>NZ_CP034539.1:5338568-10677137 GCF_003963535.1 Streptomyces cyaneochromogenes | reverse complement strand
CCAACTTGAAGCGTTGCTGGAACCGGCGTTGGGCAACAACTGTGGCGTCGTCATGCAGGGCACCGGCTAGGGGCCGGTGCCCTGCATGACGACGCTAGTCACCCGGTAGCGGACAGCGGGTTCCGCAGTAGTGGTCCGCGTGAGAATGACATCGGCCCTTCGTCACTCATGCCAGCAACGAATTGGCACCACCCGTCAGCGTCAACACCCAGGTCACGCGCCTGCGCCACTGACGCACAGACGACGTTCAACTGGCACTCCCCTGCAGACCAACAGCGGTTCAGCGGGTGCGCAGCCACCACTCGAGGACGGCGACGGCTCCTGTGGAGCTGGCGAAGCCGCGAATGGCGCGGCGGCCGACTTCCCGCTTCGTTCGACTCAGGCGTAGCCCAAGTCAGTTGGAAGTATCGTGTCCGCACCGCCGTGTCAGCTCGCCAGCCACATGGTCGACGCGTTCCGTCTCCATGGACGGGCCCTCCAGCAGACGTACGGCCTCCAGTAGTTGGCCGAGCGTGCCCGGGTAGCGCAGGCAGGTCCGCACGATGCCGAAAAGGTCTATCCGCAGGTTGGCGGAGCGGGGGCTGGTTGCGGGGATCACGGGGTCGATGCTGTCGAGGAGGACGCTCATGCCGTTCGGGCTTCGCAGCAGCGGGAGGGCCGTCAATGCGTCGACGAGATCGGCAAGTTCGTGTAGCGGCAGGTCGGCGGGCAGGTCGGCAAACACGACGGCCTGGTTCGAGGTGCTGGTGACGTCAGCAGGGGCGAGTTCGTCGCGCGGGGGCAGGCCGGCGTCGTGCTGGAGCAGTTCCAGTTCCGCCGGGGACAGGAGGTCGTACCAGCGGTCCACCCTGCAGGCCGCCAGCCTGCCAATCCCGTCGGATCGGTGGTGAAAGCTCACCATGCCAACCAAGGCGCCGTCGCACCACACTGCGGCCCCGGACATGCCCTCCCACGGGGAGCGCTCTGGCGCGACGCCGACGGACGGTGGGGCGACGACCAGCTCCATTGTGGCCTCACGGCGGTTGGACAGAACTGAGATCGTTCCGCGCACAAGGCAGGAGTCGCGGTACACGATCTGCGTGGAACCGGGGTCTGTGCGGAGTTGGAACTGGGGGAAGCCGACAGCGCTGAACGGCAAGATCGCGTCGGCCTCTGGGATGGCGGCGTAGCGCGGCGAGACGATGGGGGGCAGGTTGGGCGGGACAGCTGTGATTTCCAGCAGTGCCAGGTCCGCCGCCTCGGACAGCAGGACGACGTGGGCGTCGGCGCTCCACTCCCCCGGCCGGTGGGCGTCGAAACACACCTGGACCGAGGCGGTCGGGCCAGCGACGACATGAGCGGCCGTCAGCACGTACACGGGCCCGACCCGGTATCCGGAACCGCGCCGTCCCGGCAGGCCTCCGGGCCGCAATACGATGATCTCGGCGACCTGTCCCGCCTCCATCCTTCGTACCGGTACCGGTGCGTTGGACCACGCTCGTGGGGCCAGCTTCACCACCCTCGTCCCGGCCTCCGCGGTCGCCGGTCCGACCTGGACAGGAACCTCCACCGATCCCATGACCACACCGTGGGACGTGAGCGGAGTCAGCCGGAGGGAATGCCTGCCGGACGTCGTCCGGGTCACCACCACAAACTCGGCCGGGCCGTAGGAGCCGCCGAAGCGGTGCAGCACGACACTCGCGTCATGGACCGCCTCAACACGGAAGTACCGCCCGCCATTTAGGAGGCAGGTAAATTCGATCTCCTCGTCCTCGAAGGGCCATGGCTCCCCGCCGGTGTCGACGAGGGCAAGGTCCACGGAGACCAGGAACGGCTCGCCAGCCACCACGGAGCGGGGCCAGGCGACGCGTGGTTTAACGCGCACGGTGGTCATGTCGATGCCTCACGGGCAGTGAGAGTGACCACGGTGCGCGGACTGCCGTAGTAGACATACATAAAGCGGTACAGCAACGGCAACAGGCGCCGCTGCTCCTCCTTACCGTCTACGTCCAGCAGATCTGCCGGGGTCAAATGGGCCACCGTTGAGCGCAGTTCGCGCAGGGCTACGGCGATCGGTGTGTGGGGGCGGGCACTGAGGAGTTGCAGGAGTTCGTCGGCCATCTGGTGGGCCTCCTCGTCTCCGATCGCGCCACTGGTGGCAAGTACGCCTGCCGCCCCGGAGCGCAGAAACAGCTCGGAGAAGCCGCGTTGGGTCTGGTCCGCGTACTCGCCCTCATCGGCGAGGAGCTGACCGGAATGGCAGGCGTTGAGGAAGACGAAGGTGGCGGCGGACGCCAGCCGTTCGAATGAGTTGCCGCCCTCCAGCATCACCAGGGGCACGTCACCGAGCAGGCAGTCGTCTTCCCCGCGCCCGAATGTGCCGTGACAGGCGACGTACACCATGCCCAGGGGGTCGCCAGCCGCCAATGCTTTGGGCAGGCCCCGCACCCCGGCGATGCCTTCGGATGCGTACGCGTGCAGGAGCCGGTCGTCGTGGCGCATGTCTTCGGCGATGTAGGCGGCGACGGGGCCTGCGCAGGTATGGGGCTCGGCGTACTCGCGTACGACGGACCAGGCGGCGTTGACGGTTAGCCAGCGTGTGAGCGTGATCAACCCGCCGAGCCAGCCGGCCCGTTGTGGGGAACGGGGCGGGGTGTCGAGCCAGAACAGTTCCCAGGGGATGCCGTAGCCCGTCTCATCCCAGATCACCAGTTCCAGGTCGTCGCCGTGCTCGCAGCGGCGGTCGTGCAGCCAGCGGGTGAGGTCGGGTTTTCCGCCCGGGCTCCTGGCACGTTCCGAGGGCACTCTCCTGTCAAAAAGTCCGATAGACGGGGCCTGCCCCATGCCGTACGCGGGGTGCGTTCTGTGCGGTAGGCGCCGAGTAGCCCGCGAAGTTAGTCCCGGCCGTGCCTGGTGGTCGGTGTGAGAATGACATGGTCCTTCGTCACTCAGCCAGCAACGAATGAGCACCACCCGTCAGCGTCAACACGCAGGTCACGCGCCTGCGCCACTGACGCACAGACGACGTTCAACTGGCACTTCCCTGCAGACCATCGGTCTTACGGGGCGCCGGCGCCGCTTTGGGTCGGTCAGGCCGGCCGCGGGCGGTCGTGTCAGGCGCCGATGCCGATGTAGGAGACGTAGGTGTAGGCGCCCCAGTCGGAGTCGAGTTCGGCGATGACGTCGTCCCAGAGGTCTTCCATGGTCTCCAGGTCGCTGGCGACGAGGGCGTCGACGGCGTCGTCCCAGATGTAGCGGACCTGCCGGTGCTGGATCCTCAGGTTGCTGCGGCGGCGTGGTTCGTCGACGGCGGTCTGGTTGACGGGGTGGATCTCGATGCGGGTGCCTCGGCCGCCTCGGTTGAGGTGCTGTTTGAGGGCTCCTGGGTTGGCGAGCACGTTGTGGGCGCGCAGGTTCCAGTAGGCGGTGTCGATCGCTTCGAGGCTGGCTGGGCGCGGGCGTTGGGTGCCGCGGGTCCAGGCGCGGATCGTGGCGGGGGTGGCGTGGATGCCGGCGTCGGCCAGGGCTTGGGGGCCGCCTTTGGTGGTGGTGAGGTAGCGCATGCGGGCTTTCAGGCCGCGGCGGGTGCCTACTGGGGATTTGATCCCGCCGTCGATGATCATGCGTTCGAGGGCGTCTTCGAGGGCACGGGCGAGGGCAATTTTGCCGTGGACGTTTCCAGGGTCGCGGTCTGCGCCGTAGTTGCCGAAGTTCTTCCAGCCGTCGGTCGACATCTATCGGGCGCTCTTCCTCGGCAGGGGGTACTGGTCTTTTTGTTTCATCTGGGTGGTGAGGCGGCCTTCGGTGAATACCGCGCGCCAGTCACCGGCGACGTGGAGTTCGTCGGTGCCGCGGACACGGACGACGCTCAGGCCGTTGCTGTGTGCCCGGTGGGATTTGTACCAGAGGTTTGCGAATGCCTGGGAGCGGATGATGTGCATCCAGTCGGGTCGGCGGATGTCGCGGTTGACGCTTGATTCTCCGATGGTGGAGGTGAATTTCGAGTACATGGCCTTGATGTATTCGACGGTCACCGTGTCGTCGGTTTCGAGGGCTTTGGTGCGGGCCTCGGTGAGGACGCGGCGGAATTTTTCCAGGAGGCCTTCGCTGGTGCCGGAGGTCCAGCACTCGGTGATGTGCGGGGTCTCGCACAGGCCGAGGCGGGCGCAGCGGATGAGGAGGCGGATGGTGGCGTCGTCGAGGAGGACGGGGCCGTCTTCGCGGCGGTTGCCGATGGGGTCGGGCAGGTGGGGGTGGTGCCAGGTGGGGCGGGTGGGGAGGCGGTAGATGCCGGAACGCTTGGGGTCGAAGCCGCCGTTGGGGTCGTGGATCAGGGCGCCGATGGGCAGGTGGGTCTTGAAGGCGGACAGGAAGCTGGCGTTGGTGTCGAGGGCGTAGACGGTGATCGGGGGGTGGGTGCCGTTTTGGAGGGCTTCCATGAGGTGGGTGTTGGTCCAGTTGTGGCGGCCTTCCCAGATTTCGTCGGCGCCGTCTTTTGTTTTCTTTCGGAGGAATTCGAGGGTTTCCGGGTAGACGGTGTGCTCGTAATTTCCGCCGACGCGGGTTGATTCGAACAAGGCCATTGCGTTCGGTACGGCCTTTTTCACCAGGGCTTCGGTTGCGGCGGTGACGTCACCGTCGTGGTCGTGGAGGGCTTCGTCGACGGCGCGGGTGATCATGCCGGTGAAGTAGCTGTAGTCCCGGTTTGCGTAGCCGCCCACGGGCGGAGGTGGAGCGGCGGTGCGGCGGGGCGATGGCCTGGGTGGGTCGGCTGTGTGGGCTGTCGGTGCGGGCTCGGTGGGTGTGGAGTCCGAGGTCGGGCTGTTGGGGGCTTGGAGAGGCGCCTGCGGGGTCTGTGCGGGGGTGTGCTGGGGCGCGGCCGGGGGTGTCTGTGGCTCTGGGGTGGGGCTGGCGTAGGGGTTGGTGGGGTCGGTGATGCGGGCGTGGGCGAGGTCGGCGTGGAGGGTGAGGGTGGCCTGGGGGCCGAGGTCGCGTTCGGTGATCGTGGTGTGGATCTGGTCGGCGTCGCGGGTCAGGGTGATGGTGATGTCGAGGCTGAGCGTGGCGATCAGCTGGGGGTCGTCGGTGTCGACGGCGGCGAGGACGGGGAGCTCGTGGGTGCGGGCCAGGTGGGCGAGAGCCTGGGCGGCGTCGGTGATCTGGGGCGGGCCGGACAGCGGCAGCCGGGGGTCTGCGGTGGTCTGAAGGCGGTCGACCACGACGAGGGCCAGGTCGGGCAGGTCGGGGACGCTCTCGGCGATCGCGTCGGTGGTCAGGTCGGTGCCGTCGTCGATGTACAGCGGGGCTTGGGCCAGGTGGTGGTGGAGGGCTGCGGCATCGTCCTGTTCGGTGGGGGTGAGGCGGCCGGCTCGCAGGCGGCTGTAGTCGACCGGCAGGTGCGCGGCGACGATCCGTGCGGCGACGTCGGCGCGGGTGAGTCCGGAGGCGGCGTACAGCACGGGTCGGTGCTGGTCGAGGGCGCTGGTGCGTGCGGCGGCGGTGGCGATCAGGCTGGATCCGGCGCCGGGAGCGGCTGCGACGAGGTAGAAGCGTCCGGGCTGCAGGCCGCCGAGGACGTCGTCCAGCGCGCGGATGCCGGTCGGCAGACCCATCTGGGGTGCGGGTGTGGTGGTTTCACCGGCGGGAGCGGCGGCCGGGAGGACGGTGTCGAGGGCCTGGGCGAGTACCGCCAGGCGTCGCGGAGTGCGCGGCGCGGTGAGGGCTTGTGGGCCGCTGGCCGGGATGGCGCTCTCGTGGCCGGAACCGGGCTCCGCGGGAGTGGAGGCCGGCGGGCTCGGCTCGGGCTGGCTCGGGGGAAGGGCAGTTGGCGCAGTGACCGGGTGCTGGAGTGCGGCAGGGCTGGGCGGCGGGGCGGTTGGCGCTGGGGCGGGGCCGGGTGCAGCGGAGGGTGTGGGGGTAGGTGCGGGCGTGTCTGGGGCTGCCGGAGCTGGCTGTGGTTCTGAGGGCGTGGTGGGTGCGGCGGCCGCTTCGGCAGGGGCAGTTGTCGGCGCGGGCGCGGGCTCTTCGGCCGCTTCGGCTGCCGTTGTGGTCGCAAGGGGATTCTGGACTGCTTGCTCGCCTTGAGGGGGTGAGGTGGAGTCCGGGGGTGCGGCTGGAGCTGCTGTGTCGGGTGCGGGTTCGGCTTGGGGTTCGGGCGGGATGAGCGTGCCGTCCGCGGTTGCGGGGAGCAGTACGGCGACGGGGGTCTTGTGGCGGCAGAGCACCTGGGGGTGGCCTTCAGCGCCGGACTGGATCAGATCCCCGAGCTTTTTGCGGGCGTCCGCGAAGCTGTGGGTCGTGGCTTGGGTGAGGTCCCAGCCCAGTTCGGTGGCGTGGGCGGGGGTGGTGAGCAGGGCATGGTGCGGGCCGCGGGTCAGGGGTGTGGTGTGCCCTTCGCTGGCAGCGTTGATCATCTGTCGGAGTTTGCTGCGGGCCTCGTGCAGCGTCGCCGGGCGGGCGGGTGCATGGGGGTCTTCACTCGGAGGGTCGTGAGGTGTTTCCGCAGCCGGATCGGCGGAGGCTGTTCCCGCCTCGGTCAACGGGCTGTCGGCAGCCTCGGGTTCACTGTCTGCTCCCTGTCGGCGGTCGGCGCTGGCAGAGAAGGTGGGAGTCGTCGGGAGATGCAGGGGCCAGGTCCCCGCCCAGTGTGGAGTCGGCTCGGTCGGCGATGCAGGAGCTGCGGGCGCGGCATCGTTGGCGGGGTTGTCCGGTACTGCAGCGGCGGAAGCTGCCTCACCGGCGGTGTGGGATGAACGCGAGGAAGGCACCTGAGGGCTCCAGGGCAGAAACGGCGAGCGGGTTTACGGGGAAGCCGAGCTTCGGCTTGGCGGCCGTCAGCAGGCGCGGCACACCGCGCCATCAAAATGTAACGCCACTTCACAGCCTAGCTGACGCTACATCACATTGACCAGATTTATGTAACGCCAACCTCTGAGATTATGTAACGCTGGCGTCGGACTCAAGAGTGCTCCCGAGTCCGGCCCTGCCATGCAGGAGGGATGGCAGTGGGCTGGAGACGCCAGGCAGTCGGCCCGGGGAACTGTCAGGCACGTTCAGTCGGCTCCGTGGGGGCTGTCGGGCTCCACCATGGCCCTCAGCCGGACGCGGAAGGCGGTCTGCTCGGCGGCCCGCGCCTGCTCCTCAGCCTCGCCCCCCGGCTCATCGTCCTCGTACTCCTCGTACTCCTCGACCAGCCATTCCTCTGCGGCTCGCTGGAACGCCCTCTCGCGCATGCGGTCCTCGTAGTCCTCGTACGTCTCGTCCGGCTGGATCTGACCGGTGCGGCGCTTGATCTCCTCGTCGCGCTCGCGGCGTTCGAGGTGCTCCTGCACGGCCGGGTGGGCGTCCGCGCACACGTACCCTCCCCACCGCCGGGGCGGCGGCTCGGGCGGTCGCCGGCGGTCTTCGATCCGGTTGAGGACCGTGTGCCACTGAGCGGTGTCCGGGGCACTCACGTCGAAGGCTTGCAGGAGCGCGGACAACTGCTCGCGGCTGGGCAGGGCCTTCCCGCTCAGGATCAGGTGGGCTGTCGAACGCGGCACACGGTGTCCGCCGGCTTTGGTCGCCTGCTCGATGGCGCTGTAAGAGGGCCGGCCGGCCCGCAGGCGCAGTCGGGCCAGTTCCTGGGCCAGGGATGCCTGGGTGCGGACCTGCCGGGTCCGTCGGGCCCGGCCTGACAGGTGCCGGCGTGCTTTCTCGGCCGCGGCTGCCTTCCACAGGCTCCGGGTTTTCGCTTCGCGCCACTGTATGGAGTAGCCGCCGGGGTCGCCGGCAGCGCGGGCGTAGGCGAGGACGGTCTCGAGCGGTGGCAGGTGTGTGCCGCGGGCGGCCTGGCTGAGGGTGGAGGCTCCGCGGAATCCCGGCGTGTTCGCTGGCCCGGTGCGCTCCGACAGGGTGGCGTAGGTGATGCGGGACTCGTCCTTGAGCTGGCGCAGGTACGCGGCCAGGGCCCGCAGCCGGGGGTGGGCGCTGGCGTCGACGGGCTTGGTGGGACGGCCCATTCTCACCGCCTGCGGCGGCGGGAGGGCCTGCCGAGTGCGCTCGGACGACGGCCGGTGATCAGGTCAGCCGCGGCAGCGGCCACCACGACCAGCGCGGCCGGAACGGGCCGGTTTCCGGCGGCCAGGGCTGCCGATGCCAGGACGACCACGACGACGACCACAACCTCGGGGATGCCGAGCCGGCTCTGCTGAGGGCGCTCCGGTAGGTGGGTGGAGCAGAATGCCGACGGCTCGGGGCTGGCGGGCAGGGGCAGGGCAGACATGTGCAACTCCAGGCAGGCAGGCACCCGACACCCAACTCGGGCGTTTCGGGGTGGGATTGATGCGGGGTCGTGCCCCGCCGTCGAGACCTCATGGTGCCGGTGTCGGCACCCTCGCGGCCAGTCGTATCAGCGTCCGTCCAAACCGACGTGTTCACCGGCGAACCAGGCGGGTTTGCCTTTCGTCCCTGCTCAGGGCCCCTGAAAAATTGAGTTAACCCGAAACCGTCCAAAGGCTCTGCGCCGTCCCGGGTGTGGCTAGGCAAGGTGCTCAGGCAGTACTGGCTGACCGCGTGCAGCCTTGTCCGAGGGCTGCGGCGTCACGTCGGCCGAGTCGCTGATGGCGGCCTGCTCTGAAACAACTCTCGGTGTCAGAGCCTGGATTTATCATCCGACCCATGAGCGACGAAGTGGCCAAACACGTCTTCATCTCCTACGTCCGTGAGGACTCGGATCGGGTGGATGGCCTGTGCGCTGTCCTGGAGGCGGCGCAGATCCCGTACTGGCGAGACCGCCAGGACCTCGGGCCTGGCGATGCCTGGAGAACCGAGATCCGCGCGGCGATCAGAGACGGATCGCTCGTCTTCCTGGCCTGCTTCTCGGACAATTCCAGGGCAAAGGGCAAGTCCTACATGAACGAGGAACTGTCGCTCGCCGTCGAGGAGTTACGTCTCAGACCGCCGGGACGTGTCTGGCTGATCCCGGTGAGATTCGACGCGGGAGCCGTCCCCGAATGGGACCTTGGGGCAGGACGCGTGCTGAGCGACCTCAACTACTCGGACCTGTTCGGGGAGGAGCACACGGCCAACGTGGTCAGACTCGTCACCACGATCAGTCGTCAGCTCGGTGAGAGAAGGCCCGACCCAGCCACCGCCCTGGCCGCCGTCGAACAGGCGAAGGCCACGGACCGAGTGGACCTCCTTCGAAGGCTCACCAAGGAGATGCTCCCCGAACCCTCGCGCCGCATCGAGTTGGACGATCTGATCTCACAGGAAGTCCAGCGTGTCCTCGCGGTCCTGAAAGACCAGGACCGCATGGCCGGGCCGCTGGGCGGCACGGACGAGGAGCAGATCGTTCGCATCGCCGAGGAGGCCCGAGAGCTTTGGACTCTCTCCGTGCCGTTGTGTGCGCCGCTCCAGGTCGCGTCACGATGGGGGACACCGGAATCGTTGACACCCTGGACGAACAGCATCCGGTCCTTCGTCGCGGCGGCCATCAAACAGGAAAGCGGGAATTCCGCGCTCGTTGGTCTTCGGCACATCCCCGGCATGGTGAGCATCATGACGGCCGCGCTCGCCTGTACGTCGAGTGGCAACTGGGCCAACCTCAAGTCGCTTGTCGTCGACCCCTCGGTCAGGGACCGCTACGAACAGAAACCGGCGCCGGTCATCGACATGACGGACCCGCACCAGGCGTTCGGCAGCACCACGGACTTGATCTCCAACGCCCTCGCACGCGCCACCCTGACCGGGAGGGATTTGGGCGACTCGTTGAAGGACTTCACAGAACGCAACAACGGCCGGTATCACACACCGATTGCCGAGTGGCTCCACCAGATCCTTCGCCCGGTCTTCTCTGACCAGTTGCCGGACGATGACACCTACAGCGCGGAGTTCGACAGGGCCGAGGCGGTGCTCGGGGTGCTCGCGCAGGACGTGACGAACGTGCGCGCGGCCGCACACCCGGAAGGGAGGTCGTGGAGCCGCACCCACTGGTACGGACGGTCGACGTGGCGGTCCAACCATCATGGCAACCCAGTCGCCGACCTCGTGTACGAGTTCGAGACTCAGGGCGCCCAGTGGGGCCCGCTCAAGGGCGGTTTGTTCGGCGGCGACGAGGAACGTGCGCGCTCCGCGTTGGAGGCCTACCAGACGTCCTTCAACAGAGTCGCAGGGCGGCAGTTCTAGTAAGGACCGGGGCAGCTTCCTCTCATCGGATTCAGGCGTGGGTTCCCCGAAATGGGGCGCGCGTGTTGACGGATGCCGAAGCGTGGCAGCTGAGCAATGTTTGTCATGTGCGGAGGTTCAGGCACGTCCTTGGCTCCTCACAAGGCAGGATGGTCTTCGTACAGTAAGGCCGGGGGAGGCTCGTGGTGGGGACGGCAAATCCGCAGCTCGTGTTCGTTCACGGGATCGGTGGACTCCGCGACGCGGAGGCGGAACGACAGCAATGGCTCCGGGCGCTGGCCACCGGTGTGCGGGCGGCCGGACGGGCGGAGTTGGTCTCGGCGCTCACCCAAGGCTGGCTCGCGGATGTGCGTTTCGCGGACTACAGCGATCTGTTCAACGCCCGAGGAGCCCAGGGAGGCGCGCCGGGGGGCGAGTTGGATCCGTCCGACGAGCAGGTGCTCTCCGACTTGCTGAAGGCGATGGTGGATGAACTCGCCGAGCAGTATCCACCGGATTCCGGTACACGCGACGCCAGGTTCATCGAACAGGCCCGGCACCAACTTGATGCGGTCTCCTCCGACGGCCGCGCGCAGGGCGTGGGCGAGTCCGGGCGGCGACTGGTGGCGGTGACCACGACGCTGCTCCAGCTGCCCGGTCTTCGCCAAGGTGCCCAATGGGCGGGTGGTCAGGCTTTCGCGCTGCAGCTCTCCCAAGTCGCACGCTACTTGAACCGCCACGGTGACAGGGCCGCGCTTGGGGCGGCCATCCGCTCCCGGGTGCTGGAGGGACTGGATCCCACTCGGCCGCTCGTCGTGGTCTCACACTCCCTGGGCACCGTTGTGGCCTACGAAGCTCTGCACGAATACGAAGGGCCGGTGGCCCTGTGGGTGACGCTTGGTTCCCCTCTCGCGCTCGGCGGCGTGGTCCTGCAGCGCCTGGTGCCGCGGCCGCCGTCCTGCCCGGAAGGGGTGGGGGCGTGGCACAACTTCTGGGACCGAAACGACGTCGTGGTCGGGCGTCCGCGGCTGGCGGACTGGATCGCGCCGAGCGCCAGAGGGGTAAAGGCACAGACCGCGCCCGTGAAGTCCGGTGGGTTGTGGACCCATACAGCTACTAAGTACCTGGAACATGCGGAGGTGGCCGGGCCGATCGCGGAAGCTCTTCTGCCGTGACTGGCCTCGCCACATCAGCGGCACCCCGCCATGTGCTGGTGGTGGGTGCCCAGTGCAGCGGCGCGGAGGAACTGCCGGGCCTGGAAGACGCGGCGCGCCGTCTTCACCGCGCGCTGGTGGACCCGGATCTCGGTGCCTGCGTCGACCGGGGTGAAGGCGAAGCAGGGTCGCTGCTCGTGGGCACTGGCCTGGGCAAAGAGGTTGTCGGAACGGCGATCGCCGCGGCAGCCGATCGGGCGAAGGAGGACCGTGGCCCGCTCGTCCTGGCGTTGCTGGGCCATGGAGTAGGTGGCTGCGGTGGCCCGCTGTACTTCGTCACCTCGGGAAACGCGCAGGACGGACTCGTCCACCAACTGGATGTGTCGTCCACGATCGGTGCGGTGACGAACGAGAATGGACTCGATGGCCTGATAGTCATCGTCGACACCTGCCACGCGGCCGCCTCACTGGTGGGTCCGCAGTCCGTGACAGCCGGAGTCCAGCAAGGCACGGTGCGCGTGTCGGTTCTTTTCGCTGCTTCCGCACATCAGTCGGCATTGGACATGAACCTGAGTGTCCAGCTTGCCGAGCTGCTGGAGCACGGGGTGACGAATGCTGAGGAGTTCCTGACCGTCGACGCTCAGTTGATCAAGGAGCTGCGTGGCCGTATCCACACCCAGGAGCCCGGCAGTTACACCTTCGACGGCACCCCTGGTGACAGTGAATCGCTGTGGCTGGCCCGCAACGCCCAGGCCGCCGCGCGACGCTCCGCCGGCTCTCTTGGTGCCGTCGCGTGCGAGAGGCTGGCCAAGCTGCTGCGTCCGCTGGAAGGCACGGAAGGCATCCACAGCAGGGAACAGCTCACGGACTGGCTCAGCGGGCTGGAACAGGAACGTGTCGGCCACCCTGCGGTCCAACGCGTCCTGGAGTTCGAGCGTGATCTGGACCTCTGCACATACGCCGTAGCCGTCCTCGAGGAGGTCTTCGGGGGTGCTCTGACGGACGACTTGCTCCGCAAGGCGGCGGCCCGCGCCGGATTCCCCTTGAAGGTGGTGGTCCGGGTGCCCTGCCCGTCCTTGCGTGACCTGGTCGAGCACGCAGTCCTCGACCAGTCGGCCATCACCACGGCAGGACAGCACCGGATACTGGTGCATTTCGTCGCCGCCCTCGCTCACCTGCTCAGTCCAGCAGATCTTCTTCCGCAGCAACTGACCACCTGGGCGGCCAAATCGGCAGCCACCATCGCTCTGAACAGCCGGCTGAAGGAACTGAGCGGAGCGACGCCCCGCCTGGTCCTGGTCGCCGCCGACGACGGCGGTGAAGACGTCACCCGTGTGGAGGCATCGCTTCTCTTCGGCTCGGCCGTGGTGCACGCAACAGAATTCCCGTGCGAGCCCGGGCGAGTTGGCCTGGTGTCCGCACTGGAGGATGCCCGAGGGTGGGCGCTGTCCTGGCTGGGAGCGGCGGGCGAGCAGTTGGTGCGGGTCGATGTGTCAGTCCCGACCCTTCTGCTTTTGGACTCCTCCCCGGAGGAGTGGCGAGTGGTCCGCAAGAGACGGATGCTGGGCGTCGACTACGACGTCACGACACGCTGGTCGGGCCTGCTGACACCCCCGTCCGGCGTCAGTCTCGACGACATGCTGCACGCTGGGAGCCAGTTGCTGTCCTCCTTGCAGGCCAAGGTTCAGGCCGGACCGTCGTGGCTCAGCTCCGGTGACCTCAGCAGCGTCGAAGCGCTGCAGGAGTTACTCGACCGTCGTCGTATGGGCGGCTGCGTGTGGGGAGTGAGCACTCTGCCGACGAAGGACTTCGACCTCATGCTGGAGGAACTCCTGATCCACACCCCGGCCCTGATCTGGCCCCGGCGTGAGGGCGTCTCCGACACGCAGGCGCTTCAGGACGCGGTCGCGGAGCACTGGCAGTCACTGCCGGAGAAAGTCGTCCGCGCCTTCAAACAGCGGCTGGAGAACGGACTGGGTGAAGACGTTCCCGGTCATCTGGCTGATATCCGTACGACATGGCACGACGCGCACTGGCAGGACTTCTGCCAGCGACGCGCCGGCCGGGCGGTCGTCGCCCCGCAAGACGTGACGCCGAAGGAGCAGGCATGAACTGGACGCCGTACTACACGGGTACGGGGAGCGTCCCCGAGCAGCCTCAGCAACTGCCTCCCCCGCCTCCGTGGCGCGCGCCGACGGGCAAAACCGGCGCTACGGACGCCGTGCCGTCATCTTCCCCGGCGAGCACCTACCAGGCGGACCCCGGACTGGTCGACGCGGTCAATGCCGCACTCCATCTGCGTCGGCCCCTGCTGTTGACCGGGCCGGCCGGCTCGGGTAAGTCCTCCGTCATCGAGCAGATCGCTACCGAACTCGGGCTCGGGAGTGTGCTGCGCTGGCACATCACCTCCCGCAGCACCCTCGCCGACGCGCTCTACCGCTACGACGCCCTGGGGCGTATCCACGCCTATAACCTCCGCGCCATCGGCCGTCCCGTCGCGTCCAGGGGGCGAGTGGCACGCCGGTCCACCCGTTCCGCGCGCGACGACATCGGGGACTTCGTCCAACTCGGCCCTCTCGGTACTGCCTTGGTGCCCGGCCGTCTCCCCCGCGCCCTGCTGATCGACGAGATCGACAAGAGCGATCTCGACCTGCCGAGCGACCTCCTCGACGTCCTGGAACGCGGCCGTTTCGAGATTCCCGAACTTGCCCGGCACTCGAAGAGGCACGTCACCGTCCGCACGGCCGATCCCGGCGTTCGGCATGAGGTCGAAGACGGCCTGGTGGAGTGCGAGCAGTTTCCGGTCATCGTCCTCACGAGCAACGGTGAACGCGACTTCCCGGCCCCGTTTCTGCGGCGCTGTGTGCGGTTCGACATGCCCGCCCTCACCGTCTCGACCCTCACCAGCATCGTCGAGGCTCACTTGGAGAAGGTCGAGGAGGACACCACCGATGCCCTGGTGAACGCTTTCGTGGACCGGCTGAACCGCGGCGAGAACCTCGCCGTCGACCAGTTGCTGAGCGCCGTCCATCTCCTGCGCGGCAGCCGCGTGCAGGACGAGGAGCAGCGGACGCGGCTGCAGGAGCTGTTGCTGCAAGGGCTCGGGCGTGGCTGAGAACCGTGCCGCACGGCTGCTGGCCGCCTTGGCCCATGCCGGCCCGGGCGACATCAGCGACGGCGCGGAGGGCGACATCCGGGATGCCCTCGACGCTCTTCTTCTCGCCGCGGCCAGATCCGGCATCAGCTGGACCGGTGGCATCGCCGCCGACCTGCTTCCGGCCGACGAAGAGTCACTCGCCGAGGTGCCCCTTCAGCCCGAACCGGGACCGGACGACTCCTGCGACGATCCGCCGGCCTCTGAATCAGCTTCGGACGCAAGCCCTCCTGGGACCGCCTCGGTCTGGCTGAAGGACGACAGCAGCACTCACTCGGTGCCCGGCCGGCCCCTGAGCATTGGCCGCGCCCCAGCCCTGCCGAACGCGCTCGACATCGGCCGCGCCCTGCGCCCTCTGCGCCGCTTCCGGCCGTCCCGGGTTCACCGCCGTCTCGACCTGGGCGCCACCGTCGATCACTACACCCGCACCGGTGTGCTCGTCCCCCAGCTCGCGCCTGCTGCAGAACCCTGGCTGGAAGCCGTCGTGGTTGTGGACCGCGGCACTTCCATGGCCGTCTGGGACGAGACCTCACGCGCACTGACCAAGATGCTGCGCGCTCTGTCTGCCTTCCGCAGTGTCCGCGTATGGCACCTTGAGCACCCGCCTCAGGCCCCGCCTGTTCTCCACAATCACCACGGCCGCCCCCTCCCTCTGGATCCATCCGACCCCCGGCATATCCAGCCGGACCACCGGCTCCTGCTCGTTGTTTCCGACTGCGCGGCTCCCGCCTGGCGCCGTAGCGACCTGTGGCAGACACTCCACACCTGGGGCCGCACCGCCCCCGTAGCCTTGATCAATCCGCTCCCCAAACGCCTCTGGCACCGCTCCGGTCTCGACCTGCCCCGTACCACCGCCACCGCGTCTATCCCGGCATCGCCCGGACGGCTCCTCGCCTACCGCCGTCCCCGCCTCTTCCGCGACGACGCCCCAGGGACGCAGCCCTGGCAGGCACTGCCCGTACTGCAGCTGGATGCCCACCAGGTCCTCGCCTGGACACGGGCCACGATGCGCACCGACCCGAGCGGCTGCGAGGCTGTCCTCGTCCCCGCCTCAGGACGCGTACCCTCCAGGAACCGCAGTCCGCAGCCGAGTACCGTGGCGTCCGGTGCGCCGGCAACTGACACTCACGTCACCGCCGCGGCAGAGGCCTTCACGGACAGCCTGCACTCCCCCGCCGTCCGGCTGGCGATCGCCGCCTCGTCACTGGACGCGTTCACCCTCCCCGTTCTCGACGTGATCCGCGAGCGCATCGTTCCCGAGGCCGCCCTGGCCGACACCGCGGAGTTCCTCACCGCCGGCCTGCTCACGGCAAGCCGTCACGAGGACGCGGACATCGTGTACCGGTTCCACCCGGCCGCGGCGGAACATCTGCGCGGAATGCTCAGCCGCGATCAGGCGTGGGACACGCACTTCGCCCTCACCGACCACCTCGCAGCCCACCCTCAGGTCCCCCACGGAATCGTCGCCGCGCTGCACTCCCCCAACAGCAAGGAGATGCTGCCCACCGGGCTTCGGCCCGTCGCCCAAGCGGCTGCGGCAACAGCGCGACTCCTCGGAATCGAGACCCCCGGCCCTCGCACGAACACTGAACAGGCCAGCCTCGCGCGCGAGCCCTCCCGTGACGAGAAAGACGACGTTCAGCAGACTCCCGCCTCAGGTACCCCGGACGATCTCCAAGAGCCGGACCCGAACGAGGAAGTCACCCCGGACAGCCTCCAGACCGACGGGGCACTCGTTCTGCGGGTCCACCAGCGCGACATGCTTGATCGTCTGAACACCGAGCGCGAGAGCCACGGCTGGCACCGCAACCTCCTGCTCGCTCCCCCCGGTACCGGCAAAACCATCATGTCCGCCTTCGACTACAAGCGCCTGCGCGAGCAGCACCAACGGGACCTGCGCCTCCTCTTCATTGCGGACAACGAGGAAGCGCTGTACCAAGCGCGGCAGGCATTCCGGAATGTCCTGATGACCCCGGACTTCGGAGAGCCCCTGCATGGCGCCAGGTTGAATCCTCCGTTCTGGAATCATGTGTTCGCCACGGTGCCGGCTCTCAGCCGGGTCATGGACGAGTTGTCCCCTGATCACTTCGATGTGATCGTCATCGACGAGTTCCGTGGAGGATCATGGTCGATGTATCTGAGCGTCCTGGACCGCTTCATGCCGCAGGAGTTGCTCGGGCTTTCTGCGGCTTCCGAGCATGAGCACGGCCTGAGCATCCACGATGTGTTCTTCGGCGGGCGTATCGCTGCGGAGATGCGTCTTCAGGATGCGCTGGAGGATGACCTCCTGAGTCCCGTCCACTACTTCGGCATTGCGGACGGCACCAACTTCGAACCGCTGGAATGGAAGCAGGGAAGGTACGACCGGGCTTCACTTGACGCTCTGCTGACTGCCGACCACTCACGAGCGCGGGTAGTCATCAACGCCGTCCGGGACAGGGTTGCCGACGTGGGGGCCATGCGGGCGGTCGGCTTCTGCGTGTCCGTGGCACACGCAGAATTTATGACTCGGTACTTCCGTGACGCTGGCTTCCAGGCCATGACTCTCACCGCGTCGAATAACCCCGCAGCCCGTCAGGAGGTGCTCGCCTCCCTCAGAAGCGGCGACTTGCATGCTGTCTTCTGCACTGCCGCCTTCGGTGAAGGCCTCCGACTCCCTCAGGTGGACACCCTGCTCCTGCTGCATCCGGTGTCGAGCGGCATGCAGTTCGTGCGGCAGGTGGGGGTTGCCCTTGCTCGCAGCCCGGGCAAGGCTGTACTCACCGTGCTCGACTTCATCGGGGCCCACCGAAAGGAGTTCCGCCTCGACGCCCGGTTCCGGGCCATGACGAGTCTGCCGGGGAGGGAGCTACTCCACCACCTTGAGCACGGCCTCCCCCAGCTCCCTGCCGGGCCCACGATCATCCTCGACGAGATGGCCAAGAATCTCGTCATCGACAGCCTCAGCGAGCAGATGCGGGGCACCAACACGGACGCTGCAGGCGACAGCTGGCAGGTGGACGACGGCCGACAGCCCGGGGAAGAGCGGCCGGTGGCGCCAGCGGCGGAACTGCCGACGGCCTCCGAGCGGGCTTCCGGTGCTCCAGAAACGGGCCGGGGGCGGGCTTTCGATCCGTCCCCGCGTGTCGTCATGGTGACGGGGAGACGCAGTCCGGACACAATATCCGAAGCTGGCATCATACTGACGCCCCGTCTCGTGCTCACGTGCGCTCACATGTCGGATGAAGCGCTGTTGCGGATCGTGCGCACAGACGGCAAGGAGATCCCTTGCCGAACCGTGTGGAGAGGGTCGGGGGACCTGGACGCCGCCCTGGTGGTCACGGGCGAGAACATCCTCGAAAGCCATGATTGGGAGCGGCTTCTACCGTCCCGGCTGAGTTGGGGGCGCATCCCTGATGGATCCGCATCATCCGTGCGAGTCACTGGCCTTGGGCGGATCGGCGGATGGACTGGGCTGCGTGGGCTGGCTCGGCCAGTCAGTATGGGGCTCGTTATCGAAGGCACTAAGTCCCTCGACAGGGGCACGTTGACGAAAATGTCGGGCGCGCTGGTGTCCTGCGACGGCTTCTTCGTGGGCATGGTCACCGGGCGGCACCGACAGCGTCCTCTACTCATGGCAGTGTCTGCTGCCCGTCTCCTCCAGGATCAGGGATTTCGCCAGACCCTGGCCACGCACATGACGACGCCGTACGAGCTGGAGGACGTAGGAGGCGAGTTGGCCGCCGATTCCCGGCGGTGGCCATCTGCCCTATGCCTTGCCCTCGAAGCGCGCGCTGTCAGCTCCCGTCAGAACACAGACACTCCTCACCTGACACCGACGTCAACGCAGGACATCAGGCATTCCCTGACCGAAAGCATGCGCCGCGCAAGTACCGACGGTGTAGTCCGCGCAGTGACAACTGACGAGAGAACAGATCTGCTGATGGCACTGAACGGCCCTACGGCCGTTCGGGACATGGGCCGAGTGCTGGCCGAACTGCAGAGCGCTGCCGTCACCCATCATTTGTTGATCGGCGTCGGGGCCTCCATTGGTGAGGTCACGGACACCCACTTGAGCCTTGTCGGTGAAGCCGTGTCGGAGGCCTCGCGGCTTGCCCACAACACGTTCTATACGGAGCAGTCGTTCCAGGCGGCACGCTTCCCCGACTCACCTGTGCACTTCGCCGTGTCCGACGCCCTGCGCATCCTGATCGGGGAGATGTTCGGTCCGGCCTGGAAGGACCTTTTCGTGCCGCTCGGACCACGTGCCCAGGATCGCCAACCCGACTGGGTGTACGAGGGTTCCATCGAGCAGTTGGTAAGGCCACTCACCGCTGTTTCGACCCGGAGGCCTACTTCTTCGCTGGTCAATTCCTATCGAAGCTGGCTGGAAACCAAGAATAAAGCCCGCGCCGACGCGGAGGAGAAGGTCAGCGAATTCCGGAGAAGGGAAGCCGACTATCGCGCAAGGGCCGCAAGGGAACGGACGGCCGCTGGCAAGACCAAGAATGTCAACAACCAACGGGTCAGACTGCGCAGCGCGCAGGTGTTCGAGGACCGTGCGGACAAGGCCGCTCGCGATGCTCAGATTTGGAGCGCGAAGGAGGCCCAATACGGCAGGGAGGCAGCGCACCTTGGGGCGCAGCTCATGAAGGAAGAGCGGGCCGCTGGCCTTGCTGCTGCCGGTGAGGTCGCGGCCGGGATCTTTACATCAGTAGCGGACGGGCACATACACACAACACGAAGGGAGCTTCGGAGACCAAGCCCGGAGAAACTGCGAGTGCTGTTGTTGGGCACTGCCTCTGACAGCAGACGGGAGCAGCTGAGGACCCTTGCGGCAGTGCGGAGCGCCACGCACCGCGTCTTGGTCGAGTTCGTTAGCCGACCGACGGCTGCTGACGCGTTCTTGGAGGCACTGAACCAGTTCCGCCCACACATCGTGCACTTGAGCGGCGGCAGGGGACAGGATCTGATCGCCTTGGGGCAGGGCGACGAGGGCTTCCACGATCAGCCCATGCTCACCCCCGACGTCTTCGCACGGACCATCGCAGCCGTCGACGACAAGCCGCTGGTCGCGCTGTTCAACAGATCCTTTTCCGGCGCCCAGCTCGGTAGCCTCGTCGACGCTGTCCCGTTCGTCATCAGCATGTCTGACTCCATCGGTGACGTCGACGCCCTGACCTACGCCGCCCGGTTCTACGCTGCGCTTGCTGCCGGCGAGTCCGTCCAGGCTGCTCACCTCCTCGGCCGGACCGCCGTCGAAATGAGCGGCCTGCCTGAGCACGACCTGCCAGTCCTAAGTTGTGCCAAGGATGTCGATTCCCGCACTACGAAGCTGGTGAAGCCACTCCCGGGGTAGGGCTTCTGGAACACGAGTCGCGCAGGCGTGGCCGGCCGGCACGCGATCGCCTCGGTGCACAGATACGTTGGACGCTGGCCCGCCTCTGACCTTCAGGCGTATGCGCTGTTCGGCATCGGAGGCGCCTGGATCGCCGCGGGCGATGCGGGTCGGACAGTCTCTTCTCCCATGTGCAGCGAGCGTGCTTGAGGACCTCGGTGTCCTCAGTGAGGTAGCCGACATGCGCGAGCTGCTGACGATGCACCGGTCCTGGGGCCCGGCCTGCTTGCCTGTGCCTTCGTACCCGGCTTGGGTTGCTGCAGGCGTGTGTCTCAAGCTGTCTAGCTGCGGCGGCGGCCGCGCCGCGTCTGAGAACTGATGGTGTGGTCGGTCAGATGGGCGAGGACTGAGTGGTGTGCCTCCCAGCCGTCAGGGACCTTGGAGGTGGCGCCGGGGTGGACGGGGTCGTTGGAGGGGTGGGTATCAAGGAGGCCGGCGATGCCGGCGCGGGCGACGACGATGCAGGCGTGGCGGTGTCGTGTGGTGAGCACGCACAGGCGGCCTGCTTCGAGGTGGAAGGCGGAGGCGTCGCCGCGGCCGGAGAGGGGGTGCAGGACGATGGTGACGCGGAATTCGGAGCCTTGGAGTCGGTTGGCGGTGTTTACGGTGACGCCGTGCAATTGGGGGTAGTTGCGGGCTAGGAGTGCGCGGATGTGGTGGGCCTGGCTGCTGTGGGCGGTGCCGATGGCGATGTCTCCAGGCTGCAGGATGTGGCCCTGTGGGTTGTCTTCGCAGGTGGTGATGGCGTGACGGACCAGCAGTCGCTCGGCGATGCCGAGGATGGCGTGGAAGGCTTCGGCGTCGAGCTGGTGGGTGATGCGGGCCGGTAGCTCGAGTAGGGCCCATCCGGTTCGGGCGGCATGTTCGATGACTGCGTCGGCGGGGGTGCGCATGCCGTTGGACAAGTACGTGAGGGTGCGGTCGGTTTCGCTGCTTCCGGCGTGGAAGGGCGTGAAGGGGTAGAAGGCGTCGCTGATCAGGGTGACGGCTGAGGGCGGCAGGCGCCAGGACACGGGCAGGGAGTGGACGGGCAGGTCGCGGTTGTTGGCGAGCAGGACGGCGACTGCGCTGTTCATGGGGTCGTGGGTCAGGCCGTGGAAGCGGTCTGTTTCGACTGTGGAAAAGGGGTCGAGTTGGCCGGGGTCTCCGACGAAGAGTGCCTGGTCGAAGAGGCGAGCGGTCCCCAGGAGCGTGTCGGAGCGCATCTGGTAGGCCTCGTCGATGATCGCCCATGGCCATCGGCGGTCGGTGACCGTGGCCCATTTCATTGCTGTGCCCACGATGATGTCGGCGGTCTTTTCGAGGTCTTCGATCCGGGTGCCGATTCGGACGCGGGGGTGTTTTTGCAGGTCGTCCGGGACGGTGTAGTCCGTGGCGGTGAGCCGGGCGGTGTGCAGGTGGGGGTGGTGCCGGGCGAATCGACGCACGAGGTGGTCGACCTGGTTGTTGGTCTGGGCCATGACGGCGCAGGGGCGGCTGGATTGTGTGAGGACGTCGGCGGCCCGGGCGGCGAGGGTGGATTTGCCGGCGCCGGGCGGGGAGTCCACGACGAGGCCTCGGTGGGTGAGGGTGGGCAGTCGCTCCAGGATGGCGCGGGAGGCATGGTCCATCCGCTGCTGCGGCGATGGCTGGTGCGGGAGTGTCACTGGCTCTCGTCGCTCTCGTCCTCGTCGGTGTGGTCCGGATGGTCGGGAGGAGGGCCGCCGTGGGTCCAGGGTGTCTCGTCTCGTGAGGGGAATTCCGGCATCCGGTAGTGGTCCGGTGCGATGGTGAATACGAGGAAGGCACCAGGCTCGGGCAGGATGCCGTGGTTGGGGCGGGCTGCGGGGCCCATGCCTGCGGTGATCTCGAGCTCGACGAGAGTGTCGCCGCCGCGGCGAGTGATGTCGCAGATCGTGTAGGCGGCCTTGCGGTGGGCATGGCAGACCAGGGGCTGGCCGGGTTCCATGCGCAGCTGGTCCGTGGTGGACACGATGAGCCGGGGCCGCCATTGGGGCCGTCCGGTGGGGCCGCGCAGGGTGTGCCTTGAGTCGATCACGGTGACGGTTCCGCCGAAGGCTGCGCCGGTGGTGCGCAGTTCCGCCCGTGCGAAGGGGTCGTCGGCGGCGCGTTCTGCGGCGAAGGCTGCGGCTGCGTGTTCCATGCGAGCCAGGCGGACGGCGGCGGCGACGGCTTGGTCGCGGGCTGGCCGAGGGCGCCCGTCCTGGGTCAGGTGGATGCATTCGTCGGTGAACGCGGTGCGTTCGTGGTCCCAGCGGCGTGTGCTGCCTGTGGCTTCTGGGAGGGCTTGCAGGAGTGCGTAGGCGTGCCACATCAGGTCCCAGGTGGGTTGCATGTAGGCGGCCAGCAGGCGTTCGAGTTCTGCCAGGGTGCGGGTCTGGTCTCGTCCTTGGGTCCGGGTACGGGCGTGGGCGTCGAACAGGGGCGCTAGGTGGTCGTTGTCGAAGGCGGCGTCGGTGGCTGGGCCTGCGAGGCGGTGGGTGGCTGGATTTTCTGTCTTGAGTGCGGCGTCGCGTCCCGAGGCTGTGTTGCGGGGTGGGTCGATCCAGGCCAGCAGGGTGGCGAGGTCGTCGTCCTCCTGGGGGCTCTGGCCGGTGACCCAGTGCATGCCGAGGAAGCTGGTCAGGGGTATGAGGGCGGCTGAGCCGGGGATGTCGGCGCGGTCGGTGAGGTAGGTGAGCCAGTGGCCCAGGCGCTGAACAGATTGGGAGTTCTGGTCGTCGGCACGGCGGAATCTCAGGGCGTCGCCGAGATCTTTTAGGTGCTGCACGGTCTGGGGGTTGGGGACGAGGATCTGGGGAGCGTCGGTGTGGCGCCGGCGTGCGGGTTTGTTGTCGGAGACGGCTGGCAGGTATTCGCTGTGTCGCTGGCAGGCGTCGATGTATGCGGTGACGGTGTCTGCCAGGGCGGCGAGCATTGGGGTGGTGCTTCCTGAGGGGGGCGCGATCAGGAGCTGGGGCCGGTATGGGTCGGTGCCCAGCATGACGGCCAGTGGGCGTGCGGCGGGGCCTGTCCGCTTCAGCGCCAGCAGCATCAGCGGCTGGTCGCTGAGGTGGAGGTGGCGCAGGTGGCTGGCGCGCAGGGCGTTGCCGGTGGCGGTGGCACGCATCCGCAGCAGCGAGGTGAGCAGGCTCATGCGGTGTCTGTCTGGAGGTCTTCGTAAATGCGCTGTGCCTGCTGCAGGGCCTGGGTGATGTCCTGCTGGTCCCGGGCCGGGTGGAGTCGGCCGTCGGTGAGGGCCAGGGCTGTGGTGATGGTGTCGATTCCTGCCAGGTCGTCGCGGACTGCGGTTCCCAGGGTCTCGAATCTGCCTTGGTGGCGGGCTTCGTTGCGGCAGTGGAACGCCAGATCGCAGTGGTGACGGCAGCTGGTGGTGTAGCTGGCCTGCACGGTGGCAAGTGCGGCAGTGAGTTCACCGCGAGGCCTGGTCGGGTTCTTGTCGGGTCCGGGGGCGAGGTCGAAAGTGGTTCCGGGGGGAAGTTTGTCCAGCAGTTCGGGCAGTCGCCGGAGTCTCTTGAGGTGACGGCTCAAGGTCTTGATCTGCTGGCGGGCGTTGTAGGTCGTGGCGGTGGGGTGCTGGGTGAAGTTACGTGGATTGATCAGGATGACGGTTTCGGAGACGCGCTCTGGCGGGAGGCCGTCATCGGCGAGGAGTTCACGCATGGCCAGGACGTAGGCTGCGGCCTGGGTCAGCGCTGCGGCGACCTTGGCGGGGTCGGGCTGTCCGTGGATGACGGGGAAGGATTTGATCTCGACGATGTAGAAGGCGCCCTCATTCTGGAAGGCGACGATGTCGGGCTCGAGGTAGACCTGGTGGCCGGCGACGGTCAGGCGCAGTACGGGGTGGTCGAGCAGGGTCCGGTGAAGGTCCGGCCTGCGGTGTGCTGCGCTGAGGATGCGGGACCGGGTGCGGGAGTAGCGTCGCTTCAGGGGAGATTTGTCCTCGTCGCTGCCGACGCTGTTGAGGTCCTCGTAGGCCACCTCGGACAGGGTCAGGCCAAGGGCTTGGCGCAGCAGCGGCACCAGTGGGGCTCCGGCTTGGGCGGTGACCTTGTGTTCGAAGGCGAGGCCGTAGTCGAGGGCGAGCTTTGATTTTCTCAGCGGCTGGGGCAGGCCCAGGTGGGCGGCGAGGGCGGCTTTGTCGATGCCGGCCGCGTCTATGAGGGAGCGGCGGTCGCAGCTCGGGTTGGCGTTCAGTGCTGCCAGGGTTCGTGCATTGTGCGGGGTGGGCGGTGCGGTTCCGCGTAATGCGCTCAGTCGTGCGTCGAGCGAGCTCACTGTTCTTCCTTGGTGGGACAGGGCACAGCCGTGCTGGTTGAAGGGGTGGTTTACGAAGTCCGGCGCAGGCGGTTGGTGTTGCGCAGGGTGTTGCCGAAGATCTGCTCTGCGTCGCCGAGTTTCTGGCGTGCTCGCTGCGCCGCTTCGGCGCGGTGGTCGGCGTCGTCGTGGGCGTGGATCTCCAGTTCGGCTGCGGCGGCCCGTCGCAGTGCGTCCAGGTCACGTGGGCTTCGGATGGTGTCGCCGTGGATGTTGCGGCTGTAGTGCAGCAGGAGTTGCTGGACGGGCTGTGGCAGGCTGGTCTCGCCGGAGAGGTGTTCGGCGGCGTCTGCGAGCCGCAGGGCTGCGGTGAGGAAGTGGACGCGCTGGGTGAGTGGTCCCACCAGACGCTGCTGCAGTGGCCAGGTGCTCAGGGCGAGCAGCCCGCGGGCTGGTGAGAGCAGATCGGACGTCAGCGCGGGGCAGATGTAGTAGGCGCGGCCGTAGGGGGCGGAGCGGAAGGAGCGTTCCTCGTCGCGGCGCAGGGTGGTGAGGCGCGCCGTGTTCAGCGGGCTGGAGAAGAAGGCCTGGTGGACCTGGCTGAGCAGTTTCGGCGAGGCGGGTACGGTGAGGAGAGCTAGCGCCTGGTGGACTTGGTCGCGTACGGGCACAGCCTGGTTGGGCTCGGCGGCCGTCGGTGCGGGCTCAGGCTGGTCCTCTGGCCGGGCCGTTTCCGGGACGTCAGTGAGTCCGCACAGTACGTTCCAGGCGTGCTGAGTGCGCGTCAGTTCCGCGCCGAGGCGGCTTGCTTGGGCGTTGTCGTGTTGCGTGAGCGCCTGCCGGATCGCCTCCTGCAGCTGCTGCATACGCTTCTCGAGAGCGACCAAATGCTCGTCCATGCCCGCATGCTAGCAGCCGCTCGGGACTCCCAGTCTTTCTCCGGGATTTAGGAGGGTCAGCGCCTGATGGTTCTGCTCGCTTGCGAGCTCGCTCTGGTCGGGCTCGACGGCTGCCGGCCCAGGCCCCGACTGGGCCGCGTCCGGGCCGTCAGTGAGTCCGCACAGAGTCATCCAGGCATGTCGGATGCGCGTCAACTCTGCACCTAAGAAACTTACTTGGGCTCTGTTGTGTCGCGTGAGCGCCTGCCGGATCGCCTCCTGCAGCTGCTGCATGCGCTTCTCGAGAGCGACCAAATGCTCGTCCATGCCCGCACGCTAGCAGGTGCTCGGGACTCCCATGATTTGCCCAGTGATTTTGGTGTACAGTCCCGGGCTCGTAGGGCACCACTGGTGCCCTCCTACGCCTCGCTTCCAGAAGGGCGCATGAAGGCATGAGCAGACTGCTCCACACTTCCGACTGGCATTTAGGCCACACCTTGTACGGGCATTCACGCGAAGAGGACTTCGACGCGGTCTTGGCCGAGATCGTGGCCATCGCCCAAGAGAGCCGGCCGGACCTGATCATCCACAGCGGCGACCTGTTCCACTTGTCCCGTCCCGCCATCCACGACCAGTTCCGCGCCATGCGCACCCTGCGCCAACTCGCCGGCATCGCCCCCACCGTGGTCGTCGCCGGCAACCACGACTCCGCAGCGCACTTCGACTTCTTCGACTACATGACCGGCCCGTCCTGCGGCCGGGGCCTGTTCTTCATCGGCCAGCGCCGCCCAGCACGCGACGGCGGTGTCCTCACGTTCGACGCCTGCGGTGGTGAGCAGCGAATCCGGCTGGGTGTTCTGCCATTCGTGCACCCGAACCGGTTCTGGCAACACTCTTCCACCACGGGCACGTCGTACGCCGACTATGCCGAAGCGATGCGCGGGCTGCAGAGTGAGCTGCTGGATGCCTTGCATGAGGGGTATGACGCCGACCGGGACATCCTCGTGTTCACGGCCCATGTGTTTGTCGCCGGTGCCACGACCTCCCCGAGCGAACGAGCCGTCGGCGATGACTTCGAGACCCCTCCCGCGGATCTTCCGGTGGTGTCATACGCCGCCCTCGGCCACATTCACCGCCCACAGGTCATCGAAGGTCTCAAGTTCACCGCCCGCTACGCGGGCAGTCCGTTGCCCATGGACTTCGGTGAAGCCAACGAATCCAAGAGCGTAGTGATCGTCGACGCTGATCCCGGACGCCCGGTGAGGGCACTGCCCCGGCGGCTCTCCAGCGGCCGACGGCTGGCCCAGTTCACCGGGACCCTTGATGAGCTGAAGGCCGCAGCCGACCAGTACGACGAGACCTTCCTCAAACCGACGATCACTGGCGAAGACCCCGACGGGCCGCTCAGCCAAAAGATCGCTGAGATCGTTCCCCACGCGGTGCTCATCAACCCGGCCCCTGCACGTGAGGCAGCCGACGGCGCCGTGCTTGACCGCGATCCCGGAGACGAGCCGGAACTCCCCGACGCGTTCCGGGCCTACCTGGCGAGTGAGGGGCTGAGCGGGGAGGCCGCGGAGTCCACGGTCACGGCGTTCCTTCACCTGCTCAGCGAACTCGACGACGAGACACAGACCCCGTCCCCAGCCGAGGAACTGCTGCGCGCCGCGCTGCAGGACACCTGGAAGGAGGCATCGTGAAACCCCTGCAGCTCACCCTCACGGAAGTGCGCAACTACGCCGGCGCCAGCACCATCGATGTCACCGACGGGCATCCGCCTGGCGACACGCGCTCGGGCAAGTCCACCATCCTTGAGGCGATCCTCTTTGCGCTGTACCGGACGCCTTCGTGGCCCGAGGACGCCGAGGAACCGTCGCGCATCGCGCTGGAAGACACCACGACGGAGGCACCGTGAAGCCCCTACGGCTCACCTTCACGGGAGTGCGCAGCTACGCCGGTACGTGCACCATCGACTTCAGCGACAAGCGCTCGTTCGCCATTCTGGGCCATACCGGCGTGGGCAAAACCACCATCCTCGAATCGATCATCTTCGCCCTGTACGGCGTGTGCTCGTGGTCGAAGAGCGCTGCAGACGTCTATGAGCTGATCAGCACGGGATGCCCCAACATGGACGTGTTGTTCGAGTTCTCGGCGAACGGCCGCGAATGGCGTGTGCACCGCACTCTGCATGCGGACCGCAAGAAGAGGCCGCAGGCCGTGCTGGAGCCCCTCACTGAAGGGGCCAGCGACGCCCGGATCGACGGCAAGGCTGCGGTCACCGATGCGGTCACCCGAGTCATCGGGCTGGACTGTGACGGCTTTGTCAGCACGATCCTGCTCCGCCAGGGAAAGTTCGACCTCCTCCTCAAGGCTTCCGACGCCGTCCGTGCCGACCTCCTGCGGCACATCTTCGGCATCACTGAACTGGCACGCGTACGCAAGCTGGCCGGTGCACGGCTCGAGCGTCTGAATGCGCAGATCAACGAGGCGACCCGGATCCGCCACGACCTCCTGCCGGACCCCCCTGCTTCTGCGGCCCAGGCGATACTGGACTTGGACCGCACCCGGGCCATCGCCGCCCGTCGGCGCGAGCAACTGGATGTACTGCGCTCAGCACAGAGCCAGGCCATCGAACACAGGCACCGCAAGAGCGGCCTGGACAAAGCGGCACAGCTGCTGCGTGAGCGTGCTGTTGCGGATGCGAGCATCACGATGGCGGCGCTGGCACGGAAGAAGAAGGAACTCGATGCCGAGGCAGCAGAACAGGAGGCAACCGGGCACGGCCTGAACGCGAAACTGGAGACGGCCCAGGCCGCTTTGGAGACGGCCGCACAGGCTGGCGACACGGTTCGGTCCCTCTCCAGCGCGTTCGCAGTCCTGTCCCGCCTGCCGGAGCGTGCGGCCAGCCTGGACACCGTCGAACAACGGTTGAAGCAGGAGCAGCTTCAGCACGAGGAGCACGAGCAGGAACATACGCAGGCACGGCAGGAACTGGAGGAGCACGAGCAGCACAAGGCGGCCCTCGTCGAGGCCGCCGGCCGGGCCGAGCGCATGGTGAGCGAGGCACGTGCGCGCACGGACCAGGTGCAGGAGGCCGTCCGGACGGCGCTGCAGGAGGCAAATGCCGCGGCCGGTCATCGGCAGTCCGAGCACACAGCGCTCGAGACTGTGGAGGAACAGCGCAGCCACCTCGCGGACCTGGCGAACAGGCTGGAGGAGCGCCGCGGCGCGCTGGAAGCCGCCCAGGAAGCCCTCGCCGCGCTGCAGCGCGGGGAGGCGGCGCATGCGGCAGGTTCCGGTCTGGTGCCCGGGGACGCCTGCACGGTGTGCGCCCAGCCCGTCCCTGGTGACTTCACTCCTCCGCCGCTGCTGGACAGCAAGGCGCTTGGTCGGGCCAAAAGCAAGGTCCGCACTCACATGAAGGCCGTCAACCCGGCGGTGGAGGCGAAAGCGGAGGCAGCCGCCCAGTTGAAGGGGGCTGAGCGGGCGGTCGAAAAGCACCGCCGTGGGCAGCTGGCTGCCCGCGAGCGTATGGACGCGGCTCTGCTCCAGGTGCAGGAACTGGTAGACGCTTTACACCCGGACGGTCTTCCTGCCACAGCCATCGCCCTGGCCACGCTGCGTCGGCAGACGGCAGCTCAGGCGCACGTTTTGGCCGAGGGCGAACCAGTGAACCGGGCTCAGATCACCCGTGCGGTCAAAGCGCTTGTCCAGCCGGTGCGCGACGCAGAAGGCGAAACCCTCGCGGCCCACTCCAGAGCCCAGACGGAGCTGGGGGCGGCTCAGGCTGAGAATGAAGCAGCCCGGGCCGAGATCAAACGCCAGCGTGGTCGGCTGCAGCGTGACCGCAAACGGCTGGACAAGACTCGGCTGCAGCACGAGAGCGAGCTGGGGAATCTGCTGACAGAGGTCGCAGAGCTCCCTGCCTCAATTCGTCCCACCCAGTCCGCACCGGCAGAACTGCCCTCCCTGCCAGACATCGCTTCCGCTCAGAAGGCGGCCGGAGAACGTCTCGCACAGCTCGAACACACAGAACAGGAGCGTGAGGAAGTCCGGCAGGCCCTGACACTGCACAGCGAAAGTCTGCAGGTCCTGGACGCGCGTCGTCGGCGCTCAGTCGAGACCCCTACACGCAATCTCATCAAGCAAGTGGAACGCTGGGCGGACGCGGCCACCGACGCGGCAGCCCTTCTCGGGGACGCGGTATCCCACGAGTTGCCTCCCGTCCCGGACGGCAGTGACCTGGCCATCGTCGACGCCTACTGCATGGCCCTCGCCTCCCTGCACCAGCGTCTGACCGGCGCACTCGGACAGGCCGCCCAGCACGCCTCCGACGAGGTCCACGCATTCCAGAAGGAGCTCACCCGCCAAGCCGAGGCTACCGCCGACGAGAGGGACCCAGAACCCGGGTTCCCGGTGCCTGCGAAGAGCGACCTGCTCGCCCGCGCCGTTCTCGACCCGCTCAGCCGCAAGACACTCCAAGCAGAAGACGCGCATGCCAAGGCCAAGACCGACCTGCGCCTCGCACAGTCCCAGATCCCCTACGCCGAAGCGCTGGACACCGCCCTCAAAGCCGCCCACCGACAGGCCGCGCAATGGCAGAGCGTGAGTGAACACCTCACCGACGGCAACTTCCTCAAGCATCTCACCGATCAGCGCACCGATTCACTCATCAAGGACGGCAGCAGAACCTTCCAGCAGATCTCCGGGGGCGACTACGTATTCGGCAAGAACTTCCGGATCGTTGACCTCGCCACCAATCACATGCGGCACCCGGAGACACTCTCCGCCGGCGAGACCTTCCAGGCCTCCCTAGCGCTGGCACTGGCCCTCGTCGAACGCCACAATCGCAGCCATACCAAGGTGGAGAGTCTCTTCCTGGACGAAGGCTTCGCCTCGCTGGACAACAACCGTCTGGAAGACACCCTCAACGTCCTCAGGAGCATGACCCGAGACAAGACAGTCACGGTCATCAGCCACCTGTTCCCGGTGGCCGATGCCGTCGACGACGTCCTGTTCGTCGACAAAACCCCTCAGGGTTCAACGGCCACCTGGCTCACGCCGGAAACGCGCACCTCCCTCATCAACGACGGGATCCGGCGCATGCTGGAACACACCTGAGCAGCACCGGGCCGGCCAACAGCGCCGCCGGGAAACCCGCATTCCGGGGGCTTCAGGCACCCCGTCTACGGCCCCGGCGGCCCCTACACAGACACACCGAGCCCGGTACTTGTTTCCACCGCCTGAGGCGGCCCGGGGACACCTGCGGCCGGTAGCGGCGCATCACCCCTGCGCAGCACCAACCGCAGCGCCCTTGCAACGGGCCTGCATACTCCGATGGCAGGCCCGCGAGCCCCTCTCCCCCATGCCAGAGGGCGCCGCGCAACCGCGCCTCCCGCAGTTGTCCCCCTATCCGGGAAGGCCCTCGTACGCGGAGCGGGGCAGACCGCCACACAATGCCTGAACGCCTGAAGCGCGGCCCCTACAAACCCCGCCGGGCAACCCCCCTTTTTTTTTGCGTGACGCCTCCCCGGATGCCCCGTGCCGGCCGGGGCCTCCCGCGTCCGCCAGTACCAGTGCGGCACAACGCGTTTCTGCCACTTCCAGCACCCATTCGTTCGAAAAGGTAAGGAGAAGACTGGATGAGCGATTCCTCTGTCGGCGCGCCCGGCGCCGACAAACCGTTGTTCACTGCCCGTTCCGGGCGGCTGGCCGCGGTGCCGCGCTTGATGGCGCTGGACCAGCACGGCGAACTGACCAGCGCGCACGTACAGCTGGTCGCCACGGCTGTGGGACGGTCGGAGCGGACGGTGTGGCGATGGGTCACCAAGGCGCGCGCCACCGGCCGCCTCGATGCGGCGTACCGGACACGCTTCACCATCACACCGGAGATCCGCCGTCTGCTGGTGCTCTGGGGAGGCAACGCCTCCGCCGTACACCGCGAGTTGCAGCAACGGGCCCTGGCCGATCCCCTGCTGCCTGCCGCTCCGTCGCTGTCGACGATCCACCGGGCGCTGCGACGGGATCTGACGCCTGGGGAGCGGGCCGGGCTCGCCAAGGGAGAGGCCGCCCGGCGTGCCTTCGATGTATTCGGGCAACGCCCGGCCACCCACCGCAACGCCGCCTGGGAAGGGGACCACAAGTGTGTGCCCGTTCGGGTATGGGTCGAGGGCGAGCTCGTGCAGCCCTGGCTGACGTGGTTCATCGACTGCGCCCGCAAAGTCATCATGGGCCTGGCTGTGACGCCCCACGCACCCAGCCGAGACGCAGTGCTGGCGGCCTTGCGGATGGCGTTGGACCGCTCCGAGCCGTTCGGCCCAGCCGGCGGGCTGCCCGGCCTGATCCGCGTGGACCGCGGCAAAGAGTTCCTGTGCAAGACCGTTGCCTCGGCGCTGGGTGCCCTCGCCGTGCCCGTCGTCGACCTTCCGGCCTACACCCCGCATCTGAAGGGCACCATCGAGGCGCTCAACGGGGCGGTTGAGGACATGCTGTTCGTCTCCATGCCGCGCTACGTCCACCGGCAAAAACTCACCGGCGGCCACACTGCGGATCCGGACGAGCCCGCGCTCCCCTTCGAGGCGTTCGTGGAACTGCTGCTGGAGTGGGTGCACTGGTGGAACACCGAGCACCGGCCCAAGTCTCTGGACGGCCTCACCCCGATGGAGGCATGGCGGTCCGACCCGACTCCCCTGCGTGAAGTCCCCGCCGAACAGCTGGCCCATTTCGGGCTTGAGGACGATGGCCGCACCCGCGTCATCACCACCCGGGGAGTGCAGTGGCGTAACCGCCACTACATCGCCCCCTGGATGGTCGGCCAGGCCGGCGTCCGTGTCGCGGTGCGTCACCTGCCTCACCACGACATGACCATCGAGGTCTTCGGCCTTGACGGCGTACACCTGGGCAGCGCCGTTCTGGCCGAGGCGGCCAGCGAGGAGCAGGTCCGTAAGGTCCGCAACGCCCGCACTGCGAAGGCGCGGCGGCTTCGCGCGGATATGAAGGCTGCGGAACGGCTGCGCCGCGAGCGCTTCGAGGCCGTCACCACAGCCGCCCCGCCCGAGCGTCTGGGTGCGCTGACCGAGGCGGAGGCCGAGGCAGAGCTTGCCGACTCGGCCGCCACGGACCTGCGGCGGGCCGATCCCGGCTACATCCCGCACCAGCCCGTCCCGGATGGCTGGGCTCGCCCGATCCCCCCAGCCGCGGACGAGCCGGGAAACGACACCCCTGGGGAGAACGCGTGAGCGGTGACATGGACTACGGCAGGCTGCCTGCCGAGGACGAGGACCACTTTCATCGCCTCGATGCGCGTCTGGTGGCCACCGACGCGCTCATGACGACCCTGGACGACGTCCAGGCGACGATCGACGCCAAGGGCATGATGGTCGCCTATGGAGCGGCCGGATACGGCAAGACGATGTCGGTGAATTCGGCGCTGCGGAAGATCGCCCCCGACAACACCTACCGCTTGGAGCTGCGCTCGGGGCCGACACCCCGCGACATCCGCCACGGGCTGTTTCATGCCCTGGGGCTGCCCGGGGAACCGCCGACCCGGCCGATCGAATTCGACACGCTCCTGAAGGAGACGCTGTCGCAGACGTTCCGGGTGCTGGTGTGCGACGAGGCCCAGTGGATGGGCCGCAGTTCGTTTGAGTACTGGCGCCACCTGTGGGACGACCGCAAGACCGACATCGCGGTGATCTTCGCCGGCGGCGATGGCTGCTACAAGGTCCTCAAGCGTGAACCGATGCTGGCGTCGCGGATTTTTATCTGGCAGAAGTTCACGCGCATGCCCGAGGCCGAGGTCGTCGGCACGCTGCCGGCGTTCCACTCGCTGTGGGCCGGGGTGGACCCGCAGATGATCCGCAACATCGACCGGGCCGCGGCACACGGCAACTTTCGCAACTGGGCCACCATCACCAAGCACATGCTCAACGGCATGAAGAAGAAGGGCCTGACCGAGGTCAAGCAGGACCTCGTCAACTGGGTGTACAGCAAGCTGGGCGGCATGTAGCAACGGCCGCACATGCGCGGCGGCCCGTCGAGCCCGGGCCGCCGCCATCGACCTCGGACTCCGCACGGACCGGCCCTGGCGTCTTCCACATGCAGGGCCCAGTCTGTGCGGTGCACGGCCGGAAGGGAGGCGGTGGCCGTGGTCTACGACGACGTGACGATCGTGGTGGACGAGCAGGACGACCTGTTCTACACCCGGGCGGCGCTGCAGGCCCACCGGCCCGGGGAAGGCCGCATCACCGTGCAGCCGACGCCGGCCAGCGGCAGCCCGGCCGCGCTGGCGCACGACATGCTGTATGCGCTGGGCAAGCGGCTGGCCCCCGGGCCCAACTCCCCCGATGTGTGGCTGGACTCGGTGAACGCGGCCTGGCTCGCCGCGGCTGCCTGGGGTGTCGCGACCGGGGTGCGGCACGTGGTGGTCCCCCGGGCCCACCTGCTGACCATCCGGCGCATCGACCAACTGCTCGCCTGGCGCGAGTCGACGGGAGCTCAACTGACACTGCTGTGGCAGAAGGCCCCGCGCGGACTGCCGCCGGCGCTGGCCCGCGTGGAGCGCCGTATCAGCGGCCGGGGCCAGTTCGAGGCGCTCCTCGCCGAGCCGGGACCGATACCCGCGCGCCCCTCCTTCCCTCCTGCTCCACCGATGGCGGGACCGGCCGTGGTGGCTGCGGGGCAGTCCCCCGCCCCCCGGCCGCGGGAGGCTCGGGCGGCGTCGCTGAGGCCCGGGCGGCCAGCTCACCCCTGCACCGGCGCGATGGCAACAGCGCAGCTGGTCCAGGCCGCCCCTGCCCTCGAGATCGCGTCCGAGGAGGCCGCCGCGCTGGCCGCTCTCGCACACCCGCTCATCGCAGGAGCACTGAGCGTGCTGGCCTTCACCCGGGCCGGCCTCAGCAACCTGCGCTTCACCGGCGACCTCGACATCACCGGCGACGTCACCGCCATCAAGCTCCACGGGGTCGTCCACCGGGACTGCCCTTTGCACGCTGTGCCTGCCTGGGCACGCCCGCTGCTGGCCGGCGCCCGCGCCCACCACCGCCTGACACCCCACCCGCCCGGGGACGGCATGTTCGCCCCCGCCATGGTCGCCGAAGCACGCCATCTGCGCGCACACGCCGGACGCCTGCCCCGGCTCGACCTGTCCCTGCCCGCTGGCACCCTCGTCCCATGAGCTGTGTGTGCCGACCGCCCGCACTGCGCGCTACAGACACGGCACAGCCGAGAGTCTCCATTCGCGGCAGGCACCGCCGCCCATGGCGGGAGGACCAGGGGTAGTGGAAGACAGCCCTGCCGCCCCGCCCTGTCCGCCTGGCGCGAAGTCAGCAACTGCCGGGCAGGTGCACGGCTTTCAGCAGGCCTGGGAGCGTGGGCAGGACTTCGTCGTAGAGGGTCTCCTGCTCGCAGCCGTGCCCGCCGGTTCGGGCGATCTCGTCGGCCAGATCGCGCAGGGCCTCGATGCCCTGGTACGCGAGCCGGGCGGCGAGCTTGCGGTTCTCCTCCAGTTTCGAGGGCTCCTGGTGGTATTTGGTGCCGGCACGGTAGAGGTCGACGGTCATGGCGACGGGGGTGACGGGCCGCCCGATGCGGTCGGCGAGGTTCCCGATGATGCGGATGCCGTGGGCGTCGAGGTCGCCCCATGCCGCAACGGGCAGGCCGTCGAGGCCGCGGAGGAACTCGGCCAGCCCGTCGGTTGCGTAACCCTTGCCCCAGATGCACAGCCAGGTGTCGGCGATCTCCCGGATCTTGCAGACCTGTTCGAAGGTGTCCTCGTTCTCGATCAGGAAGATGCCCTGGGCGTCGCAGGAGATCATGCCGAGGGCGCGGACACCGCGGGCGGGAAGGGCGAGCCAGGGGTTGCAGGCTGCCGCATCGGCGATGACGGTTCCGACGCGCCACTGCAGAGGGCCACGGATGCGTAGTTCGGTGTCGGCCTTGTCGACGGCCTGGTCGAAGGGGATGCCGATCAGGTTGGAGAAGGCCTGCTGCCTGGCTGGGGTCCAGGCGCTCTTGGTGTTGCGCAGGCTGCGTCCGGCGAGTTCCTTGGCGGTGATCTTGCGGGGGGTGTCCTGGGCGGGCCACCAGATGCCAGCGGCCCGGATGGCGACCTCGTACACGCGCCAGTCCTCGGCTCGTGTGGCGGTGCCTTCGGGGATCTTCAGGACGCGCCCGGGTGGTGTCTTGGCCAGCAGCGCGTGTTCATGGGCGAGTTGAGGGACGTCGGCCATGACGTCGAGGAGCTCGCGGTGCAGGTCTTCGGGGTGCTGGCGGCCTTGGAGTTCGGCGAGTTTGTCCTCGGCGAGTTCGGCCCACGACTGGGTCAGGGTCCATGACCGCGGGCTGTAGGCGGTGCCGTTGACGACGTCGCAGCGCAGGATGACAGCGCCGCAGCGGATGAGGTCGACCACGGTCTGCCAGGCGTTGTCGCCGAGGTCGGCTTGGATGGTGGGCCAGCGCTTGGTGGTCTTGGTCCGCAGGACCTTCATCAGTTGTCGGGTGGTCAGGGCGGGCGGCGGCTCATAGGGGCTGACGGGGTGGTCGGCGACGAGGTCGACCTGCCGGGGACTGACCCGCCGTCGCTGGTCCCTGGGGACGCGCACGTGGATGGTGTCGTCCGCGTCCTTGGTGATGCGCGGCAGGGTGACGGCGGTTATGCCCGGCGGCAGATTACGCAAGGGGACGGTCTCGCGGCCGTGTGCCTCGCCGATGAGGAGTGGAGGCCTGGGGGTGGGATCAGACATGGGCGCGTCCTGCGGTGATCCAGTCTTCGGTGAGTTGGGTACGGTCACCGTTGCTGTCGAAGGCCCAGATGTTGGTGGGCTGGTTGATGATGTCGGCCGCTGATGCGTGGACGAACCACAGCAGTTCCCCGCAGACATCGGCGGCGTCGGCGAGGACGCTGTCCTGGCAGGTGCCGAGGATGGTCAGGTGTTGGTCACGGGCGACGTCACGCAGGGCGGCGAGCATGTCCTTGCGGTTGACCTCCCCGAGGCTGTTGCCGAGTTCGTCCAGGATCAGGACTCTGCCCTGGGTCTGGGAGTCGGCCAGGAGTGCCGCGAGGACCAGCAGGATGGCATGCACCTTGACCTGGGCGCTGTTGGCGTTTTCTCGGTAGGAGACATATCCGCCGCTGCGGGAGCGTTTCCACCGCGGGATGACTTGCCACTGCCAGTCACCGGCGCCCTGGGGGCGGACGCTGATGTGCTCGAGCTTGGCTCCGTGGCCGTCGCCACGCAGGTCAAGGTCGTTGAAGGCGGCACTGATCTGGGCGAAGAGGCCGTCAAGGTGCTTTTCGATCATGTCCTGGAGGGTTTCCAGGTTGCGGACGCAGGTGGCGACCCCGGTGGTGAGTTCTGCGATCGCCTGCTCCCGGGCGTGCTGGTCGCGGGTAATGCGCGTTGCGGCCACCTCGTCCTGGTCGCGGTGGCCGGCGAGGCGGTTGTCCAGCGGTGCTGCCACGTCGATGAAGGTGAGGGTGGGCAGGACCGTAGGGTCGGTGTCGGAGAAGGCCCGCATCGTCTCCTCTCCGGCGCGGAGGTCTTCGCCGACGTCTGCGCCTGGGGTGCCGTCCAGCCCGTAGTACTCGTAGGCCTTGCGTAGTTCGTCCTGCGCCTGTCGGTGCAGGGTCGCCGGCCGGGGTGAACGAGCCTGGTCCGATGCCGAGTCCAAGAGGCGGACGGCGTCTTCGAGAGTGCCGTCCCACTGCAGCTGCCACTGGGCTGCTGCGACTTGGCTGCGCTGGCGTTCAAGAGCCGCCAGGGTGCGGTGCCGTTCCTTGAGCGCCTTGCTGACCGCTTCCAGTTTGAGCTTTGCATTGGCGAGGAGCTGCTCGTGGGAGGCGTGCCGGGCCACGGCTTCCTTCCAGGTCTGCTGGAGCTTCTGTTCGTCGTGCGCGGCCTTGTTGACGCGGCCGGTCAGTTCGTCGATCTGTGTCTGAAGGTCGTTCTCTCGGGTGCGGAGGCGTGCGAGTTCTTCAGCGGCCTCGGCGGCCACGTGCTGGGTCGTGGCCAGGGTGAGGGCAGCGGCAGCAACGGTCACGGCCTCGGCGGCCTCAGCGATGCCCTGCTCGGCGGCTATGAGATCGTCGCGGGCTTGTCGAAGCCGGGCTTCGCGCCCGGCCAGCGGGGTCGTGAAGCCACCCGTCACGGTCAGCGCCAGCGCCTGGTCATGGACGGCAGCGCCGTCGGCCGAGGGGATCAGACGTTCTTGAAGGGTGCCGAGGAAGCGTGCCACGTTCAGGGTGCTGTGCATGCCCTCGGGCAGGCGTTCTTGCCCTTCGTCGGACGAGATGATCTGCGCGCCGGGCAGATCGGCATGCAGAAGGCGGCGGGCCTTTTCTTCATGCTCGGGTTCGACGACGATCGCGTCCTGCCAGGGCGCCAGACGCGGTTCCCACGCGGGGCGGGCGGCCTCGTCCACGTTGAGCTGGTCGAGCAGGCCGTGCGCGGGGATGCGGTGTTCGCTCAGCAGATCGATGGCGTGGCCGGCCTTCCCGCTGCGGCCCCGTTCGACGTTGTGCAGGTGGGTGCGGGCTCGGGTGGCGATGTCTTCGGCATCCAGGCGTTGCAGCTCAGCCTTGGCGTGATCGCGTTGGCGTCGTTCCAGGCGGGCGGCCGCGGTGGCACAGTCGCTGCCGTCCCAGCCTTGTGCCTGGGGCAGGAGCGTGGTCCGCTGACTGTGCAGCAGCGCCTGCTGGGTGGTCAACTCCGTCATCTTGCTGGACAGTTCGCGTGCATGTTCTTGGGCGTCGGACCACGTCTGGCGGGCTTCGCTCTCCTGGGTGGCGAGGTCCGCGGCGGAACCGAACGAGGTCACATGGTCCTCGGCGTCCTGCACCAAGTCTGCGACTGTCGCGGCCGCTTGCCTCTCCTCCTCCATGGCCGCGGCGATGCGCTGGTCGCTGTCGTGGGCGTCACGGAAGGAGGCGGCAAGGTAGCGGCGCCATGCCTCGTGACCGAGCTGGAGGGCGAGGCGGGCGGCCTCGCGGGCGTGCACGCCGCTCATCACGTCGTCTTCTGCGAGCAGCGCCTGGGCGTGCTCCGTCTGGGCCTTGTCGAGGTTGATCTGGTGTTCCAGGGCCTGGCCGCGCAGGTCCTCTTCCTCCTCCAGCAGGTGTGTCATGCCCGACAGGGCGATCAGGGACCGGCCGATGTCGTGGGGCTCCATCTCGGTCAGCTGCTGGCTGAGCAGCGAGGGAACGGGTGGGCGCAGGGCGGTGTCGAGGTAGGTGAGGCAGCGCGGGGCGGTGCCGTAGAGCTTCTCGGCCATGGCCCGGGCCGAAAGGATCTGGCGTGTGCCCAGCTCGCGCCACAGGGCGTCGGCCTGGATGCTGCGCTCGTGATCGGTGGGGGCGTCGGCGAGGTGCAGGCCTTCGGTCCAATTGGCCTGCAGGTAGGGGGCGGTGGTGGCGATGCGGACCCACACGGTCAACGAGCTTGTGGCGGGGTCGGTAGGGTCGGCGAAGACGCCGACGATGTAGCCGTGGGTGACCGGCGAGGCATGGTGAGCTTGGTCGACGCCGGCTGCGTCGGGACGGAACAGGATGCCGCTGGCGTGCCGGCCCCCGTTGGCCTCCAGGCGCCACTGCGGGTCGGCCAGCAGCAGGGAGACGGCGATGAGGAAGCTGGTCTTGCCGGAGCCGTTCGAGTCGTCCTTGGGACCGAGGCCGGAGACGGCGATGAAGGTCTCCGGGAGAATCGGAACGGCGTGTGCCGTAAGGCGGGCGATGTCGAAGGTCTGGACACCGACGAGTTGGCGGTCGCCGACAATGCCCCGGGACGGATCGGACGCGGGCGGAGTGGTCATGGTGTGTCGGGCACCTCGTGGTCGGGAGCGGCAGCCGGAGGCACGGCGCGGAGGGCGCGGCGGCGACGGATCGATTCGGCGAGGGGACCGTCGGGGTCGGCGAGCAGGATCAGCCGTTCGAACAGCTCGGCGCCCACGGCCGGCGTCAGGCGCAGGAACTGGTTGCCCAGGACGTAGCCGGGTTTGGTCCGGCGGACCAGATCGGCGTCGGTCAGGCGCTGCAACGCGCCGGTGAGGGCCACGTCGGACACCTGGCAGTCCTTGAGCTGATCCCTGGGCACGGGGGTGCCCTGGGTCCACAGCTGCTCGGGCAGGGTGATGCCGGACGCTCGTGGAATGGCTACGCTGAACAGCAGGATCAGAGTGAGGACGGCGCGGTCGTCACGCGGCAGAATCCCGATCCCTTCGTGCGCCAGACGTTGTCTGATCTCGTCGGTGTAGCCGGTGAGGTAGCCGCCGCCGACCGCGAGCAGAGCGCGTCCGGATGCGGCCAGGACCTGTTCCACCACGACCCGCAGCGGGGTCTCCGCGAGGGCGCGGTAGTGGGTCGGCCGGACAGGGAGCATGGCGGTCTCCACGGCGCAGACCGCCGCTCGGACGTCCGCTCGCCGGTTGTGGGACAGGGCTTGCAGGGCCGGTACGTCCACCGGTTCATCCCTTCCTCGGAGCGGGCAGGACGTCGTATCCGCCGCGGAGTTCGGCCACATCACGCTCGGACCACAGCGCGACCATGGGTCCGAGGCGGATCATGCCGTCGCCGGCGTCCGCCGAGAGGTGGCCGCAGGCGCGCAGGAACCGCAGGGCCGTCAGGAAGTGTGCGCTCTGGCCCAGTGCGGCCACGCCTTCCCGGGGAGTGAGGGCGTCCTGGAGGGGAGCCAGGGAGGCGATGACGTCCTCCTGCGCGGCGGGCTGTCCCGGGTACAGCGGCTGGCTGGGGTCGGGCCAGCAGTGGCGGATGCAGCAGGCCAGTGTGACCAGGCGGACGGCCGAGGCGGTGCGGTGGGCGTCGCTGTCGCCCAGGGCGCCGCTGGCCGGTTCCACGTCGGGGGCCCAGCCGGCCATCAGCTCCTGGATACCGTCGGGTGTGACGGTCTCCACCAGACGGCGCTCCACATCGTCGACGGCGCGGCGCAGCCGGCTGAGTTCGGCGCGGTCCGCGGGGATGGGAACCGTGCGCAGGGCCCGGGCGCGTGCCAGCAGGTAGGGGTCACTCATGGGGGCTCTGCGGTGCGGCTTCGGTGTCGTCGTCCATGCCTTGGGGGCTGTCGGGGATGCGGTACGCGGTCACCGGTGAGGCGTAGGTGACCGGGCCTGCACCATCCACGATGACCTCGCGGGAGATGTCGAGCATGAACGGGATGGCCGGGTCCGCTGCGGCGCGCAGCAGCTCGACCAGATGCTTGACCGCTGCCTGCCAGGGCAGGGCCCGCAGGGCGGCGGTGACGTCGGCTTCGTCCTTGCCGGCCATGAGCAGGGTCACGGTGGCCTCCCGTCGCTGGCGGGCGAGCGCGGCCTTGGCTCGTGCGGCCTCGACCGGGTCCGGGCCGGGCGGCCGCGACGGGGGGCGGGGCAGGCGCTGCCGTGGTGGTGGGGGCTGGTGGTCGGCTGCGGCGGTGAGGATCTGGCCCGTGGTGATCTGGACGTGCGGCGGATCGAAGACGGTCGTGGCGAACACCTGCGCAAGCGCATCGGCGGAGGACCGCCGGGCCGCGGTCACGTACTGCTCGGGAAGGAGCATGCTGAAGTCGCGGCGGGTGGTGGCTTGTTGCATGAGCCGGTCGTGGAACTCGTTGACGGCTGCCGTGTAGCGCAGGGCTTCCTGGATCAGGCGGGTACCGGCAGGACGCAGCGCGGGGTACTGCTCGGCGACGGCGTGGACCAGGTGTTTCGCCTCCTCGAGCGAGGTGGTGTGGGCATGGTGGTGGCGCTGGCCAAGCAGTTCTTCGATGGGCCTGGTCCGAACGAGCCGCAGCAGGTGGTTGGTGTAGTTCGCCAAGCTGCGCCGGGCCTGCGCAATCTTGGCGGCCAGTTGCTCCTCGGTCAGGGAGCCGTTCAGGAGGCCTTCGCGGGTCCGGTCCAGCAGCATGGTGATCTCCTGGACACCGCCAGCCTCCCCGAGCCGCTCATAGACCAACAGCGCCGCGCCGCTGGTCGGGTTGAACACATACCGCTGGTCGTGGGCCTTGCCGCGCAGCGACTCCAGCAGACGAAGCTTGATGAAGACCCTGAATCTCGCATCAAACTCGCCGGCGGAGGCCACCGCAGCACACGCCTGGGCTATCTCCCCGCGGCTCAGGCCGTGTTCGGAACCGAAGTCGCCGAACACGTCCCGGACGGCCTCGGCGATGCGCAGTGCCACCGGATCGCGTGTCACTGCGCTCGGTGCAGCAGCGACCGGTGCCGCGAATGGCGGTATGTGCTCTAGACCCTCCGCGTCGTCCTCCTGCTGCACGGAGAACAAGTCAGGCTGATCCGGCAAGTCCCCCTCCACCCCCGCATCACGTGCGTCCCTGGACCAGCATGACCGCTACCGGGCTCAAAGGGCCTGGAACCACAAAACTTGTCTTTGTCCATCCCCAGCCGCAGCAGTGAGCGCGTGTCAGGTGCATCGGGATAGCCGAGGTGTCCATCGTCCGTCGTGCTGGAGCGGGGCCTCGCGTCGAGCCTGGCCGTCCCGGAAGGGGTGCGGGCCGGCCGACAGGCCGATCTGGCGGGCACCTGGCTTCATGTCCTGGCAGCGGCAGGAGGCTGTGGCAGCGCCGGTGGACGGGCGCGGTCGTCGCCGACCGGGGGGCCGTCGGGATGGTCGTGGATCCAGGACAGTCCGCCCAGGTCGAGGCGTTGGCGGGTGCGGGTGACCGCTACATAGGCCAGGCGGGCTTCGGCGTCGTCGATGGGATCGGGTGTCGGCGGGGGGCCTGTCTGCTCGTCGGGCGGGTTGTTCTTGGGACGGGCGAAGTCGTCCGCGATGAGCACGCGGGACCATTCACGTCCTTTCGCCTTGTGGGCGGTGGAGACGGTGACCTGCGCGTGTGGCTCGGGGGCGAGGCGGGCGACGGCCGTGAGGATGGCGTCGGTGCCGTGGGTGTCGACGAGGTTGACCAGGGGCTGCAGGTCGCGGCCGGCCGCGTCGTGGGCGGCGTAGTCCTGCAGATCGCCCCATGAGGGGAAGAGGATGAGTTCGGGGTGGTGGGTGCGGCGGCCTTCCTTCAGGTCGCGGGCCGCAAGGGCCAGGGCCTGCAGGCTGTCTCCTCCCCCGGCCACGGCGACCCGGTAGCCGGCCGCCATGAGGGTCATGACCTGGGCCATGGCGCCGACGTTGGTGCGGCACAGCACGGCGTCCGGCTGGGTGACTGGGCCGAGTTCGGTGGGCACGGCGGGAGTGCCGGTGAGACGGATCGGGGCGTCGGCGAGGTGCAGCCAGCGGTTGGCTTCCGCGGCGAGGTCGGGGCCGAAGCGGAAGGACTGGGACAGGGTCAGGTGGGTGCCGTCGAAGCCGGTCATGACGTCCTTGGCGCCGCGCCAGTGGTAGATGGCCTGGGCTGAGTCGCCGACCATGACGAGCTGTGCGTGCTCGCGCTGGGCGAGGAAGATCTGTTCGACGACGGGGTTAGTGTCCTGGGCCTCGTCCAGCAGCAGGAAGTCGGCCTGGATGCGGGGCCGGGCAAGAGCCCAGATCTTGAGGTAGTGGTCGTGGTCGAAGCGGACGGCGCCGTCGTCGGGGTGCTGCAGGTCGGCCCAGGCTTTGCGGGCGAACGGCACGATGTAGGCGGCGAGTTGGGCGTGGAGACCGGTGCCTTCCAGTCCGCGCAGATGGGGGACGTGGTGGCGGGTGATGGCCTCGTCTGCGGTGTGGCAGAAGCGGGTCACGGTGCGCAGGGCGGCGTTGGAGAGGGCTTTCGGGGTGACGTCGCGGTCTGCGATGCGGAGGGCTTTGGTGATGCCGAGGGCTTGTCCGGTCTGCCAGGCCGGGCGGCGGGGTGCGTTCAGGCGGCGGGTGTAGCGGTGGCCCACATCTGCGCAGGCGAGCGCGTGGGCGGTCTTGCACTGCACGGTGTTCGGGAAACGGGCGCGTGCGTCCTGGGCGATGGCGCGGTTGTAGGCGAGGTAGCGGCCGCGGCGTGGGGTGGTGCGGGCCAGCAGGGCGAGTGTGGTGGTTTTCCCGGTGCCGGCGCCTGCCTGCAGGGCGAGGTGGCTGCCGGTGTGGAAGGCGTCGACTGCTGCGGTCTGTTCGTCCGTGGGGTTCATGGGGTGGGGCCTTTCAGTGGGCGCGTGAGGACGTGCCCGACGGCGGACAGCAGGTGCGCAGGGGTGGTGCTGGCGAGGAGGTGGCGTACGGCGCGGTCGAGTCGGTCGGCTTCCCGGTCGGCGTGCTCGGCCAGGGCGCGGTGGAGGGCCTCTCGTACGAAGCGTTCGGGGGTCAGGCCTGCGCGGCGGGCGCCGCGTTGCAGAGCGGTGCGCGCGTCGGGTGGCAAGGCGACGTTGAGCAGGACGCGGCCGTGGGTGTCCGGGTAGTGGCTGGTGATCACGTCGATGGGCAGCCGGATGGTGAGGCGCTGGCGCAGGCGGTGGGCGGCACGTGCGTCGGTTTTGGCGTCTGCGAGGGCCATGAGGCGGGTGGCGTTGTGGTTGGCGGCGAGTGGCCAGGCTTGGGCAGCGTGGCGGAGTTCGACCGATGTCAGGGGCCGGGTCAGCGTGATCTCCAGGGCGTGGTTGGGCATCGTCACCGGCTTCCGGGCCGGCGGGCTTCAGGGTGGGGCAGGCGGGTTCGGATGTGTGCCGCGTGCAGGAGGGGATCGAAGGGCTGCCATTCGGCCAGGGCGAGGTCGGCGGCGCCGGGGGCTGCGTCGTGTTGGGGGCAGCGCTGGGCGCGCCAGCGCAGTTGCCCGCGGTAGGGCAGGTGGCCCAGGTCGTAGATGGCCATCAGTACGTCGGGCAGGGCCAGTTGGCCGCGGCGGGGTCCGGTGGGCAGCAGTCTCCAGGTTCCGGCGGGTCCGGTGAGGGCGCGGATGGGGTGGGGGCAGCGGTGACGGTGGCGGGTCTGGGCCACGCAGCGGAGGTGTTCGACCGCGTGCTCGGCGAGGTAGCGGCACAGCAGCAGCTGCACGACGGGCCGGGCGGGGCCGTCGTGGGTGTCGGGGTCGTCGGACTGTCCGCTTGCAGTGGGCGGACCGGGAGTGAGTGCGCCGGTGTCGTTCAGGCGGCGGGTGCGGACGGCGAGTTGGCGGCGGATCGCCTCAAGGTAAGGGCTGGTCTGGCAGGTGGGGGTGCGGGCCGGGCAGAGGACGGTGTGCGGGATGCGGCACTCCTGGGCCAAGTGCCCGGTCGCCGTACACGCCGCCACGCTGCTCACTGGGCCCTGCACCCCGCGCCATTGGCTCTGCCTGCCACTGCACCACCGGCCGTGCGTCTGACGGCACTCGTGCTCGCCGCTCACACCTGCGCTCATGACCACCGCGGCGTCGACATGGACATCCTTGCCCGTCTGTGTGGGCACTCCCCCCATCAGACCGCGGACATGCTCGACCAACTCGTGAGCATCCGCACGCTGTCCGCCTGGCGCTACAACCAGGAGTCAGGCGAGGTGTTCTGGCAACTGCCTCAGCCGCAGGCACCAACTCGTCCCGCAGCACTGCCTCACCGGAACGGAACACAGCAGCGCTGAGACTGACCCGGGGCGAGAAGACAACGCTGGGAAGGAACAACCAGCGCTGTTTGTCCGTACCATCTGTACGCCGAGGCGTCTTGCGGCGCTTGCGGCTCCCCCGCCGGGCCGCCGACATCTCGCCCAAGAGGGGCACCACTCGCATGCGGTGCAGCCCCGCAGCACGGTCATTCGCCGAGGAAAGGTCAGCACCATGCCCGAGTCAACGGCTCCCGCCACCGATCTGACATCGCAGTACGTCGCCCAGGTGACCGGTGATCTCGAACGCAACGCCAAGGAGCAGGAACGTATCAGTGCGGAGATCGCCGCCCTGCAGGAGCAGCTTGCCGCAGTGCAGCGCGACCACACTGTGCTGGTGAACATGCGGCAGGTGCTTGGGATCACGGAAGCGCCAGCTCAGACTGCGGCAAAGTCCGAGAATGCCACAGTGCCCTCTCCCCGGCGGAAGGCTGCTGCCGCTCGCGGCGGGAAGCCCAGGACGCGGAAGCCCGCGGCCGCGCCGGGTAAGGCAGCAGCCAAGAAGCCGGCGGCCGAGACGGAGGGTGCCACGAAGGCGGCCCAGCCCACCCTGGTCGAGCTCATTCGCCGCCACCTTCTCGAGTTGAAGGAACCGCGCTCCGCTGCGGAGATCTCTGCGGCGCTCGGCCAGACCCACCCTGAGCGTCAGATCGCGGACAAGGTCGTGCGGGTTACGCTCGAGGGTCTCGTGGCCAAGAGCCAGGCGGAGCGCACCAAGCAAGGAAGGTCCGTCTTCTACACGGCCCCCAAGTCGGCCACTACTCCTGAGACCGAGACGCAGTCCGCTGAGACTGAGCACTGACAGCACCGAAGGTGCAGTTATGTTCACTCGGGCTGACATTCTGCCGATGCAGCGACATATGGGCGGTTGAGCTTCAAGTGTTTGTCATTCCCGAGGTTCACGGTGAGCAGCTGCGCGCTGGTTTGGCTGAGACGTTCGTACCTCAGTGTGTTGCCTGCGGGGGTGAACGGGGCGAGGGCGAGTCTGTCGCACAGGTGGCACTCGTAGCCGTCGGCGGATGCCGCGCGGCGGCTGAGGGGTTCCGTTGTCGGCTACGTCGGCCGGTGGGAGCCTCCGGCGGACCAGCATGACGACCGCGGCGGCGATGGCGCTGAGGGAGACAGCGATCCCTCCTAGTGTGGTGATTGCGTTGCTCATCCAGCGCCAGAGATCCGTGATCCAGGAGTACCAGCTGTTGTCGCTGGGGGCCGCTGCGACATCGAGGCTCAACATCTGTGGCGGCTTCTCGACGAGCACGGTGTTCCCGTCGCCGAGGTAGGCGGTCACCGTGAGGGCGACGCTGGCTTTCCCGGCATCGCGCGCGCTCAGGGCCCATGTCCAGGTGGCCTTGTCGCTCCGTGAGAGTACGTTTTGGCGTTCTGAGGACAGCGGCGTGCATCGTACGTTGCCCGAGCAGTGAAGTTTCACCCCGATCTGCGCTCCGGCCTTCACAGGGGCTTGCTCTTCACCGGGCTTGGCCTGGCGCCAGGCGCCCCGGATGGCGACTTGGAATCGGCGTGGCTGCGCGCCTGCCACGAGGCCCATCGAGTGCGGGTCTGTGTAGATGAGCTGGCCGCTAAAGAGGCGTTGGCGGGCCTCGCCGATTTCCTCGACGTATGTTTGCTGTGCCCCCTTTCTCGGCTCGTCGTTGTGGGTTGTGTACACCAGGGTCGTCGAAAAGAGGGCGCTCAGGATGGCAATCAACATCCATGGCGCGCACCCAATCCCAGCGGATGCTGCTGTCGCCGCGCCTGCGCCGGCAGCGTCGGCAGCACCGGGGAGCACCGAGACACCAGCGGCGGTGCCGCTTGGGCTGCGGATCGCGGTCATGCTCTCCCGCGTGGCGTCCGCGGCGTCGGTGTCGCCGAGTTGCTGCCACAGCTCAGCCGCCTCGGCCAGGTGAGCGGTGGCAGTGACGTGCCGACCGGTGAGCAGGTGTTGGATGCCTTTCTCATGGGTGAAGTAGGCCTTGGCTCTCTCGTCATCCGCCTGCCAGGCGGCCCGCCGACCCTCGTCGACGACTCGGATCCATACGCCTAACCTCAGTGAACGGGCCAGTTGGGGTGAGACCGCTCTTGCAAGGCTCACCGCAACGTGCGGGACTCCTTGCTCCTGGGCCAACTGCATCGCCCGTTCCAACGCCGCCCCGTGCCAGACGACTTGGGTCGGGGTAATCGTGGGCAGGGTGGCCCACCGGCTGAAGTGGTCGCATAACTGCTCGGCGGGGAACGGACGATTCCGGCGTTGCGCTTCATCCAGCGCGTCGGAAGCGATGCGGTAGCCACGCTCCTCTGCCTGCACCAGCCCCAGGTCGGTCAAGTCCGCGCACACGCCTATCGGGTCCGAGATACCGCACAGGGTGCCGACGTGGGACGGGCTCAACTCTGCGTCCAGTGTCGCCAAGAGCCTGAGGACGTTTTGCTGCTCCGTGTCGAGCCGATCGAACAGCCTCTGCAGGATGGCTTCAGCGTCTGTCGGGCGGGGTACCGTCGGCTCGTCCGACGACTCGATCCGGGCCAGGCCGGCCGCGCGTAGCAGCAGCAGCGGTCGTCCAAGCATAGGTGTGCACAAGTCATGGGCCTCAACGAGCTTGCCCTGATGCTGGGGGCGCCGAAGCCCCCAGGCAACCAGCAGGTCCAGTGCCATTTCACGGCTTAGCCCCGGCACCTCCACGACGTCGACGTCGCCCGGCAGCCGATCGCGACTCGCGAAGACGAAGGTCGCTTGGGGAGCCATGTCCGCGAGTTCGGCCACCTGCTCGGTGGTTAGATCGGCCTCATCGATATATACGGTCATCCGCACGCGGGCCATCAGGCGTCGAAGGTCTCTCCCAGCAGGCGCGTAGTCCTCGACCTCGTAGCAGGCTTCAAACATCTCCTGAGCGAGGTCCGCCACCTCACGGCGGGCCGCGCTTAAGAACAGTGCGCCGTCCGGTCCAGGTGCCAGGAGTCGGGCCGCATGCCGCATGAGCGTGCTCTTGCCCACGCCGGCTGGCCCCACCAGTTGCACGATGCCGCCGCTGTCCTGAGCGGCCCGGACAGCCTCGCCCAGCTCAGCCAACTCAGCGGCACGGCCCTGAAGTTGTCGGTGAGGCCGGTTCAGCGGCTCCGCCCGATCGCGGCGCACCGGATGAGGGCGGGCCTGTGGCTCGAGCGGAGTTACGGTCGACGTCAGGTTCGCGTCGATCACGACGCTGCAGTCCCCCACGATTACCGATCCGGCCGTGCTGGCACTCGTGTTTGAGTAAGGGCCGCCGCCGAGCGCACCGTCCGCCGATACATCGCGCTCCGGCCCCGCTGGCGCCCCGACTGTGTTGTCCTCTTCTTCCATGTCCCCGTCTCATTCCCCCGGGCCACTGCATGGGCGACGCTCCACTGTGCACAGGCGGTTGGCTCGCCCGGGCCGTCCATGGAGCGTATGACCCGCGGGCGGTTCTTAGCCCCCTTTTGTGACAGCAGCGGCAGAGGCGCTGTCGAACGTTGCGCCGCGATGCGCCGATTTCCCGAAGGCTGGCCAGCATTTCAAGATTTATTGCTGGAAAGCTGCCTTACGGAGGCCGAGGAGGAAGCTACTTCCGCCCGACGCGACGAGGAGGTCCGTTCGATGACCATCGACCGCCGCCCCACTCCGCCGGACTCCTACAACCCGGCAGCAGCGGATCCGGTCCGAATCCGGGCCTATGCTGGCATCTAGTCCGAATCGATCTGCGTACTGGGCAAGCTGAGCCGGTCGCCGCGGCCCCAGCGAGCAAGCCGTACGTTCTTACCGTAAGCGTCAGGTCCACGCCCGACCTCAGGGACAACTGCGAGATCCTCCCGATCGGCGGCGGGGTGTCCTGGACCGACCCGGTAGCGGTCGTGCAGGCAGGAACAACCTCGTACGACATCCTCCTGCCCGACATCGTGAAAGCTCTTGAGGCCCGAACAGCGGCGGTGACCGGGCAGCAAGGGGCCATGCGGGCCTTCACCACCGATGTGCTGGGCCTGCGGTGGGGGGCTCAGTGGGCTGAGGCAGTATCCACAGCGCTCCTTGGCGGCTGGGCCAACCCTCTGCGAACAGGCCGCTGTCTCGCACCGACAGCCCTGGGCGTACTGCAGGCCGAAGCCCGTGTCCTCCATCTTCAGTTGACACCGCTGTGGCGGCGCCGAATCCGTGGAGCGCGGATTCTGCTGCTCGACACCCCGCTCGGCAACGACTTCACGCTGTATGACTTGGTGGCTGGCCGGTCCGACCCTGAGGAGACTGTGGCGGGGTGAGGGCAGAACATGATGATCATCGGTGGCGTGCGCGCGAGGATGACGGGATGGACGAACAGGGCACTGTGTCACTGCCCGTACAGATCGCGGATGGCGAGTTCGTCTTCGACTGCGGCTGGTGCGGGGGCGACAACTATTTCCAGGGCCGGCAGGTCGGCTGGTGGGTCGACAAGTGGGAGCTCCCATCGGAATGGCACTGCCGATTCTGCTCGGCCTCAACTACACGCCAGACCCACCGTGGACCGAGTCCTGATCTGCTGCGCCACGGCCGCTGCAGCCAGACTCGCATTCGAAGCCGGGGCACGGCTCTTCCAAAGCCTCGAGATCAACACGCGTACTGCGAATGCGTGTTGATCTCATCACGCTATGTCATGGCGTGTATCAGCCAAATTCGGTTCATCCTGTACCCCACTTCGCGGTGCGCTGCAACACTCTGTGACTGCGGCGGGTGGGCTGTCGCTGTGAGACTGACCTCGGGGGTGTTGCGTGGCGGGTCGTTCTGGCAAGTACTACCGGGCGGGGCATTGGGTGAACCGGTCGGAAGGCAAGGGCACGGGAGCGAAGAAGTCCGGGACTGGAATTGTGGTCGTGGGACTGCTGGTGGTGGGGGCCTGGATGGGGTTCTTCTCTCCCGACTCCAGCAGCAATGACAAGCCTGCGCCCGAGCCGTCGTCCGTCTCGTCGTCCGTCGGCCGCTGATGCTTTGCGTCCCCCTTGCTGCAGAGCGAATGCTCACGTCCCAGGCAGGCTCTCCACAGAAGCCGGGCGGCTAGTGGCGTTTGCGCCTGCGTCCTGGCAGACGGGCTCGCCAAGTCTGGGCCGGTGGCTGCGGGGGCGCCAGCGGTGGCTCCGGGCTTTGCTGTTCGTGGGTACGCAGCCGCTGCCAGGCTGACTGCCATGCCTTGATCTGTTCGGGGTGGAGGCCGCAGGCGGCCAGGTAGATGCCGGTGGTCTTCCAAGTGGCGGGCAGCGTGGTGCGGTTGAGGAGTCGGCTGATGGTGGCCGGTGCCACAGGCGGGTCGGTGCGCTCACTCAGGGCGGGGATTGTCAGGCCGGTGAGTACTCTGGTCTCGGCCAGGGCGTCGAGGAAGGCGAGCGGCGTGTGGCACTCGTCCGGGTCGGGCCAATCCGTCTCGCTGGCCGCTGCTCTGCTTGGGGCGGGGATTGGGCGATAGGCCCGGTTGTGGGCCAGGACGAGGCGTCCGGCGGTGTTGCGGTCCCGTTTTTGCGGTGTCGGCCGGCCTTTTGCGGCGAGTTCGCTGCGCAGCCGCTGGTAGACGGTGTTCAGATCCAGTTCACGGGGCTGGCCAGTGATGCCGTGCTGCAGGATATGCAGGAGTTCGCCGGTGAAGGCGGTGTAGGTCTCCCCGGGCGGGGCGAGCGCACGTCCGTTCTCGGGGGCGGCGGCAAGCAGGTAGCTTCCGTCGATCTCTGCCTGGTCGGCCAGGAGGTCCTCGCCGCCCATCAGTCCCAGGGCCCGTCCGCTCATGCAGCAGTCCAGGATGATGACGATGCGCTGTGCTGCACAGTCCGTGACGATCTCGCGCAATGCCTGGTAGGTGACCCCGGTGTAGCTGTGGCCCTGGACGGAGAGGGGTAGGCCGAAGAAGAGCTCACCGCGGCCGTCGACCAGGCCGTGGCCCGCGAAGTACACCAGCAGGGTGTCCCTGGCGTGGTCGGCGGCCGCCTTGACCGGGTCCAGCATGTCGCGCTGCGTCTCTGGCTCGGCGACAACGCTGCAGTGACTGGCAGGCAGGTTCCACGATGCGGGGTCGGTCAGTGCATCGGCGAGGGCGGGCAGGTTGTTCGCCACTGCAGGCAGCGGTTCCAGTGTCGAGTAGCGGCTGACTCCCACCAGTACCGCCCGGGACGCGGCCGGATCGGGCAGCGATCTCACTGTTGCGGCCCGTCTGCAGCATGCCGTCCGGTGTTCGGGCCTTCGTCGACACCGTCCTCCAGCACGGCAAGAACGCGAGCCAGCTCGGCCTCCGACCCGTTGCAGATGCTGACCTCGACATCTCCCCGCCGGATCGTGACCTGCGGCGCCCGTGACCGGGTCTGGCGCCACGCAGCCACCGCCAGCACGAACGACGCAGCGCTCCATCCGTTGCCCGTCACCAGCTCAAGAACATCCAGCACACCACCCATCGCCCCGGGCTCCACCGACCGTTCACGCAGTGCCACCACAGCGGACCTGCGCACCTCAGGCTCCTGCCCCAACCAGCTTCGCAGCGAGCGCAGTTCGCGCTCCTCATCGATCAGCACCTCAACGCGCACCGAAGCCAGCCCCCTCCGTCAGCGCCAACCGGCCTGCCGCACCCGGCATCCTGCCCCACGCCGACCCTGACCACCCCTTCAACCAGCCGCCCCGGCTCTCTGTTCGGGGCCAGCCGTCCGGTTGTCCTGCGTCAATTCGCTCCAGCGCCGTCAGGGGCCAGTCCCGCGTGCTGTCCTTCCGCCGGCTGTGTCGCCGGGCCTGGGCAGCACTGTGGCGGTGCACTCACCGGACGGCAAGGTGGTCTTGGAGAGTGGAATGCCGGAATTGATAGACCGGCCCCACCTGACGAAGCAGGCCGATCCGACGACAGTCTGCGAGGAACTTCAGTGGATACGGCGGCGCTTGGGAGCGGTAGCGCAAAATCGCGACGGTCATCAGGTAGGCGGGTCCGGGTCTGACGAGCATGAAGTAGGTCAGATCGGACACGATGCCCTCGATCAGCCCTAGCCCCACACCAAGGGCGGCCGCCGTTCCGATCGCCATGAGCGGGTCGCTGCCGAGGTGCTGGAACGCCATGTAGGCGCCGCCTGAGGCAGCCCACAGGAAGACACCGCGGACGGCTCCGTGCCTGCGGTGGGGCGGAAGAGCACGCCAGGTGCATACAGCGACCAACACCGGCAGGGTGAGGGCTAGTCCGATCCCGGGACCCGCAACGATGACCGCCAGGTACTGGAGCGCGAGGGTGGATCCGAATACCAGCCCGTGGGCGACACCGAACATCAAGCCCCAGACCAGCGCAAAAGGAACCGTGAAAACCATGCTGAGGTCGATGCCGGTACCTGAAATGCTGCGGATCAGCCAGTCCGCAGCGGCGGCCGTGGCCCCGACCGTGACCCCCGCCGGCCAGCCGAAGGCAAATCCTGCGGTGACCCCGGCGATGGTCCCGAACCGGAGCGCGTGGCCGACGGCACCGCGGGCCTCACTCTTGAGGTGATCGGTCAGTGACCTGATCGGGTGATTGCCGAAGAGTCCCCCCGTCGCCGCTCGCGGCAAGCGGGCTGTTTCGTCTTCGATGGGCCCCTGCCACATCATCAGCAGCCACAGGCCGGCTCCTGCGAGGACTCCTCCCAGAGCGCCGAGCCACAACGCTGCGACGACCCCCGCAAAGGTGGCGAAGGCAAGGGCGGAGAGAGTTCCGAACCAGCGCCGGCGCACACCGTCGGGCAGGATCAGATGCATGTTCCACCAGCCCAGGTCATAGGTCCCGAGGTCGGCCAGGTGGCGGGCGATGAAGGTCAGCCATCGCCGGACGTCCTCCGTCTCCCAGTCCGCCAACGGTCGGAAGGGATGGGCGACGTCGTCGTCCGGCACATGTCGGTTGTTCTCGACGAGTGCCGGTACGAGTTCGTCGAGCAGGCATCGAGAGACCTCTTGGCCGGTGGTCATCTCCAACAGCACGGTGGGATCACGCCCCTGCTCGACGAACGTGGCCTCGAGCAGCCAGAGCACGAATGGGCTGCCCAGGCCTTGCCCCAGTGCCGTCTGAGGACCCAGACGCAGGTCAGCCAGGAGACGTGCCCAGCCGGCACCCGGTCGCGGTGGAAGCCGCCGTTCAAGGTAGGAGGCGGCCGCCGCAGCGTCGACTGCTTCCGGCTCCAGTACCGGCGTACTGGTCAGGACATCAGCACCTGCGACGGCCTCGGCGTACTCCGATGTGCGGCACGTCAGGATGAACGCATCGGTGCCGGCCATGGCCTGGTTGATCGAGCGGACTTTGCCCGGCCGATCCTCGGCGGCCAGTTCGTCGAGACCGTCGAGTACCGGGATGACCCGGCATTCACGGACCAGGCGATGCGCGGTCTCTGGCGTGAGGAAGGAATAGTCGCGGGAAAGGCGCCTCGTGACCCAGGCCGTGAAGGACTCGTCGGACCAGTCTGCCATGGTGAGGAGCACCGGCACGGGCTCGCCTGGCGAGCGGGTGGCGAGCACGTGCCGTACGAGCAGAACAGCCAGCGTCGTCTTCCCGAATCCGCGCTCTCCGATCAGCACCAGACGCCGTCGCCGCAGAGCCCGAAACCACGCAGCCAGGTTGCTGATGCCGGCTTCTGTAGTGTCGACGCGGCGGGGCGGCGCAGGCAGGTTCTCGAAGCGGTCGACAACAGGCCGCGCGGTCGCCGTCCAGCGGACTGCGACGGGCTGAGGGTCTTCCAGGCGGCGGACGCGTATCTCCTCGAGCCACTGCGCTCGGACGACGGCCGCAAGCTGTTCCTGGGACTCCTCAAGATCCGCGCGGGAGACAGCCGGTGACGTGCTGTCCTGGCGCATCCACCGGAAGACCGGTGGAGCAGCAACGGCGACGGCCAGTACCCAGCCACCGGCCAGCTGTGCCCAACTCGCCGCATCGGAAAGCCCGTCTTGGGTGGCACGCAGCACCCACACCAGCCCGCCTGTAACCGCGGCGACCACAACAGCCATCGCAGCGACGACGGCCCTGCGCATTGGTCCCGTCACCCGTACATCGTCTCAACGCGCTACCGCCTCGTCAGGTGGATAGACACACACACTGGCCCGCTGCCCTCTGCTCGGCTAGCTGGGAGACTCCACAGCGAGACGGCCCTCCTGCTGGCTCCGGCGTTACTCACTGCTACGGCCGCTGATCGCTCCGTCCATGTGCGCGATCAGACGGGCTCAGGAAGAACAGAACACGTCCCTGGGCGTCTTCCGCCCGGCCGACGGCGTCGACTTCCGCTTCGAGCCGGCTGAACCCTGGCCCGCTTCCAAAGCCGCCCTGGCGGGCCAGATGGACCTCCTCGACCAGGACCTGCGCCAACTCGAATGGGTGCCGCTGGAGTTCCGCTACCGCTTCCGTTGCGGCGAATCCGCCTGCTCGGGGCACGACATGGCCCTCAGGGACTGGGAGGCCGGCGAGTCCTATCGCAAATACCTACGCCAGTACGGCCAACGGGGCGTCGAGGACAAGCTCCGCGAGCGCTGGTTCACCCGCATGTTCACCTCGGACCGAGCGGTTCACTGCTTTGTTGGCAACGTTCATAGGCGGCCCAAGACCTTCATGCTGCTCGGGCTGTTCTACCCACGGCGGGACATCGTCGACTGCCAGCAGCAGGAGCTGTTCACGCTCTAGTTCTCCCGTCTGCGGGCACCAGAGGCGGGCGGCGCGTACATGCGACGGTGCAGGGGTCAGTCCGCGATATTGCTCGGCGGGTGGTCTCGGGTTTCTGTCTGTGCTGCGTCACGCCAGTTCCTCAGGGGTGGGGCGTGGACGTGGCTTCTTCCGTTCGGCGTCGCGATTGTCCGGGCCGTCGTTTCGGTTTGCGGGCATCGATTATGGCGGCTACGGCGACAGCTGCTACGGCTCCAGTGACCGCTGTGAGCGCAAGGCTGGCCAAACCTTGGGCGTATTGAGTGAGTTTGGCGGCGAGGGCTGCGACCGCTCCGCCTGCTCCGGCTTGGCCAAGGGTGGTTGTGCGTGCGGAGCGCAGGGCAGTACTGACGCATGCGATGCACCGGCCGCTGCTGATCCGGCTCAGTGCAGTTCGACGGTTCTGGCGGTCGATGTCGGAGATGATTTTATCGAACCGGCGGTCGAGGTCCTTTTCGTCGCCGGCCAGGCGCGCTTGAAGCGTCATGTAGTACCTGTACAGCACGCGGGCGAGGTCGCTATCCGTCTTGCTGGCCACTGTACGTTCCTCTCATGGTTGAGAAAAATGGTTCGAGGAGGGACAGGTTGGCATTTGCCCGGGCCAGCTTGGCGAGGCCTTTCGCTTTCTGACCTCGGCGTGTCGATGGTGCGCCGCCGACTGTTTCGATCAGTCCTTCACTGGTCAGGAGATGGATCAATTCGGCCTCCACAGCGCGGCGTTCTCCGAGGCTGAGTGCGTCGATGGCACGCAGTACCTCACGAACGGGCTGCAGGTCTTCGGTGAGGTAGGCATCGAACACGTCCTCCAGTTTATAGTCAGCGTATTCCCGGGTGTTTGCGTCCTGCCTTTTCTCACGCACGATTTCTTCTGCGATCTTTCGGATGTCGCAGTAAGTGAAGGTGCGGTCTGGCTGTGCGAACGCGCGACGGAACGCCTGGTCTGCGATCTCGAGCGGGTCGACGACCAGGGGAGCACATTCCAGAAGCAGGAAGAGGCGCAGATCGCCTACCTGTTTCTTGTATTGGCTGCGTTGCGCCGCCAGTTGTGCTTCCCGCCTCCGCTTGTCGCGCCGCGGACGGATCAAGGCGACCTCTCCCCTCGAAGAACGCGCCGTCAGTATCGGCGCCGGAGAGGGCCGTCACTGCAGGGTTGTCGGCACGACTGTAGCCGGGCGGGTGCCTGCGTGCGTTTATCACTGATTCTCCTACGTCGGCTTGATCATTTATGCGTCTGCCTGTTCCTTGAGTTACGCACGGGAAGCCGATTCTGATCAAATGATCGGCTTCCTTCCAGGCGTGATGGCAGCGGCGTTGAGGAATACCTTCGGTATCAGCGGCGGCCGGGTGCGAAGCGGTCGCCTGTCGTCGGGAACCGGGGGGTGCGATGTCGGCTGAGGCGGTGGCGGCTGTGGCGGCAGCCGGAGGGATGGCCGTGGTGCAGGCAGCGGGGACAGATGCTTGGGCAACGGTGCGGCGGGCGGTCGCCCGGCTGTTGGGGCGCGGGCATCCCGAGCAGGAGGCCGCCGAGTTGACGCGGCTGGACCAGATGGAGACCGCGCTGGCAGATTCCAGCGATCTGCTGGGGCAGCGGGGGCGGTGGGAGGGGGTGTGGCAGACCCGTCTGGAGCTGGTGCTTGAGTCGGTTGACGTGGAGGAACGCCTCGCTGCCGTGGAGAAGCTGACTGAGATCGTCGCGCTTGCTCGATCGGGGGGTCCTGGCCTGCAGGCCGGGGCTGGGGGCGTTGCCGCGGGCGGAGATGTGCAAGTGCGCGCGGAAGGCGGATCGGTGGCCGGTGCGGTGGTGCGAGTGGAGGGAGATGTGCAGCTGGGGGGCAGCCCTTTACCTATCACACGGTCTCGCCGGGATTGATGTCCGTCGGAGGCGGCGGAGCTCAGCAGTTGGTCGCGCAGCACGGTGCGGTGGCTGCCGGTCGTCTGGAGGTCGGCCAGATGGTGGTCGCCGCGGCGGCGGGGCGGGCGCAAGCGCTGACGCTCGCTGCGCCGTTGGGGTATCGGAATCCCGCCTTGCCGTTGCGCGGCCGGGATGAGCTTTTGAACTGTCTGCTCGATCAGTGCCGCCGTGGTGGTGATGGCCGGTTGCATGTCCTGCACGGGCTGAGCGGCAGCGGGAAGACGGCATTGGCTTTGGAGATCGTCCATATGCTGCAGATGCGGGCCAGTCCTATGTCGGAGCACCGTGTGTGGTGGCTTGATGCCAGGCAGGCTGCGTTGTTCGAGGACGGGTTTCGGGCGGTCGCCCGCCGTATAGGGGTCGCTGGTGATCTGCTTGAAGCGGACGGTGTCGTGGACGCTTTGTGGCATCGGCTCAGTCGCGCCGAGCTGCCGTGGCTGCTGGTGATTGACGGGGTGGATGACCCGCGTCTCTTGGACGGTCCAGGGCTGCTGGCAGCGGGTACAGGGTGGATCCGGCCGCATTCGTGTCCGTGCGGGCTGGTCCTGGTGACGACATGTGACGGAACGGCGGATGCCTGGGGCTCCGGCGCGGTCATGCATCCCGTGCTGCCGCTGAAGGGGCGGGATGCTGCCTGTGTCCTGATGGATCACGCGGGACCGGATGCGGGAGCGTTGGATGACGCGGCCTGCCTGGCGCGCCGATTAGGTGGGCTGCCTTTAGCTTTGCGTATGGCAGGGGTCTACTTAGCCGAGGTGATGGGGATGCCGGATGCTTTTCGTGAGCCTGAGACTCCCGCCGAATTCGACGCGTTCCGCCGGGCTCTGGACGGGCCGGCGGGGCAGGGCCTCAACCCGGCTCAGGTGATTGCCGACACCTGGCGCCTGGCTCTGGATCTGCTGCACCGCCGGGGCTTTCGTTATGCGGCTGACGTCCTGGAGCTGCTGTCCGTTTTCGCTGACGCCCCCGTGCCCCATGCCCTGGTTCTGCGTGCACAGGTGTTGCAACGGCATCCCGGTTTTGAGGGCATCGACGGCGGCACCCTGTGGCGGACGCTGCGTGCATTGGCGGCATTGAGCCTCATCGACTTGTGTCCTGCGCCGGAAGGCGATGACGGGGATGAGTCTGAGGAATCGGCGAGATCGCCGGAGTGCTTGCGTGTGCACCCGCTGATCAGAGACGTCAGCCGTACTCCGCGCTATTTGTCCCTCGTCACCGGTCTGCTGCAGGACGCCTGCTCGGTAGAGCAGGTCGGCAAGCCCGAAGAGCCCAGTTCCTGGGCTGCGTGGTCTGTCCTGGCGCCGCATGCACTGGAGCTGGTGGAACAGGAGGACGATCTGGCCTCTCTGCCTGACGCCGGCCAGGTGTCGGCCGCCGCTGCGGCGGAAATGGCAGCCCGTTTCCTGCAGGCGCGTGGCCTTTCCCGGCGGGCAGGTGCGGTGTTCAGGAAGGTGGTGCGGATCCGGATGCGTGTGCTGGGGGCGGCACATCCGGAAACCCTTACCGCCCAGCACAACCTGGCCGGAGCGCTGCACGACGTCGGCGAGCTCGGCCAGGCCGAGACCGTGTACCGGAAGGTGTGGCAAGCGCACCGTGATGCCCGGGGTGCGGAGTTTGCCCATGCCCTGACCGCCCGGCATGAACTGGGCCGGGTATTACATGACTTGGGCCGGCTGGAAGAAGCACAGCAGCATCTGTCAGCCGTGCTCGACGTCCGCAGACGCCTGCTGGGCGAGCAGCACGGCCACACGCTGTCGGCCCAGCATGAACTGGCCCGGGTATTACATGACTTGGGCCTGCTGCGGGAGGCCTGCAGAGAGTACGGGCTCGTTCTTGCCGCGCGGTGTGAACAGTTGGGGGATGAGCATCCGAGGACATTGACGACGCTCCACAACCTCGCCTGCCTGATGCAGGACGAGGGTGAACTGACAGGAGCACAGCAGCAGTTCGAGAGAGTTCATGCGGTTCGATCGCGGGTTTTGGGCGAGGTGCATCCGCAGACGCTGTGGACCGGGTACCGGCTTGGGTGCGTGCTGCGCGACAGGGGTGACACCGTGCGGGCCCGTGCGCTGCTGCTGCACGTACGCGACGGGTTGTCGGCCGTGCTGGGGGAAGGTCATGTACAGACTGAGCGGGCTGCGCGGGCTCTGGAAGGTCTTGCTGGTCCTGGGACGTCGGACGGTGTCACGATCGCGTGCCGTTGATCCTGCTGATTGCCGCGATCAGGGTCGCCAGGGTCTCCACAACATTGGCCGCACCGGCCTGCTTGAGCCTGCGGGCCTGGCTGCGCTGTGAAGCCACGCCGATGAACTGCACACCAGCTGCCTGGGCCGCCAGGGCGTCGGCCAGGGACTCGCCGATGAGCACGGTGCGTGAGCGGTCGCCGCCCAGGACACTGGTGGCGAGCGAAACGGCGTGCGGATTGGGCTTCATCAGCCGTGGGTCGGTGGGGCGTCCGAAGACGTCCACCAGGTTGGGCGCATCGCCGGTGTCGGGGCGCAGGTGTGTCAGGAAGGTCTGCACGGCAGCGCTCGCGTGGTCGGTCACGACGGCGATGCGCCAAGGGCCGCGGCTGAGAACTCCCAGCAGTTGCGCGGCGCCGGGAAGGGGTTCCGCGCGACGGGCTGCTTCGGTTTCATACGACGTCAGAATTCCGTCGAGCTCGCGGATTTGTTCAGGCGATCCCTGGTCGACGACCGAGCGCAGCACAGCAACCGGGTCTGCGGTTCCGCCCGGGGCGGTGCCCAACTGCAGGCTATGGGCCGCCTGGGTCAAGTGCCCGGAGACCGAACGCACGTTGTCGGCGAACAGCCGGCACAGGACTCCGTCGAAACTGAACAGGACAGTCTGGGATTGGGCAAAGCAATGACGCAGCCAGGCATGGGAGGGTGGCTCCCCTGCCTCCAACTGCGCTTCGAACTGCCGCAGGCTCTCCTGCACCCACGGGTAGAGGGCGTCGTACCAGGGCTTGAACGCGGCGTAGTGGTGCTGCCCGTCCCTAGAAAGCATGTAGGGGGCTGTCCTGCCTGCTCCTGCCTGTATGGACGCCGGCTGTATGAACGGAACCAGGGACGGGGCATGGGGCAGGGTGTTCTGCGCTGCGGTCAGTGCGGCCTTGCTGGAGCGGGCGATGTGCAACTGCCCCAGCGTTTCCCAGCCATGTGGTGACAACTGCGCGCGGAAGAAGGCGTCCATGCGCTGGGGAAGAGTGACGATCGACTGATGAATGCGTACGGCTTCGTTTTGCATACGCCGGCGAGCACGGTCCTGGTCCTCGGACGTGACACCGTAGTGCGCGGTTGCTGCTTCCGTCGCCTGCCGGTGGTGCATCTCCCGCAGGGCCATGATCTGCTGTTGGAGGATGCGTGCAACAGTCGGGGCGGAACGCGCGTAGTGGGCAGCCACGGCTTTGACGACCTCGTCCTCCGGTTCAGGCACGTCTGCACACCCCGGGGCAAGATGCGTGTCGACGAGGGTGCTGAGAAGCTCCCGTACCCGATCGAGGCGTTGGCGTACTCCGGGAACGTTGGCGATATGCCTTTCCAGTACCTGCACGGACACACCCAGCGTGCCCGCCAGGCGCACCGCCATGCCGTAGCGGCTTTCGGGACTCAGTCCTGTCGTCTCCAACCGACGGTAGCTGTGCGGATTCAGCTCTAGCTCCCGGCAGAGGTCACTGGCTCGCAGACCATTGGCTCTACGCAGGTCGGCCAGCTGCCAGTAGGCCATGCCAGCTTGGTTCGCCAGCTCCAACGGACGGACGCCTAATGCTTCGGCGAGCCGGCGGATGCGTGGCGGGTCAGGGACGCGCTGACCGTGCTCATAGGCAAGGATCTGCGCCTTGCTCGCTCCCACCCGCTTGGCAAGCTCCTCGGCGCTCAGCCCGCCCGGTTGCACCTCGGCGCGTGCCTGCCGCAGACGAGCGCCGGAGAACATGACCGCCAAACCCCTCGCCATCGCAGGCCCCTCTCCCTCAGGCGCGGTACATTTTACGTGCGTCGCCTCCGAGGAGCAGGGGGTTAATTCACGCTGCTCGAAGACTCTTGAGCAGTGTGTTTGTGCCATCAAGGCGCATTGCCCTCTCCCCGAAGGCCGCTGCGGACGACCACAGTTGGTGTCCGACACCAGTGACGATTAGGGGCCACCCACAATTGGGTGGACCCCGTGGAAGATTTTTTGGGTCAGCCACGGGGTCCGGGGTCGGCGAACCTTTACCGTCACTCCAGAGCCTCTCCGTAGCACCGGAGGGGCTCTGCGGGTATGAGACCCGGCTAAGTGCGGCGTTGGTCTCCGTCCCGCGGGTCCGGGGGATCCGGGGAGGAGCGCATCGCCTGCCTCCTTCCTTCTGCGGCGGTTACGGAAGGGTGAAGGGTCAGCTGGCCGGTGGACCGTCTGGCCCCTCCCGTCCGGCAACCGATGCCGAAGGGGAAGACGACCATGACATTACCGCTACCTCGCCCGTACGCGTTTACGAGGCGGACCCAAACCAGTGCACCCCCACCGCGCAACGGCAGTGACACTCCTGCTCTGCGCTGAGCGCGCAGGCCCAAGTTGCCTACGCCATAGGGAAGATGGACGTCAGCGCTCATGAGAGCGGACCACCGGGCACGGAGGAAGCACGGGGGCGTGAAGGATGCGCCCGGGGGCGCACGATACCCGCGTCTGCCCCTGTTGAGGGGCCGCGCAACCAGTTTCACGGCGTGCGGCGAGAGTCCGGCGCCGTTCCAGAAGCGACCGCCGTCGTAGGCATCGTGTACGCCGGGGTGGCGAATACGGCGCAGCCGACGATCACGGCGATGACCGCAAGGAGGAGCAGGATCTGGGTATTCATTTGCGGTGCCAACCTGTGGTTCCTGGACCCGCCGGACGCGTCCTCCCGGATCGCCTGCGGCGGGCCTGCCAAGACCCCGCACGAAAGAACGAGGCCCTCCCTGTTCTAGGAGAGACGAGCCTCACCCCTGCCGGTCAGGCACCGCTAAAAGAACGACCATGCAGGTCAGAAGGATTCCCTAGGGGTTAGGTCTTCTCGTCCCACACGCCACGATCGTCTTCCAAAATGCAGAACGGCCTGCAGCACGCCGATCACGGTGTCGTCCTCCCTGCTCTCGCCCTCCGCGAAATACCCCATCATGACCGCGCCGTTGGGCGTGCACCGTGCAGCGCCGCTGAGGTCCTGCCCGACGTCGCCTGTGACGCGGCCCGGCTGTAGTGGGCCGGGCCGCCCACCACGGAGTTTCGCCTGAGCGCCGAAGGCCCTCACGACCAGCCCTCCCCCGCTCTCGGCAAGCTGCTCGACCTCGACCCGCTCGCCCCCGTCGGGGACGGCGCCCGCACTCAGATGGCCATCACCATCACCCGGTCTCCCACCATGCGACGCCAGGAGCGCCAGGCGCCGCTGCGCCGGGCGCTGATTCATATGGCGCGGCACTTCGGCTACGTGTGGGGCCGAGGAAGAGCCGTTGTAACCCTCGCGCCAGCGGGCCCCAGGAGGGCTTCGATGCAGGCGGCCGCTGGGCTTCACTAGCCACGCGCTCGGCGTGTCCGGCGAGGATCGCGGTGAGTGTGTCCGCGGCCCAGGTCTCGACGGGGCGGGTACGAGGCCGTCTCAGAAATGCTGTCCCGGCTCGCCACCTATGCCGCCCGCGCCAACAGCGGCGAGGTGGCCGAGCGGGCGGCCGTCATCTGGCGTGCCGCTCCGGAACGAGGCCGCGAAGAACAAGCGCCTGTCCGACTCCATGGGCGTCCGAGCGGCAGAAAGCATACCGGCGTGGCCCGTTACGACGACGCCGCGGATTCTGAAGCAGCCGTAAATCTGTGGTGATCCCGAGGTGAATGACTTTCGCTTTCGGACGTTCTGTCCTGGCGTGTAATAGCCCATCGGGAACTTTCGACTCTTGACCTTCTGCGTTCGGTGAGGTTTCAGTGGTGCGCGCTCATGCGTGGTGCGTTCGTCTGAGAGGAACTGTCGTGCAGCAGTACCGAAAGAGACGCTGGTTCGCGATCGCAGCGACAGCTGCGGCTTTCACCGTGTTCGCTGGTGCGGCTCCCGCTGCCGCCATGATGGGAAGTCAGGACAGCAGCAATGAAGCTGCCGTTGTTTCGGAATTAACGCGCTTGACCCCGGAAACCACACCGGGCTCCGACAAACCCACGAGCGAAACGGGTACAAGCCGGCTCTCTGACGTGGGGGCGAGTTGCACTGAGCCGGATGAGAACGGCCGGGGCTCGTGTATCGAGTACAAAGCTCCCGACACCATACCGGCCCTGCCGAGCGGCGAATCCAACCCGCAACTGGCGGCAGTTGCACCGCCTCAGTGGTGCGAGGACGCCCAGGGCGTGGTGTATGCCACGCGCACTCAGGCCTGCCGGATCGACTCGGTCTACTACGAGACGTATGTCGTGCGCAATGGCACAAGGACTACTACAGGTGAGGCCAATCTCCTCCTCATCAACTACAGCTACGGCAGCACCAGTGAATCCCGCATAGCCCATCAGCTCGACGTCACGGCCTTTAGTGGCTGGGGCGACGCGCTCAAGGCCTCCTACAACGGCAATGCACGAGTCGGGTATGCCTGCACCAAGGAGAGCGGTTCGTTTTCCGCAAAGCCGATCCAACCGCTGAACCAGTGGCACACGGGCGAGGCGTTCTTCGACTCGACAGCGACTGCTACTGGCGCCGTCGGGGAGTGCGGCACAGGGTGGAACCTGACCTTCACGAACCCGGGCTACACCTCGACGACGTATGTGGTCCCTGTGTTCCGCCAGTTCCGGTGTGACAACAACACCGCCGGCCGTCCGGTCCCCGGCTGCGTCGTGCCGTGGTACGCCTCGGCCGTCTACTACAGCCGGGCCGCCTACCCTGACCTGGCCTCCCATGTCTCACGCGCCCAAGCCTCGGGACTGCCGGGAGCCACCTTCGAGGCTCCACTGACGCGCACGACGGATCCGGCGGTCAACGGGGACAACCGCGAGAAGGCGTGTGGCGATGCGCCCAGCGTGTCCGGCAAATCATGCGACGAATACCCCGTCGCCAGCTCCTATCAAGGCCTCTCAGCCGGCGGCACCCGCCGCACCTTCGACGGATGCCAGTTCCCCGGCATCCCTGCCGGGCAAGGCCCCACAGGCGTCAGCGTCTGCATGATCACCGCTACAGAGAACAGCTCCCAGGGCGGACTGCACACCGGGTTGTATCGGTCTGAACGCGTCCTCGACAAAGACCCGTTCCGTGTAGTGGTGACCCCCTAGCTCCACTGAGAGTGCGTCACTTCACGCAGCCCGCGCGCCGGGGAGCAGCGCCGGTCCCGGCCGCTCCCCGGCGTCGCATGCGGGCGGGCAGCAGGCGCCGACGAAGCTAGCCTGAAGCGGGAGGAGGATACATGGACGCCTCATGGCACGACGTCTTCGTCACGGAAGGCACCTTCGGTCTGTTGGATGACGGGGAGATCCCGGTGCATTCGGCTGACTGGTCCAACGGGCTGATCGCGCCGATGCTCCAAGGAGGGGCTCTTGTCCGCACAGGCATCCAATCGGGATACGTCCGGGTCAGCATCCGCGCCTTGAGGGAACCGGCTGAAGAAATCGACGAGTCACGGCCCTGGGAAGAGATCGTGGAAGCGGCCGTCACCGCCCCCCGCAATCGTCTCCGGCTCGAATCGCTCGACTACGGTCCCCCTGCCCCGGACATGCCCCTGACGACCGCGGACACTACCCAGTACCGCCTCCGAGTCCACGCCCGCGGCAGGGATGCCGCTCGCAGCCAGAGCGCTCAGGTACCCCGGGAGGAGTACCTGCTGTTGGTGTGGCCCGCCGAACCAGCTCCCACGCGCACACTGCGGGGCAGTAATCGGCTCGAAGAAGAAGAACAGGCAGAAGCTGCCAATCCGCATCCTCCGCGCATGCACCCGGCTGAACCCCCCGAGGCGACAGCAGAGCGGGAGATCCGCGCCCGACTCGACGAGGCACTGCGAAGGAGCCGGAAGGATCAGTAGCCGGAATCCGAAGCGGCCTCGCCCGCCGCTGGCGTGGTCCCGTGGATGTGTGGCAACACAGTCCAACGGTTGTCAGCGCACGCGTGCTGGCGCACAGTGCTCAACACTCCGATGCCACGCTGGCGCTTGGCATGCTGCTCCTGGCCTTGGCGTTCGACCCGCACTACCGGATCGCAGCCGCAGCATCCGCCGCCCTCGCTCGGTCTTTGGCCTGGTCATCCGGCCCGTCCTGCCGCACAGCCGTCCTGAGCGCAGCAAGCGGCCCAGGCTGCCGCACTCCCTGCGTGATCGCCGAAGCGCTGCCCGAAGTATGCGCCGACTCCTGCGTGCGCCAGCAACTGGTGTTCAACCGGCTTCAGCGCCCTTCCGCCCTGGTCCGCACCACCATCAGTACCGAACTCTCTACGGCTTGCCCGCCAGCCCCGGTGCCGGCGGCCGCAGGATGCCTTGAGCACGGCGAGCTCGTTCTTCACGTCGTGTCGTCACTGGTGCGGGCGGGTGGGCGGCGGTAGTGGTCCAGGGCCGCGGCATGCTCGTGGTAGGGGATGCGTGGGAGACGGGAAACCAGGGACCACATCGTGCGCTCCGCGGCAAGTTCCTTGGGGATGTCCAGACCGAGCGATGCGGCGAGAGGGTGCCGGCCGACGTTGACCAGAGCCCGTACAGCGGCCGCCCATTCATCGGTGGCGCTGACGGCACAGCGGTACCACACAGGAATGAGGACGCAGAGGACGACTGCCGCAGCAGCCACGGCCGCAGTGCCGGCGGCGGAGGTGAGGGTTGCTGCCGCGGCGAGCAGCAGCGCTATGTGACCGTAGAGCAGGCAGATAAAGAAGTCGACGCTGGTGCGCGCGGTATCGACCTGCCTGCGCGCCTGTTCGGGTGCGGTTGCGGTCAGTTCGTTCCACAGCAGTTGCGAATCCAGCTGGTAGCGGTCGTAGGCGTAGACCTCGAAGCGGCGAATCGCGTTTCCGAGCCGGGTCGGAGCGAGGTGGCCGTCCCCGACGGGGTAGCGGGCGAGGCGCTCTTGCAGGAGGGCCCGGCGGGTGACAGTGCTGCGCCGGTCCAGGCGCCGGTGGCGGGCCAGGTGGGGACTGTGGAGCAAAAGGGTGAGGTCGGCCCTGTGGATCGGGGACAGGCTGGAGTCGGCCGCGCGGCGTTCGAGGCGCATGAGCAGGAGGCGGTCGGTCAGGCGGCGCCTGAGGGCCTGGTGGCGGCGGCAGCCGTGTTCGTACGCGAAGGAGGGCCACAGTAGGTAGCCCTCCAGGATTCGGTAGAGCGGGTTCTGCAGAGCGTTGAGCACGAGGCCCACCATCAGCGATGCGGTGAGGAAGGCCAGCGCGCCTCGTCCTGCGACCAGGTCTGCAGCATGCCCGAGCGCCGGGACACGGCGAAGGCTGGGCAGCAGGACCGTAGTGAGAACGGCGAGGTTGATCGCGGTGGGCAGCACCCAGCCGACAAGCAGGCTCCAGGCGCCTGTGAGTGCGCCTTTGGCGATGTCCCCCATCAGGCGCCGGCACCCTGGTCAACAGAAGTGGAAGCCGGATCCCGGTTGGAGGGAAGAAGAGGCGCACTTGGCCTGCTGGGCGGTGCGGGCCATTCGTCATCGTCTGGAGCGGGCGAAGGTCCGGGTGAGGTGTGCAGGGTCCCGCCGTCTGAGGGGCGGCGCGCGCGGTAGGCCGCCCGGTACGCGGCCGGCGACGAGCCGAGCTGGCGGCGGAAGTGCCCGCGCAGCGCCACCGGCGAGCGGAAGCCGCAGCGGCTGGCGATCTCGTCCACCGAGTAGTCCGACGTCTCCAGCAGGCGCTGCGCCTGCAGGACGCGTTGAGTGACCAGCCACTGCACGGGAGCGGTGCCAGTGAGCTCCCGAAAACGCCGGTTGAAGGTGCGGCGGCTCATGTGTGCGCGTGCCGCCATTGTTTCGATGTCGAACTGCTCGTGGAGGTGCTCCAGCGCCCAGGCGACGACCTCGGCCAGCGGGTCGGCGCCGATCTCCTCCGGTAAAGATCGATCGAGGTAGCGCTCCTGACCGCCGGACCGGCGCGGCGGCACCACCAGACGGCGGGCCAGGGCCCCGGCCGCCTCGTTGCCGTGGTCCGTCCGCACGATGTGCAGACACAGGTCAATTCCGGCCGCCGTACCCGCGGACGTCAGGACGTCTCCGTCGTCCACGAAGAGTTCTCGTGGATCCACGTGCACCGACGGGTAGCGCTTGGCCAGCGTCGGTGCGTACATCCAGTGCGTCGTCGCGGGACGGCCGTCCAGCAGGCCCGCCGCGGCGAGGACGAAGGCACCGGTATTCAGCCCGACTATGCGGGCACCTTCCTCATGCGCCCGGCGCAGTGTGTCGAGCGCGTCCTCGGGTGGCGGCGAGGTGATCGAACGCCAGGCCGGCACGACGACCGTGCCCGCCCGTGAGATCGCCTCCAGGCCGTGTGGTGCGGAGAGTTCCAGTCCCCCTGTGGTCCGCAGTGGGCCTTCCTCGCCGCCGCACGCCAGCAGTCGGTAGCGCGGCACGCCGGCGTCCTGGCGGTCGATCCCGAACACCGACAGCGGTATGGAACTCTCGAAGATGGGGCCGCCGCTGAACAGCAGCACCGCGACGATCTCCTTGCGGCGTCGCCCGGAAAGCCTCGCAGCCGTGGGACGCGGGGGGCCGTCCGTCTTCGTACGGGTGCCCGCCAGCCGGGGCTCCGTGGTGGCCTTTGCGACCGGAAGGCTCGGCCCCTCACGTGTTCCGTCTTCCGGCTCGCCGTGCGGGAACTGGTTCACCAGAACGCGGAGTGGGGTGCTAGCACTGGGCCTGCCACGAAGGACACGTCGCAGGCGCAGGCGCAATTCGGCTTCCACATCCGCAGCCGTGCCCTCTTCTTCGCGTGCGCGGGCGTTGATGAGGTCGTCCCGGGTCCGGTCCAACTGGCGCTCGACGTCCACTCGAGCCTGATCGCCGGACTCGTTGTCGATGAGGAACGCGACAAGGCCATCGCGGACAAGCGGCCAAGAGTCCCCATGCATGTGCTGCACCAGCACCGCCGTACACGCCGCGACGAAGTCCTTCAACGCGGCCACCCCCGTTTCCCCAGCAGCTTCGGCAGCCTTCACCGCTGCCGGAAATACCGTAGGAGGTGGCGGCCAACTCTGCATGTACAAGCTGGACTTGAGATGCTTGCGCACCAAACTCGGCCACGCACACGAGGTACCTCAGTGTGTATGGCGGTTAGCCGTTGCTCGGCAGTCGCCCCCCACACGACCCGAGGCTGTGCTGGGAGGCGCCCTCCATCTGCCAGACAACGGAGCAGTGCTCAGCAGCCCCGGATCCAAGGAATGCGGTTGTGACCGGCGAAGGGCTCTGCATAGCTACGGCCGAACGATCGCACGCGGGTTGCAGGGCGGGCAGCAGCGGCTCGAGATATGTCCTCCGGATTCCCGAACACGCAGGCAGGGTTGCTCATCGCCGGCCGAGGGCGAGGACGGTCCATCCGGCCTCGCGCCAGGTGTCGGCGTTGAGGGTGCCGCGGCCGTCGATGACCTTCGGGGTGGTGACGCGAGCGGCGAGGCGGTGGGGGTCGATGTGGGTGAACTGCGGCCATTCGGTCAGGTGCAGGAGCAGGTCCGTGTCCTGGACGGCTGCGACCGGGTCCTCGATGTAGTCGAGTTCGGGGTGCATCTTGCGGGCGTTGTCGAGGGCTTGAGGGTCGGTGACGGTGACGGCCGCGCCGAGCTCGTAGAGTTGGTGCGCGACGGCGAGGGCGGGCGAGTCGCGGATGTCGTCGGTGTTGGGCTTGAAGGCTGCGCCTCACACAGTGATCCGCTTGCCGCCGAGGTTGCCGCCCGTCTGTTCGCGGGCGAGGTCGACCATGCGCGCGCGGCGCCGCTGGTTGATGGCGTCGACTTCGCGGAGGATCGTCAGCGCCTGGTCGAGGCCGAGTTCGTCGGCGCGGGCCATGAAGCCGCGGATGTCCTTGGGCAGGCAGCCGCCTCCGAAGCCGAGACCCGGGCGCATGCCGCGGGGTCCGATGCGGATGTCGTGGCCGAGGATGCTGGCGAGTTGAGCGACGTCCGCCCCTGAGGCTTCGCAGACCTCGGCGATCGCGTTGATGAAGGAGATCTTTGTGGCGAGGAAGGCGTTCGCGGCCGACTTGGCGAGTTCGGCGGTGGCCCAGCCGGTGACGATCGTCGGCGTTCCGGCGTCGATGATCTGGCTGTAGCACTGCCGCAAGATCGCTTCGGCCCGGGAGTGCTCGGTGTCGAATCCGAGGACGAGCCGGTCGGGGCGCAGCGTGTCGTCGATGGCGAATGATTCGCGGAGGAACTCCGGGTTCCATGCGACCTCGATGGCGTCGCCGACGGGGGCGTGTTCGTGCAGGAGGTCACGGACGCGGGGTGCGGTGCCGACGGGGACGGTGGACTTGACGGCGATCACGGCCGGATGGTGCAGGCGGGGTGCGAGCTGTCGGACGGCGGTGAAGAGGTGGGTGAGATCGTAGGCGTCGCTGCTGGGCTGCTGCGGGGTGCCGACGGCGATGAAGTGCAGGTCGGCGAAGGCGGCGGCCTGCGCGTAGGAGGCGGTGAAGGTGAGGCGTCCGCTGGCGGTGTGCTTGGCGAGGAGGTCGTCGAGGCCGCGTTCGTGGAAGGGGGCCTTGCCTGAGTTGAGCATGTGGACCTTGTCGATGTCGCAGTCCATGCCGAGGACCTCGTGGCCGAGTTCGGCCATGCAGGCGGCGTGCGTGGCACCGAGGTAGCCGCAGCCGATCACGGTGAGTTTCATGAACGGGGTTCCTTTGCGAGGTGGGTCCGCCCGCAGGCGGCCCACCTCTTCCCGTCCGTGAGGGCGAGGTGGTTCAGGCGGGCCGGGCGGCCAGATGGCGGTTGATCCCGTCCCGGATGAACGGCGGGATCGTGAGAATGTCGAGGTGTTCGGGGGCGAAGAATTGGAGCTTGACGCCCTCCGCGAGGGGCAGCCGGCTCTCATCGCTGTCCCAGGAGGCGGCGAAGAACGTGATCAGCTGGCCAGAGCCGTGTTGGTCGCGGATTTCGAAGAGCTCGATGAGGCCGGTGACGGTCAAGCCAGCTTCCTCGTCGAGCTCACGGACGATCGCCTCGCGGGGCTCCTCGTCAGGATCGCAGCCGCCTCCCAGCACGCTCCAGTGGTTCGGCCAGGCGATGCCGGGCAGGTCATCGCGCAGGTGGAGGAGGAGTTCGCCGCGGCGGTTGGTGATGATCGCGACCGCTCCGCGGGCGGTGGCCGGGCTGTCGGCGGTGGTGTCCTGGTGCATCCGGACACCGTAGTAAGGGAGTTCAGGATCACGCGGCAGCCCTCACCGTCTGGCCGTGAAACCAGGCGGCGGCCATGAGGGCCTGCATCCGGGTGCGGTCGAACCGCCCGCCCGGCTTCGTGAGTCCGCCCTCCAGCAGCGGACGCAGCGAGGCCGGAGCCTCGGCGAGTGCGGTGTGGATCTGCGCGCTGGCCCAGGTGGCGAGCTGACTGTTCAGCCAGGACGGGACCGGGGAGGCGAAGCCGAGCTTGTCACGGCTGGCCCAGACCTCCCTCGGCAGACCGAGAGCCTTCGCGGCGTCCCGCAGGATCCGCTTGCCCTCGGCAGGGTGGGCGATCTTGTGCTCGGCAGGCAGCCGGTAGGAGAGCTCGACCAACTCCCGTGCCAGATAGGGCGACCGGCGCTCCAGCGCAAAGGCGGAGGCGAGCTTGTCGCTCGTCATCACCAGCGGCCGCCAGGCCGTGGCCAGGTCGGCAAGGGTGAGTGCACAGGCCAGGTCCCCGCCCGCCTTCCCCATCGCGGCGGCAATGAGGTCACGGATCCGCCCCTCTGGGTCGGGGCCGCGCAGGACGAGCCGGGTGACGGCGTCGGCGGGGTCGAGGTCCTCGCCGGCGGTGTGCATGAGCTTCGCGGCCAGCGGCCGGTAGGCGTCCATCCCCGCAGCCAGGACCGCGTCGGCGCCGAAGAGGACGAGGGAGTGGCGGACGTAGCCCATGAGGAACTCGTCCGGGCCGAGCCCGCCGACCACGACCCGTACACCGAGGGCGGCGATCCTCCGGTAGGCCATGTACTCGGAGAACGTGGACGCGTTGCCCATCGGATAGTCCAGCGCGGACATCATGTGCCCCAGGACCTTGGGGAAGTCGAAGGGCTCCGGCTCGACGACCACCAGCTCGGCACCGATGTCAGCCGCAATCCTCGTGGCGATCTTCGATTCGTCGAGCCGGTCCTGGCCGGGGTAGCGGACGGTGACACAGACCGGCGGCCGCAGCAGGTAGGCGAGCACCGACGAGTCGAGGCCGCCGGACAGTAAGAGCGCGAAGTCGCAGGCCGGAGCCCGCAGCGGGACCTGCTCGGCCAGGACGACGGAGAACGCGGCGAGGGCCTCGCTGTAGGTGCCGGTGAAGGGCTGCCTGTTCTCCAAGCCCCAGTAGGTGTGCTGGGTCAGGGAGCCGGTGACGACGTCGAAGGACAGCAGGGTGGCCGGGGCCAGTAGCTGAATGCCTTGGAAGGGGGTATCGACGCCGGTGGGTGTCTCGATCGCCAGCATCTCCGGACGCAGCACGAGCGGCGCCGGGCCGTAGCCGGTCAAGGTGGTGACCTCGGAGGCGAACGCGAGCCGGCCGCCGTCCAGACGCCAGTAGAGCGGCTTCTCACCGAGCCGGTCGCGGGCCAGGAACAGCTTCCCGACGCGCGGGTCATAGACGGCGATGGCGAACATACCGTCGAGCCCGTCCAGGCAGGACGGCCCGATCTTGGCCCAGGCCCGCAGAATGAGGTGGGCGTCGGTGTCCCGCTCGCCGAGCTCGATGCCCCAAGCGGCTGCCTGGGCCCGGTAGTTGTAGGTCTCACCGTTGAAGGCCAGCAGCACTCCGGACTCGCGGTCGAGGTAGGGGCCGGGCGTGGCCTTCGGGTCGACGATCAGTAGCGTGTTCATGGCCAGCACCGCCCGCCCGTCCATCGCGGCTGCGTGCTTGGTGCCGTCCGGGCCGCGGTGGGCCTGCGACGCGCCCATGGCGCCGACCGTGCTTTTGTGCCGGGCAGCGTCCGCTCCGGCTAATCCTGCGATTCCGCACATCTCTGGGCCGCCCCCGAGTCAGGTGAGGTGGTGCTTCGGCGGCGGCCGCCGGAGGGGATCCGTCCAGTTCTGGCGGCCGCCTGGGCTCTCATCACAGCCGCCCGGCCGGCGTGAGGGGAGGGCTCGCAGGGGGGCTCACAACTCGCAGACGCGGTTCGTCAGTCGTGCCGGGGCAATATCCTCGGTGACCCAACACGCGGAACGCGTACGACTCTTCGCCCCCAAGGCGAGGACTGAACTTATGCCCTCAACCGTCTGTTCGAGTCGGCCGCGGTCCCGGAGACCGGCAAGGGAGAGGTCGTGGCATCGACCACCCGCCGGCCCCGTCCGCCCAACACGGACCTGGCCCGGCTCATCGAAGCCTGCGGCGCGAGCCACAAGTCCCTGGCTCTGCGCGTCAACCAGCTCGCCCATGCCGCCGGGATAGAGACCGACTACACCCACACGTCGGTGGCGAACTGGTGCAGGCGGGGAATGACGCCGAAATGGCCGGTTCCGAAGCTTTTGGCGCAGACTATCGGGGAGAGGCTAGGCCGGCCCGTCGACTTGAGTGAGATCGGGATGGGCGAGGCGGAGACAATTGGCGCCTCGGTGGGGTTGGATTTCCCCAGGGATCCCGCCGACGCCGTCCGCGTCGCCACTTCGTTCTGGAGCTCCGTGAACCGCCGCGACTTCCTGGCCGGATCCGGCTTCGCCGCCTCCGCCTTCACCACCCCCGTCACCCGATGGCTCGTCACCCCGGCCGACGAGACCGCCGAACGCCGCGGCGGCCAGCAGGTCGGCCGGGCCGACCTCAGCGAGCTGCGCGAGGCAGCCGACGACGCCAGGCGGTGGGACTCCAAATACGGCGGCGGGAACTGGAAGGCCAACTCCGTCACCGACTGCCTCGACCGACGGGCCGCCCCGCTGCTTCAGGGCAGCTTCTCAGACAAGATCGGCCGTGAACTCTTCTCCGTCACCGCCGAGTTGTCCCGCCTTGCCGGGTGGACAGCCTTCGATGTCGGCCAGCACGATGCCGCCCAGCGGCACTTCATCCAAGCCCTCCGCCTCGCCCGCGCCGGCGGGGATGTGCAACTCGGCTGCTATGTGCTGACCACCATGGCCATGCAGTCCCTGATGCGCGGTTTCGCATCCGAAGCCATCGACATGGCGCAGGGCGCGTTCAACCGGGCCAAACGCCAGGCGGCGCCGCGGGTGCTGGCGTTCACCAAGCTGATCGAGGCCCGCGCTCACGCCCGGGAGAACAACCCGAATGCGGCCTGCCGGGCCCTGGCCGCCTCCGAGGATCTCCTGGGCAGGGCCGAGCAGGATTGCGGCGACGAGCCTGGGTGGATCGACTTCTACGTGCACTCCCGCCTCTCCGCAGACGCCGCCGAAGTATTCCGCGATCTGAACAACCCCAAGGCAGCGCTGATGTGGAACAGGCAGGCAGCCGCGATGCCGCCCGGCGCTTTCACCCGCTCCGTCGGGATGCGGCTCGCCATCGTCGCAACCGCCCACCTCCAGGCCCGCGATCTCGACCACGGCCTCGAACTCGGCAACCGCTCCGTCGACATCCTCGCCCGCGTCCAGTCCACCCGCGCCAAGGACTACGTCCGCGAGTTCAACACCGCCCTCATCCCCTGGCGGCGCGAGCCAGCCGTCCGCGCGTTCATCCACCGCACGCGAATCGAACTCGGCGTCGCCGCCTGAACCCAGCGCATCGCCCACTGTGGCGTGAAAGCGGGGGTGCCATGCGAGGTTGTGACCACCACGAGGGCGAGGTCGGCTCCGGGATTCCGGCCAGGATGTTTATGGATTGCCCGGCCCGAACTCAGGGGGTGGCGTGAATGTGGCGGTGTCAATGTGCCGGGCGATGTCGGGGGGCAGGGCGTCGAGGCTGAGCGCTTCTTGTGGGAGTTCACCGGCGGGGAGGTGGAAGGTGTCCTGGAACAGGGAGTGTGGCCCGGTGAGTGGGAAGGAGATGCCGACGGTTTCGCCTACGTCGAAGCCGCGCGATGTGAACCAGCGGGTGACGGCCCGGACCACGTCCGGGGACGGCAGGAACTGGTGTACGTGGTTGGCAGTGATCTCCTCGATGGCCGGCGCGTCTCCGGGCGGGCGCAGGACGACGAGTACCGACAGCGTCTGGTCTTGGCCCCTGGGCACGCTGACCATGTCGCAGATGACCTCCTGATCGCGGTTTGGCATGCTCGGGTGGCGCTGCTGGGCGGGGCTTCGATCGGTTTCTAGGGTTGCTGGGCGGCAACGACGGCGGCGTGGGCGTCAACGAGACCGGTGCCGGTGGCCAGGTCGGGGCCCGGGACCGCCGCGTGTCCCATGCCGTCCCGGTTGATGCAGTGTCCTGCGGCCACGTCGCGGGCGGTGCTGCGCAGGATGCCGCGGACCTGCTTGGGGGTCAGCTGTGGGTTTGCCTGTTTGACCAGGGCGCAGACGCCGGCGATCTGAGGAGCGGCGGCGGAGGTGCCGCTGATCGCCGCCCAGCCGTCGTCGGCACGGGTCTCATCGCCGTTGGGGTGGTGGCTTCCTGCGAGGTCGCGGTCGATGTCGTCGTTGGGCTGCACCGGCAGCAGGATGTAGGCCGCTCTGGGCTGCATGCCGACGAGCCCGCACAGATCTGGGGAGTTGCGTCCGATGAAGATCTCGCTGGCGAAGCCGCTGGCGTAGTCCGACGCACGCAGGGTGCCGTCGGGGGTCAGGAAGACGCCTCCTGCGGAGATCACGTCCGGGTGCTGGCCGGGGAAGCCGAATTGACCGTTGCCAGCGGAGAACACCACGGTGATGCCAGCTGCGACGGCCACGGCGACTGCGGCGGCCAGGGCCTGGTCTGCCGCGCTGATCTGTTGCGGTCGCCGCTTGTTCGAACCCCAACTGTTGCTGATGATGTGCGGGTTCAGTGCGACCGCGGCATTGAAGGCGCCGATGGTGTTGAAGAAGCTCATCTTGACCATCGTGAAATCGGCGTCCGGAGCGATCGCGAAGATGTTCGCCGATTCCGCAGTGCCGTGGCCGCTTTCGTCGTCGGCCGGCGCTGTGGCACCAGGCCCCAGCACCACGGGCCGCTGCACTCTGTAGCCGCGTGCAGAGAAGAACGGGTGGTCGAAGTGGCCCGAGTCGGTCATGACCACCTTGACCCCTGTGCCGGTCACCCCCATGCGGTGGGCCTTGTCGGCGTTGCAGCCCAAGGACACATCGCCCGGTACGTCCAGGTGCCAGTAGGCGGCAGACGGGGCCATGGCGGTGGCGAAGAAGTACCGGGGCTCCTCGAGTGCTACTCCCTCGAGGACGTCGGCGAAGTCGGTGTCCGCTGTGTCGATGAGACCCGGCATGTCTGTCTGCGGGCATTCCACGAAGGTGGCGAGGTCTTCTCGCTGGTTCTCCTTGAGCACCGGCCGTTCCTCGGCCTCCAGGGAGCATCCGAAGGCGCGCTCGTAGAGGTCGGGGGGTCCGGAGATGTTGAGTGTCGCCTGGGGCGCGAGTTCACGCACACCACGCTCAGGCGGGGTGTCCTGGAACACCGTGAACCCGGCCTCACGCAGTTGCTGCGCGGCTCGGTCGACGATGCGGGGCTCGGACTGGACGGCCTGTGCGGTGCGAGCGGTAATGGCACCGGCCTCGAACAGAGACGTACCTCCGATCGAGCGGGGCGATGCCTGGGCGTAGACGATGCTGGGCAGGCCGTTGGCCAGCTTTGGCATCTTCGGCTTGCTGAGGAGTCCGGGGCTCCCGTCCGGGTATGGCGCACTCACATTTCTCACCTCATTGGTTCTCAAGGCTGAGCGGTGGCTGACGGCTGCGGGCCAATGGGCGTCGTTGCGCTCCGCGCACGTTTGAGCCGCGAGTTTCACACCGGCGACACCATATGCACATAAACGACAAATTCACCCATTTGGACCACTCGGCTGGCGGATGATGCCTTCTTCCCGCACTATGCGCCGCGCCCGGGAGCCCGGACGCCCCCACCGCTGTGAGTAACAGTTCGCCTGCCCTGGAGCCAAGGCCGACACACAGACCGCAGCCGAACGCGCCGCTCCCCAGGAAGCCCGCCGCGCAAGCGTCCGCTCCCTCTGCGCTTGCGTTCCATAGAAATCCGGTAGAAGCCCATGGTCGTTTTGGGATCGTCGTGGTCCATCAGGTCTCTCCGCACGTCAACTGGGGTGCCGGCGTCGGCATGCCGCTGCGCGAAGGAGTGCACTTGCCGTTGTTCTTCGAAGAGGGCTGGGTGAGGGGGATGCGTGGGGACGGTGACATCCAGCAGCCGTCGTGCAGTGGTTGGAGTGAGGTATCGACGTAGTGCTGCGGGCCGTGCCCCCCGCTGACACTCGGCCTCGGGAGAAAGAATCTTGGTCTGGAGGGCAGCACTTTGGCCGTCTCGTTCGATCTGGTGGTGTGAAGGTCGCTTGGGGAAGTTGGATGGGATGGCTGGGCTGGTTATGGCCGTTGGCCCTACAGCCCGGCTCCTGGCTTGTGCTGTGTCTGATTGCTGCTGCGGCGGCTGTTGACTCGGGCCTGGCTGAACGGCAGCGCAGGGCCACACTGCTAGCGCTCGTGCGTCATGCGCCCGCAGGTACGGTGGTCGTGCAGGAGCAGGGCAGGGGCGGGCCGGCCATGCGCGTTCAGATCGGCAACCCCCCACAGGCGAAGCGGAACAGGAACAGCGGGTGACACAGCCGCGCCTCACGATCGAGACCGCAAGCCAAGTGGCGGCCTTGTGGCACCGGGAATCCGAAGGGCTTCTCCGGTACACCACCGTGATCACCAACAACGCCGCAGAAGCGGGTGACCTGGTCAGCCGTGCCTTCGAGGCGGCCGCACTGGCCTGGGCCACGGTCGGGCCACGCAGTCAGAACGCACAGCGTGCGTGGCTGCGCCGGACGTGCAAGAACATGTGGATCGACGGCATCCGGCGCTCCCACAACCTCGACAGGCTGCAACCCGAACTGGCCGAGCGCTACCAACGTGCTGAGCTCGACCCGGCGGATCTGGCGCTGTTGCGGCAGGCAGCAGATCACTGTTTATGCGTGATCAACAGTCTGCCGACGGTGCGCAGACGCGTCGCGATTCTGTACTTCTTGGAGGAGCACCCACCGCCGGTGATCGCCGAGCTCCTTGAGATCGCGCCATCCGGAGTCCGCAAGCACGTGGCCAATGCTCGTCAAAAGCTGCAAGAAGAAGTTTGGCCCTTCCTCGATGATCGGACACGCACTGCGCTGCAAGAGGAGGCACGCGCATGAGCGACCAGTCCCAGCACAGCTCCGGTGAGCTGGACGCGGTGATCAGCGATGCCCTGCGGCAAGCGGAGTCCGCCGTCGTCGTGGACAGAGCCGACCTCGATCGGCGGCGCAAGGCGTTGTTCGGCTGGCTGACCAACCGCTTGGAGAGCGATCCCGAATCAGCCGCAGACGGTGCGAAGGCAGAGGTGGACGCAGCGCGGCAGCCGGGTGCGGAGCCAGCTGTCGTGGAGCCGGTGGGGACCGACTCACAGGTAGCGCCAGGCAGGTCGGGGCGGGTGCTTGTGGTGGACGACAACAGGGTCATCCGGCAGTTGATCAGAGTCCATCTCGAACTGGAAGGGTTCGAGGTCGTGACCGCAGCCGATGGTGTCGAGTGCCTGGATGTCATTCATCGGGTGCGGCCCGATGTCGTGACCCTCGATGTCATCATGCCCCGGCTGAATGGGCTGCGCACCGCTGCTCAGCTGCGGGCCGATCCGCGGACCAGAGATCTTCCCCTCGCCATCATTAGCGCCTGTTCGCAGTACGAGGTCGAGAGTGGCCTCGACGTCGGCGTCGACGCCTTCCTCGCGAAGCCCTTCGAGCCCGCCGAACTCGTACGCCTCGTAAGGCAGTTGATCGAGCGAAGGCGGGAGACGAGCGTGGCCGGCCTCCCGGATGGGGAACCGATGTTCGGCGACATTCTCAAGGCAGGGGACGCCGAGCGAGCCGGGCGCACCAGTGGCTGATCGCCTGCCAGGGGCCTGGTCGTCCCGCCCTCTGCTCTGACGCCGCGGCGTCGCCGGTCAGGCGGCCACGCCGTGGTTTGGCGCAATTGGTTCGTCGTGGGCTTCTCGACGATCTGGGACCCGCCACTCGTTCAGTGGGGAGGCTCCGATGGCGAGGCCCTCTCATCCTCCGATGGGATCCTGGCAGCAAGTTCGCGGGCCAGATGGTCGGCTTGGCTGGACAGGGCTCCGCCCTCCTGGGCTACGGCAAGCAGCAGATGCAGGAGTTCGTGTGCCTCCTCCAGACTCAGCAGAGCCTGCCGCTCGATGGTCGGCATCGGTGCGAAGTCGAGGTCGGTCTCTTCGAAAGGGTCCACGGCCTGGGCAACGGCACGTGAGCGCGCTTGGTCACGTCGCCGGTGAACACACGCTGCGAATTTGCGCAAACATTCTGCGGGGATGCGGCTGACCGTGGGGACGGACGGTCCGTTGCCCACCGGAAGGGTGTGCGCTGGGCGCGCGCCTTGGTGGGATCGTTCCGGCCCCAGTCGGCCCCTTCCCTGCATTTATGCGGGATGGGCGCGGATTTTGTCAGTTTTGGTCGACTCCAGTCGGAGTCGGTCGAAAGCGAGCGGGGGCGGGTGCTCGTGTTGCCGCTGCTCGGCCATTTGTCACCGCTGTGACGTTCGAACTTTGCGCGATGAACCGTTTATATGGCGCCGGGTGTGACGGAGGCACTACGGTCCGTTGACGCGAGGAAACCCCGGACAGGCTCGCTACCGATGCCGGGGCCCCTCATCGACAAGACCAAGAAAGGCAGGTAAGTGCCCTGTGCTTGACCCGTTTTCCGTTCCCGCTCTCGTTCGGGCGGCAACTCGCGACGACGCTAGCATTCCGCGTCTTCCCCGGCCCGAAACCCGTATCGCGAGTGCCTGGACTGTCACGGTGCAGGCGAGTGTGTTTCTGGCCCTCCTCGTGCTGCCCACGATCCTGATTCGCGGCTGGTGGGCGGCGCCCGCTACCACGGTGCTGGTGGCGGGCCTGATGGTGGCGATGCGCCAGTCGCACTGCAACTACCTGCGGATTCGGCTGAGTTGAGCCGCTCTTAGGCGTGGTGGCGTGCCTGCGGGCATGCCACCACGCGCTTCGGCGGCTGGCGCCGCTATGACTTTGGGAATAGCGAGTTCCTCTTCCGCGCGTGCAAGAACTCGCGCGTGTCCGGAGGAGAAACGGCTACAGCACGTGGGAGGAACGATGGCGGGCACGACTCCCCGCTATGACAGCTGCCGCTACTGCAAGCGGCGGTTTGCACAGACCAGCGGTCCTGGGCGGAAGAAGGAGTACTGCACCAAAGACTGCCGTGGCAAAGCGCAGCGTGAACGGGACGGCCGGGGGCAGCAGCACGCTCGCACTGCACTGCCGTTGGGCCGGCGGATCGCCGAGCATCTGCAGGCGCTGTCGGCGGCGCTGCTGGAGGCCGAGTACGACGGACGTCCCCTGGAGGAACTGCTGCGCTGTGCGGGCGATGTGAGCCGGGAGGTGGAGTACTACGTCGCGGCAGCCGTCCAGGACGCCCGCAACGGTGGTGCGAGCTGGGATCAGGTGGCCGAGGCCGCCCGGATCAGCGCCACCACGGCGCGCACGCGGTGGCCGGAGAACAGGGTGCGAGAACGCTTGAAACGGCGGGCCGCGGAGCGCTCTGCGGTCCGGCAGCCGCCCGCGCCGCCGGTGGAGGACCCGCAGGCGGCGGAGGGAAATCCGCTGTCGCAGTCGGCCGAGCGGGCGTCGGTGAAGCTGGCCTCGGCGCTGTCTCATCTCCACCGGGCCAGCGACTTGACGATCAGTAAGGTGGCTGACGAGCTGTCGCTGTCGCCGTCGTACGTCTCGCGCATCCTGTCGGGCGAGCGCACGCCGACATGGCTGGTGTTGTGCGCGATGGTCGAACTGTTCGACGGGGAACCCGAGGAACTCAAGGCACTGTTCGAAAGCGCGCACGGGCTGGTGGCGCCGGCGCGGCATGCGGTTCCTGATGCAGTTGCGCGTCTGCAGGCGGCGCTGCGGGGGCTGCATCTGGCTGCCGGGCGCCCGCAGGTCGGGGTCGTGCGCAAAGCGACGCACGGGGCGCTGAGCACGCAGGAGATCAACGAGATTCTCGGCGGCGAGATGGTCCCGGGCTGGGAGCAGACGTCGGCGCTGGTGACCGCCATGGGTGGCTGGCCTGCGGATGTGCGGCCGCTGTGGGAGGCCGTCCACTACACGTTCCTGCTCTGCGTGGATCCCGAGGAGGGTCCCCGGCGGCCTCCAGCTGCAGATCCCGAGTCCATCTGACGCTCTGTGCCCCGGAAATGAGGTGCCATGTTTCTGTCTTTACGCCGCCGCGGCGAGTTGCCTGTGCGGGCGTCTTGCCCCCAGCGGGCCCCGGACCATGCCCCGCAGCCGGCGATCGAGCTGGTCCTGCCGCTGGAGTACACGGCGTTTTGCCTGTTGTACCAGGAGCGCTATCTGAGCTACACGCGGGAGCGCGTGCGGGATGTGTGGATGAGCCAGCAGGTCGTGGAGGCGGTCCTGGGGAACCTGGCCACGATCTGGCCGACGGTCATCAGCAGTCCCCGCCCGGCGGCGGTGGCGTGGCGACTGCTGGATGCGCTGATCTCCTCCGCGCTGCGCGGCCGCAAGCCTGCTGTCGCGCAGCCGGTCGATGCGGTGCACCGGGTGCTGCCGCATGCGCAGGCGGATGCGGTGATCCTGCTCTGTCGGCTGCGGTTGAGCGAGGCACAGGCCGCTGAGGTGATGGGGGTTGAAGTGCCGGCGGTCGCCTCCCAATTGCGGATGGCGCAGCGGGCGCTGGGGGATGAGCTGACGGCGCCGCCAGCTGGGCCTGCGAGGGCGCAGTTACCGGCCGGCCGCGTGCGCCGGTGACAGCGGCCATGGCTGGCTTGCTGTAGCGCACTTCGGGTCGGGGCGAGTGATTCTGTGGAGAACTGTCCCGGCCGGGCGCGGTATTTCTACCATGGAGTGTCTGCGGCATTCAGCGTGCCGCAGGTACGGAGGCCAGGGTGGGGTGCCGCATTGGAACGCGGGCGGGTGCCGCAAAAGGACGTCATCGACGTCGCGTCGCCGAGTATTGCCCGGATGAACAACTACCTGCTGGGCGGCAAGGATCACTATCCCGCTGACCAGGAGGCGTGTGAGCGGTTGCTGCAGGTCGTGCCAGGTGCCCGATGCGTTGCGGAGTCCGCGCATCGGTTCCTGCTGCGGGTGACCAGCCATCTGGTGCGCGAGTACGGGATCCGTCAGTTCATCGTTTTCGGTGCCGGATTGCCCATGGCGATGAGTGTGCATCAGGTCGCCCGGAGTGTTGATGTGCGCTGCCGGGTCGTCTACGCCGACGATGACCCGCTCGTACTCACCCACGGCCGGGCGCTGTGGGAGGACCAGCGGCGCACCATGGTCGTGCGGGCCAATCCCCTGCAGGTGGGGTACCTGCTGTGTGCGCCGCCGGTGCTCAGGCTGATCGACATCCACCTGCCCGTGGCGGTGCTGCTGGTGTCCGTACTGCACACGATCCCCGATCGCGCAGATCCGGCCGGCCTGCTGGAGCAGACCGCCCGCGTGCTGGCGCCGGGGAGTTGCGTCGCGGCCAGCCAGCTCGTCAGTGAGGACGCCGATGTGCGGCGGCAGGCCGACGCTGTACTGCAGGGGGCGGCCAGCGGATGGTGGGGACGAATCCGGCCGCGTGCGGAGGTCGAGTCGTTCTTCAGCACGCTGCGGCTACTCGCGCCGGGGCAGGTCGATGTCTCGCAGTGGCGGCCGGGCAGTGACCGCGCTGCGAGTACGGGCAGCCCACTCTGGGCGGAGTACGGCGGCGTGGCCCAGGTCCGCTGACCGGCAAGGGCTCGTGATTGTCCGGCGACTTAGCTGAGGATGTATTCGAGTAGGTCGAGGCTGTGCTGCGGGGACAGGGCTGCCTGGGCCAGGCCGTCCAGGACACGACGGTAGTGCTGGGTTTGCTCAGGCTTCTCCAGGTACTCGGCGTCCTGGAGTTGCTCGAGGTAGACGACGTCGGGCAGCGCTGGAAGATCGAAGCGCAGGTGGGTTATCGGAAAGCCGCCCGCGATGCAGCCGGGGCGATTGAACGGAGCGATCTGCACCGTGACGTGCTCGAGCTGCGCCATCTCCGTCAGATGCCGCAGCTGGTCGCGCATGACCTGCTCGCCGCCCATGGGCCGGCGCAACACGGCCTCGTCAAGGATCGCCCACAGGTGGGGCGCATCCTGGCGGGCGAGCACGTTCTGGCGGGTCCTGCGCAGCTCCAGCCGGGTGTTGATCTCCTCCTGCGATGCCAGCGGGTAGGCCTGACGCACGAGTGCTTCGGTATAGGCGGGCGTCTGCAGGAGTCCGGGGATGAGCTGCACCTCATAGGTGCGGATGGTGGAGGCAGCCTCCTGCAGGCCGATCAGCTTGCCGGCCCAGTCCGGCAGGACGCCGTCGAAGCGGTGCCACCAGCCGGGCTGACGGGAGATGCGCACCATCTCCGCAAAGTGGCCAAGGACTTGGGTGCCAGCCACGCCATAAAGGGCGAGCAGGTCCGTCACGTCGTCGTGCTTGCAGGTCACCTGGCCGCGTTCCATCCGGGAGATTTTGGCTTCCGAGCCGCGGATGAAGCGGCCTGCCGCCTCCGCGTCGATCCCGGCTGCCTTGCGCAGAGTGCGCAGAAGGTGACCAAGGACGAGGCGCACCGCGATCGGGCTGCGCGCGGAGGCGGCAAGGTAGTACTCGAGCGTGGGTGCATCGACCGGGACGGCGGGCGCGGGCATGGGGTCTCCTGTGAAGGGCAGACGACGAGCGTCAGTTTTCCAGGATGCCGTCCGGCGAGGACCCAATTGGGCTTTTTCTGCTTGGCGTTAGCTGGCGATCAGGTCGAACTCGCCGTCCTTCACCCCCGCGATGAAGGCCGCGATCTCCGCCTGGGTGTACACCAGTGCGGGACCGTGTGGGTCCCGCGAGTTGCGCACTGCCACCTCCCCTCCAGCCAGTAAGGCCACCTCGACGCAGTTGCCGTCCGCCGTGCTGCCGCTGCTCTTCACCCAGGTCACGTTGCACAGGGAATCCGCCGGGACACCATTGATGATCTGCGTCATGTCCGCCCTCTTTCAGCGTTGTCCGGTTTTCACTCACCTCTGGTCGATGCTGCTCTCCTTGCCAGGTACAAGCGTTCCCGGGTCGCCTCATTTGGATGCAAGTCACCGATGCAATTGCATGTGGAGCGCGGAGGGGCGGATACTGACCAGTCGGGGCAGGGGTTCCGCGGCCCGCAAACTGGGCGTCTTCCGGGGGGATGAACAGTGGCAGCACACGCGGCACCGGCACTGAGCCGGGCCACAGAAGTCGAAAGCACGCTCGCGCCTGCGGAACAAGGTCCGCTCCCAGACGTCCCCCTGGCCTCGTCCCTCACCTCGGACTGGGGACTTGCGCTGGGTATCAGCACGGCCGACTTCGCTGCCCGGGCTTTCAGCGGTGATCCCGCTAGCCTGCAAACCGTGCGTCGCTTCATCCGCGAGAACCTCAGCGCCTGGGGGCTTAACGCGCTCGCCGAAGACTTGATGATCGTGGTAAACGAGCTCGCCGCCAACGCCGTGCAGCACGCACTAGCCGGCCCCGGCGAAGCAGATAGCAAGGCGTGGTTGGGTGTAGCCCGTACAGGCAGCACAGTGGTGTGCTCCGTGACCGACCCCAGCCCCACACCCCCAACACGCGCCGACCCAACGCCACTGGCAGACGCAGGCCGGGGGCTGCTCATCGTGGATGCCCTCACCAGCCAGTGGGGCTACGCCACAACAGCGCCGGGCGGAAAGACCGTTTGGGCCCGCATCGCCGACCCCAGCCACTGACCGGCTTATTGAGGTGCAGGTCCACTCTCTTCAGGACGGGCTCACCCATCCTTGACAGCGGTGTGGAGCGCCGCGGAGGGCCGGGATGCCGTGTGAGCGGCTTCGAAAGCCAACCGGAGCTCATTGTCGATGCCGCCCCGTCAAAGTCACGTGTACAGCCGCATGGGTCGCCCCTCCCCCATCGGCTCCCGCGCCCTGAGCGCTTCCAGGTCCGTGGCCTCGAGCAGATTCCGCCCGTCCGTGACCCAGTCGGCCCCTCTCTTGCCGCTGAGTTGCGTCAACGCCTCGTCGAGAGCGATGGAGTTGGCGAACTCCCTCCGCCATAGGCCGCCCAACTCGTTGATCTCTTCGGGCTGGAACTCTGTCACACGTCCTCGCGCGACAGGGAGCAGCCTCACCTGGACCTGCGTCAACTGCTCCGACTGAAGAGCGATCTCCTCGAGGATCGCCGCACTCGTGTCCGTCCCAGTCAGCAGCGCAGCCCACCTGGCCGTGATCACGCGGAAGCCGTGAGAGCACCCCCGAAGAAGGTCGTATGCCGTCTGGGCCCACTCCGGATCGGCAGCGAGCACGCTAATCCTGGATGCTGTCCCAGGAGGAACTGCCACCCCATTGATGACTTCGTTCTCCTTGAGCTCAGCAAGATCATGGCGAGCCAGAATCGCCCTGATCCGGTTTGCCGCTTCAGGATCGAGCCGGAAGTCGGCATCCTCAATAAGGTGGCCACCGTTTAGGGCAAACCACATCACCCGCCGCTGAGCCAGAGGCGCCCGAGCCAGCGCCCCGCAGGCCACGAGTATGACCAGCCGAAGCCGAGCCTCGTCGCGCCGCGCAATCCATTCCTCGACGAGCGTCGCACCGAGAGCTAGGAAAAGCACGGAGGACAGTGAACCGGCAAGAAAAGCATGCTGGTTCCAAAAGCCCCGGAGGCTCCCCTGGGGCCAGTCAGACACAGTCAACCCCACAATGACGGCCACGAGGCCGCCACTGACGATAGCCCCACGGCGATTCGGTGACATCCGCCTCCGCATAGGCCCCCCTGGCCTGATCACTCTTCGCACACCGAACGACACAACACGCTAGTACCTGCTTGCGTTCCGTGGTGTCGAGTACGGACGGTGGGTTGTGGTCTGGAAGGAGCCTCGCGGCTCGCGCGCTCAGGCGAGCAATGCTCAAGGCCTGTGGATCGGCGCCGGGTTGGACGCGAGGGGCGTACCTTCCCGACGGAAAGGCCGAGGGCATGCGGCCCGCTCGTGGCTCTCCGGGCTGCCCACGGTTTGTGCCAACGCCTCGAACGGGTGCGGAGGCGGGCTCAGTGCCCAGTAACAGATCTCCCCAGTGTCAGCTCTCGTGCACGCCCCCTCTCCCCGGCCAGGGTCCAGTGCAGGTCTCCCGAGTTCAGGCAGACCTTCCATGACGTGAGTATGCCGGTCGCTGCGAGGCGATCGAGCGTGTTGGGCAGTTCCGCGGGGCGGGCACCGCAAACGTGTGCCATCTGGTCGAGCTCGCTCTGACCGCTGCCGATTTCCGGGGTGGTGTGTGCTGTGAGATAGAGGCTTGAAAGCTGCGACAGCGGTCCGGCTACTCCCACCTCGGAGCTGACTCGCAGTGCCCAGTCTGCGGCATACATTCGGTCGGGGCGAGCTGGGGCCTGCTCGAGCAGCGTGACGTCGAGTAGTTCAGCAACGACCCCGTTAGTGGTACTTCCGGGGGAGGTGCGCAGCCATCGTGCGTGTTCCAACTCGCGCCAGAGCCCCGGGGTATCGAGGCGGAGGCTGCGCAGCATGCCTTTGGGTAGCCGAACTTGCATGTTGGCGCTCATGCGTAGCGCGCACTGCAGCGCGAGCAGGCGTGTGGCGGCTGATGCGTCGGACGGGAGGGCGGCGGCCAGGTAGCTGAGCATTTCACGGACCCGGATTTGTTCGCCTGGACCCTTGGCTTGCCGTGTGCGTCGCCGGGTGGCTGCCGGCTGCCGCGGTGCGCGGGCGAGGGCGGTGTCGGGTACGACGGCGGCTTGTGCTGTTACTGCGGCGCAGGCGCTGCAGGCGTCGGCGAGTCGCCATAGTCGTCCGCCGCGTTCGCAGGCGAGGAGGAGGCGGATAGGGCCGGAGCAGCCGCGGTGGCGGGGGTGCCAGCGGCAGCCTCGTTCGTGGCACTGGCAGATGCGCAGATGTGAGGGGAGGAGGTCGCCGCGTGCGTGGCGTGCGAGGTGGCTGAGTGCGGCTGAGCGGGCGGAGGCTGCGGTGATCTGTCCGCTGCCGTGGGGGCAGTGCTGGCAGACGAGGACGAGCCCGCTGGGGTGCGAGCGTAGTTCCACGGTCCAGGCGCGTGGCGTTGCTGGGCATGTTGTGCGCAGCCTCATGGGCGCGTGGTCCTCCTGTCGCGTGCGCGCCGGTGTGTCTTTGGTTGTGGGGCGGTCGCCCACCGTAGTGCAGAGGTCTGCCCTCTGACGGCTGCCGCGACCTGGGGAAATAGGGCAGAGGTCTGCACTGACAGGGCAGGGGTCTGCCCCTTCGGATGGACGGGTGACGATCTTGCCGCCCGATCCGGACCTCGACGCGCTGCGGTTGGAGCTCGCGCGTCTGCGGGCCGCGCGCGGGTGGACCTATGACGAGCTTGCCGCCCGCAGCGGCCTGGCCAGGCGCACCGTCATCGAGATCGAGCAGGGCCGCACCATCGGCACACTGAAGACCTGGCATGCCCTCGCCCACGCCCTGCAGACCCCGCTCGACGAGCTCTTCGGCACCCTGTGCCGCGGGCATGACCTGCCTGGGCCCACCGAGGCCTGACACGCCGCCCGAGCCGATGCCGGAAATCACCCAGCCGGCAAGAAAATCTCGAACGTTCATTCAGGCATTCGCACTCCAGTCGCACCTAGTGGGGCTGGCCGGGTGATCCGGCGGCACTGCCGCCATGGATCCGGCGTGTTGGCTGGCAGGTTCGCCCGCATGCGCCCCACACCACATCCCTCGGCCCGGCACTGGGACGGCAGCCCGGTCGTCGCCCATCGCGTGCGCCGCTCTCTGCAGGTCTCCCCCGGCAGCGTCAGCCGGCTGCTGCGGTGCGGTCAAAGCGGCCGGTGCCGCGAGTGCGGCAACCGGATCGAGTGGTACCACCGCAGCACTGAGCGGCCCGTCCGTCTCCATCCCCAGGAACTTCCGGCCGCCCGGGTGCCCGCCGCGTGCCGCTGGCACGTCAGCTGCGGTGTCGCCCACCCTGCCGGGGACGGCAGCAGCTGGTGCCGTCTGCCGCACGCCGTCGTCTGCCCCGCCCGGGATGCTCACCCGACTCCCCCCGAACTGGCCGGGCTACGCCGGTCGCTGGCCGTGAACTCCCGGCGCCTGATCGAGGCCGGCGCCTTCGCCCCTCCCCCGCCCTCGCCACAGGCCCCCGCGCCGGCCGTCTGCCGCCCGGCCAGGCCCATCGTGCAGCTGCTGTATATCCGCTACCTCGCGGCCCGCCCGGTGGAGGAGATCCAGTGCGTCGCCCAGACCCGGCGCCGCAACCGCTGCACCAGCCCGCTCCTGACATCCGACGCCCCGCCCGGCACCTGGAGGCTGGTCCCGGCCACGGCAACGAGCGGTCAACTGGCCTTGCCCGCTGAGGTTATGGCGATCTACGACCTGGGCGGACTGCCGTATGCCGAGCAGATGCGGTGGCGTGTGCAGCGGTGCCCGCAGCACGCCGCCACACCGGCGGCGGCCGACCTGGCGGTGGCCGACTGGGAGCCCTTCGAACCCCTACGCCATCACGAGCACATCCACACCCGCCTGCCCGATCGCAACCGACGCCCTGGGCCTGCAAGCCGCGTACGCCGGGCGGTTCGGCCGTGACCGGACACCTTGTGCACCATGCAGTCGAGATCACCCTGACCAGGCCCGCCGCCCCCGGCGAGATCCGCCATGCCCGTCACCGTGTGCCCCTGGCAGCAAATGCGGACCGCACCAGGCTGATGGTGGTGCACAGCGCGCACGGTCCCGGCCGCGCCCTGCATGGGCTGCGGCGCCGTCTGGGCCCGTGGTTGCCCATCGACGTCCTTACCACGCACTACCCGGACCGGCACGGTCAGGTCCTGCTCAACGTTGACCTCGACTCCGCTACCCATGAGGTTCTCTGCCGTGACGCATCTGCCCTGGGGCAGCGTCCGCAGGACGTGCTCGGCCGACGCGTGCGAGCGGCCCTGGACCGGGATGCACGCGAGCGCGCCGAACGTCTGGAGGACCGGCTCGCGAGCCTGCTCGCCCATCACACGCCCGAAGAGGTCCTGGCCAGCGCGGCACGTCGCGTCGGCTGCCGTCATCACCGCTGCGCGCCGCCGGCACCGTAGGACCCTGGCGCAGCTGCCCAGCACAGCCGCTAGAGGCATCCCTCCTCTGCCCTCGATGCTTCTCTCTTTCCCGGAGCCCTTGTTGCACACGCCCACCGACGAACAGGCCCACGCCGCCGACGCCTTCCGGGCCGGTCACCATCTCGTCCTGCAAGCCGGCGCCGGAACGGGGAAGACCAGCACGCTCTGTCTACTTGCTGCCAGCGCCCAGCGCAGCGGCCGCTACCTCGCCTTCAACAAGGACATCGCCCGGGACGCCGCGGCCCGCTTCCCCCGCACCGTGAAGTGCCAGACCGCCCACGCCACGGCCTACGCCGCCCTCGGCCACCGCTACAGGGATCGTCTCAACAGTCCCCGCCAACCTGCCTGGAAGAGCGGGCAGGCGCTCGGTATCACCCGGCCGGTCCGCATCGGCGATCACAAGATCAACCCCAGGGCGCTCTCCCACACCGTGCTGCGCACCGTGACCCGCTACTGCCACTCCGCCGACCGCGCCCTTGCCCACCACCACGTGCCGCACCTGCGCGGCCTGAACACCTCGGGCGAGCACGCTCAACTCGCCGAGGCAGCCTTGCCGTTCGCCACCAAAGCCTGGGCCGATCTACACAACCCCGATCAAGGTGTGCTGCGTTTCGAGCACGACCACTACCTGAAAATGTGGGCCCTGACCCAGCCGAAGCTCGAAGCCGACTTTCTCTTCCTCGACGAAGCCCAGGACACCAACCCGGTCCTAGAGGAGGTCTTCAACGCCCAGCGCCGCCACGCCCAGCTCGTCATGGTGGGCGACTCCGCTCAGGCCATCTACGGCTGGCGCGGCGCACGCGACGTGATGACCGGCTTCGATGCCACAGCTCTCACCCTGACCCGATCCTTCCGCTTCGGCCCTCTGATCGCCAAAGAAGCCAACCGGTGGCTGGCCCTCGCCGACGCCCCCATCCGCCTGACAGGCACCGACACCATCACCACCGAGATCGGCCATCTCGACTGCCCTGACGTGGTGCTGTGCCGCACCAACATCGGAGCCATGGCAGAAGTCATGCGCCTGCTCTCCGAAGGCCACCGTGTCGCACTCACCCGGGGAAAGCAGCAGCTGGCGGCACTAGCACTCGCCGCCCGCGACCTCAAAGGCGGCCGCAGCACCTCTCACCCCGAGCTCGTGCTCTTCAACTCCTGGGGCGAACTGCAGGACTACGCCGCACACGACCCCGCCGGACGCGACGTCCAGCCCTTCGTCGACCTCATCGACACCCACGGACCCGACGCCATCCTCACCGCAGTAGACCAGCTCACCGACGAACAGCATGCCGACGTGACCGTCTCCACTGCCCACACCGCCAAAGGCCGCGAATGGCCCACCGTCAAAATCGCCGACGACTTCCCCCCACCCAAGGACACCGACCAACACGACGCCCAAGGACAGCCCATTCCAGAACCCATCAGCGACACCGACGCCCGCCTCGCCTACGTCGCCGTCACCCGCGCCCGGCACCACCTTGACCTCGGCGGCCTCTCTTGGATCAACACTCACCCCACCGCGCTCAGCGCGGCCTAACGCATGGTGCAGGATCGGCCAGGGCTTCGGCGTAGTCGGCGGGCGTCTGTTTTGTGATCACGCGAGGCCGAGGAGCTCGAGGGGTCGGCGGGCGTCGCGCGCGTTGCGGCGGAGGCCGGAGGCGATGTTCTTCACGCCATTCATTCGCAGGGCGCCGACGGCAAGGTTGCGCCAGGTCGCCATGGCGCGGGGTGCGTTGCCGGTCCGCAGTTGGGAGGCGTCCTCGGCGAAGGTGGTGTCGCGGACGTAGTGCAGGACTTCGATCTTCCAGTGGTCGCGGATGAGCTTCGCGAGCTGGGCGGGAGTGCCCTGCTCGGCGGTCAGGCTGGTGACCGCGTAGACGGTGGTGAGGGTGGTCTTGCCGGTCTTGCGGTCGGTTCGTCGGCGCTTGATCTGCACGGCCTGACGGGCGCCGGGGAAGCGCAGGTTGCCCGCGGTGGCGACCTTGATGCGACGGATCTCGGCGCGGCCGTGGCCTGTGCCGTGGGTGCGGCCTTGGAGCGGGATGTCCTTCCAGGGCAGGGACTTCAGCTGCTTACGCAGGTTCTTCTGGTTGCCCTTGACGATGGCGATGTAGTGGGCCCGGCGGCCCAGGAGATAAGAGGCATGCTCGCGTTGCGTGTGGAGCGCGTCGCTGGTGACCACGGTTCCGGCCAGGTCGGCGACGTTGTCCAGCAGCGGCTGGAAGCGCCTGGTCTCCCCTGTCTTCTCGCCGACGTCGAGCTGAGCCAGGACGAGCCCGGTGGTGTGCTCCACCGCAGCAAGCAGGTGGATCTTCCGCCCCCGAGCCTTAGCCGCGCCGCGCAGGGACTTGCCGTCCACGGACAATCCGCGCAGCCCGGCACTCGCAGGCCGACGATCGGCAAGCCATCCGCCCACCGCCCGGTCCAGGGCGTCTCCGTCGATGCGGGTCAGCAGTCGGCGGACCGTAGCCTCGGCCGGGACCAGCCGCCGAGGCAGCACCGGATCAGGGCACACGCCGAGTCCCTCCAGTACCTGCGGTGGCGCGTCCGCGATCCACTCGCCGACTGCCAGCAGCGAGGTCGCCCCGGCCAGCACCGCGCACGCGGTCAGCGCGAGGACGAAGGACAGGGCGTGCCGCACTCCGCGCGGATCGCGCGGGTCCGGCACCTGGGTCAGCCGCTCCAGCAGGCCGGGCACCTCGCCGGGGCCGACGTCGAGATGCTCTCGGAGCTGGTCAAGGGCGAGCGGGATTGCGGATGATGCGTGGGCAGGCATGGTCTTCCAGGCAGGTCACGAGGGCGTAGAGCACTCCATGAGCACGGGACCTTCCCGGCATTGTCCTCAGGTCACATCAACGCCGCAGCCTTGCCTGCCACCCAGGTCTGCCAGACATGACGGGTGTTTGGCAGGTCAGGGCGGTCAAGGAGCCAGAGCACATACCCTGCATGGCACCGGGCCCACGGACTGTCGGACTCGGCTGCCCGATCGAGCCTGCCGCGCAGGTCAGCGCTGTCGACGGCCCGGGCAACCCGCACGTACTCGCGGTCCTTGCAGCGATACGCACGGTGGACGACGATCTCTACCAGGTCGGTGAGCTTCGCCTTGACGGCCTCCTCCTGGCGAGCACGGGCCACCTCCCGGATCAGGCTCTCCTTCGTACCCCACGCCTTCGCATGCTGCGTCCAGTCCTGGGGGAATCTCGCTTCCCACTCCAGGAAGAGCAACGCGTAGGGCAACCCCGGCCAAGTGGCCAGATCCTCGCTCGCAGGGCGATTCCACAGCCCGTCGGGCAGCGAACGTCTCTGCGCCTGCTGACACCTCCGACGCGCCTTGAGAATGGCCGGCTCCCGGTACTGCTCGTCCGCTCCCAGGGGCCGCGTCAGCCGCCACATCTCGTTGAACCGACCGAGCGCGTCCACGACCTGCCTCCGTGCCTCAGCCAGATGGGCAAGCGCTGCGGTCCTCGCAGCCGGATCATCCGCTATCAGTCCGAACGCCCAGCTCAATCGCTCATCCCATAGACAAGCGTCGTCCGCACCAGTACCTGCCTCTTCAGCCACGCAGGAGATCATCCCCCAGCACAGTCGGCTCGCTCCACCTGACGGTGCTTGCAGACGCAACAGCTCCGAGGCGTACGTCCGTGAGCAGGGATCCGTCCGCTCGCCCTCCTTCAGCTCACGTGATCACGCAACGGACGCCCGACGACTACGCCGACGCCCTGTCAGGATCGGCGCCCAGGGAACCACAAAAGGGCTATTGAGACTTTAACCAACACCCCAACCATCTCAGAGATCTGCCTTAAACGATGAGCGGCTGATATTCCTCGCAGATACACTCGGACACCCTGCACCTCAGACCAGACCCTACATATGAAAGCATGTCCCGCCAGGACACCGATCTTGTCCGATAAAGTCGACATCAGGAATTCACGATAAATAGTCAAAGTCATCGACTTGTCACCTAATTCACCCAATTCGGGAGTCAGGCACGCCGAATCATTCGAGCCGCTCGCTCTCGAATGAGTTGCTGACGATATCCCGCATTCTGGGCACGGTACTCAGTCACCGCGATTTCCTCCGGATCGATGCAATGCTGATCCCAACGACCTTCTAGAACAAATCCAAAGAATGCCCGCAGAGCTTCGTTTCCAAGCTCTATAGGGTGGAATCCGAGACGGGAACTCAGGGAGCGATCCCAATAGGTCTGCTCAAATGTGAATCGCACACCCTCATCCTCGATGATTCCTTCCTCATGGGAGATACTGACAGATCTCCTCAGTCGGCCGTGATCCCACATTGCGAATGCCGCCCATCCGACAATGCTGTCCATAAAGACAGCAAAGGCGCTCCGATCATCTCCCCATCTATGGATATCGTCGGTCAGGTCGCTGGGCCGACGCTCACGGAGATCCTGCGAGGTAATCAGCTCCAGGCCTTCGAAGCTGCCGGCGCACGCAATCCCCGGGAGGGGCCAGAGAGCCTCGTCGAGAGTCACTGGCCCCACAGGTTCCATGCCCTGGTCCGGCAGGATGCGTTCAACCAGACGACGCGAGGAAACTGCATCGTCAACGAGCTCGGAGTGAAGCACCTCGCGGGGCGTCTGGTGAGCAAAAGCAAGTACCGAAACCTTCGAGCCCATCTGTTAACCTCTCTGGCCACCCCTCGTCACGCATCCACAGGTCATGCGGCTCATCAGCAGTCCGGGCAGAGCCAGTGATCGATTTCCACGGTTTCCATCCGGACCTTATCACCCTTCTTGAAACCATATTGCTTCAATTTGCTCGACTGGAGCACTGCGCCAGTAGTCGTGAGTTCAGGGTAGCCGGTCGACTGGTTGGGCGTGAGAGGGCCGGTATTAGTCTTTACCTCGACCGCTACCCACGCACCATCCGGTCGCCTTGCTATGAAGTCAGCGATGAATACATCGCCATTACTGTCAAGGAATCGAACCTCTTTTGTGATGTTCTGATACCCCTCGGCAGCCAGCCGGTCCGCCGTCGCAAATGCCCCTAGGGCTCCGTGGTCAATTCCTGATTCCGGGCACGCTCCAACGCTTCCTGCATTGTGTACGAGTACAGGGTGAGAACCCGCGAGTACGTAGTACGTATGCAGGCCAGCGATGGTCAGGTTGTGTACGCGTGCGCTCTGAGTCCAGCGCTGGATGGCCTTGACCTGAACAAGAGTGCCGGCTGATGTGCGGAGCCACTGGCCGAGCTTCAGGTCGCCAGCGTCGACCCACTGGCCTGCGTTAACGACCCAGAAGGGGTGGTTTTCTGTGGCAGTAAGCGTCTGCTTGTCGTCCGTCTCTTCCTGAACGGTGATCTTTACCAGGTTTTTAAAGCCCTCGCTGAGGAGTTCAGCGGTCACCTTCTGTGGTGAGGTCTCCCCTGTCCAAGGATCCGTCGCCAAGACTTGGTCACCGATCCGCAGATCCTCAATTTCCTTGGTCGAGCCGTCGGCCATGAGTACTTGGGTGCCTGGCAGGAAGCTACTCGGCCTGAGACAGGCCAGCGCTCGGGCGGCCTCCGTGTCGCCCTTCTTGATGAGATTTGCCGCTTTGGCGAGTTTCCCCACAGGCAGAAGCCCAGCCACCGTCCACACGCAGCCGCTGACGCTCCCCTGCGCGCAGCGGATGGCGTCTCGTACGCCGATGAGTTCGAGGAAGTCGCCTGAGGGTCTGATCCAGCCGAGTTGGTGGGCTGCGTTGCACTCGGGGCTTCCCGAGTTCTGGTAGCACAGGTTCTCGGCCCATCGGACGAGGAGCTGGCTGTAGGTCTGGTTCCCGAACGGGTCGTAACCGATGTTGCGGAGGTATTCCTCGGTGGGGATCTCCACGCCGGGAACGAGTTCGGGCTGCTTCGTGCTGCCCTTGTTGTTGCCGCCGTTCGTGCCGCTGGATTGGTTGGTGCCGGCGTAGCCGGGGGCGACTCCTCCGCCTGTCGGGTTGCCGTCCTTGGAGAGGGAGCCGTCGCCGTGGGTGACGACACCGGTTCCGCATTCTTCCGGCGAGCCGGTGTCTCGGCCGCAGGCGAGGCCCAGGCCGGTGGGGTCGGAGTGGGTGACGGGGTTCTGAGCGCCGTAGCTGTAGCCGTTGAGGGTCTGAGGTTTGTCGGTTTCCAGCAAGGGGTCGACGCTGAGGAACTGGCCAAGGGTGGGGTCGTATTCGCGGGCCCCTATGTGGGTGAGCCCGGTTGTGTCGTCGGCGGGTTTGCCGAGGAATGCCTTGTCGTCGGGCCAGGTGGACGGTTCGTTGCCGCGGGGGGCTCCGAAGGGGGTGAGGTAGCGGCGGGTGGCGGGCTGGGCTGTGTTGTCCTTGACGGTCAGGCTCATGGTGCCGTGGTGGTCGCCGGCCTGGAAGGAGAGGCTGGTGGTTCCTGCGTCGGCCGTTCGTACGGCGCCGCCTGCGTAGTAGCGGGTGCCTGAGAGGGCCTTGTTCGCCCCGCTGTTGGAGACGGTGAGTTTCACCTCGGTGCTGCCGAGGTACAGGACCGTCTCGCCGTCGGTTGTGGCGGCTCGGCGGATCAGGAGCTGTCCGTCCGGGCCGTAGAGGTACTGCGTGCTGGTGGCGGGCTTGGTTTCGGCGGCGGGCTCGCTGGCTTGGGCGAGTTTGCCTTCACTGTTCCAGCTCAGCGTCTGGGTTGCCTGCGTGCCGGGCCGACTGGTGGTGTTGCCGGCCTTGTCGTATTTGTACGTTTCGGTGGTCGGGGTGGAGCTTCCCGGGACGGTCGTCTCGGTCTTGGTCAGCGGATGCGGCTGTCCGGTGTCGGTGCCGTAGGTGTAGGTGACGGCGGTGTCTCCGGAAGCGCCGTGCTGCGTTTGGGTCTTGCGCTGGCCGGCGCTGTTGTAGGTGTAGCTGAACCAGTATGGGGCGGCTCCGCCCAGGTTGGAGGTGGTGCGGCCGGTGGTGGAGCAGTCGGCGGTTTTGGGTGTCCAGGCTTCGGTGAGGCGGCGGTGGCCGTCGTAGGCGAAGCATTGGTGGTCGGCCTGGGAGGTTCCTTGCCAGGTGGCGGTGTCGGAGATGGCGGTGATGTTGCCGGCGTCGTCGTGGGTGTACTTCAGGTCCTGCAGCATGTAGCTGTGGGTGTCGGTGGTGACGTCCGACTCCTTGAGACGGCGGGTGCCGTCTTCGTACTGGTTGGCGACGTACACCTTCTTGCCGGCGGAGTCGCTGCCGAGGGTCTGTTGCTCCAGCAGGCCCATGGTGGTGTAGGTGGTGCCGAGCAGGTAACCGGTGACTCCCTTGGCGGTGTTGAGCATGCCGAGGGTGTTGTAGGTGTAGTCGATTTGTTCGTAGGTCTGGGTGCCGGTGGCGGGCAGGCCTGCGACGGCGGGCTCGCGGGTGTACTGGATGGTGCCGTCGACGTTGTAGGCAGTGGCGAAGTCCAGGGTCTGGGGGACTCCTGCGGCGACGAGGGGTTCATCGGCGGCTGCGGGCAGCTGCAGCTGGGTGGACAGGGGCTGGTAGAGGCTGTTGTAGGCGGTGACCTTCTGGGCGTAGGCCTTGCCGGTGGTGCCGCCGACGTAGCGGGTGGCTGAATCCAGGTAGCCCTTACCGTTGGCGACGGTGTCGTAGGTCCAGGCTGCGAGCTTGTTGGCGTCGGTCTTGTCGGTCTGCCACAGGCCTGTCTTGCGGCCGAGGGAGTCGTAGCCGTAGAGCAGCTTCCTGTCCTCGGCGTCGGTGGTGTTGTCCAGCAGGTCAAGGCTGGTGTACGTCGACTTGGTGGTGCCGCTGTCCGGGTCCGTGGCGGTGGTGCGGCGGCCCTTGAGGTCGTAGCCGTAGGACCACTGCTTGGTGTCCGGGCCGGTGACGGTCTTGGTCTGGCCGCCGGGAGCGTAGGTGAAGGCGGTGATGGCCGGTGTACCGGTCGGTGTGGGGTTGGGGTATTCGCGGCTCTCTGTGACCTGTCCGAGCAGGTTGCTCAGCAGGGTGACGGCTTTGCCTCCGGCGGGCGCGGTGGTGGTGGCGGAGTCTCCGGTGTAGCTGGTGGTGGTGGTCCAGCGGGTGGTGCTGTAGGTCTTGGTCACCACTTGGGTCGGGCGTCCGGTGGCGTCGTAGCTGGTGTCGGTGTGCAGCGGAGCGGAGCCGCCCGCGGTGGCGACCAGTTCGCCGGACGGGGCGGTGGCACTTTCCCACAGGTCTGCGTTGGATTCGACTGCCAGGCCGCGGTCGTCGTAGAGGGTCTCGTTGACGATCCGGCCACCGCGCGGAGAGGGAGCCTGGGTCTGGCGCGGCCGCTGGAGCGCGTCGTAGATCTCGTAGCTGGTGTTGTACTGGGTTTTGCCGAGGACTGAGGTGGAGAGCCACGAGGGTTCGGTGTTGGAGATGCTGTAGCCGAACTTGTAGTTGCCGCCCTGGCCCAGGACGTGGGAGCGGTTGGCCAGCCACACCTCGGTCAGTCGGCCGAGGCTGTCATAGCTCTGTTCGGTGATCCTGTTGTTGGGGTCGGTTGTCTTCAGGGGAAGGCCGCGGCTGGCGTCCATGACCGTGACGGTCTTGTGGTCCTTGTCGTTGTAGACGTCCATCTGGGTCAAAGGGCCGGCAGTCGACGGGACGTACGTGGTGCGGGTACGGCTGCCCACGTTGTTCGTGACCAGGGTCGCGCGCCCGAGGGTGTCGTACGTGGTCTCGGTGACCTTCTGCCAGATCGGATTGTCCGAGGCGTCGTAGCCATTGACGCGGCCGATCCAGCGGACTTCGCCCTTGGTCGGCACCTGGTCCGCCGACCATGTGGTCGTGTCGTAGGACGTGGCGGTGTCGCCGATCACGTCGCCGGGACGGGCGTCGTTGGCCGGTAGGTCCAACTGGCTTGTCGCGACGGTGCATTTCTTGGCGACCACCTGCTGGCGGGAGACCAAGGCGGTGAGTCCGGCGGTGGCGTTGCGGGCGTACCAGGTGCGGGTGCACACCTCGTCGCCCGAGGCCTCGGTGGCGGAGTCCTCCACGGTCACGGGCATGCCGTAGTCGTCGTACGTCGTCTGCGTGGTGCGGGTCTTGTCGGTGGCGGTGATGCCGGAGGTCACCCGGGTGCGGGCGTGGCTGGCTTCGGTGCGGACGTAGTAGGACTCGGTGTCGGCGTAGGACTTGTGTTGGGTGGCGGTCTTCTTCGACCAGGGGTCGTTGATCTTTCCGGAGATCTCGTCGGCGCCGTCGTAGGTGACCTGTTCACGGGTGAAGCCGGCGTACTGGTCGAGGTCGTCGATGGGTGCGGCTTTGATCCCGGAGACCTCAACGGTGCGTGTGGAGCCGTCCTTCTGCTTATCGGCGTGCATGCCGCGCAGGTAGACGGTGACGTCCTTGGACTTCGGCCCGGTGTCGTCGCCGACAGTGTGGGTGACCTTTCCGTAGCCGCGCCAGATGGACCAGGTGCGCTCCTTCTGCGGCGTCATGGGGTCGTCGTTGTAGTGCCAGGCGCCGCCACCGGAGTAGTCGTAGTGGTGGTTGACGGCCAGGGTGCCGCCGTAGACGGAGGTGAGGCGGACGTCGGAGACGGGGTACTTCTGGAACCAGTCGAGCTGCGGGACGGAGCCGCCGTTGGGGGACCAGTAGATCGGGTAGCAGCGCTTGGTGTTGTTGTCCTCGGCCGGTTTGGTCATGGCGGCGGTGCACTCGGCCGGCATGTAGTTGATCGTGGTCTGCTGGCCGGTCTCGGAGACGATGGTGGCAAGGCGTGGCTTGCCCAGCGGCAGGATGTTGTCGGCCTTGCCGTCGACACGGTTGGTGAACATCTCGTGGCCGAACTTCAGGGCCGGCAGCTCGATGTCGGTGCCGTAGGTGCCGACGCGCTGGAGTTCGTCCAGCCACAGCGACTGGTCCGAGGAGTCACCGACCTCACCGGGGTCGAGGTAGAGGTGCTTGAGCCGGTAGGAGTCGACCTGGTCGAAGGCGGGGGTGGTGAGCTTGGTGTTCCAGAAGTAGGTGTCGACGCTGGTGAGCCGGTTTCGGGTGAAGAAGGTGGGGCTGGTCTGGCCGGTGCAGGCGTCGCCGGTCTTGCAGATGGCGTCGTAGGGTACGTCGGGCCAGTTGGTGCGGTGCGCCTCATCCAGGGTGTTGCAGCCGGGAGATGCGGCCAGGCAGCGCTCGGCGACGTTGAAGGTGACCTTGTTCGAGGCGGCCGGGGTGCCGGTGAACAGTGCGTCGGCGCGCTGGCCGTAGCGGATCTCCTTCAGGTAGCCGCCGCGGACGTATTCGGTGCCCGGTGTGTCGACGCCGTTCTTGGCGTAGAAGTTCTTCTCCTGGGCGTACCAGTAGGTCATGGCGTTGCCGCGGGTGTCCTCGACCATGTCGAGGTTCCACCGCCATGCCTGGGTCACCGCTCGTCCGCCGAAGGTGGTGGAGTTCCCCCAGCCGGGCTCGCCCTGGTCGTCGCCGAAGACGGGGACGGTCCAGACCGAGTTGGTGCGCTCGCCGGACGGAGCGCCGGGCAGCTTGTGCAGGCCGAAGGTGTACTTGGTGCCCTCGCCGGTGGTGATGCGCCAGTGTTCGCCGTTGCCGTCGCCGTTGCCGAGGGTGGTGTCCAGCAGGAGCTCGACCTTGGAGGCGTCGTCGTTCTTCAGCCGCCACTCGCCGCTGGTGTCGTCCTTGACCAGTTCCGAGGCCTTGCCGTTGAGCACGAGTGAGGCGTTGGTGTACTTCCAGCACAGGTCGTACTTGCCGGTCTCGCCGTCGTCGTCACAGGAGTGGTACTTGCGCTCGACGTAGGAGGAGGTGATGTCGAAGCCTTCTCCGACCATGGAGCTTTGGTTGTTGGTGTTGGCGGTGCGCCCGTCCACGCTGCTGGAGTCGTAGGAGATGGCCAGATCTGGCTCCGGGCCGGCCGCGGGGGCGGGGATGGTGAGCGGGTGGCTCCAGGAGAAGGAGCCGGAGGAGCCGCCGGCCTGCCACGCGGACGATGCCGCAAGCGGGGTGGCCTTGTAGTTGCCCAGTCCGGAGCTGGCCCCTGCGGTGACGGCCAGCAAGGCCATCTGGCGCGGCTGTGTCGTCTGCTCAGCAGCGGGCCGGTCGGGCGTGGGGGTGGTGGCCGGCTTGGGCACGGTGATGTCCCCGGTCACCCGTGCCGTGCGGCGATTGTTGGTGGAGGGCAGTTCCTTTTGGATTCGGCAGGCACGCTTGTGGGGTTTGGTCAGTGCGCAGGCAGGCAGCTGAACCAGGCGGAGCCGACCGGCGAAGTCGGCGCCGCCTACCGCGAACTTGCGGTAGTCCACGGCCAGTCGGGCGGCTCCGGTGGCGTTGCCGGTGACGGTGAGCATCACCCCGTCGACGCCTGCGGCTTTGGCCTTTTTGCGGTCCAGGACCGTAACGGTTACCTCATCGGCTGCCTTGGCGTGCTTTTTCTTGGGGGCTGCGATGGTGACAGGCAGGGAACCTGCCTTGGCACGAGCGGTGCCGGTGGCGGGCACGTCCATGGTGACGGATCCGGGCGTGGGCCACACAGGCTTGGCCGCCTGTTCGTCACGGGCACGCCGTGCCGCGGCCTTGTCGGCGGCTTCCGCCTTCTTCAACGCGGCGGCGCTCTTCTTGTCCGGCTTGGCCTTGAGCGGGCGCAGATCGGCTTCCCGCGGCGCGGGCAGTTTCGGGCGGCCGAGTCCCTTGTCCTTGGCCTCGGCCTGGAACTCGGTGGGCCCCAGCAGGCTCGGCACCATGGCCAGCGCCAATACGGCAGCCGCCCGGCCCATCCAGCGTCGCCGCCCTGCTCGGTGTGCAGCCTTCATGGCCTTGTTCCGCCCATCGTCATCGTCTGACCCGCACCAAGGTGCACGTCTGAATCCGCGTCGTTGCCCTGCTTGCTGAGGTGGGCGGCGTGCCGGTCTCGGCGGCCGCCCATGAGGATCCGGCTAGCCGGTGGTTGTGGCCGGTTCGCCGAGGACCCGCTCGGCGATCTGGCGGCTTTCCATCGCCCCGGCCCAGATCCGCAGTTGCTGTACTGCCCCGGGCAGGTACTCGCCGGGCGCCCCGCTGGTGTGGCTCCGGCCGATGGCGAGTTCACCGGTGCCCTGCTGCGGGTCGGCGAAGTTGGGCTCGGTGGAGTCATCCTGTTGGTCGTCAGCGCCGACGAACAGGTGGAGCTTGCCGAACCGGGTTGCATCGCCGTCCGCGAATGACTCAGCGGCGTTGTACACCCCTGTGACGTGGACGAGTTCGTCCAGCACCGCCACCGCGATGGCCGACACCTGCGTCGCGGAAGCCTTGTTTCCGTTCGCGTCGACCTTGGTGCGCTCAAAGCGCCATAGGCATTCAGGCTTGTTGTCGCGGTCGATGTCGTCGGCCAGCTTGACCAGCTTCAGGGCCCAGGACGCTTCGTTGCCGATCTTCTGGCTCGCGATGGTGACGGTGTAGCCGTCCGCCTTGCCGACCAGTTTGGCCGAGTCCGCCCGGGCCAGGGCGCTGACGGTGAAGGAGCCGGTTTCGTCGACCGCCGGCCCGCTGGTGGAGGCATAGCTGGTGGTGCCGTTCAGCGTGAGCAGCTGCGGGGTCTCTGCGAATTGCGCGCTCCCTGCCAGGGCCATGCCGGTAATGGGGTAACCGGTCGTCTCCGCCAGGGTGGTACCCGTCGATTTGGTGGCGTCCCAGTGCGCCACCAGCTCGGTGGCCGCAGCCTCGTTCTCCTTCAGCTCGCCTTCGGCACGTATCAGGGGTTCGGTCAGTGCCTGCTGCCACACGGCTGTCTCGTCGAGTCGCCCACGGAAGAACTCCCCTCCGACACCAGACTTGACCGAGCGGGCCCACTGCAAGCCTCCGGAGGCTGACCAAGGCTGGTAGGTGGAGGCCGCACTGGCCAGCTTGACCGGCTGGCCCTGGGGCCGGCCGTTGACGAACAGCTGGATGGTGTCGTTGGTCGGGTCGGTGTCCGCAAGGCCGTCATCGCCTTCGGTCTTGAACACGCCGGCCAGATGCGTCCAGACCTTCAGCTGAGGTTCCTCCTCGGCAAGGGAGCGGATGAACACAGGGCTGGTCTTGTCCTGGTCGGTGCGGTTGAACACCCAGGCGTTGTAGGCGGTCGAGTAGTACAGGGCGAACGCGTTCGCATTGGTGCCGGGCTGGGCCATGACCACCCTGTTGGCCGATGCGTCGGTGAGATACGCCCACGTCGAAACGGTGAAGGAGTCGCCGGTGTTGATCGGTGGTGTGGAGGTGGCCGCATAGCCCTGCTGCTTGGCCGGGTCAGTGCTGTCCAGCCACAGCGACCGGTCGGTACCGTCGGTACCGCCGCCGCGGCGCGCCAGCGAGGAAAACCCGGTGCCTTCGGTGTACATGGTGGCGTCGTGCCGCACGGTGCCCTCGGTGGCGGTGTCCCGGGCGAGCTTCTCGAGTGAGCCGGCTGCGTAGTCGTCGAAGTGCCAGCGGCCGATCGCGCCGGTTGCGGCCTGCACCTTGATCTTGACGTGGGCCCATTCGCCCGAGCCGCCGGAATCCCAGCCGCGCACCTGCAGGGTCTGGCGGCCGGCGACCAAGGGAGTGACGGGCTCATCCACACTCGCGCCCGTGGCGAAGTCGGTCTTGGTCATGCCGGGCAGCATCCACTCGTACTTGACGACGTCGCTGTCTGCAGCGTTCTGGGCGAAGTGCAACTTGCCCTGGATGCCTGGACCGCCCTGCGCAGCGCAGTCCTCCGTGACGCACAGGGTGTAGATGCCGCCGTCCACGGCAGTGACCACGGGGGGCTTCGGCCGCTCGAGGTCGACCTTGAAGTAGCACCAGGGCGTGTACGAGGAGAACAGATCCCCGGACTTGCCGTCATAGGTCCAGTGCGACTGCGTACGTGCCTTGACCCGGTACAGCGTCTTGTCAGCTCGCGGGGAGACCTTCGCGGTCTCCACGGTGCCGTCGGGATCCCAGCCGGTGTCGGGCTTGTGGGCACTCCAGCTGCCTACCCAGGTGCCGGAGTGCTGGCGCTCCATCACCCACTCGGCCTGGAGCGATCCCTCGGAGCTTCCGGCGTTGTGCTCGACCTTGGTCTGCACTGCCGCCTGCACGTACGGCTCGGCCCGGGTCACGATGATGGGGTTCGATGAGGAGGTGGCGCACTGCACGTCGTCCGGGTCGCCGCCGGGGTTGCCCGGCCACAGGCCGTAGCGGGTCGGCACCCCGGGCTGGTAAGCGAAGTCCACCTGCAACTCGGCGTTGTCGTCGAAGCGCTTCCAGGCGGTGACATCCGACTCGTCCTTCGCCTTCAGCATCAGCGTCAGATTGTCGATCTTGCCGTCCGCGAAGTTCCGCACCGTGGACTTCAGGTTCTCGTCCGGCTCGTTCGGGTTGTCGTTGAACTCGATCCACGCGTTCGGCTGCTCAGGGGAGCACGCGGTGCCGCGGCCGGCCGAGACGTATTGGTCGCCCATCTGGTCCCAGCTGTTGTCCGCCTTGGGTCCTCCGGGCCCGGGCCAGTTGCTGCCCGAGGAAATGCCGTCGGTGCGCTCCAGGTCCACCCAGGCCGGGTTGCAGTCGAACGACCAGGTCTCATAGGCGCGGAAGGTCGCGTCGAGCACGTACTTGCCGCGCAGGGCGCTCGCGGAGTTGAACTGGAAGTACATCCGGTTCGTGTACCAGGCACCGGTGGTGCAGGTGCCCTGCGAGTTGTAGCCGCACCGGCCGATGCCGTAGCCGGCCCCGTCGAACATCCAGTAGCTGTCGCCGTCGGAGGACAGCACCGCGCGGTATGTGTGCCCGATCCCGACGGCGGGGTCGATGTAGACCGGATAGACCGTCTGGGCACCCTCCAGCACATCGGTGTCCGGCACGACAGCGATGCTGTCGTCTGCGACCTGCACGGGCATGACCGCCGAGGCGTCGCCGTCACCCGGACCGGCGGCCGGGTCTGGCTCCTCTGCCCCGCCCTCACCCGGGGTCTGACTCTCGTCTGCAGCCGTACTCGCGCCCATCATGGGCTGAGCACCCGCGGCTTGAGCCTCGCCTGCGGAGTCCCACATCCGGCCGGGCGGGCCGGTGAATATCTCCACCCCGTCATCGTTCGCCGCGGCCAGGCCGCCGTTGATGGTGGACGTGACCTCCAGGCCCTCGCTGTCGACGCTGAAAAGCACCTTGTCCAACTCCGGGCTGGCCGCGGCCTCCGGTGTCTTGACGACAAGAACTTCGCGATAGGACTCCGCCGTCGCCGTCAGACGCAGATCGACTCCGGGAAGCACCTCACGGTAAGTGGCCGTATCGCCTTCCAGAACCGGCTCGGGCAATGAACGGCCCCAACCCAGGGTGAGCATGTGCCCGTTGCGGTACCCGATCCGGATCATGTCGGAACCGGTGCCCTTGCCGGAGAAGGAAAGGTCCACGACAGCGCTCTTCGGCGCAATGCGGCCATCGGCGCGCTTCGCCAGCGTGACGTCGACCGGCTTCCACGACCCGTCCGACGCCCTCGCATGCTGCGGGGTGGTCGACTGCGTCAGCTTGAAGCTGCCGTCCGGCTGGGCGAAGACCTGGGAATACTCGGTCCGCTCGAACGGCACCTCCACCGGCTCCCCCGATTGGGCAGCGAGGGTGGACGCGGTTTCAGCCTCCGCGGGAATGGCATCCGAAGCCTGCCCAGCGTCCTGTACAGCTGCGGCGTTGGCCGTTACGGCATGAGCCGCAGCGCTGGGTGGCAGCACACCGCCCACGACGGCCACCGCGACCGCTGTCAAGAACGTTTTACCGATGCTGCGGCGCCACATGGACACACTCATCCCATGCCTCCCCCGACTCCACAGCATCCCCACCCCGGAGTCACAAGATGATCAAAGTGGAGGCACCCTATCCAGACGTGTTCTGCATATGTCAAGAACCTGAGCTGCGGCTTCCCGCAGGTAACGACCAGAACGCAGAGACACGACTCGCCCAAAGGCAGCCATGTGCGAGGGGCAGGACAGGCATCGACAGGACTTCGCCGAATCCCGACACAGCTGTAACTCGCTCTACGCGGTGGGGCATTGGCCAAAGGCGTTGTTCGGAGTTGCTGAATCCAGGACAGACCACTAGGCCCGCCCCGAGGCAGTCGTCTATGGGGCGGGAGGCGTGTCGCGTCAGGTCACGCAGAAGGCCGCAGCGGCGCTCAACCCCCGCGCTCTCAGCGCTCGCGCCGATTCTGCGGCACCCCACAAGCATGCGAGGTCCGGCGACTGCCTTATGCTCTCGGCCGGATTGTTCGGGGAGGGGCTGGGATGTTTCGTAGTTCGCGCACGGGCTGTGAGCCCGTCGGGCTTGGTCGGCGAAGAAGCCGTGCAGCAGCCGCGGTGCTAGTCCTTGCCGTGTCCGCAGTGAGCGGGTGCTCGTCGCAGGCTTCCAGTCCGAGCCCCAGTGCCACCCCTGAAGCGCGCTCACTCAGTCAGAGGGAACTGGAAGCCGCGAGACTGACCGAGAGGGAATCGGGACGCTACGGCGTAGGTCTGAGCAGCGAAACACCAACGGACATGAAGGCGGGGGTGACCATCGCCAAGCCGGAGGTCTGCCTGCCCGCGCTCAGGGTGCTCCTACACGGCTGGGCAGAAGGCGCATCCGCCTATACACGGTTGTACCTGAGCGACCCGACGAACACCGTAGGGGTTAGATCGGTGGCGCTGACGAGCTATCCCGCAGGTGGGGCCAAACGGGTGCTCGCAGCGGTTGAGAAGTCGCTTCAGGACTGTCCGTCGGTGGTCTACAAAACCGTGTTGGGAAACTCGTTGCACGCGAAGCTCTCGCTTGGAGAACCGCTGGAGCCAGGTGACGAGTCGCTCAGGGTGAACATGGGCTTCTCCTCGAAGGGGATCGACAACCACACGGCGTACGGACTGGTGCGCATCGGGGATGTCCTCGCCGTGTTCAAATTCAACGAGACGTTTGGCAGCACACTGCCCAAGCAGAAGAAGGCTGCTCTCATGCCGGTGCTGCCGGAGTACCTGGTCGCCCGGCAGGTGAAGAAGGTGGAAGCCGCTCTGCAAGCGGCTTCCACCTCCTGACCGCGGCTTTGCGCCCCTGGCTGCCGCATCGAGGACGGCACCGAGACACAGCCACCCAAAAGTCCCCCGGTGACGTTCTCGTGCCCTGCCGCTTCTATGCCGATACAGCTTCCTTCGGTTGAAGGTTGCGGGTGGCAAGTACCAGCAGGCCCGAGGTTGCCGCGCAGGTGGCCAGCAGCACGAGCCAGGGCAGACGGGCGTTCCAGGCGAAGAGACCTGCCAGCGCGGCGGGCGTGATTACGTGGCTCACGCTCCAGGAGAGCTGATTGACGCTCAGGTATCGGCCGAGGAGGTCAGCGCGTGCCATGTCTGTCACGAGGATCACGCTGGTGGGAGGGTGGATCAGTTCACCGGCGGTGTAGAGCGTCACGGCAGCTGTCATGGCCAGGATGGGTATCAGGCCGCCGATGTCTGGAGTGATCATGAAGGTGGCGAAACCGGCGGCGTAGAGGGCGATCGATGCTTGCAGCATCCGGGAGGGGCTACTCGCTTCGATACGCCGGACGGCGGGGCCTTGGGCCAGCATGAGTAGTCCGCCGTTGACTGCGAAGAGCAGGCCGGGCAACCAGACGGCGTCGGGTGCGAGGCTGTTTGCAGACAGAGGTAGCAGCACGATCAGGGACATGGCGCATACGGCCAGCAGGGCGTTGGAAGCCACGACGAGCAGGAAAGGCCGGTCGGCCAGTACGTTTCGCAGTCCGGCTCGCTTTTCTGCGCTGTCTTCGCCATCTTCCGTTTCTTGGCCGGAGGTTGTCGTGGTTACACGTGCTTCTCGCCATGTGTAGAGGAGCACTGCCACGACCGCGAAGGACAGCGCGTTGAGCAAGACCACTATTCGTGTGCCTTCACTGCCTGTTGCCACGATCACTCCGGACAGGGCCGCGCCGAGGCCTGTGCCGACGGAGCGGACAGTACGTCCGAGGGCGTACCAGCGGGCTCGTTGTTCTCGCCCGCACAGCGCGATGATCATGGCTGAGTTGGCTGGCCAGAATGCGTTGTCGCCCCAGAGCACGACTGCTGAGATGGCGATGATCTGCCAGAACTGGTCGACGCCGAGGTAGGCGAGGAAGGCTGCGGTCCGTAGGAGGCAGGACAGTGCGGCCATCTGGCCGGGGCCGATGCGGTCGATGAGAGTGCCGGTGTGAGGGCCGCCCAGCAGGGCGATGCCGGCGCCGATGGACAGGGCGAGTCCCACCTCGGCGACGTCCATGCCGGCGACGTTGACGAAGTAGAGGACGCTGAGCGGCAGGAACAGACCGGTGCCGAGACTGTCGACTGCGGCGGTGACGACGAGCCGTTTGCGCCGGGCGGTGTCCGGGAATCCCAGGCGGTCTCTCCATAGCGCGGCGTTCACGCCTGGGCTCCTTGTCGCATGCGGGTGGCCAGTTCGGCCACGCGTCGTCCGTGTTCCGTCGCAGTGGCCAGGTCGCTGTCGAGCAGGCCTTCGGGGCCCTGATCGATGTTCGCCTGAGCTGCTGTGCCTAGCCGGTAGCCGAGTCTGTTGGCGTCGTCCGGGCTGCTGGTGGAGGTGTTCCACCCCGCGGGCAGTGACTGCCCGGCCCAGATCATCGAGTGCTGCATGGCAAGAGCGAGCATGTAGTTCAAGGTGTGCAGCTTGCCGCCGGCCATGGCTGCCCCCGTGGTGAACCCGCTGGCCAGGGTGTCAGTCCAGTGGGAGGTCATCTGCCGGCCGGCGGTTTCTTCGGCGAAGGCGACGAAGCTGGCGGTGGGACCTCCGATGTAGGTGGGTGACCCGAAGATCACACCGTTCGAAGCTGCCATCAACTCCCATTGGTGCTCGTTCAGTGACGCAACCCTGATCAGGTGGACCTGCGCGCCTTGTTTCTCCGCTCCGTCAGCGATCGCGCTGGCCATTCGGTGGGTCTTGCCGCCACGCGAGTCATAGACCACGGATATGAGTGTGCTCACTGCTGCTCCGGCTCTACACGTGCGGGAGGGGGAAGTAGTTCAGCTCGTCCTCGGGCGTGGGCTCGCTGTGCCAGCCCAGGGTGACGGCCGCCTGCTGCACGCGGCCTCGTCCAAGCTGTGGGAACGCGGCGGGGAAGTTCGAGGTGAGGCCTGGGACCAGGACTCGGGCCACGTGGAAGCCGCAGGGTGCCACATCGGCGGTGGTGACATCCACGCTGATGACGTCCAGCTCTCTGGCGGCAATCCGCTCGAGGTACAACTCGAAGGAACGCGCTGGCAGTGAGGGCAGGGAGGCCCAGTCGCCCTGAGGCAAATCGGCCGTCCACGGGGCAATGCGTTCCCGGGCTCGCGGGTCGAGGTTCACCTGGCCCTGGCATTGCAGGTCAACAACGTCCCGGAAGTCTGGGCGGTAGCTGTCGAGATAGCGCCGGTCGGCTCTGTGGGGCTTGAGGTTGTGGCCGTTCAGCGCGCCGGCTGCTATCTCAGCCGCGAGCTCTTCCGCGTCCAGTGTGAAGGCGGCGTTGCCCTGCAAGGTGATCGCCTCGGCTAGGGCCTTCTTGGCCGCCGCCAGAGGGGTGTCGCGGGCTGCGAAGCCGATGACCACTGTGTCGTTCACGGTCGAGTCGAGGATGCAGGCCATGACGGGAACGCCGAACTCGTTGTCCAGGTGCACGTACCGGGGCAGGAGCTCATCGGCCCGGTCAGCGATCAGGTCCTGCAGCTCGGGCCGATCCGGCATGGCGGGCAATGCCTTGGCGTTGTGCCACCAGACCATCGACGCGTCACGCTCGATGACCTCTTCCAGGCCCGACATCAGCGCGAAGTCCTTCGAGGGCCCGGCTGCAATGCCTGCCAGGTTCGGATAGGCGTACAGCGGCTCGTCGTGCTTCACTCGTTCGGGGTGCTCGTGCCAGGCCACGTACGCCAGGAACGCCGGCACGTAGATCTCGGCGTTCTTCGTGTGGGACCAGCCTTTGACCCAGGCGCATTCGGATTCGGTGGTGAAGCGTGGGAAGGGGAAGCCGGGGGTCGCGTGCTGGGTCTCGGAGTACAGCACCAGCGAGGCAGGGCTGAGTGCGTTCAGCCCGCGGGCGGTGAGCGAGGCGTAGGAGCCGTGCACCAGCCTTGCGGGGTCCACGTAGTTGCCGCTGTAGCGCTCGATGGCCTCGCCGACCGCCGCCTGTTGTGCCGCTTCGGCGGACTCCCACGACGTGCCGAACGCGGCCGGGTCAGCGGAGAGTTCCATGACGCGTCGTACGCGAGCCACGTCCACCGTGCAGGTGTGCAGCTTGGATGGGTTGCCCTGCCGGGCTCCCCAGGGCTTGACCCGTGTGACGATGCCGGTCTCTCGGCCTACGACGGACTTGGGTGGCGGAGTGTAGTCGGCATCGGCGTAGGGTCGGTGAGGCATGCGAATGATTTCGTGGTGCTGCACGGTGAGGTAGAGAGGGTTCATTTCCAGCTCCGACTCATACAGGTCGGGGCGCATGAGCCCCATGAGCCACCGCTGGAGACGCGTCGCGACTTGTGCCAGCATCCACTGCAGTTCGGATGGCGTAGTGCGCGTCAGGATGGAAGCCTCGTCACGGGCCAGGGCGTCGAAGACGTCCTCCTGGACCGCGGCCGACCGCCGGCGGTCCAGGACGTCGCGCATGTCTACTCCCCGCCCTGGCCAGATTCCTGGGCCGATCAGACCCTGCCCCAGTTCGAACCTGAGCGACAGCCACGGGATGCGCTCGGCTTCGCATGTTTCGTTCAGTGCGAGCAGTTGGGCGTGAGCTGGGGTGTCGAAGAGTGCGAGGAGTACCGGCACCTGGCTTGCTCTGCGGGCGTCGGCGGCCCACTCGGGGAGTTGGGCCGCCGTCACGTTCTCGTACGTGCGGAACTGATTCAGCAGGGGGCCGGCCTCTGACCGCAGTTGTTCTGTTCCAGTGACCGCCAGTCGCACGCGCTCCAGCGGCACCGAGGGTGCTTCCGGATCCGCCATGCGATAGGCCCATCGCTCCAGCACGCCGTTCTGTACCGGGCGTAGGCATCCCGCCTCCTGCAGCACGGCAGCGATCTCGTCGTAGCCTTCCGGGGCGGACTTCAGAGCCTCCTCCAGTGACCGACTACCGTCCAGCAGCTCCAGCCATTCGCGGAGAAGCGGTGCGGGTGTGGAGAGCATGAATTTGGCGCCGTGGGGGGTGACCAGTAAGGACTGGTCTGCCGTCACCTCAAGGACGTCTACCTCGGCTGCGATCACGTCGGTCAAGAAAGTGGCCCTTCCGTGAAACCTAACAGAGTGCGCGGAATGGGGCCGCTTCCAGAGGATGGAAACGACCCCATTCGCTACCGCTGAGAATTCAGCGTGTTCAGCAAGGCCTCAGCTTCAGGCCCAGCGAACCGTGGGCGCCGGGGCCACGTTGTTGTTGGCCGGGGCGCGGGTCGAGAGGTCGTCACGCTCGCCGTAGGTCTTCACCATTTGAGGCTCCTCAAATCGCAAACGTAAGTCGGGATATCCGCCCCGAATGGGAGCGCTCCCGACTGCTGACTTCTTGAAGCTAACACAGGGAGACCTTGTTGTTACAGAGGAAATTCGCTGTGGCGAAGATCACCCATTACCGATGATTACTTGCGTCACGCCTGGCGCATGCACGCATTCCGGAGTTTAGAGTTCCGCTTAATTTCGCATTCCGGGAAGTCTCCTGCGATACGATGCGTGTCGTGACGACATACCAGGCTCACCCCATCGTGGTGCGAACCGCCATCGAAAAGGACATTCCGAATCTCGTCGAATGTGCTGCCGCGCTCTTTGCAGAGGACGCCGGCAGCCGCGACTCGGCTATTAACACCAACTGGCCGCGCGAATACGGGCCGGACCGCTTCGCCACCGGTCTGCACGATCCGGATCGGCTCATCCTCACCGCTGACAGCCAGAACGGAAGCGCTGTCGCCTACCTGACTGGCACCCTCGCCCAGCCCTCGCCCATGACCACCTTCCCCATCGCCACCCTCACTGCCATGTGGGTGAGTCCCGACCATCGCGGGTCTGGCGTCGGTGCCCAACTCGTCGAGCAGTTCCTCACTTGGGCCAAGGAGCGTGGGGCTGAGCGCGCGGAAGTCACGGCCTACGTCGCCAACGAGGGAGCCCGTCGCTTCTATGCGCGCCACGGCTTCACCGACCACGCCACAACGGCCGCTCGCCCCCTGTAGACAACGCGCCTGCGGAAGCGGCCTTACCGCGGCCCCGGCACAGGAAGAAGTCGCGGGCGGGCGGTTGCGGTGCGCAGAACCCGGCCCCCATCTCCTGTAAGTGGCCAGCCGAGAGAGGGGATGCAAGGGCTGCTATGCGGCCCTGTTCACACCGATCCCAGGGGCGCGGAAGCCCTCTCGGGGCCCCGACAGGTTCTGAGAGGGCTTCTTGCTTGCGGAAAGCTTTGAAGGCCCTGCCCTGCCGGGTGATGGCCCTGGCGGTATTCGGGTAGATTGCGCGGCCTGCCCCGGCGTATCGCACCACGGTCAACGGGACTCCGTCTGGGGTGCGAGGATCACTACTGCGCCCGCACTGCACTGATTTCAGCCAGGCAGCAAGATCGTGACCGAAAAAGGCCTTTTGAGATCCGAAGGGCCTGGGCGACGTTTAGTGGCTACAACAGGCCGTTCCTACATCCACAGAACTATGTCCTGAAACCGATTCCCTCGAATGGCCGAAAGTACGCTGCCCGCGAGTGAGGAGTCTGGTGGCAAATCTGCCCAAAATTGCCCAGGCAAGCAAACCCGCTGCACCGGAAGACCCGATGAATGATGCATCGATGACCACCGGCCGAATGCCTTCCGCGTCGGCTTCTGAAGTGGTGCTGAATATCGTCGAAGAGGTCCTACGGGCAGGCACAGTGACTTTGGACGACGGTTTCTACGACTTCGGAGGGACCTCACTTCAGGCCATGCGGATCTGCGTCCGGATCGAGAAGACACTTGCTGTCGTGATCAAGCCTGAGGTCCTTCTCGACAGCGATTGCCTCGGTGACTTCGCGCGATCGGTGGCTGAGCTCAAGGACGCGTGATGACAAACCCCGTGCTGATCCACGAGGGGGTAGCGTGTCGGGCTGCGATGAAGCCTGGGGCAACAGCGGTGATCAGTGGTGTGGAACGGCTCAGCTACGCTGAACTTGATGCAGACGCTGGCAAGGTGGCGCACGCGCTGCGAGAGCGGGGAGTGGCCCGAGGAAGCATCGTTCCTGTGATCCTGCCGCGCTCGGCCCAGTTGATCACCGTGCTGCTCGGAGTGCTTAAGTGCGGCGCAGCCTACGCGGCGATGGACCCGAGCTGGCCGGACCAGCGAGTCCACGCCCTGCTGGAGGCGCTCAACCCCCCGGTACTGGTGGCCACGGCGCCGTCATCGACGCACACCGCCGTGCCTGTCTGGTCGCCCCCCGCCACCTGGCCGGCTTCCGCGACCGGCGCGGCTCCCCTGTCCGGCATCAGCGGCGCCGATCCGGCCACTGTATTCTTCACGTCGGGCACTTCTGGCACATCCAAGGCGGTGCTCTCCCCGCACCGGGCGACGACCCGCCTGTTCCGGGAGCACACCGACTGGTGGCCAGTAGGCGGGGTGATCGCCCAAGTGGCGCCAGCGTCCTGGGACGCCTTCTCACTCGAGGTCTGGGGCACGCTGCTGACCGGCGGTACCTGCGTGGTGCACCCCTCGGGCCACCTTCTTCCAGGAGGGCTGCGCACGCTGGTGGGCACGGCGCGGGTCGACACAGTCTTCCTTACCACGTCGCTGTTCAACTTCCTTGTGGAGGAGGACGTGGACTCCTTTAGGGGGCTGCGCCGTGTCCTCGTAGGGGGCGAGAGACTCTCAGCCACCCACGTCCGCACCTGCCTGGAAAGGCATCCGCTGCTCAGAGTCAGCAACTGCTACGGGCCTGTCGAAAACTGTGTGTTCGCTTCCGTCCACGCAATCGACCGAGAAGACTGTGATCTCACAGGCGGCATACCGCTGGGGCGCGCCGTTCCCGGTACCGGGATCCACGTGCTGCGGGGCGGCCAGCCGGCCGGGCCCGGAGAGACCGGCGAAATATGCCTGTCCGGGGACGGGCTGGCGCTGGGGTACCTGACAGATCCGCAGTTGACTGCCCAGAAGTTCCCCACCGTGCGAGTCGAAGGAGTCGCACGGCGCATCTACCGCACAGGCGACCTCGGCTGGCTGGACCAGGACGGCCTTCTGCACTTCAGTGGACGCGGCGACCGCCAGATCAAGGTGGCTGGCCACCGGGTGGAACCGGCGGAGATCGAGGCGGCTGGCCGGGCTGTTCACGGGGTGCGGGAATGCACGGTGCTGCCCGTAACCGACAGCGGTGGGAGCGTGGTCCGCCTGGCCATGTTCTACGTGCCTGCGCTGCCGACCGTGCCAGGCGAGCAAGGCGCCGCTTCCCCAGCGGCCGTTCGGAAGGCTCTGTCGGCGCGACTGCCCCGATATCTGGTCCCGCACCTGCTCCGGCCGTGCGCGTCCTTCCCCCTCACAACGCATGGAAAGGTCGACTCTGCGGCGCTACTGGCATCTTTGCCCTCCTCACCACGTCCTCGCACCGGCCCATGAGCAAGGAGAAGTCCGTGATCCCGCCTGGCTCCGTCCGCAGGCAGACGAGCGCAGACGTACCGTCGCTGTATCCGATGTCGTATGAGCAGGAGGGGATCTGGCTCGTCGACCAAATCGGCGACGGACCCTCCAGCTACGTGGAGGCGTGGGCACACCACCTGCGCGGTGCAATCGACGTCCCTTCCGTGCAGGACGCTCTGGACGGCATCGTGCGTCGGCACGAGTCCCTGCGCAGTCGGCTCCACATGATCGATGGACAACCGCTGCAGGAGATCGTGCCCCCACGCCCCGTCCCGCTCGCCCGCCGGCAGGTCACCGCAACCGGGCTGCGGGAAGCCGTGCGGACGGCGGTCTCAGGACCAGTGGCACTGGAGCAGCCTCCGCTGTTACGCGCGACCCTGCTCGAACTGGGCAAGGAGGAAGCGGTGCTGGCCGTGGCCGTCCACCATGCGGCGGTAGACGGCTGGTCTCTCCAACTCCTCGACGAGGAGTTCAGCGAGCTGTACCGGGCAGCCGTCGGGGGAACCACTGCGACGCTGCCCGAGCTGCCGTTGCCATTCAGGGCGTACGCGCAGCAGCAGCGTGCGCGGCACACCGATGGGATGGCCTACTGGCGTAAGGTCCTCGCCGACGCCCCCCTTGAGTCCACCTTTCCGCCCGACCGGCCCCGTCCGGACATGCTCAGCCGCCGCGGCGCGGTAGTCGACTTCACCGTGGACCGCGAGATCACCAAGCGGCTGCACCGGCTGTGCCGTGAACTCAAGGCCTCCCCCTATACGGTACTGGCGGCCGCCGTCACTGCCCTGCTCAGCAGGCACAGCGGTCAACAGAACGTGGTTTTGGGTGCACCGGTCTCGCGTCGTGAGGGGCCCGAGCTGGAATCGATGATCGCCTGCCTCGCCGAGGTCCTTCCCCTGCGCCAACCGGTACGGCCCGAGGAGCCGTTCAGGGAACTGGCACTCGGGACGAAGCAGAGGATCCGTTCCGCCGTCGCCCATCGGGACATCCCTTACACCCGGTTGGTCTCTGAAGCGGGCGTGCCACGCGTACCTTCCCGCTCCTCTCTGTTCCAAGTGGTACTGACGGTGGACGACGGGCCACCGCCCGGCCTGTCTCTGCCGGGTGTGTCGGCACAGCGGCTGTATCCGCATGCGGGCACAGCAAAGTTCGACGTCTTCTTCCATCTCACTCCCGAGAACGGAGCGCTGCGAGGACGCCTGGAGTACGCGACAGACCTGTTCTCGGCACGAACCGCCGAAGAGCTGACCCTTCGATTTCGTGCACTGCTCGCTGACGCGGTCACTCACCCCGACCAGACGGTGGCCCAACTGGCGATGCTCTCCCAGGCGGACCACGATCGGGTCGTGGGATCCTGGGCCGCGGGACCGGAGCCGGAACCTGATCCGCCCGTTGCCCACGAGGCATTCCGCCTGGCGGCCGGCCGAACCCCCGATGCAACTGCCGTGCTGCACGGGGAGGACGGGTGGAGCTACGCGGAGCTCGACGCGGCAAGTACCGCGCTGGCGGAGCAACTGGTTGCCGCCGGGCATGGGCAAAGCAGGGTAGCCATTCTGCTGGAGCGCTCCCTTGGGCTGCCGCTGGCCGTGCTGGCCGTACTCAAGGCCGGCGGCTGCTGCGTGGCGGTCGACCCCGGATATCCAGCGGAGCGCGTCGCCCTCATCCTGCACGACAGTGCAGCCGGGACCGTGCTGACCACCCGGAACCTCCAGCACCTGGTGACCGGTCAACCCGCTGTCCAGACGCTGCTCCTGGACGAAGCCCCGTCGACGCATGCCCGGGCCACATCAGACGACACGTTCCCCACACTGCCTGAAGTGACCGGGCACGACCCCGCTTACCTGATCTACACCTCAGGTTCCACTGGCCGGCCGAAGGGGGTGGTGATGCCGCACCGGGCGCTGGCCGGCCTGATCAGCTGGCAACAGCACCGGACCAGCACGACACGGGGTTCACGGACGGCTCAGCTCGCCCCACTCAGCTTTGACGTCGCCTTCCAGGAGTTGTTCGCCACCTGGGCCGGCGGCGGAACGCTGGTCCTGGTCGACGAGGACGTCCGACGAGACCCCACGCGGCTGCTTGGCTTCGTCACGGAGCAGTCCATCGAGCGGCTCTTCCTCCCGTTCGTGGCCCTGCAGCAGCTGGCGGACTGCGCGGCGGCGGACGGATGGCGCTGCGCCAGCCTCCGAGAGGTGGTGACCGCAGGCGAACAGTTGTTCATCACCCCCGCAGTCAGACGGTTCTTCACACAGAGCACCAGTGCCGTGCTCGACAACCAGTACGGCCCCTCCGAGACCCATGTCGTCACCGCCGAACTGCTTTCCGGCGATCCCGCGGCTTGGCCGGAACGGCCGCCCATCGGACGGCCGGTGCCCGGCGCCAAGATTCTTGTTTTGGACGGACAGCTGCGCCCGGTGCCCCCTGGCACGCCGGGTGAGATCTGCATCGGCGGGACCGGTCTCGCCCTCGGCTATCACGGACAGCCGGCAGCGACCGCACAGAAGTTCGTAGCTGACCCCTGGGCTGCCGCACCCGCCCGGCTGTACCGCAGCGGTGATTTCGGTCGGTTCCTGCCGGACGGCCGGATCGAGTTCCTCGGACGCAGGGATGAGCAGGTGAAGATCCGTGGTGTCCGGGTGGAGCTCGGCGAAGTCGAAGCCGCTGTCAAAGGGCTGCCGGGTGTGGCCGACGCCGTGGTGACCGCCGGTACGTCGCAGGCCGGTGACAGGCGCCTGGTCGTGCACTACCTATCCGCCAGCGGAACCGCGCTTCTGGCGGCGGACCTGCGTGCCCAGCTCGGCCTGCGGCTGCCCTCTCACCTGATCCCCGCGCATTACGTGCCGCTGTCTGCGTTGCCGCTCACCGCGAGCGGCAAGGTCGACCGGTCACGGCTGCCAGAACCAGAGGAAACGGGCACGGCGACGCAGCCTCGGCGGCCGATGAGCGACGCAGAACGCCGGGTCGCCACGCTGTGGTGCGAGGTACTCGGCACGAACGAGATCGGACCGGACGAGGACTTCTTCGCGCTGGGCGGGGACTCGCTGCTCGCCGTACGGCTACTTCTGAAAGTGCGTGAGGACTGGGGGATCCGCCTCGGCCTAGGGGCGATGTTCGCCGCACCCACCATCGCCCGCATGGCGACGGTTCTTACCAACGGCGCCGCAGAGACGGCTCCCGGTACGAACACAGACGCTGAACTGGCTCCCGACATCATCGCGCAGGGCACCGGCAAGCGGGCAACGGGCCCTGCCCGATACGTCTTCCTCACCGGGGCCACCGGCTTCCTGGGCAGCCATCTCCTGCATGACCTGCTGGCCCACACCAAAGCGGTTGTGTACTGCCTGGTGCGCTCACCCGATGAGGAGTCTGCGCAGCAGCGGCTGCGCACAACCCTCGCCCACTTCGGGCTGTGGGACGAGGCGTTCGCGCAGCGGCTGATCGCCGTCCCGGGTGATCTGTCGCTCGAGCGACTGGGTTTGCCTCCAACGGACTTCGATGCCCTTGCCCGGCAGGTCGACGCTGTCTATCACACTGGCGCCTGTGTCAACCTTGCGCTCTCCTACGAGCAACTGAAGGACACCAATGTACGCGGCACCGCGGAAGTACTGCGCCTGGCCGTTCAGCACCACACCGTCCCCCTTCACCACGTTTCCACGGTGGGCGTCTACGCGAACGCTGATGGACGTGGCGCCATCCGGCCGGACGATCCGCTGCCCCCGGACGGCACGTTGAGCAACGGCTACGCACAGAGCAAATGGGCGGCCGAGGTGCTGCTGCGGCAGGCCCGTCAGCGCGGTTTACCCGTGTCGATCTATCGGCCCACTCGAATCACCGGGGCTGCCGTCGGCGGACTCGGGCCAACTACCGACTACCTGTGGCTCCTGCTCAAGGGGTGCGTCGACGTAGGCATGGTGCCCAACGACACCGAAGAGATCTTCGACCTGGTGCCGGTCGACTACGTCAGCCGCGCCGTGCTGGAACTCTCGCGGCAGGACGCTTCTGGCAATTTCCACGTGACAAGCGAGCGCTTCCTGCGGCTGACCGAGGCGGCCAAGTACCTGCGCGCGCTGGGCTACCGGATTTCCGAAGTACCGCTGGCGAAGTGGCGTCAGGCCGTCGAGGGTGAACCGACCAATGCCGCCTACCCGTTACTGACCCTGCTACCCGCAGACGTGGGTTCCTCAGGCGGTGATACTCCGTGTGTCTTCGATGCGCACGCGACGCGAAACGCTCTAGCCGACAGGGGGATTCACTGTCCGATCGTGGATGAGGAACTCTTCGCCGGGTATGTGCGGGCATACGTCCGGAGCGGCTTCCTGCCGCCGCCCGGACAGATCCAGGGTGGGTGAGTGCGAGTACGCGCGATGGAGGGCATGGTGTCCTGCCGTCCGGCGATCGTGAGGTTGGTACTGACCGCAGCTATCTCCCAGCGGCCCGACCCGCAAGGGGCCGTCGACGAGATGGGTGATCAGGGTGTCGGTGTGGTCGACGACCTCGAGCGGGTCTGTGGGCTTGGCCTGCTTCCCAGCCAACGATGTCTGCCTTCGCCGGAGAGACCGGCCTGGCCGGAGCCGTCGCCTGCCTGCAGCAATCCCTCGACGAGGGCTCACTTCAGGCAGGCGACGAGCTGACAACCGCCCTGCGCCTGTACGAACGCTACGCCCAGGGATGACGGCCTGAGTTCTGACGACACGCTGCCGGTGCGTGGTAAGGACCGTGGGATGCCGGCAGCCCACCCATCAACCACCAGGGGGTGCATGACGCCCACAGCACCGGCTGGCATGTTGAGCTGCCGACCGTACTGATGAGTGCACAACCCGCCGCCCCGGACATCTGGTGCCCACGTTGGCTGGGACACGAGGGCGAGTCAGAGTTGGCCTCGCTGCAGCGACCTCAGTCGAAGCCGAGCACGGCTCGAGACAACTGCCATTCCTGTACCGCCCACACCCACCGCCCTGTAGACGTCCTCACCAAGCCTGTGGTGGCCTCATCCAACAGGACGCGGTCACCACAGCAGCACTGAGACCTCAAACCCAGTGGAGCCACACGTCTCTGACCAGCGCAAACTCGGCGCCCGCTATAGCGGTCTGCACGAGAATGACATGGCCATTCGTCGTTCATGTTCGTGCCAGTTGAGCACCATCCGTCAGTGCCGATCACGAGGTCAGAAGGCCCGATCCACTGACACTCAGACGACGATGTTCAACTGACACTCCCCTGCAGACCTGCAGCCCGGACACTGCGTGCTGCTGCTCACCGCCCGTCAGAAGGCGGGGGAAACCGTCCTGCGGTGCGTGTGGCGGCTCACCGCCCGGGGCTACCGCTGGAACGGCGCTGCCCTGACCCGCTTCGGCCAGAAATTGTCCGAGGGCATCGCGTGGCTCGCCCTCGGGGACCTGGTGGTCGCCGAGGCGCCCACCGCCCGCACACGGCCGACGGCGCCGGACCTGTCTATGTCGGTCTACGGCAAGCTGGACGCGTCGCCGGTGACTGCGGAGGTCGTCTCTGCCTCGATCGCCACCACTCCGGCAGGCGAGGTCCCCGTCATGCTGCGCCCGTGGATCAAGGCAACCGTCCCCGTGACTCTGTATCCGTCGCGGTCCGTCGGGAGCGACTACTTCGGCGCTGACTGCCTGCTCGCCCCCGCAGGCGACCACGCCGCTCTCGACGCGGAACCGGGTCCTGTCGGTGCTCCCCGCCGGCTATCTCGCGTCGAACGCCTGCCACCTCGAAGATCTCGCCGAGTACGCTGTCGCGGAGGGCCGCAGCCCGCGGAGGGGGCCGCGTTCGCCCGTTGGGTGATCTCGTCGGAGATCCTGACGTTCGGGGTGTACAACGCGGCGTACGAGTGCTGGGAGCGGTCGCTCACCTGCACCATGACCGCTGCCAAGGCGGTGCTCATGTACACGCGGATGAATGGTGCGGCGCTGGGTCTGGAGTGCGGTTGCGGGCGGCGTCATCGGGGTTGGCCGTGGGAGCGCACTACGGTGTGGGACGACGAGGAGCGCCGTTACCGCAGCTTCGGCGAGGTCGACATGGACCGGGCCGGCGGCCTGATCGCCGCGCGCGGGTAACGGGTCACGGGCGAGTGGTCGACCGGTGACGTTGTCCGCCGGGTGGCCGTCGAGCCGAACGCCGCGCCGTCCGGCCCGGGAACGGCCGAAGCGTGGGAGTCCGAGGGCGGAGCCTGCCCCGGCATGGAGCCGCTGCGCGGCCCGGAGCCTGGCCCGGCGGCCATCACCGTTCCGCAGGAGCACGGAAGACGCCTCCTGACCCGCTGCCCGGGCCGGGCCGACGGGTTCGGCCCGGGCAGCCCGCCCCCCTCTCTCGCTGTGCGCCGCCGCCCGGAAGGCCTCGCCATGCTCCGCTCCGAACTCCGCCTGAATGCCCCGTTGTTTGTCGCTCAGTCCGCCGTTAGCAACCACACCGGCCTCATCGCCCGGGCTGGGCTCGCCATGCCGGCCGCGCCCTTCGGTACCCCTGCCTGGCAGCTTCCCGCCCTGGTCTCCTACCTCCAGCGCCTCCACCAGGACGACGAGGACCCCTCCCCCGAACTGTGGCGCGCCCACACCGAACGCCCCATCGGCCCCGTTCCCCGGCCGCACATCCGCTACCAGGGAGACGGCCTGCACGATGCGGACGCGGTGTGCGTGCTCGACATCCAGCTCGGCCCGCGCGACAAGGAGACCGGCTGGCTTCCCGCCGACCTCGCCGTCATCGAACAGGAGGAGGGCGCCTGCCCCTTCGGGCGCGTCACACGCCGCCACGGCGTGGAGGCGATCGCCGCGTACGCCGCCGAGGAGCTCACCGCCGAGCACGCCCGGCTCATGGACCGTGCCCGCCGGCACCCGGACTCGTACTTCCTGCGCCTCGCCGACCTGGCGCAGCGCGCCGCCGACTGGGCCGACAAGGTCCATGCCGCTCACGCCGGCTCCTCTGCACACGCAGGCCCCGCTCGTAAGCTCTGCGCGGCCAGAACGCGTAGCCCTCCAGAAACCGGTACAGCGGTGGTCCCAGAGCACTCATGACCAATCCAAGGAGGACCGCGGCGACGAGGAACGCGGACGTGCTGTTGCCCATCGGCGGCCATTTGTCCAGGGGACCGGGTCCCTTGAGACTCGGCGCGACGGCGAAGATGAAGACGGCGAGGTTGAGGCCGGTGGGCAGAATCCATCCGACAAGCAGTCCCCAGCCGCCGCCCAGCACGCCCTTGGCGATGTCTCCCGTCGCTATCCCCGTGGCCAGTCATCGTCGGGATGGAGTGGAGGGCCCGGAGGCCGGCCCGCTTTGAATTGATCGCCGAAAGCCCTGTGCGTGTCCCCGCCCCTGGGCGTGGGCCTGGGTGGGGGATGTGGGATCGGCGGGGCCGACGGTGGTCTGATCAACTCTGGGACGGCTCGTCGTAGTTCTTCGAGGTCGTCGCCGTTGGAAACGGTCATCTCTTGGTCGGAGGGAAGCCGCACGACGATCTCGATATCGGCCGCCAGCTGAGTCCGCAGCCACGCTCCCAGTGTTCCGATCAGTCGCTCGCTGGTCGCACCCGGCCGCAGCTCGATGACCAGAGCCCGGTTGCGTGCCTGGTCAGGTGTGCCAGCCCGTTGCGGATCCCCGTCCCAGGCCTGGTCGTCGAGCGTGACGGTGCCGTGTTTCTGCCTTCAGACCAGCCGAACCACCGCTGCAAGTCGGGCAGGGCAGTGTCCGCGGCATCGGCGGGAACAACAGTGATCAAGAATTTCATGCGCTTCCCCCGAACCCTTCTTGGCCTCAAGCAGCGTAGGGCAGCGTTGCTCTCGCGCGGCGATTGTGGCGTGCGGTGTTCTTAGGCCGCAGCAGCAGGTTCGTGCAGCATCACGGGCGCAGGCGGTTTCACATCCTTCAGCCGCCGCGAATCAACAAACAGCAGACTCACGGGTATGGCTTTGACAGCGGTTTGTGGTTCCACTTGGCAATCAGGGCTGGGACCACCCGTGTTGGCGGCCGGGTGAGGTGAGGAAGTTTTGGCCCCACCGTCCTTGTTGCGGTGGGAGCATCGATGCGCTCTCCGGTGGGAGGAGGCATCGGTGGCTATCGCTTCCAACGAATCGTTTGGAGGGTGGACAAAGACCTTCACCGATCCCCGGCTCTGCGCGGCGATCGTGGACCGGCTCACCTTCGGCGGCAACATCATCGAGCCGGCACTGACTCCTACCGTCTTGCCCACGCCCAGGCCCCAGCAGGACAGCGGCTGACCGCACCCGCCACGGTCACACCCCGGAGGTTCCACCGGCTCGGACCCGGGCCAGCACCTGGTCGGCCAACTCCTGCGGGGTCAGCTCTCCGTCCAGGAACACCGTGTCACTGGGCAGGGTGTCGGCCGCCGCCATGCACGGCGCGATCCTTTCCTTGCACCAGCGCCGAACCTTCTCGTCCTGCTCAGGGTTGTCCGGGGTGAAGCTCCGGCCGTCGATCCGCTTCTCCAGAACCTCTCGGGAGACCTTCAGGAAGAAGTGGTGGACGTCGATGCCCGCATCCGTCAACGCGCCGAAGACCTCACCGACATAACCGTGATTGACCAAGGTCATGGGGACCAGGACCGGGCGGCGATACTCCTCGACCAGGCCCACCGCCAGGTCGGCGACCTGCCGACGCCACAGCCGAAGGTCCTGGAAGTCGCCGGTCGGCACCTCCACGATCTCCCTCAGCACATAGCCGACCATCTCCGGGTCATAGACCAGCACCTCGGGCCAGCGCGGACGCAACTCGTCCACCAGCGTGGTCTTCCCACTGCCGAACGCACCGTTCACCCAGACGATCAACGCGATCCTCCCCGCCCCGTTGCCGTGCCCCCGCGTCGGGCCCGGCATGTCGGATCAGCATGCCGCGCGGCCTGGATGGGGCCAACTCCACTGCCAGATCAGCCCGAAAGATCGCTAAGTGGGGGCCGAAACCCGCTGCCGAGCGGAGCCAGCTCACGTTGTCGAAGCCACGGGTACGACCAGTCAGACCACAATGTCAGGTCGGGTCTGTGAACCGTGCAACTCAAGTGCGGCTGGCTTCTACGGCAGTCAGGGTCTCCCGTGTCGCCGCCGTTCTCGGGTTGGCCGGGCCGAGGATGTGCGTCTGTATGTCGAGAAGACCCCGGAGTTCTGTGATTGCCTCTTCGATCCTGCCTTGGCTGGCCAGCGTCTCGCCGAGCGCGAGTCTGGCGTCTCCTACGAGATGGTGCTCGGGCCCGAGCACTCGGTTCTCAAGGGCGATGACCGCCCGCAGTTCTGTCTCTGCCTCCCGGTGGCGTCCCTGCGCGGATATCGCCCGTGCAAGTTCGTAGCGGGCGTCGAGTACGTTGACGTGCTCTGCTCCCAGCACGCGTAGTTCTGTCTCCAGCACGTCGCGCAACTCTTGTTCTGCTTCCTGTCCTCGGCCGAGCTCTGTCATGACCCCGGCCCGGTTGGCGCGCGCTTGCAGTGTGTAGGGGTGTCGGGAGCCAAAGACACGCAGGCGAGTCTCGACCAGTTCGCTGTACATGAGTTCCGCCTCTGCGAGGCGCCCCTGATAAGCGAGCTGCAGGCCCAGGTTGTTGTAGGTCATCAGGGTGTAGGGATGCTCCGGCCCCAGCACCCGGGTCCGAATGACCAACAGGTCGCGGTAGCCGGCCTCGGCTTCTGCGTAACGTCCTCGCTCTCCGACGGCCCGCAGCAGCCAGTGACGTGTGGCCAGAGTCTGCGGATGCTCAGGCCCCAGCACCCTGAGCTGGTCGCGCAATACATCGCGGCAGGCGCTCTCGGCCTCGACCAGACGCCCCTGTTCTACGAGTAGATGTGCCGATTCATGACGTGTAGCCAGCGTGGCGGGGTGATCCGGACCCAAGGTGTCGAGTTGAGCCGTCAGAATGCCGCTCAGCTGTGATTCCGCTTCGGTATGGCGTCCTTGGTACAGGGCAGCGAGGGCTTGTTGGTATCGGAGACAGAGCACCGCCTCGTGGTCCGGGCCGAGAGACTCCGCCTGGCGCAGGGCATCGCGTGTCAGCGCTTCCGGGGCCGACCACGCCCCGCTCCACCTCAATGCCGGGCAACTGCTCACAACAGCCCACGCGATCGCGGCAAGGCCCCTGTCGGACAGTGCAGCCGGGGGAAGACACAGCAGGGAACGCACGTGGGGCAGCAGCCGAAGCCAGAAGGGCCAGTCCTCGGGGTCGTCCGGTCGTAGTCGGCCGGTGGCGACTCGTAGTGCGCGGGCGGCTGCTGTCGTGATGTATACGTCCAGGTGTTGGCGGCTGGCGGCCGCTACCAACGGGTGAACGACCACGCTGGCGGCTTCCTCGCATCCAGGCGTTGCCCCCAGCTCGAGTAATCCCACGGAGAGCAAGGCCTCCAGTCCGCTTCGAACGGACATGTCCGCCATACCGAGGCCGTCTCCCAGTACCTGCAGGTCCAGCAGCGAGGAGGTGATGTCCGCAGACGGGGCAAAGCAGGACAGGACCCTCAGCAGCGGCCGGGCCTGGGCTCTGTCCTGTGCTGCCAAGGCGTCGAGGGACAGCTCCCAGGTGTGTGTCACGCCCGATCGGGGATCACTTGCCTGGCCCATGAGCAGCGGGAATCGATCGTCAAGTGCCTCCAGATAGGAACTGAAGGTGCGTTCCAAGGCAAAGGGCGATCCCAGATACACCCCTGCTTGGTGAAGGCCCAGTGGGAGGCCGCCGAGGCGTTGGGCAAGTAGTTGCGCCTCAGCCGCAGGCCCGGCGTGCGGAGCGAGATCCTGAAGGACGCGAGCGCCGGCGGTAGCGTCCAGGCAGAGGACTGGCACCACGACACCGTGGCGGCCCCAATCTCTTTGGTCTTTGACCCGGCTGGTCACAACGATCAGGCCGGCGTACGTGGCGCGGAGCCAGCCGCTGCCATCGCGCGCAGGGGCGTCACCGAGCGCCAGCGTCGCAGTATCGTCGGCGTTGTCGAAGACGAGCAGCCATCCTCGCTCCGCCTCCAGTCGCTCCCACAGAACGTCGGCCGCGTTGCGGACTCCGGCTCGGGCCTCCTCCACTTGCGTGGCCGGCGCGCCCAAGGTGAGAGCCAATTGGAGGAGGGAGCCCAACAGTGACCTCTGCTCCGTGGCAGACACCCACCACACTCTGCGCCCTTGGCGTTCTGCGCGCTCTGCCAGCGCGAGGGCCAGGGTTGTCTTTCCTGTGCCGCCCAAGCCGGCCAGCACCTGAAAGCGGCCGTCAGGTGCGGAGAGCCGGCTGCTCAGCAGCTCCAGCACGTCATCCCGGCCGTGGATCTGCCCCAGTCGTCCCGTTGGAGGGTGCAGCGTTCGTGCAATGGGCACTGTGGTGAGAGCCGATGGCGGGGAAGCATCAGGGGCTGGCAGGGTTGGTGCTCGCCTCGTGCCATTCTCCGGGGGCGGACCTGGGTCAGTAGCCGGCGCGGGACGAGGTGGCTGTCGGCCCTGGAGGAGCGCCACCACAACACTCATCACGCCCGCGAAGGTTCCCACCACGGTGAGTGCTGTCACCAGGTCCACACAGTGACTGTAGGGGGATGGCAGGCACCTCAGCGAGGATGCCGGATCCTGACCGGAAACTCACGCCCAAGCAGCCGTTGCCGTTTCGGTCTTGCACGGCGCCGGCCGAACGCGAATTCCCGGTCAGGCGATCCGGCCGCGGTGAAGGAACCTGCCGCGGAATGAGGGCAGGGTCTCCTGGACAGTCCAGGGGTTGTGCCGAATCAGTGGGCGCTTGCACCCCAGTTCCCTGCCCCGGGGCCCGGCATCGGTCCATCCTGGCTACCTGCGCTGCACCCGGCGACACCCCCGCCGCCGCGTCTACCGTCGGCTCCGGGAAGACCTGTACGCCCTGCGGATCATCTCCGCCCGCCTGCCAAACCGCATACGGCGCTCGCCAGAGAGCCGATCCGCCTTGACCTGCGGCCCACCGGGAATCACCTGTCCGGGTCGCCTCGACGGGCTGCTTCAGCAGCATTTGAAGCCTTGAATGATCCCCTGGCCAGCCAGGGGGCGGTTGAGGTGCTGATGCCGTAGACGGCATCACGAACATCGCCACCGCCCATCTGATGCAACTTCCGGCGCTTCGTGGAGGAACCGAGGGCCACCGCACCCCGTTCCACGTCCGGAACAAGCATGTGCCCGCCTTCGAACGGCAGCGCGCCGCCTAGCGCAGAAGCCGGTCACGTCACTCGAGGCGCCCACGAGATTGACAGCAACCCACCAAGAGCGTCATATTGATTACGCGAAATGGCGGCAAAGCGGTGGGCGGCGGAAAGCATCCCCTATGAGGGTGTCGGCCCAGAGCGGCAACCCCGGCCGAACGTCCCGCCGACCACCATCACCAACTCGACTCGCCCGCCGGTGCGTGAGCGCCGCAGGGACAAAGAGGAGCAGGCCCCAAGTATAGGGCCGCGGCCAGAAGCGGAGAGTGCAATGACCAAGGCCCTGAACCCGCAGCGCCGCGTCGTCGGCGGCCGCGCCCTGGTCAACCGGGACTGGATCCGCGAGTACACCGGCGCCAGCGGCGGCTCCGCGGCCCGCTGGTACAAGGTGCGCGACGAGCAGCCGCAGGAGCACCGTCACCCGGAAAAGGAGCGGATCGAGGGGACCGACTTCTACGACGAGCAGCAGTTCCGGAGCTTCTACACATGGTTCCAGGCGGAGAAGGCGAGCAAGGTCCTCAAGGCCGACCCCGAACTGTACGAGCTCGACCCTGAGGATGTCGTCTCCATCAACAAGGCCGCCGAGCTGCTGAACTTCAGCGGGGCCTCGGTGATCCGCAAGTACCAGCAGGCGAACCCCGGCTACTTCCCGGCCCCCGCCGGCGAGGTCGAGGGCCCCACCGGCCGCATGATCCAGGCCTTCCGCGTCGGCGACCTGCAAGCTTTCGACGGCAAGCGCACCGGGGACAAGCTCGGCAAGGCCGGCCGCCGTCCGGGGCCGCAGCCCGAGGCGCCTGTCGGCCGCCGCTCCGCCCTCGAGGAGGCCCTCGCCTCCGAGCTGAGCGCCCGCGGGGGCATCGAGCCGCTCACCGCCACACAGCTGGCCGCGCAGTACGCCGCCCAGGCGATCGAGCGCGACGGCTACCACCCCGGCCTGGCCGCAGAGCTCAGCGCGCAGTACGGCGGTCCGCAGAGGTCCTGGGAGTACGTCGTACGCAACGCCCGCAAACACCACCCCGAGGCCACGCCCTCCCCCTCCCCCGCCGGCCGGCGAGTGGAGATCGCCCTGACCGCCCTGCGCGAGCGCGGCGACGTCCGGGGCCTTGCCGCCTCCCTCGCCCGCGAACACGGAGGCAGCCCCGACGTGTGGTCCCGCGCAGTGAACACCGCGCGCACCCAGCTCACCGAACCCACCACCTGATCGCGCCCCTCCCGAAAGCCGAACCGATGGCCAGCTTCCAGATCCGCGATACCACCACCTGTCAGCTCCTCGCCCGCGGCCTGCCCGACTACCCCGCAGCCGAGGCCGCCATCGACCGCATCGACGACCAACTGGAACACGACCTCCAGCACAACAACGAGCACACCGGACGCATCCGCCTGGACATCGAAAAGGTCACCGCCGGCATCACCGAGCCCGTCGGCCACCACATCCTTCTCATCGGCGTCGACGACACACCCCGCCTCTGACCACCGCGCGAGAACCCGCAGCCGGACAGGGGCCATTGTCCTCAGCCCACGCCCAGCACACCCGTCGAGGCCACCTCGCCCACCGAACAAGGACCATGGGTACGCTGCCAGCATGATTCGCGCTGTGGTCTTCGATGTCGGCGAGTGCCTCGTGGATGAGACGACCGAGTACAGCACGTGGGCGGACTGGCTCGGGGTGCCCCGGCACACCTTTCACGCGATGTTCGGGGCGGTCATCGCCCAGGGCCGCGACTACCACGAAACGTTCCAGGAGTTTCGGCCCGGCTTCGACCTTGATGCGGAGCGGGAGCGGCGTGCGCAGGCCGGACGGCCCGAGACGTTCGGCGAGGACGATCTGTATCCGGACGTCCGCGATGCTCTGGCTGCTCTGCGTGCGGATGGTCTGTGGCTGGGGGTTGCCGGGAACCAGACGGTGCGGGCCGGGCGGATCTTGCGAGGGCTGTTCGGCCAGGATGTGGATCTGATCGGCACCTCCGACGACTGGGGGGCTTCCAAGCCGGCGCCTGCGTTTTTTGAGCGGGTGGCAAAGGTGGTGCCGGTCGAGGCCGAGGAGATGCTGTACGTCGGGGACCGCGTCGACAACGACATCCGCCCGGCTCACCAGGCGGGGATGCATACGGCGCTGGTGCGGCGCGGTCCGTGGGCGACGGTCCAGTGGCGCAGTGAGGAAGCGCAGAAGCTGCCGACGTTCCGCGTGGAGAGCCTGCTGGAGTTGTCGGGTCTGATTGCGCAGTTCAACGGCTCAGCGCGCTGATGGCGGTCGACCAGCCGTAGAGGCGGTCGTCGAGTCCGCGTACGCAGGGCTGGTGCTGGTGCGCGATGAGCATGCGGCGGACTTCTCGTACGCGGTCCATGCCCATCGCGTACCAGGTGCGCTCGAGGTGATCGAGGGCGCGCAGGGCGTACTGGCAGGCCTGTTCGAGTTGGCCGGCGGCAGCCTCGACTGCGGCCAGGTCGCCGAGGACGACGGTGCGTTGTTTGTCGTCGCTGGGTTTGAGGGCGTCGAGAACGTGCTGCAGCGTCTCTCTAGCCTGGGGCAGGTGGCCTGCGATGAGCTGGGTGTTGCCTGCTGCCGGCGGCGAGAATGCCCTCGGCGTGCTGAATGAGCTGGAGGGCCGTGCGTGTGTGGCCGCAGCGTGTCTCGCATTCGGCTTCGACCGCGTCCAGCCAGGCCAGGAGGTTGGCGCAGGCAGGGCCTCGGCGGGCGTAGGTGCGGGCGGCGGTGATCCGCTCCAGGGCCGCGTCCCGCTCCCCTGCCCAGGCCGGGATGAAAGCGGAGTGCGCAAGGATCGCAGCGCCGAGCAAAGGCGCGTCCGCTTCGCCTGCTGCCTGCAGGGCGCGCACGAGGGTCTGCCGGGCGCGGTCGGCGTCGCGGAGGTCGAAGAACTCGATACGCGCGGCCACCAGCCATGTCTCGCCGAGGGCGGCCGCGATGCGCTGCCGGGTCTGGCCGGCTGTCTCCAGGAGCAGAGCGCATCCCAGGGCGGCATGGGCGAGCGCAGCGGGGTGGAGAGTGGCGGGGGCGACGGACCAGTACAGGCGGCGGTGGGAACGGGTGACGGCCGTGAAGTCCTCTGCCGCGGTGGCCGGTTGCAAGGAGAGCGCCTGCCTCGGTACGGCCGGCAGACCCCCGCCCGTGACCGCTCCGGCGAAAGCGCTGTGCCGGGCGCGTTCGGGGTGCGGCCCATCCGGCGGAGTGAATCCCAAAGACTGAAGGTCCTGGCCGAGTAGGCGGGTGAGGGCCTGAGCCATCTCTGGCTGCGGCCACGGCGGAGTGTCGGACTCCCATCTGCGGACCTGACGCACCCCCACCTGCAAGGCGTCCGCGAGGGCCTGTTGCGAGTGATAACCGGCCGCCACACGGGCGGACTTGAGCCGGGTGCTGCCTGCCGGGCGCACCTGTGCCTCACCTCCGCATCGAGCACCGATGCAAGTGTTGCCGAAAGCCCTCCACTTGACCACCCGTCGCCTCCGCGCAGCCCCCAAAGTCCTTTTCAGGGCCATAAGAAGACCTCTTGAAGTCCTCGGTTTGCTGTTGCTCGAGGGCCAGGGTGATAGCCACCTTTAGATCGCCTCAGGCGACGCCGAGGAGCCGCACGATGCCGACCACCCGTCTCTCGACCACCGCTCCGCACGCCCGCGCGCCCCGGCGTCATCATCAACGCACAGCATGGGCTGGTCGAAGGCGGCGTCTCGTCCTCGCAGCGTCCGACGGCGAAGGCACCGGAGCAGCCGCAGGCAGCAGAACACCGGCTGCCCTGTTACCCATGCATGCCCACACTGCCGACAACTGGTCATGCATGGGAACAGGCCCAACTGGCCGCCCCCTCGGCCGGCAGCAGGCTTGCTCCTCGCCTCGAGATCTAACGGATCAGGACCACGGGCATCGAGCAGACCCAGGGGCGCACCACAGCGTTACGCATCCCCCTGCAGGAGTTGCGCAATGAACCGCACCCTGAACACAACGCCAGCCACCCAGCCGGTGGACATCGACACGATGCGCCACAGCATCAGCCAGCTCCTCGGCCGCGATGCGCCGCCGCCCGCCCGCGACGAGCTGCCCGTATCAGACAGCCTGCTGCGCGGGCACCTGCAGCTGATCATCCCGGAGGTCGAACGCGCCGCACACGCCCGGGACGAGGACGACGTGCCCCGCTACTGCGCCCTCGCCTGCGTCGGCGAGGCCCGCGGCAAACTCCGCGCCACCGCCGCGCAGGGCGAGCACGGTGCCCTCACCCACGCGCGCAAGCTCGCCCGCACCCTGGCGGCCCTGTGCGACCACTACGAAGCCCTGACCGACGCCGTGATGTGCCTGGCCTGCGACCAGCCCCTGCGCGACGACGAAGAAACGCTCCCCTACGGCCTCGTCAGGCCCAGCGACTCAGCCACCCGGGCGGGCAGCCTCCACACCCGATGCGCCCACGCCGTCCGCCGCCACTAATAACCCCCGCCCTGCCAAGGCCGCGCCCCCACCATCACCGCCCCCGAACACTCAAGCCCTGGGCAAACCGGGCCCCGGGGCGCGCCTCCGACAAGGGCCAACCGCAGGCACCTTCGGTGCCCTTCCCCTCCCCGCCACCACCTCACACGAGCCGCCACGAGCCGCCGCGGGCCGCCACCGCCCGGCGCCCGCCCCACCGGAGACCGCCATGAACACCCACGCCGATCCCCCGCCCGTCAGGCCGCCCAGCCTGCCACGGCGCAGCGACCGGGCACCGGACGCCCCCGAGATGATCCGGCAGTGGCTCGCCACCGCTCACGACGTGCCGACACGAGCACGCGCCGAGTGGACCGACCAGGGTGTGGCCCTGCTGCCGCTGGGGCGGCGCTTCGCCGCCATCCGCATCCCCGGCGCTCTCATCCACGCCGCCGCCGGCAGCGACGTCCCCGGCCTGATCACAGAAACGGTGCGCGAGGCGCTCGACGGTCCGGTCATCCACGACCACCTCACCACCGGGCCCGCCTACTACGTCCTCGTCGCCCACGGACGCGGCATGCCCTGGTGGGGGCCAACGACACGCCACTCCTTGCCACCGGCAGCTACCTCGGCGTCCCCGCCCTCGACCGCACCACACCCCCCGGAACCCACTGGGTCACCCCACCCTGCCACCGCAACGGCCTCTGCCCGCACGACGCCGTCCTCGACCTCATCCTCAGAGCACGCCGCGCACTGCGCGCAGCCGCCCGCAACAACGCCTGCGGTCCACCCCCTCAAGGCTGACTCCACATCAGCCCACCCCCGGCCCCCAGGCCACCACAGCCCCGGGCCCCCCGTCCCTGCCGGACGCCGATCCGAGACCCCCGACTCGACCAGGCCCGGCAGGGGGCGGGATCCCGGCCGGCGCGCCCCCGGCGGACCGCTGCGGTCTGCCGGGGGGCGCCTCTGAGGCTGCCGGGTCTGCAGATCAGCGGTCTTGGGCGGCTGCTTCGGCCTCGGAGTCGGCGATGCCGAGGTTGGCGTAGGCGACCGGGTTGGCGTACTCCCACACCTTGATGATCTGGCCGTCGGCGACGTCGATGCGGAAGATGTAGACGTTGTTGTAGACGAGCTTCTCCGCGCTGGACAGGATGTCGCCGTTGGCCTGGAGGAACACCGAGCGGGCGTCCTCGCTGACCGTCCAGACCTTGTCCAGGAAGGCGACGTGGTCGAACTTCGCCGCGACCGACTCGACGTAGGCGAGGACGGCGGCGGGGCTGTCGAAGACGTACCAGGGCTCGGGGGTGCCCGCGATCGACAGCGGGATGACGAAGGTCGCCTCCTTGGACAGCAGGTCCGCCACTGCGGCCGGGTCGCGGTTTTCGAACGCGGTGATGAACGCCTGGGCGGTCTCGAGGGACTTCTGGTGCATGCCGTTCATGATCATTCTTTCGTGGTGGTGGGGCACGGCCGCGGTCTGCAGCCGCGGGAGCGGGAAGGGTGCAGAGGTCACCAGGGCACGGGGCCGGTGGCGCCGAGGAAGGCAGGGCTGGGCGCGCCGGGGCCGGCGGTGGCGGCCGCGGCGATCACCGCCGCGCCGTCCTCCACGCTCTGGGTGCCCTGGTGGCCGTTGAGGTCGGTCGCGGTGAATCCGGGGTCGACCGAGACCACACTGATGTGCGGGAACGCTTGTGCGTAGACCGCGGTCAGCATGTTCAGCGCGGCTTTGGAGGAGTTGTAGGCCAGCAGCGGCGCCCACGCCTGAAGGATATCGGTGTGGGCGGCCGGGCCGGCGTTGATCGCCAGCGAGCCCAGGCTGCTGGAGACGTTCACGACCGCGGGACGGGCCGCGGCCTGCAGCAAGGGCAGAAAAGCGCGGGTGGTGCGCACAGCCCCGAAGACGTTGGTGTCGAAGACCTGCTGCAGATCGGCGGCGGTCAGCTCACCGGCCGGCGCGGCCGGCCCGGCGATGCCCGCATTGTTGACCAGCACATCCACGCGGCCCGCCTCGGCGCGCACCCTCTGTGCGGCCGCATCGACCGACGCCTCGTCGGTGATGTCGATCAGCAGCGGGCGGGCCCCGAGGGCCTTCGCGGCCTGCTCGCCGCGGTGGGCGTCGCGGGCGCCGGCATAGACGGTGTGGCCCTGCTCGATCAGGCGACGGGCCGTTTCGAAACCGAGCCCCTTGGTGGCCCCGGTGATCACGGTGATTGTTGTCATGCCACCGAGCCTGCGCGCTGCAGCAACACACAGGGAGAGCTCTCCTCAGCGGGGGGTCGGCCAGTACCAGGCTGTCGCACCCTGCCCGGCGGACAATGGATGCGTGAACGACGAACCCGCAGCGCTTGGCCAGGCCCTTCGCCACTGGCGTGACCGCACCAGCCCCAAAGACCTGGGCCTGCCCCTCGGGGGCGTCCGCCGCGCCCCCGGACTGCGACGCGAAGAGCTCGCCCAGCTCGCCGGACTCTCCGTCGACTACGTCGTCCGCCTGGAACGAGGCCGCGCCACCTCACCCTCCGGGCAGGTCCTGGCCTCCCTCGCCCGCGCCCTGCGCCTGACCGAGACCGAACGCGACCACCTCTACCTCCTCGCCGGCCAGGCACCACCCACCACCGGCCACATCTCCCCACACATCCCGCCCAGCGTCCAGCGCCTGCTCGACCAGCTGAACGGCAACCCGCTCAGCGTGCACGATGCCGCCTGGAACCTCATCTCCTGCAACCCCCTGTGGGCCGCCCTCATGGGCGACCCCTCGCCCTGGCGCGGCAAAGACCGCAACATCGCCTGGCGGCACTTCACCCACCTGCCCACCCGCGTCACCCACACCCCCGACCAACAGAACCGGCTCGAAACAGCCCTCGTCTGCGACCTGCGCTCCTGCGCCGCCCGCTACCCCAAAGACACCCACCTCACAGCACTGATCACCAGCCTGCGCAGCACCAGCGAACGCTTCGAGGACCTGTGGGACTCCCACACCGTCGGGTTCCACACCACAGACAGCAAGACCGTCCACCACCCCGACCTCGGCCCCGTCACCGTCGACTGCGACACACTCACCATCCCCGGAAACGATCTACGTATCGCCATCTGCTCCGCACCACCGGCAACCACCACAGCCGAACAACTCGCCCTGCTCGCAGCCATCGGCACCCAAACCCTGACCTGACACACCCCACCGCCAAGGCTCAACACCCCCACACCCAAACCCACCACTCCCTCAAACCGGGAGACCAGCACAGCACCTCCAGCCACACCAAGTACCCGGCCGTGCGCCTCGTCGGCCGCCGACCTTGGGGCTGTCATCGCCGGATTGACCCTGCCCTGGAGCTCGGGCGCGGTCGGGGGCATGTCAACCGGATCAAGATGCTCAAGCGCCAGATGTTCGGGCGTGCTGGCTTCGTCCTTCTGCGGAAGCGCGTCCTGCTCGCACAGTGAGCTTCTTCGATGTGGCCACCGATCGGGTGACGGCCCGTGCAGCGCAACGAGCGAGGCCCCCGGGCTGTTGATCGAGATGTCTGACGTCTCAATCACGTTGCTCGGGGGCCTCGTTGGTCGTCCATCCTGCCGCACTTGACCTGCCGCATGCACTCGTGGAGTGGGTCACCATGTTGATCGTCACCCGTGAGGGCGACCGGCGCTGCAAGCTCCGTCCGTCCCAGCGAGCGATGGTGGCACTGGTGTACCTGCGCGAGCACATCACTCTGGCGAAGATCGCTGCCGGGTTCGGGATCAGCGAGTCCACCGTGCATGCCTACACCAGCGCAGTCGTCGACCTCCTCGCCGCCCGTGCACCGGGTCTGCTGAAGACGCTGCGCGAGCATGATCCCGACTTCGTCCTGCTCGACGGCACTCTCGCCGAGTGCGACCGGGTCGGCGACGGCCGGGCCGACTACTCCCACAAACACCGGCGCCACGGCGTGAACGTGCAGGTCGTCACCGATCCCGGCGGCCGGCTGTTGTGGCTCTCGCCCGCCCTGCCGGGCCGCACCCACGACCTGACCGCTGCCCGCACCCACCGGATCATCCGGATCTGCGAGCGCCAGGGCGTTCCGATCGTGGCCGATCTCGCCTACCAGGGCGCCGGTCCGTGGCTGACTACGGGCATCAAACGCAGGCCCCTGAAGAAACTGACTCCCACCGAGAAGACTCGCAACCGTGCCCTGGCCGCAGCGCGCGCACCCGTCGAACGCGGAGTCGCCCGCCTGAAGTCCTGGCGGATCTTCCGCAGGTCCCGCTGCAGCCCCAACCGCATGACGTCAATCGCCAAGGCCGTCCTCACACTGGAGTTGCAACGCTGAAGAAGCTCAGTGATCGAAATGTCAGCGGCTGATGCGAAGATCCGGGCGGCAACTACACGAGGAGATCAACATGGGCATCTGGGACACTGGCCCCTTCGACAACGACTCGGCCGCGGACTTCGCCGGCGATCTCGACGACGCGAAACCCGAGGAACGCGAGGCACTGATCCGTGGCGTCCTGACGCGCACCATCGATGCCACGGGCTGGCTCGCCGAAGGACAAGAAGTGGTGGCCGCAGCCGCACTGATTGCGGCGCAATGCCCTGGCGGCGCCCCAATCGACACACCTTACGGCCCTGAAGAGCCCATGCCCGCCTTCCCTGACGATCTCCGGACGCTCGCGGACACGGCTCTCGCTCGCATCATCAGCGACCAGGCCAGAGCAGCCTCAAACTGGGTCGACCCGGAAGACTGGAAGCAGTGGCGAGCCAACCTCAACCGACTTCGCGCAGTTCTTGCTCCGCCATCACCGTCCATCCCGCTGTTCGATGCCGAGAAGTGACAGAGCGTCACCTGCCACAAACCCTGAGCCAGAGCCCGTTCTGGCTCTGGCACAGATCTTGGGGAGCGGTTGCGGAGCGTTACCCCAATGTTCGATTGCGAGGGGAGGGGTTTGCGTGAGACCGCGTACGCCTTGTCCTTGGACAGTCGGAAGTGACGCTCCCTCAGGTGCTTGCTGGTCGCTGCTGCGGTCGCTTGTGGACGGTGATGGTGCTGGTCATGCAGACCGATGCGCCGTTCTGGGACTCGCTGGTGTTCGAGGGGATCGATGATGTGGATGTCGAGGCGGTGACTGCTGCGTTCGGCACGGTCGAGGTGGTGGCGAGAGGCCGCGCGGCTGGCTCTGTGTGTCCGGACTGCAGTCGCTTTTCGGACCGGGTCCACGACCGGTATCAGCGCAGGCTGAGGGATCTACCCCTCGCTGAGCAGGGCTTCGTGATCCGGCTGACGGTCCGGCGCTTCATCTGTGGAACGGCGGACTGCCCGCGTCGGACGTTCGCCGAGCCGTTCTCTCGGCTGGCCGCTCCGCACGCACGGTTCACCACGCGGCTCAACCACGCCCTGGAACGGGTAGGGCTTGCGCTGGCCGGACGGGCCGGGGCTCGGCTGGCTGCCCGGCTGGGCTTCGGCGCGGGACGGATGACCTTGTTACGCAGGGTCATGGCGCTGCCCGATCCAGGGTTCAGCACGCCGCGTGTACTGGGCGTCGACGATTTCGCGATCCGTCGCGGCCAGAGCTACTCCACCGTCTTGACCAGCGTCGAAGACCATCGCGTGGTCGATGTGCTCCCAACCCGCGAGGCCGGCCCGCTGGTCGGCTGGCTGGTCAGCCATCCCGGCGTGGAGATCATCTGCCGGGACCGGGCGGGCGCCTATGCCGAGGGGGCCCGGCGCGGTGCCCCCAAGGCTCTGCAGGTCGCCGACCGGTTCCACCTATGGCAGTGCCTCGGCCGCGCTGTGGAGACATGCGTCGCCGCCCACCGCGACTGTCTGCACAATCCTTCGCCCGCCGGCACGCTGCCAGGCGCGACCCGTCCAGCCCCCGGTCGGTCACCGGATGAATCGGAGCCCGTCGGCCGACGAGCCGAGCGGAAGAAGGCGGCACATGCCCTGGTCCACGAGCTGCTGGCCCAAGGTCACTCACGCCGGGCGATCGCCCGGCACCTGGGCTGGGGTCTCAACACCGTGCTCCGGTACGCGAACGCCGCACGCTGGCAGGACACCATCCGAGAGAGCCAGTCTCGGCCCAGCAGACTGGACCCCTACAAGCCCTACCTGGAGCGACGATTCGCCGAGGGATGCACCAGCGTCACCCACCTCCACCGAGAACTCGTTGCCGACAACGCGCCCGTCACCTACCAGATGGTCCGCGCCCACATCGCCACCTTCCGCAGGGCTCCGGCCGACGCGCCGCCGCGGCCGCCGTCGGTGCGGCAGGTAACCAGCTGGCTCACCCGACACCCCACGACCCTGACCGAGGAAGACCGGGCCAGCCTCAAAGAGGTCCTGGCCCGCTGCCCCGAACTGGACCGTGCCGCCGCACACGTCCGCGACTTCGGTGAAATCCTCACCAACCGCCGCGGCGCCACACTGCCCACCTGGATCCACGCAGTCGACGCCAGCCAGCTGCCAGGTCTCACCGGCTTCGCACTTCACCTATACCGAGACCTCGATGCCGTGACCGCTGGCCTCACCCTCGACTGGAGCTCCGGCAGCATTGAAGGCGCCGTCAACCGCATCAAGAAGATCAAGCGACAGCTCTACGGCCGAGCCGGATTCGAACTGCTCCGCAAGATGATCCTGCTCCAGTAGCCCCACAACTTGCTGATACGGGCTGGGCGGTCTTACTCGATCACCGTCGAAGTCTGCCGCGCATAGACGTCCCGGCCGCACGACTGCGGGCAACTGCAGGCTCCGGCTGCCACGAGCTCCGCCCGCAGAGCCTCCGAGACGTTAGGGTGATGAACGATGCGTTCGCGAAGAATGAACCATCTCGTGCCCGCCTTCTTCGCCTCCACATCCGCGAGCCAGCGCAGTGCAGTGTCCGGCAGGTTTGGGTTGATCAACGCATTCCACTGAACCGACGGATCTACGTCCCGCGCGAGCCGATCCAACGCATCAGGCGGTGCCAGAGGACTGCGCGCCGTCCACAGCCGAACCGATCGAATCTCGTCGACCGCAAGCGAGCGCAGACGCTCAGCGGTCACGTCCGGACTCCTTGCCTCAAGGACGCGGCGGTATCCGCTGAGGCGCTCGGCCTGGGTTCGTACAACGCGTCCGCTCACCGGCCTGATGATGTCACGGGCCATCGACCTCGAGCGCAGGAAATCACCGATCCGAAGATCGAACACCGATGCGACGCTCCGCGACCGCTCCCCAAGATCTGTGCCAGAACCCGCAAGTCAGTTACGAAGCCATGGGTTCGATCCCAGACGGCGTCCTGCTGGGCACGGGCAAGAACCGCGACGGCCTGGGCCACTTCCGAGTCGGCGGGAAGCATGCGATGAGCGGCTGCATCGGTGCGGAGAATGTTCGCCAGCACCATTGCGTCCAAGTGATCGGACTTCTTCCGGGAGACCGTGTGACGGTCCCGATACCGGGCGGCGGCCATCGGATTGATGGCGTAGACGGGGCGGCCCGTCGCCCGCAGGCAGGCGACCAGAAGACCGCGGGAGGTCTCAATGGCCACCGGGATGGGATTCTGCGGACTATCGTCGTACTCGGCGAGTATCTGAAGCAGCTGGTCGAGCCCTATGCGAGCGCGAGCCAGCAGCGAACCCGTTGCGTCGACGACGGCTATGTCGTGGTGGTCGCTGGCCCAGTCGATGCCGCAGAACGCTCTCACTCGCCTCACGCTTTCCCATCGACCCTGTGTTGTGGCTGGTCACAGCCGTGCAGGGCATGCGTCTCTCTCATGGAAGGGCTCAGTGAGCTGTTTTCAACCTGCATTGTGAGCGTCTCGTTGGGCTGCAGGATGACAAAGTCGCAGGTGAACACGCGCTCGACCAAGGTCACACGCTCAGCCAGGGGCCTCGCCGTGGGGGTGTCCCCCCTTCATGCGCTCGAGGAACCCCAGCCCCATTGTCCGCGACGGTGGTCGCGTCGGTGAATCAGGATCGACGTCCGATCACGGCGTGTCTGCGTAAGATCGGCGCTCATGGAGGCTACGGAAGTCCTTGAACTGACGGATTCCGCCCGACGGGCCTGGAGCGGCAACGCCGCTCGTCCCGTCCGTGTCCACCTGTGGCGACCGGCCAAACTGACCGACAGAACACCGCTGGTGCTGCTCTCGCATGGCACCGGTGGAGCCGCCGTCGACCTAGCCTGGCTCGCAGGGGCGCTGGCCGAGGCTGGCATCTTGGCCGCAGGCATCGACCACCACGGCCACAACTACGTCGACGGCTACCACGCCGAGGCATTCGCCGCTTGGTGGGACAGGCCGCGGGACCTGTCCTTCGCTCTGGATCACATCTCTGCAACTATGACGCAAGGACGGGTGGGTGCGGGAGGATTCTCAATCGGCGGCTACACGGCTGCCGCACTGCTCGGAGCCCGCGTTGCCGACGACGCGTACGCGGCACTGCTCAGCGGCGAGATCGAGGCCCCACCGACGCCCGAGTACCCGGGCCTGGACGCCGAGTTGCGCGAGCGGATCCCGCCCGAGCAGCTCCAGGCATGGGTGACCGAGTCGGCCGCCGACCACACTGATTCCCGCATCGACGCCGCCTTCCTGCTCGCACCCTCTCTCGGCCCGCTGCTCGACGAGGCAAGCCTTTCGGCAATCAAGCAGCCCGTCGCCGTGTGGTGGGCGGACGCGGACGCCACAGCCCCACCGGCGACAAACGCCCATCGCTACAGCGCTGCCATCCCGACGGCGACGGGCTACTCGGCCGGCGCAGACACCGGCCACTACACCTTCGTCAACGACGATACGCAGGACACCCCAACACGAGACCGAGTGGCCGCAGCCGCAGCAGCCTTCTTCGACAGGCACCTACGAAGACCGGCACACTGACGCACCCCGCACTCGTGCAGGCCGTCCTCGCCCTTCACTTGACCTGCTCAAACTGAGATTGGAAAAGCCTCAGTGGCCCGACATCCGATTAGCCGTTCATGACCCCAGCGACCTGCGGGGCCCTCGGTCTTGATCGGAGCTGGTAGCTCCCGAGCACGTAAGAGGTAGTCCCCGCAGGGGGCTTGGACCACGATCATCATCGGTGATCAAGTGATCTCTCTCGATACCGACGGCGAGCGCCAGCACACGTCAGTCTTCTTTGAGGGCTCAGAGGCCGGAGCAACGGAGGACGTCGTGCTGACGCCGGCGATCGACATCGAGAAGGTGTTTCAACGAGCTCAGCTACCGCCCATTAGATCAACGGGAGGAAGCGGCACATCGCAGTCGATGTGAGCGGCTTGCCGCTGTTCGCCATGGTCACTACCGCAGGGATCAACGACGGGCCGCTCGGCCGTGATCTGTTCTTCCGGCTACGCCTCGCGCATCCCGAAGTGACCTTGGCCTGGGCCGACTCCGCATACAGCGGTCTCGTCGACTGGTCCAACACCTTCCTCGCCCTGACTCTGCAGACCGTGGCGAGACCGAAGGGGCAGAAGGGCTTTGTGGTGCTGCCGAAAGGGTGGGGCGTCGAGCGGGCGATCAGCTGGATCATGAGGGCTCGTCGAAACATCAGGGACTACGAGCAGCTTCCCCAGCACAGCGAGGCGCACATCTCATGGACCCTGATCACGCTGACGACCCGACGGCTGACCAAACCGATCCGGAAGCGTCATGCCACCCCGCCATCGGAAGACCCAGCACCTCGACCGGTGCGCATTCGTACCCGATCGGATGTGATTCGGCTCGCTCCGACACCGCTGCGCTGAAGCGGCGCGTGGTGGACAATCCGAAATCAATTGGTGGCAGATGGAGCGGCCTGATCGTGAGCAGGCGTCTCGTCGTGTGCTCGGCTGTTGTTGCTGGTGAGGATCCAGGCAGGCTGCGCGGCCGCGAGAATCAGGCAGGCCAGGGACATGGCGCACCACAAGCCGGTAGGTCCGGCTCTCTCGAGCAGCTGTGTGCCGGCGAGCGGGGCGATGATCCCGCCGATACCCCAGCTGGTGCCGTAGACCGCCAGGTAGCGTCCCTTTCCGCCGGCGGGGGCCAGGCTGGCGACGAATGCGTACGCCCGGCCCAGGAGGAGGAGATCGCCCACGCTCCAGACGATGGTTGCCGAGATGTGGGTAACCAGGTTGTGAGCGAGTGCGTACCCGGCCAGGCCAAGGGCCAGCAGGAGATAGCCGCCGGCGAGGGCGGCAGGTGCCGACAGATCGGCGAGCCGCCTGAGCCGTAGTAGCGGCTGTCCGGCAGTGATGGTGAGAGCGGACGTGGTGAACAGCAGTCCGGCGTCTGCGGGTTGCATTCCCCTCAGTTCCAGAGACAGCGGCAGCATCGTCATGATCTGTAGATAGATCGCCGCGAACAGCGTCCCCGCCGCGAGCATCACCAGCAACGAGCGATCGCGCCAGGGCGCGGCGGCGCCCGGCTGCCCGGTTTCCATTGTCGCCGCGGGCTGGTCTGCGGGCAGGACCAGGCGCACGGCCAGGGCGCAGAACAGGCAGGTGAGGGCATCGACCACGAAGAGCCAGCGCAGGTCCCAGCGCCCCAGCCCGGCCGCCAGAAGGCCCGCGCCCATGCCAGCCACGGCCAGCGCCGCGTTCAACAGGCTGTAGGCGCGTACGTGTTCGCTCGGCGCCACAACGTCCGCGATCATCGCCTGACTGGGTGGCTCGTAGATCTCGTAGACCAGCCCCAGCAGTACCGCGAAGCAGGCTGCGGACACGAGGCCGCTGGCCGAGGCGAGGCCGAGTTGCGCCACCGCGCACCCGGTCAGCCCGATCATGATCGTGCGGCGTGGGCCGATTCGGTCTGCCAGGCGACCGCCGACCAGACGGGAAGGAATCGTGGCGAGCCCGAAGGCGGCGCTGATGTACCCGGCGACGGAGGCACTGGCGCCGAAATTCGTCGTGGTCAGCACAGCAAGGAACGACAGGGAGAACGCCCCCAGCCGGTTCACCGCCCGCGCCACGATCAGCAATCGCACCGCGCGCGGCAAGTGCTTCCCGTCTTGCGCAGACCCCACGAAGCCCCCTCGTGCGTGACCGACGAAACGGCTATCGTCAGTCACGCATGCACGCTAGAGCCCGAAGGAGTGACCGGTCAAGTGATGTTCGATGGTCACGTGGTGACGCTGCTCGACGCGGCCGTCTCCCTCGTGAATACGTTGACCGACGGCGCCCGGCAGGGCCGCCCCTACACCGCTCCTCACGGGGACCAGCTCCCACAGGCGGTACATGAGGCGCTGCCGCCCTCATCGCATCGCTCCACCGTCGAGTCAGACCACGCCGCCTATCTCGCGCACACCGCCCAGCAGATGCGGGCGGTGTTTGAGGCCGTCGACAGCGGCCACATCGACCACGCTGCTCAGCTCGTGAACGTACTGCTGCGGACGACCGGCGCCCGACCTCAACTCGACTGCGTCGACGGCGAGCCCTGGCAAGTCCACTTCCACGGTTCCGACGACAGTCTCTCCGTGGGCTGGAGTGCCGGATGTGTCACCGCCCTCGCTCTGGCAATCGGCAGCAACCTCGCCGGACGCCTCGGCGTCTGCACTGCCCCACACTGCGACCGTGTGTACGTCGACGCCTCCCGCAACGCGGTCCGCCACTTCTGTTCCGCAGCCTGCCGAAGCCGAGTCAAAGCCGCAGCCTTCAGAGCACGCAAGGCACCCAAGAACTAGCCAACCCTTCTTTGCCACAGAGGAATGGGCCGGCTCACGCCCAGGGTTCACTCACAGCTTCTCAGGGACTGAGTGAGCGCGACACGTCCGTCAGGGAGGCGGACCGCGAGTGTCCGCGGCCGCGCGGCCGGACCGGTGCAGCCGACGATCTCGGCTTCAACGGTCTCGGCATGTCTGATCTTCTTCCAGATCCGACCGGTGGTCCTGCACACGGAGGTGGCCTGCTTGGCGACGATGCCTTCGATGCCCTGCTTGTTCGCGCGAAGGTGTGTCCCGTGCTGGTCGCGTCTCTTTGAGTTGGATCGGCGTGGGATCTGGTGTCCCGTTGAGGTGGGCGTTCGTGTCGGTCCCACGGGCTACGGGAGGGCGCCCAGGGGTGAGTTGTCGAACCGGCCTGCTGTCAGCTGTAGTTGGTCTTGAATGCGCCATCGCGAGAGCCGTTTGTGCGCCGCTCAGGCCCTGGTGTCCTGGGCGGAATTGCTTTCGGTTGCCCTGCGCTGACGCTGGTAGTGGCGGGCTGCTCGGGCACGGTTTCCGCATGACGGCTTGCACCATTCCTGCCGCCCGTGGCTTTTGACGAAGTAGCGCACGCAGCGGGGTGCGGTGCAGGCGCGCAGCTGCTCGCGCTGCGGGCCGCTCAGGAAGTCGATGGCGGCGCGCGCCAGGGCCGCCATGAGGCGTACCTTCGGCGCCTTCTCCGCCGACAGCAGGCGGGCTGCGGGGGCGCCTGCCGGAAGCCAGTCCAACTGTGGGACGACCGGTTCACGGGCGGCAACCGTGTTGAGGTGGTCCAATGCCTGATCGGCCGGCATCAGTCGTTGGGCGTCCGCCGAGCTGGGGGGAGCGGGGCTGACCGCGCGAGCGAACAGTGCCCGCACTGACCGGCGCAACTCGATGATCTCCAACCTGAGGCTCTCGTCTGCCGTGAGCTCTCCGGCCGGAAGATGGCCGGCCAGCAGATCGGCCTGCGCTTGGAGCCACCGTGTTGTTCCGGGTGTCGTGGTGAGGTCGTCAGTGACGCCGCCATCACCGTCGTGGCGGATCGTGCTCACCAGCTCCAGTGCCAGCCAGCGCTCCATAGTGCCTCCTTCCCTGGCCCTGCCTGACCACTTGATCACATTCCCGCGCACACTCTAGAGTCCCTAACGGTAAAACGGAGAATTCCGTTAGGCGTCGAGGCGGGGTGATGGGCCACGCCTCGCGGTGAACCGGCGGCCGGAGCCGCCGCCATGGGAGGGGACAGCCAAATGACGGTGCTGCTTGCCCAGATCAGCGACCTGCACCTGGACGGCAGTGAGAGGGCCACCGCGCGCGCAAACCGCGTTATGGACTACCTGCGGGCCCTGCCTCGCCCGGTCGATGCGGTCCTGGTCACCGGAGACATCGCCGATCACGGCGAGGAAGCCGAATACGAGGAAGCGGCACGCATCCTGACGGCCCCTTTCCCCGTACTCACCTGCCCCGGCAACCACGATGCACGTCCGGCCTACCGCAAGGCCCTGCTCGGCGAGACACCCGATCACAGGCCCGTCAACCGGATCCACCACATCAACGACACCGCCATCCTGATGTGCGACTCCACAATCCCCGGCCGCGACGAGGGACGCCTCGACGCACAGACGCTGGACTGGATCGACACCCAACTCACCGCACTGCCGCGGGACACCCCGGCTTTGATCGCCTTCCACCAGCCACCCGTCGGACTCCATCACCCGCTGCCCGACTCCTGCATGCTTGAACAGCCCGGACAACTGGCCGCGCTGTTGGACGCGCACCCGCAGGTCGTCGCCGTCCTCACCGGACACGCCCATACCGCGGCCGCCTCGACGTTTGCCGCCCGCCCGCTGATCGTCGGGCCTGCCTTCACCTGGACTCTGCGCATGCCCTGGGAAGGCGACCGCCCTGCAGACCGCGACCAGCCGCCCGGTCTCGCCTTCCACATCCTGGGCGACGACCGGCGCCTGACCACCCACTACCGCGTCGTGCTCTGATCCCGCCCGCCCGACTCGGAGGAAACGTGGTCCACCCCTACGCCGTTCTCGGGTTCCTGGCGGCACTCCTGCCTCTCGTCGCCACCCCCGGGGCCAGCCTGACCCTTCTGATTCAACATGTCATCGACACCGGCCGCCGCCAGGCTCTTCCGGTTGTCCTCGGCACGGTCACCGGCCTGTACCTCCACGCCACCCTCGCCATGATCGGCCTGTCCGCCCTGATCATGCGCTCCAGCCAGGCGTTCACAGCCGTCAAGGCCATCGGTGCCGCCTACCTCATCGGCCTGGGCCTGTGGACATGGCGCTCCGCCCTGGGAAAGGCACGCACTCCCGCCCGTCGGCGACTGCCAGTGCAGCCGAACTCCGTCTACACCCAAGCCCTGCTCGGCAACGCCCTCAACACCCAAGGCGGCCTCCATCTACCTGACCCTGGCACCCCAGTTCATCCAAGACGACCGCTCCTTCAGCAGTCAGATCCTCACCCTGGCAAGCGCCCACGCGCTGCTGACGACGCTCTGGCTCCTTGCCTGGACCGTCCTCATCCGGCGCACCTCACGCACCCTGCAAAAGCCCCGCTTCAAACGCACGACCGCCAAAATCACAGCAGTGGTGTTTCTCGCCCTCGGGATCCGAACCCTCGCAACGTAACCCCTCGTCCGTGCACCAACTGCACGAGCCCATGGTCTGGCCACCGGGAACGACATCAAGGCGGACCACAATTGGAGTTCCGGTAGCGGTCTGAGGGCCGCGCAGCCCCGTGCCGTCCTCGCTGCCGGTGGCCAGGGTCCGTCCGGGCTGAACACCACCGAGGCGACCGGGAAGCTTCCGGCCAGGTTCTTATGGACTTCGTTCCTGCGGGCATAGCGTGCCGCTTGGAAATCGGTGGGCCCTAGCCGAGCTCGTCGGCTGGCCCAACCACGCCGCGGCGGCCGATCAATACCGGTCACCCCAATCACGCACTCGACTTGATCAAGCCCGCAACCTGAGAAAACTCCAGCCCTGGTTGTGCATCGCTCAACCATCGCGTCGAGCACCATGGGGCATGCCGACAACTCCAGCCACGATCTCGAATAGTGTTGGCGGAAATGATCGACCGTTGGGCGTGGGAAGGGAATGGGCATGCCGATGCTGAAGCGTCAGGAACTCGAGATGTATGTCGAGTTCTACGCTCTTTGGGCGGAGGACGCGGAGGAGGAGCCCGGAGAGAGCCCTGAGCCCGCTGAGGATGAACTCCTTGTGCCCCGTGATCGACGTCTGTGTTTCAGGAGCGGGGGCGCACGCACCACGCCGCCTTCACGGCAGAGGTCTGGGACCAGGAGCCGCCGAAGGACGAGCGGGAGGCCTGGGAGGCATCTGCGGATGCCCAGTGGTTCTGCCAGTCCGGGGAGGTGGCCCTGTGGTCGTATGGCGGCACGAGCGAGTCGGTCGTGGAGCTGGGAACCCCGGACACGCTGTGGCGGGTGCGAGCATGCGTAACCGGCCAGGAGCGTGTACGGGAGCTCGCGCAGCAGGAGGTGCCTGCAGGCATGGAACGGTTCCTAGTGCAGTTCTGGCCGGCGTGAGTTGAGGGGGCAGGCAGCGCGACCACGCGCTGCCTGCCCCCTCAACGCTCACTTACTGGCTCTACTGAACTTGAATGCGTGATGTCGGTCTGTCGTCACACCAGGGCAATGGACCTCGTCGCGCAGAGTCCATTCAGCCGAAGTCGAGCGTCTCCTGCGCGAAGTCGGCCGGGGCCGGGCTGGGCAGGGACAGCTACTCTGAAGACCTGCGCTTCCTTGAGCGGCTCGCTAGCTCACCTGCCGGTGGTGATGAGAGCGAGATTGATCTTCCAGGTACCCGCGGTCGGTCGCGCTGCTGAGTACTTCGTCCGCGGTCGTGCCGCAGTGGGCCCAGCTGATACCGATTTTGGCCCCCACGCGCATGGCCTTCCCCTCGGCACGGATCGGCCGGATGATCTCGTTGCGCAGTCGGACGGCGAGGTCCTGGGCATCGGCCCGGCCGAGCCCGTCGGCGAGGATCACGAACTCGTCGCCGCCGAGCCGGGCGACGGTGTCGCCGTCGCGGACCTGGCGGGACAGCCGCCTGGCCACCTCGAAGCTGGGAGGATCCGTTTCTGCTTTGTCGGTGTCCAGCTGGCGGGCTCGCAGGATGGTCAAGCAGGCGTGGGCGGCCATGGCCAGGGTCATGTGGCGGTGCCAGCCGGGATAGCGGCGGACCTGGTAATCGTCCAGGCCGCATTCCTGCTTCGCGTTCTGGAAGCATTCCTCGATGGCCCATCTGCTGCCCGCGATGCGGATCAGGTCGTCGAGGGTGGTCTCGGTGGGGCAGTAGGCGATGTAGTAGGAGATCTCCCCGGGCCGGCTGACGCTGCGGCGGGCGATGACCCAGCGGCGGCGATCGGGCCGAGGCCAGGGCCGCACCTCGACGCGAGCCCAGTCGTAGATCCGCAGGCCGTGAGCCCCGGTGCCGCACGAACGGCGCTTCCACTTCTGCCGCGGCAGGCCGTTGAACAGGTCGTGGACGGGTTCGCCGAACAGATAGGGCTGTCCTTCCACACGGTGCGGACGTATCGGTGGGTGGCCGCGCGATGGCCGAACGAAGGACCAGCGCCAGGAGGGCGTCTCCTTCGAGGTCCACCGGATCCTGGCCTCGGCACCGGACGCGTACGAGTTGATCCAGCACCCGCCGGCGAACGAGCGGACGGGCCGCCGCGAGTGGAGCGGGGACGCGGCGAAGCGGGCGGCAGGCTGGTCGACCGCCACGCCCGCGACGGTGGAGGAGAAAGTCGAGGCCATCCGCGACCTCGCGCTGGACGAGCAGATGGCCGCGCAGGCGGCATGTGACCTGCTGCACCGGCCGGAGGTGGCTTTCCGCGCCATGCGGGACCGGCAGGCCCGTGAGCTGGTCAACCAGGCTCAGTTCGACCAGGCCGACCTCGCCGAGGAAGGCGGTGAGGAGGAGTGGGGGGGAGGAGAACGACGCTGACGAGGACGGCGTCGTTGATCCCGTCGCGATCGTGCGCGGGTTCCACCGGGCCATGGAGTTCACCGACTTGATCGGCGTCTGCCAGGGCTTCGTGGCCGGGGCGAGCCGGCTGGTTCCGCGGCTGCGGGGCCGGGAGTTCTCCGAGTCCCAACTCGCCCTGGTGACAAGGCAAGTAGAGAAGATCAGGGCGACGGCGGACTGGATCGAAACCGCGGTGTCCACCGGGAGGGTGGACCTGGATGAGGCACTGGCCGAGCTGCTGCGGGGCCAGTAGTCATGAAGCGGCGGGCGGGGCACCCCGCTCATGTCCATGGAGAAGCCGTACGCAAGGCCTTGGAAGAGGCACGTCCTGCCGGGCTCCACCTGAAACAGCTGGTCAAAGCCAGCAAACGCACTCCCGCGCAGGTCTGGACGGGCCTTAAGTTCCTGCGGAGTATCGCGGTCAAGGAAGGACTTCCGCCAGTGACCTTCAACCGGAAGACGGGCTTTCAGCTGTCCGAGGAGCCCGAGGTGTGGATCGCTTACGAACGCGCGGTCTTCGAGGCTGAGCTGCACCGGATCACGAACTTCATCACCGGGATCGTCGCCCCGCACACCAAGAAGACCCCGAAGGACGAGTGGGCCCGGCTGGTCCTGGAACAGCTCGGAGGGGTCAAGGCCACCCTCGAAGTCCTCACCCGCATGGAGCGCTGAGATGAACTGCACGAACGAGACACGGCCGGCGGCCGTGCGTGAGCGGCGCTACCCCACCGACATGACCGACGCCGAATGGGCCGTCCTCGAACCGCTGCTGCCCGTCCCGGCCTGCCGTCTGCCCGCGGGCGGGCGCCCCGAGGCCCATCCGCGCCGCAACGTGGTGGACGCCATCCGTTATGTCAATGACAACGGGATCAAGTGGAGGGCCGTTCCCGTCGACTTCGGCATCCCCTGGCGCACGGTCTATGGGTATTTTCAGCGCTGGCGGGCGAGCGGGGACCTGGCCCGCATCCACGCTGAGCTGCACGAACAGGTCCGTGTCCACGACGGTCTCAATCCCCGCACCGTGGCGGTGATCCTGGACTCCCAGTCCGTCAAGGGCGCGGAGACGGTGGGCCAGGACACCCGCGGCTTTGACGGTGGGAAGTTGATCAACGGGCGGAAGCGGCACCTGGCAGTCGACATGCGCGGCATGGCTCTGGCTGTCATGGTCACTCCTGCCTCGCCGCACGACAGCATCCCGGCCCGTGACCAGCTTTTCCGTCTGCGTCTGACCCATCCCGAACTCGCTGTCGCCTGGGCGGACTCCGCCTACGGCGGAACCCTCGTCGACTGGTCCCACACCTTCCTCGGCATCACCCTCAAGACGGTGCCCCCATGCAAGGACCAGGATGGATTCGCCGTGCTGGCCAAGCGGTGGAGGGTCGAGCGGGCGACTTCGTGGATCATGAGGGCACGCAGAAACGTCCGAGACTACGAGCGGCTCATCTCCCACAGCGAGGCCCACATCATGTGGACCTTCATCACCGTCATGGTGCGCCGTCTCACCCGGCCGCCCCGGCCGCGGCGTGCCGCACCGCATCCCGTCGAACCGGCCGCGATGGACGACGAGCCCAAACCCATCCGCCTTCGGACACTCCAACCGCGCGCTATTCGCCTCGCTCCGGCTGTCCTGTCCTAGCCGGGTTGCAATCAACTGTGTGCAGGAAGTGCCGCTGAGATTTATCTCGGTCCCTGAGGTGGCAGCCGCGACCCACGGGCCTTCGCCTCAGGTTGAGTTCACCTATAGGCGAATATTTAGCGTCGATGCCATGACGGAAGACGACCTCAATGGCAGGCTCCGGATCGCCGTGGTGATCGGGAGTGTGCGTAGGACAAGACTGGCTGACCCTCTCGCCGCGTGGTTGAAGCGTGAGCTCACCGCGATCGACTGGATCGACCTCGACATGATTGACCTTGCCTCGGTCTCGCTGCCGATGCATGAGATGCAGCCGGGTGGTGCAGCCGCATCCCCGATCGCGGGCCGGCTCGCGGACGCCGACGGGTTCGTATTTCTCACGCCGGAGTACAACCACAGTTTTCCAGCGTCGGTGAAGAATGTGATCGACTGGCATTTCACCGAGTGGGCGTACAAGCCGGTCGCGTTCGTCGGATACGGCGGTTCCGGCGGCGTCAGGGCCATCGAGCAGTTGCGGACGGTGTTTCCGGAGTTGCGTGCCACCACTGTCCGGGAGTCAGTTCTGCTGCCGATGGCGTGGGAGCATCTCGACGCCGATGGCAGTTTTGTTCCTCCGCCGGGTACCGTGCGGGCGCTGCACGCGACGATGAACGAGTTGCGCACGTGGGCGCGGGCGTTGCGCTCCCTCCGGGTCTCGGATCTGGCCGCTCGGGCATGAGCAAGCTGACCAGGGCGGAAGCGCGCGCCGCGATCGTGGTGGCGTTCGGCGGGTTAATGGCGGTACTGGATGCCACGATCGTCGCCGTGGCGCTGCCTCAGCTGATGGTGACGTTCGACGCGTCGTTGACCTCCGCACAATGGATCATCACCTCGTACACGCTCGCGGTGGTCGCGACGATGCCGCTGGCTGCCGGTCTTGCTGCACGCTGGGGCGCCCGTCGCATGTACCTGGGGGCGCTGGCCGGTTTCGCGGTCGCCTCCGCCGCTGCCGGGGCGTCCGGCAGCCTGGGCTGGCTGATCGCCGCGCGAGCGGCTCAGGGCCTTGGCGGTGGTCTGATGACGCCCCTCGGGATGGCGATCGGCTTCGGCGCAGTGGCGCCTGAGCGCCGAAGCCGGATGATGGCGATCACCGGCCTGCCGCTGCTGATCGGGCCGATCCTGGGCCCAATACTCGGCGCGTTGCTCCTGGACACTGGGTCGTGGCGGCCGTCGTTCTTCATCACCGTGCCGCTGGCGCTCTTGGCCACGGTCGGCACGCTGGCCTGGCTACCGGGCGATACCGCGCACGGACAACGGAGCCGGCTTGACCTGCTGGGAGCGATGCTGCTGGTTCCGGGCATCGTCGCGGTGGCCTACGGCATCAACGCCCAAGGCGGCCCGGCCTGGGTTCGGATCGCCACGGCCGCCTTCGGCGCGGTGCTGGTGGCCGTGTTCTCAGCTCGGGCGCTGACACGTCCGAAACCGCTCCTGCGCATCGGTCTTCTGCGGAATCCGACGTTCGGCCGGGGCGCCGCGGTCCTCGCTCTGTACGCGGCACCCTACTTCGGCACGGTCGTGCTGACGCCTGCCTATGTGCAGATCCTGCGCTCGGACAGCGCATCGGTCACGGCCGCGTTGATGGTTCCCGGTGCGGTCGGTATGGGGATCAGTCTGCAGTTCGCTGCCCGATACCTGGAACGGCTTGGTCCCCGGCAGGTCGTCGGCACCGGGCTCGGTCTCGCGATCGGCGCCGGTCTTGTGCAGGCGCTCATTCTCCGGCCGGACACTCCCTACCTGGTGCTCGGGCTGCTCGCATTCCTCCAAGGAGCGGGCACCGGCGCGATCATGATGCCGACGATGTCCAGTTCCAGCCGCGATCTCAACGGCCCTGACCTGGCCTCAGCCTCAGCGCTCCTGTCCCTGGTGAGCACGATCGCGAACGGCATGGGCACCGCAGCGGTCAGCGCGCTGTTCACGGTGCTGACCTCTACGATGACCGGCGGCGGGTCGCTCTCGGCTCTGGCCAGCGCCGGAGCGGCGGACAGAGCCGCGGACGCGGCCACCATCGTGGACTCCCAGCGGTTGACCCAAGCGGCGGCTCTCATGGTGATGTCGCTTGCCCTGGCCGTATGCTTGCGCTCCCCCCGCCGCACCCTCGTGATACTAGACCAGCAGAACTCATCAGCGAAGGCGGGGCAAAGGCATGACCACCACTGAGTACTCCGGCCGCGAACCGAACCATGCCTCACTGACGGTCGGACAGGTCGCCAGGGCCGCGGGGGTGACTGCCAACGCCGTCCGCTTCTACGAGCGCTACGGCGTGATCACCGGTGCCCGGAACAGCGGCAACGCCCGCCGCTTCACCGTCGACGCAATCTGCCGGATCAAACTCGCACTCGCTGCCCAACGCGTGGGAATCACCCTCAAACAGAGCGCCGACATCCTCGCCGATATCCCGCCTCTTTCACCCGATCTTGACCGGTGGGTCGCCGCGGGGGAAGAACTCGTCCGGATCGGCCGAGCCCGCATCGGCCAGCTTCAGACGACTGTGAACGAACTGGCCACGCTCGAATTCCTATACTCGAACGCGGCAGCACCCCAGCCACAGCCTTGATATTCCTGCCTTCATGACCCAACGTGCCGTCAGCCAGCCTCACTGGGCCGCACGCACGGTACGAGGCCGGAGGGCCTTCCCCCGTGATGGGTAACAGTCCCAGCCAGATCGGCGTCGCCCGGCCCCGTGCCCAACCGGTCGACGAGACCGCCGACGCCTTCGTCCTCAGCTACCGGCCGCACCGTATGCACCCACGGCAGCCTCGTGGACGCCAGCCCGACCACGGACGGATGATCGCGACCAAGCCGACATCACACATGCAAGTTCAATAGTCATCCAGGCCAGAATTACAGAACGTCACAGATCATGGGTTCTGGCACAGCTTCTGACCGCGACCGTGGACGCCAGCGACACGGCGAGCTTCGGGACCTCCGGAATTGATGAGGTGCGGGAGCTTGCACCGCGCTGCGACGACATCGTCAAGGGCTCGGCGCCGGGCTGTGTGCTGCCGTTCTTCAAGCTGGACTGGACGGTGGACACGAACTTGTGCCCGGCCGCCGGCGCGTAATACTGGTACATGCAGCAGGTGATGCCCGATCACGCCGGTTCCAGGCGGTGGGACTCGCTGATGCATTACCTGGGACCGGACACGCCGGTGAAGAACAGCGCTGGCGGTACGTGGACGTCGGACAACAGCCGTACCCGTGTGTGTGACAGCACCTGGACTGTGCACCGGTCCGACGCGTCGGTGGGGTCGGTTGACTGTGACGAGTTCGCGATGGCCTCGACGCACGAGTCCGGCGGCTTCCCCAACAGCGTGAACCTGGTGACGTCGGGCAGCAAGTGCACCCAGCTGTTCGCCGACAAGATGGGCGACGGTTCGGCGAACTTCGGCATCCTCGCCGACACCCGCACGGCGACGAACGGACCGAGCGGGACGGAGCGGTGCGGGCGTGCGGCGATCCCGAGCGTGCAGAATCAGCGGGCGTTCAGCGGGTTCCCGGCTCCGTCGTGGCGGATGCTGGACGGTGACGGGTTCTTCGTGAACCTTCCGGGGTTCGAGCATTGCACGTCGGCCGCGACGACCTGCACCTGGCGCAAGATCAGCTGACATAGCCGGCGCCTCAGCAGGTGAAGTATGAAGGAGGGCCGACCCGCCGGGCCGGCCCCCTTTTTTCTCCGGTGTGGTCAGCCGGTCAGGGGCTGCCACCGCTCTTCCTGCACGGAGTCGAGCCTGCTGCCCCACACCAGCGCCCCACCGACCAGGCCGGGCTTGTCCCGCGTGGCCAGCGCCGGGGCCTCGAGCATGTCGGCGACGTCTTCCAGATAGGTGACCAGCGTGTCGCGCTCGTCCCCGGACCCTTCGTTGTAGCGGGACCAACGGCCCAGGTAGCCGGTCGCGGCGTCCACGTACAGGCCCGAGGTGCGGTCAGCCGGGCCGTAGGGGACCACAGGAATCCAGGCTGGCTTCCACACGGTGATCCGGTCGTACTCCGGACGGCGGGCGTTGAGGGTGTCCTGGTGGGCCTGGGAGTCCAACTGCTCCCGGTAGAAGTCGGCTACCTCGTGCAGGCTCATCAGCGCCTGGTTGCCGGGCAGACATCCCCCGCCGTCGACCCCCTTGTCGCCTGCGGTCAAACGCGACAGGGCGCGCAGGTCTGCGGGTATCCGGATGCCGAGGTCGCCTTCCAGTGCAGTGATGGCGGCAAGGCTCGCGCCTGCGCGAAGCGCAGCGTGGGAGTCGGGGGCATTGCCCTGAAGCCAGCGGGTGATGCGCTGCCAGGCGTCGGAGATCTCCCGTCCTGTGACCTCGTCGTAACCAGGGGGCTCCTCCTAGTCCTGGGCGTCCGCGGCGAGTTCGGCAGAGGAGGCGGCCAGGTTCACGTACCGGATCTCGATCCGGTCAGGCCCAGGGATGTAGCCGATAGCCAGGTCGGGGCAGTCCTCGAACAGATCGCCGTCGACCATCACGGTGAGAATGCCGGGCGTCCCCGAGGGCCGGCCCATGTCCGGGTCGTCGGCCAGCTGGCCGGCCAGGACCTTCAGGGCGTAGGGGACGCCGGCCCCGAGCTGGGTGGCGGTGTCACGCACGTGCTGGGGGATCTCGACGATCACGGCCTGCTGCTCCTTGCTGGTCGGATGGAGAACGCTGCCGCTCACACAGTAGGACGCCCGCGGAGATGCTGCGCGCGGCTCGGGACGACGTCGCCCAAGTGGTCACCGAAAGCTACGCGGTGACGCTGCTGGCCATCGAGCTGCAGGGCGGGCGAAGCGGCGTCGCAGTGCACTACGGCGCAACCATTTAGTTGGGGCATGACGCCGTAGGAGTAGGAGGGTGGATGCGATCGCCGTCGGTGTTGCCGCAAGCCAGCGTCCGGCCAGCGCGGCTGCCGTGGTGCACTGCGCCGTGTCGGCATGCCAGCTGGGACGCGGCAGCGGGGCGCTGGTCGACGCGGATGCTGGAGGATTCGACGGTACTGGTGCGGTGGCGCAGGGCGAAGTGATGGCTGGCCCGGGTGCAGGTGGTCTTCTCCAGCTCCTGAGCCGAAGCACGGTTAGGCATCAACGTCAGGGCTCAGCCCCCTCGTTCCGGTACCAATGACGTCAACGGCAGGTCTCACTGAGGCGGTTGCCGCTGGTTCCCGGCGCATTAGCAGATATAACGATCTGCCATGACGAACATCGCGGCGCCGAGCGAGACCTTCTGGACTGCCCTGGGCGCAGTGGGTGCCATGCTCGCCCTCCCGACCGCCCTCTTCATCGGATGGCTCGGCTACCGAGCTGTCTGGCCGCGACGGCGCATCGAGTGGTCGGCACGGGTCAGCCCGCTCACACACACCGCCGCACACGGCGCCTTGACCATCACGCATGGCAGCACAACGCTGAGCAACCCGCACGTGGTGGAGATCGACCTGTCCAACGCCGGCAACAAGGACCTGGAAACCGCACAGTTCAACGGCCAGCCCATAGAGATCACGTCTACAGCCGACGTGGTCGCCGTCCTCAACCAGACGTCAAGACCCACCTCCCAGCGCGTACTGGCCGCCACCCCCCAGGCCAACGCCGTCAGCCTGGCCCCCGCAACTCCCCTTCACCAAGGCCAGACACTGACCTACGTCATCCTGGTCGACGGCCCCGACCCGCAGATCGACCTGCGCGCATCGGCGAGCAACACCCGCATCAAACGCCAGACCCGGTTGACACCCGACGAGATCATCCGCATGTACTACGCCCGCATGTCCCAGGTCGTGGGGGCCAGTGCTGGAACCGGTGTCCTCTACCTCATCACCCTGCTGATCTTCAGGGCCTGAGTGTGCGATGACGCGAGCCCGGCACTTCTCGCACGCAACAGCTGGCACCGGGCCATACACACAACAACGCGAAGGCGGAGCCTCCAAGACCGGGAGCTCCGCCTTCGTCGTACGGCTCTTCCAACAGCTCGAAATCCGGCGAACTGGTTGAGCACCATCCAGACCTCGCTGCCGTCAGGACCGTAGGGTCAGCACCTCGTTCTCATCCGTCTGCGTGGCCCACAGGACCGTCTTCCCTTCGGCTTCGTCGGCTCGAAAGCCTGCTGGACGGACGGCTCAACGACGTGAACTGCAGCAGCATTGCCGAACCGGTCGGGAACACCGACGCTGCCGAGAGTGGCGGCTCCTCAATGAATGTTGGACGTGCGGCAGGTGGCGTTTCGTCGCTGCCCGAACGAGTGTGCTGACCACTCGTCAACCACGGGGCTTCGATGGCCAGTTGACCTCGTTGGAGACACGGTTCCCACCGATGGCTCCGGCAAGCCGAAACTGCTGCTGCGCAACGCCCACTCCCCCGCCGTACTCGGCTGATCACCCTTGACTAGGTGTGCTGCTGGGACACGTTGGTGACGCGGCTGGCTGGGGTTTGGCCGGTAATTCCGGGGTGGGGTCGATGGTGGTTGTACCAGTCCGGCCAGTCAGGAAACGGCGCCTGGCGTTCGGCCGCGCGGTTGATGAGCTCGCCGAACCAGCGCGCCGCGCCCACGAGCGGACGGGGCACAGACCGGGGAGGCACCCCGTCTTGTAAAAGGGTGAGCGGTCGGATACCTGCGCGCGTTCGGTGGGCCAAGGGACAGGGACGGAGACAGGGCAGGGTGTACGTCACACGGGTGCGACTCACCGACATCAAGGGCTTCAGCGGCAGGCGTGCTGTAGACGTGCGGCTGCCGGGGCGCGGCGGCTGGACGGTTCTAGCCGGCCGCAACGGCTCGGGCAAGTCGACGCTGTTGCGGGCGATCGCTCTCGCGCTGTGTGGGCCGGAAACCGCAGTAGCCCTGCATGCGGCTTCGACGGGCATGGTCACCCGGAGCGCGCCCAACGGCCGGGTTGTGGTTGATGTCCGTGTCGACCCGCAGGCCGATGAGTTCTTGCAGCTGGAGACGGCCGTGGCCGTGCCGGCAGATCTCCGGCTGGGGCCCTGACGTGGAAAGCCCCGCCGGCGAGACCGGGGTGGGGCCGGCGGCCGGCCAGCTTGTTGGCCGCGGGGGCATCCACGCCGAAGTGCATGCCATCGCACGCGGGCCATGGTCGCCTGCGGCCTCGGTGTGGTTCTGTGCCGGGTACGGGCCTTTCGACGGTTGTCGGGGCATCTGGCCGGCGGATACGCCCAGGATGAGCTCGCGGCCGGCCACCACCTGTCCACGCTCTTCCACGAGGACGCCGTTGTGGGCGACTGCGTGGGGTGGCTGATTGGCCTGCGCCACCGGTCACGGCAGGAGATGCCGGAGGACGGCCCGCAACCGGGCTCCGCCGCACGTTTGCTCGACATCGTGCTGAACCTGCTCAGTGATGGCCTCCTGCCGGATGGGCTGCGGGTCAACGGCGTGTCGGCCGATGGGCTCTGGGTGTCCGCCGGCGACGGCCACAGCTTCCCGCTGCGTGAGCTGGGCGACGGCTACCGGACCGTGGCCGCCCTGGTCCTGGACGTCACGCGGCAGAGGCATGCGGCGTACGGCCAGTTGAAGGCACACGAGGATGACAGCGGTCGCGTCGTCATCCTGCAGCCGGATGTCGTGCTGATCGACGAGGTCGACGCGCACCTGCATGTGACGTGGCAGCAGCAGATTGGAGACGTGCTACGCGATCACTTCCCCAACGTCCAGTTCATCGTCACCAGCCACAGCCCCTACCGACTGTCGGGCCGCCGACGAGTCTGCGCTGATCCGTCTGCCGGGTCCGGGTGAGGACGAGCCGCCCGGCGTGGTGGATGAAGACCTCTACCGCAGGGCGGTCTACAGCAGTGCGAACGACGGTTATGTCGAAGCTGTTCAGTCTGGACACGCCCTACTCCAGCCGTGCCGAGGACCGCCGGTGGCGGCCGATTGCGTTGGAGCGCAGGGTGTATGCCGGTAGCGTCTCGGATGAAGAAGTGGCCGAGTACCAGGAGTTGAGCCGTCTGCTGACCAGTTCGGTGCAGAGCCGGGTCGCCGAAGTCGCGGCACGGCTGGAGCAGGAGCAGTGATCCCACCCCAGCGCAGGGCCGCTCCCGCGAACACGCAGGTGCCTTCTGACTCGGTGACCGCCCTCGTATGCTCGCACCACTTGGCGACGCGCAACTGGGTTGGCAGGAGGATGCGATGACGAAGCCGGGTCCTGTGCCGTCTGACGAGCGCCTACGCCTCGCTCCACGAAGACCTCCTCCACCTCACCGACCGCGGGGCCGCGAACCACGAACACCGGCCTGCGGTAACCCGTCCGGCGGGCCGTACCGATCCGCGGGGCGGATCACTGCACGCGGAAGCTGGGCGGAGCGATGTGCCAGAGCGCTCGAGCGCTCTGGCACGGCCACGCCAGCGAGGGGAGAGTCGCTAGGCCGACGTCTCCTTGGCGACCGCAGGCCGGAACGGCCCCTCAGTCGCTTTGAGCCGCTGCATGGCAGTCAGCCTGACGGTGAAGTGGACGGCGGCAGCCGCGGCGACAATGTGCAGCACGTCGGCCGCCATGTACTGCACCACCGCGTTCTTGATCTCCGTCAGAGTTTCGGCGTTCTTGTACTTCGTCCCGGCGTACCGATTGAACAGGACGCTGAAGACGAACAGACCCCACCACAGGTTCACTGGCCACGTCCGCGCCCGGTACCGCTCACCCTCGGCCGGTAGCGGAGTGGCGGCACCCCACATGTCGAGGGCGATGCGGTATGGCATCCAGAGGTTCACCAGCGGAATGAGCCAGGCACCAATGGCCCAACCGGGTCCGTTGCGGAACTGGTCCGGTGCCATCAGCCCGGTGTTGCGGCGCATACGGAAAAACCAGATGACGAATATGATCGCGGCGGGCAGGTATACGGTGACCTGGTACCTTCCGGCCGTCTCGTACAGCGAGGCAGCGGCGTCCAGTTCCTGCTGCGGAGCCGCGACAAAGCCGCCGTCCGCGTCGATCACCGCTCGGAGCCTAAAGCCGGCGAAAAGGCTGAACACGTCACAGAGGGCAACCAGAGCGAGCCCTCCGACGGCGGCGACCAGGAGGCCGAGCGACGACACGGGGGCCCCAGCAGGCAGCAGCGGGCGCGGACGCAGATCATTGGATGCAGACATGGCTGTAGGCCCCCACGGACGAGAAGAGAAACGGTCCGCGGAACAGTGCGCGGCCGAGGCACGATACGCCGATCACATACATCCCGTCCATGAGCCGTTTTCAACCTGCACCATGAGCGACGCGTCAGCAGCGGTCCCGCCGCGTCGGTGAATCAGGACCGACGTCCGATCACGACGTGAGCTGCATAAGATCGGCGCTCATGAAGGCTACGGAAGTCCTCGAACTGACGGATCCTGCCCGGCGGTCCTGGAGCGGTAGCGGTGCTCGGCCCGTCCGTGTCCACATGTGGCGACCGGCGAAGGTGACCGACAAGACTCCGCTGGTGCTGTTCTCGCATGGCACCGGCGGAGCCGCCATCGACCTGTCCCGGCTCGCGGGGGCGCTTGCCGAGGCCGGCATGCTGGCCGCAGGCATCGACCACCACGGGCATAACTACGTCGACGGCTACCACGCCGAGGCGTTCGCCGCCTGGTGGGACAGGCCGCGGGACCTGTCCTTCGCCCTGGATCACATCTCCGCGACCGAGAAGCTGGGACGGGTGCGGCAGGATTCTCGATCGGCGGCTACACGGCCGCCGCGGTAGTCGGAGCCCGGGTCGCACCCGACGCGTACGCCGCGCTCCTCACCGGCGAGATCGAGAGCCCACCGACGCCGGAGTACCCGGGCCTGGACGCGGAGTTGCGCGAACGGATGCCGCCCGAACAGGCCCAGACATGGGTGACTGAGGCGGCCGAAAACCACACTGATCCCCGCATCAACGCGGCCTTCCTCCTGGCACCCTCGCTCGGCCCGCTGCTCGCAGAGGCAAGCCTCTCGGCAATCACACAACCCGTCGCCGTGTGCTGGGCGGATGCGGACACTACGGCCCCGCCGACGACAAACGCCCATCGCTACACGGCCGCCATCCCGGCGGCAACCGGCTTCTCGGCCGGTGCGGACACCGGCCACTACACCTTCGTCAACGACGATCCGCAGGACATCCCGACACGAGACCGTGTTGCCGCAGCCGCAGCAGCCTTCTTCGACAGGCATCTACGACGGCCGGGACGCTGACGTGCGCTGAATGCCGTCCACCCTCCGTTCTGTGCCGGCCAGCTGGGCAGACAGGACGGCGAAGCTCCTGGTAGACGAGTTCACGACCAAGATCACTCGTCTGCGCCAGGAGCTTCGTGTGCTCGTCTACCCGTCCGCGCTCGACCTGTCCACGTCCCACCTGCGGTTCCTGACGGCCCGCCTGGCCGCGCACCGCGCCGAGCGCGGCACGCGCTGGCGTCGGCTCCCTGTCGGCCGGCAAGCCCTTCTGGTGCTGGCGCACCTGCGCAGCGGGCACAGGTACGCGCAGGTCGCCGTCAGATTCAAGGTCGGCTCAGCACCGTCTACCGGTACGTCGCCGAAGCCGTGGAGGTGCTGGCCACCCTGGCACCGGACCTCGCGGAGGAGGTGCGGGCGGCGCGGCGCAAGGCGTTCGTCATCCTGGACGGGACGCTGCTGCCGATCGACCGGATCGCCGCCGACCGGCCCTTCTACTCGGGGAAACACAAGAAGCACGGCATGAACGTGCAGGTCCTCACCGACCCGTTCGGCCGGCTGCTGTGGGCCTCGCCCGCCCTGCCCGGCGCCGTCCACGACATCAAGGCCGCCCGCACCCACGGCATCATCGATACCCTCGCCGAGGCCGACCTGGCCTGCTGGGCGGACAAGGGATACCAAGGCACAGGCGGCACCGTGCGGGTGCCCTTCCGCGGCTGGCACCGCAACCTCTCCGCTGGCCAACAGGCCGTCAACGGCGCGCATGCCCGCATACGGGCGCTCGGAGAACGGGCGATGGCCACCCTCAAGACGTGGCGCCTGCTGCGGAAACTCCGCTGCAGCACCACGCGCATCGTTCAAGCCGTCCTGGCACTCCACCTGAACTGCTCAGCGTGAGGTTGGCAAAGGCTCCTTGACAAAGTCCCTGGCTGCCGCCTGATCTCACAAAGAGGTCCGCAATGTCACTGACTGACTCGCGAAACCGTTCCGTTCGTAGAAGCGGATCGCATCAGCGTTGCTGGAGTACGCGGTCACCTCGGCCTGTTCGGCCCCCACTTCCTTCGCCCAGGCCGTGAACTGCCCGACCAAGCGTGCTCCGAGCCCGCCACGGCGGTGATCTGGCTGCACATACATGCTCACGAGCGTCGCTACCCTCGCCGGCCTCATAGCAGATCCCTCAGCCACGGCCCCAGCAAGGTGTCCCACGACCTGCCCGCCGCAGTCTGCAACAAGAAGGACCCTGAAGGGGTCGTCTATGCCGGCGGCGAAGCGTTCAGGTCCGAACTCGCGAGGCCAACCCACGTTGACGCTCGGATCCCTCTTCCCTGCATCTTCTGCAAACAGAGCGCTGCTGCACGCAACCAGCCCACCCAGGTCGGCTGCCCGGGCAGGGCGGACGATGACCTCATGCTGTTGATCACTCATACCGCGTGACGCTAGCTCAACGCACTTCGGCGATTATGGGACCTCTACAAGGAGGATCGCGCGTCACAGGAGCTGTGGGAGGTTGCCCTCCTGCAGCGGGAATTCCGCGATAAGGACTGGGACTTCTTCGCTCCGCGCGCGCCGTTCTGACTAGGCGACCCCGCTGTGAACCGACCACCCTTTGGCTCGACGAGGTACGGGTGGCGGGCCTCGAGAACGGCGTCATCGGTTACGACGGTGAACAGCACCGTTGATGATCACGATGGTGTGACGGGACCACTCGCTGTAGCAGGGAACCCACAGGTGTGCATCTGCCGGAGCTTGATTACACCGAGGTCCGGGTCTTCTGCTTGAGGCGTTCGTAGGGCGTCTGCCCGCCAAGGGCGCCGTGGGGGCGATGGTAGTTGTAGTAGTCCTCCCACTCTCGGAGCTTGTCGTTGAAGACGCCGGTGTCATCGATGACGACGCCGTCGAGCATGCGGTAGAACTCCTCGGCGTCGATGCGATGAGAGCGTTCGACCTTGCCGTTGAGGTGAGGTGATGCCGGTTTGATGTAGGTGTGGGCGATGCCCTTGTCGAGGACGTTCCAGTGGAAGGTGGACTGGAACTCCGCTCCGTTGTCGGTCTGGATCACCTCGACGCGGAACGGCAGGCGCTCCAGCACGTAGTCGAGGAACTGGACGGCGGTCTTCTGGTCGCACCGCGGATAGATCCGCAGCACCCGCAGCCGTGTGCAGTCATCGATGGCGGTGAACTGGTAGTACTTCGCTCGCCGCCGCCGCTTGGGCAGAGTTCCGGTTACCGGCACCACGGCTGGGGTCTGCTCCGGTAGGCCGATCGGTTCGATGAATTTGACGTCGATCTGGACTCGGTTGCCGGGCAGCTGCTTCTCGTAACGGGTGTAGCGCTTGTCGTGCCGTTTGTAGCGCTGAGAGGCCGGCAGTCGGTTGATCCCGAGCTTCATGAGGATGCGGTAGGCGGCGGAGCAAGCGATGTCGATGTCGTGGTACCGCTCGAGGTACATCTTGATCTTCATCGGGCCGAAGTGGTAATGCCGCCGCAGGTAGACGATCTTGTTGACGACATCAGCCTCGGTGGCATGGGGGCAGTTGTGAGGCTTGCTGGAGCGATCCCGCAGGCCCTCCAGGCCCTCGTCCTGGTACCGGCGCAGCCACTTGTAGAAGCAGGTGCGGCTGATGCCGTAGTAGCGGCAGGTCAGCGAGACGTTCCCTGTGACTTCCTCGGCGTGGCGCAGGACCGCCAGGCGATGATGGGCTTGGCGGTCCTGCTGCTGTTGCAGCGAAGGGGGCATGGCAGATCTCCATAGTGGTCGGAGACCGCGAGTGTCAACAACGTCCGGCAGTTTTATAGGTAGCGGTCATCACCCGGGATCGCGGACACAGCTGCGCGGGATCGACGCCTGGCGGAAGCCACGTTCCTGCAGGTCAGTCAATTCCGTCGGTGGCCCTAGGGGATGACGAGTAGCTTGCCGGTGGTACGCCGAGCCTCCAGATCGCGGTGAGCTTGGGCGACCTCGGCGAGCGGGTAGCGGGCCGTCACGGTGGTCTCAAGCGCCTTGGTGCGCACCAATTCAAGCACGTCGGCGGCGCGCCGGAGCAGCTCGGACCGATCGGCGATGAAGTGCCCGAGACTTGGCCGGATCAGGGTCAGCGAACCGCCCTGGGCGAGCCGGATGGGGTCGAAGGGCGGCACTGCACCACTCGCGGCGCCGAAGAGCACCAGGTGGCCGCGGGTTCGCAGGCTGGCGAGGCTCGCATCGAAGGTGTCCTTGCCGACGCCGTCGAAGACGACAGGCAGGCCCTGGCCGCCATGGAGCCGCTTCACCTCGGCCGCGAGATCGTCCACTGCAGAGTAGAGGATCACCTCGGCGGCCCCGGCGCGCCGCGCCAGCTGGGCCTTCTCCGGTGTCGAGGTTGTGCCGATCACTCTGCCGCCGAGATGGGTGATGAGCTGGGTCAGCACAAGCCCCATGCCGCCGGCAGCAGCGTGCACGAGCGCCGTGTCGCCTGGCTGGACTGGGTAGGCGTCCTTGACGAGGTAGTGCGCCGTCATGCCCTGCAGCAGCACGGCGGCGGCGGCCTCGAAGTCGACGCCGTCGGGCAGGGGCACGAGCCGGGAGGAGTCCACGACGGCCTGCTCGGCATAGGTGCCGGGAATCTCCACCCAGCCGACCCGGTCTCCCACTGCGACGTGGGTGACGCCGGGCCCAACCTCGAGGACCGTGCCCGCGCCCTCAGTGCCCGGGGTGAAGGGCAGCGGGAGGGTGTACCGGCCCTGGCGGTGGTATACGTCGAGGAAGTTGACGCCGGACGCGGCGACTTCCACGACCGCCTGGCCCGGGCCCGGCATCGGTTGATCAATGTCGACCAGTCGCAGCACCTCGGGACCGCCCACTTCGGAAACCTGAATCGCTCGCATGACCCCTCCTGAAACGGCTAACTTCCCTCACCAACTTCGGTCGTGGCGATCCGATTCCCGCTCGCGGGGAGGTGTCGTAGCCGTCTCGTTGCCCACGTGGGAGAAGGGTGCCACCGACGGAATGGGCTTGCCCAGGTGACGAAACGCGGTCGACGGTCGGGCGGGCATCACGGCTCTGCCTGCGCTCGCCCCGCAGCTGGCTCCCGTTAGCGGTCATCACCCGGGATCGCGGACACAGCTGCGCGGGATCGACGCCTGGCGGAAGCCACGTTCCTGCAGGTCAGTCAATTCCGTCGGTGGCCCTATGACGGCTGATGCCGGCCTGGCCTGGCTGGTCAACCCCGTAGAACGGTGGCCGTACGGCTCGGCCCCGACGCCTCCGTGGAGCTGACCGTGCGCACGCCCGCGGCGCGGACTGTGCCCGGGTACCGAGGTCGCGTCGTGATGTCTCGGTTCATCAAGAGCACACTGCGGCAAGGGCGGCGGTCACGGCGGCCGCGAGCGTGAGCACAGCTATGAACGTTTTGGCCGCATGCCTGAGCGCAGCGGCGTCTGGGAGGCTTGCACAGGTGGCCGACGAACGGATGGAGCACGGTCCGGCGCGTGCCAGTGAGGCGGCGGAGGAACCGACCTCGCGGGTCAGTTCCTCCGCCGCCCGGTGCCGTTTGAATCACCGTCCCTGATCGGTGCCCTGTTCCCGGGAGCAGGCCGCCAGCGCCCGGCGATGTCGTGCGGCGTCGGCGCCTGTCGCCCTGTCAGGGTCAGCGGTCCTGGGCGCAGAACTTCTGAGCGGGGTGCTATTTCAGGGGCACGGCGTCCCCGGCCGACACGACTCGCGCGGTCGTCGTTGTGCCGGGGAAGTACCAGCGCCAGCTTCCCGCCGAGGTGGCGGTGACCTTGGTGCTCAGCTGCCCGACGTCGCCCGTCTTCACTGTCTTGACCGTGCTGTAGTGGGCGGTACCTGCCTGCTTGAACTGAAGCTTCACGTCCTGCCCGGCGTAACCGTGGTACTTCAGGTCCTCCCAGTTGGCCCGGGACAGCTTGCCGGAGACGGTGAGCGTGGCGCCCTTGGCCATCGGCTCGGGCGCGGCGTCTGTCGTGAGCTTGGAAGCGCGCTTCATCTTGAACTCGGCGATGTGGTCGGAGATCCAGTAGTCACCGTCGTTGGCCTTAACGGTGGCATTGACCTGCCAGACACCCGCGGTGCGGTTGACATCCCCGGGCACGCTGCCCGGGAGCCAGCCCGGGGCGATCGTCATCGTGGCCGTGCACACCGACGTGGTGGAACTCTTCTTCTCGCACCGGGTGTCCACCCAGTCGCTGAAGCCCCACCCGTTCGTCTTGTTGAACACACTGACGTCCGACAAGCCCTTGACCCCGGAGTCATCCCGGATCGTGATGGCGATCGGATAGGTGACGCGCGCCGACGTGCCAATGATGACGTTGTTCCCCCGGTTACGACCGTCTTGGTGACCCGGATGTCCCCCCTGCCCTCCGCATGAGCTCCCGTCGCGGACAGCAGCGTCATAGCCGCCGCCCCACTCGCCAGGATCCAGGCCGTTGTGGCCGCTCTACCTCGCATGATCCCTCCCCTGTGATGTGAGAGGAGATTACACAGCCAGGCGGGCTGGGTTCGCACAAAGGTTCGCCAATTCCCAGTGGTCTATCGGACAGTGAGCCCGCTCCCAGCATTCCCTCAGCCCGCGAACCTCATTTCTTCGGTTCCCCTGTCTGGGGAGGGGCGCCGGCTGGCGGCCTGGAACGAGGCGGGCGTCTGGGACAAGCTCCACCAACTCCTGCTGAACAGGCTGCGGTCGAAGAACCAGCTGGACTGGTCGCGGGCGGTGATCGACTCCTCCCACGTCCGGGCCGCACGCAGGGGCCCAAAAGCGGCCCCAGCCCGGTCGACCGCGCACGTCCGGGCAGCAAGCACCACCTCATCACCGACGGGCAGGGGATCCCGCTCGCGGTGTCGTTGACCGGCGGAAACCGTAACGACGTCACGCAACTTCTGCCGCTGTTGGACAAGATCCCGGCCGTGGCCGGAGTCGTCGGCCGGCCGCGCAGGCGGCCCGACATGCTCTTCGCGGACCGCGGCTACGACCGCGACAAGTACCGCCGGCTCCTGCGGCAGCGCGGGATCCGGCCGGCGATCGCCGAACGTGGACAACTGCACGGCACCGGTCTGGGCACCTTCCGGTGGGTGCGGGGGGCCGGAGGCAGGCGGGGCCCCCGGCAGCCACCGGACACCGACCCTGGTCCGATCTGATGATCTGGCCCGGCGGGAGTGGAACGGTCTGGTTCTGCGACTGGGGCAAGCAGTGGTGGCCCAATGACGAGGGGTCCCCAACTGGCGCGACAACAGGGTCCGCAGGGACGGCCTGAATGACCTAGCCGGAGTGACCAGGAGACGCGTAGGGGAACTTCACGCCGGTGAGGTCTTCGGAGACGGCCCACAGCCGCTGCTGGACGGCCACCTCGTACGACGCCGGGCTGGAGGTGACCAGCCGGGGGTGGCCCTTGATCTCGTTGCGCCCGCCAGGACCGTAGTACTGGCCGCCGAGCGCGCCGGGGTCGGTGGCGGCGCGCAGGGTGGGCAGGGCGCCCATGGCCGCCGTCTGGGTGATCAGCGGCGCGAGCCAGGTGACGGGCAGACGGAGCGCGGCGGGGGTGTTGCGGGCGAGCTCGGTGTTGGACATGCCGGGGTGCGCGGCCACCGCGATGGTGGTGCCGTGGGTGGCGAGCCGACGCTGCAGCTCGTACGTGAACATCAGGTTGGCCAGCTTGGACTGGCCGTAGGCGCCGACCCGGCTGTACGACCGCTCCCACTGCAGGTCGTCGAAGTGAATCGCGGCCCGGATCCGGTGGCCGACGCTGCTGACCGTCACCACGCGCGAGCCGGGCACCGGCAGCATCAGGTCAAGCAGCAGCCCGGTGAGCGCGAAGTGGCCGAGGTGGTTGGTGCCGAACTGCATCTCGAAGCCGTCGGCGGTGGTCTGCTTCGGGGTGTACATCACGCCGGCGTTGTTGATCAGCAGGTCGATCCGGTCGAGCCGGGAGTGCAGCGCCGCCGCCGCGGTCCGCACGGAGTCGAGCGAGGTCAGGTCCAGCGCCTGCACGGTCACGTCGCCGGGCATGCGGGCCGCGGCCTGCATGCCCTTCTCGACGTTGCGCACGGCGAGCACCACGGACGCCCCGTGCTCGGCTAGCACCTTGGCGGTCTCGTAGCCCAGTCCGGTGTTGGCCCCGGTCACCACGACCACCCGCCCGCGCTGGTCCGGAATGTTCGCCGTTGTCCACTTCTTGCCCATGTCAGGCTCCCAGTTAGCTAACGTACCGAAGGTATCTTGTGCCGTCGACGTTAAAGTACCTTCGGTATGTTGTCAACGTACCGCAGGTACCTAATCTAGACTGGTGATCGTGACTTTCCAGCGGGCGCGAACCGAAGAGCAGCGGGAGATCCGGCGACGGGCGATCCTCGACATGGCGTCGGCGATGCTCGACGAGATGCCTGTGGCCGCGGTCACCCTGAACGAGCTCAGCCGCCGGGTAGGCCTGGCGAAGCCGAACGTGCTGCGCTACTTCGAGTCTCGCGAGGCGGTGCTGCTGGAGCTGCTCGACCGGTATTTGCGGGAGTGGCTGACGGAGCTGGCAGGGGAGCTGGCCGCCGGCATCGACGAAGACCTCCCCATGCCCGAGCGAGCGGCAGCGGTGGCCGAGATCCTCAGCCGCTCGCTGTCCGGCCGAATGGTGCTGTGCGAGCTCTTCGGCGCACAGGGCAGCGTCCTGGAACACAACGTCTCCGTCGAGGTCGTAGCACGCTACAAGCGCGCCTCCCTGGACCGCCTGACCACCATGACCGCCCTGCTTCGCAAGTACCTGCCGGAGCTGGGCGAGAACGCGACACTGTTCAGCCTGCAGACCATGGTCATGGCCGGCGCGCTGTCGGCGTACAGCACGCCCCCGCCCAGCCTGCAGGCGGCCTACGAGGCCGAGCCCGACCTGGCCCGCTTCCACTTGGATCTGAAGGACTATTTGAAGCAGGCCCTGACCGCAACCCTCCTGGGCGTGCTACCCCGCCGCTGACCAGCGTTGCACTGAACGGGCCGAAACCTCTGCACCTCTCGCGCTCGGACGGTGCAGAGGCCGGGGTGCCCAAGCTCGGGCCGCCGACCCTTCCCCCGGCACCCGACGTATCCGCGGCATCGCCGCCCAGACCCTCCGGCTGGCCTTCCAACTCGCCCACGCCAACCGCCGCAAGATCGGCCGCTGGCTCGCCGCCATTCCGCCCGACGGGCACCCACCCCGCCGACGGCCCACCCGTCGCCGAGCGATGAGACCTCTCGGCAGCCGGACCCCCACGGGCCACACCGCTGCAACAACGCCCTGGACCGGGCGGCCATCGGGGAGTGGCACACGGTCGTCGGCCCACAGATGTACCGGGGGTTCGCGCTGCACAAGTGGCTGGCGCCCGGCCACTCCTCCAGCAGCGTCCCCGGACTGTACTGACGGGCTCTCAGCGTCGGCTGTCGCCGGGCGCGAGCAGGCTGGTCACCTCAGCGATTGCCTCCGCCGACGGGTGAAATTACTTGCGCACGTTCTCCGGCTTCCTGTGCCGCGACTTCGCCATCAGCATTGATGATGCGCTGACCACGGGCTCTCGTCAGTCCGCAATGGACGGTCGGCGGTGTCGGGCGGCCGGGCACTTCTCATGCCACCTTGATGACAACCTTGCCCGAGGTGTGACCGTTCTCGACGGTGGCGAGGGCGGCCGGGGCGTCGGAGAGCGGATGAACCTGGGTGATCACGGGCACGAGGACTCCGTCGAGGGCCAGCCGGGCGGACCACTCCAGGTTCTCGCGGTCGAGACGACGTTCGACGAAACGCCCACCGAGATCGGGCACAGACATATCACCCACGGCGATGACGTTGCGGGGATCCCGGGCCAGTGGAGCGACCGTCCGCAGCGAGGTGCCTCCGACCAGGTCGACGATCCCGTCGAAGCCGTCCGGGACCAGCTCGCGCGCCGTGGTGACGACGTCCTCGGCGGCGTAGTCGATGAACCGCACCCCGATGGCCTCGGCGTGCTCGCGTTTGGCGGTACTCCCGGTGCCGATCACACGCAGCTCGCGCCCAATGGCCAGCCGGGCGACGGCGAGGCCGACACCGCCCCCGACCCCGTTGACCAGGACCGTGGCACCGGCCGGGAGGTCGAGCTGGTCGAGCACATCCACCGCGGTCGTCCCGGCCACTGGCAGCGTTGCCGCCACGGTCGCGGACAGACCCTCCGGGATGCGCGCGGTGTTCGGCGCAGACAGCACCGTCGTCTCGGCGTAGGTGCCGCCACCGGTGAGTGCGAAGCCGAAGACCGCGTCACCCACCTCGAGCCCTTCGACATCCTCACCCCGAGCGAGAACGATTCCGGCTGCCTCCATGCCCAGCACGCGGGGAAACGGACGCCCGCCGTCGAGCCCGTCGACCAGACCCGAGCGCAGAAGGTAGTCGAGGGGATTAACGCTGGCCACGGTGACCTGGATCAGCACCTCGCCGCGACCGGGGACGGGATCGGGACGATCGAAGAACTCCTGCACCTCGGGCCCGCCATACCTGCCAAAACCCCACGCCTGCCCCATCTTCTGCTGCCTCTCGTGTGACCGACCCCGGTGGTTCCGGGCGCTGTCGCCATCCTCACTTCTGACATTGATGTAAGGGGCAAGAGGCTGAGATGCAGATCACAGCATCAGGCCGACTGTGCCACCGGTTCCGGGGCCATGGACAGCTCCGCCCGGTGCCGGCTGTTGGCCCTGATCAGCACGTCGAGTGCATCCCGGGTCTCGATCAGGTGCGCGATGTCGGCGTCGATCCGGTCGCGCTCGCGCATCATCGCCGTGAACGTCTCCTCGGCGACACCCAGGTCACCCGGGACGTCCACACACGGCAACACAGTCGCGATCACCCTGCTGGACATACCCGCGTCGAACAACTGCCGGATGAGCGACACGCGCTGGACCGCAGCATCGGAATAGTGACGCTGCCCCGCGTCGGAGCGTGAGCTGGTCAGCAGGCCCTGCTCTTCGTAGTACCGCAGTGAGCGCGGACTCACTCCCGTGCGCTTGGACAGCTCGCCGATCCGCATTTCTGAGAGCTTACGCCCGCGTGCTCCGGGTTCAGACCGCCGGCGAGTCATGGACGTTCGCGGACACCCCCACGGCCGCAGGGCTGTCGTCCCGGTCCCACGACTGAACACGTTCGTCTGTACGCGCCTGAGCACTTTCCTCAGTACGCCGACAGGGCCTTCCCCGCCGCGCTAGGTCGGCGTCTTCTCTGCGCAGAGCCGCGACGAGCTTGTTGAAGCTTTGCGGGCTCAGCCCTGTAAACGGGGTTATCCAACACGGCTCAGACGACGTGATCACACCAGCCACATCGAGATCATCCGCTGCGTCAGGAAGCATCGGCCTCAGGAGCCCTGAGGTTCCGGGACCTCGGGATACCGGGGGCGTTTCCGTTTGAGCGGGGCCAAGTCGCTGAGGTCGATCCCCGTGGCCTTGGAGTACTGCTTGGCCCAGTCGGCGACGGCGTGCCGGAAAAGGTAGTCGGGCCGGGGAGCTACCGGCTCCTCGCCTCTGTTCCGCAACTTGGCCACAGCCGCCCGTTCCAGATCCTGATCTCCGGAATGCCTGGCCAACAGGAGCGCCTGCGCAAGCCGGGCTGGCTCGTTGTTGGTCGGCGCGAAGGACCAGACGCTGCCTCGGTGAACGTGGGCATCTGCCAGCAGGAGCAGGCCCAGGTCGTGGCGGTCGCGCACGAAGCACAAGGAGAGAGGCCCGTACTGAGTGACGGCGGCAGTGACCTCCGGTGCGAGTGGAGTGCCACTCGCCGGCCAGCCATAGCAAGCGCCCGTGGGGATGTTGGTTGGATTCGCGTCGCCGGATGGCGTGGGGTGGTCGATCCGGATGCTCATTCCGCCGAAGCTCTCCATCCGGTCACGCAGGCCGGTGTCGTACGTGTGGACCATCCATCCGAAGACCGACCGGTCGTGGCGGTCCTTCCAGATCGACAGTGTGGAGTGCAGGTCTCCCTGTGCGAACGTCAGGTCGCCACCCTCGACACCGGCAGGGACCATCCTGAGCAACTCGGCGAGCTCGTCCGCCATCTTGTGCATCGTCCAAGGCCGCGTCACGAAGGCATGCTAAGCGTTGGCCAACAGAGTGGTGACCTGCAGGACCGGGACCGGGGCCCGGCCGCCTACCGGGAAGCCACCTGAAGATCGATTCAAGGCCGCTGCCTCAGCTCAACAGGGCTGGTGGGACGGGGTCCTGCCCGACTGCTGGCTGCTGATCGAGTGGCCCCGCCGATGCCGAGGCGCCGACCGATTACTGGCTGTCCAACCTGCCCGACGACACCCCCATCGCCGACCTGGTGCGTCTGGCCAAGGTCCGCTGGCGCATCGAGTACGACTATCGCGAACTCAAGCATGGCCTGGGACTTGACCACTTCGAGGGTCGTTCCTGGCCGGGCTGGCACCATCACGTGACCCTCGTGACCGCCGCCCACGCGTTCCTGACCGAACAGCGCCTGGCCCCAAGAGTGCCCGCACCGGACTTACCCTCTACCAGGTCCTCGACACCTTCCAGAACATCCTGAGGTGCTGGACCGGCATCTGCACCACATGCCAACAGCCCCTGCCCAGCAGGTCACACACAACGCCGAGATCGAGACGGACCCAACGGAGTCCTAGGACGTGTTTGAGATGTTGATCAAGGTCATGAAACGATCTTCAGATGTCTCGTGGCGATCTGACGGATGCGCAGTGGAAGCGGCTGGAAGCGGTCTTGCCGCCGATACCGAAGATGGGCCGGCCTCCGAGGGATCGGCGGCAGGTGTTCGACGGGATCTGGTGACGGGCCCGGACCGGCTCGCCTTGGCGGGACGTGCCCGAGCGGTACGGCCCCTGGGAGACCGCGTATGCGGTGTTCCGACGCTGGCAGATCGATGGGACCTCGACCCGTGTCCTGAAGAAGTTGCAGGTCAAGGCGGATGCCGAGGGGGTCATCGAGTGGGAAGTCTCGGTCGACTCCACTGTTTGCCGGGCCCACCAGCATGCCGCCGGGGCCCGCAAAAAGGGGCTGACGATCCGGGCCGGACGCGTCCGAACGGCCTCGCGGCCAAGCCGGACGACCACGGCCTGGGGCGCTCCCGCGGCGGGCTGACCACCAAGATTCACCTCGCCGTCGACGCCTCCTTCCACGTCCTCGCAGCCGTCATCACCGCCGGCCAGCGGGGCGACGCACCCGTCCTCGAGCAGGTGATGGACCGAATCCGTGTCCCCCCGGATCGGCGGTGGGCGCCCCCGCACTCGGCCAGAACATGTACTTGCCGACCGGGCGTACTCCTCCCGTCAGATCCGCTCCTACCTGCGCAAACGCGGGATCGCGCACACCATCCCAGAGAAGCAGGACCAGGCCGGGCACCGGGTCCGGCGTGGTTCCCTCGGCGGCCGTCCGCCTGGATTCGACCGCGAAATGTACAAGCGCAGACACAAAGTCGAGTGCCGGATCGGCCTTCTGAAGCAGGCACGAGGCGTCGCGACCAGGTACGACAAGCTCGCTGTCCGCTACGAGTCGACCGTCCAACTCACCCTCATACGGCAGGCGCTGTGACCGCCTGTCATGCACGATCCCGATGACGCCACGGACCGTCTGGCACCAGGGTGCCGAGCACGGCCAGCAACTGTGGCGGCTCAACCGGGTCTGGCAGCGAGCTCAGATCCGACCATTCGATCCAGACATGCGTGTCCAGGTTGACCTGCTCATCGGGGAGCAAGCCGGTCCGGACGAGCGATGGTTGCTCGTCGGCGAACTGCGCAACGAAGAAGTGCTCCGTCCCGATGTACCGCTTGCCGTTCCACTGAACATCACGGTCGACGAGCACCGACCGGTCAAGCACCGCAGCCGGGTCGAGTCCGGTTTCCTCGGCCAGTTCTCGTCGTGCCGCCACCAGCGGCGTCTCGCCAGACTCGATACCGCCACCGGGTGGCTCCCAGAGCCACGTCCCGTCGAACGGATCACGCCAGTGCAAAAGAAGCAGGCGATGGGCAGCGTCCAGACAGATGACCCGGGCGGCGGGCCGGTGCGTTGTTTCCACCATCCTGACGCTATGCGGTGCTCGAAATGTCGATCAAGACCTGAGCCGCGTTGATCGATATCTCAAACACGCTCTAGCTTGATCTTTAACCTGTGGTCTCGAACGGCGTCTCGTACTTGATCACTCGGGTTGGTAACTGCCGTACAGGCAGGCGGCCTTCGGCTGACCATGTGCTCCGACCAAGGAATACACGTGATCAGCACGAAGGCCGTGGGGATGGGTGTGTTGCACCATGCTGTCCGGCAGGACCCATTCGCGGAACTGTCACGCTTCCGGGGCGATTTCTACTCCTGCCTCACCAGGCGTTCGGACGCGCTGTTCGAGGTGGCCGACGCCGTGCTGTGTGCCAACGGCCCGGTCCGCTCGCTGGTAGAACTCTCACTGGTCGGCGAGCATCGCCGCGGACACGGCGGGCTCTATGACGCCCTGGCCGCGGGCCGGGTGGACCTCGCCCGGCTCCGGCGGGCCCTGGCCACGGTGCCACTGCCACGGGCGGCGGACGGCCGGCTGGTCCTGGCCGCCGACATCACCTGCTGGCTGCGGCCCGACGCACACACCTCACCGCAGCGGATTCTGTGCCACACCTACGGACGCGGCAAGGACCAGCACATCCCCGTCCCCGGCTGGCCCTACTCGGTGATCTGTGCGCTGGAAGCAGGACGCAGTTCCTGGACCGCGCCGCTGGACGCCCTGCGTCTCGTGCCGGGGGACGACGCCGCCACCGTCACCGCGCGGCAGATGCGCGAGCTCATCGAGCGGCTGATCGAGGCCGGGCAGTGGAAGGACGACGATCCGGACGTCCTCATCGTGGTGGACGCCGGATACGACGTGCCCCGCCTGGCCCACCTGCTGGGGGACTTGCCGGTGCAGGTGCTGGGCCGGATGCGTTCGGACCGGGTCCTACGCCGGGCGGCCCCGCCCCGCGAGCCGGGCACCCTCGGCCGCCCGCCCCGTCATGGCGGCGAGTTCGTCTTCGGCGACTCGGCCACCTGGAACACTCCTGATGCGGCGACCGTGACCGAGACCCGGCTGTATGGCACGGCCACCGCCAGAGCCTGGGACCGGCTCCACCCCAGGTTGACTCACCGCTCTGCGTGGGTCTCCCAGTTGGGCGCTCTGCCGGTCATCGAGGGCACTGTGATCCGTCTGCAGGTCGAATACCTGCCCAGCGGTGCGACACCGAAGCCGGTGTGGTTGTGGTGGTCGGGCACCGATGCCACCGACACTCAGGTCGACCTGCTCTGGCAGGTCTTCTTGCGGCGCTTCGACATCGAGCACACGTTCCGGCTGTTCAAGCAGACGCTGGGCTGGACCTGCCCGAAGGTCCGCACTCCTGAGGCGGCTGACCGGTGGACCTGGCTGATCCTCTCCGTCTACACCCAGCTGCGGCTGGCCCGACCGCTGGCGGCTGACCTGCGTCGGCCGTGGGAGAAGCCGAGCCCGCGGAACAGGCTCACCCCGGCCCGCGTCCGCCGCGACTTTCGCCACCTGCGCCCACAGGCCGCCTGCCCCGCCAGAGCACCGAAACCCTCCCGCCCTGGCCCAGGACGACCACCCGGCCGCAAAAACACCCGGCCCACCCCGCGCTACGACGTGCACACAGTCCGCAAACCAGACACCGCGAAACAGCGAACCAAGAAGTCAACGACCCCACGCCCCCGCCGCACAGGTTAAAGATCAAGCTAGTAGACGCCCTTCCACGAACCGAACTCGGAGGGCATGTCACCCCAGGGCGAGCCTGTGCGGTACTTCCACGCGATCGCCTCGATCATCTGCCGGTGATCACGCCACCGCCCGCCACGTTGCGGAGTCCGGTCCGGAATTCAATCCGCGACCCACTGCACATCAGTCAACGCCATGACCAGACCGACCCGGTGATCCGAATGAGTCGGCCTCGGTGCAGGATGGGCGCGTGCTCCCTCCCCGACTCCTGTGGCGTGATCCCCGGCCCAGCCCCCGGTTCAATCGGCCGGAGCCGGTGACTCAGATTGTCCGGGATCCCAGCTTCTACGAGCCCAGCGATGAGGACGACTGCCCAAGGTACGGGTACTTCTGCCAGGCCCACGACCGCCACTACTGGCACGAGTCCTGCGGGGAAGGGCCGCATCTCATCGCCCTGCACTGCCAAGAGCACGGGCCAGAGAGCATGTGGCCGCAGCCACTCATGCTGATGTTCCCAGAAGGGTTCGACCCCCCGCTGAGCGACGCGCAGCTGGCCTGGGTGCGCGCGGAGGACGACGCTGACTACGCATGATCCGAAAGAGACGGCCTAGCTAGGTCGGGTCGCTGGGACGACGCCCCCTCGGAAAGCGTGAGTTGCAGCTCACCGAGATTCATCGGGGCAGAGGCTCCCACCTCGGTGACTCGCCGCCTTACCAGCCACCTGGGTCTTTGCGAGGCTGAAACTGGCGCAGCTTACGCTCGGATAGGTAGATCAGCTCACACATCCGCTGATCCTCCCGATCCCTCACCTGCCAATCAAGGTCAGGCGGCTTCCGGCATCGCGTAGCCGTGCGCGACGTCACGGCGTTCGCCGAGACGGTTCCCGCGGCGGGTCAGCCGCCGTGTCATCAACGTGATGGCCGCCAGGTGATCAGCGACTCGCTCATCTCGGGCAGACGTTCGTGGTCGCGGCAGTGACGGCGGGCCCTCATGATCCATGACCAGCCCCGTTCCACGGTCCACCTGCGCGGTAGCACGACGAAGCCCTTTGCCTCCGGCGGGCGCCGGACCGTCTTGAGGGTGATGTCGAGGTACTTCTTCGCCCAGGGGATCAGACCGTTCTTGGCGTGGCGGAGCCGGCCCAGACGACGGCGATCTCCGGGGCCAACAGTGCGAGACGGAACAGCAACTCCCGGTGGCAAAGGAGGTCCTGTTCCGGCTGCGGCTGATGCACCCCGAGATCACCATCGTCTGGGCCGACTCCGTGTCCGGCACTGTGAGGAGTCCCGCCGGTTCCATGAACGCAAACGCGCAGAGGGCAAGCTCCACTTCCAAGCCGTGCTCGCTCTTGCCCGCGGTCGCGTCGACGTTGTCTGGGCCCTCCTTCGCGACGGACGATGCTACGAACCCACGCCGCCCGTTGCTCTCGCGGTTTGACAGGCGCCACGTGGAATCAGTCAGCCGTCCGCGGCAAGGCGGTCGAGCCATTCGCTGAGGAGGTGTTGTTCCGCGCTGCTGAGCGTTGTCTGGCCGGGCAGGAGGGCCTGCAGGGTTCGGACGGCGTCGGCGAGGCCCGCGTCTTGCACCACGGGTCTCTCGTGGGTGACGGCGGCGACCATGGATTCGCGCAGCGTGGTGAGCAGGGCCGGGTCGCGTTGGTCCTCGGGTAGCGACAGCCAGGTGAGCACGGCGCCGCGCGCGGTCGCGTGGATGAGAGCGGCCGCGAGCGTCTCGTCGACGCGAAGCCAGCCGCCGGCGGCGAGGCGGCGGATGCGCCCCAGCAGGATCTGCATGCCGGCCTGGAAGGCAGCCGATGCCATGGCGCGTCGGGGGTCGCTGTACATCAGCGCGTACAGCTCGGGGTTGGCGAGCCCGAACTCGACGGCGAGGTCCCAGCCCGCACGCAGATCTTCCACCGGGTCCTGAGGGCGGGTGTCCCTGTGCTTCGTCGCGAGGAAGGTGGCGTGGCCGTGCTCCACCACTGCCTCGAGGAGCCCGTCCTTGTCGCCGAACAAGCGATAGATCGCAGGGGGCTGCGTCCCGGCGGCCGCCGCGACCGCCCGGGTGGTCACCGCGTCGCGACCCTCGCGCGCGAGCAGGTCCGCCGCTGCCTCAACCACCCGCTGCCGGGTGACCTCACGGACGTCGGCTGCAGTCTCCGACGCTGCGACGTGAATGGCGTCGGTCTTCGCTCCCTCAGACATGAATCAATGATAGCAACCACTTGATTCCATTGATGCTATCGATGTTATCGTGATGTGCATATCACTGGAAACGGCGAGAGGAGAGGAGCGCACCATGCCTGAGAAGCTGCGCATCGTAGGCCTCGAGGAGCACGTGGCCCTGCCGGTCCTGCTCGATGCCTGGACGCGGGCTGGGGTGCCGCAGATCCCGCAACTCGGCTACGGCGACGAGCCGATAGCGCAGCGGCTGCGCGACGTCGGCGACCGCCGCCTGGCCGACATGGACGATCAAGGCGTGGACGTCGCCGTGCTGTCGCTGGCCACACCCGGCGTGCAGAATCTGACCGCGGCGGACGCGGTGAGCGTGGCGCGCGAGGCGAACGACGCGCTCGCCGAGGTCGTCGACGCCCACCCCGACCGATTCCAGGCGCTCGCGGCCGTCCCGACGCCGGCACCCGAAGCCGCCGCCGCGGAGTTGGAGCGCGCGGTCACCCGACTCGGCTTCCGCGGCGCAATGCTGTACGGGCGCACCGGTGACCAGCTGGCCGACGCACCGGAGTTCGACGTCCTCTACGCCACCGCCGAACGGCTCCGGGTACCGCTGCACTTCCACCCGCAGACCCCTGTGAGCGCGGTCCAAGAGGCGTACTACTCGGATCTGCCCAACGGAGTCGGCCGCGCGCTCGCGACCGCCGGCCTGGGCTGGTACTACGACCTGGGCGTGCAGTACCTGAGGATGATCTTCTCCGGGGTGTTCGACCGCCACCCCGGACTGCAGGTGATCGCGGGGCACTGGGGCGAGGTCGTCCTATTCTACCTCGACCACATCGGTGTCCTACAAGAGATGGCGAAGCTGGAGCGGCCTCTGGCCGACTACTTCCGCCAGAACTTCTGGGTGGCGGGCAGCGGCACGGTCAGCGAGCGCTACCTGCGGTGGACAGCTGAGGTCGTTGGAACCGAGCGGATGCTGTACTCCACCGACTACCCCTACACCTTCGGAACGCGGCCCGGCGGCTTCCCCTTCCTCGACACCAGCCGCTCAGTCGCCCGGTCGTTCCTGGAGCAAGCACCGTTCACCGAGGAGGAAAAGGCCGCCATCGCCTCCGGCAACTGGGAGCGGCTGACCGGGCACACCGCCATCACGCAGGGCAGCAGCCGATCCGCGGACGACCGCACCGACAGCACTTCGGGCGGTCAGCGATAACACCGGGTGTCCGGCCCGAAGCAGGCCAGCGGGCGGAAGGCCTGCTCCAGCGCGGGCTGGCTGCGGGGCAGGGCAGTGCCCGTGACCCTGAAGGGCTCTTGGGGGTGCCTTGGCTGTCGCGGTGATCGTCCATGCCCGCGGTAGCGCGGATCACACCGAACGGGGTTGGGCGGCGGCGGGCAGGAGTCCGGGTCGTGGTTCACGGACCTCACAGGACCTGACGACATGTCGGCTCGCCGGGACCTGCGCCTGGACTATGGACCCTACGGCTCATCATCGGCAGGGTGGCCAGTCTCACCGATTCCACCATGCAGCTGCTGCACATGTGATAGAGCACCTTCGCGCGCGGAGCGGCGTCGGCGGACATGGCTACCTGCCAGTCCAGTGCCGGTTCTGCAGTGGCTACCGCGCAGGACTTGGTGACTCGGTCTGTCCGTCGGGCGCGTCGACCGGAGTCATGCCGTCCCACTGCCGGAGCCGGTACGGGGGGCGCGGTAGAAGGCGCTGAACGCCGCGTCCTTCGCATGCCGTAAGTCGTGCCGCAGGACCGGCCGATCCGGTGTGGCCGGTGCGACGGCGGGGTGTGCAGTGCTGTCCTCTGGTTCGTGGGTACTCACGCTGCGGCATCCTCCCTTTGCCCCCTATCGCGGGAGATGCTCACCCTCAGCCGGCGGCCGTCACGGTCTTGGTCGTCGAGTTCTACCCGGCTGCCGGCGGCCGCCTTCTCCGCGATACCGAGAAGGTAGTCGTGTCGGCACTGCTCGCGGTGCGCCCGCCAGCGCAGGCGCAGCCAGAGCCCCCACAGCGCGAGAGCCTTGACGGTGATGATCGAGCCGATAGTGATCACGGCCGTGGTCGTGTCCATCCCCTGCCCTCCCAGATACCGGGTGTGCCCGCGGATCGAGTCTTGTGCGGAGGAGAGGCTGAGAGAGCCGTGATCGTGAACTTCAGACTGCGGCAACTTCCGCTGTGCAGCCGACGGCGTAGGCGTGGCGCCGTTTGCGGACCCTCTGCACCACAGCGGGATTCGCGATCACCTGAAGCCCAAGATCACCAACAGAGTCACGGCATTGGCTTTAAGGACTGTCTCCCTGGTCAGCGTTGCGTCCAGATGCGGACGGCTGCGAGTGGGCCCCGCCCCAACTTCCCTGCTGGCCCAGGGCCTTACGCTCGGTCCGGTCCTGGCTCACCCCGGTCATCACGCTCCGACGCTGGTGGCAAGCCTGGACCGACAAGGACCCGCCCGCCCAATTTCCAGGCCCTGTTCGACGCGGTCACCACCAGGCACGGCCTTGATCTCTACCGCCAGGTTTAACGAACTAGCGGTAGTTGCCGAAGGACATCGAATCCGACCGTTTGCCTGAATCGCACCGCCACGTGATCAGGAACCCCGGTGTGTCACCGAGATGTATTGAAAATTCTGATTTTAATCTCCGATGACCGTACGGAGACGGTCTCTCACGGATCGCACCCCACCTCACTCCATCGGAGATGACAGATGCACAAGCTTCGCAAGGCTGCCGCCGTGGTCGTCGCCCTCGGCAGCGTCGGACTCCTGAGCACCGGCACCGCCGCCGCCCAGGGCCTCGACGGGCACGGCGACAAGGGTAAGAAGGGCGGGGACAGCTACAGCGTCCTGCAGAGCTCCAACTGTAAGTCGCACGACCTGAACCTCGACATCCTCGGCCAGGTTGGCATCCTCAATGGGCTGCTGGGCAACGCGCTCAACGGCGAGGGCAACGCCGGTGGGCAGAGCAAGCACATTGGCTCGACCATGGGCTGCAACAACAGCGCCTTCTAGAGCCCCCGCCCGGCGAGTTTCTGTCGGTTCTGGGCTCAGTCCGCGTGAGAATCGGGATGATCGGCCTCTATTCCGTATCTGCGCAGGCCGGGCCCACCGGCACGCCGAATGGTTACTGGCAACGATCTGCTATCACGACGGCCAGCGTTTCGTGATCCATGCCGCAACAGCCAAGGCGCCGATGATGGCAAAGGTCGGCACGATTAGTACAAGTATGTCGATGAATGCCATGCGGGAACGCTAGTCCGACTGCACACCACTACCCAGCCCAAGCGCGCAATCTCTGGGTGTGCGCACCAGGCGAATGCGCACATGACCATCGCCACCCTGACATGCTTTGCCGACGCCATCGGCGTCCCCCTCGCCGACCTCGTTCGGTGAGTGGCGAGCGCTCCCGGGTCTAGCACGCAGGGGGTTACCTGACCGACCGGCATGATCGCAGCACGGCCGCGGGTGCAGTTGCCGCACAGCTCAGACGTGGACGGAGTCAGGACTTTCGACGCGTTGCCGACGCCACGCACATGGTCGGTGTTGACGACGGTCACGCCGAGCGCTTCGAGGTCGGCGCGCGCCTCGTCGACGCGCTGACCGTCGTGCACGTCTACGATGCCCACCTGTACATGGATGCCCCGGCGCAGGGCCTCGATGATGTTCGCACGGTGGCGGCGTGGGAACCCTTTCTGTCGGTCACGCGCTCGTGATCGGCGGCCTGGTCGCTGTAGTACGAGATGGCGAGGCTGACGCGTGGGTGCTCAAACAACGTCCAGTGAGCTTCTTCGATGTGGCCACCGATCGGGTGACGGCCCGTGCAGCGCAACGAGCGAGGCCCCCGGGCTGTTGATCGAGATGTCTGACGTCTCAATCACGTTGCTCGGGGGCCTCGTTGGTCGTCCATCCTGCCGCACTTGACCTGCCGCATGCACTCGTGGAGTGGGTCACCATGTTGATCGTCACCCGTGAGGGCGACCGGCGCTGCAAGCTCCGTCCGTCCCAGCGAGCGATGGTGGCACTGGTGTACCTGCGCGAGCACATCACTCTGGCGAAGATCGCTGCCGGGTTCGGGATCAGCGAGTCCACCGTGCATGCCTACACCAGCGCAGTCGTCGACCTCCTCGCCGCCCGTGCACCGGGTCTGCTGAAGACGCTGCGCGAGCATGATCCCGACTTCGTCCTGCTCGACGGCACTCTCGCCGAGTGCGACCGGGTCGGCGACGGCCGGGCCGACTACTCCCACAAACACCGGCGCCACGGCGTGAACGTGCAGGTCGTCACCGATCCCGGCGGCCGGCTGTTGTGGCTCTCGCCCGCCCTGCCGGGCCGCACCCACGACCTGACCGCTGCCCGCACCCACCGGATCATCCGGATCTGCGAGCGCCAGGGCGTTCCGATCGTGGCCGATCTCGCCTACCAGGGCGCCGGTCCGTGGCTGACTACGGGCATCAAACGCAGGCCCCTGAAGAAACTGACTCCCACCGAGAAGACTCGCAACCGTGCCCTGGCCGCAGCGCGCGCACCCGTCGAACGCGGAGTCGCCCGCCTGAAGTCCTGGCGGATCTTCCGCAGGTCCCGCTGCAGCCCCAACCGCATGACGTCAATCGCCAAGGCCGTCCTCACACTGGAGTTGCAACGCTGAAGAAGCTCAGTGTTCGAGCCGGACCCGGTAGAGATTGCTGTAGACCTGGACGGAGAGCCCGGTGCCAAGGGCGTGCCGGACGAGGTCGGGGAACTCGGGGTACAGGGTCGGCTCGCCGCCGATGAACTGCACCTTCTCTACGCCGATGGCGGCGGCCTCGTCGATGACACGCCGCCAGTCGTCACCGGTCATGGTGCCGTGCCCCTTGGTGGGCCCGGCCTGGGCGTAGCAGTGCGACGAGCATGTGAGCTGGCAGCGCTGGGTGATCTCCAGCTCAAGGAACGTCGGGGGTGCGGGTGTTGCGGGTGCCTCGGGAGCGATAGTTATCGTTGTCCCTCCTTGATATGACGTACGTCAGGCGATGGCTGGTCGCCGGTCCATGAAGTACGCGAACGCCTGCGCCTTGAGGCGGTCGAGACACGGCTCGCACGCGTAGAACGGGGCGTGCTGGCCGTCCCACTGGACCGGTCCGAGGTAGATCACCGGCAGGTCGGCGCGCTCGCAGCCGAGCCAGCAGGCTCCGGTGACCCACTCCCGTTGCACAGTTGCTGTCCTTCCTGAGCGTCGTGCTGGCGGCGGTATGTGCGTGCGGGGACCGCTCCGCCCCGGAGGGGAACCGCCGGTCGGCCCGGGGCGGAGCGGGATCTGTACCGCCCGGCGCCGGGCTCTTGGCCTCCGGCGCCGGGCGGTCGTTCATGCAGGGCCGCCCTGGAATGGCCGGCAGCCGCTCTCGCAGACCCACAGCTTGAAGACGAAAGTGCGGTCGTGGACGCGGTGGTGGAGGTCGCCCCACTGGCGGCCGCTCGCTCCGAGGTACTGGGCGCAGCGTGCGCAGCAGATGGCTATCTGCTGTTTCATGCTGAGCTGGTGGAGCTTCGGCAGTCCCGTCGCGGGCGGCGCGGGCGCTGTCCACTCCCGGGCAGCGCCCAGTGTGGTAGCGACGTCGTCGGTTGCCATCGGCGTTCTCCTCATGGGACCCGTCCCGCCGGAGGCTTCCGTTCCTCCGGCGGGACGGGCGTTCTGGGCGGCGCCTCTCATCGAGCGCGGCGCACCTCGTTGGCGCACTCGGCATGGACGTAGCCCGATCTGAGCGCTCCGCCGGAGGGACTGACCTTCTCGGACGGCACAGCCTCAGCTGCGTCCTTGATCCGCACGTCACAGGCAAGGCACACCCTGATGCCTGCGAGCGTGTCGCAGTGGTCGCACAAGACAACTACGGACCGGGCCAGCCGCTTCACACGCTCGAACTCGCCGAGCAGGCCAGGCCGCGCCGGCAACGCCCGGCGTCGGCGGGCCTCGCCGACACCGGCCCGGGCCGCCACCACGGGCCCGTCGTCCTGGGGGCGGCCGCTGCCGAGCTCGGCGATCTGAGGGATCAGCAGTTGGTCCAGGAAGCCGCGAAGTCGGTCTCAAAGCCCTGGATGACCGCGTAGGTTGATGGCGCGTCCTGGGCGAGGAACCAGGTGGCAGCGGAACACATCGAGCCGCTGCCGACGACCTGGTCCTCGGTCTCGTCGCGTGTGGCCTTCACCGGGCCACCGCCTGTCCAGACTGGCACCGCGGGCACTTGCATGCCGGGTACGAGTCCTGCGCGGGCGGCTTCCATTCCGAGTCCCGCACCTTCTCGGTTCCGCTGTCCGCGGTGATGATGCCTTCTCGCGTCACGGTGTATACGCGGATCGTCATCTTGACCCTTGACCGTGCAGAGGGCCGCAATCTTCGGCATGTCGACGCTCCCTCTCCGGTTTGAGCATTGGCCACCCGCCGGGGCCGTTCGCGCGGTCGCCGGGGTCTGATCTGTCATGCATCGAGGTTCGTCGCTGGCGTGCAACTCGGGGATGACCGGCAGGGGTTACCGAGGCGGTAATACACTCGTTCCTTGTTCGGAGCGGCGCGTTGAAGCGCATACGATCACACCGGGAGTTGGCCCCATGGACGCCACCACCCCCGGCCCGCTCGCCCCCGAGGTCCTCGAACGAGACGACGTGACGCGAGCCCTGGCAGAGCACGACTTCTCCGCGGCCTTCTCACTCATCAAGAAGTGGGGCGGCCTGTCGCAGAACCGCATTGCGGCGGCCTGCCAACTCACTCCCGGTAAGGTCTCCAAGATCATCAGTGGGCAGCAGCAGGTCACCAGCTTCGAAGTGATCTGCCGCATCGCTGACGGGCTGCGCATCCCCGGGCGCATGGTCGGGCTCGCCGACCGGCCCTGGGAGAGACAGCCCAACTCCCCAGATCCGCCAACGCCGCCAGCCACACGGACTTCCGATGACGCCCCCTGGGAACCCGTAGCCACCGTAGGCCTGGCCGCAGACCTGACCAGGAGCGATCTCGTGATGGACCGTCGCGCAGCCACGCGCGCCCTTGCAGGCGCCGCCCTATCCGGGGCAGCCCCGGCAGCCCTGCTCGATCCCCTGGAAGGCTGGCTCGTCGAGCGCGGGTCAGCACCTGAGCGGGAGCGCCCCCGGGGCCGCCTCGGGAAACGGGAAGTCGGGGAACTCGAAACCACGGCCCGTGCCTTCCGTGCTTGGGACCACCAGTTCGGCGGAGGTCTTCGACGAAAGGCTGTGGTCGGGCAGCTCAACGAGGTTGCCGGTCATCTCGAAGAACACCAAGAATCAGACATCGAGCGCGGCCTGTTCCGGGTGATGGCCTATCTCGGCGGCACAGCCGCAACGATGACCTGGGACTCGGGGCTCCAGAGGCGAGCGCAGAAGTACTACATGCTGGCGCTGCGCGCGGCTCATGCCGGAGGCGACGCCGCGTTCGGCGCAAACGTGCTGGCAGGCATGGCCCGACAGATGCTCTACCGGGATCGCCCGCAGGACGCCCTCGAACTCATCCACCTCGCGCACAAGGGCGCCAGGAAGGCCGCCGGGGCAAGAGTGCAGGCCATGCTCCACACCCGGGAGGCCTGGGCGTATGCGGCCGGGCGGGCTGACCGCGGAGCGACGGGGCTTTCGCGAGCACATCCGGATGCAGGCGGCCGAGTTGTTCGCCGTGGGACACGACAATGCCGCCATCGCGAGGCAGTTACGTGTCAGTATGCGTTCGGTACAGCGGTGGCACCAGGCATGCGAGCAGGGTGGAACACCCGCCCTGGAGTCGAAGGGGCCGGCATCCAGGCCCAAGCTGAGTGAGGCCCTGTTCGCGGTGCTCGAGCAGGAGTTGGCCAAGGGGCCGGTGGCGCACGGCTGGCCTGACCACACCTGGACGCTGGCGCGGATCAAGACGCTGATCGGGCGTCGGTTCCACAAGAGCATGACGCTGTCGGCCATCGCGCAAATGCTGCACCGGCACGGCTTCAGCCACCAGGCCGCCTTCGGCGCCGTCGTCGCTCTTGCCGCTGCTGTGGCCGGCGCCCTTGCCGCCTTCCGTCAAGTGCCGTCAGGAGGCTGCCCAGTCGGAGTCACACTTCGTAGTCAGTCTCCGATCAATGCACGCGGCCCGCCCTCGCCAGGCCGTCCACATCGATGACTGTTCACCTCACGGACGTCGCGCGTCGTACAGCCCGTCAATGAGGCCCGCTGCGCCGCCGGGAACGCTCAGGAGCCTTCCCGACTGATCCGCGTTACCGAGCTACTCGACCCCAGCGTCTTCCGCTGAATCGCAGTGACGACGAGTTCGGCCTGCTCCAGCAGGGCGACCATGCGGTCCATACGACTCGTAGGACACCGGCCGGCCATAGCCCTGGGTCGGCTGCAGCCGTTCATCGCCGACATAGTCTCCCAGAGCAGGTAGCCGCCCGGGCGAGCGTGCGCTGGCACTCGGCGAACACCTCCAGCAGCCACTCCTGGGGCGTGTGGTGCGTGGAGTACCAGGCAGGGATGTCGCCGAGCTCGTCGTCTCTCATCTCCAGCGCGGTCATCGAGCCCGCGGTGAACCGCAAGGTCAAATAGGCGTGCCAGGCCAGCTCGATCATCTTCGGCGACAGAGCGACGCCGAAGACGGACACTCCCAACCCGGCCAGGTGCATCGTCACACGGCCGGGGCCACATCCCAGGTCCGCGACCGGCCCCAGACCGGCCATCCGCACGAGCTCGGCGAACCCCGCCAGCATCGCGCATGACAGCGGGCTGGAGGTCAGCGTGGATGATTCGCTTGGTTCTGCCAGTAAGCCAGGTCGGCTTCGGTCGAGCGGGTCAGGGGATGGTCGGGGCCCAGCACGCGGATCCGGTCCTGCAGGAGTTCGGCAAAGCCGGTCACGGCGCCTTGTAGGTCTCCCGCCCTACCCTTCCAGTGCGCCAGGTTGTGTCGAGTCGCGAACGTATGAGGGCTGTCGGGTCCGAGGACGCGTATCCGGTCCGGTACGAGCTCGGTGAAAGCAGCCACGGCCCCGTCCAGCTCTCCCGCCTCCGCCAGCCAGTAGGCGTGATTGTGCCGGATTGCAAGGGTTTGAGGGTCGTGGTGTCCCAGCGCGCGCGTCAGATCCCGCGCCAGTTCCGCGAAACTGGTCACGGCTTTGGCGGGATCTCCCATCCGGCCTTGCCAGTACGCCAGGTTGTGCCGGGCGGCGCGGGTGTGGGAATGGCCGGGTCCCAGGATGCGCAGTAGGTCCGGCAGCAGTGCGGCGAAACCCTCGGCGGCAGCCGCGGGGTCTCCTGCCTCTCCGTGCCACCGGTGCTGGTTGAGGCGGGTCATGAGGGTGTCCGGGTGGTCGCGTCCGAGGATTCGAATGCGGTCGGGCACCAGTTCGGCGAAGCCTTGCGCGGCACCCGCCGGATCCCCGGCTTCCCCCCGCCACCGGGCCAAGTGGTGCCGGGCGTCGAGGGTGTCGGGGTGGTCGGGACCGAAGCGGCGCGTCGTGGTGGCCGCGAGGTGGTCGAAGTAGGCGCGCGCAGCGGTGGCTTGGCCGGATTCTCCGATGCTGCGGCCGTTGCGGTACAGCACTTCGTGTGCGTCGGGGTGATACAGGGCTTCGCCAGCGCAGGCGGCGAGGGCAGCGGTGTTGGTACGCAGAGCCTGCGCGAGGGCGGTGTCCCGCTCCATGTCGGGCCAGGCGGCTGCCAGAGCATCGGCCGCGCTCTGGGAGGTCTGCCAGTGCTGATCGGGGGTGAGGGCGTCACTGGTGGCGCGCTGGACGAGCTGATGGACACGCACGGCTTGGTACGGGGTGGCCGGGACGTAGTCGATGAGGCTGAGTCGGTGCAACACCGTCAGGGCGAGCTCGGCTTCGTCTGCCTGAACCGGGGAGGGCTCTTCGGGTGCCTGTGTGCCGGGAGTGCGGTGTCGGGTGAGGTAGTCCAGGGCGGGCTGGTTGGTTAGCACCGTGTGCGGGATGCCGTCCGGGGCGAGGAGGGCGCTGAGCTGGAGGACGGGACGGGCCAAGCCAGCGGGGCGGAGGGCGTCGGCGCGGTCGATGGACAGCGACCATGCTGCGGACAGCGGCTCGGGCTGGTCGTCGGGCAATGCGTCCAGCTCCGGGACAGCCTTGGCCAGGGTGCGGGTGCGGTCGGCCAGGAGGGCGCGGTAGGCGGTGACACTCCTGCGGGTGTCGTTGATGTAGGTGGCGGCCTGGGACAGAGCGAGCGGCAGGTGTCCAAGGTCTGAGGCGAGTGCGGCCAGTTCGCCAGCGGACTGGCGGGCGTCAGGTGTGGTGAGGGCGGTGGTGAGGTAGGCGATGGCTTCGGCTTCGTCGAACAGGCCGACGGGGATGGTGTGGCGGTCGTCCGTGCCGAGGGCGTCGTCGCGGCAGCGTGTGGTGATCAGGGTGTGGCCGGTGGGGCTGGGCGGTGGCCGCAGGCCGCGTAGGTCGGCCGGGGTGGTGAGGTCGTCGAGGACGATCAGCCATCGGCAGGGCGGGGCTGCGGCTTTGGGGGTGAGCCAGGCCAGGAACCGTTGGGCGGCCTCTTCAAGGTCGTGGCGGTCGGCCCGGCACAGTTCGACGGCGGCCTGGGCGTAGGCCGAGATCAGCGCGTCGCGGGTGCCAGCGTTGGCCCACACCAGCACGTCCAGGCCGCCGGTGTCGCTGGTGTTGTTCCAGGCGGTGCGGGCGTAGTCGGCGGCGAGCTGGGTCTTGCCGACGCCGCCCATTCCGGTCAGCACCTGGCACAGCGCTGCCTGGCCCCCGCCGCGGTCGATCGCGGCCCTGAGGCGGTCCGCTTCGGCGCGCGGCCGGAATGATCGGGCGGGTGGCGGGATGACACCGATCTGATGCGGCCAGGGCGCTGGCTCCTGCGGGCCGCGCTGCTGCACCGTGACCGTGCCGATCTCCAGATAGCCGGTGTTGGCGATCCCGCCGCTGCTGGCGCTCGCATCCCCCGTATCGCGCACCTCCACGGCCCGCTCAGCACCCATGTGCCCGCGCCTGCGCCAGAACATCCCACCTCACCCGCGGTGTTGGTCAGTTCTCGCTGTAGTCGATGCCGGAACTGGCCTTGCTGCCAGGTCCATTGGCGGTGGAGTTCCCGGTCTTCTTCACCTTGGCCGTCCACCGTCCGCGACCGCCAGGCCGCTTGATGCCGGTGGAGGCCGTCCCGCTGTCCCCCGCTCGCGCCGCACCGGTGTCGACGGCCTCGTCGCGCGGGCGTTCGGCCGGATGCTGGAACAGCGCCCACACGAACGCCGAGATCCCGGCCGCCGCCTGCACCGCGGCCCCGACCAACTGCCCGGCGTCGGGACCGTTGGTCAGCCACACCAGTGGCGTCGACACGACGGCAGCCAACGCCACCAAGATGATCGTGATCTTCCACCCCTGCGTCATCACAGCGCTCCCCTCCGTGCTGACGAACCGGTTCGGCCACTGTCTCGTATCCGCTCCGCGCATGCCCCCGAATCCGAGAAAGACGCCCGGGCAGGCAGACGAGGTACCTGTTCGAGACTCGTTGTCGACGACCTGCTCGCCGACAAGGTCTGAGCACATCTTTGGCGCGAAGAGGTGACTGACACGCCAGTAGTCGTGATGGCCAGGTCGAGAAGGCAGGCATGACCTGAAGGAGGGACATGCCGCGGCGGTGGAAGATCACGCACATCGTCCTCGGAGTCGTCGCGGCCCTACGCGGCGAGCGGTATCCGCTGCAGCGGACTGCCCTCACATATGAGCGGACGCGGCCGAGGAGGTTCCGTGCAGTGGCATAGCAAGCGATACCAGCAGAGGCGTGAGAACGCCGACGAGGCGATGGCAGTTATCGGCAGCGGCAATGCGTATGCCTCTCACGAAGGTGTGGCCGTCAGCGGAATCATGCACGCCGACGAGTTCACCGTCGTGCAGCACCGCCTACCGCGACAGCCTGCGGACTGGCCGCACCAGGTGGGTGTCGTCCCCTCTGGTGCGCAGGCCTTTCAGGACCGTTGGGAAGGGCACGAGCTGCGCACGGCGCTTGCACGGCGGCGTCGTCATCCTTACAGGTATGGGCGGAGCCTCTAAGAGGGCAACTGATCTGGTTTGCAGGTGTTTTGGGGTGTTCGCAGTGACTGTGGCGACGGTGGGTCGTTGCGTGACTCGTGAGTTCTCGACGCCCTTATCGCAGTGACGTCTCGGATGCCCGCTGGACGTTGATCGAGCCCGTGTTCGTGGCATGGCGGGCCGCTCGCACCGGTCCGGGAACCGCGGCACGGGTGCATGATCTGCGGGAGATCGTGAACGCCATCCTCTACGTCAACCGCACGGGTATCCCCTGGGAGTACCTGCCGCACGACTTCCCTCCGTACAAGACCGTCTACGACTACTACGCGAAGTGGGAAGTGGACGGCACTACGCAGCGGGTGCACGATCTGCTGCGCGACAAGGCCCGCCGTGCGCAGGGCCGGCCTGCAGCCCCGTCGGCTGCCGTGATCGATGCGCAGAGCGTGAAAACCTCCGCGAACGTCGCTGAGGCCAGTCAGGGCATCGACGCCGGCAAGAAAATCAAAGGGCGTAAGCGTCACGTGGCCACGGACACGCTCGGCCTGGTCCTGGCCGTCATCGTCACGGCCGCCTCGGTTCACGACTCCACCGGCGGAAAACACCTGCTCGACGAGCTCGCCGCCTCGCATCCCAGCGTGACGAAGGTCTGGGCCGACGGCGGATACCAGAACAGCGTCTTCCAGTACGGAGCCGCAAGGGGAATCGACGTCGAGGTCGTGAAACGGCCCACCACGAAAGGATTCCAACCCCAGGCGAAACGCTGGGTGATCGAGCGGACGTTCGGCTGGCTGATGCAGCACCGGCGCCTCGTCAGGGACTACGAAGCACTGCCCCAGCGATCCCGCACAATGGTCCACTGGGCCATGGCTAACAAAACTAGCCGCGAGCTCACCGGAGAATCCACACCAACCTGGCGAATCGAAACCGGCGAACCGGGCAGAGCGACCTGAACATTGATCAGATGCCCTCTAAGCGTGGTGCTTAACGTTCCTGGGGCGGTTGACTGCGCCCCGCTGCCACGCAGCGTCGCCGCGGTGGGCGAAGCTCAAGCCGTTGATCGAGGAGGTCCATGCCGAGTCGGGCGGCACCTATGGTGCTCGCCGGATCACCCACGCGCTCAAGCGTAAGGGGATCGTCGTGGCCCGCTGCACGGTCGAGCGGCTGATGGCCGAGCTGGGTCTAGAAGGCATTACCAGAGGTCAGCGGAGTCGCACCACTGTCCCCTAGCCGTCGGCGCCCGCCCGCCGAACCTGGTCGGCTGGCCCCCAGGTCACAGAAATCGGACCAGAGCCCGAGCGACAGCACTGGTAGTCGAGTTCGGGAGGCGTCTGGGCGGTTGCGAAATTCGAACACATCACGAGATCCGACAGCGCCTTGCGCGTTGCGAGTGCCCGGGCAGTTCAGCGGGGCAGCCCGACGGCGCGGGAGATGACGGTGTCGAAGGTCCGGTCGGACACGACGCGGCGCAGCGCGATGAGGGGGCGGGCGCCGAAGCCGGTGGCGTAGCGGGTCCTGGGGCGGCGGGTGGTGACGGCCTTGCCGATCGCGTCGGCGATGACCTGGGGCGGGGAGTTGCGCTTGGCGTTGGCCTCGGAGCGCAGAGAGGAGGCGACGGCGTCGGCCTGCTTGCCGTAGGCGCCGTCGGCGGAGGACTTTTCCAGCTGGTCGGCGGCGATGGCACCCCATTCGGTGGCGATGCCGCCGGGCTCGATGACGACGACGTCGATGCCGAAGGGCTTGGCCTCCAGGCGCAGGCAGTCGCTGAGGGCTTCGAGGGCGAACTTGGTGCCGTGGTACCAGCCGCCGAGCGGGGTGTAGATCTTGCCGCCCATCGAGGTGATGTTCACGATCGTGCCCGTGTGCTGGGCGCGCATGTGCGGCAGAGCGAGCTGCGCCAGGCGCATGGCGCCGAAGACGTTGACCTCGAACTGGCGGCGGGCCTCCTCCATCGGGACGTCCTCGATGGCGCCGTAGGAGCCGTAGCCGGCGTTGTTGACCAGCACGTCGATGCGGCCGGTCTCGGCGACAATGCGGTCGATGCCGGCTCGCATGGAGTCGTCGTCGGTGACGTCCATGGCCAGCGGGCGGATGCCGCGGTCGGCCAGCTTCTGCAGGCGGTCGGTGCGGCGAGCGGCGCCGTAGACGGTGTATCCCAGGGACTGGAGCTTGAGGGCGGTGGCCTCACCGATGCCGGAGGAGGCGCCGGTGACGAGAGCGGTCTTGGCGGTCATGGGGACTTCCTGTCGGAGTAAGATGAACTTCGGTTCACTATCCATCATGAACCCTGGTTCACGTTAAAGCAAGCCGAGACGCCCACCGCAGGAGAGCCCATGGCCCAGACCCGAGCACCGCGCGCCGACGCAGTCCGCAACCGGAAGAAGATCCTGACGGCCGCCGGCGAGCAGATCACCGAGCACGGCCCCGAGGTCGGCATGGACGAGATCGCCGCCGCGGCGGGCGTGGCCGTGGGCACCCTCTACCGGCACTTCCCCACCAAGACCGACCTGGTCGCGGCCGTTGTCGCCGCATATGTGGCCCGCGTCGCCGACGACGCCGAGACCGCTCTCGGCCGTGTCGAGGCCGGCGCCCGCGCGCTGGACGAGCTGGCCGCCTTCCTCGGCCGCGTCGTCGAGGCGTCCGTGACCGACCGCGCAGTCAAGGCCGCCGCCCAGACCCTGGGCGCGGAGCCGGGTGACCGCGCTGATGAGGATCGCGCCAGTGCCGCTGTCGCCGCCATCATCCGGGCCGGCCAGGCTGACGGTGACATCCACGATGACGTCACCGTCAGCGACATCTATCTGCTCTTCTCCACCGCGCCCACCGACCAGCCACCGGCGGCCCGCACCCGCTGGCTCGCCCTTGTCATGCCCGGCTTGACCACCCGCGCCCGGGAAGCAGGGAACTGACGCAAGGGGCCTCGGGCAACGGACTGCACGGTGCGGTCGGATCTCGTGAAGGCTCCCGGAATATCGGAACCTGATGCGGCTCTGAGTCTGTAGGGGCTCTAGTGGCTCGTCTCGCAGCGTTGGCCGGGTAATCGATGTGCCGCCCGGCGGTCAGCGGACTGTCTCCAGGACCTGCTTGGCGTTGGTCGTGGGACGTCGCCCGCTTGATCGAGGCTGTCGTCGGGTGGCCGCCCTGCTCATCCGAGTTCAAAGGAGTGTTGCAACGCGGACCAGGTCAGCAACTGCACGAAGGCGGCTGTGCGGCGGCCAGGCGATCACCGTTGTCACAGGCGGAGCGTCCAGGACCGGCACCGCGGCGAGGTCCCGGCGCAGGTCGGTGCCGGCGGACTCGGGAATGACCACGGTGGTACGGCCGAGCGCGATCAGCTGGAAGAGCTGTGTCAGGTTCCGTATCTCCGCGCCCGGTCCTTCCGGGTAGCTGCCGCCGGGACCGGGCCAGCGGGCCATCGGGAGCTCCGGCAGTGTGGTGACGTCGGCCATCCGGATCTGGGAGCGGATGGCGAGCGGGTGTGAGGCCGGCAGGATCGCGACCTGTCCCTCGGTGTACAGGGTTTCGGTGTCGAGCCCGGCTGCTGAGTCGAAGGGCAGGTGCAGCAGAGCCACGTCGGCTTGTCCCTCCTGCAGCAGCTGCCGGTGCTGGTGCGCCTCGCAGATCAGCAGATCGACGGTGGCTGCGCCGGGTTCCGCGGCGTAGGCGTCGAGCAGTTTCGTCAGCAGCTCGCCACCGGTGCCGGATTTGACGGCGAGGACGAGGCTGGGGTGTGCCGTGGAAGCCCGTTGGGTACGCCGCTCAGCCGCGGTCACTGCACTGAGGATCTCGCGTCCTTCGGCCAGCAGCACGGTTCCGGCCTCGGTGAGCGTGACCTTGCGGCTGTTGCGTTCCAGCAGTGCGGTTCCGAGCCGCCGCTCGAGCTGGGTGATCGCGCGGGACAGTGGCGGCTGGGCTATCCCAAGGCGCTGGGCAGCCTTGCCGAAGTGCAACTCCTCGGCGACGGCGACGAAGTACCGCAGCTCGCGTATTTCCATGAGTACAGGCTAGGACGGCAGACGGCTGAGATCGATACCGCCCGGGTATCGCTGCAGTACCGAGGTGGTGTTGGCGTCCGGCTGCAGCGCAGGCATGCTCGTTTTCATGAGCGAGAAGACGACCGCGCTGATCACTGGCGCGAACAAGGGAATCGGGTATGAGATCGCGGCCGGGCTGGGTGCGCGGGGCTGGAGTGTCGGTGTCGGCGCCCGGGACGAGCAGCGCCGGAAGGACGCTGTGGCGAAGCTGCGTGCGGCTGGTGTTGACGCGTTCGGCGTGCCCTTGGACGTGACCGACGACGGGAGCGTGGCCGCCGCAGTCCAACTGATCGAGGAGCGGGCAGGACGGCTGGACGTACTGGTCAACAACGCCGGCGTTGCCGGCGGCTGGCCGGAGGAACCGACGACCATCGACCTGGAGACCGTGCGGCGACTGCTGGAGACCAACGTCCTCGGCGTCATCAGGGTCACCAACGCGATGCTTCCCCTGCTGCTGCGCTCGGCGCACCCGCGGATCGTCAACCAGTCCAGCCACGTCGGCTCCCTGACACTGCAGACCACGCCCGGCGTGGACCTCGGGGGGATCAGCGGGGCCTACGCGCCGACGAAGACCTACCTCAACGCCGTCACCATCCAGTACGCCAAGGAGTTGAGCGGCACCAAGATACTGATCAACAACGCCTGCCCCGGTTACGTGGCCACCGACCTCAACGGATTCAGCGGCACACAGACCCCCGAGCAGGGCGCGGCGATCGCCATCCGGCTGGCGACCCTGCCGGACGACGGCCCGACCGGCCAACTGTTCGACGACAGCGGCGTCGTACCCTGGTGACCTGACCTTGGATGCGTTCCTCGTCGATCTGGCCGTGGCCGCCCGTCCGCCACGTGTATCCAGCAAAGAGCGCTGTCGCTGGGCATGGTCACGCAGCATTGGCCGGGTCATCGGTCCACCGGCGGATCGGTGACTCGGGCGCGAAACGGGTCTTCGGTTCGGCGTGGGCGTTGCGCCAGCGGATGTAGGCGGCGATGGCGGCGTTCTGTTCAGCGTGGGTGCGGTGGTCGGTGCCGTTGAGGGCGAAGTAGCGCAGGGCGGCGAACTCGGACTCGATCCAGTTCAGCCAGGAGCCGTAGGTCGGCAGGAAGACCAGTTCGACGTCGTGGTCGGCGGCCCAGGTGCGGACTTCGGCGTGCTTGTGCGGGGAGAAGTTGTCCAGCACCACGTATAGCTTCTGCTCGGGCCAGCGTTGCCGCAGGGTCTTGAGCAGGCCGAGAAACTCGCGCCACCGTTTGCGTGTGCGGATCCGGTAGGAGATCTTGCCGGTGACCAGGTCGAGGGCGGCGAGCATGTGCATCACGCCGCCGTAGCGGTTGTAGGTGGCCCGCAGCCGACGGGGTCTGCCGGCCGGACGCCAGGCCTTGCCCTTGCGTGGCATCAGGTTGAGCGGGCCGAACTCATCGACGCAGATCACCCGCCCGTCGGCCGGCGGGGCGTCGTATAACGCCAGGATCCGGTGCATCTTGGCGATGAAGTCCGGGTCGGTGGAGGCCTTCCAGGTGGTCGTGGTCTGCCAGCAGACCTTGCCCTCGCGCAGGATGCGCCGCAGCGTCTCCCGGCTGATCCGGGGGACCACGTGCCGGTCGATGAGATGCTCGGCGAGCTTGGACAGGCTCCACGTGGCAAAGCCGGTGACGCCCCAGTCGGCGGGGGACGTCCGGGCGATCAGACGGATGTGCTCACGCACCCGCTCACTGATCACCGGTCGGCGTCCCCCGCTCCATTTTGGGTCCAGAGCATCGAACCCCCGCTCGTTGAAGGCGTGGATCACGTCGCGGACGTAGTCCTCGCCGACCTGCATCAGCGAAGTGATGTCCTTGACCGTCTGGCCCTGGGCCGACATCAGCACCACGATCGCCCGCCGCAGCCGTATCGGATCCTTCGACGACCGGCTGATCCGCTGCAGCCTGCGGCCCTCCTCCATGCTGACCGCCCGGACGAACACACTCGGCCGACGCCCCACGCCCACCTCCAAGATCAGGACCTGGAGACACTCTGCCGACCGCCGGACAACACGTCGATTACCCGGCCAACGCTGCGAGACGAGCCACCAGCTCTGTGAGCTCTGCCCCGATTTAGGTGGTTGTCCGGCGAAAGCCCCACGCGGCAACGGAGTTCCCCATAGACAGGAGATCGACCAAGATCCTTCTGTCGCACGAGGAACTCCGTTGGATGCTCTGTGTCGCACCCTGCCCGCAACAACCACCATTTCCTGGCCGGAGACCAGTCATCCTCTGCGCGACCCGTCCCCGCTGAGCTGCGCTTCGGCGAACACGTACGTATTTCGCCCTGGCGCTGTACCTGTTCAGCAGCGCGGACAGTGCCGGACCTCCGGGTTACCGGGCCGTACTGCGAATGCTTACGGAGCAGTTGCGGCACCTGCCAGGCTGAGGGATGCAGAAGCTTCCCACCAGCGCGGCGCTGACCCGGGCCCGACAACGCCTTGGGTCCAAGGCGCTGCAGTTGCTGTTCGAGGGGCAGTGCGGCCACCTGGCCAGGGACGCCGACCGGGGCGCCTTCGCCTTCGGTCTGCGGCTGACAGCCTGGGACGGAACCGTCCTGGACGTCCCCAACTCGCCAGGGAACAGCGCTGAGTTGTCGACGATTGTCGATGTAACGACAAAACTGAACCCCTCCCTATAGGCTCGGACAATCTGTCACCGACAAGCCCATGGGGGTCTCGTGACACAACGCCCGCCCGCCGGATCACTCAGAGGGTTACGCCGTATCGCGGCCCTCACCGCACTCGCCCTGACCGTCCCACTGACGGCCACCACCGCCGAGGCACACAGCGGCGTGGAGACCGCCCCAGGCAATCCCGTCATCGCCTGGAACATCCACGCCCAGACCGCCATCTACGACACCGCCAAGCAGTCGCCCACCACCAGCACCCGCAGCTTCGCCATCGTGCAGGGCGCCGTGTACGACGCGGTCAACGCCGTCGCCGGCCGTCCGTACGAGCCCCTGGTCAGCGCGCCCCGCAGCCGCCCCGGGGACTCCACCGCCGCGGCGGTCGCCGCGGCCGCCCACGACACGCTGCTGTGGCTCTTCCCCGGGCAGGCCGAGTCGCTGAACGCCCGGTACGACGAGGCGCTGGCCGCGATCCCCGACGGCCGCACCGAGGACGGCGGGGTGGCCGTCGGCAGGGCCGCTGCCGCGGCGATGACCGAGAGCCGCCGTGACGACGGCTTCGACCCCACCGCGCGGTGGACCGTCGGCACCGAGCCGGGCGAATACCGGCTCACCCCGCCCGGCTACGTCGGCGTCGGCGCCTGGGTGCCGAACCTGAAGCCGTTCGTCGTCCCCGATGCCGGCGCCTACCGGGTCAAGCCCCCGCCGGCCCTGACCGGCGCCGCCTGGGCCCGCGACCTGAACGAGGTCAAGAGCCTCGGCGCGGCCACCAGCACCGTCCGCACCGAGGACCAGACCGAGGCGGCGATCTGGTGGGACGACCCCCGGATGGTCGAATGGTCGATCACCCGGCAACTCGCCGGCGCGCACCACCTCAGCAGCCTCCGGACGGCCCGGCTGCTCGCCATGGTGTACGTGGCCTCCGCCGACACCCTGATCGCCTGCTACAAGGCCAAGGCGCACTGGAACTTCTGGCGCCCAGTGACCGCCATTCCGCTCGCCGGCACCGACGGCAACGCGGCCACCGATCCCGACCCGGACTGGACACCACTGCGGGTCACCGCCCCGTCGCCGGAGTACCCGTCGGGCCACGCCTGCTTCACCACGGCGGTCATGACGGCCCTGGGGTCGTACTTCGGCCGTGACGACCTCACGTTCGCCGCGTACAGCCCCGCCTCCGGCACGACCCGCCACTACGACAGCCTTCAGGCGGCGACAGCCGAACTCCTGGAGGCGCGAATCTGGGCCGGCGTGCATTACCGCTTCGCCTCCGAGCACGGGCACCGGCTCGGGCTGACGGTCACCCTCGACGTCCTGAACCGCGCCTTCCAGCGGCGCTGACGCGGCCGCCCCTTCCACCACCGCCGGGAGGACAGCTCGGGACAGCACCGACACCGGCGCCCTGGCCAGCCGCCTCGAAGCCGACAGATACCGCTTACGGCCGGGCCGTCACCGTACCCGGTCATGCTGCCTGGTTGTTGCGGGCAGGGTGCGACACTGAGCATCCAACGGAGTTCCTCGTGCGACAGAAGGATCTTGGTCAATCTCCTGTCTATGGGGAACTCCGTTGCCGCGTGGGGCTTCCGCCGGACAACCACCCAAATCGGGGCAGAGTTCACAGAGCTAGAACCCCAGCAGACCCGCTCCCCAACCCCCGCCACCTGCGGTAACACGCTAAGTAACCGACATTGCTGGTCAGCAGTCCAGCGCGTCTTCGGCGCGCGCCGGGGGCACGGTAAATCCGGGCGCGCGCCGGAGGTGCTTCTGTGGGCCCTGCTGGGCGCGAGCACCTTTCGGGATCGTGAAGGGGTCGTTCCGGCCGAAACCGATGCCTCTGTGATGCTGTGCAGCTCGCTGGTCAGCATGGTGCTGAGGGCCGACCACGGGAACCGTGGAGTGTTGCTGTGAGCACGTGCGTCAGAATCCCTGATCCACCCCGGCCCTCCCGGGACGGCGTTCCTTTTGGCCCTTCACCGGTGGAAGGAGCGGGCCGTGGACGTGCTGCATGAACGCTGCGCGGGTGTGGACATCAGCAAGAAGTACGCCAAGGCGTGCGTCCGGACGCCGAGCGCGAAGCGCCGGGGGGCGTTCACCACCGAGACGACCACCTGGGCGTCAACGACGAACGCGGTACTCGCCCTGCGGGACCATCTGCTCGCCGCGCTGGTGACGCTGGTGGTGATCGAGGCGACCTCGGACTACTGGAAGCCCTACTACTACGTGCTGGCCGAGGACTTGAACGTGATCCTGGTCAACGCCCGGCAGGTCCAGAACCTGCCCGGCCGCAAGACCGACGTCTCGGACGCCGCCTGGCTGGCCCAGCTCGGCGCCCATGGCCTGGTCCGGCCCTCCTTCGTCCCGCCCCAGCCGGTGCGCGAGCTGCGGGATCTGACCCGGGCCCGCACCACCGTCACCCGGGAACGCGGCCGGGTGGTCCAGCGCCTGGAGAAACTGCTGGAAGACACCGGCATCAAGCTCTCCGCGGTCGCCTCCGACATCATGGGCGTCTCCGGCCGTGCCATGCTCGAGGCCCTCACCGCCGGCGAACGCGACCCGCAAATACTGGCGGAGCTGGCCAAGCGGAAGCTCCGCAACAAGATCCCCGAACTGACCGAGGCTCTCACCGGGCGCTTCCGCGAGCACCACGCGTTCCTGGTCCGTCTGTATCTGGACCAGTACGACCAGCTCACCGCCATGATCTCACCGAATGGCACACCGACAAGGGCTCCCGCCGAGCGCCATGCAGCGGGACGGCGTCCATTTCCGCTGCCGGCCAGTGCAATTCGGGGGTCAGCGGATGCCGTCTTGGAGGGTCACGTTCTTCCCGCATGGTGACGGCCACCGGGCATGGCAGGTCCGGGGGAACCTGTGGCGGCTGCACACCGAGCGCGAGTCGCTGCGCGCCGCGATCCGGGCGTGGCGACGGGGCGACGCGGCGCTCGACCGTCAGCGCCTGCGGGATTTACGGAGCGGCTGAGGATCCTCAACCGCGAGCACAGGGCGGGTGTCGAGCACATCCCGCTGCTAGAGATCTTTAATGGCTGAGGTTACGGCGGTTGGAGGTTGAGTCCGGTCTTGGCGATGAGGCCCTCGATGAGGCGGGGGCGGTACTGCATCCGTTTGAGCCGGGTCTTCACCAACGCGGTGAGTTGGTCGAGGCTGCGCTTGGTGAGGTTGGCCAGAGATCTTTTCAGGTGCGACCAGACGCCCTCGACAGGGTTGAACTCGGGAGCATACGGCGGCAGCTGGTAGACGGTCAGCCATAATCGGGCGGCGATCATCTCGCGCATGGTGCGGCTGACGTGCGTGTTCAAGTTGTCCCATACCAGGATGATCGGCCCGCCGAGCTGCTGGTGCGCGGCATCCAGCAGGCGGGCGTAGTCGGTCTCGGTAAAGCCTTTGCGACGGCCCTTGGCGGGACCGCGGTCGAGGTGGATGCAGTAGATCAGCCGAGGCCGGTGGCCGACCTTGGTGCAGATCAGCCCCGCCATGGAAACGCGTTTGGTGCCGTGGGCGGTGACGTGCACGACCGGTGTGCGGCCCCGGCGGCCCCAGGTGCGGCCCTTGGGCGGCCTCAGGCCCTGGCCGGCTTCGTCCTCGAAGCAGAGCCAGGCGCCCAAGTCCGCTGCCCTCTTTTATGACGGGCCACTGCTCACTCTTCCAGGCGGCGATCTTCGCCTCGTCGCGCTCGGTAGCCTTGCGGGAGGGGATCTGCACGCTCCAGCCGATGCGGTGCAGCAGCAGGTCCAGCCCGGCCAGGGTGTACTCGACACCGAAGCAGCGGCGCACGATCTCGGCAATCCTCGCCAGTGTCCAGCACTGGTCGGGCCAGCCCGAAGCGGCCGGGCCGGCATCCAATGCCGCTTCCAGGAGACGGAGTTGTTCCACATCGAGCTTGCAGCGGGCGCCGCCGGGGCCCTTGGAGACCAGAGCCTGCCGACCGCCTGAAGCCAATGCCCGCCGCCACCGGTTCGCCGACATCCTGGTAACCCGGAGCTTCCGGGCCACCTGACAGTCACTGGCGCCTGCCTCGATCAGATCAGCGGCTGCCAATCGCACTCGCTCACGTCGAGTACGTTCCTCGGTCGTCAGCCCACCACCATCGGGATACCTCATCCCTCCGGCACAGCGAGGCTTACGGGGCGGAGTTACCCAACAGGTGGTTCGCTCGCTCCGTGCGCAGGTGGAGCGCCGTGCGGCCCTTGCGTTGCGTCGACACTAGGCCCGCCCCACGCAATGCGCCCAAGTGTTGAGAGACCGCGCTCGGGGTGATGCCCAGCCGACGGGCGAGGGTCGCCGTTGTAAGGGGTTCCACCAGGGCGGCGAGCACCGCCGTCCTGGCGTGGCCCAACACCGGGGCCAAACCCGCCAGTACCTGAGGGGGAGGCTCCCAGAGCAGGCCGACGCCCACCGCCGGGTAGCGGATCGACGCGGCTGTGACCGGGGACTTGTCGACGCCCACGTTCGGCCAGTTGAAGACGCTGGGCAGCAGGACCAGGCCATGCGCGCCAGCGTCCACCGTGTAGACCGAGTGCGGGGCGCGCCGACCGTGCACGACCAACTGGCCACCGTCCCAGGCGATATCCCGGTGCAACTCGGCGAACAGCGCCTGGACTCCACCGTCCACCAGGGTGAGTGCGCGCCTACCGACGTCGGCTTCCAGCACCGCGCGCATCCGACCCCACTGCGGAGCGATCAGCAGCTCGTGGCAGCGGTGGAGCGCCTCCGCTAGCCGCGGCAGCACCGCTGCCGGCCCGGGGATCTCCTCGGCTGGTACGCCCACGACGGCGCCGTACTCCTGCCGGAAGAAAGCCTCTTCCGTGGTCCGCAGCAGGTCCAGCTCCGTCGCCATGGAAGGCAGCCGCTCCTGTGGCACCGGGAACAGGAACGACGGCAGCGCCCCAGCGATCAGCGCCCGCAGCAGCGGCAACTCACGCTCACCTGCCAGTAGCGGACGCGCCCTGCGCACCCACGGCTGATGCACCGCATGCCCGCCCGTACCCAACAGGATCCGCAGCGACAGCACCGTCTCGCCCAGTGGCGAGATGGCGAACCGTACCTTTGCGACCGACGCCGCGGTGAACCTGATCTCGACCGCCATCCGTGCCGCCCCATCATGTAGCTGTAGCTAAACGATAGGCCGACACCAGTCGTCACCCCCACGCTGTCCGGCATGGAAATCTTCACCTCATACGACGGAACCAAGCTCGCCTACCGCGTAGTCGGGGACGGCCTGCCTGTGGTCTGCCTACCGGGCGGACCACAGGAGTCGGCCTACCTGGGCGAGCTCGGCGGCCTGTCCGCGCACCGACAGTTGATCACGCTGGACCTTCGCGGCACCGGGCGGTCCGCGATGCCTGCGGACATCACCTCCTGCCGCTGCGACCGGCTCGTCGACGACGTAGAGGCCCTTCGCGAGCATCTGAGGCTGGACCGGATGGACCTGCTCGCACATTCCGGCGGCGCGAATCTGGCCGTGCAGTACCTGGGCCGCTATCCGGAACACGTAGGCAGGCTCGCGCTGATCACGCCGAGCGTCCGGGCCGTCGGGATCGCGATCACCGGAGAACTGCGGCGCGAGACCGTCCAGCCGCGCCGGGACGAGCCGTGGTTCCCGGAGGCGTTCGCGGCCCTGGAGGCAATCGGGGCGGGCCAGGCCACCGCCGACAGTTGGCAGGCCATCGCGCCGTTCTCCTACGGCCGCTGGGACGAGGCGGCTCGGGCCCACAAGGCTGCTGAGGACGAGCAGATGAACATGGAGGTCGTGGCTGCCTTCAATGCCGAAGGCGCCTACGCCCCGGACGCCACCCGCGCGGCGCTCGCCCGGCTCGAGTCACCGGTGCTCGTGCTCGCCGGCGAGGTCGATCCGGGTGCCCCTCCGCCCGTGATGGCCGAATTTGCCGGGCTGTTCCTGAACGCCGAGTTCGCCGTCCAGCCAGGAGCCGGACACTTCCCGTGGCTCGATGACGCGGACCGGTTCGTGGCAGCCACCGTGGCGTTCCTGGGATAAGCCATCACGCGGCGCCATAACCTCCGCCGTCAAAAATCCAATCTCTAGTGCCGCGTCAGGCAACGTTCGCCCTGGTGATGTCCTTACTGGCACCGGAACGGTTACGTGTCCGAGCCTGAACTTTGTCGGCACTCTGGCCAGTGCGCGCTGAACGTTCCCATCCGGGACGGATCCCGGTCGGCGAGTCACGGAGTACAGGCGGAGGTATCAGCCAAGGTGCCGAGCGAAGAACCGCAGCGTGCTGTCTATCTCGAATGCCGGGACCTCACCGTGCTGGCCGGGGTTGGCGTGCAGCGTCTTCTCGGTTGAGGCGAAGGCGTCGAACAGTGCCAGGCTCTGGGTCCGTGGCACTCGCTCATCATCCCACTGCACGAGAAACTCCACCGGGACAGTAATCCGCGCGGCGGTCTCGGCTGGCACCTCAGCACCGCCCAGGCCCAGCACCGCCGCCCGGACCCGGGACTCGGCGGCAATAAGCGGGACCCCAATCACGCAGCCCAGCGACACACCCCAGTAGCCAACTGGGCCGATGCCAACATGACTGAGCTTCTGGATCGCGTTGAGGACTGTCTGCCATTCCGGCACAATCTGGCGGACGACGAGCGCCTGGAAGCTGGCGATCAGCGGAGCCAGTCCCACACCGGCGTCAAGTCGGGCCTCGTACTCGGTTGCGATCCGGGTGAACTCCTCATGTTCTGGCCGGTCACCGTGGCTGGGCGCATCGACCGCCACCACGGCGAAACCGCATTCGGCCACGAAACGGCACGCACGGTCCACGATGCTGGGGGCCTTCTTGTTCTGACCGCCGCCGTGCCCCATTAAAATCAGGGGGCGGGTCCCGTCGGCCCCTCGTGGCGTCCATAGCACGCCAGGGATGTCGCCGAGGAGAAATAGCTGTTCAAAGACGCCGTCGGACGACGCCTCAGAGGTAAAGCGCATAGCGTTTCGGACCTTTCGGTATGCCTGCTGCGGGCGCTTTCTAGTGTGATGCGCCGCAAATCACGAGTCAGGCGACGTTGGCCTTGTCCACGACGGCGCGTAGGCGCCGGTCGTCGGCGTAACGGTTTCGCCAGATGTTGTAGCGGCGGATCATGCTGCCCTGTTTCTCGTGGCTGGCGTGGTCGGTACCGTCGAGGGTGCAGTGGCGCAGGGCGGTGAACTGGGCTTCGATGCGGTTGAGCCAGAAACTGTTGGTCGGGGTGTAGGCGATCTCGACGTGTAGGTCGCCCGCCGCCCGCGGCGCGGTTCGCGGTCGGGGTCCTTGTGTTTGCCTCCGCGTTCGGCCCACTGCTGGCCCGGGTGAGGCATCAGGTTGATCGGCCCGAACTCGTCCATGCAGAAGATGACTTCGGGCGCGCCCTCCTCAGGTATGACCTCGCCGTCGGCGATCGCGTTGGGACAGTTCGGCGGTGTAACCGGAGCGGGTGTTGCCCGCGGTTTCGTTCCAGGCGGTTGCGGTCCCGGTGTGCAGGTTGAGCAGGTCGGACAACGTTTGCGGGTAACCGGATCCTTGCCCGGTACGTGCAACGGCTACTGAGATTTTCGGCCTAGGGTGACAGTGATCTCGTGGGTGGGTGTGTCCCTGGAGGATGCGGTATCCCGATGGGGGTGGCCTGATCGCGAAGCAGCGGGACCGGCGGGAGCAAGTGCGGTTTGAGGCTGCCGAGTTATTCGCGCACGGGGTGACACCGCCGCAGGTCGCGCGGCGGTTACGGGTGTCACGCAAGTCCGCTTATGCCTGGCATGCCCGCTGGTGGGACAGCGGTGGGGCAGCTGCTGCGGCCGCCGAAGACGTGCACCTGGTCCCGCCGAGGCTGTCCGCCCCTGGCCCGGGTCCGGGCGGCCGGCTCGGGCCGTATCTCCATGGCGGACCTGGTCTGCCGCAAGGCCGGTCAACGCACCCGGCTGGTCTTCCGGATGCTGGTCCACCACGGCCGTAAAGGTGAGAAGAAGGGCTTTCGGGAGAGAGACTTCGCCTCGTTGCTGGACTCCGCCCACCAGCAGCTCGGCGGCAACATCGTGCTGGTCTGGGACAACTACAGCCACCACGTCGACGCCGCCATGCGCGAACTGACCGGGAAACGGCCGTGGCTGACGGCCTTCCGCTTCCCGACCTACACCCCCGACCTCAACCCGGCCGAGGGCGTGGGCGCACTTGAAGAAGAGCCTGGGCAACCTCGCCCCGTGCAGTATCAATGACCTCGCCGGGCTCGTCCGCACCCGCCTCAAACGGATGCAGTACCGGCCCGACCTGCTCGACGGGTTCATCGCCGACATCGGACTGATCACGACGCCACCATGACGTCACCCAACCGAAAACCTCAGTAGCCCAGCATGCGACAGGCCGCAGAGGCGCGGGACGGCCCGCGACGGCGGGCGGGGTCCGGTGCGATAGTCCCGATGCGGAAGCGGCGGTCGCTTGACCTCCGCGTGAGGGCCTTACCCGCACTGCGTCGAAAGCGTCGCTTCGGTACACGCTGCCCGTCGCCGACTGCGTCTGTATCCCCCTGGTTCTGCACACAGAATCAGCACGGAGGGCGCCGTGCGTGGTCCAGTTCGGCGCCCTCCGCTGTCCGTCGTCGGCCTTTTGCGCTATGACCAGGGCAGGACCAGGGCGCCCCAGGCGACGACGGGGCCGAGGGCGACGATTCCGCCGGTGTAGCCGATGACCTGGCGGTAGAAGCGACGGGCGTCCACCCCACGGGCGTTGCTGAGGACGAGTGCTCCGTTGGTCGAGAAGGGCGAGGTGTCGACGATCGTCGTGGAGACGGCGAGCGCGGCGATCAGTCCGGCGGCGCTGAGGTGGCTGGAGAGCAGCAGCGGTACGGCGATGGGGATGATCGCTGTGAGAATCGCGGTGGAGGAGGCGAAGGCGGAGGTGATGGCCACGGTGAAGCACAGCAGCAGGGCGACGACGAGCGGGGCGCCCAGGTTGGCGGCATGTTCGGAGATCTCCTCGATGATGCCGGCCTTCTCCAGCATCGCGATGTACGTCATCATCCCCGCGACCAGAAGCAGGGTGGACCAGCTGACGCCGTCCACGGCCTTCTCCTGCCGCTTCATGTCCACCAGGGCCAGCAGGGCGCCGGCAGCCAGCGCAAGGAAGCCGATCTCCAGGTGGAAGCCGAGCGCGCCGACGACGAGGGCCACCAGAGAAGCAAGGGTGAGCCACTGCCGCCAATCGGGCCTGCCGGAGACATCGAGGTCCTCGTCGTCGGCTGCCTCCGCGGCGCCCTCGACCAGCGGGGCGGGACGCTTGGCGAGCAGGGCGTAGGTGAGGATCGAGAGCAGCAGGTTGATCACGAAGCTGGCGCTGAACAGCGCGACGGCGGAGACCTGCAGATCGGTCTTGTCGACGAGGCCGAGCACCAGCGCTCCGGAGACGGCCAGCGGGGAGAACGCCCCCGCGTGTCCGCCGCTGATCACCATCATGCCGACGACCAGCGGGTTGAGCTTGTAGCGGTAGGCGAAGTTCATGCCGATCGGTGCGAGGATCGCGACCGCGGCCGGGGTGAACGTACCGAACGCCGTCAGCAGGGCGGCCACCAGGAACAGCACCCAGGGGATGAGCTGCACCTTGCCGCGTACCAGCCGCACCCCGGCCGCGACGAGCCAGTCGATGGTGCCGTTGCGGCGCGCGACGGAGAACAGGTAGGTGACTCCGACGATGGTGACGAAGAGCTTCGCCGGGAACCCCTCGAAGATCTCGTCCTCGGTGAGGCCGAGCGAGGCGGTCCCGACCGCGAAGGTGGCGACGAAGGCGAGGATGCCCAGGTTGATCGGCAGCACGGTGCCGACCACGAACATCACCAACAGGGCGCCTATGGAGATCACTTCAGCAGACATCTTTGTCCTTGGTGCGGTGGGGACGGGGTGGCGCGCCCCGCGGGGCGCGAGAGTATCCCGGTGCGGACGGCTGGGAGCCGGCCCGACCGAGGTGATGTTCGTCGCGGCTCAGGCGGCTTGCGGGCTGCCTGCTTCCGGTACGTAGATGCGGGCGTCGGCGAGCAGACGGGCCGCGCGCTGCACGGTGACCCGGCTCGGCACGCCGTCCCTCACATCGGTGCAGCGGACCGCGACGACGCCGGCGGGCGTGCCGAGGCGCAACCACTCGTCGGTCGGGCCGCCCGTGATCCTGGAGACCACGGACCCCTGCAGCAGCCCGGCCGCCGCGACGGCGACGGCAGAGGTCAGGCCGATCGCGGGGTGCGGGGCGTTCATGCTGAGCATGCGCACCGACACGTCGTAGTCCTCGGCACCGATCGGTTCACCGAGGGTGGTGGTGTACGGAACCGGCGGGCCGACCAGGCCCACCTTGGGCACCGCGTCGCCCGGTTCCTCGCCCGGCCGGAGCAGCCCCATCAGGGGTGCGGCGGTATGACGGACGGTGCGCAGCCAGGAGACGTCTGCGGTCATCCGCTCCAGTGACTCGGCACCGGTACGCCCGGCACCGGCGGCGTCGACAAGGACGACTGGCGCTCCCGCGGTCACCATGCTCACGCGTACCGGCTCGGCGTCGCCGACCCGCAGGTCCTGGGCGGCCTGGCCGGTGGGGAGCAGTAAGGCAGTGCTACCGGCGGGGTCGCGGAAGGTGAGGCCGACCGCGACCCCGCCTGCACGGGTGCCGGGTACCGTCTGGCGGCCGAAGTGCTGCACCACGCCTCCGGGGGTCTCGACGATCCCTTCGAGGACCGCGCCGGTATTGGTGTTGCGCATCACCACGCGCGTCCGGTCGCCGGTGACCGGAACCATTCCTTTGGTCACCGCGTACAGGGCGACGCCGGTGGCGCAGTTGCCGCAGTTGCTCGTCCACTCCACCGAGCCCGTCCCGATGCCGACTTGGGCGAACAGGTAGTCGACGTCGACGCCGGGCTCGGGTGAGGCGCTGACCACGGCCGCTTTCGAGGTGGTGGGGGTCGCCCCGCCCACACCGTCCAGCTCCACGGGATCAGTGGCGCCGTACGCGGCGACCAGCAGCCTTTCGAGGTCGCCACGGTCGGTCGGGACTTCGACCTGGTTGAACAGCCAGCACTTGCTTGTGCCGCCACGCACCAGGGTCGCGGGAATGTGCACGTCTGAGGCTCTTCCTGGGTCAACGGAGGTAGGGAAAAGGGCCGAGGCAGCGGTTACGGGCGCATTGCGGGCCCGTGAACCGCTCGGCGATTGCGGAGACCTTCGCAGAGGCATGACTTCGGAACAATCGCAGTTCGCTTCACCTGGGTTTAGCTCAGCTAAAGTCGACGGCATGCTCAACGTGCGTCGCCTGCTGCTGCTCACCGAGGCCACCGAACGCGGATCACTCACTGCCGCGGCGGAAGCCCTCGGCATGACCACCTCCGCCGCCTCCCAGCAGATGTCCCTGCTGGAGCAGGAGGCAGGGCAGCCCCTCATCGAGCGGCTGCCGCGTGGTATCCGCCCCACCCCGGCGGGTGCCGCGCTCGCCGAGCGAGGTCAGGCGATCCGCCGTGAACTGCGCGCAGCACAAGCTGACTTGGACTCGTTCACGGCCCTCGACCAGGGCACCTTGCGGCTCGGTTCCTTCCCTACGGCGAGCGCGTCCCTGCTGCCGCTCGTGCTCACCCGCTTCCGCCGCCGCCACACCGGAATCCGCATCGAGGTGCGCGCCGGGGTCCTCGCGGAGCTCCGCGAGATGCTGCACACCGGCGAGGTGGAGCAGGGGCTGCTCTGGGACTACGAATGGAACCGCCTCGACGATCCGGCGCTCGCCCTCACCCACCTGCTGGACGACCCCACGGTGCTGGTCGTCCCTGCCGACTCACCCCTGCGTACCCATCCCTCCGTGCGCCTCGGTGACCTCGCCGACCAGGAGTGGATCATCCGCGCCGACAACCACCCCGTCGCCGACGTCCTGCGCCGAAGCTGCCGCCAGGCGGGATTCGAGCCACGCATCGCGTACTCCTCGCACGACTACCAGGAGGCGCAGGCCATGGTCGCCGCCGGTCTCGGCATCGCCCTCGCACCCCGCCTGGCCCTCACCAGCCGACGCAGCGACGTACGCCTCCTGCCGTTCGCCTCCGACGTCCCGGCCCCCACCCGCCGCATCCTCCTCGCCCGCGCCGCGGCACGCCCTGCCACCCCACCCGCCCAGGCGATGGCCCGCGTTCTGCGCACGGTGGCGCAGCGATTCACCGCCCCAGACCTGCACCGGGCCCAGCTCGGGGCGGTCCGGCGGGGCTGACGCTACGGCCACGAGCTGCGCCCCCAGCCAAGCCGCGAGTTGCCTTGCACGTCGACGTGGTGGCTGTAGTTGTCCCAGACCGGCACGATGTTGCCGCCGAGCTGCTGGTGGGCGGAGTCCAGCAACGAGGCGAAGTCTCTCTCCCGAAAGCCCTTCTTCTCACCCTTACGGCCGTGGTGGACCAGCATCCGGAAGACCAGCCGGGTGCGCTGACCGGCCTTGCGGCAGACCAGTCCCGCCATGGAGATACGGCCCGAGCCGGCCGCCCGGACCCGGACGAGGGGCGGACAGCCTCGGCGGGACCAGGTGCAAGCCTTCGGCGGCCGCAGCAGCTGTCCTGCCTCGTTGGCAAAGCGCAGCCGGGGGTCCTGGTCCCTCACCGTCTTTCCACCTGCGGCCACGTCTCCTTGATCCGCCTGGCCACGGCCTTCTCGTCACGCTCGGCGGCCCGGCGCACCGGCGCCTGCACCGAAAAACCCAACCTGTGCAGAATGCGCCGGGTCTGCGCCGAACTGAAGCGCACATGCAAGCGCCGGGCGATCACCGTGGCCACCCGGGCCAGGGTCCAGCGCTGGTCCTCCGTCCAGCCGTGCGCGGCCGGCCCCTTCTCCAGCTCCGCCGCCATCCAGGCCCGCCACTCCGGCTTCGTCCGTGACGGACACTCGGACGGCCCTTTGCTCCGCAGGGCCTCAACACCGCTGTCCCACCAGCGGGCATGCCAGGCACAAGCGGACTTGCGTGACACCCGTAACCGCCGCGCGACCTGCGGCGGTGTCACCCCGTGCGCGAATACTCGGCAGCCTCAAACCGCACTGGCTCCCGCCGGGCCCGATGCTTCGCGGTCAGGCCACCCCCATCGGGATACCGCATCCTCCAGGGACACACCCACCCGCGAGATCACTGTCGCCCTAGGCCGAAAATCTCAGTAGCCGTTGCGGGTCAGGACGTTGGTGACGGCGCATAGTGGTGGGCAAGATTGGTGGCGAGGTCGCGGAGGTGAGCCCTGGCTTCGGTGGGGCCGTGCACAGTGATGGCGCTCCCGAACGGCAGCAGTGCTCGCACGTCCTCCAGATGCAGGAAGCGGATCCTCACCCTGTGGCCGGTGGTGGATTCCTCATGGTCGTCCTGGATGAGTCGTAGGCCAAAGATCCGTTGCGCTCGCTCGATCTGGGTCTGGTCGATGGTGGCGCTGACCTCTATCGCATGGTTGTGTTCCCACTGATCAACGAGCGCCGCAGCGACGGTGGCCAGGGTCTGGCTCTCGCGGATCCGTCGTGGCTGGTCGACTTCTTTCCACGTGGTGATCCGTTCGAGTCGGTACAACCGTGGCACTCGGGCACAGTCGGCGACGAGGTACCAGATGCCGGCCTTGGCGAACAGCCCGTAGGGATCCACGACCAGGTCGCGTGGGCATGACTCGCGTGGGCTGTCGTACTCGATCCGTAGCCGGCGACCTCGCCGCAATGCGCCGATAAGCGAAGCCGGAGTCGTGCCGGAGGCTCGTGCCTGACGCCAGGGACGGCTGTCCACGTGCACTACGTCGGTGAGCGGCAGGAGCTCATGAACTCGACGTGGCTGTGTAGCGGCGATCTTGGAGAGCGCGCGCCGGCTTTCGCCTGATGCGTTGAGCTCCGCGCGTTGCTTCTCATCCAGCCCAGTGAGCGACAGATGATCACGCTCGCCCGGTGTGAGTCGCGTGAGGTCGAGCCCGGACCCGGGCAGCATGGTCACGCCTCCGAGGCGGCCCCGGTGTGCGGTCACCGGCAGACCGGCGTCGCGGAGCCAGTTCAGATCTCGGGTGATGGTTCGAAGGGACACCCCGAGCGCTGAGGCGAGTTCCTGTGTGGTCACGGCATCCCTCGATGTGAGGAGCAGCATCAGGGTGAAGAAGCGATCTGGGGTCACCCACCAATTTTTCCAGGAATTGCGACACGATGCGGCGCATATCCCGGTCAGGCTGGCGGATGCGTACCTACGACCTGCGAGAAGGAACATCCCAATGCTGAAGTCAAGCTGCTGCCGTGACGGGAAGTGACTCGTGGTAGCGCTGTCCGTCACGCAGCATTGCCCAGAGGACGTTCACCCGTCGGCGGGCGAGGGCGATCAGGGCCTGCTTGTGCCCCTTGCCTTCGGCTCTCTTGCGGTCGTAGAAGGTTTTCGAGGCCGGGCAGGATTTCAGGCTGGCCATCGCGGAGAGGTAGAAGACCCGCAGCAGGCCGCGGTGGTAGCGCCGGGGGCGGTGAAGGTTGCCGCTGACGCGTCCGGAGTCCCGTGGCGCGGGAGCAACACCGCCGTAGCCGGCGAGGCGGTCGGCGCTGTCGAAGGCGTCCATGTCACCGCCGGTGGCAGCCAGGAACTCGGCTCCGAGCAGGCTTCCCATCCCCGGCAGGCTGCGGATCACCTCGGCCTGCGGGTGCTCGCGAAACCGGCCCTCGATGAGCGCGTCGAGCTCGCTGATCTCCTCATCCAGGGCCATCACCCCCTTGGCGAGGCGGGCCACCATGGCGGCGGCCAGCTTCTCGCCGGGCAGTGCGGTGTGCTGGGCCTCGGCTGCCTCAGCGAGGGTCTTCGCCAGAGCTGCCGCGCCTCGGACCTTCCGGTTGCGCAACCAGGTCTCGATGCGCTTCGCACCGCTTCGGCGGATGGCAGCCGGCGTCTGGTAGCCCGTCAGGACGACCACCGGACCCTTGTTGGTCATGTCCAGGGCACGCTCCAGGGCCGGGAAGATCTCCAGCAGTTGGGCGCGGAGCCGGTTGATCTGCCGGGTGCGGTCGGCCACCAGGTCGGTGCGGCGCCCGGTGAGGATGCGCAGCTCGACGGCTATCTCGTCGCCGGGTCGCAGCTGGCCCAGGTCGCGGCGCATGCGGGCCTGGTCGGCGATGACAAGGGCGTCCTTGGCGTCGGTCTTGCCTTCGCCCCGGTAGGTGCCGGAAGCGTGGTGGACGGCCCGGCCGGTGAGGTAGGCCATCGGCTGGTCGTGGTTGAGCAGCAGACCGATCACCAGGGCGGCAACGCCGTGGTTGATGTCGATCGCCCACAACACGTCCCGGTCGATGTCCAGGACGTCGCGGATCAGCTCCAGCAGGGCTGTTTCGTCGTTCAGGACCCGGCGGGACAGCAGACGCTCGCCCCGTTCGTTGATCACCACGCAGTGGTGATGCTCTTTGCCGATGTCCATTCCGGCCCAGATCCGGGGCACGGTCACCTCCGTCAGCTCGTCGTCGGTCCATCCCGCAGACGACCTCGCCGACGTAGTCCTACGAAGCGATCAAGTCGCAAATCCCAATGGGCGGTCGAGTCGTCGCGGGGCTCCGGGCGGCCATGTTCCTTAAGCCATTTCATCGGCTCAACCATGACAGCCATACCCGGAGCCCCTGGGCCCCACCGATCTTACGAATGACCAGTTCAAACCCACCAAGAAGGTAGGACGCCATGACCACATCCGTCGTGTCGATCGTCTACGTGAATGACGCTCCCGCCGCAGCACGTTTCTACGGCGACCTCCTCGGCATGAGCCCCTCGTTCGAGACTCCGGGATACATCACCTTCGACCTCGGGCCAGGCGCTGACCTCGCTCTGTGGTCGGGCCAGTTCGAAGATCTGTCACCGGACGTCCCGCGCACCAGTGAGGTGTGCCTGGCCATCGACGGCGGACCGGACGAGCTCAACGCGACCTTTGAGCAGTGGAATTCCAAGGGGGTCACGATCCTGCGCGAGCCTCATGATGCGGGGTTCGGGCTGACCTTCCTCGCAGCCGATCCTGACGGGAACCGTATCCGCGTCGCACCGCGGGACTGAAAGGCCGCACTGCGGCAGGCGCGCACGCGGACGACGAGTGCCCCACGCGAATGCGCCCCTGAGCGTCGAGGGCCGTAGGCGGCTCGTGAAGCGGTGCCAGACACGTCCCATCGCCCACGTCGCCGCTGAAATGGGAACCTCTCGCGCATGCGCCGGCAAGTGGGTAAATCGCTGACGGCTACACGGTGATGCGGGATTGCAAGACCGGTCGTCGAGTCCGCACCGGAGTCCGAACGCGACTCCAGGATGGGGCATCAAGCAGATCGAGTCCTGGCGCCGCGAGTTCAAGTGGTCAGCGCAACGGATCACCGACGAACTTGTGAGTAATCGGTTATGTGATCAAACCGGCGAACTGTCAGCCGACACCTGACCCGGCTCGGCCTCGGCGAACGCCGCTTCATCGGCCCAGGCGGTGCGAGCAACCGGAAGCCGGGGAAGATCACCGCCCGCTGGCCCGGACATTTGGTGCACCTGGAGGTGAAGAAGGTCGGCCGGGTCCCTGATAGCGGCGGGTGGCGGATCCACGGCCGGGTCAGCGATCAGGCCAAGGTCGCTGGTCGGGCGAAGTCGACCGGGGCGAAGCGTGGCTACGTCTACCTGCACTCCGTCGTCGATGGTTTCTCACGGCTCGCCTACACAGAACCGCTGGGCGATGAGACGGGCGCGAGGGCTGCTGCTTTCCTCGCCCGTGCGAAGGTCTGGTTCACCGCCCACGGCATCAACCACATCCACCGGGTCGTTACCGACAATGACGCTTGCTACCGCTCCGGCGACTTCGCCCGCATCGTCGGGCAAGCACCCGGAATCAGAGAACCAAGCCATACATGCCTCGGCACAACGGGAAGGTGGAGCGCTACCAGCGCATCATGGCCGAGGAAGTCCTCTACGCCCGCGAGTTCACCAGCGCGGACGCCCGGTCAGCCGCGATCGCAGTGTGGAACATCCACTACAACTACCCGCCCTCATAGCGCTGCCGCCGGAAAGCCGCCAGCAGCACGCCTCCGCGAGAGCGTCACAAACGTCGAGCCCTCATACATCCACTCCTTGCACCCATCACCACCCGCTGACAGCCCCGGCTGGCGCCAGTTCCCCAGGCCCTTTGATCGGCCGGCATTGCGTCCGTGGACGGGCCTGAACCGCTCGTCACCCGAAGGAACGTGCGATGCGGAATCCGACGTCGTCGACCTGGAAGGTCGGGTGGCTGCGGCGCCGCGCGGAGGCCCGGCAACTCCAGTGCTCATCGAACCAGCCACCGCCACGAAGCACCCGGTAGGTGCCGTATACCTCGGCGTCGTAGACGTCCCAGCACCAGTTCCAGACGTTGCCGAGCATGTCGTAGAGCCCCCACGCGTTGGGGCGTTTCCCGCCCACGTCGTGGAGGCGCTCGTGCGAGTTGCCGCGGTACCAGGCGATTTCGTCGAGTTTTCCGTAACGCGGTCCTGTCGTACCCGCACGGCAGGCGTGCTCCCACTCCGCTTCGGTCGGCAGCCGGTACCCGTCGGCGGATGCGTCCCACTCGATGCCTTCGCCGTCGGCCAGGAAGTGGTACGCAGGCGTGAATCCGTCGCGCTGGGACAGGGCGTTGCAAAACCGCGCCGCATCCCACCAGGAGACGGACTCGACGGGCAGCCGGTCTCCCTGGGCGGTGCTCGGCCGCCGGCCTGTGATCTGTGCGTACAACGCCTGGGTGACCGGGAGCGCCGCAAGCCTGTAGGGCGCAACCTCGACCGACCAACTGCGCTGTGTCCGCCGGTCCGACAGCGTCAGCTGCCCCGGCGGGATGGCGATCAACTCGTTCCCCGTCATCACGTCCATGATCTGGAAATCCTAACGAGACCTGCCCGGGCGCAACGGCGGAACCGAGGCAGATTGACTTCCTCCCCCGCCTAAAGGCGGTGGATTCCAGCGGTCGCCCGCTGGGTTTCCTGCTTCACCGACGATTGCCCCGTCCGGGGGACTCCCGTTGAGGTCTTACACCGTCTCCACAGGCAGAGGCCGCCAGCCCGGCGGCCAGGATGTTGCGTGCCGCGTTCACGTCACGGTCATGCACGGTGCCGCAGTCGTCGCACGTCCATTCGCGGATGTTCAGCGGCAATCTCTCCCGGACTGTGCCGCAGTGCCCGCACAGCTTCGAGCTGGGAAACCAGCGGTCGATCACGACGAGTTCGCGCCCATACCAGGCGCACTTGTACTCCAGCATCATGCGCAGGTTCGTCCAGGCCGCATCCGAGACGGCGCGCGCGAGCCTGCCGTTCTTCAGCAGGTTGCGGACGGTGAGGTCCTCGATCACGACCGTTTGGTTCTCACGGACGAGTCGAGTCGACAACTTGTGAAGGAAGTCGCGGCGCCGGTCGGCGATCCGTGCGTGCACCTCGGCGACCTTCCGGCGGGCCTTCTCCCGGTTCGCGGACCCCTTGACCTTGCGGGACAGCTCTCGCTGCGCACGGGCCAGCCGTGCGCGGTCGCGGCGCTCGTGCTGGGGGTTGGCGATCTTCTCCCCGGTGGACAATGTCACGAGAGACGTCACGCCCGCGTCGATGCCGACGGCGTTGGCCGTGGTAGGGGCGGGGGCGATGGTGTCCTCGCACAGCAGGGACACGAACCAGCGCCCCGCGGCGTCGCGGGACACGGTCACTGTCGTGGGCTGCGCACCCTGCGGGAGCGGACGCGACCAGCGGATGTCCAACGGCTCGGACATCTTCGCCAGAGTCAGGCGCCCGTCGCGCCACTTGAAGGCGCTGCGGGTGTACTCGGCCGACGCGCGGGACTTCTTCCGGCTCTTGTAGCGCGGGTACTTCGCACGCTTGGCGAAGAAGCTCCCGAACGCTGCCTGAAGATGGCGGAGCGCCTGCTGGAGCGGAACCGAGGACACCTCAGCCAGAAAAGCAAGCTCCTGGGTCTTCTTCCACTCCGTCAACGCAGCGGACGACTGCACATAGGAGATCCGGCGCTGCTCGCCATACCAGGCCCGCGTGCGCTCCTCCAGCGCCCTGTTGTACACGAGACGGACACACCCGAACGTGCGCGACAACTCAGCTGCCTGCTCGCCGGTGGGATAAAAGCGGTACTTGAACGCCCGCTTGACCTGCCGCATCACGCCTCACTTTCTATCAACTTCCATATGGGCAAAGGAAGTCGGCCAGCGGTCGGCGGACGCCGAACCGCCCTGGCGGCGTTGCGGCCTTCACTGCCCTGCTCCGCAGGAGTCCGTTTCCTCCCCGGCCTGAAGGCCGGGGTATCCACGGAGGAATCTCGATGACTGAAGACAGCACCCGGCGCCACGTGCCCCGGGTGCGATCAACTGGGATTCCTGGCGGCCAGGCGTCCCAACCGGACAGGTTGCGCAGGTCAGGACTCCGCCCGCAGGCCGGCCAGATCGTCTGAGATGGGACAGCTCCTGAAGCAGGATCATCGTGCGGAGCGGTTCGAATTCGGCTCGCCCGTACGACTGCCTCTTGATCTTTTTCACCCCGTGCACTGCACCCTCGGTGCCGTGGGAGCTCCAGTGCGCGGTGAGTGGGGGCGATCACGCTTTCCAAGTCGGTGGCGAGCCCGTGGGCGAAGCCGGTGATCCCGGGGAGCTGTGCGACGTGGGCGGTGTCGATCCAGTCCGGTCGGTCAGCGCCGGTTCGGTGGGCGAGCATCCGAGTGAAGGCCCGTACGAGGCCGTGGGTTGATCCGGCTCGGGACAGATGTCGGCAGCGGCCTTCAGCTGGGCGGGTTTCGTCTTCGGTGAGTGTGTCGGGGTGGCGGGTGATCCACGGTGCGCACGGACGGCGTCGCGGCGGCAGGCTCCGGTGAGTCAGGCCGTTTCAGGCGGCTGCGGGCCCAGTCCCGCAGGCTGGTGCAGGGCACGCGGTGGCCACGGGCAGCGAGTTCTTCGCGCAGCTCCTTGATGGTGAGCGTGCCGTCGGTCTCGTCGATGTGTCGTTGCAAAAAGGGCGGGTGCACGTCGAGGCGGCTGGGGCGGGTATGGCGCCCGCTGACCATGTCCTGCCAGCGGGCGGCCGGGTATACCGCTGGACGGTGTGTCGCCTCCAGCCCAGTTGGCGTGCGATGACGGGCTGTATGACCGGCACCGTCGTACACGACTGTCGCGGAGCGCGATGGTCGTGCACCTACCTGATTGGGCATCAGTAACCACAGCCCGGCAGTACGGCGCACGCGGTCTCATGAGAGAGCGACCCCATGCACTCGAGCTCCGCGGTTACCCTCCGCGACCGCTCTACGAGATCTGTGCCGGAGCCCGAAACGGGAGGCCCCAGCCACTCGAGCCGGCCAGCACGGCGCCCGCTGTCCTGGACGTACACGCCCTGTGGGAGCTTCGGCCGCGAGGTCCCTCAGCTGCAGCTCGGTGGCGCCGGCCTCCTGCGTATCGAAGAGCCGGGCAGCGCAGCGGGGCGCCAGGGCGACGGTCAGGCGCCGGATGCGGCCTTGGTCCGTCGACCCGATCGGCGCGATCTTGCTCTCGGGAGAGCAGCGGGCTGCCCCAGCCCCGCACGCAGGGTTGTGCGAGTCTGGCAGCAGGTGGTGACCGGCTGCGGCCTGGGAGGGTGAGATCCCGTGCGCGAGGCGTATCACGAAGAGCTGGCTTCGATCAGTGATGGCCTGGTGGAGATGGCGAACCTGGTCGGTTCCGCCATGGGCCGGGCCACCAGCGCTCTGCTCGATGCGGATCTTCAGCTGGCGGAGAGTGTCATCTCCGCCAACGACAAGGTTGCCGATCTGCAGCGGGATGTGGAGAACCGTGCGATCGCGGTCCTGGCGCGACAACAGCCGGTGGCCACGGATCTGCGGATCGTGGTGACGTCGCTGCGCATGAGTGCGGACCTGGAGCGCTGCGGTGCCCTGGCCCAGCACGTGGCCAAACTCGCCCGGCTGCGCTTTCCCGACCAAGCGGTACCGCGGGACCTGCGCCGCACCGTCCTGGAGATGGGCCAGCTCGCGCAGCGTCTGATGGCGCAGGCCGCCGAGGTGCTCGTCACCCACGACATCGACGCCGCCCTCCAGCTGGAGCGGGACGACGACCGGATGGACGAACTGCATCGCCTGATCTTCCATCACCTGCTGGACGAGCGCTGGCACCACGGCGTGGAGACGGCCGTCGACGTCACGCTGGTCGGCCGCTACTACGAGCGGTTCGCCGACCACGCCGTATCCATCGCCCACCGCGTGGTCTACCTCGTCACCGGCGAACACACGGACGAAGCGGCCGCCGACCCGCCCGCCACTGCGTGACACGGCGCACCGTCACGTCCTACTCATCCGGCTCCCAGGCACGGAGCAGGTCGAACAGGTCCGCGTCTCCGCCGATCCGCAAGGAGTCCGCCCGGGTACGGTCGTACAGGAAGAAGAGCAGCTCAGCGGCCGTGCCACGGACGCAGGTGCCGGCCGCCTCCGGGCTCTCGCCGGCAGAAGTGGGTGTCTCTCCGGGCGCGGGCAGACGGGCGGAGCGTGCGCCGGCACCGTCGACCATGAGGCGCCAGGAGCGGCCCTCGGCTGTGTGGAAATCGAAGGCAGTGGGCTTGTGCGGCCAGGCGCTCGGCGTAGCGCAGCACGTGGACAAAAGCTCCTCCACACCATCGAGTGCCACCTCGACCGGCAGCGGCCGCGGCACGCCCACGGTGAGCTGTGCATCGTAGGTGTGCACCGCAATCTCCTGCAGCTGGTGCCGGGCGACGGCACCGCAGGTCTGCGGCGACTGCGACGCACCCCAACGTCCGGCAACCGCGATCCGCACCTGCCTGTCGCAGAGCGTCCAGCAGCTCCTGCGCCGACGCAGCCGACCAGGCCAGCAGCGGCTCGCGCTCCCGGGGCGCGGCCGGCCCTGCGATGCGGACTTGCCCGCCGCGGCGGGCCCTGCGGCGACGGTAGCGGCCCAGGAACGGCGCCCCTCCCCCAGATGCTTCACCAGATCGAATGGCGTTCACCTGGGGCAGGTCGGCACCTCCACGCCCAGGCTGGGCGCCGAGGCGACCGCGGCACGGAAAGCGGCCGACCGTTCGCCGATCATCCGCAGCAGACCGGAGAAGTCCAGAGTCTTGTCCACTCCGGCTGTCCATCATCTCCCCCACCACCATTGGCACTCCGCCAACGACAGCACCCACCGGCTCACTACCACAGCCGTCGCTGGATTCCCTCCCACGCCATACGGACCGGTCCCGGGCCGGTACATCGTGCTCACTCACTCACCACCTCTTTCGCGAGCTCGGCGGCCCGCAGCGGCACCCACGCTCACCGCAGCGACGCCCCACACCCCGGCGGTGAGCGGCAGCAGCCGTCAGGCAGTTCAGCCTCCCCCGTGCAGGGCTGCTTTTTGACCGGTACTGCAGCTACACGGCAGTCCCGCCTCACGCCAGTAGGGTGCGCCGGGTGATGAAAGAACCCGACCGTGCCAACGCCTTCCGTCTCATCGTTACGGGAGGGGGCACCGGCGGTCACACTTATCCGGCGCTCACTGCGATCCGCGCGCTGCAGAAGCGTCTCGCTGCGGAGGGGAGGGCCCTGGACGTGTTGTGGATTGGTACTGCCGAGGGCTTGGAGGCGCGTATCGCGCCGGCTGAGGGGATCGCGTTCGCCTCGGTGGCCACGGGGAAGATCCGCCGCTCGAACAACCCGCTGAAGATAATGTCCGCGGCGAACATGCGGGACATGGCCCGGGTCCCTCTCGGCGTGGCCCAGGCGAGGAAGCTGGTCGCGGACTTCCGGCCGGACGTAGTCCTCGCCACCGGCGGCTACGTCGCGGTCCCTGCGGGGCTGGCCGCGCGTATGTGCCGGCGTCCGCTGGTGCTGCACGAGCAGACGGTGCGTCTGGGTCTGGCCAATCGGAAGCTGGCCGGCTCGGCGACGCGGATCGCGGTGTCCTCCGAGTCGACGGTGCCTCTTCTACCGGAGGAGGTGCGCGGTGCTGCGGTCGTCACCGGTAATCCGATCCGGCCGGAGGTTCTGGCCGGTCACCCGGACAAGGCGGTGCAGGCTCTGGGTCTCCACGGCTTCGACCGGCGGCTGCCGACCGTGTACGTCACCGGCGGTGCGCAGGGGTCTCAGCAGATCAACGGCGTCGTGCGGGACGCCCTGTCCTGGCTGTTGGAGAGGGCGAACGTGATCCACCAGTGCGGCCCGGACAACGTCGAAGAGCTGCGGCAGTATGCGGCGACCCTGCTGGCAGCAACGGTCGGCCGGTACCACCTCGCCGGGTTCATGGGCCCCGAGCTACCTGACGTCTTTGCGCTTGCGGACGTCGTCGTGTCGAGAAGTGGGGCCGGGACCCTGGCCGAGCTCACCGCACTGGGCAAGCCGGCCGTTTTCATCCCGCTTGCCTCCTCGGCAGGCAACGAGCAGGCGCACAACGCCCGCCACCTGGAAGAGGCCGGGGCCGCCGTCGCCCTGCTCGGTGACGTCACCGCAGCCCGGCTCCGGGACGCGGTGGGCCCGCTCCTCGCCGATCCCGCGCGGCGGGAAGAGATGGCCCGGCGGGCCCTGGCACACGGGAGGCCGGATGCGGCGGACAGGCTCGTCGACGTGATCCTGTCCGCCGTATCCGGCTGACCAGCGCGAAGTCACGGGCCGGTGCGGCCGACGTGCAACGCCGTGCCCGCCTTGATCAGCACGTCGAAGTCGTTGAACAGGTCGTCATCGCCCTGGCCCATCGGGCCGGGGACGTCACGGGCTGGGGGGTGGAGGACGAGTTTGTGCTGTGCCTCGGGCCGCGGGGGCATACCGGTGGCGGGCTTGTCGCGGGTGAGCCTCTCCTCCCCCGGGACTACAGGACGCCTACGACGAGATAGCCGTCGATCCGGCGCAGGTGATCGCTGTCGGGGACGGGCGGGAGCGCGTGGCCGAGGTCGTCGGCGCGGACAGGCGATGCCGATGGAGGAGCTCTCGCCGGGGAAGCGGCCGATGACCTTGGCGCGGCGGCGGGTCTCGCCGAACCTCCCGCGGTTGGCGCGGCTTGACCATGCCCCCCACCGGACTCCGGCTCCTGCAGGACCTGCGCCGCTCCCTGCTCGACCGACCCCACCAGCTCCGGCCCCGACACGCCGCACCGCTCCACCCCGTCGATCACAAGACCGTCACCGCAATCGCGTAGCCAGTCTGCGGGACGGTCTGATGATCTTTGCCCAGGTCGTTGAGGGCTGCACCATCCAGCCCTGGCCCGGCGCCGATTCCTCAGATCATGCCTCCGGCGGCGTGGATGGTCTGGCCGGTGATCCATCGGCCGGCGTCGGAGGCCAGGAAGGCGACGATGTCGGCGATGTCGGCTGGTTCACCCAGGCGGCCCAGCGGTGTGCGGGCCTGGGCGTCGTCAATGACCTGCGGGGGCACGGTGGCGATGACATCGGTACGGGTCAGGCCCGGCAGGACGCTGTTAACCGTGACGGATCTGGAGCCCACCTCCCAGGCCAGCGTACGGGCGAGCTGGTCACCGGCGGCCTTGCTGGCAGCCAGCAGCGCCATGCCGGGCAGCGGCGACGCGGTCAGCGCGGATGAGATCAAGATGATCCGGCCGTGGTCGCTGATGCGCTGCGCGGCCTCGCGCAGCGCCACAAACGTGGCCCGCACGTTGGCGTGCAGGTACTGGTCGAAGTCGTCATCGGTGGCGCGAGCCAGCGGCACCGCGGTTGCCGTGGCCGCGTTGTTCACCCACACATCCACCCGGCCGTACTGGCTCTCGGATGCATCGAACAGCTCCTTGACCGCCTCCGGCCGGGTGATGTCGGCGCGGACCGCAGTGGCCTGCCCGCCCGCTTCCTTGATCTGGGCCACGGCCCGCGCCGCTGTTTCCTGGTCGCGGGAGCCGATGACGACGCGCATTCCCGCCGCGGCAAGCCGATCGCTGATCGCCCGCCCGATGCCGCGCGATCCGCCGGTGACGACCGCGACCCGCTCCTCGACACGCATGGCCCCTCCAATTAGTCGATTCTATGGATAGTCCATATCATCGACTAATTTGGTGGAGGGAGTCAACTGTCGAGGGAGTAGACTGCCTGGCATGGCCGCCGCATCCAATGACGAACTCGTCGAGTCGCTGATCGGCGTCTTCATGGAGGTCGACGGCCAGTTCAGCACCGCGAGTCGCCAGCTGGGCCTGACCCCGCAGCAGGCGCAGATGCTGTGCTTCGCCCAACATCTGCAGCCGTCCTTGGGTGAGCTGGCGACCCTGCTGCACTGCGACAAGACCAACATCACCGGCCTCGTCGACCGGCTCCAGCGACGCGGCCTGCTCACCCGCCAACCCGACCCCGACGACCGCCGGATGACCCGCGTCCACCTCACCCCCGAAGGTGAAAGGGTCACCAGCCAGTTCCAGCAAGCCATCCACACCGCCCTGACCACCCGCTTCAGCTCCTGGCCCGCCGTCCAACGCGACAGCCTCGTCCGCCTCCTCCAATCCGCCACCACAGCACTACGCCCCTGAACCCTCAGCACCTCCATGAAGCGCCGGAACCCTCGCCCTCGTTTAGACCGGACTCCGGACGCCACCGACGACGGAGAGCCCATTTGCGATACAGAATGACTGGATGGTCACGCTTGAGACTCCCCGTTTGATCCTGCGTCGCTGGCGCGAGGAAGACGTTGCGCCCATGGCTGCCGTCAATGCCGACCCCGAGGTCATGCGGTGGATCCGTGACGGCAGCGTCCGTGACGAACAGCAGACTCGCAGCGGAATCCAGGTATGGGAGAGCGAGTGGGAGTCACAGGGCTTCGGCCTGTTCGCCGTGGAGATCCGGTCCAGTGGCGAGCTTGCCGGGTTCACCGGCCTTTCGGTGCCCCACTACTTGCCGGAGGTACTGCCGGCGGTTGAGATCGGCTGGCGGCTGGGACGTTCCCACTGGGGGCAGGGCTTGGCCACCGAGGCCGCTGCGGCCACCGTACGGTTCGGGTTCGAAGAGCGAGGGCTGGAACGGATCATCAGCATCACGCAAGTGGGCAACGACGCCTCCGAACGGATCATGACGAAACTGGGGATGCATCCGGTCCGTGAGACCGTCAATCCCACCTGCGGTCGGCGAGTACGGGTGTTCGCGTTGTCGTCGGACCAGTACCTCACAACCACCCGTTGATGGCGGCAACGGGTGTAAGCGTTCGCAAGGGGTGACGGTTCGCCCGTGGAGCCCTCACAGGTCATGGCACTTCTGTTCATCGCGCTTGGCGAAACCCGTCCACGATAGTTGGCGGATCCGAGACCCGACCGAACATGCCACCAGCGAGCGTGCCGTACGCCGCGCGGATCGCGAGGTCGGGTGCCTCGGTCAGCCGCTCCAGCAGGCCCGGGATCCCCTTCGGGCACAGCCCGGGGGTGCTCGCGGAGTTGGGGCGAAAGACAGGTGGGATCGGCGATGACGCGTCGTCAGGCACGGTCTTCCACTCGGTTCCCGGGCCGTCGAGAAGTCCATGATCCTGGAAGGGCACGTCATCCGCCCGCGGCGTCCTCCGCCTCCCAGCGCAGCAGGTCGCCCGGCTGACACTCGAGCACCTCGCAGAGCGCAGCGAGTGTCGCGAAGCGCACCGCCTTGGCGCGGCCGTTCTTGAGTACCGCCAGGTTGGCGGGCGTGATCCCTACGCGGTCCGCGAGCTCGCCCACGGACATCTTCCGCCTGGCCAGCATCACGTCGATGTCGACGGCGATCGGCATCAGATCACCTCGTCCAACTCGGCCTGCATCTGCGCCGCTTCGACGTCGCGCGCGACGGCCTGGGCGAGCAGCATCCGCAGCACGAGCACGATGAGCGCGACCCCCAGGATGGCCACGCCAATTCCGCCCATGATGACGGTGACGCCCGGGTCGTCCCGCTGGCCCGGCGCATTGAGGGCCGTGACCGCGAACCACACGAGGGCGGCCGCCACGATCGCGCCGATCACGCCGTCCACGTACCGGAAGGCGGCGTGGGAGAACACGGTTCCGCGTCGCACCATCGCCACCAGCCGCCATACACAGACCAGGGCGACCTGGACCGACACCATGCCCAGGATCGTGATGACGCGCAAAGGGGTCAGCGGGAGCGACCCGTCCTCCGGGTCGCTCCCGCTGACCAACGCCCACACCATCCCTGCCTGTACGAACACGGTGCCGGCGAGCACCACCACGAGCACGGCGCGCAGCACATGCACTGTCAGCTTTCCCACGACCTATCCTTCCATCGAATGACGATGAGAATCTATCGACATTCGATAGGTGAAGCAAGGGTTGGGCGGAGAGTGGTGGCAGGTTCGCACCATGGCGGACGGCGCCGTCCCTCATGGCGTGGCGGTCGCGTGAACCGTCTTGATCTTGTCGAAGGCGGCCTCACGTGAAGGCAAAATCGGACGCCCCTGACCGTGCCGAGGCTCTGGTCTGACATCGTCCCGCAGTGCAGGGCGCGGCTCAGTTGGCCGGGTGCCCGGCGCGCGGGTGGCGCTGCGCCGCCAGACCCACGCCATCGGTCGAGTGTCGTGACGCACCTGGTCCACCTCCAGTTCGTGGCCGGCGGCCCGCCGTCCACCGGGGATCGATCCGAGCAGTACGACCAGGCCCCCGTCCCGGCGTGCTCGGCGAGCCCGGCCAAGGGCAGCACCGGGGCCAGTCCGCTCCGCCGCTGAGCGCAGATCGCGGATGGCTCTGTCGATGCGGCGGGTGACCTGCTGGCGCAGTTCCAGGTAGCAGCGCAGCCGCACCTCGAACTGTCCGGCGCCCCGCGTCGACTGCTGCGCTGTCAGTGCGGGTACGGCGGGAGTTTTCCGCTACTGCCGGTCGGGCCATAGAGCGGTCAGTGGGGCGGGCAGGATCTCTCGGGCCGCATCGAGGAACTGTGCGCCTTCGTCAATGGCGTCTTTCCCGCCGTCGTGAATGGCCCGCATGGCCCGCTCCACCCAGGCGTGTTCGAGTCTTTCCCAATCCGCAGCGAGGCGGCGCAGGAACACCAGGCGAAAGCGCCGTCTCGTGTCCGTGTCGAAGGGGGCGAAGCCGTTGAGAGCGGCTTGGAGGCAGAGGTCGAAGGTGGCAGTGAGATCCGCAGGTGTGCTGTCCTGATCGCTGGTCAGCCACAGCCGGACGAGCGCGTTGGCAGCGGATGCGGCGGGGTGCTCGCGGGTGGCGTGGAAACTGACGACGGCCGTGTCCCACGCACCGGCCCACGGTTGCAGCCCATGCGCGAAGACGTCGTCGGCCACGTCGCAGAGGAACTTCGCCTGCTGCTGCAACTCACGATGGTCGTCCGTGATCCAGGCGAACCACTGGTTGTCCGTCCGGGGCCGGTACTCGTGGTCGGGCCCGAAGCCGTACGTCCAGAACGGGTCCAGGCTCCACGGCTCAGCTTGCGCACCGTCTTGCAAACGCACCCGGATCTGCCGACGGCCGTCATCCCAGAACCTGTCGATCGCCACGCCGGCGATCAGACCGCTCCAGCCCTCCGATGGACACTGCGAACGCCACAGCAGCGCCAGCCGGCGCCAGGCGGCAACCGTTTCGCCGGTGTCTGGGAAGAGGTCCTCGCCACTGAGGCCCTCAGTAGTCGTCGTGGCTACCGCGAGGAGCATCAGGTTGAGTGAGTACGTCGCCGGCCTGGCCGGCACCGTCACGCGCTGCGGAGTGTAAGCCTCGTAGCGGGTGTCGTGGCGTGGGAGCAGCGCACGGTGGAACAGGCCGAGCAGGACGGTGAGCGTCTGCGTCCGCAGCAACTGAGGCCAGCCTCGCAGCCGTTCCACGAGAAAGGAAACAACCGTTGCTCGTGTGGTCAGGGGCATGAAGGACAGGAGCGCGTACAGGAACGCATCGTCGAAAGTGGACGGCCGGCTACGGCGTGAGGGGTGGCGCACCAACTCGGCCAGGTCGTGCAGTTCCTGTGTGGCGAGCCGGGCGACCAGGTACTCGCCGAAGGTGGCGTGGAGGAATTCATAGGTGCTCAAGGTCCGGCCTTCGCGGCTCGCGCGCGCCTCGTGGACGAAGAAGAACCGGCCCAAGAGCAATTGGGCGGCGGTCAAGTGTGCGCGCAAGCCCGTGTGGGCGGAGCGGCTGTCGAGATCCGGTGCGAGGGCGGCAAGGTCGGTGTTCAGGTCGGCCGCGCCGATCCACTGCTGGCCGCGGTTGAACATCGCAAACGCCACCATCGACAACTGGGTGAGTTCTTCTTCCACCGCCTCACCAAATTGTTCCTCGGTCAGCGCGGCCGCGCTCTTGCGGACCTCCCGTTCGGCGAAGCTGGTGAGGAGGCGTTCGTAGAGCTCGGCCTGGCCCAGTGCGGCGCTGCGGAGTTGCAGTGCGTTGCGGTCGGAGTCGTACAGCGCCAGCATCAGCAGCAGTAACGGCTGGGACGCCAGCGCACGGTGCGCGAGTACGGTGTCAGGGGCGAGGGGTTGCAGGCCGCGGGCGGCGAAGCCGGCCGTGTTGGTGGTGTTCCACACCTCCAACCACTGTGTCACCTGGCGGTCGTTGAAGGGCTCCAGCCGTAAAGCGATCATGCCCGGTGCGGGACGCGCCCGGTCGGCGACCGCCGTGCGGCTGGTGACGAGGACGGCGACGGGGCGCCCCTGGCCGGCCTCGCGTGCCTGGAATGCGGCCACCCGCAGCAGGTAATCCGTCTGGCTGGTGCCGGTCGCCTGCAGCAGCTCGTCGAAGCCGTCCAGCATGATCACCGCAAGCGCGTGCCGGCCGCGGTGTACCAGCTCGGGCCAGTGCACGGACTCGCCGGTGGAGGAACGGACCGCCTGCTCGATCTGGGTCTGCAGGTCGGCGTCGGCTGCGGCTTCCCGCAGAGCGACGCGTACGACGAGGAAGTCGGCGGGAGGCAGACGGGCCGCCAGAACCTGCGTCAGCACCGACTTGCCCGAGCCGGGCTGGCCGAGCACGATCAGCGGGGCACGCACGGCCTGCAGCGACGTCAGGTGCCCCAGCAAGAAGGCGTCCAGGTCGCCGCGCACCGGCAGCTCCTGCCACCAGCTCTCGGTGGCGAACGGGTCGGACGGGCCCACCTCGCAGACCCGGAAGTCCGGGTTGACGTACGCGGCCCCCAGGGTCGGCAGGCTCGTTCCGTCCAGGGCATCGCGGGAGGTGAGGATCGGCCGGTCAAGCACCGCCGCGTGAGCACGCGCCAGACCGGTGATCCAGGCATCGGCAGGTCTGCGCTGTGCGATCTGCCCGAGGGCCACCTGCAGCCCCTCCAGGGAGGCGCTCACCGTCTCCAGCTGCGCCCGTGTGGCCTGGTGATCGACGAAATTGGCCCAGAAGGCGACCTCCGGGCAGTCCAGCGCCAGTTGCCCGAAGAGTTCCTCATAGCGATTGACCGCGGCTCGAGGAAGATCGTTCGAGAGGGTGTGCGCGAAACGCTCTTTGCGCGTGTCGTCGAGGCTGTCCCACAAGGCCAGGCCCGACACGAACCGGGTCACCTCGCCGGACAGGCGCCGGTAGAACTCTGAGAGGGCTTCCAAGGTCTTTTCGTAAGGCCGCTGCGGCACGGGCATCGGAACCTCGGCCTGCAGCAGGCCGGCGGCGAGAGAACCCAGCCGTCGGGAGGCCCCCGTATCGCCCCCGGCCAGGTTCGCCTGTTCGGCAGCCGTCAGCTCAAGGTCCCGCGGATCGCACGGGAGGTCCGTCTCGGAGAGGGCCTCGAAGTAGGCGCAGAGAACCACCACCGCGTGGGCCGCAGTCAGGCGTTCGCTGCGATCGAACCGGCCCAGCCCCCGCGCCTGTTCAGCAAACCCTCGCACCAGACCGGCGCTCAGCCGGGCCAACTCGCCCCGGACGTCGAACAGATTGGAAAGCAAACCGATGCCCGTGGCCGAGGTCGCGAGCAGCAGCCCTCCCGTCAGCCGGTCCAATGCCTGGACCGTACCCTCTTGCGACCCGCCCAGCAGGCGAACAGCATCCCGATAACTCAGCCCCACACCACGCCCCCGTACCCCGAGGAGCCTTCATCACCGTCCGGAAGAAAACCGTATCCGCACTCGGCTCTCCCGCGGGAGTGAATCACTTGCTCCGCAATCGAGCCGGCGCGGGCACCTTACGGCCGTGCTCCTTACCCCCCTGTGGTCATCGATCAAGGCAGCCCAAGCCTGGGCTCTGACGACGGGGTAGAGCCCGCATTGGTGCCGGCCCACCCGGGCAGCTTCCGCGCCCCCGGTGCTTGCCGGGCCCACCGTCGAGCAGCGGGCGACGCCTGCAGAAGATAACCCCAGCCTGGATGCGGCATATGACGGGGCCGACCGCCCGTGCGGCCGGATGGCCCCAGCTCGGCGCGGTGCGCCAGTGCGGCGGTGCGTTCGTCGTTGTTGGCGTAGGGCCGTAGACAGGCCCATTCGCCGAGCAGGGGGTGTGGTTGAGCATTCGACCTTGCCATTGGTCTGTGGCCGGTAGCCGCGAGTCAGCTTTCGGCTCGCGCCGAGGCCGGCCAGGGTTCGCCGCCAGGCGAAGCTCTTGCGGTAGGACCAGGCATTGTCGGTCATCACCCGCTCGATGCGTGCGAAAGCAGGACGCTGCCTCAGATCGACTCCGCATCCGGCGGCATGTCGATCAACCTCGGCATGCCGCGCAAGGTCTCGGCTCAGCCCGCCCGAAAGGAGGGAGCAGCGTCCCTGAGACAATCACGGAATGATCAGCAATGAGATCGGGTTCAACTGCCACCACCGTGGCGACGGCGGTCCGCTCGTGGTCGTCCCCCACATCGATCGAACACCGCTCACCGAGCTGATCGACGGGTTCGAGATCGCGGCTGGCATGCAGCCTGCGGGTGATGCCTACGGTGGTCTGATCCCGGAGTTCTTCCGGTTCGGCCCGATGCAGGAGCACTTTCTCGGACGGTCCACTAGCGCGATGGGGCCGAAGACACCCGTTCTCGGTTGTGAATGCGGCGAGTGGGGATGCTGGCCGCTCATGGCCCGCATCACCGCGACGGCGGACCTCGTAGTCTGGGACGCCTTTGAGCAACCGCACCGCAAGACCCGCGACTACGTGGCATTCGGTCCGTTCCAGTTCGACCGTCACCGATACGACGACGCCTTGCGGGCCCTGAGCGCGGTGATCGGATCCGACGCCGACGGCAGGCGCGCATGAGCACTGCCGTCAGCCCGTCTTGCCGCATATGAAGTCCAGGGGCGGAGAACAGCGGCGCGGTGGATTCGTCGTCACCCTTCGATGACGGGCAGGTCATGCCACCAGTGACCGCATCCGCCGGAGCAGAAGCGTTCGCGGCGCCTTTCGTCCGCGACCGCGAGTACCGCGACCAACAGCCGGAACGCCTTGCGGCGTTCATCGACAGGGGTGAGGCCGGCGATCTTCCCCAGTTACTGGTCGATCGGGCCGCGGATGACCAGAACGGCAGGCGTGTGCGTCGGGCGCAACCCGGCACGCCGGATGCGCTCTGGTCCGTCTTCGGTGACGGCGCGGGCTTGTATGCAGTGATGGCGCAGGAACAGGAGTACCTCAGCCTGCTCCTCGGGGCCTGGGTGTCGAACCACTCGATGCCCTGTGACATCGGGCGCAGGCCTTGGGCGAGTTCGTTGAGGATGACGTCTCGCTCGGTCATGATCAGCTCCCGCATTCCAGCGAGACGAAGACCTCAGTGGTCTCGTCGACGAAAGTGCAGAGTCACTGCACGGCCTGCCGGCAGTACTGCGGGTCGAGGGACCACGGCGCGGACTTCGAGCCATCGGTTCCAGGGCCGCCCGGGGCTAGGAACCGTGTTGTGTACTCAGGGCCGAGAATCCCATCGAGGCACAGGAGCGTCCCAGGGACGACTGCCTGGTCATAGTCGAGGTCGGGACGCGACAAGTAATGATCAAGGTATGCGCTGAGCAGTGCGGCATCCGCTGCACTGCCGAACTTCGCAAGGGCGACGCAGTATGCCGCGCCCGCATATGGCCCCTCGCCGGCCGATAAAAGCCGGCCTACGAGGTCGCGGAACTCGGTCCTATGGGCCACAGCAACCAGCCAGGCAGCCGTCTTGCGCTCGCGCCACCCACCCTCCAACAGGATGCCAAGCTCCGCCGGAGTGATTTCGTAGGCAGACTGAGCCAGATCCCGCACGAACGCGGAGCGCTCGACGGTCGGCCTGGTGAACCTGCGCCGACACGACACCCTGGCCCAGATTGCCGCCGGCTTCGGTATCTCGGTGGGCACCGCCCACGCTTACACAACCACCGTGATCAGCCTGCGCGCAGCAGCTGCGCCGGGCGTGCTCAAGGTCCTGCGCGAGGCCGATCCCGATGAGGTCTTCAGCAACACGACGCTGCTGACGCACGCGATCGATGTCGAGGGCGACCGCTCCCTGCAGAGCGGGAAGCCGTTGACTGTGCATATCACTGCTGTGCTGCTGGTCTTCGGGGCTGATCCGGGGCTGGCAGATCCAGACGGGCACTCCCCCATGGATCTGGCCGATCACTACGGCCACGATCTGTCGGTGGAGCTGCTGCGGGCCCACATCAACGGGCGAGCCGCCGGTAACAGATGAGGGGCAGGCGATGTTTGTGGAGGCCAGGAGGTGCTCTACCGCAGGACTGGTCGCCAGTATCCGAGCGTGAGCATCGCCTCGGTGACCTCGCCGACCGCCGCATCGGGGATGGCAGTGGCGGCCTCTTTGAGGACGAGCAGCCGTGCCCCGGGGATCTCGCGCGCGATCGCCTCCCCGTTGCCGACGGGGAAGAACCGGTCGCGGCGGCCGTGGACGACGAGCGTGGGGACCTCGATCTCGGGCAGGCGCTCGCGCCAGCGGGGTGTGCAGTCGAGCCTGGAAAACACCATGCCCATCTGGTTGGCCATCTGGACCGTGGGTGCGGTGCCGGGCGTGCGGTCCCAGACGCGCGCAGCGATTGCGCGTGCGGCGACGGGGTCGTCGCCGAGGATCTCCGCGCCGGCGGCGGCGAACTCTGCAACCGCCTCGCGGTCGGTCCAATCGGGCATCGGACGCGCGAACAGCCGGCTCATCGTCGCCTGGTCATGGTCGGGGAGGTCATCGTCGGGCGGGCCAGGGGCAACCGCGCGGGTGCCGACCAGGGTGAGAGCGCAGAACGCGCCAGGATGGTCGAGCACGGCCAGCTGGGCGACCATCCCGCCGACGCCGGTCCCCGCGAGGTGCGCAGGCCCCCCGCCGAGCGCGCCAGCAAGGGCCGCCGCGTCGGCGGCGAGGTCGCGCAAGGTGTAGGCGGGCGCTGCCGGATCCGTCGTCGTCGACTCCCCGCTGTCGCGCAGGTCGTAGCGCACCACGCGGCGCCCGTCGGCGGCGAGGCGCTCGCACAACGCGTCGGGCCAGGAGAGCATCGTCGTCCCGCCCACGAGCAGGACGAGTGGCGCGTCGTCGTCACCGAACGACTCGATGCCCAAGGCGATGTCATTGGCGTTGATCGTGGTCATGCCATCACCGGAAGAGGTCGTAGGTCAGGTGCGTCGCGGTCGATGTCGAGATCACGCTCCGCTGCACCAGCGTGCGTGGCGCCGCGCCGGTGAACAGTGGTGTCCCGGCGCCCAGCACGACGGGCGCGAGGTGCAGCGTCAGTGCGTCGACCAGCTCGGCGTCGAGCGCCGAGGCGACCGTGGCGCCGCCGCCCATGAGGATGACGTCGAGGTCCTTGCCGCTGTCCGACGACGCCGCCTCGGCTCGCTCGCGCGCGGCGGTGACGGCATCGGGCAGGCCGGTGGTGACGAACGTCCAGTCGAGGTTGGTTGTCCGCACCGACGCTGGCGGCGAACTCGTCACGACGACGAAGGCTGGCTTGCCGACCTCGCCGGCGCCGTAGCCGGATGTGTCGTCCCAGCCTTTCGGCCCGTCGACAACGTCGAAGAGGTGGCGGCCGAGGACGACGGCGCCCGAGCGGGCGGTCCCCTCACGCAGGACCCGGCGGTCGTCGGGGTCGTCGGAAAACGCCCACGTGTGCAGGGCCTCGCCACCGGTGCCCAGACCGTTGTCCGGGCTGGGGTCGGGCCCGGTGACGAAGCCGTCGAGAGAGACCGAGATGTCAGCGATAATTCGAGTCATGCCAGGGCAGACCCGATCCGGCGCCCAAACTCATCGCTCACGCCTGAAGCGTGTGGCGGAGGCGAACTCGATAGCACGCCGTGCGAGGCGGCGCGCGGACGTACAGCGGATGATCGCCCCTGAGTACCTCAGAGAGGGCTCTTTGGTGCTCGGAATGGCCGCTGAACGGTTGCGGCCGCGCTTCCGTGAGGGCTACGCCGTTCGCCGTGGAGCGCGGGCACAACCAATTGGAGGGTTGTGACCGTGCCTCCGTGACGGCCACGGCTGCAGGAGGTGGCGGGCTCTCAGCAAGGTGAAGGAGGCTCGGCCGTGCAACTGGCGCTTGATCGTCTTGATTCTGTTGACGTGCCCCTCGACGGCGCACGAGCTGTAGGAGAGGGTGTGGGCGGCGGCGATCTCCGGCCAGGCGTTCAGTGTGACTTCCAGATGCGTGGCATCCGAGGGACGTAGCTCCTCCTGCGGGTTCATGATCCACGACGTCAAGGTGCGAGGTTCAGGACCTGGTATCCACCGTTGCAGCAGGCGCGAGCAACTCGTGGTAGAGCTCCATACGATGTTGCGGTTCAGTTGCAGGCGACGGCCGCGGGCGCTGAGGGACAGCCCCACAGCAGCCAGTTCACCGACATCCGTGTGGCGTTGGCGCACGCCCGGACGTCAGCTCATCGATCCTGTGCTACCGGGGCTTCACCAGCCGTGGGATCAGCGCTCTGGAGGTGATGGGTCGTCCTGGACTCCACGTCCGGTCGCGGAGCGGCCGCAACCGCCTCCTGCCTGGGCCGGGTTCGCCTCACGGCGTGGCCTCGTGGTCATGTTGGGATGAAGCTCGGCCACCAGGGCGGGACGTTTCCGGCGCATCGCGGGGCAGGGTAGGAGTCCACCATGCCAAGCCGCGTCACCAGGCACCACGTGACGCACACGGTGAGGATGAGCCCTGTGGTCAGTGCTGCGCTGCGGTGACGTCTGCCGAGGGTGCCGTACAGGAGGACCCAGGAAATGGCTACGCCAATCCATATGAGAGGGGCGAGGAACAGCAACGTCATGCTGCTGGCCGCTGCGTTGACACCGACATCACACGCAGCCCACACCCTCCCGATAGTGACGAGGGAGACCACCGAGGCCAGACCTCCGAAGAGGACGCCGCACAGAATCCCCCTGGACCAGGGTCTCGCAGGCTTCGCCGGCCCAGCTTCCACCATCGTCTGTCTCCCGTCGTCGCAGGGGCGGAGACTACCGAAGTGCTGGAGGCGGTCCTCCTGCACCCTGCTTCCGGAGTTGTCGCCAGCCAATGGGTCGGCATGCGAGGGATGCACGCGCGTCTGCTCGACGGCATAGCGGTGCTTGCCCGGCCTGGATGGTCGGGCTGCTCTGGCCGGGCGTCCGGGCTCGCAGCAGCCGAACTCCGCGACGTCGCCTACGGCTACGCGCGGCCAGACGCCACTTGAACGTCTGGGAGGGTCAGTTCAGCAGGGCGGCTGTGAACGTCTCGCGGCGGTCGGCCAGCCAGGCCTGCATGCGGTCCCAGCGTTCCCATCCGCCATGCTCGGTCAGCGCCTGGAGATAGACAGGATCGCCGTCAGCCACACGGCGGGCGACGAAGGCCCGACAAACCTCGGTGGCCTGCTCGACAACGCCAGGCAACTCAGTGCGGTCCTGCGGGGAGAGGCCGTAGCTGTCGGCAAGGATCCGCAGCCGCGCGGGCACATCCAGCCCGGTGGGATGGAGGGCGGCTGCCGATGCGGGATCGAGCATGGGCGCCCAGTAGCGGGCGGTCATGGCGACGTCCCAGAGGGGACGGCCCGGGGCCGCCTGATCGAAATCGATCAGGGCGGCGGCACGGCCGTCGCGGAAGACGACGTTTTCCGGGCACACGTCGTTGTGGCACAGCATCGTCCCTCCCTCCGGGTCGGCGAGACCCCTCGGCCAACCGGCGCTGGTCTCGACAGTGACGGCACCGCTGGCCTCATGCAGACGCCGCAGCAAGCGCCCCACCGATTCCAGGGCGGTCTTCGTCATCGCCCAGTCCGGGAACGGCGGCAAAGCCACGTCGCCGGGAATGAAAGACAGCTGCTCACGGCCATCCTCGGTGAGACCGACAGGGGTCGGCGCCGCCTCGAATCCGCGCTCCTTCAGCGCACGGAGATAGGCGTGCAGGGCGGGTGCGTTGCGGGGCGCCGGCCGCTCCACCAGAGCACCCCGGCGGAAGACCGCCCCCGCGTTCGCCATGCCGCCGACCAGCGCCTCGCCCTCAGCCCTCATGAGGGTCACGCTATCGCTAGTGCGGTGACCGGGAAGGTTCGCCGAGTTGGCGGCTGGGGCGGTTGGATGGACGGTCACATTCGTTTCGATCGCTGGAGGTGCGAGTGGCCGAGCCTGTCCGTGTACGCCGACTGACCGGCCCGGAAGGACAGAAGCTGCAGCAGATCGTGCGCCGAGGCGGCACCAGTTCGGTGCGCTACCGACGCGCGATGATGCTGCCGGCCTCGGCGGGCGGGAACCGGGTCCCGGTGATCGCCCAGCTGCTCCAGGCCGACGAGGACACCGTCCGGGACGTGATCCACCGATTCAACGAGATTGGCCTGGCCTGCCTGGACCCTCAGTGGGCGGGAGGCCGTCCCCGCCTGCTCGACCCTGACGACGAGGACTTCGTCATCCAGACGGCCACGACCCGCCCTGCCAAGCTCGGCCAGCCCTTCACCCGCTGATCGATCCGCAAACTCGCCTCCTACCTGCGGAAAGTGCACGAACGTATCATCCGCATCGGCCGGGAAGCCTTACGCTGCCCGCTCCAGCGCCGCGGCATCACTTTCCAGCGGACCAAGACCTGGACGGAGTCGCCCGATCCCGAGCGCGACGCCAAGCTCAAGCGCATCGAGCACGTGCTGGAGCATTTCCCGGACCGGGTGTTCGCCTTCGACGAGTTCGGGCCCCTGGGCATCCTCCGGCCCACCGCAGGCTCCTGCTGGGCCAAGCAGGGCAAGCCCGACCGGCTCCCGGCGACCTACAGCCGCACGCACGGCGTCACGTACTTGCACGGCTGCTACTCCGTCGGCGACGACCGGTTGTGGGGCGTCAACCGCCGCCGCAAGAGCACCGCCAACACCCTGGCCGCGCTGAAGTCGATCCGCGCCGCCCGACCCGACGGCGCCCCGATCCACATCATCCTGGACAACCTCTCCGCCCATGCCGGAGAGGACGTCCGCCGCTGGGCGAAGAAAAACAAAGTCGAGCTGTGCTTCACGCCGACCTACGCCTCCTGGGCCAACCCGATCGACGCCCACTTCGGTCCGCTGCGGCAGTTCACCCTGGCCAACTCCCACCACTACAGCCACCCCGCACAGACCCGGGCCCCGCACGCCTACCTTCGATGGCGCAATGCCAACGCCCGCCACGCCGCCGTACTCGCCGCCCAACGCAAGGAACGCGCCCGCATCCGAAGCGAGAAGGGCATCCGCTGGGGCGGACGCCCCTTCGCCGCTGTGGCCTGAACAACCTGGCGGACCTATGCGGTCAGAGCCCTGGCCGACACCGTATCCGCCTCGTTACCACCGGTGATCGCTGACGCCCTCGACGATGAGGGAGATGCCGATGCCCAGCATCCAGACATCCTTGGCCAGCGCGGTTCCCTGCTCAGTGGGTCGCAGGCTGCCCTCCTTGCGCATGCCCGGCGCGCGCAGGTATAGCCCGAGGGTGCCGGCAGAGAACGCGGTCAGCGCGGCTCCGGCAACAGCGGCAGGGACCACCGGAAGGAGCAGTGCGGCGGCTACGGCGGTCTCCCCGGCAGAGAGCAGCCGGACGAACTGCTGGGCATCGAGCTTGCCCAAGAAGGGGTAGGCGGTGGTGGCGAACTGCTGCAGTCCCTCAGCGGTGGCCTGGTCCGCGCTGCGTTTCGACAGCGCGGAGTTGAGCAAGAACGTGCCGACGGGGAGCCTGAGCGGCAACTGCCGCGCTGCGGATCGCCAGATGGAATCGGATGCCATGCCGAGCCTGCCGAAGTGAGGCAGTTGGCCCCTGGAGAACGACCGTCGGCCTACGAAGCACCGACCGAGTCACGGAACGTCAGATCAAGACGGAGCGGCACTACTTCTCAGCGCGTCGCGCAGCACTGCGACGGCCTGGGCAACGGCCGCACGGGTGGCATGGGTGTCGCTGAGAGGGTTGAGCATCATGAAGTCGTGGGTGATGCCGTCGTAACGCACGGTGGTGATATCTACGCCCGCGGCGCGGAGCTTGGCCGCGTACGCCTCGCCCTCGTCGCGTAGGACATCTGCCTCGTCGACAAGGAGGAAGGCCGATGGTAGACCGGCGAGCTGATCGATGTCGGCCTTCAGAGGAGAGGCGGTGATCTCGCTGCGCTGCGCGCGGTCGGGAATGTAGGCGTTCCAGAACCATTCCATGGCCTGGGCGGTGAGGAAGTAGCCGGTGGCGAGATCGGCGTAGGACTTGGTGTTCATTTCGGCGTCGGTGACTGGGTAGTACATGGACTGATGCACGAAACGGACGTCGCCGCGCTCCTTGGCCATCAAGGCGAGAGCAGCCGTCATGTTTCCGCCGACCGAGTCGCCCGCCACCGCCATGCGGTCCGGATCGAGGCCGTGGGCAGCGCCTTCTCGGACGATCCACTGAGCGGTGGCGTAGCCCTGCTCGATCGCCACCGGGTAGTGCGCCTCGGGAGAGCGGGTGTACTCGACGAACACGACCGCAGCCTGTGCCCCGTCCGCGAGCTCGCGCACCAGTCGATCATGGGTGTCGGCGTTGCCCAGAATCCAGCCACCGCCATGCATATAGAGAACCACGGGGAGGGGCGACGCGGCGCCGCGGGGCCGGACGATGCGGACACGTACATCGCCGACATCGGCAGGAACAGTGACCCACTCTGAGTCGACATCGAGCTTCTCGATCGGTTCCGCTTGAAGGTCGTCCAGCACCTTGCGGGCCTTCTCGGGCCCCAGTTCGTACAAGAACGGCGGCTGGGACGTGGCATCTGCGAACTGCTGGGCGGCGGGCTCCAGAACGATGGAGCCAGAGGGAGCGGTCATGGCGAACTCCGTGAGGTCTGGGGCTGAGAGATGCTGAGGACTCCTGCACGGCCTGACCACGGAGCGTCAATGCGCCCCGCCACTGGGCAGACAGCGCAGCATTGCCACAAGCAACAGCCTCGCCCCTCCGAGGCATGATCGCATCCGTGCAGTCGCACACCCCGGCCCGTACCACCATTGCGCTGCTGCCGCCCGAGCCGAGGCCGAAGCAGGTGGAGGGCAGGTTGCGGGGCCCAGACCGGTCCGGCACCTCGGTCGCGATCTCGGGCAGATCATCGGATGCGAGTCTTCCGGACACCGTTGGCCAGGCGGCCCCTTCCATCGGATCTGCCTCCATCACGGGCTCAGCCTGGGTACGCCCCGTTGTCGAAGCGACTGTCCGGGGCACCGGTCCAGGTCCCCGGCGTGCGCCCCAGGATTGGTTCAGTTTCGCCCTCATCTGCCGGGGATCGAGCAGCACGCACCGTAACCGACCTTCGCGACACTTGGCGTCCGGTCGTGCCGATGTGCGGACGGCCAGGAAGTCACGGAAGCGATCGGCGCCCCCGGAAGGGGCGGCGGTGCAGAGCGTGCGCCGGTGGGCCGCCACTTCATCGCTGCGGTTGTACGACCGCTGTTCGAGGTCGACGATTGTTACAGCCCGGCAATCGGAAGGAGGGCCATGAGCGAGCCGACGACCAATGCCCCGCCGATCGTGCTGATCCACGGGCTTTGGATGACCGCCAGAAGCTGGGATCGCTGGGCGCAGTACTACCGGGCGAAGGGCTACGAGGTGGTCGTGCCGACGTACCCGGGGTTCGAGATCGAGGTGGAGGCGCTGCGCGAAAAGCCCGAGATCATCGCCACGGCATCCGTCCCGGAAACCCTCGACCATCTCAGCGACGTGGTCGAGAGCCTGGACCGTCCGCCGATCATCATGGGCCACTCCTTCGGCGGGACCTTCACCCAACTCCTGGTCAACCGAGGGTTGGGCGCCGCCGCCGTGACGATCGACTCGGCGCCACCCGAGGGTGTGCGGGTGAACCCGCCGTCCCAGATCAAGTCCCTGTTCCCGATCCTCGCCAACCCGGCCAACCGGCACCGCGCGGTGGGCTTCACCAAGGAGCAGTTCCACTACGCGTTCGCCAACACGTGCAGCCGGGAGGAGTCCGACGCGGCGTACGACCGCCTCCACATCCCGGCGCCCGGCAGCTGGGTGTGGGCCTACGGCCTGATAGCCAATTGGAAGCCAGGCCACCAGGAGACCTGGGTCGACTACGACCTGGACGACCGGGCGCCGCTGCTGTTCATCATGGGCGGCAAGGACCACCTGATGCCGCCCTCGGTGATCCGCTCCAACGCGAAGAAGTACCGCAACTCCGAGGCGCTGACCGAGACCTACGAGTTCCCGGACCGCTCACACTTCACCGGTGTCGAGCCTGGCTGGGAACAGGTGGCCGATTACGCGCTCGAATGGGCGACCAGCCACGCCCGAACCCCGCAAGGCTGACAAACCACCGACAACGACAACCCACGACGCCTTATCGTTCGCCCGGCGACCTGGCGGGAAGCGATCAGACGGGATGGCTGCGCCACCCCCGGTTGATCCCCCCGTACCTCACTCCCTCAACTGACGACGTGAAGAAGTTCGCCGGGGTCGCCAACCCCCACAGGGTTGCCCGGTCTTAACGGCGGCCGGTGCCCGGCGAACGGAAAGCTCTGCCTTGAAGATCGTCGTAATCGGCGGCACCGGCAACATCGGTTCCAGACTCGTGTCGCAACTCGCCCAGCACGGCCACGAGACGGTGGCGGCAGCACCGGCGCCAGGGGTCAACACCCTCACCCGCGAAGGGCTCACCGACGCGCTGGCCGGCGCATCCGTGGCGATCGATGTATCGAACTCGCCCTCCTTCGAGGACAGCGCGGTGATGAGGTTCTTCAAGACCGCCGCGCGCAATCTGCTCGCCGCCGAAGCCGCAGCCGGCATCGCCCACCACGTCGCACTGTCGGTGGTGGGGACCGAGCGATTGCCCGAGAGTGGCTACTTCCAGGCGAAGCTCGCTCAGGAGCAGTTGATCGAGAATCCTCGATCCCGTACTCGATCGTGCACGCGACACAGTTCTTCGAGTGCGTCGGGAGCATCGCCGACGACGCCACGCCACCGTCGGCGGCACGGTACGGCTGGCCCCGGTGCTCTTCCAACCCATCGCGGGCGACGACGTCGCACAGGCGGTGGGCCGAATCTCGACCGGGTCGCCGCTGAACGGCAGGGTCGAGGTCTTCCGGGCCCGAGCGGTTCCGGATGGACGATTTCTTCCGGCAAGCCCTAGCTGTGCTGTCCCGGGACGGCCCGCGTGAGGTTGTCACGGACCCTCACGCCCGCTGCTTCGGAGCCGAAGCGAGGGAACCTGGTGCCGGGCAGTGACGCGATCCTTGGCGAGACCCGCTACAGCGACTGGGCCGGGCCGGACAGCGGTCTGATGGTCCCCTTACCTACGCCTCCTGGCCCCCCGTATCGAAGAGGCGGAAGCGGAGCACGGCGCGGCTCCAGAAGCCCGCCACCGCAACAGCGACCGCATGGGACGGGCTGCGTTCGTCCGCAAGTCACACGCAGCGGCGAGTTCACGGTCGGCCAGTGCCTCGCCGCCGGTGATCTGAAGCCACAGCACGCCGACGTCCTGAAGCATCGTGAACAGCCGAAGCTTGTCGTCCCACTTCAGGCCCCTCGAACCGCTTCTCCCGGAGGTAGCAGAAACCGGCCTGAGGCTGCCTGACCCCTGCAGGCACGCGCCGCTGCCGTCCTGGGCGATAAAGCGACCGTCCGAGAAGTGAGCCTGGAGGCGACCGACCTGGAGAGAATGTCGTTCTAAACGACCTCGAACAGTTCGGCGGCCTGCTCACCTACTCAGCGGAGGAACAGGCGTACTACACGTGAAGTCCGGGGCACTCCTCGGCCACGGCGACACGAGCCCTACAGCGGCCAACACAATGAGGCGGATCACTCATGGTTGCCGCGTCCGGGGCATCGAACTCGACAAACGCGGCGCCGAACTGCCGTAGCAGGGTATGACCGACGGGAGGGAAGGGGCAGCGTGGCCATCGCCTCCAACGAAAGTTGGAGAGGGGCTGGACGACAACATTCACGGATTCGCGGCTCTGCGCGGCCATCGTCGACCGGCTCACCCGTCGGCGGGAACATCATCGAGACCGGCCCCGACTCCTACCGCCTCACCCATGCCAAGTACCAGCAGGAAGCCTGCACAACCCGCTGACGTGTTGGACTGGTCACCCGTTTTCGGCGTCCTGGTCCACCGCGTCGAGCAGCGCATCCACCAGCTCTTCATGGCGCTGCCGTTCCACGGTCCGTGACGGGCTGGACAGCACGATGCCCTTGGCGTCGCCCAAGGCAGTGAGACCCGCACCGAGCAGCTCTCGCGTGATGATGATCGAGTCCATCACGCTCACCCTGCGGTCACTCAGCAGCCGCTGCACGGCGTCCATCCCTGCATCTGAGCCAAGCATCGGCTGGCACTCCACGACGAGACCGGAAATCCGTGCAACGCGAGCTGGATCAAGCGCCATCGGTTCCTCACTCCTGTTCCCGGTGGGGCCAAAATACCCCGTCCCAAACCCGCTCCGAGATCGAGCAGTGGCGCCAATCGGGCTGCCGCACGGAGCGGTCAGGACTCACGAAGCCACGGACCGGAGGCACACCGGCAAGTTGCCTTCTGCCCAGTGACTGGGCGAAGGCTCCGGGGCAAGCCAGGAACGAGTCACAGCAGGCCGGACGAGCAGGTTCAGGCCGACTGCTGGGCCTGCGCGAAGAACTCGATGAGTGCCGAGGCGAGCGCTTCGGGGTGAGTCAGGAGGGCGGCATGGCCCGCGCCGGGGATCTGGTGCACGTGCGCGTGGGGGACGTGGTCCGCCACGTAATGCGCACTGGCGATGAGAAAGGGCCTGGTGTGCGAGCCATGCAGCACCGCCACCGGGGCAGAGATCGCACCCAGCACGGCCGGGTCATCAGCGGTGGGGCCTTCGTACTCCATCGACTGCCGGAGGAGGTTGAGCAGGTTCGGGGCGTAACGCCCCGCGGCTTCGAAGTAGCCCGCCTGCTCGGCCACGGCAATCTCTTCGTCGTTGAAGGGCCAGACAGCGAAAGCGCGAGCCGCGTCTGCAAACCTGCCCTCAGCGGCCAGCCCGCCCACCCGGGCGACGGCAGCACCGAGCATCGCCTGCTCCCGCTCGTCGATCAGGCTCAGCACTACGGGCTCAAGGGAGGCCACTGCATCCACCGTGTCAGACCGCGCCGCCGCGGCCAGCGCCAGGTGGGCGCCGTAGGCCCACGCGCCAGCCCGGTCGGTTCGCCGATGCTGCCGACAAAGGTGAGGACGTCCTCGACGAGCCGACCGGGACTGAGGTCATCGTGATCGCCGCTGCGGCCACGACCCCCGCAGGCGCGACAGGTGGCAGGTGAACTGGCCGGCCAGGTGTTCCAGCAGCAGGTCCCCATCGATGTCGCCATCACCCATGATCCTTGTAGGAACACCAGAGGCCGACCCTGACCGTGCACGGTCCCGACGATGGTGACGCCATCGCTGGTGATCACGGAGTGGGTGCGTTGGTCGCTCATTGCCGGCTCCTGCAGCTCGCGCCGTCAAGCCTGCAACGATTCTGCAGTCGTCGGAAAGTTTCGTGCGGCACGGTTCGCCGTGCCACTCACGTGGATTGGTGGGGAGAGCCAGCAAGCATGGCGCACCCGCCGCGACACACTCTCATAGCCCCGGCAAGCCGAACTGGAAGCGACGTGGCAGCAACGCAGCGAGGCCCTGCCTTCGCCGATGCCGCCCTGTGCGACCAGGTCGCAGGCAGCCAGGGTGCCGAACCCCGACGCATGGACGCGCCGCGCGACCGCTCCACACCGTCAGAAGACGAGGCGCCCACCCACGGCCAGCTTTGTGCCGTACGCCGTCGGCCACCCGTTACCTGAAGCACGCTCACAAGTTCAAGCCATTTCATGCCCGGGGCACATCGGCCACGTCTTCAACCGGCGGACAGGGCGGAAGACCGCTCACCTCCTGAACCATGAGGAGCGTTTGACTAATCAAGCCACTGATTGAATAGGCAATTTGGTCCGAATTACACCGATCGGGGAATCGAAAGTGATTCACCCTGAGACGCAAGCGACATGACGGGTACTTCGAGGCACTGAGCACTGCAAGCAGAAAGGAGTTACACCATGCAACCAATGACACGCTGGGCAATGACAGGAGCCCTGCTCACCACAGCCGTGGCGGGCCCCCTGAGCACGCCCGCACACAGCGCTCCCGCCTCCCTGTATGCCCCCTCGGCTCTGGTCCTGACCACTGGTCACGGCGAGAATGCCGCCGCCGCAGCACCGGAACGCGCAGTAACGGTGAACTGTGCATACGCCACATCGGGGACGCATCCCGATCCGCGGCAGGCCTGTGCCGATCTGGATCGCGTGAACGGGGATCTCGACCGGCTGGCCACACTCCGTGCCAATGACACGGGACGGTTCTGTACGAAGGAATATCGTCCCATTGTGGTCACCGTGCAAGGCGTATGGCGGGGCACGCGCGTGAACTACGAGCACACCTTCGCCAATTCATGCATCAAGGAGACCCAGGCGGCTTCGGTATTCGCCTTCTGAGGCATCACAACTCAGTAAGGTCTCTCATCAGAGCGAGCCTTGTGGTCGTGCTGCGTCACGGTGACGGCAGCGTCCAGTGGCGGGCCAGCCAGCCACAAGGTTCCCCTGGCCCCGGTATGTGACAGCGGCGCGTTGGCTGAACTGCGCAGCACAGAGTTTCTCTGGCAAGGTCCTACCGGGAGCACGACCCCACCGCAGAGTGGGCCGACTGCTGCCCGCTTCGTACACGCCGGGACGGCCACGCACCCGGGCTGCGGGGCGGGCGCCAGGCTCGAGATTCGGGTCGGCGTTGAGGGTGCCGCGGCCGTCGATGACCTTCGGGGTGGCGGCGCGAGCGGCATCCGGCGAAGCCAGCCAGGAGAACACCATCGCGATACCTTCCAACAGCAGTCCACCACCAGGTGCCACTTGCGGCCGGCCACCTTCTTCCCGCCGTCCTAGCCGGAGGCCGAGCGCGGGATCTTCCAGCTGGAGCCGCACTTGCCGAAGAACACCGGTCGGGGCGGACGCTGGAAGGAACACCGGAAGATCATCAATGGGATCTTGTTCCGCATACGGACCGGCATCCCGTGGAGGGACCTTCCAAGGAGGTTCGGGAGCTGGCAGACCTGTTACGACCGGCACCGGCGGTGGTCCACGGATGGCACTTGGGAGAGGATCGTCCGGGCCGTCCAGGCGGACGCCGACGCGGATGGCCGGATCGACTGGTCCATGGTGAGTGTGGACTCCACGATGATCCCTGTTCTCGACCGCCTTCGCGTGCCTCGGCTGGACGGCGGCCGTCCCCGCACCCGGCCGGACCATCTCAGTGGCGACAAAGCGTACTCGTCACGCCGCAACCGCCGTTATCTGCGGCGTCGGCAGATCAAGCACACCATCCCCGAGCGCCGTGATCAGCGGGCCCACCGCCTGCGCCGTGGCAGCAGCGGCGGCAGGCCCACCGGCTTCGATGCGGCACGCTATGTCCGCAGAAACGAAGTTGAGCGGCTGATCAACCGATTGAAGGCGAACCGGGCAGTGGCCACGCGTTTCGACAAGAGGGCGTATGTCTTTTACGGCACCGTGACCGTCGCAGCTCTGCGCCTCTGGCTTTGTGCATGACCCCTCCAAAAACCTAGCGCGAGCCGAGGAACTCGATCGCCCGCTGGGTCAGGAGCTTGGCAGCGTCCAGGTCGTGGGACGGCAGCGAACTGTCCGCGAACAGGTGCTGGTCTCCGGGGTACAGGAACATCTCCGCGTCAGCGCAGTCGGAGACGAGCGCCCGGGCGGCGTCGATGTCCTCGGCGAAGAACGGATCGCTTTCCTTCGCATGCACCTGCACCGGCACGCCGTCAGGCCATGCAGCGCCGAACTCCGAGACGGGGATGCAGGCGTGGAACAGGAGCGCGCCCCGCGCACCCGCCCGCGTCTGCGCCAGCTTCTGGGCGGGAAGCACGCCGAGTGAGAAGCCGGCGTAAACGGCGTCCTGCGGCAGGTGTTCGGCCGCGCGGACGCCGCGCTCGGTGATCTCGCCGAAGCCGATCTGCTCGACGTAGCCCTGGCCCTCTTCGAGGGAGTCGAAGGTGCGTCCGTCGAAGAGGTCGGGCGTGTGGACGGTGTGGCCGACCGCGCGGAGTTCGTCGGCGAAAGCGGCGACTCCGGGCGTCAGTCCCTGCGAGTGATGGAACAGTACGACCTCTGTCATGCCCAAGCCCCTTGCTTGTCGGTAGCGAATGATCCGGAAGTTTAGAATAATCGAGATGTGTCGAACAATACCCGTCTCCCCGACTACGACCTTGCCGACGTCACAGATGTGACAGCCCCAGCCCAGCTTCGCGCGCTGGCCAACCCACTACGCAACGCCATCCTTGAGCTGCTCCTCGAACGCGGCGCGACGGTGAGCGAACTGGCCGCTGCACTCGGCCGCCCCAAGAGCACGGTCGCGCACCACGTGAGCGTCCTGGTGGATGCCCAGCTGCTGAAAGTCGTGCGGACCCGCCGGGTGCGGGCCATTGATGAGCGCTACTACGGCCGCACCGCGCGCATCTTTCGCGTCGGCACGGTCAGCCCCACAGACGGAGCCGAGGGACCCTACTGCAACAACGATCTCGCCCTCGCCGCGGCCGAGTCGGCCTCCGCACATCAGGCGGATCAGCTCTCCTCGATCGTGCGGCATGTGCGGATCCCGCGGGAGCAGGCCCGCGAGTTCTGGGCGCGGGTGCTGGAGCTTGCCAACGACTACGCGCAACTGCCCCGCGGAGGCGATGTGGTGTACGGCTTCGCTGCCGGGCTCTACCCGACCGACTATCCGGCGCTGCCAGAGGCCGAGTCTGCGGCGGATTGACCTGTACCGCAGGTCGTGTCATCCGCAGCACGGCCTGCAGCACCCGCACCTTCACCACCCTGACCCCATCTCAGGCAGCAACACACCGAGTCACATGACCTGTCGGACAGGTCCTAAGGCATGCACGCGCCGATACGGCGGGAAGTCCGAGGACGGGTTGGCCCACTTGACGCCGTTGTCCACGACATAGGGCCCCGCGTCGAGCATCATTGCGGTGGCCCTAGCCCTCCGGCCGCCCGCCCCGCCCCTCCAGCCAGGCCGGAACCGGCAGCCCCGCCCGGACTACCCGCCACTCCGCCTCCGTCATGTCGGAGCCATAACTCGGGGTGCTGTCCGACCCGTCCGCCGCGTTGCCGAACCTGTGCGCGAGGCAGTCACACGACGGTGGGGGCGAGTTGGACTCCACGCAGGCGGACGCGAAAGATTGCGGCAGCAGGGCCTCCTGGCACTCGGTTGGGATCGCACCCCGAACTACCAAGAGGCCCTGCTGCCATGCCTCGGCCCTCACGCGATCACCCGATCAGGAACCCTTTGCGACCGGACCAGCCCCGTGATCGATAAGCGGATGACGTCTTAGGAATCATCCCCAAACTGGGGACAGTTGGAGTCGCCCACGGTTACGTGATGCCGGAAGCAGCCTGGCTTCCCAGAGAAGGATCCTGTTCGATCAGTAGGGCCCTCATGATGGAAGAGACAGCGGCTCCCAGATCAAGCTCAGTCGCCATCGGGCTGGGCTGGACGATCCCGACCGATACATGGCATGACCTGCTCGAACGGACGCCCACGCCCAAGGCACGGCGAGACATCGCGGGCGACGCCGACAAACGGCTGTCCTGCTCCCTCTACGTCTGGGCGCAGGTCACCAAAGGCGAGCAGCGATACGCCCCCGCCCACCAGGAGCGCAAAGCGACCCCGGGCGGCACTACCTCACACGCGGGGGCAGTACGGGCTACGCTGCCCTCACAAACACGCTCGACACCCACGCAGAACGCCCCGAAAGTCTTGCTGTCCGCACGGGCCACCAATCCGTGCCTGCGGCTCGGAAACCAGCAGGGCATCGGCGACCTCGGCTAAAGAAATCCCGAGGCGCAACGGCCCCACACCGCCGTCGGACCGCGGTTCCCAGCGCTCCAGTTCCCCATCAGCGCTCATCCGTTCACCCCAAAATCTGACCGGTCCATATCCGTGTCCGTAGCGTTGGTCCCATCGCTGGCGCAGGTGGCGTGTCGCGTTCGTCGGCTCATTCTCACTGGACCCGCGCCGCGTTGATGGCGGCTTGAAGCTGAAGCCAGGTTGGGTCTGTGGAGCTAGCCGTAGTCGTCGTTGCCAGATCGTCTGCCTCCCATGTGCGGGTTCCGTCGGTCAGGACAAGGTGCGTCTCCAGGTCGTCGCCGTCGTCCGGAACCTCAGCGGTGGTCTCCAGGAACGCCGCCGCCGCAGCCCTGGAAGTGTCCCTGTTCGCAGTGCAGTTCTGCGTGGAGCCGGAGAGCACGGACACGAGCACCAGTTCTCCCCCGCTGCCGGCAACCAGGAGTTCGCCGCTGGCTGTGGCGGCCAGCGCGGATGGTGCACACGTAGCGGTTCACGACGTGGTAGAGCCGAGCGCAAGCAACTGGCGGTAGAGCTGCATGGAACTCGTACAACCGGCCCTGAAGCGGTGCTGCACGTAGTCGGCGAACGGGTCGAGTACACCTGCGCCCCGGTCGCGCGCCGAGGCGAGGAGGTCGTCAAGGCCACTGTGCCGATAGCGCCGTACCGTCTTGCGGTCCAATTGCAGGCGGCGGCCGATGGCGCTGAGGGACAGCCCCGTGGTGGCCAATTCGTCAACGTCTCTGTGGCGTTGGCGCACGCGATCCAGAAGGGGACTCGCTGGGGGCGGGCCGACGGCGGTCCTGTTTCCGTGGTGGCATGTCGGCGCAGGCATGCGCGGTGGCGGCGGCACATCTTCTCTACGGCCGTCGAGAGGTTTGGGAGGAGGTGCCGGCGATCGGCGACTTCCAGAGCGCCGGGGGCCGCCTGTCTGATGGCCTTGGTGAGGGCCATCAGGCGGTCACGGCACACGATCTCGGCGCCGGGGTGCTCCTGGAGCCAAGCGGCAACCGAGTAGGTCTCGCGGTCAGGCAGGACGTCTACGGGCCTGAAGGTCACGACGTCGACGAGGACCGTGCCGTAGGTCCGCCCTTTGCGGAACGCGAACTCATCGATGCCCAATACCCGCGGTGCCTGGGCCGGCACGGGCGGGGCGACCAGCTGACTCAGCAGAGCTGACCGTCGGCCCGGGAGCCGCAGCTTCGCGCACAGACGCTGGCCCGGACGCCCACCGAGATCCATCGCCACCGCCCTCATCGCCGACCGTGCCGCCTGTGAGGAACGGTGACGTGATTCGGTCAGGCCTGCCACCTGTTGACGGTCGTGAGCTGCCGCACCATGAGGTTCGGGCCCGGCAGAAGGAGGTCCCCAAGCGTCTCCACTCGCATGACGGAGGGCTCCCCTGGTGGAACGGTCCTGCAGGCCGGGCGCCACCGGCCCAGGCTGTGGCCGGGCCATCCCTCGGCACTGTCCTGGCCCGTTGGCGAGGGTGGTAGTCAGTCGACGGAGTCCATGAAGTTCAGCATCCTGCGGTTGACCTCATCCGCGTGGTCGATCTGCGGCCCGTGGCCCGTATCGGAGATGATCTCGGCCTGAGCGCCGGGGATCAGGCGCGGCACCCGCTCCACCTGCCGCTGCGGGTGCACGAGGAGGCTTCGCTTGCCGAGCACCAGATAGAGCGGAGTCCGGATGGTGGACAGTTCCTCCTCAGACAGGGGAAGCGGCGACGGGCGGCGGATGCGGTAGGAGCGAACCGCCGTTCTGATCATCGTGCGCAGTTCCGGAACGACGAGAACCGGCTGCTCCAGCCAGGCCGCCAGCCGCGGGCGGAACGCCTTGGGCGCGAAGGTCGCGAAGAGGCCGGCGAAGATCCAGACGAAGAAACGCAGCCCCACTTTCTCCAGGCCGCCGGGGTCGAGCGGCGTGACCGAGGCGAGGCGACCGGGCCTGCGGTGTGCCTGGTTCAGGACGAGCCATCCGCCGTAGGAGCTGCCGACGAGGTGTACGCGATCGAGGCGGAGTCCGGCGAGTGTCTCGTCCAGCCACTGTGCGGCGCGTTCGGGGTCGTGGATCGGCGCGCGCTGCACGCTGCGGCCGGGATCACCCGGGGTGTCGATCGCGTAGACCGGGCGCTCCGAGCTGAGGGCGGGCGTGTTCGGGTACCACATGGCGGAGCAGGAGCCCGCCCCGTGCACCAGGACGACGGGGGTGCGGGATCGCGCGGCTTCGTCCGTGGGGCCGTAGCGGTAGACGTGCGTGGTACCGAAGGACGTTTCCACGTCCTCTTCCGCGAGTGCGGGCGCTCCCAGTGCGTAGACCGCGTCGCAGGCCGCGAAGTGGCGCTCCCGCCAGGCATCGCTCACGTAGCGGCCGACATCGGCTTGGGTGCGAGCAGCGGTCTCAGGCATGGCCACCTCCGGCGTCTCGGTTTCGTGATACGAACGTACCATGACGTTGGTACAGTTGTATCATCAAAAGGTCCGAGGGAAGCCACAGCAGGAACGACGAGCGGAGAACCGGTCGATGCCCAAGCGCGTGGACCACGCAGAACGGCGTACCGACATCGCCGAGGCGCTCATCCGGGTCGCCGGCCGACGCGGGCTGCATGCCGTGGGGATGCGCGATGTGGCAGCGGAGGCGGGAGTATCACTGCGACTCGTGCAGTACTACTTCCAGACCAAGGAGAAGTTGCTGCTCTTCGGGCTTGAGCAGCTGGCTGAGAGATTCGGGGAGCGGGTCTCCGCCCGGGTAAGGGCCGCCGGGGACAGCCCTGGTCCGCGTGCGATGGTCGAGGCACTGCTGATGGCGGCGCTGCCGGCAGACGACGAGAGCCGCACCTTCCACCACCTCTACACTTCCTACGCAGTTCTGGCCATGACCGACCGGGCGCTCGCAGCCCAGCCGTTCATCAAGAACCCTGATGCCGCCGAGGACGCCCTGACCGAACTCCTTCGGCAGGCGCAAGAGGCAGACCTGCTCGACCCCGATGTGGACGCGCGGTTGGAGGCGGCCGGCCTGCTCGCCATGTCCGCGGGACTCGGCACCAGCATCCTCGTCGGCCAGCGCAGCCCGGAGTCCGCGACCACAGTCCTGGACCACCACCTGAACCGCATCTTCCGCACCGGTGATGCGGTCTTGACATGAGCGACCGGAGCCCAGCAGCCGTGGAGCTGCAGACCGCCCGGCTGTTGCTGAGACGCCCGACCGCAGGCGATGTTGACGCGATCTTCGCCGTCCACCGTGATCCTGAGACCTGCACCCACAACCCGTCCGATGCACTCGCCCGGTTCGAGAAAGCAGAGGCGCTCTACCAGCGTTGGGACGACCAGTGGCAGCAGTACGGATACGGGTATTGGGTTGTCCGGCGCCACGGCTCCGCTCAGCAGCTCGGATTCTGCGGAATCAAGCTCATGGAACTGCACGGGGACCCGGTTCTGAACCTCTTCTACCGCTTCGCCACCTCAGCCTGGGGCCAAGGCTTCGCTGGTGAAGCCGCAGCCACGGTTGCCACCTGGGCATCCCGCCACCTGCCCGACCTCCCGCTGATCGCCCGCGTTCGACCAGCCAACGTTGCTTCTCAGCGCGTGGCGATACGCGCCGGGCTCAGCCGAGCACAGCATCTCGACACCGAGGGATACGACGGCTTCGACTGGATCTACATTGCCCAACACGCGAACAGGCCACAAACCGGCGCGATCACACACCAGGACTCCGAGATCCAAAAGGAGCTCCCTAGTTGCTGAGCGGCCGCATACCCCCTGTCGAGCCGATCTCATTGCCAAGGCGTAGCCATCACTTAGCGCGGTCACAACCAACTAGCGCGCTCAGTCACACAGTGGTAGTGCGTACGTTGTAATGCGCATGGTCAATGAATCGGTGCCTGGGAAGAGTGCGTGTGGAACGGGGCGTTCCGCGCCGGCCGTGCCGGAGCGTGACTGATCAAGGACAATGCAGCGGACTCGGTGACGCTTGCATCTCTGAGCTTGTTCTTTATCTACCAGCCTGCCCAGGCACATGAGGAGCGCCCCTTAACCTGCACCTCTCAGCCTGCGGCTGGTCTCGGGCTGAGATGCTTCAGCTCATGATCGAGCCGCCTCTGATCGGCATCACGCCGGTGATTCCGCCCGTCGCCACCTCCTGCAGCGCATCGACGCATGGCTGGCCCGGCATGCGCCCGCTCGACTCGCAGAGCTTGCTCTCTCGGCTTCGCCACAGGCCATCGACCAGCTCGAAGTCGCGTTGGGCGTACGTCTTCCCACCGACCTGCGCGCATCGCTCCTGTGCCACGACGGGGATTCGTCCTATCTCGGCATTCTGCCGTGCGGCCCGCTGTACTCCACGGACGCAATCGCCGACGTGAGACAGAGGCGCATGAAGACCTGGGAGGGCGAGGACGACCCAGACGAGCAGGAGACTCCGTGGTGGGGAAGGCAGTGGATCCCCTTCGCAGGCGGCGATGGCGATGAGCACTTCATCGACGCGGGCCCGGGCTTGTGGCAGGACCATCTCGGTCGCGCCCCGCACGCCGACCATGCCTACTTCCTGGGGTGGCCGAGCCTTGGAACCTGGCTCCACGAGGTGGCCGAGGCCATGGAACACCACGATCGGACCGACCGGCTCGACTCCGTCGCCCATCCCTCCGTAGACGAGGACGGAGAGATCGACTGGTGAGCAGAGGGACGCGCTGTTGAGTCGGTCGGTCGTACTCGCCTCGGCATGCCTGGGTCGGTGTGGCACCTGGCATCGAACGACGTCTCGCACTAGGTCGCTCACCTGGGGATTCCCCGGACACGGGGGCGGCCTTCGTCTGAATCATGTGCTCCGACCAAGGTGCACATATCCACGACGAAGGCCGTGAGGTTGAGTCTGCTGCCAGATGCTGTGCGGAGGGAAGCGTTCGCGGAAGCGTCACGCTTCCGGGGTGAGTTCTATGAGTGTCTGACCGCCCGGCGTGACGAACTGTTCGAGCTGACCGACGCGCTGCTGTGTGTCGACGGGCGGGTGGTCTCGCCGGTGGACCTGACGCTGGTGCCCGAGCACCGTCGTGGGCACGGAGCGTTGTACGGCGCCCTCAACCACGGCCGGATCGACGTCGACAGGTTGCGGTCCTTGCTGGCCGACATGCCCCTGCCGCGCTTCGACGGCGGGCGTCTGGTGCTGGCGGTCGATGTGTCGCCGTGGCTGAGGTCGGACGCGCCGTGCTCGGCGGACCGGCTGTTCTGCCACGTCTACGGGCGGGCGAAGTCGGCGTCGCAGTTCATTCCGGGCTGGCCGTACTCCTTCGTCGCTGTCCTGGAGCCCGGTGCCACGTCGTGGACCGGGATCCTGGACGTGGTCCGGCTCGGGCCCGAGGACGACGCGACCGCGGTCACCGCTGCCCAGCTGAGGTCCGTGGCCGAACGGCTCATCACGGCCGGCCAGTGGACGCCGGGAGACCCGGACATGACGATCGTCATGGACGCCGGCTACGACGTCACCCGCCTGGCCTGGGTACTGCGGGATCTGCCCGTCGAGCTGGTCGGGCGGATCCGCAGCGACCGGGTGATGCGTCTGCCGAAACCACCGAGGATGCGCGGCGTCAACGGCCGGCCACCCAAGCACGGGCCGGAGTTCCGCTTTGCCAGGCCCGAGACCTGGCCCGATCCGGCGATCACCACGGCCACCGACACGGTGAACTACGGAAAGGCCGAAGCCCAGGCGTGGGACCGGGTCCACCCGAGACTGACCCACCGCTCGGCCTGGCTGGAGCACGACGGCGAACTCCCCATCGTCGAAGGCACCCTGGTCCGGTTGAAGGTCGAGCACCTCTCGAAGGAACGAGAGGCCCCGCCCGTGTGGTTGTGGTCCTCGAAGACCGGCGCCGCCCCTGCGGACGTGGACCTGTGGTGGCAGGTGTTCCTCAGGAGACTCGACCTGGAGCACACCTTCCGGTTCGGAAAACAGACGCTCGGCTGGACCACCCCGAAAATCCGTACTCCCGAGGCAGCGGACCGCTGGACCTGGCTCCAGGTCGTCGCCCACACCCAGCTCCGCCTCGCCCGGCCGCTGGCCACCGATCTCCGCCGGCCCTGGGAGAAGCCTGCGAAACCCGAACGCCTCACCCCGGCCCGGGTCCGCCGAGGGTTCAGGAACATCCGCGCCCACCTGCTCTGCCCGGCCCGTGTTCCTCAACCCACCGGAACCGGTCCCGGACGCCCCCTCGGCTCGAAGAACCGGCGACCCGCCACCCGCTACGACGTCGGCAAAACCGTCAAACGCCCCGAGACCCTCAAAGCCATCGGCAAGCCCGGAAGATCTTGGTAGATAAAGAACAAGCTGAGAGGCCGTCACAGATCAGAACCCCGTTCGATCAGCACCGCGCTCCCGATCGATAGGACGACGGCTTCTCGAGGAGCCTCATCACCTCCCGGCGGCGACGCGTCAGGCGGTGCGCCAGCAGCAGCCGGTCCCGGTCGTCGTGGCGAGTCAGTCCGGCGCAGGGAAGACGCCAATCGCCGACCTGATGCAGGCTGTCCTGGATCGTCGCGGCGGCGCCGTGCGGGTCGGGGTCGGCCCTTGTCCGCGACCGGGGTGACGACGTGGTGGGGTCGGCGCCGGTTGACCCGGACGACTCCCGGGCTTCCGCCCGTGGTCGCCGAGCCGCCCGTCCGTCACCGTCGAGTAGGGGGTGACGCCTGAGCAGGCATCCCCAACCTCGATGGAACATACGCCGGGGCCGGCCGCCCGTGCGGTCGGCCGGCCCCGGCTCGGCGCGGTGCGCCTGTTGGTCAGTACTTGTTCAGGCGCCAGCTGCTCCAGCTGCCGCTGGCGTAGCGCTCTTTGTAGTAGCGCTTGTCATTGGTGCCGATGCAGGTGATGGCGAAGTTCCACCCATTGGCCCATGCCATGTCGATGGACCGCTGGCCCGGCTTGATGCACTGTCCGCCGAGGGACGTCCAGCGGCTTACCCCGCCGCCGGGCGATGACCAGCGGCTGTACGCCTGCTTGTTGGTGCCGATGACGAACACCTGCCAGTGCCCGTTGGGGAGCTTGTGCCTGACCTGGCTCTTGCACAGGAAGGTGCCGCCCCACTTGGTGTAGGTGCACTTGCCGCCACCGACCGGCTTGGTCACGCCGGGGTCCGGCACGGCGGCTGCGGCCCGGTCGCCCGGGCGCTCCATCGCCTGAGCCGCAGGTCCGGCGAGGGCGGCACCGCCGCCCGCGAGGACGGCACTCGACACCAGGGTGATGATTCCCGTTTGCAGCTTCGATGTCACTGAGACCTCATTCTCCGTGTGATCCGTGTGGTCCGTTGCGGACGCCCGCCGCGGCGCGCACCTGCTGCTCGTGCTGCGCGGCACGCGGCGCCGGGGGCGTCCTGGATCGAGTCCAGCGGTGCCGGGGTTGTTGCTCAGCCCTGTCGCGGGCGTGAAACAAAGCAGGTCACAGGCCCCGGGTTGGCGAGATGGTGTCTTTCACGGTGGTGGGGCGCGTGTTGGGATGGGACGCCGCTGCAGCTCACGGGGGGCGGGACGCGGGAAGGAAGCGTTATGGGGCGTCCGGAGGCGGATCTCGATCCGGGGCTGGGTCCGGTCCAGCGGTTTGCGTTCGAGTTGCGCAAGCTACGACAGGAAGCGGGCCGCATCACCTACCGGCAGATGGCCCGGCAGGTGGAGGTCTCGGTCTCCACCCTGTCGAGAGCGGCCAAGGGCGAACAACTGCCCTCCCTGCAGGTGGCCTTGGCCTATGTGCGGGCGTGCGGCGGTGATGTGCAGGCGTGGGAGCGGCGCTGGCGCGAGGCGGTCACGGAGCAGGCCCGGTCAGCCGACCTCGTCGCGGATGGGACTGTTCCTTCCCCCTACCGCGGCCTGGCCCGTTTCGAGGTGGGCGATGCGGAGCTCTTCTTCGGTCGGGACGAGGTGACCGACGCGCTGGCCCGCGCGGTGGCGGAGCACCGGGTGGTTGCTGTCTTCGGGCCGTCCGGCAGCGGCAAGTCGTCGCTGTTGCGGGCGGGGCTGATTCCCCGCCTGCGCAGCCTCGACGGTCCGGACCGGCCGGCAGCGGTGCGGATCCTCACCCCGGGCGAGCATCCGCTGCGCACCCACGACACCGTGTGCGTCCCAGCCCCGGGGAAGGGGGACACCTGGCTGGTCGTGGACCAGTTCGAGGAGGTCTTCACCCTCTGCCGCGACACCGGCGAACGGGCCGACTTCCTTGCCCGTCTGCTGGCCGCCGCCGAGCCCGCAAGCCGGCTGCGCGTCGTCCTCGGCGTACGCGCCGACTTCTATGCTCACTGCCTGGCTCATCCTGAACTGGCCGCAGCCATAGGCGAGTCCACCGTGCCGGTTGGGCCCATGGGCGCCGACGCGCTGCGCGCAGTGATCGTCAAACCGGCCCAGGCCCACGGGCTGATCGTGGAACGCGCCTTGACCGCCCGGTTGACCGAGCAGGCGGCAGGGGAACCGGGCAGCCTGCCGCTGGTCTCGCACGCCCTGCTGGAGACCTGGCGGCGGCGCAGGGGCCACATGTTGACCCTGGAGGCGTACGAGGCAACGGGCGGGATCCACGCGGCCATCGCCCAGACCGCCGAGGCCCTGTACGGGCGGCTGTCCCCAGATGAGTGCCGGCTCGTTCGGCGGATCCTGCTGCGCCTGATCACCCCGGGGGACGGGACGCCGGACACCCGGCGTCCCGTCGACCGTGCAGAACTGGATCTCAGCGACTCGGGCGGTGTTGCCCGCGTCCTGACCGATCTTGCCGCCGCACGCCTGGTCACTCTGGACGACGACAGGGTCGACCTTGCCCATGAGTCGCTGATCTCCTCGTGGCCGCGCCTACGTCAGTGGATCGAGGAGGATCGCGAGTGGCTTCGTGCCCACCGGCGATTGACGGAGGCAGCCCAGGCGTGGGACGACCTGGGGCGCGACCACGGGGCCCTGTACCGGGGAGCCCGTCTGGACACGGCTGACGAACTGTTCGCCGCGCCTGAGCGTGCGGCCGCCCTCACCTCGCTGGAACGTTCCTTCCTGGCCACTAGCCGCGAGGCGCGCACCGGTTCGCGGCGCCGCCGGCGCGGACTGATCGGCGCCCTCAGCCTCCTGGTCGTCCTGTCCCTCGTCGCCGGGGTCGTCGCCTGGCAGCAGGGGCGCACGAGCGACCGGCGGCACGCGGAGGCGGAGGCCCGCCGGATCGCGGCGGTGGCGGAAAGCATGCGGTTCTCCGATCCGGTGACGTCGATGCGGCTGAGTGTGGCGGCCTTGAGCCTGGCGGAGACCACGGAGAGCCGAGGGGCGGTGGTGGGAGCGGTGGCGCAGCAGGAGGAGGACACGTTCGCCATACCCGGTGCCGATGTCGGTGACAGGGAGGTGGAAATGGGCGTCGACCGCCGTCTCGTCGACAACGGCCGGACCCTGATCTCCATCACTCCGGAGAAGATCACGACGTGGGACGTGCCCACGCATCGCCGTACCCATGTGTATCCGGGGTACGGCGAGGAGGACCTTGCCACGGTTGAGGCGGTCTCGCCGGACGGCCGTCAGCTGGCGCTGTGGGTGGACACCGGGATTCGGATATGGGACGTCCGGGCCGGGCGGGTCACCGCCAAGCTGCCGATGGGCCTGACGGACGGTGTGGAGTTCGGGCCCGGCCGGGACACCCTCCTGGTGTACGCGGGACCACCGGAACTGGAACTCGGCGACTCGGGTTCCGTCCAGGCCTGGGACCTGAGCACCCAGCGAATGCAGTGGGAGGTCCGGATACGGAAGGGCGAGATGGTGGCGGAGGCGGCGCTCAGCCCGGACGGCCGCCGGTTGGCGCTGTGCTCGGACAAACGCCCCCTGGAGATCTGGGACACCTCCGGTCGGGGACCGGCACCCGTGCCCTGGCCGACTGGGCTGAAACGGCACTCCTGTGACGTGACTGGGCTTGCCTTCGCCCCGGACAATCGCACCCTCGCTCTGCCGACCGAAACCGGCATCCGCAGGGTGGACCTCCGCTCCGGGCGTGAGCTCACCAGGATCGAGAAGGCGGACCTGGACACACTCCGGTTCAGCGCGGACGGGCGGTTCCTCGCGGCGAGCGGGTTCGAGGGGCTGATGGTGTGGCGCCTGTCGGAGCCGTACGCCCCCATCCCGGTCCTCCGGTACTCGTTGCCGGTCTCGATCGATGAGTACGCACTCGATCCCGACGCGCACACCATCCGCTATCTCAACGGCCCCACGACGGCTGTACGGTCGCTGAGCTTCGCGGAGTCGGCGCAGCGGTGGGAGCGGCGGCCCGCCGACCACGCCCAACTCTCCCAGGACGGCACGACGCTGGCCGTCCTCCGGCAGCAGGGCACCGGAAGAGGAGTACGGCTGCTGGACACCCGCGACGGCGCCGTTCTCCTGCGGCCGAAGGAGAAACCGTGCGATGACGTGCCGCCGGACTTCGAGGACGGGAGCGAGCTGGAGTCGGCCTGCGTCGATCTCATGGCATTCAGCGGTGACGGCAGGTACTTCGCCTACGGCAGGAGCTGGTCCGACGCCGTCGACGACGTGACGAAGCGGCCCCGGATCACGGTATGGGACATCGGAGCCCGGAGAGAACACGCTGTCATCGATCCGCCGGGCGGCCGTGACCTGTGGGGGGTGCAGAGTGTGGCCCTCACTCATGACGGCGCTTCTCTGCTGACGTTCAGGTCATGGGACGACAAGGCCGTCGACGTGTGGGACGTGCACCGCCGCGAGCGCGTGCGGACAGCGGACCGGGCCGTCGGCGGGCGGGGGGGCCTCGCAGGTGGGCAGTTGAGATTGGAGTACGCAGAGGCTGGCAGTGAATCGGAACGGAGACACCGTGGTGACCCCGCAGGGAGTGATCGCCGACCTCTCCACCGGGGAGGTCAGCAACCGCAGTCTCGGCGACGATCTGACCGACGAGCTGGCCTTCAGCCCCGACGGGGCCCACCTCGCGGTTGCCGACTCCTTGGGAGGCGTGACTCTCTGGGACGGAGCCGTGCGCCGGCGCCTCGGCCTGCTCCCCGGCACGGACGACTACGCGGACTCCGACTCCGACGCGTCCGGCGGCGACACGGGCAACGTGACCGCGCTCGCCTTCTCCGCCGACGGCAGCACTCTCGCGGTCGGCGACCCCTTCGGCAGGGTCCAGCTCTGGGACGTACCGTCCCGCCGCCCACTCGGCTCTCCCCTGTCGACCTCGGGCGGCCCGGTTCTCTCCCTCGCCTTCGGCGCCGGTAGCAGCGCCGACACACTGCACGTCGCGGGCGCCCACGTGCCGTTGCAGACCTACGACCTCTCCCCGTCCCACCTCGCCGACCAGGCCTGCGAGCGCGCCGGCGGTGGTCTGTCGGCGGCGGACTGGAAGACGTACCTGCCGGATCTGCCGTACCGGGAGACGTGCTCGGTGTTCTGACCGCTACCTGGCACCGGGGCACCTAGGTCACCGAGCCTCCGGCGAAAGCACCGGCCACGGCCGAGCCGGCGGCGATCCACGCCGTCATCACATCCCCCGCCACCAGCACAGGCACAGGTACTCAGGAGAGTTGTGCGAGGAGGTTCCTGGCGTAGTGCAGGTGGCGGTGGTCGGGTTCGAGGACGTGTTCTGCGGTGTGCAGGGTGCTCAAGACCTCGGTGCGGGCCTGTGCGGTGTGCCCGGCACCGGCGAGTGCCTGCACCAAGTCCAGGCGGCTGCGGATGACGTGGGGGTGTTCTGGCTCGAGCAGGCGCATGCGGTCTTCGATGAGGGAGGCGAAACAGGCCAGGGCTTCGTCGTGGCGGCCGGCGCGGGCTGCGAAGGTGGCGAGGCTGCTGCGGATGGCCAGCGTGTGTGGTGCGTCGGTGCCAAGCCGGGTGACGGCTTCGTCCAGCAGCGTGTGCATGTGCCGTTCGGACTCCTCGAGGGTGCCTGTGCTGGTGGAAAACCAGATGCAGCTGCGTTTGGTGGCGATGATCTGCTGGTGGTCGTCGGGGTGGTGGCGTTCACGGTCGCTGAGCAGCGCCCGGAACTGTTCTGCGGCGCTGCGGGTGTCGCCGCTCTCGCCGGTGAAGTAGGCCAGTTGGTGGCGTGCGTCGAGGACGTCGGGGTGCGCTGGATTCAGGAGCGTCTGGGCCAGGTCGACGATGCCGCCGAACAGGCGGACGGCCTGGTGTGTTGCTCCGGACTCGCCGGTGAAGAAGGCTGCCTGGTGCCGGGCGGCGAGGGTGAGGAGGGGGTCGGTGCCGGGCCGTTCAGCGATGCGCTGCAAACGCGTGGCGGCCTCACGGGGATGTCCGCCGTCGCCCAGGGCGAGCGCGAGGGGGAATTCCGCTTCGGTCACACATCCCTGGTGTGCTTTGGTCAGCGCAGTGATCGCCCGTTGCAGCCTGGCCTGTTGGTGGGCTACCAGGCCCAGGTCGTAGGCGTCTTCCGGGCCGACCGCCGCAAGGAGCGTGTTCCACAGGTGGTCGGGGACGGGTGCCAGGCCGGGGGTGTTGAGCAGGTAGTCGAAGGCCTGGTAGCGGCCCCCTTGGTCCTGTATGAGCAGGCCGCTGGTGGCCAAGGCCGGTGTGCAGGCCCACTGGAAGGCGGCGTTGACGGTCTCAGGACGCAGACCGGCGCCCCCGCGTTCGGCCAGATACGGCTCGTGAAGCAGTTCCAGCAGTGCCCGGGTCATGGCACTGCGCAGGCCGGCGCGACGGCAGTCGACTGCCGCGGTCACCAGGGCGGCGGCACGCGGATTGGTACCCGGGGCCCAGGCGTTCTCCCAGGCGTCCATCAGTTCCGGTCCCGCCGCGATCGTTTCCGCGATGCCGAACCGGTCACAGGTATGCAGCGCGGCCGCGATACGCGCGTCGTCGGCGTGAGCGGCGGCGCGCCGACACTCGCTCGGAGACCAGCGCCGGGACAACCGGACCACCTCGGCTTCCTGCAGGAGTTCCCGCTGAGTACGCCAGGCGTCCCGGTCAGAGCCGGTCAGGCGGCTTTCCTCGCGGGCTTCGAAGCGGCGGTATTCCTCCACGCGCATCGTGCCGAGCACCACACGGTGGCCTCGGCCGCTGTCGAACAGCGAGCGCAGCATGGTCACGGTGATGCCGTCTGTGCCCAGGTAGTTCTCCAGATCGTCCAGCCACAGCACGGCCCGGCCGTAGCTGCGGGCGCAGGCCACAGCCTCCAGGACGGCAGCACGCGTACGGGGCGCGACAAAGCGGTAGTTGGGGAATCTGGAGCGTGCCACCTCATAGCCCAGACGCGACTTCCCCGCAGCTGATTCGCCCACCAGCAGCACAAACCGCGTCTGCTCCAGCCGGCGCAGAACCTCGTGCTCAGCGTCCCTTGGCACATAGGGCGGTGCCGTCGCGCCCTCAGCCGCACGCACCCCTGCCGCTTCCGGCCTGCTGACCTGACGCGCCCGGGGAATACGCCCCCTGGCATCACGCAGCAGATCCGTCTCTTCCCGGCTGCGCCGTCGTGGCCGAAAGAGCTCGGCCGTCAGCCCGTAGACGGCGGTCACGGCGGCACCCACACCGGCCGCCCACGGGCCCGACAGCCAGGTGATGGCCGCCACGATGGCCACACAGCCCGCGACCACCACCGCCACAAAACCGATCAGCCCCTGCAGAGGCTGTTCACCGCGCCGGAGCCCAGGCATGCGGCCTCCCCGATGTCCCCCATTAGGGGCATCTTCATGAAGGACACGGTGATGTCGAGAGCACAGGAGCTTCTTTCAGCCGGTCAACCACGGCGCCTGACGACGACACGACGATGTCGCTCCGTGCTGCTGCGGGCAGCGGCTGGGCGCGCACCTCTTTTGAAGCCCACCATGGGGAGGGCGGGCGGCAAACCCCTGGCCGGCGTACTCAGTGGTTTCCTCGCAGCGTGGTGATCCCCTCGCTGATGAAGACGACGACACCGAGGGCGCCGAGGCCAACCCCGGCATAGCCGACCAGTTCCCCACGGGCTGCGTTCTCCTTCTCCTCGTCGTGACTGAGGGACTCGCCGCCTGCCCTCACGCACCACTGGCCGGGGCTCACCGGGCTGCCGTCGCACTCGACAGCCTCCCCGTTCATCAGGGCCTCGGGCGTTGATGAAGAACATGGCCATGCCGACAATGAGCAGAGCCCAGCCCAGGCCCCTGAGCCATGGCCGCCCCGAGCTGCGTATCCAAAGGATCCTTTCCGGCCCGACGCCAGAAGGCGACGCCCGCGCGCCGCAGGGCAACGGGCCCTCAGCCCTCAGCCCTCCCGGCACCGGTCCCGCGGGACCGGCACTCCCGTACGGAACCCTGCCCCGGGTCCGAGCCGTACTCACCCAATGGGTGCGATACGCAGGACGGCAGCGGCATCGCGGATCTCGACGACCTTCAGGCTCATGGCGCCGTTGATGGTCGCGGCGGGTCCCTCCCCGCAGCTCAGCCCGACCCCGCCGCTGCCCTCCGAGGACACGCCGCCGCCACCGGAACAGCCCGAAACGCTGTAGCCCGACCCCGTCAGCGGCGCGACCATCTCGACCTCGCCGCCGGTGATCGCCGTCACCTTGATCGGCCCGAGGCCGTACCTTTCCGGCACTGTCACGACGTCCCCCACGGCGACCTCGACCTCACACGTCCCGTCAGCACACGGCCCGGTCGGCGAGGGCGACGGCGTGGCCGTCTCCGTGGGAGTTGCACCGGGGGCGGCCGCTGGTGGCCTGGAGCCGGCCCCAGTGTGCCGGCCTTCGGCCCGAGCCCCGCCCGAGGAATCCGAGGAACACGATGTGAGAGCGGCGAATTCGACAGCGGCAACAACGCCTGCGACGACGGCGGATGACGTTCTACGCATCATGCCGCCATTGAACCCCGCCTCGACCGGGACCCCTCCCGGCCGCCGCCCGGGCAGATGCGCCGCCCACTCGCCTTGCTGATCAGGCCGGGGCAGGGGGCGACGCTCCCCAGCTCATCCCGGTCATGGAGCGTGTCCGTGTCGCCCGCCCGGATGGCGGGCGACCGCGGACTCGGCTTGGCCACCTCGCCGCAGACAAGACTTACTCATCCCGTCGCAACCGCCGCCCACGCCGGCTTCGACAGGCGATCTGCAAACGCAGGAACGAGGTGGAGCGGGCGATCAATGCCCTCAAGATCTTCCGGGCTGTGGCGACGAGGTTCGACAAACGCGCCTACGTCTTCTATGGCACTGTCACCGTTGCCTCGATCCGACTTTGGCTCCGGTCGCAACCCACCGGAGAGACCGAGCAGTACCCCTTCGCCCCGTCAAGCAGTTCCCTCACAATGTCCGCGTGTCCCGCGTGCCGTCCGGTCGCCTCGACGAGATGAATGAGCATGGCCGTCGCCACCATCTCGTTGCTCCCGGCGCACTGGGCCTCGTACGACGCACACGCGCGGCCGGGAGGGCGCCCCATCGCTTCGAGGGAATCGGATGCGCGCCACCGGCCGTCGTTCAGGCCCGGGTGTAGCCGCCGTCGGCGAAGAGTTCGGCGCCGGTGACGAACGATGAGGCATCCGAAGCCAGGAAGAGGGCGGCCTCGGCGATTTCCTCGGCGTCGGCCAGCCGCCCCATTGGCACCACGGCCTTGGCGAACTGGTCGACGTCCGGCCCCGCGGCGCCCAGCAGGCCAGGGGTCCGCGTGGGTCCCGGGCTGAGAACGTTGACCCGGAATCGACGCTCCCGCGACTGCCGGGCCCAGTTGTGCACGAGGTTGCTCACCGCCGCCTTCGATGCGCTGTAGACCTCGAGTTGCTCATTGGGCCGCACGCTGTTGCTCGAGCCGACGACCAGGATGGAGGCGTTCTCCGCCAGCAGTGGAAGCGCCTTCTGAACGGTGAATAGTGGGCCCTTGACGTTGACGGCGAGCGTCAGGTCGACGTTCGCCTCGGTGTGGGCGCCGAGCGCGGCGTCCGCGACGATGCCCGCGTTGGCCACCAGCACGTCGATGCGTCCGGCCTCCTCGCGGACTCGCGCGTAGAGCGCGTCCAGGTCGGCCAGGACCGAGACGTCGGATCGTACGCCGACGGCCGCAGGGCCCATCTCCCTGACTGCCGCGTCGAGGCGGTCGATGTCTCGGCCGGTCACGAAGACCCGTGCGCCCTCCCGGACGAAGCGGTGGGCGATGGCCAGCCCGAGCCCGCTGGTCCCTCCGCTGATCACGGCCACCTTCTCCTGCAGCACGCCTGGCATGTCGAACCCCTTCAGTTGTGGAATAGATCGTCCACAACGTGGGCAGTAATGGACGATCGAGTCAAGAATGGATAGGCTGAGACCATGGCGAGACCACGCGCATTCGACGAACGCCAAGTCCTGGAGCGGGCCCGGGAACAGTTCTGGGCGACCGGCTATGCAGGAACCCGGATGGACGACATCGCCCTGGCGACCGGCCTGGGCAAGGGCAGCCTGTACGGCGCATTCGGCGACAAGGGCAAGCTGTTCCACCGCGTGTTCGGTGACTGGTGCACCACAGTCGTCGAGGTGGCCGAAGGGCGGCTGGCAGGGGGCCCGGACGCAGAGGCCTTGGCCCGGTTGTCGGGATACGTGCACCTAATGGCAGAGAACACCGCCTCCGACACCGAGCGCCGCGGGTGCCTGTTGGCCAAGGGCGCGGCAGAACTGGCCCAGCACGATCCGACGGTCGCAGGACAGTCGGCCGAGACCATGACGGCACTGCTGACCCTGCTGCGGACGGAGATCAGCGCCGCCCAGCGCCACGGCGACATCGATAGCGCTGCGGATCCGGAGCAGTTGGCGGCACTGCTGCTGACGGTGGTCCGCGGTATCGAGGCGGTAGGCAAGGCCGGCCTGGCCCCGGAGACGCTGCGGAACATCGCAGACACCGCACTGGCGGTTCTGCCCAAGCCCGCGGGGCAGAACCGCCTCGCAACCGGGCGCGGTCCGTCCGTCCACGAGAAGTGACTTGGTGCCATCACGGCCACATGATCCGCCGGACTGCGCCCAATGCCGGCGGGAGCCGCTCACGAGACGGGTCGCGAGATTACTGCGCTGACCGCGGCGACACGGTCGGCCAGGTCGCCGGCAGGGACGTAGATGAGCTCGAAGCCGAACGCGCGGTAGCTCTCCTCATGGATCTTCTCGAACACGAGCGAGTCCTGGAAGCTGATCCGACGGGCGCTGGTGGGCTCGCAGAATCCCTGATTACGGACGAACAGCACCTGCCGCTCATAGATCTCCTCGGCGGTGATCCGCTCGATCTCCGCCGTCAGCGCACGGGATACCGGTCGCCCCAGGTAGTTCGCGAGCGCGTGTGTGCAGACCGGCGACCGGTCGAACACCTGGACGGAGTCTGTGGCGGAGGCTGCCAACTGCCGTTGTTTCTGCATTTCGACGATCTCGTCGATAAAGGATGCCCGTGTCCACGGCTCGCCCTCGCCCTGCGCCTGCGCCCATCCGATGACCGCGGTCGCGGCCTCCTCGACAACCTCATAGCCCTGCTTCGCCAGGCATCGCAGGATCGAAGTCTTGCCCGCGCCTGGCGTACCGGTGAGAACGTACCGTCGCATGATCGGATGCCTTTCGTGCGTGGCGAGACAGGCCGCCCGCCGGCCGGCACGCCACGTACCCGCACACGTCGGGCCAGCGGGGGGTTGGGGAAGGAGGTGGTGGGGTGGGACAGGGACCCTCGAACGGCTCACAAGCCGGAGATGCCCTTACAACCAAGACGCCGAGCAAAGGCTGGCCGGAGCCAGGCTGTTTCGACGCCATGCCAGCTTCCAGTACAGCCTGCCGACCGAGCACTCGGCAACCACACCTCGGCGATCAGGCCGGGGCAAAATGCTCCGGACTCAGCCTCAGCAAGGAGCAAGCTGACGGCGCATGACCAGCGGCCCCGCTGAGCGACCCTGGCAACGCCCCCCTCCCCCGGGCAAAGGCCAACCCGGAGTGCACAATCTCTCTGTGGATCAGGGAATCGCAGCGCTGCTGGGGGCCTTTGTAGGCGTCCTCGGAACCGTCTCCGCATCGGCCATGTCCGGGTGGTCAAGCCGCCAACAGATACGAGCCCAGGCCACAGTTGACCACGCACAGTGGCGCAGACAAGCCCGGCGCGATGCTTACAGCGCGTTCCTCGCGCCCGCTCACGAGACATGCAACGCCCTCAAACGCGCAGCGCGCGCCTTGATCGATGGCGCGGAGGTGGAGGAAGCTCACCGCCAGCTCCAAGCCGCACACGACACATTGGGCCAGGCCCAGGCAGCCTGGTCTGCTCTCGCAGTCGAAGGACCCGACTCTGTCGAACAGGCAGCCAACAGCGTCAATACGGCACTCCACTCGATGCACACGACACTCCTCGCCTGGTGCGATTCCCCTGCACACCCCCACAACGTCAAGTTCGTGGAACGGCACGCAGTCGAGGTGACCTCGGTGTCCGAACGCATCACCGGTTTCACCACAGCAGCCCGCGCCGCACTCGACGAAGCAACGCTTGCGGTGGACACCAGCAAGAACTGAACGAATGACGCAACGCATCTGCGGCAACCCAGCAAAGCGGAGCGCTTTCCGCTGTGTTGGCGGGCCAACCACCCTCTGCCAGCGTGTCCTTGCTCCCCCGCACCCGTCTGCCCGCACGCGAGGCGCAAGCAGGCTCGGCAAAATTTCTCAGCCATGCATCAGAGACCGATGCGGGTGTCGTCCGTACTATCGCTACGACACGACTGTGCTGCAGTAACTGATACTGCTCACACGACACCAGGCAGAAAATGCACACGCGTTAGATTTCGCATACGCCGCGGGCGCGCTCCGGGCCGGCCGCGACGCCCAGGAAAGGTGTGAGCTCCATGTCCGAAACCACTTCCGGCACCACCGAGTTGACCTCGCAATACAGCGCGCAGGTGGCCGGCGACCTTGAGAGCAATCTCAAGGAGCAGGAACGCGTCAACGGTGAAATCGAAGCGCTCCAGGCTCAGTTGGCCGCTCTACAGCAAGACCACACGGTCCTGGTGAACATCCAGCAGGCCCTCGGCGTTCCGGCGGCGCCCGCCACGCCGGCCGTCGAAACCGTCGCAGCGGTGCCTGCTCCGCGCACGAAGACACCGCGCGCGGCCAAGCAGACGAAGGACAAGAAGCCCGCCGCAACGGCCCGCAAGCGGACCAGCAGCAAGAGCCCCACCAAGACAGCGACCGCGTCCTCCACCTCGCCCACGCTCGTGGCTCTCGTACGCGAACACCTGGCGGGTCAGAGCGAACCCCGCTCTGCTGCGGAAGTCGCCACCGCGCTGGGACAGCAGCATCCCGAGCGCACCGTCAAGGCAACTGTCGTACGCACGACGCTCGAAGGGCTGGTGGCCAAGAACCAGGCTCAGCGCAGCAAGCAGGGCACGTCCGTCTTCTACACCGCCGACGCCGCCGAGCCGGCTGCACCCGCACAAGAGAGCCCGCAGCAGTCAGACTGACATCCGAAGGCGCGGGCAATCACCCCCGTCGGGCCGCACCGTGACCCCGCGCCGCCTCCGGTCCTGTGGAGCCTGGCGTCAATCGCCGGCAGAGCACCGCGGCGAATACGATCAACGCGGTGAGCGTGCCGGGCTCTGATCTTGCTCGCCTGGCTCGGTCAGCGAGAAACCCGGTATCGCTGCAGGTAGTCAGGCATTTAGCCTGTGGCATGCATCAGCCCCGAAGGCGCGACCGGCGCCTGGCTCGCCGCGTGCCGTCGGAGCCGGTCCAGCGTCGCGCGTTCCGACTCCCGGCCGTGGGCGCTGATGTGGTCCTGGTGGGCTACTTCTCGGCGAAGCAGAAGGACTTCGAATCGGTCATGGCGTCGGCAGCCGCAGAACTGGCAGCGCGCGGCGCTCGGGTCGTCGCGCAGACTGTGCAACGGCGAGGCGTCTCGGACGGCGGGGTCCAGAAGATGGGTCTGCCCTACTCCTCGCGGACTCTGCTGACCTACGGGAAAGTCCGCGAAGTGGCCCAGGCCTGCAACCAGGCCAACGCCGACGCAGTGATCTTCGTTGCCTCGCTGACCGAGCGCCAGCAGCGCACGCTGACAGACATGCTTGGCCGCCCCGCTGTGAGTCTCTCCGACATCGTCGCTGCCGACTGACAGCTCACTCGCAGCGGGCTTTTGAAACACGCCCAGAGCCAGCGGCATCACGACGGCGCCCGACAGCCCGCCGAAGAGTCCGGCGAACCAGGGCCGCTTCCCCATCCAGGGCAGCTTCGGGATGCCGCCGGCGATGCGTTCCAGGGTGAAGATCGCGCCGAGTCGGACTTCTGGGTCGGGGCTGCCCCGTCGCTCCACCGCTCCCGTGAAGCGCTGTGTGACCTGGCCTTGGTAACTGACCTGCAGCTGCCGCCAGGTGAAGGAAGCACCGCTCAGCAATGCGACACCCGCCAAGCCCTGCAGCAGCGTGGTGCGGGTGTCATTGATCGCCTTCGCCCGGTCCGAAGCAGGCGTGGACGGGGCGTCCCAGTCCAGCAGCTATTGAGGGGGGCCACCACAGTGACGAGGGCGACCAGGAGCAGGCTGCCACACAACACGGCCACGCCAATCGCCCGCGACCGGCTGGTGAGACGCACACCCTGACGCTCCTGCTCCCGCACGGGATGCCCAGGCACGGCCCGCTGCTGTCTCGTTGGCCTGGCCATTCCCACGGCTTCCACCTCGACTGCCGGCGATGGAAGAAGGATGTGCCACAGCCTTCAGCTTCAAACGCGGCCGGAATGAGTGGCGCGGGGGCCCAGACAGGCAGCGAAGCCAGCGGCAGTCGTGCCGACGGACGTCGTCAATCGCGGCTGCGTCGGGAGCCCTGGAGTGCCGTCGACGTGATGGGTGACGTCACCGCCTGTGACAGCACCCGCCATCGAGCTCCAACAGGTGGCGTTCATCGTCGCGTACAGAGGATCTGCGGGGAGCACGGGCCGATGCGCGGACCCGCACCGGTCACTGGCGGTTCAGGGAGCGAGTGACGCCTGCCGCGACCGTCGTCGCCAGAACCCAACCAGTGGCGATGAGCAGATAGGCCAGCCACTGGTGCCAGCCTCGCGGGGCGAATGCGCTCTCCTGCCCGAAGTTGATGACGGGCAGCAGGAGATCGATGGTGTAGACGACGGGGGTGAAGTCCGGGGCTTCGTCGGGCTTCACGGCGCGTGGGTGATCCAGTGTGAAGGCGACGGCGCCGATGAGCAGGAGGATCGACAGCCAGCCGACGGCGCGAAGGGGGCGGAAGCCATAGCCGACGGTTACGTCCTGGAGGCGTCCCCAGAAGCGGGCGTACCAGGGCAGTGTGCGGCGGTGTCGCCGGAGTTTGGCCAGTTGGACGGTGCGGGCCGCGGCGTCGTCGCCGACGGCACGGTAGGCGGTGGTCAACTGCTCGTAACCGTTGGGGAGATATCCTCCTGCCTCTCGTTCCAGGAGCGGCAGACGCTGTTCGGCCGGGAGATGCGGTGCGAGGGTGCGGTAATTGAGGCCGTCGACGCCGACCTGGGCGGGCCAGACATCCGGCAGGACGTGCAGGAGGTCGAACTGGGCGCGGCGCAGGTCGACCGCGCCCACGATCGTGGTGGCTTCACGCAGCCACAGCTCGCCCACCAGACAACTGGTGGCACGCAGGGCCTCCCCGTCCGGGTTGGACAGCTGGGCGTGCGAGAGATTGAGAAGGCGCGGGACGTGGGCACCGTCGAGGACGACCTGGCCGTCGGCGCGGAGCCGCAGGCCGTGCAGGTGAGTGCCGACCGAGAGGGTCTCGGCCTGCAGGGCGGTGCCTCCGGGAGCGCGCAGGTGGGCATCTTCCAGGTTCACCTGACCACCGACCGTGGCCGCATCCAGCCGGATCTGGCCGTGGGCGACGAGTCCGACGGCCCACACGTCGGTGCCGATCTCCGCATGGTTGAGCTGGAGGATCGGCTCCTCTGCCGCCTCGTGGTCCGACGTGCTGGGCGTCATCGCATGGCCGGGTGCAGCCGGGCGACCGAGGTGCGCCTTGTTGACGAAGAACGCTCCGGTGATCTTCACCCCCTGCAGGCGCACGGGACCGGCGATACGGCAGCCGGTCATCCGCAGAACCCCGTCGACGCGGAGGGTCGCTGCGCTGAGCCCGGGCAATACCGAGTCGCTCAGTACGAGGGCGCGGATCTGAGCGCCGTACAGGTGCGGGGCGTGTTCGAAGTGACAGGACCGAAGGCGTATGGGGTGGTCGATCGTCCCGTAGGTGAGGTCGAGACGCCCTGTGATGCGCGCCCCCGCCAGCTTCAGGCCGGCTATCTCACCGTCGCGTGCCGGTCCGTCGATCAGCAGCGTCCGCAGCACCTGCGCGCGTACGGTCCGCTCCGGCCCCCAGGACGCGCCAGCCGAGGGGTCGTCGACGGCACCGTCGCGGAAGTCGACTCCCTCCCCGAGTGAGAACGCTTGCCAGACACGGCGCTCCGCTGGTGTCAGATCGGTGATCTCCATCGGCCGGATGCTGACGCGCGAGTGATCACCCTGTCAACTCCGTATTATTGAGGGGACTTTCAACCGACGCGGCGCTGACGACGCGCAGTCCATCGCCCGCATGGGCATGGGGCCTTGCCGGTGGCCGCGGCCTTGCGCGGCAGGAGCGGTCCCGCAGCTGCCCTGGGGGCCGGGTACGGTGCGTGCTACGGCTCCGGCTGTCGCCGCACGACGGCCCCTCGGTCCACGAATCCGTCCACATGCGCGCAGTGCGCCGGGCGCGCGGCGCGGGCTGGTCACAGCCGGCGTTCCGCCCAGGCGAACACGAGGAGCCGATCGGCGGGTCATGGCCCGCGGCGGTGCGGCCCTGGGACTGCGCTGCGGCTCACCTGCGGATGATCCGCTGACGCCATAGGCGCAACTGCTCGCCCAGCTCGGCCTCACACCCGCCGAGATCGGCCGCTTCCACGTCTGGCCCGCGCGGCGCCGCAGCGTGATGCACGGGCGGCAGGCTGCCTGCTCCTACGCCCCCCACGGCCACCTGGCCGTCTCACAGCCCACCACCCACTATCGGTACGCGCTGGGCAAGTGACTCAACCAGCGGCGCCACCGCCAGCGCGCCACCACCCGGCCCACCCGCCTCGGTCGGCGGCCCACGGCCCTGGACACCTGTTGGACCCCGCCCTGGCCTCTGGACTGGCAGCGTTCCTATGGGGCTCCCGCTATCACCTCCATGGCCTGCCCGAAGACGTCGATAGGTGGCCCGGCGCACCAGACGACGACGATGCTCGCAGTGGCTGCATGTACAGCAGACGTCGTGGCAGGTCCTGCGGCCCGGGCAGCAGGAGCTGCTGAGCGGGCCTTTCCCTCGGTGCGGCAGCAACCCCCGGCCCGGTGGTGGTGCCGCGCAGCCTTGAGTCGGGCGCTGCCGAGGTTACTGATGTCCCCATTCTGCCAGGAGCGCGCCTGCAGGCCACTCGCATGTGGCTGGCGCAGGCCGGAAGGTTCGCACCCGACGAGATGCGGGGCTTCGGTGGACGGCGCCTGTATACAGGCCGGTGACCGGTCCACATTCCCCCCGGCGGCCTACCCTCGTTGCCACGCCGCTCACCTCGCGAGAGGCTGGGTGCTCCCATAGGGTCGCGGTGACGCCAAGACAGGACAGGCGGCGCCGCCCTTCGCGTGCGTACGAGGCAGTCCCTCACAATCCGGCGGTCCGCGGGCATCTACCGAAGGCATCGCGGGCATGCTGCGGCTCAAGCGATTGAGGAGTGCTCATGTCGGGACAGTTTGAAGCGACGGTCGAGGTCGATCGACCGGTCGAGGCGGTGTTCGGCTACCTCGCCGACGGGCGCAACGACCCGCAGTTCAGCCCTCGCGTGCTCAAGATCGAGCGGGTCCCCGACGCCCCGACAGCCGTGGGGACGGTCTTCCGCAGCACGGTCAAGGACGCCGGGGTCAAAACAGCCAGGGAGTTCCGCATCACCGACCTCCAGGCCCCGGCAAAGATCCGGTGGGCCGAGGTGTCGAAGAACAGCGTGTCGGTCCGCGAAGGCGGCTACGACCTGCAGGCTCTGGACGGCGGTAGGACTCGCGTGCGTATCTTCAACGTTCTGGAAGGCCACGGTCTCGGCAAGCTCCTCGTCGGCCTGGCGCTCGTTGCCGCCCGCAAGGATGCGGCCGCCTTCGGCGCCCGGATCAAGGCAGCGGCTGAAGCAGCCATCGATCCGCGTTGACGTGGCCGTAGGGGGACGAGGGTCTGGCCGCCGTCGCCCCTGCGCGAAGTGGAGCGGGTCATCGGGTCTGGGCATCGAAGTCGTCTGCTGCACTGCTCCAGTCGGCCGCATCGAACAGGACGACCTGCCCGTTCCGCCGTGCAGGCCCAGGTCGCCGCCACCGCACGTACCGATCTTGTAGTACGCGCCTGAGACGGCGTCTGCCGACAGGGTGCCAGGGGCGAGCCGGGGCAGACCCACTTCGTCCAGAGCCTCGAGCCGGATGGCGACGCCTTCGAAGGCGGGCAGTCCGACGTCCGTGAGAACGCGGCGTGCCTCGGCGTCCGTCACCCCCTCGGGCAGCAAGCCGGTGGGCAGGCGACGTACGACGTCCGGTTCGAAGAGGTCGGGGTCGTACGAGCCGCGGCGCCGTGCTGTCCCGCGGTGAAGAGCGGGAAGGAAACCCGAGTCGGCGAAGATTGGCTCCCCATGCACCTTGCTGATGCGCGGACTTACGGCGGGGTCGTGGAGCTCGACCGCGAATATGCCGCCGAGCCCCGTCACGACCAGGAGGTAGCCGACCCTCACCTGATCCGACACGAAGGGGGGTCAGGGTGTCGAACACGGTCAGATCGTCCCAGTCGGGTGGGACGTTGCGTTCCATGTCGGTGAGCCAGAGCGGCTCGCGCCGCCCCGGTTTCGGCATCTCCTCCGGCCAGGGGCCGGCACCGGCTCGTACAGCAGCTTGCACCGCCCCTATCGCGAATGCGTCAGAGCGGTGCTGCCGTCGACATGCTCCGCGCGGCAGGCCCGCGTCAGCCAATCTGTTCGGCCAGGGCGACGATGATGCCTGCGGGGCCGCGGAGGTTGCAGAGCCGGTAGATGTTCTCGTACTGCGCTACCTCGCCGAGGAGTTCGGCACCGTGGGCGCGCAGGCGGGCGATGGTGTCGTCGATGTCGTCGACTGCGAACATGACGCGATGCAGGCCCAGCGTGTTGGGCGGAGGGTTCCGCGGCTCGGCGTCGGATACCGCGGGGGTGTGATATTTGGTCAGCTCCAGCTTGCTGTGGCCGTCCGGAGTCCGCATCATCGCGATGTCGCTCCGGACGCCGTCAAGTCCGACGGTGCGGTCCGCATAAACGCCTTCGATCTGCGCCTTTCCTTCCAGCTCCATGCCGAGCTCGGTGAAGAAGGCGACAGCCGCGTCCAGATCGTCGACGACGATGGCGACGTTGTCCATCCGCTGAAGAGTCATGCCTCTGAGCCTAACGATTCGATACGCGGTAGCGCGGGATCGGCCGTGACGGCCGCGCAGGGTGAGTGGACGGTGACGTCCCTCTCGGCCCGCGGCCTGTCCCATGACTTCTGCGGCCTTGATCGTGCACATCTCGGCGACTTGATCGAGGAAGTGGCAGGCCCGCGGGCGGCACAGCGCGAGTCAGCGCTGCATGAACGGCGCGTCCACGACCGGCAGCAGGGAGCCGGTTACCGGGCCCAATCACCAGCTGGCCTTCGTCGACCGGGTGCTGATCAGCCGCCCGAGCTGAGCGACGATCCGGTCGGCAATGGACACCCCAAACAGCGGAGCGTTGCCGCAGCCTCAGGCTTGTTCGCCAGTAGGCGGTGACCAGCAGGACCCGGCCCTGCAGCGGCAAGCTCCACGGCCGACTCTTGCGGACCGGGTCGGCACCTTCGCGCCGCAGCGGGGTGACCAGCTTGCCGAACTGCCGCGGGCTCAGCCCGGTGAACAGGACTGTCCAGGACGGCTCGGACGCCGTGATCACACCAGACACAGCAAGATCACCTCAACTGCTGCCCAGTTGGGGTGGCCTTTCGCCGCTGGCTTCGTTCGCTTTCAGTAGCGGCGTTCGTCTGATTGCTTGAGCAGCAGTGAACCGTGAGCCAGGAGTGTGGGCAGACGAAACGGCTTTGCGCCCTGTGTGACCGGCCTGGATGCTGGCTCGCCGGAGGTACTCAAGATGATCAACGTCGTGTTGAAGGTGTCAGTCCGTGATTTGGTGCATGCGGACCTGGCGTCGTGCGGGTGGGCAGGGTCTGACCACCACCTGGCCAACGTCGCCAAGCAGTTGGAACGTGTCCGGACCGGCGAGGTCGACTACCTTGCGGTCTGCCCTGCCACCGACATCCCTGTGGCGAAGGGCGGCGTCGATTACCAGGTCAAGAAGGGTGTCGGCACTTTGTGGCAGCTGGCAGTACACCCCGCATTGCAGTCGTGTGGGATCGGCACGTTGCTTGTGGAAGCCGCAGAACTGCGGATCAGGAACCGCGGTCTGCGGCAGGCCGAGCTCGGTGTGGAGGAGAGCAACCCACGGGCACGTGCGCTGTACGAAAGGCTGGGCTATGTCGCGTACGACCGTCAGCCGGACTGGTGGGACGAGCAAGCCCCTGATGGGTCGTTGCGCCGCTACGAAACGATGTGCACGTTGATGCGGAAGGATCTCACGTAGGTTCGGTCACCTTCGCGGGATCTGTCAGCGGACGCCGCGTCCCGGGTCATGTAGTCATCGGATCCGGGCGCCATCCTCCAAGGCTGTCGGTCACGGCGGGGGCTTCTTCCTCAGATCCAGCCAAGCTGTGGTCGCGAAGCGGGCTCATCCGTACCCAGTTCGCCCTGCCAGTGCATGCTGCGGCACGTGCGTACTCGAGGGAGCGCAACCAGACTCTGCGGGACGGCCTGCCCGACGGCGAGAGCGTGCGGACGTGGCGACGTAGCCCCAGCGGTCACGAGATGGCACCCCATCGATCACGGTCCGGCAACATACCGTCCGGACCGGCGTGGTCGCTCCATGGTCGGGCCGACCACGCGTGCGCACCGCCACCGTGCACGCGCTGCGCAGCTCGGTGCGCAGCCCGTGGGTGTGCGCGGGCGGCGCGATCGGGCAGGGGGTTGTGCGCAGCCGGCCCGGGGGCGGCGCGGCTGTGCAAGCGGGTGTGGTGCTGGTGCCAAGTCCGTGGTTGCGCACTCCCGTTGCCGTGGTGCGCAGCCGGGTGTGCGGTGGCGGTGGCGTTCGTCTACGCACCAGTGGTGCGGGCTTCCGCACCACGCGAATCCGGGCGTTGTCCCGCGGGTTTTGGGCTGTGGTCCTCCCCTCCTTCTGCGGGAGGCGTGCTCCGGCCTGTGGTCGGGCCGACCACAGGCCCTTCCATGCGCCTTGTGCCCTCATTGTGACCGTGGTCGGGGGCTGGTGGTCGGTGGTCGGGTCGGGGCCGGTGGGTTTCCTCAGAGTCAGCAACGTCGGTTCTGACCAGGGAGTTCGACCATGCTTCGTGCCAAGCAAGCCTCAACGAGCCAGGCCACTGCTCCAGTGGCCGCGGGCGTCGCGCTAAGGGGGATGCGTCGCCGGGTCCGCCTTTCACGGCTGGCTGTGTGGTCCGTCATCGCGGCCGGGCCGGCCGCGCTGGGCGTCGCCGTCGCCTCTTCCCCGACCGGGGTGGAAGCGGCCGCTGTGGCCAAGCCCGCGACCGTGCGCAGCGCTGCGGCCTCGGCTGACCCGGGCGGCTATGCGCAGTTGTTCGTGAGTGTGTGGCTGCGCAGCAGCGCCGATGACGCCGAGAGTGCGCAGGCGCGGCTTGCGCAGTCGATGGCCCCGAATGTCGAGTTGCCCGAGGCGGCCGCGGGTGCGCAGGCGCCGCAGGGGGTGATTGCGGTGCGCAGTGCGCGCCGGGCGGGCGGGACGTGGTCGGTGACGGTGGCTGCGCAATACGCGGACGCGACGGTGCGCTATTACGCCGTGCCGGTCGTTGCTGGCCGCACGGGCGGCTCGTTCGCGGTGATGGCTGCGCCGGCTGTGGTGGCCGGCCCCGGGCGGGCCGAGGTGCCGGCGTCGCCGTACCGGGTGCGTGTTGCGGGCGGTGAACTGGCTTCCACCGTGGAGGAGTTCCTGGCCGCGTATCTGACCGGTGCCGGCGAGGTTGGTCGCTATCTTGGGCCCGGAACCGTGCTGCCCGCCCTCTCCCCCGCCCCGTTCGCGCGGGTCACGGTGCGCCAGGTCCTCGCCGTGGAGGAGTCATCCGGCGACGGGCGGGTCCCGGCCGACAACACCACGGTCCGTGTCCTTGCTCAGGTGGAAGCCCGGGACGAGGGCGGGAGGTGGCCGCTGGGTTACGAGCTCTGCCTGACCGCCCGCTCGGGCCGCTGGGATATCGCCGCCCTCACCTCCGGCACCTCCGATGCGCAGGGGGTGCGGTGATGGGCGGCCTGTATCTGGCCGGGGAGCTGGAGGAGCTTGGCGACGCCTGGCTCGCCATGTTCGGCAACTGGTCGGCCAAGGGGTTGCAGGTCGGTCTGGGCTGCCTGGTCGTCATCATCATGATCCAGAAGTTCAGTCTCAAGGCCGGTATCGGTGCGCTGCTCTTGATGGTGATCGCTCTGGGGCTGTACAACTCGCGCAACGACCTGGCCGACATGTTCGAGGACGAGGTCAAGAACCCGGCCACCGGTGCGCCGGCCGTGCCCGGCAACGTGCGCAGCTTTGATCCAGCAGTGGTCCGTGACCGCTCTCTGGGTGCTGGGGGCGGGCGGTGAGCGGGGCCGGCCAGGTGCGGATGGGGCGCTACTACACCGGCGCGCGCCGCCACCCTTGGGTGCTTGGCAAGGTCGCCGACTGGAGGATCCCGCTGGGCCCCTACACGCCCGCTCAGATCGCTCTCGCCGTCGGCGGCGGTTTTGTTCTGATCAAGACGTTCGGGTGGTGGTCGTGGATGGGCCCGGTCCCGATCGTGGCCTGGGTACTGGCCATCTGGACGGTGCGCCGCCCGAAGATCAGGGGGCGGGCCCCGCTGCCGGCTGCCTGGGGCTGGGCACTGCTCGCCGTGCAGCCGGCCGGCGGACGGATCAGCGGGCGCGCAGCCCGCGACCGCGCCGGCCGGGCGCTGCTCGGCGGTTTCACCCTCGAGGGCGCCCCCGCCGCCTCGCCCAGGTTGGCCGCCGCAGCCGCGCCGACCCGCGGTGCGACGCCCCGTGGCGGCCGGCGTCCACGCCGCCGTGCGGCACGTCTGTGCGCCTGTGCCCGGCCGCATCCGGTACCAGCGCAGCCGAAGCCGGTGTTGTCGGTGCGGCCGGTGTCGGGGGTGCAGCAGCTGCTGTATGCGCTGGCCGAGCAGGGCGGGGGTGTGCGGTGAGGGTGCCGATTCGTCATATCGCCGGGCATCTGGTGTGGTCCACGCACGGCAGTGTGTGGGCCGTCTATCGGCTGCATCCCGGCCCGGATGAGAGCGGCCGCGGTGAGGAGAGAGTGCAGGGCAGCTACGTGCCGGCCGCGGTCGGTGATGAACAGCTCGCCCGGACCACCCACTTGATCCGTTCCCTGTCCGGTGCGCCGCGTCTGATCGGGCTGTGCGCGCAGGTCGATCCGGGTGAGATCGCTTTGCGCATGATCGAGGGCATCGAGCCGCCCGCAACGGCGCCGGGCCCCGCCGCCCACCCGTGGGTGGAGAACGTCGACGCCACCTTGGAACTGCTGGACGGGCAGGAGATGCACCGGCGCACGTTGTGGCTGGCCGTCCCCCTGCACACCCATGGCGCCGGCGGGAAGTTGACCGCCCCGTTCAGCGCGGGGTGGGCGGATCTGGCCCCGGTCTTGGGCATGCGGGCGGCGCCGGTGGCGCGGCGGGAAGTGAGCGCCTACCACGCGCAGGCCGCGCGTGTTCAGGCCGCGCTGGCCGGGGGTATTGCATGGCGTGCGGCCCGTCCGGCGGAGATCGTGTGGATGATCCAGCACGCGCTGCACCGCGGCCTGGACGAGCCGCTGCTGGCCGAGGCCGAGGCCAGCACCGGTTACGGCGGGCAGGTCCGGGAAGGGGTGCTGCACTCCCCCAGCTACGCCGACCTGGGCCATGTGCGGGTACAGGAAGGCGGTATCGATCCCTTCCTCGACGACGCTGAGGACCTCACGAGCGCGGGCCACCTCACGCGGTCGGGCCGCGCGGCCTGGTGGCGGCTGAGGACGTCCTCGCCGTTGCGGCGGCGCTGGCTGCAGATCGAGTCCGACGCTGGCACCGGCTACCAGGCCCAGTTGGCGCTGGCGGAGTGCCCGCCCGCCGTCCGCCGCGACGCGGCCGACCTGTTCGCCCAGCTGGAGACGCTCGATTTCCCCGTCGACTACACCGTCGACCTCACGCTCGTGCCCGCGGACAAGGCGCGCGATCAGGTGCGGCGCAAGAAGAACGAACTTGTCGACCAGGCCGACCAGTACGACGCCCGCCCCACCGGCATGCCCACCTCGCTGACCGAGGCCGCCCGCGACCTGGGCGAGCTGGACGCCCGCCTGTCACGCACCAGCGTCGAGGTCGAGGTGCAGTCGGTGACCGTGCTGACCGTGTGGGGACCGACCGCGGCGATCTGCGACGCCCGCGCCCGCGCTCTGGTGGCGCTGCTGTCCGGCGCCGACTATCGGGCGGTGCGCCCGGCCGGCTTGCAGGAGACGCTGTTCACGCTCGGCCTGCCCGGCACTGTATGCCCGGGCGTGGTGCGGGAGTTCACCCAGCACCAGGTCTCCGAGGACTGGGCGCTGTCGGGTGCCTTCACCCTCGGTGAGGTCGGCGATCCGAACGGGATGTTCCTCGGGATCGACCTGGACTGCGGCACCACCCGCCCCGTGATGATCAACGTGGCGGACGCGCCCAAGCAGGACGCGTCCGCGTCCATGGGCGTCGTCGGAGACCTCGGCGCCGGCAAGAGCGTCCTGCAGAAACTGATCTGCGAGGCGGTGTGGGCGCGCGGCGGGGCCGCGATCTGCATCGACCGCACTCCGGTGCGGGAATGGGCCGCCTTCGCCCGCAATGCGGCCGCGGGCCGCTGCCAGATCATCGACGCCGCCCGGGCCGAGGCCTCGATCGACCCGCTGCGCATGTTCGACGGCCCGCAGGCCCGCCACTACGCCCTGTCCTACCTCACCCTGCAGCTCGGCATCGGCCCGATGAGCACCAGCGGGGAGGTCCTGCACCACGCCGTCGAGCAGGCCGCGAGCGGCGAGCGGCCCTCCATGCACCGCGTCCTTGAGGTCCTGCAGCACATCGCGGCGCGCGAGGGCGGCAAACGCCAGGACACGGCCGCCACTCTGGCCGGTCTCCTGCGTGTCGTGGCCACCAACCCGCTCGCGGCGATGGTGTTCGACCCGACGCTGCCCCCCGTGCGGCTCGAGGCTTCCAGCGCCTCCGACATGATCGTGATCACCACAGCCGGGCTGAAGCTGCCGCCGAGAGCCGCCTTCGACAAACCCGAAGTGCTGCACCAGCAGCCGCTGGAAGCACTGATCGGCCGCGCCGTGCTCTACCTGATCGCCGCGATCGCCCGCCAGCGGGCGTTCGAGGACCCTGCACGGTTTTGCGCGGTCGTCCTGGACGAGTTGTACTGGCTCACCTCGTCTGCCGAGGGCACCGCCCTGGTCCACGAGATCCTCCACGACGGCCGCAAACACGGCGCCGGGCTCGTGGCGGGCAGTCACGACGCCGCCGAACTCGGCCCTGACCGCGGCCTGATGGCCTACCGGGCGCTGGCCCGCACGACCGATCGCGAACGCGCCCGTCGCGGCCTGGAGTTCGTCGGCCTGGACCCGAACGACGGCGAACTGCTGCGGCTGGTGACCACCGGTCTGTCCCCGGTGGGTCAACGCGGCCGCGAGGGCGAGTTCCTGCTGGCCTGCCCGCGGCAGAACACCGGCCGCGTCAAGGCGGTCATTCCCCGCATCCCCCGCATCACCACGGCTATCACCACGACTCCGGGCAGCCGGTCGAGCGCCAGCACCGCGCCCGCCAGCACCCCCGGCACCGTCCGGCCGAAGGAGCCATTCTGATGGCCACTTCTTCTCTCTCCCCGTCTCGCCCCCGGCGTGTGGCCAGCGTGACAAGGATCCTGACGGTGATCACCCTTGTGGCCGCCATGCTCGCTGTGGTTGCAGGGGCGAGCCTGCCGGAGTCGTGGTCGCCGCGCACCGCAGCGGCGTTCGCCGCCCAATCCCAACCTCCCTCCCCCCGCGAGGATCCCTGCGACCTGATCGTGGGCCCGGCCAAGGCGTACTGCACGCGCGACAACACCGGCACCGCCTCTGTTGAGCACGATGCCGCCGGTGAGACATGGAGGCTGGTGCCAGCCGGAGCCGGTCTGGCCGCCTTGGCGGTGTGGCGGCGCCGCAGCCGGGGCGCGGTTGACCGAAGGCGGCGCTGAAATGTTGCGCCCAGACCGCGCCACCGTGCGCTCGGCCGCCTTCGTGGTGCTGCTCACGGCCGTGTTCGTCCTGGTGAACAGCCAGGTCGTGTACGCGGCCGGCAGCACAGGCGAGACGGCAGACCTGCTCGCACCGCTCAACATCCATTCGTCCGAGGGCGTGCCGATCAACGGCTACGAGCTGAACGCCGAAGGCGGCTCCATCGTCAGCTTCAAGACGCACTCCCTCGCCTTCGCCCTGTCCGGGCTGTTCACCCTGATCCGGCTCCTGGTGGGGCTGGCGGGGTGGGCGATCGAAGTCGCCTTCGCCTTCCCACTGCTGAGGATCCTCAGCGGACCGGCGCAGAAGGCCGCCGACGCCTACCAGAGCGTGGTCGTCGACGCCCTCGGTTTGAAGGGTGTGCTGCTGGCCTGGGCGTTCGTGTTCGCCGGGTTCATGATCGTGCTGGGAAAGGTCGGGCGCGGTCTGGGGGAGATCTTCCTGACTCTGCTGATCGCAGCGTTCGCCGCCTCCGCGTTTGTCCGCCCCGACTATCTCCTCACCCAGGACGGGCCGTTGGGGCAGGGCCAGCAGCTGGCCGCCGAGGTGGCCCAGGAGACCGTCAACTCCTACGACTGGGGCGGCAAACTCGCCGGCTATGGCCCGTGTGACGACCTGGCCGGCAACGCGGAGATCACCTGCCTGGAGCGCGAGGCCGCAGCACCCGTCGAGCCAACCGATGTGGCCCGCCCGCTTCAGGACTCGGTGACCAACGCGCTGATCGTGAAGCCGTACATGCTGTTGCAGTACGGACGCATCCTCGACCCGGCCAAGAAGTCCGACAGCAAGGCCTACGCCGTGCACCTGAAGTGGGTCATCGGCGGCTACCAGGCCGGTGGCCCCTCCAGGGACGCCGAGGAGGCGTGCAGCCACATTGCGGGCCCGGCCAAAGAGCACTGCCTGAAGTACAACGACGACGACCCGGGCAGCGGCGAGCTGCCGTCGCTGACCCCGGGCGGTGAACTGCTGGACGCCGCCCCCCCCGGTGGTCACCGAGGAAGACCAGGAGTTCGCCGCATTCCTCGCCGACATGAAGAAAGCAGGCGACGTCGGTAAGGCGTGCGCCGCCTACGCGCACAAGCCCACCTGGTGGCGGGTCGGCGGCGCCGCGCTGCTGCTGATCGCCGCGCTGTTCATCTGCGGCATGCTGCTGTCGTCCGCGATCGTGCTGCTGGGCACCCAGGGCATCTGCGCCGGGGCCGCGGCCGCGGGCGGGCTCACCTTCATCGCCGCCATGCTGCCCGGGCCGCCCCGCCAGGCGGTGTGGAAGTGGCTGTCCCTGTGGGGCATCGCAGTGCTCGCGATAGTGGGCATCTGCGCGTTCGTATCGCTCTTCGGAATCGCCGTGGACGCCACCGTCACGGACGGGCCCGACTTGATGGTGGAGCGGATCCTGCTGATCGACGTCCTCGCCATCGCCGGCGCGGCCGGGCACCGCCGCCTGCTGACCGGGATCACCTCCTTCGGCCGGCGCATGGCCATGCGGATGCGCTACGCCAAGGTCGGCGGCACCCACCTGCCCGGCGACACCTCCGAGCTCGGCGCCGCGCTGGCCATGAACTCCCCCGCGGCGCTGCGCGGGTACAGCGGCGGACTGCGCTCCTTCACCGGCGGCGGGGGCAGGTTCGGAATGCTCGGCACCCGTCAGCGGCTGATGGGCGCGCTGGCGTCTGTGGTCGACGGGGCGGGCATGCCGGTGGACACCGGCGCCATGCTCGCCGATGCGGGCGACGAGGCCCGGCGCGGTCTGGCGCCGCTCACCACGGCCGCGGCCGTGGGCGGGCTGGGAGCACGGCTCGGCGCGAAGGGCGCGCACTGGCTGATGATCGGTAAGCGCCCGGACACGGTGCAGTTGGCCAAGTGGCGCAAGCCCACCGCCGACGGCGACCCGCACGCAGGTGGCCCGCCCGGCGGCACCACGGCTTCGGGCGGCACCGGGCCGCCCCTGCCCGGCGGTCCGCCCGACCGGTACCGCAATGCCGACAGGCAGGTCGTCGACCGCGACTCCGGTCAGGTGCTGCACGACCAGGAAACCGACCGGACCCTGCTGTCCACGCGCGCGCACAACCAGCTGGTGCGGCTGCGCGGGTACCGCATCCTGAACCGGAGCGGACGAGCCGCCTACGGGGCGACCGTCGGGCTGCCTGCCAACGTGCGCCGGACCCGGCAGAGCGGCTCGCGCTACACCCAGGACGCCCGCCAGCAGGTGCAGGTCTGGCGCAACACCGTGCGCGAAGACCGGCGAGCGTGGGGTGACATGGGGCGGCACACCGCCCAAGTGATCCGTAACCGCACCGACAACCGCGACGGCCCGGGCCCCGTGCCCGGCCGCCGCCTGGGCACCAGGGCCACGGGGCGCGACACGACGGGCCCCGCCGGTGCCACACGGCCGAGCGCCACGTCGGCAGGAACAGCAACTGCTCGTGCCGCCGGCGGCCCCCCGGCTGCCGCCTCGCGGCGTTCGGGCCTCTTGGGCTCACCGGAGGCATTGCAGCGCCTGCTCGACGATCCCGCAGAACTGAGGCGGCAGACGATCGCGAACGTCGCGCGGGTGGACCCGGAGCTGGCGCGCGCCATGCAGGGCCCGCCGGCTCGGCCTGCGGCGGGCGGTACGGCTGAGCGGTCGCAGGAGCGGACGCGCCAAGCCCAGGCGTTGCGCGAAATGCGCGAGCGCTGGCAGGCCGAGGGCTCAGGCGGTGAACAGGAGTGAAGCCGAGCCGACGCCGTTTCGGGCGGTGGGTCTGCGGGGTCGTGCTGTTGCTGTTCGCCGCCGTGTGCTGCGCCGCTCCGGTCGGCAACGCCATCAGCGCCTACGTCGCACTCAATCCGGGCGCACAGCCCGAGGGCGCGATCGCCGCTGGCGGCACAGCCGCAGACATTCCCCCGCGCATGCTCACCGCCTACAAGAAGGCAGCCCGACAAGTGGGCCGCGCCGCGCGGACGTGCCGGGGCATGCGCTGGCCGATCCTGGCCGGCATCGCCAAGGCCGAGTCCCACCACGCGGTGGGCCGCACCATCTCCGCGGGCGGTGACATCCGCCCCAGGATTTACGGAGTGCTACTCAACGGCTCAGGCGCGGGCGGCAACACCACCGTCTTCTCGGACACCGACAACGGCCGCTGGGACGGTACCGCCCAAGGCGAGCGCGCCGTCGGCCCGTTCCAGTTCCTCCCCTCCACCTGGAACGACGTCGGCAAGGACGCGAACGGCGACCGGCAGGCGGACCCGCACAACGCCGACGACGCCGCCCTTGGGGCAGCGATCCACCTGTGCGGCAACGGGCGCGACCTGTCCAAGCGCGCCCAGCTCAAAGCGGCAATCTTCCAGTACAACCACTCCAACGCGTACGTGGCAGGCGTGCTGGGCTTCATCGACCAGTACCAGGTGGCTGCCAAGGACCCGGAGCTCAAGAACATCTCCGCCAGGGCCCGCACCGTGATCGAGGCGGCGCTCACGCAGCGGGGCGTGCCCTACTCGTGGGGCGGCGGCAGCACCAGCGGCAAGAGTTACGGGTTCTGCTGCTCGCCGGGAGGTTCAAGCGGCGCACACATCAAGGGCTTCGACTGTTCGGGGCTGACCCTCTACGCCTATTCCAGGGTCGGAATCCGCCTGCCGCGCACCGCGGCCGCCCAAGCCGGCGTCGGCAGGCGGATTGCCGCCGGCCTCGGCACGAGCGCTTTGAAGCCCGGTGACCTCGTGTTCTTCGCCCGCGTCCCGGGCCGCGACGCAACGATCCACCATGTCGGGATCTACCTCGGCGGCGGCCAGATGGTCAACGCGCCCCGGCCGGCCACCGCCGTACGGGTCGACGCGGTCAACACGATGCCCGGATACACGGGAGGGGCCCGACTGCTATGACCGCCGCCAGCCGAGCACGCTCACCGCTGCTTCTGCTTTTGCTCACCACCGTAGTCCGGGCCGCGAGCCGGTCCTGCTGGCCCTGCTGCGCGCATCACCGAAGCCATCGGCGCCGACCGCGGCGGCCCCTCCACCGAACTACCGCATCACCGACCTGCAGGTCACGCGAGCGACTTCAGCGAAGAAGGGTGAATCGACATGGACGGTGCAGCGCCGTATCTGAGCGACCAGGCCTGCCTAACGGCCTCCGGTCAGGTCCCTGGCCTGATCAGCTGGCTCGTGGAGGCGGCCGGCTGGCTTCACGACCACTGGTATGTGCCGGCCCTGGCCGTCGCCGTGGCCTGGGGCGTGGGCGAGCAGGTGGTGCGCCGCCTGGCGAAGAGGATCTCTGCCGAGCGGATGGCCCTCGAGCTCGTCCCCGGCCCACGCTTCGACCCCAGCTTGGAGGAGATCTTCCGCCGCGGGGTACAGCTGGCGCGTGCCTCGACGAGCATGCCCTGGTGGGCGCCGCGCCGGTCGAAGGCGGTGCAGATCAGGCTGCGTGCGGACGGCAGCGCGCCGCTGCGCTACCGGGTCGAGGGGCCGGCCGGCGGCGAACGTCTTTTGTCCATCGCCCCGTTCGGGCAGCACGTCACCGTCCACCGGGCCCGTCCGATCGCCGATGAGCCCCGCCGGCACACCGTGCGGGCCGAGTTCATCCTGCGCGGCACACCCACCGCCCCGCTGCGCGAGGTACCGCTCAGCCCCGACCCCCTGCAACCCCTGGTCGACGCCGTGTGCGACCTGCGCGCTGAACTGGGCGACCTCGCCGAAATCCGCCTGGACATCCAGCGTGCGCCCAAGTGGGTCTTGCGTGTGCGCCGTGGGCAGCTGATGAGTGCCGCGCGCCGGGTGGAACAGCGCGAGGCCGAGCGGGCCGCGCGCTGGGTGCGCCAGGACGCGAACGGCATCGAGGACTCGCTGGGCGCGCAGCTGCGCCAGCTGCTCAGCGACAGGCCCGCCGCTGCTGCCGGGCGCCGCCTGGTGATGCCGCCGGTGCCGCGCCGGGTGGATCCAGCCAAGGCACTGGGCAAACTCGCCGAGGACGACCACCTCGTGCGCGCACAGCTCTTGGTGATGTGCGCCTCCAACACCGAAGGCCGCGCCCAGGCCCGTCTGGCCCAACTACAGGCCGCCCTCGATGTGTTCGGCGGCCGCTCGCGGTGGGCCATGCGCGGGATCCGGCTGGGGCCGTGGCGCATCGGCGCCGACCAGTGGCCCACCCGGCGCGGTTTCGAACGCCGTTGGAAGCTGGGGCAGTGCCGGCCGCCGCGCGCGAACTGGGTACGCCTGGAAGAGCTGACGGGCCTGCTCAAACCGCCCACCGTGCACTGCCGGCTGCCGCTGCTCGCCGGTGACCTGCCCACCTTCGCCTTCGGCACACCGAAGCTGTTGCTGCAGGGCATCTACCAGGGGCCGGACGGCCGCAGGCGTCTGGTTGCCACCAACGCAGACGAGACCCTGTTCGAGTGCGCGGTGGGCAAGGCGGGCGGCGGCAAGACCGAACGCGCACTCGCCCAGGCCGTCGGCTGGGCCCACGCCGGCGGCGGGCTGCTGTTCCTCGACCCGCACCGCGACTCCTGGCCCCGCGCCGCCCCCTTCCTCGCGCACGAGGACCTCATGACGCGCATCGCCCTGATCGACCTCAACACCTCCAGCCGCGCCCCGTTGTTGAGCTCGTGGAATCCGCTGGCGATGCACGGAGGGCAGGCGCCGCACGATGTCGTCGAGGCGGTCACCGACGCGTTCGCCTCCGTGCTCGGCTGGGACGACACCACCGCACCCCGGGCGCTGACCATCTTCACCGCCGCCCTGGCCGTCCTGACCGCCGTCAACCAGGCAGCCTGCCAGGCCGGCCGCCGCGAGGACCAGGCCACCCTCTTCCACCTACGCGCCCTGATCACCGACCCCGGCTTCAGGGCCGCGGCGCTGGCCGCGGTGGCCGACCGGCTGGATGCGGAGACCCACGCCTGGTGGACCACGGTGTTCCCCACCCTGCCCGCGGACGCCTTCGCCGTGGTCATCAACCCGCTCGCCCGGCTGGCCGCCCACCCCGTCACCCGCGCTTTCCTCGGCCAGCCGACCGGCATCTACAACAGCCGGGCGGCGATGGACACCGGGATGATCGTGTGGGTGTGCCCGGCCGGGAACGGTCCCACCGACCGGCTGCTGACCGCACTCATCGCCCGCGACCTGCTGCGCGCGGTGCGCTCGCGCCGCGACACGCCCGAAAGCAGGCGGCGCCCGTTCCGGCTGTACTTCGACGAGCTGATCACCCTGACCGGCGCCGCCCCCGAAACCATCGCCGCGATGTTCGAGGACTTCCGCAAGTACCGGGTGAGCGTGCACGGCATGACCCAACTGCTGGGCCGCCTCCCGGCCGCGGTGCGGATGTCGCTGACACAGAACGCCTCCACCCTCTCCTCGACCGCCGGCTCCACCACCGCCCTCGCGCCGATCACCGCCGAATGGGGCGAGCGGCCCAGCGCCCACGAGGTCGCCCTGCTCAACAAGTTCGAGCACTACCTCTCGGCCACCGTCAGCGGCCGCCGGATCGGGCCGGTGAAAATCACCGGCCCGCACCTGGACGAGGTCTTCGCCCACCACTCCCGTCCCAAAGCCGTCGGAGCCCTCAACCACGCCGCCCGCGCCCTGGCCGGATCCCGGCCTCTGGAGGAACTCACCCACGCCGCCGCCGCCCAGCACAGCCGCGTCGCCCGCTTCCTCGCCCAGCACACCCCCACCCGCCGCACACACCCGTCCCAGGGATACCAGTGACCCACACCCCCACGACCCCACCCACCGGACAGGACCCCTCCCCCACCGGACAGGTCCCCTGCCCCTCACCCACCAGGCGCGAGCCCTCCCTCGCCGGGCGCGGGCCTTCCCCGATCGAGCCGCTGCCGCACCAGCTGCTGGCCGCCCTCGCCCAGCACCGCATGGCCACCACCGGCCAGCTCCACACCCTGCTGCGGCCCCACGCCACCCGGCAGGCCATCTCCCAGCCCCTGAACAAGCTGCGCAGACAGGGCCTGGTCGCCTCCACCGTGCTGCCCCGCTCCAACCGCTCCCGCGCCTGGTACCTCACGCCCGACGGCGCCCGCCTGGCCCGCGACTTCCCCGAACTACGGGGCCGTCCCCCACGTCCGATCAGCTCCAACGCCGCCGCCGCGTTGAAAACACCCCACACCCTGACCGTGGTCCGCACCCACCTTGCGTTCGTCACCGACGCCCGCCACCACGGCGACGAGCACGGTCACCTGGACTGGACCCCCGAGGTCAGCCACACCCTCGGCGACGGCACCGCCCTCATCGCCGACGCCGTCATGCACTACACCCGCAACCACGGCGAACACCGCACGAAACTACGGGCCTTCATCGAAGTCGACCGCGCCACCATGGCCGGCGAACGCCTCGCCGCCAAACTCATCGACTACGCCCGCCTGTTCACCTACCACCCCCACCCCGCCGTCCGCCCCCGCCAGCCGCCCTCGGCCGGCCCCGGCTGGCTACGCTGGTACCCGCTCTTCCCCCGCGTGCTGTTCGTGCTAACCGCAGCCCCCCGCACCACCCTCGACCACCGCATCAGCGACCTCACAGCCATGGCCGCCCAGCACCCCCTCGCAGCCGCCCTCGCCGCACAAGTCCCCCTCGGCGCAGCCGTCCTGGAAGACCTCGAATCCCACGGCCCCACCGGCGACGTGTGGATACCGCTGACCGGCGGCACGCCCCGGCCGTGGACCGACCTGTAACGGCCCCGAGCGCGGGGCCGGATGAAATGTCGCAGCCCTGCAACTACCACCCGACACCCCTTGACATTTGCTTACGCGAAGCACTAGATTTCCTTCCACACCAGCAGACTCACGCAGCAAATACCAATGTCACACACCTAATTGAGGATGCAAAGGTGACACACACAACTGACGCCATTCGCAATGACGAAACAGAACCGGCCATTGGGTGGCCAGCCGCAACATTGTCCGTTTCACGCATCGACGACGCCGTGATCCTGCATGCCGGCAGCGACTACGACCTCAGTGACCTCAGCCTCGTCCGCCACCAGTTCCCCGGCCGCCGCGTCACCCTCGACGGCGACACCATCACCGTCTGGCCCCGCCCCCGGGAGCACCGGTGATCCCCCGCCGCACCCCACCACCCCGTCTCCTGCACGCGGCCAGGGCGGCAGCGGCGGTGGCTGCTGTCCTGTTCGGTGCAGCCGGCTGCGCCGACATGACAGGACAGCACGAGCGCACGCCGGCCACCGCACCCGCCGGCCGTTCCTCCGCTTCACCGACGCCGCAGCAACAGCCGCTGGCACGGCTGACCGGACCGAACCGGCTGGCCCTGACCATCACCGAGGCCGACCGCGATCCCAGCGGATTCCTCACCGTGCGCGGGACGCTCGCCAACAACGGCGACGACACAACCGTGGTCCCTGCCGAACTGCGCGGCACCGAACGCCACGTCCTGCGCACCGGCCAGTCCCTGGCCGGCGCCACCCTCATCGACTTCCACCACCGCAAGCGCTACTACGTACTGCGCGACGCCGAAGGCCGGCCACTGACCACCACCGGCCTGACCTCGCTTCGGCCCCACGAAAGCGTCAGCGTGTTCATGCAGTTCCCCGCCCCGCCCGCCGCCACCACGGCCGTCGACCTGCAACTGCCGCTGTTCGACACCGCCACCCTCAGGATCAGCCCATGAGTCCCCCCGGCCCCTGCCCGCCCGGCGCTGCGCTAGCCCATCCTCGGCGGTGTTCCCCGGTGCGCCGCCTGCCCGCCCTCGCCACCTCCCTCATCGCCGCGGCCACGGCCGCCCTCACCGCCATGCCCGCAGCCGCCACTCATCCCCCCACCGACCGCACCACAACCGGCACGGCCGGCACGGTGTCCGCCATCGACGCGCGCGACCCCGACTTGGCCCTGCCCACCGGCACCACCCTCGCCGAGCCGAAGATCCTCGACCTCACCGCACCCCAACTCGACATCCACCAACGCATCGACAACACCCCTCCCGGCGCCAGCCGGCAGCCCGGCACGGCCGACACCACACCACCACCGGCACACCCGACCGGCAGCACCTCCGAGACAAAGCCCCCACCCGCGACGCCGGACGGCACCCGCGCACCCGAACAGACCGGCACGCCGTCCGCAGCCCGCCCTCTGCCCACGCTGCCCCTGGCCCGGGCGCCGGGGCACTGCTCGCCGCCGCCGTCGCCGGCATCCTCGCCCGGCGGCGCATGCGGCAACGCCACCGCACCCCCGCACCGCACACCGAACGCGCACCGGCACCGGTGCCTGGCCGCGCTCACACGCAGCACGAAGCGGCCGGCCAGGTCGCCGATATAGCCCGCCTGGACCTGGCGCTGCGTACCCTGGCCCACCGGGCAGCCAGAAACGGCCGGCCGCAACCTCCCGCTCTGCGCGCCGCCCGGATCACACCCCGCGCCGTGGCCGTCCTGCCCCAGGCGCCCGCCCCAGCGCCCCCGCCTCCGTTCACCGAGGGAGGCGACGGATGGTGGCTACTGCCCGCCGACGCCGACCTGCTTGACGAGGAGGAGGCCCGCGACGTGCCAGCCCCGTATCCAGCGCTGGTCACCCTCGGCACCACCGCCACCACCGGCGCCCTGATCCTGGCCAACCTCGCCCAGTTGCCCGCTCTCCTCCTCCACGGCGAGGCCACCGCCATCACCGAGGTGTGTACCGCGCTCGCCCTCGAACTCGCCCTGACCCCGTGGGCCGCCGAGGCGGACATCACCGCCATCGGATTCGGTCAGGGGCTCACGCAGCTGCTCCCGGCCGGCCGCATCGCCCACTTCCGCCAGCCGGCCGACGCCCTGCGCGAGGTCACCGAGCAGCTCCTCGAAGCCCACCAGAGGCCGCAAGCCACGCTGCGGCCCCACCTGCTGCTGTCCACCACCGCCCTGGACACCGACACCGCCCGTCAGTACGCCGCCCTCACCACCACCGCCCGCCACATCCCCCTCACTCTGATCGCCCCCGCCCACGGCGCGGCCACGCATCTGCCCGCCGCTCCCACCCTCAACGCCGCCCTCACCACAGCGCAGCCCGCCGCCTTCCTCGACACCGACATCACCCTGCAACGCCTTCACCACACCGCCTACCAGCGCCTCACCGCCACCCTCCCCCCACCCGACCCGACCGGCCCAAGCACCGACACACCCCGGACCCCCACGACGGACACATCCAAGGCCCAACCACCCGCACCCGACCCGGCAAGGACCCCCGCGCACCCCGCGGCCAACACCCGACGCGGAACGTCCCCGCCCGCCGCATCCGAAAGCGCCGGGGAGAGCGTGTTCCCAGCCCTGCTGGCCGCCTTCGCCGCCCCCGACCTGCCGCAACCGCCAACGCAGGGGCCCGGCCCGTCCGGCAGCGCCGCCGGCAACCCGGCCGCCACCGGCCCCTCCAGGGAGCACACCGCACACCCGACCCGCGCCCCCGCACCGCCCGCCCGTCCCACCACGAGCGGGCGCGGCAAGGATGCGGCGCGTGATCCGGGCGCGCCGGAGATCCGGGTCCTGGGCCCCCTCGAGGTCGACCGCGTGCACACAGGCGGCCACGGGCCCCGCATCGCCCAACTCGCCGCCCTGCTCTACTTCCGCCCCCACCACAGCGCCGACACCCTGTGTGCCGACATGGACCCCCACACCCCCTGGTCCACCACCACCCTCAACGCCCGCCTCCAAGGCCTGCGCCGCGCCCTCGGCGACGACCCCAGCGGCCACCCCTACGTCCCCCGCCGCCACACCGCAGACGATCCCTACCAGCTCTCCCCTCACATCCGCTGCGACTGGACCCGCTTCCTCCACCTCACCGACCGCGCCCAATCCCTGGGCCCAGACGGCCTACCCGACCTGGAGAAAGCCCTCAGCCTCGTCAGGGGGCGGCCCTTCGGCACCCAACCCCTGCCCTGGGCCCAGCCCCTCCAACAAGAAATGATCACCAGGATCGTCGACGCAGCCCACACCGCCGCCCGCTACCGCACCCTCACCAGCCCCCAGCACGACCTCACCAAGGCACGCCATGCCATCGCAGCCGGCCTCGAAGCCGACGACAGCAACGAACAGCTCTACCGCGACTGGATGCGCATCGAACACGCCGCCGGCAACCGCCCAGGACTCCACACCGCCATCACCCGCCTCCAGCACATCAACCGCACCCTCAACTGCCCCCTCGAACCGGAAACAGAACGCCTCATCCACGATCTGCTCAGCCCCGCCGCCAGCCCTCACCCCACCCCACACCCATGACCACGCCACCCAACCCGCCGGCCCCACCCGACACGCCGGCCCCATCCCCCGGCATGGCTGCCCCACCCGAGATGCCGCCCCCGCACCGCGCGCCACCCGCACGGATCCCACGCCAACCGGACCCGGTCACAGCTCCGGCCGCCCACACACGCGCCACCCGCACCGCCCGACTCACCCGCGCCCACCGCGTATTGACGGCCGTGATCATCACGGGTGCCGTGATCATCGCCGCAATCGGCTTCACCGGCTCCTACACCGCTGTGCGCCAACTCGCGGCCGCCAAAGGCTTCGGGAACTTCAGCTACCTCTTCCCGATCGGCATCGACGCCGGCATCTGCGTCCTGCTCGCCCTCGACCTCCTGCTGACCTGGACCCGCATCCCCTACCCGCTGCTGCGGCACACAGCCTGGCTGCTCACCACAGCGACCATCGCCTTCAACGGCGCAGCCGCCTGGCCCGACCCCCTCGGCGTCGGCATGCACGCGGTAATCCCGGTGCTGTTCGTGGTGACCGTGGAGGCAGCCCGGCACGCCATCGGCCGCCTGGCGGACATCACCGCCAACTCCCACATGGAGAAAGTCCGCCCCACCCGCTGGCTCCTCTCCCCGATCCCGACCTTCCGCTTGTGGCGCCGTATGAAACTGTGGGAACTGCGCTCCTACGAGCAGGCCATCACCCTCGAGCAGCAACGCCTCATCTACCAAGCCCGCCTGCACACCCACTACGGACGCGCCTGGCGCAGGAAAGCACCAGTGCAATCCCTCACGGCGCTGCGCCTGATTCGCTACGGCATCCCCCTGGCGGAAACGGCTCCGGAAGGGCTGGCGGCAGCAGGCATCGAACCGGGGCCGATTCCGTCAACACCGCACCAGAAGCTCAAGGCAGCAGGTGCCGACACGGCAACCATCCCGATCACCGAGGCGACGCCCGCCCCGGCCGATCCGTCACCGCCCACCGGCAACGACGCCGAGCCCGGCCACGCCCACCACTCCGCAACTGAGGTCAAGCCCCCACCACAGGATCGGGCGCTGCCCTCCGACCCACACACAACGTCCAGCCACAGCCCTCCCGCCCCACCGGAGAGCACCCCGACACCCCGCCCCAGCCAGACACCGTCCGCGGCAGGACACCCGCAGCACCAGCCACACGACAACCCGCGTTCACCCGGGCAGCCCCACCAGCGCCCAACAGCCCACGGCTACATCTCAACCACTCCAGCGGACACCCCCCACCCAGCCCGCCAAACCGCCCGCACCACGCAGTCCGCCACCACCACCGCCCAGGCGCCGACGCCCGTCCCCACCGCCGCCGACAACTACTACCTCGCCTGGCACACCTTCCAGCAACACCACCACAGAGAACCCGACCCCACCGAACTGTCCGCCCAGCTCGCACACCAAGGAATCCTCGGCCGCGACAACCAACCCATCAAACCCAAAGCTCTCGCCCGCTACTTCAACCAATTCCGCATCTACACCATCTGGGCCCGACACCGCGCCCTTACCGACCACCCCTCACTCGAAACCGTCACCAAGGAGCTTGCCCACCACGGCATAACCGGCCAATACAACAAACCCCTCACCACCGCCGACCTCGCACAACACCACCACCGCTTCCAACACCGCTGGCGCACCCTCAACCACCACACCCAGTCCGCAGCCACGCCAAGCACACCCGACACCCCAACTGCAAGCCCGCCCGCACCCCGCCCGCAGACGAGCGACGCCACCACACCCGCACCGGCCAAGGCCCGGTGACAGCACGGCCACACCGCGGACCGCCCGACTGCCAGCCCTTCCCGAAGGGGGCGAGCGGTCTCCCACTACCGTCCTGGACACCCGCCCCCCGCATTCCCGGACCACGCACACGATGCGTGCCGCCGGGCGCGGAGCGAACGCGGGCGACCAGAAGTCGGTGCATCAGCCGGCCATGGCGGCAACCGGGACACAGTGCGGCGGCGGTCAGGCCGCGGCCTTCTTGCGGCTTCCGGCCCGGGCGAGTGCGTCATCCAGCTCTTCTCGGCTCATCTTGGGCGGCCCGCGATGTTCTGATCGGTGGCCCGGTGGCCGCTCACGGACGCGTCGGCCGGCGAAGTGCTCGCCGTGCTGGAGCGGCCCTCGCTGCGCGCGGAGAAGGCGCACACGCGGTGGCACCGCAGGTCGGGGGCCCGCGCGATCCTGGCCCGGCTGTCGGACTTTCCGGAGATTGCTGGCAGGAACGGTGGGAGGCCTCCCCGGCCGCCGCCTGCCCGCAGCGGTGGCGGCGGGAGACCGAGGCTTGGGTGAACACTGCGGCGGACGTTGGGGCGACCAACATCCAGGCTGGCCTGCTGCTACTGGCGGCCGCCGACGTGATCCGGCTGTCACTGCCGTGGCAGATAGACCTGAACAGCTGCCACGTGCGCACCTTCGTGGAGGAAAGCCGGGACCCGGAGGGCTTCGCCCGCCTGAAGGAGCTCGCCGGCGCCGAACGGTGGGCGTCCGCGAGCGGAAGCCGAGCCCGGCGTGCTCTGGTACGGATCATGGTGGCCAAGGGAGGCGGCCTGGCGGACATCACCGTGAGCGACGTGCTGGAGTACGACGCCGAATTGCGCCGCAATGCCGCGGCGTCAGTGGCGGCGGCACCCTCTACTACGCGTGGCTGCGCAAGCTGGGCCACCTGCCCGCCGACGCCCCGACCACCTTGCGGTTCCTGGAGAGAGTCACCGGTCAGCTCACCTGCGCCCAATTCGTCGACCGCATCCACGAGCACGCAAGCGTCCGCTGCACCCTCCTGCGCCCGGACCTGGCCCAGCGTGGCCGACTCGTGGAGATCCGCGACAACCTTCTGGACCGGATCGCCGAGGCCGAGCTGGAGGGCTGGCTCGGCGAAATCGAGGGGCTCCGCGTCAGCCTCACCGGCGCCGAAACCAAGATCGCCCGGGTCGACTCAGCGGAACCCGGCGGACCGCTCCTGCTGGGGCTGCCGACACCCCCGCCACCGGGCAGGGGTGATCAGGCCCAACGCCCGATCGGACCAGGGCACGCCGTCACTACAACAGCAGCCGGCCGACGGGAGACATGGGCCAGCTGCCGCAGACGCACCCTGCGGCTGTGTTCGCACCGAGAGCCACAAACAGTGGAAGATCGTCGAATTGCGGCAGCATCAGAGGCGTAACCGAGGCGGCCGACCGTTGAGGTCTCCCCCTTCCCCGACCCGCTTGCCCTGGCCCTTTGTCAGGGTTTCCAGACCTCTGGCCCGCCCTCATGCCATTCGATCAGACCCGACTCGGCGACATCCAACTCGTCCCAGCCGGTCAGGCCGGCGTTCTGCAGGAACACGGTGAGTTCGTGGAGGCTGTGCGCGGTGCCGACCGTCTCGTCCCCGACACGCACCTTGCGGCCGCCGCTCTCGGCCGGCGGGTAGACGATCACGCGGGGCTCGGACATGGCACCAGCCTCACCCCTGGCCCGCGGTCCCGCATCCCCAGCGCATGGGCCGGCCGGCGTAGGACGTGGCCCAGAGCACTCGGCCGGCCTTATTGACCCGGCCTGGCTCAAGGTGCCGTCTAACGGCCTTGGGGGCGATTGAGTTCCTGCACGTGCCGGCCTGGCGGGCCAACTGGTGGGGGATCAGCAGGTGGCATGGTACCGGTTCGGTGCTCGACTTGACGCGTGTCGCCCGCCGGGCAGATCGGTTTCGGAGGCCAGTCCGACAACGGCCTGGTGGGTCTCGGCACAGGTTTCGCAGCGGTCGGTGAACCGCTGCCGGGGCCGCCGCCGCTTGTGTTCGGCGTTGGTGTGCTCCACGCAGAATCGGCCGGGAGGATTGCCGGTGCCGTCGCTCACGCCAGGCACAGCGCTCGCCCTTCGGCGCGGCGTCCTTGGGATTCTTCGACGCGGCGCTGACTTGCGCGGGCAGCTTGTTGGCCATGCCCCGGTAGCCCTCGTCGACCTCCGCCTTGACCATCAGGTGCCGGCGGAACCGTTCAGCGGCCCTAAGTACGAAGCAGCCCGGCCCGGTCAGGGACGGCGAAGCCGCGGGCCGCCCGCAGCGGCGGCCCCCTCGGACTGCGGCGGCGACGGTGGAGCGGTCGACGCCGTACAACTGCGCCAGAGCCCCCGGCAGCCCCGGGCCCAGGCGCCCCGGCCTGACCAGGAGCCGGTCGACGAAAAGCCAGGCCCTCGTTGTGCCCGGCACCAACGGCCGACCTGCGATCCCCGCCCCACCACTCGCGCATGGCCGACTCACGGGCGGCCTGCCACTTGGGGCGAGTTCTTCGAGCAAGTTGCCGAAGTATGGGCGGGAGAGTCCGGACAGGACAGGGTGGGAACAGGCCGCACGGGCCCAGGATTGCGTCACAACTTGCCCAACCCGTGCGGCCCTTCGCCTGTGACGGCTGGAGCGCCTGCCATGATCGCCACTATGGGGATACACATCGCACCGGCCGAGGTGTCCGACTTCCACCAGGTCCTGACTGATCACCCCCGTTACTGGGGCGAACGCGACCTTCGGTCGCTGCACCTTCTGGCAATGGTCCAGGAGTTCGGTTCCACTTGCTTGGTTGCCCGAGCCGAGGACGGAATCCGTGGGTACATCTTCGGGTTCGTCACCCCAGATGGCACCGGGTACGTGCATCTGATCGCCACGCGGGACGACGCCCGCGGGGCCGGACTCGGGCGCCGACTGTATGCGGCGTTCGCTGAAGCAGCGGAACGTCACGGTGCGCGGCAGTTGAAGGCGATCACGTCAATCGAGAACACCGGCTCGATCGCCTTCCATCGCAGCCTCGGCTTCGACACGAAGATCGTTGACGACTACAACGGCCCCGGGCTGGCCATGGCCGTCTTCCACCGCGATCTGCCGCTCGACATCTGGCCCCTTCACGTGCCACACGGGCGATGGCACGACGGCGGCAGCTGACTCTTCGTGTACCCGGAGCGCGGTTCCAGCCATCAAGGCTTCCGGGACGGTGCCCGACGGTCACCTGCGGGTACTCGGTGGCCGCACAGCGGTGAACGGCACGCCCCGCTCCGCGGAGGGATGTTGCCATGACTCAACATGTCCGCGACGTCATGACGGCCGACCCGGTAACCGTCGAACCGCAGACCTCAGTGACGGCGGTGGCCCGGATCATGCGAGACGAGAACATCGGCGCCGATCTGGTCACCGAGGGCGGTCAGCTACGCGGCCTGGTCAGTGACCGTGACCTGGTGGTGCGCGCGGTGGCCGAAGGCGGCGATCCGGGCCAGACGACCGTGGCCAACGCATGCAGCGAGGACCTGGTCACCGTCGGCCCCGACGACGACCTGACCCTCGCCGTGCACGTGATGCGTGAGCATTCCGTGCGGCGTGTCCCCGTCGTCGACGAAGGACATCACACGGTGGGCATCGTCGCCATCGGTGACCTCGCCATCGAACACGATCCCGACTCGGCTCTCGGCGACATCAGCGCCGCCGAACCCAACCGCTGAACAACCAACGCCCCGCGACGGAACGCCAGATCGCACGGGCCGGCGCAGCGACAACAATCGACTGGTGGTGTGGTTCGCAACGGTGGCGGTCCGCACCCGGGCGTGGCATATCGAGGAGAACGTCGTCGCCGCCAGGTCGCCCTGACCGGGGACGACCTGGCGATTGGCGAGACACTGCCTCACGGCGGAGCCGCGCGCGGGTCCGCCGAGACCGTCGATTGGCTGGCTTCCGCCGGCCTGGGAACGCGTGGCGCGCATGCGCGGCGCAGCCCGATGAAGCCGGGCTGTCCGACTGGCTCCGCTTCCGGCTCTTCACCGACCCGCGCCTGACAGCGGCGGTGCACGGCCTGTTCAACTGCACAACTCCCATCCGCCGGAGGGGCCTTGGGCGCATGGAGGACGGGGCAGACTGACACCTGACGTTTAGGCAGTGTCCTGGCGATCACGAGCGGAGCCAGATGACGAGCGCGGCTGCGGTAGCGGTTCCGAGGTAGACCTAGCCACGCTTGTCGAACCTGGCTGCAACCGCGCGGAAGGCCTTCAGTTTATTGATCGCCCGTTCGACGGTGTAGCGGTCCTTGTTCCCAACCCCGAACGGCTCTGACAGCCTGGGCGGAGCCCCTTTGATGGCGGGCGGCGGAGCGTGCCGGGCGCCGGCGGCGTGGTGGTGTGCGCGCACGGACGTCGAGTCGACCGAGACGTCCCAGTCGATCTCGCCGGCCGCGTCCGCCTCGGCCTGGATCCGCCGCAGGAGCACCTCCCACGGTCCGTTTCGCTCCGGCAGGTCGCGCCAGTGCACGCCCGTGCGGATCCGGTACAGCACCCCGTTCACGACCTGGCGGTGGTCCCGCCACCTGCCACAACGCCCATTGCTGACCGGTAGAAGCGGCTCCAGCCGCTCCCACTGAGCATCCGTCAAGTCGCCTCTGTCTCCCACAGTCCTATCAACGATTGGACTGATCGTCGGGACGCCCCAACCCCCGGCGATGCTCGGTACTCACGGCTGAATACGGTGGAGGGGCCCGGTTGAATGAGAGGACGCGAAGACGTGGATGTGTATGAGGCCGTGGACAGTCGCCGGGCCGTGCGGGCGTTCAGCGATGAGCTCGTGCCCAAGGAGGTACTCGAACGAGTGCTGACCGCAGCGACGCGGGCTCCGTCCAGCGGGAACCTCCAGCCGTGGCATCTGTACGTCGTGACCGGTGAACCCTTGGCGGAACTCAAGCGGACCGCGACAGCCAGGGCACTGGCGGGGGACCCCGGCGACGAGCGTGAATACCCGATGTACCCGGACGGGCTGGCCTCGCCGTATCTGGACCGCTTTGCTGCTGCCGCCGCCCAGCGGTACGAATCGCTGGGGATCGAGCGCGACGACCCAGACCGGCCCAGGAAGATCGCCACCTTGAACTCGGAGGCGTTCGGGGCGCCGACCGTCCTGTTCTGCTACCTCGACCGGGCGATGGGGCCCGGACAGTGGGCTGACGCGGGAATGTACCTGCAGACGGTCATGCTGTTATTGAGGGCCGAGGGGCTGCACAGCTGCCCCCAGGTGATGTGGACCGTGTACCGGGAGACTGTCAGCCGGGCAGTCGGAGCCGATGACGGACTCGTGCTGTTCTGCGGCGTCTCAGTGGGGTTCGAGAAGGAGGGCGTGCCGCAACTGCGCACCGGGCGGGCGGACATGACGGAAACGGTGAGCTTCATCGGAGTGTGACCGTTGGACGGCCGAGATCGACAGGACAGGCCCCAGTTATAAAACTGCCGGACGTTGTTGACACTCGCGGTCTCCGACCACTACGGAGATCTACCATGCCCCCTTCGCTGCAACAGCAGCAGGACCGCCAAGCCCATCATCGCCTGGCGGTCCTGCGCCACGCCGAGGAAGTCACAGGCAACGTCTCGCTGACCTGCCGCTACTACGGCATCAGCCGCACCTGCTTCTACAAGTGGCTGCGCCGGTACCAGGACGAGGGCCTGGAGGGCCTGCGGGATCGCTCCAGCAAGCCTCACAACTGCCCCCATGCCACCGAGGCTGATGTCGTCAACAAGATCGTCTACCTGCGGCGGCATTACCACTTCGGCCCGATGAAGATCAAGATGTACCTCGAGCGGTACCACGACATCGACATCGCTTGCTCCGCCGCCTACCGCATCCTCAAGAAGCTCGGGATCAACCGACTGCCGGCCTCTCAGCGCTACAAACGGCACGACAAGCGCTACACCCGCTACGAGAAGCAGCTGCCCGGCAACCGAGTCCAGATCGACGTCAAATTCATCGAACCGATCGGCCTACCGGAGCAGACCCCAGCCGTGGTGCCGGTAACCGGAACTCTGCCCAAGCGGCGGCGGCGAGCGAAGTACTACCAGTTCACCGCCATCGATGACTGCACACGGCTGCGGGTGCTGCGGATCTATCCGCGGTGCGACCAGAAGACCGCCGTCCAGTTCCTCGACTACGTGCTGGAGCGCCTGCCGTTCCGCGTCGAGGTGATCCAGACCGACAACGGAGCGGAGTTCCAGTCCACCTTCCACTGGAACGTCCTCGACAAGGGCATCGCCCACACCTACATCAAACCGGCATCACCTCACCTCAACGGCAAGGTCGAACGCTCTCATCGCATCGACGCTGAGGAGTTCTACCGCATGCTCGACGGCGTCGTCATCGATGACACCGGCGTCTTCAACGACAAGCTCCGCGAGTGGGAGGACTACTACAACTACCATCGCCCCCACGGCGCCCTTGGCGGCCAGACGCCCTACGAACGCCTCAAGCAGAAGACCCGGACCTCGGTGTAATCAAGCTCCGGCAGATGCACACCTAATGCCATCCTTACGGGCGGGCAACCGAGGTGACCACCGCGCTGACTGCGGCGGCATGAGGAGCAGCCGTCCTCTGGGCGTGCGCAGGACCTGGCCGGGGGGACATCCAGCACGGACGCCCTCACCGGCGAGCCGCTGCCCGGCCTGTCCGCGAGCCCGTTTAAACAGAAACGCAGTACCCGGCCAAAATCCGCGACACCGCCCCGGACGGCACCTCCCGCACCGCCACCACCGACGTCGACTCCGGTCTTCCGGCCTGCGACCGCGTACGGGTGTGGGCCAACGCCGACGGAAAGCTCACCAAGCCGCCGATCCCCCGGCGAGATCGGCAGCCGGGCTGGCGGCTCCGGAGACCTCGCCGCCATGGCCGTACTCGTGACCGGTCCACAGGTCGTCCGTCTCACCGCTCGCGTCCTCGACCAGCGCCGGATGCGCGCGCGGGAAGCCGAACGGCAGCAGACCGCTCGCCGGTGGATCACCTCGCCGTCTTCCGATCAGCAGGCAGGCACCGCAACAATCCCAGGGCGCCGGTCAGGCGGCCGGCTGCAGACGGACGCAGCACCGTCCCGGCGCCGGGGCCAGGCACGCCTCAAGGTCACTCTCGCCCAATGCCTCGAGCACCCCGCGCAGCAGATGGAGGTTCATACCGCACACCGTCTCGGTGTGCTCACGCGCCAGCACGTGGAAGGGGCAGTTGCCCAGCACGATCGCGTCGCCTTCGCGGCGCGGCTCGAAGCCGTGCCGCTCCAACAGGTCCGTCACGCCGGTGGCTTCTTGCGCGCCGAGCTGCTCGCCCAGTTCCGTCGCCTTGCGGTGCAGCACCCCACGTACAGGTTCGCCTGTCGCGTCGGACTCCTCGACCGCCTGTGCCAGCAGCCGCCCAGCCAGCTCGTAGCGCCGCTCGGGCAGGCTGACGCTCACCTGTCTGTCCGAGCGGCGGTACAGCTTCGCGGGCCGGCCCGCGCCCGGGCCGCTGCGTCCGCTGCGCCGCTCGTACACCACTTCCAGCAGCCCCTGATCGGCCAGCCGGTCCAGATGGAAGGCCGCCGTCTGCCGCGCCAGCCCGAGGGCCTGGGCCGCGTCGTCCCGTCCGACCGGATCGGGCTGGCGCACCACATGCTCGTACAGCCGCCTGCGCGTCGGCTCGTCCAGAGCCGCGACGGCGGAGACGTCACCGACGGGTGCTTCCTTCGAGTGGTCCACGGACACCAGTGTAAAACCAACAGCCATTGACTAAAGAGCCGGGACGAGCTTCTATCGATAGTGAAAGTTGTAGATAGAAGGAGGCGTCATGTCGTCCCCCACCACCGCGTCGGTCACACCCCGGCGCAGCCTGGCTGCCGACCCCGGCTACCAGGCGTTCTGGATCCTCCGGACGGGATTCACCGTGGCCCCGATCCTGTTCGGTCTGGACAAGTTCGCCAATCTGCTCGTCGACTGGCCGACCTATCTCGCCCCGTGGATCAACGACGTGGTTCCGGGCAGCGCCCAGGCCGCCATGTACGCCGTCGGCGTCATCGAGATCGTCGCCGGTATCGCCGTCGCAGTGGCCCCGCGGTTCGGGGGCTGGCTGGTCGCCGGCTGGCTCGCCGGCATCATCGTCAACCTGCTGACCATTCCCGACCACTACGACATCGCCCTGCGCGACTTCGGGCTCCTGCTCGGCGCCGTCGCCCTGGCCCGGCTCGCCGAGCACTACCACGGCACGCGGCAGCCGAGCTGACCCGGCGCCCTACGCGTGAGCGGGGCGGGTGATCGACGGGGCCGCACTCACCGGCCTCGACCCCGGAGCCAGAAGCCCCGACACCGGTTCACGCCGTGCACGGCCGGTGAGTGACCCAAGCCGCAGGGGGGCCGGTATCGGAGGCAGAGGAGAGGGAGACCAGTGCGCCCCGCCTGCGGCATGCGGGTCCGGGGACGGGTGCCGCCCTGGCGCGGCGGGCGTATGGTCCCCCTATGGGTGACGTGCGGTGCGACTCGTACGGTGCGTGGCTCTCCGGGGCGGCAGTTCGTGGGCGCTTCGGGCGCGCACGCGACGCTCCGCGAGTCGGCCGGAGTGGGTGACGGCCGTGCAGCACCCCGTTCCCTATTCCCCCGTTGCCGCCGCCGGTGGCGCCGTGCCGGACTCTGTTCTGGCCGACCTGGTGCGGGACACCGGCGCATCGACGGGTCTGGTGTACCTGCTCCCTCCGGGGGAGCGGGTATTGCGGCTGGTGCTGGCCTCCGGCGTGTCCGAGCAGATCTCAGCCCCGTGGGCCCGCGTCCCGGTGAACGCGGCGATCCCGGTGGCGGACGCCGTACGCCGGCGGCACATGGTCTGGCTGGGCAGTCAGGAGGAAATCGCGCGCCGCTACCCTCGCCTCGGGATCGTCCTGCCGTATGACTTCCAGCTTGCCGCGGCCCCGATCACGGGCGCCGGCACCGTATGGGGCGGCATTGTGCTGCTGTGGCCCGCATGGCATCCGCCGCAGCTCAGCGCCGCCGAACAGGAGACGATCAGCGCCTGCTGTCGGCACGTCGCAGGGATCCTGCGACAGGCCGTCGACAGCGGCCGTCCGCTGCAGCTCGTCGACGAACCACGCTTGCTCCCGGCGCCCCAACCCCGCGCATCCGACCCGGCCCAGGCCACCGCCGCCCTGGTCTTCACCGAGCGCCTGCCCGTGGGCTGCTGTGCCCTCGACCTGGATGGCCGGCTCACTTTCATCAACCCCGCCGGCGCCGAGCTGCTGGGTGCCGGTGCTGCCTCGCTGCTGGGCAACCGCCCGTGGGAGGTACTGGTGTGGTTGCAGGATCCTGTGTTCGAGGAGCGCTACCGGGCGGCCGTGGTCACGCGCCAGCCGACCTCCTTCACCGCGCGGCGCCCACCGGACAGGTGGCTGTTCTTCCAGCTCTACCCGAGTGACAGCGGCATCAGCGTCCACATCAGCCCCGTCACCGGACACCCGCCCGACACCGCGCAAGGACATCAGCCCCGATCCACGGCCGAGCCTGTAAGCGCGGCGGGCCTGTACCACCTGACGCACTTCGCCACCGCCCTCACCGAGGCCGTCGGCGTTCAGGACGTGGTCGAGCTGGCCGCCGACCAGATCGTGCCCGCCTTCGGCCCCAAAGCCCTGGCGCTCATGACGGTGTACGAAGGTCGGCTGCGGATCACCGGTTTCCGCGGCTACTCCCCCGAGCTGATGGCCCGGTTCGACGCAGCGCCCCTCACCTCCGAGACCCCCGCGGCGCAGGCCATCACCACAGGCGTGGCCGCGTTCTTCCCCAGTTTCGCCGCTCTCAAGAGGGCCTATCCGCCGGCAGTACACCAGGACGACATGGCGGCCTGGGCGTTCCTCCCCCTGATCGTGTCGGGCCGACCGGTGGGCACTCTCGTACTCGGCTACGACGTCCCTCGCCCGTTCCCGCCCGCCGAACGAGCCATCCTCACCTCGCTGGCCGGACTGCTCGCCCAAGCCTTGGACCGCGCCCGCTTCTACGACGCCAAGCACGCCCTTGCCCACACCCTGCAGACCGGCCTGCTGCCGCGCGCCCTGCCGCGCGTCCCCGGCCTGGACGTGGCCGCCTGCTACCGGCCCGCCGGCCACGGCATGGAGATCGGCGGCGACTTCTACGACCTCATCCACAGCTCACCGGATACCGCCACCGTGGCGATCGGCGACGTCCAGGGCCACAACACCACCGCCGCCGCCCTCATGGGGCAGATCCGCACCGCCGTCCGCGCCCACGCCACCGTCGGCTCCTCACCCGGCGAGATCCTCGCCCGCACCAACCGCCTCCTGACGGACCTCGACCCCGGCCTGTTCGCCAGCTGCCTCGTCGCCCACCTCGACCTGACACATCACCGCGCACGACTGGCCACCGCCGGACACCCTCCCGCCCTGCTGCGCCATCCCGGCGGCGGAACCGACATCCTCCGGGTGTCCCCCGGACTGCTGCTGGGCATCGATCCGAACGCCGACTACCCCACTGCCGAGATCGCCCTCCCACCCGGCGCCGTCCTCGCCCTGTACACCGACGGACTCGTCGAAAGCCCCGGCATCGACATCGACGACGCGACCATCGCGCTCGCCGGCCAACTGGCAGCGGCACAACGGGAAAGCCTGGACGCCCTGGCTGAAGACCTCCTCCGCCACGCCGAACGCTCCGCGCCCCGACACGACGACATCGCCCTTCTCCTCATCCGCCCGCGCAACTGAACACGTACATCTGGAGGGCGCAGAAGGCATGCTCACCTCACGGTCGTCTCGTGCTCGCCAGTCGCGCGCCCGGACGCGCGCCTGACCCTCTTCGCCACGCTCACGCAACAAATCGCCCCACGGACTGCCAGTCATGCTGTGCAGGCCATGGTCACGCTGCACACACCGCCCGGACGAGGCGAGGAGCGTGAGCAGGGACCACTGAGCCCGACCCTTCGCAAACCTGCATAGTCTTCGCTTTTCCGACCGCCGAATGAGTTCTACGCTCATGTACAGAGGGCGGGCGGATGGCCGGCCTCTCGACCACCACCGCCGCCTGTACGAGCGGAGGCGGAGATGAAAGCGTCGATTCGGCGGTCCGCGATCCTCACGAGCGCGGCAGCCCTTGTGATAGCCGTCTGTGGGGCGACGAGCACCGCCCGGGCCGAGCCCGGCGATGGTGAGCTCCAGTTCGGGTATGTCCTGCCGGAGACGGGACAGCTGGCCTACCTCGGCCCACCGCAGATCGAGTCGCTGAAGTTCGCGATACAGACAATCAATGACGCCGGCGGGGTACTGGGCAAGCCGGTGCCGGCAGTGGTCTCCGGTGACGAGGCGGGCCAGGAGGCCGTTGCGGCGCAGTCCGCCGACCGGGTCCTCGCAGCGGGCGTGGACGCGATCATCGGCGCCGCCGCCTCCGGCATGTCGCTGTCGTTCATCGACCGGGTGACCGGAGCGGGCGTCGTGCAGTGTTCGGGGTCGAACACCGCTCCTACGTTCACCGACTACGAGGACGACGGGTTCTACTTCCGTACCGCCCCGAGCGACGTGTTGCAGGGGCCTGTCCTGGCGGATGTCATCCGGGACGACGGCCACGACCGTGTTGCCCTGATCGCGCGGGCGGACGATTACGGGCGCGGCCTGCTGGAGGCCACGCAGAAGGGTCTTGAGGACAGCGGTGTGACGGTGACGCTCGCCGAGACGTACGACCCGAGGGCGACCAACTTCGATCAGGTCGTGCAGCAGGTGGAGAACTCCAGGCCGGACGCCGCCGTGGTGATCGCGTTCGAGGAAGGCGCCCAGATCCTGCAGGCCATGATCGAGGCCGGGCTCGGTCCCGACCGGATCGGCGTCTACGGCGCCGACGGACTGCGCAGCGAGGAGCTGCCGTCGCTGGTCGCCCCGAATGAGCCGGAGAGGCTCTCCGGGATGAAGGGAACCGCGCCGGCATCGGCGTCCAACGAGCAGTACGTGAAGGATCTCAAGGAGTTCGCGCCGGAGCTCAAAGAGCTGCAGTTCGGGCCGCAGGTGTTCGACTGCGTGACGACGATCGCGCTCGCCGCCGAGAAGGCGGGGTCCGACGACCCGGGCCAGTACGTGAAGGAGATGAACGGGATCACCAAGGACGGTGAGAAGTGCACCTCGTTCGCGGCCTGCAAGGAGCTGCTTGCCGACGGCAGGAACATCGACTACGACGGCGTGAGCGGTCCGCTCGACTTCACCGACAAGGGAGAACCCGGCCAGGCGACGATCGAGGTGTACGGCTACAACGACGAGGGACAGTTGCAGACACTGCGTACCGAGATCAGCAAGGCTCAGGGGTGACCGGGAGGACAGGACAGGACGGGAGTCACCGGACGCGGGCGAGCGTGCCCAGGTAGAGCTCGATCACCTTCTCGTCGTGGAGCAGCGCCGTACCCGCGCCGGTGTAGGCGTTGCGGCCCTGGTCGAGGACGTAGCCGCGGTCGCAGAACTGCAGGCACCTGCGGGCGTTCTGCTCGACCATGAGCACGGCGACGCCCGCGCTGTTGATCGTTCTGCACCGGTCGAAGACGTGGTCCTGATGGAGCGGCGACAGGCCGGCCGACGGCTCGTCGAGCAGCATCAACTGCGGCCGCGTCATCAGCGCACGCGCCATCGCGAGCATCTGGCGTTCGCCGCCGGACATCGCGCCCGCCTTCTGCTTCCGGCGATCGGCCAGTACGGGGAAGAGCTCCTCCACCGCGGCGGCCTGCCGGGCGTAGTCCTTGGGCCGCAGGTAGGCGCCCATCCGCAGGTTCTCCTCTACGGTCAGGGTGGGGAACACGTTCTGCAGCTGCGGTACGTAGCCCACGCCCCGTCGGACCAGTTCGTGGGCGGGCTGGTTGGTGACGTCCTCGCCGCGCAGCCGCACGGTGCCGCCGCGCACCCGCAGCAGCCCGAAGACGGCCTTGACCAGCGTCGACTTGCCGGCGCCGTTCGGGCCGATCACGCCGACCACCTCGTCCGGCCACACCTCGATGCTGCATCCGCGCAGCACGTCGACGCCGGGGACGTAGCCGGCGACGATGTCGTCGGCCGCCAGCACCGGCGCCTGCTCCTGGACGGACATCGCTACTCCTCCTCCTTTTCCTGCTCCTTCTCCTTCTCCGTGGTCGCCTCCGGTTCGTCGTGCCGCTTGCCCAGGTAGGCGTCCACGACTGCGGCGTTCCGGCCGATCGTGTGCGGTGGGCCCTCGGCCACCAGCCGGCCGTCGGCCATGACGGCCACCCAGTCGCTGATGCCCATCACCACGTCCATGTCGTGCTCGACGAAGCACACCGTCAGGCCCTCGTCGCGCAGTTGGGTGATGTGTCCGAGCAGCGACTGGGTCAGGGCGGGGTTCACCCCGGCCATCGGTTCGTCGAGCAGGAGCATGACCGGCCGGGCCATCAGCGCGCGGGCCAGTTCCAGCAGTTTGCGCTGACCGCCGGAGAGCGTGCCGGCGTGGTCGTCGCGCAAGGGTCCGAGCCGGAACCGGTCCAGCAGTGCGTCGGCCTGGCGCTCGTACTCCCGCTCCTGCCCGTGCCACAGCGGTCGCAGCAGCGCGGGCAGGGCTCGCTCGCCGCGTTGCCCGGGTGCGGCGAGCAGCAGGTTCTCCAGCACGGTGAGCCGGGCGAGGGTCCTGGTGAGCTGGAACGTACGGACCAGTCCCCGCCGCGCCACCCGGTGCGCCGGGGAGCCGGTGAGCGGCTGTCCGTCGAACGACCACCGGCCGCCGTCGGCCCGGTCGAACCCGCTCACCACATTGAACAGCGTGGTCTTGCCGGCGCCGTTGGGCCCGATGAGCGCCGTGATGGCCCCGCGCTGCACCTCCAGGTGCTCGACGCGCACGGCGATGAGACCGCCGAAGGTACGAGTCACCTGATCCAGGACGAGCAGAGGGTCGGGCTTGCGCACCCCCGGCTCGGGAACGATCGCGGACAGGCGGCCGGTGTTGGACACGACGGTTTCAGCGGCCACTGAGCACCATCTCCTTCCGGCTGCCGAGAACGCCCTGCGGCCTGAACGCGACCAAAAGGATCAGGGCGACTCCGACCAGCGCGAAGCGCACCGCGCCGACCTCCGACGTACTGATGAGGTCCGGCGATATGTACCCGGCGTCGATGGCCTGGCGCAGCGCGCTGTCGAGGAAGCTGAGGACGAGCCAGAACAGGATCGAACCGACGACCGGTCCGAGGATCCGCCCGGCACCTCCGAGGACGAGCAGCGTGTACAGGAAGAACGTGACGGCCGGATCGTAGTTGTCCGGGTTCACTGACTGCACCTGGATCGCCTGCATCATGCCCGCGACCGCCCCGATGACGCCGCCCAGCACCAGGCTCTGCATCTTGTACGCGTAGACGTTCTTGCCGAGGCTGCGCGCTGCTACCTCGTCCTCACGGATCGACCGGATGACACGGCCCCACGGGCTGTGGATCAGCAGGGCGAGCAGACTTCCGACTACGAGCACCAGCGCCCATGCGACGATCATCACCCACAGGTCGCGGGAGCTGAATCTCACCAGCCACACACCGTAGGTGCCGGGCTCGATGGGGCTGAGCGCGTAGAAGTCGTTCGCGAACCTCTGCAGCCCGAACACCCCACCGGTGACCGGCTCGGCCCAGCTGGACCGGTAGAACAGCCGTAGCGTCTCCCCCGCCGCGATCGTGGTGATGGCGAGGTAGTCGGCGCGCAGCCGCAGGGTGGGCAGGCCGAGCAGCAGGGCCAGCACGATCGCGCAGGCGATTCCGCCCAGGACACCGAGCCACATCGGGCCGTCGAACGTCGACACCGTGATGGCGAGCCCGTAGCCGCCGACCAGCATGAACCCGACCTGGCCGAAGTTCAGGAGCCCCGTGTAGCCGAAGTGCAGGTTCAACCCCATCGCGGCGAGCGCGTAGATGGCGGCGATGGGGCCGATTCCGGAGCGCAGCGCGTCGGAGACGATGACCGAGAAGTCCATGACGCACCTCTCAGCCCACGCGTTCTGCTCGGCCGAGGATGCCCTGTGGCCGGACCAGCAGGACGACGATCAGCACGAGCAGCGCCCACGCGTACTGCAGGTCCACCGGGAACCACAGGGTGGACATCTGGGCGACGATGCCGATGACGAGGCTGCCGACCATCGCACCGTAGGCGGAGCCGAGGCCGCCCAGGATGATCCCCGCGAACATGAGCAGCAGGAGCTTGAAGCCCATGTCCCAGGTGACGATCTCGACCAGGCCGAAGAAGACCCCGCCCAGTGCGGCCAGCCCGCCGGCGAGCATCCACACGAACAGCACCACCCGCTGCACATCGATACCCGACGCCTCCGCGAGGTCCCGGTTGGCGGAGACGGCCCGGACAGCCGTGCCGATCCGCGTCTTCTGCAGGAGTACGGCGATGCCGACCAGCACCAGTACGGAGAGCAGGGTGACGGTGAGGTCACGTGGGGTGATTCCGGCCGGCCCCAGACCGATCGTGCTCTGGATGTCGTACTGCCCGTAAGAGGCCGGCCGGGTTCCGTACAGCACGAGCACGACGTGCCGCAGCAACAGTGAGAGCCCGATGGTGACGATGAACATGTTGATCAGCCCGGTACCCCGAGCCCTCAGCGGGCGCCAGATACCGCGATCGACAGCTCCGCCCAGCAGGGCGCCGAAGGCCACCGCGGCGATGGCGGCGGGGATCAGGTGCCAGCCCGGACCGGCCTCGGAGGCGTTGAGGAAGAACGCGAAGGTGGCACCGATCGTCACGAACTCACCGTGCGCGAAGTTGATCAAGTGGATGGTCCCGAAGATCAGCGACAGTCCGACCGACGTGATCGCGATGATGACCCCGAACTGGATACCGTCGACCAGCGCCTGCAGAGCGCGCGCGCCGAACGTGGGGCCGCGCGGGACTTCCTCACCCTGTGCCCGCGCCGAGATCGCGGGCACCGCCACGAGGACCAGAGTGAGGGCCGGTACGAGCATCCACTGCTGGCGCACGATGAATCCGGTATGTCACGATCATCCCTTGTTACTCAGTGTAAGTGCAGGCCGGGGTGGTGAACCGGGAGCGGGCCGCAGCGGCCCACTTGGTATCGCGCACGTCGCCGCGGAGACGGGCATCTCCCGTCCCACGACCGACAAGCCTGACGCCCCTCCGCGCCCTGCTCCGGCCCCTCTCGTCGACCGCGGTGTTCACCTTCCTGCTGCCGCCTCGGGTGAGCGCGGGCCCCGGCTGGCCGGCAGTACGCACCCCGTGGCGCCGGCTCGTCGTCCACACGGACACGCTGGTCGCCGTACGCCAATACGACGGCGCCTTCCCCCATCTGATCCTCCGTGACCCCTACGGCCACCGCCTGGAACTCGATCCCGGACCCTCACGAGCCAGCCCCTTTCTCTGGCACGAACTCGACACGGGCGTGCGCCGCTCCCTGGAATACGGCACGCTGCGCCACGGTACGAACGTCCTCGACCGGCTCGGTCACCGCATCGACGACGAGAACGTGCGGGCAGTGCTCCGAGCGTCGGGGCTTTCCTGACAGCTGTCGATCGCGGCGAGCAGGCATTGGACGCGGTCATGGCGGCCTTCCAACCTGCCCGGCACAAGGTAGGAGGCTCTGGGTGGGGCTCAACGACGCGGCCGTTCCACCAGCGGTCGCGCCAGTCTCTGAAGCAGATTCCGCCCGCGCGCTGGTCACGCAGGACCCCACGCGCGAACTGGGTCTCCATCTCGGCACCCCAGGCGCGGACTGTGCCTTGAGCGGCGGACGACTCGCTGAGGCGCCCCCCGAACTCTTCGGCCGACCTCCAGAGCGGCGGCGACAGCGGGTGTGAAGAGCAGGCGGGTAGATAGAAGAAGTCCTTGGCTCCGCACGAGGGGCATGATCCTGGACGCTGCGACCCCCTCACCGTGGCCGTATCGGCCGGCGAACCTGCCCTGGCGCCCGCCGTGACCTGGCACAACGGCGCCGCACAGCCATCCCGCGACCGCCTCGCACACCCGCTGCACCGCCAGCCGCCAGGCGCTGAACAGGACGAATCCACGAGTCCGGGGTGGCCCGCTAGCCGCCGTGCGGAGTCTTGTCAATAGCCGACACGCCAGCAGAAGTGTGAAGGGGCGTCAGCCCAGTCCCCCGAGCGGCTCAACTGTGCCACCAAGTCACTTACCGCTTCGCTTTTCTGATGGAGCGTCACAAACCTGACCTCGAGCCTTCGAACGCCCGATCAGCCCCACCTTATCGCCCGTCAGATATTTCTGAGGTGGCGACAGAATTAGCCATGAGTATGTTCATTCATAGTCGGCCGGCTCAGCCGACACGCCGAGAGATGGAGAAACGGAATGCCTGTAAGAAGGAAGAATGGAATGCGCACGCGGACCGTTGTCGCGATCGCATTGTCGGTGGGCGTCACCGTCCTTGCCGCAACCGGCGTGAACTACGCCTCGGCTTCCAGTTCCGTCCCGAAGTCCGTCCCGTCGGTGCAGGACGCCGACGCCTCTGTCCCTCAGGGACAGGGAGGCGACGGCCAGACCGACTACAACTACCGGAACGACGCTCATGGACGGAACAACGACGACGGGCGGATCCACGTCAACGAGCGAACGTTCGCAGCCGAGCCGGGCGTGTGCACCGCTGTGATCAGCAGTCCCGCGACCAGCTTCAACGTCCTCAACGAGAGTGACAGGACGGTCGAATTCTTCCGCGGAATTACCTGCGACAACGGCTCTGCAATTGCGAAAATCGGGCCTCGTAACTCAAGTAGCGCAATCGACGGCACGCCAGTCCTCGACGGGGCCACAGTGCCATTCGCGCTGGTCGGCAGCTTCCGAGCAATCGAGAGGCGTCACCACTGACCTCCATACGGACAAGGTCTGCGACAAACTGCCGCTGTGGCACTTGGACCCGGCCCGCCGCAATGGGGCCGGGCCGTGCCATCGAGCAGTGGCCTGCGGTGGACGCGACCCTTAAATTCGCTGGCCGGACTCTGCATCTCTCCTGGCCAGCAGGTGGCGCTCGTCGAGGGTCCCGAAGCGTATGTCTCCGCGATCAAGGTCGACGAGGATCGGCCAGCAGTCCAGCAACTGATGTCTCGGCTCACGCGAGGCGAAGGCCTTCAACGGCACCTACGCCCAGGACATCCTCGCGGAGGTGAGGACGGCGATCGACGCAGGGGTGAACGGTGCCTCGACCGCCAGTGAAGAGGCGGCGGTCGAGGGGCTACCACGCCCTGGGTGAGCTGTGTGTGCAGTAGCTTCACGGCATGTCCACGCCCCCGCCCCCGCAGCAGTCCCCCGCGTCCCAGCCGTACCTCCTGCCGCCCCCGCCGCCGAAGAAGAGCCGGGCCGGTGTCGTCGTGGGGGTCGTAGGCGGGGCCATGGCCCTGTTGATCGTCGCCTGGGTCGCGATCGTGTTCAGCAAGGGCGGCACCGACGGAGACTTTCCCGAGGCGCGGTACCGGTTGACCCTGCCCAAGACCCTGCTCGGCGGTGAGTACGAGATGGAGCAGGACTTCTCCGACTCCCCGCAGGACAGTTTCGAGCAGCACGCCGAGAGCGCGCTGGGCGGTCGTGACATCCGGGCGGCCGTCGCGATCTACACGCCCGCGGACCGTGGTGGCCAGCTGAACGTCAGCGGTATGTACGGCCGGTTCAAGGACGCCGACGACGCCCGGGACACCATGCTGAAGGACGCCGCCGACCCGGACGGCATATCGGTCGCCCGGGCACCCGAGGACTTCCGCCCCTCCGGCTCGGACGTCACCGTCACCTGCCAGGTGGTCGCCAAGGCGGACCTGAACATGCGGGTCATCATGCCGCTGTGCGCCTGGAACGACGGCAACACCGGCGCGCTGATCGGCGAGATCGACCCCGCGGTCTCCTCCGGAGACGCCAAGGACGTGGACCTCGCGGGCCTCGCCGAGCGGACCCTCCGGATCCGGGCCGAGCTTCGGCAGCCGATCAGCTGAAGGAGCCCGGCCGCGGCGAGGGAAGAAGTCGAGCGCAGTCCCCAACCGGATCCGGTGCGCAAGGGCCGGCCGTGGAGCCTGCCGCTGGAGGGCCCGGTAGTGATCGCGGACGACATCTTGATTCCCACCCGCGACCACCAGGCGGCCGAGCGGTCGTAGCAACGACTGCAGGGCATGGGAGCTGCCAGGCGCAAAGGACGCCGTCCCACCGAAAGGGCCGCGCACGCGTCGAACACGGAGAGCACTGCCGGTGACACCCCGGCCTGCCGGTGGGCCCTGCCTGCACAGACGCGGGATAAAAGCGACCATCCCGGTACCCGCGCGGACTGAGCCCAGAGCCGACAAGCGATCCCAACAGGCCTTAGAAGGCGCTGTTGTTGCAGCCCATGGTCGAGCCAATGTGCTTGCTCTGCCCACCGGCGTTACCCTCGCCGTTGAGCGCGTTGCCCAGCAGCCCATTGAGCACGCCGACCTGGCCGAGGACGTCGAGGTTCAGGTCGTGCGACTTACAGTTGGAGCTCTGCAGGACGCTGACCTTGTCCCCGCCCTTGCCGCTCTTGCCGCCGTGGCCGTCGAGCCCCTGGGCGGTGGCGGTGCCGGCGCTCAGGAGTCCAACGCTGCCCAGGGCAACGACCACGACGGCGGCTTTGCGAAGCTTGTGCATGTCATCTCCGATGGAGTGAGGTGGGTGCGATCCGCGAGAGAGATCGACTTCCTACGATCACCGGAGATTAAAATCAGAAATTCGAATACGTCTCGGTGACACACCGTGGTTTCTGATCTCGTAGCGGCGCGATCAGGCAAACGGACGGATTCGATGTACTTCGGCAACTACACTTCCGGCATTGCTCACTGAGTTTCCGTCAGATCGCCTCCTGGAGGTTGACCACTACTTCCGGTCAAGGGCTTCGCCTCACCGTGGAGCAATACTCAGGACTTGTGGATCGGTCGACGGCTCGTCGGGACTGTCCGGCTAATTCCGCGCCGCGGGGCGCGAAGGTGACTCCACCAAATCCCCTGTCCTCACAGCCGCTTGCGTGATCACCTGGGGCGTACACAACCCCATTGACTGCACCGGAGCTGCCTTGCGTGCCCGGGAGCCGGACGCCGGCAAAGCAGAGACGGCCGTGGGGCGACGGGCCGAAGGGAGGCCCGAAGCCTCTTCGCCGAGTGAGGGAGTCGGGCGGTTCGGCCTCCGCGGAGACCGTATCGCCTGTATCGCCCGTATCATTCGTGTGTCTACGGCGTCACATAGCAGGCGCCAAACCACTGGAGGCAATACCTCGTGCTGATTGCTCAGCGTCCCTCGTTGACCGAAGAGGTCGTCGACGAGTTCCGCTCCCGGTTCGTGATCGAGCCGCTGGAGCCGGGCTTCGGTTACACCCTCGGCAACTCTCTTCGCCGGACCCTCCTGTCCTCGATCCCGGGTGCGGCGGTCACGTCCATCCGTGTCGACGGCGTGCTGCACGAGTTCACCACCGTGCCGGGCGTCAAGGAGGACGTCACCGACCTGATCCTCAACATCAAGCAGCTGGTCGTCTCCTCGGAGCACGACGAACCGGTCGTGATGTACCTGCGCAAGCAGGGCCCGGGTCTGGTCACCGCCGCCGACATCGCGCCCCCGGCCGGTGTCGAGGTGCACAACCCCGACCTCGTCCTCGCCACGCTCAACGGCAAGGGCAAGCTGGAGATGGAGCTCACGGTCGAGCGTGGCCGTGGTTACGTCTCCGCCGTGCAGAACAAGCAGGTGGGCCAGGAGATCGGTCGTATCCCGGTCGACTCCATCTACTCGCCGGTTCTGAAGGTCACGTACAAGGTCGAGGCCACGCGTGTCGAGCAGCGCACCGACTTCGACAAGCTGATCGTCGACGTCGAGACCAAGCAGGCGATGCGTCCGCGTGACGCCATGGCCTCTGCCGGTAAGACGCTGGTCGAGCTGTTCGGGCTGGCCCGTGAGCTCAACATCGACGCCGAGGGCATCGACATGGGCCCGTCCCCCACGGACGCCGCCCTTGCCGCTGATCTGGCGCTGCCGATCGAGGAACTCGAACTCACGGTCCGCTCCTACAACTGCCTCAAGCGCGAGGGCGTCCACTCCGTGGGTGAGCTCCTGGCGCGTTCCGAGGCCGACCTCCTCGACATCCGCAACTTCGGTGCGAAGTCCATCGACGAGGTCAAGGCGAAGCTGGCCGGCATGGGCCTGGGCCTCAAGGACAGCCCGCCCGGATTCGACCCGACCGCCGCCGCCCTCGGCGCCGACGACAACGGGGATGCGGGTTTCGTGGAGACGGAGCAATACTGAACCCTCCGCTACGCCGGGTCGTAGCGACACTTTGCGTACGCGGAGAAAAGGTCCCGCACACTGTTCCCTGCCCGCTGGGCGCCCTCGGCCGGGTCCGTGCCCCCGCGCGAAAAACCCGGCAAAGGCAGCCAGCAACAGAGCGATACAGCTCCGGCTCTTCACCGGGGCAGGCGCGAGCCGTGCAAAATGCGGGACCGCACTCTGTCGGACCAAGTCTGCATCCAGATCGCCTGTCGGTTGGGACCCCGACGCTCGAAGCGTGGCCGCGGCAGACGAACGCGAGCACTGGATGAGTGTGCGACGACGGCCTCCTTCGTACAGGGGGCCGTCGTTCACCGGGCCCAACAACTGACGCCCGCCGCCGGCAACCGAGCGCCGGGCGCAAGCCGTCACCGACCCAAGTGCACACAAAGCGGCCGGCGGCCGGCACGACCACAAAGTTCAGCCAGAACCGCTGGCCTGTGACGTTCTGTGAGGTGGAGTGCTCTCGGTGAGCGTGTGGTTCACCGTCCGGCGTCGGATGACGTGAGGACGACGCTGGTGAGTGGTGCGTGTGTGGTCCAGCCAAGCGACTCGTACAGGCCCTGCCCCTCAACCGTTGCGGCGAGCACCCCCGTCCGGGCGCCCGCCGCGATCGCCGCGTTGGCCAGGGTGTGCATGACTGCCCGTCCCAGGCCCTGGCGACGGTGAGCAGGCGCGGTCTCTATCTGGTCGAACACGACGGAGCCGGCGTGGCAAGAGCCGGCGACCTGGCCGTGGGCGGCAAAGGCGCCGTCCTTGTCGCGGACGAGGGCGCGGGTGACCTCGCCTCGGCTCCATGTGCGCAGTTGGTAGCCGGCCGGGAGGCGCGTGGCGGACGGATGCAGGGTTGCCGACATCAGGAAACCCGGGTCGTCAAAGGTCCATGCGGGTGCGAGCCAGGGGGATATGGTCTGCGGCTCCGTGAGTACCTTGAGCCAGGTGCCAGGCGCCGTGGTGGTCTCCATGAGCCCGCGGATGAGCTTCTCGTCGGCGTTGGGCAGGACATGGCGGGTCACCTGCCCGGGAAGTCCGACGTCGACTGTGAATCCCCAGGGCTCTTCCACCACAGGGGCGGCCCGGCGCGAGGCGGCCCAGCCCTCGACCCAGGCCCGCACGATCTCGGTATCCACACACCCTCCGCATGTAATAGGTGTCAGCAGTTAAGGCACATTACACACTGAGAGGCGCCAGCCGATCCGCGGTGTCCGGCTCCCCGGCCGGTCCAGCAATCACCGAACGTCACAGATCACCGGTGCCGACACCGCTTCGCATCGGCGACAAACCGCATCCCGGACATGAACATGACGCTCCACAGCAGGAGTAGCGACAACCGCCGGCTGTCAGAGCGATGTGGCATGATCCGCTGCCATGTCGTCGTTACGCGCACCCGCATGGTGCTCAAGGGCCGCTCGTCGTCTGCTCGTTGTCCCGCTCGCCCTGCTCGTGGCAGTGGGCGCCACCGCTGCCGACGCCGTCCCAGAACCGGCAGCGGCACCGACCCCCAAGGCCGCGGCCGCGACGCCCGACGGGCTTCGCTACAACGTGTCCCTGCGCAGCGACGCCGACGGCTCGCGCTGGACGGGCCGGCAGCGAGTGTCGTTCCGCAATGCCTCCGACAGGCCCCTGCGTGAGGTGTTCATGCGTCTGTGGGGCAACGGAGACGACAAGTGCGGCACGCCCAGCAGGCCGTCCCCCATCAAAATAACCAAGGTGCGCGGTGGCACTGCGGGCCGCCCCACCGTGAACTGCACCGCACTGCGCATCACCCTGCCCAGGCCGCTCGCGCGCGGCGAGCGGACGGCCCTCTCCTTCGACGTATCCATCACGGTGCCCCAGCGCAACCACCGCTTCGGCCGTGAGGGCGCGTTCCGATTCCTGGGCAATGCGCTGCCGGTGCTCGCCGTGCACGACGCAAAGGGATGGCACCTCGATCCATATGTGTCGACCGGCGAGAGCTTCTACGCCCTGGCGAGCGACTTCCGTGTGCGCATCGACCACCCGTCGGCCCTCAAGGTCCCCGCAACCGGCCGCACCTGGACCCGCCACGGCACGCCCGGGCGTACGGTCACGCACAGCGTCGCGCACCAGGTGCGGGACTTCGCGTGGGCGGCGGGCCCGTTCCGCACCGCGACCGAGACCTCGCCCGGCGGTGTGCGCGTGAAGTCGTACTGGGCGCCGAACACACCCGCGGCGGGAGTGCGCCTCAACCGCAAGGACGGCGTCGCCGCCATCGACCGGTTCGGCAAGGAGTTCGGCCACTACCCGTACGGCGAGATCGACTTCGTGATGACCAAGGACTTCGGCGGCGGTATGGAGTACCCCGGCCTGGTCATCCTCGGCACCACAGAGGAAGGCGGCGCCGTCGTCCACGAGGTGGCCCACCAGTGGTGGTACGGCATCGTGGGCAACGACGAATACGGCGCACCCTGGCTGGACGAGAGCTTCGCCCAGTACGCCAACGCACGCTTCTACGGCTGGGACACACGCGAGTGCTGGTCGGACGACGACTGGCCGAGCCAGGACACCGCGCTCACCAACTCGATGGCCTACTGGGCCAAGCACCCAGGCGAGTACCACCTCGTCTACACGGCCGGCTCCTGCGCCCTGGCACGCCTGGAACGCACCATCGGCGCCGACACGATGGCACGACTGCTCAAGCAGTACGCCCGCGACCACTGGTACGGCCTTTCCAGCACCGCAGACTTCAAGAAAGCCGCGCAGTCCGTGACTGACAACGACCTGGACCCCTTCTGGAAGCAACACCGCATCCGCTGAAACCGCCAGGAGCCGTCTCTCGACCCGCCTACATGAACCAGGTGGAGGCCCCCAGCCTGTACGATCTCGCATCTCGTGGCGCGGGTCGTCGCTCTGACCAGGCAGCTTCGGACGGGTCCTACCCCGGTGCCTCGGCTCCCCCGGCATGGGCCCGGCGTGGCCCCAGGCTTGTGCGGAAGGATAAGAGTTGTGCCGACCTGCGTGTACCGCGTGACCAAGTACGACCCCGCTGACCGCGACGCACATGGCCACTACACCGGTCCTGAGGACACTGTCAGCGACCACGGCGAGGTAGAAGCGTCCTACCTTCGGGCTGTTGCTGCCTTCGCCGCGGACACTGGTACCGATCACCTGGTCGTACGCGAGCCGCAGGTTCCCTCCCTGGCCCACTTCGGTGTCGAACCTGCGGTGGACGGTTTCGGGCTGGAAGGGCTCTTCCCGTCCGGCCAGGCCGGTTTCCACGACGGGGCACAGGTGCCGCTCGATGTCGCGCTGGAGCTGGTGCGGGTCATGCTGCGCGACAACGGTGCCTGGTGCCGACTGGAGGCGGACGACACGTTCGCGGTCCACGTGGGGTGGGACCAGTACCTCTACATCAGCAGCAGCCGACCTTGCGAGGAAGCGCTGGCCCGCACCCGCGAGCTGGGGTTGTTCCCAGAACGCATGGACGCCTCCCCGTACGCCTTCGGCGAGGAGGAGGACCAGGACATTCAGCGGCCCGGGGATGATGACTTCTGGACCGACCTGCACAGGGCAGTCGTCTCCGGCCATGCAGGAATCCTGGAAGAGACCCATCTCGAGGGTGCCTCACGATGGCACCATCTCGACCGCGACACCATCGGCCCGGTTCGTGTTGGACTGACGCCCCGGGCCCGTCTCGCTGTCTGGCCACCCCTGTCCACCGACATCGCCGCCGTGCGCCCTCCCCTCCGACGGCCTCGTAGAAGGCGTGTGGCAGGACGACGACGGCCTCATCCGCAGCGCCATCGCCGACGAGGACGACTACGCGGAATTGACCGCCCGGATAGCCAGTGCACGCGCTGCCGCACTGCTGTCTGTATATGCGGATGAACGTGTGCCTCTGTTCACCGCTGTCATGACCGACAAGGACGGAGTCCTACGGGCTCGCTGGCGGACCGAACCGACACCGAGCGACCGTGAATGGGCACTTCGTCAGCCCAAAAAAAGGGTGAGCCCTCCGACCAGACCGAAATGACGGAGGCCGCGAGATTGCGCAGCCGGAATTAGAGGTCCCACAGTGTTGTCAGGCTGCGAATCCGATGCTGGTCACGTACTCGTACTCGCCCCACTGGCTGCCCAGGTCCACTGTCGCGTCGTTGACCCAGGCATCATCGAGCGCGGCGTCGTCGTCCTCGGCCCAGGCCTGCACGATGCGGTCCCAGTGGCGGACGTTGAGGGTGCGGTACTCGATCACCCGCTGGCGCGGCCTTGGCACCTGGCTCTGGTTGAGCGGGTGGAACTCCACGCGGGTACCGCGCCCTTCGCGGTTCAGACGGGCGAGCAGATACCGGGCGACATTGTGCCGACGCACCGTGCGGTAAGCGACCTCGATGGCCTGCAGATTCTTCGCGGACGGGCTGCGCTTGCCGTCCAGCCACGCCTTCATCGTGCGGCCGGTGACCGTGAGGCCGGCCGCACGGGCTGCCTGACGGGCGTGATCGGTACGGGTGAGGTAGTGCAGGCGGGCCACCAGACCGCGGTGTTGAGTGACCGGGGTCGCGATGAAGTGGGCAAGCGCATCAAGCCGGCGGGCCACCGCCTCATGTCCTTTGATACCGCGAGCCCCGTACTTACCGAACTCGAGATTCCTCTCCGGCACTCTCTTCTCCTCGCCCCGAAGCCATTCGGCGCACCCAAGCAGCCTCATTCTACCAACGCAGGCCAATACTACAGGATTTGAGGCGCCTGAAATGCCTCTCCCCTACCATTCAGTCGCGGAATTCGGGCAGAATTTCACCGGTGGCGCCACACACACCTTTTGTCATCGGGTTTCCAGGACCTTCTACGCAGAGCGGGCCCCACTCGGCGGGCGGCTCGGTATCGGTTGCGGGTGGGCGCCGGGATCCCAGGACACGAAGGGTGAACTGCGGGCGCAGAGGCGGCCGTCCGCAAACACAGTCCACCGCCTGCACACCGTCGCGGCCGGTCGGTCTCCGGGCCGACGCGACCGTGAAGGCCTCCGAGCAGAAGCCGCATTCCCGGGGGCGTGATTTCGCTGGCCTGCTGCCGCCCGGGGAGTGTGGATTGTGCGCCGCCAGCGCGGTGTCGGCCCGCCAGCTCAGGCGAGGGCGGCGACGAGCAGGGTGAAGGCGGCTGTGATGACGGCGACGCGGACGTAGTGGAAGCGGTCCCAGCGGTTCATCTGCTGCTTCCAGTCGGCGGGCCGATTCTCGGGGGTCCATGTCTTGCCCCGGTTGTTGATCGGGACGAGCAGCAGAAGTGACATGATCACACTGAGGATCAGCAGCGCGCCGGCGGTGACGGCGAGGCCGGCACCGTCGTGGCGCCATCCGGCGATCGCCCAGACCGCGACGAGGACGAGCGAGCCGATGTACCAGACCGGCATCAGGGCACCGAGCATCCGGCCCCCGTGGGCGCGGCCGAGTTGGCCGCTGTCCTCGGGGAGGGCGTTGAGGATCGGGTTGATGACGAAGGCGACGGAGAACTCCACCCCCACCATCAGACCGACGACCACGGTGGTGAAGACCTCAAGTGCAGTGAGCATGATGACCTTCCCTGAACCTAGCGTTGCTAGAAGATGAGGCAACGCTAGTACTGCTGCCGCTCGATTGTCTAGCAATGCTAGGATCGAATCATGTCGGTACAGGAACGCAAGGATCGCGAACGGGCAAGCCGTGAGCGCCTCATCGTCGCGACAGCCCGTGAACTCGCCGAGCAGCAGGGCTGGGACGCCGTCACCACCCGCCGCCTCGCCGAGCGCATCGAATACAGCCAGCCCGTCCTCTACAGCCACTTCCGCGGCAAGCGGGAGATCATCGGAGCCGTCGCCCTCCAGGGCGCCGCCGAGATGGCCGCGGCGGTGCGGGCCGCGACCGCCGCCGCGGACGGCCCGCGCGAGCGGGTCGCCGCCCTCGCGCGCGCCTACCTCGACTTCGCCGAACGCCATCCGGCGGTCTACGACGCCATCTTCCAGCTCGACGGCGGTCTCGCGTACGCCCATGAGGACACCCCGGAACCTCTCAAGGACGCCTTCGCCGCCCTGATGGAGAGCCTCGGTGAAGTTGCCGGGGACGGCGTCGAACCGGGACTGTTCACCGAGACGTTCTGGGCGTCCCTGCACGGACTGGCCACCCTCACCCGAGCAGGACGGCTGCCGCCGGAAAACACCGAGCCGAGGGTGGAGCTGCTGGTCGACCGGCTCGCCGTGGTCTGACGCATCACCCGGCGGGCATGCAGCCGCGCCCTCAGGCCCCGCCGCCTGGCTGCGGCATCGCTTCCGGTCACTCGCATCCATACGGCGCAGCCGCAGATCGCCGGGCCCGTACCCCAACAAGCACCCGCCCCCGCACGGCCATGACGAGATCCGCCGGCTCAAGGCCGCCACCGTGCCCAGGCTGCCGTTCCCGCACGCCGACCAGGCAATGCGGATCCTCCGCCGACGGCGCACCAGCCGCACCGGGAAGGTGTCGATTGAACGCGTCTACGCGATCAGAAGTCTGACGGTGCACCAGGCGAACCCTGGTGACCTGGCGGAACGCGTTCGCGGGCACTGGGCTGTCGAGAATCGCGAGCACCATGTCTCCGGGACGTGACGTTCGGGGAGGACGCATCACGGGTGCGGACCAGCGGTGCCCCGCGGGCCATGGACTCCTTACGGAAATGGACTGAGCGTCGCGGCCCGACACGGACGGGACGCCTCGCCAGGACGTCGATAAGGTCAGGCACGCGGCGGAGCGGCCGGGCAGACCGGAGCCGTGTCCTCACTTCCGGAGACACGTTGCGATGCGTCTACATCCAGGCGAGACCGAAGCCGTTGACTGGCGGGCGGTGGCCGTGCTCGACGCCGTCCGGCAGCTGCGCGACGCATCACCCGACGTCACCGGACGTCCGCGGGTGATCGCGATCGACGGCCGGGGCGGCGCCGGCAAGACGACCCTGGCCGCGCGGCTGCGCAAGGTGGTGCCCAACTCCGCCATCATGCACACCGACGACATCGCCTGGAATCACGCCTGCTTCGACTGGGGTGCCGTACTCGTCGAGAACATCCTTCAACCCCTGCACCGGGGTGATGCGGTCGACTTCCGCCCTGATGCCTGGATCGCCCAGGACCGGCCCGGATCGATCACCGTCCCTGCCGGTGCGGACTTCATCTGGATCGAGGGCACCGGAATCATCCGCGAAGAGCTTGCCCCGTGGTTGGACGCCTCGGTGTGGATGCAGGGTGACCTCGATGAGCAGGAGCACTTGTTGGCCGTACGCGACGGTGACTCCTCCGAACAGCGGGAGCACGTGGCGAACTGGCTGCTGGAGGAACTGCCGTTCATGCTGCGAGAACAGCCGTGGGCCCGAGCCACCATGAACGTCGCCGGCCCTGCGCAGATCGACCACGACCCGGACACGGCGTTGGTCGTCGCCCCGCCGACCAACGCCTACTGGCCCTGACAAAACCGCCTACCCCCAAGCCGGACCGGTCGCGAGCGGTGATCGACTCCTCTCATCTCCTGGCCGCCCGACCGGGCCCAAAGCGCTCCTGGCTCGTCGAACTCCACGGCTTCTTCCTCTCGTTGACTTGCAGCCTCATCTGCTGGAGACGCCCCCAGAAGCCCGGATCGCGATCGCTGTCGCGTTACGAGCTCATGGGAAATCGTTTGAGCAAGGCGGTCCCCCGTTGCTACTTTCGCGGTGGACCGTGAAGTCGTCGTATGGAGGTGAGCCCCGTGAACACAGTTACCCGTGGGTGCTCCCTCAACCCGTCACGGTCCGGCGGCTGACATTCGGTGTCGCCGGGAGCGCCTGAGATCGAGGCTCTCCTGGAAGGGGACTCCGATGAACACGAAGCCTTTCACATCTGGCCTGAGCGAGAACGCGGTGATGATCACGCGCGTCGCGGACAGGCAATGGCATGCACTGGATGACGACCTGGTCGTCGGCCGCGGGCATGCGGAACACCGGCCCGACGGACGCTTGTTCATCAGCATCGACGCTTGGCACGACGCCACCTTCGACCGGCTCGCCGAGGCGATGCTGGCGGAACTGCCGGCGCCGCTCTACACGGTGGTCGACGAAGCCGATGTCGAGCTGACGGCCGGCTGGCGGCGGGCCGGTTTCACGATCCGGCGCCGCGAGTGGGAGTACGCCGTGCCGACCGACCCGCGGGTCACCGGGCTCGAAGCCGTCGTGCCGCCTTCGGGCGTGACGATCGTGCCCGCCGGTCAAGCGGACGAGACTCTGCTGCGGGCGGTCGACCGCGCGATCCGTGACGAAGTCGAGGCGACCGTCGGGTGGCAGTCGATGCCCGCGGAGGTGATTTCCCGTCCCGAAGGCGACACCATCGTCGACCCGTCGAAGTACGCGGTGGCCGCGGCGCCGGACCGCTACCTGGGTCTGATCCGGGTGGTGCCGGTGAACCGGCCGCGCATCGGGCTGCTCGCGGTCCGGGCCGGCGAGCAGCGCCGCGGCATCGCGCGGGCGCTGCTGGCCCACGCGCTGGGGACGCTGCACAGCTCCGGTTTCGCCGCGGCCTGGACCGAAGTACACGAGTCCAACCGAGCGGCCTCGGCGCTGTTCGAAGGCGTCGGCGCCCGGCCGATGAGCAGCAACCTGGAGCTGGTGCGATGACGAAGAACAAGAACGTCATCGAAGTCGAGGGCAAGGTCGTCGAGTGCCTGCGCAGCGCCATGTTCACCGTGGAGCTCGAGAACGGCCACCAGGTACTCGCGCATATCAGCGGGAAGATCCGCAAGAACTACATCAAGATCGTGCTGGAAGACCGGGTGCTGGTGGAGCTCCCGCCGTACGACCTGACGCGCGGCCGGATCGTGTTCCGGTACCGGAACTAGCGGCGGTCGGCATCTTCCGCGGCAGTTGATCCCAGAGCCCCGGTCACGGCGATTCCGTGACCGGGGCCCCGACGACGGATCGCACGGTCGCGCGCGGAATGCGTCGCCGAGTGGCCGGACCCGGTGACACAGGGGAAGCCGACTGTAGAGAGGAACTCTCGCGCGCCGAGGTCGGAGAGGGAGGCCGGCAGGATCTCCTGCGGGAGACGGTGGACCGCCGCAGCTCCCCAGACGTCCGTCAGCCAAACCGTCGTGGGGTTCAGGGCCACAGCCGGCAAGTCCGCAGGAGCCAGCCTCGTGCCGGTGCCCACCAGACTCTTGAGGAAGCGGCCCGGTGTTTTCCTGCCGGCGCTCTGATTGATCTCGACAACGCACACTCCGTCGGTGGAGGCCAAAGCGATGAGATGGCCCGAGCGCACGCCGCGACGGATGTACTCGGGCATGCGGGGCAGATCCACTTCGCCGCCTGCGGCTCCGGCAGGGCGCCATCCTTGAGGCCCCTGATCCACCTGCGTCGTGCCGGACGCGTCAGTGGGCTCGGCATCGCCACCGTCGACGCCCTTGCCCGAGCCCGCACCCCCGTCGTGCTCGCCGTGCGCAACCCCGGCCGTGGCGAGGCCGCCGCCACGACCGTCAAGGGCGCCCGCGGCACGCTGGAGGTCTGCCGGCTCGACGAGGCGGACCTCTCCACGATCCGAGAGTTCGCCACCGCCTGGCAGGGCGACCTCGACATCCTGATCAACAACGCGGGCGTCATGAACACCCCCGAAAGCACCACCAAGGACGGCTTCGAGACGCAGTTCGCGACCAACCACCTCGGGCCGTTCGCCTTGACCAACCTGCTACTGTCGCACATCACCGCCCGTGTCGTGAGCCTCTCCTCCAACGCGCACCGCATCCCTGCCAGCACCCGCATCAACTTCGACAACCCAAACCTGACGGGCAAGTACAACCCCGACGGGCGCCTACGGCCAGTCCAAGCTGGCCACCCTGTTGTTAACCCTGGAACTCCAGCGCCGCCTCCCCGCCGCCGGCTCCCCCCGTGCGTGCCATGGCCGCACACCCCGGGTGGGCCAAGACCAACCTGACCAGCAACGACCCCAGCGCGGTGCGCCGCTTCGCCGTGAACGCGGCATCCGCATTCATCTCTCAGGGACAGCACGGCAGGCGCGCTACGGACCTTGTGCACCGCGACGCAGGACCTGCCGGGCGCCAGCTACGTCGGCCCTGACGGCAGCGGCGAGCGCACCGGCGCCCCCACGCTCGTCGGTCGGGCCAGGACGGCCAGCGACCCGGGCTCCGCCCGCCGCCTGTGGACCCTGTCCGAGGAACTGACCGGCGTCACGTTCCCCGACCGACTGCCCACCGCGACGACCATCGCCTGATGCGGTGGCTCGAAGGGTGAACCGGCTGCGGCCCCAACCAGGCCCATGTCGGTGACCATGCTGTGCTTGCGGCCCACGAACTTCTTGCCGGCGTCGCGCCACGGCTCAGGTTAGGGATGCTGGTGGCGGTCTTCACGCTCTGCGCGTCAGTCACGCAGGCGGACGACGCGGTGTACCGGCCCGACCGCGTACCAACTCCAGGGGATCCAGCGGAGCGGGTGGGACCGCTGATGCCGATCAGGTGGGGCGAAGCTCAGGCCGTTCTCGTCGAGAGCATTGAAGACGGTCACCCGACTCGTCTCGAAGACGAAGCTGACGTCGACGTTTCCCCGAGCCAGATCCCTGCCTGTCCACTCGAGCAGTTCAACCCCTTTGAGAGAGGCCCCGCAGAGCGTGCAGTTCAGGAACGACGCAGCCCGAGCGAAGGCCGGTGGGCCACTTCCCAACTCATCTGCCGGGATAAAAGGTCGTCCCGCCAATCCGCGACGTCCGGGTCGTGAGCGTCTGGATATTCGCAGGGGTGCCGTGCGGGATTCTGTTCGTGCTGTACACCAGAATCGCCGGCCCGCTCGATGTATCAGAACGCAGTCACAGCAGCCAGGCCCGCGCAGCCTCACATCCGGGATCGCAGCACATCGACCTCACAGCCCGGCGCGAAGGGGTCGAAGCCGTGTTCGATCAGCCAGCGAACTATCACCAGGCTTCGCAACGACCACCACGCGTGGATCACGTCGAGGTCGATGTCCGTGCCATAGCCGGCGATGACGTCGTCGAGGTGCTCCTCATGTCCGAGCGTGAAGGTGGCGAGGTCGTACAGGGGATCACCCTGACCCGCCTCGGACCAGTCGATGATGCCGGTGACCTCATCGCCGTCGACGAAGACGTGCGCGATCTGCAGATCGCCGTGTGTGAAAGCCGGAGTCCACGGCCGCAGCGCGGCCTCGGCGACCTGGCGGTTGCGGGTGACCAGGTCGTCGGGCAGAACGCCATTGGTCACGAGCAACTCGCACTCGTCGTCGAGTTCCGCCGCCAGCGTGACGATGCTCCGGCCTGCCCGGCCGGGCCGGGGCGGCAGGGGCGCTGCGTGCAGCCTCCGGATGGCGGCGCCCGCCGCGGCCCACTCCGCCGGTGACCCGGTCGACGGCCCGCCGAGGCGCCCAAGCGTCGTCCCGGGAAGCGCGGACATCGCGAGCACGTGCGGCTTGCGCCACAGGACCTTCGGGGTCGGGACCGGCGCGAGAGACATCGCCTCGACCTCGGCGTCGATGCGCGCCTGATCGACATCCACCTTCAGGAAGACATCGCCGACGCGCAGGGTCGCGCGCTCGGAATGGGCGACGACGACCTTGACCTCATCCATGGGCGACCAGTATCCCGGGGATTGCCATCGACGTCGCCGGGTTTATCGCGTGCGATCGCGCGGCTGCCGCGTCCCGCTACCCGGCGGCCTCCTGCACGACACCGACCGCTGACCAGGTCAAGCCCACCACGTTTGTCAGGAGTCGTAGCCCGCATCGTCCTCCAGCCGAATTCTCCACAGAGGCCAGGTCACAACGCCCTGGTTGGCCACTGAACGTGCACGGTGCGATGCGTACGTCGTTCTCGAAGTTCGGTGGGACTTTTCGAGACAGGTGACGCTGATTTGGTGGTTGACACCACCCGGGGGAACGCCGAAGCCGTACAGCATCTCTGCTGTCCCCGTTCCCGCGGCCGCAGAACGCTGGCATCGAGCCCCGTGATCATATGGCTCAACGGCACCCACGGCGCAGGGGCGGTGCTGAGCCGGGCCCCTGGTTGAGCCATTGCGCACCGCTACCTGCGCTCGCTGCACCCGGCGGACGTGCGGAACGCGATCGTCTGCGACAACTACTCACCCCACCTGACCACCAAGCGGTGCCAGCGGGTCGGGACCTGGGCGGCGGCGAACAACGTCGAGATCGCCTACACCCCGACCAACAGTTCCTGCCTCAACCGGATCGAGGCCCATGATCCGCCGCTACATCATCTGGCGGAACAACCACGCCGCAGATGAGCGCCTGGGCAAGGTCGTGACCAGAGCCAACGTCGCTTGACCGACCGCTACCCGAACGAGCCGTCGGCGCGACCGGCGACGTTCTCGCAGCCGTCGTGCTCGAACCGCACTCGCCCATCGAATGACGAGCCCGGGTTGCTGCACGCCCCGTAGTCCTGGCCGAGTTGCCCGCTCAACGCGATCCAGAAGAGGCATCCTCCGCACTGGGCGTCATACCACTCGTCCCTGTAGCCGGACTGGGCAGTCGAGCGGTTCAACGACGCTTGCCAGCGCGCATGACACCCATCGTTGTGATCTTGATCGTCACCCGTCCAAGGCTCATCAGCGGCCACTCTCGATGCCTCTCCGCCTCCGTTTGATCCGAGACCGTCATTCCCGGCGCTTGCTAGTAGTGCTTCGTTAGGTTCTGGTTCTGCTTGGGGTGAGGGGGCGGCCGCAGGTGGTGCAGGTACCGTCCCAGCAGCGCAGCAGGTCCTGCAACGCGTCGAGGACCTGGTAGAGACTCAGGCTGTCGTGCGGGCTTTTGGGTCGTAACGCCGCAGGGTGAGGAAGGCCTGGGCGGCGGTGACGAGGGTGACGTGGTGGTGCCAGCCGCGCCAGGTGCGGCCCTCGAAATGGTCCAGGCCCAGCCCGTGCTTGAGCTCGCGGTAATCGTGCTCGATACGCCAGCGCATCTTCGCAAAGCGCACCAGGTCGGCGATGGGGGTGGTGGCGGGCAGGTTGCTCATCCAGTAGCCGGTGGGTGCGTCGGCGTCTTCGGGCTGTTCCACCAGCAGCGTCCGCAGCGGCAGCACCCCGTCCCACCGGCCGCGTCCACCGGCCTGTTCCTGCGCGGTGCGGGTAGCTTCCTTGCCCGAGGGCCGCACCTCAAGCACCGCAAAGCGTGAGGTCATCGTTCCTTTGCTGCCTTGGCGCCAGGTGACGGTTTCGAAGCGGGCGTGCGCATCGATGAGCTGGTGCAGGGGGCGGGCCGGTTCGCGATAGCGGGGCAGTGTGGGCGGGCCCAGGCCCTGGTAGGGCGGCAGATATGGGATGGCATTGGCCGGGCGGGCGATCTCCTTGGGCTCGACGGCCATGATGTAGGACCAGCCGCGTTCCTCCAGGGCCAGGCGGAAGGCGACGCTGCGGCCGTAGCCGGCATCGGCCACGAGCACCGGCACCGACGGCAGCCAGTCCGCCAGCCTCTCCAGCAGCCCCAACGCCAGACGCGGCTTGGTCACATGCCCGATCTCGTCGGGCACGCCCGCAGCCGTGCGCCGCGGGAGGTCGTGGGCCCATTCCTCGGGCAGGAACAGCTCCCACTCCAGCGGGCAGGAGGCGGTGTCGGTGGCGGCGTGCACGCTGACGGCGACCTGGCAGTTGGCCCGTTTGCCCAACGCTCCGCAGTACTGCCGGGCTACCCCGACCGAGGCCCGCCCGTACTTGGGAAACGACACGTCGTCGATGACCCACACATCGGGCTTGACCACCTCGACCAGCCGCTCGGCGATCCGCCGCCGCACCGGCGTCCACTGCCATGGCGACTGGTTGACGAACTGCTGCAGGGCCTGCATGTTCCCGTCCGGCAGCCGCTGGGCCATCGGCTGGATCGACTTGCGCCGGCCGTCCAGCATCAACCCCCGCAGATAGCACTCGCCCTTGGCCCGCTGATCCTTGCGCGGCACCGAGGCGAACACATCGGCCACGAACAGCGCCAACGCGGCCCGTAATCGGTTCACTTCATGCGTGTCCACACTTCCAACATGCTCTTGATCAGCACAAACGCATAGACCTAACGAAGCACTACTAGGCAGTGTCCTGGCGATCACGAGTGGAGCCAGATGACGAGCGCGGCTGCGGTAGCGGTTCCGAGGTAGACGTAGCCACGCTTGTCGAACCTGGTTGCAACCGCGCGGAAGGCCTTCAGTTTATTGATCGCCCGTTCGACGGTGTTGCGCTTCTTGTAGCGGTCCTTGTCGAAACCGGGCGGTCGGCCCCCGGAGCTGCCGCGTCGGACCCGGTTGGCTGCCTGGTCGGCCTTCTCCGGGATGACGTGCCGGATTCCGCCTCTGCGTAGGTAGCGGCGAGTTCGGCGGTTGCTGTACCCCTTGTCGGCACCGACGCTGTCGGGCTTCGTACGTAGCCTGCCGCAGGCCAGCCGTGGCACGCAGATCCGGTCCATGACCGCCTCGAACTGGGTGCGGTCGGCGCACTGCCCGGGCGTGATGACCAGCGAGAGCACCCGGCAGCGGCCGTCCGCGCTCAGGTGGATCTTGGTGGTGAACCCGCCGCACGCCCGGCCGAGCGCCTCACCTCCCTCACCACCTCCGCCGGCCGGTCGATCAGTTCCGCCCAAACCCGAGCGGCTCTGACGGCCTGAGCGGAGCCCCCTTTGATGGCGGGCGGCGGAGCGTACCGGGCGCCGGCAGCGTGGTGGTGTGCGCGCACGGACGTCGAGTCGACCGAGACGTCCCAGTCGATCTCGCCGGCCGCGTCCGCCTCGGCCTGGATCCGCCGCAGGAGCCTCTCCCACGTTCCGTCCGCCGACCAGCGGCGATGCCGCTGGTGCACCGTCTTCCACGGTCCGTATCGCTCCGGCAGATCGCGCCAGTGCACGCCCGTGCGGATCCGGTAGAGCACCCCGTTCACGACCTGGCGGTGGTCCCGCCACCTGCCACAACGCCCATTGCTGACCGGTAGAAGCGGCTCCAGCCGCTTCCACTGAGCATCCGTCAAGTCGCCTCTGTCTCCCACAGTCCTATCAACGATTGGACTGATCGTCGGGACGCCCCAACCCCCGGCGATGCTCGGTACTGACGGCTGAATACGGTGGAGGGGCCCGGTTGAATGAGAGGACGCGAAGACGTGGATGTGTATGAGGCCGTGGACAGTCGCCGGGCCGTGCGGGCGTTCAGCGATGAGCCCGTGCCCAAGGAGGTACTCGAACGAGTGCTGACCGCAGCGACGCGGGCTCCGTCCAGCGGGAACCTCCAGCCGTGGCATCTGTACGTCGTGACCGGTGAACCCTTGGCGGAACTCAAGCGGACCGCGACAGCCAGGGCACTGGCGGGGGACCCCGGCGAGGAGCGTGAATACCCGATGTACCCGGACGGGCTGGCCTCGCCGTATCTGGACCGCTTTGCTGCTGCCGCCGCCCAGCGGTACGAATCGCTGGGGATCGAGCGCGACGACCCAGACCGGCCCAGGAAGATCGCCACCTTGAACTCGGAGGCGTTCGGGGCGCCGACCGTCCTGTTCTGCTACCTCGACCGGGCGATGGGGCCCGGACAGTGGGCTGACGCGGGAATGTACCTGCAGACGGTCATGCTGTTATTGAGGGCCGAGGGGCTGCACAGCTGCCCCCAGGTGATGTGGACCGTGTACCGGGAGACTGTCAGCCGGGCAGTCGGAGCCGATGACGGACTCGTGCTGTTCTGCGGCGTCTCAGTGGGGTTCGAGAAGGAGGGCGTGCCGCAACTGCGCACCGGGCGGGCGGACATGACGGAAACGGTGAGCTTCATCGGAGTGTGACCGTTGGACGGCCGAGATCGACAGGACAGGCCCTAGTAGTGCTTCGTTAGGTCTATGCGTTTGTGCTGATCAAGAGCATGTTGGAAGTGTGGACACGCATGAAGTGAACCGATTACGGGCCGCGTTGGCGCTGTTCGTGGCCGATGTGTTCGCCTCGGTGCCGCGCAAGGATCAGCGGGCCAAGGGCGAGTGCTATCTGCGGGGGTTGATGCTGGACGGCCGGCGCAAGTCGATCCAGCCGATGGCCCAGCGGCTGCCGGACGGGAACATGCAGGCCCTGCAGCAGTTCGTCAACCAGTCGCCATGGCAGTGGACGCCGGTGCGGCGGCGGATCGCCGAGCGGCTGGTCGAGGTGGTCAAGCCCGATGTGTGGGTCATCGACGACGTGTCGTTTCCCAAGTACGGGCGGGCCTCGGTCGGGGTAGCCCGGCAGTACTGCGGAGCGTTGGGCAAACGGGCCAACTGCCAGGTCGCCGTCAGCGTGCACGCCGCCACCGACACCGCCTCCTGCCCGCTGGAGTGGGAGCTGTTCCTGCCCGAGGAATGGGCCCACGACCTCCCGCGGCGCACGGCTGCGGGCGTGCCCGACGAGATCGGGCATGTGACCAAGCCGCGTCTGGCGTTGGGGCTGCTGGAGAGGCTGGCGGACTGGCTGCCGTCGGTGCCGGTGCTCGTGGCCGATGCCGGCTACGGCCGCAGCGTCGCCTTCCGCCTGGCCCTGGAGGAACGCGGCTGGTCCTACATCATGGCCGTCGAGCCCAAGGAGATCGCCCGCCCGGCCAATGCCATCCCATATCTGCCGCCCTACCAGGGCCTGGGCCCGCCCACACTGCCCCGCTATCGCGAACCGGCCCGCCCCCTGCACCAGCTCATCGATGCGCACGCCCGCTTCGAAACCGTCACCTGGCGCCAAGGCAGCAAAGGAACGATGACCTCACGCTTTGCGGTGCTTGAGGTGCGGCCCTCGGGCAAGGAAGCTACCCGCACCGCGCAGGAACAGGCCGGTGGACGCGGCCGGTGGGACGGGGTGCTGCCGCTGCGGACGCTGCTGGTGGAACAGCCCGAAGACGCCGACGCACCCACCGGCTACTGGATGAGCAACCTGCCCGCCACCACCCCCATCGCCGACCTGGTGCGCTTTGCGAAGATGCGCTGGCGTATCGAGCACGATTACCGCGAGCTCAAGCACGGGCTGGGCCTGGACCATTTCGAGGGCCGCACCTGGCGCGGCTGGCACCACCACGTCACCCTCGTCACCGCCGCCCAGGCCTTCCTCACCCTGCGGCGTTACGACCCAAAAGCCCGCACGACAGCCTGAGTCTCTACCAGGTCCTCGACGCGTTGCAGGACCTGCTGCGCTGCTGGGACGGTACCTGCACCACCTGCGGCCGCCCCCTCACCCCAAGCAGAACCAGAACCTAACGAAGCACTACTAGTGATCCTCTCACTGGCAAACAGGTCGAAGTTTGCCTGATGTGGCACTAGGAATGCCTATAGGGCTTACAGAGCGGTGTCCTCCCACTCTCGGGGCTGGTCGTAGATCCGCTGCAGCAATTCGGCGAAGGCATCGCTCTCCAGGAGGAGGGCGTTGTACTGCAGCGGGATCTGCTTGTCGTTGATCACCGCGGTGGGTGTGCCGGGGCCTTCGGGTTCCTTTGCTCCCCCGGCCTTCTCGTAGGCCTTCTGGGAGGCCGTAACGAAGGCGCGGTACTTCATGGATTTCACGGCCGCGTCGAACTGTGGACTGCGCAAGCCCTTGATCTTGCCGGCCAGTTGAAGCAGGTAGGCGTCGGTGTAGCCGTCGACGCTCTCCTCGGGCTGGTTGGCGTAGAGCACCTCGTGGTACTCCACGAACTTGCCTTCCTCCAGCGCGGCGCGCAGCGCGTTGACCGCCTTCTTCGACCCGGTGCCGCCGACCCGGTCGTCCAGGAAGGATGCGAGGGTGTACTCGACTCTGGCCCAACGGTCCAGCATCGCCTCCTGCAGTTGCGGACCGCCGCCGGTGGTCTCGAACTCCTCGCAGTACGGACAGCGGGGATCCTCATACAGGTGCACCTTCACTGGCGCTTCGGGGTCGCCGACCGAGATGGTGATGCCGTCCGCGCCGAGCCTTTCCGGCAGTTCCTCGGCGCTCGTGAAGTCAGCCTCGTGCTCCGCCGCTCGCTGCCCGCACCCTGTCACCACCAGCACTGCGGCCGCGCACACCGCAGCCCACCAGCCCCCACGCCCCATGCGTCATCCCCTCCCCTGAGAACAGCGCGACATTAGATCATCGGTACGAAAAACGCACGATCAAAAGCGATGTTCAGGTACTCCGGGGCGCGGGCTCGGAGAGGATCGGCACGCGCAGTTCCGGCAGTGCTTAGTCCGCACTGCTGGTCGGGAGCGGGTGGAGTATGGGCTACGTTCCTTGGCACATACGCCGTCACGGGCACGCCGCGCGTTCCACGCTTGAGGACGGCTTCACGGTGGCCAGGGATGACTGAACGGCACAGATCGCGCCAGCGAGCGCCGCGCATCCGCACACGCCGTACCGCACGCAAGAGGCCGTCTGCAGCGTCGGCACGGGGTCCGGCCTCCGGCCGCGCCGAGCGCGGCCACCTGCGCCGTGGCCTGCGCTTCCTCCGGGACGGTCAAGGAGATCGGGTCGCTGCCGCGGGCCGGGTGGGGCCGGTCGGCGGGCGGGTCGGGGGCCGTGCCGGCGGCGACGGCGGTCAGGAAGGCCAGAGCGAGCATGGCGAGGTTGGGGTGCCGGTGCCATGAGGTCCAGTGCCTGACGTGGTAGTGGTCGAGTCCGATGTGACTCTTGGCGGCCTGGCAGCATTCCTCGACGCTCCAGCGGATACCGGCGACGCGGACCAGTTCGGCCAGTGTCACCGCGGTGGGTGACCAGCAGAGGTAGAAGGCGAGTTCGCCGGTGGTGCAGTTGCGGCGGATCAGCAGATGGCGTTGGCTGCCGCTGCCGATGTGGATCCTGGCCCAGTCGTAATGGCGCGGGCCCTTTGCACCTCATCCGGCACTGTGCGGTTGCCACGCCGGGGCGGGCAGGCGGTGTGCGAGGACGTCGGCGCGGATGACGGTGCGGCCTTGGTCGATCCGGACCCGGGTGGAGCAGGCGACGGCCAGTACGTAGCCGATGCCGCGTTCCTCCAGGGTAGGCCGCAGGTGGGGGTCTTGGCCGTAGGCTTCGTCGCCGGTCACCCTGGAGGCGGTGATGCCGGCGTCCAGCGCGGCAGTAATCGTCTCCCCGGCCAGGCGGGGCTTGGTCGCGAACTGCGCTGCCTCGGGTATCCCGGCCTGCTGGCGGCGTTCGGGATCCGTGCACCAGGAATGCTGGGGCAGGTAGAGCCGGCGGTCGATCAGAGCCCGTCCCCGTTCGGCGGCCGGGGCGGGGAACACGCCCACCTGGGAGTTCTCGACGCGTCCTGCGATGCCGGTGTACCGCCGTTGCACGCCTGCCGAGGCGTGACTCTTCTTCACGAAGCCGGTCTCGTCCACGATGAGTACCGCGCCGTCGGTGCCGAGATGGTCGGCGGCACAGGAGCGCAGGTCGTCGCGGACGGCATCGGCGACCCAGCGGGCGTAGCGCAACAGTCACTGCATCGGCCCGGGCCGGGCGAATCGGGCCTGCTCGGCCAGCTGCCAGCAGTTCTTCCGCTCGATACTCGACAGCACCCCGAGCAGATAGGCGCGGGCGGCCACTCGTGGCTCAACTCGCCCGTACCGTCCCGCGATCCGGGCCATGACCTGGTCGAACATCGCCTGCCAGCGGGCAGGGTCTACGCTTTGGCCCACAGCCACCGCACGATCTTCAGGAGTCCACCCAACCCCCGATGATCACGCGGTGGCCGACCCGTCCGCACCCGCGTCCGTGTGCAGATGTTGTCACCAAGGAGAGCAGCCGATCTTGCTGGTCTGTCAGCGGTTGAGGCAGGGTGGTTGTCACGGGTAAGCACGCCGCTTGTCACCATCAGCGCGGCCAGCACGGCATAGTCACCCGATGCACCTGCCACGTTCACGTCACTGCTGGCGCAGCTCACCGAACCAGCGCACGATCGACGACGTGGCCGCGACATTGGATCCCAGGTGACGGGATCCGTGGTATTCGACAGCACCAAGATCAACGACCGGGGCGTCCACGCCTTTCCTGAACAGAGCAGCCCGGCAGCGCTCCGTGTTGGCGTTGACGGCCTGCTCGTCCCCAGTCGCCATATAGAGCCGGACCGGGGCACGGGGAGCCCAGTCCGTGCATACGGCATCGGTTGTGCGCAGCGCTGCTGCCAGCGGCCCCGTCGGATGTGCGAGCAGCTCGCGGCCGTGCTCGGTCAGCAGCTCGTCGACAGTGCCCGGGGTACCCCGCATCAGCTGCTCCCCCGTGTGCGCGCCGTCGAAGAGCGCCTCGACGGTGCTGTCGTACGGGGCTCGGAAGACCTCGCCGGGGCTGTCGTAGATGTCGTGGAGCCGTTGGAACGCCACCAGGGTGTAGGCCGCGTACACCACACCGGACTTGGGTTCCACCTTGCCGTCGAGCAAGGCGGGCAACTCCGTTCCACCGAAGTCGTATGCGCCGCTGACCGGTGCCAGCGCGCCCAGTCTGAACCAGCGGTCCTCACCCGCCTGAAGAGCCCGGCTGAGCCCCAGTGCCGCCGAGGCGCCCTGCGAGAAGCCGGTGACCATAACCTCCCGCTCCAGCACATGTCCGGTCCGCGGCACGAAGGCGCGGGCCGCCCGCAGCATGTCCAGGGATGCCGTGGTCTCGGAGCCAATGTCCATCCACGGGTGCAAACCGGGGCCCTTGCCCATCCCCAGATAGTCGGGCGCCACACCCGCAGCACCCGCCGAAGCATGCGCGATCACCGGCGCTGACACGAAAGCGCCGCGCCGCATGGACGGGGAATCGTCCTTGTGACTGCCAGTGCCGTGCGCGAAGGAGACGGCCTGCAACCGTCTTTCACTGTTGAGCGGGAGCACGAGCAGCCCGCTCGCCGTGGTGGGCCGTCCGTGCGGATCGACGGTCCGGTAGACCAGCCGGTACGCGACCACGCCGTACCGGACGGTGCCGTCTTCGAACCCGGCGCTGCCCAGCTCGGCAGCCACCGCCCGCGGGGTCGCGAGCGTGTACAGCTTCTCGGCGGAGACCAGCACGCCCCGGCCACGCTCCTCGCGCTGCGCCTGCGCCTGCGCCTGGGCATGGGCGGTGGGCGCAGGGGCGGCGGTGGCGACGGTCGGCCCGCTCAGCATCAGGCCGCAGCAGACGACTGTCCCTACTGCCCAAAGGCCGCCGCGGTACCGCGTTGCCGTGCGCGAGGATGGTGAGGCGAAGATGACCACAAGTTCCTCCAAACATGGCGCGTCAAAAGCCAGTTCAGCCTCACGCGTTCCGAACTTCGACGCACTGGTGGAGGCCCCCCAGGTCCACCTGGTGCCTACCCCCGTTCGCGTTACCGCCCGAAGGCGTCGGCACCATGCTCTGTTTCGGCAGGTGCATCTGACCCTGCCGATCCCGCACAGGTCTCTCCTCGATGCGCCTGCTGCGATCCTGGCGACAACAAGTCCGTCTGCGCGACAACCATCGTGCCTGGGCTCAGTCCACCGTAAGATCGCGAAGTCGGACTGGAGTACCAACTCCCCTGCTATGGTGCGCCGATGTCATCGATCAAGCAGTTCCAAGTCACTTTCGACTGCGCAGAACCTGCGCGCCTCGCCGGCTTTTGGTGCGAGGTCTTGGGGTATGTCGTACCGCCAGTCCCGGAGGGGTTTGCCACTTGGGAGGACTACCATCGCTCGCTCCCGCCTGAGGATCAGGTCACGTACTTCGCGTGCAGTGATCCCTCGGGTGCAGGCCCGCGCCTGCTCTTCCAGCGCGTTCCCGAAGGGAAGATCGTCAAGAATCGGGTGCATCTCGACGTGCGGGCCGGCACCGGACTCGTGGGTGAAGAGCGCCTCGCCACATTGGAGGCCGAATGCGCACGACTGGTCGCGCTCGGTGCGGTACACCTGCGAACACTGCTTGCCGATGAGGACAACGAGTCGTGCATTGTGATGCAGGACATCGAGGGCAACGAGTTCTGTCTCGACTGAGCCCCCTCCGCCACTGCGAGGTTGGGGGCCGTCTCCCTCGGGTTCTCCTGAAGGTGATCTCATGGAGAGGGCTAGAGTCATATTGTGAGGGCATGGTGGTGAAGTCGGCTGATGCCGAGCATCGCCGTGTGAATGCCCTCGCCCATCAGACGCCAGTCACGAAGGATCTTCCATATCCCCACCGCGCGAAGACGTGCTCGACGAGGGGCCTGGACCTTTCGAGGGGGACATGTTGTGCTCCTCCTTCCATTCGGGCACTTCGGTCTTGCAGGGTTCGTGGCGGTGCGCCATGCCCAAGCCGGTGCCCGGGTAGCCACCGTCCGCGATGACCGTGGTCCGGCCGACGGCGACGACCAGTCGGGAGTCGCCTTCGGTGACGACCTGGCGGTTGGTTGCGTACCTGTAGCTCTTCGACTGCTTGGCAGCCGCAGGGGGCCAGGGTCCCGTCGACGATCTTCCGGAGGAAGTGTCTACGACCGCTCCCGCACGGGCGCAGTCGCGTTCTCGCGGAGCAGTGCAGCCGCCAGACGAGTCAAGAGCCGTGGCTGAGTCCTTTGAACGGGGCTGTCCAGGACGTCTCTGGTGCTGTGATCACACCGCCGCGATGGGGATCGTGGCACATCAAGATCGGTGGTGAGGCGCCTTCCGAGGACCGGACAGTAGGCGCAGAGACCGAGGCGTCGCGGCCGCCTTCTCTGCACTTTCGTGTGGCAGGCTCACGGGAGCGCTTCCAGACGCTCTATGTGGTCCTCACCCCACTGGCCGAGTGGGGTGAGAGCGGCAAGGAGCGAGTGACCGAACTCGGTCAGTGAGTACTCCACCTTCGGCGGCACCTGGTCATGGACCTCGCGGTGCACCAGGCCACTGGCCTCCAGTTCCCGAAGTTGCAGGATCAGCATCCGCTCACTGATGCCCACCACCGTCCGGCGCAACTCGCCGAAGCGCAGCGGCCCCTCGCCGAGCCAGAACAGGATCAACCCCTTCCATTTCCCTCCCATGACGTCGATGGCAGCGTCCAGGCCACAGGTATAGCTCCGCTTCCGCACCAGCACTCCCCCTAACAAAACTGTGGGTACCAGACAGAATTGTAGGTACTTGTAGAAATGTTGGCGCCATCGCAGCATGGATCAGGCGTCGCACCGAGAGGACAGCAATTCCGTGCGATACCGACTACTCGACCCGTTTCACACTCCAGTTACATCGGCATCAGGCAGGAGCAGAACGTATGACCGGGTGCCATCGCACTCCCGTGACCGTCATAGGGCTGGGCTCGATGGGCAGCGCATTAGCTGGAGCATTCATTGACGCCGGACACCGGACCACCGTCTGGAACAGGACAGCATCGAAGGCCGAACCACTCGTGTCCAAGGGCGCCGTTCACACGCAGACTGTGGACGAGGCAGTCGCGGCGAGTCCGCTGATCATCGCCTGCCTGACCACGTACGAGAACACCATCGAGGCCCTGGAACCGGCCGCTGCCACCCTCCAGGGTCGGGCCCTTGTGAGCCTGAACAGCGGTTCGCCGGCCGGTGCCCGTCAGATGGCCCAATGGACGCTCCGGCACGGCGCGCGATACCTCGACGGGGCGATCAAGAACGTGCCGTCCGCCGTCGGAGCTGAGGACACTCTCCTGTATTACGGCGGCGACAACACCGTCTTCGACGAGTTCGCGTCGGCGCTGCGGGTGTTGGGCGGCGACACCGTCTACCTCGGTACCGATGCCGATCTCGCCGCCCTGTACGAAATGGCCGTGGGCGGCACCCTGTTGCCCGCGCTCGTCGGCTTCTTCCAGGGCGCGGCAGCAATGCAGGCGCGTGGCCTTGAGGTGGCCTCGATGGTGCGGTTCAGCATCAAGTGGTTCGAGATGATCAACTCGGTGCTGCCGGTCTTCGCTGAGGAGATTGACCGCGGCGACTACAGCAAGCCCGGGTCCTCGGTAAATCTGTTCCTGGCTGGAGCCGCCCATGACGAGGAACTCGGCAAGGAAGCGAACCTCGACATGGAGTGGCACAAGCCCTTCCATGACTTGCTGAAGCGAGCCGTCGAGGCCGGCTACGGCAACCACAGCATCTCCGCCCTGACAGAGATACTCAAGAATCCGGCCCCGAACGCATAACCCGCTACCCGCACACAGCTGGGGCGCGCGTGGAGATCTGACGAACGAGCAATGGGCCGTGCTGGAGCCGTTGTTGCCGAAGGGAAAAGGCCCGGGCGGACGCCAATAGCCTGATCACCTGGGACCTCAACGTCGACTCCACGGTCATCCGTGCCCACCAGCACGCTGCCGGGGCGCGGAAAGGGGGACCTTCACAAGGAGCCGCCCGGCGGTGTCGTCGCCGAGCCGGCCGACCATGGACTCGGACGCTCGCGCGGTGGCCCGACCACCAAACTGCACCAGGCCGCCGAGCAGCGGCAAATGCCCATGTCGATCGTCATCACAGCGGGGCAGCGGGGCAATTCCCCGCAGTTCGAGGCCGTCCTGGGCCGTGTCCGGGTTCCCCGGTTGGGGCCGGGCAGGCCGCGCACCCGGCCGAAAAGGGTCCGCGCGGACAAGGCGTACGCCTCCCGCAAGAACTGCGCCTACCTGCGGCGGCGTGGCATGCGCTGCACCATCCCGGACAAGGCCGACCAAGCCCGCAACCGCAAGACACGCCGCTCCCGCGACTGCCGGCCGCCGGCCGCCGAAGTTCGACCCGGCGACTACAAGGCGCGGCATGCAGTGGAGTGCGGCATCAATCGCCTCAGAAGACACCGCGCCGTGGCAACGCGTTATGACAAGCTCGCGGTCCGCTACGAGGCGACCGTCCTCGTCACGGCCATCAATGAGCTTCTTCAGCGTTGCAACTCCAGTGTGAGGACGGCCTTGGCGATTGACGTCATGCGGTTGGGGCTGCAGCGGGACCTGCGGAAGATCCGCCAGGACTTCAGGCGGGCGACTCCGCGTTCGACGGGTGCGCGCGCTGCGGCCAGGGCACGGTTGCGAGTCTTCTCGGTGGGAGTCAGTTTCTTCAGGGGCCTGCGTTTGATGCCCGTAGTCAGCCACGGACCGGCGCCCTGGTAGGCGAGATCGGCCACGATCGGAACGCCCTGGCGCTCGCAGATCCGGATGATCCGGTGGGTGCGGGCAGCGGTCAGGTCGTGGGTGCGGCCCGGCAGGGCGGGCGAGAGCCACAACAGCCGGCCGCCGGGATCGGTGACGACCTGCACGTTCACGCCGTGGCGCCGGTGTTTGTGGGAGTAGTCGGCCCGGCCGTCGCCGACCCGGTCGCACTCGGCGAGAGTGCCGTCGAGCAGGACGAAGTCGGGATCATGCTCGCGCAGCGTCTTCAGCAGACCCGGTGCACGGGCGGCGAGGAGGTCGACGACTGCGCTGGTGTAGGCATGCACGGTGGACTCGCTGATCCCGAACCCGGCAGCGATCTTCGCCAGAGTGATGTGCTCGCGCAGGTACACCAGTGCCACCATCGCTCGCTGGGACGGACGGAGCTTGCAGCGCCGGTCGCCCTCACGGGTGACGATCAACATGGTGACCCACTCCACGAGTGCATGCGGCAGGTCAAGTGCGGCAGGATGGACGACCAACGAGGCCCCCGAGCAACGTGATTGAGACGTCAGACATCTCGATCAACAGCCCGGGGGCCTCGCTCGTTGCGCTGCACGGGCCGTCACCCGATCGGTGGCCACATCGAAGAAGCTCAATGAATGGCTGTGACCCCTCACACGGCCCGTTCCATGCAGACCAGTTGGTCCCGCCCGTCCCACGACTCGGTGACGGTGAATCCGAGCCGCTCGTACAGGGCGATCGCGCCTGCCCGCCACTTCCACACCGACAGCCGCAACGCGCTGACGCCGCTTTCCGCAGCATGCACGAGCGCGGCGCTGACCAGGCTGGACGCGATGCCCCGCCCCCGGAACGCCGGGTCCGTCCAGAGCCTCTTGACCTCGGACCGTCCATCGACAGAGGCGGTCACCACCAGGCAGCCCACCGCTGTGTCCCCGCTCAACGCCAGCAGCACGACATCGTCAACGAACACGGCCTGCGGATCCGCGATCTCTACCCGGTAGCGGTCCGGCAACCCATCCACACCGGCGACGGCCTCACCCTTCTCGGCCTGCGTCTGCAGGTGGTAGGCCGCCAGCAGATCTGCCAGCCCATCCTGGACGGAAGGAGCCTGACCTGGCCAGCAGACGATGGCAACCTCACGTTGATCAGTCATGACGCGAGCATCGCATGACACATACCAAGGCCGGAACGAGTATCTTGATCCACTTTCGATACACGCCCAAGTGGGCCCGGCAGTCGGTGGAGTCGATGTGGAGGTCCTGGGTGATCAGGCCCTTCGCGTCGGCTCATGTCTGCGAGGCCGTCAAGATCCGCCAGATGCCGTCACTCTGGCAGCGGCGGAACAGGTCGTACACCCGAATCCGCGAACCGTCGTCCTGGGCGGGCATGTCCCGCCGCGGGATACCAGCGCGGACCCGGAACCGCATGCCTCACATCGGCTGCCGTCGGCTCCAGCCGGTGGACGGCCTGGCTTCCTGCCCGTCGGGAACAACGCCTCCAGCACCAACCCACTGCACCTCCGCCAGGTCCCTACGTGCCACCCGGTCACCATCACAGGCCGTGATCTACTTCTGGACATGGTGCCGATCAATGGAGAGCCGAGGTCATGACCAATCACTGCTGCGAGGCGATGACCAGCCGCGTGAACGTGCGCTGCGACCAGCACGACGCCCCCTTCGCCTGCCCGGACGCACTGGTTGGCTTCAGCCCCAAATTCCAGGAGTACGGGCTGATCATCCATGACGGCGGCAACTCGAGCATCACGATCGACTTCTGTCCCTGGTGCGGTCGACGCCTCCCCGAGTCGCAGCGGGATCGGTGGTTTGACGAACTGGAACGCCGCGGAATCGATCCATGGGATGACGAGGTCCCTGCCGAGTTCCAGGACGAACGCTGGCTCGCCTCTCTGCGCCAGGAGTAGCGAACCAGCAGCACCTCGGGCTGCTTCCGAAGCATGCCCTGGCTTGGGTTTTAGCCTCGGGACTCGGGCGCATGGGTGCGGTTGCGCAGGTCAATCGTCGTCCTGCGCGGCGGGAAAGCTGCACAGCGCGGATTGGGAACCACGGGCCGGAGGCTCGGCGTCAGGCGTCCGGCGGGTGTTCTGCGACCGTCACCATTCGCCACGGAAGCTCCTGTACTGGCCGTTCATCAGCTCCCAGAAAGACTGGTAGCGGACCGCGCCGGGCAGCCAATGAGCGAGGTGCCAGGCTTCCCACTCCCCATCAGGCGTGACCACGCACGGGTTGAGGAGATAGACGTCGGTGGCCTCCGGCGTGTGACTGATCTTCAAGGTGTACGGGAGGTACTCAGGTCGGGAAGAGACGGCGTCCTGGGCCTCGCCGTAGACGAAATACTCCTCGTCGTCGACCCGAAAGCCGACATCGCCGTACCCGTCAGTCCAAGCAGCGACGAGCTCGGGGGCCAAGTCCCGCGCCCAGCCCACCTCCCGGACCGGCAGGATCCGGTCGATGTCGTGGGTCGTGTTGAGCCAACCGTTGGTCGTCAGCAGAAACTGCCGGTAGCTCGTAGGAAGCTTGGCACTCAAGCGGTCCTCGAGCGCGTCCACCTCCTCGCCAGTGGCCCCGCCGCTACCCAGCCAGCGGGTCCTGCGGACCTCATCGGGGAACGGCTCAGCCCGCTCCTGTTCATGCAGCACGGGGTCGAGCCACTCGTCACTCCAGCGCTGCAACAGATCTCGCCACGCATAGGCGGGTTCCCCACCGTGGTCTCGTACGCTGCCCACGGCAGAAGACTAACGGCAGGCACTGACACGCCACGGCCGGACTTTGCGCGGTCGACAGATCCGCAGCAGCCGAGGTCAGAACCCAAACTCAATTCAGGTATTACCTCCGGGCGGCGGAGACCTGGCATGGGGCGGGGCGCAGCAGGCCCCTGACATCAGCTCGCGCGCTCGGTCAATCGCACACGGAGGTGCCCTCACCCCGGCGGTGAGACCTTCCGCGGCGTCCGCGTACCCAAACTCGCTCGCGACGTCGTGGCTGCCGACATCCCAGCGCTAACACCCGAAGGCGAAGCGGCGACCATGCGTCGCCGGGTGCCGCAGGAGCATATGGCAATAACTCGCTCCTGCAGGGAGCCGGCACGGGTGAGCGGCTCGCGCCCTCAGCTCTTCGGCGGCTCGGACGCGGTGAAGCGCTCGAAGCCCGCGTGGAAGGCCGTGCCTTGGGGGTCGGTCGCGCTGTAGTGGAAGGCGGCAACACCGCAGCTCCGCTCGTCGAAAGCCTCTCCGGTGTACGTGGCGACCCGGGTGCCGTCGACGGCGAGCTCCACCTTGATCCGGCCCTCGCCGGCCGCGGAACAGTTCATCGACATCTCGATCTGCTGCCGGCTGTCCACCTTCAGGCCCACGTCCGCGAGGTCGACCTCGACAACGCGGTCGTGCTGGAAAGTTCCCTCGAACCTGAACTCGCGTACGATCAGAGCCTCCTGGCCCGTCGTCAGGTAGGTCGCCCAGCGGGAACCCTTGCGGTAGTCCCCCGAGCCGTTGCACCAGAGTCCGACGCCGCCCTCGCCCCCGTACCAGGCCGTCTGGGTGCTCAGCCGTACCGCGAACGAGGACGGCTCGAAGGGCGCCTGCGGCCACACCTCCAGCTGGGTCCCGGGACTCGCCAGCATGGTCCCGCCCTTGTGCGTGATCTTCCCCAGGGTCGGGTCCTTGTGCGACCAGTCGCCTGAGTCGGTCAAATCATCGGTATACGAGAGGGGTTGGGAGATCGCGGAGCCCTTGGTTCTCCCGGATGACGCGGCCGAGGAGGCGGAGGCCGAATCATGAGCCTGCGGGCCGCCTTGCGACGGCGATCCTCCCGAGGTGGTGCTGAGCACGATGGCAAGCAGTACTGCCACTGCGGCACTACCGGCCGCGAACCCCCACAGCCGCGGCTGCTTGGCGCCCATAGCGGGGCTGGGGCCGGCACTCCCGCCTCCTGGCGGTTGCGGTGGCTGCGGCTGCGGCTGCCGCTGCGGCTGCGGCTGCGGCTGCGGCTGCGGCGTACGCGACTCTGTCTGCGCCCCCTCCGTCGCCTCCACCGCCTCCGCGAGCCGGGTGACGAGCTGGGCAGCAGTGGGACGTTCCGACGGCTCCTTGCGCAGACAGTCGGCGATGACCGAACGGACCGGCTCCGGCACCGCCGAGAGATCCGCGTCGCGCTCGCACACGGCGACGAGCACTTCGTAATCGCTCTCCCCCTCGAAGGGATGCCGCCCCGTCGCGGCGAAGTACAGGGTGCCACCGAGGGAGAACACATCGGAGGCGCTGCTGACCCGGAGCGACTGGACCTGCTCAGGCGACATGTACGCGGGCGAGCCGAGCACACTGCCCGGTGTGGTGAGCGCCGACTCGAGCAACCGGTCGTCACGTGCGATACCGAAGTCGATGATCCGCGGTCCGTCCGGGGAAAGCAGGATGTTGGACGGCTTGATGTCCCGGTGCACGACACTCACCCGGTGCACCTGCGCCAACGCGTGCGCTACGGCCAGCGCCACGGATTGGAGCCGCCCGGAAGTCAGCGGGCCGTTGGCGGCCACGTGCTGGTGGATCGTGGGACCCGGGACGAACTCGCTGACGATATACGGATGTCGCCCGGACAGATCGGCGTCCAGGACCCGCGCCGTTGCCAGCTCACCGACCCGGCTCGCCGCGCCGAACTCCCGGCGTACACGAGCGAGCGCGACCTCGTCGTACTCCTTGCCAGGCAACAGGAACTTCACCACCACCTGCCGCCCCGTCCGGTCTCGGGCGAGCCACACCACACCTTGCCCGCCCCGGCCGAGCTCGCGCTCGCAGACGTACCCGCCCACCGACAACTGCATCCGTGGATCCATGCCCCCGCCCCCAGCCCTGCCCCCGGTTCACGGCCGCCCTCCAGCGTATCGGTTCCCCTGGCCGCGACAGGCCTCTTGGCCGGGACTTCTGCAGGCAGCAGGAGTCTTACAACGGCGCACGTAGTAAGCCGAGTTGTCGGTGAGTAAGCAGACAGCAAGCGCGATTGAGGAACCTACCTTGGAGGGGCAACCGATCCGTCGTCATGCCGTGAGTGAGTGCGGTGGATGCGCGCCGTAACGCCATGCGCGGCCAGGCCCGTTGAGCCCGCCATCCGCGCAAAGGCCGGGTACCGGCCTTATGGGGGGAATTCCGGGCCGCCACGTGGTCCGGTCCCCCAGCGGGTGCTGCGGGCATGAGATGCGCCGCCGTCCTGCTGCGGGCATGGCCCTCCTCGCACCCCGTACCCACCCGCTGCCCGAACCGCCCGGCCCGCCCAGCGCGGCCGTGCCGCCGTGTTCACCCCGTCACCGCCGTTCCTGTCACTGCACAGCACGGTGGTGATGCTGACGGCCGCTGCCTCGGCTGACCGGTGGCGGCATCCCTGCCGCCGGGCAGTGGGCGATTCGCGCAGACGACCCGTACGGCCAGGCTCAGCCTTGCAGTGACGGGGTGTGCTCGGCGGCCGCGCACGGGCGTTTGGCCGCTGGGACAGAGACGCACTCTGCGCCGGCCTGGGATGTGATGCGGACGCTGGCCGAGCGGCATGGCCCAGAGCCCTGTGCATGAAACCCGAGCGCGGTTGGGGCCAACAGCGCGCTCTGCCCGGACCGCCTGGTCGAACCCGGCCGCGTCGAGGCAGCCCCTCGCACACCGGCCCATGCCGGAAGACAACAGCCGCCAGCTGACTGCCCCTTGGCGCTACCTGGCACGATACGATCATGACGCAGGACATACAGGCCCACGGAGAGGCGCTCGTCGCAGCCGCCCGCGCCGGCGACGCCAAGACCGCCCGCCGACACACCGACTTCTTCGTGCTGGGCAAGCACGTGGACGAAGGCATCCCGTACTGGGAGCAGGCCGTGGCGGCCGGCGACGCCTTCTCGCATTACACGCTTGCCCGGTACCGGAAGATCCGGGGCGACCGGCAGGCAGCGGACGCGCTCTACCGCGCCGTCGCCGAACGGCACGCCGGGTGCGCCTACGGACTCGGCGTACTCCTGCGCGAGGATGGCGATCCGGAGGCCGTTGACTGGTTCCGCCGGGGCTGGGAGCAAGGACGCCACCTCGACTGCAAGATCGAGCTCGGCAAGCTGATCGCGGCCGAGGGGCGCCCCGACGAGGCGGCGAAGTTCCTGATGAGCGACATCGATCTCGGCGACATCGCGGTCTTTCGCTGGGCTCAGCTGTTCGAGTCGTTCCGCGAGGACTTCGACCGCGTCGCGGCCGGACTCGATGCCGCCGAGGCAGCCAGGGACGAGGACGCCGCCGTCGAGGCGCTGCGCCCGCTCTTCGACCTGGAAGGGCACTTCCTCCAGTACCCCGGCTTGACGACCGAAGCCGCCGGTTACTACCGCAGGGCTTCCGCACTCAGCGCCGCCGCCCGCGTGGACCACGCCGTGTTCCTGACGGAGACCGGCGGTGAGGCGTCCTGGCCGGAGGCCCGCGGCCTGCTCCTCCAGGCCCACGAGGAGGGCTACGAGGGCGCCGCATACGCACTCGGTGTCCTCCACGAGCAGCGCGGCGACCTCGACGACGCCGAGCACTGGTACGGCCTCGCGGCCGGCCGCGGCCAGCAGCGGGCCCAGTGGGGCCTCGGGCTCCTGTGCAAGCGGCAGCGGCGGTACGAGGAGGCCGAACGCTGGTTCCGGGAGATCGGCGAGGACAACGAGGACGTCGTCGAGCAGCTCTCCCGGATCGCCGCGATCCGGGCAGGCGGCGGCATCGCCCCTGGCAAGGACCTGCGCCGACTGCCGGGGCTGCGGGCGCGAGCCGAAGCGGGCGACGTGCAGGCCGCGTACGTGTACGGGAGGATCGTCGGCGACTGGGGCGGCGCGGACGACGTCCACCTCGTCCGCTGGATCGAACCCGCCGCGCTGGCCGGGGACCCACACGCGGCGTACGACCTCGCGGAGATATACGGCACGATGCGCAGGCCCGCACTGCGTGACCAGTGGTACCGGACGGCCGCCGAGGCGGGCCATCACGACGCGTGCAACCAGATGGGGTGGCTCTCCGAGCACCACCGGGACTACCAGGAGGCCGAGCGCTGGTATGTGCGCGCGGCCGGTGACGGGTCCCCGCTCAACGCCATGCTCGCGGGCAAACTGAAGGCTCAGCGCGGCGCGTACGCCGAGGCGGAACCGTTTCTCCAAATGGTCTGGGAACAGGGCGGCGATTCTGCGTACAGGACGGAGGCCGCCGGGTACTACGGTCTCGTCCTGCACCGGCTGGGCCGCCTCGCGGAAGCCGTCGAGCCGCTGCGGACCGCCGCCTCACGCTGGGACGACGACGTGAGCGCCCGCTACAGCCGGGACGACCTGGACGTGCTGGCCCGGACGGTCGATCCCAAGGAGGAGTTGGCGAAGGTGGAGGCGGCGCTGACGGCGTGACGCCGCCGGCGGAAGGGATGCGGGCATTCCCGATCGGGATGGCCTCCGCTCGAGACCGTGTGGCTGTCCAGCCTGCTCAGTGGCCAACTGTCCGGTGCTCACCTCGGTTGCATGATGGCCACGCCACATGCCCATCGTCCCTTCGTCCTCTATGACCTCCCGGTTGGCACAACACGGCGGCGCGGAACAACCGGCCGTAACGCTCAGTCGGGGTCCTGGGTCGATTGGGCGTTCCGACCCGTGCCATGTGCCGTGGGTCGGACGGATGTGGATGGCCGGGTGACGGCTTCGTCGGTGGGGCGAAGGCGGTGCACCTGGGCGCTCAAGCGGTTGCGAGAGCTGTTCGGTGAATACCTCGGCGAATACGCGACTCCCTGGCCGACCGGCACACGTCCCCGACGTGCATGCCCTTCGCTTCGAGAGACGGTGGTGCTTTCATGCCCGAAGAGCACGACGAGGAGCAGTTCGAAGGGCGGCTCAGTCCTGCCCCGCATGACTTCGACGCCGGTTCCGAGGACGACCGGACCGCGCTCGTCGCCACGAGGACGGCGCGCGGGGCGGCGGCTGCGGCGGGCCGCCGTGGTGGCCGGTGCGGTCGGCATCGCCCTCGTCGGGGTGGGCGGGGCGCTGCTCGGCCCCTGGGGCGAGGACTCCCCCACGACGCCGAGGCCCCACCCCACGGCCAAGGCCGACCTGGTCGCCGCGCTCAAAAGCATGGTGCCCAAGGGCAGGATCACCGAGCCGGAGGAAATGGGCGCGGCGCTCAGCCCGTCCGCCGTAGAGGTCGTCTACGACGACGGCGACGGCCCGGCGGCCATCCTCCTCGGCTTCAGCCGGTTCACGCCGATCCGACCGGGACTTTCTGACCCACAGGCCGAGCTGACCATCGGCTGTCCGAGCATGGCCCAGTCCGAGTTCGACAGTTGCGTCACCAGTGAGCTGCCCGACAAATCGCGGGTGACGTTGCTCAAGACGTACGCATATCCCGACGACCGGCGCGTGGACACCAAGGTGTGGTCGGCCGCTCTGCTCACCCCTAGCTGTGCCATCTCATGACATTGGTTCCTCGCGGTCAGACTCGGCGGCGTAGGACGTGAGGCGATTGGCGAGTGCGATGACTTGGTCGCGGAGTTCATCGGGGCGCTCGATGACGAACGGCCGGTCGAGTGAGGCGAGTACCGGGGGCAACCAGTCGAGCCGCTCCGCCCGCAGCTCGACGCGCAGCCAGCGCTCGGTCGCGCGGTCCTCGCCGGCCGCGGACTCGTGCTCCTCCAGGCTCGCGACGCTGGCTGGAAGGCGGGCGCGGATCTGCTCAACTGTCCCGTGGATCCGCAAGGTCACCTCATGCCGGTACTCGGCCGTGGCGAACCCTGACAACACGCGCTGTTCCGGACCGGGACCCACTGGCGCTTCGAATGAGCCGGGCAGGGTCCGCGCGTCTGCGATGCGATCGAGCCGGAAGGTTCGGTCCTCGCCGATCTGGGCGTCCTTGCCCGTGACGTACCACCGGCCCGAATGGGCGACGATCCCGTACGCGTGCAGCGTGCGTTCGCTGCGCCGCCCGTCACGGTCGGTGTAGCGGATCGAGACCGGTCGGTGGTGGCGCACCGCAGCGGCGATCGTGAGCAGGACCCCGGCGTCCGGGGTGTCGAACTCGCCAGGCTGCTCCGTGAAGGCGAGAGCTTCCAGGAGTGTGTCGAGCCGACGGGCGATGTGCTTGGGCAGCACCCGCCGGATCTTCGCCGACGCCGTCTCGCTTGCCGTGCGCTCCGCCGGCGTCAACCCTGCTCGGCGGCCCGCGACCAGGCCGAGCAGCACGGCCAGCGCCTCGTCGTCGCTGAGCATGAGCGGAGGCAGGCGGTACCCGGGGGCGAGCCGGTACCCGCCGTAGCGGCCGCGCACCGATTCCACGGGCACGTCGAGGTCGATCAGTTGGTCCACATACCGGCGCACGGTGCGCCCTTCGACGCCGAGCCGGTCGGCGAGTTCGGCCACCGTCCGGGTGCCGCCCGACTGCAGCAACTCCAGGAGTGTCAGCACGCGGGCAGTGGGTCGAGGCATGTTCACAACCTAACGCGAATACAGGACCGATTCTGTCCACTATTTCTCCTAGCCTGCGACGAGCACGCCTCCAGCACAGCCAAGGAGATTCCCATGGACTTCGTCTCGATCCGCATCATCACCAGCGACGTCGCACGCCTCGTCGACTTCTACGAGCGAGCCACAGGGGCGCGGGCGACGTGGGCCACTGAGGACTTCGCCGAACTCCAGACTGCGGGCGCCACCCTCGCGATCGCCGGCACCCGCACCGTCCCGCTGCTCGCCCCGGACTCTGCCCGCCCGGCGGACAACCACAGCGTGATCACCGAGTTCCTCGTCGACGACGTGGACCGCGTTCACCAGAACCTGACCGGCTTCGTCACCGACTTCGTCAACGAGCCCACCACGATGCCCTGGGGCAACCGGTCACTGCTGTTCCGCGACCCCGACGGCAACCTCATCAACTTCTTCACCCCTGTCACCCCGGCGGCCATCGAAAAGTTCGGACGCTGACGCCACGCACAGTCGCTCACGCGGGAGCCCTGAGATCCCAGGGCTCCCGGTGAACGCGGCCGCCGAGTCCAGGAGCGCCACCAGCAGGGGACATCGGAACGCACCGCTGACCCCCGAAGGACGTCTGCGCTTGTGTCTGCGGGTCGAGCCGGACGTCCGATCGCGCACGTCGCTGCGGGAGCCGGGATCTCCCGCCGCTGCCTGGCGAAGGGGTACGCCCGCTGACGCGCGCGGCGAGAACGGACTGCTCGACCACTCCTCCCGTCCGCCCCCAGTCCCGCCCGCACCCCCAAGGACATCGCCGACCTGGTGGAGGTGCTGCGGCGGCAGACCAAGCACGGACCAGCCCGGCTAGCCGCCGACCTACAGCGGCTGCACGGCGTCACACTCGCGCCGGCGACTGTGCACCGCATCCTGGTGAGGCGAGGACTCAACCGGCTCCGGGACCTGGATCCACCGACCGGCCAGCAGCTGCGCGAGGTCATCCGCTACGAGCACGACAGGGTCGGCGACCTGGTCCACGTCGACATCAAGAAGCACGGACGCATCCCGACCGGCGGCGGCCGGCGAATGCACGGCGTCGGCACCGAGTCCGCCCGTGCCTCCAAACGCACCGGTCCCGGCACCGGCAAGGTCGGATACACGTACCTGCATTCGGCGCTCGACGACCACTCCCGGCTTGCCTACACCGAGGCCCTGGACGATGAGAAGGCCGTCACCGCGGTCGCCTTCTGGAACCGGGCCGCTTCCTTCTTCGCCGCCGACGGCATCACACGGATCCGCCGCTGCCTCACCGACAACGGCGCGTGCTACCGGTCTACGACCTGGGCTGACGCCCTCGCCGCGACCGGTACGAAGCACAAGCGGACCAGGCCGTACACGCCGCGCACGAACGGGAAGGTGGAGAGGTATAACGGGACGCTCACCCGCGAGTGGGCGTACGTCCGCGACTACACAACCGAATATGAACGCCGCGTTGACTCGCGGAGTTCGTGAACTACCACAACTACGAGCGGCCGCACGCAGCTCTCGGCGGCCGACCGCCCATCAGCCGGACCGTCGGGAGGCTGACGGCTCGGCGGCTCGGCTCACGGCTGTCTGTTGCTCAGTACCGCGGCCCAGCGCTGCCGGCACGTATGTGGCTTTGGATATGCCGCCGATATGCGCCGACTCGTAGCCTCGGAGCATGCGTGTGTTGATTGTCGAGGACGAGCCCTATCTGGCAGAAGCCATCCGCGATGGCCTACGCCTGGAAGCGATCGCAGCCGACATCGCGGGTGACGGCGACACCGCTCTGGAACTCCTACGCATCAACACCTACGACATCGCCGTCCTCGACCGCGACATCCCAGGCCCCTCCGGTGACGAGATCGCCAAACGCATCGTCGCCTCCGGCAGCGGCATGCCGATCCTCATGCTCACCGCAGCCGACCGTCTCGACGACAAGGCCTCCGGGTTCGGGCTCGGCGCCGACGACTACCTCACGAAACCCTTCGAACTCCAGGAACTCGCGCTCAGGCTCAGAGCCCTGGACCGCAGGCGTGCCCACAGCAGGCCTCCCGTGCGAGAGATCGCAGGCCTGCGTCTGGATCCGTTCCGCAGAGAGGTCTACCGCGACGACCGCTACGTCGCGCTGACCAGGAAGCAGTTCGCCGTGCTCGAAGTCCTCGTCGCTGCCGAAGGCGGTGTCGTCAGCGCCGAGGAGTTGCTGGAGCGGGCGTGGGATGAGAACGCCGACCCGTTCACCAACGCCGTCCGCATCACGGTCTCGGCACTGCGCAAGCGTCTCGGCGAACCCTGGATCATCGCCACCGTGCCAGGCGTCGGCTACCGCATCGACGCGCAACCGGCAGCCGGACATGGGGCAGGCGAGCGTGGATAGGGCACCTGGGTTGAGCGTTCGCCTCAAACTAACCCTCAGTTACGCCGGGTTCCTCATGATCGCAGGCGTCCTGCTGCTCGCTACCGTGTGGGTGTTCCTCCTGCGCGACTTCAGCGTCGTTTCGAGCCGCCCCGGTGAGTTCGTACCTATCCGCACCGTCATTCTGCGTGCCTACGCCCCGGCGACAGCCGTAGTGCTGACGTTCCTGCTGGTATTCGGTCTCGTGGGGGGATGGATCCTGGCCGGCCGGATGCTCGCCCCTCTGACCCGAATCACCAACGCCACACGCGTGGCCACGAATGGATCACTTTCCCATCGAATCCGGCTAACGGGTCGCAAAGACGAGTTCCGCGAACTCGCCGACGCCTTCGACACCATGCTCACGCAGCTCGAAGCGCACATCGCCGAACAGCAGAGATTCGCAGCCAACGCCTCCCACGAACTGCGCACCCCGCTGGCGATCACGAAGACTCTTCTCGACGCGGCCCGCACCGATCCCAACCGCGACACCGGCCGGCTTGTCGACCGCCTCCACACCGTCAACACCCGAGCGATCGACCTCACCGAGGCACTCCTCCTGCTCAGCCGCGCCAACCTGCGCTCCTTCACCCGAGAACCCGTCGACCTGTCCCTCATGGCGGAGGAAGCCACCGAAACACTTCTCCCCCTCGGGGAAAGGCGCGGCGTCACCATCGAGACCTGCGGCGAGATCACCCCCACCCTCGGCTCACACTCGCTCCTGCTGCAGCTGACCATGAACCTTGTGCAGAACGCGATCGTCCACAACCTGCCTGAACAGGGCACCGTGTGGGTGAATACCAGCGTCCGTCCCAAGACTGTGGTGCTCACTGTCGAAAACACCGGGGAGCAGCTCACCCCCCAGCTGGTCTCGACCCTCACCGAACCCTTCCAGCGCGGCACCGAACGCATACACGGCGACCACGCAGGCGTCGGCCTGGGCCTGGCCATTGTCAAGAGCATCACTCAGGCACACGACGGAACACTCACTCTTACGCCGCGCCCTGCCGGCGGGATCCGCATCACTGTGGAACTACCCGCGGTGTCCCCGCACCCTGATGGCGAGACATCAGGGAGTTGATGCGCGGCCATTTCCGGCCCGCGGGCGAAGATGCCCGACTCGCCTTGGCTGACTTGTCGCCGCTTCGCCGACCGCACCCCCGGCCCGGCACGCTACTGCCCGCGCGCCGCTGAGGGCCGGCCCCAGCAGGCGCTGCGTCCCGCGGCAGCTCGGCAGGATGTACCGCACCGCCAAGCACTTCGCCGGCGCCGCCAGGCCGCAAGACCTCTTCAACGATAAGTGGCAGAACCGAACCTTCGTCGCGGACAGGGCTGTTGCAAGTCCTGGTGGTCTTGTAGGTGTGCAGGTCATGGACGTGCGGCGGGCGGTTCCGCTCAGGTGAGGAGTTTCGCGAGCTGGGCCATCTCGGTGGGCGGGTCGATCACCGGCTGGATGAGGAGTTCGTCGACGCCGGCCTGTTCCAGGGTGGCGATGCGGGCGAGGACGTCGTCGCGGGTGCCGACCAGGGCCAGGGTGTTCATCAGCGAGGGCAGAACCAGGTCCCGGTCCTGCGGTGCGATGCGTCCGAGGTAGTTGGGGTAGAGCTTGGTGTGCCGGTCCGGCGCGGTGGCGGTGGTGTCGCGCCGGTCGAGGAGCCGCCGCACCGCCTCGCGTTCCTCAGGGCCGAGTTGCTCGGCGAAGGCGGGCTTTTCGGCTGCCGTGTCGGCGGCGAAGGCCAGCAGCGACAGGACGAGGTGGCCGGTCGCGTCCCGGGCCGCGTCGCCGTGGGGGTCCTCGTCCTCGTCGAGTATGTGGAGCGAGGTGACCACGTAGGAGTCCGTGTGGGAGTCGGGGTCGCGGGGTGTGTCCGGGGCGGCGTGGCGGCGGGCGTCCTGCAGCGCGTGCCAGGCCGTGGGGTCCAGCAGGCCGAAGGAGATGAGGCCGGTGCCGCGGCGGCCGGCGACGGCGGCGGCCTGCGGGCCGAGCGCGGCCACGACGAACTCGATCGGGTCGGTGGTGTTCACGTACGCCCCGGTGTGCAGGAACCGGATGTCGCTCACCCGGTCACCTTCGCGGTACTCGGTCGAGCGTCCGGCGCACAGGTCCTGCAGTGCGGCGGTGAAGTTATCCAGCCCGGCCGCCGTGGTCGGCCGCATGCCCAGGGTGCGCCGGGCGGTGTTTCCGGTGCCGACGCCGCAGATGATCCGGCCCGGTGCCAGGGCGTTGAGGCTGGCGAGCCCGCTCGCGGCGGCCGGGGCCGAGCGCAGCGCCGGTGAGGTCACGCCGATGCCGAGCCTGATGCGGCTGGTGGCCTTCGCGCACAGGCTCAAGGCGACGAAGGGGTCGCCGTGGACCATCGGGGTGTCGTTGACCCAGAAGCTGTGCAAGCCCAACTCCTCGGCCCGCACGGCGAGGTCCTCCACTCCGGGGTGCGCGCTGACCACGATGCCTGCACGCATCACGACCTCCAAGGTATGCGGATGGAATCGGGCTTGCTCAGCATGGCAGGTACGGGCGCAGAGCCGTTGCGGAGTCGCGTGACCCTGTAGCGTCGCAGGTCGCGGGGGGGGGCGTGCCTGACGCAAAAGGCCCCACCGGATCAAAATGTTCAACGCCAGATTGTTCGGCCGCCCGGGCTTCCAACTCCCGGGGAAACGCGCCCTGTCGGCATCGCGAGATATTGCCGGGCTGGGACGGGGCCGGCCGGATTCGAACCGGCGTCCTCCCACATGCGGTGAAGGCGCGACAACCACTGCGCTACGGGCCCCATCCCACTCGTGATCATACGAGCCGCCCGCGCGCCGTCGCTCTGAATTTGTCCCCAACGATGGATCACCAGGCCGGCAACGCCACTTAGATGCAATGCCGTTGCAATAGCTCGTGGGCGTACGCTGCTGTGCAGTGCTCCCGGGGGTGGTGCGGGTGTCTGCAGACGTCGGTGAGTTATCGGGCTTGGGGCTGCTGACCTGGGTGTATCCGTCCGGGTTGGTGGATCGCGTGGTGGCCGCGTGCGGTCGTGCGGAGCAGCGCAGACGCCTGCTGCCGGCCCGGCTGGTGGTGTACTTCGTGCTCGGGCTGGCCCTGTTCTCCCCGGCGCCGTATCTAGACGTGATGCGGCACCTGGTCGAGGGCCTGCGGGGCCGGGGGCTGCTGGGCGAGTGGCACATCCCGGCGAAGTCGTCACTGTTTCGCGCCCGCCAGCGGTTGGGACCGGAGCCGCTGCGGGTGCTGTTCGCCACGACAGCCAAGCCAATGGGCACCCAGGCCACCCCGGGCTGCTTCTGGCGCGGGCTGCAACTGCTGGCGGTGGACGCCACCTGCTGGGACGTCGCCGACAGCCCGGCCAACGAGGCCGCCTTCGGCCGCCCCGGAAACAGCCGCGGCCACGACAAGTCCTCCTTTCCCCAGGTGCGGATGGCCTGCCTGATCGAGGTGGGCACCCACCTCGTCCTGGACGCCGAGCTGGCCGGCTGCCGCACCGGCGAAGTCACCCTGGTCGGCCGCCTGCCCCGCTCCTGCGGACCGGGCCAACTCCTCCTGGCCGACCGGGAATTCCTCGGCGTGCCGTTGTGGCGGGCCTTCACCGCCACCGGCGCCGATCTACTGTGGCGGGTGCCCGCCAACCGCATCCTGCCCGTCGACCGGCAGTTGCGGGACGGCTCCTGGATCTCCCGCATCCACGCTCACACCGATCGCGCTCACACTGATCCCGTCGCGGTGCGGGTGGTGGCCTACCAGCTCAACGGCACTGGCCGTGAGGGTGACGACTACCGGCTGGTCACCAGCCTGCTCGATGCACGCCGCTATCCCGCCCGCCAGCTGGCCGCGCTCTACCAAGAGCGCTGGGAGGCGGAAGCCGTCTTCGCCGAGCTCAAGACCCATCAACGCGGAGCCCGCGTCGTCCTCAGCAGCAAAACCCCCGACGGCGTCCTGCAACAGATCTGGGCACATCTGCTGGTCCACCACGCGCTGCGCGAGCTGATGGTGAGAACCGCCGCCACCCGGGGCCTGGATGCCGACCGGATCTCCTTCACCGAAACCCTGCGCTCCGCCCGGCGCAGCGTGACCGTCACGCCGGGCAGCTTTTCCCCCTGACCTGCTGGTCAGAACGCTCGACGTGCTCCAGCAGGACCTGCTCGAACGCCTCCTGCCGCACAGACGCCTGCGCAGCCAACCCCGCGTCGTCAAACGCAAGATGTCCAACTACTGGCTCAAACGGGCCGAACACCACACCTGGCCCCAGCCCACCCGCACCGGCACCCGAGCAATCCGCATCCAACGACCCCAACCCGCGAACGCGTAAAGCAACGGCATTGCACTTAGAGGTCGTTTTCTCCCGTTGTTTCATCCCGAGATGTCGCTTTGATTCTGCTATGTCGGGTCGCGCCAGGAGATGGTGGTCTCGCCGGTGAGGCGGCGGGCCATCAGGTCGGTCATGGCCAGGTGGATCATGGCTTCGGAGCGGTGCGGGTGGGTTTCGTAGTCGCGGGCCAGGCGCCGGTGCAGCATGAGCCAGCCGTAGGTTCGCTCGACTGTCCACCGCTTCGGGATCGGGGCGAATCCTCTGGTCCCGGGGGTGCGTTGGACGATTTCGAGGTCGATGCCGAGGGTGGCGGCGTGCTCGACGAAGTGCTTGCGGTAGCCGCCGTCGACCCAGACCTTGCGCAGGGTGGGGTGGTCGGTGGCGGCCTGCTCGAGCAGCGTGCGGCCGGCGGTGGAATCCTGGACGCCGGCCGCCGTGACCAGCACCGCCAGCAGCAGGCCGAGGGTGTCAGTGATGATGCTGCGCTTGCGGCCGACGATCTTCTTGCCCGCGTCGATGCCTTGTGTTCTGGCGGGGACGGAGGTGGAGGTCTTGACGCTCTGGGCGTCGATCACGCAGGCCGAAGGGTGGCGGTGTTTGCCTTCCTGCTGGCGCACCAACTCCCGTAACAAGCCGTTGAGCTGGGCGAAGACGCCGTCGGTCTGCCATTTGGCGAAGTAGCCGTAGACCGTCTGGTGGGGCGGGAAGTCGTGCGGGAGGTAGGCCCACTGGCAGCCGGTGCGGTCCACGTACAGGATCGCGTTCATGATCTCGCGCAGGTCGTGCCGGGGCGGCCGGCCGAAGTCCAGGGCCCGGCCGCGGCGTTCGAAGCGCCAGGCGGACAGCACCGGCTCGATCAACTCCCAGCGGGCATCGGACAGATCACTCGGATACGCACGACGGTCGGTCATGACCTGGGCATACCGCCGGTTGGGGGCGTGCGCCCAGGCGTGCGTTCCGCCTGGCGGGAGCACGGGACAGATCCGGGCGTCCTGGAATGAGACAGGCGTAAGTCGGCTCTCTTCCCAGACGCCACACCATCCGCCTCGCCAACCGCTGCCCGCACTGCAGACTCGCCAGCACCAGATCATCAGCAGGAGCAAAACAAGAGATAACACCGCACTACAGAGGAAAACGACCTCTTAGATGCTGTTTCAGATGGCGAGTCTGCGATAGCGGACAACGCCGCGGGTCTCCGCCAGCAGTGTGAAAGCCTGACGTGATGAGTGCTTACTTCGTCGACTGGCCGTCGATCGCGGCCGACGACTTCCCCTTCCCTCAGGCGGTACCGACGACTCGGCTTGCCGACGAGTTGTCGGTCATGCTGCTCTCGCCCGACCCTGAGATCCGTGACGACTACGCTTACACCGCAGCCGCCCGCTGGATCAGGGAAGGACACCTCGACGACGTTCTCGAGGCACTCGGCGACACCGCCGCCAGCCGATTCATCCACCCCGAGGTACAAGCTCGGACCTTTGCACCGCTGATCCTCTGCTCCGTTCTGACGCGCGGACACACTGTCCCCGGCCTCCTGCCTAAGCAGGCTGCGGAGCGCTGGTATGCCGAATTCTTGGCCTGGTATCCGGTAGAGCAGGACACCCGCGGCTGGGACGACTCCCTGGGCTGGCTACATGCCGTCGCACACGGGGCCGACGCTGCTGCCGCATTCGCAAAGGCCCTGCCCGACCGCCGCACGGAACTACTTGAACTCTGTGCCCGCAGGATGACGGCCGCGCAGAGCGACTACCGATACGCGCAGTTGGAGGACGCGAGGCTTGCGCGGGCGCTTCTGCGTATCCTCCAGGCCCCCGGCCTGAACCTCGAGCAGGCCACCGGCTGGCTGACCGCGGTGGCGGAGGCCCTGGATGGAGGAAGCCCCGGGCCCGTCCCGGTCTGGGCGTTCAACACCTTTGCCACCCTCCAGTCCCTTCACCTGCACCTGGCTCGAGGCCTCGTGGACGAAGACATCCCGCCGCATGCCGAAGCAGTTGCCGCCCGTACCGCCGATCTCCTTCGCCTGGCCTGCTACTGGCTCGCCTGACACGGCAGCTCCGGCATCAGCGCGGGCCATTTCTCCTGCCGCGCGTAGCCTTCGCCGTGGTTTCACGTGGTCAGTCGGCGGTAGGTGATGAGGGTGGCGGCTATGCCGACGAAGGCGAGGAAGTGCTCGGCCTTGCGTTCGTAGCGTCGGTGCAGGCGGCGGCATCCGGCGAGCCAGGAGACCGTTCTTTCGACGACCCAGCGGTGGCGGCCCAGCCTGGTGGAGGACTCGATGCCCTTGCGTGCGATGCGGTGCCGGATGCCGCGCTTGCGCAGCCATCGGCGCAGATGGTCGTAGTCGTAGCCCTTGTCGGCGTGGAGCTTGGCCGGCCGCCGTCGGCGCGGCCCGCGTCGGGAGCGGATGGGCGGGATCCCCCGCACCAGCGGTTCCAGGCCGAGGCTGTCGTGCGTATTGGCGCCGGAGATACCCAGGGACAGGGGCAGTCCGTTCCGGTCGGTGATCAGGTGGATCTTCGATCCCGGCTTGCCGCGGTCGGTCGGATTCGGTCCGGTCAGTGGCCCCCTTTTGCCGCCCGGACGCTGACGGAGTCGATCGCGCACCGCGACCAGTCCAGCTCGCCCCGGGCACCGAGCTCGTCGAGGATGACGCGATGCAGCCGGGCCCAGACCCGCTCCCGGCTCCACTGGGCGAAGCGCCGGTAGACCGTCGGCCAGGCCGGCCCGAACACCGGCGGCAGTTGCCGCCAGGTACAGCCCGAGGTGGCCACGAAGATGACCGCGGCCAGGCACTCGCGGTCACCGGCCCGCCGTCGTCCACCGCCCTGTGGGCGTATGACCTGTATCGGCGGAACCACCCGCCGGAACAGCGTCCACAACTCGTCCGGCACCAACCGCTCCACCAGATCCGTCATGCACGGCTCAACGAGCGATCACGCCATCAGAAACGGCGTCTTAACCTGGGCCAGAATCCGCGCGAACGCATGACGACGCGGTGCTGCTGAGGAGCGGCGCGGTGCCGCCGCGGGTTGCCCAGGCTCTCTCCCTCGGGCTCTCTCCCCTTCAGGCCCCGGCGCCGCCGTCGACCGGCACGATCGCTCCGGTCACCATCGAGGCACGGTCGCTGAGCAGCCACGCGGCCACCTCGGCAACCTCGCGGGGTTCGGCCATGCGGCCGAGTGGGGTCGCCGCGACATTGCGCTCGATGATGCCCGGGGAGACCGCCTCCCACGCGTCCATCATCTCCGTGACGGTGCCGCCGGGGGTGATGCCGTTCACGCGGATGCCCTGACGGCCCCAGGTCACAGCCGCGGTTTCGGTGATGCTGTTGAGCGCACGCTTCATGGCGCCGTAGGCGGGGAGGGCGGGGTTCGCGCGGCGGCTGCCGATGCTCGAGGTGTTCACGATCGCCCCGCCGCCGCCTTGCCGCATGAGCGCGGCCTCGGCGGTCATCGCGGTCCAGTGCGAGCGGAAGTTCACAGCGAACTGCTCGTCGATGTCCTCGTCGCTCGTGGTGTCGAGCGGCCCGGGCTGCTGGATCGCCGCACCGTTGTTGAAGGCGCCGTCGAGCCGCCCGTGCAGCTCCTCGACACGGCCGACCGCCGCGCGGATGCTCGCGCGGTCGGCGAGGTCCAGGGTGACGGCGTCGGCGACGCCTCCGTCTGCGCGGACCTCGGTGACGATGCGGTCGAGGGCGCCTGTGCTGCGGGCGGCAAGCACGACGGCGGCGCCCTCAGAGGCGAAGAGCCGGGCCGCGGCCGCCCCGATGCCGCGGCTGGCGCCGGTGATGAGCACGACCTTGTCGGTGAGCAGGCCGGCGGGTGCGATGTCGTTGTTGTGCGTCATGACGGCAGTGTCGGGCCGGTCCCCAGGCCGGATGCAGGCACAGGCGGTACCAGGATCTGTCGCCGCGCGGCGTGCAGACTTGCGGTATGGACAAGCAGGAGCTCGGGGCGTTCCTCCGTAGCAGTCGCGAGCGGCTACGGCCGGAGGATGTCGGCCTCCCCTCCGGACCGCGACGCCGGACGCCGGGTCTGCGCCGTGAGGAGGTGGCGGTCCTCGCACACATCTCCACGGAGTACTACGTCCGGCTCGAGCAGGGCAGGGCGCCGCGGCCGTCGGGCGAGGTTCTCGCCGGGATCGCGGGCGCGCTGCGGCTCACCGACGCCGAGTCCGACCACCTCCACGTCCTCGCGGGCACCGCGCCGACCCGTACCCGGCTGCACCGGCGAGACGTCCGCCCGAGCATCCTCGCGCTCCTCGAGCGGCTGCCGCAGACGGCCGCTTTGGTCATGTCCGCCGCGTTCGAGGTGCTCGCGTGGAACGACCTCGCGGCCGCGCTCATGGAGGACTTCGCCGGGCTCGCCCCCGAGGACCGTAATCTCGCGCGCCGGGCATTCCTCGAGCCGGCGCGACCCGGCACGACACTGTACGGGATCTCCGACGCCGCCGAGTTCCGGCACCACGTCGTCATGGAGCTCCGCGCCACCCTCGCCCGCTACCCGACGGATCCCGCGGTCACCGGCCTCGTCGAGGAACTCCGCGACGCCAGCCCCGACTTCGCCCGGCTCTGGGAACGGCACGAGGTGCAGTCCGCGCCGATGCTCACGAAGACATTCCGCCACCCGGTCGTCGGGGAGATCACCGTCGACTGCGACTCGCTCACGCTCACGGACCGCGACCAGCACCTCGTGCTTTACAGCGCGCCACCGGGATCCCCTGGCGCCGAGGCTCTGGCTCTTCTGCTTGTACTGGGTGCCGAGGCGAGTGACTATCTGCGTTAGCGTCTGGAGCACGACCAGGAGTTGCTACTGATCGTGACGTCTGGCAGGGGCGCGGCCGATGTCAGAGGCATCCGGTTGGATGAGCCCGTGACTGTCTATGACGTAGCTCGCCGGCTTCCCTCCATCGCCGACCTTCGGGACCTGTGCCGCTCGCTTGCGATGCTCGACGCGATCCTGAGCCCGGACTGGGAAAGCCGGTACCACTCCTTCAACGCCGCTTGGGCTGAAGGCGAGGAGATGGCCTCGATGCGCAACGGGTCGGGAGACGAGTACTCCATCGTGTTCTCGGTGGCGGGGGGCTATGTCCGCGGCTTCGACCACGAATCGCCGATGAGCCCGTATGGCCATGATGGCAAGCCCTGGCCAGGAGTGATTGACGAGGTTCCCGATGCCTTCAAGCCCTACCTCCAGGAGCCGGCGTTCACCGACGAGGACGGCGTGCCAGTCGCGACGGTCTGCCTGTGGCGGGAGGCGACGGATGATCAGTGGCACCACGGCACGATCGACTTCCCGCCGAACTGTGCCGACCCTGATGGTGCCACGGGCCTGTTCCGGTTGCTGGTCGACCGCTCACCCGAAGCGTTCCAGCGCTTCGCCGAGGACTATTACGAGGTCTCTGTCGATCTGACAGCGGTGAGTGACGTGTATGCCTTGCGGCCGCTCGACCAGGAACTCGTGTCGTCGTTGAACGTCGAGGTCACCCTTGCGGACCTGGCCCAGGACATCTCCGAAATCGGCTATCCGCAGGCCCACTGAGAGTCGATCTATCGCCCACCAGCTCATTTTCACTGCTGGTGCTAGCGTGCCGTGCACCATCAACTGGCTGTCACGGAAGAGGTGTTGTGGGGATCTGCTGGGATGGATGCGGTCATGGGCGCAGAGGAGGGCCGAGGGCGGCGCAGAGCGCCCGGGGCTGGGGCGACATCGCCGTACCTACCGCCCGCAGCCGGAAAACCCTCCGCGTACGCGCTGCTCCTGCTGAGGCTGGTTCCCTTCTCGATCCTGACCTACCTCCTGACGCTCCTCCTCTGCGCGTTCTTCGGCTGGGAGGGGACCGTTGCGGCCGGTGTGCTCGGTGGACTGGCGTTGTTGGGGCCGTTCGCTGTCCGGGCACTGTGGTATCGGCGGCACACAAGAGTGGAGTTCCGCCTTTATGAGAAGGGCCTCGTCGCAATTGCGGCCGACGGTACGGAAGCGATCTATCCCTGGTCGTCGACCGCTGTCTTCACGAACGGCTCGCATCGCTACAAGCTGTCCAACCCCGAGGGGACGGTCGTCACGCTCGGGGCAGCGCACCGTGGCTTCGCGCTGGGCGGGGAGAAGATCCGGGGCCTGACCACCCGTACGGTGATCAGGGGCGCGCAGCTCCCTCAGGAGGACGAGTGGGGTCCGGCGATCCGGCAGGGTGTCCGGAACGCGCAGCTGACCGCGGCCGCCGAAACGGCTCTGAGCGGCGGTGAAGTCTCCTTCGGGGAACTTGTGTTGAGCCAGGACCGGCTGACCGTGCAGCGCAGGCGCGGCCGGGACGACTTCACTACTTGGGAGGACGTCCACTCGCTCTCACTCACGGCCGACGGCGACCTCTTGATCGCCTCGCGTGGCAGCGACTTCCCGACACATTTCGCACGGCCCGGGTACCAGATACCCAATCTGGAGATCTTCCTCGACGTCGCCCGTCAGCTGCACGAACGCAGATCGCAGGCCGCACCCGCTCCTGCCCCACCGACTCCTACCGAACCCGCGTCGACCGCCCGCGACGACGAGGAGTCGCCGAGGGACGTACCGGAACTCCTTGGCCTGTACGTCACCTTCGGGGTGGGCACATGGGCGGCCTGGCGCCTCGGCACCCGACAGGAGATCGACGGACCGGGGTCCGCACTCCTCGCCGCCGTCAGGGCGGCCTTCGGTGGATTCTTCGGGGCGGTCTTCGGCCTGGGCTTCGCGGCAGCCCTCCTGGCCGCGCCGAAAATAGTGGGCGAGCTGCTCGTCGAACCCCTGATCCGCTGGATCCGGCATCGCCGATACGTCGCCGCGACCGCCCTCGCACTGTGCACGGTCGCCCCGCCGGTGGCACTACTCCTAGTCCTGTTCCGCGCCATCCCCTCTCGTCTGGTCCCCCTGGTGGCGCTGCTCATCTTCGGCGGCTGGACGCTGCTGCTCGCGGTGAAGCGATGCGGTCCGTCCGAACGCCTGATCGTGCGTCACCTTCCGGACCTCCCCGGCGTGTTGCTGGTCGTCCTCGCCGTCGAGCAGCTCGTCTCCGGCGACGTACTGACCCTCACGCCCGCCGCCGGACTCTTCTTCCCGCTCGCCATCTGGCTCTCCTGCCGCGGCTGGCGCAAGTTGAAGGACTCGACGCGGCCGACGGTGCGGGCGGTGGCCGACATCGCCCTGTCCGTGGAACTCGGCCTGGTGCTGACCGTGCTCCTGGTGTGGCTCGCCAACGTACTGTCGTTCACCCCGCCCCAAGTCACCGTAGTGCGCGGCATCGTGGAAAAGGTCCAAGCACTGACCGAGGTGCACTGGCTGTACTGGCTGGCGGCTTACACGGTGCTGGCCGTCGGCAGTTACGCCGTACTGCGCTGGCCGGACCACGCCGCGCGGATCAGACAGCGGCTGCGCCCGGCGCGCTTCAGCGAATCCCGGCTGCCGCTGGGCATCACCGCCAACTTCGCACGGCGGTCCCTCTCAGGGATCAATGTCGGCATCATGGTCGCCCTGCTGTTCCTCGTCGTTGTGGCACCGGTGTCCGAGGGCGCATGGAAGCGGCCGGTGGCCGAGAGATACGCGCTCGAGGTTCAGCGCCGGCAGTACGCCGAGGGCGCTGCGGCCGCGTACAAGGAGATCCACCAGCAGGTCTCGGCCCATCCCCGGGCCGCTGCCCGTCTGAGGGACGTGATTCTCGCCGTGCACCGGGCCGCGCCTTCGCCACCCGGAGAGCCCGTGAACCAAACGGCGCTGGACATCGCCCGGCAGGTCGGCCGCTTCCAGGCCGCCACCCTCGCTCTCGACGACCCGGCGCCACAACCCGCCCAGACTCCGGAGGCGGACGACCTCGCCGGCGAGCTCGATCAGCTCGACGAGAGCCAACAGCGCACCGCAGAGCGGGAGCAGCAAACCGACCGGTTCGCCGAGCTCGCCTCCCTCGCGATCACCCGCACCTTCGACGCCCTCGACCTGGGCGACAACCAGGCCGTACAGCTGGTCAAGGAGTACCTCGGCGGGCTGGTGGAGGACGGCCCGGTGAAGAGGATCTTCCACCGGTGGGGCGAGGGAGTCGGACAGCCCCCGCCCGACGGGGGCCGACTCGTGCGCATCGACGTCCGCCGCCTGACGACGGTGGCCTACGACCGCACCCGGGCGGCGGTCGAACGCGCCGACACCGGCCTGCTCGCCTTCTACGGCCGGTTCGGCATCGGGATTCCCACCGACGACACCTCGCTGACACCCGCGATCGATCTGGCGAACCAGCACCGGTACCTGCAGCAAGGCACCGGCCCCTGCACCGGCTGCGTCAGCTCAACGACCAGAGGTTCCAGCACGGGCGGAGGCGGCGGGCGCCGCTGAGCCGAGGCCGCGGGCCCGCACCCGCCAACCGCACCCGCTCTACCCCGTCGAGCTGCAGGACAGCGAGGCTGCGTAGGCGATCAGGGTGGGGGCAGTCCAAGCACGCCGAGCGGTACGACGGTCCGGGCGCCCGCATCGGGCGGGAGGTGAACGCCGCGGACGACGGGAGCCTGGGCGCACGGGACACCTCCCAGCCGCCCGGGCTCCGCGTCAGCGGCTCAGCAGCAGGTTTCGGCGACACGCTCCCTGTTGGGGCGCGTCCGGGAGGCCGGTGTCTGCTGCCGGCCTGACGGCCGGCCCGGCCTCACCTCAGGTGCCGGGCGAAGAACCGGTTCCCGTCGTCCAGCTCGAACCAGGGGGTGCCGGTGTGCCCGCCCGTATTGGCGTGCAGCGTCTTCTCCTTGCTCCCGAAGGCGTCGAACAGGTCCAGGGCCCGCTGCCTGGGGTTCCCCTCGTCGTCCCACTGCAGCAGGAACAGGAGCGGGACGGTGACCTGTCGGGCCTCCTCGCGCTGGGCGCGGGGCACGTAGCCACCGGCGAAGAATCCGGCGGCCGCGATGCGGGGCTCGGCCACCGCCAGCCGAATGCCGACGGCGGTCCACCCCGCGTACCCGACCGGGCCGCCGATCTCGGGCAGCGTAAGGAGGGCGTCCAGGGTGGTCCGCCATTCCGGAACCGTCTTGGCTACCAGCGGGCCGACGAAGGACTCGAAGATCTCATCTACCGGCTCGCCGGCCTGCATCGCCCGGCGGAGGTCGGCGCGGGCCTGCTCGTCGGCGGCGGAACGGGGCCGGTCGCCGCATCCGGGGGCGTCGATGGCGGCCACCGCGTAGCCGTACGCCGCGGAGTGCCGCGCCCGTGCCACCAGCCGGGCTTCCCCCTTGGGCAGGCCGTTGTTGTGGGCCATCAGGATCAGCGGGACCGGTGCGGCGGATTCAGGCGTCCACAGGGTGCCGGGGATCTCGCCGAGGGTGAATTCACGCTCGAGGACGCCGTCGTCGAGGCGTTGTTCCGAAGTGAAGTGCATGGTCGTGCCTTTCGGGAGTGCGCGTGAACGGCGCTCCCGGACGACCTATCGCCCGACCGTGACCCCTGAGGGGAGCACCCATGTCGATACTTCGTTCACGGGTACCACCTCCTCGTTCTCTCGCACGGCCTCGGGGAAAGTAGCAGTGGTCGCCGTGGTCCGCCAACGGGTTTTGCGGGGGGGCCGTGGCCGGAGTTCGCGGAGCCACTCTGCCAACGGCCAGGGCCGAGCCGTCATGGGCTTCGCGGGAACCTGTGTGGTCACCGTGGGGTGTGTGGCCAAGCCGCGGAAAGCGGAGCCCTGTTGGGGACGGTCTGGCCCGGGCCGAGCACGGCTGCGACGCTGCCGTACGCCTCGGCCTGCTCATCAGTCAGAAATCCACCGGCGCCGTAGGCCGACCCCGGAGCCAGCGGGGTCGGCAGCAGAGCGAATCAGCCGTTGACCTCCCGCGCCACGCGCTCCAGTCGGCTCCGGTGCCTCTCCCACCACGCCTGATCCCCTGATGCCATGGCGTCCTTGCCTGGCGAATATCCGACAGACCCGTCGATGAGCTCTCGCAGGATGTCCGCGTGGCCGGCATGCCGCTGGGTATCGGAGATCACGCGCACCAGAATGTGGTGCAGCGTCACCTCTCGGCGCTTCTCCGGCCACCACGGGACGTGACCGATCGCGTCAAGCGTCATCGTCGCGATCGTGGCGCCGGAGTGCTCCCACGCCTGGCGATACAGCCCAACGATCTGGTCCCGTGATTCGTCTGCGGTGGCCCACATGTCCGAGTTGGGTTCTGGCTCCTCGGTGTACCACCAGAACGGCGGCTCCTCGCCGAAGAACGGCCGCCCAAATGTGTCGCCGAAGTACGCGAGTTCCACGCCGGCGACATGCTTGACCAGCCCCAGGAGGTTCGTGCCCGTGGGGGTCAGCGGACGGCGGATGTCGTACTCCGAGAGCCCATCGAGCTTCCACACCATGGCATCACGCGCTTCTTGCAGGTATCGGAGAAGGTCCGCTTTCGGGTTCGGTTCGATCATGCCGGGCAGTTTTCCACCCGACACTGACAACCGGGAGCGACGGCCCTGCCCCTCTACAGCCTGCTCCGCCGACGGACCCACGCGCCGGCAAAAGGGGTGGCCCACGGCGGCACGGGGCAGAGTTGCAGGAACCGGCCGCGGTGATCTCGGATCAGCGGGTCCGCGCCGCCGCCCCGGGCGGGGGTCGAGTGGGGCGAGACCAGGGTGTCGGCCGCATGCTGGCGCCGGGCTGACGGGAGGTGCACCTGAATGGAGACTCGAACGACCAGACGACCTGCAGGGCTGTTCGTCGGCCTGTGCACGCTGGATGTCATCCAGCTCGTCGACCACGTCCCGGCTCCCGACGAGAAACTCACAGCCCGCGAGCAGACCGTGGCCGCCGGAGGCCCGGCGGCGAACGCGGCCGTGACCTTCGCCCACCTGGGCGGCGCGGCCAGACTGCTCACCGCCATCGGCTCCCACCCGCTCGCACTCGCGGTCACGGCCGACCTGGACCGGGCGGGTGTGAGCGTGTCGGACCTGGCGCCCCACTCGGCCGACCCGCCCGCTGTCTCCTCCATCATGGTCACCGCCTCCAGCGGACAACGCGCCGTCGCCTCGACCAACGCCGCCGGACACCGGCTCGCCCCGCCCGACGATCTCGACGCGCTGGTGGCAGCCTGTGACATCGTCCAGCTCGACGGCCACCACATGGACCTGGCCACGGCTACCGCCCTCACCGCCCGTGCCGCCGGCCGCCTCACCGTCCTCGACGCCGGCAGCTGGAAGCCGGGCACACAGAACCTGCTGCCGGCGATCGACGTAGCGGTCTGCTCCGCCGACTTCCACCCGCCCGACACCCGCACCCCCTCCGACACCCTGCGCTTTCTCCAACAGCAAGGGGTCACCTGGACCGCCATCACCCGAGGAGGACAGCCCATCGTGTGGGCAGGCCCCGGCGGCAGCGGGACGGTCGAGGTGCCCACCGTGGCGGTGGCGGACACACTCGGCGCCGGGGACATCCTGCATGGAGCCCTCACCTATCACCTCGCCGCCCAGCGGCAGCTGACCGCACAGGGCTTCGTCCAAGCGCTGCACGCCGCCTCCCTCGTGGCCTCACGGGCGTGCGCCTCCTTCGGCACCCGAGCCTGGATGCGCTGACGACCAACTCCGTTGTGCTGGACGCGCCGTTACTGCGAGACAGCCAGGAGCTGGTCGGCGCAGAGGGTCAACCACCTCGGGCTGAAGCCCGAGGCTTGTAAGTCGTGATCGCCGATGGCTTCGACGGTCCGCCTACGTCCTGGAGGCTAAGCGTGGTGCTTAACGTGACTGGGGCGGTTGACTGCGCCCCGCTGCCACGCAGCGTCGCCGCGGTGGGCGATGTTGCGCGAGCCGTTGTGGTCCGCGTGCAGGACTGCTCCGCAGGAGCGGCATGCGAACCGTGCCTGGTCCACTCTGTTCGAGCGGTGGGTGTGCCAGCACTCCGAGCACTGGCGCGAGGTGTTGCGGGGGTCCACATGGACCACCGGTCCCGCTGCCCAGGGATCGCCGGTACCGCATGTCGATGCTGGTGCCCCCTGAAGTGTCGGCGAGTGGCGAGGAGGCTTCCGCGTCGGTGGCCCACGGGCTGGAGGGTGGGCGCGCGCCCCGGGTCGAGCACATCCAGGCGGTCCTCGACCGGCTCTCCCCACAGCCCACCACCGTGTCCGCCAAGCGCTGGACGTTGGTCTTCCGTATCAGTCATCGCCTCGTCGACCGGTACTCCGTCGGCCGGGTCTTCGTCGCCGGGTCCGCCGCGCACATCCACCCGCCGACCGGAACCCAGGGCATGAAATCCGGCATTCAGGACGCCTACAACCTCACCTGGAAGCCGGCCCTCGCGCTGGAGAGCGGTGCCCATCCGCGGCTGCTCGACAGCTATGACGCCGAACGCCGTCCCCGTCGGCGAGGAGGTGATGGGACGCACGGTCAGGCATGCCACCGAGGGCGTCCCGGCCGATCCGGACGAGATGACGACGGTGATGCTGCGCGAGGCCCAGTTGCTCGTCGCCTACCGGAGCAGTCCCCTGGTGGCCCTGGTGGCGGCCGACGGTGCGGTGCCGGGCAACGGCGACGCGGGATCATCCGGCCCGCGGCCCGGTGACCGCGCGCCCGACTGCCACGGTCTCACCGCCGCCGTGGCCGCAACGCCCCTGCGCCTGTACGACCTGCTGCGCGACCGCGGGCACGTCCTGGTGCTCTACGCCGACTCGACCGAGGCGCTGGCCGGGTGCCGCGAATCCGCCGCCACCGTCCACCGACCGGCAGGCGACAACATGACCGCGTTCGTCGTCACCCGGACCCAGAGCACGGCCCACCGGCTGGGGACAGACCGACACCGAAGGCCGGCACCTGCCCGTCTTCCAAGATGGTGCGGCGCAGTTCGAGCGGCTCTACGGCGTCGAGGGGCCGACCGCCCTTCTCATCCGCCCGGACGGCTACCTGAGCGCCCGGCTGTCACCGCTGACCGTTGAGGGGACGGCGTCCGCGCTGTCCGACGTGCTCGGACGCGTCGTCCGCCTGTAGGTCCGGGCCGGGGCAACTCGGCGAGGCCACCTCGCTTTCGTCGGCGTGCCAGGCTGAACGCTGTGCGGGAGCAGCCCCACCGGTCGGACGGCCCGCAGCCGGTACTGGATCCCGTCGACCTGGCGTTGATCCGCCAACGGCCGCAACGCCCGCTACTGGCCGACGGGAACGAGCGGACAGGCTCCGGTGCGGGCGATGCCGTGGGCGGACCACTGCGGACCGATGCAGACCGGTGCGGACCGCCCCCTCCAAATTCTGTGGTGCTGATGGGAGTCGGCCACTAGCCTCCGGCTGAGCAGAGCGAGGTTGGTGACCGCGAGGGGGAGCCGGGCATGGAGACTGAGCGGGTGCGGGCCGACCGTTTGGGCTTGCTTCTCGAGCAGTTCGACTGCGCAAGGGAGAGAGCGCAGGTACGGCTGACGGGGCTCAGCGACGAGGAGTATCTGTGGGAGCCGGTACCCGATTGCTGGTCGATCCGGCGCCGGGGCGAGGCGGTGACTCCCAGGGCGTTCGGACCGGGCGACTGGGTGCTCGACCAGGGCGCCCCCTACATCCCGGCGGGCGAGTACGCCGAGGTCGCCCGGCAGGCAGCCGGTGGCATGTCGGTTGCCAAGATCGCCGACGACTGGAGCGTGAGCGTCGAGAAGGTCGAGGAAATCCTCAACCACAGCGGCCCACCGGAGCCCGAGGTGACCCCGGTGACGACGATCGCGTGGCGGCTTGGACACCTGCACTTCGGGTTCGCGGGCGAATGGGAATGGACCTTCGGCGAACGGCGACACGAGCCGAAACTGCTGGTCGACTTCACCCCCAGCGCCACCTTGGCACTCGAGCGCTTCTGGGCGCTGATCGACCGCTGGCGCGACAGCGTCGGCACCGTGACCGACGCGCAGCTCGACACCGTCGGCTTCTCCCAGTACCCGTACGGCTCCAACCCCGACGAGTCGTACATCGATGTGCTGTGGGGCGCCAACCTCGAATTCATCCACCACATGGCGGAGATCGCCCTCCTGCGCGATCTGTGGCAAGCCCGCTTCAGCGCGCGGGGAGAGGGGTAGAGCCGGGTCGGGATGAGAGGCACCGCGGGGGAAATTCCCTGGCGTGGGGATCGGGAGCTGGCGGAGACTCCTCTCATGGTTGACATTGGGGCGTTCCGGGAGGCGGTCACCGCGTGGGCGGCCGGCGGCCCCGACGACCGTGCACGCGAACTGGCCGCGCGGCTGCCCGTGCGGGCGGTCGTCCTGCTCGAAGGGCCGAGCGACGTGGCGGCGGTCAACGCGCTGGCCGAGCGACGCGGCCGGGATCTGGAGGCCGAGGGAATCTGCGTCCTGACCATGGGCGGTGCCATGAACGTCGGGCGCTACGCCCGTCTCCTCGGTCCACCCGGCCTGGGCCTGCGCCTCACGGGGCTCTGCGACGAAAGAGAACGGCCCTACTACACCCGCGCCTTGGAGCAGGCCGGTGCCACCCAGCCGACGTTCTTCGTCTGCGCGGCGGACCTGGAGGACGAGCTCATCCGCGCCCTGGGCACGGGCCAGGTGGAGGATCTCGTGCGAGCGGAGGGCGACCTGCGCGCCCTGCGGACCTTCCAGTCCCAGCCCGCACAGCAAGGGCGCACCGCACAGCAGCAGTTGCGGCGCTTCCTCGGCACGAAGAAGGGGCGCAAGATCCACTATGGTCGCGTCCTCGTCGAGGCCCTCGACCTCGACCGCGTGCCCACCCCGCTCGGCAGCCTGCTCGCCGGCCTCTGACAACCGGCCGACGCCCGCTTCGAGAACGGTCACCTCGTCCAACATCCCGTGGAACCCGCAGCAGCGTGATCCACCTCAACCGACCTGCGACTCCTGGCAGTTGCTCATGCGGCCAGCGCCGGTGGCGCTACGCTGCTGTGTCGTGCTGGGGACACGTCTCGATACTGCGCGCATCCGGGCGGCTCGCCGGGTGATCGATCCGATCTTCCTCGACACTCCGCTGTACCGCTGCGAGGCGCTGGAACCCGGCCTCGGGTGCGCAGTGAGCATCAAGCTCGAAACAGCGAACCCGGTCCGCAGCTTCAAGGCCCGCGGCACCGAGGTAGTCGCGAGCCTGCTGGCCGACAATGCCTCGCGAGCCGTGGTGTGCGCGAGCGCGGGCAACCTTGGCCAAGCCCTCGCGTGGTCCGGTCGGGGCCGGGAGCTCGACGTCACCGTCGTGGCATCCCGCTTCGCGACTCGGGCCAAGCTTGATCGCATCCGTGCATTGGGCGCCGGGTTGGAGCTGGTGGACGGCGACCACGAGATGGCGCGCGAGCGGGCGGCGGCCATCGCACGGCACGACGGCATCCGGCTGGTCGAGGACAGCCTGGACATCGAGACCTGCGAGGGCGCGGCGACCATCGGCCTGGAACTGATGGACACCGCGCCGTCCTTCGACACCGTCCTGATTGCTCTCGGCGGCGGAGCGCTGGCCACCGGCGTGGGTCATGTCGTGAAGGCCTTGGCACCCGAAGTCGAGGTGATCTGCGTCCAGCCACTGGGCGCACCGGCGCTGACGCACTCGTTCCGCAGGCGACGTGTCGTCACCACCGACTCGACCAACACCATCGCCGACGGCGTCGCCGGCCGACGTCCCATCCCCGCCGTCCTGGACGACCTGCTCCTGGTCGCCGACGACGCCGTCCTGGTCCAGGAGGCGTCGATCATCGCCGGTATGCGGATGCTCCTCGACCACGCGGGCCTCGTCGTCGAACCGTCGGCCGCGCTCGGCATCGCCGCAATCCTCGAAGACCGTGACCGCTTCGCCGGCCGACACGTCGTCACGATCGTGTGCGGCAGCAACGTCGACGTGGACGCCTACCACCGCTGGGTCGGCGCGGCTCCCCTCACTCGCCCCTGACGTGAACGAGGCCGGGCAAGCGACCACGGCAGGGCGTCCTGATACCGCCTCTGGCCCGAAGCGTCCCGCCCAAGGGCTCGACCCACGGCATTACAGAGCAATCAGGCCGGCCGTCGTCTCGCTGAAGCCACAGGCATCGAAATAGAACGGGCGCAGGTGCTCCTCGAAGTCGACGTGAAGCCATTCGCACTGCGCGGCACGCGCTTCATCGGCTGCCGTTGCGACCAGCGCGGCACCAACTCCCCTTCCCTGGCAACGCCGGGCAACCACCGTGTCCAGGACGAAAGCATGAACTCCTCCGTCCCAGACAACGTTGACAAAGCCGACCAGAGAGCCGTCTTCCCACGCGCAGACCCAGCCGAGGCTGTGGCGCTCGAGTCGTGCTCGCCAGTCCGTCCGAGCGACCGGATGGCCAAAGCCGTCAGCATGGAGCGCATTGAGGGCGGCGTTGCCGAAGTCGCCCCGCCACTCGTACTTGATCGTCACTCCCCGATCGTAGTGTCCCTGCCAACTCCGGTGCGGATTACGGGGCAAGGAGGCGGAGCAAAGAGACTGACGTGGCCTTCGACCACACCGGAGCGCCAGGCAGTGCTACCGACGTCCTGTTCGCGATGCTCCGTGACGGAACCTTCTGCGAACCGCGGCCGTCAGCCCCAGTCATCTGACCTGCGGGTCTGCAAGGACGACGACTCGATCAGCCTCGACGTCGAAGCCGAGCACCGGATGGCCGTACTCGCCTTCCGGGTCCATGAGGACCGGCTTGCCCAACAGCCGCCCGATCTCCCGAAAGAAGCCGCAGAGCACATCAAGTCGGTCCTGGCCCTGCAACTCCCGCAGATCGACGTCGAAGTCGACTTCGTCCTCTGCCTGGAAACGGAAGATCGCCAACACATCAGCCGTCGGCCAGACCCGCAAGTCCGGGCACTCGGCATCGGCCGCACGGGACAGCACGGCCTTCGCCCGGGGCACCGGAAGCACCCTCTCTCCCTCGGAGTACTGGCACTTCCAGCCCTTCTCCGCGACAAGGTCGAGGACCGCCTGCCAGTCCTCCACCGAGGCATTCGGGACACGCACGTCCGGCAGCGACCCCATCAAGTCCAGGTCGAAGAAGCACTTCACGTCATCCCACAGAAGGTCGCTCACCCCGCCATGCTGCCCGGATCGCCTCCCCAACGCACTCCCCTTTCCCTTGACCAGGGACATAGGGGCAGCCCCCGTTGGCCGGCTCAGCCGAGCAGTTGCGCGCTGCTGACCGGCTCGCGCCGCTGTTGTCCGTTGAGGCGGTGCCGCTCGATGGACGAGCGCCGGTACACCTCCTGCCGCACCCGCTGGATCTCGCCGATCGGCCGGTGCTCCTCTCGGGAGCGCCACGGTGTGATCGACGTGGCGTCGGCGGCCTCCACGTTGTCCTCCCCGCCGATGTCCTGACGCGGGAGGTCCACACGGGCGACGGTCACCCAGGGGGACAACTCTTCGGGCCACTTCACGGAGGTGTTGTCCACCGGCATGCGCGCCAGATCGGTGTTGAGCTGCACCTGGAGCTCGAAGGAATGGTCGCGCTCCGTGGCCTCGGCAACCAGCGTCCGGCGGAACGCCTCGTTGTCCGCGCGCACGTCCACGATCTGGTGAGTGAGGGCCGCCAGGGACTCGGCCGTCGGCACGGTGCGGATCTTGGCGATGTGGTCGCCGTATCGGAAGGCACCCATGCTGTTGTACGTGTACGACAGCAGGTTCCTGCGCGGGACGGTGGTGAACGAGAGCATGGCGAACAGTTCGTCCCACAGCCAGCCGTCGGGATCGGTGAGCGTGCCCCGGCGGGTCAGGAACTCCGCCATCCAGGTCTTGCGGCGGGCGGGGTTCGCCAGGCCTTCGGGCAGCTCCGCGAACAACTCCTCGACGACCATGTAGTCGTAGGCGGTGTTCGCGAAGAAGACGTCATTGTTGATCAGGTTGAGGTCGAAGGTACCGGTGTCCGGTTCATCGGCCAGCAGTGACCGGCCAGGGACCCCGAACAACTTGATACCCATCCCGCACGCCGCGCCCAGCTGGTGGTCGGGACGCTGGTGGCCCAGACCGTTGGAGTAGCGGACGACTGCGTCGTACACAGTGGGCCGGGCGAAGATTCCCTGCCCGTGGAAGCCCCTGTTGTCACCGACCGTGACGGTTGCCTTGAGGAGTCCGTACGTCTTTCCGTGGGCGGTGCGGACGGCGCGGCCGACTGCCTCACGCTCGACCGAGGCGCCTGTGCGCTGCGCCACCTGTGCGACCACCGCGTCCAACTCCGCTTGATAGGAGGGACGTTCGACGGGGCGGTAATCCTCATAGCGGACGGGATCCATGGTGCTGCCTCTCTGTGACAGTGCCATTGCCACCCAAAACCTAGCCAGCAATTAAATTGCGCACAACATAACCTGCTGTGATGAATCACACGCCAGCCCACCCCGCGACCACATCAACCCCTAAACGTGACCCACGGCAGACTTACGGACATCCCAACCAGTCGGTATGGTGCGCCGCCTGAACCATTCTTCCTCGTTCACCCCGCGGATCCGAGCCGTAGTGGAAGGCCAGGCGATGACATACGCCGACGAGAACCGGTACCCACCATCCGCCCCTACGGGATGGCCGCTGCCGCACCCCGAGCCCTATGGGACCCCCTCTCGACACGAGACGTACGGGCAGAGCCCGTGGCCGGAGGCGTACGGGCACGACGCCCCGGGATACGAGTCGTACGGGCGGCAAGCCCCTTGGCACGCGCCCGACGCGCAGGAGACTCATCGGCACGACACCGGCCTCGCCGCCCTCCGCTCGGCCTACCGCCTGCTCCGCCGGGTCTCCACGCTCACCGCGCTCGGCTCTTTCGTGGTGTATGTCGTGCTGTCCTGCTACGCACCCGGCCTGATGGGATCCAGGATCACCGGAGAGCTGAGTCTGGGCATGGCCTTGGGCGTCCTCCAACTCGTCGTCACTTTCGCGGCGGTCTTCTGGTACGGACGCAGCGCACAACGCTCGGTGGATCCGCTGGCCCGCGCGGTCAGGGAGCGGTCGGTCCCCACCGGCCGGAACGCGGGGGCGGCGAGATGAACGACTTCAGCTCCGGGACGCAGGCCATCGTCCTGGTTCTGTTCACCACACTGGTCACCGTCACGCTGATGATGTGCGTCATGGCGGGACCGGACCGCGACGACCTGACGAACTTCTACACCGGCTACCTGTCGCTCACCCCGCTCAAGAACGGCCTGGCGATCGCGGGCGACTACATCTCAGCGGCCACGGTACTGAGCACCACCGGCATCATCGCGCTCGCCGGGTACGACGGCTATGTCCTCGCGGTCAGCACCGCCCTGTCCCTGGTGCTGCTGATGTTCCTGCTGGCCGAACCCCTGCGCAACGCCGGCAAGTTCACCATGGGCGACGTCCTGGCCCGCAACATGCCCGGCCGGGCCGTGCGGATCGCGGCCTGCGTGGTGACGCTTTCGGCGACCGTGCCCTTCCTGGTCGTCCAGCTCTCCGGAGCCGGGTCGCTGCTCACGTTCATCCTGGACATCCCGCATGCGGCGGGCGCCAGGACGGCGTGCATCGTCATCGTCGGCACTCTGATGATCATCTATGCGGCGATCGGCGGTATGAGGGGCACCGCGCTCATTCAGATGATCAAGATCGTGATCCTGCTCGGCACCAGCGTCGTCATCGCCGCTCTCGTACTCAACCGCTTCGACTGGAGCCCCGGCGACATCCTCAAGGCCGCCCAGCACGGCAGCGGCGCGGGCCCCGCCTTCCTCCAGCAGGGCCTTCAGTTGGGCACCTCGACCGTCGGCCTGCTGGACTTCGTCGGCCTCCAGATCACCGTGGTCCTCGGTGTGGCCTGCCTGCCCCACATCACGATGCGTCTGTACTCCGCGCAGGACGTCCCTGCTGTGCGCCGCTCCATGTCGTGGGCGGTCGGCACGGTCACCACGTTCTGCCTGCTCGTGATCATCATGGGTACGGGGGCGGCGGCCCTGGTGGGATCGCGGAACATCACCGCGGCTGACCCGCACGGCAGAACGTCGGTGCTCATGCTGTCGCAGGTGCTCGGCGGGACCCCCGACTCCGCGGGCGCGACGATCCTCTACTCGGCCGTGGCGGGCATGGTGTTCATCACCCTGCTGTCGTCGGTCGCGGGGATGACCCTGGCCGCGGCCTCGTCACTCGCCCACGACCTGTTCGCCCACGCGATGCGACGAGGACAGGCCGAGCCTCGTACCGAGATGACTGTGGCGGCGTGGACGAGCGTGGTCGTGGGAACCGTTTCCATCGCGCTCGCCACCATGGTGCAGAACTGGGACGTCGGCGTGTTGACCACGCTGGCCATCTGCATCGGAGCATCGGCGGTGGCACCCGCGCTCACCTACTCCCTGTTCTGGCGAGGGTTCACGCGCACCGGCCTGCTCGCCACCCTCTACGGCGGCGCGGCCTGCGCGTTGCTGCTCATGATCTTCTCCAAGGCCGTTTCGGGCACGCCGTCGGCCGTCTTCCCGGACGCCGACTTCGACCTCTTCCCCATGCAGTCCACCGGACTGGTCTCCATCCCGTTCGGCTACCTGGCGGGCTGGCTGGGCAGCCGGCTGGACCACCGGCGCCGTGCCGCCGACAGCCGCGAGCACCGGCGCCTGTACGAGGAGAGCGAGGCACGGCTGCTCGCCGCGGCCGAATGACCACGGCAGCGTGGACGGGCCGCCTCCAAGGGGCCCCTCCCGCGCCGGCCGCGCCCTGAGACGGTCAGACGGGTGTGCCGGTCAGCGGTTGTTCGGTCCACACGGTCTTGCCCTCACGGGTGTAGCGGGTACCCCAGCGCTCGGCCATCTGGGCCACCAGGAACAGGCCGCGCCCGCCCTCGTCGGTCGTACGGGCGCGGCGCAGGTGTGGTGAGGTGTGGCTGGTGTCGCTGACCTCGCACACCAGACACCGTTCACGGATCAGCCGTAGGGTCGCAGGACCGCCGGCGTAGCGGTAGACATTCGTGACCAGTTCACTGGCGATCAACTCGGTGGTGAAAGCCAAGTGCTCCAGACCCCACTCGGTCAGCTTGGCCGAGGTCAATGCTCTGGCGCGGGCGGCGCTGGCAGGCTCTGGCGGCAGGCGCCAGGAGGCGACATCGTCCGGTGGCAGCATGCGGGTGCGGGCGATCAGCAATACGACGTCGTCGCTGGGGCGTGAGGGCACGAGCGCGTCAACCACCGCCTGGCATGTCCGTTCCAGCGTGCCCGCAGGGCGGGTGAGCGCTGCGCACAGCTTCTTCAGGCCGACATCGACATCGATGTGGCGTTCGCCGATGATTCCGTTGGTGTACAGGCACAGCAGACTTCCCTCGGCCAGTTCGACGTCCTGGGTCTCGAAGGGCAGGCCGCCCAGGCCGAGCGGTGGGCCGGCGGGCAGGTCAAGCAGAGCCACCTGTCCGTCTTGAGCGCTCACCGCCGGCGGCGGATGACCGGCGCGGGCCACGGAGCATCGTCCGGAGACCGGGTCGTACACGGCGTACAGGCATGTGGCGCCGACGACCTGCTCTCCCACCGGCCGTTCGCCGACTGCTTCCTGTTCGGCCGCCAGCAGATTGACCAGGTCGTCAAGACGGGAATGGACCTCGTCCGGTTCCAGGTCGAGGCTGGCGAGCGTATGGACGGCGGTGCGCATCCGGCCCATGGTGGCGGCAGCGTGGATGCCGCGTCCCACCACGTCGCCGACGACGAGGGCAACCCGGGCGCCGGACAGGGGAATGACGTCGAACCAGTCGCCGCCCAGGCCGGGGGCCGCGCTGGCCGGCAGGTACCGCAGGGCTACCTCGACAGCCGATTGGTCCGGAACCGCCCGGGGCAGAAGGCTGCTCTGCAAGGTGAACGCGGTCTGCTGCTGCTGGGTGTAGCGCCGCGCGTTGTCGATGGCGACGGCGGCGCGCGAGGCGAGTTCCTGAGCGAGGGTGAGATCGTCCGCCTCGAAGGCATCGGGGCGGCGCGAACGCCACAAGGTCATGACGCCGAGCACCAGGCCACGCGCGGCAAGAGGCACCACGATCATTGAGTGGGCGCCCATGTCCGGAGGGTGGGCACCCTGACGGCCTTCCGTGGAGAACCAGTCGGGCGGGAGCACCGGCTCCAGGACGGGTCGTCCCTCGGCCAGGCATGCGGCCTGCGGTGTGTCGGGCCCGAACTCCACGGGCTCGCCATGGGGGTGGGGCGGGCCGGGTTGCTGGGCACCGACGCTGCATGTCCCCAGTCGGACCACGGGCCCTGCCAGGGCGCGCGTCGGTTCCTCACCGCGCGTCACCGGCTGAAGCAGGTCCACCGACGCATGGTCGGCGAGGTGGGGCACCATCACCTCGGCGAGTTCCCGGGCGGTCTCGGCAACGTCGAGGGTGGTTCCGATGCGGCTGCCTACCTGGTCGAGGAGCGCAAGCCGATGCTGGGCCCGATGGCGTTCAGTGATGTCCTCGATCATCTCGGCCACGCCCAGGATGCGGCCGGAGGGGTCCTCCATCCGGAAGGAGGACACCAACACGACTCGCTCGCGTGCCGGATCCCGCTCCAGGCGCGCGTACTGCTCGGAGTACACCAGGGGTCTTCCGGTCTCCATCACCTGGCGTACGCGGTCCACGGCCTTGCGCGCGTCGTCGGGGAGGAGCATCCGGCCGGTGGGCAGCCCCTGAAAGTCTGCTGCCGGGACGCCGCTGAACCGTTCGATGGCCCGGTTCACCCGGAGAATCCTCAGGTCGAGGCCGTGGACGACCAAGCCGATCGGGCACTGGCGGTACAGCCCGTCGAGAACAGCGCGGTCTCTTTGCCATTCCAGGACGTCCACGGCGGGTGCCCCCGCAATGACCCACTCGCGAACCCGGCCGTCGCGTGAGACCTCCTGGGCCTTGAGCCCCAGCTCCACAAGCCGCTCGTCGCGGTGCCGCAAGGTGAGCACGCCGAACCAGCCGCCGGTTCTCCTGCAGTTCACCGCGGCCTCGGTGACAGCCGGCAGATCACGGGGATCGACCAGGACCTCGAACGCCGTACGACCGATCACGGCTGTGTCCGGATGGCCGAGCAGTTCCTGAGCCCGCCGGTTCCATCCGACGACGACTCCTCGGTCGTCGAGCACCGCCAAGGCGGCGAGGTGCAGCGTGAACGGATCACCGTGGCCTTCGCTGAGCTCCGTCATCCGCTTCTCCACCGCTGGACATGACCGTGTACTCGGTCACCGATGCTCTACCGCGGGTCCTGACCGCGGCCGGTGACCGGCATGACGGCGTCCGCGGCGGTGGCTCGGCGCTCCCGAATGCACGTTGACCTGCTGACCATGCAAGCCTATTGAATCCCGGCGCAGGACACTGCCTTGTCCGCCGCGTGGCGCGGCGTGGCGGACATGAGGGATTACGGCTGGCACGGTGGCCCCTGAGGAGGAGCCGCTACGGGAATGTGCCGTGCGCAGCCCTGCCGGACCCGATGGAGGATTCCCCGGCCCGCATGCCGCCCAGGTCCAGCTGAGCTCCCCCCGAGGTGTCCCGTGCGCCTGTTGCGCGGCGCACCCGAGCATCACGTTCGCGACCTCGCCGCTGTCGAGCCCCGCACGCCGCGCGGCACACGTGATCAGGCGCGCCGTCGGCTCTTGTGCCTGGGTGTGGTCGAACGCACCCGCGGCAGGCCTTCCCGATCGGCGTACACGCCGTCGATCCGATGCCTGCTTGACTCATCACCGCTCTCTTTGCACTGTGCGTGAGTGCCGAAGTCCTGTGGGCAGGCGATCGGTTCACATACCTGCCGTGTCCGCGACTTCGTGGGCCTTCGCCACCAGTGCGTCGATCCGATCTGCGGTCGGGGTTCCGGACGCGGCTTTGTTCCGCGGTTCGTCCATCGCGCGGCGCAGGACGCCCTCCGCGATGATCGCGACCTTCCACAATCCCATCGCGTGCCAGTAGCCCAGCGCCGTCAGGTCGCGTCCCGACTCTGCCGAGTGCCCATGTCCGCCAACGGGTCCCCCAGTGTCGACAGTTCCCAGTCGAGCACGGCGGTCACCTCCCCGCTGTCGTAGGAGGTGATGACGTTGCGCACATGGAAGTCGCCGTGCACGAGCGTCAGTTCGCGCTGCTCGGGCACGGCCGCGACGAGGCGCCCGGTGAGGTCCTCCAGAGCGGGCAGCTCGCGCGTCCTGGACCTCTCCCACTGGGCCGACCACCGCTTGAGCTGACGCTGCGCATACGGCTTGTGGCCGGCCAGACCGGTCAGCCCGGTCGCCTCGAGATCGACCGCGTGGATCTTCGCCAGCGTCCGCGGCAACGACATCCCGATCGCCCGGCGACGCTCGGGCGTCAACGACCGCGCGATCGACATGCTGTCGACGACCTCGCCGGCCACGAACTCCATGAGCATCAGCGGGACATCGGCCACGACCGGATCATCGGTCAGCCCGAGCACCCGCGGGGTCGGGACGGCGGTGCTCTCCAGGGCCCCCAGAATCCGCGCCTCGCGGGCCACGTCGTGCGCCGACGCCAGCAGGCGACCGAGAGGTGGGCGGCGCAGCACCCATCTGCGGCCGTCCTGGTCCTGTACGAGATACGTCAGATTCGACTGGCCCAGCCCGATCCGCTCGAAGGCCAAGGGCCCGGCGAAGTCGACGCCGAGGGTTGCGAACCAGCGGCCCACCGCCCCGGCGTCGATTCCGACGATGTCCGTGCTAGACACTGATGCCGGCTCCATGCCTGAACGGAAGCGCGTCGCCGAGCAGTTGCCCCCCGTCGATCACCATGGTCTCGCCGGTGATCCAACTCGCGGCGTCCGAAACGAGGAAAGCGACCGCGGAGGCGATGTCGGCAGGCTCCCCTATGCGGCCAAGCGCCACCGAGGCGGACACCGCCTGCTCGTGCTCCTTCCACAGAGCCTCGGCCAGCTTGGTGCGCACCACACCCGGTGCCACCGCGTTGACGCGGACCTTCGGTGAGAGCTCCAGGGCCAGTTGCCTGGTGAGATGGATCAGTGCGGCCTTCGAGGCGTTGTACAACCCGATGTTCGCCTCGGAGGCCATGCCGCCCACCGACGCGGTGTTGACGACCGCCCCGCCGTGCTCGCCCAACCAGGCCCTCGTGGCCAGTCCCGTCCACAGGACGGGCGCCCACAGGTTCACGTCGAAGGTCTTCGCGAACCGCCCGTGATCCTGGTCGATGACCGGCCCGAAGGCAGGGTTGGTCCCCGCGTTGTTGACGAGGATGTCCAGGCTGCCGAAGCGCTCCAGCGTCAGATCCACACAGCGCTGGGCGGCCTCCTCGTCGACCGCATGCGCGCCGACGCCGACCGCTGTGCCCTTGACCTGGGCAGCGGCGGCATCCGCCGCCTCCTGGGACCGGGAGGTGAGGACGACGTTTGCGCCGGCCGCGGCGACGGCCTGGGCGATCGCCAGCCCGATGCCGCGCGAAGCCCCGGTCACGACGGCGGTACGACCGGTGAGGTCGAGTCCTGTCATCTCAGCTCACCGCCGCCGTCGCCGCGTCGCGGTACTGCCGCAGCTCCTGCTTGGCGATGGCCCGCTTGTGAACCTCGTCGGGACCGTCCGCCAGCCGCAACGTCCGCAGACCCGCGTACATCATCGCCAAGGGGAAGTCGTCGGTCACTCCCGCTCCCCCATGCACCTGGATCGCGCGGTCGACGATCTTCAACGCGATGTTGGGGGCGGCCACCTTGATGGCCGCGATCTCGGTGCGCGCTTCCTTGTTCCCGACCGTGTCCATCAGATACGCGGCCTTGAGCGTGAGCAGGCGGATCATCTCGATGTCGATACGCGCTTCCGCGATCCAGTCCTGGATGTTGGACCGTTCGGCCACCGGACTGCCGAAGGTCACTCGTGACTGTGCGCGCCGGCACATCAGTTCCAGCGCCCGTTCGGCCGCGCCGATGGCACGCATGCAGTGGTGGATACGACCGGGCCCGAGCCGGGCCTGGCTGATCGCGAAACCCTCACCCTCGCCCTTGAGCACGTCCTTGGCCGGCACCCGGACGTTCTCGAAGATGATCTCCGCATGGCCCTCTCGATCCGCGTACCCGAACACCGGGAGGTTCCGGACCACTGTGACCCCGGGGGCGTCGATCGGGACGACCATCATCGACTGCTGGCGATGTGGGGCCGCCGTGGGGTCCGTCTTGCCCATCACGATGAGCACCTTGCAGTTCTTGTGCATCGCGTTCGAGGCGAACCACTTGCGGCCGTTGAGCACGTACTCGTCGCCGTCGCGCTCCATCCGCAACTCGATGTTGGTGGCGTCGGAGCTCGCGACACGCGGCTCGGTCATCGCGAAGGCCGAGGCCATCGTTCCGTCGAGCAGGGGCTTGAGGTACTTCTCCTTGTGCTCGTCGCTGCCGAACAGCGTGAGCACCTCCATGTTGCCGGTGTCGGGCGCGTTGCAGTTGCACGCCTCGGAGGCGATGTGGCTGCGGCCCATGATCTCCGCCAGCGGCGCGTACTCCAGGTTGGTCAGACCGGGGCCCCAGTCCGGGTGCGGGTGGAACAGGTTCCACAGTCCACGCCTGCGCGCCTCCGCCTTGAGCTCCTCGAGAATCGGCGGGTGGAAGTGCGGGTCACCCGACGCGTGCATCTGCTCGTGGTACACCGCCTCGGCGGGGTAGATGCGTGAATCCATGAACTCGAGCAGATCCGCCCGGTACTTCTTGGCGCGATCCGACATCTCAAACAGGGACATCCGAACTCCTGACGGGTAGGGAGGGAAAGTTGGGCGGGCGCTTGTCCAGGTGACTGGCCACGCCTTCGACGACGTCGGACCCGCGGAAGGCCTGGAGCATGAGGCCTTCCGCCAGGGTCACGGAATCGGCGTAGGTGCCGTCCGCGTCGTTGCTCAGTCGGCTCTTGATGGTGGCCATGGACGCCGGGGAGCAGCGCCCGGCCAGATCGGCGGCGTACGCGACAGCGGCATCCACGACGCTGCCGGCGGGGACCAGGTGGTCGAGGAGTCCGACGCGCAAGGCCTCCTGGGCATCCACCATGCGACTCGACAGCAACAGGTCCGCCGCCCGGCTGTGCCCCACCAGCCGGGGCAACAGCCAGGAGATCCCGTACTCGGCGATCAGCCCGCGTTGCGCGAATGCCGTGGTGAACCGGGCCGAGGGCGAGCCGAAGCGGATGTCGCAGTAGAGCGCCTCCACCGTGCCCAGGCCTGTGGCCACCCCGTTGATCGCTGCGATCAGTGGCTTGCGCAGGGTCCGCGGAACGTCCCGCGGACGGCGCCGTGCCCGGTCCGCCGCAGAGACCTCGCCGGCCCCCTGCAGCAGTTGCAGGTCGGCTCCGGCGCAGAATCCGCGTCCCGCGCCGGTGACCACGACGGCGCGTACGTCCGGGTCGTCCTCGGCGGCGTCGAGCAGCGCGAAATAGCGGTCCTCGAGTTCGTCGGTCCAGGCGTTCGGCTTGGCGGGCCGGTTGAACGTGAGCACCAGCACCGGCCCCCGGTGGTCGGCGAGGACGAGCTCGCCCGGCGCGCCGGTCATGCCTGCGCCAGCAGGGAGCTCTGGTACCGACGCATTCCGCGCAGCCACCGGTCGTAGTCCGAGCCCTTGTTCCGGTACGTCTCCAGTACGTCTTCGTGTGGCAGGACGAGGAAGCGTTCGTCCTCGAGGGCGGCCAGGACGGCGTCGGCGACTTCGGCCGGCTCCAGGACGTCACCGGCGGAGGTGACGGCCCGCGTCGCGGCTTGTCCCAGCGCGTCCCCGGAGTCCTCCCCGGAGAGCAGCAGCTTGGTGTTCACCCCCATCGGGCACAGACAGCTGACACGGATCCCGCGATCGCCGTAGGTGACGCTGAGCCATTCGGCGAAGGCGACGGCCGCGTGCTTGGTGACGGCGTACGTGGCGGAGCCGATCTGGGTGAGCAGTCCGGCCGCCGAGGCCGTGCTGACGAAGTAGCCCTCACCGCGCTCGAGCCACCGTGGTACCAGCAGCCTTGCCGCACGGATGTGGGCTCGTACGTTGACGTCGATCGAGCGGTCCCAGTCCTGCTCGCTCGCGTCGAGGCCGGGCGCCCCGGCGATGCCCGCGTTCGCGAAGTAGAGGTCGACCGGGCCGAAGGCGCTCTCCGCCAGGCCGACCACCTGCTGGATCTGCTCGGTGTCCGCCACGTCCGCGCCGACGCTGACGGTGCTTCCCGGATGGTCGGCGTTGACCGCCTCCGCCACCGCACGCGCACCGTCCGCATCGAGGTCCGCGACGACGACCCTGGCGCCCGCGCGAGCGAGCCGTGCTACCAGCGCGCTGCCGATGCCTGCGCCACCACCGGTGACGACGGCGACTCTTTGTGCAACGTCCACAGCGAACCCTCTCGGTGGCGGGGCGTGCGAGGCCGGGGCACGGCCCCGAGATCGTGGGGCCGTGCTCTGCCGAACTGTATAGTTGAATCCGACGTCAGGTTCAATAGTGGGATGCGAGGCGCCGCGCGCAGAAGAACTACCGGACCTGCCCCAGCCGAGGGGTCGAGCGGTGCCGGGTGCTGTGAGGGAGGCGGTCCAGCCGCCGGATCAGTGGTCGTCAGGGAAGCGGAGGGCGTTCCCCAGGGCCGGGTGACCGTGGAGATGAGTTCCAGGCCCATCAGCTTCGCGTTCCGCTTGTATGCCTCGAGGTACGCGCGATTGCTCACCTCGAGTACCGCATAGGGCTTCTTTGGTGATGTCGGACAGACGGGTGTCGAGGTAGCCGTCTCGATCGAACACCTTCCGTGCGGCTTTCACCAACGCGGCTCACAGCGTTCGTCAACAGCGTCGTATTGCGGCCCCATTGCAACCTTGTGCCGCGAAGTGGGCGTGGCAGGGAGTTCATTGACTTTCGGATGGATCACGCTGAGACTCGATCACATGTATGAGGTGCCGCTCGTGACCAGTGAGCGCTTTGTCGACCTCAAGCGCGTGTCCAGCGCGCGCTGTTGATTCGACCGTCCGCCTCGCACCGCCACGCAAGGACTCCCACGATCCAGCGCTCCCCCCAGGACTTCGTCCGGTACAAGGGCAGAGCCCTGACGTGCGGTCGGCCCAACTCGCCCATGTCCGCGACCGCGGTGACGGGCACGGGCCGACCCGTCCGCCCTCTGACGCATCACTCCCCCTGAACCGGCCGGCCTCGCTGGGTGAGTTGCCGGTTGCGGCCACGCAGCGATCGGAAAGCACGATGAGCCCGGAATTTCTCTGGTACGTCCCCAACACCGTCGAGCCCGGCCATCGCGGCGACGACACCACCGCCGGCTGGGGATCGATCGAGTACTCGACAGATCTCGCCCGTGCCGCGGAGGAGCACGGCTGGGGCGGCGCCCTGCTGGGCACCGGTTGGGGACGCCCGGACACCTTCACCGTCGCCACGGCGCTGGCGGCCCGGACCACGACCTTCAAGCCGTTGGTCGCGGTCCGCCCCGGCTACTGGCACCCGGCCAACTTCGCAGGCGCGGCCGCGACGCTCGACCAACTCAGCCGTGGACGCGTCCTGGTCAATATTGTCAGCGGACTGGACAACCCTGCCGCGTATGGCGACACGAACATCGATCCCGCGCGGCGTTACGCCCGCACGCAGGAGTTCCTGCATCTGGTACGGCGGCTGTGGACCGAGGAGGACGTCACCTTCCGCGGCGAGCACTTCCAGGTGACCGCCTCCACGGTCGCACCCCGCCCGTACGCGACCGGCGAGCGGGAGCATCCGACGCTCTACTTCGGCGGGGCCTCCGAGGCGGCCGAACGGGTGTCGGCGGCCGAGGCCGACGTCCAGCTCTTCTGGGGCGAGCCGCTGGACGGGCTCGCCGAACGCATCGACCGGCTCAAGACGCTGAGCCGACGGGTGGACCGGCGGCACAAGCCCCTCCAGTTCGGGCTGCGCATCACGACGGTGGTGCGCGACACCACCGAGGAGGCCTGGCGCGCGGCCGAACAGAGGGTCGCGAAGATGGCGGCCGACGCGGGCGAGGGCGCCACCTGGACGGGAAACCGTGGGACGGCCGTCGGACAACGGCGGCTCCTCGAACTCGCCGAACGGGGCGAGGTGCTGGACACCTGCCTGTACACCACCCCGGGCAGGTTCGGCGGCGGCGGAGCCGCGACCACCTGGCTGGTCGGTTCCGCCGACGACGTGGCCGACGCCCTGGCGAAGTACCGCAAGCTCGGCATCACACACTTCGTTCTGTCCGACACCCCGTACAAGCGGGAGATCGTTCGCATCGGCGACCAGCTGCTTCCCAAGCTGCGTGAAACGCCCGAGTGACGAACAATCGCCTGGCCGCCGCGCCGAGGCCCCGCACGACAGCGGACCCTCGGCGCGGCCGCGGTTCAACGTTGCGCCGACGCACCGGAAGAGGCGCCGCGACGCCCGTGAGGGCCCTGAGGGTCAGCGTGCGGCGAGCAGCGGTCCTGCGTTCCGCAGGACGTACCGTGCCACGTCCGTGCCGAGCGTGATCCCCGCCTTGTCGGCCGACCGCGTGTGGATGCCGGAGAAGACCCGGGCGTCGACGTTCTCGTTCGAGAGCTGCTTCCAGGTCGTGTAGGTCCGGGTCACCCCGGGCGCGGTGGGGCTGGTCAGGTCGAAGGGCGCGGTGCGCGGCCCGACGAGCGCCGACAGAACGGCCTCCGCGGCGCCCGAGTAAGTGTTGTGCCCGCTGGGGTAGTCCGGGTGCGCGGGGGTGGTGTGCAGCGGCGTCCAGTCCTGGTCCGGGTCGATCGTTCCGGTGCGGATCGCGGTGACGGGACGCCAGCGTTCGTAGGCGTACTTGCTGTCGGAGGTGGCGATCTGCGTGTCCACCAGGGCCACGTGAAAGAGTGCGACCAGCCGTGCCTGTCCGGCGATCCCCTGGTTCGTGCGGGTGAGGGCCACGCGCAGCGGCTCGGTGTAGAGAGTGAGGGAGGAGCCCAGCCAGAAGGTGGCTGTCTCGGTCTGGTGCGCGGTGCGTGCGGTGCTGTCCGCGGCGCCGTACGTCCGTACCTCCGCGAGGTCGGCGGCATAGCGCCGGGAGTCCAGGGCGGGCGGCGGGCCGAGCCGGAACTGGCTCTGCGACTTCAGCAGGAAGGGCTTGGCAAGCCGGTTGCCGTACTGCGTCGCCGGGGCGTGGGCGGGGGGTGTCGGCTGCCAGACACCCGGGGCCGCGGGCGGCACGGGATACGGCGCGTTGACCGAGGCGGGGTCGAGGCCGTCACCCTCCCGCGACGCGACGACGAGGTCCGCCTGCCGCTCCCCCGCTGCGACGCCGCGATCCTCCGCCGCGCCGTCGGGGATCGCGTCGAGGGTCTCCTTGAACTTCGCGTCGAGCTGCTCCGTACGGCTCGGGGCAAGCTTGACCAGCGCGCGGTGCACAGCCGCGGCGAGCGCCGCGTCCTGGTACGCGCCGCGCTGGACGCCCGCAGGCACGGTCCGGGTGGCGCGGGCGGCGGCGAGCCAACTGACGGCCCAAGTTCGGCTGTTGGTGACCTGAGCCGACGCACCGGCCGCCGCGATGGTCTCGGCCGTGGCGTCGTACCAGGTAAGCGCGGTAGGCGCCGTGGAGGTACGGCCGGCCCCTGAGGCCTGCGGCACAGCGACGGACGTGGTCAGCAGCGCCGCCGTGCCCAGGACGACGAGGGCGGGGCGGATTCTGGTCGAACTCACGTTCTCTCCTTCGGTTTCGGTGAGGTGCAAGAGGTCGGCGAGGTACGTCTGCCGGCGTGGGCGCGGTACCACCTGGTCGTTGTCGTTACCGCCGCCCAGAAGAACAGGGGAGCCCAGCCGATGTAGACGTCTGCCATGAAGCGGTGCGGGTCGTCCGATTCCGCCGGGCCTCCCCGCGCCAATTGCTGCAGGCCGTCCCCGAGCGTGATGGCGGTGGCCAGCAGCAGGCAGACACGGACGATGGTGTTGGCCGCTGCGACAGGAGTGCCGAACGCCACGTTCCACTGCGCTCAGGTCCGGACGAGCGCTGTATTTGACCGGCACGGAGGCGTGGGAGAAGTGAGACGGAAGAAGAATCTGGCGGTGGTGACCCATCAGGGCACCTACCGGGCGAGCGAGCACCGGACCGGCCTGTAGCTGGGTGAACTCGTCCATTTCTACGACAAGGCAGTGAAGGCCGGTCACACGGTGGACGTGGTAAGGACTGGAATCAGAATGAGGTCTCTGGGTTAGAGAATGACAGCGTGTCAGTTCGCGTTGGCGCGGCGCCGGGGCTTATGGAAGCTGGACTCCGGACCAGTCATCGACTTCGCACTGTCTGTCGGCATTGTTGCCTGCGGTCACGACTGTGCCGTTGGCATGCAGGCCAAGGGTGTGTGTTGAACCGGCCGCCACAGCGACAATGTCGTGCCAATCCCCGACTTCGCACTGCCCGAAGCTGTTGTCTCCCGCCGCGAGGACCCGTCCGGACGCAGTGACCCCGACGGTGTGGTAGCTGCCCGCGCCGAGCGCCACGACGTCTTCCCACTCATCGACCTCGCACGCCCCGGTTGCCCGGTCTCCGGTCGCTACTGCACGCCCGTCGGCTCTGAGGCCGACGGTATGGAGATAACCGGCCGAAATGGCAACTAGGTCACGCCACCCTTCAACGGCGCACTGCCGTCGTCGGTTGTTCCCCGCGGCCAGTGCAGAACCGTCCGACCGGACGCCGACCGAGTGCCAGTCACCACACGAGAGGACGACCATCTCGCGCCAGGACTGCACGTCGCACTGTCCTTCTGAACTGCGGCCAGCTGCCAGCACCCGGCCACTGGCGAGTAGCCCGAGCGTGTGGCGCCAGCCTGCGGCCACGGCCGTGACGCCTCGCCATCCGGTGACATCACATTGCCCATCGCAATTCCACCCCGTTGCCAGCACCGTGCCGTCTGACCGGAGTCCCACCGTATGAGACCTGCTTGTGTTCGTCGCGGTATGGACGTTGCCGACTGCCACCGCGACGACGTCTTCCCATCGCTCGACATGACATTCTGCGGCTGCGGTATTGCCTGCCGCGAGAACGGTTCCGTCCCAGCGCCGTCCGACAGAATGACGTCTTCCGGCCGCCAGCACCGACGAGCTAGCGAGCATTCCGCCTCCTTGCGCTCGGGGCGAGTTCGCGACACGGGATGCCACCTTACGTTGGCCTGGAATCAGAGCGGGATCCTCAGCCGCCGCCAGCAGATGACGGCACAACCGAGTGTGATGAAGGCGCGGTGGATGTCGTCGCGGATCTCCCAGCGGATACGTAGGCGGCGGAACCAGTGCAGTAGTGCGATGGCACCTTCCACGACCCAGCGGTGGACGCCGAGTCCGGAGCCGTGTTCGGTGCCGCGACGGGCACCGGGGCGCAGACCGCCTCGGCCAGGTGCCGCGAGCTGGGCGCGATGGCCCCCCATGCGGGCCGGTGAGCGCACCCACTGCCGCAGGAACAAGGTGTTGTCGTTCGGCTCCTGCGGGGGCTTACGGAGACGGCAGCGCCGGGCTGTGCGGGGCGGGGTGCTGGTGGTCAGGTAGATGCCCTTGCCGGGAAGTGCGGAGGGCCGATCGTGTCTTCGTGAACGGGCGAGGTGAGTTGAGGCCCCGTGTGCATTGACCGGCCTTGTTGAGGACGGGGGACTCGAAAGGCGACGTCGGCCGCTGATTGCTATCGCACTTGCCATCCGAAAGAAAGACCGGTCGTTCTACCGCCCGACAGCTCCCCCCGCGCGCTCGCGCCACTCGGTCAACCCGATTTACAGGCCCCTCACCCCTCCCCTACCGACACAGGAGCACCTTCCGCGCCCTCGCGACGCGACCGAAGGCGTCGCAGGCGGGATGAATCTTGCTGGTCAGACAGCTTCGGGAACGTCCGAGGGCTGGGCCGCCAGGCCCCACTCGCGCCTCGGCGGCGTACTGGCGGGCGCCGATAATGGTGAAGTCGACCGACACCAGCCAGTCGACACCCCCATCGCTCCCACATGAAGCAGTTCGGCCGGACTGCCGCCATACACGGTCACCCCGCTCACATTCAACAACGGCAGGCCAGCCACGCCGCGTTCGGCGGAGGTCGACCGCGCGCTGGGCTGCCAACATCCACCTCAACCTCCCGCGGGAAGTGGAGCTGGTCGCCCTCAGGGACGGCTATCGCGAATCGGGCGAACCTTGGGTAGAGCTGCTGCACGACTGCGCCCGCCAGGACATACGGGCTCCGGCCCTGGCGCTCGGCGATGAGACTCTCGGCTCAGGAAAGCCCCAGTCGCCGCTCACTTGTTCGACAGAACAGCACCTTGCGCGCATCAGCGCGGGAAGACGACCGTCAGCAGGCGGAAGAGCTCGGCACGCTCCTCGTCGGACAGGTTGTCCAGGCCGGTCTGCGTCTGTTCCATCCGCTCGCGGATCGTGTCGATCGCCTTCTGGCCCGTCTCGGTGAGGGCGACGTTCTTCACGCGACGGTCGGTGGGGCTGACCTCACGGTGGACCAGGTCGCGCTTTTCGAGCCGGTCGATGATCCCGGTCATGTTCGACGCGTCGCAGGCGAGGGTGATCGCGAGCGAGCGCATCGAGGCGGGCGCACGGCGCAGCACCGTGAGGGTCTTCGCCTGGCTGGAGGTGAGGCCCATGTCGGCGGCGGCGCTCGTGAAGTCGGCGTAGTGCGTGCTGACCGAATGGGCGAGCAGCTCCATGAGCTGCGCTTTGGACGGGATGGACGGCATGCGTCGAGGGTACCGCGAAAAGCTTGAGTATCTCAAACTTTGACATCCACCATCTCCTATTGTTTGATGTCCTCAAGCATCGAGTACCTCAATGGTTTCCCGCCTTGACCATCGATGCGTCCCACCTTCGGGCCACCTCCACCGGAAAGAAGACCGTGAAGTCCTCCCCTGCCGCCGCTCCGGAGCGCCGCACCGGCAGCCTCAGCCTCGTCCTGGTGCTGGGCCTCGCCGCCATGGTCGTGTCGATGATGCAGACCCTGGTCATCCCGATCCTCGGCATCATCCAGAACGACCTCGGCGCCACCACCGCCCAGGTCAGCTGGGTCACCACCGCCACGCTGCTGTCCGCCGCCGTCTTCACGCCGCTGCTGGGCCGCCTCGGCGACCAGCGCGGCACGAAGCCGACCCTGCTCGGCGTGCTGGTGGTGATGGTCGCTGGATCCGTGCTCGCCGCGACCACGAGTTCGATGCTGTGGCTCATCGTGGCCCGTGTGATGCAGGGCGCCGCCACCGCGATCTTCCCGCTCGCGCTGTCCGTGCTGCGCCAGGAGGTCGCACCCGCGCGGCTGCCCGGTGCCATGGCCCTGGTCAGCGGGACGCTCGGGTTCGGCAGCGGCCTCGCCCTGGTGAGCGCCGGCCTGCTGACCACGGGTGCCGACCCCGACTACCACCTGGTCTTCTGGCTGGCCGCCGCGCTCGCCGTCGCCGCCCTGATCGCGGTCGCGGTCGCCGTCCCCGCGCCGCGCACCCGCACGGGCGGGCGCACCGACTGGCTCGGCGCCACCGGTCTCGCCCTGCTGCTCGTCCTGATCCTGCTGCCCATCTCGCAGGGTCACACCTGGGGCTGGACCTCGGCCCGCACGCTCGCCCTGTTCGCGGCCGCCGCCGTCACGACGGTCCTGTGGGTCTTCGTCGAGCGCAGGGTCCGCGACCCCCTGGTCGACATGAAGATGTTCGTCCACCGGCCGGTGCTGTTCACCAACATCGCCGGACTGCTCGTCGGATTCGCCATGTTCGCGCAGTTCATCGGCGTCTCCTACCTCGTCCAGACGCCTTCCGAGATCGCCGGCTACGGCTTCGGCGCCTCCGTCCTGCGCGCCTCCGTCGTCTACCTGCTGCCCTCCGCCCTCGTCTCGCTGGTGGCCGCCCAGTTCGGAGGCGTGCTGGTGCGCCGCATCGGCGCGCGTCTCACCCTCGCGGTCGGTGCCGTCTTCGGCGTCATCGGGTTCGCCTGGCTGACCCTCGCCCACGACACCACGGCGTCGGTGATCCTGGCCGGCATGGTCGTCGGCGTCGCCATCAGCTTCGGCTACGCCGCGATGCCCGCCCTGATCGTGGCCGGCGTTCCCCACCACCAGACCGGCATCGCCAACGGCATCAACTCCATCTCCCGCTCCACCGGCAGCGCGATCGGCAGCGCGGTCGTCACCTCGCTGCTCGCCTCCAAGACGCTCGACAACCTCCCCACCGGGGTCCCCGCGCTGCCCGCCGAGAGCCAGTACACCCTGAGCTTCGCCCTCGCCGGAATGGCATTCGTGCTGGTCATCGGCGTGGCCATGGTCGGCCTGGCGATGCGCCGCAGGTCCTCCTCACCCGCCACCGCGACGCCTGCCCCGTCGGACGACGGCGAGAGCACGCCCGCTTCCTCGGACGACGGCGAGTCCACGCCCGCTTCGTCGGGCGAGGGCGAGACCACGCCCGCCCGCACGGCCGTCTCCGCCTGACCGAGCACCATCGCCACGGCTGCGACTCTCTCCCCCGGGTGCCGACCGGCTATCTCTCCCGTCCGGCTATCCCTCCGATCCGAAGAGGACATGACTGTGACTGACGCCAAGGCAGCCTTCACCCACGACGACGCCTTCACCGCCACCGAGGCCACCGCGCTGGTGAACCGGCTGCGCGCCACCTTCCGTACCGGTCACACCAAGCCCCTGGCCTGGCGCCGGCAGCAGCTGACCCGCCTGCGCGACCTGCTCACCGACAACCGCGCGGCGATAGCCGACGCCCTCCACGCCGACCTGCGCAAGAACCGCGCCGAGGCCGACGCCATGGAGATCGGCCTCACGATCGCCGAGATCGACGACTACCTGGAGCACCTGGAGGAGTGGACCGCCCCGCAGCCCGCCCCCGTGACGGTGCCCGGACTCCCCGGCAGCACCGCCCGCACCCAGCTCGACCCCTTGGGTGTCGCCCTGGTCATCTCGGCCTGGAACTACCCGGTCAACCTGCTGCTCGTGCCCGTCGCGGGCGCGCTCGCAGCCGGGAACGCGGTCGTCATCAAGCCCGCCGAATACGCCGCCCGTACCTCGGCGCTGCTGGCCCAGCTGCTGCCCGCGTATCTCGACACCGATGCGATCGCGGTCGTCGAGGGCGGCGCGCCGGAGACCACCGTGCTGCTGGAGCAGCGCTTCGACCACATCTTCTACACCGGCAACGGCACGGTCGGCCGCATCGTGATGACCGCCGCCGCGAAGAACCTCACCCCCGTCGTCCTCGAACTGGGCGGCAAGTCACCGGTGTTCGTGGACCGGGACGCCGACATCGCCACGGTCGCCCAGCGCCTGGCGCAGACGAAGTTCGCCAACGCCGGACAGACCTGCGTCGCCCCCGACTACGTCCTGACCGACCCCGGCACCGCGACCGAACTGCAGGCCGCCCTGGTCGTCGCGACGAAGGCGCTCTTCGGCGACAACCCTCAGACCTCCGACGCCTACGGACGCATCATCAACGAGCGGCACTTCGACCGGCTGTCCGCGCTGCTGGGCTCCGGCCGCACGGTCACCGGCGGGCAGACCGACCGCGCGGACAGGTACATAGCGCCGACCGTGCTGGCCGACGTACGCCCCGACGAGCCCGTGATGCAGGAGGAGATCTTCGGCCCCATCCTCCCGATCCTTCCCGTCGCGGACCTGGACGAGGCCATCGCCTTCATCAACGACCGCGACAAGCCCCTCGCGCTGTACGCCTTCACCGAGAACGACACCACCAAGCGCCGCCTCGCCACCGAGACGTCCTCGGGCGGCCTCAACTTCGGCCTGCCGATGCGCCACCTCGCCGTGCAGACGCTCCCCTTCGGCGGCGTCGGCGAGAGCGGCATGGGCAACTACCACGGCCGCTACTCCATCGAGACCTTCAGCCACCGCAAGGCCATCCTCGACGTCCCGCTGAGCTGAACCATCCCGGAGGAAGGCACCCCCATGCGGTACGCCACCCCGGAGACCACCGATCTCGAACGCCATCGCAAGGAGCACCAACGCATCATGGACGACGCGCTGCTGGAGCAACTCAGCGCCGGTAAGTACATGCTGGTCACCAGCTACCGCAAGAACGGCACCCCGGTCGCCACCCCGGTGTGGGTGGTACGCGACGGAGACGCGCTCGGTGTGCAGACCCAGGCCGACTCCTGGAAGGTCAAGCGGATCCGGGCCCGTGGCGACATCCTCGTCGGCCCCTGCGACCTGCGCGGCAACCCCACGGGCGACCCTGTCCCCGCCACCGCCGAGATCACCGACGCGGCGACCAGCGCCCGCTACCGCTCACTCATCGCCCGCAAGTACGGCATCATCGGCCGACTCATGATCCTCAACAGCCGACTGCGCCGAGGTGGGGACGCGACGCTGGGCATCCGCGTGCGGCTCACCCCGCAACAGGCTGACTAACCGTCAGTTCCTGCATCAGGGACCGCCTGCCGGATGGCTTTAGTGAAGGCCATGAAGGCCATCAGACGGTCATGGCACGCAAGAGTGAGCGATCAAAGGCGTCGGTCTATGGAGACAGAGCAGAGTAAGCAGCGGGCGACACCCGGCACCGTCACCGCCTTCGCCCGCTTCGCACTCTTGGGCGGCGGAGTGGGGATCGCCTCCAGCCTCGCGGTGGCGGCCCTCGCATCCTGGATCTACTGGGGCCTGGCCAACGCTCTGATCACCGCGGCTTCCACGCTCCTCGCCACCGAGCTGCATTCCCGCTTCACCTTTGGCGCGGGCGGGCGCGCGACCGGGCGCCAGCATGCGCAGTCGGCCGGCTCCGCGGCGGCCGCGTATGCGGTGACCTCCGCGGCGATGCTTGTCCTGCAGCGGCTGGTGGCGACACCTGGAGTGATGCTCGAGCAGGTCGTCTACCTCTCCGCCTCCGCACTCGCCGGTGTCGCGCGGTTCGCCCTGCTGCGCCTCGTCGTCTTCGCGCGGAGCCGCTCACAGGTCGCGGCCACCGTCCGCACCGTCCGTCCCGTGCACGCGACCACGGCCCGCGCCGTGGTACCCGCCGGCCCAGTGGTGCTGTCCCATGCCGCCTGACCTCCGCCGGGTGGCCCGCTGTGCGGGCCATGCGGCCTCGTCGTGGACCGGCGTCGACATCACGCCCCAATTGCGGGGCGTGCAGGACGAAGTGCCGTACCGGGATCGAGGCTCGTGCTGATCTCGCGCCAGTACGGCTCGCCACGACCCAAGCACCTTGCTTCGAGCCACCCCCTGCACCCGCCCTGCGGCGCCGTCCACCGGGAGGGCAGCCGTGAGTCGATCACGACACCGGGACGCCTCGTGGAACCGGCCTGTTGTCGATCGCGGCATACCGATGCCTCCGCTTGATCGGCCGTCGTGGCCCAGGTGGCCCCCAAGCCCGTTCAACCGGCACGTCTCGCGGAAACGGCCGCATTCCACCGGGGTGGAGTCCACGACCCATACGTCGTCGCTCCACACCGAGTGGCCGTAGCCAGGATCCGGTTGATGCTTCACATCAGACCGGCGGCCTTGCACAGCCGCTTGTTGTAGCCGGGCTGCTGGGGCAGGTAGGGGAGAGGTGGCGAGGGTGACCTATTCGGCATCGCTCAGGCGGGGCGTAATGCCGACCGGCGGGCGCCACGGCGCCAGGTCGGGATGCTCCTTCAGCATGTCGTCGGTCGTTGCATAGAGTGCTGTCGCGAGGGTGTCCGCGTCGTTCGTCACAAAACGATCTTGGACATCCTCGTTCTCGTCTTCGCAGGCACCCCTTGGACCACACCACCAGGAGGAACCAGTGTCATACCCGCAACTGCTCACCCCCGAGGAGAAGCTCGCCGACGCGAAGAAGCTGTTGAGCCTCCCCCGTATCGTCGTGATCTGCGGCTCCACCCGCTTCATGACCGAGATGAACGAGGCCGATCTGCGGGAGACCAAAGCCGGAAAGATTGTCGTCAAACCGGGCTGTGACATGAAGTCGCCGCACGAACTCTGGTCCGATCCTGTCGAGGCCGAGGCGCTGAAGGTTCGACTCGACGATCTGCACCGGGCGAAGATCCGGCTCGCTGATGAGGTGCTCGTAGTCGGCGACTACATCGGAGACAGCACCCGAGCCGAGATCGCCTACGCCCGGTCGCTGGGCAAGCCCGTGCGGTTCACGCACCCCGAAGTCGACCCTGACGTCTGACCGCCCGCTGCCACCTCGACAACCAGGGTCGGCAGCCCGCCGCCTGACCGTCTCGCGGTGGCTTCGGCCGCCGCCCACCCCACACCCTCCGCAGGCATCCCTTGGAATTGATCATCTAGGGGCTCGTGCGCCAGTCGCCGGGTCACGGTGTCACGCGGTGTGCCTTCGCAACCGCAGCGGCGGCACCACTGATCGGACTCGACGACCCGGCACGCGAGAACCGCACGATCCGGGGCGAGTCGCTGACGGGTGACGTCGGGCCCGAGCTCGTCAAGCCGGATGGCTTGATGTAGGACCCCCCTCGGGGACCTGTCGCACGAAGGTGACCGGGGACGGAAGTTGAACGGTGGCTTCGGTCCTGGCTTGTGGGCCGTTCAGCTCTGGGGCATTCAGCGGCCGATGTCGTCCAGCTCGGTCAAGTCCTCATGTGAGAGGGAGAGTCCCGCGCCGGCGATGTTCTCGCGCAGGTGTGCCGTCGATGAGGTGCCGGGGATGAGCAGCATGTTCGGTGATCGCTGCAACAGCCAGGCCAGTGCGACGGACATCGGTGTCGCCTGCAGCCGAGCGGCGACCGCCGAGAGCGCCGAGGACTGCAGCGGGGTAAAGCCCCCGAGAGGGAAGAAGGGCACGTACGCGACGCCGTCGGTGGCGAGCCGGTCGATGAGCTTGTCGTCGCGGCGGTGGGCGAGGTTGTACAGGTTCTGCACGCACACGATCGGCGCGATGCTCTGTGCCTCGGTGACCTGCTCCTCGGTGGCGTTGCTGACCCCGAGGTGGCGGATCAGGCCCTGTTGCTGGAGTTCGACGAGTGTCTCGAACGCCTCGGCCAGCGAGCCGGGCTGGGGACCTTCGGCGTTGCCGAGTCGGAGGTTGACCAGGTCGAGTGCGTCGAGCCGGAGGGACGTGAGGTTGTCGTGGACCTGGCGGCGCAGATCTTCGGGTCGCCGGGCCGTAGGCCAGCCACCCTGTTCGTCGCGGGTCGCGCCCACCTTGGTCACGATGTGCAGCGACTCGGGATAGGGGTGCAGTGCCTCGCGGATCAACTCGTTGGTGACGCGCGGCCCGTAGGCGTCGCTGGTGTCGATGTGGGTGATACCGACGTCGGCCGCTTCACGCAGAACGGCCAGGGCACCATCGCGATCGGCGGGCGGCCCCATGACCCACGGGCCGGCCAGTTGCATGGCGCCGTAGCCGAACCGGGTGACGGTCAGGTCACCCAGAGTCCAGATGCCGCCGGGAAGGGGGAGGGACGTTCTGCTCATCGTGTTGCCTCTCGTCGTGCACTTGGGGGTGGCGCCTGCTGCCTCCCTGCATCAGCATTGGAGAGAAACTTCCGGTCGGGAAGTAGGCACTTGGGAGTGCGTAACCCACCCATCGGTGAGAGGTGCGATCAGTGACGACGATGAAGGCAGCCCAGAAGCGGGCTCAGGCCAAGGTGGAGTACAACGCGTTCCTGGCAGGGTGCCCCAGTCGGCAGCTTCTCGACCGAATCTCGGACAAGTGGGTCGTCCTGGTCCTGTGTGCGCTGGGCGGCGACAACAGCCCTGGCCAGCCCGGTGCAGCACACGCAGACGCTCCGAAGGCGATGCGTTACTCCGAGATCGCTCGTCTTCTGGCCGGCGTCAGCCAGAAGATGCTGACCCAAACGCTACGATCGCTGGAGCACGATGGTCTGCTCACCCGTACCGTGACGCCAACCGTCCCTGTCACGGTCTCCTACGAGCTGACCGACCTCGGCCGCTCGCTCCACGACATGACGCGCGGGCTAAGAAACTGGGCGCAGACGCATATGGCCGAGGTCCTCGCCAACCGCGAGAACCACAACTCTCGCACCTCCTGACGCTCACATCCAACCGTCCAACAGCCCTACATTCTCGGCGCTACACCCTCAACTGCGAAGAGCCGATAATGGTCTCCCCCAAGCCCGAATAGAGGCTCACGTCGGAAGATCAGCCGCCCGGCCGGTACAGAGTTGCGCGACACCTTCGTCGCCAAGGGCATCCCCGACGCCCCGGCGCAGTCGAGCACGACCGGAGCGGCCGGTTCGTTCCGCATCCCCACGCAGTTCCGGGGTGACGTGCTGGCGACGATGAAGGCCGAGTGCGCCGACGGCGGCAACGCCGGTCCGACCGATTGGACTCCGTACCAGCAGTTCAACACCTCCTTCGCGCCGGACTACGCGAAGAAGGAGATCCGCCTCACTCCCGCCTTCCTCAACGCACGACGTCCTGAGTCGAGGCGAGTGCCCGCCCGGGGAGGCTCCCGGGCGGGCACCGCGCTCTGCCGCGGGCGAGTTCGCCGGTGTCCCGTTCACCGGATGTGGCGTGCGATGCCGGTCGCCTTCGCCATCAGCCACTCCAGCGGGCCTCGTTCGAAGTACCGCGCCCAGAGCACCGCGAACGCCATGACACCCACGATGAAGCCGACCAGCACATGCAGGGGCGAGCCGGGCAGTTCCTCGATGCCCAAGAGCTGGATGCCGACGATGTGGAGCACGTAGGCCGTCAGCGACATGGAGCCGACCGCGATGACCGGCCCGGCCAGGCGGCGCAGGCGGGGGAAGGCGTCCATGGCGGCGAGGCAGGCCGCCACGACGGCGATCGCCACGCCGGTGCTGCCGACGATCGACAGGGTCGTCTCGCTGTGCGGGGAGGCCGCCAGCAGCCAGTAGGGAGTGTCACCGAAGTCGTAACCGGCCGTGTCGCTCCACCACGCGCTCGCCGGGTCCCCGCCCCACCCGGATGCGCTCAGCGCCGAAAGCGCACCCGGCACGAGGTGGAGGGCCAGCCAGGACCCTCCGTAGCCGATGACCGCGAGCACGATGCCGGTCAGCGCGAGGCGCAGGCGTACGGCGGTGGCTGCCAGGTCGAGACGGGCGACGGCCATGCCCGCGAGGACGAACGGAATCCACGTCAGGGCCGGATAGGTTCCGGTGAAGAGCAGGGACAGCGGGCCGTCGGGCTCACCGGGCGTGGGGAATCCGTCGCCGCCGAGCGCCGGATTCACCACGTACAGCACCTGGGGCAGGACGAGAGCCGTGCCCGCTGCTATCACTGCCAGAGGGCCGGCACTGAGCCGGTACAGCGGCAGGACGATCAGGAAGTACACGCCGTAGAAGGCGAGGATCACCTCGACCGGGGTGCCGGTCATGGTCAACGCCGTGCCCAGAGCGAGCAGGATCACCGCCCGGATGATCACCTTGGCGACGGCCTGGCGTCCGGCCCGGCCGGTCTTCGGCGTACGCCGCCCGGTGATGAGCACGACGGCGAAGCCCGCCAGGAAGGCGAACAGGGCGGAGGAGCGTCCGTGGGACAGCTCCATCAGAAAGCCGGTCACTCCGCCCTCGCTCGGGTCGGGCCCGACATGGGCCGCGTACATACCGAAGACAGCGAGGCCACGGGCCAGGTCCACGCCGATCAGCCGACCCACGCCGGGTGTGCCGTCGGCGGGTACACCCCTGTCGCGGGTCGGCGACTCCGCGCCGGCCGGGAGCATCACGGTGTTCGAGTGCTGTGTCATGCCTATGAGGCTGGAAGACGGGCCGGCCACGCGTTATCCGGCGAAAGGCTGCGCTGCCCCTGCCGACCGGACGGTGATACCCCGCCGGGTGGCTGGAGCCGCCGCTCGCCCGGCCACCTGGGCTCTTCGGGGCTCTAGAGTCGAGGCGGCAAGGCCGGACGGCAGGGACGAAGGTGAGGCGGAGCGCGCGTGGACCGGGTGGTGCGGGTTGTGGTGGTGGACGACGAGGCGTTGGTCCGCTCGGGCTTCGGGCTCATCCTGGGCGCGTCCGACGACATCGAGGTCGTCGCGACCGCGAGCGGGGGCGACGCCGTCGAGACCGTCCGCCGGGAGCAGCCCGACGTGGTGCTGCTGGACATCCGCATGCCGGACGTCGACGGGCTCACCGTCCTGCGCGAACTGCGCACCATGCCGGATCCGCCGGTGGTGGCGATGCTGACGACGTTCGACGCCGACGAGTACATCCTGACCGCGCTGCACAGTGGCGCGGCCGGTTTCCTGCTCAAGGACACCGAACCGGACCAGCTCGCCCACCTGGTACGCACCCTGGCCGCCGGCGGCGTGGTGCTCTCCCCCAAGGCGTCCCGGACCCTGCTGCACAGCCACCCCGGCACCGACACGGCCGTCGACGAGGAGGCTGCCCGCGTGCGCCTGCTGACCGCCCGCGAGCGCGACGTACTCGTCCTGGTGGCGGAAGGGCTGTCGAACGCCGAGATCGCGGCGCGCATCCACCTGGGCGCGGGCACGGTCAAGGACCACGTCAGCGCGATCCTCACGAAGCTTCGGGTGAGCAGCCGGGTGCAGGCCGCGCTGCTGGCGCAGCGGGCCGGGCTGCTCGACGGGCGCCCGCGGTCGGAGGCCGGGCGATGAGCCGCACCCGCGAGCTGTGGAAGCGTGTGCCCGCGCCTGTGGTCGACCTCGCCTTGGTGGCGGCGGCAGCCGTGGACGTGTGGCTGAACCTGTGGGACGACACGCGCCTCGGTGTCTCGCTGGCCGCGATCGGCTGCGCCGCGTTGGCTTTCCGGCGACGTTTTCCGCTGGGCGTCTTCCTGCTCACCCTGCCGGTCGCGCTGACGCAGGATGTCGCGGTCGCTCCGGTGGTGGCCCTGTTCACCCTGGCCGAGCGCTCCCGGAACCGTCGTCTCCTGGCGGTGGGCGTCGCCCTGACCGCCGTCGCGAGCAGCACTCCGTGGCCGGTGGAGAACCTCACCGAGGCCGGCCGGACCATGACGCTGATCCTCTTCGTGTACAGCCTGGCGACCGCCGCCGCCCCGGTCCTCTTCGGTCAACTCGTCCAGACACGACGGGACTTGGCGCGGCGGCTGGCCGAGATCGAGGAGGTCAGGGAGCACGAGCGAGCACTGCACGCGCAGGCCGTGCTGGCACGCGAACGCGCCCAACTGGCCCGCGAAATGCACGACGTCGTCTCCCACCAGGTCAGCCTGATCGCCGTACGGGCCGGAGCGCTGCAGGTCGCCACCAACGACACGGACGCCAAAGAGGCCGCCCGAACCATCCGTTCGCTGAGCGTCACCACCCTCGACGAACTGCGCACCATGGTCACGCTCCTGCGCGCCTCCGGCGGCCAAGCAACGGAGCTGACTCCCCAGCCCACCCTGGCCGACCTGCGCAAACTGGTGGAATCAAGCGGCACTCACGCGGCACTGAAGGGTGAGCTTGCGCCCGCCGTGGGCACACCCGCCCAGCGGGCCATCTACCGCACGGTCCAGGAGGCGCTGACCAACGTCCGCAAGCACGCCCCCGGCGCCACGGCCTGCATCGAGCTGTGGCAGGACGGCGACGCCGTCGGAGTGACCGTCACCAACACACCGCCCACACGCCCCTCCCTCTCCCTCCCCGGTTCACAGCAGGGCCTCGTGGGTCTGCGGGAACGGGCCGACCTCCTGCACGGCACCCTGGAGTCGGGCCCTTCCGAGGAGGGCGGCTACCAGGTACGGCTGCGGATTCCCCTCAGCACGGACTGAGGCCGATCAGAGTCAGGATGCTCCTGGGCGGCCTCGGGCGAGAACCCTTCTAGTGTGTGGGCAGCGAGCAAAGCCCGGTCACGAGGAACGCCATGTCCGAAAGCCCCGCCCCGGCACTGTCGCCGGGAACCAGCCGCAGCACCTCGGCGACCATCCCGCCGAACATCCTGCGCTGTCTCACGCCGGTCACCGACGGGTACGGAGTCGACCTGCGGCCCGAGCTGAGCCGGGTCGGGCTGGACGAGGCGATGATGCGTTCGGCGGCGCTGCGGGTCTCCTACCGCCAGGGCAGTGCCGTCATCCGGCGTGCGCTGGAGCTCACCGGTGACCCCCATCTGGGCCTGCGGGTGGGTGCCGCGCAGCACCTGACCTCCTGGGGCCTGCTGGGGTTCGCCCAGATGGCCGCGGGGACGCTGCGGGAGGCCATCGAGACGGGCGTGCGCTTTCAGAACCTTTCCGGGGCGATGGTGGTCTGGTCGGCGGGGCAGGAGGAAGCGGGCTACGTGCTGCGGGCCGAGCTGCCCAACCCCGCCCTCGATCCGGCGGTCGCGGTCTTCCTGGCGGAGGAGGCGTTCGCCAGTGTCGTCGCCCTCACACGGTTGAGTTCAGGGGAGGAGTTCGCCCCGCAGAGCGTCGAGTTCGCCTTCCCCGCCCCACGCCGCATCGGGCCGTTCACCGACCTGTTCCGCTGCCCCGTGCGGTTCGGCGCCGCGCACAACCGCCTGGTGTTCCCGACGGCATGGGCCGGGCGGCCGATGCCGGGCCACGACCGGGTCACCTACACCGCCGTCGTGGAACTCCTGGAGGAGCAGGTGGCGTCGAGGCGCGATCAGCAGGACCTGCTGGAGGTGCTGGAGATCTCGATCGCGCAGAGCCTGCCCGACGTGCCGTCCTTCGTCGAGCAGGCCCGACGCCGCGCTTCCAGTGAGCGCACGCTTCGTCGCCGGCTGGCCGAGTGCGGCACGACGTACGAGGCGGTCGTCGACGGAGTGCGCCGCGAGCGGGTCGAGCAGTTGCTGCGCCGACCCGAGCTGACCCTGCGGGACATCGCCCGGCAGGCGGGTTTCTCCGACGTGCGAGCGCTGCGGCGTGCGGTGCACCGCTGGCACGGGGTGCCCCCGGCGCGGCTGCGCGAGGAGGGCGCGGAACCGTGACGGGAGTGCCCGCGCATCGGCGGGCCAACCGGGTTACCGGGTCACCGAGTCACCGAGTCACCGCGTGCGGATCCAGATGGTCTTCTCCCTGGTCCACTGCGCGAAGGCGTCGGTGGACTTCTCCGCGCCGCCGAACCCCGACTGCTTCCACCCGCCGAAGGGTGTGGTGATGTCGCCTTCGCTGTAGGCGTTGACGGAGACCACCCCGGCTTCGACGCCCTGCGCGAGCCGGAGCGCGGCGTCGAGGTCGCGGGTCCACACCGAGGCGGCGAGCCCGTATTCGGTGGCGTTCGCCAGCCTCAGCGCCTCGTCCTCCGAGGTGAAGGTCTGGACGGTGACGACAGGGCCGAACAGTTCCTTGGTGAGCACGTCGCTGCCCGCCGGGGCCCGGCTGATCACGGTGGGCGGGTAGTAGGCGCCGCGCGGCGGCAGCCCGTGCGGCAGCCCGCCGGTGTGGATGTGGGCTCCGGCGGAGCGGGCGCCGTCCACCGCCGCCGCGACCCGGTCGAAGGCGGCACGGCTGATGAGCGGCCCCACCTGGGTGCGTGGGTCGGCGGGGTCGCCGATGGTGAGGCTCTTCGCGGCCCGGGTGAACCGGTCCAGCACCTCTTCGGCGATGCTGTGGTGGACCAGGACGCGGGAACCGGCGGTGCAGTTCTGCCCCATGGTCAGGAACGCGGCCTCGATCATGTTGTCGATCAGTTCGTCGCCGTAATCGAGCGCGTCCGCCATCAGGACCTGGGGGCTCTTGCCGCCCATCTCCAAGGAGACCCGTTTGAAGTTGGTCTCCGCCGCACCGGCCAGGATGCGGCGTCCGGTGGCAGTGGATCCGGTGAACGACAGGGCGCGCACGAGGGGGTTGCGGGCGAGCGCCGTACCGGTGACGGTGCCGTGGCCGGGCAGCACGGTGAGCACTCCGTCCGGCAGGCCCGCCTCGGCGGCCAGTGCGGCCAGGTGCAAAGTGGAACGCGGAGTGGCCTCGGCGGGCTTGAGCAGCAGGGAGTTGCCCGCGGCGAGCGCGGGCCCGACCTTCCAGGCGGCCATCGCCAGCGGGTAGTTCCAGGGCAGGATCGCGGCGGCCACCCCGACCGGTTCCCGGCTCACCAGGCCCAGGCTGTCGTGACCGGTGGGGGCGACGCGGCCGAAGACCTTGTCGGCCGCCTCCGCGAACCAGCGGATCGACTCGATGGCCCCGGGTACGTCGCCCGTGCGGCACTCCGTGATCGGTTTGCCGGCGTCCTCGCAGTCCAGCCGGGCCAGGAGCTCGGCGTCGCGCTCCATGAGGTCGGCCAGGCGCAGCAGGACAGCGGCCCGCTCCCGCGGGGAGCGGCCGGCCCAGACGCCGCTCTCGAAGACCTTGTGCGCCCGCTCGGCGGCGAAAGCGACGTCCTGCTCGCTCGCCGCGGTTACGGTCGTGATCAGCTCGCCCGTCGCGGGATTGACGACGTCGAGCGTCTCCGTGTTACCGGTGATGTGCGTCCCCCTCATGCTTCCTCCACCAGCTCCCACCGGCCGCCGGCGGCCTGGCGGGCCAGTCCTCTGCGGCGCAGGTCCTCCAGATAGCGGGCCATCCCCCGCTCGCCCCGCTTGCGGAACAGCGGAAAGAGCCTGGGCAGCAGATTCGGCGCGAGCATCGCGAACCGCACCAGCCGGGACTCGCCGGGCCTGACGTATGCCTCCAGGCGAGGCTTGTCCAGCAGGCTCACGACCGCCCTGACGACATCGGACGGCTGTTGCGGCGCGTCCTGGAACTGCATGGAGTTCCCGCCCTCGACGGCCTCTTGGCGGAGCATCCGCGTGTCGGTCGCCGACGGCAGTACCGAACCCGCCTTGATGCCCTTGTCCCCCAGGTCCAGCCCGATGGCGAGCATCGCGCCCCGCAGCCCGAACTTGGCGGCGGTGTAGATGGGGGTCTCGCCCAGCGGGAAGATCCCGCCGAGGGACACGGTCGTGATCACGCGGGGGTCGCCGGAGGCTCGCAGCAGCGGGATGGCTATCCGGGTGGTGGCCAGCGGGGAGATCAGGTTGAGCTCGATCTCCCGCTCGATGCTCTCGACGCTGCGCACGTCGAACCGTTCGGAGCTGGTCATGCCCACGTTGTTCACCAGGACGTCGATACGTCCGTGGGTGGCCGCGACGCCATCGAGCATCTGCTCCACCGCGAGGCGGTCCAGCAGGTCGCAGCCCAGCCCGGCATGCCCGCTCCCGGGCAGCTCGGCAGCGGTCCGCTTGGCCCGCACCTCGTCGATGTCGACCACGACGAGACGGGCACCGCCCGCGGCGAAGCGGAGACACAGGGCGCTGCCGATGCCTCCGGCGCCGCCGGTCACCAGGATGACCTTGTCACGGAAGTCGTACGTCATGACGCCACCGCCTCCTGTCGCGCGGACGTTGCCCGAGGCGGCAGTCCCGCGGTACGCCAGGCCATCCCTTCGGCGACCTTGCCGAGGTACTTCACGAAGGCTTCGCTGTGGACGTAGCCGGTGTGGCGCGGCGAGTCGACGAACTTCAGTCCGCCGGACAGGTCCGGCCGGTCGCCGCGGATCAGGCGGGCGAACCGCTCAGCGGTCAGCAGCCCGGCCCGCGCGTCCCGGATGAAGGAGGCGATCAACTGAGCCTGGCTGTCGAAGAGTTGGTAGGCACCGGAGTTGGTCTCCACGAAACCGACACCGAACAGGCCCTCGTGCTCGCGGGAGAACGAGGACAGGTAGAGGTCGGGGTGCTGCTCGTCGCCGAAGTACTTCTGCGCGACGGGGACTTTGTGGACGTATCCCGTGGCCAGCAGGATCAGGTCGAAGTCGTCGCTGGTGCCGTCGGTGAAGTGCACCGTGCTGCCCTCGGTGTGCGCGATGCCGGGCCTGGCCGTGATGTCCCCGTGCTGGAGGTGGTGGATCAGCAGCGAGTTGATGGCCGGGTGGGTCTCGAACAGCTTGTGGTCGGGCTTTTGCAGACCGAGCCTGCGCGGGTCGCCGTTGATGAGCCGCAGCAGGCCGCCGAACAGCTTCTGCTGCAGCCACATCGGCAGGTGGGGTCCGCCCGCGGCGATGGTGTCCACGGGGCGGCCGAACAGGTGCTTGGGTATGAACCAGTAACCACGGCGCATGCTGATCGCCGCGTGTTCGGCGGACCGCGCGGCGTCGCAGGCGATGTCCAGCCCGGAGTTCCCCGCACCCACCACCAGCACCCGCTTGCCCCGCAGTTCAGCGCTGCTGCGGTAGGTGACGGTGTGGCGGATCTCGCCGGTGAAGTCGCCCGGCAGATCAGGGATGCTGGGGTTCCACTGCGCGCCCGTGCACACGACGACGTGCCTGTGCATGCTCGCCCGGCCGTCGGACCGGGTGACCGTCCAGGTGCCGTCCGGGTTCTTCTCCACGCCGCGGACCTCGGTGCCGAACTCGATCCGCTCCCGCAGCCCGTACGCCTCGGCGAACGACGTCAGGTAGGACAGGATCTGCCGGTGCGGCGGGTAGTCGGCGAAGTGGTCCGGCATCGGATAGCCGCCGAAGCCGGAGAGGGTCTTGCTGGAGATGAAGTGGGCCGACTCGTACATCGGACTGCCCGGATTGTCGATGTCCCACAGCCCGCCCGGCCCGGTGTGGCGCTCGATGTGGGTATACGGCAGGTCGCGCTCGGCCAACGCCCTCGCGACCGCCAGTCCCGCGGGGCCGGCACCGATCACACAGGTGTCGTACTGGTTCGCACTCACCAGTCCGCCTCCTTTCTCGGATTTCTCAGGTGTTGCGGGGAACCTATGCACCGGGCGGCCGGCGGGAACTGACCCCTGCGGCCATGGAGGGGACCGCAGCGGCCAGAGCGAGGCCGCTGTTGCCCGGGCCGCCAAGGCGGGGACCTGATCGAATGGCTTGCTCACTTGACCGAGTCGCTGTGACGGCGCCGCGCCGGCACACGCCGGAGGCGAGCGCCCGGTTCTTCCTGGCCACTTTGGACGGACTGACGATGCAGCACCTGGCGCTTCCGGACGCGACGACCGAACCCGCCCGGCTCCAGGCACTGCTCTCCGCCATCGCGGCCCTGGCCCGCGGGTGACTGGAGTTCGTGGCCGTACCGACAGCCTGACGGGTGGGGACACTCGGGTCCGGCCGGGCATCCCACGCTCCTTCGGCGCGGCCTTCTGCAAGCGGGACCCCGGTACCAGCGACCTCCCGGAGTTGGAAGGGAACGGGGGCGTGGACGACCCGTCCAGCGCCGTCCAGGCGGCCGTCCCATTCACCCCGCGCCCCCGGGCCGCCGACGCCGCGGTCGGGTCTCCCCACGATGGGCTACGAGCGGGCGTTCTCCGACACGGCGCACCACCGCGTCGAGAACTTCATCGCCGGGATCCTCCTGCCGCACCAGAAGAGGACCCCGACGACCCCAACATCCGCACCATCTGGCCCAGATGGGCGCGAGTCGCTTGGGCATGCGGCGGGGCGATCTGACGGATGCCGAGTGGGAACGGTTGCACGTGGGAGTGTCTGCTGTAGCAGGTCCAGGCCTCGGCCGACGCCGCGGGCGAGATCGACTGGGACCTCCCGGTCGACTCCGCCATCGTGCGGGCTCATCAGCACGCGGCCGGTGCCCGGACCGCGTTTCCGCGGGTCGGTCTGGGTCGGTCTGGGTCGGCCGCGCACGAAGCCCGACAGCATCGCGGCCGACAAGGGGTACAGCAACAACCCGTGCCGCGAGTACCTGCGGCGCCGTGGCATCGGGCACACGATTCCGGAGCAGAGCGACAGTCAGGCGGTCCGCCTGCGCAAAGGCTACGTCGACGCCGCCGTCGCCCAGCTACCAGGCCGAGGGCCACGCGATCCGCGAGGAGGGCATCACCCGGCTCCCCTCTCAAGCACCGCAACCTGAACCTGCTCGGCCGCTACAGCTTCACCGCATCGACCCCGGCCGCCGGCGCCCTGCGCCCGCTGAGCGACGCGGACGCGCTCGAGCTGGACGAGGACGACGACGGCGCGGACTGAACACCCACATCGGGTGACGCGGGCACATCAGGTGGCCGGGTGCTCGGGAATCGTAAGCGCCGGTAGGGAGCTGATGCCAGGCTGCCCGATATGCCCGACTAAGCCTTGATTGATGCGGCCGACCTGGCGGCCTGCTCGATCTTCGCGCAGTAGGCTGCACGGGCTTCCTCGTCGATCGGCTGCTCGTGTTCGGCGCGCACCCCGGTCCGGCCGTCGAGGCCCTCGCGCAGGATATCGGCGTGCCCGGCATGCCGAACGGTCTCGCTGAGGACATGGAGCATGACGGCGAACAGGTTCGTGTTGGGAGAAGGCTCCGCCCACCATGGCACGTGGCCGGGGGCGTCGAGGGGAAGCTCGTTGATCGTCGCGTCCGAGTGTTCCCACGTGCGCCGGTAGAACCCGATGATCTGATCGCGGGTCTCGTCCTCGGTCGCCCACTGATCGCTGCCGTCGGAGTCCTGCCACCGGCACAGCGGTTCCGGGGAAGGGCGGTCGAAGACCTCGCCGAAGTACCTGGCCTCGACGGTGGCCACGTGTTTGACCAGGCCGAGGAGGTTGGTTCCGGTCGCTGTCAAAGGTCGGCGGGCGTCGTATTCGGACAAGCCGTCGAGTTTCCAGAGCAGCGCCTCGCGGTCCCGCCGCAGTCTCCCGTGCAGGTTGTCCTTCGCGAATTCATCGATCATGTGGCGTGAACCTTCCATGGGCTGTTCGTGGTCTCAAGATCCCGTACGTGGTCCGCAATGGCCGGCAGAGCCGAGGCTTAGGAGTCCTAACATGGGCGGGTGCCAGGTGAGTATCCAGCCAGCGGTAAGCACCGCCGCGCCACCTGCCAGGGCGATTGCGCCGCCTGTTCCGATGCCTGCGGCCACCGAGCCGAAGCAGGCCGGCCCGACGCCCTGCAGCGTCATGCTGCCGGAGCCGAGCAGACCGAAGGCCTGGCCTTGGCCATCCTGCGGCAGGGCGTCCAGGAACGGCCGTTGCAGGCCGAGGCCGTAGGCCAATCCGAAGCCGCAGAGCAGCAGCAGACAGGACGAGACCCCCACTCCGGGCTCGGTGGCGAAGCCGACCAGCGGCAGCCCCGTCAGCGCAATCAAAGGGACTACCAGTCGCTCCCGGATGGGTGGCCGTAGCAGTCGACCCACCAGCAGGTCACCGACGAGCATGCCGACCGGCAGACAGCCCATCAGCACCGCGTACCAGCCGGGCGCGAAGCGGCGTCCTCCCGCGTAGGCGACGATCAGGCCTTCCGCGCCCGCTACGAACGCGGGCGGTAGCCACTGGGCCAGCATCAGTCGTCGTACCGTGTGTCCGCGCAGCAGCAGGACGGCACCGTGCAGGCTTGCACGGACGGCCCCGCCATCGCCCCGAGCGCTGCCGGGTGTGCCGCCGAACTCTCCCGGCTGCAGCCGGGGTAGCCGGATGCGGATGGCGAACGCGCAGCCGAGGTAGAGGGCGGCGCTCACCGCGAGGGCCCGGTGCGGGCCGAGTACCGCGACGACCGCGCCTCCCAGCGCCAGACCGAACAATTGCGCGCCAGAGGAGGCGATGTTGTTCAGTGAACGGCCCAGTACATAGGCGTCGCCTTCCAGCCACTGCGCGACCAGCCGACTCGACGCGCCGCCGAACACCGGTGCGGCGAGAGCGACCAGCGCCACGACACCGAGGCTTGCCGCGATCGGCATCCGCACCAGGGCGAGCAGCAGCGCGGCGGCGCTTTCCAAGGCGTAGCCGCCGGCGATGAGCGCGCGGGGCGGCAGTTGGTCGGCCAGTGAGCCCAGCAGCAGCGAGCCGAACAACTGCGGGAGAAAGCCGATGCCGAAGGCCAGTGCGCTCAACAGCGCGGAGCCGGTGGTCGCGAAGACCAGCACCGAGAACGTGGTGATCCGCAGCGAGCCCGCAGTGATCGCGACGGCGCGCGTCGAGAAGAGCAGCCGGAATCGCGGCTCGGCCAGCACCTCCCGGTAGGTGGCACGGTGGTTGCCCTGCGCGGGCCCGGCGGTTGGGGTCATGACGCCGAGCCTCGCCGTGCGCCCACGCCACCCACCAATGATTCGTCGCTGGACGAATCGGAACAGACGTCCGGCGCTAGCATCGCAGGGTGCTCCGCTTCGAAGTCTCCGTCGAGGACCTGCTGCGCAGCCGCTTCGCACTGTCGCCCGCGTTGGACCTCTGCTTGCTGCTGCGCTCGCTCGCCGGCCACGACCGGCCGCTGCCGCGAGCCTGGGCCACCCGGCTCCGGCCAGCCTTTGAACGGCTTCGCCGCGAGACCGAACTGGACGCAGCCCTCGCCCTGCAAACCCCGCAAGGCGGACCGAACTTCGTCGCCCCGCCCCCGCGCGGCCTCAACCAGACCTGGGCAGACGACCTGGCCATGATCCGGGCCACACCGCTGGAAGCGGCCCGCCACGAATTCGCCACCACCGCGACCAGCCCGTCCGCCCGTGATCCCCGCGTACGCGCAGTGCTGGACTCCACGGACGCCGTCTCCAGGATCGCCGAGGCGATGGACCAGGCGTGGCACGAGCTGCTCGCCACTGACTGGCCGCAACTGCGCGCGATCTGTGAGCGCGATGTCGTGCACCGGGTGGGTGTGATCGGCGAACACGGATGGGCCACGACCATCGAGAGCCTGCACCCGAGCATCGCCTGGCGCGCCGGCGGTATCGAGATCGGCCACTTCCCCCAAGTCGGAAACGTCCGCCTCGCCGGCGACGGGCTCCTGCTGATCCCTTCGGTCTTCGTCGCGAATATCGCCGCCCACCTGGAAGAACCCTGGCCCAGGACCTTGGTCTATCGTGCCCGCGGCACCGCCGCCCTGTGGGACGAACAGGCGACCGTCCCCCAACCGGACGCACTGACCGCTCTGGTCGGCCGGGCCCGAGCCCGGCTGCTGTTGGCGCTGGACGCCCCGGCCAGTACCAGCCACCTCGCCCGAACCCTCGCCATGGCACCCGGCGCGGTCGGAGACCACCTCGCCATCCTGCGAGGTGCGGGGCTGCTCGTCCGTGCCCGGTCCGGACGGTCGGTGCTCTACCGGCGCACCCCGCTCGGCGAGGCGCTGGTCGCCGGTTCGGGCTGAGGGCTCTGACCAGCACTGTTTTTTGATGGGCGGTACGGCGTGGATCAGGAACCTTGGCTCACCTCGTCAGCCGGTGACGCCGTGCTGGAGCTGCTTCTCGGCGCAGAGCAGAGGGCGGCCGCTCACGACTTGGTTTCGAGCCAGCCGCACATCAGCAGACGCTCCCACGTGCCGTAGGCCGACAACAGGCGGTGGCGTTCATGGACGGTCTTCCAGGCACCGTACTGCTCGGGAAGATCCCGCCCCTGCACGCCGGTCCGCCCCCCGGTGCAAGATTCCGTCGATCACCTGCCGGTGGTCCCGCCACCGGCCACAACATCCATTGCTCACCGGCAGTCACATGATCGCCCGGACAGCTCCAAGCCGCGCCATGCAGCTCCGACACAGTCGCTGCTCCGGTCCGTCCGGGCTGGGCGGCCTCAAGCCCCTGCGGCTGCCAGGTGGATGACCCGGCCGCCATCGCACGACTCATGGCTTGCGGAACTGCTCCACCAGCGCCACGTACCCGCTGGCGCCGTGACCCGCGGTCGCCGCTCGCTCGGCCAGTGCCTTGAGCAGCCTCGGCAGCTCGGCGTTCACACCGAGCGACTCGCTCTCCTCGACCACATGCGCCATCGCCACCAGGTGGGTGTCGACAGTGCCGTCGTCGGCCGGGTAGATGCCGTCGTCGGCCTGCCGCGCGTAGTCCGGCAGCCAGCCGGCCACCATCTCGATCGCCGTCTGCGCGATGGGGAGGTACGCCGTGGCGGGCACACCGGCCCTGCCGAGGATCGCGGCACCGTTGAGGAAACCGTCGAGCATGCTCCACATGAGGACGAGTGTGGCCATCTCGTGCGTGGCCGACAGTCCGGGGTCGTCGCCGAGGTGGAGACCCGTGCCGAGACTGCCCAGCGTCGACTCGTGGGCGTCGTACAGCGCTCGCGGCCCGCTGCAGGCGAGCACGGCTTCGGCCGTACCGACAATCTCCGGGACGGCCATGATCCCGCCGTCGAGGTAGCCGCCGCCGCGGCGCGCCACCTCCTCCGCGAGCGCTCGGGCACGCGAGGGCGCGCCCGAGGTCAGGTTCACTACAACCCGACCGTCGAGCGGTCCGTCCAGGACGTCCGCCACGGCGTCGTAGTCCGACACGCAGACCACCACGAGCGGGGCGGCCGCAATAGCGGCCGCCGGAGACTCGGCGAGCGTCGCGCCCCGAGCCACGAGGTCGTCGGCCTTGGCCCTCGTGCGGTTCCACACGGTCGTCGGGTGACCCGCGCGCAAGAACGCCCCGGCGAGGGCGGAGCCCATAAGTCCGAGTCCCAGAACCGTGACGGGTGTACCAGCGGGCATCATGTGCTCCTTCTCTGATCGGTGGCACAATCGTCAACGTTCACACCGATATGAAGGTCAAGGGGGAACTCGCATGCTGATCGGGGAGCTGAGTCGGCGGACTGGGGTGAACCCGCACCAACTGCGGTACTACGAGGCCCAGGGCCTGCTGGAGCCCGACCGCGGCGACAACGGCTACCGCGAGTACGGCCACGACGCCGTGCTGACCGTGGCCCAGATCAGGAAACTGCTCGACGCCGGGCTGTCGACCCAGGAGATCGGGTACCTCCAACCGTGCGTCACCGGCGCGGCCCCCGACTTGAAGCCCTGCCCGGAGACCCTGGAGCTGCTACGGGCACGCATCGCCGGACTGGGCGAGCAGATCGACACGCTCGTCCAGTCCCGCCAGACGCTGCTGGAGTATCTGGCGGCCACGGAGCGGCGGATGGCCGGCTAGCGAGGAGGACCTGGCCGAGGAGACCAGACTGCCCCGGCCCGGATCGAGGCCGGGGTGCCATGGCAGAGCCTGGAGTGTCTGCGCCGGCGCGAGCAGTTCAGACGCACCCCGGCGACCTGCACCGTCAGAAGCTTTGCGCTCCGTGATGCGGCGTCTCGATCCCGGGTCTTGTCATGTCCTGAGGGACGTCACCTGACAGACGCTCGACGCCATGAAGCTGCCACCGCTCCCTGACGCAGAACAGGGGGCGGTGGCAGCGTTCACGAGGAGGTCTCGAGCCCCCTCTCGGCCGATGCCTCCGTGCCGGCCACCGTCATCCGGAGCAAGGGCAGCGAGGCGACGACGGTGCCGAGGGCCAGGACGATGCCGAGTACGTCGGCCCCGGCGGCGTCGAGGACGGCCCCGACGGCAAGGGGTCCGATGCCGGTGCCCAGGGCGCCCGCGCCGCTGAGGGAGGCGACCAGGCGTCCGGTCGGGTCAATGAGCGCGGCGGCGGCGAGCATCTGCACCAGGACGGCCAGTTGGCAGGCCTGCCAGAGGACGGCCGCGACGGTGAAGAGCACGGGGTCGTGGGTGAGGACCAGGGCCGCCATCGCGAGGGCCTGCGCCGTGACGAAGACGGCCATCGACCTCATGCGCCCGAAGCGCCGCGCCGCCACCGGCCCCACCACCGCGCCGACGAGCGCCACGACGCTGGAGATCGCGAGTACGGCCGATACGGCCGAGTGGGACATCCCGGTGTGCTGGCGGCCCAGGACCGAGGCGTACGACCACGCGCCCTGGGTGACGGTCCACAGGAGCGCGGTTCCGAGGAGCAGAACCACCGTCGGCTTGGCGGCGGGTGTCTCTCCCGTACCGGCGGAGGCGGCGCCCGGTGTCGCGGGACCGGTAGGGCCGTCGGGGAGTTGGCGTGTCAGTGGCCAGGCGGCGAGACAGCACAGCGCCATGAGCAGGAAGCCGGTGCCTTCCCCGAGGTCGTGGTTGGCCGCGGGGACGCCCATGATCAGCAGAGCCGTCACGCCGACCACACCGCAGATGGTGACCGCGGACGCCTTGTCGGCGTCGTCGGTGGCGGCGAGCGCCGCCGTGGCCGCCGCGTAGACCGCGCCGAGCCCCGCGCCGAGAACCAGGTTGGCCAGGATCAGGGTCACCGGGTCGCCGGCCGCTGCCGCTCCCAGGAAGCCGACTCCCGAGACGGCCAGGCCGAGACGGGTCATCCGCACCCGCCCCGGCCGCGCGGCCCGCTTGGCCAGCAACAGCGTCACCACCGCCGTCGCCATCAGCTGGGTAGCGGCCACGAGCCCGGCGCCGGAGTCCGACAGCCCGAAGCGTGAAGCGAAGTCGTCGACGAAGACCGGCATCACGTTCGCGCCGCCGTTGCCGAGGGTGACTCCGGCGATGAGCGCCACCGCCATACCGAAGGTCAGGGCGGAGGCGCTTCGCGCGTTCACCGGGCGCTCCTCTGCGAGGAGTTGGGGACTACCAGCGTTCCTCGGCTCAGCGCCGAGTGTGCAACAAGCATGAGAGCCTCACGAGTCAGGTTCGGTTCGATGGACGCCTGCCATCGCGATGGGGTGGTCAGCCGGCCCAGACGTCTTCCACGTAGTGGCCGGACTCGGTCAGAGCGGCCAGCCAGGCCGTGGCCTCGTCACCGTCCGCGCCCGTGCGGTCGCGGTAGATCTCCCTGAACGCCTCCCGCACCGCCGGGGCCATGCGACGGCCGTCTCCGCAGACGTAGACGCGCCCGCCGGACTCCAGTACCGCCCAGACCTCGTCGCTCTCCTTGGCGATGCGGTCCTGGACGAAGCGGGCACCGTCCTCGGGGGCGCAGGAGAAGGTGGGTCGCATGCTGACGGCTCCGGCCGCCTCGGCCGCTTCGAACTCCGCGCGGTGGAGGTAGTCGACCTCGGGGTGGTCGCAGCCGAAGTAGCACAGCAGCGTTCCGGTCGACCGGGTGTGGTGGCGGTCGAGGACCGCACCGCGGAACGGCGCCAGACCGGTGCCCGCGCTGACCAGGATCACCGGCACCGACTCGTCCTGCGGCAGGCGGAAGGCTTCACTGCAGGGCAGCACCCTGGCCTGGACGATGTCGCCGGCGTGCACGGTCTGGAGGTAGTGCGAGGCGATGCCGTGGAAGGTGCCCTCCCCGCGGCGGTGCGGTGCGGCGAGCAGCGACACCATCAGGTCGACCTCGCCGGGGGCGGCTTCGGCGGACGAGGAGATGGAGTAGTGGCGCGGGCGCAGGACGGGCAGCAGTTCCAGGAAGCGTTCGAAGGGCAGCTCGCAGGCGCGGTAGCGCTCCAGCAGGTCCAGGACGCTGCGTCCGGCGGCGGTCACCTGCTCACGGAAGGCCTCCTCGTCCGCCGCCGCGAGGTCGGCCAGGGGCCGCTTCTCGGGCGGGCAGGCGGTGTGCTCGGCGAGCACGGCGACCTGCTCCTGGGTGGCGGCGTCCTGCAGTTCCACGAAGTCGGTCAGCAGGCGGCGCAGGGTCAGCGGCCGGTCGACGGGCAGGGCGCCCCGGCTGCGGCGGCGGGCGCGCAGTCGCACGGTGCGGTCCAGGTCGAGGCCGAAGCGGTCGGCCACCCGGCGTACGAGGGCGTCCGGGTTGCTGGGGAGGACGGCCAGGTGGTCGCCGGTGCGGTAGGTGACGCCCTCGGGAAGCCGCAGCCTGAGGAATCGCTTGGAGCGGCCCAACCCGTTGTTCATGTCGACGAGTTCGTACGCGTCGAGCACTTCCATCGGCTGTACGCCGTGGCGTGCCGCGAGGCCGCCGATGACCGAGTCGGTCGCGTCCTGAAGCTCGTACAGTCCCGTCTCCTGTTCGGCGGCCGGCTCGGTCTCCTGCGCTTGTACGGCTGATCCGTACCGCTCCAGAAGGGCGGTCCACAGGTCGCCGGTCCACCGGTCCACGGTGCCGGCGAAGTCGCCTGCTGCGTCCGCGGCGGCGCGCTCCAGCAGCGGGGTGGCGCCCGCGGCGGTGAGCCGCTCGTCGATGAGGGTGGGGATGCGCTGGTAGGTGGCGGCCCAGTTGCGGTCACCGACGCCGAGTACGGTGTACCGAAGGCCGTCGAGCGCGCCGGGTTCCAGGCCCTCCAGCCATGCGACGAATTCCGTGGCGTCGTCGGTGGGCCTGCCGTTGTAGGACGCGGCCACGATCACCACCGGTCCGTCACCCGGGGACAGCTTGCCCACGGCATCGTTGAGGGGAGCCACGGACGGGGCGAAGCCGTGCTCGTCGCCGTCCGCCGCCAGGTCGCGAGCGATGCCCGCGCAGGTGCCCAGGTTGGAGCCGTGCAGGAGGGTCAGCGCGGTGCCGGTGGCGCGCCGGACGCCGGGCCCGTCCTGACCGGCGGGAGCGCTGCTCGCGGCGACGGGCGCGGCGGTGGGCAGGCGGCGCTCCCCGCTGGTGCGCCGGGCCAGGTTCAGCGTGAACTCGTCGGGCTTGAGGGTGAGCGACTGCTTGATCTTCAGCTGGTAGTTGGTGTGGTCGATCAGGCGGTAGCGGTGGATCACCAGGGCGAGGACCAGCGTCGCCTCGTGCAGCGCGAACTGGCGGCCGATGCAGGCGCGTTCGCCGCTGCCGAACGGCTTGAACAGGTGGACCGGCCGCTCCTCCTCCCGTTCGGGCAGGAACCGGTCGGGGTCGAACAGTTCGACGTTCTCGCCCCAGGCGGGGTCCCGGTGCAGCTGCGGGATGAGCACCTGGATCGACTCGCCCTTGCGCACGGCGTACTTCCCGCCGATGACGGTGTCCTGAAGCGGCTCCACGGCGTACGCGGGCGCCGTCGGCCACAGCCGCAGGCCCTCGTTGAGCACCTGGCGGATGTACGTCAGTTTGCCGATGTCCCCGTAGTCGGGCGCGGGGGCGTCCAAGTCGCCCCACAGGGCGTCGACCTCGGCCTGGGCGCGGGCGAGGACCTCGGGGTGCTTGGTCAGGTAGTAGAGGGCGAAGGACAGGGCCCCGCTGGTGGTCTCGTGCCCGGCGATGAGGAACGTGATCGCCTGGTAGCGGATGTTGACGTCGTCCAGGGGCTCGCCCGTTACCGCGTCCGGGGTGTGCAGCATGCGCCCGAGCAGGTCGTCGGTGCTCGGGTCTCCGGAGGCCCGGCGCTCCCGGATCACGTCGTCGACCAGGTCCTTCATCAGGGTCACGTCGGCGCGGAACTGCTCGGCCTGCTTCCACTTGAACAGGTCCGCGCCAGGGATGGACTCCCCCTTCGCCTGGGCGAAGCCGAGCGCTCGCGACAGGGCGGTGACGAAGGGGTGCGACTCCTCGCTGCCGAAGGACTTGAAGTCGTAGCCGAATCCGCACAGGCCGATCGTGTCGAACGTCAGCCGCGTCATGTCGCCGGCTACGTCCACGGGCTCCGTCCCGGCCGCCCGGTCCCACTTCCCGATCAGTTCCCGGGCCACCTTGAGCATCGTCGAGTGGTAGCCGCGCATCGCGCCGAGCGAGAAGGCCGGCATCAGGATGTCGTGCGCCTTGCGCCAGTTGGGCTCGTCGTTGAACGCGGTGAAGAGCCCGTCGCCGCCGATCTCGCGAAGGATCACGAGGTCGGGGTGCACGTTCTTGCGGAACCGGCTCTCGTCCGCCAGCTCGGTGACCAGGTCGAGGCCGGAGGCGAAGTTGATCTCGTTGCCGAAGACGCGGAGCTTGAACAGCGGCCCCAGCTCCCTGGCTTCCTTCATCACGTAGAGCAGGCCGTCGGCGCCACCGGGGATGTCGAAGGCGTGGCCGACCAGGGGCAGGGCGGGGCGCTGAGGGATCGGCTCGGTGATGCCGCGCAGGGTCTCGTGAGTCATGAGCTTGCCTTTCGTTCGGCGCAGGCTGTCGCTGGCAAGAACCGTACAGGCGACATTGTCAGTCGACAATGTCGGTCGATCGTGTTGACCGACACAGTCGATTGACGGAACCTTCGGAAGCCTTGGAACGTCTGGCCGATCCAGGGCCCGGAAACCAAACCTTGTCGAGCGACCTGTTCGACAGACTGAGTCGCATAGGATGGCGCCATGGCTCATGTATCCGCGGCGGAGCGCCGCCCCCAACTGATCAAGGCCGCCATCGACCTCATGGCCAGGGAGGGCGTCGCCGCCGGCAGCACCCGCGCCATCGCCGCCGAGCTCGGCGTGGCCCAGGCGACCGTGCACTACACCTTCGGCACGAAGGAGGATCTGTACCGGGCCGTCATGGAGCAGCTCACCCAGGACCTGGTCACCCAGGTGGAGCGGGCGGCGCCCACGGACGCGGCCTTCGAGGACACGATCGTCACGCTCGCCGAGGCCCTGTGGCACACCGTGCTCGAACAGCCGGCGTCGTACCAGCTCCTCACGGAACTGTCCATGTTCGCCCTGCGCACGCCCCATCTCCAGGAGGCGCTGCAAAGCCACTACCGCGGCATCTTGGCCGTGACGGCGAAGCTGATCAGCGAGGCCGCCGAACGCGCCGGCCACCAGCTCGCCCAGCCCGCCGAGACGATCGCGAGGTTCTTCCTCGCGGGCTTCGACGGGCTGACGATGCAGCACCTCTCACTGCCGGACGAGGAGGCCGAAAGGGTCTGCCTGCGGGCTCTGATCTCCGCCGTGCTGGCCATGGCCTGAGGGCACCGGCGAACGACGCGGTGCGGCTGACGATCACACGGCGCCCGGCAGACGTGCGGAACAGCGCACCGCACGCCGACTCGTGCAGAATGCGAACCGCTCTACCGGGTCTTCAATTCCCCGATACGCGCCACCGTCGTTCCCCGCTTCGGGCATACCCACACCGCCGTGTCTGTGCGGAGAGTCGCCGCCAGCGGATGTGTGTCCGGGTGTGTCGGGCACTGCGGCCAGACCGCCGACGCACCTTCGGACCACAGTGCCTCCACCGCCCAGTCCTGCACCTGATCCGCCAGGTGCGCGAGCAACTCCGCGGTGGTGCCCTCCGGATGTGGAGTCAGACCCTGGCCCGAACCGTCCGGGGCCCAGAGCGTGATCCCGATCCCGTCATCCCAACGTATCTCCGGCTGCACCGCGCACTGCGCCCGGAGGTCCCGCAGAACTGTGTCCACGGCCTCGGCGAATTCCATCTTCTCTGGACTCCTCGTCACCTCGGGGCGAACTTCCCCACGGGCTCCTCGACCCTTGCAGCCTGCGAATGAAGGGGGCGCGCTCCAACGTACAGGGCCTGTCCGATGAGTCTGACTCCCGCCCCGCGCAGGCAACTTCTCATCGCGTGGCGATGCCCGCATTCAGTCTTCTGCGGCCCGTAACCTTGCGGCGCGGTCCCCGCGACCTACCTCTCCTCTGTCAGTGAGGCAGAGACTGTTCGGCCCAGATCGTCTTGCCGGTGGCGGTGTGGCGGCTGCCCCAGCGCTCGGACACCTGCGCGACGAGCAGCAGTCCGCGTCCGCCCTCGTCGAAGACCCGGGCCCGCCGCAGGTGCGGGGCGGTGCTGCTGCCGTCGGAGACTTCACAGATGAGCACGTCGGCGCGGATGAGCCGCAGGTCGATGGGGGCGCTGCCGTAGCGGATGGCGTTGGTGACCAGCTCGCTGACGATCAGCTCGGTGGCGAACTCCAGCTCGGCCAGCCCCCAGGCCGCCAGCTGTTCGCTCGCCATCCGGCGGGCCCCGGCGACGGTCGCGGGATCCACGGGCAGTCGCCAGACACGGACCTGGTGCGCACCGAGACCGGAGGTGCGCGCCAGCAGCAGGACGATGTCGTCGGCCGGCGGGTCGGGCCGTACCTTGCGCATGACCTCGTCGCAGGTTTCCTCCAGTCCCGCGGCAGAGCAGCGCAGCGCTTCGGTCAGCAGCTCCAGTCCGACGTCGATGTCCCGGCCGGGCGCCTCGATCAGACCGTCGGTGTAAAGGGCGAGCAGGCTGCCCTCGCCCACCTCGAATCGAGCTGCCTCGAAGGGCAGTCCGCCCAGGCCCAGCGGTGGCCCGGCGGGCAGGTCCAGAACTCGTACGGTGCCGTCGGGGGCGACCAGTACGGGTGGAGGGTGCCCGGCGCGGGCCATGTCGCAGTGGCCGGCGACAGGGTCGTAGACGGCGTAGAGGCAGGTCGCCCCCACCTCTCCCGAGGCCCCTTCCGGCTGGCCCCGGGTGTCCGGGCCTTCCTCCCGGTCGAGCCGGATGACCAGGTCGTCCAGCCGGGTGAGCAGCTCGTCGGGCGTGAAGTCGGCGTCGGCGAGGGTCCGTACCGCGGTGCGCAGGCGGCCCATCGTGGCCGAGGCGTGCACGCCGTGGCCGACCACGTCGCCCACCACCAGCGCGACCCGTCCCCCGGACAGCGCGATGACGTCGAACCAGTCTCCGCAGATCTCGTCCCCCGCACCGGCGGGAAGGTACCGGTAGGCAAGGTCCACCGCCTGCGCTCGTGGCAGCCGCTCGGGCAGCAGACTGCGCTGGAGAGTGATCGCGGTCCGGCGTTCGCGGGTGTAGCGGCGCGCGTTGTCGATACTCACCGCGGCCCTGGCGGCGATCTCCTCGGCCAGAACCAGATCGTCCTCGCCGAAGGGGTCCGCCGTACGGTGCCGCAGCAGGTGCATCACGCCCAGGGTGACCCCCCGGGCTCGCAGCGGCACCATCATCACCGAGTGGATCCTGAACCGTCGCATGCTCTCGGCACGGGCCGGGGAGGCCGTCGCCCACCCGCGCAGCTCCGGGTCGCCGGCACGGTAGTGGGCACCCTGGCCGGTGCTCAGCGCCCGGGCAGGCGGTGAGCCGGGAGGGTAGGCGTCGAGGTCGCCCGCCCGCACCACGGATTCCGGGCAACCCGCGAGCACCGACCGTTGCGCGATCCGACGGCATTGCACTTCTGTGTCGGGCGGGATCGGCTGCGGCTCGTGTCCCTGGACGACCGACTCCAGCAGGTCGACGGTGACGAAGTCGGCGAAGCCGGCCACCGCGACCTCGGCCAGTTCCTCGGTTGTCCGGGTCACGTCCAGGGAGCTGCCGATGCGCGTGCTGGCCTCGTTGAGCACCGCGAGGCGGCGGCGGGCCCAGTACTGCTCGGTGATGTCGATCACCACGGCCGACAGTCCCAGCACCGCGCCCGCCCGGTCCTTCAGCGGTGACAGATAGACCGACCACGCGTGATCGCGGACCTCCCCGGACGCCCGAAAAGGCTGCTCCTCGCGGAAGACCATCTCACCGGTGCGCACCACCTGCCGCTGGAGGCGGTCGATCTCGTCCAGCGGGGGGACAGGATAGATCTCCCACAGCGTCAGACCCCTCATCTCCTCCTGCGTGAGCCCCATGGCACGGCTCATCACCTGGTTGCAGGCCACGAACCGAGCCTCATGGTCGTATACCGCCACGGGCAACGGCAGCTGCGCGAGCGTGAGGTCCCACAGCTCCGCAGTCCCCGCATCGGCCGGCGCGGCGGGGTATGTCCTCGCCGCCGGGCTTACGACCCAATGGGTCCCACCGCCCCCGTCCGCCAGCGGAATGCCCCGAAGCTGCAGCTTGACGTGGTCTCCGTCCCGTTTCCGCAGCGCCACGTCGCTCGTCCACGGCTCCCGCGCGGCCAAGTGGCGCCGCAACGCGATGGGGAGCTTCGCGGCCAGAAGGTAAGCGGCCGGCCGGCCGATCACCTCGTCGGCCTCGTACCCGAGCAGGCGCCCCGCCCCGGCGCCCCACGCCATGACGGCTCCGCGGGTGTCGATGACGACGGCGAAGTCCTCAGGTGGTCCCGCACCCCTCGCTGCCGCGGTGGTGTCGGGCTCGTTGTCCATGGCGGTACCACGACCTAGTTCTCGCAGCCACACAGCACAGCACTGCGTCGCCCCTCACGGGCGCTGCCTCCAGCATCCCGCCACCGCACACCCCCCTCAACCGGCCGCGTTCCGGAATCGTGCGGTCACGGTGTGCCGCTCCTCCGTCGCACCGCCCCCCGTGTGGACCGTCGAGGAAGCAGCACCGGTTGCACGAGCCGGTGCCGGTCCACGCCGCTGCGGGCGTTGATGACGGCGATCAGCAGGTCGACCGCCGTGTCGCCCACCAGGTCCGGGCGGAGGCTGAGCGTGGTGACGGGCGGGGTGGCCGCCGCGTAATCCGGATCCTCGCTGACGCATGCCACCAGCAGGTCCTGCGGTACGCGGAGCCGGTGGCAGCGAGCGGCGGCGAGGATGTTGTGACCGGAGTCGGAGTAGACGCCGACGACGGCGTCCGGTCGTCGCTCGTGGTCGAGCAGCCGGCTGACCGCGTCCTGTTCGGCCGTGAAGGGGTCGGGCAGCGGGGCGTACTCCTCCACGAGGGCGGGCATGCCGTGTTCGTCGCACCAGGCCCGGTAGGCCTGCGCGATCAGGCGCGGGTACGCGTCGTCGTGCAGGGGCAGCGAGGGCCCGATCCGGCGGGCGCCGGACTCCGCGACGTGACCGAGGAGCAGGCGCAGACCGGCTTCGTGGTCGGTGTCCACCCACGCGTCGCTCCAGTGCGGCTGGGGTGGCCGGCCCTCGCTGACCATCGGTATGCCACGCTCCCGCAGGAGGGAACGCACCGGGTCCTGCGCGCGCGGATCGACGTGGATGACGCCGTCCATCGGCGTGTTGAGCCACATCCACGGTGACGTTGCAGTGGGCGATGCCCTCCTCGTTCACGAACGACGCGCTGCGCCCCTTCATCGGGCCGGAGCGATACGAGCGCCTGTACGCGGCTCGCAGCCTGGCCAAGGCGGGGGCCCTGCTGGCCGGTGGCTCGGACTGGCCGGTGGACCCACTGGCTCCTTCACCCAGATCGCCACCGCGATAGACCGCAGCAACCCGGAGCAGAACCAGCCGCCGCTCAACGCCCGCGAAGGGCTGACCCGGTCCCAGTCGCTGGTCATGCACACCGCGGGCGCGGCGTACCAGTTGCACGACGGGGTTGCTTCTGCCAAGGGCACTGACCCCACGCAGAGCGACGCGCCCCGGCCCCCACACGAGGGGTCGGGGCGCGTTCGGCCGTTCAACGGTCGGCCCACGGCGCCTTCGTGGACGATCCGCCGTGGCTGCTGCCGCGGCACGGTGGCGTCCGTTCGCCGTGGACGATTCGGATCATCGCCGCCGCTCTGGTGGTCGGCAGCAGGAGCGTGCCGACCGCCGCCGAAGCCATGGCCAGGAACCGAGCCCGGCTGATTCTCATGTGCGCCCGCCTCCCCCTTCACCCCCGGGGCCGGTATCAGTGTGGGAAGCGGGAGGGCGGGACGGAATCGGCCGATGGTTCATGGCTGGGCGACGAAGGTAGGCGGCCGCCTAGACGGGCGTCGACTCCGACGGCACGAACGGTGCGCCGTGGCCCGGCACGATCAGCGCCGGGCCGAGAGCGAGGACCTTCTCCCTGGCCGCCCGCAGCTGCTCGCGGTCGGGCGCGAAGGGGTCGTCGGCCGGCCCCTCGGCGGTCCACCACAGGTGGGTCAGGACCACCAGGCCCTCGTCGGCCATGACCAGGGTGCTGACGTCCTCGACGGTGTGGCCGGGGGTCGTCATGAGAGTGATCGACGGCGACACCTGGTATCCGTCGGCGGCACGGTCCTCCCAGATGTCGTTCTGGTAGATCGCCATGTGGTCGTGGAAGCGGGCCTCGGGGAACAGGGCCGCGTTCAGCGTGTGGTCCGGATGGTGGTGACTGAAGATCACGTCGGTCACGTCTTCCGGGTTCAGCTCGTGGTGCGCGAGCGGGTCCAGGATGAGCCGGCGGTCCGCGACCATGCCGGGATCGACAATCACGACCTTCTCCCCGTCGACGAGCAGGGTGACGGTGCCGGCCACCCGCTCGTCGGCGTAGCCGGTGGTCAGGACGTGGAAGGCAGCGGTCATGGAGGGCTCCTCGGGGAAGGTGTCGGGTTGGGTGCGGGGGTGCCGTTCGGCGTTACGCCCCGGCCGCCTCGATGAAGTCGCGCACGGCGGTGCTCGGGTCGCCGGAGCGGACCAGTGCCTCACCGACCAGCACCACGTCGGCTCCCCAACCGCGGTACTCCGCCACGTCCTTGGGGCCCGTCACGCCGGACTCGGCGACCTTTACGGTGCCTTCCGGGATGGCCGGCGCGAGCTCGGCGAACACCTTGCGGTCCACGTCCAGCGTCGTCAGGTCCCGCGCATTGATGCCCAGCAGCTCGGCTCCCGCGGCGACGGCGCGGCGCACCTCGTCGGCCGTGTGGGCCTCCACGAGCGGTGTGAGACCCAACTCCTTGCACAGTGCCATCAGGTCGGCGAGCTGGGCGTCGTCCAGCGACACGACCATGAGAAGCGCAAGGTCGGCGCCGTGCGCACGGGCCTCCCACAGCTGATAGGGGTCGACGATGAAATCCTTGCGCAGGACGGGCACGTCGACCCGGGCGCGTACGGCGTCCAGATCCGCGAGCGAACCGCCGAACCGCCTGCTCTCGGTGAGCACGCTGATCGCGGCGGCACCGCCGGCCGCGTACTGGGCCGCCAGGGACGCGGGGTCGGGGATGTCCGCCAGCGCTCCCTTGCTGGGGCTCTTGCGCTTCACCTCGGCGATGACGGACACCCCGGGCGCCCGGAAACCGGGCAGCGGGTCGAGCGCGGGTGCCGCGTCCGCCGCCCGGGAGCGCAGCTCCGCCAGAGGTGTCGCACGCTTACGCTCTTCCAAGTCCTCGCGAACTCCCGCGAGAATTCCGTCGAGAACGCTCATCGGCCTCTCCTTTGTCGAATCGTCTGCCGCCGCGGACGTCCCCCGGCTGGAGTGAGGCCGTGCCGTGCATCACCCACGTCCGAGTCCTGCTCGACGAAGGTTATTCGGATCGATCATGGCTTGCGTACCGGCCGGCCACGCGGCGCGGAAGCCGGACTTCTCAGACCAGGCCGAACCGCTCGGCGTGTACCTGCCGGTGCGGGAGCTTCAGGCCGCGCAGCGCGGTGAGCACGGCCGAGGTCATCGCGGGCGGGCCGCAGACGTAGACGTCCCGTTCGGCTACGTCGGGAACCAGGGCGCGGAGACCGTCCGGCTCGAACGGCGTGCTCCCCTCCCCCGTGCGGCCGGTCAGCAGGTGCAGCTCGCCACCGCGGTCCTCGACCAGGGCCTGTACCTCGTCGACGAGCACGGCGTCGGCCTCACTGCGCACCCGGGAGAGCACGACGACGTCGCCGGCCGCCTCCTCCTCCAGCAGGGCCCGCACCGGCGTGATCCCCACACCTCCGGCGATCAGGAGTGCGCCGGGCCGCGTCCGATGCAACGAGGTGAACGCGCCGTACGGCCCCTCGACGAACGCGCGGCTCCCGACCGGGATGTGTCGCAGGCCGGCGCTGGCGGTGCCGACCGCCTTGGCGGTGAGGCGCAACGTGCGTCCGTCGGGTGCCGCCGACAGCGAGAACGGATTCGCCAGCCACCAGTGGTGGTGTCCGGGGAACCGCCAGATGCAGAACTGGCCGGCCCGGGCCGGCAGCCTGTCGAGGTGGCGGCCGGTGACGTGTACCGACACCACGTCGTCCGACTCCGGTATCACCGCGGTGACTTGGAACCGGTGGTAGGCGTTGCGCCACAGAGGCATGACGATCCGGCCCGTGACCAGGGCACCGAACGCGAACAGCCACAGGGCCCACCAGTAGATCTTCGCGAACGCGGACGACGTGAAGGTCGTGGTCTCCTGCAACTGGTGGACGAACGCAAGCCCCAACGCCACGTACAGCAGCAGGTGCAGGCCGTGCCAGGTCTCGTACCGCAGCCGCCGCCTGACCTTTCGGGCGGAGACCGAGGCGACCACGACGACGATCGCCGCTGCCAGCATCCCGAGCAGCGAAGCCGGCACTCCGGCCAGCGCGAAGAACGTCTTCAGCATCGACGCGTCATCGAGCCTGGCGAAACCCAGCACCACCAGTACGGCGTGGGTGAGGAGGGTCCACAACAGGGTGAAGCCGACCCAGCGGTGCCACACCGTCAGCCGGTCCATTCCGATACGGCGGTCGAGCCACGGCAGCCTGGCCACCAGCAGCAGTTGGAACAGCATCAGCACGGCGGCGTGCAGGCCGAAGAACTTGGCGACCGTGAGCACCCCGTTCTGACCGGTCCCGGCGTTGAGGAACAGGACCTCGACGATCGCCAAGTTGGCGATGACAAAGGTCCACAGCGCCCATCGCGCCGCAACGACCGGAGGGACGGTGCGCCGGCGCACCGGCACCTGTGAACTCGTGGCTTCCACCGCTCCCCCTCATGTCCGACCTGACGCCCGGCCCGGCGGCCGTAGGCCAGTACGTTGAGTGATTAAGGCCTTAACCACAAGCCGGTTGCCGGAAGTATTGACGCCTCTCGCTGCCCCCGCTTAACGTCTGCCCGAACTTACGAACACCGTTCGACTAGTCGAACATGCTAGAGCCGCAGAGCGTTCGCAGAACGACAGGAGTTGCCATGTCCGCGCTTCGTGCCCGGCTGTCGGCGATATTGATCGCCACATGCCTCCTCTTCACGGGCCAAGCCCTGACCACAGCACAGCGGGCCGTCGCCGCCGACCCGGGCTACCTGATGGTGCACTTCACCGGAGAGGGGGCGACCAACCAGCAGATGTACCTCTCGCACAGCACGGACGGTCTGCACTGGAACGACCTCAACGGCGGCGGCATGGTCCTGCGCTCCACGGTCGGTACGAAGGGCGTGCGCGACCCCGCACTCGTGAGATCCCCCGACGGCAGCAAGTACTGGATCATCGCGACCGACCTGTGCATCAGCTGCGGACAGGACTGGAACGCCGCCATCAACAACGGCAGCCGCAACTTGGTGGTGTGGGAGTCGAAGGACCTGGTCACCTGGTCGCAGCCGTGGCTGATCAACGTCGCCGGCGCGATCCCCGACGGCCGCAACGCCTGGGCACCCGAGGCTATCTGGAACCCCGAAACCAACGACTACGTCCTGTACTGGGCGACAAACGTGCCCCTCAACGGCAAGACGAAGCACCGCATCTACTACGCCCACACCAGCGACTTCCGCACCATCACCTCCCCGCAGACCTACATCGAGCGACCCGGCACGCAGGAGATCATCGACACCCAGATCATCGAGACGCCGGCCGGAGTGGGCAACTACCGCTACGTGCGGGCCTCCGGTGACGGCCAGATCACCCTCGAGGGCAGCAACTCAATCCTCGGGACCTGGACCCGGCTCGGCGACCTCTCCAGCATCGGCCTGACCGGGTCGATGGTCGAGGGCCCGATGTGGATGAAGTTCAACGGCACGAACAAGTGGGGGCTCTACCTCGACCAGTACGCCAGCAACGGCGGTTACATGCCGGTCGTGACGACCGACCCGTCCAATCCCGCCGCCTACCAGAAGCAGGCATCGGGAAGCTACAACATGGGCGGCACCAAGAAGCGCCACGGCTGGATCCTGAACTTGACGGCCGCCGAGGAGAGCCGTGTGCTCGCCCGCTGGCCCAACACCGCGGTCAACCGGATCCAGTCGTTCAACTTCCAGGACCGGTACGTACGGCACGCCAACATGGACGTGCGCATCGACCCGAACGTCAGCCCCGCCGACGACTCCCGCTTCCGGCTGAGGCCCGGCCTCGCGGGCTCCGGCACCGTCTCCTTCGAGTCGGTCAACTTCCCCGGGTACTTCCTGCGGCACTCCAACTACGACTTCCAGTTGGTCTACAACGACGGCACCCCCCAGTTCGCCGCGGACGCCACCTTCCGCCAGGTCGCCGGGCTCGCCGACTCGAACTGGTCGTCCTTCCAGTCGTACAACCACCCCGACCGCTACATCCGCCACTACGCGTACCAACTCCGCCTCGACCCGATCACCACCGCGACGGGACGCGGCGACGCCACCTTCCGCGTGACGAGCTGACCCGACCTCGATCACCTGTGGCGTGGGAAGCAGTACGGGCAACGCCCGCCCGTCACTCCCCCGCTGTCGTCCCGAAGGGGCGGGGTTCGCCCGAGCGCAGGTGCTCCCTCAGCCACTGCTCGGTGTTGCTCACGTGCAGCAGTGCCGCGGCCTGGCTGAGGGCTGCGTCACGGGTGGACAGGGCGTTGAAGATCGCCTCGTGCTCGGCCAGGGTGCGGCCCCCGGCCTTGTCGTCGACCAGACCGCGCCAGATGCGGGCGCGCAGGGTGCGGCCGGAGATCCCTTCCAGGAGGGTGAGGAGGGTCTCGTTGCCGGTGGCCGAGACAACGGCGCGGTGGAAGGCGGCGTCGTGGGCGTTGAGCGCTTCGACGTCGTCGCGGGCCTCGCGCATGGCGTCCAGGTGCCGCTTCACCTCGGCCAGCTGCTCATCGGAGATCCGCGTGGCGGCAAGGGCCGTGGCCATCGGTTCGAGGAGCCGCCGTACCTCCATGAGGTCCTGCAGGGCGACCGAGTCGCCCTGCAGCAGCTCCACCGCACCGCCGAGCCCCTCCAGCAGCAAGCTCGGCTGGAGGCTGGTCACATAGGTGCCGTCGCCGCGCCTGACCTCCAGGACGCGCGCCACGGCCAGTGCCTTGACCGCTTCGCGGGCGAGGTTGCGGGACAGGCCCAGTTGCGCGGCCAGGTCCGGCTCCGGAGGGAGCTTCGAGCCCGGCGGCAGGGCACCGGTCCGGATCAGCTCACGGATCTGCTCGATCGCCTTGTCCGTCAGAGACACCGCGCATCCCTCCCCCCACCGTGCCCCGCGAGCACGTCCGACCTGATCAGCCCCTGCGCGCGCAGATCGTCCCAGAGGGCGTCCGGGACGCGCTGATCATGGAGTTCCACGTTTCGTCCGACCTGTTCCGGAGTCCGCATGCCGAGGGTGACGTTGATGATACTGGGGTGGGTGTGCGGGAAGGCGATCGCGGCGGCGGGCAGGGTGGTCCCGTGTGCCGCGCAGGCCTCGGCGATCGCCCGGGCACGGACGACCAGCGCCGGCGGGGCGTCCTGGTAGTCGTACTTCATGCCCTCGGTGGGCCGGTCACGGGAGAGCAGTCCCGAGTTGAAGACTCCCACCGCCACCACGCTCTTGCCGAGGTCCCGCGCGGCGGGCAGGACGTCGTCCAGCGCCGACTGGTCCAGGAGCGTGTACCGGCCGGCCAGCATCACCACGTCGGCGGCCGTCTCGCGCAGGAAGCGGGCGAGCATCGCCGACTGGTTCATGCTGGCGCCGATGGCACCGATCACGCCCTGGTCGCGCAACTCCGCGAGCGTGGGCATGGCCTCCTCGGCCGCCTGCCGCCAGTGGTCGTCCGGATCGTGCAGGTAGACGATGTCGAGGCGGTCCAGGCCGGTGCGCTCCAGTGTGTCCTCGATGGAGCGCAGGACGCCGTCGCGGCTGAAGTCCCACTGCCGGCGCAGGTCGTCCCGTACGACGAAGCCCTCGGTGTCGACGCCACGCGGCTCCTCGTTGGGCACCAACAGCCTGCCCACCTTGGAGGAGATGACGTACTCGTCACGCGGGCGGCCTCGCAGCGCGGCGCCCAGGCGGCGCTCGGAGAGTCCGAGACCGTAGTGCGGCGCGGTGTCGAAGTACCGCAGGCCGGCCTCCCAGGCCACGTCGACGGCGGCGGTCGCGTCGTCGACCGGTGTGACGCGGTAGAGGTTGCCGATCACGGACGCCCCGAAGCCGAGCTCGGTGAGTGCGACGGACGTGTTCTGGATCTTCCGGTGGTGCAAGTCGTGCTCCTGGGACTGGGATACGGGCGAGGGGGCGCCGTCAACGTCTGACGTGGGGTGACCCACCCGCGATGAGCGCCTCGACCTCGGCGAGCGAGGCCATGGAGACGTCTCCGGGCGTGGTCATGGTCAGCGCGCCGTGGGCGGTGCCGTAGGCCAGGGCGCGCTCCAGGCCGGTGCCGCCCAGCAGTCCGTGGATGAGGCCGGCGGCGAAGGCGTCGCCGGAGCCGATGCGGTCCAGGACCTGCAGGCCGGGCATCCGAGGGCCGGTGACGAAGCCGGTTTCGGCGGACCAGGCGGCCGAGGACCAGTCGTTGACGCCGGCCGAGGGCACCTCGCGCAGGGTCGTCGCCAGCACCTTCGCCTCGGGCAGCAGACCGGCCACCTCGGCGAGCGCGTCCGCCACCTCGTCGGCCCCGACGCGCGCCTGTCCCGGGTACGCCCCGGCCAGGCCCAGGGCGCCCACCACGACGTCGGCGTGCCGGGCGAGGCGCAGGTCGACCTCGCGGGCCCGGTCGGCGCCGCCTCGGCCGGCCCAGAGGCTGGGGCGGTGGTTGGGGTCGTAGGAGACGGTGACATCGTGGCATCGGGCCGCGGCCATGGCCTCGTCGGCGACGTCCACCGTGGTGTCGGACAAGCCCGCGAAGATGCCGCCGGTGTGGAACCAGCGCACCCCGGCCGAGAACACCGCGTCCCAGTCCACGTCGCCCTTCCGCAGCTGGGAGACGGCGGTGTGGGCGCGGTCGCTGACGCCGAGCGCGCCGCGGACCCCGAAGCCGCGCTCGACGAAGTTCAGGCCGTTGCGGGCGGTGCGGCCGATGCCGTCGTCGGGCACCCAGCGGATCAGCGAGGTGTCGACGCCGCCCTGGAGCATCAGGTCCTCGACGAGCCGGCCCACCGCGTTGTCGGCGAGCGCGGTCACGACGGCCGTGCGCAGGCCGAAGCAGCGCCGCAGTCCGCGTACGACGTTGTACTCGCCACCGCCCTCCCAGACCTGGAAGGAGCGGGCGGTGCGGATCCGTCCCTCGCCCGGGTCGAAGCGCAGCATCACCTCGCCGAGGGCCACCACGTCGATCACGTCGTGCTCCTGTCCACCGCGTCGGCCGTCAGTCGGCGGATCTCCTCGTAGTCGCCCCGCCGAAGGTGGTCCGCGGTGGCCATCCAACTGCCGCCGACAGCGAGGACCGCCGGGTGCGCGAGGTAGGCGGCCAGCCGGGAAGCTCCGATCCCGCCGGTCGGCACGAAGCGCGTCCGGGGGAAGGGAGCCGTGAGCGCTCGCAGCGTCCGTACTCCGCCGAGCGGCTCGGCGGGGAAGAGCTTGACGGTGTCGAGGCCCGCCTTCAGGGCGCGCATCAGCTCGGTGGCGGTGGCGATGCCGGGCACCACGGGCACCCCCAGCTCGTGGCACTTGGCGACCACGTCCTCGTCGAAGCCGGGCGAGACCACGAAGCGCGCCCCGGCCGCCACGGCCCGCTCCACCTGCTCGGGCGTCAGGACCGTGCCGGCGCCGACGGTGAGCCCGCCATGGGCGGCCATCGCCTTGAGTACCTGCTCGGCGCCTGCGGTGCGGAGGGTGACCTCGGCGCACCGGGCGCCGCCCGCCGCGAGTGCGTCGGCCAGCGGGCCGGCGGTCGCGGTGGACGGCACGGTCAGCACCGGCAGGAGACGTGCTCCTGCCAGTACGGTGGCCAGGTCGGTGCCGCTCATCGGCCCAGCCATCCGCCGTCGACGGGCAGGACGACGCCGTGGACGTAGGCGGCGGCGTCCGAGGCGAGGAACACGGTCGCGCCCGCCAGGTCGTCGGCGTCGCCCCAGCGGCCGGCCGGGATCCGGTCCAGGATCGCCTTGCTGCGCACCGGGTCGTCCTGCAGTGCCTGGGTGTTGTCGGTGGCGATGTAGCCGGGGGCGAGGGCGTTGACGTTCACCCCGCGCGGGGCCCACTCGTTGGCCAGCGCCTTGGTCAGGCCGGCGATGCCGTGCTTGGCGGCGGTGTAGCCGGGGACGGTGATGCCGCCCTGGAAGCTGAGCAGCGAGGCGGTGAAGATGACCTTCCCCTGGCCGCGGGCCACCATCGAGGCGCCGACCGCCCGGGTCAGCGCGAACTGCGCGTTGAGGTTGACCTGAAGCACCAACTCCCAGTCCGCATCGTCGTGTTCGGCGGCCGGGGCACGGCGGATCGTGCCGGCGTTGTTGACCAGGATGTCCACCGGGCGCTCCCGCCCGGCGAGGTCCGCGCCCATGGCCCGTACGGCCTCGGGGTCGGCGAAGTCGGTGCGGATCGCCTCGAACGTGCGGCCGGCGGCGAGGACGTCCTTCTCCACCTCGCTGTCGGACTCCTCCAGCGAGGCGCTCACGCCGATGATGTCGGCGCCGGCGCCCGCGAGCGCGCGGGCCATGGCCCGGCCGATGCCGCGCCGGGCTCCGGTGACGACGGCGAGCTTTCCGGTGAGGTCGAAGGCGGTCATACGGCCACTCCCTGGGCGTCGTCGGTGCAGTCCACGAGGATCTTCATCACGTTGCCGCCGCCCTCCAGGGCCTCGAACGCGGCGGGCGCCTGCGCGAGCGGCACCACCTTGCTGATCAGTCGCTCGGCGGGGATCGTGCCGTCCGCCACCAGGGCCACCGCCTTCTCGAAGTCGCCGCGGTCGTACAACCGGGCGCCGATGAGGGTGAGTTCGCGCCAGAAGAAGCGGTGCAGGTTGACCTCGCGGGGGCGGGGGTGGATGGCGACGAGGCACAACCGGCCACGCACCCCGAGGACGTCCACGGCCGTGTCCACGCCGCCCGCCGCGCCGGACACCTCGAAGGCGACGTCCGCGCCCGCCTCCCCGGTCCACTCCCCCACCAGCTCCGGAACGTCGTCGGCGGCCGGGTCCCACGCCGTCAGCCCCAACTCCTCGGCCAGCAGCCGACGGTGGGCGCTCAGCTCCACCACCCGGACCTCGGCGCCCGCGGCCCGCGCGACCAGCGCGATCAGGATGCCGACCGGCCCGCCGCCGACCACCACGACCTTCTCGCCCTCGGCGACCTTCGCCCGGCCCACATCGTGTACGGCCACCGCCGTCGGTTCGACGAGCGCGGCCCGGTCCAGGGCCAGCGACTCCGGCAGCCGGATCAACGTCGAGGCGGGCACCGTCCAGCGCTGCTGCATCGCCCCCGGGGAGTCGATGCCGATGAAGTCCAGGTGCTGGCAGACGTGTTGATGGCCGGCACGGCAGGCCGGGCAGGTGTCGTCCCAGCGCAGCGGCATGACGGTGACCGCGTCTCCGGGCCGCCAGCCCGCCACGCCCGGCCCGACGCTCACGACGCGGCCGGACATCTCGTGCCCCAGGACGGCGGGCGTCTGGACCCGGGCGTCCATGTCGCCGTGGAAGATGTGCAGGTCGGTGCCGCAGATACCGACGTAGGCGGGCGCCAGCTCCACCTCGCCGGGACCCGGCGGGGAGGGCTCGACGGGAGCCGTGTCCAGGGTGCGGGCGGACATGTAACGGGCGGCGAGTGTCATCGTGTCGTCAGGGTCCCTTCAGCGCGGACGCCGATGGTCAGCAGCAGGTTGGCGTAGGTACGGGTGTCGGCGGTGACGATCGCCAGCGCCAGGTCGGGCGAGCGGGCGGCGTCGTAGAACTCGAAGCGGCCGAGCGTGTCGACCGGGACGGGCGCCAGCATCGAGCGGTACTCGGCGATGGCGGGCGGCTCCGGTTCTCCCTCGGGCGGCACCATGACGTGGGCCGACTCGACGGGCAGGGCGCGCAGCAGGACGTCGAGGACGGTGGTGACGTCGAGCAGGCCGGGGGCCAGGTTGAGGTGGACGGTGCGGGCGCGCTCGCCGGTGGCGGTGCTCGCGGGGTAGTGGCCGTCGGCGAGCAGGACGCGGGCGCCGTGGCCGGCTCCGGCGAGGGACTCGAGGACCCCGGGGTGCAGTAGTTCCGTCAGGAGCACGACGCCCCCTCCTTCGTCGGGTCAGTCGGATCAGTCGGATCAGGGGCCAGGCGGTAGAAGGCGGTCGCGGTGCCGGCGAGCACCGCGTGGATCTCGGTACCGGAGCAGTCGTCGAGGAGTTCCTCGACCGTGGCGGCCCAGCGGTTCCAGCCACCCGCGAGGTTGGCGACCGGCCAGTCGGAGCCGAACATCAGCCGGTCGGGGCCGAAGGCGGAGAGCAGGACGTCCCACACGGGGCGGATGTCGTCGACGGTCCACTTCTCGTGGTCCGCCTCGGTGATCAGCCCCGAGACCTTGCAGCGGACCTGGGGATGCGTGGCCAGTGCGCGTACCAGCCGGGTCCAGTCGGTGAGGTCCTGCGCGGCGAGCGGTGGCTTGCCGGCGTGGTCAAGGACGAGCGGCAGCTCGGGGAGCCGTTCCGCGAGACGGACTGCCTGCGGAAGCTGGTGGCTGCGGACCAGCACGTCGTATCCGAGCCCGCGCTCCCCGACCGCCCGCAACCCCCTTTCCACGTCCGGCCGTTGGAGCCAGTGGGGGTCGGACTCGCCCTGCACGACGTGCCGTACGGCGCGCAGGTACCGGCCCGCCTGCCCGGACCGCAGGTCGTCGAGTACGTCGCCGATCGCGGGGGACGTCAGGTCCGCCCAGCCGACCACGGCACCGATCAGCGGGTCGCCGTAGGCCAGGGCGAGGAGGTCGCGGGTCTCGGGCACGGAGGCGACGCACTGGACGACGATCGTGCTCGTCAGTCGCCGTCCGGCGATCGGCCGGGTCGCGGCCGATCGCAGGTCGAGCGAACCGAAGGTGCGGCGGATCGGCTCGTGCGCGGGCTCGTCCAGCCAGGGCTGTGGCCGGACGTCCAGGTCCCAGACGTGGTGGTGGGCGTCGACGAGGCCGTGGGTGTCAGGCACGAGCGGTCCAGACGGGGCCGTCGGGGTAGGCGTACTCCTTGAGGGACTCGGGGTGCATCTGCGCGCTCAGCCCCGGCAGCGTCGGCGCCAGGTAGTGGCCGTCGACGATGCGCACCGGGTCGACGAAGTGCTCGTGCAGGTGGTCGACGTACTCGATGACACGGTCCTCGGTGGTGCCGGAGACGGCGACGTAGTCGAACATCGACAGGTGCTGGACCATCTCGCACAGGCCGACGCCGCCCGCGTGCGGGCAGACCGGGACGCCGAACTTGGCGGCGAGCAGCAGGATCGCGATGTTCTCGTTGACGCCGCCTACCCGCGCGGAGTCGATCTGCACGATGTCCACCGCGCCGGCCTGGAGGAGCTGCTTGAAGACGACCCGGTTGGCGATGTGCTCGCCGGTGGCGACCTTGATGGGGCTGACAGCCCTGCGTACGGCTGCGTGGCCCAGGATGTCGTCGGGTGAGGTGGGCTCCTCGATCCAGTACGGCTGGTAGGGGGCCAGGGCGCTCATCCAGTCGATCGCGGGCTGGACGTCCCATCGCTGGTTGGCGTCCACGGCGATGCGGATGCCGTCGCCGACCGTCTCGCGGGCGGTGCGCATGCGGCGTACGTCGTCCTCCAGGTCCGCACCGACCTTCAGCTTGATCTGGGTGAAGCCGTCGGCGACGGCCTCGCGGGCCAGGCGTGCCAGCTTCTCGTCGGAGTAGCCGAGCCAGCCGGGGGTGGTGGTGTAGGCGGGGTAGCCCTGGTCGAGCAGGCGGCCGATGCGCTGCTCGCGGCCGGGCTCGGCGCGGCGCAGGATCTCCAGGGCCTCCTCGGGGGTGAGGGCGTCGGACAGCCAGCGGAAGTCGACCTGTGCGACCAGTTCCTCCGGCGACATCTCGCCGAGGAAGCGCCACACGGGCTTGCCGGCCCGCTTGGCGGCCAGGTCCCAGGCGGCGTTGACGACCGCGCCGGTGGCCATGTGGATGGCGCCCTTCTCCGGGCCGAGCCAGCGCAGTTGGGGGTCGTGGACGAGGGAGTTGGAGAACGCGCCGAGGTCGGCGCAGACCGCGTCGACCGACAGGCCCACCACGTGCGGGGCGAGGGCCGCGATGGCGGCGGCTTGGACATCGTTGCCGCGGCCGGTGGTGAAGGCCAGGGCGTGGCCCTCCAGTCCGTCGCCGGCGTCGGTGCGCAGGACGACGTAGGCGGCGGAGTAGTCGGGTTCGGGGTTCATCGCGTCCGACCCGTCCAGGTGCTCGGACGTCGGGAAACGCACGTCCAGCACGTCCAGGGCGGTGATGCGGGCGGAAGCCGGGGAATCGGACAGGGCGGATGACATGGCGACAACTCCTGTGAGCGCACGGGGACATGGCCCCGCGATGAGGTGAAGGGAACGGCGGAGGGAGTCCGGCGGCCGGGGCCGCCCGTTTCACTCCTGGACCTTGCCGCCCGTGATGCGTGAGATGGTCAGCGCGACCAGGATGATCAGACCGTTGAGGGCGCCGATCCACTGAGCCGGGACACCGGCCAGCGTCAGCACGTTCTGGATCATGAAGAGGAGCAGGATGCCGCTGAAGGCGCCGAACATGGTGCCCTTGCCGCCGTTGAGGCTGATTCCGCCGATGACGGCTGCGGCGAAGACGGTGAAGATGTAGCCATTGCCCTGTGCGGAGGCGACGGAGGCGAGGCGTCCGGAGAGCATCAGTCCGGCGAGGGCGGCGAGCACGCTGCCGGTGACGATGACGATCCACAGCACCCGGTCGGTGCGGATGCCGGCGGCCTTGGCCGCGTCGACGTTGCCGCCGATGGCGTACAGCGAGCGCCCGAAGCTCGTCCAGCCGAGGAGCACGATCGCGACGGCGAACAGCGCCAGGCAGATCCAGATCGATGTGGGCATCCCGAACCACTGTGCGGTGCCGAGGTAGAGCATCGACTCCGGCAGCTGGAAGAAGGTCTGGCCGCCGGAAATGCCGGTGAGGATGCCGCGCAGGACGATCAGCATGCCGAGGGTGACGATGAAGCCGTTGAGGCCGAAGCGGATGATGAGCAGGGCGTTGATCACGCCGATGAGCGCGCCCACGGCGAGGGTGACGGGGACGGCCCACGCGCCGGGGAGCAGTCCGAGCCCATGGGTCGCGCCGGTCGGCACCACCAGCCAGGCCGCGACGCCGGGGGCGAGGCCCATGGTGGACTCCAGCGACAGGTCCATCTTCTTGACGATCAGGACCATCGCCTGGGCGAGGACCAGCAGGGCGATCTCGGACATGGTCTGCAGGACGTTGATGAGGTTGTCGGCCTGCAGGAAGACCGGGTTGACGATCTGTCCGACGATCGCGATGACCACGATGGCCGGGACGAGCGCGAGGTCGCGCAGCCGGGCCAGGGGTATCCGGCCGCCGAGCAGCGCGGTCCGCTTCGGCTGACGAGGCTCCGGGGCCTTGGCGGCGGCGGTGTCCGCGAGGACGGGTTCAGGCATCACTTCGGGCATGCAGGTCCACTCCTTCCATCGCGGCCACGAGGTCGTGGTCGTGCCAGCCGCGGGCGATCTCCGAGGTCACTCGGCCCTGGAACATCACCAGGACCCGGTCGCACATGCGCAGGTCGTCGAGTTCGTCGGAGGCGATGAGCACTCCGGTGCCGGTTTCCGCGGTCTCCTCGACCTTGCCGAGGAGGAACTCCTTGGAGCGCACGTCCACGCCCGCGGTGGGGTTGATCAGGACCAGCAGCCGGGGATCGTCGGCCAGGGCGCGGGCCATGACGACCTTCTGCTGGTTGCCTCCGGACAGGGCGGAGACGGGCAGTTCGGGACCGGGAGTCTTGATCGCGAGGTTCTCGATCAGGCTCTCGGCGATCCGGTCCCGGCGGCCGCGGCTGAGGAACCCGTTGGGTCCGAGCCTACGGGGAACGGACAGGGTGGCGTTGTCCGCGATCGACATGTCGGGGACGAAGCCCTGGTGGTGCCGGTCCTGGGGGACGAACCCGGCGCCGGCGGCGAGCGCCGCGGGCACGCTGCCGGGCCGGGGCCGGTTGCCGGCGATCTCCACCTCGCCCGTGGTTGCCGCCCGCAGCCCTACGACGGTCTCGGCGACCTCGGTACGACCGCTGCCGGCGGCGCCCGCGAGGCCCACGATCTCGCCGGCCCCGATCCGGAAGCTGACGTCGTCGTACCCGTCGCCCCGCAGCGCACGGACGTTCAGCGCGGCCGTGGCGCCGGGGTCGAGGGTGCTCGCCCGGTCCTCGCGCCGGTCGGCGGCCGCCTCGCCGGTCATGGCTGCGACGAGTTCGGCGCGGGGAAGGTCCGCGACCGGCGCGGTCACGATGTGCCGGGCGTCGCGGAACACCGTCACCATGTCGCAGATCTCGTAGATCTCCTGGAGGTGGTGGCTGATGAACAGGAAGGTGACGCCTTGGCGCTGCAGGTCGCGGATGCGGTCGAAGAGCCGGTTGATGGCAGCCGCGTCGAGCTGGGCGGTGGGCTCGTCGAGGATGATGAACCGCGCCCCGAAGGACAGCGCTCGGGCGATCTCGACGAACTGCCGCTGCTCGACGCTCAGGTCGCCGGCCGGGGTCTGCGGGTCGACGTCCACCGACCAGGTCGACAACAGCTCCTGTGCGCGGCGACGGGTGGCCTGCCAGCTGATGAGCCGGCTCTGTCCGCGGTCGTGCCGGTTCAGGAAGAGGTTCTCGGCGACGGTCAGCGTGGGGATGATCGTCGACTTCTGGTAGACGCAGGCCACGCGCCGACGCCAGGCGTCCCGGTCGCTGAGCCGCGGGGCGGGTCCGCCGCCGAAGGTGACCGTTCCCTCGTCGGGGGCCTGGAGGCCGGTGAGGACGGACACCAGGGTCGACTTGCCGGCTCCGTTGCGGCCGACGAGCGCATGGGTCTCACCAGGCCTGATGGTGATCCGGGCGCCGTTCAGGGCGACCGTCGGACCGAATCGTTTGACTATGCCCGTCGCCTCGACGACGGGCGGGCCCTCCAGGGTCCGTCCGTCGTCCGTCGGGGCGGGCGCGGGGGTGACTGTCCGCTCCCCGTCGCTCATCTCAACCGCCTTGTGTGGGTGAGCCGTTGCCGTACCGGATGGGCCGTCAGCCGAGGTTGTTGCCCCACAGCGACTTGTCGTCGCTCTTGACGCTGGGGACGCCGCCGTAGGTGCCGCCGTCGGCGGTGACGAGCGGCGCGGAGAGCTGGTCCTCCAGCAGGCCGTCGCGGACCTGGATGATCGTGCTGTCGTGGTCGGTCTTGCCGGGCTTGAACGTCTTCCCGTCGATCGCGGCCTTCAGGTAGTACAGGGCGTACTTGGCGTAGAGGTCGGCCGGCTGCGAGACGGTGGCGTCGACCTTGCCCTCGGCGATGGACTTGAGCTCCTCGGGGATGCCGTCGTTGGAGACGACGAAGACGTGCTTCTTGTCCTTCGGCTCCACCAACAGACCCTTCTGCTTGAGGACTTGGAGCGTGCCGGACAGGGCGAAGCTGGACTGCATGTAGATGCCCTTGATGTCCGGGTGGGCGGTCAGGTCGGTCTGCAGCTTCTGGGCGGCGACGGCGCCGTCCCAGTTGGTGGCCTCGCCGAACACCCTGATGTCCGGGTAGTTCTTCTTCATGCAGTCGTTGAACGCCTCGGTGCGGTCACGGCCGTTGATGGAGGACAGGTCGCCCTGGAGCATGACGACCTTGCCCTTGCCGCCGAGCTTGGTGCCGAGGTACTGGCAGGCCTTCTCGCCGTAGGCGCGGTTGTCGGCGCGCACGACCATGAACACCTTGCCGGTGTCGGGGCGCGTGTCGACGGTGACGACCGGGATCTTCTTCGCCTCCAACTGCGCGAGGGTGGGCGCGATGGCGGCGGTGTCCTGCGGGGCCATCGCGAGACCCTTGACGCCCTGGCTGATGAAAGTCTGCGCGTTGGCGGTCAGCTTGGCGACGTCGTTCTGCGAGTTGGTGGTCTTCAGGTCCAGGCCCAACTCCTTGCCGAACTGGGGCGTGTACTTGATGTAGGAGTTCCAGAAGTCGGTGTCGGAGCGGGGGTAGTCGACGCCGACCAGCGGCTTGTCGCTCGACGACGCCGAGGTGGAGCCGCTGCCGCACGCACTGAGCAGAGCCAGTGCGGACAGGGCGGAGACGGCTGAACACAGGGCGGTTCTGACTCTCATCGGTGCTTCCTCGCGCCGGTCCCGTAGCGGGAGTTGTTTCGCCTCGACGACATCTGCGTATCGCCGTGCGATAGAGATGGGATGTTTATAGGTGCGCCCCCGGCGTGCTGTCCAGACCCTCGCCTGCATCCACATTGAATCGGCAGCTCATCACCTACCCAGGAGTGAGGAGTGCGGCGCTGCAAGGACAAGATCCATCCCATCAATCCTCGCGAACGAACGGTCTCAATCAGCCGCGAGGCCGTGGCAGACATGCCATGTTTCGGTAGTCGTAAAGCACATCAAACCTGCCATAAATGGCGTCAATTGCCTGACCGGATGACGCTTTTCATCCCTGCACACCGGTTGACATCCCACGGAGACATGGCGGACCTTCATGCGTAACAAGCGGCGCCCTTTGCACAGCAGTCGCGCCGCCTCGTGTCCCCCTGCAGCCCCCCTGTCCCCTCCTGCACCAGGGATGTCTCTCCATGTCGAGTTCGATCAACAGACGCCACTTCCTGGCCGGCGCCACCTGCGTGGCCGCGACGGCCGTTGCCGGAGGCGTGTTCGGTTCCGGCATCGCCCAGGCGGCACCCAGCACCTACACGCCCGACTGGAACTCGGTCGACCAGCACCCGGCGGCCCCGGAGTGGTTCCAGGACGCGAAGTTCGGGATCTACTTCCACTGGGGCGTCTTCAGCGTCCCGGCCTTCGGCAACGAGTGGTACCCGCGCAACATGTACCGGGCCGGCGACACCGCCAACCAGCACCACATCGCGACCTACGGCCAGCCGTCGGCATGGCCATACCACAACTTCATCAACGGCGCTCAGGACCTGGCGGGCAACTTCGTGAAGTTCGCGCCGAAGCTGAAGTCGGCCGGCGGGAAGTTCGACCCCGACGAGTGGGTGCAGCTGTTCGTCGACGCCGGCGCCAGGTTCGCCGGCCCGGTCGCCGAGCACCATGACGGCTTCTCCATGTGGGACAGCCAGGTCAACGAGTGGAACTCGGTGAAGAAGGGCCCGGGCCTGGACCTGCTGAAGCTCTTCTCCACGGCCATCCGCGCGAAGGGCCTCAAGCTGCTGGTGGCCATGCACCACGCGTACAACTTCACCGGCTTCTACGAACACGTCCCCGCCCAGACGGATCCGAGCCTCAAGAAGCTCTACGGGCAACTGGGGTCGGCTGCGGAGAACCAGCTCTGGTTCGACAAGCTCAAGGAGGTCGTCGACCGCGCCCAGCCCGACATCCTGTGGCAGGACTTCAACCTGCGCGCCGTCGACGAGCAACAGCGCCTCAACTTCCTTGCGTACTACTACAACCAGGCCAACGCCTGGGGCCGTGAGGTCGTCACCACGTACAAGGACGGCATGAACGGCAAGGGCGAGGTCTTCGACTACGAGCGCGGCGGCCCGGCCGACCTCACCACCCCGTACTGGCTGACCGACGACAGCATTTCCAGCAGCAGCTGGTGCTACACGCAGGGCATCGGCTACTACACGCTCCAGCAGATGCTGCACTCGTTCCTCGACCGGGTCAGCAAGAACGGCAACGTCCTGCTGAACATCGCGCCGATGGCCGACGGGACCATCCCCCAGGCGCAGAAGGACATCCTGCTCGGCATCGGCGACCACCTGAAGCGTTTCGGCGAGTCGGTGTACGCGACCCGCGCCTGGACCGAGTACGGCGAGGGCCCGACGAAGATGGGCGGCGGCTCGTTCACCACCCCGCACGCCGGTACCCCGCAGGACATCCGCTTCACCCGCAACAAGGCCGGCACCGTCCTGTACGCCACCGTCCTGGGCTGGCCCGGCAGTTCACTGACGATCAAGACCCTCAGCTCGGACCGGATCAACCTCTCGTCGCTGACCTCGGTCAAGCTCCTCGGCTCCGCCGCCGGCACCTACATCGACCTGCCCACACCGACCCAGAGCTCCTCCGGCCTGACGGTCACCCTGCCGTCCTCTGCGCCGTACAGTGCGAACGCCTACGTCCTGAAGCTGGCCTTCTCCGGCTCGATCCCGGCGCTGCGCCCGCTCGCCGGAGCCGTCGCCTTCACGAACGTCAACTACACCGGCAACGCGGGCGTGTTCACGGTCGGCGACTACACCGCAGCCGACCTGACCGCGGCCGGACTCGGCGCGCGCACCCTGTCCTCTCTCCGGCCGGCGCCCGGTTACCAGGTGATCGGCTATTCCGGAGACAACTTCACCGGCACCTCCTGGACGTTCACCGCCGAGAACCCCGACCTTCGTGTCACCGGCAACAACGACCAGATCACCTCGCTGAGGGTCCAGTTCAACCCGGCGTCGTACTTCCGGATCACCAACGCCACCAATGGCCTCGCCCTGGACAGCGGCGGCAATGTCGGCTCCGGGTCCAACCTCAAGCAGTGGACCTGGGACGGCAGCTCCAACCTGCAGTGGCACGCCGAGCCGGTCGAAGGCGGCTACTACCGGCTGGTCAACCGCACCAACGGCATGGTCGCCGACGGCTGGGGCGCCACCTCCGACGGCTCTCCGGCCCGGCAGGCTCCGTGGAACGGCGGCGCCAACCAGCAGTGGAAGATCGTCCACCGGGGCGGCGACCGCTACTCGATCGCCAACCGCACCACCGGCCTCGTCCTCGACGGCGGCGGCAACGTCCAGTCGGGCTCCGTCACCAAGCAGTGGACGTACGGCAGCAGCACCAATCTGCTGTGGAGCTTCACCGCCCTCTGATCCCTCATTTCCCCAGCCACCCGCCGCCGCCCGGATTCCGTCCAAGCCGACCGGGCGGCGGTGGGTCACTACACCGGCCGCCCGCCCGCACGCACGACCACGCACCACCGACCGGCCAAAGGAGTCCCCGTGACGGCCAGCCCCATCGACCGCACTCGGTTCCTCAGCGCGGCCGCACTGACCGCCGGAGCCGCCGCTCCGCCCGGCGGACTGCTCTCAGGCCGGGCGGAAGCGGCCGTGCCACCGCAGATCACGCTCCCCGAGCGCGGCATCCACGACACCTCACCGGCCTCCTCCTGGACCGACGGCTTCCTCACCCGGCAACGGCGAATACGGGGCCGTGCTGTACGGCGCTCCCGCCCCCGAGAAGGTGGTGTTCAACTACCACCGGCTGGTGCTGCCGAACGGCACCCGTGACGTGCCCCGCCCGTGATCGCCGGCTGTCTGGAAGGCGCACGCGACAAAGCGCTCGCGGGTGACTACGCGGGAGCCAACCGGGACTACGCGTCGGGCTGGTCGCTGCGCTGGACGCAGGTCTACCACCCCGCGTACGAACTACGCATCGGCACCCCGGGCATGACCACGGTCAACAACTACGGGCGGGTCACCGACTTCCGTACCGGCGAGGTGAGTTCGAGCTGGACCGACCAGTTCGGGACCTGGACCCGCCGGGCGTTCGTCTCCCGGGCCGACAAACCTGCGCGGCACCTACCCCGCGGGGCAGGCCACCTTCGGCTACGAGGGCGTCACCCGCGTCGTCGCCTCGGGGACCGGCGCCACGGTCACCGATACAGAACGTCTCCGCCCACGGGAGCCTGCACCGCGCACTGGCCGGGGCCCGGCTGAAGGACGGCAGACAGGTCTACGGCAACCTGCGGAAGATCCTCGGCAACAACATGGTCTTCAAGTCGCTGATGACCTCCCACAACCCGAACCTCGACATCTACAACGCCGACGCCGCTAACGCCATCCCCGGCTTGCTCGCCGAAGCCCTGATCTACAGCCGGCCCGGAGTGCTGGAAATCGTCCCCGCGCTGCCCGACCAACTGCCGAAGGGCTCGATCGCCGGAGTCCGGGCCCGCGGCCGGATCCGGATCCACAGCTTCTCAGCGAACGGACATCACCGTCGCCCTGCTCAGCGGCTTCTTCCGGCTGGTCAACCGGCGCAGCGGCAAGGTGCTCGACGTCGCCAGCGGCAGCACCGCCGACGGCGCCGAGATCATCCAGCAGGGCTGGTCCGGCAGCGAGAACGAGCAGTGGCGGCTGCTGTCCGCCGCCGACGGTTCCTTCCGTCTCGTCGCGCGCCACAGCGGCAGGGTCCTCGACAGCCCTGGGGGTTCCGGCCAAAGCGCCCAGCTCATCCAGTGGCGGGACAACGACAGCGACAACCAGCACTGGAAGCTTGTCGACGCGGGAAGCGGATACGTCCGAACCAACCAGCAGTGGCAACTCGTCGCCCTCTGACCGTTGGGGTTGCCCCCTTCTACGGTCCGCTCAGCACCGCATCGGCGGTGCTGAGCACCAGGTCGTGATCATGTGTCAGCCGGGGCCGCAGCGACAGCGGGCCGCCGGGACCCGCGCACCGGACGGCCGGGAAGACGCTGACGTCCCGGCGGTCGAAGAGATCGCCGGTCACCATCGCCAGGCGGATCTCCGGCCCGCCGTACGCGCTCAGGCGCAGATCCCACAACGCCTCTTTGCCGGGATGGAGTTCGGCCACCACATCGACCGGCAGGGTGATGTGGAAGTCGCCGTACGCATCGACGGGACAAGGGGCGTCGATGAGATGGCCGCCGTTCGCCCGGAGCCGGGCCGTGAAGCGGTAGTGGTGCGCCCGCGCGGTCCTTCCGTGGAGCGAGCCCTTCAACCGCAGTGCGTAGTCGTCGACATCGACGGAGGTGACCTCCGCGTGCGCGGGCCGGAGCCAGATGCGTACGGCGAGCTCTCCGCCTTCGGTCGCGTACGGGATCCATGTCCGCACCCCCTCGTCCGCCGGCCGGAGGGCTGCGGGATCCAGAAGGCGCGCGGTCTCGACAAGCCCTGCTCGGACCGGTCGTGACCTGCTGCCGCCTGCGCGTTGAAGGAACACGTCCCAGTCGCCCTCGGCGAGTTCCCAGTGACGTTGGTCGAGGACGGCCCGCATACTCCCGTCGCCGTCCGTGCCGTGCTGTTCGAGCTGAATCCGTGGCGTGGTGGCGGGGTTCTCGTTCCGGTGTCGCAGGACCACCTCCCATCGGCCGGACGGCAGTTGGTCCGCGGCCACGTCGAACGCCAGCGACCCTCCAGGCATGACCTGACAGCCGACCGTGACCGGCTGCCCGAGCCGGGCGACGCCCAGGGTGAACAGCCGGGTTCGCCGCCGCGGACCGGTCGCGGCCTTCGTCGACCGGCGGCCGAGTTCCGGCCGGAGGTCCGTGAACAGGGCCTCGTACCGCGCGGCGATGTGTTCGGGGCGGAAGCGCTCGGAGTTCCGCCGGGCCGCCTCGGCCATCCGCCCGCGCTCGGCCTCGTTCTCGATCAGACGGCACAGTGCGTCGGCGAGCGCGTCCTCGACCGGGCCGTGGGCCGGGACCAAGAGGCCGTCCTCGCCGTGCGTGATGATCTCGCGGGGCGTGTGGTCGCAGTCGGTGCTGACCACCGGGAGCCCGGAACTCATGGCCTCCACAAGGGACATGCCGGGCGGTTCGCTGCTGCTGGACACCACGGCGAGAGCACCCTTGGCCCACTCCGCTTCCATGGACGTGCGGGCGCCCATCAGCAGCACGTTGTTGTACAGGCCGAGTTCCTCGATACGGCGACGGAGCCGCAGCCGCTCCCGGCCGCGTCCGTAGATCCGCAAGCTCCAGTCCGGGTGTACGGCCGCGACCTTGGCGAAGGCGTCCACGAGACGGTCGTAGCGCTTGACCGGTGTCAGCCGACCGCCGGCCAGGACGATCCGGGACTCGCCGGTGGAGGGCTCGGCGTCCGGCGCGGGACAACAGACGGGAACGGTAGTCACCCGCGTCCGCAGGCCGTGGAGCGCCGCACGGTGGGCCCGTTCGTCGGCCTGGGACAGGGTGACGTAGGCGTCGAGGCGGGAGACGGCCGCGTCCAAATCACCCAGCAGGGCGGTGCCGTGCGCGTCGCGGCCCGCGTATTCCTGGCCGACGCGGAGGTAGTCGGCGCGGCCGTGCTGGGCCAGGAAACAGACTAGGTACGGGCGCGTCGCGATCACCACGTCGGAGTCGGTACTCCGCAGGTGTGCGGCAAGGCGTGTCTCGCCGAGCCTGCTCGGCGGTGTCCAGCCGGCATGGAGGGAATCGTGCGGGCACACCGTGCCCGGCGAGCGCAGGTCGGCCGCCTCGGCCGCGGTCCGCCGGGTGGTGGGCCGGAGATCCACCAGCGCCCGCGTCCTCACCCGCTCCCCCACCACGAGCGGCATCCGGCCGGCGGTCCGGTAGGAGGAGACGATCTCCACGTCGTGTCGTATCGCGAGTGCGGCGGCCAGGTTGGCCGTGGCCCGCACCGTGCCGTCGACGGCGTAGGCGTTGTGGAGCAGAAAGGTGATCTTCACGGGACTCGTCACTTGCTCGATGGGCCGATGCCGCAGGCCGGCTGGGCGCTGTCGCCTCCATCCCATCCCGCCCCCCGCAGGCATCCACTCCCCCGACCAGCGTGAGCACCCCCGCCGAAAGGCTGGACTCGAACCAGCCCCGGTCAGAAAAGATTTCGGGATCGTCGGCAACCTTTCCGCTCCCGGCGGCCACTGAGCAGTGCACCATCGGCTCGATCTTCCGAACGGACAGGTATGCAGACAGCAAGGCAGGCCGCGCGGCAGCGCAGGCAGAGGCGCCGGCTCATACTGGGCACCACGTTGGCACTGACCGCCGCGAGCGCGCTCGCCTACCTGGTCATGGGGGTGCTCCCCGACGACAGGACGGATACGGTCGCGGCCGCGCCCACACCCGTCGCCACCACCCAGGTGAAGTCCACCACCCCGACCGAGACGAGCACCCCGACCGCGTCGGGGAAGCCGACGCCCACCAGCAGCCCCAGTCCGAAGGCCACCGCGACCACCGCGTCGCCACGCCCGTCGGCCACGGGAACGCCGCAGCCCCGGCGAACGGCGTCCACCACGGCGGTATCGGCAGGGCGGATTCGGCCCGGCACCACCTACTCCGGGGTCGCCACCGCCTACGAGGCCGCGGACGGAAACGGTGCCTGCCTGTTCGGCCCGAGTCCCGACCTCATGATCGCGGCCATGAACACCACGGACTACGAGACGTCCAAGGCATGCGGCGCGTACGTGCTCGTCCGCGCGGCCAACGGCAAGTCGATCACGGTGCGGATAACCAACGAGTGCCCGCTGCCCTGCGCACCCGGGCAGATCGACCTCAGCCAACAGGCCTTCGCCAAGCTCGCCGACCTCAAGGTCGGCCGGATCGCGATCACCTGGCAGCTGCTGAGCCCCAGCACCTCCGAGACGATGTCCCTCAGGTACAAGACCGGGTCCAGCCCCTATTGGTGCGCCATCCAGGCGATCGGCCACCGCAACCCGGTCGCCCGCCTGGAGGTCCGGGCCGGCGGCAGCTGGCGGCAGTTGCCCCGCACGGAGTACAACTACTTCATCTCCGCCGACGGCAGCGGGTGCGGTGGCTCGGTCAGAGTCACCGACATCTACGGGGAACGCCTGACCGTCTCCGGGATCAAGCTGCTGGCGAACGTCGTGCAGCCGACCGGCGTTCAGTTCGCCCGGCACTGACCCCGCCCTGCGCCTGCGCACCTCTCCCACTGGACCGACGGGACTTCCGGACGGACGCCGGGCTGCGCACAGCCGCGGCGTCCGTGCCGGACACGGCGAGAACGGAGAGCAGGACGAGTGCGCACGCCGGGCCGAGTACGGTCCAGGGCGCCAGTTCCACGTACGGCTGGTTCTCCGACAGCAGGCGGCCCCACTCCGCGGTGGGCGGCTGCTCGCCCAGACCGAGGAAGCCCAGAGAGGCCAGTACGAGGACGGTGGTGGGCAGGCGCAGGAGGGCGTTGCGCAGGACGGGGGGCAGTACGGCGGGCAGCAGGTGGTAGCGGAGGAGATAGCCCGGACCGGCACCGAAGGAGAGGGACGCGAGCATGTGGCCGCTGGCCCGCTCCTGTTCCAGCAATGCCGCGGCCTGGGCGGCGTAAGGGGTCCAGCCGACCAGGCAGACCGCGAGGGCGGCGCCCCAGGCCGACGGGCCGGTCACCGCGGTGGTCAGCAGTCCGGCGAGGACCGCCGGCATCGTCGACACCACTTCCGTGAGCCCCGCGCCGACTTGAGCCGCCATGCCGAGCAACAGCCCGGCGAGCACGCACACCGCGGTCACCACGAGGGCCACGCCCACCGTGCGCAGCGCCCCGTGGCCCAGCCGGGCCAGCAGATCGCGGCCAAGCGCGTCGGTGCCCAACGGGTGTGCGGCTGAGGGCGGGAGCAGTCGGGCCGCCGTGTCCACATGGAGCGGATCGCGGAGCAGTCCGGTGGTGACCAGAGCGAGCAGGGCGAGGGCACAGGCCACGGCGGCCCAGCGGGTGAAGCGCCCTCGGGAAGCGGCCGGTGCGTGCAGCGCGGGCAGGGCCCCGTCCCGCAGGGCCGGGCCGAGCAGCGCGCGACGCAGGGCCTGGATGAGCAGGCCGGCGACGACGCCGAGCAGGATGAGGGCCAGGGTCGCGGTCTGCAGGGGTGGCAGGTCCTGGGCTATGGCGGCGTCCAGGGCGAGGCGACCGAGCCCGGGAATGTTGAAGATCTTCTCCACCGCGACGGCGCCGCCGACCAGGGCGACGACGGTCGGCAGGAGTTGCGGGAGCACTCCGGCCAGTGCGCGCCGCAGCGCATGCCGGGCGACGCGGCCGGGCGCGTAGCCGTAGGCGTGCCAGGTCCGGGCCCACGGCTCGTTGAAGGCGGCGGGCAGGGACTGGTCGAGCAGACCGCCGATCATCGCCCCGGACGGGACACCGAGGGCGAGCGCGGGCAGCACCATCGACGCCGGTCCCGCCCACCCGCTGGACGGGAACCAGCCCAGCCACACCCCGCAGACGGTGGCGAGGAGCGAGGCGAGCAGGAACTTGGGGAGGGCGGCGAGGACAGCGACCCCGATGACCCCTCTCCCCCGGTGCAGCCGTCGCCGGGAGCCGAGATACACGGTGCGGGCGCTGACCAGTGCGGCGACGGCGATGGTGACCACGAGCGCCCCGAGCATCAGCGTGAAGGAGACCGCGAAGGCACCCGTCACCTGGGGCAGCACCGCCTCACCCGACACCCAGGAGGTGCCCGCCTCGCCCCTCGGCAGCCCGCCGAGCCAGTGCGCGAGATGCGCGAACGGCCCCTCGTCCAGCCCCAGTTGCTCCCGGACGGCGGCCAGCTGCTCAGGGGTCGGATTTTGGTCGGCGGAGCGGGCCCGCAGGACGGTCAGCGCGGGGTCGTTGCCGGACAGCCAAGGCAGCATGGCCACGGCCGTCAGCAGCGCGGTCCCGGCGGCGAGGCGGCCGAGGCTCGCGCGCCACCGGGACGGGCGGACCTCGGTACCGGCCGACATGACGCTCATCGGCCGCTACTTCAGGTGGGTATCGACGTCGATCAGGGAGCGCTCGCGCGGATCGAGGAGCACACCCTCGACATCGGTGGCGATGCCCTGGACGACCTTCTCGTGGACCAGCGGCACGACGGCGTCGGTGCGCAGGATCTCCGCCTCGGCGGCCATGATCTTCTGCTGCCGCTTCGTCACGTCGCCTTCCTCGGCGGCGGCCTTGACGGCCTGGTCCACCTTGGCGTCCTTCAGACGGGCGATGTTGTACACGCCGTTGCTCGTGTAGTCGCTCGCCAGGTACGCGACCGCGTCTCCGGTGTCGAGGAGCACCACCCGGGACATGACGAGGGCGTCGTACTTGCCGGCGAGGAGGTCGGCCTCCATCTGCGTGTACTCACGTACGTCCTGCTTGACGGTGAACCCGGCCTTCTCCAGCTGCTGTTGCAGGACGGTGGCGGTCTCGGGGAGTTCCGCGCGGTTGGTGTAGGCGGCCAGACGCAGGACCTTGCCCTTCGTCTTGGACCTGACCTGTGCGGGTGTCGCGGCCTTGGCGCGGCCGGTGGCGTCGACGCGCTTGTCGGCGGCCCAGGACACGGCGGGCCCGAACAGGCCCTGAGCGGGGTCGGCATAGCCGCCGAAGATCGAGTCGACCAGCGCGGAGCCGTCGACGGCCTCACGGGCCGCCGCGCGCAGCGTGGGGTCGGTGAAGATGCCGTTGCCGGTGTTGAGGATGAGGCTGTCGGTCCGTACGGACGGCACTTCGTGACGGGTTTTCGCGTCCAGCAGCTTCGCCTGGGCGGTGGGGATCCACTCGGCGATATCGACGTCGCCGCCGCGCAGGGCGTTGGCGCGTGCGGTGCCGTCGGCTATCCAAGTGACGTCGATGCCGGGCGCCTTGGCCTTGCCGCCCCAGTAGCCGTCGTAACGGTCGAGCGAGGCCTTGGACTTGCCGATCAGCTTCGTGACCTTAAAAGGGCCGGTTCCGGTGCCGATCGCGCTGGCCGTGCCGTCCTTGGCGTACGCCTTGGCGGAGAGGATGGCCAGTACCGGGCTGGCCAGGCGCAGCGGGAGCACCGGGTCGGCTGCCTTCGTGCTGATCGTGACCGTGTCGGCGTCCTGGGCCTTCGCGGTGAGGGTGACGTCACTGAGGACGCGGGGCTTGGGCGTTGCGGCGTCCGCGTGGTCGAGGGCGTTGACGACCGCGTCGGCCGTGACCGGCGTGCCGTCCTGGAAGGACGCCTTGCGCAACTCGAAGGTCCACGTGGTGGGGTTGACCTGCTTCCAGGACTTCGCCAGCGCGGGAGCTGCGGCGCCGTTCTTGTCCAGGGCGGTGAGCCCTTCGACGACGGAGAGCTTGCCCAGCAAGGTCGCGTCGTCGCTGTACGGGGACAGGGCCTGCACCGGCGGCCGGGCGAGCGCGACCCTCAGCCGACCGGCCGATCCGCCTTGCGTGTCCGAACCGGATCCTTCTGCGCCGGACACGAAGCAGCCGGCCAGCAACGGAGTGAGGGCAAGCGTCAAGATGAGACCGCGGGAGGTCGTACGCATGGGAGTCCTGTCATGCGAGAGAGTGTGGCGTGAGCCCGTGCGCGCTCAGATGGGCAGGGCTCGATCAGCATATAAGGCAAGCCTTACTTGATCTACCTCGGTAGGTGAATTCTCAACCAATGAGATTGCTGTGTACGAGGTAACGCGATCCGCGACTGGATGGCTCGGCTATGGCGTGACCTGGCTCATCCCCACTCCAGCTGATCCGCGAGCCGGCTTCCGCCCGTGCAGCGAGCGTCGGCGGCGTACCCTTGAACGGCCCTGTCATTGGGCACCGCAATCCGTATTCGCGGGAGGCACACGGCACCCTGGCCCAACGCCTTCGTGGCCGCACCTGCGGCCTGCCTGCCGACCGCAGGTTCCACACGCCGGTCGACCCCGCGCGACGAACGGACCGTGTCACTGCTGCCGGCCTGCCAGACCGGGCAGGACCGCCGGCGGTCGCCCAACACGCCGATGTCCTCACGGCCGAGCGCCGCACCCGGTTCGGGTTCACAGTGTCCTGAGCGTGAGTTCGACGCCGAGCCGCCGCGCTGGAGGGGCTGCGGAACGCGCGCCCTCGCGGCGGCAAGCGGCTCGCATCCCAGCCGTGGGGAGCACCGGATCTCCGCAACACAGACGATCAGTCAGCAAGAGGTCGTGCGCAGCCGAGGCTGATGTCGAAGTCCCCGCTGAGGATCTCGCAGATGACGGCCTCGGGGATGGGTTCGAGTGCGGCCAGGACGTCTCCGCCGCGCCTGCGGTCCTGCCGGTAGACGAGGACCAGCGCCGAGGCGGCATGTGGTGCACCGCATTGCGGGACAGCAGCACATTGCCGGCCAGCTCCGAGTGCGAGATGCGGGCGTTGCGGGTCAGCTCGGCGATGATTTTCTCGTCGATGGCGTCCACAGCGGACCGCTTCCTTCGCTGATCGGTCGAGGTTGCAGACCTCCACGACAAGCGGGGGTGCCGCAGACCATGAGGCGGCGCGGCCACGACAACCGCCCAGGCCCCCTGCCATCCCGCGAGGGAAGAGTCTCCGGCACGTTCCGGCTTGGCCGGGCCGATTCACCCCGGGGTGTCGAACTGCTCGATCAGGACTTTTGCGCATGACCGCGATGCGATCGGACATGAGGATGACCGGCGTGCGGTGGACCACGGCCCGGCGATCTCCATGGACGCCACGTCGGCGGCGACGGCGTCCCCGCAGGACAGCGCTTTGCCTGTCGCGGTGGCCGGCTTGACGCCGGCCACCTCGACGGACAGTGTGGCGACACCGAGTTGAGCCGCGAGTCCACTCCAACCAGCGTTGGTGACGGCCGCTTCGTTCTTCAGCCACCAGTCGATGTCCATGTCGAAGCCCTCGTCGTAGTGGTTGGGAGCACCGGCGAGTGCGTTGCGCCGGGCGGGCCCGAGGCCCGTCAGTCGTGGGGGGGGTGGCGATGGCGGCGAGGTGCGTGCCGGGGCGCACGGTCAGCCCGTTCATGCAAGGTCGCCCATGGCGGGCGAGATCTTGAAGCCCTGGCCGGAGAAGCGGGCCAGCAGGACGATGTCGTCGCAGCCCGGCACGGGGCCGACCAGCGGGCGGGTGCTGTGGGTGTAGCCCTCCATGAAGACGGACAGGCGCACCGGGTCGGGGTTCAGGCCGTCCGGGGACGGGATGCCGTAGAAGGGGATGTCGCCGCAACGGATGAGGGCGGGACGCTCGACGGGACGCGCCCTTGGGACCCAAGGCTCGTGTTCGTCCCGGGTTCGGGGACCACCCCAGCCCTCGGATGTGACCTTGCCGGCCTTCGTGCACTGGCGGGTGCCCCTTCATCCCGGACGGCGAAGCGGTGACCCGCTCCCCCACGCACGGGGCGCTTCGCGCCGCCTTGCTTCTGGTTCCCGGGGGCGGCTCGCGCTACAGACCCACCACTGGGGCCAGTTGGGACCGGAGGGTGCCGGCGTGGGTCTGCAGGGAGCCGTCGAAGGCGGCAGACGGACCGAGCGGCCAGGGTCAGCACAGGCAGGGTCGGAACAGGCAGAGTCGCCACCACGAACACCCCCCAGCGCAGAGGGGGAACCTCGCTTCAACATGAAGCGTGGGTTCGTTTTGGTGGCCGAGTCAGAAGGCTGGTGCGGATCGCTCTGCAGGTTGGCTCTGTCGACGCGCCCCGAGCACAGCGTTCCGTAGCCGGTCCTGAGCCAAGGTCAGGCATGCGTCCACCGCTCCTTGTGCCGTCGACAGACCGATCACCTGCGTCACCGTCTTGACCTCTGGGACCGCCGGAAGGCTCTGGTTCAGTCGTCTGCGCACCTCGGGAAGCACTTCTTCGACGAGCGGGCGCAATCGACCCACGAAGTAGACCGATTCAGGGTCCAGCATCACGGCGACGACGCTCACAGCAGTCGCGATTGCCGTGGTGAACGCTTCCAGCACCTCGGCGTGCGGCATCTCTTCGTGCGGTTCCAGCCAGAGGTCTTCGATGCGTTCCAGGTCGAGTCCGCGCCCACGAGCAAAGCGAAGAAGACCTCTTGTGCTCAGCAGCTCATCGAGGATCTCATCGTCAACCCCGGAGGAGAGCACACCAATGTCCCCGAAGGCAGGCGTCCGCCCGCGGGCGAGCTCGCGATCTGTGCAGCTGGCGAAGTTCAGGTTGGTGCTGAGGCTGAAGAGCGCGGCGTTCCTGACGGTGGCGTCGTTGGTGAGGATCCCCAGCAAGGACGCATTGGCGTCACTGTCGAGGAGCACGGGAGCATTGATCAAGCCTGCAATGGCTCGCTGAAGATCAGAGCCGGCAAAGATTTTCATCGACTCCGCCGGGCCGAAAATCTCCTTGCCGTTCCGGACCCGGCCTGGCACCGCGGCGACGACCTGGCGCAGTGGCCCCTGTGCGGACTCACTGGCCTTCGCAATCAAGCCGACCAGCCATTCGGCGCCGGTCCTGACCTCGTCGTGGTCCGCGGTGGGAACCATCACGTGGTGGACCTCGCGACCCCTCAGATCGGTCACGAGGACACAGGTGGTCTGCGCTCCGAAGCTGATACCGACGACGTGCCCGGTCGTGCCGGGCACGTCCAGATAGGTGGACCGGCGGCCGCGGCCGACAACCTCATCGACTCCGCCGTCGATGACGAAGCCATCCGCCCGAAGCTCCTCTACGGCTCGGGACACCGTGGCCTTGCTCAAGCCCGTGAGCTCGATGAGCTCGTTCCGCGTCAAGGGCGCCCGGGTCAGGACCACATCAAGGACTGAGGCCTTGTTGTAGTCGCGCGATGTGGGGTTGCTGGTCACCTCATGACCATAGCGAGGCCGATCCGCCGAGCGAGCCGGGCCCGCTTGGATGTTCTTGTTTCAGGTTGGAACTGGAACCAAGAAGGGGTAGGGTCAGCCACAGCAGCGAGCAACTCCGACAGAACCAGGCCGAAAGGTGTGCCCATGATGACTTCGACGGTGAGTCGAGCCCTCGCCCACTACCCCAACCGGTTCGACCCGGGCGGAATGAGCGAACTCCCCGAACACCTCCAGGAGACCATCCGACGCCGGAACAAGGTGCTCGGTCCTGGCTATACGCTCATCTACAAGGAGCCGGTCGAGTTCGTCTCCGGTCACGGAGCCCGCCTGATCGACCGCGACGGCAACGACTACCTCGACGCGTACAACAACGTTCCGTGCGTCGGGCACGCCCACCCGCACGTGGCCGAGGCCGTCTCCCGCCAGATGGCGGCAGTCAACACCAACACCCGCTACGTCCAGGAGTCGCTGGTCGACTACGCGGAGCGGCTTCTCGCAACCTTCCCCGAGGAGCTGTCGAAGCTGAGCCTCGCGTGCAGCGGGTCGGAGGCGAACGACCTCGCGGTGCGGGTGGCGAGGTTCCACACGGGCGGTGAGGGAATCATCGTGACTCGCTGGGCCTACCACGGCCTCACTCGTGAGGTGGCGAGCTTCTCGCCGACCCTGGGCACAGGATCACCGCTGGGACCGAACGTCCGGCTCATCGATCCTCCTGACCCGCGCCTCGTCGCGCCCGGATCCACGCTCGCCGAGCACATGCGCAACCAGGTGCGCGGCGCGATCGACGACCTCGAGCGCCACGGTTACCGGCTCGCGGCGCTGATCACCGACTGCGCCTACTCCAGCGATGGAATCTTCACGGATCCGGTCGGTTACATGAAGGCCGTGGTGGAGGAGGTGCACGCGTCCGGCGGTGTCTACATCGCGGACGAGGTGCAGTCGGGATTCGCCCGGCTCGGGGATTCGATGTGGGGCTTCACCCGCCATGCTGTACTGCCGGACATCGTCACCATGGGTAAGCCGATGGGCAACGGATTGCCGATCTCCGGTGTGGTTTTCCGCCCCGAGGTCTGCGAAGCGTTCGGACAGAATGTTCGCTACTTCAACACCTTTGCCGGCAGCTCGATCCCTGTGGCCGCCGGCGCCGCAGTCCTGGATGTCTTCGAGAACGAGAACGTGCAGCAGCGCGCTCTCAAGAACGGTACGGCTCTGCGCGCAGGGCTCCAGGAGATCACGAAGGATTCCCCTTACGTAGCTGAGGTGCGCGGCAGCGGTCTCTACGTCGGTGTGGAACTCGTCAAGGACCGGAAGACGCTCGAGCCCGACCGCTCACGCACCGAAGACGTCATCAACGACATGCGCGACCGTCGGATCCTCATCAGCGGTACGGGCAGGGCGGCGAACGTTCTGAAGATCCGCCCTCCGCTGGCCTTCACCTCCGCCGATGTGACCCGATTCCTGGAGACCTTCTCCGAGGTCGCGAAGGACCGTCTGTAGCAGGCTGGCCAAGGAACTGACCATGAACAACTCACCGGCAATGAAAATCGCTCAACGGCTCTTCGAGGAGAGCGGCCTGGCATCGTCTCACGAGCCCATCGACGTCATGCTGGTGAGCGCCCTCCTTGAGGGGCGTTACCACGTCGGCGGACGTCTTGAGCGACTGGCGACGGAGAAGGATGACACGTTCAGGCTCAGGACCCACTCGGACGACTACCTCGTGAAGGTTTCACCCCCTGACGAGGCAGAGATGGCTGTCGCTCTACAGACCGCCGTGATGCGTTTTCTCCAAGGCGCCGCTCCGGAAGTGCCGGTCCAGCGGGTGAAGCTGACCGTCGGCGGAGACGACCGCGTGGCCATCAAAACGAACGACGGCAGGACTCGAGTTCTGCGGGTGTTCGACTTCGTCGAAGGTCCGGTCCTGGCACGAACGAATCCAACCGCGGAACAGCTCGCCAAGGTGGGCGAGATGCTGGGACGAGTCGACGTGGCACTGAAAGCATTTGAGCACCCTGCGGACCGACGAGGGCTGGTATGGGACATTCGGCATTTCCACCAGCTGACCGGACTCGTCGAGCACACGCCGAATACCGAGCACCGTCAGTTGGCTCAGGAGGTCTTCCGGCTTTTCGACGGAGCCATCGTCCCGAGGCTGAATGATCTCGAAACGCAAGTGATCCACGGCGACTACAGCCCTTACAACGTTGTGGTGGATCCGCAGAGCGACGACTTTGTCACCGGCGTCATCGACTTCGGTGACACCATGCGCAGTGCCGTGATCTTCGACCCTGCTGTCTCCCTGGCGAACCTACTCGGCCGGGCGCCGGATCACCCCTGGCTGGATGCCTGCGCCTTCGTCGCCGGCTACGAACGGGCACGCCCTATCGAGGACTGGGAACTTCCGCTGCTGCCGATTGCCGCGCTGGCACGACTCACGCTGCGCGCGCTGATCACGAACTGGCGCGCGGAGCGGGTACCAGAACGGCGTGACTACCTCCTCGGCCACGCCAAGGACGACTGGATCAACGTCGGGCGGGCCATGGCCGTACCGCTGGACGACGTCATTGCGCAACTCCGGGAAGGCCGTCATGACCTCGCCTGAACCAGGGGCCACCCGCCGGTCGTACGCAAGCTCGGCGGCGCCCGGCCCGAACAGGGCGTACTGACGTCGAGACCCTCTCCTGCCCTGCACCACCTTCAGCCTCGATGCCCCCACGGTGGATCTACTGAAGGACCGCATCGCCGAGGTCGACGTCGACACCCAGGAGTTCCTCAACACCTTCAACGTCGTGCGCTTCCAGGCGGTGCTGGGTAGGACTACCGCCCCTATGATAGGGTGCTGCGCTCCAGCACGGAGAAGTCCATGCGCCGGCACGGGCTGCGCTACCAGGACTCCGATGGTGACGCCATCGTCGCCCTCATCCCGACGTTCGGCCCCTTCCCAGAAGTGCCCGAGGCACCCAGGTCATCCATGTCGCCCAGGGCTGGGAGTACGACTCCCCCTGGAAGGCATCGGCCGCGTCACCGTCGTGGTCTTCGACAAGACCGGCACCCTCAGCCTCGGCCGCCCCCTGGTCACCAGCGTGGTCACGCTCGACGAGACGGTCACCGCCGACGATGTGCTGAGCCTCTCGGCCTCCGGCGAACTGACGCGCGGCACCCTCTCGCCGAAGCGATCGTCCCGGTGACCAGGCACTGCGAGGCAGGTGCCAGCGGCGGGAACTGCTTCACAGCGCCGTCCTGCCGAAGATCCGTCCGGGCGGCCAGGCCGGCGGAATCAAGGCCGCCGCCGGAGACTGGCCACCCGGGGCGGAGTCGACCGCACGCCAGTGGACGTCGCGGAACGGATCTTCATCCCGGTTACTGCGTTGCCCGGCCTGCACGTGGGCGAGCCCTGTGAGGAATGAAGCAGAGCCGGGCCTACGGCTGATGGACGGGCCGAGCGGTCCATCGGCCACGGCGACGTTGCTCAGCATGTAGTTTCGCGAGAGATCCCGGAGACGATCATGGCCTGGCATCGACATCGACCACCGGCTCGCCACCTTCCGGCGTGAGCTCGACGATGCCGACGAGGATGTGGCAGAACTCGAAAGTCTCGCCCTTGATCGAGCGCGTCTCGCCGGGCGTCGCTTCCCAGACTCCCGTATGGATCGACTCCCCACGGGCGACGTCCTGGGCCCAGGTCTTGAAGGCGGGGTTGCCGCAAATCAGATGTTCCGGGAGCGGGCCGGACTCTCGCGGCGCGAAGGAGGGATTGGTGTCGATGGCCTTCAGGAGCGACATGTCTTTCCTTTTGAGCTTGTTGAGCTTGAGAAGTTGGTAGCCGCGGTCACGGTCAATGGGCCGTTGCCGAGCGGCGTCTGGCACGCGCTCATGGGCGTGACCCGTTCCCGATGTGCGGAGGCCGGCGACGCATCGCGGCTGGTGCCAGGGTGGCCGGGCGCCTCGGATGCGGTTGTCGGCACGCGCGCACTGTGGGCGGCACCGTTCGAGTGTGGCGAATGGGGACGCGCTCGACGCGTGTTCGATCGTTCATGTCGCAATCTGCGGTCGCCCGGGACAGAAAGCGAGACGGAGAGCAGGTCGTTCAGCCCATTGCTGGTGGTGGTGCCCAGCAGGGGTATTCAGAAAGCGGTGTATCCGCCGTCGACGGTCAGGACCGATCCGGTCACGTACGACGATTCCGACGATGCGAAGAAGAGCACCGCGTCAGCCACCTCTTCAGGGGTGGCGAGGCGTTGGAGCGGGATCGTGCTCTCGCGCTCACGGCGGTAGCCCTCGGGGTCGGGCCTGCGCTGGAACGCCTCTTCGATGATCGGGGTGGCGGTCAGGCCCGGAGCGACGACGTTGACACGGATGTTGCGCGGGGCCCATTCGATCGCCGCGCCCTTGGCGAGCATGATGAGGCCCCCCTTGGCGGCGGAATACAGGACCTGCCCGGACATGCCGACCATGCCCAGCCGTGAACTGACGCAGACGAACGAGCCACCGGTCTCGGGCATCAGCGGCGCGAAGTGCTTCATCACCAGGAACGCGCTGAGCAGGTTGCTCTCGAGCACGTTCTTCGCGTCGTCGCAGGCCATCTCGGTGAGCGGACTGACGGCCTGCAGGCCGTGGTTGAGGACAACGACGTCGACGGTGCCGAGAGACTCGGCGGCCTGCTTGGCCAGACTCTCGACGAACGCCTCGTCGTTGAGGTCTCCGGGAACGTACAGGTCGTCGGGCTCAGCGCTGTCGAGCTGCTCCCTGCGGCCGGTGAGCAGCAGCCGCGCGCCTTCGCGGCGGAAGTGGGAACTCACCGCCTGTCCGATGCCACTGCTGGCGCCGGTCACCAGGGCCATGACGTTGTTGAGTCTCATGTCAGGCACTCCTTTACGGGGGAGGTCGGTCGGGTGGTGGGCTCGACCACGGAAATCTCGTCCCGTGCCAGTCAGTTGAGGAATCCGCGGGCGTCGACCGGCCACCGCTGCAGCGACGTGCCCGTGCTGTCGGTGACGATCAGCTCCTCGAAACCGAGGACGACCGGGCATACGTGGTTCGGCACCACGGGGACGACGGTGCCGACGCTGGGGCGGAACTCCCCGTCCGGCAGCGGAAGGAATCCGTGGTACTCGTTGAGCTTGGCCAGTACTGCCTTCGTGCCGGCGATACCGCCGTAGCCGATCTCAGGGCTGCCTTCGCGGCTGAGGGCTTTGGTGCCCACATCGAGGATGACCTGGTCGGGGACCCAGTCGCTGACCACGGTGCCGGCGACGAACAACGCGATCTGGTCGTCCGTGCAGGAGCCCAGCCGGGCGTTGTTCAGATCTCCGAAGACGTACTCGCCGGGACGGATCTCGGTGATCACGCTGCTGCTGGTGCAGAACTCGAGGGTGGGGGTGGAGCCGGCGCTGACCACTTCTGCGGTGACCCCGACGTCGGCGAGGCTGCGTACCGCGGTGGTGAGCGCGGCCTCCTGGTCCTGCGCGGCACGCCGGCGAGCGTCCCGGCCGGCGCTGCCGTGACCGGGATAGGTGAAGACGCCCACCGGCACCAGGCCGCGCTTGCGGGCGGCGAGCGCGAGATCGCCCGCAGCCTCGGGCGGCGCCCCGGAACGGCGGGCGCCGCAGTCGACCTCGAGCACGACCTGCAACCGGTCGGGTTCGTCTCCCATCGCGTCGGCGAGGGTCTCGATCGCCGCGACGTTGTCGACGCCGACCCGTAGCCGGGCGGACTCGGCGAGCCGGCGGATCCGGGCTCGCTTTGTTCCCGCGGCCCAGATCGGGTAGGCGAGGAAGATGTCGTCGAATCCGGCCGCGGCGAAGACCTCGGCCTCACCGACGTTCCCCGCGGTGATCCCGACCGCACCGGCCTCGAGCTGGCGTCGCCCGATCTCCACGCACTTGTGCGTCTTGACGTGCGGCCTGACCTTGAGGTTGCGCTGGTCGGCGAAGCCTTGGACGCGGTCGATGTTGCCCTGCATGACGTCGACCAGCACGATCGGCGCGGGGGTGTCGATCCGCTCGACCAGAGCGTCGAGTGCTCGTTGCAGCCGGTTCACGCTGCCCTCCTTGTGGTTCTGCCTGGAATGATCGAGGGGCACGGGTGTTGACTCCCCCTGGATGCCGAAGGCGCGCGGCCCGCGATATCGCGCGCACTTGCGGTGCACCGCCGTCGGGCCCGCCCTACGCAGCGGTGCAGACCATCTGGATCTCGACAGGGGTGTTGAGAGGCAGCCCGGCGACACCGATCGCGGTGCGGGCGTGGCGTCCGTTCTCCCCCAGTACCTCGATGAGCAGTTCACTGGCCGCGTTGGCGACCTGCGACTGCTCACCGAAGTCCGGCGTGCTGGCCACGAAGACCAGCATCTGCACGATCCTGACCCGGTCCAGGTCGCCCACCGCCTGCACAGCGGCAGCGAGGCAGTTGAGCGCGGCATGGCGCGCCAGCTCCTGCGCGGTCTCCAACTCCACGTCCCGGCCGACAACGCCCTGACCCAGCAGCTCGCCGTCCTTGAACGGGAGTTGGCCGGAGAGGTGGATGCTGGAGCCCACCTTCCGGTGGGGCACGTAGTACGGGTTGTCACGGAGCTCTGGAAGGGCCAGCCCCAGGGCCTGGAGCCGATCGGAAGCCGAGTCGGTGTTCGCTGCCGAAGTCACGGACTGGCTCATCGCGCCACCTCCGCGGGCGGAACAGGGCACACGCCCACACAGTGGGCCACGAGAACCCGCTTCGCATGAATCTTGATCATCTGCACTCGGCACTCCCCTCGAGTAACAGTGGTGACATAACGCCATGCGGTGGCTTAAATCCGCCCCCGTATTGTCGTTTGTCGACCATATGAGGGCCCGTCGAGCACTGTCAATACAAACTTCAGCCCCGAGCGCGACCTCGGAACACCGCGTGCGGCTGGACCCGCCGCCGCTGGAAGCGACAGTCGAGGCCACGACCTGGCTCACCGGTCTCATCCGGTTCGGCACGAGGTCCCCATGCCTCAAGAGCGGCTCGACCTGCTGCCCGGTCGTTCCGGCAGGCCTACAGCGACTGGCTACAACCCCGTGGTAGCGAGCTTGACAACGGCGTCGTGCGGCAACACTGGACCCGTTCACGGCCGGAAGAACACCGCCGACCTTCTGGCGGATCTGACAAGACGACGACCGTGACGTGGCGCGGCTGCCGAATCAGTTTGAGGATGCGATGCGGTCGGCCCCGAGCAGACGCGCAGTGGCGGACGATTGCCAGGCGAGTTCGAGGCTGACCGACCGCCTACGGGTGTTTGCAGGTCGGGAGGAACACCGGTCTCTTCACCGCGCTGCCGGAAGGCCTGATCGTCGAAGTCACCGCCAGGGCAAAACGGACTTGTCCGGCGGTCAGCGTGGACTCCACAACGCCCCTGCCCCCACGGCACGCGGGATCATCGGCGACGAAGACGCCATGAAGCCTCTCGAGGAAGCTGCCGCCGAGCAGGAACAAGCCCGGCCCTACGACATCTTGTCGTCCGCGGTCGCGCCTCCAGCATGGCGCACCGAGCCGCGGCCACGGCTGAGGCCCGGACGCTACGGCAGTGACCGGGGACGACGTCCGGGCAGGCCAAGAACGCATGCCCGGACGGACGGCGCCCACTCGGCGACCGGTGATGCGGGCGCGACAAGCGCCCCATGCGGTCAGTGCGCCGTTTCGGCCCTGTCACAGGTGTGGCACACCACCCTGCGCGCCGGGATACGGCCGTACGCAACACCCATGCCGACCTGGCGGGTGACCTGTACCTGACGTACGCGGGCGTGGTTCTCGCAGGCGGCCAAGCCGCAGCGCGAGCACACACCGATGCCGGCGGTGTCGCTGCGCGCCTCCTGGAGGCAGTCGTAGCACCTCATGTCCAACTCCGATTTCAGCAGGGGCCGGATGCGGCGGCACGAACAAAGCCCCCAGGCCACGCACATCTACTCAAGGAGCTTGAAAAGTAGGCCCCAGTTTAGACTTTGTCAAGACTAAGACTCGATCGTGATCATACTCGAGGGCCGACGCGTCGCCGGCCGATCCCCGAGAACATCAAAGCCGCCGCCAACGACCCCGAACCCTCAAGCAGTACGCGCCACTCAGACCTCGCCTCACCTGGCCTATGAGTTCGTTGAGCGTTGCAAGACAGTTCTCGTGTCCGCCGAGGAGGCGAGGCGTCCGCAGGACAGTGGCCGACGGCGGGCCGGAAACCGCAAGATCCAGGGAGCGGGGGTCGCGTCCCGCGTCGTGGTGTAGGGGATCAACCGTTACGCGTTCCGGTATGAGGATCCAGGTGATCTTCGCCGAGTCGGCGGTCCACGAGGAGCCTCAATGACGAAGTCAAGCCCCCTGAGACCGCTTGCCGTCTGTTGCTACTCGAGCCGGGGACCGTTCTCCACAAGCACCGATTCGGAAACGCCGCCGGCAACCCGATGCGCGCACGCCGGTACCCGACCAACGTGACGGATGCCGAGTGGGCCGTGGTCCCCCGCCGGTACAGGGCGTCGGGGGACCGGGGGCACACCTCTTCCACCCTTGGTGCGGCCGGAGTCTTAGAGGTCGTTTTCTCCCGTTGTTTCATCCCGAGATGTCGCTTTGATTCTGCTATGTCGGGTCGCGCCAGGAGATGGTGGTCTCGCCGGTGAGGCGGCGGGCCATCAGGTCGGTCATGGCCAGGTGGATCATGGCTTCGGAGCGGTGCGGGTGGGTTTCGTAGTCGCGGGCCAGGCGCCGGTGCAGCATGAGCCAGCCGTAGGTTCGCTCGACTGTCCACCGCTTCGGGATCGGGGCGAATCCTCTGGTCCCGGGGGTGCGTTGGACGATTTCGAGGTCGATGCCGAGGGTGGCGGCGTGCTCGACGAAGTGCTTGCGGTAGCCGCCGTCGACCCAGACCTTGCGCAGGGTGGGGTGGTCGGTGGCGGCCTGCTCGAGCAGCGTGCGGCCGGCGGTGGAATCCTGGACGCCGGCCGCCGTGACCAGCACCGCCAGCAGCAGGCCGAGGGTGTCAGTGATGATGCTGCGCTTGCGGCCGACGATCTTCTTGCCCGCGTCGATGCCTTGTGTTCTGGCGGGGACGGAGGTGGAGGTCTTGACGCTCTGGGCGTCGATCACGCAGGCCGAAGGGTGGCGGTGTTTGCCTTCCTGCTGGCGCACCAACTCCCGTAACAAGCCGTTGAGCTGGGCGAAGACGCCGTCGGTCTGCCATTTGGCGAAGTAGCCGTAGACCGTCTGGTGGGGCGGGAAGTCGTGCGGGAGGTAGGCCCACTGGCAGCCGGTGCGGTCCACGTACAGGATCGCGTTCATGATCTCGCGCAGGTCGTGCCGGGGCGGCCGGCCGAAGTCCAGGGCCCGGCCGCGGCGTTCGAAGCGCCAGGCGGACAGCACCGGCTCGATCAACTCCCAGCGGGCATCGGACAGATCACTCGGATACGCACGACGGTCGGTCATGACCTGGGCATACCGCCGGTTGGGGGCGTGCGCCCAGGCGTGCGTTCCGCCTGGCGGGAGCACGGGACAGATCCGGGCGTCCTGGAATGAGACAGGCGTAAGTCGGCTCTCTTCCCAGACGCCACACCATCCGCCTCGCCAACCGCTGCCCGCACTGCAGACTCGCCAGCACCAGATCATCAGCAGGAGCAAAACAAGAGATAACACCGCACTACAGAGGAAAACGACCTCTTAGAGGGCATCTGATCAATGTTCAGGTCGCTCTGCCCGGTTCGCCGGTTTCGATTCGCCAGGTTGGTGTGGATTCTCCGGTGAGCTCGCGGCTAGTTTTGTTAGCCATGGCCCAGTGGACCATTGTGCGGGATCGCTGGGGCAGTGCTTCGTAGTCCCTGACGAGGCGCCGGTGCTGCATCAGCCAGCCGAACGTCCGCTCGATCACCCAGCGTTTCGCCTGGGGTTGGAATCCTTTCGTGGTGGGCCGTTTCACGACCTCGACGTCGATTCCCCTTGCGGCTCCGTACTGGAAGACGCTGTTCTGGTATCCGCCGTCGGCCCAGACCTTCGTCACGCTGGGATGCGAGGCGGCGAGCTCGTCGAGCAGGTGTTTTCCGCCGGTGGAGTCGTGAACCGAGGCGGCCGTGACGATGACGGCCAGGACCAGGCCGAGCGTGTCCGTGGCCACGTGACGCTTACGCCCTTTGATTTTCTTGCCGGCGTCGATGCCCTGACTGGCCTCAGCGACGTTCGCGGAGGTTTTCACGCTCTGCGCATCGATCACGGCAGCCGACGGGGCTGCAGGCCGGCCCTGCGCACGGCGGGCCTTGTCGCGCAGCAGATCGTGCACCCGCTGCGTAGTGCCGTCCACTTCCCACTTCGCGTAGTAGTCGTAGACGGTCTTGTACGGAGGGAAGTCGTGCGGCAGGTACTCCCAGGGGATACCCGTGCGGTTGACGTAGAGGATGGCGTTCACGATCTCCCGCAGATCATGCACCCGTGCCGCGGTTCCCGGACCGGTGCGAGCGGCCCGCCATGCCACGAACACGGGCTCGATCAACGTCCAGCGGGCATCCGAGACGTCACTGCGATAAGGGCGTCGAGAACTCACGAGTCACGCAACGACCCACCGTCGCCACAGTCACTGCGAACACCCCAAAACACCTGCAAACCAGATCAGTTGCCCTCTTAGAGGCCGCAAGCCCACCGCTGAGCGAGGGGGCGGCCCGAGCCAAAGCCGAAGAAGCCGTCACGGCCGTGCGCGACGGCGCCGACGCTGAACAGGTGGTACGGCTCCTGAGAGAGCTGGACGACGTGCTCAGAATGGCCGGCTACGCGGCCGGTCTCGGGCGTTACCGAACCGCCTCGCACCCTCCCGCCTCCGGGACGGGCAACACGTATCACCCCTTGGGCGGACCCGACGAACATCCAATCGAGGAAGTCCTCGCGTGCCCAGGCGAGAACCGTTGCATGCGGGCGGAATTGCCCACGTGGGGCGCTCGAAGCACCGATCCGGTGTGCACAGTCCATGACCGACCACTGGTCCGCGTCAGGACCAGGCCTTGAACACCTTCCTGGCCGAACTGGGTAAGAAGGTCGCCGAGCGCTGGTTGTCACTCCTGGTACTGCCGGGCACGCTCTATCTGGCGGTTGCCGCGGCAGGGGCGACGGTGCTGCGCCACGGCGACTGGTACGACCTGGGAATGCTTGCCAACCACGTGAACCGGATCGCAGCGCGTCGTCGGGGAGCCGGACAGGTGGTGCTGGCCAGTGCAGCGCTGCTGCTCGGATCCGCTGGTGTGGGCCTGGTGGCACAGTCGGTGGGCAGCGGCGTGGCCAGGTTGTGGCTCGCGACGGGGCGCGGGCCCGTGGGGCGCCGACTGACCGAACAACGCCGGAGGAATTGGCAGAAGGCCCACCAGGCCTACCGGCGCGTGCTGTTGGAGCGATACCGCCGTCAGCAGGGCTGGGGCGAAGCGGGCGACTCCGACCCCCTGCCGGACTCTGCTCGGCTTCTTGTCCTACGCAACCGGATCTGCCTGGTCGAACCGGACCGGCCGACGTGGATAGCCGACCGGATGCGGGCAGCCGGTGAGCGTGTGCACCAGGCCTACGACCTTGACCTCACGGCAGCATGGCCACGGCTGTGGCTGTGCATGCCGGAAGCGTCGCGTGCTGAGATCGCGACCGCTCAAGTCGCCTTCACCTCGGCCTGCCGGCTGGCAGGCTGGGGTCTGCTGTATGTGGTGCTCGCAGTGTGGTGGTGGCCCGCCACCGTGATCGCGGGCGCGATCATGGGTACGGCCTGGCAGCGCGGGAGAGCGGCGACGGCCGTCCTCGCCGAACTGGTGGAGTCGGCGGTCGACCTCTACGGGCGGGACCTGGCCCAGGCGCTGGGACTGGCGTGCCCGGACGCGTTCACGCCCGATCATAGGGCGGCGCTGACTCGCATGCTACGCAAGGGCGTCTGACCTCGTGTGGACGATCGCGTAACTCGGCTCTGGCACTGATCTTGTAACCGCAGGCGGGTCAGGGCGTGAGGAGTACGCGCTTACGGAGCAAGTCGAGGTTGGCTCGTCCAAATCCTTGCCTCTTGAGTAGCTTCGTCCTTGTGACCTGCCCTTCGACCTGGCCGGAGCTCCAAGGGGTGGAGAGCCCGGCGGTGACGGCGTCGATGTCGCGGCTCAGTCCGTTGATCAGGGAGTGCAGGGCGGGCAGATCGTCGGCGAGGACGCGCTCCATCCAGGCGGGCAGTTGGTCGCCCTGCAGCTCGCGCATCATGGTGGCGAAGTCGCGGACGTGGTGGGTGGCGGCGTCGAGTTCGGGGCGGCTGGCCCAAATCTCCTTGAGGTCGGCGGCATCATCGGCGCTCAGGTTTCCGGGGTCGGTCATGATCCAGCGGACGATGCGGCGGGGCCGTGGAGCCAGTCGGCGCGCGGGTGGCGCAGTGGCGGCTTTGAACGGGCGGAGGTAACGCTGGACGGTCTGGATGCTTCCGGCGAAGCCCAGGGCGGCGATCTCCTGGTGGAGCTGGGCACTGTTGTGACAGCCCTCGTTCCACCGCTGGTGGAGGTACGGCGTGTATTTGTCCAGGATGGTGGACCGGTTCGTCGCTTTGGCCAGCATTTCGTCGATGCTGCTGGCGCGGGCGAAGCGGCGCACGGTGGACCGGTCCAGCTGTAGTGTCCGGCAGATGTTCTCCAGAGTGCTGCCGCTGTCCAGGAGCTGTTGCACGGCTGTGTAGCGTTCCCTGGTCCGGGTCACCAGGCGGCGTTCTCGTCCGCATACGTCGAGCATCCCGGCAGCCGATGCCGATGCCGATGCCGGCGGCGGTGGCGTCTGCCAGATGTCGTCGCTCGTTGGTGGGGCGGCCGGTACGGTGTTTTCGAACGCGGTCCGGACGCAGGTGTGGTGGGCGGAGACGGTCTTTTCGACGGCTTCGCCGAAGTTGTGCCATAGGTGCCAGGCGTCGGCGACTTGCTGGGCTTGCGGGGCACCGCTGCGTGCGCCCTCGGCATAGGCCCCGGCTCGGTCCCGGCAAATGATCTCTACTTCCGGATGGTCCTTCAGCCATGCGGCCAGCGGTTCTGCATCCCGGCCGGGCAGCACGCCCACCGGGCGCCGCCTCTCCAAGTCCACCAGGATCGTGGCGTACGAGTCACCCTTCCGTAGGGCGAAATCGTCGACGCCAAGCACGCGGATCTCCCCGGCGGGTTCTTCCGGCGCGGCGCGGACCAGACGTAACAGGGTGTCCTTGGCGACGCGCAGGCCCAGCACCCCGGCCAGACGGGCTCCCGCACGGCCGGCCAGCGCGAGAGCGATCGAGATCAACTGCTCACGCGCCAGTGGCGTGTAGCGGGCATGCGGGCTCGTCAGCCCCGCGATCTGCTCGGCGAATGTCACCGCCCGGCACGCGGGGGTCGGGCACTTGAACCGCCGCACCAGCAGCTCGATCACCACACTGGCGCCACCGACCGCGGCATCCGCGAGCCGTCGCATGTACCGACCGTGCACCCGGCCCGACGCACTACCGCAGTGCGGACAGTCCGCACCCGTCGAACGGGCCCGCGCATGCATCGTGAGCCCGGCCGCGGCCCGGTCGACCAACTCCACCACGACACCACCAAGATGAGGGAACAGCACCTCGAAACTCTGCGAAGAACACGCGAGTCACGATCACAGGCGCCACTGACACCGACAGCGTCACAAGATCAGCGACAGAGCCGAATTTCGCAATCGTCCACAAACGCCCAAGGCGCGCACGTCTCAATCAGCAGCCAGGGCGCCCCGGAGAGCCGGACGGCCACTCCTCGTTAGCCACTACTGGCAGGCCCTACTCCGCCACATCCGACCTTCCTGGGCCGCCTACCAACTTGCGGAGCCCCGCTGGGGACAGTTGAGCGCCCGGTCACACGGAGCCACTGCCGCCGACCTGCGGATTTCGGCGACTTGATCGGCTACACCACTTGGCGGGACGCCACCGGAACGGGCACCTCGTGGCCTCGCCTGGCTGCCCATGGCGGGCAGTTACCTCCGGGTTCTGGCCGACCTGCCCTATCGCACACCGGCACTTCACCCAGGGGGCTGAAGCCCGGAGGTAGCACCGGTGATGGCGGTGACCCGCCTGGATGGCACCAGCCGCACCGAGTTGTAGCGCTTCGCGTCCACCCCGCTGAACGGGGCCGCCTTCCCGCACGGGAGGCGGCGGTCCGGTACGCGCGTGGGTGGGAGATTGAATCGACGGAGGGGCCGGCCCCGGCGCGACTTGGTCGCCAGTCAGCGCTGTGCAGACCGGTTCCTGCACTCACGCGGCCCGCGCGGCATGGAGCCGGAGATCCACGTCTGCCGACGACACCCAGCTGAGGGCTTTCCCGCGATGATCGAGCGCACCAGAGTCGACGCCGACTGCGCCCTGGGAGAAGCCGCGCACATGACAGACGGCCGCCACGACCCGCCGTCTCCTGGAAGAACGGACCCGCCCACGCAGCCAACCGCGCAGCCGTAAACGCCCCGTCGCCACCTACCCGCCCCACAGCGCCGGCGGCCGGCAACCGGCAACCGGCAACCGGCAATCCTCACTCAAGATCTGATACAAGATCGCGTTGACACTTCACGCACACCGGCATGGCCTCATGCATGCCCGGGCGCGCGTTCCCCTGGATCCCCCGTCTGGGCCCCCAGCCCCATGGGGAAATGGGCAGCCAGTTCCCGGCGGAACGCGTCGGTGTCGCCTTCCAGGGCAACCGCGGCCAACCTCTCGTGCTCGACGACCAATTGATGCGGGTCGTCGCTGTAAGTGCGGTGATCGACACTGAGGTGGAGGCGCAGCTTGGTCTCCCAGCCGTTCCAGAGACTCTGCAGGACGCCGTGCCCCGAGAGCTCGTAGAAGAGCCTGTGGAATCGAAGGTGCGCATCGATGCTGGCCGGGATGTCGTCCTTCTCCATTGCCCGGCGGAGATCCTCGACGGTCTGCAGCAACTGGGGCCGCTCAGGACCGCGCAGCGCTTCGGCCGAGAGCTCGGCGGCGTACGGCTCGACACGTAGTCGGATCGAGTCGATCTCGGCGACCTCACGAGCGCTCACCTCTACGACGAACGCCCCACGGTAGGGGATCTTGACGACGAGCCCTTCCTCCTCCAGCTTCGTCAGCGCCTCGCGCAGCGGGGACCGACTGATCCCTAGATCAGCGGCGATGTGCGCCTCGCGCAGCTGTCCACCAGGAGGTACGGTCCCATCGAGGATTGCGGCACGCAGTGTGCGGTAGACGCCGTCCGGCGTCGTCATCCGCTGCTCCTGCCACTCGAACTTGTGATCCACCCCGTTACCCTCCCTCGACACTTTCGACCATTTGGTCGTTTGTCGACTATACCGCTGCTGGTTTTTGCATCCACACGTCAAGTCGGCCGTCCGGCATGGAGCTCACCGAATTCACAGCGGTGTCCTATCCGACTCACGGGTCGCGGTGACAGGTTGTGGCCTGAAGCCAGGCACAGCCGATCAAGGGGAGCGCGGTGGTCTACGGCTCGGCGACCCAAGGCGCGCGACGCAGAGCCGCACCCGGCGCTCGCACACCCTGTCCTGGCGGGTCACGGGATCGCCTTCTGCTGCTCCACGCCGAGCGCATGGTCCGTTCCAGAGAGTGGACCACGACCTGATGGAAGGGCTCGCACTCGCCGAGGCGCTCGTTGATCCGGCACTGGTTGCCGGTCCGCACGAACTCGGAGGCGACCTCAGCCGAGAGCCGATTGCGCCCGACCCGGCGGATCAGCACGCCCCTGACGCCTGTTGACAGCCCGAGACCACTTGGTCGACAATCGACCAACCCAATGGTCGACAATCGACCAAATCGGGCTGCTCCACCAAGCACGTAGGAGGACCAATGGGATTCGACGTCAAGCCCAAGTTCGTGACGTTCGACATGAACGGAACGCTGATCAAGTTCAGCATCAACGACACGATGCGTGAGGTCCTGGGCGAACGACTGCCGGCCGAGGTCGCCGATGAGTACCTGCGGATCTGCAAGGCGTACCGGATCGACGAGTGCACGGGCGCATACCAGCCGTTCCACCAGGTCGTCGCGCGTTCCATGGAACGCGCCTCGCGCAGCGTCGGTCTCGAGTACCGCGAGGACGAGTCGCGGGAGGTGTACGAGCGCATCCCCACCTGGGGCCCGTACCCCGGTGTTACCGAGGCGCTGAACCGCCTGGCCGAGGCGGTCCCGCTGGTCATCATCACCAACAGCGACACCGCGCACGCCGTGCGCCTCGCGGAGAACCTCAAGGCCCCGTTCGCAGACGTCATCAGTGCCGAGGAGATGGGCGTCTACAAGCCGCGACTCCGCGCGTTCGAGTACATGTTTGACAAGCTCGGCGTGACACCCGACGAGCTCGTGCACGTCTCCGCGAGCCCGATGTACGACCATCGCTCCGCGGCCATCATGGGCATCAAGAACAAGGTGTACGTCGACCGCGGCTTCGAGCACGACGAGCACTGGCTCGGCTACGAGCGGATCACCGACATCGCCGACCTCCCCGTCCTCTTCGGCCTGCCGCGCCCCTGACCTCGTGCCCCACCGGAAGGTGGGCTCCAGCATCCACCTCTCCGGCCAACTCCCGTTCAAGGACGGCGAGCTGCTGGGTCAGGGCGTTGTCGGCCGGGACGTGGAGTTGGAGACCGCGCAGGAGCTGGCGCGCCATGCCGCGCTCAACTGCCTCGCTGCCGCTGTGCAGGCGGTGGGCGACCTGGACCGGGTCAGGATCGTGCAGATGCTGGTCTTCGTGGCCAGCACGCCGGACTTCGGTGAGCAGTCGCAGGTCGCCAACGCGGCCAGTGAACTGCTCATCGAGGTACTGGGGGAGAACGGACGCCACGCCCGCACCGCGATCGGTGTCGCCGGGCTGCCTCTCAACACCCCTGTCGAGATCCAGGTCATCTGCACCGCTGTGTAGCGGCGAGCCAATCATGAGCATTGCGTCGGTGACCCGGCTTCAACAGGCACTCGACGCCCTCGACCAGCACGATCGACACCCCGGTGCGGATCCTGCCGGCCGACGCGATGCAGGACAGCGACGGCCGAGTCATCGAAGCGTCCTTCCGGCGCAGGTACGACCCGGAGGCCACCCGCTGTGAGCGTGAGAGGCAGATCCCGCTCCAGCGCCTCGCCACTCCCGAGGAGATCGCCGACGTCGTCCTGTTCCTCGCGTCGTCGTAGCCCTCGTACATCACACCGGGGCAACGCACCCCGTCGACCGCGGCCACACCGCCTTCCAGCAGCGGCCCACACGGTTCCCAGAGACAGATGAAGGACACACCATGAACGCCCTTGCGGCACCACCCCGAAACGGAGAGCTCGGCTTCTGGGTGGCCCAACTGGCCGACAAGAGGCCCTCGTTCCCCCGGTTCACCGGCCAGGACTCCGTCGACGTGGCCATTGTCGGCGGCGGCTACACCGGCCTCTGGGCGGCGTACTTCGCCAAGAAGATCGAACCGTCGCTCTCGGTCGCCGTCTTCGAGGCCGAACAGGTGGGCTACGGCGCATCAGGACGCAACGGCGGCTGGCTCTCGGCGATGCCTCCGGGAAACCGTGCCACCTTCGCCCGCGCCGGGGGAGGGCTGGAGGCAAGCCGGGCACTGCAGCAGGAGTTCGTCGCCGGCGTCGACGCGGTCCTGGACATCCTTGAGGCCGAGGGCATCGATGCCGATCAGTACAAGGGCGGCGCGCTCGTCGCCGCCCACACTCGGGCAGGGCTGGGCCGGCTTGTCACCAGGCGTGATGCCGACCTGAAGTACGGGCTCACCGACGACGAAGTGCACATGCTCGACCGGGACGAGTTCCAATCCCAGATCAACATCTCCACCGTCCACGGCGGGCTCTTCTACAAGCACTGCGCGCGGTTCCACCCCGCGAAACTCGTCTACGGCCTCGCCGACACCCTGACCTCCATGGGGGTCAGGATCTACGAGGGCAGCCGGGTGGACAGCGTCGCGGACAAGACCCTCACCCTGGCCAACGGTCGTGTCACCGCGGCCAGGACGTTCATCTGCACCGAAGGCTATTCGGGACGGTTGCTCGGCCGCCGGAGCCTGATCCCGGTCAATTCCTCGCTGATCGTGACCAAGCCTCTGCCGGAGAAGGCATGGCAGCAGATCGGCTGGGACGGGCCGCAGTGCCTCAACGACTCCGCGCACACGTTCATCTACGCCCAACGGACGGCGGACGGCCGTATCGCCATGGGGGGCCGCGGTGTCCCCTACCGCTTCGGGTCCGGCACAGGGGGAGACGGTGCGACCGCCCAATCCACCATCGACCTGATCTCGCAGAAGCTCAGTTCCTTCTTCCCAGGCATCCCCTTCGAGGTGGAACACGCCTGGTCGGGGGTCCTGGGCGTCACGCGTGACTGGAACGGCGGCGTGCACTGGGACCCGGCATCAGGGATCGGGGCGTCCACCGGCTACGCGGGCCACGGCGTCACGTCGGCCTACGTCGGCGGCAGGACTCTCGTGGAGCTCGCCTTCGAGAAGGAAACCGAGCGGACCACCCTTCCCTGGGTCGGCTACCGGGCGCGGAAGTGGGAACCGGAACCCCTTCGCTGGCTGGGCGTTCACGCCATGTACCGGCTCTTCGGTATTGCCGACCAGTGGGAAGAGCGCAGGGGGTCCAGCACGACCTCGCTGCTGGCCAGATTCGGCAGCAGACTCGCCGGACTTCACGAGTAGACGAATAGGAACCTGCTCTCATGGACGCACAACTCGCAGTCATCGGCCTGGGCAGCATCGGAAGCATGGCCCTGTGGCAGGCCTCCCGGCTGTCCGACTCGGTCGTGGGCTTCGAGGCCGCCACCCCGGCCCACGGCCGCAGTGCCGTGGGCGGGGACACCCGCCTGTTCCGCATGATCTACCTCGGGAAACCCGAGTACTACCCCATCATCGAACGCTCCCGCGACCTGTGGGCCGAGCTCGAAGCGGAAACCGGGCAGGACATCCTCACGACCACCGGAGGGCTGTCGATAGGGACGGCGAACGGCAGCTACATCAACAGCCTCCTCGATGCAACACGCATCACCGGAGCCGAGCACCACATCCTCAGCCGGGAGGACATGGCCGAACGCTACCCCCAGCACAACCTCCGCCCCGACGACTGCGCCATCTACGACCCCCGCGCCGGCATTCTGCGCACCGACCGCGCCGTCAGCGCCGCCGTCGCGGCGGCCCAGGAGAACGGCGCCACCGTCCTTCAGAACGCGCCCGTGGACAGCATCACCGAAACCGACCGCGGCGTGGTCGTCACCTCTGGCGACAGAACCTGGACCTTCGAGAAGGTCATCGTCGCCTCGGGCGGCTGGTCCCGAAGGCTCATGCCCGACCACCTCAAGGCTGTAACGGAAACCCATCGGATCGTCCTGACCTGGTTCATCGCCCAGGACGGCACGCAGTTCTCGCCGGAGAACTTCCCTGTCTTCAGCCGGTGGTACGAGGAGCGCTCCATGTACGGCGCACCCGCCGTCGACGGTGTGACGGTCAAGGCATCGGTGGACGGACCGCTGTCCGGGCGCGCAAGGGCAACCTCCGACCCGGACGCCGTGCCCCGCGAACTCACCCGGGAAGAAGTCGCAAAGGCCACCGATATCGTCACCGAATTCTTCCCCGGCCTGATCCCAACCATCGCGCGCTCCGACGCCTTCCCCGACCTCTTCACCGAGGACAGGCATCCCCTCCTCGGCCGGCTGGACGAGAACAGCAGGGTCTACTGCGCCACCGGATTCTCCGGAAAAGGCTTCAAAATGGCCACCGGCTATGGCCACATCGCCGCACACGAGGCGCTCGGCAAGCAGGCGATCGAAGGCCTGGACTTCGTGCGTCCGGACCGGTTCAAGACCAGGTAGCCACCCATTACCGCCACCTCGGCGCAGTAGCCTCGGCATCGTCATTCGGCTGACGGTCGTTGCGGCCTCAGGAAATGTTTGGCTGCCTTGCCCTGCACTCGTAGCGGCGGTGCGAGGACTCGATGCCTTGGCGGGCGATGTGACGGAGGATGCCCAGCCGGTGGAGGCATCGGCGCGGGCGGCCGTGGTCCGCCAGGTCAACGGACCCTTCCTCGCGGCTTCAGAGGCGTCGGCGGGGCAGCTCAGGGGCAGGCAGCGGACCCTCGTCGTACCCCTTCACCTCCCCGAACCGTGCCCCTTCCGTCCAGTCCTGACGAGCCTGTTCGATCTCCTCCTGGGACCGCCCGATCCAGTTCCAGACACGCCGGACATCGACACCGGCCTCGCGATGCTGCACGACGCCCTGAAAGGTCCCGGCCGAACCTCGGAGGAGACCTGTCAGGCCGTCCTCGACGCCCTGCTGCCCGCCCGGCCGGGCAACAACATCGCACTGCTCGTTGCCCGGTCCCGCCTGTTGGATCCCTCTCAGGTCGCCGGCTGGGACATCCCCGGTGATCCCGCCGCCGTCGCCGGGATCCGAGCCCAGGTCGCCCGCCGGCTGGAGGAGTGGGGGCTGGAGGAACTCGCCTTCCCCACCGAACTGGTGATCAGTGAGCTGGTCACCAATGCCATTCGCTACGGCACCGCAGCACCTCACCGCACCTGCGCCGGGCGGCCGACGAGGGCGGGCGCGGCCTGTTCCTCGTCGCCCGGTTCACGCAGCGCTGGGGCACCCGCTACCTGGCCCGCGGCAAGGTGATCTGGACCGAGCAGTCGCTCCACAGTCGGGCGGCCGAACCCGACACGGACATGGCCGAAGCGCTGCTGGACCAATGGAGCGACGCTGACTGGTGATCGCCGTGGACCGGTGAGGTGCGGGCTGACCGCGCTCGTGCCTTTGAGGGCTCAGAACGCTGTGTAGCCGCCGTCCACGGGAAGCACGGCACCGGTGATGTACGACGACTCCGGGCAGGCGAGGAAGAGAACCGCGTCGGCGACCTCCTCGGGTGTGGCGAGCCTGCGCAACGGGATGGAGTCCTCTCTGAGGCGCCGATAGGCGGCGGGGTCGGGACGCCGCTGGAACGAGGCCTCGATGATCGGCGTCATCGTCAGACCTGGCGCGACCACGTTGACGCGGATGTTGCGGGACGCCCATTCGATGGCGGCGCCGCGCGCCAGCGCGATGAGGCCGCCCTTCGCGGCGGAGTACAGGGTCTGCTCCGGCATGCCGACCATGCCGAGGCGCGAGCTGACGCACACCATGGATGCTCCCGGCTGGGGAGCCAGCGGCAGCAGGTGCTTCATGACCAGGAACGAGCTCAGAAGGTTGCTGTGGAGCACGTCGCGTGCGTCGTCGTAGGTCATGTCCGTGAGCGGCCCGGACACCTGGAGCCCATGGCAGAGGACGGCCACTCCGACGTCTCCCAGGTGGTCCGCCGCTCGGGCGGCGAGCTGGTAGACGAAGTTCTCGTCGTTCAGGTCTCCCCCGAGGTAGAGATCGTCCGGATGATCTTCCGGCAGCTCCGGTCGCCGTCCGGTGAGCAGGAGGTTGGCACCCTCGCGACGGAAGCGGGAGGCGACCGCCCGACCGATCCCGCTCGACGCTCCGGTGATCACGGCTTTGACGTCCTCGAGTCTCATGTTCGCTCCCGTCAGGCCAGGGCCTGGCCGCTGCCCGCGACGACCTCGGGCCGCAGCAGGTCGGCGAGGGTCTCCGCGGGCAACAGGCCCTTCTCCAGGACGAGTTCGGCCACCTCACGGCCGGAGACGAGCGCCTCCTTGGCGATGTCGGTCGCCGCCGTGTACCCGATGTGCGGGTTAAGGGCCGTGACCAGCCCGATGGAGTTCTCCACACTCCTGCGCAGCGCCTCGGTGTTGGCGGTGATGCCGTCCACGCAGCGCTCGGCAAGGGTGACGCACGCGCTCTGCAGGTGCGTGATGGACTCCGACAGCGAGTGCAGGATGATCGGCTCGAACGCGTTGAGCTGCAGCTGTCCGGCCTCGGCCGCCATGGTGATGGCGACGTCGTTGCCGATCACCTCGAAGGCGACCTGGTTGACGACCTCGGGGATGACCGGGTTGACCTTGCCGGGCATGATCGACGAACCGGCCTGCACCGGAGGCAGGTTGATCTCGCCGAGTCCCGCGCGCGGCCCGGACGATAGCAGGCGCAGATCGTTGCAGCTCTTCGACAGCTTCACCGCGATCCGCTTCAGCACACCCGACACCTGCACGAACGCACCGCAGTCCTGGGTTGCCTCCACCAGGTTGGCCGCGGTGACCAACGGCAGCCCGGTGATCTCCGACAGATGGCGGCGGGCCGACTCCGCGTATCCGGCGGGCGCGTTGAGGCCGGTACCGATGGCCGTGGCACCCAGGTTGATCTCGTGGATCAACTCCACCGCCTCCGCGAGCCGGCTGCGGTCCTCCTCGATCATCACGGCATACGCAGAGAACTCCTGCCCCAGCGTCATGGGCACCGCGTCCTGCAGCTGCGTACGGCCCATCTTCAGTACCTCACGGAACTCGACGGCCTTACGCGCGAACGCGTCCTGCAGCATGGACATCGCCCTGAGCAGCCCGCGTACCGCGAACACCGTCGCGATCTTCACCGCGGTCGGATAGACATCGTTCGTCGACTGACCGAGGTTCACGTCCTCGTTGGGGTGCAGGGACCGGTACTCACCCTTCGCGTGGCCCAGCAGCTCCAACGCCCGGTTCGCGATGACCTCGTTGGCGTTCATGTTCGTCGAGGTTCCGGCGCCGCCCTGGATGACATCCACGACGAACTGGTCGTGCAGCTTCCCGGACCGGATCTCCCCGCACGCGGCGACGATCGCTGCCGCCTTCGCCGGCTCCAGCAGCCCGAGCTCCTCGTTGGCGAGGGCTGCGGCCTCCTTCACGGCCGCGAGGGCGTCGATCAGGTGCGGGTAGGCGGAGATGGGAGTGCCCGTGATGGCGAAGTTCTCGGTGGCGCGCAGGGTGTGGACGCCCCAGTACGCGTCGGCGGGGACGTCACGGTCGCCGAGCAGGTCGTGTTCGCTACGGGTGACGACGGTCATGAATGTACGGCCTTCTCTCAAAGGGCATCGCGGGGGGCCTCCCGCACGACTGTGGAAAGGCCCCCGCTGTATCACCGATGTCGGTACCTGCTCAGAGCAGGCGGTCCTTCGCCTTGTAATAGGCGCCGCCGAACGGCAGGAACCAGGCGGTGCCGTTGTAGAAGGGGACGGGCACCTTCGGGAAGCCGAAGCCGCGCATCGGGTTGGCCTCGGGGTTGCCGTCCATCATCTCGGCGACCGCGCGGCCCATGTACGTGGCCATCTGGACGCCGTGCCCGCAGTAACCCATGGAGTAGTACAGGCCGTTGACCTCGCCCGCGTGCGGAATGCGGTCCCAGGAGAAACCGACCATGCCGCCCCACACGTAGTCGATGCGCACCCCTGCAAGCTGCGGGAAGATCTCGGTCATCTCCCGCTTGAGGATGTCACCGCTCTTGATGTCGGAGGCCGGGTTGGAGGGGGCGAAGCGGGCCCGGCCGCCGAAGGCGAGGCGGTTGTCCGGGGTGAGGCGGACGTAGTGGCCGACGTTCTTGTGGGCGACCAGCAGGCGGCCGTTCGGGATGAGCTCCTTGGCGCGCGCCTCCCCCAGCGGCTCGGTGACGATGATGAAGCTGCCGACGTTGATCAGCCGCTTGCGGAACCACGGCATCGACTTGTCGGTGTAAGCGTCCGTCGCCGCCATGACCTGCTTGGCCCGGATGGTGCCGTGCATGGTCTCCACCAGGAAGCCGCCGCCGGGAAGGCGGGTGAGGCCGGTGGCGGCGTTGCGCTCGTGGATGTCGGCGCCGGCCCGCTCGGCGGCGTCCGCCAGGCCGCCGACGAACTTGCCCACGTGCAGGCCCGCGCTGTCCGGGTCGAGCAGGGCGCCGTGGTAGTAGTCCGTGCCGAGTTCGGCCCGCAGCTCGCTCTTGCTCAGGACGACCGTCTCGTGGCCGAAGTTGTCGGCCAGGTCTCGCTGCTTGGCCCGCAGGCCGTCGAAGTGGCCGGGCTTGCAGACCGCGCCGAGGCGCCCGGCACGGTTGAAGTCGCAGTCGATGTTCTCGCTACGGGTGAGCTCCTCGACGAGGTCGACCGCGTCGCGGAAGGAGTCGTAGAGCTCGCGGGCCCGCTCCTGCCCGTAGCGCCCCCGCGCCTCGGCGGGGCTGATGGTGATGCCCTGGGTGCACATGCTGCCGTTGCGCCCGGAGGCGCCCGAGCCGACCTTGTCCTTCTCGACGAGGACGGTCCGGGCACCCTTGCGGGCGGTGTGGTAGGCGGTGGACAGGCCGGTGAGGCCGCCGCCGATCACCACCACGTCCGCCTCTTCGGGCAGGTCCTTTCCGGAACGGTCGGGCAGGGCGGGGGCTGTGTCCAGCCAGTAGGGGATCTGCTTCATGGCGTGCGTCCTCTGTGTTTCTCAGTCCTGTGTCGCCGGTGTGCCGTTGGTCAGCAGCCGAGGAGCTTCGGCAGGCCCGACAGGTCGGGCAGCTCGTCGTAGGGCTGGTAGTCGGCGCTGCCCTTGCGGCCGTAGCGGTTGATCCACACCCGGCGCTTCAGGCCCAGGTCGCGGGTCGGGATGTGGTCGTATTCCCAGCCCTGGGCGACGTGGATGACCTGCGACGCCTCGACACCCATGGTCCGGTAGGCGTGCTTGAAGGCCTGGCGGTCCGGCTTGTAGGCGCCGGCCTGCTGGGCGGTGATGACGTAGTCGAACTCGACGCCGATGTTCTTGACGTTCCGCGCGATCAGGTTGTCGTCGGAGTTGGAGATGATGGCGATCTCGTACTTGGTCTTCAGCTTCCGCAGGGCCTCCGGGACCTCCGGCCAGGGACCGAAGGTGGGGACGGCGTCCACGAGGGCCTCGCCGTCGGTCTCCCGGTACTCCAGGCCGTGCAGGCGCATGGCGTTGCGCAGACTGGAGTGCAGGACCTCGTGGTAAGGGCGGTAGGCCTCCAGGACGGCCTGGAAGCGCATGACGCGGAAGTCGTCGAGGAACTCGTCGACATCCAGATTGTCCAGGTCGAGCCGGTCCTCCAGGACCTTCAGGGTCGTGGGACCGAGCTCGAAGTTGATCAGGGTGGCGTAGGCGTCGAAGGTGACGATCTCTCGCATGGTGTCCAGCCTTGCTCTCTCGGGGTTTTCAGAGGGGTGGGGGCTTCAGACGACGCGTTCGCCGGGGGCGACGATCGCGTCGAGTACGGCCAGGTCGGCCGGGCTCGGTATCCAGTCGGCCGCCGCCGCGTTGGCGGTGACCTGTTCGGGGGTCATGGCTCCGCAGATGACGGAGCCGACGGCGGGCAGCGCCGCCAGTGCGCCGACCGCGACCTGGAGGAGGGTCAGGCCGCGTTCGGCGCCGTATGCCGTGAGCGCCTCGGTCCTGTCGAGGGCCGCGTCGGTGAGCCAGCCCTGACGCCAGGTCAGGCGGCTGCCGGGCGGAGGCTCCTCGCCTCGGCGGTACTTTCCGCTGAGCAGGCCGTTGGCCAGCGGGTAGTACGGCAGCAGGCCGAGGCCGTGGTGCAGGCAGGCCGGGATCAGGTCCTGTTCCGCACCGCGGTCGAGCAGGTGGTAGCGGGCCTGGGTGGACACGAAGGCGTCCGTGACCTGCTCGGCCGGGAGATTGGAACAGCCGATGTACCGGATCTTGCCCTCGTCGACCAGCTCCTGGAGCGCGACGATCGTCTCCTCCAGCGGCGTGACGCCGTCCGGTTCGTGGTACTGGTACAGGTCGATCCGGTCGGTGCCGAGCCGGCTCAGCGATGCCTCGACCGCGTACCGGATGTAGGCGCGGGCCCCACGCGGACCGTACAGGTCCGCGTCCCGGCCCATCTCCATGCCGAACTTGGTGGCCAGCACCACGCGGTCACGGTGGCCCTTGAGCGCGGCGCCCAGGAGCCGTTCGCCGTCGCCGCGGGACCCGCCCAGCTCACCGAAACCGCCGTACATGTCGGCTGTGTCGAACAGGGTGATCCCCGCGTCGAGGGCGGCGTGGACGACGGCCTTCGTGCCGTCCTCGTCAAGGCGGGCACCGAAGTTGTTGCCGCCCACGCCGACCACCGAGACGGTCGGGCCGCGCTCGCCGAGCGTGCGGTATCTCATGACCGGTTCCCGAATCCGATGCAGACGTTCTTGGTCTGCAGGTAGCTGGACATGCCTTCGAGGCCCTTCTCCCGGCCCCAGCCGCTGTGCTTGTAGCCGCCGAAGGGGAGCTCGACACCGGTTCCGACGCCGGTGGCGTTGACGTAGACCTGGCCGGCCCGGATGCCCTCGGCCATACGCATCGCCTTGTCGATGTCGCGGGTCCACACGTACGAGGCGAGGCCGTACGGACTGTCGTTGGCGATCTCCAGCGCCTCGGCCGCGTCGTCGAACTCGATGACCGTTACGACGGGGCCGAAGATCTCCTCGCGGGCGCAACGGGCCTGGTTGTCGAGTCCGGTCAGGACGGTCGGCTCGACGTAGTAGCCGTCGGCCAGTTCGGGATCCGAGGGGGCGCCTCCGCCGGCCCGTGCCACGGCGCCCTCCTGCCGCGCCAGTTCCAGGTAGCCGAGGACGCGGTCCCGCTGCCGTGCGGCGACGAGCGGGCCGACGTCCGGGTCGGCGAGGCCGGGGCCGAGGCGCAGGGCCGCGACGTGCGCGACGAGCTTGTCCAGGAACTCCTCGGCGCCGCGCTGGAGAAGCAGCCGGGTGCCGGCGGAGCAGGTCTGCCCGGCGTTGCCGAACGCGGAGCCGGCGACCGCGCCGAGCGCCAGGTCGAAGTCGGCGTCGGCGAAGACGACGACCGGCGACTTGCCGCCCAGTTCGGTGACCGAGGGCACCACGTTGGCGGCGGCGGCCTGGGCGACCTTGATGCCGGTGGGCACGGACCCGGTGAAGGTGACCTGGTCGATGTCCGGGTGGCCGGCGAGGGCCGCGCCGGTCTCGCCGTCGCCGGGGACGACGTTCAGGACGCCCGGCGGAAGTCCGCACTCCAGGGCGATCCTGCCGATCTCCAGCGGGGTGAGCGGCGCCTCGGGTGAGGGCTTGAGCACCACCGTGCAGCCTGCGGCCAGCGCCGGGGCGGAGCCCCTCGCGGTGTTCTGGAGCGGGTAGTTGAACGGGATGATCTGGCCGGAGACGCCGATCGGCTCGCGGACGGTGTAGTCGAGCAGGCCGGGGCCGAGCGGGATCGTCGAGCCGCCGAGCTTGTCGGCGACGCCCGCGTAGAACTCGAAGTAGCGGGCGGCCGCTTCGACATCGGCCTTCGCCTGGCGGAGCGGCTTGCCGACGTCCTGGCTCTCCAGGCGGGCCAGACGTTCGCCCTGGTAGCGGATGGCCTCCGCGATCCGGTACAGGATCCGGCCGCGGTCGGCGGCTCGCATCCCGGCCCACTCGGGAGCGGTGAAGGCCGCGCGCGCTGCGGCCACCGCCTGGTCCACGTCTACCCTGCCGGCCAGCGCCACCTGGGCGATGGCGGTGTCGTTCGACGGGTCGAGGACGGTGAAGGTGCGTCCGTCGGCGGCCGGGACCTGCTTGCCGTCGATCAGCAGCTCGGTCAGTTGCAGTTCGGTCGGTTGCAGTTCGCTGCTCATGGCCGGATCTCCCCCAGCACCTCGCCGAAGATGACGACCTCGTCGCCCGGGCGGACCGTGCGGATCCGGCGGACCCAGAGCACGATGCCGTCCTGCGGCGCGGTGACCTCTTCCAGCGTGGTGCCGTAGTGGTCGGTGATGGTGGCGATCAGGTCGCCTTCCTTGCAGGTCTCCCCCGGCTCGGCGCGGGCGACGAAGAAGCCGCCGGCGGCGGAGCGGGCGAACGTGCCGGCGACCGTGGTGTAGGTGTCCCGTAGCTGCGCCTCGCCGTCGGTCATGCCGAGGCTGCGCAGGATGTTGCGGATCGAGTTCATGTGGTGCTCGACGTTGGTCTCGCGGTACGTGGCGCCACCGCACTCGATGGTGATGGCGGGCTTGCCGGCCTCGAGAACGGGGTGGCGGACCGTGCCGCCCCACTTGCCGCCCTTCCAGACCAGTTCGTGCCCGGCGGCCAGGGCGAGGCCCGTGGCCAGGTCCTCGTAACCGCCCTGGAGGATGACCAGCGGCGCTATCTCGCCGTAGGCGCCGCCGGTGTGCAGGTCGACCACGGCGTCGACGGCCGGCACGACCTGCTCGACGAAGGTGGCGGCCAGCCGCTGCGAGTACGAGCCCTCGGCGTCGCCCGGGAAGATGCGGTTGAGGTTGAGGTGGTCGATGCCGCTGGCGCGGGCCGCCGCCTCGAAGGCCGGGGTGTTCATGCAGGGGATGCCGACGACGGTGCCGCGCAGGGTGGCGGGGTCGATCTCGGCGAGCGCGCGGCGGATGGCCTCCTGGCCGTCGTACTCGTCGCCGTGCACGCCGGCGTCCACACACAGGACCGGGCCGTCCTGGGCGCCGTTGACGACGATCAGCGGAATGCCGAGCTCCACGCCGTAGCTGCTGGTGCCGACCGGGATGAGGCCCTGGGCGCGCTCGCCCGGGGCGACGGTCAGCGGACCGATGGAGTACATGTCGTTCCTTTCCCATACGTACATGTGTGGATCAGATGCGGGTGGACGCCTCGGCGAGGGTGCCCGCGATGATCGCGGCGATACGGTCGAGGACGGCGCGGTCGCTGATCAGCGGGGGCGCGATCTGGACCAGGGGCGCGGAGCGGTCGTAGACGCGGGCCAGCAGGCCCGCCTCGCGCAGTCGGCGTGGGATCAGGTCGCCGATCAGTTCGGCTCGGGCCCTGTCGCTGAAACCGCCGTCGTCGAGGTCGCCGGCGAGTTCGCAGGAGTAGAAGAACCCGGTGCCGCGGACATCGGCGACGATGGGCAGGTCCTTGAGCGCCGCCATGCGCTTCGCCAGGTCGCCTTCCAGGGCGCGGACGTTGTCCAGGATCCGGTCCCGCTCCATGATGTCGAGGTTGCGCAGGGCGATGGCCGTGCTCAGCGGGTGCCCGGCGAAGGTGTAGCCGTGATTGAGGACCGCGCCGGGCCGGTTGATGACCTCGGTGACCTTGGTGCCGACCAGGGTCGCGCCCAGGGGGGCGTATCCGGAGGTGATGCCCTTGGCGACGGTGACCATGTCCGGGCGGGCCCCGTAGCGGTCCCCGCCGAACCACTCGCCGATCCGGCCGAAGCCGGTGATCACCTCGTCGGCAACGAGCAGGAAGCCGTACCGGTCGGCCAGCGCCCGCAACCCCTGCCAGTAACCCATGGGCGGGGTGATGCAGCCGCCCCGGTTCTGCACCGGCTCGGCGATGAACATCGCCACGGTCTCCGGGCCCTCGGTCAGGATCGCGGCCTCCAACTCGGCGAGCAGCCACGCCGTGTACACCTCGTCGTCCGCGAACTCGGGTGCGAGGCCGAGGCGGTTGGTGTTCGACACGAACCGGGTGTCGATCGCCGGCGGACCGTACGGCTCCGTCAGGCCGGGGTCGTCGGTGAGGGACAGGGCTCCGACGGTCAGGCCGTGGTAGGCGCCGCGCCGGGCGATCACCTTGGTGCGGCCCGGCTCACCGCGCAGGGCGTGGTAGCGGCGGGTTATCTTCCAGGCGGTCTCGACGGCTTCGGCGCCGCCGCTCGCGAAGAAGGTGTGCTCGATGTCGACGGGGGCGATCCGGGACAGCCGCTCGGCGAGTTCGATGGCCGAGGGATGCGCGGAGCCGGTCCACAGCGGGCTGTAGCACAGCTCGCGCAGTTGCCGTTCGGCTGCCTCGGCGAACTCGGGGCCGTAGGAGTAGCCGAGCTGGCAGCAGTACAGCCCTGACAGACCGTCGATGTAGCGGTTGCCGTCCGCGTCGTCGACGTACGGGCCCTCGCCTCGCTGGACGACGAGGAGGTCTTCGCCCTGTTCTCCGAGCGATCCGTTGGCGGTCATGTTCAGCAGCAGGTGCCGCTGAGCGGTGGCCGCGGTCAGCTGAGCGGCGGCGGTGGTCATACGGCCTCGCCTCCGGGGTTGGCGACGCCGACCGTGTTCTCGACCGACAGGAGGGATTCCTGTCGTCCGGAGCCGATCCAGCGGACCAGGGCAACGATGCCGAGGGCGAGGATGGCGAAGGCGATGAGGATGGCGCTGACGGCGGTGACGCTGGGGTCGATCTCGAAGGTGAGGGAGTTGTAGACCTGGACGGGGAGGGTGACGGTGTCGACGGAGGAGAGGAACTGGGAGATGTAGAACTCGTCGAAGCTGGTGATGAAGGAGAAGATCGCCGCAGCGATCATGCCGGGGGCTGCGAGGGGGAAGGTGATGCGCCGGGCGATCGTCAGGCGGCCGGCGCCCATGCTGGCCGCTGCGTCTTCGAGGCGTTCGTCGATGCCGCGCAGGGTGGCGATCAGGATGAGCACCGCGATGGGTGAGGCGAGGACTGTGTGGCCGAGTGCGATGGCGATCGGGCTGCCCAGCATCGCGGCGGGTTCGAAGAGCAGGAACAGCCCGAGTGCGGTGACGATCTGCGGGATGACCAGCGGTCCGAGGACCAGGGCGAAGACCGCGGAGCGCAGCGGGAGTTCGCTGCGTACCAGGGCGGTGGCCGCGGTGGCGCCGATGATGAGAGAGAAGACGGTGCTCAGGGCGGCGACCAGGGCGCTCAGTGACAGGGCGGCCGGCCATTTGCTGCCGTCGGCGAACAGTGCCTTGTACCAGTTCAGCGTCCACGTCTCGGGCGGGAAGGAGGCGAAGGCGTTGTTGCTGAAGGAGGTGACGAGGATGACGACGATCGGGAGTGCGAGGAAGAGGAGGATGACGGTGGCGACCGCGGTGAGGGCGATCCGTCCGGCGAGGGTCTTGCGCAGTTCCATCATGACGCGTTCCTCTTCTTACGGCTGGCGCCGAGCGAGGTCACGACCTTGACCAGCAGCAGTCCGGCCAGGGTGAGGACCAGCAGGATGACGCCCTGAGCGGCCGCTCCGTTCCACTGGTTTTCCTTGGTGACCTGCTGGTTGATGAGGGTGGCGATCATCGTCTGGTTGGGTCCGCCCATCAGGGCGGGGGTGATGTAGTAGCCCAGCGAGAGGATGAAGCTGAGGAGGCCGGCGCTGGCGAGGCCTGGGGCGACCAGCGGCAGGTAGACGCGGCGGAAGATCGTCACGCGTCCCGCGCCCATGCTGGCCGCGGCCGCGAGCAGCCGCCGGTCCACCCCGCGCATCACGCCGTACAGCAGCAGCACCGTGTAGGGCAGCATCATGGAGGTGGTGCCGATGACCACGCCGAGTTCGTTGTAGAGCAGCTGGAACGGGGCTCCGGGGATCGACATGGCGGTAAGGGTCTCGTTCACCAGGCCCTTGTCACCCAGCAGGATGATCCAGCCGTAGGTGCGCACCAGGGCGCTGATGAAGTGCGGCACGACCACGATCAGCATGGCAAGGCCGGCCCACAGGGGCTTCAGCCGCGAGATCGCGTTCGCCAGAACGAACCCGAAGACAAGGCTCAGCACGGCTGTTTCGGCGGAGATCCGCAGCGTGGTGAACAGCACCGACAGGTTGACGCCGGTCAGCGCGTCGGCGTACCAGTGCAGCGTGAACGATCCGTCGGCGTCCTTCAGGCTGAGCAGCAGCGTGGAGAAGATCGGGTAGACGAACAGCACCAGCAGATAGACGACGACCGGCAGCGCGTAGAGGATCCCGACCCGCGTCCGGCGTGAAGCCAGGAGCTTGCGGGGGCGGGCGGGGGCGTTGGCGGTGAGGGTGGCGGCCATGGCTCACCCTCCCTGTTCGTCAGCGAAGAGGTTGACGTCGTCCGGGTCGGCGGTGATCCCGACCCGCTCGCCGGCGACGGGGCCCCGGCCTGCCGGTACTTCCAGGCGCAGCAGCGGCGCGTCATCGCCGTCGACCCGCACGCCCGCGCGGACCAGCGTGCCCACGTAGGTGGCCGCCTCGACCGTGCCGGTACAGAAGCCGTCATCGGTGGCGCAGGCCCGCAGTCGGCCCGGCTGCACGGCGACCTTGACCCGGGTGCCGGAGGCGAGGTCGTGGCGGCGCGCCTTCAGCAGGCCGCCACTCTTGTCGAGACGGACCAGGGTGTGATCGTCGATGTGCTGCTCGATGCGGCCCGGCAGGAAGTTGGCCGCGCCGAGGAAGTCCGCGACGAAGGGCGTCTTGGGCCGCTCGAACAGCTCCCGGGGGGTGTCGAACTGCTCGATCAGGCCGTTGCGCATCACCGCGATGCGGTCCGACATCACCAGCGCCTCTTCCTGATCATGCGTCACGTAAATGACGGTCAGGCCGAGTTCCTGCTGGATGGTCTTGATCTCGATCTGGAGCTGGTCGCGGAGCTTCTTGTCCAGGGCGCCGAGCGGCTCGTCCATGAGGATGACCGGCGGGCGGTAGACCAGCGCCCGGCACAACGCCACACGCTGCTGCTGACCACCCGACAGCTCACGCGGCTTACGCCCACCGAACCCGGACAGCCCCGCGATCTCCAGGGTCTCCCCCACCCGGCGGCGGATCTCGTCCTTGCCCACGCCGCGCAGCGTCAGCGGGAAAGCGACATTCTCACTGACCGTCATGTGCGGGAACAGCAGGTACTGCTGGAAGACGAACCCGAGGCCCCGCTTCTGCGGGGCGAGCCGGGTGACGTCACGGTCCCCGACGGTGATGGTGCCGGAGTCAGGTTCACAGAAACCGGCGATCATCATCAGAGTCGTGGTCTTGCCCGACCCGGAGGAGCCGAGGAAGGTGACGAACTCCCCGGCCGCGATCTCCATGGACGCCTCGTCGACGGCGACGACGTCCCCGTACGTCTTGCGCAGAGCCACCACCGACAGCGATTTGCCGGTCGCCGTGGCCGGCTTGCCGCCGGCCACCTTGACGGACGGTGTGGCGATACCGAATTCAGCCACGAGCCCACTCCAACCAGCGCTTGGTGACGGCGGCTTCGTTCTTCAGCCACCAGTCGATGTCCGCGTCGAAACCCTTGTCGTAGTACTGCGGCGCACCCGCGAGCGCGTTGCGCTCGTCCTCGGTGAGCTTGGCGTAGGCCAGCGGGGAAGCCGGGTTCAACGGGAAGGCCTTGGCCAGGTTGGCCTGGCTCTCCGCCCGCAGCGAGAAGTCCATGAGCTGGTAGGCGTTGTCCGCGTTGGCCGCACCCTTGGCGATGGCATAGCCCGAGAACTGGCGGCGCATGCCGTTGAGCTGCCGCTCCACCGGGACGCCCTGCTTCTGCAGATCGGCGATACGGCCGTCCCAGACGGTGGACATCGTCACCTCCTGGCGGCTGAGCAGCACACCAGGGAGCGGGCCGCTGTCCCAGAACTTCTTGATGTCACCCCGCAGCCGGGTCAGCACCTTGAAGGCCCGGTCCACATCCAGCGGATACAGCTTGTCCATCGGGACGCCGTCGGCCAGCAGCGCGAACTCCAGCTCGGGCAGGTCGCCGTCCGGGTTGCACATCGAACGGCCGCCCTGGAACGCCTTGGTGTCCCAGAAGTCCGCCCACGACTCCGGCTTGCGGCCACCGAAGGCGTCCGTGCGATATGCGATGCACTGGCCGTAGAAGCCGTGGCCGACGGCATGGCCGGTGATCTGGGCCTCGGGGATCTTCGCGGTCTTCACGCTCTTGACCCGGTCGAGGTCCAGCGCCTCCAGCGCGTCCTGCTTCACGTACTTCGTGTGGGACATCATCGAGTTGTTGATGAGGTCACACTGCGGTCGGCCCTGCTTGATCTGCGCCAGCAGCGGAGCGTCGTCCAGGTTCAGCACCTTGACGGTAATGCCGGTCTCCTGCGTGAACGGCGTGTAGATCGCCTTCTGCAGGGCAGCGCCGTAGGAACCGCCGCTGTCGCGGACGACCACCGTCTTGCCGCCCTTGCCACCGCTGCCGGCGACGGACCGGCTGGTGCCGGTACCGCAGGCACTGAGGGCGGTCGCGGCGGCGACACCCGCCGTGACCCCTCCTATTCCTCGCAGGAACAGTCTGCGGTCTATTCGGGCATCTTTCATCGTGTGCCTCCTGGTGGTGCTGGCCGCGAGAAGGGGGAGCGGCTGGGGACGTGGAAAAGGGGGGCGGCTGGAAATGGGGGTCTAGGGGCGGGGATCCGCCTCGTCGGATCCGGCACCGAGGCCGGGGGCCCGGAGGGTGTCGGCCCGCGCGGCTGTGTCGGCGTCCCACGGGACGGCGAGGGCGGCGAGTTCGGTGCCGGGGGCGACGGTGAGGCCGTGCATGCCGTAGAAGATCCGTCCGTCGGCCGGGGCGTGGACGGTGTGTTCGCGGCCGTCGGTCGGGTCGACGATGCGGCCGAGGAGGTCGCCCTCGGCGACTTCGCCGATGACGTCGGCGTCGAAGGAGAACTCCGGGTACCACAGGCCGATGGCATCAGCGGTGACACCGGCGGACCAGACCCACTCGCGAATCGGCGCCGGGGCGGAACCGTCCTGGTCGAGGACGCCCAGGTGGCGCAGTGCCTTCAGCAGGCCGTCGACGCGGCGGAGGGCGGTGGCCTCGTCCCGCTGGCCGAGCTGGCCCACCTCGACCAGGACCGCCGAGATACCCCGGCGGGCGGCGGCCGCGTGGCTGTTGCCACCCTCGGGCGTCAGCCCGATGATGACGTCCTCGATGCCGAAGGAGCCCGCCAGTTCGGCGGTCGCCTTGTCCAGGTCCGGGTCACCGGTGAGGCGGTAGCCGACGAAGTCCCGCAGGACCTGGTCGATGCCGCCGCAGTGCAGGTCGATGTAGACGTCGGCGCCGTCGACGAGGTGGGTGAAGAGCCAGGCGGCCAGCCGCTCGGTGGGGCCGCCGGCCGGGTCGCCGGGGAAGACGCGGTTGAGGTTCACGCCGTCGACCGGGGAGATGTTGAGCCGACCCCGGTACACGGCGGGCGGGTTGGCGACCGGACAGATGATCACCTGTCCGTGCACTTCGGAGGGTTCCAGCTCGTCCGCGAGTCGCACGACGGCGTCGATGGGCGGGAACTCGCCGCCGTGCACACCCGCGGTGATGACGACCCGGGGGCCGGGGCGGGTCCCGTTGACGAGGGTCAGCGGGATGTCCGCGGTGAGGGTGCCGAGGTCGGCGGGGACGTGGCCGCGGGCCTTGGTGCCCGGCTCGGCGACCAGGGTGCCGACGGAGAGCACGGTGTCGTTCATGGTCATGCCTCCGTACGGCCGACGGTGGAGAGGAAGTCGATGGGCTGGGGCGAGGCGCCGTCCAGCGCGAGGTCCGCGGCGATGTCACCGAAGGCGGGCGAGAGTTTGAAGCCGTGGCCGGAGAAGCCGGCGAGGAGGATGACGTTCTCGGCGCCGGGCAGTGGGCCGACCAGGGGGCGGCTGCTCTCGGTGTAGCCCTCCATGTAGACGGAGAGGCGGGTGGGGTCCGGGTGCAGGTCGGGCAGGTAACGCCCGATCAGCTCGGAGAAGACCTCCAGTTCGTCCGGCCGCACGGTGCGGTCCAGCTGGTTGGGGTCGTCGGCGAGCCGGTGCAGCGCGCGTGACAGTCCGAGCTTGACCGAGATGCCGTCCGGGGAGGGCAGGCCGTAGCAGTGGGTGGGTGCCGTACGGATGAAGGCGGGGCGCTCCTCGCCGAACCAGGCGTCGGGGGCGGTGGGCACGTACCAGGCGCTGACGAGGCGGCGGACTTCCACCTCCCACGGCAGGTCGGGCAGCAGGTCGTTGACCCAGGGGCCGGGCATGACGACGGCGGTGTCGAAGCGCTCGCTGCCGGAGTCGGTGCGGATCTCCACGCCGCCGGCGACGGGGACGATCTCGCGGACCGTGGTGTAGCGGTGGATCACGGCGCCCAGCTGCTCGGCGCGGCGGGCGGCGGTCTGGATCGTCAGTTCGGGGCGAATGAAGCCGGCGCGACGGTCGAGTACGGCCGCGTCGCCGTCCTCGATGCGGTACTGCGGGAAGCGCTTGGCGAGGGTCTCGGCGTCCAGCACCTCGTGGTCGAGGTCGTGCTCGGCGATGGACTGAAGGACGGTGGCCATCTGCTGGTGGTCGGTCGGCCCCATGAGCAGGCATCCGGTCAGCCGGCGCAGTTCGCGGCCGGTCTCCTGCTGGAGCTGCTCCCAGAGGGCGTCGGCGTGCTTGAGGAGGGGGACGTACCGGGAGTCCTCGAAGTGCGCGCTGCGGAAGATGCGGGTCTCGCCGCCGGCGGCGCTGCGGTCGTGGCCGGGGGCGAACCGGTCGTATCCGACGACCTCGGCGCCGCGGGCCGCCAGCCGCCAGGCGGCCTGGCTGCCCATCGTTCCGACGCCGACCACCGCGACGCGCTTCCTGGCAGCTGACACAGGACTTTCCTTTCGTATCACCGAGGCGCATGCTGGCCCCGACGTGAGGCTGTTCGATTCGAGATGGTTTGGGCGGGAGCCAGGCCCTCCTTGTGGACCTGCGGCTCGCAACCGCCGCGTCTCGCAGTCCGGCTCACTTCAGGGGATCTCTCGAAGTGCCGTGCCACATTGTGGAATGCTGTGCTAGAATCTGGCACAGAGAATGACAGTGGCTTCAGAGGGGAGTCAAGAGGGTGTTCAGTAGAAATTTGAAGGATTAACAGGGGGAAACCGGATGGAAATGAAGAGCGTCACCAGGTCGCTGCGGGTTCTGGAGGCGGTCGCCCAGCATCAGCCCGTGACCGTAGGGGAGTTGACGAAGCTCTTCGGGCTGCCGAAGTCGACCGTGCAGCGCACCCTGGTCACGCTGGCGGAGGCCGGCTGGCTGCGCGCCAACCGCAAGGACACCACCCGCTGGGAGATCGGCGCGCGCGTCCTGGCCGTACGACCGGCCGCCCTGCAGGGCTCCAGCCTGTTCGCCGCGGCACGCGAACCCATGGTTCGCCTTCGGGACGCGATGAACGAGACCATCCACCTGTCGGTGCCGGACGCCCTGCAGTGCATGGTCGTCGTCGACCGCGTCGACTGCGACCACGCCGTACGCACCTTCCACACGATCGGCGACACCTCGCCGCTGCACGCCACCGCCGTCGGACGCGCCATCCTCGCCCACCTTCCCAAGCGAGACGTCGATGACCTCATCACGGCAGGCCTGGAGCGGTTCAGCGACACGACCCCCGCGGAAGCCGACGAGCTGCGCACCGAGCTGGACCGGATCCGCACCGACGGCTACGCGGTCAACCGCAACCAGTACCGGCCGGGCGTCTGCGCCGTCGCCGCCGCCGTGCTCGACGAGGACGGCACACCGCTGGCCGCCGTGGCCGTCTCCATGCCCGAGGCACGGTACGACGGTGAACGCGCACCCGAGTGGGGCCGCCTCGTCGCCGACACAGCCGCGGAGATCTCACGGCGCCGTCTGGGCGCCTGAACGGCGGACGACGGTCCGCAAGCGGTCGACCGAGGGCCGGTTCGCACGCGTCAGCGCGCGAACCGGCCCTCAGCCTTCCGTCACGCAGCCACCGCCCTGCGCCCGGCCTGGGGGGCCGAACACAGGGCGGCCGCACCACGCGGCACGGCAGGCACGGCAGGCACGGTCAGAGCCTTGCCGCTGTCCATCGCCGCGGGGAACAGGGGTCCCGGCACACCACAACACCGGTCCACTGACCGACCGACTCCAGTCACGTGCCACAGTGTGACACGCTATGCTGGAATCCGGCACGACTGTGGACCGTGACTCCCTGCTGGGGTCAAGAGGCGAGAACCAGGAACCCACAGGTCCGAGGGGGCATCGAATGGAAATGAAGAGCGTCACCAGGTCGCTGCGTGTTCTGGAGGCGGTCGCCCGACATCAACCCGTCACCGTAGGGGAGTTGACGAAACTCTTCGGGCTGCCGAAGTCCACCCTGCAGCGCACGCTCGTCACACTCAACGAGGCCGGCTGGCTGCGGGCGAACCGCAAGGACACCACCCGCTGGGAGATCGGCGCCCGCGTCCTGGCCGTCAGACCCGCCGCACTGCAGGGCTCCAGCCTGTTCGCCGCCGCACGCGAACCCATGATCCGGCTCCGCGACGCGGTCAACGAGACCATCCACCTGTCCGTCCCGGACGCCCTGCACGGCATGGTCGTCGTCGACCGCGTCGACTGCGACCACGCCGTACGCACCTTCCACTCCATCGGCGACACCTCACCGCTGCACGCCACCGCCGCCGGGAACGCCGTCCTCGCCCATCTGGGGAAGTCCGAGATAGACGAGGTCGCCGCGGGGACGCTGGAGGGCTACGGCGAGGAGACCATCACCGACCCGGGGCAACTGCGCGGCGAGCTCCACCGGGTGCGAGAGCGGGGCTACGCCGTCAACCACAACCAGTACCTTCAGGGTGTCTGCGCCATCGCGGCACCCGTGCTCGACTCTGAGGGCACTCCGCTGGCCGCCGTGGCCGTCTCCCTGCCCGACTCCCGCTTCGAGCCCGGCCGGCTGCCCGAGCTGGGCCGACTGGTGGCCGAGACAGCGGCGGAGATCACCGCCCGGCACCTGGCCTGACGACGGTCCCGGCGGCTCTGTGCGCGGTTGAGCGACGCGTCACTTCACGATCACGTAGATCTTGCGCACGGTTTCGACGGTCTTCCAGACCCCGACGAAGCCCGGCTTCATGACGAAGCTGTCGCCCGCCTTGTAGACCACCGGCTCGCCACCCTCCGGCGTGAGTTCGACGATGCCCGCGAGGATGTGGCAGAACTCGAAGGTCTCGCCCTTGATCGAGCGCGTCTCGCCGGGCGTCGCTTCCCACACTCCCGTATGGATCATCTCCCCGCGGGCGACGTCCTGGGGCCACGTCAGGAACGCGGGGTCGCCGGAGACCAGACGTTCCGGGAGCGGGCCGGACGCGTGCGGTGCGAAGGTAGGACGGGTGTCGATGGTCTTCAGGAACCTCATACTTGCCACCTTCAGCTCACCGGCACCGCGAGGTACTGGTACTCCAGGAACTCGTCGATTCCGACCCGACCGCCCTCGCGGCCCAGACCGGACTGCTTGACACCGCCGAAGGGCGCCGCAGGGTTGGACACGAGACCCGTATTCAGCCCCACCATGCCCACCTCCAGCCGCTCGCTGACGCGCAGGGCGCGGTCGAGGCCCTCGGTGAAGACGTAGCCGACCAGGCCCCAGGGGGTGTCGTTGGCCCGGCGGATCACCTCGTCCTCGTCGTCGAAGGTGAGGATCGCGGCGACGGGGCCGAAGATCTCCGTGCCCATCAGCCGGCTCGCGGGGTCGACGTCGGCCAGCACGGTGGGCGGGTAGAAGCAGCCGGGGCCTTCGGGAGTACGGCCGCCCACGAGCACCTGCGCCCCGCGCTCCACCGCGTCAGCAACCAGCTCCTCCACCTTCGCGCGCCCCGTCCTGTCGATCAGCGGGCCGACGTCGACTCCGTCCCGGGTGCCCGGACCGACGACCAGCGCGCCCATCCGCTCGGCCAGCCGGCGTCCGAACTCCTCCGCCACCGAGCGGTGTACGAAGAAGCGGTTGGCGGCCGTGCACGCCTCGCCCATGTTGCGCATCTTGGCGACCATCGCCCCGTCCACCGCCTTGTCCAGGTCGGCGTCCTCGAAGACGACGAACGGCGCGTTGCCACCCAGCTCCATCGACGTCCGGACCACCGCGTGAGCGCTCTGCGCGAGCAGCAGCTGCCCGACGGCCGTGGAACCGGTGAAGGAGAGCTTGCGAATCCGCCCGCCGCGCAGGAGCGGTTCGCACACCTCCCCCGCACGGGAGGTGGTGACGACGTTCAGCACGCCGTCCGGCAGCCCGGCCTCCTTGAGGATCGCGGCGAGAGCCAGGCTGGACAGAGGGGTCTGCGGGGCGGGCTTGAGCACCATGGTGCAGCCGGCGGCGACCGCCGGGCCGATCTTGCGGGTGCCCATCGCCAGCGGGAAGTTCCACGGGGTGATCAGCAGGCAGGGACCGACCGGGCGACGCGAGAGCAGCATCCGGTTGCGGCCGTCGGGCAGGGTGGCGAGGCCGCCGTCGATACGGACGGCCTCCTCGGAGAACCAGCGGAAGAACTCGGCCGCGTACGCCACCTCTCCCCTGGCCTCGGCGAGCGGCTTGCCCATCTCGGACGTCATCAGGTGGGCGAGCTCGTCGGTGCGCTCGATGATGATCTCGTAGGCGCGGCGCAGGATCTCGCTGCGCACCCGGGGCGCCGTACGCGCCCACTCCTGCTGCGCCCGCACGGCCGCTTCCTCGGCGAGCGCCGCGTCCTTCGGGCCCGCGTCGGCCACATGGCAGAGGATCTCGCCGGTGGCGGGGTCGTCGACGGGCATGGTGGCGCCGTCGGAGGCGTCCACCCAGGCGCCACCGATGAACAACTGCGTGGGTGTGTCGGTCATGAGTTCTCTCCTGGTTGTCCGGGTCGGTCGGCGGCGGGGTCGAGCAGTTCCGCGAGGTGCAGGGCGCGGATGCCCCGGTCTCCGGCGAGGTGGTCGATCTGGGTGGCGCAGCTGAAGCCGTCGGCCACGACGACGGCCGGTGTCCCCGGGTCGATGTCGTCGAGGCGTGGCTTCAGGGCGAGGTCGGCGACGGCCATCGAGGTGTCGTAGTGCTGTTCCTCGAAGCCGAAGTTGCCGGCGAGTCCGCAGCAGCCCTCGGCCTCGTCGACCTTGCGTACGCCGAGGCGGCCGAGCAGGTCGCGGGGGTGGCGGCCCTTGAAGGTGGCGTACTCGTGGCAGTGGGTCTGGAGCACGACGTTGTCCGGCAGCTCCGGTGGCGACCAGCCGGGTGTGGCGAGGTCGGTCAGGGCTCCGGTGAGGGTGTGGACACGGGCCGCGACGCGCCGGGCGGCGTCGGTGCCGAGGAGTTCGGGCACGTCGCGCTTGAGCGCCGCCGCGCAGCTGGGTTCGGCCACGACGATGGGCCGGTCGTCGCCGTTGTCCAGCCGGGCGACGGTGCGGGCCATGATGCGGCGGGCGAGCGACAGCTGGCCGGTGCTGACCCAGGTCAGGCCGCAGCAGAGGTCGTCCTGCGCCGTGCAGGGAAGGCCGGCGTCGGCGAGTACGCGGCTCGCCGCCCCGGCCACCTCGGGGCGGAAGGCGCGGGTGAAGCTGTCCACGAACAGCAGCGCCTTCGCCGGTTCGCCGGTCCTCGCCGTGCGCAGGGCCCGGCGCAGCGCGCGCCGGGAGGCGAATGCCGGGATACGGCGCTTCGTGGTCACGCCGCCGAGGTACGCGAGGAGCTTGCCCAGCGGTCCGCGCAGCAGCGCGTTCACCGGGCGGGCCGCGTATCCGACGAGCTTGGACGTCAGGGGCAGCCAGCCCAGGGAGTAGTGGGAGCGGGGTCTGACTCTGCCCTTGTAGTGCTGGTGCAGGAACTCCGCCTTGTACGTGGCCATGTCGACGCCGACCGGACAGTCGCTGGAGCAGGCCTTGCAGGACAGGCACAGGTCCAGGGCGTCCCGCACCTCGGTGGAGCGCCAGCCGTCCTGGACGGTTCCGCCCCGCACCATCTCCTGGAGCAGACGGGACCTGCCCCGCGTCGAGTCGTTCTCCTCCCCCGTGGCCCGGTAGCTGGGACACATCACGCCGCCGGCGTCGCTGCGACAGCGGCCGACACCGACACAGCGGCGTACCGCTCCCGCGAAGCCGTCCTCGTCGTGCGGAAAGGTGAACGTCGTGTCCAGGAGCGGGAGTTCGCGCAGGGCGAGGTCGGCGTCGAGCGGCGCCGGGTCGACGATGACGCCGGGGTTGAGCAGCCCCTCCGGGTCGAAGATCGTCTTGAAGTCGGCGAACGCCCGGATCAGCCCGTGGCTGTACATGACCTCCAGCAGTTCGCCGCGGGCCCGGCCGTCGCCGTGCTCGCCCGACAGGCTTCCGCCGTGCTCGACGACCAGGGCGGCGGCCTCCGTCAGGAACCGGCGGGTGGCGGCCCGGCCGGTGTCCGTGGCGAGGTCGAAGTCGATGCGCACGTGGACGCATCCGGCGCCGAAGTGCCCGTACAGCACGCCGGTCAGGCCGTGCAGGGCGAGCAGCTTGCGGAAGTCGCGCAGGTAGGCGGCCAGGTCCTCGGGTGCGACGGCCGCGTCCTCCCAGCCCGGCCAGGACTCCGAGCCGTCGACGAGCCGGGCGGCGAGCCCGGCCCCGTCCTCACGGACCCGCCACAGCGAGCGCCGCTCGGCAGCGCTCTCCACGACCCGCCCACCGGTCATCCGGCCCTGTGCCTTGAGCACGTCCAGCAGTTCGGCGGCCCGGGTGTTCACCGTGGCCTGGTCGTCGCCGTCGAGCTCGACGTACAGCCAGGCACGCCCCTCGGGGAGTCCGGTGACGGAATCCGGGCCGCGCCGGGCGCGCATGGTGGCGACGATCGCCTCGTCCATGCCCTCCACGGCGGTGGGGTTCCAGCGCAGGATCTCGGGGACGTCCTCAGCGGCGTCGACCACGTCGTCGTAGCCGAGGGTGAGGAGGGTGGAAGCCTGTGCGGTCGCCACCAGGCGGACCGTCGCGGCGGTGACGACCGCACAGGAGCCCTCTGTGCCCACCAGGGCACGGGCCATGTCGAAGCCGTGCTCGGGCAGCAGGTGGTGGAGCTGGTAGCCGGAGACCTGGCGCGGTACCCGGCCCAGCTCGGTACGGATCGACGCCAGGTTGCCGTCGATCAGGCGGCGCACGTCCCGTTCCAGACCGGCGATCCGCTGGACGGCGTCCGTGTCGTCCGGGTCGGCGGCGCGCAGTCCGGTGTGGTCGGCGACGGCCCGCACGCCGTCGGCCGTCACGATCTCCAGCGCCTCGATGTGCCCGCTGGTGCGCCCGTGCCGCACGGACCGGTTGCCGCAGGCGTCGTTGCCGATCATGCCGCCGAGGGTGCAGCGGCTGTGCGAGGAGGGGTCGGGGCCGAAGGTCAGCCCGTGCAGGGCAGCCGCGGACCGCAGCGCGTCCAGGATCACTCCGGCCTCGACGCGCGCGGTGCGAGTCACCGTGTCGATGTCCAAGATCCGGTTCAGGTACCGGGAGAAGTCCAGTACGGCGCCGGGCCCGACGGCGTTGCCCGCCATGCTGGTGCCGCCGCCGCGTGCGGTGACCGGGATGTTCGTCTCGCGGCAGGCCCGCAGCACCGCGACGACGTCGTCGGCGCTGCGGGGGAAGACCACGGCCCGCGGCGGGACCCGGTAATTGGAGGCGTCGTAGGCGTAGAGGCCGGTGGATCCGGGGCCGGTCTCCACCCGCAGGCCGGGAGCGGTCTCGGCGAGCCGTACGACCAGCGGCTCCAGGGCCGTGGTGGTGTCCGTCATCGCCGTGCCGCTCCCGCTGTGCCGGCCTCGACCGCGGTCGCCCACGCCTGGAGGCCCTCGTCCACCGCCGTCTCGTCGATGACGAGTGCCGGGATCATGCGGACGACCTGGTTCCAGGCCCCGCACAGCAGCAGGAGCAGGCCCTCGTCGACGGCGGCGCGCTGGACGCGGGCGGCGGTCTCGGGGTCGGGGCCGCCGTCCTCGGTGACGAACTCGGTGGCGAGCATGAGGCCGAGGCCGCGCACGTCGCCGATGCCCGGCGTCCGGTCGGCGACCGCCTCCAGTCCGTGGCGCAGCCGCTTGCCCATGGCCTCGGCGTTCTCGACGAGCTTCTCGTCGCGGACGACGTCGAGGGTGGCGCAGGCCGCGGCGCAGGCGACGGCGTTGGCGCCGTAGGTGCCGCCCTGCGAGCCGGGCCAGGCCTTGGTCATCAGCTCCTCGGAGGCGGCGATGCCCGACAGCGGGAAGCCGCTGGCCAGGCCCTTGGCGGTGACGAGGATGTCGGGTGTGACGCCGAAGTGGTCGTGGCCCCAGAAGCGGCCGGTGCGGCCGACGCCGGTCTGCACCTCGTCGGCGATCAGCAGGAAGCCGTGCCGGTCCGCCCGCTCCCGCAGCCCTTCCATGAACGCGCGGTTGGCGGGCACGTACCCGCCCTCACCGAGCACCGGCTCGACGATGATCGCGGCCGTGTCGGCGGGCGAGGAGATCGTCTGGAGCGTGTAGTCGAGCTCCTGCAGGGCGAAGCGGGTGGCGGTCTCCTCGTCCCAGCCGTACCGGTAGGCGGACGGGAAGGGGGTGACGACCACGCCGCTCATCAGCGGGGAGAAGCCGGAGCGGAAGCGGGTGCCGGAGGTCGTCATGGAGGCGGCGGCGACGGTACGGCCGTGGAAGCCGCCGTGGCAGACGATGACGTTGGGACGGCCTGTGGCCTGGCGGGCCAGGCGCAGCGCGGCCTCGACGGCCTCGCTGCCGGAGTTGGTGAAGAACAGGCTGTCCAAGCCGGTCGGCAGCACCTCGCCGAGCTTGTCGACGAGGCGGCGCAGCGGCTGGTGCATGACCGTCGTGTACTGACCGTGGATCAGCGTGCCCACCTGCTCCTGGGCCGCCGCGACGACCTTGGGGTGGCAGTGCCCGGTGCTGGTGACGCCGATGCCGGCGGTGAAGTCGAGGTAGCGGCGGCCGTCCTGGTCGAAGAGGTGGACGCCCTCGCCCCGGGCCGCCACCACGGGCGTGGCCTGGCGAAGGTGCGGCGACAGTGCGGTCATGTTCGTCTCCCGGCCTCGGTGTTGGGTCTGCTGCGGTCTGCTGCGGTCTCCCGAGCATCTCCGCGGGCGGGGAATGCGCCAACGCGCGATCTGTCCGGCCGGGACGCGAGATCCGGACGTTGTGTCAGCCTTATCGGGGCACGCCCGGATGCCTGTCGCTCACGGACCGCTCTTGCGCAGGTCAGAGGCGCTTGTCACAGTGTCCGGGCACTCCCCCGAGCTCCGGGCCGAGTTCGAGCAGGGACCCCCATGGAGAGACCGTGAACGACAACCACCCGGCAGGCCAGGGGCCCACCCCTCCGCTCACCGTGGCCGATGTCCTGGCGCTTCCCGTCCTGGCCGCCGGACGGCCCGAGGTCGTCACCGGCATGCCGCACCTGGACCGTCCGGTCCGGTGGGTGCACATCACCGAGCTGACCGACCCCGCGTCGTTCCTCAAGGGCGGCGAACTCGTCCTCACCACCGGAATGCCCCTGCCGACGGATGCGGCCGGCGTGCGCCGCTACGTCGACGAACTCGCCGGCGTCGGGGCAGCGGCGCTGGTCATCGAACTCGTACGCCGCTATCACCGCCCGCCGGACGCGCTCGTCGACGCCTGCCGCCTGCGCGGCCTCCCCCTCGTCACCCTCGCCAAGGACGTCAACTTCCTGGAGGTCACCCAGGTCGTGCACGCTCTGCTGCTCGGCAACCAGGCGGACGCGATGCGCCGCACCCAGCGCATCCACGAGGCGTTCACCGCCCTGACCCTGCGCGGCGCCGGCCCGGAGGACGTTGTGCGTGCGGCGGCGGAGATGAGCGGCCGCACGGTCGTCCTGGAGAACCTGGTGCACCAGGCCCTGATCTGCGAACCGTCCGGGCTCACCGTCGAGGAGGCACTCGCCGACTGGGAACAGCGCTCCAGGGCGACCGGGCCCGGCGACAACACAGCGATCCGCGGCCCGGAGGGCTGGCTCACCGCCCCCGTCGAGTACCAGGGCGAGCGCTGGGGTCGCGTGGCCATGCTCCCTGCGCGCACCGACGGACCGGCGTTCGGGCCGGAGGACGTCACCTTGCTGGAGAGGACCGCGATGGCACTGACCGTCGCGCGCCTCATCCACCCCACCCCATGGGAACGCACCGCACACCGCAACGCCCTGCTCGACCTCGTGGAACAGCGCCACCGCTCCGCGGAGGACGCCCGCGCCCGCTGCGCCGCACTGGGCCTGCCGACCGATCGCGGCCACTTCGTCGCCGCCCTGGTGGACCTGCGCGCGGGGAAGGGGGGAGGAGTCGAGACCGAGTCCCGTCTGATGCAGGAGCTGAGCACCGCAGGCGTGCCGGCCCTCGTCGGTGAACTGGCCCCCGACCGCCTCGGCATCCTGCTGGCTCTGCGCACCTCCCAGCCCTGGCGTCCCATCGTCGAGCGACTGTCCGGCACGGTACTGGGCCTGGCTCCGGAAGCGGTCGTGAGTGTCGGCTCCGAGGTCACGGACCTCACCGACACCGCCCGCTCGTTCCGTGCGGCGGCCCGCGTCGCCGAGGCCACCCCGCCCGGCCAGCCCCTCCCCCCGGACCGCTCCTTCCACGAGCTGACCGACATCGGCCTGCGCCGCCTGCTGTACGCACTGCGCGAGGACCCCCGTGTCCAGGAGTACACCGAACGGCAGCTCCGGCGCCTCATCGACCACGACATCCAGCACGGCACAGACCTGCTGACGACCCTGCGCCACTACCTCGAGGCGGCCGGCAACAAGACGACCGCCGCCCGCCGGGGTGGCCTTTCCCGCGAGACCATGTACCAACGGCTGCGCACCATTGAGCGCCTCCTCGCGCGCGACCTCGAATCGGGCGACCAGCGCACGGAGCTTCACGTGGCTCTCACGGCACTCGATGTGTTGCGGGCCGACTGAAGGACCGGGTTCCCGCATTCGGAGGAGTTGCGCTCATAGAGGGGCCGTCAGCTTGTGGACGGCCCCTCTGCGGCTGGGCTTCCTGGAGAGCCCCGATGCAACTGCCTGGACCTTGTACGGATCGCGACGATCGCGACGCATCCTATGGGCGCGTCGCTACAGCACTGATGCCGCGCGCTCTCAGCTTGCGAGCCAGGTGTTCCATCTCCGGAAGCGTTCCTGAGTAGTCACCGTTCGCCACGCGACGCATCACGGCCTTGGCACTGATCAGGTCGATACCGAGCTCTGCCCGCAACACCCGCATGATGGCGACACCCTCGGCCGATGGACTGCTCACCCGCAGCCTCGCGGGTCCATGCTCGGAGAGCATTTGATCCCGCCGGTCGGCCGGCACGTCGCCACCGCAGATCGCTGCTGCAGCTCCGCAGGCGGAACACGTCGACTCCACGTCCCAGCGCAGGCGAGCGTCCACGAGGGCCTGGGTCCCCCAACACTCCAGTTCCGCACCGCATTCCTGACACACCGCGGAGTACCTGACAGATTCGAAGACCGCTTGCTCCATCCCCACCCCCCCAACGGATGTACGAGATTAGGCGACAAGCTCAGTCCTCGTAACGCACCTCGGCCCTCCCCCGCCCAGCCGTGTTGGTGTACACCGTGCCACCGGGCCCGCCGACCCGCAGTCGCCAGGGGTGCGGGCTGTCGGTCGTGACGCTCAGGCGGTCTCCCTCGCGGTGGACGTCGAAGTGGGCCGTCTCGCCGAGGGTGTCCGTGCGGGGGATTACCACTGTGCGGCGGGCGCCGTCCGCGAAGGCGTGGATCCGCAGTTCGATGTCGTCCGCCCAGGCCGACACTGGGTGCTGGGCGTCGGCGGCGAGGGGAATGACGGAGTCGGGGCGGGCCAGCAGCGGCAGGGTGTGGAAGCCGTGCTGTTCGCGTACCCAGCGAGGGCCGGTGACCTGGGCGCCGGTAAGGATGTTGGTCCACGTGCCCTCGGGCACGTAGTACTCGACCGTGCCGTCGTCGGTGAAGACGGGGGCGACAAGCAGGTCGTCCCCGAGCATGTACTGCCGGTCGAGCACGGCCGCGGTGGGGTCGTCGGGGAACTCCAGGACCATGGCCCGCATCACTGGGACGCCGGTGGTGTGGGCCTGCTGGGCGGCGCGATGGAGGTAGGGCGCGAGGCGGTGCTTGAGGAGGGTGAACTCGCGGGTGACCTCGACGGCCTCCTCGCCGTAATCCCACGGGACGCGGTACGAGTTGCTGCCGTGCAGGCGGCTGTGCGAGGAGAGCAGGCCGAACTGCACCCACCGTTTGAAGACGGTCGGCGTCGGGGTGCCCTCGAAGCCGCCGATGTCGTGGCTCCAGAAGCCGAACCCGGACATGCCGAGCGAGAGTCCGCCGCGCAGCGACTCGGCCATGGCTTCGAAGGTGGAGTAGCAGTCGCCGCCCCAGTGCACCGGGTACTGCTGGCCGCCCGCGGTGGCCGAGCGGGCGAACAGCATCGCCTCGCCCTCGCCGCGCTCCTCGCGCAGCAGGTCGAAGACGGCCTGGTTGAAGAGGTGGGTGTAGTAGTTGTGCATCCGCTCCGGGTCGGAGCCGTCGTGCCAGACGACGTCGGTGGGAACGCGCTCGCCGAAGTCGGTCTTGAAGCAGTCCACGCCCTGGGCGAGCAGGGTGCGCAGCTTGTCGATGTACCAGTCCCGGGCGGCCGGGTTGGTGAAGTCGACCAGGGCCATGCCCGGCTGCCACAGGTCCCACTGCCACACGCTGCCGTCCGGGCGGCGGACGAGGTAGCCCTCACGCATGCCCTCCTCGAACAGCGCGGACTTCTGGGCGATGTAGGGGTTGGTCCAGGCGGAGATCCGCAGTCCCCGGTCCTTCAGCCGGGCCAGCATGCCCTCCGGGTCGGGGAACGTATCGGCGTCCCACTCGAAGTCGCACCACTGGTAGGCGCGCATCCAGAAGCAGTCGAAGTGGAAGACGCTCAGCGGGATGCCGCGGTCGGCCATGCCGTCGATGAAGCTCTGGACGGTGGCCTCGTCGTAGTCGGTGGTGAACGACGTCGTCAGCCACAGCCCCAGGGCCCAGGCGGGCGGCAGCGCCGGGCGGCCGGTGAGCGCGGTGTAGCGCTCCAGGATCTGCTTCGGGGTCGGCCCGTATACGACGAAGTACTCCAGCGACTGGTCCTCGACGCTGAACTGGACCTGCCCGACGGCCTCCGAGCCGACCTCGTAGGCGACCTTGCCGGGGTGGTTCACGAAGACGCCGTAGCCGCGGTTGGTCAGGTGGAACGGGATGTTCTTGTAGGCCTGTTCGCTGCTGGTGCCGCCGTCGGCCTGCCAGATGTCCACCACTTGCCCGTTCTTGATGAACGGGGTGAACCGCTCCCCCAGCCCGTAGACCAACTCACCGACTCCCAGGGCGAGTTGGCCGACCATGTGATGTCGGCCCTCGGCGTCGGTGACGAAGCCGGTGCCGCGCTCGCCGGAGGAGGTCAGCAGGCGCCCGCCGTCGGTGAAGTCCAGCCGCCACGGCTGTTCCGTGTCCACCCGCAGCGTCAGTTCGCCGGAGGACAGCTCCAGCACCGCCCCCTCCCGGCGCACCTTGCCGGCGGCCGCATCGGCTCCGGGCAACGCGAACTCCGGTCCCCCGCGCACCGATCCGGCGTGGTGGGTGGTCCGCACGCCGATGATCCCCTCGGCCGGGGACCAGCACTCCACCGTCAGCAGCGGGCTGTTGAGGGTCTGCCCCCGTCGGCTGACGTGTTTCACGGGTGCGTACAGGGTCATCCGGTGGTCGTCGACGCGCACATCGCCGACCTCGGTGGCGTGGCGGGCTGTGCAGCCCGGACGCATCAGCCAGTAGCCGTCCGTGAACTTCATCGGGCAGGTTCCTCCGTCCCCGCGCGGTGCGCGGCGATCATGCCCCGGTACCAGTGGTAGCTGTCCTTGGGGGTGCGAGTCAGGGTGCCGTAGTCGATGTGGACCAGGCCGAAGCGCTGGTCGTAGCCGCGCGCCCACTCGAAGTTGTCCAGTAGCGACCAGGCGTAGTAGCCGCGTACGTCCACACCGGCGGTGACGGCGTCGGCCACGGCGGCGAGGTGGTCGGCGAGGTAGGCGATGCGGTCGGGGTCGTGGACGCGGCCGTCGGGTGCGACCGTGTCGGCCTCCGCCGAACCGTTCTCGGTGATCCAGACCGGCGGCAACTGCGGGTAGCGGGCGTGCAGGTCGCAGAGCAGTTCGGTGAACGCAGACGGGACGACCGGCCAGCCCATGGTGGTGTGCCGGGTGCCGTACGGGTCCAGTTCGGCCACGCCGACGTCCACGGCGGTGCGCTGCTCGGGGTCGGCCGCCCGGTGCGGCGCGGCGGCCACGGTGAGGGGCCGGTAGAAGTTGATGCCCACGAAGTCCAGCGGGGCGCCGATCAGGTCCAGGTCGCCCGGCAGCCGCCAGGGGCCGTCGGCGAGCCCGTCCCAGGTCTCGGCCTCGTCGCGGGGGTGGCGTCCGGCGAAGAGCGGCTCGGTCCAGACGTCGTTGTGCAGGGTCTCGGCGCGGCGCAGGGCTGCGCGGTCCTCGGGCCGGTCGGAGGCGGCGTGGATGCGGTCCAGGTTGAGGGTGATGCCGATCTCGCGGACCCCGGAGGCGCGCAGGGCGCTGACGGCGAGACCGTGGCCGACGAGCAGGTGGTGGGCGGCGGCCAGGGCGCCCCGTCCCTCCCGCGCGCCGGGGGCGTGCCGGCCCTCGGCGTAGCCGACGAAGGCGGAGCAGTAGGGCTCGTTGAGGGTGATCCAGCGTTCCACCCGGTCGCCGTAGCGCCCGGCGGCGAGCGCCGCGTAGGCCGCGAAGGCCTCGGCCGTCTCCCGCACGCGCCAGCCGCCGCGGTCCTCCAGGGCCTGCGGGAGGTCCCAGTGGTAGAGGGTGACGGCGGGTGCGACACCGGCGGCGAGCAGGTCGTCGATGAGGCGGTCGTAGAAGTCCAGCCCCTTGGCGTTGACCGGTCCGGTGCCCTCGGGCAGCAGACGGGACCAGGCGATGGAGAAGCGGTAGCCGTCGACGCCGAGATCGCGCAGCAGGGCCACGTCCTCGCGGTGGCGGTGGTAGTGGTCGGCGGCCTTGTCCCCGGTGGCACCGGCGTGGGTGCGCCCGGGGGTGTGGCTGAAGGTGTCCCAGATGGACGGTCCGCGGCCGTCCTCGTCGTGGGCGCCCTCGATCTGGTAGGCGGACGTGGCCGCACCGAAGCGGAAGCCGGCGGGCAGCTTCGGGCAGGGCGGGGTGCTCATTCGGAATCGTCCTCGTTGAACCGGGTCGGTGGGTTCGGTGTGTTCGGCGTGTTCCGCGTGTTCGGTGTGTTCGGTGTGTCGCCCGCGACCGCGCCTTCGGTCGCGGTGAAGCGGAAGGAGGCCAGTCGGAAGTCGCCGTGCAGGGTGAGGCACAGGTCGTGGTGCCCCACGCCCGGTAGCGCCGTCGCGGCGGTCACGGTCGTCCAGGTGTGGCGGTGGCCGGTGGCCGGTACGGCGATCTCCGCGAGGAGGTGGTCGCCCGCCCGTACCTCCAGTCGCGCCTCGCCGTGGCCGGTGGCCTCACGCGCGACCTCGGCCTCGAAACGGGCCGCCCCGGACAGGTCGACGGAGCGGAAGTGCACGGTCGCGGGCCGCGCGGGATCCGCCGGGGCGACGGCGTCGCCCCGTTCGCGGGTGGCGTCGACCAGGGTGATGCCGGCGTAGTCGTCGAAGTCGACGGCGAGGGTACGCCGGCCCACCAGTGCGCGCGGTGCGGGTGCGGTGCCGCTGACAGTGAGCGGTGCGCCAAGGACGATGTCCTCGGCCGAGCGGGCGACGAGCACCTCGTAGCGGCCGGGATCGACGGTGAAGGTGCCCGCGGCCACGTCCCAGTGCGCCAGTCGTTCGGCGGGCAGGCGGAACGTCACCTCCCGGCTCTGCCCGGAGTCGAGCCGCACCTTGCGGAAGTCCGCGAGCCGCAGACGGGGTGCCTCGTAGCGGGCGTCGAGGGCTCGCACGTAGAGCTGGACCACCTCGCTACCGGACCGCGGGCCCGTGTTGGCCAGGGTCACCGCGACGTCCACCGCCCCGTCCTGGGCCATGGCCGACGCGGACATCCGCAGGTCACCGTAGGCGAAGTCGGTGTAGGACAGGCCGTGTCCGAAGGGGTAGAGGGGCGCGGACCGGTGGTACTGGTACGTCCATCCCGCCTTGATGATGTCGTAGTCGAGCTGGTGGGGCAGTGCGTCGTCGCCCCGGTACCAGGTCTGCGGCAGTCGCCCGGCGGGGTCGGCCGCGCCGAGCAGGACGGCGGCCAGCGCGTGACCTGTGTCCTGCCCGCCGTGGGAGGTCCACACCACGGCGGGCAGGTGTTCTTGGGCCCAGTCGACCGCGTAGGGGTAACTGCTCATGACGACGAGGGCGGTCTCGGGGCGCACGGCGGCGACGGTGCGCAGTAGCGCTTCCTGCGTCTCGGGCAGGGCGATTCCGGTACGGTCCTCGGTCTCCCGGCCGTTGATCATCGGGTGGTTGCCGAGGACGACGATCGCCACGTTGGCCTGCTCGGCGGCGGCCCCTGCCTCTGCGGCGCCGTCGCGCAGCAGTTCGCGATGCCAACGCTCGGCCACCTCGGGGTTCTCGGCGGTGACCCGCACCCGGCCGTCGGCGGGGTCGAGGGCCGCGTAGCGACCGGTGCGCACATGGCGGAGGACAACGGTGTCGCCCTCACCGTCCGGGGCGGGCTCCAGGAGGAAGGTCTCGTCGACGAACCAGGACTTGATCAGCGTCCGGTCCGCGACGAGCGCGGCGTCGTCCGCCATGGCCAGGTAACGGCCGGTGTCGGCGTCGCGCAGGGTGAGGACGCCGTCGCCCCACTCCTGGACGTCGAACGAGGTCCCGCCCACGGGCTTGCCGGAGGTGCGGGAGAGCAGCGAGATCCGGTCGGCGCCCGAGACGCAGACCACCTCGCCGTGCCCGTCGAACGCGCCCCGCAGGCCGGCCGCGATGCCGACCTGGTACGGCAGGGTCCCGCTGTACCAGTCCTCGTACACGGCGTCGGCGTGCGGCCCGATGACGGCGATCCGCGGTGCGCGCCCCGGGTCCAGGGGCAGCAGGCCGTCGTTCTTGAGCAGCACGACCGACTCGGTGGCGGCGCGCCGGGCAAGGGCGCGGTGAGCGGGGCTGTCGATGACCTCCGGGCCGATGGAGGCGTACGGGTCGAGGTCGGGGTCGAACTCGCCGAGGCGGAAGCGCAGGTGGAGCTGGCGGCGCACCGCCCGGTTCACGTCCTCCTCCTCGATCAGTCCGCTCTCCAGCGCCTGGCGCAGTCGGCCGATCACGGTCGCGCTGTCCTCGCGGTGGTCGGTGAAGCTGTCGATGCCGGCCTTCAGCGCGGCGGCGTGGGAGGTGGGGTGGTCGTCGAAGTAGTGCTCCAGCTCCACCAGGTTGCAGGGTGCTTCCTCGTCGCTGACCACGAGCAGTTCATGACCGGTCGGCCGCGCCCAGCGCCGCAGTTCGTCCTCCAGGAGCGGACTGACGTGACAGGGGCGGCCGTTGACCAGGTTGTAGGCGGCCATGGCGCCGGTAGCCGCGCCGGAGGCGATGATCGGGCGGAAGGCAGCCAGGTCGTACTCGTGCAGCACGCGGGGACGCAGGCCGGAGGAGGTGACGGCGCGGCCGGTCTCGTTGTTGTTGGCGAGGAAGTGCTTGAGCACCGGGGCGGCGCGCAGGTAGTCGGGATGGTCGCCGGCCAGGCCCCGGCAATAGGCGGTACCGAGGCGCGCGGTGTGCAGCGGGTCCTCGGAGTAGCCCTCCTCGTTGCGCCCCCACCTCGGATCGCGCAGCAGGTTCACCACGGGCGACCAGATCTGCAGGCCGTTGGTGCCCGACCCCCACGGGGTGGGCCGGTGCCGGTGGAAGGCGCGCACCTCGACCGAGACCGCCTCGGCGACGGCTCGCACCAGATCCTCGTCCCATGTCGCCCCCAGCCCCACGGCCTGCGGAAACACGGTCGCCACCCCCAGCCCGGCGACACCGTGCAACGCCTCCGTCCCGGTGCGGAACGAGGCGATGCCCAGGCGTGGGACGGCCGGGACGTACTGGTGCAGCATGGCGAGCCGCTCGTCCAGGGTGAGCCGGTCCAGCAGGTCGTCGACGCGCTTGCTCAGCGCGAGCGCGGGGTCACGGAAGGACGACCGGGGAGCGCTGGAGGACGGAGAAGCCACGAGACAGATCCCTCGGCAGTCGAGCGTGGACGGGCGGTGGACACAGGGGTGGAGAGTGAATTGTCGAAGCGCATCGACGCTGTCATTCTCGCTCGTCGGCTGTCAATGGCCCAGTAGAGACAAAGTTCCCTCCTGCACAGCCCCTTGTTTCGCTCGAAACATGTCCGTTAACTTCCCTCCGAAGTGAAGCGCTTCGACAGTTGACGGGAAAGGCTCACCGCCATGACGGCACGTAGCGTCACCAACCGCCTGGGCGGCCTCGCCTTCGGCGGCGACTACAACCCCGAGCAGTGGGACGAGCCGGTCTGGAAGGAGGACGACGAACTCATGCGCCGGGCCAGGGTCAACCTGGCCACCCTCGGAGTCTTCTCCTGGGCCCTGCTCGAACCGGAGGAGGGGCGCTACGACTTCACCTGGCTGGACGCCCACATCGAACGCCTCCACGCGAACGGCGTGGCCGTCGACCTCGCCACCCCGACCGCCTCGCCGCCGCCCTGGTTCACCCTGGCCCACCCTGAGGCGCTGGCGGTCAGGGCCGACGGCACCCGCCTCGTGCACGGCAGCCGCGACACCTACTGTCTCGCCTCGCCCGCCTACCGAAGCGCGGCCCGCCGGATCGCCTCCGGGCTGGCCGAACGGTACGGCGACCACCCCGCCCTCGCGCTGTGGCACGTGCACAACGAGTACGGCACGCTCTGCTGGTGCGACCACGCGGCGGCGGCGTTCCGGGTGTGGCTGCGCGCCCGGCACGGCTCTCTGGACGCCCTCAACGAGGCCTGGGGCACGGCCTTCTGGAGCCAGCGCTACACCTCCTGGGAGCAGGTCCTGCCCCCACGGGCGACGCAGTACCACAAGAACCCCGCCCAGACAGTGGACTTCCACCGCTTCTGGGGTGACGAGATCATCGCCGCCTACTGCGAGCAGCGCGACGCGATCCGCCAGCACAGCGACCGGCCGGTGACGACGAACCTGATGCTGCCCTACGACCTGCGGCTGAACGTATGGGCGTTCGCCCGCGAACTCGACATCGTCAGCTCCGACCAGTACCCGGACGCGAACGGCCTCGACGGCGCCGCGCATGTGGCCTTCTACGCCGACCGCTCCCGCTCCCTGGCCGGCGGCCGCCCGTGGCTGCTGATGGAGCAGGGCACCAGCACCGTCTACGACGGCGACCAGGTGATCGGCAAGGAGCCGGGCGACGTACTGCGCCACAGCCTCGGCCACATCGCGCGCGGTTCGGAGGGCGCCCTGTTCTTCCAGTGGCGGCAGTCCCGGGCCGGCGCCGAGACCTGGCACTCGGCGATGCTCCCGCACGCGGGTCCCGACAGCCGAATCTTCCGCGAGGTCACACAGACCGGCGAGGCGGTCGCCGCGCTCGCGGAGCTGGCGGGTTCGACGGTCACCGCGCAGGTGGCCGTGCTCGACGACCCGGACGCCATGTGGGCACTGGAGGCGGACGGCCTGCCCTCCCCCCGCCTCGACTACCACGCGCCGCTCGCCGGGGCGCATCGCGCGCTGTGGGACGCGGGCGTTACAGCGGACTTCGCCCACCCGGAGCACGATCTGAGCCGCTACCGGCTGGTGATCGCCCCCTCCCTGTTCCTGCTGTCCGACAAGGGCGCGCAGAACCTGCGCCGTTACGTCGAGGGCGGGGGGACACTCCTCGTCCAGCACGCCGCCGGCTACGTCGACGAGCGCGTGCACGCCCGGCTCGGCGGCTACCCGGCCGCACCGCTGCGCGAGGCGCTGGGCATCCGCGTCGATGAGTACCGGCCCCTGCGGAAGGAGCAGCGGATCACCCTGTCGGACGGCTCGCACGGCACCGTCTGGAGCGAGTCGCTGCACACCGAGGGCGCGGAAACCGTCGCCTCCTACACCCACGGCATGCTCACCGACAGCCCGGCACTCACCCGGCACCGCATCGGCACCGGACAGGGCTGGTACCTCTCCACCCACCTGGACGACGCCGACTACGGCGCCCTGGTCGGGCGGCTCCTGAAGGAAGCCGGCGTCGAGCCGGAGCTGGCGGGCCTGCCGGCCGGTGTCGAAGCCGTCACCCGGCACGCGGCCGACGGCCGCCGCTGGCACGTCCTGATCAACCACACCGAGGACACCGTGCCTCTGCCGGATCCCGGCCACGACCTGCTCACGGGTACGACGGCCCACGAACTGCCGCCCGGCGCCTGCGCGGTCCTGCGCGGCCACTGACCCGGAAAAGGCCACCATGGAAACGGAACAGCGGAACTTCCGCTGGGGCCACGAGGCCCTGTATCTCGAGTTCGACCTCGGCGACGACGGCAGTGCCCGCCTGACCTACCTCGGACTGCCCGGGGAGACCGCCAAGGACCCTCGTGGGTCCCTGCCTCTGGTGGAAGTGACGGCCACGGGGCACGGGAGGAATTGGTCGGGCAGCCGGCTGGTCCAGACGGGTCTCGGCGAGCGGCTGCGCCACCGGTCCCACCGTGCGACCCGCGAGGGTGACTGGCACGTCCTGACCGTCGAACTCCACGACCCGGACACTGGTCTGGTCGCGGAGGTGACCTACCGGTCGCCGGACGGCCTGGCCGTGCTCCGCAGCGAGGTGACCCTGCGCAACGAAGGGCGCGACACGCTCCACCTGGAGTCGGTCAGCTCGTTCGCCATGGGGTGCCTCACCACGCCGGACCCGGCGGACCTGGACGCCGCCGACCTGCTGTGGGCGGACAACGACTGGCTCGCCGAATGCCGCTGGCAGCGCCGCCCGCTGCGGCTGACCACGCCGGACCACGGTGGACGCGTGCATCACGCGAACGGCCGTTCCGGCTTCGCCCTGACCGGCCAGGGCACCTGGTCCAGTTGCGGGCACCTGCCCATGGGCGGCCTCACGGACCGGCGCACCGGCCGCACCTGGGTCTGGCAGGTCGAGCACAACGGCGGGGGCTGGCGCTGGGAGTGCGCCGAGCGCGACCGGACGGCCTACCTGGCCCTGTTCGGGCCCACCGACTCCCATCACGGCTGGCGGCAGCCGCTGGAACCGGGCGCCACCTTCCGCACCGTACCCGTGGCGCTGTCCTTCAGCCCCGACGGCGGCCCCGACGGCGCGTTCGCCGCGCTGACCCGCTACCGGCGCGTCCAGCGCCGCCCGCACCCCGACCACCAGGGTCTGCCCGTCATCTTCAACGACTACATGAACTGCCTGATGGGCGAGCCCACCACCGACAAGCTCCTGCCGCTCATCGACGCGGCCGCCGACGCGGGCGCGGAGTACTTCGTCATCGACGCCGGCTGGTACGACGACGGTGACGGCTGGTGGACCACCGTCGGCGCCTGGGAGCCGTCCGCCTCCCGCTTCCCCGGCGAGAAGGGCATCCACGAGGTCCTGGACCGCATCCGGGAGCGCGGCATGGTGCCCGGCCTGTGGCTGGAGCCCGAGGTGATCGGCGTACGCAGCCCCATGGCCAAGTCCCTGCCCGACGAGGCGTTCTTCCGCCGCGACGGCGTCCGCGTCACCGAGTCCGGGCGGTATCACCTGGACCTGCGCCACCCCGCCGCCCGCGCCCACCTGGACCAGGTCGTGGACCGGCTGGTCGGCGAATGGGGCGTCGGCTACCTCAAGCTCGACCACAACATCGACCCCGGCTCTGGCACCAGCGCCCACCCCGGCGAGAGTGCGGGCGCCGGCCTGCTCGGCCACAACCGGGCCCACCTGGACTGGCTCGACGGCATCCTGGACCGTTATCCGCACCTGGTGGTGGAGAACTGCGCCTCGGGCGGCATGCGCTGGGACGACGCGATGCTGTCGCGGCTGCAACTGCAGTCCACCAGCGACCAGCAGAACCTGGAGCGCTACGCGCCCATCGCGGCCTCCGCGCCCACCGCCGTCACCCCCGAGCAGGGCGCCGTGTGGGCCTATCCGCAGCCGGACGACTCCCTCGACGAGGTCGCCTTCACCATGGCGAGCGCTCTGCTGGGCCGTATCCATCTCTCCGGCGGCCTGCTGGAGTTGGGGCCCGAGGCCCGCGCCCTGGTCCACGAGGCGGTGGCCGTGTACAAGGCCATCCGCGCCGACCTGCCGCAGGCCGTGCCCTCCTGGCCCTTCGGCCTCCCCGCCTGGGACGACCCCTGGATCGCTCTCGCCCTGCACACCCCCACCACCACCTACCTCACCGTCTGGCGCCGCCCGGACGGCGCGGCCACCACAACCCTCCGGCTGCCTGAACCGGCGGGCGGCGCAGCCCGTGTCGAGGTGCTGTACCCCGCCGCACGTCCAGCCGCTGCCGTCTGGAACCCGGACACGGCCGACCTCACCGTGACCCTGCCCACCGCGCCGTCCGCGGCGCTGTTCCGCATCACCCGCACGGAACCGGCCGCTCCCTGAGCGCCGCCCCTGCCGCCCACTGCACGAACCACGAAAGGACGCCCGAGGGTGCCCGCTCAGAACCCGCCCGCCCGCGCCACCAACCCCGTGATCCCCGGGTTCCACCCCGACCCGAGCATCTGCCGGGTCGGCGACGACTACTACCTCGTCTGCTCCAGCTTCGAGTACTTCCCCGGCGCACCCATCTTCCACAGTCGTGACCTGGTGAACTGGCGGCAGATCGGCAACGTCCTGGACCGGCCGGAACAGCTGCCGCTGACGAAGGCGTGGGCCTCCGGCGGCATCTACGCCCCCACCCTGCGGCATCACGACGGCCGCTTCTGGCTGATCGTCACCAACTGCACCGAGGGCGGCGGCAACCTGATCGTCACGGCGACCGACCCGGCCGGCCCCTGGTCGGATCCGATCCCGGCACCGGGAGTGCCCGGCATCGATCCCGACCTGGCCTGGGACGAGGACGGCACGTGCTGGTGCACCGTCGCCGGGGTGTCGCAGGTCCGGCTCGACCCGTCCACCGGGCAGACGCACGGCACGCCGCACAAGGTCTGGTCCGGCGGCCCCGGCGCGAAGGCTCCGGAGGCGCCGCACCTGTACCGGATCCGCGACTACTGGTACCTGCTCATCGCCGAGGGCGGCACCGAGCGCGGCCATGGCGTGTCGATCGCCCGCGGCCAGACGCCGACCGGCCCGTTCGAGCCGTGCCCGGCCAACCCGATCCTCACCCACCGCTCCACGGACCACCCGGTGCAGAACACCGGGCACGGGGACCTGGTCCAGGGCCCTGACGGCTCCTGGTGGATGGTGTTCCTCGGCGTGCGGCCGGGCGGCGGCACCCCCGGCTGGCACGTGCTCGGCCGGGAGACCTTCCTGGCTCCCGTGACCTGGGAGGACGGCTGGCCGGTCGTCGGCGAGGTCACCCTGGACCTGCCCGAGCTCCCCTGGCCGCTCTCCCCCACCCCCGCCGCGGAACGGCGCGACGACTTCGAGCTCAGCGAACTCGGGCCGGCCTGGATGTCCCTGCGGGACCGCCCCGCCGAGCTCTGCACCACCGAGGAGCGCCCCGGATGGCTGACGCTCCGCGCGCGGGGAGACTCCCTGGACGAGCCCGACGCGGTGTTCACCGGCCGCCGTCAGCAGCACCTCACCTGCCGGGCACGCACCCTGATCGACCCGGAGCAGGGGCGCGGTGGCCTCGCCGTACGGCTGGACGAGCAGCACCACTACGAGATCGAGGCGTCCGGCACGGAGGTGCGGGTGATCGCGCGCATCGGCTCCCTGCGCACGGTCGTGGCCACCCGGTCCGTACCCGCCGGGCCCGTGGTCCTCGCCCTCACGGTCAACCCGCCGGAACCGCAAGGGCCTTGCACAGGGCCCGACGTCATCTCCCTGGGCATCGAGGCCCCGGACGGAACCTTCACCGAGCTGGCGTCACTCGACGGCCGCTACCTGTCGACCGAGGTCGCCGGCGGCTTCACCGGCCGGGTCATCGGCATGTACGCCACGGCAGGCACCGTCCACTTCGACTGGTTCGACTACGAGCCCCTCGACGACTGAACGCCTTCTCGCTCTCCACTGAAACGGGGCCTCTCCGACCACGGACGGAACCAACCCGAACCGTCGGCCGCAAGGACACGACCAACCGAAAGGCATCACACGTGAAGGACATACGGCAACCCGCGCGCCAGGGCAGACCCGGCCCCGGGCGCCTGGCCGGCCTGCTGATGGCGCTGCTCGTCATCCTGGGACTGGCGGGCAGCACCGCGACCGCCGCGCCGGGCGACTCGGCACCGCAGGCTCTCTCCACGGGCAAGGTTCCGGCCCGGGCCATGGACGCCGTCGACGCGATGCAGCCCAGCTGGAACCTGGGCAACACCCTGGACGCGATCCCGGAGGAGACGTCCTGGGGCAACCCCAAGGCCACCAGGGAGCTGCTCAGGACCGTCCGGGAGCAGGGCTTCCGCAGCGTCCGCATCCCGGTGACCTGGAGCAACTACCAGAAGGACACCGCGCCGTACGCCGTCGACGCCGCGTACATGAGCCGTGTCAAGGAGGTGGTGGACTGGGCGCAGGCCGAGGGCCTCTACGTCGTGCTCAACGTGCACCACGACTCCTGGCAGTGGGTCTACGAGGTCTCCGCGGACCGCGACCAGGTGCTCGCCCGCTTCGACTCCCTGTGGAAGCAGATCTCCGCGGCGTTCCGCGACGAGCCGCGCACCCTGCTCTTCGAGAGCATCAACGAACCGACCTTCGGCGATGTCTCGGACGCACGGAAGGCCGAGTTGGTGCATGAACTGAACACCTCGTTCCACAAGGTCGTCCGCGCTTCGGGCGGCGGGAACGAGAACCGTCTGCTCGTCCTGACCACGCCGGGTGGCACCCCGTCCCAGGACTTCATGGACAGCCTGTACACCACGATCAGCGGGCTGGGCGACAAGAACCTCGTCGCCACCGTGCATTACTACAGCTTCTTCCCGTTCAGTGTGAACATCGCGGGCGGCACCCGGTACGACGAGAAGTCCCGGAACGACGCGGACGACGTCTTCGCCCGGATGAAGCACATCTTCACCGACCGGGGTATCCCCGTCTACGTCGGTGAGTACGGCCTGCTCGCCTACCCCGACGACAACCACCCCTCCCGCATCGAGCGGGGCGAGGCGCTGAAGTACTACGAGCACATCGGGCACCTGGCGCGCACCGCCGGTGTGACCACCGCCCTGTGGGACCCGGGCTTCGCTTACCTGAACCGCCAGACCCTGAAGTGGCGCGACCCCGCGCTCTTCGCGTGGATCAAGTCGAGCTGGACCACCCGCTCCGGAACCGCCTCCTTCGACCGGATCTACCTGAAGAAGTCCGGCCAGATCGAGGTGCAGTCGCTCACCCTGAACCGCAACGGCTTGAAGTTCCGCGGGCTGTGGCACGGCGACACCAAGCTGGTCGAGGGCCGGGACTACACCCTCTTCGAGGACCGGATCGCCCTGCGGGCGTCGACGCTGACCAAGCTGGCCGGTGACCGTGCGTACGGAGTCAACTCGACGCTCCAGGCCCGGTTCTCGAAGGGTCTGCCCTGGCAGATCGACGTGATCACCTACGACACCCCGGTCCTTTCCGACACCACGGGCACGAAGGACAAGTTCGCCATTCCCACGAAGTACCAGGGAGACGACCTGGCGACGATGGAGGCCACGTACGGCGACGGCACCAACGCCGGCCTGACGAGCTGGACTCCGTTCCAGGAGTTCAACATCGCCTTCCGGCCAGACGTCCCGAACGGCACGATCATCCTGACCGCCGACACGCTCAAGTCCCTGCGTGAGGGCGAGACGGCGAACCTGACCTTCCACTTCCACAGCGGCGCCAAGGTGAAGTACAAGGTCACGAAGTCCGGAGACACGGTCACCGGTACGGCCGTCAAGGAGTCCTGACCGACAGGCCACGTGCCCTGGTTGCCCCCGTCTCGGGCAACCAGGGCTTCGGCGTCTGTGGCCTTGTCAGCCCTCTACCTGGTCGCCCCGCCACCACATAGCTTCGGCCCGGTGGGCGATGTTGCGGGAGCCGTTGTGGTCCGCCTTGGCGGGTACACCACCAGTGCTGTGTCTCGCGCTGCTCGGCGGGAGACCGGCAGAAGCGGCAGAGGTGGCGGCGCAGGCCTGGACGAGGGGCCCTCGGCCGTCGAGCACGAGGGTGATCGGCCGCATCTGGACCAGGGAGACGGGTTCACCCTCACCCACCTGTGGACCGGCGGCACGTCCAGCACGTCCGGGCAGATCTCGGCGAGCGTCCCCGCGCACGGAGTGGCCGTGTTCCAGGTGAGCGGGGGCAGCCCGCAGGCCGCCACCACCTCGCGGCTGCGCGGCACCGCGTCCGGCCGCTGCGTGGACGTGGACAACGCCTCCACCGCCGCCGGGGCCACGGCCCTGATCTGGGACTGTCACACGGCCGCCCCGGCCGTGGCCCAGTGCCGTGCCTCCCATTCTCGGGACGACCAGCACCGATACCACGGCGGCCCATAAGAGGGACCTTGACCTCGTCATCGTGAAACCCCTCTTCTCAAGACGGAGCCGTCGGACAGGGGCTTGGCGAACACCTCGGTGCTGCCGTCGTCGCGCACCCGGCGCCCGCCGGAGCCCAGCGGGTCCTGGTTGACCGCCAGCAGAGGGGGGGTAGTCCACGCCCCACGAGGCGAACGTGTTGGCGTCCTGGGCCTCGTGGCCCTTGCTGCCGGTGGAGCCGGGGTAGGTGCCCACGCCCTGGGCGCAGGTTTTCTCGTTGGGGGCCTGGTAGATGCCGAACTTCAGGCCCTTGCCGTGGATGTAGTCCCCGAGCGCCTTCATGCCGCTGGGGAACTTGGTCGGGTTGGCCCGCAGATTGCCCGCCGCGTCGCGCTGCGGGTCGAACCAGCAGTCGTCGACGACGACGTACTGGTAGCCCGCGTCCTTCATGCCGGAGGACACCATGGCGTCGGCGGCCTCGCGGACCTGCGCCTCGGTGATCCCGCACCCGAAGCTGTTCCAGCTGTTGCAGCCCAGCGGCGGAGTGAGCGCCGGGCGCCCGGCGCGGCCGCGGCGGGAGAGTGCGCGGAGGCCGTCAGGGACGCGGAGACCGTCAGCACAGTGGTCGCGAGGAGGCGGAGCAGCCGTCCGCCTGATCGTCTGGGCACCAAGGGCTCCTTTACCGGATGAGCGCCATGGGCGGGTGACGCTGACATGGTGTCACGTCCATGACACTGCGAGAGAGCTGGAGATGGGTTCGAAATTTCGCATGCCGTTCGGAAACTTGCAGCGCCTTGGATGGTAGAGGGACGCACGAGCATGTCAACACCACGCGCATCCGTCTCGCACAGGCAATTGACCTGCAGTGACTCACACCCCCCGCGTCGAATGTTTCGACACGAGCATCGAATAATGCGAAAAGGATTGACGGGACGCATGGGCCTCCTATCATCCACAGTTGCCGACAAATCGATGCACGTTCAACATCCCGAACCCTGAGCCGCACAGGGAGAACGCCACACATGGATATGTCATGGCCTCATCAACCGATGTCCCGTCGCCGCGCCCTGACGGCCGCCACCTGCCTGACCGCCGGCGCCCTGCTTCCGCCGGCCGCGGCCCCGGACCTCGCGACCGCCGCCCCGGCCACCTACCCGAACCCGGTGATCTGGCAGGACTTCGCGGACATCGACGTCATCCGCGTCGGGGACACCTTCTACGCCTCGGCCTCGACGATGCACTACTCGCCGGGCGCGCCCGTCCTCAGGTCGTACGACCTGGTGAACTGGGAGATCGCCGGTCACTCGGTGCCCGCGCTCGACTTCGGCGCCAAGTACGACCTCAACGGCGCCCGTGGCTACGTCCGAGGGATCTGGGCGTCGTCACTGGCCTACCGGCCGAGCAACAGGACCTTCTACTGGCTCGGCCAGATCGACTTCGCCCGGAGTTACGTCTACACCGCCACCGCCGCCGAGGGGCCGTGGAACAGGCTGACGACGATCAGCACCCCCTACTACGACGCGGGGCTGCTCGTCGACAGTGACGACACCCTGTACGTGGCGTACGGCAACACCACCATCAGCGTGGCCCAGCTCTCGCCCGACGGCCGCACCCAGGTCCGCACCCAGCAGGTGTTCACGACACCGTCGAGCGTCGGCACCCTCGAAGGCTCCCGCTTCTACAAGATCAACGGGCGGTACTACATCTTCCTGACCCGCCCCGCGAACGGCCAGTACATCCTGAAATCGTCGGGCGGCCCCTTCGGTCCGTACACGATGCGGCAGGTCCTCCTCGACCTGCGCGGGCCGATCCCCGGCGGCGGTGTCCCGCACCAGGGCGGGCTGGTACAGACGCAGAACGGCGCCTGGTACTACCTGGCCTTCGTCGACGCCTACCCCGGCGGCCGGATGCCCGCCCTGGCGCCCGTCACCTGGACCTCGGACGGCTGGCCGGTCGTGCAGCTCGTCGACGGCGCATGGGGCGCCTCGTATCCCAGCCCGGTCGTGCCCCCGCCGCCCCGCCCGGTGACCCCCATGACCGGCGTGGACACCTTCGACGGCCCGGCGCTGAACCCGCGATGGGAGTGGAACCACAACCCGGACAACACCAAGTGGTCGGTCGGCGGCGGGCTGACCCTGCGGACCGCGACCGTCACCAACGACCTCTACTGGGCCCGCAACACCCTGACGCACCGCATCCAGGGCCCCACCTCCACCGCCACGGTCCAGCTCGACCACTCCGCCATGCGGGACGGCGACCGGGCCGGACTCGCGCTGCTGCGGGACTCCTCCGCCTGGATCGGCGTCAAGCGCGACGGTGGCGTGCCGCGGTTGGTGATGGTCAACGGGCTGACCATGGATGGCAGTTGGAACACCACCGGCACCGGCACGGAGGTCGCGAGCGCGGCCGCCCCGGGCAGCCGGGTCTGGCTGCGCGCGAGCGCGGACATCCGCCCCGGCACCGGACGCCTCGGCAGCTTCTCCTACAGCACCGACGGCACCACCTTCACCCGCCTCGGCCCCGCCTTCTCCCTGGGCAACGACTGGCGGTTCTTCATGGGTTACCGATTCGCCCTCTTCAACCACGCCACGCAGGCCCTCGGCGGCGCGGTCCGTGTCACGCGGTTCGACCTGTCCACGCCCTGAAGCGGCCCACCGATCGCCCCCACCCCGAGGAGGTCCACCGACCGCACCACGCAACCCCCCACACCCTCCCCCCACGAGGAGAACCATGAACCCGCTGAAACGACTCGGCTGTCGCCGAGCCTCCGTCCTCGGCCTGCTGGCCGCGACCGTCCTGCTGACCCCCGTGACCGCAACCGGCGCACCCGACGACGCCGTGAAGGCCTCCACCCTGGGCGCCCAGGCGGCCCAGTCCGGACGGTACTTCGGAACCGCCGTGGCCGCGGGCCGGCTCGGCGACGGCATGTACACCGGCATCCTGGACCGTGAGTTCAACTCGGTCACGCCCGAGAACGAGATGAAGTGGGACGCGACCGAGCCGTCCCGCGGCACCTTCAACTTCGGCCCCGCCGACCAGATCGCGAACCGCGCGCAGGCCCGCGGCCAGCGCCTGCGCGGCCACACCCTGGTCTGGCACTCCCAGCTGCCCGGCTGGGTCAGCTCCATCAGGGACGCGAACACCCTGCGCGGCGTGATGAACAACCACATCACCACCGTGGCGAACCGCTACAAGGGCAGGATCCACTCCTGGGACGTGGTCAACGAGGCCTTCGCCGACGGCCCCAGCGGCCAGCTCCGCAGCTCGGTCTTCCGGGACGTGCTGGGCGACGGTTTCATCGAGCAGGCGTTCCGCACCGCGCGCTCCGCCGACCCGGCGGCCAAGCTCTGCTACAACGACTACAACATCGAGAACTGGAGCGACGCCAAGACCCAGGGTGTCTACCGCCTGGTCCGCGACTTCAAGGCGCGCGGCGTGCCCATCGACTGCGTCGGTCTCCAGGCCCACTTCGGCACCGGCGGCCCGCCCGCCAGTTTCCAGACCACGCTGTCGAACTTCGCCGCCCTCGGCGTGGATGTCCAGATCACCGAACTGGACATCGCGCAGGCGTCGCCGACCGCGTACGCGAACACGGTCAGGGCCTGCATGAACGTCGCACGCTGCACCGGCATCACTGTCTGAGGCATCCGCGACAGCGACTCCTGGCGGGCCTCGGAGAACCCGCTGCTCTTCGACCGGGGCGGCAACAAGAAGCCCGCGTACAACGCGGTGCTGACCACGCTGGGCGGCACCCCCGCCGCCACCCGCGGCTCGGCCTCCTGACTGGGACCAACTCGACCTGCTGACCCGACTCTGCCGTGGGGAGCTCTTCCGATGGGAGCGCTCCCACCTCTCTCCGCCGACCTTCGGACGCCTCCCTCTCAAGAAAGCCGAGGTACCCGTCATGCGCCGCAGCCTCCTCGCCCTGGTGGCAGCGCTCTCCGCGCTGCCGCTGGCGCTCGCCACCGCCCCGTCCGCCCACGCGGCCGACCCGACGACCATGACCAGCGGGTTCTACGTGGACCCCGACTCCAGCGCGAAGCGGTGGGTCGCCGCCAACCCCGGTGACGGCCGGACATCCGCGATCAACGCCTCCATCGCCAACACGCCGACGGCCCGCTGGTTCGGCTCCTGGAGCGGCACCATCGGCACCGCGACCGGCGCGTACGTGGGCGCCGCCGACGCCCGCGACAAGCTGCCCCTTCTCGTCGCCTACAACATCTACAACCGCGACTACTGCGGCGGGCACTCCGCGGGCGGAGCCTCCTCGCCGTCCGCCTACGCCAACTGGATCGCGCAGTTCGCGGGCGGGATCGCGGGCCGCCCGGCCGTCGTCGTCCTCGAACCGGACTCCCTCGGGGACTACGGCTGCATGACCCAGGCCCAGATCGACGAACGCGAGAGCATGCTGACCGGAGCGCTCGCCGAGTTCAACCGCCAGGCCCCCAACACCTGGGTCTACATGGACGCCGGCAACCCGGCCTGGGCGAGCGCGGCGACCATGGCCCAGCGCCTCCACGAAGCGGGCGTGCGGCAGGCCCACGGCTTCTCGCTCAACATCTCCAACTACCTGACCACGGCCGAGAACACCGCGTACGGCAATGCCGTCAACAGGGAACTCGCCGCCCGGTACGGCTACACCAAGCCGTTCGTCGTGGACACCAGCCGCAACGGCAACGGCTCCAACGGCCAGTGGTGCAACCCGTCAGGCCGCCGTATCGGCACCCCCACCCAACAGGGCGGGGGCGCCGAGATGCTCCTGTGGATCAAGGTCCCGGGCGAGTCCGACGGCAACTGCGGCGTGGGAAGCGGCTCCACGGCCGGACAGTTCCTCCCGGAGGTCGCCTACAAGATGATCTACGGCTACTGATCCGGGGTCGCATCCCGGGCTACATCCCGGGCGCGCGCCGCGGGCCCGGGATGCAGCCCTGATGCCGGATCAGCCTCCGTTGACCGTCAGGTTGTTGGTGGTGAAGTTGAGCCCGCCGGACGACGAGGTGATCTCGTAGCCGAACTGCACCTCACTGATGGTCTCGCTGCCGGCCATCCAGCGCTTGTCGTAGGCGAGCCAGTTGAGGATCGGCTTGATGTCCACGGTGCCGGAGTTGGAGTCGGACGTCCGCAGGAACGAGAAGACCTCGTTGGACCCGTTGGTGCCCTTGTAGACGTTCCAGTTGTGGCCGCCGAGGGAGACGTTGCCCTGGTAGCCGCCGATCGGGCCGACGGCTCCGTTGTAGTTGACCCAGAGCATGATCTCGTAGTCGTGGTCGGAGTCCCAGATGTCGTACGACGTGTTGTACGCGCCGGACGACGGGACACTGACGTTGTAGTCGCTGGTGAGCCAGCCGAGGTTGTCGATCGTCTTGTTGATCCACTTCGTCGAGTTGGGGTACGACTTGATGCCGCCGGTGTTGGGGTGGTCGGCCCAGACACCCCAGCCGGTCCCGGAGTTGGCCCATATGCACTGGCCGCCCGCACCCGAGCCCCAGATGTTGTTGTAGAGCGTGTAGCCGTTCAGGTTCGTGCTGGCCCACTGGTCGCAGGAGTTCCAGACTGCCGCTGAAGCGGGGGCGGCGGCCAATCCGACGGTGGCTCCGAGAGCCATCGCCGGGGCGAGCACCGCCATGGTGATCTTGCGCATAGTGCTTTTGACCATGGTGTCCCTTCCATGGGTGGGGGAGATGTGGGGGTTTGCTACCACGTCCCGATGCTGAGGACGTGGTCCTCTCCGGCGACCAGGTCGATCGGCTCCGCGTCGCCGGAAGAAGTCCTGACTTCGATTCGAACGGTGCGAGCCGGCCGCAGGACCGCCCTCGCCCCCTCGGGTGCCCAGGTCAGATCGACCTCGGCGCCGAACCGCGTGCGTACACCCGTGAGGCGGCCCGCCGGGAGAGCGGACGGCGGCGCGGGCAGGAGGACCAGCCGGTGGGGGGTCGACTGGACGAGCATCTCGATCAGTACGGCCGGCAGGGTGTGCGCGGCGTCGGCGTTGTAGACGTGGCGGTTGGGGTAATGCGCGCTCATCAAGGAGGCGTGGAAGAAGTCGCCGTCCAAGACCTGGCCGAGGGCGTGGGCGACCCGGTCGCCGTCCCTGAGGCGGGCCGCGATGAGCGCGTGGTGGAGGTGGCCGTGCGCGGAGTCGTTCTCGGCGCCGCGCAGTTCGAGGGCGCGGTGGGCGGCCGCCGCGAGGTCGGGGGTGTCGTAGGGGGTGATCTCGTCGAGCGGCCAGACTCCGTAGAGATGGCTCAGGTGACGGTGGTCGTAGGTGTCCTCCAGACCGGGCCAGGCCCACTCGGCCAGGGCGCCGTCGGCGTTGACCCGGTGCGGGGGCAGGCGGCCGGCGAGCGCGCGCCAGCGGTCGGCGTCCGGGGTGTCCGGGTGGTAGTCGGCCGCCGTGAGCAGGGCGTGCCGGGCCGCCGAGAGGTCCATGGCGGCGTTGATCGTGCCCCAGCTCGCGTTCGCCGGGCGGTTCTCGGGTGAGTAGGAGGGGACGACGACCAGGTTGCCTTCGTCGTCGGTGCGGGTGAGGAAGTCCTCGTAGAACAGGGCGACTTCGGTGAGGGCGGACGCGGTGCGCGGGTCGCGGGTGCCGTGGGTCTCGTCGTGGTCGACGAGCGGTTTGAGCAGCCAGTCAGCGCCCGCGGTCCACAGGTGCAGGGGGTATTCGCGGTTGAAGTGGTACGAGTGGCCCGACTCGCCGTCGGTGTGGGCGGGGGCGACCACGCCCCGGGCACCGAAGACCGCGCGGGCGTTGTCGCGCCAGTCGGGCAGCTGGCCGTGGATCAGGTTCGCGTGGGCCTCGGTGACCTCGGGGAGGGCGCCGGCCGCGGCGGAGGCGGTCTGGAGGTTGAGGTTGGCGTCGTTGGTGAACGCCCCCGACCAGGCGGTGTCCCAGTCGCCGGTCCACAGGCCGGTCAGGCGGGGCGGGAGGAGGCCGGCGGCGGACAGCAGGTGGTAGCGGCCGGCCGCGAAGAGCCGTTCCAGGAGGGCGGCGCTGCGCGGCCGCTTCAGCAATTCCGAGCCGGGCAGGGCCCGTTCGGCCGGGTCGGCGGCGAGGTCGAGGGTGACCCGCTGGTAGGCGGTGCGGTGGAGGGCGAGATGGCGTTCGAGGAGCTCGTCGTAGTCCGTGGGCAGGTCCCGCAGGGCGCGGCCCTCGGCGGTCACGTCGAGTTCGCCGGTGTGCCGCCGGACCCGGGTGAGGAGCAGCACGGACCGGGCGCCCTCGATGTGCGCGCCCGGCGCGGCGAGGACCGTCGTGCCGCCGGTGACCGCGACCAGGGTGACGCCGGTGAAGGCGCGGTCGCTGTCGGGGTAGCGGGCGCGCAGGCTCAGCAGGGCGCCCTCGGGGGTGAGGACGGCTCCGTGGCCGACGCCCAGGTGGGCGGGGGCGCCGGGGAGGCGGTGGTCCAGGGAGACGTCGAGGGTGCCGTCGGCTGACGTGACGTGCTGGACGATCACGTCGTCGGCGCGTGAGACGAAGACGCGGCTGGTCCAGCCGGCGCACGTGGCCCGCACGACGCCCGTCGCGAAGTCGACGTCGCGGCGGTAGTCGTTGCGGTCGGCGGCGGGGCGGGCCAGCCGGACCTGGAAGGCGGGGTGGAAGGGCCGCACCCAGTGCAACGGACGGCCGTCGGTGAAGCCCTCCGCGGCGGTGTGGTCACCGGCCAGGAGGCTGTCCTGGAGGGCGGGCAGTTCCGCGGCGAGCCGGGGCGGCCGGCGGTGTTCGTCGTCACCGCCCGGCCGTACCAGGGTGTGGTGCGTGACCACGACCCGCTCGGCGTCCGGCTCCCCGAACACGAGGGCGCCGTGATGGCCGTTGCCGCTGAGGAAGCCGTCCTCCCAGCGGGCCGCCGGGTCCGGCTCCCAGGTTCCGTGGACGATCCCATTGTTCGAGGTCATGGCCGCAGCACCGCCACTCCGTAGCGTCCGAGGGTGATCTGGTCGGTGACGGACGTTCCCGTCAGCAGGTCGTGGTGGGTGCCGGGCACCTCGACGGTGACCGGCTCGCGGCCATGGTTCAGCACGAACAGCACCTCGCCCCGCCGTACCGCCTCGACCTGGTCGGGCAGGCCGTCGAGCACCGGCCGGACACCCGCGCCGGAGGCGACCCTGTCCAGCAGGTCGCGCAGCGCCTCCGGCTCCGGGAGCGTGGAGACGTACCAGGCCCGGCCCTTGCGCAGGACGGCGGGCAGCCCGTCGAGTTCGCCGCCCTTGTACGGCAGCGTCTCGTCGGCGGTGCCGTCGGCCTCCAGCTCCTCGGACCACAGGGTCCCCCGGAAGCCCTCGCAGGTGACGGCCTCCCCGGCGTCCAGCGGCCACCACTCGTGCAGGGTGCGGATGCCGAACAGCTCGCGCAGCCGGGCGTCCATACCGCCGGGGCGGACCCGGTCGTCCTCGTCGGCGACGCCGGTCTGGAAGCCGCAGACGAGGGTGCCGCCCTGCTGGACGTAGGCGAGGAGGTTGTCGATCGCGGCGTCGGTGAGGGCGTACAGCTGCGGCACGACGACGACGGAGTACGGCGTCAGGTCGTGCTCGGGGTGGGCGAAGTCGGTGGTGAGGTGGGCCTGCCAGAGGGCCCGGTGCCAGGCGCTCAGGACGTCCGGGTACTCCACCTGGGTGGACAGGCGGCCGTCCTGGTTGCCGGCCCACCAGGCGTGCCAGTCGTGCAGGACCGCGATGTCCGCGGTGATGGTCCGGCCGCTCACCTCGGCGGCGATCCGCTGCATTTCCGCGCCGAGCTGCTTGACCTCCTGAAAGGTACGGCCCTCCTCCCCGGCGTGACTGACCATGCCGGAGTGGAACTTCTCCGCGCCCTGCCGGGACTGCCGCCACTGGAAGTAGCAGACGGCGTCGGCGCCGCGGGCCACGGCCTGCAGGGACCACAGCCGGTTGAGGCCGCGGGGCTTGGGGTGGTTCACGCCCCGCCAGTTGACGGGACCGGCCGCCTGCTCCATGAGCATCCACGGCCCGCGCGCCTGGGAGCGGGTCATGTCCTGGACGACGGCGCCGCTCTGGGCGCCGTGCGGGTCGCGCGGGTCGGGGTAGATGTCGACGGAGACGACATCCTCCTCCTGCGCCCAGCGCCAGGCGTCCTGGCCCACCCACAGCGACATGAAGTTGCTGGTGACGGGGATGTGCGGGGAGTACCGGCGGACGATGTCCCGCTCGGCGGCGTAGCACTCCAGGAGCATGTCGGAGGTGAAGCGCCGGAAGTCCAGGACGTGGGTGGGGTTGCGCATGTAGTGGGGCAGGCGGGGCGGCAGGATGCTGTCCCAGCTGTCGTAGCCCTGGCTCCAGAAGGCGGTGCCCCAGGCCTCGTTGAGGGCGTCGAGCGCGTCGTACTTCTCGCGCAGCCAGCGGCGGAAGGCGGCCGCGGCCTCGTCGCCGTAGTCGAAGGTGCAGTACTCGTTGTTGATGTGCCACAGGGTGAGGGCCGGGTGGCCGCCGTAGCGGGCGGCGAGGTCCTCGGTGATGGCTGCGGCATAACGCCGGTAGGTGGCGCTGGAGTGCGAGAAGTGCTGCCGGCCGCCCCACCACTCGGTGCGGCCGTCCTCGGTGACGGGCAGGGTGTCCGGGTGCAATCGGCCCAGCCAGGGCGGGGGCGAGGAGGTGGGGGTGGCGAGGACGACGCCGATGCCGTTCTCGTGCATGAGGTCCATCAGCCGGTCGAGCCAGCCGAACTCCCTTTCCCCCGGCCGGGGTTCGAGCTTGGCCCAGGAGAAGACGCCGAGGGTGACCGAGTTGACCCCGGCGTCCTTCATCAGCCGGACGTCCTCGTGCCAGGTCTCCTCGGGCCACTGCTCGGGGTTGTAGTCGCCGCCGAAGAGAAGGCGGCCTCGGGTGACATCGTTCAGGTCAGGCATCAGACAGGCTCCCCGTACTGCACACCACGTCCGTTGGCGGCAAGGTAGACACGGCCATGGACGCGTGGGTCGCCGGTGATGGCGGTGCCGATCCAGCCCCACTGGTGTTGATCGTCGTTGATCCGCGTCCAGGTTTTCGCTTCGTCGTCGGAGCGGTGAACGGCGTTGGAGCCGTCGATCGCACCGACAAGGTAGATCACCGGGCAGGAGGCGCCCTCGGCGGCCTTGCCGAACCCGAGGGTGTGGGCGGCCCGGCAGCTGCCGAGCTTGGTGAAGGTGGCGCCACCGTCGGTGGAGCGGTGCAGGCCGCTCGCCTTGGCGCTGAGCCACAGATCGCCGGAGCGTCCCGGGGCCGCGGCCAGTTGGAAGCCCGCGTCACCGGTCGGCAGGCCGGTGGCCCGGGCGGTGAAGGTCAGGCCGCCGTCGGTGCTGGCGCGGAGGGTGCCGGCGGTCGTGTCGTAGGCGTAGAAGCGCTTCGGGTCCACGGGGTCCGCGAGCAGGACGGCGCCCTTCGGGAGGGAGCCGACCTCGGACCAGGTGGCGCCGTTGTCGGCCGAGCGCTGCGCCGGGTACACGGTGCCGTCCCAGTGCGCGAGGGACCACAGCAACACACTGCCGTCGGCGTTGGTGACGATCGGGCCGGGCGCGTCCTTGGCGGCGGCGGGCTGCGCCTTGAAGGGCGCCCAGGTCTGTCCGCCGTCGTTCGAGTAGGCGCCGTTGCCGCTGTCGCCCGAGCCGGTGCGCACGACGTACGAGGGTCTGGCCGCGGCCTGGGCGAGTCCGACGTCGGACCCGAACACGGGGTTCGTGGACAGGCCGCGCGACGGCGAGGCGGTCAACCGCTCGTGGTAGAGCACGCCGATGTCCCGCGATCCGCTGATCAGGTGGGCCTCTCCGGCCGGCGGCGACACGATCTGCACCACGGACGCCTCCTCGATCCCGCGTATCTGCGGAGCCCAGTTCTTGAGGTCGCGCGTGCCGTAGAGGGTGGCGCCGGTGCCGTAGACGACGTGCCGGGAGTCGAAGAGGTCGAGGCCGACGGCCTGGATCCACCAGCCGAACTTGGGCTTGTCCTTGCCCCACTTGAGGTAGGGGGTTTCGGAGACGTCGAAGACGGCCGTGTCCTTCAGGGACGTCCAGGTGCGGCCGCCGTCGGTGGTCCGGTACAGCGTGTCGACGGCCGCCCATCGGTTGTTGGTGGAGACCAGACCGCCGACCCGGTCGATCACCGGCTTCGGGGAGAGGCTGGTGACGATCACGATCCACAGCGGCCCGAGCACCCCCAGGCAGCACAGCGCGAGGAAGGCGCTCTTGGCGGTGAGCCCGGCCTTGCCGGGCGGCTCCTCCCACACCGGGCGGGCGGGAGCCTTCAGGCTGCGGATGAGCTGCGTGTTCAGGCTCACTTCTTGTACACCCCCTGCTCGCCGAGCAGGTGCGCGACCTTGTTCGCGCCCAGGACGAGACACACTCCGATGACTCCCTTGGCCAGGCCGACCGCCGCCGCATAGCTGAAGTCGCCGTTCTGGAGACCCATGTTCCACACGTAGGTGCCCAGGACCTCACTGGCCCCCGCACCCACCGCGTACCGCTGGAGCAGGAACTGCTCGAAGCCCACGCTCAGCGCGTCACCCACCCGCAGCACCAGCAGCAGCGCGATCACCGGGCGCAGCGCGGGCAGCGTCACGTGCCACATGCGCCGCCAGCGCCCCGCGCCGTCCATCGCGGCGGCCTCGTACAGGTCGGTGCTCACCGCCGACAGCGCGGCGAGGAAGATCGGCGGCCTTGCCCGAGGTGGCGCCCTCGCGCGAGGCGGTGTCGGACCCGCCGCAGGCGGTGAGCAGCGGCATCCCACCCGCCTCCGCTGCGGTGGCGACCGCAGTCGAGGCGAGGAAGCTTCTCCGGCTCGGTCCGGAGGAGGCGGAGGCGGCATTCGGCGTCATTGCGTCAACCCTTCATGGCGCACCTGGACACCCGGCGGTGGCCGTCGGCTGCGGTGTCGTGATGGGAACTGGCCGAGCCGAAAGCGAACATCCCATCACTGCGATGGCGATTCACAGTCGAAGCGCTTCGATGTTGCTGCGAGGTTAAGTGAACACCTATGGGCGCACAAGAGTCGCTTCCAAGATTCCTCCGACGTACTGGAGGGGCTGTTCTTCCGCCCTGCTTGAATCAACGATGTTGATCCTTGACAATTCCCATGACCCCCATGGTGTCGAAGCGCTTCGATACGTCGTGCCACTCCCCGCAAGGGAATCCCATATGTCTGCCATGCACGCCGCACACACCCCACCTTTCCGCGATCGACGACTGCCGTTCACGAAGCGCATCGACAGGTCCTCGTCGGTCCAGTCGGGCAGGTCGTACTCGTGCAGGACGAGCGGGAGGACCGAGGAGGACGTGACGTCGCGGCCCGTCTCGTTGTTGTGGGCCGGCCAGGCTTGAGGACGGACGCGGTGCGCCAGTACGTCGGGTGACACCCCGAGGCGGACACTCGACGCGGCCGTCCGCCGCCAGCTCTCGGTCCGCTTCCGCCCCGGCGAGTTCGACCCGGAGTACGACCCGCACGCCCTCACCAAGGACTTCGACACCCCCGCCCACCGCGACCTCACCCTGTCGGCGGACGCGCCGCGGCTGCTGTCGAACGGGTGCGAAGGCTCAGGCTCCAGCCCCGCTCGCTCCGGCACCTGGCACACCCGAGCGCACCGGCCGGAGCGCCGTGGAGCGGCGGCCGATCTAGGCTGGAGATGGCCGCTGGAAACCAGCCCTGACGGGCACGGCTGTCCGGACGGAGGCGTGGCGCGTGGAGATGGCCGGCACACAGGACGCGCCCACCGCTGTGGCCGTCGTGGACCGTGACGGCATGGTGAGCGGCTGGAGCGAGGGGTGCCGACTGCTGCTGGGCTGGACGGCGCAGGACACCGTAGGCCGCCCCGTGACCGACCTGCTGGTCGATCCCCCACCACCCGGCTTCCCCGAGGGCTACGGCGCCGGCCCCGACCCCACGGGGTTCATCCTCCTGCGCCACCGGGACGGTTCCACGGTGGACGCCGTGGTGACGGCTCACCCACTCTTCGGCCCCGAGGGGCGGGCACTGGGTCACGCGGTGACCGTCCAGCGCTGGGGAAGCCGCCCGGTGATCGCCGACCGGGCCTTCGAGCAGTCGCCCTTCGCGCTGGGCGTGTATGACCCTGACCTGCGCTTTCTGTGGATCAACGCCTCTTCGGGCCGGGTGATCGCGCACTCCGAGGAGCAAGTGCTCGGCAGGAAGTACCGCGAGATGTTTCCCGAATTCGACCGCACGCTGTTTCCCGAGCGGGACGACAAGCCCTACACGGACGCACTCGCCCAAGTGGCGAGGACGGGCGAACCCACGCGTCTGATCACCGTCTTCCGCCCTCGCGGCAGTGACTACGCCAATGCCTGGGCCACCAGCATCTGGCCCGTCCGGGATGCCGGGGGCAGGGTCTGCGCGATCGCCAACTGGGGATTCGACATGAGCGCCGAGTACTGGGCTCGGCAGCGCCTGCTCATCCTGAACCAGGCCAGCGGCGGCATCGGCCGGACCCTCGACGTGATCGGAACCGCCCAGGAGCTGGCCACGACCCCGGTGCCGGGATTCACCGACCTCGTCACCGTGGATCTCTTCGACGAGGTGCTGCGCGGAGAGGAACCACCGTCCGTGTCCGCGTTCACCTCCGGCGAGCCCATCGTGCTCAGCCGTGCCGCCCGGCACAGCGCGCAGGACGACACCGACCGAGCTCCCGGGCCCACGACACCGGTCAGCCACCCTCCCGGTTCCGTCGCCGCCCGCTGCCTGGCCACCGGCAGGTCCACGGTGGAGCTCGCCGCTGAACCCGGCCAGGGCGGCGAATGGGCCTTCGGGCCCGGGCTCGCCGCCGACCCTGCCCACTGGCCACCGGGCAACCCGGTGATCGACGGGTCCCTCGCCGCCGACGGGCTGACCGGCCGGATCACCGTGCCGCTCCGGGCGCGCGGCGCGCTGCTCGGGGTCGTCGCCTTCACCCGGCTCGACCGGCCCGAGGCCTTCACCGCCGACGACCTGATCCTCGCCGAGGAGCTGACCACCAAGGCAGCCGTCGCCATCGACAACGCCCGCCGCTACTCGCGCGAGCGCACGACCGCGCTGACCCTGCAACGCAGCCTGCTGCCGCAGGGACTGCCGAACCATGAGGCGGTCGAGGTGGCATCCCGCTATCTGCCCGGCGGGGCAGGTGCGGAAGTGGGCGGTGACTGGTTCGACGTCATTCCGCTGTCCGGGGCCCGGGTCGCCCTGGTCGTCGGCGATGTCGTCGGTCACGGCCTGCACGCCTCGGCCAGCATGGGCCGGCTGCGCACGGCGGTCCGCACCCTCGCCGACGTGGACCTGCCGCCGGACGAACTGATGACCCACCTGGACGACCTGGTCCTCCACCTCGCCAGCGATCTCCAGCCCACCGGCCACTTCCAGCCGACCGGCGAGTCCGGGGCCACCTGTCTGTACACCGTCTACGACCCGGTCTCCCGGCGGTTCACGCTGGCGAGCGCCGGCCATCCCCTGCCGCTGATCATCTCCCCGGACGGCACCAGGACCCCGGTGACCGCCCAGCCGGGGCCTCCGCTCGGCATCGGCGGGCTACCGTTCGAGGCCACCGAGCTCGAACTGCCCGAGGGCAGCCTGCTCGCCCTCTACACCGACGGGCTGCTGGACGGCCGCGCACGCGACGTCGACAAGGGAATCACCGAACTGCAGCGGGTCCTGAAACAGCCGGCCACCTCACTGGAGGCCCTGTGCGACACGGTGATCGACGCGGTGCTCCCCGATCACCGTACCGACGACGCGGCTCTGCTGCTCGCTCGCACCCACGCGCTGGCCCGCCACCACGTCGCCGACTGGGACGTCGAGCCGGACCCCGCGCAGGTGCCGCGCGTCAGGAAGTTCGCCGTCGACCAGGTGGACGCGTGGGGCCTGGAGGAGGCCTCCTTCGTCACCGAGCTGGTCGTCAGCGAGCTGGTCACCAACGCCATCCGGTACGGCGAGCCGCCGATCAGGCTGCGGCTGATTCGCGACACCTCCCTGATCTGCGAGGTCTCCGACTCCAGCAACACCGCACCGCACCTGCGCAGGGCCCGCGACTTCGACGAGGGCGGCCGGGGCCTGTTGCTCGTCGCCCAGCTGACCCAGGGGTGGGGTACCCGGCACACCACCAACGGCAAGACGATCTGGTGCGCGCAGACCCTCCCTCAGTCCGAGCCGCACTGAGCCGCGTGTCGGTCACCAGCCCGTCGGCAGACCGGCGATGAACGAGGTGAGCCGGTCGGCGATGAGTCGGTCGTCGGCGGCCGAGTAGTGCCAGTCGCAGCCGAGGAAGTCCAGGCCCGAGTCGTCGAGGAACCAGTAGCGGACCCGGCTGTCACCGGCGTCGTTGCGCGCCTTGACGACCTGCTGGACATGTCCGGCGTACTGGCCGGCGCCCACCGCCACGATGGTCGTGTCGGCCCCGTAGCGCGTCCTCAGCTTCTGGATGAAGTCGCCGTAGGCGGTGCGGTAGCCGGCCGCGAGGCTGTCGGACGTCCACGGCTCACCGGGGTTGATGGCCGTCGAGAAGTCGTTGGTGCCGAGGTTGACCACCACGACCCGGGGGCGCCAGGTGCCCGGGTTCTGCCAGACGTCGCCGGAGTCGTTCAGCAGGGCACGGTCGTAGAAGCTCCGGTACGTGACGTCCGTACGGCCTCCGTTGTAGTTGCGCACCATGCCGAGGCCCGAGTAGCCGTTGATCTGGTAGTCGGCGTTCAGCTTCCGGGCGGTGAGGGCGCCGTAGCTCACGTCGGAGTTGGTGTTCCGCTTGAGCTGGTCCCAGGTGCAGGTGCGGGAGTTCGACAGGTTGCCGTAGCCCACCGTGAGGGAGTCGCCTATGAACTCGATCTGGCGGCTGCGGGCGGCGGGCTTGCTCAGTACGGTGCCGCCGGGCGCGGCGACGAAGCCGCCGAACGTGCTGGTGTCCCCGGGGGTGTCGTTGCGCTTGACGACCCGGACGCTGTGCGTGCTGTTGGACAGGCCGTTGATCCAGTGCGTGGTGTTGCCGGGCGTGACGAGCGTGGCGACGGTGGAGCCGTCGATCTGGACGTCGTAGTCGGCGGCCGAGTCGTTCAGCACGATGCCCACGCCGGTGCCGCTGACGCGGCCCTCGAAGTAGACGCCGGGCCAGCTGTACTGCACCGTGTTTCCGTTGTCCTTGACCCGCCCCGCGGCGTGCGCCTGCGCCAGCGCTCCCGCCGTCGGCGTGCCGGAGCCGACACGGGCCAGCTGCCACTGCTGGTTGGCCCCGCCCCAGTCGGCGAACTGCACGACCTTGCCGCCGTCCGCGGTGGAGGCGTTCTGCACCTCAAGGGCCTTGCCGCTGTTGCGGTTGATCAGACGGACGTAACCGTCCGACGAATCGGCCAGCCGGAACTGCTGGTTGGTGCCGTTGGCGTCACCCCACTGCACCACGTCCGCCTGGTCGGCGGTGGAGTAGTTGAGGACGTCCAGCACCTTCCCGGAGTGCTGCGCCTTCAACCGGTAGTAGCCGCCACCCGAATCGACGAACTGGAACCGCTGATTGGCACTGTCCATGCGACTCCACTGCGTCACGCCCGCACCGTCGGCAGTGCTCGCGCCCGCCACATCCAGAGCCTTGCCGCTGCCACGGTTGACCAGCGCATACCACGCGCTCGTGTCCACCGTGGCCGCCTGCGCCGTCCCGGTGGCACCCAACCCGGCCAAGAGCGTCGCCATGAGGGCGGTCACCGCGGCGAGCACGGCCGTTCGCCTCCCGCGACGCCACCAGGGAACCGTGAGTCTCACATACGAGCCATGCATCCCTGTCTCCTTCAGTGCGCGCGTCACCCGGTTCCCTGCTGGGGTGTCGGTGACGCGCCGTCGGCTCGGAGAAGGCGTCGGGTCACTCTGGGCACACCGGACGCGATACTCCCGGCGCGCACCATACTGTCGAAGCGCTTCGAATGTAAGCGCGCTGCATGACTTGGCATCTCAGGTCCGTCGGCACGAAGGTACGGCGGAAGGTCGGCGGGGCTTTTTCGAAGCGCTTGATCACCTGATCCGGGCCGTCAGACGATGCGCCGCCCCGCCGTCCGCATGCCCCCGGCTCACATCGACGAGCGCGAGGCCGTCAGTCGTCCTCCAGCTTCTCGAAGAAGAACTCGTGCTTGAGGAAGGAGACGTCGTACTCGTGACCGGCCTGAGGCGGCAGCAGCTGGGACGCCTGGAACAGGCGCCACCCGTCGAGCAGCGCGGCGAGCCCGGTGGGATAGGGCGGCTCGTCGCTGTCGCCGGTCGTCGGGTGGGTCCGGCCGGTCCCGTCGTACTGCGACCAGCCCACGACGTGGGAGTCCAGCGTCGACGTCGAGAGATAGAGGACCAGAACCTGCTGCCTCATGCGTGGCTCCCCAGGGTAGGCCGGTTGCTGACGCGTGTGACCCAGTACTCGACATCGAAGGAGTCGTCACCGGTCAGGGCCCGCCACAGCAGGACCCGGTTGTAGATCTCCAGTCGGCCGGTGGCCTGCTCGTACCAGGGGAGGTACGTGTTGAGTTCCGCGGTCACCGCGGGGTCGTGCAGGTCGGAGAGGTCCCACAGACGCACCTGCGGCACGGTCGGGTTGAGGCGGAGCTTGTACATGTAGCGGCGGTTCGCGGTGTCGTTGCGGCGGCCGCTGTGCCAGATGCCGTGGTGCACGAGAACGACCGTGCCGGCCGGGCAGGTCAGACGGGTCTGTCCCCTGAGGTTCTGGACGCGGCCGACGTCCGTCTCGTTGATCCTGCGCAGATGGCTTCCGGGCACACTGAGGGTGCCGCCCATGTCGGCGGTCACCTCGTGCGGGTAGTACATGAGCTGGATGTCGAACGCGTCCGGCCGCACGTCGATGATCGCGTCTCCGTGGAGCGGCTGCGCCTCTCCCTCGTGCGGCCAGCGCACATGAACCGCATGGTGGTCGACGGTCGGGTCGGGCCCGACCAGACTCTCGACAGCGCCCGCGACGACCGGCAGGGCGAGCAGTTCGTGGACGAAGGTGTCCGGCGCGAACGCCCCGCCCAGCGGAGTTCCGTAGGCCACGTCCGGCAGGCCCTCGGTCAAGGTCGCGATGGCCCGCTCATTGATCTCTTGCGGCACCACCCCGTCCAGGCGCAGGAAACCCTGCGCGACGAAGCGCGCCACCTGAACCGAGGTCAGGAGTTGCTTGCTGGTTGACATGCGACGAACGTAAGCGCCCTGACCGGCTCAGTCGTGGGCTGAAATCGTCCAGTGCTGGTAATTTTCCATCCTCGTGAAACACGTGACAGTACGGCTCGACGAGGCGCCCACCGTGGTCAATGCCGGCATCGGGGTGCACGGCGTCTCCAGCGCCCACGACGTCTTCCGGCTGCCCGACCTGTGGCAGCTGCACCTCTACAACTACGAGGGTGCGCTGTCTCTCGGGCAGTCGGTGCACCCCATACGCCCCGGCCACGTCAGCCTGGTGCCGCCGAACACGGAGGTGCACTTCCACTATCGGGGCCGGTCTGAGCATTTCTACGTCCATCTGCGGCTGCACGACGGCGGGAGCGCGCGGGTGGTGCCGGTGATGCAGGACGCCGCGGCCGAGAGCACCCGCCTGGCCGATCTGCTCCGACACGCCGTGACGGCCATGCCGACTTCTCCCCGGCGAGCCACGGCCGAGGTCTGGACCGCTCTGTGGCGCATCGCCGAGTTGCCGAGGGGCGTTGGCGCCGGGCGCCGCCACCCCTTCGTGGCCGCCGCACAGGCCTACGTCGAGGAACACCTGGCCGGCCCGCTGTCCGTACCGGACGTCGCGCGCGCCATCGGGATCTCCCACACACACCTGACGCGTGTGTTCCGTGCCGAAACGGGCCTCACGGTCGTGTCGTACATCCGGCAGCGACGCCTTCAACGCGCCCGGCACCTCCTGTTGTCGTCCACCCTGTCCATCACCGCCATCGCCGCGGCCGTGGGCATCGCCGACCTCCAGGCCTTCAACAAGGCCTGCCGCCGTGAACTCGGCGCGAGCCCGCGTGACGTACGTGCGGCCATCCCTGCGGGGCTGGACGGCCCAGGACTGTAAGGACTCCTGCTGACAGCTGCCTCGTGGCCGGCAGGGCGCGTACGGAGCCGGTCCTGCCCTATCCCGTTCGACCTGCGCAGTGGGCTCGGATCGAGCCGTTGCTCCCGGACCGGACGCCGAAGCGGGGGGAGGGTGTTCACCGCGCTGATGGCTCAGGCCGACGCCGATGAGGACCTGGCCTGGGCCGTGTCTGTGGACTCCACGATCGTCGCGTGAGCTCACCAGCACGCGGCCGGGGCCCGCAAAAAGGGCCCCTGTTGGCGAGCCGGCCGACCACGCCATCGGCCGGTCCCGCGGCGGGCTGACCACCAAGATCCACCTGGCAGCCGATGCCCGCTGCCGGCCACTGGCGTTCATTCTCACCGCCGGACAGGCCGGTGACGCTCCCGCCTTCACCGACGTCATGGTCCTTGCGGACAAGGCCTACTCATCTCGCGCGATCCGCGACCACCTGCGCAACCGCGGCATCCGGGCGGTGATCCCGGTCCCGGCGGATCAGCGAGGCCACCGCCTGCGGCGGAGCAGCCGGGCGGCAGACCACCGGCCTTCGGCCCTGAGGCCTACAAGCAGCGCAACACCGTCGAGCGGTGCATCAACCGCTTGAAACAGTGGCGAGGCATCGCGACCCGCTACGAGAAGACCGCGACCATCTACCTGGCCGGACTCCACATTGCCGGCATCTTCCTGCGGTCCGCCCGGTGATCCAACGAAATCCCCTAGGTGACGGCCACCTTCGAGGACGCCACCGCGGCCGAGGCCGGCTACCCCCGCTCGGGACGCAGCAGAACCTCGCTGCCGATGGGCGTGAACCCGCACGCGAGGAAAACGCGCAGGGAACGGGCATTGCCCGGGGAAACCGCGGCGAAGACCGGTTCGCCTTCCGGGACCAGCGAAAGGGCATCGGAGAGGAGCGACCGCCCATGTCCGCGGCTGCCGTACTGAGCGCGGTGGAGTTCGATACTCAGCTCTCGCCGCCCGGCGAGTCCGTCGGCCAGGGTGATGAGGCCACGTTCGTCACCGTAGACCTGGACGTTTGTCCGCAGCCACAGGGCGTGGCGGACACGCGGATGGTCGTCTGCGTCGGTCAGCTCCGTCAGACGCGGGGGGCCGCCGGTGCCGCGGGCCGTGAGTGTGGCGTCGGTGACGCCGATCCAGCCCGTGGGTCCGGCGAGGTGGCGCAGGAAGTCCGCAGACAGCGACTCGCCGAAGCCGTCCGGGCCCGCGGCGTATACGGCCTGGTTGGTCATGGCGGTGGCGACGACGGCGTGACCGGTGAAGGCGACCGAGCATTCGAGCCCCCCAGGCAGGGGCGGCAGCACCGTCACCCGGCCGTCGACCGGTGGGAAGCAACCGTCGGCAGCGTCCATGAAGTAGGTGAGGAGCGGGTGCGGTTCACGCACGGTAGGCCACCTGCGTGTTGAGGAAGTCCAGTAACCAGCAGATGTCAGATTCTACGGACCCGTTGAGGCAGTTCATGCCGTGAGGGGGTTTTGGGGCGTTCGAAGCGGGCCCCGGCGCGGACGAGCGACGGTCACCCCCTTCACCCAGCAGTGGCAGGCCGATCATCCGGAGCTGGCGACCGACAGCTGGCCGGAAGCCGTAACCCACTTCCCTCAAGCCTTACTTCACGTATTGACGAAAGTGGTCCAGACCTTTAGGTTCACGGGTCAGCATCGCAGCGCGTGCCGCATTCACCGTTCATGCGGTAAACGCGGCCTCGGTTGTTCACCCCCCACGAAGGGCCTCTGCACCCATGCCCAGACCTCTCCCCACGGCTGTCTCTCTCGCCGCTCTCTCCCTCGCCACCGGCCTGCTCGGCACGCCACCCGCGCAGGCCGGCACCGGCACCATCACCAGCCCCGACGACGCCGCCCCGTTCACGTCGGCAGCCGTGGCGCCGTACCTCTACAACGGCTGGGGCAGCCCGCCGAACCCCACCACGGTCACCAACGCCACCGGGGTCAGGTACTTCACCCTCGCCTTCGTGCTCAGCAACGGCTACTGCAACCCGCGGTGGGACGGCAGCCGGGCGCTGACCGGCGGTGTCGACCAGCAGACGATCAACACCGTGCGGGCGAACGGCGGCGACGTCGTCCCGTCCTTCGGCGGGTGGAGCGGTAACAAGCTGGAGAGCTCCTGCTCCAGCGCGAGCGAACTGGCCGCCGCCTACCAGAGGGTGATCACCGCGTTCGGGCTCAAGGCGATCGACATCGATCTCGAGGCCGACGCCTACGACAGCCCCACCGTGCAACAGCGCACCGTCGACGCGCTCAAGGCCGTGAAGAACAACAACCCCGGCCTCAAGGTCTACGTCACCATCGGCACCGGGCAGAGCGGCCCCGACACCAGCCTGATCAACCGCGCCGCCTCATCCGGTCTGACCGTGGACGCCTGGACGATCATGCCGTTCAACTTCGGCGGGGTCGGCCAGAACATGGGCAACCTCAGCACGCGGGCCGCCGAAGGCCTCAAGAACGCGCTGAAGAACGCCTACGGCTACAGCGACGACCAGGCCTACCGGCTCATGGGCATCTCGTCGATGAACGGCATCACCGACCAGGGCGAGACCGTCACGGTCGCCGACTTCCGCACGATGCTCGCCTACGCCCAGCAGCACCACCTGGCCCGGCTGACGTTCTGGTCCGCCAACCGCGACCGCCCGTGCACCGGCGGCCCCGCCGACAGCTGCTCCGGCGTGAGCCAGTCCGACTGGGACTACACCCGCGTCTTCGCGGCGTACACCGGCTGATCCAGCACCCCCACCCCCACTCCCACTCCCACTCCCCCCAACCACCCGCGCTCCTTCGGCAAGGAGAACCCGTGCTCACCTCTTTGCGCTCCGTATCCTTGCGCTCCGTACTCAAGCGCCGCCGCAGATCAACCGCTTCCGCGGTGGTCACCGCGGCAGCCGTCGCCTCCCTGCTCACCGCGGCGCCTGCGGCGGAGAGCGCGGCCGCCGCGCTGCCCACCGATTTCGCGACCGTCATGAACGCCGCGAGCGGCCGCTGCCTGGACGCCCGGTCGGCGGCCTCCGCCAACGGCACCGTCGTGCAGCAGTACTCGTGCAACGGCTCCACGGCCCAGCAGTGGAGCTTCACCACCACCAGCGACGGCTATGTCCGTATCAACAACCGCAACAACGCCAACCAGGTCGTGGACGTCGCCGACGTCTCCACGGCAGACAACGCGCCCGTACACCTGTGGACCTACGGCGGCGGCGCCAACCAGCAGTGGCTGCCCGTCCACGAAGGCGGTGGCGCCTACCGCTTCGTCAACCGCAACAGCGGCAAGTGCCTGGACGACCCCGGCGCCTCGACCGCGGACAGCGTGCAGTTCGTGCAGTACACCTGCAACGGCAGCGCCGCCCAACGTTTCCAGGTGGTCCCCGTGACCCAGTCCGGCACCACTCCGGACCTCGGCCCGAACGTCGCCGTCTTCGACCCGTCCATGTCGGCGTCCACGATCCAGAGCAGGCTCAACACCATCTTCCAGCAGCAGGAGACCAACCAGTTCGGCTCCCAGCGCTACGCGGTCCTGTTCAAGCCGGGCTCCTACAACGCGGACGTCAACGTCGGCTTCTACACCCAGGTCGCCGGTCTCGGCCTGTCCCCGGACGCGGTCACGATCAACGGGGCGGTACACGCGGAGGCCGACTGGTTCCAGGGCAACGCGACGCAGAACTTCTGGCGCGGCGCCGAGAACCTGTCCGTCAACCCGACGAGCGGCACCGACCGTTGGGCGGTCTCGCAAGCCTCGGCGTACCGCCGGATGCATCTGCGCGGCAACCTCGCCCTGGACGACAACGGCTGGTCCAGCGGCGGCCTGTTCGCCGACACCAAGATCGACGGTCAGGTCAACTCCGGCAGCCAGCAGCAGTGGCTGACCCGCAACTCCCAGCTCGGCAGCTGGACCGGCTCCAACTGGAACATGGTCTTCGTCGGCAGCCAGGGCGTCCCGGCCACCCAATTCCCCAGCCCGCCGTACACCACGGTCGCGCAGTCCCCGGTCAGCAGGGAGAAGCCGTTCCTGTACGTCGACGAGAACGGTGCCTACCAGGTGTTCGTGCCGGCACCGCGGGCCAACTCCAACGGCATCAGCTGGGCGAACGGCGCCTCGGGCAGCTCGCTCCCGCTGAGCCGGTTCTACATCGTGCGGCCGGGCGCCACCGCCGCGCAGATCAACTCCGCACTGGCCTCGGGCCTGAACCTGCTGGTCACCCCCGGTGTCTACCACCTCGACCAGACGCTTCAGGTCAACCGCGCCGACACCGTCGTCCTGGGCCTGGGCCTGTCGACCTTCATCCCGGACAACGGCGTCACCGCCATGCGGGTGGCCGACGTCGACGGCGTCAAGATCGCCGGTGTGCTCTTCGACGCCGGCACGACCAACTCCGGCACCCTCGTGGAGGTCGGCCCCGGCAACTCCTCCGCCTCGCACGCCGCCAACCCGACGTCCCTGCACGACGTGTACTTCCGCGTCGGCGGCGCCGCCGTCGGCAAGGCGACCACCAGCCTGGTGATCAACAGCGACAACGTCATCGCCGACCACACCTGGATCTGGCGCGCCGACCACGGCAACGGCGTCGGCTGGACCACCAACACCGGCGACACCGGCCTGATCGTCAACGGTGACAACGTCACCGCGTACGGCCTGTTCGTCGAGCACTACCAGAAGCACCAGACCGTCTGGAACGGCAACGGCGGGCGGACGTACTTCTACCAGAACGAGATGCCGTACGACCCACCGAACCAGGCGTCCTGGATGAACGGCTCGACGCAGGGCTACGCCGCCTACAAGGTCGCCGACTCGGTCACCAGCCACCAGGTCTACGGGTTCGGCAGCTACTGCTACTTCAACGTCAACCCGAGCGTCGTCGCCGAGCGTGCCATCGAGGCACCGAGCAACGGGGGCGTCCGCTTCACCAGCATGGTGACGGTCTCGCTCGGCGGCACGGGCACCATCCGGCACGTCGTCAACAACACCGGTGGTCCGTCCAACTCCACGACCAACGTGGCCAATCTGACGAGCTACCCGTAGCGCTTCAATCCAGCTCCGCCGTCGGCCGCCGCTCCGCCCGAGGGGCGGCCGACCCACCCCCCGACACCCCCAAGGAGCGTCCTCAGCCATGTCCCTGACCCAGCGCAGACCCCGCCTCGCGGTCCTCGCCGTTCTCTCCGCCCTCCTCACCACTCTGTTCACCGTGACCCCCGCCCAGGCCGCCGACGGCACGATCAGCGGACTCGCCGGCAAGTGCGTCGACGTGGCGGGTGCCTCCAGCGCCAACGGCACCGCCGTACAGCTCTACGACTGCAACGGCACCGGCGCCCAGACCTGGTCCAACCCCGGTGACGGGACCCTGCGCGCACTCGGCAAGTGCCTGGACGTCGTCGACCGCAGTACCGCCGACGGCGCGGCGGTCCAGCTGTGGGACTGTTCGGGCGGCGCCAACCAGCAGTGGGTGGTCAGCGCGGCGCGCGACGTCGTCAACCCCGCCGCGAACAAGTGCCTGGACGTCCGGGACAACAACAGCGCCAACGGCACCCGCCTGCAGATCTGGACCTGCACCGGCGCCGCGAACCAGAAGTGGAACGCGCCCGCGAGCGGAGGCGGCGGCAACCCGTCAGGCTTCGTCGTCAGCGAGGCGCAGTTCAACCAGATGTTCCCGAACCGGAACTCCTTCTACACATACAGCGGCCTCACCTCCGCCCTCAGCGCCTACCCCGGCTTCGCCAACACCGGCAGCGACACGGTCAAGAAACAGGAAGCAGCCGCCTTCCTCGCCAACGTCAACCACGAGACCGGCGGACTCGTCCACATCGTCGAACAGAACCAGGCCAACTACCCCCACTACTGCGACTGGAACCAGCCCTACGGCTGCCCCGCCGGCCAGGCCGCCTACTACGGACGCGGACCCATCCAGCTCAGCTGGAACTTCAACTACAAGGCCGCCGGCGACGCCCTCGGCATCGACCTGCTCAACAACCCCTGGCGCGTACAGAACGAAGCACCCGTCGCCTGGAAAACCGGCCTGTGGTACTGGAACACCCAGACCGGCCCCGGCACCATGACCCCCCACAACGCCATGGTCAACCAGGCCGGCTTCGGCCAGACCATCCGCTCCATCAACGGCTCCCTCGAATGCGACGGCAAAAACCCCGCCCAGGTACAGAGCCGCGTGGACGCCTACAACCGATTCACCTCGATCCTCGGCGTCTCCCCGGGCGGCAACCTCTACTGCTGACGACCGGCACTCAACAAGGAGTCGAGATGCGCAAGTTGAGGCCCCTCGCCAAAGTCCTCCTCGGAGCGGTCGGAGCGCTGACGCTCGTGATCGCGGTCCCGGCGACCGCCCACGCGAACGTCCTGACCCTGCTGCCGCAGAACGCGGACGGCCTGGATCAGACCTTCTCCCCCGCCTACGACTACGACGGTGACGGCTGCTACGCCACCGCCGCCATCGGCACCGACGGCACCCTCAACCCGGGCCTGAAGCTCGGCGGCGACGTCAACGGCAAGTGCCACGACTACGCCCAGCTGGCCAACGCCAACACCTACTCGCGCTCGAAGTGCAACAACGGCTGGTGCGCGGTGATGTACGCCAGCTACTTCGAGAAGGACCAGATCACCCTCGGTCCGGCGGCCCTCGGTCACACCCATGACTGGGAGCACGTCATCGTGTGGATCCACAACAACGAGGTCCAGTACGTGTCTGTGTCCCAGCACAACACCTACCAGGTGGCCGCCCGTTCGGCGATCCGCTTCGACGGCACCCACCCGAAGATCGTCTATCACAAGGACGGCGTCTCGAGTCACTGCTTCCGTTTCGCCAACGGCAACGACGAACCGGCGGAGAACGCCACGGGCAACTGGTTCTACCCGCGCCTCGTCGGCTGGAACGGCTTCCCGGCCGGCTACCGCGACAAGCTCATGAGCGCGGATTTCGGCTCGGCGACCGTCAAGATCGACGACGGCGACTTCCAGTGGGCCCTGGACCACGCGAAGCCGTCCGGCATCCCCTTCGATCCGTACGCCTGACGCTCGGCCCTCCCGGGCCACCGATCACCGGCGGTGGTACGGGCAACGGTGTGAAGCGAACGCCCCCGCTGGCACTCGTCGGCGGGGGCCATCCGTAACGGCGGTCCACGGCCTCACGCCGGTGACGACATTCACCCGCCCGGCGGAGATTCTGGACCCGGCCGCGGCCGTGCCCCACCGTTCAGCGGACGACCTTGATGCCGAAGTGGGTGCCGAATCCGAGGGCGAAGCCGATGGCGGAGTGCATGTGGGCGTACATCTCCATGCCGCGGGCGGAGACCAGCGGGCCCAGGTCGAGGATGTCGGTCCAGCCGTAGGCCTTGAGCAGGTCGGTGACGGCCGCCTTGGCGTCGGTGTGCTCGCCCGCGATGAACATCGTGTGCTCGCCCGCCCCGACGCCCTTCGGGTCGACGACGGTGTCCTGCTCCTGCGTGACGAACGCCTTGACGACCTTCGTCCGCGGCAGCGCGCGCTGGATCCGCTCGGCGAGGCTGTCGGTGTCGCACGGGTCGAGCTTCGGCATCGTGCCCCAGGGTGTGGGCCAGGGATGCTCCAGGTCGGGGTTGTAGATGTACGGCACGGCGTAGTCGACGAGCGTCTTGGTCGCCAGCTGCTCCGCCGCGGCGGACAGGGCGGCGACCGCGTTGTGGCCGTCGATGCCGCTGATGACCAGCTCCGCCGCCCGCTCGGCGGCATCCGCGAAGGTGTGCATCTGGATTCCGGGGTGGTCGGCGAGCCAGGCGCCGAACGGCGGGTTGCCCATCATGTCGGGCTCGGTGCGCGCGAGGGTGGCCCTGGGATCTCGTGTGCCGACGTGGACCTCGTGACCGAGCTCGGCGAGTTTCGCGATGTGGGCCCGAGCGCCGCCACCCGTACCGAGAACAGCGATTCCCATGCATTCCTCCGGTGTTGTTCCTGCGGACAGCTTCACAGTAGGAGGGCTTTAGGACAGCTTCTGTCCTTTGGCACGGGCAGAGTGGAGATCACGACGAGTGACACGACCTCCCGCGTGCTGCGGCTGCTGCCCCTGCTGCAGACACGCCGAGGGTGGTCCGGCGCGGACCTCGCCGACCGCCTGGGTTTCACCGTGCGCACTGTCCACCGCGACATCGACCGCGGCTACCGCCTGGCCGCGGGCGCCGACCTCCCTCCCCCTCGACGCCGGCCCCGCCGTCCTCGAGCACCCCCGCACCGTCGCCGACCGCGTGCGGCGGGCGATCAGTCGATCTCACCGGTCTCATGAAGAAGGTCGGGATCCGCCTCCGGAGCCCTCAGCGGAACAGAATTGCGCGTGACGTACTCATCCATGTACCCCCGGGCAGCGACCGCCTTGGCGCCCGCCAACACCGACGTACCCTCGTAGTTCTCCCCAGGCCACTCATCGAGCCGCTGTGCTTCCCGGTACACCTCACGGGCGAAGCTGTCGTTCATGCCAGGCACCTGAACCGGGTTCGCGATCAGCTCATGGGACCAGGCGAAGCCGACACACGCGCCCTCGCGCCCCTGGTCGAGCCAGCCCGGACAGGCCCACCCGGCCGAGCGCAAGGGCTCACCAGCTGAAAGGAACCGGCATCGCAAGGCATCCGGAGAGTGCGGTCCGATGCGCCATACGGGTGATCACCCGGTCCCGCCGTCCTGCTGGAACCCTGCGCGCATGGCTTGCCCACCATGGCAGCTGGGCCGTACCGCCGCCGCTCTTGGACTCCATCGCAACACCGTGCGCCGACGTATCGCCAAGGCTGAAACGACCTCGCGGTCAAGTGCTGCGCATTCTCAACTCCCTGCGGGCGGTGCGGTGCAGGATGCCCTCGGTTGCTTGACCATCGCCGCAGGTGGACGTAGTCGTAGCCCTTGTCGGCATGGGGCCTGGCCGGCTGAGCGACTACCGAGGAGACAGCGCATGAGGATCGTCATCACCGGTGGCTTCGGCTTCCTGGGACGACAGCTCACCGGCACCCTGCTCACGACCCGGACGTTCCGTGGCGCGCCGATCGATCGCCTGGTGCTCGCCGACCGGATCGTGCCGCCCGAGTCGCCCTCGGCGTCCGACCCCCTCGTGCAGATCGTGCACGGCGACCTGATCGACCGCCTCGACGAGGTGTTCGCGGAGCCGGTGGACGTTCTGTTCCACCTCGCCGCCGCCGTCTCGGCCGAGTGCGAAGCCGACTTCGATCTCGGTATGAGCACCAACCTGGACACCACCCGCGCCCTCCTCGAAGCCGCCCGGGGACAGTCGGCCGCCGGCGGGCCGGCTCCGCGCGTGGTGTTCTCCAGCAGCGTGGCTGTCTACGGTTCCGACCCGGCGCTGCCCCTCCCGCCCGTGGTCGGCGAATCGACCCTGCCCACGCCACGATCGAGCTACGGGATTCAGAAACTCGTCTGCGAGCAGCTGATCGCGGACTACACCCGCCGGGGTTTCGTCGACGGACGCGTCGCCCGCCTGATGACCGTGTCGGTGCGGCCGGGCAAGCCGAACGCCGCCGCCTCCGGCTTCTTGTCCGGCATCATCCGCGAACCGCTCGCGGGCCTCCCGGCGATCTGCCCCGTGCGTCCCGCCCTGCGAGTGGCCCTCGCCTCGCCACGGCGCACGGTCGAGGCGATCCTGCGCATCGCGGAAGTCGAGCGCAGCACCGGGCGGGGCCGGCTCGACGGCGGGCTGCCGGTCAACCTTCCGGCACTCACGGTCTCTGTCGCCGAGATGCTGACGACGCTGCGGCAGGTGGCCGGGGACGCCGTGGCCGATCTGGTGTCGATCGCGCCCGATCCTGCCATCGAAACCATCGTGGGGTCGTGGCCCTCCGTCTTCGACAACACACGTGCCGCCGCGCTCGGGCTTCAGCCCGACCCGAGCTTCGCATCGGTCGTACGGGAGTACCTCGCCGACCACCCCGAGGCGGTCCTGGCCGACCTACCGCCCGCCAGGTGACGGCCGACTGCCGCCGCGTTGTCCCGTCGAAGTCGGGGTCGGGGTCGGGGTCGGGGTCGGGGTCGGGGTCGGGGCACCACGCTCGTCGACGGTTCGAGCGCCCGCGCCTCACCCACCGATCCCGAAGGGCAGCCCCTTCGCGTCCCCGCGCCACCTGGTCCAGGCAGGTGCCGACGGCGCGGCCGAAATCGTCGATCTCGGCCGCGACTTCCGCAGGGGCGACCAGACTGACGCGCATCAAGGCCGCGCTCCACTCGCCCCAGTCGTAGTCCCAGCCACGCCGGTCACCGTGTGCCCGCCTGAGTTCCATCGTGAACTTGGCGTAGTGACTGAACAGCTCCTGACAGGCGGCAAGTTGCTGGTCACGTAGCCACTGACGGTCGTGGGCGCGGCGGGTGACGATGCCGCCGACCAGAACGCCCACGGTGGCGGAGAGAGCCCCAGCCGCCGTCGTCACCAGCGTGTCCAGCACCGGCCCTCCATCAGATCGGGCCGCCATCGGTCGGCGACGGCACGGCGTACGGACGCAGGACCATGAGCGAGCCTTCCAGGGCCGCCACCATGGCAAAGGGAAACCGGTCGAGCTCAAGACAGAGTGCGACGTCATCCGGATGGACTCCTTGACGCACCCCCTCCGCCAGCTCGGTGGCGGCGCGGGACTCGGCAGCGCGGCGAAGGAACCCGGCGGCATCCGTGCCGGCCTCGGTGGTTCTCCGAGCGATGTACTGGGCGCATGCCAGGTCTTCATCGGCCTGGCCGTCCTCGCCGGTGACCACGAACGTGACGCTGTCACTCTTACGTGCCCGCAAGAGCCGAGCCGTTGCCTCCGCCACCACGAAGCCGGCGCACAGCACCAGCGACGCCTCCTTGACGGCAAGGGCACCGACCGTCCCTGCCGTGGTCTTCTGCACAACGGTCCGTCCGCCAAGGTCGATGGACCGCAGCAGGCCGGGTGAGTTGACGGTGTCGAACCCGGGCGCGGGTGGACCGTCCTTGAGCGCCACCCATTCCGGGTGGCGAGCCTTGAGCGCGAGAGCGTCGTCCAGCGACTCGGCAAGAACGATCTTTTCCGCGCCTTGGGCAAAGGCCCAGGCAGCCACGGTGAAAGCACGCATGACGTCGACTACGACCGCCACGGACGGGGTCTCGACCACCTCGGCGATGCCAACGAAACGAGTGTCCATTCCGATCATGATCGCGCACGCCCGATCCGCTGCGGCCAGAGAGTGATGGGCATCACGTCGAGGGTCTTGGCATGAGTGCGGCCACAGTTCCGGCGAACACTTTCCCGCCGTCCCGGTGCCTGACTCCGTGGGTGGTGTTGCCGACCCGTCTGCCGATCGGGCCGACACCCCTACGGACGGTGTTGGTGTGGCCGAACCGGTCAACTCGCGAGGCCGGCCTTCGTCAGCCACTCCTTGGCTACGGTGGAGGCGTCCTCCTTGTCGTTGACGAGCTTCTTCATCATCTCCGTCAGGTCCTCGGTGGTGAGCTTGGCCGAGACTCCGTTGAGCGCTCCCTTGGCCGTGTCGTCGACCGCGGACTTGTAGACCAGGGGCGTGACGTTCTGTGAGGCGAAGAGGTTCTTCGGGTCCTCCAGCACCACCAGCTTGTCCTCCACGATGGCGGGATCGGTGGTGTAGATGTTGGCGGCCTGCACCTTGCCCGAGTTCAGCAGCTTCAGCAGGGTGCTCTGGGCACCCGCGTCGAGCGGCTGGAACTTCCCGAACTCGACGCCGTAGATCTTCTTCAGACCGATCCAGCCCTGGGTACGGGTCTTGAACTCGGAGCCGGCACCGATCGTCCAGTCCCCGGCGAGCGGCTTGAGGTCGGCGAGGGTCTTGAGGTTGTACTTCTTGGCCGTCTCGGCGGTGACCGTGACCGAGTCCTTGTCCTCGGCCTCGGCCGAGTTCAGGATCTCCACCGACGACGGGAGCTTCTTCTTCAGCTCGGCGTTGATGGTGTCCGTGCTGGTCGCGGTGCTGTTCTTGTCGACCGCCACCGCCAGCAGGGCGCCGTTGTACTCCGGGAAGACCTGGATGCCTCCCTTGACCACCTGGTCGTAGTAGACCTCACGGGCCCCGATGTCGAACTTGCGGGTCACCTTCAGGCCCTTGGCCTCCAGGGCCTGGGCGTAGATCTCGGCGAGCAGCTGGTTCTCGGGGAAGTTCGCCGAGCCGACGACGAGGGACTTGCCGTCGCCGCTGTCTGCGCTGCCGCCGGTCAGCGGGTTGTCATCGCTCTCGCCGCCGCCGCAGGCGGTCAGCGACAGCGCGGCGATCAGTGCGAAGGCGGCGCCGCGGTGGATGGCTCTCATGGGTGTTTCCTTTCTCGGAGCCCTGGGGCTCGGACAGACTCAGGGCTCGGGCAAACTCGGGGCTCGGACGAACTCAGGACTTGGACGCCGAGACCCTCAGGCCCGGCGAGACGATGACGCGCCGCAGCGCGGTGAACAGGATCTGGACGACCAGCGCCAGGACCACGACGACCGTCGAGCCGCCGATGACCAGCTCGTAGTCGTTGCGGGAGAGCCCGTCGACGATGAAGCGGCCCAGGCCACCGAGCCCCGGATAGGCCGCCACGGTCGCGGTGGCCACGACCTGGATCGCGGCGACCCTGAGGCCGAGGAGGATCAGCGGCAGCGCCATCGGCACCTCCACCCGCACCAGGACCTCCCACTCGGTCATGCCGACCCCGCGGGCGGCGTCCCTGGTCGCCGGGTCCACGCCCCGGACTCCCTCGAAGGTGTTGATGAGGATCGGCGGGACGGCCAGCGCGACCAGGGCGACCAGTACGGGGGTGGTGCTGAGCCCGGCGAGCGTGACGACGAGGACGACCAGGCCGAAGGTGGGGATCGCCCGCGCGAGGTTGGCGACGCTGGCCACGGCGAACGCCCCACGGCCGGTGTGCCCGACGAGCAGCCCGAGCGTCAGCCCGATCAGGGCGGCGAACAGCAGCGACGCACCGCTGTAGGTGAGGTGCTCCAGAAGCCGCTGCGGGATTCCCTCCGCACCGTGCCACTGCTTGGAGGACGTCAACCAGTCCCCCACGAGCCCGAGTTGGTTCAGCAGATCGTTCATGTCGCCGTCACCTTGCTCCGGGACCAGGGGGTGAGCAGCCGCTGCGCCAGGACCAGCAGCGCGTCTGTGGTGAGCGCGAGCAGCATGATCAGCACGATCGCGGTGACGATCGGGGTCGGGAAGTCGAGCTGGAGGCCACGGGTGATGTAGTAGCCGAGACCGCCCTGTCCGATCAGCTGTCCCACGGCGACGAGGCTGATGGAGGAGACGGCGGCGACGCGTACGCCGGCGATGACGACGGGTACGGCGATGGGCAGTTCGACCTGGACGACACGGCGTACCGGGCCGAACCCCAGCGCGGTGGCCGCCTGCCGGACCGGTTCGGGGACCGAGGCCAGCCCGTCCACGACGTTGGGCACCAGGACCGACAGCGTGTACAGCGTCAGCGGGATCATCACGGTGCGTTCCGTCAGCCCGGTGTACTTGACGAAGATCATGAACAGGGCGAGTGACGGGATGGAGTACAGGATGTTGGCCACGGTCAGCACCGGCGCGTACAGCCATCGCCAGCGGTGGCAGAGGATGCCGAGGGGCACCGAGATGATCAGCCCGAACAGCACGGGCAGCAGGCCGAGGCGCAGGTGGACCCCGGTGTAGTCGGCCAGCTCGCCCAGGTGGTCGCCGATCCAGGCCCACCGGACCAGCGGTTCGCCGTCGCTCATCGCTCACCACCGCCCGGGCCGACGGAACCGGCCGTGTCCCCGGTCTTGGCGTCCGCTCCCTTTGCGACCTCGTCCTTTGACACCCCGGACTCCGCGTCGCCGTCCTTGGCGACCTCGGGCGCCGCATCCACGGCCGCGTCCTCCGCCGCTTCGGGCACTTCAGCCGCGGCCACCCCCGCGGAGAGTTCGTGCGCGTCCGCGACCCCGACGACCGCGCCGTCCGCGTCGACGCCCACCGCGAGCCGGGACGGCGACAGGAGCGCCGAGTCGAGGGCGGCCCGCGCCGAGTCGCCGACGAGGCTGAAGGTGTGGCCGAGCGGCGTGAGCGGCGCGTCCGCGAGGGTGCCGCTCTCCGGCAGCTCCGCGACGGCGGCCCAGCCGAGCGGTCGCCGCTCGGCGTCGACGACGAGTACCCACGGCTCGTCCGCCGCCCTGGCCGATGCCACGGGAGAGGTCGCCGGCAGCACCGCACCGTCGCGCAGGGGCACTTCGGCCGCCTTGAGGAAGGACAGCCGGCGAATGCCCCGGTCCTGCCCGACGAAGCCGGCCACGAAGTCGTCGGCGGGCTGCGCGAGCAGTCGCTCGGGGGTGTCGAACTGGGCGAGCCTGCCTCCGGTTCGGAACACCGCGATGTTGTCTCCGAGTTTGATCGCCTCGTCGATGTCGTGGGTGACGAACACGATCGTCTTGTGCAGCTCCTTCTGCAGCCGTATGAACTCCGCCTGCAGCTCCGCCCGCACGATCGGGTCGACCGCGCTGAACGGCTCGTCCATCAGCAGCACCGGCGGGTCGGCGCCCAGCGCCCTGGCCACCCCGACGCGCTGCTGCTGCCCGCCGGAGAGCTGGCTCGGGTAGCGCCCCGCCATCTCGGCCGGCAGGCCCACCAGTTCGAGCAGCTCCGCCGCCCGCGCCCGCGCCTTCTTCCGGCTCCAGCCGAGCAGCAGCGGGACGGTCGCGATGTTGTCGAGGATGGTCCGGTGCGGGAAGAGCCCGGCGTGCTGGATCACGTACCCGATGCCGCGGCGCAGTTCAGGGGCGTTGACCTCCCGGATGTCCCGTCCGCGCAGGCTCACCGTCCCGGCCGTCGGCTCCACCATGCGGTTGATCATGCGCAAGGTGGTGGTCTTGCCGCAGCCGGAGGGACCGACCAGGACCGTGATGCCGCCCTCGGCCAACTCCAGGGACAGATCGTCCACGGCCGTGGTGCCGTTTGGATAGTTCTTGCTCACCGCGTCGAATCTGATCAAGGCTGCCCCTCACCTGACTGCATATGCCTATGCAGATTTTCGAGTGCGTGAATGGCAGTCAATGGCCGACTGTGAACGCCGCGTTACGTTCGTACGAAATCAGGTCAAGGGCGTCCGGAATGCCCACGTTCCACGGCTGATGTGCCACTGAGAATTGGCCAGCGCAGACGCAAGGGAGACACCCCATGGAACCGGTCCGGTTCACTTTCCTGAACGGCTCGGACATCGAACGGCTCGAGCTGACCGACATCGAGATACTCGACGCCGTCGAGGCCGGGCTGCGCGCCCAGGGCCTCGGGGAAACGGTCATCGAACCGCGCGTGCACCTCATGCCCGATGCCGCGTTCAACGGCCACTTCAACGTCCTGCGCGGCTACATCGCTCCGCTCGCGCTGGCCGGGGTCAAGATCGTGGGCGACTACGTGGACAACTACCGGCTGGGTCTGCCCTCCGAGATGGCGCTGCTCAACCTCTTCGATCCGCGCACCGGTATGCCGGTGGCCGTCCTCGACGCCACCGCCATCACCGAGATGCGCACCGGCGCCCTCACCGCACTGGGGGCACGTCATCTGGCCCGCCCGGACGCCAAGGTCCTCGGGCACATCGGCGCCCGCGCCACGTCGTACTGGAACGTCCGCCTGCTCGACCGGATCTTCGACCTCGCCGAGATCCGCGTCCACTCGCGCCGCCCCGAGAGCCGGGAGGCCTTCGCCGAGCGGCTACAGGAGGAACTCGGCAAGCCCGTCGTCGTGACCGAGGACTGGAAGACCTGCGTGGAAGGCGCGGACATCGTGGTGGAGGCCTCCCGCCTCGAACGCCCGGAGCCGCTGCTGAAAACCGAGTGGATCGCCCCCGGCGCCCTGGTCGTGCCCTACGGGACGAACAGCGCCGTCGAACTCTCCCTCACGGACGTCATGGACAAGATCGTCGTCGACGACTGGGGCCAGGCGCACGCCGGACCGTTCGGCGCACTGCGCGCACATGTCGACAGCGGCAGACTCGACGAGACCATTCTGCACGGCGAGTTGGGCGAGATCGTCGCCGGCCGCAAGCCCGGCCGGGAGAGCGCCGAGGAGACGAACCTGTTCTGGCACCGCGGCCTGTCCCTCTCCGACATCGCGCTGGGCGGGGCCATGCTGAAGAAGGCCCAAGAGCGCGGCCTCGGGCAGAAGTTGCGGTTCTCATGAGTGGGGTCGTCGTCGACGGGCGGACCTTGTCCTACGACGATGTCGTCGCCGTCGCCCACCACGGAGCCGAGGTCGTCCTGGCCGACGACGTGCTCCCCCGCCTCGCCCGCGACCGGGCCGTCGTCGACGACGTCGTCGACCGCCAGGTGCCGACGTACGGGCTGACGACGGGGCTGGGCACCCGGTCGTCGTACGCACTGCCCCGCGCCGAACTCGAGGAGTTCAGCGTCCGTACGGTCCGCGGACGGGCCAACGCGGTCGGCGACCCGCTGCCGGTGCCCCTCGTGCGTGCCGCCCTCCTCGCCCGCGTCAACGGCATCGCGGGCGGAGGCAGCGGGGCACGAGCGGAGATCCCGCGGCTGCTTGTGGACATGCTCAACGCGCGGGTGCATCCCGTGATACCCGAGGTGGGGTCGATCGGCGCATCGGATCTGTGCCAGATGGCCCATGTCGGCCTGGTCGTCATCGGTGAGGGCAGTGCCGAGTTCGCCGGCGAGGTGCTCGACGGCGGTACGGCACTGCGGCGGGCCGGTCTCGCTCCTGCCGTACTGGGCCCGAAGGACGGCCATGTGCTGTGCAGCGCGAGCCCGCTGGCGGCCGGACAGGGGGCTCTCGCCCTGCATGAGGCGGCCGCTGTCCTCACCCTGGCCCAGGCGGTCACGGCGCTGACCTACGAGGGCTTCCGGGCGAACACGAGCCCGCTCGACCCACGGGTACTGGACTTGCGGCCGGCCCCCGGTCAGTCCCGTGCCGCGGCCGAGCTGCTCGGCTTCCTGGACGGCGGTGAGCTGGGCGATCCCCGGTACGCGCGCCGGGTCCAGGACCCCGTCAGCCTGCGCTGCGCGGCCCAGGTGCACGGGGCGCTGCACGCCGCGCTGGGCTTCGCCGACGCCGCGCTCCGACCGGAGCTCAACGGCTGTGGCGACAATCCGGTGGTCCTGCCCGACACCGGCGAGATCCTCTCCTCCGGCAACTTTCACACCCCGGCCCTGGCCCTCGCCTTCGACACCCTCGCGCTGGCCCTGACGCAGACCGCGTCACTCTCCGCCGAGCGCATGCGACGCCTGCTCGCCCCCGCCGTCAGCGGACTGCCCGCGAACCTCTCCCCGTACGGTCCGGAACGCTCGGGCTTCGCACCGCTGGCCAAGACGGCGCAGGCGCTCGTCGCCGAGATCCGCATGCTGTCCGCCCCCGTGTGCACCGACCCCCGCCATGGCGCGGACGCCGTCGAGGACGACTCGACCAACGCGGCGCTCGGGGCGCGGCGGCTGGCCACGGTCCTCGTCCGGCTACGGCAGCTGCTGGCCGTGGAGGCGGTGGTCGCCGCCCAGGCCGTGGACCTGGCCGCACCGTCCGCCCTGGGACGGGGACCTCGGTTCCTGCACCGCGTGATCCGGGAGATCGTTCCCCGCCTGGACGACGACCGGCCCTGCGGGGTGGACGTGGAGGCGGTGGACCGGGACATCCTGGGTTCGGACGACGTACGGAGCGCACTGCGCACCCTGGCGGGAGAGGCGTCAGGCGTAGTGGGAGGAGCAACCGTGGTGGCAGGAGCGTCAACCGTGGTGGGAGAAGCGCCATGACCAACGTCGACGTGCACCAGCATCTGTGGACCCCCGCGCTGGTGGCGGCCCTGCGCTCCCGCGGTGAACCGCCGTTCCTGGACGGCTGGACCCTGTTTCTGCACGGTGAGGCGCCCTACGAGATCCCGCCCGCCGACCACGACGTGACACGGCGCGCGGAGCAGGCGGCCGCCGACGGCCTCGGCCTGGCGCTCGTCTCCCTGTCCGCCCCGATCGGCGTGGAGTGGCTGCCCGCGGCCGAGGCACGCCCCCTGCTGGACGCCTACCACGAGGGCGCCGCCGCGCTCCCCGAGCCGTTCGGGGCCTGGGCCGCCGCCTGCGTACGGGACATCGACGCCAAGGAGACGGCCGAGGTTCTCGACCGGGGGTTCGCCGGCCTCCAGCTCCCGGCGAACGCCCTTGCCGACGCCGCCGGTTACGCGCGGTGCACCCCGCTGCTCGACCTGCTCGAAGAGCGCGACCTCCCGCTGTTCGTCCACCCGGGGCCCGCACCCGGCGAGTCCGAGGGGCCCGGTTGGTGGCCCGCGATGGTCCCCTACGTCCAGCAGATGCACGCAGCCTGGTTCGCCTTCCGCGCCTTCGGCCGCGCCCGCCATCCACGCCTGCGGGTGTGCTTCGCGCTGCTGGCCGGGCTCGCTCCGCTGCACGGGGAGCGGTTCGCCGCCCGGGGCGACGGGGCCGGCAGCGGGGTGGACCCGGATGTCTTCGTCGAGACGTCCTCGTACGGTCCGCGCGCCGTCGACGCGATCGTCCGCGCCCTCGGTGTGGACGCCGTCGTCCAGGGCTCGGACCGGCCCTACGCGGAGCCGCCGCAGCATCCCGGCTTCGGTCTGGGCGGAGCCGCGGCGTACGCCTTCCGCATCGCCAATCCGCGACGACTGCTCACCGGACGGAACTGAACCAGCCGCCAGGCCCGGCGGCGAGCAGCCACCCCGTCCTGCTCACACCGTGGAGGGGACCTTCTCCTGCTTGCCGGTGTCACGGTCGCCCGCCAGTCGCAGGGTCACCAGGGCCGCCACCCCCGCCATGATGCCGAAGGTGAGGGCGGCCGGGACGCCGTCGCCGAGCTTGGAGAACAGGTACACAGGCCCCCACACGGAGACGGTGTCGTCCAGCGCCATGTGCACGACTTGGCTCACCAGCAGACCCAGCACGGTTGCGCAGACCGCGCCCACCGCCATCGCCGGCGCCGTGGTCCGGGTGAGCAGGCCGGGCAGGAGCCGCAGCGCCCACCACACCACGGCCAGCATGAGCACATCGGCGGCTCGGTACAGCAGCCAGTCGCCGAGCGGCGCGGTCGCCGGGCCCGTCCAGGCGCCGAGCAGCAGCCACTCGCGCAGCAGGTCGCCGGGGTCGGACAGCAGCCCGGTGCCGACGCCGAACGAGGTCTGGATCCAGGCCGCCACCGACACGTACGAGAGGATCACCAGCGACACCGCGATCACAGCGGTCCCGACGCTCGCGGCCAGGCGAGCGGCCCGCGGCGGCACACTCCGCCGGGGCAGCGGGTCCGCGCCCTTTACGGTGACACGCGCCACGAGCACCGTGCCCACGGCGGCCAACAGCGCCGCGAACACCGTGACCGGCCCGCTCGACGCGATCACACTCGCCACCTGCGGCAGGAACCGGTAACTGCCGCGCCCCCGGGAAGCGATCAGCCACGGCGCGGAAACCGTCACCGCCAGCGTTCCGGCCACCGGGCCCCAGGCCCACAGCGCGCACAGCGTGGCAGGCGTACGCCCCTGCGCCGGCGGAATCCTGCGCAGCAGGAGCAGCGCACCGGCCAGGAAGAACACGAACACGGCCACGTATCTGATCTGCATCGCGGTGCGGTACAGATCGGAGTACTGGGTGCCCCCGCTCACGGCCGTGTCTCCCCCCGTGCCCGCGCCGGAAGTCCCGTCGGACTGCAGCGCCGTCGCGGGGTCGTACGACCAGGGTGCGAGCCATCTCCAGAGCTCGTTCGCGGAATCGATGTCGAACACGCTGGTGGTGCCCCGCAGTTGCAGCGCCTGGGCGCTCGCCCCCGCCCACCACAGCAGCAGCGTCATCAGCAGGGCTCCGACCAGCGCCGGTATCGCCGCGCGTCGGTATGTCATGTGCTTTCCCCCGTGTTGGTCATGCAACTGTCAATGTTTCGGTCAGTTGAAGGATACGAGGTGGTGATGGGGTGATCGTGCGGCTACCGGGAAGCGGCCGCATGCCCGTACCGTGTCGGCGGCCGTCGCCGCCGCGAAGGCCGAGTTCGCCGCGCGCTCCGGCCTGCTCACCGGGACCCTGTCGCTGAGAGCGGCCGACGGCGTGGAGAGCAGCAGCCTCCCGGCACTGCTCGGCGCCTTCCACCGGCTCTGTCCCGGCGTCACCCTGCACCTCGTCGAGGGGGCGAGCGCCGGTCTTGGCCGCCCCCGCTGATCACCTACGGTCCGGACAGCGGCCTGTACCCCCGGCTGCGCAGGGCATTCCAGGAGGCCGAGATCCCCTTCCGGCCCGCCTGCTCCACCGACCACGTGGCGCTGCAGCTGGAACTCGTGGCCGCCGGTGCCGGCATCGCCCTCGCGGCGGGCGGGCCCGGGGGGGCATCACCAGGGATCCGCAGGTCACCGTCGTGCCGGTGACGCCCCGCATTCCCTACGCGAAGGCGCTGGTCTGGCGCTCCGGCCCGCACTCGTCGGCACCACCGCGGGCCCTCCTGGACCTGCCGCCCTCGGCCGCCGAGCCCTCACCCAGCGAGTAATTTCGAATTCAGATAAATACGCCTCAAAGAGGGGTCGTATAAGCGCGCCTTTAAGAAAGTAAAAGCGGTGATACGGGGCTGAATCAAGTCGTCCCTAGCCGATTTGACGGAGCGTCGAGCCACTCGGCGTCCCTCTGTTCGCAGGCTCGCCCGGTCGGTCCTCGCCCTTGGTGGCGCTGCCTGCCGACGTATACGTTCCTGCGCGCCCAGCACGCCCCGAGTCGAGCGTTTTCGGCCCGGGCCCCACCGAACGGTGTCCCACGCATCTTGTCGGGGCCTGTCGCCGGCAGCACGATCGGCCTCGCTCGCACCGCAGTCCGATCCCGGAGCAGTTCCGACCCCGGAGCAATCCACTCGAGGAGTTCCCTGTGACGACCGACCGCATGAGCCTCAGCCCCGAGTCCGCCCGGCAACTCGCGACGACCACGAAGACCACACCGCAGATGCGCGGCATCACCCCGCGCTATCTCCTGCGCGCCCTTCCTTGGGTCGACGTCGAATCGGGTGTCTATCGCGTCAACCGGCGCCGCACCTACGTGCTGGGCGACGACCGCATCAGCACCCACACCGACGACGGAAGCCCGCGCGTCGTTCCGGGCGACTTACGCGAGATCTCGTATCTGCGCGAGAGCGACGACGCCCTCCTCGGCCAACTGGCCGACGCCTTCGAGGAGATGAGCTTCGACGCCGGGCAGGTGCTCGTCACGGAGGGCGACACCACCGAGCATCTGTGGGTGATCGTCCGCGGGCGCGCCGAGAAGCGCGCCGCCGGGCGGTACGGCGACGAGGCGCTGATCCAAGTCATCGGCGACGGGCAGTATTTCGACCTGGACGCGTGGACCAGGCGCGAGCCCATGCCGTACACCGTCAAGGCCGTCACCCCCGGCATCGCCCTGCGCGCCGATCGTGCCGCCCTGGCCGGGCTCATGGAGCGTGACGAGGCGCTGCGCGGGGCGGTCGAGTCGTACGCGGCGGGCGACATGCCGGCACCGGGCACCGAGGCGCCCATCGACCTGAGCGGCGGCCATGTGGGCGAGGTCGATCTGCCGAGCACGTATGTCGACTACGAGGATGCCCCGCGCGAGTACCACATGACGCTGGCCCAGACCCGGATGATGGTGCACTCCCGCGTCGCCGACCTCTACAACGGGCCGATGGACCAGACGCGGACCCAGGCCAACCTGACCGTCCAGGCCCTGCGCGAGCGCCAGGAGAACCTGATGCTCAACCACCCCGACTTCGGCCTCTTCCACAACGTCCCGGCCGGTCAGCGCGTGCAGGCGCGCACCGGCGCTCCCACCCCCGACGACCTGGACGAGCTGCTGACGAAGGTGTGGAAGCAGCCGGCATTCTTCGTCGCGCACCCGAAGGCGATCGCCGCGTTCGGGCGCGAGTGTACGCGGCGGGGGGTGCCCCCGGTCACGGACAGCCGGTTCGGCAGCCCGCTGCTGACCTGGCGGGGAGTGCCGCTGCTGCCCTCCGACAAGGTGCGCTGCCCGGGCGGCGCGGGCGATGCCGCCGGTACCACCGAGATCCTGCTGATGCGGATCGGCGAGGCGGAGCAGGGCGTGGTGGGGCTGCGCCCCGCAGGCGTACCGGACGAGGTCGAACCCGGCCTGTCCATGCGGAACATGGGCATGGACCAGAAGGGCATCACGTCCTATCTGATGACGGCCTACTTCAACACAGCTGTGCTGGTCGACGACGCCATCGCCGTCCTCCAGAACGTCGAGGTGTCCAAGTACCATGACTACGCCTGACGTCATGGCGCCGCGACCGGGCGCCGCGTGGCTGACGCCGGCGGCAGCGGATCGCACGGCGGCTGCCGAGGTCGGTACGACCGTTCCGGGATCGGCAGCCGGCGCCGGTACGGCTGTTCCGCAGACGGCGACCACGCCCGTCCCCGGGCTCACGCCACCCGCGCCGCCGGCCGATCCCTCCGCGCTTCTTCGCCAACCGGCCGGGTTCACCGCCGAGTCGGTGCGCCACGACTTCCCGATCCTGCACCGGACCGTCAACGGCCACCCCCTCATCTGGCTGGACAACGCCGCCACCACGCAGAAGCCGCGTCAGGTCATCGAGGCGCTCGCCGCCTACTACGGCGCCGCCAACTCCAACATCCACCGTGGCGCCCACACCATGGCGCGGGAGGCAACCGAGGCGTACGAGGAGGGACGGGCGGCCGTCGCCGACTTCCTCGGCGCCCCCAGCCCGGACGGCGTCGTCTTCGTGCGCGGCACCACGGAGGCCGTCAACCTCGTCGCGCAGACTTGGGGCCGGGCCAACCTCGGGCCCGGGGACGACATCCTGGTGCCGGTCCTCGAGCACCACTCGGACATCGTGCCGTGGCAGATGATCGCCAAGGAGACCCGGGCCCGGCTCGTACCGATCCCGCTGACGCCGGACGGAGAGATCGACCAGGACGCGTACGCCGATCTGCTGTCCTCGCGCACCCAGCTCGTCGCGATCAGCCACGCCTCGAACGTGCTGGGCACCGTCCCACCCGTCAAGGAGATGACGGCGCTCGCCCACCGCTACGGCGCCAGGGTCCTGATCGACGGCGCCCAGTCCGTCGCTCATTTCCCGGTCGACGTGCAGGACTTGAACGCGGACTTCTACGCGTTCTCGGGTCACAAGCTGTTCGCGCCGACCGGCATCGGCGTCCTGTACGCGAAGCCGGAACTCCTCGCCGCCATGGCACCGTGGCAGGGCGGCGGCAACATGATCGAGTCCGTGGACTTCGGGAGCACCACGTTCGCCGCCGCCCCGCACAAACTGGAGGCCGGTACCGGGCACATCTCCGGGGTCATCGGACTGCTCGCCGCCGTGAACTGGCTGACGTCCCTCGATCGCGAGGCCGTGGCGGCGTACGAGGAAGGGCTCATGTCGTATGCGCACCAGGCCCTCGCCACAGTGCCCGGGCTTGAGCTGATCGGCTCGGCGGCCCACCGGATCGCGGTGCTCACCTTCACGCTCGCGGGACAGGACCCCGCCACCGTCGCCGACTGGCTCGACCGCGACGGCATCGCGATCCGCGCGGGCCACCACTGCGCCCAACCGGCCCTCGCCCACTACGGGTTGGAGTCGGCGGCCCGCGCCTCGCTCGCGCTCTACAACACGTCCGAGGAAGTTGACCAGCTCGTCGCGTCGTTGCGCAGGCTGCAACAGGACGGCTGACGACGGGAGGGAGAACTCAGCGAGTCAGCCGGGGTCCGAACGGCCACAGATGGCCGGACGGGTCCCGGCTCCGCTACGTAGGCTTCGATCCAGTCCGGCGACGGCCACGGCCACGAGAAGGTCGGCCGGAGAAGACCTTCCGATAGAGGGAACGGAAATGCCCGGATAACATCCAATTGTGCCGACATGTCGAGGTGCGGCATGCGAGGAGGCTCCGACCGGCATGGCAGACCCCCGGCGCACAGATTCCGTACGGTCCGACCCGCGGCGCATCGACGTCCATCAGCACGTCATCCCGCCCGCCCGCAGCCGCGCCATCGCCGCCCGTGCCGCGGCCGTCGGCTGGCCCGCGCCCGCGTGGGACGAACACAGCGCGATCGCCATGATGGACCGGCGGTCCATCGACACCGCGGTGCTGTCGTACGCCGCACCGCTCGCCGGCCCCGACGACCCCGACGCGGCACGCGCGACGGCCCGCGGCGTCAACGAGTACACGGCCGAACTGGTCAAGAACCGCCCCGACCGCTTCGCCCACTTCGCCGCCCTCCCGCTGCCCGACGTGGACGCCGCCCTCGCAGAGGCAGTCCACGCCCTGGACGTGTTGCACGCCGACGGCGTCATGATCCTGTCCAACGCCCACGGCCGCTACCCGGGTGAGGAGGCGTTCGAGCCGCTGTGGGCCGAACTCGACGCCCGCTCCGCCGTGGTCCTCGTCCACCCGACCGCACCCCCGGGCGCTCCGTTGCCGCAAGTCCCCCCTCCGCTGGCGGACTTCCCCTACGACACCACCCGCGCCGCCCTGCACATGACGGTGCGCGGCGTACCACGCCGCTACCCCCGTGTGAAGGTGATCCTCCCTCACGCAGGCGGCTTCCTGCCCTACGCCGCCTCCCGCTTCGCCCTCGCGGCCCGCCTCCCCCGCACCACGAGCACCGACACGCCGGACACCGTCCCCGAAGTCCCCACGACCCCCGTGGACTTCGTCACCGATCTGCGCCGGTTCCACTTCGACACCGCCATCTCCCCGGGCCCCGCCACCCTGCCCTGCCTGCTCGCCTTCGCCGCCCCCGACCACATCCTGTACGGCAGCGACTACCCCATGCTTCCCGAGGACTGGAGCACCGGCTTCGACACCGCGCTCGACACGTATCCCGACTGGAAGCCCGGCCAGTTGCACGCGGTGAACCGAGGCAATGCCGAGCAGCTCATCCCGCGCCTGGCGCAGGAACCGTAAGCCCCGTAGGCCTCGTAGGCACCCGCACAGCAACAGCCTCATCGGACTCGGAGATGACCCGACCCGGCACCTCGCCGACGAGGTCGCAGTGACCCGCCAATGCAGGAACTGCATCGTCAGGGAAGCTCAGAGACGTCGGTGTCCTCAGGAAGCCGCAGTCCAGGAGGCAGCTCCTGCAAACCGAACCGCGGAGGAAGGGTGAAGTCGGCCACCTGGGACAAGTCCACGGTGCCACCGCCGAAGTGGGCGGGCGGAGCCGTGCGGTAGATGGAAGGAAGGTGGTGTTCACCGAAGTTCACCGTGCTGCCGGTGAATGCCGCACCGGCGAAGTCGACGGTGCCGTCGGAGAACTCAGCGCCCTCGAAAGGGACTTCGCCCGCTGTGAAGGCAGCGTCCCGAAAGGTCACGTGAGCGCCGGTGAAGCGGGCGTGGTCGAAGGTGACCCAGCCGCCGCTGAAGGTGGCGCGGTTGAAGCGGACGGTACCGCTGCGGAATTCGGCGAGCCGGAAGTAGATGTGACAGCCTTCGGCGAAGTCGGCCTCGTCGAAGACGACCTGGTCCGTTCCGTGGCCGGCGAAGAGGGTCTTGACGAAGAGGATGTCGCCGCCGGTGAAGCGAGCGCCGCGGAAGCCGGCTTCATCAAGGACAGCGCCGGTGAAGTCCAGGTCGTGGCCCTGCCAGGACGCGGGCGCACCGTCGCGCAGGTGCGCGGCAATGAGTCCCAGGACAGTCACGCGCACTTGCCGCTCGCGCTGCCACGAAACGAGCGCCTGATCGTCGGCGGGTGGATCGGGAGCATGCGGCATTCTCAGGTAGCCGCACAGCACATCGCACACTGGCGTTCCTGCGGCCATTCATCGGCGAGCCGTGCCATGGCGTAGGCGCCGGCCATGCGTACTGCCGGCTGATCTGCCCCGAGTTGCTCGGCGGCGGCGCCGAACCGTTCGATCAGTGCCTTGTCGTACTCGCGGGCATCGGTCGCCTCGCTGAGATGCTGGCGCCGGTAAGCGACCACGAGCGCCACAACGCCCCCGATTCCTGCGACAACGGCCAAAGCGATCTTGATGGCGTCGTACGCGTCACTGGGCTTGAGCGGACCGGTCGCCTGCACGCGAGGTGCCCCCAGCATGAGCCACAACAGACCCAGAACTGTGATCCCTGCGGCCACGGCCAGGACCAATACCACGGCGATGTGCAGGCCCAGGTGCCAGCGCATGACACCGCGGGGAGCCGGGTTCGACTTGCTCTCCGCCTCGGTCAACCGCGATCCCACGCGCAGCTGACCCGGTCACCCGTCACACAGCCGAAGACGACCACGGGTTCATCGCCGCAACGAACCGACCTCATCGGACCTCCCCCTCACCTGCTGGTGACCAGCGTGGCTTACGGCCACGACTCGCACCAGACCCACCGATCGGGGAGACCGCCCCTGGCTGCCTACCCGATGAGAGCTCCGGCGATCTGGCGCGAGGTCTGCGCCGCCACCCTGGGATTGACTGCCGCGTAGGCGGTGTAGGCGTTCAGAGCCGTGGCCAGTGCCCAGCCGCGGCCCCGCATCCAGGTGGCGTCGTCCACGCCGAGTGCGGCGCGGAAGGCGGCCCGGCTTCCCTCCGACAGCAGGGCGAAGGCGATGGTCAGGTCGCAGGCCGGGTCGCCGACACCGAGCCCGCCGAAGTCGATGACCGCGCTGAGTCGGCCGTCGACGGTCAGCAGGTTGCCGGTGTGGAAGTCTCCGTGGAACCAGACCGGCGGGCGGTCCCATCCGGGGGCGCTCAGCGCCGCGTCCCACAGCTCGGTCATCGACTTGGCGTCGAAAGTGCCGTCGACCTGTGCGATGGCGGCACGCGTCGCATCGTCCCGGTCGGCCAGCGACCCGGCGGTGAGGTCCTCGCGGGCGTCGTCGGCAGCGATGGCCTCGGGCGTGGACCGCTGAAGGGCGACCAGGAACTGTGCCAGTTCGACGGCGGCCACGGACGAGTCGGCCAGGGTCTCGACGGTCGCCACCTCGCCGTCCAGCCAGCGGGACACCGCCCACGGCCACGGATAGCCGAAGTCGGGTTCACCCACCCCCACCGGCACCGGGATCGCCAGGGGCAGATGTGGGGCGAGCCGAGGCAGCCACTCGTACTCCTTCCTGGCCTGCCTGATGGCTCCGGCATGGCGGGGCACCCGGACGGACAGCTCCTCCCCCAGCCGGTAGATCACATGGTCCGAGCCGGCGGGATCGAACAACTCCAGGGGCAGTTCGGCCCACTGCGGGAACTGCGTGTCAACCAGGCGCCTGACCAACGTGGCATCGATCGCGGGGCGGATGTCCGTGGTTCTCCCGGTCGCCAAGAGCAGCTCCTGCGGTCGGCCCGCACCGTACGGCGGGCAGCCTGGGCCATCACAGTACGTCGCGACCTCGCCTGTCGACCGGATTTCTCGACTCACACGGCGACAAGCCGGTCGGCTGGAACACGGGTCGAAGCTGGTCCTCACCTACCCCAACGACGACGCCGGCTCAGGCACTCACCGCCCGCCGCGATGCCGGATGGGCAACGTAACCCCCGATGCCCGCGAGTACGCCCGCCGCGGCGACCAGCAACGCCGTGGTCAGACCCGCACGCAGCAGCAGAGTGCCGACGGCCGCGCCGGAGAATACCGCCACCAGGGCAGCGACACGGTAGGACTGGAAGGCGTCCGGCGTGCCGCCGCCCACGGTCGACTTTCTGATCCAGGTGACCAGGGTGCCCGTCACCAACGTGGTGTTCAGGATCGCCCCGAGCCGCCACATCGTCGCACTGCGCACCCCCATGGCCAGCGCCATCAGCGCGATCACGGCATAGTGCCTGGGCACGAGACCGCCCCTCACCGTCTCCAGGCCGATCGCCGCCAGCGCGGCGGCCACCAGCAGCACGGACGCGATGGCGGCCGACGCCAGCAGCCACCGGCGCAGGCGTGCAGCCTCGGCGACACCGAGACGGCTGCCGGCGACCACGCCGGTCACGAATCCGGCCAGCGCCGTGAGCGAACCCATCGGTGCCAGCCCCTCGCCACCGGCGGCCGCGAAGCCGAGGAAGAGGATGTTGCCCGTCATGAAGGCGGTGAAGACCTGGCCCAGGCCCAGGAAGGCGACCGCGTCGACGATCCCGGTGACCGCGGTCAGGGCGATCAGCACCTTCGGCAGCGGATCGGAACGAGCCGGGACTGACATACGGGTTCCCTTCCCCGGCACGGCAGAGTCGCCCCCTGTCTTCGGTCGGGCCCAGTCCCCACCTGACAGACCCTCACCCGGTCGGCCGTGCGGACGCCTTGTGAGGCTCGCCGGTCAGCCCGCGAAGACCCTTCCCTCGTTCACGACGTAACGCGCCGGATCGGAGCATCCGATGGACGGCGTGATCAGCAGACTCACGGTGAGCGGCGCAGGCTCCCTGCTCGCGGTCGCGAAATCGCAGACGGCGCCCCTGCCCGTCAGCGGATACCAGAACCAGCCGTCGACGTCGCCCACCGTGGCCCGGTCGGACTCCTTCCATGCTTGAACTGCGCGCCATCACCGCCGGATACGACAGGAGGGCCCCTGTCGTCCGCGCCGCCTCGCTGTCCGTCGCCCCCGGGGAGGCGGTCGGCCTGCTCGGCCCCAGCGGCTGCGCCAAGTACACCCTCGCCCGTGTCACTGCCCTGCTGCACCGTCCCGCCTCGTCCGTCGGCCTCACCCCCGACCTGCTGACCCGCCGGCCCCACGAGGTCAGCGACGGGCAGCTGCAAGGAGCCTGCCTCGCCCGGGACCTCGTCCTGCGGCCGCGCCGGCTGGTCTGCGACGAGATGGCCGCGATGCCCGACGCGTCCACCACCGCCGCGCTGGTGGCCACGGTCGAGCACTACCGCGCCGCCACGGGCGCGGGTCTGCTCGCCGGTGTGACGGAGGAGGAGCCGGCGCAGGTGCTCGGCCGGTGGGGACGGTCCGGCGGGGTGCCGGTGGCTTGCCGCTCAGCGTGCCCACATGTCCGGGCCGCCGCCGCGCCACTCGATCAGCCCGGACTGCCGTACGTACTCGGGATCCGCGTCCTCGATGCCCGCCCGGCGCAGGAACTCGGCCACGTCCAGGAGCCCGTACGCCATCCCGAGAAAGTGATCGTCCACGCGCACCCGGCGTCCGCCGTCCGCGGCGGGCGGGTAGACGACGACGGGGTGCGTGCTTGCCATGGCACCAGGGTGCGGTGTGGCGCGCTCACCCGCATGCGGGGAGCCACGTGGGCGCTGGACCGTCAGGGCGAGTGGCGGGTGGCCGAGGGCGCGCGGGCGCTGCTCGCGCCGCCACTGCCCTAAGGGACTGTTAGGACTTGGTTCGCGCTGTTGAACGGCCCTGTCGTGCCATCGAATCTGTGTGCTCCCGGGCCTCAGACAAGGGAGTTTTCGATGGCCACACAGACCACGGCACCAGGCGCGCAGGACACGCGCCGCGGCGAGCGCAGGGTCGTCAGCAATATCGTCCGCGGATCGATCGGCAACCTGATCGAGTGGTACGACTGGTACGCGTACACCGCGTTCAGCGTGTACTTCGCCGCCGCGTTCTTTCCGTCCGGCGACCAGACGGCCCAACTGCTCAACACCGCCGCGGTGTTCGCCGTCGGCTTCCTGATGCGGCCGATCGGCGGCTGGGTGCTGGGGCGGTACGCCGACCGGCGTGGGCGGCGTTCGGCGCTGACGCTGTCGGTGACGCTCATGGCGGCCGGTTCGCTGATCGTGGCGCTGACGCCGTCGTACGGCGCGATCGGGGTCGCCGCGCCGGTGCTACTTGTGGCCGCGCGGCTGCTGCAGGGCGTGTCCGTCGGAGGTGAGTACTCGACCTCGGCGACATACATGTCGGAGGTGGCCTCGCCCGGCCGGCGCGGCTACTACTCCAGTTTCCAGTACGTCACGCTCATCGCCGGGCAGCTGACGGCGCTCGGCCTGCAGATCGTCCTGCAGCAGGTGCTCAGCGCCTCCCAGATGGAGGCGTGGGGCTGGCGGGTCGCGTTCGTCGTCGGCGCCGCGGGCGCCATCGTCGTGCTGTGGCTGCGGCGCGGCATGGACGAGTCGGAGAGCTACGAGCGCGCGGCGGCCGAAGAGGGCGAGAAGGGCGCGGGCGACGGGCCGGCGCGCGGCAGTCTGCGGATGCTGCTGTCCTACCCGCGGCAGTGCATGGTCGTCGTGGGGCTGACCATGGGCGGCACGCTGTTCTTCTACACGTACACCACGTATCTGCAGAAGTTCATGGTCAACACCAGCGGCATCGCCAAGCCGACGGCTGCCTGGATCAACTTCTTCGCGCTGCTGGTGTTCGTGCTGCTGCAGCCGGTGATGGGGCTGCTGTCGGACCGGGTGGGGCGGCGGCCGATGCTGATCGCGTTCGGTGCGCTGGGCGCCGTGGTCGTGGTGCCGTCGCTCACCCTGCTGTCGCGCACCAGCGACCCCGTGTACGCGTTCCTGCTCATGGTCGGGCCGCTGGCGGTCAGCTCCCTGTACACGTCGATCAGCGCGGTGGTGAAGGCGGAGCTGTTCCCGACCTCGATCCGGGCTCTGGGCGTCGGTCTGCCGTACGCGCTGACCGTGGCCCTGTTCGGCGGGACCGCCGAGTACGTCGCCCTGTGGTTCAAGAACGCCGGGCACGAGAGCTGGTACTTCTACTACGTCACCGCCTGTGTCCTGATCTCGCTGCTCGTCTACATTCGGATGCGCGAGACGTCGGACGGATCGCCGCTGGAGAGCGAGGCAAAGGCCTGAGTGGGAGGGTGGCGACCGTGCGCGTGCTGCTGGCCGAGGACGACGACGGGGTGGCGGGTGCGCTGACCGAGGTCCTGTACGAGCACGGTCATCTGCCCACCCGGGTGCGGCGCGGCGAGGAGGTCCTCACCCGCCACCGCCAGGCCGACCTGCTGCTGCTCGACCTCGGGCTGCCCGACCTCGACGGCCTGGAGGTGCTGCGCAAGCTGCGGGCGGTCAGCGGCCTTCCGGTGGTGGTCCTGACCGCGCGGGGCGACGAGCGGTCGGTGGTGCGCGGCCTGCGGCTGGGCGCCGACGACTACCTCGTCAAGCCGGTACGGCTCGCCGAGCTGCTGGCCCGCATCGACGCGGTGACCCGGCGCGCCGCGCCACCCGCCGCACCGGCACCGCGTACGGTCCTCGCCGGTGACGTCGAGGTCGATCTCGACGCGCGCAGGGTGACGGTGGGCGGTGCCGAGGTGCGGCTGACCACGAAGGAGTTCGCGGTGCTCGCCGCGCTGGCGGCCCGCGCGGGTACGGCGGTCAGCCGCCAGCAGCTGATGGACGAGGTGTGGGGCGACGCCTATCTGGCGGTGTCCCGCTCGCTCGACGTCCATCTCACCCAGCTTCGGGCCAAACTCGGCCGGCCCGAGGTGCTGACCACCATCCGGGGCTTCGGCTACCGGTTCGGCGACTGAACCGGGCCCATGCGTACCCGGGTACTGACCGTCGTCCTGGCCTTCGCCGTACTCGCGGTGGCCGGTTTCGCCGTCCCGCTGCTCGGCGTCACCGCCACCCAGCGCACCGAACAGCTCGTCGCGGCCCGCACCGCCGACCTCGACCGCTTCGCCGGACTGGCCGACCAGGCCGCCGAGAGCGGCGACACCGGCGCACTGACCGCCGAGACCACCCGGTACACCGAGCTGTACGGCGAGGCCGTCGTGGTCGTCGACGCCCGCCGCGCCCCGGTGGTGCAGTCCGGCGGCATGCGCGCCGCCGACCCGGAGGTCGCCCGCCTCGTCGACGCGGCGCTGCGCAACCAGCCCGTCTCGCCCGGGGGCACACTGCGCCCCTGGTCGCGCGGCGAGAAGCTGCTCGCCCGCCCCGTGGGCACCGGCACCCGGGTGTCCGGCGCGGTGGTGCTGCGTGCCTCGGTGCGCGACGCCGCCGACGACATCGCCCTGCGCTGGGCGCTCGTCCTGGCCGGTGCGGGCCTGTTCGCCGTGGCGTGCGTGCTGCTCGCCCGGGCCGCGACGCGCTGGGTGGTACGCCCTCTGCACCACCTGGACCGCGCGGTCGGCGCGCTCGCCGCGGGGCTGCCCGCCGAGCACGCCCGGGCCGGCGGCCCGCCCGAGCTGCGCCAGCTGGCCACCGGCTTCAATCGCATGGCCGACGCGGTGAGCACCGCGCTGGAACAGCAGCGCCGCCTGGTCGCCGACACCTCGCACCAGCTGCGCAACCCGCTCGCCGCGCTGCGCCTGCGCATCGACTCGCTCCAGCCCCGCCTGCCCGCCGCCGCCACCCGCACGTACACGGGCGTGACCGCCGAACTCGAACGCATGGAGCACCTCCTCGACGACCTGCTCACCCTCGCGAACGCCGAACACCGCGCCGGGGAGCTGGCCGTCACGGACGAGCGGGCGGCCCGCTGCGACGCGACGGCGGTCGCCGCGGCCCAGGCCCAGCTGTGGCGGCCGGTGGCCGAACAGGCCGGCGTCCATCTGGAGTGCGCCCCGGGCCCCGCCGTCCTCATGACCTGCACGGAGGGCGAACTGGCCCAGGTGGCCGACATCCTTTTCGACAACGCGATCAAGTACGCCGGAGAAGGCACCCACGTCGAGACGCGCTGCTACGCCGAAGGCCCGGACGCGGTGTTCGAGGTACGGGACGACGGCCCGGGCCTCCCCGCGGCCGAGCTCCCCCGGGCGGGGACCCGCTTCTGGCGCTCGGAACGCCACCGCGACGTACGCGGCAGCGGCCTCGGACTGGCGATCGCCGAGCAGCTCGTGGCCGGCCGTGGCGGGCACATCGAGCTCACGTCGGCCGAGCCGCACGGCCTGCTGGTCAGGGTCGTACTCCCGCGCGCCGAGCACGGGACGCCGGCTCCGAAAGGCGGCACGCGATGACCGTCCCGACCCGTCGCACCGCCCTGCGCGCGGCCCTCGGAGCGGCGTGCACGGGACTCATCGCGGCCGCCGGGGCGGCCGACGCACGGCACGCCGACCGTGGCCCGCAGGGCAGGCTGCGCATCGCGACCGGCGAGTCCGGCAACTTCTACGCGGCCTTCGGCCAACTGCTCGCCGACCAGGTGAAGGCGGCCTACCCCCGGCTCTCCTGCGAGGTGATCAACAGCGAGGCCTCCGTGGCCAACATACGGCTGCTGCAGGAGGGCCGGGCCGAGGTCGCGCTGGCGCTGGCCGACATCGCGTGGGCCGCCTACGGCGGCTCGGCACCGTTCGGGCGCCCGGTCCCACTGCGTGCGATCGGCCGGGTCTACGAGAACTACCTTCAGCTGGCCGTGCGCGCCGACACGCCGATCCGCACCGTCGCCGACCTGGCGGGGCGCACCGTCTCGCTGGGCGCGCCCGCATCCGGCGGTGCCGTCCTCGGCGACCGCCTGCTGCGCGCCGCGGGCCTGACCCCGGGCGCCGACGTCCGTGTCCGCCACCTGCTGCTGCCCCAGGCCGCACAGGCGATGCGGGGCGGCGCGATCGACGCCCTGCTCGTGTCGGGCGGCATACCGCTGCCGACGCTCTCCGGCCTCGACACCCGCCCCGGAATCCGCCTCCTGCCACTGGCCGGGCTGCTCCCCCGCCTGCGCACCGACACAGGCGACTCCGGGTCCGGTCTCGAAGCGGTGACCGTCCCGGCCGGGGCATACCGCGGCGCTCCCGAGGTGACCACCATCGGCGTGGCCAACCTCCTCCTGTGCCGCCCCGACCTGCCCGCCCCCGTCGCAGCCGCCCTCACCGACGTCCTGGTACGCCGAGCCACCCACCTCGTCCCCACCACCGCCCTCGGCACCCAGTTCCTCGACGCCCGCAGCCTGATCTCCACCGGCGTCGTGCCCCTGCATCCCGGGGCGGTCGTCGCCTACCGCGAGCTGCACGGATGAGCCCTGGGCGCACGGTTGGGTCCGGGTGCACGGGTGAGTCCGGGCCCGTCAGCCCTCCGGACGGGCCCGCGATTGCAGATGGCTCGTGGCTGTACAGGTCCTCCCCTGTTTGCGCCTAGGTCGGCGGCAGCCGCTCCCGCCACGGGCATCCGGTCACGAGCGGGGCTTGTGCGTCGCGGCGAAGGCGTCGGCCGCCGCGAGGTCGAAGTCTCCGTGATCGCTGCCGAGGCCCTGGGCCACCAGCGCCGCGGCCGCGCAGCCGAGGACGGCGGAGTCGTACGGTGTGCGGCCCAGGCCCATGCCGCGCACGAAGCCGGCCGAGAACGCGTCGCCGCAGCCCGTGGTGTCCACCACGTCGATCGCGAAGGCCGGGACCTGCTCGGTGCCCTCGGGGGTCACGAGCAGCGCGCCGTCCCCGCCCCGGGTGACCGCGACCAGTCCGGCTCCGGCGTCGAGGAGCTTGTGCGCTCCGGCGAGCAGGTCCTCCTCGCCGGTGAAACCGAGGACCTGGTCCTCGTTGGGCAGCATGTGGTCGATGTACGGCAGCGCGGACGCGATCTGGTCGAAGCTGCCGAGTACGCCGGGTGCGAGCAGGTCCACCGAGGTGGCCACACCGTGCTCCTTGGCATGCGACAGGATGCGTGTGGCGGTGTCGACGCCGATGAGTTCGGGGCCGCCGAGGTGGAGGTGGGTCGCCTCGGCAATGGCGTCCCAGGGCACGTCGTCGGGGCCGTAGGTGATGTTGGCGCCGAGGAGGTGCAGCGACGGGCGGTCGCCGTTGGGGCGGATGGGCAGGACGCTCGCGGAGGTGGGGGTGTCCGTGCGGCGGACGAGGTGGCGGGTGTCGATGCCGGCCGCGCCGAGGAGTTGGACCAGCATGTCCCCGGTGGGGTCGGAGCCGATGGCGCCGGCGCTGCGTACGGATGCGCCGAGCTTGGCGAGGGTCAGTGCCGTCCCGCCGGCTGTCCCGGCGGCGGTCATCCTGATGTCCTCCACCAGCGTCGCGCCCTGGCCCTCGGGTATCGCCTCCACCGGCCGTACCAGCACGTCCAGCACATGCACGCCCATCGTGACGACGTTCATCGGTTTCCCTCCTGCACAGGCGGTACGGGGTGGGTGGTGCCGTAGTTCCGGGCGATCGCGGCCTCGATCACCGCGAGTTGCTGGTGTTCGTCCAGGACTCGGGGCGTACCGAGTGCGGCCGCGTGCCGGTAGACGCCGCACGCCCACTCCAGCAGCAGCGCGTGCTCGACCGCCTTGTCCAGTGTCGGAGCGTGGGTGAGGGCGCCGTGGCTGGCCATCAGCGCGGCACCGCGGCCCTCCAGTGCCGTGAGGACCGACTCGGCGAGTTCCGGGGTGCCGAACGTGGCGTACGGTGCCACGCGCACCGAGCCGCCCAGCGCGAGCAACTGGTAGTGGATACAAGGGAGTTCATCGAGCACGCAGGACAGTGCGGTCGCCATCGGGGCGTGGGTGTGGACGACCGCGCCGGTGCCGTAGCGGCGGTAGACGCCCAGGTGCAGGTCGAGTTCCGAGGTGGGCTCGAGCGCCCCTGCCACCACGTTTCCGTCGAGGTCGACCACGGTCACCTGGTCGTCGGTCAGTTCGGCGAGCACCGCGCCGGTCGCCGTGATCGCTACCCGGTCCCCCACCCGCGCGCTGACGTTGCCGGCCGTGCCGATGAGCAGCCCCTCGGCCCCCAGGCGGCGACACGCCGCGGCCACCGCGGTGCGCTCCTGGCCCAGCACCGAGCTTGAGTCGGTCATGTCCGCGACGGTAACATAAACCTGAAACAATGTCACGTTCAGGTTCGGAGGCTGTGCATGGGCGATCCGGCCTCTCCCGGGAGCGGCGGCAGCTGGCCCGTTCCCCTGCGCCGTACTCCTCAGCAGGCGCGCAGCAAGGCGCGGTTGGCCCGGGTCCTTCAGGCCGCCGAGCGTGTCCTGGTCGCCGAAGGGGTCCAGGCGCTGACCACGACCCGCGTCGCGGCGGAGGCGAAGGTCTCGGTCGGCTCGCTGTACCAGTACCTGCCCGACCGCGACGCCATCATCGACGCCCTGGCGGCCGGTTACCTGGCCCGGCTCGAGGCCGCCATGGACGACCTGGTCCGCGCGGCCGCCGCCGAGCAGTGGGACGACCCCGTCGGCGTGCTCATCGACGCGTACGCCGCCATCTACCGCACCGAACACGGCTTCCGGGCGTTGTGGTTCGGCAGCAGCCTCACCGAGCAGACCCGTGCGGCGGACCGCGAGCACAAACGCCGGATGGCGGACGGCGTCCGGCGCGTCCTCCTCGCACTCGGCACGGTCCGCGACGACGAGATGCTCGGCCGGGCCTGCCACGCCGCGGTCCTCGCGGCCGACGCCCTCGCCCAGGAGGCGTTCCGCCGTGCCCCCGAGGGCGATCCGGGACTCCTCGACGAGGCCCGGCTCATGCTGCGCGGGTACCTCACCGATGTCGCCGCCCGTCGACCGTGACGCCGGGCTTCGCGCTGCGGCGGACTGCGGCTCTGCCATGCTGGCGCGGTGCCGAATCCCACGCCTGTCACCCCGGACGCGCCCGACCGCATACGAACCCCACTCCTCACCCAGGAGTGGCTCGACCTCGCCTTCATCCACTGGGCCGTCGAACCGGACGTCGTGGCGGGGCTGTTGCCCAGTGGGACCGTTGCGGACACGCACGACGGGGTCACGTACGTCGGACTCGTCGCCTTCCGGATGCATCGGGTCGGCTGGCTGCGGCTGCCCGGCGTGCCGTATCTCGGGACCTTCCCGGAGACCAACGTGCGGCTGTACTCCGTGGACGCGCACGGGCGGCGCGGCGTCGTGTTCCGGTCGATGGACGCCGCCCGGCTGATCCCGGTCGTCATGGGGCGCGTCGGCTTCCGGCTGCCCTACCTGTGGTCCCGGATGACCGTGCGCGCCGACGGCGACACCGTCACCTACACCAGCTCCCGGCGCTGGCCCGGCCCGCGCGGCGCGTACAGCCGCATCGCCGTACGGACGGGTGAACTCATCGAGGAACCCACCGAGTTGGAGCACTTCCTCACCGCTCGCTGGGGCATGCACAACGCCTTCTTCGGCGGGCCCGAGCCGCTGGCGTACCTGCCCAACCACCACCCGCGATGGCCGCTGTACCGCGCCGAGCTGATCACCTGCGAGGAGAACCTGATCACGGCGGCCGGACTGCCGGCCCCGAGCAGCGCCCCGGTCAGCGTGCTGTATTCCCCCGGCGTCCCGGTCCGTCTCGGCCGTCCGGCGCGCCCCGCGGGCATCCCCACGCCCTGATCCGCGCCGCGTGTCGAATTCCGGAGGCCGGCGCCGACGTATCGGATGAGAGGGCCGGGGCCGCACCATGCGGCCAGCCGGTCGGCGGTCGTCAGAACGGAGATCGGTCATGTTGCTCAGGGACAAGGTCGCGCTGGTGTACGGCGCGGGAGGCGCCATCGGAGGGGCGGCCGCGCGCGCTTTCGCCCGGGAGGGGGCGAAGGTCTTCCTCGCCGGGCGGACCGCCGCGCCGCTCGACAAGCTCGCCGAGGACATCCGTGCCGCGGGCGCGGACGCCGAGACCGCCATGGTCGACGCGCAGGACGAGGCGGCGGTGGACGCCTTCGTCGACGGCGTCGCCGCGCGTGCGGGGCGGATCGACGTCTCGTTCAACGCCATCGGCTACGGAGACGTGCAGAAACCACTGATGGAGATCTCGGAGGCGGACTTCCTCCGGCCCATCGTGACGGCGATGCGGTCGCAGTTCCTGACGACCCGGGCGGCGGCCCGCCACATGACCGCACGCGGCACGGGGGTGATCCTCGCCTTCGGCGGCGGTGGGACCCAGACCCTGCCCGGCCTCGGCGGCTTCAAGATCGCGCTGGACGCCCTGGAGGGGTTGCGCCGCCAGTGGGCGATCGAGCTGGGCCCGCAGGGCATCCGCGTCGTGACCCTCAAGTCCGGCGGCGTGCCGGAATCCCTGCCCACGGGGTTCCCCGGTGCCGAGGCCATCGTCGGCAGCCTGGTCGACGCGACCCAGCTCGGCCGGACCGCGACCCTCGCGGACGTCGGCGACGTGGCCGCCTTCGTCGCCTCCGACCGGGCCCGCACCCTCACCGCGACGGACGTGAACATCTCCTGCGGAGCCATCGTGGACTAGTGCGCGGCGACGCCCTTCGGCAGAACCTCGACGCCGTGCCGCGACGCTGGACGCGACAGGGCCCGGACCGGGTCGACCGGTCCGGGCCCTGTGGAGCGTCGGCGCCTACGCGCCGCTGCCCTGCGTCGTCACCCTCATCGGGCGCTGCGCCTGGCGCGGATCAGCACCAGGAGGCCGCCCATGAGGAGGACGGCGCCGGCCGCGGCCGGCCACAGCGTGGTGCCCGTCTCGGCCAGGTTGCCCCCGACCGCCTGCGGCTTCGTGCCCAGACTGTCCTCGGTGGCTTCGTCGGCGGGCTGCGTCTGCGCCGCGGCCCCTCCCGCGTTCTCGTCGTCACCGGAGCCGCCCTGCGCCTGGTCGTCGCCCGCGGCGGCCGACGGGGTGCCGGACGACTTGGGCGCGACCGTGCTCGACACGGTGGGCTCGTCGTCGTTCGCCGGGTCGTCGGCCGCGGGGTCGTCACCGGGGTCGTCGTTCGAGGGAGCCTCAGTGGCGGGGTTCTCGGTCGCCGGGGCCTCGGTCTCGGGCGCCTCGGTGGCCGGGGCCTCGGTGGCGGGGTCGTCGTTCGCCGGCGGGTCCGTCTGCTCGTCCCCTCCGTCGCCCGGCTCCGGCTTGTCGTCACCGGCCGGCGGAGTGGTGGGCGCCTGCGTCGGCTCCTCGGTCGGCTCCTCCTGGCCCGGGTCACCGCCCTCGTCGGCTCCGGCACCGCAGGTGCGGCCCGCGTTGATGCAGTCGACCATCTCGCCCATCAGGTCCTCGTCGAAGACGTTGATGAAGTCGCCGTGGTCGGTCACCGGCTTGTGCAGCTGCTCGGGGAAGGAGTCCACCGCGAACAGCGGGGTCGTCCTGCCGCCGTCCTGCAGGCTCGGCGCGTCGACGTCGTAGACGATCCGCTGCACGAGCTGCGGGATGGCCTGGAAGCCGTTCGAGCAGGTGCCGTCGGCCGCGGCGAACGCCACGTGCGTGCGGTGGTTGGCGCTGTCGATGTTCTGGCCGTCCCAGCAGCTCTGGAACTTGAACGTGCGCACCACGTCACTGCCCTGCGGGCACAGCGGGTACTTGTCCTTCAGCTGCCGGTCCTCGAAGCCGGTGCAGCTCCAGGAGGCGTTGGCGTTGGCGGTGCCGTTGACGAACGCCTTGGCGTCACCGGTGATGATGCGCAGCAGTCGCGGCATCTCGGTGACCTTGCCCCGCGGGTTGCCCACGAAGGTCATCGTCACGGCCTTGGGCGTGACGATCTCACCGGCGTTGCCCTCGATGCCGCCGCCGGGCGAGCCCGCGTCCTTCTCCTGGGTGCCGTTCTGCAGGCGCAGGACGGGCCAGAAGTACGACGACCTGTCGCCCTGGTCGACACAGGTGGTCTCGGCGCCCGCCAGGTCCTCGTCGCTCGCGAAGGCGTTGTTGGCCTGGTTGCCGACGTAGTCGTGGAAGTGGTGGGCGCCGTTGGAGACGCCGGGGGCCACGATCACGTTGTCCGAGTTGAACAGTCCGTTCTCGTTCACACCGCAGCTGGTGGCGAAGGTGCCGCGGGAGGCGCCCTTCTGGACGGCCGGGGCGGACACGTTCGGCTGCACGGCCTTGATGTCCACGAAGTCCGCGGCGACCGGGCCGTTGCCGGCCTGGCCACCGTTGCCGGCCTGGCCACCCTCACCGGTCTGGCCGCCGTTGTCGGGCTGTTGGTCGCCCTGGTCCTCGCCCGCCTGGTTGTCGCCGCCCTCGTTCTGGCCGGCGTCGCCCTGGTCGCCGTCGCCGCTGTCGGCCGCGCGCAGCGTGCAGGGGGCGAGGGACTCCAGACCCTGCGGCCGGTCCCCGAAGCCCTCGATGGCGATGGCGATGCGTTCGATCGTCGCCGTGCGCTTGTCCTTCAGCGGATTCATGATCGCGCTGTCGGCGAAGGCCGCGTCCTGCTGGACGGCCTGGGCCGACTCCTTCAGGCGCTGGTAGGCGTCGGCGATCTGCTGGTCCAGGAGGGCGAGTTCCTTGGCGACGTCCTCCTTCGCCCCGTCCGGCACGGCCGTCAGCTTGCTGCCGACGTCCGGGCAGTCGATCGTGCCTGCCGGGGAGGACAGCGTGCGGGCCTGTTCCGCTTCGCCGTCCTCGGTGGCCGAGGCATAGACGTTGCCCGCAACCAGGCCGCCGCCGCCCAACATCAGCGCGACCGCTGCAAAGGTCGCGCGCCGTGCGCCCGTGGGGCGTCTTCGCGTGCTGCGTCCCAAGGAAGTACTCCTACGCCTCGTGATCGGTCAGGGCATGAAAATCCCCTGGCCTAATACGGAGACGCGCCGCGTCGTGTTCAACCGCCTCGGGAATTCACAGAAATCTCTTACAACGAGGCCTCGACGAGGGTCAGTTCATGAGCCCGGCGGCAAGCGTGGCACCCAGTTCCCAGCAGGCCTCGGTGTCCGTCCGGCCGGGCTCGCCGGTCACCGTCACGGGCTGCGCGGCGCGTCGCCAGGCGAGACCGGTCGTGATGGCGTCGATGGCCCGGACCGCCCCCGTGACGTCGCTGCCGCCGTGCACGTAGTAGCCGAAGGGCCGGCCGCGGGTCTCGTCCAGGCACGGGTAGTAGACCTGGTCGAAGAAATGCTTGAGGGCCCCGGAGATGTAGCCGAGGTTCGCCGGAGTGCCCAGCAGGTAGGCGTCGGCGTCGAGCACGTCGGTCGCGGTGGCCGACAGGGCGGCTCGCCGTACGACTTCGACGTTCTCGATCTCCGGCGCCGTGGCACCGGAGATCACCGCTTCGAGCATGGCCTGGCAGTTGGGCGAGGGGGTGTGATGCACGATCAGCAAGGTAGGCACACCCGAACCCTGCCGCCGCGCCGCCGATCGACGCAACCGGGGCGGTTCAGTTGGCGGCCGGGGCGGGGTCCGGGTCGTCCGTCCCGCCTCCCGTTGCTCCCGCGGAGGAGTTGACCCTGGCCACGGCGGCCGACAGCTGCTCCTGGAGCTCTTCGGGCAGCGCGTCGCCCTTGACCGCGGTGACCAGGTCTCCGGCCAGCGAGTGCAGTTTGGTGTTGGTGTTCTGGGAGGCCGCGACGAGGACCGTCCAGGCCTCCTCGGAGGTCAGGCTGAACGAGGCCATCAGGATGCCCCGGGCCAGGTCGATGGTCGGCCGGGTCTGCATGGCCCGCCGCAGCTGGGCGACTTCGATCCGCAGGTCGTGGTCCGCAGCTTCGCGCGCTTGCGTGTCGTGGCCGTGCCCATCCGCCGCTTCATGCCGGTCCGCCATGTCCTGCCGATCGGTGTCCGGACCATCCGCCGTGTCGTGCCTGTCCTCCGCTTCCGAGCGGGCGAACAGCGTCCGCGTGCCGGACAGGGCAAGCAGGCGATCGACCACGCTGCTCGTGGAGTGGATGGCGACCGTCTTGGCCTGTTCCAGCGCCCGGTTGCGCAGGGCGAGCAGGACGTTGAGTGCGGAGCAGTCGCAGAAGGAGACGTCCTCGAGGTCCAGGTCGATGCCGCGGACCGAGCTGCTCAGGGCCTGGCGCAGAACGCCGCGGAGCTGCTCGCTGGTGTCGAGGTCGAGTTCCCCGCGGACCTTCACCGTGACCCGGTCGCCCTCGGGACGAAGGTGTGTGACGAGTGGCCGCGGCGCACCCGCCGCCGGTGCGCCTGCGATGTCCGCACGATCGGCGGCGCCCCCGCAAGGGGGGTGCCCAGAGGACGCGAGCTCCGGCATGACCGCCTCTCCCTCAGCTGCTCCCCGTCTCGCTACTAGACTGAACCGGAACGACAGGACACGTCAATAGATACATGAAACGCAGTGCGTGTTTTTGTATACGTGAACACAGAGTCGTAGTCTTGGTGCATGGACGGAGTCCCTGAGCCGCACACCGGATGGACATTCCTGACCAACCACGCGCGCGTACTGGCGACCATCGCCGACAATCCGAACGTCCGCATTCGGCAGATCGCGGCGCACTGCCGACTCACCGAGCGGGCCGTCCAGAAGATCATTTCCGATCTGGAGCGGGACGGCTATCTGTCGCACGTCCGCGAGGGGCGCACCAACACCTACCAGATCGAGCCCGACAAGGTGCTGCGCCACCCCGCCGAGGCCGGACTGCCGGTCGCCGCGCTGCTCTCGCTGCTCGTCCAGGACGAGGCGGACCGCAGTGCGGCCTCCGATCAGCTGAGGGCCGCACGCCGGCGCACGCCGGTGGACGGCGATGAGCGGCCGCCGGGCGCAGTCGCGGACGTGACCCCCCTGGCCAGGGGCTCAGCAACCCGGCCAGGGGCTCAACACCCCTGACCAAAGGCTCAGCACAGCACGCGCAGCGCTCCCGGCAGGACCCTGACCGTGACCGGAAGGGTCGCCTCGACCTCGCCGTCCGCGCCGTAGGGCACCTCGCGGTCGGCCTCGATACGGATCTCCCTGCCCCGCAGGATGCTCACCTGGGGGCGGTGGACGTGGGCGCCGGTCTTGAGGTCGTTCATCAGGGCGAAGAACAGCCGGCGCGGCGCCTCGCGGATCATCACCACGTCCAGCAGGCCGTCGTCCACGCGGGCCTCGGGGGCGATGAGGCGGCCGGAGCCGTAGTAGCCGGAGTTGGCGGCGACGACCGTGTAGCCGGTGTGCGGGTGGTCCACGCCGTCGACGGTGACCCGGTAGCGCGCCGCGCGCCAGGTGGTGACGGCGCGCAGTCCGCCGGCGTAGTAGGAGGCCGCGCCGCGCAGCAGGGTGGCGTTGTTGGCGTGCCGGTTGGCGAGTGCGTCGACACCCGCGTACACGCTGCCGAGGACCACGGTGCGGTGGTGGACGGCCGACTCGACCTCGATGGTGTCGACGTTGCGGGGCTCGTGGTGGAGCAGCACCTGGGCGAGTGCCGTCGGGTCGGCGGGCAGGTTCAGCGCCCGGGCGAAGTCGTTGCCGCGCCCGGCCGGCACGAGGCCGAGCAGGGCGTCGGTGCCGCTGAGCGCTCCGCCGATGCCGCCGGCGATGCCGTCGCCACCGACAGCGAGCACCACCCTGCCCCGCCGCCCGGCGTCCCGGGCGAGTTCCCGGGCGTGGTCCAGGCTGCGGCTGTACTCGGTCTCCAGGCCGGCCCCGGCCTCCCGCAGCTGCCGGGCCACCTGCAGCAGCGCGGCCGCTGAGGCGGATCCGCCGGCCGTGGGGTTGACGATGGCGGTGAACTGTCGCATCGATGTGCCTTTCGGGCCGACGGCAGGGTACTGCCGGAGGCGGAGCGGGGTGGGTGGAGAGGGCGGGAGGGAGTCGTGCGTGTGGATGCGGGGTCAGTCGAGGGGCAGCAGGACGCCCGGGTTGAGCAGGCCCGCCGGGTCCAGCCTGCGCTTCACCGCGCGCAGCGCCTCGATGCCCAGGGGGCCCGCCTCGCGCACGTACCAGTCCCGGTGGTCGGTGCCCACGCCGTGATGGTGGCTGATGGTGCCGCCCGCGGCGAGGATCGCCTCGTTGGCGGCGCGCTTGGCCTTCTCCCAGTGCGTCACCGGGTCGTCGCCCTGGGCGGAGACGACGGTGAAGTACAGCGAGGCGCCGTTCTCGTAGACGTGGGAGATGTGACACATGATCAGGGGCGGGGTGCCGGACTCGGTGAGCGTGGTGGTGAGGGCCTCACGGACGGACGCGTACAGCTCGGGGACGCGTGACCAGAAGGTCGCCGTCTCCAGTGTCTCCGCGAACGCCCCGGCGTCCAGCAGGGAGTCCCGCAGGTACGGCGCCGAGTAGCGGCCGTGCGCCCAGCGCTGTCCCGGCTCCTCGCCCAGCGGCGTCCCGCCGCACTCGCGCAGCACGGCGGCGGCCTGCTCCCGGCGGTGCGCGGTGTCCTCGTCGGTGCCCTCGTAGCCGGTGATGGCCATGCATCCCGTGGGCTGCTGCCCGGCGACGGCGGCGCCGATCGCGTCGGGCTGGGCGAGGCCGATCAGCGTCTCGGTCTCGTCGGACAGGCGCAGCACCGTCGGGCGCGGCCCGTCCTGGGCGAGGCGGCGCAGGGCTGCGGCGCCCTCGTCGAAGGAGGGGAAGCGCCAGCCCTCGTACACACGGGTCCGGGGAACGGGGCGGATCCGTACCGTGACGGACGTGATGACGCCGAAGGCGCCTTCCGAGCCGAGGAGGAGCTGGCGGAGGTCGGGGCCGGCCGCCGAGCGCGGTGCGCGCCCGGTGTCGATGACGCCCTCGGGGGTGGCCAGGGTCAGGCCCAGCACCATCTCGTCGAAGCGGCCGTAGCCGGCGGAGGCCTGGCCGCTGGAGCGGGCGGCGGCGAATCCGCCGATGGTCGCCCACTCGTAGGACTGGGGGAAGTGGCCGAGGGTGAAGCCGTGTTCGGCCAGCAGCGCCTCGGCCTGCGGGGCGCGCAGACCCGGTTGCAGGGTGGCGGTGCGGGAGACGGGGTCGAGGTCGAGCAGCTGGTCCATGCGGCGCAGGTCCAGGGCGACGAAGGGGCCCCGTCGGGCGGGGGCAAGGCCGCCGACGACGGAGGTGCCGCCGCCGAACGGGACCACGGGCAGGCCGTGTTCGGCGCATGCGCGCAGGACGGCGAGCACGTCGTCGTGGTCGGCGGGGAGTACGACGGCCGCGGGGATGTCGTCGACGTCGCCTTCGCGCATCCGCAGCAGGTCGGGAGTGGACTTGCCGCGCGTGTGGCGGATGCGGGCCTCCGCGTCGAAGCGGACGTGCTCCTCACCGCCCACGGCACCGAACAGTGCCTGGCGCACGGCGGGTTCGAGCCCCGGCTCGGGTACGGCGATGTCCTCGAGGGCGACCGTCCCGGCGGTCCGCGGCTTGACGCCGAGCAGATCGCGCAGCAACCCCGTCACGGTCTCGGGCAGCGGCGCCGCCTTGGCCGGGTCGCCCCAGCCGCTCCACAACATGTCCATGGCGGTCGTCCTCACCGGTCGATTCGGGCGATGCCGTGTTCCGGACGGCCTCGCAGGCGTTACACTGTTACACATGACGCCTATTCGTCACAACCACTCGGACGGCGACGCGGTGCTCGACGCGGTGCGCGACTGTGTCCTGGCCGTCGGTGTCCGCCGTACGACGCTGACCGACGTGGCCCGCCGCGCGGGCGTCTCCCGGATGACGCTGTACCGGCGCTGGCCCGATGTGCGCTCGCTGGTGGGGGACCTGATGACCCGGGAGTGGGTCGCGGTGGCCACCGGGGCCATGCCCGAGCGGCGGCCCGGGACGGACACCCGCGCCCTGATCGTCGACGGGCTGGTGGCCGGGGTCGAGGCCTTCCGCGCCCACCCGCTCTTCCAGAAGATCGTCGACGTCGATCCGGAACTGCTCCTCCCCTACGTCCTCGACCGCCGCGGCGCGAGCCAGGAAGCCCTCATCGCACTGCTGGCCGACGCCCTGCGGGAGGGCCACGCCGACGGCTCGGTGCGCACCGGCCATGCCGAACGGCAGGCGCGCGCCGTGCTGTTGATCGTCCAGTCCTTCACGCTGTCCCTGCGCACCATGACCGACGAGGACGACCCCGACCTGAACAGCGAGGCCTTCCTCGCGGAACTGCGCAGCATCCTGGAGAGGACCCTGACGCCATGAGCCCCACCCCTCCCCCGGCTCCGGGATCATCGCTCAACGCCGCCCGGCGCTCGCGTGAACTGGCCGAGACCGTCGGCGGTGCGGCCGTGGACGTCCTGGTCGTCGGCCTGGGCGCGACCGGCGCCGGGGCCGCCCTGGACGCCACCTCCCGCGGCCTGACGGTGGCCGCGATCGACGCCCACGACCTGGCTTTCGGCACCTCCCGCTTCAGCAGCAAGCTCATCCACGGCGGGCTGCGCTATCTCGCCTCGGCGCAGCTCGACGTGGCCCATGAGAGCGCCGTGGAGCGCGGGGTGCTGATGGAGCGCACGGCACCGCATCTGGTGCGGGCCCAGCCCTTCGTGCTGCCTCTGACGCCGTTGGTCTCCCGTGGTCAGTCCGCGCTGGCCTGGGCCGGATTCCGGGCCGGAGACAGCCTGCGCCTCGCCGCCCGCACGGCCCGCGCCACCCTGCCGGCCCCGCGTCGGCTCTCCACCGTGGAGACCCGGCACCTCGCCCCCGCCCTGCGCACCCAGGGCCTGCGCGGCGGCCTGCTGTCCTGGGACGGCCGGCTCACCGACGACGCCCGTCTGGTGACCGCGATCGCCCGCACGGCGGCCGCCCACGGTGCGCGGATCCTGACCCGGGTGAAAGCGCTGCGGCTCACCGCGTCCGGTGCCGTGATACGTGACGAAGTCACCGGCGAGGAGGGCGAGATCAGGGCCCGGGCCGTGATCAACGCGTCCGGCGTCTGGGCGGGCGCTCTGGTGGACGGCATCCGGATCCGTCCCTCACGCGGCACCCACCTCGTCCTGCGCTCCGACCACCTCGGTCCGCTGCCCGCGGGGCTGCACGTCCCGGTGCCCGGGGAGACGAACCGCTTCGTCCTCGTCCTGCCCCAGGGCGACGGCCGCGTCTACGTCGGCCTCACCGACGAGCCCGTCGAGGGCGACATCCCCGACATCCCGGAAGTGCCCGAGACGGACATCGGCTTCCTCCTCGACGTCCTCGGTTCCGTCCTGGACGTGCCGGTCCGACGCGACGACGTGGTCGGCGCGTTCGCGGGACTGCGTCCGCTGCTCGACACCGCACCGGCGGCACAGTCGGGCGCGGAGCCACGGACCGCCGACATCTCGCGCCGGCACGCGGTCCTCACCTCGTCGGAGGGCGTGATCACGGTGGTCGGCGGCAAGCTCACCACCTACCGGCGGATGGCCGAGGACGCCGTCGACGCCGCCGTCGCCGCCCGCCGGCTCCCCGCCGGCTCCTCCCCCACCGCCTCCCTGCCCCTGGTCGGCGCCGCGTCGCCCGACACCCTCGGCGCTGTCCGAGCCCCACGTCGCCTGGTCCAGCGCTACGGCACCGAGGCGGCTGCCGTCCAGGCGCTCGGTGCGCAGGATCCCCGGCTGGGCGAACCCGTGCTGCCGGGTCATCCCGTCACCGGCGCCGAACTGCTGTGGGCCGTACGCCACGAGGGGGCCCTGGACGAGGCCGACCTGCTGGACCGGCGTACCCGCATCGGGCTGGTGCCCGCCGACCGTGCCGCGGCGATGGACGCCGCACGCGGGGTGCTGGGCGAGGTGTCGGCGCAGGTGGGTGAGGCGTAGGAGGCCGCTGGGTGAGGTGTACGGGGCCGCGGCGTGGGGTGTGAGGCTGCGGCGTGCGTCAGGCGTCCGTGCGCCTGATCCGCCACACATGGTCGGCCCGGAAGCCCTCCACGCCGTCGGGTGACACGCTCTGCCTGCGCACCGTGTCCAGTGTCTCCACGGTCCAGTCGTCCTCGGGGAGCGCGAGTTCGTCGAGGACGCCTCGCTGTGTCGGGAAGTGCGCGTCGAAGGGCGGCTCCGTCTGCCAGGACGGCCAGCAGGCGTGCATGACGATCAGCAGAGTGCCGCCGGGGGCGACCGCGCCCGCGGCCCGGCGCAGAATCCATTGCCGGTCCAAGGGGACCGGCGACTGCAGAAACTGAGCGTTCACCAGGTCGAAGGAGCCTTCGGGGAACGTCTCCCCCAGCACGTGCCGTTCCCAGACCGTACGGTCGCTCACGCCGGCCTCGGCGGCGTGCACGGCGGCGCGTTCCAGTGCCGTGTGCGAGATGTCGACGCCGGTGACGCGCCAGCCGCGCGAGGCGAGCCACACCGCGTCGGCGCCTTCGCCGCATCCGAGGTCGAGCGCGCTGCCCGGCCGGAGGTCACCGGCCTCGCGGACGAGCAGGGCGTTGGGACGGCCGCTCCACAGCGGGCCGCCGTCCCGGTAGCGGGCCTCCCAGAACTCGGCTGCCGTCAGGGCGGGGGTCTCTGGCATGGTGCCTCCTGGGGTGCGCGGGTGTCGTGGTGTGGAGGGACTGGGCCGGGCGAAGGATGCGCGTCCCGTCCGTCGGGAAAAGCCTGCGGGACGCCTCGGAAGGGGGCAAAGGTTGTTGCCGTTTCGGCAAGGGACCGACAGGCTCAGCGACCAGAGGACTACGACCTTGGAGCCGGCCCCCCTGGGCCCGTGGTCCGATCCGGGGGCGCGTCGGCCGCGGTTAGCGTCGCGGCATGCGTATAGGAATTCTCGGCACCGGCAACGTCGCACGAGCACTCGCCCATGGCTGGAGCGCCGCGGGACACGATGTGCTCCTCGGTTCACGTGACCCCAAGGAGCGGGCGGACCTCGGTCTCCCCGTGGCAGGCCTGAGCGAGACGGCGGTCCATGCGGAGGTGCTGGTCAACGCGACCCCGGGGGACGTGTCCGTGGAGTTGCTGCGCTCCATCGGGGCAGCGGCGCTGGCCGGCACTGTACTGATCGACGTCGGTATCAGCCTCTCCGCCGACTTCACCGAGCTCTCGCACCCCAACAGCAGCCTGGGAGAACAGATTCAGGAGGCCTTTCCCCTGACCCCCGTCGTCAAGACGCTGTGCACCATGGACTCCACGGTGATGATCGCCCCGGACGCTCTCGACGGTCCGAGCACCGTCTTCCTCTCCGGTGACGACGCCGAGGCCAAGCTGACCACCGGCCGGCTGCTCGCCGACCTCGGCTGGCCGCCGTCGTCCCAGTTGGACATCGGCGGCATCACCACGGCGCGCGGACAGGAGCACTTCGCGTTTCTCTTCATGGGGATCGCGGGCGGTCTGGGCGCCCACGCGTTCAACATCAACGTGGTCACCCGCGCCGCCGACTAGGTCACTCGTCCGGCGCCTCCAGCCAGAAGCCGGCGCGGGTCCGCCAGAGGTCGAGCAGCGCCGTGTCGCCCCGGGTCTCGACGGCGGGCGCGGGCCGCTTGTAGAAGAACAGGAGCAGGTCGGCCACGGGGCCGCGTGCGGTCACCGTGGCGTGGTCGGCCCCGGCGCGCCAGACGGGCCGCTTGCCCGTGAGGTCGACCAGCCATGATCCGGCGTCGGTCGCGTCGAAGTGGAGCGTACGGTCGGGGCCGAGCAGGTCGGGCAGGTCCGGCCCGGGCTCGAACGCCTCGGGGGAGGTCGAGTACTCCAGCCATTCCTCGACCGCGTCGACGGCCAGGTCGGCGTCCAGCACGAACTCGGCCCCGGCCGCCCGGGCCGCGTCGGCGCGGTGCACGACGGTCTCGTACGTCATGCGCCGCGCCCAGAACTCCACCGGCGCAGGCCGCTCTTCGGAGGGGTTCCAGGCCTGCGCCTCGGGACCGGCGGTGCGCAGGGCGGCGCTGAGGCGCGCGGCGCCCTCGGCGAGCCAGGGGATCAGGAACGCCTCGTCCTCGCCGGTGTACGCGGAGAGGTCGTTCACCAGGTCGTCGGGGATCGGGCCGGTGGCCCGGGTCCGTACGATCTCCTCGGCCCAGCGGTGGTCGCCGCCCACGTGCCGCAGCAGTTGGCCGAGGTTCCAGCCGGGGCAGGAGAGCACCGGCGCCGTCATGTCCGCGCCCCGGACGTGGCCGGTGAGCCGTTCGGTCTGGGTGACGATCTCGTCGCAGTAGCGGTCGAAGGTCAGCGAGGTCATCGCCTCATGATGCCGCAGCACAGAGGTCCGCCGTGTCCGCACTCTCCGATAATGTGTGCGATTGAGCAAGATCAGGAAGCAAGTTCGGGTGGGGAGAGATCACGATGCTGGTAGGGGCGGGGCGGCTACGCAGACGGCTGGCTCAGGCGGCTTTGCTGGCCGGGGTGCTGACGGGCTGTTCGGGGGCGGGCGAGGACGACACGAAACCGGCGGCCGGCGCTTCGGCGGCGGCCGACGCGGAGAGTGAGAGCGGTACGGCGGTGAAGAGCGGCGGCAAGCTCGGTCCCGCCGGTTCGGCCTGTGAGCTGCCGGTCACGTTCGACATCGCCGAGGACTGGGAGGCGGAGGCGATCGACGCCGGGGCGGCCAAGGAGAAGGTGGCCGACGGTGCCGACGCCTCCGCCGACCCCGAGGAGTCCGAGCTGGCCGAGGCGATCGCCGACGCGATCCTGTACCAGGGTCCGGTCGCGGCGGCGTGCGAGGTCGACGCCAAGCCGGCGGGGAACATCGGCTTCCTCCGCGTCTGGACGGGAAAGCCGGGCATGGACGACCCGCGTGCGGTGCTGGAGGCCTTCCTGGCGGCCGAGGACAACACGAGCAAGGCCAAGTACAGCGAATTCGAGGCGGGCGGACTCTCCGGTGTCGAGGTGAAGTACCTCTTCACGAGCAAGCTGCTGGAGGAGACGAAGGAGGAGGCCGCCCTGGCCGTCACCACCAAGAAGGGCCCGGTCGTCATCCACCTCGGCGGCATGGACACCGAGGAGCACCGGGAGATGCTGCCGGCGTACGAACTCGCCAAGCGGACCCTGCGCATCAGCTGAGCAGTCGGTGGCAGTGTGTCCGACGCGTGCGGGGGATCGCGCTGCGCCGGACACCTCCCCGGGGTCGGTCAGGATGCCGTGCAGGAGCCGGGCTGTCACGGTGACGGTGGTGGTCCAGTCACTGATCGCGGAACTCCCCGCGGAAACGGGTGCCGTACGGGGCTTCGCCGAGGGGTTGGCCGCGACCGCGGCGCCGACGTAGCGGCCCTTCTCGGCGGTCGCGGCGAGCAGGCCCGCCATGCCGAGAGCGAGTGCGGCACCCATCACTTCGAGTTGGCTCAAGAAGACCCTGGAAAGCATCGAGCGGCTCGAAAGTGTCGAGCCGCTCAACGACCGTTCCGCGAACCACCTACGACTCGGCTCCGGTGTAGAACGCGACCGTCGCCGCGGTCGTGGCCGCCACGACCCCCTCATCGGCCCCCGAGGCGGCGTAGGCCTCTCCCCACAGCTCGCCCGACCGCGTGTTGAACGCCTTGCCTTCCTCCGAGATCTGCCAGGCCTCGGCCTCCTGCCTGCTCATCCCGCCACCGGCGAGGTGCATACGCAGGCCCAGCAACGCCCCGTCCCAGCCGACACCCACGGCGCCCGGCCCGAACCGGTCCCAGAACTCGGGCGGAAACACGGCCACGTGCTCCAGCTCGAACACCGTCCGCTCGTCACCCTCCGGCGTGAGCCGCAGCTCGACCTCGCTGAACCCCGGGTCAGGCCCCATCAGCCAGCTGACCCGCAGCCGCGTCGGCTCGTCGCACGTCAGGATCTCCCCGCCGGCCTGACCCTCCAGCTGGTACCGCCCGCCGACCTTGAACTCCCCGCTCACCGGCAGGAACCAGCGGCCGATCCGCTCCGGCGACGTCACCGCGTCCCACACGTCGGCGATCTCCGCGTCGTACGTACGCCGCAACAGCACCGTTCGGGCCTCGCCCGACTCGACCCGCCGTACACCGACCTGCCGGTGCAGGCGGTTCAGCTCGTCGACGATCTCACTCATCCCCGCTCGCTTCCTTTCCCAGTCTGCGCTCGCGCCTGCCTCGCGCGAGTTCCGTTCCAAGGGCGTCGAGCCGCTGCTCCCAGAAGCCGCGGAATCTCTCCAGCCATGCGTCCACCTCCCGCAGCGGAGCGGCGTCGACGGCGTACAGCCGCCGGGTGCCCTCCGCCCGCACGGACGCGAAACCGCTCTCGCGCAGCACCCGGAGGTGTTGCGACACGGCGGGTTGGGAGATCCCGAACTCGTCCTGGATCACGGCACTTATGTCGCCCGATGCCTGCTCGCCGACCGCAAGCAGCTCCAATATCCGGCGTCTGACCGGATCACCCAGCACATCGAAGGCGTGCACGGATCCCACTATGCCAGCTGTCGCTTATATAAGGCAACACTTAAATAAGGCCCAGGGTCGGGCCTGGGCCCGAGCGAGACACCGGCCCGCTAGTCGCGGCCGGTGAGGAACCGGTCGAGTGCCGTCGTCAGTTCGGCCGGCTTCTCCACCGGGAGTTCATGGCCGGCGTCGACGATACGGATCACCGCGTCCGGGTAGGCCTTGGCCATCCGCAGCATCTGGGAGACGGGCAGCTGGATGTCGTGGTAGCCGTGCACCATCAGGGTCGGCGCCTGGATCTCGGCGACCCTGTCCAGCACGTCGAAGGCACGCATGGCGCCGTAGAGCGTCATGACGACCTCCCGGGGCGTGTCGGCCGAGGCGCGGATGTACTCCCGGATCTCCTCGCGCGGATGGCCGGGGGCGAAGGCGCGCTGGATGTTGGCGGCGACGAACAGCTTGAACGGGGCGAGCGTCGAGGCGGCCATGAGCAGGGCGCGGCCCCGGTTGTAGGCCATCCTGCCGATGGAGTTCACCAGCACCAGACGCTCGACCCGCTCCGGGTGGGACAGGGCGATGGTCTGGGCGATCATCCCGCCCATGGAGTGGCCGATGATCACGAACCGCTCGATCTTCAGATGGTCGAGGAGGGCGAGGACGTCCTTCGCCAGGGCGTCGATCGTGCGCACCCCCGCCCCGCCGCTCTCGCCGTGCCCGCGCAGGTCGAGGCGGACGACCCGTCGCCGCTCGGCGAAGTGGGCCACCTGGTGGTCCCAGCGATGCCGGTTCGCCGTCCAGCCGTGGACGAACACCAGGGGTACACCCTCGCCGTCGCGGGGGCCCTCGTCGTCGTACGTCAGCGCTGCGCCGTCGACTTCGAGCTGCGGCATGGGTGGCCTCCTGGTGTGCGTGTTCTCAGGTGCGGGATCTCGGGTGCGGGTGCTCGTCACCGAGACTGGTTACCGACCGGTACGGTATCCGGCCGTACCGGCTGCCGTCACCGGCGTTCGCCCAGGAAATCGAGGATGTGCCCGAAGACGTCGAGGGCCGCGCCCCTGCCGAGGAACGTGTCCAGGTGGCCGTAGCCCGGGATCTCGGTGTACGTCACGTCCAGCTGGGGTTGGCGGTGGGCGAGGACGTCTCGGCAGAGCTTCTGCGAGTCGAGCCACAGGCCGTTCTCGCTGCCTGCCAGGAGCAGCACCGGGGTGTCGATGCGGGCGGCGGCGTCCAGGGCGTTCTGCGGGAGGGCACGGTAGCGGTGGTCGGTGTCGTGCCAGCGGACCACGGTGCGGGCCAGTTCGATACGGCGCAGGTGCGGCAGGATCCACAGCGGGGCGGGGCCGAGGAGTTCGGCGAGGCGGTCGTGGGTGGTGTCGGTCAGGTGCTCGTGGACGAAGAGGGAGGCGCCGGTCCCCCAGGCCGAGTTGTGCAGGATCTGGCAGGTGGGGTCCGGGCAGGTCGCCTTGCGGGAGGCCAGGGCGAACAGCGGGGTGTACTTCGACCACAGGCCGACCTTGCGGAAGTCGACGGGGATGTGGTCGATACGGGACTTGAGGAGCTCGCCGGCCAGGCTCATGCGCAGGGAGGTGCGGCCCGCGAGCTTCGGGGTGAGGAACACGCCCTGGGAGACGACGCCCGCGAGGCCGGGGACCAGGCCCGCCGTCATGCTCAGGGAGAGGGTCAGGGAGCCGATGCAGTGGGCGACGGCGAACAGGGGGCGGTCGCCGATGCGGGTGCGGATGTGGCGTGCGGCCTCGGGGATGTCGTACAGGGCGACGTCGTCGTAGGTGTAGCGGCGGCCGGTCTCGTTGTACGGCAGACGGCAACTGCCCCGCCAGTCGAGCAGCCAGGGCTCGTAGCCCTCGTCCAGGAGGACATCGACCAGGTTGCGGGTCTCGGGCAGCAGGAACATGTCGGCGGACGCGGTGTGACCGTGCAGGAGCAGCACGGCGGGGCGGTCGCGGTCGCCGCTGTCGATGCGGGTGAGGCCGAGGCGTACGCCGTCGGGCGCGTGGAACGGGATCTCCTCGACCCTCGCCGGGTCGAGGCGGTGGTGGAGGGGGCGCAGGGAGGTGGTGGTCCTGACCTTGCGCAGGGCGGTCCGGGTGGTCCTGGGGTTCGTCGTGCGGAAGATCATCGGTGGTGCTCCGTGGAGGTCGGGGTGCGGCGCAGGTCGAGCAGGTCCGCGGCGGCCCGGGCGAAGGGGCCGAGCAGGCCGCGGCCCATCTCCAGGCCGAACCAGGCGAGCCAGGTCAGCTTGGCGGCCCGCTTCTCCTGGCTGGTCAGGCGCGGGTCGACCTTGATGCCGTCGATCTGGTCGCGTACGTAGGAGTCGGCGGGGACGACGACCTCGCCGGCCAGGCTCGCGGGTTCGCCCTCGCGGCCGAGTTCCACGGTCAGGGCCCGGGTCTGGCGCCAGAGGTCGCGGCGGGCGCGCGCGTACTTGTGGCCCTCCAGCCACCAGCGGCCGCCGTCGGTGTCGGTCAATCGCAGGCGGTAGCGCAGGAGTTGGTGGCGCAGGCCGTGCCCGTGCGGGATGCCTTCCTCGGGGCGGATCACGATGTCGCCGCGTTCCACGGTCAGTGGCTCGGGGTGCAGGGCCGGGCAGGTGAGTTCGCCCCGGACGTCGACACGGCGGTCGGTCACCAGCTGGTGCATGCTCGCGATGGAGAGGGTGAGGGACATCGCGCAGGGGGTGTCTGGGGTGGCGCCGACCGGGCCGACGCGGCCTTCGGTGGTTTCGGTGAACCACAGGTACGGCTGGTCGTCCTTGTCCGGGAGGCGGGCCAGGCCGTCGTTCGCGAGGCGTTCGAAGGTCTTCAGCTGGGCCCATGCGTCGTAGCGGGCGGCGGGCGGCAGTCCGAGGGCCTCGACGAGTGCGGTGGTGCGGTCGGCCGTGGCGGCCGGGCCCTTGAGGGTGGCCTCGCACAGTTTCAGGGCGGTGGGGCTCTGCAACACGCGGGTGAGGAAGGCCAGTTCGGGGACCGGGTCGGCCTGGAGGCGGGCCAGGGCGTCGGTGCGCCACTCGTCCCAGTCCTGCACACGCACGTGCATGCCGCCCAGGGCCATGTCCCGTACGACGTCGTCGAGGGTGTTGGGGACGCCGGTGAGGTTGTAGTCGAAGCCCCAGGCGTCGGGTTCGCAGATGGCGGCGACCGCGACGCGGCTGACCCAGTCGACAGGGGCGGCGTTGAGACAGCGGAAGGCCGGGACGGTACGGAAGCGGCCGAACGCCGAGATCAGGCCGCTGCTGAGGTCCTGGGGGTTGTAGGCGCCGGTCCTGGTGTGGCCGCCGATGCCGCCGGGGCGCAGGGCGGTGACGACCAGGCCGTGGTCACGGGCCCGGCGCAGGGCGACTTCCGCGGCCCACTTGGTCTGGTCGTAGCCCGCGACGAGGCGGTCGATGTGGGCGAACGGGTCGTCCTCGCCCATGGAGGGGATGCCGACCTCGTTGAAGACGGCGATGGACGAGATGTGGTGCAGGGGCTTGGGACGCCCGGTCGCGGCGAGTTCGGCGAGGGTGAGGGCGCCGAGGACGTTGCTGGTGCGCAGGGACTGGTATCCGCGCAGGAAGTCCACGGCGGCAGCCACGCCGACGATGCTGTCGAGTTCGTGGGCGAGAGTGTTCCAGAGGTCGTCGGGCAGGCCCAGGCGGGGTTGGCGGATGTCGCCGGGGAGTACGGTGATGCGGCGGCGGACCTCCGACGACCAGGGCAGGGCATAACCCTTGAGCGCCTCGCCCAGCCGCGTGACGGCCGCCTCCTCGTCGGCGGCGCGGACCAGGCAGTAGACGTGGGCGTCACTGTGCCGCAGCAGGTCCAGCAGCATGTGACTGCCGAGAAAGCCGGTGGCGCCGGTCAGCAGGACGCGGCGGGGCGGCAGGGGTTCGGGCGAGCGTGTGAAGGGGAGCCGGTCGGCGAGGGCCAGGTCGGCGAGGATCTGGGTGAGGTCGTCGGGTCGGGCCGCGGAGTGTGCGGACGGAGCCTGGACTGCCGGGATTCCCTGAGCGGGCGATACCAGGAACTCCGGAGCGGCCGACGCCGGGATCTCCGGAGCGCGCGACGCCGGGATCTGCGCAGCCGGGATCTGCCCAGCGGGCGGCGCCGGTACGACGGCTGCGTCGCCGGTGCTGCCCAGTCCGCGCCTGGCCAGGCTGACCGGCCTGGCGTCGGCGAACACCTCGTCCAGGTCGAGCTGCACGGCCAGCTCGTCCTCCAGCGCGGCGACGAGTTCCACCGCGCTCACGGAGGTGCCGCCCGCGTCGAAGAAGTCGGCGTCGGGGGCAAGGTGGCCTGCGGGGACGTAACGGCCGGCCATGGCGGCGATGGTGGCCGCGAGGGTGTCCACGTCCCGCCGGGGGCCGGCGTCCGGCCGCGTGGGCGCCGCCGATCCGGTGACCCTGGCCAGCAGGTCGGTCACCGTCAGGCCGACTCCGCCCCGCTCTATCTCCTCCGCGGTCGCCCGCTGTTCGGCGGCAGCCGACACGTTCTCGTTCACCTCACGCATGAGAGTCCTTCACGGTGTTGCCTTGCCCCTTCGTCGGTGCTGTCCGGGCGGACCCCGGCGGTGCCGTCCGGGCGGTCCCCCGGCCGCCCACTGATCGGTGCCGTCACTGCCGCCGCCAGGAGCGGAACGTCCGCAGGTGTTCCGGCGTGACCACGGTTTCCAGCCGCTCGTCGTCCGGGTCGCCGCCGCCCAGTGCCGACAGCAGGCGGCGGGCCGGGGCGTTGCGCGGGGTGCGTTCCGCGGTCAGGCGGACCTTGGCGCAGTCCAGTTCCTCGGCACGGTCGGCCAGCCATTGCAGCAGCCGTTCCTCTACGCCTCGGCCGAGGGCGCGGCAGCTCATCAGCCAGGCGAGGACGTCGAGTTGGTCGCCGTCGTGGCGCACGGCGAGCAGGCCGATCTGACCGTAGTCGCCGAAGCGGTCGCGGGCCGCGGCCGTCCAGATCTCACCGTCTTCGCGCCAGCGGGCGACGTCGCCGCCGTCGGCGGAGCGGGCACGCAGCGTGAACTGGTTGGTGCGGGCGACGAGTTGCTCGGCGCGCTGGACGTCGTCGTCGGACAGGGCCCGGACGTCGACCTCCAGCTCCAGCCCGTCCAGGAACTCCTCGAAACCGGCCTGTTCGCGCACGGCGTCGCGTTCCCGCTCCTGCTCGTAGAACCGCGCCCGCAACGCGTCCTCGGCCGTCGCGGCGGCGGGGACCAGCGGCCACAACCGGCCCAGGAACTCGGTCAGTTCGGCAGTAGGCGGGCAGGTCACCGACAGCACCTGCGGCAGCGCGGCGCGCATCTTGGCGATCTCGGCCGGGTTGTCGTCGAGGAACAGGAAGCTGTCCAGGCCGAGGTTGAGCGTGCGCGCCGCCTCGGCCAGACGGGTCGGCTTCGGTCCCCAGGCCGCGGACAGCACGCTGAAGTGCTCCGCCTTCAGGGCACTGTCCGGCCGGTCGAGTACGGCACGGACCGTGTCCTCGTCGTTGTTGCTGACCAGCACCAGCAGCGCGCCGGCCGTCCGCCACCGCAACAGCCTGCGGGCCAGCTGGGCCCGCGGACCCGTCAGGTCGACGGCCTCGGGGCCGATCTCCCCGGCCACGCCGCCCCACAGGGTCTCGTCGCCGTCGACCGCGATCACCTTCGGCGCGGGGCGAAGTACCGCCCGGACGGCCTCGGCGAGGCGCAGAGCGACGGCCGCCTGGAAGTGCGGGGTGAACGGAAGGTGGGCCAGTCGTTCGGTGCGCTCGTCGAAAGGCTCCTCGACGGGGTGGTGGCGGGTCCAGTCGTCGGGGCCGAGTACGGCGATGCCGGGCGCGTCGGCCAGCTCGGCGGCGATCTCCCGCTCCCACCGGCCGAGGCGGTCCTCGGGCTGTGCGGTGGGCAGGAAGCCGACGATCAGCGGCTTGCGGCTGCGCTCGGCCGCGGCGCGCAGTGCGGCCGGGTAGGCGGTGCGCAGTTCGGCGAGCAGCGCGTCGTCGACGGGGCCGAAGCGTTGCAGGTCCGCCGCCCGCAGGAGGACCACTCCCGCGGTGGTGGCCGGGTCGGCGAACACGCCGTTCGGGTCGCGCAGGCTCGCCAGGACGTGGTGGTACGGCGCCTCCGCGACGGTCGTGACACTGCCGTCCCGTAGCGACTCGTCCACCGCCGTCTCGCACATCAGGGGCAGGTTGCCGAGGGCGAAAGTGGCGGCGAGGGCGAGCTGGTGGGCCGGTGCGGAGGTGGGTCCCTCGGCCGGGACCTGTTCGGCGCCTGCCTCCGGGATCTCGGCAGTCATCGGCGTCGGCGCGGGCGCGGACGTCGTACGCACCGGTCCCGCCGGATCCCCGGCCGTCTCCGCGAGCAGCCGCAGCAGTTCCTCCCCCAGCTCGGTGACGGCAGCCGCGTCCAGGATGTCGAGGTTGTGGTCCAGGCGGATGCGGCCCGCGTCCGGCGTCATGGTGATCATCAGGTCGAGGTCGGAGTAGCCCGTGCCCGCCGGAAGCACCTCCAGGGCGGCCGGCCGGCCCGCGGCCCGTACATAGTTGAAGTACACCTCGACCAGCGGCGCGTTGGCCCGGTACAGGCCCTGCCGGGCCAGCACCGGCAGTACGTCGGAGAACATCGCTCCCTTGGCCAGCACCCGTTGCAGACGCCCGTCGGTGCGGCGCAGCACGTCCTCGATCCGCTCCCCCGCGTTCGCCTGGGCGGGGAACGGCACCGGCACGCCGAAGAAGCCCACGGCGTCGTATGCGTCGGCGTGGATGCGGGTGTCGACGGGCACGGCGAGGACGAAGCGTTCGTGCTCGCGCTTGCGGGCCAGCAGGACGGTGAGGGTGCCGAGGCAGAACGCGGCGGGGGTCACGGCCAGGCGGCTCGCGGTGGCCGCGATCCGGTCCATGAGCCCGTCGGGGATCGGCACGGTGACGCTGCCGGCGCGGTACGAGCGGGTCTGCGGGCGCGGTCGGCTCAGGGTCAGGTCGAGGCGGGCGCCGCCCTGGAAGGCGGCACGCCATTCGTCCGCGTCGGCCTGCGTGTCGGTATCCCCGCCGACCACCTGCTGGGCCTCGGTCAACAGGGCGATGTCGCGGTTGCTGACGGTGCCGTCGAGCGCCGTGCCGGACAGTTCGGCGTCGATCTCGCCCGCCACGAGCAGCAGCGACTGCAGATCGCTGACGGCGTGATGGGCGCCGTAGACGAGGATCTGGCCGCGCTCGCCGCCGTCCAGCAGCTCGAAGCGCCACAGGGGCGCCGTCTCCAGAGCGAACGGCGGTTCCAGGAGCGCCCGCAGTCCGTCGGCGGCGTCGAGGCCGGTGTCGTCCGGCACGACGGTCCACCGCAGCGGGGGTTCGGCGAGTTCGCGGTCCACCCGTAGCTGCCGCCCGCCCTCGGCGGCGGTGACGACGGCGGTGCGCAGGGCGGCGTGCCGTGCGGTGAGGCGGGTGAGGATGCCGGTGAGGGCATCGCGGGTGGTCGGTGTGGTGAGGCGTACGGCCAGGCCGACGGCGTGGGCGGCCTGCGGCATGCCTGGCTGGGCGCTGCGCAGCAGCCGTACGACGTCGCGGGTCGCGGGGTGCAGTTCGGTCGCGGGTACCTCGGCGGCGGGCCGCGGCTCGTCCGGCTTCGTGTGCTGTCGCTCGTCCTGTGCCGCCCGGTCGGGCAGTGCCGCGCTCAGGGCCTGGGCGAGGCCGCGGATGTCGGCGGCCGAGAAGACGGTTGCCGCAGGGAGTTCGACGCCCAGCTCGCGGGCGAAGGCGTTGCGCAGCCGCACGAGCATGAGGGAGTCGAGGCCGAGTTCCTTCAGGGCCGTGGTCGCGGAGACCTGGACGGCGCCGCCGGAGACCTCGCCGACCCGGGCGCGTACGTACGCCTCCAGCCGTACGGCCCGTTCGGTGTCGGTCGTCGCCGAGAACACCTTCTTGACCAGGTCGTCCGTGTCGGGCGTACCCGTGGGGACAGTGATCAGGTCGGCCAGGATCGGGCGGGTGCGGGCGGCGTCGGGGTCGAGGGCCAGCAGCTCCCAGTCCAGGGCTAGGGGGGCGAGTTGACGACGGGCGGTGGTCAGGACGCGGTCGAAGAGTTCGCCGCCGTCCTGCGCCGAGAAGGCGACCAGGCCCGAGCGGGCCGTCTCGGCCTCGCGGGCGCCGGCCCCGGACACCATGCCCACGCCCGACCAGGCGCCCCAGTCCAGGCTCAGCGCCCGCCGGTCCGTGCGGGAGAGGTGGTGGGCCCAGGCGTCGAGGAAGGCGTTGGCCGCCGAGTACGGGCTCTGCCCGGCCGAGCCGAGCAGACCGGCCGCGGAGGCGAAGAGGACGAAGTCCTCGGCGTCCGGGGTGAGTTCGGTGAGCAGCGCGGTGCCCAGGACCTTGGGGGCGAGGACGCGCAGGACGCGTTCGTCGGTCAGGTTCGCGATGGTGGCGTCGTCGAGGACGCCGGCCGCGTGGACGACGCCGGCGATCGGGCCGAGTGCGTGGCGTACGGCGTCCAGGGCGGCGGTGAGGCCGGCGCGGTCGGCGACGTCGGCGCGGGCCACGTGCACGGTCACGCCCCGCTCTTCGAGATCCCGGATCCAGGCCATGGCGTCCGCGGAGGGCGCGCTCCGGCTCATCAGGGCCAGGCGGCGGGCGCCTCGGCGGACCAGCCGTTCGGCGACGACGCGTCCGAGGCCGCCCAGGCCACCGGTGATCAGGTGCACGCCGTCGGCGGTGACGGCCCTGTGACCGCTGTCGTCCGGACGGGTGCGGGTCAGGCGGGGTACCAGTCGTCCGGCGCCGCGCAGCGCGACGAGCCGTTCGTCGTCGGCGTGCCGGAGCTGCGTCCACAGGGAGTCGACGCCGTCCGTCGGCGGGAGGTCGACGAGCGTGGTCCTCAGCTCCGGGTGCTCCTGTGCCACCGCGAGGCCGAAGCCCCAGGCGAGCGCTTGCTGAGGCCGCGTCACCTGCGTGCTGTCACCGGCTGCCTGGCTGCCCCGCACGACGACGAACAGGCGCGGTGCCGGGCCCTGCGCCCGGTCGGCGAGCGTGCGCACCAGGTGCAGGGTGCCCAGGCAGCACAGCCGGGCGGCCTCCTCGGCCGTGCGGGCGTCATCGATCGCGGGAGCGTCGAGGGCGGACAACTGGACGATGCGCTCAGGCAGTTCGCCGGCGAAAGCCTCGTCGAGGAGGCGGGCCAGTTGCCGGGGGTCGGCCGGATCGAGGACGTAGTGGGCTGGCCCCTCGGCGGCGAATACCTCGCCCCTTCGGGCGACCACGTACGGCACGGAGCTGCTGCCCAGCCGTTCGACGAGTTCGCAGGCCACGCCCGACTCGTCGGCCAGGATCAGCCACCTGCCTTGCGCGGGTGGCTCGTTGGCCACCGCGCGGGACTGCCAGCGGGTCTCGAACAGCGCCCCGTCCAGGGGCGAGAGCGCGGCCAGCTCGAACTCCTCGGCCACCAGAAGCAGTTGGTCCTTCTCGTCGTACAGCCGAAGGTCGAGTGTGGCGGTGTCGCCGGACACGGACCGCAGTTCGCAGGTCACCCAGACAGGGGTGGTGCGCAGTCCGGTGTGGTGGAGCCGGCCGACGCCGGCGGGCACGAACGCCCGTCCTTCGGGTGCTCCGCCGGGCAGCGCGGCCGCGTGGAAGGCGGCGTCGAGGACGGCCGGGTGCAGCAGATGGCCCGCGGCGGGCTTGTCGGCCAGTCGGGCGAGGCTCGCGGAGTGGGTGCGGTGGCCCGACTCCAGGCCTCGGAAGGCGGGGCCGTACTCGATGCCGAGGGCTGCGAGACCGCCGTAGACGGTCGGCAGGTCGACCTGTTCCGTGCACTGCGTGCGCAGGGCGGCGAGGGAGTCGCCGGGGGCGATGCCGGGTTCGGCGGGGTCGACGGCGACGCGGCCGCCGGCATGGCGTTCCCAGCGGGTCCGCTGTCCGCGTCCGGTGGGCGCCGAGGCGATGGTGAAGTCCCGGAAGCCGTCGACGGCGGGGCTCAGGACCAGTTGGAGCCGGGTCGGCCGGGACTCGTCGAGACGCAGCGGCTGGACGAACCTGACGTCGGCGAGCCGTACGTCGGCGCCGTCCTGCACGGCGGAGGCGGCCTCCAGCGCCATGCCGAGGAAGGCGGCGCCGGGCAGCCACACCTCGCCCGTGACCTTGTGGTCGGTCAGATAGGCGAAGCGGCTGTCCCTCAGGTCCACCTCGCTCTGGAACAGGTGCCGGTCGGCTTCGTCGCTGGCCTCGACGTGGGTGCCGAGGAGCGGGGAGGCGCCGGTCGCGGTGGCCGGGGCGGGGGCCAGCCAGTGGCGTTCGCGGGCGAAGGCGTAGGTCGGCAGGTCGACGCGGCGGCCCCCCGGGAACAGCGCGGACCAGTCGGGCGTGTGGCCGGCGGCGTACAACTCCCCCAGCCTGCCCAGCAGGACGTCCCGTCCGCCGCGCTGTCGGCGCAGCGAGCCGACGCTCACCGCGTCGATTCCGGCCTCGGCCGCCACCACCTCGATGGACGAGCCGAGCGAGGGGTGCGGGCTCAGTTCGACGAAGTAGCGGTAGCCGTCGTCCAGCATGCGGCGGATCGTGTCCGCGAAGCGGACGGGCTCACTGAGGTTGGCGTACCAGTAGCCCGGGTCGAGACGGTCTGCGGACACGGGTTCCGCGAGCACCGTCGAGTACAGCGGGGTCCGGGCGTGCCCCGCGCCGATACCGGAGAGGCGGGCGAGCAGGTCGTCTCGCAGCGGTGCCATCAGCGGGGTGTGCGAGGCGAACGGCGTCGACAGGGGCCGGACCTTGATGCCCTGCTCGTCGAGGCCGCGGCGCAGCTCGGCCAGTGCGTCGGCGTCGCCGGAGACGGCAGTGGAGTGCGGGCTGTTGACGGCGGCGACGAACAGCCGGCCGGCGTAGGGGGCGAGCAGTTCCTCCACGCGCGGACGCGGGAGGTCCAGGGACAGCATGCCGCCCTGGCCGGCGACGGGTACGACCGCCCGGGCGCGTCCGGTCACCACGGCCACGGCGTCGTCCAGGGTGAGGGCGCCCGCGCTGTACGCGGCGGCGATCTCGCCCAGGCTGTGGCCGGTCACGGCGTCCGGGGTGACGCCGAGCGAGCGCCAGGCGGCGGTCAGCGCCGCGTTCACCGCGAACAGCGCCGGCTGCAGGTACTCGGTGCGCTCGAGCGGGGAGAACTCCTCCGGTGCGCGCAGCGCGTTGAGCACCGACCAGCCGGCGTGCCGCTCCACCGCCTCGTCGATCCGGGTCAGCTCCTCACGGAAGGCCTCCGACTCGGTCATGAGGTCCAGGCCCATCCCGGGCCACTGACCACCGTGTCCGGCGTAGACGAAGGCGACCTTCCCCGTCCGCTCCTCCCGGTGCGGCGGCAACGGCATCCGTCCGGCCGCCAACTCGCCGAGCACGGACCGCAGTTCGCCGCGCTCCCGCTCCTCGGCCACGATCGCCGCACGCCGCTCGAAGTGGCTGGTGCAGGGCCAGGGTGCGCGCGACGTCGGGCAGTGGGACGGAGTCGTCGGCGAGGTGGCGGGCCAGCGCGGCGGCCTGTCCGCGCAGGCCCGCCTCACCGCGGCCGGACAGGACGAACAGGTGCTTGCCCGGCGGGACTTCGGCCGGGGGCTCGGGCGTGGGCGGCTGCGCCTCCTCCACGATCACGTGCGCGTTGGTGCCGCTGATCCCGAAGGCGCTCACCCCCGCACGCCGGATCCGTTCCGCCGACGCGGGCCAGGCCACCTCGTCCCGCAGCAGACGCAGTCCGCTGTCCGCCCAGTCCACGTGGCGGCTGGGCGTGTCGGCGTGCAGGGTGCGCGGCAGGGTTTCGTGGTGCAGTGACTGCACGACCTTGATCAGGCCGACGACGCCCGAAGCGGCCTGTGCGTGCCCGACGTTGGACTTCAGCGAGCCCAGGTACAGCGGGCGTCCCTCGGGGCGCGAGGCGCCGAAGACCTCCGCGAGGGCGTTCGCCTCGATCGGGTCGCCCAGGGTCGTGCCGGTGCCGTGTGCCTCGACGTGGTCGATGTCGGCGGGGCGCAGCCCGGACTGCTCCAGCGCGCGCCGGATCACCTGCTCCTGCGCGGGACCGTTCGGCGCGGACAGGCCCTGGCTGCGGCCGTCCTGGTTGACGGCGGTGCCGCGCAGCACGGCGAGGATCCGGTCACCGTCGCGCCGGGCGTCGCTCAGTCGTTTCAGTACGACCATGCCGGCGCCCTCGGCCCAGATCGCGCCGTCGGCGGCGTCGGAGAAGGAACGGCATCGGCCCGTCGGCGACAGTCCGCGCAGGCGGCTGAACTCGACGAAGGTCTGCGGCGTGACCATCAGGGTGACACCGCCGGCGAGCGCCAGATCGCACTCGCCCGCACGCAGCGCCTGCGCCGCCAGATGCACGGCCACCAGCGAGGACGAGCACGCGGTGTCCACCGTCAGGGCGGGCCCGTTCAGCCCCAGCGTGTACGCGAGCCGTCCCGAGGCGACGCTCAGGGCGGAGCCCGTGCCGACGTAGCCGTCCAGCTGGTCGAGCCGGGTGCCGGAGAGGTAGTCGCTGCCGAACATGCCGACGTACACGCCGGTGGTGCTCCCCGCCAGGTCGGCGGGCACGATTCCGGCGCGCTCCAGCGACTCCCAGGCCGTCTCCAGCAGCAGTCGCTGCTGCGGGTCCATCGCCGCCGCCTCCTTCGGGGTGATGCCGAAGAAGCCCGCGTCGAAGGAGTCGATGTCGTCGAGGAAGCCGCCCTCGCGGGCGTAGGACTTGCCGAGGGCGTCCGGGTCGGGGTCGTACAGCGACTCGACGTCCCACCGCCCCGCCGGGAACGGCCCGACCGCGTCCCGTCCCTCCGCGACGAGGCGCCACAGCCCCTCCGGGTCGGTGACGCCGCCGGGCAGTCGGCAGGCCATGGCGACCAGAGCCACCGGCTCGTCCGAGGAGCGTGCGGGTGCCGGCCGGGCCTTCCGGCTCGTGCGGCCCGTTGCCGCGAGCGCGCTGCTCAGCAGGTATTCCGCGAGACGCCCCGGCGTCGGATGGTCGAAGAGCAGGGTCGCGGGGAGTTTGGCGCCGATCCGGGCACCGATGCGGTTGCGCAGCTCGACCGCCGTCACCGAGTCCATGCCGAGGTCGCGCAGCGGCTGATCCGGGCGGACGGACTCCGCCGAGCGCAGGCCGAGGGCGTGCGCGGCCTCCTCGCGGACCAGGGCGAGGACGCGCGCGGCGCGTTCGGACTCCGGCAGCCGGGCCAGCCGGTCGGCCGGCGTGCGGCTGCCCGCTCGAACGCGCCCGGACGCCGGGAGCAGGGTGCGCCACAGGGCGTCCGTCGGTGCGGCGGCTCGCAGCCGGGGCAGGTCCAGCGCCCAGGCGACCAGGTGCGGGGCGTCGCGCCGCAGGGCCAGCGCGGTCAGCTCCCGGCCCTGGTCGGCGGTGAGGGCGCGGTGACCGACGCGGGCCATGCGCTCCAGGTCGGCGTGGACCGCCGCGAGGCCCTCCCCGGCCCAGGCGCCGAAGGAGACCGAGCTGCCGGGCAGGCCCAACGCCCTTCGGTGGTGGGCGAGTTGGTCGAGGAAGACGTTGGCGGCCGCGTAGTTGGCCTGACCCGCGCTGCCGACCACTCCCGCGGCCGAGGACACCAGGAGGAAGAGGTCGAGCGGGTGGTCGGCGGTGAGCCGGTGCAGGTGGGCGGCCCCGTCGACCTTGGGGCGCAGCACCTGTGCGAGCCGTTCGGGGGTCAGCTCGGCGACCACGCCGTCGGCGAGGACTCCGGCGCAGTGGACGACTCCGCGCAGGGGCGAGTCGTCCCCGATGCGGGCCAGTACGTCCGTCACGGCCGCCGCGTCGGCGACGTCGCAGGCGGCGATCTCGACTTCTGCGCCGAGTGCGGTCAGTTCGGCGGTGACCTCTGCCGCGCGGGGATCGCCGGTTCCCTGACGGGAGGTCAGCATCAGGTGCCGGACGCCGTTCTCGGCGAGCATGCGGGCGATGTGGCGGCCTACCGCGCCGAGACCTCCGGTGATCAGTACGGTGCCGTCGGTGGGAAGCCGAGCCGTACCGTCGGACGCGGCGGTACGGGCACGGACGAGGCGAGGTGCGAGCAACTCACCACCGCGCAGGGCGAGTTCAGGCTCATCGGTGCATTCGGCGGCCGACAGCAGTGACGGTTCGTCACCATCGAGGTCGAGGAGGCCGATCCCGAGGTCCGGGTGTTCGCTGCGGGCGCTGCGTACCAGTCCCCACAGCACGGACTGGGCGAACCCGGCCACCGGGTCCCCGTCGGCCGCCGCGATCGCCCCGCGGGTCACCCAGAGGGTGCGCGTGGGCGACTGGTCCGGCGGCAGGGCGATCAGCGCCTGCAGTTCGGCCAGGGCCGTGGCGGCCAGCTCGTGTGCGGTGGCGGCCGGTTCGGTGTCGGACGTCGGGCGAGGCCAGATTCGTACGACGGTCTCGGCGCCCTCGCCGGTGACCTGGACGCCCGCCGCGCGCAGGTCGCGCAAGGCCGCCGCCACCGCCGGGTCGGACGGGTCGCCGTGGACGGCCCACGCGGTGCCGGGCGCCTCGTCCCGCGTCTCCCGTACGGCAGTCCACGCCACCTCGTACAGGTGCCGCCCGTTCTCCGGGCCGCCGTTCAGGTCGGCCGGGTTCGCGGCGCGCAGGCGTACGCCCTCCAGCCGTCCCGCCGGGAAGCCGTCGGCGTCCCACAGAGCGACGTCCAGGGTGAGGTCCGTGCCCGAGCCGCCGTCCGTCCTGCGTACGGACGCGATCAGGTCCGTCGCTCCACCGGGGAGCAGGACACAGCGGGCCACGGCGACCGGCAGCAGGACCTTCCGGTCGTCGGTGTCCAGGACGGCGGCCACGTGGAGGGCGGCGTCCAGGAGCGCCGGGTGGAGCGGGTAGGGGTCGGCCGTGTCACGGGCCACGGGCGGCAGCGAGAGGCGGGCGAGCACGGTCCCGTCGCCGGACGCGGTGGCCTGTCGTACGCCCTGGAAGGCCGGGCCGTAGCCGAGACCGAGAGCGGTCAGTCGCTCGTAGGTCTCCTCGCCCCAGGCCGGCTCGGCCGTCTCCGGCCAGGTAGGTGGCTCGTCGGCCGGCAGGGCGGCCGACTCGGCGGCGGAGGCGGTGGCGTGCAGGGTCCAGTCGGTGGCTTCCTGGACGCGCGGGCGGCTGTGCACCGTGATCTCCGGTACGGCCCCGGCGGTGACCACCTCGACGGACACCTCGACCGTGCCCGTGTCGGGCAGGGTGAGCGGAGCCAGGAGGAGCAGGTCGGTGACGTCGGAAGGGGTGTCCGGGCGGGCCACGGCGAGCGCTGCCCGGCACAGTTCCATCAGGGTGGTGCCGCAGACCACGGTCCGGCCGAAGACGGTGTGGTCGGGCAGCCACTCGGCGGTGGCCGGCGACCACTCGTTGCGGAAGGTCCAGCGGGTCTCGTCCGCCGACTGGAGCTGGACGCCGAGCAACGGGTGCGCGGCACGGTCGAAGAGCCCCGGGGCGGCGGCGGAGGCGGCCGGCTCGATCCAGTGGCGCTGGGTGTCCCAGGCGTACGTCGGCAGGTCCGCGGGAGCGGTGGGCGGGACCAGTGGGCGCCAGTCGATCCGTCGTCCGTGGACGTGGAGTTCGGCCGTGGCGCGGTCCAGGCAGGCGGGGCCGTCCTCGTCACGGCGCAGGGAGCCGACCGCGACCAGGCTCTCGTCGATGGTGTGCAGGGCGGTGAGCAGCGACGGGTGCGGGCTGAGTTCGACGAAGCAGCGGTAGCCGTCGGCGGCCATGCGCTCGACGGTGGGCGCGAAGCGGACGGGTTCGCGCAGGTTGGTGTACCAGTAGTCGGCTTCGAGTTCCTCGGTGACCGGTTCGCCCGTGACCGTGGAGTACCAGGCGACGGACGTGGGATAGGTGGTGACTCCGTCGAGTTCGTCGAGGACGGTCGCCCGGACGGGCTCGACCTGCGCGCTGTGGGAGGCGTAGTCGACGTCGAGGCGGCGGACGAAGACCTGTTGCCGGTCGAGGTCGGCGAGCAGGGCCTCCACCGCGTCCACGGCACCGGCGACGACGGTCGAGCGGCCGCTGTTGACGGCGGCGACGCCGATCCTGCCGTCGCCGTCCGCGAGTCGCGCCTCGACCTCGGTGTGCGGCAGGGCGACGACGGCCATGGTGCCGGTGCCGGACAGGCCGGACAGCGCCTGGCTGCGCAGGGCGACCACGGCCGCGGCGTCGTTGAGGCTGAGTGCCCCGGCGACGCACGCGGCGGCCACCTCGCCCTGGCTGTGTCCGACGACCGCGTCCGGCCGTACACCGCGGGCACGCCACACCGCGGCGAGCGACACCATCACGGCGAAGAGAACCGGCTGGACGACGTCGACGCGTTCCAGGCCAGGGGCGCCCGCGTCGCCGCGCAGGACGGATGTCACCGACCAGTCGGTGAACGGGCGCAGGGCTGCGTCGCAGCGGTCGAGTTCGTCGGCGAACACCGGGTCGCGGTCGAGCAGGTCGCGTGCCATGCCCGCCCACTGGGCTCCTTGCCCGGGGAAGACGAAGGCCACCTTGCCTGCGGGGAGGGTCTGTTGAGGGCCGATGGTCAGGTCGGCGTCGGGCCGGTCCTCGGCGAGGGCACGCAGGGCGGTGAGCAGGTCGGCGTGGTCGCTCGCCCAGACGACGGCCCGGTGCTCGAAGTGGGTGCGGTGGTGGGCCAGCGTCGCGGCCACGGCCGGGAGCGGCGCGTCGGGCTGCCGCTCAAGGGTTTCGAGGAGGCGGCCGGCCTGTGCCCGCAGTGCCGGGAGGGTGCGGGCCGAGAGCGGGAAGAGGGTGGCGCCGGGCAGGTCGCCGGGCTGTCGCGTCGGCTCTACCGGGGCTTCCTCGATCACCACATGGGCGTTCGTGCCGCTGATACCGAACGCGCTCACCCCGGCCCGCCGTACCCGCTGGGGATCCCGCGGCCAGGCCTGGGCCTCGCCGTGTACGCGCAGCCCACTGTGCGCCCAGTCGATGTGCTCGGTCGGGTTCTCGGCGTGCAGGGACGCAGGTATCCGGTCGTGGTGGAGGGCCAGTACGGTCTTGATGACGCCGGCGATGCCCGCGGCGGCCTGGGTGTGGCCGATGTTGGACTTCAGTGAGCCGACCCCGAGGGGGCGCTCGGCGGGGCGGCCGGGCCCGAAGACGGCGGCCAGGGCGCGGCCCTCGATGGGGTCGCCGAGCCGGGTGCCGGTACCGTGCGCCTCGATGTGGTCCAGGTCGTGCGGCTGGAGCCCGGCGGCGTCGAGTGCGGCGCGCACCACCCGCTCCTGAGCGGGGCCGTTGGGGGCGCTGAGGCCCTGGCTGCGGCCGTCCTGGTTGATCGCCGAGCCCTTGACGACCGCGAGGACGCGGTCACCGTCCCGGCGCGCGTCGGCGAGCCGCTTGAGCAGCACCACGCCGCAGCCCTCGGCCCACACCACGCCGTCGGCGTCCGCCGAGAACGGACTGCACCGCCCGGACGGCGACAGTCCGCGCAGCCTGCTGAACTCGACATGCCCGCGCGGCGTCACCAGCAGGGACGCGCCGCCCGCCAACGCCAGGTCGCACTCGCCGCCCGCCAGCGCCCGCGCCGCCAGATGCAGGGCGACCAGGGAGGAGGAGCACGCGGTGTCCACGGTGACCGCCGGGCCCTGCAGGCCGAGGGTGTAGGCGATCCGGCCGGACGCCACGCTGGACGCCGAGCCGGTGCCGACATGCCCGTCGAGCTGGTCCAGGGCGGCCGAGGCCAGGTAGCCGCTGTCGTACAGGCCGATGTAGACGCCCGTGGAGCTGCCGTTCAGTGTGTCCGGGACGATCCCGGCGCGTTCGACGGCCTCCCAGCCGGTCTGCAGGAGCAGCCGCTGCTGGGGGTCCATGGCGGCGGCCTCGCGCGGCGAGATCCCGAAGAAGCCCGCGTCGAAGCGGTCGATGCCGGAGAGGTAGCCGCCACGCAGGGAGTACGCCTTGCCGGTGGCCTCCGGGTCGGGGTCGTGCAAACCCTGTGTGTCCCAACGGCCCGCCGGCACCTCGCTGATGGCGTCCTCGCCCGCGGTGAGCAGCCGCCACAGCGCCTCAGGGTCGTCGGCACCGCCGGGGAAGCGGCAGGCCATCGAGATGATCGCGATGTCGTCGTCGTGCCGTACGGGTACGTCGGCCGGCGCGGGGACTGTGCTCGTCCCATGCGCCGTCGACCGCCCGTCGTCGAACACCGCCTCGGCGAGCGCCGCGATCGTCGGATGGTTGAAGACGAGGGACGGGTCCAGGGGCCGGCCGGTCAGCGCGGACAGCTCGGCGGCCAGCGTCACCAACTGCCGTGATCCCAGCCCGAATTCGGCGAGCGGCCGATCCGGTTCGACGGTCAGCGGGTCGAGCCCGGCCGCCTCGGCGACGGCCGACTCCAGCCAGGCCCGTACCCCCTCGGGTGCGGTGAGCGACGGGTCGGGGGACGGCTTCGGGGACTCGAGCGCAGGCATGTAGACAGGTGTCCTCGTGGATTCGGGCAAGGGCTGGAGCCGTACGCCGTGCGGGGATCGCATCGTGGTGCGGTCGCTGCGGCCGTCGTACGGCGCACTCGCCGACGTAATACGGTGACTGGGCGGTGTCAGCTCAGGGCGGGCGCGGCGATCACGGCGAGGGTGCCGTTCAGGTAGGCCGCCCGCGAGGCGTGGCGCTGGATCTTCCCGCTGGACGTCTTGGGGATGGTGCCCGGCTCGACCAGGACGACGTCACGGACCGCCAGACCGTGGGCCTCGCCGATCGCGCTGCGGACGACGTCGGTGATCTTCTCCGCCTCGTCTGCCACGTCAGGGGTGATCTCGGCGACGACGACGGACTGCTCGCCGTGGCCCCCGTCCACGGCGTCGACGGAGAACGCGGCGGTACAGCCGGGACGCAGGGCCGGGTGGGCCATCTCGGCGGTCAGTTCCAGGTCCTGCGGGTAGTGGTTGCGTCCGTCGATGACGATGAGGTCCTTCAGGCGGCCGGTGACGAACAGCTCGCCGTCGCGCAGGAATCCGAGGTCGCCGGTGCGCAGGAAGCGGCCGTCATGGCCGGTCAGGGTGGCGCGGAAGGTCTCGCGGGTGGCGAGGGCGTTGCGCCAGTAGCCCTTGGCGACGCTCGCGCCGCGCACCCATATCTCGCCGACCTCGCCCTCGGGCAGTTCCTCGCGCCCCTCGGGGTCGGCGATGGCGACGGTGACGTCGGGGCCGGGACGGCCGCAGCCGACGGCCGCCGCGTCGGACTGGCCGGCGTGCGGGCCGGACTCGGAGGCCTGGAGCAGGGTCGGTGCGGTGTGGACCGTGCTGCCGGTGACCATCAGGGTGGCCTCGGCCAGGCCGTAGCACGGGTAGAGGGCCTCGCGGCGGAAGCCGGCCGGGGCGAAGGTGTCGGCGAAGCGGCGCAGGGTGGCGGCGCGTATGGGCTCGGCGCCGTTGAAGGCGACCTTCCAGTTGCTGAGGTCGAGACCGTCGAGGAGCTCGGGGCCCGCGTGCTTGAGGCAGAGCTCGTACGCGAAGTTGGGGCCGCCGCTGGTGTGCGGGCGGTAGTGGCTGATCGCGGTCAGCCAGCGCTGGGGCCGCTGCAGGAAGTGCAGCGGGGAGAAGAGGGTGGCGGTCACGCCCAGGTGGACCGTGTTGAGGACGGGGCCTATGAGGCCCATGTCGTGGTACACCGGCAGCCAGCTGACGAACATCTCGTGGCCGTACTCGGCGATGGTGTCCTGCGTGTGGCCCATGCGCTCGGTGATGACCCGCTCGTTGTCGAGCAGGTTTCCGTGGGTGACGATCACGCCGCGCGGGGCGGAGGTGGAGCCGGAGGTGTACTGGAGGAAGGCGACCGAGTCAGCGGTGAGGTCGGGCTCCCGCCAGGCGGCGGCCGCCTCGTCGGGGATGTCCTCGGTGGCGACGCAGGTGATGTCGGCGAGTTCGGGCAGGTGCTCCGCCATCCCGGACAGGGCCGAGATCACCTCACGGCCGCCCAGGATCACCTTGGCGTCGGCGTCGGCGATGAGGCGCTTCATCCGGGTCAGGGCACGGTGGTTCTGCGCGCGGCCCTGCGGCGGGACACCCGGCACGGCGACCACACCGGCCGTGAGACAGCCCAGATAGCCGCAGATGAACTCCAGGCCGGGCGGGTACAGCAGCATGGCGCGGGTTCCGGCCAGGCCGCGTTCCTGCAGCCAGGCGGCGACGGCGCGGGCGCGGTGGGCGAGACGGCCGTACGAGATCTCCTGGATCTCGCCGTCGACATCGCCGGTGACGAGGTAGCGGTAGGCGGTTCGATCGGGGTGGTGCGAAGCATGCGTGGTCAGCAGATCGACCAGGGAACGAACCATGTTGCGAGTCTCACCTGTCTGAATCGGTGGGCGAGGAACTGGAGTTCGAGGGGCGCGCAGGAGAAACGCGCAGACGCCTCGGTCGGCCCGGCCCCCTTGCCGGACCTGTCGCGCTCGACGACCCGCCGGGAAGCTGTGGCGCTGGGTCCGGACTCCCCGCGCCCCCGTTCAGCTTGCTACCGGCGAGTAGCACCATAGCAACTCCGTTCGGTCCGACGGGCCGAACAGAAGTAAACCCTACGTGTCCAAAGGGTGGTTGGCGAAGCGAGGTCCGACACAGATCCGTCACCTGCGGACAGGCAAAAGCCCGGACACCTCGGCTCTCTCGGTGTCCGGGCCGCGCGGGCGGGCCGGGTCAGCCGCCGCTCAGTCGCGTACGCAGAAGCGCCTTGCCGAGTTCGGCGCCCTTGCGACTGTCCGCCTGGGCCTTGCGGAACAGGTCGGCCACCTCGGTGTCCTTGCCGCGTTCCGCGTCCTCGATGTAGTTCTCCAGACGCAGCGCGTTGTTCAGGCACGCTTCCACGTACCAGATCAGGTTGTAGTCCTTGTCCTGCGTACCGGTCACGCCACCGGTTTCCGTGCCGCTGGTCATTCGGGCCTCCTCCGGCGTTGTCGTTCCTGGCTTCGCCGAGTACCCGCCGCCCGGGCGGGCACACACCGCACCGCCGAAGGCGGGCATCTACGCCAACTCCCCCTTGCTGTACGCCAATTCAGACAGTTGACGCAGAAGTGAGCAGAGTCCTGACACTTTCGAATTGAAGTATCGATCGACCGTGCGAGATCGGTCGATGACGGTGTGTACTGTGCTCCGAGCGCCCTCCCCCGCGGCCTCGGGACCAGCCCTGCCCGACCGCTCCCGAACCGACCACCTGGGAACCGACTCGATGATCGAAATACCGGACCTGGTGACCGGCGGTCTCGCCGTCGGCATGCTGTCCGCAGTCGCCCTGGGCGGCGGGCTGCTGCACGCGCAGCGCCAACAGGCGCGGCAGCGCGCCGAGATCGCCGCGTTGCGCCACCAACTCGGCGACGCGCTACAGGCGTTGACCGCCGAGGTCGAGCATCTGGGGGCGCAACGGCTTCCGGCCGCGGCCCGGCAGCTGGCACACCCGCATGTCACTGTGCCGGGCCCGCTGCATCCGCAGACCTCGGGCACGCCACTGGGCCTCGCGCTGGAGCAGGTCCTGACCGGGCTGCGCACCGAGCTGGCCGCGCAGCGCACCCGGGTGGACGCGGCCGCGCAGGCCGGGATGCGCGGGGCGACACGGGAGATCCAGGCGGCCCTGTACCGGTTGCAGGACGCGTTGCGCGGGCTTCAGCAGAAGTACGACGACCCGGAGTTGACGCAGACCCTGTTCCAGCTCGACCACGAGAACGAGCAGTCGCTTCGGCGCGCCCAGGTGGCCGCGGTGGTGTGCGGGGCCTGGGTCGGGCTCGCCCGCGAGGAGTCGCACCTGGTCGACGCGGTGACCGGCGGCCAGGCCCGGCTCGCGGGCTACCACCGGATCCGGGTCCACAACCACCTGGCGGCGGGGACCGGGCTCGTGTCCCATGCCGTGGAGCCGGTCGCGATCATCGTCGCCGAACTCCTCGACAACGCCCTGCGGCACTCCGCGCCCGACACCGACGTCGTGGTCAACCTGGAGCACGTGCATCACGGCGCCTGTGTCACGGTCGACGACGCGGGCCTCGGTATGACCCAGGACGAACGCGCCCGCGCGCAGCGGCTGGTGGCCGGCTCCGAGCCGATCCTCCTCACCGAGCTGGGCGACCCGCCGCGCATGGGACTCGCCGCGATCGGACAGCTGACCCGGCAGTTCGACCTCAGCGTGGACCTGTCGTCGCCGTCGCCGTACGGCGGAGTGCGCGCGGTACTGCGCGTCGACAGCCACCTGCTCAGCCGTATCGACCCCGACGAGCGCCCGCCCGCGGCCAGCGCACCACGCCCCACACGCAAGGCATCCCACGACCAGGCGTCCGCCCGGGCCCGGGGCGAGGAGCCCCTCGGCTCGCGCGATGGGGAGTCCCTCCGCCCACGCGGCGACGAGACCTCCGGCTCGGGCGGTGAGACCTCCGGCGCCCCCCGTGGTGAGGCCTCCGGCGGCTCCCGTGACGAGCCCGCCGCGAGCTCGCGACCCCGGACGTCCGGCACCTCGCACGGATACGGCGCCGAGCACGACCACGACGCCTCCGGTACCGCCTCCGGGCACCACGCTCCGCGCGAAGCCGGCGGCCTGCCGCAGCGCCGGCGCCGCACGCGGCCGGCCGCCGCGTCCGACGACACGCCCGCACCGCGGCCCGAGGTACGCCGCCCGGATCCCGAGGTACGCCGCCCGGAGCGCGCCGCCGCCGCGCTCGGCGCGCTGCAAGCCGGTACGTCCGCGGCCCGGTCGGCGGCCGGCCAGCGCACGGGCGATGCCTCCACGGCCGTACCGGAATCCGCCGGCGCGGCCCGCCGGCGGGCCGAGGCCACGGCCGACGACATCGATCAGACCGACCATGAAGGGGGAACGGCTCGATGACCAGCCGTGATGCTGGAGACACCGCGTGGGTGCTCGAACCGATCCTGCAGGTGCCGCACGTCGTGGCCGCCGTGCTGCTGACGCGGGACGGACTGGTGACCGGGTACACGGACGCGCTCACCCGGCCCTCCGCCGAGCGGGTGGCCGCGATCACCAGCACCGTGCAGGGGGCGTGCCGTACCGCGGCGGCCGCGTTCGCCGACCGGGAGCAGGCCGAGGTGCGGCAGGTCGTCATCGAGTCCGACCACGGCTATGTGCTGATCGTGCCGACGGATCACGGCACCTGCGTGGCCGCCTACGGCGACGAGGAGGTGCGCCTCGATCTGCTCGCGCACCGGGTGCACTCGCAGGTGGCCCGGCTGGGCGAGAAGGCGATGGCCGCCGCGCCCCGAGGTGCCGACGGAGACGCGTCGGCATGACCGGCCGGCGTGACGGCCGCCCGCTGGTCCCGGCGTATCTGTCGACCGGCGGCGTGGCCCGGCCCAGCCGGTCCCACCTGGAGCGGCTGTCGGTGCTCACCGGCACGCGTACTCCCGCCCCCGCCGGTCTGCCCGCCGCCCAACTCGCCCTGCTGGACGCCCTGGACGAAGGTTCGCTGACGGTCGTGGAGGCCGCCGCGCTGCTGCGGTTGCCGGTGTCCGCGATACGCGTACTGGCGGCCGACCTCATCGACCGGGACCTGGTGCTGGCCCGTGCGCCGATCCCACCCGCCGGACGCTTCGACCCCGACCTGCTGAAGAGAGTGGCCGATGGCCTTCGCGCCCTCAAGCACATCTAGCGCTCCCCGGACCCCGACCGGGGACGTCCACCTCCCCGACACCGCCCGCGACCTGGTCAAGATCCTGGTCGCCGGCCCCTTCGGCGTGGGCAAGACGACCCTGATCGACTCCGTCTCCGAGATCCGGCCCCTGCACACCGAGGAGCCGCTCAGCGAGGCGTCCGCGCAGGTGGACGATCTCGCCGGGGTGCGGGACAAGTCGACGACCACGGTCGCCGTCGACTTCGGCCGGATCAGCCTGCCCGGCGGGGTCGTGCTGTATCTGTTCGGCACACCCGGGCAGGAGCGGTTCCGGGCGCTGTGGGACGACATCGCGTACGGCGCGCTGGGCGCCCTGGTCCTGGTCGACAGCCGTCGGATCGACGCGTCGTTCGACGTGCTGGGGCTGGTGGAGGAGTCGGGGCTGCCGTACGCCGTCGCGTTCAACGCGTTCCCGGACGCGCCCCGGCATCACACCCGGGAACAGCTGCGCGCCGCCCTGGACCTGGAGGCGGGCACGCCGATGGTGACGTGTGACGCGCGGGACGCCGACTCGTCCGTCGACGCGCTGCTCGCGCTGGTCCAGCACCTGATCGACCGCAACGCTCCGGAGGACGCCCGGTGACCACCCACTCCCCCGACCGGCAGGCCTTCACCCGCTCGGCACCCGTGCGGCTCTGGGAGGACGGCTTCGCACAGGATCCGTACCGCTACTACGACGAGCTGCGTGCCCAGGGCCCGGTCGGCTGGGCGGAGTTGGCTCCGGGCGTGCCGGCGTACGTCGTCACCGAGCGGCGGGCGGCGCTGGATCTGCTGCACGACACGGAGACCTTCTCGCACGATCCGCGGCCGTGGGAGTCCACGGTCGCCGACGACTCTCCGGTGCTCGGCATGATGCGCTGGCGGCCCAACACGCTGTTCGCCGACGGCGCGGCCCATGTCCGGTACCGCAGCACGCTGATCGACACCTTCGACCGGATCGAGCCGCACGATCTGCGGGCCCGGGTGCACCGGGCGGTGCGGGTGCTGGTGGGCCGGATGGGGCCGAAGGGCGAGGCCGATCTGGTGGGCGAGTTCGCGCGCCCGCTGATGGCGCTGGTGTTCAACAACCTCTTCGGGCTGCCGGACAGTCAGAGCGACCGGCTCGACGGGGCGCTGGGCAAGATGATGGAGGGCGGCGCCGAAGCGGCCGAGGGCGAGGCGGAGTTCGGCGGGTACGTGCTGGAGCTGATCGGGGCCAAGGCCGAGCGGCGGGGCGACGACCTTCCGAGCTGGCTCCTGGACCACCCGGCCGGGCTCACCCCCGAGGAGGTCACCTGGCAGGTGTTCCTCACCCTGGGCGCCGGACACGAGCCGACGGCCAACCTGGTGTCGAACGCGCTGTCCCGCATCCTCGGCAACCCGCTGTACTACTCCACGCTCACCAGCGGGGCCCGCCCCGTGACGGACGCGGTGGTGGAGGTGCTCCACCACGAGACACCGCTGGCCAACTACGGCATCCACTACGCCCGCAACCCGGTGTCCTTCCACGGCACATGGATCAGAGCCGCGGTGCCGGTGGTCGTCTCCTACGGCGCGCTCGCCCACTTCGCCGAGCAGGAGGTCACCAGCGGCCGGCACCCCAAGGACGCCTCGCACCTGTCCTGGTCGGCGGGCCCGCACGCCTGCCCGGTCCGGCAGCACACGCTGCTCATCGCCACCGAGGCGATCGAGCGGCTCACGCAGTGGCTGCCCGACCTGGAGCCGGTCCTGCCGCGCGCCCGCCTGACCTGGCGGCCCGGTCCCTTCCACCGCTCGCTGACCTCGCTGCCCGTCCGGTTCAGCCCTCGCTCCCCCGACCAGCCAGGAGTTCCGTCGTGACCGAGACCGACCGCACCGAACGCCTCGACCGCTTCGCCATCGACCCGTTCGGATCCGACATCGCCGGCGAGAGCGCCCGGCTGCGCGCCCTCGGCCCGATCGTGCCCGTGCAGCTGCCCGGCGGCATTCCCGCGTGGGCGCCCACCGGCTACGACACCCTCAAGGAGCTCATCCTCGACCCGCAGGTCAGCAAGGACCCGCGGCGGCACTGGCGGCTGTGGCCCGAGATCGGCGAACACCCCTCCTGGGGCTGGATCCTGGGCTGGGTCGGCGTGGTCAACATGCTCTCCACGTACGGCGCCGACCACACACGGCTGCGCAAGCTGGTCGCGCCGAGCTTCACCCAGCGGCGTACGGAGCTGATGCGGCCTCGGGTGGAGGCGATCACCACGGAGTTGCTGGACGCCCTCGCCGGCGCCGTCGACCACGGCGGCACGGGCGGCGGCGTGGTCGATCTGAAGGCCGGGTTCGCCCATCCCCTGCCCATGCGGATGATCTGCGAACTGTTCGGTGTGCCCGACGAGTTGACGGAGGCGACCGGGACGCTCATCGCCGCCATCATGGACACCTCCGACCCGAGCCCGGAGCACGCGGCGTTCGTGCAGCAGCAGATCGGCACGGTGCTGGGGGCGCTGATCGCCCACCGCAGCGAGCACCCCGGGGACGATCTGACGACCGAGCTGATCCGGGTGCGTGACGAGGACGGCGACCGGCTCAACGACGAGGAGTTGCTGTACACGCTGCTGCTGGTGATCGGCGCCGGTTTCGAGACGACCGTCAACCTCATCGGCAACGCGGCCGTCGCCCTGCTGACCCACCCCGAGCAACTGGCGGCCGTACGGTCCGGGGAGATCGGCTGGGACGCGGTGATCGACGAGACGCTGCGCGTGCACCCGTCGATCGCCTCACTGCCCCTGCGGTTCGCCGTCGAGGACATCAAGGTCGGGGGCGTGACGGTGCCGGCCGGGGACGCGATCATCACGACGTACGCCGCCGCGGGTCTGGACCCCGAGCACTACGGGCCGGACGCGGACGGCTTCGACGCGGCGCGCGGGGCCGACGACCATCTGGCGTTCGGGATCGGTGTGCACCGGTGCATCGGCGCTCCGCTGGCCCGGGTCGAGGCCATGACGGCGTTGCCCGCCCTCTTCGAGCGCTTCCCCGGCCTGGATCTGGCCGTCGGGGAGGACGAGCTGCGTCAGGTGCCGTCGTTCATCGCGTTCGGCTGGCAGGAGATCCCCGTGCGCCTGCGGGCCTGAGGCTGAGGGCGCGGGGACGCGACCGGTCCCCCGTTCCGGTCGTGCCCCCGCCGCAGGTCGAACTTACGTCTACGCGGGGGGATTGGGTATCGCGTCGATGCCCGCTGTACGCCCCATGGGGCTCACCTGTGCACAAGTGAGTCCGGAAGGCCCTATTTGGCCGCCCGAAGTGCGGGCTGGTCCAGGTCACCGAGGGTGAGATGGGCCAGGACGACCTCGTACAGGTCGGCACCGCCGGCGAGAAGCTGCCGTTGCAGGACGGGTTCCGCGCTGCGGACGTGCTCGCGGACGGTCTGGGCGTGCACGCCGAGGGTCTGTGCGGCCCGTTCGGCGTTGCCGCCCTCGGCGATCCAGGCGCGCAGGGTACGGCGCAGGTCCCGGCTGTCCTTGTCGAGGTGGGCGAGGAGGTCCTGCGCCCAGGTGCGCATGGCGGGCCCGGACAGCAGGTCGTTCAACGGGACGGGCGCCGCCTCGGTGGTGGCGTCGCTGTCGGCCGGCGTGTCGGCCAGGCTGACCTGGATGTTGAGTGCCAGGTGGACCACGGCGCGGGCGGTGAGGTCGGCGAAGTCGGTGCGCAGCAGGCCCTCCACGCGTTCCATGCGGGCGCGGACGGTGTTGCGGCTGACGCCGAGGACCTTGGCCGTGCTCACGGCGGTGAACTCCAGGCCCAGCCGGGTGGTGGCGAGCAGTTCGGCGCGGGTGTGGTGCGGCAGGGTGTCGAGCGGCCGCAGCAGACGGTCCGTCCAGCCGCGCAGGGCGGCGGGGTCGATCAGCCGCTCGGGGTGGGTGCGTTCGGCGTAGACGGCGGCCTTGTCCGGGCGGAAGTGCGCGACGGCGAGGGCGCTCACGGCCTGACCGTAGGCGGTGGCGATGCGGGCGAGGCTGTGCCGGGCGCTGCCGCCGAGGAAGGTGCGCGGGCGCGGGCCGATCAGCGAGCGCAGTTGCCGGGCCTCGGACTCGCCGGGCGTCACGACGATCACGTGCTCGTCCACCGCCGGGCAGAGCACGACCAGCGCGCGCTCGCCCGTCACGTCGATGCACTGCTCGGCGAGCCCGTCGCGCTCCTCGGCGGTGCCCTCGACGACGTAGACGCATGCGGAGTCCGTGTCGAGCAGACCGGGCCACAGTCCGGCGGCGACGCGGCGCGCGGAGACGGTGTCCTCCACCATCAGCAGTTGGAGGATCGCCAGGCGCAGATCGGAGGTCGCCTGTTCCAGCCGGCGTCCGGCGGCGGTCGTCTCGCCCGCCTTGAGCAGGAGTTCGATGACCTGGACGGTGTGCGTGACGATGTCGGCGGTGCGCCGGTCGAAGGCCGACTCGCGCGACACCGCGAGGACACCCGCCGCCGAAGGGTTCGGGTACGCCACCCTGACCAGGCGCAGATGACGGCCCTGGCCCTCCCAGGCGGCGGAGGCTATACGGCCGGCCGCGACGGCCTCGACGAGGCGGTCGTCCAGGGGTGGCAGCGGGCCGCCGAGGAGGGTGCCGGTGTCGTCCCGGAGCGCGGCGATGCCGTCCACGGCATCCGCGAGCCAGGCGACGACCCGGCGCACGTCGCGTCCGGTCGGCCGCAGGTGGTCCAGCAACTGCTCCGCCCACGCCGAGCCGTCGGCGCTGCCCGTCCCCGCCTGACGGACCTCGTCCTCTCTGCCAGCCACGTCGGCCTTCACCTCGTCCTGCGCTTCATTCACGACGTACCGGTCGGGGACGTTACCTCACGTGTACGACGCGGTTCGCCGTCGTTCACATCGGGAAAACGGTTGAGCCTCGGTCATGGTCTTTCCGTTGACACCGGTTTGCGCGGACCGGCGAAACAGGTGCCCCGCGGCCGCCCTCCCGGGCCTGCCCACAAGGCCCACTCACCCGGGCCTGCACGGCCCTCGGGCCTCCAGGGCATAGGCTCGGCGAATGGCGAAGTACTTCGACGTGCACCCCGACAACCCTCAGCCGCGCACCATCGCCCAGGTCGCCGACAGCGTCCGCGCCGATGCGCTGATCGCGTATCCGACGGACTCCTGCTATGCGCTGGGCTGCCGGCTGGGCAGCCGTGACGGCATCGACCGGATCCGGTCCATTCGCCGGCTGGACGACCGGCACCACTTCACCCTCGTCTGCCAGGACTTCGCGCAGCTCGGCCAGTTCGTGCGGGTCGACAACGACGTGTTCCGCGCGGTCAAGGCGTCGACGCCCGGCAGCTACACGTTCATTCTCCCCGCGACGAGGGAGGTGCCGCGGATGCTCCAGCACCCCAAGAAGAAGACGGTCGGCGTGCGCATCCCCGACCACATCGTCACCCAGGCCCTGCTGGCCGAGCTCGGGGAGCCGCTGCTGTCCAGCACGCTGCTGCTGCCCGACGAGGAGGAGCCGATGACGCAGGGCTGGGAGATCAAGGACCGGCTGGACCATGTGCTGGACGCGGTGGTCGACTCCGGGGAGTGCGGGACCGAGCCGACGACGGTGATCGACTTCTCGTCCGGCGAGGCCGAGATCGTACGGAAGGGAGCGGGCGACACGTCCCGCTTCGAGTAAAGCCGTCTCCAAGTGGGCGGGGGTGCCCCGACCCGTTTGGATGGTGCGTGCAAGCATGCGTGCGGCCCGGTTCCGCCGGGCCGGCGACGTGCTCGCCGAGGACCGCGCAGAGAGGCACCCCCATGACCTCCGTACAGGCAACAGACGTCGACGTCCCCACCGAGGACGGCGTGGCGGACGCCTACTTGGCCCATCCGGGCGACGGTCTGCCCCGGCCGGGCGTCCTCCTCTACCAGGACGCCTTCGGGCTGCGTCCTCATCTGCGGTCGATGGCCGACCGGCTCGCCGAGGCCGGCTACACGGTCCTCGTACCGAACGTCTTCTACCGCCACGGGCGCAGCCCGGTCTTCGAGCTGCCCGAGTTCATCGACCCCGCCGCGCGGCCGGAACTGTGGGAGAAGATCGTCCCGGTGATGCAGTCCCTGACGCCCGAGCTCGCGATGCGGGACGCCGGTGCCTATCTGCGCTGGATGGCGCAGCGGCCCGAGGTCGCCGACGGTCCGGTCGCCCTCACCGGCTACTGCATGGGCGCCCGGCTCGCCCTGCGTACGGCCGGTGCCTACCCGGAGCGGGTGGCCGCCGCCGCCGGTTTCCACGGCGGGCAGCTGGCGACCGACGCACCGGACAGCCCGCACCTGGTCGCCGAACACGTCACCGCGGAGCTGTACTTCGGCCACGCCGACGCGGACCAGTCCATGCCGCCCGAGCAGATGGAGCGCCTCGCCGGGGCGCTGACCGCGGCCGGGGTCCGCCACCGGTACGAGGTCTACGAGGGCGCCCACCACGGTTACACACAGGCGGACACCTCCGCATACGACCGGGCCGCGGCCGAGCGGCACTGGGCGGCGCTGCTCGATCTGCTGAAGCGGACGTTCTAGACCGCTCGTGGCCTTGGGCCTGCGCGCGAACGCCTCTGCCGGACCGGTGGCGCGCCGGGCCGGACCAAGGCCGCATGCGGGGTTATCGTCGGCGGCGTGGACGGTGATCACCGAGGGTGGCGGGAGTGTTCGCTCAGCGGGGCCGTGTTCGCCGTGTGCATGGCCGGCACCACGCTGCCGACGCCCCTCTATCCCCTCTACCAGGAGAAGTTCGGGTTCTCCGAGCTGACGGTGACCGTGGTGTACGCCGTGTACGCCTTCGGGGTCATCGGCGTGCTGCTGCTGGTGGGCAACGCCTCGGACGCGGTGGGCAGGCGCGTGGTGCTGATGTGGGGACTGGGGTGCGCCGCGGCCAGTGCGGTCTGTTTCCTGTGCGCCACCGGGCTGGGCTGGCTGTATGCGGGGCGGCTGTTGTCGGGGCTGTCCGCCGGTCTGTTCACCGGGGCCGCTACGGCGTACGTGATGGAGTTGGCGCCGCCCGGGGGCGCCTCTCGGGCCACCTTCGTGGCGACGGCCGCCAACATGGGCGGACTGGGCTGCGGTCCGCTGCTGGCCGGCGTGCTCGCGCAGTACGCCGCCTGGCCGCTGTATCTGCCGTTCGCCGTGCACCTGGCCCTGGTCGCCGGTTGTGCCGCCGTCCTGCTGCGGCTTCCCGAGACCGTACGGGAGCGGCTGCCGCTGAGCACCGTACGGCCGCAGCGGCCGGCCCTGCCCGCGAGCGTGCGGGCGGTGTTCGGTCCCGCGGCGATCGCCTCGTTCGTGGGGTTCGCGCTGTTCGGTGTGTTCACGTCGGTCAGCCCCGCGTTCCTCGCCGAGTCCCTGGACGTGGACAACCACGCCGTGAGCGGGCTGGTCGTCGCGCTGGCCTTCTTCGCCTCGACCGCCGGGCAACTGGCCGTCGGTCCGGTCGGGGTGAGGCGATCGCTGCCGCTGGGCTGCGCCGGACTCCTCGCCGGGCTGGCGCTGCTCGCGGGGGCGCTGCACTGGGATCTGATGTCACCGGTGGTGCTCAGCGCGCTCGTCGGCGGCTGCGGTCAGGGGCTGGCGTTTCGCGGGGCGCTGGCCGCGGTGGCGGAGGCGTCCCCGGCGGACCGGCGTGCGGCGGTGATCTCGACGCTGTTCGTGGTGGCCTACGGGGGCATCTCGGTACCGGTGATCGGTGTGGGCCTGCTGACGGGGCCGATCGGCCTGGAGAACGCGGGGCTGGTGTTCATCGCGTGCATGACCGTGCTGGTGTCGGGCGCGGCGGCCTATCTCCTTCGGCGGCCGGTACCGGTGCGGACCTGAGCGCGGGTCAGCTCGTCCGTCGGGTTCCGAGCGACCGGGCCGCGGGCCCAACTTCCTGATACACAGGGAAGATCACCGTGCCGCGAGCGCCCCGATCGGGGCGGCGAACGCGGCACTGCGCGAAGCCGGGTTCGATGCCGTGCCGTGCCTCATCGACACCTCTCCCGACAGCGCCGAGGCCACCGTCCGCGAGGAGCTTCAAAGCACACATTCGCTTTGGCGATGATCGGCGGGGGCGTACGGATGCTGCCGGAGAACACTTTGCTGTTCGAGCGACTGGTCAACGTCCTGACCGAGGAGGCGCCCGGGATCCGCCTGTGCTTCAACACGACACCGGAGGACACGGTCGAGGCGCTGCGGCGGTGGATCAAGGAGTAGCCAGCGGCATGGACGCAGGAGTGGCGGCGTGGCCGAGAGGGCCCCGACCTCTCTCGCTTTCGTCCAAGCGCCGTCGATCTTTGTCCATCGACGGATCCACCCGGCAGCCGTGAGGGTGGGCCCATGAACGAATTCACGGTCGGGGACACGGACTTACGGTGAGCGACGGCGCCTCCAGGCTCGTTTCGGACGGGCGCGCGGTCGAACGGCGACGGATGCCGAGTGGGCTCGTCGCGCTGGCGCTGGGTGGTTTCGGTATCGGTCTGACCGAGTTCCTGATCGCCGGGCTGCTGCCGCGGGTGGCGTCGAGCCTCGCGGTGTCCGAGGCGGCAGCGGGATGGCTGATCTCCGGGTACGCGCTGAGTGTCGCGGTCGGCGCGATCGTGCTCACCGCGGCGACGGCACGACTGCCCCGCAAGAACGTCCTGGTCGGCCTGGTGGCCTTGTTCGTCATCGGCAACCTGCTGTCCGCCCTGGCGCCGAACTATCCCGTGATGCTGCTGGGGCGGGTCGTCGCGGCGCTGTGCCACGGCTCGTTCTTCGGCATCGGGTCCCTCGTCGCCGGCAGCCTTGTCGCACCGGAGAGGAAGTCCCGTGCGGTGGCCGTCATGTTCGCCGGTCTGACGGTCGCGAACGTGCTGGGCGTGCCCTTCGGCGCGCTGCTCGGGGAGCGCTGGGGCTGGCGGACGGCCTTCTGGGCGGTGACCGCGATCGGCGTGCTGGCCCTCGCGGGCATCGTCGCCCTCGTCCCCGGCCGGCCACCCACGGTGGGCCACCCCGGCCCGGTACCGCCCAGTGGCCTGCGCGCCCAGGTCCGCGCCTTGCGGTCCGGTCAGGTCTGGCTGACCCTGGCGGCCACCGCGCTCGGCTACGGCGGGATGTTCGGTGCGTTCAGCTACATCGCCTACACGTTCACCGAGGTCGGCGGCTTCTCCCCCGCGGATGTCGCCTGGCTGCTCATGGTGTACGGCGTCGGCCTGGTCGTCGGGAACCTGATCGGCGGGCGGGCGGCGGACGGCGACCGTGACCGCGCGCTGGTCCTGTCCCTGCTCGGCCTCACCGTAACGCTGGCCGTGTTCGGTCTGCTGGCCACCAGCGCCACCGCGTCGGTCGTCCTGGTGTTTCTGATGGGCCTGTTCGGGTTCGCCGGCGTGCCCGGACTGATCACTCGCGTCACCGACTACGCCCACGGTGCGGCACTGGCCGCGAGCGCCAACGTGTCCGCGTCCAACGTGGGCAACGCCCTCGGCGCCTGGCTCGGCGGCCTGGCCATCACGGCGGGCCTCGGCTACACGGCGCCGCTCTACGTCGGCGCCGGCGTCGTCCTGATCTCCACCGTCGTCATGGCCGTCGCCGCGAGGCAGGCCGGGTCACCCGGGCGGCCGACTTCCCGGCCTTGCTGATGGGCAGGTCCGGGATGCGGGGGCAGCGGGTGCGGGTGAGGCTGGTGCCATGTCCGTGCGTCACGTGATCGCCTGCCTGCCGTCCGGGGCCGGTGGCGGGTCGGCCCGGGGCGCCGCCGAGCCGGGTCCGAGCCCGTGGCATGAAGGTGCACCGGGGATGTGGGGACCCTGAACAAGCGCAAGGGAACACGAGACGGCCGGGAGCCCGACGTGGAGGCGGTGCTCGACGACCTCTACGTGACGCCTCCGGCCGAATTCGTCGCCCGCCGTGCGGAGTTGGCGGCCGCGGCCAAGACGGCCGGCCACGTCGAGGACGCCCGCCGTCTCCGCGCCGCCCGGCGCCCCACCCTGGCGGCCTGGGCCGCGAACCTGCTGCTGCGCTCCAGGCCCCAGGAGAGCCGGCGGATCCTGGAACTGGGACCGGCGCTGCGCGAGGCGTACCACGCTCTGGACGCCGGTGGCATCAAGGAGCTGGCGGAGCAGCGTCGGCAGATGGTCTCCGCGTTGTCCCGGCAGGCCGCCCAACTGGCCCGTCAGGCGGGGCACCCGCTGTCGGCCACGGTGCAGCAGGACCTCGAGTCCACCCTGCGCGCCGTGCTCGCCGACCCGGAGGCCGCCGACCGGTGGGCCGGCGGCCGCTTGGAGAGCGCGCTCACCCCGCCGTCGGACTTTCCCACCGGCACCGCTGCCACGACCCACGCTCCGCGCAGGCCGACCGCATCCACGGCACCCGCACCGTCCGCGCGGACACGCTCTAAGGACGAACTCGCCGAACGGCGCCGACGGCGGCAGGAGCAGCTCGACGAGGCCCGAGAAGCGGCCGAAGAGGCCACGCGGCGGCTGCACGACAGACGCGCCGAGCAAGCCGACGCCGACGACGCGCTGCGGCAGGCCCGAGACCGGCACGACCAGGCCCGGCAGCAGGTGTCGGCCGCCGAGCAGCAGCTGCGTCAGGCCCGGGAAGAGCTCCAGCGGGCCGAACACGAGCAGCGGGAGGCCGAAGAGCGCGGCCGCACGACCGCGGACGCCCTGGCCCGGGCCGAGCGCGAGGAGCGGGAGGCGGCCCGGGAGGTGAAACGCCTGAGCGCACGCAGGCGTTAGAGACCCGCGGTCGGCCGCCGGCCGGCTTCAGCCGGTGAGGTCCCGGGGTACGGCGAGGTCCTCGTGGGCGAACAGGCGGGCCGGCGCGGACGGATCGTCCTGGGCGCAGGCATCGGCGACCACGTCGATCAGCCGGTCGTAGTCGGGGCCGGTGGCGCCCTCGTACGCCGCGGTCATGCGACCCCACTCGTCCCAGTTCAAGGTCTCCCACTTGCACAGCGCGGCGAGGTCACGGACGGCGTTGCCGCTGATCTCGTGCGGCCCCCAGGCGTGATCCGTGCCCGCCGTACCGAAGGTGTGCGGATCGATCATGCCGCTCCGGTAGCGGACCCATGCCTCGCCGCCGGTGAGGAACTCGCCCGGCGCGAGGTCGTCCGGGCGGGCGACGAAGTCCCTGCCGAGATGCTCGGTGTCCACGCGCACCCATCGGCACCGGGCCTCGTCCCAGTACTCGGTGATCCAGTGGTCGAAGCCGCGCCCCTGCTGGAAGTACGTCCCGAAACCGCACCGGGCGCGGGCGGCGATCCCTCGTGCCCGCAGGAGCGCGCAGGCGATCGTGGCGAAGTGGCGGCAGGTGCCGATCACCCGCGTCGCGGGCGTTCGCGGCCGGTGCAGCGGAGCCGGATCCACGGCGGTCAGCGCGGCGATGAGTTCGCTGACCGGCCGGATGTTCTTCTCTTCCATCCGGCTCTCGGCAATCCCCAGGGCCATGGCATCCGGACCGAATCGGTGTGCGCAGCGGGCGGGGGCGGGCGCAAGCTGGAGGGGTGGTCGCTTCGGCCGCTCGTTGGACGGCACCTGTGGGAGGACCGGGAGATGACTTCGATGGCGAACCTGCCGGACGTGGTGTCGCGCGAGGAGTGGCTCGCCGCCCGCAAGGAACTGCTGGCGCAGGAGAAGGAGCTCACGCGCGCGCGTGACCGGGTGAACGCCCAACGGCGACGGTTGCCGATGGTCCGGGTCGAGAAGGCGTACACCTTCGAGGGTCCGGACGGGACGGTGAGTCTGCCCGACCTGTTCGAGGGGCGCCCTCAGCTGGTCATGCACCACTTCATGTGGATGTACGACATCGACGCCGACGGCGTCGAGCACCCCCGCGACACCGGCTGCCCCAGCTGTTCCTCCGCGGCCGACGGCATCGGCAGGCTGCGGCAGCTGCATGCCCGCAACACGACGCTGGTGGCGGTGAGCCGGGCGCCGTATCCGAAGCTCGCCGCCTACCGTGCGCGGATGGGATGGACGTTCCCCTGGTACTCCTCGGCGGGCGGCGACTTCAACTACGACTTCCACGCGACCGTCGACGAGCGCGTCGCGCCGGTGCAGGTCTTCCACCGCACCGAGGCCGAGCTCGCGGAGGCGGGCATGCCGTGGTCGGAGCGGATGCGCGGCGACTGGCCGGGCGTCAGCGCCTTTCTGCGGGTCGGGGACGAGGTGTTCCACACCTACTCCGCCTTCGGCCGTGGCATCGAGCAGTTCCACTACGGCATCCCGTACCTGGACCTCACCGCACTCGGCCGCCAGGAGGAGTGGGAGGAGCCGAAGGGCCGCGCGGTGCCTCTTGGCCTGCAGGCCGGCGGGCCCGGGTTGCGGCTGCCCGACGAGTACGACGTCTGACGGCTGACGTCTGGCGTTTGGCTCCTGACGGCTGACGGCTCTAGTGGTGGTGCGGGGGATGCGGGGGCGGGGCCGGGATGCTGGACAGTCCTGGGGCGGTTTCCGGCCAGACCAGGAGGACCGGGCAGGGGGCGTGGTCCACGACGAACCGGCTGGCCGGGCCCAGGCTCCTGGGGCCCAGATGGCTGCGATCGCCGTCCCGGGCCAGGATGAGCAGATCGGCGCCGTCGGCCGCGGCGACGACCTCGCGTTCGACGCGGCCGGAGCGTTCCACGCGCGCGCAGTCCCGGCCGAGCCTGTCGGCCGCCGTCTCAAGGAGTTCGCGGGCGGAGTCGGCGGCCAGCTGCTCCATCCGGGTGCCGGGATCCCGCTCGGGGTGGCCCCGGCCGAGCAGACCGGCGAAGGCTCCGTGCGCGGCTCCCGGGCTTTCGTGGCCGGTGACGTGCAGCAGGACGATCTCCGAGCCTTCCGGAACCCGGGAGCGGGCCGCGTCCACGCAGGCCGGCCAGGTGCCCTCCACGATCCACACGATGACGGCCATACAGGTCAGCCTCCGGTTTCTCGGTCCGGTCCGGTCGTATCCGATCGGCCTCGGCCTCGGGTCAATTGGCCGATCGGACGCCGAGGGGCCTCAGATCGGGTTTCGCTCACGTTCCGATCAGTTCCAGTGCGCCCCACAACGCCACCACCGAGCAGATGAGCGCGGCGGGCACGGTGTACAGGCCGAGCCGGGTGAACTCTCCCAGCTCGACGTCAGTGTCGTGCTCGTGCACGATTTTGCGCCACAGCAGCGTCGCCAGGGACCCGGCGTAGGTGAGGTTGGGGCCGATGTTCACGCCGAGCAGCACCGCCAGCACGGCGCCGGGCCCGGCCTGCGCGGTCAGGGGCAGCAGCACCAGCACCGCCGGCAGGTTGTTGATCACGTTCGCCAGTACGGCGGCCAGCGCGGCGATGCCGAGCAGCGCGGGCAGTCCGGTGCCGTCGGGGACGAGCTGGCCGAGGGCGTCGTCCAGCCCGTTGTCGACGACGGCCCGCACCACGATGCCCAGGGCCAGGACGAACGCGAGGAACGGCAGGCCCACGGCCCGGGCCAGGGCCGCGGGAGTGGTCCGGCGCCGGATCAGGGCGCGCACGGCGAGCACCAGCGCTCCCGCGAAGGCCGCCCACGCCGGGTCGATCCCCACCGCCGAGGTCACCACGAACCCGACCAGCGTGCCCGCCACCGTGACGAGGGCGAACAGCGGCAGCTCGGGCGGCCCGGCGGAGGCCGGGGCCTGGGCGCCGGCCTCCAGATCCACCGCGAAGAACCGGCGGAAGACCAGGTACTCGATGCCGATCGCGACCACCCACGGCAGCGCCATCAGCGCGGCGAAGCGGGTGAAGCTCAGCCCGCTCGCGGCGAAGGCCAGCAGGTTGGTGAGGTTGGAGACGGGCAGCAGCAGCGAGGCCGTGTTCGACAGGTGGGTGCAGGCGTACACGTGCGGCTTGGCACGGGCGCCGAGCCGGGCGGCGGTGGCGAAGACGACCGGGGTGAGCAGCACGACCGTGGCGTCCAGGCTCAGCACCGCGGTGATCAGCGAGGCGACGACGAACACCTGCCCCAGGAGCCGGCGTGGCCGGCCCGCGGCGGTGCGTGCCATCCAGGCCCCGCAGGCCTGGAACAGTCCCTCGTCGTCGCACAGTTGGGCCAGCACGAGGACGGCTGCGAGGAAGCCGATCACCGGCCCCAGCCGGGCGGCCTCCTCCGCTGTGTGGTCCAGTGAGATCGCCCCGGTGGCGATGACCACCGCCGCGGCCGGGACGGCGAAGACCGCCTCCGGCAGGCCCCATGGGCGTACCACGGCACAGACCAGTACCACCACGAGGAGGACGGCAGAGAGCGCTTCCGCGAGCGGGCCGTTCAGGGTCGGAGCCTTTCGAGGTGGGGGGTGTCCGGTGCAGCCGGCGGTTGCACAACCGCCTGGTCAGCGGCGTACCCACAGAATAGTCATGCACCCCTGCCGGCACTCCGCACCGACAGCCCACGGCGCAGGCACTCGGCGAGGCGGGCGGCGATGGTGCCGTCCGGGTCGAGGCGCGGGTTGAAGATCGTGACGTCGAGTCCCACGGCGCGCGCATCGGCCAGCGCCGTCCGCAGCACGCTCTCCAACTCGTCCCAGGTCAGCCCGTCGGGCTGGCGGTAGTCGACGGCGGGCATGATCGCGTCGTCCAGGACGTCGACGTCGAGGTGGACCCAGAACCCGGCGCCCGCACCGGCGGCGAGCCGGTCGACGGCTCGGCGCGCTGCCTTGTCCGCGCCGAACGCGCGTACGGCGTCGAGGTCGATGGCGTGCAGCCCGGCCGGGAGCGGCTGCATACCGGCCCGGGCGGACTCGGCGGCGTCGCGGAAGCCGAAGGCCACGACGTCCTCGTCCCGCACCAGGGGGCCGCGGCCCTCGAGGTCGGTGAGGAGCCGGGGGCCGCGGCCCGTGGCCAGGGCGAGTTCCATCGAGGCCGCCTCACCGGTCGGCTCCGCCGAGGGCTGGTAGAAGTCGGTGTGCCCGTCGAGGAACAGCAGGCCGTGGCGTCCGCGGCGGCGCAGGGCGAGGAGGTTGCCGAGCAGGATGCTGCAGTCCCCGCCGAGGACGACGGGGAAGCGGCCCTCGTCGAGAACGCCGCCGACCGCGTCGGCCAGTCGGGCGGAGTACTCCGCGATGGCGTGCGGGTTGAGCACCCCGGTGTCGGCGTCCCTCGTCGGGTCGTAGGCGGGTGGTTCGACCCGGCCGGCCCGTACCGCGCCGGGAGTGGCCGACAGGTGGGCGTCGAGCAGCGCCGCCGGCAGGTCCTGGACCCCGGAGGGCCGCAGGCCGAGCACGGACGGCGCCTCGATGATCGCGATGTCCTGCATGCCCGCTCCTTCCGCCGCTGCCCCCTCCTGCCCGATGCCGCCTCCCCCCATCTGTGCCACATCCCGAGGCCCGGCACCACTCGTGGTCCGAAGCAGGCCCTGCCGAGCCCAGCCCGCACATGGCCAAAACTCATCCCTGTGTGACCGAAGTTGACTCCCGGTGATGCAGAGTTCAACTGCTACCGGCGGTAAAGGCTTGCTTTCGCCCAACCCTGCCCCGTACACCTTTCTCCACAACTGGCCAAGACTCTGGGGGGAGTTGGCTTATGGAAGGCACGGTTGACGGGTTCCGCTATGGTGCGGTGACCCCGGTGGCGGCTTATCTGATGGCCTGCCTGGGAGGGGCGCTGGGACTGCGGTGCATCGTCCGGTCCCTGCTCAACGAGCAGTCGTGGAAGGCGGGTTGGCTGGCGCTGGGCGCCGCATCGATCGGCTGCGGCATCTGGACGATGCACTTCATCGCGATGATCGGCTTCCAGGTCGAGGAGACCCGGATCGGCTACGACGTGGGACTCACCGTCCTCAGCCTCGCCGTGGCCGTCATCGTGGTCGGCGTCGGTGTGTTCATCGTCGGCTATCGGGGCGCGGGCAAGGGCGCTCTGACCGGTGCGGGCGTCATCACCGGCCTCGGTGTGGCCGCCATGCACTACCTGGGCATGGCGGCGATGCACCTCGACGGCAGCATCCAGTACGACGTGTTCACCGTCACGCTCTCGATCCTGATCGCGATCATCGCCGCGACCGCCGCGCTCTGGGCGGCGGTCACCGTCCGCGGCTTCATGACCAGCCTCGGCGCCAGCATGGTCATGGGCGTGGCCGTCTCGGGCATGCACTACACGGGCATGGCCGCCGTCAGCGTGCATCTGCACGGTGCGACCGGCGCGTCGTGGGCCGGTGACTCGCCCACCTCGCTGCTGTTGCCCATGCTCCTGGGGCCGGCCATCTTCCTCCTGCTGGCCGGAGTGGTCGTGATGTTCGACCCGCTCCTGGTCCTCGGCGAGGGCCAGAGGAACCGCTCCGGAACATCCCCGCGTACCGCAGGACCGGGCAGTGCCCCAGGGCAACGGCCGGGCGGCGAGCGGGAGTTCAAGGCACCCACGGCCGGTGCCCGGCCGGCCCACCGGGAACCGTCCGCCCACAAGTGGTGACCCGACGCAAGTCGGGAGGACGGGGCAGGGCGACACGCCGGAGCCCCGCCCTCCCCTTCCCGCCCGTCTCTAGATCATTGTTACGGTGCACAGGTGTCTGACTCCTCACGCGATACCGCCGAAGGCGCCGGTTGGGGCGCCACCGAACTCGGCGAGTACAAGCGGCTGATGCCGTCCAAGGTCGAGAAGATCTCCTGGCTCAGCCCGAAGATGCTCTGGGCCGCCCGCAACGGCGTGCTCGCGTCCTGGTTCGGGGACCCCACGGGCCGTACGCGCAGCCGCTGGGTCGCTCAGCGGGCGGCCGCCGGGGCGCCTGCCGACAAGGTGATCCGGCGCGACGACCCGGACAGCTTCTCCTTCCTCGTCATCGGTGACACCGGCGAGGGCGACGAGCCCCAGTACGCGGTCGTGCCGGGCTTCTCGAAGGTGGGCCAGGACACCAGGTTCGCGGTCCTCGCCAGTGACGTGATCTATCCGGTGGGCAGCGCCGACGACTACGACACCAAGTTCTTCCGCCCGTACCAGGACTACCAGGCACCGATCTACGCGATCCCGGGCAACCACGACTGGTACGAGGACCTCGGCGCGTTCATGCGCGTCTTCTGCGACGACGCCCCGCCCCTCGAACCGGAGGCGGCGCCGCGCCCGCTCAGCAAGGCATGGCTGCGATCGCTGCTGTGGCACAGGCCGCGCAAGGGCGACGGTCAACACCTCCCGCAGGCTCGTGAGTTGAGGTCTGCTCCGGCTCAACAGGCCGTCCAGCCGGGGCCGTACTGGGCGATCGACGCCGGGCCGGTGCGGATCATCGGCATCGACACGGGACTGCTCGGGACCATCGACGCCGAACAGGGCGCCTGGCTGCGCGAGGTGTCCAAGGATCCCCGGCCGAAGATCCTCATCACGGGCCAGCCCCTGTACGTGGACGGTGAGTACCACCCCTGCGCCATCGACGGAGGCGGCACGGTCGACGAGATCGTCCGCGACCCGGCCCACCGCTATGTCGCGGCGATAGGCGGCGACATCCACAACTACCAGCGCTATCCGGTGCAGGTGGACGGCCGCACCATCCAGTACGTCGTCGCGGGCGGCGGCGGTGCGTTCATGCACGCCACGCACACGATTCCGCGGGTCGACATCGCGAACGTCACGGAGAAGGAGTTCCGCTGCTATCCCCTGCGCGGCGACTCCCTGGCCTTCTACAGCGGGCTCTACGGGCGAAGGCTGCGCCTGCGCCGCTTCTTCTCTCTCACCGAGGCGGAGGCCACGGCCGTCGTCGCCGAGCGGCTGGACATCCGGCCGGGTCGCGCACCGGCCGCCGACGCCCGGATCACCCGGCGCACGCGCCTGGTCGCGGGCCTGCTGGGCACCGGACGCCGGCCCGACCGCGCCAAGCGGTTCCGCCTGCCCGTGCGCAAGATCTACACCTCGCTGTTCTCGCCGAGCTCGGCGACCTACAGCCCGCCGTTCTTCAAATGCTTCCTGCGGCTGGACGTCACCCCGCAGACCGTCCGTCTGCGCTGCTACGCCGCGACCGGCAACCGCGCCCAGGAGATTGCCCCGCCGGTGGAGGACGAGGTCACCATTCCCCTGTTCTGACCTGGAGCGGGGCGGCGGGTCGGGGCGGGAACATCGTCGGGCGCGAGGTGGTTGGCACTGCCGTACTCCTTGATCCATGAACGATGGAGGGCCCGTGCCGCCGACCTCACGACCGTTGCGCAAACTCGGTTTCCTCACGATCGGGCTGTTCGACGAGGCGGATCCACGGCGGGGCCACGAATCCACGCTGGAGATCATCGAGCTGGGCGAGCGGCTCGGCTTCGACAGCGCGTGGCTCCGCCACCGTCATCTCCAGTACGGCATCTCCTCCCCCGTCGCCGTCCTCGCGGCGGCCTCCCAGCGCACCAGCCGCATCGAGCTCGGCACCGCCGTCATCCCGCTCGGCTGGGAGAACCCGCTGCGGCTGGCCGAGGACCTGGCGACGGTCGACATCCTGTCGGGGGGCCGTATCAACCCGGGCGTCAGCGTGGGCCCGCCGATGCACTACGACCGGGTCAAGGAGGCCCTGTACCCCGACACGGCCGACGTCGAGGACTTCGGCTACGGGCGGGTGCGGCGGCTGTTGGACTTCGTGCGGGGCAAGCCGGCCACGGACTTCAGCGGCATGGAGGGCTTTGAAGTGTTCTCCGAGCGCGTGCAGCCGCATTCCCCCGGCCTGGGCAGCCGGCTGTGGTACGGCGGCGGCAGCCTGCGTTCGGCGCAGTGGGCCGGCGAGCAGGGGATGAACCTGCTCACCAGCAGTGTCGTCAAGGTGGAGGAGCCCGAAGACGCGGCGGCGGCACCGGACTTCGCGGCGATCCAGCTCTCGCACATCCGCGCCTTCCGCGCCCATCACCCCGACGGCGAGAACGCCCGCGTCTCCCAGGGCCTCGTCGTCATCCCCACCGACTCCGCCACGCCCGAGCAGCGCGCGAAGTACGAGGAGTACGTCGCCAAGCGCACCCCGCGCACCGCGGCACCGCAGGGTCCGGCCCGGCTGCTGTTCGCGCCGGACCTCGTCGGCAGCTCGGCGGAGATCGCCGAACGCCTCCACGCCCACGCCGCGTTCCGCGAGGTCGACGAGGTGGCGTTCGCGCTGCCCTTCACCTTCGAGCACGAGGACTATGTGCAGATCCTCACGGACATCGCCACCCGGCTGGGTCCGGCGCTGGGTTGGCGTTCGGGGACCTGACAGGCAGCCCCTCGCCCTCCGCGAGGACGCGGTCGAGAAGGTGCAGCGGGGCGGGCCGGACCCCGGCGGCCTCGGCCGCGTCCCAGTGGGCAAGGGCACGGGGCAGGTCGACCAGGCCGTGGATGAGGGGGAGAGCGCTCGGCGAGCGGCCGGAGTCCGCGAGATGGGCGTGGAGCAGCGACTCCAGTCGGCACGACGCCAAGGTGCCCGCGATCCCGGGCCGCATGGCGAACCCCGCGCTCGCCACGCCCGGCAGATCGTCACTCAGCCGCGTAACCGTGGCGTCCAGGGCCAGCAGACCGCCTCCGACGACCAGGACGTCCTGGTCGCGGCTCATGCGGTCCAGTGCCCTCGCGGTGTCGAAACAGTGCGGGAAGGAGTCGTCCACGACGGTCGTGCCGGGGCGGAGCCGGTCGATGTCCAGGAGGTTCGTCGCGCCGCTCACGGCGGTGACGATCACGTCGGCCTCGTAGACCGACGCGGGCAGGCTCCGCCCGGACTCGGCGACCTGGACCGGCATCGCGGGATTCCCGGCCGTCAGGTCGGCCGCCAGCCGCTTCAGTCGCACGGTGCTTGCGGGCACGTCGCACAGCAGCAGCCGGGCCGGCGGGCGGGGTGCCGTCGCCAGCAGCAGGCGTAGGGACGAGGTGCCGATCGAGCCGCACCCGACGATCGCCAGGGAGAGATCGTCGAGGCGGCGGCCGGTCGCCGCGAGCGTGGCCCGGACGGTCTTGACCACGGCCACGGTCGTCGACCCGTGACCGGTGGTGAGGGCGGCGCCGGCCGTGGTCTCCCGCAGGACGTCGTAGCCGTAGCCGGTGAGGGACGGGATCATGCCCGCGAGCGAGACGCACCGCGCACCGAGTGAGGCGGCATGCTCCACGGCGCGGGCGGTGCGGGCCGCGAGGTCGCCGCCCGCGGCCAGTTCGTCCGCGAACAGAGGCAGGGCCACGAAGCCGGAGTTCCCGAGCGGGGTCCCGGTCTCCTCCAGCAGCCGGGCACGCCCCTCCGGGAAGAGGAGCGCCCGGATCTCCTCACGGCCGAGGCCGGGACTCTCGGGCGGCAGTCCGGCGATGGCGGCGAGGTGGTGCGGGGCAGGCAGGTATCCGACGAGCGCGGCGTCGAGGTGCCTACGGCGTCGGCGGCCACCGCTGCGGGCCGGCGCGGCTTCGGGGTCCCGCACCTCGCTGAGCGCGTCCCGCAGCTGCCTCCGTATCTCCTCGGCGAACCCGGCGACTTCACGGGAGGTGAGGGCCGCCGCCGAGGCCCGCACGGTGACGCGCAGTCCCTCACCGTCCGCCACCGGCCGCACGGCCAGGAACACGTCGGTGCCCACCGGCGGCGGGGCGAGGGCGGTGTCGGACTCGTCCGCGTGCAGCGTCAGACGGCCCACGGCCTCCGAGCCGAGAGAGGTGAAGTCGAGGAAGGTGAAGAAGAACTGGGCGTGGTGCGGCAGTCCCGCTGCCGTGCGGAGTTCACCGCCCGGCCCTTCGGCCCGGGCCAGGTCGGCCTCGGCGGCTAGGCACCGCAAGTCGTCCTCGAACGAGGGCAGTTGGCCGTCGCTTCCCATGCCGGGGTCACCTCCGCCGGGCCCAGCAGGGCGCAGGGCCACCGCCTCCGCGAACGGGCCGAACACCCGGTGTGCGTCCACCGTGGACTCCTCGCGCCCGGTGACAGCGAGCCCCAGCACGAGATCGCGCTGTCCGGTGAACGCCGCGAGGGCGCGGTAGTACGCGGTGAGCAGCGGGGCGTACGGGGTGCGGTGCGCTGCTCGGGCGAGCCTGCGCAGCGCACCGGTCGTGACGGGGTCCAGGGTGAACCCCGTGGTGTGGAACGCCGGTTGTACGTCGGCGTCCTCGGGGGTCGGGTTGCGCAGCACCGGGGGCGTGTAGGGCGCTCCGAGGCGTGCGCGGTAGTCCTCGGCCTCGGGTCCGTGTGGGTGTGGGCGTACGGCGGACAGGGCGACGTGGTCGCGGAAGGAGCTGTCGAGCGGCGGCAGGCCGTGGGACAGGCCGCGGTCGAGGCGGTCGTACACCGTGAGCAGTTCCCTGGCGAGCAGGGCGGCGCTGTAGCCGTCGCCGATGAGGTGGTGCGCATGGACGACGAGCACGTGCTCGTCGGGGGCCACACCGAACAGCCGCAGCCGCAGCAACGGCCAGGCCCAGGGCTCCAGTCGGCGGCGTGCCTCCTCGGCGATCCGCTCTTCGAGCAGGTCGGGGTGTGCGAGGGTCTCCGCCTCCACGGGCAGACGCAGCGAGTCCGGCAGCTCCTGCTGCACCGGCGGACGGGCGCCCGCGGGGAAGACGGTGCGGAGCATGGGATGCCGGGCCACCAGAACGTCGACGGCGCGCTGGAGGACGTCCTGGCGCAGCGGCCCGCCCAGCCGGAACCGGGCGAGCCAGCCGGAGCCCGCACCGGGGTCGATGGTCTCGGCGAGGAGGAAGCCTCGCTGGGAGGGGGTGAGCGGGTAGGGGCCCGCGAACTGCGCGGAGCCGGAGCCGGAGTCCGGGGTCGGTGCGACCGAGGGGACTGTGGCGGCGGCGGTGTCGAGGGCTGCCGAGATTGCGCTCAGTGTGCGGTGGGTGTAGAGGGTGGTGGGCCGGGGGACGGACGGCAGTTCGTTGCGCAGACGGGCGAAGAGCTCCAGGACCATGATGGAGTCGCCGCCGAGGGCGAAGAAGTCGTCGTCGCGTGTGACGTCCGGGACGTCCAGCAGGGCCGACCAGATGCGTGCCACGGTGCGCTCGGTCGGGGTGGTGGGAGGGGTTCCGGGCCCGGACGGCGCGGACCCGTGAGCACGGTCGTCCCCGTCGCGGCCGACGACGCCGTCGGCGGCGTCCGCACCGCTCGTTCCCTCGCCTTCGCGCGCCAGCAGCTTTCGGTCGATCTTGCCGGTGCCGGTCAGCGGCATCGCCGGCATCGAGCGGATGCGTCCGGGCAGCATGTACGGCGGCAGAACGCGGGCCAGGAAGGCGCGCAGCTCGCGTGCGTCGGGCTCCCCGGCACCGGGCCTGGGCTCGACGTACGCCAACAGGCGTCCCTCGGCGAGCAGCACGGCGGCCCGGGAGACGTCCGGGTGGGTGAGCAGCGCGGCCTCGACCTCGCCGAGTTCGACGCGGTGGCCGCGGACCTTGACCTGGTCGTCGAGCCGGCCGAGGAACTCCAGTGCGCCGTCAGCGGTTCGGCGGACGCGGTCACCGCTGCGGTACCAGCGGTGACCGTCACGTTCGACGAAGGCCTGCGCGGTGAGGTGCGGTTCGCCGAGGTAACCGGGTGTCAGCCCGGTTCCGGCGATGAGCAGTTCACCGGCTTCGCCGGGCGGGCAGGGGCGGCCCGCCTCGGTGACGACGGCCAGTTCGGTCCCGGCCACCGGCCGGCCGATGGGCAGGTGCCGTACGTCGTCGGCGGGCCGGGTGTCGATGATGTGGCAGGTGGCGTTGATGGTGGCCTCGGTGGGCCCGTAGAGGTTGGCGACCCGGTGCTCCGGTCCCCCGCAGGTGTCGAGCAGGTCGAACCAGCGCCGCACGTGGGCGGCGGGGAGTGCCTCGCCTCCCACGTGGACCCAGCGCAGTGCCGACAGGTCCGGGGGGGTGCCGTCCTGTCCCGCCCGGGTCTCGGCGGCGGTCAGCAGCCGCTCCCACAGCGTCGGCACCGAACTCCACACCGTGATGCGGTCGTCGACGATCCGGTCCAGCAGGGCTTCGGGGTCACGGACGAGGTCCCGGGTGAGGGTGTGGATCGTGGCGCCGACCAGCAGGGGTGCCAGCAACTGGCGTACGGAGGCGTCGAAGCAGACATTCGCCGTCTGCGCGAGATGATCCCCCGGGCCGTAGCCGAAGGTGGCCAACGACCAGTCGAGGTAGTTGAGCATGGAGCGGTGGGTGATCGGGACGCCCTTGGGGCGGCCGGTGGAGCCCGAGGTGAAGATGACGTAGGCGATGGCGTCCGGGTCGGCGGGCGGCAGCGGCAGCACGGGGTCCAAGGCCGGTGCCGGGCCGTCGGCGGTGACCAGGGTGATGTCGGCCAGCGCGGCAGTGGCCGCTCGTGTCGCCGTGTGGCACACCACCACGCTCACGCCGGTGCGGTGGACCTGGTCCCGCAGCCGGGCGACGGGGTGAGCGGCGTCCAGGGGCACCCAACCGGCGCCCGAGCGGAGGATGCCGACCACGCCGACGACGGTGTCCGCGCCCGGTTCGGTGAGCAGGCCGACCAGGTCGCCGGGGCGTACGCCGTTCGCTCTCAGCCGGGTGGCGAGAGCGGCGGAGGCGCTGTCGAGTTCGGCGTAAGTGAGCGTCGCGCTGCCGGTGTTGACGGCCACTGCTGTCGGCGTCGCGCGGAACTGGGCGCTCAGGCGGGCCGCGACACCGTCGTCGCCGCGAGATCGGGAACCGGCAGGCGTGACGGGGTGTGCGGCGGTGTCGCCGGGGCGGCTGGTGGTGTCGCCGGGGTGTGTGGCGGCCTTGCCAGGGGAAAGCGACGGCGTCGGCGGTTGTACGGTCGCGGCGCGCAGTTCGCCCAGGTAGTCCGCGGCGAGCCGCTCCACGGTCGTGCGCCGGAAGAGGTGGGCGGGGTGGTTCCAGGACAGGCGCAGGGCTGTGTCGGACTCCCAGCACAGCAGGCCGAGCCGGGTCGCGGCGGAGGCGGTGGCCGCCGCGGTCGGGGTCACGGTGACCGGCCAGTCGCGGCCGTGGCTCACCGGGAAGCGGGCGAAGCTGAACCCGGCCGGGGCGACCGTACGTGGGGCGGGGCCGGTGGCGGGCAGCAGCGCGGCGATGTCGGGGCTGCCGAGCGTGGCGTGGGACTCTGCCTCACGCCAGATCCGCTGCAGCCGGCGCGCCAGCGAGGTCACGGGCTCGTCGGGGTCGACGTCGGCGAAGACCGGCAGGGTGTCGGCGAGCGGGCCCACGAGGCGGTCGATCCCGGGCAGGGGCACCTCCCGGCGGGCGCGCGCCACGTTCACGGCGACGGCCCGCTGTCCGCTCCACCGGGCCAGGCAGCGGCCGTACACCGCGAGGAGGAGATGGAACAGGGAGACCTCGTGGCGGGCGGCCAGCTCGCGCAGCGCCGCCGTGAGCGGTGCGTCGACGGTCGTCTGGTGGTGGGCGAGCGGCGGCTCCGGGAGTGCTTCCGGGTTGCCGTCGTACGGCAGTGCCGGGGCCGTGGCCGACGCGGTGTGCTCGGCGATGCGGTCACGCCAGTACCGCTGGTCCCGGGTGAAGTCGGGCGACCGGCGCTCCGCGGTGACCAGGTCCGCGTAGTCGGCGAACTCGGCGCGTGGGGTGGGGAGTTCGGGGGCGCGCCCGTCGGCGAGGGCGGTGTAGAGCGACCAGAGCTCCTCGCACAGGACCTTGAGGCTGTAGCCGTCCGCGGCGCTGTGATGGACGACCAGCAGCAGGTGGGCGAGGTGCGCGTCACTGCGGTCACGGACCAGAGCGGCACGCACCGGGGCCTCGGCGGTCAGGTCGAACGGGCGGTTGTACAGCCGCTGTTCGAGGTCGGGCAGGGGCGGCGTGGTGGCGTCCGGCTCGTGCACCTCGTACCAGTACGGGGATCGGTCGGTGCGATCGGCTGGTGCGGCGTACTGGCGGGGCGGCGGTGTGCCGTGAGTGGCGTGCGTGGCGTCCGTGGCGTCCGTGGTGATGCGCAGGCGCAGCATCGGGTGGCGTGCCGCGAGGTGGGACAGGGCGAGGCCGAGGAGGTCGGGGTCGAGGGGGCCTCGGACGGTCTGGCGTATGTAGCCGTAGGCGGTGACGCCTTCGTACAGGGCCTCGGTGGTGAGGAAGGCGCGTTGGAGCGGGGTGAGGGGGCGAGGGGTGGTCTCAGCCGCGCGGCGGGTGACGGCGGTGGGGGCGGGGATGAGGGCGGGGGCGGCCGTTGGTGTCTGTCCGCCGAGATGGGCGGCCAGTTCGCCGATCGTCCGGTACTCGAAGAGCAGCGTGGCGGGCAGCGGCAGCCCGAGTTCCGTCTCCAGGCGGCGTGCGAGGTCCACAGCGGTCAGGGAGTCGAGCCCCAGGCCGAGGAACTGCTCGTCGTCGCCGATGTCCTCGGGGGCGCGGTGCAGTGCCTCGGCCAGCAGGCGGCGGACCAGATCGGCGACGCGGTCCGGGTCGACCTCGGCGCCGGCATCGGCTTCGCCGTCCGGTGGGGTACGGGGCGCTGGAACTGCGCTGTCCTGCGTACCGCTCGGGCGGTCCACGGTGACGGCCGGCGCGGGCGGCTCCGAGGGGGTCACCAGCAGATGCGCGGCATCGGTGGCGACGGCCGTGCGCAGCGCGGCGATCGCTGCCCGCGCGGTCATCGGGGTCAGCCCGCGGGCGCGCAGCCGCTGTCGGACCGGTGATCCGGCGGCCAGTCCCGCATCGGCGACAGGCCCGAACCCGATCGCCTGCCAGGGCCGGCCCGCGGCGCGTTCGGCGGCGGCGAAGGCGTCCAGGAAGGCGTTGGCCGCCGCGTAGTCGCCGAGCGCGCCCGCCAGGCCGGGCAGCACCGAGGAGAGGGAGGAGAAGGCGACGCACACCGCCGGTGCCTGGCCGTGTCGCCGCAGCGCCTCGGCGAGCAGCACCGTGCCCCGCACCTTCGCGGCGAGTACCTGCTCGATCTCGCCGTCGCTCTTGGCACGGAGGGTGCCGGGCCGGACCGTACCGGCGGCGTGGAACACCCCATCGAGCGGGGGCAGGGTGGCGAACAGGGCGTCGACGGCGGCCGCGTCGGACACGTCGGCCGCCCGGTACCGGGCCCGGGCGCCCAGGGCGCGGAGTTCGCTGAGCAGCTCGTCGGGAGCGGTCTCGGAGCGGCCGGTCAGGATCAGGTCGCGGGCGCCGCGACCCGCCAGATCACGTGCGAGCGCGGAGCCGAGCCCGCCGGCTCCCCCGGTGATCAGGTACGTGCCGTCCGGCGGCAGGGCATCGAGGGCCGCCGGAGCGTCCGGCACGTCGGACGGCGTACGGCTGAGCCTGCGGCCGGAGCGCCACGCGAACGCGCCCCCCGCCCCCTCCGCGTCCTCCGCGCCCGGCCGGGGGGCCGACCACAGCTCCCGTTCCAAGGCGTCGACCCGGGCGTCGAGCGGGTCGCGGGCGGACAGGTCGATGCCGGCTGCGGCAAGCCCCGGGTACTCCTGCGGGAGCGCCAGCGCGAAGCCGTGCAGGAGCGCCTGCGCCGGGCGCGCCTCTTGCGTCGAGGCACCGACGACGTACGCGTCCTCGGTGACCACCAGCAGTCGGGCGCAGCCGGTGGCGAGCAGGTCGAGCACGGGGCGCAGTGCGGGAACGGCCGCGCTCAGGCCGGTGTCCGTGGTCGCGGCCGTGTCCATGGCCGTGGCCGGGAGGCGTCCGTCTCCGGTGCCCACCGCGCCCGCAAGCCACACCACGGTGTCCGGCGACGCGGAGACCGTCTCGTCCGCGGTGCTGCCCTCCCACATCACGGTCACCCCACGGCCGGTGAGCCGCTCGGCAAGGGCCTGGCCGAGCGACTGGACCGAGCCCAACCCCTCGCCCATGCCCGGCACTTGGGCTGTACCCAGCACCTGGTCGGCGCCGATCAGCCGTACCACGCGAGGCCCCGCCGCCGACGTCAGCGGCGCGTCCCTCCAGTCGAGGCGCCGCACCACGGTTTCCGCGCCGGATTTGCTCGGCCAGTGGCGGGTGCGCTGGAACGGATACGTCGGTACCGGGACCCTCGGCCGTCCGACGCCCCGCCCCGTCCGGTCCAGGGGTGCCGGAACCGTCCCCTCCAGAGCCACCCGATCCAGTTCCGCGCCGCGTGCCCACAGTCGGCCCGCCGTCTCCAACAGGGCCCGCGCCCCGGAGGATTCGGGATCACGGCCCGAGTCCCCGGCGAGTCCTGTCGTCAGCACCGCCACGTCCGGGCCGCCCCGCATGCCGGCGACCGCGCGGACCGCTCCGCCCAGGGTGTTCCCCGGGCCCAGTTCGACGAAATGGTCGTAGCCCTCGTCCAGGAGCCGCGCCACAGCCGCGCCGAACCGTACCGGCTGGACGGCGTGCTCCTGCCAGTAGGCGGGCGTGAGGCCGGGGCGCCATTCGCCGGTGACCGTGCTCAGCATCGGCACGGCCACCGGTTTGACCGTGAGCGCCTTCGCGGCGTCCCGCAGCGGGTCGAGGACCGGCTCCAGCAGCGGCGAGTGGAAGGCGTGCGAGACGCGGAGTCCGCGCGTGGCCACGCCACGTCCCGTCAGCTCCGCCACAGCGCGGTCGACGGCATCCTCGGACCCTGAGATCACCACCTGCCCGGGGCCGTTGACGGCGGCGACGCTCAGCGAGCCGCCGGACGCGGCGACGAGCTCGGCGACGCTGTTCTCGTCTCCCTTGACGGCGACCATGGCTCCGGGCAGGGCCAGTTCACCCACCAGGCGCCCACGCTCCGCGGCGAACCCCACAGCTTCGGCGAGGCTGAGCGCCCCGGCGACGCACGCGGCCGCGATCTCACCCACGCTGTGTCCGGCGACCGCGTCCGCGCCCAGGCCCCACTCCCCCAACTGCCGGGCCAGTCCCACCCCGAACGCGACGAGCAGCGGCTGGGCCACCTCGGTCCTGGCCAACTCCGCGGGATCCGTGCGGGGATCGAGGCACCACTCGGCGAGCGAGCGCCCGAGCACGGGGCCGGTCAGCGAGGAGGCCTCGTCGACGACCTCCCGGAACACCGGAGCCGACCGGTACAGGGCAAGGCCCTGCCCTGGCCGCTGTGCTCCCTGTCCGGGCATCAGGAACACCGTGCGTGGGCGGGAACGGGCGAGCGCGAAGTCTGCCGGGCGGGCGGCATGGAGACGGTCCGCGAGGTCGCCTTCCACGACCACGGCCAGGCGGTGAGGACGGTCGTCGCGGGCGGCGTTGACGGTGGCACAGAGGTCGGCTTCCCGCAGGTCCGGGCGGGTCCGTGCGTACGCGGCCAGGTCGGCGGCGGCCGTTCGGAGGGCGTCGGGGCTGTGGGCCGACAGCGTGAGCAGGTGCGGGCCGTCGGCGGCGGACACTGGAGAGGTTGTCCGTCCGGGTGCCTCCTCCAGTACGGCATGCGCGTTGGTCCCGCCGAAGCCGAAGGCGTTGACGCCCGCGACCAGGGGTCCGGGGGTCCGCCATTCCCGCTGCTCGGTGACGAGTTCGAAGCCCGGGGCGACACGTTCCAGGTAGGGCGCGGGCGTGGCCGTGTTCGGGGCGGGCGGGATCCGGCGGTGCTGGAGCGCCAGGACCGTCTTGAGCAGGCCGGGCATGCCGGCGGCGTTCAGCAGGTGACCGATGTTGGCCTTGACCGAGCCGAGCAGGCGCGGAAGCCCGTCGCTGCGGGGCGGGAAGGCGTGCCCGAGCGACTGCGCCTCGATCGGGTCGCCCACCGGAGTGCCGGTGCCGTGTGCCTCGACGTACGACACCGCGTCGGGGTCGACGCCGCACTCGCCGTACGCCTGGGTGATGACCTCGCGCTGGGTACGCGGGTTGGGGGCGAGCAGGCTGAGCGATCGCCCGTCGTTGTTGACGGCCGTGCCACGGACCAGGGCGAGTACCGCATCGCCGTCCCGCCGTGCGTCGTCCAGGCGGGAGAGGACGAGGACCGCTCCGCCTTCTCCGGGCACGATGCCGTCGGCGGCGGCGCCGAAGGGGCGGCCACTGCCCGTCGGGGAGAGCGCGCCCGCGCGTGCGAGCAGCCGGTGGCCGGTCGGGGTGAGCGCGAGCTGGACACCGCCGACGACCGCGACATCGCATTCGCCGCTCTGGAGGCTGCGCCGCGCCAGGTGCAGCGCAACGAGCGCGGAGGAACAGGCGGTGTCGACCGCGAGGGCGGGGCCGTCCAGGTCGAGGGCCTGGCAGAGGCGGGCGGCGATCAGGTTGGGCAGGTTCCCGGTGAGCGCGCCCGGGTGGGCGGCGAGGTCGCCGTCCGTGGCGGCGGCCAGGATCTCCCGGTAGCCGCTGTCGCTCACGGCGGCGAACACACCGATCCGGCGACCGGTCCGCCGCGGTCCCGCGTACCCGGCGCGCTCCAGGGCTTCGTGGGCCAGCTCCAGGAAGATCCGCGCCTGCGGGTCGGTCGCGCGGGCCTCCTCGTCGTCCAGGCCGAAGAACGCGGCGTCGAAGTCCGCCGGGTCCGGGAGGAAGGACCCGAAGAGACCGGGGCCGTCCGGCGCGCTCTCCCAGCGGGTGTCGGGTGCGGGGGTCACCGTGTCACGTCCGGCGAGGAGCAGCTCCCAGAACGCCTCGGGCGTCGAAGCACCGGGGAACCGGCAGGCCATGCCGAGCACCGCCACCGGCTGGTTCCCCGCGTTCGCACCGGACGGCACCGAGGCGCGCTCGGCGTCGGTCGTGTCCGTCACCCCGCCGCCATCGGAACGTGACGACGCTCCTGACGTCACCTCACATCCCGTACTGGCACTGGTCAGTTGGGCCAGCACATGTCCGGCCAGCGCGCCCACCGTGTCGTGGTCGCGCAGCACACGCGGCTCCACCGTGACGGCGAAGGCGTCCTCGATCCCGGCGAGCACCGCCATCGCCTTCAGCGAGGATCCCCCGAGCGCGAAGAACCGGTCGTCGCGGTCGATGTCCGCCGGCGCGAGGTCCAGGATCCGTGCCCAGATACCCCGTAGCGCGTCCTCGACGTCGCGCCGTGAGCGTGGCTCGGGCCCCTGCGGACGGAGCCCTTCCGCAGGGGGCAACTCGGCCTTGGACAGGGCCGACTCGGCCTTGGGCAGGATCGGCTTGGCCCCGACCCGGTCACGCTCACCCTCAAGCCGATCAGGCTCACCCTCGACCCGCGCCGCGGACAGCCGCTCCTCGACCGCCGCGTACGCGCCCGCCTCGAACCGCACCCGCATCACAGCGCGCCGCAGCTTGCCGCTCGTCGTGCGGGGAAACGCCCCGGGCGGCAGGGGCAACACCCGTACGTCGTCGTGGCCCAATGCCTCGCGGACCCGGGCCGCGGCGGCGTCGAGTACCGGCAGAGCCGTGGCCGGGGCGGGCCGCGCCCACTGCACGAACACCACGACACGGTCGCCCCCGGTGTCCGGGTCGGTGGATCCGATCGCCGCCACCGTCCCGCCGGGCAGTCCCTCAGTGGCGGCGGCGGTCTCCTCGATGTCGGGTGCGTGGAAGGTGCGGCCGCCGACGAAGACGACGTCCTTGTGACGGCCGGTGACGCACAGGCGGCCCTCGTCCAGGAAGCCGACGTCGCCGGTGCGCAGCCAGCCACCGCAGAACGCGGCGGCGCTCGCCTCGGGGCTGCGGTGGTAGCCGCGGGCCACCTGGGGACCCCGTACCTCGATGTGACCGATCCGCCGCTCGCCGAGGGACCTGCCGGAGTCGTCGGTGACGCGGATCTCGCAGTCCGGCACGGGGCGGCCCACGTCCATCAGTTCGACGGCGTCCGGTCCGGGTTCGGCGGGAACGGCCCGGCCACGGCTGAGCGCCGTCCGGTCCAGTGCCAGCGGTTCGGCGATCTCCCCGAGCGGGGGTACGGTCACCGCGAGGGTGGCCTCGGCCAGTCCGTAGACCGGCAGCATGGCCGTGGCGTCCAGCCCCGCCGGGCCGGCCTTGGCGGTGAACTCCCGCCACACGCGCGGTGCGATGGGCTCGGCGCCCACGAGCATCAGCCGTACGCAGCTCAGGTCCGAGCCGGCCCAGGTGCTGTCCGGCACCCGCCGCACCGCCAGCGCCAGCGCGAAGTTCGCCGCCGACAGCAGGGTCGCCTTGTGCCGCGTCACCGCTTCGAGCCAGCGGGCCGGACGCTTGGCGAAGGTCAGGGGTTCGAGGCGTACCTGCTTCAGGCGCGCGGCCATGGGGACGAGGTGGGTGCCTATCAGGCCCATGTCGTGGAAGTACGGCATCCAGGTCGCCACCACGTCGTCCGGGGTGATCGCCATGGCGGCGCGGATCTGCCGGAGGTTCGCGAGCACGGCCTCGTGGGTGAGCTCCACGCCCTTCGGGGCGCCGGTGCTGCCGGAGGAGAACTGCAGGAAGGCGAGGTCCTGTGGATCCCTGCGGGGCAGCGAGCACAGCGGGTCGCCCTCGCGCAACGCGCTCAGGCGCAGGGCGCGCACCGGGCCGGGGATCTCGGCGAGCAGGGCTTCGGTGGTGTCGTCGACCACCACGGCGGGCCTGCCCAGGAACTCCCAGACCGGTCCGACCCGGCGCGTCTCCGGGGCGAGCGGCACGGGCACGAGTCCCGCCGCCAGGGCGCCCCAGAACATCGGCTGGAAGTCCTCGCCGAGCTCCGCGAGCAGCGGAACGGGCGTGCCGGGCTCGAGCCCCGCCGCGCGCAGACCCCCGGCCACGCGCAGGGCGTCGTCGTGGAGTTCGGCGAAGGTGACGGTGTGTTCGCTGCCGTCTCCGCGGACATGGACGACGACCTGACCGGGTTCTTCCTCGGCGGCCCGCAGCAGGATGTCGAGGAGCGTGACGGCGGTACGGCGCCCGGCAGTCGGCATGCGCTTCCTTCCTCGTCGCACGGGGCCAGGGCACCCGCCAGCAGCGTTTTCGATCATTCACCAGTATGACGAGGAGAATGTTCGACCGGTTCACCGCCGAATTGCCCTGCCCCGGAGTACGTACCGGACGACCGCCGGGGCTGTTTCGGCAGAGGACGGCCCAGCGCTCTCCGGCTCTCCGCCGGACTCCTTCGGCGTCCGATCGGGCCGGGGTCCAGCTCCTATTCCGTGCCCGCGAGGGCGGTTGCCAGGTCGGTCAGGTGGGCCGAGACCGGGCCCAGGGTCAGCAGGCCGCTGCCCGCACCGGCCAGTTCGCCGGCCGCCGGGGTGAGGGCGGCCTGGGCGCGTGCCATGACCTGGTGGTCGCCCAGCGCCAGTGCCGCTCGGGCGGTGAGGCACCACAGAGCCTCCTGGAGGAGGCCGCGGGGCGGCTCGGGTGTGGCGTCCAGTGCCTCGGCGGCCTCCGGGAGGTGGCCCCGGTCCAGGAGGAGAAGGGGGTGCGCCCAGGGGGCGTACGGGCCCCAGTCCGTGTCTTCGTCGAAGCTCAGGGGAAGCCCGTGCCGCAGGCGCAGGCACAGCAGCGCGAGCGGCAGCAGGCCCTCGGCGAGGCCCGGCATACCCGCGTCGCGGAGCAGGCCGGCCGCGTCCCGGTAGGCCGCTTCCGCTTGATTCGCCGGTGCCTGGTCCGTGGCGTCGAGCCGCAGCGCCGCGTACCAGCCGGTGAACACGCCCACCAACGGCCGCTCGTGCCGTACGGCCAGTGCGTCCGCGGCGGCCGCGTGCCGGTCGGCCGCGGTGAAGTCGCCGAGGGCGCAGCGGGCTTGGAGCCGGACGAGGTGGCCGAGGATCTCGAAGTCGGCCAGGCCGTGCCGGGCCGAGAGCGCGACCAGTTCGGCGCCGATCTCGTCGCGCCGCGGCGCCAGTCCGGCGCGGTCGAAGCACTGCATGAATGCCCCGTTGAGGGCGAACGCCAGCAGCACCGGATCGTCCAGCCGGCGAGCGATCTCCTCTGCCTGGCGGGCGGCCTGAGAGCCACGGGCGAGGGCAGTGCCACGCGACTCCAGGGCGATGGTGGCCAGCAACCGGGCCCTGGCCGCCTCCTGGCCGACGGGGGAACCGCCCTGTTCGAGCCCGGCCGGGAACTCGGTGGAAGGCAGGGCGGCGAGGGTGCGCTCGGCGGCCGCGACCACGTGTGCGGCCTGTTCCGGGTCGTCCAGGGTGGTCCAGATCGCCGGGACGTCGTAGGCGCCGATCACCCGGGCCGTCAGTTCGGCGTCGCCCAGTTCCTCGGCGGCCGCGATCGCCGCGACCCGGTGCTCGCGGGCGGCCGGCAGTCCGCTGCCGCCGGTTACGGCGAGGTTGCGCAGCAGGCCGGCCGTCGACTCCAGGCGTGCCCGGGCGTCGGGGGCGACGGCACGGTCGTAGGCGGCGGCGACCTGCTCCCAGACCCGGCCGGCGGGGTTTTCCGGCGGCTGGTCGAGGTGGTCGGCCTGGTGGAGGATGTCCGCCTCCAGGGAGCGCAGTCCCGGGCCCGGATCGACGCCCAGGTGCTCGGCCAGGAGCGCACGGGCCCGGCGCAGCACGTCCAGCGCGTCGGCCTGCCGACCGGTTCGGTACAGCGCCAGGGCCAGCAGGCGCCAGGCGTTCTCACGCCAGGGATGCTCGGCCGCGTGCGCCCTGAGGTCCGCGGCCGCGCGGTCGGCCAGGCCGAGCGACAGCAGCGCCTCGGCACGCAGCTCCACGGCGTGCAGGCGCAACTCGGTCAGACGGCGGTTGTCGCCCCGCGCCCACGGCTGGTCGGCGAACTGAGCGTAGGCGGGTCCGCGCCACCAGCCGAGCGCCTCCTCCAGCCGTACGGCCGCCTCCTTGGGCGGCAGCGTCCCGGCGGCGGCGACCGCCGCCTCGAAGCGCCAGGCGTCGACCGCGTCCGTCGAGGTGCGCAGGGCGTATCCCGGGCCGTCGGTGACGAGCAGCCGGGCCGGGCTGCGGGGCGGGCGGCCCGGTTCGAGGGCGCGGCGCAACGCGGCGACGAACGTGCGTACGGCACCCACCGCGTCGCCGGGCGGATCCGACCAGAGATCGTCCACCAGGCGGGAGACGGGCACGACACGTCCCCGGGCGACGATGAGCCGGGCCAGCACCGAGCGGTGCCGCGGCCCCTTCAGGGCGATGGCGTTCCCCTCCGCGTCCCAGGCCGTGACCGGCCCGAGCACGCCGAAGCCGGGGAGCGCGTCGTCCACCGTCCGACGCTGTCGCGGGCCTTCCAGGCGCTGCTCATCCACTGCTCATCCGCTCCCAGGAGGATCGAGGAACAAGATCCTCCAAGAGGCATCCTCCACCCATCCATCGTTTCGCATCGGTAAGGAGCGCAGCCATGACCATGGACAGCTCAGCCATGCCCGTACGCGGCGCAGCCATGACCGCAGGGAGCGCAGCCGTGCCCCCTGTCATCACCGGCTTCGATCATCACCGCGTCCCCGTCGCCGACGGAGTCCGCCTGCACACGGCCGTCGGCGGCTCCGGCACACCCGTCGTGCTGCTGCACGGCTTCCCGCAGACCCACCTGATGTGGCGCCACGTGGCGGCCGATCTCGCGGCCGACCACACCCTGATCTGCCCGGACCTGCGCGGCTACGGCGCGAGCGACAAGCCGGCGGAGTCCGACGGCACCGTCTACGCCAAGCGCACCATGGCCGCGGACATCGTGGCCCTCGCCCGTGAACTCGGCCACGAGCGCTTCGCGTTGGCCGGGCACGACCGTGGCGCCCTGGTCGCCTTCCGCGCCGCGCTCGACCATCCCGGCACGGTCACCCATCTGGCGTGCCTCGACGTCCTGCCGACCCTCGACATGTGGGAGGTGATGCACGGCGTCTCCGCCGCCGTGGGCTTCCACCTCTATCTGATGGCTCAGCCGCCGGGTCTGCCGGAGCGCATGATCAGTGCCGCGCCGGACGCCTTCTTCGGCCACTTCCTCGACATCTGGACGAGAGACCGGGAGGCCGTTCCGCCGGAGGTCCGTGCCGCCTACCTGGCGGCCTGCCGGGCGGCGGTGCCCTCGATCGTCGCCGACTACCGGGCCTCCGCGGGCGTGGACATCGAGCACGACCGGGCCGACCGGGCGGCAGGCAGCACGCTGCGGATGCCGGTCAGCGTGCTCCAGCAGGACTGGGGCGCGGCCCTCGGCTTCGACGCCGCCGCGCTGTGGGGCGCCTGGGCGCCGGACCTGCGGCACACCACGGTCACCTGCGGCCACTTCATGGCGGAGGAGGCGCCGGACGACATCGCGAAGGCGCTGCGGGCCCTGCTCGCGCGCTGACCAACCCCCAGGCGTCCGGGCGCCCGCCCTGGGGCGGGTGAGGCACCTGGTGGCGACCTGAGCCGACCGAGGCACCGATGTCCCGGCCCGGCACCCGGCTCAGGTTCCGGGGAGGATACGGCGCGTTTCGTAGGCCCACATCGCGATCTCGACCCGGTTGCGGGCGCCGAGTTTGGCCATCAGGCTGGCCAGATGCGTCTTCACCGTGCTGAGGCTGATGTGCAGCGCATCGGCGATCTCGGTGTTGGTCAGCCCGCGAGCGACGGCGAGGAGCACCTGCTCCTCGCGGGCGGTGACGGGGGAGACCGGCTGGGCCGCGGGCCGGCCGGCGGGCAGGTCCGCGAATGCCTGGAGCAGACGGACGGTGACGCTGGGCGCGATGAGCGCCTCACCGTCGGACGCCGACCGTACGGCCTGGGCCAGAAGGTCTGGTCCCGTGTCCTTGAGGAGGAATCCGCGGGCGCCGGCACGCAGCGCGCCGTAGACGTACTCGTCGAGGTCGAACGTGGTGATGACGACCACGGCCAGCGGGTCGGCGACGCCCGGGCCGGCGACCAACCGGGTGGCCTCGAGCCCGTCGATCTCGGGCATGCGGATGTCGAACAGGCAGACGTCGGGGCGCAGTTCGCGGGCCAGACGCACCGCTTCCAGTCCGTCGGCGGCCTCGCCGACCACCTCGATGCCGGGCTGGGCGTTCAGCATGATCCGCAACCCGGTGCGGATGATCGTCTGGTCGTCAGCGACGAGGACGCGGATGGGCACCGCTCTCGGTCCTCCCTCTCGGCAGCTCGGCTTCGACATGCCAGCCCTGGTCGGCGCCAGGGCCGGCTTGTAGTTCGCCGCCGAGCAGGGCAGCGCGCTCGCGCAGTCCGGCAAGTCCGTATCCGTCGCGACCTCGGCCGGTGCGTTGGCCGTTGTCGCGCACACTCACCCGTACCTTGTGCCGTTCCGCGGTGACCCGTACCAGGACCTCGGTCGCGGTGACCGCATGGCGCATCGCGTTGGTCACCGACTCCTGCACGATGCGGTAGACGGCCGCGTCCAAGGCCGGCGGCAGCGAGTCCAGCTCGCCGTCGAGCCCCAGGTCGACCTTGAGGCGACCACCCGGCGTGCGCACCAGGCGCTCCAGATCCGCGACGCCGGCAGGCGGCGCCAGCTCGGCGCCGGCCCCGCGGTCGCGCAGCGCGGCGACCATGGCTCGCATTTCCTCCAGCGTGCGCGCCCCTTCCTCCTCGACCCCCTCCAGCGCCTCGACGGCGGCGGACGGGTCGGCGCCCGCGAGCACCCGGCCCGCCTGGGCGATGATCACCATGGCCGACACGTGGTGGGCCACCGTGTCGTGCAGTTCCCGGGCGAGCTGCTCGCGCTCGCGGGAGCGCACCTGCTCCAACTGCCGCTCGCGAGCGGTCACCCAGAACCGCACGGCAGCCCCGAACACGCCGGGCAGCAGCAGGAAGACGAAGCCCACGAGGTTCTCGACGACCGGCGTCTCGTCCGTGACGGAGCACAGCGCGGCGGCCGCGAGGACCACCGTGACGCCCAGCACGATCTCGCGTCCCGATCCCCACCGGGGCAGCGCGTACACCAGCACGAGCACGACCGCGCCGGTGTACAGGCCGACGGGCTCGCGCGGTGCGGCGACCAGCGAGGCCACCTGAAGCAGGATCACCGAGCCGAACGCCAGCGTCACCATCGCCAGCGGGCGGGTCCGGCGCCACAGGGGCAGCAGGCACAGCCATACGGTGAACACCACCGCCACCGGCCGCCACACGACGTTCTCGCGCAGGGTGGCCTCCAGCACCACTCCGCCCAGGCCCGCGGCGAGCAGCACCCAGTCCCGCCACACCCGGGCGGGCGCGTCGGGCGGCCGGGGTTCGGTCCACAGGGTTCGCAGGTCGTCTCGCAGCACGGTTCTCAGCGTAGGGACCGCGCCGTGCCGCGCATCGGCCGAAAGGACGGTTCGTCACTCCGCCCCGGGGCCGACGGATCCGCGGCCCGCGGGCCGATGCCGCGGAGCGCCGTGGCGACGAACCTCGGCATCGGCGGCCGTACAAGGACGGCCGACAAGGTGGTTGGAGGACCCGATGCTCTCGAAAGCCCTGTTGCGCCTGGGCGCAAGCGCCGCCCGCCATCCCTGGCGGGTGATCGCGGCATGGCTGGTCGCCGCCACGCTCGCCGTCCTCGCCGCCGTCGCCTTCGGTGGGCGGAATGCGGATTCGATGACCGCGCCGGGACTGGACTCCCAGCGGGCCGCGGAACTGATCGAGCGGGCCGGCACCGGCCAGGAGGGGATGACCGCCCAAGTGGTCGTCACCCCCCTCGACGACGCTGCGACGTTCTTCGACCACGACAGCGCGCGCACCGCTCTCGCAGGGCTGCAGACCGAGGTGAAGCGGCTGCCGCACGTGCTCGGCACGAGCGACCCGGCGGGGGCACTCGACGCGGGCGGGGACACCGCCGGGCGCGGCGGCCTCGTCTCGGCCGACGGGCGGATCGCGGTCGTCCGGGTGCAGTACCCCGACCAGAGCCGGCTGTCGGCCGAAGACCTCGACGCCCTCGTCGATCTCGGCGACCGGCTGCGTGCCGAACTGCCCCTGCGCATCGAGATGGGCGGGAGCCTCTTCTACGCCTTCTCCGACCCCGACGGCGGCGCGAGCGAGTTGATCGGTCTCCTCGCCGCGGCCGCGATCCTGTTCCTGGCGTTCGGTTCGCTCGTCGCCGCCGCGCTGCCGATCGGCATGGCGGTCTTCGGACTGACCGTCGGGGTCGCCACGATGACGGTACTGGCGGGGGTCACGGACGTCCCCACCTTCGCACCGGTGCTGGGCAGCATGGTCGGGCTCGGAGTGGGCATCGACTACGCGCTGTTCGTGCTCGCCAGACACCGGGAGTACCTCGCGCGCGGGCTCTTTCCGCACGAGGCGGCCGGACGAGCGGTGGCCACGGCTGGGCGGCCGGTGGTCTTCGCCGGCGGCACCGTCGTCGTATCGATCCTCGGCCTGGCGGTCGCGAACGTGCCGTTCATGACGGTGGGCGGGTTCGCCGTGTCGATCGTCGTCCTGATCATGGTGGTCGCGTCGGTGACGCTGCTGCCGGCCTTCCTCGGCGCCGCCGGCCCACGCCTGGCCCGGACCGGCCGGATCCGCCGGGCTCTGCAGACCAGGAAGCCGGGCCGACTCGCACGGCGGCGGGACCCGGCGGCGGGCGCCGCCCCCGCCGCCGGGTGGCGGCGCTGGATCGGGCACGTCAGCCGGCACCCGGTGCCGTACGCGGTCGGCGCGGCGGGGCTGCTGCTGACGGCGACGCTGCCCCTGCTCGGCCTGCGCGTCGGCCTGCCCGACGACGGCTCACTGCCTCAGAGCCGTACCGAGCGCCGCGCCTACGACCTCGTCGCCGAGGGGTTCGGCCCGGGCACCAACGGTCCCCTCGTCATCGCCGCGGACCCCGCCGGTGATCCGGGCGTGCTGGACCGACTCGTCGGGGCGGTCGCGGCGGATCCGGGCATCGCATCCGTCGCACCGACGCACATCGATCGGGCCACCGGCATCGCGACCCTCGTGGTGTTCCCGACGACCAGCCCTCAGGACAAGGCCACGGCCGACACCATCGCCCGGCTGCGCACCGACGTGCTGCCCACGGCGATCGGGCACGGCCCGGCCAGGGCACACGTCGGCGGCGCCGCCGCGAGCCTGTCCGATGTGGGCCAACGCACCAGCGAGCGCCTGCCGGTGTTCGTCGCCACCGTGCTGGCGATGTCGTTCCTGCTGTTGATGCCGGTCTTCCGCTCGATACTCGTACCGCTCAAGGCGGTACTGCTGAACCTGCTGAGCATCGGCGCGGCCTACGGCATCATGGTCGCGGTCTTCCAGTGGGGCTGGGGAGGAGCACTCATCGGGCTGGAAGCGACGGTTCCGATCGTGTCGTTCATCCCGATGTTCCTCTTCGCCATCCTGTTCGGCCTGTCGATGGACTACGAGGTGTTCCTCCTCTCCCGCGTACGCGAGGAGTACCTGCGCACCGGCGACAACGGCACGGCGATCGTCGAGGGCGTCTCGGGCACCGCCCGGATCATCACCTCGGCCGCCCTCATCATGGTGGCGGTCTTCCTGTCCTTCGCCGTCGCCGAGGACCCCTCCACCAAAATGTTCGGGCTCGGCCTGGCCACCGCGATCTTCATCGACGCCACGGTCGTACGCATGGTGCTGGTACCGGCGACCATGACACTCCTCGGCCGGACCAACTGGTGGCTGCCGGGGTGGCTGGACCGGATGCTTCCCCGCGGCCCGGTCGGCACCGACGACCCCGACGCGGAATCCACGGGTGAGGCCCCGCGTCCACGGCTGGTCGACCGTTGACTCAACTCCTGCCCGCCCTTGGCGTCCGGCACCTCACCGCGACGCCCAGCACGATCTCGCGTCCCGATCCCCACCGGGGCAGCGCGTACACCAGCACGAGCACGACCGCGCCGGTGTCCCGCCACTGCCACCCGGTGTCGGGGCTACCAAAGCCCCGGTTCGGTCCCGATGATCGGCTCCGACGGTTTGCCGTCCACCCCGACCGGCACGTCACCGACGAGCATCACGCGGTGCATGGTCCGCGGGAAGTCGAGGTGGGCGTTGTCGCTGGGCGCGAGGTGGATGGTGGCCCGGTTGTCCCAGAAGGCCACGCTGCCGGGCTCCCAGCGGAACCGGACCGTGTACTCCGGGCGGACCACCTGCTCCAGCAGCATGTCGAGGATCGCCCGGCTCTCCGTCCGCGAGAGGTCGGCGATCTGCTCGACGTAGTAGCCGTTGACGTAGAGCACCCGCTCCCCCGTCTCCGGATGGACGCGCACCAGGGGATGCAGCGAGGCGACCTGACGCTCCAGCAGATGACGGACGTAGGCGTCGTCGCCGGGGCGGGGCTGGTAGCCGACCCCGAGTCGGTGCTCGGCCCGCAGGCCGTCCACGAACTCCCGCACCGGGCCGGAGAGTCCGGCGTACGCGGCCGCGAGGTTTGACCAGGTGGTGTCGCCGCCGTACGGAGGTACGGTCTGCGCGCGCAGGATCGTCGCGGCGGGCGGGTCGATACGGGCGCCGTGGTCGCAGTGCCAGCCACGCAGCAGGGTGTGGCGGCGCCGTCGCAGCCACTCGTCGTGCTCCATGCCGAACTTCCCGCCCAGCTCCAGCCGGTCGGCGGTCGTCTCGATCTCGGGGAAGTCCGACGGGGAGGCGCTCCCCCGCTTGCGCAGGACGACCGGTTCGCCGAACCGGCGCGCGAACGCCACATGCCCGGCGTGGTCCAGCCGCTGTCCGCGGAAGAACACGACCTTCCAGCGCAGCACCGCCGCCCTGATCGCCGCGACCACGGCGTCGTCCAGCTCGCCGGCCAGGTCGACGCCCGCGATCTCCGCCCCGATGTGCCCGGCGACCGGCTTCACCTCGATCCCCGCCACCTGCTCCGTCCCCTGCGCGGTGGCCCTGTCCGTCGTCATGCGCACTCCGTCGATCGTCCGCACCGGCTCCGGTCCGAGCCGGTTCCAGGAAGATCGTGACAGTGTTCGGCGGGCGTGGCGACAGGGCCTCAGCGCCCGGGCACGCCGACGGCCGCCAGCACCGAGTCCGCCACCCTGCCCGCCGGGAGGCCGCCCGTGTCGACACGCGCCAGGCCGCGCGCGTCCAGGTCCTGTGCCATCAGCGTCTGGAAGCGCTCGGCACGGGCGAGGAACTTGTCGACCAAGTGGCGCTCCTGGTCCGTCATTTCCCCGTAGCGCGCCGACGCCCGCATGCGCTCCCGCAGCGCCGTCTCATCGGCCGTGAGCCATACGGCCCGGGTGCCGGGCACGGTCATCAGCCCGGCCACCCGGGCCGGCCACAGCGCGGAGCCCTCCAGGACCAGGCCGGGGCCCTCTCCGCTCGCCCCGTCGACGACGAGTTCCTCGATGCGGGGCCACAGGCGTGCGTAGTGGTCCGACACCGACCGGATCAGTTCGTCGACGTCCAGGGTGGCGTAGTGCTCGGCGACATGCGGCGGAGGTTCCCACTCCGGCGTCCGCCAGGGCCGCCCGGGGTGCCGGGCGAGCCTGTCCGTCGAGCGGCAGGCGAACCCGAGCCGTTCGGCGACGGCCCGGGCCACGGTCGACTTGCCGGTGTGGGACGTTCCCCCGATGAGCACCACGCGCACGTCCTGCATGTCCTCGACCCTACTCAGCCCTACTCAGCCCTGCTCACCCCACGGCGAACTCCCGGATCACCGTGTTCCGGAACACCGCCGTGCCGCCGATGGTGTACAGCGCGAGCCCGGTGTCGGCCGGGTCCGGGAAGGCCTCGGTGGAGTGCACGTACCGGCCGTCGTCCACGAACATCTCGATGGACGTACGGTCGACCAGGATGCGCAGTCGCACCGTGCGCGAGGACGGGTCGAAGGGGCTCCGGCTCTCCTGCCACCGTCCGGACGAGTCGGGGCCGGTGGTGTAGGCGCGGTTGACGTAGGCGTAGCTGTCGTGGATCCCGGCGTCGATGTGCCGTCCGCCGTCCAAGGACCGGCGCAACTGCATTCCAGCGCCCGCCAGTTGCTCCCAGGTGATCTCGGTGGTCAGCTCGTACGCCGTGCCCGTGTAGCCGAGCAGGCGGCTCCCGCTGACCTCCAGGTCTCCGAGGCTCACTGTGCGGGAGACATGGTTGTCGAGCCCCGCGACCGGCTGGGAGGCCAGGTAGTACGTGCCGTCCGCCGCCCGCTTGAGCGTGACCTCGCGGACGATCGAGTCGGTGCCGTTGAAGCCGTCGCACTCGAAGGTGGGCGTCGTGTTGGCGTAGTCCCAGTGGTTCATCCACCCGATCGCGTACCGCGCCGCCGGATCGAGCGTGCCGGTCGCGTCCCGCTTCTCGAAGGTCACGGCCGCGTACCAGTCCCAGCCGTGGTCGAGCCACTGTGGGTCGGAGGCGTCCGGGGTGAAGGCGGTGCCGTCGAAGGAGCCGGTCCAGTAGGCATAGGTGCTCGGCAGCCCGGATCCCTTGCCGTTGGCGCTCACGCCCAGCACCCACTTCCAGGTGCCGTCCGCCGCACGGATGCGGAACAGGTCCGGGCACTCCAGCACGCCGATGCCGCCCTTGATGAAACCACCGACGTACGTCCACGACTTGAGGTCGGCGGAGTGGTAGAAGCCCACCTTGTCGTTCTCGGCGAGCGCCATCACCCACCGCCCGCGCTCCTCGTCGCGGATCACCTTGGGATCGCGGAAGTCCCGGACGCCGGGGTTGGGCAGGACCGGGGCGGTGCCGTGAGGGGTGAACGTACGGCCGCCGTCGGTCGAGTAGTACAAGAACTGGGCCTGCGCGACGTCGTCGGGCGCCATGGTCGCGAGGACGATCACCGCGCCCGCGCCGAAGCCGGCGGTGTTGCCGGTGTCGATCACGGCCGAGCCGGACCAGACGTCACCGTTGGGCGTGGTGTCCTTCGGCACGGCGATCCCACGGTCGGTGAAGGAGACCAGGTCGGTGCTGGTGGCCAGTCGCCAGGCGGTGCCCGCCGCCGTGCCGCCCGTGGAGTAGTCGGGGTTGTACAGGTAGTAATAGTGGTACTCGCCGTCGATCCACACCGGCCGCTGCGGATCGTTCATCCACTGGTCGGGGACGGTGAAGTGGTACTCGGCGCGGTAACTGCCGGCGCACGCGGCCTCGGCCGTCGCCTGCGCGGCCGCCGGCTTGGACACGGCGGGGAGTAACGCGCCGGCCGCGCCAACGGTCGAGGCGATGAACAGCGATCTCCTGGATATTCCGGGCATGCCGGATGCATCACGCTTCATGGTGCGGCTCCTTCTCTGGCCTCGTCGCCAGGAGTACGGCTCGTGTGGGTCAGGACTGTGCGGCCTAACTCGTTAAAGGTCAAGTCGTTCGCGACTCTTGACAGGCCCGTAACAGGCTTCACATCATCTGGGGCATCAGTTCTGGCTAACACGAGTTAGGCCCACCTGAATGACCGACTCGCATCTCACCCGCCGCACCCTGCTGCGGTACGGCGCCTACGGCGCGGGAGCCGCCGCGCTGGCCGGCACCGCCGCGAGCTGGGACCGGCTCACCGGAGCCGACATCCCCGGGCGCGACGACGGCTCCCTCGTCGTCGCCACACTCGGCCCCGCCTACGGGCCGGAGGCCATCCGCACACTCACCGAGGGCTTCAAACGGGTCCACCCCGACATCAAGCTGCGGATCAACGCGGTGCAGGCCGTGGACTGGTCGGACTTCTTCGCGAAGATCCTCACCCAGATCGCTGCAGGAACCGCGCCCGACCTCGTCTACGTCGCGACCGAAGGCGTCCAGCTGTTCGCGCAGCGCCTCGGCGTCCCGTTGGACCGCTGGGTGAAGCGGGACGCCGAGGAGCTGCGCGAGTACTTCGCCGACGTCCACCCCTCGCTGGTGGAGTCGATGATGTACGAGGGGAGCCTCTACCAGCTGCCGGTCGAGTTCAACGCGGCCGACATCTACCTCAACAACCAGGTGCTGAAGCGGGCGGGCGCGGACTTCCCGGCGGCCGACTGGACCCGCGACGACTTCACCGCGCTCCTGCGGGACATGAAGAGGGCCAGTGGTTCGCAGTTCACGCCGTACTTCTGGACCAACCGGCTCTGGGGCGGCGTGGTGCCGTGGCTGTTCGCCAACGACACCAATCTGCTCACCGAGTCCAAGGCGCCGGGGGGCGCCTGGCTGTGGGACTCCTTCTATCCGGCCGCCGAACGGGCCGGCCGCGGGGGCGGGTTCCGGTGGACGACCCCACAGGCCGACCACGCGCGCGTGGAGGAGGCGTACGACTATCTCGCCTCCCTCATCGAAGAGGACCTGTGCAACCGGCCCGAGGGGGGCAACGGCCAGAACCTCATCGGCGTGTTCTCCACCGGCCGCGTCGGGGTCACGCCGGCGGGCGGCTTCTGGGCGGGCGGTCTGCACCTGGCGGGGATGAAGGCGGGCGGGTTCGACACCCAGTACTTCCCTCGCTGGCGCACCCAGCGCATGCAGTTCGGGGCGGCCGGCTACGCGCTGCTGCGCACGTCGAAGCGGCAGGAGGAGGCCTGGGAGTTCATCAAGTACGCCGCCCGCAGGGACACCCTGATGCGGCTGTTCAACACGAACCAGACCACCCCGGCCCGCCGCTCGATGCTCACCGCCGACCGCTACCGGGAGACCGGCCCGGACCGCTGGCAGGTCTTCTACGACACCCTCGACAAGTTCCCCGACACCGGGCCGATCCCCGCGCCGCCGCAGGTCGCCGAGGTCGAGCAGGTGCTGCTGAAGCACACCGGCACCGCCCTGGCCTCGCGGCGTGCGGTCGCCCCCGCGCTGCGGCGGATGCAGAGCGATCTGGAGAAGGCCATGGAGCGTGACGTATGACGAACACCCGCATACCCGACGTACGGCCGAAACAGCCGACCGCGGCACGCAGCGCACCCGTCGCCGCGCCCCGGCCCTCCGCCCGTGACCGTGGTACCCGGCTGCTGGCCACGCTCTTCCTGGCACCGACGATCGTCGGCATCGTCGTCTTCACGGTCGTCCCGATCGTCGGCTCGGTGGTGCTGAGCCTCTTCCACTGGAACGTCATCGACTCCCCGAGCTTCGCCGGGGCCGCCAACTACCGTGAGGTGTTCGGCGATTCGACCGTGCTGGTCTCCTTCCGCAACACGCTGGTGTTCATGGTGTTCGCGGTCGCGCTGCAGCTCCTGATCGCCCTGGTGCTGGCGCTGGCGGTCAACGGGCGGATGCCGGTGTGGCTGCGCTCGGTGTTCCGCTCGGCGTTCTTCTTCCCGCTGGTGCTGTCCGCCGCGTCGATCTCGGTGGTGATGAAGTACCTGTTCAACCAGGACTTCGGGGTCGTCAACTGGCTGCTGGGGCTGGTCGGGTTCGCTCCGGTGCCGTGGCTGACGTCCGAGAACGCGGCGATGGCCACGGTGATCCTGGTCTACGTCTGGCAGCAGTTCGGCTTCTCGTTCCTGCTGTTCGTCGGCGGGCTCAACAACATCCCGAAGGAGATCCACGAGGCCGCCTCCCTCGACGGCGCGACGGGCCTGCGCAAGCACCTGACCATCACCCTGCCGCTGCTGTCGCCCACGCTGCTGGTCGCGTCGGTGGTCGGCATCATCAACGCGCTCCAGGTCTTCGAGCAGCCGTACGTCCTCACCAACGGCGGGCCCGGCGACTCCACCCGCACCGTGGTGATGGTCATCTACGAGAGCGCCTTCGAGCAGCTCCGCTTCGGCGAGGCCTCCGCCGTGGGTGTGCTGCTCTTCGTGCTGATCATGGCCGTCACCGCCCTCCAGTTCCGGCTCAGCCGGCGTTTCGTCCACTACCAGTGAGCCGGGTGAGTCCCATGAGCCAAGCGACGATGAACCTCAGCCGTGCCCGCCACTCGCTCGCGCCGTGGGCGCGGATCGCCACACTCGCGGTGTGCGCGCTGCTGACCCTGGGGCCGGTCATCTGGACCGTCTCCACTTCCCTGCGCGTGCCGGCCGAGTCCTTCGACCTGCCCCCGAAGATCATCCCGACGGACCCCACCGTGGAGTCGTACCGCGGGGTCTTCGACCAGATCGACGTATGGCTGCTCGCACTGAACTCGACGCTGGTGACCGCACTGATCGCGGTGGGCCAGATGATCACGGCCGGGCTTGCGGGATACGCCTTCGCACGCCTCGAGTTCCGGTTCAAGAAGCCGCTGTTCGGGCTGGTGCTGGCCACCATGATGGTGCCGTTGCAGGTCACGATCGTGCCGGTGTTCCTGGTGCTGAAGTCGATGGGCCTGACCGACACCCTGCTCGGGCTGATCATCCCGGCCTTCCCGACCGCCTTCGGGACCTTCCTGATGCGCCAGTACTTCCTGGGCATGCCCAAGGACCTGGGCGAGGCGGCGATGCTGGACGGCTGCGGGCCCTGGCGGATCTTCCGGTCCGTGTACGCGCCACTGGCCGCGCCCGGTCTCGCGATCGTCGGTGTACTGGCCTTCAACTACCACTGGAACGAGTTCTTCCGGCCGCTGATCCTGGAGACCTCCGGCCAGAACTACACCCTCCCCCTGGGCCTGGTCTCCCTCCAGGGGAACCTGGGCACCGGCTCCATCTCGGTGGTGCTCGCCGGTGTCGTCCTGTCCATGATCCCCGCCGTCGTCGTGTTCGTCGTCGGTCAGCGCCCTCTGCGTGAGGGCATCACGTCCGCAGGAGTCAACCGTTGAGCCTCACCGCTCACTCGACGGACCCGAACGCCCCGCGCTTCCGGGTCCGTCCCCCCGCCAACTGGATCAACGACCCGAACGGTCCCTTCCGTTGGCGGGACCGCCACCACCTCTTCTACCAGCACAACCCCGACGCCCCGGTGCACGCGAACGTCCACTGGGGTCACGTCTCCAGCCATGACCTCGTCCACTGGGAGCACCATCCGATCGCGCTCGCCCCGACGCCCGGCGGGCCCGACGAGGCGGGCTGCTGGTCGGGCTGCGTGGTCGACGACGACGGCGTGCCGACGGCCGTCTACACAGGCGTCGACCGGCACCACACCGGCCTGGGCGCGATCTGCCTGGCACGGGCGCTGATGCCGGAGGACGAGACGCTCACCGACTGGAGGCCGGTGCCGAAGCCGGTGGTGACCAGCCCGCCGGCGGACCTGGACGTGGTGATGTTCCGCGACCCGTTCGTGTTCAGCAGCGGTGGCAGGCGGTGGGCGCTGGTCGGCGCCGGGCATGCCGACGGGACGCCGTCGGTGCTGGTGTACGACTGCGACGACCTGGCCGACTGGCGGTTCGCCGGGGTGCTGCTCGACGGCAACGATCCGGTCGCGGCGGACGTGTTCGGGGACAAGGCCGTCGGCTGGGAGTGCCCGCAGCTCTTCGGGACGGCGGGCGGGGAGTGGGTGCTGGTGGTGTCGCTGTGGGACGGAGACCCCTGTGGCACCGGTTATCTGACGGGTCGTCTGCGGCCGTACGGCGACGACGAGTTGCGTTTCGAGGCCCGCAGCGGCGGGCGGCTGGACCACGGGCGGGACTTCTACGCGCCCGCCGTGCTCCAGGAGCCGGAGCGGGCGCTGATGTGGGGGTGGTCCTGGGAGGCACGGGAGCAGAGCGAGGTCGACCGCGCCGGTTGGGCCGGAGTCCTGACCGCGCCGCGAGTGGTGGACGTCCATGCCGACGGGGCCCTGCGCGTCGTACCCGCTCCGGAGCTCGAACTGCTGCGTGCGGCCGAGCCGTTCGTCGCCGCACCGGGGCGGCGTGCCCCGCTCCCGGAGTCGTACGACCTGAGCGTCACCGCGTCGGGCCGGACCACCGTGAGTCTGCTGCGGTCGGTCTCGGGTGCGGAGCTGACGGTCGTGCTGGACCCGGACGCGGGGACCGTGACGCTCGACCGCAGTGGCTGGCCGCGCTCAGGGCCCGAGGGGTCGGCGCCGATCGTGGTGCGGGCGCCGGCCCATGAAGTGCGGATCCTCGTCGACGGCTCGCTGTGGGAGCTGTTCGTCGGCGACCGGGCGACGGTCACCGAGCGGGTCTACCGGCGGCCGGACGACGTGCCCGAACTCGTCGTCACGGGTGCCGCGGCCACCGTCACCGGCTGGGAGCCGGTCCCACCGACGCACGACTGATCACCGGGCAGGCGAGGCGCCGTACCGTCGCGGGCGGCGTCCGGCCCGTGTCGATGGAGTCCAGGAGGAGCCGTGCGGTGGCCTCGCCCATCGCCCGGTGGGGCAGCGCGACGCTGGTGAGGGGCGGGGTGAGGAACTCGGCCATGTGCTCCTGGTCGTCGTAGCCGACCACCGACAGATCGCCGGGGACGGCGATGCCGAGCCGGGTCGCGGCGTGCAGGACGCCCGCCGCGACACGGTCGTTGTAGCAGAAGATCCCGGTGGGCCGCCGGTCGGCGGGGACGCCGTCGAGGACGCGCATCGCGCCCTCATGGCCCCCGCTGATCTCGCCCCCGCTCCGCACGACCCACTCCTTGGGCACGGTGATCCCCTCGGCGCGCAGCGCGTCCCGGAAGCCGCGCAGGCGGTCGACGGAGGCGAGGTCGTCCTGCCCGCCGACCATGGCGACCCTGCGGTGCCCCTCGTCAAGGAGCAGCCGGGCCGCCGTACGGCCGCCCGCGCGTTCGGCGGGGATGACGGCGGGCAGGGAGTCGTCCTCGGGCAGGCAGTTGGCGAGGACGGAGTGGGTGCGGTGCAGGCCCTCGGGGACACGGACGCGGCGCAGCGACATGGCCGCGTAGATGATGCCGTCCACGCGCCGGTCGAGGAGCTCGGCGACGGCCGCGTCCTCCTTGGCCGGGTCGCCACCGGAGTCGATGGTCAGCACGAGGTGCTCGCTGGCCCAGGCGGTCTCCATGGCGCCGCGCAGCAGCCGGCCGGCGAAGGGCGAGGAAGCGATCTCGTCGGTGACCAGGCCGATCACTGCCGTACGGCGGCGGCGTAGGCCGCGGGCGACGGGGTCGGGGCGGTAGCCGAGCTCGGCGGCGGCCTGCCGGATGCGTTCCTGGGTGGCGGGCGAGAGGTTGCCCTCGGCGCGGCCGTTGAAGACGAAGGAGACCGCGGTGTGCGACACGCCGGCGAGCCGGGCGACGTCCCGTGACGTGGGACGCCCCGATCCTGTCGCCTGCTTCTCCCCGGTGCCGCCCATGACGTCCGCCGCCTCGTCCCCCCGCCGTTCCGGTTGATCAAGGCTCACCCTATCCGTGACCCTGGAAGGACGACACAGTCAAGGGAAGGTCCGGCAGTGATCAGCATCCCGACCCGCTCGCTCAACGACGGTACGACGATCCCCGCCCTCGGCCTCGGCACCTGGCCGATGGACGACACGCAGGCCGAACAGGCCGTGCGCGACGCCCTGGAGCTGGGGTACCGGCTCGTGGACACGGCGACGAACTACCGCAACGAGACCGGCGTCGGCCGGGGCGTCGCGACCAGCGGCGTGCCCCGCGAGGAGATCGTCGTGACGACGAAGCTCCCGGGCCGCCACCACGGCTACGAGGAGACCCTCGCCTCCTTCGAGGAGTCCCGCGCCCGCCTCGGCCTGGACTATGTGGACCTCTACCTCATCCACTGGCCGCTCCCCCGCGTCGACAAGTACGTCGACTCCTGGAAGGCCATGATCAAACTGCGGCAGGACGGCCTGGTCCGGTCGATCGGCGTCTCCAACTTCACCGCCGGGCACATCGAGCGGCTGGAGAAGGAGACCGGTGTCCTGCCCTCGGTGAACCAGATCGAGCTGCACCCGTTGTTCCCGCAGGACGAGCTACGCGCCTTCCACGCCGGCAAGGGCGTCCTCACCGAGAGCTGGAGCCCGCTGGGCCGTGGCACGAGCCTCCTGGACGATCCGGTCGTCAAGGGCATCGCCGACGCCCTCGGCGTGACCGCCGGCCAGGTCGTCCTGCGCTGGCACACCCAGCTGGGTGCCCTGCCCATCCCGAAGTCCGCGAACCGGGAGCGGCAGCGCGAGAACCTCGACGTCTTCGGCTTCACCCTGGACGCCACGCAGATGGGCGCCGTCTCCGACCGGGCCCATCGGCGGCTCGGCGGGGACCCCGAGGTGCACGAGGAGTTCTGAGGGCGTTCGCCCTCCGGCTCCAGGCGGCGTCAGGGACGCCGTCGCGGGTACTCGGGGCGCTCGGGAAGGAGGCGCACGTGGGTGAGAAGGACCGGCTGCGGGAGTACCGCGGCAAGCGTGACTTCGGGCGGACGCGGGAGCCGCAGGGACGTGCCGCGGCCTCCGGTGAGGAGCCGCGGTTCGTGGTGCAGATTCATGACGCCAGCACCCTGCACTTCGACTTCCGGTTGCAGGTGGACGACGTACTGAAGTCGTGGTCGGTGCCGAAGGGCCCTTCCGACGATCCCCAGGACAAGCGGCTCGCGATGCCCACCGAGGATCATCCGCTGGAGTACGAGGAGTTCGAGGGCGTGATCGCACAGGGCGAGTACGGAGGCGGCACGGTGATCGTCTGGGACAACGGCACGTACGAGCCGCTGAGCCATGACCGCAAGGGGCGGCCCGTCGACTTCGGTGAGTCCCTCCAGCGAGGTCACGCCACGTTCCGGCTGAGGGGGTCGAAGCTGCACGGGGAGTACGCGCTCACCCGGTTCCGCGACGGCCTGGACGGTGAGCGTGAGGCGTGGCTGCTGGTGAAGGCCGGCAAGGCGCGAGCGGGCGGGCACGGCACCCCCGACCCGCGCCGGGCCCGGTCGGTGCGGACCGGTCGTACGCTCGCGCAGGTCGCCACGGACGGCGACGCGGAGTGAACCGACGCGAGGTGAACCGCGGCGGCCGAGGGTCCTGCCTCCCCTGATTTCGGCGGATGTTGTGGTTCCGCCCTCAACTACCCTTCCCTGCCTCTATGTTCACGGCGACAGCACTCTCGCCACTGGAGGCAATCCGTCATGCGCTCCGCGCTCCGTATCGCCGTCACCGGCGCCGTGGCCGCCGCCACCGTCCTGGTCGCCGGGCCCGCCCAGGCGACTCCGCCCGGGCCGGGCGTCACCGGCCGGATCATCAGTCAGAAGACCGTCGGCGACACCGACTACATCCTCCGGGAGGTCACCATCCCGCCGGGTCAGGCCACCGGCTGGCACTACCACGACGGGCCGCTGTACGCCTTCACCCAGCAGGGCACGCTGAGCCACTACAACTCCACCTGTGCCTCGGACGGCATCTACCCCAAGGGCAGTTTCATCCAGGAGCCGGCCGGGCCCGGCAACATCCACATAGGCCGCAACGAGGGCGACACACCGGTCGTCCTCGACGTGCTGTACGTGCTGCCGCACGGCGCGCCGTTCTCCCAGGACGCTCCGAACCCGGGCTGTCCGTTCGAGTGACCACGGCTACGGCAGCGGCTGCTCGGCCCAGATCGTCTTGCCGCTGTCGGTCTGCCGACTGCCCCAGCGCTGGGTGAGCTGGGCGACGAGCAGCAGTCCGCGGCCGCCCTCGTCGTAGGCGTGGGCGCGGCGCAGGTGGGGGGAGGTGGAACTGCCGTCGGAGACCTCGCAGATGAGGGTGCGATCGCGGATCAGCCGGAGCTGGATGGGCGGTGCGCCGTACCGGATGGCGTTGGTGACGAGTTCGCTGACGACGAGTTCGGTGACGAAGGCCGCCTCGTCCAGTCCCCATGCCGTCAGCTGCTCGGTCGCCGCCTGCCGGGTGGCAGCCACGTGTTCGGGGTCCGGTGTGACGTCCCAGGTGGCGATGCGGTCGGCGCCCAGGGCCCGGGTGCGGGCCAGCAGCAGGGCCACGTCGTCGCTGGGGTCCTCCGGCAGCACGGCCTTCAGCACGCTGTCGCACAGGGCGTCGAGGCTCTCGGTGGGCGCGGTCAGCGCGCGGCACAGTTCGGCGGTGGCGTGGTCGATGTCGCGGTCGCGGTCCTCGATCAGGCCGTCCGTGTACAGGGCGACCAGGGAGCCCTCCGGCAACTCCACGTCCATGGCCTCGAAGGGCAGTCCGCCGACGCCGAGCGGGGGTCCCGCGTTCATCTCGACGACCTGTGTGGTGCCGTCGGGCAGGACGAGGGCCGGCGGCGGATGGCCGGCGGCGGCCAGGGTGAGGCGGCGGGTGACGGGGTCGTAGACGGAGTACAGGCAGGTGGCGCCCAGTTCGGCGACCTCGTCGGTGTCGTCCCCGGCGAGGTGGGTGACCAGGTCGTCGAGGTGGGTGAGGAGTTCGTCGGGCGGCAGGTCCACGTCGGCGAGGGTGCGGACGGCCGTGCACAGGCGGCCCATGGTGGCCGACGACGGGATGCCGTGTCCGACGACGTCGCCGACGACGAGGGCCACCCGGCTGCCGGACAGCGGGATCACGTCGAACCAGTCGCCGCCGATGCCGGCCTGCGAACCGCACGGCCGGTAGCGGTGGGCCACCTCGACGGCCGCCTGTCCGGACAGCCCCCGGGGCAGCAGGTTGTGCTGCAGGGACAGCGCGGTGGTGCGCTCCCGGGCGAAGCGGCGGGCGTTGTCGACGCAGACGGCGGCCCGGCTGGCGAGTTCCTCGGCGAACACGGCGTCGTCGGCGACGTAGTCGTCCGACTGCCTGATGCGCACGACCACGGCGACACCGAGCGTGGTGCCCCGGGCGCGCAGCGGCACCGCCATCATCGAGTGGGCGCCCACGCGGTGGCGCCGGCCGGCCGGGGCCCGGGCGTCGCGTTCCTGGACCCACCGCATGAACGCCGGCTCGCCCGCCTGGCTCTGGACCACCCGGCTCTCCAGGATCGCCCGGGCCGGCGGCGAGAACGGCGGGTAGTAGTCCACCTCGCCGAGGTGCACGGCCGCTTCCGGGGTGCCCTCGGTGGCGGAGCCGTGGGCGACGCGGCGCAGGGCGATGTCCGTACCGGACAGCGCCGGCGGCTCCTCAGCGCCCAGCACCCAGTCGAACAGGTCCACGCTGGCGAAGTCGGCGAACCGGGGAACCACGACGCCGACCAGCTCCTCGGCGGTGCGCACCACGTCCAGGGTGGTGCCGATGGCGGCGGCCGCCTCGTTCAGCAGGGCCAGCCGCTGCCGCGCCCAGTACTGGTCGGAGCTGTCGAACGCCGCCAGTGCCGTTCCCACGACATCGCCGGAGGTGCCCCGTACCGGCCACATCTCGATGCTCCAGGCGTGCTCCCGGTTCAGCACCGGGGCACCGGTGAAGCTCTCGTAGCGGACCGGCCTGCCCGTCTCGGCGACCTGGCGCAGATGCCAGTGAAAGCCACGGCTGTGCTCGGCGTCCTCCACGGTCGCCGGGAAGGGCCGGCCGATCAGGAGGTCCTCCGGTATGCCCATGCCCTGGCAGGCGGCGTCGTTGAGCCGCAGGTAGCGCTGCTGGGTGTCGAAGATCGACATGGACATGGACGCCTGCTGGAACGCCCGCTCGGCCAGGGTCGGCTCCGGCGCGTCGGGCGGTTCGCCGGTGATCATGTATCCGTCGGGTGCGCTGTCCTCGCCCAGTACGGCGTGCGCCCGCAGGGTGAGGGGGACCTCCGAGCCGTCGCGGTGGCGCAGGACGACGGTGCCGGTCAGCGCGGCCATGGTCTGGGGAGGTGGTTCCTCGGCGAGCAGGTCCCGCGCGGGCCGTCCCACGACCTCCTCGGCCGTGCGGCCCGTGAGCCGCCGGGCACCTTCGCTCCACCCCTTGACCACACCCTGGGCATCGACGATCGCCGCAGCGGAGACGCGCTCCATGTCGTCCAGCATGAGTCCTACGCCGCACCGCATCAACCGCGACGCCCGGGCCGCCGCACCCGCGAGGCCACGACACCCGCGGGCGCCGCCGCCCGGCGCGAGCGTCCGCTCACTTGCGCAGCGCGGCGAGGGCCCGGTCGGCGTGGGTGTTCATGCGCAGTTCGCTGCGGACGACCTCCAGGACCGTCCGGTCCTGCCCTATGACGAAGGTGACCCGTTTGGTGGGCGCCAGGGAGAACCCGCGCGCGACGCCGAACACCTCCCGGACCGCCCCGTCGGCATCGGACAGCAGGGTCATGCCGAGCGTGTGCCGGTCGGCGAACTCCTGCTGGCGTTCGACCGCGTCCCCGCTGATGCCCACGGGCCGTGCCCCGACGGCGGCGAACTCGGCGGCGAGATCACGGAAGTGGCAGGCCTCCGCGGTGCAGCCCGGGGTGAGGGCGGCGGGGTAGAAGAAGAGGACCACCGGTCCCTCGGCGAGCAGCTCGGTGAGGCTGCGGGAGGTGCCGGTCTCGTCCGGCAGCGCGAAGTCCTCGACCTTGTCGCCGACCTTCAGCTGTGCGCTCATGCCCGGCCCTCCGCGTTCTTCGCGACGTTGCGGGCCCACAGCACGAGCGGGATCTGCAGCGGCAGGCGGCCGAAGGCGGCGGCCTTCTGCGGGGCGGGGCGGTGCCGCCAGTCGGCGGCCATCTTCACGTTCGCGGGGAACACGCCGACGAAGAAGGCGGCGGTGGCCAGCGCGGCGGCCTTGCGGGTGCGCGGCAGCGCGAGACCGGCCGCCAGCGCGAGTTCGGCGGCACCACTGGCGTACGTCCAGGTCCGGGCCGTGCCCGGCAGGGCGCTGGGCACGGTCTCGTCGAACCGGCGTGGGGCGGCGAAGTGGGCTACTCCCGCGGTGGCCAGCAGGCCGGCGAGCAGCAGGGGCGAGCGTTCGGACCGGGGCACGGATCCTCCTTGGATGGCCTGCCGCCGGATGCTACCGGAGGGTAGATCATGGCTCGCCACCCGCCCCGGCCGGTCACCCGCCCTGCTCCGCGCGGCGGTTGTGGGTGCCGGGCGTGTAGCCGAAGGAGCGGCGGAAGACGTCGATGAAGGCGCTGGCGGAGGACCAGCCGCAGCGGTGGGCGACGGTCGTGACGGGCGTGTCCTCGGCGAGCAGGCGCAGCGCGTGGTAGAGGCGGGACTGGGTGCGCCACTGCGGGAAGGTCATGCCGAACTCGTGGCGGAAGAGCCGGCTGAGCGTGCGCTCGCCCGCGCCGGTCGCGGCGCCGAGGGCGGCGAGGGTGCGGGAGTCGGCGGGGTCGGCGTGGACGAGCGCGCAGACCGCGGCCAGGCGTGGATCGGTGGGGGTGGGCAGGCGCAAGGGTTGCTGGGGCGAGGCGCGCAGTTGGTCGCACAGGACGGCGAGCAGACGGCGGCGCTCGGGGCTGTCGTCGTCGGGGTCGCGGGTGTAGGCGAGGATCAGCTCGCGCAGCAGCGGGCCGACGGCGAGGACGGTGGGGGCGTCCAGGCCGAGCGAAGCGAGATGGGGGTACCCCCGGACGGAGTCGGAGGGAGGGTTGTCGGTGGCCGGCAGGCCGACCAGGCGCAGGTCGAGGTGGCCGTGGGCGCGATGCGCGTGCGCGGTGCCCGCCGGGACCCAGATGGCGCGGTTGCCGGGTGCGAACCAGGTGCCGGCGTCGGTGGTGACGGCGAGGACGCCGGAGCCCGCGTAGACGATCTGGTGGTCGTCGTGCCGGTGCGCGTCGATGCGCTGGCCGGAGGCGAGGATCTGGGCGCGGGTCGGTGCGGTCGGCGTGTGGCGGATGTTCCTGTCGCCACTGATCCTGTCGCCACTGTTCCTGTCGCCGATGTTCCCGTGGCGGATGTTCGACACAGTTCGGCAGATTATCGAAAGCGGGCCGCGGCCGGGTCCCGCGACGATCGCAGGGTGTCCACGAAACGCAACCGAGCCATCACCCTGCTGTCCCTGAGCCACGCCTGTGTCGACGTGTACCAGGGCGCCGTGGCGGCCCTCGTCCCGTACTTCGTCGCCGAGCGCGCCTACGGCTACGCCGCCGCCTCGGGCGTCGTCCTCGCCGCGTCCCTGCTGTCGTCGGTGGTGCAGCCGCTGTTCGGGGCGCTCACCGACCGCTGGGCGATGCCGTGGCTGTTGCCGCTCAGCGCGCTGACGGGCGGTGCCGGGGTCGCGTTGAGCGGGGTCATGGAGTCCTACGCGCTCACGCTGGCGGTGGTGGCCGTGTCGGGGGTCGGCGTCGCCGCGTATCACCCGGAGGCCGCCCGCGCGGCTCGCGACGCCGCGCACGGCAGCCATACGGCGATGGGCTGGTTCTCGCTCGGCGGCAACGTCGGCTTCGCCCTCGCGCCGCTGCTGGTGGCGTCGGCGGTGGCCACCGGAGGCCTGGGCGCCTCTCCCCTGCTGATCGTCCCGGCCGTCGCGGGGGCGGCGCTGTGCGCGGCGGCGGTGCGCTCGGCCGGAAGCCGGGGAGGGACCGCCGGCCGGAGCGAGGTCGCCGGGTGCGACGACTGGAGGTCGTTCCTGCGACTGTCCGGCGCCGTCGTGTGCCGGTCGGTCGTGTTCGTCGGGCTGAGCGCGTTCGTCTCGCTGTACGTCCGCCAGCGGACCGGGGGCGCAGATGCGGCCGGTACCGCCGCACTGTGCGTGCTGTACGTCGGCGGTGCGGTGGGCACCGTGGCCGGAGGGCGGCTCGCCGACCGGTACGGGCGGCTGGCGGTCGTACGCCATGCGTATGTGCTGACGGTGCTCGCGGTGGCGGGAGTGGTCCTCGTGCCCGGCCCGCCCGTGTATCTGTTCGTCGCGCTGACGTCGGCCGGTCTGTACGTGCCGTTCTCGCTGCACATCACGCTCGGCCAGGACTATCTGCCCCGGCGGGTGGGGACGGCGAGCGGTGTGACGCTCGGCCTGACCGTGAGCGTGGGCGGGCTGGCCACGCCGTTCATCGGTGCGCTTGCCGACGCCACCTCGCTGCGGACTGCCCTTCTTCCGCTGATCGCCCTGCCGGCGCTGGGCCGGCTGCTGCTGTGCGGGCTGCGGGAGCCGACGGCGCCCGGACGGGCGGCCCCGACTCCCGGCACGTCGGGCGATCGTCCTCGCGCGACCTCGGCGTGAGCCACGCGAGGGGATGCGTCAGGCGGTCCCGGCCGGTGCCGTCTGCTGCGGCTCGCTGTCCTCGTCGATGGCGTGGGCGAGGAAGTCGTCGACCATGCGGTGGAAGAGCCCGGCCAGCTGACGCAGCTCCTGCGGCGTCCAGTCGGCCAGAGCGAGCTGCATGCCGCGGGCGCCCGCGTCACGGACCCGGGCGATGGCCTGCCGGCCGGCCTCGGTGAGCTCGATGCGCTGGGCGCGGCGGTCCTGCGGGTCCGGGACGCGGGAGACGTACCCGGACTTCTGCAGCTGCTGCACCGTGCGCGTGACGTGCGAGGCCTCCACACCGAGCCGGTTGGCCAGCTCCCCGGGGCGCAGCGGTTCGGAGTCGGCGACCTGGCGCAGCAGCGCCACGGCGGCCCGGTCCAGCGGCACGCCGGCCAGGGCCATCAGCCGGTCGTGCTGCCGGGCCCGCGTGCTCAGGTAGGTGATCCGGGTGAGCGCGCGCTCTATCTCGACCACTTCCGGGGACGCGGGCGTGCCGGGGAGTTCGGGGAGCGCTGATGTGGACATGGGAGCAACTTTACCATCTACTTGCGTAACTCAACTAATTTGCACCTCTCCGGCTCCCACCGCCTCCCGCCAGTTCGCGCCGGAAGCGATGGCCTGGCGCCACTGCCGGATCACCTTGGGCGGCATACCGACCGCCAGGGCGCCGGCCAGCCGGTCGCCGGTGCGGTACGCGGCGACGAACCGGCGCTCGTTCAGGTCGCCCTCCACCACGGCGACTTCGCCGTGTCCGCGCAGATACCCGTACGCCTGGATCTTCATGTCGTACTGGTCGGACCAGAAGTACGGCACCGGCGCGAACGGCTTGCGGGCGTCCGGGTTCAGCAGGTTGCGGGCCGCGGCCATCCCCTGCTCGGCGGCGTTGGTGCGGTGCTCGATGCGCATCGACTGCCCGAACAGCGGGTTGTACCAGCGGGCGACGTCACCGGCGGCGTACACGTCGCGCGCGGCCCGGCAGTACTCGTCGCACACCACGCCGTCGCCGACGGTGAGCCCGCTGCCCTCCAGCCAGTCGGTGTTGGGCCGTGAGCCGACCGCGACCAACACCTCGTCGGCCTCGACCAGTTCGCCGTCGGCGAGCCGTACGCCGTCCCCGGTCACCTCGGCCACGGTGGCCCCGCAGCGCAGGTTCACGCCCCGCTCCAGGTGGGCGCGGGTCAGCACCTGGCCGACCTCCGTGCCGACGGCGTGCGCCAGCGGTACCGGGGCGGGTTCGAGGAGGGTGACCTCGCAGCCGAGCCGCCAGGCGACGGCGGCGGCCTCGGCCCCGAGGAACCCGGCGCCGACCACCACCAGCCGCCGGCCCGGTGTCAGCCGCTCCCGCAGCCGCACCGCGTCGTCCAGGGTGCGCAGCACATGCCCGCCCTCCCCGGACACCCGGCGCGGCCGCACCCCGGTGGCCACGATCAGCCCGTCGTACGGCAATGTCGAGCCGTCGGCCAGCTCCACCGCGCCGTCGGCAAGCCGCATCCCCGTGGCGGCCACTCCGAGGCGCAGATCGAGGTCGAGCCCGGCCAGGTCGCCGGCCGTGCGCAGGGCCAGCCGGTCGGGCTCCCACTCGGCGGCCAGCACCTGCTTGGACAGGGGCGGGCGGTCGTACGGGGCGAGCGGTTCGTCGCCGACGAGGGTGAGCGTGCCGTCGTGCCCCTGGCGGCGGAGCGTCTCGGCCGCGGCGAGCCCCGCGGCCGAGGCGCCCACGACGACGATGTGCCTCACTGGTCGACCAGCCGGATCGCGGCGGCCGGGCAGATCGCGACGGCCTCGCGGACGCCGTCGAGGTGCTCGGCGGCGGGCTGCTCGTCGAGCAGGATCGCGATGCCGTCGTCGTCCTGGTCGAACACGTCCATGGCGGCCAGCACGCACTGCCCGGACGCGACGCACTTTTCGGCTTCCAGCTCCACCTTCATGGTCGGATTCCCTTCGTCATACGTGGTTGTCGGTCGGTTCTGCGGATGGTGGGGAGCCGTCACCAGGTCACGGGCAGTTCGTGCACGCCGTAGATGAACGCGTCGGTCTTGAACCGGACGTCTTCGAGCGCGCACGCGAGCTTCAGCGTCGGGATGCGCTTGTAGAGGGTGCCGTAGACGACCTGGAGCTCCATCCGGGCCAGCGGCTGGCCGAGGCATTGGTGGACGCCGAAGCCGAAGGCGACGTGGCGGCGGGCGTCGCGGGTGATGTCCAGGCGGTCGGGGTCGGGGAAGACCTCGGGGTCGCGGTTGCCGATCTCGTTGACCATGATCACGCCCTCGCCTGCCTTGATCACCTGGTCGCCGATCTCGATGTCCTCGGTGACCGCCCGGCGCCGGCCGAGGTGGGTGATGTGCAGATAGCGCAGGAGTTCCTCGACCGCGGAGGCGACGAGTTTCGGGTCGTCGCTCTCGCGCAGCAGGGCGAGCTGGTCGGGGTGCTCAAGGAGGGCGAGCGTGCCGAGCGCGATCATGTTCGCGGTGGTCTCGTGGCCCGCGATCAGCAGGAGCAGGGCCATCTCGGTCGCCTGCTGGTGGGTGAGTTCACCGGCGGCGATGCGCCCGGCGATGCTCGACAGCAGGTCGTCCTTCGGCTCGGCGATCCGCCTGCCCAGGAGTCCGGCCAGATAGCCGGCGACCTCACGGCTCGCCGCGCCCCGCTCCTCGGGCGTGGCGGTCGTGCGGACCATGGTCTTGGTGTGCTCCTGGAAGAAGTCGTGCTCCTCGTACGGCACTCCCAGCAGCTCGCAGATGACCAGCGAGGGGATCGGCAGCGCGAACACGTCCACCAGGTCCACCGGGCCGGGCGCGGCCAGTATGTCGTCGATCAGGCCGTCCACGATGCGCTGTACGGCGGGCCGCAGCGCCTCGACCTTCTTGACGGCGAACGGCGCCGTCACCATCCGGCGCAGCCGCGCGTGTTCGGGGTCGTCCATCATGATGAAGCTGAGCTTGCCCTCACCCGCCTCGGGGCTGGCCTTGGTCGGGTAGCCGGGCCGGTCGGTGTCGGCGCTGACGCGCGGGTCGCCCAGGATGGCCCGCTGCTCGGCGTACCGGGTCACGAGCCAGGGCTCGCTGCCGTCCCACAGCCGCACCTTGGTGAGCGGCCCCTGCTCCTGCAGGTCCTTGAGCGCGGACGGCGGGTCGAAGGGGCAGCGGGACTGCCGGGGCATCGGGAACTCGGGGACGGCGTCCTGCGCTTCGGGCGCGGTGCCGTTCACGGTGTCGGCCATGGTGCTCCTCGGTCGTGGGGGGTGGGGGATCGGCCTCGATGAGCACATGCAAACAGAGGGGTCTGACGCCTTCCGGTCAGTTTCCTGACAGGAGACTTGACGTGGCCCAGATCACAGTTCGGTACTTAACTCGCCTTCACCGCACGCTGATTGGGCGACCGGCCGACCGGCGTTCACAGCACGACGAAGGGCGCCCCCGAGCGGATTCGGTGGCGCCCTCGTTTGCATCGCCGCGGGTCACGAATCGACGTCGGCCCGCCCCAGCCAGTACCCGAAACCCCGGCGTGTGTGGATCAGCGCAGGCCCCTCCCGGTCGACCTTGCGGCGCAGGCGGGAGATGAGCTGCTCGATCGCGTTGTCGCCGCGGTGGTCGCCCCAGACGTAGCGGCCGATCTGCTCCTTGGACAGCACCCGGTGCGCGTTGCCCAGGAGGTGGCGCAGCAGCCGGTACTCCGCGGGCGTGAGGTCGAGGGCGCGCGTCCCGCGCGTCGCCCGGCACACGGTGTCGTCGAGGACGAGGTCGCCGTACTGGAGTGGATTGCCCCTGGGCGGGCCCGGGCGGGTGCCGCGGAGCAGGACCTGGATCCTGGTGAGGACTTCGGCCACCCGGAACGGCTTGGTGACGTAGTCCCGCTCCCCCATACCGAGTTCGGGCACGAGCCGGTGCAGCGAGTCGTACTCGGTGAGGAGCAGGACGGGCGGGCGGTGCGGGAGGGCGGGGCGGCGCTCCCGGCCGAAGTTCGCCATGTCCGGCAGGGTGGTGTCGAAGACCACCAGGTCGAAGTGGTGCTCGGTGACCCTTGCCAGCGCCTCGGCGCCGGTGGCGCTGAGGCTGATCCGGTAGCCCGCCAACTCCAGGGTGGTCGAGAGCAGTTCGGCGAGGTCGGGTTCACCGGCGACGATCAGGACGTGCTGGCCTGCGCCGCGGGCGAGGGCGGCGCGGTTGGGCGCGGCGGGGTTGGGAGCGGCGGGGTTGGGAGCGGCGGGGTTGGGAGCGGCGGGGTTGGGAGCGGCGGGGTTGGGAGCGGGGTTGCCCCCGGTGGCGCCGTCCGCCGCGCGACGAAGGGCACCGTTCACGGGCAGGGCCGTCTGCCGGGGGCTCATAACCCGCCCTGTCCGGCGCCGCCGCGGCGGCCTTGGCCGAGAGTCGTCTGCACGGTCGTACTCCTTCGTACTCCTTGTGCGGGGGCGTCAGCGGCCCGGGGTGACGGGTGCCAGCCACATGCCGACGACCGCGTCGGCCAGGCCCGTGGCGGCGTCGTCCCAGCTGGCCCGTGGGGTGGGCGTGTGCTCGGCGAGCGCGCGTTCGCGTTCTGCGGCCACGTGGACGATCAGGTGGCGGACCATCTCGCCGCGTTCGGCGCGGACCTCGGCCGGGAGGTCGGGCAGGCACCGGTTCAGGCCTTCGATGATCTTCTGGAGCGACGGGGCGGTGAGGGCCTCCTCGACCATGATCCGGTGCAGGGCGGGATCCGAGACGACCTGCGCGCAGAACCGCGCGTACCAGGTGGGGCTGCCGAGCGCGGCGAGGTGTTCGAGCGCCGGGCGGACCAGGCAGTCCACCCAGCCGCGTACGTCGTCGGGGTCGGTCAGGTCGGCGACCAGGCGGGCGCGGATCTCCTCGATGCGCGCGGCGTGCTTGCGGGCGATGGCGCGGACCAGGTCGGCCTTGGTGCCGAAGTGGTAGCCGACAGCCGTGTTGTTGCCCTGTCCCGCGGCCTCGCTGACCTGGCGGTTGGACACCGCGTACACGCCGTGTTCGGCGAAGAGCCGCTCGGCCGCGGTCAGGAGCAGCTCCCGGGTCGCGTTGACCTGCTCCTCCCGCAGGGTCCTGCCTGCCATGATCACCACCACACCGGGACTTCACCGATTCCCCGCGACGGCCAGTCCCTCGAGCTGTCGCGGATACTCACCCCTACAATCTAAGTCACCTGATTGAAAGAGCGTGAACATGGTGGAGCGGGCTACACCTGCACCCCAGGTGCCCGCACCCCCTCGCGCGGAGCCGGGGCCGCCTGGCGTGCTGGGCATGCGGACGACGGTGCGACAGGCCGGGCGTGCGACGGTCCATCTGACGGTCGCCGCCGCGATGGCCTTCGGCCTGTATCTCTTCATCACGGTGCTGCTGATCACCGCCATCGGGACCGTCGCGGTGATCGGCTGCTGGCTGCTGCCCGAGACGGTGCTGCTCGTCCGGCGGATCGCCGGGGCCAAGCGGCGCCTGACCGCCGCCTGGACGGGGCGCGAGATCCCCGAGGCGTACCGGGTGATCGAGGGACCCCTGACCGAGCGCCTGCGGACGGCCGTGCGGGATCCCGGCACGCTCACCGATCTGCGCTGGATGGCCGCCTACTACGTGTACGGCGCGCTGGTCTTCCTCGCCCTGCCGCTGTGGCCGCTCGGGCTCGTCGTCGACGGCGTGGGGTGCGGGCTGCTGCGCCGCCGGGCCGTCGTCCTGCCGTGGATCGTGCGCCTCGCGGACCTGGAGGCGGGCTGGTCGACCGCGCTGCTGCGGCCGTCCCCGAAGGCACTGCTGGCGGCGCGGGTCGAGCAGTTGAGCGCGACACGGGCCGACGCGATCGCGGCCCACGGCGCCGAACTGCGCCGTATCGAGCGCGACCTCCACGACGGCGCACAGGCCCGCCTGGTGGCCCTGTCGATGCGGATCGGGCTGGCCAAACGCGCCTACGACCGTGACCCCGACGCCGCCCGCAGGCTGCTGGACGACGCCCAAGGCCAGGCCGAGCAGGCGCTGGCGGAACTGCGGCAGGTGGTGCGCGGCATCCATCCGCCGATCCTGACCGACCGCGGTCTGGTCGGCGCCGTGCGCGCACTGGCGGCCGGCGGCGGGCCGCACGTCACCGTGGACGTGGCGGGGCTGGAGGACGACGGGCCGAGGGCGCCCGCGGCGGTGGAGGCGGCGGCCTACTTCGTGGTGGCCGAGGCGCTCACCAACGTGGCCAAGCACAGCGGCTCTGCGCAGGCCACGGTACGGATCGCCCGGATGCGGCGCGGCATCCGGGTCGAGGTGGCCGACGAGGGCCAGGGCGGGGCGGAGGAGTCGGCCGGTTCGGGGCTGCTGGGGATGCGGCGGCGGGTCGCGGCGCTCGACGGTACGGTGCGGCTGTCCAGCCCGGTCGGCGGGCCGACGGTGGTCGAGGTGGAGCTGCCGTGCGTGTGGTGAGGACGGGCGCCGCTCCCCCTCGGGGATGACCTTGACCGTGGCGCGTACTGCGTTCCGAGTACCGGCGAATGTCGGCATACGGACGACGACGTGCCGCGCAGTTCCCTGGAAGCTGTACCCGACCGCTCCGGAACCGGAAGAACCCCGCTCATGACGATCCGTGTACTGCTCGCCGACGACCAGGCCCTGCTGCGGGCCACCTTCCGGATCCTGATCGACTCCTGCCCGGACATGGAGGTGGTCGGGGAGGCCACCGACGGCGCCGAGGCCGTCGACCTCGCCCGGGCCCACCGTCCCGACCTGGTCCTGATGGACATCCGCATGCCCGGCACCGACGGGCTGGCCGCCACGTCCGCGATCTGTGCCGACCCCGACCTCGTGGCGGTGCGGGTGCTGATCCTCACCACGTTCGAGATCGACGAGTACGTGGCGCAGGCGCTGCGGGCCGGGGCGAGTGGCTTCCTCGGCAAGGACGTCACCGCGGACGTGCTGCTCGACGGCATCCGGACCGTGGCGGCCGGCGAGTCCCTGCTCTCCCCCACCGCGACCCGCACGCTGATCACCCGGTTCCTGGCCTCGCCGGCCGAGAGCTCGCAGTCGGCCGCGCCCGAGGACCTCGCCGCCCTCACCGCCCGCGAACGGGAGGTCATGGCCTGGGTGGCCGAAGGCCACTCCAACGAGGAGATCGCCGAGAAGCTCTTCGTCAGCCCGCTGACGGTGCGCACCCACGTCCACCGCGCCATGACGAAGCTGGGCGCCCGCGACCGCGCCCAACTCGTCGTGATGGCCTACCAGTCGGGTCTGGTGCGGGCCCTGCCGCCGAACCCGGACCACTGAGGTCACAGCGGTCCTCCGGGGGACGGCGCGTCGGCGGCCGTTCAGGGGAAAACGGCGGCCGGGGAGCGTGGTGGTGGGCGCAGCCGTCGACAACTGACCCGTGAGCCTGCCGCTGATCCCTCCGATGCTCGCCACGCCCGGCACCCTGCCGTCCGCGGTGCAGGACGCGCGCTGGGCGTACGAGACCAAGCAGGACGGCCAGCGCGCGGTCGTCTATCTGGACGGGCACGGCGGCCTGCTGCTGCGCGCCCGCTCCGGCGAGGACATCACGGCGGCCTACCCCGAACTGCGGCCGCTCGGCGGCGCGCTGGGCGCCACGCCCGCCGTCCTGGACGGTGAGATCCTCGCGCTGGACGAACAGGGGCGCGCCGACTTCCAGTTGCTGCAGTCCCGGATGGGTCTGGCGCACGCACCGGAGCGGGCCGCGCGGATGGCGGCCCGCACGCCCGTCCACCTGGTGCTGTTCGACGTGATGCACCTGGCGGGCCGCTCCCTCGTCCCGCTGCCCTACACGCGGCGCCGTGGCCGGCTGGAGGCGCTGGACCTCGCCGGGCCGTACTGGTCGACGCCGGCCGCGCTGGTCGGACACGGCGCCGAGGCCCTGCAGGCGACGCGCGAGCACGGCCTGGAGGGGCTGGTGTGCAAGCGGCTGGATTCGGTGTACGAGCCCGGGGTGCGCTCCCGCTCCTGGATCAAGATCCGCAACATGCGCACCGAGGACGTCGTCGTCGGAGGCTGGCTGCCAGGCAAGGGGCGGCTCACCGGCCTCCCGGGTTCGGTGCTGGTCGGCCAGCGCGCGGCGGGGCGGTTGCGGTACGTCGGCAATGTGGGCACCGGCTGGAGCGAGGCCGAGCGGACGCAACTGGCCGAACTGCTGCGGGCGTCCGAGACGGACGTCTGCCCCTTCGACCCCGCCCCGCGGGTGTCGGGCGCGCACTGGGTGCGGCCCCGGCTGGTCGGCGAGGTCCGCTACAGCGTGCGCACCCGCTCGGGGCTGCTGCGCCAGCCGTCCTGGCTGCGGCTGAGGCCCGACCTCACGCCGGAGGAGTCGGCGGCCGATGTCCCGGACGACAGCGCCTGATTCACAGCTTCGCGCCCAGTGTTGCGCTGATCGTTACCGCTGGTACCTCCGTGGCTCTTGGCACGGAAGTGAAAAGCCAGGATCCTGAACTGCCTTTCCCCCCACAGCCGTTGGCTGCGCCCGAATCAGGAGGAGGACGCAGTGTCGTCACAGACGTCCCGTATGCACCGAAAGCGCTGGATCACCGGTCTGGCCGGTGCCGCCGCTCTCGTCATCGCCTTCCCCGGCACCGCCCTCGCCGCCCCGCCCGCGGCGCTCCCCGCCAACGCCGAGGCGGCCGAGCAGACGTACCAGCCCGCCTACGACTACGACACGGACGGCTGCTACTCCACGCCCGCCATCGGGCCCGACGGAACCGTCAACGGCGGCCTGAAACCGACCGGTTCGCTCAGCGGCGACTGCCGTGACGCCTCGGACCTCGACAACACCAACGGCTACTCGCGCTACAAGTGCAACAACGGCTGGTGCGCCTACATGTACGGCCTGTACTTCGAGAAGGACCAGGCGATAGCGGGCAGCAGCATCGGCGGGCACCGGCACGACTGGGAGCACGTGGTGGTGTGGGTGCAGAACAACGCGGTGCGGTACGTCTCGACGTCCAACCACGGCTCGTTCACCATCAGCCCCGCGTCGTCGGTGCGCTTCGACGGCACCCACGCGAAGATCGTGTACCACAAGGACGGCGTCAGCACGCACTGCTTCCGCCTCGCGGGCTCGGGCGACGAGCCGCCGGAGAACCACAAGGGCACCTGGCAGTACCCGCCGCTGGTCGGCTGGAACGGCTACCCGTCGGGCGTGCGCGACAAGCTGGTCGCGTACAACTTCGGCAGCGCCAACTTCGGCCTGAAGGACGCCAACTTCGCGAATCACCTGGCGTCGGCGAAGCCCTCGGGGATCGCGTTCGACCCCAACGCCTGACCCGGCATCGGGCGCTGGACCTAGGACCCCGTCATCCGGGGCTTCCGTCCCGCGCCCGATCCCGGCACACCAGCGTGCGGCATACCGTCCCGTTCATGGCCACCATCGACACGAGCGGACAGCTCGAAGAAGCCCTGGAACGCGTCCACGCATCCGGCCCGGAAAGGGACGGCTGGCTGACCAACCACGCCCCCATGGTCGTCGAGGCCCTCGCCGCACACGGTCACGCGGGGGCCGTCCACCACTGGCTGGACCTCTACCGCGACCGGTTGGAGGAGTTCCCCGACCGCGTCGCCCCCGTCACCGACGACAACTGGGCCTCGGCGCTGGGCGATCCGCGCCGCATCGCCGACTGGACCGACCACTACTCCCGCACCCTCGCCGAGCGCCCCTGGAAGAGCGTGCTCGCCGAGTGGTGGCCGCGCCTGCTGCCCGGGATGTACGGCGGCGCCACGCACACGGTCATCCGGGTGGGCCACGCCGTACGCGCCCTCCAGGCGGGCGAGAACGCGCCCCGGCTCACCGAACTCGCCCACGCGCTGGGCTACTGGGCCGCCCGCCACCAGCCCATCAACGGCGTCGCCGCCCTGCCGGGCGCGCCGACGGCCACCGAGTCCCTGGACGCCGTACCGGCGATCGAGCCGGGGCACGTGGGATTCCGCACCCGTCTGGCCGCCGTGCGCCGACTGCCCGTCTGGGCCGGCGACATCACCGACCCGGACACCGCGAAGGAGCGCCTCGCCGAGCTCGTCCGGGCCGCGACCCACCGCTATGCCACCCACGGCCACGGCGAGCCCACCATGCTCGTCCACGCGGCCACGGCACCCAACGCCGTCCTGCGCACCCTCGACGCGCTCCCCCGCGAGCTGTGGGCCCCGAGTCTGCACGCGGCCTGGACGGCGTCCGCGGCCGTGACGGCGATGTACGGGCCCGTGGAACCGGTCGCCCATGTGCCATCGGCGCGTCCGACGGCCGAGGAAGTCCTGGAGAAGGCCCTCGCCCACGGGGACGAACACGTCATCAAGCTCGCCGACACGGCCCTCGACGTCGGTGACGGACCCGCCCTCGCGGCCGCGCTGCGGGCCGTCGAGCTCAGCGAGCCTCTGGTGTGACGTCCCCGTCGGCCAGGGCGTCGCCCAGGGCCGTTCGCCCGTACAGCACGCAGTGCCCCTGACGCCTGGACACCAACAGGCCCGCCTCCCGCAGGACCGAGAGATGGGCCGACACGGTCGAGGGCGCCAGGCCGTGGCGGCCGGCCAGTTCCGTCGTCGAGGACGGAGTGGTGAGGCCGACGAGGACGGCCGCGCGCTGTTGGCCGAGCAGCCGGGCGAGCGCCTGCGGCGGGCGCGGCACGAGGGCGGTGTGGACGCGGCCCATGCCTCGCGCGGGGTAGATGACCGTCGGCTGCCAGGGCCGCGCGAAGCCACTCACCACGTCCGGCCACACGAACACGCTCGGCATGAGCAACACGCCTCTGCCATCGGGTCGTTGGGCGTCCGGCACATCGCCGTACCCGCGCAGGGTGAGGATGTCGTCGGCCCACTCCACGGCCGGATGCAGACCGGTGAGCAGCGCGTCGAGGCCGCCGTCCGCCACCGCGCGGGAGCGGTGCGCGATGTCCGCCTCGAGCACGGCACGGTGGCGCGGCCAGTCCCGGGCGAGCAGAGCGTGCCAGGCCCGTTCCGTGAGGTCGGCCAGGCGCCGCACGGTGGCGGCGGGATCGTCGAGGGCGGCACGTCCCTGCGCTGACTCGGCGAGCCCGGGGCGGCAGGCCAGTGAGCGGGCCATCTCCGCGTGGGCCAGGGCCGGGTCGGTGGCGCGCATGCGCGCCAGCTCGTCGTCGAAGGAGGGGTACGGCTCCTGCGGGGGCGCGCCGAGGAAGTCCGGGGTGTAGCCGCCCGGGGGTGGGACGAACAGCCACAGCGGGGACAGGTCGAGACCGGCCACCGTACGGCGCACGCGACGCAGCCAGCCCCGGTGGTAGCCGTGCCGGGACGGTCGGCGGAGCATGCGCAGGGCTTCGTGGGTCTGGCACAGCGGCGAGATCGCGAACCGGCAGCGCGTGAGGTCGGCGGTGCCGAGGTGCAGAGCGAGCGGCATGGCGTCCCCCGTCGTGAGCGGCGATTCGTCCGGTGCGAGGCAGAGAGATTCGTCCTCGGCCGAAAGAGTAGAAGCGCTCGCCCCGCCCCCGCACGCTTGCCCCGACTCCCCCTGTCGGAAAGGCGGTTGGATGGGCAGCGTAGGTCCTGCACCCTGGCGGCGTGCCGCCGTCGTCGCGGCGCTGATGCTGGCGGCGTTCACCTTCAACACCACCGAGAACCTGCCGGTCGGGCTGCTCGGGCTCATGGCGGAGGACCTGCGGGTGTCGCTCGCGGCCGTGGGCGCCCTGGTCACCGGGTACGGCCTGACGGTGGCCGTCGTGTCGCTGCCCCTCGCCCATGCCACCCGCGCCGTGCCGCGCCGGTATCTGCTCGCGGGGCTGTTGGGGCTGCTGGCGGTGGCGAGTTGGGTGTCGGCGCTCGGCGGGGTGTCGTACGGGGTGCTGCTGGCCGCGCGGGTGGCGACGGCACTGGCGCAGGCGGTGTTCTGGGCGGTGATGGGGCCGGTCGCGGTCGGCCTGTTCCCGCCGGAGCGCCGGGGGCGGATCATCGGGCTGCTGTCGGTCGGCGGTTCCCTGGCCACGGTGGCCGGGGTTCCGGCCGGGACCTGGCTCGGCGGCCACACCGGCTGGCGTACGCCGTTCGCGCTGCTCGGCGTGCTGGCCCTGGTCTCGCTCGTGGTCATCGGCGTGCTGCTGCCGTCGTCCCGCCCGCAGGACGGTCACGCCGCGTACGGCGCCGCCCCCGACCGGCGCGGGTTCGCCGTCGTCCTGACCGTCACGGCCCTGTCGGTGACGGGTGCCTTCGCCGGGTTCACGTACGTCGTCGCCTTCCTCGATGAGGTGAGCGGCTTCGGGGAGGACGCGGTGAGTGCCGTGCTGCTCGCATTCGGCGGGGCGGCGCTGGCCGGCGTGATGGTGGCCGGGCCGCTCCTCGACCGGTATCCGCGGGCCACGCTGACCGTGCCGGTGGCCGCCCAGGCGGCGGCGCTGCTGGGCCTCTGGGCGACGGGGCACGTCCCGGCGGTGAGCGTCGTGCTGCTCATGCTGCTGGGCGCCTCGGTCGCGCCCGCCTTCATGGCGACGCAGAGCCGGGTGCTCCAGGTGGCGCCGGGCCGCACCGAGACGGCCCTCGCGGCCAACTCGGCCGCCTACAACGTGGGCATCGCCGCCGGTGCGCTGCTCGGCGGCGCGCTGCTGTCCGTTCTCGGGGTACGCGGCACGTTCCTTGTCGGAGGTCTGCTGACGGTGAGCGCACTCGCGGTGCTGGGCCTTCCGGTGCGGGCGGCCGGGAAGGACGGCGCGCGGGGCAAGGGTGGGGCGGGAATGGGGCGGTACCGTGCGGACGCGGGGTCGTGACGGACTATCGTGTCCGCATGTCCGTCCCTGAACTGATCCGTATCGTCTCCCGCGACTCGCCGATGGCGCTCGCCCAAGTGGAGCGCGTTCGCGCCGAGTTGGCGGCCCTGCATCCCGGTGTGCGCACCGAGGTCGTGCCGGTGAAGACGACCGGTGACAAGTGGATGGGCGACCTGTCCCAGGTCGAGGGCAAGGGAGCGTTCACCAAGGAAGTGGACGCGGCGCTGCTGGCGGGCGAGGCCGATCTCGCCGTGCACTGCGTCAAGGACATCCCCGCCGACCGGCCGCTGCCCGCCGGCACGACGTTCGCCGCGTTCCTCAAGCGGGACGACATCCGCGACGCCCTCATCCACCCGGACGGCCGCACGCTGGACGAACTGCCGGCCGGGACCCGGATCGGTACTTCCTCGGTGCGCCGCGTCGCCCAACTGGCCGCCACGCACCCGCACCTTCAGTGCGTGCCGTTCCGCGGCAACGCCAACCGGCGGCTGGAGAAGCTGGCCGCAGGTGAGGCGGACGCGCTGCTGCTGGCGGTGGCCGGCCTGGAGCGCATCGACCGGACGGACGTGATCAGCGAGGTCCTCTCACCCGAGGTGATGATGCCGCCCATCGGCGCGGGCATCCTCGCGCTGCAGTGCCGGGAGGGCGACACCGACCTCATCGACGCGGTCAGCGGCCTCGGCGACCCCGACACCTACCGGGAGGCCACGGCCGAGCGCATGTTCCTGCACGTCCTGCAGGGGCACTGCAACAGCCCGATCGCCGGGTACGCGCGCGTGGACCGCGGCGGCGAGCTGTCCCTGCGGGCCTGTGTGTTCACCCCGGACGGCAAGACGCGGCTGAACGCCCACGAGTGGGCGGGCCGGCTGGATCCGGCCACGCTCGGTACGTCGGTGGCGGTCGCGCTGCTGCGTCAGGGGGCCCGCGAGATCATCGACGGCATCCCGCACTGAGACGCGTACGGTCCTGAGAGCCTGCGTTCACAGGTTCTCAGGTCCCTCGCACGTCAGGCGGTGCCCTCTTCGGCCTGGTCCCGCAGGAAGTTGCTCACCTGGAGCGCGAGACCGTCCCGCAAGGTGGCGGCGTGGGCGCCGAGGGCACCCTCCTGCAGGCCGAGACCGCCGGTCCACAGCCGACGGTCGGCCCACTCCTCCTCGACGCGCAGCTGGATCTGCACGTCGACCTGGCTCAGGCTCGCCTCCGGGCCCGCGGCATACAGCACAGCGGTGGCCCGGCGCAGCGGATAGACGTCGAAGCCCTCGATGAACTGCGAGTTGCGCCAGTCGATGAACGCGGCCTCGCCGTCGCCGCCGATCCGCACGTCGATCTGGCCGTCCTCCAGGTGGATGCCGAGGTGCCTCTCGCCGCGGTTCTCGACGGTGACACGGACCCTGAAGTACGTGAGACCTTCGGCTGCGTCGTCCCGTCCGCGCGGCGGCTCGGCGGCTTCCAGGCGGTGGACGCGGACACGCAGACCGGCATGCTCGTCGTACTCGTGCCAGTCCCCGACCACGTTCGGCTCGTACACAATCCACCTCTCGACCCAGAGAGCTGCTTCCTATCTTTGCGCTCAGGGCACTGTCAAATGAGCAGAATGCGCTGTGGCCAGCCCATTCGCCCCCTTGATCACCGATCAAGCCGTGGGCAGGCAGAATTCGCTTTCTGGTCCGGCGGCCGCGTTCACCCACGTGCCGCACATCACGTTCCGCGACAAGATCGGCAAGCCGGGATCACCGGGCCGGGTCGACCCAGCGGTGAGGAGGCCGCGCAGGGCGTCGACCTGGTAGCCGAGCGGGTCGGCCTTTGTTGAGGATTCCGGCGTCGCGCTTCCAGATGATCTGGATGCCGTGGAAGACGGCGATGAACATCGCGGACTGGGCGATGATGCCGGGCCGCTCCACGACCAGCCGCAGCAACTCCCCTCGGCACCGCGCGGCCGCGGGTCGGGCATCTCCCGCCGCGGAATGCGCCGGATCAGCCGCTGGACCCCGACGGCATCCTGGTTCCCGATCAACACACCGTCATTCGGCGACAACACGTAGTTGCATTCACGAAATGTGTTTCGTGTGCCCTTAAAGAGGGAATTCTCCCTATTGTGCTTCGGACCGGAGGCACGTCCATGGAAGCCGGCGCCAGGCCCCTGGGTGTGTCCATGAGGTCCGAGTCCGCGCCTCCCATGGTGTCCGTCCAGTCAGCACCTGCTGAGGGAGGTGCGCACTCATGGGTGCCACCACCAGAACGAAGCAGCATCCGCACGACGACGCCCCCGACACCGCCGAAGCATTCGATCGGCTCGTCGGACTCCCCGACGGGCCGGAGCGCAAGTCACTCAAAGACGAACTGGTCCGGGCCTGGCTGCCCATGGCCGAACGGATCGCCGTCCGCTTCAAGGGCCGCGGCGAGTCCCTCGAGGACCTGTACCAGGTGGCCGCCCTGGGCCTGGTGAAGGCGGTCGACCACTACGACCCGGCCCGCGGTCACGCCTTCGAGGCGTACGCGGTGCCCACCATCACCGGCGAGATCAAGCGGCACTTCCGCGACCACATGTGGACGCTGCACGTGCCACGCCGGGTCCAGGACCTGCGCAACCGGGTACGGAGCTCCGCCAAGGAGCTGGCCCAGCAGACCCCGGGCCGCGCGCCCACCATCGCCGAGATCGCCGAGCACGCGCATCTGACCGAGGGCGAGGTGCGCACCGGGATGGAGGCCCTGGAGTGCTTCTCCGCGCTGTCGCTGGAGGCGGAGATGCCGGGCACGGACGGTTACGCGCTGGGGGACGCGATCGGCGGTCCGGATCCTGCGTACGACGTGGTCGTCGACCGCGTGGCCGTCAGGCCGTGTCTGCAGCGGCTGCCGGAGCGTGAGCGGACCATCCTCTACCTGCGGTTCTTCGGCGGGATGACCCAGAGTCGGATCGCGCAGCAGCTCGGCATCTCGCAGATGCATGTGTCGAGGCTGCTGAGCGGCTGCTTCGCCCACCTGCGCGAGGAGTTGCTCGCCGAGGCACGGTGACCCTCGGTCGAGTCCCCGAGGGTCACGTGGCCGTGGGGCCGTGGGGCGAGCGGTCAGTCCTGTGGCGATCCCGGGATCTGCGTCGGGCCGTAGCGTTCGAGGGCCTCTTCGAGCTCGACGCCGATCTCGGGCGGCATCCTCCCGTCCCGGCCCCAGCTGAGAATCAGTTCCGCGACCCGGCGAAGCTTGATGTTCGTGTGCTGGGAGACGTCCTTCAGCACCGCCCACCCCTGGTCCGGCGCCACTCGCCCGAGCGCGACGACCATGCCGATGGCCTGGTCGACGACGGCATGCGAGACGACCGCCTCCTTGAGCTGGCCGACCTCCTCCTCCAGTTCGAGGATCCGGTCGGTCTCGCTCTTGTCGGCAGGCTCGTTCGGTATCGGTGCCACGTCCCCATCCTCGCCGTTTTGTCGGTCGCCTGCCAGTGAGGCGGAGGGCCGGCCCTCGGCCGTTTCGGCGCTCTGCCGGGGGTACTCGACAGGCCTCGGAACGGTTCCGGCCGGACACTGGGAGAGAACCGGTGGCCGCCGGTCGGACGAGACCAGGACGCGACTGCCATGAACGATGCGAGAAACTCCCGCGGCACGGCCGAGGTCGTGTCCACCCACTCCGTGTTCGGCGCACCCTGCTGGGTGAGTCTGACCAGCCGCGACCTGGAGGCCACCCAGGACTTCTACTCGGCCGTGCTCGGCTGGCGCTGGCGGCCGGCCAAGCTCGGCGACCGATTCCGGGTCGCGCTGGCGCAGAGCGTGCCGGTGGCGGGGATCGCCGCGGTCGCCTCGATGTGGCAGATGGCCGTGGCCTGGACGCCGTACTTCGCCGTGCCCAGCGCGGACGAGGCGGTGGCACGGGTGCAGGAGCGCGGCGGCACCACGGCCGTCGGACCGCTGTCCCTGCCGCCCGGGCGGGCCGCCCTGCTGGCCGACCGGGACGGGGCGACGTTCGGCATCTGGGAGGGGGAGCTCATCTCCCACTGGGAGACCTGGCGCCGTGCCGCGCCCACGTTCATCCGGTTGCACACACGTGACGCCTTCGACGCCGCGATGTTCTACGGCGAGGTCCTCGACTGGGCCAAGGACCGGCCCGGCCACTGTGAGGTCCGTTACGAGGGTGGGGAGGTCGTGCTGCGCAGTGGTGGTGACGTCGTGGCACGCATCGAGTCGGGCGCCTTGGAGGCCGCGCCGGATCCCACGATTCGGCCGCACTGGCAGGTGCACTTCGCGGTGGCCGACGTGGACGGTTGCATGCGGGCCGCGGAACTGCACGGCGGGAGCGTGCTGTCCAAGGGCAGCGACGAGGCTGTGCTGCGGGATCCGGACGGGGCGCAGTTCACGGTGACTTCGCGTCACGAACGCTGAAGCAACCGGCGCGGGCGGCGTGAGTGGGCCACTGACAGCGTTCACGCCAGCTGCGGGACTACTGCGACCGGGCAGTGCGCGTGGTGCAGCAGGGTGTGGTTGACGCGGCCGAGTTGCAGGCCGAAGTGGCCGTGCCTGCGGCGTGCCCCGATGATGACGAGGTCCGCGGCGGCCGAGCGGTCGACGAGGATCCTGCGGGCCGCCCCCTCGACAGCGGCTCGGTGTACCCGCACGTCCGGGTGCTCGGCCATGGCGTCGCGCAGCATCTCGGCGAGCTGGGCCGCCGCCTGCTCCTCGTGCTCGTGCACGGGATTCGCCGCGAGGGCGGGGTGGTCGGCGCCTTCATAGGAGGGGCAACGCCAGGCGCGTACGGCGTCCAGGGTGCACCCGCGTGCCTCGGCCTCACGGAAGGCGAAGTACATCGCCTTGCCGCATGCGGCCGGATCTCCCACGCCGAACAGGACCCGCCCGTGGGTGCCGGCCAGGCCCGCCTTGTCGCCCCGGACCACGATCACCGGGCAGTGCGCCCGGGCCGCCACGGCCAGGCCCACCGACCCGAGCAGTAGTCCCTTGAGCTCACCGCGGCCCCGCTCCCCCGTCACCAGGGCGAAGGCGTTGTTGCCCTCGCGCAGGAGGGCGTCGACAGCGTCGTCCGGGACGATGTCGGTGGTCACTTTCACGTCCGGGTCACGTCGTGCGGCTCGCTCGGCGGCCGAGGCGACGATGTGCTCGGCCAACACGCGCTCGGAGGGGCGTTTGCGTCCGGTCGACGGGACGTCACCCTCGTAACGCTCCCACAGGGAGGCGTACACCAGCCGCAGTGGCAGATCGCCACGGGCCGCCTCGTCCACCGCCCAGTCGACGGCCAGCAGGCTCGCGTCCGAACCGTCGACGCCCACGACCAGGGGGAGTGTCATCGCCCTCACCGCCTTCTGTCAGGCTGCCGTATCGGACAGCCGGGGCTCTGATCTCACCGTCGCACCCGTCGGCGGGCGGTCACGAGAGGCGGATGGGCACCTGATGAGGACGTTCGACCCATGCCTGTGGTCCGGGTGGTTCCGAATTCCGGGGGCCGCGCACACCTCTACTCGGCCGGAACCGGCGCCCACCACACCAAGGTGGTGCCGCCGTCGGCCGGACCGCTCAGCTCCAGCTCCCCGCCCAACTGCCGCGCCCGCTCCGCCATGTTGCGCAACCCGCTGCGGCGACCGTCGGCCGGGATGCCGACGCCGTTGTCGGTGACGGTGAGGCGGACCTGCCGGGAGTCCGCCGTGAGGGCGACGTCGGCGCGGTCGGCGTGGGCGTGGCGGGCGACGTTGGTGAGGGCCTCGGAGAGGACGGCCACCACGTGATCGGCGACCTCGCGCGGCACGAGGGTCTCCACCAGGCCCTCCATGCGCAGACTGGGCGCGAAACCCAGCACCGGCGCCGCCTCACCCGCGATCCGCACCACACGCGCCCTGAGCCCAGTCCCGCCGGTGCCTGCGCGCGAACGCAGGCCGAAGATCGTCGACCTGATGATCTTGATGGTCTCGTCCAGGTCGTCCACCGCACGCACCACGCGCTCGGAGGCCTCGGGGTGCTCGATGAAGCGGCCCGCGCTCTGCAGGGTCATGCCGGTGGCGAACAGCCGCTGGATCGCGAGGTCGTGCAGGTCGCGGGCGATCCGGTCGCGGTCCTTGAGCACCGCGACCTCCTCGGCGTCCGCGCGTCGCTCCGCGAGCTCAATGGCGACGGCGGCCTGCGCCGCGAAGGCCAGCAGCGGTTCGATCTCCTTCCCGGTGAACACGGTCTGCCCCGCCTCGCGGATCAGCAGAACGACGCCTCGTACGCCGCCCTCGCCCGTGCCGACGGGAACGGCGACCGCGGGACCGAGGCCGTTGAAGCGCGGAGGGCCTGCCGAGACGCGCTTGTCCTGGGAGACGTCCGGGGTGGTGACGGGAGCGGCGGTCGAGAAGGCCTCACCGATCAGACTTCCGTCGACGGGCAGCACCAGTCCGCGCAGCGTCTCCGCCTCTGGCCCGATGGCGAGCTCCATGCTGAGCCAGTCGGTGTCCTCCATCGGTACGGCGACCACGGCCAGTGCCGCTCCCGTGATCTCCCGGGCGCGGTCGGCGATCAGTCCCAGGACCTGGCCGCGCTCGCTGCCGGACATGAGGCTGTGCGTGATCTCCGCGTTGGCCTGAAGCCAGCGTTCCCGCAGCCTGGACTCCTCGTAGAGGCGGGCGTTGTCGATGGCGACGCCGGCCGCCACGGCCAGGGTCGACAGGACGGATTCGTCCTCCTCGTCGAACTGCGCCCCGCCCCGCTTCTCGGTGAGATACAGGTTGCCGAAGACCTGGTCGCGTACCCGGATCGGGACACCGAGGAAGGTGTTCATCGGCGGGTGGTTGGACGGAAAACCGTAGGACGACGGATGCTCGGAGATCTTGGCCAGGCGCAGCGGCTCGGGATGGTGGATCAGCTCGCCGAGGATGCCGTGGCCCTCCGGAAAGTGACCGATCCCGGCGATCTGCTGCTCGGTGACCCCGACCGTGTGGAAGGCCGACAGACGCGTGCCGTCCGGACCGATCACGCCAAGGGCCGCGTACTCGGCGTCGACCAGCAGGGCGGCGGCTTCGACGATGCTGTGCAGGGCCTGCTCCAGCTCCAGCTCCCGGCCGACGGACAGCACCGCCTCCAGCAGGCTGTGCACCCGGTCGCGGGTACCGCGGGCCGCGTCCAGCCGGGCCTGGAGTTCCTCCAGCAGTTCGTCCAGCCTCAACTGCGGCAGCCGTACGCGGGCTTCCCGGGGCTCCTCGGCGCTTCCCACCTGCGTCTCCTCAGATCCCGTGGGCGGCCTGGCCCCGGCCGCTCCGGTCATGACCACGCTACCGGCCTGCGGCACGTGACGGTACGGGATCGGACACCGACACGATCCCGCGGCGGCGGCCTGCTCCAGGCCGGACGCTTGGGCCGTTCGGCCTGGCCGTGGGGACGGCCGGCACATGCCGGCCCGGCCGCCGCCGTCCGACGCTGGAGAGGGACGGCGGCCCGAGAGCCGGACCGTGCCCGACGAGCCGAGGAGCACAGCGTCATGGTCCGCTACGTGTACGACTTCCACGAGGGCCGCCGCGGCATGGCTGACCTGCTGGGCGGCAAGGGCGCCAACCTCGCCGAGATGACCCGGCTGGGGCTGCCGGTCCCACCGGGTTTCACCGTCACCACGGACGCGTGCCGGGCCTTCCTCGCCACCGGCACGGAACCGGACGGCATGGTGGCGGAGGTCTCCCAACACCTGTCGACCGTCGAGGCCGCCGCCGGCCGACGGCTGGGGCAACGCGACGACCCGCTGCTGCTCTCCGTCCGGTCCGGGGCACGGTTCTCCATGCCCGGGATGATGGAGACGGTGCTCGACATCGGCCTGAACGACGACTCCGTCCGGGGGCTGGCCAAGGTCTCGGGCAGTGAGCGGTTCGCCTGGGACTCCTACCGCAGGCTCGTCCAGATGTTCGGCAGTACGGTCATGGGGGTCGACGCGGCCCTGTTCGAGCGCGCCATGGCGGCCCTCAAGGAGCTGCGCCACGCCCCCGACGACCTGCACCTCGACGCACACGACCTCGCCGAGCTGGTGGAGGCGTACAAGCAGCTGATCCACGACGGGACGGGAGAGGACTTCCCGCAGTCGCCCGCCGAACAACTGCGCCGGGCGATCCTCGCGGTCTTCCGTTCCTGGAACGGCGAACGTGCCCGCCGGTACCGGCGGCGCGAGCACATCCCCGACAACCTGGGCACCGCGGTGACCGTACAGCGCATGGTCTTCGGCAACCTCGGACCCGACTCCGGCAGCGGCGTCGCCTTCACCCGCGACCCGGCCACCGGCCGCGGCGGGCTCTACGGCGACTACCTGCCCGACGCGCAGGGCGAGGACGTCGTCGCCGGCATCCGCAACACCGTTGCGCTGACCGAGCTGGAGCGACTCGACCCCCGGTCGTACGACCAGCTGCGCGCCCACACGCGGGCCCTGGAGCTGCACTACCGGGACCTGTGCGACATCGAGTTCACCATCGAGCGCGGCACGCTGTGGATGCTGCAGACCCGGGTGGGCAAGCGCACGGCCGAGGCCGCGTTCGCCATCGCCGCCGAGCTGACCGACGAGGGGCTCGTTTCCGCGGACGAGGCACTGGCGCGGGTCGACGGCCACGGGCTCGCCCGGCTGATGTTCCCGCGCTTCGACGCCTCCGCGACCGGAGAGCCGCTCCCCGGCGCTGCGCGCCGTCGATGGAACGACCGTCGTGGCACTGCGCGGCGAGATCGACCTCGTGACAGCGATACCGCTCGCCGCGCGCCTCGATGCCCTGACCTCCGGCCGATCCCCTGATCTGGTACTCGACCTGCGTGAGGTCTCCTTCATCGACTGCTCCGGTCTCGGTGTCCTGTGCCGGACACGAAACCGGATCAAGGCGCGCGACGGCCGACTCCGGCTGGTCACCGGTAGCAGTCGCTTCGTGTGGCTGCTCCGCGCCGTTGGTCTGGGCGGGGTGTTCGAGGTGCACCCGCAGCTGTAGACGGCACAAACGCCCCTGATGCCCGCCTGCCGGGCACCAGGGGCGTCCCGCGACAGCCGCTACTCACCACCCCTCACGTCAGTGGCCACTCGCCCCGCCCACATCTCGATCGCGGTGAAGTCCCGGAAGTCCCCGCCCTTCTTGGAGCGCAGGATCATGCCGGCCACCCACCCCTTCGCCCCTTCCTCCAGGCAGCCGCCGAAGGTGACGTGCTCCCGGGCGTCCAGCCGCGCCATGACCTTCTTCACCCCGGGCACGGGCGGGATGTCCCGCTCGGAGGCCGAGGGGTCGAGGGGGCCGCTGCTGAAGAGCCAGAGCGGGCGTTCGGCCAGAGCCCGGCCGTGCTGCCGGACGAAGCGGCGGGCGTCCTTGTGCCAGCGTCCGGCGTACAGTCCGCCGCCGACCACGACGGCGTCGTACGAGGACACACCCGTCACGGTCCGGGCGGGCAGCGCGTCCGCCGTGAGCCCGTCCTTGCGCAGGACGTCGGCGATGGCCTCGGCGATCCGCGCGGTCGATCCGTTGGTCGTTCCATAGGCCACCAGTACCTTGCCGGTCATGGTGGTTCGCCTCCTCTCACGGTCGGCGCGGCCAGTCGTAGGCCACGCCCTGCAGTGCCCGTTCGTCGGGCCGCAGCCGCGCGTCGTCGACGCGCCAGGTGAGCTTGTCGACGACGGCTACCACGCCGTCGATCTGGCGGGTCATCGAGACGGCGATCTCCGTCTCGCTCTTGCGCTCGCGGTGGCCGGTGAGGGTGACGACCCCCTCGGTGACGGAGACGTCGATGCTGGGGGGGTGCCGACCACAGGGTGCGCCCCAGCACCTCCCGGACGACCTCGTCGCGGATCTCCTGATCGGGCCGCAGGAACACCTGGAGCAGGTCGCGCCGGGTGACGATGCCGACCAGCCGGTCCTCCTCGTCGAGGACGGGCAGCCGCTCCACACGCCGCCGGGCCATGGTCCGGGCGGCCTCGACGATGGTGTCGTCGGCATGCACGGTGACGGGTGGCTCTGTCATCAGCCGACCGGCGGTGCGGGCCTTGGCCTTCGCGGCCTGTCGCCGGGCGCCACGTGTCAGGCCGTCCAGCCGGAAGCGGGACCCCGACCCGTACGGCCCGGGGGGCGCCGCCTGGCGCATCATCAGGTCCGTCTCGGAGATGACCCCGATGACCTTGTCGTCTTCGTCGACCACCGGGAGCCCGCTGATCCGGTGGTCGGCCAGCAGCCGCGCCACCTCCTTGAACGGGGTGCCGTACTCGGCCCGCACGACGTCACTGGTCATCACCGAGCCGATCTTGTCGTGCTTCATGGCGGGTCCTCCTCAGCGCAGTCGGCGCAGATAGGGGTCGTGGGGGCGGCGCGGCAGCAGGCGGATCCGCGCGTCGAGCACGGTGACCTGGCCGGGTGTCGCGAGCACCGGGTTGAAGTCGGCTTCGGCGAGCTGCGGCAGGTCGGCGGCCATGTGGGACAGCCGCAGCAGCAGGTGTTCCAGACCCTCGAGGTCGACGGGGACGTTGCCGTGCGCGCCGAACAGGAGCGGGGCGCAGCGCGGGGAGGTGATCAGGTCGTGCACGTCGTGGTCGGTCAGCGGGGCGAGCCGTGCCGCGTGGTCGGCGAGCACCTCGGTGGCGGTACCGCCGAGGCCGAACAGCACGAGCGGCCCGAAGACCTCGTCCTGGACGACGCCCGCGAACAGTTCGGTGCCACGCGGGGCGAGAGGTTGCAGGACCACTCCGGTCATCAGGCCGGCGAATCGTGTCTTCAGGTCCCGGAAGGCCGCGCGCACCTGGGAGTCTCCCCGTAGGTCGAGGTGGACGGCGCGCTGCTCGCTCTTGTGCACCAGTCCCGGCCAGTGGGCCTTCATGACCACGCGTCCGTCGAAGCCGCGCAGCCGGTCGGCGGCGAGGACGGCTTCGTCCTCCGTCTCGGCCCAGGCCCACGGGATCTGGGGGATGTCGTAGCAGGACAGGAGGTTGGCGCAGGTGCGTGGGTCGAGCCGGCCGCCCTCCGGATGCGCGAGGAGGAACTCCTCGGCGATCGCCTGCGCGCGGCGGATGTCGATGTCCGGGAGGTCCGGGAGGGTACCGGTGGGGCGGGCCAGCCAGGATGCGCGGTGGGCGGCGTGGGCGAGTGCTCGTGCCGCCGCGTGCGGTTCGGCGTACGAGGGGATCGTGTCGCCGTCGGCGGCGGGCAGCAGCTCGACCGGCCGGGGCTGTTCCAGGCGTACGACGGCTACGGGCCGGGACCTGCGTCCGGGTGCCCGTATGAGTGCCCGGAGCAGGTCGTCACCGGTCGCCTCGGCAAGAGCCGTGGGGACGAGGACCACCAGTACGGCGTCGACGGCCGCGCAGCCCATGAGCCCGTCGACACACACGCCGAGCTGTTCCTCCGTCACTGCGGCGGTGGCGTCGACGGGGTTGCCGATCGCGGCCCCCTCGGGCAGTACGGCGAGCAGGTCGTCGACCGTGGAGAGGTTGAACGCCGGCAGGGCGAGCCCGGCCTCCGCGCAGGGCGTCCGCCGCCAGGACGCCCGCGCCGCCCGCGTTGGTGAGGATCGCGACCCGGGGCCCCTCCGGGAGCGGCTGGGAGTGCAACAGGGCGGCCGTTTCGAGGAGTTCGCCGATCGAGCGGGTCGCGGTGATGCCGGCCTGGGTGAACAGGGCCTGGCGAGTCATGGTGCGGGTCGCGGCGGCCGCGCTGTGCGAGGCGGCGGCGCGACGGCCCGCGTCGGTGCGCCCGGCGTCGACGGTGAGCACCGGCATGCGGCGGGTGACCCGGCGGGCCGTACGGGAGAAGGCGCGCGGGTTGCCGAAGGACTCCAGGTGCAGCAGGGCGAGGCCGGTGCGGCCGTCGCTCTCCCACCACTGGAGCATGTCGTTGCCGCTGACGTCGTACTTGTCGCCGAGGGAGACGAAGGAGGAGACGCCGATGCCCAGCCGGGACAGGCCGTCGAGGAGGGCGATGCCGACCCCCTCGTGATCGCCCGGCACGACGGGGCGGATGCACACGATGGTGCCGTCCGCGAGCAGGGCGTGGACCGCGGGTCGGTCGAACGCGTGGTCGTTCGTCGTGGTCATCGTGGGTCCTCCAAGCCCCTTCGCACTTCGAGCGTCCGGCGGATCGGCGAGGAAGCCCATGGGCTGTCCGGGGTGCACCGGGGGCCGGTCGGCCCCACCTTGGGCGCTGGTGGTGCGGGCAAGCGGAGGGGACCGGTGATCGGCGGCACCGGTCCCCTCCAGGGTGGGTGTCAGGAGCAGCTCTTTCCGGGAGCAGTGGCGTTCAGGAGTTCCAGCTCCAGTCGGCGACCTCCGGCAGGTCGGTGCCGTGCTCGCGGATCCAGGCGTGGTGGCGGGTGCGGGCGTCGGCCATCTGCCGGCGTACGGCGGCGGCCCGGACGGCCAGGCCGGGGACGCGGTCGATGACGTCCATGACCAGGCGGTAGCGGTCCAGGTCGTTGCGGACGACCATGTCGAACGGCGTTGTCGTGGTGCCGGACTCCTTGTAGCCGCGCACGTGCAGGTTCGGGTGGCCGGCGCGGCGGTAGGCGAGCCGGTGGATCAGCCACGGGTAGCCGTGGTAGGCGAAGATCACGGGCTTGTCCTGGGTGAACAGGCCGTCGTACTCGAAGTCGCCCATCCCGTGGGGGTGTTCCTCGCGCGGCAGCAGCCGGGTCATGTCGACGACGTTCACCACGCGGACGGCGAGCTGTGGGAGGTGCCGGCGGAGCAGTTGGGCCGCGGCCAGGACCTCCTGGGTGGGCACGTCGCCGGCGCAGGCGAGCACCACGTCCGGCTCGCCGCCGTTCTCCGTGCCGGCCCAGTCCCAGATGCCGGCGCCCCGCGCGCAGTGGGCGCGTGCGGCGTCCATCGACAGCCAGTCGAAGCAGGGCTGCTTGCCGGCCACGATCACGTTGACGTAGTCGCGGCTGCGCAGCGCGTGGTCCGCGACGGAGAGGAGGGTGTTGGCGTCCGGCGGCAGATAGACCCGTACGACCTCCGGGCTCTTGTTCAGGACGTGGTCGACGAAGCCGGGGTCCTGGTGGGAGAAGCCGTTGTGGTCCTGCCGCCAGACGTGCGAGGTCAGCAGGTAGTTGAGGGAGGCGACCGGCCTGCGCCACGGCAGTTGCCTGGCCGTCTTCAGCCACTTGATGTGCTGGTTGACCATCGAGTCGACGATGTGCACGAACGCCTCGTAGCAGGAGAACAGCCCGTGTCGGCCGGTGAGGAGGTAGCCCTCCAGCCAGCCCTGGCAGGTGTGTTCGGAGAGGATCTCCAGGACGCGGCCGTGCCGGTCGAGGTGCTCGTCGACCGGCAGTGTTCCGGCCTGCCAGGCCTTGCCGCTGGCGTTGAAGAGGGCGTGGAGCCGGTTGGAGGCGGTCTCGTCGGGGCCGACGACGCGGAAGTCGCGGCGGGCCGAGGTGTCCTTCATGACCTGTTCGAGGAGGTCGCCCAGGATGCGGGTGGGCTCGTGCAGGGTCGTGCCCGGCTTGTCGACCGGTACGGCGTAGGAGTCCAGCGGCCGGATGGGCAGGTCGCGAACGAGGAGCCCGCCGTTGGCGTGCGGGGTGGCGCCCAGGCGACGGGTGCCTTCGGGTACACAGGCGAGGACGTCGGGGGCGGGGCGGCCGTCCGGGTGGAACAGTTCCTCGGGCCGGTACGAGCGCAGCCATGCCTCCAACTGCCGCAAGTGCTCCGGGTTTTCCCGCACGCCGGCGAGCGGGACCTGGTGTGCGCGCCAGGTTCCCTCCACCGGCAGGCCGTCGACCTCGGCGGGACCGGTCCAGCCCTTCGGTGTGCGCAGCACGATCACCGGCCAGTGCACGCGCTCGCTGACGCCGCCCTCGCGGGCCGACCGCTGCATCAGGTCGATACGGTCCAGTGCCTCGTCGAAGGCATGCGCCATCGCGCGGTGGACGGCGAGGGGCTCGGCGCCGGTGACGTGGATCGGCTCGTGGCCGTAGCCCCTGAGCAGCGCGTCGAGTTCGGCCTCGGGCAGGCGGGACAGCACGGTCGGGTTGGCGATCTTGTAGCCGTTGAGGTGCAGGATCGGCAGGACGGCGCCGTCGTGGACGGGGTCGAGGAACTTGTTGGAGTGCCAGGAAGCGGCCAGCGGCCCGGTCTCCGCCTCGCCGTCGCCGACGACGCAGGCGACGAGCAGGTTCGGGTTGTCGAAGGCGGCGCCGTAGGCGTGGGCGAGCGAGTATCCGAGCTCGCCGCCTTCGTGGATGGATCCCGGGACCTCCGGCGCGACATGGCTGGGCACACCGCCGGGGAAGGAGAACTGCCGGAACAGCCGCTCCATGCCCTGCGCGTCGCGCGACACGTCCGGGTAGGTCTGGCTGTAGCTGCCGTCCAGCCAGGAGCCGGCGAGCACGGACGGGCCGCCGTGCCCGGGGCCCCATACGCACAGCGCGTCGAGCCCACGCTCCTTGATTACGCGGTTCAGGTGGGTGTACACGAGGTTCAGGCCGGGTGAAGTGCCCCAGTGGCCCAGGAGCCGCGGCTTGATGTGTTCGGGCTTGAGGGGCTCGGTCAGCAGCGGGTTCGCCATCAGGTAGATCTGTCCCGCGGCCAGGTAGTTGGCGGCCCTCCAGTGCGCGTCGAGCGCGCGCAGTTCGTCGTCGGTCTCGTCGGTCTCGTCGGTCAGTGCGGTGGCGTTCTGGTGTTCCACCTTCGACATGGGAAGACTCCGAAAGTCGTCGATTCGGATCGCGGGGCGGCGAAGCCCGAAGCCGGGAGGGGTCGGCCACCGGGGCGGTGGCCTCGCCGAGCCCGGCGTCCGTGCCGAATGCTCACTCCCGCTCGGGCACGATGGCGACCGGGCAGGCCGAGTGGTGCAGCACCCCATGGGCCACCCGGCCCAACTGGAGCCCGAAGTGCCGGTGGTGACGCTCGGCGCCGATGACCAGGAGGTCGGCACCGTGCGAGGCGTCCGTGAGGACGTGCCGGGTGTCGCCCTCGAGCACACGTCGGCGGGTTTCGATGTCGGCTGGGACGTCGTGCAGCGCCTTCTCCAGTACCTCCACCGCCTGCTGCTCATGCATCCGCGCGGGTTCCCCGGCGAGCAGGGGGTGGTCCGTGGTCTCGTGTGCGGGGCACCGCCAGGCACGTACGGCGTCCAGGACCGCGCCCCGTCGCCGCGCCTCGTCGGAGGCGAAACGCACCGCTGCCGGGGTCGTGGAGCTCTCAGCGACGCCGACGACCACGCGGCCGTGCGCCCCCGGCCGGACCTTGTTGTCGTGATTGCCCCGTACGACGACCATCGGGCAGTGCGCGTGCCCGGCGACGGTCAGACTCACCGACCCCAGCAGCGCCTCCGTGATACCGCTGCGCCCCCGGGAGCCCGTGACCAGCAGGAAGGCACTGCGGCTCGCCCGCACCAGGGCGTACTCGGGCTCCTCGGGCAGAGCCTCGGTGGAGATCCTCAGGTCGGTCCGACGCCGGTGGGCGCGCCGGGCGGCGGTCTCCACGATGTCCTGTGCCCGCACCTGCTCGGACTGCTCGCCCAGGTCCTGGGCGAGTGCGGCGCCCTCGTACCTCTCCCACAGCGAGGCGTACACCAGCCGCAGCGGCGTCCCGCGCAGTACGGCCTCGTCGGCCGCCCAGTCGACGGCCCGCAGGCTGGGCTCGGAGCCGTCGACGCCGACGACGATCGGCAGGTCCACCGCCCTCACCGTCCCGTGCCGAGGTCGAAGACGATCCGGGCCTTGACCTGGCCGCGCAGCACCTCGTCGATGGACTCGTTGACGGAGCTCAGCGGGCGGGTCTCGCAGATGACCTCGGTGCGGCCGGCCGCGTGCAGCTGGAAGACCTCGGCGAGATCCTGCCGGGTGCCGACGATCGAGCCGATCACCGAGGTGCCGTTCAGGACGGTGTCGAAGACCGGGATCCGAAGGGCGCCGTGCGCGGGCAGGGCGACCATGACGAGTTTGCCGCCACGCCGCAGCCCCGAGTTGACGGCTGCGAACGCGTCCTCGTTCACCGCGAGCGCGATCGCCGCGTGGGCGCCTCCGTACCGCTTCAGCACCTCGCCCACGTCGTGCTTGCGGGCGTCGATGACGAGGTCGGCCCCCAGTTCGGCGGCGAGTTCGAGCTTCTCGTCGGTGACGTCGATGGCCGCCACCGTGGCCCCGGCGATCTTCGCGTACTGCACGGCCAGATGACCGAGTCCGCCGATCCCGGAGATCGCGACGAGCTGAGAGGGGCTGACGCCGGCGACCTTGAGCGCCTTGTACGTGGTCACACCGGCGCAGGTCAGCGGGGCGGCGTCGACGGCGGTGACGCCCTTCGGCACCGGCTGGGCGAAGTCGGCCCAGGCGAGCATCTTCTCGGCGTGGCCGCCGTCGCAGCCGTAGCCGGTGTTGATCTGCCGCTCGCACAGCGTCTCCCAGCCGGAGAGGCAGTGCTCGCAGCGGCCGCAGGCCTTGCCGAGCCACGGCACGGCGACCCTCCCCCAGAGGGGGGACCCCCAGCCGATGCTCAGGTGGGCGACACCCTCGCCGAGCTTCTCGACGAGGCCCACGCCCTCGTGCCCGGGCACGAACGGCGGGCTGGGCTTGACGGGCCAGTCGCCGTGGGCGGCGTGGATGTCGGTGTGGCACAGCCCGGAGGCCTCGACCCGGATGCGGACCTGGCCGGGGCCGGGCTCGGGGTCGGGGCGGTCCTCGATGACCAGGGGCTCGCCGAAGGCTCGTACGACCGCTGCCTTCATGGTTTCTGCTCCTCGGGTTGCGTCAGTGGTGCGGAACGACAGCGACCGGGGCGATCGAGTGATGCAGGACGGCGTGGGTGACGGGACCGATGTGCGTGCCGATCGGGCTGCGGCGGATGCGCTTGCCCACGACGACCAGGGAGGCCTCGCGGGAGGCGTCGACAAGGTGGCCGGCGGGGGTCCCGTAGTGGGTCTCTGCGGTGACCTCGACGTCCGGGAACTTCTTGCGCCACGGACGCAGGAGCTCGGTCAGGGCGTTGGCCTCGGCCCGTTCCAGGGCTCCGTGCAGTTCGAGGTCGGCGGACAAGCCGTAGGCGTAGTACGGGGGCACGTTCCAGCCGTGCACCACCCGCAGGGAGGTACCGCGGCGGGCGGCCGCGGTGTACGCGAACTCGATCAGCTCCTCGTCCGGGCTCTCGATGTCGAGACCGAGGACGACAGGCCGGAACGGTGTCGCGGCGGACGGGATGCCGGCGGGGTCCGTCTCGTGCTCGTCGGCGGCCTGCTGGTCGGCGCGGACCAGGACGACCGGCCGCTCGGTGTGTGCCACGACCGCGAGTCCGACCGAGCCGAGCATGAAGCCGCCGAACCCGCTCAGTCCGCGGGAGCCGAGGACCAGCAGTTCGGCGTCCTGCGCCGCGTCGGCCAGCATGTCGGCGGGCCGGCCGGAGAGCTGTTCGGTGATGACGTCGAGGCCCGGGTGGCGTACCCGGATGCCCTCGGCCGCCTCGCGGGGCACGCGTTCGCTCCAGTGCTGCTGGGTCTCGGCGCCGAGGAGTGGGGCCTGCGCCATGGGTGCCGGTACCGGCTCCCAGACATGGACCAGCTTCAGCGGCAACCCGAGCAACTGTGCTTCCCGGGCCGCCCACTCGGCCGCCGCGCGGCTCTCACGTGAGCCGTCGAGGCCGACGGTGACACTGAGAGTGACGGTGCGGGTCATGATTCCCTCCTGAATCAGTGGTGCCGATTGCAGCTTCGTGTTGCGACGACGCACCCGGCAGAGGCCGCAGGTCCCTCCCGAGGGCCGACCGGCCCTGTCCGACGGGCCCTGTCCGGTCCTACTCGGTGCGGTGGGCCCACCGCGGGGCCCACCGCACCTCCCCCTCCTCCCCCCCCGGTCAGCGCAGCCACGAACGGTTCGTCGGTGATCCCTTCGGGGAGATGGGGACGGTCCGGTCGGTGCCCGCCGCTCATCACTCTGGCGGCGGCGGAGGGCAGCCGCCCCAGGCCGAAGGTCCGTGGCCGTAGGGCTGAACGGCCCTGTCCTCAGGGGCCGGTGGGGTGCATGCCCGGCCGGGAACGGTCCACCTCTCATGGCGGTGGGCGCGCCGGTGGACAACGGCAGGCTCATCAAGCACAGCGCTCACCACGAACGTGACCGCCGGAACGGCCTCGTCGGGTTCGCGGGAGGGTGCCGTAGGTCTCCCCGGCCGGAGTCGGGTGGCCCGCCTCGACGGGCCGGACGGCCCATGGCCCGCCCGCCCCCGGGGACACGCTGGCCGTGGAAGTCCCTGCAGCCCGTCGGGAGGCACGCCATGATCACCACGCCCACGCCCAGCATGCTGCGCGCCCTGCCCGCCGAGCACCGGCAGCGGCTGATGCGCGTCGCCCGCGAGGTGTCCTTCCCGCAAGGGACGCGCCTCTTCGAGGAGGGCAGCCGGGCCGACCGCTTCTGGATCATCCGCACGGGCACCGTCGAACTCGACATGCGAGTGCCCGGCCGCCGCGCGGCCGTCATCGAGACCCTCCAGCACAACGAACTCATCGGCTGGTCCTGGCTCTTCACACCGCACGTCTGGCACCTGGGCGCCGAGGCGACGACCCCGGTGCGGGCGTACGAGTTCGACGCCACGGCCGTCCGAGCGATGTGCCAGGACGATCCGGCCATGGGCCACGCCGTCGCCCTGGGGGCACCTCCCACGCCCTTAAGGCAGTGGGGGAGGGTCGGTGACGTGCTCGCCCACCGCCTGCGCGCCGCCCGGGCCCGGCTGCTGGACCTGTACGCCCCCTACGGCGCCGGCAGCCACGTGTGACCACCACGCGACCCGCAGCGAGCAAGGAGCCACCATGCACGGCACCCCTCACATCGTCAGCGACGTCATGACCCACACAGTCGCCGCCGTCGGCCGCAGGGCCGCCTTCAAGGAGATCGTGCAGCTGATGCAGGACTGGAAGGTCAGCGCCCTGCCCGTCCTCGAAGGCGAGGGCCGCGTCGTCGGCCTCGTCTCCGAGGCCGACCTGCTGCCCAGGGAGGAGTTCCGCGACAGCGACCCCGACCGGTACACCCAGCTGCGCCGCCTGTCCGACCTGGCGAAGGCCGGCGCGATCACCGCGGAGGAGCTGATGACCTCCCCGGCGCTCACCACCCGCCCGGACGCGACACTGGCCCAGGCCGCCCGCACCATGGCGCACGCCAGGGTCAAGCGGCTTGCGGTGGTCAATGAGCTGGGCATGCTGGAGGGCATCGTCAGCAGGTCCGACCTGCTCAAGGTCTTCCTGCGCGGCGACGACGAGATCGCCGAGGAGGTGCGGTGCGAGGTCGTGACCCGCCTCTTCCCGTCGCCCGGCTCGGCGATCCGGGTCCAGGTGCACGACGGAGCGGTGAAGCTGACCGGTCGTGTCCGGGACACGTCCCTCATTCCCGTGGCCGCGCGTCTGGTGCGCGCCGTGGAAGGCGTCGTGGACGTTTCCTTCGCGCTGGAAGGCCACCGTGATGCCGACGGTGGCGGCTCGCCGGACATGACGGGCGCGGGAGTCCGGCTCCGGTCCGGCGGTTCCGCCGAAGCGACCGCTTGGGATGCCAGACGCGATCGTCCGATCTGTGGTGGCAGGGCATCCGGCCCTGGACCATGGGGCCGGTGAGGGAGCGCCTCACGGCCGAGTGGGCCAGTCGGCCCTAGTACATCCGGACCCGGCGGGCAATGATCGGCATCATGAGAAGTTCGTGGTCGGCAGACCGTGAGCCACCGGGGAACGAGGGGTCGTCATGACCGAGCCACACCGCTTCAGCGAGCAGAACCCGATCCGCGTGTTCCTGCTGGACGACCACGAGGTCGTACGACGGGGCCTGACCGACCTCCTCGACGCCGAACCGGACATCTCCGTGGTCGGAGACGCGGACACCGTCGAGCACGCCCTCGTCCGCGGCCCGGCACTGCGCCCCCACGTCGCCGTGCTCGACGTACGCCTCCCCGACGGCGACGGCATCACCGTCTGCCGCGAACTGCGCGACCGGATGCCCGAGCTGGCCTGCCTGATGCTGACCTCGTTCGACGACGAGGACGCCCTGCTCGACGCCATCATGGCCGGCGCCGCGGGCTACGTCCTCAAACAGATCAAAGGCTCCGACCTGGTCTCCGCGATCCGCACCATCGCCTCGGGCCAGTCCATGCTGGACCCCACGACCACGGCCCGTCTGATGCGCACCCTCCGGGCCGAGCCCGCCGAGACGCCGGCCGTCGCCCCGGAACTGGCGAGCCTGTCCCCCCGCGAGCGGGAGATCCTCGCCCTCATCGGCGACGGCCTCACCAACCGCGAGATCGGCAAGAAGCTCTACCTCTCGGAGAAGACCGTCAAGAACCACATCTCCCGCCTCCTGGCCAAACTCGGCGTCCAGCGCCGTGTCCAGGCCGCGGTCCTGGCCTCCCACGTGGAACAGCCACCGACCACCGGCGACCGACCCGCGACGTGAACACCGGCCGGACGGGGCCACGGTCCTCGCGCGCTTTCAGGACGTCGTACGCGAGGGTCGCGACAAGAGCACCAGGCTGCGGCGTTCGATCAGCAGGGCCGTGCCCGCCTTGTGCTCCGACTCGTCCGGAGGACCCTGGGGTTCGGCCGTGTCGATCAGGGTGGTCCAGCGTTCGCCGTAGGTGATGTCCGGGAGCTGGAACTCGACCGGCTCCCAGTAGCTGTTGAGCAGCAGCAGGAAGGAGTCGTCCACCACGGGGCGGCCGCACCAGTCGGGTTCGGCGATGGCGTCGCCGTTGAGGAAGACGGCCAGGGAGTGGGCGTCGGGGCGGTTCCAGTCGGTGTCGGTCATCTCGCGGCCGTCGGGCTGCAGCCACACCAGGTCGGGCAGTGGCTGTTCGGGGTGGGTCGGCGTTTCGCCCTGGAAGAAGCGGCGGCGGCGCAGGACCGGGTGGGTTGCGCGCAGGGCGATGACGTAGCGGGTGAAGTCGGTGAGATCGCGCTGGTCGTCTGTGTGGCGCCAGTCGATCCAGGAGACCTCGTTGTCCTGGCAGTAGGCGTTGTTGTTGCCGCGCTGGGTGCGGCCGAGTTCGTCGCCGTGGCAGAGCATGGGGATGCCCTGGGACAGCAGGAGCGTGGCGATGAAGTTGCGCTGCTGGCGGGCGCGCAGCCCGAGCACGGCCGGGTCTCGGGTCTCGCCCTCCGCGCCGCAGTTCCAGGAGCGGTTGTGGTTCTCGCCGTCCCGGTTGCCCTCGCCGTTGGCCTCGTTGTGCTTGTCGTTGTACGAGACGAGGTCGCGCAGCGTGAACCCGTCGTGCGCGGTGACGAAGTTGACGCTGGCGCGCGGGCGGCGCCGGCTGTGCGCGTACAGGTCGGAGGAGCCGGTCAGCCGGGAGGCGAACTCGCCGAGCGAATCGGGCTCGCCGCGCCAGAAGTCCCGTACGGCGTCGCGGTACTTGCCGTTCCACTCCGACCACAGCGGCGGGAAGTTGCCCACCTGGTAGCCGCCCTCCCCGACGTCCCACGGCTCGGCGATCAGCTTGACCCTGCTGATCACCGGGTCCTGCTGGATCAGGTCGAAGAACGCCGAGAGCCGGTCCACCTCGTGGAACTGGCGGGCCAGCGTGGCCGCGAGGTCGAAGCGGAAGCCGTCGACGTGCATCTCGGTGACCCAGTAGCGCAGCGAGTCCATGATGAGTTGCAGAACGTACGGGTGGCGCATCAGCAGGCTGTTGCCGGTGCCGGTGGTGTCGTAGTAGTGCCCCCAGTCGCCGTCCACGAGGCGGTAGTACGAGGCGTTGTCGATGCCGCGGAAGGAGAGGGTGGGGCCGCGTTCGTTGCCCTCGGCGGTGTGGTTGTAGACGACGTCGAGGATCACTTCGAGGCCGGCCGCGTGCAGCGCCTTCACCATGGACTTGAACTCGTTGACCTGTTGGCCGCGGGTGCCGTGGGCGGCGTAGGCGTTGTGCGGCGCGAAGAAGCCGATCGTGTTGTAGCCCCAGTAGTTGGCCAGGCCCCGGTCGAGCAGTACGCCGTCCTGGACGTACTGGTGGACCGGCATCAGCTCGACGGCGGTCACCCCGAGGGACGTCAGGTGCTCGACGACCGCGGGGTGCGCGAGACCGGCGTAGGTGCCGCGCAGGTCCGGCGGGACGTCGGGGTGGGTGCGGGTGAGGCCGCGGACATGCGCCTCGTAGATGACGGTGTCGGCGTACGGCCGCCGGGGCGGTCGGTCGTCGCCCCAGTCGAAGTACGGCTCGGTCACCACGCCGAGCATGGTGTGCCCGGCGCTGTCGGCCGGGGACGGGGCGTCCGGGGTGCGCTCGAAGAGGGAGGCGTGGTTGTCCACGCGGCCGTCCACCGCCCTGCTGTACGGGTCGAGCAGCAGCTTCGCCGGATTGCACCGGTGACCCAGGTCCGGGGCCCAGGGGCCGTGGACCCGGTAGCCGTAGCGCTGTCCGGGGCCGACGCCGGGCAGATAGCCGTGCCAGACGAAGCCGTCGACCTCGGTGAGCGGAATCGGCGTGTACCGCTCCTTGTCGTCGACGAGGACGAGGTCGACACGGTCGGCGACCTCGCTGAAGAGGGCGAAGTTGGTGCCCTGTCCGTCGAAGGCGGCTCCCAGCGGATAGGGGTGCCCGCTCCAGGCGGGCACCCCTTTGCTCACGTCTTTGCGGCGTCGTCTCGCCGTCACCGGGCCTCCTCGAGGGCATCGTCGCGGATGCCCGGTGCCTCGGCCAGCGCGGTGACGGGCACCTCGCGGGGCACACCGCGCGCCTCCCGCAGGCTGGGTGCGGGCGCCGCCGGGACGAGCGGGGCACGTTCGCCGGCCCGGGCGCGCTGCGAGAACCAGATGACCTTGCTCCCGGTCTCGGTGGCGCAGCACCCCCAGCCGTCGCTCATCGCGGCGAGGTGCTGCAGGCAGGCACGCAGCTCGTGGTCCGGGCGCAGGGCACGGTCGTTGTCACCGATGGCGGTGATGAGGTGCTGGCCGTTCCACCACATCTCGATCGAGGTGTTCTTGTCCGTCGCGTGTTCGTCGATGACCCTCAAGAGCATCTCCGTGCCGTGGCGGACGGGCTCGACAAGCGTCTCCAGGTCCCAGTACCGGAGGTGAGCGGCCAGAATTCGGCTGACCTGATCCACCCGTTCGGGGCTGACTTCCACGTCGAGGTGGTAGTAGCAGGGCACTGCGGTCTTCACCGTCGTTACCTCCTCACCGCGAATGCTCCCGCTCTCCTCGCCCCTGCGGGACGAGCCCCGAGCACGGAGCGTGAGCGCCGATCGCTTCTGAGTCACTTCAGGGTGAGGGCGGTACGCCATTCGTGCAACACGAGCGGGCATCCGAGGTAGTTGAAGCTCCAACAGGACGCTGAGTCATCGACCATGCACCATGTGTGAAGACCTCGATGCCCGTAACGGAACCCGTGCGTGTACGCGCGCGGGTTCCGCCCGACGGCGGGAGACGCGTCATCGAGCAGCCCGGAAGGTGTACGGCGCCATGCTGCTACCGGCAAAAGCCGAAGTCGCCCGGCAACTGCGGCGATACCGGGCCTGGGAGCGTGCCATGCTCGCGGCCCCGGCCGACCACGCGGTGCGCGCCACGTTCGAGGACGCCGGCTACACCCTGTGCGTGCTGATGGGGAAGCGCTGCGCGCGCGAGGCCGCGGACGCGGCCGAGCGGTATCTGCGCATCACCCCGGCGGCCTACCTCCGGGAGCAGGACGAAAGGCCCCACCTGCGTGCCGTGACGCGGAGGGGTCCGGCGAGATCACGGCGGTGGCGTTTCCTCGCGGGGAGATAGCCGCCGTCCGGCACAGTTCGGAAAACCCGGCCGGGCCTTGGGCCCGGCCTCGAGCACGGTGGAGGTGAACCATGGGCAGGACCAAGACGAGGACCGGTCGCGGGACCGGGACGATCGGCCGCATCCCGGTACGGGACGTACAGCCGGCCGTGGAGTGCGGCAGGCATCCGGCGAAGGCGGTCGTGGGAGAGACCTTCGAGGTCACCGCCACCGTGTTCCGGGAGGGCCATGACGCGGTGGCCGCCAATGTCGTGCTGACCGACCCGGACGGCCGTCCCGGCCCGTGGACGCCGATGCACGAGCTGGCTCCGGGCAGCGATCGCTGGGGAGCCAAGGTCACGCCTCCCGCAGTGGGCAACTGGACGTTTCACGTGGAGGCCTGGGGCGATCCGGTGGCCACCTGGCGCCACACCGCCCGTATCAAGGTTCCGGCCGGGATCGACGTCGGACTGGTCCTGGAGGAGGGCGGCGAACTCTACGAGCGTGCGGCGGCCTCGGTGCCCGACGACGCGGGGAGGGCAACCGTGCTGGCCGCCGCGGAGGCGTTGCGGGACGACTCGCTGCCCCCCGTGTCGCGGCTGGAGGCGGCGTTCGCGGCGAACGTGGACGCGGTGTTGGGGCGGTATCCGCTGCGGGACCTGGTCACCGCCTCGGACCCGCTGCCCCTGCTGGTCGAACGCGAACGGGCCCTGTACGGCTCCTGGTACGAGTTCTTCCCCCGCTCCGAAGGCACCCCAGAGCAGCCCCACGGCACCTTCACCACCGCCGCCCGCCGGCTGCCCGCGATCGCCGCGATGGGCTTCGACGTCGTCTACCTCCCGCCCATCCACCCCATCGGCACCACCTTCCGCAAGGGCCCCGACAACACCCTGTCCGCGGGTCCCGACGACGTCGGTGTGCCCTGGGCGATCGGCTCCCCCGAAGGCGGCCACGACGCCGTCCACCCCGACCTCGGCACCCTCGAGGACTTCGACGCCTTCGTGGCCGCCGCGCGGGAACTCGGCCTGGAGATCGCCCTCGACTTCGCCCTGCAGTGCTCGCCCGACCACCCCTGGGTCCACAAACACCCCGAGTGGTTCCACCACCGCCCCGACGGCACCATCGCCTACGCCGAGAACCCGCCGAAGAAGTACCAGGACATCTACCCCATCGCCTTCGACGCCGACATGGACGGCCTGACCGCAGAGACGCTGCGCGTCCTGCGGCACTGGATGGACCACGGGGTGCGGATCTTCCGCGTGGACAATCCGCACACCAAACCGGTCGTCTTCTGGCAGCGGGTGATCGCCGACATCAACCGCACCGACCCCGACGTCATCTTCCTCGCCGAGGCCTTCACCCGCCCGGCGATGATGCACACCCTGGCCCAGATCGGCTTCCAGCAGTCCTACACCTACTTCACCTGGCGCAACACCAAACAGGAACTCACCGAGTACCTGACGGAGCTGTCGGGTGAGGCGGCGGCCTACATGCGGCCGAACTTCTTCGTCAACACCCCCGACATCCTGCACGCCTACCTCCAGAACGGCGGCCGCCCCGCCTTCGAGGTCCGCGCCGTCCTCGCCGCCACCCTCTCCCCCACCTGGGGCATCTACAGCGGCTACGAACTGTGCGAGAACACCCCCCTGCGCAACGGCAGCGAGGAGTACCTCCACTCGGAGAAATACCAGCTGCGCCCCCGCGACTGGGAAACCGCCGAACGCGAAGGCCGCACCATCAGTCCCCTGATCACGCAGCTCAACGCCATCCGCAGAAGCCACCCCGCACTGCACCGGCTCAGGAACCTCCGCTTCCACCACACCGACAACGACGCGCTGATCGCCTACTCCAAACGGCAGGGCCCGGACACGGTTCTGGTGGTCGCCAACCTCGACCCCCACCACACCCAGGAGGCCACGGTCTCGTTGGACATGCCGCACCTCGGCCTGGACTGGGATGCCTCCCTGTCCGTGCACGACGAACTGACGGGTGAGACCTACCGCTGGGGCCGGACCAACTACGTACGCCTGGAGCCCGGAAGGGCACCCGCGCACGTGCTCCACGTCCAGGCATCGCCACCGCAGACCGGAGGGTCTTGAGCGTCATGACCGTCAACGAGCCCGTGCTGGACACCTTCGAGGACACGCCTGCCAAGGACCGTGACCCGGACTGGTTCAAGCGCGCCGTCTTCTACGAGGTCCTGGTCCGCTCCTTCCAGGACAGCAACGGCGACGGCGTCGGCGACCTCAAAGGCCTGACGGCCAAACTCGACTACCTGCAATGGCTCGGCGTCGACTGCCTGTGGCTGCCACCCTTCTTCAAGTCACCGCTGAGGGACGGCGGCTACGACGTCTCCGACTACACCTCCGTACTCCCAGAATTCGGCGACCTCGCCGACTTCGTGGAATTCGTGGACTCCGCCCACCAGCGCGGAATGCGGGTCATCATCGACTTCGTCATGAACCACACCAGCGACCAGCACCCGTGGTTCCAGGAGTCGAGGAAAGACCCCGACGGCCCCTACGGCGACTACTACGTGTGGGCCGACGACGACAAGGCATACGGCGACGCGCGCATCATCTTCGTCGACACCGAGGCCTCCAACTGGACCTTCGACCCGGTCCGCAAGCAGTACTTCTTCCACCGCTTCTTCTCCCACCAGCCCGACCTGAACTACGAGAACCCGGCAGTTCAGGAGGAGATCCTCGCCGCCCTGCGGTTCTGGCTGGACCTGGGAATCGACGGCTTCCGGCTCGATGCCGTTCCTTACCTGTATGCGGAGGAGGGCACCAACTGCGAGAACCTGCCCGCCACGCACGAGTTCCTCAGGCGCGTGCGCCGTGAGATCGACGCGATGTATCCGGACACGGTGCTGCTGGCCGAGGCCAACCAGTGGCCGGAGGACGTCGTCGACTATTTCGGCGACTTCCGCAGCGGCGGCGACGAGTGCCACATGGCCTTCCACTTCCCGGTGATGCCGCGGATCTTCATGGCCGTACGGCGGGAATCCCGCTACCCGGTCTCGGAAATCCTCGCCAAGACCCCGGCCATCCCCTCCGGCTGCCAATGGGGCATCTTCCTGCGCAACCACGACGAGCTGACCCTCGAAATGGTCACCGACGAGGAACGCGACTACATGTGGGCGGAATACGCCAAGGACCCCCGCATGCGCGCCAACATCGGCATCCGGCGCAGGCTGGCCCCGCTCCTCGACAACGACCGACACTCGATCGAGCTGTTCACCGCGCTGCTGCTCGCCCTGCCGGGCAGCCCGATCCTCTACTACGGCGACGAGATCGGCATGGGCGACAACATCTGGCTCGGCGACCGCGACGCCGTCCGCACCCCCATGCAGTGGACCCCGGACCGCAACGCCGGCTTCTCCACCTGTGACCCGGGCAAGCTCTACCTCCCCACGATCATGGACCCGGTCTACGGCTACCAGGTGACCAACGTCGAGGCGTCGATGGCCTCCCCGTCCTCCCTGCTGCACTGGACCCGCCGGATGATCGAGATCCGCAAGCAGAACCCAGCTTTCGGACTCGGCACCTACACGGAACTGCAGTCCTCCAACCCGGCGGTCCTCGCCTTCCTCCGCGAGTACGAGGACGACCTCGTGCTGTGCGTGAACAACTTCGCGCGCTTCGCGCAGCCCACCGAACTCGACCTGCGCGAGTTCAGCGGACGCCACCCGGTGGAGCTGTTCGGCGGGGTCCGCTTCCCGGCGATCGGCGAACTGCCGTATCTGCTGACCCTCGGGGGCCACGGCTTCTACTGGTTCCGGCTCTCCCGAGTCGCATCCCGCATCGGCCGACGGCTTTCAGCCTGAGCTCTGAGCCTGCCGAGGAAAGGACGCGTCACCATGCAGAAGACCGCATCTCCCCGACCGACCCGTACGGTCGAGGCCGACCCGATGGCCTCGCTCGCCGGGTTGCTGCGCGAGTGGCTGCCACGGCAGCGCTGGTTCGCGGGCAAGGACCGGCCCGTCACCGATCTGTCGCTGCTGTCGATGACGGAGCTGTTCCCGGGCTGTCTGCATCTGCTGGTGCACGCCGGTCACTCGGCGGTGCCCGCCCCGGGCGGCACGCCCCCGGCCGGTGACTGCTACCAGCTGCTGATCGGCGTACGGCAGCACCTGTCGCCGCGGCTCGGCCGGGCGCTCATCGGGCGGGCCGAGGAGGGGCCGCTGGCCGGTCTGACGGTGTTCGACGCGTTGCAGGACCCCCGGTCGGCCCAGCTGCTCCTGGAGCGGCTGCGGCACCCCGGTCCGTCGGGCCCGCTGCGGTTCGAGGCGGACCCGTCGGTGACCGTGCCCGCCGGGCTGGTGCCACGGGTGCTGGACGCCGAGCAGTCCAACTCCTCGCTGGTGTACGGCGACGCGTTCATCCTGAAGCTCTTCCGGCGCATCCAGCCGGGCGTCAACCCCGACCTGGAGGTGCCGGGCGCGCTGGCCGAGCAGGGCTGCCGCCGGGTGCCGGCCCCCGTGGCCTGGTTCCGCACGACGCATCCGCGCGAGGCGACCCTCGGGGTGCTCCAGCCGTTCCTGCGGGACGCCTCCGACGGCTGGACCCTGGCGCTGGACGCGCTGGCCTCGGGCGGCGACTTCACGGCGGAGGCCCGTCAGCTGGGGCGGGCGACGGCGGAGGTGCATCTGGCGCTGGCGTCGGCCTTCCCCTCGCGGGGCCTCGGCGAGAACGGCCGTACGGCGGCGGCGATGACCGAGCGACTGGAGAACGCCGCGCACTTCGTCCCCGCGCTGCAGCCCTATGTCCCCGGCCTGCGCACCGCCTTCGGCGCCCTCGCCGCCTGCGATCCCGGGCCGCCGGCCCAGCGCATCCACGGTGACCTGCACCTGGGTCAGGTGCTGCGGGCCGGACGTGAGTGGTTCGTCATCGACTTCGAGGGCGAGCCGTCCCGTCCGCTCGCCGAGCGGCGTGCCGTCCACTCCCCCGTGCGGGACATCGCCGGGATGCTGCGCTCCTTCGACTACGCCGCCCGGCAGCGCCGTCCGTGGCGTCCGGAGTGGGCGCGCCGCTGCCGGGAGGCCTACTGCGCGGGCTATGCCGACCGCGCCGGATGGGACCCGCGCAAGAAGCACGGCCTGCTGCGTGCTTACGAGACCGACCGCGCCGTGTACGAGGTGCTGTACGAGGCCCGGCACCGACCCGACTGGTTGCCCGTACCGATGGCGGCGATCGAACGCCTCGCCGTGAGAGGAGCCTGACCCCATGGCCCTGCACGAGACCTCGCGCCCCGAGCCGGCCGGACCGGGCCGCGGTGCCACCGCGCCCGCACTCGACCCGGCCGACCGCGATCGCCTGCTGTCGGGCGCCCACCACGATCCGCACGCGCTGCTCGGCGCCCATCCGATGCCGGGCGGGATCGCCTTGCGGGCGCTGCGCCCGTTCGCGCGTGCGGTGAGCGTGGTGGTCGACGGCGAGCGCACCGAGCTGGTCTCGGAGGGCGGCGGCCTCTTCTCCGGCGTACTGCCGCTGGACGAGATCCCCGCGTACACGCTGCTCGTGTCGTACGCGCAGGACGGGTCCGACGAACGCGAGGTCCACGACCCGTACCGCTTCCTGCCCGCCCTCGGCGAGCTCGACCTGCACCTCGTCCGCGAAGGCCGGCACGAGGAGCTGTGGAAGGCGCTGGGCGCCGAGCCGATGACCCACCAGGGCGTGAGGGGCACCCGTTTCACGGTGTGGGCGCCGAACGCCCAGGGCGTGCGGGTCGCCGGGGACTTCACCTGCTGGGACGGTACGGCGTTCCCGATGCGGTCCCTCGGGGCGTCCGGCGTGTGGGAGCTGTTCCTGCCGGGCATCGGCGAGGGCGCCCGGTACAAGTTCGAGATCACCTCCCGGTACGGCGACCGGTTCCTCAAGGCCGATCCGATGGCGCGCCGTGCGGAGGTCCCGCCGGACACGGCGTCGATCGTGCACGCCTCGCACTACGAGTGGGGCGACGAGCGGTGGATGGCACACCGCGGTGACGTCCCGGTGCACCGGGCTCCGTTCTCCGTCTACGAGGTGCACCTCCCGTCCTGGCGTCCGGGCCTGACGTACCGCGAACTCGCCGAGCAACTGCCCGCGTACGTCACCGACCTCGGGTTCACCCACGTCGAGTTCATGCCGGTCGCACAGCACCCCTTCGCCGGTTCCTGGGGCTACCAGGTCACCGGCTTCTACGCGCCCACGGCCCGCCTCGGCAGCCCCGACGACTTCAAGTACCTGGTCGACGCCCTGCACCAGGCCGGCGTCGGAGTGATCGTGGACTGGGTGCCCGCCCATTTCCCCAAGGACGACTGGGCGCTGAGCCGCTTCGACGGGGACCCGCTGTACGAACCCGGGGACGCACGGCGGGCCGAGCACCCGGACTGGGGAACGTTCGAGTTCGACTACGGGCGTACCGAGGTCCGCAACTTCCTGGTCGCGAACGCCACGTACTGGTGCGAGGAGTTCCACATCGACGGGCTGCGGGTGGACGCCGTCGCCTCGATGCTCTATCTCGACTACTCGCGGGACTCCGGGCAGTGGGCGCCGAACGCGTACGGCGGGCGGGAGGACCTGGACGCGATGGCGTTCCTGCAGGAGATGAACGCGACCGTGTACCGGCGCAACCCGGGGGTGGTGACGATCGCCGAGGAGTCGACCGCCTGGGGCGGGGTGACCCGGCCGACCGACAGCGGCGGGCTGGGGTTCGGGCTGAAGTGGAACATGGGCTGGATGCACGACTCGCTGGAGTACATGGCCAAGGAGCCGGTGCACCGCAAGTACCACCACAACGAGATGACGTTCTCGATGGTGTACGCCTACAGCGAGAACTACGTCCTGCCCATCTCCCACGACGAGGTCGTGCACGGCAAGCAGGCGCTGGTCTCCAAGATGCCGGGCGACTGGTGGCAGCGCCGTGCCAACCACCGCGCGTACCTGGGCTTCATGTGGGCCCACCCCGGCAAGCAACTCCTCTTCATGGGGCAGGAGTTCGCGCAGGGCGCCGAGTGGTCCGAGGCGCACGGCCCCGAGTGGTGGCTGCTCGATCCGGGGTACGCGTCGGCGGGTGACCATCGGGGCGTGCAGGATCTGGTCCGTGACCTCAACGCGTTCTACCGGGCCACTCCGGCTCTTTGGGAGCGGGACACCGACCCGGGCGGGTTCCAGTGGGTGCTGGGGGACGCGGCCGACGACAACGTCTTCGCCTTTCTGCGGTTCGGGGCCGACGGCACCGCGCTGCTCGCCGTCAGCAACTTCTCCCCCGTGGTGCGCCACGACTACCGCCTCTGGGCGCCGGACCACGTCGTCGCCTGGCAGGAGACCCTCAACACCGATGCCGCGCGCTACGGCGGCAGCGATGTCACCAACCCCGACCCGCTGAAGCCGGAGGACGGGCACATCCGGCTGACGCTGCCGCCGCTGGCCACGGTGTGGCTGTCGCCCCGTCCCTGAGGCCGAGATCACCGAACGGGGTCAATTGTCAGTTCCGGGCACCGTCCGCTCTCGGCTGGGCTAGATTCGGGCACCGCCGATAACGGAACTCATCGGTGACGTCACACCCGGTACGCAACAGGAGCAGCGCATGCGCGATCTCGGCCTCGCTCCCCCCACCGTCACATCCCTGACCGGCGGGCTCGCCGACAGCGTCTTCGAGACGGCGGCCCACAATCCCACGCTGCCGTTGCTGGCGCGCCGCCCCGAGCCCTCCTCCACCACCTGGGAGGAGGTGACGGCCGTCGAGATGCGCGACGAGGTGGCCGATCTGGCCAAGGGGCTGATCGCGTCCGGTATCTCGCCGGGCCACCGCGTCGCCATCATGGCGCGCACCCGGTACGAGTGGACGGTGTTCAGCTACGCGCTGTGGGTGGTGGGCGCCGAGGTCGTCCCGATCTATCCGACGGCGTCGCGCGACCAGGTCGAGTGGATCCTGCGGGACGCCGAGTGCGTGGCCGTCGTGGTCGAGGACGAGCAGGCGATCATGACGGTGGGCTCCGTGTGCGGATCGCTCCCGCAGTTGCGCCATGTCTGGCAGTTGGACGCGGGAGGGCTGCAACAGCTCGTGGAGCGAGGGGAGTTCATTCCGCTCACCACGGTCGAGTCGCTGCGCCGTATCGTGCTGCCGGACTCCACCGCGGTCGTCGCCTACACCTCCGGCACGACGGGCCGGCCCCTGGGCTGCGCGCTGAGTCACCGGAATCTGGCCAGCCCCTGCGACACGCTGCTCGCGGGCTGGGGCCACAAGGTGGTGCCGCCGGGAGGGCAGGCGTCCGTTCTCGCCTTCCTGCCGTTCTCCCATGTGTACGGGCTGCTGCTGCAGACCCTGTGCATCCGCGGCGGCATGATGATGGGCCACGAACCCGACCTGCGCGAGGAGTCGCTGTCGGCCGCCCTGCGTACCTTCAGGCCCACCTATTTCTGCGCCGTGCCGTCGATCTTCGAGAAGATCTACAAGAACGCCCTGCGCACGGCCCAGCAGGCGGGCCGGGGCGCGCTGTTCGAGCGGGCCGCCGACACCGCGCGGGACTTCGCGGCGGCCCTGGAACGGCAGCGGTTGGGCGGAGGGCCGGGGCCCGGCTTCGATCTGCGGCTGCAACACGCCCTGTACGAGCGGACGGTGTACCGCAAGTTCCGCGCCGCGCTGGGCGGCAGGGTGATGCTCGGGACGTCCGGCGGCTCGTCCCTGAACCGTGAACTCTCCCTCTTCTACGAGGGCGTCGGCATCTACGTGAACGACGGGTACGGGCTCACGGAGACCAGCGGCGGTGTCACGGCCCAGCCGGTGGGCCGTGAGATGTCGGGGACGGTCGGGCAGGCGCTGCCCGGCATGGACATCCGGGTGGCCGACGACGGGGAGATCCTGGTGCGGGGGCCTTCGGTGTTCCAGGGCTACATCCACGACGAGGCCTCGACGCGGGCGGCGCTGCGCGGCGGCTGGCTGGCCACCGGGGACCTCGGGCGGCTGGACTCCGACGGCTATCTCACGATCACCGGGCGCAAGAAGGACGTCATCGTCACGAGCAGCGGCAAGAGCGTCTCCCCGGCGCTCCTGGAGCAGCGGCTCAGAATGCATCCGCTGGTGCATCAGGCGGTGGTCGTGGGCGACAACCGGCCTTGTGTCGGGGCCCTGATCACGCTGGACCCGGACTTCCTGGCGTACTGGCGCGAGAACCTCGCGGTGCGCAGCGACGCGCGGATCCGGGAGGCGCGCGAGGAGAACACGCTGCGGGAGGAGATCGCCCGGGCCGTGGCCGCCGCCAACAGCGCGGTGTCGCGCCCGGAGTCCATTCGTGTGTTCCGGGTGCTGCCGGAGCCGTTCGACGTGGCCAGCGGATTGCTGACGCCGTCGATGAAACTGCGCCGGGACGCGATCGTGCGGCACTACGCCCTGCAGATCGACGCGATGTACCAGGCCCGCTCGCGCGCGCCCCGGGAGCAGCTGTCGGACGAGCTCGCGCTCTGGGACGACGCGGACAACGTCTTCCGGTGAGCGCGGTTACTCGCCCGTGGTGAGCCGTACGACGTTCGATCGCTCCGCCAGGACGAAGGCGCGGATCCGGAAGGAGGCGCGCTTCTCGCCGGGCAGGGTGACCAGTGTCGTTGCGGTGACATCCGGACCGACGACGGCGACGGGGTCGTACCCGGTGCTGTTCTCCTGGCGCATCTCCAGGAGGAATCCGTCCTCGTCCGGGGAGGTGTCGGTCCAGGTGAAGCGGATGCCGTCCGGCAGTTCGGCGCGGACCGGGCGGGACACGGGGCCCCGGTAGGACCGCAGGCGGTAGTGGAACGTGGTGTGCGGCATGAGGTCGGGGTGGCGGTAGTGCGTCACGTGCCGGGGCAGATGGTCCAGGACGGTGTAGGGGCCCGTTTCCTCGGTCGCGAACTCCAGCACGTGGCCGGCGACTCCTGGCCGGCCGTCCGTCCAGTCGAGGTCGATGTCGGTGGGCGTCGCGAGGACACCCCGCAAGGGCTGTTCCGTGTCGGCCGGGGAGGCCGAGCAGGCAGACAGCGCCAGGACCAGCGCTGCCGACGCTGCGATGCGCGCCGTTCCTCGCATACGGCGGCCGCTACTTGCGCCAGAAGCGGATGCCGCTCCACTCCACGGTGGCCGGCCCGCTGCCGCTGCTCGTGCGATAGGCGCCGAACTTGTCGTAGAAGCTGCCGCCGGGGCTCGCGTAGCTGTGCTTGAGCGAGCCGTTGATGTAGGTGCGGTGCTCGGCGCCGACCTGGTGGACGGTGTTGACGCGGACGGTGGCTCCGACGGTCCCGGCGTGGGAGAGCGTGGTGCCGCCGTGCACCGCGTACAGCCTGCCGCCGCGCTCGACGGCGAGCATGAAGTACGGGCCGGATCCGGACTCGTGGAAGGTCTGCTTGAGGCTGATCCGGGTGCCGCTGAGGCTGGTGATGCGGAAGTAGCCCTCGAACTGGCGCGTTCCGCCGGTGTAGGTGGCATAGCGGCGTTCAGCCCGTTGGTCACCGCTCGCGGTGGAGCAGGTGAGCCGGAACGTCATGCCGTCGACCTGGCCGCAGCCCCGCTCCTGCACGGAGAAGCCGGGGGACACCGACTGCCAGCCGCCGGGCTCGACTTCGGCGAAGGCGTGCGGGGCGGCGAGCAAGGAGGTGGCGCACAGCGACGAGGTGACGGTGAGGGCGCGCAGGCGTGCGAGCATACTGCCTCCTGTTCATACACATGAACTACAGTCCCTGATTTGGACACGCGCGTCGGACGTTAGGTCCAGACCAACAAACCGTCAAGAGATCACGCGTACACGTCTTTCACCGCCGAACCGGTGTGCCCCCGTGCGGGTTGGGGCAAGGTGGCTGACGACGTATTCATCTGCCTGCTGCTCCCGGCTGGCGGAACGACCGGTGGCGCGGTGGGATCGAGGCGTGCGAAGCCGCGATCCACGGGCAGACGAACGTCGTCGAGGCAAACCGCCTGGAGCCGCAGAAGGGATGATCACCGTGACACGACCCAGGATCCTGGTGGTTGGTGCCGGCTTCGCCGGAGTCGGCTGCGTACGCCGGCTGGAACGCAAACTCTCCCCCGACGAGGCCGAGATCACCTTGGTGACGCCGTCCTCCTACCAGCTCTATCTGCCACTTCTGCCCCAGGTCGCCTCCGGCGTCCTGACGCCCCAGTCGATCGCCGTCTCACTGCGCCGCAGCCGCAAGTACCGCACCCGGATCATCCCGGGCGGCGCCATCGGCGTGGACCTCGCGGCCAAGGTCTGCGTCGTACGCACCATCACCGACAAGATCGTCAACGAACCGTACGACTACATCGTGCTGGCCCCCGGCAGCATCACCCGCACCTTCGACATCCCCGGGCTGACGGACCACGCCTACGGCATGAAGACGCTCGCGGAGGCCGCCTACCTGCGCGACCACGTCATCTCCCAGCTCGACCTCGCCGACGCCAGCCAGGACCCCGACGAGCGCGCCGCACGGCTGCAGTTCGTGGTGGTCGGCGGCGGCTACGCGGGCACCGAGACCGCCGCGTGCCTGCAGATGCTGACGCACAACGCGGTCAAGCGCTATCCGCGGCTCGATCCGAGCCTCATCAGGTGGCATCTGATCGACATCGCGCCGAGGCTCATGCCCGAGCTGGGCGAGAAGCTCGGCGACGACGCGCAGAAGATCCTGCGCAAGCGCGGCATCGAGATCTCCCTGGGCGTGTCCATCGCGAAGGCAGGCCCCGAGGAGGTCACCTTCACCGACGGCCGGGTGATCCCCACCCGCACGCTGATCTGGACCGCCGGTGTCGTCGCCAGCCCGCTGATCGGCACGCTGGGCGCGGAGACGGTCCGGGGACGGCTCGCGGTCACCGCGGAGATGAACCTGCCCGGGCACGACGGTGTGTTCGCGCTCGGCGACGCCGCGGCCGTGCCCGATGTCGCCAAGGACGAGGAGGGCGCCGTCTGCCCGCCGACCGCCCAGCACGCCATGCGCCAGGGCAAGGTGGTGGCCGACAACGTCATCGCCGCTCTGCGCGACCAGCCGCTGCGGCCGTACAAGCACAAGGACCTCGGCCTGGTCGTCGACCTCGGCGGCCGCGACGCCGTCTCCAAGCCCATCGGCATCGAGCTCAAGGGCCTGCCCGCGATGGCCGTCGCCCGCGGCTACCACTGGTCGGCGCTGCGCACCAACGTGGCCAAGACCCGCGTCATGACGAACTGGCTGCTCAACGCCGTCGCCGGGGACGACTTCGTGCGCACCGGGTTCCTGTCCCGCAGCCCGGCCAAGCTGAAGGACTTCGAGTTCGTCCATGCCTATCTGACGCCGGAGCAGGTGCGGGCGCAGGTCGGCGAGAAGGGCGGCGCGCAAGGGGCGTCCGGCTGAACGAGGTGACCGCCTCGCCGAATCGCGGCTCGCGGCACGCGGCGTGAACGGGAGTGAGCGGGAGACGGGAGGGAGGCCGGAGTCGGGAGAGCGCGGGCGAGAGTACGGCGACGTGAAGGCAGCAGTTCGGCCGGCCCGGGCGCGCCTGCGGGACCGTGTCGCGGCCTCGGATCCGGGGCTGCTGCGACTGGCCGCGGGGCTGCGGACGGCCGGCGCGATCGCCCTCGCGATCGCCGTGCTCGCCCTGCTGGGCACCGACGTACCGCACCTGGTGGCGGGGGCCCTGGCCGCGATGGTCGCCACCTTCGCCATCCGGGAGAAGCAGCGCGGGCCGCAGGCCGTCACCCTCGCACTGGGCCTCCCGGTGGCGCTGGCGTCCATGACACTGGCCGCGGCTCTGCACGGCAACGTCCTGGTCGGCGACCTGGCCTTCGTCGCGCTCATCTTCTGTGCCGTGTACGGCCGCAGGTTCGGCGACCGAGGCACCGCGCTGGGCCTGATCGGCTTCCAGATCTACTTCATGTCCCTCTTCGTCGGCGCCACCGTCGACGACCTGCCCGAACTGTACGGAGCGGTCGCAGTGGCCTTCGGATGCAGCGCGCTGGTGCGTTTCGTGCTGGTCCCCGAGACACCGACGGGAGTGCTCCAGCGGCTGCGCGAGGCCTTCCGCGCCCGGCTGGCCCAGCTGCTTGCGGCGCAGCTCGACCTGCTCGACGCCGGCCCGCAAGACGCGGACCGGGCTCTGGAGCGCGTGCGCGAGGGCACCGCGCGTCTGCACGAGACGGCGCTGCTGATCCAGGGCCGGCTGGAGGAGGGAACCGCCGACGAGAGCGGCGCCCGGCTGATCCAGCGGCGCGTCGCGGACGCCGAGATCACCGCCGAGCGCCTGGGGCTGTCGCTGCTGCGCGCACGCGGCGCCGAGCGGGTGGACACGCTGACCCTGCACCTGCCGGACGCGCCCGTCCCCTCGGGCGGACGGCAGCCCGTACGGGACGCGGCGACCGCGACGCTCCGACGTGACCTGGAGGCGCTGCGCCTGCTCGTCCTGCGCCCCGTCGACCAGGCCTCCGGTACGTCGGTGTCCCACCTCCGCAACCGGCTCCTCGGCTATCGCGACGAGGAGAACCTGCCCGCCGCCTCCCCCGCCGTGCAGGACGTCTTCCGGCGCGTCGGCGAGGCCGCCCGCGCGGTCCTGGGACTGCGGATCGCCCTCGGCGGGGCCCGGGACGAGGCGGACGACACCCCGGCCACGGCCCGTTCGCGCGAGGAGCTGGACGCGGAGGACGCCGTGCTCGACGCCGACGAGGAGGAGCCGCCGGAGCAGCCCCAAGGCCTGCGGCGGCCCACCACGCGGGCCGCCGTGCAGGTCGCCGTGGGGTCGGCGCTGGCCATCGTGGGCGGCGAGCTGTTGTCGCGGGACCGCTGGTACTGGGCGGTGCTGACCTGCTGGATCGTGTTCCTGAACACCGCGTCCACCGGCGAGATCCTGGTCAAGGGCTACCGTCGCCTGCTGGGCACCGTCCTCGGCGTGCTGGCCGGCATCGTGCTGGCGGGTGCCGTCGGGCACCACACCTGGACGGCGTTCGCGCTGGTGCTGCTCTTCGTCTTCGCGATGTTCTACTCGGCACCGCTGTCCTACACGCTGGTGTCCTTCTTCGTCACCGCGGCGCTGGGGCTGCTCTACACCCTGCTGCACACCTACAGCCTCTCGGTGCTCGTGCTGCGCATCGAGGAGACGGCGCTCGGCGCGGCCTGCGGGGTGATCGCGGCCGCTTTCGTCCTGCCGGTGCAGACGGACCGCCGCACCAACGAACTCCTCGCCACCGTGCTGGAACGGCTCGGCGACGTCACCCGCAGCGCCGTCGACCAGCTGAGCGGCGGACCGCCCGTCGAGCTGCTCGACCAGTCGCGCGACCTGGACCAGGCGCTGGCCGACCTGCGGGCCGCCACGCAGCCCCTCACGCATCCGGTGACACCCCTGCGGGCACGGCGTGAGACCGCCCGCTATGTCGTCGCGCTGCTGGAGACGTGCGCGTACCACGCACGCGCCCTGGCCGCGACGGCCGAGCTGCTGCCGACCCACCCCTCCATCGCGGCGGATCCCCGGCTGCGCAGGGCCGCGGGCCGTATCGCGCACAACATCGAGGTGATCTCCGCGCACGTCAGCGGCGACCACGCCCCGGACGGGATCGAGACCGGCCCGAGCATCGCCTCCCTCCTGGGCCCGGACGTCCCCGGTGCGGCGCGCTACGGCCGGGTCACCGACCGCGTCCTGCGGCATCTGCAACGCCTCGACGAGGGTGTGTCCGGTCTGGCCCGTCCCCTCGGCGTGCCCGTGAAGGCACCGGAGGGATGACCGGTCATCGGGCCGATACGGGGTACGCGTAAGGCATGACCGATGTCGTGGACTCAGACGAACTGCTGCGGCGGATGCAGCGCGCCAGGACCTGCGCCCGGCAGGAGGAGCGGACGTGGCGGGCACGAAGCGAGACCCTCCGGTCGACGGATCCGGAGGCCGCCCGCGACGCCGCCGTACGGACACTGGCCTACGAGACCGTGATCACGGTGCTGGACGAGGTCCTCACCCCGGGCAGGCACCCCGAGCGGACCTGACGGGATCCGAGCGGGTCCGAAACACAAAATCGAGTGAAACCGGTCACGTGACCCGGTCTCAAGTACGCAGAATCCCCCGAGATGGTTTACGGTTCATCCATAAGTGGTCACGGGGTAGACCGCATCCGTCCCCCGTGCACCACCACCTACGGCCCTGGCTGGCCTCCCCCGTCCAGCCAGGGCTTTTTCATGCCCTCGACGACCCGCCGCGCGAGATTCCCGGCCGAAACCGTCCTCCGCCGAGGTGCTCAGCGGGCCCGCAGCGGCTGAAATGGACGCAGGGAAGCACCGGAACCTCACTCATCGGCGAGGAGCCCTGTGTCATGACCAAAGCGATCAAACTGCTGACCGCACTTCCACCGCCTCAGCGCGAGCGCCTCATGTCCCTCGCACGGGAGGTCTCCTTTCCGGAGGACGCCCGGATCTTCGAGGCGGGCGGCACGGCCGACCGCTTCTGGGTCATCCGCTCGGGCGCCGTCTCCCTCGACCAGCGCGTGACGTCCCTGCAGCGGGTCACCGTCGCCAGCCTCGGCGCCGGCGATCTGCTCGGCTGGTCCTGGCTGTTCCCGCCGTACCAGTGGGACTTCGGCGCGGAGGCCTTCAGCCCCGTGCGGGCCTACGAGTTCGAGGCGGCGGCGGTGCTGCGGCTGTGCGAGGAGGAGCCGGCACTCGGTATGTCGCTCGTGCGGCACGTCGCCGAAATCCTCGCGCACCGGCTGGAGATGACCCGCGGCAAGCTGATGGAGCAGTACGGACAGCACCGGCGCAGCGTGCTCTGAACCTCGGGGGCGGCGTGCTCTGCCGCGTCACATGCCGTGCGCTCAGCCGCGTCGCGTGCCGTGTGCTCTGCGGCGTCGGATGCCGTGTGCGTGTCAGACGCGGTAGCGGCGCAGGGCAGGCACCGCGGCGGCCAGGCCCAGCATGAGGACGACGACCAGCAGGCCGCCGCCCACCGTCGCGGTGCGCGCACCGAAGGCCGAGCCCGCCGTGCCGTGCAGGACGTCGGCGAGGCGCGGTCCGCCGGCGACGACGACCGTGAACACGCCCTGCATCCGGCCGCGCATCTCGTCGCTGGCGGCGGAGAGCAGGATCGCCCCGCGGAACACCATGGAGACCATGTCGGCGACCCCGGCCAGGGCCAGGAACACCACCGCGAGCCACAGGCTGCCGCTCAGCCCGAACCCGGTGATGGCGGCACCCCAGACGACGACCGCGCCGATCACCATCCAGCCGTGCCGGCGGGCCCGGGAGAACGTGCCGGAGAACAGCCCGCCGGCCACCGCGCCGATCGGGATCGCCGCGAACAGCAGACCGAGGGCCAGCCCTTCGCCGTACGACGCGTAGGTCTGGCTCGACAGTTGAGGGAACAGGGCACGGGGCATGCCGAAGACCATCGCGATGACGTCGGCCAGGAAGGACAGCAACAGCACCTTGTGCAGGGCGATGTAGCGGAAGCCCTCCGCTATCTCTCGCACGCCCGCGCGCCGCTTCGTCGTGCCCTGCGCGCCCGCCAGTGGCGGCAGGGCGGGCAGCCGTACGACTGCCCAGACGGTGACGCACAGGGCGAGCGCGTCGATGAGGTACAGCTCGGCCAGGCCGATGACCGGTATGAGCACGCCGGCCAGCAGGGGCCCGACCACCTGCCCGGTCTGCATGACGGTCGAGCCGAGGGCGCTCGCGGCGGGCAGTTCGTCGGCCGGGACGAGGCGGGCGATGGAGGCGTTGCGGGCCGGGGCGTTGAGCCCCCAGAACGCCTGCTGCACGGCGAGCAGCACCATCAGCGCGGCCACCGAGTCGAGGCCGGTGACGGCCTGGAGCCAGAACAGCACCGACGTGACGGCGATGCCGCTGTTGGTGATCAGCAGCAGCTTGCGCCGGTCCATGCTGTCGGCGACGGCACCGCCCCACAGCGCGAACACCACGAGCGGCAGGAGTCCGGCGAGGCTCGCGGCGCCGACCCACGCCGAGGAGCCGGTCATGTCGTAGATCTGCTTGGGCACCGCGACCGCGGTGAGCTGACTGCCGACGGCCGTGACGATGGTCGAGGACCACAGGCGGCGGTAGGCGGGGCGGCGCAGCGGCCGGGTGTCCATGGCCCAGCGGCGCCAGCCGCGTCGGGGGGATGCGGGCGCCTTGGCGGTCGACGCCTGCTGCTCTTCGGTGCTGCTCTCGCTCGTGTCCACGGGCTTCCTGGTTGCTCGTTACACCTATCGGGAACCAGGGATCACTATGGCACCAGACGTCGAGCATGTGGGATCAGTTATCTCGGATCGCGGACAGCCGGACGTCGGCGACGAGCCGGGCGGTGCGCCACGGCACCTCCGGCAGGGCCCTACCGCACCACCTCCAACTGCGCGTTCACGCTGTCCAGCAGCATCTCCAGCGCCGTCGGATAGGCACTGGTCACCATCCGCGTCGCCAGCAGGGGCGCCGCCTCGGCGATCCGGGGATGCGTGGTGCGCGGCAGCCGCGCGTAGGTCGAGCGCCACATGTCCTCGTCGGCGCGCAGCGAGTCGCTCGGCAGGGTGAGGGACGCCGCGTCCAGCGCGGCGAAGGCCAGGGTCTGGTCGATGAAGGCGTGGTAGATGCGCACGGTGTCCGGCAGCGACAGGCCGGCCCGGCGCAGGATGTCCAACACGGCCTCGTCGGCGGCGAGTTCGTTGGCGCGCCCGGTGACCCGGTTCGTGGTCAGCACGGCGGCCTGTGGATGGGCCACGTAGGCGGCGTGGATGCGCAGCCCGACGGTGCGCAGGTCCTCCCGCCACTCCCCCGTCGGCTGCCAGCCGTCCAGCGCCCGGCCGATGAGGGCGTCGCCGATGGCGAGCGTCAGGTCGTCCATGCCGCGGAAGTAGCGGTACAGCGTGCTCGGGTCGGCGTCGAGGGCCAGGCCGAGGCGGCGCGCGGTGAGACCGGCGCTGCCGTGTTCGCGGAGCATGCGCAGCGCCGTCTCGACGATGAGCCGCTCGGACAGCACGGTGCCGCTCTTCGTGGGACGGCGTCGGCGCCGCTTCTCCTCGGGAACGACCGGTTTCGGCACGATGCACTCCGTCCGTATGCCGCACTCCGCGTCTTATGCCAACGCCATTGACCTTACGTGACCGGGCGGCGTTGTATCTCCGGCGGGGCCCCACCACGTCGTAGACCGTCACTGACCTTCAGTGACCTCAGTGACCTTCAGTCGAGGGAGTCATGTCATGCGTGTACTGCTCGTGGGCGCCGGCGGTGTGGGTACCGCCGTCACCCGGATCGCGGCCCGGCGTCCGTTCTTCGAGGCGATGGTGGTCGCCGACCACGACCTCGCGCGCGCCGAGGCGGCCGTGGCGGCGCTCGGCGGCGACGCCCGGTTCCGTGCCGAGCGCGTCGATGCGAGCGACGAGGCGGCGGTGGCCGCGCTGCTGGAGCGGCACGGGTGCGACGTGCTCCTCAACGCCACCGACCCGCGCTTCGTGATGCCGCTGTTCCAGGCCGCGCGCACGGCCGGGGCCACCTATGTCGACATGGCGATGTCGCTGTCGCGGCCGCATCCGGAGCGGCCGTACGAGGAGTGCGGGGTCAAGCTGGGCGACGCCCAGTTCGAGCAGGCGGCCGACTGGGAGAAGGCGGGCGCGCTGGCCGTCGTCGGCATGGGTGTGGAGCCGGGGATGTCGGACGTGTTCGCCCGGTACGCGGCCGACGAGCTCTTCGACGAGATCGAGGAGATCGGCGTCCGCGACGGCGCGAACCTCACTGTCGACGGCTACGACTTCGCGCCGTCCTTCAGCATCTGGACCACGATCGAGGAGTGCCTCAACCCGCCGGTGGTCTACGAGGCCGGGCGCGGCTGGTTCACCACGGAACCCTTCAGCGAGCCGGAGGTGTTCGACTTCCCCGAGGGAATCGGGCCGGTCGAGTGCGTGAACGTGGAGCACGAGGAGGTGCTCCTGATGCCGCGCTGGGTCGACGCGCGCCGGGTGACCTTCAAGTACGGCCTGGGCGAGGAGTTCGTCAGCACGCTGAAGACGCTGCACCTGCTGGGCCTGGACAGCACCGAGCCGGTGACCGTGCCGGGCGCCGACGGGCCGGTGCGGGTCTCGCCGCGGGACGTGGTCGCCGCGTGTCTGCCGGACCCGGCGACGCTGGGTGAGCGCATGCACGGCAAGACCTGCGCGGGCACCTGGGTACGGGGCGTCAAGGACGGCAAGCCGCGCGAGGTGTACCTGTACCACGTGGTCGACAACCAGTGGTCCATGGCGGAGTACGGCAGCCAGGCCGTGGTGTGGCAGACCGCCGTCAACCCGGTCGTCGCCCTCGAACTCCTGGCCGGCGGCGCCTGGTCCGGCGCGGGCGTGCTGGGCCCCGAGGCCTTCCCGGCCCGGCCGTTCCTGGATCTGCTGACCGAGTACGGCTCTCCGTGGGGCATGCGCGAACAGTGACCGAATCCGCCGGGTTCCGACGGGGTTTCACTTGCGCATCGACAGGCGACTCGAAAACGAGTAATGCATCCACCGAGGGCACGTTCGACGATCGCAGGTGACATTGATGGACGACTGGCGAGACCACGCCGCCTGCCGCCATGAGGACCCCGACCTCTTCTATCCGATCGGCACCTCCGGGCCGACCGTGTTGCAGACGCAGCAGGCGAAGGCCGTCTGCCGGCGCTGCTCGGTCCGGGAGCAGTGTCTGCGCTGGGCGCTCGACATGGACCAGTTCATCGGGATCTGGGGTGGCAAGAGCGAGGCCGAGCGAAGGGCGCTGCGACAACGGGCCGGATGACCCGTGGGTCACGCAGCCGTGCCGTCGGGCTCGGCGGCGGCCGGCAACCGCAAGGTGAACACGGACCCGGCGCCGGGCTCGCTCGCCGCCTCGACCGTCCCCTGGTGCGCGGCGACCAGGTGCCGGACGATCGGCAGGCCGAGCCCGCTGCCTCCGGTCCGCCTGCTGCGGGACTTCTCCGCGCGCCAGAACCGGTCGAATACGTACGGCAGGTCCGCGGGGGCGATTCCGGCCCCCGTGTCGGTGACCGAGAGGACGACGTCGTCGCCGTCGCGCCGGGCGGCGAGTGTCACGGTCCCGTCGGCCGGTGTGTGGCGCAGGGCGTTGGAGACGAGGTTGCCGAGTGCCTGGCGCATGCGCACGGGGTCGGCGTCCAGCCACGGGGTCCCCTCCGCCGCGGTGCGCAGGGTGACGCCGGCCGAGTCCGCGGCGACGCGGTGGGCGGCGGCGACCTGGTGCAGGAGTTCGTCGGCGCGGACGGGCTCGCGGTGCAGGCGCAACGCGCCGGCGTCGGCGGCCGCGAGGTCCTGGAGGTCGTCGATGACGCGCTGGAGGACGAGGGCCTCCTCGTGCAGGGAGTCGAGCAGGGCGGGGGCGGGGTCGACGACGCCGTCGCGGGTGACTTCCAGCCAGCCGCGGATGTTGGTGAGCGGGCTGCGCAGTTCATGGGCGATGTCGCTGACCATGGCCTTGCGCTGGGCCTCCAACCGCTCGCGCCGCTCGGCGAGTTCGTTGAAGGCCGCGGCGAGGATGCCGGTCTCGTCCCTGGTGGTGACCGGGACCCGTACATGCAGCTCGGGCGGCTGCTGGGCCGCCTCCGTCAGCGCCCGCAGGGGCCGGACGAGCCGGGTGGCGACCACGGCGGTCACCGCCACGGTGACGGCCAGCACGAGTCCGGCGGCGCCGACGACCTTGGCCTTGTTCGCCGGGGACATGTCGAAGCGGACGGCGGTCGTGTCGCCGCCGCCCAGGAACAGCTCGGCCACGGGGGCGACGTAGGGATCGAGTTGGGCGCGGCGTGACTCGTCGACGCAGCGGTCCGCCTCCCGCACGGCTGTGCGGTCGTCGGTCCCCTTGGTCTTCCCCAGGAGGTAGCGGGTGCCGAGCCGCTTCTCGGTCACGTCGACCGTGACGAACGGCTGCGAACCGGGGTTCAGTCCGCGCCGGTCGAGGCACTTGCGGGCGCGCTCGGACAGGTCGGCCAGGGCCTTGTTCTCGGTCGGTGTCGGGGTGTTGAGCAGGCCGTCGGCGCACTCGTCCGGCACGAGCCCGCCCGCGACGGGCCCGTCGTGGTCGGTGACGACCGGCCGACCGCTGGGCGTCTGCACGACGGTGACCTCGTAGCCGTTGCGGGCGAAGCACCGCTGCCGCGTGTGGGCGAGTTTCTCCAGCTTGGCCCGCTCCTCGTCGGTCACCCGGTACGGGCCCACGACCCGCGGGTCGACGCCGCCGCGCTGCGCTCCGCGTTCCGTGTAGGTGTCGATGTGCAGGGGGTCGACGGTGGCGGCGGCGCGCGGCGGCAGGGAGGTGCCGGCCGGGGCCGAGTCGGCGATGGTCGTGCGGTCCGTGGTGGTGAGGGCGATACGGCGTCCGGTGCGGGCGGACAGCTCGCGGACCGTCTTCTCGACGCCCCGCCAGTCGGGATGGGTCGCGGCATACCCGCTGAGCCGGGCGAGGACGTCCATGTCCTCCGCGAGGACCTGCCCCTGTTCCTCCCGCAGCGCCCGGGTCGTGGTCTCCACCGCCAGCCAGGCCGTCGCGGCCACCGAGCACACGGCGATCAGCACCGTGGCGATCAGGAGCCGGACCAGGAGCCGCTTGCGCAGCGGTATCCGCCGGCTCATCCGCGGCCGCCGCTGAGCTTGTAGCCGACGCCGAAGACGGTCAGCAGCCGCACCGGCCTGCGCGGGTCGGCCTCGATCTTCCTGCGCAGGTTCATGATGTGGACGTCGACGGCCCGTTCGGTGGAGGCCCGGTCGGTGCCCCGGGTGCATTCCAGCAACTGCCGCCGGGAGAAGACCCGTTCGGGTTCGGCAGCCATGGCGAGCAGGATCTCGAACTCGGCCGGCGTGCACTCCACCGCCGCCCCGTCGCACCGCACCTCGTGCCGTACGGGGTCGACGGCGATCCCGGCGGCGCGCAGGACGGCGTCCTCCCGCCGGTCGGCGGTGCGTCCGCTGCGCCGCAGCACCGTGCGGATCCGGGCCATCAGCTCACGCGGGCTGTACGGCTTGGTCATGTAGTCGTCGGCGCCGAGTTCGAGGCCGAGCAGGACGTCGTCCTCGGCCGATCGGGCCGTCAGCATCAGCACGGGGATGTCTGGATTCTCGGGGTTGCGGCGCAGCACCCGGCACACCCCGAAGCCGTCGATCACCGGGAGCATGAGGTCCAGCACGACGAGGTCGGGCCGTCGCCGCCGGACCGCGTCGAGGGCCGCCGACCCGTCGTGGACGACGGTGGCGGTGTGGCCCTCCGCCAGCAGGGAGCGGCGTATGAGTTCGGCCTGCATCTCGTCGTCCTCGGCGACCAGCACATGTGCGCACACGCGGCGGATCCTAAGCGCTCCGGGGGATGTCAGCGGGCAAGTGACTTGGCGTCGCCCATGACGACGACGGGATGCCGGTCGGGGTCGAGCGCCAGCAGCAGCTCCTTCATGTGCTCGCGCGCGATGCTGACGCAGCCCTGCGTGGGCCCGTCGTGGTCGACGTGCAGCCATATGCCGCCGCCCCGGCCCGCCCCGAGCGGGCGGGTCCAGTCGAGGGGCGACGTGCCGGGCTCACGGTTGTAGTTGATGGCGATCACGTAGTCGAAGGAGCCGGCGAGGGGCTCGCCCTCGAAGCCGGTGCCGGTGGCCGTGAACCCGACGCCGTGGTCGTACGGCAGCCTGGTCCCGGGGTCGGCGAGCAGGCCCCCGGCATCGGTGAGTGTGAAGACCCCGACGGGTGAGCGCAGGTCGCCGGCGCGGTGGTGGTCGGTCCAGCCGCGCAGCGCGTTGTGCGCGGGCCGGCTCTCACCGGCCTGCCAGCCCGCCTCCGTCCGCTCGTACAGCACGACCGTGGACAGCGGGGAGTTCTTGCCACGCCCGGTGACGACGACGGCCTGCCGCGTCCGCGACGGCACCTGGGCCCAGGTCTTGGGCCCCAGCCCCGGCACCTGCTGTGGGGCCACCTCCAGGGAGATCCGGGGCGCGGGGCTCGTCGGGGACGTGGCCGCCGGGCGTTCCGGCGTGGCCGCCGCGCCGCCCCCGCATCCGGTGAGGAGGAGGGCGGCGGCGAGCAGGGCGACCTGCGGTCTGCGTGTGATCATGCGTCGACCTTCGCCGACACTTGTTTGGAACTCGTCAGGTTCTAGGATGCGTCCGGCTTGCCCTGCTGGTACACCCACGTCTGGAACAGACCGTCGAGGTCCTTGCCCGACACCCGCTCGCAGAGGCGCACGAGCTGGGCGGCCGTACCGTGCCCGGCGCGGTGCTCGGTGGCCCAGGCCCGCAGGATCCGGAAGAACGCCCGGTCCCCGACGGCCTTGCGGAGTTGGTGCAGGGCCATCGCCCCACGGGCGTAGACGGGCGTGCCGAAGATGTTCGCACCGCTGCCCGGGTCCCCCGGCGGGAACTCCCACAGTCCGTCGCTCGCCGGCCGGGCGTACAGGGCGTCGAAGGTCTTCTGCGCGCTGTCGCCGCCGTGTTGTTCGGCGTAGAGCCACTCGGCGTAGGTCGCGAAGCCCTCGTTGAGCCAGATGTCCTTCCACGAGGTCAGGGTGACCGAGTCGCCGAACCACTGGTGGGCGCTCTCGTGGACGAGGGTGCTCAGGTCGGGGGCCGCGTCGTACACGGGCCGTGTCTGGGTCTCCAGGGCGTAGCCGACGTTCGGGGCCCGGTCGACGATCGAGCCGGCGGCACGGAACGGGTAGGGCCCGAAGAGCTTGCTCTCCCACTCCAAAACGGACGGCAGCTTCTTCAGGACGGGCGCGGCGGCGTCGGCCTCGCGCGGGTCGACGGCGTTGTAGACCTGGATGCCGTCGCGGGTGGTGTACCGCTCGATCTTGAACTTCCCGACCGTCGCCGTGGCCAGGTAGGCGGCCATCGGCTCGGACTGGCGCCAGCGGAACGTGGTCTGTCCGTGGGCGGTCGTCCGCCCCAGGAAGACGCCGTTGGCGACCGCGGTACGGCCCTTGGGAACGGTGATCGTGAAGTCGTACGACGCCTTGTCCTTGGGGTGGTTGTTCGCCGGGAACCAGGTCATCGCACCCTGTGGCTCGCCCGCGACGAAGGCGCCGTCGTCGGTGGGGATCCAGCCGTCGAGCGAGCCGTCCGGGTCGGTGACCGGGCCCGGCTTGCCGTTGTAGGCGACGGTGACGCGGAACCACTGGCCCTTGCGCAGGGTCCGGCGCGGGGTGACGGTGAGTTCCTGCCCGTCGCGGCTGAACCCGGCCTTGTCACGGCCGACGGTGAGGCCCGTGACCTTCAGCCCGTTGAGGTCGAGGTTGAAGCGGCTGAGCTTCTGGGTGGCGCGGGCGTAGAGGACGGCCTTGCCGTCGAGATGGCGGCCAGCCGGGTCGTAACGGAGGGTCAGGTCGTAGTGCCCGACGTGGTAGCCGCCGTTTCCGGCGAGCGGGAAGTAGGGGTCGCCGGCGCCGGGCGAGCCGGGCGACGGGGGCGCGGCGGCGGCGAGCAGCGCCACGACGGCGAGCGGGACGGTTCCGACGACGAAGGTGCGTCTGACGGGCTGTGACACATGCGCTCCTGCGGTGGGGGGTGGGAGACGGCTTCACAGTAAGGGTGATCTCCGCGGAACTCGCCCTGCATCAGGTCAAGAAGCGCCGCGCCCCGCAGTACGCTCCCGGCAGCCCGCCCCCACCAGAAAGGCACCGCCGTGAGCATTCGCGTGCGCCGCGTCTACGCATCGCCCGAGCCGCAGGACGGCGTGCGCGTCCTGGTAGACCGGCTGTGGCCGCGCGGTCTGTCGAAGGACGCCGCGCGGGTGGACGAGTGGCCCAAGGGGCTCACCCCGTCCACGGAGCTGCGGCGCTGGTACCACGCGGACGAGCGGTCGTACGAGGAGTTCGCCGAGCGGTACGAGGCGGAGCTCGCCGCACCCGAGGCGGCCGAACTCGTCGAGCATGTACGGGAGTTGGCGAGGAAGGGCGATGTGACGCTGCTGACGGCGTCGAAGTCGCCCGAGCAGAGCCACGCCGCCGTGCTGGCCCGTCTCCTCGAAGCCTGAGGAGACGGGCCGTACACCACCCTCAGCCCGTCTGCCGCGCCGCGGCCCGGCCCGCCGCCCGGCCCGAGAAGAGGCAGCCGCCGAGGAAGGTGCCCTCCAGGGCGTTGTAGCCGTGGACGCCACCGCCGCCGAACCCGGCGACCTCACCGGCCGCGTACAGGCCGTCGATGGGGGTGCCGTCGGATCCGAGGGCGCGGGAGTCGAGGTCGGTCTGGATGCCGCCGAGGGTCTTGCGGGTCAGGATGTGCAGCTTGACGCCGATCAGGGGGCCGGCCGCCGGGTCGAGGATGCGGTGCGGGGTGGCGACGCGGCCGAGGCGGTCGCCGATGTAGCGGCGGGCGTTGCGGATGCCCTGGACCTGGGCGTCCTTGCTGTACGGGTTGGCGATCTGCAGGTCGCGGGCCTCGATCTGGCGCCGGATGCCCTCCACGTCGAGGAGCGGCTTCTCGGTCAACTGGTTCATCTTCTCGACCAGTTGCTCCAGATTCGGCGCGGTCACGAAGTCGGCGCCGTTGCGCAGGAAGGCCGCCACCGGCCCCGGGGCGCCCTTGCCGAGCACCCGCTCCTTCAGGAACCCGGCGCGGTCCTTGGCGGTGATGTCGGGGTTCTGCTCGGAGCCCGACAGCGCGAACTCCTTCTCGATGATCTTCTGGCTGAGGATGAACCAGGAGTGGTCGTACCCGGCGATGTCCGCGTCGGTGCGCAGATGCCTGAGGGTGCCCAGGGTGTCGTAGCCAGGCAGGCACGGGTCGGGCAGCCGGCGGCCGAGGGCGTCGAACCACAGGGAGGACGGGCCGGGCAGGATGCGGATGCCGTGGCCGGGCCAGATCGGGTCCCAGTTCTGCAGGCCCTCGGTGTAGTGCCACATGCGGTCGCGGTTGACCAGGCGTACGCCCGCCCGCGCGCTGATGTCGAGCATCCGGCCGTCGACGTAGGCGGGGACGCCGGTGACCATCTCGGTGGGCGGGGTGCCGAGCCGCTCGGGCCAGTAGCGGCGGACGATGTCGTGGTTGGCGCCGATGCCGCCGGTGGTGACGACGACGGCCTGCGCGGTCAGTTCGAAGTCGCCGACGCGGTCACGGTTGGAGGCGACGCCGCGGGGTGAGTGGTCGTCGGCCAGGACGGTGCCGCGCACCCCGCGCACGGTGCCGTCCTCGATGACCAGCTCGTCGACCTGGTGCCGGTGGTAGAAGGTGAGCAGCCCGTCGCGCGCGGCTTGCTTGGCGTAACCCACGAACGGCTCCACGACGCCCGTGCCGGTGCCCCAGGCGATGTGGAACCGGGGCACGGAGTTGCCGTGGCCGTGGGCGCGTAGGTCGCCGCGCTCGGCCCAGCCCACCGTGGGCAGGAACTTGATGCCGTGCCCGTCCAGCCAGGCCCGCTTGTCGCCGGCCGCGAACTCGACGTAGGCGCGCGCCCAGCGCACCGCCCAGGAGTCCTCGTCCTCCACCCGGTCGAACCCGGCGCTGCCCTGCCAGTCGTTCCAGGCCAGGTCGAGGGAGTCCTTGATGCCCAGGCGCCGCTGCTCCGGGGAGTCGACGAGGAACAGCCCGCCGAAGGACCAGAACGCCTGTCCGCCGAGGTTGGCGGCGTTCTCCTGGTCCACCAGCGCGACCCTGCGGCCCCGGCTGGTCAGTTCGCTCGCGGCGACCAGGCCCGCGAGTCCCGCTCCGACGACGATGACGTCGGCATCCATGGCGACCGTCCCTTCCTCATGTCCTCATGTGCGCTCATGCGGTGGTGTCGCTGCCGTCGGTGAGCAGCGCGGTGAGCAGTTGTCCGAGCCAGACCCGGGCGTGCTCGATGTCCCTGTCCAGCAGCAGTTGGGTGGTGACACCGTCGTACGCGGCGACCACGGCATGGGCTGCGCCGTCGATGTCGCCGAGCGCGGCGGGCAGTTCGGTGTGCCCCCGCGCGCGGGCGAGCCGGTCGGCGATCGCCCCGCGCAGTCGGGCGCGGTGCTCCAGCAGGCTCTGGGCGACGGCCGGGTCGCGCGCGGCGTGCACCAGGAAGTCCGTCTTCACCAGCAGCCAGTCACGGTCCAGGAGCAGGACCTCGGTCACCCGGTCCACGGCGGCGGGCACGTCCAGGTCCGGCCCGTCGACGGCGAGCGCCCCGGACACCTGCTCCGCGATCAGGTCCGCGCGCTGCCGGTAGAGCGCGAAGAACAGCTCGTCCAGGCTGTCGAAGTTGGAGTAGAAGGCGCCCCTGCTGTAGCCGGCGGCCTCGCAGACCTCCTCGATGGAGACCCGGCCGAAGCCCTTGGCGGCGAACACCGCGAAGGCGGCGTCGAGGAGGTTGGCCCGCGTGCGGACGCGGCGCTTGGTGACGCGCCTGGTCGTGTCCTCCACCGCCATCCCGGGACCTCCGTTCGATACGTGAATGTATCCGATACACGAATGCATCCAAAGAGCCGGAGGGCATCCGATCGGGTGCCCGTCGGCATCCGTCGGCATCCGCCGGGCATCCGATGAGAACAGATTTTCGATTTCAGGGGTACGCTGAAAGCATGGCCACGCATCTCCAGGGCTCCCTGTTCGACCAGACCGACGAGCTGCGGCTCGGCTCCCTGACCGGGATCCGCCGCACGCGGCTCGCCCATGGCGCCTGGATCGACGTGCTGCCCGGCTGGCTCAGCGGGGCCGACGCGCTGTTCGAACAGCTCGCCGCCGAGGTGCCCTGGCGTGCCGAACGGCGCACGATGTACGACCACGTGGTCGACGTACCGCGCCTGCTCGCCTTCTACGGCGCGGACGACGCACTCCCGCACCCGGCGCTCGCAAAAGCCCGGGACTCGCTGTCCGCGCACTACGCCGAGGAACTGGGCGAACCGTTCACCACGGCCGGTCTCTGCTACTACCGCGACGGCCGGGACAGCGTGGCCTGGCACGGGGACCGGATCGGGCGGGGTGCGCGCGAGGACACGATGGTCGCCATCCTCTCCGTGGGCGCGCCCCGGGATCTGCTGCTGCGTCCGGTGCGGGGCGGCGGCGAGACGGTGCGCCGTGCGCTGGGGCACGGCGACCTCATCGTGATGGGCGGCTCCTGCCAGCGGACCTGGGAACACTCCATACCGAAGACCACGCGCGCCACGGGACCGCGCATCAGCGTCCAGTTCCGCCCGCACGGCGTGCAGTGAGGCTGCAGAGGCGGCAGCTTCGGGTGCGCGCGGGGCTGCCTCCGGCGGACGGTGCCGGAGGCAGCCCTTCCTCTGGGCGAAGCCCCGCCGCGCCCCCACACTGAGGCGGGTGAGCGCTCCGACGCAGGCACCGGCAACCGCTCCCCGGCGCGGCGAGTTGGACGCGCTGCGGGTCTTCGTCGTCCTCGGCCTGGTCTTCTTCCACTCCGGCCTCGTCTTCGCGCCGGACGACGACTTCTACGTCAAGAACGCGCAGACGACCGACGCCGTCACCGTGCTGGCCGGGTTCGGGGTCGTGTGGGCGATGCCCATGCTGTTCCTCATCGCCGGGCTCGGCTCCCGTCACTCGATCCGACGCCGCGGGCCGGCCCGCTTCACCCGTGAACGCCTGCTGCGCCTGGGCGTTCCGCTGGTCTTCGCCACGGTCGTCCTGTGCCCGCTCCCCCAGTGGCTGCGGCTGCGGGCCGCCGACGCCGGCTACGAGGAGTCGTACTGGCGTTTTTGGCCCCGCTTCCTCACCGTCCGCCTGGAGGCGGCCGACTTCCCCTTCGTCCTCGACGGGGAGCACTTCGAGACCGGGCATCTGTGGTTCGTCGTGCTGCTCCTCGCCTTCAGCCTGCTCCTGGCCCCGGTCGCGGCGCCGCTGGCCGCCTGGTCTCAGCCCCTGTGGCAGGCGGTGGAGCGGCGTCCGGCGCTGCTCCTGCTGCCCGCCGTGCCGCTCGCCGCGATCAACGCGTTCCTGGGCATGGAGGAGGGCTTCGCGGGCTGGAACCGCTGGGCCTACCTGGTGTTCTTCCTCTTCGGCTACGCCCTGGCCGACGACGCACGCGTCCGTGCCGCACTGCGCCGGCTCGCCGTGCCGGTGGGAGTGGCCGGGCTGGTGCTGTTCGCGGGGAGCGCGCCCGGGTTCCTGGCCCTGGACGACCCGTTCACCGAGTGGGGCCCGTTCGCGCTGGTGACCCGGGCGGTGTTCGGGGCGGCGGGCTGGTGCTGGGTGATGGCCGTCCTCGGGCTGCTTGACCGGCCGCGCGAGGCCGCGCCGCCCTCGCGCGCGATGATGTATCTCGGGCTCGCCGCCCTGCCGTTGTACGTGCTGCACCAGCCGGTCGTCGTCGCGCTCGCGTACGGCGTGGTGGGCTGGTCGGCGCCGATCGTGGTCGAGTACGCGGTGATCGTGACCGGTTCGCTGGCGGTGATCCTCGCGCTGTACGAGTTCGTGGTGCGCAGAACGCGGCTGACGCGGTTCCTGTTCGGGATGCGTCCGGCCCCGCCGGACGCGCTTTCATCCTGATCTGCTTTCCTGTGTCCGTCGGGCACGGACCTCACCACCGGGGACGATCATGCGGGCAGACCTACAGCAAGTCGCCGACGGCACCTACCTGGTCCACGGCAGCAACACGAACTGGGTGATCCTGACCGAGGGCGATACGGTCACGCTGATCGACACCGGCTACCCCGGGGACCGGGCCAAGCTCCTCGCCTCGCTCGCGGAAGTGGGGAGTTCGCCGGAGGCGGTGACGGCCGTACTGATCACACACGCGCACACGGACCACCTGGGCAACGCGGAGTACCTGCGCGACACGTACGGCACCCCCATATACCTCCACGAGGCCGAAGTGCCGCACGCCCGCCGGGAGTTCCTGCACCAGGTGAACGTGGGGACGGTCCTGAAGAACGGCTGGCGGCCCGGTGTGCTGCCCTGGGCGATCCACGCGATCCGCTCGGGCGGCACCGCGCACGTGCCGGTCGACGCCCCCGAGGCGTTCCCGTCGGCCGGTCCGCTGGACCTGCCCGGCCGTCCCGTACCGGTGCACACGCCCGGCCACACCGACGGGCACTGCGCCTTCCATCTGCCGGACGCCGGCGTGGTGATCGCGGGCGACGCCCTGGTCAGCGGGCACCCCACCTCGCGGCTCAAGGGACCGCAGCTGCTGCCCGACATGTTCCACCACGAGCGCTCCCGTGCGGTGGTCTCGCTGGACGTGTTCGAAGGGCTCAAGGGCGACGTACTGCTGCCCGGGCACGGGCCGGTGCACCGGGGCTCGGTGCGCGACGCCGCTCTTCAGGCCCGGGAACGCGCGCTCTAGGGTGAGGTGACGATCACCGGCGAGGCGAGGACGAACGGCCCATGGCACTGCAGATCAGCGCGACGAACCCGGAGCATCCCGCGCTCCTGCTGGAGCTGCCCTGGGACGTGCCCCTGGAGGAATGGCCGCAGGACGTCCTCGTCCCGCTGCCGCGCGGCATATCCCGGCACGTCGTGCGCTACGCCCGGGCCGGCGACGAGGTGATCGCCGTCAAGGAGCTCGCCGAGCGCCCGGCGCTGCGCGAGTACGAGCTGCTGCGCGACCTGGACCGGCTCGGCATCCCGGCGGTGGACCCGCTGGCCGTGGTCACCGGGCGTACTGACGCGGGCAACGGCCCGCTGGAGTCGGTCCTGGTCACCCGGCACCTGGGCGGCTCGCAGCCGTACCGCTCGATGTTCGAGACGACGATGCGCCCGGCGACCATGCACCGCCTCATGGACGCGCTGGCCGTACTCCTGGTCCGCCTCCACCTCGCCGGGTTCGCCTGGGGCGACTGCTCACTGTCCAACACGCTGTTCCGGCGCGACGCCGGCGCCTACGCGGCGTATCTCGTGGACGCCGAGACGGGCGACCTGCACCCCCAGCTCAGCGAAGGCCAGCGCGACTACGACCTCGACCTCGCCCGGGTCAACATCAGCGGGGAGCTGCTGGACCTGGAGGCGTCCGGGGCGCTGCACCCCTCCGTGGACCCGATCGAGTTCGGCACCGAGATCTGCGCCCGCTACCGGAGCCTGTGGCAGGAGCTGACCCGCACCTCCGTCTACCCGGCGGGCAAGTACCACTACATAGAGCGCCGGATACGCCGCCTGAACGACCTCGGTTTCGACGTCGCCGAGATGCAGATCGAGCACGCCGCCAACGGTGACACGGTCACCTTCGTGCCGAAGGTCGTCGACGCCGGCCACCACCAGCGTCAACTGCTGCGCCTCACGGGCCTGGACACCGAGGAGAACCAGGCCCGGCGGCTGCTGAACGACCTGGAGAGCTGGATGGCCACCCAGGACGACTACGCCCCGGGCGACCCCCTCGGCGCCCGCCCCGAGGTGCTCGCGCACCGCTGGGTGCGCGACGTCTTCCGCCCCACGGTGCGGGCCGTACCGCTGGAGCTGCGCGGTTCGATGGACCCGGCCGAGATCTACCACGAGCTGCTCGAACACCGCTGGTACCTGTCCGAGCGGGTGCAGCACGACATCGGCCTGGACGCGGTGGTCGAGGACTACATCACCAACATCCTGCCCAAGGCCCGGGAGACGCTGCAGCCGACGACGTCCGACTGACTCAGGCGTGCGGCACCACGGCCACCGGGCAGTCCGCGTGGTGCAGGACGCCGTGCGCCACCGAGCCGATCCGGGCGCCCACGGCCGTACGACGGGCGCGGCGCCCGACGACCATCAGCTGGGCCCGTCCGGCCACGGACAGCAGCACCTGCCCGGCGCTGCCCATCTCGACGTGCTCGACGACCTGGACGTCCGGGAAGCGTTCCCGCCACGGCTGCAGTGCCTCGCCCAGGGCCTTCTTCTCGTACGGCTCCAGGCCGCCGGCCTCGTCGAGCAGCTTCAGCGAGCCCGGGCTGTAGGCGAACAGCGGCGGCAGGGTCCAGGCCCGCACGGCGCGCACGGTCGCGCCGCGCGCGGCGGCCGTCTCGAAGGCGAAGCGCAGCGCGCCGGCGCTGTCGTCCGCGGTCCCGTGCTGACCGACGACGACCTCGCGTCCGGCGGCCTCGGCGGAGGGCTGGTCCCCGGCCCGTACGAGGACGACGGGCCGGGTCGCCCCCGCGATCACCTGCTGTCCGACGGAGCCCAGCAGGAACCCGACGACCGCGCCGTGGCCGCGTGACCCCAGCACGAGCATGCCGGCGTCCGCCGCCGCGGCGACCAGCGTCTCGGCCGGCCCGCCGTCGAGGACGTCGGTGGTGACCTCCAGGCCCGGATGCCGTTCGGTGACGGAACGGGCGGCCTCGGTCAGCCCCTCCCGTACCCACTGGGCCTGGGTGTCGGCGTCCTTGGCGTATCCCGCGTCGATCGCCTCGTGCGGTTGGAACCGCCAGGCGTGCACCACCCGCAGGGCGAGCCCGCGGCGGACCGCCTCGCGGGCGGCCCAGGCCAGCCCGGCCAGGCTCTCCTCCGATCCGTCCACCCCTGCCGTGATCGGGCGCGTCATTCCGGCTGCCTCCTCGTGTCGTGGTCACCGTCCGTGGTACCCAGTTTTCACTACGCTGTGCCCATGGCACTGGAGTGGGAACAGGTGAACGTGGACGCGGCCGATCCCGTGGCGCTGGGGCGCTGGTGGGCCGAGGCGCTCGGCTGGGTCGTGCTGAACGACTCGGCCGAGGAGTACGAGATCCGGCCCGAGAAGGACCGCCTGCCCGGGCTGATCTTCGCGCCGGTCCCGGAGGGCAAGTCCGTCAAGAACCGCCTCCACCTCGACTTCCGCCCCGAGGACCAGGACGCGGAGGTCAGCCGCCTCCTCGCGCTCGGCGCGCGCCACGCGGACGTCGGCCAGACCGGCGAGGAGAGCTGGGTCACCCTCGCCGATCCGGAGGGCAACGAGTTCTGCGTGCTCGCCCCGCGTCGCGGTTGAGCGTCATACCCGAGCGAAGCGGGCGCATCGAACATACGATGGGGCCGAGCCGGCGCGGCGACTGCGCCATCCTGACGCCTTCGCCGTGCCGAGAACGCGAACCCTCGGGGTGGGAGACGTATGGCACAGGCCGCCGACACGGCGCGGACCGTCATCCTGACCGTCGACAAGGTGTCACCTACGGCCTTCGATTCCATGGCACGTCGCCGCTGGTCAGACGCGTTTACGGTCGTAAAGTCGGCCTGATCCGGGGAGCGGGGCACACCAGGGAATCGCTGGCGAGGCGGAGCGAGTGCCAGCGATTCACAGACGGCGAGGTTAGCGGCCGTTTCGCAGGTCGTTCAGGGTGCCCCAGCCGCCGGGGTCGTGCACCGAAGAGCCCCGGTCGACGACCCGGTTGAAGGACGAGCGCTGGAGCCGGGCGCGCAGCTCCGGCGGCCACGTGGCGACGGCCTCCGCGTCAGGGTCGGCGGGGGCGGGCTCGGCCGCTGAGGTGCGCTCAGCCGACTGGAGCCGCTTGTACTCCGCCGTCAGCCGCTGCGCCTCCTCGGCCGCGCCGGGGGCCGACGGGTTGCGGGCGATCTCGCGGAGCCGCTTCTTGATCTGCTTACGGCGGTCAGTCTTCATCGTCGTCCTCCAGGGGGCCGAACTCGTCCTCGAAGTTCGCCAGTTGAGCCAGCACGGCATCCGCGCCGTCCGGCTCGCGATAGCGCGGAGGGGACGGAGCCTCCGGCGGCTGCGCGGCCGACGGGCCCGGCGGCAGGGCGAGCTGCGGCCGGGGTGCCTCCGGCGCCGGGCCGGGGTCTTCGCCGCCGGTCGAGCGCAGGTGCCACCCGGCCAGCTCCAGGGCGTACTGGGTGAGCTTGGCCCGGAAGGCGCCGTCCAGATCGGCGGCCCCCAGCGCATCGGGGATCACCTTGAGCAGCACCTCAACAACGTCGGTGGCTTCTTCGTCGACCCGGCGCTCCAGAGCGATGGTCATGGCCTCGGGGGCGTCCGCGCCCTTGAGCTTGCGCAGGGACTCCTCCGCCCGCAGGCAGCGGTCCCACGCCCGGCCCCAGGCGTCGGAGCCCTTCTCCGCCGTGGCCACGACCGCGTACGCCCGGCGGAACAGATCTTCCAGGCGGACCTCACGCATGGCGACGAACTCGTCCGACGCGCGCTGAGTGCGGGTGCGCAGCAGGTGCGTCAGCCGGTCCTGCACGGTGGACTTGGGCATGCCGACCTCGGCGGCGATCCGGCGGACGGGCAAGCCCGCAGCCGCCAGGCCGATGATCTTGTCGTCGATTTGTCCGGCGTCCGGGCCAGCTCCAGGGCTGTTCGTCCGGGCGGCCTCGTCCGGCGGTGCGCTCATGGTCGTCTCCTTCCGGGTGTTACGCATGTGGCAGGTGGTGAGCCGGCAAAGACCTCACCGGGCACGCCGGATGGTGGCAGGGTGGCCCACACAGGGCCGGGGCGCACAGCGGCTCACCCATGCACGTGGTCACCTCACGCCAGGAGTCAGAGGCGCCGGGTGGGTCCATGGTGTAGTTCACGACGACGAGCCACGCCCGGCCGTCGTGCTCGACGGCGTCCCCGGCGGCGTAGGCGCCCGCGTTGTACCACCGGCTGCGCCAGCGGGACGGGGCGGTCGGCGCCGGGGACGCCGGGGTGTTGAAGCGGAAGCCGGTGAACCGGCGCTCCTCGCTCCGGGGCACGATGTGCCAGCCGCCGCACTTGGTGTGATGGACGATCACGTACGGCTCATTCTTCCGCCGGGGGTGGCAGTCGAACGCCGCGCGAGCGTGGTCCTCGGTGGCGTAGCGGTTCTTGCGGCAGGGCCTCATGGTCGAGCCTCCGGAGGCACCTCGGAGTTGACCAGCAGGCGGAAGTCCAGGGCGTTGGAGTACACAGGTGGCCGCCCCGGAGAAGTGCGGTAAGCGTCCCCTCCGGCGAACACGGTGTGCCGGGCACCACAGTTGCAGCACACGAGAGCGATGCTGAGATACCCGGGCTGGTCCGGGCGCTCGGGCTGGACCGTGACGGCGTCCTCGAACCGCCCCTCGGGGTGGAGGCAGCGAGGGCCGCCCTCGCACTCGTAGCAGAGGGGCTGCCCTCGGAGCGCCATGGTCCCGAAGAGCGGGCCGGGCCGGTCGTCCCGGAACGCGGGCGGACGATGAGACATGATCGTTTCTCCGTTCGGGGTGGGGGCCGGGGAGCCCGTCCGGCTCCCCGGTGGGGCGGGTCAGGGACGCTCGGGGCAGTCGGGGACGTGCACGATGACAAGTCCGTCCGCAAAGGGGTCCGGCTGGCAGTGGGGGCGCCCGAGGCACCCGGCCGGGGGTGATGGGGGTGATGGGGGTGATCCGACTACTCCCCCTCCCGGAAACGCGTTACGGGCAGGGGCCGGAACAGAGGGCTTGAAGCCGTTTCCGCTGAAGGAGGGGGAGACATCACCCCCATCACCCCCATCACCCCCCGAGCCTTCTTTCTTGATCCCGTACTTGACCACCTTGTTGTGCCCTAGACCCACCTTGACCAGCGTGTATCCCGCCCGGTTACGGTCCAGGACACCCCGGTACACGTAGCCCAGTCGGCGGGTCCAGTCGGGGGTGATGTCCTCCAGGCCCGGGGGTGATGCGAAGTTCCTCGGGTCGCGGCTCCGTTCCCGGTCGACATCCCCGGTCGTGAACCCGCCCCCGCCGAACCTCTCGTGCAGCCATGCCAGGTGCTCCAGCCAAGCCGACCCGGCGAAGTCGGATTCCTCGCGCTTGGCCCTCAGCCCCTCCAGGAAGCCCGTCTGACCGGCCGTCTGGAGGATGCCGCCGACGGTCCGTTCCCACTTGCCGAAGGAGCCGAACGACTCCGCGCCGGGCCGGAACGGGCACCCGGCCACGTACCACGCCCGGATGAGCGTCAGCACCGCCGTCAGCAGCTCTGAACGGTGCTCCCGTGCCCAGTCCTTCAGGTGCGGGTGCCGGAAGCTGTCGGCCGGGCGGTCCTGGGGGTTGGCGTACGTGGGAGCGAGCTTGATCCAGTACACGCGGCGGGTGATGTCCCCGTTGACCCGCACGTTGTTGCCCAGCGCGACCCAGGTGACGTTGTTGGGCAGCCGGATGTCCTCCGACACCCCCAGCACGCGGTCCTTCCAGGTCTCAGCCGTCAGCACCTGCGCCAGCGCGGTGCCCTGGAGGGTGTGCGCCTCGTCGAACACCACCAGAGATTCCCCGTGCCGCAGCGCCGCCGTCAGGGTCTTGCGCACCTCCTCGTTGTCACCAGACAGCGGCCGGGGCTCGGCCGGACCCCCGAACACGATGATCGACAACACGTCCGCGAAGAGGTTCTTGCCCACCCCCATCCCGTTGCCGTCGACCACGGCCAGCGGCGCGAGGTCGATACGGTCCCGGATGAACGGCGTCAGCAGCGCGGCCAGCGCGTTGGCCCGGTCGGCGTCCGACGGGAACGGCATGTCCCCCAGCAGCTCGTCCCGCAGCAGCTCCAGGGCCGCCGCGATCTGCTCCGGCGAGGGGTCGTCGGGTACGTCGACCTTGACCCCCTCGTCCAGCTCCAGCCAGGTACACGAGGCGGCGTCGTACCCGGGTTCGGCGCACACTGTGCCGTCCCGCCGGACGTACGGCGCACGCATCACCCGCTCCAGCGGCAGGAAGTCCCGTGCGCAGCTCAGCACGGCCGACACGGTCTGTGTGTCGGGCCAGGCGGGTTCGTACTTGGCGGGCCGGGTGGCTGTGCCCGGCGTGTAGTTGTAGGCCGCTACGGCGTCCGTCAGGAGCTTGAGGAACGCCCCCTTCTCCAGGGGCTCCAGAGCCGACCCGGCCAGCCGCGTGATCGCCCCGCCGAAGTTGAACAGCTCCCGGCCGTCCCACTCGTCCTTGATCGCGGTGAGGATCTTGCCGATCACCTCGCGGCGGTCGCGGTTGACGGCCACACCCACCCGGCCGCCAGTGTCTGGCGGGGCGGACTCCTCGGGGTCCAGCCGCTGAGCCGGGCGGCGTCCCAGGTTCCCCGTCGCCTTGTCCCGCAGCTTGACGATCAGGGCCGCGCGCCTGTCGGGTGCCTTCCGGCCCAGCACGTCATCCATGCCGTCTTTGGCGCCTGCCCCGGCCAGCCGCGCGAACCGCACCTTGCCCGCGTCCACCAGGTCCAGCGCATCCCGCAGTTCACTGGCGGCGTCCCAGACCCGGGGGTTGCCGTTCACGTCCTTGTCGAACATGGCGACGACTTCGTGATCCTCAGCCCAGTCCAGCTCTTCGCCGTACCAGGTGGTGCAGCCGGGTGTGCCGACAACCCCCCAGCCCTCGGGGGCCCAAGACGTCACGGCGAGGGACTGCTTGGTGCCTTCCACGAACAGGTAGGGCTCACCATCGGCCGCCCGGCGGAAGACCGTCAGCACGCTGCCCGAGCCTTGCGGGAAGACGTACTTGGCGGGCTTGCCGTCGTCCTGGATCACGGGCTCGTCGGGCAGGAACTGGGACACGGTCGTGCCGTCCTGCCGGGTCCACGTGAACAGGATGCCGCCGCTGCGCACGAAGTACGGCGGGAGGCCCGCCGCCAGCGCCTCGTCCCGGGTGACCGTCCGGACGCCGAACTCCGCCAGAACCTCGTCCGTGATCGCCTGCCCGTTCAGGAAGGCGCGGTGCTCCGAGGAGAGCGGAGAATTACCTTCGCCGGTCGAGGTAATTCCGGTGCCGCCCTGGGTATGCTTACCAGTGACGTTGGTGGCGTCCTCTTCTGCGATTGCCGGGGCCTGGGAACCCCGGCTTTCGTGTGTCTGGATCATTCCGCTGACCCCCCGGAAACGGGACGCAGCAGCGTGCGCAGGCGCGCTATCTGGGCGTCGGTGAGTTCCGGGGCGCGGTCGACGATTCGCGTGATGTACGCGTCGAGTGTCTGCGCGGCCTTTCCGCCTTTACTGCGAGCTGCACGCGCCTTGTCGGACATCGTGTACTGCCGGGGCATGGAGCCCTCCACGAAGATCGAGTGTCTTCGCGGGCCGCCTGTGCCTTCAGACTTCCGCGCTCGTATGGCGCTCCCAGCTCCAGGACGAGGCTTGGCGGCCTCCACGGGTCTGGCCCGGCTGGTCCCGTCGGCCGCCGGAGCGGCCTCACCCCTATTCTGCCCGGCTAAATCCGGGATCGAAACCCTCGCCATTACCAGGCACCGAAGTTTGTAGGTTCCTATTTATCTTCATCGATTTAATTCCGATTTAGATAAAGGAGCCTCCCCCTGCCGGACCGACGCAGATCATCCGTATTTGGGGGAGGCCCATTCCCACTGTACCGTCTTCTTAACAAACCCATCCGCGCAGCTAAAGGGGCGCATTTATGGAATCCCTATCCGTCGCCGAGGCAGCCCGGCGGCTCAGCATTTCTGACGTCGCCGCGTACGAGGCGATGCGCGCCGGGCGGCTGGTGCGGGAGTCCGGCTCCAACCCGGCCCGGGTCTCGCTGGCCTCGGTGCAGCGCATGGCCGCCCAGCGCCGCGCGGAGGCCGCGCGCCGTCACCCGGACGCAGAGGGCTTCGCCCAGGGACTGGACAACCTGCTGAACGGCCCCACGGGCAACGCCTCGGGGTACCTCCCGGTCGACTACGCCCGGCCCCCACGCGGCCGTAACGCCCTGCGCCTGCTGCCCGCCGACGCGTTCGCTCTCTTCGGTCGTGACGTCCTCGAAGCAGCGGCCAGCCGCAATCAGCTCCGCCGGGACGGCGTCTGCGCGACCTGCTGGGCGGCGACGTCGGCCCGCGTGCATGAGACCCACGGCCCCGAGGACACCCCGGCGTACCGCGCCCTGCTGGGTGAGCCATGCCCCGCCGACCGTGCCCGCTGGACCACGGAGGCCGAAGCCACCCGGCGGGCGATGGCCGCCCTGCGCCAGACCGAGACGGCCAGCCGTCAGGCAGCCGAACGCGACCGCGCACGCCAGGAGTTCAGCGCGGCCGAGGCAGCCGTCAGGGCGGCCGTCTCCCGGCGTACGGCGGCGGCTCGGGCGTACTCCGCGCTGGACCCCTCCGTCGCCCGTCAGGCGGGCGTCCAGGCCCGGCGGCGGGCCGGTTTCACGGCCTCGGGCGACCTGCCGTGCGGGTGCTCGCGGGACACCTACTGCGCCGGGCACACCGCCCTGTTCGGGACGTCGGACCGACGGGCGGCCCGGCGGTGAGCGGGCGGCACTGGACCGCACCGCCCCCGCTGAGGCCGCACGAACGCATCCTCGGCTTCCTGGAGGCCAACGGCGTGGCCGCCGTCACGGCGGCCACGGTCGGCGCACTGACCGGGTGCAGCACGGGACAGGCCCGTCACCGGCTGGAGGCGCTGGTGCGCCGGGGCAAGGTCGTCCGCATCAGCGACAACGGCGAGCACCGGTACCGGGCCGCTCCAACTGGCGAGGACACAGGAGGAGTTGACCATGGACGAACAACGAGCCGAGATCGTCGCCCAGGGACGGGAGGCCCTGGCTGACATCCGCCGCGCGAGCGACGAGGCAGCAGCGGCGATCGTGCGCGTCGTCGAGCAGCGGACGGGGGTCAGCCTCGTGGCCGGGCCGCCGAGCGTCATGGACGCGACGCGGGCTCAGCTAGTGGAGGCCGACCGCCGCGCACAGCACGCCGTCGCGGCCATGGAGCTGATCCGGGGATGGTTCTGGCCCCCGTCCGTGACGACGCTGGGCGAGTTCATCCGGGAGCTGCCCCAGGACGTCCGCGAACAAATCGCCGATCACCTGGTCCAGGCGGGCCTCTCCTGATGGGCGGCGGGGTCGACGGGGTGAGCCCGTTCCTGCGCCGTAAGGCGCTGCGCCACGTCCAGGCCAACCCCGGCCGCACCGCCGACGAGCTGATGGAGATGCTGTCGGCGTACGACCGGAGCCTGTTCGGCGGGGCGCTGCGGAGCCTGCGGGAGTGCCGCCAGGCCCGCGTGGACGCCGACGGGCGCATCTGGCCCGCCTGAGCTGGGGCGACCACTGCCGGCGAATAACCTAAATAAGGCACGACAGAGCCCCGCCGGGTACGGCCCGGCGGGGCTCTTCGTCTCGGTCAGCTCAGGTTGCTGAGGATGTTGGTCACGACGGACCCGAACTCTCCGAAGCCACCCATGAGGACCACCGTCGCCACGATGGCGATCGAGACCTTCACGCGGTCGGACTTGGAGGCTGCGAGCAGGATCGCCAGGGCGATCAGTGCACCGAACTCGATCACAGGTAGCCACCTCCGACCCGGTCCTTGGCCTCACGCAGACGGCGCCCGGCGGTGGCCTCACTGACGCCGAGAACCTTCGCGGCGGACGACTTGGTGAGCCGTTCCCCGCCGTTGAGCCGCCGGGCCAGCTCATCGACCTGAGCCGCAGGCTCAGTGAGCTGAGCCGAGCCAGGCTCTTGAGTCGTGAGCTGAGCCTGAGACGGCCTGGGCTGAGCTGAGCCGTTCCGGATGCGCTCCACGGTCGCGGCGGCCTCGGCCGGACGGCCGGAGACGGTGAACCGGTCGCCGTTCTCCAGCGGGACTGCGATCCGCTCCCAGGCGTCGAGCTTGAGCCGGGTCATGGCCTCCTTGCGGAACAGGACCCAGATGAGCCCGGTCAGGGTGCGGTGCCGCAGCTCGAACACGACCTCGAAGGCCAGCGGGGCGGCGGCCAGCACGGCGGCCGTCGTCCACCCCCCGAGGGCGTAGCCGTGCGCGCCGTTGACCACGGCACTCGCCACCAGCGCGCCCGTCATGGTCAGCCGGGCCCCGGCGGCGGCCCAGGGGTCCGCCCGGCGCTGGTAGACCAGGAAGCACGCGGCCATGGCCACGACGTCGAACACGGCCACGGCGAACAGGGCCACCGGCCAGGGGGCCCCGGCCTGGTCGTGCAGGAGGGTGCTCAGGGACCAGCCGGACAGCACGAGTCCGGCGACCCCGAGGACGAACAGGGCGAAGTCCGGGAAGACTTCGGCGATGGGTCGCCGGGCCTTCCGCTCCTTCACCGGCATGGGTGCGAGCATGGGGTTACTCCTCTTCCGTCACGTGGGGGAGGGCCAGGCCGTCCGGGGTGCTGCGCACCAGGCCCCGGGCGGTCATTTGCTGGATCTTGCGGTGCACGGAGCCGGGGTTGCGGCCGGTGGCACGGGCGATCTCCCGCACGCCCGCCGGACCCCCGAGCAGCGCGCGTTCGATCTCCTCCGCGAACTCGTCCGTGCGGGTGTTGCCTGTTGCGTGTTGCGGGCGTCCGCCCAGGTCAAAGGCGTGTGCAACGGGGGCAACGGCAACGGGCTCAGGCGCCTTGACGAGCGAGACGCGCGGGCGCATCGGGTAGCGCTGGAGCAGCGCATCGGACACCGTGGCGCAGCGGGCCGGGCGCGGCTTCTTGTGGTCCGCGTCCTTGACCAGCAGCCAGCGGGAGGGCAGCTCGTGCGGGGCCCAGCCGTCGGCCACGGACTCGTCCCCGAGCACGATGCGGGCATCGGACGCCCGGCCGACCTGGAGCGCGATACGGCCCTGGAACTGAGACCGGATGTCGGTGTCGACCGTGCTCGCCTTGCCGATCTGTTCGCCGCCCCAGATCCAGAGGCCGTACGCGCGGCACTTCTTGATCAGCGTGGCCACTGGGCCGGTCGGCAACACGGTCATGGAGACGCCCAACTCATCCAGGATCAGGACCAGTTCGGGCCCATCCACGTCGGGGTCCCACATGCGGGCACCGCGCGCCTTGAGCACGGCCGCCCGGCGGGGCAGCTCCTCCCCCAGCAGCCAGCCCAGCCGGGCGGGCTGGTCGTCCAGCTCCACGACGGGGATGCCTGCGGCCTCGTAGGGCTGACCCTCCAGGCCGTCCTTGGCGTCCCAGAACTCGACGTCCATCCCGGCCGCGCGCGCCGACGTCGCCAGCGCGATGAACACGCACGACTTGCCGGAGCCGGTGACGCCGGTGACGAGCAGGTGCTGACTGAGCTTCACCCGCACCCAGGGCGCGAGCACCCCCGGCCGGGCCAGCGGGACACCCCTACGCGGACGCCGGGCCGGACGCCAGCGGAACGCCCACGGGAAGGCCCGGGGCGCCGTCCAGCGCCACGCCTGGAGCAGGCGCGCGGACAGGGTGGGAGACGCGGCCTTCTCGTGTGCCCGGCGCTGGCGGCGTGCGGAACGGGTGGCCTTCCGCTCCCGCAGCAGGTACCGGAGGTAGAGCCAGCCCCCGGCGGCAGCGGCGAGGCAGAGGTAGACGGTCATGCCGTGCCCCCGCTCTCGCCCTCCAGGTAGCGGATGAGGTCAGCCGTGCGGACGCGCTGCTGCCCGAGGGCACGTTCGATGGGCACGGGGAACTGCCCCCGCGCGGCCAGGGTGAAGGCGGTGGTCCGGCTGATGTTGAGGGCGCGGGCGGCCTGCGTGAGGGAGACGAGCGCGGGCCAGGCGCGCACCTCGTCCAGGGTGGCGGGTGTGTCCATGGGGCTCCTGTCGGGACAGGACCCGGCCCAGCACACAGAAGAGACCACGGACCTGTGTGTCTGGTCCGTGGTCTCGTGGTCGTCTTGCGACTCCCAACGTACGGCAGGATTCGGCGGAATTCCAGAGAGTTCAGGGGCGTACTTTACCCCGTCTGACCTGGGCGAATTCGTTAAATGATCTGGTGTGACTCACGGGACGCATGGTGAGCCGGCAAAGGGTCCGGGTCAGTCCAACTCGCGAAGAGCGGCGATGAGTTGTTGACCCTCGGGGGCACTCCGGCGCAGCAGCACGGCGGCTGTGGTGTGCAGCTCGTTCCAGGAGTGCGGGCGGCCGATGGCTGCGGCATCGGGCACGGCCTCCAGCGCCACGGCGAGAGCCTGGGGAGCCTCCCCGGCTCCGGCGTAGGCGTGCGCCAGGCACGTGCGGTACCAGGTCTTGTCCCGGCGGTAGTCGTCCGGCAGGGCGGCCAGCCCGACCGTGAGGTGATCCACGGCCGCGCGCCAGTCCCGCAGGTGCAGCGCGGCCATGCCCCGCTGGAGGGTGAACCAGGTCTCGCCGTAGAAGTACATCCAGACGGGCTCGTCCTCGGGGTGCTCGGCGGCCCGGCTGATGAGATCCTGCGCCTCGTCCAGGAGGCGGGTGGCGTCGTCGGCGTCGCGGTTGAGGGCGTGACCCCGGGCGGCCATCTGCGCGGCCATGCCCTGCACTCCGAGGGACGCCCCGGGGGCCGACCAGCGTGCCGCCTCAGCCAGCCGGACGGCCCTGTCACCCCGGCCGCCCGACCACGCCATGTGCGCCTTCATGCTCAGCGTCGTCGCGGCCATGTTGGCGTCTCCGGCCTCCAGCGCCCATTCGTGCGAGCGGTCGTACCAGGCGAGCGCGGCGGCTGTCTGGCCCTGGTCCTGCGCCATCCAGGCCAGGAACTGCGCGTGCTCGGCGGCGAGGCGGACGACACGGTCAGCCAGGGGCCCACGGGCGGAGGCGTACAGGTTGACGACCGTGCGGAGTTGCTGGCGCATGAGGTCCACCAGGGGCCGCGAGCCGATCTCGTCCTCGGCGCGGCGGTGTTCGGCGAGCAGCCGGTCGAGCCAGTCCAACGTGGGTGCGTCTACGCGGTGTTCGGACTCGACCACGGAAGTCACCCGGGTGAGCAGGTCGTCATCCGGCCCGGGGCCGGGGAGCACCAGCCCCGCCACCGGAGCGGCCGGAGCCTCAGCGCGGACGCGCACAAGATCGGTCGGGATGTCCAGGCCGGTGACGATGCGCTGCCGGACCTCGACCGAGGTGACCCGGCGGTGGCCGCGCTCGATGGCGGAGACGTCGGGCTGGACCAGGCCGACGCGCTCGCCCAGCTTGGTCTGGCTCAGGCCGGTCAGCCGCCGGTACGTACGCAGCACCGTGCCCCAGTCCTCGGCGGTGACGGCGGCGATGAGCTGCGGGTGGGACCAGAGGTCAGGTGCGGAATCCCCCATGAATTCAACGATATAGGGCCGGGCTATAGGGCGGCCCAATTGTGACGGGTGGTGCGCCAACACGAAGGTGAGGTGACCTGCGAGGGAGCGAGGGGATCATGAACAAGACGACGATGGCGGAGCCGGTGCACGTGGGTCTGCCGGAAGCGGAACCGGTGCCGGTGGACGGGTGCGACGTGTGCGGAGCGCTGGCCCGGGAGCGGGAACAGGCGCGGCGCGACGGCGACCTGAGCAAGGTCACTGACCTGAACGTGGAGATGCGCACGCACCAGGCGGCCGAGCGGTGAGCGCCCCCGCGACGGACCGGCCGCCGCTGTCGGCCGAGTGCACGCTGGGCCAGCGGCCGGACTACCGGGACGTGCACCGCATGTGCAACCAGACCCGGGACGTGCCGCTGCCGTACTCGAACGGGACGGTCCTGCTCACGCGGCGGTGCGGGTGCGAGTGCCACTGGCGCCGGGGTGATGCGCAGTGACGGCGGGCGTGCGCGTGTGCCGGGCGTGCGACGAGGAGATCACCGACCCGGCGGACGGGGTGATCGTGGCTCACGAGCTGGGCAACTCGGGGCCGGGGTGGGACGTGTGGGCGCACCGTGAGCACGCCGACGACGTGGAGCTGATCGACCCGGACCTGCTGCGGATCATGACGAGGATCTGGGCTGCACGGATGCTGTAGCCCCCAACAGCACGGAGCCCGGCCGGTGATGATGCCCGGCCGGGCTCCGTGCTGTGCGTGGGTGGGTCAGGCGCGGCGGCGCAGCAGGGCGACCCGGAACGGCGTCAGCACGGGACGCTGAGGAGCCGTCTCCGGCCTTGTGCCCGTGGCCAGCAACCGGCGTAGGGCCTGGCCGACTTCGGCCGCCTGAGCGCCGTACAGCGGCTCGCGGATGTCGTCGCTCATGCTGCCGTCACCTCCGCCTTGTGCCAGCGGACGCGGTCGCGTACGGCCGGGGAGGTGCTGTCGGCCACGCGTCGGATACGCGGCTGGCCGAGCGCCCCGCGCGGGCCGAGCACGATGGCGGCCACGGTGCGCTGCACGGCGATGTCGGCGGCCACCCACCGGTCAGCCGCGCCGGGGCCGGTCTCGAACACCTCGCTCAGCGGGTCGGGCGCGGCGAGCGCGGACAGCTTCGCCTCCAGGGCGGCGATGTCCGTCTCCAGCTCTTCCATGTCGGCGGTGTGCCGCCGCCGGGCGCGGGCCGTCTTGGGCGCCGGAGTGGCCTCAAGCTCGTCCAACTCGCCACGGAGCCTCGCCAGTTCGGAGCGCGCGGAGGACAGCTCGGAGTCGCCGTCGTCGGCGAGCGGTTCGGGGACCTCCGAGGCGGGGGCGAGGAACAGGTAGGTCATCAGCTCGTTGAGCACGTGGCCGTCGGTCTGCTCCTTGTCGATGGTGAAGTGATCGTGCAGGTAGCACCGGTACACGAGGCGGCCGTCGTAAGCCTTGCCGCCGGGGCGCAGGCTGACCTTTCCGCCGCACACGTCGCAGCGCAGGACGCCGGTCAGCACGTGCTTGACGATGTTGCTCGTGGTGGACTTGCGGGAAGGGTCGGCGAGGATGCGCTGCACGGCGTCGAACAGCTCGGGCTCGACCAGCGGCTCCCAGTTGCCGGGGCGCTCGGTCACGATCTTCTCGCCGGTCCGGGGATCGGTCTCGGTGTGCACGCGGATGCCGACGTACGCCTTCCGCTTCAGCATCTGCGCCAGGTTCTGGCGGCTGAAGGGCACCCCTTCGCGGCTGACGATGTCGCGCTTCAGCCAGTCCTGCTCCACGGACCGGATGGACTCACGCCTGCGGCCGTTCCACCCGGCCACCCGCTCGAACAGCTCCACGATGAATGGCCCCTCGATGGGGTCGGCCTCCTGGGACACCGGGCGCGGACGGCCGTCGATCAGCTCGTACGTCCGGCGGAAGCCGAAGGGGATCCTGCCGTGCGGACGGGCGGCGGGCTCGCCGTCGTCGTTCACGGCGTCGATCGCGCTGTTCACGCCTCGCAGCGTACGGGCAGACAGCAGCCGGGCTTCCTTCTCGGCGTCCTTGATGCCGGTGATCAGGGTGTCGCGGTCGCTGTAGTTGGAGGGGTTGAAAGTCCGGTCGAGACTGGTGACGTGGATCAGGTAGCCGCGCTCCTCGCACAGGTCGACGACCTCCACGCCGGACAGCGTCTTGCGGGTCAGGCGGCTGATCTCCCACAGGACCAGGACGGTCCCGGCCGGGCCGAACGCGCCGGATCGCATGTCGGCCACCATGCGGAGGAAGTCGTCGTTCGGCTTGAGCGCCTTGTGCCAGGCGCTGCCGGTGTCGGTGTACGGCTTGCCCCACGTCCACGGGCCGTGCTCGGCCTCGGCGCTGAGGTTCTGGGTGTGTTGGTCCTGCGTGCTGCGGCTGCGGTGCCCCCGGCCCTTTGATGACCGCGCGTACTCCCGCGCCGTCTGGGTCGCTATCGCCAGTGCCATGGCCTGGCCCCTCCCTGTCCCGTAGGGTCCTGGTATGTCCCCTTCCCAATCAACCGTAGGTGTAATTCTGACCGTGGACGACGACCCGGGAGTGTCCCGGGCGGTCGCCCGTGATCTGCGGCGGCGCTACGGCGAGTCGCACCGCATCGTGCGCGCGGAGTCCGGCGAGTCCGCGTTGCAGGCGCTGCGCGAGCTGAAGCTGCGCGGTGATCTCGTCGCCGTGATCCTGGCCGACTACCGCATGCCTCAGATGAACGGCATCGAGTTCCTGGAACAGGCCCTGGACGTGTACCCGGGCGCCCGCCGTGTGCTGCTGACCGCCTACGCGGACACGAACGCGGCGATCGACGCGATCAACGTCGTCGACCTCGACCACTACCTGCTCAAGCCGTGGGACCCGCCCGAGGAGAAGCTCTACCCGGTCCTGGACGATCTGCTGGAGGCCTGGCGGCGCAGCGACTACCGGCCGGTGCCGAGCACCAAGGTGGTCGGACACCGCTGGTCGGCGCGATCGTCGGAGGTGCGGGAGTTCCTCGCCCGCAACCAGGTGCCGTATCGCTGGTACTCGGCGGACGAGCCCGAGGGGCAGCGACTGCTGGCCGCCGCCGGGCAGGACGGGCAGCGGCTGCCGCTGGTGATCACGCCCGAGGGGACGCCGCTCGTGGCACCGGAGGCACCCGAGCTGGCCGCTCAGGTGGGGCTGGCCACGACGCCGACGTCCGAGTTCTACGACCTCGTCGTCATCGGCGGCGGACCCGCCGGGCTCGGCGCGGCCGTGTACGGGGCGTCGGAGGGGCTGCGGACCGTGCTGGTGGAGCGGTCGGCGACCGGCGGGCAGGCCGGGCAGAGCTCCCGGATCGAGAACTACCTCGGCTTCCCGGACGGCGTGTCCGGCGCGCAGCTCACCGACCGTGCCCGGCGGCAGGCGACGAAGTTCGGCGCCGAGATCCTCACCGCGCGCGAGGTGACGGGTCTGGAGGTCAGCGGCGCCGCTCGGATCGTACGGTTCTCGGACGGCTCGGCGGTCGCCGCGCACAGCGTGATCCTGGCGACCGGGGTGTCGTACCGGCAGTTGCAGGCACCGGGCTGCGACGACCTGACCGGCTGCGGGGTGTACTACGGGTCGGCGCTGACGGAGGCGCCCGCATGCCAGGGCCAGGACGTGTACATCGTCGGCGGCGCCAACTCCGCGGGGCAGGCGGCGATGTATCTGTCGCGGGGCGCCAAGTCGGTGACGCTGCTGGTACGCGGCGGGTCGCTGTCGGCGTCCATGTCGCACTATCTGATCCAGCAGATCGAGGAGGCGCCGAACATCTCGGTGCGCACCGGCACGGTCGTGGAGTCCGCGCACGGCTCCGGCCACCTGGAGCAGCTGACGCTGCGGGAGGTGGAGAGCGGGCGCAGCGAACTCGTCGACGCCCAGTGGATGTTCGTGTTCATCGGCGCGGCCCCGCTCACCGACTGGCTGGGCGAGACGGTGCTGCGGGACGAACGCGGGTTCATCCTGGCCGGGCCCGACCTGACGTCCGACGGGCGGCTGCCGGCGGGCTGGGAGCTGGACCGGCCGCCGTACCACCTGGAGACCAACGTTCCCGGCGTGTTCGTGGCCGGCGACGCGCGCGCCGAGTCCGCGAAGCGGGTCGCGTCCGCGGTCGGCGAGGGAGCCATGGCCGTCATGCTCGTCCACCGTTATCTGGAGCAGTCATGAGCGGACACCCGCTGCCGTGCAACCCCGAGGAGATCGGCTCGCTGTTCCTGTTCGAGAAGCTGACGCCGGAGCAGCTCGGACGGTTGTGCAGCGAGGGGCGGATGGAGCGGTTCGAGCCCGGTCCCGTCTACACCGAGGGCGAGCCGGCCACCTGTTTCTACGTGATGGTCGAGGGCACGGTCGTCCTGTCGCGCCGGGTGGGCGGCGACGACGTCGAGGTGAGCCGTACCTCCCAGCGCGGGGTGTACGCGGGGGCCATGCAGGGCTATCTCGGGGACCGGGTGCGGCAGGTCTACAACGGTTCCATGCGGGTCACCGAGCCGACGCGGTTCTTCGTGCTGCCCGCCGACTCGTTCGCCGGCATCATGCAGGAGTGGTTCCCGATGGCGGTCCACCTGCTGGAGGGCCTCTTCTTCGGTTCGAAGAACACCCAGCGGGCCATCGGGCAGCGCGAACGGCTGCTGGCGCTGGGGTCGTTGTCCGCCGGTCTCACGCATGAGCTCAACAACCCCGCGGCGGCGGCCGTACGAGCCACCGCGACGCTGCGGGAGCGGGTGGCGAAGATGCGGCACAAGCTCGCCGTCATCGCCGGCGGCTCCTACTCCCCCGAGACCCTGGCGAACCTCGTGGACATCCAGGAGCGCACCGCCGAACGTGTCGCCAAGGCGCCCGCGTTGAGCCCGCTGGAGGCCTCGGACCGGGAGGACACGCTCACCGACTGGCTCGACGACCACGACATCCCGGAGGGCTGGCGCATCGCCCCCACCTTCGTCCAGGCGGGCCTGGACGTCGACTGGCTGGACCAGGTCGCGTCGACGGTGGACGAGGACATGCTGCCGAGTGCGGTCGGCTGGCTCAACTACACCGTCGAGACCGAGCTGCTCATGGACGAGATCGCGGACTCCACCACGCGCATCTCGCATCTCGTCGACGCCGCCAAGCAGTACTCCCAGCTCGACCGCGCGCCCTTCCAGAACGCCGACGTGCACGAACTCCTCGACAGCACCCTGCTGATGCTCTCGGGCAAGATCGGCCGGCAGATCAAGGTCGTCAAGGAGTACGACCGTACGCTGCCGAAGATCCCCGCGTACCCGGCGGAGCTCAACCAGGTGTGGACGAACCTCATCGACAACGCGGTCGCCGCGATCAACAGCGCGGGCGGCGAGGGGACCTTGACCGTGCGGACGGCCTCGGACCACGACCGGCTGCTGGTGGAGTTCCGCGACACGGGCGTGGGTATCCCGCCGGAGAACCGGGGGCGGATCTTCGATCCCTTCTTCACGACGAAACCCGTGGGTGAGGGCACCGGGCTCGGCCTCGACATCTCCTGGCGGATCGTGGTCAACAAGCATCACGGCAACATCCAGGTGGAGTCGGTGCCGGGTGACACACGGTTCCAGGTGCTGCTTCCGCTGACAGCGGTCGAGGAGGAGTCCGAATGACCAGCGACAACGGAATCGATCCGAGCGTTCCGCCGAGCGGGAGCGGGTGCGCCGAATGCGATGCGGTCGGCGGGTGGTGGTTCCATCTGCGGCGATGTGCGACGTGCGGTCATGTGGGCTGTTGCGACAGTTCGCCCGCGAAACACGCGACCGCGCACTTCCGGGACACCGGCCATCCGTTCGTGCAGAGTTTCGAGCCGGGTGAGGAGTGGTTCTGGGACTACGCCACGAACGAGATGTACGAGTCGGGACCCGAGCTGGCTCCGCCGGTGAGCCATCCGGCCGATCAGCCGGCGCCGGGGCCCGCGGGGCGGGTCCCGGACGACTGGGCGAAGACGCTGCGCGCCTGATCGCGCGTATCGCGGCGCTCCCTCGAAATCAGGTCGACCCGGGTGTTGTCGGTCGTGAGTGACAGGATGTATCCGTGTCGCAGACCTCATTCAGCACGCCGTTGATCGGGCGGGACGTCGAACTGGACCGGCTCTCCGGGGTGTTGGAGCGTGCCCGGGGCGGTGAGGCCCGGGCCGTGCTCATCGCCGGCGATGCCGGGGTCGGCAAGACCCGGGTGCTGGACGAGGTCGCGGGGCGGGCCGTCGATCGCGGCATGATCGTGCTGACCGGACACTGTGTCGATCTCGGTGATGTCGGGCTGCCGTATCTGCCGTTCACCGAGGTGCTGGGGGCGGTCGCCGGTGACGAGCGGTTCGCCGACGTCCTGGCCGCGCACCCGGTGGTCGACCGGCTGCTGGGCGGCGGGACGGACGCGGTAGGGGACCGGCTACGGCTGTTCGAGGGCATCGCGGGGCTGCTGGGTGATCTGGCGGATGTCGCGCCGGTGCTGCTCGTGCTGGAGGACCTGCACTGGGCCGACCAGTCGTCGCGGGACCTGCTGCGGTTCCTGCTGAGCCGGGGGATCCTGCAGCGGGCCGCGAGCGGGGCGCCCTCGCACCGGCTGGCCGTGCTCGCGTCGTACCGCGCGGATGATCTGCATCGGCGTCATCCGCTGCGCCCGTTGCTCGCCGAGCTGGTGCGGCTGCCCGCCGTGGAGCGGCTGGAGCTGCGGCCGATGGCCGACGCCGAGGTGGCCCGGCTGGTGCGGGCCGTGCAGGAGCGGCCGCTGCCGGACGCCACGGTGCGACGGATCGTCGAGCGGGCCGAGGGGAACGCCTTCTACGCGGAGGAACTGGTCGCGGCCACGGACGCGGAGCCCGGCGGGATGCCCGGCGGGCTGGCCGACGCTCTCCTGATCCGGTTCGAGCAGCTGACGGACACCGCGCAGCAGGTGCTGCGCACGGCAGCCGTCGCGGGACGTCGTGTCGAGCACGACCTGCTGCTCGGTGCCGTGGGTATTCCGGAGGAGGAGCTGGAGTCGGCGCTGCGTGAGGCCCTCGGGCGGCAGCTGCTCGTGCCGGGCGACCGCGACACGTATGCCTTCCGGCACGCGCTGGCACGTGAGGCGGTCTACGCCGATCTGCTGCCGGGTGAACGGGCCCGGCTGCACGGCACGTTCGCCCGCCTGCTCGCCGGACGCGGACGCACGGCCGAGACGGCGGCGGAGCGCGCCCATCACCACCGCGCGAGCCATGACCTGGCCGAGGCACTGGTCGCCTCGCTGGAGGCCGCCGACCACGCGCAGGGGGTGGGCGCGCCCGCCGAGGAGCTGCGGCATCTGGAGGCCGCGCTGGATCTGTGGTCGTCGGTGGACCCGTCGGCGCGGCCCTCGGGTGAGCGCTACGACCGGGTGACGCTCACCCTGCGCGCGTCGGCGGCGGCCGCGCACGCCGGGGAGGCACACCGCGCGGTCGCCCTCACCCGCGCCGCACTGGCGGGTGTGGGCCACGACGCGGACACCGAGCTCGCGGCCCGGGTCCGCTACACCCTCGCCGGCAATCTGCTCGGCGTCGACAGCCTGAACGCGGCGTTCGCCTACAGCAGTGAGGCGCTCGCCCTGATCCCGGCGGAGCCCCCGTCGCGGACCTGGGTGTGGGCGGCGGCCACGCATGTCATGGCGGCGCGCACGGTCGGGGAAGACGAGACCGCGCTGCGGGTCGCCCGCGAGGCCCTGCGCACCGCGGAGAAGCTCCAGGTGACGGATGCCCGGGCCGACCTGCTCATCTCGCTGGCCACGCTCGAGGGCGGTGGCCGGCGCACGCCGCAGGGACGTGAACGGCTCCGTGAGGCACGGGAGTTGGCGCGGCAGTCGGGCAACGCGCCGGTGGAGATGCGCGCCCTGTTCCATCTCGCCGCCGGCTGCCACGAGTCCGGTGATCTGGAGGAGTCCTTGCCCTGGCTGGCGGAGGGGCTGGACCGGGCCCGGCGTGCGGGCTTGCTGTCCTCGCCGTATCCGCTGGAGATGCGGTTTCTGCAGCTGCTCGTGCTGTACACGCTGGGCCGCTGGGACGAGTGCGTGCGCACCGCGGCGGCCGACGCCGAAACGCTGCCCGCGTCCGGCGCCTACACGTTCGGCCCGGCACTCTACGTCGCCCTCGCGCGCGGTGACTCCGCGGCCACCGAGCAGGCTCGCGCCCTGCTGGAGGGGCCCTTCGACTGGATGAGCACGCTCGTCGCGGCCATCACGCTCACCGACGCCGCCGCGCTGCGCGGTGACGCGGAGGAGGCGGTGCGGCTGATGCGTTCGACCGTGTCGGCCCTCACCGACGACACGGGGATCCTGCCCGACGTCACGGTCCGGCTCGCCGCCCTCGCGCTCTGCGCCGTCGCCGACCGGGCCGCCGAGCTGCGCCAGAACGGTGACGAGGCGGGGGTACGCGGCTGGGCGGACACGGCGACCGAGCTGGTCGAACTGGCCCGGACGACGGCCGCACGCGGCCGGGTCGGCATGCCGCAGGGCCCGGAGGGCATGGCGTGGCTGGCCCGTGCGGAGGCGGAGTGGGCGCGGGCGGTGGCCGGGCCGGACGCGGCCGCGTGGGCGAAGGCGGTGGCCGCGTTCGACTACGGCGACGACTACGAACGGGCGCGGTGCCGACTGCGCCACGCCGAGGCCCTGTTGGCCGCGGGCGACCGCGAGGCGGCGGCCACCGAGGCCCGGGCCGCCCGGGAGACGGCGGCCCGGCTCCGCGCCACTCCCCTGCTGGAGCGACTGGACACCCTCGTTCGCCGCGGGCGCCTCGCGGAGGCCTCACCCGACCGCTCCTCCCCGCTCACGGCCCGCGAGCAGGACGTCCTGCGCCTCCTCGCCCTCGGCCGCAGCAACCGGCAGATCGGCGAGGAGCTGTACATCACCGGCAAGACGGCGAGCGTCCACGTCTCCAACATCCTCGCCAAGCTGAGCGCCGCGAGCCGCACGGAGGCGGTGGCGGTGGCCTATCGGGAGGGCCTGATCACGCGTGAGGAGACGGTGGGCGGGTGACACGGCCCGCCAGATCAGCCGGTGGCGTCGCAGTCCAGGGTACTCAGGTCTACGGCGTCGGCCATAGCCTGCATGCCCTTGTCGTTGGGGTGTATGTGGTCGCCGCCGTCGAGGGCCGGAAGCATCCTCTCCTGGTCGTAGGGGCTGCGCAGGATGCGGTCGAAGTCGGTGACGGCGTCGAACTCGCCGCTGGTGCGGAGGAAGGCGTTGACCTCCTGGCGTACGGCCTCGGCGGCCGGGTCCCATTCGTGCCAGCCCTTGAAGGGGCCGACGGTCGCGACCGCCACGCATTTACCGGCCGCGTGCGCCCGGTCGGCGAGCTCGCGGTAGCCCTCGATCAGGTCCTCGGCGGTGACGCCCGTGTGGGCCTTGATGTCGTTCACGCCCTGGAAGAGGAACACGGTCCGCACGCCCGGCAGGGACAGGGCGTCGCGCTCCAGCCGGTTCAGCGCGCTCTGGCCGGGGCCGTCCGCGAGGACCTTGTTCCCGGCGATGCCCTCGTTGGCCACGCCCTTCACCGCCGTGTCGGCCTTGCGCAGGCGGCGGGCCAGGTAGTCGGGCCAGCGGCGGTTCAGGTCGGAGGTGGACGCCCAGCCGTCGGTGATGGAGTCGCCGAGGGCGACGACGGCTTCGGTGCCGGCGGGGGCGCGTACGGAGACGGCGTCGAGGTAGAACCAGGAACTGGTCGGGATGGTCCAGGCGGCGCCGCTCTCCTCGGCGGTGTGGTCGCCCTGGGTGGCGTACGACGTCTGCATGGCCATCCAGTGGCCGCTCGCCGGGCCACCGGCGTCCGGGCTGTGCAGGCTGACGACGAGGTCGGTCTCGGCGGGCAGCCTGCCGGGCAGCGGGTCGCTCCACACGGTGCCGCCCGCCGGCACGGTGACCGTGCGCGCACCGCCGAAGGCCAGGCGCCGGTTGCTTCCCGGCCGCAGTTCGGCGCCCTGCTTCTGGACGCCGGCGTAGACGCTGTCGAAGGTCATCGGCCGGTCCCCGAAGGCGTTGGAGAGCCGGATCCGCAGGTCGCTTCCACCCGTGCTGGTGTGTACGACGAGGCGGTAGCCGCGGCCGGCGATGCCGTCGCCCATGCGGTCGGCGCTCGCCGCCCAGGTGACGACGCCGCTCGCGTCGGCGGTGGCTTCGGCGGGCGCGGACTGGCAGGCGACGAGCGTCAACAGGACGGCGGCCGACGGGAGTCGGGGCCTCACCGGGCGAAGTCCTTCAGGGTGACGGCGGCACCGGGCTTCAGGGTGAGCGTGCGGGACACGTCACCGTACGCGACCGTCGTGGTGCGGCCGCCGACGCTGTGGACGCGGGCCTCGGTCGGTCTGCCGTCGCGCCAGCTCAGGTCGACCTCGAAGCCGCCGCGCGCGGCCACGCCCCTGATGGACCCCGAGGCGGCCCAGGCCTCGGGGAGCGCGGGGAGGAGTTCGATGTGTCCCGGCCGGGAGTACAGCAGCATCTCCACCATCGCGGCCGGTGTGCCGAAGTTGGCGTCGATCTGGAAGATGCCCCGGCCGCGTTCCACCTCGTAGATGTCGAAGAGGTTGAATGCCGTGCCGTTGCTGCCGTCCGTCGAGGGGCGGAGGTTGTTGACGAACAGTTGGTAGGCGTTGTCCGCGTCCTTCAGGCGTGCCCAGCACAGGCTGCGCCAGGCGTTGGCCCAGCCGAAGCTCTCCATGCCGCGCGCGGTGAGCACGGCGGTGGCGCCGGCGACGATGTCGGACGGGGTGGAGCCGTCGGGGCGGATGCGGTCGCCGGGGAACAGGCCGACGAGCGGGGACAGGTGGCGGTGCGTGGTCTCACCCAGGTTGTCGGGGGACATCCACTCCTCCAGCCAGCCGGTGGTCGGGCTGACCCGCGGCAGGTACAGCCTCCTGCGCAGTGCGGCGATCGTGTCCGCGTAGCCGGTGTCCCTCCGCAGCTCGGCAGCCGCGGTGCAGTAGTTCCCGAACAGCGCCCACACCAGTTCCTGAGCATAGGTGATGCCCTTGGCGTCGAGCGGGCCGTGCTCCGGCGACCAGTCGCTGTCCGCGACGAGGACCTCCCGCGAGGTGCCGGGGAGGGTGGTGGCGAGCAGCCGCGCCGCCCAGAACTCGCACGCGCCTTTGAGCAGCGGGTAGATCTTCTTCAGGTGTTCGCGCGACCCGGTGTACTCGTAGTGCTCCCACAGGGTGGTGCACAGCCAGGCGTTGCCCGCCGGGTGCCACCACCAGCCGCCACCGCCGTAGGGGTTGGTGGAGATGGCGACGGTCCAGCCGGCGTTCTCACCGCTGGAGTTGCGGTAGCGGTTGCGCGGGTCGTTGAAGAGGCGGCGGGTGATGTCGGTCCAGGACGGGAGCTGGGCGAGACAGTAGTCGGTGAGGGCGTCGAAGCAGGGCCCGAGGCCCGTCCGGTCGGCCATCCAGTAGTTCATCTGGATGTTGATGTCGGTGTGGTAGTCGCCCATCCAGTCCGGGTCGTTGCCGTCCAGCCACAGCCCCTGGAGGTTGAGGGGCAGGCTGCCGCGTGAGCCGGAGATCATGAGGTAGCGGCCGAACTGGAGGTAGGCGGCTTCCAGTTCGGGGTCGGGTTCGGGATCGCGGGTGCGGGCGTGCAGGCGCTCCCAGGTGTCCAGTTCGCGCTGGGCGTCCGTGGAGGCGCCGAGGGAGAGGTCGAACCGTCCGTACAGGGCGCGGTAGTCGGCGACGTGGGTGCGACGCAGGGCGCCGGCCGATTCCGTGGCGGCGGCGCGGACCTTCGTACGGGCCAGCCGCTCGGGGTCGAGGGAGGCGTCGCGGAAGCCGGCTTCGGCGTCGGGCGCGTAGTTGGTACCGGCGCCGACCACCACCGTGAGGTCCTTGCAGCCGGAGAAGTCGATCCGGGTGCCGTGCACGCCGACCTTGCCGCCACTGCCGCGGGCCGTGACGGCGGCGCCGTAGCGCAGGCCGTTGGGGAGGGTCGCCTCGAAGGACTCGGCGGCTGTCGGGTTCTCGCCGTGGGTGCCGGTCAGCTGGATGGTGCCGGTGTAGCGGCCGCCGCCGCTCTGCGTGAAGTGCAGGACGATGACGTCGTCGGGGTGGCTGGCGTACATCTCGCGCCGGTAGGTGACGCCGGAGCGGACGTAGGAGCTGGTGACGAGGCCCTGGGCGAGGTCGAGGGTGCGGCGGTAGCCGGAGACGGCGCCGAGGTCGTGGTCGGGGATGTCGACGGTGAGCCTGGCCAGCAGCGTGAACGAGCCGAAGTCCGAGCGGCCGTAGGGGAACTGGCCGTCCTTGTCGAGCGTGTCGTTGAGGCCGCCGGTCCACATGGTGGCGTCGGTGATCAGCAGCAGTTCGCGGCCGGGGTCGTTGCTCGCGAGGGCGCCGATGCGGCCGTTGCCGAGGGGCAGGCCCTGTTCGATCAGGGAGCCCTCGTCGCCGGGGGCCTGCCACCACAGCCGGTGGCGGGAGGCGTCGGCGGGCAGCGGGACCTCTGCGGGGCGGGCGGGTGCGGCAAAGGCGGTGAAGGCGGGCAGCGTGCCGAGGGTGGCGGTGAGCCCCGCGGTGGTGGCGAGGGAGAGGAGGGTTCTTCGGCTCGGCTCGTTCGGGCTGGTGTCCATGTGCGGCTCCGGATGCGTCTGGGGCGGGGGCCGGCGCGGGGGGGACCCCCGTTGGCGTGGCGAGCGGATCAGGAGGACTGCGGAGGGATCAGGGGGTCTTCTGTACGTCGATCCGGTCGATGTCCGGCGCATAGCCGGTCCCGCTGTCGAACGTGATCGCGTTGGCCCCGGCCTTCAGCTTCACCGGCACATGGACGCTGTTCACCGTCCCCCAGTCGCCGGTGGACGCGAACTTGTGGGAGGTGGCGCCCCCTCCGTTGGCCGAGACCAGGACCGAACGGGAGTCACCGCTGATGTAGGCGACCTTGATCTGGTAGGTGCCGGCCTTGGCCACCACGACGTCGTTGACGGTGACCTTGCCGCCGGCGTAGAGGTTGCCGACCTTGCGGCCGTCGGAGCAGGCGGAGCAGTCGGCCACGGAGGCGTTGCCGCCGAGGGTGTTGGTGCCCGCCTCGGCCTCGTAGGCGGTCCAGGAGAGGTTCGTGCCCCGCGGGGTGACGGTGAACAGACGGGAGCCGTGCGCCGGAAGCGCCTGGGTGATCTTGTCGGTGTGGCTGCCGAGGTTCTCCTTGTTCCACACGTCCCGCACCGAGGCCCTGCCCTTGAAGCCGAGGGTCGGCCAGTTGGCGGTCACCGAGGCGGGGGCGTCGGAGAGGTTGAACAGGGCCACGGTGTAGGTGCCGTCGGGGTTCTTGGCGGACCACACCTGCTGCGGGTCGGATGCGGTGACGGGTTCGGCGGGCGGGGCGCTGCTCTGGTTGATCGCGATGACCTCGCGGTCGGTGAGCAGCTTCAGGCCGTAGGAGTCGAGTTTGGTGAGGTCGTCGCCGGTGAACAGCGGGGACTTGGCGATGGCCCACAGGGTGGTGTAGCTCTGCCGCTCGGCCTTGGTGAGGCCGTCCATCTCGCCGTTGCCGACGTTGAGGGAGTCGAGGTCGTTCCAGCCGCCGGGGCCGGCGTGGTCCGTCCAGGCCGGGGCGTCGTCCCAGCGGTCGTCGACCGAGTTCTCCCAGGTGACCAGGGTGTTGCAGTAGCACTCGACATCGGTGTCGATGCGCCAGCCGTTGGAGTACTTCTTCCAGTCCGCGACGTGCCCGTAGGCGAGGGACCAGGACAGCTCCAGGTGGATCGGACGGCCGGCGGTCTTGATGGCCTTCTGCCAGGCGGCGACGTCGGCGACGTTGTTGTAGTTGTCGCCGTCCTTGAACGAGCCGGGGCCGACGCCGTCGAGCTTGAGGAAGTCGTAGCCCCAGTCGGCGAACATCCGCGCCTGGGAGTCGATGTACTTCTGCGCGCAGGGGTTCGAGAAGTCGATCTTGTACGCGCTGTCCCAGCCGTTGGTGGTGCGCAGGTCGTCGTGGACGATGTCGCCCGTGGTGCAGCCGTCGGTGTTCCAGATCGGGTTCTTGCCGTCGTTGTACGCCCCCTTCTCCAGGCCGACCGGGAGGTAGATACCGGCCTTGAGGCCCTTGGAGTGGATGCGGTCGGCGACGGCCTTCATGCCGCTGGGGAAGCGCACCGGGTCGGCCTTCTGACGGCCGTACTCGTCGAACTGCGACTTCCAGGACCAGTCCATCCACCACCCGGCGTCTATGTTGACGTACTCGTAGCCGTACTTCTTCAGCTTGGCGGCCATGGCGTCGGTCTGCTTGATGACGTTCGCCTCGGACAGGTAGCTGTAGTCACCCTTGGGGTTGAGGCCCGGGTACTTCGACGACTGCATGGTCCAGCTCGTCCAGCCCAGGTAGGGCTTGGCGGCCACGGCGGCGGCGGTGGCCGGGGCGTCCGGGGGTGTGCTGGTCTCCGCCTGTGCGGCGGGGACGGCGGCGGTGACACCGGCGGTGAGGGCCAGGACCACCACGGTTCTCAGGGCGCGTGCGGGCAGGACGGAGTACGAGGATGACCGCATGGGTCGTACCTCCTGGGGGTCGTTCAGCGGCTCTACCGCTGGTCGTCGGCTCTGATGAAGGACTGGATCGCGGTGGCCGCGGCCCCGCGCGCCCACTCCTCGAAGGGCAGCGGGCGGGTCTGTACGTCGCACCGGTCGGCGGAGCCGAACGCTGCCGCGGCGAACGCGTCGCGGATCTGTTCGGCGAACAGGTCGTGGGCGGCGAGGCCCTCGCCGGAGATGATCACCCGCTCGGGGCCGAGCAGGTTGGCCACGGTGGCGATGCCGCGACCGATGGCCTCGCCGGCCCGGGCGTAGGCCTCGCGCACCCCGGGGACGCCTCGGCGGGCCAGCTCCACGGCCTCGGCGGTGTCGCGGACCTCGGCACCCGTGGTCTCCCGGATCCGCCGGACGATCGCGGCGTCCCCCGCGATGGCCTCCACGCAGCCGCGGTTCCCGCAGTGGCAGGGCGGGCCGGACGGATCGACGGTGACGTGCCCGATCTCGCCGGCCACACCGTGCGCACCGGAGACCACACGCCCGTGCACGACGAGGCCGCAGCCGATGCCCGCGCCGACCGTCACCACGGCGAAGTCGGACAGGCCCACACCCGCACCGAACCACTGCTCGGCGACGGTCAGGGCCCGCACGTCGTTGTCCACGGTGACCGGCAACCCGGTGGTCGCACCGGCGAGTTCGGCCAGCGGCACGTCCCGCCACTGAAGGAACGGCGAGTACCGCACGACGCCCGCGCCGCGGTCCACGTCGCCGGAGACGGCGATGCCGAGTCCGAGGACGGGGATCCTCAAGTCACCCGCCTCTGCCAGCAGTTCACCCACCAGCTCGGTGACCGAGGCCAGCACGCTCTTGGGTTCGCGGTCCGGGAGCGGGGTGTGGCGGGCGACCCGGACGCGGCAGCACAGGTCGGTGAGCACCCCGATGATCTCGTCGCCGGTGACCTTGACGCCGATGAACAGCGCCCGTCCCCCGTCGACCCGTACCGGGTTGGCGGGACGGCCGAGCGCGGGGCGGGCCTGGTCGTCCGCGTCCTCCACCAGGTAGCCGGCCTCGATGAGGGGCCGTACCGCCTTGGTGACGGCCGCCGGGGAGAGTCCCGCCCGCCGGGCCACCTCCAGGCGGGTGAGCGGCCCGTGGGACAGGACCGTGGTGAAGATCTGCGAGGCGGCCGGAGTGTTCGCCGGGAACGTCTCGGCGGGGCGGATCGAGGACATGCCCCGGAACCTAGAGCCCTTATTTTCCGTCGTCAATAAAAGAAGCAGGATTCGCCGAGGGAACGTCGAAGGACTCCCACCCGGTGATCCGGGACTGTCCAACTGTGCGTCGTCCGTGGCGATGTGACGGGATGCGAGAAAGTTGCCCCGCGCGAAGGTGATCGTTCTCGTATCGGCAGCGCATCGACAGGAACGGGAGAAAGCCGGATGGTCTCAGCAACGGTGGTCAGGGGTACGGCGGTGGCGGCGGCCTTGGTGTCCCTCGTGGCGGTTCCCGCACACGCCGCGCACACCGCACCCCTGGAGCCGGGCGCCACCAGGGGCGACGCCTCTGCGCGGGCTCTGCCGAAACCCGATGTCACGGGCTTGTGGACCGCTCTGCGCACGGTGCGGCGACAGGGCGCGCCCGGCGCGATGGCACGGCTCGACGACCACGGCGCGGTCCACTGGGCGGCCACGGGCATCGCCGACCGCGGGACCGGACGGACCATCAGCAACACCGACCGGTTCCGCATCGGCAGCGTCACCAAGATCTTCTCGGCCGTCGTGCTGCTGCAACTGGCCGACGAGAAGAAGCTGCGGCTCGACGCCCCGGTCAACCGCTATCTGCCCGGTCTGCTGCCCGACGACCGCATCACGGTCCGGCATGTGCTCAGCCACCGCAGCGGGCTGCACGACTACACCAACGAGATGTTCGCGCGGACGGTCCCCGGCTTCGAGGCGGTCCGCACGAAGGTCTTCACCTACCGGCAACTGGTGGAACGGTCGCTGAGCAAGCCACGGACCACGCGGCCCGGCGGCGCGTACTCCTACTCCAACACCAACTTCGTCGTCGCCGGAATGCTCATCGAGAAGCTGACCGGGCACGCCGTGCGCACCGAGTACAAGAACCGGATCATCGACCCGCTGGAGCTGCGCGACACCTTCTACCTGCACCCCGGCACCAAGATCCCCGGCCGCCACGCCCGCGGCTATCTCACGCCGGATGCGGCCGGGGCGGCGCTCGTCGACTCCACCGAGCAGACCGTGTCCTGGGCGCAGAGCGCGGGTGCGGTCATCTCCAGCACGCGCGACCTCAACACCTTCCTGTCCGCGCTGCTCGGCGGTCGGCTCACCTCCCGGGCGCAGCTGGACCAGATGCAGCGCTGGGTGCCGTCGGGGACCAACCAGCAGTACGGGCTCGGGTTGCGGCGCCGCCATCTGTCGTGCGGAATCTCCGTGTACGGCCACACGGGCGCCGTCCAGGGTTACTACACCTACGCGTTCGCGTCCAAGGACGGCAGGCGCAGCCTCGCCGCGCTCGCCAACACCTCCAACAACGGCACGGTCCACAACTCCATGCTGGGCACCCTGGAGTCCGCGTTCTGCGGCAAGCCGGCGAAGAAGCGCCGCGCGAACTGAGCCCGCACGGCAGGTGGGAACCCGCAGGATCCGGTGAACGTTTTCCGGACATCCCCACCGGATCTCGAAGCCGGATCCCGCACCACCCACCAGGACGGCACGATGAGCGAGTTGGTCCCCGGGGGCAACCTGCCCCTCCCGGGCGGCAGCGTGGCCGTCCGGGTCCCCGGCCCCTTCGACGTGTCCGCGCTCGTCACCGACGACAGCGGCAAGGTCCGGGGCGACGCCGACTTCGTGTTCTACAACCAGCCGTCCGCGCCGGGCGCCCGGCTGCACGGCGACACCCTGACCGTCGACCCACCGCGGCTGCGGCACGGCGCCTCCCGGGTCACCGTGGTCGTCAGCCCCGCCGACCCCGGCACTCCCCTGGGCCGCCTGCCCGCCCCCACGCTGCACGTCACGGGCCCGGGCGGCCGCGCGATCGCCCGGTTCGCCCCGCCGCGCCCGCGGCAGGAGACCGTGCTGCTGCTCGCGGAGATCTACCGGCGCGGCGACGGCTGGAAGCTGCGGGCCCTGGGGCAGGGGTACGCGGACGGGCTCGCGGGGATCGCGCGCGATTTCGGGGTGGACGTCGTCGAGGACGCCACGCCGACGCCGGTCCCGTCGACACCCGCGCCGCCCGCAGCCGGTCCTCCGCGCGCAGCGGGTGCTCCGCCTGTTCCCGGCGCACGGCCCACGATGCACACCCTGTCCGCCGTCGCCACCGCACCCCTCGCCTCCCCTGGTTCCGACGGCTTCCTCGGCCTGGTCAACTCCGCCCGTGCCGATGCCGGTTCACCGCCCGTCGCCCTGGACGGCCGCCTCGCCGGCGCCGCTCAGGCCCACGCCGCCGCCATGGCCGCGGCAGGACGGCTCGGTGTCGAGGGCCGCGACGGCGTCTCGGTGTACCAGCGCGTCACCGCGACCGGGTACGCGTATCTCACCGTCGGCGAACATCTGGTCTCCGGCCCCCGCACGCCCGCCGAGTTCGTCGCGTACTGCCTGCGCACCGAGCAGCCCCGCCGCACCCTGCACGACCCGGCGTTCACCCACGCCGCGCTCGCGTACGTCAGGGGCGGCCGCTCGGGCGACACGTACTGGACGGCCCTGTGGGCCAGGCCCCTCACGCCGGGCGACCTGTCGCGCACCGCGGCGGAGGTCGTCGACCTCACCAACCGGGAGCGGGCCCGGGCGGGGTTGCGTCCCCTGGCCGGCGATCCCGCGCTCGGCGCCGCCGCGCAGGCCTACAGCACCGACATGGCCGCGCGGGCCTTCTACTCCCACACCTCGCCCGAGGGCACCCAGCCCTGGGACCGGGCGGCCGCCGCGGGATCCCGCATGCGCATGATCGGCGAGAACATCGCGTGCGGTCAGCGCTCCGCCGCCGAGGTCGTGGAGGGCTGGATGAACAGCCCGGGCCACCGCGCCAACATCCTCAAGCGGGACTTCACACACATAGGGATCGGCTTCGCCGGCGGCGGCCCGGCGGGCACGTACTGGACCCAACTCTTCGGCGCGTGAGCCCGCGAGGGCCGCGACCGCGGCACACCGCGATCTGGCCGGAGCGGGACCGTCCGGGACAGGATGCCCCCATGAAGGGTGACCTCTTTTCCAGCGAGCACATGGTCCAGCCGGCCGCGGCGCCGGGCATGACGATCGAGAACCCCAAGTGCGTCAAGTACGCGGTGAACGGTGAGATGCACGCCCGCCAGGGCGCGATGATCGCCTACCGCGGCAACCTCCAGTTCGAGCGCAAGAGCCAGGGCGTGGGCGGCATGCTCAAGCGCGCGGTGACCGGTGAGGGGCTGCCGCTGATGGCGGTGCGCGGGCACGGCGAGGCCTGGTTCGCGCACGAGGCGCAGAACTGTTTCATCGTCGACGTCGACCCCGGTGACGAGTTCACGGTCAACGGCCGCAACGTGCTGTGTTTCGACGCGTCGCTGTCGTACCGGATCGCGACCGTGAAGGGGTCGGGCATCGCCGGTGGCGGCCTGTTCAACAGCGTCTTCACGGGCCAGGGCCGGCTGGGGCTGGTCTGCGAGGGCAACCCCCTGGTGATCCCGGTCTCGCCCGAGTACCCGGTGTACGTCGACACGGACGCCGTGGTCGGCTGGACCGCCGGGCTGCAGACCTCGCTGCACCGCTCCCAGTCCCTCGGCTCGATGCTGCGCGGCGGCTCCGGTGAGGCCGTGCAGCTGATGCTGCAGGGTCACGGCCATGTCGTCATACGGCCGAGCGAGGCGACGCCGCAGAAGGCTCAGCAGCACTGACGCCCTCCGCGAGGTGATCTGCGCCTCACGAGCAACCCCGTCCGCCTCGCCGACGTCTTGATCGACAAGAGATGAACAACAGCAGGTGATCGTCCGCGGATGATGCCCTGGCCCTCTGGGCCAGGGCTGGTTTTCGACGCACTATACCGCCCATGTATACACGCAGCGTATAGATGGCGTGTATACCGGATCGAGAGGCATACATGTACGGCAAGGCATTCGCCCCGGAGTACCAGGGCGCCCTGACCACCCTGTCCGTCAACTCCTCGCTGAGCGACGTACTGGCCGCCGGCACCGAGCAGTTGGAGGCTGCCGAGCGGGCCGGGCAGCACGGCGAGGCGGCGCGTTCGGGGCTCGCGGTCGCCGAGGCGCACCGCCGACTGGGGCAGGTCGGGGACGCCGACCGGGCGTGGAAGGCCAGCTACCGCGCCGCGCGGGAGGCCGGCGACACCGGGGCGATGGCCTGGGCGCTGTGGAGCGGCGGCACCCTGGCCCGGCAGCGCGGCGCGTTCCCGCTGGCCCGGCGACTGCTGCAGCTCGCGGCGGACCTCGGCGAGCTCGGCGGCGACATCGTCGTACGCGGCTACTCGCTGGCCGGGCTCGCGGAGACCGGCCGGATCCAGGGCGACTACGACGCCGTGCACCGGCTGCACGAACAGCTGCTGGCCGAGGCCCGGCGGCGCGGCGAGGCGCGGCACACGGTGTGGGCGCTGGAGGGCATCGCCCAGATCCACCGCAACACCGGGTCGTACGACACCGCGTACGCGCTGTTCGAGGAAGCGGCCGAGATCGCCGCACGCGCCGAGGACCGGCGCGGTCACGCCTGGGCGCTGCGCGGGCTGGCCGACATCGTCTCCGTCCGGGACGGCGACACGGAGCGGGCGCTGGCCCTGCTGTCCGAGGCGGAGACCACATGCCGCGCCATGAAGCTCTCCAGCGCGCTGGCCTACAACCACAAGATGCGCGGCAACGTCTTCTACCGCGCCGGGCGTTACGCCGAGGCCCGCGCCCTGTACGAGCAGGCGCTCGCGGAGTTCCGCGCCATGAGCGAGCCCCGCGGGGAGGCACTGTCCCGGCTCGGGCTGGTCAAGTCACGGGCCCGGCTGGGCCGCGATCGTGCCGAGACCGCCGCCGAACTGGCCGAGCTGGCAGGGGTGTTGGAGCGGATCGGGTTGCGGCACGCGCGGGCGATGGTGGCTCGGGCGCAGGAGGAGTTCGGCATCGGCGAAGACGCGGCGCAGAAGCCGTACGGTGCGCGGATGGCCGTGGCGGGCGCCGGGGCGGAGGCCGCACGGTGACGGCGTTGCCTTCGGCGGTCCGGACGCCGTTCGACGCCCGTCAGGTCACCCTGCCGACGCCCGCACCGGCGGACACCCACCAGCCCGCTCCGTCGACGCACACACCTGCGGACGCCCGCCAGGTCCTGGACCGCTGCCGCGCCTTGGTACGGCCGGCTCTGCGCGACGCCGTGGGGCGGATGCACCCCTGGGTCGGCGAGATGGCCGCGTACTCCTTCGGCTGGTGCGAGGTGGGCGGCGCGCCGGCCGCCGCCTCCGGCGGGAAGGGCGTACGGCAGGCACTGGCCGTGCTCGGGGCCGAGTCGGCCGGCGCTCGCGGGCATGCCGGGGTACCCGGGGCCGTCGCGGTGGAGCTGGTGCACGCCTTCTCCCTGCTGCACGACGACATCATGGACGGCGACACGACCCGGCGTGGCCGCCCCACCGTGTGGCAGGCGTACGGCACCGGGCCCGCCGTCCTCGCGGGGGACGCGCTGTTCGCGCTCGCCGTGGAGACGCTCGCCATGGCCCCGGCCGGCCCGCAGGCGGTACGGCTGCTGTCCGAGGCGTTGCAGGACCTGGTGCGCGGGCAGGCCGACGACCTGCTGTTCGCCACGCGCCCGTGGACGGGGCCGGAACGGGTACGGCCGGACGAGTACCGGGCGATGGCCGAGCACAAGACGGGCTCGCTGCTGGGCTGCGCGGCCGCGCTGGGCGCTCTGCTCGGCGGTGCGCCGCCCGCTTCCGTCGCCGCCCTCGACCGTGCGGGACGGCATCTGGGCGTCGCCTTCCAGGTGGTCGACGATCTGCTGGGCATCTGGGGCGACCCCACCGTCACCGGCAAGCCCGTGCACGGCGATCTGCGGGAGCGGAAGAAGACGTTCCCCGTCCTGGCCGCGCTCGACTCCCCCGCCGCCGGCCCTCTGGCACCACTGCTGGAGTCGGCCGCCGACCCCGCCGCCGCGGCCGCGCTGATCGAGGAGCTGGGCGGCCGCTCGGCCGCGCTCGCCGAGGCGCGGCGCCAAGTGGCCGCCGCGGAGGCGGCTCTCGCCGATGTGCCGCTGGAGGCCAGGGCCGCCGGCGAGCTGAGGTCGCTGATCGACTTCCTCGTGCGGCGCGATCTGTGAGGGCTCGGTCCACCGCCGTACGGAGGTGAGCGACGGGTCGCCATGGCCCGCCGCGTGGCCGGGTTGACCGCGGTCGCCTCCGGCGTCATGGTGCGAAGCGGCGCGGAGGACCTGCCCCGCGCCGGAAAGGTGCCTGCCTTGATCGGGATCTCCGACGTCGAAGCCGCGGCCGACCTCATCACCGGACACGTCGTACCCACCCCGACCGTACCCAGCCCGGGCCTCACGGACCTGCTCGGCGTTCCGGTCACGGCGAAGCTCGAACTGCTCCAGCGCACCGGCTCGTTCAAGGCCCGTGGGGCGACGGCGAAGCTGCTCTCGCTGAGCGACGCCCAGCGCGCCGCCGGGGTCGTGGCGGTCAGCGGCGGCAACCACGGGATCGCCCTGGCGATGACGGCCGCCGTCCTCGATGTGAAGGCCACCGTGGTGATGCCGCGTTCGGCGCCCGCCCGAGCCGTCGGGATCGCCCGGGAAGCCGGAGCCTGCGTTCGCCTGACCGACGACATGGACGGCGCGTTCTCACTGGTCACACGGCTGCGGGACGAAGGGCTGACGCTCGTCCACCCCTTCGACGACCCGTTGGTGATCGCCGGGCAGGGCACCGTCGGGCTGGAGCTCGCCGACGATGCCGGTGAGCTCACGGACGTACTCGTCAGTGTCGGCGGCGGTGGGCTCATCGCGGGCGTCGCGGTGGCGCTGCGGGCCCGTCGGCCGGGCGTGCGGATCTGGGGTGTGGAGACCGAGGGCGCCGAGGCCATGTCCGCGGCACTGGCGACGGGCGGGCCGGTGCCGGTGGAGCTGTCGTCGATCGTGACCACCCTGAGCGCGCCGAGCGTGTCGCAGCTGACGTACGACCATGTGTCCGCTCTGGTCGACGAGGTGCTCGTGGTCCCGGACCGGGAGGCGGTGCGGGGTGTGCTCGACCTCGCCGAACACGCCAAGCTGTGGACCGAGCCGGCCACCGGCTGTCTGCTGCCCGCGGCCCGGCGCGTGCTGGAACGGGTCGGGGAGGGCGCTCGGCTCGGGCTGGTCGTGTGCGGGGGCAACGCGACGACCTCGGACGTGCTGCGCTGGGCGGCGGATTTCGGCCTTAGCTGACCGCTCCGGCTCAATTCCCGTGTGTTTTCCACTGCTTACTCACGCGTAAGAAACAAATGAAAAGAGGAGGCCTTTAGTTGAGGATTTCGTTGAACGCTTCCCGTCGCGTCTCTCGTACTTCCTGTGAGAAATGAGAGCCAGGGGTTCAACGAGGGATGGCCATGGTAAAGGCGCGCGTCTCCACAGCCGAGTTGATCGCGGGAAGGTACCGGCTCGTCGATGTCGTCCATCGCGAGACGAATCGCGTCAGTTACTACGGCGAGGACATCGAGACCCAACGTCCCTGCCTGCTGACCCAGATCGGGCTGCCCGACGACCCCTGCCCGGACGACAGGCGCCGGGCGACCTCCCGGATCCTGCGGACGTCCGAACGGATGGGGCTGCTGCGTCCGGGCCGGGTCGCCACCGTCCTGGAGGCCGTCGAGGAGTCCGGGAGCCTGTGGATCGTCACCGAGTGGATCGAGGCCATGCCTCTGGGTGAACTGCTCACCCATCAGGGCACGTTCAACTACGTACGGGCCGCCCGCATCGGCCTGGAGCTGCTCGACGTGCTGGAGGCCGCGCACGTCGCGGGCATCACGCACGGCGAACTGAGCCCGGGCCAGGTCTTCGTGCACGACGACGGCTCCGTCGTCGTCACCGGCTTCGGCCTGGCCGGCGCGACCCTGGCGCCCCGGGTGGCGGCGCCGTCGTACGCGTCGCCGGAACAGGCCCGCGACGAGCGCATCGGGCCGGCGTCCGACCTGTGGGCGCTCGGCGCGATCCTCTACACGATGGTCGAGGGGCGCCCGCCGTACCGGGAACGGGACCGGCCCGAGGCCACGCTGAAGGGGGTGGACCGGCTTCCGCTGCGCGCCCCGGTGCGTGCCGGTCCGCTCACCCAGGCCGTGCAGGGGCTGCTGCGCAAGGACTCGCGGGAACGGCTGAGCAGACCGGTGATCCGCGACGCGTTCGTGCGCGTCCTCAACGAGGACCCCGAGGCACCCCTGCAGGCAACGCCGCGTCGCCGGCCGAGTGGCCTGTACACCGCGGGCCCGGGATGGGGCAGACGCGCCATGGTCGTCGGCACCGCTCTCGCCGTGGTCACCGTCGCGGCCGCGGTCCTGGTGGTGACCAACGGCCGGGAGGACGACGGAGGTTCCTCGGCGGCCGGCGCGGCACCGACCCCGTCGACCTCCGCGAAGCAGCCCACGAGCCCGGCCCCCACGAGTCAGGTCCCCACGAGCCCGGCCCCCACCGCAGAGCCCACCCCGTCCCCCACGAAGGAGGCGACGAAGAACCCGCCGCCCACCGCGTCCCCCTCGGGCAACGCTCTGCCCGAAGGCTTCCGGACGTACAAGTCGCCGGAGGGCTTCTCGGTCGCCCTCCCCCAGGGCTGGAAGCCCCTGCGCACGACGCGCGCCTCCGACCTGGCGTACCGGGTGGTGTTCGGCGCGGAAGGAGATCCCCGCACGCTCGCGGTGACCTACAGCGAGCGCGTGGGCCCGGACCCCGTCGCCGTCTGGCGCGACGACGTCGAGCCGGGGCTGAAGGGTGCCGGGGTCGGCTACGAGCGCGTCGGTGACATCGACGGGACCACATACCGGGGCTACGAGGCCGCCGACATCCAGTGGCTCGCCGACGACGACGGCACCCGTGTCCGTACCTTCGGCCGCGGCTTCCTCATCGGCGAACACCGCGGCTATTCACTGCGCTGGACGACCTCGGCGGCCGACTGGGACGACGCCGGCAACCGGGAGGCCCTGGACGTCGCCCTGGACACCTTCCGGGTGCCCGAGGACTGAGAACCAAGGCCCGTCCGGCGGGTCAGGCCGAGGCGCGAGGTGCCCGCATCGCCCGCAGGGGCAGTCCGTGCAGCGGTTCCGTACGCCAACTGGCCTTGAACGTCCGGTCCTTGAGCGAGCACCTCACGTCCAGGTGGTGCGGGGTCTCCAGGAAGGCGACGTCCACGACCAGGGTGTCCGGGTCGGTCCAGCCGCCGCTCACCGCGGTGGGCACCGGCTCCTCGGCGACGGTCCACCCGTCCTCCCCGAGCCGCACGCGCAGCGGGTGGCCGTCCTCGGTGAGCGTCAGCGTCCAGCCGTCCGCGCCCGGCGCGAGGTCGATCGCGGTGAGCTTGGGCAGCTGCGCGCAGACCCCGCCGTCCGGGGTGAAGGCTGCTGCGGACCAGGCCTGGGCACGCTCGGGCGGTGCGGGCTTGCCGGCCGCGGGTGACAGTGCGAGGCCCGCCAGCCGGGCGGCCAGGGCAGCGTCCGCCGCCTCGCCGCCGGTCAGGGGTGCGGGCCGGAACGCGGGCAGCAGGTGCTCCCAGACCAGGTCCAGCACGGCCTGCATGTTCCAGGTGTCCCCGGTCGTCGCGATCACGGCGTCCTGCTCGGGCAGCACCAGGCAGAACTGACCGAACGCGCCGTCACCGCGATAACCGTGCCGGGACATCCAGAACTTGAAGCCATAGCCCCGTTGCCAGTCCTCCCCGGGCATGCCACCCGCGGTCTCGATCTGCGCACGGGTGGCCTCGGCCACCCACCACTCGGGCAGCAGCCGTTCGCCCTCCCACACCCCGCCCCGCAGATACAGCTCGCCGAGCCGGGCGACGGCGTCGGTGGTGGCGTGCAGTCCGCTGAAGCCGAGTTCCCGGCCGCTGCGGTCGCGCAGCCACCCGACGTCGCCGATGCCCAGCGGATCCAGCAGGCGGGGCCGGAGATACTCGGTCAGCGACTGGCCGCTCGCCTTCTGCACGAGGGCGGAGAGCGTGAAGGTGGCCGGCTGGTTGTACGCGAAAACGGTCCCCGGGTCACGGGCCGGCGGTATCAGCAGGAACCCGCGCACGAGGTTCTCCCGGTCGAGCTCGCGCGCCGCGAAGAGGGTGTCGCTCTCGTGGCCACTGGCCATGGACGCCACATGCCGCACGAGCATCGCGCGGCTGCGCGGGTCGGTGATGTCGGCCTCGAACTCGGGGAAGTACGAGATCACCGGGTCGTCGAGCCGGATCAGCCCCTCGGCGGCGGCGATCCCGGCGGCGGCCGCGGTGAAGCTCTTGCTGATCGAGTAGAGGAGATGGGGGCGTTCGGCGGTGTACGGCGCCCACCAGCCCGACGCGACGAGCCGGCCGTGGCGCAGGATCATCAGGCTGTGCGGCTCGATGTCCGGGGCGGCGTCGAGGGCGCCGAGGAAGGCGAGGACACCGGAGGCGTCGACGCCCTGGGCGGCGGGGGTACTCGAGGGCAGCGGGCGAACAGTCATGCGGGCATCCTCCCCCAGGGCTTGGCGACGATCGAGGCAACGGGCGCCGCCGGGCGTGCATATAGGCTGCCTCTCTGCACATGTGCGGTGCGACCACCCCTGTTCACATGTGCGGTCCGACCAGCACTGCTCAGGAGAGTCATCCGTGACCCTTGCGTTCGTCCCGCCCGAGACGTCCCCCGCGCCCCAGGCCCCCTTGTCCGACCTCGTCGCGCGGGACGCGCGCGAGTTCGGGGTCTACGCGCGGACCGGAGGGTGGACCTTCGGTCTGATGGTGGCCCGCAGCGTGCGGCCCGGCGGCCAGGGTGCGGACGAGACGCCGAAGGTGTCCGCGAAGGAGTTCGCCGAACTCGCCGGGTGCTCCCCCGAGCGGGTCATGCGCTACTACAAGGCCTGGGACCGGGCCGCCGACAACGGCCTCGTCCCCCACTTCGAGGCCCTCGCGCCGGGCCAGGAGGTGGAGCTGCCGGACGCCGACGTGTGGATCGGCTACTACGTCTCCCGCAACAGCGCCACCTCCGAGCGCGGCACGGCCATCGCCGAGGCCGCCGAGGCCGAGGGCATCCGCCCGACGAAGGCCCTGGAGGTCGCCGAGAACCCCACCGCGCTGCGCGCCGCGATCCTCGCCGACCCCTCGACCGCCCGCGCCGCCCGCCAGGCGCTCCTGGACCGGGTCCGAGAAGACCCGGACCTCCAGGCCGAGTTGGCGCGGGACGTCGTACGCACCGACGACCTGAAGAAAGCCGTCGCCACGGAGAGCCGGTCGGCCGACCGGATCGGCTACGTCCGCCAGATCGCCGAGTCCGGCCAGATCAAGACGCCGGCCGGGCAGATGGTCGACGCGCCCGTCGACCTGCGCCAGGAGGCAGAGCGGCACCTGTCGCTCATCGACGAGCTGGAGGAGGACGAGGACACCGGTGAGTGGGCCTCCGAGGCCTACGACACCATGAAGTCGCTCGTCGTCGAGGCCGTGGAGGCCGACCCCGAGCTGCGGGTGCAGGAGCGGCGGACGAAGTTCTACAACAGCCTGCAGAAGGCGACGAAGGTCTTCGAGGAGCTGACCTTCGACGATGTGCAGGAGTTCGTGGAGGACGACATGGTCCAGCAGTTGGAGGAACTCCAGCAGGCCATCGCGACCGCCATCGCGGCACTGCGCGGGACGCAGTCGGGCTCGGCTCGGGCCGAGTAGCCGCACTCGCCCTTGCGGGCGCCACCGCTCACTCCGTGTGGCGGTGGCGTGCCCACATCGGCAGCGCGAACCAGCACACTATGTACCAGACGACCACGCCCGAGACCAGCCAGGGCACATAGTCGTCGTGGGTGGCGACCCTCAGAATCAGCAGGAGCGAGCACGCCGTCGTGGCGAGGAGCAGGATCAGGCCGACGAAGGTCAGCCGGGAGGCCAACGTCACCGCCTGCGGTTTGATGCGCCGCCCGGACACCAGCCGGTGCAGGGAGACGGGGCCGATCAGGGCGCCGGTGGCGCAGGCGCCCAGGACGACCGTCACGATGTAGATGGTCTGGTCCGTGTCGTTGAGGGTGTCGTACTTCGTCGTGAACACGACAGTGAGCAGGAAACCGAACAGGATCTGCACGCCCATCTGGGCCACACGGACCTCTTGGAGGATCTCGCCCCACATGCGGTCGGCGCGCTCCTCCTCGGTCTCGTCACGTCCTGTCCGTCTCTCCTGCTCGGTCATGCGGGTACGGGTAACCCCGACACCGAGCGCTCAAACGGAGGGGCTCCGGGAGCGGCATGAAGGCCGCTCCCGGAGCCGTACCGCGTCTACCAGCGGTTTTCGACCTGGTCCTTGATCCGTCGGTCGTAGAGGTCCTGGATCGCGGCGAGCGTCTCGTCGGACAGGTCCGGCAGCGCGGCGGCGGCCGCGTTGGCGCGGGCCTGCTCGGGTGAGCGGGCGCCCGGGATCACGGTGGTCACGCCCGGCTGCTGGATGATCCAGCGCAGGGCCAGCTGAGCCGGGGTGAAGCCCTCGGGAGCCAGGGCGGCGAACTCGACGGCCGCCTCCACACCGGACTCGTAGTCGACGCCGGAGAAGGTCTCGCCCTGGTCGAAGGACTCGCCGTGGCGGTTGTAGGTGCGGTGGTCGTTCGCGGGGAAGACGGTGTCCTTGGTGTACTTGCCCGACAGCAGGCCGGAGGCCAGCGGGACCCGGGCGATGATGCCGACGCCGGCCTCCCGGGCGGCGGGCAGCACCTCGCGCAGGGGCTTCATACGGAACGCGTTCAGGATGATCTGCACGCTGGCCACGCCCGGCCGGGCGATCGCGGTCAGCGCCTCCTCGCAGGTCTCCACGCTGACGCCGTACGCCGCGATGCGCTCCTCCTCGACCAGGGTGTCCAGGGCGTCGAACACCTCGTCCGTCGAGTAGACCGGCGTCGGCGGGCAGTGCAGCTGGACCAGGTCGAGGCGGTCCACGCCGAGGTCGCGCCGGGAACGGTCGTTCCAGGCGCGGAAGTTGTCGAGAACGTAGTTCTCGGGGATCTGGTCGACGCGGCGGCCCATCTTGGTGGCCACGAAGATGTCCAGCTCGGGCCTGCCGCGCAGGAACGTGGCGATGGTCTGCTCGCTGCGTCCGTCGCCGTACACGTCGGCCGTGTCGAAGAAGGTCACCCCCGACTCGACGGCCGCGTCCAGCACCGCGAGGGCGTCCTTCTCGTCGACGTCTCCCCAGTCGGCGCCCAGCTGCCATGTCCCGAGACCGACGACGGAGGCCCGCCGTCCCAACCTGCCCATTACACGCTCGTCCATGGTGTCAGTGTGTCATTCGTCATGGTCATGCGCGGAACGGGCCCCTCCGCCGCGTTCCCTGTGAATCATTCACTCACACGGGTGAATAGATCGTACCGGCGCACGGTGACTGCGGAGCCGGTCCCTAGCGTGAGCTCATGATCGACGAGTTCAGCCGCAGGCGCTTCCTGCGCACCGCCGCCCTGGCCGCCGTACCGATTCTCCTCCCGGCGGATCCGGCCGTCGCGGCACAGGAGTTACCGGACTTCCCGGCGGAGGTGACGCTGTACCGCTCCGCGTACCGCAACTGGGTCGGCGAGATCACCGCCGACGGGCTGTGGGCCTGCGCACCGGACACCCCGGACCAGGTGGTCGCCGCCGTCAACTGGGCCCGGGGGCACGGCTGGAGGGTCCGCGCCCGGGGCGCCTCGCACGGCTGGTCACCGCTGACGATCACCCAGGGCACACCGTCGGACACGCAGGTCCTGCTCGTCGACACCGCCCCTCACCTCACCGGCCTGTCCCTGGAGTCGCCGGACTCGGTACGCGCCGGCGCCGGTGTCACCCTGGAGGCCCTGCTCACCTACCTGGAGGAGCGCGGACTCGGCGTCACCGCAGCGCCCGCGCCCGGCAACCTCACCCTGGGCGGCGCCCTGGCCATCGACGCGCACGGCACCGCCGTACCGGCACGCGGCGAACAGCGGCTGCCCGGGCACACGTACGGCTCGCTCAGCAATCTCGTGCTGTCGCTGACGGCGGTCGTCTGGGACGAGGCCAGTGGCGCGTACGTGCTGCGCACCTACGACCGTGACGAGGCGGACTGCGCCGCGCTGCTGACCCATCTCGGCCGCTCCCTGGTCACCGAGGTCGTGCTGCGCGTGGGCGCGAACACCGACCTGCGGTGCGTGAGCCGTACGGACATCCCGGCCGGCGAACTCTTCGCCACGCCCGGCACCGAGGGACGTACCTTCGAGAGCTTCCTGGACCGGGCCGGGCGGGTCGAGGCGATCTGGTTCGCCTTCACCGAGTTCCCGTGGCTGAAGGTGTGGAGCGTCTCCCCCACCCGGCCGCTGACCTCGCGGCACGTGAGGCAGCCGTACAACTACCCGTTCTCCGACAACGTGCCGCGCCCCGTGGCGGAACTGGTCGGGCGCATGGTGTCGGACGGGGCCTGGTATCTGGCGCCCGTGCTGGGCAACGCGCAGTACGACGCGGCCGCCCTCGGGCTGGTGGCGACGCTGTCGGCGGACCTGTGGGGGCCGTCCAAGAACACGCTGCTGTATCTGCGGCCGACGACGCTGAGGATCGCCACGAACGGGTGCCTGGTGCTGACGGGCCGGGCCCAAGTGCAGCGTGTGGTCGCCGAGTTCACGTCCTTCTACCGGGAGCGGCTCGCGCAGTACGCCGCGCGGGGGCGGTTCCCGGTCAACGGCTCGGTGGAGATCCGGGTGACCGGCCTCGACGATCCGGCGGACGTCGGCGCGGACGGCGCGCGGACGCCGCTGCTGTCGGCGCTCCGGCCGCGCGGCGATCATCCCGAGTGGGACACCGCCGTGTGGCTGAACATCCTGACGCTGCCCGGGACGCCGTACGCGGAGGCGTTCCTGCGCGAGATCGAGCAGTTCCTGCTCGGCACGTTCGACGGCGGGTACGCCATGACCCGGGTCGAGTGGTCGAAGGGCTGGGCCTACACGGACGAGGCCGCCTGGAGCGACGACGAGGTGCTGGGCTCGGTCGTGCCCGGCAGCTTCGGGGAGGAGGCCTGGCGCGAGGCTTCGGAGGTCCTGGACCGGCTCGATCCCCACGGTGTGTTCGGCAACGCCTTCCTCGACCGGTTGTTCGGGTGAGACCGGGCTACTTCCGGGACGCCCTGGCCTGCAGGGTGCGCGCGACCTTCGGCCCCAGCCGGCTCTTGAGGCGGCGCAGCACCTCCAGTCGCCCGGCCGCCCGGTCGATCCGGTAGTACAGCCGGGGCGGCATGTGGGGCAGCAGAGGTGAGTGGCGCTGGCCGAGCAGGGCGAACATCTGCTGCGGGGGCAGGTCGATGTAGCGGGGCAGGCTCTCGTACCACTGGGCGCTGTGGCGGGCCGCGCTCTGGAGAGGCAACAGGGCCTGTCGGCGCTCCTGTTCGTAGCGGGTGAGGGCCTGCGGGAGGGCGGGGTGCTCGTGCAGTGCGCCGGCGAGGGCGATGGCGTCCTGCAGCGCGAGGGTGGTACCGGCGCCGATGGAGTAGTGGGTGGTGTGGGCGGCGTCGCCCAGCAGGACCAGGTTGTCGCGGTGCCAGGTGCGGTTGGTGAGGGTGCGGAAGGTCTGCCACCGCGCGCCGCCCTCGGCGCCGGAGCGGCCCACGAGGGGGTGGCCGTCGAGGATGCCGGCGAAGAGCTTCTCCAACAGGGCCGGTCCGTCGGCCTCGTCGGCGGTGTCGAGGCCGAGGCCGACCCAGGTCTCGGGGGCGCATTCGACGACGCAGGTGCCGGCCCCGGGACCGTAGCCGTACCCGTAGCACCAGATCCAGCCGTGTTCTGTCTCGGCGAAGGCGAAGGTGAAGGCGTCGAAGACCTTGCTGGTGCCGAGCCAGAGGTAGGGGTTGCGGCCGATTCCGATCTCGGTGCCGAAGTGGTCGGCGTGGCGGCCGCGCAGGGCGCTGTGGACGCCGTCGCAGGCCACGACCAGGTCGGCGTCGGGCAGGTTGTCCGGTGGGATCCGGTGCTCGAACTCCAGGCGGACGCCGAGCGAGCGGGCGCGGGTGGCGAGGATCTCCAGCAGTCGGTGGCGGCCGATGCCGCGCCCCTCGTCGCCGGGCCGACGGGTCGTCAGGTCCCGTACGTGGGCGACGCCCTCGTTCCAGCGGACCGAGCTCTCGTCGATGGCGCGGGCCGACTCGGGGTCGTGCTCGTGCAGCTTGTCGAGCAGTTCTCGCCAGTAGGTGACGCCCCAGCCGTAGGTGGCGCCCTCCGGGTCGCGTTCGTGGACGGCGATGTCATGGGACGGGTCCCGCAGCTTCAGCAGGATCGAGAGATACAGCCCGGCGGGCCCGCCGCCGACACAGACGACCTTCACGCACACCCCTAGAAGTTACCCAAAACGGCCATTTCGGCTCGGCAGCGTAGCAGGGCGGACTCCTGACAACGCCGCGCTCCGGATCGCGCCAGTTTCGGCGGGTGAAACAGACCACTGACACCGCCGCCGTCCGCGAAGGACCGCCGGGAACGCGATCACCAGGAGAAGGAATTCCCCGTTCCGGTGATGCGCGGACACCTCGCACAGCAAGATCATCCTTGTTCAACCTTGCATGACATGTGTGCACTTGTCCGGATCGTAGCCAACCACTACCGACCGATTTCTCCCTCTCTCGTCCCGCCCGATAGGCATGCGGAGTCGTCCATCGAACGCAACCAGGAGGTCCGTATGCCGGAACTCAACCGTCGCCGCGCGCTCACCGCCGCGGCCGCCCTCGCCACCGCGGCAGGTGTCCAGACGATCGCCGCCACGAGCGCGTCCACCGCCCCCAGCACGGCCACCACCCCCAGCGCGCCCGCAGCCGGGCACGCCGACCACCACTCCCCGGCGTCCTTCGACGAGGTCTACCACGGCCGCCGGATACAGGGCCGGCCGGTCTCGGGCGGCGGCCACCAGCATCACGGCGCCGGCTACGCCGTGTTCGTCGACGGCGTGGAGCTGCATGTGATGCGCAATGCCGACGGCAGCTGGATCAGCGTCGTCAGTCACTACGACCCGGTGGCCACCCCGCGCGCCGCCGCCCGCGCCGCAGTCGACGAGCTGCAGGGCGCGGCGCTCCTGCCCTTCCCCGCCAACTGACCTGACGTACCCGCACTTTGGAGCATCCGCGCACATGACCGTCCGCAAGAACCAGGCCCTGCTCACCGCCGACGAGAAGCGGCGGTTCGTCGCCGCCGTGCTGGAGTTGAAGCGCAGCGGCCGTTACGACGAGTTCGTCACGACGCACAACGCCTTCATCATCGGCGACACCGACAACGGGGAGCGCACCGGCCACCGATCACCGTCCTTCCTGCCCTGGCACCGCAGATTCCTGCTCGAATTCGAGCAGGCGCTGCAGAAGGTGGACGCCTCGGTCGCGCTGCCGTACTGGGACTGGAGCACCGACCGCTCCATACGCTCCTCGCTGTGGGCGCCGGACTTCCTCGGTGGCACCGGGCGCAGCCTCGACGGGCGGGTGATGGACGGGCCGTTCGCCGCGTCGAGCGGCAACTGGACGATCAACGTGCGCGTCGACGGCCGTACGTTCCTGCGCAGGTCGCTGGGCACGGCCGTACGGGAGCTGCCGACCCGGGCCGAGGTGGAGTCCGTGCTCGCGATGCCGACGTACGACATGGCGCCCTGGAACAGCGCCTCGGACGGCTTCCGCAACCACCTCGAAGGGTGGCGCGGCGTCAATCTGCACAACCGGGTCCATGTCTGGGTCGGCGGGCAGATGGCCACCGGTATGTCGCCCAACGACCCGGTGTTCTGGCTGCACCACGCCTACATCGACAAGCTGTGGGCGGACTGGCAGCGGCGGCACCCCGGCTCCGGCTATGTGCCGACGGCCGGGACACCGAACGTGGTCGATCTCAACGACACGATGAAGCCGTGGAACGATGTGCGCCCGGCCGATCTGCTGGACCACACCGCGCACTACACCTTCGACGCGGCCTGAGACCCCGCAGGCCGATCGGTCAGGCTTCGGCGGTACGGCACTCCGGGTGGCCCCAGCCCTGGGCGTTCTTGGCGATGGGCTCACCCGCCGCGTAGCCGCGTCCGCAGACGCAGCGGCCGGGGAACTTGGCCTTGATGGTGCGCGAGGAACTGCCGTTCTTCCGGGGGGCCGCGGCCTTGCGGCGCGGGGACTTGGCCGGCGGGGTGTCCGGGGAGGGCGGCGGCTCCGGTGAGCCGAGGCCGCTGCCCGCGGGCTCCTGGACACTGGCCGCCTGGCTGGCGGCGCGGTCGGCGAAGTCGTTCAGCGGGTCGCCGTCGACCTGGTGGGCGGGGACGTAGCGGAACTCGACCGTGCGGCCGGCGAGCAGTTCGTCGATGCGCACGACCAGGTCCTGGTTGGCGACCGGCTTGCCGGCGGCCGTCTTCCAGCCGTTGCGCTTCCAGTTCGGCAGCCAGGTAGTGACGGCCTTCATGGCGTACTGCGAGTCCATGCGGATCTCCAGCGGTACGCCGGGGTCGGTCGCCGTGAGCAGGCGTTCCAGCGCGGTGAGTTCCGCGACGTTGTTCGTGGCCCTGCCGAGTGGCCCCGCCTCCCAGCGGGCCGGCGTCTCCTTCTCGTCGGCGACGACCCAGGCCCAGCCCGCCGGACCGGGGTTTCCCTTCGAAGCCCCGTCGCACGCGGCCACAACTCGTTCACGCATGTGCCCGATCATGCCATGGGCGGGTCGGGTACCCGGTCGCGGAGTCGGTCAGGAGACGTCGCTGAGCTTGGGCATCTCGCCCTCGGTGGTGCCGGTGTCGATCACCGAGAAGTTCGCGCCCTGCGGGTCGCTCAGCGCGGCGAACCGGCCGAACGGGCTGCCCATCGGGCCGAAGCGCAGCACGCCGCCGAGCTTGGTGGCCTTGGCGACGGCGTCGTCGCAGTCGGGGACGTTGAAGTAGACGTTGATCCACGGAGGGATGTCGTCGGGGAAGTCGTCCGTCATCTTCATCCGGCCCAGGGCCATGGTGTCCCCGCCGAGCGTGTAGAGGCGGAAGTCCATCTCGCCATCCTCCATCTGCTGCTGACCGTAGCCGAAGACAGCGGGGAAGAAGGCGTCGGACTTCTCCGGCTCGCGGGTGAAGATCTCCGCCCAGCAGAAGGCCCCGGGCTCGGTCATCTCCGCCTCGAAGCCCTCGTGGGTGCCGGCCTGCCACACACCGAAGACGACGCCACCGGGGTCGCGGGCCAGGCACATGCTGCCGAAGTCGCCGACCGCCATGGGCTCCATCAGGATCTCGCCGCCGTTCTCACGGATCCTCGCCGCGGTGGCGGCGACGTCGGGCGAGGCGAAGTAGAGGCACCACTGCGACATGCCCTCCTGGCCCGGCATGGGCGGGACGACCGCGGCGGCCGCCTTGCCGTCCGCGTAGGCCTGGGTGTAGTTGCCGTACTCCGACGACTGCTCGCCGAACGTCCAGCCGAGGACGTCGCCGTAGAAGTTCTTCGCTCCCTCGATGTCGGTGAACATCGCGTCGGCCCAGACAGGGGTTCCTTCAGGTTTCACGGCCATGACTGCGGCCCTCTCCCGGATCGGTGGGTTGTCCCGATTCTCACGCTAGCCATCCGGCAGTCCGGCCGCGCGCCGAATGCCCGGTTCCGTCCCAGACTGGGGGCAGACGGCGAGCGGTCGACGGACGGGGCTCGGTATGGCGGACGGGACGATGCCCGCGTGGTCGGTGATCGAGCCGGGGCCCGTCGAGTCGGGGTCCCTGCGGCTGGTCGAGAAGCCGGTGCCGGTACCGGACGACGACGAGCTGCTGGTGCGGGTGCGGGCCTGCGGGGTGTGCCGAACGGATCTGCACGTCACCGAGGGGGATCTGCCGGTGCACCGGCCGGGGGTCACGCCCGGGCACGAGGTCGTCGGCGTGGTGGCCGGGTTCGGGCGCGCGGTGCGCGGCTTCGACGTCGGGGAGCGGGTGGGGGTGGCCTGGCTGCGGCGCACCGACGGCACCTGCGCCTACTGCGCGCGCGGCGCCGAGAACCTGTGTCCTGCCTCGCGGTACACGGGCTGGGACGCCGACGGCGGATACGCGCCGTACACGACCGTACCGGCCGCGTTCGCGTACCGGTTGCCGGGCGACCTCGACGACGTGACGCTCGCGCCGCTGCTGTGCGCCGGGATCATCGGCCATCGCGCGCTGCGGCGGGCGGCGCTCCCGGCGGGCGGGCGGCTCGGGCTGTACGGCTTCGGGGGCAGCGCCCATCTGTGCGCGCAGGTCGCGATGGCGGAGGGCGCCGTCGTGCACGTGCTGACGCGGGGCGCGGCAGCGCGCAAGCTCGCGCTGGAGCTGGGGGCCGCCTCGGCCCGTGACGCCACCGAGATGCCGCCGGAGCCGCTGGACAGCGCGATCCTGTTCGCGCCGGTCGGCGAACTGGTCCCGGTGGCGCTGCGGGCCCTCGACCGGGGCGGAACGCTGGCGATCGCGGGCATCCACCTCAGCGACGTCCCGGCGCTGCGCTACCAGACCGACCTCTTCTACGAGAAGCAGTTGCGCAGCGTCACCTCCAACACGCGCGAGGACGGCCGTGAGTTCCTCGCGCTCGCCGCCGAGCACGCCGTCCACGCCACCACGCACCCCTATCCCCTGTCGCGGGCCGACGAGGCGCTGCGGGATCTGAAGGCGGGCCGGTTCGACGGCGCGGCGGTGCTGGTCGACGACCTGTCCTGAGCGTGGCCTCGCGGGCGTGCGGAGGCACGGGAGGGGAGCGGGATCACCCACGGTGCGTCTTCTGCCTCATACGGAAGGTTTGCACCTCCGACGCCTGAAACCGCCCCTTTCACGCCCTGATCACGAAGCCGCCACGGCTGTTTGGCTGGTGCACGCGCTCGGCCAGCCCAGCTCACCTCCCGGGAGGGAAATTGTCCACACCGGACAGCGCCACCGGTCCCGCCATCGACGAACCCGATCCCGCACCGAATTCCGACAGCTCACTCACCAGTCTCAGCACCCAGGCGGCCCGGCAGCTCGCCACCACCACCAAGTCCGAACCCCAGATGCAGGCCATCAGCTCGCGCTGGCTGCTGCGGATGCTGCCCTGGGTGGACGTCAAGGGCGGCACCTACCGGGTCAACCGGCGTCTGCAACTGCGCGTGGGCCGCGGCCGGGTGCAGTTCGACCAGAACGGCGCCTACGACATCAAGGTCATCCCCGAGACCCTCACCGAACTGCCGGTCCTGCGCGGCTACACCGACACCGACGTCCTGCGGGAGATCTCCACCCGGTTCCGGGTCCGGGAGGTGCGCGCCGGCCAGGTGCTCATCGAGGCCGGGCAGCCCGTCACGGAGACCTACCTGGTCGTGCACGGCCGGTTCACCCGCTTCACGGCAGGCAAGTACGGCGAGGAGGAGATCGTCGGAGTCGTCACCGACGGCGATCAGATCGGCGACGAGGCCATCGGCCAGCCCGACCCGCTGTGGCTGAGCTCGGTGCGGGCGGAGACGGCCGGCGTGCTGCTCACGCTGCCCTGGAGCGTCGTCCAGGAGTTCACCGACCGGGTGCCGTCCCTCGCGGCGCACCTGGAGGCCTACGCCGCGCGGCAGAACCTGCCCATGAACCGCAAGGGCGAGGCCGACGTACCGGTGCAGGCCGGCCACGTCGGCGAGCCGACCATCGACGGCGGCTACGTCGACTACGACCTCGCGCCGCGCGAGTACGAGCTGTCACTCACCCAGACCGTGCTGCGCGTGCACACCAGGGTCGCCGATCTCTACAACAACCCGATGAACCAGACCGAGCAGCAACTGAGGCTGACGATCGAGGAGATCCGCGAACGTCAGGAGTGGGAGCTGGTCAACAACCGGGAGTTCGGGCTGCTGCACAACGTCGACTACGGGCAGCGCATCAGCACCTTCACCGGGCCGCCGACCCCGGACGACATGGACGAGCTGCTGTCGATGCGCCGTAAGACGAAGCTGTTCATCGCCCATCCGAAGGCGATCGCGGCGTTCTTCCGGCAGTGCAACCGGCGCGGGCTGGTGCCGGGCACGGCGAGCGTCGAGGGGCACGAGATCCCCGCCTGGCGCGGTGTGCCGATCTTCCCGTGCAACAAGATCCCGATCAGCCCGCAGCACACCAGCAGCATCATCGCGCTGCGCACCGGCGAGGGCGACCAGGGCGCCATCGGGCTCTACCAGACCGGGATCCCGGAGGAGCACCAGCCCGGTCTGAACGTGCGGTTCATGGGCATCGACGCCAACTCGATCATCCGCTATCTCGTCACCGCCTACTACTCGCTGGCGATCCTCGTCCCCGACGCGGTCGGGATCCTCGAGAACGCCCAGGTCGGCCGGACGGCCGAGTGACCGCTTGGAGCACGTCATGAGCACGTCGTCCCCCACCTCGCTGCCGGGCCCGCCGAACCTGGCGAGCAGCCTGCGCGCCCGGCGCGGCGGGGCGATCCCGGGGCTGCGGTACCGGCAGGTCGCACCCGCCGACCCGGAGAAGGCCGCGGAGGTCGACCACAGGCTGGAGGCCTGGGCGCGACGCCTCGATCTGTTCCCCGCGGCGTGGTCGGGGGACTTCTCGGGGTTCCAGTTCGGGCGGGCGGTGGTGCTTCAGCACCCGGAGGCGGCCGATCTGGAACGGCTGACCGCGGCCGGCGAGCTGCTGCTCGCCGAGAACGTCGTCGACTCCTGCTACTGCGAGGAGGACGAGGGCCGGGGCGGTGCGCGCCGGGGACTCGGGGGCCGGCTGATCATGGCCCAGTCGGCGATCGATCCGTACCACGGGATTCCCGAGCTGGAGGAGGAGTGGCGCGAGGGCGTGCGGGCCGACGGTCCGCTGCGCTCGTACCACTTCGCGCTGCAGGACTACGCCGCGTTCGCCACGCCCAGCCAGACCGACCGCTTCGTGCACGACATCGCCCGGCTGCACCTGGGTTATCTGGCCGAGGCCGCGTGGGCGGAGACCCGGTACGTACCGCGGGTCTGGGAGTACCTGGTGATGCGGCAGTTCAACAACTTCCGGCCCTGTCTGTCGATCGTGGACGCCGTGGACGGCTACGAACTGCCCGAGGCCGTCTACGCCCGGCCCGAGATCCAGCGGATCACCGCGCTCGCCTGCAACGCCACCACGATCGTCAACGACCTGTACTCGTTCACCAAGGAGCTGGCCAGCGACCCGACGCACCTCAATCTGCCGCAGGTCATCGCCGCGAACGAGCGGTGCGGCCTGAAGGCCGCCTATCTGAAGGCCGTCGAGATCCACAACCGGATCATGGAGTCCTTCGAGGAGGAGTCGGCCCTGCTGTCCGCCACCTCACCCCTCGTGGAGCGCTACGCCCGGAGCCTGTCCGACTGGGTGGCCGGCAACCACGAGTGGCATTCGACCAACACCCACCGCTACCACCTGCCCAACTACTGGTAATGCGCCATCGAATGACAGAGCGTCACAGTGACCAGCACGAGGAGTAACCGTTGACCATCGCCCCCGAAGCCGGCACCTCCACCGCCGTCCCGGTGCCGTCCCAGTCCACGTACCAGACCCGCGTCGCGGACTACTGGAACGCCGAGGAGAACCCGGTCAACCTCGAACTCGGAAAGATCGACGACCTGTACCACCATCACTACGGCATCGGCGACGCCGACCGCTCCGTGCTCGACGAACCCGACCCCGTCCGGCGCCGGGAGCGCATCACCGCCGAACTGCACCGGCTGGAGCACGCCCAGGCAGAGCTGCTCGCCGACCGGCTCGGCCCGCTGACGCCCGACGACCGGGTCTTCGACGCCGGCTGCGGACGCGGGGGCGGCAGTGTCGTGGCCCATCTGCGCCACGGCTGCGAGGCCGACGGGGTCACCCTCTCCGCCAAGCAGGCCGAGTTCGCCAACGAGCAGGCCCGCAAGCGGGGCATCGGCGACCAGGTGCGCTACCACTGCCGGAACATGCTCGACACCGGACTGCCGTCCGGGGCGTTCGCGGCCTCGTGGAACAACGAGTCGACCATGTACGTCGAGCTCGACCTGCTGTTCGCCGAGCACGCCCGGCTGCTGCGCCGCGGCGGCCGCTACGTGACCATCACCGGCTGCTACAACGACACCTACGGGCGCGCCTCGCGCGAGGTGTCCCTCATCAACGCCCACTACATCTGCGACATCCACCCGCGCTCGGCGTACTTCCGCGCGATGGCCCGCAACCGGCTCGTGCCGGTCCACGTGCAGGATCTGACCTCGGCGACCATCCCCTACTGGGAGCTGCGCCGCGAGGCCGATCACCTGGTGACGGGCATCGAGGACACGTTCCTGAGCGCGTACCGCAACGGCAGTTTCCAGTACCTGCTGATCGCCGCGGACCGCGTCTGAGCGAAGGTGGGGCCCGGGTCGGCCACGGAGTTCCGTGGCCGACCCGGGGCTTCCCCCCGAGGGCCGGCTGTGCTTGCCTGGGGAACCGTTTTCGGTGTCCGGGGCGGGAGTTGCCGTATGCGGAAGCCGTGGGTCGTGGGAGTGCTGCTGGCCGCCGTGCTGCTCGGCGCGTGCGGGGATCCGTCGTCCGGGCCGAAGGACGCCGTGCCTGCGGACGTGCCGCAGGCGTCGGCCACCACGCAGCAGCGGGCGCCTGCCTCGCCGAGCACTGCCGGTACGGCTCCGAGCGCCGCCGCGAAGGCACCGAACGTGCTGTATCTGGGCGACTCGCTCGCGATGGAGGCCCAGGAGGTGGTGGGGCGGGAGCTGCGCCGGGACCTGCGGGCGACGTACACGAGCGCCCCCTATTCGGGGACCACCCCGTGCGACTACCTGGAGGGCACCGGCAAACGGTCCCTCGTGCCGGTCGCGGACAAGGCCGCCGCCCTGGTGCGCAAGCTGCGTCCCGACTTCGTGGTGCTGCAGTTCTGGGGCAACGCGTGGGGTTACACACCCTGCATGGACGGCATCACCCATGGCGCCTCCCCGCAGAAGTACTTCGAGCGGTACGAGGCCGACATAAAGCGGCTCGTCGATCAGATCGCGGCGGCCGGAGAGGCGCGGATCGTCTGGGTGCTGCAGGGCCCGGACCCGATCACTCCCGACCGGGTCCGGCGCGTCAACGCCCTCTACGAGAAGCAGGCCGCCGCCTCGGGCGACCTGGTCGCGGACGCGGGCAAGACGCTGAGTGCGGCCGGCGCCCGCTACTCCTGGGTCCAGTACCTGCCGTGCACGGCGTACGAACGCGAGCACGCCGAGTACTGCACCCAGCCGGGCCGCGACCGGACCGCCCTGCACCGCGACGACGACTATCTGCACTTCTGTCTGGCGCCCACGACCTCGACGCCCAAGCCCTGCCCGGTCCGCTCCCCCGGGATCCTGCGGATCGCCCTGGAGATCACCCGGGTGATCCGCGAGAACCCCTAGAGGGGGCTCACTCTCCCGCGTAGGCCTTGTCCAGGGCGGCGATGTCGAACTTGCTCATCGCCATGAAAGCGGCGGTCACGCGGGCCGCCTTCGCCGGGTCCGGGTCGGTGATCATGGCCTGGAGCCGGTCCGGGACGACCTGCCAGGACACGCCGAACCTGTCCTTCAGCCACCCGCACGGGCCGGGCTCGCCGCCGTTCTCGGTGAGCTTGGTCCAGTAGTAGTCGATCTCCTCCTGGTTCTCGCAGAAGATCATGAAGGAGGTCGCCTCGGTGAACTTGAACTCGGGGCCGCCGTTGAGGCCGAGGAACTTGTGGCCGTTGGCCGTGAACTCGACGGTCATCACGCTGCCGGCGGGCTGGAGCGCTCCCTCGGGGTAGCGGGCGATCTCGCCGATGCTGGAGTTCTTGAAGATCGAGACGTAGAAGTGGGCGGCCTCCTCGGCCTGGCCGTCGTACCAGAGACACGTGGTGAAACCGTCGGTTGCCATGGGTACCTCCTGGGGCGTGGATCCGCTGTCATCTGTGTCGACCGATCCTCCGCCCGGAACTCATCGGTCGCACGGCCACTAATCCAGGTGGCCGTTACACCGTCCGGAACTAGCATCGCGGCCATGACGTCTTCGCCCGCCGGCAACGGCAACAGCGTGCACCCGTTCCGCATCGACATCCCGCAGAGCGACCTCGACGACCTGCACGACCGCCTCGACCGGGCCCGGTGGCCCGATGAGCTGCCCGGAGTGGAATGGGCGTACGGCGTGCCCTCTGAGTACCTGCGCGAGCTGGTGAGCCACTGGCGGCACACGTACGACTGGCGGGCGGCGGAGGCGCGGCTGAACGAGTGGCCGCAGTTCACGACCGAGATCGACGGCGCGCACGTGCACTTCGCGCACATCCGCTCCCCCGAGCCCGACGCCACCCCGTTGGTCATCACACACGGCTGGCCGGGCTCGATCGTCGAATTCCTGGACGTCGTCGGCCCGTTGACGGACCCGGCCGCCCACGGCGGCGACCCCGCCGACGCCTTCCACGTGGTCCTGCCGAGCATTCCCGGCTTCGGGTTCTCCGGGCCCACCCGGGATACCGGCTGGGAGGCACTGCGGATCGCCGACGCGTGGGTCGAGCTGATGACGCGCCTGGGCTACGAGCGGTTCGGCGCCCAGGGCGGCGACTGGGGTGCGGCCATCTCCCGCGAGCTGGGCCGCGCGCACCCCGACCGGGTGATCGGCATCCACCTCAATCTGCTGCCCGGCGCGCAGGCGGCCACCGAGCCTTCCGCGGAGGAACTTCGGGCGCTGAGCCCCGAGGAGCGTGAGCGCACGCTCACCTCATGGCGGCGGTGGGCCAAGTGGTTCCGGGACGGGACCGGCTACTTCCACCTGCAGTCCACCCGGCCGCAGACCCTGTCGTACGCGCTCACGGACTCGCCGGTCGGCCAACTCGCCTGGATCGTCGAGAAGTTCCAGGAGTGGACGGACTCCGAGCGGGTGCCCGAGGAGGCCGTCGACCGGGACCTGATGCTCACGAACGTGATGCTGTACTGGCTGACGGGCACGGCGGGTTCGTCCGCCCGGATCTACTACGAGCGCGCCCACGCCAAGGGCGAGGGGGTCGCCGCCCCGCGCGAGCCCTCGACCGCCCCGACCGCGGTGGCGTGCTTCCCCGGGGACCCGCAGATCCCGCTGCGGCACAAGGCGGAGCGCACGGAGAACATCGTCCGCTGGACGGAGCTGGACCGGGGCGGGCACTTCGCGGCGATGGAGGAGCCCGATCTGCTCGTGGACGACGTCCGCGCCTTCTTCCGGCAGCTGCGCGAGAAGAGCTGAGCGATCCGCTCTGCCGGCAGCGAATCTGCCGCGGGCAGAAATTCCGCGTTCCGGGCCCGTCCGAGGTCAACAGTGGAGTCGACGGCATCCCGCCACCACGAGGAGAACCGATGACTCCACTCACCACGCTCGCTCCCCGGGCCGAGGAGGGCGACGCACCGCCGACCCGCTTCGACGACCACCTCGCCGCCCAACTGCTCGCCCAGCGCATCGTGTTGCTCGGCACCGAGGTCACCGAATCCTCCGCCAACCGGGTCTGCGCCCAGCTGCTGTTGCTGTCCGCCGAGGATCCGCGCACCGACATCAGCCTGTACATCAACAGCCCGGGCGGCTCTGTGCACGCGGGGCTGGCGATCTACGACACGATGCGGCTGATCCCGAACGACGTCTCGACGCTGGCGATGGGCTTCGCCGCCAGCATGGGCCAGTTCCTGCTCAGCGTCGGCAGCGAAGGCAAGCGGTACGCGCTGCCGAACGCGCGGATCATGATGCACCAGCCGTCGGCCGGGATCGGCGGCACCACCGCGGACATCGAGATCCAGGCGGAGAACCTGGAGTTCACCAAGCGGACCATCGAGCGGATCACCGCCGAACACACCGGCCAGTCCCCGGAGACCATCTCCCGGGACGGCGACCGCGACCGCTGGTTCACGGCCGAGGAGGCCAAGGAGTACGGCATGGTGGACCGGGTCGTGGAGTCCCTCACGGACGTCCGCCCGGCCGCCTCCAAGCGACGGATGGGGCTGTGACATGGGGAACTACACGATTCCGTACGTCGTCGAACGGACCGCGCACGGCGAGCGCTCCTCCGACGTCTTCAGCCGGCTGCTGTCGGAGCGGATCATCTTCCTCGGCACGGAGATCGACGACGGCGTGGCCAACGTCGTCATCGCCCAGCTCCTGCACCTGGAGTCGGCGGCGCCGGAGAACGAGATCGCGATCTACATCAACTCCCCCGGCGGCTCGAACACTTCGCTCATGGCGATCTACGACACCATGACGTACGTGCAGGCGCCGATCTCCACGTTCTGCGTGGGTCAGGCGGCGTCAACGGCCGCCGTGCTGCTGGCCGGTGGGGATCCGGGGCGGCGGTTCGTCCTGGAGCACGCGCGCGTGCTGCTCGGCCAGCCCGCCACCGGCGGCAGCCGGGGCATGGTGTCCGATCTCGCCCTCCAGGCCAAGGAGATGATCCGGATCCGCTCCCAGGTCGAGGAGGTCCTGGCCCGGCACACGCACCACGACATCGCGACCCTGCGCGCGGACATGGACCGCGACAAGGTGTTCACCGCCGAGGAGGCCGTGGCGTACGGCCTGGCCGACGAGGTGGTGAGCCGGCGCCTCGTGCGGGTCTGAGACGCCGGCGCGGCCTCACGCCGCCAGGCACATCCCGTCGTACGACGAACCCGTCCTGGCGCGGCTGGCGCCCGGCACGCGGCGACTGGTGAGCCGGACCAACTCGCCCTGCGCCAGCGACAGCAGGTCGCCGAGGCCGAGTCCCAAGGCGTGGGCGGCGGCCGCGAGGACCTCCGAGGAGGCCTCCTTGCGGCCGCGCTCCACCTCCGAGAGGTACGGCATGGAGATCCGGGCCGCGTCGGCCACGTCCTTGAGGGTGCGCTCCTGGGCGAGCCGCTCTCGGCGCAGGACGTCACCGACCAGGTCGCGCCACAAGGGCTCTTTGGGCGCGGGGGCGGGCGGCGCCGCGGAGGGCCGGGCGGCGGGCGCGCTCGCGGGGGCCGCGGTGGCAGGGCGTTCGGACGCGGGGCGGGTCGTTCCCGGGCGGGCGGCGGGCCGGTGTGCGGCCGGCGGGCGCAGGGGAATGACGCGGGCTTCGTTCGGCGCTTGTTCGCTCACCCGCCCAGCCTAGAAGCGTCGGCCGCCGGGGGAAGGGATCAGCATTCCGCCCTGGGGGAAATCGCAACGACCGCCTGCCGCCTGCCGGGCGCGCGAGTCACTCGTCGCTCAGCCGCAGCACCGCACGTACCCGCTTGCCGACCGGCACCCGTTCGACGGCCATCTCCGCCGCCAGCGCGTGCACTATCTCCAGGCCGTGCCGGCCGATCCGTTCCGGGTCCTTGGGGAAGCGGCGCGGCAGCGCGGAGCTGCTGTCGTACACGCAGACCGTGATCGCGTCGTCCGTGCCCTCCAGGTCCAGGATGTACGGGCCGTTGCTGTGCCGGTCGGCGTTGGTGACCAACTCGCTGACCACCAGGAGCACCTTGTCCTCGGCGGGCTCGGCGATCGTGGCGCACCACTCGGTCCTGAGCCGACCGAGGAACAGCGCGGCGAAGGACCGCGCCTCGGCGATGCATCCGGGTTCACCGCTGTAGTGCGCCGCCCGCCGAAGCGGTTCCACGGGCACGTCGAAACCAGTCGGAATCACTGCCCCGTCCACGTGCTCGATCATGCGTATCTCTCTCGGAAGCCGGAACTGGCCGGACACTACTGCACCAGTCCTCGTACCCAGAGCGGAGCCGCGCAGTCACCGCGCAGGTGGCGCCGTACGTCACAACGACGGCGACTGGGACGCACCCGTGGTGGGAGCCGACTGCGACTCCGATTGTGACGCCGACTGCGAGGTCGTCGTACCCGTGGTGGACGGTGACTCGGTGGGCGACGTCTCGGGCGACTCCGACTTCGTCGTGGACTCGGTGGTCGTCGGTTCCGTGGTCGTCGGCTCCGTCGTCGTGGGGGCCGTCGTCGTCGGCTCCTCCTTCCGCCTTTCGTCGCTCGGCGACGGCGAGGAGGGGGAGATCGAGGTGGACGGGGAGGTGGGCGACGTCGGCGTCGACACGCTCACCGAGGGGGAGGGCTTCGCCGGCGGTTCGGTCTTCTTGTCCTTGCGGCCGTCGTCGCCGCGCGGACGGGCGAGCCACTCCTTGCGGTCGGGGTCGTAGATCACGAAGGTCTTGACGACGATCGTCGAGGCCGAGACCACCACGACGTTGGTGGGGCGGTACGACGGCCAGGAGTCACCCGTCCGCTTGGGCGTGCCGTGCTGGGCGACCGGCGTGGTCAGCGGGTTGCCGCAGGCACAGCGCAGCCGGGGCACACCGCGGTCGTCGACGAAGACCGCCGTGCCGGCCTGGAGGACGGCCTGGTAGCTGGTGACGGCACCGTCGCGGTAGCCGTGGTTGGTGACGCGGGTGTCCATGCGCAGCTGAACCGGGGTGAGCGAGCGCAGGTAGGAGGCGACGTCGGACGTGCCGATGCGGGCGACCGACGCGAACGCCCTGTTCTCGGCCGGGGCCTGCTGGAGGTAGGTGATCTGCTTCTCCACGTCGCAGGCGCCGACGTTGCGGCTGCCGCTGTACAGGCCGGGCGCACCGCCGTCCACGCCTCGTACCGCATTCGACGGCGCCGACTCGGTGGCCGGGGACGGGCTGACAGGCGGGGCGGTGCTGTCCTTCGCGGTGGACTCGGTGAACGGGTCGGGGCCCGTGCTGCTCGCGGCCTGGAGGAAGACCTCGCCGCTCTGGGCGGTGCCGCTGCCGCCACCGCCGCCGCGTGACAGGACGACGGCGACGAGCACAGCGGCCACCACGACCGCGGTGAGCGAGGCGATACGGGGGACGGACCTCCACCAGGGGTGGTGGGGCTCGGGGCCGGGTGCTCCCCCGCCGGTGTCGGAGGGGGGCTGCGAGGGCGGGCCGGCGGGCGGCTGGGAGGGACCCGACAGGGGACCCGAGGGCGGCCCTGTGGGGCGGCCGGACGACGGAGGTTCGACACTCACGAGTCCTTCTTCCCGACGCTGGACTCCTGCGGCAGCCAGTGCTGCTTCGCGTCTTTTTCCGCTTTGCCGCTTCAGCGGCAGTTTGTACTGTTTCCATTCTGTGCGCGCCTCCCGCGCCGCACGCAAGCCGACGCGGGACGGGACTCCCGACAGGCGTGCCCCGGGGGTGCTGCTTAGCGTGGGCAGGGTGAGTGCGCCGACCCCCTCTCGTGCGGCCGTGGCCCTTCGGGGCTGGGTGCGGGCCGTCGCCGTGGTGCTGGCAGGGCTGGTGGCGATGGGGGCGGTCGCCGCGCTGGGACTGTGGGCCGCCGGGGCCGCCGACCTTCCGGACGGCGCCTTCCCGCGGGTCGTCGCGGCGACCGTGGTCACGGCGGTAGGCGGCACGGTCGAGCTCTCGGGCAACGCGGGAGGGCTGGCCGAGTCCGACGCCGGGCTGACCGTGATCCCGCTGTCGGTCACGCTCACCGGCGCCCTGGTCCTGGCCGCCGGTTTCCTGCGGCCGCTGCGACACCGGGCGGTCACCGGCACCCGGGAACTCGCCGGGTGGGCCGCGCGCATCGCCGTGGTGTGGCCGGCCGCCCTCCTGGCGCTGTCCCTCACCGCCCGCCACACATTCTCCCTCTCGCTCGGCGACCTCGGGGACGACGTCCTCGGTGACCTCGGCGACCTGTTCGGCATCTCCCCCGAGGTCGGCTTCACCACGGACGTCCCCGCGACGATGTTCTTCGGCCTGCTGTGGCTGGCGGGCGTGCTGGTCCTGGCCCTGCTGGTCACGCGTGGCGCTCCACTGCAGGGCCGGCTGCTGCGCTTCCAGGAGTCGGTGCGGCCGGCCGCGTGCGCCATGGTGGTGCTGCTGCTGGCGTGGGTCGGCCTGGGGATCGCCATCGGTCTGGTCGTCGCGGCGACCCGAGGGCATGCGGCCGACACCTTCGCGGTGATCCTGCTCGGCATGCCGAACCTGGTGTGGCTCGCCCTGACGCTCGGGCTCGGCGCGACCTGGAACGGCCGGGTGGAGGGGCCCTTCGGGCTGCCCATGCCGCATGTGCTCGACGAGGTGCTGCGCGGCCAGGAGGTCGCCGAGCTGAATCTGGGCACGCTCGCCGAGCACGACGGCAGGGTGTGGTGGCTGGTCGCCGTCGACGCGCTCCTGCTGCTTGCCGTCGCGTTCGTGACGGCGAGGCGGTCGCCGGCCCGGATGCGCGCCTGGCAGCACGCGGTGCACCTCGCGGTCGCGCTCGCGCTCACGGTGCTGATGATCTGCCTCGTCGGTCGCGTCTCGGCGCACTACGGCCTGTCGGTCCTGGGCATCGGCGACCTGGGCGGGGATCTGGGCGGCGAGCTGTTCCTGCGGCCCGAGGTGTGGACGGCGGTCGGCCTGGCGCTGCTGTGGGGGCTGGTCGCCGGGTTCCTCGGCGGACTGCTGGCCCGGTGGGTGCGCGGCCGGGGCGAGGTCGCGACGCGCGCGCGGGGATGACCGGTCCGGCGGTCACCTCCGGAAGACCGGCTCGGCCCAGCGCGGCGGCGGTTTCGGCACGCCCTCGGCGGACTCGTTCGGGACTCCTGCGGCTCTCGGGCCCGCCTGGGTCGGGGTGCGCAGGGCCGCCGCCTCACCGGCCACGGCGGCGCGCAGTCCGGCGACGAAGGCGAGGCAGGAGTCGTGGCGGTCGTCGGGGCTCTTGGCCAGCGCCATGGCGAACACGGAGTCGACGGGCGGGGCGAGGTCGGGGCGTTCCTCGGTCAGGGGCGGCGGCTCGTCGTACTGGTGGGCCCACAGCAGGGCCATGTCCTCGTCCCGCTGGAACGGCGGGTGGCCCGCCAGGCACTCGTAGACCACGCAGGCGAACCCGTAGACGTCGCAGCGTGCGTCGACCGGCTTGCCCGAGATCTGCTCGGGGGCCACGTAGTCGAGCGTGCCGACGAACTGGCCGACGGTCGTGAAACCGGTCAGCGACAGTGACTTCTTCGTCAAGCCGAAGTCGGTGAGGTAGACGTGCTCGGGGTGGTCGCTGTCGGTGCCGCGGGCGACGAGGATGTTGCCCGGTTTCACGTCCCGGTGGACCAGCCCGTGCTCATGCGCCGCGTCGAGGGCGGAGGCGACCTGGGCGGCGATCCGCAGGGCCGTCGGGGGCGGCAGCGGGCCCTGGACGTCGAGAAGATGGCGCAGGTCGCTGCCGGAGACGTAGCGCATGGCGATGTACAGGACGCCGTCGGTCTCGTCCGCCTCGTAGACCGGCACGATGTGCGGGTGGTCGATGGCGGCGGCCGTCCGGGACTCGTGGGTGAAGCGGCGCCGGAAGGTGTCGTTGCGGGCGAGTTCGGGGGCGAGGAGCTTGAGCGCGACGGTGCGGTCCAGGCGCAGGTCCCTGGCTCGGTAGACCACGGCCATGCCGCCCCGGCCGATCTCCTGCTCGATGCGGTATCCCGCGACCTGCCGGCCGATCAGCTCGGAGGGCCGGCCCGAGAAGAGGCTCGTGTCACGGGCCATCGGGACTCACGACCTGGGTCGGGCCGCGGCCGGGGTCCTCGGGGGCGCGGGGTCCGTCGTCCGCGGCGTAGGTGCTCAGCGCTGCGCCGTCCGCGTACGCCCACCGCGCGTCCCCGGGGTCGTACAGCCACATGGACTCCCCGTCGACGACCACGCCGATCCGCAGCCCCGACGTGCGGGCGCGGAAGGTCTCGCCGTCCAGTGCGCCGGCCACCAGTTCCTCGACCGCCGACCGGTAGTCGGCCAGTGCCCGCTCGGCACGGCCCAGCAGCGGGCGCGGATCGGTGGCGCCGGTGAGCCGGCCGGCGTCGCCGGTGGGCGGGTCCTGGGGCACGGCGACCAGGAAGCGGCCGTCGACCCAGGCCGACCAGCCGTTGGCGCACAGGATGTGCCCCCAGTCGCCGCGCCGTTCGACGAGCTGGACCGGCAGGAAGGCGTCGAGGGGCACGGTGGGCCGGGCGGGGTCCGGGGACTCCCAGGCGGGCATGCCGTTGCGGGGGACGACATGGGTGGGCCGGAAGGCGGGGGAAGTCATGGACGCGCGCCGGCTTCCGGGTGACGACGACGGTGGTGCGGCCGTCGTCGGCCGGGCCCCTCGCCGGTGTCCAGGACCAGTACAGGCGCCGTCGGTGCGACCGGTCGCTCCACCATGCCTGGATTCTATCGATCTGTGCTGTTGTGCGCCGCTTCTGTCGCCTGCGGGGATCACGTCGGAGCGGCTCTCAGGCGACGGGCACGACCAGCGCCGGGATGGTCCGCTGCATCCGCAGGGCATCCACCGACTCGGCGAGGAGTTCGTACTCGGTGGTGTCGTCGTTCACGGCGATCCGCACCAGCCGTCCGGCCGCCAACTCGTCGGCGATCAGCTCCTGTTGAGCGACGTCACCGCACCAGGTGCGCAACACGGCCGGAACGTCGAGCACGGTGTCGGCGACCGGGACGAGCGCGCTCGGCGGGAAGTGCTCGGCCTCGGGTCGCGGGTCTAATCGCTCGGCGATCCAGGACGCCCGGTCGCGCAACCACCACAGGGCCAGGGCCAGGGTGGGTGCCCGGTACGTGCCCAGGGGTACACCGATGCGCCGGCCTCCGCAGACTCCGTATGCGGTGACATGGCACAGGAACTCGTCGTGCACGTAGCCTCCCCCGTATTGCGTGTTCGCCTGTCGGCGGCCTCGCTTTCCGTGCGGCTCGTGAGCGGTGTGTGAGGGTACCGTCGCCCCATGTGAGGCACCCCAGTAGTGAGTATGTTCACTACTGAAACACTGTCACCACGACTTTCCGGCCAGTCTCCTGGCATATTCACAGTCGGTGTTGGCCGAAATACGACGAGTACATGCCAGCCGGGTTCATCACCCCGGGGGTAATCGAGCTTCCCGACGCGTGCGGGCATCGTGGCGGTAACGGGTGCGCCCCGACCTCCACCCGGCTTCCGACCAGCGGTGAGGACCTCGTTGGAGGCTGATCGACCATGCCCGCGACCACCGACCGCTACGAGATCGCCGTCGCCCGTTACTTCGAGGCCTGGAACGCCCGCGAGCCCGAGACGCTCGCCTTGGCGGTCACCACCGCGTGGACCCCGTTCGGCGGCTGCACCGACCCCATGGCCGACGTCCGCGGACACGAGGACATCGTCGCCGTCCGTCCTGGGATTCCTGGACCGGGTGCCCGCCGGGGCATGAGCGACCAGTCGCCGCCTGAGCGATGAGTTCCGGGACGCGCGGCGGTCCTGACCAGTGAAGGCAGTCGGACCGCCGGGAACGGAGCATGCCATGACCACCAGCGGACACCTACTGGACGCGGAATTCACCGCGGTCCTGCGCAAGAGCCCGAGCAAGGGCGGCTGGACCTACCTCGTCTGGCCCGAGTCCGTCGACTTCTTCGGTACCCGCGGACTGGTCAGAATCCGCGGGACCGTGGACGGACATCCGTTCCAGAGTTCGTTCATGGCCCTCGGAGACGGCACCCACAAGCTCCCCGTCAAGGCCGACGTGCGCAAGGCCATCGGGAAGCAGGAGGGCGACTCCGTCACCGTTCACCTCACGGAGCGGCTCAGCCCTTGAGCACCGCCTCGATCCGGTCCAGCTCCTGCGTGTCGAAGTCCAGGTTGCCGGTCGCGGCGACGCTGTCCTCGATCTGCTGCGCGCTGCTCGCGCCGACGAGCGCGGAGGTCACCCGGCCGCCGCGCAGCACCCAGGCCAGGGCCAGCTGGGCCAGGGTCTGGCCGCGGGACTTGGCGATCTCGTCGAGGGCACGCAGCTTGCCCAGCAGTTCCTCGGTGATCGCGTCGGCGCTCAGGAACGGGCTGCCGCTCGCGGCCCGCGAGTCCTTCGGAATGCCGTCGAGGTAGCGGGAGGTCAGCCGGCCCTGTGCCAGCGGGGAGAACACGATCGAACCGACCTGCAGTTCGTCCAGCGCGTCGAGGAGGCACTCCTCCTCGGGGCGGCGGTTCAGCATCGAGTAGGCCGGCTGGTGGATGAGCAGCGGCGTGCCCAGGTCGGCGAGGATACGGGCCGCCTCGCGGGTCTGCTCGGCCGAGTAGTTGGAGACGCCGACGTACAGCGCCTTGCCCTGCTGCACCGCCGAGTGCAGGGCGCCCATCGTCTCCTCCAGCGGAGTGTCCGGGTCGGGGCGGTGCGAGTAGAAGATGTCGACGTAGTCCAGGCCCATCCGCTTCAGACTCTGGTCCAGCGAGGACAGCAGGTACTTGCGCGAGCCCCACTCGCCGTACGGACCGGGCCACATCAGATAGCCGGCCTTGGTGGAGATGATCAGCTCGTCGCGGTACGGCGCGAAGTCCGTCTTCAACGCCTCGCCGAACGCCGACTCGGCCGCGCCGGGCGGCGGACCGTAGTTGTTGGCCAGGTCGAAGTGGGTGACGCCGAGGTCGAAGGCGCGGCGCAGAATGGCCCGCTGGTGCTCGACCGAGCGGTCCGCCGGGCCGAAGTTGTGCCACAGTCCGAGGGACAGCGCCGGGAGCTTGAGGCCGCTGCGTCCGGTGCGGCGGTAGGGCATGTCCGCGTAGCGGTCGGGGTGTGCGGTGTACAACGCGACTCCAGAGGGGTTGGCACACGAGGGACGGCTCCGCAGAACCGTCCTCCAGTCGTCCTCCACTCTGTCGTGACCTGCGGGCAGTGGTCCAACAGGTAAATCAGATGGGATTGAGCGACTAATCTGCTCAATCATGGAACTGCGCCATCTCCAGCACTTCGTGGCGGTCGCCGAGGACCAGCACTTCACCCGGGCGGCCGAGCGCCTGCTGGTGTCCCAGTCGGGCCTGTCGGCGTCGATCCGGGCGCTGGAACGGGAGTTGCAGACCCCGCTGTTCGTGCGCACCACCCGCCGGGTGACGCTCACCCCGGCCGGCCGTGCCCTGCTGTGCGAGGCGGAGCGGATCCTGGCGCAGGTGCGGGCCGCCCATGAGGCGGTGGCCGCGGTGCAGGGCGTGCTGCGCGGGATGCTGGCGCTCGGGTCCGAGCAGTGCATCGCCGGGGTGCATGTGGCGGGGCTGCTCGCGGCCTTCCGGCGGGAGCATCCGGACGTGGAGATCTGTCTGCGTCAGGCCGGTTCGGGCGCGCTCGCGGAGGAGGTCGCGGCCGGGCGCCTCGATCTGGCCTTCGCCGTGCGGACCGCGCAGGAGGACACCGACCAGCTGCGCGTCGTACCGCTGACCAGCGAGCCGATGACCGTCCTGTGCCATCCGAGCCACCGGCTCGCGACCGCCGGGGCCGCGGTCACTCCGGAGGAGCTGGGCGGGGAGGTGTTCGTCGACTTCCATCCGGACTGGGGGCCGCGCCGCGCCACCGACGCCGTGTTCGCGGCCGCGGGCGTACGGCGCACCGTCTCCCTGGAGGTCAACGACGTGCACAGCCTCCTGGACCTGGTGGACGAGAACCTCGGTATCGCCGTCGTGCCGCGCCACTTCCGGCACAAGCGGCCGTCGCTGACCGCCCTGCCGGTGAAGGGCACCGGCGACACGGTCTACGAGACGGTCGCCCTGCTGCCGCCCGCCCAGGCCACCAGCCCGGCCGCCCGGGCGCTGATGGCGCTGCTGGAAACGGAAGGCGGCTGACGGACGGGTGCGCGATGGTGGAGCCATGCATGCCAAGGACATCCTCATCGACGGTTACAACCGCATCCAGGAAGAAGTCCACGCCGCCGTCGAGGGCCTCGACCTCGACGCCCTGCACGCCCGGCCCTCCGCCGACACCAACTCCATCGCCTGGCTCATCTGGCATCTCACCCGGGTCCAGGACGACCACATCGCCGACGCCTTCGGCCTCGACCAGGTGTGGCTGACGCTGGACTTCCACAAGACCTTCGGGCTGGACCTGCCGCGCCACGACACCGGCTACGGGCACACCGCGGCGAAGGTCGCCAAGGTGCGGGTCGACTCCGGTGACCTGCTGACCGGCTACTACGACGCCGTGCACACCCAGACCCTCGGGGCCCTGCGCGAGGTGGCCGCCAAGGATCTGGAGCGCATCGTGGACGAGCGCTGGGATCCGCCGGTCAGCCTGGGCGTACGGCTGGTCAGCGTCCTGTCCGACGATCTGCAGCACGTCGGACAGGCCGCCTACGTACGCGGGCTGCTCGCCGGCTCATAGACCCGCGGGGCCGCCTCAGAGCGCGTAGCCCGGGAGCACGACCTCCTCGATGAGGGCCCTGCGCTCGTCGAACGGGATGAACGCGCTCTTCACGGCGTTCACCGTGACCGTGCGCAGGTCCTCGACCGTCCAGCCGGCCTCCTCGACCAGCAGGGACATCTCGCGGGTCATCGTCGTACCCGACACCAGCCGGTTGTCGGTGTTGAGGGTGACGCGGAAGCCGAGGTCCTTCAGCGCGGTGATCGGGTGCTCGGCGATCGAGGTGGCGGCGCCGGTCTGGAGGTTGGACGTCGGGCACATCTCCAGGGCGACACGGCGGTCGCGCACCCAGCCGGCGAGGCGCCCGAGCTTGCCGTCCACGATGTCGTCGGTGATGCGCACACCGTGGCCGATGCGCTGGGCGCCGCAGACCTGCAGGGCCTGGTGGATGCTGGGCAGGCCGTGCGCCTCACCGGCGTGGATGGTGAACGGGACGCTCTCGCGGCGCAGGTGCTCGAAGGCGTCGAGGTGGTCGGCGGGCGGGAAGCCGTCCTCGGCGCCGGCGATGTCGAAGCCGACGACACCGGCGTCCCGGAACGCCACAGCGAGGTCGGCGGCCTCGCGCACCCGGTCGAACATCCGCATCCCGCACAGCAGGGTGCCCACGCGCACCGGGGTACCGGCGGCCGCGACCTTCGCCATACCGGCGGCGAGGCCCTCCTGGACGGTCTCGACGACCTCGGCGAGGGTCAGCCCGCCGTTGGTGTTCAGCTCGGGGGCGTACCGCACCTCGCCGTACACGACACCGTCCGCGGCCAGGTCGAGGACGTACTCCTCGGCGGTGCGCAGCAGGCCCTCGCGGGTCTGCATCACGGCGAGGGTGTGCTCGAAGGTGGCTATGTAGCGGACCAGGTCGCCGGAGTTCGCGGCCTCGAAGTACCAGGCGGCCAGCTCGTCGGGGTCGGTGGTGGGCAGGGTGTGGCCGACCGCCTCCGCGAGCTCCACCACGGTGGCGGGGCGCAGGCCGCCGTCGAGGTGGTCGTGCAGGACGGCCTTGGGGAGGCGGCGGATCACATCGGCGTCTACGCGCGTAGCGGTCATGGTGTGCGGTCTTTCCTCGATGGGGGCGGTTCGGAAGCGGCGGGAGGCGGCGGGGCGGTTCGCAAGGCCGGTCAGCCGGCGGGCTGGAGCAGGTCCCAGCGGTTGCCGTACAGGTCCTGGAAGACGGCGACCGAGCCGTACGGCTCATGCCGGGGCTCCTCCAGGAAGGTCACGCCGGCAGCGAGCATGCGGGCGTGGTCGCGGGCGAAGTCGTCGGTGTGCAGGAAGAACCCGACACGCCCACCGGTCTGGTCACCCACCCGGGCGCGCTGCTCGTCACCCTTGGCCCGGGCCAGCAGCAGGGCACTGCCCTGGTCGTCTGCCGCCACGACGACCCAGCGGGAGCCGTCCGGGCGGGGCGTGTCCTCGACGAGCCGGAAGCCGAGGGCTTCGGTGTAGAAGCGGATCGCCTCGTCGTAGTCGTCGACGACGAGGGTGACCAGGGCGATGTGTCTCATCGAGGCCTTCCGGGAGGTGCGATTGACGGGAGAGGTTATACGTAAAACGTCGCGGGCGCCAGTCACCCGGGGAACGAGCACCCCTTACCCCGGTGGGCCTAGGCCTCAGGCCCGAACAGAGGCGGGCCCCGGGCCCGATCCACCCCGCTCGACTCCCCCGGTACCGTCCCGGCCATGAAGATCACCGAACCGCCCCGCAGCCCCGAGCGGCGCAAGCGCGACCTCCTGTCCCGGCTGGCGACGGAGATGGACATCTGGGTGGCCACGGCCGACGCCGACGGTCTGCCCTGCCTGGTCCCGCTCTGGTTCTCCTGGGACGGCGAAGCCCTGTGGCTCGCGACGCGGCCGACCACACCCACCGGCCGCAACCTGCGGGACGGCGGACGGGCCCGGCTGGCGCTCGGGGACACCCTGGACGTCGTCCTCATCGACGGCGACGTTCAGATGTACGCGGCCGAGGAGGCCCCGTCGGCCGCCGCCGAGGTGTTCCTCGCGAAGACGGGCTGGGATCCCCGGACGGACGGCAAGCCGTACGTCTGGTTCCAGGTGCGGCCACGCGCGATACAGGCGCGGAACGGGGAGCACGAGATGCCCGGCCGGCATCTCATGCGGGACGGGGTGTGGGTGGTCTGATCCGGGCGTACCGCTGGCCGACATTCTTTCCACGCACGGGAGTTACCTGGGAGTAATCGCCGGTGGTTTGATGTGCGGCGCCACTCAGCCCTCCTCACCCTCAGGGAGATCCAGTGACGCTCCACGCCCCGCGCCGCACAACAGGCGCCGCCGTACTCGCTCTCGCGCTCGCCACGACCGGGCTCGCCGGCGCCGCTCCGACCGCCACGGCCGCCGAGCAGGCGCCGGCGCTGCGGGTCCTGTCGTACAACGTGTTCCTGTTCAGCAAGTCGCTCTACCCGAACTGGGGCCAGGACCACCGGGCGGCCGAGATCGCCAAGGCGTCCTTCTTCCGCGGGAACGACGTCGTGGTGGTCCAGGAGGCGTTCGACAACGCGTCGTCGGACGCGCTGAAGGCCTCGGTCGCGGGCGAGTACCCCTACCAGACCCCGGTGGTCGGGCGGACCAAGAGCGGCTGGGACGCGACCGGCGGCGCGTACTCGGCGACCACGCCCGAGGACGGCGGGGTCACGGTCCTCAGCAAGTGGCCGATCGTGCGCAAGGAGCAGTGGGTCTACAAGGACGCGTGCGGTGCAGACTGGTGGTCCAACAAGGGCTTCGCGTACGTGGTGCTGAACGTGAACGGGACCAAGGTGCACGTCGTCGGCACGCACGCCCAGTCGACCGACCCGGGCTGTGCCACCGGTGAGGCGGCCGCGATGCGCAGCCGGCAGTTCAAGGCGATCGACGCCTTCCTGGACGCCAGGAACATTCCGGCGGGTGAGCAGGTGCTGGTCGCCGGTGACCTGAACGTCGACTCGCGCACGCCCGAGTACGCCTCGATGCTCGCCGACGGCGGACTGGTGGGGACCGAAGCGCGCACCGGGCACCCGTACTCCTTCGACACGCTGGAGAACTCCATAGCCCGCGACCGCTACCCCGACGACCCGCGCGAGGACCTGGACTACGTCCTGCACCGCGCGGGTCACGCCCGGCCCACGGTGTGGAAGAACGATGTCGTCAAGGAGCAGAGCGCGCCCTGGACGGTGACGAGCTGGGGCACCGACTACACGTACACGAACCTGTCCGACCACTATCCGGTGACCGGGTACGCCGGCTGAGGGACACCGGCGGTCCGGCTCAACCGGCTTGAGAGCGCGCCGAGTTGAGCCGGGCCAGTTCGTCGTCCGTGAGGCGGAGGGCGCCCGCGGCCACGTTCTCGGTCAGGTGGTCGGGGTTGCCGGTGCCGGGAATGGCGAGGACGTGCGGGCCCTGGCACAGGGTCCAGGCGATGCGCACCTGGGCGGGGCTCGCGCCGTGCGCCCGTGCCACGGCGAGCACCGCGTCGTCGTGGGCGGTGGTCGCGCCCCGCTCCTCCGCGTCTCCGGCCACCGCGTAGAACGGCACGAAGGCGATGCCCTGCTCGCCGCACAGGCGCAGGAGTTCGTCGGCCTCGGGGTCGGGACGGTCGAGCGCGTACCGGTTCTGCACGGACACCACGGGCGCGATGGCCTGGGCCTCGGCGAGGTGCCTCGGCTGCACGGCGGAGATGCCCAGGTGCCGGATCAGGCCCGCCTCGCGCAGTTCGGCCAGCGCGCCGAAGTGCTCGGCGACGGAGTCCTGGCGCATGCGGCGCAGGTAGACGAGGTCCAGGTGGTCGCGGCCGAGCTGGCGCAGGTTCTCCTCGACGTGGCCGCGCAGTTGGTCGGGGCGGGCCGAGGTGCCCCAGTCGCCGTGGTAGTCGCGGAAGGGGCCGACCTTCGTGGCGATGACCAGGTTGTCGGGGTACGGCGCCAGCGCGGTGTTGATGAGCTCGTTGGCCGAGCGCAGGGCCGAGAAGTAGAAGGCGGCCGTGTCGATGTGGTTGACACCGAGCTCGACCGCCTTGCGCAGTACGGCGATCGAGCGCTTCCGGTCGCTCGGTGTCCCGTGGTGGAAGGCGGCGCTGCCCGTCAGCCGCATCGCGCCGAAGCCGACGCGGCTCACGGGCAGGCCGCCGAGTTTCCAGGTGCCCGCGGCGTCCGCGGTGATCGTTTCGGAGGTCATCGGCGGAGTGTCGCACACGCCGAGGGCACCGGGAGGGCATCAGCAGTAGAGGTTGCCGCCCGGGGAGACTCCGAGGATCGAGGTGAACCGGTTGTAGGCGTCCACGCGGCTCTGTACCTGGGCGGGGTTTTTGCCGTCGCATTCGAGGGAGCCGTTGATGGAGCGGATGGTCTGGCCGAAGCCGGCCTGGTTGACCATGGCGTTGTGGGGGGTCATGGTGCCGGGGCCGGTCTGGGTGTTCCAGTACCACAGGCCGGTTTTCCAGGCGACGGGTGCTTCGTTCTGTACGCGCCAGGGGTTGTTGAGCAGGTCGATGCCGAGGGCGTCGCCGGCGGCCTTGTAGTTGAAGTTCCAGCTGAGCTGGATGGGTCCGCGTCCGTAGTAGGCGGCCTGGCCGGCGGGGCAGCCGTAGGGCTGGTTCCAGTCGCAGTAGTGGGGGTAGTTGGCCTGGTTCTGTTCGACGATGTGGACGAGTCCGCCGGTCTCGTGGTTGACGTTGGCGAGGAAGGCGGCTGCTTCCTGTTTCTTGACCGTGTCGCTGCCGGTGTTGGCGAAGCCGGGGTAGGCGCTGAGGGCGGAGGTGAGGCCGCTGTATGTGTAGAAGGAGTTCCGGTTCGGGAACATCTGGTTGAACTGCGCCTCGCTGACGACGAAGCCGGCGGCGGACGCGCTCGGGGCCGGCTGGATCACCAGCGCGGCGCCGGCCAGGGCGAGCGAGGACAGGACTGCTGCTGTACGGCGCCTCGACACAGAGGACCAACTCCTTTGCGGAGCACGGCCGCACCCGGACAAGGGCAGGGCGAAGCGGAGCCTTGTGCGCACGCGCCGACAAGGTCGGCCACGGCGTGGGGGCGGCCGTGGTGGGGGGTGTGGAGACACACTCAACCGCTTTGGTCTGTACCAGTCAAGAGTTTGGTCTGTACCAATTGAGTGTGCGGGTCCGTCAACCCCACTGACGAGTCCCGGAGTTGAGAAGCCGCCGGATCACCGGCCCGCCCGGGTCGCGTACGCGCGGACGTCGGCGTCGGGATCGTCGACCGCGGTGGCGAGTGCCGTACGGGCGTCGTCGCGTGCGGTGTGGCGCAGCAGAGCGAGTACCGCGGCCTTGCGCACATCGGCGTTCGTGTCGCGCAGCACCTCGCCGAGAGCGGATACTCCCTGGTCCGGTGCCGCCCCGCCCAGCGCGGTCGCGGCTCCCGCGCGGACCTGCCAGGCCGGGTCGGTGAGCGCCGCCGTCACGGTGGACAGGAGTCCTTCGGGGACGCCGAGGACGCCCAGGGCTTCCAGCGCCGCCGCGCGTACCAGCACGTCGGGGTCGCCGGTCAGGCGGTGCAGGGCGGGCGGGGTTCCGGCGTCCAGGTCGATGTGCGGGGCCACGGCGGCGAACCCGCGCGCCACGGCGACCCGGACCTCGCGCGCAGTGTCACCGGCCGCCTCGGACAGGGCCTCGACGGCGTCCACCGAGACCAGGGCGCGTACGGCGGCCAACCGCACCTCGATGTCCGCGTCGGCAAGGAGCCCGGCGAACAGTTCGGCGTCCCCGAGGCGCAGGGCGCGCAGCACGTCCAGTGCCGCGGCACGGGCCGTCGGATCCGGCGCCGCCAGCGCGGCCACCAGCGGGGCGCGCAACTCGGGCTCCGCCGTGAGGACTTCGGCCAGCTCGCGCAGCGAGGCGGCGGCCGCGGCACTCACCCGGCCGTTGCCGTCGGTCAGGGCGACGGCCAGTGCGGGGCCCGCACCCGGTGGGACCGTCTCGGTCAGCGCCTTGACGGCGGCGAGACGTACGGCGGCGTCCGCGTCCTTCAAGTAGGGCGCCAGGGCCGGGAGATCGGGTTCCTCCTCCGTGAGCGCGACGACTTCGAGGAGCCGTTCCCGGGTGGATTCCGAGGTTCCGTGCGTCGGTCCTGTGGGGTCGGCCGCGCCGCCCGTCTCCGGGGTGAGCGCTGCGGGCGGTGCCTCGCGGTGCCCCGCCGTGGCCGTCTCCAGCGGCTGTACCTCGCCCAGGTGGCGGGCGGGGCCGCCGGTGGGGGTGAACTCGTCGACGGGGACGAGGTAGGGCTCGACGGGACGCGCGGTGAACTCCATCGCTCCGGTCGGGCTCTTGCGCAGGTCGAGGTGGTGCAGCCAGGCCGTGTCGTCCCGCTGGGGGTGGTCGAGGCGCTCGTGGTACAGGCCCCAGCGGGACTCGGTGCGGGCGAGGGAGGACCGGGCCGCCATCTCCGCGCAGTCGCGGATGAAGGAGACCTCGGCGCAGCGCATCAGCTCGTGCGGCGTCCGCGCCCCCATCTCGGCGATCTCGTCCCGCATCCGCTCGAAGTGCTCCAGCGCCAGGGAGAGCCGGGCGCCGCTCTTGGGCGGGGCGACGTAGTCGTTGACGAACCGGCGCAGCTTGTACTCGACCTGGGGCTGGGCCGGGCCGTCGGGGTTGCGCAGCGGCCGATAGATCAGCTCGTGGGCCTCGGCGAGCTGGTCCTGCGGCAACTCGCCCTGGTACGCCGTGTACCGGGCGGCGTCCTCACCCGCCAGATCGCCGAAGACGAACGCCCCGATCATGTAGTTGTGGGGCACGCAGGCCAGGTCGCCGGCCGCGTACAGGCCGGGCACGGTGGTACGGGCGTGCTCGTCGACCCGCACTCCCGAAGCGGAGTGGCCGCCGCACAGGCCGATCTCGGAGATGTGCATCTCCACGTCGTGGGTGCGGTAGTCGTGACCGCGTCCGGAGTGGAAGGTGCCGCGGGTGGGGCGCTCGGTGGAGTGCAGGATCGACTCCAGCGCCGAGATGGACTCCTCCGGCAGATGGCTGAGCTTGAGGTAGACCGGCCCGCGGTCGGAGGCGACCTCGGCTGCGAACTCCGCCATCATCTGCCCGGACCAGTAGTCGGAGTCGACGAACCGCTGCCCGTGCCGGTTGACCTGGTAGCCGCCGAACGGGTTGGCGACATAGGCGCAGGCCGGGCCGTTGTAGTCCTTGATGAGCGGGTTGATCTGGAAGCACTCGATGCCCGTGAGCTCGGCGCCCGCGTGGTACGCCATCGCATAGCCGTCGCCCGCGTTGGTCGGGTTCTCGTACGTGCCGTACAGATAGCCGCTCGCGGGCAGCCCGAGCCGGCCGCAGGCACCGGTCGCGAGGATCACGGCGCCCGCCCGCACGGCCACGAAAGCACCGGTGCGGGTGTTGAAGGCGGCCGCGCCGACCGCCCTGCCACCGGCGGTCAGGACCCGCACCGGCATCAGCCGGTTCTCGATGCGGATCCGCTCGCGGTTCTCCCGCCTGCGCAGCTGCCGGTAGAGGACCTTCTTGACGTCCTTGCCCTCGGGCATCGGCAGCACGTACGAACCCGAGCGGTGCACCTGCCGGACCGCGTACTCGCCGTGCTCGTCCTTCTCGAACTTCACCCCGTACGACTCCAGGCGCCGCACCATCTCGAAGCCCCGGGTGGCCGTCTGACGGACCGTCGACTGGTCGACGATGCCGTCGTTGGCGCGGGTGATCTCGGCGACGTAGTCGTCGGGTTCGGCGCGGCCGGGGATGACGGCGTTGTTGACGCCGTCCATGCCCATGGCCAGCGCCCCGGAGTGCCGCACGTGGGCCTTCTCCAGCAGCAGCACGGAGGCCCCGTGCCCGGCCGCGGTCAGCGCGGCCATCGTGCCGGCGGTGCCGCCGCCGATGACCAGGACGTCGCAGCTCAGCTCCTCGGCCGAGTCGAGGTCGGGAATCTCCGTCAGGGTCGGGGTGGTCATGGGGTGCCTTTCGGGACGTGCGGGGCCGACGGACGCACCGTGCGTGCGGGGCCCTGGACGGGCGAGGGCCTACGATGCTCGGGACGTCCGGGGCCGAGCACACGCGGAGCGTGCGCAGGGCCGGGGACGCTCGCGACGCTCGGAGAACCGCGGGACGCTCGGAGGACCGGGGGCGTTCAGGACGTGCTGGGGGCCGACAACACGCGGAAGCGCGCAGGGCCGGGACGCTCAAGGCGTGCGGGAGCCGAAGCGCACGGAATGTGCGCAGCTCCGGGAACGCTCAGGACGTGCGAGGGCTGAGGGACTCCAGGATGTCGTGACGCAGTGCCACGGTCGCGGGGTCGTCTCGCGCGCCGCGGTCGCGCGGGCTCGGCACCGTCCGGACCCCTGCGAGGCCGCCCGCGCCGAGCAGTGCGACACGGTCGCCGAGGAACAGCGCCTCGTCCACGTCGTGGGTGACGAAGACGACGGTGGCGCCGCTCCCCGCCAGCGCCTCCACCAGCAACTGCTGCATACCGGCCCGGGTCTGGGCGTCCAGGGCGCCGAACGGCTCGTCCATCAGGACGGCCCGCGGCTGACCGGCGAGGGCGCGGGCGAGCTGCACACGCTGCCGCTGCCCGCCGGAGAGCCGGTGCGGCAACTGCCGCTCCAGTCCCGCCAGCCCGACCCGCTCCAGCCACTGCTCCGCCCTGGCCCGGCGCTCGGGTCGGCCCAGTCCCCTGATCGCCAGCGGGAGTTCGACGTTGGCCCGGGCGGTACGCCACGGCAGCAGCGCGTCCTCCTGGAAGATCAGCGCCCGGTCCGCGCCGGGCCCGGTGACGGGCCGCCCGTCCTGGGCGACCTGTCCGGCGAGCGCGGGCAGCAGCCCGGCCAGGGTCCGCAGCAGGGTGGACTTGCCGCACCCGGACGGGCCGACGACGGTGAGGATCTCGCCGGAGGCGGCTTCGAGGTCCAGCCCGCGCAGCACCACGGCACCCGGTCGGCCGAACTCGGCGCCGGTGACGGTGAGCCGTGCCCCGGGGGCGGACTGCTCGGTGCGCTGTGCGGTGACGGTCGTGTCGGTGTCCGTGCTCATGATGTGGCCTTCCCCTCGCGCCGCGGCAGCCAGTGCGTCAGCCGGCGTCCCAGGAGCTCCACCACGGTGGAGGTCAGCCAGCCGAGCAGGCCGATGGTGACGATGCCGGTGAACACACCCGGGTAGTCGATGACGGTGTAGTCCTGCCAGGTGCGGTAGCCGACCCCGTATTCGCCGGAGATCATCTCCGCGGAGATCACACAGATCCACGAGACGCCGATCCCGACCGACAGACCGCCGAAGATCCCCGGCAGCGCCCCGGGCAGCACCACGGAGGCCAGCACCCGCCACCGTCCGCCGCCCATGGTGAGCACCGCCTCCTCCCACACCGGGGCGAGCGCGCGCACCGCGTGCCGGGTGGCGACCAGCACCGGGAAGAACGCGGCGGTGAAGGTGATGAAGACGATGCCCTGCTCGTTGCTGGGGAAGAGCAGGATCGCCACGGGTACCAACGCGATGGCCGGGACGGGCCGCAGCACCTCCAGCACCGGCCCGACGAGGTCCGCGGCCCAGCGGGAGCGGCCGACGGCCACGCCCGAGGCGACGCCGAGCACCGCCGCGAGCAGGAAGCCGGTGGTGATCCGGCGCAGGCTGTCGGTCACGTCCTGCCAGTAGGCGCCGTCACCGAGCCGCTCGCCGAACTCCCCGGCCACGTCGGTGACGGACGGGAACTGGTCGAAGCGCAGCCACAGTTGGACGTCGAGCGTGGTGAGCAGCTGCCACAGCCCGAGCGCCGCGAGCAGCGACAGCACACGGACGACGGGGCGCAGACGAGCCGTGCGCCGAGCGGGGGCCGGCCCCGCCGATGCCTTCGTCGGCGGGGCCGTCACCGCGGTCATGACGCCTGCTCCAGAGCGGTGGCGTAGGAGACGGTGCGGGCGGCGGGGTGCGCCTGGGTGTACGCGCCGGCGGCGGAGGCGGTGACGAAGGGCTTCAGCTCCTTGCCGTCCTGGACCCAGACTGCCCTGTCGGCGTACCAGCGGGTGCCGTTGGTGGCGTCCGGTACGTAGGCGGCGCGCACCTCGCCCTTGTGCCCGGCGACGAACTTCAGCAGGGCGGCGGGCGAGTCGAACGGGCGGGTGCTGTCCTCGCCCTTGAGCCAGACCTCGCCGCGCGAGGCGTCCGCAGTCGCGGCGAGCCGCTCGGCGTACTCCTTGCCGTACACGCGCTTGATCGGGCCGTCGTCGACGAACGAGTCGACGTCCACGTCGCCCACGAGCTTCGCCGACTTCAGCACCGACACGTCCTTCTTCAGCGCGGAGACGAGCTGCGGCTTGACGGCCGGGTCGAAGGTGGCGATGCCGCCGCTGCCGTTGTAGAGGTAGACCACCTCCGGGGGCAGGCCGGTGGCCTCGGCGACCTTCTCGGCGGCCTGCACCGGGTGGTCGTTCAGGTACTTCGTCGCCTCGATCTGCGCGGTGAGGAAGGCGTCGAGCACCTTCGGCCGCTGCTCGGCGAAGTCCTCGCGGACGGTGACTCCGTGGAAGGTGGGCAGATCGAGCTCCGCACCGTCGTACAGCGCCTTCGCCTTGCCCTGGAAGACCAGCAGCCCGGGCCAGGCCACGAACTGCGACAGCGCGTCGGCACTGCCCGCCTGGAGCGCGGAGGCCCCCACCGCCGGCTGCTGGTTGAGCTTGCTGATGTCCTTCTCGGCGTCGATCCCGGCCCGCTGGAGCGCCCGTACGAGGGTGCCGTCCGCCGCCGAGCCGACGCTGGTGGACACCTTCTTGCCCCGCAGGTCCTTGAGCGAGCCGAGCTTCGAGTCCGGCGCCGTCACCACGGTGTTGAGGGCGCCCTTCAGGTTGTAGCCGGTGACCGACACGAGGTGCGTCGGACGCTTGAGCTGCTTGCCGCGGGCGGCGTTGATGAGCAGCGGGAAGTCGCCCATCGACCCGATGTCGATCTTCCCCGCGGTCATCTGCGCGGTGATGGGCGCGCCCGTGGCGTAGTCCTGCCACTCGACCTTGTAGGAAATGCCGTCCCGTTTGCCCTGGGCGGCGAGCTCACGCTCGAAGTAGCCGAGGGAGCGCAGCAGGGTGCCGGCGGTGACGGTGTTGATGGTCTTGGACTGGTAGCCGACGGTGACGGTGACGTGGGTGTCGTCGCCGGCCGAGGCGTCGCCGCCGCAGCCGGTGGCGAGGGTACTGACAAGGGCGGTCGCGAGCAGGGCGGCAGGAGTCGTGCGTTTCATCGGAAGCAGGCCTTTCACCGCAGCAGATAGGGCATGTTGACCGTGACGGCACCGGTGGGGCAGCGGGCGGCACAGGGGCCGCAGTACCAGCACTCGTCGACGTGCATGTACGCCTTGCCGCTGTCGGGGTTGATCGCCAGGGAGTCCAGCGGACACATGTCGACACAGAGCGTGCAGCCGTCGATGCACTTCGACTCGTCGACGGTCACGGGCACGTCGGCCCGCTGGGGCACCAAGGGCATGGCTGTCTCCAGTGAGGTACTGCGAGGGGTGAGAGTGCGGTGATTCAGACCGAGCGGCGCAGCAGCCCGCTCATGGTGATCCGGTCCCCGCGGAACCGGATGAACTCCAGGTCCACGGGCCTGCCGTCGCACAGGTGGGTGAGGCGCTCCAGCATCAGCACGGCGGTGCCGCGCGGCGCCTGGAGCACGGTGGCGGAGTGCGCGTCGGCGTTGACGGCCTCCAGGGTGATCTCCGCGTGGCCGAGCGGCTGCCCGGTGATCTGCTCCAGCAGCCGGAAGACGTCGGTGTTCTCCAGGTCGGCGCCGATCAGCTCGCTGCCGATGTCCAGGGGAAGGTAGGTGAGATCGAGGGAGAGCGGCAGCCCGTTCAGCTTGCGCAGGCGCTCGATGTAGAGCACGTCGGTGCCGGTGGGCAGGCGCAGGCGCTCGGCCACGGGTGCGGGCGCGGCGACGGGCCCCATGGCGCGTACCTCGTTGGTGACCCGGCCGTGTTCCCGCAGGGTTTCCGCGAGTCCCATCAGCCGGTCGAGGCCGTGCGAGTACTTCTCCGCGACGACGACGGTGCCGACGCCGGGCATCCGCTCGACGAGCTGCTCGGCGCGCAGCAGGTCCAGGGCGTGCCGCACGGTGTTCCGTGACACCTGGTAGTCGGCGGCGAGGACGTCCTCGTGAGGCAGCGCGCCCCCGGGAAATCCCCCGGTCAGAACCAGGTGCCGCAGCAGGTCCGCGAGCTGGCGCGCCCGGTCCGCACGCAGCCGCCGGCGGCGGGCGGCGGCGAGCGGCGCGGTGTGCTCGCGGGTTCGTTCAGGTGGCATGCGGCGACCATACCGACGGTTTCCGGCCGGTGGTGTTGCTGAATGATTGCGCCACCTGATTGCCCTTCACCAGACCGCTGACCTGCGATTACTTTGAAGATCGGCTTGGTTTCGCCACCAGGTCGGCAGTACGGCCATGGTCAGCCGGCGGTCTCGGCCGCCGTCTGCTCCAGCGTGCCCACCAGTCGCTCCAGCAGACCACGCAGCAGGTCGTCGTCGCTCTCGCCGAGCACGGGCAGGCCCGCCCGCACCTCGCGGCTGATCCGCCGCCAGTAGGTCTCGCCGCGCGGGGTGAGGTGGGCGAGTATGCGACGGCGGTCGAGGGGGTCGACCCGGCGGTACACGAGGTTCTGGTCGACGAGGTGGTCGACCAGCTTGGTCAGGGTCGCCGGGGGCAGGAAGGCCGCTTCGGCGACCGCTGACATGTTGTGGCCCGCGCCGTCGGAGAGCAGGGAGAGCACCCGCCAGGCGTCGAGCGAGCAGCCGTCCTCGTCGAGGACGCTCTGCAGCCGGCGCGCGGCGAGGCGTTCGGCGCGCGTCAACAGCTGCATCAGGTCCTGGGGCTTACGCGGAGGTGGGGTAGGCATCCTGCTCCTCGGTCCCGGGGTGCCGCCATCGTACAAGTGCCGCTTCGCCAAAGGATCGTCCACGTGTCACCAACGGATCGTCGACCTGTACCGATTCCCCACCGCCCAGCCCCCGAGACGGACTGGAGTTCACCGCAGGGACCCGGAATCATGACCGCATGTTCCAGCTCGACCCCCATCCGCTCGACTGGTTCACCGTCGACGACTCCGTGCTCAGCGTCGCCCTCGTCTTCCCGATGCAGGGCGCCGCGGGCATCTTCGGGCCGACCTGCGAGCTGTGCGCACAGCTCGCCGCGGAGGAGGTCAACCACGCGGGCGGCGTGCTCGGCAAGGAGCTGCGGCTGCTGCCGGTGGACGGCGGCGCGGAGCCCCGCGAGATCGCCGACCGGGTCGAGGCGCTGGTCGACCTCGGCGTCGTGCAGGGCGTCACCGGCTGGCACATCTCCTCGGTACGCCGGACCCTAGCCCCGCGCATCGCGCACCGGGTGCCGTATGTGTACACCGCGCTGTACGAGGGCGGGGAGCACACCACCGGCGTCTACCTGACCAGCGAGACACCGGACGCCCAACTGCGACCGGCGATGCGGCTGCTGGCGGGCGAGCGCAAGGTGCGCCGGTGGTTCGTCGTCGGCAACGACTATGTGTGGCCGCGCCGCACCGCGCGGGCCGCGTGCGCGTACGCGCGCGAGTCCGGGGGCGGCGTCTGCGCGCAGGCGTACCTGCCGCTCGGCACCCATGACTTCGACGGGGTGCTGCGACGGATCGAGCGGTCGGAGGCTGACGCCGTCCTGATGCTGCTGGTGGGCAACGACGCCGTCCGCTTCAACCGGGCGTTCGCCGCGGCCGGCCTCGACCAGCGCTGTCTGCGCCTGAGCACGCTGATGGACGAGAACATGCTGATGGCCAGCGGCCCCACGGCGACCGCCGACCTCTACAGTGCCGCCGGGTTCTTCGCCTCGCTCGCCACCCAGGACACCCTCGACTTCCACGGCCGGTATGCCGGGCGGTACGGCATCGAGGCACCGTCGCCCGGAAGTCTCGGCGAATCGTGTTACGAGGGCGTGCTGTTGCTGGCCGCGCTCGTCGCCCGGGCCAGGACACTGGACGTGGCGGCCATCGGCGCGACGGCCGAGTCGGTGTCGTACGAAGGACCGCGCGGGCTGCTGCGACTCCGGGACCGGCATGTCAGGCAGCGCATCTACCTGGCCCAGGCGGACGGCGTGGACTTCGACGTGCTCACCCAGCTCGACCTCGATGTCGCCACTCGCCCCTGACACTGGAGTCTTGACATGCCCCCAACGGCCCCAGATACTTCCTGCAGGAAGTAACTAGAATGCCTCGGGCCCCGTGTGAATTTCCGATGCGGAATTCAACTCGGGGCTTTCTTGTTTCCGGTTTCCTTCCCGGCGGAGAGCCGGAAGATACAGCCGGGTAAGTATCCCGAAACGCCTTGGAAACAGGACGACTTGAGGCTTTGGACCGCCCTTCAAGGAGGTCCACTTGTCCAGCCTTCCCTACATCCACCGGCGCCGTTTCCTGGCCGGCACCGCGGCGCTCGCGGCCGTCGTCGCGCTCTCTGCGTGCGGCGCGAAGACCGACGCGGCCGACTCGTCCGACAAGGCCGCGAAGATCGACGTCAGCGGCGACACGGTCAAGGTCGGCCTGCTCAACTCGCTGTCCGGCACGATGGCGATCAGCGAGGTCACCGTACGCAACTCGCTGAAGCTCGCGATCGACGAGATCAACGCCTCCGGTGGCGTCCTCGGCAAGAAGATCGAGCCGATCAGCGAGGACGGCGCCTCCGACTGGCCGACCTTCGCCGAGAAGGCGACCAAGCTCATCAAGGAGGACGGCGTCGCGGCCACCTTCGGCTGCTGGACCTCCGCCAGCCGCAAGGCCGTCAAGCCGGTCTTCGAGAAGAACAAGTCGCTGCTCTTCTACCCCGTGCAGTACGAGGGACTGGAGGAGTCGCCGTACATCTTCTACACGGGCGCGACCACCAACCAGCAGATCATCCCGGGCCTCGACTACCTCAAGAGCCAGGGCCTGAAGAAGCTCTACCTGGTCGGCAGCGACTACGTCTTCCCGCGCACCGCGAACAAGGAGATCAGGGCGTACGCCAAGGCCAACGGCATGACCATCCTCGGCGAGGACTACGCGCCGCTGGGGTCGACGGAGTTCAGCACGATCGCCAACAAGGTGAAGGCGTCCAAGGCGGACGCGGTGTTCAACACCCTCAACGGCGACTCGAACGTGGCCTTCTTCAAGGAGTACAAGTCGGCGGGCCTGACCGCGAAGAGCATGCCGGTCGTCTCGGTGTCCATCGCCGAGGAAGAGGTCAAGTCGATCGGCACGCAGTACCTGGAGGGCCAGCTGACGGCCTGGAACTACTACCAGACCACTGAAGGCGCGGCGAACGAGAAGTTCGTGAAGGCGTACAAGGCCGAGTACGGCCAGGACAAGCCGACCAGTGACCCGATGGAGGCCGCGTACGTCTCGGTCTACCTGTGGAAGACCATGGTCGAGAAGGCGAAGTCCTTCGACCCGGAGAAGGTGAAGGCCGCCTCGGACGGCATCACCTTCGACGCACCCGAGGGCAAGGTCACGATCGACGGTGCCTCGCAGCACATCTACAAGACGGCCCGGATCGGCAAGGTCGGCTCCGACGGTCTGATCGAGCAGGTGTGGGACTCCGGCAAGCCGATCAAGCCGGACCCCTACCTCAAGGGCTACTCCTGGGCCTCCGGCCTGTCCTGACCCGACCGATCGCCTGTGGGGGCCCGGCACATGCCCGCCGGGCCCCGCTCCCCCGCCTCCCCGGAGCCGCCGTATGACCGTGATCCTCGGTCAGACCTTCACCGGCATCAGCATCGGTGCCGTTCTGCTGCTCATCGCGCTCGGTCTCTCGCTCACCTTCGGCCAGATGAACGTCATCAACATGGCCCACGGCGAGTTCATCATGGCCGGCGCCTACACGACGTATGTCCTGCAGAAGTCCATTGCCGGCGCCGGAATTTCGCTGCTGGTCGCTCTTCCCGTCGCATTTCTCGTCTCGGGCGCCCTCGGCGCACTTCTGGAATGGCTGCTGATACGACGTCTGTATCTGCGGCCACTCGACACGCTTCTCGTCACCTGGGGCGTCTCCCTGATGCTCCAGCAACTCGCCCGGGACATTTTCGGAGCGCCGAACGTGCAGACCCGCGCGCCCGACGTCCTCACCGGCAACATCACCCTGATCGGCGGGGACGACCCGCTCACCGTCGCCAACAGCCGTCTGTTCATTCTCGGGTTGGCGGTCGCGGCGGTCGTCGCGCTCTCGCTCACGCTGCGACTGACGCCGCTGGGCCGCCGGATCCGGGCCGTGGTGCAGAACCGCGACCTCGCGGAGGTGTCCGGCATCTCCACCTCGACCGTCGACCGTACGGCCTTCTTCATCGGTTCCGGGCTCGCGGGCGTGGCCGGGGTGGCGCTGACCCTGGTCGGTCCGATCGGGCCGACGATGGGCACCAACGTGATCATCGACGCCTTCCTGGTGATCGTCGTCGGCGGCATCGGGCAGCTCAAGGGCACGGTCATCGTCGCCTTCGTGCTGGGTGTGCTGCAGTCGGTGCTGGAGTACTCCACCACCGTCAGCGTCGCCAAGGTGCTGGTGCTCGTCGGCATCGTCGCGTTCCTCCAGTGGCGGCCCCAGGGGCTGTACACGCTGCGGACGAGGAGTCTCGTATGAACCTGCTCAAGGGCCCCTCGGCCCGCGCCGCGGCCGGTTTCGCGGGGGCGGCCGTCGTGTTGTTCGCCATCGCCCCGCTGGCGCTGTCCGACTTCCGGCTCGGGCTGCTCGCCAAGTACCTGTGCGTCGCGATCGTCGCGGTCGGCATCTGTCTGGCCTGGGGGCGCGGCGGGCTGCTGACGCTCGGCCAGGGCGTGTTCTTCGGGCTCGGCGGCTACGCCATGGCGATGCACCTGAAGATCGCCGACGCGGGGCCCGGCAACCTGCCCGACTTCATGCAGCTGTACGGCACCGCGACCGAACTGCCCTGGTGGTGGAAGCCGTTCGCGAACCCGCTCTTCGCGCTCGCCGCGACCGTGCTGCTGCCGATGGCGGTCGCGGCGCTGCTCGGGTCGTTCATCTTCCGGCGCCGGGTCAAGGGCGCGTACTTCGCGATCCTCAGCCAGGCGCTCGCCGCCGCCTTCGCCATCTGGCTGATCGGCCAGCAGGCCACGACCGGCGGCACCAACGGACTCACCGACATCCAGGGCTTCTTCGGCTACGCCCTCGACGACCCGGTCAACCAGCGGATGGTGTACTTCGTCATCGCCGCCGTCCTGCTGCTGCTCATGGCCCTCGCCCGCCAGCTCATCCAGAGCCGCTACGGCGAACTCCTCGTCGCCGTACGGGACTCGGAGGAGCGGGTGCGCTTCCTCGGCTACGACCCGGCGAACGTCAAGCTCGTCGCCTACGTGGTCGCGGCCGGCATGGCGGGCCTCGCCGGCGCGCTGTTCGTGCCGGCCGTCGGCATCATCTCGCCCGCGCTGATCGGCATCGTGCCGTCGATCGAGTTCGTGATCGGCGCGGCGGTCGGCGGCCGGGCCAGCCTGGTCGGCGCGGTGCTCGGCGCGATCGCGGTGGCCTGGGCGAAGACGGCCCTGTCGGAGGAGTTCCCGGCGGCCTGGACGTACTTCCAGGGCCTGCTGTTCATCGTCGCACTCGCCTTCCTGCCCGGCGGTCTCGCCTCGCTGGCAGGGATCGTACGGCGACGCAGGGCGGCAGCGGAGAAGAAGCCGGCCGTCATCCCGGTAGGAGAAGCAGCATGAGCGGCCTTGAGATACGCCGGCTGCGGGTGACCTTCGACGGGTTCACCGCCGTCGACGGAGTGGACCTCGACGTCCGCCCGGGGGACCTGCGGTTCCTCATCGGTCCCAACGGCGCGGGCAAGACGACCCTCGTCGACGCTGTCACCGGCCTGGTGAAGGCGGAGGGCTCGGCGCGCTTCGGCGGCGAGGAGCTGCTGGGCAGGAGTGTGCACAGGATCGCCCGGTCGGGAATCGGCCGGACCTTCCAGACCGCCACCGTCTTCGAGGAGTTGACGGTCCTTCAGAACCTGGACATCGCGGCCGGCGCGGGCCGCGGCGTGTGGACCATGCTGCGGCGCCGCAAGGGTGTCCCCGAGCCGGTCGCCAGGGCACTGGAGACGGTCGGGCTCACCGAGCTCGCCGACTCCCCCGCCGGAACGCTCGCCCACGGGCAGAAGCAGTGGCTGGAGATCGGCATGCTGCTCGTGCAGGACGTACGGCTGCTGCTGCTCGACGAACCGGTGGCCGGCATGAGCCACGACGAGCGCCAGGCGACCGGAGAGCTGCTGCAACGCATCAGCGAGGAGCGCACCGTGGTCGTCATCGAGCACGACATGGACTTCATGCGCTCCTTCGCCCGCAGCGTCAGCGTGCTGCACGCGGGCAAGGTGCTCAGCGAGGGCACGGTGGCCGAGGTGCAGGCGGACCCGAAGGTGCAGGAGGTGTACCTCGGGCACGCGGCCGCCGAGGCCACCGCCGACGTGGCCGTACAGGAGGCGTGATGCTCCAGATCGACGACGTACGCGTGGGCTACCACCGCAGCAGCGTCCTGCACGGGGTCTCGGTCGAAGTGCCCAAGGACGGCGTCGCCGCGGTCCTCGGGCACAACGGCGCCGGCAAGAGCACCCTCCTGCGGGCCGCCGTAGGGCTGCTCACGCCGACCGGCGGGACCGTCCGGCTGGACGGCGAGGACATCACCCGCCGCAAGCCGCACGAACGGGTCGCGCGCGGGATGGCGTACGTCCCGCAAGGCCAGCAGTCGTTCCCGCACCTGACGACCGCCGAGAACCTCCAGCTCGTCGCCGACGGCCGCAGGCGGGGCAAGGAGGCGACAGCCGAGGCACTGGACCTGTTCCCGGCGCTGCGCGCACTCTCCGGCCGCCGCGCGGGCCTGCTCTCTGGCGGTCAGCGGCAGCAACTCGCCATCGCCCGCGCCCTGGTGACGGAGCCTAGGCTGCTGCTCCTCGACGAGCCGACCGAGGGCATCCAGCCGTCGGTGGTCGCCGAGATCGAGGAGACGATCCTCGCGCTGGCCGCCCGGGGCGGACTGTCGGTGCTGCTGGTCGAGCAGCACGTCGGGTTCGCGATGCGGGCGGCACAGCGGTACTACGTCCTGGAGGCCGGGCGGGTCACGTCGTCCGGCGAGGGCGGTGCGGAGGCGGAGGTGGCGGTCCGGGAGGCACTCAGCGTGTGAGGGCCCGCATACGCCGCTCGAGGAAGGCGCGCTCCGCCGGGTTCCGGGTGAGCGCGGCGGCCGCCTCGTACGCCCGCACCGCCTCCGCGTCCCGTCCGAGCCGGCGCAGGAGGTCGGCCCGGACGGCGTTCAGGACGTGGTAGCCGTCGAGGTCCAGCGCGTCCACGAGGTCGAGCGCCTGCCCCGGGCCCTCGACCTCGGCCACGGCGACCGCCCGGTTCAGGGCCACGACGGGGCTGGGGGCGACGGCCATGAGCTGGTCGTACAGCCGCAGGATCTGCCCCCAGTCCGTGGCCTCGGCGGTCGGCGCGTCACTGTGCACGGCCTGGAGGGCGGCCTGGATCTGGTACGGCCCGGGGCGGTTGCGGCGCAGACAGCGCCGGACGAGCTCCTGCCCCTCGGTGATCAGCTCCCGGTCCCACCGGTCACGGTCCTGCTCGGGCAACGGCACGAGTTCGCCGTGTTCGTCCTGCCGGGCGGCCCGGCGCGACTCGGCCAGGAGCATCAGGGCGAGCAGCCCGGTCACCTCGGCCTCGTCCGGCATCAGCTCGGCCAGCAGGCGTCCGAGGCGCACGGCCTCCGCGCACAGGCCCGCCTCACCCTCGTACCCCTGGTTGAAGATCAGGTAGACGACGGCCAGGACGCCCTCCAGCCGCTCCGGAAGGTCGGCGTCCCGGGGCACGCGGTACGGGATCCGGGCATCGCGGATCTTCGCCTTGGCCCGTACCAGACGCTGGGCCATGGTCGGCTCCGGCACCAGGAAGGCGCGGGCGATCTGGGCGGTGGTGAGCCCGCCGAGGAGCCGCAGGGTGAGGGCGACCTGGGCCTGGACGGCCAGGGCGGGGTGGCAACAGGTGAAGACGAGCCGGAGCCGGTCGTCGCGCACGGGGCCCTCCTCGGGCGGCGCGTCGGGTGCGTGCAGCAGGGCGGCCTGGGCATGCCGCTCGTCGCGCGTGGCCTCGCGGCGCAGCCGGTCGATCGCACGGTTGCGGGCGGTCGTGATGATCCAACCGGCCGGGCTCGGCGGCACGCCGGTCTCCGGCCAGCGCCGCAGAGCCGTGGTGAAGGCGTCCTGGACCGCTTCCTCGGCGAGGTCGATGTCCCCGAGGAAGCGGACGAGAACGGCGACCGCACGGCCGTACTCCGCACGGAAGACGTCCTCGACGTCCGTGGCCGGCATCAGTCCTCGGCTTCGCCCATGAACGGCCGCACCTCGATCGGCAGCGTCGTCGCCAGCGCCGCCCTGCGCCCCCAGTCGAGGGCCGCGTCCAGGTCCGGCGCCTTGATCAGACAGATCCCGCCGAGCATCTCCTTGCCCTCGGCGTACGGTCCGTCGGTGATCAGGACGTCGCCGTCGCGCGGCCGCAGCACGGTCGACGAGTCCGGCTGGTGCAGTCCCCCGGCGAACACCCAGGAGCCGGCCTCCTTCAGCTCCCGGTGGAAGGCGTCGAGGTTCCTGCCGATCTCGGCGAGCACCTCCGGCGGCGGCAGCTCGTCACCCACGGGTTGCATCACGCTGAGCAGGTAGTACTTCATGACGGCCTCCTCGGGCGTCCACGTCGTCATGGTCTCTCACCTCCTACACGAACGGTCCGCCCCCGGATCGACACCCCAGTCGATCGACACCCCAGTCGATCGCCACCGCCGTCGATCGGCACCATCGTCATGAACCCGACGAGCTCTACACATAAAGAAAAAATAAGCGCAGAATGTTGCCTAGGCGGCGCTTACCGCATACCGCACCAGACGCGGTCAGGCCTGCGAGTCAAAGGAGACGAGTCATGGCCAACGTGCAGCCCACCAGAGGTGACATAACCGCCCACCCTGATGTATCCGAAATGCGGGACCGTTACGCCCGCATGCTCGGCGGTCGCGACGTGGCGCTCGTGGACGGACCGGTCTTCCTGCTCGGTCTGTACTGCGCGGTGTCCCCCTGGATACTCCACTACACGACCAGCCAGCCCCCGCTCGTGACCCACAACCTGATCATGGGGATAGCGATCGGCCTGCTGGCCCTCGGGTTCACCCGGGCTCCGGAGCGCATGTACGGCCTCAGCTGGGCCTTCTGCGCGATGGGCGTCTGGATGATCATCGCGCCCTGGATCGTCGGCGACAGCCCGGACGCGGGCGTCGTCCTCAACAACATCATCATCGGCGCACTGGCCGTGTGCCTGGGCCTGCTGTGCGCCGGTACGGCCGCGAAGAGCACCCCGAGGCCGTAGGAGCACACCGCAGAGGAAGCCACGCCGGCCGGTCCGCACCCGCGGACCGGCCTTCTCGCGCCCCCCTTCCCCGACAGCCCCGCTCAGCGGGTCGGCATCAGCCACGGTTCCTGCGGCAGGACGTGGCCTGTCTCCAGAAGCGACTTGAGGTTGGACAGCACCGCCGGCCAGCCGGACGACACGTCGGCGCGCGCGCTCTCGTCCGGCAGGTCCTCATGGGTCACGGTGAGCCGGACGATCTCGGCGTGCTGCTGGATGTCGAAGGTGACCCTGCAGTACTTGTCCTCCTGCCCCTCCTCGTCCGGCGCCACCCAGGTGGTGACCAGGCGGCTCGGGCGCTCGCTCTCCACGACCGTGCCGACCACATCGGCGATGCCCGAGCCGTCCGTACGGACGTGTTCCCAGCGCGAGCCGCGCCGCCAGTCCGAGACGTTGCTGTGGCCCCAGAAGGCTGCGGTCAGGTCGGCGTCGGTGAGCGCGTCCCAGACCTTCTCGGGCGTGCTCTCGATGTAGGTGACATACACGAATGCGGGCCTGTCGGTCATGGCTTCCTCGGCTCGTCGTTTCACGGCTCCCAGTACGCGCAGGCGCGGGTGCTCGAACTTGTCGATCCACCGCTCCTGGATCTCGTGCAGCGGGACCGGATTGAGGTAGTGCAGCTTCTCCCGCCCCCGCCGCACCGTGCTGACCAGGTTGGCGGCCTCCAGGACGGCCAGATGCTGGGTCACCGACTGACGCGCCATGTCGATGCGCGCGCACAGCTCCCCGAGCCAATCGGCGCAGTTTGTCTGTTTCGAGGCACATGCGACGAATAGCTGTTACATGACGTATGGGGTTCCTTGATGGACGGTCCGTAGCGTCGAACGCGTCGAAACACACCCCACCGAAGGAACGACCCACTGATGCGTGCTCCCCGCACCCTGCGCACCGCCCTCGTCGCCACCGGTGTCACCGCCGTGCTGGCCGTCTCGGCCGCCGGCGCCTTCGCCGTCGAGGCACCCGCCACCGCACCCGTCACATCCGCGAGCCACCACTCCAAGGCCCAGCGCGTCCACGTGAAGACGGTGAAACTCGCGGACCAGGTCAGCCGGGCGAAGGTGTACCGCACCGGAGAGAGCCGCTACGAGGCGGAGATCTGGGCCAAGGGCACGCGGTACGGGACCCTCTACACCCAGGGCATGCCCACGCACGCCCAGCACAACGGGCTGCACGTCACCCTCCAGCCGAACGGCCAGGTCACGTCCTGGGTCGAGCGGGCCGAACCGAAGCCCGAGCCGGCCGTCCAGCGCGTCCTGGTCGCCACCCCGACCCTGGCGGACGGCGTGACGACGGCGAAGGTCTACCGGCTCGCCCTCAACCACTACGAGGCCGACGTCCTCGTGGACGGCGTACAGATCGACACCCTCGTCGCCAACGGCCGTAGCGCGTACGGCGAGAACAACGGGCTGCATGTCGCGCTGAAGCAGGACGGCCAGGTGAGTTCTTGGGTCGATGAGACCGCGTCACCGGAGTCGACGGCCCCGCGGTCCGGGTCCAGCGGACCTGCGGCCTGACGCCGGCACGCGTCAGCCCAGGAGGGCCTCCAGCTCACGCCGGTGATCGGCCACCCACGCGTACGCGCTCCGCACCTCGCCCACCACCCCGCGCTCCCGGAGCCCGACCATGGCGGGCTCCCCGCGCGCCGCGCCGGCCTCGATCCCCCGCCGGCAGCGGTCCTGCCACCACAGGATGACGTCGACGATCCCGGCGCTACCGCCACCCGACCCGAACGGCCCGTACGCGTCGCAGACCAGCGCGATCCGGCGGGCCGCCTCGGGGACATCGCTGACTCCGGGTCCCAGGTCCAGGTACTGCCAGCACACATGGGCGAGGTCGTGCACGCGGTCTCCCGGCGCGGCGAGGTCCCAGTCGATGAAGGCGGTCGGCCGCCATTGGGCGCCGTCCACCGTGTAGACCGTGTTCTTGGGGGCGAGGTCGTTGTGGCACACGACGTCCCGGTCGGCGGCCGACGGCGTGCCGTGCGTCAGGTCATGGAACTCCCGGACGAGTTGAGCGACCCGCACCAGTCCGGCGTCCGCGCAGGCCGCGGCCCGCTCCCGGGCGGTGACGGCCGCCCGCCCCTCGACGTACCCGAACACCTCCCGCCCCCGCTCGTCCACCCCGAGGCGGCGCGGCGCCCCTGCCCACCCCTTCTCCGCGAAGAGCCCGAGCAACTCCCGTACGTACTCCGACCGTTCGGACGGCGGACGCCGCACGGTCGCCCCCACCCGGACGACCTCGTTGACGGCCCCGCCTCCGAGCACCCACTCCTCCATCAGCACCTCCACCGACCGCGCCGAGCACGAGCCAAAACCACTCGCCAAGGATGCCCGCGTCCGGGCACGCTGCCGTCATGGATCACACGGAAGCACTCCTCATCGGAGGACGCGCCGGGGTCGGCAAGACCACCGTCGGCTGGGAGGTCTCGGCTCGGCTGCGGGCGGCGCGGGTCGCGCACGCCGTGATCGACGGCGACTTCATGGGATACGTCCATCCGGCACCGGCCGGCGACACGCACCGGGCCGGGATCACCGAGCGGAACCTGGCTGCCGTGTGGGGGAACTACGCCGAGCTCGGATACCGGCGGCTCGTCTACACGAACACCATCAGCGTGCTCGACGAGAGCGCGCCCATGTTCCGCCGGGCCATGGGGGACGGCGTACGGCTCGTCCGCGTTCTGCTCACCGCCACCGACGAGACGGCCGGACAACGGCTCACCGGGCGCGAGCTGGGCTCGGAGCTGGAGCACGAGATGCGCAACAGCGCCCGCAAGGCCCGGCTCCTGGATGAGCGTGCGCCCGCGGACGTGCTGCATGTGGCGACCGACGGCCGCTCGGTGATCGACATCGCCACCGAGCTGGTGGCCGCCACCGGGTGGGCCGTGAACGGTGTGGGGGTCTCGGGCGGCCCGGTTCCGGCCACTGGTTGACGCGGAACGGACTGTCCCTGCCTCCAGGGGGAACCCGAGTCAGTGCGGGGACAGGAGGAAGAGGGCGAAATGGAGATCTCGGGCATCATCAGTGCCATTGTTATCGGCATCATCATTGGTGTGCTGGGGCGCCTCGTGGTTCCGGGCCGTCAGCGCATCGGGGTTCTGTGGACGATCCTCGTCGGCATCGTGGCCGCGCTGCTCGGTTCGGCCCTCGCGGCCGGCTTCGACGTGGCCGACACCGACGGCGTCGACTGGATCGAGTGGCTGTTCCAGATCGGCCTCGCCGCACTGGGCGTGGCCGCGCTCGACCGTGCGAAGGCTCGACGCTGACCTCGTACGAGGAGAGCGGGACGGACACGGGGCGCGCATGACGTCATGCGCGCCCCGACGCCATGAACGCCGGGCCCTCTGTCCATGAACGCCCCGGCGTCATGAGTGCCCCACGGGCGCCCGCATCGCGGCGAGTCCGTCGCGCCTCGTCAGCCACAGCGGCACCGTCATCGGCTGCGGCAGCCCGAACTCCTCGGCCACGCACCGGACATGGGCCCCGAAGCCCATCGGAGTGCGGTCGGCGATGTTGTACGCCTCACCGGGGCAGGAGGGCGTCGGTGCCGCCGGGGCCGTAGTACAGGCCGAAGCGCAGCGCGACACCCTCCAACCCCTCGGCACCGAAGGTGAGTTGCTCCTTCACGCGCATCGCCGCGATGTGGCGTTCCAGCTCCCGGGAGCGTCCGGGCGGGCCGAAGACGTCGTCCTCGACGATCATCCGGTCGCCGTGGTCGCCGTAGCCGTATCCGAGGACCATGGACTCGGACACCAGCCGTCGGGCCCCGGTCGCCCGCGCGGCCTCGATCAGGGGGGCGGTTGCGGCGATGCGCAGCGCGTCGGCGGCCTGCGCAGCGCGGTCGCCGCGTGGATCACGGTGTCGAAGTGCCGGCCGTCGACCGCGCGGAGAAGGGCGTCGCGGTCCAGCAGGTCGGCCCGGACGCCGTTGCCCGAACTTCCGTCCGCTCCCGCTACGGCACGTACACGTACGGCGTCGTGGTGGTCAGCGGTGTGAACCCGAGGCGCTCCAGGACGGGGCGGCTGGCGCTCATGGCGTCGACCTGGAGGTAGCGGTAACCGCGGTCCACGGCGGCGCGGGCACGATGGGCCACCAGGGCACGGTAGACGCCACGGCCACGCCAGGCCTCGACGGTGCCGCCGCCCCACAGTCCGGCGAACCGGGTGCCCGGGACCAGCTCCATACGGGCCGCGCTCACCGGTGTGTCCCCGGCCAGCGCGACCACGGCGACCACCGAGTCAGGATCGGCCGCGAGGCGGGCGAGCAGTTGGTGGCGCATCCGGGAGCTGTCGGTGCCGAACGCCTTCTCGTGCACCTCGGCGACGAGGTCGACCCCCTTCGCGTCGGTCACCGGCAGCACGCGGATGCCCTCCGGCGGCTCGGCGTCCAGGGTCAGCGCGGCGACCTCGCCGATCATCAGTGTCTCCTCGGGCTGGGCCGTGAACCCGGCGTCCCTGAGCCGCTGTCCGAGGTCCACGGGGAGGTCGTGCCCGTACAGCTTCCACTCGAACTCGCGGCCGAGCCCGGTGAATTGGGCGATCTGCTCGGCGATGGCCGCGTCGGCGCTCGCCGCGTCCAGGTCGGACCACACGACGCCGTTCCAGCCGCGTGCCGAGGACACCTGGCGGACCACACCGCCGATCCGCTCGATCCGGGCGTCGGGGCTGTCCGGCTGTGCGCCCTCGCGCATGTCCCGGTCGTACAGGGCGAGTATCGAGGCATGATCCATGGGGTCACTCCAGCATCGGGCGGTGCCCTGGGCAACAGTTTTACCGGTCAACCATCTCTGCGTCGGGCTCCGGCCGTACGGCCGCCAGATAGGCACTCAACCGGTCGCGGTTGCGGGCCAGACAGTCGATGCGGGCCTGGATGCGGTCGATGTGCCCCTGCAGGAGGGCGGCGGTCCGCGGAGTGAGGTGCTCGGCGGGCAGCAGGATCTCGTCGGGGCCGGAGAGATAGGGCAGGATCGTGCGGATCATCTCCGTGGTCAGCCCCGAGTCGAGGAGCCCGCGGATCTGCTGGACGTCCTGGACCGAGGACTCGGCGTAGTCCCGGTAGCCGTTGTCCGTACGGTCCGGGTGGAGCAGGCCCTGTTCCTCGTAGTAGCGCAGCAGTCTGGTGGGCACGCCGGTGCGGCGGGAGAGTTCACCGATCTTCATGTCCGCCTCTTCGGGACTCGAAGGTCACCCTTGCCTTCACACTGATGTGAGGGTTCGAACATGGTCGCATGTCCACCACAACCATGGCCAAGGGCCGAGCCCTGCCCACGTCGCTGCCCTGGTCCGGGCTGCTCGCCCTGTCCGCCGCGGCCTTCACCGCCGTTGTGACCGAGCTGCTCCCGGCGGGACTGCTGCCCCGAATGGCCCCGGCGCTCGGAGTGTCCGAGGCACAGGTCGGCTTCCTGGTCACGGGATACGCGGTGGCCTCCTTCGCGGGCGCGATCCCGCTCACGGTCCTGCTGCGGGGGCTGCCGAGGCGCCCGGTGCTCGTCGGGACGCTGCTGGGCTTCGCGGCGAGCAACGCGGTGGTCGCGCTGTCCTCGTCGTACGGCCTCACCTTCACGGCCCGGCTCGTGGCCGGGCTGACGGGCGGCACGCTGTGGGCGATGCTCGTCGGGTACGCGGCCCGCATGGTGCCGGCCGAGCGGCGCGGGCGGGCGATCGCGATCGTGCTCGCCGGGATCACGCTGGCACTGTCGCTGGGCGTGCCCGCCGGGGCCGCGCTCGCCCAGGTGGTCGGCTGGCGCGCGGCGTTCGGCGCCCTGGCCGGGCTCGCGGTGCTGCTGGTGGCCTGGGTGCGGTGGCGGGTGCCCGGATTCCCGGGCGAGCCGCCGGGTGCGCGGCTGCCGCTGCGCCGGGTGGCCGGACTCCCGGGGATCCCGGTCGTCCTGTCGGTCACGCTGCTCCTGCTGCTGGGCCACCAGGTGATGTACACCTACGTCGCCCCGTTCGCGGCGCATGCCGGGTTCGGGCGTACGGGCCTGGTCCTGCTGGTCTTCGGGGCGGCCACGGTCGCCGGGATCTGGCTGACCGGCGTCCTGGTCGACCGGTGCCTTCGGCCGGCCCTGCTGGGCGCGCTCGCCCTCTGCTCGGCGGTCATGCCCGTCCTCGGCGGCTTCGCCGGGACTCCGGCCGTTCTGCTCTCCTGCGTGGCCCTGTGGGGCGTCGCCTTCGGCGGGGCGCCGACGCTGATCCAGACCGCGCTGGTCGACGCCTCGGGTCCCGCGCATGCCGATGTGGCCACGTCCCTGCAGACCACGGTCTACAACGCCGGGATCGCGGCGGGCTCGCTCACCGGAGGTGTGGCCCTGGAACACCTCGGTGCCGGTGCCCTGCCGTGGACGTCGCTGCCGCTGGTCGTGGGGGCGCTGGTCACGGTGGTGCTGGGCCGTCGGCACGCCTTTCCGGCCGTGCGTCGGCGATCATAGGGAGCTCCGGGAGGAATCGCGCCGCGAGGAGGGCCGTACGCCATGGTCGTGAAGGACACCGAACTGCCGTACCTGCGCAGGTGCGTCGAGCTCGCGGCCGAGGCGCTGGAGTCCGGTGACGAGCCGTTCGGTTCGGTCCTGGTGGGAGCGGACGGCGCGGTGCTCGCCGAGGACCACAACCGGGTGGCCTCGGGCGACCGCACCCGCCACCCCGAGTTCGAGCTGGCCCGCTGGTCCGCCGCCCACATGTCGCCCGAGGAGCGGGCGGCCGCGACCGTCTACACCTCCGGCGAGCACTGCCCGATGTGCGCGGCCGCGCACGCGTGGGTCGGCCTGGGACGCATCGTGTACGTCGCCTCTTCGGAGCAACTGGCCGGATGGCTGACCGAGTTGGGGGTGCCCGCTGCGCCGGTGCGGACGCTGCCGGTCCAGGAGGTCGCGCCGGGCGTGGCGGTGGAGGGGCCGGTGCCCGAGTTGGCGCAGGACATCCGGGCGCTGCACTTCCGGTTCCACCGGCGAACGGGCTGACGCACGGTTTCGAGCACCGTACGGCCCGGACGCCGGCGTTCCGGGAAGGTCCCGCCGGGGCCCGCTAGCCGAGTTCCAGCGTGGTGACGCCGAAGACCCGCTCCTGAGCGTACGGCCGCACCGGGCCCGTGTACATCCGGGCCGTTTCGAAGGACGGTGTGAAGCCGGCCTCTTCGACGAGGGCCACCGCTGCCTCGTTCGTCTCGGGCACGTCGATGGCGACCTCGCGGCCGGCCGCCCCCGCGGTCAGGGCGGCGAAGAGGGCCTGCGCGCCCTCGGCGGTGTCGGCGAAGAGCGGGCCGATACGCGGGCAGTCCTGACCTGGGCGGATCACTCCGTAGCCGGTGACGCGGTCGCCGTCGCGGCGGACTACGGCGTGGTGTCCCGGCCCGGTGAGCCAGTGCTCCAGGAAGCGGGGCCGGTCGGCCGGCGTGCAGAGTCCGTCGTACGCGGCGATCTCCGCAAGGTCGGCGGGCCGTACGGCGCGGACGTCCACCGGAGCCTCGACGGCGGGTGCCGTGCCGGTGAACCGGAAGGTGCGGTGGGCGAGTTCGAAGCCCGAGCGGCGGTAGTTGTCCTGCTCGGCGACGACGCCGTCGAGGCCCACCGTGCGGTTCTCGGCGTGCGCCAACGCGGTCTTCCACGTAGTGAGGCCGTAGCCGCGGCCGCGCAGGTCGGGACGGACCAGGTACCAGCCCAGGAAGGCGTAGTCGGCGCCGTAGTTGACGACGGAGATCGCCGAGACGGGCTCGGCGTCGATCCGGCCGATGAAGAAGCCCTCCGGGTCCTGTGCGAAGAAGGCCGCACCGTCCGCGACTCCCGGGTTCCACCCCTCGGCGACGGCCCAGTCGCGGACGACCGGCCAGTCGTCGAGATCGGCCCGGGTCACGACGAGGTCTTGGGGGGCCGCAGAGGCCATGGGTGCGCTCCATTCCGTCGGGGTCGCGTGCGCACGGTGATCGACCGTGCACGCAGCATCCTTTCCGATGGCCCGCCGAGGCGTCACGGCATGATCAAGCCGTTGCCGCGCACGGGGGTGGACCCGGACGGATGTCCGCACCCGGAAACCGGACACATGTCCGCCCAACCGGACCGGACGGATGTCCGCACGACGAAGGCCCCACCGCTCGCCCGCCCGGTGGGGCCTTGCGTACCGCACTCGCGAAGAGCGAGGTCAGCGCACCGCCTGTGGGCGGAAGCGGCGGTACAGGATGGCCCCGCCCAGTACGAGCACCGTGCCGCCCACCGCGGCGGCGAGGGGCTGGTCCGCTCCCGTGTGGGCGAGGGAGCCCCTGGACCCCTGCGGGACGAACGCGGGTGGCACCGCCCTCTGCCGTGGCGGGTGCGTCCTCGGCTCGGACGGCTTGGGCGCCGGCCTCGTGGCGGGGGGCGGGGTGTCACCGGGGCCGTTCACCGACTCGTTGCCGGTCACCGCGTTGCCGACGCCGACCACGTTCACGCTGTTGCCGCTGACGTTCACCGGGAGGTGGACGGGGAGCTCCACGACGTTGCCGGAAGCGATGCCCGGCGAATCCTTTCCGCTTCCTACGGCCGAGGCTCCGTCGTGCGACGCCCCGCCCGGCTTGCCGGCGGCGCCCTTGTTCGCGCAGCTGTTGCCCGCGGCGGGATTGAGCAGTCCCACCACGTTCACGGTGTTCCCGCACACGTTCACCGGGACGTGCACCGGGAGCTGGACGGTGTTGCCGGAGAGCAGCCCCGGCGAGTCGGCCGCGGCACCGTGCGCCGCGGAATCGGCATACGCCGGCATTGCCATGGCCATCGCGCCCGAGGCGGCGGCGACGGCGATCACACCGTTTCGGGTAACCCGTCTCATAGGTTCCCTGCCTTCCAGACATGGTCGCGGGCCCTCGCCCGCATCGGATAAAACGCGGGCGAACCATTCGAGTTATGGCTTATCTGCCTTTCACCCCATCGAGCGGCACGGTTGTCGAACTAGTGGCAAAAACACCCGATGGGCACGCAAGGGGCGCAGGGTACGCCCGCTCCGGCGGTCCCGCACGTCCGGAGGCGTGCCTTCCGGGGCCCGCTTATCGTGAGCGAGGACGCCGTTTCCCGGTCCGCGACGGGCGTCCCTGGAGGCATCGATGCTGGCCAAGCTGTCAACGCGGCCCAAGCTGCGGCGCTGCGCGGTCACCGGCGCGGCCGGACTGGTCCTGCTCGGCACGGGCCTGCCGGCGGCCACGGACGGCCCCGAGCCCGACCTCACCCGCTTCTACGAGCAGAAGGTGGCGTGGGCGAAGTGCCCGGGCGAGGGACTGCCGAAGGACATGCAGTGCGGCAAGATCACCGTCCCCCTCGACTACGCCCACCCCAAGGCGGGGACCCTCGATCTGGCGCTCGCCCGCTACCGGGCCACGGGCGAGAAGCGCGGCTCGGTGCTGGTCAACTTCGGCGGGCCGGGCGGCGCGGGCGTCCCCCAGTTCGCGGCCGGCGGCAAGGAGTTCATGGAGCTGACGGACAACTACGACATCGTGACGTTCGATCCGCGCGGTGTCGGCAGGTCCTCGCCGGTCAGCTGCGGGGACGGCCAGGAGGACATCGAGGTGCAGGACGACGGCACGGAGCTCGGCGGCGATCCGCAGCACGTCCTGCGGCAGTTGGAGAAGGCGGCCGACGCGTGCGCCCGGCACTCCGGACCCGTGCTCCCCCACATCGGCACGGTCAACGCCTCGCGCGACATGGACGTGATGCGCCAGGCCTTCGGTGACGAGAAGCTCAACTACCTGGGCTTCTCGTACGGAACGCGGCTCGGCGCGGTGTACGCCGCCCAGTTTCCCGAGAAGGTCGGCCGGTTGGTGCTCGACGGCGTGGACACGCTCACCGAACCGCTGACCGAGCAGGGCGTGGCGGGCGCCCAGGGCCAGCAGAAGGCTCTGGAGGAGTTCATCAACTGGTGCGTGAAGGACATCGCCTGTCCGTTCGGGCAGGACGCGCGCGAGGCCAGGAAGATGGTCGTGCGCCTCGTCGACTCGCTGGACGAGAACCCGGTGCCGTCGGCGTTCGGCGAACCGTTCACCGGGCAGGACCTGGTCGGCGCCATCGGACAGGCCCTCTACAGCGAGGAGTTGTGGCCCTCCCTGGAGCGGGCTCTGGCCTCGCTGATCGAGGACGGCGACACCCACGCCATCGAGACGTTCGCGACGGGCGGGATCGCGCCCTGGCGGCGCGAGGAGACCGACGGTCCCGACGGCGGTCTCGTCGACGCCGAGGACGTCCCCCTCGACAACCTCTCCGCGGCCCTGACGGCGATCAACTGCGCGGACGATCCGGACCGCCCGAGCGGCGAGCAGATCGTCGGGAGTCTCGACCGGCTGCGCGCCGAGTACGAGCAGGCGTCGCCGGTCTTCGGCCCCTACCGGCTCACCGGGGTGCTGCTGTGCTACGGCCGCCCCAAGGGCACGGACTTCATCCGCGACGACGTGAAGGACGTGGACACGCCGAAGATGCTCCTCGTGGGCACGCGCGGCGACCCGGCGACGCCGTACCGCTGGACCGTGGAGACGGCGAAGCGGCTCGGCTCCTCCGCCGTGGTCCTGGACAACAAGGGCAGCGGTCACACCGGATACGCCTCCTCCAAGTGCGTGCACCGCAAGGTCGACACCTTCCTGCTGTACGGGACACTGCCCGCCGACGGCAGCTCCTGCGGGCCCGAGGACGACCGGGAATCCTGAGGGCGGCCCCGGGAACAGGGACGTTTCCTCGCACCGGATTGCCCCTAATGCCCGATCGGCGAATCGGTCCTATCGTGCTTGTTATGGAGCACGCACTCAGTCCCACGACCCTGATCGAGCTGCGGCGCCCGCGCCCCTATCCGGCCGTGTCCGTGCTGACGCCCACGCATCGCCGAGAGCCCTACCGGGCGCAGGACCAGGTCCGGCTGCGCAATGTCGTGGCCGAGGCCAAGAAGCAGCTGGAGGCCGATCCCTCGGTCACCCGCGAGCGACGCACGGATGTCGGGCGTCAGCTCGACCAGGCACTCGCCGAGGTCGATCTGACGCACGCCGAGGACGGTTTGGTGATCTTCGCCGCCCCGGGTGAGCACCAGGTGTGGTCCCTCGCCCGCACGGTGCCCGAGCGCGTGGTGCTCTCGGACACCTTCCTGACCCGCAACCTCGTCTCCGCCGAGGCCGCCGAACGGCCGTTCTGGGTGCTGTCGGTCTCCGCCGACCGCGTCACGCTGTGGACCGGCGGCCCGGACCGCGTCACCGAGGCCCGCGTCGGCGGCTTCCCGCTGACCAAGCGCGTCGAGAACTTCGACGCCGAGCGCCGGGAGCGGATCGGCGACAATCCGAGCACGTTCCGCGACGAGGGCACCCGCCACTTCCTCAAGGACGCCGACTCCGCGATGACCACGGTCCTGCGGGACAACCCGCGGCCGCTGTACGTCACCGGCGAGCAGGCCGCGCTGTCCCTGCTGGACGAGATCGGCGGCGTCGCCAAGGAGGCGGTGCACGTCCCGCACGGCGGGCTCGCGCACGGCACGCACGAGGCGGTGTGGCAGGCCATCCGGCCGGTGATCACCGCCGAGGCCCGCAGGAACACCGACTCGGTGGCGCGCGAGCTCGAATCGGCCATGGGCCGCAAGGCGTTCGCGGCCGGTGTCGACGAGGTCTGGCGCAGCGCCCGTGAGGGCCGGGTACGGCTGCTGGCCGTCGAGGAGAACTACCGGGTGACGGTGCGCGGCGAGGGCGGCGACCATCTGATCCCGGCCGCGACCGGCGAGCTCGACGCCCGCGAGGACATCGTGGACGAGATCGTCGAGCAGTGCCTGGAGACCGGGGCCGACGTCCGCTTCGTACCGGACGGCACGCTGGGCGACGCCCATGGGATCGCCGGGGTGTTGCGGTACTGACGCCGGGTCGTCGAGGAGGCGCAACGGCGGCACGTCCGCCTCCTCGACGGTTCACCTCCTCATGGGGGCAGGCTCGTCCGTAACCGCCCTCACACGCCGTCGAACAGCGCGGTCAGTCCACGCTCCACGACCGCCCCGAGGTCCTCCTCCCCGGCCGGCACCGCCGCGTAGGTGCGCAGCAGGAAGCGGTTCAGCGCGGAGGTGTCGAACTGGAGCAGCGCCATGCCGTACGGCGAGTGCAGCTCCACGACCGTGCGCTCGGGCCCGCACGGCCAGATGTGCACGTCCCCGTCCCCGGCCGGCCCGCGAAGCCCCGCCTCCAGCAGGCTGCGCGCGAAGATCCAGGTGGCGCCCTGCCCATCGAGGGAGACCTCGCCCGGGAAGTCGAGGCAGACCGCCAGCGGATCCGTGGAGGCGTACCGCAGCTTGGCGGGAACGGGGAGTTCACGCTCCTCGCCGGTGATCAGGCGGGCGCGGGCGGGCTGCTCGAGGGCGATGTCCATGGGCGGTCTCCCCTGCGGGTCGGAGGTCGGACGGTTTTGCCGCTGTGTTCTTAGGACCCCGCAGGTGCCCTTCGCATTACGCCGAAGCACATCTCATTTATGTGAGCTGCATCACTCTCAAGGGGTGCAACCTCCAGGCGTCAGCCGACCTCCGCGCCACTCCTGGAACACAGGGCCGTCGAACACTCGAATGAACGCCGTACGACCGTCTCGGACGACCGTCAAATCACGTACGCTGTCTACGACTTGACCTGCCGGTGACGTACGGCATTCGCACGGCGCAAGCCCTCCGTGAAGACTCTGGCATATGCCAGACGCACCACCGTATCGGGTGTTGCCAAATCCCTTACAGCGCGTCGCGGGCTGTGCAACAGTCGTAACGGTCCTTCCGTCAGCCTTGGTCGTACCGTCCCCGCATCGGAGTGCGTCATGCCGTCCCATCTCTCTGCGGACCGCCCCGCCGCCCAGCCGCCAGGGCGCGGCTCGGTCGACGCGCTGATATCGCAGACGCGGCGGCTGCGGGGCGACGTCGACGCCGTACGGCGGGACACACGCAGCGACGGTTCGGACCCGCAGGAGCGGTGGCAGCGGGCGCTGTGCGACCTCGCCCTGCACCAGCTCAGCGACCTCGACGAGCACCTGGCACAGCTGAGGGACGGCCCGGCACCCGCTTCCCCCGTTCCCGCGGCCCCGCCCGCCGACCGGCCCGAGCCGCCCGCCGCACGGCGCGGCTCGCTGCTGAGCCGGGTCGGCAGCGCGGAGTGGAACCTGCTGACGGACGAGGCGAGTTGGTCCGGCGAGCTCTACCAGATCCTGGGGCGCGACCCCGCCACCGCGCCGCTCACCCTCGACGAGCTGCCGTCCCTGGTGCTCGACGAGGACCGGCCGAAACTGACGGCGATGGTCACCCACTGCCTGGTCGACGCCAAGCCCATCGACGGGGAGTTCCGCATCGTACGGCCGGACGGCGAGATCCGGACCGTGCACATGATGGGCGAGCCCGTGCTCGACTCTGACGGCAGCGCCGCCTCGATGTGGGCCGTGCTGCGGGATGTCAGCGCACTGCGCAGGAGCCAGAGCGAGGTGAGCGAGACCCGTGACTCGCTCCAGCGCCACCGGCACCACGCGCAGACCGAGCACCGGCTCGCGGTCGAGCTGCAGGAGGCCGTGCTGCCGCCGTGGCGCGGCTCCCTGCGGCTCCCGCACGGGGGGCCCGCGACACTGGACCTCGCGGCTCGCTATCTGCCGTCCTCGGCGAGCGCGCTGATCGGCGGCGACTGGTACGACGCCCTCGAACTGGCCGACGGTGACACACTGTTGAGCGTCGGCGACCTCACCGGGCACGGCGTCGCCGTGACATCGGGCATGGCGACCCTGCTGGGCGCCGTACGCGGCATGGCGATGGCGGGCACCCAGCCGGGGCAACTGATGTCCTGGCTCAACCAGTTGCTGGACGCCACCGTCCAGCCGGCCCTCGGCAGCGCCGTCTGCTGCCGGTACCGGCCCCAGAGCCGCACCCTGACCTGGGCGCAGGCCGGACACCCCGCCCCGCTGCTGTTCCGCGACGGGACGGGGCGCAGGCTGAACCCACCGGACGGCGTCCTGCTCGGGGCCACCTCGGGTGCCGTCTACGCACAGGCCGAAGAGACCCTCGAGGTGGGCGACGTGCTCCTGCTGCACACGGACGGGCTGGTGCCCAGGCACAGCGGAGCAGACTCCGTGAGCCGTCTCCTCGACCTGGCCCCCCGCCTGGGCGGGGCACGCGATGCGCAGGACTGCGTACGGCTGGTCGTGGAGGCGTTCGGTGACAGTGAGCGCGAGGACGACGCCTGCGTGCTCGTGGCCAGGGTGACGTCCTGAAACTTCCTAGATCTTCCGGTGGTCGATCGGCTGCACAGTCCCCCTATGCCTGTGCGCTGTTGGCGCCGCTCGGCTTCCTGGCCTTGGGCAGCGCCAGACGGATCTCCTCCCGCAGTTCATTGATCCTCGGATAGCTGGAGTACTCGGCGGTGAGCCGGTACATCTGACGGAGCCGGTCCCAGGTGCGGCCGGAGGAGTTCGAGCCCATCGACATCAGGGCCAGGCGTGCGTACCGGTCCGCCTGTTCGGGGTCGTCCGCGATGAAGCAGGCGGACGCCATGGACAGGTGGTCGAAGATCTTCGACCGTTCCCGGCCGTCGATCCGCAGGGCGAGTGCCTTCTCCGCGTAGTGCTGGGCGTGTGCGGCCGCGGTGGGGTCGAACTCGGCCAGCGTGCGGTAGGCCAGGGCCTGCATGCCGTACAGATCCTCGTCCTTGAAGGTCTGCATCCAGCTCGGCGGCGGTACGTCGCCCCGGTCGGAGACGAAGAGGTCCTCCGCCTGTCCGAGGGTGCGGCGCATGGCCTGGCCCTTGCCCATCGACGCCTGTGCCCAGGCCTCGATGGTGTGGAACATGGCCCTGGTGCGCGGCAGCACCTGTTCGCCGGAGCCGGACTGGGCGAGTTTCATGAGGTCGAGTGCGTCGTCGGGCCGGCCGAGGTGCACCATCTGGCGAGCCGCTCGGGAGAGCGCCTCCCCGGCGCGGGGCCGGTCGCCGCCCTCTCGGGCCGCGTGGGCGGCGATGACGAAGTACTTCTGGGCCGTGGGCTCCAGGCCGACGTCGTGCGACATCCAGCCCGCGAGGACGGCGAGGTTGGCGGCGACGCCCCACAGGCGCCGCTGCAGATGTTCGGGGTGACGGTAGGCGAGCATGCCGCCCACCTCGTTGAGTTGGCCTACGACTGCCTTGCGCTGCAGCCCGCCGCCGCGGGCCGCGTCCCAGGCCCGGAACACCTCGACCGAGCGCTCCAGTTCCTCGATCTCCTGCGATCCGATGGGGGCGGCCTCGTAACGGTCGAACCCGGCGGGGTCGGCGTGCAGGGGGTCGTCGAACTGGGGGGCGTCGGCCTTGAGGGCCGGGTCTGATTGCAGCCAGTCGTGCATGGCGCTGCTGAGTGCGGATCCCGCGGCGAGCGCGGCACCCGCGCCCACCAAGCCGCGTCGGTTGAGCATGAGGTCCATTCCCGTGAATTCGGTGAGGACCGCAGCGGTCCGTTCGGGCGCCCACGGCACACCGTCGGGATGCTCCACACTCCCGCCGTCCTGCCGTTTCCCCGCACGCCCGTGCCGGACCAGACCGAGGTCCTCGATGGTCACGACACGGCCGAGACGCTCGGTGAACAGAGCTGCCAGCACCCGCGGCACCGGATCGCGCGGGATCTCTCCCATGTCGATCCACCGCCGCACCCGCGAGGTGTCGGTCGCCAGCTGGGGGTGGCCCATGGCCGCCGCCTGCCGGTTGACCAGCCTCGCGAGCTCGCCCTTGGACCAGCCGGCCAGGCCGAACAGGTCCGAAAGGCGGGTGTTGGGTTCTCCGCTCACGTCAAGCCCCCAGGTTCTCGGCTGAGTTGACAGTAGCCCGGTGAGAGTTGCCTCGGGACTATTCGCCAGGGTTCGCCAGGGTGCGCCAGATGGTGTGCCACTGGGCATCGGGTGTCAGGTAGGAACGCGCCACCCCGACCCGGTTCGCCCTCACAACCGGTGCATTCCCCAGGGTGCACCCGGGCGACCGGATCGGGCAGCGCTTTGTCGTCGCAGGCACACGAAGGGATCTGTTTCTCCCATGTACGCAGCATCGTCCTCCGTGTCCGCCCCGCCCCGGTCGCTGCGTGCCCGCCCGGCGGGCAGCGGTCCTTACCTCGACCCCGCGCGTCCGGCGGCCGCACCCGTGCTCGGCGCGGGCCGGCCGCGGCGCGCCGCGGGGCTCGGCACCCAACCGCTCAGCGGGAGACTCGACTTGTCCGGCCCCCAGGGCGCCCAGCTGCGTACCGCGATCGCGTCGGTGCACCGGATCTGCCCGGAGTTCGCTCCGGTGCAGGTGCTGCGCCGCAGCGGGCGGTCCGTGCTCCTGGTCGGCACGACCGGGCGCAGCACGGCCGTCGCCAAGTGTTTACTCGATCACTCGCCGGCGTGGGCCGAGCGGATCCAGCACGAGATAGCGGCATACCGCTCGTTCGTCCGGCACCGCCCACCGGTGCGTGTGCCGAGGCTGATCGCAGCGGATCCGGACAACTGCACACTCGTCATCGAGCGGATGCCGGGCCGGGTGGCGGCACTGCAGCGGCACCCCTTGGAGGCGCCGCCGCGTGCGGACATCAGGGCGGCCCTCGGAGCGATCTGCCGGCTCAACGCGTGGCGTCCGCCGGCGGGCACCTTCGACGCACCGCTGGACTACGCGACGCGGATCTCCCGGTACCACGAGCTGGGCATGCTCACCGACCGGGACATGGGCGATCTGCAGAAGCTGCTGCACGGCATCGCGGCGACCGCGGGCCGGCAGGGCATGGGCCAGTTCTGTCACGGCGACGCACTGCTCTCGAACATCCTTCTCTCACCGGCCGGTCCAGTGCTGGTGGACTGGGAGCACGCGGGGTGGTACCTGCCGGGCTACGACCTGGCGACGCTGTGGTCGGTGCTCGGGGACGCGCCGGTGGCCCGTCGGCAGATCAGTCAGATCGCCCAGTCGGCGGGCCCGGCTTCACGGGACGCGTTCCTGGTGAACCTGATGCTCGTGCTGACCCGGGAGATCCGTACCTACGAGACGGCCGTGCAGCGTTCGATGCACGACACGACCCCGGCGGCACCGGGAGTGGCCCACCCGGGTGCTGCGCCGTCCGGCGAGGAACAGCGGCTGCTGCTGAGGCGGCTGCACGACGACTGCCAACTGGCCCGACGGGCCGTTCGCGCGGCGGTCGGCACTCGCTGACGGGGACGCTGGTCCGCGGTGCGCAAGGAACGACGGCGCACCGCGGGCCTTCGTATGTCCGCTCCCGCACAGCCTCCTGGCGCACGCCACTCGGACGGCCCATTGGTGTACGCCACTGACGCCCCGCAGGCCTGGACGCCGCCGCCACGAAACTCCCGGGACCCTCGATCTCCAGGGTATTTCGCCTGCCCGGCGGCATGATTGACGGATCGTCGGACAGCCGGTACCACAGACGCACGCCCGGCCCCGCACGGCTCATCGCACCCGACCGTCCCAGGAGGCTGCAATGCGCGGATCCGTCACCGCCCCCACTCGAGCAGCCGGGCACAGCCGCACCCGGGCCACCGCCGTCGCGTCCGCCGCGGTGGCGCTGTTGTTCCCGCTGCTGGGGGCGGCCCCGCCGGATGCCCCGCGCCCGTCGGACCGCCTGCAGTCGGCCTTCGCCTCCGCCGCCGCCGAGTACCACGTGCCGCAGAGCGTCCTGCTCGGTGTCTCCTACCTGCAGTCCCGCTGGGACACGCACGGCGGGGCGCCCAGCGTGACCGGCGGCTACGGCCCGATGCACCTCACCGACGCCCGCACCGCCCTGGCCCGAGCCACGCCGCACCACAGCGAGGGCTCGGAGGACGCGCGCGGCGACAGCGCCCGCCCGCCCCTGCTCCCCGACGCGAAGCTGCCGCAGGCCTCGGAGATCCCGGCCCGCCTGAGGACCTTGCCGAGGGCGGCCGAGCTGACCGGGCTGAGCCCGCGCGCACTGCGTACGGACGCGGCCGCCAATGTGGCCGGTGGCGCCGCCCTGCTCGCGGCCGCGCAGCAGGAGCTGGGCGAGCCGCTGAGCTCCGATCCGGCGGACTGGTACGGCGCGGTGGCCCGCTTCTCCGGCGCCGACGACAGGGCCACGGCGACGGCGTACGCGAACGACGTGTTCGACGTCATGCGCACCGGCCAAGAGCGCGACACGGACTCGGGTGACCGGGTGGCCCTGGCCGGCCGGCCGGGCCTGGCCCCCGACACCGCGCAGCTGAGGCGGGCGGGGCTGCGGACGGCGAACGCGGCGGGGACGGAGTGCCCGACGACGGTGTCCTGCGAGTGGATCCCGGCACCGTACGTGGAGTTCGGGGAGGGCGACTACGGCAACCACGACCTCGGCGACCGTCCGGCCTCCCAGGGCATCGACTACATCATCATCCACGACACGGAGGGCGCCTGGGAGGGAGTCCTCCAGATGGTCCAGGACCCGGCCTATGTGTCGTGGCAGTACTCCCTGCGCTCCACCGACGGCCACATCGCCCAGCATGTGAAGGCGAAGGACGTGGCCTGGCACGCGGGCAACTGGTACGTCAACTCCAAGTCGATCGGCCTGGAGCACGAGGGCTTCCTGGCGCAGCCGGACTCCTGGTACACGGAGGCGATGTACCGGTCCTCGGCCCGCCTGGTGACGTATCTGGCCCACAAGTACGGCATCCCGCTGGACCGGCAGCACGTCCTCGGCCATGACAACGTGCCGGGCCCGACCGCGTCGACGGTCGGCGGCATGCACACCGACCCGGGCCCGTACTGGGACTGGCGGCACTACTTCGAGCTGCTCGGCCGCCCGTTCGTGCCCACCGCGGGCTCGAACGGCGGCATGGTGACGATCCGCCCCGACTACGCCACCAACCGGCCCGAGTACACGGGTTGCGCGTCCGCGGGCCGGCCCTGCGCGGCCCACGGTTCGAGCGCGGTGCGGCTGTACTCCGGGCCCGGCGAGTCGTACCCCCTGATCAAGGACATCGGTCTGGGCTCGACCCCGACCACCGGGGTGAACGACCTGTCCTCGCGGGTCTCGACCGGCCAGCAGTACGCGGTGGCCGGCCGGAGCGGCGACTGGACGGCGATCTGGTACCTCGGCCAGAAGGCGTGGTTCAAGAACCCCGCGAAGAACCCGACCGCGGTGAACGCGACCGGCCTGGTGGTGACGCCCAAGGACGGCGCCGCGAGCATCCCGGTGTACGGGCGCGCCTACCCCGAGACCTCCGCGTATCCGTCGGGTGTGCCCGCCCAGACCGTGTCGCCGCTGCCGTACACCCTGCCCGCGGGGCAGAGGTACGTGGTGGGTGACAAGGTGCCGGGCGAGTACTACTACGCCGTGACGTTCGACGTCGCCTCGCACCGGGTCGTCGTCGGCAAGGACCTGTACTACGAGATCCAGTACGGTCACCGGGTCGGGTTCGTGCGGGCCGCGGATGTGCGGGTGGTGCCGTCGGCAGGCTGACGGTCGGTGAGTTGACGGATCCGGGAGGCCTTCAGGGCGATACGGGTGGCCTGTCCGTCCGCCCATTCGATGTCGAGGGTGGCACCGCCAGCCGGTCCAGAGGGTCTTCTCGTTGAACTGCAGCCGTTCCGAGGCGAGCGTGCCGAACACCATGGCGGCGAGCGCGCCGTTGCCGACGGGGAGGGCCTCTCGCTCCCGGTCGGCGGCCGGGGTGGCGTACCAGAGCACCGACTACCCCCTCGACACATCGGATGAATCAGCGGGGGCAGCCTCCACGGCTCCGGCCCCCCAGAGCGAGCCCTCCGGCACCTCCGGCCGCTGCCTTTAAGGTCGTTCTTCGAGTGATCCCATGCGGCTCATACGACATGACCCCTGACGCCAGAGATCCGATGACTCTGCGGCAAGGGTCATGACAACACGTGCGGCGCCTCGAACAACGGGGCCTCGGGCGGGACGATTCAGCCCTGCTGGAACAGCTCCGCGGGCAGCGGCTTCAGGAGGGCGTACAAGTCGTCGGTGATGGGGCGGTCCCAGGCGGCGATGGTGACCAGGACGTTGTCGCTGCGGTCGAACTGCACACAGGAGATCCGGCTCTCGGAGAGCTTCAGACGCCGCACGATCAGGAGGTTGTCGCCCTGCATCACCGGCACGTCCTCGCTGCCGACGACGGTGATCTCCTCGTCGTTCTCCAGGGCCAGCAGCAGCTGTGCGACCTCGAACGGGATCTCGCCCTCGGCGACCTCGCGGGCCGGCGAGCCCTCCGGGAGGTTGCCGATGATCATCGCGGGGCCGCGGCCACCGAAGAGGTCGTAACGCAGGAAGACGCCCTGGCAACTGCCGTCGGGGGCGGGCAGCAGCCCGGCGCCCAGATTGCCCGGCCAGTCGCCCGGATCCATGGCCAGTACGTCGAAGTCGGGCCCGGCGGGCGTGGCGCTGCGGCGGCGGAGGAACGACATGTCGCCATGGTACGTGGCCGGACCTGCTCCGTGACGTGCGGGCAGGGGTTCGAGCGCTGCTCCCCGCGCGTGAGCGCGGGCTTCCACGGGCTCCGCCGCGGCCGCCGGGCTCCCGGGCGCCGGGAAAATCCGTTGCCCCGCGAAAGCGGGCCGCCCTACGGTCCCGATCATGCTTCCACCGGTGGAAACGGACGAGGAATGGGACGCCGTCGTCCCGGACGAAACGATCATCCGGCCCGGGGCGGAGGACCTGTGCGCCCGCCTCGGCCTGGGCGGCGCCCCGCTGACCCGCTTCCCGGACGGGTCCCAGCCGGTCTACGCCGTGGGCGACGAGCACGTCCTCAAGCTGTTCCCCGGAGCAGCCGCCGAGGACGGCATCGCCGAGGGCCGGGTCCTCTCCCACATCCAGGGGCTCCTGCCCGTACCGACGCCGCGCGTGCACGACGCCGGCCCGTACGAGAACGGCTGGCGGTACGTGCTGATGTCCCGGCTGCGCGGCGAGAACCTGGCCGGCGCCTGGGACCGGGTACCGCGCGCCGACCGTGAGCGGATCGTCGCCGAGATCGGCGAGGCCCTCGCGGTGCTCCACGGCGTGGATCCCGCGCCGCTCGCGGACGTCCTCGGGCCCGGGGACTGGGGTGCGTTCGTGGACCGGCAGAGCGCCGGGGCGGTGGAGCGCCAGCGCGGGCACGAACTGCCGGACGCCTGGCTGGAGCAGATCCCCGACTTCCTCGCGTCGGTCCCGCTGCCCCGCACGCCGCCCCCGTCCCTGCTGCACACCGAGGTCATGCGGCAGCACTTCCTGGTCGATCCCGACGGCTGGCGGCTGACCGGCCTCTTCGACTTCGAGCCGGCCATGATCGGCGACCGGGCGTACGACTTCATCGGCGTGGGCCTGTTCGTCACCCGCGGCGACCCGCGCCTGCTGGCCCGCCTCACCAAGTCGTACGGCACCGCCTTCGACCCGGCCGAGCTGCTCGCATACACGTTGCTGCACGTGTACAGCAATCTCCCTTGGTATCTACGGGAGTTGGGGGCACCGGCCGACGGCACGCTGCCGTCCCTGGCCGAGGCCTGGTTCGGCACGGACTGACCCGCACCACGGGCTCTTCGCCCGGGCGGCGCGCAGACGGCCGGCGTGCGGGAGGCCGCGCGCCGGCTCACCCGCGCCCGGGCGTCACGTCAGGTCGAACTCGCCCTCCCTCGCCCCCGACACGAAGGCACCCCACTCGGCGGGGGTGAAGATCAGGGAAGGGCTCTCCGGACGGCCGCTGTTGCGCATCGCGATGAACCCCTCGACAAAGGCGATCTGGACATCCCCCACGCCACGGCTGCTCGAGTGCCAGTCGGCGTTGCTGAGGTCCAGCTCCGGCTTGTCCCAGCCCGTGAGCGGCTGCTGCTGGATGGTGGTGCTCTCGGCCACGTCCGTGCTCCTCCCGATTCGCGTCGTCCGCGGGTCAGCCTAGCGATCGGTTCCGAGTGCCGACAGGCCACGTGAGAGGGACCTTTGCGGAGGCCTCGCCACCGCCTTCCGGGGAGTCCTCTCAGGCGTCCGGGGGCGCGGAGCCCACGAGCCACATCGAGAAGAACTGGGACCCGCCGCCGTAGGCGTGCCCGAGTACCTTCCGGGCCCGCTCCACCTGGTGCTCCCCTGCCTGTCCGCGCACTTGAAGGGCGGCTTCCGCGAAGCGGATCATGCCGGAGGCCCCGATGGGGTTGGTGGACAGGACCCCGCCCGACATGTTGACCGGCAGATCGCCGTCGAGCTCGGTCACCCCGGCCTCGGTGAGCTTCCAGCCCTCGCCCTCGGCGGCGAAGCCGAGGTTCTCCAGCCACATGGGTTCGTACCAGGAGAACGGCACGTACATCTCCACGGCGTCGATGTCCCGGCGCGGGTCGGCGATGCCCGCCTGCCGGTACACGTCGGCCGCGCAGTCCTTGCCCGCCTGCGGCGACACGGCGTCCTTGCCGGCGAAGAGGGTGGGCTCGCTGCGCATCGCGCCGCCGAGCATCCAGGCGGGCGGGCGGGGCGCGCGGGCGGCCCCGGCGCGGTCGGTGAGGACCATCGCGCAGGCCCCGTCGGAGGACGGGCAGGTCTCCGAGTAGCGGATCGGGTCCCACAGCATGGGCGAGGCCTGGACCTTCTCCAGGGTGATGTCGTGCTCGTGCAGGTGGGCGTAGGGGTTCTTCAGCGCGTTGCGCCGGTCCTTGTACGCCACCAGTGAGCCGACCGTGTCGGGCGCGCCGCTGCGTCGCATGTACGCGCGCACGTGCGGGGCGAAGAACCCGCCCGCTCCGGCGAGCAGGGGCTGCTGGAAGGGGATGGGCAGGGACAGGCCCCACATGGCGTTCGACTCGGACTGCTTCTCGAAGGCCAGCGTCAGCACGGTGCCGTGGACGCTGGCGGCGACCAGGTTGGCGGCGACGAGGGCGGTGGATCCGCCGACCGAGCCGGCCGTGTGCACCCGGAGCATGGGTTTGCCCACCGCGCCGAGCGCGTCGGCGAGATACAGCTCCGGCATCATCACGCCCTCGAAGAAGTCGGGGGCCTTGCCGATCACCACGGCGTCGATGTCGGCCCACGTCAACTCGGCGTCGTCGAGGGCCCGTCGGGCCGCCTCCCTCACGAGCCCGGCGATCGACACGTCCCGGCGCGCCGCGACGTGCTTGGTCTGGCCGATGCCTACGACGGCCACGGGCTCCTTGCTCATCGCGGATCCCCTTCGAGTACGGCGACCAGGTTCTGTTGCAGACAGGGACCGGACGTGGCGTGCGCGAGCGCCCGGTCGGACTCGCCCCGGTGGACACGGGCGGCGGCCTCTCCGATGCGGATGAGCCCGGCGGCCATGACGGGGTTGGCGGCGAGGGCCCCGCCGGAAGGGTTGACGCGCACTCCGTCGTCGAGCTTGAGCGCCTTGCGCAGGACGACTTCCTGTGAGGTGAAGGGCGCGTGCAACTCGGCGGTGTCCACGGGCCGTTCGAAGGCTCCCGCCTTCTCGGCGGCCAGCCGGGTGGAGGGCGAGTCGGTGAGGTCACGCACGCCGAGGCTGTGCGCCTCGATGCGGTGGTCGACGCCGCGGATCCAGGCGGGCCTGGCGCACAGGTTCCTGGCCCGCTCCCCCGCCGCGAGGATCACGGCGGCGGCCCCGTCGCCGATGGGCGGGCAGTCGCCGGTACGCAGCGGTCGTACGACGTACTCGCCGTGCGGCACCGGACCCCGCAGCTGGGCATGGGAGTTGGCGGTGGCGTCGGCGCGGCTGCGGGCGGCGACGGCGGCGAGCGCGGGCTCGTCCGTGTCGCCGGCGTCGATCAGGGCCTGCGCCTGGAGAGCGGCCAGGGCAACGGAGTCGGGCCAGAGGGGGGCGACGTAGTACGGGTCGAGCTGGCGGGTCAGGACGTCACGCAGGGGGCCGGGTGAGGACTTGCCGTAGGAGTAGACGAGCGCCGTGTCGGCGTCGCCCGTGAGCAGCTTGGTCCACGCCTCGTAGAGCGCCCATGCGCCGTCCATCTCGACGTGCGACTCGGAGATCGGCGGCCAGGCGCCGACGCCGTCCAGGGCGAGGGTGAAGGAGAAGGCCCGGCCGGCGAGGTAGTCGCTGGATCCGGAGCAGGTGAAGCCGATGTCGGCGGTCTTCAGGCCGGTCTGCCCGAGCACGTCGTGCAGGACGGGCATGAGCATCTCCACCTCGGAGAGCTCCTCGCTGGTGCGCCGGTGGTCGGTCTGCGCGAAGGCGACGACGGCGATCTCGCGGTTCACAGCAGCTCCCGGTAGGTGTCGTAGTCCGCGTCGGGCTCGCCCGTGGGCCGGTAGTGGTCGGGGTAGCGGGCGCCTTCGGTCCACACCGGTTCGACCCGCAGGCCCATGCGCACCTGGTCGTAGGGGATGCCGCCGATACGGCCGTGCAGGGCGAGGCCGGCGCCGTCGAGGGCGATGTGGGCGTAGACGTACGGCACTTCGATGTCGAGGTTCTTCGCCTTGATGTTGACGATGCAGAACGTGGTGACTGTGCCGCCGGGACCCACCTCGACCTGTTCTGATGTGGCGAGGCCACATGTGGGGCACGCACCCCTCGGCGGGACGTACACCTTGCGGCAGGACGGGCAGCGTTCGCCGACGTTGCGGTGTTCGGCCAGGGCGTTGATGTAGGCGGTCTGGGCGCGGCCGGGTGAGTAGGTGTAGTCGAGGCGGGCGGTGGCGACGATGCCGGTGACCGGGTCGTCGAACTCGCCGGTGTGCGTCGCTGGTTCGGCCCGGCCGCGGCCGTCCGGGGCGTCCGGGCCGTCGTCGTACGGCTCGAAGCAGGCGATGTCCGTGATGGCACCGGTGCGTTCCCCGGCCCAGCGGACGCGGACGCGCATGCCGGTGTGCACGGCGTCGGGGCCGGGGGCGTCGAGGGCGTGCAGGAGGGCGGTGTCGGCGCCGTCGAGGCGGACCAGGGCCCAGGCGAAGGGGGTGTCGAGGGGCTGGTCGCGGCGGGGGGCGTGGTTCCAGGCCCATGTGGTGACCGTGCCCGTCGGGGCGACCTCGACCAGGTCGCGGATCTCCTCGGCGGTGACGGGGTCGTACTCGACGGGCGGGACGAGCGTTCGGCCGTCGCTGGTGCGGACCCCGAGCACGAGGCGTTCGCGCAGGCCGGTGAGGAAGGCGCTCTGGACGGGGCCGAGGGAACGGGTGAAGGGGAACTCGACGACCAGCGGGGCTTTCAGGACTTCCGGCACGGTGGCTCCCTCGTTAGGCGCGCTTGTAGACGGGCGGCCGCTTCTCCGCGAAGGCGCGGGCGCCTTCCTTGGCGTCCGCGGTGTCGAAGATCGGCCAGCCCCGCTTGAGCTCGGCGGCGAGGCCGTCGGTCTCGGTCATCTCGGCGGTGTCGTAGACCGACGCCTTGACGGCCTCGACGGCCAGCGGCCCGCAGGCGTTGATCCGCTCGGCGATCTCCAGGGCCTTGGCCAGGGCCGCCCCGTCGGGCACCACATGCCCGATCAGGCCGATGTCGGCGGCCTCCTGAGCGCTGTACGGGCGTCCGGTGAGCAGCATCTCCAGGGCGTGGGTGCGCGGGATCTGACGCTGCAGGCGGACCGTGGAGCCGCCGATCGGGAACAGCCCGCGTTTCACCTCGAAGAGCCCGAAGGTTGCCGACTCCCCCGCGACCCGGATGTCGGTGCCCTGGAGTATCTCCGTGCCGCCGGCGACGCAGTACCCCTCGACGGCGGCGATCACCGGTTTGCGGGGGCGGTGGTGGCGCAGCATCGCCTTCCAGTGCAGGTCGGGGTCGGCCTTCAGCCGGTCCCGGTACTGCTCGCCCTCCATTCCCTTCCCGGCCAGCGCCTTGAGGTCCATCCCCGCGCAGAAGGCGTCGCCCGCTCCGGTGAGGACGATCGAGCGGATCGCGTCGTCCTCGTCGGCCTCGATCCAGCCGTCGTACAGACCGACGAGCATGGACAGCGAGAGCGCGTTCCTCGCTTCGGGCCTGTTGAGCGTGAGCACCAGTGTCGCGCCCTCGCGCCGCACGGTGAGGTGTTCGGTCCCACCCATCGCCCATCTCCCCTCTGAAAGAACGAGAACAGGTTGCAGTAGGCGGGGAGGCACTTCAAGGGTTTTCTGACAGGCAGTCAGATTTCTTGTGCGCGGACCCTTCACACTTGTGCCGCCCTTTGCTCTGATGACCGGCAGCCGGTGGTGAGCGAGGTCAGGAGGAGCGGTGGAGTACAACCTTGCCGACCTGTTCGAGTCGGTCGTCGACGCGGTTCCCGACCGTGAGGCGCTCGTGTACATCGACCACCCGGGCACGGGTGCGCAGCGCCGACTGACGTACGCGGAGCTGGACGCGGCCGCCAACCGGATCGGCCACCATCTGATCGACAGCGGGATACGCCCCGGCGAACACCTCGGGCTCCACCTCTACAACGGCGTCGAGTACCTGCAGACGGTGCTGGGCTGCCTGAAGGCGCGGATCGTTCCGGTCAATGTGAACTACCGCTATGTGGAAGAGGAGCTGGTGTACCTGTACCGGGACGCCGACCTGGTGGCCCTGGTCTTCGACGCCGAGTTCACGGCGCGGGTGGCGGCGGCCCTGCCGCAGGTGGACCGGCTGCGACATCTGGTGCGGGTGGGCGATGCGGCCCAGGGTTCGGCGGGGGCGCCGGTCGTGCCCGCCGTGGCCTTCGCGGACGCCGAGCGCGCCGGGGCGCCCGAGCGCGGGTTCCCGGCGCGGTCCGGCGACGACCAGTTCATCATCTACACGGGCGGCACCACCGGGATGCCCAAGGGCGTGATGTGGCGCCAGGAGGACCTCTTCTTCTCCGGGCTGGGCGGGGGCGCGCCGACCGGCGAGCCGGTGAAGAAGCCGGAGGAGCTCGCCGAGCGCGTCGCGGCGGGCGGCGACGGGATCACCTTCTTCCCCACCGCTCCGCTGATGCACGGGACGTCCACATTGACGGCCTTCATCGGCTTCAACTTCGGCCAACGCGTCGTGATCCACCGCAAGTTCGCGCCGGAAGAGGCACTGCGGACGATCGAGAAGGAGAAGGTCACCAGCGTGTCGCTGGTCGGCGACGCGATGCTGCGCCCGCTGGTCGACGCGCTCAGCGGACCGATGAAGGGCACGGACTGCTCGTCGATGTTCAGCGTGTCGTCATCCGGCGCGATCATGTCCGACACGGTGCGCCGACAGTTCCAGGCGCTGGTCCCGAACGTGATGCTGCTGAACAACTTCGGCTCCTCGGAGTCCGGCTTCAACGGGACGGCGACCGAGGACTCGGGCCCCGAGCGCGGCTTCCGCATCCGCGTCAACTCCCGTACGCAGGTGGTCGATCCGGCCACCCACGAGCCGGTCGCGGTGGGTGAGGTGGGCAGGGTCGCGCAGTGCGGTCATGTGCCGCTCGGCTACTACAACGACCCGGGGAAAACGGCCGAGACCTTCTTCGAGAAGGACGGCGAGCGGTGGGTGCTGCTGGGCGACATGGCCACGGTCGACGCGGAGGGCGTCGTCACCGTGCTGGGCCGCGGCTCGCAGTGCATCAACACCGGCGGCGAGAAGGTGTACCCGGAGGAGGTCGAGCAGGCGCTCAAGTCGCATCCCGACGTGTACGACGCGTTGGTGGCCGGGGTGCCGGACGCGAAGTGGGGACACCACGTGGCGGCCGTGGTGCAGTTGCGGACGGGTGCGGTACAGCCGTCGCTGGAGGACATCCAGACCCACTGCCGCTCCCACCTCGCGGGATACAAGATCCCTCGCCAACTGGTCCTCACGGACTCGATCCGGCGCTCGCCGAGCGGGAAGGCGGACTACCGGTGGGCGCGCGAGGTGGCCGCGGCTGCGGACGGGTGAATTCCGGACAGGTCCGATTGAACCTAAGGTGACGTGCGGACGTACACGTGGTGGCAGGCTCGGTCATCGGGCGCTGTTTGCCATGCCATCGCAAGACCGCACGGGAGGACCTCCGGGTGTCGCAGGAGGCAACAGAGGAAGCAACGCGAGAGACGGAAGAAGCGGGGACGCAAGAAGCGAGGACGGCTGAGGCGGGGCCGGTTGAAGCGGATTCGGTTGAAGCGGAGTCGGCTGAAGCGGATTCGGTTGAAGCGGGCGAGACCGCCGAGGCCGTCGACCCGGCGAAGACGGCCGAGTCGGTTGAGGCTGCCGGGCCGGCTGAGACGGCCGGCGAATCCGAGCAACCCCGCCCCGCGGCGACGCCCGGCTCCCCCTTGCCCTCCCCCGGCTGGTTCGGCTGGCGGCGCCGCTACCCCCGTACGGCCCACGGCGTCACCGCGGGGACGACCGTCCTGGCCGGTGTGCTCCTGCTCTTCGCGCTCCTCGTGCCCAACCGCCTCGACCGGCTCGGCCCCGAGGCGTTCTTCCGTCTCCCGGCCGAGGGGATCCTGCTCGCGGGCCTGCTGCTGGCGCTGCCGCCCCGGTCACGACGGCTGATGGCGGTGGTGTCGGGTGCGCTCCTCGGTCTGCTCACCGTCCTGAAGTTCGTCGACATGGGCTTCTACCAGGTGCTGGCCCGCCCCTTCGACCTCGTCCTGGACTGGATACTGCTCGACGACGCGGCGGAGTTCGTCCGGGAGACCTTCGGGCGGACCGGTCAGGTGCTCGCGGTGGTCGGCGTGATCGTCCTGATCCTCGCCGTGCTCGTCCTCATGACGCTGGCGATGGTGCGGGTGACGAACCTCATGGTCCGTCACCGGCCCACCGCCGCCCGCACGACGCTGATCCTCGGGACCGCCTGGATGACCTGCATGACACTGGGCGTCCAAGTCGCCGGCGTCCCGCTGGCCACCAAGGGCAACGCCGAGTTCGTCAACAACCGTGTCGAACAGGTGCGCGCGGGCCTCAAGGACGGACAGGTCTTCCAGAAGCAGGCGGCGGTGGACGCCTTCGCGAAGACGCCGCCGGACCAGCTGCTGACGGGGCTGCGCGGCAAGGACGTGCTGTTCACGTTCATCGAGAGCTACGGCCGTGTCGCGATCGACGACCCGGCGATGGCACCGCAGATCGACGCGGTGCTCAAGGAGGGAACGAGCTCGCTCAAGGCGTCCGGGTTCCAGTCGCGCAGCGCCTGGCTGAGGTCGCCGGTGACGGGAGCGGGCAGCTGGCTGGCGCACTCCACGTTCCTCTCCGGTCTCTGGATCAAGAACCAGCAGCGGTACCGGAGTCTGACGACCAGCGACCGCGCGACCCTGAACAGCTACTTCCGCAAGACCGGCGCCTGGCGCACGGTCGGCGTCGTGCCCGGGGTGCGGCGGGCCTGGCCGGAGGGCAAGTACTTCGCCCTCGACCACATCTACGACTCCGAGCACCTGGGCTACCACGGCCCGTACTTCAGCTGGACCCCCGTGCCCGACCAGTTCAGCCTGGAGGCCTTCCAGCGGCTGGAGCACGGCAAGAAGAACCGCGAGCCGATCATGGCGGAGATCATCCTGGCCTCCAGCCACAACCCCTGGTCCCCCATCGCCCGCATGGTCGACTGGGACGACCTCGGCGACGGCTCGGTCTTCCACCAGATCAAGAAGGAGGGCACGGATCCCAAGGAGGTCTGGAAGGACCCCGAGCGCGTCCGCACCGAGTACCGCCGTGCCATCGAGTACTCGGTCCGCAGCCTCACCGAGTGGGTGGAGCGCTACGGCACCGACGACACGGTCCTCGTCTTCCTCGGCGACCACCAGCCCGTCCCGACCGTCACGGCCGGCAGCACGAGCAAGGACGTCCCCGTCACGATCGTCGCCCGCGACCAGAAGGTCCTGGACCGCATCGCCGACTGGAACTGGACGGACGGCCTCAAGCCCGCCGAGAACGCCCCGACCTGGGGCATGGACCGCTTCCGGGATCGGTTCATGACGGCGTACGGGCCTCGGGCGGGCTGAGCGGCCGACGGTGCGGTCGCGGCGTCGCCGCGGTGCGGGGGCACCGTATGGCGTAGCAGTACGCGACGGCGCACGGGTGGCGTCCCTACGGTCGCAGTGACGGTCGAAGAGGCCTCAGGACCGAAGGGGAACGCCCGTGAAGGGACGCATACGCATACGCGCGCTGTGCGCGACCGCGATCACCGTTGTCGTCACCGCCGGCCCGGCGGTCCAGGTCGCCCACGCGCGGGGCGACCTGGACTGCAGCGACTTCAGCTTCCAGGAAGACGCGCAGGCGGAGTTCAACCGCGACAGAAACGACCCCAACCGCCTGGACGATGACCACGGAAGGGGACGGGACGACGACATCGCCTGCGAGGACCTCCCTCGCCGTGTCTCGCCCGTCGCGCCCATCGCGACCCCGCCCCCCACGGTGTCGCCGCTCCCGACGCGGGGAGTCAGAGGCGGCCTGGGCGGTAGTTCGGGACCGTCGGACTTCGAGGTGGCTGCGGGGGCCGGCCTGGCCGTCGGCGCGCTGGGACTGACCTTGGGGTACGTCGTGTACCGGCGTCGGCTCGGCTCCGGGAGCTAGGCCGGGCGTCGAGGCGCACTGCCCCGCTTCTTCCGGTGCAACGCCAACACCCAGCCCACCAGGGCGCACACATGCAGCAGCGGGCCGCCCACCGGCAGGAAGCTCACCGTGCCGGGCAGGCTGCGGGCGGCCGTCACCATGACGATGCGCAAGTGGGGCGGGAAACGGGCGGTGGCAGGACTCGGGCCGGGCGCAGCAGCCGTAGGACGGTGGCGTTCTCACGGACCAGCGGCAGGAAAAGTCGGCGAGGCAGACGTGTTCGGCGCGGCCCAGCCACTGCTGCCGCTCCCCTGCCAGGCTTCGGTACGTCTCCGCGCCGAGCAGTGCCGCGTTGGCCCGCGTTGGCCCGGATCAGGCCGAGGGCCGTGAGGGCAAGTGGCTCGCTCAGGGCCGGCCGACCACGTCCTGGCCCTCCACCGCGTCGTGCGGTGCGTCCGCCGACGGCTCGGCCCCGGCATCGCCCTCGGCCGCGCCCCGGGTGTCCGCCGGGCCTCCGGACGTGCGCCCGCCCAGGCGCTCCGTCAGACGCGTCGCCACGGGCTCCGTGTAACGGGCCGTGAGCGGGCCCAGGATCACCAGGATCAGCACGTACGCGGTGGCCAGCGGCCCCAGTGACGGCTCGATGCCGGCGGTGACGGCGAGCCCGGCGATGACGATGGAGAACTCACCGCGGGCGACCAGCGTCCCGCCCGCGCGCCAGCGGCCCTTGACGGAGATCCCGGCCCGCTTGGCGGCCCAGTAGCCGGTGGCGATCTTCGTCAGCGCGGTGACGACGGCCAGGGCCAGCGCCGGCAGCAGCACCGGCGGGATGCTCGCGGGATCGGTGTGCAGCCCGAAGAAGACGAAGAACACCGCGGCGAACAGATCCCGCAGCGGTGCCAGCAGGTTGTGCGCCCCCTCGGCCACCTCGCCGGACAGGGCGATGCCGACGAGGAACGCGCCGACGGCGGCGGACACCTGGAGCTGCTGGGCGAGCCCGGCCACGACCAGAGTGAGGCCCAGCACGACGAGCAGCAGTTTCTCGGGGTCGTCGCTGGACACGAAGCGGGAGATGTGGCGGCCGTACCGCACCGCGAGCAGGAGCACGAGTCCGGCCACGCCCAGCGCGATGGCCAGGGTGACGCTCCCCGCCGCGAGCCCCGCGCCGGCGAGCAGCGCGGTGACGATCGGCAGATAGACGGCCATGGAGAGGTCTTCGAGGACCAGGATGCTCAGCACGACCGGCGTCTCGCGGTTGCCGAGCCGCCCGAGGTCGCCGAGGACCTTGGCGATGACGCCGGAGGACGAGATCCAGGTGACGCCGGCCAGGACGACGGCGGCGACCGGGCCCCAGCCGAGCAGCAGGGCCATCGCCGCGCCGGGCAGGGCGTTGAGGGCGGCGTCGACGAGCCCGGCCGGGTACTGGGTCTTGAGGTTGGAGACGAGGTCGCTGGCCGTGTACTCGAGGCCGAGCATCAGCAACAGCAGGATCACGCCGATCTCGGCGCCGATGGCGACGAAGTCCTCGCTGGTGCCCAGGGGAAGGAGGCCGCCCTCGCCGAAGGCGAGCCCGGCCAGGAGGTACAGGGGTATCGGCGAGAACTGGAAGCGCGCGGCGAAGCGGCCCAGCAGGCCGAGGCCGAGGATGATCGCGCCGAACTCGATGAGGAAGACCGCGGAGGAGTGCATCGCGGCTCACTCCCGCCCGAGTATCGCGGCGGCCGTCTCCACGCCTTCGCGGGTGCCGATCACGATCAGGGTGTCGCCGCCGGCCAGCCGGAAGTCCGGCGCCGGCGAGGGGATCGCCTCGGCGCGCCGCAGCACGGCCACGATCGACACACCGGTCTCGGTACGCATCCGGGTCTCGCCCAGCAGCCGCCCGTTCCAGTGCGACGTGGGCGACAGCTCGATCCGCTCGGCGACCAGGCCCAGTTCGGTGGTGGACAGCAGGTTGGGACTGTGGTGCGCGGGCATCAGCGCGTCGATCAGCGTGGCCGCCTCGCCCGCGGTGAGTCGGACCGACAACGCGCACGCGTCCGGATCGTCCTGGCGATACGCGCTGAACGTCCGCGATCCGTCCCGGTGGGCGACCACCGACAGGCGACGCTGTTCGCGGGTGGTGAGGTCGTAGCGGACCCCGATGCCGGGCAATGGCGTGCTGCTCAGGCGTGGAGCGCCCACAGCTGTCCCCCTCGTTCAGGTGTCTCTTCCAGCACTCTTTGACGAAATTTTAATGACCCGTGATCTTGCGCCCGAACTCAGCCCGCTCCCTGGCCACTCCCGTCCAGGAAGGCGACGACACGCTGAACGAACCATTCGCCGTCGTCGAGCCACGGATAGTGCCCGGCGCCGGGCTGCACGGCGAACTCGGCGTTCGGGAAGACGTCTGCGGTGCGGCGGGCGAGTTCGGGGCGGGGGCCGCCGTCGAGTCCGCCTGCCAGAACGAGGACCGGGGCGGATAGGCGGGAGAGCGCCAGACGCGTCGCGGGCGGGTCGTAGGCGCCGTCGGAGCCGTAGATGTCGGCGGCCTCGTCGTTGGACTCGTCGTCGGCGCGCATGTCGTGTTGCTGGGCGGCGTCGTCCCAGCGCCCGTAGAAGAAGGGCGCGAACAAGGGGTCGAAGTCCCCGGAGCCGGCCAGCCACGCTTCGAACGCCGGGAACGCCTCCGCGAACCACGGCTCGCCCTCCCGCAACCGGGCGGCTGCCAGCCGGTCCTCGGCCGTGGCGGGCATCCCCAGCGCCCAGGGCGTCGCGGTCACCAGGGCCAGCCGTGACACGCGCTGCGGATGGCGGGCGGCGTAGAGCATCGCGAGGCTCCCGCCCGCCGAGTGGGCGAGGACATCCATATGGGCCAGCCCCATGTGGGCCCGCAACACCTCCACGTCGTCCACCAAGTGGTCGCAGCGGTACGTCGCCGGATCCGTAGGCACGGCCGAGTGCCCGGTGCCCCGCAGGTCGAGCAGCACCAGCTGCCGGTGTGTCACGAGGCCGCCCAGGTCGCCGAGGTAGGCGGAGGCCCGCATCGGTCCGCCGGGCAGCACGACGAGTGGTTCGCCCTCCCCTTGCAGGTGGTAGGCGATCTCGGTCCCGTCGGAGGCGGTGAAGAACGGCATGACGCCGATCCTGGTCACCGAGGCGCGTTCACCGCAACGGAGTTGTCCGCCGGGGCAGGGCCTCCCGAGCCCGCTGCGCGGCGGCGTCGCCGACAGAAAGTGCGGGCCGCCCTCTTGCCTGATCAATCACCGCCTGAATTACTGATCCCGAACACCCGGACCGAATGATCGGTCGTCCGGATTGGTGCGGTTGGCGAGGGAGAAGTCCCCATGGCGGATGCGACGGAGCTGCTGGACTCGGGGGAACTCCTCGACCCGGAGGCGCTGCGTGTGCTGCAACTGGAGCGACTGCGGAAGTCGCTGCGGCACGCGTACGACAACGTGCCGTTCTACCGGGAGTCCTTCGACAAGGCCGGGCTGCGGCCCGAGGACTGCCACTCACTCGCCGACCTGGCCCGTTTCCCGTTCACCACCAAGGCCGACCTGCGCGAGAACTACCCGTACGGAATGTTCGCCGTACCCCAGGACCGTATCCGCCGCATCCACGCCTCCAGCGGCACCACCGGCCGCCCCACGGTCGTCGGCTACACCGAGGCCGACCTCTCCCTGTGGTCCGACATGGTGGCCCGGTCCATCCGGGCGGCGGGCGGGCGCCCCGGCGACAAGGTCCATGTGGCGTACGGCTATGGGCTGTTCACCGGTGGGCTCGGCGCACACTACGGGGCCGAACGAATGGGCTGTACGGTCATCCCCGCGTCCGGCGGGATGACGGCCCGTCAGGTCCAGCTGATCCAGGACCTCAAGCCGGAGATCATCATGGTGACGCCGTCCTACATGCTCACCATCCTCGACGAGTTCGAGCGGCAGGGCGTCGATCCGCGTGGGACCTCCCTGCGCGTCGGCGTCTTCGGTGCCGAGCCCTGGACCGAGCAGATGCGCCAGGAGATCGAGGAGCGGTTCGCGATCGACGCCGTCGACATATACGGGCTGTCCGAGGTGATCGGGCCGGGGGTCGCGCAGGAGTGTGTGGAGACCAAGGACGGGCTCCATGTGTGGGAGGACCACTTCTACCCCGAGATCGTCGACCCGATCAGCGGCGAGGTGCTGCCGGACGGTGAGGAGGGCGAGCTGGTCTTCACCTCGCTCACCAAGGAGGCGATGCCGATCGTCCGGTACCGGACGCGGGATCTGACGCGGCTGCTGCCGGGCACGGCGCGGGTGTTCCGCCGGATGGAGAAGGTGACCGGCCGCAGTGACGACATGGTGATCCTGCGCGGTGTGAACCTCTTCCCCACCCAGGTCGAGGAGATCGTGCTGCGCACGCCGGGCGTGGCCCCGCATTTCCAGCTGCGGCTCACCCGGGAGGGCCGGCTCGACGCCCTCACCGTGCGGGCCGAGGCTCGCCCCGACGCGTCGCCCGAGACCCGGGAGGAAGCGGCGCGGGCCATCGCGGCGGCCGTGAAGGACGGCATCGGGGTGTCGGTCGCCGTGGAGATCGTCGAACCGGAGTCGCTCGAACGGTCCGTGGGCAAGATCCGCCGGATCCAGGACCTGCGTCCGCGCTAGTCACCGGCGAGACGCTCCCGCAGCTCCCGCTTGAGGATCTTGCCGCTGGCGTTGCGCGGCAGCTCGTCCACGAACACCACCCGCTTGGGCGCCTTGAAGTGGGCGAGCTTCTCGCGCGCGTGGTCGATCAGCTCGGCCTCGGTCACCTCGCCGCGCGGGACGACGACCGCCGTGACGGCCTCGATCCACCGCTCGTCGGACAGCCCGATCACGGCGACCTCGGCGACGCCTTCATGCGTGTACAGGGCGTCCTCGACCTCGCGTGAGGCGATCAGTACGCCGCCGGAGTTGATGACGTCCTTGACCCGGTCGACGATGGTGAAGTAGCCGTGCGCGTCCCGTACCGCGAGGTCACCGGAGCGGAACCAGCCGTCCCGGAAGGCCTCGGCGGTCTCCTCGGGCTTGTCCCAGTAGCCCTCGCACAACTGCGGGGAGCGGTAGACGATCTCTCCGGGGGTACCGTCGGGCACGTCCTCGCCGTCCTCGTCGACCACCCTGGCGTCGACGAAGAGGACGGTACGACCGCAGGAGTCCAGCCGGCCCTTGTGCTCGTCCGGGGCCAGCACGGTGGCCAGCGGGCCGATCTCGCTCTGGCCGAAGCAGTTGTAGAAGGCCAGCTTCGGCCACCGCTCCCGCAGCCGCTCCAGGACCGGCACCGGCATGATCGAGGCGCCGTAGTACGCCTTGCGCAGTCCGTCGAGGTCGCGGGTCGCGAAGTCGGGGCGGCCCGCGAGGGCGATCCACACCGTGGGCGGGGCGAACAGGCTGTCGACGCCCCCCGTTTCGATCAGGTCGAAGAGCCGGTCGCCGTCGGGCGCGTCGACGATCGTGTTCGTGGCGCCGACCGCGAGGTACGGCAGCAGGAACACATGCATCTGTGCCGAGTGATACAGCGGCAGTGAGTGGACGGGACGGTCGCCGGCACTCAGGTCCAGGGCGGTGATCGCGCTCAGGTACTCGTGCACCAGGGCGCGGTGGGTCATCATCGCGCCCTTGGGCAGGGCGGTCGTACCCGAGGTGTAGAGCAGCTGGACCAGGTCCTCGCTGCGCGGCTCCGGGCCGTCGTGGGCAGGCGCCGTCGCCTGGCGCGCGAGCAGTGAGTCGTCGGCGTCGCGCAGGGGCAGCGTACGGACGCCTGCCGGAAGCCGGTCCGCCAGGTCCGGGTCGGCGAGGACCAGGGAACTGCCGGACTGGCCGACGATGTACGCGAGGTCGTCGCCTGTGAGGTTCTGGTTCACCGGGACGTGGACGAGGCCGGCGCGGGCGCAGGCGAGGAAGGCGATCAGATAGGCGTCCGAGTTGTGCCCGTAGGCGCCGACCCGGTCGCCGGGGGCGAGGCCCTCGTCGAGCAGGACGCTCGCCGCGCGCGACACGGCCTCGTCGAGTTCCTCGTACGTCCAGGAGCGGTCGCGGTAGTCGACCGCCACGCGCGCGGGGGTGCGCCGGGCGCTGCGTCGCAGCACCCCGTCAACCGTGCTGCCGTGTCCAGGCGTCATGACACATGATCCTCGGTGCGCCGCACGGACAGGTCAAGCAGGACGCAGAGCGGGAACAGAACACCGCGCCGGGGACACATACCCGTTGGTACGCTCAACGGCTCCTTCCCTCAATGACGTTGGGAGGCACGATGCGCACCCGCTTCAGACGGCTCGTCGTCACGGCCGTCGCCCTGCTCACCGCCACGGCCGGACTACCCGCGGCCGCGGCCGATCAGCAGGACCGTCCGGACAGGCCCGACCGTCAGGAACAGCTCTCGCACGGCGGTCTGTCCGCCGTCGTCCGCTACACCGAGTACGGCATTGCGCACATCGTCGCCAAGGACTACAGGTCCCTCGGCTTCGGCACCGGTTGGGCTCAGGCAGCCGACCAGGTGTGCACCCTCGCCGACGGTTTCGTGACCGTACGCGGCGAGCGTTCTCGCTTCTTCGGTCCGGACGCGGCGACCGACTTCTCGCTCTCCTCCGCCACCACGAACCTCTCCAGCGACCTGTACTTCCGCGGCGTACGTCAGACGCGCACAGTGGAGAAGCTCCTCGCGCAGCCGGCACCGCGCGGCCCGAGCCGTCAGGTCAAGGACCTCATGCGGGGCTTCGCGGCCGGGTACAACACCTGGCTGAAGCAGAACCGGATCACCGACCCCGCGTGCAGGAAGGCCGCCTGGGTGCGGCCGGTCACCGCACTCGACGTGGCCGCCCGCTTCTACGCCGTCTCCGTGCTCGGCGGCCAGGGCGGCGCCGTGGACGACATCACGTCCGCCCAGCCACCCACCGGATCCGCGGCTCGCGCCAAGGCCATCGCGACCAGTCCGGACGCCGCGGCCCTGATCCGGGCCGTGCGGGAGCGGACCGCCGACGCGGACATGGGGTCGAACGCTGTGGCCTTCCGTGGGGACACCACCGCCAGCGGCCGCGGCCTGCTGCTGGGCAATCCGCACTACCCGTGGCACGGCGGACGCCGCTTCTGGCAGGCACAGCAGACGATCCCCGGCGAGCTGAACGTCGCCGGCGGGGCACTCCTCGGCTCGCCGACGATCTCCATCGGGTACAACTCCCATGTGGCGTGGAGCCACACGGTGTCGACCGGCGTCCCGTTCAATCTGCATCGTCTGACGCTGGATCCCGCCGACCCCACCGTGTACGTGGTGGACGGCAAGCGGCACCGGATGACGAAGCGGACCGTGACCGTCGCGGTCAAGGACGGCGCACCGGTGACCCGCACCCAGTGGTGGACGCGGTTCGGCCCGGTCGTCGCCTCCGCCGACGGTGAGCTCCCGCTGCCCTGGACCACGACGACGGCGTACGCGCTGGGCGACCCCAATGCCGCCAACATGCGGTTCGCCGACACCTCGCTCGGCTTCAGCAAGGCGCGCGGCACGGCGGACGTCCTCGCGTCCCTGGAGCGGCATCAGGGGATCCCGTGGGTGAACACGATCGCCGCGGACTCCTCGGGGCACTCCCTCTACACCCAGTCGCAGGTGCTGCCCCGGATCACCGACGACCTCGCGGCCCGGTGTTCCACGGATCTGGGCAGGGCCACCTACCCGGCCGCGGGCCTGGCGGTCCTGGACGGCTCCCGCGGCGACTGCTCGCTCGGCAGCGACGCCGACGCCGTCCAGTCCGGGATCTTCGGGCCCGCACGCATGCCGACGCTGAAGGACGCGCCGTACGCGGAGAACTCCAACGACAGCGCGTGGCTGGCCAACGCCGACCGGCCGCTCACCGGTTACGAGCGGGTCTTCGGCACCGTCGGCACGCAGCGCTCCCTGCGCACGCGTGGCGCGGTCGAGGACGTGGCGGCGATGGCGGAACGGGGCGGTCTGACCGTCCGGGACCTGGAGCGGCAGCAGTTCGCGAACCGGGTGCCCGCGGGCGACCTGGCCGCGGCCGACGTGGCGAAGGCGTGTGCCGCGCTTCCCGGAGGGGCGGCAACAGGCAGTGACGGCAAGGCCGTTGACGTCTCCGAGGCCTGTTCGGTGCTCGCCGCCTGGGATCGTACGGCGGACACCGGCAGCCGGGGCGCCCTGCTCTTCGACCGGTTCTGGCGCAAGCTGACGGCGAAGGTGCCGGCCGCCCAGCGCTGGAAGGTGCCCTTCTCGGCGGCGGACCCGGTGCACACCCCGAACACCCTCGACACCGACGCCCCCGGCTTCGCCACGGCCCTCGCGGACGCGGTCGCCGAGCTCCGGGCCGCGGGCATCGCACTCGACTCCCGCCTCGGTGAGCACCAGTTCGCCGTGCGGGACGGGCGGCGCATTCCGATTCCGGGCGGCACCGAGGGGCTGGGTGTGTGGAACAAGATCGAGCCGGTGTGGAATCCGGCGGGCGGCGGCTATACGGAGGTGATGACCGGCTCGAGCCACATCCAGGCGGTGGGCTGGGACGGCAGCCGCTGTCCGGTGGCCCGCACGCTCTTGACGTACTCGCAGTCCTCGAATCCGAACTCGCCCCACTTCAGCGATCAGACCCGGGTGTTCTCCGGTGAGAAGTGGGTGACGTCGCGGTTCTGCGAGAAGGACATTCTGGCTTCGCCCGCGCTGCGCGTGGTCCGGGTGAGCGACTGAGTTTGACGCCGGGTGGTCCCGCGGTGACACGCGGGACCACCCTTTTTGAACGCCTCGAATGCACCCTTGTGCTTCTTTGTGCCCCTGTGCGCCCCTCCGAAGAAAGGATTCGCAACATTCAACACAGGTGCGCACTGGGCAGGACATTACCCAAGGGCCAAGTCAATGTAGCGCCCATGGATTTCGAGCGCCGAATGAGGCAGGGGGTTTTCGATGAACCGAGTAGTGCCTGAACAAGAACACGCCTGGAGGGTGGGTACTGCGCCAGGCATATTCCCATTCATCGGCCACGGTATCGCCTTGTACCGTCACCCGTTGACGTTTCTGAATTCTTTACCCGCCCATGGGGACCTGGTCGAGATACGGCTGGGTCCCCAGCGCGCCTGGATGGTGTGCCATCCGGAGTTGGTCCACCAGGTACTCATGGACTCGCGCACCTTCGACAAGGGGGGCCCGCTCTACGACAGGCTGCGACCGCTGCTGGGCGACGGGGTCGGCACGTGCCCCCATCAGGCGCACCGGCGGCAGCGCAGGCTGCTCCAACCCGCCTTCCGCGCGGCCCGCGTCGCCGACCACACGGCCCTGATGGCCGAGGAGGTGGAGTCGGTGTGCCGTGAGTGGCACGCCGGCCGGCAGGTCGACGTCAGCGCGACCATGCTGGCGCTGACGACGCGGGTGATCAGCCGCGTCCTCTTCTCCGACTCGCTCGACGCCACGACCGGGGCGGAGATACGCAGCTGCCTCGCCACCATCGTCCGCGGCCTCTTCGTGCGGACGGTGGTTCCGGTCGACGCCCTGTTCCGTGTTCCCACGCCCGCGAACCGTCGCTACCGGCGTGCCGTCGACCGCGTGCACGCGATCGTCGACACGGCCATCGCCGAGCGCCGACGAGCCACTTCGTGCGGCGACCGGACCGACGTGCTGGGGATTCTGCTGACGGCCATGGCCGACGACGCCGGAGCGATCACCGGACAGGAAGTCCACGACCAGCTCATCACCCTCCTGTTCGCCGGGGCCGAGAGCACCGCCCTGTGCCTGACCTCCGCCCTCGACCTGCTGGCACGACACCCGCAGGAGGAGGTCCTGCTGCACTCCGAAGTCGACGCCGTACTCGCGCAAGGCCAGTTGGCAGGTCCCGACGAACTGCCGCGCCTCGTCCGCACCCGACTCGTCCTCACCGAGACACTTCGCCACCGCCCGCCCGGCTGGCTCTTCACCCGTGTCACGACCAGGGAAACGGATCTGGCCGGCCATCGTCTGCCTCCGGGAGCCACCGTCCTGTACAGCCCGTACCTCCTCCAGCACGACCCCGCCTCGTTCCCCGACCCCGATCGCTTCCTCCCCGACCGCTGGCTGCCGGGGAAGGCCGTCGGCGTCCCGCACGGGGCGATGATTCCGTTCGCCGCGGGCAGCCGTAAGTGCATAGGTGACGCTTTCGCCATGAGGGAGGCCACCATGGCCCTCGCGTTCGTAGCCCGGAACTGGCGTCTGCGCCATCTGCCCGGGCACGTCGAACGACTGCGTCCCGCGGCGACGTTGGGGCCGCGGTCACTGGTGATGGTCTGCGAACCGCGAGGCCCACGCCCCCTCGGCACACCTCATCGGGTGGACTCCCCCGAAACCTGGGCAGCCGCAGCACCTCGCGTACATGACTCCCGAACGGCAGGTGGCAACGGTGTCGACGGCGCATGAGGAAGTCACGCTCGCCACGCAAGGCGGAATTGCGGCCTCCAATCTGACGGAACTGATCGACGCCCATCTCCATATGCCCTTCCCGTTCCTGAGCAATAGCCATGCGTCCGCAGCGGCCGCCGGAGTCGACGTGTGGTTACGCTCGTGCGGGCTGACCGACGAAGTGGGGGTGGCGGCAATGATCGCCTTCACGAGGCCGGCAGAACTCGCGTCCTACAACAGCCCGACGGCGGAGTTGGACGTCCTTCAGATCGTGGCCAATCAAATCGCCTATCAATTCATCTTCGACGACCGGGCCGAGGAGATCGGCCGACAGTCGCCGGACCGGCTGCTGCCGATGCTGTGCGAGAGCATCGGAATCCTGCGCGACGATGCTTCGCCCAGCACCCGTCTGGGCGCGGCGCTGGCCGATCTGCACCGACAGGTCCGGCTGAGGTGCACCCCCGCACAGGCCGCACGCTGGGCCTGGAAGAGCCGCGAGTACGTACACGGCCTGCTCTACGAGGCGGTGGCCCAGGCCAAGCCTCTCCCTCCACGCATGAAACTGAGCACCTCGATACGGTCGCTGACCGCGGGCGTCGAACCCTTCTTCCCGTTGGCCGAAGCGGCACAACCGCGCGAACTGTCTTCCGAGGAACTCCATCACCCGGTCGTGCAACGCCTGAGCCGGCTCTCCGCCGATGCGGCCGTGTGGATACCCGACCTGTTCTCCTCCGTGAAGGAGCAGCGAGCCGGCGGAGTGATCAATCTGGCCCTGGCCCACCAGCGGGCCCACCGATGCTCGCTTCCGGTGGCCGTCATGCTGGCCATCCAGCAGATCAACAGCACGATCAGGGAGTTCGAGCGGCTCTACGAGGAGATCGAACCGGAGTTGAGCCCCGCCGGGATCGGCTACGTGGACGGCATGGCCGGCTGGATCCGCGGGTGTTACTACTGGTCCCGCACCGTGCCACGGTATGTGGACGCGGCCCTGACGCCTGCCCTCCTGTGAGACGTCCTGCGCCCGCCGAGACCGCGCGGCGGGCGCACGGCTCCCTGCCGACCACGATTCCCTGGGCCCCACGCCTGCGCCACCGAGAGGGATTATTCGACATTCCCTACCCGAAGAGCGGACAATAGAACCACTTCGGCGCGAGATTCATCCATCTCTGTCATTCTCCTGCCCCATTCCCACCACCGAGCACCCACCAGTGCGTACTGTCTGCGCAGTCCTCCGAGGATCAACGACAGGAAGCGGTAGGGCCTATGGCGCACGGGTCGTGGCAACCGAACACCGAGCCCCGCCCGTTGCTGGAGCGCCAACGGGAACTCCATGCGCTCGACTCCGCGTTGTCGGACCTGCGCGAGGCCGCCGACGGGGTGCAGCGTTCGCGGCCCAGTGGACTGCTCGCCTTCACCGGTCCGGCCGGGCTGGGCAAGACGGCGCTCCTCACGAAGGCCCGCGCCCGCGCCGCGGCCCAAGGCTTCACGGTGCTCTCGGCCTGCGGCGGCCAGAACGAACAGGAGCTGGCTTTCCGTCTGGTGCGCCAGCTCGTCCAGCCCGCCCTGGCCACGATGGACGAGGCGGAACGCCGTACCTTCCTGGGAAGTTGGTACGACATCGTCGCCGTGGCGCTCGGCCTGGAGGCGGCGACGGACACCGTCCACGCGCCGGATCCCACGGGGGTGCGAGACGGCCTCGACTGGGTCATGACGCGCCTGGCGACGATGAAAGCACCCCTCGTCCTGCTCCTGGACGATCTGCACTGGGCCGATCTCGAGTCCCTCGGCTGGCTCGCCTCGTTCATCCCGCGGGCAGCTGATCTCCCGCTCCTGGTCCTCGTCGCGTACCGGCCCGACGAGCTGCCGGCGGAGGCGGCCGCCTTCCGTACGGTCGTCGAACGCCACGGGAACCGCCCCCACCCGCTGGCGCGGCTCAGCGCCGCCGGTGTGGCCCAGATCGTCCGGGACGAACTGGGAGAGGGAGCCGCGGACGAGTTCTGCGACGAATGCTGGTCGGTGACCGGCGGAAGCCCGTTCGAGGCCGTCGAACTCGCCATCAGGCTCGCCGAGCAGAATCTCAAAGGGGCACAGGAGGAGTTGGCCACGATGCGGGACCTGGCCGCGGCGGTCAAGGGCCCTGGACTGATCGAGAGCCTTCGCGGGCTCGGCACGACCACCCTCCGGTTCGCCCATGCCGCCGCCGTACTGGGCCCGCCGGTGTCCCCGGAACTCGCCGCCACGCTAGCGGTGATCGGCAGCGAGGACGCCGTCGAAGCGATCGGCAAACTGCGCGCCGCCCGGATCCTGTCCTGTGCCCAGGGTCCTGGGGGCAGCCTGGAGTTCGTGCACCCGCTGATCGCCACGACGATCTACCGGTCCATCCCCTCGGGCCTGCGGGTCGGCCTGCACGACAGGGCCGCGGAAGCAGTGCGGGCGGCGGGGCTGGGACCGACCGCCGCCGCCCGGCATCTGCTGGAGGTTCCCTGCGAAGGCAGGCGCGAGGTGGTCGACTGCCTTCGCGAGGCCGCCCGTGAGTATCTGCGTGCCGGGGCTCCGGAGGCCGCCCGGCGTGTCCTGGCCCGAGCGCTGCAGGAGCCACCCCTTCCGGAGGACCGGGCCGCACTCCTCCACGACCTCGCGTGCTCGACCTTTCTGCTCGACCCCACGGCCACGGTCAGCCTTCTGCAAGAGGCGCTCGCGGAGACCGGGTTGGACCCCCGACTGCGGGCCTCCATCGTCTACCGGCTGACCCAGGCACTGGCCCACACCGACCGGCTGGCCGAGGCGGCGACCGTGTCCGCCGACGAGGCGCGGCTCGCCACACATCCACGCCTCCGACTGCGCATGCAGGCCGACCATTTCGTCTGGAGCGCCTTCCGCGCCGATGAGCCCGACTCCATCGCCCGCTCGCGCAGGCTGACGCGCCTGGCCGAACGTCTGGTGGGCCGCGGTCTGGAGGAGCGGTACATCCTGGGTCTGCGCGCCTGGGACGCCCTTGTGCGCGGCGAACCCCGGCAGACGGCCCTCGCCTGTGCGGAGGAGTCCCTGCGAGGTGGTCTGAGCTGGACGGACGAGAACCGGGGCTTCGAGGTTCCGGTCTCGGTAGCCCTGGTGTTCATGTACTGCGACCAGCCGCGGCGGGCCGAGGAACTGTTCACCACAGGCATGGCCGAGTGCGAGCGCATGGGCTGGCGCGGCTCCCACCTGGCGCAGGGGCAGACTCTCTTCGGCTACATCCGCTACCGCAGGGGCTGCCTGCCTGAGGCGGAGGAATTCGTACGGGCCGGGCTGCGCACCGCGAACCGGGTGGCGGGCGCGGTACCCGCCCAGTGGTTCGCCATCGGCATCCTCATCCAGACCCTGCTCGCCCGCGGCCGCACAGCGCAGGCGCGGCGCCTCGCCGACACCTACCACTACGGCGAGGTCGTCCCGAACGCCGTCATCTACCCCGACCCCCGCACGGTGTACGCCGAGCTGCTGCTGGCCGAGGGGCGGCTCGCCGAGGCGGCGGACCTGTTGTCCGCCGTCGGGGAATGGCTGGACGCACGGGGCTGGCGCAACCCCTCCTGGTGTCCCTGGCAGCTGCACCTGGCGTCCGCCCTCGCCCCCACGGCCCCCGGGCGCGCACTGTCCCTCGCCCGCGACGCCGTCAAGCGCGCCAGGGACTTCGGTGCCGCCTCCACGATCGGCCAGGCACTCCACGTCGAGGCTGAGGTAACCGGCGGACCAGGTGCGCTCAAGCTGCACGCGGAGGCAGTGGAGCACCTTGAGCAGTCCCCCGCCGCCTACGAACTCGCCCGCGCACTGATCGGCCACGGCGCCGCCCTGTCCCGCAGCGGGCGCCTCCAGGAAGCCGCAGACCGGCTCTACCAAGGCCTGGAAGGCGCCGTCCACTGCGGGGCCGAGGGGCTCGCCGCCCGGGCCAGGCAGGAGCTCTCGGCGGCGGGGATGCGGCCGCTGCCGCTGCGCTACGCGCAGGCGGACACGCTGTCAGCACAGGAGCGGCGTACCGCCGAACTGGCCCTCCAGGGACTCCCTCTGCCGGTGATCGCCAAGGAACTGCGTCTCACCGAGCAGGGCGTGCGGCAGTTGCTGTCCGGTGTCTACCGCAAGGTCGGCACCGATGCCGCGGGCCTCGCCAAGGCGTGGGAGACCTTTCCCCCTGTTCGCCCTTGAAGCCGTCGGCCGAGCCGCACGCCCGCGCCGGGCTCGGTCACACCGGTCGCGTGCGCCCCTCCCAGTACGGGTCCCGCAACCTCCGCTTGTACAGCTTGCCGTTGGGATCGCGTGGCATCTCGGTGATGAAGTCGACGCTCTTGGGCCGTTTGTAGCCGGCGAGCCGGTCGGCGCAGTGGTCGAGGATCGCGGCGGCCAGGGCAGGGCCGGGGTCGTGGCCGGGGGCCGGTTCGACCACTGCCTTGACCTCCTCGCCCCAGTCGTCGTGCGGGATGCCGAAGGCGGCCGCGTCGGCGACGGCGGGGTGGGCGAGGAGTGCGGACTCGATCTCGGCGGGGTAGATGTTGACCCCGCCGGAGATGATCATGTCGATCTTGCGGTCACGGAGGAAGAGGTAGCCGTCCTCGTCGAGATATCCGAGGTCGCCGACGGTGAAGAAGTCGCCGATGCGGTTCTTGCGCGTCTTGGACTCGTCCTTGTGGTAGGCGAAGCCACCAGTGTTCATCTTCAGGTAGACGGTGCCGAGTTCGCCGGGCGGGAGCCGGTTGCCGTCGTCGTCGAAGATCGCGAGTTCGCTGATGGGCCAGGCCTTGCCGACCGTGCCGGGCTTCTTCAGCCAGTCCTCGGCGGTGGCGAAGGCGCCGCCGCCCTCACTGGCCGCGTAGTACTCCTCCACGCACGGGCCCCACCAGTCGAGCATCGCCCGCTTCACGTGGTCGGGACAGGGGGCGGCGCCGTGGATGGCGTGCCGCATGGAGGAGACGTCGTAGCGGGCGCGCACCTCCTCGGGCAGGGCGAGCAGGCGGTGGAACTGGGTCGGGACCATGTGCGTGTGGGTGCACTTCTCCCGGTCGATCAGGCGGAGCATCTCCTCGGGCGTCCACTTGTCCATCAGGACCAGGCGGTGGCCGATGTGCAGCGACGCGCCGGCGAACTGGAGAACGGCGGTGTGGTAGAGCGGCGAGCAGACGAGGTGCACGTTGTCGTCGAACGGGCGGATGCCGAAGATGCCGAGGAAGCCGCCCAGGTACGCCTCCTCGGGGAGCTTGCCGGGCAGCGGGCGCCGGATGCCGCGCGGGCGGCCCGTGGTGCCCGAGGTGTAGTTCATGACCCAGCCGAGGGTGCGGTCGGCGGGCGCCGACTCCGGTTGCCCGTCGACCAGTTCGGCGTACGGCCGGAAGCCCTCGACCGTGCCGATCGCGTACCGGTGGGTGACGGGCAGTCCGGCCTCGTCCGCGGCGCCTCGCACGGGGGCGGCGAAGCGTTCGTGCGTGAGGAGCACCTTGGCTCCGGAGTCGGCGACGATCCAGGCGATCTCCGGGCCGACGAAGTGGTGGTTGACGGGCACGAGGTAGAAGCCCGCCTGGCTGGCGGCCAGGTACGCGATGATGAACTCGGCGCTGTTGGGCAGGACGACCGCGAAGGCGTCGCCGCGCCGCATGCCGGCCGCGCGCAGGCCGTGGACGAGGCGGTTGGTGGCGGCGTGCAGACGGCCGGCGGTCCACTCCTCGCCGTCGGGGGCGACGAGGACCGTGCGGTGCGGATCGGCCGCCGCCTGGGCCCAGAAGCCCGCCGGGGGGGTGCTCGTGCTCGTCACTCGCCGCTCCTTCCGGCTATGCGGTTGATGCGATCGACGGCTCGCTCGAAGCCGCGGGTGAGGTCGTCGAAGACGGCCCGGACGCTGCGTTCGCTGTTCATCCGGCCGACGATCTGGCCGACGGGGGTGCCGAGCAGCGGCTCGACCTCGTACTTCTGGATGCGCGAGACGGCCTCGGCGACCAGCAGGCCCTGCAGGGGCATGGGCAGGGTGCCCGGCCCGCTCGTGTCGTCCCAGGCGTCGGTCCACTCGGTGCGCAGCTGGCGTGCGGGTTTCCCGGTCAGGGCGCGGGAGCGCACCGTGTCGCCGGAACCGGCGGCGAGCAGCTTGCGGGTCAGGGCGGGTGAGTGCAGATCGGCTTCTGTGGTGGTCAGCCATATGGAGCCCAGCCACACACCCTGGGCGCCCAGACTGAGTGCCGCCGCCACCTGTTGGCCGCTGCCGATGCCGCCTGCGGCCAGTACGGGCAGGGGGTCGACGGCCTCCACGACCTCCGGGGTGAGCACCATGGAGGCGATGTCCCCGGTGTGGCCGCCCGCCTCGTAGCCCTGGGCGACCACGATGTCGATGCCGCGCTCCTTGTGCTTGACGGCGTGCCGGGCACTGCCCGCGAGTGCGGCGACCAGGACGTTCTGGTCATGGGCGCGTTCCACCACATCGGCGGGCGGTGAGCCCAGGGCGTTGGCGAGCAGCTTGATCGGGTAGTCGAAGGCGACGTCGAGCTGGGTGCGGGCCACGTGCTCCATCCACCCGGTGATGCGCCAGCCGGAAGCCTCGCCCTCGGCGAGTTCGGGCACGCCGTATTTGGCGAGGGTGTCCTTGACGAACTGCCGGTGCCCCTCCGGGATCATCGCCTCGACATCGGCCTCGGTCAGTGTTCGGTCCTTCGGAGCCTCCACCTTCTTCGCGGGCATGACCACGTCCAGGCCATAGGGCCTGCCGTCGACATGGGCCTCGATCCAGTCGAGGTCGCGTTTGAGGTCGTCGGGGGCGGTGTAGCGGACCGCGCCGAGCACTCCGAAGCCGCCGGCCCGGCTGATGGCCGCGGCGACGGCGGGGAACGGCGTGAAGCCGAAGACGGCGTGCTCGACTCCCAGTTTCTTGCTCAGCTCCGTCTGCATGGGCGCAGGATGCCGCAGTCCTCCGAACGACGGAAGACCTTTTCTGATACACCGTCAGATCTCTTGAGTGGAACGGGGCGTTGACACCGAGCCCTACTGACATGAAAGTTTCATCACGCAAGGTGATCCCGGAAAGATACTTTCAGCCGGCGTGGTGGGAGGAACCTCGATGGCCGACGGCAGAGAAAGACTGACCCGGCGTCAACTCGGCCAGGGACTAGTGGCCTTGGGCGGAGCCCTGGCCATCGCCCCGTTCCCCGCCGGTCCGGCGGCGGCCGCCTCCTCCGGCCACGGCGGCACCCTGCGGCACGGCTCCGCCGAGCGTGCCGGCCTCCTCCCCGACCACCTCGACCGCCTGGTCACCGATGCCAAGGCATACCTCGGCCCCTCCCCCAAGCACCCCTGGTACGCGGGCGCCGTCCTGCTCGCCGGGCGGGGCAGTACGGTGGCCCTGCACCAGCCCATCGGCATGGCGGTGCGCTATCAGTCGTACGACGAGAAGACCGACACCGGCGTCGAGTTCCCCGCCGGCCGGCAGATCGCGATGGCCGAGGACACCGTCTTCGATCTGGCCTCGGTGTCCAAGCTGTTCACGTCGATCCTCGCCGTGCAGCAGATCGAGCGGGGTGCGCTCGGGCTGGAGGCGACCGTCGCCTCCTACCTCCCGGACTTCGGCCGGGCGGGCAAGCAGGACATGACTGTTCGTCAGCTCCTCACCCACACTTCAGGGTTCCGCGCCTGGATCCCGCTGTACAACGCGCCGACGTACGACGAGAAACTCCAGCTCATCTGGAACGAGGCGCCGCTCAACCCGCCGGGGACGACATACCTCTACTCGGACCTGAACCTGATCTCCCTCCAGCTGGTCCTGGAGAAGATCACCGGCCGTACGCTCGACGCCCTCCTGCGCGACGAGATCACCGCCCCGCTCGGCATGCGCCGCACCCGCTACAACCCGCCCGCGGTCTGGAAGCCGAGGATCGCGGCCACCGAGGACGCCCGTAAGCCCTGGTCCGGCCTGGACCGGGGGCTGGTGTGGGGCGAGGTGCACGACGAGAACGCCTTCAGCCTCGGTGGGGTCGCGGGCCACGCGGGTGTGTTCTCGAACGCCTGGGACCTCGCGGTCCTCGGGCGGACGCTGCTCAACGGCGGTGTCTACGGAAGGGCCCGCATCCTGGATCCGGAGTCGGTGGAGCTGATGTTCACCGACTTCAACACCGCGTTCCCGGGCGACGAGCACGGTCTCGGCTTCGAGCTCTACCAGCACTGGTACATGGGCGCGATGGCCACCCCGCACACGGCGGGGCACACCGGTTTCACCGGCACCTCGCTGGTCCTCGACCCGTCGACCGACTCCTTCCTCGTCGTGCTCGGCAACTCCGTTCACCCGGTGCGCGGTTGGCGCTCCGGTTCCGCGCCCCGGGTCGCCGCCGCGAACAACATGGCCCGCGCCGTGTCCGTCCGCCCGCGGCTCGGTCGTACCGCGTGGTTCTCCGGAATGGCGACCGCCACGACCGCGACCCTCGCGCTCCCCCCGGTCGACACGTCCGGCGGCGAGGCCCGGCTGCGCTGCGCCCTGTGGTGGGACACCGAACCCAAGGCGGACCTCCTCACCCTGGAGGCCACGACCGACGGTGGCGCCACCTGGCAGCCGCTCCCCTTCACGACGACACGCCATGGAGGTCAGCCGCAGGACCACCCGGCAGGCACCGTCACCGGCTGGTCGGGCCGTGTCTGGCACCGGCTCACGGCACGACTCCCCGCGCACCGGCAGCTGGTGCTCCGCTGGCGGTACGCGACCGACCGGCTGTACGTGGGCCGTGGCGCGTACGTCGACGGCCTGCGCGTCGAGGCGGCGGACACCGTCCTCTTCGACGAGGCACGGCCGGCGGACACCGCGCGGATCTCGGCGAGCGGTTGGACGGCCTCCGCGAACTGACGAGCCGAACTGACGACCCGGCCTGACAGGGACGCCGGTCAGGCCGGGGTCAGGAGGTCGGAGTGGAGTGGGGTGACCTCGACGTCGGCACCGGAGACCCGGTGCTGTTCCTGCACGGCCCCCTGGAGCTACATCTGGCGAACGCTCGGCCGCGCCGAGCCGCCGTACGACGCCGTGCCGTACGGCGGCACGCGGCCTGCTCGGGACCTTGTCGCCGGACTTTCGCTGCATCGCTCCCGACCACGCGGGGTTCGGCCTGTCGCCCCGCGTTCCGGCGGCGAAAGGGTCCCTCGACGCCCTCAGCGGCAGCTCTCGTATCAAAGATACGAAAGCAACTTGCCGCATGGTTGGGCAGGTTTTGGGAACTATGCGTCCGCCTGGAGGACCGCCATCGCCGCGTTGTGCCCGGGCACCCCGCTCACCCCGCCTCCGCGCACCGCGCCCGCCCCGCACAGCAGCACGTTCGCGTGCGGTGTCTCCACGCCCCAGCGCCCGGTGTTCTCCTGGGCGTACGGCCAGGCCAGCTCGCGGTGGAAGATGTTGCCGCCGGGGAGGCGCAGGTCGCGCTCCAGGTCCAGTGGGGTCTTGGCCTCGATGCAGGGACGTCCGTCGGCGTCGGTCGCCAGGCAGCCGACGATCGACTCGGTGAGATGGGCGTCCAGCTGGGCGAGCGTCGACTTGAGCAGTTCCTCGCGTACGGCGGCGTTGTCGCCCTCGAAGAGCCGGGCCGGAGTGTGCAGGCCGAAAAGAGTGAGGGTCTGGTAGCCCTGTTCGACCAGGGCGGGGCCGAGGATCGTCGGGTCGGTCAGCGAGTGGCAGTAGATCTCCGCCGGGGGCGCGGCGGGGAGTTCCCCGGCGACGGCCTGGGCGTGGGCGGTGGCCAGCTGGTCGTAGCCCTCGGCGATGTGGAAGGTGCCGGAGAACGCCTCACGCGGGTCGACGGAGCTGTCGCGCAGCCGGGGCAGGCGCTTGAGCAGCATGTTCACCTTGAGCTGGGCGCCCTCGGCGGGGGCCGGGGGTGTGTCGCCGGTGAGGGCGGCCAGGGCCTGCGGGGAGGCGTTGACCAGGACGTGCCGGGCGACGGCGACGCCCTCGCCGTCCGCCGTGCGATAGGTGACCTCCGCCGTACGGCCGTCCGTGTCGATCCGTTCCGCCTCGTGCCCGGTGGCGATGACCGTGCCCGCCGCACGCGCCGCCGCGGCCAGGGCGTCGGTGAGGGCGCCCATGCCGCCGACGGGGACGTCCCAGTCGCCGGTGCCGCCGCCGATCACGTGGTAGAGGAAGCAGCGGTTCTGCCTCAGCGAGGGGTCGTGGGCGTCGGCGAAGGTCCCGATGAGCGCGTCCGTGAGGACCACGCCCCGCACCAGGTCGTCGGCGAATCGCTCCTCGATGGCGAGACCGATCGGCTCCTCGAACAGGGTCCGCCAGGCCTCCTCGTCGTCCACCCGGCGGCGCAGCTCCTCGCGGCTCGGCAGGGGCTCGACGAGCGTCGGGAAGACCCGCTTGGCGACCTCGCCGGTCATCCCGTAGAAGCGCTGCCAGGCCTGGTACTCGCGCTCCCCGCCCGTCAGCCGGGCGAACGCCTCCCGGGTGCGCCGCTCGCCGCCGCCCACCAGCAGACCGGTGGGCCGTCCGTCGCGTTCCACGGGCGTGTACGAGGAGACGTTGCGGGTGCGGACCCGGAAGTCCAGGCCGAGGTCCCGCACGATCTTCTTGGGCAGCAGGCTGACCAGGTACGAGTAGCGCGACAGCCGCGCGTCGACCCCGGCGAACGGCCGGGTGGACACAGCGGCGCCCCCGGTGTGGTCCAGCCGCTCCAGCACCAGCACGGACCGGCCGGCCCGGGCCAGGTAGGCGGCGGCGACCAGGCCGTTGTGGCCTCCGCCGACGATGACGGCGTCGTACGTACGGTGTCCCGGCTTTCCCTCGTGTGCAGGCATGGTTCTTGGTAACACGTGATGATCTAGGTCGGCCATAGGTGCGGCGCGCGCGAGTCACGGGAGGACGCCGTCGCGCTCATGTGCCTCCGGACGCCCGCTGCTGCCGCAGCACCGCCACCCTCCGGTACAGCTCGATCGCCTCCGCGCCCCGTCCGAGCTGCTGCAGGCAGTGGGCCTCGTCATTGCGGCTGGCGAGGGTGTCCGGGTGGTCGGCGCCGAGGACGCGCTCGCGGGCGGTGGCCACCCTGCGGTACTCGGTGAGCGCGTCCGGCCAGCGGCCCAGCCAGCCCAGGCTCACAGCGACCTCGCGACGGCTGACCAGGGTGTCCGGGTGGTCCGGGCCGAGGACGCGCTCGCGGATCGCGCACACGTCGCGGGACTCGGCGAGCGCCTCCTCCCAGCGGCCGAGCCGGCCGAGGTTGACGCCGAGGCCGTGCCGGGCACGCAGGGTCTCGGGGTGGGCGGGGCCGTGGACGCGGACGCGGTCGTCGACGAGGTCGCGGTAGAGCTGCAGCGCCTCCGTGCTGCGGCCGAGCCGGCCGAGGCTGATGCCGACCTCGTAGCGGGCGGCGAGGGTGTCGGGGTGGTCGGGGCCGAGGGCCTGGGCGCGGGCGTCGGCGACCTCGCGGTAGGTCTGCAGGGCCTGCGCCCAGTGTCCCAACTGGCCGAGTGCGTAGGCGACCTCGTAGCGGGTGACGAGGGTGTCGGGGTGGTGCGGGCCGAGGACGCGGGCGCGGGCGGCGGCGACCTCCGTGGCCATGCGGTACGAGTCCTCCAGGCGGCCGAGCCTGCTGAGGTTGAAGGCGAGGTTGTGCCGGCAGCGCAGGGTGTCGGGGTGATCGGCGCCCATGGCGCGCTCCCGGGCGATGAGCACGGACGTGTAGACCTGGTGGGCGTCGAAGTGACGGCCCAACTGGCCGAGCACGTAGGCCATTTCCTGCCGGGCGGCGAGCGTCTCGGGGTGGTCCGGGCCGAGGGCGAGGCTGCGCGCGCGGGCGACGTGCTTGTACTCGCGCAGCGCGTCGGCGGCGCGGCCGGTGCGGCTGAGGGTGAACGCGACCTCGTAGCGGCTGGCGAGGGTGTCGGGGTGGTCGGGGCCGAGGAGGTGCTCGCGCTCGGCGGCGACGGCCCGGTGCACCTCGCCCGCCTCCGCCCAGCGGCCCAGCCGGCCGAGGCTGAGCCCGGCGTTGTGCCGTCCGGCCAGCGCGGTGAGCGTCTCCTGGGGCGGGGCGGGCGGCTCTTCGGGTACGGCGGTCCCGTCGGGCCGGCCGGTGGCGGGACGGGCGATCCACTCGCCGGTGAGGCCGGCCGCGGCGTCGGGGGGTGTGGTGCGCAGTCCGGCGCCGGTGGCCTTGTGGCCGGTGGTCATGCCGCGGGTCCAGGACGGCAGGCGGGGCTCGCGGGTGCCGGGCTCCGGTGGCCCGACGGCGGGTCGCGGGGGCCTGAGGGCGGGCTGCGGGGTCACCACGGTCGGGACGTACGCCGGTGTCGTACGGCCCAGTTCGATGCGGCGGCCCAACTCGCGGCCGTCGTGCGGGCGTTGCTCGGGGCGTTTGGCCAGCAGGTCGAGGATGATCTTCTCGAAGTACTCGGGCAGCTCGGCCCGGTGGCTGCGCGGCGGCCGGGGCGGGGTGTCGCGGTGGCCGACGAGGATGGCCCAGGGGTCGTCGAGGTCGAACGGCGGCACCCCGGTGGCGATCTCGTACAGCACGCACCCCAGCGAGTACAGGTCGCTGCGCTGGTCCACCTCCTCCCCGCCGATCTGCTCCGGCGACATGTAGTGCGGGGTGCCCATCGCGATGCCCGTGCCGGTCAGCCGGGAGGTGAAGCCGATGTCGTGGCCGAGGCGCGCGATGCCGAAGTCGCAGATCTTCACCGTGCCGTCGCCGAGCCGCATGATGTTCGCGGGCTTCAGATCGCGGTGCACGATGCCCTGCTGGTGGGTGTAGGCGAGGGCGGCGGCGACCTGGTCGGCGATGTCGACGACGTCCGGGACGGGCAGCGGGTGGTGCTTGTTGTCCTCCAGGAGCTGACTGAGATTGCGGCCCTGCAGCAGTTCCATGACCAGGAACAGGATGCCGTCGGACTCGCCGAAGTCGTGGACGACGGTCACCCCGCGGTGCTGCAGCGCCGCGGCCACCCGGGCCTCGCGGCGGAACCGCTCCCGCAGGACGCGGGTGAAGGAGTGGTCGTGGTGGGGCCCCAGCGGCTTGAGGCACTTCACGGCGACATGCCGGCCCAGCGACTCGTCGCGCGCACGCCACACCTCGCCCATACCGCCGCGCCCTATCGGATCGAGCAGCCGGTACCGGCCCTGGATCAGCCTGCTGTCCCCCATCTCCCGCGATCGCCCCCCGTCACGGTCCGCCCCACCCTCCCCCGGCTCGTCCAGTATGGCGAGCTATCGTCCGAGTTTGTACGGTGCCGGGCGCGAGCCCGGGCCGAGCCGGGCCATGGCGCGCAGGATGTGTTTGGGCGGGAGTTGCCAGCGCAGACGTGCGGGAACACAGCGCAGCAGGGTGCCCGTGACACGCAACTGGCGGGTGACGGTGGCGGGTTTCGGGGCCGGTCTGCCGTACAGCTCATGGGCGTACGGCGGCAGAGCGGCGTACGCCAGGTGCGCCACGCGCCGCCACAGCACCTCGCGCGCCGGGACGAGAAGGGGATGCGTCGGAGGGCGGAGGAGGAAGTCGTCCACCGCGCGTGCCTCGGGTCCGCACGCGAGCTCGGGCCGCACCTTCTCGAAGTACGCCGCCATCTCCGCCCGGTTCGCCGGTACGGCGTCGGGGTCGAGGCCCACCAGGCGGGCGCTGACCCGGTGTTCGCCGATGTAGCGGTCGGCCTGCGCGTCGGTGAGGGGGAACCCGGAGCGGCGGGCGACCTGCAGATAGGAGTCGATCTCGGCGCAGTGCACCCACAGCAGCAGTTCGGGTTCGTCGACGCCGTACCGCTCCCCCGTGTCCGGATCGGTGGCGCCGAGCATGCTGTGGATCTTCCGGACCCGTGCGCCGGCCCTCTCGGCGGCCTCGGTGGTGCCGTACGTGATCGTCCCGACGAAGTTGGCGGTGCGCAGCAGGCGGCCCCAGGCGTCCTCGCGGAAGTCGGAGTTCTGCATGACGCCGCGTACGGCGCGCGGGTGCAGGGCCTGGAGGTAGAGCGCGCGGACTCCGGCGACCCACATCATGGGGTCGCCGTGCATCTGCCAGGTGACCGAGTTCGGGGTGAACAGCCCGGGATCGCCCATGCCCGCAGGCTAACGCCGTACCCTCGGCATCCCCAGACCGATCCACGAGATGATCTCCCGCTGGATCTCGTTGTTGCCGCCGCCGAAGGTGAAGATCACCGCCGAGCGGTAGCCGCGCTCCAGCTCACCGTGGAGCACCGCCCCCGCCGAGCCCTCCTTGAGCGCACCCGGTGCGGCGACGATCTCCATCAGCCAGGCGTACGCGTCGCGGCGCGCCTCGGAGCCGTAGACCTTCACGGCGGAGGCGTCCTGCGGGGTCAGCGTGCCCTCCTGGACGGCGCCGACCATCTTCCAGTTCAGGAGCTTGAGGGCGTCGAGCCTGGTGTGGGTCTGGGCGAGGCGGCGGCGCACCCAGGGCAGGTCGATCACCCGGCGGCCGTCGGCGAGCTTGGTCTCCATGGCCCAGCGCTGGACGTCGTGCAGGGCGCGGATGGCCATGGTGCCGTGGGCGGCGAGGGTGACGCGCTCGTGGTTGAGCTGGTTGGTGATCAGGCGCCAGCCCTGGTTCTCCGCGCCGACACGGCGGCTGACCGGGACGCGGATGTTCTCGTAGTAGCTGGCCGTGGTGTCGTGCGAGGCGAGGGTGTTGATGAGGGTGCAGGAGTAACCGGGGTCGGTCGTCGGGACGAGGAGCATCGTGATGCCCTTGTGCGGCGGGGCGGCCGGGTCGGTGCGGACGGCCAGCCAGACCCAGTCGGCTGTGTCGCCGTTGGTCGTCCAGATCTTCTGCCCGTTGACGACGTACTCGTCGCCGTCGCGCACGGCCCGCGTCCTGAGCGAGGCCAGGTCCGTGCCCGCGTCGGGCTCGCTGTAGCCGATCGCGAAGTCGATCTCGCCGGAGAGGATCTTCGGCAGGAAGTACGCCTTCTGCTCGTCCGAGCCGTACTGCATGATCGTCGGGCCGACGGTGTTGAGCGCCATCAGCGGCAGCGGTACGCCCGCCTGGGCCGCCTCGTCGAAGAAGATGAACTGTTCCATCGCGGTCAGCCCGCGTCCGCCGTACTCCTTGGGCCAGCCGACGCCGAGCCAGCCGTCCGCGCCGAGCCGTCGGATCGTCTTGCGGTAGTGGCGCTTCTGGGCCGCCGGGTCGGTGATGGGGGCACCTCCCATGCCTTTCGGGCCATGGGGGAGGGTGTGCGCGAGGTCCGGCACCAACTCGGCGAAGTAGTCGCGCAGTTCGGTGCGCAGCCGCTGCTGCTCGGGCGTGTATTCGAGATGCACGGCGCCTCCAGGCTCCCAAGGCCGGTCCTGACGGCGCACACCGTAGAACGTGTTTCAGAAATTGGGAATGGCGAGGCCTGGAATGGCTCGCAGCGGCGGGATCCGGCGGCGGAACTGTTCGCGTGCCTGCCGCGAACCGGTCAGTCGAGCGTGGCCATGAAGTCCGTGCAGGCCCGTGCGCAGTCCCGGCACGCCCGCGCGGCGTCCTCGGCGTCCGGGTGCCGGTCGAAGGCATGGGCGCACTCCAGGCTCACCGTCCGGGTCCACTCCAGCTGGACGCGCAGGGCGCTCTCGTCCAGCTGGTTCTCCTCGGCCAGCATCCGGCAGGTCGCGTCACACACCTCGGCGCACATGATGCCCTTGCGGCGCAGGAGTTCCTGCTCCTCGGCCCCGTCCGGATCCACCAGGCTCGCGCGCAGGGCACAGGCCCGGGCGCACTCGGTGCAGGCCTGAGCGCACGCGAATCGGTCCTCCAGGAACTGGACGGGCTGCTGCTGGGACGTTGTCTGTGTCACGCCGGTCGGGTAGCCGGTCCGGGGCACGCCAAACCCGGGGCGGGTTCACGCGGGACGCCACGGGTACTCGCGGCCCATGACCATCGCATCGATCGCAGCCACGGACATCGCGTCCACCGACATCGCCTCTACCGACATCGCCGCGAAGGGTGCGCTCGGCATCGGCCTGCTCGTCGCCGGGCTGGCCGTCGTGGCGCTGCTCATCGGCGCCTTCGTGCTGGGCGCCCGGATCAGGCGCCGTGAGCCGCCGCCCCCGCGCCCGGAGGAACAGCCCCGGCCGCCCGAGGACGGCCCCGTCCAGGAGGTCCGGGAGCACCGGGAACCCAACGAGGTGCCCCGGAGCGATCACCGGCTGACCCCGCACGAGATGCCCGGCCACGGCAACATCCCGTCCCGTCCCAGCCCCTCGCAGGAACGGCCACGTTGGAGCGAGGGCGGCAGCGGGTCGTTCGGCAGCGGGGGCCCGGGCAGGCACTGACGCCCGCGCGGCGGCGTGGGTGCCGCGATCCGGGGTACAGGGCGGGCGACCGGGGCGCGGGGCGGCGGTCGGGGCACCTGGGTGCGACGTCAGGGGCTGCCGTCGTCGCCGGCGAACCTCCGCGCGAGGTCGCGGTGATGCTCCGCCACCTGGCCCGCCCGGTCCGCGGTGACGACGGCGCCCGGCATGGCGCCGAGCCGTTCGATCTCCTCGGCGAGGCGCAGGTGCTGGGCGTGGGCGTGCTCACGGCAGGCCAGGCAGGTCACGCTCTCGGGCCGCGGTGAGGTCATGGCATACGGAACCCGCAGCCCACAGCCGGTGGCGACCGTCGCCGGCAGGTCTGCGACCAGGCCGAACGTGGCGGCCAGGAGATCACGCGCGCGTGCGTCGGAGCGGGGCGGCTTCTTCTCGACGTGGATGTGCGCACTGGTGGTGTCGTCCTTCGGTCCTGAGGGCGAGTCCATCGGTTCCTGCCTCACCGTTGCGGTGTGCCGGGGTCGGTTCCACTCGCAGGGTACGTTCGCGCGGTCCGGCCGCCGGAGTGCGCTGCCCGTCGTCGGTCAGTACGGTGCTTTCATGGCCGGCGACAAGGCGGAGAAGCTGTCTCGCAAGACGTACGAGAAGGAACTGCTGCGCCTGCAGACGGAGTTGGTGAAACTGCAGGAGTGGGTGCGTGCGGAGGGCGCCCGCGTGGTCGTGGTGTTCGAGGGGCGGGACGCCGCGGGCAAGGGCGGCACCATCAAGCGGGTCACGGAACACCTGAACCCGCGGTTCGCGCGGATCGCGGCGCTGCCCAAGCCGACCGAGCGCGAGCGTACGCAGTGGTACTTCCAGCGGTACATCGGGCATCTGCCGGCCGCCGGGGAGATCGTGCTGTTCGACCGCAGCTGGTACAACCGGGCCGGTGTCGAGCACGTCATGGGCTTCTGCACCAAGGAGGAGCACCAGCTCTTCCTGCGCCAGTGCCCCCTCTTCGAGCGGATGCTGGTGGAGGAAGGGATCCTGCTGCGCAAGTACTGGTTCTCGGTGAGCGACGAGGAGCAGCAGGAACGCTTCCGCCGCCGCCTGGAGGACCCGCTGCGTCGCTGGAAGCTGTCCCCGATGGACCTGGAGTCGATCACCCGCTGGGAGGAGTACTCCCGGGCCAAGGACGAGATGATGGTGCACACCGACATCACCGAGGCGCCCTGGTACGTCGTCGAGAGCGACGACAAGCGCCGGGCCCGACTGAACATGATCGCCCACCTGCTGGACTCCGTGCCGTACCAGGACGTGCCTCCACCGGTCCTGGACCTGCCCGAGCGGCCGGCGTCGACCGGCTACCGGCGACCGCCGCGCGATCTGCAGAACTACGTCCCGGACCACGCGGCGAACCTCTGAGCCCGGCCCGTGGGCGGCTCGCCGCCAGGACGTCCGCGCGGCTCGCCGCTCTCACTCCGGCCCGGACCGGACGACGGCGACCGGGCAGTGCGCGTGGTGCAGCAGGGCCTGGCTCACCGAGCCCAGGAGCAGCCCGGCGAACCCGCCCCTGCCGCGCGCCCCGGCCACGACGAGCCCGGCGTCGGCGCTGGCCTCGATGAGGGTGTGGCGGATCCGGCCGCGCACCAGCCTGCGGTCCACGTCGACGTCGGGGTACCGCTCGCGCAGCCCGCCCAGCGCCTCGGCCAGCACCCGCTCCTCCTCGTCACGCAGCCGGTCCTCGTCGTACGTCACGAAGGGCGGGTCGGCCGGCTGGTCGTAGGCCCGCTCGGATCGGGTGCTCCAGGCGTGCAGCGCCACCAGGTTCGTGCCGCGCGCGGCTGCCTCGGCGAAGGCGAACTCGACGGCGCCCCGGGCCGCGGGCGAGTCGTCGACGGCGAGCAGCACCGGCCCGCCCGGATCCGGCCTGCCACGCACCACGATCACCGGGCAGGCGGCGTGAGCGGACAGATGACCTGCGGTGGAGCCGAGCAGCAGCGCGCCGAACCGGCTCAGTCCCCGGCTCCCCACCACGGCCAGGGACGCGGCGCGCGACTCGATCTCCAGCACCATGACCGGTTCGCCGACGACGATCTCGCGCATGATCACGACGTCCGGCGCCGTCTCGTGGGCGCGCCGCTCGGCCTTGGCGAGCGTACCGTCGATCAGCTCGCGCACCCCGCCACCGCTCGGTTCCCACAGCCGGCCACCGGGCGGAATGTGCGCGGCCGGCCAGCCGAAGGCGTGCACCAGCCGCAGCCCCACGCCCCGCAGCGCGGCCTCCCGCGCCGCGACCTCCACCGCCGCCAGACTCGACGGCGAACCGTCCACCCCCACGACAACCGGGCCGTTCATCGCGCTCCCCTTTCCGTGCAGGATCCGCGGGCCGTACGACATCTGCGCGCCGGGCCCGGAACGCTCCGTGCCGGTACCGGGCCGGGCCGTCGGCCGCTGTCTCCCGGCCTCTCCCAGCCTCCCCCCGGCGCCCGCCTCCCGCACCGGCCCGGGGCAGGGTCAGTCGGGCAGGACCAGGCGCCCGGTCTCCCCCGGCTGCAGGGACACCTCGCGGCCCGGCAGCCGTACGTCGATCGGTGAGACGTCGTGGGAGGGGACCGCGATCTCCAGCAGTCCTCGTTCCAGCCGCAGCCGTACGCCCCAGTTGCCCTGGTAGCGCAGGGAGAACCCGTAGGAGGACAGCTCGGGCAGCGGCACGGGGTCGAGCCACAGGGCGCCGCCCCGGGTCTCCAGGCCGGTCAGCCCGCGCTGGACGAGGTCGAGGGTGCCGGCCATGGCGCCCAGGTGGATGCCCTCGCCGGTGGTGCCGCCCTGCACGTCGGCGATGTCGCCCTGGAGGGCCTCCTGACAGAACTTCCAGGCCTCGCTGCGCCGGCACCGGGCCAGCACCCAGCCGTGGACCAGGCCGCTGAGGGTGGATCCGTGGCTGGTGCGGTGCATGTAGTAGTCGACGGTGCGCCGCCACACGTCCTCGTCCAGCCGGACCCCCAACCGGCGGAACAGCCCCTCCAGTTCGGCCGGTGCGAAGAGGTAGCCGAGCATCAGCACGTCGGCCTGCTTGGAGGCCTTGTAGCGGTTGACGGTGTCGCCCTCGGCCTCCAGGATCCGGTCCAGCCGCCGGATGTCCCCGTACCGCTCGCGGTAGCCGCTCCAGTCGAGCTCGGCGAGGTCGCCGTAGCCCGCGAACTGGCTGATCACGTCGTCGTGGAGGGGGACGTGGAGGGTGCGTGAGACGTCCTCCCACCGTTCGAGTTCACTCCCGTCCAGGCCGGTGCGCTCGAGGAGTTCACGCCGGCGGGGCTCGGGGAGGATGCCGATCAGCTCGATGGTGCGGGTGAGCACCCAGGCGGCGGTGACGTTGGTGTACGCGTTGTCGTCGAGGCCGGGCGCGTCGGCGTCCGGGTAGGACTCGTGGTACTCGTCGGGGCCGACGACGCCCTTGATGCGGTGGCGGCCGAGACTCTCGTCGTAAACGGCTTTGTCCGCCCAGAAACGGGCGATGTACAACAGCATCTCGGCGCCCTTGGTGTGCAGGAACTCCGTGTCGCCGCTCGCCTCGCAGTACTGCCACACGTTGTAGGCGATCGCCGAGCCGACGTGGTGCTGGAGCCGGGAGTGGTCGGGCAGCCAGCGTCCCGAGCGCGGGTTGAGATGGAGCTGCTGGGTCTCCTCACGCCCGTCGCTGCCGCTCTGCCACGGATACATGGCGCCCCGGCGGCCCACTGCCCCGGCGCTGGTCCGGGCCTGTTCGAGGCGTCGGTGGCGGTAGCGCAGCAGGGCGCGGGAGACCTCCGGGAAGTGCAGGTTGAGATAGGGCAGGACGAACAGCTCGTCCCAGAAGACATGGCCGCGGTAGGCCTCGCCGTGCAGTCCCCTCGCGGGTACGCCGACGTCGAGGTCGGCGGTGTGCGGGGAGAGGGTCTGCAGGACATGGAAGAGGTGCAGCCGCAGGATGCGGCCCGACTCGCCGGGGACGTCGAGTTCGGCGCGCCGCCAGAGCTGACCCCAGGCGGCACGATGCGTCTCGGCCAGCGCGTCGAAGCCGGGGGCCCGGCCCACCCGGTCGACGGCGGCGTGCAGCGGGTCGCTGATGGCCGGGTCGCGGGAGGTGTGCAGGGCCACTGTCTTGTCGACCGTGACGGTGTGGCCGGGCACCATGTGGACCGTCACCCGCTGGATGGCGTACGGCCGTTCATGACGGATCGTGAGGGGTGCCTCGGCCTCGGCCCCGGTCCGGGCGGTCAGCCGGGCCGCGATGCCGATCCGGGTGTCGGAGGTGCGGGTTCGGCAGCGCAGCCAGACCGTGTCCGGGGCGGCGGTGCCGGTGTGGATGTGGGTGAGATGGCGGCCGTCGAGGTCCCGGTAGCGTGGCACGCCGGCGTTGGTGACCGAGCCGTCCAGGGCCGCCTCCACCTCGAGCGGTCCGGAGAACCCGTCGGCCGTGAACTCGGTGCGCAGAGCCGCCAGATGGGGATCGGCCATGTGCACCAGCCGCAGCTGACGGACCGTCAATACCCGGTCGTCGCCGAGGTCGTACCGCGTCCGGCGCTCCAGCAGCCCCGCGGACATGTGCAGCAGCTGCCGGTGGTCGAGCACGGGCGTGGTGTCGGGGGCGATCCAGTGGCCGTCGGGGAGGCGGAAGCGCAGGGGAAGCCAGTTGGGGACGTTGACCATGTCCTCGTTCTCCACCCGGCGGCCCGCGACCTTGGAGGTGAGGCGGTTGTAGATGCCGGCCACATAGGTCCCCGGGTAGTGGACGTCGTCGGCGGCACACTCGGGCAGCGCGCCCCGTGTGGCGAAGTAGCCGTTTCCGAGCGTGCACAGCGACTCCCGGAGGCGTTCGTCGGCGGGCTCGTAGCCCTCGTACTCCCAGCTCCACCCCGGTGCTTCGGCCTCCGGGCTCCGGTCGTCCGTCACGTCGGCGCTCCTCCCGCGCAGAGTTCTCCGAGGTCCTGTACGACGATGTCGGCGCCGTGCCGCAGCAGCCGCGCCCCGGTGTCCGCGCCGGCGGCCCGGTCCACCCCCACCACCAGGGCGAAGCCGCCTCGCCGGCCCGCCTCGACGCCGGCCAGGGCATCCTCGACGACGGCGGCCCGGTCGGCCGGGACGCCGAGCCGGCGGACCGCTTCCAGGAACAGATCGGGCTCCGGTTTGCCCGGGAGGTCCAGCCTGGCGGCCTCGCCGCCGTCCACCAGGGCGTCGAACAGGTCGAGCACCCCTGCCCGGTCCAGCAGCTCACCGGCGTGCCGGGAGGCGGAGGCCGCGGCACGGGGCACTCCCGCGGCGCGCAGTGCCTTCACCAGCCGTACGGTCCCCGGGTAGGCGTCGACGCCGTGCTCGCGCAACCGCTGGGTGAACAGGCGCTCCTTGTCCGCGGCGACGGCCCGTACCGTCTCGGCCGACGTCTCGATGCCGCGCGCGGCCAGGAAGGCCTCGGCTCCGTCGAGGCGGGACTTTCCGTCGACGTGACGCAGGTAGTCGTCCCGCTCGTCGAAGGGGCGGCGCAGGCCGGGGTCCTCGGGCGGGTGGGCCCGCAGGAAGGCGTCGAAGGCCACCTTCCAGGCGGCGGCGTGCACCCTGGCCGAGTCGGTGATCACGCCGTCGGTGTCGAAGACGACGGCGCGTACGTCACGCAGCACGGGGGCGAGCGCGGCGCGGGACGCCTCAAGGGACGTGTCGGGGCTGCGGGGCCGGTGCATCGGTCACCTCCGCCGCGGCAGGACGGCGACCGGGCCCGGTGCGGGGCGGTACCTCAGTCGGACGGCATCCTGGGGATGCCCGCGCGCGCCGACGTCACGGAACGCGAATCGCACGGCCTCTCACCTCCGCTCGACGGCTCTCCCACGCCCTGCGGGATCCGCTGATGGGTACCCGCCGAGCCCGCCTTGTCACCTCCGGGTGTCGCCTCCGTCCGCAACGGGGCCGAGCGGCCCTGGCGCATCCGTCCCGCGCGTGGTGTGCTGGAGGTGACGGGAAGGACCCGCAAGGACGCGGAGAAGCGGCTGGCGGCCGTGCACCGCGCAATCAGGATCCGCGAGAAGTGGATGGGGCCCTTCCCGCCCCTTGCTGTGGCCCGCCTTGTTTCCCGGGCCCGTCGCCACACCTCTCATGACACGCCACCGCAGGCCTGTGCGCATCCCCGGGACCGACGGCGTCAGTCGCCCCGGTACAGCGCGGTGAGCAGCTCGATCGCCGCCGGTGCGGCGGGATGCGGGTCGTCGCGCCACCAGGCCAGCCGGACGGCGATGGGTTCGGCGTCCCGTACCGGCCGGTAGACGACACCGGGGCGCGGGTACTGGTTGGCGGTGGCCTCGGCGGTCACGCCGACGCAGCGGCCGGTGGCGATCACCGTGAGCCAGTCGTCGACGTCGTGGGTCTCCTCGGTCGCCGGGCGCGCGTCGGGCGGCCACAGTTCGGTGGTCGTGGTCCCGGTGCGGCGGTCGACCAGGAGGGTGCGGCCGCTGAGGTCGGCCAGCCGGACCGCGCGGCGCCGGGCCAGCGGGTCGTCGGCGGCCACGGCGCACAGCCGCCGCTCCAGCCCGACGATGGCGGAGTCGAACCGCCGGTCGTCCACGGGCCGGCGTACGACGGACAGGTCGCAGGCGCCCTCCGCGAGCCCCGCCGTGGCCGAGTTGACGCGCACGAGCTGCAGATCGGTCCCGGGGTGCGCGGCGGCCCAGCGGCGCTGGAAGGCCGGGGTGTGCCGGCCGAGCGCCGCCCAGGCGTAGCCCATCCGCAGCCGGGCGTGCCCGGAGCCTGCCTCCCGGACCAGGTCGTCCACCTCGCCGAGCACGCGCCGGGCGTGCGCCAGGACCCGCAGACCGGTGCCGGTCGGGGTCACTTCGCGGGAGGTGCGCCGCAACAGCCTTACGCCCAGGGCGCGTTCGAGGGAGGCCAGCGAGCGGGAGACGGCCGCCTGGGAGACGCCGAGGGCGATGGCGGCGTCGGTGAAGGTGCCCTCGTCGACGATGGCGACGAGGGCGCGCAACTGCCTCAGCTCCACACCCGTGACCGACGCGTTGACCGAAACATCCATGACTGAAGCGTATAGCTGGGCTCGGCGACGCATTTTACGCAAGGACGGAGCCGTCCCACGATGAGCGCATGCGCACCCGCCCCGCGTCGGCGCCTGCTCCCGCGTCCGCCCCCGCACCCGCCTCCGCACCTGCCTCCGCCTCCTCGCCCGTGACCGCAGAGCCGGCGGGTGGGCGTCTCGCCGGTGTGGCCACCATGGTCGGCAGCGGTCTGTCCACCCAGACGGGCGCCGCGATCGGCTCCCTCGCCTTCCCCGTCCTCGGCCCCGTGGGCGTCGTCGCCGTCCGCCAGTACGTCGCCGCCCTGGTCCTGCTGGCCGTCGGCAGGCCCAGGCTGCGTACGTTCACGTGGGGTCAGTGGTGGCCGGTCGCCCTGCTGGCGCTGGTGTTCGGCACCATGAACCTCTCGCTGTACTCCGCGATCGACCGCGTCGGGCTGGGCCTGGCGGTGACGTTGGAGTTCCTCGGCCCTCTCGCCATCGCGCTGGCGACCTCCCGCCGCCGTGTCGACGTCTGCTGTGCGGTGATCGCCGCTGCCGGGGTCGTCACCCTGATGCGCCCGCAGCCCTCGACCGACTACCTCGGGATGGCCCTGGGCCTGCTGGCCGCCGTCTGCTGGGCGTCGTACATCCTGCTCAACCGCACCGTCGGCCGACGTCTCCCCGGAGCGCAGGGCGCGGCTGCCGCGTCCTGTCTGTCCGCCCTGACGTTCCTGCCGGTCGGCGTCGTCGTCGCCCTCCGGCATCCGCCCACGGCCGGCGCCGTCGCCTGCGCGGTGGCCGCCGGTGTGCTCGCCTCCGCCGTGCCGTACCTCGCGGACCTGTTCACCCTGCGACACGTCCCGGCCCGGGCCTTCGGGCTGTTCATGAGCGTCAACCCCGTCCTCGCGGCCCTGGTCGGCCTGATCGGTCTGGGCCAGGAGCTCGGGGCGCCGGAGTGGGCGGCCATCGGCGCCGTCGTGGCCGCCAACGCGCTCAGCATTGCGACGTCGCGGAACTGACGGGCGGGAAGGTACGGCTCCGGCTCCCCGGCCCGCACTGACTGACGTCTGCGCACCAACTCTGCGGGCCCTGTTGACAGTTGCCGTCAGCCGGGAATGACCCGGACGTCAACTGTCGTGCCCCAGTGAACGCACAGCGTGCGTTCCCCCTCTTGCACGGCGAAACACCCCCCACCTGAAAGGGATACGCCGTGCGCACACGTACGCGTATACACACGACCTCTGCGGGGCAGGTGCTCCTCGCCCTCACCGCGGCGGGCTCGGTGCTCGCCTCCCCGCTCTCCCCCGCCGTCGCGGCACCCTCGGCCGGGACCGCCGATCTCCGCGCGGACGTCGACCGCGACGGCCGGGTCGACATCACCGGTGACACCGACACGGCCGGCGAGGACAGATGGTCCGTCGGCCGGGGAGCGGTTCACCTCCCCAACCTCGACGACGACACCGAGCGCTGCCCGGTCAAGGGCCCGGGCGGGCGGCCGTTGTCCGACGCCAAGCTGGCCGCCTGCAACGACGCCTCCGACAAGAAGGTCAACGGGAGTGCCGACGCCGCCGATCTCGCCCGGGTCCGCTCGGTGCCGATGCCGGGCCTGGCGTCCGGGGCGAAGGGCAGCGTGCAGGTGACGGCCGGGGCCAAGTACACCCGGGTCTTCCTCAAGCGCTCCGGTGGCTGGGTCCTGGTCACGGCCGGCACCCGGCTGTCGGCGGCGGAGTTGCGCTCCGGCGTGGAGTTCGGCGTCGAGGCCACCGACATCATCCGGGACACCGCGAAGTGGGACGGCCGGGCGGTGATCCGGTTGAACGTGACGTCCGCCGGCCGGACCACGTCCGACGCGGTCACCCTGCGCGTCGCCCCGCTCCTGACCCACCACCACCTGCAGAACACCCAGCAGGTCATGGTCACCAAGGTGCCCGGCGACAGCGCCGCCGACCAGCCCTACCGGCAGTTCGTGAAGAACCTGCAGACCGAGGTGCGGCGCGCCGGGATCACCAAGCCGCTCGTGACCTTCGACAAGTACGGCGACATCTGGGCGCAGGACTTCGTCGAGCCGGCCTACGTCAGCATGACCGGCCCGGGCGGGCGCCGGCAGGCGATGCGCGTGATGCTGCGCTCGGCGCAGCCCGACCGGGAGGCGGGCCGGGAGCTGTTCGAGAAGGTGCGCGGCCGCGACGTCGGCGTGGTGCAGGTCTCCGGCGTGCGCGACTCGGAGGAGTGGACGCTCAACTCGATGGGGAACCTGGAGACCGTTCCGCCCTACACGCACGGCGGGCGCTCCTTCCCGGCCGGCCGCATCGTCATGGGCCACCGCAAGGACACCGGTTCCAAGCCCGCGCAGGCGATGCGCACCCTGCTGAAGTCCCAGGGCCTGCAGGACCCGCTCCTGCTGGACACCTCGTGGCTGGGCGTCGGCCACGTCGACGAGTTCGTGCAGTTCCTGCCCGCGGACACCCCGCGCGGCTGGCGGATCGGGGTCGCCGACCCGCAGGCCGGGCTGAAGCTCCTGCGCGACGCGCAGCGGGACGGCCACGGCGGGACCAGGATGTTCTCCGTTCCCCGCCGGGGCGACCAGCCGGCGCCGAAGGAGACCATCGACCAGGCCCTCGCCGCCCGGCACTTCGTGGCCGACAACACCATGGCCGCTCAGCGCATCGCGGCCAACCTCGACATCCTCAAGCGCGAGACGGGCGTCACCGACGAGGAGATCGTGCGCGTGCCGGCCCTGTACACCCGGGAGGCCGAGATGTCGTCGGCCGACGGGCAGGAGGTGTCCGTGCCGCGTCTGACGCGGATGGGCGGCGACCCGGCGCTCGTGGACGCGCTCGGCAGGTACGGCCAGCAGCAATGGCTCGCTGATGACCACCGCGCCTCCGCAGGCCGGGCCGCCGCGGTCCCGACGAGCGCCTACGTCCCCGGCGCCGTCAACGGTGTCCTGCTCGCCCGCGACCGCTATCTCGCCCCGCGCCAGTGGGGCCCCGTCATCGGCGGCGAGGACATCTTCACGCGGGCCGTCACGGCCGTGTACACGCGAGTCGGTCTGAAGGTGTCGTACATCGACGACTGGTACACCTACCACCTGGGCATGGGCGAGGTGCACTGCGGAACCAACACCCTGCGTGAGACCGCCGCGGCCTGGTGGAAGTCGAACTGACGGCCATGTGGTCCGCGTCCGCCGGTGCGGGCGCGGACCATGCCTTCCGCGGCGCGGCTACACCTCGATGTGCGAGCCCATGATGACCGTGCGGTCGCGCGGGAGGCTGAAGTACTCGGCGGCGTCGGCCGTGATGTAGGACGTGGCGATGAACAGCCGCTTGCGCCAGGGCGCCATGGTGCGTGCCTTGCCGCGCCGCAGCTCGATCTTCGACAGGAAGTAGGAAGCGTCGTCGAGCCGCAACGGCCCTTCGGTCGCGGACGGGTCGAGGAGCGCCAGGGTGCCGGGCACGTCCGGGATGTCCATGTAGCCGAACCGGGCGGTGACGTGGATGATCCCGTCGTCGGCGTAGCCCAGGTCGTCCACGACGACCCGCTGGTCGGCCGGGACCCGGGGCACCGGCTCGGTCTGCAGGGCGAGGATCACGACCTGCTCGTGCCGGACGTGGTTGTGCTCGACGTTGGCCCGCATGGCCAACGGGGTGGTCTCCTTGCCCCGGTTGAGGAAGACGGCCGTGCCGGGGACCTGGCGCGTCGCGGCCTTGCCGCTGCGCAGGTCGTCGACGAACTCGGGCAGCGGCCCTTCAGCGCGCGCCCGTGCCGCGGTGACCAGTTCACGGCCGCGCTGCCAGGTCGTCATGACGGTGAAGGCCGTGAGGCCGATCAGCAGCGGCAGCCACGCTCCGTGCACCAGCTTGGTCATGTTGGCCGCCACGAACAGCAGGTCCACGAGGAGGAGCACGCCCCCGCCGACGGCGAGCAGCCACTTGGGCGTTCCCCACTTGGCGCGGGCGACGTAGAAGAAGAGCAGGGTGGTGATGGTGATGGTGCCGGTGACCGCCATGCCGAACGCGTAGGCCAGCGCCTCCGAGGAGCGGAAGGCGAAGACCAGGGTGAGGACCGAGACCATCAGCAGCCAGTTGATCCAGGGGACGTAGATCTGGCCGATGGTCGACTCGGAGGTGTGCGCGATGCGCAGCCGCGGCAGGTAGCCGAGCTTGGCCGCCTGGGAGGCGACGGAGTACGCGCCGGTGATCACCGCCTGGGAGGCGATCACGGTGGCCGCCGTCGCCAGCAGGACCATCGGCCAGCGCCCCCAGTCGGGCACGAGCAGGAAGAACGGGCTGCTGATGTTCGCCGGGTCGTCGAGGATCAGCGCACCCTGACCCATGTAGCTGAGCACACAGGAGGGCAGGACGAGGACCAGCCAGCCCCGGGTGATCGCCCGGCGGCCGAAGTGCCCCATGTCCGCGTACAGCGCCTCGGCGCCGGTGACCGACAGGACGATCGCGGCCAGGGCGAAGAAGGCGGTGCCCCAGTGGCCGAACAGGAAGCCCCACGCGTACGTCGGCGACAGCGCCTTGAGGATGTCCGGGTGGTCGGTGATGCCGACGACGCCGCACGCGCCGATCGCCACGAACCAGGCGATCATCACGGGCCCGAAGATCCTGCCCACCGCCGCGGTTCCCCGGCGCTGCACCAGGAACAGCAGCACGATGATCACCGCGGTGATGGGCACGACCGCGTCCTCCAGCGACGGCTCGACGACCTTGAGCCCCTCGACCGCCGACAGCACCGAGATGGCCGGGGTGATCATGCTGTCGCCGAAGAAGAGCGACGCGCCGAAGATACCGAGCGCGGCCAGGACGACGGCGGCTCTGCGGCCGCGCTGGGCGTTCCAGCGCCGCAGCAGGGTGATGAGCGCCATGATGCCGCCCTCGCCGTCGTTGTCGGCGCGCATCGCGAGCAGTACATAGGTGACCGTCACGATGATCATCACGGACCAGAACACCAGGGACACCACCCCGTACACGTTGTCCGTGCTGACCGGGACGGGGTGCGGGTCGTCGGGGTTGAACACGGTCTGGATGGTGTAGATCGGGCTGGTCCCGATGTCGCCGAAGACCACGCCGAGGGCACCGACGACCACCGCGAGCCGCACGGTCTCCCGTGCGCTCGCCCCGTGCCCCTGCGGCGCCCGCGCCGCGGATTCGCCGCCCGGCTCGGTCCCCTGCCGGTGATCGGCCATGGTGATCCTCCTCCTCGCGGCTGCGGTGCCGTGGGCCGGTGCGTCGGGGCGGACGATACCGATGGCCGAAGCGATCGCCGCCGTGTGCGAGCCACGTCGTCGCGAACGGTCTCGGCGCGCTGCCCGACCGTGCGACCTGTCGCGGCGATCGCGCTCCCTCCTGTCTCCTCTGCTGCGCCGATCTTCGCGCCGCGGTGCCCTTCGGGCCACCTGAGGAGCTGCGCCACGACCGCGTCCCTTGACCGGTTCCCTGCGTGCGGCCGTACATGCGTGACGGGGACGGCGCCTGGTTGGGGCCGGGGCGGCCGCTGCGGCATGAGGGTGGGTCAGGTGCGCGGGGAGGGGGGCCGGAGGGGTGAACAGGGCTCTGCCCACGCCCCTGTCCCTCGGCGTGCTGCCGGATCGGTTCGTGTGGCTGCCCGGCGCAGCGGTGACAGGACCAGGGCTACGGCGAGCAGGCCGGCGCAGACGCAGGAGGCCAGGGCGTAGCCGGCCCGGGAGTGGCTGCCCTGCGGCGGGCCGGGTGCGGTGTGCAGGTGGACCGCGGAGACGGCGCTGAAGCAGACGGCCGCCGCGATGCGCTGGGCCATCTGCAGGATGCCGCCGCCCACTCCGGCGGCTTCCGCGGGGGCGTGCTGGAGCACTTGGGTCTGGTTGGGCGACACGCTCAGTCCCGAGGCGGCGCCGGCCACCAGTTGCGTTCCGGCGAGTGCCACCGGCAGCGCCGCCATCGGCACGCAGAGCGCGACCACCGCCCCGGCCGGCGCGGCACCGACCCCCAGGACGAGGCCGACGGTCACCGTGCACGGTCCGATCCGCCGCACCAGGCGCCAAGCGAGCCCTGAGGTACGCCCATGGCGACGGCCGAGGCGAGCGTGACGGCCGCCGTGAGAAGGGCGGACAGCCCGAGTCCGTCCTGCAGAAAGACGGTGAGCACGAGCGACGCGGCCAGCGAGGCGCCGAACTGGGCCATGGCGACAGCGGTGCCCAGCAGGTAGGGCCTCGAAGACATCAGCCCGGGACGGACCAGCGGCTCACGGCCTTGGCGCACGCGCAGTCGCTGGTGCACGGCGAAGAGGACCGCCAGGGCACGCCGGACAGCGGTCCAGCCGGGAGTTCTTGGCGGTGCGCCGGGGCGGTGGGAGCAGGCGGGCCGCGAGGGCCAGGGTGGCCACCGCGCAGGGTGCGCTCAGCAGGAGGCAGGACAGCCAGCCCGTCTCGGCGCCGAGTCCGGCGATGAGCGCACCCCCGAGTGGCGGGCCGAGCGCCACGGCGACGCCGGATGTGACCGCGTACATGCCCAGTGCACGACCGCGGGCCGGACCGCGGAAGACGTCCTGAATGGTGCCGATCACCTGGGAGTTGACGAGGCCGGCCGCGGCGCCCTGCACCAGCCGCGCGCCGATCACGGGCCCGGCTCCCCCGCCGGTGGCCGCCGTCATCCCGGCCAGGAGAGAGACGGCCATCCCGGCCATGAAGAGTCGCCGTCGATAACGAAGTCGGCGAACGTGTGCTCCAGGAGGGTGCGGGTGCCGCCGTAGAGCGAGGACGAGGCGACGATGTGGTCGCCGGTGCGGGCCAGGTTCAGCAGCGCGAGCGAGGTCGCTGCCTGGCCGCTGGCCACGGCGACGGCCGCCGATCCGCCCTCCAGCGCCGCTATGCGCTCCTCGGCCACAGCCGTGGCCGGGTTGGACAGCCTGGTGTAGGCGTGGGTGGTGAGGTCGGCCAGTTCGAACGCCGCGGCGGCGTGCGCGGTGTCCCGGTAGACGTAGCCGGTCGTCTGGTGGATCGGCACGGCCCGCGCGCCCGTGGTGGGGTCCGGCACGGCGCCCGCGTGCACCTGCCGCGTCTCGAACTGCCAGCCCCCGCCGTGGTGTTGGGTGGTCGTCATCGGGCGGCACCCTGTCTGACCAGGACGTCCGCCCACCAGCGGTCGGCCACCCGTGGATGCGAGCGGAGCCAGCCGACGACGGCGTTCTCGCCGTAGGCCGCCAGAAGGGGGTTGTTCGGATCGTCGGTGACACCGCGACCGCGCGAGGCCAGCTCCGCCGGCAGGTGCAGAGGCTCGACGACGGCGTCGAGGCGGGGACCCAGGAAGAACGGGATGGAGTAGCGGTCGACGCCCGCCTGTGGGCTGACGACCCGGTGCCGAGTGGCCTTCAGATAGCCCTGGGTGGCGATCTCCAGCATCTCGCCGATGTTGAACACGAAGGCGCCGGGCACCGGCGCGGCGTCGATCCACTCGCCGTCCTCGCGCTGCACCTGGAGCCCGCCGACCTCGTCCTGCTGCAGGAGGGCCAGGTAGCCGTAGTCCTTGTGTGCGCCCACTCCCTGGTCGGCGTCCTGGGCGGCGCGCGGCGGGTAGTGGACGATCTTGACGTGGACGGCCGCCTCGTCGTCGAACCACTGGTCGAAGTAACCCTCGTCCTGTCCCAGCGCGGCTGCCAGAGCACGCAGCACCTCGCGGCTCACGCGGAGCGCCTCCGCCTGCCAGCGCAGGACGATGTCCCGCAGCTCCGGCTGCGCGGACGGCCATTGGTTGGGGCCGATCAGGCGCAGGTAGTCGGGGTCGCCGGGGCCCGTGTCGAGCGCCGCGCGTTCCGGGCCGATGTCGATCTGCTCGCGCCAGTCGGCGTTGCCCTCGGTGTACTCGGTCCCGGTGCGCGTGTAGCCGCGGAACTGTGCGGAGTTGATGTTCTCGATCTCCAGCCGCCGTTCCTCCGGCAACGCGAAGAAGGTGCGGGCCGCACCGAGGATCTCGCCTTGCAGCGATGCGGGGACACCGTGCCCGGTGACGTAGAAGAAGCCCACCTCGTGGGCCGCGGAACGGAGTTCGGCGAGGTATGCCTCGCAGTCCGTGTCCGGGGCGCGGAAGCGGGAGATGTCGATCACGGGCAGGGCTGTGGGCTGGGCCATGGGTTGTTCCTTCGTGGGGGCAGCCGACCGGTCACGGCGGCACGCCGCAACGGGGCTGCCGGGTAGGTCAGTTGCCCGAAGGGTGCGCCGAGAGCGGGGTGGGACAGGAGAGAAGTGTCGGGGTCGTCGGCCGTCGAACGGCGATCAGCAACAGACCTCGTCGAACTGGTCGGCGCGGCGGCTCACCCAGAACGGGTCGAGCAGCACCGTGTGTGCCTGGCCAGTGGTTTCCATAGGCCGGATCAAAGCACACCCGGCAGGGTGCGTCCACTGTGCGCCTCGATCGGCGGCCCGCGCCCGGTGTGCTGGTGCGCGCCTGCCCCGGTGTGGTTACCTGGCTCCATGACCGTGCTCGTGACCCGCCGCCACGTCGACTACGTGCGTGTCACCACCACGGGTTGTTCCGCCGTGAGCTGACTCCGCCCTCCGGCGTTCGACCAGCCCCCTCGGGCATCGGACGAGCCTTTCTCAGGCCTTCCGGCTTTCCCTCGGCGTTCGAACAGCCAGTCCCACCACACCGCGCTGACCGCTGCCCGCGCCCGGGCACACCTCCTCAGCCTGCGGTTTCCTCGCTTCCCCCGCACCCACGGCAGCGCCGTACCCGCACCAGGGAGAACCATGAGCCAGCCCATCGACTCCGTCACCGCAGGCCACACCCCCGAGGACGCGCCCTCCGGACCCGACACCTCGGCGTGGTCCTTCGAGACCAGGCAGATTCACGCCGGTGCCGTGCCGGACCCGACGACCGGCGCCCGCGCGACGCCGATCTACCAGACGACGTCCTTCGTGTTCCGGGACACCCAGCACGCCGCCGACCTGTTCTCGCTCGCCGAGCCGGGCAACATCTACACCCGCATCCACAACCCCACCCAGGACGTCTTCGAGCAGCGCATCGCCGCCCTGGAGGGCGGGGTGGCGGCCGTGGCGCTGTCCTCCGGGCAGGCCGCCGAGACGCTGGCGATCCTCACGCTGGCGAGCTCCGGGGACCACATCGTCTCCAGTACGTCGCTGTACGGCGGCTCGTACAACCTGTTCCGGCACACGCTGCCGAAGCTGGGCATCGAGGTGTCCTTCGTGGACGACCCGGACGACTTCGAGGCCTGGCGGGCGGCGATCCGGCCCCACACCAAGGCGCTGTTCGCGGAGACGCTGGGCAATCCGCGCGGCAACGTGCTGGACGTGCGGGCGGTCGCGGACGTGGCGCACGAGGCGGGAGTGCCGCTGATCGTGGACAACACGGTCCCGACTCCCTATCTCCTGCGGCCCATCGAGCACGGCGCCGACATCGTGGTGCACTCGGCGACCAAGTTCCTGGGCGGGCACGGCACCGCCATCGCGGGTGTGGTCGTCGACGGCGGCACCTTCGACTTCGGCGCGCACGAGGAGCGGTTCCCCGACTTCACCGATCCCGACCCCAGCTACCACGGTCTGCGGTACTGGCCGGCGCTCGGGCCGGGCGCCTTCGCCGTCAAGCTGCGCGTGCAGTTGCTGCGCGACCTCGGGCCCGCCCTCTCGCCGCACTCCGCCTTCCTGCTGCTGCAGGGCGTGGAGACGCTCAGTCTGCGCATCGAGCGGCACTCGGCGAACGCCCAGGCCCTGGCGCAGTGGCTGGAGCAGCGTGACGAGGTCGCCGCCGTCCACTACCCGGGACTGGAGTCCAGCCGCTGGTTTGCGGCGGGCCAGACGTACCTGCCGCGCGGCGCGGGTGCCGTGGTCTCCTTCGAGCTGCGGGACGGGGTCGAGGCGGGGAAGCGGTTCGTGGACGCGGTCGAGCTGTTCAGCCATCTCGCCAACATCGGCGACGTACGCAGCCTCATCATCCACCCGGCGTCGACCACCCACAGCCAGCTCGACGAGAACCAGCTGGCGGCCACCGGCACCTCCCCCGGCCTGGTGCGTCTGTCCGTGGGCATCGAGAACCTCGTCGACCTCAAGGCGGACCTGGAGGCCGGGTTCCGCGCGGCGAAGGGCGCGTCCTGAACACCGTACTGACACCGTCGCAGGTCCCCCTCCCGCCGGCCTCCGGGGCCTGGCGGGAGGGGGACCCGCCCGGGCGTCGCCGGTGGTACGCGCGCGAGGGCCCGCTTCCGTTGGAGGCCGGCGGTGAACTGCCCGGTGTGCGGCTGGCGTTCGAGACCTGGGGGCAGCTCGCGCCGGACCGGTCCAACGCGGTGCTGGTGCTGCACGCCCTCACCGGCGACAGCCATGTGGCCGGGCCCGTCGAGCCGGGTCATCCCACGCCCGGTTGGTGGGACGGGCTCGTCGGCCCCGGGCGCGCGCTCGACACGGACCGCTGGTTCGTCGTGGCGCCGAACGTGCTCGGTGGCTGTCAGGGCAGTACCGGCCCGTCCTGCGCGGGCCCGTCGGGCCGGCCCTGGGGCGGGGACTTTCCCTTCCTGACGCAACGTGACCAGGTGGTGGCCGAGGCCGGACTGGCCGATGCGCTGGGGATCGGGAGGTGGGCCCTGGTGGTCGGCGGTTCGATGGGCGGGATGCGGGCGCTGGAGTGGGCGGTGGCGTATCCCGAGCGGACGGACGCCCTCCTGCTGCTCGCCACGACGGCCGCGTCGAGCGCCGAGCAGATCGCCTGGGCGGACATCCAGCTGCACGCCGTCCGCTCCGACCCGAACTGGCGCGGCGGCCACTACCACGGCGCGGGATCCGATCCCCAGGCCGGGCTCGGTCTGGCCCGGCGGATCGCTCATGTCACGTACCGCAGCGAGCCGGAACTCCAGTTCCGCTTCGGCCGCTTGCCCCAGGGCGAGGAGGATCCCTGGAGCGGCGGCCGGTACCAGGTGGGGTCCTACCTCGACCATCACGCGGCCAAGCTGGCGCGTCGTTTCGACGCGGGCAGTTACGTCGTGCTGTCCGAGGCCATGAACAGCCACGACATCGGCCGCGGCCGCGGCGGCGTGCGCTCCGCCCTGCGCCGGGTGACCGCCAGGACCCTCGTGGCCGGGGTCGGCTCCGACCGCCTGTACCCGCCGTCCCAGCAGGCGGAGCTGGCGGCGGGGATCACCGCGGCGGACGACCTGCGGGTGATCGAATCGCCGTACGGCCACGACGGCTTCCTGATCGAGGTGGAACAGGTCGCCGCGCTCGTACGCGAACTCCTGCACGCCGATCCCCCACCGACAGCACGGGAATCACGACGCCCCGGCAGGCGTTCGTGACAACCTCCGACGGCGCCGAGAAGTAAGCGGCCCTTGAACCGAAGAAAGGCAGCGCATGTCACCTCGCACCGCGACCACAGCCGTGGCCGTCCACCCGCTGCTCGCCGACCGCTGGAGCCCGCGCTCGTTCGACGCCACGCACACGATCACCGACGAAGAGCTGGTGCCCCTCCTGGAGGCGGCCCGCTGGGCGCCCTCCGCCCGCAATCTGCAGCCATGGCGCTTCCTGGTCGGACGGCGCGGCGACGAGGCGTACCGGCGTCTCCTCGCCACCCTTGTGCCCGGCAACCAGCTGTGGGCCGGGAACAGTTCCCTGCTGGTCGCGGCGGTGGCGGCGGAGCGGCGGGAGGACGGCACGCCGCACCAGGGTGCCGCCTACGACACCGGTCTGGCGGTGGCCCAACTCTCGGTGCAGGCGCATGCCTTGGGACTGCATGCCCATCAGATGGGCGGCTTCGACCCTGAACGGCTGCGCGTGTCCCTGGGCGTTCCGGACGGCTACCGGCCACTCTCCATCACCGCGATAGGGGCCCTGGCCGCGGCGGACCTCCTCCCGAAGGAGCTGCGCGACCGCGAGACCGCCGCCCGCGAACGGCGACCGCTTACGGAGACGTTCTTCGCGGAGAGCTGGGGCGACCCGCTTCCGGTCGGCACCGACGCCTCACCGTCCTGACCCTTCCCTCGCACCCCACCGACCATCGACACCCCGTGTTCCGCAGGAGTACACATGACCGTCCAGGACTCCCCCACCCGCATCGAGACCTTCGCCGCCGCATGGGAAGCGTGGCATCGTCGGAAGGATTCCGCCCTCGCCCATGAGCACGGATTCCTCGCCGTCACCGGCCTGCACTGGCTGGCCCCCGACCCCCAGCGCTTTCCCGACGCGCCGGGCACCTGGTCGACGGGCCACGACGGCGTCACCGTCGTGCTCGACGAGGGCGAGGAACTCGTCGTCGACGGCACCGCGGTGCGCGGGCGGCACCGGTTCGGTGTCATCCCGGAACGCGGTGGCGTCAACGCCGTCTGGGGCGACGCGGTGATCGAGATCGCCAAACGCGGCGGCCTCGACCTGATCCGGCCACGGCACCCGGAGCATCCGCTGCGTACCGAGTTCACCGGGACACCCGCGTACGCGCCGGACCCCCGCTGGGTGGTCACCGGCACGTACACGCCGTTCCCGCAACCGCGGCCGATCACCGTGGGCGCCGCCGTCGAAGGGCTGCAGCACGTCTACGACGCGCCGGGCAGGATCCGATTCCGGATCGACGACGGCCAGGCCCTGGGTCTGACCGCGTTCAACGGGCACGCACCGGGCAGCCTCATGGTGCTGTTCACCGACGCGACCTCCGGCGTGACCACGTACGCGGCCAGTCGCGCCCTGCAGGTCGAAGCGCCCGGACCCGACGGCACCGTGGTGCTGGACTTCAACCGCGCCACCAACCTGCCGTGCGCCTACACCGACTTCGCGACCTGCCCGCTGCCGCCCGCCGAGAACCGGCTCCCCGTAGCGATCGAGGCCGGCGAGAAGCTCCCTCACGAGCGGAAGCCGATCGCGTAGCACGCGGGTCCCCTCGGCGGCGGCGTTCCTCGCCGCCGCCGAGGGCCGACGCACTGCGGCACGCCTCAGCTCAGCCGGCTGCCAGCTCTCCCAGCAGCTTCCAGGTGCGGAGCCGGTCGGCCTCGCCGGCCAGCTCCGTCGTGGTGAACACCACCTCCGTCGCCCCGGCGTCCCGGTATCGCCGCACCTCGGCGGCGACGGCCTCCTCGTCACCGATCACGGCCAGGTCGGCGGCCCGGGAGCCACCGGAGAGTTCGATGACCCGCTGGTAGGAGGGGAACCGCTCGTAGAACGCGAGGGCCTCGGTCGCGGTCTCCCGTACGGCCTCGGCGTCAGCGGTGACCACGCCGGGAACGAACGCCACGATCCGCGGCGCCGGGCGGCCCGCCGCCTCGGCCGCCGCGGTGACGGCCGGGACGATGTGCTCGGCGAGCGCGCGCGGACCGGCCAGGTACGGAAGGATGCCGTCCGCGAGTTCGCCGGAGACGCGCAGCGCTTGCGGCCCCATGGCCGCGACCAGGATCGGCACCGGCGGTTCGGCGCCCGGCACCGCCGCGGACAGGGGTGTGGTGGCGGTCAGCAACTCTCCGTGGAAGTCGGCGCTGCCCGTTTCGACGAGTTGGCGCAGGGCGGTGAGGAACTCGCGCAGGCGGCGGATGGGGCGCTCGTACGGGAGGCCGAAGCCGGTCTCCGTCAGCTCTCTGGTGCCGAGCGCGAGCCCGAGGTGGTAGCGGCCGCCGGTGGCCGCCTGGGCGGTCTGGGCCTGGCTGGAGACGAGAAGCGGGTGGCGGCCGAAGACGGGGATCGCGGCTGTCCCGACGTGCAGTCCGGGCGCTTCGCGGCCGACGATCGCGGCCAGCGAGGGGGAGTCGTAGGCGAAGGTCTGTCCGAACCACGCGGAACGTAATCCGGCCTCGTGGGCCTCCCGCGCGAGCTGCACCGTGCCGTCGATCCGATGATGGAGAGGGAGCGCTACTCCAGTAGTCATATCCCAGGCAACCGGCGTGCTCTCGACCGGCATTCCTGCTCGCGTATGACAGGTTCGTGGCTTCCGTGTAACGCGGCCCTGCAGGCCGTGACGCCGCCGCGGAGGGCGGGCGGCCCCGCGACGCGGCGGAGATGCCGCCGCCGCAGTACAGGACGCCCGGCGAGGCGGACCCGGCGTGCACCGCGCCGAGCCTGGCGGCCCCTTCGGCCGGCTCCCCGCGGAGAACGCCGTGGCTCTCCTCGACGGCTACCGATCCGTACAGCCGCTCAGCGCCGCCCCGGCGTTGCTGTCGTTGGTGGGTTCACCGGTGCGGACGGCCGCCGTCTGCCCGACAGGATCGCGGCCGTCGTCACCGACGGTGTCAGGAGGCGGCCCGCGCCGCCTGCGCACCGATGACCCGTCACCTCCGGCTCCACTCCTGCGCCAGCAGCTCGTACGACCTCACCCGGTCGGCGTGGTCGTGGGTGATGGTCGTGATGAGCAACTCGTCGGCCCCGGTGGCCTCCTGGAGCTGCTCCAGGCGGTCGGCCACCCGCCCCGGCGAGCCGACGAACTGCGTGTCCACGCGGTCCCGCACCAGTTCGCTGTCCTCGTCACCCCACTCAAGGGCACGGGCCTGCTCCGGCGTCGGGAACTCGATGGCGCCCTCGGCCGTGCGGATGCTGCGGACCCAGGCCGCGTATCCGGTGGCGAGCTCACGGGCCGTCGCGTCGTCCCGCGCCACGACCACGTCGGCCGAGACGCTGACGTACGGCTTGTCGAGGAAGTCGGAGGGCTGGAAGAAGGCCCGGTAGCCGTCCACCGCCTCCAGCACCGTGGCCGGGCTGACGTGGTAGTTCGCGGCGAACCGCAGCCCCCGCGCGCCCGCCGCCTCGGCGCTCTGCCCGCCGCTGCTGCCCAGGATCCACAGCTCGACGTCGGCGCCCTCGCCCGGCACGGCGCGCGCCTCGACGCCTTCCGGGGAGCGGTAGGTGCCGGCCAGCAGGGCGAGGATGTCGTCGATCTGCTCGGCGTAGTCCTGCGACTCGGCGCCGGGCAGCAGGAGGAGCTTGCGCTGAAGGGCGATCCGGGGTGAGCCGAGGAGACGCTCGAAGGAGAAGCGGGGCGGGATCAGCAGGCCGTTCGGGGCCCTGCCGTCCACGACCGGGGTGGCCGTCTGCTGCGGGGCGGCCCGCTCTCCCGGCGGTCGGCCGCCCGAGCGGCCCAGGCCGAGGTCGAGGCGGCCCGGGTGCAGGGCGTCGACCAGGCCGAACTCCTCGACCGTGCTCAGCGCGGTGCGGTGGCCGAGCTGTACGGCGCCGGAGCCGAGCCGGATCGTGGAGGTGGCGGACGCGGTCAGCGCGAGCACGACCGCGGGGGACGTGCCCGCGACGCCCGGGTTGAGGTGGTGCTCGGCGAACCAGTAGCGGGCGTAGCCGAGGCGCTCGGCCTGCTGGGCGAGGTCGATGGAGTTGCGCAGGGCGTCGGCGGCCGTCGAGCCGGACGGGATCGGCACCAGGTCGAGAACGCCGAGGGGTATGTCAGACATGGGCGGGCTCCTCGGTGACGGGCAGGACCGGTCCCCAGGGGAAGGGCGGGTCCGGGATCTCGCGGCGCAGGACGGGGGCGACCTCGGCCTGGAAGAGCTCCAGCGAGTCGCGGTGCTGAGTGTCCGTCAGTCCGCTGGCGTCCGCGTGCAGATGGAGCACGGTGTGGCCGAACTGCTCGTGGTAGCGGTGCACCTTCTCGATGACTTGCTGCGGGCTGCCGATCAGCGCGGAGCTGCGCTCGACGAAGTCCTCCAGGGTCTCGAAGACCACGGGCAGGCCGAACCGCCGCTGGAACTCAAGGTTCGCCTCGAAGATCGGCCGGTACACCTCGAGGGCGTCCTGGGAGGTGCGGGTCACCAGGAGTCCGGCCGTGCCGGCGCCGACCGCGATGTCGGCCGGGTCGTGGCCGTAGTGCTCCCATCGCTCGCGGTAGTGGCGGATCAACTCGGCGTACGGCTCTATGGGGTGGGTGACGTTCGCCGAGAACAGCGGGTCGCCGTAGCGGGCGGCCAGGTCCACCGACTCCCTGCTGGTGGCGCTGCCGTGCCAGACCCGGACGGGCTGCTGGTAGGGCCGCGGCCACACCTCGGCGTCGGTCAGTTCGGGCCGGAAGCGGGTCTTGGCGGTGACCTTGTCCTGCCGCCAGATCTGCCGGAACACCTCGTAGCTCTCGGCGTTGCGGTCCCACTGGTCCTCGGGCGTGACGTGGAACAGCTCGCGCTGGGCCGCGCCGTTGCCCTTGCCGATGATCAACTCCAGGCGGCCCTCGGCGAGATGGTCGAGGGTGGCGTAGTCCTCGTAGGCCCGCACCGGGTCCAGGAGGCTGAGGGTCGTCACGGCGGTGAACAGCCGGACGCGCCGGGTCAGTGCCGCTATGTGGCTCAGGACGACGGTCGGTGAGGACGAGATGAACGGCCGCTCGTGCCGCTCCCCCACGCCGAAGCCGTCGAAGCCCAGTTCCTCGGCGAGCAGCGCGTTGTCGAGGACCTCGCGGAACCGGTCGTGGGTCGGCTTGTGCACTGCGGTGACCGGGTCCGGGCGGTGCACGATCAGGGTGATGGCGAGGAACTTCACGACGCCGCCCGCTGCTCACCCGATACGTCGTCCGGGTGGGCCAGGCCCAGTTGATGACGCAGGGTCGGGCCCTCGTACTCGGTGCGGAAGACGCCCTGTTCCTGGAGCAGCGGGACGACCTTGTCGGCGAACTCGTCGAGGCCGCCGGGAGTGATGTGCGGGACGAGGATGAAGCCGTCACTGGCGTCTGCCTGCACGAAGTCGTTGATGGTGCGGGCGATGGTCTCCGCCGAACCGATGAAGTTCTGCCGGTTGCCGGTCTCGATGACCAGGTCGCGGATCGACCAGTTGTTGGCGGCGGCGAGCTCGCGCCACTCGCGGGCGGTGGCCAGCGGGTCGCGGTACATGCGGACCTGGGCACGGCCCTTGGAGATGTGGTGGTCACTGACGTCGGGGTCGATGTCGGGGAGCGGCCCGTCCGGATCGTAGGCGGACAGGTCCCGGTTCCAGACGAACTCCAGGTGCTTGAGGGCGGTGGCGCCGCTGACCTGCAGGCGGCGCACCTGCTTGGCCAGTTCCTCGGCCTCGGCGTCGGTGTCGGCGAGTGTGAAGGTGGCGGCGGGCAGGATCAGCAACTGGTCGTCGCGGCGGCCGTACTTGGCGAGGCGCTTCTTGACGTCGGTGTAGAAGGCCCGGCCCGCTTCGAGGGTTGCGTGCCGGCTGAAGATCGCGTCGGCTTCGGAGGCGGCGAACTCGCGTCCCTCCTCGGAGTCGCCGGCCTGGAAGATCACCGGGCGGCCCTGCGGGGAGCGCGGGACGTTGAACCGGCCGTGGATGTCGAAGTGCTGCCCGGTGTGGACGAAGGCTCCGGCCTTCGCGTCCCGCAGGAAGGCACCGGTCTCCTGGTCGGCGAGGATCTCGTCGCCGTGCCAGGAGTCGAAGAGTTCGTTCGCCGTGGCCAGGAACTCCCTGGCGCGGGAGTAGCGCTCCTCCTGCGGCAGGAATCCGCCGCGTCGGAAGTTCTCGCCGGTGAAGGCGTCCCAGGAGGTGACGACGTTCCACGCGGAGCGGCCGCCGGAGAGGTGGTCGAGGCTGGCGAACTGGCGGGCGACCTCGTAGGGCTCGTTGAAGGTGGAGTTGATGGTGCCGGTCAGTCCGAGGTGTTCGGTGACGGCGGCGAGCGCGGCGAGGACGGTGAAGGTGTCGGGGCGGCCGACGACGTCCAGGTCGTAGATCTTCCCGCCCTGTTCCCGGAGCCTGAGCCCCTCGGCGAGGAACAGGAAGTCGAACTTGGCGCGTTCGGCGGTCCGCGCGAAGTGCACGAAGGAGCTGAACTCGACGTGGCTGCCCGCCTGTGGGTCGCTCCAGACGGTGGTGTTGTTGACGCCGGGGAAGTGGGCGGCCAGGTGGATCTGCTTCAGCGGCTTGCTCATGGTCGTGGACGTCCCTCCGGCTCAGGCGTTCGCGGCGGCGTAGCGGTTGGCGGGGCGGGGCAGGCCCAGCAGCCCGCGCAGGGTGTCGGCCTCGTAGGCGCGGCGGAAGACGCCCCGGCGCTGGAGTTCGGGGACCAGGCCCCGGGTGATCGCCGGGAGGTCGTGGCCGGCGACGGCGGGACGCAGCCGGAAGCCCGTCAGCCCGGCGCTCTGCAGTTCCTGGAGCAGATCGGCGAGTTGGTGGGGAGTGCCGGTGAATATCAGCGCGTCACTCGTGTACGGCTCTCCCGCGAGGGCCTCCAGCCGTTCCCGCCGGGCGGTCGCGGCGGCCGGGTCGTCGTCGAGGAAGACCACCAGGTCGCCGAAGACGTGCAGGGTCTCGGCGGCTCGCCCCGCCGCGCTCTGCTCGGCGCGGATCCGGGCGACGACGGCGCGGGCCTCGTCGGCGTCGTACGGGGTGACATAGCCGATGTCGGCGGCGCGGGCCACGAGCCGGTAGGGAATGGCGTCGTGGGCCAGGGCGCTGACGATCGGCTGACCCTGTGGCGGCCGGGGCGTGATCGAGGGGCCCTTGACGCTGAAGTGCCGGCCCTCGAAGTCGATGTAGTGCAGCTTGTCGCGGTCGATGAAGCGGCCGGTGGCGGCATCCCGGATCTCGGCGTCGTCCTCCCAGCTGTCCCAGAGCCGGCGCACCGCCTCGACGTGGTCGGCGGCCTCGTCGAACAGGTCCGTCACCACCCCCTGCGCGGCCGGGCTGTCGTAGGCCTCGATGCGGGGGACGGTGCGGCGGCCGAAGTGCGCCGCTTCGTTCGGGCGGGCGGTGATCTGCACGCGCAGGCCGGCGCGGCCGGCGCTGACGTAGTCGAGGGTGGCGATGGCCTTGGAGATGTGGAACGGCTCCGTGTGTGTGGCCACCACGGTCGGTACGACACCTATGTGCCGGGTCAGCGGGGCGACGCGGGAGGCGATAAGGACGGCGTCGAGACGGCCGCGAACCTGGTCGGTGCGCTCGTCCGGGTCCAGCCAGTGGGAGGACTGCGGGCCGAGACCGTCCTCGATGGTCACGAAGTCGAGCAGCCCGCGCTCGGCCTCGGTGACCAGATCGGCCCAGTACTCCGCGGTGAACAGGTCCCGGGGGCGGGCCACCGGCTCGCGCCAGGAGGCGGGATGCCAGCCCGTTGCGTCCAGGGCGACGGCAAGGTGCAGGAAAGAAGGGGGAGTTGAGGACACGAGTCGGTGCCTTCCTGAAAGTCCGTGGCGAGAACGCCGGGCCCTCACACACAAGTGGGGGCAACGGCGGTGAAGGAACGGGTCAGGAACAACAGAGCGCGCCGGCCACGCGCTGGAGATCGATGTGGGGCCGGGAGTGGAGATGGACGGCGTGGAATATGTGCGTCACGTCCGCCACCTCCGTCCGTCGGGGCGCGCGCTTCGGCGCCTCGCACATCTCGTCGTCAGTCACAACGCCCCGACCTCGCGCGGTGTTCCCGGACTGCGGACCAGCAGGATGGGCGAACGGCGGCGCAGGGTGAAGCCGATGGACTCGTACAGCCGGATCGCCGGCGTGTTGCCGGCGGCGGCGTGCAGGAACGGGACGTCGCCGCGGGCGCGGATGCCCGCCGCGACGGCACGCACGAGGCGCGTGGCCAGACCGCGGCTGCGATGCTCGGGGTCGGTGCAGACGGCGCTGATCTCCGTCCAGCCGGGCGGCCGGATCCGCTCGCCGGCCATCGCGATCAGCCGCCCCTGGTGCCGGATGCCGAGATAGGTGCCCAGTTCGACGGTGCGCTTCAGGAAGGGGCCGGGCTTGGTGCGGGCGACCAGGTCGAGGATCTCGGGAACGTCGTCGGGACCGAGCCGTACCGCTTCGGGGGCTGGTTCGGCCCGCAGTGCGGTGTCGACGAGTTGTACTCCCACTCCGCCGCCGACCACTTCCCATCCGGCGGGAACCTCTTCAACCGGCTTGACCCGTACGACGGTTCCGGGACCGACGAGCGTGCGCAGGTCGGCCCAGGCGGCCGGGTCGGCCGGATCGGCGAGGGCGGCGAAGTCGTAGACGTCGGCGGGGTAGCGGGCGGCGCGGCCGAGCCGTTCGGCGAAGCGGGCGTGCGGGCCGGACAGTGCGGCCCAGATCGCGTTGTCCAGGAGGGGCGTGCTCGGGTCGGCCAGGGCTTCGCCACCACGAACGTCGATCGAATGTGCCACGGAGGCGGAGTCCTTAGGGGTCGAGGAGGGTCCGGGACCGGGGTTCAGCTGCACGGGACGTCTTCAGGGGGCGGGCTGCCGCTCCGAGGGGGTCACCCCACCATGTCTAGCAGGAAGTTGAGGGGTAGATCATTGCAGGTGCATGAATTCCGTCGCGGGTGGCTCGGGCAGTCCCGGAGGACGGCAGAAAACGATCTTCCGGGAACCGTTCCAGGAGGTTCGAGGGTCACGTCTCCAGGCGCCCGGCCCAAGGGTGCGCCCCGTACGTCATGGAGATCGCGTCGACGAGCCACTGTCGCTGCTGATCCGTGAGCACGGGCAGCACGGCGTCGAAGTCCTCCTCGTCCTTGGGGCGAGGCGCCTTGGCCTTGTAGTAGAGCTGCACTTCCGGAGCCAGAAAGGGAACGCCCTCGGCCGTCGTCATCCCCAGCGTGCCGATGGGCCTGCGCACCCGGGGATCACGCCGCGACACCCATTCCTGACCGTGGGACTCGTCCAGCATGATCTGAACACGCCAGGGATCGGCGAGCCCGGGCCGGCACCAGATGTCATGGACTCCCCGGGGCAGGACCTCGCCGGACGCCCACGGACGCAGGCTCCCCGGCGGATCGGCGGCCCACCACTGCCAGCCCGACAGAACCTGCTGCACCACTCGCTGGTCACGCCGCAACAGCAGGACGTCGATGTCCCCGTGGGGCCGGATGCGACGCCCCACCGCGAGCTCGATCGCAAGACCGCCGGCCACCCACCAGCGGCACTCCAGGCCGGAGAACCTCGCGACGACCTCGCCCAGAGACGCGGGCTCCCACCTGCCGAACGGGGCTTGCAGACGTGTCATGCCGCTCATTCTCCTGCGGCCGCCCGGGGCGGCGCGGAGCACGGATCGCAGAGCCCTCCGTTCCGCCCACGTGCCCTTCGCTGCCGCAAGGTCGATACTGCCGAGAGCAGGGTTCTGACCTGCGACGCCGATCAACATCTCGTAGTTTGGTGCGGCCGCAGGTCAGGACCATGCTGTGGACCCGTTGGTCAGCAAACTCCCAGCATGAGTCAGGAGATTGCACGTTGGCGACCCAGCTCATACGCGGGATGGGCACCTTCTTCAAGCACTGTGCCTGCGCCCGGCAGAGCCGTTGCTCTCACCCTTACGCCATTCGCTATCGCAACGCTACCGGCCGCCAGCTTGAGGCGACAAACGATCGTGCCCCACGGAGGCGATTGCTGCCTACTACGCCCAGGCATGCCAATCAGGCCAAAATCCATGCGCTGGGCGGAGGCTCATGGATACGCCGAGCTACCCGGGCCGGATGATGTGTGTGGCGTCGTCGCCCAGCCCAGCAACGACCCCGCCGGGTCTCCGGCGCGGCCGGCCGGTCCCGCCCGCACAGGCTCGGTCCTGCTGTCCAGCGCGATGCACCGCTGCCGGGGCACTCACCCATGCGCCTCACCTGGTGTCGCTGGTCCCGGTGCGGTCGGTGACGGCAGCCCGGCCCGCCTCCAGCCGGGCCGCCGGAATGCGGAACGGTGAGCAGGAGACGTAGTCCAGTCCGGCCCGGTGGAAGAAGTGGATGGAGTCGGGGTCGCCGCCGTGCTCACCGCACACCCCTGTCTGAAGGCGGGGGTTGACGGCGCGTCCGGCCTCCACGGCCAGCTCCACGAGCCGCCCGACGCCCTCCTGGTCGATCGAGTCGAACGGCGACACCTCGAAGACTCCCTTCTCGAGGTACAGCGGGAAGAAGGACGCTTCGGCGTCGTCGCGGGACAGTCCCCACGTGGTCTGGGTGAGGTCGTTGGTGCCGAAGGAGAAGAAGTCGGCGGCTTCGGCGATGCGGCCGGCGGTGAGGGCGGCGCGCGGCAGCTCGATCATCGTGCCGATCGGGCAGTCGAGGGTCGTGCCGGTCTCGGCCGCGACCTCGGCGAGAACGCGTTCGGCTTCGGTGCGGGCCAGGCGCAGCTCCTCGACCGTGCCGACGAGCGGGATCATGATCTCGGCGTGCGGCCGGCCTCCCGCGCTCAGACGGTTCGTCACGGCTTCGGCGACGGCCCGCACCTGCATGGCCATCAGGCCGGGCACGGCCAGGCCAAGGCGCACACCGCGCAGGCCCAGCATCGGGTTCTGCTCCTGCATGCGCTCGACGGCGCGCAGGAGGTCGCGATCGTGCGGGTCCGGGTTCGCCGCAGAGGCGAGGCGGACGGCGAGTTCGGTGCGGTCGGGCAGGAACTCGTGCAGTGGCGGGTCCAGCAGTCGGATCGTCACTGGCAGTCCGTCCATCGCCGTCAGGATGCCGATGAAGTCCTCGCGTTGCAGCGGCAGCAGGGCGGCCAGGGCCTGCCCGCGCGCCGTATCGTCGCGGGCCAGGATCATCGCCTCCACCAGCGCCCTGCGCTCGCCGAGGAACATGTGCTCGGTGCGGCACAGGCCGATGCCCTGGGCGCCGAGGGCACGCGCGCGTGCGGCGTCCTCGGGCGTGTCGGCATTCGCCCGCACCTCCAGGCGGCGTACGGAGTCGGCGTGGGCCAGCGCTCCCAGGACGGCCTCGGTGAGCGGTCCGGCTCCGGTGCCCGTCTCCAGCGCGCGGCCGACGTCGGACGCGGTGAGCGGGAGCGCGCCGAGGTGGACCGTGCCGGCGGTGCCGTCGACGGAGACGGTGTCGCCCTCGTCGACGACCACACCCGTTCGCGTGGTGAACCGGCGGGCGACCGGGTCGACGGTGAGGGCCTCGGCGCCGCACACGCACACCTTGCCCATACCCCGGGCGACGACGGCGGCGTGGCTGGTCTTGCCGCCCCGGCTGGTCAGCACCGCCTCGGCGGCGATCATGCCGGGCAGGTCGTCGGGGGTGGTCTCCCGGCGCACCAGGACCACGTGCTCGCCGGTCGCGGCCCGTCGTACGGCCTCGGCGGAGTCGAAGACTGCGACGCCGACGGCCGCGCCCGGCGAGGCGGGCACGCCGTGGGCGAGGGGCACGTCGGCCGGGGTGGTGTCGAAGCGGGGGAACATCAGCCGGGTCAGTGCGGCCCCGTCGACGCGCACCAGGGCCTCGTCGGCGCTGATCGTGCCGTCGGCACCCAGGTCGTGGGCGATGCGGAAGGCGGCCTCGGCGGTGCGTTTGCCGACGCGGGTCTGCAGGATCCACAGCTTGCCGCGCTCGACGGTGAACTCGACGTCGCACAGGTCGCGGTAGTGGTCCTCCAGGGTGCGCAGGTGGTCGCCGAGTTCGACGTACGTGCGCGGGGCGAGGACCTTCAGTTCGCTCAGGGGCAGGGCGTCGCGGACGCCCGCGACGACGTCCTCGCCCTGGGCGTCGGGCAGGTAGTCGCCGTACACGCCGCTCTCGCCGCTGGCGGGATCGCGGGTGAAGGCGACGCCGGTGCCGGAGTCCGGGCCGAGATTGCCGAAGACCATCGCCTGGACGTTGACTGCGGTGCCGAGGTCCTCGGGGATGTGTTCGCGCAGGCGGTAGACGCGGGCGCGTTCGCCGTTCCAGGAGTCGAAGACCGCGCGGATGGCGCGGGCCAGTTGTTCTGCGGGGTCCTGCGGGAAGTCCTCGCCGGTCTCCTTGCGGACGATGTCCTTGAACTCATCGGTGAGCTCGACGAGTTCACCGGTGTCGAGCTCGTGGTCGGTGGCGACCGCGCGCCGGGCCTTGTGGGCGGAGATGGCCTGCTCGAACAGGTCGCCGTCCACGCCCATCACGGTGCGGCCGAACATCTGGATCAGCCTCCGGTAGGAGTCCCAGGCGAACCGCTCTTGCCCAGAGGCCTTGGCGAGGCCGGTGACCGACTGGTCGTTGAGGCCGATGTCGAGGATCGTCTCCATCATGCCCGGCATGGAGAAACGGGCGCCGGAGCGCACGGACACCAGCAGCGGGTCGTCGGGCGCCCCGAGCGTGCGGCCCATGGCCCGCTCCAGGCCGGCCAGCGCCTGCGCCGCCTCGACGCCGAGCTCGTCCGGTTCCTCGCCTGTGGCCAGGTAGACCTTGCATGCCTCGGTGGTGACGGTGAAACCAGGCGGGACGGGCAGGCCCAGCCGGGTCATTTCGGCGAGGCCCGCTCCTTTGCCGCCGAGAAGGCCGGCCATGTCACGGCTGCCCTCGGTGAATTCGTAGACGTACTTGGTGGGCGCGCTCATCAGGTCCACGGCCTCTCACTCGTGGGGGACGACGGCCACGGGGCAGCCGACGTGATGGATGGCGGCGTGGGTGACCGGTCCGGTGCGCGGGCCGGCCGGGCGCTCGGTCATCCGGCGGCCGACCACGAGCAGGCTCGCCCCGGTGGATGCACGGACCAGAACCGACTGTGGGCGACCCTCGGTCACCGTCTCTGCCACCTCTACCTCGGAGTACTTGTCCCGCCAAACCTTCAGCACGGCCGTGAGGAAGCCGAGCCACTCGTCGGCCTGCTCCCGGCCGTTCACCAGCCCGATGTCACCGGGGCCGAGCCCCAACGGCGACCGCTCCTGCCAGGCGTGCACGACGTGCAGGCGCGCGCCGCGCAGCCGGGCCGCCTCGAAAGCGAACTCGATCACGTCGTCGCAGGGGTCGTCGAGGTCGATGCCCAGGACGACGTCCCGGTAGCCGGTGCGGGTGGACAGGTTGCCGTCGTCGTCCGGAAGATGCTCGTCTGTCGCCTCCTCACCCGCTCGGACGAGGACGACCGGGCGGGCGGCCCGTGCCACCACTCCCAGGGCGACCGACCCGACCAGGAACCCGGTGAAGCCACTGAGGCCGCGCGATCCCAGTACCAGCAGCTCGGCCTGCTCGGCAGCATGCAGAAGGGCGCCGGTCGCGGGTCCCTCGATCTGTTCGTCGTCGAGTTTGACGCCGGGGCAGGTACGGCGGATGCGGTCCTCGGCCTGGCGCAGCGCACGCCGGGCCAGATACCGCTGGACCGCAGTCGCCGACGCGTCGGCTCCCTCGCGGGGATGCCAGCTCCAGACGTGCACCAGCTGCAGCGGCCGGTCCCGGCGCGCCGCCTCACGGGCGGCCCACTCGGCGGCGGCGAGGCTCTCGGCGGATCCGTCGACTCCGGCCATGACGGGCGGAAGCATGGCGCGCACCTCCTGTGGTCGGTCTGCTCCTCGGTGCCAGCGTCGGACCGCGGTTCACGGGCGGGTATGGGCCGCCAGGGCTCCGACGCGGGTCCGTTCGGCCCCTGTGTGCGGGCCGCCTCCCCGGCGACGCTGGGCTTGCCCGGGCACCGAGTTCCCCTCGGGCGGAAGGCGGCACGTCATGCAGCGAGTGATCATCACCGGCGTCGACCGGTCGGCACGCAGCCGTGCCGCGGCCGACTGGGCCGCGCGCGAGGCGCTGTCGCGTGAACTGCCTTTGCGGGTGGTCCACGTGTCGCCGCCGGACGGTCCGGAACCTGCCGAGCAGTGGCCGTACCGCCCCGAGACGGTGGCGGACCGTGTGGTCGCCGAACTCACCGACCGGCACCCGGCGTTGCGGGCTCAGGGCCTGCACCTTTGCGGGGCTCCGGTGGCGGCCCTGCACACAGTGACCGGGGACGCGGAGCTGCTCGTGCTCGGTCTGCGAGGCGAAGGCAGTCATCCCAGGGTCCCCGTGGGCTCGACCGCCATGGCTCTGGCCCGGTCCTGCGAGCGGCCGGTGGTGCTGGTCCCCGGCAGCCTCCCCGGCGAGAGGTTTCCCGGCCATGCCGAGGCCGTGACGCTCGGAATCGATGCCCGCAATCCGGCGAGCCGGGCCGTCGGCGTCGCCTTCGAGGCGGCCCGACTGCGCGGCACACCGCTGCACGTGGTTCATGCCTGGACGCTCCCCCTGCAGGCGGCGCAGCGGCCCTTCCCCGTCCTGGAGGAGGATCGCGCCACCTGGGAGGACGACGAGGTACAGCGGCTGTCGGACGCGCTGCGGCCGTGGCGCGGCAAGTATCCGGAGGTCGACGTCCTGGAGGACGTCGTCCTGCTCGCCCCGGACGTGGCACTCGCCCATGCCGCCGAGAGCTCCGGTCTCGTTGTGGTCGGCCGCCGCTCGGGCCGTACGGCACTCGCGCTGCTGCGGCACGCCATGTGCCCGGTCGCGGTCGTGCCGGTGTAGCGCGCAACGGGATTACGGCGCCGACAGGCGGGGCGGACGCCGGGGAGGGTTGGCCCCAGGACCGGGGTCGTTCGGCCCATGCGGCGCACAGCGGTCGTGGCCCACGGTGGGGGGCATGAGGAGCCGCGGTCGGATCGCCGTGATCGGCGTCGGGAACGAGTTCCGGCGCGACGACGGTGTGGGCTGGGCCGTACTCGCCCGGCTGCGCGAGCGGAGCGAGGACCGGCCGTTGCCGCCGGACATCGACCTCGCGATCTGCGACGGCGAGCCGGGTCGGCTGATCGGTCTGTGGGAGGGCGCCCACCTCGCGGTCGTCGTCGACGCCGCGCACACCCACCCGGGCACCCCCGGCCGCGTGCATCGCCTCGAACTCGACGCCGGGCTCCTCGCACAGCCCGCGACCACGAGCTCTCACGGGCTGGGGCTGGGTGAGGCGGTCGAGCTGGCCCGGGTGCTGGGCCTGCTGCCCGAGCGGCTGATCGTGTACGCCGTCGAGGGCGCCGCGAGCGAGCTGGGCACCGGCCTCTCCCCTGCCGTCGCGGACGCGGTGGAGCCGCTCGTGCGGTCTGTCGAGGACGAGATCGCGCGGAACGCGGACGTCTCAGCCAGGGGGCGGACATGACCGTGCGCCGTTTCCTCGTCGAAGGCATCGTCCAGGGTGTCGGCTTCAGGCCCTTCGTCTATCGCACCGCGTCCGAGCTAGGTCTGGCCGGCTGGGTGGCCAACGTCAACGGTCATGTCGAGGGCGAGGTCACCGGCCCGCCGCGCACGATCGAGGAGTTCGCCGCCCGCCTGCGCACCGACTCACCGGCCCTCGCCCGGGTGCGCCGCGTCCAGCTGACCGACGGTGTGCGGCAGTCGCCGTACGACCAGGGTTTCCAGGTACGGCTCAGCGCCCCTGGCAGCCCGGCCACGGCACCTCGAGAGATCCCGCCCGACGCGGCGATCTGCGACGCCTGCCTGGGCGAGCTGTACGACCCGAACGACCGCCGCTACCGCTACCCGTTCATCAACTGCACCGACTGCGGCCCCCGCGCCACGATCATCGAGGACCTGCCGTACGACCGGATCCGCACGACCATGCGCCGCTTCCCGCTGTGCGCCGCGTGCGCCGCCGAGTACGCCGACCCCGGCGACCGGCGCTTCCACGCCGAACCCGTCGCCTGCCCCGTCTGCGGTCCCCGGCTGGCCTGGGAGGAACTGCGTGGTGAGGAGGCGCTGCGGGCGGCGGTGAAGACGGTCGACGGGCGCGGGATCGTCGCGTTGAAAGGGCTGGGCGGCTACCAGCTGGTGTGCGATGCGGGCGACCCGGCGGTCGTGACGGAACTACGGCGCCGTAAGGGCCGTCCGGCGAAACCGTTCGCCGTGATGGTGCCGGACATCGAGGCGGCCGCGCGGCTTGCGCAGATCAGTGCCGGCGAGCGACAGGCCCTCACCTCTCCGGAGCGCCCCGTGGTGCTGCTGGGCAGGCGCCGGTTGCGTGGGCGCACGGCTCCGCTCGCTCCCGAAGTACACCCCGGGCTGACCCGGGTCGGCCTGTTCCTGCCCACCACCGGCCTGCACCACCTCCTCCTGGACGAGCTGGCCCGGCCCCTTGTGGTCACCAGCGGCAACCTCAGCGACGAGCCGATCGCCATCGACGACGAAGTGGCGCCGGGCGCCCTGGCCGCCGTGGCGGACGGCTTCCTCACTCATGACCGGCCGATCCGGGCCCGGTACGACGACTCCGTGGTCCAGTTCACCGGGCGGACGAGGATCACGGTCCGCCGGGCGCGTGGACTCGCTCCCGCCCCGCTGCCGCTGGCCGTACGGCAGCCGGTGGCCGGGGCCGGCGCCCAGCTGAAGCACACGTTCACGCTGGCCGCCGACGGCCGGGCCCATATCGGGCCGCACACCGGGGATCTGGCCGATCTGCCGACGTACGACGCGTTCACGGCGTCGTATGCGCACCTCAAGGAACTCACAGGCATCGAACCGGTGGCCATCGCCCACGACCTGCACCCGGGCTATCTCTCCACACAGTGGGCCGAGGCACAGCCGCTGCACCGGATCCCGGTGCAGCACCACCATGCGCACGTGGCCGCCTGCGCGGCCGAACACGGCGTGCGGGGCAGGTTCCTCGGGGTCGCCTACGACGGGCTGGGGCTGGGCGACGACGGCACGTTGTGGGGCGGCGAGATCCTCGTCGCCGATCTGAGCGGCTACCGCCGCGTGGGCAGGTTCGCGCTGGCGCCCCTGCCCGGCGGCGACGCGGCGGTACGCCATCCCTCCCGCACTGCCCTCGGCCATCTGCTGGGCGCCGAGACGCTGGGCGCCCCGCGCCCGTATCCCTGGCTCACCCGGCCCTTCACCGACCGCCTCGACCCGGCCGAGGTCGATGTCGTGCGCGCCATGGTCGCACGGGACGTCAACTGCCCTCGTGCGTCGAGCGCCGGACGGCTCTTCGACGCGGTCGCCTCGCTACTGGGCCTCGCCGACCGGGCTACTTACGAAGGTGAGGCGGCCGTCCTGCTCGGAGCAACGGCGAGTGACGAGCATGCCGTACCGCTAGCCCATCGAGTGGTACGGGCTCGGGGCCTGTGGGTCTACGACTCCGTACCGACCCTGGCCGATCTACTGCGGCGGCAGCTGGACGGGGAGCCGGTGGCACGGCTGGCGGCGGCCTTCCACTCGACCCTCGCGATCGTCACGGGCGACCTCGTCTCACGGGCCGTGGCCGAGGGTGCGCCGCGCACGGTGTGCCTGGGAGGCGGCTGCTTCGTCAACCGGCGGCTGCTGACCGAGGTGAAGCGCCGGCTGCACGCTCAGGGGCTGCGCGTGTTGGTCGGCGGTCAGGTCCCGGTCGGGGACGGTGGCATCAGCTACGGCCAGGCGGCGGTCGCGGCCGCGCGGCTTGCCGGGGAGGGGTGAACGCGTATGTGCCTGGGCATCCCCGGCCGGGTTCTGGAGGTCCACGACGACACCGGTCTGCGCATGGCGACCGTCGACTTCGGCGGGATCCGGCGCGAGGTCTGCCTGAGCTGCACGCCCGAGGCGGACATCGGGTCGTACGTCATCGTGCACGTCGGCTTCGCGATCACCCAGGTCGACGAGGCGGAGGCAGAACGGACCCTTGACGTGCTGCGGGCGATGGCGGGCGCGGTGGAGGGTGAGCTGGGAGAGCCGCTGCCCTGAGCGTCGGCCCGCTCTGTCCGAGAACCGGCGGGCCGGCGAGGCCAACCTGCCCGTCGGTCGGCCTTCCTCGTACGGCCCCTCGAAGGGACCCGGTCGGCCCGTCAAGAGGGCCGATCAGCCCCTGCCTCAGGCACCCCTCGCAGTCGGAGCCTGACATTGGAGGAACGCGGAGCCGCCCGACGAGGAGGACCTCATGATCGCCCCCGCAGCCCCGGCCGTGCTCGACCGGGATGGTCTGAACGCGCTGGTCGCGGCGCTGGTGGCGCAGGGACGAACGGTCATCGGGCCGACCGTCCGCGACGGCGCGATCGTGCTGGCAGAGCTGACCTCGGCGGACGCGCTGCCCTACGGCTGGGGCGTCGAACTCGACGCCGGTCGTTATCGGCTGGTCCCCCGTGTGGACGGGGCGGCCTTCGCGCACAGCGCCGGTCCGCAGTCCTGGAAGTCCTACCTGCACCCGTCGCGGGAGCGGCTGTGGAGTGCCGACCGGACGTCCGAGGGCGACGTCTCCTTCACACCGGACGAGCCGGAGGTTCCCTCGTACGCCTTCCTCGGTGTCCGCCCCTGTGACCTGCGGGCCATCGCGATCCAGGACCGTGTCCTGACCGGCGGGCACTACGCGGACGACGGCTACAGAAGGCGTCGCTGCAAGGCATTGCTGATCGCCGCCGAGTGCACCGAGCCCGGCGCGACGTGCTTCTGCGTTTCCACCGGCGGCGGGCCCGCTGCCGACCCGGGCTACGACCTCGCGCTCACCGAGATCGTGGACGAGGACGGACACCGCTTCCTCGTACGCGTCGGCAGCGACGAGGGCGCCGAGCTGCTGGACGGGATACCGCACCGGAGCGCCGACCCGGCCACCGAGGAAACCGCCGACGCGGCCGTGGACGCGGCCCGCGACCGCATGGGCCGTTCGCTGCCCCCGGTCGACCTGCGTGCCCTCATGGGCGCGAGCCTGGACGCCGAGCGCTGGGACGATGTCGCCGCCCGCTGTCTGACCTGCGGCAACTGCACCATGGTCTGCCCGACCTGCTTCTGCACCACCACCGAGGAGGTCACCGACCTCACCGGTGACCACACCGAGCGCTGGCAGCGCTGGGACTCCTGCTTCGACCTGGACTTCTCGTATCTGCACGGCGGCCCGGTCCGCTCCTCGGCCCGCAGCCGCTACCGGCAGTGGCTCACCCACAAGCTCTCCACCTGGCATGACCAGTTCGGCACCTCCGGATGTGTCGGCTGCGGCCGCTGCATCACCTGGTGCCCGGCCGGCATCGACATCACGGAGGAAGTCGCCGCCCTCGACGCCGAACTCGCCGACCACGCGGCTTACGGAACGGAGACGGACTGATGCCTCCCTCGCTCGCCTTGCGCATGAACCACGCTCTGCCCGTCGAGCACCGCGAGCGGCTGCTGCGCGTCGGCCGCGAGGTGAGCTTCCCGCAGGGCGCCCGCCTGTTCGAGGAGGGCGGCCACGCCGATCGCTTCTGGATCATCCGGGCCGGCACCGCCGCCCTCGACATGCATGTGCCCGGCCGACGGCCACCGGTCATCGAGACGCTAGGCATCGGCGACCTCGTCGGCTGGTCCTGGCTGTACGAGCCGTACGTCTGGCAGCTGGGCGCCGAGGCCCTGACGCCGCTCACCGCCTACGAGTTCGACGCCGTCGCCGTGCGGCTGATGTGCCTGAACGATCCCGAGTTCGGGCGTGCCGTCGAGCACTGGGTCGGCCGAGTGCTGGCCCACCGGTTGAACGCGGCCCGCGCCCGGCTGGTCGACCTGTACGGGATCTATGAGACGAAGGAACCACGATGATCGCCGTGCCGGTCCCCCATCGCGTGGTCGCCCGCCAGCCGGAGACCGCGGACACGGTCACGCTGTGCCTGGAGCCGGTGGGTGCTGCACTGCCTGAATTCGCACCGGGACAGTTCGCAATGGTGCACTCCTTCGGTCGGGGTGAGATCCCCGTCTCGGTGAGTTCCGTGCAGGCCACGGGTGGTCTCGCGCACACGATCCGCTCGGTGGGCGCGGTCTCCGACGGGCTGTGCGCGATGCGGGTCGGCGACGTCGTCGGGCTCCGTGGTCCGTACGGCAACACTTGGGAGCTGGTGCGGGCGTACGGCTGTGACGTGCTGGTCGTGGCGGGCGGCATCGGTCTCGCCCCGCTGCGGCCGCTGATCCTGAGCGCGCTGGCCGAGCCGGAGGCGTACCGTCGAGTCAACGTCCTGGTCGGGGCGCGCACCCCGGGCGACCTGATCGCCCGGCAGGAGATCGAAAGCTGGCCCACGGCGTTCACCGGAGTGACGGTCGACCAGCCCGACGCCGACTGGCGCGGGGACGTCGGCGTGGTCACCCAGCTGCTGGGGCGTGCGCAGTTCGAGCCGGACGACACCTGGGCGTTCGTCTGCGGGCCCGAGCCGATGATCCGGGCCGCGGCCCGCGAACTCGCCCAGCGCGGTGTCCGCCGCGACCGCGTCCGTGTCTCGCTGGAGCGGAACATGCGCTGTGCGACCGGGCACTGCGGGCACTGCCAGCTCGGCCCCTTGCTGCTGTGCCAGGTGGGTCCCGTCGTGAACTGGGCGCAGGCCGAACCCCTGCTGTCGGTGAGGGAGTTGTGAGATGACCCCCAAGCTTGCCGTGTTCAAACTGGCCTCCTGCGACGGCTGCCAGCTCACCCTGCTGGACTGCGAGGACGAACTCCTCGCGCTGGCGGGCGAGGTGGAGATCGCCCACTTCCTGGAGGCCTCCAGCGCGGTGGAGCCCGGACCGTACGACCTGTCCCTCGTCGAGGGCTCCGTCACCACGGCCGAGGACGCCGAGCGCGTCCGCGCGATCCGGGCGGCCTCGCGCCATCTGGTGACCATCGGCGCGTGTGCGACCGCCGGGGGGATCCAGGCGCTGCGGAACTTCGCGGACGTCGACGAGTACCGGCGGGTGGTGTACGCGCACCCGGAGTACGTCGAGACTCTGGCCACCTCCACGCCCGTGTCGGCGCATGTGGACGTCGACTTCGAACTGCGCGGCTGCCCGATCGACAAGCGGCAGCTCGTCGAGGTGATCACCGCGTTCCTCGCCGGCCGCAAGCCCGACATCCCGGACCACAGCGTGTGCTTCGAGTGCAAGCGACGCGGCACGGTCTGCGTCACCGTCGCCCATGGCACGCCCTGCCTCGGCCCGGTCACCCACGCCGGGTGCGGTGCGCTGTGCCCGGCGTACCACCGCGGCTGCTTCGGCTGCTTCGGCCCGTCCGGGTCGGTGAACCTGCCCGCGCTGATCCCGCTGCTGCGCCGCGACGGCCTCGACGAGGACGACGTGGAGCGGTTCCTGCACACCTTCAACGCCGCCGCGTTCGAGAACTTCGAGAGGGAGCTGGAGACGTGACGCACCGTGGTTCCCGTCTGCTGCACGTCGGCTCGCTGTCCCGGGTCGAGGGCGAGGGCGCGCTGCGCCTGCACGTCCACGACGGCACGGTCACCGAGGCACAGCTGAACATCTATGAACCGCCGCGGTTCTTCGAGGCGTTCCTGCGCGGCCGTTCCTACACCGAGCCGCCGGACATCACGGCCCGGGTGTGCGGGATCTGCCCGGTGGCGTACCAGATGAGCGCGTGCGCGGCGATCGAGAACGCGTGCGGGGTGACGGTCGATCCGGTGATCCGTGAGCTGCGCCGGCTGCTGTACTGCGGCGAGTGGATCGAGAGTCAGGCCCTGCACATCTATCTGCTGCACGCCCCGGACTTCCTGGGCCGCGCGAGCGCCATCGAACTGGCCCGCACCCACCGGGCCGAGGTCGAGCGGGGGCTCCGGCTGAAGAAGGCGGGCAACTCGCTGATGGAGCTGCTCGGCGGTCGGGCGGTGCACCCTGTGAATGTCCGCCTCGGCGGCTTCCACCGGGTGCCGGCAAGAGACGAACTCCGGCCGATTGCCGAGGAGTTGAAGCAGGCGCTCGACGACGCGTGGGACACCGTGCGCTGGGTCGCGGGCTTCGAGTTCCCGGATGCCCGGGTCGAGGCCGACCTGCTGGCGCTGGCCGAGCCGGACACGTACGCCATCGAGAGCGGGACGCCGACCGTCCTGCGGGCCGACGGGACCACGGGCTCGTTCCCCGTGCGGGACTTCACCGAGCACGTTGCCGAGACACACGTGCCGCACTCCACGGCGCTGCACTCCCGGCTCGACGGGCGACTCCATCTCACGGGCTCCCTGGCCCGGTTCGCGATCAGCGGCCCGCGGCTGTCGCCGGTGGCGCTGCAGGCGGCCGTGGAGGCCGGGCTCGGCGATCCGCGGGCGGGTGCTGTGTGCCGTAATCCGTTCCGGTCGATCCTGGTGCGGACGGTGGAGACGGTGTACGCCGTCGGGGAGGCGCTGCGGATCATCGAGGCGTACGAGCCTCCCCCACGCCCGTACACGGAGGTGCCCCCGGTCGCGGGCGTCGGCCACGGTGCCACCGAGGCTCCACGCGGGCTGCTCTACCACCGCTACGAACTCGACGCCGACGGCATCGTCACCAGCGCGCTACTGGTGCCGCCCACCGCGCAGAACCAGGGCGCGATCGAGGACGACCTGCGGCGGCTGACCCAGCGGGCGATCGGCGAGGGCGACCCGGACGACGGCGAGCTGACGGCCCTGTGCGAGCGGGCGATCCGCAATCACGACCCGTGCATCTCCTGCTCTACCCACTTCCTCGACCTGACGGTCGTCCGTACCTGAGGAGAGAAATGCGGGAGGTTGCCATGCCTGAATCTCCATACACCGTGAGCGATGTGATGACGCACACCGTCGTCGCCGTCGGCAGCGAGGCGCCCTTCAAGGAGATCGTCGAGCTGCTGGACCAGTGGAAGGTCAGCGCCCTGCCGGTGCTGGCCGGAGAGGGTCGGGTCGTCGGAGTGGTCTCCGAGGCAGACCTGCTGCCCAAGGAGGAGTTCCGCGACGGCAACGAATCCGGGAGCGAAGTCGGGGAGCGGCTCAAGGCGAGCGCCCTCACCGCGGGCGAGCTGATGAGCACCCCGGCGGTGACCGTGCACGCGGACGCCTCGCTGGCCGAGGCGGCCCGCATCATGGCCCGCCGGCACGTCAAACGGCTCCCGGTCGTGGACGACGTCGGCCTGCTCCAAGGCGTCGTCAGCCGCAGCGACCTGCTGAAGGTGTTCCTGCGGCGCGACGCCGAGATCGCCGACGAGATCCGCGGCAGCGTGCTCACCCATCTCCCGGTCACCACCGAGCTGGGAGTCTCGGTCACCGAGGGCGTGGTCACGCTGACCGGTTCGATGCCCGAGCGCGGGCTCGTTCCCGTGGTGGCCCGGGCCATTCGGGCCGTCGAGGGAGTCGTCGACGTCCAGCTGGATCTGACCCACAGGTGAAGGGCCGGCACCACCGATGAAGTACCTCGACGAGTACCGCGATCCCGTCCTCGCCCGGCGCCTGCTGGACGAGCTGCGGCAGACAGCCACGCGTCCCTGGCGGATCATGGAGGTGTGCGGCGGCCAGACCCACACCCTCGTCCGCCAGGGCATCGACGAACTGCTCCCGGCAGGAATGCGGATGATCCACGGCCCGGGCTGCCCGGTCTGCGTGACCCCGCTGGAGACCCTGGACCGGGCCATGGCGGTCGCCGCCCGGCCCGGCGTGATCCTCACCAGCTTCGGCGACATGCTGCGCGTGCCCGGCACCGACACCGACCTGCTCTCCCTGCGGGCGCGGGGAGCGGACGTACGGGTGGTCTACGCCCCGATGGACGCCGTGCGCCTGGCCGCCGAGCACCCCGACAAGGAGGTCGTCTTCCTCGCGGTCGGCTTCGAGACGACCGCACCTGCCAACGCGACGGCCGTGCTGCACGCGGCCCGCCTCCGGCTGACGAACTTCTCGATGCTGGTCAGCCATGTCCTCGTCCCGCCCGCGATGACCGCGCTGCTCGACGACCCGGACTGCGAGGTGCAGGCCTTCCTGGCGGCCGGGCATGTGTGCGCGGTGATGGGCTGGCGGGAGTACGAGCCGATCGCCGCGAAGTACCGTGTGCCGATCGTGGTCACCGGCTTCGAGCCGCTGGACCTGCTGGAGGGCATCCTCATGGCCGTACGGCAGCTGGAGTCGGGGCGGTTCGAGGTGGAGAACCAGTACGTACGGGCCGTGCGGCGCTCCGGCAACACCGAGGCGCAGGACGCGGTCCGCGAGGTCTTCCGGGTCACCGACCGGGCCTGGCGGGGCATCGGGGCGCTGCCCGACAGCGGGCTGGAACTCGCCGAGAAGTACCGGCGCTTCGATGCCGCCCGCCGCTTCGACGTGGGCGGGCTGTGTCCCGTCGAGGACGCCGAGTGCATCGCCGGCGCCATCCTCACCGGGGCCAAACTGCCCACCGACTGCGCCGCGTACGGCACCCGCTGCACGCCCCGCCATCCCTTGGGGGCGCCCATGGTGTCGTCCGAGGGCACGTGTGCCGCCTTCTACGCGGCCGGACGCACTCCTGCGAGGAGCACGGCATGACCATCCAATGCCCCACCCCCCATCACGACGACGAGGTAGTGCTGCTCGGCCACGGGGCCGGCGGCCGCCTCACTGCGGAACTCCTCGACCGGGTGATCCTGCCCGCCCTGGACGGCGACCCGGGCCCCATGGAGGACGCGGCGCTGCTGCCCGGCTACCGGGAACTGGTGATCAGCACCGACAGTTTCGTCGTCAGCCCGCTCTTCTTCCCCGGCGGGGACATCGGGTCCCTAGCCGTCCACGGCACGGTCAACGACCTCGCGATGCGGGGCGCGTGGCCGGTCGCGCTGTCCGTCTCCCTCATTGTTGAGGAGGGGCTGCCGCTGACCGAACTCCGGGCGGTCCTGAGCTCGTTGGGGAAAGCCGCGCAGGACGCCGGGGTGCCCGTGGTCACCGGGGACACGAAGGTGGTGGGGCGCGGTGCCGCCGACCGGCTGTTCATCAACACGACCGGCATCGGGCAGCGGCACGGCTCGCTGCATCCGTCGGCCGCGCTGGCTCGCCCTGGCGACGCGGTCCTGCTGTCCGGGCCGATCGGGCTGCACGGCACGACCGTGCTCAGCACCCGTGAGGGCCTCGGGTTCGAGGGCGACATCGCCTCCGACACCCGGCCGCTGCATCGCCTGGTGCGCACCCTGATGCCGCTCGGCGCCGACGTCCACGTGCTGCGCGATCCGACGCGCGGCGGGCTCGCGGCCTCCCTCAATGAGATCGCCCGTGACTCGTCCGTCGCCGTCGAGATCGAGGAGAGCGCGGTGCCGGTACCCAAGCCGGTCGCCTCGGCCTGCGATCTGCTCGGTCTCGACCCTCTGGTCGTCGCCAACGAGGGGTGTCTGGTCGCGTTCGTCGCCGCCGACGCGGCCGAGGACGCGCTGAGCGCCATGCGGTCGGTGGGAGAGGGTTCGGGAGCGGTACGGATCGGGGAGGTGCTGCCGGACGGGCCTGCCGGGCGGGTGACGCTGCGCACGCTGGTGGGCGCCCGGCGGATCGTGGAGATGCCGCTCGGGGAGCAGTTGCCGCGGATCTGCTGAGAGACCTCGGATGCCGATGGCGACGGAAGGCGGCCGGATGTCCTGAGGACGTCAGCCCGCCTTCCGTCGCCATCGCGGACCGACCTCGGCCCACTCCGTGTCCCACTGCCGCAGCCGCCGCCGGTCCAGCCACGCGCATGCGCCCCAGCCGATGAGCGTCACCATGGCGCCGACGCTCACCGCGGCCACGGTGCCCAGTACGGCGCCCTGGAGTTCGGCCTGGTCGACGGTCGCCGGCTCGGGGACGAGCTGCCCCTTGGCGTTCAGCCACACACGAGTCGCGTCCCCGCTCTGGCTGCCCGGCTCGACGCGGGTCACGCCCGTCCGGGATGTGCCGTCCGGCCCGGTCCAGCGCACGGTGGCCCAGGCACGGGCGTCGTCGCTGCCCTCGTTGGCGGACGTGCGCAGGTCCGCGTCTTCGGTGAGCACTGCAGTGACGGCGCGCCGCTCGGCCCGCCAGCTGTCCATGTTCCGCTCGACGGCGTACGCGGTCGCGACACCCGTGACAACGGCCGCCACGATGGCGAGTGCCCAGGTCAGGAGCAGCAGCCAGGCTTCGACCAGATAGCTGCGGCGCCTGAGCGGATTGCGCCTCAGGCGCCAGCACAGTCGCCCGGCCCGGGTCATGCTCATCACCGGACCGGAACGCCGTCGTGGACCAGTACCTCGGCGGGCGGGTGGCGCCGTGTGCACCATGTGCGCGGCGGGCGGCCGAGGCGCAGCACCACCTGCGCCCCGAGCGGAGCCAGTCGGTGCGGCTTTCGTGAGGGGTGGACAGCACGGCGACGGTCCCGGTGCGTGAGATACACCGGCGGCTCGGTCGGGCGTAGTACCGGGCGAACCCGAGGTAGTCACGGCCGGCGAGCAGCGTGGCGTCCGGGTGGTGACGGCATGCCTCGACGGGCACCCCGTCCGTGCCGACGGACCGGAAGATCTCGGCGGCGTGGCGCGGATCCGCGCGTGGGCACATCCTCGGCGGCATGCACGAAGTCGGCGAGCAGCCGGAGTTGCTCCGGTTCGTCGATGATCCGCAGGTCGGCGCCCTCGGTGCGGGCGTGGTCGCGTAGTTCGTAGAGGAGGGTGTCGGGTACCGGCTCGGGTCCGAAGGGGCCGCGGTGGGTGTGCCGGTGGGGCATCGCGCGGGCCAGCCGCGTCTCTTCGGGCGTGGCCGGGGCATGGGCCGCGTAACCCACGTGGGCCAGGTAGTTGAGTCGCCCGGTTCCGGCAGGAGGTCGACGGCGGGCCGGAAGCCCAGCCCGCGTACGGCGATCCGCACGTTGAACAGGGCGGCTCCGCATGCGATGACCGCCTCCCGCCCGCCGGGTCGGTCAGCATCATCCGCCGCCCGCCGTGCACATGCACCTCGAAGCCGTGGTCGTGGCCCTCCTCGGCGAAGAGCCACGGCTGGCTGTTGTGCGGTGAAGGCGCCAGGGAGGCGGCGCGGGCCAGGTGGAGAGCGGCCCGGCCCGCACGCACGCGGGAGACGCGGCCCGGACCCTCGTACGACAGGGACATGATGCACGCCTTCCGTGACCGTTCCTGACCTGCTGAGCCTTGCTCAGCCCTTGGCCACCAGTTCGTCGGCGACTGTCCGCGCCCAGTCCTCGATCTGGGCGAAGTCCCGGAAGTCGCCGCCCTTTCCGTTCTTGATGATCATCCGGGCGACCCATCCCTTGGCGCCCTCCTGGAGGCAGCCGCCGAAGGTGACGTGCCCCCTGGTGTCGAACCGGTTCATGGCGCGCTTCAGGCCGGGCACGGGCGGGATGTCCCGCTCCGACGCCGACGGGTCCAGCGGCCCACTGCTGAACAGCCATAGCGGACGTTCGGCCAGCTCACGGCGGTGTCGGCGGAGGAACCGGCGGGAGTCCTTGTGCCAGCGTCCGGCGTACAGTCCGCCGCCGACGACGACGGCGTCGTACGGCGAAACGCTCTCGACGGCACCGGCCGGCAGCGCCTCGGCGGTGAGGCCCTCCTTACGCAGGACCTCTGCCACGGCCTCGGCGATCTGCGCGGTCGATCCGTTCGTCGTCCCGTATGCGATCAGCACCTTGGTGGTCATGGTGGTCCGCCTCCTTTCACAACGTCACAGCTTGCGCAGCCAGTCGTCGGCGATGCCGTGCAGTGCCTGCTCGTCCGGCCGCGCGTGCGAGTCGTCCAGCCGGTAGTCGAGCTTGTCGACAACCGCGACCACGCCGTCGATCTGACGGGTCATCGAGACGGCGATCTCCGTCTCGCTCTTGCGTTCCATCTGGCCCAGCAGCGTCACCACGCCTTCCGTCACGGAGACGGCGATACTGCGCGGCGGCAGCCACAGGGCGCGTACCAGCACCTCGTCGACGACCTCGGCGCGGATGGCCGCGTCGGGCCGCAGGAAGACCTGGAGCAGGTCGCGGCGGGTGACGATGCCGACGAGCCGCTGCTCCTCGTCCAGGACGGGCAGCCGTTCGATGTGGTGCTGGGCCATGGTCCGGGCGGCCTCGACGATGGTGTCGTCGGCGTGGACCGTGACCGGCGGCTCGGTCATCAGCTGGCCGGCGGTGCGGGCCCGGGCCTTCACGGCCCGCTCGCGCCGGGCACGGGTCAGCCGGTCGAGGCGGAAGCGCTTCTTCGGCTCGAAGGGGTCGGGGACCTCGGCCTGCCGGATCATCAGGTCCGTCTCCGAGATCACGCCGATGACCTTCTCGTCGTCGTCGACGACCGGCAGTCCGCTGATGCGGTGGTCACCGAGCATCCTGGCGACCTCCTTGAACGGGGTGCCGTACTCGGCGCGGACGACCTCCGTGGTCATCACGGAGCCGACCTTGTTGTGCTTCATGGCTTCTTCCTCCTCAGCGGAGTCGGCGCAGATACGGATCCTGGGGCCTGCGGGGCAGCAGGCGTACGCGCGCATCGAGCACGGTGGCTCCGCCCGGTGTCGCGAGAACGGGGTTGAAGTCGGCCTCGGCCAGCTGCGGCAGGTCGCTCGCCATGCGGGACAGCCGCAGCAGAAGTTGTTCGAGGCTCTGGAGGTCGACGGGCCGGGCGCCTCCCCCAGAGGGGGTACCCCCAGCGCCGAGCAGGAGCGGGGCGCAGCGCGGGGCCGTGATCAGGTCGTGGACATCGTGGTCGGTGAGCGGGGCGAGCCGGGCCGCGTGGTCGGCGAGGATCTCGGTCGCGGTGCCGCCGAGCCCGAACAGGACGAGGGGGCCGAAGACCTGGTCCTGGACGACGCCAGCGAACAGTTCGGTGCCGCGGTCGGCGAGTGGTTGGATGACGACGCCTTCCAGCAGGCCGGCGAACCGGGTCTCCAGGTCCCGGAAGGCGGCGCGGACCTGGTGGTCGCCCCTCAGGTCGAGATGGACGGCGTGTTCGGCGGTTTTGTGCACCAGTCCCGGCCAGTGCCCCTTCATCACGACCCGGCCGTCGGCGCCGCGCAGCCGGTCGGCGGCGAGGACTGCGTCGTCCTCGGTGTCCGCCCAGGCCCAGGCGAGCTGGGGAATGCCATAGCAGCCAAGGAGTTCGGCGCACTCGCGTGGGTCCAGCCAGCCGCCGTCGGGGTGCCGGTCGAGGTAGGCGTCGACGACGGCGTGGGCGCGCTGCGTCTCGACTCCGTCGAGGTCAGGGACGGTCCCGGCCGGCCGGGCGAGCCAAGCGGTGCGGCGGGCGGCGTGGGCCAGCGCCCGGGCAGCCGCCTGGGGTTCGGCGTAGGAGGGAATGGTGCTGTCCTCGGCGGCGGGCAACAGCTCGACGGGCAGGCCCTGTTCGAGCCGTACCACGACGATCGGCTTGGGATGACGGCCGGGCGCGCCGGTGATGGCCCGCACGAGGTCGTCGCCGGTCGCCGCGGCAACCGCGGTGGGGACGAGAGCCACGAGGACGGCGTCAAAGCCACCGCTCCGCATGATCCGGTCCACGCAGTCGCCGAGCTGCTCCTCCGTGACGGCGGCGGTGGCGTCGACGGGGTTGCCGACGGCGGCGCCCGCGGGCAGCACGTCGAGCAGGTCGTCGATCAACTCGGCGCCGGGCGCCGAGAGCTCCAGCCCGACCTCGGCACAGGCGTCGGCCGCGAGGACACCCGCTCCCCCGGCGTTGGTCACGATGGCCACGCGGGGTCCCGCGGGCAACGGCTGGGAATGCATCAGGGCCGCGGCTTCGAGGAGTTCGCCCACCGAGCGCGTCGCGGTGATGCCCGCCTGGGTGAACAGGGCGCCGCGGGTCATGGTGCGCGTCGCGGCGGCCGCGGTGTGCGAGGCGGCGGCGCGACGGCCGGCCTCGGTGCGGCCGGCGTCGACGGTCAGGACCGGCATCCGGCGAGTCACACGGCGCGCGGTACGGGAGAAGGCGCGCGGACTGCCGAAGGACTCCAGGTGCAGCAGCGCGAGGTCGGTACGGCCGTCGCTCTCCCACCACTGGAGCATGTCGTTGCCGCTGACGTCGTACTTGTCGCCGAGGGAGGCAAAGGAGGAGACGCCGATGCCGAGCCGGGACAGCCCGTCGAGCAGTGCGATGCCGACGCCGCCGGACTGCACGGCGACGCCCGCCGTCCCGGGGCGTGGGTGACCGGCGGCGAACGTGGCATCCAGGCGCAGCTCCGGGTCGGTGTTGGAGATGCCGAGGCAGTTGGGGCCGACGAGGCGCATGCCGTGCTCACGGCAGGTGGCCAGCAGGGCCCGGGCCTGGTCGGCGTCCAGGCCGGCGGTTACGACGAGCACGGCGCGTACGCCCGCCTTGCCGCATTCCTCGGCGGTGCCGGGGATCGCGGCGGCGGGTACGGCGAGGACCGCGAGGTCAGGGGTCTTGGGCAGGGCGCCGACCGAGGAGTGGCACGGCACGCCGAGGATCGAGCTCGCGGCGGGGTTCACCGCGAACAGGCGGCCCGTGTAGCCGCCCGCGTGCAGCTGGTGCAGGATTGCCCGGCCGACCGAGCCCGGCTTGCGTCCGGCGCCGACGACGGCGACGGTCCGCGGCCGCAGCAGCGGTTCCAGGCTGACGACGTCGGCGGCGCGGCCGCGTTCCTCCACGGCCGTCAGATAGGTGTCGCTCTGGTCGAGGGCGATGGTGCAGCGCACCTCGGGGCCCTCGAAGTGGCGGGCCGTGCGCAGGCCGAGGTCGGCGAAGAGCTTCAGCACCTCGTGGTTCTCGCTGAGCGCGTCCGCGGTGAAGGTGGTGATGCCCGCGGCGCGGGCCGCGGAGACCAGGTGCTCCACGAGCAGGGTGCCGACGCCCCGGTGGTGCAGTCCGTCGGCGACCGCGATGGAGATCTCAGCCGTGACCCCGGTGCCGCCGCTGTCGTACTCCGCGAGGCCGATCACCCGGCCTGCGGTCTCGGCCAGCAGGGCCCGGTGCCCCGGGTGTGGCTGGGCGCAGGCCCGGTCGGCGGCCATCGCTGCGGAGCGGCGGCTCGCTGCGAAGAACCTCAGGCGCAGATTCTCCGGGGACATCTCCTCGTACAGCCCATGCACCTGATCGTGGTCGCCCTGCCGTACGGGGCGGATGCACACGGTGGTGCCGTCCGCGAGCAGGGCGTGGACCGTGGGCCGGCTGAGCGCGTCGTCCGTCATCGCGGAACTCCTTCGGGTCTTCTGGTTCACTTCGAGCGTCCAGCGGAATTGACGGCGGCCACAGGGGCTGACCGGGCGGTCCGGGTGGGCCGGTCGGCCCTCATGGGAAGGCCGGGGATCAGGCGGTCCGGCCCCTCTCGGCGCAGGGGCATCAGGCATGCCAGGCTCGTCGGCAGCAGAGCCCGGTCAGGCGGTCCAGGCCCACTCCGCGACCTCCGGCAGGTCGGTGCCGTGCTCCCGGATCCAGGCGTGGTGGCGGGTGCGGGCGTCGGCCATCGACTGCCGTACGGCGGCGGCGCGCACCGCGAGGCGGGGGACCCGGTCGATGACGTCCATGACCAGGCGGTAGCGGTCGAGGTCGTTGCGGACGACCATGTCGAACGGTGTCGTCGTGGTGCCGGACTCCTTGTAGCCGCGTACGTGCAGATTCGGGTGGCCGGTGCGGCGGTAGGCGAGGCGATGGATCAGCCACGGATAGCCGTGGTAGGCGAAGATCACCGGCTTGTCCGCGGTGAACAGGCCGTCGTACTCGAAGTCGCTCATCCCGTGCGGATGCTCCTCACGCGGCATCAAGCGGGTCATGTCGACCACGTTCACCACGCGCACGGCCAGGCCTGGCAGGTGGCGGCGCAGCAGTTGGGCGGCGGCCAGAACCTCCTGGGTGGGCACGTCGCCGGCGCAGGCGAGCACCACGTCCGGTTCGCCGCCGTTCTCCGTGCCGGCCCAGTCCTAGATGCCGGCCCCGCGCGCGCAGTGGGCGCGGGCAGCATCCATGGACAACCAGTCGAAGCAGGGCTGCTTGCCGGCCACGATCACGTTGACGTAGTCGCGGCTGCGCAGGGCATGGTCGGCGACGGACAGGAGCGTGTTGGCGTCCGGCGGCAGATAGACCCGTACGACTTCCGGGCTCTTGTTGAGGACGTGGTCGACGAAGCCGGGGTCCTGGTGGGAGAAGCCGTTGTGGTCCTGGCGCCAGACGTGCGACGTGAGCAGGTAGTTCAAGGAGGCGATCGGGGCGCGCCACGGCAGCTCCCTCGACGTCTTCAGCCACTTGATGTGCTGGTTGACCATGGAGTCGACGATGTGGACGAAGGCCTCGTAGCAGGAGAACAGCCCGTGCCGGCCGGTCAGAAGGTAGCCCTCCAGCCAGCCCTGGCAGAGATGCTCGGAGAGGATCTCCATCACCCGGCCGTGCCGGTCCGGGTGCTCGTCGACCGGCAGTGTCCCGGCCTGCCAGGCCTTGCCGCTGGCGTCGAAGACGGCCTGAAGTCGGTTGGAGGCAGTCTCGTCCGGGCCTACGACCCGGAAGTCCCTCCGGGAACGGGTGTCCTTCATGACCTGTTCCAGGAAGTCGCCGAGGACCCGGGTCGGCTCGTGCAGGGTCGTGCCCGGCTTGTCGACCGGCACCGCGAAGCGGTCGAGGGACGGCAGCGGCAGCTCGCGCACGAGCAGGCCGCCGTTGGCGTGAGCGGTGGCACCGAGCCTCCTCGCGCCCTCGGGGACGCAGGCGAGGACGTCGGCGACGGGCCGGCCGTCGGCGTCGAACAGTTCCTCGGGACGGTACGAGCGCAGCCATGCCTCCAGCTGCCGCAGGTGCTCCGGGTTTTCCCGTACCCCTGCAAGCGGGACCTGGTGCGCGCGCCACGTGCCCTCGACGGGCACGCCGTCGACCTCGGCGGGGCCGGTCCAGCCCTTGGGAGTGCGCAGGACGCTCATGGGCCAGTGCGCGCGCTCGCCGATGCCTTCCTCGCGGGCCGTGCGCTGGAGCAGGGCGATCCGGTCGAGGGCGTCGTCGATGGCACGGGCCATGGCGCGGTGGACGGTGGCCGGGTCGTCGCCAGTGACGTAGAGGGGTTCGTGGCCGTAGCCGCGCAGCAGGGCGTCGAGTTCGTGCTGGGGCAGGCGGGACAGCACGGTCGGGTTGGCGATCTTGTAACCGTTGAGGTGCAGGATCGGCAGGACGGCCCCGTCGTGGACCGGGTCCAGGAACTTGTCGGAGTGCCAGGAGGCGGCAAGCGGGCCGGTCTCCGCCTCACCATCACCGATCACACAGGTGACCAACAGGTTCGGACTGTCGAAGGCGGCGCCCTAGGCGTGCGCGAGGGAGTAACCGAGCTCGCCGCCCTCATGGATCGACCCCGGTGTCTCCGGCGCCACGTGGCTGGGCACGCCACCGGGGAACGAGAACTGCCGGAACAGCCGTCCCATGCCGGCCGCGTCCCGGCCGACGTCCGGGTAGGTCTCGCTGTACGACCCCTCCAGCCAGGCACCTCCAAGCACGGACGGCCCGCCGTGCCCCGGGCCCCACACGCACAGGGCGTCCAGTTCGCGCTTCTTGATCACGCGGTTGAGGTGGGTATACACGAGGTTCAGGCCGGGCGACGTGCCCCAGTGGCCGAGCAGCCGCGGCTTGATGTGCTCCGCCCGCAGCGGCTCCCGCAACAGCGGGTTGGCCAGCAGATAGATCTGTCCGGCGGCCAGATAGTTGGCGGCCCGCCAGTGGGCGTCCAGGGTGCGCAGCTCGTCGTCGGTCAGAACGCTGCTGTCCTGGTGTTCGAGCTCGGGCATCGGTGACTCCGTAAGTCGTCGAGTGGGGGGCGGGACATGGTGGGCAAGGGCGGCACCACCAAAGGGGTCACCGAACACCTCAACCCGCGGGTGGCACGCATCGCGGCCCCGCCGAAGCCGACCGTGTCTCCGAGACGGGCACGGCGCTCACGTCGGCTGCGGCACGACAGCGACTGGGCAGGCCGAGTGGTGCAGTGCCGCGTGGGCTACGCGGCCGAGTTGGAGGCCGAGGTGTCCGGTGCGGCGCTTGGCGCCGACGATCAGCAGGTCGGCGCCGTGCGAGGCGTCCACCAGCACGCGGCGGGCGTGGCCCTCGACGGTACGACGGTGCAGCTCCACGTCCGCTGGGGCATCGCGCAGTGCCGCCGAGAGGGTCTCCTCGGCGTGCTGCTCGTGCAGCCGGGCGGGTGCGTCGGCCAGCAGGGGGTGGTCGGTCGTCTCGTGCGCGGGGCACCGCCAGGCCCGTAAGGCCTCCAGGGGGACCCCGCGACGTCGGGCCTCCTCGTAGGCGAAGCGCACGGCGGCCGGGTCCTCGGCCTCCTCGCCGACGCCCACGACAACGCGTCCGTGGACCGGGGGCGTGGCCTGGTTGTCGTGGCTGCCGCGCAGCACGATCACCGGGCAGTGGGCGTGCGCGGCGACCGTCAGGCTGACGGAGCCGAGCAGCGCCGCGGCGAGGCCACTGCGGCCGCGGTTGCCGACTACCAGCGCGGAGGCGTTCCGGCTCTCCCTCACCAGGGCGTACTCAGGCTCTTCGAACACGACATCGGCCGTCACCTTCAGATCGGGGTGCCGGGCTTGCGCCCGTCGGACAGCGGCACCGGTGATCTCCTGGGGCAGTGCCTGCGCGGAGGGCTTGCCGAGGTCCTTGGCCAGCGCGGCCCCTTCATAGCGCTCCCAGAGGCAGGCGTACACCACCCGTAGGGGCACGCCTCGCAGCGCGGCCTCGTCGGACGCCCAGTCCGTGGCGCGCAGGCTGGGCTCGGAGCCGTCCACGCCGACCACGATCGACAGGTCCATCGCCCTCACCGCCCCACGCCTAGGTCGAACACGATGCGAGCCTTGACCTGGCCGCGCAGAACGTCCTCGATGGACTCGTTGACAGAGGTCAACGGACGGGTCTCGCAGATGACCCTGGTGCGTCCGGCCGCGTGCAGTTGGAAGACCTCGGCGAGGTCCTGCCGGGTGCCGACGATCGAGCCGATCACGCTTGTCCCGTTCAGGACGGTGTCGAAGATCGGGACGTGCACGGTGCCGTGAGCGGGCAGGGCGACCATGACGAGCTTGCCGCCGCGTCGCAGCCCCGAGTTGACGGCTGTGAACGCGTCCTCGTTCACGGCGAGGGCGATGGCCGCGTGGGCGCCGCCGTACCGCTTGAGCACCTCGCCGACGTCGTGCTTGCGGGCGTCGACCACGAGGTCGGCGCCGAGCTCGGCGGCGAGTTCGAGCTTCTCGTCGGTCACGTCGATGGCCGCGACGGTGGCCCCGGCGATCTTCGCGTACTGCACGGCCAGGTGACCGAGCCCGCCGACCCCGGAGATCGCGACAAGCTGGGTCGGCCGCACGTCGGCTACCTTGAGCGCCTTGTACGTGGTCACACCGGCGCAGGTCAGTGGGGCGGCGTCGACGGCGGTGACACCCTGCGGTACCGGCTGGGCGAAGTCGGCCCACGCCAGCATCTTCTCGGCGTACCCTCCGTCGCAGCCGTACCCGGTGTTGATCTGCTGCTCGCACAGCGTCTCCCAGCCGGACAGGCAGTGCTCGCACCGCCCGCAGGCCTTCCCGAGCCACGGCACGGCGACCCGCTGGCCGACGCTGAGGTGGGTGACGCCATCGCCGAGCTTCTCGACGAGGCCGACGCCCTCGTGGCCGGGTATGAACGGCGGGTTGGGCTTGACGGGCCAGTCGCCGTGGGCGGCATGGATGTCGGTGTGGCAGAGCCCGGAGGCCTCGACGCGAATGCGGACCTGGCCGGGGCCGGGCTCGGGGTCGGGGCGATCCTCGATGACCAGGGGCTCGCCGAAGGCTCGGACGACCGCTGCCTTCATTGGGTCAACTCCTCACAACGGGATGAGAGATAGAGGTCAGTTGTGGGCAACGACCGCGACGGGGGCCGCGGCGTGGTGCAGGACGGCGTGGCCGACGGGGCCGATGTGGGCGCCGATCGGGCTGCGGCGGATGCGACGGCCGACGACGACCAGGGAGGCCTCGCGGGAGGCATCCACCAACCGGATGCCGGGGCTACCGGACGGGGTCTGCTCGGTGACCTCGACGTTCGGGTGCTTCTGGCGCCAGGGCCGCAGGGCTTCCGCCAGGACGGCGGCCTGTTGCCGGGCGATTTCGTCGTGCAGCTGGGTGTCGGCGGAGAGGCCGTAGACGTAGTACGGGGGCAGGTTCCAGCCGTGGATCACCCGCAGGCCTGTCTCACGGCGGGCGGCCTCCTCGAAGGCGAACTCGATCACCGCGTCGTCGGGGGTCGCCGCGTCGAGGCCGAGAACGACGGGCCGGTAGGGCGTGGCTGCGGACGGGATGCCCACCGAGTCCGGCTCGTGCTCGTCCGCGGCCTGTTCTCCGGCTCGGACGAGGACGACGGGCCGCTCGGCGTGCGCCACAGCGGAGAGACCGGCCGAGCCGACCATGAACCCGCCGAACCCACTGAGTCCCCGCGAGCCTAGGACCAGCAATTCCGCGTCGGCGGCCGCCTTGACCAAGGTGTCGGCCGACCCTCCGGTCAGGTGCTCGGTGGTCACCTCGACCCCGGGGTGGCGCAGCCTGATCCCCTCGGCTGCCTCGCGCGGCACCCGCTCGCTCCAGTGCTGCTGGGTTTCGGCACCGAGGAGCGGGGCCTGGGCCATGGGTTCCGGAACGGGCTCCCAGACATGGACGATCTTCAACGGCAGGCCGCGCAGTTTCGCCTCGCGGGCCGCCCACTCGGCCGCGGCCCGGCTTTCGGACGAGCCGTCGAGACCTGCGACAACAGTGCGGACCATGGTTCTGCCTCCTGATCGGGGATCTGTTACCAGCGTCGGATCTTGGGTGTCGCTGCTGCAGGGGCCGCTTGGTCCCCGGCCGGGACCCGACCGGCCCAACGGCCCCTGGGTTCACCGCAGCCAGGGGTTGCGGCTGACGAACGACAGCCGGGCCCATGCCTTGCCGAGTCCCCAGACCGCGCCAGCGCCAACGGCGGCCAGAGCGATCAGAACGACGGCGTACACGACGTGGTACTCGGCGAACGGGTTGGTCGACATGCTCGGCGACCCGTCGGAGAGGTGCTTGGCGGGCGGCCACTCCGCGATCCACATCAGCGCCATCATCAGCGTGCCCGCGAAGGCGGCCAGGCGAAGGCCGATACCGAGGATCAGGGCGACACCGATGCCGAGCAGACCGAGCATGAACAGCCAGTCCGCCCAGGTGTCCCCGGCCCAGTCGTGGAACGTCGACTCCATCGGACCGGCCGCGACCCCGCTGAGGAAGCCCTTGGTGGGCGAGCCGCCGTCGATCCAGCCGTTGCCGGACTGGGTGGCGTAACCGAAGCCGAACGTCTTGTCGAGGAACGCCCACAGGAAGATGAACCCGGTCAGCAGCCGCAGCCCGGCGAAGACATAGGCGCTCGTCGCCGTGGCATCGGCCGCCGCCTCGGCCGTCCGGGCCCTGCGCAGGGACGGGAGACGGAATCCCACGTGCCGGTGCGGTTGATCGTGAACTGCCATGACCTTCATCCCCCTCGGGACGGATCCGTTGTTGACACCGTCCACTGTCGTGGCGCGGACATGCCGTCGCCCGGTGCCGAAAGTCAGCATTCGTGGGGCTGAACGGCCCCTTCCTCAGGGACTGTCGGCCACCGAACCTGAACGCGCGGACGTGCCGGCCAGGGCGGTCGCGACGGATCCTGAAGGCAGTCGGCGAAAGGAACTCCATGTCCCATGGCTCGGGCGGGCACGTCTCGGGGTGGCACCGCCTGATGCCCACGATCCGCCGTCTGGCCCCCGGGGTCACCGCCCTCGCCGGTTACCGCCGCTCGTGGCTGCGCGGCGACCTGCTCGCCGGTGTCACCGTGGCCGCGTATCTCGTGCCGCAGGTGATGGCGTACGCGGGCGTGGCCGGGCTGCCGCCGGTCGCCGGGCTGTGGGCGATCCTGCCCGCCCTCGGCCTGTACGCCCTGCTGGGTTCGTCCCGGCTGCTGTCGGTCGGTCCCGAGTCGACGACCGCGCTGATGACGGCGACCGTGGTGGCCCCTCTGGCCGGCGCGGACCCCGAGCGTTATGCCGCACTGGCTGCCGCCCTCGCCGTGACGGTCGGCCTGCTGTGCCTGGCGGCCCGGGTGCTGCGTCTGGGCTTCGTCGCCGACCTGTTGTCCCGCCCGGTCCTGATCGGCTATCTGGCGGGCGTGGCCCTGATCATGATCGTGGACCAGCTGCCCAAGCTCACCGGCGTGGACACGGAGGGTTCGGGGTTCTTCCTGCAACTGTGGTCATTCGTACGGCACCTGGGGCAGGCGCATCCGGCGACGGTGGTCTTCTCCGCCGTCACGATCGCGTTCTTGTTCACCTCGGCGTGGCTGCTGCGGGCCGTGCCGGGCCCCTTGCTGGCGGCGGTGCTGGGCACAGCGGCCGTGGCCGTGTTCGATCTCGACGACAGGTACGGGATCAAGGTCATCGGCGAAGTTCCGGCCGGCTGCCCTTCGTGGCGGCGCCCGACCTGAGCGAGCTGCCGCAGCTGGTGCTGCCCGCCCTGGGTGTCCTGCTCGTCGCCTACACGGACTTCATCCTCACCGCCCGCGCGTTCGCGGGTCGCGACGACGAGGACGGCCGCCTCGACGCCGACCAGGAGTTCCTGGCGCTGGGCGTCACCAATCTCGGCGCCGGCTGGTTGCAGGGCTTCCCGGTGAGCAGCAGTGCCAGCCGTACCGCGCTCGCGTCCTCGGCGGGCGCCCGCAGCCAGGCGTACTCCTTGGTGGCGGGCGTGGCGGTGCTCGCGGTGCTGCTGTTCCTCAGCCCGCTGCTGACCCGCACTCCGTCGGCTGTGCTGGGCGCGCTGGTGGTGTACGCGGCGGTCCGCATGATGGACCTCGCGGGCTTCACCCGGCTGGCCGCCTTCCGGCGGCGGGAACTGCTCCTGTCAGTCGGCTGCCTGATCGGCGTGCTCACCCTGGACCTGCTGTACGGCGTGCTGGTCGCCGTCGGCCTGTCCGTGGCCGAGCTGCTGAGCCGGGTGGCCCGGCCGCACGACGCCGTCGAGGGGCTGGTCCCCGGAGTGGCCGGTATGCACGACGTGGACGACTACCCGCAGGCCCGCACCATCCCCGGGCTGCTCGTCTACCGCTACGACTCGCCGCTGTTCTTCGCCAACGCGCAGGACTTCCACCGCCGCGCCCTGGCCGCCGTCGACGAACAGACCGGCCCCGTCCGCTGGTTCGTCCTCAACACCGAGGCGAACGTGGAGGTCGACATCACCGCTCTGGACGCGGTGGACGGCCTGCGCCGTGAGCTGACCCGGCGCGGCATCGTCTTCGCGCTGGCCCGGGTGAAGCAGGACCTGCTGGACGATCTGGAGGCGTACGGGCTGGCGGAATCGGTGGGCCGGGGGCTGATCTTCCCGACGTTGCCGTCGGCCGTGGCCGCGTACCGGAAGTGGAGCGGCGAGCAGTGACCGGGCGTCAGGCGCCCGGCAGATCGGGCCGTACGAGAGTCCCGGAACGGCCGTGCACGATCTCGTACGCCGCGTCCAGCGCCCCGATCGCGGCCAGTTGGCCGGTGTTCTCGACGAAACGGGCCGCGGCCTCGGCCTTGGGACCCATCGACTGGTGCGCGATGGGGGTACCTCCCACGCCTTCGAGGCAGTGGGGGAGAGCGTCGCGCAGTTCGGCCGGCGTGGTGTCGAGGACGGGCCGCTGGTCGGGGGTGCCGTAGTCGGCGTAGACGTTCGGTACGTCGGTGAGCACGAGCAGGAAGTCCGCCTTCAGGTCCTCGGCCAGCCGGGCGGCCGCGAGGTCCTTGTCCACGACGGCGTCCACGCCGTGCAGCGCTCCGGTGGCCCGGTCGGCCACGACGGGAACGCCTCCGCCGCCGGCGCACACCACCAGGGTCCCCGTCTCCAGCAGCACCCGGACGGTGTCGCCCTCCACGATCCGCTCGGGCGAGGGCGCGGGGACCACACGACGCCAGCCATGCCGGTCCTCGGCCATGTGCCAGCCGTACTTCGCCGTCAGGAAGCGGGCCGGCTTCTCGGGGTAGATCGGGCCGACCAACTGGGTGGGGTACTCGAAGGCGGGGTCGTCGGCACGTACCCGGGTGTGGGTGAGGAGCGTGACGACCCTGCGTCCGGGGAGCACGTCGTGCAGGGTGCGGGCCAGGAGGGTGCCGATCATGCCCTGCGTCTGGGCGCCGAGCAGATCCAGCGGGTAAGGGGCGGTGAGGGCCGCGTCGGCCGTGCTCTGGGCCGCGAGGAGGTCGAGCTGGGGTGCGTTGCCGTGAGTGACGACGAGTTCGTGGTCGTGGGCCAAGGCGGCGATCGCGGTGGCGACGCGGACGATGTTGGTGGTCTGGACGTCCGCGTCGGGGCGCTCACCGCGGTGCAGCAGCGCGTTGCCGCCGAGGGCGACGACGATACGCATGACTTCCGCCCCTCTCCCCGCCTCGCTCCGTGGTATCCGCGCCGAGTGGCGCTCCCTCCCTCACCATCGAACGACGGACCCGCCCGTCCGCACAGGGTGCCGAAGGGCTCGCGCGGGCCGCCAGGTGGCCCGGTCCTGGGGCCGGGTGGCCCATGGCCCTGGCGGTTGTGCGTACTCACGCTGGAGGTGGTAGCTCCGTGCGCACGACCTGGAGGCATCCCATGAACGCACCCGCATCGACGAGCATGCCTCGGGCGCTGCCCGCCGACCACCGGGAACGGCTGCTGGGGGTCGCCCGCGAGGTGTCCTTCCCGCTGGGCGCCCGGCTCTTCGAGGAGGGCGGGCAGGCCGACCGGTTCTGGATCATCCGGACCGGCACGGTCGACCTGGACATGCGCGTGCCCGGCCGCCGGGCCGCCGTCATCGAGTCGCTCGGCCACAACGAGCTCCTGGGCTGGTCCTGGCTGTACCCGCCGCACGTCTGGCATCTGGGCGCGGAGGCGACCTCGCTGCTGCGGGCGTACGAGTTCGACGCCAGGCCCGTTCGCGCGATGTGCCAGAGCGACCCCGAGTTCGGCCGGAGCATCGCCCGGTGGGTGGGCGAGGTCGTGGCCCACCGCCTGCAGGCGGCCCGTGTCCGGCTGCTGGACCTGTACGCCCCGTACGGCAGCGGGACCGTGCACTGATCACGCTCGGCGCCCCGGCCGAAACCCATCAAGGAGTTGAAGGAGTCATCGTGCCCGGATCACCGCACATCGTGCGTGACGTGATGACCCGTGACGTCGCCGTCGCCGACCGCGACGCCGCGTTCAAGGACATCGTACGGACCCTGCAGGACCGCAAGGTCAGCGCCCTGCCCGTGGTCGACGGCGAGGGCCGGGTCGTCGGCGTTGTCTCCGAAGCCGATCTGCTGCCCAAGGAGGAGTTCCGCGACAGCGACCCCGACCGGTACACGCAGCTGCGCCGGCTGTCCGACCTGGCGAAAGCTGGTTCGGTGACCGCGGGCGAGCTGATGACCCGTCCCGCCCTCACCGTCACGGCCGACACGACGCTCGCGCAGGCCGCCCGGACCATGGCACGCGCCAGGGTCAAGCGCCTGCCCGTGGTCGACGCGGACGGACGCCTGGAGGGTGTCGTCAGCCGGACCGACCTGCTGAAAGTGTTCCTGCGGAGCGACGAGGAGATCGCGGAGGAGGTACGGCGAGAGGTCGTGGCCTATCTCTTCCCGGTCCCCGGATCGGCGGTACGCATCGACGTCCTCGACGGCGTCGTGCGCCTGGGCGGCCGGATCCGGGACACGTCGCTGGTACCGGTGGCGGCGCGGCTGGTGCGGGCGGTAGAGGGGGTTGTGGACGTGGTGTTCGAGCTGGACGGGCGGGACACCCCGGCGGCGTGAGGCAGCGGCCTGCCCTTGCCTCACCCACGCTCTGGGGGCGACTCCGCCATTTCCGCGCCGGACAGTCCATCCCGCGCGCCGCCTGAGGGGCAGAATGGAAGCCGAACACCGGCAGAACGCTCAGCGCACGCACCACCGTCAGGCGCCGACGGACCAGTGCGCAGGGTCCCGGTCGGGGCGCGCCGAGGGAACGGGTTGGGCCGGTCGGCCCTAGTCGCGGAGGCCCGGGCGCGTGATGATCGTCGTCAGGACGGCTCGCAGGTCCGTCACGCACCCGGGGAACAAGGGGTCCACATGACCGAGGCACGCACCTTCACCGCGCAGGTCCCGATCCGCGTCTTCCTGCTGGACGACCATGAGGTGGTCCGTCGCGGGCTCTGCGACCTGCTGGACGCCGAGCCGGACATCTCCGTCGTCGGTGACGCCGCGAACGTCGAGCATGCCCTGGTCCGGGCCCCCGCCGTACGCCCGGACGTGGCCGTGCTCGACGTACGCCTCCCGGACGGCGACGGCATCACCGTCTGCCGTGAGCTGCGCAGCCAGATGCCGGAGCTGGCCTGTCTGATGCTGACGTCGTTCGACGACGAGGACGCCCTGCTCGACGCGATCATGGCCGGGGCGTCCGGCTATGTGCTCAAACAGATCCGCGGGTCGGACCTGGTGTCGGCGGTGCGGACGGTCGCCTCGGGGCAGTCCATGCTCGACCCGGCGACGACAGCCCGGCTGATGCGCTCGCTGCGCGCCGAACCCGCCGAGGCGCCGGCCGAGGCGCCGGAGCTCGCGGGGCTGTCACCGCGTGAGCGGGAGATCCTCGCGCTCATCGGGGACGGACTCACCAACCGAGAGATCGGCAAGAGGCTGTACCTGTCGGAGAAGACCGTCAAGAACCACATCTCCCGGCTGCTGGCCAAGCTGGGTGTCCAACGCCGCGTCCAGGCCGCCGTTCTCGCCACGCACCTGGAGCAGCCCGAGACGACGGGTGACCGTCCGGCACGCTGACGCGAGCCACGGCTGTACCGCACGCCGAGCCGAACCGACGCCGCTCGGCGCACCGTTGGAGCGTCCTGCGCCCAAGCTGATCCGAACCGAAGCCGCCCGACAGGCCGTTGGGCCCTCCGGCACGCTGTCGGGCCGTACGGCCCATGCCCTGACGGTGGCATGCGGGCCACCCTGGGAAGGGTCATCGAGCCGCCCCACCGCCCTCTCTGTGCGGGGCGGCGGGGAGGAGCCCTCCGTGCCCACCATGCCCACCGCGCTTCCTGGCGTTCCGACCCTGGAGACGTTCGTCTCGGCGGCGTCGGCCGCTCCCTCGATCCACAACACCCAGCCCTGGCGGTTCCGCCTCGACCCGGACGACGACGCGCTGGAGATCCGTGCGGCGGCCGAGCGCGGCCTGCGTCATACCGACCCGTCGGCGCGCGCCCTGCACATCTCCGTGGGCTGCGCGCTGTTCAATCTCCGCGTCGCCGTGGCCCACTTCGGCCGGGTGCCGGTGACCCGGCTGCTGCCCCGCCCCGACGAACCCGGCCTGCTCGCGACCGTACGGCTGGGCGGTCCGGCCCGCTTCTCGACAGCCCCTCGGCTGTACGACGCCCTGTGGCACCGGCACAGCAGTCGGCTGCCCTTCGCCGACCTGCCGCTCCCCGGCGCTGTCCTGGCCGAACTCGCCGAAGCCGCTCACACCGAGGGTGCCGTGCTCGGCCGGCACGACCCAGACGCAACCGACCGGGTGCTGCGCCTTACGCGCGAGGGGGAGCAGCGCACCACGGCCGACCCGGACCGGTCCGCGGAGAGCCGCCGCTGGGCCCAGGAGCCGGACCACACGGGGCTCGGCATCCCGCCGTCGGCCGTCGGAGCGCAGGATTACCGCGACCGCATCCCCATGCGGGACTTCGGCGCCCACCGCCACCCTGCGGCCCTGACCGCCCGCCCGTTCGAGGCCCGGCCGACGATCGCGGTGCTGTCCACCGCGCACGACCGGCGTGCAGACTGGCTGCGGGCCGGGCAGGCCCTGGAACGCGTCCTGCTGGTAGCCACCGCCCACGGCATCCGGACATCGCTGCTGCACCAGGCGCTCGAATGGCCCGACCTGCGCGAGCAGCTCGGACCCACGCCGCACGACGACCGGCGGGGCCACGCCCAGATGATGATCCGCCTGGGCTACGGCCCGAAGGGTCCGCCATCCCCGCGGCGTACGGTGTCGCAGACGCTGGAGGGCGGCGTACTGCCGATTCCCCGCTGAGCAGGGGGCGATGAGCCGTAGGCGGGGGCAGAAGGCGCTGCCTACCGCTCATCGCTGCCCCGACCGTGCGAGCCGCCGCACCCCACGTACGGCCAGCTCCACCAGCAGGACCGTGGATGCCGTCCCCAGGCACACCGCCCACTGCCCCGCGTCGAGCGGCACCGTGCCGAACACCGTGCGCGCCCACGGCAGATGGACGGCGAGGACCTGCACCGCCAGCACACCGGCCAGACACAGCCACAGCGTCCTGTTGCGGAACTGGTGGCGGCCGAGCAGAGGACCGTTGTCCGCGCGGGCACTCAGGGCGTTGAACAGCTGGAAGAGGACGAACGTGGTGAACGCCATGGTCAGCGCGGTGTCGGTGTCGACCTGTTCGCGGGCGAGGGCCAGCACTGCCACCGTGCCCAGCGCCATGACCGCGCCGGCCCGGGTGATGGCCAGCAGTCGGCGGGCGTCCAGGATCCGCTCCGCCGGGTCGCGCGGCGGATGGCGCATCACGTCGTCGCGGGCGGGGTCGACGGCCAGCGCCATGGCGGGCGGGCCGTCCATGATGATGTTGACCCAGAGCAGTTGGGCCGCGGTCAGCGGGGCGGGCAGGCCTGCGAGGGAGGCGGCCAGCAGGGTCAGGATGGCGCCGACGTTGGTCGCCAGCTGGAAGCGGACGAACTTGACGATGTTGTCGTAGATCGCGCGTCCCTCGCGCACGGCCCGCACGATCGTGGAGAAGTCGTCGTCGGTGAGGACGACGTCGGAGGCCTCCTTGGCCACGTCCGTGCCGGTGCGGCCCATCGCCACGCCGATGTGGGCGGCCCGCAGCGCCGCCGCGTCGTTCACGCCGTCGCCGGTCATGGCGACGATGTGTCCCCGGGCCGTCAGGCCCCGCACGATCAGCACCTTGTGCTCCGGGGCGACCCGCGCGAACACACCGATGTCGTCGATGCGCGCGGCGAGTTCGTCCTCGCCCATCCGGTCCAGCTCGGCACCGGTCACCACCTGGCCGTCGATGTCGAGCTCGCGGGCGATGGCCGTGGCGGTGTCGGCGTGGTCACCGGTGATCATCTTCACCGCGACGCCCGCCGAGCGGCACAGCGCCATCGCGTCCCTGGCCTGGGGCCGCGGCGGATCGGCGATCCCGGCGATGGAGACGAGGGTGAGACCCGCAAGCGTGGTGGGGTCCGGCGTGCCGTCCACCAGGGCGGTGGCGGCGCCGAGGACGCGCAGTCCCGAGCCGCCGAGCCGTGTGGCCACGGCCTCGATCTCGCCCCGCTGCCCGTCGTCCAGGGTGCGTACGCCGTCGTCCGTCTCTACGTCGGTGCACAGGCCCAGCAGGACGTCCACCGCGCCCTTGACGTGGACGCGGGTGCGGCCGTCGGTCTCGGGGTGGAAGGTCGCCATGTACTTGGTGGCCGCGTCGAAGGGCAGCTCGCCGGTGCGCGGCAGCTCGGCCCGTAGCCCGTCGGCATCGACACCGGTCTTGGCGGCGAGGACGACCAGCGCGGCCTCCGTGGGATCGCCCACGAAACCCTCGTCGGTCAAGTGGGCGTCGTTGCAGAGGGCGAAGGGCAGGACCGCGCACAGGAGTTGGTCTTCGTGTCCCTCGCCGCCGCGGACGGTGCCCCGGGTGCCGTAGCCCTCGCCGGTCACCTCGTAGAGCCTTCCGGCGGTCCAAAGGGACCGTACGGTCATCTCGTTGAGGGTCAGCGTGCCCGTCTTGTCACTGCACACGACGGTCGCCGAGCCGAGGGACTCGACCGAGGCCAGGCGTTTGACGATGGCGCCACGCCCGGCCATGCGGTAGACGCCGAGCGCGAGCGTCAGGGCCAGGACGGCGGGCAGCCCTTCGGGGATCGCAGCGACCGCGAGGGCCACCGCCCGCAGGCCGATGTCCGCCAGGCTCTCCCCCTCGACCAGGGCGACGAGCGCGTAGGCGACGACCGCGACGCCGCTCAGCAGCGCGAGCCGGCGGCCGAGGCTGTCCAGCTGGATCTGGAGCGGGCTGGCCGGCTCGGGGCCGGTGCGCAACGCCTCGGCGATCGCGCCGAGTTCGGTGCGCATACCGGTGGCCGTGACGATCATCTCGGCACGGCCCCGGGTCACCGCCGTGTTCATGAACAGCATGCTGCTGCGTTCGGCGAGCGGCACCGGGCCGGTCGCCGTGGGTTCGACGGCTGTGGTGCTCTTGGTGACCGGCTGGGACTCTCCGGTCAGGGCCGCCTCGGCGACCTCCACCGACTCCGCGACGGTGAGCCGCCCGTCGGCGGGGACGCGGTCGCCGGCCTCCAGCACAACCACGTCGCCGGGTACGAGGGTATGGGCCTCGACCACTCGTTCCGTGCCGTCGCGGCGTACGCGGGCGGTGGGCACGAGCATCCGGTGCAGCGCCTCCAGGCTGCGCTCGGCGCGCCGCTCCTGGAGGTAACCGAGGACGGCGTTGATCTGGAGGACGACGGTGATGACGACGGCATCCTTGATGTCGCCGATGGCACCGGCCACCACGGCGGCGATCAGCAGGATGCCGATCAGCCAGTTGCGGAACTGGTCCAGGAACTTGAGCCATTCGGGCCGCCGGGCCGGTTCGGCCAGCAGGTTCGGTCCGAAGGCCGTGGCGCGCTCATGGGCCTCGCGCGTGCTCAGACCCGTCGCCGGGTCGACGCCGAGACGAGCCGCCGCCTGCTCGGGGGCGAGCCGATGGACGTCCGCCCCCGCAACCGGCTCCGGCGCGACCTCTGCCGCCAGTCGCTCGCCCACGGTCACACCTCGCCCGTCCGGACCACGGCGACCGGGCAGTGCGCGTGGTGCAGCACCGCCTGACTGACCGATCCCAGCAGCAGCCCGGCGAAACCGCCCCGTCCGCGCGCCCCGACCACGACGAGCCCGGCCTCGGCGCTCGCCTCTATGAGCGAGTGCCGGATCCGGCCGCGCACCAGGGTGCGGTGCACGGCGACGTCCGGGTACTTCTCCCCCAGTCCGCCCAGCGCCTCGGCGAGCACCCGCTCCGCCTCGTCGCGCAGCCGGTCCTCGTCGTACGTCACGAAGGGCGGGTCGGACGGTCCGTCGTAGGCGCGCTCGGACTGGGTGTTCCAGGCGTGCAGGGCCACCAGGTCCGTGCCGTGCAGAGAGGCTTGCGCGAAGGCGAACTCGGCGGCCCCGCGGGCGGCGGGCGAGCCGTCGACGGCGAGGAGGACGGGCCCGGCCGGGTCGGGCCTGCCGCGCACCACCAGCACCGGGCATGCGGCGTGGGCGGCCAGATGACCGGCGGTGGAGCCGAGCAACAGAGCGCCGAAACGGCTCAGGCCCCGGCTGCCGACGACGGCCAGGGACGCCGAGCGGGACTCGATCTCCAGCACCATCACCGGTTCACCGACCAGGACCTCGCGCATGACATCGATCCCGGGCGCGGCCTCGTGCGCGCGCCGCTGGGCCTTGGCGAGCGTGCCGTCGATCAGTTCACGCAGCCCGGCTCCGCTCGGCTCCCAGGGCCGGCCGGGCGGCACGTGCGCGGCCGGCCAGCTGAAGGCATGCACCAGCCGCAGCCCCACCCCCCGCAGCCCGGCCTCGCGCGCAGCGACCTCCACGGCCGCCATGCTCGACGGCGAGCCGTCCACCCCCACCACTACCGGGCCGTTCATCTCGCTCCCCTTTCCCGACGGGATCCACGGACGCGTACGACGTCCCCGTGCCGGGCCCGTCAGGCTCCCTACGACGGGGCGAGGGCAGCACCATGCGGCCGGGCCCCTGACCCGGCGATCTCCACCGGGCCGTCCTCGCCCCACTCCTGTCCTCCCAGACTCGCCCCGCCGGTCGGACCCCGCACAGGGCCGTACGGGCCCGGGAACGCCCCCATCCGGCCCTCGTCCCGGCAACGGCCGGACTCCCACGCTGGAAGCGGCGAGGGAAGACACGCGCGGCGGCGGGGAACCGTTTGCGGCGCCTACACCGGAGGTGCGTCATGACCGGACCTGTCGTCGTCGGACTCGACGGTTCGCCCGCGAGCGTGACGGCCGCGTGGTGGGCCGCCCGTGAGGCCGTGGACCGTCATCTGCCCTTGGTACTGCTCCACTCCTGGACCACGCAGCCCTTGGACGTGCCCATCGTCCAGGAGGCGCACAGCAAGCAGCGCTACGGCCGGGAGCTCCTGGAGCGAGCCTCTGCGGAGTTGTTGCATCACCACGGTGACCTGGCCCTGACCACGGAACTGGTGTCGGCTCCTGCCGCACACGCCCTGTTGGAGCGCGGCGAGAGCGCGTCGATGCTCGTGCTCGGCTCGCGCGGGCACGGCTCCGTGGCGAGCTTCCTGCTCGGCTCCATCAGCCTGCATGTGCTGGGGCTCACGCCCTGTCCGACCGTCGCCGTGCGGGCGGGCGATCCGGCCGTCGAGGCGGGCTGGGGCCACCCCGCGGCGGCGGACCGCGACGAGGTCGTGGTCGGGGTGCAGGAGCCGGGAGGGGTGGCCGACCCGCTGCTGGAGTTCGCGTTCACCGCGGCCGCGGCGCGCGGCGCGCGGCTGCGGGCCGTGCGGGCGCTGCCCCTGACCTCGCTCGCCGCCCGGCTCGACGAGGACCCCGAGGCCGAGGAGCGCGCGCGGCTCGCCGGCGCGCTGGCACCGTGGCGGGAGAAGTTCCCCGACGTCCCCGTCACCAAGCATGTGGCCGTGGGCCCCGCCACGCAGGTGCTGCTGACCGCGTCCGCCCATGGCTGCCTCACCGTCGTCGGGCGCAGGCGCCATCCGTCGCACCTGACCTGGAAGCTCGGGCCGGTCGCCCACGCGGCCCTGCACCATGTGCCGTGCCCCGTGGCCGTCGTCCCGCACGACTGAGCCGCCCGGGGCGAGGACCGTCATGAACCGCTTCCTTCAGGAGAGGCCGTCGCACCGGCTGCTGACGGCCTTCTCCCGTATGCCGCCGCTGGAATCGCTCCTGCTGGCCGACACCGTCGTCGCCCTGACCGTGGGCGGGGTCTTCTGGCTCGCGGGCGCCACCGGCCTCGCCGACCTGTGCTGGGCCCTGGGCACGGTCGTCGCGGTGGGGCCGGCGGTCGGCTGGGTGCTGGGCGCGTTGCGCCGCGGCCAGGCGGGCGTGGACCTGATCGCGGTCCTGGCGCTGGGCGGCACCCTTGCCGTGGGCGAGTACCTGGCCGGATCCCTGATCGCGCTGATGCTCGCCACCGGACGGGCGCTGGAGGCGTCCGCGCGGCAGCGGGCCTCGCGCGATCTGCGCGCCCTGCTGGAGCACGCGCCCCGCACCGCCCGGCGCCGCACCGGCACCGACGTGCGTACGGTGCCCCTGACCGAAGTCGCCGTCGGTGACCTGCTGGTCGTCGGGCCCGGCGAGGTCGTCCCCGTCGACGGGAGCGTGGCGGACGACCCGGCCGAGCTCGACGAGTCCGTTCTCACCGGAGAACCGCTGGCCGTGCGGCACGCGCCGGGCGAGTCGGTGCGCAGTGGTGCGGTCAACGCGGGCGGTGCCTTCGAACTGCGTGCCACCGCGACGGCGCAGGACAGCACGTACGCCGGGATCGTGCGGCTGGCCCGGCAGGCCTCCGCGGAGTCGGCGCCCGTGGTGCGGCTCGCCGACCGGTACGCGGCCTGGTTCCTGCCGCTCACCGTGGCCGTGGCAGGGCTGACCTGGCTGATCAGCGGTTCCGCCGTGCGGGCGGTGGCGGTTCTGGTGGTCGCCACGCCGTGCCCGCTGCTGCTGGCGGCACCGGTGGCCGTGGTCTCCGGGCTGTCGCGGGCCTCGCGCCTGGGCGTGGTGATCCGGGACGGCGGAGCGCTGGAGAACCTCGGCCGGGCCCGCACACTGCTGCTGGACAAGACCGGCACCCTCACCGGCGGCCATCCCCGGGTGCTCGACGTGATCGCCGCCCACGGCTGGCAGCCGTCCCAGGTGCTGCGGCTGGCCGCCTCGCTCGACCAGTACTCGCCGCACGTCCTCGCGCGCGCCCTTGTCGACGCCGCCCGGGAGCGGGGACTGCGGTTGTCCATGCCCACGGACGTGTCCGAGGAGCCGGGCCGTGGCGCGCGGGGCACCATCGCGGGGCGTCGCATGGGCGTAGGCGGCCTCGACGCCGGTACGGAGAAGCCCGCCTGGGCCCGCTCGGCGGACAACCGGGCCGTCCTGGACGGGGCGACCGTCGTCTGGCTCACCGTGGACAGTCGCCCGGTCGGTGCCGTCCTGCTGCGCGACCCGCTGCGCCACGACGCGCCACGCACGCTGCGCCGGCTGCGCTCGGCGGGCATCGAACGGCTCGTCATGCTCACCGGCGACCGCGCCGAACCCGCCCACGAGGTCGGCGCCGTGCTCGGACTCGACGACGTGCGGGCGAGCCTGTCCCCGGCCGACAAGGTCACCGCGGTGCGGGCCGAACGCGAGGGCGCCGTCACCGTGATGGTGGGCGACGGCGTGAACGACGCGCCCGCCCTCGCCGCTGCCGACGTCGGTGTCGCGATGGGCTCACGGGGTTCCACGGCGTCCTCCGAGGCCGCCGACATCGTGCTGACCACCGACCGGGTGGACCGCCTGGCCGACGCCGTCGCCATCGCCGTACGGTCCCGGCGCATCGCCGTGCAGAGCGCGCTCGGCGGCATGGCGCTGTCGCTGATCGCGATGGCCGCGGCCGCCCTCGGCCTGCTCCCGCCCGCCGTCGGCGCCCTGCTCCAGGAGGGTATCGACGTCGCGGTGATCCTCAACGCCCTGCGCGCGCTGGGCGACGACCGCGGGGCACGCCCGGCGCTCCAGCCTTCCACTCAGGCCCTCATCCACCGCTTCGCGGCCGAGCACGACGACCTTCAGGACGTCCTGGAGGCCGTGCGCTCCGCCGCCGACCAGCTCTCGGACAGCCCCGGACCACAGGCCCTCGCGGCCGTGCGCAACGTGCACCGTCTGCTCACCGAACGGCTCCTGCCGCACGAGTACGCCGAGGAGCACCAGCTCTACCCGGCCCTCGCCCCCACGCTCGGCGGCCCCGAGGCCACCGCCACGATGAGCCGCGCCCACGTCGAGATCGACCGCCTCGCCCACCGCATCGCCACGCACCTCACCCTGGTCGGCCCCGACGGGAGCCTGGCCCCGGAGCAACTCGACGACCTGCGGGCCTGCCTGTACGGGCTGCACACGGTGCTGCGGCTGCACTTCACGCAAGAAGAAGAGAACTACTTCTCCCTCGCACCATGAGGTGGCGCCAAATGAAGAACGTCCTCGAATGCTCCCACCTCGTACGGCGGTTCGGCGAGCGCACCGCCGTCGACGACGTGAGCCTGAGCATCGCCCCGGGCGAGACGTACGGCCTGCTCGGGCCGAACGGAGCGGGCAAGACGACGACGATCAGGATGGTGTGCGGGCTGCTGCGCCCCGACGCCGGGACCGTGCACGTGGCGGGCCTGCCGGTGAACACCGCCGCCGGGCCGGCCAAGCAGCTCATCGGCTTCGTCCCGCAGGACGTGGCGCTCTATCCGGACCTGAGCGTCCGCGAGAACCTCCGGTTCTTCGGCCGCCTCTACCGGCTGCCCCGCCGCCGGTTGGAACGTCGGGTCGACGAGGTGCTGCACCTCATCGACCTCGGCGGCCGGGCCCGCGACCGCGTCGACTCCCTGTCGGGCGGTATGCGCCGGCGTCTCAACATCGGCGCCGGGCTGGTGCATTCGCCGACGCTGCTGGTGCTGGACGAGCCGACCGTCGGAGTCGATCCGCAGAGCCGGCACGCGATCCTGGAGAGCGTCACCCGGTTCGGAGAGGAGGGCATGGCCGTCCTCTACACCACGCACTACATGGAGGAGGCCGAGCGGCTCTGCGACCGCGTCGGCATCATCGACCGGGGCGGTCTCGTCGCCGAGGGGACCCCGCGAGAGCTGGTGGCGCTGGTGGCCGAGCGGGACCGGGTGCGGCTGACCGCCGTCGGCGGCCTCACGGCCTACGCGGACGCGTGCCGCCGCCTCGCCCGGGTCGAGGGCGCGGCGCGTTCGGGCGACAAGGGCGATGTGGTCGAGCTGGTCGTCAAGGACGCCCGCAGCCTGCTGCCGGACCTGCTCGATCTGGCCCACGCGCTGGACGTCGGCATCCGCAGCGTGGAGATCGACGAGCCCGACCTGGAGGCGGTGTTCCTCCATCTGACCGGCACCGCGCTGAGGGAGTGAGTCCCGGTGCGTGTCGTACTCGCCATCGCGGCCAAGGACCTCAGGCAGCGGCTGCGCGACCGGTCGGCCTGGGTGATCGTGTTCCTCGCGCCGGTGCTGATCTCCGCCCTGATGGCCCTGGCGTTCAACAACAACGACGAGTTCCGCGCGAACCTCGGCGTCGTCGACCTGGACCGGGGTCCGGCCGCCGCCGGTCTCACCCGGGTGCTGAAGAGCCCGGAGCTCGAAGGCACGGTCCACGTACGGTCGTACGACTCCGAAGTGGCGGCACGGCGGGCGGTGGACGCGGGTGACGTGCACGCCGCGATCGTCGTGCCGAAGGGGTTCACCGAATCGCTGCACGGCGGCGGGGCCGAGCCGGTCAGGGTCCTGGACAGCGTCGACTACGGGCTCCAGGCGCAGCTCGCCGAGGCGGTCACCGAGTCGTACGTCGCCCAGGTCAACGCCGACCGGCTGTCGGTCGCGACGGCGGTGGCCGCGGGCGCCCAGGAGACGGACGTACCCGAACTCGCCGCGAAGGCCGCCCTGTTGAGGCTGCCGGAGGACGTCCGGGCACAAGGGCTGCCCGACGACCCGCTGAAGGTCATCAGCTACTTCGGGCCCAGCATGGGCATGTTCTTCGTGCTGTTCACCGTCGGCTTCGGGGCACGCGGCTACTTCATCGAGCAGCAGCAGGGCACCCTCGACCGGATCGCCGCCGCACCGGTCGGGCGCGGTGCACTGCTGATCGGCAAGTCGGTGTCGACGTTCGTCTACAGCCTGGCCGGGCTCGCCACCGTGACGGTCGTGTCCTGGCTCGCCTTCGACGCGAGTTGGGCCGACCCGGTCGGGGTCGCGGCGCTCAGCGTGGCGATGGCGGTGTGCGTGGTGTGTCTGACCGCGCTGGTCATCGCGCTCGTGCGGACCGAGCAGCAGGCCCAGGGGCTCGCCTCGATCCTGGTCTTCGCGCTCGTCCTGCTCGGCGGCAACTTCGTCTTCGCCTCCGGCACCACACCGGCGATCCGCACCCTCGCCCTGTTCACGCCCAACGGCTGGGCCCTGCGCGGCTTCACCGACCTGGGCACCGGAGTGCGCGGCTGGGAGGCCGTGGGTGCCCCGCTGCTCGGCATCGCCGCGTTCTCGCTGGTCGTGGTCGCGGTGACGGCACTGCTCCTGCGGGTGAGGAGGACGCCATGACAGCGCTCGCCGTGACCGGCGCGACCCTTGCGCGAGTACTGCGCGACCGCACGGCACTGTTCTTCATGGTTCTGCTGCCGGTCGCCATCATCGTCGTCATCGGGGTCACCGTCAGCGGCTTCGACCAGTTTCGGATCGGACTCGTCCCGGCCGCACAAGCCGGACCGGTGGCACGGGAGTTGACCTCGGACCTTCAGGAGGCACCCGGGCTTCGGACCCGCACGTACGACACCCCGGACGACGCGCGCACAGCGCTGCGGCGCGCCGAACTGGACGCGGTGGTCATGGTGCCGAACGGCCTCGATGCGGACGTACGGGCCGGGCGATCCGTGAGCGTGCCGGTGCTGGTGGAGCCCTCCGGCAGCGCCGGACACGGGGCCGTGTCCTCGGTGTCGGCCGTCGTGGCCGAGCACGCGGCACGTCTGCAGGCCGCCCGGTTCGCCAGTGACGAGACCGGCGGACCCTTCGACGACACCCTCGCGCTCGCCCGCACCGCCGAACGGACCGCGTCCCCCATCGTCGTCCGCAGCGAAACCGTCAACGGCCAGAGCGACTTCCTGCCCCTCGGCTACAGCTACAGCACACCGACCATGCTGGTGCTGTTCGTGTTCATCAACGCCCTGGCGGGCGGCGCGGCCATCGTGCAGACGCGCCGGACGGGGGTGTACGCCCGCGCGCTCGCGGCACCGGTCGCCGCCCGCACCCTGGTGTTCGGCGAGACGATCGCCTATCTGCTGCTGGCGGTCCTGCAGTCCCTGCTGATCGTCGGCATCGGGGCCCTGGCCTTCGACGTCGCCTGGGGCGATCCGCTCGCCGCGGGCGCGCTGGTCACCGTATGGGCGCTGGTGGGCACCGGCGCCGGTGTGCTGGCCGGGGCCCTGTTCCGGACGCCGGAGCAGGTGCACGCGATCGGCCCCGCCCTCGGCATCGGGCTCGGCATGCTGGGCGGCTGCATGTGGCCCCTGGCCCTGGTCCCCGACTGGCTGCGCAGCGCCGGACACGCGGTGCCGCACGCCTGGGCCGTCGACGCGTGGACGACGCTGCTGTCGCGGGACGGTGACCTGGCCGCGATCCTGCGCGACCTGGGGGTCCTGGCCGCCTTCGCCACCGCGCTCCTCACCCTCGCGTCCCTGTCGCTGCGACACCGGCTGACGACCAGCGCCGGGGCGTAGCCGTTATCCGTCAACGGCGGCCGATCGGCCCTCACGTGGGGCCGGTCGGCCCGAGCTTCGGACAACTCATGTGCGCTGTACTGGGGTCGAGGGACTGATTCGTTCCTCCTTCGCGAGAGGAGTCATGGCATGGCTACGTCACGCACGTTCCGTCGTGTCGCGCTCGTCGGCGCGGTGGCGGCCCTCGGAGCCTCGATGCCGGCGGCCGCGAGCGGCGGCGTCCGGGCGGACACTCCGGCCACCGTCACCTCGCTCGCCGGCACCCCGGCCCGCAGCGGGAGCCCGACGAGCACGGTCGACCGGGTCGCCGACTTCTACGGCGCCTACATCGACGTCCTGTTCGACTCCGGCCGCGGCCGGCTGGCCAACTCCCTGCGCGGCCACTACCTCACCGAGCAGCTGCGCAGCAGCCTGGCTCGCTGGGAGGCCGCCCACCACAGGGACGGCGTGCTGCGCGCCAAGGGCGTGCCGATCGCCTGGAAGGTGGTCTACAACGACAGCGGGATGGGGCACTGCTGGACCCGGGTCACCCTCACCTGGCAGGACACCGGGAACCAGGTGCACCGCACGCACTTGATGGTGCAGTCCGACCTGGCGACGCGGCTCATCTCGGGCATCAAGGCCGCCTAGGCCTGTTGGCGTTGCGTCGGCTGTCCGGCGCGTCCGTCACAGCCACGTCGGCCAGGAGCCAGTCGTACGCCACCGTCCCTCGTCTCCTGGCCGCCGCCCCCGGGTGACGGTCAGTCCGGGAGCTCCAGCCGAGCCGTCTCCCCAGGTTCGACGCTGACCGCGCGGTCCCGCAGCCGTACGTCGATCGCGGACGCGTCCGACGATGGGACGGCGATCTCCAGCTTCCCGCGCTCCAGACGGAGCCGCACGCCCCAGTGCCCCTGGTAGCGCAGGGAGAATCCGTACGAGGACAGTTCCGGCAGCGGCACGGGGTCGAGCCACAGGGCGCCGCCCCGGGTCTCCAGGCCGGTCAGCCCGCGCTGGACGAGGTCGAGGGTGCCGGCCATGGCGCCCAGGTGGATGCCCTCGCCGGTGGTGCCGCCCTGCACGTCGGCGATGTCGCCCTGGAGGGCCTCCTGGCAGAACTTCCAGGCCTCGCTGCGCCGGCACCGGGCCAGCACCCAGCCGTGCACCAGGCCGCTGAGGGTGGATCCGTGGCTGGTGCGGTGCATGTAGTAGTCGACAGTGCGCCGCCAGGTCTCCTCGTCCAGGCGGAGGCTCAACCGGTCGAACAGGCCCCGCAGTTCGGTCGGCGAGAAAAGGTAGCCGAGCATCAGGACGTCGGCCTGCTTGGAGGCCTTGTAGCGGTTGACGGTGTCGCCCTCCGCCTCCAGGATCCGGTCCAGCCGCCGGATGTCGCCGTAGCGCTGCCGGTGCTCCTCCCAGGGAAGCTCGGCGAGCTCGTCGTACCCCGCGAACTGGCTGATGACGCCGTCGTGGAAGGGCACATGGAGGGTGCGGGAAACGTCCTCCCACAGTTCGAGTTCGCCCCCGTCGAGTCCATTGCGCTCGACGAGTTCACGGCGGCGGGGCTCTGGCAGGCCGCCCAGCAGCTCCAGCGTGCGGGTGAGCACCCACGCGGCCGTGACGTTGGTATACGCGTTGTCGTCGAGGCCGGGTGTGGCCGCGCCGGGATAGGCGTCGTGGTACTCGTCGGGGCCGACCACGCCCTTGATGCGGTGACGGCCCAGGGTGTCGTCGTAGACGGCCTTGTCCGCCCAGAAGCGGGCGATCTGCAGCAGTATCTCGGCGCCCTTGGTGTGCAGGAACTCCGTGTCGCCGCTCGCCTCGCAGTACTGCCACACGTTGTACGCGATCGCCGAGCCGACGTGGTACTGGAGGCGGGAGTGGTCGGGCAGCCAACGTCCCGAGCGCGGGTTGAGATGGAGCTGCTGGGTCTCCTCACGGCCGTCGCTACCGCTCTGCCACGGGTAGAGGGCGCCCCTGTGCCCCGCAGCGAGCGCGGCGGTTCGGGCCTGTTCGAGGCGCCGGTGGCGGTAGCGCAGGAGGGCGCGGGAGACCTCCGGGAAGTGCAGGTTGAGGAAGGGCAGGACGAACAGCTCGTCCCAGAAGACATGGCCGCGGTAGGCCTCGCCGTGCAGTCCCCGGGCGGGCACACCGACATCGAGGTCGGCGGTGTGCGGCGAGAGGGTCTGGAGCACATGGAAGAGGTGCAGCCGCAGGATGCGGCCCGACTCGCCCGCGACGTCGAGTTCGGCTCGACGCCAGAGCTGGTCCCAGGCCGTGAGATGGGTTTCGAGCAGGTCGTCGAAGCCGGGGGCCCTGCCCACCCGGTCCACGGCGGCGTACAGCGGGTCACTGATCGCGGGGTCGCGGGAGGTGTGCAGGGCGACGACCTTGTCCACGGTGGCGGTGCGGCCCTCCGCCAGGTCCAGACAGGTGTGCTGGGTCGTGCGCGGGCTCTTGTTCCGGATCGTGACGGGCGGGTCGGCGGTCAGCCGGGCGGCCATGCCGATCCGGACGTCCGAGGTACGGGTGCGGCAGCGCAGCCAGACGGTGTCCGGGGCGGATCTCCCCGCATGGACATGGGTGAGGTGATGGCCGTCCAGGTCGCGGTAGCGCGGAACACCGGCATTGGTGACGGCGCCGTCGAGCAACGCCTCGACCTCCAGTTCGCCGGAGAAGCCCTCGGCGGTGAACTCGGTGCGCAGCGCGGCCAGATGAGGGTCGGACATGTGGACGATCCGCTGCTGACGCACCGCCAGCACCCGTCCCTCGCCGAGGTCGTAGCGGGTGCGCCGTTCGAGCATGCCCGAGGCCAGACGCAGATCCAGACGGTGGGTGAGCACCGGGGCGGTGTCGGGGGTGAGCCACTGGCCGTCGCGCAGACGGAAGCGCAGCGGCAGCCAGTTCGGGACGTTCACCATGTCCTCGTTCTCGACCCGGCGGCCCGCCACGTCGGAGCTGAGCCGGTTGTAGAGGCCCGCGATGTATGTGCCCGGGTAGTGGATCTCGTCGGCCGCGCACTCCGGCAGCGCGCCCCGGGTGGCGAAGTAGCCGTTGCCGAGGGTGCACAGAGATTCCCTCAGGCGCTGGTGCGCGGGCTCGTAGCCCTCGTACTCCCAGGTCCAGCCCGTCACTTCGACGCTCCTCACACCAGCAGTTCCGTCAGATCCCGTACGACGATGTCGGCGCCGTGCCGCCGCAGCCTCTCCCGCGAGTCCCCGGCGGCGGCCCGGTCCACGCCGACGACGAGGGCGAACCCTCCGTGCCGTCCGGCCTCCACGCCGGCCAGGGCGTCCTCCACGACGGCGGCGCGGCCGGCCGGGACGCCGAGCCGGTCGACCGCGGTGAGGAACAGGTCGGGCCGTGGCTTGCCCGCCAACCCCAGCCGCGCGGCCTCGCCGCCGTCCACGAGTACGTCGAAGAGGTCCAGGACCCCGGCCCGGGTGAGCAATTCCCCGGCGTGCCGGGAGGCCGAGGCCGCCGCCAGGGGGACCCGCGCCCCGCACAGCGCCCGCACCAGCCGCACCGTTCCTGGGTACGCGTCCACACCGTGCTCACGCAGCCGCTCGGTGAACAGTCGCTCCTTGGCGGCGGCGACGTCGCGCACCTTCTCGTCCGACGGATCGATACCGCGCGAGGCGAGAAAGGCGGCGGCCCCGTCGAGGCGGGACTTGCCGTCCACGAACCGGAGGTAGTCGTCCCGGGCGTCGAACGGGCGTCGCTGCTCAGGATCCGCCGGCGGATGCGCGCGAAGGAACTCGTCGAACGCCGTCTTCCACGCGGCCGCGTGGACTCGGGCCGAGTCGGTGATCACGCCGTCGGTGTCGAAGACGACGGCTCGGATGTCCCGTAGGACGGGTGCGAGTGCGTTCGGGGACGTCGTCGGGGTGCGGGGGTGCTCCATGGTCACTCCGGTTGTGGTACGACGGCCACGGGGCAGGAGGCATGGTGCAGCAGCGTGTGCCCCACCCGGCCCAGCTGAAGCCCGGAGTGGCCGGACCGGCGTCGCGCTCCGATGACGACGAGGTCGGCGGCCGCCGACCGGCGCAGGAGCACCCGGTGGGCCGGTCCCTCCACCGTGTCGCGACGCACCGGCACGCCCGGGTGGGCCGCGATCGGGTCGTGGAGCACCGCGTCGAGCAGGGCGGACGCCCGTTCCTGCTGGTGGTGGGCGGGATCTCCGGTGCTCAGGTGGTGGTCGACCGACTCGTGGGCGGGAACACGCCAGGCCCGCACGACGTCGACCTTGCATCGGCGTGCCTCGGCTTCGCGGAAGGCGAATCGCGTCGCCTCACCGGCGGTCGAGGGGTCGGCCGCGCCGAGCAGGATCCGCTGGTGGGTGCCGGCCAGGCCCGCCTTGTCGCCGCGGACCACGATCACCGGTCCGTGGGCGCGAGCCGCCACGGCCAGGCCGACCGATCCCAGGAGCAGGCCGGCGAACTCACCGCGGCCGCGTGATCCGGTCACCACGGCGAAGGCGTGATGGGCTTCGCCCACCAGCGCGTTCGTCGCCTCGTCGGGGACCACGTCGGCCGAGACCTTCACCTCGGGGTTGCGTCGACGGGCGCGTTCGGCCGCGGTGCCGACGATGTTCTCCGCCATGACGCGCTCGGGCGGACGTTCCGCTCCGGCGGAGGGCACATTGCCCTCGTACCGCTCCCACAAAGACGCGTACAACAGGCGCAGCGGCAGACCGTGGCAGGCCGCCTCGTCCACGGCCCAGTCGACCGCGCTGAGACTCGGCTCCGATCCGTCCACGCCTACGACCAGGGGCGACTCCATGGCGCCCACCGCCTTTCGTCGGGCCGCAGTGGGATGCGGCGCGGGTCCCACTCCACCCTTGCACTGCGGACCCGGGGGCAGCAGGGGCGAGTCGGCCCCGCCCGGGGCCATTGGGCCCAACCCGCGGGTGCCGGAGGGAGCAGCGGTGCGGGAGAGACGCCCGGCTGCCCCGCAAACCCGCGGCGGTGAGGGCCGATCGACCCCGGTGGCCTGCCCGAGCAGCCCCTGGGACGGCACGCACGTGGCGTGAACGCTGGAGGTGAACGCCTGGAGGGTCGTCAGGACCGAGATCCACCGCGCGTCGACCCGGCCCTCGGGGGGGCCGGGCACACCCCGAGGAGGGCAGCGACGATTCCCCACTTCACTTCATCGGCGACCGCGACGATCACCGGCGCGCCACCGCTCGTGATCACCACTCCGCCTGGAAGGGATGATCGACCATGGCCACGGAAGCACTGCACCCTGTCCACCCCGCCCGGCTGACCGCGACGCTCGACCCGCAGCTGTCGCGTTGGCTCTGGCTGGTGAAGTGGCTGCTCGCCCTGCCCCACTTCGTCGTCCTCGCCTTCCTGTGGGTGGCGTTCGTCGTCGCGAGCGTGGTGGCGTTCTTCGCCGTCCTGTTCACCGGGCGCTATCCGCGTGCGCTGTTCGACTTCAACGCCGGCGTGCTGCGCTGGAGTTGGCGGTTGGCGTACTACGCGTACGGTGCCCTCGGCACCGACCGGTACCCGCCGTTCACGCTCGCCGACGTGCCCGACTACCCGACTCACTGGGACGTGGCGTACCCCGAGCAGCTGTCCCGAGGCCTGGTCCTGGTGAAGTGGTGGCTGCTGGCGATCCCCCACTACCTGGTGCTGGGGTTCTTCCTCGGCGGCGCCCGGCTGGTCTGGTTCTCGGGCGGGCTCATCGGCTTGCTCACCCTGTTCGCCGGCGTCTGCCTGGCCGCTACCGCCCGCTACCCGCGCGGCATCTTCGATCTGGTCATCGGCCTCAACCGGTGGGCCCTGCGGGTGGCCGCCTACGCGGCCCTTCTCACCGACGTGTACCCGCCGTTCCGGCTCGACCAGGGTGGCGACGAACCGGAGCCCCTGCCATGATCACTGCTCTGGTCTCGGCGTTCCTGTTCGTGCACGGCCTGATCCATCTGACCGTCTGGCTGCCCCATGACAGCACCGAGCAGCCGTTCAACCCCCGGCACTCGTGGGCCCTCGCCTCCGCGGGACTGCCCCAGGCGCGGGTCGTGAGCCAAGCGGCCATCGCCCTCGCTTCCATCACGGCCATGCTCTACGTCATCGCAGGCGCGGCCACCGCGGCGCAGAGCAGCGGCTGGACGGCCGCCGCGGTCCTCGCGGCCTCCGTGGGCCTGGTACTGAAGGCCCTGTGGTTCAACCCCTGGCTGTCGCTGGGCGTGCTCCTCGACGCGGGCGTCATCGCCGCCGTGGCGACGAGCTGGCCGGGGTCGCTGTACTGAGCCCCTGCTGTGCCGGTCATCGGCAAGGGACCGTTCGGCACGGGCCCGGAGCCGCTCGGCCCACGCGTGGCCCGCCCGGTTCGGGAGAGGGTGGCAGCAGAGGCCATCCATGGAGGCAGCCATGAGCGAACACGCCGACGGAATCGTGGTGGGCGTCGACGGCTCCGAGGCGTCCGTGGCCGCGCTGCGCTGGGCGGCGGAGCAGGCACGGGTCCTCGGCACGCCGGTCGTCGCCGTGCACGCCTGGGAAACGGGCACGGCCGGGTTCGCGCCCTACGCGCCGACATCGGCCCGTCCGACGATCGCGGAGCAGCGCGAGCGGGCCGCCGAGGTCCTCGCCTCGGCCGTACGGCAGGCCTTCGGCCCCCGCGTCGGCCCCGGCCTGCGTGCCGTCGTGACGGAGGGGCCGCCCGCACAAGTACTTCTGCGGTACGCGCGCGGCGCTCTGCTACTGGCCCTCGGGCGCAGGGCCCACGGGCAGTGGGAGCTCCCGGCGGTCGGCACGGTCGGCCGCGAGTGCCTGCGGCACGCCACGGTCCCCGTGGTGACGGTGCCCGCACCCGACGGGCAGGCGGCACGGCTCAGCCCGGTCGGCGCCACTGCCCAGGTACGGACCGGAGCCGCGTGACGGGGCGGCGCGGGGCCGCCCTGTGGGACCGCCCCTGACGAGGTGAACACCATGTATGTTCTGGTGGGTTACGCGACCGCACACGGATCGACCCGTGGTGTCGCCGAGCGGCTGGCCGCCGGCCTCGGCCGCGCCGGGCTGCAGACCGACGTGCGGCCCCTAGACGTCGTCGACGACGCCGACGCGTACGGCGCATTCGTCCTCGGCAGCGCCGTGCACAACCAGAGCTGGCTCGACCCCGCCAAGGAGTTCGTGAGCGACAACCTGGAGCTGCTCGGCCCCCGCCCCGTATGGCTCTTCAGCGTCGGAATGCCGGGGGCGCTGCGCGGGCCGTGGAAGCGACTGGGCCCGATGGAGGCCCCGGTGGTCGTCCGGAGCCTGCCCGCGGATCTGTCGTACCGGGATCATCGGCTGTTCTCCGGCGTCATCCGCGCTTCCCAGCTGCCGCTCGGCGGACGGATCCGGTTCCGTCTGTTGGGCGGCCGGTACGGCGACTTCCGCGACTGGGACGCCATCGACAGCTGGGCTGCCGAGATCGCCGGAGAACTGCTCCGCACATGACGGCTCACCCATGACGACTCCCCGCCATGCGGGCGGCGAGGAGTCGAGGCGTGACCTATCCGCTACCCCTGCGGGCCTAGTGCCTCAGCAGCGGACGGACGGGCGGTGGTCAGCAGTCTCGGTCCGGTGCGGGGCCCGCGTCGGCGAGGCCGCCGGCCGGTGCGCCCGGCGGTTCAGCCGACGCAACGCGAGCGCGTCGAACAGCGCGGCCAGAGCGAAGGTCACCCCCATCGCAACGAACAGCAGGAGCGTGAACCGCTCCCAGAACTCCGGCGTGAGACTCGTGCCCACGGTCCTCGCCCCCTCGGGTCGGCTTCGTTCCCCTTCACTTCCAGCCAACTCCGATACGGCTCCTGGCGCATGAGCCGGGTGTCCCGAACGGAGGGCTGGAGCGGCCCTTGCCAAGACGGCATCCGCCCTCACTCGGTCCCCCTGGAAGCCGACTGACTCCGGGACGTACAGAACTTGCTGCCGGTTACCGTCCCGCCGGGGGGGCGCGAAAAGAGGCGTGTCCGTGGCCGGGTGACCAGCCGGCCACGGACACGCTGTGCGGCTTCCGCGCGCAACGGCGCTCAGGCGTGCCGCACGGGGATGGTCCTGGTGCCCGCCTTCGCCTCCGGCACCGGAACCGTGATGGTCAGGACACCGTCCTTGTAGTCCGCGGTCGCCCCGTCGCCCTTGGCTCCGGCCGGCAGCCGGACGGAACGGGTGAACGTGCCGTAACGGAACTCCGTGTGGTGCTTCTCCTTGGTCTCCTCGGTGCGCTCGGCCCGCAGCGTGAGCACGCCTTCCGTGATGGTGATCTCGACGTCCTTGGCCGGGTCGATGCCCGGAAGCTCGGCCCGCAGCACGTACGTCCCGTCCGTCAGGCGCTCCTCGATGCGGATGCCGTGCGTCCCCGGAACGGTGTGGACCGTGGGGAGCCCGCCCTCTACCCAGCCGAACAGGTCGGGGAGCGTGGGCCAGCCGGGCAGCCGCTCGATCATGCCGCTCATGTCGCCCTCCTCTTTTCTCCACCCACTTCCAGCGTGCCGCGGCGAGGCGGGGCGCGCCTGGGCCGACCGGCCCCGTGGGAGACCCGATCGGCCCCTGTCGGCCGGTCGTCTTCTTCGACCAGTTCGCCGGCGTCCAGGTGCGGTCGCCGACCGGGTCGTAGTCGCGGCCGGGATCTGCGGCACGTTCTTGGTGAGCCCGGTGGACACGGGACGCGTCGCCACGCGTCGCTCGGCGGGACCGTGCGCGGACACACGATTCGTCGGCGCCGGGAGTGGGTTGCACCGCCACCCCCGGGCCCGCGGGCACGCGCGGACGACGCGTCCTCGCCGTCGGCCGGCACCGGCTCGCGCGCTCGCGCAGCGGTACCGCCGCCCATGCCGGGCACAGCACTGTTCGGTGAAGGCTCGTCAGGGTCTTCACCGTCACGGGCATGCACCGGGCGGTCACTCACCGCGCCCCGGTCGTCGTACCGCACGGACAGCGCCAAAGGGCCGTTCGGCCCAGGACGAGGCCGCACCGGCCCCTGCCGGGGCGGGTCCCCGCACAGCGATCCTGGCAGTGAAGAGACCGCACACCTACGTGCGGGCGCCGAGCCGGGGAGGTGTTGGCCGTGCTTCGCCCCGTTGTGGTGGGACTGGACGGTTCCCGTGAAAGCCTCGCTGCCGCCGACTGGGCGGCCAGGGAGGCGCTCAGGCGCGGTCTGCCAGTGCGCCTGGTGCACGCGTGGGAGGGCGGCATGGCGCCCGACGAATCGGAGCTGCCCGAGCTGGAGGCGCCTCGCTACTGGGCGCGGCGGATCCTGCGCGGTGCCATGGACCGGCTCAACGAGCGCTATCCGCAGGTGTACTTGAGCGCGGAGCAGATCTCCAAGCAGGCGGCCGACGCTCTGGTCGCGGCAGGTGACGAGGCCGAGCTGCTGGTCCTCGGTAGCCGCGCGTTCAGCGGCTTCGGCGGCTTCCTGGCCGGTTCCGTGGCGCTGGCGACGGTCGCCCGTGCGACGCGGCCCGCCGTGCTTGTCCGGGCGGATCAGACCCTTGAGGACGAGCACGAGCCGGACGCGGAGGGCAGGCCGTCGGCGCACACGCCGTACCGTCCTGTCGTGGTCGGCGTGGACCCGGCTCAGCCGTGCGAGGAACTGCTCGCCTTCGCCTTCGAGAGCGCGACGCTGCGTGCCGCGCCCCTGCGAGTGGTGCACACGTGGCAGCTGCCGTACGTGCCTCACGCGCTGGAGGCGAAGGCGCGCCGGGACGTACAGGCGGGTGCCGAGCGAGTACTGGACTCCGTTCTCGGACCGTGGCGGGAGAAGTACCCCGCGGTGGAGGTCACCGAATTGGTCGAGGAGGGCCGTCCGGCACAGCACCTGCTGCACGCCACTCGGGACGCCGGTCTGCTGGCCGTCGGCCGCAGGATCCGCCCGACGAGGATCGGCATCCACACCGGTCCCGTCGCGCACGCGGTGATGCACCACGTCCGGTGCCCGGTCGCGATCGTGCCGCACGAGTGAGTCTTCCGTCCCGGTACCGGCGCCAGGGGCCGGACCGCCGGCGGCCGGCATTCGTGCCCGTCGGCCCATCGCTCGGGACGTTCGGCCCCTGAGGCGCCCGCCCGTCGCAGCGGTACGACAGGGGCAAGACCCGCAAGGGAGGAGGGTGCCGTGTTCCAGGTACGTATCCACGGGCGTGGCGGCCAGGGCGCCGTCACGGCAGCGGAGTTGCTGTCGGTGGCGGCCTTCCTCGAGGGCCGGTACGCACAGGCGTTCCCGAGTTTCGGTTCGGAGCGGACGGGGGCGCCGGTCATGGCGTTCTGCCGGATCGACGAACGGCCGATCCGCGTCCGGGAGCCGGTCACCCGGCCCGATGCGCTGGTGATCCAGGACGCGACGCTGCTGCATCAGGTGAACATCTTCGAGGGACTCGGCCCCGCCGGCTCCGTACTGATCAACTCACCCAGTGAACCGGCCGAGTTGGGTCTCACGGCACTCACCGGCCCGGTCCTCACCGTCCCGGCCACCGCCCTCGCCGTACGCCACTTCGGCCGCCCGGTCCCGAACATCGTCCTGCTCGGCGGCCTCGCCGCCCTCACCGGATGCGTCGCGATCGACTCGCTGACGGCCGCCGTACGGGAGCGCTTCGCGGGCGATCTGGGCGCCGCCAACGCGGCAGCGGCCAGGGAGGCTTACGACCACGTCGAGGCTCAGCGTCAGGAGCGCACCCATGCTCAAGCAGACTGAAGGCTCCCGCGCGGTCGCGGAGACCGTCGCGTACTGCCGCCCCGAAGTGATCGCCGCCTACCCCATCTCCCCGCAGACGCACATCGTCGAGGAGCTCAGCAGACTGGTGAAGTCCGGCGCGCTGAAGCCCTGCGAGTACGTCAACGTCGAGTCGGAGTTCGCCGCGATGTCCCTGTGCATCGGGGCCTCGGCGGCGGGCGCCCGTGCCTACACGGCCACCGCGAGCCAGGGCCTGCTCTACATGGTGGAGGCCCTCTACAACGCCTCCGGGCTCGGCCTGCCCATCGTGATGACGGTGGCCAACCGGGCGATCGGCGCGCCCATCAACATCTGGAACGACCACAGCGACGCCATGTCCCAGCGCGACTCGGGCTGGATCCAGCTGTACGCGCGCGACAATCAGGAGGCCGCCGACCTGCATCCGCAGGCGTTCCGGCTGGCCGAGGAGCTGTCGCTGCCGGTGATGGTGTGCATGGACGGCTTCGTGCTGACGCACGCCTGGGAGCGCATCGAGGTGCCGGAGCAACGGCAGGTCGACGCGTTCCTGCCACCGTACGAACCGCGGCAGGTCCTGGACCCGGACGAGCCGGTGTCGATCGGCGCGATGGTCGGCCCGGAGGCGTTCACCGAGGTGCGCTACCTCGCCCATGCCAAGCAGATGCAGGCGCTGGAGGCGATCCCCCGCGTCGCCGAGGACTTCCGGCGTGTCTTCGGACGTGCCTCCGGCGGGCTGGTCCAGCCGTACCTCTGTGAGGACGCCGAGACGATCGTCGTGGCCCTCGGGTCGGTGCTCGGCACGATCTGCGACGTCGTCGACGAGATGCGGGGGCGCGGGGTACGGATCGGAGCGCTGGGGATCACGTCCTTCCGGCCGTTCCCGCTGGATGCGGTACGGAAGGTGCTCGGCGGGGCGCGGCAGGTCGTGGTGCTGGAGCGGGCGCTCGCCGTCGGGATCGGCGGCATCGTCTCGGCGAACGTGCGGACCGCGCTGTCCGGGATCCAGCTCGACGGCCGCACCGTGATCGCCGGGCTCGGCGGGCGGGCAATCACCAAGGCGTCGCTGCACCGGCTGTTCGACGACGCGATCGCCGGGCGGTTGGAGCCTCTGACTTTCCTGGACCTCGACACCGGGCTGGTGGAGCGGGAGTTGGCGCGGATGGCACGGACCCGACGGTCCGGGCCGTCGGCCGAGAACATCCTGCGTGATGTGGGGAGCAACCGATGAGTGCCGCACAGCAGGTGAATTTCTACCAGGTCGGCACCTTCGCCGCCGGGAACCGGCTGCTGGGCCCGGAGTTGCAGTCCGACCAGTCCGACCCGGCGCGGGCGAACGCACTGACCAGCGGCCACCGCGCCTGCCAGGGCTGTGGCGAGGCGCTCGGCGCCCGTTACGTCCTGGACGCGGCGCAGCGGGCGGCCGGCGGCAAGGTGATCGCGGTCAACGCGACTGGCTGCCTGGAGGTGTTCTCCACACCGTACCCGGAGACGTCCTGGCAACTGCCGTGGCTGCACTCCCTGTTCGGGAACGCGCCCGCCGTCGCGGCCGGGGTCGCGGCGGCGCTGCGGGCCAAGGGACGCACAGACGTCCGGGTGGTGGGGCAGGGCGGCGACGGCGGGTCGGTGGACATCGGCTTCGGCTGTCTGTCGGGCATGTTCGAGCGGGGCGACGACGTCCTGTACGTCTGTTACGACAACGAGGCGTACATGAACACCGGCGTCCAGCGCTCCGGCGCCACTCCCCCGGCCGCGCGCACGGCCACCACCCAGGCGGTCGGCGAGGAACCCGGCGCGGCCTTCGGGCAGGGCAAGAGCCTCCCGCTGATCGCGATGGCGCACGAGATCCCGTACGTCGCCACGGCCACCGTCGCCGGACTGCGCGACCTGGAGGCCAAGGTGCACCGGGCGATGGGCATGCGTGGCGCCCGCTATCTGCACGTCCTCGTGCCCTGCCCGCTGGGCTGGGGCACGGCGTCCTGCGACACGGTGCGCATCGCGCGGCTCGCCGAACAGAGCGGTCTGTTCCCGGTGTTCGAGGCCGAGCACGGCGAGGTCACCGACGTCACGCCGATCCGGCGCCGGGTGCCGGTCGAGGAGTATCTGCGCCCGCAGAAGCGGTACGCGCACCTCTTCGAGCCCGAACCGCACACGGACGTCATCGCCCGCATCCAGCGGACCGCCGACCGCAACATCGCCCGCTTCGGACTGCAGGCCGAGGAGGCCGTGCCGTGAAGGAGAAGCCGTTCGCGATCACCCTGGACGTGGGTTCCAGTCTGGCCAACCGGACCGGAGCCTGGCGCACCGAGCGTCCCGAGTACGTCCACCGGCTGCCGCCCTGCAACCAGGCGTGCCCGGCCGGGGAGAACATCCAGCAGTGGCTGTTCCACGCGGAGAGCGGCGACTACGAGTCCGCCTGGCGGCAGTTGATGCGGGACAACCCGCTGCCCGCCGTCATGGGCCGCGTCTGCTACCACCCGTGCGAGACCGCCTGCAACCGCGTCCAGGTCGACAACGCCGTGGGGATCAACGCCGTCGAACGCTTCCTGGGAGACGAGGCGATCAAGCGCGGCTGGAGGGTGGACGCTCCGCGGGTGTCCTCCCGGAAGCATGTACTGGTCGTCGGCAGTGGCCCCGCCGGTCTGTCGGCCGCGTACCACCTCCGTTGCCTCGGCCACGAGGTGACGATCCATGAGGCACAGGAGCGCCCGGGCGGCATGATGCGCTACGGCATCCCGCGCTACCGGCTGCCCCGGGAAGTCCTGGACGCGGAGATCGACCGCATCCTGGCGATGGGTGTCACGCTGAACTGCGGCACCCGCGTCGACGACGTGCCGGCCGCCCGGGAGCATGGCGGCTTCGACGCCGTGTTCCTGGCCGTGGGCGCCGGAATCGGCAGGCGTACCTACATCCCCGCGGGCGACAGCGCGCACATCCTCGACGCGGTCGCGCTGCTGGGGAGCATGGAGGGTGAGGGTCCTCCGCTGCTGGGCCGTACGGTCGCCGTCTACGGTGGCGGCAACACGGCCATGGACGCGGCACGCACCGCGCGCAGGCTGGGCGCGACCGACGCCGTGGTGGTCTACCGGCGCACCCGTGACCGGATGCCCGCGCACGACGAGGAGGTCGAGGAGGCGCTGGAGGAGGGCGTGCGGCTGAAGTGGCTGTCCACCATCAAGCATGCCGACGGCGGCCGTCTCACGATCGAGCGGATGCGGCTCGACGAGACGGGATTTCCGCAGCCCACGGGCGAGTTCGAGGAACTGGACGCCGACACGGTGGTGCTGGCCCTGGGGCAGGACTCCGATCTGACGCTGCTGAAGGGCTTGCCGGAGCTGACGGTGGACCGCGGTGTGGTCCAGGTCGCCGACGGGCTGATGACCGGGCATCCGGGGATTTTCGCCGGGGGCGACATGGTGCCTGCCGAGCGCACGGTCACGGTGGCCGTGGGGCACGGGAAGAGGGCGGCGCGGCACATCGACGCGTATCTGCGGGGGACTTCGTACGAGCCCGGGGCCAAGCACGCTCCGGCCGCCTTCGACCGGCTCAACACGTGGTACTACTCCGACGCGCCGGCGTCGGTGCGGCCCCGGCTCGAACTGGCCCGCCGCGTCTCGACGTTCGACGAGGTGGTGCAGGGGCTCGACGAGTCCACCGCGCTGTTCGAGGCCCGGCGCTGCATGTCGTGCGGGAACTGCTTCGAGTGCGACAACTGCTACGGCGTCTGCCCGGACAACGCGATCACCAAGCTGGGGCCGGGCAAGGGGTTCGCGATCGACCTGGACTACTGCAAGGGGTGCGGGCTGTGTGTCGCCGAGTGCCCGTCCGGTTCGATGGAGATGGTGCCGGAGGAGTGACCGGATCCGCATAACCACAGCAGCAGTGCACGTGGCGGCAGCTATGCCTCTGCCCCGCCGGGCAGCCGGGTGTGACTCCGTCGAGGTCGCTATAGCTGTCGATGTCCTTGCCGGTCGGTGTCCTTGCCGAGGGCCCGGCCCGCTGGGAGGGCGAGGGCCACGGTAGCGATGGGGACGGGGATGCTGTGCCGCCGGAACACGGAGTGGAGTGGATCATCCCTGGTCCCCCCCGTGGCGACGGGTACGGCGGACGGCAAGGCACGAGGGCCGCCTCACCATGCCCACGCGAGCGGGGAACATTTCAGGCCTGCGCAACGCTGACACTTATACCCCACAGGGTATTCGAGCCCGAGGTGACGTCCGCCGGGGCGGCCGTCACCGACCCGACGCAGGAGCGTGAGGAAGATGGAGAAGGCAGGACGTGACCGGCCCCCACCGGCCGGGGGCACCTCTCTCGTCACAACCTGCGGGCGTCGGATCGCCGTGCGGTGCCTGCGACTGGCACCTGCTGATCCGCCCATCAGCCGGGTCGCCCTGGACGTGGGCCGGGATCAAGGCGGCGAACCGGGAGTGTGGGCGGCGCTCACCACCGACGAGGCACGCGATCTGGCCCGCCTGCTCCTGCTGCACGCCGGCCTGGCCGAGCGGAGCACCGAGTCCAGGGAGCCGCCGAGCTCCCCGTCGGTACCGTGAGTCGTCTCAGGTATGGATGATCTGACCTCCGGACACCGCCGGTGAGATACCCGCGCCGGTGACGCCACGTCGCCGCGGGTACCTGTGGGTCCGCGCTACGCCAACCCCGCATTCCGCCGGACCCGCTCACTACGGTGGTCCTCCATCTCGGTGGCCTGATCGGCTTGTTCTCCCGATCGCCGCGACTTGGGGAGGCATCGCCCCCAGAAGCCGCGGGCTGACTCCGGCGGTCTCGTCACGCGTCATGCTTCCGCGCCGACTCGCGTACGCAGGTTGTGGAACTGGCGGGTCTGCATGATGAAGTGCCCGGGCTCCCCCAGCAGCAGGTCGAAGGGCCGGGTGAGCGGACGTGGGTGGCTCTGGCCGCGTGTGCGGACCACCAGGCGGGTACCGCCGTCGGCGGTCGGCAGCAGGTGGAAGCCCCAGATCCCGTCCATGCGCGCCTGCGGCTGAACATCCCACTGCGGATCGAAGGAGTGGCCGGAGGGCAGGCGCAGGTCCGAGCGCAGCACCAGGGTCCGGTTCGGCTCCAGGCGGGCCACGGTGAACCAGGCCTGGCCGTCCCGTGTCGCCTTCAGGCGTTGTCCCTCCTCCAGTTGCTGCCACTCGGGCGTGATGCGGTCCGCACTGGGTTCCCCATAGTGGTCCAGGAGGTCCCAGCTGTACCAGCCTGCGCGGTCGTATCCCATCTGCACCAGCCAGGGCCAGACCTTCTCGGGTGGTGCCGGGAGGGTGGTGGCCATGGTCGAGATGCTGTCGGCGTTGGGGAAGAGTTCGTCGCCGGGGTAGGCACGGGTGGTCTCGTCGTGTGCCGCCCCCCAGGTCAGCAGCCTCGGCCGCAGCCTCAGCACGTAGAGCGCCAGCGCTGCGGAGGCCGCCATGAAGGGGAGCAGACGAGATACAGGTCGCCGTCGGCATGATTGCTGCTCGGACATCGTGTCCTCCCTCGTCGCCGGAAGCGGGCCTCGTGTCGACGGGTCTCGAAGGCGTGCGGCCGGAGGCCGGTGCGCGGGGATGGACGGACCGCGCACCGGTGGTCGTACGGAGGCCGGCGAAGTACTGGGGTGCGGCGATCCTCGATACGGGCGACCGGGGACTTCTCGGAGCCGGCGACCGGCACTTCGGGCGACCGCTCCTCTGCGTGAGCCTGTCGTTCTCTACCGGCATACCAGGCACGAGGCGGCCGCCGCGAGGGCCGTTGGGACCTCCCGGAGGGCCGGTCGGCCCTCCGGGAGCTCCCAACGGCCCGGCGATCAGCTCGCCTGCGCCACAGGGCGGGCCACGCGACGATCCGACAACCGCCGTCGTCGGGATTCCCCGGGTACCCGGTTCGGCGCAGGCGCGGGTGTGCCGGTCGGCGATCCAGTCGTACTCGGCCCGGTCGGCGAAGTAGCCCATGGCGACCACGATCCCGCGCAGACGTCCGACGCCGAGGTGACCGCGCCGTGCTGCTCGCCCGAACGCCCAGCCCGCCTCCGCGCCCCGTGCCCGCTCGCCCCGCAACCGGTCCGTCGCCGGAGTGTTGAACCACGTCGGCCTCGGCACGCTGCTGCTCGAGGTGCTCACCGTGAACGAGGACGACGGCCGCGCCCACGTCCGTCGCGTCTCGGGCCGAGCCGCCCGATGCCACCTGGGCAGACGGCTGCCGGGGCCGTCCGGCGGGACGGCCCCGGCGCGACCAGGCGGATCAGCCGACGAACTCGCCCACGGCCGCCTTCAGTTCAGCGAGTCCCTTCTTCGCGTCGGAGAAAAGCATCCCGGTTTTCGGGTCGGCGTAGAGCTCGTTGTCGATGCCCGCGTAACCGTGGCCCATCGAGCGCTTGATCACGACGACGCTCCTGGCCTTGTCGACGTCCAGGATCGGCATGCCCGAGATGGCGTTGCCGGGCTTGCGGGCGATCGGATTGGTCACGTCGTTCGCGCCGATGACGAGCGCGACATCCGCCTGCGGGAACTCGGGGTTGACGTCGTCCATCTCCTTCAGCTGGGTGTACGGCACGTTGGCCTCGGCCAGCAGGACATTCATGTGCCCGGGCATCCGACCCGCGACCGGATGGACGGCGTAGCTGACATCGACGCCGTGGTCGGTGAGCAGGTTGGCCAGGTCGCCGAGTTCGTGCTGGGCCTGGGCGGCGGCGAGGCCGTAGCCCGGCACGAAGACGACCTTTCCGGCGTAGGCCAGCTGGATCGCCACGTCGTCCGCGGAGACCGACCGCACCTGCGCCGGTGCCCCGGAGCCGGTCGCCGCAGGCACGCTGTCGCCGGTGCCGAAGCCGCCGATCACGATGTTGGCGATCGAGCGGTTCATGGCGTCGGCCATCAGCTTGGTGAGGATGCCACCCGAGGCGCTGACCAGCATGCCCGCGATGATCAGCGCGGCCTCGTCCAGGACGAAGCCCGCCATCGCCACCGCCGACCCCGTGAAGGCGTTGAGCAGGGCGATGACCACCGGCATGTCGGCGCCGCCGATCGGCAGCACCATCGTCACGCCGAAGATCAGGGCCACGCCCACCAGCCCGTACAGCGCCACAGGGGAGTCGGGTGACAGGACCAGCCAGACAGTGCCGGCGACGAACGAGACCGGCAGCAGCACATTGAGCAGCCGCGCCCCCGGGAACACCACCGGCGCGCCGGACACCACGCCCTGCAGTTTGCCCGCCGCGATCAGCGAACCGGAGAAGGTGACCGCACCGATGACGATGTCGAGTGCGCCCGGGAGCGAGACCCGTGCTCCCAGCAGCGCCGCCTCTTCGGTTTGAAGCAAGTCGTCGACCGCGATGAGAGCGGCTGCCCCACCGCCGACCGCGTTGAAAAAACTGACCAGTTGAGGCATCGCTGTCATCTGCACCTCACGCGCGGCCCACAGGCCGAGTGCGGCACCGATCACACCGCCCGTCACCAGCACCAGCCACCCGGTGCCGCTGATCACGCCCTCGTCTGCCACGAGCCACACTGTGGCGCCGAGCGCGACGGCCATCGCGCCGGCCGAGAGGGCGTTGCCTCGGCGGGCGGTGCGCGGGTGGTTCATCAGGTGCAGGCCGAGCACGAAGCAGGCTGATGCGGCGAGGAAGACGTAGTGGACGGCGTCGGAGACGTTGTCCATGGCAGTCACACCTTCTTCTCGGTGGTCGGCCTGGCCTTGAACATCTCCAGCATCCGGTCGGTGACGACGTAGCCGCCGACGACGTTCATCGCGCCGAACACCATGGCCACGAAGGCGAGGACGTAGCCGAGCCAGGTATGGGACTCGGCGGCGATCAACATGGCTCCGATGACGACGATCCCGTGCACCGAGTTGGAGCCGGACATCAGCGGGGTGTGCAGCGTTGCCGGGACCTTGCCGATGACCTCGATTCCGACGAGGACGCTCAGGACGAACACGGTGATCGCGGTGAGGAGATCGAGATTGTTCATGAGGGTTCTCCTCCCTTCCATGGATTTGCTCCCATGAGCGCGGCCGTGATCTCGTCGGCCGGGTCGAGCACGATCTCGCCGTCGCGCACGAGGTGGCGCAGGACGGCGACGAGGTTGCGGGCGTACGCGGTGGACGCGGCGGTCGCCATGGCGGACGGCAGGCGTCCGGCGCCGATGAGGGTGACGCCGTTGTCGAGGACTTCGGTCTTGTCGGGTTCGGTGCCCTCGACGTTGCCGCCCAGGTCGCTCGCCGCGAGGTCGACGACGACCGAACCGGGCATCATCCGCGCGATCACGGCCGCGGTGACCAGCAACGGCGGCTTGCGGCCCGGTACTTGGGCCGTGGTGATGACGATGTCGCTGCGGGCGATGTGCGTATCGAGAGCCTCGCGCTGGGCCCGCTGCTCCTCGTCGGTCAACTCGCGTGCGTATCCGCCCTGTCCGGCGCCCGATCCCCCGTCCGGCGGGCGCGCCGTGTCCAGGAATCGGGCGCCGAGCGACTCCACCTCCCCTCGGGACTCGGGCCGTACGTCGTACGCCGTGACGACGGCGCCGAGGCGGCGGGCGGTGGCGATCGCCTGGAGCCCGGCCACTCCGGCACCGAGGACGAGGACCTGCGCCGGGCGCATGGTGCCCGCCGCGGTGGTCAGCATCGGGAGGAACCGGTCGTAGGAGTCGGCCGCGAGCAGTGCCGCCTTGTAGCCGGCGACGTTGGCCTGGGAGGTCAGCGCGTCCATGGACTGTGCGCGGCTGAGGGTGCGGGGCAGCAGATCCAGGCTCACCGTGCGGATGCCGCGTTCGGTCAGGTCCCGGACGAGCGCCGGGTGACGCATCGGTTCGAGCAGGCCGATCAGCGTCTGCCCGGAGCGCAGTGCGGTGGCGGTCTCCTCGTCGGGCGGGCCCACGCACAGGACGGCGTCCGCGTGCGCGTACAGCTCGTCGGGGGACACGACACTCGCGCCAACGGCCGTGTAGTCAGCGTCGGTGAACCAGGCACCGGATCCGGCTCCGGCCTCGATCAGGACGTCGAGTCCGGCCCGGCGCAGAAGGGTGACGGCCTCGGGGACGAGGGCGACGCGGCGTTCGCCGGGCGCCCGTTCCCGTACGGCTCCCACGGTGGCGGTTGGCATGGTCTGCTGCCTCTCCCTGTGGCCCTGGGGTGTCCGGGCCGTCAGAACTCGAAGACGAGCCGTGCCTCGGCCCGTCCGCCGAGGACCTCGTCGAAGGAGCCGTTGACCTGCTCCAGGCGCGGCGGCTCGGCGACCCGGGCAGCCGAGCGCGTCGTACAGATCGGCGTCCGGACTGGACGAACATCACCGGTCCCCCGTGGGCGGCGCGCAGGGCGGCGATGGCCTCGCGCGCCGCCTCGGTGACGGTGACGCGCCTGCCCCCAGCAGTTCCCGGAACAGCGGGAGCACCGGGGCGAGCGGATGACCTGGCCGGTAGGAGGCCAACTCCTCGGCGCTGCGGGTGAACTCCGGCAGACCGCTTGCGTCGGCCGTACACCACCGGCGGCGCACCGCTGCCACGAGTCGGCCACCAGGCGCCCCACGCCTGGCGGCGGTGTGCGGTGCGGCGACGTCACGAACCGTTCGTGCGCGGCGCGCAGCGCGGACGCCGAGGGGGCGTCGTAAGCGTCCATGGCACCTCCTGCGTGCCTTCGTTCTGTACGGCCCCACGACCCTCACCCGCGCAGGACAAGGAACCCCAGAGGCCGATCGGCCCCTGCGGCAGGGACTGTTGGACTTCCGTCCCGGGCGAAGCCCGGTTCCCATCTCGCTGCCGGGACCGGGTCAGGGCCGGGAGACGAGAGTGCGACGGTTGTGGTCGACGTGCCGCGCGATCGCGACCAGTCAGTCCGATGACGCCCAATGCCGCGAGGGGCACCAGGATGATCCCGACCATCGAGAAGGTCACCGCGAGGCCCAGGAAGGCGAGCACCACGGCGAGCGCGTACAGCACGGTCTCCTCCGTGAACAGGAACAGACGCCGGAAGTTCATGACGGCCTTCCCTCGCTGGAGGCTCTGCTTCTCACTCCTCAGCATCGTCCGGTCGCCGGAGTGACGGGATGGGCCGGGCAGCCGTGGCAGCCTGCCGGACGGCCCTGATCCGCGCCACCACTTGACGGGGAAGGGGGTGTGCCGGGCGCTCCGACGACGCGGCTCGCGCGTCCCCGGCGCGACCGCCATCGGCCGGACGCGGGCCCGGCACGGGCAGGGTGACCCGCCCTGCCCTTCCCGAGAGGCCGCACGAGGCGTTCCCATCCGCCGATGTCACCTCGTGAGCCGCTTCTCAGCCTGACGCCGCACACCACTGCAGGACAGAACCGAAGGGCCCACAAAAATGGGCCGACCGGCCCGAACTCCCGTGCCGCCTACCGCTCTTCCGCCGTCAGCGGCACCCGCCACACCAGTGTGCTGCCGCCGCCCTCGGGAGTGATCACTGTCAGCTCGCCGCCCAACTGCTGAGCCCGCTCGGCCATGTTGGCCAGGCCGCTGCGGCGCCCCTCGGCCGGGATGCCCACGCCGTCGTCGGACACGGTCAGCCGCACCTCACGCCCGTCGGTCTCCAGCGCGACCTCGGCGCGGTCGGCGCGAGCGTGCCGGCCGACGTTGGTCAGGGCCTCGGACAGCACGGCCTCCACATGGTCGGCGACCTCCCGGGGCACGTCGGTGTCCACCAGGCCCTCCATGCGCACGCTCGGCGCGAAGCCCAGCACGGGAGCCGCCTCGCCGGCCACGCGGACCACGCGGGCCCGCAGCCCGCTCCCGGAGGCGCCCTCACGGGCGCGCAGACCGAAGATCGTCGACCGGATGATCTTGATGGTCTCGTCCAGGTCCTCCACCGCCCGCGCGACGCGCTCCGAGGCCTCCTTGTGCTCGATGAAACGGCCGGCGCTCTGCAACGTCATGCCCGTCGCGAAGAGCCGCTGGATCGCGAGGTCGTGCAGGTCCCGGGCGATCCGGTCGCGGTCTTGGAGCAGAGCGATCTGCTCCGCGTCCTCGCGCCGCTCGGCCAGCTCCATCGCGATCGCGGCCTGTGCGGCGAATCCTTGGAGCGGCGCGATTTCCTTCTCGGTGAACACCGCGCGTCCTTCCTCGCGTACCAGCAGCACGACGCCGCGTACGCCGTCGCCCGACCCGATGGGCACGGCCACGGCCGCCCCGAGCCCGTCGAACCGGGGCGAGGCGGACGACACCCGCTCGTCACGGGTGACGTCCGGGCTGGTGACGGGGGTGGCGGTGGAGAAGGCCTGGCCGATCAGGCTCTCGTTCACGGGCAGGACGAGCCCGCGATGGGCCTCGGAGCCCTGCCCGACGGCCAGCTCCACCTCCAGCGCTTCGGTGTCCTCCAGGGGCATGGCGACCATGGCGAGGGCGGCGCCGGTGATCTGCCTGGAGCACTCGGCGATCAGGCGGAGGGCCTCGCCGCGCTCGCCACCCGACATCAAGCTGCGGGTGAGTTCGGCGTTGGCCTGCAGCCAGCGCTCCCGCAGCCGGGTCTCCTCGTACAGGCGGGCGTTGTCGATGGCGACGCCCGCCGCGACGGCCAGGGTCGACAGGACGGACTCGTCCTCCTCGTCGAACTGGACCCCGCCCCTCTTCTCGGTCAGGTACAGGTTGCCGAAGACCTGGTCGCGGACGCGGATCGGGACACCGAGGAACGTGTTCATCGGCGGATGGTGCGCCGGGAAGCCGTACGAGGCGGAATGTTCGGAGATCTTCGTCAGCCGAAGCGGCTCGGGGTGGTGGATCAGTTCGCCGAGGATGCCGTGGCCCTCCGGAAAGGGGCCGATGCGGGCGATCCGTTCCTCGGAGACGCCGACGGTGTGGAAGGCGGACAGCCGCATGCCGTCCGGCCCGATCACGCCCAGGGCCGCGTACTCGGCGTCCACGAGCACCGCGGCGGCCTCCACGATGCTGTGCAGTGCCTGCTCCAGATCCAGTTCCCTGCCGACCGAGAGCACCGCCTCCAGGAGGCTGTGCACCCGGTCGCGCGTGCCGCGGGCCGCGTCGAGGCGGGCCTGCAGCTCCTCCAGCAGTTCGTCCAGCTTCAGCTGCGGCAGCCGTACGCGGGCCTGACCAGCCTGCTCATGGCTTTCCACCGGTGCTCCTCCACGTCCCCTCGACCCGCCCGAAGCCGATTGCTGCGGTCAAGGGCCACGGTATCGGTCCCGGGCAGGGGCCGGTACGGGAATCGCACCCGATTAACGTGACAGAACCCCTGGTCAGCGGCGGGGCAACCGTGCGGCAACGTACTCGGTGAGATCGAGCAGCCGGTTGGTGTAGCCCCACTCGTTGTCGTACCAGCCGAAGACCTTGACCAGCTCACCGTGCGCCTGGGTCAGCGGCGCGTCCAGGATGCAGGAAGCGGGGTCGCCGACGACGTCACGGGAGACGATCGGGGCCTCGGACACCCGCAGTACGCCCTTCAGCGGCCCGTCGGCGGCCTCGCGGAAGGCTGCGTTGATCTCCTCCACGGTCACCGGGCGGTCCAGGACCACGCTCAGGTCGGTCAGCGAACCGTCCTCGACGGGAACACGTACGGCGATGCCGTCCAGGGTGCCGGCCAGTTTCGGCAGGACCAGGCCGACGGCCCGGGCGGCTCCGGTGGAGGTGGGGATGATGTTGACGGCTGCGCTGCGGCCGCGCCGCAGGTCCTTGTGCGGGCCGTCCAGGACGACCTGGTCGTTGGTGTAGCCGTGGATGGTGGTCATGAGCCCCTTGACGAGCCCGAAGTGTTCGTCGAGGACCTTCACCATGGGGGCCACGCAGTTGGTGGTGCAGGAGGCGTTGGAGACGACGTGGTCGCTCTCCGGGTCGTACGTTCCCTCGTTGACGCCCATCACCACGGTGGCGTCGACGCCCTTGCCCGGCACCGAGAGCAGCACTTTGCGTGCGCCCGCCCCGAGGTGCGCTCCGGCCTGTTCCCGGGTGCGGAAGCGGCCGGTCGACTCGATGACGATGTCGACGCCGAGTTCGCCCCAGGCCAGGGCGGCCGGGTCGCGCTCGGCGGTGACGGCGACACGGCGGCCGTCCACGGTGATCGACTCGTCGTCGTGCTCGACGGGACGGCCGATTCGTCCGTACGTCGAGTCGAACGCCAGGAGATGGGCCAGCGCCGCCGGCGAGGTGATGTCGTTGACCGCCACGACCTCCACCGGGGTGGCTGCAGCGGTCTCCGCCCGCTCCAGTACGCAGCGCAGGTAGTTGCGGCCGATCCGGCCGAATCCGTTGATGCCCACACGCACGCTCATGTCCGTCGTCCTCCCGATCGGGGTGCGAGGTGATGTCCGGTGCTGCCACCCTCCGATCCGCCGATCCGGTGCGGGAGGGGCCGTACGGGGGTGAGGTACGGGACGTCCGGCCCCATTCCGCCCCCGTCGCACTGCCTTTCACCGGCCCTGCTGTTGGAAGCGGTCCACGCCGGGGGGTGCCGCTGACGACTTGGTCGCGTATGCCCGTGAGGCGGCGGCCCACGCACTCGCCGACCGCTTCCAGGACCGCCTTTGGGACGGGTAAGGCTCGCCGGGCTGAGTGGTCGACCCCGGAAAGGCTGCTCAGGCCCGATCGCATTCTCCCGCCCCCGCTTGGCGCCCGCCCCGCATCATCCGTGTTCCCCCCAAACAGGCTGTCCGGTCACCGGTGAGGGCCGAACGGCCCTAGCGCCGGCCGGGCCGCCGTGGTTCGAATGATCCGATCGGAGAAGTGCCGCACACGAAGCCGCCCCACCCGCCCTGCGGCCACCACAGTCCCGCGCCGCGTGACGGAATCGGTAAGCCGGTCGGAGATATGAAGCAGTGAGAGACGAACAGCTACGGAATCCCGCCATGGCCTGCGACAACGCCCTGCCGATCACCCCTGGAGCACGCCGGAGCATCGAGCTCGACAGTGCCGAAGCGCTGCGGCTCCTGGGCAGCGTGTCCTTCGGGCGGATCGTCTTCACCCAGCACGCTCTGCCGACGGTCCGCCCCGTGAACCATGTCCTCGACGAGGGTGACATCGTCATCCGCACCCACGAGGGAGCGGCCCTGACGTCACGGGCCCGGCAGGCGGGCGCACCGGGGGTGGTAGTGGCGTACGAGGCAGACGCCATCGACCCGGGCACGCACATCGGCTGGAGCGTGGTCGTCACCGGCTACGCCCACCTCGTGACCGACGCCCGCGATCTGGCCCGCTATCAGGACATGCTCCAGCCCTGGGTGGGCCGGGCCATGGACTACGCGGTCCGAATCCGCCCCGACCTGGTCACCGGAATCCGGCTCATCCCCGTCGAGGCCTGATCCGTCTGTCCGGTCAGCCGTGTGGCACCACCGCGACAGGCGCGCTCGCGCTTTGGAGCACCTCGTGTGTCACGGGACCGAGATGCGGACCGACCGACACGTGGTGGCGCCTGCGTCCGAGGACGACCAGCAAGGCGTCCCGGGAGGCATCCGCCAGATGCGAGCCCGGCCTGCCGATGACGGCTTCCTCGGTCACCTCGACTCCGGGAAACTTCTCCCGCCACGGCCGCAGTGTCTCGGTCAGAATGCTTTCCGGCTGCATGGCCGACTCGTCCCCCTCCCCCACCCATGGGGAGGGCATCGCCTTCCACCCGTGCACGACCCGCAGGCCAGTGGCACGACGCGCGGCCGCGTCGAACGCGAACTCAAGAACCGCTTCGGCGCACTCCCCCGGCAGTCGCAGGCCGAGTACGACATCGCGGTACGGCCTGGCCCAGGAGGCCGGGCCGCGGGTGTCCGCCCGGTGTTCGCCGGCGACGCAGGCTCCGGCGCGGACGAGGAGTACAGGCCCCTCGGCGCGGCCCACCACGGCGGGTGCCACGGAGCCGAAGAGCCGCCCGGCGGCCCGCCCGAGCCCGCGCGACCCCAGCACCAGCACCTCGGCCTCGCGCGCGGCCACCGACAAGACCGTCACGGGATGTCCGGAGAGCTGTTCCGTGGTGATCTTCAGACCTGGGTGACGGTGCGTCAGGGATACCTCGACGTCGTGCAGCATGCGGGCGGAACGGTCCTCTCCCGGCAGCGCCACGGCCTCGGCCGCGAACGGCGCGTAGGCGTACGGCTGTTGTTCCCCGGCATGCACGACACGCAACGGGACCGCCCGCAGGTGTGCCTCGATGGCTGCCAAGTCGGCAGCGGCGAGGCTCTCCGGGGAGCCGTCGAGGCCGACGGTGACGGTACGGGACATGAGCGGGCCTCCTTCGGTGTGTGACCCCACCCTTGTGTCCCGAGCCCCGCGGCAGGAGGGACCACAGGTCCCTGAGTGCAGCCGATGGTCCCGTGTGGCGGCCGTCCTGACGGGCGTGGACCTGCCTGAGGAGCCGGCGGTCCCCGAACGTCAGGGTGTTCGCCGGTCAGCCGGTGGCCGGTACCAGCACCACTGGGCAGTGGGAGCGGTGCAGGAGTGTGTGCGCGACAGGGCCGAGTCGTGGTCCGGGCCCGCTCGTACGGCGGTGTGTGCCGATGACGACCACGGCGGCCTCCCGCGTCGCGTCCAGCAGGGCCGGGGCCGGCCCCCTGCGGACCGTGTGGGTCTCGACGCCGACCTTGGGATGCTCTTCTCGCAGCTCGGCCACGGTGAAGCGCGGCACGGCCTCCTCGGCCAGGTCGTTCTGGGCGCGCCGCCGTTGCCCGGGGCTCGTCGCGGGGATCAGCGAGGGCATTTCGGGAGTGACGTACCGGTGGATCGAGTGCAGGACCTGCAGCCGGACACCTCGCCGCTCCGCCTCGTGGAAGGCGTAGGAGGCCGCGCCGGCGTCGGCATCGTCCTCCAGGCCGAGCAGCACGCTGCGCTCGCCGTCGCACGGGTGGTCACCGCGTACGACGAGCAGGGGGCCGTGCACATGCGCGGCCAGCCGCAGACTCACCGAGCCGACCAGCAGCCCCGCGACGCCGCCCAGGCCGCGGGTGCCGACTACGGTCAGGCCTGCCCCCTCGCTCTCGCGTACGAGGGCCCGTACGGCGCCGCCCGCCGCGGCCTTGGTCACCACGGACAAGGCCGGATGACGTTCCCGGACACGTGCGGCGGCCGACGCGAGAACGGGTTCGGCCTCGTCGCGATCGGGCACCGCGTACACAACGCGCAGCTCGGCGTCGCGGCGCGCGGCCTCGTCCGCGGCCCAGTCCAACGCGCGTACGGCGTTCAGGGAACCGTCCACTCCGACGACCACATGGTCGAGAGTCATCTCCCTCTCCCTTCTGCTCGGCTCCGTGCTCCCGATGCTCGTCCTTCCGCAACGCCACGAGCAGGGGCCACGCGAACCCGGTGGGACGCCGTACGGCCCCCGCCGCGGGGCCGTTCGGCCCAAGACCGGCGGAGCGCGAGTGGGCGCACCCCGTGTCAGGAAGAGAGGTCCAGCCCGTACATGCTGCGTCCACCGACGAGTTCGCGGCCGGTCACCAGCTCGGGGGCGACACGGATGAAGACTTCACGGGGCGAAGGAACCCAGGAGCGCGGGCCGGTGCGGACCAGACGTTCATGCTCGGCCGGGTCGGTGACCACCGTGGCGGAGCCGGTGACGACGACACTCCAGCCCGAGTGCGTGGCCGCGTCGACCTCGTCGGCCTCGAAGGCGACCACCGTGCCGTCGACCGCTCGCACGAGTTCGGAGCCGGCCGCGGTGCGCAGCAGCACGGCGCCGTCGGCGTCCAGACAGAAGTTGACGGGCAGTACCGCGGGCAGGGCCTGGCGCGTGTGCACGATCCGGCCGACCGGCACCTTCGCCAGCAGGCGCAGGCACTCCTGCCGTTCGAGTTCGCGGAATCCGTCGTTGCGGTACATGAGTCAGTCCGTCTTTCGCCTGGGGCATACGGTGCGGCGGTGCACTGTCGGCAAGTCCATCGTTCGCCCTGTGAGCGGGCACGGGCGAGGGCCATTCGGTCCCGGACGTGTCGGACAACAGTCCCCATTACGTCACAATCCGCTGCCCAGTCGGCCGCGGGGATCGATAAGCACCCAAGCACCCACTGCTCTCCCTCCCCGCGCGCGTGTCCCCGTACGACCACGCTCCGGCCCTGGCCGAACCCATCGTCGATGCGGTCGACCTCGAAGGCGACCTGGCAGCCCGCAGCCTGCGACGGTGTCGTGCCGGGGCGGTCCGGAAGCCTCAGGCCGCCGGGAGGGCGACCACATCGTGCTGCTCCCCACCGAGGACGACCTTGAGCGCGCCGGTGTCGGCGGCCTGGCCGAAGACGTCGTACGCCTCTTCCATGAGGTCGAGCGGGAAGGTGTGGGTGACCAGCTGCGAGGTGGACAGGCGGCCGGCCGCCGCCATCCGCAGCAGGGTCGGTGTCGAGTGGGTGTCGACGAGACCGGTGGTGATGGTCACATTCTTGATCCACAGCTCTTCGAGGTGCAGGGTCGCAGGCCTGCCGTGCACGCCGACGTTGGCGACGTGCCCGCCGGGCCGAACCATGCGCGTGCACATCTCGAAGCTCTCGGGCACGCCGACGGCCTCGATGACCACGTCGGCCCCCATTCCGTCGGTGAGGTCGGCGATCAGCTGCTCGGGGGCCTCGCGGGCGTCGGCCACCGCATCGGCGCCGAGCTGCCTGGCCGCCTCCAGCCGGGCGGCGGCCAGGTCCACGGCGACGATCCGCTCGGGCGCGAGCAGCCGGGCCGTGGCGATGGCCGCGAGCCCGATGGGGCCGACACCGACGACGGCGACGGTGTCGCCGGGCCGCACGCGCCCGTTGAGCACGCCCACTTCGTAGGCGGTCGGGAAGATGTCGGCGAGCAGGACGGCGTCCTTGCCGCCCAGGGTGCCGGAAAGCGCGTGGACGGAGAGGTCGGCGTGCGGCACGCGCACGTACTCGGCCTGGGTGCCGTCGATCAGATGGCCGAGGATCCAGCCTCCGCCGCCCCGGCACTGGCCGTACATGGCCTTGCGGCAGTACGCGCAGCGACCGCAGGCAGTGATGCAGGAGATCAGGACCCGGTCGCCGGGCCGTACGGTGCGCACGTCGGCTCCGGTCTCCACGACCTCGCCGACCGCCTCGTGCCCGAGCACCGTGCCGGGGCGCACCTCTGGCACGTCGCCCTTGAGGATGTGCAGGTCGGTGCCGCAGATGGTGACGGTGTCGACGCGCACGACGGCGTCGGTTGGATCCTTGAGGCCGGGGTCCGGGACGTCCTCCCAGGAAGAGTGTCCGGGACCGTGGAAGACGAAGCCCTTCATGACGATCCTTCCTTCCTCGGTCGCCCCTGGTGGGTTGCCCCGGGGCTGGGCAACGGGCCACGGTGGTGCCTGTGATGCCCCGCAGGTCCAGCTTGTCCCGCGCCCGTGCGCTCAGGCTTGGGCCGGTCGGCCCCGATCGCCCGGCTGAAGGGGGTGGCGCACGCCGTTGGTCCGGTCGGCCCCACGGGTACGGACAGGCAGGGCCGACCGGCCCTTCCGCCCGCCCCGCCGCACAGGATTCGCTTGGACCATGTACGAGAACCCCACCTGGTCCTCGCTGTCCCTCCCGGCGCGCGTCGTCGATGGTACGACCGTGGTGGAGCTGCGCGGCGAGATCGACCTCCTCACGACACCGTCCCTGACGGTACGGCTGGACGCGCTGACGGCCGGGACGTGCCCCGACCTGGTGCTCGACCTGCGTGCCGTGTCCTTCATCGACTGCGCGGGGCTCGGCGTCCTGTGCCGCGCACGCAACCGCGTCCTGGACCGGCAGGGCCGACTCCGTCTGGTCAGCCGCAACGCGTACTTCCTGCGCGTACTGCGCATCACCGGACTGGCGGGCGCGTTCGAGATCAACCCCGACCTGCCCGCACCGCTGGAGGCGAACCCGGTCACCGTCCCGGCAGGCTGACGGGCCCGACCGCTTACCTGCTCGCCGCCCCGGCGTCGAGCACCGTATGTGCCGTGCGCCGCGGAGTCGCGAGACCCTCAGGGCCGTAACCAAGCCGTACGAGCATGTGAGCGTGGCCGGACCCCGGGGTCACGGAGTCACGCAGGTCGGACCACTCCATCGCCTGGTGCAGGAGGGACGCGCGCAGGCCACGAGCCGTGGCAACCAAGAGGACGTGTTCGAGGGCCTGCCCGGCGCGCAGCCAGTCGGCGCGGCGGTCGTGCTCGGTGCTGAGCACGGCGATGACGGGGGTCGTCTCGTAGACGCGTGCGGGGAGCCGGTCGGGACGGCGTTGGGCGGTGAAGTCGCGCATGGGGAGCCGCTCCCGGGTGTCCTGCGGGCCGAGTGCCGCCCCAGGCAGGCCGGTGTCGGACGCCGCGTACGGGTCCCCGCGCACCCACCTGCGGCTCTCGGCGCTGCGGTCGGCGTCCAACCGGTTGCGCTGCTCGCCGTCCGCGGTGAGCGCCAGCAGGCGTGCGGTCTCGCCGTGCTCGGGGAAGCAGAGCGATGCGCCCTCCGCAGCCGCCGCAGCGGCGAGTTCGAACCGCAGACTCGACGGGATCGGCCGGTCGGAGAACGGGAAGCGGCTGCTGTGCCGACGCCAGACGGCCTCGTACAGGTCGATGTCGCCTCCGCGTGGGTCGCCGGGGCCAGGCGCTGTCGGCCGGACGGATGCGAGCAGGTCCGGTTCCTCGGGGCGGGGCAGCAGGTGGGTGACCGGGTCCCATCCGAAGTGGACCATCGCGACGCGGAGGTTGAGCACGCAGGCGCCCACCGACAGGTGCAGGGCCCGGCCTTCCGCGTCTGTGTGCCGCAATCCGCCTCCGGGAGCGGCTCGCACATCGAAAGTGACCGTCTCCGGATCCAGCCGGAAGCGCCACGGCTGCGAGTTGTGGATCGAGGGCGCGGCGACCGCGGCCGAGACGCATGTCTCCAGTACCGCGACATCGAAGGATGTGCTGCGCATGGGGTCCTCCCCTCTCGCCGGACTGGTGCTGTCTTCGAGCGTGCGAACCCCGGCCGCGAGGCGGTGAGGGGCCGATGGTCCCTCCTGGGGACCTGGCGGGCCATGCATCCTCCGCGGAGACCTCGGACTGACCAGGGCTGAACGTCCCGCCCCAGGGCGCGAGTTGGTCCCGGTCGGGCTCCGGAGTCGGCCTGACCGGCCCATGTCGGCGCGGGACGTCGGGTGGCACGGTCAGGGCAACGAGGACGTCAAGGAGGTGCGGACCGATGAGCGACGGCACATACACGAAGAAGCGGTTGTGGCGGTGGCGCGGCAACCCGCTGCGACGTCGCGACGACATCCTGGAGGCCTGGATCGTACTGGCCGTCTGGACGGTCGTCCTGGTCGGTGGCACGCTCGTCGGCCTGGTGACGGCCCACGCCGCCGACGAGGTGTTCGCCCAGCAGCGGGCCGAACGGCACTCCGTGCCGGCCGTGGTCCTCGACGACGTCCCTGCCTCGTCCACCAAGACAGGTGGGACACGTGCCCTGGCGCGGATCAGCTGGACGGCGCCCGACGGCACGACGCATACCGACAAGACCCTGGTGGACACAGGGCAGAAGGCCGGCGCCGAGGTCGTGGCCTGGCTGGACGGCCGGGGCAACCTCGCCACCGAGCCGCCGAGTCCCACGGAGGCTGCCATCGAGGCCGGCATCCTGGGCACGGCCGCCGCGCTCGGACTGGCCGGAACGGCGTTCGGCGCCGGGGCCCTCGTCCGGTGGAGGCTCGACCGGCGGCGCATCGACCAGTGGGGCCGGGAGTGGGACCTGGTGGGGCCCCGGTGGGGGCAGAACAAGACGGGGTGAGCCTGGGCACGCGAGGCGCCCCGCCGCGCGCGCTCGACAACCCGATCCGCGGGGACCGGATGGCCCAGTTTCAGGGCCGTCCGGTGCTGAACAGGTCCTGGACGGCTCTCCTGCGGAGGACTTCCCCCTGCCACGCTGGACATGTGGTGGCTGTCGGCTGTCACCCGGGGAAGGGAGGAGCGACATGCAGCACCGTACCGTCGCCGACCTGATGACCCGCGATGTCGTCCGGGCCCGGCGCGACACGCCCTTCAAGGAGATCGTCGAGCTGCTGGCGCGGAACGACGTCACCGCCGTACCGGTGGTGGACGAGCTGGACCGCCCCCTGGGCGTCGTGTCCGAGGCCGACCTGCTGCGCAAGTGCTCCGCCCAGGCCGACCCGTCCGGGCACGCACCACTTCCTCATCCGGAGGCATGGGAGCGGGCCAAGGCGGCCGGTGTCAGGGCCGAGGAGTTGATGTCGGCGCCCGCCGTCTGCGCGCGTCCGGAGTGGAGCGTGGTCGAGGCGGCCCGCAGCATGGCAGCCCAGAACGTCAAGCGGCTGCCCGTCGTGGACGAGGCGGGCCGGCTCCGGGGCATCGTCAGCCGCGGTGACCTGCTGCGGATCTTCCTGCGCGGGGACGACGCCATCCGCGATGAGATCACCCGGGACGTGTTGGGGCGGACTTTGGGTCTCGCACCCTCGGGTGTGACCGTCGAGGTGCACGAGGGACAGGTGACCCTCGGAGGATCCGTCGAGGTGAGCAGCCTGATCCCCATCATCGAACGGCTGTGCAGGAATGTCGACGGCGTGGTCTCGGTCTCCGCCCACATCGGGTACCGGATCGATGCCTCCCGGACTTCGCCCACCGGAGCGTGAGGCCGCGGTGGCGATCGAGGGCCGGTAACGCTTTCGGAACCGGTGCGGCTTCGCCCTCGTGGCCTCGTACCGGTCAATGGTTGTCACGTCGGACATCGGCGGCGGGGCAGGCAAGGCGGGTCGCCGACGGGGCCGCTGTCGCTCATGCTGGAAGGAGAGTCACACGGCTCTTCGAGTTCACATCCGCGGAGGTGAGCCGAACGACTCCGCACGTCCGGCACAGGCTGCAAGGCCTGCTGGGGCGGGCCTCCTCCCGGCCTGGGCCGCTCGCTGCTGCCCGCCGACGCGAAGGCCGATGACGTGCGTGCAGGGAAGGGAGGAAGCCATGAAGGTCGGAGTGCTGACCGGTGGCGGCGACTGCCCCGGCCTCAACGCCGTGATCCGCAGCGTCGTCCGCAAGGGTGTCCAGGAGTACGGCTTCGAGTTCGTCGGTCTGCGGGACGGCTGGCTCGGCGCGCTTCAGGGCAATGTGGTGCCGCTGGACATCTCGAGCGTGCGGGGCATCCTTCCACGCGGCGGGACCATCCTCGGTTCATCCCGCACCAACCCGTTCAAGCATGAGGACGGAGTGCAGCGCATCCGGGACACACTTGCCGCACATCAGGTGGACGCGCTCGTCGTGATCGGCGGCGAGGACACGCTCGGTGTGGCCACCGAGCTGAGCCGTCAGGGCGTCGATCTGGTCGGCGTGCCGAAGACCATCGACAACGACGTGTCCGGCACCGACTACACCTTCGGCTTCGACACAGCCGTAGGTATCGCGACGGAGGCCATCGACCGCCTCCACACCACCGCCGAGTCGCACATGCGCACCCTGGTGGTGGAGGTGATGGGGAGGCACTCCGGGTGGATCGCCCTGCACGCGGGGGTAGCGGGCGGCGCCAACGTGATCCTCATCCCGGAGCGGCCGTTCGACATCGATCAGGTCTGCGCGTGGGTAAAGAACCGGTTCAAGATCCACTATGCGCCGATCGTCGTCGCCGCCGAGGGAGCCGTCCCCATTGAGGGGCAGATGGTCCTCAAGGACCGGACAGTGGACGAGTTCGGCCACGTACGGCTGTCGGGCATCGGCGAATGGCTCGCCCAGGAGATCGAGGAGCGCACGGGCACGGATGCCCGTACCACCGTCCTCGGCCACGTGCAGCGCGGCGGCACGCCGAGCGCCTTCGACCGGTGGCTGGCCACACGCTTCGGCCTGCACGCCGTCGACGCGGTCAAGGACGGCGACTACGGCAAGTTGGTGGCCCTGCGCGGCACTCAGATCATCCGTATCCCGCTCGACGGCACCAGGACGAAGACCAAGCTGGTGGATCCGTCGCTGTACGACGAGTTCGAGGTGTTCTTCGGCTGATGCTCTCCCCTGTCAGTCAGTCGGCGTGCGGCACGACCGCCACCGGGCAGCGGGTGTGGTGCAGCACGGCGTGGGTCACCGGCCCCAGTCGGCCCTCGGGCGCTTGCGGGTCGGTGCGGCGGCCCACGACCAGCAGGTCCGCTCCCCGGGACGCGTTCAGGAGTGCCTCCGCGGGGTGAAGCAGGACGACATCGGCGCGGGTCGTCACCTGCGGATACTTGTCCTGCCGCGTGCGCAGGGCGTCGGACAGCTGCAGGACCTCTTGGTCCTCCCAGGTGGCGCGGTCCTCCTCGGTCACGAACAGCTTTTGGGGAGCCACGGCCTCGGCGGGAAGAGCCCACGCCTGAACCACCCGCAGACGCGCCCCGCGCTCCTCGGCTGCCGAGAACGCAAAGTCCGCCACCTCACCGACCGGACGGTGCGCGTCGAAACCCACCACCACCTGGGCCGCACCGTCTGCCACCCCAGTGCCGTCTCCGAAGCCCCCGACCAGGCGTTCGGGCACGAGTACCACGGGGCAGGCGGCTTCCGCCACGACACGAAGGGCCACCGAACCGACCGCGAGGCCGTCGAAGCCGCCGGCTCCTCGTGCTCCGACCACAAGGAGCCCGGCGCCACGTGCCGCGGCGAGGAGAGCCATGGCCGGGGCGTTGTCGGTCTGCTCGCCCCGTGCCCGCAGGTCCGGGTAACGGGCGCCGAGGTCGGCGATCGCCCGCTGGAGCATGCGCTCTCCCATGCGGTGCAGCGTGTCCGCTGCCTGGACCGGGACGGCATCACCCGGAAGCAGTGGAGAGGCATGCACGAGACGCAGCGGAACGCCGCGCGACAGTGCTTCCCGCGCGGCCCAGTCGGCTGCGGCCAGGCTGCGTTCGGAGCTGTCGATACCAGCCAGCACCGGGTGACTCATCGCGTCCTCCCTCCGTCCACTGTTCCACGGCAGGCCCCGAAGGTCCCGGCGAAAGAGCCGTTCGGCCCTCGCTGTCCCGCTCCGCGCGGCGCGTCAATGGAGAACACGCAGCATGCGGGATGCGGGATGCGGGATGCCGATGTTGAGCGTCGCCGAGGCAGACACGAACGCGTCCGCCGGAGACCAGAAGGAGGAAAGGCACCATGACCTACGGCACACAGGTGCGCAACGAGCTGCGGGCGCCCGCCCGGGAGCTGCGAAAAGCGATCCCGCAGGTGTATGAGGGGTACCGGCAGCTGCACGACAGCGCCCTCACCGCCGGCACGCTGGATACCAAGACCAAGGAACTCATCGCGCTGGCCATCGCGGTGAGCAAGGAGTGTGACGGCTGCATCGCCGCCCATGCCCACGCCGCGGTCCGACAGGGCGCCACCGAGCAGGAGGCGGCCGAGGCGATCGGGGTTGCGATCCTGATGAACGGCGGGCCGGGCACCGTCTACGGCCCCCGAGCCTTCGCCGCGTTCCGCGAGTTCCACGCGGACGCGAACCCGTGACGGCGGCACTGGGAGGAGAAGCCGGAACGATGACAGACATCCAAGGCTTGCTGGGCGACGAGGCCAAGGACCTGCTGGCCCACACCGCCCAGGGGATTCCGAAGAAGGACCTGGTGCTGCCGGGTCATGACTTCGTGGACCGGGTCGTGTCCGCGACCGACCGCTCACCCCGGGTGCTGCGCAATCTGCAGTCCCTCTTCGACCACGGCCGTCTGTCCGGCACGGGGTACGTGTCGATTCTGCCGGTCGACCAGGGCATCGAACACTCTGCGGCATCCGCGTTCGCCGCGAACCCCCGCTACCTCGACCCGAAGAACATCGTCGAACTCGCCGTCGAGGGCGGTTGCAACGCGGTCGCCAGCACGCTCGGTGTGCTCGGTGCCGTCTCGCGGCGCTACGCGCACAAGATCCCGTTCATCGTGAAGCTCAACCACAACGAGCTGCTGACCTATCCGAACCACTACGACCAGATCCTGTTCGGCAACGTCCAGCAGTGCTGCGACCTGGGCGCGGCCGGGGTCGGCGCCACGGTCTACTTCGGCTCGGAGCAGTCCGACCGCCAGTTGCAGGAGGTCGGCGAGGTCTTCGCACAGGCCCACGAGCTGGGCATGTTCACCGTGCTGTGGTGCTACCTGCGCAACTCGGCGTTCAAGAAGGACGGCGTGGACTACTCGGTGTCGGCCGACCTCACCGGCCAGGCCAACCACCTCGGCGTGACCATCGAGGCCGACATCGTCAAGCAGAAGCAGCCGGAGAACAACGGCGGCTACCGCGCGCTCGACTTCGGCCGGACCGATCCGCTCCTGTACGACACGCTCACCACCGACCACCCGATCGACCTCACCCGCTGGCAGGTGGCCAACTGCTACATGGGCCGCGTCGGACTCATCAACAGCGGCGGCGCCTCGGCCGGCACGGGCGACCTCGCACAGGCCGTCCGGACTGCAGTGATCAACAAACGGGCAGGCGGCACCGGCCTCATCACCGGCCGCAAGGCCTTCCAGCGGCCCACCGCCGAGGGCATCGAACTCCTCCACGCCGTCCAGGACGTCTACCTCGACGACAGCATCACCATCGCCTGACCGAGGCATCATCGCCTGACCGAGGCATCGCGCTTCGTCGCCAAGACGCCGGACTGCCACTGCACGCCGACCTGTCCCGCGCCTTCCCCCACCGGTCCAGGCGGCCGGGACTTGGTCATCAGCTGTTCAGCCGCCCGGCCCGCCCACAGGCACCACGGCCGGTCGTCCCCTGTCATGGCCCGAGTGGCCCCTCCCCCGGCACCCCACCACGCCCGACGATGGGAGTGCGGCACATGAAGTGCGGGAGGTGCGCGGTGAACGACCACGAATGTGAAGGCACCAAGGCACCCATCGGCGCGATATGCCACCGCTGCGGGACCGGGGAGCGCACGCGGCACGCACACGTGACCGGCGCAGTGGTGTATCCCGTGGCCACCACGAGACTCAGCCCCTGGCGGCGTCGCCCTACTCGGCGTCAGCCATGCCCGGTTCGCCATGCGGCCGACGCGTTCGCCCAGGTACGGCGTGCCCGGCGAGGCCGTTGGACGGACCATCATGGAGGGAAGGCGATCGGCCCCACCGCCGGCCGGACGGGATTCCGGCTTGCCGGGCCGGGCGCTTTTAGTGGGTGGGCCCAATGAACGAGACACTGCCTCTGGGACGGATCGCCGGCGTCCGCGTCGGCCTGAACTGGAGCGTGCTCGTCATCGTCGCTCTGGTGACCTTCACACTCGCGGAAGGCCGCTTCCCCGATGCTCACCCCGACCACTCCGCCTGGGCCTACTGGGCGCTGGCGCTGCTGACGGCGGTGGTGTTCCTGGCCTCGCTGCTGGCCCACGAGCTCGCGCACGCCGTCGTCGCCCGCCGCAACGGTGTCGAGGTCGACGGCATCACCTTGTGGATGCTCGGCGGCGTGGCCCGCCTGCACAGCGAGGCGCGCACGCCCGGCGCCGAACTGCGTATCGCGGGGGTGGGGCCGCTGACGAGCGCCGTCGCGGGCGGGGTGCTCCTGATCCTGGCCGTGTGGCTGGACGCCCTGCACACGTCGGGGCTCGTCGTCGAGGCGGTCGCCTGGCTGGCCGGCATCAACATCGTGCTGGCCGTCTTCAACGCCCTGCCCGCTGCCCCGCTGGACGGCGGACGGCTGCTGCGCGCGTTCCTGTGGCACCGCACCGGGGACCGGCTGCGGTCCACCCGCGGAGCCGCGGCCGCGGGCCGCATGCTGGGCTGGTTCATGATCCTGACCGGCTTCGCGGCGATGGTCTTCGCGGGTGACCTGTCCGGGCTGTGGCCCGCCCTGATCGGCTGGTTCCTGATCGCCGCCGCCACCGCCGAGCAACGCCAGGCCGAACTGCACGGCGTCTTGGACGACATCCCCGTCAGCCGCGTGATGACCCGCGCCCCGGACACTGTCCCGACCACCACGACTCTCGCGTCCTTCCTGACCGAAGGTCCTTTCGGCCGCTACCGCCACTCCGCGTTCCCGGCCCTGGCCCCTGACGGCACGGCGGCCGGTCTGGTCACCGTCCGCCTCATCAACCGCGCCCCCTTCCAAGCGCGTTCCACCACCACGATCGGCGACGTGATGCGCCCGCTGCGGGACGTCACCACGGCGGGCCCGGACGACCTGGTCGCGGATCTGCTGCCGCGCCTGGAGGCGAGCCGGGACCGCAGAGCCTTGGTCCTCGACGACGGTCGCGTGGTCGGCATAGTCACCCTCGCCGACATCACCCGCGCCCTCTCCTGGCTCGCCGAGGCCACACGCCCCAGGACCTGACACCCGTGCACCCGCGCGCCACCCGAGCCGGGCGCGTCGAAGGCGGTGCGCCATGAAGTAGGCCTCACCGGGCCGTGACCCGCACGCTGACGCCCCGTCGCGCTTTCGCCGAGCCGCCGGGGCAGCTCGAGATCGCCCACCTCGCGGACCGGACGTTCACCCTCTTCGTGCACGACCACGAACTCGCCGTCGGTCGGCCGGTCGAGGCCCGCGGCGACCATGACGGCCCCGCTCAGGTGGAGGTGTTGTCGCCGCCATGGGTCGGTTCGAGCGCTGTCGCCGTGCCGCCCTGCCACTCATTGAAGGACGCGGCCGCTGGTGTCGTACGCACGTGGCGACCCACTCCGCGGGGCCCGAGACCCAGACATGGACGCCGCTCTGGTTTGGCCCGCCGCTCCACGCACGCGTCCACGGGCCTCGTACGCACGATGACCGCCCTGCTGCAGCACGCCACGTCTCCGAGCACCTGGCCGTTTCCCGGCCGGCAGACGCCGTTCGAGATGCGACGTGCCTGGCGGGGAGTCACAAGGCTCGGTCGGCAGAGCCCCCCGGCGCTGACAGACTCCGCCGACAGACACCTCGCTGATCCGGACAGCGTGATCGAGGAGCAGAGGTGGAGCAAAGCGCCGGCCACCAAGACCAGGCGCACGTTGAGGATCCTGGCGTCCTCACTCGGCGCCGGGGGGTGACCGCACCGCTCACGCCTACGAGTTCGCGGCGCTCGTGGCCGCCGCCCGCTTCTTGACCGAGTCCGCGCCACCGGACATCCCGGAGCAGGCGCTGGAACAACTGGCAACTGCTCAGCGACTAGGAGACGCAGCGGCCCGCTCGCCAGATACGTGATCAAGGGTCTGTGGTCAGTTCTACATGGACAATGCGCACAGCGCCCGCAAGATCTGCGCGCCTTACCGGTCGAGGACCGCAGTAGCAGCCCCCACTCGCTGTGGTGCCGGCGCCCCTGGGAAGGGAGAGCCGCGGCGGCGAGTGTGGCTCACAGACGCAGTGCGCGGCGCAAGGTGTCGCTGAATTCGGCGAACTTCTCCTCGGCCTGCGCAGGATCGGTGCGGGCGGCGTCGGTGACACAGCCGCGCACGTGGTCATCGAGGAGGCCGAGGGCGACTTCCTGAAGGGCGCGGCCGGCGGCACTGATCTGGGTGAGGACGTCGATGCAGTAGCGGTCGTCGGTGACCATGCGGGAGATGCCGCGTATCTGGCCTTCGATCTTGTTCAGGCGGGCCACGTGGTCGGCTTTGTGGTCGGCGTAACCGGGTGCCTGGGCGTGCTGCCCCCGAGCGTGGCGTGGAGTGGCCGGAGCGCTGGTCATCGGGGTTCACCTCCCTGGTGCATACGGCCGGACGCGGGGGCCGCATAGCGGTCCGGGTCGCCGTCGAACGCGGCGGCGCAGTGGGCGGAGCAGAAGTAGTACGTGCCGTGCTCGGTCTGCCGCTGTTCGACGGCGGTGGTCCTGTCGACCTGCATGCCGCACACCGGGTCCGTGACCACGTTGTCACCACCGGGGAGGCCGGGTCGTGGTGCCCACGCTCCTCCGCGGCGGCCGTTGTGCCGTCCGGGGCGCGGTCGGCGGCGGACTCGACCCGGGGCTCGACGTGGGCGGGCTGGGCCTCGGGCAGGTGCTGGGTGTGCCAGCGGCGCAGCCGGGAGGCGTTGGTGACGACCGAGAGCGAGCTGAGCGCCATGGCCGCGGCGGCGATGATCGGGCTGAGCCGCAGGCCCCACAGCGGGTACAGGGCGCCTGCGGCGAGGGGGACGCCGACCGCGTTGTAGATCAGGGCGAAGAACAGGTTCTGTCGGATGTTGCGCATGGTGGCCCGCGACAGGCGGATCGCGGTGACCACGCCCCCCAGGGAGCCGGAGATGAGGGTGATGTCGGCGGCCTCGATGGCCACGTCGGTGCCGGTGCCGATGGCCAGGCCGACGTCGGCGGCGGCCAGGGCGGGCGCGTCGTTGATGCCGTCGCCGACCATGCCGACCGTACGGCCCTCGCCCTGCAGGCGGCGGATCTCGTCGGCCTTGTGCTCGGGCAGCACCTCGGCCAGCACCCGGTCCACGCCCACTTGGGCGGCGATCGCCGCGGCGGTGCGGGCGTTGTCGCCGGTGATGATGACGACCTCGACCCCGAGGTGCTTGAGGGCGGCGATGGCGGCGGCGGAGTCGTCCTTGACGGTGTCGGCGACGGCCAGCACACCAGCGGGACGTCCGTCGACGGCAGCGAGTACGGGGGTCTTGCCCTCGACGGAGAGAGCGGCCGCCACCGGGGTCAGTGCGGAGGTGTCGATGCCGATGTCGCCGAGCAGCCTGGCGGTGCCGACCAGGACGGCGTGCCCGTCGACGGTGGCCTGGACGCCCTTGCCGGTGACCGAGTCGAAGCCGGTCGCTGTGAGCGGGTGAAGGCCGCGTTCGCGGACACCGGTGACGATGGCTTGCGCGAGCGGGTGCTCACTGTCGGCCTCGGCTCCCGCGACCAGCCGCAGCAGCGCCGTCTCGTCGAATCCGCCGACGGCGTGGACGTCCGTCAGGACGGGCTTGCCCGCGGTGACGGTGCCGGTCTTGTCCAGAACCACCGTGTCCAGCTTGTGCGCGGTCTCCAAGGCTTCGGCGGAGCGGATCAGGATGCCGGCCTGGGCGCCCTTGCCCGTGCCGACCATCACCGACAGCGGCGTGGCAAGGCCCAGAGCGCACGGGCAGGCGATGATCAGCACCGCCACCGCGGAGACCAGCGCCAGGGTGAAGGCGGGCGACGGCCCGACCGTGAACCAGACCGCGAAGGTGCCGATCGCGATGGCGATGACCGCGGGCACGAAGTACGCCGATACGGCGTCGGCGAGCCGCTGGATGGTGGCCTTGGACGCCTGTGCCTGCTGCACCAGGCGGACGATCTGGGCCAGCATCGTGTCCGCGCCGACCTTGGCCGCCCGTACCCTCAGGGAGCCGGTGCCGTTGACGGTCGCGCCGATGACGGTGTCCCCGGCGTGCTTGGTGACCGGCATCGGCTCACCGGTGACCATCGACTCGTCCACGGCGGAGGATCCGGAGATCACCTCGGCGTCGACCGGGATCTTCTCTCCGGGCCGGATGACGATCTCGTCTCCGACCGTCACGTCCTCGACGGGGATCTCGGACTCGATGCCGTCGCGCACCACCCGCGCGGTGCGGGCCTGCAGGCCCAGCAGGGCGCGGATGGCCTCGCCGGTGCCGGCCTTCGCGCGGGCCTCCAGCAGCCGCCCGAGCAGGATCAGGGTCAAGATCACGCCGACGGCCTCGTAGTAGACCTCGCGCACGTCCTCCGGCAGCAGGCCGGGGGCCAGGGTGACCAGCAGGCTGTAGCCGTAGGCGGCCGAAGTGCCAAGGGTGATCAGGGAGTTCATGTCGGCGGCCCGGTGACGCAGGATCAGCCAGCCCGTCACGTGGATCGGCCACCCGGTGTAGAACATCACCGGCGTGATCAGCGCCAACTGCAGCCAGTGATTCAGCATCCAGCCGGGCACCCAGTCCGCGCCGAACAGTTCGTGCGCCATCACGACGAACAGCACCGGGGCGGTCAGCACCGCGCCCAGCACCACCCTGCGGGTGAGGTCCTTGATCTCCGCCTGCCGCTCAGCGACGTCCGCGGCCTCCGACTCCGCGGCCGAACGTTCCTCACCCAGAGGCGGCCCGGCAGCCGCAGCATGAGGAGGTGCGGCCGTGGCACCTGCCCCGGCAGAGCCGGGTGGTGCGACCTCTTCCGCGGGTTCGACCAACAGCGTGCCGTGGATCATGTTCATGCCGCAGGCGAAGCCGAAGGAGCCCGGCCGGTCCGGGCTCAGCCGCACGGTTGTGCGGGTGTGGGCGGGCAGGCCCGCACCGACCTTCAGGTCCGGGAAGACCACACGGGAGGTGCACTCCCCTGCCTCCTGCCGGTCGAAGACCAGCTCCACCGGCATGCCCTGGCGAACCTTGATCAGGTCGGGGCTGTAGCCGCCCCGTACCGTGACCTCCACCCGCTGCACGCCGCCTTCCAGCCGCGCGGCACCAGCCCTGTGGGGCCCGAAGAAGTACCAGCCCAGCGCCGCGACCAGCACGGCCGAGGCCAGGACCACGACGACATCGACAGCACCCATGGGCCTCTCGCCTCCCTTGGCAGGTCACTCCCCAGCCTGCGCTCGGGTACCCGTGCCGGGTAGGGGCTGAACGGCCCACCAGCCCTGGACCGTCCGGCCCCAGACCGCCGCGCCAGGAAGAGGGACGATTCAGGTGAAGGAGTCGGAAAGCCCCTGGGAGCCCGTCCGGCCCCGGGTCGCCGACAAGCCGAAGCAGGTGAGTGGCGATGATGTTCTGGTACGACCACGACGTCAGTGGCTGGGGCTGGTTCGCCATGTCGGCCAGCATGATCCTGTTCTGGGCGCTCATCATCACAGCCGTCGTGCTGCTCATCCGCGCCCTCACCAGCCCCCACGAACACACCCACATCCACACCCCCGCAGCGCCCACGCCCAAGGACATCCTTCGCGAGCGGCTGGCGCGCGGAGAGATCGACGAGGAGGAGTACCGGCGCCGCCTGACCGCACTGCACGCCGGCCCCCTCACCAAAACCTGAAGTCCGGGCTGCCCCGATTGCGGGACACAGCCCTCCGCTGTGGGAGAGGCTCGTGATGAACGACAAGCGCAACTACGGCATGTACGCCCTTGCCGCCGCGATCGTCGTGGTCGGCGCCCTGATCGTCGGGGTGTCCCTGGAAAGCCTGGTCTGGCTCGCCCTCGTCGCGGCCTGCCCGCTGATGATGTTCTTCATGATGCGCGGCATGCACGGCCAGGACACGCACGGCCGTGACCAACACCGCGACCGCGAGGGCCGGGACGAAGACCCGCTGCACAAGCGCGACCACCACACCGGGCCCGGTCGGCTCTGACCGCCCGCGCCCGGGGCCGGGGGTGAGTGTCATGCTGCTGTGATCGCCTCGCTGGCCGGGGTGCTGAATCTGGCGGGCATCGTCTACGACATCGCCCGCCTGATCGCCCCTGACGAGCCCCGCCGTCCGCCACTGGCCCGCCTGCGCGGACGGCGCGTCGCGCTGGAGGAAGCGGCGCCCGGGCCGGGCCCCCACGCCGCATCCTGGCAGCAGCGGCACCCTTCGCGCACGGCCGGCTCCCACTACTCCTCTACCGGGAGGAGCCGATGACCGGGATTCCCGTGGTCCTGCGGGCCGTGATCGTCGACGGTTCCCTCGCCGACATCATGCTGTTGCTCGCGGTGCTCGCCCGGGCAGGGCGTCACCGCCGACCAGGCCGTCCCGTCCGAGGTGACCGAGATGGATGCTGTCAGCCTGCTGATCTGGCTTCTTCTCGCGCTCACCTGACCACTGCCGCCCGTGGGGTGCTCCTGGCCCGGCGCGCCAAGCACGACGCCCCAGGTCTGGATCGCAGCATCCGCCGCACTGCCCCCACTCTCCTGATTACAGGGGTACTGCCCCTGCCCGCTCTGCTCGCCACTGACGCACCCGCCGGTGCCTGGGGCCTGTGGGGTGCCGACTACATCGCCGCAGCCCGCGTCGGCGCCGTCGCCGATCCCGGCCCACGACAGCGTCAAGAGCGCCAGCTACAGCTGGGCCATCAACGGCGAGCAGTTGGACATGAGCGATCCGGCCGCCCACCCGCTGATTGTCGAAGCCGGCGAGCGAGTACGACTGGACTTCGTCAACCGCAGCACGATGTGGCACCCGATGCACCTGCACGGCCACACCTACCAACTCGCCGCTGACGGCCCGCGCAAGGACACGGTCATCGTGCTGCCGAAGAAGACGGTGTCCGTCGCCTTCGATGCCGACAACCCGGGGCAGTGGATGCTCCACTGCCACAACGCCTACCACGCGGAGGCCGGGATGATGGCCGTCCTCGGTTATCGGGCCTGACGTCGCCGGAGGAGCGGGGCGAGCCGGTGTCCCTGTCCAACCCCGCTCGACGCGCCAGGGTCTCGCGTCTTGTGCGGGGGCGTCTCTGCGCCTGTGGGGCGACTGCCCCGGGCCACGCACCCCGAAGCCGTGGCATGGCGTCCCTCGTCGGCAGGGGTGACGCTGGAAGGACAGCGCTCGGACGGCGGGGAGATCCTCTGGAGGCGGCCATGACCGGAGCGGACGGGCGTCGGCCGATCGTGGTGGGCGTCGACCCCGATCCCGCGAAGCGGCTTGCGTTGGCCTGGGCCGCCGACGAGGCGGATCGGCGTCACCTGCCGCTGCGGCTCGTCCATGCCCAGGGCGTACCGACCCGCGGCTACCGGTCGGGAGAGGTACGGCCCTCCTGGGAGGAGTGGAACCAGGCGCTGCACGGCCTGGGTGACCAGGTGCTCAAGGAGGCGGTCGCCTTCGTCGAGTCGCGGCGGCCGACAGTCGAGGTGTCGACGGTGCTGGCGGAGGGAGAGCCGGCGTGGGTGCTTCGCGAGGAAGCGCGGGGCGCCGCCCTGGTCGTGGTGGGCTCCTGGCATCTGAGCGGACGGCGTGAGATGTTCACCTCCGCCTCCGTGGCGTTCCCGCTCACCGCCCACGCTCCGTGCCCGGTCGCGGTCGTACCGGAGCCGGAGCACGTCTCCCAGCAGCCCGCGTACTTCGTGGTCGGCGTGGACGGCAGTCCGCATTCGGCTGCGGCGGTGGATGTGGCGTTCGAGGAGGCGGCCCTGCACGGCGGGCTCCTGCGGGCCCTGTACGTGTGGCATCCACCGCTCCTCGGTGCCCTGGACGAGGACGCCGCGATGCGGGAGTGCCGCCGTGTGCTGTCCGAGACGGTCGCGGGCCGCACCGCGAGGTACCCGGACGTGGAGCTGCACCATGAAGTCGTCCGCGGCCACCCGGTGCAAGTCCTGACGGAAGCCTCGGCACATGCCCTGGGTCTCGTCGTGGGAACCCGGGGACACGGAGGATTCACGGCCATGGTGCTCGGCTCGGTGAGCCAGGGCGTGCTGCACCACGCCCACTGCCCCGTCATCACGGTCCCCGTGTGAGGCGACGAAGGGCACGGGGCCTTTGCCCCGGACGGCCCTGGTGGTGTCGGCGGACCCGTCACACGATGAGAGCGCGCCGCCGGTGATGGGCGGTGATCCGGCGACCGCCGAGTTCCCTGGAGTCCGCGATGGCAGCCCCACCCCGGTCCTTCCTCACGATCCGGCCGATTCCACCGGTGCCGAGGACCTCGTCACCGTACGGGATCGGATGATGCGCACCGGTACGGACCCGCTGGTGCCGGGCGGCGGGGCGGCCGGGGTGGCCGGTGCCACGTCCGGTTCCACTCCGTGTCCCGCGGTACTGGAACTCGCCACCGGTGAGGTCTTCACCGCGCTGGACACGTCACGGCGCGGCCTGGCGGCGGATCGGGCCCGGGCGAGGCTGGAGCAGTACGGGGCCAACGAACTGCCGCGTGCGGGGCGGCCCGCCGTATGGCGGCCGCTGCTGGCGCAGTTCACCGACCTTTTCGCGGTGGTTCTGATCGTCGCCTCGGGGCTCACTTTCATGGCGTACGGGCTTCAGGAGCCGCGTGACGTGGGCACCCTGCAACTGGCGGTGGCGATCCTCGGGGTGGTGGTGCTGAACGCCGTCATCGGCTTCGCGCAGGAGTACTCGGCCGAGCGGACGGCCCAGGCGCTGGAGGCGATGGTGCCGCACACCTGCAGGGTGCTGCGCGGCGGCGAACGGCTGGAGTTGCCGGCCAGGGAGCTGGTGCCGGGCGACGTGGTGCTGCTGGAGGCCGGCGATGCGGTGTCGGCGGACTGCCGGGTGGTCGAGGCGCACGAACTCGCGGTGAACAACGCGCCGTTGACCGGGGAGAGCAATGCCGTGGGCCGTACGGCCGACGCGGTGACGGCCGTACCGCCGCTCGAGGCCCGCAACTGCGTGTTCATGGGGACCGACGTGGTCGCCGGGTCCGGGCGGGCCGTGGTCTTCGCCACCGGCCCCACGACCGAGTTCGGGCGGATCTACCGGCTGGCCGCGGCCGCCCCGCGGCAGAAGACGCCGCTGCAGCTCCAGGTGGCCTCGATGGCGCGACGCGTGGCGGGGGCGGCCCTGGCGATCGGTGCCCTGATGTTCGTCGTGCGGCTGCCCACCGGGGAGTCCGTGGTGCCCTCGTTCGTGTTCGCGCTCGGGGTGATGGTGGCCCTCGTGCCGGAAGGGCTGCCCGCCACCCTCTCGGTGTCCCTGGCGATCGGCGTACGGCGGATGGCGCGGCGCCAGGCCCTGATCAAACAGCTGCTGGCGGTGGAGGCGCTCGGGTCGACCACGGTCGTGTGCACCGACAAGACCGGGACACTCACGCAGGCGGAGATGACCGTCTCCCAGGTCTGGGCGGGTCGTCAGCCGCACCCCGTGAGTGGTGTGGGGTACGCCCCGGACGGCCAGGTCGCCGACGTGGCACCGGTGCGCGAGCTGCTGCGGGTGGCGGGCCTGTGCTGCAACGCCCGGCTGGTGCCGCCGGCCGACCCCGCGGGTCGGGAGCGCCGGCGGGTGCTCGGTGACACCACCGAGGGCGCACTGCTGGTCGTGGCCGCCAAGGCCGGGCTCGACCTGAGCGCCGAAGAGGCGGCAGCTCCACGGGTGACCGAGTTTCCCTTCGACTCGACCCGCAAGCTGATGACCACGGTGCACAAAGGCGGCGCGGGCTACCAGGCGTGCGTCAAGGGAGCGCCTGTCGAGGTGCTGGCGCGGTGCGTCGAGGTGGAGTGGGAAGGGCGGGGCGGGCAACTGACCGAGCAGGAGCGGGCGGCAGTCGTCGGAGCGAGTGACGCGCTCGCGTCGCAGGGGCTACGGGTGCTGGCTGTCGCGCGGCGGGAGCTGGACGGGCCACGCCCCACACAGGACGAGGCCGAGTCCGGGCTCACCCTGCTGGGTCTGGTCGGCATGCTGGACCCGCCACGTCCGGAGGTCACCGACGCGGTGGCCGCCTGCCGCCGGGCAGGTATCCGGATCGTCATGGTCACCGGCGACCACCCGCTCACGGGGGAAGCGGTGGCCCGCCGCGTGGGAATCGTACGGCGACCGGATCCGCTCGTGGTGACGGGCGCCCGGCTCGACGCGATGGACGACGAGGCACTCGACGCGCTGCTCGCCGAGCCGTCCGAGCTGCTGCTGTGCCGGGTCAGCCCGGAGCACAAGATGCGGGTGGTCACCGCCTTCCAGCGGCGCGGCGAGGTGGTGGCGGTCACCGGCGACGGGGCGAACGACGCGCCGGCGCTGAAACACGCCGACATCGGCGTGGCGATGGGGGCTTCGGGCACCGACGTCGCCCGGGAGGCGGCCTCGATGGTGCTGCTGGACGACTCGTTCGCGTCCATCGCGGCAGCGGTACGACTCGGCCGGGCCGTCTACCAGAACATCCGCAAGTTCCTCGTCTACCTCTTCAGCCACAACATCGGGGAACTGGTCCCGATCCTGGCGGCGACCTTCGCCGGATTCCCGCTGGTGCCCATCAGCGCCGTGCAGATCCTGGCGATCGACCTCGGCTCCGATGTGCTGCCCGCCCTGGCCCTGGGTGCCGAGCCACCGGAACCCGACGTGATGGACCGCCCGCCGCGTTCCCGCCGGGAACGGCTGTTCTCGGCCGCGGTGGTGGGACGGATCCTCTTTCTGGGCGGCATCCAGGCGGTCTGCGTGACCGGCGTCTTCTTCTGGCACATCACTGCCTCGGGTATTCCGTTCGACGATTTCACCGAGGACACCCTCGCCTATCAGGAGGCGATCACCATGGTCCAGGCCGGGATCGTGCTCAGCCAGTTCTTCAACGCGCTCGCCGTGCGCACCGATCGCCAGAGCATCCTGAGCGTGGGGCTGCTGTCCAATCCGGCCCTGCTTGCGGCGGGCGGCTTCGGCGTCGCGCTCATGGCCGCCATCAGCTATCTGCCGCCGCTGCAGGCCGTCTTCAACACCGCCCCGCTCGACGCCGACGACTGGGCGGTCCTCGCCGGGCTCGGCACCCTGCCCCTGATCGCGGACGAGGCCCGTAAGGCGTGGCTGCGCCGCCGTGCGAACCACCGGAAAGGAGTCCCGCGGTGAAGGTGATCGTCGTCGGCTGCGGACGGGTGGGATCCACCCTCGCCGGTCTGCTCGCCACGGAAGGGCACGACGTGCAGGTCGTCGACCGGCGTCCCAAGGCGGCCCAGCGGCTGCCCGACAGCCCCCGCATCCGCTTCCACGAGGGCAACGGCTACAGCCGCGCCGTGCTCCGGACCGCCGGGATCGAGCACGCGGACGCGTTCGTGGCCGTCACCTCCGGGGACAACAGCAACATCGTCAGCGCGCGCACGGCGAAGGAGACGTACCGCGTGCCGATCGTCCTGGCCCGCATCTACGACCCCCGGCGCGCCGACATCTACCGCGAACTCGGCATCCCCACGATCGCCAGCGTCCGCTGGACCGTGCACCAGATCCACCAGATGCTGCTGCACCGCCACCTGAGCCCCGAACTCAGCTTCGGCAACGGAGAGACCCTGCTCATCCGCTCCGAGGTGCCCGACTACCTCATCGGGCGGCGGCTGACCGAGTTCGACGTCGACGGGGAGATCCGCGTCGTCGAGGTCACCCGCGCGGGCCGCTCGCTGATCCCGGCACACAGCACGCCCGCGCAGGCGGGCGACCTGGTCACCTTCGCCGTCGCGGCCACCGCGCTGGGCAGGCTGCGCGGCTTTCTCGACAAGGAGCTGGGAACGTGAACGTGCTCATCGCCGGCGCGGGGCGGCTCGGCACCCAGATCGCCCAGGTGCTCTCCGCGGCCCGCAACGAGGTCACGCTGATCGACATCGACGACGAGCGGGTGGCCGAACTGGAGGGCCGGATCCAGGCGCGCCTGGTGGCGGGCGACGCCTGCGAGCCCGTCCTCCTGGAGCACGCCGGTGCCCTGACCGCCGACCTCGTCATCGCCACCACCGGGGACGACGAGGACAACCTCGTCATCAGCCTGCTCGCCAAACGGCAGTTCTCGGTGCCCCGCGTGGCCGCCCGGGTCAACGACGCCGACAACGCCTGGCTGTTCGACGGGCGCTGGGGCGTCGACGTCGCCGTTCCCGCAGCCACCCCGCTGATCTCCCTCATCGAGGAGGCCACCGGGGCCACCGACACGGTCGCCCTGCTGCGGCTCAGCAAGGCAGGCGTCGACGTGATCGAGACGGCCATCACGCCGCAGTCCAGGGCTGTGGGCCGGGTTCTGGGCGACATCCGGCTGCCCGAAGGGACGGTCGTCGCCACGATCGTCCGCGAGGGACAGCCCACCGTGCCGGATCCGGCGATCCGGCTCGCGGCCGGGGATGAACTCCTGCTCGTGTCGCACTCCGCGACCGAACAGGAGATCCACGCGGCGTTCCAGTGAACCGCGCCCAGGCGCACAGCAGAACGGTCACGCGTCGGTCGTTCGAGCCGCCCAGCGCCGCCGGACGCTGTCCTCGTGCTCGGCCTGCTCCAGGGCCAGGTCGGCCCGGTCGAGTTCCTCCCGCAGGCGGGGGATCCAGTGGCGCCGCAGGGCACGGACCCGGTGCCGGGTGCTGACGACCTCCGCGCCCACCGCCTCGGCGGCGGCGTGGGCGGCGGCGTACTCGGCGGCGGCGCACACCGCACGGGCGTAGGCCGCCTCCGCATGGACGAGCGCAGTGTTGGAGGGCGCGGCGGCCGTGGGCGAGCGGTTGGGTACGGACGTGGTGACCGCCGCCGGGTGGCGTACTCCCATGGATACGGTCCAGTGCACCGTGACCTCGGCGGGGCCGATGCCCGCGGCAGCCGAGTCGAGGGCCTGTTCGCCGCCCAGGAGGAGTCCGCGCAGCAGCCAGCCCTCGGCCTCGGGCAGCAGGTCCCGCCAGGCGCGGGCGGCTGTCTCCTGGGTGCGCAGCAGGCGCTGGTGCTCGGAGCGCAGGATGCGGAGTTTCTGCTCCAGCAGGTCGGCTCCGCGCTCGGCGACGTCGAGGCTGTGCCGCAGCCGCAGCCGCCCCGCACGACCGGGCGGAGTACGTCGGCGGGTGCCGGTCATCGGGACACCCCCGTGCCGGGGTCGTCCTTCGCCCCGTGGGCGTCGAGGAGCCGGGCGGGGAGCATGGAGAGCTGGCTGCGGGGCAGGGTGAGCAGGGCCCGCCAGCCGCGTTCCAGCGAGGCGTCGAGGTCGCGCGGTCGGTCACTGCGCTGGTCGGCGAAGTCCCGCAGGAACGCCTTGTCGAAGTCCAGGTAGCGACGGTCGGTGGGGCTCAGCGCCGCCTGGCCGACCAGGTCGGCGAGATCGCGGATCTGCCGGGCCCGGGCGAGGGCGGCCAGCAGTTGGGCCGCGACGTCGAGGTGGTCGTCGCGGGTACGGCCGGGGCCGGCGCCTTTGCGCATCAGCCGGGAGAGGGAGGACAGCGCGTCCAGCGGCGGGTAGACGCCCCGTGCGTGTGTCTCGGGCGAGAGCACGATCTGGCCTTCGGTGATGTAGCCGGTGAGGTCGGGCACGGGGTGGGTGATGTCGCCCGCGGGCATGGTGAGCACCGGCAGCACGGTGACCGAGCCGGGACGGCCCCGGATGCGTCCGCAGCGTTCGTACAGGGAGGCCAGGTCGCTGTAGAGGTAGCCGGGGTATGCGCGGCGGGCGGGGATCTCCCTGCGGGCGGCGGAGACCTCGCGCAGGGCTTCGGCGTACGTCGTCATGTCGGTCATCACCACGAGGACGTGCCGCCCCACGGTGAAGGCGAGGTGCTCGGCGACGGTGAGCGCGATCCGCGGGGTGAGGATCCGTTCGATCACCGGGTCGTCGGCGGTGTTCAGCAGCAGGACCAGTTCTCCGGCCGCGGACCGTTCCTCCAGTGCGTCGCGGACGAAGGAGGCGTCGGCGTGGGTGAGTCCCATGCCCGCGAAGACGACGCTGAACGCCTCTCCGGCCGCGGTGGCCTGGGCGGCGATCTGAGCGGCCAGTTCCAGATGGGGCAGTCCGGCCACGGAGAACACCGGCAGCTTCTGCCCCCGCACCAGGGTGGTCAGGGCGTCGACGGCCCCGACCCCGGTGAGCACCGGTTCGGACGGCGGTTCGCGCCGCACCGGGTTGATGGGAGCGCCGCCCACCTCGGCGTCGTGGGCGCCGAGGACGGGTGGGCCACCGTCGAGGGGCTCACCGCGGCCGTTGCACACGCGGCCGAGCCAGTCCGTGCCGACCGGGACGCGCAGCGGACTGCCCGAGAACGCGGCCCGGACCCCCTCCGGATCCATGCCCGCAGTGCCCTCCAGCACCTGGACGACCGCCAGGTCGCGGTCGGCGTCCAGGACCACGCCGTGGCGCCGCTCGCCCGACGCGAGCGTGATGCGTACATACTCGTCCCAGCCGATCCCCGAGACGCCCTCGACGATGGCGAGCGGACCGCGAAGCTCGCGCACCGCCGTGTACTCGATCCCTCCGGACAGGCTCATGGCCGCACTTCCCCCAGCTTGGCGAGCATGGCGTCCCGCCGCACCGCCACCCCGGCGGCGTCGTGCGGGTCGGTGTCCTCTCGGGCCCGCAGGAGCGGACCGAAGTCGATCGCCTCGATCGAGGCCGCCGGGACGCCGGAGTCGACCAGCCCACGGCAGCGGTCGGCGACCGCGAGAACGGCGTCGGACAGGGCGGCCGTCTTCTCCGGGCCGCAGAACGCGTCCCGCTCGGACAGCGCGCTCTGCTGCAGTACGCCCTCGCGAACCAGCCTCCCCGCCAGCACGCTGATCCGCTCCCGCGCGGGCAGGGCCGCGATCCCGATCAGGTCCACCAGATCGGCGAGCCGGTCGGCCTCCGCCAGTACCGCTCCCACCCGGTCGCGGCGCCGAGCCCACTCCGAATCGCCGGCCGCCCGGTGTCCGGCGGCGAGGACCGGTACGTCCCGGGAGAACGACCCGGCCCAGGAGATCGCCGGGTAGTGACGGGCGTAGGCGAGGTCACGGTCGAGGGTCCACAGGCAGCGGACGAAGCGCTCGGTGTGCGCGGTCACCGGTTCGGTCATGTCCCCGCCCGGCGGGGACACCGCGCCGATCACGGTGACCGAGCCCCGGTCGCCGCCGAGGGTGGTCACGGCGGCAGCGCGCTCGTAGAAGGCCGCGATGGCGGAGGCGAGTCCGGCCGGGTAGCCCTCCTCGGCGGGCAGCGCGCCGGTACGGGAGGCGAACTCGCGCAGCGCCTCGGCCCACCGGGAGGTCGAGTCGGCGATGACGACCACGTCCAGACCCATGTCCCGGAAGTATTCGGCGACCGTCATCCCCGTGTACACGCTCGCCTCGCGGGCCATCATGGGCATGTTGGAGGTGTTGGCGATCGTCACGGTGCGGTCCGCGAGACGTCCGCCCGTGCGCGGGTCCTTCAGCTGCGACAGTTCGGTGATGACGTCGGCCATCTCGTTGCCGCGCTCCCCACAGCCGACGTAGACGATGACGTCCGCGTCGCACCACTTGGCGATCTGCTGCAGCAGCACCGTCTTGCCGGTGCCGAAGCCACCGGGCACCGCCACCGTGCTGCCCCGGGCCACGGGGAAGAGCAGGTCGATCACGCGCTGGCCGGTGTTCAGGGCCTCGTGGCTGTCGACGCGCTCCCGCACCGGGCGCGCCCGGCGTACCGGCCACAGGGCGCCGACCGTCACCTCGGTGCCGCCCACCACAGCGACCACGGCGTCCCGCGTGCGGTCCCCCGCGACGGCGATCTCCTCGACCGTGCCCTCGCAGCCGGGCGGCACCAGGACCCTCACCCGCGCCGCTCCCGCGTCCCGGATCTCCCCCAGCGACTCCCCCTCGGCCACCTGCGCGCCCTCCGCCACCAACGGGGAGAACTTCCAAGTGCGTTCCTCGCCGGCGTGCCGCCCCGCCCCGGGCAGCAGCCAGTCGCCGGCGCCGGACAGGGGGCGCAGCAGGCCGTCGAAGATCCCGCCGAGCAGCTCGGGACCGAGCCGCACCGACAGCGGACGGCCCTGGGGCAGCGCCGTCTGTCCCGGCGCGAGTCCACCGGTGTACTCGTACGCCTGGACGGTGACCACGTCACCGCTGATGGCCACGACCTCACCGGGCAGCCCGGCCGGGCCGATCGAGACCAGGTCGTACATCGCGATACCGCCCGTGTACTCCATCTCGACCAGCGGTCCGGTCACGCGCAGGATCCGGGAGACCGGCTCCCGAGCATGCGCCCGGTGACGCGTCCCGGCAGCTTCCGTCACGGCGCCCACAGGCTCCGCACCTCCCCTCCCATGCGATCCAGCGCCCGGTCGGCCAGCGCGGTCAGCGACAGATCGATCCGCCTCCCCGGCACCTGCGCCACCACACCCCCGTCGGCGTGCCCGGTCACCTCGGCGGCAGGACCGAGGAGGACGCGCGCCCGGTGTTCCAGCCGCTCCCGCAGGGACGGGTAGTCATCGGCCCGGCGCAGCTCCCGGACCCGCTCGGCGGGCTCGCGGCGCAACTCCTCGTACGACTCCCGGCGAGCGGCGAGCGTGCGGGACCTGGCCTCCCGCCGGGCCCCGACGAGGCGGTCGCGGGCGGCGTCCGCACCGTCGGCCTCGCCCTGCCTGCGGGCATCGTCGAGGATCGTCCCGGCCTCGGCACGGGCCTGGTCGAGCAGCGCGGCGGCCTCCCGCTCGGCGCGGGCCAGGAGCGCATCGGCGTCGGTGTGAGCGGCTCGCAGCAGCTCCGCCCGGACCGGCGAGAGTGCGTCCGACATCTGCCCGGGGGGGGTCGTCATGGCGGCATCACGGCCGTCAGCGGCCTGCGGCCCCTGGGCGCCGCCGGATCCGACTCCAGTGCCTCGGCCGCGGCAGGGGTGAGGATCACCAGGTCGACGCCGTCCGGCAGACTCCGCCAGATCCGCCGTACGGCTTCGGGGCCGTCGGCGACGAGCACGACCGCTCCGGCCAGCGCCAGACCGGCCACACGGGACCGCTCTCCAAGGGCGGCGACGCTGCCCATGGTCACGCCTTGCCGATGAGGATGACCGCGACGACCAGCCCGTAGATGGCGATGCCCTCGGCCAGACCGACGATGACCATGGCCCGGCCGAAGAGCTCGGGCCGTTCACTGAGCGCCGCGAGGGCCGCCGCACCGGTGTAGGCGACGGCGATGCCCGCGCCGATCGTCGCACCGGCCACCGCGATCGCGGCGCCGATCAGAGCGGCGGACCCGGAGCCGGACTCCTGGGCCGCGGTGGTCGCGGCTTGGGCGGTTCCGCCGCCGAGCGCCAGGGTCAGTACCACGGCGGCGGCCACCAGGAGAACGGCGTCGGCGGCGACCATCCACCACAGGGCCGTCCGGCCGGAGCGTCGCAGGACAAGACGTACGGCGACGAATCCCGCCACGATGACGGGCAGGGCCAGGAACCAGGTGATCACGCTTCCTCCTCCCTTGCCGGGCCGCGCCGCACGGCCTGAGCCACTGCGAGCGGTCCGGTGTCGGCGGCCGGCCCCGTGAGGTGCTCCACGGGCAGGTGCCAGGGCCTGAAGGGGCGGCCCTCGCCCTCGAAGAGCCGGGAGAACAATTCGTAGAACTCCAGTCGCAGCGCCTGGACACCGGCCACCAGGGCCTCCAAGGCGAAGGTCAGGGCATTGCCCGCGAGGAACACGAGTACCGCTGCGACGACGCCCACCGGGCCCCGCCCCGCCAGAGCCGTCGTGCCGTCCCAGACGATCGCCCCCAGCGCCGCGTGGGTGAGGCCGAAGGCCGCGAGCCGTGCGAACGACACGACGTTCGAGCCGATCCGCACCACGGCGTCGAACAGCTGGATGCCGGTCTGCACGGCACCGCCCGGACCGCCCGCGGTGGTGGCGTACAGCCCCACCCCGGCCAGCGCCAGCCCGACGGCCGCGATCGCCGCGCCCACGACTCCGTACCCGGCCTGGCCGAGCCACACGTACCCCGCGACGGCGGCGAGACCGAGATAGAGCGCGGCCCCGGCGATCCCGGTCGTCGCGTACAGGGCCGCCGCGGGTCCGCCTTCCCGCCACCGGTTCACGATCCCCGCGGCGTAGGCGACGGCCAGCAGCACGGCACCGAGCCCGACGGCCGCGGCCAGCAGCCGCATGGGCTCCTCCAGCGGTTCCAGCCACAGCACGGGCAGCACCCCGGTCGGCCCGAAGAACTCGCCGTACGCCACTCCGGCCAAGGCTGCGGCGAGCCCGGCTCCGGCGACGAAGGGCCACAGCGGGCGCAGCGCGGCCACTCGGCGTGGTCGGCCCGCCCGCAGCAGGAGCGCGATGCCCACGAGCAGCAGACCGTGCCCGGCGTCGCCGAACATCAGGCCGAACATCACCACGTAGACGATGCCGGCCGCCATGGTGGGGTCGAGGTCGGCGTAGGGCACGGTTCCGTATGTGGTGACCAGAGGCGTGAAGGAGCGGCGCACCGGCCTCGCCGTGAACGCCGGGGACGCGGTGTCCGCTCCGGTCAGCAAGGTCGGCGGATCGATACCGCGCGGGGTTCGCAGTGGCATCAGCGCGCCCCCGGCACCGGCGATGCGAGCGGCCGTGGCGCCCACCTGCGCTTCGGGGCACCAGCCGGCCAGTGCCGCGACCGCGCCGTGCCGGACCGCGCTGCCGAGCCGTTCCTCCAACTGTGCCTCGCCGGCCAGCAGGTCGGTCCGGCCCTCACGCTCCAGTGCGTCCAGGTCAGGGGGCGCCTCGCTCAGTACGGGTTGCGCCGGTTCGGCACGCAGCCGCTGGAGGCGTGTGGCCGCCCGCCCACGGACATCCGGCCCGCCGTCCCCGGCCAGGTCGATCTCGACGCAGCCCGCCTCGGCAATCCGGACCAGGCTCTCCCGCAGCGCCTGCTCGGGGGCCACGATGGCCACCCTGCGCATCCGGACCGGGCCCGCCGCCTCAGCCCGGAGCATCGAGCGCCTCGCTCGGCCAGCCCCCAGGGCCGCCGCCCCGGGCGGCTATTTCCAGCGCGCCGCGGGTCCGCCACGCGTCGACGGACAGCAGTGCCACGGCCCCCACCACCGGCTGCGGCCCGAAACGGGACCGGCGCAGCAGTTCCCGGCCGTCCCGCTCGACGGCGTCCCACCAGTGTGCTTCCGCCCGCCACAGGTCCGCCGCCTCGTCGATGTCGTCCAGCAGCCACCTCGCAGTGGTCGGCAGCGCCTGCCTGAAATCGGCGTACGAGCCTGCGGCGACGGCCCTCGGGCCGAGCAGGCGGGCCGCCCGACGGACCGAGACCTCCGGCATGCGGCGGCCCACGACGAATACTTCACGGCCGAACTGCAGGGCGAGCCGGGCGGCCGCCCAGCGTGCCGCACAGGGGACGGTGGTGGCGAGCCGTAGGGCGGCGGAGACCCGCATCCCCGTGGCGATCGCGGCCGGGGAGTCTCCCCCGGGGTCGCCCCAGACGGAGGCCGCGAGCGCGGTACGCAGCTCCGATGGCGTACGGGTGCGGGCGAGCCGTGTCCAGGCGGTCGCCAGCGCGCCCAGGCGGTAGGGCGGTGAGGGGCGGCGTTCTGAACCCGGCCGGCGCGGGTCGGCTGAGAGAGCCCTCAGGTGGTGCTCGGTGTTGGAGAGCTCGAATCCGGCAGCGAGCGCCCGGACGGCGGCGGCGCCGGTGGCCGGTTGCCAGCCGGCGAGGACCCGCAGATGCCACAGCAGTGTCGCCGAGACCGCCCGCTGGGCCTCGGCCGGGGTGGCTCCCGGGGTGACGTCGTGCCGGTACGGCGTGGACGCCAGGTAGCGCAGGGCGTCATCGAGGGTGGTGGACGCGGCCACCTCCCTGATGCCCTCGGCCCCCAGGCACCTCGTCCGCAGAGCGCGCGCCCGCGTCACGCCGGCCACCCATCCGGCGCCCATCACAGGCCACCCCCTTGTGGCCCCTCCCGGCCCGGAACCGGTTGGTCCTCCGATACGGAGGGCGTCCCCTCCCCCGCCGCGAGGTCCTCCCGCACCAGCACGAGTACACGGTCGGCGAGCACGGGCGTGCGGCTCCTGGCACGGCGGCGCTCGTCGGCTGCCACCCGCTCCGCCTCGGCGAGCAGCGCCGCCGCCTCGTCCTTGGCCGCACGCAGCGCCTGCTCGGCGGCGCGCTCCCGTACCCGGTCCGCTTCCGTACGCGCTGCGGCCACGATCGCCTCGGCCTGCCGTTCGGCATCCCGCCGACGAGACGCGGCAGCCGCCTCGGCCCGCTCACGTACGGTCCGGGCTTCCACCTCCGCCTGTTCGAGCAGGGCCAGGGGCGGGGCGAGCTCCGCACGGAGTTCGGCGGAGCGGTCCGCGGGAACACCACTCGGTGCGGCCCGGCCGGGCGATGTCGCCGGCCGGAACCGTGTCAGAAAGTCCCGGAAACCGCTCACGAACTCTCCTCCTGGTGAGCCCAGGCCACGCTTCCCAGTTTCCTTGGTAGGCGATGGCATGTCGCGCCGCACCGGCCCATCTGTCCCGCAGGCAGGGCCGTTCGGCCCGGAGGCCGCACCTGCCGATCGATGCGAGACTGACCGCGTAGGTGGACGGCGTCCTCGGGAGGCAGCCGTGAGCGACATCGAGCACACCTCCACAGGGAAGGAAGCCCGCCGCACCACGCCGGGCCGCCCGTGGACACCCCAGGAGGAACCCCGCCAGGACGCGTTGGGCCGCTACCTCGCCGCGGTCGCCGCCGCCGCGTCTGCGCGGAGCGCCCAGGAGCCGGAGGTCGCCCCCGGTGGGGAGGTGCCTCAACGGCCGGTCACTGCCGCACCGGAGCCGTCCGCCGGGCAACCTGCCGTACTCCGGGTGCGGGATGTCATGCAGGTGCCGGCGGCCTCCGTCCCCGGCGACATGCCGTTCCTGGACGTGGCCCACACGCTCGCCCGCGAGCAGGTGAGTGCCGTGCCGGTGGTCGATGCCGACGACCACGTGATCGGTGTCGTCTCGGAGTCGGATCTGCTGGCCAAGGCCGCCGTCATGGCGGAACCGCACCGGCACGGTCCTGTCGGCAGGATGTGGCAGCGCCGCCTGTACGAGAAGAGCCACGGCGACACGGCGGCCACGTTGATGACCTTCCCGCCTGTCACCGTCCACCCGGCGCAGCGGGTGACGGACGCCGCGTGGACCGCCGCCCACGCCCGGCTGAAGCGGCTTCCAGTGACCGACTATCGCGGCCGGCTCGTCGGTGTGGTGAGCCGGCGCGACCTGCTGCGGGCCCTGATCCGTGACGACGCCGAGATCCGGGCCGAGGCCGAATCCCTGATCGGCCGGCACCTGCTGGATCCGCACGCCGTGCAAGTCGCCGTGGACAACGGCGTGGTGACGATGACGGGGAGACTGGACAAGGCTGTCGTCCCCGAACTGCTCGCATCGGTACGGGACATCGACGACGTGGCCGATGTCGTCGACGACATCGAAGCGATCTGAGCCGTGACCGTCCACCGGGCGCGGGTCACCGCGTGTGGGCGGCAAGGAAGTCGGCGGCGGCGGACAGCGTGGTGAGCCGGCGCGAGTCCTCGTCCTCGATGCGCACGCCGGAGCGCTCGCTGAGCACCTCCACGAAACTCAGGAAGTCCAGCGAGTCCATCTCCAGTACATCGCGGAACGCGTCGTCGGGCCCCAGAGCTGCGACGTCGGCGCCCGGAAGGACGCGGGAGATCGATTCCCTGACCATGTCCATTGCCTCGGTTCGATTCATGTTCACAGCTGCTCCGGGTTCTGCAGGAGGCGGGACACCGCCGTGAGGTAGCGGGCACCGACAGCACCGTCGGTCGCCCGGTGGTCGGCGGAGAGGGTCGCCGTGACCACGGGCCGCACGCCCAGCAGGCCATCGACGGCGCACGGCCGGTCGACCACCCGCCCGAAGCCGACCAGAGCCACCTGGGGCGGGTGGATCACGCCGAGGACGGTTTCCACGCCCTGGTCGCCGAGATTGGTGACGGTGATCGTGGCCTCGGACACCTCGGTACCGCGCAGCATGCCCGTACGAGCCCGGGCGACCAGGTCCTTCAGGGAGTTCATCAGCTGCGGGAGCGCCAGGGTGTCGGCGTGGTGCAGCGCGGGGGCGACGAGCCCTCCGCCGCGCAGGGACACGGCCACGCCGAGGTGTATGCCCTCGCCCGCCGTGAAGTGGTCGTCGATCCAGAAGCCGTTGAGTTCGGGGACCTCCCGGGCCGCCAAGGCGGCCGCCTTCAGCAACAGGGCCGCGGGGAGCAGCCGTTCACCGACCGGGCTTTGCCGGTTGTGCTCGTGCAGCCAGTCCATCGCGGCGGCCAGGTCCACGGAGGTGGAGAGGTAGTAGTGGGGAATGTCCCGGTTGGCGCGGGTCATCAGGCCGGCGATCGCCCGGCGCATGGCTGCGGCCCGGTCTTCGGACGGGCGGGCAGCAGCAGGCGGCCGTTGAGGGGAAGGCCGCACCGGGGCGGCGCCCGTGGGCGCGGGGGCGGTGGGGGCCGCCGGGCCCGGAGCTGCCCGCCGTACGTCCGCGGCACGGACGGCCGACTCCCTGCCCGTCCCCGTCACCGTGGCCAGGTCGACGCCCAGTTCGGCGGCTAGCCGCCGGGCGAAGGGGGAGGCGCGCACGCGCGGCCGAGGAGCAGCTCGGGCGGCCACCGCTGCCTCGACGTCGGTCCGGGTGACGCGCCCTCCTGGTCCGGTGCCGTGCAGCGCCTCCAGGTCTACGCCGCTGTGCTCGGCGAGATGCCGGACCAGTGGGCCGGCCTCGATGTGGCCGCGCTGTCGAGCGGCGGAAAGTGCCGGCGCCGGGCCCGGGGCGGGTTCGGGCGGCGGGGATGGGGGCTCGGTGGACGCCGAGGGCTCCGTGGACGCCGAGGGCTTGCCCTTCTTCGGTGCCCGGCTGACCGGTCGTCGCTCCTCGGCCGGCCCGATCACCGCGAGCGGCGTGCCCACCGGGACCGTCGTGCCGGGTTCGACGAGCAGCTCATTCATGGTCCCGGTTGCGAAGCACTCCACCTCGATCGTCGACTTCGCGGTTTCCACCACCGCGACCGGATCCCCCTTGTGTACGAGGTCACCGGGCCCCACCAGCCATTCCAGGAGCGTGCCCTCGTCCATGTCGGCGCCGAGGGACGGCATGGTGAACTCGGCCATGATCAGTTCACCGCCCGGTGGGCGGCCGCGACGATGTCGGCGGGCTGCGGCAGGGCGGCCTCCTCCAGCCGCCGGGCGTACGGCATGGGCACCTCGGCGCTGCACACCCGCTCGACGGGCGCGTCGAGTTCGTAGAACGACTCCTCGGCGATGCGGGCGGACACCTCGGCGGCGAGGCTTCCCGTCCGCCATGCCTCGTCGATGACCACGGCACGGTGGGTACGGGCCACGGAAGCGGTGATCGCCTCGGCGTCCAGAGGACGGAGGGTGCGCAGGTCGATCACCTCGGCGCTGATGCCCTCGGCGGCCAGCTCGTCCGCCGCCGCGAGGGCCTTGGGCAGCGAACCGCCGTACGTGATCAGGGAGATGTCGGTGCCGGGCCTGCGGATCGCTGCGTGCTCCAGGTCCACGGGGGCCGTGGGCTCAAGGAGTTCACCGGAGACGTTGTAGAGGCTTCCGTGCTCGAAGATCAGTACGGGGTCGGGGTCGGCGAGCGCCGGAGCGAGCATGTGGCGCGCGTCCTCGAGAGTGGCGGGGGCGAGGACGCGGATGCCGGGGATGTGCGCGTACCAGCCCTCCAGGCTGTGTGAGTGCTGGGCGGCGAGCTGCCGTCCGGCCCCCGTGGTCATGCGGATGACCAGCGGTACGGGCAACTGGCCGCCGGACATGTGCAGCAGGGTGGCGGCGTTGTTGAGGATCTGGTCCAGAGCCAGCAGGCTGAAGTTGACGGTCATGATCTCGACGACGGGCCGCATCCCGGCGAGGGCGGCACCGATGCCGGCACCGACGAACGCGGACTCCGACAGCGGGGTGTCGCGGACGCGTTCGGGGCCGAACTCCTCCAGCAGTCCGAGGCTGACGCCGAAGCATCCGCCGTACCTGCCCACGTCCTCGCCCATGAGGAAGACACGCTCGTCGGAGCGCAGGGCCTGACGGAGTGCCTCGCGCATCGCCTCCCGGTAGGTGGTCTTCGCCTCGTGCGAACCGTCGACGCCCATGGTCAACTCACCGCCTCCGCCGAGGAACTCGTGACGTGGTGGAGCAGGTGCTCGACCGGCTCCTCGGGTGCCTGTTCGGCCGCTTCGACGGCGCGGTCGATCTCGGCGGTGATCCGTTGCTCGATCGTGGCGACGTCCTTGTCCCCCAGCTCACCGTTGTCGCGCATGCGGTCCGTGAGCAGGCTGATCGGGTCGCGGGACTTCCACCGCTCGATCTCCGTCCTGTCGCGGTAGCGGTCCGGGTCGTACATCGAGTGGGCGCGGAAGCGGTAGGTGCGCAGTTCCAGGAAGTGCGGACCGGTGCCGGCCCGGATGCCCTCGACGGCCCGCCGTGCGGCTTGCTCGACGACTTCGACGTCCATGCCGTCCACGGCCCAGGCGACCATGCCGTAGGAAGCGGCGCGCATGGCCAGATCGGTCTGTGCCTCGTGCCGTTCCAGCGCCGTGCCCATGGCGTAGCGGTTGTTCTCACAGACAAGCAGCACAGGCAGCTTCCACAACGCAGCCAGGTTCGCGGTCTCGTGGAACTCGCCCTCGGCAAAGGCCCCGTCGCCGAAGAAGCAGCAGGTGACGTTGGTCCGTTCGCGCATGCGGTCGGCGAGCGCGAGCCCGGCGGCCAGGGGGAGCCCGCCGGCGACGATGGCGTTGCCGCCGTAGAAGCGGCGGCTCGCGTCGAACAGGTGCATCGAACCGCCTCGGCCGCCGCTGCACCCGGTCGTCCTGCCGTACATCTCGGCCATGACGGCATCGGCCGTGATCCCGCGGGCCAGCGCGTGGCCGTGCTCGCGGTAGGTGGAGACGACCGCGTCCTCGGGTGTCAGTGCCTCGTTGACGCCGACGGCGACGGCCTCCTCACCGATGTACAGGTGGACGAAGCCGCGGATCTTCGCGGCGCTGTACAGCTCCACGCACCGCTCCTCGAAGTGCCGGATGCGCAGCATCGACTCCAGCAGGTCCGTCCGGTGTCCGGTGTCCGGCTGCCGGGCCGGCGCTTCGGTGCTCGCGCTCCGCCTGGTCGTCGTGGTCTCCTTGCCGGACTTCGGGGGCGCCGGGTCCTTGCGTGTGCGCGTGGCGCGGGCGGCGCTCATGTGGATCCCTCCAAGGTCGACAAGTCTCCGGTCGGCAGGCCGAGTTCGCGGGCGCGCAGGAGGCGGCGCATGACCTTCCCGCTGCGCGTCTTGGGCAGGTGCTGATCGAAGGCGATCTCCCTGGGCGCGACGGCAGGGCCCAACTTGCGACGGCCGAAGGCCAGCAACTCCCGCTCAAGATCCGGGGTCGGCTCGACACCGGGCCGCAGCGACACGAAGGCCTTGACCACGTTCCCGGCGACCGGGTCCGGCCGTCCGATCACCCCGGCCTCGGCCACCGACGGATGCTCCATCAGCGCGCTCTCCACCTCGAACGGGCCGATCAGATGCCCAGCCGACTTGATGACGTCATCCGCGCGCCCCACGAACCAGTACCAGCCGTCCGCATCCCGCCTGACCAGGTCTCCGGTCAGGTACCAGCCGCCCGCGAACGCGGCGTCGTAGCGCTCCTTGTCGTGCAGATAGCCGCGGAACATCGACGGCCAGCCCGGCCGTAGCGCCAACTCGCCCTCGACGTCGGGGCTTTCCACTTCCGTGACCTTGCCGTCGATGACCAGTGCTCGGCCATCCTCGCCCTGCTCCAGCACGGTGGCGTCGACGCCGGGCAGCGGCCGTCCCATCGAGCCGGGCCGGATCTCGCCGGCCGCGAAGTTCGCGATCATGATGCAACCGGTCTCCGTTTGCCACCAGTTGTCGTGCACCGGCAGGCCCAGCACGTCCCGGCCCCACACGACGGCCTCCGGGTTGAGGGGCTCGCCGACGGAGGCGATGAAGCGCAAGGCAGAGAGGTCGTAGGAGCGCGGCAGGTCGTACGGGCCTTGGCGTGGGGTGGCGCGCATCAGCATGCGCAGGGCCGTTGGGGCCGTGTACCAGACGGTGACCCGCTGTTCGCCGAGGATCCGGTACCAGCGCCGGGCGTCGTAGTCGCCCTCGTCCACGACCAGCGTCACGCCGTGGACGAGCGGGGCGATGATCCCGTACGACATGCCGGTGACCCAGCCGGGGTCGGCGGTGCACCAGTACACGTCCTCGGGGTGCAGGTCGAGGGCGTACGCGGCGGTGGCGTAGTGGGCGACGACGGCCTCGTGGACGTGGACCGCGCCCTTGGGGGTGCCCGTGGTTCCGCTGGTGAAGTGGAGCAGCGCCATGTCGTCGGGAGACGTCTCCGGGATGGTGAAGGCGTCCGGGGCGGTGGACATCAGGTTGTCGAAGGAGGCGGTGCCGGGCAGCTCGTCGGCGCCGGGGCCGACGATCAGGACGTGCTTCAGCCCGGGAACCGATGCCCGGCGCTCGGCGACCTTGCGCCGGTAGAGGGCCGCGGTGGTGACCAGGACCTGCGCGTCTCCGAGCCGCAGCCGCTGCTGGACCGGGTCGGGGCCGAAGGCTGAGAAGAGCGGGCAGAGCACGCTGGTGTTCTTCAGCGCGCCCAGCACCGTGGTGTAGAGCTCGGGGCAGCGGCCCAGCAGGGTGAACACCCGGTCGCCGTGGCCCACGCCGAGTGAGCGCAGGACGTTCGCGAAACGGGCCGTACGACGGGCCAGTTCCGCGTACGTGACGGTCGAGACGGAGTCGTCCCGAGCGACGCAGCGCAGCGCGACCTTGCCCGCGAGGTCAGAGGCCGCGTGCCGGTCCACCGCCTCGTGGGCCATGTTGAGCCCGCCGTCGGGCAGCCCGGCCAGCGCGGTGCGCGCCTGCGACCAGGTGAAGGTGGAGCGGGCCTGGTCGTAGTCGGTGAGTCGGGGTGGGACGACCGGTGCGGTGTCCTTCTGGATCGTTTCCCAGTGCATGGGCTGCTCCTCCCGGCACTGCCCCTGATGTCCAGAGTCGCCGAGCCCGGTCCTGGCTGCACCTCGGCCGCAGGACACGGCCGGATCGGACGGCCGGCGGCGTACCGCGCGCGTCGACGGAGCCGGGGGCCGCCCGCTTCTTGCGGGCCCCAATCACACGGTGCGCGGCCCCTGTTCCGCTGCTCCGTGTCTCCTTGTAGCCCTCGGCTCAATTCCATGGCACCGCCGCTCGCCGACGAGTTGTAGGGCCGGACGGCCCTGACCGAGGGTCCGGACGGCCCGTTCGGCCCCTTGTGGGCCGGGCGGTTCACTCGCGGTGCAGCACGACCTTGAGGGCGCCCGTGGTGGTGCCGTGGGAGAACACCTCGTAGGCATCCTCCATCCGATCGAGGCCGAAGGTGTGGGTGACCAGCTGGGAGACCGGCAGGCGTCCGAACCTCACCAGCTCCAGCAGCCAAGGGGTGGAGGACGTGTCCACCTGGCCGGTGCTGATCGTCACGTTCTTGCGCCACAGGGATTCGAGATGCAGCGTGACCGGCTTGCCGTGCGTGCCGATGTTGGCGATATGCCCTCCGGTGCGGACGGCTCGGGTGCACAGGACGAAGCCTTCCGGCTCACCCGATGCCTCGACGACCACGTCGGCTCCCGGCTCCTCTGAGAGATCGGCGATCATCTGCCCGGGCAGTTCGGCGGCATCGGCGCCCAGGCGGACCGCGGCTTCCAGCCGGGCGGTGGACAGGTCCACGACGATGATCCGGCGAGGCGAGTAGAGACGGGCGATGGCGACCGTGGCCAACCCCACGGGCCCCGCACCCACCACGACGACGATGTCTCCCGGTCCCACATGTCCGTTCCGCACCCCGACCTCGTAGGCGGTGGGGAGGACTTCGGCGAGCAGGACCGCGTCGTCCAGTGCCAGCGCGGAGGGCCGTCGATGGGTGGAGTAGTCGGCGAACGGCACCCGCACGAATTCGGCCTGCGTCCCGTTGATCAGGCTTCCCAGGATCCATCCACCGCCTCCGCGGCACTGGCCGCCCATGGTGTCGCGGCACGCCCGGCAGTGGCCGCAGGCCGAGACGGACGACACGATCACCTGGTTTCCGGGGCGCAGATCGTGGACGTCGCTGCCGACCTCCACGACCTCGCCGACGGCCTCGTGGCCGAGGACCGTCCCCGGTTTCACCTCGGGGAGGTCCCCCCGCAGGATGTGCAGATCACTGCCGCAGACTGTGGTGGCGTCGACGCGCACGATCGCGTCGGACGCCTCCTCGATCGCGGGGTCCGGGACGGTGTCCCATGAGGTCTGTTCCGGACCGTGGTAGACGAGCGCTCGCACGGTGTTCACTCCCTCGTTCCCTCACCTCCACGGTCACCCCGGCCGGGCTCCCGGGCAAGACGGCAGCCCCTGCCCCTCGGTCCGCACCGGACGGGGGCCCGGCTCAGCCATGAGGGACGACGGCGACGGGGCAGCTCCCGTGATGGATGGCTGCCTGGGCCACGGGGCCCAGGTGGGGAGGCAGGCCGTGCCGGTGTGCGCGTCGGCCGACGACGAGCAGCGCCGCGCCTTCGGCGGCACGTACGACGGCTTTGGCCGGGCTTGCGAGACGGATGCTGTCGGTGACAGTCACCTGCGGGTACTTCTCGCGCCAGGGTCGGAGCGCCTTGCTCAGTTCCTTCTGCGCGTCTCGCGTCAGCTCTTCGGTGGCGTCGTGGTCCACGCCCCAGGGCACACGTGCATGGAGCGGCACACTGCGTCCGTGGACGGCCAGCAGAGGGACGCCCCTTGCCGCGGCGGTGTGGAAGGCGAAGTCGAGCAGGTCGTCGGAGGATCCGTGCAGTTTCAGGGCCACGACCACGCGGCTCGCGGGTGCCGGGGGCGCCCCCTCCTCCGGGGTCTCTGCGCGGACGAGTACGACCGGCCGCTCGGCCCGTGCCACGACGGGCATGCTGACGTCGCCCAGGAAGTAGCTCTCGACCGGCTCCAGCCCCCGGGAACCGAGCACGGTCATCTCGGACTCCGACGCCGCTTGGATCAGGGCGTTCTGGGCGTCTTCGGCGACCAGGTCCCCGACGATGGACAGGCCCGGGTGGTGTGCTTGGAGCTCCGCCCTCGCAGTGTTGACGAGACGCTTGGCCCAGTAGTTCTGATCGACTTCCGAGGGGACGCCGGTCGGTTCCGGCGCCAACAGTGGCCACGCGTGCAGCAGACGCAGGGCCAGCTTGCGCTTCTCCGCCTCGTCGGCGGCCCAGCGGGCGGCGGCAAGGCTCTCGGGTGAGCCGTCCAGGCCCACGGTGACGACTGGTTGCATGGCGGCGGCCTCCGTCTCGTACGAAGCTGGGAATGACGGTGACGACGGTGAACGAGTCGCATGGTGTGGATGGTCCGGACGTCGCCGGCAGGCCGAGCGTGATGTGTTGTCTCCTTCGAGGAGTACCCCAATCTCCTCCGCGACGCATGTGGGCCTGGGGAGGAGAGAGGCGCAGCGGCGGAGTCCGGCACGAGAGGAGACAGGGGTGGTGTCGATTCCCCTGGTCGTCGGTGTCGACGGGTCCGAGGCGAGTCTGGAGGCGGTGGACTGGGCCGTCGACGAGGCGGTCCGGCACGAGGTGCCGCTCCACCTCCTGCACGCGGCGGTGAGGGTCCATGAGGCATCCGACGAGGCATCCGACGTGATCGGCGCTGCCGCGCAGCGCGCCAGGGATGGCGCTCCTACGGTGCGGCTGTCGAGCGAGGTGCTGCATGAGGACGCGGCTTCCGCCCTGGTCGACAAGGGGCGCAACGCCTTCGCGCTGGTGCTCGGATCCCGGGGGCTCGGGGATCTCGCCGGGATGCTCCTGGGCTCGGTCAGCCTGGCCGTGGCGGCACGAGCGGACTGCCCGGTCGTCGTGGTGCGCGGCGCGGCGGAGCACCGGGGTGCCCGGTTCGGGAGCGTCGTGGTCGGTGTCGAGGACGGGGAGGGCAGCGGCACGGCTGTCCGGTTCGCGTTCCGTGAGGCCCGTGTGCGGGGCTGCCGGCTGGTGGCTGTGCACGCCTGGAGCACACCTTTCGGCGCTTTCACCGCACCTCAGGCCCCGCCGTGGTACGCCCTTGAGGCTCACCGACGCCCGCCGGAGCAGGTGCTCGACGACGCCTTGCGCGGTGCGGCGGAGCGGTACCGGGACGCGCCGGTCAGCCGAAGGGTGATCGAGGGACCGGCACGCCAGGCCCTGCTGGAGGCGGCGTCAGGGGCGGACCTGCTGGTCGTGGGCGCCCGAAGGCGACAGGGGCACTTGGGTTTGCAGCTGGGCCTGATCAATCATGCGGTACTGCATCACGCGCCGTGCCCGGTCGTGGTCGTTCCCCAGGTATGACCGCGCCGCGCCGGGCGGAGACGGATCTTGCCGAAGGTCGGCCCTTGCGGGGCCGTACGTCGCCCCCGCGGGGACTTTCGGCCCAGTGACCGGTCTCCGCTGCCGTTCGATGGTGGGACGGAGAGACGGGGGAACGGACCAGCGACCTGCTGGAGGCCGACTCATGAGTGCACAAGGTTCGCCGTCCGCGTCCGGCCCACCCCCGCCGCACCAGGAGCACACCTCGAAGGGGGCGAATCCCCTGCGGCGTACGTCCGACAGGGTCGAAGCCTGGTTCGGCCGCTTCTTGATACTCGTATTCGTCGTCGGCCTGCCGATGGCCGCGCTCAGTGCGGGGCTGACGGCTTACGAGTCGTCGATGCGTACCGTCCAGATCCAGTCAGCACAGCGGCAGGAGGTCACCGCCCGGCTGACGTCGAATGTCAAGGGTGATACCGAGGGCGGGAAGCAACAGGCGCAGGTCCGCTGGACCGACGGCAATGGCCGGGTGCGCACGGGAACCGTCCTGGCAGAGCCAGGAACGCCCAAGGGTGCGACCGCTCGAGTCTGGGTGGACCAGGCCGGGGCCATCACCGGTCCGCCGATGAGCGCGCTGGGCGCCACGACCACGGGCTGGTTCGTGGGCGGTATGGCGGCGGTCGGCGTGATCGCCGGGTCCTTCGCGGCGCGGGCGGGCATGCGCCACATGCTGGACCGCAGAAGGTACGCGCAGTGGGACGCCGAGTGGGACCTGGTGGAGCCCCTGTGGTCCGAGCGCTTCCGCAGGTGACGGACGAGGAGCTCGGGCGGAGGCTGGAAGGAGGTGACGCTCATGTCCGATGCGATGACCACCGATCTGTACGAGGTCACGATGGCCATGTCCTATCTGCGGGAGGGCATGACCGCCCCGGCGACCTTCAGTCTCTTCGTACGCGACCTGCCTCCCGAGCGGGGCTTCCTGGTCGCGGCGGGGCTGGAGTCGGCCCTGGACTACCTGTCCGGCCTGCATGTCGGCCCGGAGGACGTCGATGCCTTCGCTTCCGCCCTGCACCGGCCGCCGGGCGACGTTCAGGCCCTGCTCGGCCTGGAGTTCACGGGCGACGTGCGGGCCGTTCCGGAAGGGCGGATCGTGCGGGCGGGCGAGCCCCTGCTGGAGGTGACCGCGCCGCTTCCGCAGGCGCAGTTGGCCGAAACCTACGTGCTCAACCAGGTCAGCCACCAGACCGCGCTCGCCTCGAAGGCCGCGCGCTGCATGCTGGCCGCGGCCGGGCATCCGGTCGTGGACTTCTCCCTGCGGCGGACCCACGGCCCGCAGTCCGGGTTCCAGGCCGCCCGCCTCGGCGCGATGGTCGGCTTCGCCGGGACCAGCAACGTGGCCGCAGCCACCGCTGTCGGCATACCCGCCGTCGGGACGATGGCGCATTCCTTCGTGGAGGCGTTCGCCACCGAGGAGAGTGCGTTCCGCGCCTTCGCACGGTCCCACCCCGGCCCGGTGACCTTGCTGGTGGACACCTACGACACCGAGGACGGCGTCCACGTCGCGGCGCGCGTCCTGCGGGACCTGGACCGCGGGCCGGGGTCGGCCGTGCGACTGGACAGCAGCGACCTCGGGACCCTGGCGGTGCGAGCACGGGACATCCTCGACGGCGCGGGCCTGCCGGACGTGCGGATCGTCGCCAGTGGCGGTCTCGACGAGTACGCCCTGGACGAACTGGTCCGCTCGGGCGCGCCGATCGACACGTACGCCGTCGGCACCCGCGTCGGGGTCTCGGCCGACGCCCCGTTCCTGGACTCCGCCTACAAAATGGTGGAGTACGACGGACGGCCGGTGATGAAGCTCTCCACCGCGAAGGTCACGGCACCCGGCCCCAAGCAGGTGTTCCGCCGTCCCGGATACGCCGACGTGATCGGCCTGGCCGACGAGAAGCCACCAGCCGACGGAAGGCCGCTGCTGGAGACGGTGATGCGGGGCGGGCGGCGCACCGGCGACAGGTCCACGCTCGACGAGTGCCGGGCGAGGTTCGCCACCGACCTGGACGGACTGCCGTCGGCGGCCCGTCGAATCCGAGGACCGCAGGCGCCTCGGGCGACGGTGTCCGAGCGGCTCAGCGTACTCACCGCACGAGTCCGACACCGCGTTGAAGAGCTGGCGCGCGCTCCCGCCGCACAGCCCCCGGACGCAGAACGAACCGCATCCGGGTCACATCGGTGCGTAACGAGGTGAGGAGGAAAGCGATGCCGCACACGGCGGAATGGAAGGTTCGTCTCCACCTCTTCGAGGACGACGAGGGGACGACGAAGGCACGCGTGGTGCTGGACACGGGCACCACGACGCTCACCGGACACGGGTCCGCGCACTGCAATCCGGCGGACATGAACGTGCCGGAGATCGGTGACGAACTCGCGGCGAGCAGGGCCATGAACGACCTCGCCCAGCAGCTGCTGAACGTCGCCGAGCGCGACATCGAAGACGTGGACGCCTCCCGGCCCAGCACCCGTCAGGTCGCCGGCCGGCCCACGTGAGCCCCGGGATCGGAACGCAAGGAGGAGGATCAGCCATGACACATCCCGTACGACGCGGCAGGGGCGCACATCCCGTGTGGGACCCCTTCCGTGAGATCGAGGATCTCCGCACCCGCATGGATCGGCTCATGCATGCGACCTTCCCCATCGCCGGCTTCCCCGAGTTCGACACCGCCGAGGCGTGGGCGCCGCTGGCCGACGTCGAGGACACCGAGGACGCCTACCTGGTGGAGCTGGAACTTCCCGGTGTGGACAAGGACCAGATCACGGTGGAGGTCGTCGAAGGCGAACTGGACGTCCACGGTGAGATCAAGGAAAGGGAGCGCACCGGGGTGGTCCGCAGGCACACCCGCCGCATCGGGCAGTTCGACTACCGCACCGCCTTGCCGCCGAACGCGGACACCGAGCACGTCAGCGCGGACCTGGCCAACGGGGTGCTCACGGTACGCGTCCCCAAAACCGAGAGGGGGAAGCCTCAGCGCGTCGAGATCACCAGCTGAGTCGTGAGCGGGGCCTTGTCCCAAGCAAGGTCCGTGCGTCACCGTCGGCCCGCGCACGACCCCGGTCCCACGGGCCGCTCGGCTGCGCGCGTGGACTGCCCCTCAGACGGCGGGCGAACGCCGGGAGTCGTCCGTCCGGTACGTGATGTGCTCGGCCACCGACACCACGCCGTCGACGCTTCGGCACAGCCGCTCGATGACGGGGATCAGGCTCCTGAACTCGACGGAGCCACGGAGGCTGACCTGGCCCTCGTGCACCTCGGCCGTCACCTCCGAGGGATCGAGCCCCATCGTCCGGCGCAGCACGTCCTCGGCGATCTCGTCGCGGATGGCGTCGTCACGGCGCAGGAAGATCCGCAGCAGATCGCCGCGGCTGACGATGCCCAGGAGCCGGTCCGCCTCGTCCACCACGGGCAGCCGCTTGACATGGCGGGTCTCCATCAGACGGGCGGCCTCGACCACATTCCACTCCGGACGGGCGCAGACCGCCGGCGCGGACATCAGTTCCTCGGCGCGGGCCCCCTCGGCCTTGGCCCGCTCCCAGGCCTCCAGGCGCGGAACCGGGGCCCGCCCGGACGGATCGGCCTGACCGGCGCTCTTGCGCAGCAGGTCGGCCTCGGACACCACGCCGACCGTATGGTCCCGATCGTCCACGACCGGTACGGCGGTGATGTCGTTCTCCGTCAGCAGCCTGACGATCTCCTTGAACGGCATGTCGCGCCGCGCCCGGACGACGTCCCGGGTCATGAGCTCCCCGACCGTTCGGTGGTGCATGTCGCCTCCCGGATACCGGCCGCCAAGCTCACGGATCGGGGACTCTCGGCCCATGCGGCGGCGTGTCGCGCGTGGCACGTTGGATACAGCACCATTCTGAGGAGAGGGCGGCGACCATGCGAGCTCACCTCGGCGACCAACTGGTCATCGAAAGCCCGGCGACCGGCGCCACCAGGCGCGACGGCGAAATCGTCGGACTGCACCACGAGGACGGAACACCTCCCTACGACGTGCGCTGGTCGGACACGGACGAAGTGACCCTCGTGTTCCCCGGGCCCGACGCGCACATCCGCCATGTCGAGGACGGACAGCCCGACACCGCCCACGAGCCTTCCCGGTACACGGGTGAGGCGGAGACCGTGGCCGCGGCCGCCCGGCCGACCGGGACACTCGATCCCGGCGACATCGGTCGGCGCGTGGCCGTCGAACGTCGGCGACAGAACCTGAGCCGGGAGGAAACCGCCCGTCGCGCACGGATGTCGCCCGAGTATCTGGCGTACCTGGAGGAACGGCCCGCCGACCCGACGGTGGCGACTCTCATCAGGCTGGCCGACGCGCTGGGCACCTCCGTCACCGCGCTGCGAGGAGGAGGCATCGATCTCCCTCCCGGTCAAGGCCACGCGCTGCTGCACCCTCAGTTGCGCGATCTCGGCCCGGCGGAATGCCGCAGGCTCCTCTCCACGCACGGGGTGGGGCGTATCGCGGTGTCGACACCCGACGGACGCCCCGCGGTCGTCCCGGTCAACTACGAGATCGTCGACGACACGATCGTGTTCCGGACCGCGCCCGACACCGTGCCCGCGGCGGCCGTGGGAACGGACGTCGCCTTCGAGGTCGACCACGTCGACGAGGCTCTGAGCCAGGGCTGGAGCGTGCTCGCGGTCGGCCCGGCAAGCGTCGTGACGGAGCCCGACGCCGTGCGCAGGCTCTCCGAACACGCCCACACCTCACCGTGGGCGGGCGGTGAACGCGAAATGTGGGTGTCGATCCGGCCGGCGAGTCTCACGGGCCGCCGCATCACTCCGGCCGAGCAGTAGCCGGCCGGGGGCAGCGGCCTCGTCCCGGCGTGCCGCCGACTCGCGAGGGGAGGCTCCGGTGAGCAGAGAAGTCAGCCACCACACACCATCCGACGAACGGGTGGCGGCCCTGGTCCACGACGCCGCGGCCGCTCCGTCCATGCACAACGCACAGCCCTGGCGCTTCCGCTATTTCCGGGACGCCCGCACCTTTGTGCTGTTCGCCGACTTCGACCGCGCCATGCCGCACTCCGACCCGGACAACCGCGGCCTTCATCTCGGCTGCGGCGCCGCCCTGTTGAACCTGAGGGTCGCCGTGCTCCACGAGGGCTGGCATGCGGAAACCCGGCTGCTGCCGGACGCCACCGACCGGGCGCTGCTCGCAAGTGTGCGGTTGACCGACCCTGCGGGCGGCGAGAGCGATCTCGGCGCACTGTATCCGGCGATCCATCAACGGCACAGCAGCCGATACCCGTTCGAGGAGACCAAGATCCCCGAGGTCCTGCGGGAAGCTCTCGGCGCCGCCGCTCGCTCTGAGGGAGCGGCCCTGTCGTTCCCCACTTCATGGCATCTGCAGGACGTGCTGGAACTGATTCAGGAGGCCGAGGCACGCAACATCACCGACGCCGGCAGCGACCAGGACCTGACGCGGTGGACCCACGTCGATGCCCCCTCGGCTACCACCGCCGACGACGGAGTCCCGCAGTACGCCTTCGGCCCGCGCAAACGCGGGGGCAGGGCCCCCATGCGCGACTTCGCCGGTCACCGGCAGGTGGCCGGACGGGACGCCGCGGACTTCGAGCAGAAGCCTCAGCTGGCCCTCCTCAGCACGGCCCACGACCGCCCGGAGGACTGGCTCCGCGCCGGCCAGGCCATGGAACGCGTCCTGCTGCTGGCCACCCTCAAGGGTCTGTCCAGCTCCTTCGTCACCCAGCCCGTCGAATGGACGGACCTGCGCTGGCCGCTGCGTGACCCGGTGACCGGGACGGGCTTCCAGCAGTTGCTGCTGCGGCTGGGATACGGGCCCAAAGGCCCCAGCACACCGCGCCGCCCGGTGACGGAGGTACTCGACATCCAGCCCTGATCCGGCCCGGCCACGTGCTCAGGTCACCGCGCGGTCTGCGGCCGGTCCGGAGCGGTGTCCTCGCCGCTGAGCCGGGATTCGACGTCCACCACGCCCTCCACTGCCCGCACGAGGCGCTCGGCGACCCAGACCAGCGAGGTGTCCTGGACCCGTCCGCGGAGTGTGACGACTCCGTCGTGCACGGACACGTGGATGGTGTGACTGAGTGCGGGGAACAGGTAGGACACCACGGTGCGCCGGACCTCTTCCTCGATGTCCTCGTCCGACCGCAGGAAGACCTTCAGCAGGTCGGCACGGCTGACGATGCCCTGCAGCCGGTCCTCGTCATCGACCACGGGCAGCCGTTTGAGGTGTTTCACGGCCATGATCCGTGCTGCCTGGGCCAGGGTGACGTCGGGGTGGACCGTGACCGCGGGAGTGCTCATGAGTTCCTCGGCGGTCATCGCACCCGCCTTGGCGAGATCGGACAGGCGCCGGATCTGCCCGGAGCGGGGGAGCTCGCCCTCCCGGAACTCCTCCTTGGGCAGCAGGTCGGCCTCGGAGACCACGCCGATGACCCGCCCGTCGCCCTCCACGACCGGTACCGCGCTGACCTTCCACTGGTCCATCGCCCGCACGATCTCCTTGAACCGCGCGTCACGCCCGACGGCCACCACGGGCAGGGTCATCACATCGCTCACGATGTGCGGAGTGTCAGGCATGTCCTGGGTCCTTGAGAAGCGCGCCGGAGGAGGTGCTTCGGCTGTATGCCTCCAGCATCGCCTCAACCCGGCGTACCGCAATCCGGCCGAGGGTCGGCCGCACCGAGAGCCGGTCCGTATGTCGCGGCGGCCCGTAGGCGGTGCGAGGGTTGTCACAGGGGGCCTTGCAGCAGCCGGACGGATGGGCGGTGGCGGCGATGGAACTCCCGCTGGTCGTGGGCGTCGACGGATCGGACTCCAGTCTGCTGGCGGTCGACTGGGCGGTGGACGAAGCGGCACGCCACGGGCTGCCGCTGCGCCTGCTCTACGCCTCCCTCTGGGAGCGTTATGAGGGAAGTCGGCCGTCCCTCGGCACCGATCGTCCCGCTGAGGAGGTCATGGTGCAGCACATCATCGCCTCCTGCACGGAACGTGCCCGGCTTCGCAATCCCGAGGTGAAGACGTCGGGCGAGGTACTGCCCGATGATGCCGTCTCCGTGCTGCTGGGGGCAGGGCACGAGGCGTTCGCCCTGGTCACGGGCTCCCGCGGGCGCGGCGAGGTCGCCGGGCTGCTGCTGGGGTCGGTCAGCCTCTCGGTGGCGGCCCGCGCGGTGTGCCCGGTCATCGTGGTCCGTGGCTCGGAGCGGAACCTTCGAGGATCCTTCGGCCGGGTCGTGGTGGGTGTCGGCGACTCGACGGTCGGCGAGGGCGCCGTACGGTTCGCCGCCCGCGAGGCGAGGGCGCGCGGCTGTGCCCTGACGGCCGTACGGGCCTGGCGCAGCCCGGCTCACGAGCACACCGACTCTCCTTTGATCGCGGACGATGCCTCAAGGGTGCATGAGGAGCAGGCCTCCGATCGCCTCACCAACGCGCTCCGTGAGACCGTACGGGAGCACCCCGAGACCGAAGTGCACCGTCGGCCGGTCGAAGGCCCCGCCCACCGCGTCCTGCTGGAGGCATCGGCCGATGCCGACCTGATCGTCGTCGGCGCTCTGCGCCGGCACGGTCACTTCGGTCTGCAACTCGGCAGGGTCGCCCACACCCTGCTGCACCACTCCGAGTGCCCGGTCGCCGTCGTCCCTCAACGGGTCTGAGTTTCGCCCCGCGGGCGAGGCTTCCCACGGCTTCTGAAGAGGGACGAGCGGCTGATGTCGGAGTGGACGTGGGAATGGAAGGGCTACGACCCCGATGCCGAGCGGTTGCGGGAATCGCTCTGCACTCTCGGCAACGGCTACTTCGCCACGCGGGGCGCGGTGCCCGAGTGCCGGGCGGGTCTGGTGCACTGCCCGGGAACGTACGCGGCCGGGTGCTACAACCGCTTGGAGTCGACCGTGGCCGGGCGACAGGTGATGAACGAGGACCTGGTCAACCTCCCGAACTGGCTGCTCCTGCGGTTCCGTCTACGCCGCGCCGAGGGAACGTGGGGACCGTGGTTCTCCCCCGACACGCACGCCCTCCTGGACCACCGGCACACCCTGGACCTGCGCCGCGCCACGCTCACCCGCTCGTTCCGCCACCGGGACGGCAGGGCGGGCGTGCTCGGAGTCGAGCAGACACGTCTTGTGCACATGGGGGATCCGCACTTGGCGGCACTGAGGACTGTCTTCACTGCCGAGGGCTGGTCGGGAGAGATCGAGATCGAGTCCTGTCTCGACGGCGAGGTGATCAACAGCAACGTGCACCGTTACCGCGCCCTCAACCGCCGCCATGTGATCCGCGTGCGGACGGGGGCACAGGAACCCCACACGGTCTGGCTGAGCTGCCGGACCAGCACCTCGGACATCGGTGTCGCGATGGCGGCTCGTACGCTCGTCGTCGACCGGCCCACGGCCGCCTCGTCCGCGCTTCGGCCGACCCGCCGCCGTGCGGTCCACCGCCTGGTGACCCCGATCGCTCCCGGTCGGCCCGTCACCGTGGAGAAGACCGTGGCCCTGCACACCTCACGGGACACGGCGATCGGCGATCCGCTCGGCGAAGCGGTCGACCGAGTGTCCACCGCGGCGGGTTTCCCCGCCCTGCTGGACTCCCACGTCGCCGCATGGGAGCGACTGTGGCGGCACGCGGACATCCAGGTGCCGGGCCAGGCCGGTCGCATCCTGCGCTTCCACCTCTTTCACGTCCTGCAGACGCTGTCACCGCACACCGCGGACCTCGACGTAGGTGTCCCGGCGCGTGGGCTGCACGGCGAGGCGTACCGGGGTCATGTGTTCTGGGACGAGCTGTTCGTCCTGCCGTATCTCAACCTGCACTTCCCGGAGGTCTCCCGGGCGCTGCTGAACTACCGCCACCGGCGCCTTGCCCGGGCCTGCCGGGCGGCCGGCGCGGTCGGCCGGGCCGGGGCGATGTACCCGTGGCAGAGCGGCAGCGACGGCCGTGAGGAGGCCCAGGAGTGGCATCTGAACCCCCGCTCGGGGCGCTGGCTGCCGGACCACTCCAGGCTCCAGCACCACGTGGGCTCGGCGATCGCCTACAACGTGTGGCAGTACTGCCAGGCCACAGGCGACACCGAGTTCCTCCACACCAAGGGCGCGGAAATGCTGCTGCAGATCGCCCGTTTCTGGGCGGACCTCGCGGACTTCGACCCCGGCACGGGCCGTTACCGCATTCGCGGCGTTGTCGGCCCGGACGAGTACCACGACGCCTACCCAGGTGCCGTCCGGCCGGGACTGGACGACAACGCCTACACCAACGTCACCGCCGCCTGGGTCCTCACCCGCGCCCTGGACCTGCTGCGCCGCCTCCCCGCCTGGCGCCGGGACGAACTGATCGAACGCGTCCGGTTGGACGGCGACGAACTCCCGCAGTGGGAGGAGATCTCCCGGCGGCTGCGCGTGCCGTTCCACCAGGGAGTCATCAGCCAGTTCGCGGGCTACGACGACCTCGCCGAGCTCGACTGGGACGCCTACCGGGCGCGTCACACCAGCATCCGGCGGCTGGACCGGATCCTGGAGGCCGAAGGCGACACGGTCAACCGCTACAAGGCGTCCAAGCAGGCCGATGTCCTCATGCTCGGCCACCTGTTCTCGCCCGCAGAGCTGCGGACCCTGTTCCGGCGTCTCGGGTACGACCTCGACGACGAGGTCTGGCGCCGAACGGTCGACTACTACCTGCGGCGCACCAGCCACGGCTCCACACTCAGCGGACTCGTCCACGGCCTGGTTCTCGCCAGGGCCAGACGAGCCGAGGCGTGGAGTTACGTCCAGGAGGCCCTGGAGGCCGACATCGCCGACATCCAAGGCGGCACGACCGGCGAGGGCATCCACCTCGGGGCGATGGCCGGAACCCTCGACCTGGTCCAGCGCGGTCTGACGGGACTGGGGACACGCGAGGACGCCCTGTGGTTGGACCCGGTGCCTCTTCCGGCGCTCTCCGAGTACGGATTCTCGCTGCGCTACCGCGGTCACTGGGGTATCGGCATACGGCGCAGGAGCGGACAGCTGGAGATCAGTGTGCCCGACTCGGAGGAGTCACCGATCCGCGTGGTGCTGGCCGACCGAGCCGTCACCATCGCGCCCGGGGAGACCTGCACGCTCGTGCTGCCGGCGAGTTGATCCGCGCGGATGGGCGTGCCGGACCCCGCTCCTGCCTCATGATCCGTCAGTTTTGGGCCTGAGCTCCGAATGCGGGGCTCCGCGCCGGGTGAGAGTGCTGTGGGAGACATGCATGGAGTGGTTGGTCTCGCTGCTCGGTGGCGGGCTCGTCATGTTCGGCTTGCGGGACCTGTTCCACACACTCTGGCACCCCACCCGCCACGGCGGCCTGAGCCGCCTCGTGATGACGGCTCTATGGCGGCTGACCCGGCGCTTCCGTGCGGGCAGGCGGGTGGTCGGGCTCGTCGGACCACTCTCCATGGTGACGGTGGTGGCCATGTGGGCCGGAACCGTCATCATCGGCTGGGCCGTCGTCTACTGGCCGCACATGCCGGAGTCGTTCGCCTTCTCACCCGGTTCCGAGGCGGCACAGGAGCCGGCACTGCTCGACTCGCTGTACCTGTCGCTGGTCACAGTGGCCACCCTGGGCCTGGGCGACATCGCACCCGGCGAGGCCTGGCTCCGCCTGATCTCGCCGCTGGAAGCCCTCGTCGGCTTCGCCCTGCTGACGGCCACGGTCTCGTGGGTGCTGGAGATCTACCCGGCGCTGACCCGCAGGAGGGTCCTCGCCATCCGGCTGGCGCTGCTGCGCGACTCGGACCCGACGACAGCGCAGCTCGACTCCACTGCGGGAGCCCTGCTGCTGGACAGCCTGGCGACCGAAGTCGTACGGGTCCGCATCGACTTCACCCAGTACGCCGAGGCGTACTACTTCCATGACGGCGAGGACCACTCGTCACTGGCGGCCATGGTCGGCTACGCCGCCGCCCTCGCCGAGCGCGGGCAGGCAGCGCGACGGCCCGAGGTACGACTGGCCGGTGACCTGCTCACCGGTGCGCTCGCAGACCTCGCCGCCATCCTTGACCAGCGTTTCCTCCATACGGGAGGACCACCGGCGGAGGTGTTCGCCGCGTACGCCACCGACCATGGCCGGGACCGTGTGCAGCCCTGAGGATCACCCCGTCGTCAGGCGCACCGCCGTGACCTTGTACTCGGGGCAGGATGTGACAGTGTCCGCGTGGTCGGAGGTCAGGCGGTTCACTCCGCTCGCGGGGAAGTGGAACGAGCAGAACGCCTGCCCGGGCGCCGTCTGTTCACTGACCTTGGCGATGAGCCGGGCTTGGCCGTGTCGGCTCGCCACGGTGATCTGCTCCCCGTCCCGGACGCCGTACCGGACGGCGTCGTCGGGGTGCAGGTCGAGCACGTCGACCGGGTCGAGCGCGAGGTTGCCGCCGCGGCGGGTCATGCTGCCGGAGTTGTAGTGCGCCCAGCGCCGCCCGGTGACCAGGACCAGCGGATAGTCGTCGTCGGGGGTTTCCCCGGGTGGGAGATAGGGCGCCGCGGCGAGGTGGGCCCGCCCGTCCGGCGTGGCGAACCGTTCCTGGTAGAGCTTGGCCTGCCCCGGTCGGCCGGGGTCCGGGCAGGGCCACGGCACGGCGCCCTCCCGGTCCAGCCGCTCGTGGGAGAGACCCGCGAAGACGGGTGCGACCCGACCGCACTCGGCCAGCGCGTCGCCCGGAGTCGAGCAGCCCAGGTCGGCTCCCATCAACGCGGCGAGGGCGTGTACGACATCGAAGTCGCTGCGTGCCTGGCCCGGCGCGGGCACGGCCGGGCGGACCCGCTGGAACCGGCGGTCGAAGTTGACGAACGTGCCGTCCTTCTCCATCCAGGACGCGACCGGCAGTACGACGTCGGCGTGGAGGGCGGTCTCGGACAGGAACAGTTCGTTGGACACCACGAGTGGGCATGTGTCCAGGGCCTCTGCCACCCGGTTCGCGTCGGGGTCGGTGGCGCAGACGTCCTCACCGATGACCCACAGCGCCCGCAGCTCCCCCGCCCGTGCCGCGGCGAACATGTCCGGGATCCGCATGCCGGGCCGCTCGGGGAGCCGCACACCCCACACCGCCTCGGCCCGCGACCGCACGGCGGGGTCGGTCACCTTCCCGTAGCCGGGCAGGAGGTCCGGCAGTGCCCCCATGTCGGAGGCGCCCTGGACGTTGTTCTGGCCGCGCAGCGGGTTGACGCCGTGCCCACGGTCGGTGCCCACGGCACCCCGCAGGATCGCCAGGTTGGCCAGTGACCGTACCCCGTCCGTGCCGTGCAGGTGCTCGGTGACGCCCAGACCGTAGACGATCGCGGGCCGCCGGGCACGGCCGTACAGCCGGGCGGCGGCGACCAGGTCCGCGGCGGGCACCCCGGTGATGTGCGCGACCCGGTCGGGCGGGTAGTCGTCCAGCAGCTCGACGAGCTCCGGCAGGCCGGTGGCCCGCTCGCGCAGGAACTCCTCGTCGGTCAGTCCCTCGGCGAGCAGGATGTGGGCGAGACCGTGGAAGAGGGCCACGTTGGTGCCGGGGCGAGGCCGCAGGTGTACGTCGGCGTGCAGAGCGAGGCCCACGGCGCGAGGATCGGCGACGACCAGCTTGGCCCCGCCCAGCACACGCCGGAGCAGGCGTGCTCCGACCACCGGGTGGGCTTCGACGGGATTGGCCCCGACCACCAGCAGGCAGTCGGACCGCTCGACGTCGTCGAAGCTGTCGGTGCCGCCGGACAGCCCGAAGGAGGCGGTCAGGCCGGCAGCGGACGGGGAGTGGCACAGGCGGGAGCAGTTGTCGACGTTGTTCGTACCGATCACGACCCGCATGAACTTCTGGACGAGGTAGTTCTCCTCGTTGGTGGCGCGGGCCGAGGAGATAACCGCCACGGCGTCCGGGCCGCCGGTGTCCTTGGCCTCTCTCAGGCCCCGCGCCACCTGGCCGAGCGCCTCGTCCCAGCCGACGGGTTCCAGGCGGCTGTCGCGGCGCACCAGGGGCCGGGTGAGACGTTCGGGCGAGGTGAGATAGCCGTGGGCGAAGCGGCCCTTGACGCAGGCGTGGCCCTGGTTGACCGGGCCGTCCCGGGCCGGCAGGACCGCCGTGACCTCGTGGTCGGACGTGATGACGTCCAGGGCGCAGCCGACGCCGCAGTATCCGCACGTCGTGCGGGTGGCGGTCGGCCGCTGGGCGGAGGTGAGTCCGCGCCCCGGGCCGGGCTCGGTGATCGCGCCGGTGGGGCAGGTGTCGACGCAGCCGCCGCAGGCCACGCAGTCCGACTCGGCCCAGGGCCCGCCGGTGCCGGGGGCGACCACGGTGTCGCCGCCCCGGCCGGTCAGGGTCAGCGCGAAGGTGCCCTGCACCTCGGAGCACATGCGGACGCACCGGCCGCAGGCGATGCACAGGTCCCGGTCCAGGTGGACGTACGGGTGGGAGTCGTCCCCACCCCGCCCTCCCGCACCCTGGGCCGTCTCGGGGCCCAGCCCCATCGACTGGCACAGACGCGCCAGCTCGCTGGGGTTGTTCTCGCTGAGCGCACGGGGCGGCAGGGCGGAGACGATGAGCTCCACCGCGTCCCGGCGCAGTTGCCGGAGCTCATCGGTGCCGGTTTCGACGCGCACGCCTGAGACAGCGGGGGTCACACAGGCCGCCACGACCTGGCCATCGGCCTTCACGAGACATGTGCGACAGGAGCCGGCAGGGCTGAGCCGCTCGTCGGAGCAGAGGGCGGGCAGTTCGGCACCGGCCGCCCGCACTGCCGAGAGCAGGGAGGCCCCCTCGGGAACATCGACGTCCGCCCCGTCGACGTTGATCTCGATCATGGCCCCCATCCCCGCAGACGGTCGCCGTAGGCGCGGGCGAGACTGTGCACCGCGGGCGGAATGCGCCGCCCGAAGGCGCACAGGCTCGCCTCGGCCAGTACACGCCCGAGCCGTTCCCATTCCGGTCCGGGCGGGGCCGCGGCGTCCGCCAGCTCCAGGCCACGGCGGGAGCCCACGCGGCAGGGCGAGCAGGCGCCACAGCTCTCCGCCGAGGCGAACTGCCAGATGTGCCGCAGCAGTTCCTCCGGCGGCACATGCTGGTCGAAGGCGACAAGCCCGGCGTGGCCGAGCGCGGCGCCCCGGGCCGCGAGGGCGGTGGTGGTCAGCGGGACGTCCAGGGCGTCCGCGGCAAGGAAGCCACCCAGCGGCCCGCCGACCTGCACGGCGCTCAACTCGGCGCCTTCCTTCAGGCCACCGCCCAGTTCGTGGACGATCCGCACCAGCGGGGTGCCCAGTTCAACCTCGTACGCCCCCGGCCGGGCGAACCGCTCCGACAGGCAGACCAGCTTCGTCCCGGTCTCCCCCGGCACCCCGCGCCGGGCGTACGCCGCTCCACCACGGGAGACGATCCACGGGATGGCGGCGAGGGTCTCGACGTTGTTCACCACCGTCGGCGCGCCCCACAGCCCACGTCGGGTCGGGTAGGGCGGACGTGGCCGGGCGCAGCCCCTGTCCCCCTCCAGGCTCGCGATCAAGGCGGTCTCCTCACCCGCGACATAGGATCCGGCGCCCTCCGCCACCTCCACGTCCAAGGTGATGTCCGTGCCGTGAACGGACGGCCCGAAGTGCCCGTCGGCGTATGCCCGCCCGACCGCTTCCCGTATCCGCGCCAGCGCCCGCGGATACTCCGAGCGCACCAGGATCACGCCGCGTTCTGCCCCGCACGCGAAGCAGGCCAGGGCCAGGCCCTCCAGCACCCGCTCCGGCTCCGCCTCCATGAGCAGCCGGTCGGCATAGGAACCAGGGTCGCCCTCGTCACCGTTGGCCACCACCACGGTGCCGGGCACGCGGCCTGCCGCCTCCCACTTCGCGGCCACCCGGAACCCCGCTCCGCCACGGCCCCGCAGCCCCGATGCGGCCACCTCCGACTGGACCGCGTCGGCGGACCCGGTCGTCACCATCAGGGGCCACACCTGCCATGTGGGCTCCCCGGCCACCACTCCGCCCAGGAGCACGGGGTCGCCCGTGTCGTCGGCCGCCGGGATCTCCGGCGCCTGCGCGGGCTCGCGTCCCGCGAGCTGACCGGTCAGCGTCGGGCCTGTGCAGGGCTTGTCTCCGTCGAGCGCGGCGGGACCCGCATAGCAGTAGCCCAGACAGCGGACGGCCTGCAGTGATGTCTCCCCGTCCGGTGAGACCGCGTCCGCGTCGACACCCAGCTCGCGTTCCACGTCACCGAGATGCCGGCCGGCCTGCGCGGCGAAGCAGGCCGTCGCCGCACAGATCCGGACATGACGGCGGCCGTGCGGAGCGGCAAGGTCCGCGTAATAACTGGCTGGCCCCAGGGCAGCGGCGGCGGGCAGACCGACGCCGACGGCCGCCGCCGGAGCCCATGCCTCGGGGCTGTCCGCCGTACCGGCCCTGGCCTCGACCAGCGACTCGATCAGCCGGGCTCCCGGCCGCCCACGCCGGTCGTCCAGGGCCCGGAAGGCGTCGAAACGGTCCTCCGGACCAACGGGAGCCATGTCCTCATCGTGGCGGCGGCCTGATGAGGCCGCAATTCCGGCATTGGCGCTTGTGGGCGACGGGCTCAGCGGTGCCACACAGCCCCGTGGTGGCACTGGATCCCATGGCAGCGGGGGGTCCCCGGAGTGAACCTGGAGTGAGAGGCAGTGCGACCGGACACGGGAGGTGTCGTGGGTGGTCTGGTGGTCGTGGGCGTGGACGGATCGGCGTTGGGTCTTGCCGCGGTGGAGGCGGCTGCGCGGGAGGCGCGGCTGCGCGGGGCAGGGTTGCGGGTGATCCATGCGTTCATGTGGCACGCGATGCATCCGGCCCCGGGTCCGTCGCCGCTGGGCCCGCCGGAGGGCGGGATCCAGAACATGGTCGAACGTGTGGTCTCGGAGGCTGTGGAGCGGGCAAGGACGGTGGCGCCCGAGGTCGACGTCAGTCATGTCGTGGTGACCGGTGAGCCATTGACGGTGCTGCAGTCTCAGTCACGTGCGGCGGATCTGGTCGTAGTGGGTTCCCGGGGCATGGGCGGCTTCGTCGGGCTGCTGGTGGGGTCGACGGCGGTGTATCTGGCGGCGCACGGCCGGTGTCCGGTGCTCGTGGTCCGCGAGCAGCTGGGCGAGGGCCCGATCGTGCTGGGCGTCGACGGCTCCGCCGCCGGTGACAGGGCAGTGGACTTCGCCTTCGCCGAAGCCTCGCTTCGGGAGGCGCCATTGGTTGCACTCCACGCCTGGACGACGTGGAATGCGCCGCTGCCCGCACCCCAGGACGCGTCGATGTCGTACGCGAACCCGCCGGGAGCACTCGCCGAGGAGGAGGAGCGTCTGCTCTCCGAGGCGCTCTCCGGCCGTCAGGAGCGGTACCCGGGTGTGATGGTGGAGCACAGGGTGGTGCCACGGCAGGACGCGGGAGGCGTTGATCGAGGCGAGTCGGTCCGCCCAGTTGATGGTGGTCGGTGCCCGAGGGCGTGGCGGGTTCGCCGGGCTGCTGTTGGGGTCCGTCAGTCAGGCCGTGTTACATCACGGGCACTGCCCGGTTGTGGTGGTGCGGGGCGCGGATGCGCATCGGTAGAGAGTCCGCAGCTCAGAATCGGTCCAGCGCCTCCGCCATCCCGGCGGCGAAGACCTCCAGGTCCGGGACGATGTCCGCGTCGCCGACCAACGAGAAGTTGAGCCGTCCGTCGTAGGAGATCACACCGACGCTGAGTGGCACGTTCCCCTGCACCACGCCCAGTTGGAACAGCTCCCGGATTCGGGCACCCGCGAGGCTCACGGGCATGGCCGGGCCGGGAAAGTTACTCGTGAACAGATTGACCAGCCGCTGGTGGAACATGGCCCGCACCAGCAGCGGTAGGGCGAGCCGGCCCATGGGCTGGTAAGGAGGCGACTGTTTGCGCGACGCAGTGGCAGCCGCGATTTGTTCCAGCCCTCGGAGCGGGTCGCTCTCGCTCACCGGTAGCGGCACCAGCATGATGCCCACGCGGTTTCCCCAGGCCCGTCCGTCCGCCGCCGAGGTGCGCAGGGATGCCGCCACCGAAGCCGTGACGGTCAGTCCGGGCGTCAGCTCACCCCGGGCCTGGAGCAGCCCGCGCGCTCCCGCGGCCACCGCCGTGAGCACGACGTCATTGATCGTCGCCCGGTGGAGGTGCGCCGTGGCCTTGATGTCCTCCAAGCCCACCCGGAGGAGAAGAAGACGCCGGTGCCTGCCGACCGGACGGTTCATCGACAGCCGAGGGGCCGGGCCCTCCTTCCGGAGTCGGCGTGCCCCCGCCGACAGGGATCGAAGGCGAGTGGTCGCACGAGCCGGAGATCCGAGTGCGCGCGCTGCACCGGTCAGGGTTGCGTGGTATCGGCGGAGGTTGTCCGAGCACAGTTCCCCCATGCCGGGAGGTGACTGAGGCGACCACGAGCAGGGGGCGGAGGACACCCCATCGCCGGCCGAATCGAGCAGCGCGCCCATCAGCGTGAGGGCGGCGAGACCGTCGGCGACCGCGTGGTGCAGGCGGACGAGTATCGCGACGGTGCCGTCGTCGAGCCCGGGCAGCAGCCACAGCTCCCAGAGGGGGCGCGAGCGGTCCAGCGGCGGCTCGTTCAATTCCGCGCACAGGCTGAGCAGGGTCGCCTCGTCGCCGGGGCGGGGAATCTCCTGAGTTCGCACGTGGTCACGGATGTCGAATCGCGGGTCGTCGACCCAAAGGGGCGGCCCCAGACCGAAGGGTGGCCGGTACAGCACCTGCCGCAGGCGAGGGGCAAGGCTCAGACGAGCCTCGATGTGCTCACGAACCGCACCCGAACGCAGCCGCCCGCGCTCTTCCGTGAGTGGCGCCCCTTCAGCGAAAGCGAGCGCGGCGACGTGCATGGGTGCTCCGCGAGTCTCGATGCGCAGGTTGCTCACATCCAGCGGGCTCAGCCGCTCGATCCGACCCTCCGTGGTCCCGTTCGGCACGTCCAACCACATCCCTGGAGACGTCAGCGCCACGCCTCTGGTCACCGCAGCCGACGCCACGCCCAATCCCTGATACCGACTGTCCGGCGAGGCGGTCCGCCAGCCGTCTTCCATTGTGCGAGACCCGTCGTACAAGTCCAAGGCAGTCTTCCCGCGCCAACCACTGCCACCGGGCCGTCCGGCTCACGGCCGCGCCGGGGACGCGCGCGCCGACCACACTGGAGGTGTCGGCCGGAGGAGGTTGTGATGGACACGAACACGGATGCCCGACCACTGCTGCTGGACAGTGCCCTGCCGGACTTCCGCTTCACACGTCTGGAGTGCACGACCGTCGCCGTCGGCCCATCTACGGCGTACCGGGCAGCGCGCGACCTCGATCTCCTCACGATCCACTCTCCACTGTTCGACCTGGTTTCTCGGGCACGCGGCCTGCCCGACCGACTGCGCGGCAAACCCGCTCCGCGACCGGCCTCGATGCGGCTGGCCGATCTCTTCGACACGACCACCAAGGACCGGCACGACCAGGAACAGCGGGAGGACCAGCAGGAGCAACCGTGGGTCGGACTTGGCGAGGCTCCTGGGCGGGAGCTGGTCTTCGGCGCCATCGGCAAGGTGTGGCAGCCGTCCATCCAATGGCGCAGGGTCGAGCCCGGCGACTTCCCAGAGTTCGCGGAGCCCGGCTGGGCGAAGATCGCCGCGGCAATGGTGGTCCACGCCTATGGCACCGGGCGGTCCCTGCTGGCCTACGAGGCGCGCACGGCCTGCACCGACCAGGCCGCCATCCGACGCTTCGCCCGCTACTGGACGCTCGTCTCGCCCGGTGTCGGCATCGTCATGCGCGCGGCACTGCGGGCGATCAAGACAGCGGCGGAGGAAGAGGCCAGCTCCGGGACCGGTGCGCGCAGCACCTCGCCGGACCGGACCTGACGGATGTCGGGGCCGCCTGCCAGCGTCCTCGGTGACGCTTCCGCGTTCCTGTGGTACCAACCGGACGGAGCTGAGACGCTGAAAACATGAACGAGCGCCGGCCCACGGCTGGGCAACGTTCCTTCGGCGTGGCGGTCGCAGGGCTCGCCCTGTACGGCACCATGCTGAGGCCGCGGATGCTGACCTGGGGCGCGACGGACGAGGAAGTCGGCCACAGCTACCCCGGTGACGAGCTCATCCCCGACCCCGACGGATCGTCGACCATGGCTACGACCCTGCCGGCGCCACCCGAAGAGGTCTGGCCCTGGCTGCAGCAGATGGGCTGCAACCGCGGCGGCTGGTACAGCTGGGACCGGCTGGACAATGGCGGACGCCGGAGCGCGCAACGCATCGTCCCGGAGTGGCAGCGCCTAGAGCAGGGACAGCACCTGGACTCCGGGCCGAGCGGGGAGGTCTGGTTCACCGTCGCGGTCCTGGAACCGGGGCGGACACTGGTCCTGCGCTCGCAGACGACGCTGCCCTCCGGACGTCCCTTCGCCAGGCTGGACCTGGACGAGCCACCGCCGCGTGCGTACGTCGACTCGATCTGGGGCTTCCACCTGCGGCCGGCGCCCGGTGGGAGGACCCGGCTGGTGGTCCGCGCTCGGGGCCGCAGCCGCCCGTGGCCCCTCACCCGGCCCATGGACTTGCTGTTCTGGGAACCCGCCCACCTGATCATGCAGGCCCGCCAATTCCACAACCTGCGCATGCGCGTCGATGCGGCGGCATGAATCCAGAGAGGACGCCAACCGGCACTGCCCGTCCCCAGCTCGCCACCAAACGCCCGCGCACGTGACCTTCGCTGCCGCAAGGACGATACTGCCGACATCAGGGCTCCGGCGACGACACGCAGCACGACCACAGACACCTGACGACCCGTCATCAAAGTCAGCATTAAGTCAGCATCAGTACCGCTGGAAGCCGCCGCCGACCGCTATGGACCGCCAAGATCGATAACCAGCTCCATCCATTCTGACCTGGTCAAACGCAGGTCAGAGGCCCAGCTGTTAATCTCACTAGGAGGTATCCATGAGGATGCTGATCAACGTCGCGGAGAACGTGGTCGCGGACGCCCTGCGCGGGATGGCGGCGGCCCATCCCGACCTGGTCGTCGACGTGGAGAACCGGGTGATCGTACGGCGGGACGCGCCGGTGGCGGGGAAGGTCGCCCTCATCTCCGGCGGCGGATCGGGGCACGAGCCACTGCACGGTGGATTCGTGGGCCCGGGGATGCTGTCGGCGGCCTGTCCGGGCGAGGTGTTCACCTCGCCGGTGCCGGACCAGATGGCGCGGGCCGCGGCCGCGGTGGACAGCGGGGCGGGTGTGCTGTTCATCGTCAAGAACTACACGGGTGACGTCCTCAACTTCGACATGGCCGCCGAGCTCGCCGAGGACGAGGGCATCCAGGTCGCGAAGGTGCTCGTCAACGACGACGTGGCGGTCACCGACAGCCTGTACACGGCCGGGCGGCGCGGTACGGGCGCGACGCTGTTCGTGGAGAAGATCGCCGGTGCCGCCGCGGAGGAGGGGCAGCCACTGGAGCGGGTGGAGGCGATCGGGCGGCAGGTCAACGAGAACGCGCGCAGCTTCGGTGTCGCCCTCAGCGCCTGCACGACGCCCGCGAAGGGCAGCCCCACCTTCGATCTGCCGCCCGGCGAGCTGGAGTTGGGCATCGGCATCCATGGCGAGCCCGGCCGGGAGCGGCGGGCGATGATGACATCGCGCGAGATCGCCGACTTCGCCGTGGGCGCGATTCTGGACGACATGACCCCGCGCAATCCCGTCCTCGTCCTGGTCAACGGCATGGGCGGGACACCGCTGCTGGAGCTGTACGGCTTCAACGCCGAGGTCCAGCGCGTACTCGCCGAGCGCGGTGTCGCCGTCGGCCACACCCTCGTGGGCAACTACGTCACCTCGCTCGACATGGCCGGCGCCTCGGTCACCCTGTGCCAGGTCGACGAGGAGCTGCTGCGACTGTGGAACGCGCCGGTGAAGACACCGGGGCTGCGATGGGGCATCTGATCCGGCGGAGTCAGACGATCACAAGGCATCTGTCACACAAGGAGATCCAGTGCTCGACGCCGATTTCTTCCGCCGTTGGATGACGGCGACCGCCGCTGCCGTCGACCGCGAGGCGGAACGGCTCACCGCCCTCGACTCGCCCATCGGGGACGCCGACCACGGCAGCAACCTGCAACGCGGGTTCACCGCCGTCGCGACGACGCTGGAGAAGGAGGACCCGCAGACGCCCGGCGCGATCCTGATGCTCGCCGGGCGCCAGCTCATCTCGACCGTCGGCGGCGCGTCGGGGCCGCTGTACGGGACGCTGCTGCGCCGGACCGGCAAGGCCCTCGGGGACGCCGGCGAGGTGAGCGAGGAGCAGTTCGCCCAGGCGCTGCGGACCGGAGTGGACGCGGTCATGGTGCTCGGCGGCGCGGCGCCGGGCGACAAGACCATGATCGACGCGCTGGTGCCGGCCGTGGACGCGCTCGGCGACGGCTTCACCGCGGCGCGGGCCGCCGCCGAGGAGGGCGCCCTGGCGACCACGCCGTTGCAGGCCCGCAAGGGACGGGCGAGCTATCTCGGGGAGCGCAGCATCGGGCACCAAGACCCGGGGGCCACGTCCTCGGCGCTGCTGATCGCGGGGCTGGCGGAGGCGAACGGTGAGTGAGGACACGGTGAGCGACGGGAAGAAGGGCGAGCGGCGCGTCGGCATCGTGCTGGTCTCGCACAGCGCCCAGGTGGCCGCCTCGGTGGCCGAGCTGGCGCAGGGGCTCGCGGGCGCCGGCACGGCCGTGCCGGTGGCCCCGGCGGGCGGCACCGAGGGCGGCGGCCTGGGCACCAGCGCCGAGCTGATCGCCGCGGCGGCCGCCTCCGTGGACCGCGGCGCCGGGGTCGCGGTCCTCACCGACCTGGGCAGCGCGGTCCTCACCGTGAAGGCCCTGCTCGCCGAAGGCGACGAACTCCCGGACGGGACGCGCCTGGTGGACGCTCCCTTCGTCGAGGGCGCGGTGGCCGCGGTCGTCACGGCTGCCACCGGCGCCGACCTCGCCGCGGTGGAGGCGGCGGCCGCGGAGGCGTACGCGTACCGGAAGGTGTAGGCGGGGAGCGGCAGCCGTTGTTCGGTCAGGCCCCTCGGCCGTGTACCCGAGTTCCGGGTACACGGCCGAGGGGCTCTTTGCCGCAGCCGGGTGCGGCGACAACGCCCGTTCTTCGACGTCCCGGCGGCCCCTGCAGGCCCCTCACGCCTCCTACGCGACCCCCTCCGCCACAACCGCCAGCGCCGAACGCAACGTCGCCATCAGCTCGGCCTGGACCTTCTCCGGGTCGGGATCCGTGTCGGCGGTGTGCCAGGCGTGATACTCGACGGCCGCGCGCAGCGCCGCGTTGAACACGGCCGCCTGGATCGCCGGGCGCAGATCGCCGGCGGGCAGTCCGGCGCGTTCGGCGAGGGCGCGGGCGAACGCCGGTTCTGCCTCGTCGTACGTCTGGAGCCAGGTCGCGCGCAACCCGGGTTCGGTACGGGTCAGCCGTACCAGCGCCCCCACGGTCGAGCGGTCGGGTACGGCCGGCAGGCGCCCCTCGACCGCGAACTCCCGGTCGATGACCTCCTCCAGCGGCTCCCCGGGACGCCACCGGCGCAGACACTCGGCGATCAGGTCGATACCGGCCGAGAACAGCGGCCGTACGCAGCTCTCCTTGCTCGGGAAGTAGCGCCACACCGTCCGCGCGGAGACACCGACCGCCGCTCCGATCTGCTCGCCCGTGGTCGCCGCCACGCCCTGGGTGACGAAGAGGTCGACCGCGGCCCGTGCGATCTCCAGGCGGATCTCGGCCTTGCGCTCCTCGGTCAGGGGCGGTCGTCCCGTCGGTCTTCCGGTGCCTCCACGGGCTGCGGTCATGGTCTCCTCCGGCCGACATCGATCGCTCTCCCGGAATTCTCCCCGAAGACTTTATGTCACTCAGAGACATTAAGTCGTATGGTGAGCCCTCGGACATCGGCCATACGGATGGAGCACCTCATGAGCGGCGGACTGGACGGGCGCAGCGTCATCGTCACGGGAGCGGGATCGGGCATCGGGCGGGCGGCCGCGCTGGCCTTCGCCGCGGAGGGCGCCCGGGTCGTGGCGGCGGATCTGAACGCCGAGGGGGCGCAGGCCGTCGTCAAGGAGATCGAGCAGGCGGGCGGCGCCGCGGTCGCCGTCGTCGGCGACCTGGGCGAGCAGGCCGTCGTCGACCAGGTGGTCGACACCGCCGTCGAGCGGTTCGGCGGGGTGGACGTCGTGGTGAACAACGCCGGGATCATGGACCGTATGTCGGCCCTGGCGGACGTCACCGACGCCGAGTGGGAGCGGGTCATCCGGGTCAACCTCACCGCCCCGTTCCTGCTCACCCGGGCAGCGCTGCCGCACATGCTGGCGGCGGGCCGAGGCGCGATCGTGAACACGGCGTCCGAGGCCGGTCTGCGCGGCAGCGCGGCGGGCGCCGCGTACACGGCGTCGAAGCACGGCGTGGTGGGGCTGACGAAGTCGCTCGCGGTGATGTACCGCAAGCAGGGGATACGCGCGAACGCCATCGCTCCGGGCGGCACGCAGACGGGCATCGTCGTGGACGCCGCGCAGGACGCCCACGGACCGGCGGCCCTCGGCCCGCACTTCGTCAACCTCGGCAAGCTGGCCCAGCCCGAGGAGCAGGCGGCCGCGATCGTGTTCCTCGCCTCGGACGCGGCGAGCAACATCAACGGCGTGATCCTGCCGGTCGACGACGGCTGGTCGGCGGTCTGACGCCCCCTCAACGACCATGCGGGTCAGTCGTCGTGCACGGACCGCTCACCGTGCACGACCCGCCCGCCCCGCACAACTTCCTCGCCCGGCAGGGCTTCCGCACCCCGCACGAACTCCCTCGCCAGCCGCTCGCCGGCCTTCACGGCGGCCGTGCGGTTCTCGATGGGCCGCACCGGCTTCTCCTTGAAGACGATGTAGGTGACCCCGTGGGCCGTGCCGCCGGTGTGCGGGTCGGCCGGGATGCCGAGGGCCTTCGCGGTGGCGTACGACGCCTCGCCGATCATGTCGTCCGGGCCGACGTCACCGACGACCGCGTACAGCACCCGGTCCCGGTACACGACAGCCGCGAGCGAGCCGCCGAGGATCCCGTGGTCGCGGTGGTTCCAGATGGGACTCGGGGCGGGCACCACGATGTACGGGAGGCGTTCGGCGCTCAGATAGCGGCCGTCGGACTGCCGATAGGCCGTCGCGGCGGTGAAGAACGGATCCGTACGGCGGTTGCAGTGGCCGGTGGGCCGACCGTCACAGTCGATATCCATGTCGGCCTTCCAGAACACCGCCTCCCGCTCCCCGCAGACCGGGACGGTCGCCCGCATCCCGCGGTCGGTGCGATAGCGCCCCTCGGAAACGGCAGTGCACTCACGCACCTTTGACAGCAGGTCGGCGGCGCTGACGTCCGCACCGCGACGGGCTGTTGACCCTTGCGGCGGGGGCGGCGGGACGGGCAGGGCGGTGGACAAAGTCGTCGGAGCGAGCAGAGCGGCACTCGCCGCCGCCAGCGTCAGCGACCTGACACGCACAATGGGAACCCCTCTCCTCGGGAACACTGACAGGCACGCAGCCCGAACGGTCATCTAATCGGACAACTCGGCCCAATCTGATGCTGTTTCGATCATGCTGCCACCCGCAGGGCCCACCCGCGCGCACCCCGGCGACACGACGGCCGCCCCCGAACTTCCCGCAGGGGCCGGGGTTCTGAGTCCGCGACCGATCCCAGACTCCCCGGCCACCCGCGTCCGGCGCGGGATCAGCGACGACAGCGACCCGCGCCGACGGCGTGAACTCCCGGCACTCCATGGAGAGTTCAGCCGCAAGGAGCTTCAGCATACGTAACTCCGTGAGCCGGTCACCAAGCGACCGCCCTCTTGATGTGCTCGCGCCATCCGCGCGATATTGGTACGGACCATTGCCGCGAGACCGCCCCGGGAGGCAGTGTCGTGCGACGTACCCTCGTTCCCCTTTCGACCTTCTGTGCGGTCGCGTTGCTCTCCTCCTGCGCCTGGAGCGGGGCGGACGAGGACGGCGGCCGACTGCCCGGGGCGCCCACCGGTGTCGCGGCCGAGGCGGGCAGCTCGACCAGCGTGCACGTCATGTGGAACGCCGTCTCCGCGGACCCCGGTGTCCGCAGCTACGAGGTGTATCGGGGCCCCACGAAGGTCAAGGAAGTGCCGGGTTCCGCACACATGGTGGATGTCACCATGCTCAAACCGTCCACCATGTATGCCTTCACCGTGCGGGCCCGTGACACCGACGGGCGGCTCGGTCCACCGAGCAAGGAGGTCCGGGCGAGAACCCCCGAGGCCGTGGCCGCCGACCGCGCCGCCCCGACCCGTCCGGGGCAGGTCCATGGCCGGGCGGTCGGCAGCCGGGCGGTCCAGCTGTCGTGGTCGAAGGCGACGGACGACCGGGACGTGGTGTCGTACGACATCCACCAGGGCGGCACGAAGATCCACAGTGTGGGCGGGAACCAGACCGCGACCGTGGTCACGGGTCTTCGGCCCGGCACGCGCTACTCCTTCACCGTCCGGGCCCGGGACGCGGCCGACAACCTCTCTCCCGCCCCGGCGGCCGTCCGCGTCACCACGCCCGGCACCGACGACGGGCGCGGCACCGCGCCGACCGCCTTCCGGGCGACGACCCATCGCGAGGACGGGGCGTACCACCTCGACCTGAACTGGGTGCCGCCGCGCACGGACGGTGTGGTCGTGGAGTACCAGGTGCAGCTCGACGGCCGTACGGTCACGTCGCTGGTGTACGGCGGGACCGCGCCGCGCGAGCGGGCCGAGTACAGCTTCTACCTGGGGCCGGAGAAGGGGGTCGCCCACCGGGTACGGATCCGGGGCAGGCTGCCGGACGGCACCTGGGGCGGCTTCTCCGCGGAGCGGACGGTGACGACCGGCGCGCAGGGCTGAGGCCTCTTGGCATCCCTCGAATGCAGCAGCACGTCACCTGTCCGGGGGCGGCCCGCATGCGGGCAGGGCCGGGGGCGCGTTGGCTGACCCTGAGGCAGCACGGGCGTTCCCGACCCTCGGCGGCGCCAGGGATGTACCGCCGACCGTGCCGCCGGAGGGAACCCCATGCGCATTTCATCGCTACTCCTCCGCTCGGGCCTGACCGTGGCAGCCGCCTCCGTTCTTCCCCTCTCCGTGGCCACCGTTCCGGCCGCCGCGGTCTCGGGGATCTCCGTGAGCACCACCGGGTCCACGGTCTCCGTCACGACCAGCGCGTGCACCAACGTCAACGGCAGCTGGGGCACCGCCTCGCTGCTGAACAGCAGGCAGTCGAACTTCGCCCAGGGACGCCAGGTGTCCCTGTCGGGGACGGCGGCGCTGCAGTCGGCGGCCTGGTCGGGCGTGAGCGCGGGCACCTACACCGTCATCGTCGTGTGCTCGAACGGCGTGACGGCGGGCACCCAGTCGGTCATCGTCTCGGGCGCCACCCCGACCCGCACGATCTCCGCCACGGCCTCCCCGTCGCGCGGCGTCATGGGCGGCATGGGCGGGTCCTCGACGGACTACGGCACTTTGACGCTGGTCGGCGGCGGGGTCCTGGTGGGCGCGGGCGGCATGGCCACGGCCTGGTTCCTGCGCCGCAAGTCGAAGCCGTACCGGCTCTGAGGAAAGGGCGCGAAGCCCCGCCGGGCACCGGCTCGGTGAGCCGGTGCCCTACCCGTCACGCGAGCCCCGGCTCACGCCCTTTCGTTCCCCGGCAGCTCCGCGAACTCCTCCAGGGCGCGGGTGAGCCACTGCGTCCAGAAGGTCTCCAGGTCGATGCCGGCGCGCAGCACGAGGTGCCGCAACCGGTCCTGGGAACTGTCCCTGCCGGGCGGGAAGTCGCGCTTCTCGATCTCCTCGTACTCGGCCAACTGCCGCTGGTGAAGGTCGAGATGGCGCCGAAGATCGCCCTCGATGCCCTCCGTCCCCACGACGGCCGCGGCACGCATCCGCAGCAGCAGTGTGTCGCGGTGCGGCCTCGGGTCCTGGGAGGCGGCGGTCCAGCGGGCCAGTTCGGCGCGGCCCGCGGGCAGGACCTCGTAGCTCTTCTTCTGCCCACGGGCCGGCTGTTCGCTCGGCAGCGTGCGGATGAAGCCCTCGGTCTCCAGTTTTCCCAGCTCGCGATAGATCTGCTGGTGCGTCGCCGACCAGAAGTAGCCGATCGACCTGTCGAACCGGCGGGTCAGCTCCAGCCCCGAGGACGGCTTTTCGACCAGGGCGGTGAGGATCGCGTGCGGGAGTGACATGGGCTCATCCTAGGGACGCGCTCGGGCGCCCCTACAGGCTCGCCGCCAGCTCCGTGCCCTGCTTGATGGCGCGCTTGGCGTCCAGTTCGGCGGCGACGTCGGCACCGCCGATGAGGTGCGCGCTGCGGCCGGCGGCGAGCAGCGCCTCGTACAGGTCGCGGCGCGGCTCCTGCCCGGTGCACAGCACGATCGTGTCGACCTCGAGGACCGTGCTCTCCTCGCCGACGGTGACGTGCAGCCCGGCGTCGTCGATCCGGTCGTAGCGCACGCCCGGGACCATGGTGACGCCCCGGTGCTTGAGCTCGGTGCGGTGGATCCAGCCGGTGGTCTTGCCGAGGCCCGCGCCGACCTTGCTGGTCTTGCGCTGAAGCAGGTGGACGGTGCGCGGCGGGGCCGGCCGCTCGGGGGCGGCGAGGCCACCGGGGCCCGTGTAGTCCATGTCCACGCCCCACTGGCGGAAGTACGTCGCCGGGTCCTCGCTCGCCTTGTCGCCGCCGTCGGTGAGGAACTCGGCGACGTCGAAGCCGATGCCGCCCGCGCCGAGGACGGCGACGCGCTCGCCGACGGGGGCGCCGTCGCGCAGGACGTCGAGGTAGCCCACGACGCTCGGGTGGTCGACGCCGGGGATCTCCGGGGTGCGCGGGCTGACACCGGTGGCGACCACCACCTCGTCGTAGGCGGCGAGGTCCTCGGCCGACACCCAGGTGTTCAGCCGTACGTCCACGCCCTGCCAGTCGAGCTGGTGGCGGAAGTAGCGCAGCGTCTCGTCGAACTCCTGCTTGCCGGGGACCTTGCGGGCGACGTTCAGCTGGCCACCGATCTCACCCGCGGCGTCGAACAGCGTGACGTCGTGGCCGCGTTCGGCCGCGCTTACGGCGCAGGCCATGCCGGCGGGTCCGGCGCCCACGACCGCGACGCGCTTGCGCCGCCGGGTCGGGGACAGCGTCAGTTCGGTCTCGTGGCAGGCGCGCGGGTTGACCAGGCAGGACGTGATCTTGCCGCTGAAGGTGTGGTCGAGGCAGGCCTGGTTGCAGCCGATGCAGGTGTTGATGGCCTCGGGCCTGCCCGCGGCGGCCTTGGCGACGAAGTCGGGGTCGGCGAGCATCGGGCGGGCCATCGACACCATGTCCGCGGTGCCGTCGGCCAGCAACTCCTCGGCCAGTTCGGGGGTGTTGATGCGGTTGGTGGTCACCAGCGGGACCGACACCTCGCCCATCAGCCGCTTGGTGACCCAGGTGTACGCGCCGCGCGGCACCGAGGTGGCGATGGTCGGGATGCGCGCCTCGTGCCAGCCGATGCCGGTGTTGATGATCGTCGCCCCGGCGGCCTCGACGGCCTTGGCGAGCGTGATCACCTCGTCGAGCGTGGAGCCGCCCGGGACGAGGTCCAGCATGGACAGCCGGTAGACGATGATGAAGTCCTCGCCGACGGCCTCGCGCACCCGCCGGACGATCTCGACCGGGAAGCGCATGCGGTTCTCGTACGAGCCGCCCCAGCGGTCGGTGCGCTTGTTGGTCTGCGTGGCGATGAACTCGTTGATGAGGTAGCCCTCGGAGCCCATGATCTCCACGCCGTCGTACCCGGCCTGCCGGGCGAGGCGGGCGGCGCGGGCGTAGTCGTCGATGGTCCGCTCGACGTCGGCGTCGGTGAGCTCGCGGGGCGGGAAGGGGCTGATCGGCGCCTGCAGCGGGCTCGGGGCGACGAGGTCCTGGTGGTAGGCGTACCGGCCGAAGTGCAGGATCTGCATCGCGATCCGGCCGCCCTCGCGGTGCACGGCCTCGGTGATGACGCGGTGCTGCTCGGCCTCGGCGTCGGTGGTGAGCTTGGCGCCGCCCTCGTACGGGCGCCCCTCGTCGTTGGGGGCGATACCGCCGGTGACGATCAGGCCCACTCCCCCGCGGGCCCGCTCCGCGTAGAAGGCGGCCATGCGCTCGAAGCCGCGCTCGGCCTCCTCCAGGCCCACGTGCATGGAGCCCATGAGGACGCGGTTGGGCAGCGTGGTGAAGCCCAGGTCGAGCGGGCTCAGCAGGTGCGGGTAACGGCTCATCGGGCCCCTCCGTGCGCGGTGTCGTGCTTCACGTAGTTGTAGAGGACCGCGGAGCCTTTATGCAACTAGTTGCACAACCGGGAAGGGGTGACACCCGCCACTGACACCGACCACCCTCGGGCACAGTGACCCCATGACCGCACACGCCGACGTGATCGACCTCGCCCAGCGGCTGATCCGCCGCCCCAGCCGCGCCGGGATCGACGACTACGGCCCCGTCCTGGGCGTCCTGGAGGACTGGCTCGCCGGGCACGGGCTGCCGTATCGCCGTCTCCACGGCGGCAAGGGCGACACCGTCGGCCTGCTGATCGAGGTCGCGGGCGGCCGGCCCGGACCCTGGTGGGCGCTGGACGCCTGCGTCGACACCGCCCCGTACGGCGACGAGACGGCCTGGTCGTTCGCGCCGGACTGCGGCGAGGTCGTCGACGGATGGCTGCGCGGCAGAGGCGCGGCGGACTCCAAACTCGCCGCGGCGATGTTCTGCGGCATCGCGGCCGAGCTGCACGGCCGTGCCGACACCCTGCGCGGCGGGCTCGCTGTGCTGCTCGACGTCGACGAGCACACGGGCGGCTTCGGCGGTGCCCGCTCCTATCTCGCGGACCCGGAGGCGGTCCGTCCGGCCGGGGTGATGATCGGCTACCCGGGGCTCGACGAGGTCGTGGTCGGCGGGCGCGGACTGTGGAGGGCCACGATCGCGGTGCACGCGGCCTCGGGCCATTCGGGGTCACGTCGGACGACACCCGGTGCGGTCTCCCGCGCGGCGCACCTCGTACGGCTCCTGGAAGAGGCCGAACTCCCAGACGCCCAGGGCGAGTTCCCTCTGCCGCCGAAGCTGACGGTGACGTCCTGCCATGGCGGTCAGGGCTTCTCGGTCGTGCCCGGTCTGTGCGAGCTGGGCGTCGACATCCGTACGACGCCGGACTTCGAGGCCCGCGACGCCGAGCGGCTGGTCCGCGAGGCGGTGGGCGAGCTGGACGTACGGGTGCCCGCACCGCGGCCGACCACGATCACTCCGGTGGCCGCATGGCCGTCGTATCGGCTCGCCGAGGGCCAGGAGCCCGCGGCCGCACTGCTGGGGGCCGCGGCCCGGGAGGGGCTGACCGTCCGGCCGAAGACCGCCGGGCCGTCGAACATCGGGAATCTGCTGGCGGGTGAGGGCATCCCGGCCACAGCGGGCTTCGGGGTGCGACACGAGGGGCTGCACGGCGTGGACGAGCGGGCCTGTCTCGAGGACCTGCCCGCCGTCCACGCCGTCTACCGCCGTGCCGTGCTCGGCCTGCTCGGCTCGTCATGAGCGGCCGGGCGCTCTCGTCATGCGACGCCGGGCCGGCTCTTCAGCACCACGTGCAATTCGCGCTCCTGGTCGCCCGAGGCGGAGGCGAGGTCGTGCACCGTGAACAGGGAGTCCAGGGTCGTACGGAGCCGTTCGATGGCCCAGTAGCCGCCCTGCGCGTCGGCCTCGACGGTCGACGAGAGCCGCGCGGGCGGCGGGCACTCGTGCGCGTCCGTGACCTCGAACGTCCCGAGCCACACCATCGGGCGCGTCTCGTGGAGCTGCTCCGGCACGTCGTCGGGGCCACGATCGGACTCGAAGCACGCGCACAGCGTGTCGAACACGATCCGGGCGTCCTCCTTGCTGCATCCGCTGATCTCGACGGAGACGGGTTCCTCGTGCAGTCGTTCACGGTCCATCGTGATCGCTCCTCTCGTGGCCGCGCCGCGGTGCCACGGGTAGCCCGCGGAACCGGACCCCAACCCAAGAAAAGCACCACGGACGGCGGAGCACTACCGGCGGAACCTTCCCGTCCGCACAGACGGAGCTCTCCCGGCCGCACAGACGGGGCTCGCCCGGCCGCACCGGCGAAGCGGTCCGTCCGGTCTTCAGCCGCGTGTGAACCGGTACGTCTTGCTGTCGGTCAGCACGCAGAAGCCCGGCGAGATGACGATCACGCGCAGGGTGCCGGTACGGCGGTCGTAGTCGATGCCCTCCGTCTCGAAGCCGCCGGAGCAGGAGCTGCGCAGCGGGAGCTGACGCAGGGCCGTGACGCGGCCGGTCACGTCGGAGGCTCCGGGCTCGGCGGAGAGGTCGATCTGCAGGAGCGGCTTGGTCATGCCGAAGAGGGTGCCCGCGGGGTCGTCGGAGGAGCACAGCAGGGTCGTGGCACTGAGGAAGTCGCAGCCCTGAACGTCGCGGACGGCGCGGTCCAGCCGGATGCTGGACGTCCAGGGGAGGTCCGCCGAGGGGGACGTGCCGGGGTTGACGCCGGGGGTCGGGTGGACCAGCAGGCGGGTCATGGTGCCCCACTCCCCCGAGACCATCCACTGACCGCCGGGCGAGATGGCGGCGAACGAGTTGTTCAGCGCCTCCCCGGAGCCGAGTGTGTGGACGTACTCCGACCAGGTCCCGTCCGGCGCCTGCACCCGGAACATCTTCGCGCTGCCCGAGTCCGCCTGGTAGGGCTCGACGTAGTAGCCGTTGTAGGAGGCGTCGGGGTCGCCGACGTGGTTCCAGCCGCGGCGGCTGACCGAGGCGGGGATGGTGCCGATGCCGGTGTAGCGGTTGGCGCTGTTGGCAGGGACCTCGACGGAGGTCAGCCCCTGGCTCTCGGTCAGCGGGTCGGCACGGTCGGAGCCCACCTCCGTCCAGGTGTCGGCGGCCTGCGCGGGCGTCGCGGTGGACAGCACGGCCGCGGAGGCGAGGGCGACGAGACCGGTGAGAGCGGCATGACAACGTTGCCGGGCGCGCAGGGCCAGGGTCATGGGAGCGACTCCTTGGGGGGTGGGAGCGTGTCGGCGGACAGTCTGGCGGGGCGATGTGGTCATGTACAGACCAAGAAGGCGAACGTGTGCTGTCCGATCGGCCACAGTCCCGTGCCCTCGTGACCGCTTCGGCGGACGTTCCCCGTCGTGTTGAGGGATGGTGGAGGTGAACGACCAAGGGGGCCCGAATCCGGTTGAACGCGGTAGAACAAGGGGAGTCGGCACGGGGGAACGGCGTGCCGCGAGGATGGGCGAAGGCGGTGCGGATGTCTGCAGCCGAACGTCCCGTGTCCGAGGGCCAGGAGCCCGAGCGCGGGCCGCTGGGGCCGAGCGGGCTGCTCGACGTACTGGGCGTGGCCTCGGTCGTGCTCGACGTCGAGGGGCGCATCGTGCTGTGGAGCCCCCAGGCCGAGGAGCTGTTCGGCTATCCGGCGCGCGAGGCGCTGGGCCAGTACGCCGCCCGGATCATGGTCCACGAACAGCACCTGGACCTGGTCGTCAAGCTGTTCTCCGACGTCATGGAGACCGGTCAGGGCTGGGCCGGCGCCTTCCCGATCCGGCGCAAGGACGGCAGCACACGGCTGGTGGAGTTCCGCAACATGCGGCTGCTCGACGACGAGGGGGACGTCTACGCGCTGGGCCTGTGCGCCGACCAGACGACGGTCCGGCGCCTGGAGCGGGACGTGGCGCTGTCGACGCGCACGATCGCGCAGGCCCCGATCGGGCTGGCGGTCCTCGACACCGACCTGCGGTACGTCTCCGTCAACCAGGCGCTGGCGGAGCTCAACGGCATCCCTGCCGAGGACCACATCGGCCACACGCCGCGCGAGCTGCTGCCCGGCATCGACGCCGACGCCATCGAGGCGGCCCTGCGTGATGTGCTGCGGACGGGTGATCCGCTGATCAACCAGCGCATCGTGGGCCGGACCCCGGCCGACCCGGACCGCGAGCACTTCTGGACCATCTCGCTCTACCGGCTGGAGGACACGGCGGGGACGGTGCTGGGCGTGGCCGGTATGGCCGTGGACATCACCGAGCAGCACCAGGCCGCCGTCGAGGCCGAGACGGCACGGCGGCGCCTGGCCCTCATCGCCGACGCCTCCGCGCGGATCGGCACCACGCTGGACCTGGACCGCACGGCGCACGAGTTGGCCGACGTCGCCGTGCCGGAGCTCGCCGACGTCGCGGCCGTGGATCTGCTGGAAACCGTGATGGAGGGCAGACGCAGCAGCCTCGGGCCTACCGAATCGGCGGTGATCCGCGCCCTGGCCGTCCAGGTCGGGCATGCCACGGAGGCCCTCGACGCCGCCGACCCGCCCGGGCAGGTCGCCCGCTACGGCCCCGACCGCCTCGTCACCGAGTGCGTGCGCACCGCCGCCCCCGTCATGGTCGCCCGGGTCGAGGAGAGCGACCTGCCCCGGATCGCCCGCTCCCCCGAGGCCGCCGTCCAGCTGGGCCGCGCGGGCGTGCACTCCTATCTGGCGGTGCCGTTGATCGCGCGCGGCGAGGTGCTCGGCGCCCTCGACCTCAAGCGCACCCGCAATCCGCTGCCGTTCAGCGAGGACGACCTGCTGCTCGCCCGTGAACTGGCGGCCCGCGCGGCCGTGCAGATCGACAACGCCCGCTGGTACCAGAACGCCCGCGACACCGCCCTCACCCTGCAGCGCAGCCTGCTGCCCAGCCATCCGCCGGTGACCGGCGGCCTGGAGGTCGCCTCCCGCTACCAGCCCGCGGGCGCCAGCGCCGAGGTGGGCGGCGACTGGTTCGACGTGATCCCGCTGGAGGACGGCAAGACCGCGCTCGTCGTGGGCGATGTGATGGGCAGTGGCATCGACGCCGCCACGACGATGGGCCGGCTGCGCACGGCGACCCACACGCTGGCCTCCCTCGACCTCGAACCGACCCGGCTCCTGGAACACCTCGACAAGATCACCGAGGGCCTCGACCACTCCATCGCGACCTGTGTCTACGCCGTCCACGACCCGCGGCTGCGGCAGTGCCGGATCGCCAACGCCTGGCATCTGCCACCCGTCCGGGTCCGCCACGGCCACGCCCCGGAACTCCTCGAACTGCCCACCGGAGCACCGCTGGGCGTGGGCGGCGTCGCCTTCTCGACGACGACCGTCGACCTCGAGCCCGGCGACCAGCTGGTGTTCTACACGGACGGCCTGGTCGAGACCCGGCAGCACCCGCTCGACGAGCGCCTCGACGCACTCCTGGAGCTCCTCGACGACCCCGACCGCCCCTTGGAGGAGTGCTGCGACCTCCTCCTGCGCACCCTGCACCAGCCCGACAACTCCGACGACGTGGCGCTGCTCATCGCCCGGGTACTGCCGCCGAGTTGACAGCTACGGCGCCGACGAGCGATCCCGCCGGGACCCGCGCCGCTTTCTCACAGGAACTGATTACTTGTTCCTTACCGCCCGCGACCCACAATCACAGCAAGGCATGGCATGGGGATGCCTGGTGCCGTGACCGATGGGAGCGAGCCATGACACACGATCCGGATCAGGGACACCATGCCGGCGCGGAGCCGGACGGCACGGACGTCGAGGTCCTCACGGGACCGGGCGGTTCTCAGCGGGAGCGCGCGCGGGGTGCGGCGCTGCGCGGGCTGTGGCAGCGGCAGTCCGTCCGGGCCCGGGCGGTGACCGCGGCGGCCACCGTCGCCGCACTGGCCCTCGGCGGTACGGTCGCGTACGCCGCGACGTCGTCGGGCCCGGGCGACGGTGCCTCGCCGGCCGCCTCCGGACCGGCCTCACCATCACCTGACGCGCCCCGCGAACGGCACGGGCACGGCTGGTTCGGCTTCGGCGGAGGCGGCGTGCACGGTGAGGCCACCGTCAAGGACCCCGACACCGACGAGTGGGTCGTACGGATCTGGCAGCGCGGGACCATCGAGAAGGTCGACGGCGACCAGGTCACCGTCAAGAGCGAGGACGGCACCGAGTGGACGTGGACCGTCGACTCGGACGCCACCGTGCGCCACGACGGGGACAAGGCTTCCGGCACCGGCGATCTCAAGAAGGGCGAGGACGCCTTCCTCGCGGGCACCCGGTCCGACGACGACACCAGGACCGCCTCCCGCGTACTGGCCGGTGACTGGGACGAGTGGAAGAAGGACCAGGACCGGGACCGGGGGCCGGGTGACTGGCGGGGCAAGCTCCCCGGACCACGCCACTGGGACTGGAACGGCTCCGGCCCCTCGGAGAGCCCTTCGAAGAGCGGCGCCCAGACCTGACCCGGCTCTCCGACCGGCTCAGTTGAGCCCGACCACGACCGTCGCGTACAGCTCCTCGGATACGGCCAGACGCGCCGACAGCCCACTGCCGGCGAAGGCCTCCAGAGCCGTGGGCGCCTGACGCTCGCTCGTCTCGATCAGCAGGCAGCCACCGGGCGCGAGCCATCGGGGTGCCTCGGTGGCGACCCGGCGCAGGACGTCCAGCCCGTCCGGACCGCCGTCCAGCGCGACGTGCGGCTCATGGTCGCGTGCCTCGGCGGGCAGGAGGCCGACCTCGCCGGTGGGGACGTACGGCACGTTCGCCGCGAGAATGCCGACGCGGCCGCGCAGGGCGCCGGGCAGCGCCTCGAAGAGGTCACCCGCGTGGACCTGCCCGCCGAAGGGGGCCACGTTACGGCGGGCGCAGCGCACCGCCGCCGGGTCGATGTCGGCGGCGTGGAGTTCGACCCCGGTGAGCGCGGCGGCCAGTGCCGCGCCGACCGCGCCCGAGCCGCAGCACAGGTCCACCACGACGGACGGGTCCGGGGCGTGGGCGAGGGCCTGTTCGACCAGGAACTCGGTGCGCCGGCGGGGGACGAAGACGCCGCGTTCCACTTCGATGCGCAGACCGCGGAACTCGGCCCAGCCGAGGACGAGTTCGAGGGGCAGGCCGGTGACCCGGCGCTCCACCATGGCGGCCAGCTCGTCCAGGGTTCGGGCGGCGGCCCGGATCAACCGGGCCTCGTCCTCGGCGAAGACACAGCCGGCGGCCCGCAGCGCGCTCACCAAGGAGTCGCGCGAGAGCGGCGAGGGAGACGCGGGCGAGGAAGAAATGAGAGGGGGCATGAATGCCGAGAGCCTTTCGGAAACCGAAGGATGCTCTCGCGGTCGCCTAAGGGCGGTGATCCGCGCCGATTCGAGAGGAGAGCACCCGACCTGACACAGCGGTAATGGGTCTCACCTCCCGCGCTCCGCATGCCGGGACCCTCCCGACCGGACGGCCACCCTACCCCAACGATCACTCGGGGTCCCGGGCATCGGGGAACATGCGCGAACGCGTACGGTTGAATGAATACGTACTGATCACGCCCGACCCGCGGGCCGCACGCACGGCGGCCTGGAGGCCCCACCCGCATGAACGTCACCCGAGGCTTCACCGGACGCCCGCGCGTCCAGAACGCCGGACTGCCGCCCGGCCAGTACGACGCCGGCGACGACTGGCCCGTCCTCTCCGCCGAGGTCACACCCGAGCTGACACCCGCCGAGTGGTCCTTCCGCGTCGACGGTCTCGTCGAGGAGCCGCGGACCTGGAGCTGGGACGAGGCGCACGAGCTGCCGGCGTCGGCGTACGAGGGCGACATCCACTGCGTGACGAGCTGGTCGAAGTTCGGCGTGCGGTTCGGGGGCGTGTCGCTGGACACCTTCCTCCATATGGCCCGGCCCCATGTGTCCGCCACACATGCCGTCGCCTATTCGCACACCGGGTACACCACGAACCTGCCGCTGGCGGACCTCACCGGCGGGCGGGCGTGGATCGCCTGGGAGTACGAAGGGGAGCCGCTCGCTCCGGAGCACGGTGGCCCGGCACGGCTGCTGGTGCCGCACCTGTACTTCTGGAAGAGCGCCAAGTGGATCGCGGGCCTGCGGATCCTCGACCACGACGAGCCGGGGTTCTGGGAGCAGAACGGCTACCACGCCCGCGGCAACCCATGGGAGGAGCAGCGGTACTCCGGTGACTGAGGTAACGAGGACCGACGTGTTCACTCCCCCGAGCCGGTTCGCCGTGCCCGGCCGGATCGCCGTCAGCAACCGGGCCGCCTCGGTGTGGCAGACCGCCACGGTCACCGAGATCCGCCGGGAGACCCCGCACGCCGCCACTTTCCGGCTGGCGGTGCCCGCGTGGGAGGGGCATCTGCCCGGCCAGCATCTGATGCTGCGGCTGACCGCCGAGGACGGCTATGTGGCCCAGCGCCACTACTCGATCGCGTCCGCTCCGGACGACTCCGGGCACATCGAGCTGACCCTCGACCACGTCGAGGGCGGTGAGGTGTCCGGCTGGTTCCACACGGTGGCGAAGCCCGGCGACTCGGTCGAGGTGCGCGGCCCGCTCAGCGGCTTCTTCGCCTGGCCCGGGGACCGGCCCGCGCTGCTGATCGGCGCCGGCTCCGGGGTCGTACCGCTGATGTCGATGGTGCGGCACCACCGGACGCGGAGCCTGGACGTGCCGCTGCGGCTGCTGGTGTCGGCACGCAGCCCGCAGGAACTGATCTACGCGCGGGAGTACGACGCGGAGACCACGCCCGTTTTCACGCGGAGTGCGCCGGAGGGTGTGCCGGTGGGACGTATGGCCGCGGCACATGTGGCGCCGCTCCTGGCGGAACAGCCTCCCGGTGGGTGGGAGGCCTATGTGTGCGGCTCCAACGCGTTCGCGGAGCACGCCTCTCGGCTGCTCGTGGCGGCCGGTCAGCCCGTGGACCGTATCCGGATCGAGCGCTTCGGCTGATCGGCGGCTCCGCACGGGGACACGTGTTCGTCCGGGATTGTCAGGAACGAAGTCAGGTGCGCGGGGTACCTGGACGGCATGCGAAGCCAGGTGAGTGGCCGGCGCCGGCGGCCGAATCCGCTGCGGCGCCGGTCGGATGTCATGGCGACGTGGACCTTACGGGCCGTTGCCGTCCTGCTGGTCGTCGTCGCTCCTCTGATCGGGGTGGCGGCGGGCTGGTGGGCCCATGACGACGCCCGGACCACGGCCCGGGAGCAGCGCGCCGATCGCCGTCAGGTCCGGGTCGAGGTGGTCGACGGGACGTCGGAGGCGCTGCCCACGGCGCACGGCGGACGGCAGCCGTCCGCAGAGGTGACGGTGCGCTGGACGGAACCCGGAGACGGTGCGCGTACGGCCATGGCGCGCGTCCCGGTCGGCACACGGGCCGGCGAGACCGTCCGGGTGTGGCTGGACTCCCGGGGCCGCAGCGTGGCTCCGCCGGCGGACGGCACGGCGATCTGGCAGCACACCGTCACCGTCGGCGTGTGCGCGACGGCCGGCGCGGTCGCCGTGATCCTCCTCGGGCACGCCGTCGTACGGCATGCGGCGATGCGCCGCCGCCTGGGTGAGTGGGAGCGGGACTGGGCCCGCATCGAGCCGGACTGGACGCGCCGCAGGGCGTGAACCCTTGTGCCGTCGGCTACGTCTCGCGCTGCATCCGGCGTGCGATCCCGCTGTGTGCCCGCAGGGCGTCCGCCAGCCCGGGCAGCCGGGGCTCGCCGCGGTCGACCAGGATCCGGCCCGCGACCACCGTGGTCCAGGCCCGGGCGGGCCCGCACCGCAGCCATGCCTCCACGGGGTCGCTCAGGGCACCGGCCAGGGCCACCTCGTGCAGATCCCAGACGACGAGATCGGCGCAGGCCCCGGGGCGCAGATGGCCCAGCTCGTCCTCCCGGCCCAGGCAGCGCGCCGAGCCGCGGGTGGCGATGTCGAGGGCGTCGCGGGCGGTCATCGCGCCGGGTCCGCCGCGGTAGCGGCCCAGCAGCAGCGCGGCCCGGGTCTCCAGCCAGAGGGAGGCATGGTCCGTGGAGGCGGAGCCGTCGCAGCCGATGCCGACGGGCAGGCCCAGCTCGCGCATCTCCTTCACGCGCGCGGTGCCACCGCCGATGAGCATGTTGGAGCTGGGGCAGTGCGCCACGCCGACGCCCGCGGCCGCGAGTCGGCGCAACTCGGCGTCGTTGGGGTAGATGCAGTGCGCGACCCAGCTGCGGTCGCTCAGCCATCCGGTCTCCTCGAAGTACTCGACGGGCCGACAGCCGTACGTCTCAAGGCAGTACGTGTCCTCGTCGAGGTCCTCGGCGAGGTGCGTGTGCAGCCGTACGTCGTGCCGCTCGGCGAGTTGGGCGGTCGCGGTCATCAGCTCCTTGGTCACCGAGAACGGTGAGCAGGGCGCGAGCGCGACCCGCACCAGCGCGCCCGGCTCGGGGTCGTGGTACGCCCCGATCAGGCGCTCGCTGTCTGCGAGCACCTCCTCCTCGGTCTGCGTGACACTTCTCGGCGGCAGCCCGCCGTCCTCGACGGAGCGGGTCATCGAGCCGCGGGTGGCGTGGAAGCGGAAGCCGATGTCGCGGGCGGCGCCGATCTCGGCGTCGACGAGGCGCGGTCGGGGATGGACGTAGAGGTGGTCGGACGACGTGGTGCAGCCGCCCATCAGCAGCTCGGCCATGCCGACGTACGCCGACACGTACGCGGCCTCCTCGTCGAGACCCGCCCAGAGCGGATAGAGGGTGGTCAGCCAGTCGAACAGGGAGCCGTTCACGGCGGGCGCGTAGGAGCGGGTGAGGTTCTGGTAGATGTGATGGTGCGTGTTGACCAGGCCCGGGGTGACGAGCCGTCCGGCCGCCGAGACGGTCGTGCGGGCCTCGGGTTCGCTCCCGGCGCCGCCGACGGCGGTCACCCGACCACCGGTGACGGCCAGCCAGCCTCCCGGGATCTCCCGCCCTCCGTCCACGACGAGCAGTTCGGCATCCCTGACCAGCAGTTCCGCGGCCCTGACCGGAGGATCGACGGCAGTCGTCATGGCGCCATCGTAGGGGCTCCGCGCTGCAAGGATCTGGCGAGTCGTCCGATCACCCACGTACGGTGTGATCATCCGCAGGCACTCTCCGCAAAGGCGGTCCTCCATGGCCCTGTTCGACCTTCCGCTCGACGAACTGCGCGAGTACCGCAGTGAGTCCGTCGAGCCCGAGGACTTCGACTCGTTCTGGTCCAAGACTCTCGAGGAGGCACGCGGGCACGATCTGGACGCCCGCTTCGAGCTGGTCGACACAGGGCTGTCCACGGTGCGGGTGTACGACGTGACGTTCGCCGGGTTCGGCGGTCACCCGGTGAAGGGCTGGCTGCGGCTGCCCGCCGGCGCCACGGAGCCGCTGCCGCTGGTCGTGGAGTACATCGGCTACGGCGGCGGGCGTGGCCTGCCGCACGAGAACCTGCTGTGGGCCTCCACGGGCCGCGCGCACTTCATGATGGACACCCGTGGCCAGGGCAGCGCCTGGGGCGCCGGCGGTGGGACCCCTGACCCGGTGGGCGCCGCGCCGGCCTACCCCGGGTTCATGACCCGTGGCATCGACGCGCCCGAGAACTACTACTACCGCCGCGTGTTCACGGACGCGGTCCGTGCCGTGGAGGCCGCTCGCTCGCACCCGCTGACCGACGCCTCGCGCACGGTCGCACTGGGGGCGAGCCAGGGCGGCGGCATCACGATCGCCGTCGGCGGTCTGGTGCCGGACCTGACGGCGATCGCACCGGACGTGCCGTTCCTGTGCGACTACCCGCGCGCGGCGACCATGACGGACCGCCACCCGTACCGCGAGATCGGCCTCTACCTCAAGACGCACCGGGGCCGCACCGAGGACGTCCTGCGCACCCTGTCCTACTTCGACGGCGTCCACTTCGCGTCCCGCGGCCGGGCACCCGCCTTCTTCTCGGCGGCCCTGGAGGACCAGACCTGCCCGCCCTCGACCGTCTTCGCGGCCTTCAACGCCTGGAGCCACGGCGAGAAGGCCATCGAGGTGTACGACTTCAACGACCACGAGGGCGGCGGCCCCTTCCACGAGGCGGCCAAGCTGGACTGGCTGCGCTCGCACGGCTGAGCGGGCCCGTATGGAAACGTCTGAAGCCGCGGAGCGGTTCGTCCGGGTCTGGGAGCGGGCCTGGGCCGAGCATGACGTGGACGCGCTGCTGGAGCTGTACGCCGAGGACGTCGTCCACCGCTCGATGCCGTTCCGCGAGCCGCACCGGGGACGCGTCGAACTGGCCGCGTATCTGCGCTGGTCGTTCGCCGAGGAGCGGGTGACCGATGTCCGCTTCTCCGCGCCGGTCGTCGGCCGGGACGGCGTGGCCGTGGCCGAGTTCCGGGTTCTCGCCGAGGAGGGCGGTGTCCCGTCCACGCTCGCGGGCTGCGTCTTCGCGCGCTTCGACGCCGCCGGGCGGGCCGTCGAGACCCGCGACTACTGGCACACGGCCGAGGGGCATCGGGAGCCGGCAGGTACGCGGTTCTTCGGCTGAGTCCGGTCCGTCCCGCCCACTTCCGCCCAGTCCGACCAGTCGGTACGTTCAGGGGCCCGGGTCGCAGTGCCGCGGCCCGGGCTTTTGGCGGACGACGAGGGGCGGGCCATGACGGAGCACGAGGCGCAGGTGCACGGGCACTGCGATCCGCGGTTCGCGGCGGTGCGGACGGCGTTCGAGACGAACTTCCGGGAGCGCGGGGAGCTGGGCGCCGCGGTCGCCGTCACGCTCCGCGGACGGACCGTAGTCGATCTGTGGGGCGGGTGGGCCGACGCGGCACGCAGCCGCCCCTGGGACCGCGACACGCTGGTCAACGCGTGGTCCACCTCCAAGGGACCGACGGCACTGTGCGCGCACATACTCGCCGACCGGGGACTGCTCGACCTCGACGCGCCGGTGGCCGCGTACTGGCCGGAGTTCGCCGCCGCGGGCAAGGACGGGATCCTCGTACGGCATCTGCTGTCGCACCGCGCGGGCCTGTCCGGCCTGCGGGAGCCGCACTCGCTCCAGCAGCTCTGCGACTGGGAGTTGACGACGCAGCGGCTCGCTGCGATGGAGCCCTGGTGGACGCCGGGGACGGGGTCCGGGTATCACGCGCTCACGTACGGCTTCCTGGTCGGGGAGGTCGTGCGGCGGGTGTCGGGGCTGTTGCCCGGGGCCTTCCTGGAGCGGGAGGTGACCGGGCCGCTCGGGATCGACTTCGCGATCGGGGTGCCGGAGAAGGACGCCGGACGGGTGGCCGAGCTGGTGCAGCCGCCCGTCGCGTCGACCAGTGAACAGGCCGCGATCTTCAGCCAGTTGGCGCCCGCCGCGCTGGCCGCGCTGGTCAACCCCGCCGTGGGGGCGGCTCAGGCCAACTCGCCCGAGTGGCGGGCCGCCGAGATACCCGCCGCGAACGGTCACGGCACGGCGGGGGCGATCGCCACGCTGTACGGGATCTTCGCGGGCGGCGGGTCGTACGACGGCCACCGCGTCCTCTCCCCCGAGGCGGCCGAGCGGGTGCGTGAGGGGCAGGGCAGCTGCCGCGACCTGGTGCTCGGAGCCGGGTTCGAGCACGACACCGAGGTCGGCCTCGGCCTGTGGCTCAGCGGGCCCAACGGCTCGTACGGGCCCAACCCGAAGGCTTTCGGACACGACGGCTTCGGCGGCTCCTGCGGGCTCGCGGATCCGGAGGCCGGTGTGTCGCTGGGCTATGTGATGAACCGGATGGGCCCTCATATCGCCGACGACCCGCGGAAGATGGCGCTGATCGACGCCCTGTACGGCGCCCTGTGAGCGCCGGTTCACGCGGGCCGTTTCGGCCGAAGTGACAGATCACTCTTCCCTGGTGGTTTAGACCACTGCTTAGATCTGGTGACGCAAGGAGCCCGCACGACTACGACACGTCACCAACAGGAGGCGCGGCATGGCCCGCACCACCCCGCACGACCGCCCGCTCACCACGGCGCAGCCGCTGTACTGGAGGATCGCCACCGCACTGCTCGACGAGTTGCGCGACGGAACAGTCCCACCGGGTGGACGACTGCCGGGGGAAAGGCAGTTGGCGGAGCATTTCGGGGTCAGCAGGGAGACCGTGCGCCAGGCGCTGGAGGTGCTGCGCCACAGCGGCCTGGTCGCCACGGACCGGCGGGGCAGCCATGCCACCCTGTCCGGTCCGCCGGTCGAGACCGCGGCGTCGCTCACCTTCCCGATCGGCGCCCGGCCCACGAGCCCGGGCGCCGTGGACCTGGCCACGGTCGCCTGGGAGGCTCCCCCGCCGGAGCACGCCGAGGCCCTGGGACTGGCGCCGCACTGCCCGACCCTGGTCCACCGCTACGAGTCCGCGGGGGCCGACGGACGCGGTCGGCGCACGGCCGTGACGTCCTTCTCCGCGGTGGCGCTCGCCGAGGTGGCGGAGCTGGCCCGCTATCGCGACCGCGCCCGTGACACCGGGTCCGCCCAGCTGCGCCGCGCCTACGACTGGATGCGCAGGGCAGGCCTCACGCTGCACCACCGGGACGCCATCACCCGGCTCCCGGGGGCGCCTTCGGTACGGGTCACCCGGCGGGTGCACGACCAGCACGCCCGCCCCCTGGAGATCACGGATCTCGTCGTGGACGCCCAACAGGACGCTCTGGTCTACGAGTTCACGTTGCCCGCGGCGGGCTGAGTGCGCACGACGCTCACCGTCGGCGAGCGGGAGGTCACCGGTTAAACAAAACCTTCTCGAGCGATAGGAGTAGGCAAATCCAACCCACCTAGTCCGCGCCGCGTCGCGCCACCACCATCCGTACACGGGGACTGCCGTCCCGCCGCCGCCCGAACTCGCGCAGGGCCCGAAGCTCCACCTGGAAACCGGCGCGCTTCAGCTCGCTTCGCACCTCCCCGAGACGGAAGGCCCGGTAGTACATGACGAACGGCGGCCGCCACACGGCGTTGCGCACCCGCATCACCGCGTCGAAGCCAAGGAGCATCCAGTAGGCCGGGGACGTGGGCCCCGCCGGGGCGACGACCGGGAACACGAAGCACCCGCCGGGCCGCAGCACGGAGTGGACCTGGGCGAACAGCCCCGGCAGCTCACGGGGCAGGAAGTGACCGAACGCGCCGAAGCTCACCACGAGGTCGAAGGCGGGGGTGAACGGCAGGGCACGGGCGTCCGCGCGGACCCAGGCGACGCGCGGCGCGCCCACCCGCACCCGGCGCCGGGCGACGTCGAGCATGCCGGCACTGAAGTCGACGCCGGTGACACTGCGCCGGCACACCTCGGCCAGCACCTCCATGCCCGCGCCCGTACCGCAGCAGAGGTCGAGTCCGTCGTCGTAGGGGCCCGTACGCCCGAGCTCCGTCGCGACGGAGGACAGCACCGAGTCCGGCGTGCGGAACGGGGTGTGGTCGAACTTCGGGGCGAGCAGGTCGTATCCGCGCTCGACGGACGACAGCGCCTGGACGGCGAGTTCGCGCAGGGAGGGACCTTCGGGGCTGAACATCCGCGTCACCCCCGCGCAGCGCGGTGCTTCAGGACGCCGAGAACACGCTCGCACCAGCGCAGGTTCTCCTCCTCGAAGGAGATGCCGCGCAGCAGCGTCAGATACGGCCCGACGCGGTCGGACTCACGCAGGTACTCGTCCTCGGCCCGCCCGTCGAGGAGGCGTTCGCGGACCCGTTCGTACCGGTCCAGCTTGCCCCGCGCCCAGGTCATGCGCTCCTCGACCAGGGCGTGGGCGGCCTCGGGGTCCTCCATGGCCTGCAGCTTGATCAGGAGCTCGTCGCGGACGGCGGTAGGCCGTCTGGGCGGCTCGGCGGCGAAGGCGCGCAGGTCCTCGCGTCCGGCCTGGGTGAGCGTGAACATCCGCTTGTTCGGGCGCCGTTCCTGCTGCACGAACCGGGCCTCGACCAGGCCGTCCTGCGCGAGGCGTTCCAGCTCCCGGTAGAGCTGCTGCGGGGTCGCGGGCCAGAAGTTGGCGAACGACACGTCGAAGACCTTGGACAGCTCGTAGCCCGAGGCCTCGCCCTCGAGGAGGGAGGCGAGCACGGCGTACTTCAGGGACATGTGGACACGCTAACAGCAGGTGATTATTGTCATCGGCACCTACTCAACTAATTGACTATGAGGTGATCCGATGCGCGCGTTCCGCGAGGCGGTGGAGGCGGGCGACGCCGACGCCATGGAAGCCCTGCTGGCCGAGGACGTCGTCTTCACCAGCCCGGTCGTGTTCAAGCCGTACGCCGGCAAGGCGATCACGGCGGCGATCCTGCGGGGTGTCATGCGGGTCTTCGAGGACTTCCGCTATGTGCGCGAGATCAACGACGAGGGCGGCCGTGACCACGCGCTGGTCTTCGCCACGCGCGTGGGCGACCGCGAGATCACCGGCTGCGACTTCCTCCGGCTGAACGAGGACGGCCTGATCGACGAGTTCACGGTGATGGTCCGTCCGCTGTCCGGCGCGCAGGCTCTGGCCGCGGCCATGGGAGCGCAGTTCGAGCAGATCGAGAAGGAGGCGGCGGAGCGCTCGGCGTGAGGGAGGCGGGCCCGGTCGGCGTGACCCTCTCGGCCGGGCCCCGGGTACGCCTCCGCTCAACCGCGCAGGCGGAGCCCGGCGAGCCAGACGTCCGGCGTCCCCGGTCCGTCGCCCGGGGCGGGAGGCGTTCGGCGGGCCCGCAGGAGCGAGGCGAGGCTCTCGTGCAGCTTGCCGGTGCGGGGCGCGGGGGCGTGCGTGGCCATCGGGGCCTCCGATGTCGAAGGGGCTCTTTCACCCCACCGACGAACGGCCCCTACCCGGATCGACACTCCGCGAGCCGCCTTTCGAGGAACCTGCGTTCCGCGTCGTTCTCCACCAGTTCCAGGGCCCGCCGGTACGCCCCGGCCGCCTCCTTCGTACGGCCGCTGCGGCGCAGCAGATCGGCGCGGGTCGCCGGCAACAGGTGGTACCCGGCCAGCTCGCCCTGCTCCTCCAGCTCCGCCACCAGGGCAAGGCCCGCCTGCGTGTCCTCGGCCATGCCGACGGCGACCGCGCGGTTGAGGCGGACGACGGCGGAGGGCACGAAGCGGGCCAACTCGCCGTACAGGGCGGCGATGCCGGCCCAGCCGGTCTCCTCGGCGGTGGGCGCGGTGGTGTCGCTCGGCGTCAAGCGCGCGGATCCGCGCCTCGGCGTCCTCGTCCTCCCAGAACGGCCGTACCTCCATGGCCCCGATGCCGGCCACGGGATGCCGCGCCGCCGCCTCGATGGCCTCCTCCATGCCGTCGCACTCAGGGAGGTCGAACCCGGCGACGTACTCCTTCGCCTCCGCGAACGGCCCGTCGCTGCGCAACACCTCACCGCCACGCACGCGTACGGTGACGGCCCGGTCCGGGGGCGCCAGCCGGTGGCCGTGCAGGCGTACGCGGCGGTCGCCGAGGTCGTCCACCCAGGGTTCGACGGGGGCCATTCCCGAGGCGTCCGCGGAGTCGTCACCGCAGACGAGCAGCATGTACTTCCTCGGTCCTCCCGGTCCTCATGAGCTTCCTGCACCCCACCTACGAACGGGACCGGTCCGAATCGACACCCGGATGCCCCGTCTTTTCGAGGTGGCCATGCGCTCAACCGGCGTGCTAGTGTCCCGGTAGCACTTGTGTACGCCCGTTCGAGGGCGCCGGTGCCAGTTCTCCCTCAGTTCGCCGGTAGATGTACCGGCTTCGCCTCACCACCTCGTGACCCAGCGGATCTGCCGTACCCGAGGTGTTGTGTCCGCCGCCCGAAGGCACTCTGTCCGCCTTCCCCATGTCCGCGGCTCATCCCTTCCTTCCGCATGTCCCATGCCTTCCGTCCGGGAAAGGACCGATCACCGAATGACCACCACCACACTCGAGAACCCTCCCGTGGAGCAGCAGCCCCCGGTCCGTGCCGTCACCGGTGTCCTCGACATCGACACGAACGGGAAGGGGTACCTGCGCGCCGCGAACCTGCTGCCGTCGCCCGCCGACCCGCAGGTCTCCCCCGCGCTGATCCGCCGCTACGGCCTGCGCAAGGGCGACCTCGTCGACGGCGTACGCGGTACTCAGCGCGCCCTCACCGAAGTCGCCCGCGTCAACGGGCGCACCCCTGACAAGAACCGCCGTCGCTTCGGCGAGCTGACGCCGCTTCACCCGCGTGAGCGGATCCGTCTCGAACACCCGGGGTCCGGTCTGACCGGCCGTGTCACCGACCTGATCGCCCCCGTGGGCAAGGGCCAGCGGGGCCTGATCGTGGCCCCGCCCAAGACCGGCAAGACGGTCCTCCTCCAGCAGATCGCGGCCGCCGTCACCGGCAACCATCCGGAATGCCGGCTGATGGTGGTGCTCGTCGACGAACGCCCCGAGGAAGTCACCGACATGCGGCGCTCGGTGCGGGGCGAGGTGTACGCCTCGACCTTCGACCGGGCGCCCAGGCAGCACATCGCGCTGGCCGAGCTCGTGATCGAGCGGGCCAAGCGGCTCGTCGAGGCGGGCGAGGACGTCGTCATCCTGCTCGACTCGCTGACCCGGCTGTGCCGGGCACACAACAACGCGGCCGCGTCCGGTGGCCGCACCCTGAGCGGCGGCGTCGACGCGGCCGCCCTGCAGGGGCCGAAGCGGTTCTTCGGCGCCGCGCGGCTCACCGAGGAGGGCGGCTCGCTCACCATCCTCGCCACGGCACTCGTGGAGACCGGTTCCCGGGCCGACGACTTCTTCTTCGAGGAGCTCAAGAGCACCGGCAACATGGAGCTGCGCCTGAGCCGCGACCTCGCCTCCCGCCGGGTCTTCCCCGCCGTCGACATCAACCCGTCCGGCACCCGGCGCGAGGAACTCCTCCTGCCCCCGGCCGAGTTGACCACCGTGCGCGGCCTGCGCCGGGCCCTGCAGGGCCGGGACGGCCAGGCCAACCTGGAAACCCTTCTGGAGCGCATGCGCGAGACACCCGACAACGCGACGTTCCTGCGGCGGATCCAGCCGACGCTGCCCGGCGACTGACACACCGCCACGGGCATCGCCCGTCCGGGTGCCGGCGCGGCCCGCCCGGCCCGGGCAGCGCGGTGGACGACGGCCGCGTTCCTAGGTTGGCGGTATGAAGATCGGATTTGCCTCCCGAACCCTCGCGGCCACCTGCGCGCTGTGCGCGGCCGGCCTGCTGGCACTGGCGCCGACAGCCGCGGCCGCCCGCACGGGGCCCGACCCCGACCCGCCCGGCGGGCAACAGGCGACGACACCACGACCGGCGCTGCTGTACCGGCCCGGCACCCATGTGCGGCCCAACGCCGACGTATCCCGGCCGCCGCGGGTCTCCGCGCTGTCGTGGCTGGTGGCCGACGCCGACACCGGCGAGGTGCTCGCCGCGCGCAACGCGCACCGTGAACTGCCGCCCGCCAGCACCTTGAAGACGCTGTTCGCCCTCACCGTGCTGCCGACGCTGCCCGTCGGCATCCGGCACCGGGTGAGCGAGGAGGAGCTGGCGGGGATCGGGCCCGGCAGCAGTCTCGTGGGGGTCGCCGAGGGACGGACGTACAAGGTCGCCGACCTGTGGCGCGGGGTGTTCCTCAGCTCCGGCAACGACGCCGTGCGGGTGCTGGCCTCGCTGAACGGCGGCTGGCGCTTCACGGCCGCCCGTATGCAGGACAAGGCCCGTGCGCTGGGCGCCCTCGACACGCGGGTGCTGTCGCCCGACGGTTACGACACGCCCGGCCAGGTCTCGTCGGCGTACGACCTCGCGGTGTTCGGCCGGGCGGGGCTGCGCAACGCGGACTTCGCCCGGTACTGCGGCACCGCGGACGCGTGGTTCCCGGGCAGGAACGGCTGGTCGTACCGGATCCGGAACACCAATCGGCTGCTGACCGGCGCGGACGGCGTGGACCCCTATCCGGGGCTCATCGGCATCAAGAACGGCTACACCAGCAAGGCGGGCAACACGCTCGTCGCCGCCGCCCGCCACGGCGATCGCACCCTCGTCGTCACCGTGCTGAACCCTCAGGCGGGCGGCGGGTTCGCCGTCTACGAGGAGGCCGGGGAGCTGCTCGACTGGGGGTTCGACGCGGCCGGGCGGGTCGAACCGGTGGGATCGCTCGACGCCTTGCGGGCGAAGCCCAGGCCGGGGCCCGTGACGGACCCCGTGGTGGCCGCGGTGGCATCGGAGGGCGGGGGGCGGTCGCAGCCGTCCGGGGTCGGCTGGGCGGAGGCGTGGGCGATCGCGGGCGCCGCCGGTGTGGGGGCCGGCTTCATCTCGCTCGTGCTGCGCGCCCGGTTCTTCGAGCTGGTGGACCCGGACTGACCGACCGGCAGCCACAGCAGCAGACCGAGCGTGATCCAGGCGTACGTGTTGCTGCCGAGGAAGCCGTCCACGCCGGATGCGTCGTCGAACCACAGCCACACCACGCTCGTGCACAGCACCGCGTACAGGACCGCCGCGATCCGGGCGTGTCCGGCGCGGACCAGGACGGCGAAGGACGGCAGCAGCCACACCAGGTGGTGGACCCAGGTGATCGGGCTGACCAGACAGGCGGTCAGCCCGGTGAGGGCGAACGCCGCCGTCCAGTCCTCCGCCAGGACCGCCCGCCGGGTACGCGCCATCCAGACGCCCAGGACCAGCAGGACCACCACCGCCCAGACCGCGCGGTCCGCAACGCCGAGCCGGGCCAGGATGCCCTGCACCGACTGGTTGGAGACGTAGTCGAGACGGCCCACCCGGGTGGTGTCCCACATGGCGTGCGTCCAGTAGAAGCGGGAGGCGTCGGGGGCCACCCAGGCGGCCAGCGCCGTGGCCGCGGCCGCAACGGCCGTCGCCACGGCGGCCGTTCGCCAGCGCCGGGCCACCAGCAGCAGGCCGATGAACGCGGCGGGCGTCAGCTTGATCGCGGCCGCGAGGCCGATGCCCACACCCGCCCAGCGCTCCCGCCCCGTGGACAACAGCCAGCAGTCGAGGAGCACCAGCGCCAGCAGCAGGACGTTCACCTGGCCGAAGCTGAACGTGTCCCGCAGCGGTTCGAACAGGGCCAGCACGCAGGCCGCGAGCGCAACGCCGTACCAGCCGTAGCGCCGCCAGGACCGTCCGGCCAGCACGCGCAGCGCGAAGGCGAGTGCCGCCAGGTTGAGCAGCAGCGCCAGGGCGATCGCGACGTGCAGACCGACCAGTGCCATGGGCAGCATGACGACGGCCGCGAACGGCGGGTAGGTGAAGCCGTACATGGTGCCGGGCACCCGGTAGTCGTAGATACGGCCGTCGTGATGGATCCAGCTGTCGATGGTGCCGTAGTAGACGCGCAGGTCGAACCAGTCGCGCAGCAGGGGCACGGTCGCGGTGAAGACGATCACGACGGCGGCGAGTACGACCACCAGGGCGAGCCGGGCGCGGTCGGTGCGCGGGAGTCTCATGCGGTGCGCTCCAGGGCCGGGGCCTGCGCGGCCAGATGTGCCTGCCACAGGACGACCACGGCGAGCGCGCCCCCGGAGACGGCCAGGACCAACTGGCCGACGTCCGCGGAGCCGCCGCTGGGCAGGACGGCCAGCGCGAGCACTCCGGTCAGCGCCGCCACCCGGTGCCGTACCGAGGTGCTGGGCGCCGCGGCGGCGATGAGGAACAGGCCCCACAGCGCGTACCAGGGGCGGATCGCCGGTCCGAAGGCGGCCACCGCGGCCAGGCTCAGGCCGAGCGCGTACACGGGGCGCGGACGCCAGCGCCACCATATGAGGACCACGAGGACCGCCGTGAGGACCAGACCGAAGATGTGCCACGCCGGGACGGCCAGCGGCGCCAGATCGCTGCCGATCTCGTCCAGCAGGGAGGCGGTGGCCCGGCCGAGCAGACTGGTGAGCGCCCAGTTCTGCGGGGAGACCGGGGTGTCCAGGGCGCCTATCCAGCCGTATCCCGTGCCCGCGACGGCCGTTGCGGCGACCGTGGTCGCGGCGGACGCTGCCACCGTGGTGAGCACGGCCTTGGCCACGTGCCGGCCCGCCCGCATCATCAGCAGCACGACCGCCGCGAGGCCCAGCGCGGCGGGCGCCTTGACCAGGGCGGCGAGCGTGACGAGTACGGCGCCCAGGACGGGCCACCGGCCGAGGGCCGCGACCAGGCCGGCGCCGAGCAGGCCGAGCATGATGGCGTCGTTGTGGGCGCCCGCGACCAGATGCAGCAGCACGAGCGGGTTCAGGGCGCCCAGCCACAGCGCGGCGGCCGGGTCGGCACCGCTGTGCCGGGCCAGGCGCGGCAGCGCGGCCGCCATCAGCGCCACGCCGAGCAGCGCTATCAGCCGCATGCCGATGAGCCCGGCGGGGAGTTCGCCGCGGGTCAGTCCGGACAGGGCGGAGGCGACGCCGAGGAACACCGGGCCGTAGGGGGCCGCGGTGTGCCGCCACAGCGGGGCGACCTCGTCGGCGAGCGGGCCGCCGAGGTGGGCGGGCCCGTACGCGTACACGTCGATGTGGGCGTCGACCATGGCCCCTTGGGCCAGGTAGCTGTACACGTCCCGGCTGAACAGCGGCGGCGCGATCAGCAACGGTGTCGCCCAGACGGCCAGGACCAGCAGCAGAGCGCGCGGGGTCGGCGGGTCGGCGCTGCGCACGAGGCGGCCGAGCAGCAGCCAGGCCGCTATCAGCAGGACGACGCCGAAGTAGACACCGACCAGGCCCAGGGCCGCGTGTACCGACGACGGGGCCAGGAGTTCCCGGACCGGCAGCGCACCGGCCGTCTCACCGCCCAGGGCGAGGAAGGCGGTGCCGGCCAGACCGAGAATCTGGCAGCGGCGGAGATCGACGGGGAAAGCCATGGCCAACACTCGGGCAGCGTGTCAACGTGGAGTGGCCGGAAGTTGACGGGGTTCCCTCCGGGGGGAGGCCGTGGTGTGTCCGGCGCGTGATCGACTGCGGCAAGCATGAGGGCTGGGAAGCATGTGCCTGGTGCGGTGTGGTTCGCAGGCTGCGGGGCGGTGGGGGCTTGTCGCGCCCACGCCGCGGAGCCGCAAAATCGAAACAGCCCCGCGCCCCTGAGGGGCATGTCCGCATCCGGCGCCTGGCTGTTACGTCAGAACACCGACAGGCCCGTCAGCGTCGTGAATCTGTCCAGGGCCGCCACTCCCGCCACCGAATTGCCCCGCTCGTCCAGACCCGGGCTCCAGACGCAGAGCGTGCACCGCCCCGGCACCACCGCGATGATGCCGCCGCCCACGCCGCTCTTGCCGGGCAGGCCCACGCGGTACGCGAAGTCGCCCGCCGCGTCGTACGTGCCGCAGGTCAGCATCACGGCGTTGACCTGTTTGGCCTGACTGCGGGTGAGCAGGCGGGTGCCGTCGGCGCGGATGCCGTGGCGGGCCAGGAACGTGGTGGCCAGGGCGAGGTCGGCGCAGGAGGCCGTGACGGAGCACTGACGGAAGTACTGGTCGAGCAGGACCGGGACGGGGTTGTCGATGTTGCCGTAGGACGCCATGAAATGGGCCAGGGCAGCGTTGCGGTCGCCGTGGGCCGACTCGGAGGCGGCCACGTCCTTGTCGAAGTCCAGGGCGCGATTGCCGCTCTCGGCGCGAAGGAAGGCGAGGAGTTCCCCCGAGGCGTCGCCGGTACGGGTCTGAAGGCGGTCGGTGACGACGAGGGCGCCCGCGTTGATGAACGGGTTGCGCGGGATGCCGTTCTCGTACTCCAGTTGGATCAGGGAGTTGAACGGGTTGCCGGAGGGCTCTCGGCCCACGTGCTCCCAGAGTTCGTCCCCCTCGCGGGCCAGGTCGAGCGCGAGGGTGAAGACCTTGGTGATGGACTGCGTGGAGAACGGCTCACGCCAGTCCCCCACGCCGTACACCGAACCGTCGAGTTCCGCGACGGCCATGCCGAAGCGACGCGGGTCGCAGGCCGCGAGCGCCGGGATGTAGTCGGCGGGCCGGCCACGGCCGGGGGTCCGTCCGATCTCCTCCGCGATGCGCTCCAGGATCGGCTGGAAGGTCAGTGACGACGTCGACGCTGCCATGATCACCATTGTGCCTCCGTGCCGGTCCCGGTGCGCATCCACGGTTCGGGGGGGGTGGTCAGGCCAGTGCCTGGCCGCTGCCCGCGACGACCTCCGGACGGAGCAGGTCGGCGAGGGTCTCTGCGGGCAACAGGCCCTTCTCCAGGACAAGTTCGGCCACGCCACGGCCGCTGACGAGGGCCTCCTTGGCGATGTCGGTGGCCGCCGTGTACCCGATGTGCGGGTTCAGGGCGGTGACCAGGCCGATGGAGTTCTCCACGGTCCGGCGCAGCGCCTCGGTGTTGGCGGTGATGCCGTCCACGCAGCGCTCGGCGAGCGTCAGGCAGGCCGCCCGAAGGTGGGTGATGCTCTCCGACAGGGAGTGCAGGATGATCGGCTCGAAGGCGTTCAGCTGGAGCTGTCCGGCCTCGGCGGCCATGGTGATGGCGACGTCGTTGCCGATCACCTCGAAGGCCACCTGGTTGACGACCTCGGGGATCACCGGATTGACCTTGCCCGGCATGATCGACGAACCGGCCTGCACCGGCGGCAGGTTGATCTCACCGAGCCCCGCACGCGGCCCGGAGGAGAGCAGCCGCAGGTCGTTGCAGCTCTTGGACAGCTTGACCGCGATCCGCTTGAGCACCCCGGACATCTGCACGAACGCCCCGCAGTCCTGGGTCGCCTCGACCAGGTTGGCCGCCGTGACCAGCGGCAGCCCGGTGATCTCCGCGAGGTGGCGACGCGCCGACTCCGCATACCCCGCAGGGGCGTTGAGCCCTGTACCGATGGCCGTGGCGCCCAGGTTGATCTCATGGATCAACTCGACGGCCTCGGCAAGACGGGACCGGTCCTCGTCAATCATGACGGCATACGCCGAGAACTCCTGCCCCAGCGTCATCGGCACCGCGTCCTGCAACTGCGTACGGCCCATCTTCAGCACGTCGCGGAACTCGACGGCCTTGCGGGCGAAGGCGTCCTGCAGCACGGCCATCGCCTTGAGCAGCCCGCGCACCGCGAACACCGTCGCGACCTTCACGGCGGTCGGGTAGACGTCGTTCGTCGACTGCCCGAGGTTGACGTCCTCGTTGGGGTGCAGGTACCGGTACTCGCCCTTCGCGTGTCCCAACAGCTCCAACGCCCGGTTGGCCACGACCTCGTTGGCGTTCATGTTGGTCGACGTGCCGGCGCCGCCCTGGATGACGTCGACGACGAACTGGTCGTGCAGCTTGCCGGTGCGGATCTCCCGGCAGGCGGCGACGATCGCGGCGGCCTTCTTCGGGTCGAGCAGACCGAGCTCCTCGTTGGCGAGGGCAGCGGCCTCCTTGACGGCGGCGAGGGCGTCGATGAGGTGCGGGTAGGCGGAGATCGGCGTCCCGGTGATGGGGAAGTTCTCTGTGGCGCGCAGGGTGTGGACACCCCAGTAGGCGTCGGCGGGTATGTCACGGTCGCCGAGCAGATCGTGTTCGCTACGGGTGACGACGGTCATGAGGGAACGTTTCCTCTTTCAATGCAGGTGAGGGTGAGCGCCCTTCAGGGGCGCGGGGCGTTATCGATTTGCGGCTACCGCCGGGCGGGCGCGACAAGCCACAAAGGACCCGCAGCCGCCGTGCATGGGATCCGGCACATCCTTAGGCGCACGCCGAAACAACGACCGGCTCCAGCGAACGAACGGGCCGCACACACCCGACCTCCCGGCCGCCGCCAAGAAGCGCCTCACCCTGGAACTCGGTGAGCAGCTCCTGATCCACACCGGCCCACGCAAGAGCGGCCGCGGCCACCGGCACCCGCGCCCGATTCGCCCCATCGGCGATCTTCACGGCAACGGCCCGGCCGTCCGGAAGCGCAGCCACCTGAACACCCTCGAACCCGTCCTTGGCGAGCAGCCCCGGCACGGCCCGCATCAACGCGGCCACGTCCCGCCCCGAGCCGGAGGCCATCTCCGCGTGCTCCCGCATCGCGTCGGCGACCCGCGCCTCGGGCGTGCCCGGCACCGCGGCGGTGATCCGGGCGGCGGCGCGGGCAAGCCCGTGCAGTGAGACGGAGAACAGCGGCGCCCCGCACCCGTCGATGGTCACCCGCGCGATCCGTTGCCCCGTGAGGTCCTCGACGATCTCGGCGATCGCCTGCTGCAGCGGGTGCCCGGGGTCGAGGTAGTCCTCCAGGGACCAGCCGTTGAGCCGGCAGGCGTACAGCATGGCCGCGTGCTTGCCGGAGCAGTTCTGGGCGAGCCGGGAGGGCGTTCGGCCCTCCCGGACCCAGGCGTCCCGCACGACCGGGTCGTACGGCATGTCCGGGACGTTGCGCAGGTGGTCCTCGGTGAGCCCGGCGAGTTCGAGGATGCGCCGGGTTCCGGCCAGGTGGCGTTCCTCGCCGGAGTGGCTCGCCGCGGTGAGCGAGAGCAGTTCGCCGTCCAGCGGGAGCCCGACCCGCGCCATGGCGACGGCCTGTACGGGCTTGAGCGCCGAGCGCGGGTAGAAGGCGGCCTCGATGTCACCGAGCTGGAACCGGACCTGGCCGTCGGCGCCGAGGACGACGACGGAGCCGTAGTGGATGCCTTCGGTCATTCCGCCGCGTACGAGGTGGGCGACGGGGGCGTGGAGGGGTTCGCGGACAAGGGGTGCGTCCGCTATGGAACTGCTGTACATCACTGCCTGGCTGCCTGGTTGTAGTGGGCCGATGAGGGGTCGTCGGCCGATACGGATCTCACGCGTCGGCCTTGGGGGTGGTGCGCCCGGCCCGGGCACGGATGCCGTACCAGCCCGCGACGAGCGCTCCGACGATCAGCGGCAGGCACAGCACGGTGGTGCGGCCGGCGCCTCCGTCGGCGTACATGAGGACCAGGACGGAGGCGAGGAAGGCCAGCGTCACGAGTTCGGTCCAGGGGGAGCCCGGCAGTCGGTAGCCGGGGCGGGTGAGCTCGCCCTTCTGGGTCTTCTGCCAGAAGAGCAGGTGACAGATCATGATCATGCCCCAGGTGGCGAGGATGCCGATCGCCGCGAAGTTCAGCACGATCTCGAACGCGTCCGCGGGGACGACGAAGTTGAGGCCGACGCCGAGGACACAGATACCGCTGGTGAGCAGGATGCCGCCGTACGGGACCTGGCTGCGGCTCATCACCGAGGTGAACTTGGGGGCGGAGCCGGACATCGCCATGGAGCGCAGGATGCGGCCGGTGGAGTACAGGCCGGAGTTGAGCGAGGACATGGCCGCGGTCATCACGACCAGGTTCATGACGCCGCCGGCCGCCGGGATGCCGATGTTGGACAGCACGGTGACGAACGGGCTCTCGCCCGCCTTGTAAGACGACCAGGGCAGCAGCATCGAGAGCAGGACGACCGAGCCGACGTAGAACAGGCCGACGCGCCACATGATCGAGTTGATCGCCTTCGGCATGATCTTCTCGGGGTTCTCGGTCTCACCGGCCGCGACGCCGACCAGCTCGACGGAGGCGTAGGCGAAGACGACGCCCTGGATGATCAGCAGCATGGGCAGCAGGCCGTTGGGGAAGAGGCCGCCGTGGTCGGTGATCAGGGAGGGGCCGGGGGTGGTGCCGTCGACCGGGTGCTGGGTGACCAGCAGGAAGATGCCGATGCACATGAAGACGACGAGCGCGCCGACCTTGATGATCGCGAACCAGAACTCCAGTTCGCCGAAGATCTTCACCGAGATCAGGTTCACGGTGAGGACGACCGCGAGGGCTATCAGCGCGATCACCCACTGCGGGATGTCGGAGAACATGCCCCAGTAGTGCGTGTACGTGGCCACCGCGGTGATGTCGGCGATGCCGGTGGTGGCCCAGTTCAGGAAGTACATCCAGCCCGCCGTGTACGCGCCCTTCTCTCCCATGAACTCCCGGGCGTACGACACGAAGGCGCCGGAGGACGGGCGGTACAGGACGAGTTCGCCTAGGGCGCGCACGACCAGGAAGGCGAAGACGCCGCAGACCGCGTAGGCGATGAACAGGGACGGGCCGGCGTCGGCGAGTCGGCCGCCGGCGCCGAGGAACAGGCCGGTGCCGATGGCACCGCCGATGGCGATCATGTTGACGTGCCGGGACTTCAGCGACTTGCTGTAGCCGAGGTCTCCGGCGTCGACGTGACCGGACTGGGGGCGCGTCTCGTCTTTGAGGTGCTGTTCGCTCACGCCTCGGGTCCGCCTTCCGTGGTGCTGTCCGTGCGCGGGGGGCGCACGATGTCGGTGAGGGTGGTCTCGACGCGGTCCAGGTGGTGGGCCATGGCGTCGGTCGCGTCGAGTTCGGAACCGTCGATCAGCGCCTCGACGATGGCCCGGTGCTCGCGGTTGGACTGCTCGCGGCGGCCGCCCAGCTCGTTGAGGAAGGCCGACTGACGCGCCAGTGCGTCGCGGATCTCCTCGATGACCCGGCGGAAGACCGGGTTCTGGGCGGCCTCGGCCACGGCCAGGTGGAAGAGGGTGTCCATCGCGACCCACGCGGTGGTGTCCGTCTCCCGTTCCATGCGGTCGAGCAGGTGGGCCAGGTGGTCGAGGTTCTCCGGGGTGCGGCGCAGCGCCGCGTACCCGGCGACCGGGATCTCGACATGCCGGCGCACTTCCAGCAGGTCGCTGGCCGCGTAGTCGCCGAAGGTGGGGTCCTCGACGGCGTTCGCAACGACGAAGGTGCCCTTACCGGTCTTGGAGACGGTCAGACCCATGGTCTGCAGGGCCCTGAGGGCCTCGCGCAGCACGGGACGGCTGATCTCCAGGGTGCGGCAGAGCTCCGCCTCGGAGGGCAGCTTGTCGCCGATGGCGTATTCGCCGCGCTCGATGGCGCTACGCAGGTGCGCCAGGACGGCTTCCATGGCGCTGATGCGACGCGGAGGCTGTCCGGCTGTCCGGCTGTCTGACAGGTTCACGGGAGAGATACTCCGGGTGAGCCGTGGGTGGTGTCAAGGGATGCGAATGGCGAGATTCACCGGGCACGGCGCTTGAAAGCCGCCATCCCGCCCGGTCGGCCGTGACATACGACGACGCGAACCGGTCCCCTACGCGAACCGGTCCCCTACGGCCACACGGCCGCTACGACCACATGGCCTCGGCGATCGACACCCCGAGGAACGCAGCCCCGAGTCCGGCGCTCACGCTCCCCACGACGTTGGCGACGGCGTACAGCCCGGCACCCGTCTCGGTCAGCCGCAGGGTCTCGTACGAGAAAGTCGAGTACGTGGTCAGCGCCCCGCACAGGCCGGTGCCCAGGAGCAGCTGGAGGTGGTAACTCGCGGCGCCCGCGGATGCCGCGCCGGTGAGCAGGCCCAGGATCAGGCAGCCGGTGACGTTGACCGCGAAGGTGCCCCAGGGGAACACCGAGTCGTGCCGGGACTGCACGGCCCGGTCGGTGAGGTAGCGCAGGGGCGCGCCGACGACCGCCCCCGCGATCACCAGGAGCCAGTTCACGACGACTTCTCACCCTTCGTGTCCGATCCCTTCGTGTCCGATCCCTTCGTGTCCGATGCGCGCGCGGTGTCGTCGCGCCCGGTGTACCGGATGACCTCGCAGTCGTCGAGCGTGACGAGCCCTTCGGTGACCAGCTCGTCGAGCTGCGGCAGGAAGGCCCGTACGGGCTCGTCGGTGTCGACGATCACGATCGCGACCGGCAGGTCCTCGCTCAGGGACAGCAGCCGGGAAGTGTGGATCAGGGAGGACGCGCCGAAGCCCTCGATGCCGCGGAAGACGCTGGCGCCCGCGAGGCCGGCGGCGTGGGCGCGACGGACGATCTCCGAGTAGAGGGGCTTGTGGTGCCAGGTGTCGTTCTCGCCGACAAGGACGGTCAGGCGAAGGGCTCTGCCGGTCAGCCGTGTCATGGCCGCCTCCACTTCAGAACACGGCGGGCCCCCGCCGCCGCGAGCCAGACCGCCGCGAGGGCGGCGATCAGGGTCGCGGCGAGGTAGGCCAGTGCCGTGCGGGGATGGCCGTTGTCGGCCAGGTGCTGGATGTCGACGGCGTACGTGGAGAAGGTGGTGAAGCCGCCGAGGACTCCGGTGCCGAAGAAGGGGCGGACGAGGCGGTGCGCGGCCCACACGTCGGTGATGACCACCATGAACACACCGATCACGGCGCAGCCGATCACGTTGGTCCAGAAGGTCGCCCAGGGGAATCCGCCCTGCGGGGTCGGCCACCCCAGGGCGAACGCGTAGCGGGCCGTGGCGCCGACGGCTCCGCCGAGTGCGACCACCGCGACGACCGGCGCCTGTGTCCGCCATGCGGGCTGCCGCGGAGCGCGGGCCGGGGCGCGGAGGTTCTCGGTGTCCGGGGCTGTCATGGGCGTACGTCTCCTACTCGCCGGTGCCCGGGCATGCGGGCCGCGTCGTCGCAAGTAGGGACCGTTGGCGGCAGCACTGCCGCGGTTCGGGTACGGCGGGCCCCACCGCCGCGCCGCGAGGGTCGTCGCGGCCGGGAATCAGGGTAACTCCGGGCGGCCGGAAGGGTCACTTCGGGACCTCGGCCTGCGCGGGCCCGCACGCTGCGGATGCTGCGAGTGCGCCGCGCCGCTACTGTCGAAGGGCCCGCTGAGCAGCACAAGCCCGTACTCCAGAAGGAGCGTGGTCGGCGTGGCCCGCAATCGCCGTCTGATCCTGAGCTCGCCGTCCGAGGTCTGGAGCCTGCTGTCGGACGGCCGTCGCTACGGGGAGTGGGTCACGGGAACCCAGCGGGTTCTCGCCGTGGACCCGCACTGGCCCGACGTGGGCGCCCGGCTGCGCGTCCGGGTCGGCATCGGCCGCCTCACCCTCGACGACACCGTCGTCGTACGCATCTCCCAACCACGGCAGCGCCTGGAGATCGAGGCGAGGGCAGAACCCTTCGGGGCGGCCCGGATCGCCATGAGGCTGATCCCCTGGGGCGAACACACGCTCTTCGTCATCGACTGGCACCCCCTGCGGGGCCCCGGTACCCGGATGCACGGGCTGCCCGTCGACTACGTCGTCGCGATCCGCAACGGCATGATGCTGACGAAGCTGGCCCGGATCGCGGTGCGCGAGCATCACGAACTCAGCCCGGAATCGGCACTGCGCGCGGGCTAGGTGTCGGCCGCTGCGGTTGGCGTCGGCTACCAACCCTTCTCGAACATGCGCGCCACCTCGGCGATCCGCATCTCGTCGCGCCGGTAGTGCGCGCGCCTCCGGATCCGCTTCGTGCGCAGCAGGCCGAGGTCCACGAGGAGGCCGAGGTGGGTCTCGGCTACCTTGCGCGACACTCCGAGCTTCTCGGCCATGGCGTCCGCCGTGACGCCGTCCTCGACCGGGTCGCCGTGTCGTGGCTTGGGGAAGTGCGCGGCCGGGTTCTTCAGCCATTCGAGGATGTCCAGGCGCCTTACGCTGACGGGAGTCCTCAGCATCTCGTCCCTCCCTCCGACGGTCCGCGTCCTCACGCGTCCACCCACTGTCCCGCAGTCGGAGCCACCCTGTCCGGGACTCTCGGACCCTTGTCCGGTACCGAACGGCCGTACGACACAAGGGCGTTCACCCGTAACGCGACGGGGCCCGGCCGCACGGGGACGGCCGGGCCCTGCTGTCGTGGATTCAACGAACTCAGCGGTGGCTGAACCACGCCGTCGACGACAGCGCCTTGTCGTCGTAGCCGAACAGCGCCTGGTTCTCCCAGCCGTTGCCGGACGAGGCGTCGGCCGGGTCCCAGCCGTTGCCGGAGACGGCGGTCCAGGTCGCCTCCCAGTAGAAGACACCGAGGCCGCGGCCGTTCGGGACGGCCTCCACGATGCTGGTCACGTCGTTCATCCACCGGCGCTGCCCGGCCGTGTTCGCCGGGTAGCCGGAGACCAGTTCACCGGTGGTGTTGATGATCTCCTCGTGCGAGTCCTCGCTGTCCAGCCGGAACGGGTAGGCCGTCTCGGCGACGAAGACCGGCTTGCCGTAGCGGGAGGCCGCGTCGTCCAGGGTGGTCTGGAAGTCGTAGAGCGAGCCGTGCCAGTAGCCGTAGTACGACAGGCCGATCGCGTCGAACCTCACTCCGTTGGAGACCGCACTGTCGAACCACCAGCGGGTGCCGGAGAGATCGCCGCCCTTGGCGAGGTGCAGCGCGACCGTGGTGGACGAGTTGACCGCCTTGACCGCGTCATAGCCCGAGTTGAGCAGTCCGGCGAGCTGCGACCAGTTGCTCGTCGAGCCCTCGTTCCACAGCATGCCGCCGTTGATCTCGTTGCCGACCTGGACCATGTCGGCGGTGGTGCCCTGAGCCTTCAACGCGTTCAACACGTCGTACGTGTGGTTGTACACGTCGGTCCTGAGCTGGCTGTAGGAGTGGCCGGCCCAGGCGGACGGCTTGCTCTGGGCGCCCGGGTCGGCCCAGGTGTCCGAGTAGTGGAAGTCGACCAGCAGCTTCATGCCGGCCGCCTTGACCCGCTTGGCCATGGCGAGGACGCGCGTCTTGTTGTTGTAGCCGTCGGCCGGGTTGACCCAGACCTTCAGCCGCGCGTAGTTCATGCCGGCGTTCTTCAGGATGGTGACCGCGTCGCCGGCCGTGCCCGAACTCGTCCTGTAGACACCGCCCTTGGCCTCGCTCTTGGCGAGGGAGGAGATGTCGGCGCCGTGGATCGACGTGCCGCCCGTGCCGGAGGCGAAGGTCAGGTCGTCGACGTTGATCCAGTTGCCCGCGTTCGCGTCACTGTTGATGCTGATCGTGCACTGGTTGTTGGTCACGTTGACCGGCACGACGATCCGGATCCAGCCGCTCGCCGAGACCGGCAGGTCGGTGCGCTGCTCCGTGCCGCCGCAGTTCTTCAGCGCCAGGTACGCCGAGTTCTGGCCACCGCCGGAGCGGACCCAGGCGGTGAGCTTGTAGGTGCCGTTGGTGAGCCCGGACAGGTACTGGTACGTCTCCACCTTGTAGGCGGAGGACGAGTAGTGGGTCAGGCGGTAACTCCCGCCGTGGCCACCGGCTTCGGTGAAGGAGGCCGAGTTCTGGCCGCCCGCCGAGTACGTGGACCAGCCGGCCGGTGTGGCGGTGCCGGTTCCGTCGGACTCGAAGCCGCCGTTGGTGAGCGTGCTCGCCGCCGAGGCGGTCTGCGCGGGCAAGGCGGTGAGGGCGAGTCCGGCGGTGAGCGGTATCAGCAGACCCCGGAGGGTGCGGGTGCGTCTGGGATGGAACATCTTCGTCCGTCGTCCCTTCGACGTATGGGGTTGGGGGTGTCCCTCGCCAGGGGGATCGGCGAAGGCAGCCCCTCCGCCCGCGGCTCGCGGCACGCGCGGGCGGAGGGGAGTCGGCTCAGCCGTCGAGTCGTACGACCCGGACGGCTCCCGCGGGCACCTCCAGGCGGCCCGCGGCGCGTTCGCCGGTCAGCAGCTCGGTGCCGGGCGTCTCCAGCGGCACCTTGGCATCCGACGCGGTGTGGTTGATCGCGAACAGGTAGCTGCCCGACTCGCCGGCGCGGCGCACGACCTCGACATCGCGGGGCAGGTCGACACGCGGTGCGACCTGGGCGTCCTCGATCGCCCAGCCCAGCAGCGCGTCGAGCCCCTCGGCGCCCAGCCGGGTGGAGACGTACCAGGCGGTGCCCTCGCCGAGCCGGTGCCGGGTGACGGCCGGGTGGCCCGCGGCCAGGCCGTCGGCGTAGGTCCACACGGTCTCGGCGCCGCGCGGGACGACGAACTCCGTCCACACGTCGCCGCTGAGCTCGGAGCCGTCCGGGCCGGTGATGCGCACCAGCTGGTCCTGGAGGAGCGGCGAGAACTCCTCGACCGTCAGCCCGAGGACGTCCCTCAGCGGCCCGGGGTGGGCGCCCTCGTGCACGGCGTCGTGCTCGTCGACGATGCCGGAGAAGTAGGACACGACGAGGGTGCCGCCGTTCTCGACGTACTGGCGCAGATTGCGGCCGGCCGCATCCGTCATCAGGTACAGCGCGGGTACGACGACCAGGGGGTAGGCCGACAGGTCGGCTTCCGGGTGGGCGAAGTCGACCGTGAGGTGGCGGTCGTAGAGCACCTCGTAGAAGGCGTCGGCGCGCTCGCGCGGGTCGTGGTCCTCGCTGGGGCGCCAGTCGAGGTTCTGCGCCCACCAGGAGTGCCAGTCCCACAGCATCGCCACGTCGGCCTGCGTGCGGGTGCCGCGCACAGTGCTCAACGAGTCGAGGGCGGCTCCGAGTTGGACGACCTCGCGCCACACGCGTGTGTCGGTGCCGCCGTGCGGGACCATCGCCGAGTGGAACTTCTCGGCGCCGCGCCGGGACTGCCGCCACTGGAAGAACATGGCGCCCTCGGAACCGCGCGCCACATGGGCGAGGGAGTTGCGGGCCATCTGGCCGGGGGCCTTGGCCGGGTTGCGGGCCTGCCAGTTGACGCCCGAGGTGGAGTGCTCCAGGAGGATCCAGGGCGCTCCCCCGGCCACGGACCTGGTGAGGTCGGCGGCCATCGCGAGGTTGACGTGGGTGCGGCGGCCGTCGGTGATCAGGTAGTGGTCGTTGGTGACGATGTCGACCTCGCGGCCCCAGGCCCAGTAGTCGACCGAGTCGCACTGGCTGAGGGCCGTCATGAAGTTGGTCGTGACCGGGACGCCCGGCGAGAGGCGGTGCAGGATGTCCCGTTCCATACGGAAGTTCTCGCGCATGGTGGCGTCGGCGAAGCGCTTGTAGTCCAGTGCCTGGGCCGGGTTGACGGACGTCGGGGTCATCCGGGGCGGGTTGATCTGCCCGAAGTCGGCGTAGCGCTGGCCCCAGAAGGCGGTGCCCCAGGCCTCGTTGACCGCGTCGACCGTCCCGTACGCCGACTCCAGCCAGCGGCGGAAGTGCGCGGCGCAGGAGTCGCAGTAGCAGGCGGAGACGGGGACGCCGTACTCGTTGTGCACGTGCCACATCGCCAGCGCCGGGTGGTCGCCGTAGCGTTCGGCGAGCCGGGTGGTGATGGTGGCGGCCGCGGCCCGGTAGTCCGCGTTGCTGTGACAGATCGCGGCGCGGGAGCCGAACTCGTGGCGCGCTCCCTGCGGCGTCACGGGCAGGGCCTCGGGGTGGGCGCGGTAGAACCACACCGGCGGGCAGACGGTGGGCGTGCCCAGGTCGACGCGTATGCCGTTCTCGTGCAGCAGGGCGAACAGGCGGTCCATCCAGCCGAAGTCGTACTCCCCGGGTGAGGGTTCCAGCAGGGCCCAGGAGAAGATCCCGACGCTCACCATCGTGACGCCGGCCTCCCGCATCAGCCGGACGTCCTCCTGCCAGACACTTTCCGGCCACTGCTCGGGGTTGTAGTCCCCACCGAAGGCGAGCCTGGTGAGGCCCCTGGGGGTGGTCTCCGGCATGGATTTCTCCCGTTTAATCGATCATTTGGGAACGTGCACACATCCGATCAGCGGTGCGAGCCCAACATAACCGCACAGCAACAACCATTGACAAGTGTCCGGGATGTTTCTCTACTGTGAACGCTCACAGAAGCATGGCAGGTCTTCGCAGCAGGTGGAGACCCCAGGTCAGGGGAGAGATCCATGCCCAACACCAAGCGGCGGTTCTTCGTCAGAAGCGCAGCTGTGTCCGTCGCCGTCGCCCTCGGCGCCACCGCCCTCGCCGCCTGCGGCTCGTCCGATGACGACAGCGAGGCCGAATCCGGCCCCGTCTCGCTGACGTACTGGACCTGGACGCCCGGCATGGACAAGGTCGTCGACCTGTGGAACAAGGGCCAGGGCAAGAAGGACCAGATCACGGTCACGGTGAAGAAGCAGGCGTCCGGCGACACACTGGTCACCAAGATCCTCACCGCGCACAAGGCCGGCAAGGCCCCGGACCTGGTCCAGGCCGAGTACCAGGCGCTGCCGACCCTGGTCAGCAATGACGCGGTCGCGGACATAGCGAGCGAGGTCGGCGACGCGAAGAGCAAGTTCGCCGACGGCGTGTGGCAGCAGACCACGCTGGGCACGGACGCGGTCTACGCGGTCCCGCAGGACATCGGGCCGATGATGTTCTACTACCGCGAGGACCTCTTCAAGAAGTACGGCCTGACGGTCCCGACCACCTGGGAGCAGTTCGCCGAGACCGCACGCGCACTGAAGAAGAAGTCCCCCGACACGGACCTGACCACCTTCTCCGCCAACGACTCCGGCCTCTTCGCCGGCCTCGCCCAGCAGGCCGGCGCCAAGTGGTGGACGACCTCCGGCGAGAAGTGGCAGGTCGCCATCGACGACGCCGCCTCCCAGAAGGTCGCCAAGTTCTGGGGCGACCTCGTCAAGGAGGGCGCCATCGACAACCAGCCGATGTACACGCCGGCCTGGAACAAGGCGCTCAACACCGGCAAGCAGATCGCCTGGGTCAGCGCCGTGTGGGCCCCGGGCACCCTGACCACGGCCGCGCCCGACACCAAGGGCAAGTGGGCCATGGCCCCGCTCCCCCAGTGGTCGCAGTCGGAGAACGTCACCGGCAGCTGGGGCGGCTCCTCCACCGCCGTCACCACGGACTCCGAGCACAAGGCGGCCGCCGCCAAGTTCGCCGCCTGGCTGAACACCGACGGCGACGCCCTCACCGCGCTGGCCAAGGAGAGCGGCATCTACCCGGCCTCCACCTCGGCCCAGCTCAGCGGCGCCTTCACCACGCCGCCGGACTACTTCTCCAACCAGCCCGACTTCTACACGAAGGCCGCCGAGATCGCCGAGACCACGGCTCCGTCGGCGTGGGGCCCGAACGTGAACGTCGCCTACACGACCTTCAAGGACGCCTTCGGCAAGGCCGCCAAGAACAAGTCGGACTTCGTCTCCGCCCTGACCACCATGCAGGACGACACGGTCGCCGACCTGAAGAAGCAGGGCTTCGAGGTCTCCGAGTGACCAGCACAAGCCGGAGGGCGTACGGGGTGAAGGGGGCCCCGTACGCCCACCCGTCTCCCACCACCACCCTCAAACGAGCGCGAAGCGCCCCCTATCTTTTCCTCCTCCCCGCGACGACCCTCTTCCTGCTCTTCTTCGCACTGCCCATCGGCTACGCGATCTGGCTCAGCTTCCACAAGGTGAAGGTCTCCGGGCTCGGCCTCGGTGCCGGTGCCCGCAAGGAGGTGTGGGCCGGTCTGGAGAACTACACGGACGCCCTCACCGACAGCGAACTGGTCGACGGCGCACTGCGCGTGCTCGGCTACGGCTGCATCGTGGTCCCGGTGATGCTGGGCCTCGCCCTGCTGTTCGCGCTGATGCTCGACTCCGAGAAGGTGCGCCTCGCGCCCTTCACCCGGCTCGCGATCTTTCTGCCGTACGCCGTCCCCGGCGTCGTGGCGGCGCTCCTGTGGGGCTTCCTGTACCTGCCGGACGTCAGCCCCTTCTACTTCGTGCTCGACAGGCTGGGCCTGCCGCAGCCGGACCTGCTGGACGGCGGTCCGCTCTACCTCGCCCTGTCGAACATCGCGGTCTGGGGCGGCACCGGCTTCAACATGATCGTCATCTACACCTCGTTGCAGGCGATCCCGGCCGAGGTGTACGAGGCGGCCAAGCTGGACGGAGCCACGCCGCTGCAGGTCGCGCTGCGGATCAAGATCCCGATGGTGGCGCCCTCGCTGGTGCTGACCTTCTTCTTCTCGATCATCGCCACGCTCCAGGTGTTCACCGAGCCGACCACCCTCAAGCCGCTCACCAACTCCGTGTCCACGACGTGGAGTCCGCTGATGAAGGTGTACCAGGACGCCTTCGGCAAGGGCGACATCCACGCGGCGGCCGCGCAGGCCACGATCATCGCCCTGGCCACGCTGCTGCTGTCCTTCGGCTTCCTGCGGGCCGCGAACCGTCGGAACAAGCGGGACGTCAGTCAAGGAGGGGCGCGATGAGTTCTCTTGCCGTGAGCAAGACCGGCCCGGCCGCCGGTACCACGCCCGGCACCGCGCAGAGCAGCCCGCCGCTGCGCCGCCGGATCGCGCTGGTCCCGACGGTCACCCTGCTGCTCGGCGCGGTCTACTGCCTGCTGCCCGTCGCCTGGGTGGTGATCGCGGCGACGAAGTCCGGCAGTGAGCTGTTCTCCACGTTCACCTTCCTGCCGGGTACGGGCTTCGCCGACAACTTCTCGGACCTGAACGCCTATCGCGACGGCGTGTACTGGCAGTGGATGGGCAACTCCGCTCTGTACGCCGTTCTCGGCGCCCTGCTGTCGACGTCCGTGTCGGCGTTCAGCGGCTACGCCCTGGCGATGTACCGCTTCCCCGGCCGCCAGGCGATCTTCAACGTGCTGCTGGCGGGCGTACTGATGCCGCCGGTGATCCTGGCCATCCCGCAGTACCTGCTGCTGGCCAAGGCCGACCTCACCGACTCGTACCTCTCCGTGCTGCTGCCGCAGATCCTCTCGCCGTACGGCGTCTACCTCGCGCGGATCTACGCGGCCGCGGCCGTTCCCGCCGACGTCGTCGAGGCCGGCCGGATGGACGGCGCGAGCGAGTGGCGGATCTTCACGCGGGTCGCACTGCCGATGATGGTGCCCGGCATGGTGACGGTCTTCCTGTTCCAGTTCGTGGCGATCTGGAACAACTTCCTGCTGCCGTACATCATGCTCAGCGATGACGAGCGGTTCCCGATCACGGTCGGTCTGCAGACGCTCCTCGAACAGGGCGCCAACACGCCCGCGCTGTACACGCTGGTGATCACCGGTGCGTTCCTCGCGGTGATCCCGCTGGTGGCACTCTTCCTGGTCATCCAGCGGTTCTGGAGCCTCGATCTGCTCTCCGGAGCCGTAAAGTCATGACCATGAGCAACACCGGGGGCCGACGCAGACCGCCGACGATCCACGACGTGGCGCGCGAGGCCGGAGTCTCACGGGGCACCGTCTCACGCGTGCTCAACGGCGGGCACTACGTCAGCCCGGCCGCGCAGGAAGCGGTCAACGCGGCGATCCGCAAGACGGGTTACGTCGTCAACCGGCATGCGCGCTCGCTGATCACGGGGCGTTCGGACTCCGTCGGCTTCCTGCTGACCGAGCCGCAGGAGAGGTTCTTCGAGGACCCCAACTTCAATGTCCTGCTGCGCGGTTGCACCCAGGCGCTGGCCTCGCACGACATCCCGTTGCTGCTGATGCTGGCGGGCACGAAGGACGAACGGCGGCGCATAACGCGGTACATCACCGCCGGGCACGTCGACGGGGTGCTGCTGGTGTCCAGCCACTCCGGTGATCCTGTGGCCGAGGAGCTGCGTGAGGCGGGTGTGCCGCTGGTCGCGTGCGGCAAGCCGATCGGGCTCGGTTCCAAGGTCAGCTACGTGGCGGCGGACGACCGGGACGGTGCCCGGGACATGGTGCGCCATCTGCTGTCCGTCGGCCGCCGCCGTATCGGCGTGGTCACCGGTCCGCTGGACACCCCGGGCGGTGTGGAGCGGCTCGCCGGCTACAAGGAGGTGCTCGCCGAGGCGGGCATCGAGATCGACGACCGGCTCATCGTGTCCGGCGACTACAGCCGGGCCAGCGGTGAGGCGGGCGCCGAGCGGCTGCTGGCGCAGGCGCCGGACCTGGACGCGGTGTTCGTCGCCTCCGACCTGATGGCGCAGGGCGTGCTGACGGCCCTGGGGCGGACCGGGCGCCGGGTGCCGCAGGACGTCGCGGTCGGCGGCTTCGACGACTCGTCCGCCGCGCTCGCCGCCCGCCCCCAGCTCACCACCATCCGGCAGCCCTACGACCGCATCAGCGCCGAGATGGTGCGGGTGCTGCTGGCGCAGATCGGCGGTGAGGATCCGGCGGCGGTGATCCTGCCTACGGAGCTGGTGCGGCGGGAGTCGACGTAGGGGCGTGCGCAGACCGTGAGGGCGCGCCGCCTGGCGCTACGGCCGGCGGCGGTCCCTCGGCCAACGGTCGGCGGCACGCTCCCGCCGTTCGATCGGTCAGGAATCGAGAAGTACGCAACCGCTCCCCCGTCCTAGCGTGAAACCACCGACGAGAGACGTCGGAGCACGCTTCACCGAGGAGAGCGCCATGACCGCCGGACTCAACACGATCATCTACCCCGTCAAGGACCTCGACCGGGCGAAGGCCCTGTTCAGCGCCCTGCTGGGCACACAGCCGTATGCGGACGAGCCGTACTACGTCGGCTTCAAGGATGCCGGTCAGGACATCGGCCTGGACCCCAACGGCCACGCGAAGGGCATGACCGGCCCGGTCCCCTACTGGCACGTGGCCGACATCAGGGCGACCCTGGCGGCCCTGCTGGAGACGGGTGCCGAGACCCTCCAGGACGTGAAGGACGTCGGCGGCGGCAGGCTGATCGCCTCCGTGCAGGACGCCGACGGCAATCTCGTGGGGATCCTCCAGGACCCGGCCTAGTGACGGCCTCACCTCGCCTCCGCCGATCGGCACAGCTGTTGCGCGTGCACTATTTGCATAGTCAACGAATGGCCGAATCGGTGCTACCGTTCCGGTATGGCACTGACGACGGCCGACGCGGGGCTCGAGGAACGGTGGCGGGACATCCTGGCGGTGCACGCGCGCACGATGTGCGAGATCGATCGCGTACTGCACCCGCACGGGCTGGGCGCGAGCGACTTCGAGGTGCTCGACATCCTGGCGTCCGCCGCACCCGAGGAGGGCGACCAGTGCCGGGTGCAGAACCTCGTCGGACGGGTTCATCTCAGCCAGAGCGCCCTGTCCCGGCTGATCGGCCGGCTGGAGAAGGACGGCCTGGTCGAGCGTTCCATCTGCGCGGAGGACCGCCGCGGGGTGTACGTCACGCTCACCCGCAAGGGCCGTGACCTGCACGCCGAGGTCCTGCCGCTGCAGCGCGACGCGCTGGCCCGGATGCTGGGCGCCTGACGCCGTAGGCCGCAGGCCCAGCGGCTGGAGCCGGTCGCCGGAAGGCCGTGACCAGACCGGTCAGAGCACGAACTCCGCCCCGTCCGCGAGGACTTCGACGCCCGCCTCCGACATCTGTGCGCGAGCCGCCGAGGCCGGGTCGAGTAGCGGATTCGTGTCGGCGAGGTGGGTGTAGACACGGCGGACGTGCGGGTGGCGGGTCAGGGCGGTGAGGCTGCCGACGGGCCCCGAGACGGGCAGATGCCGTCCGGCCCGCGCCGCCTCGCCCGCCGCGAAGTGGGTGCCGTCCAGCACGACGCAGTCCGCCGCCGCGACGAGGTCGTCCAGCACCGCGGTCCAGGTGCTGACGCGGGGCGCGTACACGAGGACGCCCCCGGTGGCCAGGTCCTCGATCCGGTACGCCGTCACCCAGCGGCGGTCCTTCGCCCGGCCCGGCACATACCCGGGCGGCTCCCCCACGACGGGGTGCGCCGTGACGACCAGGCCGCCGGACAGCACGAACCCGCCCTCCGTCAGGCTGTCCGCCCACTCCCACGGGGCGTGGCGGTCCAGGGCCACCCGGGCCGGAGCCAGCGCGGCGAGCACCGGAGGAGCGGCGTACGTCTTCAGCCCCGGCGCCTCGCGCAGCACCGCCAGTCCGGCCAGGTGATCGGGCTCGCCGTCGGTCAGCAGCACGCCGCGCACCGGAGTGTGCCGGGGGCCGGGCCACAGGGCGGAGGCGGCGGTGAGCTGGGCGCGGATGTCCGGCGAGGTGTTCAGCAGCCACCAGTCCCGGGAGTTGCCGGTGACGGCCGCGCACTCCGGGGTACGGGTGGGCAGCTTGCCGTCACGGGCGGCGGCGCACCGCGCGCAGGCGCAGTTCCACCGTGGGAAACCGCCCCCGGCGGCGGTACCGAGCAGGACGACCCTCAAGACGACCCCCCACCCTTTCGCGTCGACCCTCCCGATGGGATCTTCCCTCTCCATACGGTCGAACCACCCCGCGGCAGGGGGCAGTTCCGGCCGACCTTCACCGAGCGGGGCCGATCTCCGCCGCCACGGGCATCACCCCTGGCGCAGCAGTTCCCGTACGGCACCCAAGGCGGCCTCGGCCACGGGGTGGGCCTGCTGAAGCGGCAGGGGGTCGCCGACGAACTCGGTCCCGCCGCGCTACGACCGCGCCAGCAGGGTCCGTACGCCCTCCGAGGTCAGCGTCAAGGGGTGCGGCGAGCCGGCGTCTATGGTGAGGGCCAGGTCCTCGGACGGCCACTGCGAGGCGAGTGCGCCCAGCGGGACCAGGCGGTAGCGGGAGACGAAGGGCAGCAGTGCCGCCATCGCGGGCTCCGAGGTGAACACGGGGACCGTCGGGTCGCCGCCCGGCTGCTCCATGACCGGCAGCGCCACGGTCGCGGGGTCCAGGGCGTCCTCCGTGGCGGCGTCGTCGGGTACGGGGATGAGGACGTCGCTGCTCGCGAGCGCGTCCATCGCCGCCCTGTCCTCCGTGTCCCCGGCCAGCGCGTCCAACGCTCGGCGGGCCGGAGTGGCGTTGTAGTCGTTCGCGGGTGTGTGCATGGTGGATCCCCTGGTAGCGGCGGTCGTACGGTCCTGCTCGCGTACCCGATCCGGACCGGGGCATTCCTGTGGCAGTCCAGTGGATCGGCCGGGTGTTCGGGAGATCGTTTCTCAGGGGATCAACGGAATGTGGTCGGACGGCAGCCCCAGGCTGTCGCAGCCGACCCGGCGGGCGAGCGGCTCGGCCATGCTGGGGCCCACATGGGTCCAGTACGTCGCCGCGTCCCGGAAGTAGCGCTGCATTCGCTCACCGTCACGCGCGTGCCGGGAGCCGGCCGTGCGAAAGAGGGTGCCCTGGAGGACGTCCCAGGTCATGCGGCCCGCGTTCAGGAACATGAGCGCGAGGCGGTTGTCCTCGGCGAGGGTGAAGGGGGCGATGCCGGCGGCGTTGCGGTGGCAGGTCTCCATCCACTCCTCGGCGGTGCGCTGGAGTGCCGCCTCGGCCGTGTGGATCACGCCGAGGGCCTCGCCGAGGTGCCGCTGGTAGTCGTGGAGTTGGGCGCGGGTGCGGTCGGGTTCGTGGAGGAGGGGGCGGCCGGCGACGGCACGGGCGTACTCGTCGGCGGCTGCGTACGCGGTGCCGATCATGATGGCGGCCAGTTCGCCGTGGAAGAAGCTCGGCGCCCGACCGGCGTACATCGGGTTGCCGTGCAGCTGCGAGCCGACGCTGCCACCCTCGACGGGCAGATCGAGCAGGCTCGCCTCCAGGGTGAGGTGGCCGGGAATGCGGGCCTGCTCCATGAGGACGCTGTTCGAGCCGGTGCCGCGCAGGCCGAGGACTCCGTGCCAGTCGTCGAGCACCGTCCACACCGAGCGCGGGGCGACGAACAGCACCGGCGGTCCCGGCGGGCCTCCGGGGCGCTCGGGGGCGCTCAGGGTCTGGCCGACGTAGTGGGTGGAGTACGGGGCGCCGGAGGAGTACGGCCAGGTGCCGTCGAGGACGACATGGCCGTCGTCGTCGGGCCGCGCGACGCCGATGGGCGCGACGGTGGACGCGGCCCGGAAGTCGCCGTCGCCGCCGAAGATCTCGTCCTGCGCCCTCTCCTCGAAGACCGAGGCGACCTGCAGGACGTGGGCGGAGGTGAGCGTCAGGGCCCAGCCGGTGGAGGGGCAGCCGCGCGCGATCTCGGTGGCCACGCGGTAGAAGGTGGGCAGGCCGAACTCGTAGCCGCCGTACCGGCGCGGCTGGAGCATCCGGTAGAAGCCGGCCCGCAGGAAGTCGTCGTGGGTGTCCTTGGGGTAGTGCGTCAGCCGTTCGGTCTCCGGCTGGCGTTCGAGCAGTACGGGCCGCAGGTGCACGGCGCGTTCGACGATGTCGCGTTCGGTCAGACCGGGCTCGGGAGCGGCGATCACGATGCCTCCTGACGTGTGGGGCCGTCCGTTCGTGCCGTGATGCGTGACGCGATACGAGTGATTGAACACCGCAACCGCCGCCGGGTACCGCCGGGATATCGCCAAGTGCCGGGTCGCCCGGCACGGGATCGTGATCAGCGGCCCCCTTCGGGCGCGGCTCGCAGATCGCGACTCGGCAGGGCGCGCTCATGGACGCCGTCGCCCGCCTCGTCCGGCTCCACCCGGTACACCCGCGCACCCGGAGCGCGCGTCACCGCCTCCGTCGGCAGCCCGTCCGTGAAGAGGGCCCCGGTGCCGTCGTCCAGGGCCCACCCGGCGGGAAGCGCTCCGCCCGCCACCGCCGCGTGGTAGGAGGGGCGGCGCCCCGGCTCGCTGTCGTAGTGCGGGCAGACCGAGCCCGGCAGCAGTCCCAGCCCGTCCGACAGGGCCGTCAGCGGCCCGAAGGAGTCGGTGTGCGAGGCCTCGGCCCAGCAGTTGGCGCCGGCGCTGATACCGCACAGCAGCGTGCCGCGGTCGTAGGCCTCGCGCAGCAGCCGGTCCACACCGTGCACGCGCCACACGGCGAGCAGGTTGGCGGTGTTGCCGCCGCCCACATAGACGACGTCCTGGGCGAGCAGGAAGGCACGCAGCGCGGGGTCGTCGAGCGTTCGCCCGAACAGGGACAGCACGGACGGCACGCAGGAGGGACGCGGGCCGAAGGCGGCCAGAAACCTCTCGGCGTACGCGGGGGCGTCTCCGCTCGCGGTGGGCAGAAAGCAGACCTGGGGCCGGGGCGTGCGCGCGTGGCCCAGGATCCAGTCGTCCAGCAGACCGTCCTCCTCGGTGGAGAAGCCTCCTCCCAGGAGGGCCAGGCGGCGCGGGGGAACGTCGGACATCGGTATGTCTCCTCGGCGAGCGAGCGGGCGAGCGGGCTTGCGGGCGGGACGGCGCGGGCGCGGATGTCCGGGCACGATGCCGGGCCCGGGGACACGCACGCAATCGAATTGGCCCCTGGGCGCGCCCCCGCTCGGCCGGAACCCGCCACCCCCGCACCCTGCGTCCAGCACCGGCCGCGGGCCAACAGTCGTAGCCTGAGAGGGACGGGACAGGCTCCCGCCCTGGTGGGCGCGGGAGGCGGCATGCGTTACGACGACCGCGGTGCGGCCGGGCGGCTGCTGGCCGAGAGGCTTCAGGAGCTACGCGGTCAGGATGTCGTCGTGCTGGGGCTGCCGCGCGGCGGCGTGCCCGTGGCCGTCGAGGTGGCCCGAAGTCTCGGCGCCGCGCTGGACGTGCTGGTGGTGCGCAAGCTGGGCGTGCCCGGGCAGCCGGAGTGGGGCTTCGGGGCGATCGGCGAGCACGGGGTCAGGGTCCTCAACCAGGACGTGATCGACGCGGCCGGGCTGCGGACCGGTGAGCGCGAGGCCGTGGAGGCCGCCGAGCGGGGCGAGCTGGAACGGCGTGTGCGCAGTTACCGGCGGGAGCGGGCCGCGCTGCCGGTCGCCGGGCGCACGGCCGTCGTCGTGGACGACGGACTCGCCACCGGGGCCACGGCCGAGGCCGCCTGCCGGGTCGTACGGGGTCAGGGCGCCGCCCGGATCGTGCTCGCGGTGCCCGTCGGGGCGGCCCACAGCGTCGCCCGGCTGCGGCGGGTGGCCGACGACGTGGTCTGCCCGCACACACACCGGATCCTCGGCTCGGTGGGCGCCTGGTACCGGGACTTCGCCCAGGTCACGGACGCCGAGGTCACGTCCCTTCTCGAGCAGGCCGCCCGCTCCGCGCCCCGTTCCCCCGCCGCGGCCACACCGTCGGAGCGCGAGGTGCTGGTCCCGGCCGCGGGCGCGCGGGTCGGCGCCCGTCTGATCGTGCCGGACGGGGCACCGGCGGCCGTGGCGTTCGCGCACGGCAGCGGCAGCAGCCGGCACAGCCCGCGCAACCAGTACGTCGCCACCGCCCTCAACCGCGCGGGCCTGGCCACGCTGCTGCTCGACCTCCTCACCGACGACGAGGCGCACGACCGGCACAACGTCTTCGACATCCTGCTGCTGGCCCGGCGCCTGCACGCCGCGTCTGTGTGGCTGCGCGGTGAAACCGGCCTGCCCGTCGCCTACTTCGGGGCCAGCACCGGAGCCGCCGCCGCACTGGAGGCCGCCGCACTGTCCGGCTCCGGCATCCGCTCGGTCGTCTCCCGCGGCGGCCGCCCAGATCTGGCGACGCCGGCCGCGTTGACCCGCCTGCGGGCGCCGACCCTGCTCATCGTCGGCGGCCGAGACACCCAGGTGCTCAGCCTCAACCGCCTGGCCGCCGACCGGATGCACTGCGAGCACCGGATCGCGGTCGTCCCGGGCGCCACCCACCTCTTCGAGGAACCCGGCACCCTCACCACCGTCGCCGAACTGGCCCGGGACTGGTTCACCGCCCACCTCGACCGGCCCGGCACGGGGACGCCGCCACGCCGGTCGGCGTGAGGGACCTGTTCGCGCGGCTGGTTCCGGACGGCCTGGAGGCCTCGGTTCCGCCCTTCGAAAGGGGCATGGAGATTGCGTGCAGAACGTATGTCTAAACTCTGGATCCCGCACGGAGAGGGACGCCTGAGTGAGTGAACCGAACGGCCCCGTCTGCCCGGAGTGCGGTACGCCCCGGGCAGCGGACGGAACCCCCGCCTGCTCCTGCACCCACCGTGCGTCCGAGGCACGTCGCGAGGCGCGCACCGCGGAGGCGGCGGCCGCGGAGGACTTCGATCCGGTGCGCATACGGCCGTTCGTGGAGCTCGGTGACCGTGCCGGGACGGATCAGGAGGAAGTTCCTCGGGAGTCAAGGGAGTTGGCGAACGCGACCGTCGTACCCGCGTCCCCCGACCGCGCGCAGGCGCCATCCGACCCGCCGCCCTTCCTCGATGCGGATGCCCGGGAACGTTCCCGGCGCCGGCGTCGCACCGTGCTGATCACCGGAGCGGGCGCCACTCTGGCCGCCCTGCTGACGGCCGCTTTCCTGAGCGGGCTCCTCACCTATGACAGACCGTCACGGGACGACTCCGTGCCCGAGGGCATACGGGCGCCCGTCCCGAACGGCTCGGCACAGGACGGCACATCCCCCGAAGACCGCTCCTCGGGCCCCGCGTCCGCCTCGCCGTCCCGGAGCTCGACACCCTCACCCGACACGACCCCGGCCGGCAGCTCCCCCACCCCGACCGACGCCGCCACGCCGACCGCGGCCCCCTCCAGCGCGGGCACCACCCCGAGCGCCACCGCCCCCGAACCGACCGGCGCGGAAGGACGGCCCCCGGTCCTGCGCTTCGGCGACCAGGGACCGGAGGTGGCCGAACTCCAGCTCCGGCTGCGCCAGATCGGCTTCTACGGCGGTGACGCCGACGGCGACTACGACCGCACGGTCGAGGGCGCGGTGCGCACCTACCAGGTCACCCGCGCGGTCCTCACCGACGAGTCGGGTGTCTACGGCACGGCGACCCGGGCGTCGCTGGAGTCCGAGACGTCCCAGCCGTGACCGCCGGTCATGCCGGGTCCTTCAGCAGCTCGGCGAGCGTCGTCACCCGGATCAGCGGCCGGTACAGGTCCAGCACCTGCAACGCCTTGGCGTGCGAGTCGTCGTCCGCCCCCGCGCAGGCGTCGGCGACGACCAGCACCTCCATACCCGCGTCGGCGGCCGCCAGCGCGGTCGACAGAACGCAGCAGTCGGTGCTGACGCCGGCCAGGACCAGGCGGCCCTCCGAAGTGGCGCGTCGGGCCAGTTCCGGGGTCCATTTGCCGAAGGTGGTGGCGTCCAGCACATGGAGTGCGCCGGCGGCGAACTCGTCCGTCAGCCGCCAGAGTCGGGCGTCCGGGGGTTGCAGGGCGAAGGGCCACTGCTCGTAGTACGCGCGCCAGGCGCCTTCCGGCTTGTCGGGGGCCACGAAACGGGTGAACGTCACCCGGTCCCCGAAGGCCGGCAGCAGACGTCGTACGCCCGCCGCCGCTTCGGCGAAGCGAGGGGCCGCCCAGGGGCTGTCGGGGTCGGCGAAGACGCGCTGCATGTCGATGACGGCGAGCAGCCCGGAGGTCACGCGGTCGCTCCTTCGTCCGCCGTAGGGCTCGGTGCCTGCGCTTCCTGTGCGCGGATGGTTCCGCGGCGCAGCGCCAGAGTGCCGAGGAAGCCCAGCGCCAGGGCCGCGAGGACGCCGAGGTTGGCGTACGCCCAGGCGCCGGACCTGCCGCCGAGGCCCAGCGGGCCGAGCAGATAGCCCTGCCAGTCCAGCCAGTTCGCCGTCGAGTTGGTGACCAGGCCCCAGCCGAGGGCGGTGGCCGTGAGCGTCAGGAGCAGCGGGATGAGCGGTACGTCGCCGTAACGGCCCGTCGGGCGGTAGAGGTCGGGCTCGTCATAGTCGCGGCTGCGCAGGGCCAGGTCGGCGAGCATGATGCCGCACCAGGCGGCGATGGGGACGCCGAGTGTGGTGAGGAAGCCCATGAACGGGCCGAGGAAGTCGTCGGCGACGAACACGATGTAGATCGAACCCGCGATCATCAGGACGCCGTCGAACAGGGCTGCCACATAGCGCGGCACGCGCAGGCCCGCCGAGAGCAGGGCCAGGCCGGACGAGTAGATGTCGAGGACCGCGCCGCCGACCAGGCCGAGGACGGCGACGACGGCGAACGGGACCAGGAACCAGGTCGGCAGGATCGTCGTCAGCGCGCCGATCGGGTCGGCGGCGACGGCTTCGCTGAGCCCGCTGGAGGAGCCGGCCAGCAGGAGCCCGAAGACCAGCAGGAGCAGCGGTGCCAGCGACGCGCCGAACGCGGTCCAGCCGATCACGCCCCGGCTCGACGCGGTGCGCGGCAGATAGCGGGAGTAGTCGGCGGCCGCGTTGACCCAGCCGAGGCCGAAGCCGGTCATCATGAAGACGAGCGCGCCGATGAACTCCTGTGCGGAGCCCGCCGGTACGGAGCTGACGGCGGACCAGTGGACGTGGTCGGCGACGAGGGCGACGTACACGACGGTGAGTACGCCCGTGACCACGGTGATCACGGTCTGGAAGCGCATGATCAGGTCGAAGCCCATGACGCCCACGACGACGGTCAGCGCGGCCACGACGGCGAGGGCGACCACCTTGGTCTCGGTGCCGCCGCCCCAGCCGAGCCTGTCGAACACGGTCGCGGTGGCCATGGTGGCGAGGGCGCAGAGCACGGTCTCCCAGCCGACGGTGAGGATCCAGGAGATCACCGACGGCAGCCTGTTTCCGCGCACGCCGTACGCGGCGCGGCCGAGCACCATGGTCGGCGCGGAGCCGCGCTTCCCGGCCACGGCGACGAACCCGCACAGCAGGAACGAGAAGACGATGCCGACGACTCCGGCGGCGAGCGCCTGCCAGAAGGAGATCCCGAAGCCGAGCGCGAAGGCACCGTAACTCAGGCCCAGGATGGACACGTTGGCGCCGAACCAGGGCCAGAACAGGGTCCGGGGCGTGCCTTTGCGTTCGGTGTCGGCGATCACGTCGAGGCCGTGGGTCTCCACCTGGAGCCTGCGGCCGGAGGATCTGTCGTCGACGGGGTCCGAGGATGTGATCACCCCGGCATCGTCGCACCGCTCACCCCGCCGGGGAACTCCTCGATCACAACGCGCTGGTTGCCATGCGGCGGTCACTCGTCCGAGTGGCTCCTGGTGTACCTCTCGCGTTCAGAGGGTGATCTTCATGAGACAACACCACCCACACCACAGGAGTACGCATGCGTATTCGCACCGCACTTGCCGCCACCGCCCTCGGAACCATGGTCGTCCTCGGCGGCGCCACCACTGCCATCGCGGACGCCGACGACCAGAGCACCTCCGGTGCGGCCTTCGGGAACGAGAGCTGGCAGGGCCCGTCGTTCGACAAGGGCCAGGGTGGCGCCGCCTTCGGGAGCGAGAGCTGGGCAGGGCCCTCGTTCAAGGACCAGAGCGCCGGCGCCTCCGGCAGTGAGGCCACCCAGGACGACGGAAAGGGGCAGGGCTTCGGTGACGCCGGCGCCGCGTTCCAGCAGTAGGAAGGCGCATCAGGCCTCGGCCGCGCACCGTGCCGGCAGCCCGGAAGGGCCGTAGGCACCGTCGCGGCCGAGGCCGGCCGGCCCGTCGTGGCCGTGGGCGTCGCCCGCTGTCATCAGGCCGGTCAGCAGCGCCTCCGTCGCGGGGCCGAGCAGTCGCTCGCCGTCCGGTGCCGCTTCCAGACCGGTGACCAGCGCGAGGCAGATGTCGGCGGCCTCGGCGGGCTCGATCGTGGCGGAGGTGCCCGCCTCGGCGAACAGAGCGGTCAGCAGCTGCCGCAGGTCGGCGGTGAAGGTGCCGCAGATGTCGCCGAACAACCGGGCCTTGTCGTCGAGGAGTTCCGCGGTGTGCGGGGAGTCCCCGGTGAGACCACGGGCCAGGTCGAGCTTGGCGGCCAGGACGCCTCGTACGCGCGTCGTGTACGAGGCGTCCTCGGCCGTGGCGGCGTCCCGGGCCCGCCGCAGCGCCCGGGTGTGCAGGCGGGCGGCGAGTTGCCGGAAGGCGTCGTCCTTGCCGCGGACGTACTGGTAGACCGCCGAGCGGGACACGCCCATGCGCAGGGCGATGTCGTCCATCGTGGTGCGCCGCACGCCGTACCGGGTCAGGCAGTCGTACGCGGCGTCGAGGACCTCGTCGAGCCGGTCGGCGGCCATGGTTCAGCCCAGCTTCTTCAGCAGTTCGGCGGCGAGCGGGGCGGCGGAGGCGGGGTTCTGGCCGGTGACCAGGTTGCCGTCGACCACCACGTGCGGGGCCCACGGCTCGCCCACCTGGACCTGCACGCCGGCCTCGGTGAGCCGGTCCTGCAGCAGCCACTGGGCCTTGTCCGCGAAGCCGGCCTGGGTCTCCTCGGCGTTGGTGAACGCGGCCACCCTCGCGCCGGCGAAGGCGTTGGTGCCGTCGTCCTTGGTCGCGGCCAGCAGGGCGGCCGGGGCGTGGCAGACGACGCCCAGCGGCTTGCCGGACTCCAGGGCGCCGGTCAGCAGCCTGCCGGAGTCGGCGTCGACCGCCAGGTCCTCCATCGGGCCGTGACCGCCGGGGTAGAACACGGCGGCGTAGTCGTCGAGGTCCACGTCCGCCACCCGGAGCGGCTCCCGCAGCTCCGTCATCGCGGCGAGTACGGCGGCGACCCGGTCGGCGTTCTCCTGACCGCCGTTGACCTCGGCCGCGAGGCTGCCCTGGTCGACGGGCGGTACGACGCCGCCCGGCGTGGCCACGACGACCTCGTGACCGGCGGCCTTGAAGGCCTCGTACGGAGCGACGGCCTCCTCGGCCCAGAAGCCGGTGGGGTGCTTGGTGCCGTCGGCCAGCGTCCAGTGGTCGGCGCCGGTCAGCACGAAAAGGATCTTCGACATGGGGGCTCTTTCCGAGATTCGGGAGGCGGGTTTCCTGGGGTTTCCTGACGCTGTGCGTACAGATCGTCAGGACGTCGATGCCTCGACCGTACGCGCGCCCTGCCATTGGAATCCAATAGGCTCATGCATATGAGGCATAGGGATTCCAATGAGAGCGGCGAGGGCGGCCGACCCGGCGGCGCGGCGCCGGTGGACCTGAACCTCCTGCGCACCTTCCTCGCCGTGTACCGCACCGGCTCCTTCACCGCCGCGGCCCGTCTGCTGAGCCTGTCCCAGCCCACGGTCACCACCCAGATCCGCGCCCTGGAGCGGCAACTGGACCGGGAGCTTTTCGAGCGTCTGGCGCGCGGCGTCGCCCCCGCTCCCTACGCGGACGAGCTCGCCTCCCGGATCGTCGAGCCGCTGGACGCCCTCGCCGGCGTCACGGGGCCGGGCGGCTCGGCCGACGTCCATCCGGCGGAGCCGGTGCATCTCGCCGGCCCGGCCGAGTTGCTGACCGACCGCGTCATGCCCGTCCTCGCACCGCTGGTCGACAAGGGCGTACGGCTGCGCGTCACCCCGGGCCTGACCGAGCCGCTCCTGGAGGAGCTGCGGGCGGGCCGCTACGACCTGGTGCTCTCGACCTACCGGCCGCGCGGTCGCACCCTGGCCGCGGTGCCGCTGATGGACGAGGAGTTCGTGCTGGTCACGGCTCCCGTCTGGGCGGAGCGCATCGGCGGACCGGCGCGGGTCGCTGCCGACGGGCCCGCCGCGCTGCACAGGGTGCCGCTGGTCGCCTACGCCGAGGACCTGCCGATCGTGCGCCGTTACTGGCGTCATGTCTTCGGCAAGCGCCTGGTGTGCCACCCGGCGGTCACCATGCCCGCCCTGAACGCGGTCAGGAACGCGGTGGCGGGCGGTACGGGCTTCAGCGTGCTCCCCCGGTACCTGTGCGCCGCCGAACTGGCCTCGGGCGCTCTGGTCCTGCTGCACGACCCGGACGATCCGCCCATCAACACCGGCTTCCTCGTCCAGCGCCCGGGCTCGTCCGGCAACCCTCATGTCGCCCTGGTCCGCGACCACTTGACGGAGATCGCCCGCGACTGGTGACGCCCCGCGGCTCAGCCGGTGGTGGGCCGCAGGGCATGGGTGCGCAGCGCCAGCAGGGCCTCGAACCGGAAGCGCGGGTCGCCGAGCCGGTCGCCGAACAGCGCCTCCAGCTGGCGCAGTCGCTTGCGCGCCGTCTGCGGATGAATGCCCAGCGCCTGGGCCACCTCGGGAGCCGTACGCCCCCAGGACATCAGCAGGGCGTCCAGGGTCTCGGCGAGCCGGGCGGCCCGTCCCCGGGGCAGGTCCGCGAAGACGCCCAGGACCCGTCGCCCGAGCAACTGCCCGATGGGGGCACCCCGGAGCAGGTGCAGCTCCGCCAGCTCGTCGTCGACGTGCAGGAAGGCCCCGTCGCCCTGCTCCGTCGGCTGTTGCGCACGACGGTCGAGGGCGAGGCGGGCGCACTGCAGGGACAGCCAGGCCTCGTGCGCCGGGACCGTGGGCCCCATGAGGGCGACACGACCCCGGGCGGCGGCCCGCACCCGGTCGACCAGCCCGCCGGTCTCCGGCTCGGGGACGATCAGAACCACGTCGCCGCCGCGGTGGACGCAGAGCAGTTCACCGTCCGCGCCGGGCACGGTAAAGCGCAGCGCCGACCTCACCACCACACACGCGACGGCATTCGGCAACGTCCAGTGGGCCCGCTCGGCCAGCGGTCCCAGCGGTACCCGCTCCTGCCCTCTCGGCTGCTCCAGCAGCCGCTCCACCAGGGTCCGGCGGGCCCGCTTCACCTCGCCCTCGGAGCGCAATTGGGCCGCCAGGAAGCCCTTCACCGACTCGTTGGACAGGGCGTTGATGTGGATCAGCACGGCCTCGTGGAGGGTCAGGACGTTCTCGGGCGGCAGTGACGCCTCCTGCACGATCTCGGCGTACCGCCGGCTGCCCACGCGTGCGCCGACCCGGAAGGCGGCCTGAAGACCGTCCGTCGTACGGCCGTTGAGGAACTCGACACGGCCCAGGTGCCGGAAGTGGCGGATGTGATGGTCCTGAGCGCTGTCGGGGTGCTCGATCAGCTCCGCGAACTGCAGCACGGCCCGGCGCACCGACTCGGTCAGGTCGCGGCCGACGGCGGAGTCGAGCGAGCGGCGGTAGGCGGACACCTCGTCGACGATCGCCTTGATCATGTCGGTGACGATGCCTTCGCTCCGGGTGCGGATCAGCGCGGCCAGCACCGGAGGCAGCTCGTGCCAGGGCTGACGCGAGAACGTCTCGACCTGTGACGACATCGCGGTGACTCCCCCTCCCGGAAAGATGTCACGCCCATGACACCTTTCCCCTCTCCCCCGCGGCTTCGCTGTTGCGGCTCTCCTGGGCGGCGCGAGTGTGGACCCGACGTTACGCGCCAGTAGCTTCCGTGTCTCTCTCCTGTGACGCACGGATCCACTGCCGCACCCCACGACAGCCAGGCAGAGGAGACACCCTCATGCGCACCCGCAGACTCCGGCGCCGACGCCTTCTGACCTCGTCCTTGGCCGCCCTCACCGCGGCGGTCTGTATCGGCGTGGTCGACGTCGACCGATCACAGGCGGCCCCGGACACGAACGACGCCGAACCGGTGGCGGCGGCCGATCCGGTAGGCCCGCCCCAGGACGACTTCCCGTCGGCCCTCGCGTACTCCCTCGCCCACCCCACGGCCGTACCGACCGGCGCAAACGACTTCACCTGCCGCCCAGGCGCCGCGCATCCACGTCCCGTCGTGCTCGTCCACGGCACCATGGAGAACCGCTACGACAACTGGGCGGCACTGGCCCCGAAGCTGAAGGAAGCCGGGTACTGCGTCTATGCCCTCAACTACGGCGGCGGTTCCGGAGCCGTGCTGGGCACGGGCGACATGAAGGAATCGGCCCGGCAGCTCGCGGACTTCGTCGACCGGGTCCGGACCGCGACCGGCGTCGCGAAGGTCGACCTGGTGGGGAACTCGCAGGGCGGCGTCGTGTCCCGCTACTACATCAAGCACCGCGGCGGGGCGGCCGAGGTCGACAAACTCGCCTCGCTCAGCCCGCCCAACCACGGCACCACGTTCTCGGGCCTCGGCCTGCTCGCCGCCTCGATCCCCGGCGGCACCGTACTCCTCGGGGCCGCCTGCAAGGCGTGCAGCCAGCAGCTCATCGGCTCGGACTTCCTCGACGACCTGAACCGGGGCGGCGAGACCCACCCGGACATCAGCTACACGGTGATCGCCACCCGGTACGACGAGGTCGTCACCCCGTACACCTCGGCCTATCTCGGCGCCGCCCCGAACGTCACCAACATCAGGCTCCAGGACGTCTGCCCGGCCGCGGTCACCGAACACGCCGGCATCAGCTACCACGACGTGGCCACACGGCTCGTGCTCAACGCCCTCGATCCGGCTCACGCACAGCGGCCCACCTGCTGACACCGCGCGCCCCAACACGAGCCACCTGTGAAGCTCCCGGTGGGCCCGGCGGCGGCCGTCGGCTCAGAAACCGCCCTTGCGGAACTCGGTCGCCGAATCGGTCGACACGCCGGTGACGTTGTAGCGGTCGCCGCCCGCATCCCGCCTGCCCTGGTCGTGGTTGTACTGGAACTTGAAGACATAGGTGCCGGGTTCCAGCGTGTTCCCCGACTTCAGCGTCACGACGTAGTCCAGCTCGCCGCTGTTGCCGCCCGTGGCCACCTGCATCTTGTCCCCGAGGGAGCTCCACGTCCCGGTACTGCTGACCCCGCCGGTCTGGATGATCTTGACGACCACCTTGAGCGAGGTGAGGGGCTTGGTGGACTTGACGGTGACGGTGCTCTGGTCCCAGTAGTCGTTGGTGTCGGAGTCCACGCTGCCGTCCGACCAGAGGTAGCCGGTCGTGGTGGTCGACTGGGTGCCGCGGTCCGTGGAGGAACTCTGCCCCTCCTGGCCGGCGCCACCGTTTCCCGAGGTGTCCGCCGAGCCGGACGCCGCGGTGGACTCCGCCGCCGCGGCCCCGCCGCCCCCGCCCTGCACCGGCACGTAGACGATCTCGGGGTTCTTCTTGCCGCTGTCCTCCGCCTTCGGCGACGGCACGACCGTAGGCTTCGCGCCGTTACCGGCGGAGGTCTTCTCCCCGGGTACCTCCTTGTCGGCCGCGGTGGTCACCTTGTCCGAGCCGCCGGAGCTCCAGTCGACGGCGGAGACCACCGAGGCGGCCCCGGCGATCACCAGCACCACGGCCGCCGAACCCCCGACGGCGTTCCAGACCCGGCGGCCGGGCAGGAAGCCGCGCAGGGACGTACGCGCCTTGCGGGCGAACAGTTCGGCGAACTCGCCGTCCGAGCGGTCGGACCGAACGGGGGGCTGCGGCATGAGACGGATCCTTCGGCAGAGGGGCTGGTGGAGATGGTGCAGGACAGGGCCGGTCGACTACGGGAGGTCGTCCGGTGTGAGGGTCATCAGGTCCGACTCCGAGATGTCGGACAGCTCGGCGACGCGGTAGGCCTGACGCTCCGTCATCGCCTGGAACAGCTGGCGGGCGGCGCGGCCGTTGCCGAATCCGCGCTCCCGGGGCAGCGTGTCGAAGTGGGCGGTCAGGGCCTCGCGGGCGGTCGGCGTGAGCTCGTACTGGTGCTGGGCCGCCTGGTGCTCCACGATGCTGACCAGTTCGGCGGAGCCGTAGTCCTCGAAGAGCAGCGTGCGGTTGAAGCGAGAGGCCAGACCGGGGTTGGAGCGCACGAACGTCTCCATCTCCCGGGGGTATCCGGCCACGATCACGACGACGTCGTCGCGATGGTCCTCCATCAGCTTCAGCAGGGTGGCGATGGCCTCCTGGCCGAAGTCGTTGGTGCCGGCGTACTGGGTGAGTGTGTATGCCTCGTCGATGAAGAGGACGCCGCCCCGGGCCTGTTCGAAGACGCGCGTGGTCTTCGGGCCGGTGTGGCCGACATACTCGCCGACCAGGGCGGAGCGGTCGGCTTCGACCAGATGCCCGCGGTCGAGGAGGCCGACGGCGGCGAGGATACGGCCGTAGAGGCGGGCGACGGTGGTCTTGCCGGTGCCGGGGTTGCCGGTGAAGACCAGGTGGCGGCTGAGCGGGGGTGCGGACAGGCCCATCTCCTCGCGGCGGCGCACGGTCTGCATCAGTTTCACCAGCGAGGAGACGTCGTTCTTGACCCTGTCCAGACCGGCCAGTCCGTCAAGTTCGGCCAGCAGGTCCTCCAGGGTGTCCTCGGAGGGGGCTTCGGTCTCCCGCGCCTGGGTCGCCGGGGCCGTGTCGCCGCCCTCGGCGGACGCGAGCGCTTCGGCGCGGCCGGTGGGCAGGGCGGGGTTGGTCACATTGCGTGAGACGCAGCCGTCGAACACCGGACGGGCTCCCTTCTCCGCTGCGACGTCCTCCTCCGCGTCCCGCACCACACAGGCGCGCAGCACGGGCGCGCTGCCGGCCGCCATATGGACGGCCGGGAACGCCTCGCCATCGCGGCCGGCACCGGCGAAGACGCACTCCTCGAAGGTGCCGCGCGCCTTCTCCCCGACGAACAGGCTGTTCTTGCCGGTGCGGGCCACGGTGACGGCCTTGACGCGTGGTTCGGCCGCGGGGCCGAGGACCAGTCCGGAGCCGGTCGCGTCGCGCACGGTGCAGTCCTCGATGCTGGGGGTCGCGCGCTCGCCGATCACGAGGCCCGCGGTGCCCGTGCCGCTGATCCGGCAGTCCCGCAGCACGGCCGTGGTGCCGGTGCCGCAGGTGATGCCGGCGCGTTCGGCCTGCGTGACATCGCATTCCTCCAGGACGACCGTGCCGGTGGACTCGGCGTTGATCCCGGCGCGGCCGCGCAGCACGGACAGTCCGCGGACCCGCGCGGCCGCCGCCGAGTCGATCTGGAGGCCTGAGAGTCCGCAGTCGCTGATGCGCACGCCTTCGACGGTGAGCTCGGCCCGGTCGGTGGCCCGGACGCCGTGTTCCGGGGTGGAGCCGATCCGGCAGTCGGTCAACGACAGCCGGGAGTCGTCGCAGGCGTGGACGGCGCTGAAACCGCAGTCCGTCACGTCGCTCGACGCCAGGGTCACCTGCGAACGGCCGCCCGCCAGCAGCCCGTTGGCCCGGCTGCCGTGCACCGAGGTGCCCTCCGCGGACAGCCGGGCGGTGCCCCGGGCCACCAGGCACGAGCCGTGCGGCCGGTCCACCCGGCAGTCGACCAGTACGGCCGTGCTGTCGTCGTCGGCGCTCACGCCGGCCCCGGAGCCGCCCCGTATCCCGGTGGTCAGGAGGAGGACGTCCCCGGCGCCGGAGACGGCGACCCCGTCCGTGCCGGTACGCAGCACCTGGCAGTCGGCGAGGACCACACCACCCTCGGCGGCCTCGGGACGCCCCGGACTCCCCTCGGGACGGCGGGAACTTCCCAGCACCCGTATGCCTTCCGCGCCGGTCTCCTCCAGCCGGCAGTCCAGCACGGCCACGGACGCGTCGTCCTCGATCAGCAGCCCGCTGCGGCCGGGGCCGGTGATCCGGCAGTCGCGGAGCACGGCCGCGGCCCGGCCCCGTACGCGGACCCCGGATCCGGTGACCTCCCGGACCGTCAGCCCGAGGAGGTCCGCCGTCGTGGCGGAGCCCAGGACGACTCCGGTGCCGTCGACGTCCTCGACCAGGGTGTCGATCAGCTCGGTCCGGCCGGTGGTGTTCGCGTGCACCCCGGCCAGGGCGGCACCGAAGACCCGGCAGTCGCGCAGCGCCAGCGAGGCGTCGCCGCCGGCCTCGATGCGGCCGCCGGAGATCTCACAGCCGTCCAGCTCCAGGCCGCCGGCCGCCACCAGAACTGCGGGCAGGACCGGATCCTGGCCGGTCAGCGCGATTCCGTCGACGCGGACGTGCGGTGCGGTGATCTCCAGGACGGGTCGGCCAGGGTCCGCCGCCAGCAGCCGTACGGCGTGGTCCGGCCCTTCGTCCGGCAGCAGGCTCACCGCGCGGTCCAGGACCAGCACCTCGACGTAGTCGCCGGGGGCGATGCGGATCTCGTCGCCGTCGACCGCGGCGCGTACGGCGGCGGTGATGCTGCGGTGGGCGCCGCGGCCCTTGGGGGCGACCCGGTGCACGGCAGGGATGGCGGTGGTGGTCACGGGAGCTCCAATCCCTGGACGGGTGCTTCGGGTTGGTCGGCCGGGGGCTGCGGGGCCGGTGGGGGCGGTGGCGCCGCGGGGGTGGTGGCCGGCTTCGGGAACGCCCGGCCGGGGGACGGCAGGTGGTTCCCGTTCAGGCTGTCCGCCTGGGCGATCTGGAAAGCGATGTACTTGGACAGCGCGGACTCCACCCAGTTCATCCCCAGCTCGCCGAGGCCGCCCTTGTGGAAGACCCGGGAGCCCGTGGCCAGGTGCCAGGCGTTGCGCGCCAGGCCGGTGCTCACCCCGCCGAACAGCGAGCCCGCGGCGCCCCACATGCCCGCCCGCAGCGCGTCGACGCCCTGGATCTCGTTGCCGTTGACCCCGAACACCGCCGAGCTGATGGCGGTGCTGACGAAGCCGCTGAGCGCGCCGGTGGCGAGGCCCACGGTGTTGGCGTAGGTGGCGGTGCGCCAGCGGGTGGGCTTCTCGAAGGCGGTCCAGTCGGTGGCCCAGTCGTCGGTGAGCCCGGCCATCGACTGCTTGGGGTGCGCGGCCCAGTCGAGTTGGCCCATGGTGGTCTTGAGGTACCCGAGCCGGGTGTGGTTGTACAGGACGTTGAGCCCTCCGCCGAAGGTGCCGCCGACCGCTCCGGACAGCAGCGCCTTGAAGACGTCCTCCGGCTTGAGATTGCCGTTGTTGGTGAGCTCGGTGATCAGCAGGCCCGCGGTGAAGTCGGTGACGAACCCGGTGCTGAACGAGGTCAGGAAGCTGCGAAGCTCGCGCTGCCACATGGGCATCTCGACGGACTCGCCGTTCCTGACGCCCTGGAACAGAGCGTGCCACGGGTCCTGGACCTCGCGCAGATAGCCCAGGGCCTCGATGTCGGCGCCGCGGTAGTCGGCCTCCCGGCCGATGAGCTGCCAGGCGCGGTCGCCGGGCAGGCCGACCTCGCCGCCGACCTTGGGCAGGACCCCGCCGAGGTAGTGGGGGACGACGGCCGGGCCCGACATGCTCAGCCGGCCGAAGGGGTCGGTCCTGTAGACCCGTCCGTCGAAGACACGCTGCTCGACCAGGTGGCCGTTCTGGTACTCCCGCCACTGGCCCCACTGCTTGTCGACCTCGCGGTAGCGGACGGGGTCGCCCTCCACCTTGACGCGCTCGCGGAAGACCTTGCCGAGGTCGTACTCCTTCCATGCCTCCCGGTCCACGCGGACCGTGCGGGGCGGCTCGAAGTGGCGTGCGGACTGGTCGAGCAGATCGCGCAGCGTTGTCCCGCGCGGGAGGTCGGCCGCGGGCGCCGCTGGAGGCTGCGTGGTCTCGATCCCGTACGCGTACTCGCGAACCCGTCCGCCGTCCCTGCTGCGGACCACCTGGTCGTCGATGAGGTCCCGCCAGCGGCCCTTCGCCACATCGTCGTACACCCGTACGCCCTCGGAGTGGACCGTGCCGTCGGCGGCGGTCTTCGTCCACTTGTAGGTGCCGTCGGGCTGCCGGACCGCGTCGACCCAGGAGGTGCCGGCGTCGGTGGCGTTGCGCTCGCGCACCACGTTGCCGAGCCGGTCGAGGTCGACGAAGGAGTCGTCCCAGGTGCGTGAGTAGAGCGAGCCGCGGTTCTGCTTGCGGATGCCCTCGTCGAGCACGGTGGCCGGGTGGGCGGAGTCGTACGTCTTCCATGTCCAGTCGGTGCGGTAGGGGCTGCCGGACGACTCGACGAACACGTCGCCCACCAGGTCCCGCCGGCCGGTGATGTGCAGCAGCGAGTTCCTGTCGACCCAGACGCCCGCGCGGTCGTTGCCGGCGAGGTCGTGTGGCGTCGGTGCGTCGAAGAGGTACTCGCGTGTCCCGGCGCCCTCGCTGCGCAGCCGGACGCGTTCGACACCCTCACTGTCGGTGAAGACGTCCCGCCACTGTCCGAGGCCGTCGGCGTGCCGCGTGCCGGTCTCGCCGGTCGTCGTGTTCCGCCAGTGCAGCTCGTACGGGGCGCCCTCGCGGTACTCAGGAAGCGGCGCCCAGCGCGTGGCGTCCTCGGCGCTGCGCCCGATCTCGATGACGCTTCCGTCGTCCAGCTTGCGGCTCTCCCGGACGACACGGCCGAACTGGTCGACGTCGACCCAGTTGGCGCCCGACGGGTTGAGCCGGACGCCGGTGACCGTGGTGCCGTCCGCGGCGGTCTGGGTCCAGTGGCTCACGCGGTTCAGGGAGTCGCCCGCGAACAGGTCGCCGAAGAAGTTGTCGAACGGGTTGCGGCCCGCCGCGCCCTTCCACATGAAGGCGGGCGGGCGCATGTCGGCGAACCGCTTGACGAGCAGGCTGCCGCCGTCCGCCAGCGTCTCCAGGCTCTCGATCTGCGCGTTCGCCGGTCCCAGACCGGTATACGTGTCGGGGTCGATCCGTGTTCCGGCCGGGGCATGACCGGGCAGCAGGGAGTGCTCCTGGTACATCCGGGAGCCGTGCAGTCCGCCGAACGGCCAGGTCTGGCCGCGCCGTTGGGCCACCGTCTCCAGTCCCGTGGCGGGGTCGACGAAGGTGTCCTTGAAGGCGACGTGGTTCGCGCTCCAGTGCCGGGTGCCGGAGAGCGCCTCCACGCCGTCCTTGTCGAAGCGCTGCCAGGTCCAGTGGCCGTCGGCGCCCTTCTCGGCGCGCACGAGGCCGCCGTCGAGGGCCTTGTGGTAGGTGCGCACGTCGGAGGTGTTGAGCAGGCGCCAGGAACCGTCCGGCACGTCGTGGTAGGTCCGCTGGTCCGGGTCCCCGATGCGCTCGCCGGACCGGACCCGGTTGCCCGCGTCGTCGAACTCGGTCCAGCGGGCGTGGCCGAAGCGGTCCCGGGCGATGTGCAGGGTGTTGCCGTTCTTCAGCACCTCGCGCTCGAACAGGGTGACCTTGCCGGGCTCCTTGCCGGTCAGCTTGAACTGCCCGGTGGGGGACGTCTCCAGCGTGGCGGTGTCGAAGCGGCCGGTGAAGGGGGTGTTGTCGCCGTTGACGCGGACGCCCTTGCCGGTCATGTGGTCGATGGTCCAGTACGAGCCGGTGGGTTTGCCGCCGCTGCCGCGGATGGCGAAGGTCTCCTCCAGCAGCTTGCCGCCGCTCGCGTCGAAGACGGTCCGCTCCAGCGGTGGGGTGCCCGGCGCCGTGTGGATCAGGGCGATCCGGCCGTCGTCGAGCCGCTCCGCGCGCAGGGTCAGGGACGCGTTGCCCGACGCGTCGAGGACCCGTGGCGTCCCGTCCGGAGTGCCCGCCTCGAACCGGAACACGCCCCGGTCTCCGGCGAGTTGGACGTCCCTCAGGGCGAGTGTGCCCTCGGGGCCGTAGTGCCACTTCGTCGTGCCGGCGGCGTCGGTGAGGGTGAAGCCGCCGCGCACCTCGGTCGGGAGGTTCGGGTCGAGACGCGTGACGGTGAACGCGTCGTCGGCCGCCTGCGTGCCCACGAACTGGAAGGAGTCGGGGGTCCAACCGCCCTCGGCGGCGCGGCCGGTGAGCCCGAGCTTGGTCCCGTCGAGGTCGGCCGGGCCACCCCTGACGAACACCTCCCGGTAGAGCAGCTCACGGTTGGGGCCGAAGCCGGTGGTCAGGTCCGTCGGCGTGTGCGTCACGGTGAAGCGGCTGCCGCCGGGGCCGCCGTGCGGGGTCGGCGTGACGGTGAAGTCGCCGAAGACGCGGCTGCCGCCGCCCTGGAGGTCCTCCAGGCGTGTGGCCAGGGGGAGGTTCTGGTACTCCCGCATGACGGTGGCGGCGCCCTGCCGGATGCCCTCGTGGGCCTGTGCGGTCATCTGGCGGAGCTGGTCGTGGAGGAGTTCGGGCCGCAGCCCGGGGAAGCTGTTCAGCGAGTCGGTGGCGTCGCCCGCGAGCTGCTGAACGCGCAGGAGGTCCAGGTTCTGGATGGCCTGGGAATCGGGTGCGACATGCAGGAACTCCATGGCTCCGGAGATGGACGACAGGTCCACCGCTGCCGCGTCCCCGGGCAGGTCGGCCCGTATGGCCGACGCCTCGTCGAGGGTGCGGTCGAAGAGCTGGGAGATGTCGGTGAGGCCCTCGTCGAGGACGTCTTCCTCCGGGATGGAACTGAGCGGGAAGCGCTCGGACAGCGGGTCCACCAGCCGGGTCGGCTGCGCGCCGTGCGCGCCCTCCGTGAACCGCAGGAAGCCCGAGCCGTCACGGGCCGGCAGGTCGCGGAAGACGAGGGCTCCGGTCCGGTCGAAGTGGAAGCGGCTGCCGGTGACGGTGTCGGTGAGGGTGAAGCCACCGGGCAGCCGCCCGGCGAGCGCGCCCTCCGGCGCGGTGACCTGCAGCGATCTGACGGCACTGTCGGGACCGAGCAGATCGACCTGCGTGAACCCGCCCGCCTGGTGGTGGGTCGCCGAGACCCGCAGGCCGGAGGGGAGTCCCTCCCCGGTGAGCACGGCCTCACGGCCCAGGAAGGAGCCGTCCTGGGCGAACGTCCACGTGGTGTTGCCGGTCGGGTCGGTGATGGCGAACCCGCCGTCCGGGATCCGTTCGACCGTGAAGTCCGCGCCGCGGGCCGTTCCGTCCGCCGCCGGGGCACGGTCGAGGAGTTCGAGGCGGAACGAGCCCGGTGCCGTGTCGGTGGACGGTACACGCAGCACCCGTATTTCGAGGTCGGCAAGGTCGTCCGCGCCGGTCAGCCGTATCCCGGGCGTCCGTTCCAGGAGCCCGGTCCAGTGCTCGTCCAGTGCTCGCCAGGCCGCGCGGAGGTCGAGGTCGGGCGCGTCGCCCGGGCTCAGTCGGGTGAGCCACTGGTCGCCGTGCTCGCCGAGGGCGTCGGACAGTCGCAGGGTGGCGGCATCGTCCAGGCCGGGCAGGTGCGGAGCGGCACCGAGGGACAGGTCGGTGACGTCTGGCATCGGACGCACTCCTCCCGATGCCTCGTCCAGGGTGCGCTCGAAGATCTGGGCGAGGTCGTCCAGGCCCGAGGGGCCGCCCAGGTCGTCCAGCCGGACGGGCGGGATGTCGGAAGCGCCCTCCGTGTAGCGCAGGAATCCGGAGCCGTCATGGGCCGGCAGGTCGCGGAACGCGAGGTGGAGGTCAGCGTCGTAGTGGAAGCGGCTGCCCGTGACGCTGTCGGTCAGGGTGAAGCCGCCCGGCAGACGGTCCTGAAGCGTTCGGTCGATGGTGGTGAGCGGGAAGGAATCGGTGACTTCGCGGGGCCCGACCAGCCCCACGATCCTGGAGGTGATGCCGTCCGTCGTGGTCGTGGCCGTGTTCCTGAACCACAGCCCGGACGGCAGCCCCAGATCGTGGTCGACGAGCGCAGTCTCACGGGCGAGGAAGTCTCCGCCGGCGCTGAACTCCCAACGGGTGGTGCCGGCCGGGTCGGTGACGCGGAACGTGCCGCTGTCCAGGCGCTCCACCGTGAACCGCGGCTGCGGTCCCGCCCCGTGCGGTGTCGGGGCGGCCTGCGTGACGTCCAGCCGGAACGTACCGGGTACGCCGTCGGCGGCGTTACTGCCGACGATCCGGAACTCCAGCCCGGCCAGGTCGCCCGCGCCGGACAACGGCACGTCCTGGAACTCGGTCAGGCGCATGAGGGTCAGGTCGGCGGGCGGCGCGATGTCCGCCGCGCGGGCGACGGCCGGCGCGTCGGCACCGGGCAGCTCGATCCTGGGCAGGTCGGCCGCGCCGCCGGCCAGGGGGTTGTGCTCGGGGATGGAGTGCAGCGGGAACCGCTCGGACAGGGGGCCGCCGAAGTCGTCGAGGGCCGTGAGCGGGCCGACGTTCGGGTCCGGCAGGGTCGTCCCGGCAGCGTCCAGCCGTATCGGCGGGGCGTCCGCGGGGACGTCCACGAACCGGCCTGCGCGGTCGAAGACGAACCGGTCACCGTTCGCCAGGTCGGTCACCGCGAAGCCCCCGGCCGGCAGCCGCCCGGCCGCGTCCCCACCCGGCAGCCGTACGACGGAGAAGGCCCCGTCACCCAGCCCCGGCGCGGCCAACCGGAGGGTCGGCACCATCTCACCGCCCGGCCCTCGGGTGAACGTCGTGATCAGCCGTGCATCGGTCAGCGCGCCGCCGGCGTGGCCGGAGAGACGCAGTTCCTCGGACAGTCGCGTGCCGTCGAGGTCGAACCGGGCGGTCCAGGCCCCGTCCGGCGTCCCCACCTTCACACCAGTGACCACGCCGAGCGCGCCCCTGACCGGGTCGACCACCGCACCGGTACCGGCCGGCGGCACCCCGTCCGGGCCGACCCACCGGGGCAGCGTGCCCGGACCCGGTGCGGCCTCGAACCGCAGGAAGCCGTCCGTCCCCGGAACCCGGTAGTCGCGGAACTGAAGGGCCTCATCCGCGCCGAACACCAGGCGCGCACCGCCCCCTTCGTCGGTGAGCGTGAAACCGCCCCCCTCCAGCGGAGCCCTGTCCCACTCCACCCGCACGTGCGACGCCCCGGCGACCTGCTCCGGACGCAGGAGCACCGTCTCGCTGCGGGGCGCGGGAACGTCGAAGCGGTCCAGCCGTGGCACGTTCGTCGTGAACGTGTCGCCTGCGCGGAGGCTGCCGGCGAGCTCGTCAACGGTCCCGCGGACCGCGCCACCGGCGGGAAGGATGTCGGCGAACACGATCACCTTGGCCTTGTCACCGAACTCGCCGGTCAGTTCCTGCGCGAAGTGACCGTCCCGCACCAGCACCTGGTTGATCTTGATCTGCGTGTTGACCGGGAACGTCACTTCCGCCTCGGCCAGGTTCTCCGAGCCCAGCACCCGGCCCGGATGACCCTGCTCCGGCACGTCGAACTTCCAGATCACGGCCTTGGAGTTGACGAAGTTGTGTGTGGTGGCGCTCCCCGTGGTCGTGGACATGATCCCCGGCCAGGAGATGGTCCTCCCGACGTCGTGGTACCCGCCTCCTGGGTAGTGGGCCGGATCCAGGATCCCGTCGAACGACGAGAAGATCTGCTGGCTGTCGCCGCGCACCACGGTGTTGCCCGGGATCGTCGGGGACGGGAAGTCGTCCCAGGCCCGGTGGATGGACTTGATGCTGTCATGCCACCTGTGCAGGTCCTGCATGTCCCAGGACTCCGTCACCTGCCGCGACGCGTACCCGCGTTCCGTGGCCACCCGCTTCCAGTACTCCAGAACGTCGGCGGCCCGCTCCGAGAAGTCGAAACCCACATGTCGCACCTGTGCCGCCGTGTACCCGGCCTCCTCGAACGCGGCCAGCAGCGGATTGATCGACCGGTACCCCGAACTCAGGTACTTCCCGCCCTCCTGCAGATCCGCCTTCTTCAGCTGCTCGGCCGCCCTCTTCAGCTGGTCCGCCTCGAACGCCTGGCGTGAGGCGGCGGCGTTGTCGAGGGTCGCCCACGCGCGATCGCTGGCGGAGACCAGGGAAACGGAGCCGTCTTCGGTGTTCCTGATCTTGTAGCGTCCGAACGTCGCCTTGCCGTCGATCACCCAGTGCGAGGTGTCCCCGCCCGGTGTGTGCCTGACCACGGGGGTCCCGGCATCCAGTCCCGACCCCAACCCGTGCGTGCCCACGGAGGGCGGTGGAACCGGTGCCGTTCCCCCGATTCCCTTGCCGAGCAGCGGAACGGGGGGAGCGGAAGGAGCATGGGGAGCCGGGTGAGCGGACGGAACGGCGGGAGGCCGCGGCGGTGCCAGCGGCGCCGGAGGCGGCGTCGCGGCGGTGACGGGAGCGGCCGGGACCGCCGGGCCGTCGAAGGCCACGCGCTCACCAGCCGGGCCGACCTCGCCGATGCGCAGAGTGCCGGAGTTCACGCCCTTGGGGCCGCGCAGTTCGGCGAAGACGGGCTTCGCCTCGAGGTCCGCCTTGAACGTGTCCGACAGACGGAGGTGGCCGGCGGCCTCGTCGAGACCGTGGAGCGGGCCGGCCGACACCGCGTCACCCATGCCGGAGGACACCGCCGCCCGGGGGTACGGACCCTCCAGATAGCTCTTGGGAATGATGCCCTTGATCAGCCATTCCTGGTCGCGGGTGGTGTTGAGCAGGACCCGGACATCCCCGACGAACTTGTTGGACTTGGCCGGATTGACGTCGTGGCTCTTGAGGAAGTTCAGGACGTCCTGCCGGGAGCTGTTCCCGGTGAGCGAGGAGGTGAAGTCCAGGCGTTTGCCGATGGTCCTTTCGATCTGGTCGGCGATCAGCCGCTGCAGGTCCTTGGCCGGGAGAATCCCCACGTCCGGCAGCCATCCGGCCTTGATGTCCACGCCCAGCTTGTAGACGTCGAGGGTGAACTCCATGTCGCCGTAGACCTTGTGGTTGCCGATTTCGGCGAAGGAGGTGAAAGGGCTGTTCTCCTTCCGGGTGGCGTTCTCCGCGCCGGCGACATGCTGGAACGCGGTCGTCCTTCCTTCCGGGTTGGCAGGGATCATGCCGACGTCCGGATCGAAGTACGACTTGCGCAGCCCCTTGCGGTCCAGCTGGGACATGTGGAGGTCGTCCTGCCGGACGAGCTTGACGCCGCGCAGGTCCTCAAGGTCGACGTTGGACATGTAGAAGTCGTCCGACTTGAGGACCGGCTTGCGCACTTCCACCGGCGGCAGCCCGGATCCGGAGGCGCGGCCCGCCGATTCCAGTGCGTTCGTGGGGGCCGTGAGTGATGTGCTCGGTGCGGCCGGTACGTGCTTCAGGGAGTCGACCGTCGCATACGGGCCCCTCAGGTAGTCCGAGGGGATTACGCCCTTGATCAGCCAGGTGTTGTCCCGGCGCACCTGCAACAGGGTCTTGATATCGGCGGTGACGTTGGCGGCCACCCGCTTGGCGACGCCGTTCTTGGCCAGGAACTCCTGGATCTCCTTGTTCCCGGTCGTGTGGGTGAACGTCGACGGGACTTCCAGATCGAGCACTTCGGTCTTGATCCGGATCTGTTCGAGAATCTCGTCCTGGACCTTGGTGGTGGAGAGGATCTCGATGTTCCTGACGTTCTCGACCCCGGCGTTGATGTCGTTCCGGAGGGCGATCAGATCGAGTCCGATCTCCTGGTTGCCGTAACTCTTGACGATGCTGCCGGGCGGGGAAAAGGCCGTGAACGGGCTTTCTGCCTTGAACCCCTTGGCGTTGGCCGTCGTCACCGCCTGGAACGGTTTGGTGGTGCCGTCGATCTTGACCGGTACGAGCCCCTCGGCGGTCAGGTGGGTCTTCATACCGGACTTGAGACTGGACGCCGCGAAGTCCACGTCCTGCCGCACCAGCCAGTGGACCTGCGGCACGACCGGCACGTCCACCTGCACCGGATCGGCGCCGTGGACCGTCGACGGCCCCGCCGGCGCCTCCGGGCGCACCGGGACGTCGACGCGCAGGGGCGCGCCGTCCGGGCCGTACCTGGTGACGATGCCGTCGGCGCCGGTGACGGTGAAGTGGCCGTCGACCATCGCCACCTTCACGTCCGGGACGATCCCGGCGTCCGTTCTGAGCACGTAGGTGATCTGCTCCCCGGGCTCCATCGTGATCCACCGCCCGGTGGGCTGTGCCAGGTCGTCCAGCAGCCGGAGTTCGCCGACGGGCAGGTGCGCCCCCGGACCGTCCAGGCGGACCATCATCACCGTGATGTTCTGGCGGACGGTGTCCAGGTTCATGCCGAGCTGGTCGAACTCAAGCCGCGCGTGATTGAACTTCAACTCGGCCGCGCTCAGGTCCAGTTCGGCCTCGGCGCGGTGCAGAGGCGACACGTGGGGCAGGTCGGCGACCTGGGCGAGCTTCTGGCCGGCCGTGTCGAGGTCGACGGCGGCGTTCTGTGCCCTGACCCAGGCCTGGAAGCGCTCGGCGCCGGTCTTGCCGACGGCCCCGCCGGTGATGATCTCGCGCAGGGTGAGCGGGGGGAACCCAGGCTGCGCGGGAACCGGCTTGGTGACGAGGTCGGTCTTCACCGGCCCCAGCCCCAGCAACTCCCGTGCGCGGCCCAGCTCGCCCGACCTGTCCGGGAGCAGCCGGGCCAGCTCGTCCAGCTTGAAGCCGAGGCCCGCCGACGCGTCCGCTCCGGTGAACTTCCCTGCCAGCGGGCCGGTGCCCAGCTCGTCGGGGTCGAGGACGCGGACCGTCACCTCGCCCTTCAGCCCGGCATGGACGTTCACCGGGTCGGTCTTGCCGATGCGCAGGATCACCCCGTCCGGTACGACGCCCACCAGGTCGATCTCACCGTCGAGGATCTTGCGCACCTGGACCGTGGTCAGACCGCCGAACTTGCCGTCGATGCTGAAGGGCGCCAGCTCCGCCAGCTCGTCCATCGGCTTCAGCAGACCGGTCCCGGTGCGGTCCATGCCCGTGAAGGTGTCCAGGTCCCGCAGACGGGCGACCGCGCTCTGCGGCTGCTCCAGCAGAGGGGACCGGACGGCGGTGCCGGTCCCGGCCAACTCGTCGAGGTCGTCCAGGGCGTCGAGGGCGTTGCGGAACTGCGGGGGCAGCAGTCCACCGGCGCCCAGGTCGGACACATCGATGCCGCCGTTGCGCAGCAGCGGACCGAAGCGGAAGCCGAGAGCGTCCAGGTCCCTGAAGGCGGCCGGCTCCACGAGGTCGTCGACGGCGCTGGCGAACCGGCCCGACGGGATCCCGGGTACGCGGGACAGGGAACTCGCGCCCGTCGAGCGCGGCAGCGCGGTCGGCGGGGGCATGAACTCGGTCAGCTCGTCGACCGCGTCGTCCCAGGCCGAGGTGCCGGGCACGACCAGCTTGCCGCGTTCCCCGAACGGCCTCGCGGCGTCGGGGGCGCTCAGCCCTCGGCCGGTCCTGGAGGCCAGGTCGCCGACGGAGCCCGCAGTCCTGCCGAGGGCACCGCCGATCGAGGGCTTCCCGAGCAGGCCGCGTTCGAGGATGCCCATGCGGAAGGCAGCCCGGAAGCCGTACTTGGTGAGTTCGGCGTAGCGGAGCGGCAGGAGCGCCGCCACCGCGAAGTCCAAGGCCCGGCCCACGTTGGTGAGCGCGTAGACGCCCAGCCGTCGGCCCATGCCTCCGCCGACGAAGGCGGTGGCCATGAAGAAGTCGCGGCGCAGCGCAAACCGCGCCGACCGCATCATGCCCCTGGCGAAGCCGCCGGCCATCCGCATCGCGCCCATGAGGGCCCGGGGCGTGCCGGCGAGGAGGCCGGGCAGCCGGGACATGCCGGTGGCGAACATGCGGCCGCCGGCCTGGAACAGCTTCCACAGCCCCTGGCCGGTCATGGCGGCCATCGTCCGGGGCGCCATCACGAGTCTGCCGCCCTGCATCACGAGACGGCCTCCCGCGGAGAGGGCCTTGCCGGCACCCTTCGCGCCGATACTGGCGCCGGCCTTGAGCATCCGCAGCAGTCCGCCGGCCGTGGTGAGGCCCTTGGTCGACGGGAAGACTATGCCGAGAAAGGCAAGGCCGAGGCCGACGCCGTTGAGTTTGCCCTGGCGGTAGTCCACCAGCGCCTTGAAGAAGAGGACAGCGCCCAGGCCGAACGCCAGCAGCCCCAGCGGGCCGCCGACGATCATCGCCACGATCGAGACCACGATCGTGACGATCTCCAGCGCCTTCCAGAGCCCCTCGACGAGCCTCTGCTTGAAACTCTTCTTCGGCGGCGCGATGGGCGAGGACACCATGTCGGCCGCCGACCGGAGGGCGTCTTCAAGGATCTTGGCCTCGCCGGTGATGAAGTCGACCTCGGCCGCGATGTCGTTCTTCGCGGCGGTGAGTTCCGCGGGGGGCGGGGCGTCCTTCCCCACCAGGCCGGCCGGCGGGATCGCCACCGCGCCTCCTCGTGCCGCGGCGCTCTCGGCCCGGCCCTGGGCGTCCCGCAGTGCGTCCGCGTATCTGGCCGTGGCCGAGGCCGCGAGGTCGAAGGCGCTGTGGGCGTTCGCCATGAACTTCTTCAGCGACTGCTTCACGTAGGTGCGCAGAGCGTCCGCCGTCTTCCCCTCGAAGCCGCCGTCCGACGCGGTGCGCAGCATGTTGTCGAGGCCGGCGTCGACGTCACCCGCCAGATCCCGAAGCAGACGAAAATCCCGTGTGAAGCCGTCGAGGACACGAGGATTCCCGGCGACGGGATTTCCGCCGTACCCCACTTGATTCCAGTCGCCAGGGCTGGCCACAAGGTCCTCCAAGTTGTCCACGGCGCAAGGGTCGGCCCTTTGCATGCGGATGACTTCCTGGTGACGCATTCAAGGGGATCAGCGGTTCAACGAAGTGACCGAAACCACATACCTGCTGGTCAGTAAGGTTCCGGCCGAAATTCTTTTGAACCTTTCGGGTCCGTCTCTGCGTCTACAGGTCGGACACGATGCCACCGCTTGTTCGGCATCACGAACACCCCTGTTTCCTCGGCCCGAACACCGGAAGAAAGGACGGAATTACGTGACCCGCGTATCGATCGACTACGATCTGATGTACGTCCTCGCCCGCCAGATCTGGCATCTCCGGGATGAAATGGATATCCCCGCGGGTGTGAAGCACAGTTTCGAAGCCGGTGACATCGGGCCCCGCCAGGAGACGGCGGAGGAACTGGCGAACTTCTCCACCGCCTGGAAGAAGGCGTTCACCGAGGGCTGGCAGGTCATGACCGACCTCGGCAACCTCCTCGACGAGATCGGGAAGGCCTTCTACGACTCCGACGCGCAGACGGCGGCCGGCGCCGCATCGATGGCGGCGGCCTACCAGCGGCAGAACGTCAAGGCGGCGAACGACGCGTACAAGCAGCGGCAGGACGCCATGTACAAACGGGCCGAGGCCGCGAACCTGGAGCGGCGGCACAGACCCGGGCAGCTCTACCTGGAGCGACAGCACCAGGAGTTGGAGAAGAAGCGGGCGGCTCTGCAGAAGGAGCAGGACGCCCAGGCGAAGCGCCAGGAGGACCTCACCAAGCAGCAGGAGGAGCTCCAGAAGCGGCAGGAGCCCTTGCGGCAGCGTCAGGACGAACTCACCCAGCGGCAACAGGAGCTGTGGCGGCGGCAGAAGGCCGAGCGCGCGGAACTGGAGGCGGGCTTCACGGCGAAGCAAGAGGCCCTGGACAAGGAACGGGCGGCGCTCACCGCGGGGCGGGAGCCTTCCCGCGAGCAGATGGACGAGCTGCAGCGCAAACAGCAGGACCTCTGGGAGGAACAGGACGCAGCGCAGAAGGCCCTGGAAGGCAAGCAGGCGAAGGAGCAGAACGACCTGAACCTGGAGCTGGACTCCCTGCGGAAGGAACAGGACGCCTTCACCCCCGAATGGGACGAGCTGGACAAGAAGCAGCACGACCTGTGGAAGGACCAGGCCGCGACCGAAGAGGCGCAGAAACAGCTCGACAAGGACGAGGAACCGCTGCGGCAGCGGGCCGAGGACATGCAGAAGGCCTACGTCGCGGAGCAGGAAGAGCTGGCGAAGAAACCGGCCTGGACCCCGGAGAGCGGGGAGCCCAACCCGCTGCACATGAACCGCGAACTCGGCCCGGACGGCCCGGCGGAGACCCCACCGCCCGCCGTACCCACCACCTACGAGCGGGACGACGACAACGGCCACACGAAGATCGAGTACAAGCTGAACGCCAACGGTGAGATCGAGGTCGACAAGAACGGCAACCCGGTCGAGACGACAACGACGATCACCAACAAGAACGGGCTGTCGTACACCGAGACCTACCGATCACTCCCCCGTGAGGGCGACTCCGTGACGACCACCCAGGGCTCCGACGGCAAGGTCACCAAGGTCTACATGGACGCGCATCCCGAAGAGGCCGGCTCAGGGGAAGCGATGCGCTACGTCACCGACGGCAACGGCGCCGCGCTCCAGACGTGGCGCAAGACACCGGACGGCGAATGGACTCTGGCCTGGGACAGAAGCAGTGACCCCGAAGGCGAGGAGAGCGCCGCGAACGGCGTGGGCAGGCCGCCCGCGTATCTGACGGTCGAGAAGCCGCTCGTCGACAGCTCAGGCCGCCCGGCCGACGACTCCTTCTCCCCGCCGATGGCCATCGAGCAACCGAACGGCACCATCCGGACGGACTACATGCGCCAAGACGGCTCCGAGCTCAGGGTCGTCACGACGGAGACCGCACGCTTCGTCGCCGACGAGACCAACGAGATCCAAGAGGTCTGGTACAAGAACCGGAACGGGACCTGGTACCTGAAGGATTCCCTCACCCAGCTCACCCGCTACGGCGACGAACCCCCGCTCGGGAGGCTCGGGGGGAGCTAGCGGTGACCGTCCCGCGGACGGACACACCTCCCATCCCCCGGCTTCCCCTCCCATGACTCCCTGCGGGCGCCCCCCCCTGGCGCCCGCAGGGTCCCCAGGGCCCGCGTCCGCGGGCCCGGCAGTTCCCTCACCCAGGTGCACATCCGGTCGCGACCGGGTGCACCGCCACAGAAGGAGGCCCCCATGGCCAAGACTCACGTCGACGAAGAGCAGGTCAACGCCACGGCCGCCAAGCTCAACAACGCCGTCAGCTCCACGCTGGTCCCCCAGCTGTCGGATCTCCAGCGGGAGGTCGAGGCGCTGCTCGGCGACGGCCTGGTACTGGCGCAGACCAGCCCGAAGCTGCGCGAGTCCTACGTGAACTTCAACACGTCGGTGACCCAGGCGGTGAACAACATCACCGAGTTCGCCAAGCAGTTCCAGCAGATCGCCGGCTCCGTGCGCGACCTGGACAGCCAGATCGCCGGCGGCATCCCCGCTTGATGCTCAACACCTGAGATCGAACCAGGGCGAATGGGACACACTCCCCATTCGCCCTGGTCGTATACGTAGGCCAAACGTCACGTTCACCTAAAGGGGGTTGAAGCTCGCAGGAACATCCATAGACTCGCCGCCATAAAGGGAGTTACCGCTTCCGCTTGTGGCGGCGGTGCCACCTGAACTCTCGTATTCACTCTGCTCAGCACTCGCCGCGATCGCGGCGCCCGAACGGACCGGCTCACGACACGGACGCCGGCCCCGGGGGAGGCACCACATGAGTACGTCCACCACCTGTCACGACGCCGAGAGCTCACACAGACGCGGCGGGAGCGCTCCCACCAGCGACGCGTCCTTCCGTGAGCTATACGAACGGCACCACGGGCCCCTGTTGCGCTACGTCTCCCGTCTGATGGGCGGCGACCGGCAGCGCGCCGAGGACTTCGTCCAGGAGACCCTGCTGCGCGCCTGGCTGAGCAGCGCGGACCAGCCGCCGGACTGGTCGCCCTGTCGGACCTGGTTGTTCCGCGTGGCGCACAACCTGGTGGTGGACTGGACGCGACGCGAGCAGGTCCGCCCCGAGTACCACCAGGAACTGCTGGAGTCCCACGCCGAGCCCGTCGACCCGATCGGCCAGGTGGTGCACCGCCGCTTCCTCGTGCACGCCCTCTCCCGCCTGTCCCTGCCGCACCGCGAGGTGCTCTTCTACGTTTACGTGCTGGGCTGGACCGGCCCGGATGCCGCGGACGCCCTGTCCATCCCGCCGGGCACGGTCAAGTCCCGCACCCATCACGCGATACGGGAGCTGCGCCGCCGCCATCCCGAGGGTGCGCTGGTGGCCGCATGACGCGGATACCGACCCAGGGCCACCTGATCTCGCTGGCCAAGCCCGACTCGTCCGTGGTGACGACCGTGATCGTCATCGTCGCCGTACTCCTGCTGCTGTTCCTGCTGCTGCGGCACGTCGTGCGCAAGCGGGGCGGCTGGAGGCGGTTCCGGCGGGGCGTCGCCCGCGAACTCTCCCTGACCAGGAGGGCGTTCGGCGAGCCGCTGCGCGCCTTCCGGCGCCACCGCCGCGGGGTACGGGCGCTCTCCCGCCACCTGTGCGATCCGCGGTCCGGCCTGCTCGTACGCCGACTGCTGGACGCGGCCGGAGCGGCGCTCGGCGATGCGCCCGGAGCCTTCGCCTACGGCCTGCGGACGGAGCCCGGCTGGGCCGCCGTCCAGATCGCGGGCCGCAGACTCCCCGACCCGCCCGCCCCGTGGGAGGTCGCCGACGGGCTCAGCGCGCAGTCCTGGTGCCTGAGCCTGGACGACGAGGAGTCGTTGCCGGACGCCGCGCCGCGCGCCGGCGCCCGGGTGCGGCCACTGCCGGTCGCCGTCGGCATGGCGGACGACCTGTGCGTACACCTCGACCTGGCCGCCGGGCCTCGGATGATCACCGTCGACGGCGATGCCGCCACTCGCTCCCGGCTGCTCCAGGCACTGGCCGCGCAGCTGGACCGGCCGGGCAGCGGAGCCTCGGTCACCGTGACGGACGGCGTCCACCCGCACTACCAGGGGGAGCCACTCGACTCCGTGCTGCGCCGGCTGGAGGACACGCCCTCCCCGACGACGATGGAGGAGGGCCTCGCCTCCACGATCACGGTCGTGGTCTGCTCCTCCCCCACCCGGGAACAGGCCCGGCGGCTGAGCTCGCTCGCCGCCACCGGCACCGTCGTCTGTCTCGCCGACGGCCCGGCGGCCGGGCACAGCTGGGCGCTGCGGGTCAGCGGCCGTGGCCGGGTGACCGCCCCGGAACTCGACCTGTACGCGGACTCGGCCCCGCTGGTCAGGGCCGTCGCCGCGGCCGTCCGGGCGGACCGGCGGCGCGCACGCCGAGCGCCGGCGCGGCACTGGCCGATCGAGTCGGCCGTCGAGCCACACAGGGAACCGCAGCAGCAGGCGCCCGAGACGGCCGAGCTGCCCGACCGCTCTGCGCTGTCCGAGCTCGTCGAGGAATCCAGGTACCCGGCCACCGCTCCGGCCCGGACCGTCGCCGGTTCCGACCTCCTGTCCGAACCGGCCACCGCCCGGTCCCGTTCCGCCGAGGCGTCGTCCACCGGCGGGGAGTGAACCGCCCGCCAGGCTCCGCCGCAGTGCGTAGACCGCCGACCGCAGTCCGGCACCGCGACCCTTTGCCCGTCCGCGAACCCCCTGAAGGGGAGACATGAAACTCCTCATCACCACCGTCGTCGACGGCGATCCCGCAAGCCGTCAGGACGTCGTGCTGAGCGCCGATGCCGCCACCCCGGTGCGCGACATCGCCGAGCACCTGGCCCGGCTGCGCGCCGACGACCCGGCATCGACGCCTGACCAGGCGCCCGTCTGCTACCTGGGCGACGACCCGCTGTCCCCCGGGACTCCCTTGGCCGGTACACCCGTGATGGACGGCAGCGTCATCGGCCTCGGCGCACCCGTCCCCCGGGCCTGCGCGGAGTACGGACCCCAGCGCCTCGCCATGCCGCAACCTCAGCGGGTGGACCACTCTCCGGTGGTGGAACTCCAGGTGGTGGGCGGTCCGGACGCGGGACGGGTGTACGCGCTGGGCGTCGGCACCCACGGCATCGGCCCGCTGGAGGGCTCCGCCGTACCGCTACAGGGCCGTGGCCTGCCGTCCGAGGGCATACGGATCTCCGTACGCCCGGACGGATCCGCCATCGTAGAGCTGCCGCAGGACGCCGGCGCGCGTCTGTCCGTACCGGAGCCGCCGGTGCACCGGGGTAGACCGAACGTCGAGCTGCTGCCCCTGTCGGAGCAGGACGAGGAGGATGGGGAGGAGGACCAGGCGGCGGAGCAGGTCGCCGATGTGACCATCCTCCCGGACGGCTGGGAGCCCTGGCCGCTCGGCGGTGAGCTCGCCCTCGGCGAGTACCTGCTGCGGCTGACGGAGCCGACGCAGCGGGACGCCGCGGTGGTGCCGTCCGAGGGCGGCGGCGGGCTGGACTACAACCGGCCGCCGCGCATCCTGCCGCACCTCGAACCGGAGCGCTTCCGCCTCCCTGGACCACCCGAGCCGCCCAGCCGCAGGCCCATCCCGTTCATGGTGGCGTTCGCCCCCATGTTCATGGGCCTCGGCATGGTGCTCATCTGGAACTCGTACTACTACCTGCTTTTCATGTTCATGTCGCCGATGCTGATGGCGGCGAACCACGTCAGCGGCCGGCGTACGGCCCGCAAGGACTTCGAGGAGAAGTCCCGCACCTACCGGCTGCGCCGGGCCTCGCTGGAGGAGGACGTCCGGCAGAAGGTCGTCACCGAGCAGCGGCTGCGCACCGAGAGCGCGCCCGACCCGGCGGTGGCCGGTCTGTGGGGCGTGGGCCCCGGCCGCCGGCTGTGGGAGCGCCGGCGCGGCGACCCCGACCACCTGGCCCTGCGCATCGGTACCGCGAGCCAGCCGTCCCTGCTCGGCATCGACGACACTGCGCGCGAGGACAACCACACCTCCGTGCACTGGACCATCCCCGACGCGCCCGTCAGCGTCGACCTCGAACACTGCGGAGTGGTGGGGCTGGCCGGTGAGACCGGCCCGGTGCAGGCGCTGGCCCGCTGGATGACCGCCCAGGCCGCCGTCCTGCACACACCGCGCGACCTGCGGATCGTCGTCCTCACCGACAAGGCGTCCGAGGAGTCCTGGGACTGGGCCCGCTGGCTGCCGCACTCCCGGGACGGTCTGCCCGGATCCCGCGGCGGTGCCGTCGCCCTCGTCGGCAACGACCCGGAGACGGTGGCCAACCGGGTCGCCGAGCTGGTGTCCACCCTGCGCACCCGGCAGCGGGCCGCGGAGTCGACCATGAGCAAGGCGCTGCTCAGCGAACCGGACGTGCTGGTCGTGATGGACGGCGCCCGGCGTCTGCGTGACGTCCCCGGCGTGGTCTCCATCCTCAAGGAAGGCCCGGCCGTACGGATCTTCCCGCTCTGCCTGGACCACGAGGAGCGGCTCCTGCCCGAGGAGTGCACCGCGGTGGTCCGGTACGAGAACCACCGGCTCACCCTGCGCCGCACCGGTCTGCCCGCCATACCGGACATCCTCCCGGACCTGGTCGAACCGGCCTGGTGCGAGCGCCTGGCGCGGGGCATCGCCCCGATCCACGACGTCACCCCCGACGCCTCGGAGGGTCTGCCCGACCGGGTCGGCCTCCTCGATCTGCTGGGCCTGCCGGAACCGAGCGGTGAGGCCGTCGCGGCACGCTGGGCCGGGCGCCTCGCGTCCACCGAGGTGCTGCTCGGCGCGGGCTACGACGGTCCGGCCGCCTTCGACCTGGTCAAGGACGGACCGCACGGCCTCGTCGCGGGCACCACCGGATCCGGCAAGTCGGAACTGCTCCAGACCCTCGTGGCCTCCCTCGCCGCCGTCAACCGGCCCGACGAGCTGACCTTCGTCCTGGTCGACTACAAGGGCGGCAGCGCCTTCAAGGACTGTGTGCGGCTGCCGCACACCCTCGGCATGGTGACCGACCTCGACAGCCACCTCGTCCAGCGGGCGCTGACCTCGCTGTCGGCCGAGCTGATGCGCCGTGAGCACATCCTGGCGGACGCCGGGGCCAAGGACCTGCCCGAGTACCAGACCATGCGCCGCCGGGACCCCGAACTCCTGCCCGTACCCCGGCTGGTCATCGTCATCGACGAGTTCGCCACCCTCTACCGGGAGATCCCGGACTTCATCCCGGGCCTGGTGAGCATCGCCCAGCGCGGCCGGTCCCTGGGCATCCATCTGATCCTGGCCACCCAGCGTCCGGCCGGTGTGGTCAACGCCGACATCCGCGCCAACACCAACCTGCGGATCGCGCTGCGGGTGACCGACGCCACCGAGAGCCAGGACGTCATCGACACCAAGGACGCCGTCAGCATCTCCCCGAGCACCCCCGGCCGGGCTCTGGCCCGCCTCGGGCACGGCACGGTCGTACCGTTCCAGACCGCGTACGCCGGAGCCGTCCGACCGGGAGCGGTTCCCGTCCGGCAGCCGCAGCCGACGACCGAGGCCGAGGCCCCCCGGATCTGGGGCACCGAGTTGCCGTGGCAGCGCCTCGGCCGCGCGGTCGGCGTGCCGTGTGCCGAAACCGGGCCCACCGCTTCCGCTGTGGACGACGGCTCCCCCACCGACCTCAACGCGCTGGTGGACGCGCTGCGGGAGGCGGCGGAACTCACCGGCTGCGCCCCGCAGCCCAGCCCGTGGCTGCCCCCGCTCGGCCAGTCCGTGCTGGTCGACGATCTGCCGCAGCCCGAGCCGACCGGCGACTCCCGCCTTGCCCCGGTACCCTGGGCCCTGTCGGACCTGCCCGGCGCCCAAGCGCAGGAGCCGGTGCGGCTGGACCTCGCCACCTTCGGCCACCTTTATGTCATCGGCATCCCGCGCTCGGGCCGTTCGCAGGTGCTGCGGACCATGGCCGGCGCGCTGGCCCGCTCCCACACCGCCGCGGACGTGCATCTGTACGGCATCGACTTCGCGGGCGGCGCGCTGTCGGCCCTGGGTGTGCTGCCGCACTGCGGCGCGGTCGTGCCGCGCGGCGACAACGAGCGGCTGGAGCGACTACTCACCCGGCTCGACGCCGAACTGCACCGCCGCCAGGAGCTGCTGACCCGGCATCACGCGGCGAACCTGTCGGAGCTCCGCGAGATGGTCCCTGCCTCTTCCCGTCCGGCGCACGTGCTGCTGTTCGTCGACGGCTGGGACGCGCTCGTCGACCTCATCGCCGAGCACAACGGCGGTCGGCAGATGGACCAGTTGAACCGTCTGCTCAGGGAGGGCGCCGCCTCGGGTCTGCATGTCGTGGCGACGTCCGAGCGGGCCCTGCTGGCCGGGCGGGCCACCGCACTCAACGACAACAAGCTGCTGCTGCGCCTGAACGACCGCACCGACTACCACGTCGTCGGGAAGCGCTCCAGCGCCCTGCCCGAAGTGATCAGGCCCGGACAGGGCTGGGTTTCCGACGGAACCGAGATCCAGGTGGCGTTGCTCGCGCCCGGGGCGACCGGTCAGGAGCAGGCGGAAGCGCTGCGTGCCATCGGCACCGAGGCGACCCGCCGCGACGCCGGGCTGCCCGCCGCCCGCCGGCCCGTGCGGATCGGCACGCTGCCGGCGAAGGTGGCGTTCACGGACGCGTACGAGAAGGTGGCCGAGGAGCTGCGCCGGCCCATGTGGGGCCTGCTGGGGCTGGGCGGCGACGACGTCGCACCGGTCGGGGTGGACTTCGCGGGTTCCTCGCCGACGTTCGTGGTCGCCGGGCCGCCCGGCTCCGGCCGCAGCACCGCGTTGGCGAGCCTGGCGGTCTCCCTGCTCGCCTCCGGCACCCGGCTCGTCGTCCTCACGCCACGGGAGTCGCCTCTGCGTGCGCTGAACGGTCACCCGGGCGTACGCCTGCTCACCGCGCCGGCCCCCACCTCGCAGGAGCTCGCCACCGCACTGGGCAGCGGCGGCGAGCCCCGCGTGGTGCTCGTCGACGACGCCGACCTGCTGATCATGCCGGCGATCGACCAGGACCTGCGCGCCCTGGTCGAGTCCGGCCGGGACCGCGGCATCGGCGTGGTCGCCGGTGTCACCGGGGAGACGATGGCGGGCGCCATGGGCTGGCTCAGTGCCCTGAAGCGGCACCGCCGGGGCGTGCTCCTCGACCCCCAGAGCGTGATGGAGGGCGACATCCTGGGCGTGCGCCTGACTCAGGCTCAGCTGCGCAACCGCAGGCAGGGCCGGGGGCTGACCGTCGACCCGCGCTCCGGAGAGCTGATCAGCGTGCAGATCCCCGAGACGACCCTCGACTGACGGCCGGCGCCACAGCGCACGCGCCGGCGGCGCACTCCGTCAGCCACTGGTCGAAATCGGCGTCGTAGCGGGTGCCGATGTCGGTGGCGTAGACGGCGTACCCGCCGGGGTAGTCGCCCACGCGGAAGCGGGCGAGCATGCGCTGAAGGTCGGCCGAGTGCTTCTCGAACATGTAGCGGACAGCGAGGTAGCCCCACGCGTACGTGCGGGTCACATCGCTGTTGGCGTACGTGTTCTGGAACAGCGTGCTCAGCCGGTACGTGTGCTTGCCGGCTTCCGTGACCGCCTGGTCGTAGGTGACGCGACGGTAGCCGTAGGAGACGTACTCGGCCACGCCCTCGATCCACCAGACGTCGGGGACCGAGGTCTGCTGCGCGAAGTCGCCCTTCATGTTGTGGACGGCGTCGAGGTAGTGCATGTACTCGTGGTTGAGGTTCCAAATCCTGGCGGCGTGTCCGGTGTCCTGGCTCTTCTGGTACATGACCGCGAAGGGCTTGTTGGCGGGGTCCGTCGGGTCGTCGATCACGGTCATGCCGCCGTTGTCCGTGCTGATGCCGAAGATCGCACCCGCGTACGTGCGGTAGTCCTGGGCGCTGGCGAAGACGGCCAGGTCGAGGGTCGACAGGTACTGGCCCGGGATGGGGCCGTCGTCCTTGACGAGGTCGTGGACGTAGGCGTCCTGGCCCAGCAGGCTGGCGCACGCCGCGGCGAGGTCGGCCGAGGTGAGCGACTGGGCGCGGATGGTGCGCGTGGCGTCGCAGCCGTGGGTGGTCGGCAGGGCCGCGCGCATCAGCTGGCCGCTCAGGTCGCAGACGCCGTAGTAGGCGCAGTTGGCGCGGTCGTAGGCCTCGGCCTGGGTCGCCACGGCCACCCAGAGGCCTGCCGTGGGGCCTGTGATGCGGGAGGAATCCAGGAGCTGCTTTGCCTGCGGGCGGACCGTGGGCTGCAGCGCAGTGTGTTCGACGTAACGGCCCAGGTTCATCCCGGCGTTGGAGGTGAGGTAGGCGCGGTCGGTCCCCAGCAGGTCCAGGTGGGCCAGCGCGAACTTCTGCAGGGTCCGCGTGATGGACGGGTCGGCGGTGACCGCCCTGACGTAGTCCGCGTTCCAGTTGCCGCGCCACAGCGGGGTGTACACGGCGTTCACGGCGGCGAGCATGCTGCGGATGGCGTCGTAGGAGCTGTTGTAGGCGTTCAGCATCCGCTGGTAGACGCTCAGATAGCGGGCCTGCTGGTCGGCGCTGTCGGTGAGGACGACGACCTCGCCGAGCACGTCGCCGTTCGCGGCGGTGACGTCCCCGGAGCGCGGGCGGGCGAAGAAGGTGTCCAGGCCGCGGGTGGTGTTCCGAGCCAGCGATGTGCCGTACGGGCCCACGTCGTCCGGGTGGTTGAACTGCACGTAGTAGCCGGCTCGCAGGAACAGCACGAGCTGGTGCACGCGGGAGGAGTTGTCACCGTTGTAGGTCCGGGCCGCGCTGGTGAAGGCCTGGGAGACGGTGACCATCTGGGGCTCGCGGAAGATGGCGCGCGCGTCCGAACCGGTCACCGCGAACAGGGTGTTGACGCACTCGGTGGTCGACGCCTTGACGAACGCGACGAGTGCGGCGCCGGTCCGGCCGCCGAAGTCGCCCGGAGTGCATGACTTCGGCTTGCCGGTGGCCCGCGTGGGTGGCGGAGCCTGGGTGGGCGTCGGTTTCAGGGGCGGGATCCGGTCCGGGGTGAGTGCCTTCTTCTGTACGGCGGCCCGGGCGACGTCATGGGTGAGCGAGGCGGTCGGTGGTGGTGTCGTGCTGCGGGGCGAGGTCACGGAAGGCTTGACGTCCGGGTCGGCCGGGGGTGCGGCGAACACGGGCGTCGACAGGAGGCCGGAGAGTGTGGCGCACACGGCGAGTGCGCCGAGCATGCGTCTGGGCAGCACTAAGCGGTAGCGCATCGGGATACCTCCAGGGAGTTGATGCGCCTCGGTTGGGGTGCTGAGGCGTGTGAGGCACTGTCTCAGCGCCTGTCCGCGCCAACAATGGCGTGTGACATAGCACATGGCACTGGCGAGCCATAACACCTGACAGCCGGAGCGGGCAGCCGCCTACGCTCCGGTGACGCTCCATGTGCGGGCGGCCCATGACCTCAAGTGCGGGGACCGGGCGGCGAGTTCACGGTGAGCGGCCGCCGCCGACTGGAAGAGCGCCTCCGCCGTCTCCGCCGGGACCGCCTCACGTCGCCACGCAAGGACGTAACGGCACCACAGCGGGGTACCGATCAGCGGCTTGATCACGACACGCGGGATCGGGCGCAGTGTCGGCTGGACCGCGGACACGCCGAGCCCGTCGGCGATCATCCCCTGCAACTGCAGCTGGTCGCCCAGGAATTCATGCACTGCGACTGGAGTGAAGCCGGCCGCCGAGCACGCCGTGTAGAAGACCCCGGGCCAGCCCGCCCCGTCGTCAGGCGTGACGAACCACGCCTCCTCCGCCAGGTCGGCGAGCGCGACCTGAGCCCGGTGCCGGAGCGGATGGTCGGCCGGCAGGGCCACGAAGGTCGGCTCGGTCACGATCCCGCGATGGGCCACCGCGTCCGAGTGTTCCAGCTCCTTGCCGGGGTAGTCCGCGGCGATGGCGGCGTCCACCGTGCCGGCCTCCAGCAGTTCGACGATCCGTGAGGAGGAGTACACGCTGTTCACCGCGAGCGAGACGTCCGGCAGCCTGGCCCGCAGACCGGCGACCGTGCCCGCCAGCATCGGCGAATTGGTCGCCGCCACGCGCAGTGTCCGGCGCGGCGACCCGCCGGCCGGTCGGCGACCGATCGCGGCCGCGCGGGTCAGGACGTCGCGCGCCTGAGCCACCACCTCGACGCCGTACCGGGTCGGCCGTACCCCCGTCGGCCCGCGCTCGAACAACGGCTCACCGAAGTGCCGCTCGATCCGCCGGAGTTGGGTGCTCACCGCGGGCTGGGTGTACCCCAGTTCCACCGCGGCCCGGCCCACGCTCCCCGCGTCCGCGAGCGCGCACAGCACCCGCAGATGCCGCAGCTCCAGCTCCATCCACCCCTCCTGTCGGGCAAATCCTCTCAATACGGGGCATACGCGGACCCCAATGACCCCTGCTTGAACGATCGTCGCACCCTGCGGTTAGCATATGAGCGCCTCCTAGCTCGAAAGATAGGCCTGTGACTGTCAACGACGACTCGTTCACCAACTGGAAGAACCGCGAGGAGATCGCGGAGTCGATGATCCCGCTCATCGGGAAGCTGCACCGGGAGCGGGACGTCACCGTCCTCCTCCACAGCCGCTCCCTGGTGAACAAGTCGGTGGTCAGCATCCTGAAGACGCACCGGTTCGCCCGGCAGATCGGCGGTGAGGAGCTCTCGGTCACCGAGACCCTGCCGTTCGTGCAGGCCCTCACCACGCTCGACCTCGGCCCGTCGCAGATCGACATCGGCATGCTGGCCGCGACGTACAAGGCCGACGACCGCGGTCTGACGGTGGAGGCGTTCACCGCCGAGGCCGTCGCCGGTGCCACCGGCGCCAACAAGATCGAGCGCGGCGAGGGACGTGACGTCGTCCTCTACGGCTTCGGCCGCATCGGCCGGCTCGTGGCCCGCCTGCTGATCGAGAAGTCCGGCTCGGGCAACGGTCTGCGGCTGCGTGCCATCGTCGTGCGCGGCGGGGGCGGGCGGGCCGACGAGGATCTCGTCAAGCGCGCCTCGCTGCTGCGCCGTGACTCCATCCACGGCCAGTTCCAGGGCACGATCACCGTGGACGAGGCGAGCAGCACGATCTTCGCCAACGGCAACGCGATCAAGGTGATCTACGCGAACGACCCGTCCGAGGTCGACTACACGGCGTACGGCATCAAGAACGCCATCCTGATCGACAACACCGGCAAGTGGCGCGACCGCGAGGGCCTGTCCGAGCACCTGCGCCCCGGCATCGACAAGGTCGTGCTGACCGCGCCGGGCAAGGGCGACGTCCCCAACATCGTGCACGGCGTCAACCACGACACCCTCAAGCCGGACGAGCAGATCCTGTCCTGCGCCTCCTGCACCACCAACGCCATAGTGCCGCCGCTGAAGGCGATGGACGACGAGTTCGGTGTGCTGCGCGGCCACGTGGAGACCGTCCACTCGTTCACCAACGACCAGAACCTGCTGGACAACTACCACAAGTCCGAGCGCCGCGGCCGCAGCGCGCCGCTGAACATGGTCATCACCGAGACTGGTGCCGCCTCGGCCGTCGCCAAGGCGCTGCCCGACCTCAAGGCGAAGATCTCCGGCAGCTCGATCCGCGTGCCGGTGCCGGACGTCTCGATCGCCATCCTCAACCTCCAGCTGGGGCGCGAGACGAGCCGCGAGGAGGTCCTCGACTACCTGCGCGAGGTGTCGCTGACCTCGCCGCTGCGCCGCCAGATCGACTTCATCACGGCGCCCGACGCGGTCTCCAGCGACTTCATCGGCTCGCGCCACGCCTCCATCGTGGACGCCGGCGCCCTCAAGGTCGACGGCGACAACGCGATCCTCTACCTCTGGTACGACAACGAGTTCGGCTACTCCTGCCAGGTCATCCGGGTCGTCCAGCACGTCTCCGGGGTGGAGTACCCGACCTTCCCGGCACCGGCGGTCTGATCCCACGCACGTCGCCCCGCCCGCCCCGGCGCATCACGGCGGGCAGGGCGACGTCGCGGGCTTCGGGCCCGTACTTCAGTGGCCCCGGAACGCCTCCTCCAGCCACCACGAGCCGTGATCGGCGACCACCTTGGCGTCGATGAGCAACGGCGCGGACCTCGGCCCTGCCACCCAGTCCGCCACCGCCTTCAGATCGGCCTGCGTTCGCACGGTCACCGCCTCGAAGCCGTAGCCCCGCCCCACGGCGGCGATGTCCGTCGGCGGGAAGCGGACGGTGTCCAGGGGGTGCCCGTCGGGGCCGAAGTGGTGCACCTCGGCCCCGTACGCCTCGTCGTCGTACACCACGACCACCATCGGCAGCCCGAGCCGCCGCACCGTGTCGAGCTCGACGGCCCCCATCAACGCGCCGCCGTCCCCGAGCGCGGCCACCGGCAGCCGCTCCGGCTGGGCCAGCGCCGCCCCGATCGTGGTCGCCAGGCCCAGCCCGATCGACTGGAACGCCTGCGTGAAGCAGAAGCCCTTCTCGTCCGGCACCGACAGGTACGCGCTCGGGTAGCCCATGAAGTTGCCCGAGTCCACGCCGACGACCCGCTCGGCGGGCAGTACGGCGTCGAGCGCGACGCTCAACGTCCGGGGGTCGATCCGCTCACGTGTGCTCATGTCCTCGTACGGCACGTCGCGCAGGCGCACGCGTGCCGCGAGGGCCGCACCGGTCTCCGGGCTCCGGTAGCCCTGCCGCCGCTCACCGCCCGCCTCGAACACCTGCCGCGCGGTGAGCCGGACGTCGCCGGTGACACCGAGGTGCACCGGCCGGTGCGCGCCGAGTGCGGCCGGCTCGTCGTCGACCTGTACGACGGTCGCGTCGGCGCCGATGAGGCTGCCGTGCCGCATCGTCCACATGTTGAGGGCGCAGCCCCAGCCGACGATCAGGTCCGCGCCCTGGATCAGTTCGCAGGCCAGGGGTGAGGCGAAGCCGCCGGAGATGTCCAGCGACCAGGGGTTGCCGTGGAAGAGGCCGCGCGCCACGGCCGAGGTCGCCAGCAGCGCGCCGTGCTGTTCGGCGAGTGCCTCCAGTGCCGCCCGGCCGCCCGGTCCGCGTGATCCCCGGCCGGCCACGAAGACCGGCCGCCGGGACCGCCCGAGCAGCTCCGTCAGGGCCGTCACGCCCTCCGCGTCCGGCTCGACCGCGGCCCGTTCCGGCGGTGGCGCCGCCTGCGCCAGGGCGCCGTCCGGCACGTCGGACGCCTGCACCGGCAGGGGGAGGTTGAGCAGGACGGTGCGCCGCTCGCACACCGCCAGCCCCACCGCCGCGCAGGTCTGCTCGACGGCCTCCTCCCCCGACGTCACCCGAACCGTGACCGCCCCCACCGCGCGGGCCAACGCCTCTTGGTCGACATAGAAGTTGGAGCGGGGCTCGGTCACCTCGGCGGCGAGCACGACGAGCGGCGTACGGCTCTTGGCCGCCTCCGCGATCCCGGTCATCGCGTTCGTCAGCCCGGGCCCCTGGTGCACGCTCACGACCGCGACCTCGCCGCTGGTGCGGGCGTACGCGTCGGCCATCGTCGCCGCGCCGCCCTCATGGCGAGCGGCGACGAACCGCGCCCCCGCCGCGACCATGGCGTTCGTGACGTGGAAGTTGCCCGATCCGACCACACCGAAGACCTGGCCGACCCCGGCCGCGCACAGCGCCCGGCCGACCGCTTCCGCGACCTTCATGAGCGCTCCACCAGCGCGAGCACGCGCGCGGGAGCCCCGGAGCCGGTGACGATCGGCAGCGGACCCGCGATGACGACCGAGCCGGTCGGCGGCAGAGCGGCGAGGTTGCGCAACTGCGTCAGACCGTACTTGTCACTGCCCATGAGGTAGGAGTGGCAGGGATAGGCGGGGTCGAAGGAGTGCGCGCCCCCGGCGTCCGTGCCGACCGTCTCGACGCCGAGGCCGATCACCGGCGCCTCCTCGGCGACCCAACGGGCACACTGCGCCGACAGACCGGGGGTGTGCGGGCCGTTCTCGTCGGCGTTGAGGAACGCCTCCTGGGACTGCGAACGAGCGTCCCAACCGGTGCGCAGCAGCAGCCAACCGCCTTCGGGCAAGGGGCCGTTCTCAGCCTCCCATGCCTTCACGTGGTCGATCTCGACCAGGAAGTCGGGGTCCTCGGCGACCTCGGCGGTGAAGTCCAGCACCGCCGCCGGAGCGATCATCCTGCGGGCCGGTACGGAGGCCACGTCGGTGAGGTCCTTGCCGGTGACCCAGTGGTTCGGGGCGTCGAAGTGGGTGCCGGTGTGCTCGCCGCTGCGGAAGTTGTTCCAGTACCAGGCGGGGCCCCGGTCGTCGTAGCGGCTGATCTCCTCCAGCTCGAACACGGCCGTCTGCCCGAACTGAGGCGGCAGTTGGATCACCGGTGTCGACGAGGACAAGGGCGAGGTGAGGTCGACGACGTCGATCGCTCCACTGCGCAGACCGGACACCAGCGCGGCAAGGACGGACGGCTCGGGCATGACGCCTCCTCGGTTCTCCGGAACTCTTCGGTTCTCTGAACTCACAGCATCGCAGGCACACTTCCCGCCTCTTGACGCGTCAATGACAACGGTGGCTTGATTTGCATGGGAGCGCTCCCACTCGCGCGGGGCGCGCCGACAGATGCGGCCCGGGAAGGGAACACCATGCGCGGCACCCGTCACCCAGTCTCGCGGAGCAGCGGTCGTCGACCTCAACGCACGGATCCCCGAGTGGGCGCGGGCGACGAGCACCGGCCGCTCCCCGGTGACCGTGGTCGACCAGTGGACGGACTTCAGCACGGCAACCGACACCTACGACGGCGTGCACCCGAACGCCTCCGGCGATGACAAGCTCGCCGCCCGCTGGTATCCGGCTCTGGCGGCGCTGCTCGACGCGGGAGTACCCGGAGACCCCGGTGATCCGGGCGATCCGCCCGCCTGCACCGCGTCCTTCCGGGCCGTCTCCGCCTGGCAGGGCGGCTACCAGGGCGAGGTCACGGTGACCAACGCTTCCAGCACCCCGGTCACGGGCTGGACCGACGGTCGTACCGGCCGACGGCGCACGACTCACCCAGGTCTGGAGCGGCACCTTCACCACCGCCGACGACGGCACGGGCGCCGTCACCCACGCGGGCTGGAACGGCACCCTCGCGCCCGGTGCGAGCACGAGCTTCGGATTCATCGCCAGTACCCCGGCAACGGCCAACGCCCCGTCGGCGACTGTCACTTGCACGGCGCGCACCGCGTCCTCCTGACGCCTCGTCACCCCATCTCACCCTTGGGAGCCGCCATGAGACCCCGCACCCGCACCGCCCCACCAGTGGCCGCCGTCCTGGCCGCCCTCCTGGGCCTGCTCGCCCCGTTACTCTCCTTCGCCCCGCCCGCTCAGGCGGCGGCGACCGGCATCCACATCAGCAACGGCCGTCTGCTGGAAGGCAACGGCAACGATTTCGTGATGCGGGGCGTCAACCACGCCCACACCTGGTATCCGAACCAGACGCGGTCGCTGGCCGACATCAAGGCACTGGGCGCCAACACCGTCCGGGTGGTCCTCGCCGACGGCCATCGCTGGACCGCGAACAGCGCCTCGGACGTGGCGAACGTCATCTCCCAGTGCAAGGCCAACCGGCTCATCTGTGTCCTGGAGGTGCACGACACCACCGGCTACGGAGAGGAGGCCGCGGCCGGGACCCTCGACCAGGCGGCCGACTACTGGATCGGCCTGAAGAGCGTGCTCGAGGGCCAGGAGAACTACGTCGTCATCAACATCGGCAACGAGCCCTGGGGCAACACCAATCCCGTCGGCTGGACCGATCCCACCATCGCCGCGATCAAGAAGCTGCGCAGCGCCGGCTTCGCGCACACGATCATGGTGGACGCGCCCAACTGGGGCCAGGACTGGCAGGGCGTCATGCGGGACAACGCCAGGTCCGTCTACGCCGCCGACCCCACCGGCAACCTGATCTTCTCGATCCACATGTACAGCGTCTACGACACGGCCCAGGAGATCACCGGCTACCTGAACACCTTCGTCAACGCCCAACTGCCCATCCTCATCGGCGAGTTCGGCGGTCCGCCCGACCAGTACGGCGACCCGGACGAGGACACCATGATGGCCGCCGCCCAGCAGCTGCGGCTCGGCTATCTGGCCTGGTCCTGGAGCGGCAACACCGACCCGATCCTCGACCTGGCGGTCAACTTCAACGCGGACCAGCTCAGTTCGTGGGGCCGGCGCATCTTCAACGGTGTGAACGGCATCGCCGCCACCTCGAAGGAAGCCACCGTCTACTCCTCGGGCGGTGGCGACACCACTCCCCCGACCGCTCCCGGGACACCCACCGCCTCGGAGGTGACCTCGTCGTCGGCGAAGCTGACCTGGGTCGCCGCCACCGACGCGACGGGTGTCACGGGCTATGACGTGGTGCGCGTCCACGGCACGGGCGAGGCCGCGACCGTCAGCACGACCGCCGCCTCCGCCACGGTCACCGGCCTCGCGCCCTCGACCTCGTACACCTTCGCCGTGTACGCCCGTGACGCCGCCGGCAACCGCTCGCCGCGTTCCGCCACGGTGACGGTCACCACCGCCTCCGGCGGATCGTCGGCGAACTGCGGTGTCGGCTACCGGGTGACGAACGAGTGGCCCGGCGGATTCCAGGGCGAGATCGCCCTGCGCAACACCGGCAGTTCGGCGATCAACGGCTGGACGCTGCGCTGGACCTTCCCGGACAGCCAGCGCATCAGCAACCTGTGGGGCGGCACCGCGACGCAGAGCGGCGCCGAGGTGAGCGTCGCCTCCGTGTCGTACACGGCGTCGATCGCCCCGGCGGGTTCGGTCACCCTGGGCTTCACGGCCACGAAGGGCAGCACCAACCCCGGCCCGACTGCCTTCACGGTCAACGGCTCCGCCTGCTCGTCGAACTGACCCCCCCTTTTCTCCGGCCTCCTTGGCGCCCTGTCGGCACAGGGCGCCAAGGCAGCGCACGCCGGCGACACAGGACCGTGACAGGGACCACACAGACTCACGTGTAGGGCACACGAAAGGCCCGGATAAGGTGAGGCTGGCCTAATGGCCGTCCGTATACCTCCAAGGGAGCCTTGCCATGCTTCACCGGCGCCGCGGCACTGCCGCCGTCGCTCTTGCCGTCGCCGCCGCCCTGTCCCTCGCGGCCTGCGGTGGCTCCAACGACGGCGCGGACAACGCGGGTTCCGGGGCCGCCGACAAGAAGGACGTGGCCAAGGGCGGCAAGGACTTCGCGTCCGCCGCGAAGAAGACCGCCGCGATGGGCACCGACGCCAAGGCGGGTCAGTGGCCGCGCACCGTCGAGCACGCCATGGGCGAGACGGTCATCAAGTCGCAGCCCAAGCGTGTCGTGGTCCTGGACGTCGGCGAGCTCGACAACGTCGTCTCGCTCGGCATCAAACCGGTCGGCCTCGCCCCCACCGAGGGCTCCCCCGAGCTGCCCTCCTACCTGAAGAAGGACGCCGGCACCCCGGCGAACGTCGGCACCATCAACAACCTCAACCTGGAGGCGATCGCCGGCCTCAAGCCGGACCTGATCCTCGGCAGCCAGCTGCGCGCCGCGGACAAGTACGACGAGCTGTCGAAGATCGCGCCCACCGTCTTCTCCATCCGCCCCGGCTTCACCTGGAAGGAGAACTACCTTCTGAACGCCTCGGCGCTGGACAAGACCGCCGAGGCCAAGGCGAAGCTCGCCGCGTACGACAAGAAGGTCGACGAACTCGGCGCCGAGCTCGGTGCCGACAAGCCGACCGTGTCGATGGTCCGGTTCATGCCCGACGGTGTGATCCGGCTCTACGCCAACGCCTCGTTCATCGGCACCATCCTCAAGGATGCCGGCATCCCGCGCCCGAAGAACCAGGACATCGAGGACCTGGCCGCCGAGGTCAGCGCCGAGAACATCGACCAGGCCGACGCGGACTACATCTTCACCGGTGTTTACGGCGACCCGAAGGCCACCGACAAGTCGCGCGCCCAGGGCAACCCGCTGTGGAAGAACCTCAAGGCGGTCAAGGCCGGTCACGCGTACGACGTCCCGGACGAGACCTGGTACCTGGGTCTGGGCGTCACCGCGGCCGGCGAGGTCCTCACGGACCTGGAGAAGTACCTGGCCGAGTAAGGCCACTTGACGCAATCGCGCCCGGCGAACCAGCCAAGAACCGAGCAACAGCAGAAGGAACCGCATGTCCCGTGCCACCCGGCGACGCCTCGCCTGGACGGTCACGGGCATGCTCCTGCTGTCCCTGGCCGTAGTGCTCAGCCTCGCCCTCGGCAGCCGGCAGATCCCCCCGGGCGAGGTGTTCGACGCCCTGCTGCACGGTGGCACAGGTGACAACGCGCAGGTTGTGCGCACGCTGCGGGTCCCCCGCACGGTCATCGGCGTGATGGTCGGGCTGGCCCTCGCGGTCGCCGGAGTCGTCATGCAGGGCATCACCCGCAATCCGATCGCCGAGCCCGGCGTCCTCGGCGTCAGCCAGGGCGCCTCGCTGGGTGTCGTCTGCGCGATCGCGTTCCTCGGGGTGCACACGCCCGCCGGCTACGTCTGGTTCGCGTTCGCCGGTGCGGGGATCGCCGCGGTGGCCGCGTACGCCGTGGCGGGCAGCGGACGCGGTGGCGCCTCGCCGGTCAAGCTGGCGCTGGCCGGGGCCGCGATGAACGCGTTCATCGCCTCCGTGGTCTCCGCCATCGTCACGACTGACGCCCGCGCCCTCGACGAGTTCCGCTTCTGGGACGTCGGCTCGATCGGCGGGCGGGACGGTGCGGTCGTCGCGCAGACATGGCCGTTCCTGCTGGTGGGGCTGGTGCTGGTCGCCGTCGCGGCCCGGGGTCTGGATGCCCTCGCCCTGGGCGACGACGTGGCCAGGGGGCTCGGTCATCGGGTGGCCCTGACGCGGGCCCTCGGCGCGCTCGCCGCGACCGTGCTGACCGGCGTCGCCGTCGCGGTCGCCGGTCCGATCGCCTTCGTCGGGCTCGCCGTCCCGCACATCGCGCGGGCGCTGGTCGGCGCCGACCACCGCTGGGCCCTCGCCCTGTCCGCGCTGCTGGGCCCCACGGTGATCCTGGTGTCGGACGTACTCGGTCGTGTCGTCTTCGCGCCCTCGGAAGTGCCGGTGGCCGTGATGACCGCGTTGCTCGGCGTGCCGTTCCTGGTCGCGCTGGTACGCAGGAAGGCGACGGTGGCGGCGTGACACGGCCTCTTGAGCGAACGAGCCCGGCGCCTGCGCGGCTGCGCCCCGCCGGCTACACCGTCGTCCGCGTCGGAGACCGCAGCTTCCTGCTGCACCGCCGGGCGAGTGCCGTCGCGCTGCTGCTGGCCTTTGTAGTGGCAGTGACGGCCGTCGTGTCCCTGTGCGTCGGCGAGTCGTACGTCTCCCCGACGGCGGTCGTCCGCGTGCTGCTCGGGCAGCCGAGCCCCGACGAGCTGGTCGTCGGCACGCTGCGGCTGCCCCGTCTGGTGACGGGTCTGCTGGTCGGTGCGGCCTTCGGCGTCTCCGGCGCGCTGATCCAGTCCGTCGCGCGCAACTCCCTGGCCAGTCCCGACGTCATCGGTGTCACGCACGGTGCGGGCGCTGCCACGGTGACGGCGATGACCTTCGGACTCACGTCGTACGCCGTCCTGCCGTACGTCTCGGTCGTCGGCGGGCTCTCGGCCGCCGCGCTCGTCTACGCCCTCGCCTGGCGGGGCGGCCTGCACGCCACGCGTTTCGTGCTGGTCGGCATCGGTGTGTCGATCGCGCTGGGTTCGCTGACCCGGCTGTTCCTCACCAAGGGCGACTATCTGGTGGCCCAGCAGGCCAAGGTGTGGCTGACCGGTTCGCTCAACGGCCGGGGGTACGACCAGGCCGCGCCCCTCGCCTGGGTCCTGCTGACGCTGGTCCCGGCCCTGCTGTGGGCGGCCCACGCCCAGCGCATGGTGTCCCTGGACGACAGCACGGCGACCGCGCTGGGCGTACGGCTCGGTCCGGTCCGGCTGGGGCTCACCGCGATCGGGGTGGTGCTGGCGTCGGTGGCGACGGGAGCCGCGGGCCCGGTCGACTTCGTGGCGCTGCTCGCCCCGCAGATCGCCCACCGGCTGACCCGTACCGCCCAGATTCCGCTGCTCTCCTCCGCCCTCACCGGCGCCGGGATCGTCCTCGTCGCCGACCTGCTGGCCCGCCGTGTGTTCTCCCCGGTCGAGCTGCCGGTGGGGGTGCTCACGGCCGCGGTCGGGGCGCCGTATCTGATGTGGCTGATCGCCCGGACCCGGGCTCGCTCGGCCGGCGGTACATGACCTGGCGTGCGGAACGGAGGCCGGGAATCGCCGCTGCGCACGGACAGCCTGCGGCGGGAGGCCCGCGGAGGCAACCTGGAAGTGTGCGCAGGCGTCTTCTTCTTGGAGCGGGGTGGGCCGACCGCCTGCCGACATCAGGAACGAGGGTGGAACGATGAGCGAGAAGGCCCGCAAGCTGTTCGAGGCGCTCGATCTCGACCACAACGGGACCCTGACCCGCGCAGAGGTGATCATCGCCCTGCGGACGAAGGGCCCGTCCCTGGCCGCGTCGGGCGACCTGCCGTTCTGGGCCGTGGGGGACGAGAACGCCTCCTCCGCGCTGTTCGACGCCGCCGACCAGAACGGGGACGAGGAACTGACCCTGGAGGAGTTCGCCGCGGTGGTCGACCGCCGGTTCGGCTGGCACTGAGGCCCCGGTTCGGCTGGCACTGACCCACTGCACGGGAAATCGTGTCGACCGCGAGGCTCGAATTACCGGATCCGGACTCACCGGTGAATACGACGAGTGCACCTCTTGGCAGGTCGACCGAAACGTCTCGGAGTTTGTGCTGACGGGCACCTTCAACGACGAGGAAATTCCGCACTTTCTCGACGGCAGCACCGCGTTACCGCTGGTGAACGCCCCTACGCCAGGCAACCGCCCGCGTGCGGCCCTATGCGGAGTTACTCATTCATGTAGTGCGAATGATCTTTCCTTGGCTAGGGTCGGACAACCTGTACCGGGCAACCGCCCGCGTGCCGCCGATGCCGCCCATGCCGTTCAGGTCAGAGAGTGAGCAAACAGATGCAACCGACCTTCGTCCTGGTTCACGGGGCCTTCGCGAACTCCTTCTCCTTCGCGCCCCTCCAGGCCGAACTCGGCCTTCTCGGGCACCGTTCGGTCGCGGTGGACCTGCCCGGGCACGGATTCGCGGCGACCTACCCGCAGGCCTACCAGGCTCCGCAGGACCCCGAAGGGCTCGCCGCCGCGCCCGGCTCGATCAAGGGCGTGACGCTCGCCGACAACGCCGCGCACCTGATCGGGATCCTGGAGCGGGCGAAGCGGAACGGCCCCGTGATCCTCGTCGCGCACAGCCGCGGCGGAGTCACGGCCACCGCCGCGGCCAACGCGCGACCCGACCTCATCGACCGCATCGTCTACGTCTCGGCCTGGTGTCCGGTCAACCTCGACGTCGGCGACTACTACGCCGAGCCGGAGATGGCCACGGTCGACCCGACGTCCCTGGCTCTCGCGATGGCCGGGAACCCGGCCGACCTCGGCCTGCTCCGCGTCAACTTCCGCACCGCGGACCCGGCCGCCCTCGCCGCGTTCAGGGCGGCGTTCTTCGCCGACGGCACCGACGACGAGTTCCTGACCTTCCTCAACACCTTCCAGCCCGACGAGAACCTGGACGTCGGCACCTCCGCCGACCGGGCGCAGGCCGCGACCTGGGGCCGTATCCCGAAGACCTATGTGCGGCTGGCCGACGACGCGAGTCTGCCGCTCGCCCTGCAGGACCGGCTGATCCGCGAGGGCGACGCGCTCACCCCGGACAACCCCTACGACGTCCGCACCCTCGCGGGCAGCCACCTGAAGTGGCTGGTCGACCCGGCACCGGCCGCGCAGGTCCTGGGCGACCTCGCCGAGCTCGTGACGGCCGCGCGATGACGCCCCGCGCAGGCTCGGCGCGCGAGCGAATGGACCGTCGGTGCCCGATCCGTCCGGGCTCCGCAGCGGGAAGAGGCCGAGGTCACAGCGGAGGAGAGGGCAAGGTCACAGCCGTGCCCTCTGCTGCTCCTTTGGGCCTCTGGCCTAGCATCCGAGCATGACGGTCCTGCCTGACGACGGGCTTGAGCTGGCCGCCGAGTTCCCTGACGTGTCCCATGATCAGTGGCAGCGCCTCGTTGCGGGCGTACTGCGCAAGTCGGGCAAGGACGTCGAGGGTGCTCAGGCCGAGGAAGCCCTGTCCACCGCGCTTGAGGACGGGCTGCGCACCCGGCCTCTGTACACCGCGCACGACGCCGCGCCCGACCCCGGCCTGCCCGGGTTCGCTCCCTTCGTGCGCGGCAGCCGCGCAGAGGGGAACACGGTCGGCGGCTGGGACGTACGCCAGCGGCACACGACGGCCGACGGCGGCACCGTCCTCGCGGACCTGGAGAACGGCGTCACGTCCCTGTGGCTGGCCGTCGGCGAGGGCGGCATCCCGGTGGCGTCGCTCGGCGGGGCACTGGAAGGCGTCTACCTCGACCTGGCCCCCGTCGTCCTCGACGCCGGGCGCGAAGTCGAGCCCGCCGCCCGTGAGTTGCTGCGGCTGTACGAGGAGCGGGGCGTCGCCAAGGACGTGGCGCGCGGCAACCTGGGCGCCGACCCGCTCGGCCACGAGGCCCGTACGGGGCAGTCGTACGACTTCTCACCGGTGGCCGCTCTCGCGCGGCTGTGCGCCGAGGAGTACCCGCGGCTGCGTGCCCTGACGGTGGACGCGCTGCCGTACCACGAGGCCGGCGGCTCGGCCGCCCAGGAGCTGGGCAGCTCGCTGGCGACCGGCGTCGCGTACCTGCGCGAGCTGACCGGGGCCGGGCTGAGCGTCGAACAGGCCTGCGCGCAGCTGGAGTTCCGGTACGCGGCGACCGCCGACCAGTTCCTGACGATCGCCAAGCTGCGGGCCGCTCGCAGGCTGTGGGCGCGGGTGGCCGAGGTCTGCGGGGCGCCGGGCGCCGGGGCGCAGGTCCAGCACGTCGTGACCTCGCCGGTGATGATGACGCGCCGCGACCCGTGGGTGAACATGCTGCGCACGACCATCGCCACGCTGGCGGCCGGGGCGGGCGGCGCCGACTCCGTCACCGTGCTGCCCTTCGACCACGCCCTCGGTCTGCCGGACGCGTTCGCTCGGCGTATCGCCCGCAACACCTCGACGATCCTCATCGAGGAGTCGCATCTGGCCCGGGTCATCGACCCCGCGGGCGGCTCCTGGTACGTGGAGCGACTCACCGACGAACTCGCGCAGGCGGGCTGGGAGTTCTTCCAGCGGATCGAGCGCAGCGGTGGCATGGCCGCCGCCCTTCGCTCGGGGCAGCTCGAGCAGGACCTCACCGAGACCTGGCAGGCCCGCAGCGGCAAGCTCGCCAAGCGGCGCGAACCCATCACCGGTGTCAGCGAGTTCCCGCACCTGGGCGAGAAGGCCGTGGAGCGGGCGCCCGCGCCCGAGCAGCCGTCCGGCGGTCTGCCCCGCGTCCGCCGCGACGAGGCGTACGAGGAGCTGCGTACCCGCTCCGACGCCCACCTCGCCGCGACCGGCTCCCGCCCGCGGATCTTCCTCGCCGCCCTGGGCCCGGCGTCCGCCCACACCGCGCGCCTCACCTTCGCCTCGAACCTCTTCCAGGCGGGCGGCATCGAGGCCGTCACGGAGGGCACCTTCGAGGACAGCGGCGCCACGGAGGCCTGTCTGTGCTCCAGTGACGCCCTGTACGAGGAGCAGGCGGAGACCGTGGCCGCCGAGCTCAAGGCCTCCGGCGCCTCGCACGTGTTCCTGGCGGGCCGTCCCGGGCAGTACGCCGGTGTCGACGCGTACGCCTTCGCGGGCTGCGACGCCGTAGCCGTCCTGTCCGCCACCCTTGACCGCATGGGAGTGTCCCGATGACCGCCCCCCTTGGCCCCTCCATCCCCGACTTCTCCGGGATCGAGCTGGGGACTCCGGCTGTCGACGGCGGCACCGACGAATGGCGTACGGCCGTCAAGCGGGCTGCCGGCGGGGACGACCTGCTGTGGGAGACCCCGGAGGGCATCCCGGTCAAGCCGCTGTACACCGGGCAGGACCTGGAGGGCCTGGACTTCCTGGGCACCTACCCGGGCGCCACGCCGTATCTGCGGGGCCCGTACCCCACCATGTACGTCAACCAGCCGTGGACGATCCGCCAGTACGCGGGCTTCTCCACGGCCGAGGAGTCCAACGCCTTCTACCGCCGCAACCTGGCGGCCGGCCAGAAGGGCCTGTCGGTCGCCTTCGACCTGCCCACGCACCGCGGCTACGACAGCGACCACCCGCGGGTGACCGGTGACGTCGGCATGGCGGGCGTGGCGATCGACTCGATCTACGACATGCGGCAGCTGTTCGACGGGATTCCGCTGGACAAGATGACCGTGTCGATGACGATGAACGGCGCCGTGCTGCCGGTGCTCGCGCTCTACATCGTGGCGGCGGAGGAACAGGGCGTACCGCCCGAGAAGTTGGCCGGGACCATCCAGAACGACATCCTCAAGGAGTTCATGGTCCGCAACACCTACATCTATCCGCCGAAGCCGTCGATGCGGATCATCTCCGACATCTTCGCCTTCACCTCGCAGCGGATGCCCCGCTACAACTCCATCTCCATCTCCGGCTACCACATCCAGGAGGCCGGTGCGACGGCCGACCTGGAGCTGGCGTACACGCTCGCGGACGGCGTGGAGTACATCCGGGCGGGCCGGGAGGCGGGCCTGGACGTGGACGCGTTCGCGCCCCGGCTGTCGTTCTTCTGGGCGATCGGCATGAACTTCTTCATGGAGGTCGCCAAGCTGCGCGCGGCGCGGCTGCTGTGGGCGAAGCTCGTCAAGCAGTTCGACCCGCAGAACACCAAGTCCCTTTCCCTGCGCACCCATTCGCAGACGTCGGGCTGGTCGCTGACCGCGCAGGACGTGTTCAACAACGTCACGCGCACCTGCGTCGAGGCCATGGCGGCGACGCAGGGCCACACCCAGTCGCTGCACACCAACGCCCTCGACGAGGCGCTCGCGCTGCCCACCGACTTCTCCGCGCGCATCGCCCGCAACACCCAGCTGCTGATCCAGCAGGAGTCCGGCACCACCCGGGTCATCGACCCGTGGGGCGGCAGCGCGTACGTGGAGAAGCTGACCTACGACCTCGCGCGCCGGGCCTGGCAGCACATCCAGGAGGTCGAGGCGGCGGGCGGCATGGCCAAGGCGATCGACGCGGGCATCCCCAAGCTGCGTATCGAGGAGGCCGCGGCCCGCACCCAGGCCCGTATCGACTCCGGGCGCCAGCCGGTCATCGGCGTCAACAAGTACCGCGTCGAGTCCGACGAGCAGATCGACGTCCTCAAGGTCGACAACTCCTCCGTACGCGCCCAGCAGATCGAGAAGCTGCGGAGGCTGCGCGCGGAGCGCGACGAGCAGGCCTGCCAGGACTCGCTGGACGCGCTGACCCGGGCGGCCGGGGGCGAGGGCAACCTGCTGGAGCTGGCGGTCAACGCGGCCCGCGCGAAGGCGACCGTCGGGGAGATCTCCGACGCCCTGGAGAAGGTGTACGGCCGGCACGCGAGCCAGATCCGTACGATCTCCGGCGTGTACCGCAACGAAGCAGGAGAGTCCCCGCACGTGGACCGCACCCGCACCCTGGTGTCCGACTTCGAGGAGGCCGAGGGCCGCCGCCCGCGCATCCTGGTCGCCAAGATGGGCCAGGACGGCCACGACCGCGGCCAGAAGGTGATCGCGACCGCCTTCGCCGACCTCGGCTTCGACGTCGACGTCGGCCCGCTGTTCCAGACCCCGGCCGAGGTGGCCCGCCAGGCCGTCGAGGCGGACGTGCACATCGTCGGGGTGTCGTCGCTGGCCGCCGGACACCTCACCCTCGTACCGGCACTCAAGGAGCAGCTCGCCGAGGAGGGCCGCGAGGACATCATGATCGTGGTCGGCGGGGTGATCCCGCCGCAGGACGTCCCGACCCTGCTGGAGATGGGCGCGGCGGCCGTGTTCCCGCCCGGGACGGTGATTCCGGACGCGGCGTACGACCTGGTCAAGCGACTGTCGGACGACCTCGGGCACGACCTGTGATCGATGTCGACGCGTATGTGAAGGGCGTACTCGACGGGAAGCGGGCGATCATCGCGCGCGCCATCACCCTCGTCGAGTCCACCCGCCCCCAACACCGGGCGCTGGCACAGGAGTTGCTCACCGAGCTGCTCCCGCACAGCGGCCGGGCGCGGCGGATCGGCGTCAGCGGGGTGCCGGGCGTGGGCAAGTCGACGTTCATCGACGCGTTCGGCTCGATGCTGACGGGGCTCGGACACCGGGTGGCGGTGCTCGCCGTCGACCCCTCCTCCAGCCGTACCGGCGGCTCGATCCTCGGCGACAAGACGCGCATGGAGCGTCTGGCCGTGGACCCGGCGGCCTTCGTGCGCCCTTCCCCCACGGCGGGCACACTGGGCGGGGTCGCCAAGGCCACGCGCGAGTCGATCGTGGTGATGGAGGCGGCCGGCTACGACGTGATCCTGGTGGAGACGGTCGGCGTCGGCCAGTCCGAGACCGCGGTCGCGAACATGGTCGACACCTTCCTGCTGCTCACCCTCGCCCGCACCGGCGACCAGTTGCAGGGCATCAAGAAGGGCGTCCTGGAACTGGCCGACGTGCTCGCCGTCAACAAGGCGGACGGTCCGCACGAGCGCGACGCCCGCGCGGCGGCACGGGAGTTGGCGGGCGCGCTGCGGCTGATGCACGGCAAGGACCCCGTCTGGACGCCGCCGGTGCTCAGCTGCAGCGCCCGCGAATCGACCGGTCTGGACACGGTCTGGGAGCGTCTGGAGCAGCACCGCACCCTGCTGGATTCGACCGGGCGCCTCGCCGCCAAGCGCCGCGACCAGCAGGTCGACTGGACGTGGAGCATGGTCCGCGACGAACTCCTCGGCCGGCTGCACGCCGACCCGGCGGTACGGGCCCTCGCGCCGGGTCTCGAACAGCAGGTCAGGGACGGGGCGTTGACGCCGACACTGGCGGCCGAGCGCATTCTGGGGGCGCTCGGAAGCTCCGGGGCTTCCTGAAGCTGCGGATCTCCGGGCGTGGCTGAGGCTGGGGTCGCTTGCCGGGTCGCGGTCGTCGAGTAACAGGTCGACAACCGGGCCGCGTTGACCGTCCTGGACGTCGTGCGCCTCGGCCGCGTCCCGCACCGCCGGGCTCGGAGCCCCGCGACCGCGACGGACGAGGCCGCCGTCCACGCGGACTCGTAGTTCAGACCGTACGGCCAGAAGTGGTCGCCGCCCGTGGACAGACAACGAGTTCTCGAACACGGCGGCCGACCGCCATGTCCAGATCGTCGCCGCCATGGTGCGCGACGGGCTGTGAGCCGAGGCTCGGTTCGCCGAGCCGGTGCGCCCAACTCCTGCCCGGTGCCGGGCAGGAGTTGGGCCGCGGCCGACCGCGACGCACTCCTAACGAGGAATGCGCGTGCCCGTGCCGCTGACGCGGACCTTCGGGTCACCGGCGTGCAGGGTCACGGTGAGCAGGCCCGGCCTGCCCATGTCCTCGCCCTGGTGCAGGGTGAGCACCGACTCCGCGGGCACCAGGGCGAGTTCGCGGGCGTAGGCGCCGAAGGCGGCGGCCGCGGCACCGGTGGCCGGGTCCTCCACGACGCCGCCGACAGGGAAGGGGTCGCGGACGTGGAAGACGGTGTCCGTGGCACGCCACACCAGTTGCACGGTCGTCAGGTCCAGCTTCCGCATCAGCGCGGCGAGGCGTTCGAAGTCGTACGAGAGGTCCGCGAGCCGTTCCCGGGTCCCGGCGCCGAGCACCAGGTGCCGGGCGCCGGCGAAGGCGATGCGGGGCGGCAGCAGCGGGTCGAGGTCGGCCGGCGGCCAGCCCAGCGCCGCCAGTGCCTCGGCCAGTTCCTCCGGGGCGATCTCCTCGATCCGGGGTTCCACACTCGTCAGCGTCGCCCGGAGGGTGCCGTCGGCGTCGTCGGTGACGGTCACCGGAACCGTGCTCGCGCGGGTGGCGAAGACCAGGTCGCCCGGCCCGATCCGCTCGGCCAGGGCAACGGCGGTGGCGATGGTGGCGTGACCGCAGAAGGGCACCTCGGCGCGCGGACTGAAGTACCGGGCGGTGAAGGCCCGCCCGGCCTCTCCCGCCAGCCCCTCGGGCGGGCCGGTCAGGAACGCGGACTCGCTGTAGCCCAGCCGGGCGGCGATCGCCAGCATCGCGGCGTCGTCGAGCCCGGAGGCGTCAAGGACCACACCCGCCGGGTTGCCGCCGTCCGGGTGGGACGAGAACGCGGTGTAGTGCAGCACATCGGTGACCTGCTCGTCGATCTTCATGCCGTACGACAACCAGCGCGCCGGAGCGTAAATTCCCGGCCGTGTGCCGCCCCGTGCGCGATGCCGAGATCTGGAGCGCGGTCCGGGGCCAACCCGTCGGCCTGGACGACGACTTCTTCGAGCTGGGCGGCAACTCCCTGTTCGCCGTCCGTATCTGCGCCGCCCTGCGCGTGCGTGGCCTGCGGTCGCTCCGGCTGCGCGAGCCGTACCGCCGCCCGACGATCCGCGCGACCTCCAGGAGCCTCGCCCGCCAGGGCGGCTGACGCCCGGCGGGAGCGCTCGTCACTTACGCGGCGCCGCCGTCGGGCTCACGTCCGACGGCGGCCCCGAGTAGGCGGGAAGCTGGGAGTCGAGGGACTGCGGCGCTCGGCAAGCCGACGGCTAGCGAGCCACCGCGTCCGCCCCCGCCTGCGCGAACTTCTCGTCCAGCGCGCCGGACGGGGCGCCCGCGACGCCGATGCCCGCGATCGGGGCGTTGCCGGAGGCGACGGGGACGCCGCCGGCGAGGAAGAGGGTGCCGGGGATGTCCTTCAGGTTCGGGGCCTGCTGCAGGCGCTCGACCAGCTGGGAGGTGGGGGCGTTCCAGGAGACGGCGGTGAACGCCTTGCGCTCGGCGGACTCGTAGGACTGCGGGCCGGCGCCGTCGCCGCGCAGGGTGACGATCGTGTTGCCGTTGCGGTCGACGACGGCGACCGTGACGCGCTGGTTCTCCTTCTCAGCGGCGTCGAGCGCGGCCTGCGCCGCCTTGGTGGCGGCGTCGATGGTCAGGTGGGTGGAGGTGGTGGTGGCCCCGGCCGCGGCGGCAGCGGTGGCGGCAGGCTTCGCGGCGGGCGCCGAGGCGTTCGCGGACACCGCGCCGAAGCCCGCCAGGGCGACGACGGCGAGCACGGCACCGCCGGTGGCGACGCGAGCGCGGCGGGAGAACTTCTTGTGCACGGGGTTCATCGGTCGGTCGACTCCTTTTGTGGGCGGGCGGCCCGGTTGCCGCCCCGCTTCGTCCGCTCTCCACCCTCGGCCCGAAGCAGGGCCCGCGAGGTCGACGTTCCGGCTCTCCCGGGGCCGCGCGACGGACGACAGCGGGGTCATCCGATCGGTTGACCTGCCCGGCCCCCGCACCGGGTCACAATGGAGGTGTTTGCCCAGTTCAGCGCCTACGGGCGGGACAGAGCGGGAAGGAGGCGCCCCGGATGGGGAACCGGTCGTACGAACCGAGCACCGTGGACACCCGGTGGCTCGGCGTCGTGATGCACGCGGCGTTCTTCCTGCTGCTCGGCGGGGCGCTCGCCCGATTCGTGCTGCGTCACCCCGGCGAACCTCGTACTCCGTGGATCATCACGCTGTGCGTCGTACTCGCCGTCCTGCATCTGCTGGGGCCCAGGACCGGCGACGCGGGCTCCCGTCCCGCCCGGCCCACCCGGCGGCACTCGGCCTGGCTGGCGCTGGTCGTCGTGGTGTGGATGGTCCTGGTCGTGCTCGCGCCCAGCTTCGCCTGGTGCGCGGTACCCCTCTTCTACACCGGTCTGCGCACCCTGCCGGCCCGCGCGGCCCTCGTTCTCGTCGCGGTCCTGGCCGCGTTCGTGGTCGCCGCGCAGCTGGAGCTAGCGGGCCGCTTCGACCCGAACCTGCTCCTCGCGCCGCCCGCGGTCGCCGCCCTCGCCACCGCCGTCTTCCTGCAGATGGAACGGCACACCGCGCGCCAGCGTGTCCTGATCGACGACTTGGTCCGCACCCGCCATGAACTCGCCGCCTCGGAACGCCGCGAGGGCACCCTCGCCGAACGCCAGCGGCTGTCCATGGAGATCCACGACACGCTCGCCCAGGGCCTGTCGAGCCAGCAGATGCTGTTGCAGGCGGCCGACCGGGTGTGGGACACCGAGCCGGACAAGGCCCGCGCCCATGTACGCACCGCCACGTCCGTCGCCGCGCACAACCTCGCCGAGGCCCGGCGCTTCGTGCACGACCTGGCCCCCGCGGACCTGGCCGGCGGCGGCCTCGACCAGGCGCTGCGAGCCCTGGCGGAGCGGGAGTCCGGTGCGGATCTCGCTGTACGCGTCCACATCGACGACGGCCGCCTCCCCCGACTGCCCGACCGCGTCCAGGGCGCCCTGCTGCGCATCGCCCAGGGCGCCCTCGCCAACGTCCGCGAGCACGCGGCCGCCGGCCACGCCGCCCTCACCCTCACCCTCCTCGACGACGAGGTCGTCCTGGACGTCTCGGACGACGGCCGCGGCTTCGACCCCGCCGCGCCGCCCGACTCCCCCGGCGCGGAACGCGGGCACGGACTGCCCGCCATGCGGGCCCGGCTGCGCGCGCTCGGCGGGACCCTGACCGTCGACTCCATGCCCGGCGAGGGCACCGTCCTGTCCGCCGCCGTCCCCCTGGAGGCGCCCCGATGACCCCCGACCGCGCTCCCGTGCGCATTCTGGTCTGCGACGACCACGCCGTCGTACGGGCCGGGCTGCTCGCCCTGCTCGACAGCGCCCCGGACATCGAGGTCGTCGCGGAGGCCGGCACCGGCGAGGAGGCGCTCGCGCTGGCCACGAAGCTCACGCCGGACGTGGTGCTGATGGATCTGCAACTGGGCGAGGGCATCGACGGCGTGGAGACCACCCGCCGCCTCACCTCCGCTTCCGGCACCTCCCCCCACGTCCTGGTCCTGACCACGTACGACACCGACGCCGACATCACCCGCGCCGTCGAGGCGGGCGCCACCGGCTATCTGCTCAAGGCCGAGCGCCCCGACGAACTCTTCGCCGCCATCCACGCCGCCGCCGAGGGGCGACCCGCCCTGTCCGCGCCCGTCGCCGGCCGCGTCATGGCCCATCTGCGCCGGCCCCGGCCCACCCTCACCGACCGCGAGCGCGACATCCTCGCCCAGCTCGCCCGGGGCATCGGCAACCGCGACATCGCCCGGGCCCTGTACATCAGCGAGGCCACCGTCAAGACCCATCTGCGCCGCATCTACGGCAAGCTCGGCGTCGACACCCGCGCGGGCGCGGTGGCGGTCGCGAAGGAGCAACGTTTGCTGCCCTGATCTCAGGGCTCGACGGTGCTGAGGAAGATCCCGTACTCGATCTTGAAGATGTCGGCGGCCTCGGCGCAGATGCTCTCGGCCTCCGCGCGCAGCGGCGGCGGGGGCTGGGGTTCGTCGCTGAGCCCATAGCAGGGAATCGGGTGCCGCAGCCGGTCGAGATCGCCCTGGACGGCGCTGGTGGTGAGGAACACCGCGCCGTACAACTCGTCGGCGTACTCGGGGTCTTCACGCCGCAGCCGTCGTTCCGTGTCGGCGGCGACCTTCGCGGCCGCGCGGAGCGCCGCCCCGCAGTCCTTGTCGTCCAGCGATGTGCCCGTCGTGCAGTTGTCCAGGTCGGCGCCCGGGTGCGCGTCCACCGCGGCCTGGTAGGCATCCTGGATGTCCTGCGTCAGGGGAGATGTCGTTGCGGGTGCGGACGAGGACGGGGCGGCCGCGGCAGAGGTGGTCACCGGTGACTTCGACGGCGTGGCAGGTGCCGGGTCGCCGCCGCAGCCGGTGAGCAGAACTCCGGCGGCCACGGCCGGCAGCAACGGGCGAATCCGTCGGATCGCTGCTGGTCCTGTGAACATGCCGGGATCGTAGGGACCCGCCTTCGGGAGGGGTCCCGACCCACGTCGCCGGCGCCGTCCGCTCTGTGCTGCCGCAAGGCTGCCGCAGGCGACTCGCCCGGTCGTGTGCGAGTCGTGCAGGTTGAAACTCGTAGGAATCAAGGGCTTGTAGCCGCGATTTAACGAGGGTTAGTTTAACCGTCACTCGAAGCCGGGTCCCGGCTGCTGAGAGCCGCTCCCTGCGCATTCGCGCACTTCAACCAGGGGTACAGCCATGCCAGTTGACAAGCTTCAGATGTCCCGCAGAGGTTTCCTCGGCCTGGGTGCCGCGGCCGGAGTCATCACCCTCACCGCCTGCGGAACCTCAAGCGGCGGTTCGAGTGCCGGCCCGCTCGTGATGACGGTCTGGGGCGGCGACCCCGACCGCAAGACGTACCAGGCCCGCATCGACCTGCTGGTGAAGAAGTACCCGGACCTCAAGGTCAAGCTCCAGCTGATCCCCAACGACTCGTATCCGCAGAAGGTCCAGACGATGATCGCCGGCGGCTCCGGGCCGGACATCATGCAGGTCGCCGAGAGCGTCAACACGTACTCCAGCAAGAACCAGTTGCTGCCCCTCGACGACCTCGCCAAGGCGGCGAAACTCGACACCGAGCAGCGCTTCGGCCCGGTCGGCTCGCTGTACTCGTACGAGGACAAGCTCTACGCGATCCCGGACCGCTCCGGCGCGGTGACCGTGTTCTACAACAAGGACCTGTTCGACAAGAAGGGCATCAAGGCGCCCACCGCGGACTGGACCTGGGACGACGCCCTCGACGCGTTCAAGGAGCTGACGGTCCCCGGCAAGCAGTGGGGATACAGCGGTGCCGAGTGGTGGCCGCAGTGGTGGAGCCTCGCCTACCAGAACGGCGGCACCATCATCGACGAGAGCGGCCGGCCCGCCGTCGACAGCGACGAGGTGGTCGAGGCGCTCCAGTGGGCGGGCGACCTGGTCTTCAAGCACAAGGTCGTACCCAGCAAGGCGGACTACGCCGACATGGGTCCCGACATCGGCGGCGACCAGGCCTTCCCCAACCAGAAGATCGCCACCCACGCCAACGGCTTCTGGGTCATGTCCGGTCTGACGGACGCGAAGTTCGCCTGGGACATCGCGCCGATGTGGCGCGGCGAGAAGCAGGCCGTCTCGGCGTTCGGCAGTGGCCTCGCGATCTCCCGGACCTCCAAGCAGCGCGACAACGCCTTCAAGGCGATCGACTTCCTCACCTCCCCCGAGGCACAGCAGCAGATCATCGCCTCCGGCCAGGACGTGCCGGCCAACCTGGAGGTGCAGAAGAGCCAGGCGTTCCTCAAGCCGTCCTGGATGAAGACGGACGTCGACATGGGCGTGTTCGCCGAGTCGAGCGCGTTCGTCTTCCGGGCGCCGTTCATCCCCGAGTGGAACGAGATGATCGACACCATCTCGAACGGCCTCGCCGACTTCTGGCTCGGCAAGGAGCGCAGCGCCAAGAAGGCGCTGACCGCCGTGCAGAAGGACCTCGAGGCCCTCATCAAGTCCGGGTCATGACCTTCGATGGCGACCACGACCGCACCGACCCCGCCGCCTGAAGCCCCGGCGGCCACCAAGAGCCCCACCGCACCGAAGAAGCCGAAGCTCTCCAAGCGGCGGCGCCGTGAGGCACTCTCCTTCTACCTGTTCGTCTCGCCGTGGGTGATCGGCTTCCTGGTCTTCCTGCTCGGGCCGATGATCGCGTCGATCTACTACTCCCTGACCGACTGGGACTCCTTCACCCCGCCCCAGTGGGTCGGCTTCCAGAACTACGTCACGCTCCTCACGGACGACCCGGTGTTCTGGAAGGCCCTGTGGAACACGCTCTTCTACGCGGCGGTCTCGGTCCCGCTCGGCCTGGTACTCGGTCTGTGGCTGGCGAACCTGCTCAACAAGCAGGTCCGCGCCCGCAAGCTGCTGCGCACCCTGATCTACCTGCCGACACTGATCCCGCTGGTCGCCACCGCGATGATCTTCCGGATGGTGCTCGCACCGAGCGGCCCGCTCAACGACTTCCTCGGCCTGTTCGGCGTCTCCGGCCCCAACTGGCTGTACGACGGCCCGTGGGTCAAGCCCGCCCTGATCCTGATGTCGACGTGGGGCGCGGGTGCCGCGACCGTGCTGTTGCTCGCCGCGATGAAGGGCATCCCGCGTGAGCTGTACGAGGCGGCCGAGGTGGACGGCGCGAGTGCGATGCGGCAGTTCTGGAGCATCACGCTGCCGCATCTGACGCCCATCATCTTCTTCAACCTGATCATGGGCCTGATCGGCGCGTTCCAGGTGTTCTCGCAGGTCTACATCCTGGTCTCGAAGGGCAAGAACCCCGCCGGCTACGACGCGGCCCAGACGATGGTGCCGTTCCTGTTCGACCAGGCGTTCAGCTACTACCACATGGGCTACGCCTCGGCGATCTCCTGGCTGCTGTTCCTGGTGATCCTGGTGTTCACGGTGATCGCCTTCCGCACCACCCGGCGCTGGGTGTTCTATGAGACCGAGGTGAAGTGATGGCGACCCTGGCGACCCCCCTGAGCAAGAAGCGCCAAGAGGCCCCCGCCGTACGGGCGTTCCGCGCGACCCCGTTCACCTACGGCACCCTGCTGATCGTCGCGGCGATCCTGACCACCCCGCTGGTCTTCGTCGGCTCGATCGCCCTGTCCAGCGACGCCACCGTGAACGCCGGCTCGTACACGGTCATCCCGCGCGAGTTCCACTGGGACAACTTCTCCCGGGTGTTCGGCACCGAACTGCCGGTGGGCACCTTCCTGCTCAACTCGGTGCTCATCTCGCTGTTCTCGGTGGTGGGACAGGTCCTCTCCAGCGGCCTGGTCGGCTACGCCTTCGCCCGGCTGCGGGCACCCGGCAAGAACACGATGTTCCTCGTCGTCATCGCGACGATGATGATCCCTACGCAGATCACGATGATCCCCCAGTTCATCCTCTTCCGGGACCTGGGCTGGGTGAACACCTTCCTGCCGCTGATCGTGCCGAACTTCTTCTCCAACGCCTTCAACGTCTTCCTGGTACGGCAGTTCGTCTCCCGGCTGCCCAGCCAGCTCGACGAGGCCGCGATGATGGACGGCCTGGGCTTCTTCGGCATCTACCGGCGGATCATGTTCCCGATGCTCAGGCCGGTCCTGATCGCCATCGGCATCTTCACCCTCACCCACACCTGGGGCGACTTCATGGGCCCCCTGATCTACCTCAACGACGAGTCGAAGATGCCGCTCGCGCTGGGCGTGCAGTACATCACCGCCACCTCGCAGGCGGGCCAGGCACCGCCCTGGAACCTGGTGATGGTCGGCTCGATCCTGCTCGCGGTGCCGATGATCATCGTCTACTACCTGGGCCAGAAGTACCTGTACGAAATGGACATCAGCGGCGGAAGCGCGGGAGTGAAGTGAACCGTACGGAGACCATCGAAGCCGTCCGCCTCGACGGCCGGGGCGTGTGGATCGACGGCCGCCCGCGCACGCTGCTGTGCGCCTCGCTGTTCTACTTCCGCCTGCCAGTCGAGCAGTGGCGCGAACGGCTCGCCCAGGTGCGGGCCTCCGGATACACCTGCGTGGACGTCTATCTCCCATGGAACTTCCACGAGTTGGCGCCGGGCAGGTGGTCCTTCGAGGGCCGCCGGGACGTCGCCGCCTTCCTGGACCTCGCGCACGAGGAGGGCCTGTACGTCATCGCGCGGCCGGGGCCGTACATCTGCTCCGAGTGGGACGGCGGGGCGCTGCCCGCCTGGCTGGGCCTGGACCCGCAGTTGAGGGTCCGCCAGAACGAACCCCGCTATCTGGAACAGGTCACCGCCTGGTTCGACCAGGTGCTGCCGCTGCTCGCGGAACGCCAGTATCCGGCGAACGGGCCTGTGATCATGGTGCAGTTGGAGAACGAGCTGGACTTCTTCGACTGCGCCGACCGCACGGGCTATCTGACCGCCCTGCGCGAGGCGGCCCTCTGTCACGGCATCACCGTCCCGCTGATCGCCTGCTCCGGCCAGGGCGACCTCGCGGGCGCCACCGGCGATGCCGACGGTGTCGTACCGGCCTGCAACTTCTACCCGGACGACGACTCCCCGGACATCGAGGCCGAGGTTCGGCGCTATGCCGGGCTGGTCGCCGACCGCGGGGTGCCGTTGCTGGTCACCGAGACCAACCGTCGCCATCGGACGCTTCGGCGGCTGCTGGCGAGCGGCGCCAAGCTGATCGCGCCGTATCTCCAGTCGTCCGGCTGGAACTTCGGGTACACCCCGTCGAGCGGCAACTGGGGTCGCCCCGGCAACTTCATGAGCCACGGCTACGACTTCGGCGGCTACGTCACGTCGACCGGCGTGGAGCGGCCGGAGTACGCCGAGGCGCAGGTGTTCGCGCGGGTCGTCGAGGTGTGGGGCGACCGACTGGCGCTCGCCGTGCCGGGCGCCCCGGACACCGACGTGGCCTGCGACTTCCCGACCAGCTCGGCACCCGGCGTGCTGGACCTTCCCGAGGGCGGTCGGCTGGTGGCCGTACCGCATCTCGGAACGGCCCCCGGCACGGCCGTCGTTCGAGGTGTGCCGATCGCGGTCGCGCCGGGTTCGTGCCCCCTGATGGCCGTGGACGTACCGCTGCGGCCATGGGGCACGGACGCCACCCTGACGCTCGCCTCGGCGGACCTCGTGGCGGTGGCGGACGGGGTGCTGGTGTTCTCCTCCGACGTGCCGGTCACCGTCGTGCTGGAGGGTGAGCGCAGCGAGATCCCGGTGTCCGGGCAAAGGACCGTGGCGGGAGTGACGCTCGTCGTGCTGCCGTCGGCGGACGCGGCCCGGCTGCGCTCGGTCGGCCGCGACGGCAGCGTGCGCCTGGCCGACGCCCCGCACCGCCCCGACAAGCCCGCACCGACCGCCGTACTCGAGGCACGGCGACGGACCGACACCCCGCCCGAGCATCCCGCGGGCCGGCACGAGCTGCCGCCCAGCCTGGAGTCGCTCGGGGTGTACCGGGGACGCGGCGCCTACCGGACCACCACGGATCTGACGGGCGTGGACGAACTCCTGCTCACCGGCGCGGCGGACATCGTCGACCTGTCCGTCGCGGGCCGGACGCACCCGCCGATCGCCGGGTTCGGCGCGACGCGGCGCATCGACGTACGGGAGGTGACGGGGAACGTCGCGGTCGAGGGCGTGGTGGAGATCTGGGGCCACGCCAACTTCGACGACTCCCGCCTGCCCGCGCTCCGCCTCGGCGCGCTGCGCGGCCTGGGGACCCTGTGGAAGGTCCGGGACACCACCGACGTGTCGGCGCTGTGGACGGTGCACGGCCACTGGGCGGGCGCCCCCGCTCCCCTCCGGGTGCTCGGCGGCTGGAGCAGCACGCGCGTGGCGGTTCCGGTCACGTACACCCGTACCGTCCACTCCCCCGCCCCGTCGGCGCTGCACCTGCGCGGCGTCGTCGAACCACTGCGGGTGAGCGTCGACGACGGCGAGCCGCAGACCGTCCACGCCGAGAACCCCTGGCTGCTGCTGCCCGCCGGAACCCACCAGGTCTCGATCACGGTGCCGCACCATCCGAGCGGTCCCGGCCTGCGCGCCGAACTGCTCGCGCTCGACGCGGTACGGGACTGGTCGTGCGCGGCGCAGGACGACGAGCTGCTCACCGCGTTCGCCGGCCGGTCCGGCGGCACGCAGGAGGTGCGGCTCCCGCTGGCGCTGAAACCGGGAGAGGAGGCGTGGCTCGACGTCGACCTGCCGGCGTCCCCGCAGGGATATCTGGTCCGGCTGGACGCGACGCAGGTCCGGGTGACCGGATGGGCAGGCGGGGAGTGCGTGGGACGCCTCTGGGCCGGTGACCGGCCCGACTTCTCGGGCGGGGACCCGGACTCGCTCTGGGTGCCGCCGGGATGGCCGGGCCTGACCCTGTTCGTGCAGGGCATTGAGGGGCGGGAGGCGCCGGAGATCCGAACGCTGTGGCTGGGGGTACCGACCGACTGAGGGTGAGACCGGTGGCCCGGCACACGGTGCGTGACGTTCGCAGCGAGAACCGCTTCGAGGTGCTGCACGCGCCCTCAGCATGCCGGGCCATGTCCAGCACGACTCCGGGGTCTCCGTCTTCGCGCCCAACTGGGACTGGCACGACGTCCACATCGAGGAACTGCCAGGGGCGGGCATCGCCATCGAGGGCGGCCTGGTCCGGGGCATGACCAACAACGCCGGCGAGTGGGGACACACCCTGCTCGTCCGGCGTACGGGCCGCTGTCTCGCCGCGGCCCTCGGCGACCTCGTCAACCTGCCCGGCGTCCCGAAGGTGATCCTCACCGGCCGGCTGCCCAGGGCCCTGGCCGAGTGGCTCGTCCCCGCCGTACGGGACGAACTCCCCCGCCATGTGCTGCCGGGTTCCCTCCCCGGTCTCACCGTCGGCGTGTCCGAGGTCCCGGGCAACGCGGTTTCCCTGGTCATGGCGACGTTCACCCTGGAGCGGTTCCTCACCCGGCTCGGCCTGGCCGGCCCCGCCCGGACCCGGCCGCAGCCGGGGGCCGAGGCCGCACCGACGTGGGATGACCCCGCGCATCCCTGGGCGGATCGCCGCCCGCCTGTCAGCCGACCGATTTGGGACGATGGCCCTGTGGACGGAAACCCGGTCTTCGGCGGGGCCGAGCCGCTGGACACGCTCGAGGTGGGACCGACGGCCCGGACGGCGGTGGCGTGGCTGCCTCCGCGCCGGCTCTGGCCGGCCATCCAGGACATCCGCCGGGAGCACGATCCGCAGATACGCCGGTGGCCGCCGCATGTGAACCTGCTGTTCGGCTTCGTGCCGGAGGAGCAGTTCGCGCGGGCCGTGCCGCTGCTCTGCGCGGGGGCGGCACAGAGCACGGCCTTCACGGCCCGCCTGGCCGGGGTGCGGTACTTCCGGCACCGGCACTACGCGACGGTGTGGCTCGATCCGGCCGCGGCCGACCCGTCGCCATGGGCCCGTCTCCACCGGGAGCTGCAGGTGCGGTTCCCGCTCTGCCGCGGGCGCGGCGACCGCTTCACGCCGCATCTCTCCCTCGGCCGCTCCCAGCACCCCAAGCACCTGGCCGCCGAATGTGCCGTCCGGCTCGGCACGCTGTCGGCGGAGGTGGAGGAGATCGTCCTGCTCTCCCGGCGCGGCGAGGAGCCCATGCGGCCCCGGGCCGTGATCACCCTGGGCACGGGGGAGGTCCGCCGCCCGCACTGACCACGGCGTCGTACGGACCGGACGCGGTGTGGCCTCGGCGGGCACACGGCCGGCCGAGGCCACACGGCGAGCGGAAGGAAACGGGGCCCCCGGCCCCTGAGGTGACTGCTTGTCAGCAGGTGCGGCCGACGTAGTAGGCACCCTGGATCTTGCTCGCGGAGCCCAGCCAGGTCTTGCCGGGCGCGACGCACCGCTCGTAGTCGGGCGCCAGCGCGACCTCCACCTTGATGACCACCCTTGAGCCGTCGGACGTGCAGTGGTTGTAGTAGGCGTCGGAACCGGTCTCGTAGAAGCCGCACGGGTCGGCCGCCGCGGGGGTGGCCTGTGCGGTCAGGGCGCCGAAGGACGTGAGCACGAGGGCGGCGGAAGCGAGGGCGCCGGTCACCATACGACGAACACGCAAGGGGAACTCCTTGGTCAGGGGAGGACGGTATGCCTGAACAGGCCTTTGTCCACCGGTCAGTTGGATACCGGAACCAGGATCGCCGCGTCGCCCGGCGCAGTTGACCGACTGTCGGGCCGTTCACCTGGCGAATCGTTTGGCCGCTCCCTCGATGAGGTGATCATGCGCGGTTCTCACATCCGGCCCGGACAAGGCCGCCCACCGGCCCCTCCGGCTGACGCGTCAGTCCCCGAAGCGGCGCCGCGACTCCTCGATGTGGCCCAGGTAGGCGTGGGTCCAGTCGCACATGCCGTCGATCGTCACCCGCAGCGCCCGGCCCGGCTCGGTGAGGGTGTACTCGACCTTGGCCGGGACCGTGGGGTACACCGTGCGGTCGACGAGGCCGTTGCGCTCCAGCATGCGCAGGTTCTGGGTGAGCATCTTGTGGCTGATGCCCTCGATCCCGTCCCGCAGCTCACTGAAGCGCAGGGTGCGGTCGGCGATGCACTCGATGATCAGCAGCGCCCACTTGTTGGCGATGTCCGAGAAGATCTCCCGCGCCAAGGAGTCCGCGCGCGTCACGTCCGCTTCGTCCACCGAGCCCTTGAGCTGCTTGGTTCCCATCTGGTTCCCCAGTCACCGAAAAGTGCGTTCTTCCACGTCAGAGCACACTCTCCTATGGTTCCCGAGTAACCACAAGTGACCAGGGGAGTGTCCTGGTCCGATTCAAGGAGGCGGCCGCATGGCCATCACCCTGGTGAATCCCACCGGACTGCCGGAGATCGACGCCTACCGGCAGGTGTCGGTCGCGTCCGGTTCGAGGCTCGTCTTCCTGGCCGGGCAGGTCGCGTGGGACGCCGACGGCGTCACGGTCGGCGAGGGCGACCTCGCCGCCCAGGTCGAGCAGTGCTACGTCAACGTCGCCACCGCCCTGGCCGGTGTCGGCGCCTCGTTGGGCGACGTGGCGAAGCTGACCATCTACGTCGTCGACTGGACCCCCGACAAGATGCCCCGGCTCATGGACGGCATCGCCCGCGCGGGCAAGCGTCTGGGAGTAACCCCGGTGCCGCCCGCCACGCTGATCGGCGTCGCGGCACTGGACGTACCGGAGCATCTGGTCGAGGTGGAGGCCACCGCGGTGCTGGACTGACGTGGGACCGAAGCGCGGCCCTCGCCTACCGCGTCGGGCTCGCCGCGGGGGCCGTCCGAGGCGACAACTCCCGCTCCGCGACCGTCCGGAAATCGCTGGGCGGGCGGCCGGTCAAGCGTAGGACGGTGTCAGTCGTGCGGTCTTCGGCCCCCTCGGCGATGGCGCGGTCCATGTCGGCCAGCATGGTGGCGAACTCCAGCGGTATCACTGCGGCGAGCCGGTCGCGCAGGGCGTCGCAGGTCAGCCGATGGTGGGTCACAGGACGGCCGGTGACCTGCGTGAGAATCGCGGCGATGTCGTCGTGACCGAGAGGCTCGGGCCCGGTCAGGACCAGGTCCCCATTGGGGGCACGCTCGTCGGTCAGGGCATGTACGGCGACGGCGGCGATGTCGTCGGCGTCGACGAATCCGACCCGTCCGGACCCGGCGGCGGTCCGGATGACGCCGTGCTCCCGAATGCTGTCGGCGTGGGTGTGCGTGCCGGTGAAGTTCTGCATGAACCACGAGGGCCGCAGCACCGCCCACTGATCGAACAGGCCCGGCAGGACCTGGTGCACCACCCCGACCGCCGGGCCGCCCTTCGGTATTGCCGAGGAGCTGAGCAGTACCGCGCGCTCCACTCCGGCGGCGCGGGCCTGCCGGAGGAAGGGCACCATGACCGCGGCCGGCTCCGGATCACCCACAGGGGGAACGAGGTAGAGACGGTCGACATCGGCCAGAGCGTCACCGAAGGTGGCGGGGTCGTACCAGTCGAAGCGCACCGGTTGCGCGCCCGGCAGCCGGGTGGCTCGCCGGCCGGCTGCCCTGACCGGGTGGCCGGCGGCGATCAGCTGTCGGACGGTGCGGCTGCCCGTGGTGCCGGAGGCGCCGACGACCAGGGTGGGGCCGGTGGGGGTCATCGGGCGTCGCTCGCGGTGAAGTTCATGCCGGGTTCGTGGACGGCGAGGGGGTTCCAGTAGTCGCGGTAGGAGGTGAAGCGCCCGTCCTGGACGGTCACGACGGCGATGTACGTCATCTCGAAGGGTCCCCCCGTCTCGACCATACGGCCCACACCGCGCATCTCGACCACGATGGTCCCGGCGTCGGTCGTCCGATGGATCCGCAGGTCGGGGAAGTCGTGCAGGTCGATGTGGTCGGGGTAGTCGCGCATATAGGCGGCGATGGCCTCCCGGCCCTCCAACCGCTCGGGCCAGTTCGGGGGCGCGAAGGGGAACTCCATGACGCCGTCGTCGGCCCAGAGGCCGACCCAGGCGGGAATGTCCTTGTCCAGCAGCAGCTGCAGGCTGTGGCGGTACAGGTCCGCCGGTGAGGTGGTCGCGGGCATGAGTCTCTCCGTCCCGTAAGATACGGACCAGCGGTCCGCTTCTTCCGTGAACGATACGGACCGCCGGTCCGCATCGCAAACCGGAGGAGCCCCATGCCCGAACGCAAGCCCCGCAAGGACGCGGTCCGAAACCGGGCAGCCGTGTTCGAGGCGGCCGACGCCCTGTTCGCCGCATGCCAAAACCCCGAGGAGGTCACGATGGCCGACATCGCGGCGGCGGCCGGCGTCGGCAAAGGAACCCTCTTCCGCGCCTTCGGCGACCGCACCGGACTGATCCGGGCGCTCTGCGCCGCCCGACTCGAACCCCTGAGGAAGGCCGTCGAAGAAGGGCCTGAGCCGCTGGGCCCCGCCACACCGCCGCCGCGGCGCGTACCGGCACTGCTCGACGCCGTCCTGTGCTTCAAGCTCGACAACCGCCATCTCGCGCTGGCCCTGGAGACCACCGGCTCGGACAGCCCGTACCGGACGGAGCACTATGAACGCTGGCACACGCTGCTGCGGGACCTCCTGGACCGCGCCCCGGGCGCGACCGACAGCGACTTCGCCGCCCACGCACTGCTCGCCGCCACCCGGGCGGATCTCGTCGAGTACCTGGCCGGGGAGAAGGGGGTGCCACGCGAGGAACTGCGCGCGCGGTTGGCGGAGTTCACCGCTGGAGTTCTTGGCACGCGCCTGTGAAGCGGGGGGTTGACGCCGAGTACCGAGCCTCGACTCCGCGGGCCCGGCCGCCGGCCGGGAGGCGCTGGACGCCGGCCGGACGGTCCCCCGCGCCGCCCGACCGGCCGTCGGTTGTACGGCGGGGACGCTACCGTCCGGCAGGCGGTTCGGTCTTGGACGAATTTGCACTCGCCGACAGAGCCAGTGCCCCTTCGACCCGGCGAGAGGCGACCATCTGTCCGGGTGTGGTGCCGGCGATGGCCCGGAACTCGCGGTTGAGGTGGGACTGGTCGTAGAAGCCGCAGGCCTCCGAGATGTCGGTCAGGCTCGCGGCCCCGCGACTGAGCAGCGCCACGGCGTGGCGGAAGCGCAGCACCCGGGCGGACGCCTTGGGCGTGAGCCCGATCTGCTGGGTGAACCGCCGGATCAAGTACCCCTGGCTCCACCCCACTTCGGCGGCGATGCGGGCGATCGGGATCGCCCCCGCGCTGCCGGAGAGCAGTTGCCAGGCGTAGCCGACCTCGGGCGCGGGCTCCGGACCGTACCCGAGCCGGGCGAGCAACGCCGCGTCCAGCAGGTCGAACCTAGCCGCCCAGTCCGGAGTGGACGCCAGCCGCTCCACCAGCGTCCCGGCGTCGGGCCCCAGAACGTCCCGGACATCGATGGCCAGGTTCGTCAGCTCGCTCATCGGCAGGCCGAACAGCCGGTAGGCGCCCAGCGGCGTGAACTCGACCCGGATCGCCTCCTGGCCGCCGGGATGCACACAGATCGCGGGCCGGTCCTCCAGCCCGACCACCAGCGACCCGATCCTCCCGGTGCCCCCGCCCGGTACGCCCAAGCGCCGGACCTGGGAGAACGGCTCCGCGAGGCTGATCAGCAAGGTCGCGCACCCGGTCGGCACCAACCGCGCCTCGTACGGCGTGGTCACGGCTTCCCAGTAGCCGACATAGCTGCGCAGGAACGGCCTGAGCCCCGGATGCCAGGGGCGCGTGACCCGCCACAGACCACCGAGCCGCGCGACCTCGACCGCACCCTCACCGGCCCGGCCACGAAGCGCACCATGAACCACCAAGAAGGCTCACCTCACCCCAGGGGACGCCCGCTTCACAGTATCCAAGTCCGTTCCCGGCGGTTGGCGGTCCAATCGGCCCGTCAGTGTCCGTCCAGGCCGGAAATGGACGAATGCCCGAGGACATCCGGTCCGGGCGACATCTCGCCGGAGCCCCGCGCGGGTGTCTCCCCTGCGCGGGGCTCGACGGCGGACGGCGGGCGGCTCAGGCGAGTTCGACCAGGAGATCGCCGCCCTCAACCTGCTGGACGGGATTGATGGCCAGTCGCGCCACCCTGCCGGACTTCGCGGCGGTGATCGACGCCTCCATCTTCATCGCCTCGATGGTGGCCACCGTGGCACCGGCCGCCACCTCGTCCCCCTCGGCGACGGTGAGGGTGACCACGCCGGCGAACGGCGCCGCGACGTGACCGGGGTTGGCCCGGTCGGCCTTCTCCGTCACCGGGACGTCCGAGGCCGCCGCCCGGTCACGGACCTGGATCGGCCGCAACTGGCCGTTCAGGGTGGACATCACGGTGCGCATGCCGCGCTCGTCCGCGTCGCCGACGGCCTGCAGCTCGATCAGCAGCCGCACACCGCGTTCGAGGTCGACGGAGTACTCCTTGCCCGGGCGCAACCCGTAGAAGAAGTCCTTGCTGTCCAGCACGCTGGTGTCGCCGTAGGTGTCACGGTGCGTGTCGAACTCGCGCGTCGGTCCGGGGAACAGCAGTCGGTTGAGGGTCGCCCGCCGGTCCTTCGCCAGCCCCTCGCGGTCGTCCGCGCTCAGCTCCTGCACCGGCTTGGCCTCGGCCCGGCCCCGCAGCGCCTTGCTGCGGAACGGCTCGGGCCAGCCGCCGGGCGGGGTGCCCAGCTCGCCGCGCAGGAAGCCGATGACGGAGTCGGGGATGTCGAACCTGTCCGGGTCCGTCTCGAAGTCCCGCGGGGACACGCCGGCGCCCACCAGGTGCAGCGCCAGGTCGCCGACCACCTTCGACGAGGGGGTGACCTTCACCAGACGGCCGAGCATCCGGTCGGCGGCGGCGTACATCGCCTCGATGTCCTCGAAACGGTCGCCCAGACCCAACGCGACCGCCTGGGTACGCAGGTTGGAGAGCTGTCCGCCGGGGATCTCGTGGTGGTAGACGCGTCCGGTCGGCGAGGCCAGACCCGCCTCGAAGGGGGCATAGACCTTGCGGACGCTCTCCCAGTACGGCTCCAGGTCGCCGACGGCCTGGAGGCCGAGGCCGGTGGGACGCTCGGAGTGGTCGGTCGCGGCCACGATCGCCGACAGGGAGGGCTGCGAGGTGGTGCCCGCCATGGACGCCACCGCGCCGTCCACCGCGTCCGCGCCGGCCTGGATCGCGGCGAGGTAGGTGGCCAGCTGGCCGCCCGCGGTGTCGTGGGTGTGGATGTGGACCGGCAGGTCGAACTCCCGGCGCAGGGCCGACACCAGCTTCGCCGCGGCCGGTGCCCGCAGCAGGCCCGCCATGTCCTTGACGGCCAGGACGTGGGCGCCCGCGTCCACGATCTGCTCGGCCAGCCGCAGGTAGTAGTCCAGGGTGTACAGGCGCTCCGACGGGTCGGACAGGTCGGAGGTGTAGCACAGGGCCACCTCGGCGACGGCCGTTCCCGTCTCCCGTACGGCCTGGATGGCGGGCCGCATCTGGTCGACGTCGTTGAGGGCGTCGAAGATACGGAAGATGTCGATGCCGGTGGCCGCCGCCTCCTGCACGAAGGCGTCGGTCACCTCGGTGGGATACGGCGTGTAGCCCACGGTGTTGCGGCCGCGCAGCAGCATCTGCAGGCAGATGTTCGGGGCGGCCTCCCGCAGGGCCGCCAGGCGCTCCCACGGGTCCTCGGCGAGGAAGCGCAGGGCGACGTCGTAGGTCGCGCCGCCCCAGCACTCCAGGGACAGCAGCTGGGGCAGGGTGCGGGCCACCACCGGGGCGATGGCGAGCATGTCCTTGGTGCGGACGCGCGTGGCGAGCAGCGACTGGTGGGCGTCGCGGAACGTGGTGTCGGTGACGCCGATGGTCGGCGACGCGCGCAGCCAGCTCGCGAAGCCCTCGGGGCCGAGCTCGGCGAGCCGCTGCCGGGACCCGGCGGGGGGCTCACCGGCGGGCAGCGCGGGCAGCTTGGTCAGCGGTTCGAGCAGGTCGGGCCGTTCGCCGTGCGGCTTGTTCACGGTGACGTCGGCCAGGAAGGTGAGCAGCTTCGTGCCGCGGTCCGCGGAGTGGCGGGCGGTGAGCAGGTGCGGACGCTGCTCGATGAACGACGTGGTGACCCGGCCGGCCTGGAAGTCGGCGTCGTCAAGGACCGCCTGCAGGAAGGGGATGTTGGTGGCCACGCCGCGGATGCGGAACTCGGCCACGGCACGCCGGGCGCGGCCGACGGCGGCGGTGAAGTCCCGGCCCCGGCAGGTGAGTTTCACCAGCATGGAGTCGAAGTGCGCGCTGATCTCCGTGCCGGCGTGGGTGGTTCCGCCGTCGAGGCGGATGCCCGAGCCGCCGGGCGAGCGGTAGGCGCTGATGCGGCCGGTGTCCGGGCGGAAGCCGTTGGCCGGGTCCTCGGTGGTGATACGGCACTGCAGCGCGGCGCCGCGCAGCGTGACGGTCTCCTGGGCGAGGCCGAGGTCGGCCAGGGTCTCGCCGGCGGCGATGCGCAGCTGCGACTGCACCAGATCGACGTCGGTGACCTCTTCGGTCACCGTGTGCTCGACCTGGATACGCGGGTTCATCTCGATGAAGACGTGGTTGCCCTCGCGGTCGAGCAGGAACTCCACGGTGCCGGCGTTGCGGTAGCCGATCTGCCGGGCGAACCGCACGGCGTCGGCGCAGATCCGGTCGCGCAGCTCAGGGTCGAGGTTCGGCGCGGGCGCCAGCTCGATCACCTTCTGGTGGCGGCGCTGCACCGAACAGTCCCGCTCGAACAGGTGGATGACGTTGCCCTGCCCGTCGGCGAGGATCTGCACCTCGATGTGGCGGGGCTCCACCACCGCCTTCTCCAGGAAGACCGTCGGATCGCCGAACGCGGACGCGGCCTCGCGGGACGCCGCCTCGATGGACTCCCGCAGCTGGGCGGGCTCCTCGACCCGGCGCATGCCGCGCCCGCCGCCGCCCGCGACCGCCTTGACGAACACGGGGAAGCCGATGTCCTCGGCGGCACGGACGAGTTCGTCCACGTCGGTGGACGGCTCCGAGGAACCCAGGACCGGCACGTCGGCCGCGCGGGCCGCGGCGACCGCGCGTGCCTTGTTCCCGGTCAGCTCCAGGATGTCCGCGCTCGGTCCGACGAACGTGATGCCCGCCTCTTCGCACGCCCGGGCCAGATCGGGGTTCTCGGACAGGAATCCGTACCCCGGGTAGACGGCGTCGGCCCCCGCGCGGCGGGCCGCGCGGACGATCTCCTCCACGGAGAGATAGGCCCGCACCGGGTGACCCGGCTCGCCGATCTCGTAGGCCTCGTCGGCCTTCAGCCGATGCAGGGAGTTGCGGTCCTCGTGCGGGAAGACGGCGACGGTGCGCGCGCCCAGCTCGTAGCCTGCGCGGAACGCGCGAATCGCGATCTCGCCGCGGTTGGCGACCAGCACCTTGCGGAACATCCTTGATCCCTTCGGCCTGCCGGTGACTGAGCACCCATGGTGTCGGCGACTCCCCTCGCACGCCATGTGAGCCGGGCCACTTATCGATGATCGATCACCGACCCGCGTGCGGCCGGACGGGCCTACGCTGTCCTTGAGCCTCTTGTGGTCTAGGGCGGTGTGAGCGAGGTGCCCCTATGACCAGCGCGAGTCACCGCGGGTCGGATGTGCGCGACGCGATCGGCGAAACGCCGGATCGGCGCCCGTCCGCGGCCGGGCATGCCGGGGTGTTCCAGGACCTGCTCCCGCTGGCCCTCTGGGTGGTCGATGCCGACGGGCGCCTGGTGCAGTGGTCGCTCGCCGCGCAGGACCTGCTCGGTCACACGCCGGAGCAGGTCGTGGGCCAGGACGCCAGGCGCGTCCTCGTTCCGGGCGAGAACCGGGAGCTGGCCGACAGTCTGGGCCGGGCGGTGCGCACGGGCGCGGCGGTGGTGGCACGGCTGCCGGTCCGGCATCGCGACGGGACCCTGGTCGACATGGAGATGTGGCACTGTCCCATCGCGGACGCGCAGGGGCGTACAGGTGTCCTGGCCATCGCGGCGGAGACCTCCGCCGTGGAGCGGATGCGGGACGCGCTGGCCGCGCTGGAGGGCCTGTTCACGCAGTCCCCGATCGGCCTGGCCATGCTCGGTCCCGACCTGCGCTTCCTCCGGGTCAACGAGGCCCTGGCCCGGATGGACGGCGTCCCGGTGGCCGAGCACGTCGGCAGAACCGTGACCGAGGTCGCCCCCGGCGCCGGCTCGCTGGAGTCGGTCATGCGGCAGGTCCTCGACCGGGGTGAGGCCGTGGTGGACTTCCGCCACACCTCCAGCACGGCGGACCCGGAACGGCAGCGGACGTGGTCCTGCTCCTACGCCCCCTTGCTCGGCGCGTCCGGCCAACGGATGGGAGTGATCGCCTCGCTGATCGACGTCACGGAGGGGCAGCGCGCCCACCTGGAGGCGGAGCGGGCACGGCAGCGCCTCGCCCTGCTGGCGGAGGCGGGCACACAGATGGGTTCCACCCTGGACCTGACGCAGACCGCGCAGGAGGTGGTCCGCGTCCTGGTGCCCCGGCTGGCCGACTCCGCCGACGTCCAGCTGCTGGAGGAGGCGATGGCACCGGACGAGACCGCCGCGTCGGCGCACGGTGTGGTCCGGCGCGTCGCGGCGACCTTCACGGATCCGGCCGCGCCTGCCGACTACCTCGCGGTCGGCATGACCCTTCAGGTCCCTCCCGGCTCGATGTACGAGCGGCTGATCAGTGCCGGGCGGCCCATGAACCTCTACCTGAGCGACATCGGCCCGCTGGTCACCGTCCCCGGCGCCGACCGGCTGCGCGAGTACCTGCGCGCCCGCGTGGGCTCGGCGCGCCTGATCCCGCTGGTGGCCCGGGGCACCGTGCTCGGCGCGGTCGCGGTGACCCGGACCCGCGACCGGGAGCCGTTCGACGACCAGGACACGCTGCTGATCGACGAGCTGGTGGCCCGAGCGGCGCTGAACATCGACAACGCCCGCATGTACAGCCGGGAACGCGACGCGGCGCTCACCCTCCAGCGCAGCCTGATGAACCCCTCCCTGCCCACCGTCAGCGGGCTGGAGCTCACCGGGCGCTATCTGCCGGCCGGTGAGCACGAGGTCGGCGGCGACTGGTTCGACGCCATCGCCCTGTCGGGCGGCCGGACCGCGCTGGTGATCGGGGACGTGATGGGGCACGGCATCCACGCCGCGGCGGTCATGGGCCAACTGCGCACCGCCGTACGGACCCTGGCACGCCGGGACACCGCGCCCGACGACGTGCTGCGGTCCCTGGACGCCGCCGTGGCGGACCTGGGCGACAACGAGATGGCCACCTGCCTGTACGCCGTGCACGATCCGGACACCGGCCACTGCCTGATCGCCCGGGCCGGCCACCCGCCCCCGGTGGTCGTCGACGAGCGGGGAACGGTCGCCTTCCTGGACGGACCCGCGGGCCCGCCCCTCGGCGTGGGCAGGCAGGACTGCGAGATCCAGCGGCTGGACCTGCCACCCCGCGGCCTCCTGGTGATCTACACCGACGGTCTCATCGAGACCCGTGGCACGGACCTCGACCAGGGCATGCGCCGACTGGCGCAGGCGCTACGGCATCCGGGGCGTCCGCTGGAACAGGTCTGCGACGACCTCCTGGCCCACGTCATGCCCGAGGCGGCGGACGACGACGTGGCGGTGCTCCTCGCCCGGGCGCTCCCCCGGTGAACCAGTACGTCGGACCCTCACACGCGTCCCCCGACCGACTGTCCGGACGCGACGACGAAGCGCTCGGTGCCCGTACAACCGATACTGGGGGTGAGCCGCTGCAAACCAGGCACTCGGATCGGTAGGAGCGCCCCGGGGCACCGCTCCGCGGGCCCCGTCAACGGCGCGAGATGGGTGGGCGATGCGCAACACATCTCCGAAGACCCTCAGCGAGAGCCCGGAGGACCCGTTTTCGATCCACCAGTCCGCGTCCGCCGTTCTGGACGGTCGCGGAAGGATCGTCGCCTGGAGCGAACAGGCCACCGCGCTCCTCGGGTACCGGCCCGACGAGGTGCTGGGCCGACAGATCCGCGAGGTCATGGTCGAGAGCGGGGACGAGGACCTGATCGCCGAGGCCGCCGTCGCGTGCCTGCGGGAGCGCGGCTGGTTCGGTCTGCTGCCGGTCCGCAACCACGCGGGCGACCGCGTGTACGTGGGGTTCAGGGCCCGGAGGGTGCAACGCGTGGACTCCACCGTCGAGTGGTTCCTCGTCGGCGCGCTCGCCGAGGACATCACCCAGTGGGAAATCGACCGGTCCGTCCTGGACGGCTTCTTCCTCCGGTCACCGGTGGGTGTCGCGGTGCTCGGCCCGGACCTGCGCATCCTGCGGGTGAACCGGGCGATCGCGCGGTTCGGCGGGCTGCCGGCCGATGCCTACCGCGGGCTGCGCACCTCGGACTTCCTGCTCGGCCCGGACTCGGAACTGATCGAGCAACGGGTCAGGGGGGTTCTGGAGACGGGCCGGCCCCTGATCTTCGCCGAGCAGACCTGCCGGCTGCTGCCGGGCCACCAGCAGGAACTGATCGTCTCCGTGTCCGCCTTCCGGATGCAGGACCCGTCCGGCAGGGTGCTGGGCGTCACCGAGATCGTCGAGGACGTCACCGACCGCCATCGGGCCCGTCGGCGGCTCCAGCTGCTCAACGAGGCCGGCGCCAGGATCGGCAGCACCCTGGACGTGGCCAGGACGGCGCGCGAGCTGGCCGAGGCGGCGGTTCCCACGCTCGCCGACGCCCTCTCCGTGGATCTGCTGGAACCCGTGCCCCGAGGGGAGGAACCGGCCCCCGACGCCATGGGCCCACTGCGCAGGATGGCGGCGCACAGCGTCCAGCCCGAGGCCCGGCAGGTGATGTATCCGGTCGGCCACCTGTTCTCCTTCCCCGACGACACGGCGCCGTCACGCTGCCTGTCCGAACGGCGTCCGGTCCTGGAGCCCCTCCTGGAGGGCAATCGCGGATGGTTCGCCGCCGAGCCGGAACGGGCCGCGAAGGCACTCGCGATGGGGGTCCACTCGCTGATGGTGGTGCCGCTGGCCGCGCGCGGTGTGGTCCTCGGCCTGGTGTGCCTGTGGCGCTCGCGGCGGCCGGAGCCGTTCGAGGAGGACGACCTCACCCTGGCGGAGGAGTTCGCCGCCAGGGCCGCGGTCTGCATCGACAACGCCCGCCGCTACACCCAGCAGCACAACGCGGCCGAGGCCCTCCAGCGCAGCCTGCTGCCGAGTGAGGTGCCCGAGCACCCGGCCGTCGAGACGGCGCACCGCTATCTGCCCGCGCAGGCCTCCACCGGTGTCGGCGGCGACTGGTTCGACGTCATCCCCCTGTCGGGAATGCGTGTCGCCCTGGTCGTCGGCGACGTCGTCGGCCACGGCATGCACGCCTCGGCGACGATGGGCCGGCTGCGCGCCGCCGTACACACGCTGGCGCACCTCGACATGGCGCCGGACGAGGTCCTCGCCCGGCTCGACGACCTGGTGGACTACCTGGACACCGAACAGCGGGCGGCCGACAGGAGGACGCCCCGGATCGTGGGCGCGACCTGTCTGTACGCGATCTACGATCCGGTCTCCCGGAACTGCGCCATGGCTCGCGCGGGCCACCCGCCGCCGACCGTGCTGGGCCCGGACGGGCGGGTGCGCCCGATCGACCTCCCCGCCGGACCACCGCTCGGCGTGGGCGGGCTGCCGTTCGAGACGGCCGAGCTCGAACTGGACGAGGGCAGCCTGATCGCCCTGTACAGCGACGGCCTCCTCCTGGCCGACCACCGTGACGTCGACCAGGGCCTGGATCTGCTGCGCTCCACGCTCGCCGGCCCGTCTCACTCGCTGGAGCACACCTGCAAGGCGGTGGAGGAGCGGATGCTGCCCGACCGGCCCGCCGATGACGTCACCTTGCTGCTGGGCCGGACGCGGGTGCTGGCGGCGCAGAACGTGGCCACCTGGAAGCTGTCGGCCGAGCCCGCCGCGGCCGGCCAGGCCCGGACTCTGGTGAGCGACCGGCTGACCGAGTGGGGGCTGGAGGAGTTCGCCTTCACCACCGAACTGATCGTGAGCGAACTGGTCACGAACGCCTACCGGTACGCCGGCGGCCCGGTGCTGCTGCGGCTGATCCGCGACGGCCATCTCATCTGCGAGGTCTCCGACACCAGCAGCACCTCCCCCCATCTGCGCCAGGCCCGCAGCACCGACGAGGGCGGACGTGGCCTGTTCCTGGTGGCCCAGCTGTCCGAGCGGTGGGGCACGCGCTACGGCCGCAACCGCAAGACCATCTGGGCCGAGCAGTCACTGACGGCACCGCAGGGAAACTCCCTCGGCTGACTCTCCGGTCGACGCGCCACCAGCCGCGCCCGGATGCGCGTATGCCCGCTCGGCAGCTCCGTGGACAGCCCGTAGCTGATCGAGCAGCGCGGCCCGGGTCTCCTCGGCGACTCGCAGCCACCGACGCGCCTCGTCGGGCCGGTCCAAGTTCGTTGCCAGATCGGCGAGTTCGCACAGTTGGAGGAAGAGGAAGGCGGCCAGGTCCGCGGTGACGACCACCCGTTCGGGGTCGAAGGTGGTGGCGTTGTCCCAGCCGCTGTCGTTGCCGTGCTCGTAGTGCGGCAGGGCCGCGCCGGGGGCGCGCCGGGCGGTGAGCCAGAAGTCCGTCCAGCGTTCCAGCCTGTCGTACGCCTCGGCCAGTTCCGCCCGGCTCGCAGGCGCGGTCAGTCGGCGGCGCAGGTGAGCGAACGCCCAGCCGTGGACGGGCGGTTTGACGAAATTGTGCAGGACCTCGGAGTGGGTGACCGAGTCGGGCAGCGCCCCGCTCTCGCCCTGGTGGTCGAAGGGCAGGTGGAACTGGTCCAGGGCCAGGTCGGGGCACCCGGGGGCGAGGGCGAGCGCGTTGAAGCAGTGGTCCCAGCTCCAGACCTTGTCCATCCAGTGCTTGGACATCAGTACCGCGGGACGGGCGACCAGCCCCGCCGGGTTCACCGTCGCGGACCACAGGACGTAGGCGGCGAGTTCGGCGGCCGGGGTGGCGGACGTACGCCAGGGGGCCACCGCGTCGACGAAGTCCGCGAAGGAGTTCCGCACGGCCTCGACGATCTTGCCGAAGGCCGCCGTCGACGCGTATGGCGGGCGGGCGGTGTGGAGTTCCTCGACCGCGATCTCCCAGGTGCCGTCCGCGTCCGCGGTGACGGTGAGGCCGCGGTCGGCGTCGCCGACGAGCACCGCGAAGGGCACGGCCAGGGTCGAGTCGGCGACGATGACATCGGCGGGGCGCGGGTGAGGGTCCTCGATCACTCGCTTGTACTTCGTCTCGCGGTCTTGGGAGCCACCTTCCCGGAGCCCGCGTCGGAGCCGGCCGGGCCGCACGCGCTCAGCGTCAGCGCCGCACTCGCCGCGGCCGCGAGCCGGACGGCCCGCCTGCCGGGTTCCCGCAGCCATGCCATGGCCACATCCTCACGCCGGGCACCACCACGGGGGAACGGACGACGCGACGTCACCGGCCCGGCCGCAGGAGCTGCGCGGCCGGGCCGGTGACGTCGAAGGCGGGGACTCGGGACGAGCCGCTCCGCTGTGGGGCGGAGGCGTTATCCGGCCTGTGCGGCGTCGACGTCCGACGCGGAGGCGGACGCCACCTCGGTCACCTTCCAGCGTTGGTTGGCACCGGAGTTGGGCTGCCACACGCCCACGGCGGCACCCTCATTCGTGGACTGGCCGCCCACGTCGGGGAGTTGGCCGGTGGCGGCGTTGACGAGGGTCCAGGTGCCGTCGCCGGTGGTCGACATGATCCACTGGGCGGCGGCGTCGCGACTGTCCTCGTCGGGCTCGGCCACCAGCTTGCCGTCACGGACGGCCAGCCGCTTGTCCTGCGTCGCCTCGGCGAAGACGTACCGCTTGCGGTTGTCGTTGCCGCGGCTGGTCTCCTCCAGCCGCCACTGCTGGCCGCTCGGGTCGGTGGCGCCGGCGCTCTTGATGACGAGGCCGTTGCCGTTGTCGGCGATCGTGAGGTCCTTGCCGCTCTGGACGCCGGTCAGCCGGTAGGTGTGGCCCTTCTGGAGCTCGGCCGCGTCCTTGGCCACGCCGGACACGCCCTTGACGAGGAAGGATGTCACGGACTGGGCGGGCACGGTGATCGTGGCCTGCTTGCCGGTGACCCGGACCGGCTTCTGCCGCTCCAGCTTGCCGTCGGCGCTGGTCACCACCGGGGTGACGGTGGCGCTGGAGGACACTCGCCCGAACTTCGACAGGTCGACGGTGACGTCGCGGGCCTCGGTGGTGCTGTTGACGTGGACGACGGTCGCCGCGTCGCCCTTGCGGGAGAGCGCGGCCGTGCTGGAGGTGTCGTTCGTCTTGATCAGCCGGTCGCCGGGCTTGATGTAGTGGGTGAAGTTACGGGCGGTGTCGAACTTGGTGTTGGTGTAGATCGGGCAGCTTGCGAGGGTGTCCTTCGAGGTGCAGCTGAAGGAGAGCTGGATCGATCCCCAGTTGCCGCCCTTGGCGGACTCGCCGCCGGGCTTCATGTTGTCGTAGTCCTCGACGGGCTGCCAGAACACCCAGGCCTTGGGCTCCAGTTCACGCAGGTCGTCGACGATGCGCTGGGCGAGGCCCAGGCCCGGCCGCATGTCCGTGAAGCTCTGGCCGTCGCCCCAGTCGCCCTCGACCTCGCTCATCCACAGGGGCTTGTCCGCGGCCTTGGCCAGGTCGCGCACGGTCGTGCGCTGACTGGTGCCGTAGGTGTGGACGTTCATCTGACCGACGAGGTCGCGCACCTCCTGCGGGTAGGAGTTCCAGTTGGTGGCGAACGTGCCGGGGTTGGTCTCGTCCATGGCGGAGATCTCCGCGTCGCTCCTGGACTCGTTCAGCACCGGGCCCAGCGCGCGGAGCACCTTCTGCTGGAGCTCGGGGCCGATGTGGGCGCCTTCCTGCCGGCCGCCGACGGGCTCACCGTCCGCGCCGAGCTTGGTGCCCCAGTAGTTGGTGTTCGGCTCGTTGAAGGGGTCCAGGGTGTCGACCTTGATGCCGTGCGCCTTCTCCAGCCGCTCGGTGGCACCCACCAGGTACTTGGCGAAGTCGTCGACGGACTCCGTCTTGAGCTGGTCCTTGCCCGCGTCGAAGTTGCCGGAGACGTAGCCGCTCTCGGTCATGAACCACGGCGGCGAGTTGCTGAACGTCTCCCAGTGGGTGATGTCCTTCTTGATCCGGTCGACCCACCAGCGCTGCGTCTTGTCGGCCCGGTCGTTCCAGTCGGCGGGGTCGTCGGCGTCCCACCAGTCGACGTCCTCGCGGGTGGTGCCCGCCGGGGCCTTCCACCAGCCCTCGACCGCGCCGCCGGCCCGCAGGTAGTCCTTGACGTCCGGGGCGTTGCCGCCGCCGATGTTGTAGCGGGCGATGTTCAGGGCGAGGCCGTCGTCCCCGAAGAGGAGCCTCGCCAGCTTCTCGCGTATCGCGGGCGGGTAGTCGCCGGTGGCGTTGGCGAACCAGACCAGGCTGGTGCCCCAGCCCTCGAACTTCTCCTGCTGGTAGGAGGGGTCGGGCCGGACGGTGACCGCGGCGGCGGCCACGGCCGTGTCGGCGTGCGCGACGGGCAGAGTGGTGGCGGCCAGGACGGTCCCGGTCGCCAGAGCGGTGACGCCGAGGGCCCCGAGGAGCCTTCTCTTACGGGTGCGGTGTGCCATGTCGAGTACTCCAGCTCTTCTGCGTGCCGCGCGTCCCGGCGGAACGCAGAGATCGGGGCCCGCACGGGGCGGTCTGGTGCGTTTCGGTGCGTTCTCGTATGGTTTCGACTAGCTAATGTTTACGTAAACATCCACTGGCGCGATGTCTACACTGTCGGAATCTCGGCGGTCAAGGAGTCGGCCGGGACCGAAAGTTGCGTGGCTGGGGGACGGGATGGACACGACTGACGACGGTGGCAGCACACCCACAGGAACGCGCAGTTCGGAGAGCCGTACGAGACGGCGCACGACGACCCGCCCCCGGCAGGGCGCCTCGATGGCCGACGTCGCCCGCGTCGCCGGCGTCTCCTCCCAGACGGTCTCCCGCGTCTCCAACGGCTTCCCCGGCGTCACCGAGGAGACCCGTCGACAGGTCCTGGCCGCCATGCGGGAGCTGGGCTACCGGCCGAACAGCGCCGCGCGGGCGCTCAAACGCGGCGAGTTCCGCACCCTCGGCGTGATCACCTTCTCCCTCTCCACCATGGGGAACATCCGGACCCTCGAGGCGATCGCCACGTCCGCCGCCCAGCAGGGCTACGCCGTCACGCTCCTTCCCGTCGCCGTGCCGACGCAGGACGAGGTCAACGGGGCCTTCTCCCGCCTGGGCGAACTCGCCGTGGACGCCGTCATCGTCATCATGGAGATCCACCTGCTCGACGCGGCGACCGTCTCGCTGCCGCCCGGCGTCCAGGTCGTGGTGGCCGACTCGGACGCCGGTGACCGCTACACCGTGGTCGACACCGACCAGGTGGGCGGGGCCCGCGACGCCGTACGGCATCTGCTGGACCTCGGCCATGACACGGTGTGGCATCTGGCCGGCCCCGAGGACTCGTTCGCCGCCCAGCGCCGCGCCAACGCGTGGCGCACCACCCTCGCCGAGGCGGGCCGCGGCGCACCGCCCCTGGTGCGCGGGGACTGGTCGGCCGAGTCCGGTTACCGGGCCGGTCTCAGGCTCGCCGACCAGCGGGAGTGCACGGCCGTGTTCGCCGCCAACGACCAGATGGCCCTGGGCCTGCTGCGGGCCCTGCACGAACGCGGGCGGAAGGTGCCCGAGGACATCAGCGTCGTCGGCTTCGACGACATCGCCGAGGCCGCGTCCTTCCTGCCTCCCCTCACCACCATCCACCAGGACTTCGCCGAGGTGGGACGGCTCTGCGTCGAAGGGGTCCTCAGCAAGATCCGCCGCCCCGCCCAGGACGCGGCCGGCCAGGGCACCACCCTCGTCCCGACACGGCTCGTGCTGCGCAGCAGCACGGCACCGCCGCCGCGCGGAGGGGCCGGACGGGGCGGCCGTGGGGTACGACCGCGATAGCCGACGACGTCGGGATGCGAAGCCGGTGCGTGCGTGAATGCGTGCGTGCGGCGATGATCAGCCACCTTCTGGCAGCAGGCTCAATTACTGTGTCGCGCCATGACGGTCATGATCATCGGCGGTAGCGGGTTCCTGGGCACGGAGCTGGTGCGCCAGGCGACAGCGACCGGGCTCCCGACTGCCGCGACGTTCGCGACCAGACCCGGCAGCGCTCCGGGGGTCGCATGGCACGCCCTCGACCTGCGGGACCCCGAGCGCGTCGAAGCAGTCGTGGCCGAGGCCGGCCCGCGCCTGATCGTCAACGCGACGAGCGGGGATTCCGACTGGGCGGTTACGGCTGAGGGCCCTGTCCGTCTGGCGCTGGCTGCGGCGAAGTACGGCTGCCGCCTGGTCCACGTCTCCAGCGACGCGGTGTTCTCCGGCGCCCGCGTCCACTACGACGAGAACGCGACCGGCACCCGAAACGGCGTCCTGTTCACCGACGACATCCGCTGCCCCGTCCACGTCACCGACCTGGCCGCCGCCCTGCTGGAACTCGCCGCCCGCGACGCAAGCGGCGTTCACCATCTGGCAGGTCCCGACGCCGTGAGCCGTCACGAACTCGGAACCCTCGTCGCCGGCCGAGACGGACTGGACGTCACCCGACTTCCCGCGGGCCTGCGGGCCAACAGCGCACTTCCCGGGGCCCTCGACGTCCGCCTGGACGGCCGCGCCACCCAGCGCAAGCTGCGGACCACGTTGCGCGGCGCGCGCGAGTTCCTCGCGATGGGAGCCTGAGGGCCTACGCCGAACCCTTCCCACGGCGCGCAGCCGATTCTGGCTCCGCCGATGACCTGCCGGACGTACCCCCTAGACCTCATCCAGTTGGTCGGCCAGGTCGGCCAGGTCGGCGGCGTGCAGGTCGAAGCCGTCGGAGGAGGTGGGCGGGTCCCCGACCGGGCGGGCGACGTAGGCGGTGCGCAGGCCGAGGCGCCGTGCTCCGCGCAGGTCCCAGGCGTGGGCGGCGACCATGAGGAGCCGCTCCGGCGGTCGTCCGGAGACGGTGACGGCAAGCTGGTAGACCGCTGGGTCCGGCTTGTAGGTCCGGGCGTCCTCGGCGGACAGGGCCTGGTGCCAGCGCAGTCCGGCGTGGGCGTTCAGTCCGAGCAACGCCGTCCGGCTCGCGTTGGAGAGTCCGATCAGCGGAAACCGTTCGGCGAGTCGGGCGAGCCCTGCCACGGTGTCGGGCCACGGCGGGAGCCTGCGACCTGACAGGGCCAGCGCCGCCACGGCGTCCGGGGCGCCGACCCCGACCGCATCGGCGACGAGCCGGGCGGCTTCCAGGTCGAGGTGGTCGCTGGTGAGGTAGGGCCGGACACCGTCGAGGATGCGACGTTGCTCGCCCTCGATGTGCTGCTGCCACAGCGACAAGAGCTTCTCGACCCCGGGATCGTCGAGCGAGGGGTCGAGTTCACGAATGCCGGCGCGGATACCGGCGGGTTCGTCCACGAGCGTGCCGAGCACGTCGAACACGAGGGCATCGATCGGTGGCAGTGACATGGGCGAGGTCTCCTGGACGCAGCAGGGGCGTACGAGTGGCTGTTGGCCGAACGCAGCGCGAAGCCACCCGGATTCCCGAGCCGCACGGTCGCCGGGCGCAGGAGCGAGCGCGACACCGTATCGAAGTCGCCACCCCTGCGCCCGGCCGACCACAACACATGACCGCTCAGCGCTTGAGCGTGAAGGTGAAGTCGCCGGAGAGCTTGCCGCTCAGCCGGACTGCCGACACGAGTTTCCCTTCCGTGATCAGCCTCTCGACCTCGGCCCGCGACAGACCGCAGCCTTCGGCGATCAGCCGCACCGGCCGGACAGGTATCCGCGCCGCAAAGCGCACCGAGATGTCGATCACCTCGCGGTCCAGGTGATCCGAACCGCCGGTGTCGAGGCGCCAGGCGTTGTCCCAGTCGAGAGAGATGCGATTACGGCGCCGCACGACCGGGTCCTGGAGCAGCTCGGCTGCCAGGCGGGAGTCGTTGTCATGCAGCCGGTCCAGCAACTCAGGCCGTACGGAACGCACGTTCATCCGCTCCAGAACCGTGAGCTTCGCCGTTTCCCCGCAGCCGCCACAGAGCACGAGGAGCCAGGCGTCGATGAGCTTGTGGTTCGCGTTGACGCGGAACTTGCCGTTCGCCCGGAAACGCTCGGACGCGCAAGTGTGGCAACGCCGGACAACGAGCGGCAGGCAGGTGGGTATGACCACCCAGTTTTTGAGCACAGAAATACACCGGTTTCAGTGAGAAGTCCGCAGCAAAAAGCAGCGCGGCGCACATGCGCGACGCGCGACAGATCAGCGCTTGGGAGGTCTCACACGGTGTACAACGGCACGTCCTTGATCAGACGACTGGGTTCGGCAGCACGCTAGTGACACACAGCGGCGCCGCTCCACTGGTTTTCCACGCGCTGGTCGTTCGGTCGACCTGGCTCCTACGCTTGTGGCTCGCATTGGGCGACGCGACGCCTTCCATGGTCGGCGAACGGCATGGGGGACACCTCAGGAGGCTGATCGGGATGGGACAGCAAGGGATCGACGAGTTCACGCCTTGGGACGCCGACCGCTACGGGTCACCCTTCCTGACGAGATGTGCAGCCAGACTGCGGGCGCTCAAGCGAGGCACAGACGCCGAAGCGATCAAACTGCTGAGCCAGGGCACTTTGGCGGACGCTGAGACGTGGTTCCGTGCTGCTGCAGAACAGGAACCGGAGAACGAGAGCCCGCGCAAGTTCATGCTGGCCGAGTTCCTGGCCCGTCACGGCAGGGATGACGAGGCGGAAGCCTGGTACCGCCGGGCCGCGTTGGCGACGGACGGCAGCTACGACGTGCAGCCGGCGGCGGAGCGTCTGGGTGACCTCCTCTCAGCGCGTAATGCGTACGAGGAGGCCGAGACCTGGTATTTCCGGGCCTATTACGGGGACGACCAACCCGGTTCCGCTAAGAGGCGACCCCTCAACGCGCCGCTACGACCGATCGACTTTGCGGGCAGGCAGCTCAGCGTTGCTCACAAGCGGGCAGCCACCCTGCTGGCCATGGGAAAGATGGCTGAAGCCGATGCCTTCCTCGCCGAAGCCGAGGACCACCAACGTCAGAACCCGCCCCGGGGGCTGGCGGGAGTCGTCACGACGGCGGTACTTACCGGTGCACTGGTTCCCTTTCTCCAAGGCATGGTGAGCAACGCGGGAGAAGACGGCTGCGAGGCGGCGCGAGCCATGATCCAGCGATGGGCCCCCATGCTCCGCCGATCCCCGGCTCCTCCACCCCCCGAAAATCAACCGGAACATGCGGGCATGGAAGGGGTGGCCCTGCGGATATCTGCAGACGCCTCAAATGAGGCGCTGCGCCAACTGACCGCTCTGGACTTGCCCACGATCCGACAGACCATGGGCGGTGCTCTCGAGGTGTCCTGGGACGAGCACTTGCGCGAGTGGAAGATCACCCCACTCACCTGAGTGTCCCACGGGAACGGATGCCGGACCAGGGAAGTTGTGGAAGTCCGGGCCCCTCCGGGGAGGAACGCTGGTGTGCCACACCGCGCTGGCTGCAGCGGATCACGGGGGCCGTGGAGAGCGAACGACCTGCCACAGGGGCGTTGTCAGTGGTGGCAGGCAGGATGGCAGGCATGACGACACCAGTTGCAGAGATCGTGGATGCCGCCGCCTACACGCAGGCGGTCGAGGACGCGGTGAAGGCCGCGGCCGCCTACTACGCCGGCGGCACGTCGCCTCTGGACGACGAGACCTACGACCGGCTGGTGCGCGGCATAGCTGCCTGGGAGCACGAGCACCCCGATGACGTGCTGCCCGACTCGCCGACGGGGAAGGTGGCCGGCGGGGCCGTGGAGGGCGATGTCCCGCACACGGTGGCGATGCTGAGCCTGGACAACGTGTTCTCGCCCGAGGAGTTCACCGCCTGGACCACGTCCCTGTCCCGGCGCATCGGCCGCGACGTCACCCGCTTCAGTGTCGAGCCGAAACTCGACGGACTCGCGATCGCCGCCCGCTACACGGACGGCCACCTGAGACAACTGATCACCCGCGGCGACGGGACGGCCGGGGAGGACGTCTCGCACGCGATCGGCACCATCGAGGGCCTGCCCGAGAAACTCACCGAGCCGGTCACTGTGGAGGTGCGCGGTGAAGTCCTGATGACGACAGCTCAGTTCGAGCACGCCAATGAGGTGCGCACCGCGCACGGCGGCCAGCCGTTCGCCAATCCGCGCAATGCCGCGGCGGGCACCCTGCGCGCCAAGGACCGCGAGTACACCGTGCCGATGACGCTCTTCGGCTACGGCCTGCTGCCCGTTGCCGGCACCGAGGCGGCGCCGGCGGCCCGGCTGGGCGAGCTCCCGCACAGCGATCTCATGGCGCAGACGGCCGCGTACGGGGTGAACACCACCGCCACCACCGCCGTGCCCGGCATCACCGCCGACACCACCGAGCAGGTGCTGACCCGGATAGAGGAGATCGCGGCGCTGCGCGCACAGTTGCCGTTCGGCATCGACGGGATCGTCATCAAGGCCGACCTGGCCGCCGACCAGAAGGCCGCCGGTTCCGGTACGCGCGCCCCGCGCTGGGCGATCGCCTACAAGCTGGCGGCCGTCGAGAAGATCACCCGGCTGCTCGAGGTGGAGTGGAACGTGGGCCGCACCGGCATCATCGCCCCGCGCGCGGTCCTTGAGCCGGTCGAGATCGACGGCTCCACCATCACCTACGCGACCTTGCACAACCCGGCCGACATCACCCGCCGCGACCTGCGCCTGGGCGACCACGTCATGGTGTACCGCGCCGGTGACGTCATCCCCCGCGTCGAAGCCCCCGTCGCCCACCTGCGCACCGGAGCCGAACAGCCCATCGTCTTCCCCGAGGCGTGCCCGCGGTGCGGCTCCGGCATCGACGCCAGCGAGCAGCGCTGGCGCTGCGAGAACGGCCGCAACTGCCACCTGGTGGCCTCCCTCTCCTACGCCGCGGGCCGCGACCAGCTCGACATCGAAGGCCTCGGCCACACCCGCGTCGTCCAACTCGTGGAGGCCGGCCTGGTCGCCGACCTGGCCGACCTGTTCACCCTCACCCGCGAGCAGTTCCTGGGCCTGGAACGGATGGGCGAGACCAGCACCGACAACCTCCTCGCCGCCCTCGCCACCGCCAGGACCCGGCCTCTGTCACGAGTACTGTGCGCGCTCGGCGTGCGCGGCACCGGCCGGTCCATGTCCCGCCGCATCGCCCGCTACTTCGCCACCATGGACGCCATCCGCGCCGCCGACGCCGAAACCATGCAGCAGGTCGACGGCATCGGCACCGAGAAAGCCCCGTCCATCGTCGCCGAACTCGCCGAACTCGCCCCGCTCATCGACAAACTCGCGGCAGCCGGAGTGAACATGATCGAACCCGGCGCCACCCCGCCCTCCCCCACGGTCGGCGACGCACCCGCCGACGACAGCCCGGCGGCCGCCGACGCACCGGACATGCCCCTGGCCGGGATGACGGTGGTGGTGACCGGCGCGATGACCGGAGCGCTGGAAAAGCTCAGCCGCAACCAGATGAACGAGCTCATCGAGCGCGCCGGCGGCCGCTCCTCCTCCAGCGTCTCCAAGAAGACCACCCTGGTAGTGGCCGGCGAGGGCGCCGGGTCCAAACGCGCCAAGGCCGAAACCCTCGGCATCCGCCTGGCCACACCGGACGAGTTCGCCGCTCTCATAGCTGACTTCGTCGACTGAACCGCCACGGCGGGTGTGCCCCAGCTCACCACAGCAACCTCGGCGGGCCGGGAACACTCCAGGTCGGTGGACCGTTCACCTGTACGTGGCTGGTGGAGGGGACAGTGTCCCCGGGCCTCACCTACAGCCCATGGGGACGATCGTCCGGCTGAAGCCCCATGGAGCCCTCCGCCGAGAGGCGACCGCCCTCCGCCTGTCACCACTCACGGCCCCGGCTGGTCTCCCCCGTCCAGCCGGGGCTTTCCCATGGGCAGGCTGTCGTGAACCGCGGCGGTGCAACGGGGATCCGGCTGCGCTGCACCGATGCCCCGGCAGGCAGCACCGCAGAGAAGCATGAGCGGGGTCCCGGGGTGTGGTGAAGTGGGGATCATGACGACGAGTGACGCGATCGTGGTGCCGGAGCTGTACGTCGGCTACCCCAAGGTGGCCTTCGGCGGTTACATCGCCGGCGTGCTGGCGGAGAGGTCCGGGGCGCAGACGGTGCGGGTGGACTTCCGTGGGCCGGTGCCGGTGGAGGTGCCCGTGCGGATCGCCGAAACGGCGGGTGGCGGCGTGGAGTTGGGCGAGGCCGAGCGCCCCCTCGCCTCGGCGCGCCCCGCCGAGTTGCTGTTCGACGTGCCGGCCGCGCCCTCCTGGGACGACGCGGTCGCCGCGGCCGAGAGGTTCCGGGCGGCGCCGCCGCCGGGTGTGGTCGACTGCTTCGGCTGCGGATTGCGCACTGCTGACCGCGGCCTGCGTGTGCACCCTTCCCGCGTGCCGGGTCTCGACCTCGTGGCCTCCGCCTGGATCCCGTCCCGCACTTTCGCCGACCCGGACGGCCTGCTCCCGAACCGAATGGTCTGGGGCGCCCTGGACTGCCCGGGAAACTGGGCGGGCCACTTCCTGGGCACCCAGCGCCCGGGCGCGGTCACCGCAGCCCTCACCGGCACGATTCTGCGACCGGTCGTCGCGGGCGAGCCACACATCGCGTATGCGTGGCTGCTGTCGGAGTCCGGCCGCAAGCACATGCCGGCCGTGGCGATCGCCACGGCCGAGGGCGAACTGTGCGCCGTCTCCGAGGCGTTGTGGATCGACCCCAGACCTGCCCCCTGAGGCCGCCACAGGGCCCTTCGCCGGCACCGCGGCCGTCAGCCCGCCACCAACCAGGTCACCTTCGCGCACCCCCGCTCACCCAGGCCCGCCGTATGGAATTTCACGGGATTTTGTCACATAAGTAGCTAGAACTCTGCGGCTCACTGGCTCACCGTGGTCCCTCCCATCCGCCCTATCCGCATGGAGGGACCCCGCGGTGAGACGAAGGCGATTTGTGGCAGGGGCGATCGGCACACTCTCGGGAATCGCGCTCGGCCCGGCTCAGGCCCGGGCCGACGTACCGTCGCCCCGGACGCAAGGCTGGCAGGCCGTTCCGGCGCCCGGCAGCACTCCGGCAGCACAACTGCGCCGTATCGCCGCCGCCGGACCCCAACTGGCCTGGGCGGTGGGCGAGGAGGGCCGCGTCGGGTCGTCGCAAGGGCGAGGGCTGGCCATGTCGTGGAACGGCAGCGCCTGGACGAAGACCGACCTGTCGCACCTGAACCACACCCGGTTGAGCGACGTCGCCGGTACCTGCGCCACCGCCGCATGGAGTGTGGCCCAGCCTGTCGGCAGCGGCAGCCCGCTGCTGCGCTGGTACGGAACCACTTGGCGCGAGGCCACGTTCCCGGGTCAGGGCGAGCCGGACGTCCGCCTGAACGCGGTGGCGGTCGGACCCGACCGGCAGGTGTGGAGCTGCGGCAGCCGAGGCGGCGCCGCCAGTGTGCTGCACGGGGATGGGGAACGGTGGCGATGGCTGGACCCTCTGCCCGTCGCGAGCGCGAGTCTGTACCGGGTCGTCGTGCGCTCTCCGGGCGAGGTCTGGGTGTGCGGCGACCAGTCGAACGGCGGAGGCTGGTCAGGGCTTGTGGCCCGCTGGGACGGTTCGTGGACGGTCCTGCCCCCGATAGCGGGCCTGCGTCTGGGCATAGCCGACGTCCATTCAGCCGGTCCGGACGACGTATGGGCGGTGGGCACCGAGGCCGGCATCGGCGGTCCGCCGGGACGCCCCGGCAACCCCGCCCTGAGCCACTGGGACGGCACATCCTGGACGCGGGTGGAAGCCGGCTTCTCGGTGGGGTCGTTGAGTGGAATCGCGGGCGACGCGCAGGGCCAGGCCGCATGGATATCGGGCTGGAACTACCAGGACCAGAGCCGCAGTACGTACCTGCACCGTGACGGCGACACCTGGACCGTCGTTCGAGGCCCGGCCAACGCCGCGCCGGCGCCGTACCTCAACGACGTGACGTCCGTTCCGGGCACCACGGGGTTCTGGTCGGTGGGCATGACGAGTCCCACCCCGGCTCCCCCGACCGAGGCCTACACGGAACGTCTCGAAGCCTGACGCGGGTACGGATACGGGTACGTGCCCGTGGGGCTGCCGCAGACCACACCGAACGCGGAGGTCGCGGCACAAGAACCGAAGGCCACCAGCACCGTGATCAGCTCGGTTCCGGTGACCTTCGGCAGGGCCGACACAGTCAGGGCTCGGGGACACCGGACCTACTCCGCCCGCCCCCGTAGCACAGCGCCCGTCGGTGACAGGCACTCAGTTGAAGGGGTCGAGTGTGAGGTAGGCCTGGCGCGGGCTGCCGTCGTGGACGAGCGACTCGTGGTGGCCCACGTCGTCGAAGGCGAACGCGTACGCCTTGCCGTCGGCCATCTGCGCGTGGATCTTGCGGGCGTAGTGGTTGGTGACGGCGTCCTGGTAGAAGGCGGCGGCACTGGAGTCGGGTTGGTTGGGGTTGACCAGGAGCGTGGAGCGGTTGAACCCTGCGCACAGCGTGCGCGAAATCGGGCCGCGGACGAGGTCGTTCGGCGCGTCGAGCCTCCTGTGGCAGCCGAAGACGGAACTGGCGTCCGGCTTCTCGAAGCTGGTGACGACGGCGCCGGCGCTGTTGGTGAAGCTCATGACGCCGCCGGAGACCCGGCCGTAGTACTTGGTGTTGGGCTGATCGGCGAACGGCGTGACCGTCAGTGTCGAAGTGGCGTACTTCTGCCAGACACGGTTGATGTAGTCGTCCAGGACCGAAGCCGGCAGTGCGCCGGTCTCCAGTCCGTACAGCGGCGACAGGGCGCGCAGCACGGTGCCGTCGGGACGGGTCTGAATCAGGTTCGCCCAGCCTCCGGGTTGCCCCCTCAGGGCGTTGAAGAAGCCGTTGTATCCGCCGGCCTTGAGCCGACCGGTGCTTGCCGTGCTGCCGTCCGCTCGCTGCACTCCAACCGCGTACGGCGCGGAGAACATGTCGACCTGTGTGCTGTTGATCCACAGGCCCGAGTCGTTCAATGTGTACTCCGACCAGTTGAACAGGATGTTCCGGTTCGGGTCGGTCGGGTTCTGCACGGCGGGCTGAACCAGGCCTCCAGTGGTGAGCTTGAACACCAGTTTCTGGCCGTAGGAGAAGTACACGCGGCCGGACAGCTTCGGCATCCGGATGGTCGCCGACCGCCCCGCCGCCGGGCCCGGTATCGCGGCGTCCGGCGCGGGAGTCGGCGGGTTCCCGCCCGCCGGCCAGGGGTGGAACGTGCCGTTGGCGTCGGCCCAGCCCTGCCGTCCGGTCGACAGCTCCGTGCCCAGGTTGTAGATGTACACCTGCTCGCCGCGGGCCGAGTTGTTGGTGATCTGCAAGGGGATCGTCGCCGGGACGGCGGCGTGGGCCGGTGCACCCGCTCCGGTCGCAAGCAGTGACCCGGCGAGGGCCGTGGCGAGGGACAACCCCACAGCTGCGGCCCGGCGTCTGAGTGTCCGTAACATGCTCTGTCTCCGTTCGACAACGGCTGATCCAGGAAGTCCTGAGAGCGCTCTCAGAGTTGCGCTTTGGTACGGACCTGTCAATGAGTCGGAAGGAAAGTCGAGTTGCCGGGTCGAACACGAAGTCATCCCACAGCAGATCGGCCACCCCGCCATGCCGCTCGCCCCCCCCGCTCCGACGCACCCTCGTTTCCCTTGACCAAAGACATAGGGGCACCCCCGATCCGAGAGCGCCCTCAAAGCCCACGCCGCCCCCACCGGACCACCGGCGAGCAACCACACCCGACCAATCCTCGGCGCACACCGGCAAGGCACCTCGACTCATCGACCCGAAACTGGCACCGTAAACCAACGTGAATCTGAACAAAACCGGTCAAACGGCAGGCTCGGTGCGCTGGAGGCTCGTGCTGGCCAGCACCACCATGCTCTTCGTGGAGCTGGCGCTGATCAGATGGGCGGGCGCCAACGTCGTCCACCTCAGCTACTTTTCGAACTTCATCCTGCTCGGATCGTTCCTCGGCATCGGCATCGGGTTCCTGATCCCCGCCGCGCGCGGGCAGTGGCTCAAACGATGGACACCGATCCCCCTCGCGCTTCTCGTCATCTTCGTCCGCGCGTACCCGGTGCAGGTACGCCAGAGCAGCAGCGAGGTCATCTACTTCACCGCCGTGAAAACCACCGGCCTGCCCCAATGGGTGACGCTGCCGGCCATCTTCCTGCTGACCGCGGTGATCATGGCCGGGATCGGCAAGATCACCGCCGACCTCTTCCGCCAGCTCCCCTCGCTCGATGCCTACCGCTACGACCTGCTCGGCAGCATCACCGGCTCGGTCGCCTTCGCCGTACTGTCCTGGCTCCGCGCCCCCTCGGTCGTGTGGGGCGTACTCGCCGCCGTAGCCCTGCTGGTCCTCGGCGGACGCCGCAACACCCTGCTGTACGGCATCCCCCTCACGGCGATGGTCGCCGCGCTGTTCCTGGAGACGACGACCGCCGGCATCTCCTGGTCGCCCTATTACAAGATCGAGCTCAAGTCCTCGCCGACCACGACACGGACCTACTACATCTCCGCCAACGGCGTCCCGCACCAGAGCACCGCACCTCTCCCCGTGCTCATGCAGGAGAACTCGCCCTATCGGCAGGCGTACGAGCAGACGCCCCGCAACCCCCACAAGCGCGTGCTGATCATCGGAGCCGGCAACGGCAATGACGTCGCCGTCGCACTGGCGCACGGAGCGCAGCGCGTGGACGCGGTCGAAATCGACCCCCGCCTGCAGGAGATCGGCGCGGAGCTGCACCCCGCCAGGCCGTACGACGACCCCAGGGTGCACGTCTACATCAACGACGGACGGGCATTCCTGGAGCGCACGAACGCCAAGTACGACCTCATCGTCCTGGCGCTCCCGGACTCCCTGACGCTGGTGTCAGGCGCGAGCAATCTGCGGCTGGAGAGCTACCTCTTCACCCGGCAGGCGTTCGAGGCAGCGCGCGATCACCTGGCGCCGAACGGCGCGTTCGCCATGTACAACTACTACCGCAAGAGCTGGTTGGTCGACCGGTTCGCCGGAGACCTCGACGACCTCTACGGCCACGCCCCCTGCATGACGACGTTCAAACGGAACGCCGCCGTGCTGGTGGCCGGAATGACCCCCGCCGACCAGTCCTGCAAGCAGATCTGGCAGCCCAGCGGCCCGGTCCCGGCTGCCGCGACCGACGACCACCCCTTCCCGTATCTGCTGCACCGGAACATCCCCACACTGTACCTGGGCGCCCTGGGCGCGATCCTGCTGGTGACGCTGCTGTCGGTGCGTCTGACCGGGGTTCGCATCCGCAGCACGTTCCGCTATGCCGACATGTTCCTGCTGGGCGCGGCCTTCATGCTGCTGGAGACGAAGAACGTGATCGGCTTCGCGCTCTATTTCGGTACGACCTGGCTGGTCAACGCCCTCGTCTTCTTCGGTGTTCTGGTTTCCGTCCTTGCCGCGGTCGAGGTCCGACGCAGGTTGCGGCGGGTCAACCAGCTGGTGCTTCAGCTCATGCTCTTCGGCTCCCTCGCGGTGGCCTGGCTCGTCCCGGCGCAGGCCGTGCTCTCGCTGCCCTTCGCCGGCCGGCTCGCCGCCGCGATCGCCCTGGCCTTCGCACCCATCTTCTGTGCCAACCTCATCTTTTCCGACCGCCTCGCACTGGCCCCCGACCCGACAGCCGCGTTCGGTGCGAACCTGCTGGGCGCGCTGACCGGGGGCGCGCTCGAGTATCTGGCCCTGATGACGGGCTATCAGACGCTGCTGCTGGTCGTCGCCCTGCTGTACCTGGCGGCATGCATCGCCATGCGCTTCACCGGGCGCGGACCGGGCCGACAGACAACACGGATGCCGGACGAGACGGTCACCGTCAAGACATAGCCATCGGTTGATTCGGGGCGCTCCGGTGACTCTGGACGCCCCGGCCTCCGGTCACTGTTGGCCGGGCAACGACAGACTGTCCACCAGCATCCCCAGGGCCGACTGCGGGACGGTTGCGCTCGTTCCGCTGTCCGCCTGCCCCCAGGTCGGACTCGAGTCCGTCGAACCTGAGCCCTTGCTGTCGTTGACACCCTGGAAGATGCCGAAGTCGATGGGCCCGTCGTCCGCCGAGGCGGGGGTGGTGGCCATGAGGAGAGCTGCTCCGGCGAACGCGCCGGCAGTGATGATCTTCATGTCCAGCCCAACGATGAGCCTGGCCTCAGGATGTCCCGCTCTATCCCTTTGGCGGAGCGCTGCGGCTGACCCCGTGGGGCACGATGACGAGAGGAAGCCCGGCCACCCCGGTCGCAGTCCCGCGCTCGCGCGAAGACGCCGCACGTCCGTCCCGGGCGGACTGGGAGAGAGCTTCGGTGATCAAGCGGGTGGCGAAGTCGTGGCCGCCGGTGATCTGCTTGATGCGCTCCGCGAGCAGGCCACCGCGACTTCCAGGGGGTTCATCTCGGCCTCCGTCCACCCTCCGCCCTGCGCGCGCCAGTGCCGGCGAATCCCGAGGGAGGGCGTTCCAGCGGGTGGTGCTTCGTCGCCATGCGCCCCCTACGCCGAAGAGTCCCGATCCTCCACGCCAGAACACCTCACCGCGAGCGCCGCGATGTCGTCGTCGAGCCTTCCGCCGCTGTGCTGGAGCAGATCCCGGTGCAGTTGGTCGAGCAGCTCGTGGGGCTGCTCCAGGTGCTGGCTGCGCATCCAGTCCGGCAGCGGGAAGAACTCGCCGGCGTGGTCCCGGGCCTCGGATACGCCGTCCGTGTAGAGCAGCAACTGGTCGCCCGGGTCGAAGGCGACGGTGTCGACCCAGTAGCGGTCACCGATGAGCGCTGCGAGGTTGAGGGGTGGGGAGGGGAGGGCGGGCTCAAGGACCTGGACCTTCCCGCAGTGCGCGATCAGCGGCGGGGGATGCCCGCAGTTGAGAATTCGTATCCGGCCGCCGCCGTGCGGGATCTCGGCGAGGAGGGCGGTGGCAAAGTGCTCGGGCTGGTCATGGGCGGGAAACGCGGCGCTGTGGCGCGTGACGGTGGTCTCCAGGCGGTGGACGATGCCCTGCAGGTCTGGTTCGTCGTACGCGGCCTCCCTGAAGCAACTGATCACCGCCGAGGCCGCCCCCACCGCGGACAGACCTTTGCCCCGTACGTCGCCTATGAGCAGCCGGACGCCGTGCGGGGTACCGATCGCCTCATAGAAGTCGCCGCCGATCCGGGCCTGTTCCTGGGCCGCCAGATACAGCGACTCGATCTCGATGTCCCCGATGCGGCGCGGCAGCGGGCGCAGCAGCACCTTCTGGGCCGCGTCGGCGACGAGGCGGACCTGGAAGAGGATCTCCTCCCGCTGGAGCCGGACGTGACTTCCGTACGCGGCCGCCAAGGTGACCGCGATGATCGCGGCCGATGTGTACTGCGTGCCCAGGTCGGTGTGGAAGAAGCTGAGGACGATCATGAGCAGCAGGCAGAACGCGCCCAACGCGATCGTCGGAATCACGGGCCACATCGCGGCGGCGAGTGCGGGTGCGGCGGGCAGCAGGCGGCTGAAGGCGATCTCCCTGGGTGTGGAGAACGCCAGAGCGGCGATGAGGACGGTCAGGACCACGGGTGACAGCCGGGCAGCTTCCCATCGGCCGCTGTAGGCGGGGCGACGGCGCCACAGCCGTGCAGACATGATCACAAAATGCATCATATCGGCCTAAACGGGCATCGAGCACGGAAGGATCACGCGCCGCACGCGGGAATGTGCGGCGGACGGTCACGCCCGGAGGGGCCGAAGCCGCGCGGCGCACGGCGGCACGGGCGTCCGAGGTCGACCGGGCACGGATCGCGCGGGCCCTGGCCACCTGGGATCACCGATGCTAAAAAGGGTCGCATGGCGAACCGTTTCGCCCGTTTTCGACGCCTATCGGTCAAACGCCTGATCGGCAAGGGCACGCGGAGCGTAGCCGGGCAGGTGTTGGTGTTCCAGGTGGCTCTGGTTGTGCTGCTCGTGACCTGCGGCGTCTTCGCACTCATCCTGCAGTCGGAGCGGGACACCAGCGCCGAGGCCAGGCGCCGCTCCACGGCCGTGGCACAGACCTTCGCGCACTCACCAGGCGTCCTGGCGGCATTGCAGACCCCGGATCCGAGCAAGATTCTCCAGCCGCTCACCGAGGCGGCACGCCGGGCCGCCGGGGTCGACTTCATCGTGGTCATGGACACCGAGGGCATCCGGTACACGCACCCCTTGCCGGACCGCATCGGCAAGCGGTTCGTGGGCGAGATCGGGCCGTCGCTGGCGGGGAAGGTCTACACGGAGAGCGTCAACGGCCCGCTCGGACGCGAGGTGCAGTCCACGGTCCCGATCAAGAACGCCGACGGAGAGGTGGTGGCCCTCGTCTCGGCCGGGATGAAGGTCAAGAACGTCGAGAGTCAGCTGGCCCGGCAACTACCGATCATCCTGGGCGCCGGGGCCGGAGCGCTCGCGCTGTCCACCGGTGTGACGGCTCTGGTGGGCAGACGGCTGCGACGGCAGACACACAGCCTGGCCCCGGACGAGATGACCCTGATGTACGAGCACCACGACACGGTGCTCCACTCCGTGCGGGAAGGGGTGCTGATCGTGGCCGCCGACGGGCGGCTGATGCTGGCGAACGACGAGGCCAGACGACTGCTGGAGCTGCCCCCGGACGTCGAGGGACGGCTCGTGTCGGACCTGCCGCGCCTCGATCCCGAGACGAAGTCGCTGCTCGCCTCCGGGCGCGAGGCCACCGACGAGGTACATCTCGCGGGAGAGCGGCTGCTCGCGGTCAACCAGCGGCCCACGGATCGCAAGGGAGGCCCCAGGGGAACGGTGGTGACGCTGCGCGACTCCACCGAGCTGCAGGCGGTGACCGGCAGGGCGGAGGTGGCACGGGAGCGGCTCAGGCTGCTGTACGACGCCGGACTCCACATCGGTACCACCCTGGACGTGCTGCGCACGGCCGACGAGCTGGCGCGGGTCCCCATTCCCCGCTTCGCGGACTTCGTCACCGTGGACCTGGCGGACGCCGTCCTGCACGGCGAGGAGCCGGCCCCCACGGCGACCGACATGCGCCGCGCGGCCGTGGCCGGCATCCGGGACGACCATCCGCTCTCCGGACAGGGCCGGCTCTTCGACTACCTTCCCTCCACACCCCAGGCGCGCGGCTACGGCAGCGGCCGCTCCCAGCTGGTGAGCGATCTGCCGGCCGCCATGGGCTGGCGTGTTCAGGACACGGCGCGCGCCACGGCGATCATCGACTACGGCATCCATTCCCTCATCACCGCCCCCATCCAGGCCCGTGGCGTCGTGCTGGGCATGGCCAACTTCTGGCGGGTGCAACCGCATGAGCCCTTCGACGAGGAGGACCTGTCGCTGGCGGAGGAGCTGGTGGCCCGTGCCGCGATCAGCATCGACAACGCCCGCCGCTACACCCGCGAGCACACCCTGGCCGTCACCCTCCAGCGCAGCCTGCTGCCACAGGCCGTGCCCGAGCAGAACGCCCTCGAAGTCGCCTACCGCTACCTCCCCGCCCAGTCGGGCGTGGGCGGAGACTGGTTCGACGTGATTCCGCTGCCGGGAAGCCGGGTGGCACTGGCCGTCGGCGATGTGGTCGGCCACGGCCTGCACGCCGCCGCCACGATGGGACGGCTGCGGACCGCGGTGCACAACTTCTCCGCCCTCGACCTGCCACCCGACGAACTGCTGAGCCATCTGGACGACCTGGTCGGAGGCATCGACCAGAACGAGACGGCGGAGAGCGCGGCGGGCGTCGTGGGCGCCACCTGCCTGTACGGGATCTACGACCCCGTGACGCGCCGCTACGTCATGGCGCGTGCGGGGCATCTGGCGCCCGCGCTCGTCGAGCCGGACGGAACCGTCACCTTCCCGGACGTGCCGGCCGGTCCGCCCCTGGGCCTGGGCGGCATGCCGTTCCAGACCGCCGAGCTGTGCCTCGCGGAGGGAACCCAGCTCGTCCTGTACACCGACGGCCTCATCGAGGACCGCAGGCGCGACCTGGATGTCGGGATGGAACTGCTGCGCGACGCGCTGGCGGGCCACCCCGGCCGGCCGCCCGAGGAGACCTGCAAGGACGTGCTGGACAGCCTGCTGCCCGAGCGTCCCAAGGACGACGTCGCCCTGCTCGTCGCCCGCACGCGGGAACTGCCGCCGGACCGGATCGCCGACTGGGACGTACCACCCGACCCGGCGGCCGTCGCGGGTATGCGCGACGCCGTGTCCCAGAGGCTCGAAGCGTGGGGTCTGTCAGAGTTCGGCTTCACCATGGAGCTCATCCTGAGCGAGCTCATCACCAACGCCATCCGCTACGGCGCCGGGCCGATCCACGTTCGGCTGATCCGCGACCGTACGCTGATCTGCGAGGTGGCCGACAGCAGCAGCACCTCACCGCATCTGCGGTACGCCGCGACGACGGACGAGGGCGGCCGGGGCCTGTTCCTGGTGTCGCAGATGGCCGACCGCTGGGGCACCCGGTACACCCCGCAGGGCAAGGTCATCTGGGCCGAACAGGCCCTGCCCGAGACCGTCCAGGAGCCCGTCCCGACACCGGCCGGCGCGGACACGCCCCCGGACGAAGAGGCGGCCGACCCGACAACCCCGAGGTGAGGGCGGCGGCGATCATCCGGAGCACGTCGACGGCGCCGCGCGGGCGGCCGTGCCCGACGCCGTCGTCACTTGCCCCAGATCTTCCGGTAGGCCTCCCGGTAGCCCGACGGATCCCAGGTCGTGGCTCCTTCGCTGTTGTCGGCCGTGGCGATGTGGACGGGGGCCACGTACCCGCTGGCGGGCCGGCCGGCGAAGGCTCGGTTGAACTCGTCGACGATCTGCCAGCCCTGCTGGGACAGCGGCTCGGGCACGGTGGCGGCCTGGTACTGCCTGCCGTTGATCCGCTGGAAGGCGGAGGGGTCGCCGTCGCCGGCGCCGATGTTGAACGGCGGGCCGGAGCCCTTCTCGTCGGCCGCTCTGAATGCGGGCGCCGCGTCGGCGAAGTACAGGTCGTTGATGGCGACGGAGTGGGTCCACCTGTTCTGGAAGCGGGAGAGGAGGGAGGCGATCACGCGAGGGGTACGGCTGCTCGCGTCCGGGATCGGGATGTTCTCGTACGACAACAGCTTCACGCCGGGGCAGGTGGCGAGCTCCCTTCTGATCAGGTCGGACTTGTTCTTGGCGAAGGGGATCGAGGCGTCGGTGATGAGCACGGCGCCGGCACGGCCGTTCGAGTCGGCGATGATCCATTGCGCGCTGATGGCGGCGACGTCCTCGACCCGGGTGGTGACGTTGGTGAAGAGCTCGGGCCGCCGACTGGGGCCGGGAGTGGCGACGGCGTGCCAGCCGATGAGCGCGATGCCCTCCGCGTTGGCCCTCGTGACCTGCTGCGAGGTCGCATTGGGGTCGAAGCCGCCGATGACGATGCCCGAGGGCCTGACGGCCACTGCCTGGCTCATGGCCGCCTGGATGCCGGCCGGGGTGCCCCCGCCGTCGATCACCCGTACGTTCCAGCCGATGACCCGCGCCGCTTCCTTGACCCCGTTCGCGGCGCCGGCGACGCCGGGGTTGGTCATGGTCTGGGCGACGTAGACGATGGTCTTGCCGGGCTCCGCCGCGGGGCCGGTGGTCGGCCCGTCCCAGGAGACGTCGGTCTCCTCCGCCCGGCTGACCGCCGCCTGGGCCCGGGCGCGGACCTCAGGACAGCCGCTCGGGCCCGCGGTGGACTCGTCCGGCCCGCTCTGCGAGCCGCGTTCGCAGCCGACAAGGACGGATGCCGTCGCCAGCAGGGCGCAGGCGGCGCGCCGGACCCGGGGGACGCCGGTGAAGGCCTTGCGGTTGCCGATGCGGTGCACGAGAGCTCCTCACGGAGTCATGGGCGGGAGGACACGACCGGGCGAGGGGCCCTTGGTGCGGTTCATGGAGCGGTGCCCGTGGCACCGTCGTCCTGCGTCGGGGTGGGCGGTGGCTCGGCGGGCGCATCGCGGGCCGATACGGCGCCGGTACGCAGTCGGCGGCGGGCCGCGTAGCCGGCCAGGCCGACGGCGAGGAGCAGGGTGCCGCCGTGGAACAGCGGGACCGTCCAGAAGTCGGCGCCCATCTGTCCGATGCCGGTGAGACCGACGGCCAGCACGGCGACGGCGACGACGGTGCCCAGGGCGTTGGGCCGGCCGGGTTTGATCGCGGTGGCACCGAGCAGGGCGCCGGTGAAGGCGGGCAGCAGGTAGTCGAGACCGACGCTGGGGTTGCCGATCTGCTGCTGGGCCGCGAGCAGTACACCGGCGAAGCCGACGATCAACCCCGACGCGGTGAACGTGTAGAGGGTGTATCTGCGGGTCGGGATGCCGACCAGGTCGGCGGCGCGCGGGTTCGACCCGATGACGTACAGGTACCGGCCGAGCGGCAGCCGTTCCAGCACCAGCCAGAGGGCGGCCGCGAGCGCGAGCACGTAGAAGGCGGGGACCGGCAGGCCCAGGAACGTGGAGTCGTAGAGGTCGGTGAAGGCTGCCGGGAGGCCCTGCGGTCCGGGGACGATCCGGCCGCCTTCGGTCACCCAGCCGGTGACGGCGTACAGCATGCTGCCGGTGCCGAGCGTGGCGATGAAGGAGTCGATCCGGCCGAACACGACGACGACACCGTTGAGGACGCCGACGACCGCCCCTGCGACGATCACCGCGAGGCAGGCGAGCGGCCAGGGCCACCCGTCGTTGACGATCAGCTGCATCACCATGACGTGGGCGAGGCCGAGGCCGTAGCCGATCGAGAGATCGAACGCGCCGGTGACGATGGGGACCATGGCGGCGAGCGCGAGGACGGCCGGGATCGACTGGTTGGACAGGATCGAGTCGACGGTGTCCAGCGTGGGAAAGGTGCGCGGCAGGGCGAGGGAGAAGATCAGGAAGAGCAGGCCGGTGAGGGCCAGCAGCCCGTAGGCGCCGATGAGGTGCCCGCCCGGGCGGTGCGGCGACGGGGTCATGGGTGCGTCGCGGTTCCGGAGGGTGGCATGGCCGAAGCCGACCGGGTGAGCCCGGCGACGGTGAGGGCCGGGCCGCTCAGCTCGGCCGTCACGGACCCGCCGACGAAGACCAGGGCGCGCCGGCACGCGCCGACGACCTCCTCGAAGTCGGTGGAGATGAGCAGGACCGCGAGGCCGGCGGCCAGCGCCTCGTCGAGCAGCCGGTGGACCGCGGCCTTGGCACCTACGTCCACGCTCGCGGTCGGCTCCTCCAGGATCAGCAGGCGCGGGCCCGCTCGCAGCCAACGGCTGATCATCACCTTCTGCTGGTTTCCACCGGACAGGGTGGCGATGGGGGCCTCGCTGTCGCGTGGCCGCACCGAGAACCGTTCGATGAGGGTGGTGGCCTCGGCGCGTTCACGGCGGGGACTGATCCACCGCGGCACCGGGGGGCCTCCGGCGCGGGGGTTGGCCAGCAGGTTCTCCCGTACGGTCAGCTCGGCGAGGCAGGCCTCCCGCTGTCGGTCCCCGGGCACCAGGCCGACACCGCGGCCCACGGCGTCCGCGACCCCACGCGGGCGGTACGGCCGGCCGCCGAGGAGCACCCTCCCGGCGACGACGGGCCGGGCGCCGGCCAGGGCCCGGCCCAGGCCCAGGTGTCCGGCGCCCGAGAGGCCGACCAGTGCAACGACTTCTCCGGCCCTGAGTTCCAGACTGACCGGTCCCGCGTCCGTGGTCCGTACGCCGTCGAGTGTCAGGACGGCGGGGCCGTGGGCGGGGATCCGGGCGGGGTGGCGGTGGGTCAGTTCCTCGCCGACGATGTCGTGCACCAGGCGGGCGGGGCTGTGGCCGGCGAGCGGGCCGTGGCTGACGAGGCGCCCGTCGCGCAGGACCGCGAAGGTGTCGGCCACCTCGTACACCTCGTCCAGGCGGTGGCTGACGTAGAGGATGCCGTGTCCCCGGTCGCGCAGCGCGTGCAGGACACGGAAGAGCCGGGCGCAGTCCGAGGCCGGGAGGCGGGCGGTGGGCTCGTCGAGGACGATGAGCTTCGCCCGCGCCGCCAGGGCTCGGGCGATGGCGACCAGGGAGCGTTCGGTGGGGGCGAGGTGGGCGATCGGTGTGTCGGGGTCGAGATGCGCGGCGACGGTCCGCAGGGCGTCGGTGCTGTCCTCGCGGGTCCGCCGCCAGGAGATCAGCCCGGCACGGCGCGCGTACCCGGTGCTCAGGGCGATGTTCTCGGCGACCGTCATCCACTCGACGAGACCGAGGTCCTGGTGGATGAAGGACATGCTGTGCGCTGCGGCATGGCTTCCGAGTGGGTGCCCGTCCACCGTGATCTGCCCGGCGTCGGCGTGGTGGACGCCGGAGAGCACCTTGATGAGCGTGGATTTTCCGGCGCCGTTGGGGCCCAGGAGGGCGAGGACGCTGCCGGCGTGGACGTCGAGGTCGACCCCGGCCAGCGCGACGGTCCCCCCGAACCTCTTGCGGAGCCCGCGGATGCGGACCAGAGGTTGCGCTCCGAAGGGCGGGATCGCCTCGTCAGCGGTGTCGGGAGCGTCGTCCACGGACATCTCCCCGGGGTCGGCCTGGCACGTTCTTCGCGGCTTTCATGAGGGGACACCAACGGATCAGATCATGACATTTCAGTCATTGCATGTGAGGCATTGCCGTCAAACACCGGCGAGCCCGCACTCGGCCCAGATGACCTTGCCCTGCGGGAGGTAGCGCGTACCCCAGCTCCGTGACAGCTGCGCGACGAGGAACAGGCCACGGCCGCCCTCGTCGGTGCCGGCCGCCCGGCGCAGGTGCGGGGCGGTGTTGCTGGTGTCGGAGACCTCGCAGATCAGGGTGCGGCCGTGGAGCAGCCGTACCCGGACGGGCCCGGTGCCGTGGCGGATGGCGTTGGTGACCAGCTCGCTGAGCATGAGTTCCGCGGCGAACGCGGCCTCGTCGAGGCCCCAGTCGGCCAGTTGCCGGACGGCGCAGGCGCGGACCTCGCTGACCAGGGCCGGGTCGGCGGGCAGGTCCCAGGTGGCGATGCGGTCGGGGTCCAGGGCGTGGGTGCGGGCGACGAGCAGGGCGATGTCGTCGCAGGGATGAGCGGGCGCCACGGTGTCCAGGACGGCCTGACAGGCTTCCTCGGGCGTGCGCTCCGGGTGGGCCAGGGTTCCTCGCAGCTGGTCGAGGACCATGTCGACGTCGCGTTGCCGGTCCTCTATGAGCCCGTCCGTGTAGAGGACGAGCTGACTGCCCTCGGGGAGGTGGATCTCGGCGGATTCGAAGGGCAGGCCGCCGAGACCGAGAGGAGGCCCGGCGGGCAGGTCCGGGAAGGACACCGCGCCGTCGGGGTGGACCACCGCGGGCGGTGGATGGCCTGCGCGGGCCATGCTGCACTGCTGCGTGGTCGGGTCGTAGATCGCGTACAGGCAGGTGGCGCCGATGATGCCGCCGCCGTCGGAGACGGGGTCCTCCCGGTCCAGGCGTCCCACGAGGTTGTCGAGGTGGGTGAGGACGTCGTCCGGTGGGAAGTCGAGTTCGGCGAAGCTGCGTGCGGCGGTGCGCAGGCGGCCCATGGTGGCGGCGGAGAGCATGCCGTGTCCGACGACGTCGCCGACGAAGAGGCCGACACGGGTCCCCGAGAGGGGTACGACGTCGTACCAGTCCCCACCGACGTCGGATTCAGCGGGCAGGTAGCGATGCGCGACCTCGACCGAGTCCTGATCGGGCAGGCCGTGCGGGAGCAGGCTGTGCTGCAGGGCCAGGACCATGGCGCGTTCGCGCGTGTAGCGGCGTGCGTTGTCGATGGACAGGGCGGCTCGGGTGGCCAGTTCCTGGGCCAGCGAGCGGTCGTCGTCATCGAAGGGTGCGGGGTCCTGTCCCCGGTAGAAGCCGGCGATGCCCAGCACCACGCCGCGGGCGACCAAGGGCACCGCGATGAGGGAGTGGACATGGCTCAGCAGCTGCTCGGTGTGCTCGGGGTCCTGCGCGAGCCAGCCCGCGGCGGCCTTCAGGTCCGGTTCCAGCACTGCCTGCCCGCTGGTCAGACACCGCAGGTGGGGCGTGGTCGGGCCGTAGTCGACCCGCTTGCCCACCGGCTTGAAGGGAAGGTTGTCGCGAATGCCGTGGACCACCGTACGGCGCAGGTCACCGCCGGGATCGGCGGCCTCCTCACCGCGCAGTACGGCCTCGGGCAGGTCGATGGTGACGAAGTCGGCCAACCGCGGCACCGCCGTCTCGGCGAGTTCCTCGGCGGTACGGCGAATGTCGAGGGTGGTGCCTATGCGGGTGCTGGTCTCGGAGAGCAACTCCAGGCGGCGGCGCGCGGCCAGGGCGTACGTCCCCACGTGCGGCTCCCCCACCAGCACGAGGCCTCTCGCCGGGGGCGGGGAGTCGGGGTGGTGGTCCGTAGCGTCGCCGGAGTCGGTGATCGTGACGCCCTGGCCGGGTGCGGCGACGGGCAGGAGCCTGGACGACGCGGTGACGGAGTGAGGCTCGGGCGCCGGGGCGGCGTGCACAGTCCCCGGCAGCGGGCCGCCACGGATGTCGGCAAGGTCGGCGGGGAGGCCCAGCGGCTCGTCGGCCTGCCGCGGGACGGCGAGGGACTTTGCGCGCGAGAGGGCGGGGAGGAAGGCCTCGATGGCGATACCCGCCACCCCGGAGGCACTCGTCACCGGACGGCTCACGAGCGTGACCCGCCGGCCGTCGGACAGGTGCACGTCGACAGCGGCTCGATCCCCGCGGGAGATCAGTTCGGTGGCCGTCCCCACGAGGACGGACCGGTCCCGGGGGTGCAGTTCACGGGCCAGCTCGTCCACCCCGACACCGCGGTGGAGACCGGCCGCGGTTCTGGCCCCCGCGTCCAGGTACGCCCGCAGCAGAGCGCGCCCTCGCGCGGAGCTCTGCCCGAGCAGCCGCCGCTCGATGGCCTTCGCCGCCTTGCGTATCACGGCGTCCAGCGCCGGGTCCTCGGCGCTGCGCGGATATCCGAAGCACAGGACGCCCTCGATACGGCCGCTGAGCGGGTCCCGGACGGGGAGTGCGCGGCAGGCACTGCCCTGAGAACGCTCGGCGAAGTGCTCGGCGCCGTACACGCGGATGAGACGGCGCTCCGCGAGGGCGAGACCGATGCCGTTGGTACCGGCGACCCGCTCGGCGAACACGAATCCCGGGACGCGTTGGATCGCCGGGAGAGCTCTGGCCAGGGACGCCTCTCCGAAACGGCGCAGGAGGACCGTGCCGTTCGCGTCCGCGACGGAGATGTTCATCGCGCTGCCGGCGAACCGGGACTGCAGCCGGTCGAGGACGGGCACGGCCGCGCGCACGATCCGGCCGTCCGGGTCGAAATCGTCCCGGAAGGGAAGGTCGTCCTGGTCCGGCGAGAGGCCCAGGGATCCACAGCGCTGCCATGAATTCAAGATCGACGCTCGTACGCCCGTCTCGACCGGCTCGCCCTGCAGAAACCGCTCACGGGAACGAGCGGGCCCTGTGCCGTATGTCGCAGGCCCCGTCGGCTTCGGTTCCCCACCGGGCAGAACCACGCTTCGCCTCACTCACGCCTTCAACAATCCACTCTTCGGAAATATCCGGCATTGACGAGAATACGGGACATCAAGGGCGAGAGTCACGGTTCGTAAAATCCCTCACGCACGGTAACCGGACCGGGGTCGTGGTCACAGGACCGCGACCGGGGTGACGGGCGAACCGGTCCCGCCCGGAATGTTCAACGGCGCCACGACGAACATGAATTCATGGCGCCCCGCCTCGGCGGTCGCGGCGGAGAGCGCCTCCAGGTCGAGGTTGTCCAGCAGGGGCACCCCCATCGCGGCCACGGCCAGGGCGTGGACCGGCGAGTGCACGCCGTCCACCGGCGAGGGCCGCACATCGCTGTCGCCGTCCCCGCCCAGCAGCGCGATACCGCGCTCGGCCAGCAGCGGTACGGCGTTCACGTGGAGGCCCGCGCTCGCCGTGTCGGGGTCCCAGGCACCGAGTTCCGCGCGGCGCCGGACGTGTCCGGAGCGCAGCAGCACCGCGTCGCCCTCGCCGATCGTCACGCCAAGCGCCTTCTCCGCCGCGACGATGTCCTTCGCGTGGACCGCTCGCCCCGGCTCCAGCCAGCGGATCCCCAGGACGGCCGGGAGGTCGAGGAGCACACCCTTCGTGACGAGAGGGCCGAGCGTCGACACCGCGCCGAAGCGGGCGCCCGCGGAGTCGACGGCCTCGTTCGCCGTCCGGCCGTCGTAGAGCTGCCCCCGGTAGGCGATGTGGCACAGGGCGTCGAGATGGGTGACACCCTTGCCGTGGTAGTCGGCGGCGATGAAATCCTTGTGGGTGCGGGGTTCGGGGGCTTCGGAGACTTCCGCATCGCCCAGATCCGTCATGTGGTGCAGGGCCGGTCTGCGGTTGTCGGGGCCGGACCTGGTGTTCCAGGGCAGTGCCGTCGGGACGACCGTCCCGGACCGCACCGCGGCCGTGGCGCGCCGCACGTGGTCCGCGGTCACACGGTTCCAGGCACCACGGTCGGCCGGGGCCCACTGCCCCCATGTGCGGACGGCTTCGAAGAGGGCGTCGAACTCCCTACGGGATACGGCAGGACCGTTGCCGTTATCGGCCGGCACGGGACCCTGAGGGTCCGGGGCCTGGGCTGAACTCGAGCTCATCCGTCCTCACCGATCACTCCGGGTCCGAGAATCCCTGAGGTCACCGTGGCGGCGGCCACCTCGAACAGCCGAGCGTGCGCATCCTCGCGTAGTTACCGATTGTCGGCGAACGTGCAGATCGTCGCGAACGTGTGCCCGTGAAGGGGTGATCGTCACTTACCTGTGCCCACCACGACACCGTGCTCCGTCCGGCGTTAGAGTGCCGTCGCTCCCTACGCCCAGCTGAAGGCCAAAGGAAGGCAGCTCGTTCCGTGAACCACACCCACGAGTCCACCGGCTCCGTCGGCGAGCGCCGTCTACAGCACCTTCTCGGCACGGCCGACCAGGCCGCCACCTTCTACGACCGCCAGGTGCAGACCCGGTTGACCCCGCAGATGGCGGATTTCATAGGGCGCCAGACCATGGCGTTCCTGTCCACGTCGGACGCCGGCGGAAACTGTGACGTCACCTTCCGTGCCGGTCCCCCGGGCTTCGTCACCGTGCTGGACGACGGCACCCTCACCTACCCCGAGTACCGGGGGAACGGGGTCCTCGCCAGCGCGGGGAACATCACCGAGAACCCGCATATCGGCCTGCTCTTCGTCGACTTCGCGGAGGACCACATCGGCCTGCACGTCAACGGCGCGGCTCGGCTCCACCGGGACGAGGAGCAGCGGCGGGCCTACCCCCGCCTTCCTGTGGACACCGCTCCGGGGCGCAGGCCCGAGTTCTGGGTGCACATCGCGGTGGAGGAGGCGTATGTGCACTGCTCCAAGCACATCCCCCATCTCGTACCGGCGCCGCGGCCACGCCCGGGGGCCCAGCGGCCGAAGGATGCCGATTACTTCGTCGCCCACGCCGAGCACCAGTCCCCGCAGCACGAGGGCGGGCAGAGTGGTGGAACGCACACCGGAGCACTGCCGGGCGGGGATTGACCGGGTCAGCGATGGCTACGGCGGGGTGATCAGCGAGGTCGGCACCGCGTACCGTGGCCTCGGCGCGGCAGGGCGCGCGCAGGCCACGGTACGTGCGTCACCGCTCCCGGGGAGCATGACCGTCACGTGCCGACGAGTCGACGAGTCCCCTGGGCGCGCTGTCAGGGCGCCATCTCGTACGCCCCGGACAGCGCCTCGACACTCTCCCAGACGCGCCTCGAACGCGCTTCGTCGACGACGGGTCGCCGGACGGCACCGAGCGCCCAACGCTGCTGATCCGCGGTGGCGGAGTCCTTGCCGTGCAGCTCGACGGCGTAGGCGGAGAAGTCGCGGACGAGGACGGAGAACAGCTCGTCGAGCACGTCCTCGTCGAGGTCGGTCAGGCGGGCCTGCTCCAGGATCAGCTGGCCGTGCACCACCAGGGCGAACAACTGGCCGACGGCGAGGAGGAGATCGAGGTCGCGACTCTGCTCCTCGTCGGGGGCCGCGGTGGCGACGAACTCGCACAGGGCGTCGGCCTGCTCCCGGAAGCGGGCGACGTTCGGCACCCCGGCGTATGCGTCGTAGGCGGGGCGCCAGTCGTGGAAGCGCACGGAGCCGAGGCCACGGGCCGGTCCCTGCTGGAAGAGGAACGTGTCGTCGGCCGCGTCGAGGCGGGTCGGTACGGCCGCGAACTCGGCCGGGTTCAGCAGGTGGTTGCGCATGAACTTGAGGATCAGCGCGAGGTTGACGTGCACCGTGCCCTCGAGCTTGGGCAGCCCCCGGATCTCGACGGCGGCCTGGGCGAAGTAGGTGTCCCTCTCGAAGCCCTTGGCGGCGATCACGTCCCACATCAGGTCGATGACCTTCTCGCCCTCCGTCGTCACCTTCATCTTCGTCATCGGGTTGAAGAGCAGGTAGCGGCGGTCGTCCGGCGAGGCGGAGCGGAAGTAGTCGACGGCGCGGTCGCTGAACAGCTTCATGCCGACCAGGCGGACGTACGCGTCGGCCAGCTCGCGGCGCACGTGCGGGAAGGCGGTGACGGGGCGGCCGTACAGGATGCGGTTGTGCGCGTGGGTGACCGCCTCGTACATCGCGTGCTCGCAGATGCCGATCGAGGCGGTGCAGAGGTTGAACTTGCCGACGTTGACGGTGTTGAGGGCGGCGTCGAAGGCGGCGCGGCCCGTGTGCAGGACGTCGTCCGGGCCCACCGGGTAGTCCTCGAGGCGGAACTCGCTGACGTACTTCGAGGAGTCGACGACGTTCTTCACGAGGTGGTAGGCCGGGTGGCGGCTGTCCGCGGCGAAGAAGACGTAGCCGTCCGGGCCCTCGATGTCGGTGCGCCGACCGAAGACCGAGACGAGCCCGGCGGCGTTGCCGTTGCCGATGTAGTACTTCGAACCCGTCGCCCTGAAGCCGCCGTTGCCGTCCGGCGTCAGCAGCATGTCGGTGGAGTAGATGTCGGCGCCATGGGTCTTCTCGGAGAGACCGAAGGCGAACACCTCACCCTGGGCGAGGAGTTCCGCCGCGCGGGCGCGAGCCGCGGTGTTGTCGCTCTGCCAGACCGGTCCGAGACCGAGGATGGTCACCTGCCAGGCGTACCAGTAGTCGAGACCGTAGAAGCCGAAGATCTCGTTGAGGGCGGCGATCCGGGCCGTGTCCCAGCGCTGGTCCTCCTGTCCGGCGGCGGACGCCGGGGTGAGGAAGGTGGCGAACAGCCCCTCCTTGGCCGCGAACGCGAGGAAATCCGCCAGCCAGGCGCGGGAACGGTAGTCCTCGATCAGCCTGCGCTTGCCGCGCTCCTCGAACCAGTCGACGGTGGCCCGCAGCAACCTGCGGGTCTCGGGGTCGAACTGCGCCGGGTCGTACGTGCGCGGGTTGAAGAGGAGGGAGTCGGCCATGGAGGTCCGCCTTCCGAGGGTTGAGGGTTGAGGGTTGAGGGTGAAGTGACGGAACAAAGGTCGCGGAGCGCGGCCGGCGGTGGCCGGCTGCTCAGGTATGCGGGTGTTGCGTTCCGAGCAGGCGGAGGGTGGCGAGTACGTCGTCGAGCCAGGCGACCGTCATCCGCTCGTACGCGATGCCACCGCGCAGCACGACATGCTGCAGCTCCTGACCTGCGTCGAGCGCGGTGGGGGCCGTCGGGCCGGTGAAGTCGCGCAGCTCTCCGGCGAGATAGTGCGCGAGCCGGTCGCTGTGCACCTGGCGATGCCGCTCGACCTCACGGATCAGCACGGCCGGGTCGTCGAAGGCCGCGCCGCGGATCTTCACGGCGAGCTCGTGCCGGATGCTCTCGGGTTCGATCGGTTCGTGCAGCCACTGAGAGAGGGCGGCGCGGCCGGGGCCCACGACGGAGTACTCCTTCTTGTCCGGCCGACTCTGCTGCGGCAGCCCACGGACACTGAGCAGGCCATCGCTCTCCATGCGCTTGAGAACGCGGTAGATCTGCTGGTGCGTGGCGGTCCAGAAGTATCCGATGGACCGGTCGAACCGCCGGGCCAGCTCATAGCCGGAGCCCGGCTTCTCCAGCAGGGAGACGAGGATCGCGTGCTCGAGCGCCATACCTCGATCTTCATATGCAACTCGTTGCATAGCCAAGGGGTGCCGCACGGGTGAGACAGGGGTCACGCGGTGCGGCGGGAGTAACAAGCCCCAGAGTGGAGCGCCGCTGTCACGGATTCTGGCGGCGAGAGCTCGTGGGCTGTCCGGGCACACGAACTGGCACATCTCCTGCGCGTGAACCCTCCTGGCCGCTTCGGACAACAGGGGGTGGAATGCACGTCACTCCTACTGCACGAAGAAGCGAGGGCCTTGTGGGGGATCCACCCACCGACGACGCGCTGGTCATCCAGGAATCCCTGGAGCGGCCGGAGATATTCGCCAGGCTTTACGACAGACACGCCGCCGAGATCCACCGGTATGTGATGCGCCGGCTGGGCGACAGTCACGCCGACGACATCACGGCGCAGACCTTCCTCATCGCCTTCCGCAACCGCTCCCGCTACGACGTCGCGCGCGCCAGTGCCCGGCCGTGGCTCTACGGCATCGCCGGCAACCTCATCGGCAGCCACCGCCGCGCCGAAGTGCGGGCGCTGCGGGCGCTGGCCCGTACCGGCGTCGACCCGGTGGCCGAGTCCTGGTCGGAACGGGCCGACGAGCGGGTGACGGCCGAAGCCTCGCAGCAGGCGCTGGCCGGGGCGATCGCGGCCTTGCCCGGGAAGGACCGGCATGTACTGCTGCTGGTCGCCTGGGCGGACTTCACCTACCAGGAGTGTGCCGACGCCCTCGGGGTGCCGGTCGGCACGGTCCGCTCCCGGCTGAACCGGGCGCGGCGCAAGATGCGTACGGCGCTCGGCGCCGACCCCACCCTCGTAAGCGACCACAACGGGGCGGTAACCCATGGATGACATGACCAAGCTGCGCGAGTTGCGCGCCGATGCGCCGACGCCGGACCGGGTGCGGCTGGTTCCCGGCCGCCAGAAGCTGCTGGGAGCAGCGCAGCAGAGCTCTGCACGCAGGGTGCGGCTGGACTGGCGCGTGACGGCTGCGGGGGTCGCCACGACGGTGATCACCATCGCGGTGCTGGCGACCATGCTCGTCGGTGGCGATGGACCAGAGCGCGGCGTGCAGCCTGCCGGCCCCGACCTGACGTCCGCGACGGCGCTCCTGGAGCAGGCGGCGGAGGTGGTGTCGCAGCAGCCGGATCTGCATCCGCGCGACGGCCAGTGGGTCTACCTGAAGACCGCGCAGTGCCGATACGGAGCGTCGGACGCGGCGCCCGATGCCAAGCCCGAGGTGAGCGAGGAGTGGGTCCAGTACGACAGCCCCGTGAGGGAGGACGACAAGGACGGCGACACCGAGCCCTCGCAGCGGCGGCTGTATCGCCTGCTCGCCTCGCTGCCGGACGACCCCGCCGAGATCCGGAAGCAGGCGGCGGACATGTTCCCCATGGGCAAGGACACCGGCTTGACGGGTGAGCAGCTCGAGACCTTCGCGCTCCTGGCGACCCTCGACGAGGCCTATCCCGTGCATCCCCAGGGGATGGCCAAGCTGTACCGGGCCCTGGCCGCGGACCCCGGGATCGAGGTGGTCCCGCACCTGGTGAAGGACCCCATGGGGCATGACGCCATCGCCATATACCCGAACCTGGGCAGCAAAGCCGTTCAGCGCCGGGAGTACCTCCTCGACCCCGACACCTTCCAGTACCAGGGGAACCAGTCGGTTGCGGTGCGCGACTACGAGGAGAAGTATGAGGACGGCTCGTCGGCTGGGCGCTCGTACAAGAAGGGCGAGGTCACATTCTGCGAGATGAAGATGACCCAGTCGCTCGTCGACCGGGACGGCGAGAAGCCCTGAACCTGTCGGGCGGAAGTGGCCCAGTGCTCGTGAGCCTTTCCCGGGCCGACCCGGCGGCGCTGAGCGGCCAGCGGCTTGCGCAGAGGCGGAGGGGCACCAAGCCCGGCCCGCTCCGCCACAGCGAGTTCGCTGATCCGGGCTGAAACCCTGGCGGCAGCCAGACACCTGCACGATGTCGAAGGGCCCCACCGTTCGCGGTGGGGCCCTTCGACGTTGTCCGTCTCAGAGGTCGTTTTCTCCCGTTGTTTCATCCCGAGATGTCGCTTTGATTCTGCTATGTCGGGTCGCGCCAGGAGATGGTGGTCTCGCCGGTGAGGCGGCGGGCCATCAGGTCGGTCATGGCCAGGTGGATCATGGCTTCGGAGCGGTGCGGGTGGGTTTCGTAGTCGCGGGCCAGGCGCCGGTGCAGCATGAGCCAGCCGTAGGTTCGCTCGACTGTCCACCGCTTCGGGATCGGGGCGAATCCTCTGGTCCCGGGGGTGCGTTGGACGATTTCGAGGTCGATGCCGAGGGTGGCGGCGTGCTCGACGAAGTGCTTGCGGTAGCCGCCGTCGACCCAGACCTTGCGCAGGGTGGGGTGGTCGGTGGCGGCCTGCTCGAGCAGCGTGCGGCCGGCGGTGGAATCCTGGACGCCGGCCGCCGTGACCAGCACCGCCAGCAGCAGGCCGAGGGTGTCAGTGATGATGCTGCGCTTGCGGCCGACGATCTTCTTGCCCGCGTCGATGCCTTGTGTTCTGGCGGGGACGGAGGTGGAGGTCTTGACGCTCTGGGCGTCGATCACGCAGGCCGAAGGGTGGCGGTGTTTGCCTTCCTGCTGGCGCACCAACTCCCGTAACAAGCCGTTGAGCTGGGCGAAGACGCCGTCGGTCTGCCATTTGGCGAAGTAGCCGTAGACCGTCTGGTGGGGCGGGAAGTCGTGCGGGAGGTAGGCCCACTGGCAGCCGGTGCGGTCCACGTACAGGATCGCGTTCATGATCTCGCGCAGGTCGTGCCGGGGCGGCCGGCCGAAGTCCAGGGCCCGGCCGCGGCGTTCGAAGCGCCAGGCGGACAGCACCGGCTCGATCAACTCCCAGCGGGCATCGGACAGATCACTCGGATACGCACGACGGTCGGTCATGACCTGGGCATACCGCCGGTTGGGGGCGTGCGCCCAGGCGTGCGTTCCGCCTGGCGGGAGCACGGGACAGATCCGGGCGTCCTGGAATGAGACAGGCGTAAGTCGGCTCTCTTCCCAGACGCCACACCATCCGCCTCGCCAACCGCTGCCCGCACTGCAGACTCGCCAGCACCAGATCATCAGCAGGAGCAAAACAAGAGATAACACCGCACTACAGAGGAAAACGACCTCTCAGTTCCCGTCTCAGAGGTAGTTCCCTTTCAGCCTCAGGAAAAATTGCCAGAGGCCGACCGGCTTGTAGGCGATCTTCGACGCTTTCATGGCCGCCTCCTGGCGCGACGTATGACCAGCACCGCGATCAGGGCGCTCGCCGCCGCGAACAACGGTGCGCGGTTGGCCCGTGCCATCCGCCTGCCCTGATCGGCCTTCTCACGCAGCGGTTCAGGAGTCTTCTCGCGGGCCAGTTCGCCGATGTGCACGGCCTTGTCACGGACCTGCCCGGTGGCCGCTGTGGCCTTGGCCCGCACCGGCTCCGCTGCCCTGTCCTGCACCAGATGGGCGGCATGTGTCGCCTTGCCCCGGAGTCGGGAAGTGACCAGATGGGTCTTCTCCGCGAGCTGCTGCTTGACCTCGGTCGCCTTCTCATGAGCACGGGCCTTCACATCGGTCTTCGCCGCGAGGACCTCGACCGTCCGGCCGAGTTCCTCACGGGTCGCCTCGACCTGCTCGCGCAGGTCCTGCGAGGAAGGTGCCGGTTCATCGCCCGCGGGCGGCTTGTCCTGGGTCATCGCTGTGCCTTCTCCTTGATCTCGGCCACGTCGGCCTTCACGCTGTCCACCGTCTGCTGCGGTGTCGGCGGGGATGCCCTGCTGATCTGCTGCTTGCCGAGAGCCGCCATCAGGGCCGTGACGGCGGCCAGGACAGCGGTGACGATCAGCGCCGCCAGCCACACATCCATGACGAGCGACAGCGCGGCGATCACGGTGGCCACCAGCGCCTGCAGGGTGAGAACACCCACCAGGCCGGCGCCGCCGAACAGACCGCCGCCCTTGCCGAACCGCTTGCCCTTCTCGGTCATCTCGGCCTGCGCCAGCCGCATCTCGTCGCGGACCAGCTGGGAGAGCTGCTGCGTCGCGCGCTGGACCAGTTCCCCCACCGCTTCCTGCCCTGCTTCGCCGGTGCGGGGGGAGCCGCCTGCTGTCATCGGTGCTCACCTTCCTTCGTCCGTGCCTTGCGCATGCGCGGCAGCTTCCTCGGGGGCTCGGCCGGCCGGCGGCGTGCGCTGGGCGATCTTGCCTTCCGCCATCCGGCCGGACGGCCCGAGTACCCCCTCGCACCGGCGCAATCACCGCCCCTCAGAGCACGTACCGCCGAAGCAAGTACGGCGCGGCACGGACCAGCACGGTCGCGGCCAGTCCGATCACGGCGCCACCGGCCACGTCGGTGGGGTAGTGCGCACCGCTGTGCACCCGCTGCGCGGCCACCACCAGCGCCGAAGCCCCGCACACGGCCCCAGCGGCCGGCCACACCCGTGCGGCGGCCGCGGCGAACCCGAAGGCGGCAGCGGTGTGACCGGAGGGAAAGGAAGAGCTGTCCGGCCGGTCCCGGAGATCGCCCGGCGGTACCCATTCGGGCGGCGGACGGCGCCGCCGGTACAGCCGCTTGGCGACGCAGCCGGACAGCACCTCGGCCGTCGCCATCGCGGCCACCCCGGCCGCAGCCGCCGTCCGACCGCGCCATCCGCCGACGGCGGCCATCGCCCCTGCCGCCGCCCACCACAGCTTGGTGTGCTCGGGCGCTGCCTCGACCGCGGGCGCGATCTGCCGAACCCAGCGCGGTCCCGAGGCGATCGCCCGCCTCGCCACCCGGCGATCCCTGTCGCGCAGGGCCGCCATCACTCCCATGGCCAGCCGACTTCCCGTCGATCCCCCCTCGCACCCATACCGCGGCAGACGGTGACCTGCCGCGATCTGCCGCCGTCAGGATTCGAGACGGCGCCGGTCCTCCTCGTCCCACGTGCGGGTGTCACGCGGCTGCACATACGGCTCGTCGTCGGCCGGGTGACCGCCCGCGACGGCCCGCTGGCGGACAAGCTCCGCGTCGAACTCCAGACCGAGCAGGACGGCGAGGTTGGTGATCCACAGCCACACCAGGAAAATGACCACGCCGGCGAGGGTGCCGTAGGTCTTGTTGTACGAGCCGAAGTTGGCCACGTACACCGCGAACCCGGCGGAGGCGATCATCCAGATCAGCAGGGCCAGGAAGCTGCCCGGCGTGATCCAGCGGAAGCCGCGGACCTTCGCGTTCGGAGTCGCCCAGTACAGGACCGCGATCATGATCGTGACCAGGAGCACCAGCACCGGCCACTTCGCGATCGACCACACGGTGAGCGCCGTGTCGCCGACCCCGAGCGCTGTGCCCGCCTCCCGCGCCAGAGCTCCGGTGAAGACGACGAGCAGCGCGCTGATCACGGCCATGACCATCAGCACCACGGTCACGCCGACCCGTACCGGCAGCACCTTCCACACGGGACGGCCCTCGGGGACGTCATAGACCGCGTTGGCGCTGCGGATGAACGCGGCGACATAGCCGGAGGCCGACCACACCGCCAGCACCAGGCCCACGATCGCCATGAGGGAGCCGAGCCCGGCGTTGCCCTGCATCTGCTGGACCGCGCTGCGCAGGATGTCCTGTGCGGCGCCCGGGGCGAGCTTCTGGATGTTGTCCAGCACCGCCTGCGTCGCCGACTGGCCGACGATTCCGAGCAGGGACACGAGGGCCAGCAGCGCGGGAAACAGCGCCAGGATCCCGTAATACGTCAGCGCCGCCGCCCGGTCGGCCAGCTCATCCTTCTTGAACTCCTTCAAGGTGCCTTTCAGCACCACGCCCCAGGACCGCTTGGGCAGGTCCGTGGGACTCTCAGGAGCCCGCCGCTCCACCCGCTCGTCCGGTCCGGCGCCCGGGGTCTGCTCGGTCTCGGCCTCACGGCCGCCGACGGCATGCCCGCCGTGCCGTCCATGCCGTTTCACTGTCCGCACCATTTCGCACGGGTATCCGGTCCAGCGCCACCCATACACAATTTTGCGGCATTTCGGACTTTCCAAGGGCGGCGTCGTCGCCGACGCGTCTGCGATCCGCTTTTCGGCCGGGTGCAGGAGGGAACCCGGCCACCGTCCGTGTCCGTGCGGTGAGGAGGCCGTCATGACTGATCCGCAGCACACCCAGCAGGACCCGGCCACCCAGCATCCGCAGCCGGACTTCCCGGCGCAGGAGCAGCCCCACCCTGGATGGACCGGGCCGATGGACCCGCCGCCCGATCACGGCGAGGAGAGCTACCGTGGCGCCGGCCGGCTGGAGGGCCGCGTGACCGTCATCACCGGCGGCGATTCGGGCATCGGGCGGGCGGTGGCCCTGGCCTTTGCCCGCGAGGGCGCCGACGTGGTGTTCACCTACCTCCAGGAGGAGGCGGAGGAGGCACGGGAGACGTCCCGGCTCGTCGAGGACGCCGGTCGCAAGGCGGTCGCCGTCGTCTGCGACATCCGTGAGGAGGACAACTGCCGAGCCCTGATCGAGCATGCGGTCGCGGAGTTCGGGCGCATCGATGTCCTGGTGAACAACGCCGCCTACCAGATGTCCCAGCCGGACGGCATCGAGGCGATCACGACCGAGCAGTTCGACCGGGTCATGCGTACCAACCTCTACGGCATGTTCTGGCTGACGAAGTACGCCGTACCGCACATCCCCGAGGGCGGCAGCGTCATCAACTCCACGTCGGTGCAGGCCTACAAGCCCAGTCCGCATCTGCTGGACTACGCGACGACCAAGGGCGCGATCGTGACCTTCACCCAGGGGCTGGCACAGATGCTCGTCGACCGCGGCATCCGCGTCAACGCGGTCGCGCCGGGGCCGGTGTGGACGCCGCTGATCCCCGCGACGATGCCGGACACGGTCGAGTTCGGCAAGCAGAGCCCCCTCGGCCGCCCGGCCCAACCCGCCGAACTGGCCCCCGCGTACGTGTATCTCGCCTCCCAGGAGGCCAGCTTCGTCACCGCGGAGATCCTCAACGCGACGGGCGGAACACCGCTGCCGTAGTCGGGGCACAGCCGACAGGGCCTCCCGCCGGGCGAGGCCGGCTACGGAGCGGGAGGCCGGCCGGGTGCCCGACCCGATCGCCGCACGAACCGCTGGCCGAACGGCACGTGCGGCTGCGTCCAGTGCAGCCAGGTGCCGCCGTTCTCCAGGTCGCGTCCGAGCCGGCGGTCGGTCCAGGTGCGGCCGCCAGGTTCTCGCGCACCTCGCGGGCCACGCGCAAGGCGCGCGGGTCGCCGGGACGGGGTATCCACCGCATGGTGTCGGCCCGGGACCGCTTCGGTCAGGCCCGGATCCCCCACGCCCTCCAGTAGATGGAGCAGCGCCGTTACTCGGGCACCTCGTCCAGCGCGGCCGCGATTCCCGCCCGGTCGGCGGCGTCGACGAGCGCCTGGCCGATCACGGAGACCGGCTCACGAGCCGGCAACACCAGTCCGATCCGCTCCGTGCGGACGGGCCGGACCAGGCGGACGGCCCGCATGCCCGTGGGTACGCCGAAGACATGCAGCCAGGCGTGCGGCACGATACTCGCCCACTGACCGGACCTGACCTGCGCGAACAAGGAGGCGATGGAGTCGGTCTCGACGCGCGGGGCCACGGAGACACCCACTGATTCGAACACGGCGTCGAGAACCTGGCGCCCCTGCATCATGGGGTGCAGCAGACAGAGCGGGTACTGGGCGGCTTCCTCCCAGGTGACCTCGGCGGGCCCGGTGTCGGTGGCGGGCCACTGGGTCAGGAACACGTAGCGCTCCTGGTACAGCGGGACGACCTTCAAGCCATGCGCCACGGCGGAGCTGTGGTAGGTCACGGCGGCGTCCAGTTCGTACGACCGAAGCCTGTTCACGATGTCCTCGGCCCGCAGATCGGCGAAGACCTGGACGGTCGCCAACGGGTTGGAGGCGCAGAACCGCTGGGTCAGCAGGGCGACCGCCGTGGTCGCGGTCGGGACGGTCCCGATGCGCAACCGGCCGCTCAGCCCCGAACGCAGCGCCTGGATCTCGCCCTGCAACGCGTCCCGGTCGGCGAGGATGCGCTGCGCCCACAGAACGACCCGCTCGCCCTCCGGTGTGAGCCCGTCGAACCTGCGCCCCCGCTGGACCAGCGGGATGCCGAGTTCCTCCTCCAGTTTCCGGATCCCTTCGGACAGCGCCGGCTGGGAGACGTAGCAGGCCTGCGCGGCCTGCGCGAAGTGGCGGGCGCGGGCGAGGGCGACAAGGTATTCGAGTTGGCGCAGCAGCACGCCTCAATGATCCACCCGGGCCTCGTTGATCCACCACTGGCGGCCGGACTTCGGTTCCCGAGGTCACACCTCGCTGACGCCCACTGATCGGCGGCACCTATCACGCGATAACACCTGCCGCTTTGACACGCTTCGATCCACTGGCGAAGAGTTTCCGCGAACGGTCGGCGAGACCTGTTCCGCTCGCCTGCGCTCGCCGCCCAGGACGGAAAGGGCACGAGGCTCGATGCGGGACTTCGACGAACCGGATGAGGACGAGCTGTCCGTGACGGCTCCCAAGACGTGGGCCACGGGCGCTCCCGCGGTGGTGCACGCCCTCAAGTACGCCCTGGGCCAGACGTCACCGAAGCGCACCGCGCTGACCCTGCTCAACATCAACCAGGCGAAGGGCTTCGACTGCCCGGGCTGTGCCTGGCCCGAGCCCGCGCCGGGAGAGCGGCACCGCAACGAGTACTGCGAGAACGGCGCGAAGCACATCAGCGACGAGGCCACGTCGCGGCGGGTCACCGCGGATTTCTTCCGGCAGTACTCGGTGGACGAGCTGAGCAGGAAGTCGGACTACTGGCTGAACCAGCAGGGCCGGCTGACCGAGCCGATGGTGCTGCGCGAGGGCGCCACCCACTACGAGCCGGTTGGCTGGGACGAGGCGCTGGACCTGCTGGCCGACGAGCTGCATGCCCTGCAGCACCCGGACGAGGCCCTGTTCTACACCTCCGGGCGGCTGGCCAATGAGCCGGCCTTCCTGCTCCAGCTGTTCGCGCGGGCCTTCGGCACCAACAACCTGCCGGACTGCTCCAACATGTGCCACGAGTCCAGCGGCTCGGCTCTGAACGAGACGCTGGGTATCGGCAAGGGCAGCGTCAGCCTGGACGACATCTACGACGCCGACCTCGTCTTCGTCGTCGGACAGAACCCGGGGACCAACCACCCGCGCATGCTGACCGCGCTGGAGGAGACCAAGCGCCGCGGCGGTCATGTCGTCGCCGTCAATCCACTGCCCGAGGCGGGGCTGCTGCGCTTCAAGCACCCGCAGAAGGCGCGCGGCGTGATCGGCCGCGGCACACAGATCGCCGACGAGTTCCTGCAGATCCGCCCCGGCGGTGACCTCGCCCTGTTCCAGGCGCTCAACCTGCTCCTGCTCGACGCGGAGGACAAGGAGCCGGGCACCGTCCTGGACCGGGAGTTCATCGAGGAACACACCACCGGATACGACGCCTTCGCCGAGCACATACGCCGGACCTCCTGGGACGACGTCCTGGAGGCCACCGGGCTGAGCCGTGACCAGATCGAGCGGGTGCACGAGCGGGTTCTCGAGAGCCGCGGCGTCATCGTCTGCTGGGCCATGGGTCTCACCCAGCACAAGCACGGCGTTCCCACCATCAGGGAAGTCGTCAACTTCCTTCTGCTGCGCGGGAACATCGGCCGACCGGGCGCGGGGGTGTGCCCGGTCCGCGGGCACAGCAATGTGCAGGGCGACCGCACGATGGGCATCTGGGAGCGCATGCCCCAGCCGTTCCTGGACCGGTTGGGCCGCGAGTTCAGCTTCACCGCGCCGACGGCACACGGCCTTGACTCCGTCGACTCGATCCGGGCCATGCGCGACGGACTGGCCAAGGTGTTCGTGGGCGTCGCGGGCAACTTCGTCCGGGCCACTCCGGACAGTGACGTCACCGAGCAAGCCCTGCGCAACTGCACACTCACCGCGCACATTTCGACCAAGCTCAACCGCTCCCACGCGGTCTGCGGGCGTACGGCCCTCATCCTGCCGACACTCGGCCGCAGCGACCGCGACGTCCAGGCGGGCGGGGAGCAGTTCATGACGGTCGAGGACTCCATGAGCGAGGTCCATGCCACCCGGGGCCGCCTCGCCCCTGCCTCACCGCACCTGCTGAGCGAGGTGTCCATCATCAGCCGCCTCGCCCGCAGGGTGCTGGGATCCGAACCGGACATCCCCTGGGAGGACTTCGAGGCGGACTACGACCTCGTGCGGGACCGCATCTCCCGGGTCGTCGAGGGGTTCGAGGACTTCAACGAGCGCGTACGGCGCCCCGGCGGCTTCCGCCTGCCCAACCCGGTCAACAGCCGAGTGTTCCGCACTCCCGCCAAGAAGGCTGTCTTCACCGTCAACGACTTCACCATGCTCCAGGCACCCAAGGGGCATCTGGTCCTGCAGACCCTGCGCTCGCACGACCAGTGGAACACGATTCCCTACGCGATGGACGACCGCTACCGAGGCATCAAGGGTGGCCGCCGCGTCGTCCTGGTGAACAAGGCCGACCTCACCGACCTTGGCCTCGCGGACGGCGCCGTCGTCGACCTCGTCAGCATCTGGTCCGACGGTTCGGAGCGCCGCGCGGACGACTTCCGCGTCGTCGCCTACCCCACTCCCCCGGGTTCGGCCGCCGCCTACTACCCGGAGACCAATGTCCTGGTACCGCTCGACAGCGTCGCGGACATCAGCAACACCCCGACGTCGAAGTCCGTGATCGTCCGTCTGGAGCGCCCTGAGGAGCGGGGACGGGCGTGAGCCGTGACGGCAGGGGCAGGGACAGGGGCTTCGGGGCGCACCCGGGGCCCGTGCGGCGGCCACGAGAGCGCCGGCACGAGGGAGGTAGCTTCCTGAGGTACGCGAGGAGTCGGCGTGGGCGCCTCGCTGCCCCGCCGGCTCCGCATGCTCCCTTCGACAAGCTCCGCAGCGGCCGGACCAGCTCCTCACGCCACATGGACTCGCCTTCCAAGTCCCCTGCGCCGCAAGGACATTGAGCCCTTTGCGCGCAGGAAGCCGCGACACTCCGGACGCCGGGCCTCAGACAGACGTGAGTGCCCCGCAAGCGGCCGACAGGGCGGGCAGGCCGTCCGCGAACGGGGCGATGAACCGTGACCCCGACCGCCGTGATGTGGATGGCCACAATGCCTCGGCTACCTCGGCGTGCCCCTGCACCACCGGAGTGCGCCGTCCGCCACCGCGACACCGAGCCCCCGGGTCCCCGGCCCCTGGCCCCGGCCAGCCGGCGGGACCCGGGTTTGCGCCGCACTGCCCCAGGTCGGCCCCCTGCGCGGCCGGCCAGGATGCCGTCAGCCCCGAGTCGACCGCGCGATGCCCCGCCCCCGAGTACCACCCCTCACCACGACACGGCCCGGCGATGCCGCTGCGCACGCGCTGGCGGCACCGCCGGGCCCACTGTCCTGTGTGAGACTACTCAGTCACCTTCAGCAGCTTGTTGGGCGTTCCGCTGCTCGGGTTGGTGATCTTGTCGCCGGTTGCCGCGCCGGTGAGCGCGGTGGCGACCTGATCGGGAGTGGCGTCCGGGTGACCGGCCAGGTAGACGGCGGCGGCTCCAGCGACGTGGGGGGTGGCCATGGAGGTGCCGGAGATCGTCTTGGTTCCCTGGTCGCTGTCGTTCCAGGCGGAGGTGATGTCCGAACCCGGCGCGTACAGGTCCACGATCGAGCCGAAGTTGGAGAAGTCCGACTGGGCGTCGTCCTTGGTGCTGGACGCGACCGTGATGGCCTCGGGGACCCTGGCAGGTGAACCCTGCCCCGCGTCCGCCGACTCGTTGCCGGCGGCGACCGCGAAGGTGACACCCGCGGCGATGGCCTTCTTGACCGCCTCGTCGAGAGCGGGGTCGGCGCCGCCGCCGAGGCTCATGTTGGCCACCGAGGGACCCTGGTGGTTCTTGGTCACCCAGTCGATGCCGGCGACGACCTGCTCGGTGGTGCCCGAGCCGTTGTCGTCGAGCACGCGGACCGCGACGATCTTGGCCTTCTTGGCCACCCCATGGGAGGCGCCGGCGATGGTTCCGGCCACGTGGGTGCCGTGGCCGTTGCCGTCGTCGGCCGTGTCGTCGTTGTCGATGGCGTCGAACCCGGAGGCGGCGCGGCCCTCGAAGTCCTTGTGGCTGATGCGTACGCCGGTGTCGATGACGTACGCGGTGACGCCTTCCCCGGCCTTGTCCGGGTAGGTGTACTTACTGTCGCCGGCCGTGTCCTGCTGGTCTATGCGGTCCAGGCCCCAGGACGGCGGGTTGTCCTGGGTGGCATTGATGTGGAATCTCTTGTTCTGGACCACCTTGGACACCGTGGGGTCGGCCGCGAGGCGCTTGGCCTCCGTCTCGGTCAGGCTGCCGGCGGAGAAGCCGTTGACCGCCGAGCCGTAGGTACGGCTGATCTTGCCACCGTACTCGGCGGCCAGGTCCCGCTTCTCGGCCGTGGACGCCTTCTGGTCCAGCAGGACTATGTAGCTTCCGGCCACGGCTCCTTCGGCATTCAGACCGTAGACGGTGCCCTCCGCGGGCTGTCCCGCCTGAGCGAGGGGGGACACGTAAAGGCCGGTGCCGACGACGGTAGCGACAGCCGCGATCGCGGTGACGATCTTGGCCTTGCCTGAGCGTTTGTGATGCGCCGTCAAGAGGGGTCTCCTCGTGAAGTGGGGGGATTTGCGTTCGAACGCAGCGCTGCGCGTGCTCAGGAGAGTGCCGACTTGTCGCGGGCAGATCAATCTCTCCAGGTGCCCCCGACGCCCGACGAATGGCCGACCTCCACGGGATTCACGCACATTCGAAGCAACCCGAGCGCAAATGTGCAGCACTGAACGCTGGTTGAATCACCAAGGAACGGTCCAGGATTATCTGTGCCGATTTCTTCACCGTCTACGCACATGCGGTGGCGTCAGGCGTCACCTTGAGCGGGCAGCCGGGTGCGTTCGAGGCACTGTTGGGCCGGCTCCTGACCCGGGGACGGGGCACGGCCAGGACGTAGCCGACGTCGGCCACTTCCTGCGGCACAGCCTGCGTCGGCCTCCACCCTCTACAGCTGCGGGAGCACCTCACCGGCGATGAGTTCCAGGTGGTCGAGGTCATTGAAATCGATCAGTCGCAGATGGATACGGCTTGCGCCGATCGCGGAGAACTCGCCGAGCCGCTCCACGAGCTGGGCCGGGGATCCGACCACCGGATCCTCCGGTGGCAGCGCGCTCTTGACATGCAGCGGGGCGGCCCGCCGTCGCGCCTCCGCGCCCGTACGGCCGATGGCGACCACGACCCCGGCCGAGAGCACCAGCGGTGGCTGGTGGGTGTCGGCCCGTCCGATCCGGTCGCACGCCTCGGCAACCCGCCGGTACGCCCGGGCCGTCTCCGCCACCGACTTGAAGGGCATGTTGAATTCGTCGGCGTACCGAGCGGCCAGCTCCGGGGTGCGCTTGGGGCCGCGGCCCCCGACGATGATCGGCGGCGTCGGCACCTGCACGGGCTTGGGCAGGGCGGGCGCGTCGACCAGTTGGTAGTGGTCGCCGCGATGGCTGAAGCTCTCGCCGACCGGTGTCCGCCACAGGCCGGTGATCACCGCCAGCTGTTCCTCCAGCCGATCGAAGCGCTCCGCGGCGGGCGGGAACGGGATGCCGTACGAGGTGTGTTCCCGCTCGTACCATCCTGCGCCGAGGCCCAGCTCGACTCGCCCCCCGCTCATCCGGTCGACCTGCGCCACCATCACGGCGAGCGGACCCGGCAGCCGGAAGGTGACCGAGGTGACCAGGGTGCCCAGCCGGATCCGGGAGGTCTCCCGGGCGAGCGCGCCCAGCGTGAGCCACGCGTCGGTGGGGCCTGGCAGCCCGGGATCGGCGCCCATCGCCTGGAAGTGGTCGGCCCGGAAGAAGCCCTCGAACCCGCCGGCTTCGACGAGTCGGGCGAAGCGCAGCTGATCCTCGTAGTCGGCGCCGCGGTGCGGCTCGGTGAAGACACAGATCCGCAGGCTCATCGCCCCTCCGTTTCGGCCGACGTGGATGTGTCCCGTTCCATCAGCAGCTCATGCAGATCGGCGCTGCACCGCGCCACTTCGCCCAGGTGCGCGGTTCGGCCCAGCGTCCTCGGCCGGGGAATGGCGACGTCGACGATCTTGCGGATCCGGCCCGGGCGCGGGCTGAGCACCACCACCCGGTCGGCGAGCACCACGGCCTCGTCTATGGAGTGGGTGACGAAGACGACTGTCGACGAGTTCTCGATGTGGATGCGCTGCAGCTCCACCGCGAGGTCCGCGCGGGTCAGCGCGTCCAGTGCGGAGAATGGTTCGTCCATGAGCATCACCCGGGGCTCACCCATCAGCGACCGGCACAGCGCGACGCGTTGCTGCATACCGCCGGAGAGCTCGTGCGGCCGGTGCTTCTCGAAGCCGCTCAGCCCTGCCGTCTCCAGCAACCGCTTCGCCCGGTCGCGGTACTCGGCCCTGTTCCAGCCGAAGATCTCCACGGGCAGCAGCACGTTGTCGAGGACGGACCGCCAGGGCAGCAGTGCCGGCCGCTGGAACAGCATGGCGACATCCCGCCGGGCTCCGGTGACTCGCTCGCCGCCGATGGTGATCTCGCCCTCGGTGACCGGCAGCAGCCCGGCGATCAGCCGGAGCAGTGTGGACTTGCCGCACCCGGACCGGCCCACCACCGCCACGAACTCACCCTCGGCGATGTGAAGGCCGATGTCCTGGAGCGCCACCGTCGAACCGGACCGGCTGGTGAAGCTCCGGGACACACCGGTGAGTCTGATCATCCGGCGGTCTCCCCATCCACTGGCGATCGCCATGCAGGCCGGTTCGTGACGCCCGGTCAGGCTACCCGCAGCAGGCCGCTCGGCGGTACCTGTCGTCCTGTCGGCGCATGCCCCAATGCCCCACACCTGGCCCACAACTACCCATCGCTCGTACGCTGTTGCCCGCACCAAGTGTCATGCCCCAGACGATTCCAAGCCGTTCTGTCTCGTCCGTCTCGACGCCCCTCCGCCGGCGCGCAGTCGGCGGTCGAAAGGACAACACTGTGCGCATGATCAGGTTCGCCCGTACGGTCGCCGCGGTGGCCCTGACCACGGCGCTGGCGCTGGTGGCGGGATGTGGTGGCTCGGATTCCGACGCAGGTTCCGGTGAAGAAGGCAAGGCGCTGAAGAAGGTGACCTACCTGACCTCGTTCGGAAACTTCGGCCGGGACTCGTACGCCTGGGTCGCGAAGGACAAGGGGTACTTCGAAGAGGCCGGCTTCGACGTGGACATCAAGCCGGGCCAGGGCACCGGCGGTGTGATCCCGGCCGTCGTGAGTGGCCAGGCGCAGTTCGGCCCGATCGACCTGACGGGAGGACTGCTGCACATGGGCAGCGGTCAGGCGAAGGACTTCGTCGCGGTGGCCGCCATCCAGCAGCGCACCATGGCCGCGATCGCCACCACCGAGGGCAACGGCATCGCCACTCCGAAGGACCTCGAGGGCAAACGGCTCGCCGACACGCCCGGCTCTGTCGTACGCAACCTCTTCCCGACGTACGCCCGGCTGGCCGGCGTGGACGCCGACAAGGTGACCTGGGTCAACGGCGAGGCACAGACCTTGATGGGCACCCTCGCCGGCGGCTCGGTGGATGGCATCGGCCAGTTCGTGGTGGGTGAGCCGACCATCGAGGCGGTGACCAAGAAGAAGGCGGTCCTGCTGCCGTACAGCGACGTGATACCCGACCTCTACGGAAACGTGCTGATCACGTCCAAGAAGCTCGCCGAGCAGGATCCGGAGACGGTGAAGCGGTTCTCCGCGGCGCTGCTCAAGGGCTTGCAGTACAGCCTCGCCCACTCGAAGGAGGCCGCCGAGATCCTTGCGCGGAATGTGGACGCCACGAATCCGACCGCCGCGGCCGCCGAGTTGGAGTTGATGGCCGAGTACGTCACGCCGGGCGGTTCCGGCACGAGACTCGGGACGCTGGACTCCGCACGTGTCGCGAGGAGCATCGCGATCCTGGAGCGAGCGGGCGCGCTGCGGCAGGGAATGACCCCTGAGCAGATCATCGACTTCGACCTGGTGCCGAAAGCCTGATCGCGTCGCGCCGGAGAAGGGCCTGGCTGGGAGAAGGGCCTCGCTGAGAAGGGCCTCGCTGGGAGAAGGATGGGATGGCCGAACTCTCGAAGCGGCAGCAGGCCTCGACGGCGTGCCCGGAGCCGATGCCGGTGCCCGTGCCGCGAGTCGGTCCACGGCGCGGGACCGGCCTCGGCGTCCTGCTGCTGCCCTTGGCCGGACTTCTGGTCGCGCTCGGCGTGTGGTGGCTTCTCACCTCGGCGCTGAAGGTGATCCACCCGGCTGTGCTGCCCCCACCAGGTGCCGTGCTCTCGGCGTTCGCCGCAACCCCGGACCGGTTCCTGGAACACACCGGCGACACCACCGTGGAGACGGTTGTCGGGTTCGTCCTCTCCAGCGCCTGCGGTGTTCTGATCGGACTGTCACTGGCCGCTTCGCGGGTACTGGAGCGAATGTTCACGCCGCTGCTGGTCGCAGTCAACGCGGTTCCGAAGATCGCGCTGGGGCCGCTGTTGGTGGGAGCGCTCGGCTGGGGGCAGAAGCCGGTCCTGACCATGGTCTTCCTGCTCTGCTTCTTCCCGATCGTGCTGTCCACCGCAGCCGGCCTCACGTCGACCCCGGCGGACCTGGCCGAGTTGGCGCGCTCGCTGGACGCCTCGCGCTGGCAGGCGTTCCGGAAGGTGCGGTTGCCCGCCGCACTGCCGCAGATCTTCGTCGGGCTCAAGGTGGCCATGCCTCTCGCCGCGATCGGCGCGGTCATCGGCGAGTTCCAGGCCGGTGAGAGCGGGCTGGGCTATCTGATCGTGCAGGCGGGTGGGGTCGGCGACACCGCCACCGCCTGGGCCGCGATCATCCTGATCGGGTTGATGAGCATCCTGCTCTACTTCGCTTTGGTGCTGTTGGAACGCTTGGCGCTGCCCTGGGTCAGGGACACCACCTCGCGCGGCTGACGCAGCGTTGGGTCAACGCCATGCCGTCCGTGAACCGACCCCCGGTCTTCTTGCCGCCCCGTGCCGCCAGTGACCGCACGGGGCGAACATCTGCTACTCAGGCGGTCTCCAGCAACGGGAGTGAGTTGCTCCCGGACCGCCACCCCGCTCTTCACTCATTGATTTCAGAGCATGATGAGCAGACGTGTATTCGGCTTGAGCTTCCTGTTCACCGAACGACTCTGTACGTATACCTCCAACTTGGGGTTGTTCCCCGCTTTCACGGAGACGGTCCCCTGGACGCCCGAGCCGAAAAGAAGGCTGCGTGCCGCGTCGCCCGTATAGGCTCGGTCGGTGTCCTTTTCGACCACGATAACTCCCTTGTTCTGCTGAACCTGAGCCCGGGCGCCCAGCTGGTAGTAGCACGAACCACGTTCGTACGTCACGCCCGGATGCGAGTTGACGAAGGGGCGGATCTCGACCTCCTTGTCGACTTTCAGGAGCCGGTACTTGTCGGCCGGAATCGGTTCGAGGTTGGCCCGCACCTCGTCAACCGATATGTCCTGACCGACGGCGAACAGGTTCTTCGTGCCGCGCACCCCGTGCTCACGCCCGCGGAGGAAGCTGGTGGCGGCGGCACGCACGGTGCCGATCGCCTCCTCGACGCCCTTCTGGGAATCCGCGTCCCAGATGGCGATGTTCCCGGCCGGGAAGCCGTAGTTCTGGGCGGTCCGCTTGGCCAGGGAGTTCGGGACGAGGATCGCGGAGGTCCAATGGCCCGGAAGCCCGCCCATCTTCGCCGTGATCCTGTCGAGCCAGGGGCCGAGGATGGCCATGTCGCCGTCGTGCCGCCGGTCGCCGCCGGAGGCGTTCTCCTCGCCGTCCGTCACGACGATCTGGAGGAAGCTGTGCTCGCCGTATTCCTCCCAGATGTGGCCCAGGTCGTCGAGGGACTTCAGAGAAGCCTCGATAAGGGCCGTAGCGCCGTTGTTGACCTGGTACAGCCCCCGCATGGACGGCAGATGCTTCACGTCCATGTCCCAGACCAGATTCTCCACCCTGTGGTCGAAGGAATAGAGGCTGATCCGGGTCTCGTGTCCGAGGCTGTCCGACTCCGCCTTCAAACCTGCGACGAACTCGTCCACAACTCGAATGAGTTGACTCTGGTGCGGGCGCATTGAACCCGAACAGTCCACCACCAGCGCGACGTGATTCACCTTGTGCTGGATCCTGTTTGCGGACATGTTTGTGCTCCCCCTCTGAGGCTCTCCTCAAGTGATGTCTCCACTCTATGGGGAGGCACTGACAACGGCCTTTGACGCTCAATCACCTGCCTGACGGCGAGCCCTTAAGGCTCTGGGACCGCGCTGCAGCCCCTCCCGGGACGACCGCAATGGTGCGGGCCATCCTCGTCCCACCACGCTCCACCACGTCGAGAACCCGACCCACCAAGGATGAGAAGCGCTCAGCCATGCCGACCGACCCAGGTGATGAGTTTTCGCGTCCGCACCCGTCACACCTACGACGGGACACGACGAGGCGGAAGGATGACGTGATGAGTGCGGACACGCGGCTGGAGGAGCTGGGCGTGAGCGGGCTGGGAGAGGTCGACGAGCAGGCGTTCTCGGGGCTGGCGGAGCGGCACCGGCGGGAGCTGCACGTGCACTGCTACCGGATGCTCGGGTCGTTCGAGGACGCCGAGGACGCCGTGCAGGAGACGTTCCTGCGTGCCTGGCGGCGGCGGGAGACCTTCGAGGGGCGGTCGACGTTCCGGGCCTGGCTGTACCGGATCGCCACCAACGCCTGCCTGGACCTGCTCGCCAAGTGCCGCCCGAAGCCTGCGACCGGCGGTGAGGTGCTGTGGCTGCAGCCCTACCCGGACCGGCTGCTCGACGAGCTGCCCGCGGACGACGCGGACGAGCCGGAGACCGTCGCCGTCGCGCGGGAGACGATCGAGCTGGCGTACCTGGTCGCGGTCCAGCACCTCGCGCCGCGCCCGCGGGCCGTGCTGATCCTGCGGGATGTGCTCGGCTGGCCGGCGAAGGACGTCGCGGAGGCCCTCGGGGACTCCGTCAACTCCGTGAACAGCGCGCTGCAGCGGGCCCGTGCCGGCATGCGGGAGCACCTGCCCGCCGAGCGGCAGGACTGGACCGGCGGCGAACAGGACGCCGGCACGCGCGAGCTGGTACGCCGCTTCACCGACGCCAGCGTGGCCACGGACGTCCCGGCGCTCGCCTCGATGCTGCGGGACGACGTCCGCTCCTCGATGCCGCCCACGCCGGGCCTGTACATCGGGCGCGACGCGGTGGTGAACGACTGGGTCGAGGACGGCTTCGAGGGCATGAAGGGCCTGCGCGCCGTCCTCACCTCGGTGAACCGGCAGCCCGCCGTCGCCTTCTACCTCTGGCGGGACCGGGAGGGCGCGTACCTGCCGCTGACGATCGACGTCCTGCGTGTAACCGGCGGGGCGATCACCGAGATCATCACCTTCCACGACGACCAGTTCCCGCGGCTCGGGCTGCCGGAGCGCCTGCCGGCGGACGGCACGGAGTAGTCCCGGTGTGACGCTCGCGCTGCGGGATGGCGCGCGCGTCGCGCTGGTCGCGGTGGTCGCGGCGGAGTGGTGCGACGCGTTCGGCGTCGCCACCCGCGGGCGGGTGCAGATGGAGCTGGAGCTGCGCGACGCCGAGCCGGGGCGGTCCTCGGACGCGGCGCCGGGTTATGGCTCCGCGGCACCGGCATCGGCGCCCAGCGGAACCCCGGCCGTCGCACGGCGAGAGCGCACATCGTCAGCCCAGGGCCAGGACCGCCGCATGCCAGTCGATACACCCCGTACGCCGGTTACCGAATGATGGAGGAACGACATGAACAGCATGAAGGACACCGAGGTCGTCGCAGACCCGGCATCAGGCCGGACCAGCCGCACCCACCGATTCCGCGGGCTCGCCGGCACCGGCTTCATCGCCACGCTCGCCGCGATGACGGCCACCACCCTCGCCGCTGCGCTTGCCCTGGCCGTTGGCGTCGACTTCGAGGTCCCCGATGGTGGCGAGACGATCCCCTTGTCCGGGTTCGCCGTGGTGACCGGCTTCTTCTCGGTCGTGGGCATCGTCATGGCCCTCGCTCTTCTTCGTTGGAGCGATCACCCCGCCAAGCGATTCATGTGGACGGCGGTGTCGCTGACCGCGATCTCGTTGGTCCCGCCCCTCCTCTCCGGGGCAAACACGGCCACCACCACCGCCCTCCTCGGGCTGCACCTCGTCCCTGCGACGGTGATGATCCCCACCCTGGCGCGGAGCCTGCGCACCCGGACCGATTGACGTACGAGGCGCTGCGGCATGGTGAGAAGGACCGCAGCCCCCGGCGTCAGACCTTCCGGATCCGGTCGGCGATCTCCGGCCTCGCCGTGAGCCCCGCCGCCTTGTACGTGGCGACGCCGCCGACGTTGGAGCTCGGCGTGCAGACGCGCACGCTCGACGCGCCCATCTCCCGCAGTGCGGCCGCCCCGGCGACGGTGATCGCCCGGCCATAGCCGCGGCCGCGGTGGTCCGCGTGGACGCCCATCGGCTCGACCAGTCCCGGCTTCCCCGGGCCGGCCGACCAGACCGTCACCACCGCCGCGGGGTTGCCTTGGTCGTCGTAAACACCCAGGCAGCGGGCGTCGGCATAGAACGGTGCCGCAGACATCCTGTGCCGGTACTCGCGCGTGGGCTTCGTGGTGTCGAATGCGGACCGCAGGACGTCGGCGAAGCCCTGTGCCTGCTCCAGGCCGATCTCCTTGATCCGCACGCCCGGGTCCTCCACCTCGTCGGAGAGGTCCCGGAAGAGCGGCGTCCACGGCTCGTCGACGCCCCAGCCCTCCTTGGTCAACAGGTCGTGGAGCAGCAGGCCCTGCGGTGCCTCGATGGACACCGCGCCTTCCGGCAGCACGCCGCGCTCGGGCAGCGAGAAGTCCTCGACGAGCCGCCGCGCCAAGTCCTCGTCATGGAAAGCGTCGGAAGCGACCGTCATCCGCACGAGCGTCGGCGTATCCAGCATCCCGACAGCGAGGATCCGTCCGTTCCGGCTCCAGGTCCGGACCGCCGCGGCCGCCTCGGCCGTTCCGAACCGGTAGTTCCAGCCGATGTCCCCGGGATGCAACTGCATCGGCGCTTCGTCGTGCTGCCACTCCCGCAGCGCCGCAACAGCCTCACGCACTCCGTCGGCCGTCGGCGTCCTCAGCACAATAGTCATAGCCGGGATCAGACACCCGGTCCCGGTGGCGTGCAACCGATTAACTGACCAGGCACTTCAAGGTGATGGTGGCGGGACGTCGATGGCGAGTCCGGCCCCGGCGAGGGAGCCGCCGAGGACGTCGGGTCGGTACTGGAGGCGCTTGAGTCGGCTGAGCACGAGCACGGCCAGTCGGTCGAGGGCGCGTGGGCGGGCCGGGTGAACACCGTCAGCCAGGCGTGTGCGTCGATCAGGTCGCGCACCCTGTGGGAAACGTGGGTGTTCAGGCGGCCCCACACGAGCACGATCGGCCCTTGCGTCCGCTGTGGCGCCGCAGCCGATGGCAAGGAGTACGGCGCTGTCGACGGCAGCGCAGGCCAGGCGGCCGGTGGCTTGGTCATCGGCTCGAACGGCGGCGCCCTGTCTTATGTCACCGACCCCAGTGGAGTGGTCTACCGGTCGCGAACAGCATCGCTTGACGGTCCCGAGCTGGACGGGGTGGCCCGGCGCTTCATCGTGTGCCGTTAGGCAGCGGAACGGGCCCGCTGTGTTCGACGGGGACGAGTTCACCCCGGCGGACCGGTCACGCCTGCTCGATCAGCTTTGATCAGGGAACCGCAGGGCGTTCGCCCAGAGCCGGGTGACCGTCGAGACGAGTTCCTCGAAGTCCACCGGTGCGCCTTCTTCTTGCTGCTCGCCGAGCACAAAGGCGTTGTAGGCCATGACGCTGACCATGCCTGACAGCGCACGGGAGGCCAGCAGCGGATCGACCTCACGGTCTGCGACACCGCGCGCCTGCAGGTCGGCGATGCCGCGCGCGTTGCGGCGGATGAACGCGTCGGCGCGCCGGCTTCGGAACGTACGGAACTCCGGCTCCACCTGCGCGACCTGCTCAAGCAGTGCCATCAGCTTCGCGTTGCGCTTGTACGCCTGGAGGTACGCGCGATTGCTCGCCTCGAGTACCGCGTAGGGATCGTCGGCATCCTCCACCCGGGCCATCCCGGGGTGGAGCATGTCCTCCTGCGCCTCCAGGAGGACGGCGGCCAGCACCTCTTCCTTGTTGGCGAAGTAGGTGTAGAACGATCCCGCCGCGCACTGCGCCTCTTTGGTGATGTCGGTCAGGCGGGTGTCGAGGTAGCCGTCCCGTTCGAACACCTTGCGCGCTGCCTTCACCAGAGCGGCCCGTGTGCGCGCTCCGCGCTTCGTCGCGGGTGGCTCGCGAAGGTGCGAGAGAGGCGCCATGGGGGGTGCCTTCTCGCCGTCCATCTCGTCGGCCGCTGTGGTGTTCATCGCGGGAACAGTACTTGAATCCGATGCCATGGTCACAAATCCGCCTCCGCCGCAGAAGGGATGTTCTCGATCGGTCAGGCGCTGATCCCGAAGCGTTCGGCGAGTTGGCGACGGGTGTCGGCGGCGCTGGTGTGCAGTACGCCGCCGATTCCGATCCGTGCCGCTCCGTCGAGGTTCTGCTGGAGATCGTCGATCATGACTGCCTCCTCCGGGGCGACGCAGAGACGTTCACATGCGATCGAGTAGATCCGTCGGGAGGGCTTGCGGATCCCGACCACGGCGGAGATGACGACCACGTCCGCGAGAGCGGCGAGGTCGACGCCGTCGTAGGTACCGGCACCGAACGAGTTCGACACGAGCGCGACGGGATGGCCCGCGACTCGAAGATCCCCGAGCAGCGCGAGCATGTCCTGGTCGATCGACATGCCCGCCTGCATTCGGGCCGTGAGCCCCTCGGCCGATACGTCCGCGCCGTGGGCACGGAGACGTTCGGCGAATCCTCGCTCGAAGGCTTCGGCGTCGATTCGGCCGCACTCGTGGTCGGCCAGGAGTGCGCGTGACGGCTGGTCCCGGCTGAGGAGGTCCAGCGGCAGGCGAGGGTCGCCGCCGAGGGAGGCGCCGAAGTCGGTGAACGCCTGCAGCACACTTGAGGTGATGACACCGCCGAAGTCCACCAGGACCGCGGTTCGGGTCTTTTCCGCGCCGTTCGACAAGGCATCCACGCTCAGATGACCTCGAACAGTCCGGCCGCGCCCATTCCGCCGCCGACGCACATCGAGATCACCACATACCGCACACCCCGGCGCTTGCCCTCGATGAGGGCATGCCCCACCAGCCGGGCACCGGTCATTCCGTAGGGGTGGCCTACCGAGATCGCGCCACCGTTCACGTTGAACCGCTCCGGGTCGATGTGCAGTTCGTCGCGGCAGTACACCGCCTGGGAAGCGAACGCCTCGTTGAGCTCCCACAGGCCGATGTCGTCGACGGTGAGGTTGTGCTGCTTCAGCAGCTTCGGAATGGCGAACACCGGCCCGATGCCCATCTCGTCCGGTGCACAGCCGGCAACGGTCATACCGCGGTACACGCCCAGCGGTTCCAGTCCGCGGCGCTCGGCCTCCCTCGCCTCCATCAACACCGACGCCGAAGCCCCGTCCGACAACTGCGAGGAGTTGCCCGCCGTCACGCTGGAATGCGCGCTCACCTGGCCGTCGGGCAGCACCGGCGCCAGCCCGGCCAGGCCCTCGAGCGTCGTCGACGCGCGGTTGCCCTCGTCCCGGGTCAGGGTGACCTCCTCGGCCCGCACCTCCCCGGACTGCTTGTCGAGCACCTTCTTGACGCTGTCGAGCGCGGCGATCTCCTGGTCGAACCGGCCGGCTTCCTGCGCCGCCGCGGTGCGCTGCTGTGACACCAGTGCGAACTCGTCCTGGCGTTCCCGGCTCACGCCGTAGCGTTCGGCGACGATCTCCGCCGTCTGCAACATCGGCAGGTAGATGCTCGGCTTGTGCTCGACCAGCCAGGGATCCGTCATCCGGTGGGTGTTCATGTGCTCGTTCTGCACCAGGGAGATCGACTCGACACCGCCGCCGACAGCGATCTGCATGCCGTCCGAGACGATCTGCTTGGCGGCCGTCGCAATGGCCATCAGGCCCGACGAGCACTGCCGGTCGACCGTCATCCCCGACACGGTGTCCGGAAGCCCGGCGCGCAGAGCGGCCTGGCGCGCGACGTTGAAACCGGATGCCCCCTGCTGCGCGGCGCAGCCGAAGATCACGTCCTCGACCTCGCCGCCCTCGAGTCCGGCGCGTTGTACGGCGTGGGACAGGGCATGGGCGGCGAGTTCCTGCGACTGGGTGTCGTTGAACGCGCCGCGGTAAGCTTTTCCGATCGGCGTCCGTGCCGTCGAAACGATGACTGCTTCCCTCATGTCGCCTCACTGTTTCCTGTTGGTGCGGTTCGTCCCGGGATCTTCGAGACCGGGATTCCCTGACACGAGCCACGGCCGCAAGGGGTACGGGGGTCTGCCTCCGGGCCCTGGTTATAGTTGAATCCGGCGTCATGTTCAACCGGCCCGCGGTCTTGACAGCGTGCCCCTCCGCCTGAAGGCTACCGACCAGTTGGTATGAAGGGGTGAGTCGTGACCGAGCTGAGCATCTCCACCGGTGCAGGCGTGTTCGACGCGATCGCTGCGGGTCCGCCCGAGGGCCGCCCGGTGCTGCTGCTGCACGGCTTTCCCCAGACGGCGCTGGCGTGGCAACGGCAGATCGCCGAGTTGGCCGAGCAGGGCTATCGGGTGGTGGCGCCCGACCAGCGTGGGTACTCCCCCGGCGCTCGCCCCCAGCGGCCCGAGGACTATCGCATGAGCCTTCTCGTCGACGACGTCGTCGCGATCACAGAGGAACTGGGCTGGGCGGCGTTCGACCTGGTCGGCCACGACTGGGGAGGCGCGGTGGCCTGGTGGACCGCTGACGCCCACCCCGGCCGCATACGCACCCTGACGGTTGTCTCGACCCCGCACCCCGGCGCCCTGGCCACCGCCCTGCGTACCGACGACGACCAGCGCAGCCGCTCGCAGTACATGATCCACTGGCGTGAAACTCCCGCGACCGAGGAGCGCATGCTGGCCCACGACGCCGAGCTGCTGCGCGCCCTGTACGCCGGAAAGGTTCCGCAGGACAGCGTCGAGGCCTATGTACGGCACCTGTCCCGGCCAGGGGCTCTCACCGCCGCGCTGAACTGGTACCGGGCAGGCCGCCCCGACGGCAAGATCGGCACCGTCGACCTGCCCACGCTGTACGTCTGGAGCACGAACGACAGTGCCTTCGGCCCGGCGGCGGCACGGGAAACCGAGCGGTGGGTCGACGGGCCGTACCGCTTCGAGACCATCCCGGACGTCACCCACTGGGTCCCCGAGGAAGCGCCCGAAACCCTGAACCGTTTGCTGCTCGAACACCTGCGAGCGCACGGCCAGTACGGACCCGCGGCGCACACCCCGTCCCCCGACTCTCCGAAGAGGTGACCGTGGAGACAGCGCGTGCGGCCTGGCGCGGACTCGAACCCGTGCACGGCATGATCTACTTCGTCCCCGAAGCCAGGCGCCGGTACGCGGACCTCGGACTGAGCGGACGCGCCGGCTACTTCACCTCTCGCAGCGCCGCGTTCGGCCGGGCCTCCGCCGAGCTGGTCATCGCGACCTTCTACAACTTCAACCCCGCTCTCGTACGGCAGGCGCTCGACGGGGCCTGGGACGCGACGACGCCGCAGCAGGTGCTGGACGCGCGGTATGCCGCGGCGGGCGAAGCCCTGCGGCGGGCGGGAATTCACGAACTGCCCACCCTGGACGAGGTCCTGGCGCTGACCCGCCGGGCCGCCGAGGCGGCCCGCGAACACGCGCAGGGTCGCCCGCTGTTCGCCGCGCACGCCGCACTGCCCTGGCCGGAGGATCCGGTACTGCAGCTGTGGCACGCCCAGACGTTGCTCCGGGAGTTCCGTGGGGACGGCCATGTGGCCTGCCTGCTGAGCGAGGGCATCGGGGCCCTGGAAGCCCTGGTTCTGCACGCCGCCACCGGTGATGTTCCCGTCGACTTCCTCAAGGCCAGCCGCGCATGGCCCGAGGAGGAGTGGGCCGATACGCGGGAGCGCCTGCGCAAGCGAGGTCTCCTCGACGGCGACTCCCTCAGCCCGGAAGGCGTACACCTGCGTCGGCACATCGAGGACCGCACCGACCGTCTGGCCCTTCCCGCCTACGCCGCCCTGGGTGACGCCGGCTGCGAACGCCTCGCCGAACTCGCCGGCGCCTTCGGCCGCGCCGTCCTCGACGCCGGCCTTCTCAAGCTCGGCTGACCGAGCCCGTGTCCCGGGCTGAGCAACGCCGAAGGGGCGTCGCCGCGGTGCCGCCTATGCCCGTTCCACCGCCACCTTCGACGGTGCTCTGAACGACAGCAGGCCGAGCATGGGCGGCTCCCCCGCCCCGGCGGCCGGTCGGATGTCCGGAAGTCTGCGTGCCGCTGCCCGCAGGGCCACCGCCGCCTCCGTGCGCGCCAGGGACGCACCCGGGCAGCGGTGGCGACCGGCACCGAACGCCAGGTGGTGGCGGATGTTCGCCCGGTTCGGGCACATCTGTTCCGGTTTCGGGAAGACCTCCGGGTCGGATCCGCTGCCCATGAGCATCAGCAGCAACTGGGCACCGGCCGGCAGTGCGACTCCGCCCAGTCGGGTGGCCTGCGGGGTCACCCGGCGCCAGGTGGTCACCGGCGGCTCACGTCGCAGGACCTCTTCCACCCAGGCCTCGGCCGGGCCCGCTGCCCCGGCCATGCGCGGCCACCTGCCGGGCTCCTCCAGTGCCCGGCGCAGCACGGTGGCGATGAGTTGTCCGGTGGTGGACTGGCCGGCGATGAAGACGAAGAAGCACGCGGCCACCGCGGTCTCGGCGTCCAGTGGCCTGCCGTCGGGGAGGCGGTGGCGGGCGAGTGCCCCGATGAACGAGTCGGCAGGGACCGTGTCGCTGCGCACGGTCGCGGTGAGCCACTGATGGAATTCGGCGACGAGCTCTGCCAGTTCCAGTTGCCGTTCGAGTGGCGGCCTGCCCCAGAACAGCTCCAGCGAGGCGTCACTCCAGCGGATCAGAGTGGCCGGTTCGACGCCCCGGATGCCGAGGACCTCCATCAGCACCCTGCACGGAAGGACCTGCGCGAATGAGGTGAACAGGTCGCAGCCGTCAGTGGTGTCGAGTTGGGACCGTACCCCGTCGAGCAGTTCGTCGGCGATGCTCTCGATCACCGGCACGGCCGCCGCGACACGCTGTGCGTTGAAGAACCGTGTGACCACGCGGCGCAGTCCGGAGTGGCTCGGGGTGCCGTTGTTCGCCAGGGCGGGCGGGAGCGTGAAGCCGACGCGGGCCAGGACCCTGAGTACGGCGATGGGCAGCGGGGTGACAGCGTGCTGGGCGTTGTCCGGGTGGAACCGCTCCGAGTCGAGCAGGACCCGGCGTACGTCTTGGTGGCGGCTGACCAGCCACAGCCCGGTAGCGGGGTCATGGTGGACGGGAGACTCGGACCGCAGGAGGTCCAGCCAGGGGTAGGGGTCGCGGACGAAAGGGTCACCGAACAGGTCGAGCAGACCCAGTGGGTCACGGGTGTCGGTGGGTTCGGAGCCGGCCGCCGGGCCCCACCCGGCTGCTCCGGAACCGGGTGCGAGGGAATCCAGAGCCGGGGAAGTCACGGCCGGAAGTTAACACGCACCAGGCACGCCACCAGGCAGTATGTGCGCGGCATCACTTGCTGATCCCGGCTTGGACTCGCAGACCGCGCCCGCATTGCACCCCGTGGATCCCGCCCCGGCCGGGCTCAGGTTCGGCCGGGGCGGGTGTCAGATGGTGGGCGGCTTTCCGCGGAGGAGGGCCGTGCGGAGGGCGGAGTGCAGGCGGGGTGTGTTCGTCCACTCGTGGTCGCGCGACGGGGAGACCCGCCAGTACAGTCCGGGGCGCGTGACGCGGTGCAGCGGGGGGATCGCCACGTGGCAGCCCCGGCCCAGGACGCGCACCTGCGGCAGCTCCCAGTCGGCGGCGGAGCCAGGAGGAATCAGCCAGTACAGGCGTCCGCCGAAGCCGTCCCCGATCACGGCTCCCGTCTCGTCCCCGAGGTTGCGCAGTGCGTCGGTCCCGGGGTCGAGCGGTACGCGTACGGCGTCCCACCAGCCACCCGCGGCCACGATCCGCACCTCGACACTGCCCGGGTGCATCCACCACGGGACCTCGTCGACAGTCATCGCACTCACCGGCTCTCCGATCCGACACCCCGCACCGTAAGGCGGAGACGAACCGCCGACTTGCGTCCGCGCGCAGGGAAGTTGTCCCCACGCGCAGCGTTCGGACACGGCCCTCACCCGGACACGCTACGTTCAAGTAGCTTTACGGGTCGTATTGATGAGCGAGCGTCAGGAGGCCTCTGTGGGACACCCCCGCCCCTTAGTGATCGACCCGACCGGCCGCGACATCCACGGCGAGGCCGCCCGGATACGCGAACGCGGACCGGTGACCCTCGTCGAACTGCCCGATCGTGTGCGGGCCTGGGCCGTCAGCAGTCCCGACCTCCTCAAGCGCCTGCTGACCGACCCACGCGTCTCCAAGGACCCGCGCCAACACTGGCCCCGATGGATCAACGGCGAGATCTCCCCGGAATGGCCGCTGTTCACCTGGGTCGCGGTGCAGAACATGTTCACCGCCTACGGAAGCGAGCACAAGCGGCTGCGCGCCCTGGTCTCCAAGGCGTTCACCGCACGCCGCACCATGGCGCTCCGACCCCGCATCGAGGAGATCGCCACAGCCCTGCTGGAGCGGGTCGAGGCGACCGGACGGGACGGCCAAGTCGTCGATCTGCGCGAGGAGTTCTGCTATCCGCTGCCGATCCAGGTGATCAGCGAACTCTTCGGCCTGCCCGAGGAACAGGGTGCGGAGCTACGGGCCGTCGTGGACGGCGTCTTCCACACCTCCGCCACCCCGGAGGAAGTCACCGACATCTATGCGCGGTTCTACGCGGCGATGGGCGAACTCGTCGCTCTCAAGCGGCGGTCGCCGGGTGACGACCTGACCTCGGCGCTCATCGCGGCCCGCGACGACGGCGACACCGGGCTGAGCGAGCAGGAACTGCTCGACACCCTGGTGCTCATGGTCAGCGCCGGCCACGAGACCACGGTCAACCTGATCGACAACGCCATTCACCTCCTGCTGACCCATCTGGACCAGCTCGCCCACGTCCGCTCCGGCCGCGTCTCCTGGGAGGACGTGGTCGAGGAGGCACTGCGCGTGGAGGCGCCCGTCGCCAGCCTGCCGCTGCGGTATGCCGTCGAGGACCTCGTGATGAGCGAGTTCGGCGGTCCGGACGGCGTGGTGATCGGCAAGGGTGAGGCCATCCTCGCCGCCTACGCGGCCGCCGGACGGCACCCCGGGAAGTACGGCGAGGACGCCGACCGCTTCGACGTCGCCCGCGCCGACAAGGAGCACCTCGCCTTCGGCCACGGCGTGCACTTCTGCCTGGGCGCCCCGCTGGGGCGGCTGGAGGCCCGCATCGCGCTCCAGGCACTCTTCGACCGCTTCCCCGGACTCCGACTCGCCGCTTCTCAGGGTGAGTTGGAGCCGGTCGACTCGTTCATCTCCAACGGCCACCGCTCCCTTCCGGTGCGCCTGTCCTGATCACTCGCCACGCCACCACGCCAGTAGTCGGGCGCCCCATCCTCGCCGCACGCGGCCGGCCTCGGGCCCCGCGGACGGCCGGGACGTCGGCGCGGTGCGCCGCACGGGCGACTCGTCGCCGACGGCGGAGGGGGCGGAGGCGGTGGAGGGGGTGGAGGAGGTGACGGCGGTCGGCGGGTACGTCACCGGCAGCGCGGCCAGCGCACGGTGGAAGGGACCCGGCCGCCAGGCCAATTCCTCCACCGGTACGGCGAGTTCGACGTCCGGAAGACGGTCGAGCAGTTTCTCCACCGCGACCGCCGCGATCAGCCGGGCCGGACCCTGCGCCGGGCAGTTGTGCGGGCCCGCGCTCCACGCCAGGTGGGCGCGGTTGCCCGCACGCTGATCCGCCGTCAGGGACGGGTCGGTGTTCGCCGCGGCGAGACTGACCACCAGCGGATGCCCCGCCCGCAGCAGCACCCCTTCGTGGACGACGTCATGGATCGGGTAGTGCACGGCGTAGTTGGCCATGGGCGGGTCGGTCCACAACACCTCGTCGAGGGCGTCGTCCACCGGCAGGCTGCCGCCCGAGAGGCTGCCCGCGAACCGGTCGTCGGACAGCAACAGCCGCAGGGCGTTGGCGATCAGGTTCTGCTGGGGCTCGGTACCCGCGCCCATGAGCAGGACGAGGGTGTGCACCATCTCCTCGTCCGTGAGCTGGGCGGGATGGGCCATGAGCCAGGACGTCACATCCGGCCCGGGCCGCCGGCGCTTCAGTGTGACGAGGTCCAGCAGCGTCGTCGCGAGCAGTTCGTTCGCCTTCTCGGCGTCCACTCCGTCGAAGATCCCGGACATCCCCTGCACTAGCCGCTCTCCGTAGTCCGCCGGGCAGCCGAACAGGCGGTTGAACACCAGCAGGGGCAGCACCTGGGCGTACTCGCCGAGCAGATCGGCCTGCCCGGCCGGGGCGATGCGGTCGATGAGCGTGTCCGCGCTCGCCTCGACGTAGGAGCGCAGGGTGCTAGGAGCCACCCGGGCCACGCTGTCCGTGATAGCGCCGCGCAGCCTGCGGTGTTCCGCGCCGTCGGCCCACAGCGCGTTCGGCCGGTACATCATCATCGGCACGACCGGGCTGTCCGGGCCCACGGTGCCGTCCGCGAGGTCCTTCCAGCGGCGGGCGTCCTTGGAGAACGTCTCGGTGCTGCGCAGCACGTGCAGGGCGGCGTCGTATCCGACGACGAGCGAGGCCCGCACGCCGGGGGCCAGTTCGACCGGCGCGATCGGGCCGAGGTCGCGCAGCCGCCGGTAGACGGCTGCCGGGTCGGTCGCGAACTCGGGACCGTGCAGGGACTCGTGCGCGGGGTGCGCTGGGCAGCCCGGCGGCGGGAAAGGCGGTACGTGGGGTACGGAGGTCACGCATGCTCCAGTTGGCCGGTGCGGGTGAGGAGGTACTCGACGAGACGGATGAGTGCCCGCGTGGCCGAGACCCGGTCGCGGGCGTCGCAGCGGACGAGAGGAGTTTCGGGCAGCAGGTCTAGGGCCTCGCGCACCTCGTCGAGCTCGTACGCGGGGGCGTCGTGGAACTGGTTCAGGGCGACCGCGTACGGCAGTCCGTGCTCCTCCAGTACGCCCATGACCTCGAACGACTGGCTGAGGCGGCGGCTGTCGGCAAGGACGAGCGCGCCGAGCGCGCCCTGGGTCATGTCCTGCCACAGCCGGGTGAAGCGCTGCTGGCCCGGGGTGCCGAAGAGGTACAGCACCAGACGGTCGTTGAGGGTGAGCCGGCCGAAGTCGAGGGCGACCGTGGTGGTCGTCTTGTCCCGAAGGCCGGCCAGGTCGTCGACGAGGGCGCCGGCCTCGGTCATGACCTCCTCGGTGCACAGGGGCCGGATCTCGGAGAGCGAGCCGACGAACGTGGTCTTGCCGACCGCGAAGTGGCCCACGATCAGCAGCTTGACCGCCGTCTGCACGCTGGGCCGCAGGTAGACGTCGTCAGAGGCGGGCGCGGAGTCCATCGAGCACCTCCTGGAGGATTGTGGCGTCGGTCGGCCGGGCGGCGGGGATCGGTGCGCGGGTGACGATGTGGCCGCTGTCCATGAGATCGGCGATCAGCACTTTGGCCACGCCGACCGGCAGCGACAGGTGGCCGGCCACCTCGGCGACCGACAGGGCTCCGGGCCGGCACAGCTCCATGAGCCTGCGCTTTTCCGGGTTGAGTCCGGTCAGCGGCAGATCGTCGGTGGCGATCAGCAGCGTGACCAGGTCCAGGGTGTTGCGGGTCGGGTGGGCGCGGCCGTCCGTGACGACGTACGACCGCACCAGCCTGTCTGCGGGGCGGCGCCGGGTTGTCATGCCGGGCTGCCGGTGTCCTGCCGGGCGGGGCTGGTCAGCTCCTTGCCGAGCCGGTCGACGAGTTTGTGCATGCGGTAGGTGACCGCCTCCATGTCGACGTCCTCGCTGGTGGAGACCGCGAGGTAGGCGCCCTCTCCGGCCGCGACCAGGAAGACGTAGCCGTGTGCGAACTCGATCATGGTCTGCCGCCACGGGGTGTGCGCGGAGCCGCAGAACTCGGCCGTGCCGCGGCTGATCGACTGGACGCCGGACAGTCCCGCGGCCAGCCGTTCGGCGTCGTCGCGGTCGATGTCCTTGGAGAAGGCGCGGAGCATGCCTTCGGCGGAGAGCAGGATCGCGTGACGCGCGTGCGGCACCTTCAGCACCTCGTCCAGCATCCAGCCCAACGTGTTGTTGGTGGGCCCGGTCATTCGTGGCTGTTCCCTTCGTCGTCGTGGAGTGTGTGCCGGGCGTCCCGGCCGGAGCGGGTGCCGCGTGCGAAGGCGCCCATGCGCCGGGCGTTCTCCTCGGCCGAGCGGCCGCCGACCTCCTCGGCCGCTACGGGCTGCGGGGCCGGTTGCCGTGGGGTGCGGCGACGTCGCTTGGGCAGGCCGCCCGGCGTCGTCGCCTCCGTGGGTTCGGGTGCGGAGGCGGGAGCTGAGGCGGCGTGGGGATCGGGGGCGGAGGCGGGAGCTGAGGCGGCATGGGGATCGGGGACGGGTGCGGCCGGATCGGCGGTGGGCGCCGTGTCGGTCGAGTGCGTATGCGCAGGGGCAGGGGCAGGGACATGCGCGGGCGCGGGTGGTTCGGCGGGCGGAACGGGCGCCTGGTCGGCGGGGTCCAGGTGGGTGAGCAGGGCGGCCGGCAGGAACACCACCGCGCGTACACCGCCGTACGGGGAGAGCGTGTCCACGGAGACGTTGAACCCGTAGCGCTCGGTGAGCGCCCCGATGACGGCGAAGCCGAAGCGGGGCGGGTCACCGAGTCGGACGATGTCCACGTCGTGTGTGCGGGCGAGCAGTTCGGCGGCGTGCTCGGCCGCCTGGCCGTCCATGCCGACCCCGGCGTCGTCGATCACCACGCAGGCGCCGTTGTGCACCGTCTGGACGGTGACCTCGACGGTCGTGCCCGGTTGCGAGTGGCGCGCCGCGTTGTCGAGCAGTTCGGCGACCGCCAGGACCACCGGTTCGACGGCCCGGCTCCGCACGGCGATGTCGACCTCGCCGTTGATGCGGATGCGCCGGTAGTCGCGGATGCGGGAGGTGGCGCCGCGTACGACCTCCACGAGCGCGGAGGTGGCACGCTGGCGGCCCGGCCACGAGCCGCACAGCACGGCGATGACCTGGGCACGGCGGCCGAACTGGGCGTTGGCGTGGTCGATTTCGAGCAGGTCGCTCAGTACGCCGGGATTGTCGTGCCGGTCCTGCATCTCGGAGATGGACACCTGCTGTTCGTTGGCCAAGGCCTGGAGGGAGCGCATCGACGCCTTCAGGGCGGCCTTCGCCGACTGGTCGGCGCTCGACCGGGCGTGCTCGACCGCACCCGCGAATCGCTCCACGACACCGTCGAGACACTTCGCGAAGTCCGTGTCGGCGAGCCGGGTGTCGAGCAGGCCGACGGCCGGGACCTGCTGGTGGGGCGCGTCCTCCAGGGCGGGCAGCCGGGCCGAGACGAGGTGCCGCAGTTCCTCGTCCCGGGCCCGAAGTCCGTCCCCCAGTTCGGCGTTCCGTCTGCGCTGGCGTGCGGTGATGCCGCGTTCGCGCACCAGCAGCACGGTGACGGCGAACAGGCCCACGGCCAGGCACCAGAACACCGCCTCCGGTATCTATTCCGTCATCAAGTCCTCACAGCGGGTGGCGGGTCGACGGGCAGCGCACGACGGTAGTGGCGCGTCCGCATCCGGACTTGTCCGTGCGCGCAAGGAACTTGCCGCAGGACGCACGCCCGTTCGTGAGACCGGCAGATCGCGAGCGGCTCGGCTCCGACGCAGGCCGATGAGGCCTATACGTGTTCCGGAAACCGATTGCTGGTCCCTAGGCTGCGCCGCACAACAGTCCTCGAACACAGGAGCGTTCGAGGCTGGTCTCGAGGCTGTCGGGAGACGGCGCAGCAAAGGGGATGCGTTGCCCACGGGAAGCTACGTCGTGGAGACGACGAGGACCGCCGAGGTCGGAGCCCGCGAGCGGACCGATCTGTGGAGTGAGCGCGTCGCGGCGTACCAGACCAGAATGGACTACAAGTACGCCCGCGCCGAGGGCTTCCGCGGCGAGATGATCCGGCAGTGCAGCGACAGCTACCAGGTCGTCACCTGGTACAGCGACCAGATCGAGTACGCCCGCACACCGGGCCTGATCCGTCAGATGCCCGACCCCGACTACCGGCTCCTCTTCCCGCTCGCGGGCGAACTGGTGCTACGACAGGACGACCAGGAGGTGCGGCTGACGCCGGGCACGGGCAGCCTGATCACACTCGGTGCGCCCTTCGAGATCGTGCACGGCGCGTCCCTGCGCGGTGTCATCATGTCGATCCCGGCCCAGGAGGTCGACGGCCCTCTCAACCGGAAGGCACCGCTGGCCACCGGGCTCGATCTGACCAAGGGGCTGGGCCGTGTGGTGCACTCCATGGTGCGCGGCCTGAACGACGAGCGTGGCCATCTCACCACCCCGCAGTTCGACGCCGTCTGCGACCGCGTCGTCGAGCTGCTGTGCATGCTCGCCTGCGGGGACGACCGTCCCGACGTCCCGGGGCAGCTGACCGAGGTGGAGGCGGTGGTCCGCCGCCATGCGCGCGAGCACGCGGCCGACCCCGGCCTGTCCGGCGCCTCCATGGCCCGTGCCCTCGGCTGGTCCCTCCGCCAGATCCAGCTCGCGCTCCAACAGGTGGGCACCACGCCTCGCGACCTGATCCGCGAGGAGCGCCTGCGTCTGGTCCGCGAGCGTCTCCTGCGGGCCGACTGCGCGCACATGACGATCACGGACCTGACGTACGCCTCGGGCTTCTCCTCGGCGAGTGCGATGAGCACGGCCTTCCGTCGGCGCTTCGGGGTGAGCCCCCGGGAGATGCGTTCCAAGGCCCGCTGATCCCGCCCGCACCACGGAGGTCCATGGAGGTCAGGGGCCCAGGCACGCGCCAGCACGAACGGTCGACCTAAGGGCGAACACGCACGAACTCCAGCTGGCGCTGCTAGGCGGTTCAAGCTATGAGCAGGCGGAGGCCGAGATCTGCCGCGTCGAGACCGGCGAGATCGCTGTTGCGCTCGGCCCACCGGCCGGACTCGAGGTCTTCGCTCAGGCTTCGCACCGCCCGCTGCTCGGCCTTCGGCCCGACTCTCGTCCACACCGACATCGCACGGCGCACGTGATCCTCCACATAGGCCCCGGGTCGGCGCCAGTACGCCTCGAACAGGCCGTCGGCGCAGTCCCACGGGACGGGCACCGGCTCAGCGCGGGCGCCGATCGCGTCGGCCATCCCGGCGAGCGAGGGGAATTCCGCGAGGACGGCGGCGAACTCGGGCAGGTAGTCGCGGGTAAGCCAGAACCGGTCCTGCCATCCGGGCTCGTCGGTATCGAACGTGAGCACCACCACGCGGCGGGCCACGCGCCGCATCTCACGCAGCCCCGCTATCGGGTCCCCCCAGTGGTGAACGGTGGAGACGGCCATCGCGACGTCGAAGGACCGGTCCTCGAACGGCAGGCTCTCCGCGGCGGCGGCCACGCACGGCGCCGAGCCGGCCGGCCGCTGCCTCCGCATGACCGCCGATGGCTCCACTGCGGTCACGTGGCGATCCGCGGGCTCGTAGGAGCCAGTTCCGGCCCCGACGTTCAGCACCGTCTGCGCGTCCCCGAGCGCGTCCCAGATCTGCGCGGCGATCCGCGGCTCGGTACGCCGTGTCGCGGGGTAAGCGCCGCCGATCGCGTCGTACAACCGTGTGCCGAGCATCTTCAGTTGCTCCTCCGGTGTCACCCGCTGTCCCCTCGCCCGTGCCTCAAGTTCCCTTTCGATCGCCGTCACCATGGCGTCAGCGCGATCACGCCGTTCCAGCAGCAGGCCGCGCAGTCGGCGCAGGTGCGCGACCGCGTCCGTGGCAGGGTCGTCGACCAGTTCCGCGACCTCCCGCAGCCCGAAGCCCAACCGCCGATAGGCCAGCACCTCCCGCAGCCGCTCCACGTCGGCCGCCGAATAGGCCCGGTACCCGGCCGCGGTCCGCGCCGACGGCCGAACGAGTCCGATCTCGTCGTAGTGATGCAGCGTGCGGACGCTCACGCCGGCCAGCTCGGCCACGCGTCCCACGGTCCAGTGATCCTCCACGGCACCGACTATGCAGTCTGACGCCACGTGAGGGTCAAGAGCCTCACTCACAGGCGACCATGGCAGCACGCGCCGTGTCCCGGGCGTCGGCGGGCCTTCACCAGGTGTCGACGAAGCGGCGCGACCCGCGCTGTCCGGGCTCAGGGGCAGGGTCATGCAGCAGTGTGCTGATCCAGCGTCGGGACTCGGCCGGGTCGATGACGTCGTCGATCTCGAAGACCGATGCGACGTTGAGGGCCTTGCCGTGCTCGTAGGCGGCCGCGACCCTGCGGGCGAACTCCCGCTCGCGCTCGTCCACGTCCTCGATGGCCGCCAGCTCCCGGCGGTAGCCCAGCCGCACCGCACCCTCGATGCCCATCGGCCCGAACTCGCCCGTGGGCCACGCCACCGTGAACCGGGGGATCCGGAAGCCGCCGCCGGCCATGGCCTGGGCACCCAGCCCGTAGCCCTTGCGCAGCACGATCACCCCGAAGGGCACCGTGAGCGCCGAGGCGTGTACGAACATGCGGCTGACATGCCGGACGGTCGCGGTCTTCTCCGCTTCGGGGCCGACCATGAACCCGGGTGTGTCGCACAGGGAGACCACCGGCAGCCCGAACGCGTCGCACAGCTGCAGGAAGCGGCTCGCCTTGTCGGCCGCGTCGGAGTCGATGGCGCCGCCCAGATGCCGCGGGTCGTTGGCGAGGATGCCGCACGGCCAGCCCTCCACCCGGGCCAGCGCGGTGACGACCCCGCGCCCGAAGTGCTGTCGCAGCTCCAGGACGGAGTCCGCGTCGGCGAGGGTGGCGACGACCGCACGCACGTCGTACGCCCGCCGCCGGTTCTCGGGAATGAGATGGCGCAGTCGGCGCTGGTCGGGGCACTCCCATTCCGTCACCGGGCCCTGGAAGTACGACAGATACGTGCGCGCCAGTCGGACGGCATCCGCGTCGTCCGCGGCCTCGATGTCGATGACGCCGTTCGCCCGCTGGACCTCGACCGGCCCGATGTCCTCCGGGGCGAAGCTGCCCAGGCCCCCGCCCTCGATCATCGCGGGGCCGCCCATGCCGATGGTGGCCTCGGGCGTGGCGATGATGACGTCGCAGCAGCCGAGCAGCGCGGCGTTGCCGGCGAAGCAGCGCCCCGAGCCGATGCCGACCAGCGGCACCTTCCCGTTCAGGGACGCGAACAGCGCGAATGCCGTGCAGTCCAGGCCGGAGACCACCGTGCCGTCCACATCTCCCGGCCGGCCGCCGCCCCCTTCGGCGAACAGGACGACGGGCAGATGCGCCTGTTCGGCCAACGCGAAGAGCCGGTCCTTCTTGCGGTGGCCCGTCATGCCCTGGGTGCCGGCCATCACGCTGTAGTCGTACGACATCGCCACCACGCGGGCGGAGCCGGGGCCGAACCGGTCGGCCCCCACCGTGCCCACGCCGCCGACCAGGCCGTCGGCTGGCGTGCGGCGGATGAGGTCGTCCAGGGACCGGCGGCTGCGCTGGGCGGCGATGGCCAGGCCGCCGTACTCGACGAAACTGCCCGGGTCGCACAGGTCGGCGATGTTCTCGCGGGCGGTGCGCCGACCCTCGGCGTGCCGCCGGGCGACCATCTCGGGGCGCTCGGCGTCGTCGCCGAACCGCTTGCGTGCCCGCACCTCCTCCAGATCGGCGCGTGGGGCGTCCGGATCCGGCCGTTCCTCGGGGTGCGGCTCACCGTCCGCCGCGCCGGTGGCCTCCATCACCACCAGCGGCTGACCGTGCTCGGCAAGATCGCCCGGCTCCGCCCGTACGGCGACGACCACGCCATCGCCCGGCGCCTGGAGCAGGTGTTCCATTTTCATGGACTCCAGGACCACCAGGGTGCTTCCGGCCCGAACGCGCTCTCCTTCGGCGACGGCGACATCGACGACGGTGGCCGTCATGGGGGCGGTGACGGTGAGCGTGCCCTGTGGCTCGAAAGCGTCGGGGACCTCCGCGTCCCTGGCGTCGGGGACCTCCGCGCCCTTCTCCGGGTCTGTCTCCTGCGGGACAAGTGCGGGCAGGAGTTCGTCGACGAGCGCCGTGTGCAGCCGCCCGGCGACGACCTCGGGTGCCTCCAACAGCCGCCGCAGCACCCCGGTGTTGGTGGCGACTCCCTCGACTCTCAGCTCCGCCAGGGCGCGGCGGGCGCGGGCGAGTGTGTCGGGCAGGCTGCCGGAGCCGTCGTGGGCGACGAGCTTGGCCAGCAGCGAGTCGAAGCGCGGGCTGACCCGGCCGCCGGGGAACGCGGCGGTGTCGACGCGCACACCCGGCCCGGCCGGCGGCCAGAAGACGTCCAGCGTTCCGGCGGAGGGCAGCACCGTCCCGTCGGGGCGGACCGTCTCGGCGTTGACCCGCACCTGCACCGCGCAGCCGCGGGGAACGGGAGCCTGCCCCGCCCCGACGCGGTCGAGGCTCTCGCCGGAGGCCACCCGCAGCTGGGCCTTGACCAGATCGATGCCGGTGACCTCCTCGGTGACGGTGTGTTCGACCTGGATACGCGGGTTGGCCTCGAGGAAGTAGAAACCCGGGGAGACGGAGCCGTCGCCCGTGTCCACGAGGAACTCGAAGGTGCCCAGACCCGCATAGGCGACCTCCCGGGCCATGCGCAGCGCCGCATCGTGCAACCCGGCCCGCACCGCCTCGTCGAGGCCGGGCGCCGGCGCGATCTCCACGATCTTCTGCCGGTGCCGCTGCAGGCTGCAGTCGCGGTCGCCGTAGCCGACGACGGCGCCCGTGCCGTCGCCGAGCACCTGCACCTCGACATGGCGGGCACGCCGCAGCAACCGCTCGACGTAGACCGCGCCGTCACCGAAGGCGTGCGAGGCCTCCGAACGGCAGCGCCGGACGGCCTCCTCCAACTGCCCTGCCTCGTACACCGCCCGCATGCCGCGCCCGCCGCCGCCGGCGACCGCCTTGACCATCACCGCAGCCCCCGCGCCGAGGCCGGCCATGAACGCACGCGCCTCCTCGATGCCGGTGTCGCCGTACGTCGCCGGCAGCACCGGCACGCCGAGGCGGGCGGCGAGTTCACGGGCCGCGGTCTTGTCGCCGAGCGTGCGCAGCACCTCGGGGCGCGGCCCGACCCAGGTGAGTCCGGCGTCGGTGCACCGCTGTGCGAAGTCGGCGTTCTCGGCCAGCAGCCCGTAGCCGGGGTGGACCGCGTCGCAGCCGGTGCGCACCGCCGCGCCGACCAGGGCCGCCGCGTCCAAGAACGCCCCCGGGCCTTCGCCGTCGAGCACCACGACCTCGTCCGCCATCCGGGTGTGCAGCGCGTGCGCCTCGTCGCGGGAGCGCAGCGCCACCGTCAGCAGGTCCAGTTCGCGGGCGGCGCGGATCACCCGTACCGCGATCTCGCCGCGGTTGGCGACCAGCAGCTTGGCCAGACCCATCGTCACCGTTCCTTTTCGTCAGCATCGGCAGCGGCCGGGGATGCCGGAGACACGGCGATGTGCGCGGCCCGCTCCAGCAGCTCGCCCTTCTTCACCTTGCCGGTGGTGGTCATGGGGAGGACGTCGACGCACCTCACCACGGGCACCTTGTACGGAGCCATGTTCGCCCGCGCCCAGGCGCGCACGTCCTCGGCGTCGAGCGTGGCGCCGGGGCGGGCCTGGACGAACGCGAGCGGCACCTGGCCCCGTTGGGGATCGTCCATCGGTACCACCGCCGCGGTGAGCACATCTGGGTGCCGGGCCAGCAGCGCCTCCAGCTCGGATGGAAAGACGCTCATACCCGAGACCTTGATCATCTCCTTGGTGCGGCCGAGGTAGTGCAGGCACCCGTCGTCGTCGATCATTCCGATGTCGCCGGTGTGCAGCCATCCGTCGCGCAGGACCCGGGCGGTGGCCTCCGGCTGCCGCCAGTATCCGGTGAGCAGGGAGGGGGAGCGTACGAGGATCTCGCCATGCTCGCCCAGCGGCAGCGGTTCGGCACTCTGCCCGTCGGCCACCATGAACTCGGTTCCCGGCACGGGCAGTCCACAGAAAACCGGCTCGGTCAGCAGGTCGTGGTCCCCGTCCTGGAACCCGGTGGTGAAGGAGTCCGCGGTGTGCGTCTCGGTCATGCCGTACGCCGCCTCCTGCAGCACGCTGTGCTCGCCGACCAGGGAGCTCCACCGGGCCCGGATCGCCGGCGTCAGCTTGCGTACGAACGACATGGCCCGCGGCTGCGCCAGGCTGGACAGGTCGGTGCCGGGCAGGCCGGGATGCTCCATCAGCTCGACGTAGTTGTCGACCGTGCCCAGCATCAGCGTCACGTGGTACCGCTCGATCGCCTGCAGCACGGCCTCCGGGTCCCACCGGGTGAGCAGCACGATGCCGCTGCCGGTGAGCAGCGGCAGCAGGATGCCGAAGTCCTCGCCCGCGATCCAGAAGACGGGCACGTAGATCAGCAGCACGTCGGGGTTGTCGCCAGTGAGGTCCATGCCGCCGGCGGCCGCCGCCGTCGCCGCGGTGTAGAGCATGTGCCGCTGGGTGTGTTCGCATCCCTTGGGCAGGCCGGTGGTGCCTCCGGTGTAGTTGAGGGCGGCGAGCGCGTCCAGGTCGGCCGGCTCGTCCTGCCCGCGGGCGCCGCCGACGGCCTGGCCCCACCCCGTGCCGGTCGGGCCGGCCCTCACCAGGCCGGACGGCAGCGGCAGCACCGGGTCGGAGGGGAGCATGTCGGCGAGGCTCGTGACGAGCACGCTCCGTACGGCTGTGTCGGACCGCACCGCCTCGACCAGCGGCCGCAGGGTGTCGAGAGTGATCAGGAGCTCCACCCCGGCGTCGGCCAGCTCGTGCCGTAGCTCGTGCTCCCGGAACATCGGGTTCACCGGGACGTGCACGGCTCCGGCGCGCAGGATGCCGAGCATGGCGACGATGAACTGCGGGCAGTTGGGCAGGAACACCCCGACACGGTCTCCGGGGCGTACGCCGCTGCGCTGCAGCCAGCCGCACAGCCGCGCCGTCAGGTCCTCCAGCGCCGCGTACGTGATCTGCTCGCCGTAGAAGGTGATCGCGACGCGGTCGGGATGGCGCCGGGCCCAGTGCCGCAGGTGGTCGGTGAGCGGCCGCTGCCCGAGCGGGTACACCGCCTCCCTCGGCATCGAGGCCGGCCACACGCGCTGCCGGCGGGCCCGTACGTCGGCCAAGTACTCCTCCACGCGCGCGTTGTCCGCCACGACGGCCTCCACCCGGCTCTGGCATACCAACTGGTCGGCATGTGCTGCATCACCGTAAAGGGGGCCCGCTAGCCGGGACAAGGGTGCGGACGCAGTGGGAGCAGGCAGAGACCTCCGTCCCCTTGAAGGTCACGAACCAGCCAGAGCCGCGCCAGGAGGCTCGTGCAGGTGCCCGACGTGCTCTGACGCAGTGGCGACACGCCGCCGCTGGACGCCCCTCGACGTCCACCTTTCGCACCGCGGCAGGCCCGGATACCCGGGGCCGCCGGCGCAGATCCCGAAGCCGCTTGGACATGCCGGCGGAAAGCCCAGTTCACGAGCCCTTTTGGCTCGACCGTACGGGCCGAATCAGCTCACCCCACGACTAATTGAATTCGGTACGGGTGAATCGTGAATTGACGCAGCCGGGACTGATGAAAATCAAGCGCAGGTATGCGCGCAGTTCACCCATCCCCGGTCAGGGCGACGATCCACGCGCGGAGACCGTGTATTCGGCAATGGCGCTAATTCGGCTTCAGCACGGCTTCGCATCCCGGCATGCTCTGGGTGCCCAGGCGCCAGGGCCGATCACCGGTCGAGCAGGCGTCTGCCGTCTGCCATGGCGCGTTGGGAGGGGACTTCGAGGACTGAGGACTGTTGAAAGCGGCAAGGACATCCGGGCGTCGCGCCGGGATGGGCGCAGCCGCACGTTCAGCGCTTGCGGCCACACCATTTCCCCGTTTTCCCTCGCACTCCACGTAGGCCGGCTATTGGGTCCCGGCTGCGGTCGGCAGACCACGCGCCGGAGCCGGCAATACCTGCCTCCCCGCTTGGCCCGGTGATCGAAGCAAGGCGATCGAAGCGAAAAAGGAAATGTGCACGGCTGCGAGATCGAAATTCAGTGCCCTATCGTCAGGAGCAGCTCATGCAGAGAACGCGTCATCACACCGCGGGACTTCTGGCCACGGTGTGCGGTTTCACTCTGTGCCTCACGGGCGTGGCCCGCGCGGCCGACGCACCGACGCCCCACATTCTCGCGACGACGCTGGTGAACAAGACCGGCACCACCATCACGGTCACCGCCGGAGTCGGACGGGGCAACACGATCAGTGTCTGGCAGTCGGGCGGCAGCATCAGAATCAGAGACACCGGGGACACGGTCGCACCGTCCGGCGACTGCTACGCCATCAGCACGACCGAAGTAGCCTGCAGGGCCGCCGACACCACCGAACTCGTGGTCAACGCCGGCGACCAGGACGACAACGTCACGTCCTCGCTGGCGGCCCTCGGCGTCACCCTCATCGGCGGTGCCGGCAGCGACAACCTCTACGGCGGATCCGCCAACGACACCCTCGAAGGCGACGAGGGATCCGACTTCCTCTCCGGCGGCGCGGGCAACGACACGCTGACCGCAGGAGCCGAGGCGGACAGGATCTTCGGTGGCTCCGGCAATGACTCCATCGAGGGACGCGGCGGCTCGGACAGCGTGGACGGCGGTGCCGGCAACGACGTGATCTACGGCGGCAACGGCAACGAGCAGATCGTCGCCGGCGCCGGCAACGACTACGCCGAGGGCGGCAACGGCCGGGACACCATCGACGCCGTGGACAACGTCGGCGGCAACGACTACGTCGAAGGCGGCGCCGACGTGGACAACTGCCGCGCCGACTTGGGCGACAACGTCAGCGGATGCCCCTGACCGGCATGAGCGAGCAGTACGCAAGCACCCCGTACACGGCGAGACAACACGAAAGGCGGGCACCGATGAGAACACGAAGCATCTGCACCACGGTGGTGGCGATCGGCGCACTCACCTGCGCCCCACTGACCGCCGCCTCCGCCGCACCCGGTGCGGCCCCCGGCAAAAGCCTGGCCGGCACCACGGTCGTGCAGGAGGTGGGCGAAGCCCTGGTCGTCACGGCCGACCAGGGCGTGGCTAACGACATCACCATCCGGCGTCAGGGCAACGTTGTCGTGGTGACGGACAGGGGGGACACCGTGGCCGCCGTCGCCCCGTGCCAGTCGACGGGGACACACACGGCAGAGTGCCCGCTCCCCGTCACGTCGATACGGGTCAACGCCGACGACGCCGACGACAGTGTCACCATCTCCCCGAACCTGGAGGCCGCCGGAACGGTGATCGGCGGTGCGGGTGACGACCGCCTCAACGGCGGCCCCCGGGCGGACCGGCTCGTCGGCGACGACCCGGCTGCCACCGGGCTGCGGGCGACGCCGGGCAACGACACCATCAACGGCGGCCCCGGCAACGACACGATCTCCGGGCTGGCCGGCAACGACACCATCACCGGCAATGCCGGTAATGACACCCTCAACGGCGACGACGGCAACGACACCCTCGGTGGTGACCAGGGCAACGACACCCTCAACGGGGGCCGCGGCAACGACACGCACAACGGCGGCGAGGGCAACGACACCCTCAACGCCGCGGACAACGTGATCGCCAACGACAGCCTCGACGGCGGCCTCGGCTTCGACACCTGCAACCGTGACACCGGGGACACGGCCATCAACTGCCCCTGATCAACCACTCTGTATGCGGCCTGACACCCACAGGGCCGGAGGCGTCGCCGGACAGCAGTACCGGCTGACCGGCGACAGGATGAGCCGGTGATGACCGACTGCTGGTCGGCGATGCCGACGGGGGTGGGGCCGGGCCCTTGGTGGGGCCGGGCCCTTGGTGAGGCCCCGCCAGGCGCTTACGGCACTGGTTGTGGCGCGTGTTGTGCGCGCCTGAAGCGTCCGGGAGCGACGCCGAAAGCGCGCTTGAAGGCGTTGGCGAAGGCGAACTCGGAGGTGTACCCGACCTGTTGGGCCACCGCCGCGAGTGGATCGTCTCCATCGCGCAGGATCCGAGCCGCGGTGCTCAGCCGCCACCAGGTCACATACGTCATCGGCGCCTGTCCCACCAAGTGGGTGAACCGCCTCGCGAAAGCCGTCCTCGACATGCCGACGCGATGGGCGAGTTCCTGCACCGTCCACGGGTGCGCCGTGTGGCGGTGAATGTGGTTGAGCGCAGCGGCGATCGCCGGATCGGTCAACGCGGCACACCAGCCGGCGGAGGGGTTACGAGAGGTCTCCTCATCCAGCCACGCACGCAGGACGTACACCAGCAGCAGGTCCAGCAGGGCAGGCATAGCGGCGTCCGCTCCCGGCCTTGAGTCCCGCACGTCCGCGCCGAGCAGATCGACAGCGGCCCGCAGCGCCGGGTGGCGGCCCGGTCCCGCGGGGATGTGGATCACCTCGGGCAGCGCCCGCAGGAAAGGGTGCACCTGTCCCCGGTCGAGCCGGTACGCACCGCACAGCAGAACGGCCCCGCCCGTGCCGTGTTCTGCCCACGCGTCATTTGCGACGACGTCCCTGCGTTCCGGGTCCGCGTCGAGTGGCAGGAGGGCCGGAACCTGGTTGGGATCACTGCTGACGCCGTGCATGGCCCCGTGCGGCAGGAAGACCACATCGCCTGCGGTCAGCAGCAACGCCGCGCCGTCGGGCGGCAGGAGCCAGCAACTGCCGTGCAGCACGATGTGGAACCCGGCGCCCGGGTAGGGACCGAACCGCTTGCCCCACTCGCCGACACGGCGGGAGTGGGTGAACTTGGCACGGCCGACCCTCATCGTGGCGATCACATCGCTGACAACGTCCACGCGACGACACTACCGGTCCGCCCCAGATCGGGACGATGACGCATGTTCTGGTCCATCACACGTATGGGAACGGCCAGTTGAGGCTCCGTATCGTCGAGATCGACAGATTCCGACCTCGACCCGCAGGAGCATCGATCGTGCCCGCATACGTCGTCATAGACCTTGATGTTTCCGATCCCGCCGGTTTCCAGCAGTACATCGACGGTGTGACTCCGCTCATCGAGCAGTCCGGCGCCCGCAACCTGCTGATCGACGACAATGCCGTCGTCCTGGAAGGAGACTGGGAGCCCGCCACCCTGGTCATCCACGAGTTCGCGTCCAAGGCCGCGCTGCAGGAGTTCTGGGACTCGCCGGAGTACCAGCCCCTGAAGGAACTACGCCGTAAGTACTCCTCGGTGAAAGTCGTCGCGGGACAGAGCCCCGACGTGCCGTGACAGGACCGGCCCCAGTCTTGATCGGACCGTCGAAGACAGGCCGAGGTAAGGCGGCCGAGGGCGACGACGCTGCCGGCGCGAGCCGACGGCCCGAGCCGGACCGCGTCCCCGAGGACCAGGTCCAGACTCTGCTTCCCAGGCCAGCAGGGCAGCAGCTCAGGCCCAGGCCTCCAAGCCCTGTGGGACTGGGGAGCGGAAGAGCATGACGCGTGACGCCAGTCACATGAGAGCGATGGCGACACCCAGCATCTGCCGGAGCATCCGAGTGCCCCCCACAGCTCCGACGGACAGCAACGCGCCCATCGGAGGTGCCACTCGCTGGGATTCGCCTGCGTCAGGTAAAGGCCGAGCGTCCACACTCGCCGCCGTGGGGGCCGCGTTCGCCGTCATCGGTGCCTTCCGCGAGGCGGCCCACCGGGAGCCCACGCTCACCGCACTCGTCGACGCCCTGGACGCCTCGGTCGTCCGGCACAACGCATACGCCGAACAGAACAGCGATGACGGGCGGTTCGTGACCGCGCTCGTCATCTCGGGCCGGTTCGACGCTGCTGCTGACCACCGACGGCCTCACCGAGACCCACGCCGACGGCACGTTCTACCCGGTCGACGAGCGGCTGACGAAACACCTCGACCTCTCCACCACCAAACTGCCCCAGGCCCTGTACGCGGACGCCCGCGGCTTTGCAGCGCCCCAGCGAGGCCTTCAGTCCATGCGGGTCGCTTCCGTACAGGACGCGAACCGTCCTGTACGGAGGTTGCTCTGCCCGCGGGCGACGGCCGACAGGCCCTCCAGCTCCCGGGCGGCGGTACGGGCGTCTCGCACAGCTCGTGTCGACCGCTGTCCTTGAGCAGGCAGCCCACAGCGCCGGCCTCGATCGCGGCGGCTCCGCCGCTCCGCGCTCGACAGCATGCGTGGAAATACGGACGCAGCCGGCTCACGGTTCTCGCCCTCCAGGATCCGTCCGAGTTCCGCGACTCCGCCAGCAATGAAGACAGTTCGTCAGCAGTGCATTAACCAATCCGCAGCTTCCTCAGCAATGACTCCGAGCAGTAGCGGTCGGTCGTGTGGCTCTTCCGTCAGCCTGCGGGTCGCCGGTTCGACACCGATGGTTCGGCGGTGGCGGCGAGCAGGGCGGTGTCGTCGTCGACCCGGTGGGGGGTGTTCAGCAGTTCCAGGGCCCGTTCGGTGATCTGCTGGGGGTCGGTGCGGGCGGCGGCGGGCAGCGCGGCGCAGGTCTGGCACAGGGCCGCCAGGCAGCTGTCCAGGGACAGTGAGCGGTTTTCCACCAGTCCGTCGGTGTACAGCAGCAGGCTGGTGCCGGGCGGGAACGCAACCTCGCGGTCGACCGGGGTGCTGCCCAGTCCCAGCGGAGGCGCCGGGGGCAGTTCCAGATAGGCGGTGTCAGTGGCTATCAGCAGGGGCGGCAGGTGCCCGCCGGCGGCGTAGCGCAGGCGGTGGCGGCGTGGGTCGTAGACCGCGTACAGGCAGGTGGCGAAGCGTTCGGTGGCGAGCGACTGCAGGTAGGCGTCCAGCCTGGCCAGCACCTGGGCCGGGTCGGCGCCCTCCATCGCGAGGCTGTGCAGGGCGGAGCGGAGTTGGCCCATCACGATGGCGGCTTCCACGTCGTGGCCCATGACGTCGCCGATGGCCAGCCCCACGGCACCGTCGGGCAGTGCGAGCACGTCGTACCAGTCGCCGCCGACCTCGGCGCCGCGGTTGCTGGCCCGGTAGTGGGTGGCCAGGCGGACCCCGGGCACCTGCGGGAGGCGGTGGGGCAGCAGGGCGCGCTGCAGGGTCAGGGCGAGGTGGCGCTCGTTGTGGTACCGGGTGGCGTTGTCGTAGGCCAGGGCCAGGCGGTGGGCGAGGTTCTCCAGATACTTGCGTTCGACCGCGGAGTAGTCGGTGTGCCGGACCAGGACCAGGGCCCCCAGTGTCCGGTCGTGGGCGTGCAGCGGCAGGGCCAGGACTGCGGCGGGCGGCGGGGGCGCGCCGGCGGGGGCCGGGACGGTGCCGTTGATCGCGTGAGTGGCGGCCGTGGCCAGGGCCTCGCGGGCAAGGAGGGGCGTGCCGGCGATGTACGCCGGAGGCGACTGCGCCGGGGCGGGTCTTGCGGCGCTGAGGTGGATGCTGATCTGGTCGGCGAAGTCGGGCAGCAGGATCTCGACGGCGGTCCGCAGTGTCTGGTCCGGGTCGAGAGTGGCGGACAGCCGAAGGCCCGCGTCGGCCAGGGAGGCCAGCACGGCCAGCTGGTTGCGGGTCTCGGTCAGGACCTGTTCGCGCAGCCGGGACAGCTCCAACCCGGTGCGGACACGCGCCAGCAGCTGACGCGCGGAGAAGGGTTTCGCCAGGTAGTCGTCGGCGCCGGCCTGCCGGCCCTGCACGGATTCCTCCTCGCCTGCGCGGGCGGTGAGCAGGACGATGGGCAGGCGGGCGGTGCGCGGGTCGGCGCGCAGCGCCCGGACCAGCTCGAAGCCGTCCATGCGGGGCATCATCACGTCGCTGAGCACCAGCTCCACCGGCTGCGCCAGGGCCATCTCCAGGGCGGCCCGACCGTCGGCGGCGAGCAGGACCTCGTAGTCGGGCTGCAGGAGCTGGGTGAGATAGGCGCGCATGTCGGCGTTGTCGTCGACGACCAGCAGGCGGGCCTGGTGGGGGCGGCCGGTTTCGTGCGGACCGGGGCCGCGGGGGGCCTCGTGGGACGCGGGGGCGTGCGGGGTGCGCGCCGCAGGGGTGGCCGTGGCGGGGGCGGGGTCAGCCGCCAGCCAGCCCAGTGCCTCGTCGACATAGGCCGCGGACCGGCGGGACCGGCCGCCTCCACCTCCGCCTTCACCTCCGCCTTCACCTTCGCCTTCGCCTTCGCCCTCGCTGGAGGGCTCCCCGGGTGGTCCGGCGCCGGCCGCAGGCGGGGCCGGGCGGGGCCGGTGGGCGGGGGTGAACGGGAGGTCCACAGTGACGCTGGTGCCCTGGCCGAGCCGGCTGTCCACGCCGACGGTGCCGCCGTGCGCTTCCACGAGGTCCTTCACCAGCACCAGGCCGAGGCCGCTGCCCTCGTGGGAGCGGGAGCGGGCGCCGCGGACCCGGTGGAAGCGCTCGAACAGGCGCGGCAGCTCGTCCGCGGGGATGCCGGTGCCGGTGTCGGTCACGGTCAGGCGGGCCCGGTGGCCGGCCGCGGCCACCCGCACCCGGGCACCGCCGGTGAAGGTGAACTTCAGGGCGTTGCTGAGCAGGTTGAGGATGATCTTCTCCCACATGTCCCGGTCCAGGGACACCGGCCTGGGCAGCGGCGGGCAGTCCACCTCCAGCGTCAGCCCGGCCGCCTCGAAGGCTGAGCGGAACACGCCCGCCAGCTCGGCCGTGGCACCGGCGAGGTCGACCGGCTCGAGGGCCGGGCGTATCTGCCCGGCCTCGGCCCTGGCGACGTCCAGGAGGGTGTTGACCTGCTTCAGCAGGCGCAGGGCACCGCGCTCGGCCAGTTCCAGCTGCTCGCGCCGCCCGGGCCGGTCCTCGTCGGCCAGAGCCTCCTGGAGCGGGCCCAGGAGCAGGGTGAGCGGGGTGCGCAACTCATGGCTGACGTTGGCGAAGAAGGTGGTCTTGGCCCGGTCCAGCTCGGCCAGCGCCTCCGCCCGCCTGCGCTGCTCGTCGTGGGCGAGCGCGGCCGTCAGCGCCCCGGCCACGGCGGCGGCGAGCACCTCCAGAAAGTCCCGGTAGGCCCCGGCCGGCGGGAAGCAGGGGTTGACGCCCACCACCAGGACGCCTCCCACCTGGCCCGCGCAGTCCAGCGGCAGAGCCAGCGCCTGCTCGACGGGGAGCCAGGAGGCCGCGGTGTGCTGCCCGGCCGTGGTGCCGCCGGTGAGCGCGGCGGCGGGCAGTGTGGCGGAGACGCCGTCGGCGGCCACCTGCGCCAGCCGGGCCGCGATCTGCGACGCGTCCGCCGTGCTCCGCGAGACCTGCTCGGGCGCCCGCTGGAGCCCGGCGGAGGCCGCCGGCCGCAGCTTCCCCGGCTCGGAGGCCAGGTACAGGCCCATGAACGGGATCTCCTCGGGATACGAACCCAGCACCTCCGCGACGACGCGGGCGACCTCGTCCGGGGTGGGCAGCCCGGCGGTGCGGGCGCCGGTCTCGCTCAGCAGGCGCAGTCGGCGCTCGCCCAGTACCCGGCCGGTGGTCTCGGTGATGATCTGGAATACCCCGCCGGCGGTGCCGTCGTCCAGCAGTACGGGCTGGAAGGAGGAGTCGAAGTAGCACTGTTCCGGAAAGCCGTGGCGCTCCATGATGAGCGGCTCATCGGGGATCAGCAGGGACTTGCGGGTGTCGATCACATAGTGGAAGTGGGAGCTGACGGGATGGGCCCAGACTTCGGGGAATATGTCCTTGTACGGCCTGCCGAGAGCCCAGGGGTGTTTGGCGCCGACGATGGGTGAGGAGCCCAGGTTGTACAGCGTGGCGAATTCGGTGCCCCAGTACAGGGCCATCCCGTGCTCAGAGGTGAGCATGAGGCGCAGGGTGTCCACCAGGGGCCCCGGCCAGGACTCGGGGGGCCCGAGCGGCGTCGCCGCCCACTCGATCCCGGCCAGAAGCTCGCCGAAAGCGCCGGCCTCGGCGAACATCCGGGCCGCCGCGGTACGCGGGTCATCGGGCCGGGTCATCGAGAGATCTTCCTCCTGGCGCCTGTGCGGTCCGCCCGCGCCCTCCCACTGCCGACGGCCACTCGCACTGCGTACCTTCCGGGCATATCAGACACCAGATCCGACGGTTCTGGCTACGCTCGCGCCGGAATGACAAGGGCAAATAGTCAAATACTAGGATTTGCTCAGCAGTGTACGCTCCAGGCGCACGCCGGCGGCGGGAGGAAGGTGAGGGCCGCAAGGGCAGGTCGTGGCCCGCCCGGGCCGGCTTGCCGATGGTGCTGATGCTGGTCACCGCCGTGAGCGTCCAGGACCGGGATATCGCTGCCCAGACGCGTTCAACCCGCCGATGGGCCAGACCACCGCATCCGCACCACCCCTGGCCACAACGCACTGTGACCACGGCGCACGCCACTTGGTGGCACCGGAACGTTCCTTCCTGATCCGGTCCGTGGGCCCGACCGGCCGGCACCGCCGCCACTTGCGCGCTGCGACACCGGCTCGGCCATCCGCACCGCACAAGACCTGTCCGCACCCCAGCCGTCCCCAGGGCGTCCCGGCAACGGCGTTCTCCGCCGTGCGTGTACGCCTGTCCGGAAAGCGCCTTCTGAGGCGGGCGTGGCTTCGGACAGCGTGGCCAGTCGGTGCATGAGCGTGAAACCGGGAAGCTACGGGGGTGGCGATGCCGCGCAGGGAGCGACCGCTGGACACAGAAGGCGGTCCGTTGCTGGAGTTCGCCGCAGGACTGCGGCAACTGCGGCAGAACGCGGGCGATCTGCCGTACCGGAAACTGGCGGAGTAGGCGGACTACGCGGTGTCGACCCTGTCGTCGGCGGCGTCCGGGCAGCGACTGCGACCAGAACACGGAGCAGAGCACCGGGTTCGGCTGGAGGAGCATGTACATCGTCTGCTGATCGATCCGCCCCCGTGGACCAGCGAACTCGTCCATCATCCGCCCCCGGCTGAGCCGAAGAAAATGCCACATGCCAGTGTCCTGCGGGTTAATAGCAGAGAAAGCCGGGTTGCCTGCGAGAACTGAGTGAAATGCCGGCGCAACCCCCGCCCGGGTTGCGGTGTCTAAACGTGTGATCGTGAGTAGCAACCCCGCACTTAGGTGCGGCCTCACGCGTCGATCGCTGACCGTCGTGACGACGGCGGCAGCGGTGGCGACGAAATTTCCAATGATTCCGCGAAGGGTTATTTCTGCATGCGCACGTTAAGGACCATTGCCGCCACCGGCGCCCTGGCTCTCGCTCTCGGTGGAGGCGTGTTCGCAGCTGCCACCGCCCAGGCAGCCGCCGTGAGTTCGGCTTCCCTCGTCCACGCCGATGGCGAGCTCTGGTACAAGGCCGGCGCCGGACAGGCCAACAACCTGACAGTCACCGCGAAGGTCGTCGACGTCGACCCCTCACAGTTCGGTGAGGACTACCTCCTCACCTTCCGCGACAAGTTCGACATCACCATCTCCACGAACGCGTGCAGCTACCCTTCGCCGACCGACCACAAGGTCGCCGAGTGCACGGTGGCCATCCCCCTGGGCTCCGACGACTCGGACGACTACGACGTCGACCTCGGTGACGGCAACGACACCGCGACGGTCACCGGCTCCGCGTACACCTCGATCCACGGCGGCACGGGCAACGACGTCCTCAAGGGCAGCGCCGCCGCCGTGTTCTACGGCGACGACGGCAACGACCGCCTCGACGGCGGCGGGGGCGTCTGGGCCATGGGTCCGTTCGGCGGTGCGGGCAATGACACCATCACCAACTGCGACGCCGAGTGCCACGGCGGCCCCGGCAACGACAGCCTCACAGGCACCGCCTCAGGGCAGGACTTCGGCCTGTACGGGGACGACGGCAACGACGTCATCCACGGCGGCTCCGGTGCTGACCTCGTCCACGGCGGCAAGGGTCACGACAAGCTGTACGGCGACAGCGGCAACGACAAGATCTACGGCAACAGCGGCAACGACCTGCTGCACGGAGGCACGGGCACGGACACGCTCTCCGGCGGTCCGGGCACCGACAAGGTCTACCAGGACTAGAGCGGTCAGAACTCAGGGCCATCAGGAGCGTGGGGGGCGACCGCGGCGCGGCGCCTCACCTCGCAGGAGCTCAAGGTCGTGACCCTGGTGGCCCGTGGCCGTGCTGAACACCCGCCGAGGGCCCGGCCGATGGCGCGTGACCACCGTGGTCACGTGCCATCTACGGTGCCGCGGTCGAGCGGACCGCCAGGGTCGCGCCGTCCGGACCGGCAGCGGGTAGGCGTCGCGCACCGGCTGGCAGCCCCGCCTGCCGCCAGTTGCGATCAGCAGGACGGCGTCAGCGGCGGTGGAGCTGAGCAGGAAGGCGTGGGCGGCGTATCCGTCGGGCAGGGACGGGACCATGTCGGACCGGGGCCCGCGGCTGACCGTCTCCAGACACCTCCAGGGCGGGAGCCGCGACCCTCCGGCCCTGCTGAGGAAACCGGCCGCCGTACGAGACGCCGCCGTTCGGGCAGGCCTGCGCCGGCTGGGGCGGCTGCCGGAGTCCTGGCCGGCACCTCCCGGAACTCGTGAGCTGCGGGAGCTGGTGCGTGGTCGGCGCAAGCCGGCATCTGCGCACCCATTGCCGTAACCAGCCTCGACCAGCAACTCGCCGTTCTCGACCAGGGAATACCGACCCGCCTCGCCGGCGACGTGGGCTACCGCGCGATCCAGAAGATCGGCGGAGTTCGCCATGAGTAGCTGTGCTCGATCCCGTTGATCTGTGACGCTGGGCGAGAGGGGTGCTGTCTCTGAGCCTTGGATGAATTCAGGGGTCCTTTATGCCTTCTCCGAGCCATAGCGCGCATTGCTTCATGCGGAGACGATCGTCAGAGAACCACCCTTGCCAGGGCTCATCCAGGCGATGCCAGGCAGTTGGCTGACCGCTTTCAGACGTCAGCTGCGTCCGTTGGTCGACGACTGCCAGATAGGAAATGCCTGCGGTTGCCGACCAGGTGGGGTGATAGGAGCGCACTGTGGCGGCTGCCGGGGTCGCGTTCAGTTCCGCCTGCACCCCGGTCTCCTCGAACAGTTCTCGACGAGCTGCCTGGCGTGGCGTTTCGCCGGGATCGACTTTGCCGCCTGGCGCCACCCATCCACGCCATCGGTGATTGACGAGCAGGACATGGGTCAAGGTGCGGTCGAAGGCCCACACCTCAGTTGCGAGGGGCCCCTTCATGACAGCGTCGGGTCGGCGCATCCAGTCCAACGCGCCGTCGTAGACGGCGAGTGCTTGGTGTGCATCTAGCTTGGCAGCTTCAAGAGCCTGTGCCTCTATTTGATGTCCACTCACCTGCCGGAGAATAGGGTGCACCACTGACAACCAAGCCCTCGCTGCCGGCCACCGGGGCGATGTCCGGGAATGTAGGGGTCAGGTCCGAACCCCAGTGGGTCTGGAACAGCACGTTGCGGGCACGCGCCGCGCCTCTGATCGAAGCGCCGTCGGCGCAACGCCACCGACCCCGAGACGGTCATCATCACGACGGCGAACTCCCCCGCCCTGAGCTCCCGGAGGGCGTCCTCCCGGGCGACGAAAGGTGGCACGACGACCGCCCCGTGGTGGCACACCTGGCGCATCTCACCGATGGCTGCGATGTTCCTGGAAACCGACTGGACGTTCCTCCTGAACGCCACATTGATGCACCACACGGCCTGGAGGAAGGGCAAGTGGGAATTTCTCTCCGAAGTGCCATGCGCTCCGCGAAGTTCGACGCCACGGAACACGGCGCGGCCCCGGTGACCAGGCCGCCGCCGAGCGTGCCGATGATCGCGGCGGCCAGGGTGCTGTCCATGGCGGAATGGTGCGGTGCCCTCGACCGCGCTGCCCGGGGGGGTGGAGCCTCGTCCGGCGCGGGCCGGTGCGGGTGTCGCCGGCGGGCGGGCGGATTCCCCCACCCACCCCCCTCAAGCGAGACCCTCCACCCTGCGAATGATCACAGAGGGTCAGATACGCATCTGGTGATGTGAACCCGGGTCAAGGACCTGGGGGTTGATTGTTGCCGGACGTGTACCGCCTGTTTCCGGCCCGGTGAGTGAGCCCTCATCGCCGCAGGTGAGACCGAAGACTGGCGGTGTGGTCCGGCCCGTAGCGATAGGCGCGAAAGACCGCGTTCTGAGCGCCTCGGGAGGACTCCAGGCCGACGCCGGTGCCGAACGTGGCGAAGTGCGGGACGACGTACTCCCAGACGACGTCGCCGTCGGGGGTGATCTCGAAGAGGCGGCCGAAGGAGCCCTCGGCGATGAAGGTGTTGCCGTTCGGGAGGCGCTGGGCGCTGGACATGTAGGGGCTGTAGAAGTTCTGGGGTGGGTTGTCCTCGTACGACCAGACCAACTCGCCGGTCGCCCGGTCGACCTCGATCACCCGGGAGTACGGGACGGACGTGTCGTCGCGGTAGGAACCGTTGTCGAAGATCAGGATCGTGCCGCAGTCCAGTTCGTGGGGGTAGTGCTGTTGGGCCAGTGTGTCCGGGCCCAGTCGCCAGGTGACCTGTGACGTGGCGCGGTCGATCACGACCACCGTCGAGGCGCTGCGGAAGCCGACCATGATGCTCCCGTCGCGCAGTTCGTTGACGGTGTTGGCCATCGGCCAGTGCTCGCGGGCGAAGTGGGGGTTCAGGGGGGTGTCGTCGATCGGCAGGTGCTCGAACGACGCCCAGCGCCATAGGATTTCGCCGGTCCACGTCATCTCGTAGACGACGTCTCCCCAGATGCGGCCGTCCGGTGCCTCCGTGCCGGGGATTCCGCCGGGGATGCGGGCCGCGAGGGCGGGCGGGACCGGCTCGACGGCGAGGAGGATCAGATTGCCGTTGGCGAGCAGGCTCGCGTCGTGGTGGTGGTAGGGGTGGCGGGACTCGCGCAGCAATGTGCCGTCGGGGGCGACGAGTTGAAGGATGCCGCCGTGGTAGACCTCCCAGATCGGGAAGAGCGGGTCCCCGGTCTGTGTGTCCTTGCCCTGGTAGAACAGCGTTCCGTCCGGGAGGAGTCGGGCGTGGCGGCCGGGCGGGTGCGGCAGGCTCCACTGGTGGGCCACCTCGCCGTCGATGTCCACCAGGTAGACGTCGCCTGTGCCCGCGATGGGGGTGTAGAGGGTGTGGCCGCCGTAGCTGCGGGCGGGGTCGTACGCGCGCAGGCCGGTGCCCCGGCGGCGCAGGGTGTTCTGGTCGACGGTCGTCATGGCGTCCTTCAGTGGAGAGTTACGGCGGTGGAGGCGGCCGCCGTGAGCGGCTCGCGGTCGATGTGCTGGAGGAAGGTGGCCCGGTCGGGCGTTCCCGACAGCTTCTGCGCCGACTTCGCCCAGGCGCCCTCGGCGAGGAGGAGCTTCAACAGGGGCTCGTCGAGGGCGACTTCGTATGCGTACGACGTGTAGTGGCGATTGACGAAGCCGGGCTGCACGGCGCCCTCGGCCTGGGACACGACCTCCTTGCGGGCTGCGGCCGGGTCCTGGGCCATGGTCTTCGTCGCGGTGATCAGGGTGCGCAGGACGGCGGTGGACGTGGCGGTGCTCGTGCCGGCGGCGGTGATCAGCAGCGTGCGGTAGGTGTAACCGCCGTAGCGGAGTTCGCGGTACTTCGAGCCGAGCGTTGCCTTCGTGGCGTCGTAGAAGCTGGGGAAGGTCAGGCCCGCGTCGATGTCGCCCCGGGCGAGGGACGCGGTGACCTGGTTCGGGGCAAGGTTGACGAGGGTGACGTCGGCCGGTTTCAGGCCCGCCCGGGTGAGCATGCCGCTGAGCGCGTACTGGACGTTGGTGCCCTCGGGCAGGCCGATCTTCCTGCCCTTGAGGTCGGCGAAGCTCGTGATGCCGGAGGAGGTGGCGGTCAGCAGGCGCCAGTCGGTGAAGCCGGACAGGGCGGCGAGGATCTTGATCTTCCGGTCGGCGAGTATCGCGGATACGGCGGGGAGGTCGCCGACCACCGCGTACTGGGCCTGGCCGCCGAGGACGGCGTTGAGGGCGTCGCGGCCGGTGGTGAAGGACTGGAGTTTGGGAGTGAGGTGGTTCGCCGCCCATTGGTTGTTCTCGGTGGCCGTGTGGACGGGGGCGCCGCCGAGGTGGTCGCTGCCGGCGATGGTGACCTGGGTTGTGCCGGTCGAGGTGCTCTTCGTGCCGCTGCCGCAGGCGGTGAGGAGGGCGGTCAGGGCCAGTACGGCGGCCAGGAGGCCGGGAGATGTTCTGCGCATGGGGTTTCCTCAGGAGTCGGTGCCTAGTTGGGCGACGATGCGTGCGTGCAGGGGGTGCGGGGCGGTCCGGTCCGACGCCGGGTCGTCGGCGAGCCGGTGGTCCGCGATCACGCGTCCGGGGTCCGCGGCCATGACGACCACCCGCTGGGACAGGGCGAGGGCCTCGGCGACGTCGTGGGTGACGAAGACGACGGTGGTGCAGGTGCGTTGCCACAGCTGGGTCAGCAGTCGCTGCATCCGCGCCCGGGTGATGGCGTCGAGCGCCCCGAACGGCTCGTCCATCAGCAGGACTCGGGGTTCGGCCGCCAACGCCCTTGCCAGCGCGACGCGTTGCCGCATGCCACCGGACAGCTGCGTGGGGTACTTCTCGGCGGCGTCGGCGAGGCCGACCGCATCCAGTGACTCCAGGGCTCGCTCACGCCGCTCGGCGCGGGGCAGGCCGAAGCGTTTGAGGGCGAACTCGACGTTTCCGCGGGCGGTGAACCAGGGCAGCAGCGCGTAGTGCTGGAAGACCATGCCCCGGTCGGGGCCGGGTCCGGTGACCGGGGCGCCGTCCATCAGCACGCGCCCGGAACTCGGCGTCACGAACCCGGCGATCGTGTTCAACAGCGTGGACTTGCCGCAACCGGTCGGGCCGAGGAGGGACGTGAACGAGCCCTCCGGGAATTCCAGGTCGGTGGTGGCGACGGCGCGCTTGCCGTCGTGGTCGACCTCGATGCCGTCGAGTTGGACGAGGGTGCTCATCAGCTGCTGCTCCAGTGGACGAGGCGGCGGCCGGCCGCGCTGATCAGCGCGTCGGCGAGGAGGCCCAGCAGGCGGAGTTCGATCAGGCCGACGAACATGTGGTCGGTACGCAGGAACTGGCCGTCGATCTGGAGGCGGTAGGCGATCCCGCTCTGCGCGCCGCCCAACTCGGCGGCGACCAGGGCCAGGAAGGCGAGTGAGGCGCCGTAGCGGAGTGCCGCCACGACCGACAGGGCGGCCGCCGGCAGCAGGACCTCGATCAGCCTCCGCCAGGCCGGCACACCGAGGGTGCGGGCCGCGCGGAGGTGGTCGGCGGGGACGCGGGCGACGCCGTCGTGGACGTACAGCCATACGGCCAGGAACACGGCGTAGGCGATGACCAGGTGCTTGGCCCGCTCTCCGATGCCGAACCAGGCGGTGACCAGCGGCACGAGGGCGATGGCCGGGATGGGGCGCAGGAACGACATCACGGGGCCGACGAGCGCCGCGACGCGGGGGCGGTGGCCGGTGACGAACCCGAGCGCGATCCCGGTCGACGCTCCGGCTGCGAAGCCCTGTCCGGCGCGCGCCAGGCTGGCTTGCAGGTCGGTGGTCATCGTGCCGTCGGCCCACATCGCGTACGCCGCGCGCAGAGTCTGCCAGGGGGTGGGGACAAGCCCCTCGCCGAGCACGCCGACCCGGGCGGCCGCCCACCACAGGGCGAGCCCGAGGACCGCCGACGCGAGCGGTGCCCCCCCCGGGACCGAGAACCTTTCTGATTCCGCCTCTCGGCAGACGGGCCGGCGCGACCGCGTTCGGGGTGTCCGGGGGCCGTCCCGGATGGACCGGCGACGGTGGTGTGCGAGCCATGGCGCGGCTCCTCATGACGGGTCCCCGGGGTTCCCGGGGCAGTGATATTGACGACGTCAATAATTCGCGTGGTTTATTGCCGCAGCGTGTCGGCACCATGAAGCCTCATCCGGGCCCACCGGCCCGCTCCTCCGACTCACCCGCCCCTGCGCTACCGTCGGTCCCGTGCGCAGACCCGACCCGACCCCCGAGGCCGTGGCCGTCGGATCCGTGATCCGAGGACACCGCAAGCGACTCGGTGTCCCGATGGCCGAACTCGCCACCCGCTCGGGCCTGTCCCAGCCCTTCCTCAGCCAGCTGGAGCGCGGCCTGACCACCCCGAGCCTCGCCTCCATCTACAAGATCGCCGAGGCACTCGGCCTGCCGCCGGGCATCTTCCTGCGTCCCTCCAGCACTTCCGACACCGTGGCCCACGAGGAGGACCCCCAGGTCATCCGGGTCACCGAAGGAACCGGACAGTTCGCCCACGTCCTCATCCCCGGCGGACAGAGCGACGTCATGGAGGCGTACGAGCAGCACTTCACGCCCGGGCAGGGCGAGCGCGGCTGGTTCGAGCACACCGGGGAGGACTTCATCTACGTCCTCGAAGGCGAGGTCGCCCTGGAACTGCGCGGCCAGGAGCCGATCCGCCTGCGGGCCGGGCAGAGCGCCCACCACCGCGGCGACGTTCCGCACCGCTGCCGCCTCGTCGGGGACGAAGCCGCCCGTACCCTTCTCGTCGTCGCCCTGGGGCGGTGAGCGGGCGTGACCCTCTCACGAGGGCCGTGCCACCGGTTGCGCACACAGCAGGGCCGCACGCCTCACAGGGCTCACGCCTGGCGCATCCTCTCGAGGTCGCGAAGTCGCCCCGAACGACCTGGCCTGAAGGTCGACGCGCTCGCGCAGCCACCACGAGCAGGGCAAACCCAGAAGCGCCGGGCCATCAACCTCCTCACCGTTGTGGGCAGATGGGGCATCGCCGCAGCACCCCTGGGCAGGAGTGCTCGGCACTGGTTCGTGGAGCCGGCCTGATCCGCCGGAAAGGACCATGCCGAGAAGCACCGAACGTCTGCTCCTCCTCCCATGAACGGTGTGCGAAATGATCCGCCACCCGGTCGCCGGACGGCAGCCAGGTCAGTAGCGTCGTCGTCCACGCACCAGGACCCGAAGGACCGATCCCATGAGCGAGCCGCAGTCCCAGCCCAGTGTGTTGTTCGTGTGCGCCCACAACGCCGGGCGCTCGCAGATCGCCGCCGCCTTCCTGGAGGAGCTGGCCGGTGACCGCGTGCAGGTGCGTTCCGCGGGGCCGGAGCCGGGCGAGCGGGTCAACCCGCTGGTGGTGCAGGCGATGGCCGAGGTCGGTATCGACCTGTCCGGCCGCACCCCGCGGCAACTGACCGAGGAGACCGTCGGCGCCAGCGAGGTCGTGGTGACCACCAGCGGCGCGGACGCCTGCGCCACGCTGCCCGGCCAACGGCATGTGGACTGGCCTGTGGAGGACGTGGCGGGCAAGGACCTGGACGGCGTACGGGCCATCCGCGACGACATCCGGGCCCGCGTCCAGCTCCTGGCCGACGGCCTGACGCCGCGACCGCACGACCGGTGACCACCGGCCAACCGCATACGCCGTGCAGGCGATACGGCGAGGTCGCCTCGCGCACCGCCGTGGGGCGGTACCTGTCCTGCGGAACGACGACCCGTGAACTCCCTGGCGGGCGACTTTCACCGCGATCGATGGGGAAGGGCGCCCCAGCAATCCCTGCTGTCCAGGGAGGTAACGACGTCCCGGATGTGCCGGACCGGCTCAGGATCGATGCGAAAGAACCCTGCCTCGTTCCGGTCCAGCTCCGAGATGACCTCGACTCCGGCCACACGCCTGTGTTCGGCAGGCGATCTCAGATGCCGGGCGCACCGGCGAGTGCGGCGGCCAGGCCGAGGGCCGCGCAGAAGCTCAGGGTGCGCAGGACACTCCATCTCGCCTTGAAGATCAATACGACGGCGACAAGCGCGATACCGAGGGTGACGGGGCGGAAGGTGGCGAAGTCGGGCACCGCGAGGTGCAGCGGGCCGAACGTGTGGTCGTCGACGGTGGTGAAGAGGGTGTGCTCGGCGAAGTAGAGCGCGAGGTTGGCGATGACGCCGACGACGGCCGCGGTGATGCCGCTGAGCGCGGTGGAGACATGCCGGTTTCCGCGCAGGCGCTCGATGTAGGGGGCGCCGAGGAAGATGAACAGGAAGCAGGGCACGAAGGTGACCCAGGTGGTCAGCAGCGCACCCAGCAGGGCGGCCGCCCAGGGGGTGAGGGCACCCGGGTCGCGGTAGGCGCCGAGGAACGCGACGAACTGCACCACCATGATCAGCGGCCCCGGCGTGGTCTCGGCCAGCGCCAGGCCGCGCACCATCTCCCCCGCGCTCAGCCAGCCGTACGTCTGCACGGCCTGTTGGGCGACGTAGGCGAGGACCGCGTAGGCGCCGCCGAAGGTGACGAGCGCGGTGCCGGAGAAGAACAGGCCCTGGGTGGTGAAGACGCTTCCCGTGCCGGTGAGGACGGCGACGGCGGCCACCGGGACGGCCCACAGCAGCAGGCCGACCAGCAGGATCCGTGAAGTACGGCGCCGACTCGGGCGCTCGTGGTGCAGCGCGTCGTCGGGGATCAGCGGGGCCGGGCCGTCGTCGCCGGAGCCGTGCGCGGCGGGCTTGAAGACGCCGGGCGCCCAGCGGGCGATCAGCCACCCGGCCGCACCGGCGACGACGATCACCACCGGGAACGGCACCTGGAGAATGGCCAGCGCCGCGAAGGAGGCCACCGCCAAGCCGACCAGCAGGGGGTGGGTGAGTGAGCGGCGGCCGACCCGCCACACGGCCTGGGCGACGATGGCGACCACGGCAGGGGCGAGCCCGGCGAACAGTCCGGTGACCGCCACGGTCGTACCGAAGCCGACGTACAGCGCGGACAGTGCGAGCAGCGCCACGACGCCTGGCAGCACGAAGAGGGTGCCGGCGGCCAGACCTCCGCGGGTGCCGTTGAGCAGCCAGCCGGTGTAGATCGCGAGCTGTTGGGCCTCTGGGCCGGGCAGCAGCATGCAGTAGCTGAGCGCGTGGTTGAACCGCTGCTGGCCGATCCAGCGCTTCTCCTCCACCAGGGCCCGCTGCATCACGGCGATCTGTCCGGCCGGGCCGCCGAAGGTCTGCAGGGAGATCGCGAACCAGGTCCGAAGCGCCTGGCGGAACGGTATGGGATCGCCGCGGTCGGGCTCGGCCTGTGGCTGGTGCGGGGCCGGTTGGTCGGTGGCGGTCATCCGCGGCGGTCTCCGTCCCTGGCTCGTAAAGTGCAACCATGGTTACATCATGATGTGGTGCTGTGGAAGGGAGCGCGGTTCCTGTGCGGATGAAGAGTTTGTTGCGGCCGTCGGCCACGGCCGCTCTGTGTGCGCCTCGTACTCTCGTGGCGATGCGAATCCAGCGCCGCCCGGGACCGCCCGCGTGACCGACGACGAACAGCCGCCCCCGGCTCCACCCGTCAGCCCCGGCCAGTGGGTCCTGCTGTCCTACCGTCTGCCCCGCGAGCCCTCGACACCGCGCATCACCGTCTGGCGCAAGCTCAAGCGGCTCGGCGTGGCCCAGATCAGCGACGGCCTGATCGCCCTGCCCGCCGACGCCCGCACCCGCGAGCAACTGGAATGGATCGCCGAGGAGGTCACCGACTTCGGCGGCACCGCCACCTTGTGGATCGCCCAGCCTGCCGCCCTCGCCGAGGAACGCAAGCTGGCACAGGCCATGGCCGACGCCCGCTCCGCCGAGTACGAGCAGGTCCGCGCCCAGGCCGAACAGGCCCGCCACCAACCGGACGACGAACGGCAGCGCACCCTGCGCCGGCTCCGTGCCGAACTGCGCCGCATCAACCGCCGCGACTACTTCCCCCCACCGCAACGCCGCACCGCCGAAGCCGCGGTGGCCGCCCTGCACCCCGCCAACACAACCCCCGCCTCCGAGGAGCACCCCGCATGAAGTGGGCCACCCGCGCCGGCATCCACATCGACCGCGCCGCCTGCGCCTGGCTGATCCGCCGCTTCGTCGACACCGACGCCGAGTTCGTCTTCGTCACCGATCCGGCCGCAGTCCCTGCCGATGCCACCCCCTTCGACATGCGCGGCGTCGAACTCGGCCACCACCACGGCGACTGCAGCTTCGAAACCATCCTGCGCCGCTACGACCTCACCGCCGACCCCGCCCTCAAGCGCATCGCCGAGATCGTCCACGAGGCCGACCTCGACGACGAACGCTTCGACGCCCCCGAGGCCCCCGGCCTCGACGTCGTCCTGCGCGGCCTGTCCATGATCGGCGACGACGAGCACACCATGGCCGTCACCAATCCGGTCTTCGACGGACTGTACGAGTACTACCGCCGAGCCACACTCCTGGGCCGCGAACCCGCGTGACCGGCGCCATCACCGGCTCCGATATCCCGCTGGCGCGTCGGCCCTGCAACACGGTTGGCAGGACGCGTTCCTGGGCCTCGCGGCCCTCTGGCCGGCGCTGTCGGTGCCGGCGGGTTGAGCAAGGGCCGTGCGATAGCGGCCATCGGCGCCGGGTGCCGCAGTGGTCGGGGGGGGCGTTGTTCAGGATCGGTCTCGGGACCGGCGCTGTGCCGTCGGTCCCGGGACCGGCCTGCTTGGGGTAGGGCACGGTGCGGCTCCGCACGACGGGCGTGAGGAGGGGCCGATGGCCAGGAGAGCGGCGAGGGCGGCGAATCCGTCGACGAGGGTGGACGCCGTGGCGACGGCGGCAACGAGGAGGGAGCCTCCGGCGTCGCCGAGTTCACGGCCGAGCTCGGCCGATCCAAGGGCTGGCCGAGCCGTTCGGGCGGGGTGGTGGCGGCCGGCGCCGCGAAGCCGAGCGGGGTGATCAGCCGGTTCCGGCGCCGATCAGGGCCGCGCCGGTGAGGATGCCGGTCGGGCCGGAGAGAATGGCGCGGCCCGGACCTGCGCCGGTGACGGCGAATCCGGCGGCCAGGCCGCCAGGGGTTGTGACGCGTCCGCTGTCCAGGGCACGGCCCGCGTACGGCTGGACGATGGTGGCGGTGGCGGCGAGGACGGAGACCGCCGCGCCGGTGGCCACCGTGCCGAGTGCGGCGGCGGCTCCGGAGACGGGCAGAAAGCCGACGCCGGCGGAGAGTACGGCAGTCGCGCCGGCCAGGCCGCAGTGGGGGGCGAGGAAGGTGCGGGAGGCGAGGCGACGGGCCAGGTCGGGCGCGGTCTTCCGGGACTTGGGCAGCGGCGCCACGGCGGGGACGGCGAGCGTGCCCCACACGGCGACGACAGCCGCCAGGACGGCCAGGACGGTGAACAGCAGGCGCAGTCCGCCGGCCCAGACCAGGACGCCGCCCAGGAGCGGGCCGAGGGTGTAGCCGATGGACTTGCGATGGACTTGTAGAGGCCGTAACCGCCGAACGCCCGGCCCTGCTTGGCGGCCGGGTTGAGCCGGGCGACCGGTGCGCAGGCCGAGGGGGAGAACGCCGAGGCGGTGGCGCCCTGGCCGAGCCCCGCCGCCCACAGCCAGTCCATTGCCTGTGCGCCGGCGGCGCACGTCGTCTCAGACCGGTACCCGCTTCGGGTCCGTGGTGTGCTCGACGCCTGGGGCCGTGCGCCACAGTGCGGCCGAGAGCCACATCAGGATGACGCCGACCAGGACGTGCAGCGCGCTGGTGAGCAGGGAGTCCGGCAGCGCGGTCAGGAACGCGAACAGCGGCAGAACCACGGCGTACCCCCACGACGGGACCCTCGGGAAGACCCGGGCGCGGATCATGGCCGCCCCGAACAGGGCGCAGCCCACGGCGAAGACGGCCGCGGAACCTATGAGCGCGGGGACGGTGGGGCCGGTCAGGGCCGCGTCGACTACGTCCTCGTCCAAGTAGAAGAGCACCAGGTTCGACGCGAACGCGGCGCCGCCGAACAGGCCGAGGCCGATGAGGTTCATGATGGCGGCGGTCCTTCCGAGGCTCCCGGCGGCCGGGGCCTGGCGCTGATGCAGTGCGGTGAGCAGCGGCAGGGCGAGCGCGGGGGCGAGGGCGAGCGGGACGCTGGTCGCCGAGGTCTCTCCGGTGAACGCCTCGACCAGGCCGGGCACGGCGATCAGCAGGCCGGACAGCGCCCCGCACAGGGCGCCGGCGCGAAATGTCGATGAGGTGACGGATGAGGGCATGGGGCTGCTCCGGTTGCTCGGACGGTGGATGGTTGCTCAGACGGTTGGCTGCTGGTGCGAACGGTGAGTGCCGCGCTGACAGCGGGTCCGGGTCGCAACCGTAGGAAGCGGCCGGCCGGCGTGGGGAGGTGAAGGACGTCGTGCATCGGCGGCCGGAAGTCACCGTCTTCCGGTCGGCGCCGGGCCGTTCGGCACATGCCGTTGGGCTCGATCCGGCCGGGATGTGCTCGCCGATGCCCCAGGACGGTCGTGATCGGCCTAGCCTGGCGCCAGCGGGTGGAGGGGGGTGCGCATGGCGGCGTATGTGCCCGTGCGATGGGTTTCGCCACTGCTGTACGGCGTCGTACTGGTCGGTGGTCTGTACTCCGCGGCGGTCGGCCTGGACAGCCGTCTCGGGCCGACGGCCTGGCGGACGGCCGGCTTCGTCATCGCGATCGGCGCGCTGTTCGCCCTGGAGGCGGCCGGACACCGTCGCCCGGACGCCCGGGTGCCGCTGCTCCTGGCCCGCTGCGCCCTGATCGGAGCGGTGGTGCTGCTGGACGTCTCGGGACTGTCCCAAGTGCTGTTCGTGCTGGTGCCGTTCACCGCCTACTTCGCTTTCGGCCGCACCGCCGCGCTGGCGCTGGGCGCGCTGTGTCCGGCCGGGTTACTCACCGCCTTCCTGCTGACCGTGCCCGGCTGGTACCGCGACCAGGAGCGCGTGGCCGACCTGTTGATGCTCTGCGTCGGGCTGGTGCTGGCGATCTCGATGGCAGCGGTGGCAGTCGGCGAGCAGCGCGCACGGCTCGAACTGGAGGCGTACGCCGCGCGGGTCGCCGAATTGTCCGCCGCCACCGAGCGCAACCGGCTGGCGCGGGACATCCATGACAGCCTCGGTCACCATCTCACCGCGATGTCCGTCCAGTTGGAGATGGCCTCGGACTTCCAGACGCTGGACCCCGACGCGGCTCAGCGGGCGCTGAACGAGGCACGGCGATCGGTGCGGCTCGCGCTGGGCGACGTACGGCAGTCGGTACGCGCTCTGCGGGACGAGGCGACGCGCCCCACGCTGGCTGCGGCGCTCGCCGCGCTGGCGCAGGACGGCGCGGCCGGGCCGCGGGTCACTGTCGAGGTGAGCGGCGATGAGGACGGCTACGGCGCGGTCGAGCTGACCGCGCTGTACCGGGCCGCGCAGGAGGCCGTCACCAACGCGCGCCGCCATGCGCGGGCCTCGCAGGTGACCGTTGTGGTCCGGTTGGCCGGGGGCGCCGCGCGGCTGGAGGTGACGGACGACGGCCGTGGCTTCGCACCGGACGCGGCGGTCGCCGGGTTCGGGCTGCTCGGCATGAGGGAGCGGGTACATCTGGTGGCGGGGAGCGTCGAGGTCGACAGCAGCCCGGGCGCCGGCACTCAGGTGACGGTGACAGTCCCGCGCGGGACGGCGGCGAAGTCCTCGGTGGACGGGAGGCAGTGACATGAACGACGAGGAACCGGAGCAGGCACTGCCTGTGCGGGTGCTGGTGGTTGACGACCAGCGGCTCATCCGGGACGGCATCGCCTCCCTGCTTTCCATCCGGTCGGGCATCGACGTCGTCGGCACCGCCGTGGACGGCCGGGATGCCGTGGCGAAGACCCTGGAACTGGGGCCGGACGTCGTGCTCATGGACGTCCGGATGCCGGAGATGGACGGTGTCGAGGCGGTCGCCGTCCTGCGCGACCGGGCGCCGTCGTGCCGGGTGGTGATGCTGACGACGTTCGACGACGAGGAGTACGTAGTGCAGGCACTGCGGGCCGGGGCGCACGGCTACCTGCTGAAGGATCTGCCGGCCGAGGAACTCGCCCACGCGGTCCGCCTCGCGCACGCGGGCGTCACCCAGCTCGACTCGTCCGTCGCCCGCCGTCTGGCCGCCTCCCTGCCGCATCCCGGCCCCGCCGCCGAGGCTCCCGCTGTCTCCCTCAGCCCGCGCGAGACGGACATCCTCCGGCTCGTGGCACACGGGCACACCAACAGGGAGATCGCCGCACGGCTGTACCTCAGCGAGGGCACGGTCAAGAACCACGTCTCCCGCATCCTCAAACACCTCGCCCTGCGCGACCGCACCCAGGCGGCGCTCCGTGCCCGGGACCTCGGCCTGTTGTGAGCCTCCGCAGTGCGGGTCTGCCCCTCAGCACCTCGACCGGGATGGGCATCGCCGCCGTCACCAGCCGGGCACTGCAGTGGTACGGCTGTGAACCCGCTAGCCACCTCTGACTGGCGCGTTCCAAGCGCTCGTCCCGGTGCGGTCCCCCTTCAGTCACCGCAGTTCGACCACCTCGCCACAACCGAATGGACAAGGGCAAATCGGCATACAGGTTGAAGGAGCACTGGATTTCAGATCATCCTTGCCGCCATGAGTCTCGTCTCCGCCTCCTTCGATGTGCCCGACATGGGCGACTACGCGCGCGACTGGGCCTTGGTCGATGTGGAGACGTCGGGCCTCATGGCCCGGCGAGATCGCGTGCTGTCCGTCGCGGTGATCACGATCGGTCCGGACGGCGAGCAGACCGGGGAGTTCTCGACGCTGCTCAATCCGGGCTGCGATCCGGGACCGGTGCAGGTGCACGGGCTGACCGTCGAGCGACTGCGCGGTGCGCCGACCTTCGACCAGGTCGCCGGGCGGATCGGGGCGATGCTGCAGGAGCGGGTCCTGGTCGCCCACAACGCCCAGTTCGACTACGACTTCCTGGCCTACGAGTTCGCCCGTGCGCGGATGTGGCTGCCGGTGTCGCAGCGGCTGTGCACCCTGGCTCTGAATCGCCAGGTGGATCCGCCGACGGACGACATGAAGCTCGGCACCCTCGCCGCCCATTACGGCGTCCCCCAGCAGCATGCGCACGATGCGCTGGACGACACCCGTGTGCTGGCCGGGATCCTGCGGGCGTCACTGCGCGAGGCAGCGCGGCTCGATCTGCCCCTGCCGCTGGTGACCTGCCCGCCCCGGGCGGAATCGCAGTTCACGCCACAGCCGCCGAAGACCCCCTGCGCCTACCGCAATCCGGGACGGCTGACGCCGGGCGAACCTCTCCAGCAGGGGATGAAGGTCGCGATCACCGGTGAGACCGCCCATGCCCGTGCGGAGCTGGTCGGGCGGGCGGTCGCCGCCGGGCTGAACATGATGACCTCCGTCAGCCGGCACACCAGCGTGCTGGTCACCAATGAACCGGCGTCCGGCTCGGCAAAGGCCCGACGCGCACTCGCCGAAGGCGTGCCGCTCATCGACGAGCACACCTTCGTGCGGATGCTGACCGACGTACGACCGGGGACAGCGCATGAGGCGACGGCCGTCGCTGTCGCCCCGCCGGCCGAGCCGGAAGCAGAACCCGTCGTCGGCCCCGTGTTGTCGGCGCCCACCACGACCTCTGCCGCACCCGTCCGGGAAGCCGCAGCCCTCACCCCGGCCGCCCCCGGTGCAGGGGTACCCGCTCCGCGCCAACCGGTGCCCTCCGTCGGCACGTCGGACAAGCCTCTGGCGGGGCGTCGGGTGCTGGTGCTCGGTGGTGTCCATGCCGATGCCGCGGCGGCCCGTACCCGCATCGTCGAGCTGGGCGGGTCGGCGGCGGTCAATCTGTCCGCCAGTGTCACCGACGTCGTACTCCTGGAGGGAGGGCAGGGCGACCGGCGCATGAGCCGCATCACCGCCCTCGAACTCCCCGTGCACGACCTCCACTGGCTGACCTCTCCGACCGCCACCGCCCCGGCCGCGGCGGCGCTGCGACCTCAGGAACCGCACGTGATGCCGAGAGGTGGTGTCATCGACCTGCCCATGCCTCACAGCAGGCCCTCGCCGGAGTGGTACGTCACCGCCGGCTGGGCCCCGCAGGCCGACTACGAGATCGACGTCGTCGCCTTCCTCCTCGACGAGGACGAACAGGTCACCTTCGACGAGGACTTCATCTTCTACGGCGCTCCGGAGAGCCCCGCCGGAACCGTGCGACTGCTCACCGGCGGCCCCGCCGAACAGACCATCGCCCTCAACCTGGCCTCCCTGCCGCCCGCGACGCGCAAGGTCGTCATCGCCGCCGCCATCGACGGCGCCGCCACCTTCGGGACGGTCGGTGCGATCCAGATCGGTGCGGCCCCCGGCAGCAGCGGGGCACCGCTTGCCCGGGCCACCCTGGACGCCGCCACCACCGAACGCACCATGCTGCTCGCCGAGATCTACCGCAGAGGCCCGGTGTGGCGCCTACGCGCCGTCGGCCAGGGCTACGACCACGGCCTCGACGCCCTCGCACGCGGATACGGCGTCGACATCGCCGACTGAACGCCGGCGCCGGAAGCGGAGAGCCGCGCGTCTCTGCGTCCAGGTCAGGCCCGGCGACGCGGTGCGGGCGTGGATCCCGGCTTGGGCAGGGCATGCTCAGGGCCGGATTGGCGGGCAGTCCCTGGAGGCCTTCGATGCGCTGCTGGAGCTCGGCGAGCTGGCCTGTGATGCAGCGGGCGTAGGTGGCGAGCAGGACGGGGACGCTGTTGCCGGCCCTCGCGACGACCTGGGCGGGTGGGATGCCGTTGTTGAGCCAGGTTACGGCGGCGAGACCGATCACGGTCCACACGTGTGCGCAGGGTGCGGCGGGGAGCTCGGCCGCGCTGAACGTGTTGCGGCTGTAGGCGGAGAACAGTATGCGTGTGCCTACTCGGTGCTGGCCGTGGACTGCCTCGCGGTGGGGTGGAGTTGGAGCGGCAGCCACGGGTGGACGAGATGGCGCGGCGAGTGCATGTCGTCCATGACGAGGATGCGGTCGGGCTCGGCGAGGTCGCGTGACCACAGGCGTCAGGTGCCGCGGTCTTCGACCTCGCCCTCGACGGTCAGCGCGTACGAGCCGTCGAGCGCGCGGCCGGCGTTCTCGCGCACCTCGCCTTCGAGGTCGCGGATGCGGTCGAGCGGGGCGTTCAGGACGGTAGCCATCGGTCGGCGGACTCCAGGGTGAGGTACTTATGTCTGCGGCGGCCGATATGCCTGACCTATGACGCTAGGTGAGATTTATTCGGTTTGGCGAAGACGACCTGAGTAAGAAGTCGTTAATGAATCCTCATAAGCAAAGTTCGCCATTGTGTACGCATGTTCTCGCTGGTAGCGTCCCCTCGTATGGTGATCAAGCAATTGCCTGACCAGCGGTTGCGAACGTAAGGGGATTGACTTCGTGAGTATGCGAAGCAAGGGAATTTCTGCCGCGATTGCCGTCGCTATGACCGGCACAATGTGCGGCATCAGCGCCAACGCCGCACATGCAGCCTCCCCGGAAGGCGGGAGCGCTGCGAAAGTCACGCAGTCGGCAACAGCGGGGCAATCTCGCGCCGCTGCCGATGACATCTGCTTTGTCCTGGGGGTCGGCACTGGAGCGGCAGGTTTTGCCAAGGCGCTGGCCAAGGGTGCGTCGTGGGCAGGAATCGGCGCTGCCGTTGGGTGCTATGCGTACACGCTGGCGAAGCAGTCCACGCCTGCGCAAAAGCGGGCCGTCATGATCGCGTCGTACAAGAAGTACCAGGCGATGAGCGATCTCAAGAAGCTTGATGCGCTCGGATATTACTGCCGCAAGAAGGACAGTGGCGGCGGTGGCGGCGGTACTGATGCCGCCCCTCTCAACACGAGGATAGGCTGGACGGATATCAAAATGAGGGGCGTGACTTACACATGCACAGCAACCGGAGACTGATCGGTCGCTACGACTGGAGCTATGGAGAGCGATTCGCGGTCGCCGTAGCGCTGGTCGTGCTGAGCCTGCTCTGGCTCACGTCAACCGAGGCCATGTGGGCAATCGTAGTAGCTTGGGTTGGTGCGGCTGGAGGAGCGCTCGGGGTGCTCTACTCCGGATGGCGCTGCATTCGCACACGCGGGGATTCGCACTGAGATTTTCCCTGTGGAATCTTAGCGAAGCGGGGTCTGGGCGCGCTTGAGGAAATAGCGGGATTCCAGCTTTGCAGAAGCGGCTCATCTGGATGCGCAGCGCCCCCGAACCGTCACCACCATCGAGTGCGACCTGGCCGGCGAGAGCCGGTCCGGTCGCCGAGAGCAGCGGCATCGTCGGCTTCGGCGTTGTACCGGTGCTCGCCCCCTCCGAGAAGCAGGAGGCCATCGCGGCCTGGAACAAGGCCTTCGGCCTCACCCGCTCACACATCGCGACCGTCCAACTCGCCCTGGCACAACTCCCAAGCGCCTGCGGCCGAGAGGCCGTCGTCGACATGCCCCACCGAGGCACCCGCTTCCTTGACACACCGTCACTCGCCGGAGAATCCGACACGTGAGAACGGAAGCGCCGCAGCGCATCATGCTTTGCCGGTTGTTCTGCCGGGTGAGATGCTGGCGCACTGCGGAAACAGCGGAGCATACGGGGGCGTGATGGGCCAGGCGATGACCGCAGCCATGCTGCGGGTGGCGGACGTGCACAAGTCGTACGGTCGAGGCGTCAGCGCCGTTCATGCCCTGCGGGGCGTTTCCTTCGAGGTCCCTCGGGGGGAACTCGTCGCTCTCAAGGGACGCTCGGGCTCGGGCAAGACCACTTTGCTCAACATCGTGGGTGGTCTGGACGAACCGGACAGCGGACGTGTCACCATCGACGGGCTGCACCTTCGGGACCAGGGTGAGGACGCCCTCCTCGCGCTGCGACGGGAGCGCATCGGCTTCGTCTTCCAGTCGTTCGGGCTCATCCCCATCCTCACGGCTGCCGAAAACGTGGGCGTACCACTGCGGTTGCGCAGGGCGGACCCGCGCGAGCGGCGGGAGCGCGTCGAACTGCTGCTGTCCCTCGTGGGGCTCGCGGACCATGCCGCGCAGCGCCCGGGTGAGTTGTCGGGCGGGCAGCGCCAGCGGGTCGCCATCGCCCGCGCCTTGGCCAACAGTCCCTCGATTCTCATCGCCGACGAGCCGACCGGCCAGTTGGACGCGGAGACCGGGCACTCCGTGATGGAACTGCTGCGCGCCGTCGTCCGCAGCGAGCGGATCACGGCTCTCGTGGCCACCCATGACACGACACTTCTCGACCTCGCCGATCGTGTGCTGGAGCTGAAGGACGGCGAGATCGCCGAATCCTAGGCCAGTCGTCCCCATCACACCGCAGACGCGGGATCCGGCATCAGGCCACGTCGGAGTAGGCGGACCGGACGTACTCGGTTCCTCTCAGATCCTCGGCTGTTCCTCGGCTGAGCCCTGGCCGTGACGGCCGTTGCGGGCGTCGTCCGGGCGGACGGCGATGTGGTCGGGTTCCAGTTCCAGAGCGACGCGGTCGCGCATCCCCAGGGCCCGGGTGTACTCGGCGGGGAGTTGGAGGCGGCCGGCCCGGTCGAGCATGGCGTATTCGCGGGCTACAAGGTTCTCCTGGCCGGTGGCGGAGTCGACTTCGCTGTGGCGCAGGACTTCCGTCGCCGTGCGGCCGTCCCGGATGGCGACCGTACGGCGGACCTCTCCGGCAACGGACTGATCGTGCGTGACGATCACGATGGTGGTCCCCAACTCCTCGTTGGCGGTGCGGAACGCGGCGAAGACCTGTTCGGCGGTGTGGGAGTCGAGTTCGCCGGTGGGCTCATCGGCGAGCAGGACCGCGGGATCGTTGGCGAGGGCGACGGCGAGGGCGACGCGCTGCTGCTGGCCGCCGGACATCTGGTGCGGCCGACGGTCGCGGCAATCGGCTACGTCCAGCAGGTCGAGGAGTTCCATGACGCGATTGCCCCAGGTTCGGCGCCGGCCTCGGGCGCGAGCCAACTGCAGGGGCAGGGCTACGTTCTGTGCGGCGGTGAGATAGGGCAGGAGATTGTGGGAGGTCTGCTGCCGGACGAAGCCGACGGTCTTGCGACGGTAGGCGAGTCGTTCCTTGGAGGACATCGTGACCAGGTCGTGGTCGGCGACACGGGTCGCGCCGGCGGTGGGTTTGTCCAGTCCGGCCAGGATGTTCATGAGGGTGGACTTGCCGCTGCCGGAGGCGCCGACCAGGGCCATGAGCTCGCCCTTGCGGACGAGGAGATCGAGGCCTTGCAGTGCCTGGACCTCCACGCCGTCCGCAGCGAAGATCCGTACCAGCCGGTCGCAGGTGATCAGGGCGTCGTGACCGTAGGCAGCGGCGTTGCGCGCGGCGAGGGCACGGTCGGCGAGCTCGTGGAAGGTCGGGCTGCTGGTCATCGGCTGCTCCTGGGCGGTCGGAGGGGCACGGGCCGGTGCCGGAGAGGGCTTGGTCTCAGGACTCTGCTCACTGTCTAGTTGTCACCCAGCCTCAGTTCGCGCACCGAGCCACGTCGGCTGGTCCACCAGGCCTGGCCGGCGGGCACACCGATGGACAGGAGCAGCACGGTGAGCGCCGGAACCGCGAGCGAGAGCGGATCGGTGCGCAGCACGGCCCCCTCGAGAGCGGACGGGGAGGCCAGGGCGATGGTCGTGAGGTCGATGCCGGGCGAGAGCAGGTGAATGCCGACCCAGCCGGTCAGCATGCCGCCGGCCGCGGCCAGGAACGCCTGTGGGAGGGCGGTGAGGACCAGAAGTCGGCGGCCCTGGGCCCGGGTCATGCCCATCGTGCGCAACCGGGCGAGCAGAGCGCCGCGTTCGGGCGCGGTGCGCAGCACGGTCAGCACGAGCGCGAGGACCGCGAACCCGGCGCCCGCGGCGACCGCGACACCGTACAGGCGTTCCGCGCCGGACTGCAGCGGTGATTCGACGTGCCGCGTGCGTTCCTCGGCGCGCAGTTGGACGGCCGCCGCCGTGCTTTCCGCCGCCGAGCGCAGCGCCCGGCCGTTCAAGGCGTCACCGGTCAGCAGCAGGGTCGTCGTACGCGCCGCGCCGCGGGGAAGGCCGGCGCGGTCCACGATCAGGAAGTCGTCACCGAGCACTGCCGGGGTGTGGTCTCGGACCAGGACGATCCGGACAGTGACGGAGGTGCCGTCCGGGAGCAGGACGGGGTAGGGCTCGGTGCCGTACTCGTCGGCCACGCGAGTTGAGGCCAGCGCGGGCAGGGGCCGGTCGGCGCTGCCCGTCGTACCGGCGTCCGCCTGCCGGAGGCTCGCCGCGTCGAACGGACCCAGTCCCGTGTGGTGCGACAGGTCCGCATAGGCGTCAGGGTCCACACCCGCCAGCGGTACCGGCTGGCTGCCCAGTGAGGGCTGCGCCTCGTCGGTGACGCTTACTTCCGTCATGTCCCGTACGCCGGGCAGTCGGCGTACTCGGTCGGGCAGGGCACGAGGGAGTTCAGCGGTGGTGGCCTCGATGCGGCCGTCGGCGCCGACGTGGAGGAGCGCGGCCTGGTCGCGGGCCGCCGTGACCCCTGCCAGGACCGAGCCGCCGAACGCGGCCGTGGTCAGGGCGCTGAGCAGGGCGAGCAGGGGCAGCACGGCGAAGCCGGGGGCACGAGCCACCTGGGCGAGCGACAGCGGAATCACCAGGCCCCGCATGCGGGTGGTCGCCTTGCTCAGCGCACGCAGCGGCAGGGGGTGCAGGCGTGCCAGCAGCAGAGCCGCGACCATGCCCGTCAGCAGGGGGGCGGCGGCCACCAGCCCGGTGCTGCCGGATCCCTGTCGGCGCAGTACGGCGACCGCCCCCGACGCGATGACCACGACCGTCAGTTCCGCCACCGTTCGGCGCCGCGACGGCCGGGCGGTGGTGAGGTCCTCCCGCCCGTCGTGCATCCGTACCGTGCGGTGCGCCACCACGGCGCGCAGCGGGAGCGCGCCACAGGCGAACAGGGTGACGGCGAGGGCGGCGGCGAGGGCGGGTGCGGTGCGGGCATCGGGCAGGACGAGCAGTGCGGCGGTCAGTCCGAGGGCGCCGGCCGGCACGGCCACCACCGCCGTCTCCGCCAGCAGCCGAACGGCCAGGCCGGACAGTGAGGCGCCGCGGGCACGCAGCAGGGCCAGCTCCGCGTGTCGGCGATCGGCTGCCACGCCGCCGGCCATCGCCAGGACGATCAGGGCGAGGCTGCCGGTCCCGACGGCGGCGAGGAGAAGCAACGAGTCGATCCCCGACCGTAGTCGGGCATGGTCCGCGAGAACCTCGTCGAGATGCGTCTGGGCATCCAGGCTCCCGTCGACGACCTCCCGCAGCCGCTGCACTCCAGGCCCCGACTCCAGGGCGGCTACGGCGGACGCCAGACGGTCGAGATCGTGGCCGCGCAGGCCGGCGACGTCGGGGGCCACATTCCAGTACCGGTGCGGGCGGCCGGGGGTGCCCAGGAGGGCCGGGCCGGCATCGGCGGCGAGCAGCAGGCCACCGAGCCAGTGGACGTCCGTCGGCAAAAGCTCGGGATCGCGGCTCAGCGAGGGGGTGCGCAGCACCGGCAGTGCCGACCAGTAGGCGCCCTCGGGGGCGCGCGGCACGACGATTCCGGTGACCCGGACGGCGAGCGGGGCGTGCTCCGAGCCCGGTACGTGGATCACCGAGCCCACCCGGATGTCGAGCGTGCGGGCGGTGTCCACGGTGACGGCTGCCTCGAGCTGCGCGGTCGCCGCGGTCACCGGTGCGCCCGTGGTGCGCGGCAGACGGCCCGCACTGAGCCGGGCGTGGGAGGCCAGGTCCTGCTGGGCGGCGAGCACCAGTTGAGTGGGCAGGCCGGCGGGCCGGGGAAGCCAGGGATCGGACGCTTCCAGGGGGACGGTCGTGCGCACGCCGTAGGCCGACTGCGCGGGGTCGGGAACCAGCGGCGCCTCGGCGGTGGCGAGAATTTTGGCCCGGGCCGCGGTCAGCGGACCGACGCGCAGGGCAGCCTCCATCTCCTCGACCGTGTCCATCCAGGGCAGCGGGACCTCCAACTGCACGGTCGTCCGGTCGGGTTGGGCCTGCTCGACCGCCCGGCGCAGCCCCGCGTCCCCGTACCGGTCGACGGCACGGGGGTACGCCGCGGCCAGCGCGGCGGTCACGGCCACCAGGAGCGCGAGGGCCACGGACGTACCGGCGAAGGCTCTCAGCCGGGTCCGTAAGCCGGCGTGTACATGCGGTGGCACCGCCTTCGTCCCCCCGTCCTGCGGGGGCACCGGCTGCGTGGTCACTGTGTCACCTCGTCCCTGAGAGCCATCACGGGCTTCGCCCGCCGCAGGGCGAGGGCCACGGTCACGAGGGCGGGGCCCGCCGCGAGGGCCGCCAGCAGGGCGGTCAGACGCGGGAGCGGGAGTTCGACCAGGACCGGTGGGAGCGGTCGGGTGGCCTGCCCGGTCAGGACGACGAGGGGAACCAGCGCGTGTGTCAGCACCGTGCCCAGGACCGTGCCGACCAGCAGCGCCAGGGCCACCAGTACGCCGTGCTCCACGGCGACCAGGCGGGCCAGCCGACGGCGCGGTGTTCCCAGGGCGCGCAGCACGGCGAACTCACCGTCCCGGGTGCGCATCGCCCCTGCCGCGCTCACCGCGAAGCCGAGCGCGGCGAAGAGCACCGTCACCGCTGCCGCCGCGATCAGCGCTGCTTCCGGGGCGGCCCCGAACGGGTCGTCGCGCAGTTCCGCCGCTATCTCGTCGCGCACCGTCACCTGCTCCGGATCGACGTCGGGCAGGGCGCGCACGGCCGCCGCGGTGGCGCCGGGCGCGGCCGTGCTCAGCCACCACTCGGTGGGCTCAAGGCTGGTTCCGTCGCGGGCCTGCAGCACCTGGTTGACGGCCCGGAGATCGACCAGCAGGGCCCCGCCGTCGTGCGTGGTGGCTTCCGTCGTGGGCAGGGCGCTCGCGGTGCGGACGATGCGTACGGGCAGGGAACGGCCGCCGAACGTCACCTGCACGCGCTGGCCTTGGCGCGCCCCGGACGCGGCGAGGAACCGGTCGGTGGCGACCGCGGCGATCTCAGGCGCGGCGGGCTGGGCGACCTTCAGCCGGACCTCCAGCGGCAGGGCGGGCGGCGAGAGGCCGGGCATCTGGTACCCGGTGCTGTACGTCATGGTGACGGGTGCCGTCGACGTGAGCCGGGGACGGGTCGGCCGGGCGTCGTCGTCGGGCGGTGCGGCGTCCGCGTCGGCCTTGACCGCGGTCGTCCACCTCGTCGGCAGGGTCAACTGACGGACGTCACCGTCGCCGGCTGTCGCCGTGAGCGCGCCGAGGACCAGGCGGTGCCGGTGGGGGCGGTCGGTCGGCTGTGGCGTACTCAGTAGGAGCCCGGTCAAGGCCAGCGGGCCCCGGGCGCCGTTCAGATCGGGGATCAGCCGGTGCGGGCGGCCGTCGGCGGCGAGGCTGCCGGACGGTATCTCGTAGGGGGTGCCGTGGCGGTCCCGCACCGTGAGCGTGACGTCCGCCTCCGACCCTGGAGTGGTGCTGTGCAGGGCAGCGGTCAGCGTGAGCCGGGTGGTGCCCTTCGGTACCTCGATGCCCGCGGGTGCCCCGCGCGGCGCGAGCCCGGCGAGTAACGGACCGTCCGTCAGATCGCGCCGCGCCAGCACCGTCCCGGCGGCCTCCGTCGTGTTCAGGGCCACAACGGTCGCCTCGCGGCTCCCGGAGAGCGACACCGTGTCACGTACGGCGGGGGCGACCGCGTCCACGTGTGGGAGGTCCGCGTAGACATCTGTACGGCCCACGCCGCCGCCCCCGGAGGACAGGACGCGCACCTCGGCACCCGCGCGGAAGTCGGCCTGGTCGGCCTGGGAACGGTGCCAGGACGCGTCCTGCCCGATCGCCACCACACCCAGCGCCACGGAGATGACCAGGAGCAGCACCGGACCCGCTCCCCGCATCGGTCGGCGACTGAACTGCCAGCCGACCATGGCCGCGGTCAGCCCGGGCTCGCGGGTCAGCAGTCGCTCGCCGACACGCGCCAGCAAGGGCAGCAGCCGCAGCACCAGAACCGTTCCGGCGAGCAGCACCAGAGCGGGCGCCACCACCAGAAGCGGGTCGACGCCGAGGACCCCCTCACGGTCGGCGGTGACAGCACCGGACTGCTGGCTGCCGAGCAGCCAGAAAGCGGCACCGGCCACAGCGAGCAACCCGACATCCGCCCCGGCACGCAGCGGTGCGGGGAGCGCTCCCGCCCGCACCGCGAACGTGCCCGCGAAGGTCGCCCGCCACGCCGGGACAGCCACGGTCAGCGCACACAGCGCGGCCACGCCCGCGGCGACCGCCCACACCTCGAGTCGGCCCTCGGCCGACACGTCGACACGCACCCCGGTCCGGCCCAGGGCACCCTGCCCGGCCAGCAGTCGCGTCAACGGCCCCGACACCAGCGGCGCCACCACCACCGCCGGCACGGAGATCAGCAGGGCCTCCAACGCGGCCAAGCCCGCCAGCCGTGCCCGGGTGGCGCCGCGCGCACGCAGCAACCCGGTCTCGGCCATGCGCTCGGAGTCGAGCAACCGTGCGATGAGCAACAGGGCGCATGCCGCGAGCAGTCCGAGCTGACCGGCGACGATCAGCATGCTGGAACGCGTGACGAGCAAGGAGCGTTCGACGCGGTCCAGTACCTCGGGCAACCCGGTGTCCGCTTTGGTCGCACTGCTGAGCGCCGGGCGCTCGCGCAGTTCCGCGCTCCCCGAGCGGGCAGCCTCGCGCAGCGGGCCGATCCGCTCCGTCGTCAGCGAGGAGTAGTCGGCCGAGACCAGCCAGCCCGACGCGCCGACACTCACCCGGCCCGACGCCGGCACGCCTGCGGCGGTGAGCAGAGGACCGTACGTCATGAAATTCGACGCCTGCACGCCGCGGCCGCCCAGGTCGTCCAACTGCCAGTAGGGTGCCCGGACGTCCACCGGCTGGTACACGCCGGTGATCAGCACGCGCACCGCCGGGCCGTCCAGCCGGTCGGTGACGGTCAGCCGGGAACCGGGCGCCACACCGAGCCGCCGGGCGGCGCTCTGCGGCAGTGCGGCCTCGATGGGCCCGGCGGTCACCGCCTCACGGGGGAGCCGCCCGGCGACGGTCCGCACCTGTGTGCGGTCCAGGGCCGCGAAGTAGGTGAGGTTCGGGTTTCCGTCCCGCTCGGAGGGCGGCCGCAGCGCCCCCGGCAGGGCGTAGGGCCCCGACCGCAGCAGGGTACGTACCCGCACGGGCAGCCCGTCGAAGATGGTGCGGGCCCCCGCCCGCACGGCGTCGTCGGCCGCCTCCCGCTCGTCGGCCGGCACGTCGGCCTTGACCACCAGAGCGGCCTGGGCAGCGTTGCGCTGCTCCGCGAGCGACCTCCGCAGCGCCGCATCGCCTATCGCGCCCGAGTACGCGGTGAGCGCGGCCAGCACGACCGTGGTCAGCAGCACGGTCAGCAGCACGGCACCGAGAAGCGCGCGATACGCCCACGCTCGCAGCACGACTAATCGCAACACGCCCGCAGGCACGGCTCGTTGCCTCACCAAACCCCCCGTTTTCCACCACACGGACCGGAACGCGATGCGGCGTCGGTGGCGTGTGGGTGCAAGAGGGAATTGTAGGACGGACTTTGGTCGCTTGTGATCGAATGTCGGCGGTTTTTGAGGGTTCTGCCGTCGAGCAGGCCCGCCTGATACAGACGGTCAGTCGGAAGCGGCGCGGGACCGATACACGTCGGACGTGTCAGACGAATGAGAAGTGCGCGGCGGCTTCTGCGGGAGTGGTCGCTTGGCGACGTCCGGGGACATCGTGGACGGTGGTTGCACCCGGGTTGAATCGCAGCATGGTCACCGGGGCGTTGGAGCGGCTCTGAGCCGGGCGAGGGTCGCGCGGGTCCCACTGAAACTCTGGTTCGCGCGTTGACCACGTATCCACTTCGAGAACCTCGAGCTGACCGTCGAGTACGACAGGATTCCCACGTACAGCCAGTCCAAGCTGGTGGTCCTGCTCTTCACCGTCGGGCCGCAGCCAGCCGCGTCACCCGGTTCACAGTGAGGCGGTCTCCGACGCGGTGGTCCACGCGAAGCCGTCCGGGTCGGTGAAAGGCTCGGCATCGCTGCCGATCGTGAGCCGGTGCGATCCGGTGCCGTCGGGAGAGATGCCGGCGACCTTGGCCAGGCCACTGCGCTTGTACAGCGCGAGCTTGACGGGATCGGCCTCGGCGGCGAACTCGACGTACTTGCCGCCGAAGCTCTTCGCCACGGTGAGGCCGTGCTCGACGTAGAACTTCTTGCTGGCCTTCACGTCCTCGACGCCGAGCAGGAGCACGAGCTCGTCGAACTGCCGGGTGGCCGGGCCGGTGTCCTTCTTCGACGACGACGCGACCTGCCAGATCGTCCCGTCCGGTGCCTGTACGACGCCCCCATAGCCCCAGAGCGACTTGCTGGCGGGCTTCAGCGTCGCGGCACCGGCCTCGACGGCTGCGTCGATGAGGGCGTTGACGTTGGCCGGCTGGGACACCACGAGCGACAGCGTGAAACCTCGGAAGCCGGCCGACGGTGTCTCCGACGCCCGCAGGCGTACCTGGCGTCCCAGCTCGAACGCGGTGGTGTAGAAGCGGTCGGCGGCTGTGGGGTCGGCCACCTCAAGGGTGACGGATGCGATGGAAGTCATGACACAGACGCTAGCTACGACCACGAGAACTGCGCTTCTCGATTCCTGACCGGAACCTCACAGGACCGTGGCGTGCGTACGGCGCGATCCCGCCGGGATTGTTCCATTCGGTGACCGAGGTCCACCATCGGCAGGCTCGCGACAGACGACGCGTGGCGGCAGGTCGTACGGCTGACGACGGCGCCGCTGATCGCGCACGCGCTCCACGCGGCGCGATCAGGTCCGGTCAGGTCAGGTCAGGTCAGTGGGGGTAGCTCCCCGTCAGAGGCTCGGTCGCGCTCGGAGGACAGCGACTCCTTGATCGCGCGGAAGAAGGACCGCCGCTCGACCAGTTGGGCACCCCGCACCTCGGCCAGGGGCTCGGGGCGATACCCGAAGCCGGCCGGGAGTGAGGGGAGCCCGAGCGTGGCGAACGCCTCGTCGAGGTGCTGTCGTGGATCACCGGTACCGCGCAGTACCGCGGTGAGGGGTCGATGGTCCTTCAAGCCGTAGGCAGCCGCCAGCGCGGTCGCCCGGTCCAGTGCCTCTTCCTGCGTCGGCATCCCGGCGGGGTCGGCCCACCAGGCGTGAGCGGTCACCAGGCGGCCGTCGCGGTACAGGTGGAGGGTGTAGTCAGCGCCCTCCTTGGCCGCCACCAGGACCGGCCACCTCTCACCCCGGCTGAAGGTACGGGCCAGCCGGGGCAAGCTGCCCTCGCCGAGCAGGGTCGTGCGCGTACCCTTGCGGCGGCCCGGAGGTTCCGCTGAGGGCGCAGTCTCGACGAAAGTCGCATTGCCGGGTACCGGGACGAGACGCATGGTCGTGCCGGTGATCAGAATTGCCTCGCGGACGTCCCGCAGTGGTGCGCCGGCCAGAGCGATGGCCATGGCCGCGGGCGGGGGCGGGGGCGTCGCTCGGGCCGTATCCGCTGCATCCGTCGTGTCTGCGTCCGTCGTATCCGCCGTGCTCGCGGTGTTCGCCGCGTTCGACGGGGCGACGGCGGTCGGCGCTGATGCGGAGCCGCCGAAGTACGGTGTCCGACGGGCGACATGGGCGCGAACTCCCTGGCGCATGAGGAGGAAGATCTCCCGCGGATCGCCCAGGTACGCCCAGGGGAATGTGCGCGCGTCGGTGCCGATGAGGCGGAAGACCTCCAGGGCTTCGGCCTCGCGCCCCGAGCGGATCAGCGCGAGCGCGAGGTGATTGCGGAAGCCCGCCGCCCGCCGGTCGCCCGGCCCGAACGCGGCGGACAGCTCCAGGCCCGACTCGACGAGCCCCTCGATCCTGGACCACGCCAGCGGCCCCTGTCCGATCCCCGCCTCGTGCTCCAGCGCGTACTCGGTGACCGCGTGCAGAGGCAGTCCACGCAGCGGTGAACCCTCAGGGGACGCCGCGGCGGCCGACTCGGCGAACTCGAACATCTCCGCGTGCGAGCCGTACCACTTCTGTGCCAGGTACTGAACCGCGCGGGCATGCAGCCCCACGTGATGCGGGTCGGCTTCGCGCCCCCGGACCAGATACTCGTCGAACACCTCGCGAGGAGCTCCGAGCCCCATGGCGTGGGCGATGAGGATCCGCCAGGGGACGGGGTCTTCGGGGTTGAGGTCGGCGGCCGTCCGCAGCACCGGTTCCGCGTCGCGCAGGACGGTGTGGAACGCCCGGAACTGCTCCTGCGACACGTGGCGGGCGCGCGCGGCGGTACGTATCTGCCAGGCACGGTCGATCTCCAACTCGGCCGCCACCAGGCCGAGATCGGCATCGAAGGGCCTCTCCTGACGCCAGTCCTCGAGCCATCCGGTGTGGTGCAGGGCGAGTTCGGCAAGGGCGGAGCTGTACTCACCGCGCCGTTCCCAGTCGCGCGCGATGCGCGCCTGTGCCAACAGTTCCGCCGCCGGTGCCCAGGCACCTGACCGGGCCGAGGAGAGCGCTGCCCGCAGAGCGGAATCCGGCGCGTCCAGCTCCACTGTGCCGTCGGGCGGCAGTCCCTCGCCGGTGGCCGCGAAATGCCGCATCATCCGAGGCACCGCGAACACGTCAGGCAACCTGCCCACGCCCCATCCCTCCCCCACGGCCCCGGCCGCGCACAGTCCGTCGATCATCGACGAGGCGCAACCATACCGACCGCCCCGCCCGGACGTGCACGAGACCGACCACGCCGAGGGCCGTCAGGAGGTAGGCTCCGCCGCGACCGCCGAACAGACGGTCGGTCAGGCCGGGTTCGGTGGGGCGCCCCATCCCCGCGCGTGGACATGCGCGGCCCTCCGGATGGCCGGGATGACGATCGGGAAGTCGCGCGCGATGGCACCCCAAGTATCTGCACGTCAGAGGGCTGGGATGGTTCCACTGTGCTAGATCGGCTGTCGGCTGTTGCCCTCGGCACTGTGACCGCTGATGCTCTTGGTGCCGCACCGACAGGCCCGGACCGACCGGCCGGCCTCCACCAACCTGTCGGCGGAGCCCGTGTGCCCACACTGGTGCGCGGGAGGCGCCGCTCGTTCGAGAGGCGCCCAGAGCATGCCTGCCCCGAGGAGGTACCCGCTGGAGTTGCGTGAGCGTGCGGTGCGGATGTACCGGACCGCCGAGCCGATGCGCATGATCCGGTGGACGGTGGTGCTCGGCAGGGCGGAGGCCCGGCCCCTGTAAGGAGCCCGCCGAGGTGTGCCCCGCTAAGCGGCGCTCGTCTCCCTGCAGGCGAGACGGAGAAGGACGGCAGAAGGGGCGGTGGGCAGGGTCAGGGAGAGGTCGCCGGTGCCGGGGTTCCAGGTGGTGGTGGCCTTGCTGGTGGACGGGTAGAGCAGGTCCGCGTGGAGGTGGGAGCCGCGCAGGTGGGGCAGGTGCAGGGTGGCGGTGGCCTCGCCGCCGGGGCGGCGCCAGGTGGTGAGGTAGGTGGTGGTGGTGGCGTGCAGGGCGAGAGCGATCCAGGGGTCGTCCCAGGCGGGGAGGCCGAAGGGCCAGGAGGGCACGGCTTGCGGCAGGTCGGCGCGGATGGCCTTGTACACGGCCACCGCCTCGTGGACCAGGGCGCGGGCCTCGGGCCCCAACTCCAGCAGGCCGCCGGAGAGATGGATACGGCCCAGCAGAGCGCTCGCCATGGTGAAGGCGACCTCGTCGAGTGAGTCGTCCGGCTGCGGATAGGCCCACACGGCGCCCTGCTCGGGGGTGACGGCGGTGGGTGCGGCGGCCGCGATGGGCGCGTAGCGGTCCAGGTTCTGCTGGTCGCTGGTGGACTGCAGTTGCAGCCGCGACAGCATCGCGTCGTCCCAGCGCATGCCGCCCGAGGCGCAGTTCTCCACGACCAGGTGCGGATAACGGTCCAGGATGCCGTCGAGCCAGTCCAGGTGGGCCCGGTTGTGGCCGAGCAGGCCCGCGGCCGGACTCTCGCCGGGGTGGGCGCTGGTGCCGGAGCCGGGGTCGATGTTGTGGTCGAGCTTGAGGTAGCCGACGCCCCATTCGCCGACCAGCCGGTCCACGACCTGGTCCAGGTGGGCGCGGGCGGCGGGGTGGCGCAGGTCCAGGTGGTACCGCCCGGACTCGGTGACGCGGACGCCGTCGCGGCGGAAGAACGCCTCGTCGGGCAGGGACTTGGCCATGGGGCTGCGTACGCCGATCACCTCGGGCTCCAGCCACAGGCCGGGCACCATGCCGCGCTCCCGGATGCGGTCCAGGACCTCGTGGATGCCCTTCTCGCCGGGGAAGCGGGAGGCGGACGGCTCCCAGGCGCCGACGGTGGTCCACCAGCCGTCACCGTCGTCGTACCAGCCGGCGTCGATGACGAAGTACTCCGCGCCCGCGTCGGCGGCCGCGTCGATGAGCGGCAGGAGCTTGTCGGTGGTGGGCTCGCCCATCAGGCAGTTCATGTAGTCGTTGAAGATGACGGGCAGGCGCTGGTGGTCGGGGTGCGGGCGGCGCTGGGCGCGTCGGTAGCGGGTCAGCGCGGCGAACGCGGCGTCGGGGCCGCCGTCGGGGCTGAAGGACAGGGCGGCGGGTACGGTGCGGAAGGTGGCGCCGGGTTCCAGGGGGTGCCGCCAGCCGTGGTGGGTGTCGGTGGGCCCGAACAGTGCCGCGTAGGCGGTCTGGTCGTGCTCCTGGCACTCCCAGCGCCAGCCCCCGCCGTTGTGCTCGATCTGCCACACCCAGGTGCGGCCGGTGCGCCGGTCCGTGAGGCCGCCCATGGGCAGGTGCCCGCAACTGGACCAGCTGCCCTGGCCGTTCAGGGCGAAGCCGGCCTTGCCGTGCCCGTAGTGCACGCGTCCGCTGAGGGCGGGTGTGGTCAGGCGCATCGGCTGTCGCTGCCAGCGGCACTCGGCCAGCCAGTCGTTCTCCGCCCACAGCAGGTCCGCCCCGTCGATGGCCGCGGGCCCGTCCGGGGTGAGGCAGCCCACCACGAGCGAGCTGACCGACTCCAGGTGCAGCGTGGCCTGCCCTTCGTTGCGCAGGGTCACCTCGCTGCGGAGTGCGGCCAGGCCGTCCGGCGACCGGTAGGTCACCTCCGCGGACAACCCGGTTTCCAGGTCGTGGAGGTGAACGGTCAGCATGTGCCAGTCGCCGTCGCGGGTCACCTGGTGGGCCCGGTGGCGCAGCCGCCCGCCGAGACCGGTGTCGACGAGACGGCTCCCCGACCAGCCGCGGCCGTGGCCCGCGGCCGTCACCTCCACCAGGGGCAGGGGTGTACCGGGGCTGCTGTCCGCCTCGCCGGGCAGTCCGAGGTGTGTCAGGCGCGTGCTGCCGTCGTCATTGATGACGATCTCCAGACAAAGGGCCTCGTGCCCCCAGCGGAAGTTCCGCTGTTCCTTGCTCATGGTGGCCTTTCCAGGTCAGGGCTTGCGCAGCACCGCGCAGCCACCGGGCGGCACTTCGTGTGCGACGGCCCCGGTGAGCAGGTCGTGGGCGGGCTCCGGCAGGCGCAGGGTGGTGGCGCCGTGGTTGATCAGGACGTGCCGGCGGCGGCCGTCGGGCGCCTGCCGGGTGACGGCTTCGACACCGGTCGGCAGACCCGGCGGTTCGGGCTCGATACCGGCCTCGTCGAGCAGCCGGCGGACCAGGGCGGCGTAGTCGGCGTCCTCCAGGCGGGTGGAGAGGTACCAGCCCTCACCGGTGCCGAAGCGGTGCCGGGTGAGCGCGGGACTGTCGGTGAGCATGCCGTGGGTGCAGACGGCGACGGTTTCCGCGCTCGGCGCGCAGGGACTCGCTCCAGACGGTGCCGTGCGAACCGTCCGACAGGGTGATCCGCTCCTCCGTTGTGGGCGCTGGAGGCGGACGGCCTGCCCTCCTCGTCCTCCTTCCAGACCGGCTCGTCCCACTGCTCCGGGTTGTAGTCCCCGCCGAAGGCGAGCCCGCCCAAGCGGTCGGTGACGCTACGTGCCGTCATGGCGGGGCTCCCTGCGGAGAGTCGGGGCGCTGCTTCCGGGCAGAGGGCGGCAGGTCACTGGTCCGCCCTTCTGCTTGTGGCGGCGTCAGAAGCCCACGGCGCCCCAGGAGTGGGCGGTGTAGTCACCCGGCCCGAATTCCCAGCCGGCCATGACGCTGTTGAGGTAGTGGTCGTTGGTGTAGAGGCCCTTGCTCAGGCCGTAGTTGAAGAACGGGGTGAGGCTGCCGGACCACCAGCCGGACCTGCTCCTGTCCAGGAAGCTGAGGGTGTGGTCGCCGTTCGGCCAGTTGTAGTCGTAGATGTCCCAGCTGCGGCCGCCCAGGCTGACGTTGGTCACGGTCGGGATCGCGTTGCCGTTCCCGTCGTAGCGGTCGGCCAGCGGCTGGGTGTTGAACCAGTTGAGCCAGATCATCAGCTCGGTCTTGGAGTTGCGGTTGTTCGGCTCGGGGTAGGGGTCGATGAAGATGTCGTACGTGGCGTTGTAGCGCGAGCCTGACTTCGGCCAGGCCGACTGGCTGAACCACGTGTTGTTGTTGGGGCTGACGGCGCCGATCTTCTTGGGGAGCGTGGTCACCGGGGAAGACCAGCCCCAGTCCTTGCCGTTGACCATGGCGACGAAGCCAGTGCCGGTCGGGGAGTTCACACCCCAGGAGTTGTCGTTGGCGTACCACGTCGAGGCGTTGCCGCCGGTTGAGTAGTGCTTGAACCAGTACGTCTGTGACGCTGCCACTGCCGAGTTCGGCAGAGTGAAGACGAGAACCAGAGCCGCGAGAAGCGCGGCCCATCCGATACGGAATTTCATCAGCCCTCCGGAATGTGTGCTGAGTGGGGGGATCACACAGGAGAGAAGAAGTCGGTCGTCCTGCCCTGGCGGCAGGGCCTCGTCGCTCTCCTCTTCGGGACGCCAGGTGCGGAGCGAGGCGACCGGGAGGCGGACCTCACTTCGGGTCGCCGTAGATGACTCCGCGTCCGTTGGTCCCGAAGTAGACGCGACCGTGGACCCGGGGGTCTCCGGTCATGGTGTTGCCGGTCCAGGCGTACTGGTGCCGGTCGTCGTTGATGCGGGCCCAGGTCCGGCCCGCGTTGTCGGACCGGAAGATGCCGCGCACGCCGTGGATCTTGGAGCTGGTGTAGACGGCGGGGTAGGTGGCGCCGGGCGCGGCCTTGCCGAATCCGACGACGTCGCCCTCGTCCACCGCCTTGAACCTGGTGAAGGACGTTCCGGAGTCGGTCGACCGCCACAGCCCGTACGGTGTGGGGGTGGTGGGCTTGGTGGTGCCGCCGGCCAGCCAGATGTCGCCCTCGTGGCCCGGGACCGGCTTGAACCGGACGTTTCCCGCGGTGGGCAGACCGGTCGCCGCCGTGGCCGTGAAGCTCTTGCCGCCGTCCGTGCTGCGGTAGAAGACGCCGGAGTTGTAGGCGTAGAACTTCGCCGGGTTCACCCGGTCGGAGCGCACGAGGGCCCCGGTCGGCAGCCCCTTCGACGCCGTCCAGGTGGATCCGTGGTCGTCGGACCAGCTGACCGGCGCGCCGGCCGGGGACCAGACGATCCGCCTGCCGTCGGCGCTGATCGCGACGGCCTGGTCTGCGTCTCCGGGCCCGGTGACTCCGGACGGCTCACTGCCCGACGGCTTCCAGGTGTCGCCGCTGTCGGTGGAGACGGCGAAGTGCTGGGTCCAGCCGCTGGTGGGGTGGCCGACCCGCACGATGGTGTGGGGCGCCAGTTCCGCGTAGTCCAGGGTCGTGGTGCCGCCGAAGGTCGGGCTGTCGTACATCTTCGGTGCCTTGTGGAAATCCGTGTGCCGGAAGCCTCCGACATCGCCCACGCCCGAGAAGAGGTGTGCTGCACCGGCGGGCGGGCTGATCACACACAGGACAGAGGTTTCCTCCAGGCCCTGGGCGCGCACGGACAGGTGGACCGTGCCGCCGCTGTCCCAGTCGGTCAGGTTGTCGGCGCCGTAGATCGTCGCTCCGGTCCCGTACATGAAGTGGTCGGAGTCGAAGGGGTCGATCTGGACGGACTCCATCATCCAGCCCAGCTTCGGTGCGATCTCGGGCAGCGATGGCGAGGCGTTCCAGGTCAGCCAGGGGGCGGCGGAGATGTCGATGTCGTAGCGCAGGGTGCGCTCGGAGTTCGGGCCCTGGTCCCATGCGCGGGTCCAGCTCGCGCCGCCGTCGGTGGAGCGGAAGAGGATGCAGTCGGGGTACCACTTGACCTGGGTGGACACCATCAGGGTGTCCGGGTTCTGCCGGTCGATGGTCAAGCCGCTGTAACCGTAGGCGTTGTCGTCGCTGGTGGACGGCACCGGGCTGATGCGGGACCAGGTGTCGGTGGCGGTGTCCAGCTTCCACACGTCGCCCTTGGAGCCGTCGTAGGGGCCGGCGGTGTCGCTGGTCGCCAGGTACAGGTGGCCGCCGACGTGGTCGAAGAGCGCGTGGTGCGGGATGAAGCCGGTGGGCTGCCCGGGTACGCGTTCCCACGTCGCTCCCGCGTCGGTCGACCGGTAGAGGATGTTGTCCTTGTCGGCGACGGTGACGTAGAGAGTCCGGGTGGCCCTGCCCGCTCTGCCGGTGCGCTTGTCGAAGACGACTTGCAGCACGCCCAGGTTGTCGCCGTTGTAGCCGTCGGGGTCGGTGGGGTCGATGACGAAGTTGCCCGGGTTGGGGAAGCTGGTCACCTTCGCGAAGGTCTTGCCGTGGTCGGTGCTGCGCCACAGCCCGTGGCCCCCGCGCACTCCCAAGTAGAGGATCCTGTTGCGGTTGGGGTCGATCACCAGCCGCTCGCCGATGCCCCGGCCGGGCATGTTGCCGCCCAGCCGGAACGGCAGCGGGGTGGTCTTCCAGGTGCGGCCGCGGTCGTTCGAGCGCAGGATCGCCGCCATGCTCGGATCCCATTCGGGCATGGTGTAGGTGCCCGCCGCCAGGTAGACGCGGTCGGGGTCGACCTCGTCGGTGGCGATGCTGATGATGCCGGTGTGTCCGTACTCGTCCCAGCCGATCCAGTCGGTGAGGGGGATCCACCGCCGGGACGCCTTGTCGAGGCGGTAGGCGCCGCCGATGTCGGTACGGGCGTACACCAGTCCGGACTCGCTCTGGTTGAAGATGATGCCGGTGACGAAGCCGCCGCCGACTATCTCCGCGTTGCGGAAGGTGTAGGGCACGCGTCGGGCCTTCCCGGCCGCGTGGGCGGACGCGGCGGAGGCAGCGGAGGGGGCGAACACAGGGAGAGCGGCTGCGGCCGCGCCGGCGGCCAGCAGTCCTCGCCGGGAGAGGTGCGGGACATCACTCATGACGGGTCCTTGCCTTTCGGGTGCGGGTCCGTACGGGGCTGCGCACAAAGCAGCGGTCCCGTCGGCTCCGGTGTGGTCGGAGAAGGGTGGGTGGACGGTGTCAGCCCTGGCGCAGTACCGCCGCGCACGGGCGGAGAGCGTCAGCCCGTCCGTGCCGACCGGCTCCGCGTGAGCAGGTCGTGGCCACCGAAACCGAACTCGAGGCGTGCTTGTCCTGGTGCTCGGGGAGGCGTTCGGTGATGCGCTGCATCATGTGCGTCCCTAGCCCTTGATCGCGCCGGTGAGCATGCCCTTGGCCAGATGCTTCTGGAGGACGGGATGCCGTAGAGCTTGTTCTCCCAGGCACCCGACATCCAGCCACTACTGGGGATGGCCGCCAGGTGGGGGTACTCCTTGGCGTTGTCGCCCGACAGGTAGGGCGTCAGGTCGGCCAGGTGCCGACCCACCAGGCCACCGGTCTGGGCCTGCCCGTTCATGAATCTCGGGATCTTCTTCACCGTGACGACCGGCTCGGCGGGAAATGTGAGGTAACCCGGCTCCGTGACCGCTCCGTTGGGGAATCTGACGGATGCTATGTCCGGCTTGCCGACCGTGCTGGGCACATAGGCGGGCAGCGCGGCGGCCAGGCCCTTCTTGCTGCTGGTGCCGCCCTTGCCGGCACCGGAGCCGCTGCCGCCGCAGGCGGCCAGCAGAGGTGAGAGAGAGGCGGCGCCCGCTACGCCGGCGGCCGTTCGCAGGACGGCTCGGCGGTTCATCTCCATGCTCATGTCGTTGCGGCCCTTCGTTTTCGTGGATCCGACCGACGGGCTGGCCGACCTGCGTCGGCCGGTGGCCTGAAGTCAGGAGGGCGGGAGGGCGGGAGGAATCCAAGTCGATGCGCTTCGACGTTTCGGTGACACTAAGGCTGTGTTTCCTGGGCGACAACGGGCCACCCAGGTCACTTTTCGGTAACAGACATGGTCGAGAGTGACGGCGCGCCCCGCCCTCCATACGGCTTCACCTCAGGTGAGCTGGCCTTCCAGGCAAACCCTCAGAGGGAAGCGGCGACGCCGGGAAAGCGACTTGCGGCGGCTGAGCGACCTGTGATTGACACACGACTCAGCGTCATGCCAACGTCGAAGCGCTTCGACTGCACGATCTGCGATCGAGGAAAGCCGTACGCCGCCCGGTCCGCAGTCACCCACGCTTCCCGCGCGTTCTCCTTCGACCTCCTGCAAGGGACTTCTCAGGTGAGTACTGCCGCCACACCCCCCGAGCCGCCCACCACCGACCTGCCGTTCCGTGACCCCGCGCTGCCCCTCGCACAGCGAGTCGACGACCTGATCTCCCGGCTGACGCTGGACGAGCGCATCGAGCTGCTCTACCAGTACTCACCAGGAGTCCCCCGTCTCGGGCTGGCCCCCTTCAAGACCGGCACCGAAGGCCTGCACGGCGTGTCCTGGCTGGGGCCGGCCACCGTGTTCCCGCAGGCGACAGGGCTGGGGGCCACCTGGGACGAGGAGCTGCTGCACGAGGTCGCCACGGCCGTCGGTACCGAGTCCCGCGCCTTCCACCAGCGCCCTTGCGGCGATGGCCACCGGCACAGCCTGCAGGTGTGGGCCCCCGTGGTGAACCTGTTGCGCGACCCCCGCTGGGGCAGAAACGAGGAGGGGTATGCGGAGGATCCGGTGCTCACCGGCCGGCTCTCCGTCAGCTTCTGCCGCGGGCTGGCCGGGGACCACCCGGTCTATCTGCGCACGGCACCGCTCCTGAAGCACTTCCTCGCCTACAACAACGAGGACGAGCGCGACCTCACCTCGTCCGTGGTGCCGCCCAGGGTGCTGCACGAATACGACCTCGCCGCCTTCCGCCCGGCCATCGCCTCCGGCGCCGCCACCGGCGTCATGCCGGCCTACAACCTCATCAACGGCCGTCCCTGCCACGTCAGTCCACTGCTGGAGACAGAGGTACGGCGCTGGGCCGAGCCCACCGGTCACGAGCTGTTCATCTGCAGCGACGCCGGAGCCGTGACCAACCTGGTCGAATCGGAGCACTACTTCGACGACCACCCCACCTCCCACGCGGCGGCGGTACGTGCCGGCGTCGACAGCATCACCGACATGGGCGAGGACGGCAGCCTCACCCTCGGCAGACTCCGCACGGCGGTCGACCGCGGACTGCTCACCGAGGCCGACATCGACCGCGCCGCGCGACGCCATCTGTCGATCCGCTTCCGCCTCGGCGAGTTCGATCCGGACCTCGACCCCTACGCCGGCATCCGCGACGACGTCGTGGACAGCCCCGCACACCGGGCGCTCGCCTTGCGCGCCGCCACGGAGTCGGTGGTGCTGCTGAAGAACGACGGCGCACTGCCGCTGTCACCGGCCCCCGGCGGGCGCGTCGCGCTCGTCGGTCCGTTGGCGGACACCCTCTTCGAGGACTGGTACAGCGGCACCATGCCGTACCGGATCACCATCGCCACCGGCCTGGAGGCGGCACTCAAGGAGCACGGCACAGAAGTGGTCCGCGCGGAGGGAGTCGACCGGATCACGCTGCGCGCCGCCTCCACCGGAGGCCTCCTGCGCGTCCCGGCGCTCGACCCCGGCGGGCCCATGGTGGCCGGTGCTCCGTCGGACGAACAGGAGGCGGGCGGCAACGCCTGCCACGACCTGTTCGACTGGGGTGAAGGAGTGCTGACCCTCCGCAACGCGCGCACGGAGCGCTACGTGACCCTCAAGGACGGGGACCTCACCCTCGCCGCCGACCAGACGCAACCGAACGGCTGGTTCGTCCACGAGACCTTCCGACTGGAACCCCAGCCGGACGGCACTGAACTGCTGCGCAACATCAGCAACGGCCGATACGCCGCCGTGGACCCCGCCACCGGCCGGGTCACCCTCTGCGCCGAAGCCCCCGAGAAGGCGGAACGCTGGACCCGAAGGGTCGTCAGGGACGGAATCGCCGAAGCCGTCGCGGCCGCCGCCTCGGCGGACGTCGCCGTGGTCGTCCTCGGCAACGACCCGCACATCAACGGCCGCGAGACCGAGGATCGTACGGGCATCTCGCTGCCGCCCGCGCAGGAAGCCCTGCTGCGCGCCGTCGCCACCGAGCGCCCTGAGTCGGTGCTGGTCGTGATGAGCAGTTACCCGTACGCCGTCGACTGGGCGGACAAGCACCTGCCCGCCGTGGTGTGGACCTCCCACGGCGGGCAGGAGACGGGCCGAGCGCTCGCCGGGCTCCTGCTCGGCGAGGCCGAACCCTCCGGACGGCTCCCGCAGACCTGGTACCGCGGCGACGACCCGCTGCCCGGCCGCCTCGACTACGACATCATCAGCGCCGGCTGGACGTACCAGTACCACGACGCCGCACCGCTTTACCCGTTCGGGCACGGCCTGTCCTACACCAGCTTCGCCTATTCCGACCTGCGGCTGTCCGCCCGGGAAGCGGCACAGGACGACACCCTGACCGTGAGCGTCGAGCTCACCAACACCGGAGGGCGCTCGGGCACCGAGACCGTGCAGCTCTACACTCGCGCACTCACCGCCCGCCACCGTGCGCCCAGACGCAGACTGACGGACTTCCGCAAGGTCTCCCTCGCCGCCGGTGAACGACGGCGGCTGGAGTTCGACATGCCCGTTGCGGCCTTGGCCCATTGGTCCGTCTCAGCCGGCGCCTTCGCCGTGGACCCGGGCGAGTACGAGATCCTCATAGGGCACTCGGCCGAAGCCATCGCCCTGACGGCGCCCCTCACCGTGACGGGGCCGTCGGCCCTCCCCGCACGCAGTCTCATCGGCGGACGACTGGAGGCCGTCGACTTCGACGAGTGCGTGGGCGGCACGCTCGTCGACGCAACCCGGGAGAAGGGGGAGGCGGTCACGCCGGCAACCGGTGCCCTCCACTGCGGACTGCGCTACCGCTCGGTCGACCTGGGCGGACCGCCAGACGGACCGCGCGTCATCATGGCCGAGGTGTCCCGCACGACCGAGGACGCGACCGTCGAGATCTACGCCGACGGCGGCCCCGGTATCGGCACCTTGCTCGTCGGCCTCCATGTCCCCGCCGGCACCGACGGCCGGTACGACTGGCGCACGGTCAGCGCGCCGATCCCGGCGGGGGTGACCGGGGTGCACGATCTGCATCTCGTTCTGCGGGGCAGTGTCCACCTGGCCGCGATCGCCGGCGGGACGCGGTAAGGACCGGTGGGACGCGGTGAGGAAGACGGTCCGCCGTCGCGTTCCACACCTACTGAGCATTGACCCGGGTGGTCCGCGCGGAACTATCCTTTGCCCGAACATGGGGCGTCCGCGCTCCGGCCGCGTCGTCGTACCGGAGGGGGCCGGGCGGACATGCGACAGATCGCACGCCATGACGTCGTCTTCGTCGCCGGCACCGCCGGAGAGCATGCACTGACCTGGTCGCAGAAGGCCCATGAACGCGAAGGATGCCACCCCCATCTCCACGGCCCCCGCAACAGGAACCAACGGATGGCGCGGGTACTCGACAGCACACCCGACATGGCCGCGGTGCTTCATGCCTTCGCCGCGGTCATGGCTCACTTCGAGGCGCTGCGCACGCTGTATCCACGTGACGCGGACGGGCACCCTCGCGCGGTCGTCGTGGCCTCCGGCGTGCTCCAGGTCGACGAGTACGCCTCCGACGCCCCGGCGACGAGCGACGAGCTGAGCGCCCTCACCCTTCGACTGGCCGAGCCCGGATTCGGCCCGGACGACCTGCCGTTGCGGGCCGCCGTCGTCACCGTGGACGGCAGCCCCCGCCACATCGCGCTGTCATTGCACCACTTCTCGGCGGACACGACGGCCGCCCGGATCGTGGCCGAACGCCTGGCCCGACTGGCCGCCGATCCGGGCGCCGACCTCGGTAGGGGGTGGCAGCCGAGGCAGATCGCGGGTTTCGAAGCCAGTCCCTCGGGGCTGCGGCACGCCCATCGTGTCGACGCCCACGACCGGGCCATGCTCCGTCAGTCCGCCATGCCCGAACTCCAGGTGCCCGCGAGCCACAGGGGCGCCCTCTACAACTTCGTTTGCCTCGACTCGGCGGCGGTCGCGCTCGCGGCAGCCGGTCTGGCGAAGCAGTACCGGACATCCGTGGCCGCCGTCCTGCAAGCCGCATACGCCTGCGTGCTCGCCGAGCACCTCGGCATCGAGAAGTGCGTGTTCAACACCGTGATGGCCAACCGGCAGACCACCTTCGCCCGCGAGGCGGTGGCCCATATCGCCGGCAGGGTCCTGGTCCCGGTCGACACGTCCATGGGCAGTGACCGGTTCCCGGCGCTGTGTCGTGCCGTCGACGCGGCACTCGTCAAATCCTCCTCCGTCAGCCTGCGAGAGCCCGAGCGCTACGCCAGGTCCCTGGACGAAGTCTCCGCCGAACTGGGCCGCTCCGCGGACAACCCGTACATGGTCAACATCCGCCCCATTGCGCCCCGCACGCTGATCCGGGCTCGCGTGGACAGGGCACGGCAGGACTTCGAGCGAGCCATGGCGTCCAGCCGGTACGGACGATTCCCCAAGAACATCGACACCTACTCCGGAAAGCTCTGCTTCGTTGTATGGGGCATGTCCGAGACGGCCGGAATCAGTCTCGGGACGGATGCGGCGTCGTTCGACGCCACGGATCTCGAGCAGTTACTGCGGTCCTTCGAGAGGCGGCTGGTCGGAGCGGTGCTCGGCGGTCACGCCGCACGGAGCGGCTCCTTCGCCGGCGCGTAGGGACACGGCGCCCTTGAGGCGTTTCCGCACCGGCGGGGCACTGCCCCGCCAGGCATGCCGGACGTATTGACGCCTCCTGCTTCCCGCACTTAACGTCTGGCGGATCTTACGAATGCCGTTCGATTTGTCGGACAACTCGCTTGGGTGGACAGGCAGTTGGCTCCGGAGGTTCCCCCGGGCCGAGCGCCGGGAGGCACACCGTACGGCCCACCAGCGGTCAGGACCTGGGGCGGAGACCTGGTCGACCACCGCTGACCTCGCCGCACTCCGAAGGCCGCCGGGCCCGGACAAGAGAGAAAGGGAGTCGTAGGGGAACAGGACGCCGCAGCGGCACAGGCGAAGAGCCGCCTCACAGGAGCCGAAAGAGCCACAGACCGTCGCTCGCCAGGTGGCCCGCGCCGCGAAGCCCCCTCCGGGCCACCGGCCCGGCCGAGCGGCCGTGCTACCTCCGCCCCTGGATCCGCCTTGGAGGTCGATGCGTTCGCCGGAGAATCTCCTCCAGTTGGTACGGCCGCCGCCGTTCTCACCGTCATGGGCTCGGTCACCGCGGCGCCCGCGTCCGCCGCGACGCCGGGGAGCTGGACCTCGGTCCAGCCCGGTGTCGCACAGACCGGCTGTGACGGCGTGCACGCCACCGTGGCGCCGGATGCGAACGGCGCCCTCTCGCTCGGCGCGACCTGGAACTGCCGCCAAGCCCTGATACCCGCTCCGATCGGGCTGGTGACCAGCCAGGCCGACTTCACTACCGGACTCGAGTTCGTCAGTCGTACGGACACACCCAGGCGCGAAGACCATCCAGTACGCGTACGAAGCCAACGCGAACGCCAACGACGAATGGCTGGCGGAAGACGCGGGCAACGGCCGTATCCGGCTTCTCAATCACCACAGCGGTCTCTACCTCACTGCGGGCAGCGCCCAGGGCGACCAGTTGGAGCAACGCCCGTTCGACGGCGCCGACCACCAGATGTTCACCGTCTCCTGATGCCGCTGAACGAGACTGCCACTCAGCACTCAGTGGTACATCACCGGGTCAGAACCCTGCGCTCCCCAGCCGGGGCTGTGGTCGAGGGCCACAGCCCCGGTGACGGCGGCGATGCGGCGGAGGCGGCCACGGCGTCCGCCCCGTCGAGCCCGCCGACCGTCAGCGGCGGGAGTCTTCCGGCGGAACCAGGGCTCGTCCAGGCCCGACGACGGCCGAGTCGCCGACCGCTCGAACACGGCCCACCGTGGTGCGGTACTCGGCGGCGCGCTCGGTGAACAGCGTGACGAAGTCCGGCCCCGCGTGGTCGGAACGACGACGGGGCGGGAGCGGTACGTCGTCGGAGCTCTCGGAGCCTGTACGCCGGCCAGCGCCTCCCGCACCGCGCTCAGAAACTCCCTCGCGGCCCGTTCATCGTCGTCTCTTCCCTTCCGCCCCGTACGGTCTTCCTCCGGCACTGTCGTCCGCGCCGCCCTCCTCGCACGGCGCCACCGGGCCACGGGCGGTCCTCGTCCTGCTTGCAGTCCGCGAGGGGTTCCTTCCGGAGGCGGGAGCGCTCTCGCACCGCGATGGCCCGGTGTTTCGAACGCGGATCGAATTGCCGGACATGGTCGGCGCCGAACGTAGAGGGAGCCCCGCACGGAAGTCAACTGATGCGGCAGTAACGACTTTTCCGTGATCCAGGCGCCACGGAATACACCGGAACGGAACCCGCCGGAAACATTGACGGCACCCCGTCCCAAATCTATCTTCTGATCGAACTGCCGTACATCGTTCGCAATTTCGAACAATGACGCCCCTCGCCACGGCGATTGGCCAAGCGGACCGGCCGGGCCCGGAGGAAGAGTTGTCCATGAATCCCAGGCCTCGTTGCCCAGCAGGGCTGCCGCCCGGTTCACAGTCGCCGGCTCCGGGCGGAGTTCCGACGAGCGAACAGGACCAGCCGCAATGCCGGAGGAGTCTCACGCGCCTCGGTTCTCGCCGGCATGGCGGCCGGGACAGTAGCCGCCCCCAACGCTTCCGCTGCGATGTCGTCGGCCTGCCACGTATGACGCCACATCGGCGGGAGACAAGCCCGTGACGTACTGCATCCGGCCGTCGGACATGCGAGCGGACGCACTGACGACCAAGCAGTCGCTCTCCCCCCTCACCGAAAGGTTCAGGATGTCTTCCTCCGTCAGCAGACGGCGCCTCCTGCAAATGGCCGGGGCCACCGCCGCTGCCTCTGCCACCGGATCCTTCATCGGCAGTTCTCCCGCCCACGCGGCCATTCCCCCCGCAAGGGCCGACATCGGGGTCTCCGCCCACCCCTTCGAGCTCGGCCAGGTCCGGCTCACCGGAAGCCGGTGGCTGGACAACCAGAACCGTACGCAGAACTACCTGCGGTTCGTCGATGTCGACCGGTTGCTGTACAACTTCCGAGTCAACCACCGGCTGTCCACCAACGGTGCGGCTGCCACGGGCGGTTGGGACGCGCCGGACTTCCCCTTCCGCACCCACGTCCAAGGGCACTTCCTGACGGCATGGGCACAGCTCTACGCGGTGACCGGGGACACCACCTGCCGGGACAAGGCAAATTACATGGTTGCGGAGCTGGCCAAGTGCCAGGCCAACAACAGCGCCGCCGGTTTCAACGCCGGGTACCTCTCCGGCTACCCCGAGTCCGACTTCACCGCTCTCGAGCAGCGGACCCTGAGCAACGGCAACGTGCCGTACTACACCATCCACAAGACCCTCGCCGGCCTGCTGGACGTATGGCGCCACATCGGCAGCACACAAGCCCGGGACGTGCTGCTCGCCCTGGCGGGGTGGGTCGACTGGCGCACCGGCCGGCTGACCAGCCAGCAGATGCAGGCCATGCTGCAAACCGAGTTCGGCGGCATGAACACCGTGCTGACCGATCTCTACCAGCAGACCAACGATGCGCGGTGGCTCACCGTCGCCCGACGGTTCGACCACGCCGCGGTGTTCGACCCGCTGGCGTCCAACCAGGACCAGCTGGGCGGCCTGCACGCCAACACCCAGGTACCCAAGTGGATCGGGGCCGCCCGCGAGTACAAGGCGACCGGCACCACCCGCTACCGGGACATCGCCACCAACGCCTGGAACATCACCGTCAACTCGCACACCTATGCCATCGGCGGCAACAGCCAGGCGGAGCATTTCCGCGCTCCGAACGCCATCGCCGGCTTCCTGAACAAGGACACGTGCGAAAGCTGCAACACCTTCAACATGCTCACCCTCACCCGTGAGTTGTTCGCGCTGGACCCGAACCGGGCCGCCCTGTTCGACTACTACGAGCGGGCGTGGCTGAACCAGATGATCGGCCAGCAGAACCCGGCCGACAACCACGGCCACGTCACCTACTTCACCCCGCTCAACCCGGGAGGCCGACGCGGTGTGGGCCCGGCGTGGGGCGGCGGTACCTGGAGCACCGACTACGGCACCTTCTGGTGCTGCCAGGGCACCGGCCTGGAGATGCACACCAGGCTGATGGACTCCATCTACTTCCGCAGCGACAACACGCTGATCGTGAACCTGTTCGTGCCCTCGGTGCTCAACTGGTCGGAGCGCGGAATCACGGTCACCCAGACCACGTCGTACCCCGTCAGCGACACCACGACCCTGCAGGTCACCGGAAACGTCAGCGGAACCTGGGCGATGCGCATCCGCATCCCGAGCTGGACCACCGGGGCCACCGTCAGCGTCAACGGCGTCGCCCAGAACATCACCACCAACCCCGGCAGCTACGCCACCCTGAGCCGCTCCTGGAGCTCCGGCGACACGGTCACCGTTCGCCTGCCCATGCGGATCGTCATGCGAGCGGCCAACGACAACAGGAACGTCTCCGCGGTCACCTACGGCCCGGTGGTCCTGTCCGGCAACTACGGTGACTCCGCGCTCAGTTCCCTCCCGTCGCTGAACACGTCCTCGATCAAACGGACCAGCAGCAGTTCGCTCGCCTTCACCGCCACCGCCAACGGCTCCACCGTCAACCTGGGCCCGTTCCACGACGCGCACGGCCACAACTACAGCGTCTACTGGAACGCCGGCGGCAGCGTCCGTCTGGTCAACGTGGGCAGCGGGCTCCTGCTGGGGATCCAGAACATGTCCACGGCCGACGGTGGCCGCGCGCTGCAGTGGTCGGACAACGGCACCGCCGACCATGACTGGTACATGATCACCGACGGGAACGGGTTCCGCTTCCGCAACGCCCACAGCGGCAAGGTGCTCGGCGTCCAGAGCATGTCCACGGCGGACGACGCGACCGTCCTGCAGTGGTCGGACAACGGCACCGCCGACCACAGATGGACGCTGCTCGACCAGGGAGACGGGACCTACAAGATCCGCAACGAGAACAGCGGCAAGTTGCTCGCCATCGCGGACAACTCCACCGCTGTGGGCGCGTTCGCAGTCCAGGACTCGGACGACGGTACCGCCGACAACCGGTGGCGCATCGTCAGGAACTGAGATCTGCCCCGGAACCAGGTCTTGGTCGCTCTCTGCCCTTCACTCTGCTCGACGCTGCGACCATTGTTCGACATGCCGAACGAAAAGCGCAGTACATCAGTCCGGACCGCCCCCGACGGGGCCGACCGGAACCGCTCACCCAAGGAATGAGGTCCCCATGCTCAGACGTACTCTCAGCCGCAGGCATCTGTCCGTGCTGCTCGCGGCTTTGGTCGCTTCGGCGGCGACGCTCGTCGCCAACCCGGCTCAGGCGGCCACCACCGGTGCCTTGCGCGGCGTTGGTTCCGACCGGTGTCTCGATGTGCCGGGCGCCAACCAGACCGACGGCACGAACCTGCAGATCTGGGACTGCCATGGCGGGACCAACCAGCAGTGGACGCTCACGGACAACAACCAGCTGACCGTGTACGGCAAGTGCCTCGATGTTCCGGGCCACGCCAACACGGCAGGTACCCGGCCGGTGATCTGGTCCTGCAACGGCGGTACGAACCAGCAGTGGCGGGTGAACTCCGACGGCACGATCGTCGCCGTGGAGTCCGGGCTGTGCCTGGACGTCAGTGGCGGCGCCACGGCCAACGGCACGGCGGTGCAGCTCTGGAACTGCACCGGCAGCAACAACCAGAAGTGGACTGGCCTGTCCGCGCCGCCGGGCGGCACGTGTGCTCTTCCGTCGACGTACCGGTGGAGCTCGACCGGCGCGCTGGCCCAGCCGGCGAACGGGTGGGCCTCACTGAAGGACTTCACCACCGTGACGCACAACGGCCGGCACCTGGTCTACGCGACCTACTCTGACGGGTCGTCGTGGAAATCGATGGGGTTCGCTCCCTTCACGAACTGGTCGGACATGGGCTCGGCCGGGCAGATCGCCATGCCCTCGTCCGCGGTGGCTCCCAAACTGTTCTACTTCGCGCCCAAGAACATCTGGGTGCTGACCTCAAACGGGTGGGGCACCCAATGGCCCTTCGTCTACCGCACCTCCAGCGACCCCACCAACCCGGCCGGCTGGTCCGCGCCGCAGCCGCTGTTCACCGGCAGCCTCCCTGACGGCAGCGCGATCGACCCGACCATGATCGCCGACGGCCAGAACATGCACATGTTCTTCGCCGGTGACAACGGCAAGATCTACCAGTCGACCATGCCGATCGGGAACTTCCCGGCCAGCTTCGGCTCGTCGTACACGACGATCATGAGCGACACGGTGAAGAACCTGTTCGAGGCGCCGGAGGTCTACAAGGTCCAGGGCCAGAACCAGTACCTCATGATCGTCGAGGCTCGGGGTGCGAATGAGAACCGCTTCTTCCGCTCGTTCACGGCCTCCAGCCTGAACGGTCCGTGGACCCCTCAGGCCGCCACCGAGAGCAACCCCTTCGCCGGCAAGGCCAACAGCGGAGCCACCTGGACCAACGACATCAGCCACGGTGACCTGGTCCGCAACAACCCCGACCAGACCATGACCATCGACCCCTGCAACCTCCAGTTCCTCTACCAGGGCCTGTCCCCCAACGTCCCGCCGAACACCTCCTACATACAACTGCCCTACCGGCCGGGCCTGCTCACCCTGCAGCGCTGACCCGCGGGCACACGACCAGAACGCTTGTGACCGTGCCTGACAGGCACGGTCACAAGCCGCTTCCGCCTCATCTCCCAGGAAGGCCCCCATGGTCCCCCTACACAGACGACTGCTGCGTCTCCTCACGGCCACCGCACTGACGCTCACCGCCTGCGTCACCGCCTCAGCAGGCACGACCGCCGAGGCCGCACCCGGCAGCCCCGCGCTCACCCCGCCGCTGGGCTGGAACAGCTGGAACAGCTTCGGATGCGGGATCACCGAGGCGCAGGTCCGCGAGGCCGCCGACGCCATGGTGTCCTCCGGCATGAAGGACGCGGGCTACCAGTACGTCGTCGTCGACGACTGCTGGTTCGACCCGCAGCGCGACGCGGCGGGCAATCTGCGGGCCAACCCGACCAAGTTCCCCAGCGGCATGAAGGCGCTCGGGGACTACATCCACGGCAAGGGCCTGAAGTTCGGCATCTACCAGGCCCCCAACGAGAAAACCTGCGCCCAGGGCGTGGGCACCTACCCCGGCTCCACCGGCAGCAAGGGCCACGAGGCCCAGGACGCCAACACGTTCGCCTCATGGGGCGTCGACTACCTCAAGTACGACTGGTGCTCCGGCAACGGCACCCTCACCGAGCAGATCGCACAGTTCACCATCATGCGCGACGCCCTGCGCGCCACGGGGCGCCCGATCGTCTACAGCATCAACCCCAACAGCTTCCACGCCCCCACCGGCGACAAATACAACTGGGGCGAGGTCGCCGACCTGTGGCGGACGACCGAGGACCTGCTCGACATCTGGCAGAACAACAACACCAACAGCTATCCCATGGGCGTCGGCAACGTCCTCGACGTCACCGCGCCGCTGGCCGCACAGTCCGGACCGGGACACTGGAACGACCCCGACATGCTGGTCGTCGGCCGCCCCGGCCTGACACTGACCGAGTCCCGCTCCCACTTCGCCCTGTGGTCGCTGATGAGCGCCCCGCTCATGGCCGGCAACGACATCCGCACCATGTCCGCCGACGTGAGCGCCATCCTGCGCAACCCCCGCCTGCTCGCGGTGAACCAGGACTCGCTGGGCGCGGGCGGGCGCCGGGTCCGCGACGACGGCAGCACCGAGGTGTTCGCCAAGCCCCTGTCCGACGGCTCCGTCGCGGTGGGCCTGTTCAACCGGGGCGAGGGTGCCGCGACGGTCACCACCACGGCCGCGCAAGTCGGCCTGTCCGGCAGCTCGTTCACCCTCACCGACCTGTGGACCGGCGGCACGTCCAGCACCTCCGGGCAGATCTCGGCGAGCGTCCCCGCGCACGGCGTCGCCGTGTTCCGGGTGAGCGGGGGCAGCCCGCAGGCCGCCACCACCGCACGCCTACGCGGCACCGGGTCCGGCCGCTGCCTGGACGTGGACCGCGCCTCCACCGCAGCCGGGACGACCACGCTGATCTGGGACTGTCACACGGCCGCCAACCAGCTGTGGACCACCTGGGCCGGAGGCGAGATCCGCGTCTACGGCGACAAGTGCCTGGACGCCTCCAACCAGGGCACCACCAACGGCACGCCGGTCGTCATCTGGCCGTGCAACGGCCAGAACAACCAGAAGTGGACCACGCAAGCCGACGGGTCGATCCGCAACGTCCACGCCGGGCTGTGCCTCGACGCCAACGGGGCCGGCACCGCCAACGGGACCCCAGTCATCCTGTGGACCTGCAACGGCCAGAACAACCAGAAGTGGACCACGCTCCCTTGACCCGCCACCCCTACCACCGCGCGGGGAGCCGCCCGATCGGTTGAGAGCCGTCCCACGACAGCATGCCAAGACGGGTGCTCCAGTGGCCCTGCCCTGACTCCGCCGGACGAGCAGGGCAGGGCACCTCTGGTGCGGTGAACCACCCGCGCGACGGGGAGCCGATCCCGAGTGGGGCGCAACCGGCGAACTGAACACGAGCAATGTCAGACATGGGATGTTCGCGCGTCAATATCAGCGAGGACCGGAGGGGCGAGCAGGTCGCCCCAGCAGCGTTCTCGGCAAGAAACAACGCAGGACTCCCCTTCGTGGCACCGATCCCTGATATCCGCCATTCATGGGATGTTCCAACCGTGATCGTGGTATCTATACGGATGCGCTTGCGAGACGGGTTCGAGCCGACCCGCTCGGCGCGTGCTCCCCTCCCCCACCCGACCCGTTCTGCCAGTACGTCAGGCGGCCGCCGACGCCGAAGGGAAGTCGTCGCGGCCGAGTTGCGGGCACGAACGGCGATCATCCCCGCTGATTCAGCTATCACTCGCAGAAGAGGACGCCTGCATGAGAAAGTCCTGGATCGTACCCCTGTTCACGCTTGTCGCTGCCACGCTCGGGGTGACAGCGGCAGGTGTGACCCCTGCCTCCGCCGCCCCCGACACGCCCTTGCGGGTCATGCCGTTGGGCGACTCCATAACCTGGGGCGTGGGAAGCAGTACGGGCAACGGCTACCGGGGCCCGCTGTGGAACCAGCTTGCGGCGGACGGCCATCCGCTGGACTTCGTCGGCACGGTGCGGAACGGTTCGATGTCCGACCCCGACAACGAGGGCCACTCCGGGTACCGCATCGACCAGATCGCCGCCCTCGCCGACGCCTCGCTGACCCGTTACCGGCCCAATGTGGTGACGCTGCACATCGGTACCAACGACCTCCAAGGGGCCTCCGAGGTCGACAGCGCCATCGCCCGGCTGAGGTCGCTGGTCAACCAGATCACCGCCGACGTCCCCGACGCAACCGTCCTCGTCGCCTCCCTGGTCGTGTCCACCAGCAGCTCGGAGGAGCGGTGGCGGGGCACGTACAACCAGGCCACCCGCCAAATCGTCAGCGACGCACAGGCCGCGGGCAGACACGTCGCATTCGTCGACATGAGCGGCTTGACCACGGCCGACCTGGCCGACCCCCTGCACCCCAACGACTCGGGCTACCAGAAGATGGCCGACGCCTTCCACCGCGGCGTCCAGTCCGCGGACAGCGCCGGGTGGGTGAAGAACCCCGCCCCCGCCCCCGCACGCGTGCAGTCCGGAATCACCGGCAAGTGCATGGACATCAACGGCGCCAACAGCGCCGACGGGACCGCCGTACAGACGTGGAGCTGCGGCGACGGTGCCAACCAGTACTGGTCCGCCTACACCGACGGCACCCTGCGCTCCCTGGGCAAGTGCCTCGACGCCGCCGGCGGCAACACCGCCAACGGCACCAAGGTGCAGATCTGGTCCTGCCACGGCGGCGCCAACCAGGTCTGGCAGCCCTACAACGGCGGCTACCGCAACCCGGCCTCCGGCCGCTGCCTCGACGTTCCGGGCTCCTCCACGGCCGACGGCACGCAGCTCGTGCTGTGGGACTGCAACGGCGGCTCCAACCAGAAGTGGACCACCCTGACCGCCGGATGAACCCCGCGCCCGGGGCCTGAGCCGGGCTCAGGCCCCGGGCGAAACGACGCGTGGGGCGACAGGCGTCAGACCGCCCAAGCCGCTGCAGGCGCCGCCGCACACGGTATCGCCACCGTGGCACGGCGCCCGCACGGACGCACATGTCCGGGCCTTGAGAAGAACAGAGGAACCTCTTGACCTACAGCATCCGCGCGGGCGGCCTGGAGCGCCACACCGCCGAAGAGATCCTCCGCATCGAGCCCTGGGGGCCGCACGCGGTGCGGGTCCGGTCCTCGGCCGGGGCCGTCGATCCCGCCGCTCCCGGAGCGCTGGAGAGCCCCTCCCCCTCCAACCCCTCCCCCTCCCCGCACGCCGAACCGTCCGTACGGGACGACGGGTCCGCTCACCTGCTCAACGGCCGCCTCGCCGTCGAGGCCGCCGCGGACGGCCGGCTGAGGTTCCTGCACGCCGCCTCGGGCCGTGAACTCCTCGCCGACAAGGCGCCGTACAGCCACCATGCCGGCCCCCGTGTCCATGCGGCGGGCGGCCGGACGGAGCAGCACTTCGAGGCGTACGACGGGGAACGGCTGTTCGGCCTGGGGCAGCATCTGCACGGGCGCCTGGACCAGAAGGGCTGTGTGATCGACCTCGTCCAGGGCAACACCGTGGCCGCCATCCCAGTTCTCCACTCCTCGCGCGGCTACGGACTGCTGTGGAACAACCCCGCCACCGGCCGGGTCGAACTGGGTGCCGACACCACCCGGTGGACCGCCGACGCCGGCGGGCGCGTCGACTACTGGATCACCGCCGGCGACACCCCGGCCCAGATCATCGACGCGTACACCGGGGCCACCGGGCGCCCGCCCCTCCTCCCCGAGTGGGCGTCAGGTTTCTGGCAGTCCAAACTGCGCTACCGCACCCAGGACGAACTCCTCGCGGTGGCACGGCAGTACAAGGAGCGCGGGCTGCCGCTGTCCGTCATCGTCTGCGACTTCTTCCACTGGCCGAGGATGGGCGACTGGCGTTTCGAGCACAGCGAGTGGCCCGACCCCGCCGCCATGGTCAAGGAGCTGACAGACCTCGGAGTGAAGCTTGCCGTCTCGGTGTGGCCGACCGTCGAACCCGACAGCGACACCTACGACGAGCTGCGCACCTGCGGACACCTCGTTCGGGACGCGGACGGCGGACTGCTCACCTTCCCGTGGCCGTCCCGGCACAGCGGGGACGCGCTGACCCGCCCGATGGCGTACTACGACGCCACCCACCCCGGCGCACGCGCCGCGCTGTGGCAGCGACTGAACAACAACTACCGCTCGCTGGGCGTGGGGTGCTTCTGGCTGGACGCCTGCGAGCCCGATCTGCCCCGGAAGGTAGCCGACCGCGCCGTATACGCGGCCGGACCCGCCGCCGAGGTCGCGCACCTCTACCCCGTGCTGCACACCCGCGCGGTGGCCGACGGCCTGCGCGCGGCGGGCGAGGACCGCCCGCTGTCCCTGGTCCGCTCCGCGTGGGCGGGCAGCCAGCGTCACGGGGCCCTGCTGTGGTCCGGTGACATCCCCACCACCTTCGACTCCCTCGCGCGCCAGATCAGGGCCGGGCTGAACGTCGCGATGAGCGGTATCCCCTGGTGGAACACCGACATCGGCGGCTTCGGCGGCGGCGACCCGGACGACCCCGCGTACCGTGAGCTGCTCATCCGGTGGTTCCAGTACGGCACCTTCAGCCCCGTCATGCGGCTGCACGGGGACCGGATGCCCAACTACCCGACCTTCTCCGCGGACATGACCGGCGGGCCGAACGAGGTCTGGTCCTACGGGGAGCAGGCATTCGGCATCCTCCGGTACCACCTGATGCTCCGCGAGCGCCTGCGCCCGTACCTGACACGGCTGTCCGAGGACGCCCACCGCACCGGCGCCCCACCGATGCGCCCGCTGTTCTTCGACTTCCCCGAGGACGAACATGCGTGGGACGTGGACGACCAGTTCCTGCTCGGACCCGACGTGCTGGTGGCACCCGTGTACGCGGCGGGCGCGCGGACCCGCCAGGTGTACCTGCCGGCCGGCGTCCGCTGGCTCGACCCGGTCACCGGACACATGCTGGAGGGCGGTACTCCACTCGAGGTGGACGCCCCACTGGAGCGCGTTCCCGTCTTCGTCCGCGAGGGTGCCAACGTCGCCGCTGTGCTCGGCTGACCTCCTTTGGCCGTAGGCCTGCTGATCGCCGCGAGGACCATGCGCCCGCCGCCTCCGCATACCCCTGGGGGTGACACGACCGCGCTCGCGCCGGACCGGGTCACGCTGCGCAAGTGCTTTGCGGCAGGGCTGAGCTGCGCACGGCGGACGAAGCGGCACTCGCGCCGCACGACCCAACCGTGTCTTCGTGAGCGACTGCCACAGCTGTCAGAGCGAGGCCGGAGTCGCCTCCCCCACGCCCCGGCGTTTGCGGCGCCATGCGTACAGCGCGAGTGCGACGAGCGTCATGGCGTACGGGATCGTCGACACCAGCTGGGGCGGCACGTCGAGGGTGCCGAGCTGTACGGCCAGGGCCTCCGCCGCGCCGAAGCCGAGGGCGGCGAGGAAGACGCCCCAGGGGCGCAGGCCGCCGAGGAAGACCGCCGCGAGGGCGATGAAGCCGCGGCCGGCCGTCATGTCCCGTACGAAGAAGGACACATAACCCATGCTGAGGAAGACCCCGGCGAGTCCGGCGAGCGCGCCGCTGAGGGCGAGTCCGGCGTACTGGACGCGTCGTACCGGGATGCCGACCGACGCGGCGGCGTCCGGCATCTCCCCCACCGCGCGCAGGTGGAAGCCGAAGGTCGTGCGGTAGAACAGCCAGGCGACGAACGGCGCGGTCAGGAAGGCCAGCCAGGTGATCAGGTTCTGGCCGCTGAGCACGTCCCCGAGTACCGGGATGCTCTCGATGCCGGGCAGGGGGACGGTCGGCAGGGTGCCGCTGTCGAGGCCGGAGGTGCCGCCCTTGTCGTCCAGGAGGGTGTAGACGGCGTAGGCGGTGGCACCGGAGGCGAGGAGGTTGAGGCCGATGCCCGCGATGATCGCGTCGGCTCCGAGTTCCAGGCGCAGCGCGGCGAGCAGCAGGCCGAGGAGGGTGGCCACGGCGATCCCGCTCAGGGCTCCCAGGGCAACGGAGCCGCTGTAGCCGGCGACCAGCGCGCCCGTGCAGGCGGCGGCCAGCATCTGGCCCTCCAGGGCGATGTTGCTGATGCCGGCGCGTTCGGCGACCAGTCCGCCGAAGGCGGCGAGCAGGTACGGCGTGGCGACTCGCAGCGCGGCCGCCAGGAAGGCACTGCTGAAGACGACGTCGAATACGGAACTCATCGGGCGCCCACCTGCTTCTGTGCCGCCTGCTTACGGGCGATCCGCCGCTTGAGCAGGTCCGGCAGGGCCTGTGCGGTGACCAGGAGCACGATGACCGCCTGGATGACGACGACGATCTCGGTGCCGACGTCGGTCTGTTGTTCCATGATGTCTCCCCCGGCACGCAGGTAGGAGTAGAAGAGTCCGGCGATCACGACGACCAGCGGGTTGTTCCGGGCGAGCAGGGCCACCACGATCCCCTCGAAGGCGAGGCTTCCGGCCATGCCGGGTTCGAGGCGGCCGTAGACGCCCTGGACGAGATGGGCTCCGGCGAGGCCCGCGACGGCGCCGCCGATGACGAAGCTCCACTCGATGGCGCGGGGCACCCGGATGCCGCCGTACTCGGCGAAGTCGGAGTTGGCGCCGGTCATCCGGATGCGGTAGCCGAGCGGGGTGCGGGTGATGAGCAGCCACAGCGCGACGGCGGTGAGCAGCATCAGGAAGAGGCCGACGTTGGAGCGGCCCAACGGGATGCCGAACCAGTCCGTCAGCGGGGTGAGCACGGAGTCCTGCTGGACGCGCTCGGAGTGCACGGCGCTGCTGCCGGGCTCTTTCAACGGGCCGTTGACCAGGTAGTCGTAGACGCGGACGACGATGGCGTTGAGCATGAGTGTCGCCACGATCTCGTTGGCGCCGAGGCGCGCCTTCATGGATCCGGGTACGAAGCCCATGCCCGCTCCTGCCGCGGCCGCGGCGACGAGCGGGACGACGACGGCGGCGACCGGCGGCAGCGGGAGGAAGATGGCGACGGTGGCGGCCGCCAAGGCACCGGCGTACAGCTGGCTTTCGGCGCCCAAGCTGATCTGCCGGGCGCGGAAGGGGATGGCGACCGACAGGCCGAGCAGAGTGAGGGTGGTGGCGTCCTCCAGCCAGCGGCCGACCCGGAAGGAGCGTTCCAGCGGCCCGGTGAGCAGGGCCTCGTACGCCGCGACCGGATCCTTGCCGGTGGCGAGGATGACTAGGAAGCCTACGGCGAGGGCGGCGAGGACGGTGGCCAGGGTCATGCTGAGGTCGACGGCCAGGCCGCGGCGCCGGGTCGCCCGGTACTCCCGGCGGTCCTCGGTCTCGATGAGGGTGCTGGTCATGGGGTGGGCTCCTCACCGGCGGCGAGACCTGCCGTCAGGTGCTTGTCGTCGTGGTGTTCGACGCCGAGCATGTAGAGGCCGACGTGCTTCTCGGTCAGGCCGGCGGTGTCGTCGAAGCGGCCGACGAGCAGGCCCTCCTTGAGGACCAGCAACCGGTCCGAGAGCGCGAGCAGTTCGGTCAGGTCGGCGGAGATCAGCAGGACGGCGGCGCCGTCGTCCCGCGCGGCGACGAGACGCTCGTACATGAAGCGCATGGCGCCGATGTCGACCCCGCGGGTGACCTGGGAGGCGATCAACAGCCGTGGTCCGGCGGAGAGTTCGCGGGCGACGATCACCTTCTGCACGTTGCCGCCGGACAGTGCGCGCATGGGGACGGACGGGTCGGGGGTGCGGATCGCGTACTGGTCGATGAGCCGCTCGGCGTGGGCGCGCACGGCCTTGGGATGCAGGACTCCGCGGCGGGCGAGCGGGGGGCGGTCGTGGCGGTCGACGACGAGGTTGTCGGCGATCGACTCGTCCAGTGCGGCGCCGTTGTGCAACCGGTCCTCGGGGACGTATCCCACGCCGGCCCTGCGGTGACCGGCGACGCCGAGCCCGGCGGTGTCGGTGCCGCCGACGTGGATCGTGCCGGCGGTGGGGCTGCGCAACCCGGCCAAGATCTCGGCGAGTTCACTCTGGCCGTTGCCCTCGATGCCGGCCACTCCGACGATCTCCCCGGCCGCGACGTCGAAGGAGAGGCGGTGCAGCGACTGACCCGTGGGCGCCTCGTATCCCAACTTCCGTACACGGAGGGTGACTTCGCCCCGGCGGGCCGCGGCCCGGTCGACGTCCAGGGACAGGTCGCGGCCGACCATCATCGCGGCCAGGGAGCGCTCGGTGGCGTCGGCGGTGGGGACGGTGCCCACCAGGGAGCCGGCGCGCATCACGCTCACCTGGTCGCTGATCTCCCGTACCTCGCGCAGCTTGTGCGAGATGAACAGCACCGTCATCCCGCCGTCGCGCAGCCGTCGTACGGCGGCGAAGAGGTCCTCGGTCTCCTGTGGGGTGAGTACGGCGGTCGGCTCGTCCAGGATCAGCACCTTCGCCCGGCGGTGCAGGGCCTTGAGGATCTCGGTGCGCTGGCGCATTCCGACGGACACCTCGTCGATGCGCGCCTTGGGGTCGACGGCGAGTCCGGCCTCCTCGGCGAGCCGGGCGGTGATCTCGACCGCCGCCCTCGCGTCGACCAGGCCGCGGCGGCCGGGTTCGACGCCGAGGACGACGTTCTGGGCGACGGTGAAGGAGGGCACCAGCATGAGGTTCTGGTGCACCATGCCCACGCCGAGCGCGATCGCTGCGGCCGGGCCGCGCAGGGTGCGCGGCCGTCCGCCGATCAGGATCTCGCCGGACGAGGGCTGCTCCAGGCCGTAGAACATCTTCATCAGCGTGGACTTGCCCGCGCCGTTCTCACCGACCACCGCCCGGATCTCACCGGGTGGGACCGTCAGGTCCACGCCGCGGACCGCGCGCACCCCGTTGCCGTAGGTCTTCGTCACCGCTCGGGCGGCGACGGCCGGACCTGCGGCGTGCCATGACTCGTTCATCGTCGGGACCGTTTCGGTTCGGGCGGCTAGAGGGCGCTGGGGACCTTGACGGAGCCGGACTTCACCTGGTCGGCGGCCGCCTCCAGCTCGGTACGGATCTTCTCCGGCACCAGCTCCTTGAAGTGGTCGTCGTTCACGTAGCCGACGGCGTCCTCGGCCAGGCCGACGGTCTCGACGGTGCCGTACTTCAGGGAACCCTTCTGGTCGTCCTGCGCCGCCTTGTACAGGGCGTTGCCGACGTTCTTGAGGATGGAGGTGACGACGGTGTTCTTCTGCGCCGGGTCGGTGAGGGTCTGGTACTGGTCGGAGTCGACTCCGAAGGCGTAGCGCTTCGCCGCGGCCGCGGACTCGAAGGTGCCGAGCCCGGAGAGCCCGGCGACCGGCCACACCAGCGCGGCACCCTGGCCGTACATGGCGTTGGAGATCTCCTTGCCCTTGGCCGGGTCACCGAAGGGCTTGTCGCCGCCGACGTACTGCACGAGGACGTTTGAGTCCTTGCCGCCGGCCGCCTTGAATCCGGCCTTGAATCCGACGACGAAGTCCTCGATGAGGGGAATCTTCACACCGCCCATGACGCCGGCCTTGTTCAGGGATTCGGCTCCCTTCAGGGATTTCGCGGCGATGAGCTTCTCGGCGAGGAATCCGGCGAGATATCCGCCCTCGTTCTGCTTGAAGGTCACGGAGTACACGTTCTCGCACTTGTTGGAGCAGGTGCCGTTCTTGCCGCTGTAGTCGACGGGCGCGTCGAAGACCCAGAACTTCTTGTCCGGGTACTGGGGGGCGAGATCGCCGATGTAGTCGGTGACGTCGAAGGTGCCGGCGGCGAGGATGTCGTAGTCGTCGGCCGCGGCCGCGTCCTCGAAACCGGGCTCCCACTTGGTGCGGTCCGAGCCCAGTTCCACCACCTTGAGCTCGTAGCCGAGGTCCTTCGCGGCGCGCTTCAGACCCTCGTGGGCGGAGTCGAAGAACGACTTGTCGCCCAGCCCGCCGTTGATCACCAGTTTGACGCGGGGCTTGCCGGAGGCTCCCGTGGAGCCGGAATCCCCGTCCGACCCACCGCATGCGACGAGTACGAGCATTCCCGCCACCAGCGCCGCGGCGGCGCTCTTTCCATTCCTCATCTGCCTTCTCCTGATCATGTGTCGTGTGTGGGCCGGTTAGGGGTGAGTGATTGCGTTGAACACTAAGAAGTGCAAAACGTTTTGGCTACGAGGTCCGGTTTCCGTTTGATTTCTGAAGCAAGAAATTCAGTCGGCGAGCAGGGCGTCGGCCGCGATGCGCACGGCCCGTGCGAAGCACGTCTCCCGTTCGGCGGCGGTGAGCTGCTCACCGGTGCGGAGGTGGTCGGTCGCGGTCAGAACGGCGAGTGCCTCCCCGCCCTCGGCAGCGGCGACGGCGTAAAGCCCCGCGGCCTCCATCTCGACGGCGAGGGTGCCCCTGCGTTCCAGCGTGTCGAAGACGGCGGGCCTGTCCAGGTAGAAGTGGTCGGTGCTGAACACCGGTCCGATGCGCACGGCTCCCCCGCCGTCCGGCTGTTCCTGTTCCGCGGCCCGAACGGCGGCGCCCAGCAGCCGATGGGACGGGGCCAGGGAGAGGGTGACGCCGCTGTCCGGCAGCCGGCCGACCTGCGAGTCGGTGTGCGCGGCGGAGGCGATCACCACGTCCCGCAGCGCAACCGATGCCGGGATCGCGCCTGCCGTACCGACCCGGGCGATCCTGCGTACGCCGTAGTGGCGCAGCAGTTCGGTCGCGTAGATCGACACCGACGGGATGCCCATGCCGGAGGCGAGGACCGACATGGGCTCGCCCTGATGGGTGCCGGTGTAGCCGAAGATTCCGCGCACGTCGGTGACGAGCCGGGCGCCCTCCAGGAACGTCTCGGCGATCCGGCGCGCACGGCGCGGGTCACCCGGCATCAGCACGAGGGGGGCGAAGTCGCCTGGCGCGGCGGCGATGTGCGGTGTGCCGTGTGCGGGCATCACAGCTCCGCTCCGGCGAGCCAGCGCACCAGCCGGTCCCACAGCTCGGCATAGCCCTCCCATTCCAGGAACGGCGGCGGGGCCCAGTGGGGTGCGACATCGGAGGTGAACGCCGCCGACCGGCCCGCGCCGTGCCCGCCGACGACGAGCAGCGGATGCCCGGCGCACTCGGCCAGCAAGGACGCCTCCGGCCGTACGGTGACCTCGTTGAGTCCGAGCAGCGCGGGCCACAGCCGCTCCAGCCCTCGTACGACAGCGTGATCGGCCACCACTTCGGCCACGGCCCCGGCCGGGAGCTCCACCCGGTCGTCCCGGTCGACCATCACCACTGGCAGCGCGTCGGCCAGTGGTGTACGCCCCCAGCGTGCGCGGGCGTCGATGCCGCTGAAGGTCAGATAGCCGCCGATCATCAGCACCCCGCCGCCCTGTTCCACGAAGTCCCGGACCAGCTCGGTACGGTCGGGGCAGGGGATGGAGTGGCCGAAGGTCTGCGGCGGCAGCTGGAAGCTGTTGGCTCCGACGTCGCTGATGATCACGACGTCGTAGGCGTCGAAGCCGTCCGCAGAGTCCGGGACACGGGTGGCTATCTCGTGCGCGGGGACGTACTTCACCTCGTGCCCGCGCGAGCGCAGCGCCTCGAGGAAGACGTGGCCGCCCTCGGTGTACTCCGCGGTGTGGAAGGCGTCGAAGCCTTTCTGATGGACCGTGTACGTGAACCAGGACTCGCCGACGACGAGGACTCTGGGCATGGTGAAATCGCCTTTCGGAAGGGGGATTTGGGCACAGGGGTGGTGCGACACCGCGTCCTGCGGGACGGGCGGGATGGGCGGAAGGGGTCAGCGGGCGGCGGGCGCCGTGCTGCCGCGCACCTTGAGGGTGACGGGGAGGGTGTGCCGGGATGCGGGCGGGACCTCGCCCCGGGAGACGTACTGGAGGAGCTGCGCGGTGGCGGTGCGGCCCACGTCGTAGGCCGGCTGATGGACGGTGGTCAGGGGCGGGTTGATCTGAGAGGCGGCCCGGATGTCGTCGAAACCGACCACGGAGATGTCCCCGGGGACCGAAAGTCCGGCCTCGGTGAGGGCGGCGAGGGCACCGAAGGCCATCAGGTCGTTGGCCGCGAAGACGGCCGTGCAGTCCAGGCCGCCCTCCTCGAGGAGTTTGGCGACCAGGCGGTGGCCGGAAGCCTCCTTGAAGTCACCGACGCGTTCGACGACGTGACCGCCGAAGGCCCGCACGAAGCCGGTGGCGCGTGCGACGCCGCTGCGCAGCCCGCGCGGACCGGTCAGCATCAGCACCCGGCGGTGGCCGAGCTCCCGCAGATGCTCGCCGACCAGCCGGCCGCCCGCCTCATGGTCGGCGGTGGCGATGAGGGCACGTTCGAGGCCGTCGACCTCCTCGTCGGCGAGCGCGATGGGGAACTTGCCCATCAGCGCCTCCAGCCGCCGACGCGACGGCGCGGACCCGGAGGCGTACACCATGCCGTCGACGAACCGGCTGCGGATCATGCCGAGGTAGCGGTCCTCGCGCTCGGCGTCGAACTCGGTGTTGCACAGGATCAGCCCGTACCCCAGGTCGTGGGCGGCGTCCTCGGCGCCCTTGGCCAGCTCGGCGAAGAAGGCGTTGCTGATGTCCGGGATGAGCAGGCCGATGACGGAGGTGGAGCCGGCCTGAAGGCTGCGGGCCAGCGAGGCCGGGACGTATCCGAGCCGGTTGACGACGCTGCGGACGCGGGCGGCGGTCTGTTCGTTGACCGGCCGGTTGCCGCTGAGGACATGGGAGACGGTGGTGGGGCTGACCCCCGCGGCGGCGGCCACGTCCTTGATGGAGGCGGGCCTGCGCACCGCCGACCGATCATCGTCTCTCCGCTGCCCGTACGGCTCACGGGTCATAGTGCTGCACCACCCGTCCGTGGGAGGTGTCGAGGATCCGCGCCACCCGGGAATCGGCCTCCGCCAGCAGTGCGGGCTCGTCCACGGTCAGCAGACGTCCGTCACGCATGAGAACCCGGCCGTCGACCACGACCGTGCGTACGTCGCTGGCGCGGGCGCTGTAGACGAGTGCGGCGCGTGGGTCGTGCAGGGGACGGCAGTGCGAGCCCGACAGATCCGTGAGCACGATGTCGGCGCGCATGCCCGGCTCCAGCGCCCCGATCCGGTCCTGCAGACCGAGGGCACGGGCCCCGCCGCGCGTCGCCAGGCGCAGGGTGTCGGAGACCGTCATCCAGGTGGCGTCCCGCACCGCCTGCTTCTGGGTCAGGGCGACCAGCCGCAGCGCCTCCCACACGTCAAGCGTGTTGTGCCCGGCGGCGCCGTCCGTGCCGACCGCGACCGTGACTCCGGCGTCGAGCAGGTCGCGGACCGGGGTGAGCGGGGACAGTGCGTGCTTGAGGTACACCTTGGGACAGCAGGCCACGGCGGTCGTACTGGCGTACTCGGCCAGCAGCGGCAGGTCCTGTTCCACGATGCCGCAGCCGTGGGCGATGAGGGCGCCCGCCTCCAGGACCCCGGTCTCGTGCAGCACCCGGATCGGTGTGGCACCGCGCCGCGCGAGGCTGGACTCGGTCTGCTCCAGGTGTTCGGCGGCGTGGATGTGCAGGCGCAGTCCGAGTCGCCGGGCGTGCCCGGACAGGGTCCGCAGATCCTCGTCGTCCACGGTGTACGGGGCATGCGGCCCCAGCGAGACGGTGACTCGGCCCCCGGCCGTGCCGTGCCGGGTCTCCGCGAACCGCACGGTGGCTTCCAGGGCCTCCTGACCGTGGCTGCTGAAGTAGGTGGGCGCGATGTCGGCCCGCAGGCCGGTCTCGGCGACCGCCTCGGCGATCTGCTCGGGGAAGAAGTAGTGGTCGGCGAAGGTCGTGACTCCTGAGCGGATCATCTCCGCGCAGGCCAGCAGCGCCCCGGTCTGCACGTCGTCGGGGGTGAGGTTGGACTCCATCGGCCAGACCCGCTCGTTGAACCAGCCCTCGACCGTCACGTCCTCAGCGGCGCCCCGCATCAGCACCATCGGGCTGTGCGTGTGCGCGTTGACCAGGCCCGGTACCGCGAGCAGACCCCGGCCGTCGATCACCTCGGCGGCGTCGTTCGGATGCGCGCCGCCGGTCGGCCGTACTTCCTGGATACGGCCGTCCGCCACGACGATGTCGTGCGCCCGGAGGATCTCGCACTCGCCCTCCGCCGGGATGCTCAGCACATCGCACCCGGTTACCACGAGGCCACCCGACACAGCGGCCGTTTTCTTGCTCATGGCACTCAAGCTAGGGATGCAAAACGTTTTGCACAACCCATCACTTTCCAGGCGGATCGGACAGGATCCGGGTCGATCCACGCGCCGTCGATCGGCCAGGCCGGACACTCGTCAGAGGACGGCGGTGACGAGGCCCACCAGCAAGGCGGTCACGAGACTCAGCACCAGGACGGCGACGAGCCCGCCCAGCCCCGCGAACAGGTATCCCTCCGCGTTCTCGAGCCTGGCGTGCCGCGCGCAGGCGAACAGCCAGGCCGACAGAGTGAGGAACGGGACAAGCAGGAGCCCGGCGACGGTACCGAAATCCTGGACGGCGGAGCCCGACAGTTCGTACGCCCGTCCCCTCGCAGTCCGGACCTCCACGGCCGTACCGGACGGGTATTTTTCGGCGGCCGACTGCAGCAGGATCCCGCGGGCCGGCTCATCCGCTCCGCGCGAGGCGTACGAGCCCGTACAGTCCGTGCCGGACACGTTCCCGTCCACATCGTGGGAGTCATGGCACTCGGTGATCAACACGACACCGTCCACGGGCCCGAAGCCGAGCACCGCGGACAGCTGCGGTCCGGACACCAGCCAGACCAGCCACCCGGCGAGGGCCAGGCTCACCACCCCTCCGACCGCGGCCGCGCCCCGCGCCAGCCACCGTACGGCACCCCGCATGGTCAACCCTCCTGAGCTCACGTCGTACCGTCCTCGTACTGGCCGAGGCAGCGAAGGCCGCCTTGCCAGGGGCGGAAGCGTCCTTTACGGGGGGCCTCACCCGACCCGTCCGCCGCCACCTCGGTGACCTCGACGGCGGGAAGAGCCGGCACCTCGGCAGAGCGGCGGACGATCAGCAGCGGCGCCCCGACCAGCAAGGCTTTTTGACCTACCGTCAACCTCTCGACTCTCATCGCCGTGGCGTCAGGCGATGCGCCCAAAGGCTGGGCGACGGTGGCTGGATCGGCGTCAGTGGAGACCAGTGGCGCTGATGACCGGCTCACGGCGGACGCCGTGCACCCGCGGGCTGCCGCACGGCTGGTAGCTGCGGCGGGCCGCCCCGACCAGGGCCGGGTCGGGGGTCGCTGCCGCCAACAGGTCTTTCAGTCTCCCAGCCACCAGTCGTCGACGGCATCCGGATGCGGGGGCAGCGCGCCGTTGCCCTTCGGGGCTCCGAAGGCCGGATTGACGCCCAGGGCAACGTCCCCGCCGCCGCGCAGCACCACACGAGACGGTGCTCCGATGTATTCGTTCTCCACGCAATAGCGGGTCTCGGCATAGGCACCCTCCATCGCGTTCTTGAGGGTGAGCAGGTCCAGTACCTCGGGCCCCCCTTGAACTCCCTTCACCAGCCCGCGCACAAGGGTCTCGGTGAAGGGATCATCGCTGAACCCGAAACTCAACGGTCCGGCCAGCACGGACACCCTGGGGGCCGTCGTGGCCAACGCCGACGCGGCTACGTCCGGGTAGCCGCACTCAAGGATGACGACGAGGCGGGCCGCCTGACTGGCACTCATGATGTCGGCAACCGCTTCCAGGCTGACACCGGTGTCTTCCAGACGGCACGGGTCGGTGCCCCCGACGCCGAGGAACAGACGTTCCTCGTGGTAGAAGTCCTTCCCGGCGAACTGGAACAGCAGCACGTCTGATGCCGCTTCGGCGGCGTGCCGGACGGCACCGAGGACATCGGCTGGGCGCTCCGGGTCCAGGAGCAGCGTGGTGTTTTCCCGGCGGAACGCGCCACCACCGGATCCCTCACTGGTGAGCGCCTCCGTGGCCAAGCGGCGGGTCACGTCCGCCGCCGCAGAAGAGCCCAGGCCGAAGCTGGAGCCGACCAGTACCGCGCGGGAACGCTCACGGGCGGGCAGGAGAGCAGGACGCAGCTGATCCGAAGGGGCTGTCATACGGGCTCCTCGCAGGTGCGGGTCGGCCTCGACGGACGCAATGACGCGCTCGACGAGTGCAACGCCGTGGTCGGTGGTTCGCGGTGCCGGAGGAACGAGATCACGTAAGGGCGTCTTCCATGGCCGGGATGAGGAGTCGGAGCAGGTCCTGACCGATTTCGTCCTGCACGAACTGCGGGTAGTCGCCGTCGCGGGAAGGGACCACGTCAAAGAGGAAGTGCCGGGCACCCACCGTGAAAGCGAACATCATGGGTCCGTCGTCAGCGGGCCGGACTCCGAACGACTCTCCTTTTGCCATGTTTTGAGGGATCAACTGCACGCCCGGTGCCCCCAGGCGGTTCCGGTAGTCCTCTCGACTGACTTCCTGGACGCTCGCATAGGAGGTCGGGTTGCCCCACGTGCACCCCCATGGGCGCTTGCCGTCGACGGGGTCGGGACGCGTGCCCACGAAGGCCTCGTACTTGCCATAGCGACCGAAGATCCCCGGTAGCTCTTCCGTGTCCATCAGCGAACACGCGCTCGCCTGCTGAGCGGACACGGCCTTCGACGAACCCTCCTGACTCGAAGAGCCACCGGGTCCGGCCGTCGAGCAGCCGGCTACGGCGAGAGCTCCTACGAGGAGGGGCACGGTCCAACGATGCCTTCTCCGCCCTGACTCTGTAGGTGCTTCACGCATCCCAGCCCTCCAAAAAGAAGCGGCAGCTCTCCGTGCCGGCGCCCACGTCCTGCTGTCCGTCACCATGTCGATCCGCCCGTTTCGCTTGCCTGATGCTCAAGACGCCGCCCGCTCCACGACGTGGCGCTACGGGGCGCCCGCGCCCGAGGATCCTTCCGCACCACGCGACGTCGGCCGCGCTGGTCGCCTCGACCGGGTCGCACCCTCGCAACCGGCCCAGCATGAGGGCCCCTTCCAGGGCCTTGGCCACCGACATCTGCCTCCTCGCCTTCCGGGTCCGCGACCGCGTACTGCGCCCCGCTCGTGGCCGAAGCCAAGGGCACCATGCCCGAAGCCGCGCCGCTCCGAATCCGCCGATCGTCGGCGCCTCACCGTCCGACCAGGGACTCCCGGATTCCCGGACCGGGCCGGAGCGGGGATCTGCTGTCCGGCGTCCAACCCGGGCCGACCCGCGTGCCGCCGGCTTCGGCGGGAGGCGGCGGCCCGGCCCTGCGCGTACGTTCTCCCGCATCCAGGCGCTGCCGAGGCACCCTCACGTGCCCGCCGGCAGGGAGGCATCCGGCCGCACCAGGGCGATACCAGGAGGGCCGCGCATGAACCCGGGTCGACAGGTGGAGTTCCAAGCATCGTGCGGGCACTTGACGTGGCCGCTCCTGTCCGTCCGTCGCCGGCGGGCTGCCGAAGTCCGCCCGGTCGGGGGAGGTTCTAGGGAGCGGCGGTTGGTTCCTGGGACCAGTCGGCCAGCAGTCGCTCGGTCTCGCGGGTACGTGGGTGGTGGGTGCCCTGGACCCGGACCATGTCGGCGAGCACGGCGGTGAGTTGGGTCACGGCGGTGGTGTGGTCCCCACCGCTGTACAGCAGTTCGGCCCGCTGCTGGCGGATGCGCAGGGACCGCGGGTGGTCGGCGCCGAACACCCGCTCCACCGTCTGGTGAAGCAGCCCGAGTTGTTCCACTGCCGCGACGGTGTCTCCGGCGACACCTCGCCAGAAGGCCAGGTTTGTCTGGCAGGTCAGGGTGGTGGGGTGCTCTGTGCCAAGCCCGGCTTCCGCGTCGTCGGCCGCCGTGACGAACTGCTCGACTGCCAGGTCGTGGTCTCCGGCGATCCCGTGCCAGTAGGCGAGGTTGTGCCGGGCGATGAGGGTGTCGTGGTGCAGTCGGCCGAGAACGCTGACCAGTCCGTCGACCGCCTTCTGGTAGGTGGCGACGGCCGTCCGCACGTCGCCCGTCTCCCCGATCCACCGGCTGAGGTCGGACAGGACTCGTAGCGTCGACGGGTGCCGTGGCCCGAGGCTGCGCTCCAGGTCGCGGGCGAGTGCGGCATAGGCGTCGCGGGCGCCGACAGCGTCCCCGGACAGGCCGCGGCACAGGGCGACATGCTCTTCGGCGGCCGTCACCAACGGATCGTGCGGGGCGAGCACCGCCCGAGCCTCGGCGGCCAGGGCGTCGAAGTCGGCCAGGGCGGCGACGATCAGCCCCGTCTCCATCCGCCAGCGGGCCTCGTGCAGCCGTATGGACAGCGTGTCCGGATCGGCCGGACCCAGACTGTCCTCGGCCTCGCGCCGGAGGTCCGCCAGCAGCCGTACGGCCTCCGTCGTGTTCCCCAAGTCGCCTTCGGCCTGTGCCACTTGCGCGCGAAGCGTGAGCAGGTCCCGATGGTCGGCGGGGAGTTGCCGCCGGGCTCGGTCGGCGAGCTGCGTCGCCATGGTCCGTGCCGCGTCGTGACGGCCCAGGCCGGCCAGGTGCGTCCCCAGCCTGCGGAGCAACGGGTGCATGCCGGCGTCGTACCAGAGGTGGTCGCCGGCGTGGGCCAGCAGTGCTTCGGCGCAGCGGTACAGCACGGCCGTGCTTTCGGGCGCGCAGTCCGGCGCGGACCACACCTCTTCCAGGGCATCGGCCGCCGCCGTGGCGATCGCCGCCCGGCGGTCCGGCCGTACGCCGTCGCGGACCACCCGCTGGACCAGCGAGTGCACCTCGACGACGGCAGTGCCGGACGGTTCCTGGTGGGTGACGAGACTCAACCGGTGCAGGGCACGCAAGGCGAGCAGGTTGCTGCGTGCGGGGAGGGCGCCCCGCTCAGTCAGTGCGCCCCGCTCGGGGGGTTCGCCTCGCTCGCAGCAGCGGTCACCGTCGAGCCATGCGCGGGCTGTTGAGCTGAGCAGGACCCCCTCCGGAATGCCGTCGGGCGCCAGCACCGAGATCAATTCGAGCAGGGCACGGGCGGCTCCGGGCGGAGCCAGTGACTCCGCTCGCGCCAGGGCGAGTTGGAGGGTGCTGGTCACCGTACCGCCGTGCTCGTCGGCGGGGGACGACGACGGGAACAGACCGGCGAGGTTCTCCCGCTCGTCGGTCAGGAGGTTCAGGTACGAGGGCAGGTCCATGCCGGTGTCGATGAGGAAGGCCGCCGCCTGGGAGAGGGCGAGCGGAAAGTGCCCGAGCACCGAGGTGAGGGCGACCAGGTCCTCCGGGCGGTGCGCCGGGAGCCCGGCCGGCCCGGCGGCGGTGTCCGGATCCAGCGACAGCCGGTCGGCCAGGTATCCGGTGGCCTCCTCAGCGGTGAACACACCGACGGGGATCACGCGGACGCCCGGACGAAGCAGTACGGCGTCCCGCCGACGGGTGGTGACCACGGCCCGGCCGGCGTCGCCCTCCGGCCACAGCCCGGCCACTTCGCCGAGGTCGTCGACGTCGTCGAGGACCACGAGCCAGGACGTCGCGGTCGACCGCAGCCAGGCGAGGAACAGGTCGGCCTGCGTCTCGTCGTCGCTGCCGGGGTCGGTGCCGGGCGTGGCGCCCTCGCCGGTGACGCTCGCCCGCGAGAGCGCGCGCCAGGCGCGGGCATAACCGTCCAGCACGGAAGCACGGTTGTCGGCGGCCACCCAGAGCAGAAGCTCGCTTCGCCGCTTGGCACGGTGGAACGCTGCCGCGGCCAGCTGCGACTTGCCGACGCCGCCCGCACCGGTGAGCAAGATCCGCCGTACGGAATCGTCCGCCAGGCCATCGTCGATGCGCTCGGCGAACTCTTGACGCCGGCGCAGCGCGGCGGCGTCGCTCGGCGGACGCCCGATGACGATCGGCGCCTGCACACCCTGCGGCCGTTCGGTGATGCGCTCCCGCAATCCGGTGGCGAGGCGGTCGCTGCGGTGCTCCCGCGCGGCGCGCCACAGGCCCTGCCAGCGCGCCACAGCTGTCCGGTCGGCCGCAACGCCACCGGTCGCCTGCTCGACGGCGCGCACCAGGGCCATCACGGCCTCGAACTGACGGGGCACCGACCGTCCGCTGGTCCATTCGCCGAGCCGACGTGCGTCAACGGTGACCCGGCGTCCGGACGGCAGCACCACCGCGCCGGCCCGCCGGGCCAGCGCCTCGTCCGGCACGTCCGGCAGCCTGCGACGCAGTCGGGTCAGTTCCGCCGCGAAGGCGAGCCGAGGATCACCGGTTCCGTGCTCGCCCACCTACGGCGCCCCTTTCAGCCGACTCCACGCAAAGACTCCGCCTCCGGGCAACCTCGCCTGTGACGCGGGCCGACCAAGCGCGACCGGGCGGGCAACGTCACTCGGGATGTCCCCACACCTGCGAACGTCCGCAAGCATGGTACGAGCCCGACGCCAGTACGCGCGGCGCCTGGACGAGTTCGTTGCGGATCGAGGTCCGTGAGATCGACGGTTGTGCAAAGGGTTTTGGATACCTAGCTTGTGCGCCATGGATGAGCGGGCGTCCGCCCCGACCCCAGGACGAGCGCCCGAGGACCGGTACGCCCGCCCGGCCGTCGGCGCACACCACGCCTCGCTCTGACGCTGTTCCAACGGGCCACTGAGCGGCCCACGCACACCCCAGCCGACACAGTCCGCCCCGGTCAACGGCCGAGGGCTGGGCCCACCCTTGTCTGTCGGCCCTTCACGACCTGCCCGACCACCTCTCGGAAAGCCTGGAAGGACCACCATGCGACACAGACTTCGAACGCGTCGCAGACGCACGCTCGTGGCCGGTCTCACCGCAGCCGCGCTCCTCGGCGGCCTGGCCGTCGCCGGCGGGTTCGCCGCGGAGCCCGGTGGTACCGATGCCGTCGAGCAGCACGGCATACGGCTGCTGGACACCCTGACCGTGCCCGCCGGGACGAGCGAGTTCGGCATGCCGTTCGGGGGGCTGTCCGGCATCGACTACGACAGGAAGTCCGACGCGTACGTCGCCCTCAGCGACGACCGCTCGGAGAACGGCAAGGCCCGCTACTACACCCTGCGACTCCCGCTGGACGGGACCGGGTTCGCGCACGACGAGCCCGACCTCGACGGCCTCACGGTGCTGAACGACACCACCGGCGAGCCCTTCGCGGCCAAGCAGGTCGACCCCGAGGCGATCCGCTGGACACCGGGCGGCAAGAGCCTGCTGTGGACGAGCGAGGGTGCCTCCTCGTCCGGACAGCCCGCCTTCGTCCGCGAGGCGAGCACCTCCGGCGGCTACGAACGTGAACTGCCGCTTCCCAAGGCGTACGCGCCGGTGAAGTCCGCCTCCGGAACGCTCATCTCGGGCGTCCGCAACAACCAGGCCCTGGAAGGCCTGACCCTCTCCCCGGACGGCAGCAAGGCCGTCACCGTCACGGAGAACGCCCTCGTCCAGGACGGCCCCGCAGCAGGGCTGACGGCCAAGAGCCCGTCCCGGCTGCTGGTGATGGACCGTGAAACCGGAGCCGCCGAGGCCGAGCACGTCTACGAGGTCGACCCGATCTCCGACGCGCCCACCGCCCCGCTGCCCGCCCCCGTCGGCACCTACTCCGCGGACCGGGGAGTCTCCGAGATCCTCGCGATCAACGAGACCGACTACATCACCGTCGAGCGCTCCTTCGCCTCCGGAGTCGGCTTCTCCATCCGCCTGTACTGGACGAGCACCATCGGCGCCACGGACGTCGGCGGCAAGGAGAAGCTGTCCGGCTCCGAGAAGCCGATGGCGAAGAAGCTGCTGTACGACTTCACCACCACCGGTACCGACGCCGACAACGTCGAGGGCATCACCTGGGGCCCGACCCTGCCCGACGGCTCCCGCTCCCTCGTCCTCGTCGCCGACGACAACTTCGGCTTCAACGGCAGCGCCACCAAGTTCCACCTGCTCTCCGTCCGCCCCGGGCTGCTCGCCGCCCACACCCCCGACGTCAACGGCGACAACGCCGTGAACGCCAAGGACCTGGCGGCCCTCCCCGGTGCCGGCCCGGCCGGTGACCTCGACGGCAACGGCCGCACGGACAGCAAGGACAGCAAGCTCTGGACGTCGTACACCCGCGACTTCCCCACCGCGCCGAAGCCCGCGCGGACGGTCGACGTCCAACTGCTGTCCTTCAACGACTTCCACGGCAACCTGGAACCGCCCACCGGCCGGGACGCCAACCTCGGCTCCAAGCTGGACCCGAAGTCCACCACGGTCGGGGGCGTGGAGTACCTCGCGACCAGGCTGAACCAGCTCCGCGAGGGCACCGAGGCCTCGCTGACCGTCGCCGCCGGCGATGTCATCGGCGCCAGTCCCTTCCTCTCCGGACTGTTCCACGACGAGCCGACCGTCGAGTCCATGGAGAAGCTGCACCTGGACGTCACCAGTGTCGGCAACCACGAGTTCGACGAGGGCACCGAGGAACTGCTGCGCATGCAGCACGGCGGCTGCCATCCCGAGGACGGCTGCTACATCAAGGACGAGCCGTACGACGGTGCCGCGTTCCCCTGGCTCGCCGCCAACGTCATCGACCGCACCACCGGTGAACCACTCCTCGCCCCCACCTGGATCAAGAAGGTCGACGGGGTCGAGGTCGGCTTCATCGGAATGACCCTGGAGGGCACCCCCGAGGCCACCGGCCAGTCGGGGATCAAGTCCGTGCGCTTCCTCGACGAGGTCCAAACCGCCAACGCGGCCGCGAGGAAGCTGCGCGAGCAGGGCGTCGAGGCCCTCGTGGTCCTGCTGCACGAGGGCGGCATCCAGGCCGGCAGCTACGGCCAGTGCGACGGAATCTCCGGGCCGATCGTCGACATCGCGAAGAACCTGGACCCGGCGATCGACACCGTGGTCACCGGCCACACCCACCAGCCGTACATCTGCTCGCTGCCCGACCCGGCGGGCAAGCCGCGCATGGTCACCTCGGCCTCCTCCTTCGGCCGGGTGGTCACCGAGACCCGGCTGACCGTCGACCGCCGCACCGGCGACGTCGTACGCGACCGGGTCGCCGCGATGAACCACCTCGTCACCCGCACCGGCGCAAAGGACGCCGACCAGTCCGAGGTCATCGCCAAGTGGAAGGCCCTCTCGGCACCCCTGGCCAACCGGGTCGTCGGCAGCGTCACCGCCGACATCACCCGCTCCGAGACCCGCGACGCCGAGTCCGACCTGGCGAACCTGGTCGCCGACGCCCAGCTCGCGGCGACCTCGGCGACGGACAAGGGCGGGGCCCAGATCGCGCTGATGAACCCGGGCGGGGTCAGGGCGGACCTGGTGTACGCCACCTCGACGGGCGGCGAGGCACCCGGTGAGATCACCTACGCCGAGGCGTTCGCCGTGCAGCCCTTCGCCGGGTCCCTGGTGACCGTGGACCTGACCGGAGCGCAGATCGAGAAGATCCTGGAGGAGCAGTTCAACGACTCCGGCACCCGGGCGCCCACGCTCGTCCTCGGTGTCTCCAAGGGCCTGACCTACTCCTACTCCCGCGGCGGCCCGGTCGGCGACCGTATCGACCCGGCGTCGATCAAGCTCAACGGCGAGACCCTGAACCCGGACACCACGTACCGGGTGGCCGCCAACACCTTCCTCGCGGCGGGCGGCGACGGCTTCACCACCTTCGCCCAGGGCGAGAACACCGTCGGTGGCGGTGACGACATCGCGGCCCTGACCGAGTACCTCACGGCCAGCAGCCCGGTCACCCCTCCGGGCACCGACCGCGTCACCGAACTTCCGTGACAGCCTGACGGAGTTCTCGTATCGGCTTCATCGGCGGTGGGCCCGGGCGAGTTGGGGGCCGTGGGAACGAGCGCGCCGCCGATGGCCGGGGGGCGGCAGGGCGGCAGCGGACCCGCCCTGCGGCGCCTCCCGGTGGGGCCCGTGCGCGGCGCGGCTCATCGCAGGAAGAGCCGCCGAACACGTCAGGAGGCGGGCGGCGCCGTGCTTTCCCTGACCTTCAGTTCGACAGGCAGAGTGTGCCGGGACGAGGGCGGTACCTGGTGCCGTGCGACGTACTTGAGAAGTTGTGCGGTCGCGGTGTGTCCCACGTCGTACGCGGGTTGATGGACGGTCGTCAGGGGTGGGAAGACCAGCGAGGCTGCCCTGATGTCGTCGAAACCCGCCAGCGACACGTCCTGCGGCACGGACAGGCCTGCCTCGCGCAGTGCGGCGAGGGCCCCGATGGCCATCAGGTCATTACCGGCGAAGACAGCTGTCTGTTCGAGGCGGCCGGTCGCGAGAGCTTCCGTTATCAGGCGGTATCCGGATTCTTCCTTGAAGTCGCCGACTCGTTCGACGACCTCGCCTTCGAATGCTTGCATGAACCCGGTGCTGCGCGCGCTGCTGCTCCTGAGGTCGCTGGGGCCGGTCAGCATCAGCGCACGGCGATGCCCGAGTGTCCTCAGATGCTCTCCGACCAGGCGCCCCCCACCCTCGTGATCGGCCGTCGTGATGAGGGTGGCTTCGAGCCCTTCGACCTCCTCGTCGGCAAGGGCAATGGGAAATTGGCCCACCAGGGCGTCCAGCCGCTGTCGCGACGGGGGCGAGCCGGCCGCATAGACCACGCCGTCGACGAAACGGCTGCGGATCAGACCCAGGTAACGGTCCTCCCTGTCACTGTCGAACTCCGTGTTGCACAGAATGACGCCGTAACCGAGATGGTGCGCGGCATCCTCAACGCCCTTGGCGAGCTCGGCGAAGAACGTGTTGCTGATGTCGGGGATCAGGAGGCCGATCACCGAAGTGGAACCTGCCTGCAGGCCGCGCGCCAGTGAGGCCGGCACATACCCGAGGCGGCTGACCACACTCCGGACCCGGGTTGCTGTCTGCTCGTTGACCGGCCGGTTCCCACTGAGCACATGCGAGACCGTCGTCGGACTGACACCGGCCGCAGCCGCCACATCCTTGATGGACGCCGGCTGGCGTCCACCGGCGGCCCGTCTCGGCGCGGCATTCTGTGGGGTCATGGTGCTGCACCGCCCACCCTGTCCGGCGGAGCCGGTGGCCCCTTGCTCACACAAGTGAGCGTAATCATCCGCCGACACTCCGCACAATGAAACCGCCCGCCGTGGACCCTTCTGTCCGGATCTTCGTGGAAATTCCATGCAAAACGTTTTGGGTATTGTGCAAAACGTTTTGGAAACCTAGCGTCGAAATCGAAGTCGAAAGGCGATGACCCCGAAAGGAGAACCGGACCAACCCCGGTCGGATCGCCAGACACGCGTCATCACCCCGGCCGTCACAGCCGCACGAACGCACGACTGAATGCTTGCGAGAACGCCATGACATCCCTGACCTGCGTTGCATCTCCGGACGCTGCCCCGTCCGAGAGCGTATGGCTGCTGGCGACCGCGACAGCGGCCCCCGCCATGGCCCGGCGACACGTCGCTGAGCAACTCCAGACCTGGAACCTGAAGACTCTGATCAGCGATGTCGCCTTGATCGTCTCCGAGCTGGTCACCAATGCGATCATGCACGGGGGAGGTCCCGTTCGGCACTCACTGCGCCTGACGTCTCTCCCGGACCGCGCGACGAGCCTCCGGGTCGAGGTCGTCGACAGCGGGCGCGGGTGGGACGGCGCCGCGCCTCGCAGCCCATTCGCCGATGCCGACGAGTGCCACGGCCGAGGGCTCCACCTGGTCGACGCGCTGGCTGCGGAGTGGGGGCACGAGGTGCTGAACGACGGCCACACCGTATGGGCCGACCTCGCCGTCCCCGCAGCGGTGTGAACGAAGACCTGACGGGCTGGTCACTGCTCCTTCTCGCGGTCGTCCAGTGCCGGCACCCCGGTGCATCCGATGCCATCCTCATCCTGGACATCCAGCCCAGCCAACAGGTCCCGGACCGTCGCGTGACTGCCACTCCCGACGCGAGCCACGCATCCGTTGCACCGTCAGCTCAACGACCGTTCCGCAGACGCGGATCGGTGCGCGCCACCGCCCTCAGCTGCACCTCGGCGGCGAACAAGACCCTTGCATCACTGCACGGAGCACACGCAGCGCGACCTCGCCAACCCGCCCGATCAGCCGTCGCTGCGGCTCAGGTCGGTCAGTCATGTGCGACTCGAAGTCGAGGCGTCAGCGACCTGCCGCTCGTGCGCGACGACATCGCCGGCAACGCGCTTCGAAGTCGCGAACAGCCCCCACCTCCCCCTCCTCCGGCAAGGGGCCACGCCGACCACACGAACCGCCCAACCAGCACGGTACAGGTCACCAACGCTGACAACGCGTGCTGACAGGTGTTCCAACGGGCGAACTCCACAGCGCTTCGCACCACCAGACGGCATCAAAGTATGGGTTCACACCCCATGGGGCGACGCTGCAGCAGTTCCTAGCCTGTGCAGCACCCAAAGCACCCTCGTCCCTGCCCAGCTCGTTGAAGTGGACGTCCCGGAAGGTGATCCGGTGCGGGAAGTGGGCGTCTGCGGTCGCCATCACGCCCTGCGCGTCGGCCGTGATCGCCTGCGCCGCGTACCTGACCCGGGCGAAGGTCTGCTCCGAGCCGTCCGGCTTGAGCCGCAGCGCACGGCCGTCGGGCCGGCCCCCCGAGGACGAGATGGACGTGGTCGTCCCGGCCGAACCCCGTCCGAAGGTCCGGAACGTCGAAGACGGGGTGGTACCGGGACACGACCTGCTCCATGGTCCCCACGCCGACGCGGCTCTCCCACTTGGAGACCAGGCCACGCCACTCGTGGACGTGCCACGGCACCCGCCCGTCCGCAGTTTGACGCGGGCATGCACCAGCATCACCGCGTGGGCCCCGCGTGCGAAATCGCCTCGCCGGGCGAATGGCCGAACTCCCGGCCGAGCTACGCCGACTGCGCCTCCAGGGCCACCCTGCACGCTCCCCTGTGATCAGGAACGACTACGGCCGCCGATCCCCGGGTGGGCTCAGGATGCTTGGTCGTCGCTCTGCTGGATGCTGTCGCCGCGGTTGTTGATCGCGATGTAGGTGCCGATGCGGCGGAAATCGTTGATCACGCCGAACATGCTCTTGTCCGACGGCAGCAGGGTCCGCACGGGAGAGTCGTCCGCCAACTGGGCGAGGAACGCCGCCTTGTAGGCGTTGAACACCCTGGCCGTGTAGCCGGGCTCCTTCGCCGCGTTCATCCGGTGGTCGTTGGTGACGGCGATCGAGGCGAGGTCCATCAGATAGCAGTCGATCAGGTCAGTGACGTCCTTGGACGTTGCGTTGTCCTCCCCGTTCACCGCGTCCTCGGCCAGGATCTGTGCCATCCCCACAACGATGTCCCGGTAGATCCCGTGCCGGGTGCTGCTGGGGAAGGCGGCCATGATGTGGTCGGCCTGGCCCGCGCCTTCGGTGCTCATGGTGCGCGGCGTCCTCAGGTCCGTCAGGCCGGGCACGGCCAGCGGAACGCCCTCGAACATCGACTCCTCGTCCGGGATGTTCGTGTTTCGGGAGGCGAGCGGGTGCAGGCCGATCTCGTGAGCCAGCATGCCCATGATGTAGCCGATGTCGTACTTCTCGAAGTAGTAGCTGGCCAGGTTGATGTCCACACCGTCGTCGCCACGGTCGATCACGTCGGCCGGCGTCTCCGTCGTGCGCAGGCGCAGGGTGACGCGGCAGGGGCGGTTGCCGATGTACTCGCGGATCGTGTCGTGCTTGCGAAGCAGCTCGATGATGTGGACGGCCTTGTCGCGGTAGGTCTCGTTGGTGTGCTTCAGGTTCGTGAACTCGAAGTTCCCCGACTTGAAGGGGGTGACGGTCGTCGCGTCCTGCGGCATGCGGGCCGGGACATCGGTCCCGGACTCGGTGGACCGGGGCAGGGACACTGGGTCTACCCACACCGACTGGCGCGGGACGGGCGTTGTCGCGGCGCGGGCCGCGGCCCAAGTCTGCTCGTCCTGCTGGGGCTGTGGGGTCACGTCTCCGATGTGGGCGGCCAGGAGGTCGAGGTGTCGGCCACGCAGACCGGCAGCCGCGAGAGAGGAGTCCTCGGGCTGCTCGTCCAGGGCGCCGAGCAGGCTGCCCGGGATGTGCGGGCGGTGCGGGGAGTCGGCGTCCCGGTACTCGTCGCGCAGGCCCAACTGGTGAGTGAGTTCGTGGGCGAGGTGGACCGGGTCGGCGTCCGCCCACCAGGTGTTCTGATCCATCGCCCGGTCCCGGCCCACGAGGTCCACGGTCAAGTGCGGGTCGTCGGCCGGGTCGACGTGCTCGACGGTGACGTGCAGGCGGTCGCCGTTGGGCAGGCGGTAGGCAGGGCTGTTCAGCAACTCCCGCACGCCCGCGTCGAGCTGACTCCGTACGTGTGCGACCTGGTCCGCCGGCCCCCGTAGCGCCAGACGCACCGTGAGGTCGGTCACCGGCTCGCCACCGAACGAGAACCGCCGTGCGTCGAAGCCCGACCGCACCACGAAACGGGGGCGATCGTCGCGCGGGCCACGCAACCGAGGTGTCGCCGCGGGGGTTTGCTGTGCGGGCCCCTCGGTCTGCTGCGGGAGCCGTGGGCGGGCCTCTTCGGTCGTGATGGGCTGCTGGATGCTGTCGCCGCGGTTGTTGGTCGCGAGGCTGGTGGCGAGTGTGGCGAAGTCCCGTACGACGCCGAACAACCCCTTGTCCGCAGGCAGGAGGGGGCGGGCGGGGCTGTCCTCGGCCATGTGCTGGGCGAGCAGGGCCTTGTAGGCGTTGTAGACCTTGGCGGTGTTGCCGGGCTCCTTGGCCGCGTTCATCCGGTAGTCGCTGGTGATCGCGATCGAGGCGACATCCATGAGGTAGCAGTCGATCAGGTCGGTGACGTCCCTTGCCTTGGCTCCCTCCGCGCCGGATCGCGCGGCGCGGGCCAGCATGTCGGCCATCCTCAGGACGATGTCCCGGTAGATCCCGTGCCGGGTGCTGCTGGGGAAGGCCGCCATGATGTGGTCGGCCTGGCCTGCGCTGTCGGTGTTCATGGTGCGCGGCGTCTTCAGATCGGCGAGTCCAGGCACCGGGAGCGGAACGCCGGCGAACATGGCCTCCTCGTCCGGGATGTTCGGGTTCCGGGAGGCGAGCGGGTGCAGGCCGATCTCGTGAGCCAGCATGCCCATGATGTAGCCGATGTCGTACTTCTCGAAGTAGTAGCTCGCAAGATTGATCTCGACCCCGTCCTCGCCACGGTCGATCACGTCGGCCGGCGTCTCCGTGGTCCGCACGTGGAGAGTGATACGGCAGAGACGGTTGCCGATGTAGTCGCGGATCGTCGGGTGATCCCCCAGCAGCTCGATGATCCGGATGGCCTTGTCGCGGTACTTCTCGTTCGTGTGCTTCAGATTCGTGAACTCGAAGTTCCCCGACTTGAAGGGAGTGAGGGTCCCCTCCTGCGGTGTCCCGTCCTGTCGCGTACGGGCCGGGACTTCGGTCCCGGATTCAGCCGGCCGGGGTAGGGAGACCGGGTCCACCCAGACGGACTGGCGAGGCACCGGTGTGGTGCTCGTTCGGGCCGCGTTCCAGGTCTGGTCGTCGGGCTGGGGCTGCGGGGTCACATCGCCGATGTGGGCGGCCAAGAGGTCGAGGTGTCGGCCACGCAGACCGGCAGCCGCGAGGGAGGAGTCCTCGGGTTGCTCGTCCAGGGCGCCGAGCAGGCTGCCCGGGATCTGCGGGCGGTGCGGGGAGTCGGCGTCCCGGTACTCGTCCCGCAAGCCCAACTGGTGAGTGAGTTCGTGGGCGAGTTGGACCGGGCTGGCGTCCGTCCACCACGTCGTCTGGTCCATGGCCCGGTCTCGTCCGGTGAGGTCCACGGTCAGGTGAGGCGAGTCCGAAGGCTGCACCAGTTCGACGGTGACGTGCAGGCGGTCGCCGTTGGGGAGTTGGTGGCCGGGGTTGTTCAGGAACTCGTGCACACCTGCCGTGAGTCGGTCGTACACCTGCGTCGCATCGGCGCCTCGAAGGGCGACGCGGACGGTGAGGTCGGTGACCGGCTCACCGTCGTAGGAGAACCGGCGGGCGTCGAAGCCGGAGCGAACGACGTACCGAGGACGGCGGTCGAGCCGACCCTGCGGCTTCGGCTCGGGGTTCTGCCGCGGCACGGTGTCGGGGCTGGGCTGAGGCAGCCGTGGGCGCGCCTCGCCCGGGTCGGTGCCGGTCTGGATGCTGTCGCCTTGGTTGTTGAACGTAAAGCTGGAACCCAGACCCAGGAAATTGCCGGTCACGTTGTACCAGCTCTTGTCCGCCGGCAACAGCGCACGCACCGGGCTGTCCTCCGCCAACTGCGCCACAAACATTGCCTTGTACGCGTTATAGACCCTCGCCGTATTCCGGGGTTCCCACGCCGCGTCCTTGCGACGGTCGTTCGTGACCGCAATCGTCGCCAGATCCATGAGATAGGTGTCGATCAGATCGGTGACGTCCTTGGCCTTGGCACCCTCCTCCCCGGTCCGGGCATCCTGCGCCAACACGCCCGCCATCTTCACCACGATGTCCCGGTAGATCCCGTGCCGGGTACTGCTCGGGAAGGCCGCCATGATGTGATCGGCCTGCCCCGCACCCTCCGTACTCATCGTCCGCGGCGATTTCAGATCCGCCAGCCCTGGCACGGTCAGCGGAACACCCTCGAACATCAACTCCTCATCCGGAATGTTCATGTTCCGCGAGGCCAGGGGATGCAGGCCGATCTCATGCGCCAACATGCCCATCACATAGCCGATGTCGTACTTCTCGAAGTAGTAACTCGCAAGATTGATCTCGACCCCGTCCTCGCCGCGATCCGTCACGTCGGCCGGGGTCTCCGTGGTGCGCAGGTGCAGGGTTATGCGGCAGGGACGATTGCCTATGTAATCCGCGATCGTGTCGTGCTTCCGCAACAGATCAATGATCCGGACCGCCTTGTCACGGTACTTCTCATTCGTGTGCTTCAAATTCGTGAACTCGAAGTTCCCCGACTTGAAGGGGGTAATGGTCTCCGCGTCCGGCAGCATACGAGCCGGGACATCGGACTCGGTCGACCTGGGCAGGGAGACCGGATCCACCCACACCGACCTACGAGGCACCGGTGTGGAAGCAGAGCGCGCCGACTCCCAGGACTGGTCGTCCTGCTCAGGCTGTGGCTTCACATCGCCGATCTGGGCGGCCAGGAGGTCGAGATGACGGCCACGCAAACCGGCCACAGCCAGGGAAGAATCCTCCGGCGGCTCGTTCAGATCGCCCAGCAGGCTGCCCGAGATGTGGGGGCGGTGCGGGGAGTCGGCATCCCGGTACTCGTCCCGCAGACCCAACTGGTGCGTCAGCTCGTGCACCAGGTGAACCGGGTCGGCGTCCGCCCACCACGTCGTCTGGACCATGGCCCTGTCCCGGCCCGCCAAGTCCACCGTCAGGTGAGGCGCGTCGGCCGGGTCGACGTGCTCGACGGTGACGTGCAGGCGGTCACCGTTGGGCAGGCGGTAGGCAGGGCTGTTCAGCAACTCCCGCACGCCTGCGTCGAGCTGCCTGCGTACGTATGCGACCTCGTCCTCCGGGCCCCGTAGCGCCAGACGCACCGTGAGGTCGGTGACCGGCTCGCCGCCGAAGGAGAACCGGCGCGCGTCGAAGCCGGAGCGCACCACGAAGCGGGGGCGGCTGTCGCGCGGGCCTCTTGGGGCGGGTGTAGTGGCGGTGGGGTCCGTCGGTGTGGGTGTCGGGGATTGCGGGAGGCGCGGCCCTACCGCGTCCGTGCCCGGTGCCGTAGAGACGGGCACGGTGTCCGTGTCCATCTCGTCCTCGCCCGACTCGTATTCCGACGAGGAGCCGGCGGGATACTGCTCGTTCGCGTTCGCCGTCCTGGCGCCCTGGAGCACCCCGTTCTGGTCCAGGTACGCGCCTATGTTCTCCGCGTTGTCCCTGATGTGCTGCAGCAGCTGGGGCCGCTCGCGCATCCACTGCGGCATGCGCCAGCCGGGGAAGAACATGCCGTGAGTGCCCGACGCCTGCACCTGGTGGCCGAGGGGGTTGCCGATGTGTTCGTTGACGGCTTGGTAGGCGAGGTCGCAGGAAGCGCAGGCCATCTTGAATCCGCCCAGGTTCAGCGTCTGGGGGGCGTTCGGGTCGCCCGGGTTGTTCTCCCAGTGCTCGACCCAGTGCCCGAGGAGGGTCAGCTCGCCGTGCTCGGAGCCGTACGATCCGGCCGCCGGGGTGCCGTCCCGGCCGGCCACGTTGAGGATGCGGGGCCTCGCCAACGCCCGCTTGACCAGGTCGAGTTCGGGTGAGTCCGGGTGGTAGAGCCGGTACCAGCCGGTGGCCAGGGCGCGCAGTTTCGTGCGATCCCGCATGTCCCGTGCGACACCGGGCCGTCTGCGTGCGAGCCACCGCTCGTCCCGGCGCCACTGCTGCCGCTCCGTCGTGAGGCGCTGCTGTTCCTGCTGGGCAGCCGCTTCCTCCTCCAGCAGGGTGTCCCACTGCTGCTGAAGGCCGTCGTCCCAGTCGCCCGATTCGTACCTCTCCTCCAACTGTGCTCTCAACTGCGCCTGCTCCTGGGAGCGCTGGTCGAGCTCGCGCTGCCCCTGGTCCAGCCGCGCCGACCACTGCCGGTGCGACTCCTCGTCCCGGGACCACTTCTCCAGTTCCCGCTGCCGCCCGGTGCCGCCCGGCTCCTGGCCGGAGACGAACCAGCGCAGTTCGTCCTCCACCAGGGCCGCTTCGTCCGCCGTGAGCGCCTTCGTGCCGGTGTTGCCGGCGATGCCGAGCGAGCCGTCCGGCAGCAGTCCGACGGCGATGTGCGGGGTGACCTGGGCGTCCGCCTGGCGGTCCGGTTTCCGGAGCACTTCCTTCACCATGCGGGCCACTCGGTCCAGCATGCGCAGCGTCACTTCGCGGTCTCGCTGGGAGGTGCCCGGCGGGCGCGTCTGGGTGAAGGGGGTGCCGGTTCCGAGTCCGAGCGCCTCCCGGAGCTGGTCGTACTCCTCGGACGCCAGCCTGCCGGCCTGCTCCGCCGCGTCCAGGGCCTCGGGCACGCCGATGCCCGCGTGCTCGGTGAACGCGCTGTCGAACGCGACGTCCGGGAAGCCGCCGAGTCGTTCGTTGCGGCGCGTCACCACGTTCAGCAGGGCGTCGGCCCGCAGTTCGGGCTCGTCCAGCAGGTCGGCGAACTCGGCGGCGAACTCGTACTCGGGGCTGGTCCGGACGGCCTCCTGCTCGCTCTCCGAGTCGGAGTCCAGGTCCATCTCGACGTCCGAGTCCGCACCTGCGTCCGTCGCCTCGTCGGCTCCGGACAGTGTGCTCAGTTCGTACGCCTCCTCCTCGCCCTGCAGGCCAGGGAGGGGGCTGCCGGGCGGGGACTCGGGCAACGGGATGGCGGCCGGGTCCTGGTCCCGCACGGGCGGGGCCGGCTCGGGTGCCGGCGTGCGCAGGATCAGCGGGACGAAGTCGCCGCCGCGGCGGCGGAGCCGGAGGTGCGGGCCGGCTTCGCCGGACGGGCCGGGGTAGGTGTGGGCGGTGCCGTTCTCCTCGACCAGGGTGACGGTGGTGCCGGTCGCCGCGGCGGCCCACTCGGCCACCGCACGGTCGGCCCCGGAGGTCCAGGGGGCATCGGCGAGGTAGCGCCGAAGGTGCCCGTCGCGGGCGTCCTGGCTCGGCGGGGGCGCGCCCGGGCGGAGGGTGAGGGGCGGGGGCGTGAAGAGTGAGTCGCGTTCGGCGCGGGTGCCGGGCAGGCCGCCCAGGCGCATCAGCCGGGTGGGCGGTGCCTCGGCGCGCAGGCGCAGTCGATTCGCCTCGTGGCGGTCCAGGCCGGGCTGTTGGGCAGCGTGGTGCAGCGCGGAGGAGAGCGCGCCGAAGAAGCCGTTGCCACGGCCGGTGGGGGTGCCCTGGGTGTAGGTGGCGCCGTCCGGTGCGGTGAGGACGCTCTCGCGGTCGAGAACGTAGCGGGGGCCGGTGCTCTCGGCGGGCGGGTGCCAGGGCGGGGTGGTGTGGCTGCGGTGCGTGGGGGCGGTCTCAGTGCCGGCGCTGCCCGAAGTCCCGGAGTCCGTATCGGTGTCGGCCGTGGCCGGTAGCGCCGTGGCGACTGGAGGCGGGGTGCCGGGTGGCAGGGTGGCGTGGAAGAAGCCGTCGGCGGCGAAGAGGACCGGATCCGTGGCCGGGTTGACGGCGGCCGGATCCGTCCCGTGCGGGAGGAAGCTCTGCTCGCGGCCCTCACCGGTCACGACGGTGACCGGGGTGCCGAGGACCCGGGCGGCGAGGGCGGGCAGCAGGTCGGCGCCGCCGTGGTCGCCGGCGCGGCGCTCGGGCGGGGCCGGATCGCCGTCCGGTCGGCCGGTGCCGTCCGGCTGCGGCTCGCTGGTGAACGGGCGGAGCATGGCCGCGGTGGCGAGGCCCACCCGCTGCGCGGGGGTCGGCCAGAACGTCAGCGGGAGACGGCCGAGGGCGTCGAACTCGGCTTGCTGGGCGGGCCTCAACCGTACCTGCGCGAAGTCGAGTTCGTCCTGGGTGAAGGTGTCCTCGGCGTCCAGGGCGAGGGAGTCGAGCAGGTCCTCGTTGCCGTCCTGGCCCAGTTCCCAGGCGAGGCGGTTGCGGGCGGCTCGGACGGCCCGCTCGGTGATCGCCGGGTCGCCGGGGGTGGCGGTGAACCGGGCCGCGAGGTCGGTGCCGATCAGGTGGGGCAGCCGGCCGCGGTCCTGGGCGACGGCGATGAGCGCGTGGAAGAACGAGGCGCCGTCGTGCGGCATGTCGTGCACGTCGCGCACGGTGGTGCCGTCCGGCGAGGTGAGGGTGCGCGGGGCGGAGTCGGTGCCGTCGGTGATCGTGTACGGCTCGGGCGCCTCGGAGCGCCAGTCCGGCTCGGTGTACTCCTGCGGGCTGTCCGGCACCGGGACCGCGGCCCGGCCCTGGTGGTGGGCGGTGGCTCGGGAGGCCGCGAGGTGCAGCCGGTGGTGGTCCGCGGCGGCGGCGTCGGTGTGCCCCTCCCAGCGGCGGACCTCCTCGCGGGCGGCCTGCCAGGCGGCGACGGCCGGGGACTGCGCCATGGCCTGCGGCAGGACGGTCGCCTGGTCGGGGTTGTCGTCGCCGAGTGCGGCCTGTTCCTCCGCGCTCAGGTCCAGCCATGTCTCCCGGGCCCGCGCCCGGGCGTCGTAGTAGTTCTTCTCGGCCGCGGCGAGGTCGCCCGCCGCCTTGGCCAGGTCGTCCCAGGCCTTGCTGACCTCGTCGGGGAACGAGGTGTCGTCCAGGAGGCCGTAGTCGCGGGCGATGTCCTCGCGCAGCCAGACCAGGGCGGTGGTCTCCGCCTCGGCGGCGCGCGGGCCCCGCTTGGCCTTGCCGAGCGCGTGCAGCGGGCGGCTGTCGGTGATCCCGTGGTCCACCTCGGCCACCGACAGCCAGCTCACCGGCACGGCGAAGAGCATGCTGCGGTCGGTGACGACCTTGAGGTGGGTGCCGAGGGTGGTGTCCGCGGTGCCCTTGAGCGCGGTGCCGTCGGTCGCGCCGCCGATCGGGACCGAGGCGCCCGGGTTCATGACACCCGCGTTGCTGTTGCCGGCCAGCGGCGCGGTGCCGACCACGCCCTCGACGCTGTCGGTGATGCCGGCCTCCAGCGCGTCGGAGGTCTTCGAGCGCTGCATGGCCTCCATGCGCGGCTTGCTCTCGACGGCGAGCAGCCTGGCGCCGCCGCGGTGCATCTTCGCGTAGAGGCGGGAGTCGGCGGTGTGTGACTGGCCGAACAGGCGGGCGGAGGCCTGGGCGGGCAGCGGTGAGCCGTTCGCGGTGAGCGCCTCGCGGAAGCCGGCGGTCAGGCCGACCTGGCTGGTGGCCTCCTGCTGGGCCTGGGCGGGGGCGGTACCGAGGCCGGTCAGCGGCGTGAAGCGGGCCATGCGGACGCGTTCGGTGAGGGAGTTGCCGGTGTGCCTCTTGCCCAGGTCGCCGTCGCCGAAGCCGTCGGCGCGGGCGGTGGCGAGGGTCAGGGCGTCCTGCACGTTGGCGGCGCCTCGGATGTCCACGGCGAGGATGCCGGAGCCGATGCGGTCGTCGAAAGGCAGCACATCAGAGGCGTCGGTGTCGCCGCCGCGCCAGGCGGCGATGCCCTCGGGTCGGGCCTGACCTGCCGTCAGAATCCGTACCGCGCGCTCCGGTTCGGGCACGTCCTCCTCGGTGAGCGCGCCGTCGGCGCCGTCGCCGATGGGGGTGAGCAGGCCGGCCGGAACGATCTCGTTGAGGGTGCCGACCGACGCGACGGCGCGCGGGGAAAGCGTCTGGCCGGTCGCGTCCGTCATCGTGACGGTCAGGACATAGCTGGTGACGATCTCGGCGTGCGCCTGGGTGGTGGCGATGTTCGGCATCGAGGTGTTGCCGGTGGTGTCGGTCCGGGTGCTCGACTGTCCCTTGGCGGCGGTGCCCTGGAGCGAGGGGTTGGCGAGGAGGACGCCGCTGTCCGCCGCGCGTTGGCCGACGCCGAGGGTCACGTCGCCGCCGCGGTCCTGGGAGGAGGCGCCGGAGTCGTCGCGGGCGGTGGTGCGGTAGTCCTCCAACTCGTAGCCGGTGCGCAGCCGTTCCACGGTTGTGGTGATCGGCGTCAGCTTGAACCGCAGCTGTCCGGGGCTGCCGCCGACCGGCAGCTGGGTCGGACTGGTCCAGGTGCGGTAGCGGACCGGCAGGGTCATCCCGTCGGTCGTCAGCTCGTGCAGGTGGGCGCGCAGGAAGTCCGGGGAGAGCCGCTGGAGCACCTGCTCCCGGTCGTGCGAGGGCACTCCGATCTTCTTGAGCCGTCCCGTCAGCTGCTGCGCGGCGTGGCTCGCGTCGAGCTGTCCGCTGGGGTGGCTTGGGAAGCGGCGGCCGCGCAGGAAGGGGGGCAGGCGGTAGCCGCCACCGAGGTTGCGCGGGGTGGTGGTGCCCAGGCCGTCGGGGGCGAGCCCGGCCTCGATGACGTCCTGCATCGGCAGGTGGAACATCACCGCGTCTCGGACCCGTTGGAGCGCGGCGGCGGCCCGGCGCGGGGCGAGGCCTCGGCCGAGGCGCTCGGACAGCCGCCCGGCGGCGGAGCTGATCCTGGCCCCGGCCTTGGTGCCGATCGCACCCATCGCGGCGGTCCAGTTGTCCCGTACGGCGACGGTCTCGGCGGCGTCGGCGACCACCAGGTACATCCGCCCGCCGTAGGCGAGCGTGGTGTTGCGTCCCCGGGTGAGGGTTTGCGCGACGCTGCGGCCCTTGCCCCAGGCGTACTGGAGGGCGGTCGAGTAGGAGCCGACCACCGCCGGTTGGCCGGGGGCCTGCTGCAGCGGCATGTCGGCGCCCTGGACACCGACGGTGGTGCGCGAGACGGTGCTTGCGCTGCCGGCGATGCGGTGCTCGTTGCCGATGGTGGCTTCGAGTGTGGCCGGCTTCGGGTCGCTCTTGACGCGGAGGTTGTCCAGCTCGCCGCGGACCGCGGCCTTCACGTGGTGCGTCTGGAAGGGCCCGGCGCCGTTGAGTCCGGTGATCCGGGAGCCGAACGGCCCCAGATACTGCCCGAGTTGACCGGCGACGTGGAGGTTCGCCATCGCGCGGCGCAGCGCACTGCGCACCGGGGCACCGGGCGCGCTGACGTGCCAGGAGGTGCCCGAGGCACGGTCGGCGGTGTCCTGCATCAGCTGTTGGCGTTGGGTGCCGCCCTCGGTGCTGAGCACCACGTGCGGGGCGCTCAGCAGCTTCCGGACGAGCCGTCGGTCGGCCGAGTCCGACCTCGGCAACGGGCGGGTGCCGTCGAGGAGTTGGTCGGCCTCCGTGGAGGAGAGCCGCTGCGGGGCGGGGTCGGTGGCCGGTGCCGTCCCGGTGGGCGTCGGGTCGGCGGGGGCGTGGCGGTCGGAGCCGTGCGCCATGGGTACGGCCAGCTCCACCCGGCCCACCGTCTCGCTCCCCCGGGCGAACAGCGGGCGCTCCTCGGCCTTGCTGACGAAGACGCCGGCGCCGAGGAGGCCGACCGAGGCGAGCCTGGCCCAGCCGCGCGGGCGGCGATGACCCTCGAAGGTGGCGCCCAGCTCCACCTGGTAGCTGTAGAGGTCGGCGCCGTTCTGGAACATCAGGTGGTCGTGGTTGACCGCGACCGTGTTGCGGGTGGCCTTCTGGTCGGTCTTGGCGTAGCGGGCGCCCACGGACACGTTGCCGGTCTGGCGCGGCAGTCCGACTTCGGGCACCTTGTCGTGGTCGCGGGGCGAGATGCCCAGCTCGACACCGCCGGAGAGCGTGCTGGACGCCTGCTGCCCCTGGCCGGAGACCTCGGTGCCGATGACCGCGTTGCGCAGCGAGCGTTCGCTCATGGTGGTCTCGAACCGCCGGTCGGTGAGCCTCGCCCGCAGGATCAGCGTGTGGTGGCCGCGGCGCACCTTGCCGTCCTCGGTGAGGGTGACCGGGATGCCGGTGGTGGTCAGGTCGTCCAGGCTCTGCGCCAGGCTGGGCCGGTTGAGGGCCTCGCGGACTTGGCGGTCGTTGTGCAGCGCGGTCCGCATCCGCCCGTCGCCGTACCAGAACTTCGCCAGTCGCGGGTGCCGCAGCATCAGCGGCGGGACGAACAGCGACGGGTACGAGCGGTGCAGGGTGTCGAGGACGGCGTCGGCGAAGGTGCGCAGGGGGTCCTGGGGGGTGGGTTGCCCTTCCTGGTGCTGCTGGGGGTCCTGGTGCTGATCCTGGCCCGGATCCTGGTTCGGTACGGCATCCTGCGGGCGGTCGGGGCGGAAGCCCTCGGCGCGGACCTGGCCGCTAAGGTGGACGGGGTCCTCCCGGGTGAGGTACCAGGGCACCGGCGGCTCGGCGTCCGGGTTCGGGCCGGTCTGGCCGGGCGTACGGCTGTCCCAGCCCGCGAGCCTTCGGGCGTCCTGGGTGGAGATCCAGTCCAGGCTGACCACCCGGACCGGGCGGGCCGCGGAGGGCGGCTCGCCGGCCTTGCGCACCATCAGGGTGCGCTCCACCCGGTAGAGCGCGACCGGGTGGTTGCGGACCCGGCCGGTGGTCTTGCGGGCCGCGTCGGTGCCGAGGTAGTGGCCCCGCCCGGCGCTGAGGTCCCCACGGACGAGCGGCCCGCCCTGGAGACGTACGTCGGTCTCCGGGCCGACGAGGGTGTAGTTGGGGCCGGCGGTGACCTGGACGCCGAAGCGGGTGTCGCGGACGTGGCCTCGCTCGTTCTGGTACGTGGTCTGGGTGAGGTCGCGCAGCTCCGCCTTGACCGACTCGGCGACCAGGGTGGCCCGGTGCGGGATCGACCGCTCGACGACGAGGTGCCCCAGCGGGTGCTGTCCGCTCCCCCGGGTCAGTTCGGGTCCGCTGACCGGCCCGGAGAAGCGACCGAACAGGGCGAGCAGCCGCCCCGGACGGACGTAGGAGACGAGCGTGCGGTGTGCCGAACTGCCGGGCCGTGCACCGGAGATGGCGAGAGCGATGTCCTCCGGCGGGTCCGGCAGATGCAGTCCGGTGGTGTCGGAGACCCTCGGCTCGACCCCGTCCGGGAAGGTGAGCGTCTCGGGCGCCCGTCGGGGCCCCTTGAAGGGCACGGTGAGGTCGTCCGGCAGCCGCCAGCTGAGCCCGTCGCGCATGGCGAACTCGGCGGTGTGAACGGATCTGCGCTGCCAATCGGGGCCCGGCCCGGGCGAGTCGGGGGTGTTGCTCGGCGCCTCGGTGACCCGCTCCACGCGCACCCGGTAGTGGACGTCGTCCAGGTGCAGGTGCGAGCCCTCGTGGGCGCGGTACTCGGTCTGGTGGTACGCCTGGGTGCCCTGGTAGTAGTCGGTACGGCGGGTCCAGCCGAGCGAGACGCCGATCTTCAGAAGCCAGTTGAGGGGCGGGCCCATGCTCAGCGCGGCGGCGATCCGACGACCGTAGCCGACGCTGCGGCCGCCGCCCGTGCCGGCCTGTCCGCGCCGCATGGTGTCCAGGCGGGTGGTGCCGCCGTCCACGTCGGCGAAGCGTTCCCAGCGGTGGTACGGGATGGCCTCGACGATCATCTCGTGGCCGACCCCGGACTTCTCCCGGCCCACGAAGCGCGCGCCGCGCGGGGCGGTGAAGGCGCCGGGCTGGTCGGTCAGCAGGCGCAGCAGTTCCGCCTCGTCGAACTGTGAGCGCAGCTTCTTCGGCAGGTTCCCGAGGATCTCCTGGGCGACCTGCTCGGGTGAGCGCAGGGTGAGGACGCCGGGGCCGTTGAAGAGGCCGGTCAGGTCAGCCGTGCGGGAGTCCGGGTTCCCGTCGTCCGGATCGGCGTCCGGGCTGATCAGGACGGTGGGGAGCCGGCTGCCGTCCTCGAAGGTGACGGTGCGCGGTGCCGGGCCCGGTGGCGGGGCGTCCGGGCCGGTCAGCAGGCGGGGCGGGCGGTACCGGTCGAGCTGGGTCTCCAGCGGCACCCGGTCGCCCCGGTCGGAGGTCTCGGTGTCGGGGCGGTCGAGATCGGTGATCCCGCCCATGCCGCGCAGCCACTCGCTGAACGGGTCGGCATCGTCCGGCGGTGCGGTGGCCGGGTCCTGCGTGGCCGGGGTGGTGTTGTCGGTGTCCGGTACGGGGGTCAGCGGGGCCGTCGCCGGGACCAGGGCGTCGTAGTGGTCGTTGCCGTTGTAGGCCAGGTGCAGCGTGCCTCCCCGTCCGCCCGGGTGGAGGGTGGTGACGAGGGTGTTCGCCGAGGAGTGCGGGTCGGGCTGGACGAGGCGCAGGTCGAGGTCGAGGGTGTGCGCCAGCGCCTGCGGGAGCAGGTCGGCGAAGGGAGAGGACCACAGCTGCGAGTGTTCGGCCGCGGCGGCGACGAGTCCCTCGGTGCCGATCCTCCGAGCGTCGGCGGGAGTCGGCGCCACGACGGCGAGGTGCGGGTAGCCGCTGTCGCGGAGGATGCGCCGCCACTGGCGGGCGTCGCCGTGGGTGACGACGGACTGTGCGATGCGGTTCCAGCGCTCGGTGATCCGGCTGCGCGCGTCGGGGTTGCGCACCCCCGCGAGGGCGGTCATCCGCAGGTCGTCCACCACGGCGAGCACCGGGTCCGGGGTGGCCTCGGCCGCCGCGGCGGCGAGTTCGGACCCGGTGATCCGGTCGCGCAGCATGGTGCGCAGCCCGGCGACGTTCCGCGCGGCCCACGCGGGCGGGACGTCCTGACTGCGGGCGCTGTCGAGCAGTGCCCGGAAGAGGCAGTTCCCGCCGCCCGGGGTGTCGAGTCGTCTGAAGTTCCGGCCGTCCGCCCGCACGGTGTCCGCCGGGCCGGGCGTCGTGGCGCCGTTGCTCAGCACGAGCAGGTCTTCGGCGAGGCTCTCCGGGCGGCTCGGCGGGGGCGACAGGTCGGGCCTGCGGCGGGCGAGTTCAGCGGTGTCCTCGGGGCTGAGCCCCAGCTCGGACAGCGGCAGCGGGGTGTCGGAGAGCGACCAGGTGATCTGCGCGGACGGCGCGTAGGAAAGACCGCGCACGTCCTCCGGCGAGACAAGGGTGTTCGGCGGCAGAGCGGGCGGCGGCGGGGGCAGCAGGGCGTCGAGCGTGGTGTCGGGCCCCGCCGTGGAGCGCAACTCGCCCGCGGCGCGCAGGAAGTCGGTGTACTGCTCGACGGTGGGGCCGGTCGCCGGGTCGACGTCGGCGCCGGACCAGTCGGTGACCATCCGGCGCAGCAGGTCGGGGGTCATGCGGCCGTCGCCGTAGCGGGCGGCGGTGTCCGGGCTGAGCCAGCGCAAGCCGTCCACGTAGGCGAGCCCGGCGAGCAACTCCCGGTTCCCCGGCTGCTGTTCGGCGTCCGTGCCGAGGGCGTCGCGCAGGGTGCGGACCTGCTGGAGGGTCCGGGCCCGGGCGAAGGCGTCGGCGGGTTCCGGGCCCGTGTGCAGGCCGACGTCGCGAGCCAGGCCGTCCAGGTCGGCGCCGTCGGGCTCCGGGGTGAACAGCCGCCAGCGTCCCGGCCCGTCCGGACCCTCGGTCAGCACCGGGCGGATGTCACCATTGCCGTCCCGGGCCGTGCCCACCTCGGTGGTCGGCGCGTACACGGGCCGCCCGGTGCGGTTCGCCACGTGCTGGGCCACCGGCAGCCCGGCCACCTGCGGCTGGCGGCCGGTCTCGCAGGAGAACAGCACGAGCGGCCGGTCCTGATCACCGTCCTGCGCCCACGACTTGAGCACCTCGCCGAGCTGCACACCGCTGACCTTCACGGTGGGGCGTGCCACGTCGTCGGTGCCGAGCGTGACGGTACGAGGGGTGCCGTGCCCCGTGAAGTAGTCGGCGCCCCGCTCGGTGCCCGAACCGGGCAGTGCGGTCGGCGGGCCGGTGAACACCGTACGCGGCGGGGACTGGGCGGTGCCGGTCTCCGGGCCGACGGGACGCGAAGTGGTGCGCACACCGCGGAAGGTGTCCTGGCCGAGCAGGGCCTGGCGGGCCGCGCTGTGCGACGTACCGTCCTCGGCGGGGCTCTGCGAGATGGTCAACGTCTGTACGGCACGCCCGGGTTGGGGCTTCACGGACGTGTCCGGCACCAGACGCCGCAGCTGCGCGAGGGGCACCGTGTGGCCGTCGAGGGTGGTGACGGCCGGCTCGCGGGCCGGCCGCGTGGGGCCGTTGCCGTCGCTGGCGGGGCGCACGACGATACGTCCCGGCGGCGGGGGCGGCACGGTGGGTACCGCCACGGGGGTGTCGGGCGTAGGGGACGGGGGTGGTGGCGGCGGGGTGCCGTCGTTCCCGGGCCCGCGTCCGCCGCCGGGACCGGGTGCGTGACCGCCGGTTCCGTTGCTGTCGCCCGACTCCAGGTGCAGGTCGGTGGCTGTTTCGGTCCAGGGGCGGGACAGGGTGTCGAATTTGGCCGCGGGGGGTTCGACGGTGACGGTGGTGGTGGGGCGGGTGACGGTCGTGACTTTGAAGTCGGGGTCGACTCCGTTGTCGTATACGGGAGTTGTGGACTCGGTGAGCACCTTCGCGGGCGGCGTGGCCGAGCTCTCGGTGGCGGGGCTCGGTGCCGGGCCCAGGGCGTCGGCGAGCGGCATCAGGACGTCCGCGCCGGGGAAGGCGGTCTCGGTGGTGACCGTGGTGACCGTGGTGACGGTGTCGCCGTCCGGTGTCACGATGGGCGGAGGGCCGGCCAGCGGGCGGACGCGAACCGGGGCGCCCGGTCCCTCGCGGGTGAGTTCGACGGCGGCGCGAACCGGGCGGCTCGCCCCGTCCGGCGTGACCGGCGGCCCGAGCACCACGGCCCGGTCGGCCCCGGCCCGGTCCAGCAGCTCGGCCGCCTCGGGGTTCCCCTCCACCGGGGGTGGTGTCTCCGAGACGACGATGGTCAGGGGCGGTGCGTGGGTTGTGCCGCTGGTGTCGGCGGTGTCGCTGGCAGCGGCGTACGAGCCGGTCGTGCTCACCTTCGGCGGATCAGTGGTGATGTCGGGGGCCGGGGTGGAGACGCTCTCGGTGGAGTCCGAAGTCCCGGGAGAGGAAGTGGTCTCGGGGGATGAAGTGACCTCAGGCGAGACCGTGGTGTCCGCAGAAGAGGGAGTCTCCGGCCAGGACGTGGTCTCCGGCGACTGCGAGGTCTGCGTGGAGTCGTCCGCCGTTGTCTGCGAGCCGTCGGGCGTACGGGTGCCCTGTGGCTGCGACGTCTGCGGCGGCTGCGCGGTGGACGGACCCGGGTTGGCGCCGTTGGAGACGGGGGCGCCCCCCGGCCGAACGCCCGTGCCCGCCCCCGTGCCCGTTCCTGGAGCGGACACGTTCTGTGAACCGCCCGCGGTGACGGGACCGTTGTTCACCTGTCCCGGCACCGGGGCCGTACGGCCGTCCTGCTCGGCTGCCAGATCCAGGTCCGGCGAGTTCTGGACGTCGCTGTCCACGGTGACCGGCGTGCCGAAGCCGTCCAGCGCGCGGCGGACGTTGTCGGCGTCTACCTCGACGGCCGGGCCGTTCCCGGCGGGCACCACCCGGACCTCGGGCCGTTGCGACAGGTTGTTGTGCACGGTGTCGCGGACGTCGATCTCGGTGTTGCCGGGCGGCGGGGTGCCGCGCAGGTCGGCGAGGTCGCGCAGGGCCTGCTCGCGGACATCGGCAGGGCCGTTGTGGACCTGCTGCCACAGGGCGTTCTCCGCGGAGGTCACGGGCAGTGAGCCCGGCGAGTACGACGGAGGGTCCTGGGTGATGTAGGACGGCGGGTCCTGAGTCGAGTACGGCGGCGGGTTCTCGGCGAAGCCGGGTTGAGGCGACGTGCTGGTGGAGCCGGCGCCGCCGGTGAGGTCCGTGGTCGAGGGACCGCCGGTGCGGTCGGGGCTGTCGCTGTCCTCAGTGCGCGAGGAGTCGGTGGAGTTCCGCGTGTCGGAGTCGCGGTTATCCCCGGAGTCCGAGGTGTCACCGGAGGAGACCGTCGGCGGCTGGTTGCGCATCTTGTCGATGACGTGGCGCAGTTCGGCGCCGCTGTTCAGGGCGGTGTCGGAGAGCGTGGACTCGACCTGACTGCTGATTCCCGCGCCGACGAAGGTGGACCAGTTGGTGGACCAGTCGCCCTCGAAGGCGCCCTTGATCAGGATCTCGGCGAGGGACTCGCCGGCGCCGGCGGCGATGAAGTCGGCCGTGCCCTTGAGCCCGTAGTGCCCGGCCAGCGCGCCCGGCCGGTCGGCGTTGTTGCGCAGGAGTTGGTTGTTGCGCCACAGGTCGGGGTTGTTGCGGAAGGACAGCGGTCCGTCCCTGAAGGTGACCGGCGTGTTGTTGGTGAGGTTCGGACCGTTCCCGTTGGGGCTGGGGGTGGGGTCGGGCCGGTCGTTCGGGCCGGGGCCCGGGTCGGGATCGGGGTTGGGCTTGGGGTTGGGGGTGTTGTTCTTGTGGTCGAGGTCGGGGGTGTTGCGCAGGTTGGGGTTGGGGATGGGCTTGAAGTCGAGGTCGGGCCCGTTCTTGAGGTAGTTGTTGTCGTAGCTCTTGACGATCTTCTTCGCGAAGTCGTCGAAGATGCTGGTGAGGAAGCCGGCGGCGGCGCCGAACGCGGCGGACTTCAGGATGTCGTCCCAGTCGAAGCCGTCGGGGCGGCGGCCGTCCGGGGCGAAGTTCATCATCGCGAGGCGCACCGCGAAGGTGGTGAACGCCTCGGCGAACGCCTCGGTCAGCGAGGGCGCGATGTGCAGCCGCTGGAGCAGATGGGTGAGCGTGGTGAGGATGACGAACCGGCTGCGCAGCTTGGCCATCATGATCTGGCTGGCCGAGGCACCGCCGGTGAAGAAGGACATCGCCAGGTAGAGAGCGATCTCGATGAGCAGCCGGATGACCTCGGCGATGACCTGCCACTTGGACTCCATGATGTCCATGGAGGTCTTGCGCCGGCCCTCGGCGATCTTGTCGAGCTGCTCGGCGAAGTCGCGCAGGTAGTTCTTGCCGCCGTCGTCGATGAGCATGCCCATCGCCTTGGCGTACGACTTGGACAGGTCGTCCGGCATGACCTCGGCGATGTCGTGGATCGACTTGTCGATCAGTGCGGACATCTTGTCCAGCTTGCGTCCCAGTCCGGAGTAGGGCTGGCGGCTCTCGTAGGCGAGGTCCTCGTCGGCGTCGATGAGCTTCTCCCCGGTGAGGATGAAGATCATCGCGTTGACCTCGGGCGACGCCTTGATGCTCATCGGGAGCCGTCCTGGGGGCCGTGCGGGCAGGAAAGAGCAGCCGCTCCCGGCGTGGTGCGGGAGCGGTCGGCGGTGCGGAGGTCAGCGGCGGCCATGCCCGCCCGTGTCGCCGTTCAACCCGTTGGTCTCGATGAAGCTGTTGGCCCGCTCGACGTCCTCGATGTTGCGGTCGCGGGTGCCCTTCATCATGCGGACCTGGCTGACCGTGGCGTCGGTGATGCCCACGACCGCGTCGCGGATGGACATCATCGTCTCCTTGGTGGTCTGCCGCTCCTTCTGCTCCTGTGGCCTGGCCTTCTCGGCGAACTCACCCTCCGTGCCGGGCCAGGAGACGGTGGGCGCCAGCTCGTCGAGGAACTCCTCGGTGATGCCCTTGGCCAGGGTGCCGATCTCCTCCAGCTGCCTGGCCAGGGCCTCGATGCGGTTCGGGTCGACGTAGTAGCGCTGTCCCATGGTCAGTCCTCCCCGTCCTCGCCGAGCGCGTCCCGCCAGGCCGGGGTGGCCTGGCCGTCGCGCGTCCCGTGCGCGGTGTCTTCGGCATCGTCACGCAGCACCTCGGGGCCGAAGATCCGCTCCCAGTCCAGCTCGAAGCCCTTCAGCTCCGGTACGTTGCTGCTGGGCTCGGCGAAGGGTGCCATCGCCTTCATCACATGCCGGTTCATCTTCAGGCGCGCCGCGTTCGCCGCCTCCAGGACACTGGCGGCCAGCTCCTGGGGCGACATGTCGCGGTACTTGTTCTCCAGGAACTCGATCCCGGACAGCTCGCCCTGCGGGCCCACGGTGGCGCGGACGGCGCGGTCGGACGAGAGCACCGCGAACGACGCCTGCCGCAGCTCACGCTCGGTGCGCGCGATCGCCTCCTGGGCGGCCTGGAGTTCGGCCATGGCCTTCTCGAGGCGCTTCTCCAGCGGTTCCGTCACGCCCGCTCCTGCCTTCTGGGTCTGTCTCCGTACGCCCGGCCGTGGTTGCCGGTCCCCCAACTGCCCTGCTGATCTTGCCTGGTGAGCCCCCGCTGCGGAAGCCGGGGGCAGGTGGTGTTCGTCTCCGCTCGGGGTGGTCACCTGAGGAGCCGTACGGTGCTCACCGTCCGATGACGGCCGGCGTACCGCCCTCTTCGGTGCCCCAGACGTCCGCGTCCTCCTCCAGGTAGTCGGCGGAGCTGCTGGTGGCCCTGCGGCCCGGCTCCGTCTCCTCCTCGGGGGATTCGCCGCCGGTGGTCGCCACCCGGGAGGCCGGCGCCAGGAAGGTGTCGTCGTCCTCCTGGCGGTTCCAGGGGCTGCGCCGCCGTCGGTTGCGGCGCTCGCTCTCCTCGGCCGCGTCGACCAGGACGGCGCGCACCCGCTCGCCGTTGCCCTTGTCGCCGCCCGCGCCCATGCCGCCCATGCCCCCGCCGCCCATCGGCATACCGGGGCTGCCGGGCATGCCGGGCGCGCCAGGGGTCCCGGCCGTGGCGGCGGGAGCGAGCGGGGTGCCCAGGCTGTCGGCGGCACCGTCCGAAAGGGGCTCGGCACCGAGTCCGCCACCGCCGGAGAGGTCGGACGAGAGGGAACCGTCCCCGGTCAGGCCGCCGCCGGAGGCCCCGCCGCCCGCGCCGCCGCCGAGGCCCAGGTCGGACAGCGCCATGTCCCGGGTGGTGGTGCCGTCACCGCTACCGCCGCCACCGCCGATGCCGTCCAGCTTGCCGAGGTCGTCGAGCAGGCCCGAACTGTCCACGTCGCCACGCGAGTTGAGATCGTGCAGGTTGACCGTCTCGGTCCTGCCCTGCGGGTCGGTGACGGTGGCGATGCCTGTGTCCGGGTCGATGACCTGCTTGCTGCCGTCCGGGAACTCGGTGGTCAGCTGGCCGTTGTCGAGGCGGGTGACGGAGCCGTCCGGGTTGGTCACCGTCGCGCCGTGGGTGAGGTCGGTGGTCGTGGTGGTGCCGTCCGGGTTGGTGCTGGTGAGCAGCCCGCTGTCCGGGTCGAACTCGATGCTGCTGCCGTCCGGGAACTCGGTGGAGATGTCGCCGCCGGTGAGCTGAGTGCTGCCACCCGTCGGAGTCGGAAGGCCGGACCCGTCGCTGTTGAGGTTCCCGAGGTTGCCCAGGTCACCGATCGACTCGGTGGGCAGGTCGGCGTTGATGTCGCCGAGGTCTCCGAGCCTGTCCTGGCCGTTGAGGTTGCCGAGATTGCCGAGGTCCTGGGTGGTCGTGGTGCCGTCCGGGGCGGTGGTGGTGGTCTGCCCGGTTGTGGGGTCGACGGTCTGAACGGTGCCGTCGGGGAACGTGGTGGTCAGCTTGCCGTCGTCGCCGAGGGAGGTGACCGAGCCGTCCGGGTTGGTCACCCGGGTGCCGTCGCCCAGGTTCTGCGTGGTGACGCTGCCGTCCGGGTGGGTGGTGGTGAGGACCCCGCTGTCCGGGTCGAAGGAGGTGCTGCTGCCGTCCGGGAAGTCGGTGGTGAGCTTGCCGCCGTCGAGTTGGGTGGTGCTGCCGGTCGGGGACTTGAGGGAGCCGCCGCCGCTGTTCAGGCCGCCGAGGCTGCCGAGGTTCTCGGTGATCGCGTCGTTGGCGGCGCCCGCGGCGTTGTTGTTCGTCCCGCCCGGTCCGCTGTTCAGCCCACCGAGGCTGCCCAGGTTCGAGGTGACCGGGGGCGGGTCGGTCGCGAAGAACTGCTGGCTGCTCGTGGGTTCGAGGTCGCCCAGGCTCTCGGTGGACGTGGTCGGGTTCAGCAGTTGGTCGATGTTGCCGAGGTTCTGCTCGGTGACGGCGTTGGGATCGTTGAGACCGCCGAGGCTCTCCTGCACGGACTGAGCCTGCTCCTTGGCGATGCGCTGGGCCTCCTCCTGCTCACGCCGCTGCTCCTCGCGCAGCTCGTCCTGGTACTTCTTGTCCTCGTCCCGCTGCTGGTTCTGCTCGTTGCGCAGCTCGTCCTGGAGTTTCTTGTCCTCCTCGCGCTGGCGGTTCTGTTCCTCGCGCAGCTCGTCCTGGTACTTCTTGTCCTCCTCCCGCTGCCTTCGCTGCTCCTCGCGGAGTTCCTCCTGGTACTTGCGGTCCTCCTCGCGCTGCCGCTCCTGCTCCGCGCGCAGCTCGTCCTGGTACCTGCGGTTCTCCTCGTTCTGCCGGTTGATCTCCTCCCGCTCCTCGTCGGCCCTGCGCTCCTCGTACTCCTCCGAGGCGGTGCTGGTCGACTTCGGCTTGGGCACGTTGTCGGAGAAGTCGTCGCCCAGGTCGAGGAAGTGGTTGTTCAGGTTCGACTGCACCGTGGCGGCGGGCTTGCCCAGGTACTCGTTGACGCCCTGGCTCCAGATCTTGACGGCCTTGTCGCCGACCTTCTTCCAGTTGGCGATGTCAGTGAGGTCGCCGTACTCCGGGTGCACCTGGGTGAAGTCGCCGTGCGGGCTGTGGCTGACGGAGGTCGTGTAGCGGGAGGTGTACGACTTGATGTCCGTCTTGGCGACGTTGTTCGCGTCGACCCACTGGGCGAGGTCGTCCAGCACGTAGCGCAGCACCTGGTGCGGGTCGTAGTACGGGGACTTGGCCCAGGCCAGCCACGCTTCCAGCAGCTTGGTCGCCGCGTCCTCCAGGTACTTGCGGCCCAGCGAGAGGGCCTTGGAGTACACGGTGCCGCCGGTTCCGGTCTCGTCGCCGGAGCCGGGGCTGGAGTCGAAGGTCTCGACGTAGTTGTCGTAGTTCTCGCGGATCTTCTTCAGCAGGCTGCGGAAGACCTCCGCGGCCTCGCCCTTCCAGCTGGCGTCGTCCCGGCCGAAACGGTCCTCCCAGTCCTTCAGCACCACCGCGTGGTCCCTGAAGAACTTGGCGGCGAAGTCGAAGGACTCGCCCGTGGTGTTGAAGGAGTTCAGGTCCACCACGTCGGCCCCGGGCACGCCCAGGTTGCTGAACCGGGCGTCCTGGGTGTTGCCGCCCAGCAGGGCGAGGAGCGCAGCCCGCGGCCCGTTCATGTACCGGGCGAGCGGGATGGTGCTCATCTTGTCCTTGTTGTAGTCCGTGAACTCGTTGCCCTCACGGACCTGCGCGTCATGGACGTTGTCCGAGCCCGGACCGGCGAAGATGATGTTGTCGCCGTCCTTCACCCGGCCCTCGAAGACGATCCGGGCCTGCAGGATGGACCGCTTCTTGCCGCTGTCGAAGAACCAGATGTCGTAGTCCTCGCCCTTGTTCGTCAGGAAGCCGGAGTCCTTGACGAGCAGGCTGAGGCTGCGCTCCTTGATGTCCATCCGGAAGAGCTTGCCGCCGTGTTCGGAACGGAGCGTGTCGAAGACGGTGTTGCGGTCCGGGACCGGATAGCCGGTGATGTGGGTGACCAGGGTGGCCCAGGTGTCGCCCGACGGATCGCCGGCGTTGTCGAACTTGTCGAGGTTCGCACCGGAGTTGGGATCGTACCGATCGGCCACCTGGCGCCCTTTCAGATTCTGTACGGCTGGTCAGGACTCGTCTTCGCCGGTGGTGCCGGCGGTCAGGGTGTCGACCTCGTCGAAGGTCTGCAGCAGTGTCTGCGCGTCGATCGCGTCGAGGTTCTTGTCCTTGGTCTTGTTGGCCTCTTCGATGGTCTCGGTGAGGGCCTCCTTCAACTCCTTGAAGAGGTCCATCTGATCGCCGAGCAGCTTGTCGATGGCCGTTGCCGCGGTGCGGATGTCCTCGATCAGCTTCGGTCCCGAGACCAGGGGTTCGGTGACCATCCTGCCGATGCGCAGGAGTTGCTTGTCCTGGGCGAGGTTGTCCGGTGTGGTGTGCCCGTCGATGAGGTGGCCGAGCGGGCGGATGTGGGACCCGTCGCCCTGCTCCTTGTGCTTCTTCGCGGCGGTGTGGACGGGCTGTACCTCGTTGTCCCGGAAGTACTCCATCTGCTTGAGGTCGAAATGCTTGACGTCGGCCTTCTCACCGGCCATGGGACGCTCTCCTGCCGCTTGGTGCCGGACGGGGATAGGGGGCCCGGCGGGCGCCCCGGGGGGACGGACGACGGCCCGGCCGGCGCGCCCGCATGCCGCTGGGGCACACCGGGACGGTCCGGAGAGTGCCGCCCGCGTAAGTGGCGCCCGGCACGGCCTCCCCGGGACTCCTGAGGACTCTTCTGCGGCCAGGCCCTAGCGGGCCCGCACGCTCCCCCAGTTGTCGGCGCTCTTGCGCTCGTCACGGGAGTGGTTGTCGTGGATGGTCTGGATCAGCTCGCCGTTGTCCCCGAGCAGCTTGGCCATGTTCTTGGTGGCCTGGTCCCACTCCGCCTGGACCTGGCGGTAGGTCTCCTGGTCCGAGCCCTCCCAGGAGTTGACGAGCGGCTTCAGCTCGTCCTCCAGGTTGTTGAGGGTCGTGATGATCTGCTGGGTCTGAGCCATCAGTTCCTCGATGGCGTTGCGGACCACGGGGTACTGCACGTCGATGATGCCGTCGGCCATGACGTCTCCTCTCGTACGGCCGGGCGCCTGGGCCCGGGAAGCTCAAGGGGTCCGGCCGCGCCGTGACGGGGCCGGTGCTGCGGATCGGTCAGAGCAGCGCTTCGAAGACGCCCTGGCTGGTCTTGCTGTTGAGGATCTCGGTCAGATCCTGGTTCTCCTTCGCCAGGCGGTTGGCAGAGGTCACGTTCTCCTGGAGCGCGTCGACCATCTTGCTGATCTGGATGACGACCTTCTGCGCCTCGGCGTTCCAGCTGCGGAAGAGCTTCAGCAGGGCCTGGCCCTCGTCGCCGCCGACGCCCGAACGTGCCGCGATCTCCGCCACGTTGTTCTGGATCTTCTCGACCTGGCTCCGGGCCGACTCCAGGGAGGAGACACCCCCCAAGCCCTTGGCATAGTCCGCTTTCCTCGCGGCGCTGTCCGCCATGTCACGCTCCCTTCGTTCAGGCCTGTCTCGTCGTACGTTGCTCGCTGAGGCTAAAGAGAAGCCGGTGTTCCGCGCAACGCGATCAGGGAAAGATTTGAGGTTCGGTCAGCTCACCTCAGAATTCTTGCGTGGCAAGGGAGTTGTGTCGGGGTTTCAGGGAAATGAACAAGCCTTCCCGATCGGGGCGGGGCGGGCGGAGGTGCATCGTCCGCCGGGCGACGCGATGCGGGCGGAAAGCGGGCACGCGCAGCTGCCGAACGGGCAGCAGGAAGCGCCGCGTCTGGCATTACAAGCGCTTTCCACCGGATTCCGCGGACACGGTCGACCGAAATATCTGAGCTTTGTTTGAGGTTCTCTCCGCGCTCGATCCCGTAACGGCTTGGCAGACGTCACATCACCAGCGCCGAGTTTGGCTCAATCTCTCTGTTGTCGCGCCCTTTTCCTTTTCATCGGCGCCGATTGTCGTAATCAGCGCGCGGTGTCCGCCTTGTTCGGTACGGCGCTTTCCTCGCCCTGCTGCCGGTCTTCAGCGGCATCGCACTGCGGAGCCGTCACCCTGGGCTTCGTGGCGCCCGTGGCAGCGGCCTGGTCGAGGTCCGCGCCGGTCGGGAGGGCCGCGAGCAGCGGCGCCGGGACCGAGCCGATGTCCGCGGCCCCGTATCCGAGTGCGGCCAGCGAGTTCTTGCTGGAGACGCGGTACTTCACGCCGTTCTCCGCCACCAGATAGGTCGTGCCGGCGTGCGCGGCGCCGCTGGCGTGCAGGGCCCGGACCAGGGCGCCCCTGCCGGGCCTGACCACCGTGGCGTCGGTGGGGACGCAGGCCTGCCGCATCGGTTGAGCGGTGCCCTCGGACACCGCCACCGGGGCGAGGTCGGCCAGCGGCACCAGCACCGACCTGATCCGGACGCCGCCGTTGTCGCCGTCCACCTGCGCGCAGAGCGCGGTGCCGCGCGGTGCGGACTGCGGGACGGGGGGCGCGTCCGGCAACTCCGCGGACGCGGTGGGGTCCTGGTCCGCGGCCCGGTGCTCGCGCAGCGCGTCGGCACCGACGGTGCGCACCTCGGGCGAGCGTCCCTCGTATGCGTCCTTCTGGGTGGCCGGGTCACCCAGCACCAGGGCGGCGCCGAGCCGGGTCAGCGGCACCAGACCGTCCTTGGTCAGCAGGTGGTACGTGCTGTCGCCGCCCGGGACGCTGACCTTGAACAGCTGGCCGATCCGGCTGGCCTCACCGCCGAGCACGGGGCCTTCCGCACCACGCTCCGGCACCGCGGGCGGCTTCAGGACGGGACCGGGCGCCAGTGCGTCGAGGAAGGCCGCCGAGACCCGCATCGGCTGCTCGGAGCCGTAGCCGAGGGCGTTTCGGGCGTCGGATTCACGGTCCAGCGGCAGCCTGCTGCCCCGCCACACCAGGTACTCGGTGTCGTCCGGCCCGCGCACCAGCACGGCGCGGTCGCCGTCGACACCGCGGGAGTCCAGCGGCGACCCGGCCACCACGGTCGTCGCCCCCGGCTCCTCCACGCCGGTCCTCGCCACGGCACCGGAGGTGTCCGGCAGCGCCCCGTCGGGACCGGTGACGCACATGTGCCAGGCGCCGGCGTCGAGTTGGCCGGGCTCGGGCACGGTGTCGGGGACGCCGGGGATACCGGCGGGGGCGCCCACCGGGACGTCGCGCAGGGAAGCGGTGCCGACGTCCACGGTCTCCAGGTCGGAGCCGCCGATCAGCCGCGCCGAGGCGTAGTTGCGCACGGGGTGCAGTACGCCGTCGGTGCCGGTCCACAGGTAGCGGGCGCCGGTGTCGCGGTTGACCACCAGGTGCTCACCGTCTCGCCAGGCGTCGTTGCCACCGGGGCGCAGCAGACCGTACACGGTGGCGCCCGCGCCGATCAGGACGGTGACCAGCATGCCGAAGGCCACGCCGCGTGTGGTGCGCCCGAGCGGGCTCTCGGGGGCGTCCGGGTCGGCCATCAGCAGGCCCGAACTGAGCCTGCCCATCATGAAACTGTGGGCGTGTACCTGGTCGCGTTTGGACTGCACGGCCTCTCCTACTCGTTCTCTTGCAGCAGTGCGGGTGTGCTCAGCCGAACAGGCCGCGCAGCCAGCCGAAGAGTCCCGCCACCCACAGGCTCAGCGGCAGCAGCGCCACCGCGATGCCGGTGTGCGCGATCTCCGCGGCCCGGCCCCAGTACGGCAGCATCCGTCGGCCGGGCACCGTCCAGGCGGCGATCACCAGGGCCGCCGCCGCGCCGAGCAGTACCGCGAAGACCACCAGGCGCCCGTCGCCATCGCTGTCCACCGCCCAGGCGCGGGCGAGCAGCAGCAGCCCCCAGATGCCGGGCACCGCCAGGGTCAGCCGCTGCCCGATGTGCACCAGGCCGCGGGAGTGCAGGAGCAGCAGCAGGCTCAGCGCGACCGAGGTCACCACCTCGGGCAGGTCCGGGTGGTGGGTGAGGACGGCCAGGGCGGCCGCGGAGATGACGCCGCTGACGGCGAAGAGCGCGGTGACCCAGCGCCCGGCCAACTCGGTGCGCTCGGCGACCTCGTCGCCCGCGTAGGGCTCGATGCCCTCCTGGAGCTGGCTGGCGGAGGACGGCAGGGAGGGCATGCGCATCCCGGCCAGCTTGAAGGCGAACGGTGCCACGGTTCCGGCCGCGAGGACGATCACCGTCGCCACCAGCGCGACCGCGGCCTGCACGTCCAGGCCGGAGTACCCGATCAGGGCGCCGGCGATCGCGGTGGCCACCGAGACGACCGCGGTGGCCAGCAGGGCGGGGGCGCCGACCGCTGTGGCGGCCAGCGCGAGGACCGCGCCGCCGGCGCCCGCGGCACCCGCCGCGAGCAGGCGCGCACCGGCGACCTGCGCCGCGTCCGGGCCGGTCAGATCGCCGCCGGGCAGCACCCAGCCGGCCAGCGCCAGGCAGGGCGCGACGAGCAGGCCGAGCGCGGTCGCGGAGAGACGGTCGCCGACCGCGCGGCTGGCGGTGCCCGCGCCCGCGAGCAGGAGGATCCCCGCCACGGCCGCGCAGGCGGCCTTCAGGGAGCCGGGGCCGGTGACTCCCGGCCGGAAGACCAGTACCAGGGCGGCCAGCACGGTCGCCACCGTGGTGCCGACCAGCAGCCCGCGGGCCGCCTCGGGGTGCCAGGTGTGCAGCCGTCGGCCCGCGGTGTCGGCTATCCCGTCCACCAGGTCGTCGAGCCGCGCCTCGGGCAGCGCCTCGGTGTGCGCGCGCAGATAGAGCACGTCCCCGTCGGCGAGTCCGGCCCGCGCGAGGGTCGTCTCCTCGTCGAGCGGGGCGTCACCGAGCCGCTGCAGCACCCAGCCGGCATGGTCGAGTCCGGCCTCCTCGGCCTCCTCGCCGACATAGCGCAGCAGCGTGGGCAGCAGATCGGCGACCGGAACGTCGGCGGGCACGGCCAGATCGACGGAGACGCTCGGCGCGCGTACGGTCAGGCGGCACAGTTCGGCCACCGCGCTGTCGGTCATCAGCTGAACTCTCGTCTTCCTTGGAGGGTTTGCAGGAGGACTTTCCCCATGAGAGGGGCAGTGCGAAGAGTACGGAAGGTCCCCACGAGCCAGAACAGGGGGTTCGGACAGGGGAATTGACTCCGCTCACCGCGGCAACCACCCCTCCCGCGTGGACAGGTCGCGCTACGTGAATGCAGACTACTGCCTACGCTCGCCGGATCGTGCTGGGGACCGGACTCCTTGTCCGGTATGCGGCTGAATGGTGGGGGAGTTGAGAGTTCCCCGCTGTTGGCTCACAACATTCATCCGGCGTTCACCGCGTACCCGGGTCCCGGGAAAATGAGCGCGGTGCGGTCTTTCCCGTTACCGGGTGTGTACCGGTATTCGGCGCGGGCCGGAAAGCCAGTGAAACCGGAGGTTCTGTTCCTTGAGTGTGGTGCTGTTTCGCCGGCCGGCCCGCAGGCGCGGACCCGAGATGCCCGAAGGGCAATTGACCCTCCAGGAGCCACCGGTCCTGGCCGAGACGGTCCCCGACACCTCGGCGATCTGGACCTACCTGCCGATGGCGCTGATGTCGGTGTCGATGATGCTGATGTTCATGCGTCCGGGCGGTGGCAACGGCGTCTTCATGTATCTGGCGCTGGGCGTCATGGCGCTGTCGGCCGCCGCCATGCTGCTGGGTCAACTGATGCGCCGCTCCAGCGAACGCAAGCAGCGCCTGAAGGGCGAACGCCGCGACTACCTCCGCTATTTGGCGCAGATGCGCAAACGGGTCCGGGCCACCATCGTCGAGCAGCAGCGGGCGCTCGCCTGGCGCCACCCGGAACCCTCGTCGCTGCGTTCGCTGGCCCGCACCTCACGGCTGTGGGAACGCCGCCCGGCCGACGAGGACTTCGGCGAGGTCCGGCTCGCGATCGGCGAACAGCAGCTCGCGCTCACCCTGAACCCCGTCTCCACCCGCCCGGTGGAGGACCTCGAACCGCTCTGCGCGCATGCCCTGCGCCGCTTCATCCGCGCCTACTCCACCATTCCCGAACAGCCCCTCGGGCTCTATCTGCGCTCCTCGGCGCGGGTCATGGTGCGGCCCGAGGAGACGTCGGGCGAAGAGTCCGGCGCCACGTCGGAGGAGGGCGGCCCCGACGCCGTACGCGCTCTGGTGCGCGCCGCGCTCGGGCAGCTCGCGGTGTTCCACGCGCCCGAGGAGCTGTGGATCGCCCTGTGCGTCAGTGACGAGCGGCGGGCCGACTGGGAGTGGGTGAAGTGGCTGCCGCACGCGCTGCATCCGCACGAGGAGGACGGCGCCGGCCAGGTTCGCCGGATCACCGCCGACCTCACCGAGCTGGACGACCTGCTCGGCGCCGAGTTCGCCGAACGCCCCGGCTTCGACCCCGATGCCCGACCGGGGCGTGACGAGCCGTACACGGTCGTCGTCCTCGACGGCATCACCGTCCCCGAGGGCCACCGCTGGGAGGGCCACGGCTACCGCAACGCCGTGGTCCTGGACGTGTCCGGCGCGCTGCGCTGGCGGCCCGGCCGCAACACGCTGCGGCTGACCGTCGGACCGGACCTGGTGAACCTGGTGCGCACCGACCGCAGCCGCAAGGAGCGCTCGGTGCCGCTCGGCCGGCCGGACCGGCTCGGCCTGCTCGGCGCCGAGTCGCTGGCCCGGCTGCTCGCCTCCCGCCGGATCAGCCTGGGCAGCGACATCGCGCAGCCGCTGGACGCGGACGTGGAGCTGACCACCCTGCTCGGCATCCCCGACCTGCACCGGCACGACCCGAAGGCCCTCTTCGCCCGGAACACCGGCTCCGCGCGGCTGCGGGTACCGATCGCGGTCGGCGTGGACGGCCGTCCGGTGGAGCTGGACATCAAGGAGTCGGCGCAGGGCGGCATGGGCCCGCACGGCATGCTGATCGGAGCCACCGGCTCCGGCAAGAGCGAGCTCCTGCGCACCCTCGTCCTGGGCCTGGCGCTGACCAACTCCTCCGAGACCCTCAACTTCGTCCTGGTCGACTTCAAGGGCGGTGCCACCTTCCTCGGCCTGGAGGAGCTGCCGCACACGTCCGCCGTCATCACCAACCTCGCCGACGAGGTCGCCCTGGTGGAACGCATGCAGGACGCCCTGCACGGCGAACTCATCCGCCGCCAGGAACTGTTGCGCGCGGCCGGCAACTACACCTCCGCCCTGGAGTACGAGCGGGCCCGCGCCGGCGGGGCGGATCTCAGGCCGCTGCCCAGCCTGTTCGTGGTGGTCGACGAGTTCAGTGAACTCCTCGCGACGCACCGGGAGTTCATGGACCTGTTCGTGATGATCGGCCGCCTCGGCCGCTCCCTGGGTGTGCATCTGCTGCTGGCCTCGCAGCGCCTGGACGAGGGCCGAATGCACCAGCTGGAGAGCCACCTGTCCTACCGGGTCGGCCTGCGTACCTTCTCCGCCATGGAGAGCCGTGGCGTGCTCGGTGTGCCGGACGCCTACGAACTGCCTGCCCAGCCCGGCAGCGGCTACCTCAAGTCCGGTGTGGAGGCGCTGACCCGGTTCCGCGCCGCCTACTCCTCCGGGACGTACCGGCGCCGTACCGGCGCGGTGGTACAGGCCCGGGTGGCCAGTCAGGTGGTGCCGTGGACCAGCGGCTGGGTCGTGCCGCGCACGCTCGAGGCCGCGCCCGAGCCGGAGCCGGAGACCGAGGAGACCGGCGACGAGGAGACCCTGCTGGACGTGGCCCTCGACCGGCTGCGCGACTCGGGTCCCGCCGCCCACCAGGTGTGGCTGCCGCCGCTGGACGAGCCGTCCCCGCTGGACGCCCTGCTGCCGGGTATCGCGCCCGACCCCGAGCGCGGCCTCACCGCAGGCGGTTGGTCCGGCAACGGCAAGCTGCGGGTTCCGGTCGGCCTGGTGGACAAGCCCTTCGAGCAGCGCCGCGACCCGCTGATCGTGGACCTCTCGGGGGCTGGCGGCCATGTCGCCATCGCGGGCGGCTCACAGAGCGGCAAGTCCACTCTCGCCCGCACCCTGATCGCCGGCCTCGCCCTCACCCACACGCCCGCCGAGATCCAGTTCTTCTGCCTCGACTTCGGCGGTGGCGGTCTCTCGCAGCTCGCGGGGCTCCCCCACGTCGGCGGTGTCGCCGCGCGCCTCAACCCGGAGCGGGTGCACCGGGCCGTCGCCGAGGTGATGACGCTCCTCGCGCGCCGCGAGCAGTTCTTCGTCGACCACACCCTCGACTCCATGCAGTCCTACCGCCGTCGCCGGGCCGCCGGGGAGTTCCCCGACGAGCCGTTCGGCGACGTGTTCATGGTGGTCGACGGCTGGTCCACGGTCCGTCAGGACTACGACGAACTGGTCCCGAAGTTCAACGAACTCGCCGCCCGCGGCCTGAACTACGGCATCCATCTGCTCATCACCACCACCCGCTGGGTGGAGCTGTCCGCGCAGGTCCGCGACCAGGCCGCGACCCGCCTCGAGTTGCGGATGGGTGACCCGATGGACTCGGAGATCGACACCCGCAAGGCCCGCTCGGTGCCGCGCAGCGGCGGCCGGGGAATCACCGCCGACAGCAAGATGCACTTCCTGGCCGGGCTCCCCCGCCTGGACGGCAGCGGTTCCCTCGACGACCTCGGCGAGGGTGTCGCCCACTTGGTCAGCGAAGTCTCCAAGCACTGGTCCGGGCCGGCCGCCCCGCAGATCCGGATGCTGCCGCACCGGCTGCCGGTCGCCGAACTCCCGGCGCCCGAGCCCACCGAGGGCGGCGGCATGCGGCTCCCGCTCGGTATCGACCAGGACGCCCTGGAGCCGGTGTGGCACGACTTCAGCCGCACCCCGCACCTGATCGTGGTCGGCGACACGGAGAGCGGCAAGACCAACCTGCTGCGCCGCATCACCGAGGGCATCACCGCCCGGTACGCCCCCAACGAGGCGAAGATCATCGCGGTGGACTACCGGCGCACACTGGTGGACGCCATCCCGGCGGAGTACCGCATCGGGCACGTGATCTCCCTGGACAACCTGACGGAGACCATCGACGGCGCGGCCCGCGCGCTGAAGACCCGTGTCCCGGGTGCGGACATCGCCCCGGCCCGGATGCGCAAGTGCGACTGGTGGACGGGACCGCGTCTGTTCATCCTGGTCGACGACTACGACATGGTCACAGGCAACTCCTTCCAGAGCCCCTTCGAGCCGCTCTTCGAACATCTGACCCTCGGCTACGAAATGGGCCTGCACCTGATCGTCGCCCGCAGCGCGATGGGCGCGGGCCGGGGCCTCAGCGACTCCCTCATCCGACGCCTGGACGAGGCGAACAACCCCGCGATCCTGCTCTCCTGCCCGCCCACGGAAGGCCGCCTCTTCGGCAACGCCAAGCCCCTCAACCTCCCACCCGGCCGCGCCCAGCACATCGCCCGCCGCCGGTCACGGCTGATGCAGACGGCACTGGTGGAGACGAGCCGCGGCCAGGAGGAGTGACACCACGACACGGTGAGATACGGCGGGGGCCATCTCGGGGTGGCCCCCGCCGTCGGCTTTGCGGGAGGGGCGGCGTGGGCGGGCAGGTGGACAGCCGCGAATCCGGCGGCACCCGTCCCTGCCGGAGAGCCGACCGCGGGTGCGTTCTGGGACCGGCCGCTTGGGGCGGCTGTGCAGCCGGCGGGAGCCCTCACCGTCTGGGGCTCGACCGCAGGCGCCTCCGCGACCAGCCGTACGCGTCGCGGTGCGCCGCCGACACGAGCCGCCACCGTCTGGGGGCCGACCGCGGGCGCCTCCGAGACCGACTGCTTGCACCGGCTGTGCAGCCGACACAAGCCCACGCCGCCCGAGGGGGCCAGGCGCACGTGGGCCGGGCAGATGCGCAGCCCGTGGATCCGCCAGCAGCCGTCCCCGCAGGAGAGCCGACCGCATGGACATTCTGGGACCGGCCGCTCTGCCGACTGTGCAGTCGGCACAAACCATCAACGTCTGCGGGCCGACCGCGGGCACCTCCCAGACCAGCCGCATGCACCGGGTGCGCGGCCGGCACGAACCCTCGCCGTCTTGGAGCCCACCGCAGACACCCCCGGGATCCGCCGCACGCACCAGGTGCGCAGCCGACACGAGCCCAGTCCGTCCGAGGGGTCTCCCGAGAGCGGTCGCCGGTGCCGAGTGCGCAGCCGTCGGCATCCGGTACAAGCGAGCACCCGCCGGGCGCACAACCGTCAGCGCCCGCCCCCAGGCTCGGCTCAGTCCTCCGGCGTACCGCCCGCCCTCGCCGGGCGCCAGCCGCGGGCTCGGGCGCGGGGAAGGGTGAACGCGGCCCACAGGACCGTGAGTACGGCGGCGGAGCCGAGGATGACGAAGAGGGTGGCGCGGCCGGTCGCGCGGTCGGCGGAGGAGGTGTCACGGACGGACAGCGGTTCCGCGGCGCGCTCGGTGCCGGAGGAAGCCCCCGAGTCGCCCAGGACCGTGGTCACGGCGGCGTAGGCGTCGAGCTGCGGGATGTCGGCGGGATAGGCCGTGGCGGTCAGACGGCCGGTGACGGCGTCGGCCGAGTCGTCCGGGTGGGCGGCGCGGACCATCGCGGCGGCCCCGGCCGCGTAGGCGGCGGCCGCCGACGCGCCGGCGCCGAGGTAGTGGCCGTCGCCTCTCGGGCCGCCGGAGACCACCCCGGCGCCGGGGGCGGCCAGGTCGATGCCCGTGGTGGGCAGGGCGTTGTCCGGGCGGGCGCCGCCGGGCAGCATGTCGGCGACCGAGAGTACGCCCGGTTCACCGGCCGGCCAGTACAGGCGGGACGGGATCTCGTCGGTGCCCCGTGACGGCGGGTCCGGGGTGGCTGCGGCGACCACGACGGCGCCCGCGCCGCGGGCCTCGGTGACCGCCCGGGTCAGTGTCGCGTCCCGGCGTGGCAGGGCCACGGTGACGGCGATGACGTCGGCCCCGGCTTCGGTCGCCTCGCGCACTGCCTGCGCGACCAGCGAGGCGCTCGCCTCACCGCGGGTGTCGGTACCCCGCAGGGCCAGGATCCTGGCGCCCGGGGCGACTCCGGCGAGACGCGCGCTGTCCCCGCCGGTCCCGGCGATGAGCCCGGCCAGGAAGGTGCCGTGCCCGACGCAGTCGTCGGCGGCGGTACCACTGGCGGTGACCCGGCCGTCGAGGCCCGAGGCATCAGGGTCGACGCCCGTGTCGATCAGGGCGACGGTGACCCCCTCACCGGTGCCGTGCCCGCGCAGCCGGTCCAGGTCGAGGCGCTGGCGTGACCAGTCCTGCTTCTGAGCCGTCTCCCGGGAGGCGGGGGTGCAGTCCGCGTCCGCGTCGAGCGCGGAGGGCATCGCGGGAAGCTCCTGGCCCTTCCCACCGTCGGCCGTATGGGCCGGCACGGCCGCGGGCAGCAGCAGGGCGGCGGCGAGGCCGGCCCCGGACAGCAGACGGGCGGCCCCACGGGTGTACGCGGTCACAGTCCGACCCCCTTGGGGGCCGCGGCGACGTCCTCGGGGATGAGGATGCGCAGGTCGTCCAGCGTGGGCGCGGCCAGCGAACTGAGCCGCCCCGCCTGGCGGGTGACCATCGACTCGACCACCTGCCGGGCCAGCCGCGCGTTGCCGAACGAGCGGTCCCGGGGCAGCGCGTCGAAGTACGCCTTGAGCACCGGGCCGGTGCCGGGTCCGCACTCATAGCCCATGCTCGCGGCCTGTGCGCGCACGATGGTGACCAGTTCCTCGGAGGAGTAGTCGGCGAAGGAGATCCGGCGCGGGAAGCGGGAGGACAGGCCGGGGTTGGAGGCGAGGAAGCGCTCCATCTCGTCGGTGTACCCGGCGACGATGACGACCACCTCGTCGCGGTGGTCCTCCATCAGCTTCAGCAGGGTGTCCACGGCCTCCTGGCCGAAGTCGGCACCGCTGCCCTGCGGGGTGAGGGTGTAGGCCTCGTCGATGAACAGCACACCGCCTCGGGCCCGTTCGAAGACCTCGCGGGTGAGCTGGGCGGTGTGGCCGATGTAGCGGCCGACCAGGTCGGCGCGGGCCGCCTCCACCAACTGGCCCCGCTGCAGGATCCCGAGCTGCGTCAGGATCTCGCCGTAGAGGCGCGCGACGGTGGTCTTGCCGGTGCCGGGCGGACCGGTGAAGACCAGGTGGTGGCTGAGTGAGGGCACCGGCAGCCCGGCGGCGGCCCGGTGGCGGGCGGTGGTGATGAGGTTGACCAGGTCGGCGACGTCGCGCTTCACCTCGGCCAGGCCGATCATGTCGCCGAGGCGGGTCAGCGGGTCGTCGTCCGGTACGGCGGACTCGGTGGCCTTGGCTGCGGCGGTGGCGGAGACGTCCTCCGGGAGCAGCAGCTGCAGATCGTGCTCGCCGACCTGGGGCAGGGAGGCGAGACGGACCGCCTGCCGGTCCACCATCTCCTCGAACACCCCGCGCGCGGCACGGCCGTTGCCGAACCCGGCGTCCCTGGGCATCGCCTCGAAGTGCGCGGCCAGCGCCTGCGCGGTGCCCTCGCCCAGTTCGTACTGGTGCTGGGCGCACATGTTCTCCATGATGGCGACCAGTTCGGGCACGGAGTAGTTCTCGAACTCGACGGTGCGGGAGAAGCGGGAGGCGAGGCCGGGGTTGGAGCCGAGGAAGGACTCCATCTCGCGGGAGTAGCCGGCCGCGACCACCACCACGTCGTCGCGGTGGTCCTCCATCAGCTTGAGCAGCGTGTCCACGGCCTCGCGGCCGAAGTCGGCGCCGCCGTGGCCGCTGTCCGCGGTCAGTGTGTACGCCTCGTCGATGAACAGGACGCCGCCGAGGGCCCGTTCGAAGGTCTCGGTGGTCTTGATCGCGGTGCCGCCGACGACCTGTGCGACCAGGTCGGCGCGGGAGACCTCGACGAGGTGCCCGCTGCGCAGCGAGCCCAGTTCGGCCAGGATCGCCCCGTAGAGGCGGGCGACGGTGGTCTTACCGGTGCCGGGCGGACCGGCGAAGATCAGGTGCCGGCTCATCGGCGGGGCGGACATGCCGAGTTGCTCGCGGCGCTGGGCGAGCTGGGTCAGGTTGACCAGGGTGCGCACCTGCTGCTTGACGTTCTCCAGGCCGATCAGCGCGTTGAGCGCGCCGAGCGGGCCGTCCTCGCGGTCCGGCGGGGGCGCGTCCGCGGCGCCGGAGCCGGCCGGGTCGGTGTTCTCGGCGCTGCCGCTGCCCCAGGCGTCCCGCTTGCCGTTGCCGGTGCTCTTCAGGCCGTCCACGGCGAGCCGTTCGCCGGGCGTGGTCTGCACCAGGCCGCCGCCCTCGTTCTCCCGGGCGAGGCAGTTCACCAGCGAGACCGGCGCGGTGGACTCCACGCGGAAGCCGTCCTGGGCGCCGCCGGAGACCTCGCAGCCGCTGAGGGAGGCGAGCGCGCCCTCGCGGAGCAGGAAGCCGTGGCCCTGGGCGGCGTGCACCGTGGTGCGGTTGGCGGTCAGTTCGCCGCCCGCCTCGACCACGACGCCTTCCTCGCCGGATATCTCGATGCGGAAGTCGCGGACGGTGACGTTGCCTCCGTCGTCGACGACCAGGCCGTTGGTCGCGGTGTCGGAGACGCCGCCGCCGGCGAGGTAGAGGGTGCTGCCGGAGCCCGCGCGTACGCCCGCGCCCTTCGGCCGTACGATCTCGCAGTCCTCGGCGCGGCCGCGGGCGTCCTTGCCTGCCACGATGCCGTCGCCGCCGGGCTCCACCAGCCGGGACCGGCGCAGCAGCGGGTTGGCGCCGCCGCGCACCGCGATCGCGGGCGAGCCGCCGATCACCTCCAGGCGGTCCAGCTCGGGCGCCGAGTCCTCCTCCAGGAGCAGTCCGGTGTGTTCGCAGTCGCGGACCGTCAGGCCGGTCAGCGCCGGGGACGCGGCCCCGGCGACCCGCAGCGCCGCGCCCTGTGCGCCGTCGACCCAGCAGTCCTCGAAGGTGCCGCGCGCCCGGTCGGTGACCAGCACGCCGTGGCCGCGAGTGCGCGAGACGCGGCAGCGGCGCAGCACCGGGTCGGTGCCCGCGGCCAGCGCGATCCCGTTGCCGGAGGCGCCCGTGACGCGGACGTCCTCCAGCGTCGTACGGCCCGAGCTGCTCAGATGCACTCCGGTGCTGGTGTCGTGCACCACGGTCCGGATCACCGTGAGGGAGCTGTTCTGCTCCAGGGCGATGGAGGGCTTGTCGGTGGAGGAGATGTCGCAGTCCTCGACACTGCCGGTGGACTCGCCGTTGGCGAGCAGGCCGTTGCCGCGGGCGGCGCGCACGGTGCAGCCGCGCAGGCGGGCCTCGCCCTGCTCGGCGAGGACCAGCCCGCTGGTGCCCAGGTGCTCAAGGGTGCAGGACTCCACGGTGGTGGGAGTGGTCGAGGTGACCACGATTCCCGCGCCCTGCGGGTTGCTCACCCGGCAGTCCCGCAGCGCGAGCGACCCGGTGCCTCCGGCCAGCATCGCGGTCCAGGCGGCGCCGACGATCTCGCAGCCGTCGAGCGCGGCCTGCCCGCGTCGCACGTCCACGGCCGGAAGCTCGGCGTCGCCCCCGCGCAGGGTCAGCTCGGAGAGCATCACGGCGTCGGCGCGCAGGGCGAGCACGCTGCCCGAACGTGGCCGGATCTCGACCGTGCCCCGGCCCTCGGCGGCGGTGAGGGTGACCCGGGTGTGGATCACCAGGTTCTCCGCGTACGTCCCTGGCCGGACGCTGATGAGCGCGCCGGTACGGGCAGCCGAGAGTGCCTCACCGATCGTCCGGTAGCGGTCCCGGTCCCCCGGACCGACCGTGAGTACCTGGCGCGACACGCACCAACCTCCTTGCTAGGGCGGCGTCTTCTGCGGGGCGCCCCCGGTACGTCGGGTGCGCGTGATGTCGGCGAGCCGACGGTGCCATCATGCCCCGCTGTCGGGGCGGGCTGATGCCGGGAGTGCTTGGTCTCGGCCTGAAGGCGTCCGGCGGGCGGTCAGACGCTCCACTTCTGGTTGTCGGTGCCGGCGCAGGTCCACAGTTGCAGCCAGGCCCCGTTGTCCGTGTTGTTGTCCTTGATGTCGACGCACTTGCCGACGACGGTGTTGACCAGGTCGTGGCGCTCGTTGAGGACGAACTTCTGGGCGGCGTTGCCACTGCACCGGGCGATCTGGATGGGGGTGCCGTCGCTGTAGTTCGCGTTGGCCACGTCCAGGCACAGGCCCTTGATGCGAATGGTGCCGTCGGAGGCGAACTGCCACTTCTGCGCCTCGCTGCCGTTGCACTCCCACACGAACAGCTTCTTGCCGTCGCCGAAGTCGGAGTACGGGACATCGACGCAGCGGCCGGAGAGATGGCTGCGCAGGGAGACCGGGGCACTGAACGTCACGCCCGAGCCGGGGTTCGCGGGCTGGTCGTCGCCGCCGGACGCCTTGTCGCCCCCGGACTTCGCGGGCTGGTCCTGCTCACCCGAGTCCGCCTTGGACGTGTCCTTGCTGCCGGTGTCCTGCTTCGGCGTGTCCTTGCCCGAGCCCTGCGCCGCGCCACCCGCGGGGGCCTTGTGCACGGGCTTGTCGGGCTTGGCGGAGTTCTTCTCGCCGTCGGACGGGGTGCCGGTGTCGGGTTTGGTCACCACGAAGTCGCCCGGCGCCTCCTGCTCACCACCGCCGAGGACGGTTCCTCCCGCCGGCGCCACCTTGGAGCTCTTGTCGTCGTCCCCGGTGAGGACGAGGAACGGCACCGACACGAGCAGAGCCCCCGCGACGGCCGCCCCGGCCAGCACCGCCTTGCCCGGCCGACCCACGTGACCGGGCTGCTGCTGGGGCCGGTCGATGGCGGTCGCGGTCATGGTCCGCACGAGTGCGGGGAGCCGGCTCTTGGCCGCCGCGGCGGCACCGGGGTCGGCTTCGGAGTCCGACTCGGACGCGGCATCGGACGCGGACTGACTGCCGGGCGCTGCGCCGGATTCGGGACCGGTCTCGCCCTCGGGCTCGGTAGCGGTCCGGCCCTCCGTGACGGGTTCGGCCGTGGCGGCCGTCTCCTCGGCCCGAGCCCCGGTCTTCGCCTCGCTCGGCTCCGGCGCGGCCTCGGACTGGGGCTCCGCGACGGCGGCAGCGGTCGCGGCTGCCTCCTCGCCGCCGGAACCGGACTCCGCCTTCGGGGAGCTGGGGTTGGGCTGGACCGAACGCGTCACGGCGTCCTCCCTGTGGTGTGGGGCCAGGGTTCAGAAGAGCTGTGCGTCCGGTCCTCGGAGCGGGCAGCGGGTGCCTGCTCGGCTCCCGGCTCGCGCACGGGATCGAGGAGTCCGTCCGCCGGGACGAGCAAGGGGGCCGCGGCACCGGCGTTGACCATCAGCAGGGTGTCCGAGCCGCGCAGTGAACGGGCCAACTCCCGTGCCGGAACGGTGTCATGCCGAAGTGCCCCGGACATGAACTCGTGTGCCGGGGAGGTGAACAACAGCACCACGGGCGCCCCGTCCAGCCCGACAGCCGTGAGCGGCCCGCCGTCCGGTCCGCGCACCACGGTGATCTCCGCTTCGGCGAGAGCCTCGAGCGCCTCGTCCACCGAGCCGTAGCCGGTGGCGGCCCGCTGCGCCGCCGCGTCCACCGGGTCAGTGGGCTCAGGCCAGCCGAGCACCCGAGCCGACGGCCGGTACGCGGGGTTGGGACGGTAGTCCCCGACCCCGCCGCTCTCGTCCGACTGCCACTCCCCCAGTACCGCCCACTCCGGCGGCGTCCGCTCCTGCGTCCACTCCGGGTCCACCACGCCGATCCAGTGGCCGGGTGCACGGCGGGCGGCGGCCCGTACGGCCTCGGGTATCTCGGGGACGTCGGTGGGCCCGGCGTCGTCGGCGTCGGATGAGTCGACGGCGGCCGGGCCGGAGCCGTCGGGCGCCGCGAGCCGGCTGTCAGGCCCGCCCTCTTGCCGTTGTCCGGGCCGCATCTCCACCTGAACTCTTCGCTCTGTACGAACACTTGGGTGCCGACGGCGTGCGCACGCGCCGACACTGATCAGATCGGGGAGCCATCAGAATGCCACAACAGTCAAGCCCGTTGCGGGCAGAGCAGGGCCCGAATCAGGTGTTCACGTGCCCGTTTGCTGACCGGGTGAGGGACTTTCCGGGCGCAGCACGGCGGGAGCGGACAAAGCGACGGGAGAGTTGGGGCGGGTGGTACGACTGATCGCCCCCGGTACGGGCTAAGTTGGGCCACGCGGGAAGACCACGCAGCTCGGAAGGGCGTCTGATCCGCCCGCGGCCGCCACCGCGGCGGGTCTTGTACACCTCGACGACCGGGGCAGGGCCGTACCAGGTCCACCCCGGCGCGGCGCTCGCCCAACGCCCGCCGGACCTCCCGGCGTTCGTCCAGCCGGCCACTGTGCGGGTCCCGCCCGCCACCGACAGCTCCGCCACCGAGGAGGAGTACCGCATGTCCCCCCAGCACCCCACCAACGGCGCGAACGCGGAGGCGGCCGCCGCCCGCGTAGGGGAGGCCGGTTTACCGGCCGATCCCTCCGCACCGGACGAAGCGGAGCCGAGCCGAACCCCGGCCCCCGAGGCGGAGTCCGGGACCACCGGTTCCACCTCCGGGTCCACTGCTTCGGCGTCCGGCACCACCGGTTCGGCGTCCGGCCACTCCGGTTCGGACTCCGGGACCACGGAGGCGGAGTCCGGCACCACCGGTGCCGAGGAGACCACGGTCACCCCGTCCCAGTCCACACCCGCAGCAGCAGCCGCAACCCCTGAGACGTCCGAGGAGCGCGTCGCCGTCGCGGCGGCCGTCGGTACGACGCCTCCGGGCGTCAGGACCGACACCGGCGTCGGCAGCGGACGACCCCGCAAGCCGGTCCTGGCGGGGGCCGCGATCGCCGGCGCCGCGCTGATAGCCATACCCCTGTTCCTGGCGGGAAGCGCGAAGGACGACGGGCCTCCCGACTCAGCAAAGGGGCTGGCCGCGGAGGGCTCCGACACCGTCCTCAACCCGACCTCCGCCCCCGCCGCACTCGAAGACTACGTGGCGTCGAAGCCCAGTCCGTCCCCGAAGAAGGCGAAGAAGAGCGGGCCGCCGAAGGTCACGGTCCCCGTGCCCGCGGCGCCCGAGCCGAAGCCCAGTCCGAGCCGCACGGCCGAGTCGAAGCCCAGGGCGAAGCCGGCGCCCAAGCCCGCGGCGACCCCGAAGCCGAACTGGAGCACCGAGACCGTCTACGCGACGAGTGTCCTGGAGGTCAACCAGGCCTGGACCACCAACCGCATCCGGATGGTGATGCAGACCGACGGCAATCTCGTCGTCTACAACGAGGAGGGCAAGCCCATCTGGGCGTCCATGACATTCGGGCAGAACCACCGGGCGATCTTCCAGCAGGACGGCAACCTCGTCATCCACAACGGCGAGGACCAACCCATCTGGGCCTCCCAGACCTGGGGCCATGAGGGCGCCCAGCTGGTGCTACGAGCCGACGCCAAGGTGGTGATCGTGCACAACGGCGCGGTGGTCTGGTCGACCTGAGGCGCTTCGGCGGGACATATCGTCACGCCTTGTCCCTTTTCGCTTCCCTCGTCAACGCCTCCTGCAACACCGGTCATTGACACCTGACCGGTGTTGCAGGACCGCGGATTCAGCGACGGGGGGAAGCGCAAGAGCGGTGCAGAGCTGCCAGATTGGCCTATACCAACACCTTGACACGGTAATCAACGTCCTGATGACGAACCGCGGCGCCTTGTTCGTCGACTGGGCATGGGCGTCCCTCGGCGCCGCCTGGACCGACCCCGCGCTGTGGCTGGTGTGGCTCATCACCCACGGCCACACGCCCAGCCAGGCCGAGGATGAGGCCGCCGCGCACCCGGCATGGGAGCTGGCCCCGCCCGCCGGCCTAGACGCCCTCGCCCGCGTCCAGCACCGGCTGTGGGACTCCATCGCGCACCAGAGCCCGGACGACTGGGCGAGGCCCATGAAACGCGCTGCACAGACCTGGGCCGAAGCTCGCCCGCACCGGACTGGTGCTCGTCGTCGACGAACGGGCCATCTCGCGGCGCCCGTCCGCGGACAGCGGCAGGGGGCTACATCTGCGTCGACGCCGCCGCGGACGTCCCGCACCTGCGCGACGCCCTCACCAGGCGCCCCGGCTTGCCGGACGTCAGGGTGCGGTCGTCGTCGTGCCCGAGCGTCTGTCGCGTGGGGCGGGCGGATCCAGACGGCGACGACGCCCGCAGAGGGCACACTTCGGACACGGCGAGCAGGCGATCGCTCGCTTCACAGAGGAGAGTGGAACCAGGATCACTGCAAGTCTCTGGTCTCATGCCTGCTGAACCGGTTCGAGCTTGAGAGCAATCTTCAGTAGCGCACTACGGCAAGCAGTCGATGCCCCCGCAGCCGCCGCCTGGGCAGGGAGCCGGGGGCGCTTCATTCCAGCGTGCCTAACCGCTCAACGAACGCGCGGAGCCTCAGGAACCTCCACATCGCAGGGCACCGTCCACGGCTTGAAGCTTTCACGCCGACAGGTGAAGACGAGACGCATGGGCACGTTCAGCCACTGGTCTCGCCAGCGGGCATCCCGATCGTTTCCTTCCTGCCAGTGGGGCGGCCTGGTGCGCTCGATGCTGAACGGGCGTCCCTTACCTACTTCCAGGGAGAACAGGGCGACAGACTCCCCGTTGGCGTCAGCGCCGTCGGCCCCGTGCGTGAAGCGGAGCGGGCCCCACACCTGACCATCCAACAACAGTTCCGCGTGCCAGCGGTCCTGCTCAATTCGGGCCAGCGTCTCTGCGGTCTTCGCAGAGCGGCGTGCAGCCAGCCACGCGCCAGCTGTAGCAACGGCGCTGAGCGCGGCCGTGGAGAAGGTGGCGATCTCGCCCCATGGGGTTGTCCATGCGCCAGGACTGTAGCCCGAGTTGACACGGCATCCCGTCCGCCGGCAAGTACGTATACCGGTCTGTCAGCGAGGTCAGACAGCCCAGCAACTAGCTGTATTGACCCGCAGGGTTGTTTACGCGGGTGATGGGTGACTGGCCGCCGAGTGCGGTGTGGCAGCGGTGGTGGTTGTAGGTGTGCAGGAAGTCTGCCAGGGCTGCGGTGCGTTCGGTGTTGCTGGTGTAGGGCCGCTGGTAGGCCCATTCGTCGAGCAGGGTGCGGTGGAAGCGTTCAACCTTGCCGTTGGTCTGCGGCCGGTAGGCGCGGGTGAGTTTGCCGGTGGCGCCGAGGTCGGCAAGTGCCTGGCGCCAGGCGAATAAGTTGCCTGCCGCAGCGCAGCTCTGGGCCCGATCCACCCCTGATGCCCGAGTTCTACGGAGCGTAGTCAGCACCAAGTCAGCACGGGAGTCAGCACGCCATCGTCAAACCATGCCGAACTACGCTTCCCGGACAGCACTTATTTCGTGCCTCGCCAAGCCTCTCAGCCGCCCGTCCACGAGCGGGCATGGTGGTCCCACGCATAGCCACGCCCCGAACTATGTTGCCCCACCACATGTGCCCCTGACCTGCACGTTCCTACGGTGTGCGAACACGTACCCGTCCCCACCGCACACGAGGAAGTGGCGCACATGGCCTCCGGAACCACCGCTCCCCCACCACCCGGCAACCTCAGGCGCATCGTCGCCGCCAGCCTCATCGGCACCACCATCGAGTGGTACGACTTCTTCCTCTACGGCTCCGCCGCCGCCCTCGTCTTCAACAAGCTGTTCTTCCCGGACTCCGATCCGCTCGTCGGCACCCTCCTGTCGTTCCTCACGTATGCCGTCGGATTCGCCGCCCGGCCGCTCGGCGCGCTCGTCTTCGGGCACTACGGTGACCGGCTCGGCCGCAAGAAGCTGCTGGTGCTGAGCCTGTTGCTGATGGGTGGGGCGACCTTCGCGATCGGGCTGCTGCCGACGCACGCCACCATCGGGACCGCCGCGCCCGTGCTGCTGACCGTGCTGCGGCTGGTGCAGGGCTTCGCGCTCGGCGGGGAATGGGGCGGAGCCGTGTTGCTCGTTTCCGAGCACGGGGACGCGCGGCGGCGCGGCTTCTGGGCCTCGTGGCCGCAGACCGGCGCGCCCGCGGGGCAGCTCCTGGCGACCGGTGTGCTGTCCCTGCTGACGGCCGTGCTGTCGGACAGTGCCTTCAACACCTGGGGCTGGCGGATCCCGTTCCTGCTCTCCGGTGTGCTGGTGATCGTCGGTCTGTGGATTCGTCTCTCTGTCGATGAATCGCCTGTCTTCCAACAGGCGTTGGCGCAGGCCGCGGCCCGTAGGACGGCGAACAAGGCCGACGCCGAGCAGCTGCCGCTCGTCTCGGTGCTGCGGCACCACTGGCGGGACGTCCTGGTGGCGATGGGTGCGCGCATGGCGGAGAACATCAGTTACTACGTCATCACCGCGTTCATCCTCGTCTACGCGACCACATCGGCCGGCGTCTCCAAGCAGACCGCCCTCAACTCCGTGCTGATCGCCTCGGCGGTGCACTTCGCCGTCATCCCGGCCTGGGGTGCGCTGTCCGACCGGATCGGCCGACGTCCCGTCTATCTGCTGGGCGCGGTCGGAGTCGGGTTGTGGATGTTCCCGTTCTTCCGGCTCATCGACACCGGCGGCTTCGGCAACCTGATCCTCGCCGTGACCGTGGGCCTCGTGCTGCACGGCGCCATGTACGCGCCCCAGGCCGCCTTCTTCTCCGAGATGTTCGCGACCCGGATGCGCTACTCCGGCGCCTCGATCGGCGCCCAGTTCGCCTCGGTCGCGGCGGGCGCCCCCGCGCCGCTGATCGCCACCGCGCTGCTGAACGACTACGGCAGCTCCACCCCGATCGCGCTGTACGTCATCGCCGCGGCCGTCCTGACGGTGATCGCGGTGGGCGTCGCCAAGGAGACCCGCCACCGGGATCTGTCCGACACCGAACCCATCGACGACGCCGAGCCCGCCACGGCGCGGGCGACGGACGCGCATAGCGTCTGATCTCCGGCTGTCACGCCAGCCCCTGCGACCGGCCCTCGTACGCCCGTGCGTGCGGGGGTCAGCTCTGTGCCGGTGCCGACAACCGGTGCAGTCGCAGGGCCAGTTGGATCTCCAGTGCGCGGGCGGGGCTCTGCCAGTCGTCGCCGAGGAGGCGGCCGACGCGCTCCAGGCGCTGGGCGACCGTGTTCACATGGACGTGCAGTTCGTCCTTGGTGCGAGCCGGGCTCATCCCGCAGGCGAAGTACGCGTCGAGGGTGCGCAGCAGGTCGGTGCCGCGTCGTTCGTCGTACGCGACGACCTGGCCGATCGTACGGCCGACGAAGCCCGCGATGTCCCGGTCCCCCGCCAGCAGCAGACCCAGGAACCCGAAGTCCTCGGCTGCGGCACCGTCTCCGGAGCGGCCGAGCTTGCGCAGGGCGTCGAGGCAGCGCAGGCCTTCGTCGTAGGCGGCGGCCACCGCGTCGGGGTGCGCGGCCAGGTCCTCGACCGGGGCGGAGGCGCCGACCGTGACGGCCTCGTGGACGGCGGTGCCGAGGTGCCGGGCGGTGCGGCGGGCCAGGGCGGTGGCCGTGTCCCCGGCTTCGAGCGGCAGGAGCAGCACCGTGCCGCCGTCTCGTGCGGCGGCCAGACCGTGCCGGGTCGCGGCGAGGTGGGACGCGGCGGACCACAGGCGTCTGCGGGCGGCCGCCTCCTGGTCGGCGTCGGCCGGGGCGGAGTCGAGGCGGGCGGCGAGGACGACATGGGTGGCGTCGAGGTCGGCGTCCAGCCGTGACGCGCGTTCGCGCAGCAGACGTGGGTCGCGGTCGCGGGCGTCGAGCAGGTCGTCCAACAGCTCGCCCCGTACGCGCTGTTCGGCCTCGGCGGCGGAACGCCGGGCGAGGAGGAGCAGGGAGGTGACCATCGCGGCCCGCTCCAGTGTGCGCTGGTCGACGGGGTCGAGCCCGGGATGGCCGCGCAGCACCAGCGCGCCGAGTAGTTCGCCGCCCGCGGCCACTGCGGCGATCCAGTCGTCGCCGTGCCGCACGGCGTGGCCTTCCGCGCGGGAGACCTCCACCGCCCCGGCCGGTGCGGCGCCGGCGTCGGCGAACTCGACGGTGCCGTCGAGGACTTCGGAGACAGCGGCGGCGACGTCGTGCACCCCGCCGCCGCGCAGCACGAGTTCGGCGAGCCGGTCGTGGACGTCCGAGGCCCGTTCGATGACCGCGCTGCGGTCCCGGATGATCTCGTTGGCCCGTTCCAGGTCGGCGAGGGCCGAGCGGGTCTCGGTGAGCAGGTTCGCGGTGTCGAGGGCGGCCGCGGCGAGCGCGGCGAAGGAGCCCAGCAGCGCGATCTGCTCCCGCTCGAAGACCCGGGCACGCCGGTCCGCCGCGAAGAGGACGCCGATGACATGGTGTCCCAGCATCAGGGGCACGCCGAGGATGGCGACCAGCCCCTCGTCGCGCACGCCGGCGTCGATGGCGAGGGTGTGCTGGAAGCGGCCGTCCTTGAAGTAGTCGTCGGTGACATAGGGGCGGGCGGTCTGCGCGACGAGGCCACCGAGGCCCTCGCCCATGCCGAGCCGCAGCTGCTGGAACCGGGCGGCGACCGAGCCCTCGGTCACCCGCATATAGGTGTCGCCTCTGGCCGGGTCGTTCAGGCTGAGATAGGCGACGTCCGTGCCGAGCAGCGACCGGGCGCGCTGCACGATCGCCTGCAGCACGGCGTCCAGATCCCGCAGGCCCGCCAGGTCGTGGGCCGTCTCGAAGAGCGCCGACAGCTCGGCCTCCCGCCTGCGCCGCCCCTCGAGCTCCGAGCGCACCCGCAGCGCGAGCAGCTTGGCCTGTTCGAGGGCGACGATCCGCTCGGCCGCTCTGCCCTCGGCGCGGGCGAGCAGCACCGGCTGTTCGTAGGCGTCGACGGACGCGCCCCGGGCCAGCAGTTCGAGGAACGGCGCCTCGACACTGCTGGGGGACGCCCCGGCAGGGGCGGAACGCTCGGCGGACTGCAGGTGATCGCGGGACATGCCCACAGGATTGCTCATCGCACCGCCAGCCCGTCAGCCCTGTGGATAACCCGGAAGTCGACCGAAGTTCGACGCACCACGTTCAGTGAGCGGTCCAGCCACCGTCGAGTACGAGTGAGGTGCCGGTCACGAAGGACGCCTGCGGACCGCACAGGTACGCCACGGCCTCGGCGACCTCCTCGGGTTCGATGAGCCGCTTGACCGCGCTGTCCTGCAGCAGCACCTCGGACAGCACCCGCTCCTCGGGGATGCCGTGCGCCCGGGCCTGGTCGGCGAGCTGCTTCTCGACCAGCGGGGTGCGCACATAGGCGGGGTTCACACAGTTCGAGGTGACGCCATGAGGCGCTCCCTCCAGGGCGGCGGTCTTGGAGAGTCCCTCCAGACCATGTTTGGCCGCCACATAGGCCGACTTGAATGCCGATGCGCGCAACCCATGGACCGAGGACACATTGACGATCCGACCCCAGCCCTGCCCATACATATGGGGCAGGGCGCCACGGATGAGCCGGAAGGGCGCTTCCAGCATCACGGTGAGCACCGTGTGGAAGACGTCGGGCGGGAACTCCTCGATGGGGCGCACCAGCTGCAGGCCGGCGTTGTTGACGAGGATGTCGGTACCGGCGGCCGCGAGTTCGGCGGCGTCCAGGTCGGTGAGGTCCAGGACGTGCGGCTCGACCGCCCCCGCGAGGGTCCGGGCTCCTTCGGCCAGTGTTTCCAGGCCCGCGCCGTCCCGGTCGACCGCTCTCACCTTGGCCCCGGCGGCAGCGAGCCGAAGCGCACAGGCACGGCCGATGCCACCGGCAGCACCGGTGACAAGGGCCGTGCGGCCGCCGAGGTCGAGCGCGGGAGTGCTGGAGGAGCCTTGGGGCGGGATAGCGCTGGGCGGGGTCATGGCTCGACCCTAGGCAGCACCCTCGCCTGCCCACATATGGGCTCAGCCCATACTTCAGCCCGAAGTCATAGGTTCGAACCACGTGGGTTCATCGGACAGTGCCTGCTTGATCCGGAACAGCTGACGTTCGTCCATCGCGGGCAGCGCGTCCACGTCGTACCACCCGACCTGCAGGGATTCGTCGTCGTTCACCTGTGCCTCGCCACCGACGGCCCGGCAGCGGAAGGTGATGTCCATGAACTGGCACGTGTCGCCATTGGGGTAGGTGACCTCGTTCCCGGACCTGACGAGGACGACCCGCTCGGCGACACACCGGACACCGGTCTCCTCGTACACCTCCCGCACCGCGCAGACGGCGGGCTGCTCGCCGGGCTCCGGGATGCCGTTGATCACCGTCCACTTGCCGTTGTCCGCGCGCTGCCCCAGCAGGACCCGGCCCTCGTCGTCGAAGACGACGGCACTGACCCCGGGAAGCCACAGCAGTTGGTGACCGGCGGAGGCCCGGATCGTACGAATGAAGTCAGGAGTAGCCATGACTCCGACCCTAACGGGCCGGTGGCAACGCCCCGGCGAGTTCGGGGGCGTTGCCACCGGCGTACGGCTACACCTCGGCGGCGCGCCGCCCGCGCACGCCCGCACCGATCGCCCAGCCGAGTCCGCCGGCAGCGACCAGCAGCAGGGCGATCTCCGGCAGGATGCCGAGCCGCGTGGCGGGGGTCTCGGAGGAGCGCAGCGGCACCTTCTGGACCAGCGAGTCGGCCACGAACATGCCGGTCTTCTGGGTGATCCTGCCGTCCGGCATGATGATCGCGCTGACGCCGCTGGTCACCGGAACGGTGACGGTGCGGCTGTGCTCGACGGCGCGGACCCGGGACATGGCGAGCTGCTGGTAGGTCATCTCGCTGCGGTCGAAGGTCGCGTTGTTGCTCGGTACGGAGATCATCTGCGCGCCGTCGACGACCTCGGAGCGGACGGTCCAGTCGAAGGCCGCCTCGTAGCAGGTGACGAGGCCGACCTTGGCGCCGTCCATGGTGAACACGCCCGGCTCGCTGCCGCGGCTGAAGTCCTTGCGGACCATCGAGGTCCAGTTCTCGTTGATCGCCCCGACGAGCGAGCGCAGCGGCAGGTACTCGCCGAACGGCTGGATCTGACGCTTGTCGTAGGTGTCGACCGGTCCCTTGACCGGGTCCCAGAGGATCTGCTCGTTGAGCAGCTTGCCGTCCCGCTCCACGACACCGCCCACGGAGATGGGCACACCGATGGCCTTGGCGGCTCCGTCGATGACGGTGCGCGCGTCGGGGTTGGCGAAGGGGTCGATGTCGGAGGAGTTCTCGGGCCACAGCACGAAGTCGGGCTGGGCGACCTTGCCCGCCTTGACCTCGGCGGCCAGCCGCTCGGTCTCCCGTGCGTGATAGTCCAGCACGGCGCGCCGCTGGGCGTTGAAGTCCAGTCCCGCGCGCGGGACGTTGCCCTGGATGACCGCGACGGTCGCGGTGCCGTTCTCGGCCTTGTCGCTGACCAGTGGCCGCGCGGCCACGGCACCCACGACCGGTACGGCCACGCTCAGCAGGGCCACGGCCGCGGCGGACCGCCGTACGGCCCGGGTGCGCCTGTGCTCCACGGCCAGACGTACGACCTCGTAGAGGCCGAAGCCACACAGGACGACCGCGAAGCCGAGCACCGGGGTGCCGCCCACCGCGGCGAGCGGCAGGAAGACGCCGTCGGCCTGGCCGAACGCGATCTTGCCCCAGGGGAAGCCGTTGAACGGCGCACGCGCGCGTGCCGCCTCTCCGGCGATCCACAGTGCCGCCGCCCACACCGGCCAGCCCGGCAGCTTCGACACCGCGGCGACTCCCGCGCCCACCAGTGCCACGAAGACCGCCTCGATCACGACCAGCGCCAGCCACGGGCCCGGCCCGACCTCCACTCCGGTCCACACCAGCAGCGGCAGCAGGAAGCCGAGGCCGAAGAGATAGCCGAGGCCCAGACCCGCCTTCCAACTGCGGCCGCGCAGCACCCAGCCGAAGACGGCGAAGGCCGGCAGGGACAGCCACCACAGGGTGCGCGGCGGGAAGCTGACGTAGAGCAGCACTCCGGAGAGCGCCGCGGCGAGGGCCGGAACCAGGCGCACGAGCCGTGCCGCGCGCGAGGCGGGCGCGATCTGCGGCTGCAGCTGGTCCGACTCGCCCACGGAAGTTGCGGTGACGGTCACTCCGGGAGTGTACGGCGGTCGGCCTCAGCACCGACAGCGCGGTCCGACGGCAGCGATCTTGAGACGCCGGCCCCAGGCGACGCAGGCCCCACGTGGGCGTATGCCCCAACGGTTCCACGGCGAGGCTCCACTGCGCGCGGGCCTCCGAACCTCCGGGCCTCCCGCCCCCCTCCGCCCGCCCCTGCCTCATCGTTCCTGCACGACACGTCCACAAACCGGCCATAAGCCGTTACGGTATGCCGGAGCCTCAGTCGTACCGGCCGATCAGGTCCGGGTGGCCGGGGTCCGTCACAGGTCGGGGGACCAGGTTCGGGGGGCGGGGTGGATGTCACGGGGATGACGTCTGCGGTTGGTCCAGGTGAGGACAGCGACAGACGAAACGTTTCTGACGCTGCGGGCGTGGTCGTGCTGGGGGCCTGCGCCACGTGGTCGTTGATCTCGGCTGCCGTGACCGGCGGCCGTCCCGAGGGTGTCTTGTTGGCGATCCTCGCCGTGGCCGCCGGTTACGCCGCGGGCCGGATCAGCGGGGCGCTCCTGCCGGTCGCCGCGCCCTGCGCCGGGGCGCTGGCCGGAGTGGGCCTGACGCTGACCGTCCCGCAGCTGTCCCCCGGGCCGCAGATCGTCGCCCCGCTCGGACAGGCCGGGGCCACCGCCGCCGTGCTGACCCTCGCCGTCGGTGCCGCCTGTTGCGCCGCTTGGGCCGCCTCGGCAGCTCTCCTGCGCCTGGCCCTGCGCGCGCTGGCACTCGGAATCGCGGTGACGGCGGCCGTCCTCGGCTCGACCACCGGCTTCGTCACCTGCACCGCCGTCATACTGTGCTCGCTCGCCGCCGGGCACCTGCGCCATCGCGGCGTCGGCATCGCCGGACTGGCGCTGGCCGCGACCGCGGTCACCGGCCTGACCTGGGCGGTCGCCGCGAACGCGGTGCCCGACGGATTCGCCTCCTGGCTGGAGGGTCAGCTGACACAGCACCGGATCCAGCTGTGGCGGGACGCCCTGGACCTGGCGCACGAGGACCTCGCCGTGGGCGTGGGTCCGGGACGCTTCGGGGAGCTCAGTACGACGGTCACCGACGCGGCGCTGCCCGACGGCAAGCCGCACTCGGCACCCCTGCAACAGGCGGCGGAACAGGGAGTCGCCGGCGTGATCCTGCTGGCGGCCGCCTTCTGCTGGATGCTGTTCGCGCTGTGGCGTACCGCGCGCCCCACCCCGGTCGCCCTGACCGCGGGCGCCGCCCTGACGGCGGTGGCGGCGATCGCCGCCGTCGGCAACGCGCTCAGCTTCACCTCGGTGTCGGTGGGCGCCGGACTGCTGGCCGGGCTGGCCACGGCGCGGCCGCTCGCCGACGGATCGTCGGAGCGCGAGATCGACGCACGCGCGCGTGGCGACCGACTGGCGCCATGAGCCGATCTGCGGCGCAGTGTCCGCCGTCGGACATGATTCCCGTGGCGCTCCCCCACAGTGACAACCGGACCCTTGTAGTGAGTCCGCCCTGACGGCCTCACACCACCCTGACGGGCAGCGCCCCTTGACGGCTCAGTGCGCCGCGCCGGGCGCCCGCGCCCGCAGCCGGTCCCTGATCACCCGTACGGCCGCTTCGGCGTCGTCCACGGTGATCGTGAACGTATGGCCGTCCCACAGCCGCAGCACGAGGCCCTCGCCGCGCCGTACGACGACGGCGGTGCCCTTCTCGGGCCGCCATCGGTAGCCCCAGCCGCCCCAGTGGCGCGGAGTGACATGCTCGACGAAGTCGGCGCCCTCGACCTCGGAGAGGGGGATGCGGCGGCGCGGCACGCCGATGTGGCCGCAGCGCACCTCGAGGCATTCCTTGTCGACCCTCAGGGCGACGTGCACGAAGGCCAGAGTGCCGAAGAGGACCAGCAGCCCGGCGGCGATGCAGCCGACGACGGCCATGACGAGCGGGGCGATGCCGTCGTTCCACGGTGAGTCGACGGCGAGCTCGATCCCGAGCGCCATGCAGGCGGCGCCGACGAGCGCCAGCAGCCATTGGACCCGGTTGGTCGCCCGCCCGGTCCAGACATCGGGGTGCGGTTTACCGCCGTGGGGATGGTCCCTCATAGCTATGAGACTACTCAGGTTTCGCTGCGCCGGTACCGCGTCGCACAGGGTGACTGCGCCGACCGGTCCAGGCCGGACCGCCAGCATCCGTCTGGTGACCGTTGGTCACCGTGCGGGGCTGATCGCCTGCAGGAGACGGCCTTCCTCGTAGGCGAGAGCGGGCGCGGGCAGGGGGCCCTCGCGGCCGCTCAGCAGGACCGTCAGGGTGCCGTTCGGTGCGGCGCCGGGTGCAGGCTGCTCGCCGAGGCGGCGCAGCGCCTGCGCGGCGACCGCTCCGGCGGAGCCGTGCAGCACGAGGGGCGGGAAGCCGGGGCGCTGGACGGCCGTGCGGATGCGGTCGGCGACGAGCTCGTAGTGCGTGCAGCCCAGGACGACGGTCGTCACGTCCTCGGGGGTCAGTGCGGCGGCTGCCGCGACGGCGGCCTCGATCGCGGTCTCGTCCGCGTGCTCGACCGCCTCGGCCAGCCCGAAGCACGGCACCTCGGTGACGCTCACGCCGTCGGCGAAGTCCTTTATGAGGTTCCTCTGGTAAGGGCTGCCGGTGGTGGCGGGCGTGGCCCAGATCGCGAAGGGGCCACCGCCGGCCGCGGCCGGCTTGATCGCCGGGACCGTACCGATGACCGGAATGGCGGGTTCGAGGCGGGCGCGGAGGGTGGGCAGGGCGTGCACGGTCGCGGTGTTGCAGCCGATGATCAGAGCGTCGGGCCGGTGCGCGGCGGCGGCGTCCGCGACGTCCACGGCGCGCTGGGTGAGGTCCTCGAAGGTCCTCGGGCCCCAGGGCATGCCGTCCGGGTCGAGGGAGAGCACGAGATCTGCGTCGGGACGCAGTCGCCGTACCGCGGCGGTTGCCGCCAGCAATCCGATTCCGGAGTCCATCAGCGCGATCTTCACCCGGCCACGATAGACGATGGGCCCTTGCGGGCCGCTCCCGTGGGGCAGACTGCGCGCGTGAGCGCCATCGCGTGGACCGCCACCGGATCACTCGCCGCCTGGCTGTGGCTGCTGCTCTGCCAGGGCTTCTTCTGGCGTACGGACGTCAGACTGCCGCATCGCACGGAACCGGTCGACTGGCCGTCGGTCGGCGTCGTCGTACCGGCACGCGACGAGGCCGCGGTGCTGCCCGCGAGCCTGCCGTCGCTGCTCGCCCAGGACTATCCGGGACGCGCGGAGATCTTCCTCGTCGACGACGGCAGTTCGGACGGCACCGGGGATCTGGCGCGCGACCTCGCGCGGCGGCACGGCGGGCTTCCCCTGACGGTGGACTCCCCCGGCGAGCCGCCCGCGGGCTGGACGGGCAAGCTCTGGGCGGTGCGGCACGGCATCGGCCTGGCACGCGCGCGTGAGCCCGAGTACCTCCTGCTGACGGACGCCGACATCGCGCACGCGCCCGACAGCCTGCGGGAACTGGTCGCCGCCGCGCGCACCGGCGGATTCGACGTCACCTCGCAGATGGCCCGGCTGCGGGTGGAGAGCCTGTGGGAGCGGCTGGTCGTGCCGGCCTTCGTGTACTTCTTCGCGCAGCTGTATCCGTTCCGCCGGATCGGCAGGAAGGGAACGCGCACGGCGGCCGCGGCGGGCGGCTGCGTCCTGCTGCGCACGGAGGCCGCGGAGCGGGCGCGGATCCCGGACGCCATCCGGCACGCGGTCATCGACGACGTGGCGCTCGCGCGGGCGGTCAAAGGCAGCGGCGGTCACATCTGGCTGGGGCTGGCCGAGGGGGTGGACAGCGTGCGCCCGTATCCGCGGCTGGGCGACCTGTGGCGGATGGTCTCGCGCAGCGCGTACGCGCAGTTGCGGCACAACCCGCTCGTGCTCGCCGGGACGGTCGCCGGGCTCGCGCTGGTGTATCTGGTCCCGCCCGCCGCCGTGATCACGGGGGCGGTCGGCGGGGACTGGGTGACCGCGGCCGCCGGCGGTCTCGCATGGCTGGTGATGGCAGGGACGTACGTGCCCATTCTCCGCTACTACAGCCAGCCGCTGTGGCTCGCTCCGCTGCTGCCGTTCACCGCGTTCCTCTATCTCCTCATGACGGTCGACTCCGCGGTGCAGCACTACCGGGGGCGCGGGGCGGCCTGGAAGGGGCGCACCTACACGCGTCCGGACGCCGTGCCCGACGAGGGCTGATCAGCCGCCCTCTCAGACGATCAGACGATGTGCGCTCGGGCTATTTGCGGCCGGGCGTCCAGTTCATGCCCCACCCGTAGGCGTGGTCGACCGTGCGCTGCGGGCTCACTCCGCGCTCGGGCACCAGGTAGCGGGCCTCGCGCTGGACGACGAGGTCGCTGCCGGTGTTGGTGATCAGGGCGAGCGCGCACACCGTCGAGGGCACCGTGCACTCGTCGAGCGAGAAATCGATCGGGGCGCCGAACTGCGGCGTGAGCGTGACCGTGGCGTGCAGGTCGGCGAAGGAACGCGCCCCCTCGTAGATGGTCACGAAGATCAGGATGCGCCGGATGGCCCGCTGGTGGTCGAGGTTGATGGTGAGGTTCTCGCCGCTGGACACCGCGCCGGTGCGGTCGTCGCCGTCGAGGTGGATGTACGGCGGCTGCCGCAGGGCGCCGTAGGCGTTGCCCAGGGACTGGACGACGCCCTTGCTGCCGTCGGCGAGCTCGTACAGGGCGCACAGGTCGAGGTCGAGGTCGTTGTGCATGGCGACCGGGCGGCCCAGCTTGCTCGCCCAGCCCGAGAACTGCTTGCGCACCTGCCAGTTGAGGTTCACGCGCATGGCGCCCGAGGTGCCGCCCTGCTTGGTCAGCGAGACGGAGGGGGCCGTCTTGGTGAGCGTCACCTTGCTCAGCCTGACGGGCGGCGCCTGGGTAACGGGCGGCGGAACCGGCGGCACGGCGGGCGGGGCCATGGGTGGGGGCATGGTCGCCGGGGGCGTGACCGGTGGGGCCGTGGGCGGCGCGGCGGGGGCCGCCTGCTGGGGCTCGTCGACGGTGATGCCGTAGTCGGTGGCGAGGCCCTCGAGGCCGCTGCTGTAGCCCTGGCCGACGGCGCGGAACTTCCAGGCGCCCTGGCGGCGGTAGAACTCACCGAGCACGAAAGCGGTTTCCACGCCGGCGCCCATACTGTCGAAACGAGCGACGACGGTGCCCTGAGCGGCGTCCTTCACCTCGATGCAGAGGTCCGGCACCTGGCCGAACGTGCCGCCGTCCGCGGAGGCGGCGAGGATGACGGTCTCGATCGCGGGCTCCACGCGCGCGAGGTCGACGAGCAGGGTGTCGGTCACCCGGCCGCCGGCGTCCCGCTTGCCCTCGTGCCGGACGGCGCCGGAGGAGTGCTCGGGCTGGTTGTAGAAGACGAAGTCCCCGTCGGAGCGCACCTTTCCACTGACCAGCAACAGCGCCGAGGCGTCCGCGTCGGGCACACCCGTTCCGGAGCGCCAGCCCAATTCGACCCTCAGTGCCGTCGTCGGCACAGGTGCATTCGACCCCTTCGGCATTGACATGCACGCCCCCACTTACGGATCACCGCGCCAGGCATGTCCCGGCCGCCCATTGGGTTCTTCTACAGAGTCAACCTATTCCCCGCGACAGCTAACTCCCACGTGGAGCACAGGAAGACCGGTGGCCAACCGCCGGTAACCCGCTCGGAACTCGGCATTTACACGATCCGAACGCGGATTGGCGTCCCTTTTTGACAAGTTCGCTCGCATTGGGGATCCGCCGTCACTGCGGGCACATAAAACAACCCTCTTATCGGTCTCCCCAACCAGCACATCGTGGGCTTAACGTATGCGCCATGACCTCCCCCCGCTCCACTTATGGCGGCGGCTACTACTCCGCCTCCTTCCCGGACACCCCGATCTACGACTCGCTCGTGGCCGAGCGTGGCACCCCGCAGATCGCACCGATCCGGGTGCCCGCCGCGTACGACATGCCGGGCGGCAACCTGCCCGCGCTGCCCACGGCCCTGCCGGCCCTCCCGGCGGCCCCCTCCCAGCCCTCCTACGGTTATCCGCAGACGCAGCAGCCCGCTCCGCTACAGCAGGCACCCGCTGCGTACATCCCGCAGCAGGCGGCCGCTCCGCGCGGCTATCCGGGTCCGCAGGCTCAGCAGCCTCGGCCGGTGGCGCCCGGCGGCACGGGCTACGAGGCGATGCGCCCCGCGGCTCCCCGCCCCGCCGCGGCTCCCTACCAGGACCCGTACAACAACCAGCAGTACCGCGGCTACTGACCCGTGTGCCCCGGGCTGTCGGCGCCACCTGGCACGATGACCTCATGGGGCACGCGAAACTGCAGTCGATTCACCTTCATCCGGTCAAGGCATGCCGGGGCATCGCGCCCCGGGAGGTCGTCGTGGAGCCCTGGGGGCTGGCCGGAGACCGACGCTGGGCGCTGATCGACGACGGGGGAAAGGTCGTGACGCAGCGCCAGCGACCGCGCCTCGCGCTGGCCGCCGCCGAGCTTCTGCCCGGTGGCGGCGTTCGGCTGTCCGCGCCCGGCATGGATCCCCTGACGGTGCCCGTACCCCGGCGGGTCGGCACGGTGCCGGTGGAGATCTTCCGGGACAAGGTCGAGGCGGTTCTCGCCGAGGACGACGCCGCGCATGCCTGGTTCAGTGACTTCCTCGGCGTGGACGTGCGCCTCGCGCACATGGACGACCCCGCCACGCGCCGCCCGGTCGACCCGGAGTACGCGCTGCCGGGCGAGACGGTCTCCTTCGCCGACGGTTATCCGCTGCTGCTCACCACGGCAGGCTCGCTCGACGCCCTCAACTCCCTGATCGCTCAGGGTGATCACGCCGGCGAGGGCCCGCTGCCGATGAACCGTTTCCGGCCCAATGTGGTCGTGTCGGGCACCGCGGCCTGGGCCGAGGACGGCTGGTCACGGGTCGCCATCGGCGAGGTCGCCTTCCGCGTCCCGAAGAAGTGCGGCCGGTGCGTGGTGACCACGACCGACCAGGGCACCGCCGATCGCGGCAGGGAGCCCCTGCACACCCTGGGCAGGCACCGGCGCCTCGACGGCAAGCTGGTGTTCGGCCAGAACCTGGTGCCGCTGTCCCGCGGCACGATCCGGGTCGGCGACCCGGTCACCATCCTCGACTGAGAAGGATCCCGCCGGAGCGACGACATGCGGGAACCGGGGCCGGGGGCCCGCTCGTTGGGCTGTGCGTGAGAAGTTCATGAGAGGTCCCGGGCGCAGGTGATTTCGCTCTCTCTTCACCGGGCCCTCGGATGAACGGCTCTGCCACGGGTTATCACGGAGCGGGAAGGGGGTGGCCGGACGATGCGGGCGATCAGCGGACTCTGGCGCTGGCGGCACAATCCGCTGCGCCGTACGACCGATCTGCTCGAGGCCTGGGTCGCCCTCGGCGCCCTGCTGCTGATCCTGGTCGTCGCTCCCTTGGCCGGCTCACTGATCGGCGGCCTCGCCCAGGGCACCCTGCAGAAGTCCGTCCGAGAACAGCGCGCGTCCCGGCACCTGGTGACGGCGACCGTGGTCCGCAAGGCGGGGGGCTCCCAGCTGGACGTGGACCCGGAGGCCTCCACCGGCCGGGACATGCGCACCCGCGTCGTCGCCGACTGGACCGCACCGGACGGCAGCGCCCACCGGGCAGCGGTCATGACGAGCCTGGACTCCCCCCAGCCCGGCGACCGCTTCACGCTGTGGACGGACCGGCAGGGCCGCACGGTGGCCCGCCCGCTGGACTCCGCGACAGCGGCGACGCACGCGGTGCTTGCCGGGTTCGGCGCGGCGATCCTCGCCATCGGCATCGTCGAGGGCTGCAGACGCCTGGTCGTCTGGCGCATGGTCCGTCGCCGGTACGCGCGTTGGGACCAGGCATGGGACAAGGCAGGTCCGGACTGGGGCCGGACCGGCACCGGCTGCTGACGGCCTTCCCGCTCTGGTCAACCCACCGTCCGCGCGCACGCTACGGTGGACCGGCCGAACTCTTCGGCAGCAAAACCCGCGTACTACGAGGTGGGGGCACATCAACGCCATGGCACAGGGCACGGTCCAGGTGACGCACACCGGCACATCGCGGTGGCGGCGCCGCACGGGTGAGTACGCGTCGCTCGCCGCCGCCCTGGAGGCCGCGGCCGACGGTGACGTCCTCACCGTCGCCCCCGGCACCTACCGGGAGAACCTCGTCGTCCAGCGGGCGGTGACCCTGCGGGGCCCCGAGGGCTCTCCGGGCTCGGTGCGTATCGCGCCGCTCGACGGTGTGCCGCTGACGGTGCGTGCCTCGGCCGTGGTCCAGGACCTGCACGTGGAGGGCCAGGACGCGGCGGCGCCCGCGCTGCTCGTGGAGGAGGGCACCCCGGAGCTGTCGGACGTCCGGATCGTCACACGGTCCGCGGCGGGGATCGAGGTGCGGGGCGGCGCGCGGCCGACCGTGCGGCGCTGCACCGTCGACAACCCCGCGGGCATCGGTATCGCCGTACTCGACGGCGGGGGCGGGGTGTTCGAGGAGTGCGAGGTGGTCGCGGCCGGCCAGGCGGGCATCGCGGTGCGCGGCGGCGCCCACCCCCGTCTTGAGCGCTGCCGGGTCCATCACGCGTCGGGCTCGGGGCTGACGGCGACCGGTGAGAACTCCGCGCTGGAAGCGGTGGGTTGCGAGGTCTACGAGGTGAGGGGATCCGGTGTCCAGATCACCGGCCGGGCCACCGCCCACCTCACCGACTGCGACGTTCACCGCACCACCTCCGACGGCGTCACGCTCGACACGGACGCCGTGCTGACGCTGGCGGACTGCCGTATCCACGACATCCCGGAGAACGCGGTCGACCTGCGCTCCCGCTCCGTGCTCACGCTGACCCGCACGACGGTGCGTCAGTTCGGGCGCAACGGCCTGTCGGTGTGGGACCCGGGCACGCGCGTGGACGCCAACCAGTGCGAGATCTTCGACAGCACGGGCGACTACCCGGCGGTGTGGGTCAGCGACGGCGCGACCGCCGTACTGGACTCCTGCCGGGTGCACGACGTGCCGGACGCCCTGTTCGTCCTCGACCGCGGCTCGCGCGCCGACGTCGTCGACAGCGACCTGTCCCAGGTGCGCAACACGGCCGTGTCGGTGAGCGACGGCGCGACCGCCCAGCTCGACGACTGCCGTATCCGGGACGCGGCGACGGGCGCCTGGTTCCGCGACCACGGCAGCGGCGGCACGCTCAACAACTGCACCCTGGACGGCAACCAGACCGGCGTGATCGTCACCAAGGGCGCCGACCCCACCATCGAGCGCTGCACGGTCGACTCCCCGACGGAGGCCGGGTTCTACGTCTCGGCGGGCGGCCGGGGCACCTTCCTGAACTGCCGGGTGCGGGGCAGCGCCGGCTACGGCTTCCATGTGATCGACGGGTGCCGTACGACACTCAAGAAGTGCCGTACGGAGCGGTGCGCGCGCGGCGGCTACGAGTTCGCGGACGGCGGCCCGGACGCGGCCTCCGGGGCGGGCCCGGACGTGGAGGACTGCACCAGCGACGAGAGCGCGGGCCTGAGGCAGCCGACGCCGGAACCCGCCGTGCAGACGGCGCACCAGTCCCCCAGTCTCCTCGGCGCGATCCCCGGCCAGCGCTCGACCGAGCAGGAGCCGCTCATCGCCGCCTCGCAGCCCGAGGCGTCGGCGCGGACCTCCAAGGCCGTCCTCGGTGAACTGGACGCGCTGGTGGGCCTGGACAGCGTCAAGCGGGAGGTGCGCGCCCTCACCGACATGATCGAGGTGGGCCGGCGCCGTCAGCAGGCGGGCCTGAAGGCGGCGTCGGTCAAGCGCCACCTGGTCTTCACCGGCTCCCCCGGCACGGGCAAGACGACGGTCGCCCGCCTCTACGGCGAGATCCTCGCCTCCCTGGGCGTCCTGGAGAAGGGCCACCTGGTCGAGGTGTCCCGCGTCGACCTGGTCGGCGAGCACATCGGCTCCACGGCGATCCGCACCCAGGAGGCCTTCGACAAGGCGCGCGGCGGTGTGCTGTTCATCGACGAGGCGTACGCGCTGTCGCCGGAGGACTCGGGCCGGGACTTCGGCAAGGAGGCCATCGACACGCTGGTGAAGCTGATGGAGGACCACCGGGACGCGGTCGTGGTGATCGTCGCGGGCTACACGGCCGAGATGGAGCGCTTCCTGTCGGTCAACCCCGGTGTGGCGTCCCGTTTCTCACGGACCATCACCTTCAGCGACTACGGCCCCGACGAGCTGCTGCGGATCGTGGAGCAGCAGACCGAGGAGCACGAGTACCGGCTCGGCCCGGGCCTCGCCGAGGCCCTGCTGAAGTACTTCACGGCGATCCCCAAGGGCCCGGCGTTCGGCAACGGCCGCACGGCACGCCAGACCTTCGAGGCGATGGTGGAACGGCACGCCGGCCGGGTCGCCCAGCTGGAGGAGCCGAGCACGGACGACCTGACCCTGCTGTACGCGGAGGACCTGCCGGAGCTGCCCTGACGAGGAGGGGCCGTCTGCAGGACCACCTGCACGAACCCCCGCATGCGCCTCCCTTTCCCTCGCTCACCGGGGCGCACATCCTGCACACGGCTGCCGTCCAGTCGTTCGATTCCCTACGGTGCGGACTCCGGCCGCTGCCCCGGTACCTCCGGCCTCAGCCGTTCCAGCAGCTTCTGCCGTTCCTTCGCGAACTCCGGGTCCGCCTGGTACTCGCCGTGGCCGAGGATGGGGGCGGGCAGGGGGTGTTCGGGGGTGCGGCCGTAGGCCAGGGGGTCCTTGAGGGGGTCATGGTCCACCTCGGGGCCGCAGTCGCCGGGCAGGCGGACCGGGCCGCCGATGGGGTCGGTGATCCGGTAGAGGTTGCGCCAGCAGTCGACCTCGGCGTGCAGGGAGGTGAGCGCGGCCGGGCCGAAGTGGGCGGGGAACCAGCGGCCGTAGAGGCGTTCCAGCGGGGAGCCGTAGGTAAGGAGCGCGACCCGCTTGCGGTCGGCGGGCGTCAGCTGCCAGGTCGCCGCGGCCGCGAGCACGCTGCCCTGGGAGTGCCCGGAGATGACGAGGCGGCGGCCCTCCTCGGCGCGGGTCCAGGTCGCCATCCGCCAGGTCAGGTCGGGGACCGCACGTTCGGCGTAACAGGGCGGCGCGAAGGGGTGTGCGGCGCGCGGCCAGAAGGTGCCGACGTCCCACAGGATGCCGATGGTGCGCCGCGCGGAGGCGTCCTTGTAGGCACGCCTGCCCCAGGTGACGAACAGTATGAAGCCGACGCCGATCAGCCAGGAGCCCAGCGCCTGCGCGGTCTGCGCGCCGCCGTGGACGAAGGCGTACGCCCCCTCGGCGGCCTGGCTCGGTGTCTGGTCACTCGTCAGGGCGCCGACCAGGGCTCCGGCGCCCAGGAGCAGCGTCGCGGTGGAGGTGGCGGCGACGACGAGAGGGGCGCGGTCGGTGAGCGTGGCCATCGCGCGCGTGCTCGCGATACGACGGGTCCGTGCCGTGTCCCGGGGCTCGGCGGCGTAGTCGAGCTCCACCGTGCCCAGCTCGGTGCGGCGCAGCCGCCAGGCCCGCCATGCCAGCCAGCCGCAGAGCAGCAGGAGCAGGACCAGCAGCGGTGGGATGACAGAGGCCTGCCAGGTCAGCAGGACCGGCGGACCCGCGATGGAGGTGCCCGTGCCGTCGAGCCAGTCGGCCACCCGCTGGGACACGCCGCCGGACATCACGCCACCGAGGGCGCAGGCCAGCATCGCCACGGCCGGTCCGCCCAGGCCCCGCATCGCGGCGCGCGGGTCGGGATCGGTGCGGTGCAGGAGGTGGGCGACCACGGCGAGGACGATGACGATCAGGCCCTGGAGGAAAGCGATGGCTCCGAAAGTGGGGTCGCCGGGGAGACGGTCCGCCGACTGCCAGCCCGGGCGGTCCCAACCGGCGTAGACGAGGGCGAGCGCGAGCAGGACGAGGGAGGCGAGCGGGAGACGTCGTACGAGACGCTCGTCGAGTTCCTGGTCGAGCCGGTTCTCGCTGCGGCCCCGGCGGCAGACCACCCACACCACCACGGTCGCCCCGGCGATCACCGCCGCGTGCAGGAGCCACCCCAGCGTGTCCAGCAGCGCGGGCCCGCCGGGCCGCCGGTCGAAGCGTGCGGCGGCCGAGCCGACGGCCGCGGTGACCGTCAGCAGGCCGGCCGCGGTGTGCGCGGCACGCAGCCGGGCGACCAGGCGACGGCCGTACCAGAAGCCGGGGCGGCCCAGGGAGGTGCGGCCGGAGACCTCGTCGGGCTCGGGCTCGCGGGACATCGGCTGCTGGGACTCGTAGGCGCTCCAGGTGCGGCGGGAGAGGTACCAGAGCAGGCCGGTCAGCGCGGTGGGCACCAGGGCGGCGAGAGCGAGCCTGCGGCCCGGGTGGCTCCACCAGCCGCCCTCGGAGGCCACGGGCGACAGGAAGCCGAGCCAGCTGTGCCGCTCGGCGCACGCGCGCGTGCCCGCGCACTGCCAGGCCGTGAGGTCCAGGGCGACCTCGCAGGCGGCCGCGACGAGCAGCACCGTCAGCGTCAGTCCGGCCAGCCGGACGAGCAGGCCGTAGAGACGTACCGTCCGCTCGCGGCCGCGTGCGGTGGGGCGCATCCAGTGGGCGAGGTTGACCACCATGAACGGCAGCAACAGCAGCCACAGGGCGCGGGCGCTGTTCCCGGACGTGAGGTTGCACCAGACGTAGGCCTCGGGCACCGGTTTGCCCCGGTAGTCGTCCGGCCGGTCCTCCGCGTCGACGTCCTCGGCCCGCCGGAACACGGCGGCGGTGTCGTCGCCGGTGATCCGCACGGTCCGCGGATCGTCGAGCATCTCCTGCGGTGTCGTGCCGCCGACCCCGTGGACCAGGAGTTCCAGGGCTGTCCCGGCACTCTCGGCACCCGCGACGGCAGGTCTGCCGGGACCACCTGTCGCCGCGTCCGCTCCGTTGATCTCGGCGGCGCGTTCCTGCGCACGTTCCACTGTTCGCACTTCCCCCGTGACGAGCCCTTGGCTTCTGTCCGTGCGGGCACAAGGATCTCCCCGGAGAGGGGGCTCTACACCTCTCGTCACGGAATCTCCCCGATCCGCGTGAAGAACAGCGGAACAGGCGATGCCGAAATGACATGCGCGCGTCGTGACAGCCAGTGGCGCGACCGGTGCCGACCCGTGCGAGGATGGGTCGTCCCGCGCACCGGGAGCGGCGAGAATGTCCTTGTCGGAGGGGTTGCGCAGGGTGTGTCGAACGGATGAGGCGAAAGGACCGGAGCGTACGTGAGTGAGAATCAGAACCTCCTCGCGGAGCAGCGGCGCGCCCTGATCCTGGACGAGGTACGGCGCCGAGGCGGGGTACGCGTCAATGAGCTGACCCGCAAGCTCGGCGTGTCGGACATGACGGTGCGCCGCGATCTCGACGCACTCGCCCGGCAGGGCGTGCTGGAGAAGGTGCACGGCGGCGCGGTCCCGGTGGTCGAGGCGAGTACGCACGAGCCGGGCTTCGAGGCCAAGTCGGGTCTGGAGCTGACGGCCAAGGAGGACATCGCGCGGGCCGCGGCCGACCTGGTCGCGGCGGGCAGCGCGATCGCGCTGTCGGGCGGTACGACGACGTACGCGCTGGCGCACCAGCTGGTGGACGTGCCGGACCTGACCGTCGTCACCAATTCGGTGCGGGTCGCCGACGTCTTCCACGCCGCGCAGCGCACGACGGGCCCCCGGCAGGGCGCGGCGACGGTCGTGCTGACCGGCGGGGTGCGCACCCCGTCCGACTCGCTGGTGGGTCCGGTGGCCGACCAGGCGATCGCGACGCTCCACTTCGACGTGCTGTTCCTCGGTGTGCACGGGATATCGGTCGAGGCCGGCCTGTCCACGCCGAACCTCGCGGAGGCCGAGACCAACCGGCGTCTGGTGCAGTCGGCACGCCGGGTCGTGGTGGTCGCCGACCACACCAAGTGGGGTGTGGTGGGGCTGAGTTCGTTCGCGGCGCTGGAGCAGGTCGACACGCTCGTGACGGACGCCGGGCTCGCGGCCGACGCGCGCTCGGAGATCTCGGAGCATCTGCGGCGGCTGGTGGTGGCGGGCGAGCCCGACGAGGATGACGACGTCTGAGGTCGGGGGCGTCCGGCGGTGCAGACATCTGACGGGGCGCCAGCTATGGTGACGCTGCCCAGAGCGGCGTCGGCATAGGGGGTTTCGTCCATGGCTCACCTGCTGCGCGAGGTGGGGCTCGACTTCGTCGAGCGCGCGCCCGTACGGCTCGTCTTCGCCCGGGAGATCTCCGCTTCCCCGGAGCCGGTGTTCCACGCGCTCGCCGAGGACGTTCCGGGCTGGTCCGAGTGGTTCTCGGCGGTGGCGCTGGCCCGGCCGCTGGACGACGGGGCCCGGCGCGAGGTGCGGCTCCGCGGCGGTACGCGCTTCGAGGAGACGATCCTCGCCGCGAAGAGTCCCGAGGTGTACGCCTACCGTGTCGACGTCACCAACGCGCCGGGGGCGCGGGCCATGGTCGAGGAGTGGCGGCTCGCGCCGGCGGGGACGGGCACGCGGGTGCAGTGGACGTTCGCGGTGGACGGCACGGCGCCGTTCCGGTTCGCCTTCGGCCTCGCCCGGGCGGGCCTGGGCCGGACGTTCCGCGGCGCGATGACCGCGCTGGACCGGCGGCTGGCGTCCGCGAGCGCATGAGGCTCGCTGGTCACTCCGGCCACACGCCGGTGGCCAGCAGTTGCTCGATGGCCGCCGCGTACGGCGCGATGTCCAGGCCCTGCTCGGCCAGCCAGGCGTCCGAGTAGTACTTGTCGAGGTAGCGGTCGCCCGGGTCGCACAGCAGTGTCACCACGCTCCCCCGCCGCCCCTCGGCCACCATCTCGGCGACGATCTTCAGCGCGCTCCACAGGCAGGTGCCCGTCGAGCCGCCCGCCTTGCGGCCGATGGCCTGCTCCAGGGCCCGCACCGCGGCCACGCTCGCCGCGTCCGGGACCTTCATCATCCGGTCGATGGCACCCGGGACGAAGCTCGGCTCCATGCGCGGCCGGCCGATGCCCTCGATGCGGGAGCCGCAGTCGCAGGTGACGTCCGGATCGCCGGTGGTCCAGCCCTCGAAGAAACACGAGTTCTCCGGATCGGCGACACAGATGCGGGTGTCGTGCTGCATGTAGTGGACGTACCGGGCGAGGGTCGCGGAGGTGCCGCCGGTGCCGGCCGTGGCGACGATCCACGCGGGCTCCGGGAACCGTTCCAGGCGCAGCTGGCGGAAGATGGACTCGGCGATGTTGTTGTTGCCGCGCCAGTCCGTGGCCCGTTCGGCGTAGGTGAACTGGTCCATGTAGTGGCCGCCGGTGTCGACCGCGAGGCGGGCGGACTCCTCGTACATCTTGCGTGAGTCGTCCACGAAGTGGCACTGCCCGCCGTGGAACTCGATGAGGCGGCACTTCTCGGCGCTCGTCGTGCGCGGCATGACCGCGATGAAGGGCACGCCGATCAGCTTCGCGAAGTACGCCTCGGAGACGGCCGTCGAGCCGCTGGACGCCTCGATCACCGGGCGGCCCGGCCGGATCCAGCCATTGCACAGGCCGTAGAGGAAGAGCGAGCGGGCGAGCCGGTGCTTGAGACTGCCGGTCGGGTGGGTCGACTCGTCCTTCAGGTACAGGTCGATGCCCCACTGCTCAGGCAGCGGGAAGCGCAGCAGATGGGTGTCGGCCGAACGGTTGGCGTCGGCCTGGACCTTGCGCACGGCTTCTTTCAGCCAGGCGCGGTAGGCCGCGTCACTGTGGTCGACGTCGAGGGTCACGCCGGACGGGGTCTGCTGGACGGTGCTCACGGCGCTGCTCCTCGTGCTGTGCGGCAGGGCCGACTCGCGCTGCCGTCGCTTCGAGCATAAACATCTTCCGCACGCTTCTCACCTGCATAAACACACCTTTGGGAGCCTCAAAGGCATCCCTGGACCGGTGGTCTCACGGGACTGGTGGGGGCGCATTCACGCGAGTGCTCCGAACGCCCCCGGTCAGGCGTGACGTGCGTACTGGTGCTTGACGCATGGCGCGGGCAGACTGCACCGGACGGGACGACGATCCCGGACGGGGGCACACTGGATCACGACCAGGGCCGGCCACACCGACGCAGAACGAGCCGGCACACCGACGCGCACAAGGGGGTGGGGCATGGCGGAGCCGGAGTTCACGGCCACGGGCGTGCGGATCGGCAAGCGGCTGCGCTCGCTGACCCGGGCCGGGCAGGTCCGGATCAGCGACGGCAGGCTGCAGTTGCTCACCAGCTACGGCAGCGAGATAGACAGCGCGCCGGTGCAGGCGGTGCGGGCGTCCAAGCCCTGGTTCGCCACGGACGACAAGGCGCTGGCCGACGTCAACGGCACGCGCTACTCGCTGACCCTGGGCGATCACGACCCGGCGCCGGGGGAACCGGGACCTCCCGCCGCACGCCGGTTCATCGAGGCCGTACGGAAGGCCGCGGGGCGTAAGGGCTGAGTCACCGCGAGTTGCGGTACCGCACCCCCTGCGTCACGCTGGTCTCACGTCACTCTGGGTTTACCGGCGATAACGCTGCGAACCAGCCCGCCGGCCACGTCAGCAGGCGGCCGTTTACCTCAAGCACCCTGCTGGATCCGTACTTCGTGTTCTTCCGGACCTCTTCAGTCGGGGAGTCGCAGCCGTGATCAGTCACCCAAGCAGGCACTGCACGGTGGAGCTCCAAGCCCTGCCGTCGCGGATCGGTCAGGTCCGCAGAATCGTATCGGCGCAGTTGCGTTACTGGCATCTGGATCCCTTGATAGACCGCGCCGCGCTCGGTGTGACCGAGCTGTTGACCAACGTCCACCAGCACGCCCGGCCGGACAAGATGTGCACCGTCGAGATCGAGCTGCTGCTCGACCGGCTCATGGTCTCGGTGCGCGACCACGACCCGCGGCTGCCGGTCGTGTCGGACGTCCAGGACGCCGACGCGCTCGCCACCTGTGGGCGCGGTCTGGCGATGGTGGCGGCCGTCAGCGAGAGCTGGGGTGCCCGGCCGGACGGCGAGTCCGGCAAGGTCGTGTGGTTCACGCTGCCGACACCCGTGGCGGCGCGGCCCGCGACCGCGCGCCCTCCGCAGCGGCGGGCCGTGGAGAAGCCCGCGCGCCGGTTCGCCGAGGTCGGGCCGCGCGTCGACCTGCGCAGGCCCGAACACGCTCCCGCCCGGTCGGCCGTTGTCGGCTGACCGGGCGGTGACACCTTCCCGCGAGGGCGGTCTCACTCCGTGGCGATCGCCCGCAACACGTCCAGGCGTGCCGCGCGGCGCGCCGGGCGCAGGCCCGCGAGGGCTCCGGCCGTGAGGCCGACCAGGGCCACCACCGCCAGTTGCAGGGGCGGCATCGCGAAGGCGAAGGCGCTGTCGCTCGCGCCGTCGGAGGCCTCGACCAGGACCCAGCCGAGGAAGGCGCCGAGGGCGAGGCCGCCGACCGTGCCGAAGGCGGCGACCAGGACAGACTCCCAGCGGACCATCGCGCGCAGCTGGGCACGGGTCTGACCCACGGCTCGCAGCAGACCCAGTTCACGGGTGCGCTCGTGGATCGCCAGGGTGAGGGTGTTGGCGATGCCGAGGAGGGCGATGAGCACCGCGAGGGCGAGCAAGGCGTAGACGAGGGTGAGCATCATGTCGATGCCGCCCGCCGCGGACTGCGCGTACTCGTCCCGGGTCTGCACCTCGGGGTTGCCGTACTGGGCCGCGGCCTTCTCCACCGCGGCCTTGCCCTTGTCCGCGCTCACACCGTCCTCGAAGGAGACGGCGAGGAGGGTGTCGGCGTCCTGGGTGCGGTGCGGGGCCCAGGCGTCGCGGGTGATGACGTAGTCGCCGGCGAGTTCGGACTGGCCGTAGACCGCACGGACCGTGAAGGTCTGCGTACGGCCGTCGGTGAAGGTGAGGCGCGCCTTGTCGCCGGTCGTCAGGTTCTGCTTGTCGGCCTCCTTCTCGGTGATGGCGATGCCGTCGGTGCCGAGGTCGCGCAGGGAGCCGTGGACGGTGCCGAGGTCGAAGGTGCGCTCCAGGGCCACTGGGTCGGTGACGGTCAGCGCCCGGCCCTTGCCGTCGACTTCCGCGACTCCCCGGCCGAGGCCGACGGCCGTGTCCACCTCGGGCAGCCGCTGCACGGCGTCGGCGAGCCGCGGGCTCAGGCCGCTGCCGCCCGCGCCGAACGACGGGGTGCTCACGGCCACGTCGCCCGCGAACGAACGGGACACGGTCTGGTCCATGGTCGCCTTCAGCGAGGCTCCGAACACGGTGAACAGCGACACCACGGCCACGCCGATCATCAGCGCGCTCGCGGTGGCGGCCGTCCGCTTCGGGCTGCGCAGGGCGTTGCGCCGGGCGAGTGCGCCGGTGACGCCGCGCAGGCGGTCGAGGGGGCCGCCGAGGACACGTACGGCCGTCGTGGAGGCGACCGGGCCGAGGACCACGAAGGCGACCAGGGCGAGGACGGCGCCGGTGCCCGCCAGCCAGAGGGACGGGGACAGCAGGACACCGCTGAGCGTCACCCCGACCGCGAGGGCGAGGAGGCCCAGGCCCGTGACCGCACGGGCGGGGGAGGCGCCGGACGTGTCGACGGCCGTCTCACGCAGGGCGGCCAGCGGTGCGGTGCGGCCGGCGCGTACGGCGGGCAGGAGGGCGGAGCCCAGGCAGACCACGATGCCGACCGCGAGCGGCAGGGCCATCGACAGGGCGCTGATGACCAAATCGCCCTCGGGGAACGGGAATCCGATCGCCGGGAACAGCGCCTGGAGCCCCGCCGCGATGCCGATGCCGCCGACCAGGCCCACCGCCGACGCCGTGACGGCCACGGCCGTCGCCTCGACGAGGGTCGACGCGGTGACCTGGCGGCGTGAGGCGCCGAGGGCGCGCAACAGGGCGTTCTCGCGGGTGCGTTGGGCCACGACGATCGCGAAGGTGTTGTGGATGGAGAAGGTCGCGACCAGCAGGGCGACGCCGGAGAACACCAGGAGGAAGGTGGTGAAGACGGTCAGGAACTGGCTGGAGATCATGTCGGTGTTCTCCTCGGCCGACGCCTGACCGGTGATGGCCTCGACCCCCTTGGGCAGTACGGGAGTCAGGGCGTCCACCAGCTCCTGCTGGCCGACGCCGGGACCGGCGCGCACCTGGATGCTCGCCGCCTCGCCGGGCCGCGCGGTGAGGTACTTCTCCGCGTCGGCCTGCGTCATGCCGGTGAAGGTCACCTGGGCCATGCCGTCCTCGCCGCCGAAGGTCGCGAGGCCGACGACGGTCACCTTGACCGGGTCGGGTGTGCGCAGGGTCGTGGTGTCGCCGATCCTGAGGTCTCCGCGTTCGGCGGTGCCTCGGTCGATGACGACCTCGCCGGACTTGCGCGGGGCGTGGCCCTCGGCGAGCTGGTACGCGTTGAGCTTCGGGTCGGCGATCCAGTTGCCGGCGAGGGTGGGCGGGCCCTGGCCGCCGATCGGGTCGCCGTTCCTGCCGACGAGCTGGCCCGCGCCCTGGATGTTGGGCGCGGCGGCCGCGACGCCGGGGACCTTCTCGATCGTGGTGACCAGGTCGGTGTCGACCGGCTCGCGCACGCCCTCGCTCTCGCCGGGCGTGGTGATGGCGTCGGCGCTGCGCACGACGGCGTCGGTGCCGCTGGTCGCGTTGCCGAACATGGTGTCGAAGCTTGCCCGCAGCGTGTCGCCCATGACGAGGGTGCCGGCGAGGAAGGCGACGCCGAGGAACACCGCGAGGAACGTACCGGCGAAGCGGCGCTTGTGGGCCCGCAGGGAGGACACGCTCAGGCGGACGGACGCGTTCATGACGGCACCTCGAAGGCTTTCATGCGGTCCAGGACCTTGTCGGCGGTCGGGGATTCCATACGGTCGACCAGGCGCCCGTCGGCGAGGAACACGACCTCGTCGGCGTGGGCGGCAGCCACCGGGTCGTGGGTGACCATGACGACCGTGCGGGCCGTCCGGCGCACCGTGCGGCCCAGCAGGCCGAGGACCTCCTCGCCGGACCGGGAGTCGAGGTTGCCGGTCGGCTCGTCGGCGAAGACGATGTCGGGCCGGCCGGCGAAGGCCCGGGCCACGGCCACGCGCTGCTGCTGGCCGCCGGAGAGTTCTGAGGGGCGGTGGTGGAGCCGGTCGCGCAGGCCGACGACGTCGATGAGCGCGTCGAGCCACTCCTCGTCGCCGCTGTCGCCCTTGCCGCCCTTGCCGCCCGCGAGGTCCAGCGGCAGCGTGATGTTCTCCGCGACGGTCAGCGTCGGAACCAGGTTGAAGGCCTGGAAGACGAAGCCGACGCGGTCGCGCCGCAGGAGGGTGAGGCGGCGGTCGTCGAGGCTGCTCAGCTCGGTGTCGCCGATGTGGGCGGTGCCCGAGGTGAGGGTGTCGAGGCCGGCCGCGCAGTGCATCAGGGTGGACTTGCCGGAGCCCGAGGGCCCCATGATCGCGGTGAACCGGCCGACCGGAAAGTCGACGCTCACCCCGTCCAGGGCCCTCACGACGGTGTCGCCGCTGCCGTACACCTTCACGGCGTCCACGACACGGGCGGCCGTCGGCGTGATGGTGGTGGCGGTCGTGGCCGTCATGCCGCACCGCCCTTGCCCGTACGGCCGAACTGCTCGTCCAGGACGGACAGCCGGCGCCAGTACTCGTCCTCGTCGATCTCGCCCGAGGCGAAGCGGTGGCCGAGCACGGTGATGGGCGAGTTGTCGTCCGCGGCGGGTGCCCGCCAGGGGCCGCGGCGTCCGCGCCACACCGTGCGGCGCAGCAGCGCGATGCCGCCGACCACGACGGCCGCCCAGATGAGCGGGAAGAGGAGGATCCAGGGGCCGGGGCCGCCGTCCGCGAAGTGAGCCAGGGTCTGCATCTCGAGTCATCTCCCGAGTCGGTTCGGTCGGGTTGTTCAGGTCGGTCGGGTCGTTCGGTGATGTCTCGAGACTCGCGCCGGGAGGGGGTCCGGGTCGTCGTACGGCCAGCGGCAGTGCGCGTACCTCGCGGGGAGTACACAGCGGTGATTCCGCTGCTCCATGAAGGCTCGACTTCTGTAACTACTAGTATGTACAGTGACGGCATGAGCACCTCGGAGCGGCTGATCGAGTCCACCCGCGAGCTGCTGTGGGAGCGCGGCTATGTGGGCACCAGCCCCAAGGCGATCCTGGAGCGCTCGGGCGCCGGGCAGGGCAGCATGTACCACCACTTCAAGGGGAAGCCGGATCTCGCCCTGGCCGCGATCCGGCGGACCGCCGAGGAGATGCGGGCAACCGCGGCGGGAGTACTCGACGGTCCGGGAACGCCGTACGAGCGCATCGAGGCGTATCTGCGGCGCGAGCGCGACGTACTGCGCGGCTGTCCGATCGGGCGGCTGACGATGGACCCGGACGTGATCGCCAGCGACGAACTGCGCACGCCTGTCGACGAGACGCTCGACTGGCTGCGGGAGCGGCTGGCCGGGATCGTCGAGGAAGGCAAGGAGCAGGGCCAGTTCGCGGCCGGGCTCGACGGCGAGACGATCGCGGCGACGATCGTCGCGACCGTACAGGGCGGCTACGTCCTCGCCCGCGCGTCCGGTTCACCCACCGCCTTCGACGTGGGCGTCCGGGGGCTGCTCTCGCTGCTCGCCCCGCGGGACCACACGACCGCCGAGGGCACGAGCACGTGACCGACACGTGAGCGACCATTCGGCCCGAGAAGGGACTTGGCATGCATGCCATGCAGTACGAGTTCACGCTGCCCGCCGATCACGACATGGATGTCATCCGCTCCCGCGTCGCCCGGGTCGGCCATCTGCTGGACGGCTGGGACGGCCTCGGCACGAAGGCGTACCTGCTGCGTGAGCGCGGCGTGCACGGCTCGCCGGTCAACCAGTACGGGCCCTTCTACCTCTGGAACACCATGGAGGGCATGAACGCCTTCCTGTGGGGAGGCGCCTTCCAGGGACCCGTGAACGACTTCGGGCGGCCGCGGGTACGTCAGTGGACGGGGCTCGCGTACGCGGAGGGCGGCGCCGCGGACTCCCCCGCCAGGCTTGCCGTGCGTCGGCGTCAACCGGTGCCGGACGGCGTGGAGCTGGCCGCGTTCATGGCGGACGCGGCGAACGAGACCGAGCGGCTGGCGACGCGGGACGGCGCCGTGCTGACCGCGGCCGCCGTCGACACGCACGCGTGGGAGCTGGTCCACTTCTCGCTCTGGACGCACGACACGCCAAAGACCGAGGGCGATGTGTACCAGGTGCTGCACCTGTCGGCACCGGGGCGCGGGGCGCTGCCGCGGGGCCGGCAGTGGTGAGTGCTGTCCGTACGGTCCTCGGGGATGTGCGACCCGAGCGGCTCGGCGTGTGCGACGCGCACGACCACCTCTTCCTGCGCAGCCCGCAACTGCCCGGCCAGGAGCTCCAGGACGCCACCGCAGCGCGCGCCGAGCTGGACGCGTTCCGCGCGGCCGGCGGTTCGGCCGTCGTGCAGTGGACGCCGTACGGCATGGGGCGCCGGGCAGCCGACCTGCCGCCGCTGTCCCGGGCCTGTGGGGTGCACCTGGTCTGCGCGACGGGCCTGCATCAAGCGGCGCACTACGCCCCGGAGTCACTCGACGCGCTGCGCGGCGGGCCGGCCGAACTCTTCGTGGCCGAACTGACCGAGGGCATCGGCACTTCCGGGGTCCGCGCCGGTCTGATCAAGGTCGCCGGCGGCTTCCACGCCCTCGACGCGCACGCCCGCTGGACGATGACCGCCGCCGCCGAGGCCCACCACGCGACGGGCGCGCCCATCGCCGTGCACCTGGAGGTGGGGACGGGTGCGCTCGACGTACTGGACCTGCTGTGCGGAGAGTCGGGCGTCCCGCCGTACCGGGTGATCCTCGGCCATCTCAACCGCTCCCCCGACCCTCTGCTCCACCGCCAGGCCGCCGAGGCGGGCTGCTGGCTGGCCTTCGACGGGCCCTCACGCGCCCATCACGCCACCGACTGGCGCATGCCGGACGCGATGCGGGCGCTGGCCGAGGCCGGGTTCGGGCACCGGCTGCTGCTCGGCGGGGACACGGTCGTGGCCGGGGCGCGGTCGGTCGACGGGGGTCCCGGGATGCCGTACCTGCTGCGCCGGGTGCGTCCGCGGCTCGCGCTCGCCCTCGGCGAGGAACTGGTGGAACGCGTCCTCACCGACAACCCCGGCCGGGCCTTCGCCGTCGACTGGCGCTGACCTGCGGCCGGAGCATGGCCCGATCGCGTTGATCTTTGTCCCGCCGAACACTTTCGGCCACTTCCGGCGCACGGAGGATGGAAAGGCGACGGAACTGACCCGTGAGGAAGGCGGACGACATGGCGCTGGAGATGCGTGATCGCTGTGAGCGGTGCGGGACGGCGGAGCTGCCGCTCGACGCGGCTGCCCGCATCTGCTCGTACGAGTGCACGTTCTGCGTGCCGTGCGGCGATGCCATGCGGGACGTCTGTCCCAACTGCGCTGGCGAGCTGGTCCCCAGACCTCGCCGTGCGTGACGGCGCCTCGCTGCCGCCTTTGGGGCAGGGGGACCGCAGGGCCGGTGCACCATCGGCGAGGTCGAACGCTTCAACCGCACCCGGCGGCCAGCCACCCCTCACCCGCGTCAACAACCCTGCGGGTCAATACACCTAGGCCCTACCGAGATCCAGTCGCCCGATGTGCGCCACGTTCTCCCGGTCCTGCGCGTCCTCGCTCGCCGCACCGGCGAACCAGGCGTCGAGGATCTCCTTGAGCAGCGGCTCGGACGTCAGCCGCAGGCTCAGGGCGAGGACGTTGGCGTCGTTCCAGCGGCGGGCGCCGTCCGCGGTGTACGCGTCGGTGCACAGGGCCGCCCGCACCCCGGGCACCTTGTTCGCGGCGATCGACGCGCCCGTGCCGGTCCAGCAGCACACGACCGCCTGGTCGGCCGTCCCGTCGGCGACCTCGCGGGCGGCTGCCTCGGAGCAGGCGGCCCACTGGGGGTCGGCACCGGGGCTGAGCGCGCCGTACGTCACCACCTCGTGGCCGCGGTCTCGCAGCTCGGTGACGAGGGAGCGCGCCACGGGTTCGTCCATGTCCGAGGAAACGGAGATCCGCATGGCACGAAGCGTACCCAGGTCCACGCCGGGGGTGCGGCCGTCCGGGCGGCGGCCGAGCATGGAGGTGACCGGCGGGAACGGCCGAGGAGGAGCCATGCCGACCCTGCACATCGAGCATCCGATCACGGACTTCGCCAGGTGGAAGACGGCCTTCGACCGCTTCGCGCCGGCGCGCGCGGACGCGGGCGTGCGTCACTACCGTGTCCAGCAGCCGGTCGACGACCCCGCCTACGTCGTCGTCGACCTCGACTTCGACGACGTGGCCGACGCCGAGCGGTTCCTGGGCTTCCTCAGGACGAGGGTGTGGTCCTCGTCCGAGAACGCGCCCGCGCTGGCCGGGGCGCCCCGGACGCGGATCCTCAACACCGCCGAGGAGCGGTGAGGCCTACGACGCCAGCGCACCCAGCGGATCGTCCAGCACCGGCTGCCACGCCAACTCGGCCGCGCCGACAAGGCTGTTGTGGTCGAGGGTGCAGGCGAGGATCGGGACGCCGCCGCTCTGGCCCCACAGGCTGCGGTCGGCGACGACGGCGCGCAGGCGCTCGGGGTCGGCGTCGAGGAGGGTGCGGTGCAGGCCGCCGAGGATGATGCGGTCCGGGTTGAGGATGTTGACCAGGCCGGCGAGGCCGAGGCCGAGGCGGTCGATGAGGGCCTCGGTGGCCGTGCGGACCGCCGGGTCGTCGTCGTACTGGGTGCGGATCAGGTCCTTGGCCTGCTGGAGCAGGGAGACCTCGGGGCCGGGCTCGCGGCCGGCCGCCGTGAGCAGGGCCAGCGGGTCGGCCTCGACGTCGAGGCAGCCGCGGCTGCCGCAGTGGCAGGGTCTGCCCTCGGGATTGACGGTGAGGTGGCCGACCTCCAGGGCCAGGCCCGAACTGCCGGTGTGCAGACGGCCGTCCAGCACGAGCGCGCCGCCGACGCCCCGGTGGCCGGTGGCCACGCACAGCAGGTCGCGGGAGCCGCGCCCCGCGCCGTGCCGGTGTTCGGCGAGCGCGGCGAGGTTGACGTCGTTACCGGTGAACGCCGGTCCGCTGATCCCGGCCGCGCGCACGCACTCCGCGAAGATCCGGCGCACGGGCGCGCCCACGGGCCAGGCGAGGTGCAGGGGGTTGAGCGCCAGGCCGTCGGGTTCCGCGACCGCGGAGGGGACGGCCAGGCCCGCGCCTGCGCAGCGACGGCCCGTGGTGCGCAGCAGGTCGGCGCCTGCCTCGACGACCGAGCCGAGAACCTTCGCCGGATCGGCGTCGACCGTCTCGCAGCCGGGCGAAGTGGCGACGATACGGCCGCCGAGACCGACCAGCGCCGCCCGGAACCCGTCGGCGTGGACCTGTGCGGCGAGGACCACGGGCCCGTCCTCGGCGACCGACAGCCGGTGCGAGGGGCGCCCCTGCGAACCGGCCGACGCGGTGGGCCGGGCGTCCACCCGGATCAGCCCGAGCGCCTCCAGCTCGGAGGCGACCGCGCCGGCCGTGGCCCGGGTCACGCCGAGCTCGGCGGTGAGGACGGCACGCGTGGGGGCGCGTCCGGTGTGCACGAGCTCCAGCGCGGGCCCGAGCGCACCGCGCCCCCGGTCCAACCGCGTCCTCGAGGTGGTCCCTTCCCCCGCCGGCCGGGGGTCCGCGTTGCCGCTCATGAGGGCGAGTCTCCCATGATCCGCAGGTGTGGCGGCCTACAGCCCGCTCACCCTGAGCGTGAGGTTCAGCCGCCCGGTCAGCCCCAACTCCGGCGGTGCGGTGCCGGGCTGTACTTTCGGCACACCGTGGTAGGCGAGCCGCGACGGGCCGCCGAACACGAACAGGTCGCCGCTGCGCAGCTCGACGTCCGTGTACGGCCGGGTCCGGGTCTCGGTGTTGCCGAAGCGGAAGACGCAGGTGTCGCCGAGGCTCAGGGACACCACGGGTGCGTCGGACTTCTCGTCGCTGTCGCGGTGCATGCCCATGCGGGCGTCGGCGTCGTAGAAGTTGATCAGCGCGATGTCGTACGCCGCCGATGGCGCCGCCCACGGCTCGCCCAGGGTGTCGCGCACCGCCCGGCGGCCCAGCTCGCCCAGCCACTCGGGGAACGGTTTCACCGGGGTGCCGTCGCCGTCGACGACCGTGCGGGCATAGGCGTACGGGTACCAGTGCCAGCCCAGGCAGACCTGCCGGGCGGTCATGGTGCCGCCGCCGGGGGTGCGCACCGTACGCAGGCCGGCCGGTGGGCGTGCCCACGCGCGGCACGCCTCCAGCAGCTCGCGCTGCGCGGGCGCGTCCAGCCAGTCGGGCAGGTGCACCGCGCCCGGCGATACCTCCGTACGCTCCCGGGGGAACAGCTCGGTGTCCATGTCCTCCATCCTCCCCCACCCGTCGTGAGCTGCGGCTCAGCTAGCCTTGACGCACGATGAACGACCGTATGACGACGCCCTGGGGCGAGCTCGCGCTGACCCGTTACCCCGAGGACCCCCGCGACAGGCTGCGCGCCTGGGACGCCTCCGACGAGTACCTCCTCAGGCATCTGGCGGAACGGGAGGTCCCGCTCTCCGGCACGGTCGTGGTCCTCGGTGACCGCTGGGGCGCCCTGGTCACCGCGCTCGCGGCGCACGGCCCGGTGCAGATCACCGACTCGTACCTGGCCCAGGAAGCGACCCGCGCCAACCTCGCCCGGCTCGGCGTCGAGCCCGGCACGGTCCGGCTGCTCACCACGCAGGACACGCCGCCGGAGCGCATCGACGTCCTTGTCGTGCGGGTGCCGAAGAGCCTGGCGCTGCTGGAGGACCAGTTGCTGCGGCTGGCGCCCGCGGTGCACGAGGGCACGGTCGTGGTGGGCACCGGGATGGTGAAGGAGATCCACACCTCGACGCTCCAGCTGTTCGAGCGGATCCTCGGCCCGACCCGCACCTCGCTCGCCGAGAAGAAGGCCCGGCTGATCTTCTGCACTCCCGAGCCCGCACCCACGCGGCCCGCCAACCCGTGGCCTTACACCTACGACCTCCCCGACGGCATCGGCGCGGTCTCGGGGCGCACGGTGGTCAATCACGCCGGCGTCTTCTGCGCCGACCGGCTCGACATCGGCACGCGGTTCTTCCTGGGGCACCTGCCCGACAGCAAGGGCGCGCAACGCGTGGTGGACCTCGGCTGCGGCAACGGTGTCGTCGGTACGGCGGTGGCGCTGGCGAACCCGCAGGCCGAGGTGCTGTTCGTCGACGAGTCGTTCCAGGCCGTGGCCTCGGCGGAGGCGACGCACAGGGCGAACCAGGTACCCGGGCACGCCGAGTTCCGGGTCGGGGACGGGCTGGCGGGTGTGCCGGCCGGGAGTGTCGACCTCGTGCTCAACAATCCGCCGTTCCATTCCCACCAGGCGACGACCGACACGACGGCCTGGCGGATGTTCACGGGCGCCCGGCGCGCGCTCCGGCCGGGCGGTGAGCTGTGGGTGATCGGCAACCGGCATCTCGGCTACCACGTGAAGCTGCGGAAGCTGTTCGGCAACAGCCAACTGGTCGCCAGCGACCCGAAGTTCGTGGTGTTGCGGGCCGTCAAGAGGTGACGGTGCGGTCCGGGTCCCCGACGCGGCAGCGGTTCAGGCGGTACGACTCGATCTCGCGGCGCCGGAGCACCGTCATGGCCCGCAGCAGCAGCCGTACGGAGAGCGGGACGGCGCTGCGGACGGGGCCGGTGAAGTCGGCGAAGGTGCGTGACTCGGCGAGGTGGACGTCCGGGCGCCAGGACTCGGCCTCCCCGGGGTCGTCGCAGCTCCAGCGCATGCGCGCGGCCATCTTGGCGAGGACGTCATGGCCGTCCTGCCGGTCGACCACACAGCTGCTCGCCGTCTCCGATGCCAGCTCGGCGCCGGGCAGCCGCTCGGCGACGAGGTCGAACACCGAGCGGACCTGGTCCTCGTCGAGGTAGACCAGGACGGCGGGATGAGCAACGTCTTCTGGATCTCGCCCAGTTCCGGCACGCGCTTCGACTTAGGCATGCCTAACTATCCACACGGGGCGATCGGTCAGGGAGCCCTCAGGACGCCGATGATGCCGGCCACCGCCCGGGCCATCGCCTCCCGCCCCACGCTCAGGTACTTGCGCGAGTCGACCGCCTCGGGGTGGGCGGCGAGGAAGTCGCGGATCGCGGACGTCATCGCGATGTTGAGGGCCGTGCCGACGTTGACCTTGGTGATGCCGCCCGCGACGGCCGCGGTCAGTTCGTCGTCGGGGACGCCGGAGGAGCCGTGCAGGACGAGGGGGACGTCCAGGGTGGCGGCCAGGCGTTTGAGGAGTTCGTGGTCGAGGGTGGCGGTGCGGGTGGTCATGGCGTGCGAGCTGCCGACGGCCACCGCGAGGGCGTCCACGCCGGAGTCGGTGACGAAGGCATGGGCCTCGGCGGGGTCGGTACGGGCGCCGGGGGCGTGGGCGTCGAGCGGCGGCTCGCCGTCCTTGCCGCCGAGCCGCCCCAACTCGGCCTCGATCCAGAGGCCTTGGGCGTGCGCCCAGTCGGCAGCCGCCTTCGTCGCTGCGAGGTTGTCCGCGTACGGCAGACGGGCCGCGTCGTACATCACGGAGCTGAACCCGGCGTCCGGCGCCTGGCGCAGCAGGTCGTCGCTCTGGATGTGGTCGAGGTGCAGCGCGACGGGGACGGCGGCGCGTTCGGCGGCGGCGACGGTCGCGCGGGCGAGCGGCAGGAGCCGCCCGTAGCGGAACTTGACGGCGTTCTCGCTGACTTGCAGGACGACGGGCGAGCCCACCGACTCCGCACCTGCGATGACCGCCTCGACGTGCTCCAGCGTGATGACGTTGAAGGCGGCGACGGCGGAGCGGGTTGCGGCGGCACGGGTGATGAGCTCGCCGGTGGTCACGAGGGGCACGGCCTGTCCTTTCTCCTGTCTCGGCGCGCAGGGGGCGTGTTCAGGGGGCGAGGATCACCGAGCGGGTGAGGTGCCGCGGCTGGTCCGGGTCGAGGCCTCGGGCGGCGGCGACGGCGACCGCGAGCCGCTGGGCGCGGACCAGTTCGGCGAGGGGGTCGAGACGGCCCTCGATCCACAACCCGCCGGTGGAGCGCACCTGTTCGGCCAGTCCGTCGGGCGCCGCGCCGAACATCCAGGTCGCGGTGCCGCTCGTGGTGATGCTGATCGGGCCGTGCCGGTACTCCATGGCCGGGTAGGCCTCGGTCCAGGACAGCGAGGCCTCGCGCATCTTCAGCCCGGCCTCGTTGGCCAGCCCGACGGTCCAGCCACGGCCCAGGAAGGTGAACTGTCCGCACGCCACGAGCCCTTCGGGCAGTTCGCCGGAGAGTGCGGTGCGGGCGTCGGTCACGACGGCGTCGGTGTGCAGGCCGAGGTGGGCGCGCAGGAGGGTGAGGGCGGTGGTCGCGAACCGGGTCTGCACGACGGACCGTTCGTCCGCGTAGTCGAGGACGACGACGTCGTGCGCCGCCGTCATGACGGGCGTGCCCGGGTCGGCGGTGATCGCCGTGGTGCGGGTACGGTCCCTCGACCGCCCCAGAAGTTCCAGGACTTCGGTGGTGGTGCCGGAGCGGGTGAGGGCGAGGACACGGTCGTACGTGCGCCCGTGCGGGAACTCCGAGGCGGCGAAGGCGTCCGTCTCCCCCTGGCCCGCCCCTTCGCGCAGCGCGGCGAACGCCTGCGCCATGAAGTACGACGTGCCGCAGCCGACCACCGCGACCCGCTCCCCCGGCGCCGGCAGCATCCCGCCGAGGCCGGCGGCCTGCGCCGCGGCTCGTGTCCAGCACTCGGGCTGGCTGTTGAGTTCGTCCTCGACATGGGTCATGTCGCCACCCTCCGGGCTTCCCACTGAGCCTCACCGAGACTGCAATGCTTGTTCTTGCAAGATAACGCTATCTTTCGAGCAGAATCAAGCATTCTGAAGGAAGGGGCGTGCGCTAAGGTCGCCGGAGATCGAGGAATGGAGGGCGGATGTCGCGCGATGCCCGCTGGAAGGCGCTGCTGGAGCTGCTCGTCGAGCGGGGCCGGCTGGACGTCGAGGAGGCGGCCGCCGAGCTGGCGGTGTCGGCCGCCACGATCCGCCGCGACTTCGACCAGCTCGCCGAGCAGCAGATGCTGGTCCGCACGCGGGGCGGCGCGGTCGTGCACGGGGTGTCGTACGAACTGCCGCTGCGCTACAAGACGGCCCGGCACGCCTCCGAGAAACAGCGCATCGCCAAGGCGGTGGCCGACCTCGTCGCGCCCGGCGAGGCCGTGGGGCTGACGGGCGGCACGACGACCACCGAGGTGGCCCGCGCCCTGGCGGTGCGCAGCGACCTGGCGTCCGGCTCGCCCGCGCTGACCGTCGTCACGAACGCGCTCAACATCGCCAATGAGCTGGCCGTACGTCCCCAGTTCAAGATCGTGGTCACCGGCGGGGTCGCGCGCCCGCAGTCGTACGAGCTCATCGGGCCGCTCGCGGACGGGGTACTGGCCCAGATCACCATCGACGTGGCGGTGCTCGGCGTCGTCGCGTTCGACGTCACGCACGGCGCCGCCGCGCACGACGAGGCGGAGGCGGCCATCAACCGGCTGCTGTGCGAGCGGGCCGAGCGCGTGATCGTGGCCGCGGACTCCAGCAAGCTGGGCCGGCGGGCGTTCGCCCGGATCTGCGCGGCCGACGCGGTGGACACCCTGGTCACGGACACGGCGGCGCCGGCGGAGACGGTGCGGGGCTTCGAGGAGGCGGGGCTGAGCGTCATCTCGGTCTGATCCCGGGTCCCGATTCGCCCCCCCGTTCCCGGGCCTGCTCCTGATCAGCGGCCTGCCTTCGGCCCACCCCTCCCCCGAACCCCGCCCCGATCCACATCACCGGCCCGCGCCCCCCCATCCGCATCACCGCCCCGTGCCCGGATCCCCACCACCGGCCCGCCCCCGCTCCCGATCCCGGGCCCTCGCCCGCCCGATTCCCCCTACGCTGGGAGCGAGGCGCATGGCGGGCCAGGGAGGCTGCGATGAGCACGACACCGATCGACCACGACGGACCGGCGGCTTCGCGGTATGTGCCGATCGCCGAGCACGGGCTGATCGGCGACCTGCGCAGTGTGGCCCTGGTCGGCACGGACGGCACGATCGACTGGTACTGCTGCCCCGCCTTCGACGCGCCCAGCGTCTTCGCGGCGATCCTGGACGCCGAGCGGGGCGGCTGCTTCGAGCTGGCGGCCGCGGTACCGGCCAGGACCAAGCAGTTCTACTTCCCCGACACCAACATCCTGATCACCCGGTTCTTCACCGAGGACGGCGTCGGCGAGGTGCAGGACTTCATGCCGGTCGACGGCGACTCGGTCGAGGCGGAACGCCATCGGCTGATCCGGCGCGTGGTGTGCGTGCGCGGATCGATCCCGTTCCGGACCCGGGTGGCGCCGCGCTTCGAGTACGGCGCCCGGCCGCACACCGTGCGCATGGTCGGCGACGTCGCGGTCTTCGAGTCCGAGAAGCTGTCGCTCGGGCTGACCGCGACCGTACCGCTGGAGGCCGACGACCTGGACGCCCACGCCGAGTTCAAGCTCGCCCAGGGCGAGTCGGCGGTGTTCGCGCTGGACCAGGTCGGCGGCGACGTGGCCCCGCGCCGGTGCGCACACTCCGAGGCCGAGGCACAGTTGCACAGCACCGTCGAGTACTGGCGGCGCTGGCTGTCCGCCTCCAAGTACCGGGGCCGCTGGCGGGAGATGGTGCACCGCTCCGCCCTCACCCTGAAGCTGCTCACCTACGCGCCCACCGGCGCCATCGTGGCCGCGCCGACGACGAGCCTGCCCGAGGAGATCGGCGGCGAACGCAACTGGGACTACCGGTACGTGTGGATCCGGGACGCCGCCTTCTGTGTGTACGCGCTGCTGCGGCTGGGCTTCACCAGCGAGGCCGAGGCGTTCATGCAGTTCCTGACCCGGCACGTCAGCCGGGGCGACGGCCGCCACTCCGGCCCGCTGCAGATCATGTACGGCATCGACGGCCGCGCCGACCTGCCAGAGCGCGAGCTCGACCATCTGGAGGGCCACCTCGGCTCCGCCCCGGTGCGCGTCGGCAACGCCGCCGCCGACCAGCTGCAGCTCGACATCTACGGGGCGCTGGTCGACTCGATCTACCTCTACGACAAGTGGGCGCAGCCGATCTCCAGCGACCAGTGGGACGACGTGTGCGCGCTGGTGGACTGGGTGTGCGAGCACTGGGACCAGCCCGACGAGGGCGTCTGGGAGACCCGCGGCGGCCGGAAGAACTTCCTGTACTCGCGGCTGATGTGCTGGGTGGCGATCGAGCGGGGGATCCGCATGGCCAACCGGCGCGGCCTGCCCGCCGATCTGCCGCGCTGGCAGGAGTGCCGGGACACGATCTACCGGCGGATCATGAAGCACGGCTGGTCCGAGACGCGCAAGGCCTTCGTCCAGCACGAGGACGGCGACGTCCTGGACGCGGCCGTGCTGATGATGCCGCTGTCGAAGTTCATCGCGCCGACCGATCCCAAGTGGCTGTCCACCCTGGACGCGCTCACCGAGGAGCTGGTGTCCGACTCGCTGGTCTACCGCTACGACCCGACGGCGAGCCCCGACGGGCTGCGCGGCGACGAGGGCACGTTCTCGATCTGCTCGTTCTGGTACGTCGAGGCCATGGTCCGGGCCGGCCGGATCGACGAGGCGCGGCTCGCCTTCGAGAAGATGCTGACGTACGCCAATCATCTGGGCCTGTACGCCGAGGAGATCAGCCACACCGGTGAGCAACAGGGAAACTTCCCGCAGGCGTTCACCCATCTCGCCCTGATCAGCGCCGCCTTCAACCTGGACCGCGCCCTGGGGTGAGGCGAGTTCGGTGAGGCGAGTTCACGGGTTTCACGGGCGAGGCATAGAACTTAGGTGAGGCTAACCTAATAAGGTGTGCCGCGGAGCCGCATGTCGATGCAGCCCCAACTCACCGAAGGGTAACCAGAGATGACGCCTGGCTCGATCTTCCCGTACGTCATGCCGACCCCCGCCATGCTGCCCGACGACCGGACCGGGTGGACCCTCGACCCGGCCCGGGCGGCGCTCCTGGTGCTCAATCTGCAGCGGCGTTTCCTGCGGGAGGTGGACCGCGAGGGCGCCCCGGTCACCGAACTCCTCGCAAACGTCGGCCGGTTGGTGAACGCCGCCCACGCGGCGGGCGTCCCCGTCGTCCACTCGGTGCCGGCCGGTGAGCGGGGTCCCGCACCCACCGGCCGACCCTCAGGACGGCCGACCGACAGGGACGGCGAGGTGTTCGCCGAGCAGGCGATGCCGCGCATCGGCGACACCGTGCTCACCTCCCGGAAGTACAGCGCCTTCGCCCGCACCCGGCTGGACAGCCGGTTACGCGAGCTGAGCCGCGATCAGGTGGTGGTCGTCGGGTTGTTCGCCCGGGTCGGCGTGCTGATGACGGCCGCCGACGCCTGGGTGGAGGACCTGGAGCCCTTCGTGGTCGCGGACGCCATCGCCGATGTGTCGGCCGGGACCCACGAGTTCGCGCTCGAATGGGTGGCGGACACCTGCGGGGCGGTGACGTCCACGGATCGGGTGGCGGCGGCCTTCGACCCCGCCGTATCGGCGGCGGAGGCGGTCTGACCGGCTCAGACGGGCGCGGTGCGGCGGGTCAGCAGGGAGCGGTGGATCTCCCCGGCACGGATCGCGGTGGTCGACAGCAGGGTCGAGGTCAGCCCGTGGGTGTGCTCGGTACTGCCCTGCAGATAGATGCCCGCGGCGACGTCGGGCGCGGTCTCCACGCGGTGGTCGCGGGAGACCCGGATCGCGTCCCCGTCGTCCCGCAGGCAGACCTTCGCCGCCTCGCCGAGCAGGGCGGTGAGGTCGCGGGGCCGGTATCCGGTGGCGTGCACGAGCACATCGGCCTCGAGGACCTGCTGCTCGCCGGTCGGCAGGAACTCCACCGCGACGTCGAGCCCGCCGTCACCGCGCCGACCGACCTCGCGGATGCGGGAGACGTTGAGGAAGCGCAGCCGTTCACGCCCGGTGACCTTCTCCTGGTACGCGGTGGCGTACAGGGACTCGATCAACTCCATGTCGACGACGGAGTAGTTGGTGGAGCGGTGGTAGTCGAAGAGGGACTGTTTGACCTCGGAGGGCGCGCCGAAGTACACGTCCACCGCCTCCGGGTCGAAGATGCGGTTGGCGAACGGACTGTCGTCGGCCGGGGTGTAGCCGTACTTGGCGAACACCGCGCACACCTCGGCCTGGGGGAAGGAGCGGTGCAGATAGTCGACGGTCTCGGCGGCGCTCTGCCCGGCGCCGAGGACGACCGCGCGGTGCACCGGCGCGCCGGCGGCGGCGAGTTCGGTCACGCGGGGCAGTAACTGGCTGTTGTGCCAGACGCGTTCGGAGAGTTCGACGCCGGGCGGCACATGCGGTTCCAGGCCGACGGCCACGCTGATGTCGCGGGCACGGTAGGTGAGATGTCGGCCCGGGCGCTCCGGGTCACGGCAGACCACCTCGAAGTGCGCGACCGTGCCGTTTTCGTCGCGCACCGGGTCGACGGCGGTCACGCAGTGGTCGTACGCCACGAGGTGCCGCACCCGCTCGGCGGCCCACTCGAAGTACTCGTGGAACTCGACCCGGAGCGGGAAGAGCGTCTTCTGGTTCAGGAAGTCGATCAGCCGGCCGCGCTCGCGCAGGAAGCACAGGAAGCTGAAGTCGCTGGCCGGATCGCGCAGCGTCACAAGGTCCTTGAGAAACGACACCTGCATGGTGGCATCGTCGATGAGCATGCCCCGGTGCCAGCCGAAACGCGGCTGTCGCTCCAGGAAAAGGGCGTTGGTCCGACGGTCGGCCGGAAGGCCCGCGTTGTGTTCGTCAATCGCTATGGCCAATGCGAGATTTGACGGCCCGAAGCCGATTCCGAGGACGTCGTAGGTGGTGTCCGATCCCGTGAGCGGTGACTTCACCGTGGCATCGCCTCCCTCAGGCAGCCACATGTTAGATAAGGTTAGCCTTACCTTGCAATGGAGCCTGCCGAAGGGGAGAACCGCATGCGCGTCGCCATGTTCGGCTACCAGACCTGGGGTCACCGCACACTCCAGGCCCTGCTGGACTCCGACCACGAGGTCGTCCTCGTGGTCACGCACCCCAAGAGCGACCACGCCTACGAGAAGATCTGGGACGACTCCGTCGCCGAACTGGCCGAGAAGCACGGCGTCCCCGTACTCCTGCGCAACCGTCCCGACGACCCCGAACTCCTCGCCGCGGTGCGGGCCGCCCGGCCCGACATCCTCGTCGCCAACAACTGGCGCACCTGGCTGCCGCCAGAGCTCTTCGACCTGCCTGCGCACGGCACGCTCAACGTCCACGACTCGCTGCTGCCCGCCTACGCCGGCTTCTCGCCCATCATCTGGGCGCTCATCAACGGGGAGGAGCGCGTCGGTGTCACCGCGCACCGTATGAACGGCGAGCTGGACGCCGGGGACATCCTGGTGCAGCGCTCGGTAGTGGTCGGACCGACCGACACCGCGACCGACCTGTTCCACCGCACGGTCGACCTGATCGCACCGATCGTGCGCGAGTCGCTCGACCTCATCGCCTCCGGCAAGGACGCCACCCACTGGCAGCCACAGGACCGCAGGCGGGCGAGCTTCTTCCACAAGCGTTCGCTCGAGGACAGCCGCATCGACTGGAGCTGGCCGGCGGAGCGCCTGGAGCGGCTCGTACGGGCGCAGTCGGACCCGTACCCCAACGCGTACGCGTTCCATCGCGGGCAGCGGATCAGGATCGTCTCAGCCGCCGTCTCCGAGGGCCGTTACGGCGGCACCCCGGGTCGCATCTTCATCCGCGAGGGCGACGGCGTGGTCATCGTGGCGGGCAGCGAGGCCCACACGGGCCGACACCCGGGCCTGCTCGTCAGGCGGCTGCGCACCGACGACGGCACGGAGTACGCGGCGAGCGACTACTTCCGCACGATGGGGGGCTACCTCACCGCCCGCCCGTGATCGAAGAAGGCCGATGAAGCCCGACGAGGACCGAAGCAGATCGCGAACTTTGGTGACGAAACGTCAACTCACGTCCGATACAAAGAAGTTGTCCGAAAGCCGTTGTTAAGGCAAGGCTTACCTTGCTTTACTGACGGCCGTACAGATCCGGCCTGCTTCACCGGCGACAAGGGACGCACATGACGAGAAAGACCCTCACCACCCTTCTCACCGTCACCCTGGCCGCCGCCTTGGCAGCCTGCGGCTCCGTCGAGGACGACTCGAACACCTCCTCCGACGCCTCCGGCGACGCGAAGGCGGACTCCTCGTCCGCCTTCCCGGTGTCCGTCAAGCACAAGTTCGGCACCACAAAGATCACCAAGGCGCCGGAGCGGATCGTGGTGATCGGCAACGGCGGCACGGACGACATCGACGCGCTGTACGCCCTGGGTGTCACACCGGTCGCCGTGTCCAAGGACGCCCTCAGCAAGGACGGCGTCTACCCCTGGCTGAAGGACAAGATCGACACCAAGAAGACCGAGCTCCTCGACACGCTGACCGCCGTCGACTACGAGAAGGTGGCGTCCCTCCAGCCCGATCTGATCCTCGCCACCTCCGACTTCACCCTCGACAAGGACTACAAGAAGCTCGCCGCCGTGGCGCCGACCATCGGCTACGAGACGGCCTGGGGGCAGCAGACCTGGCAGGAACACGTGCAGGTGGTCGCCAAGGCCGTCGGCAAGGAGGCGCGGGGCGAGCAGGTCATCAAGGAGACCGAGGACAGCATCGCCGCGGTGAAGACGAAGCATCCGAAGCTCCAGGGCAGGACGTACAGCCTGTCCATCGGCAACACCCCGGCGAAGATCTTCACCATCGCCTCCGAGGAGGACTTCGCCGCCAAGCTGATGAGCCAGGTCGGGATGAGCCTGACCCCGACGGTGAGGAACATCAAGACGGTCAACGGCAGCCCGACGGGCGAGCTGTCCTTCGAGCAGCTCGACAAGCTCGACGCCGACCTGGCCGTCATCGCCTTCACGACGCCGGACCTGAAGAAGGCATTCGAGTCCAGTGACCTGGTGAAGAACATGTCCGCGGTGAAGGACGACCGGTACGTCGTGACCGACGTCGCGACCATCAGCCAGCTGCGCAGCCCGTCCGCGCTGGGCATCCCCTGGGCGCTGGACAACCTGGAGCCCGGGTTCGAGAAGCTCGACTAGACCGCCCGAGGGGGAATCGGAGGAGGGGCGGGGTGCCCGCGGGCACCCCACCCCTCCTTCTGTCGTCCGCTTACGTGTCGCGCAGCGCCGAGTCGATCTCGTCGGCCGACATGTCCTCGATCTCCAGGTGAATCGCGGCGACCTGTTCGAGCCGCCCGGGCGTCTCCTCCTCGGCCGACAGCCGCTTGGCCATGCCGCCGGCCGTGAGGGTCGCGAAGAGGGAGCGTACGGACACCGCGGAGGTGTCCAGCGCCTCGCGCAGCCGGCCGACGATCACCGTGGCGAGCACCGAGTCGCCGCCGAGGGCGAAGAAGCCGTCGTCGAGGCCGACGCGTTCGACGCCGAGGACGTCCTGCCAGACCCGCGCCACGACGGTCTCCAGGGCGGTGCCGGGGGCCCGCTGCGGTGCCGCCTCCGCCACCTGCCGCAGGTCCTGTACGGCACGGCGGTCGAGCTTGCCGTTGGAGGTGAGCGGGAGTTCCTCGGCCACGGCGATCCGGGACGGCACCATGTGCGGCGGCAGCACGGATCGCGCCCACTCCCGCAGCTCGTCCTCCTCCGCCCCCTTGTCGGCCGCCACCGCGGCCGCCAACTGGACGCCCTGACCCCGGGTCAGCCCGGCCACTGCACGCCGTACGGCGGGGTGACCGGTGAGCGCCGCCTCCACCTCACCGAGTTCGATCCGAAAGCCCCGCACCTTGACCTGGTGGTCGCGGCGGCCGAGGAACTCCAGGGTGCCGTCGGGCCAGTACCGCGCGAGGTCGCCGGTGCGGTACCAGCGCAGCCCGTCGGCCTCGGTGAACTTCTCGGCCGTACGGGAGGGATCGGCCCGATAACCGAGGGCCACCCCGCTCCCACCGATCCACAGCTCGCCCGGCACCCAGTCCGGACAGTCCCGTCCATGGGCGTCGACGACCCGGCAGCGGACGTTGCGCAGCGGAGTGCCGTACGGCACCGCCCGCCAGTGCGCCGGTACTTGAGCCTCCGTCACCTCGCAGACGGTGGAGTGGATCGCGGTCTCCGTGGTCCCGCCCAGCCCGGTGAACCGGCATCCGGGTGCCCGCTCGGCGAGCCGACCCGGCAGGTCGGTGCCCACCCAGTCGCCGCCGAGCAACACCGCGCGCAGGCTGCCGAGTTCGCCGGGAGCGGCGGCCAGGAGGAGCATGTCGAGCAGCGGGGGCACGCAGTTGAGGAGCGTCACCTGGTGCGTGCGCGCGAGGTCGGCCCACCGGCTCGCCTCGCGCCGGTCGTCCTCGTCCACGAGCACGAGCGCGCCGCCCGCGCTCAGCAGCCCGAAGATGTCGTAGACGGAGAGGTCGAAGTCCAGCGCGGACAGGGCGAGACAGCGGTCCGAAGTGCCCACGGCGAAGCGGTCGTTGAGGTCGTCGATGGTGTTCATGGCGGCCCGGTGCGGCACTTCGACGCCCTTGGGCTCACCGGTGGATCCGGAGGTGAACAGCACATAGGCGGGCTGCTCCTCGTCCACCGTCACCGGCTGCGGCAAGGGTGCGCTCGCCACCGCCTCCGCGACGGGCAGGGCGTGCAGGCCCTCGACCGGGCGTCCGTCGGTGAGTGCGACACGGAATCCGGCGGTGGCGCGGATGCGGTCCCGGCGGGCGGGCGGCTGCTCGACGCCGATCGGCACGTATGCGGCACCCGCGGCCAGCACCCCCAGTAGGGCGGTGATCTGGTCGGGCCCCTTCGGGAGACTGACCGCGACCATGTCACCGGGCCGTACGCCGCGCTCCGCCAGGGCGGCGGCGGTGCGCAGCGCGCGGTCGGCCAACTCGCCATAGGTCAGGGCGCCTTCGGTGTCCCACAGCAGGGCAGGGACCTGCGGCTGCTCGGCGGCGCGCTCGAAGAAGCCCTCGTGCAGGAGCCGGTGGCTGCGCGGGCCTTCGGTGGTGTTGACCGTGGCGCGGACCGACGACTGGCCCTCGGGCAGCAGGGCCGGCACGGGCCGCTCCCACACCGTGTCGTCGGTGCCGAGCCGGGTGACGAGGCCGTGGAAGGCGGCGAACATGGCGTCGACCAGGCCGGCCGGGAAGGCGTCCTCGCGGACGTCCCAGTTGACCAGCAGTCCGCCGTCGACCTCGGTGACCTGGGCGTCGAGCAGTACCTGTGGCCCCTGGGAGATGATCCAGACGGGCTTGCCGAAGGACTGCCGTACGCCGTGGTCGAAGAGCTCGCCGAGGTTGAGGGCGCTGGTGAACACCACGGGCGCCAGGACCTGTTCGCCGTTGTGGCGCGAGAGGTCCCGCAGCACCTCCACGCCGGAGTAGTCGGAGTGCGCCGCGTCGGTGTGCATACGGTCCTGCAGGCGCCGCGCGTGCTCGGTGAACGAGCCCGGTACGGTCAGGTCGACGTCGAGCAGCACCGAGCTGGTGAAGTCGCCGACGAGCAGGTCGACGTCGGGGTGGGAGCCCCTGCGGTCGAACATCGGGACGTTCAGCAGGAATCGGGGCTGTCCGCTCCAGGCGGCCAGGACCTCCGAGAAGGCGGTCGCCACGGCCATGGCCGGGGTCAGTCCGTGCTGGTGGGCGCGGACGGTGAGCCGTCGCTTCTCCGCGGGCGGCAGCCAGTGGTGGCGGCGGGTCACCCGGGTCGGGTCGGTGCGCTCGGCCTCGGGCACGAGCGGGAGCTCGGGCGCGCTGGGCAGCTCGGGGATCCGCCGCTGCCACCACTGCTGGGCCTGCTCCCGGCTCAGCCGCCGCACGTCCGTGCGCTCGGCGAGGTACTCGGGGTAGCTGGTGCGGATCGCGGGGAGGGGGGCGCCGAGGTCCTGGTAGAGCTTGGCGAGGTCGGAGAGGAGCACCCGGTAGCTGAGCGCGTCGGCGGCGAGCATGTCGACGTCGACGTGCAGCCGGCTCGAACCGTCCGGCAGCAGCGACAGCTGGACGGAGAGGACCTCCCCGGCCGCGATGTCCAGGCGCGCGTGCGAGGAGGAGTTCCGGATGTCCTCCAGCTGTGTCGCCACGGTCCCCGCGGCCGACGTCCGCAGGTCGTGGACGACGGTCGCGGGACGGGTGAGGTCGGGCAGGATCTGCTGACGGCCGTCGTCGGTGAAGCGGGCACGCAGCATGCCGTGGCGGGCCGCGAGAGCGCGTACGGCCGCGTCCAGCCGGTCGGGGTCGACGCCGGAGCCGTCGAACTCGACGTAGAGGTGGGCCGCGACGGAGCCGAGGGTGGTCTCGTCGCCGCGGCCGATCCAGTAGGCGTGCTGCATCACGGCCAGCGGGAAGGGCTCGCGTGGCTCGGGCGCGGGGGGCGGCAGGGCCGGGGTCCGCTCAGCGGGCCGCGCGCCGGCCGGTATGTGGGCTGCCAGCAGCTCGCGCCAGGCGCGCAGGGTGGGGTCCTTGGCCAGCTCCGCGAAGCTGACCCGCACGCCTTGTTTCCGCCAGCCGCCCGCGATCTTCATCAGGGTGATCGAGTCCAGGCCCCAGGCGATGAGGCTGTCGTCCTCGCTCGGCGCTTCCTCCGAGCCGAATGTGTCGGTGACCGAACGGAGCAGCTCGTCCGCGGTCGGGTGGTGCTGCGTCACCGGTTCCTCCGTAGTCGTCCGTGGTGGCTCAGAAGTCGTCGAAGTCGTTCTCGAAGTCGTCGATGTCCTCCTGGGTCAGTTCGACCAAGGGGAGGTCCGACGGGGTGAGACCGCCGGCCGGGGAGTCGCCGGCGTGCCGGGCGAGACCGCGCAGGGCGCGCTCCCACAGGCCGAGCAGGTCCTGTGCCTCGGACTCGGTCAGGAACCCGTCCGGCCAGGAGGCGGAGACGTGCAGCCGGACACCGCTCGCCTCCTCGACGGCCACGGCGTTGATCTCCAGACCGAAAGCGGCGGACTGCCGGCCTGCGGCGGAGCCGCTGTGGGACGCGGTCGGCGGCGGCACCCGCAGCATGGGGGCCTCGGGAGCCAGTTCCCAGGGCTCGTCCGCCGCGCCGGACGCGGTGAAACGGCCCAGGTAGTTGAAGAGGACCTGCGGTTGCGGAAGCTTCTCCAGGGCGGGTGCGGTGTCCGGGTTGAGGTGGCGCAGGAGGCCGTATCCGAGGCCGTGGTCCGGTACGGCGCGCAGTTGTTCCTTGATCCGCTTGAGCGCCGTGCCCGCCGCGGGCCCACCGGAGAGGGCCTCGTCGAGGTCGAGCGGGCCGGGGTCGACACCGGCCGGGTAGAACGTGGTGAACCAGCCGACCGTGGCCGACAGATCGACGCCCTCGGCGATGCCCTCCTCGCGTCCGTGGCCCTCCAGGCCGACGAGCAGCGAACGGCCGGTCAGGTCGCCGCGCCGCTCCCGCCAGGCCGCCACGGCCAGGGCGAGGGCGGTGAGCAGGACGTCGGGGGCGGCGGCGTGATAGGCGGCGGGGACGGAGGTCAGCAAGGGGACCGTGATGTCGTCCAGGAGGACGAGGGTGTGGTCGCGCAACGGGGCGCCGGTGTCCGGTGTGCGCTCGATCAGCGGACGCCCGTTCTCCAACGCCTCGGTCCACCAGGGTAGTTCGCGCACCCGCGCCGGTTTGCGGGCCTCCTCGCCGAGGAGCCCGCTCCAGGTTCGGAAGGAGGTGCCGGTACGGGGTACGGCCCGGCCGGGCCGACCGGACTGCCATGCCTCTGCCAGGTCGGAGGTGATGATCCGCCAGGACACGCCGTCGACGACCAGGTGGTGTGCCACCAGGAGCAGCCGCCCGGCGTCTTCGAACCAGACGGCCTGGAGCATGCGTCCTGCCGCCGGGTCGAGTCGGGCCACGGCGGCGGCGAGCTGATCGTCGAGTGCCGCGTCCCGGACGCGACTGAGCAGGCCGCTCGCACGCACCGTTCCTTCGGCGGGCACGACCAGTCGGTTCGTCAGTCGGGCCCGGAGTACGTCGTGGCGGTCCAGCACCGCTTGGAGTACTTCGACGGCGGTGTCGTGGGTGAGGTCCGGGGGCGTCACGAGCAGGACCGCCTGGGCGAGGCCGCCGTAGGAACCGTCGGGGCCGGCCGTCCAGCGCATGACCGGGGTCAGCTCCGCCTCGCCGACCGGCTCGTCGACGAGGCCGGTGCCGGCCGGCCCGGCGGCGACGGCGAGACCGGCAGGCGTCGGCGTCTGGAAGACGTGCCGGGGGCTCAGGGCGATACCGGCCTTGCGGGCCAGGGTCACCAGGCGGATGGAGACGATGCTGTCGCCGCCGAGCTCGAAGAAGTTGTCGTCGACGCCGACGCGCCCGAGCCCGAGGACGGAGGCGAACAACTCGCACAGCAGCCGCTCGCGTTCGCCCGCCGGCTCCCGTGCCGGTGCGCTGGAGGACGTGGTCTCGGGCGCGGGCAGGGAGCGGCGGTCGACCTTGCCGGAGGGCAGCAGCGGGAAGGCGTCCAGGGCGGTCAGCGTGCGGGGCACCATGTGCTCGGGCAGCCGTTCCCGGAGCCAGTCGTGCAGGTCACCGAGGACGTCGGCGGCGAGGTAGTACCCGGCGAGCTGCTTGACGCCAGGGGCGTCCTCCCGGATCACCACGACACCGCGCCGCACACCGGGATGCTGTTCGAGGATCGCCTCGATCTCCTCCAGCTCGACCCGCATGCCGCGGATCTTCACCTGATTGTCGGCGCGGCCGAGGAACTCCAGGGTGCCGTCGCGCTGCCACCGCACCAGGTCGCCGGTGCGGTAGAGCCGCTCGCCGGGCGGGCCGAACGGGTCGGCCACCCAGTGGTCGGCGGTGCGGCGAGGGTCGTTGACGTAGCCGCGGCCGAGATAGACGCCGCCGGCGTACAGCTCCCCCGGCACCCCGACCGGCACCGGCTGCAGCCGGTCGTCGAGGACGTGGAGCCGGGTGTTGCCGTTGGGCCGCCCGATGGAGACGGCGCTGCGGATCGCGCCAGTGCGGTAGACGACATGGCTGACGCCGATGGTGGCCTCGGCCGGACCGTACCCGTGGTACATCACCGCGGGGCTCGCGGCGCGGAAGCGGGCGAACAGTTCGGGGGTGAGCACCTCGCCACCGCACCAGACGTGCTTGAGGGAGGCGGCCCGCCGGGCGAAGCCGTCCAGTTCCAGCAGCAGGTCGAGCATCGAGGAGACGAGGTAGGTGAAGGTGACCCGGTGCCGTTCGACCGTGTCGAGGAGATAGTCGACGTCGCGTTCGCCGCCCGGCTCGGCGACCACCACCCTTCCGCCGTTCACCAGCGGCAGGAAGATCTCGTTGATGGAGATGTCGAAGCCGAGCGGCGCCTTGAACAGGGCCGCGTCGTCGGTGCCGAAGCCGAGCAGGCCGCGCTGCCACAGCAGCCGGTGCGCGATGGCCCGGTGGCGGATCATGGCGCCCTTGGGGACGCCGGTGGAGCCGGACGTGTAGATGACGTAGGCGAGGCCCTCGGGATCGACGGGGACGGCCGGGTTCTCCGGGTCCTGCGGGCCCTCCAGGCGCACCTCCAGGAACGGCGGCGCGTCGTCCCCGAGGGCCGATCCGTCACCCGGCCTGCCCAGCACCGCCGTCAGCGCCGCGCTCCGGCACACCTCTGCGACCCGGCGCGCCGGCCAGGACGGCTCCAGCGGGACGAACGCCCCGCCCGCCTTCAGCACGGCGAGCAGTCCCACGACCATCTCCACCGAGCGCTCCAGATGGATGCCGACGCAGCGCTCGGGCCCGACGCCCAGTGAGGTGAGCTGCCGGGCGAGGGCGTTGGCGCGGGCGTTGAGCTCGGCGTACGTCAGTCGCGTGCCGCCCTCGATGCCGTACTCCACGGCGGGGAGGTCAGGGGTCCTGGCCGCCTGCTCCTCGACCAGTGCGGTCAGGGTGGTGGCCGGCACGGGGTGCGCGGTGTCGTTCCACTCCCCCAGCATCCGGGCGCGCTCGCGCGGGGTGAGGACGTCGGCCAGGGCGACCGGCAGATCGGGCCGCCGGGCCAGCTCGCCGACCAGCCGTACGAACCGTTCGGCCATGTCCTGGGCGGATTCACGGTCGTACAGGTCGAGGCTGTGGACGAGCGAGCCGGTGATACCCGCGCCGTCGGCCCGTTCGAAGACGTGGAAGGCGAGGTCGGTCTTCGCGGTGTGGAAGTCGACGCGCAGCTCGCTGAGCGTCAGGCCCGCGAAGTCCCGTGCTTCGTCCGGAGCTTGCTGATGGGCGAGCATCACCTGGAACAGCGGATGCCGGCCCATCTGGCGGGTGGGAGCGAGCGCGTCCACGAGCCGTTCGAACGGCAGGTCCTGGTGGGCGTACGCGTCCACGTCGGTCTCGCGCACCCGGGCGAGCAGCGCACGGAACGTCGGGTCGCCCGAGACGTCGGTGCGCAGCACCAGGGTGTTGACGCAGAGGCCCACGAGATCGTCGAGGGCGGCGTCGCCCCGTCCGGCGACGGGCGTGCCGAGGGGGATGTCGTCCCCGGCTCCCAGGCGGCGGAGCAGGACCGCCAGGGCGGCCTGGAGTGCCATGAAGACCGTGCCGCCGGCTTCCGCGGCCAGGTCCCGCAGTGTCGCGTGGACCTCCGCGTCGAGGGAGAAGTCCACGGCGCCGGCCCGGTACCCGGCGACGGCCGGGCGGGGCCGGTCGACGGGCAGCTGGAGTTCCTCGGGCGCTCCCTCCAACTGACGTGACCAGTAGTTCAGTTGGACCTTGGTCACCTCGCCGTCTTGGAGCAACTGCCGCTGCCACAGCGTGTAGTCGGCGTACTGCGCGGCGAGCGGAAGCCATACGGGGCGATCACCTCGCGCCCTGGCCGCGTAGGCCGTCTCCAGGTCCCGCAGCAGGGGCTCCGCCGACCAGCCGTCGGTGGCGATGTGGTGGACGAGGAGGAGCAGGACGTGTTCGTCGGGGGCGAGGCGGTACAGCGTGGCGCGTACGGGTATCTCGGCGTCCAGGGCGAACGCGTACGCGGCCGCCTCACGCAGCAGCCCGTCGATTTCCCCGGCCCCGGCAGGCACGACCTCGAAGGGTACGGGCGCGTCGGCCAGGACCCGCTGGAAGGGCGTGCCGTCGTCGTCCGGGAAGACCGTGCGCAGCGCCTCGTGGCGGGCCACGACGTCATGCAGGGCGGCTCGGAGTGCGTCCGTGTCGAGGTGCCCGGTGAGGCGTACGGCGGTGTGGATGTTGTACGTCGGGCTCGGCCCCTCCAGCCGGTACAGGAACCACAGCCTGGCCTGGGCGGAGGAGAGGGGCACCGGGTCCGGTCGCCGGACCGGCCCCAGCGCTGGGCGTCGCTCGGCGGGCGGTGCCTGCAGGAGCGGGGCGAGCGCGGCCACGGTCGGTGTGTCGAAGACCGCCCGCAGGGGGACCACGGCCCCGAGCTCGGCCCGGATGCGGGCGATCAGGCGTGTGGCCAGGACGGAGTGGCCGCCGAGGGCGAAGAACTCGTCGTGGATGCCGACGGAGGGCAGCCCGAGCAGATCGGCGAACAGGGCGCTCAGGGCCGCCTCCGCCTCGGTGCGGGGGGCCGTGGCGGTGGTGAGGCCGGAGAGGTCGGGGGCGGGCAGGGCCGCGCGGTCGAGTTTGCCGTTCGGGGTCAGGGGCAGCTCGTCGAGGACAACGACGGCCGCGGGCAGGAGGTGCTCGGGGAGCGTCGCCTTGAGGTCCTGCCTGATCCGCAACGGCTCCAGGACGGCGCCGGGGTGGGGCACGGCGTACGCCACCAACCTCGGTTCCCCCGGCTGGTCCTGACGTACCGTCACCGCCGCCTGGGACACTCCGGGCAGCGCGGCCACGGCGGCCTGGGTCTCGCCCGGTTCCACGCGGAAGCCGCGGATCTTGACCTGGTCGTCGGTCCGGCCGAGGAACTCAAGCGCCCCTTGCGCGGTCCAGCGCACCAGGTCGCCGGTGCGGTAGAGGCGGGCGCCGGGCGGACCGTACGGGTCGGCGACGAAGCGGTCGGCGGTCAGGCCGGGGCGGCGGAGGTAGCCGCGGGCCAGTTGGGTGCCGCCCAGGTAGAGCTCGCCCGGGACGCCCGGGGGCACCGGGCGCAGGGACGCGTCCAGCACGAGGGTGCGGGTGTTCCACACCGGGCGGCCGATCGGTACGGAACCGGCGGCGGACCTGGTCCCCTCGGAGCACGGCCAGGCGGTGACATCGACGGCGGCCTCTGTGGGGCCGTACAGGTTGTGCAGTTCGGTTCCGGGCAGCGATGCGGCGCAGCGCTCGGCGAGTTCGGAGGGCAGCGCCTCCCCGCTGCACACGATCCTGCGCAGGGCGCCGCGCACCTGCCCGGCGGCGGGGTCGTCGAGGAAGACGCGCAGCATCGAGGGCACGAAGTGCGCGGTCGTGACCCGCCGGTCGCGGATCAGCTCGGCGAGGTAGCCGGGGTCACGGTGGCCGCCGGGTCGGGCGAGGACGAGCACGGCCCCGGTGATCAGCGGCCAGAAGAACTCCCAGACCGAGACGTCGAAGCTCGCCGGTGTCTTCTGCAACACGCGGTCCTCGGGGCCGAGTTCGTACGTCTGCTGCATCCACAGCAGCCGGTTGACGATCCCGGCGTGCGCGACGACGGCGCCCTTGGGGCGGCCGGTGGAGCCGGAGGTGTGGATGACGTAGGCGGGGTGCTCGGGGCGCAGGGGCTGGAGCCGGTCGTCGTCGGTGAGTTCGGCGGAGGCGAAGGCCGCGGCCTGCGCGGCCGTGGTCTCCGTGTCGAGCAGGAGCAGCGGTACCCCTGGGGGCAGTTCCCGCGCGGTCTCGGTGGCGGTCAGCACCAGCGTCGGCGCGGCGTCCTCCACCATGAACGCCAGCCGCTCGGCCGGGTAACCGGTGTCCAGCGGAACGTAGGCGGCACCTGCCTTGAGCACCGCGAGCAGCGCCACCACCAGGTCGGTTCCGCGGTCCAGCGCCACGCCCACCAGGTGCTCGGGACCCACGCCGTGCGAGATCAGCAGCCGGGCGAGGCGGTTGGCGCGGGCGTGGAGGCCGGCGTAGTCGAGGGCGGGCGAGCCGTCGTCGGCGATGAGGGCGGGCGCGGCGGGGGTGCGTGCGGCCTGCTGGGCGAGGAGGCCGGTGAGGTGCGTGGCGGGGACGGGGTGGTCGGTGGCGTTGAAGTCCTCCAGGATCCGGCGTTCCTCGGCCTCGGTCATCAACGGCAGCCGGGAGGTGGCGAGTTCGGGGTCTGCGAGGGCTGCGGCGAGGAGTGTCTCCAGGTGCTGGAGGAGCCGGTCGACGGTTTCCGGGGTGAAGAGGCCGCTGCGGTAGGTGGCCTCGATCCGCAGGCGGCCGCCGGTGAGGAAGGCCTCCAGGGAGAGGTCGAACTGGGTGGTGTCGTTGTGGACGGTCTCCCATGCGGCGCTCACGCCCGGGAGCTGCGGTCCTTCAAGTCCCTGGGTGAGGAAGAGCAGCATGACATCGAAGTAGACGGCGCGGCCCGGCTGCCGTTCCGGCTTCAGTCGCTCCACCAGTTTGTCGAAGGGCATGTCCTGGTGGGCGTATCCGTCCGTGCAGACCTGCTTGACGCGCTCGACGAGTTCGGCGAAGCCGGGGTCGCCGTCGAGGTCGGCGCGCAGGGCGAGGGTGTTGCCGAAGTTGCCGATCAGCTTTTCGAGGCCGGGGAGGTCGCGGTTCATCACGGCCGAGCCGATCGGGATGTCCGTGGCACCGGTGGTGCGGTGCAGCAGGGCCGCCAGGCCCGCGAAGAGCACCATGAAGGGCGTCGCGCCCGCGCCCCGCGCGAAGGAGGTGAGCCGGTCGGTGATGTCGGGGGCGAAGGTGTGGAAGCGACGGTCGCCGTGCGCGGTGGGGCGGGCGGTGCGCGGGGCGTCGGTGGGCAGGGCGAGGGGGCGGGGTGCGGGGACCAGGGTGGAGCGCCAGTGGTCGAGGTGTTCGGCCAGCCGCTCGTCGGTCCAGGTGGTGCGCTGCCAGTGCGCGAAATCGCCGTACTGGAGGGGGAGTTCCTCGAGCCCGGCGGACGGTCCCTCGGTCGCCGCCCGGTAGAGGGCGCTCAGGTCGCGGGAGAGGGCGTTGAACGTTCCGCCGTCCCAGGCGATGTGATGGACCGTCAGGACGAGGGTGTGGTCGTGCTCCGCGCGTTGGATCAGCAGGGTGCGCATGGGGTGGTCGGCGGCGAGGTCGAAGGGCGTCGCCGAGGCGGTCCGGGCCAGTTCCGCCGTCCGGCGGTCCCGCTCCTCCTCCGGCAGCCCGCGCAGGTCGGTCGTGCCGAACTCGACCTCCGCCTCGGCGTCGACGATCTGCTCGGCAGTGCCGTCCTCGGCGGCCGGGTAGCGGGTGCGCAGTATCTCGTGCCGGTCGATCAGACCTTGCAGGGCCGTGCGCAGGCCCGCCGGGTCGAGCGGGCCGCGCAGGCGGATGGCGAGGCAGACGTTGTAGGCGGGGCTGGCCGGGTCGAGCTGCTGGAGCAGCCACATCCGGGACTGGGCGTACGACAGCGGCAGCCTGGGCGTGTCCGCGGGCCGGGGCGGAATGCGTTCGGAGCGGGCCGCGGCGTCGGCCAGGCCGGCGCTCTCCAGCCTGCGGCGCAGCAGTTCGCGCTTGCGTGCGGCGAGGTCGGCGGTGGGGGTCTGCGTCACTGGTCTCCGCCTTTCGGGAGCGGTTCGCCCGTCAGCAGCAGTTCGAGGGAGGTGGTCCACAGCGCGGCCAGCCGTTGGATCTCGGCCTCCGTGAAGAGCCGTTCCGGCCACTGCCAGCACACCGAGAGGTCCGTCCCGGTGATCACGGCGTCGACGACGAGGGCGTACGGGGCGGGCATGTCGGGGTCGGCTCCGCTGCCCATGGCCCCGGTCTCGGGTGCGCTCGTGAACACGGCGGCCTCGCCGTGCTCACCGACCCCCATCCGGCCCAGGTAGTTGAACTGGATCTGCGGATCCGGGAATGGGGAGAGCTGCTCCGCGGTCTCCGGGTTGAGGTGGCGGAGCAGGCCGTAGCCGATCCCCTTGTCGGGCAGGGCGGCCAGTTGGTCGCGGATCCGGCGTACCCGGTCCGCGGCGGGCGGGGCGCCGGGATCCAGCCGGACCGGGAAGACGCTGGTGAACCAGCCGAGGGTGCTGGAGAGGTCGGCGCCGGGGAGGAGGTGCTCCTCGCGGCCGTGGCCCTCCAGGGCGATGAGGACGGAAGGGTCGGGGGCGCTTCGCCAGGACGGCACGGCGAGTGCCAGCGCGGTCAGCAGCACCTCCTGGACGGAAGCGGTGGTCAGCGGTGCGGTGATGTCCGGGCCCAAGGTGGTCCAGTGCCTGCGGATCGTCGCCCTGGTGTCCAGAGCCGGGTCCAGTGGTCCGACGCCCAGGGGTGCCGCGGGGCGGTCCAACATCCCCTTCCAGAGGGCGAGTTCGGCGGAGCGCTCCCGCGCGAGGCCCTGCAGCGCCTGCGCCCACTCACGGAAGGACGTGCCGCGCGGTGACAGCTCCCCGCCCTCCCAGGCGGCGGCCAGGTCGGCGACCAGCACGCCCCAGGACGCCGCGTCGGTCACCAGGTGGTGCAGCACGACCAGAAGCCGCCCCTCGCGACCGCTGCCGGCGTCGAACCACAGGAACCGCGCCATCGCGCCGGACGCCGGGTCCAGCTCGGCCACCAGCTCGTCGAACGCCTCCGGCACGAGCGTGCCGATCGCCGTGTGGTCCAGCCGCTCGGCGTCGATGCGCCGTACGCAGTCGGCGGCGCGGGCCGAACCCGCGGGCGCGGCCTCGAAACGCCAGGACCCGTCCCCAGCCTGGGCGAAGACGGAGCGCAGCAGGTCGTGCCGGTCCAGTACGGCCTGGACGGTGCGGTGCAGCCCGTCGAGGTCCATGGCGGGCGGAGTCCGCAGGAAACGCGCCTGGCTGAGGGACCGGAACGGGCCGCCCTGCTGGGTGAGCCACGTCAGGATCGGAGTGAGCGGGATGTCGCCGGTTCCCGCGTCCGGGTCGGCGACGCGGCGTTCGGCGCCGCCCGCGCGCTGTCCCTCCTCCACCCGTTCGGCGAGTTCAGCGATCGTGGGCCGCTCGAACACATCACGCGGCGAGATCGCCAGCCCGGCCGCCCGCGCCTGGCTGACCAGCCGCATCGACACGATGCTGTCGCCGCCCAGCACGAAGAAACTGTCGTGCACTCCTACCGCGTCCAGCCCGAGCACCTCGGCGAACAGCGTCGCGAGCCGCTCCTCGACCGGGTTCCGGGGCGGCTGCGCGGCCGGCCCGGCGGACCGGGACGGCGCCGGAAGGGCCGCGGTGTCCAGCTTGCCGTTGAGCGTGAGCGGGAAGCCGTCCACCGGGACGAACGCCGACGGCACCATGTAGTCGGGCAGTACGGCGGCCAGGGCCCGGCGCAGCAGCTCCGGGGTCTCCTCGGTCGGCGGGGCGGACAGGATGACGTACGCGACGAGGCGCCGTACGCCCGGGGTGTCCTCGCGGACGACGACCGCCGCCCGCTCGACCGGCTCCTGCTCCAGCAGGACCGCCTCGATCTCGCCGGGTTCGATCCGGTAGCCCCTGATCTTGACCTGGTCGTCGACCCGGCCCAGGCACTCCACCAGGCCGTCCTCGGTCCAGCGGGCGATGTCGCCGGTGCGGTACATGCGGGCACCGGGGTCGCCGCAGAAGGGGTCGGCGACGAAGCGGGCCGCTGTCGGGCCCGGTTGGCCGAGGTAGCCGCGGGCCAGGCCGGCGCCCGCCACGTACAGCTCGCCCTCGACGCCGACGGGGACGGGATTGAGGTGACCGTCCAGGATGTACAGGGTGCCGCCCGCCACGGGGCGGCCGATCGCGGGCCGCTCGCTGTGCGCGAGGTCGCAGTCCGCGGAGTCGACGGTGCATTCGGTGGGGCCGTAGAGGTTGTGCGCGGCGAGGCCGTCCGTCTCCCGCAGGGTGCGCCACAGGTCGGGCGGCACGGCCTCGCCGCCGACGCCGAGCACCTTCAGGTCGGCCTGCCAGTCTCCGCCCTGGGCGACCAGTTCGCCGAGCAGGGAAGGGGACAGTTCGATGAACTCGATGCCGTTGTGGGCGAGGAAGTCGCGCAGGGCACCGGGGTCGCGGCGGACGTCCTCCGGGACCATGTGCAGTTCGTGTCCGGCGAACATCCACAGCATGGGCTGCCAGGAGGCGTCGAAGGCGATGGGCCAGGCGTGGCCCACCCGGAGTGGGCCGCCGCCGGTTTTCCGCAACGCCGGGGTGTGCAGGGCGGCGTTGTGGGCGGCGTAGAGGTTGACGATGGATCGCTGCGGGATGACTGCGGCCTTGGGGCGGCCCGTGGAGCCCGAGGTGTAGATGACGTAGGCGGGGTGTTCGGGGAGGAGGGGGGTTGAGCGGTCGGTGTCGGTGAGGTTGGAGGCGGGGGTGTGCGCGAGGCGCCGACGGGTGTCGGGGGCACTGAGGAACAGGCAGCGATCGGGTGGGAATGCCGGGTGGCGGCTGCGGGTTGTGTGTGGCTGGTCGCGCCCACGCGGCGGAGCCGCATATGTCACAGCCCCGCGCCCCTTTGGCGGCGTCGCAGTCGTCGTTGTTATGAGCGCCACCGGACTCGCGTCCACCAGCATCCCGGCAATCCGCTCCTCCGGCCACGCAGGATCCAGCGGCAAGTAGGCCGCACCCGCCTTCTGGATTGCCAGGAGCGCGATCATTGTGTCCGGCGTCGCAGGCAGGGCGAATGCGACAATCTGCTCCGGGCCTGCGCCCAACTCGACCAGTAGCCGGGCGAGTTGGTTTGCCGCGCTGTTCAACTCCGTGAATGTAAGGCTTTGCCCGTCCCCGACCACCGCCACCGCGTCCGGCGTACGAGCCGCCTGTGCCTCGAACACCTCGGGCATCGTGCGGTACGGCACCGGCAGCCGCTCCCCCACCCCGCCCGCCAGCAGCGCGACGCGCTCCTCAGGCGCGAGGACGTCCAGCGCGGCCAGAGGGACATCCGGGGCGGTCAGGACTGCGTGCAGAAGGCGCTCGAAGCGGTCTGCCAGCTGCTGCACGCCCGGACGGTCGTAGCAGTCCGGGCGGAACTCGAAGACGACGCTGAGCTGTTGCTCGGCCAGCACCGCCAGGGTCAGCGGGTAGTGGGTGGCACCCGAGCCCTTGACCTCGACGATGTGCAGCCCGGCGTTCGCCTCGGCCTCGGCGACCGCCGACTCGTCGATCGGGTAGTTCTCGAAGACGAGGAGAGTGTCGAAGAGGTCGCCCGCACCGGCGGTGCGCTGGATCTCGGTGAGGCCGAGGTGCTGATGGTCCATCAGCCTGGCCTGCTCGTCCTGCAGTCGGCGCAGGAAGGCGCCCGCGCGCTCGCCGGGCGGTACGGTCACCCGGACCGGGACCGTGTTGATGAACAGGCCGATCATCGACTCCGCACCGGCCAGGTCGGCGGGCCGGCCGGCCACGGTCGCCCCGAAGACCACGTCGTCGCGGCCCGTCAGCCGCGCCAGCAGCAGGGCCCACAGCCCCTGTACGACCGTGTTCACGGTGACGCCCCGGCTGCGGGCGAACTCCTGCACCCGGCCCGTCAGTTCCTCGGTCAGCCGCAGGGTGTGCAGCTCCGGCGGCACCGGGACCAGTCCGGCAGCCGCAGGAGCCAGCACAGTGGGCGACGCCCCAGCCAGCGCCTCGCGCCAGGCCTCGGCGGAGGCCTCGCGGTCGCGGGAGGCGAGCCAGGCGAGAAAGTCGCGGTACGGCCGTACGGCGGGCAGGGGGGCCGTGGAACCGGGAGCGAGCTGGGCCGCGTACAGCTGGAGGAGTTCGCGGACGAGAAGGGGGATGGACCAACCGTCCAAGAGGAGGTGGTGGTTGGTGATGACCAGCAGCCAGCGGTCGGCGGCGCGGCGTACGAGCGTCAGGCGCAGCAGGGGCGGGTCGGTGAGGTCGAAGCGCGCGGTCGCGTCCTCGGCGATCAGCCGGGCCACCTCCGCCTCCCCCGTGACGTCCCCCTCCCCCGTGACGTCCCCCTCCCCCGTGACGTCCGCCTCGACCCAGTTCACGGGCACCTGCTTGAGGACGACCTGCACCGGTTCGTCCAGTTCCTCGTGCAGGAAGGCGCCGCGCAGGTTGGCGTGCCGGGCGAAGAGTTCCTCGGCGGCGGTGCGCAGCAGGGCGGGGCGCAGCGGGCCCTCGATCTCCACCAGGGACTGCATGGTGTACACGTCCTGCGCGCCCTCGTCGAACAGGGCGTGGAACAGCAGGCCCTGCTGCAGCGGGGAGAGCGGCAGAACGTCCTCGACCAGGGAACCGTCGTCCCCGGGTGCCTTGCTCATCGAGTCCTCCACCTCGCCTTGACGTTGTCGAGCTGCGACTGGCTGAGTGACACCAGCGGGGCGCCGGTTGGCGTGAACTCCTCGGGCGCGGGGCCGGTTTCGTGGGGCAGGGCCCGGGCGAGCCCGGCCGGGGTGCGGTGGGTGAACACATCACGCGGGGACAGGGCGAGTCCGGCTCTGCGGGCCCGGTCGGCGAGCCGGACCGAGACGATGCTGTCGCCGCCGTGCTCGAAGAAGTCGTCGTGGACGCCGACCCGTTCGAGACCGAGCACCTCCGCGAACAGGCCGCACAGCACCTTCTCCGGTTCGGTGCGGGGCGGCTCGAAGGGGCTGGCGCCGGTGAAGTCGGGGGCGGGCAGAGCCCGGCGGTCCAGCTTGCCGCTGGGGGTGAGCGGCAGGGCGTCGAGGACGACGACGGCCGACGGTACGAGGTGGGCGGGCAGGCGTTCGGCGAGGGCTCGGCGCAGGGTGGCGGGGTCGAGGGCGGGCGAGGGCGACGCACCCCGCGTCGCCTGTGTCCCCGGCGCACCGTGCACCTCTGGCTCACCGTGCACCTCTTGCGCCCCCTGCGCCTTCGGTACCACATACGCCACCAACCGCCGCGGGGCCGCCCCGTCCTCCCGCACCACGACCGCGGCCCGTCCGACCCCCGGCAACGCACGCGCCGCCGCCTCGATCTCGCCCGGCTCGACGCGGAAGCCCCTGATCTTGACCTGGTCGTCGGCCCTGCCGAGGAACTCCACCGTGCCGTCGGCGCGAAGCCTGGCGAGGTCGCCGGTGCGGTAGAGGCGGCTGCCGGGTGGGCCGAAGGGGTCGGCGACGAAGCGTTCGGCGGTGCGGCCCGGTTGGCCGAGGTAGCCGCGGGCCAGGCCGGTGCCCGCCACGTACAGCTCGCCGACCGCGCCGAGGGGAGACGGACGCAGAAACGGGTCGAGGACGTGGACGCGTGTGTTCGCGATCGGTTGTCCGAGCGGGACCGGGCCCTCGCCGCCGTCGTGGAGGTGGACGAGGCTGTCGCCGGCCGCCTCGGAGCAGCCGTAGAGGTTGACCAGTCGTGCCTGCGGCCAGCGTCGGGTGATCGCCTCGGCCAGCTCGCCGGAGAGGGGCTCGCCGCTGGAGATCCACGTCCGGACAGAGGAGAAGGCGTCCGGCGGGGCCGATTCGACGAAGGTGGCGAAGAGGCTGGGGACGGCGGTGAGGAGGGTGGCCCGGTGGCGGTCGGCCAGTGCGGCGAGCGCGGTGGGGTCGCCGGTCGCCTCGTCATCGGCCAGCGCCACCGCCTCGCCCGCGACCAGGGCGCCGAGCAGTTCGGTGAGGCCGTCGATGAAGCTCAGCGGGCTCTTGGAGACACGGACCCCGGCCGGGTCGGCGCCCAGCTCCCGGCCCCAGGCGAGGCGGTTGGCCAGGGCCTGCTGGGTGCCGATCACGCCCTTGGGGCGGCCGGTGGAGCCCGAGGTGAAGATGATGTACGCGGGGTGCTCGGGCGACAACGGCGGTCGCTGTCGTACGGCGGCGGCCTCCGCGTCCGGAGGGCAGGTCAGCTCCCGTTTGATGCCGAGCTGTTGGGCGGTCGGGGCGTCGCAGATCACGAGCCGGGGCTCGGCGTCGTCGAGCATCAGGGCGATGCGGTCGGGCGGGTAGCCGGGGTCGATCGGCATGCAGGCCGCTCCGGCCTTCAGCACCGCGAGGAGCGCGGTGACCAGGTCGGGGGTACGGGGCAGGGCCACGGCGACGACGGACTCCGGCCCGGCGCCCCGTTCGGCCAGTGCCGCCGCCAACCGATCGGCCCGGGCGTCGAGTTCGGCGAAGGTCAGGGTGGTCTCGCCATGGAGGACGGCGGGGGCGTCGGGGGTGCGGGAGGCCTGGTCCTCGAACAGGGCGCGGACGGTGGGGTGCGGGAGAGGGCTCTCGTTCAGGGCGGGCGGTTCGCCCTCCGCCGGGGGCAGGCCGAGCTGCGCGACGGGGGTTGCCGGGCGTGCGATGAAGTCCCGTAGGAGTTTGTCGAGCTGGGCCGCCACGCGGGTCACCGCCGCGTGGTCCAGCACCGTCGGCCGGTGGCTGAGGGTCAGTGTCAGCCGTGCGCCGGGCAAGGCGGTGAGGTTCAGGGGGTAGTGGGTGGCGTCGTGGACCGAGACGCCCGTCATGCGCAGGCCGTCGGGGCCGAGGGCGCGGGCGATGCCGGCGTCGTCGATGGGATAGCTCTCGAAGACCAGCAGGGTGTCGAACAGGACCGTGTGCCCGGCGGCGCGCTGGATGTCGGCGAGGCCGAGGTGCCGGTGGTCGAGCAGTGCGGACTGCTCGGACTGGAGCCGGACGAGCAGGTCCGCGAGCGGTTCCTCGGGACGCAGCCGCGCGCGTACCGGCAGGGTGTTGATGAAGAGGCCGACCATCGACTCGATGCCGGGTACGTCGGCGTCGCGTCCGGAGACGGTGGCGCCGAGGACGACGTCGGTGCGGCCGGTCAGTCTGCCGAGCAGGACGGCCCACAGCCCCTGGAGCACGGTGCTGACGGTGAGACCGTGGGTCCGGGCGGCGGCCGTGAGGGCCTCCGTGTCCTGCTCGGAGAGTTCCCGTACCAGCCGCTCGGGCTCCTCGGCGGGCAGGTCCCGGGCATCAGCGGCGATCAGTGACGGTTCGTCAAGTCCGGCCAACGCGGCCTGCCATGACTGTTCCGCGGCCGTGCGGTCCTGCCGGGCCAGCCAGGCCAGGTAGTCACGGTAGGGCCGCACCCGCGGCAGGGTGTCGGGGCCGCCGTCCGAGGCGTACAGCTGGAAGAGCTCCCGGACCAGGACCGGGGCGGACCAGCCGTCCCAGAGCAGGTGGTGCGAGGAGATCACCAGGCGGTGGTTCAGCTCGTCGAAGGTGACCAGCCTGCACCGCAGCAGCGGCGGCCGGGTCAGGTCGAACCGCTCGGCGCGGTCCTCCGCCAGGAGCCGTTCCAGGGCCGGTTCACGTTCGTCGGGCGGCAGTAAGGACAGGTCGGTGACCTGCCACGGGGTCTTGACCTCGCTCCTGATCACCTGGACCGATCGCCCTGAGCGCTGCGTGCGGAACGCGGCCCGCAGGTTGGCGTGCCGGGCCAGCAGCTTGCCGACGGCCGCGCTCATCCGTTCCCCGTCCAGCGGCCCTTCGAGGCGGAGGGTCATCTGGCCGGTGTAGACGTCGTGGCCCTGTTCGTCGTACAGCGCGTGGAAGACCATCCCCTCCTGCATGGGCGAGAGGGGGAGGACGTCCTCCACGGCAGGGCGGCCGGCCATCAGCCCTCGGCCCTGCGCATGGCCTCGGCCAGGCTGCGCGGGCGCATGTCCGTCCAGTTCCGCTCGATGTACTCCAGGCAGGTCTCCCGGCCGTCGGGGCCGTGCACCGAGGACCAGCCGTCGGGTACGGGGACGAAGTCCGGCCACAGGGAGTACTGGCCCTCGTCGTTGACCAGGACGTGGAAGACACCGTTCGCGTCGTCGAAGGGGTTGGCCATGGCTCAGTTCCTCTCCTGCTCGGCGGCCTGGACCGGCGCGTGGTAGGTGAAGGTGCCGGACACCTGGTCGGCCGCGTCGGGCACGGGCTCGGCGGGGTCGGCGCCGAGCGCGACGATCCGGTTGGCCTTGTCGACGTGGACGACCCGGGGCCGATGGGCGGCGCGCTCGGACTCGTCGAGCGCGGCGAAGGACATGATGATCACCAGGTGTCCGGGGTGGACGAGATGGGCGGCGGCGCCGTTGATCCCGATGACGCCGCTGCCGCGTTCGCCGGTGATGGCGTAGGTGGCGAGTCGGGCGCCGTTGTCGATGTCGACGATCTGGACCGCTTCGCCCTCGACGATGTCGGCGGCCTCCATGAGGTCCTGATCGATCGTCAGCGATCCGACGTAGTGCAGATCTGCCTGGGTGACGGTGGCTCGGTGGATCTTGCCGTTCAGCAAGGTGCGGTGCACCATGACCCCCTGAGGAGACTACTTAGGTGAGGCTAACCTAATTCAACATCGCCGGGTGCGGAAGGACGTGCGGCAGGACCGTCGCCGAAGAACTCCATGAGCACCCGGTTCACTTCGTCCGGGCGCTCCAGGTAGCCGTAGTGTCCGCAGCCCTTGATCTCCTGGTAGACGGCGCCGGGGATGGCGTCGGCGACCTCCCGCCCCAGGTGCGGCGGGAGGATGACGTCGTCCGCGAAGCCGACGACCAGGCAGGGCACGTCGACATCCCGGTAGGCGTCCAGCCGTCCCTCCGGGACGTCGAGGTCCAACTGGGCCCGTACGCCGGGCCCTTGGGGCTGGGGTGAGAACTCGAAGAGCTCCAGCCAGTCCTGGACCCGCCGGTCGTCGTCCAGGGTGGCCGGTGAGAGGTTCTGCAGGGCGCGGACCCAGGCGGTGTAGGCGACCGGCAGGTCCAACCCGCTGTCGTACAGGGCGCGTTCGGCGTTCGTCATCGCGGCGCGCAGGACGTCGGTACGGCCACGGGTGGCCATCAGCACACCCTGCCGGACGAGTTGCGGCCGGGCGAGCATCAGCTCCTGGACGACGTACGCGCCCAGGGAGACGCCGACGAACCGGCACGGCGCGAGACCCAGGTGCTCGGCCAGCCCCGCCGTGTCGGCCACGAGGTCGTCGACGGTGAAGCCGTCCGGGCACTCGTCGGTCGGGGGAACGCCCCGGTTGTGGAAGGTGACGGCCCGGTATCCGGCGTCGACCAGGGCCGGCACCTGATGGAGGTGCCAGGCCCGGCCTCCGGCGGCCTGGCCCATCACCAGGACCACCGGCTCACCCTCGCCGGAGTCCTCGTAGTGGAGCCGGATTCCGTTGATCCGCGCGCTCGGCATGGTTCACCGCCCTGTCGTCCGAGGCCGTGTCGTCAGCTGGTCAGTCGGCTGCCGGAGACGTCTCGGCGGGTGCCGCCCGGTCGCCACCGCCGCCGTCGCCGTCGCCGTCGGGAGGCCGGCTGAGCGTGGCCTTCCGCAGCCCCGGCATCGCCAGGGCCACCGCACCCACGCCCACCAGACAGACCAGCCCTCCGACCACCACGGCCCCGCTGGACGACCCGAGCGCCCTGGCCACCAGGCCCGCCTCGACATTGCCGACGGAGGGCCCCGCGGTGGCCTGGGCAAGCCACAGGCTGCCGACCCGGCCCTGCAGCCGGTCCGGCGTGTAGTGCTGGAGCAGGGCCCGGCGCAGGATCTCCGAGGCGGTGTCGCCGAGGCCGGCCAGGGCCAGGAAGACCAGCGCGAACCACAGATCGGGGCTGAGGCCGAAGCAGGTCATCGCCACGCCCCACACCGCGACCGCGCCGATCAGCGCCCGCCCGGTGTGATGCACCCGGCCGGTCCAGCCGCTGGTCAGCGCGCCGAAGAAGGAGCCGACCGCCGGGGCGGTGTAGAGCAGCCCGACGGTGGACGGGCCGCCGCCGAAGTGCTCGGTGCCGAGTTCGGGGAAGAGGGCGTAGGGCATCGCGAAGACCACCGCGCACACGTCGATCAGCAGCAGTCCGGCCACGACCTGGTTGCCGCGCAGGAAGCGCAGCCCCTCCCCCATCGCCTTCAGCGGGTGCTGCGCCTCGGCGTTCCCCTCGGGGGCGAGCTTCGGCAGCGGGGCAAGCAGGGCGAGTCCCACTACGTATATGGCCGCGTCGATCGCGAAACACCAGGCGACACCTGGGCCTGCCGCGATCACGCCCGCGAGCGACGGCCCGACCATGCCGCCCAGTTGGGCGGTGAGCGTGGTCAGCGCGCCCGCCGCGGCCAGCTGCCCGGGCGCCACCAGGGCCGGAGTCGCGGCCATCAGGGCCGGACCGCCCAACCCGGCGGTGAAGCCCGCCAGCACGGCCGCCACGAAGACGAACCACACCTGCGGGTCGGGCAGCGCCGCGTTCACCGCGAGCCCCGCGATCACCACCGCGGTCACGGCCCGGGTGACGAGCATGACCTTGCGCCGGTCGACCCGGTCGGCGAGCAGCCCGCCCGTGACCAGACCGACCAGCAGCGACAGGCCCAGCACCAGGCTCATCAGACCGACTTGGACCGACGAGCCGGTGAGGTGGTAGATCTGCAGGCTGGCCGCCACCGAGGTGAGGTGGGTGCCCACCATGGAGATCGCCTGGGTGGCGAACATCAGCCTGAAGTCTCTGCTGGAGCGCAACGGCGCTACGTCGACGACCACTTCTCCCAGTCGCACGCCCGCCCCTAACCCTGCGCGGGGACGACGTAGGGAGCGACGCTGCGCAGCTTCTCGCAGGTCTCCTCCAGCTCCCGGGCCGGGGTCGACCCGGCGAGGATGCCGGCGCCGGCCCGCAGCCAGGTGCGGCCGCCCTCCTCGAAGAGGCTGCGCAGCACCAGGGCCGCGTCGAGCGATCCGTCGCTGCCGGCCCGCAGCACGGCCCCGCTGTAGATGCCGCGCGGCTCTTTCTCGAGCCGCGCGATGCAGTCGTACGCCGGGGTCTTGGGGATGCCGGAGGCGGTCACCGCCGGGAACACCGCGCGCAGGGCGTCCCAGGCGGTGGCGGAGTCGGCCAGCAGGCCGTGGACGCTGGACCCGAGGTGCTGCACGCTGCCGCGCCTGCGGACGCTGAGCAGGTCGCGCACCGAGACGGTGCCCGGGCGGCAGACGGTGGCCATCTCCTCCTCGGCGAGTTTGACCGACAGCACGTGTTCGGAGATCTCCTTGGGATCGGCGAGGAGTTCGGCGCGCAGCCGCTCGTCCTCCTGGTCGCCGAAGCCTCTGGCACGGGTGCCCGCGAGCGGCTGGGTGACGACCTCGCCGTCGGCGCTTACCTCGGCGACGGTCTCGGGGCTGAATCCGGCGACCCGGCGCCCGCCGAGGTCCAACAGGAAGGAGCGGGCGGGGGTGTTGTGCGAGCGGCCGTGGACGTAGGTGGCGACGAAGTCGACCGGGAAGGGCACGTCGACGGACCGGGACAGGATGACCTTCTGCAGGTCGGACGTCCGTATCTCCTCGATGGCCTGGGCCACCATGTCCGGGTAGCGGCCCTCGGCGTCCGACACGTCGATGGGGCGGGGTACGGCAGGTGCGTGCGCGTCGGCGCGGCCGAGTAACCCGGTCAGCGCGTCCAGCGTCTCCTGGTCGGCGCTGCGTATCAGAACGCCCCTCTGAGCGAGTCTCACTTCGCTGTGGGGGACCAGCAGATGGAGCAGATCGTCCTCGCCCGCCCGGTCGGGGCGGCCGGCGTGCAGATGGGAGAACTCGAAGGCCATCCAGCCGTAGGCGTTCCAGCCCGCCACGGCCATCCGGCCCAGTTCCTCGTGGACCTGGCGCAGTGGATGCGGCCCGAGCGCGGTCGTGGTCTCCTCGCTGAGCCATCGGCGGCGGATCTCGGAGCGGCCGACCAGGATCTCGCCGAGCACTCCTCCGGCGAACCAGACGTCGCCGTTCTGTTCGTAGATCACGTACTGGTCGAACAAGCCCGACTCCGCCAGCCCTGCCGCCAACTGGACGGAGTCTCCCGGCAGTTCCGTCTCCGCGCTCCGATAACGCAGCAAGGACCTACCTCCCTGGACTTAGGTTAACCTAACCTAATTCACTAAGACCCTAGCCCCCACAGCGCGGCGCCGTCCAGATCACACCTCCAGGCTTGACCCCGTGAATTCCTTAGGCAAGCCTTTCCTAAACAGCAGGCGGGAGTTGAGGATGCTCGACGGTTGGGTGCCCTGGCCAAAGCCGTTGGCCGCGAAGTACCGCGAAGAGGGTTACTGGGAAGGCCGGCCGCTGGACCGGCTGCTGAGGGAGAGCGCCGAGCGGGGACCGAGCCGTACCGCGCTCGTCGACGCCGACGGAAACCGGTGGACGTACGCCGAACTGGACCTGCGCGCCGACCGCATGGCGGCGGGGCTGCGCCGGCTCGGCATCGGTGATGGCGACCGCGTCGTGGTCCAACTGCCCAACACCGGCGCCTTCGTGGTGCTCTTCTTCGCACTGCTGAGGGCGGGCGCGATACCCGTGCTGACCCTGCCTGCGCACCGCGAGAGCGAGATCGTGCATGTCGCCGAGGTGTCCGGCGCCACGGCCTACGCCATCCCCGACCTGCACGACGGCTTCGACCACCGCGCGCTCGCGCGGGCCGCGCGCAAGGCCGTGCCCGGTATCGAGCACGTCCTGGTGGCGGGCGACGCCGCGGAGTTCACCGCGCTCGCCGACGTCGACGCCGACCCGGTCCCGCTGCCCGAGGCCGACCCCGGCGACGTGGCCGTACTGCTGCTGTCCGGCGGCACGACCGGCAAGCCGAAGCTCATCCCGCGCACCCACGACGACTACGCGTACAACGTCCGCGCGAGCGCCGAGGTGTGCGGCTTCGACGGCGACACCGTCTATCTGGTGGTGCTGCCGACCGCGCACAACTTCGCACTGGCCTGCCCCGGTCTGCTCGGCACACTGATGGCGGGCGGCACCGTCGTGCTCTCCCCCACGCCGAGCCCCGAGGACGCGTTCGCGCTCGTCGAGCGGGAGAAGGTCACCGCCACCGCCGTGGTCCCGCCGATCGCGCTGCTGTGGCTGGACGCGGTGGAGTGGGAGGAGGCCGATCTCTCCTCACTGAGCCTGCTTCAGGTCGGCGGCTCGAAGCTGGGCGCCGAGCCCGCCGCCCGGGTCGAACCGGCCCTCGGCTGCACGCTCCAGCAGGTGTTCGGCATGGCCGAGGGCCTGCTCAACTACACCCGGCTCGACGATCCGCCCGAGCTGGTGATCGGCACCCAGGGCCGCCCGATGTCCCCCGCCGACGAGGTGCGCGTCGTCGACGAGGACGACCGTGACGTACCGCCCGGCGAGAGCGGCGAGTTGCTCACCCGCGGCCCCTACACCCTGCGCGGCTACTACCGCGCCGCCGAGCACAACGCCCGCGCCTTCACCACCGACGGCTACTACCGCACCGGCGACCTGGTCCGGATCCTGCCCTCCGGGCATCTCGTCGTCGAGGGCCGGGCCAAGGACCAGATCAACCGGGGCGGCGACAAGATCTCGGCCGAGGAGCTGGAGAACCACATCCTCGCCCACCCGGCCGTGCACGACGCGGCGGTGGTCGGCATGCCCGACGAGACGATGGGCGAGCGCACCTGCGCCTACCTCGTCCCGCGCGGACAGGCCCCGGGCCAGCGGGAGTTGGCCGCTTTTCTCACCGAGCGGGGGGTCGCCGCGTATAAGCTCCCCGACCGGGTGGAGGTCATCGAGACCTTCCCCCGGACCTCGGTAGGCAAGATCGACAAGAAGGCGCTCGGCCGGCTGATCGCCGAACGCCTCCGCGCGGAGGGCATTGGTGGCGACTGAGGCCGGAACGGCCCCTCCCGTACAGACCGACAAGCGCTCCCCCAGGCGCCGCAACTCGACCCGCTCGCTGGCCGTGCTCGGCGCCCTGCTTCTCCTGCTCCTCGCCGCCATGCTCAGCCTCGCGATCGGCTCGCGCGCACTGCCGCCGGCCGTCGTGGTCGACGCGCTGCTCCACGACGACGGCTCGACCGCGGCCTCGGTGATCTGGGACGTCCGCGTGCCGCGCACCCTGGCGGGCGTCGCGGCCGGTGCCGCGCTCGGTGTCGCGGGCGCGCTCATCCAGGCGCTCACCCGCAATCCGCTGGCCGATCCCGGACTGCTCGGCATCAACGCGGGCGCCGCCACCGGAGTCGTGCTGTCCATCACGGTTCTCGGCATCACGAGCCTGTGGGCGTCGGTGTGGTTCGCCATGGTGGGCGCGGTCGTGGCCGGTCTGCTGGTGTACTCGCTGGCCTCGGGCGGTCGCGGCGGCGCGACGCCGGAGCGGCTCGCACTCGGCGGTGCGGTGATCGCCGCCGTGTTCACCGGCATCAGCCAGACGCTGATGCTGCTCGACGCCCAGGCGCTGGACCAACTGCGGTTCTGGAGCGTGGGGTCGCTGGCCCGGGCCAACAGCGAGACGCTGACGACGATCACGCCGTTCGTCGTGGTGGGCCTGTTGCTCGCCCTCGCGCTGGTCCGGCCGCTGAACGCGCTCGCGCTGGGCGACGACGGCGCCCGGGCGCTGGGCGCGCAGGTGGACCGGACCCGCTTCCTGGGCCTGGCGGCCATGACGGTGCTGTGCGGCGCGGCGACCTCGGCCGTCGGACCGCTCGTCTTCGTCGGCCTCGCCGTCCCGCACATCGCCCGCATGATCGTCGGTGCCGACCAGCGCTGGACGCTGCCGCTGTCCCTGCTCCTCGCGCCCGCCCTGCTGCTCTTCGCGGACGTCCTCGGCCGGGTCGCCGTACGCCCCGACGAACTCGACGCGGGCGTGGTGACGGCGGTGGTCGGCGCTCCGGTGTTCATCGCCCTCGTCCGCTACCGCAGGGCGGTGACCGGATGACGGCCCAGGCGCCGGCCCGCACCGGTGCGCGCACTCGTTCGCATGTCGTACGCAGCCGCTCGCACCGTTTCTCCCTGCGGGTGGACGTGCGCGCGGTGACGGTCTGCGTGCTGGTGCTCGCCGCCACCGCCGCGGTCGGCGTCCTCGCGCTCGGCACCGGCGAGTACACGATCTCCCCGGCGGACGTGGTCCGCACGCTGCTGGGCAACGGCAGCCCGCGCACCGACTTCGTCATCAACGACCTCCGGCTGCCCAGGCTGCTGACCGGCATCCTGGTCGGCGCCGCGCTCGGCCTGAGCGGTGCCCTCTTCCAGAGCCTGACCCGCAATCCGCTGGGCAGCCCCGACATCGTGGGCTTCACCTACGGCTCGGCCACCGGGGGCCTGCTGGTCGTCCTGCTCATCGGCGGCACCGGCGGGCAGATCGCCGTCGGCGCGGTGGTCGGAGGCCTCGCCACCGCAGTCCTCGTGTACGTGCTCGCGTGGCGGCAGGGCGTGCACGGCTTCCGGCTGGTGCTCGTCGGCATCGGCGTGAGCGCGCTGCTCCAGGGGGTGAACGCCTATCTGCTGGCCAAGGCCCGCTTCACCCAGGCCGCGCAGGCGATGGTGTGGCTCAACGGCAGCCTCAACGGGCGCAGTTGGGCGGACGCCCGCCCGGCCGCCCTCGGCCTGCTCGTCGTGCTGCCCCTGGTGGCGCTCATCGCGAGCAGGCTGAAGATCATGGAGATGGGGGACGACGTGGCGGGCGGCCTCGGAGTGTCCGTCCAGCGCTCCCGGCTGGTGCTGCTGGTGCTGGCCACCGCGGCCTGTGCCGTGGCCACCGCCGCCGCCGGCCCCATCCCCTTCGTGGCCCTCATCGCCCCGCAGCTGGCCCGCCGGCTCACCCGGGCCCCCGGCCCCAACCTGCTCGCGGCCACCTGCACCGGCGCCTTCCTCATGGTGACGGCGGACTTCGCGTCCCAGCGCATCCACGAGACCGCCCAACTGCCGGTCGGTGTGGTGACCGCGGTCGTCGGCGGGGTGTACCTCGGGCTGCTGCTGCGCCGACAGCGACGGGAGGGGCGGATCTGACCGCCCCGGTACCCGTACTCCTCCGCACCCCAGCCCCTCCGCCCCCGCGTCAGTGCCCATGCCCCTCGGCCCCATCCTCGTGCGCGGGCACCTGCGAGGCGGCCACCGCCGTCCCGGCCCGGACCGTGAACGCCGCGGTGTGCACCTCGCCGTCGTGCCTGAAGTCGAGGAACAGCCGGTAGGCGCCGCTGCTCGGCGCGGTGGCGGTGAAGGAGATCTCCGGTCCTGCCTTCGTCCTGCCGTCGCCGGGTTCGCCGTTTGGGTGGACATGGAGGTAGGCGAGGTCGCCGGAGCGCAGGGCGACCAGGTGGCCGTAGGCGCCGAGGTAGGGCTGGAGGTCGGTCACCGGGCGGCCGTCGCGCGAGACCTTCAGCTTCAGCTCGCTCGCCTTGCCCGGACGCAGGGCGCCGTCCAGCCGGACCTCGTAGCCGTGGATCCTCGCCGTCGTGTCCGGGGCGGGCAGCTGCTGCGGCCGGTAGGAGCCCGACGCCGCCAGGTCCGCGCCGAGGGTGAGGTTCTCCGCGCCCTTCTTCGCCGGGGTGAAGTCGGCGAAGACGCGGTAATCGCCGGCGCGGGGCAGTTCGACGGGGATGCTCCAGGTGCCGTCGGCGGCGCGGGTGGGGTGCAGATGGCGGTAGGTGACGAGATCCCGTGAGGCCACGATGAGGTGCAGTTCCTTCTCGTGCTCGCGCTCATAGGCGGTGACGGCGCGGCCGGCGCTGTCGCGGATGACGAAGCGCAGGTCGGAGCGGGTACCGGCGGTGACGCCGGGGGTCTTCAGGTCAAGGGTGTAGCCACCCGCGGACATCTCCAGCCCGCCGGCCGGCCGCGTCTCGTGGCCGCCGTGACCGCCGTCGCCGTCCGATGCCGGCGCCTGTGACGCCTCGCGGTGGCTGTCGTGGGCCGCGCGCGCGGGCTCCTCGACGACGGGGTCGAGGCCCTGGCCCACGCCATAGGCGGTGCCGAAGGTCGCGGCCAGTGCGGCGGCGAACGCGGTGATCCTCAGTCCGGCATTCATGGCGGTCTCCTGCGGGTCAGATGCCTCGGTATGGTCCTTCGATGCATTTCACCATACCCCCAGGGGGTATAAAGTCAATGCAGAACAACACTTGCCGTCCGTACCCCCCAGGGGTATATATGGACACCGGCAAGGATACCCCCACCCCGTACCCCGGTCGATCACGACCCCGCACCCCAGGAGGCCCCCATGTCCACCACCACCTACGCCGTCTCCGGCATGAGCTGCGCCCACTGCAAGGCCACGCTCACCAAGGTCATCGGCGAGCTGGACGGCGTCACCGAGGTCGGCGTCGATCTCGCGACCGGCCAGGTCACCGTCACCAGCGCCACCGAGCCCGACGACACCCTGATCGCCGAGGTCGTCGACGAGGCCGGCTACGAGCTCACCGGCCGCGCGGCCTGACCCGCACCCCGACCGCCGGGGCCCGGCCGCACCGGGCTCCGCCCGCACCCCGCACCAGGAGCAGTGATGACCACCACCGCGTCCGACCCGACGACCGAGGTAGAGCTCGCCATCGGCGGCATGACCTGCGCCTCGTGCGCGGCGCGCATCGAGAAGAAGCTGAACCGCATGGACGGGGTGACCGCCACCGTCAACTACGCCACCGAGAAGGCGAAGGTCAGCTACGGCGGCGAGGTCTCCGTCCAGGACCTGATCGCCACCGTCGAGGCGACCGGGTACACCGCGCAGGAGCCCGCACCGCCCGTGCCCGAGGTGGCCGCAAGCGCCGACAAGCACGATGAACTGCGGCCGCTGCGGGAGCGGTTGATCACCGCCGTGACGCTTGCCGTGCCCGTGATCGCGATGGCCATGGTCCCGGCCCTGCAGTTCGAGTACTGGCAGTGGCTGTCCCTGACCCTGGCGGCGCCGGTCGTGACGTATGCCGCATGGCCCTTCCACAGGGCGGCGTTCACCAATCTGCGGCACGGCGCGGCCACCATGGACACCCTGATCTCGGTCGGTACGTCGGCCGCGTTCCTGTGGTCCCTGTGGGCCCTGTTCCTCGGCACCGCGGGCGAGCCGGGCATGACCCACCCCTTCGAGCTGACCATCGCCCGCAGCGACGGCGCCGGCAACATATACCTGGAGGCGGCGGCCGGAGTAACCGCCTTCATCCTGGCCGGCCGCTACTTCGAGGCCCGTTCCAAGCGCAAGGCCGGCGCGGCGCTCAAGGCGCTGCTGGAGCTGGGCGCCAAGGACGTCACCGTCCTGCGCGGCGGCGGCGCCGAACAGACCATCCCCATATCCGAGTTGCAGGTCGGTGACCGTTTCCTCGTACGTCCCGGCGAGAAGATCGCCACCGACGGCACGGTCGTCGAGGGCTCGTCGGCGGTGGACGCCTCGATGCTCACCGGCGAGTCCGTGCCGGTCGAGGTCGCCGAGGGCGACCCGGTCACCGGTGCCACGATCAACGCGGGCGGCCGTCTCGTCGTCGAGGCCACCCGGGTGGGCGCCGACACCCAACTCGCCCGGATGGCCAAGCTGGTGGAGGACGCGCAGAACGGCAAGGCCGCGGCGCAACGGCTCGCGGACCGGATCTCCGCGGTCTTCGTACCGATCGTCATCGCCCTCGCGCTCGGCACCCTCGGCTTCTGGCTCGGCAACGGCGCCGGGGTGGCCGCCGCCTTCACCGCCGCGGTCGCCGTCCTGATCATCGCCTGCCCGTGCGCCCTGGGCCTGGCCACGCCGACCGCGCTGATGGTGGGCACCGGACGGGGCGCGCAGCTCGGCATCCTCATCAAGGGTCCGGAGGTCCTGGAGTCCACGCGCAAGGTCGACACGATCGTCCTCGACAAGACGGGCACCGTGACGACCGGCCGGATGACGCTGCTGGCCGTGCACACCGCCGGCGACGCCGACGAAGCCGAAGTCCTGCGGCTCGCGGGCGCGTTGGAGCACGCCTCCGAGCACCCGATCGCCCGTGCCGTGGCCGAGGGCGCGCTGGAGAAGCTGGGGTCGCTGCCCACGCCGGAGGACTTCGCGAACGTGCCCGGGTTCGGAGTGCAGGGCATCGTCGAGGGCCATGCGGTGCTCGTGGGCCGGGAGCGGCTGCTCGAAGAGTGGGCCATGGAGCTGCCGGAGGACCTCGCGCGCGCCAAGTCCGAGGCCGAGGCGTCCGGCCGTACGGCCGTCGCGGTCGCCTGGGACGGCGAGGCGCGGGCGGTCCTGGAGGTCGCCGACGCGGTCAAGGACACCAGTCCGGAGGCGATCCGGCGGCTGCGTGCCCTCGGCCTGACCCCGATCCTGCTGACCGGCGACAACAAGGCCGTCGCCCTGGCCGTCGCCCGCGAGGTCGGGATCGCGCCCGAGGACGTCATCGCCGAGGTGCTGCCGCAGGACAAGGCCGACGTGGTCAAGCGGCTGCAGGGCGAGGGCCGTTCGGTCGCGATGGTCGGCGACGGCGTCAACGACGCGGCCGCCCTGGCACAGGCCGACCTCGGGCTGGCGATGGGCACCGGCACGGACGCCGCGATCGAGGCCGGCGACCTCACCCTGGTCCGTGGCGACCTGCGCGCCGCCGCCGACGCCATCCGGCTCTCCCGCAGGACGCTCGGCACCATCCGGTCCAACCTGTTCTGGGCCTTCGCCTACAACGTCGCCGCCCTGCCGCTCGCCGCGGCCGGGCTGCTCAACCCGATGATCGCCGGCGCGGCGATGGCCTTCTCGTCGGTCTTCGTCGTCGGCAACTCGCTGCGGCTGCGCTCGTTCCGGACGACGGACTGATTCCCCGCAGATGACAAGGAGGGCGCCGCACACGCGGCGCCCTCAGTCGTGTGACGGCCTGTCAGCCTGTCAGCCTGTCAGCCGAAGGCCTTCACGGCCTGGTAGTACGTCCATGCCGTGCTGTTGCAGGCGGCCTTCGTCGCGCCGCCGTATCCGGCGCACACCCGCTTGAGGTCCTCGTAGAAGGCGCTGTCGATCCGTGACTTGTTGGCGCTGAACGTGCCCAGCGCCTTGTAGTTGCGGTAGCCGAAGTCGTGGCGGGCGCAGGACATCTGGAAGGGGAAGCCGAAGGGGTTGTCCGGGGAGGAGGAACAGTAGTCGGTGGACCAGTCGAACGCGTAGGCGCTCCAAGCGGACTGGTTCGCCCGGGCGGCGGCCCACGCGTTGTAGCTGGACGCGCTGGTCTGCGTCCAGCTCGAGAGGACCTGGGGCTTGTCGGCGGGAGCGGCCTCCGCGGCCGCGGCGGTGCCGAGGACGGTGATCAGGGCCAGGGACGATGCGCCAAGTGCGGTGGCGAGTCTGCGGTGCATTGCACACCTCCATGAGACCGCGGCCCGCCCGTCGGGCCGCAGGTTCATGACAAGATGATTCACACCGCAACTGCCCTTTCACACCTGCAAGTTGCCCAATGGACCATTAACTCCTGGATGCCCCCGCCAGTCGGACATGAACGGCGGTGAGCGCCAGCGCCAACGGACCCGGTGCCAGGAAGGCGAGCGGCAGCAGCATCCACGCGCACAGCGTGGCCGTGGCCGCCGCGAGCAGGACCAGACCGGAACCCCCCACATCCCGTACGGCGTCCAGGGCGGCCCCACGCAGGGCCGCCCGCCAGTCGGTGAGGGACTCGGGGCGGGCACACGCCCTCAGGCCCACCACCAGCGCGCCCGCGCCGATCGCGGCGGCCACCACCGCGAACAGCGGCGCCCCGGGGATCCCGACCTGGGCCAACGCCAGGTCCGTGACGAGCAGCAGCGCACCCGCCAGGGCGAGCACGCCGGCCGTGAGGTCACCGGCCCGCAGCCGTCGCCGTAGTACCGCCACGTACCGTCCGGCGGTGGCGGGTCGCCCCTCCCCGGCGCCGCGCAGCACCGCGCACGCGCTCGACAGCGCGGCCGGGACCGTCACCAACGGAAGGCAGGCCAGGGAGGTGGCAAGGCCCACGCTCAGCACGTCGGCGAAGAGGGTCGTCCGGGGCCCGAAGACCTCGCCCGGTTCACGCGTCGCCATGTCTCTCACCCCTTGATCCCGGAGTTGGCCATGCCCTCCACCAACAGCCGCTGGAAGGCGAGGAAGAACAGCACGATCGGCAGCAGCGCTATCACGGACATCGCGAACATGGGGCCGAACGCCGAGGTGCTGGAGGCGTCCACGAAGGAGCGCAGAGCGAGCGTGAGCGTGAACTTGTCCGGGTCGAAAAGATAGATGAGCTGGGTGAAGAAGTCGTTCCAGGTCCAGATGAAGGTGAAGATCGCCGTGGTGATCAGGGCGGGGCGGGTGAGCGGCAGCACGACCAGGAAGAAGCTGCGGAAGGGGCCGCAGCCGTCGATGCGGGCCGCCTCCTCCAGCTCACGTGGCAGGCCGCGCATGAACTGGACGATGAGGAAGACGAAGAAGGCTTCCGTCGCCAGGAACTTCGGCAGGATCAGCGGCCAGTACGTGTTCACCAGGCCGAGCTGGTTGAAGATGATGTACTGCGGGATCAGCACAGCGTGGTGCGGCAGCATGATCGTGGCGATCATGAAGGCGAACAGCGGTCCGCGCAGGCGGAACCGCAGGCGAGCGAAGGCGTACGCCGCGAGCGAGCAGCTGATCACGTTGCCGAGGACCGCGCCACCGGCGATCAGCAGCGAGTTGCTCAGCAGCCGCCAGATGGACACGTCGTTGACGCCCTCGAAAGCCGCCTTGTAGTTGGACCACTCCAGGTGGCCGGGCAGCAGGTCGAGGCTGGCGATGACCTCGTCCGCGGGCTTGAGCGAGGTGGCCAGCAGCCACGCCAGCGGGTACAGCATGACCAGCAGCGCGGCGAGGCAGCCGGTGTGCAGGGCGATCCGGCGCCAGGCAACGGGCCTGCGCGCGGCCTCGGTCGAGACGGAGGTCATCGGTCCCCCTCGGAGGCGTAGAAGACCCAGGAGCGCGAGGTGCGGAACAGCACCGCGGTGACGGCGCCGATGACGATCAGCAGCACCCAGGCCATGGCGGAGGCGTAGCCCATGTGGGAGGCCACGAAGCCTCGGTCGTAGAGGTAGAGGGTGTAGACGAGGGTCGAGTCGGCCGGACCGCCCTTGCCGGCGCCGATCGCGAAGGCGGGCGTGAAGACCTGGAAGGCCTGGATGGTCTGGAGGACGAGGTTGAAGAACAGGACCGGGGACAGCATGGGCACGGTGACGGACACGAATTGCCGCCACTTCCCGGCCCCGTCCACGGCCGCCGCCTCGTACAACTCGCCGGGGATCTGCTGGAGTCCCGCGAGGAAGATGACCATCGGCGCCCCGAACTGCCACACCGTCAGCAGGGCCACGGCGAGCAGCGCCCAGCCCGGCTTGTTGACCCAGCCGCCGGTGCCGAACAGGTTGTCCACCGTGCCGCCGTCGTTGAAGACCGCGCGCCAGACGAGGGCGATGGACATCGACGCGCCGAGCAGCGAAGGGGCGTAGAAGGCCGACCGGTAGAAGCCCTTGCCGCGTTTCATGGACTTCAGAGCGATCGCGACGACGAGGGCGAGCGCGAGTTGCAGCGGCACGGCGATGACGACGTACGTCAGCGTGGTCGCCACCGAACGCCAGTAGCGCGGGTCCTCGGTGAACATCTGGACGTAGTTGCGCAGGCCCACCCAGCGCGGCGGGTTGAACAGGTCGTAGTCCGTGAAGGACAGGTACAGCGACACGGCCATCGGCAGCAGCGTCAGAACGATCGCGCCGAGCACCCACGGGGACAGGAACACCCAGGCGGGGCCCTGGCGTTCGCGCTTGGGGCGGCGCTTCGGGACGGTGGTGGATCCCGGCTTCCTGGCGGCGGGCGCGGATATGTCGGTGGTGGTCATGACCTCAGCTCCGCCTTCGCCTCGGTGACGTAGTTCTCGGCCGCCTCGCGCGGCGACATGCGCTCGTACGACACCTGGTCGTAGTCGCGCTGGAAGGTGGTCTGCAGGGCGTTGTCGCCCGAGGGCGGGGCCTGTGGCGGGTCGTTGAGGGTGCCCTCGAGGGAGGACTGGTACGTGGCGATCGTCTTGTCGAAGTCCTTGAGCCGCGGCTCGATCTCCTTGCGTACGGCCTCGTTGACGGGGATGCCTCGGGTGGCGCCGAGGATCTTCGCCGCCTGTTCGTCGTTGATGAGGAAGTCGACGAGCTGGGCCGCCTCCTTCGGGTGGCCGGTGCCCGCCCCGACGCCGAGGAACATCGACGGCTTGAAGTACTGGCCGGGGGTGCCGTCCTCGCCGGAGGGCATCGGCGCGAGCGCCACGCCGCCGGGGATCAGGGCGAGGAAACCGCTGGCCGGGGCGTCCCAGTTGGAGTCGGCCGTGGCCTCTCCGCGCCCGAGCGGGGTGTTCTCGACGGAGCCGTCGAGCTGGGTGGTCTGCTCGGCGGGTGAGACGGCGCCCTCGCGCCGGAGCTCGTCGGTGAACGTCCACCAGCGGGTCAGGTCGTCGGAGGTGAAGCCGAGCCCGCCGTCCTTCGTGTAGAGGGACTTGCCCTGCCCACGCAGCCAGACCTCGAAGCAGTCCTCGCTCTGGCCGGGGTCGGTGGCGCCGGGCTTGCCGGTCTTCTGCGCCAGCGCGCGCATGGTGTCGGCCCACTCGCTCCAGGTCCAGCCGCTGCCCGGCAGCGGTACGCCTGATTCCTTCCACGTCTTGACGTCGTAGGCGACCGTCTCGGTGCCGCGTCCCTGGGGAATCGCGTACTGCGTGTCGTCGAGCCGGCCGGTGGCGAGGAGCCCCGGGTCGATCTCATTCGTGCGCAGTACGGCCTTCTGCTTCGCGAGGTCGAGCAGGACACCGCCGGAGGCGTACTGGTCGATCTGGCGGTAGTCGAGCTGCATCACGTCAGGGGCGTCGCCGCCCGCGGCCTGGGTGGCGAGCTTCTGTTTGTAGGCCTCGTAGGCCGAGAACGACGTCTGCACCCGGATGTCCGGGTGCTGTTTCTCGAACAGGGCGACGGCCTGCTCGGTGCGTTCCGCTCGGTCGGGGTTGCCCCACCAGGTGTAGCGCAGCACGACCTTGCCGCCGCCGACCGACTCCCCGGATCCCCCGCAGCCGGCCGACATCGTGCAGAGCACGAGTGCGACGACCGACGCGCAGAACCCCTTTGTCCTGTGTCCGGGCATGCCGAGGTCACCTCTCCTCTCCTCGGGCTTTTCTGTTTGGCCCCCCTCGGCCCCTTGCCTTCCCAGGCCCCCTCGGCCGGTTACTCGCCGCCGTACGGCAGCGTCGTGCCGGGCAGGTTGTACTCGTCCCGGCGACCGCACATCCCGAACCCGCCGAGGCGGGTGGGCGCGGCCTCGTACGCGGTCGCGTCGGCGAGGTACGCCGGCTCGCCCGCCTCCAGCGCGTCCAGCTGTGCGCCCGTGCGCTCGGCCGTGGCCAGCGCGCCCGCCCGCCACAGCTCCCGCCAGTTCGGCACCTTGGCCCGCACGAGCCGGGCGGCCGCGCGCTGGAACTCGGCGTACCGGCCGTCGTCCCCGGCGACGAGCGCCTCGCGCAGGGCGAGGTAGCCCTCGACGGCGAGGTCCCTGCGGCGACGCGCGGCAGCCGCGGTCTGCGGGCCGGTGCCGGGCGGCAGCGTGGCCGCGGCGGCGTACCTGTCCGGATCCGCCAGCACCTCGGGCGGGAACGTGAACACGGCGTCCCCGGCCTCCGGCAGCCCGCCGTTCTGCATCAGGACGGTGATGCGCAGATCGCCGCCCTGGACCATACGGTGCACGGTCCCCGGCGTGAACCAGGCGACGGAGCCCGGCTCCAGGGGGATGTCCCGGTAGCCGTCGGGGCTCAGCGTCTGCACCGCGCCCCGGCCGCCGGTGACGACGTACGCCTCCGTGCACACCAGGTGCAGATGCGGACTGCCGCCGCACACGCCGTCGGCGGCCTCCCAGTCGTAGGCGCTGAGGTGGGACAGGCCGACGGCGCCCGGCAGTGGCTGCGGGAGGCTGGGCTTCACCACGGCAGCCCCTCCAGGTGAGCGGCCACCCGCTCCCGGTCCCACACCCCGTCGGCGAAGACCACCCGGTAGCGGTACGCGAAGGACTCGCCGGGCGGCAGCTCGAACTCCTCGAAGAACGCCCAGGAGAACGCCACCGTCGGGATGGGCTCGGAGCGCACGAACCAGTGCGACTCGTGGATCGCTGACTGCTCGTCGAGGTTCTCGGGCGCGTGCGCGAAGACGAGCGTGGAGTGCCCGTCGACGTCGTCGTGCTCGGTGGTGAAGGCGAGCCACGGTCCCTGCGTGCCCATCAGCTTGCCCGCGTCCGCGCCCGCTCCCCCGTCGAGGTCCGGCCCGAACGCGGTGCCTCCGGTGAAGTCCCGGGGCCCGCGCCACTGGAGACCGGTGTAGCCGGCCATCTCACGGCCGGCGGTGGTGGGCGAGCCGAAGGCCAGCGGCTCGTCACGGAGGTTGGTGAGCCGGATCGACCAGTCCAGGGCCCAGGCGCCGGCGTCCTCGTCCACCGAGTGGACGGTCAGCCCGCGCACCTCGCGCGCCCACTCCTGGCCGCCGTTCTCGACCCAGGTGAGCTCCTCGGTGAAGGTGAGCCGGTCGTCCTCGACGGTGAACTCGCCGAAGCCGTCGTGCCGCATCGAGCCGACGCGCTCGGGCAGCGGGAGGTAACCCTCGCCGTGCACGTAGCAGTTGCCGCCCCAGAAGTTCTGCCCGGACAGATGGCTGGCGGTCATCTGCAGGCCCTTGTGCCAGCGGTGGTCTTGGGGCCGGTACCCGGTCACGGTGTGCCCGGCGAGGGTGCGCACGGGGTGGGCGTAGGGCTTGGGGGACTCGAACGCCTCCGGGTCGGGGCGGTAGACGTACCGCAGGATCTCGGTGCCGTTCGCGGCCGTGACCGCGATGTGGTCGCCGTGCGCGTGGGTGACGCGGATGCTCATGCGCGCTCCTTGGGGGCCCAGTGGGGGTGGTCGCCGTGCATGGCCGGGTAGAAGGGGTCACCGGGCTCGATCTCGCCGGCGTGCACGGGGCGTCCTGTGAAGGCGGCCTTGTAGAGGGCGGCGGCGAAGTCGAGGGTGGCCCGGGCGTCGGGGCCGCTGCCGGGCGGGCGGACACCGTTGTCGTAGGCGTCGAGGAGGGTGCCGAGCTGTGCCGTGTGGGAGCTGGGCAGGTCGGCCGCGAGGGTGCGCCAGGCGGTGGCGCGCTCGGAGGGGACGTGCGGGGCCGGGGTGTAGACCCAGTCGTCGTTGCGGTGGCCGTACAGGTGGGTGAGTTCGACCGTCGCGTCGGCGCAGTCGACGCGGATGCGGCTCACCTCGTGCGGGGAGAGCACGCTGTTGACGACGGTGGCGAGGGCGCCGTTCTCGAACCGCACCAGGGCCGTCGAGACGTCTTCGCTCTCGGTGTCGTGGACCAGGCGCGCGGCCATGGCCCGGATCTCCGCCCACGGGCCGAGCAGGTGCAGCAGCAGGTCGAACTGGTGGATGCCGTGCCCCATCGTCGGCCCGCCGCCCTCGGTGGCCCACCGTCCGCGCCACGGCACCGCGTAGTACGCGGCGTCACGGTGCCAGGTCGTCTGGCAGTGCGCGACCAGCGGGGCGCCCAGTTCACCGCTCGCGATCAGCTGCCGGGCGTGCACCGCGCCGGAGCCGTAGCGGTGCTGGAAGACCACCGACGCGTAGGCCCCGGACGCCTCCTCGGCGGCCGCGATGTCGTCGTACTCGGCGAGCGACAGGCACAGCGGCTTCTCGCACAGCACCCAGGCGCCCGCCTTGAGCGCGGCGACCGTCTGCTCCCGGTGCAGCGACGGCGGCGTGCCGATCAGGACCAGGTCGGGGCGTACGGCGTCCAGCATGTCGTCCGTGGAGGTGTATCCGGCGACGTCCTCCCCGGCGAGCTGCCGGAAGGCGTCCAGCCGGGCCTGGTCCACGTCGACGGCGGCGACCAGCTCCGCGCGGTCCGCGTGGTGTCTCAGCGCGGGGAGATGGCTGCCGCTGACGATGGCGCCGGTGCCGATCACGGCGACGCGACGGCGGGCGGGACTTCGGGACATGCAGTTCTCCTCGGACGGCCGGCGGACAGCCCGCATCAGAAAGCGCTTGCACTTCGAGGGTGACCCTAGGCAGGGACGGAATGTCAGGACAACCCCTCTGCGGCTACATGGCCAAAGCCTGACCCGCACGGCCCCGGCACACGTTCCGCACGCTCCCCTTCTCGGCGCCCGCTCAAACGGACGAAGATCACCGGGCGGGCCGGCGCTGTCCGGTGCTTCAACTCCGTGTCACAGAAGGGCCGTTGACAGGGCGCGGGATCCGCGCCACGGTGATGACTCGGCGCCCGGGAGGTCACTCATGGCAGCAGACGGCACCGATGCCGCTTTGGTCGCCCGCGTACGATCCCTGCGGCCGCTGATCCGCGAGCACACGCTGCGCGCCGAGCAGGAGCGGCGGGTGACGCCCGAGGTCGCGAAGGCGCTTTCGGACGCCGGGATCCACCGGATGTGCGTCCCCCGGCGGTACGGCGGCTACCAGAGCCGGGTACGCACCCAGGTGGACGCGGTGGCCGAGATCGCCGCGGAGTGCGGCTCGACCGCGTTCAAGACGGTGATCCAGGCCGGCTGCTCCTACATCGCCGCCCTGTTTCCCGACGAGGCACAGGACGAGATCTTCACCGGCCCGGATGTACGGGTCGGCGGCACCCTCGTGCCGGACGCGACGGCGGTCCGGACGGACGGCGGCTACGTCGTCAACGGCACATCGGGCTTCGCCACCGGCTGCCACGACGCCGACTGGCACCTGCTGACGGTCCGCGTCGAGTCCGAGTCCGGCGAGGGGCCGCCCGAGGTGCTGTGGACCGCCGTACCGATGGCCGAGCTGGAGATCCTCGACGACTGGTACGTGTCGGGGCTGGCCGGAAGCGGCAGCAACAGCGTCGTGGCCCGGGACGTGTTCGTGCCCGCTCACCGGGTCCTGCCGGTCGGGCCGCTGCTGGCGGGCGAGTTCCCCTCGAAGGCCAATGCCGACGACCCGTACTACCGGATGCCGGTCCTGCTGCTGTTCTGCGCGTGGACGGCGCCGCCCGCGCTCGGCCTGGCCCGCTCGGCCCTGTCGGCGTTCACCGAGCGCAGCCACCGGCGGGGCATCACGTACACCTTCCACCAGCGCCAGAACGAGGCGACGGTGACCCATCTGCAGGCGGCCGAGGCGGCCACGAAGATCTCCTGCGCCGAGCTGCTGACCAGCGACTTCGTCGCGCTGATCGAGGCGCGGGCGGAGTCCGGCGAGCCGTACACGGCCGAGGAGCGGGCCAGGATCCGGGCACAGAGCGGCTATGTGGCACGGCTGTGCAAGGAAGCCGTGGATCTGCTCGGCTCCGCGTCCGGGGCGTCGTCGCTGCACCGGGAGGTGCCGATGCAGCGGGCCGTGCGCGACCTGCACGCGCTGACACTGCATTCGTTCGTGAACCCGGCCACCAATCTGGAGATCTACGGCCGGGTCCTGTCCGGGCTGGATCCGGGTACGCCGTTCCTCTAGGCACCCTCTGCCAGGCACCCCTTTGTCAGGCCCCCTCTGTCCGGTGCCCTGTCTTGTCCAGGAAGCGCCGCAGCCGGGCCAGCGGCCAGGTGTTGATCACGTCGTCCTTGGTGAGCCAGCCACGCTGGGCCGTGCCCACGCCGTAGCGCAGGTAGGCCAGGTGGATGACGGCGTGGGCGTCGCTGTCGACGGCGAACCTCACGCCGTGCCGCCTGGCCCGCAGGATGTCCTCGTCGCGCAGGTCGAGGCGGTCCGGATGGGAGTTGATCTCCAGGGCCGTGCCGGTGCGGGCGCAGGCCGCGAAGACCGCGTCGAGGTCGACGTCGACGGCGGGGCGCTTGCCGATGAGGCGGGTGGTGGGGTGGCCGATGATGTTGACGTGCGGGTTCTCGCAGGCCCGGACGAACCGCCGGGTCAGCGCGTCGCGTCCCTGGTTGAAGTGCGAGTGCACCGAGGCCACGCACAGGTCGAATCCGTCGAGGAACTCCGGCGTCCAGTCCACGTCGCCGTCGGGGCCGATGTTCAGCTCGGCGCCGTGCAGCACCCGCATGCCGCCCCGTTTGCCGCGCCTGCCGTACTCGCCGTCGAGTTCGCGGACGCGTTCGCGCTGGGCGAGGATGCGCTCGTCGGTCATGCGCTGCATGGCCATGTCGGGGCCGTGGTCGGTGATGGCGTAGTAGGCGTAGCCGCGCTCGGCGGCCGCGGCGACCATCTCCTCCAGCGGGGCGAGCCCGTCGGTGAGGTCGGTGTGGGTGTGCAGATCGCCCCGGATGTCCTTCTCCTGGACCGGCTCGGGCAGCTCTCCGCGCAGCCCGGCCTCGATCTCGCCCCGGTCCTCGCGCAGGGTGGGCGGGATCCAGGGCAGGCCGAGCCGGGCGTACACGTCCTCCTCGGTCCGGGAGACGATCTTCTCGCCGGTCTCGGTGTCGAAGAGCCCGTACTCGGAGAGCTTGAGCTTCTTGTGGACGGCCATCTCGCGGGTGCGGATGTTGTGCGCCTTCGATCCGGTGAAGTACTGCATCGCCGCGCCCCAGGAGTCCGGCGGTACGACCCGCAGGTCGACCTGGAGGCCCTTGGTGGTGCGGATCGACGTCTTCTTCTCGCCGTGCGCGATGACCTCCGAGACGTACGGCAGCTCGGTGAAGGCGCGCATGAGCGGCTGCGGCTTCTTCGCCGCGACGAGGATGTCGATGTCGCCGATCGTCTCGCGAACGCGGCGCAGCGATCCTGCGTATGCGCAGCGCTCACAGCCGGTGACCTGCGACATCTCGGCGACGATGTCCTCGGCCAGGCTCATGGCGACGTCGATCAGGACCCGGTCGCCGGAGGACTGCAGCAGGCCGATGCCGTGCAGGATGTTCTCCTCGGTCTTCGGCCCGAAGCCCTTCAGGTCGCGCAGCCGCTCCTCGTGGATGGCGTCGGCCAGTTCCTCGGTGGTGGAGATGCCCAGCTCCTGGTAGATGACCAGGGCCTTCTTCGGGCCGAGCGTGGGGATGGCCGTCAGCTGCCGGACCCCGGCGGGGATCTTCGCACGCAGGTCCTCGACGGCGGAGACGCTGCCGTTCGCGAAGTACTCGACGACCTTCTCGGCGATCGACTTGCCGACGTTGGGGATCTCCTTGAGCCCCTTGACGTCGAGCTTGGACACGTCGGCATGGTGGCCGCCGATCGCCCGGGCGGCCTTCTCGTAGACGCGTGCCTTGAACGCGTCTCCTCCGGTGATCGAGATCAGGTCCGCGTACTCCTGGAGCAGCGCGGCGACCTCGTCGTTGGGGCGGGCCACCTCTCCAGGGTAGGCAAGGTGGGGCCGGGCGGCGCGGGCCGACGCCGCCGGGCCTGCCGGATGCGTTCGCTACTGGCCCAGGGGCGTGGGGGGCGTGCTCGTGGTGTCGAGCAGGGGCGTGGTCGGGAGGGGCGGGTGCGCGGGTACGGCCCGTTCCCTCGTCAGGGCGTTGATGATCCTGCGGGCCAGGAGGGGATCGGCGGGCAGGGTGTGGGCGGCGAACCAGCGGGCGGCCGACGGGTCGGGGGACGGTTCGACGAACTCGGCGCCCGCGTAGTCGTCGAGCGGTGGGTCGTAGACGTATCCCGCGACCACGCCGTGGTTCACCAGGCGTCCGAGGAGTGCGTCGCGGTCGTGGACCAGCAGCGGTACCCGGAACAGGGACGGCGGTCCGTCGCCCGCCCGCTCGCGCAGGGCGGGGGTGGCCCAGGTGGTGCCCGACAGCAGGGAGACTCCGGCCCGGCGCCGGGCGAGGTCGCCGTCGAGCAGGGCCATCCGCAGCTCCAACTGGCCCCGGACCAGGGCCCCGTGGCGGGAACGGAAGCCGTGCAGGTCGACCCGGACCCAGGGCTCGTACGCGGTCAGGCTCGGCGCCTGGCGTGCGCTGCCGGCGAGGCGGGGTGCGTGCAGGGCCATGCGGAACTCGTCGCGTTCCAGCAGGTTCAGGCGCTGCATCGTGCGCCACACCGGACGCACCAGGTGGAGGGTGCGGACGGCGGACCGCGCCAGCGGGCGCAGCGTGGTGGTCAGGTCGTCGCGCAGGCGCCTCGGGGTCAGCAGGTCGTCGCGCAGCAGCTCCAGTTCGCGTCGGGTGCGCGCGTCCTCGACGACGAGGAAACCGCCGGCCATCGCCGCCACGTGCTTGGACAGGCTGAACGCGGCCGCCGTGCCGAAGGTCCCGATGGGCTGCCCGTCCACGTGCGTGCCGATGGCGTGGGCGGCGTCCTCGATCAGGGGGATCCCCAACTGGTCGCAGCGGCGGCGCAGTTCGACGACTCGGTCCGGCAGGCCGTACAGGTTCGTGGTCAGGACGGCGTCCACATCGCGCCAGGTCGACTCCGGTACGGCGGCCGGGTCGATGTTGCCGTCCCACCGGGACACGGGAGCCTGGACGGGGCGCAGTCCGGCCGCGAGGACGACGAAGAGGATCACGTCGTCGTTCACCGGGGACATCAGCACCCGCGCGCCGGGCCGGCACCAGCGTCGCAGTGCCAGGTAAAGGGCCAGTCGGGCCGAGGGCGTGTAGACGCATTCGCGTCCGATGCGCCGTGTCATCATCGCGGCGAGCCGCGATCCGTACGGCATGGTCACCTCATCCGTGGAAGGGTACGAAGAAGGGTCGCCCGGTGCGGGCGTGCGCGCCCACGGGCATCGTTCGAGGCCGCTGATGCGGGGGGTTGGAGACCGCGAGGGGCCATGGACACGACGCCTGTATGTGGCGCGTGGGAGGAAGGGCCGCGCTCAGCGGGCGCGGGCCCCCACCCCTGGTGATGAGGTGCGCAGTGTGCCGACGGTCTTCAGCAGCCGGTCGGCGGGCTCGCGCAGCCTGGGATGGGCCAGGACCGTGTTTCTCAGACCGCGCACCGGTCTGCGCCACATCCGGTGGGCCGCCGCCACCGGGTGCGGGCGGGCCGCAAACCCTTCGGCCACCCGCAGTTCACGGGTCTTGAGCCAGTCCTTGTACTCCTTCGCGCCGCGCCCCATGTCCATGAGCGTCACGCCGTCCCGGCCGGCGGCCTCGGCCAGCCGCAGGTGCATCATCAGTCCGGGCGAGTAGTAGCCGAACCCGGGGTCGTAGGCGGTGAACCAGGCCGCGAACACGGTGCGCGACCGCGGCCCGAAGTGCGCGGCGACCGGCCGGTCACCGGCGTACACCACGGACAGGATGCCGGTGAAGTGCTCCTCGCGGACCTGGAAGAGGTGGTCCACCAGGTCGACGATCCACGGCTTGGCGAACCGGTCCATCCGCCCCGTCCTGCGGTACTGGGCGGACTTCCACCGCATGAGCGTACGCAGCATGCGCGGGTCGCGCTCGTCGTACACGAACCGCACCTCGCCCGCGTCCCGGGCCAGCCGGCGCTCCTTCTTCAGCGTCGTCTTGGCGAGCCCCGGGTACGTGGCGCGCAGCCACCCCGGGTAGTCGCCCTCGCCGGGTTTCAGGTCGAGCACGGGAGAGGCGAACGTCCCCGTGACGTACGGGCCGAACGGCTGCTGCTCCGCGACGAGGTGATCGAACTCGAAGACGGACAGCCCGCAGGCCCGCAGCAGTCGCCGGCTGTCCCAGGTGACCCCCGGCCGGTGCACCAGCGCCTGGCAGTCGGAGAGTCCTAAACCGATGGCCCGGCCGACGCCGTACGCGTTGCGCTCGTACGGCAGGAAGCCGACGGCCTCCCCGTTCTCGTGCAGCACCGCGACCCGGGCCCCACCGCGGTACCTGCCCACGCCCAGCGTGAACTCCGGTGCCAGAAAGGGGTTGGCGTAGTCGGGTGACTCGTCCATCGCCCGGTGCCACGCCCGGCGAAGCGACTCGTTCAGTTCCTCGGGTCTGTGAATCGTGATGGCGCTCGTGGATCGCATGGCGAACCGCTCCCCCCAGAATCCCCCCAAGACGCGCTTTTGGCGCCTCGTCACATTTACGCCCATGTCGAACTATGTGACGAGGCTCAAACGTCGCGAAACTGTACGCACGCTGTCAAGGCGCCGGGGCGATCCTTTAGCTGTGCTTGGTCAGGCCCCGACCAACGGACAACAGATGGAACTTGGTGAGGCCCGAGTTGAAGCCGAAGTTGTCGTCGGAGACGAGGACGAGCGAGCGTGACCCGCCGGGCAGATTAGGCCCCCAGGTGATGCCCTCGACGTTGTTGACGGGGGCGGGCAGCGGGGCGGTGGGCGCGTCCGAGACCGGGTCGACCTCGTAGACGTGCTCGGCGAGCGCCTCGCCCGTCCTGCGGTCCGTCACCAGCAGTCGGGACGGGCTCTTGGCGGTCAGGCTCGCGGCGGGGCCGTCCTGGACGAGGGCGTTCTCGGTGACGGTGACGGCCTTTCGGCCGTCCGGGGTGAGGGTGAGGCCCTCCAGCGCCTGGTTGTTGCGGACGCCCGCGACGAGCTTGCCGTCGGCCGACCGGACCGGCGCGTATGACTCGGGCAGCGGAAGTTCCCGCTCGTACGCGCCGGAGGGGGACGCCTCGCGGACCAAGGCGGGCTGCCCCGAGTTGGCCGCGCCTTCGCTGGTCCACAGCAGGCTTCGGCCCCCCGGCGTCCAGCGGATCGCCTCCGGGTCGACGGCCTTGGGGGCGAACGGCTCACCGGTCACGTCGTCGAGCACGGTGAGGCTCTCGACCTCGGGCCAGTCGTGGGCGAACGCGGTGCCGTGCAGCGGCAGTCGCAGGGTGTAGAAGCGGGCCTTGCCGTTCTCGGAGCGGTCGTCGCTGACGGCGACGAGAAGGGCGGCCGCCTTGAGGCCGCCGGAGAGCACGCGTGCGGGACGCACGCCCCTGGAGATCCAAGACGTTTTGCACAACAGCCGAGCGCAACGTCCGATATCGGCGGGCGGCTGCCCGCGTCAGCGGATCGCGACGACGACATGACTGTCGCCGTACTGCCAGACCACACCGGCATGCCCGAACCCCGCCTGCCGCAGCAGCCGTTCGTGCGCGGCCACGGACAGGCGCGCCGCGCTGTCGGTCCCCGTGGCCGGCTCCCGGCGCCGGCGTTCGGCGAGCAGGTCGGCCAGCTCGGGGTCAGCCGCGGCGGCCGTCCACCAGGAGTCCCAGTCCTCGTGCGCCAGGGCGCGCCCGCGTTCGGCGTGTCGGCGGCCGACGCATCCGGCGAGTCGGGCGAGCGCGGTGTCGTCGTGCGGGAAGTGGTCGCCGTTGACGAGGACGCCGCCGGGCCGCAGCAGTGCCGCGAGCTCCCGGTAGGTGCGGTGCAGGGCGCCGGGGCTCAGGTAGTGCAGTGCCGTCGTCGACACGGCGGCGTCCAGGGGTCGGTCGAGGCGCAGGGCGTGTGTCCAGCCCTCCTCGCCGATGACCGCGTCGACATAGCGGGCCGCGTCCGCGTGGTGGGTGCGGGCCAGCTCAAGCAGCAGGGGGTCCCGGTCGACGGCGACGATGTCGGCGTCCGGCAGCCTGCGCACGAGCCGGGCCGCGAGCGAGCCGGGACCGCAGCCGAGGTCCACGACCAGCGGTCGGGCCGGTCTGCCGGTCACGGCCCGCTCGACGACGTCGGCGATCACCGTGAACCGCTCCTCACGGTCCACGGCGTACCGCTGCTGCTGGCGTTCCCAGCGCTCCACCCACCGCTCCGCCGTTGCCAGGCTCAGCCCCATCCGGTCGCGCCACCTTGCCGTCTCGCACCTGTCGCTGTCGCGCCGACCTTACAGGTGGAAACGGTTCCCATTCCCTCTAACGGCGGTACCGTCACCCGAGGGTGGCAAGGACGGCCAGCAGCCGGTCGACCTCCTCGACGGTGTTGTGGACGTGCGGGCTCACCCGCACCGACCCGGTCCGCTCCCCCGCGCGGCCCTGGCAGTGCTGGTCGGAGCGGACCATGAAGCCGTGGCTGAAGAGGATGAAGCCCAGGTCCGAGGAGTCGATGGCGTGGTGCCGGAAGGTGACGATGCCCTGGCGCCGCTGTACCGGCGAGTCGGCGGCCAGGCTGGTCTGGCAGCCGAGGATCTCGTAGGCGTCGAGATGGCGCAGCCCGTCGGTGAGCCGGGACGCAAGGGCGACCGTCCACTGCTCGATCCGGTCGGTGCCGGCGGCGTCCAGCCAGTTCATGGCGGCGGTGAGGGAGGCGATGCCGACGGTGTTGGGGGTGCCCGACCAGCCGCCCGGCACGAAGTCCGGTCCGCGGGAGCGGCGGGCCCAGACGGCTCCCGTGCCGGGCAGGGCCATGGCCTTGTGCCCGGAGAAGACGACGAAGTCGACGTCCAACTCGGCCACGGACACCGGCAGATGACCGATGCTCTGGGCCGCGTCCAGGCAGATGACCGCGTCCGGGCCGACCGCCCGGCGGATGCGGTGGATGTTCATGTCGCCGCCGTACACGTGGTGGACGTGGGTGGCGGCGACGAACCGGGTGCGTCCACCGGCCGTTTCCGCGAGCGCGGTGTGGTCGTAGTCGCCGGACGCCCGCTGGTACGGCATCGGCCGGACGCGGATGCGGACGCCCTGGCGGGCCAGGTGCTGTTGGGCCTCCAGCCAGGGCACGATGTTGGCCTCGTGGTCGGCGAACGGGACGACGATCTCGTCCCCGTCGGCGAGGAGCCCCGGCAGCCAGTCGCGGGCGACGGTGCGCAGGCCCTCGGTGGTGCCGCTGGTGAAGTGCACGGCCGAGCGCTCCGGGGCGGGATCGCCGAGGAACCGCTTCACCCGGTCGCGGGCCTGCTCGACCAGGACCGTGGTCCGGTTGGCCCAGGGGTAGGTGCCGCGTCCGGCGTTGGCGTTGGTCGTGGTGAGGTAGGTGTGGACGGCATCCAGCACGGCCTGCGGCTTCTGCGCGGTGGCCGCGCTGTCGAGGTAGGCCTGTTCCGGGTGTGCGGTGATGATCGGGAACTGGGCGCGCAGGGCGTGCTGCCACTCCCCCAACTCCTCGATGGCGGCGCCGACTTGGGTCTCGGTCCTGGATACGGTCATGGCGGTCAGTCCCGTACGAGGGGTGCGCCCGCGTCGCGCCAGGCGATGATGCCGCCGGTGAGACTGCGGACGTCCGGGTGTCCCATGCGGGTGAGCAGGGCGGCGTAGCGGGCGGATTTCTCGCCGACCGGGCAGGCCAGCAGGACCGGGCGGTTGTGACTGAACGGCAGCCCGCCGTGCAGGAGTTCCTCGAAGAGCTCGTCCACGATGTTGACCGATCCGTCGATGTGCAGGGCGGCGTAGGCGTAGGGGCTGCGCAGGTCGACCACGAGCGGCTCTCCGGTGCCGATCCACGCCTGGGCGTCGGCGATGCCGATGGCCGGTGCCGTGCGCGTCTCCGCGTCCGACACGTCGGCCGGGGAGTTCCTGCGCATCGGACGGCCGAAGAGCTCGGGGCGCCGTCGGCGGACGTAGCTCAGGTAACTCTCGACCCGGTCGCAGACGATGAAGACGGCCGACTGCCGCTCCGTCAGTTGAGCGTCCGCCGCCTGCAGTTGGCGTATGGCTCCGAAGTAGGCGGCCCCTCCGGTAGGTCCGGCCAGGATGCCGCAGCGGCGGTTGAGGGTCAGCATCCCCTCGATCGCCTCGTCGGCGCTCACCGTCTCGATGGTGTCGTAGGTCGCGGGGTCGAACAGCCCCACCTCGTGCGCCTCGTCGATGGTGCGGATGCCGGGGATGAAGTCGGACTTGGCCGCGACCAGGCCGGCGACCCGTACGGCGGGGTCGTGTTCACGCAGGGCGCGGGCGACGCCGGTGGAGGAGCCGGCGGTGCCCACGCAGGCGATGAACCAGTCCGGTGCCCGGCCCTCGAGGTCCTTGACGATCTCCGGGCCGGTGCCGGTGAAGTGGGCTTCGGTGTTGCGCGAGTTGAAGTACTGGTCGGTGTGCAGGTAGGTGCTGTCGGGCTCGGAGAGGGAGCGGTGGAAGAGGGTGAGCGGGTCGTCGGTGGCGGTGGGGTCCAGGCACTCGCTCTGGCCGGGGAGCTCCTCGATCTCCGCACCGAGCAACAGCAGCAGGTCCTTGATCTCCGGGATGCGCATCCGGTTGGTGACGCTCTTGAAGGTCAGGCCGTGCATGCCCGCGAGGACGGCCAGGGCCTTGGCGGTGTTTCCGCTCGACAGCTCGACGACCTGGCCGCCCTGATCGGCCGCGGCGGCCAGGTGCGGACGCGCCATGTTCCAGGCGGCCCGGTCCTTGACCGAACCGAAGGGGTTGAGCAGTTCCAGCTTGGCGTACAGGTCGATGTGCCTGAGGCCGTGCACGGCCGGATCGATGCGCACCAGCGGTGTGTTGCCGATGGCCTCGGTGATGCTGTCGTACCTCACTGCGCTCCCCCCACGGGTGTGGTCGGCCAGTACTGGTCGTCCAGGCACCAGCGCCAGGTGTCTCCCTCCTGCCAGGCGGCGACCTTGCGCGCGACGGGCTGGTGCTGGGCCCGGGTGGCGTGGAAGTCCATGCAGTAGCCGGCCGTGTTGGCGAACACCAGCAGGTCACCCGGTTCGGGGCGGCGGGGCAGGAAGACCGTGCGGCGGGTGATCAGGTCGGACTCCAGGCATCGGCTGCCGAAGAGGTGCACGGCGACCGGCTCGGCCACGGTGCCGACGCCTGCCGGGGCCCGGGGCACGACGACGGGGTCCATGAGCACCCCGTGTTCCTCCAGCGCCACGTCGTCGGCCTTGGCCGCGAGCCGTACGGCAAGAGGACCGTCGGCCTCCTGGTCGCGTACCTCCAGCACCTTCGTCAGGGTCAGTCCGCACTGGTCGAGCAGCGCTCGGCCGGGTTCGGTGTGCAGGTCGTACAGGTGCTCAAGGAGCAGGGCGGCCAGCGGACGTCCGCCCAGGGACGCGGCCGGGTGCGCGAGCAGTTCGTCGAGGTAGGCGGCGCCGGCGACCGGACGGTGGGCGGGGTACAGGCCGAGCGTGCCGCGCAGGGTGCCGCCTTCGCTGCGCAGTCCGTAGCCGTGGCCGCCGTAGGTCAGGGGCGGGCGGGTGCCCAGGACGGCTTCGGTGAGTTCGGTCGTGTACCGCTCCCACTGTCCGCCGTCGGCCAGGTAGTTGGCGCCGAATCCGCCGCCGATGTCCACGGACCGGGGCCTGAGCCCCCGGCTCCGGCATTCCTCCAGCACCCGCAGACAGCCTTCCAGTGCCGTGGCCTTCTCGGTGAAGCTCGTGGTGTCCAGGTGGTAGGCCACCCCGACCAGGTCGACCACGTCGGCGTGCCGTTCGACGGCCTCCAGCAGTGCGTCCAACTCCCCTACGGCGGTGCCGAATCGGCTGCGGCGGCTCAGTACGCGCACGCCGGAGGCCTCGAACCCCGACAGCCGGAGCAGGATGCGGGCCCTGGGCAGCGCGTGTTTGCGTACCAGGGTGGCGAGTTGGTCCAGTTCGCCGCGGCCGTCGAGGCTGACAGTGACCGAGGCTCGGGCCGCCAGCCACAGGAATTCCGGGTTCTTCGGGCCGGTGGCGGTGATCCGGTCGGGGGTGAAGCCGGCGCCGAGGGCGTGCTGCAGCTCGCCCAGCGAGGCGACGTCCACGCCGGCGTCCGTCGCCGCGAGCCGTCGCAGCAGGGCGCTGGAGCGGTTGGCCTTGTGGGCGAGGAACACCTGGCCGGACAGGTGGTGCTTGCCGTAGACCGAGCGGAACTGCTCAAGGTTGTCGGCGAGTTGGTCGGGGACGACCAGGTTCAGCGGTGACCCGAGGGCGTCGGTGAGCGTGTGCAGCAGATCCGGTGAGTCCAGCAATGAGCGCAGCCGTAATTCCAGCCGCGGTTCGAGATACAAGGGCTGCCCGCCCATGTACGGCCCCTCCCCGTGCTTCGGGCCCGGCAGGCCGGGCTCTGACCACCACTCCCCGCGGTTTGCCGTATAGCTCCTTTCCCTTCCTTCCGGTGGTTTACGCCCTGTAGCTACCCCCGTGGGTGGTTACGTCAGCGGACGGCCGGATCCCACCAGTGCCGGAGGTTCCAACCGGCTCCAAGCTGACCGTCAGGCACCCTTCTGCTCAACTGCCTTCTCTCGTAACGTCGTTGCCGCTAGAGATCGCCATGACGATGGAAGAAGGGGCTTCATGGGCAGAGGTCTGCTGTCTCTGGTTCTCGCCACGGTCACCGGCGCCGCGTTACTCGCGGCACCGGCGGCCGCCGCGCCGACCCCGCCGTCCGGGTCGTCGGCGCCACCCGGCCCTACGGATGTGTACCGGCCGGTCCGTGGACCGTCCGCTCCCGCCGAGTACCGCTACCTCCAGAAGACCCTGCCGGGCGAGTCCATTCCGCGCCACGCCCATGACCTCGCCGCCGCGCAGGCCCGCGAGCTGCCCACCGTCGGCGGACGCTGGAAGAGTGTCGGCCCCACCAACATCGGCGGGCGGATCGTCTCTCTCGCGCTCGACCCGAAGCGCGCCGACACCCTGTACGCGGCGGCCGCGAGCGGCGGACTGTGGCGCAGCACCGACGCCGGGGAGACGTTCCACTCGGTGTGGCCGGACAGCTGGACGCAGGCCATGGGCGCGGTGGCCACCGCCCCCGACGGCACCCTGTACGTCGGCACCGGTGAGCCCAACCCGGGCGGCGGGAGCATCACCTACGAGGGGACGGGCCTGTACCGGAGCCGGGACGGCGGCCGGACCTGGACGCCGATCGGCCTGCGCGACTCCGGCGCGATCAGCGCCATCACCGTCGACCCGGCAAACCCTCGCCGCATTTATGTCGCCGCGGCCGGCTCGCTGTACAACGGCGGTGGCGACCGGGGCGTCTACCGCTCCGAGGACGGCGGCTCGACGTGGGAGCGGATCCTCGCCGGCGCCAACGAGTTCACCGGCGCCACCGAGATCGTCGTCGACGGCGACCGCCTCTACGCCGTGCTGTGGGACCACCGCCGAACGCCGGAACTGCGGACGTACGGCGGTGTCGGCTCGGGCGTCTTCCGCAGCACGGACGACGGCGCGACCTGGCAGCGGCTCGGAGGCGGGCTGCCCGCCGCGGGCCCCGACGTGGGACGCATCGGCCTCGCGGTCGCGGGCGAGCGGCTCTATGCGATCGCCAACAAGGCCAGTGGCCCCTTCGAGGGCTTCTACGCCTCCTCCGACAGCGGCGACAGCTGGACCCGCACCCCTGCCGACGATGATCTGACGGGTTCCCAGTCCAGCTTCGGCTGGTGGTTCGGCAAGGTGTGGATCGATCCCAGGGACAGCAAGCATGTGCATGTGGCCGGCGTGCCCCTGATGACCACGAAGGACGGCGGCGGCACCTGGACGGCCGACGACACCAGCATGCACGTCGACCAGCACGCCATGGTGTGGGATCCGCGTCGCCCGGGCCGCGTCTACCTCGGCAACGACGGCGGCGTGTACCGCTCCGACTCGGGCGGCGATGGCGGCTGGGTCAAGTCCCGCCACCAGCCGTACACCCAGCTCTACAGCGCGGCGATCAGCCCGCAGGACGTCACCAGGATCTCGGGCGGCGCCCAGGACAACGGCTCGCTGCGCTCCTGGGGCGGGGAGGGGTTCAACGAGTACCTCGGCGGCGACGGCGAGGAGAACCTCATCAACCCGACCGATGTGAACAACGTGTTCGCCTGCTATCAGTACGGCAACTGCTTCAGCTCCACCGACGGCGGCGACACGCTCACGTACTTCGCGGACCGGACGACGTACAAGCGCCGCAACTGGTTCACCCCGGTGGTCTTCGACCCGCGCGACCCGAAGATCCTCTACTACGGCTCGGAGGTGCTGAACCGCTCCACGGACGGCGGCGCGACCTGGCAGCCGATCAGCCCGGACCTGAGCGGCGGCCCGGGCCCCGACCCGATCTACACCAACTACGGCACGATCACCTCCATCGCCCCGGCGGGCGACGGGCGCACCGTGTACGTCGGCACGGACGACGGCCGCGTCTGGGTCACCCGGGACCTCGGGACGACCTGGACGAAGCTGGCCGAGGGGCTGCCCTGGGTCACCCGGGTGGTGGTCGACCCCAAGGACCCGAAGCGGGTGTGGACCACGCACTCGGGCTACCGCTCGGGCTCCCCGCTGGCCCATGTCCACGGCAGCACCGACGGCGGCCGGCACTGGCGGAACCTGTCGGGCAACCTTCCGGCGGCGCCCGTCAACGACCTGGTCGTCGCCCGCGGCGGCATCCTCTACATCGGCACCGACCAGGGCGTGTTCACCAGCGTCACGGGCGGCGGCCGCTGGCTGCGGCTCGGCCGTGGGATGCCGCAGGTGCCGGTCGACGACATCGAGTACGACGCGGGTCACAGCCGCCTGGTGGCCGCGACCTTCGGCCGGGGCTTCTACGAACTCACCACTGCCTGAACACCGACCGGGCGGATGCGGCGGGCGGCACCTCGCGCGCCGCATCCGTCTCGGCGCCACCGGCGGCTTCGCGGGCGTGCACCAGGAGGTGCGATGCTCCAGGGGCCCGCTCAGCGGCCCTCCCCCGCGATGTTGACCATCCAGGTGATGCCGAAGCGGTCCGTACACATGCCGAAGACGTCGCCCCACATCTGCTTGTCCAGCGGCACGCTCACATGGGCGCCGTCGGACAGCTTCTCCCAGTAGCCGCGCAGTTCGGCCTCGTCGTCGCCGCTCAGGCTCACGGAGAAGTTGTTGCCGGGCTTGTGGTCACCGGTCGGGGTGTCGGCGCCCATGAGGGTGAAGCCGCTGGGTGTCTCCAGCATGCCGTGCATGATCTTGTCCGCCATGGGGGTGTCCTTCTGACCGAACTCCCCGTAGGTGTTGAGCGCCAGGGTGCCGCCCAGGACTTCCTGGTAGAACTCCATCGCCTGCCGGGCGTCGCCGGCGAACGTGATGTAGGGGTTGAGACGCGAGGCCATGATTCCTCCCGGAAACGGTGCCAGAAGCCGACTCCAAGGAAGCTAGCGCGGGCCACTGACAATGGCCCGCGCACACGACCACATGGCCTAGGTCACGGCTACAGTGTGCGCTCCAGCCGGTCCGCCACCAGCTTCACGAAGCGTGCCGGGTCCTTGGGCTGACCGCCCTCGGCGAGCACCGCGAGCGTGTGGAGCAGTTCGGCGGACTCGACGAGCCCCGTGCGGTCCTCGCGCTCCTTGTACGCCTGGTTGAGGCCCTTGACCAGCAGGTGGTCGGCGTTGAGCTCCAGGATCCGCTTGGTACGCGGCACCTCCTGACCCATGGCCCGGTACATGTTCTCCAGAGCGGGGGTCAGATCGTGCGCGTCGGAGACGACACAGGCCGGGGAGACGGTGAGCCGCGTCGACAGGCGGACCTCCTTGATGTCCTCGCCCAGCTGCTCCCCCATCCAGCCGAGCAGCCCGGCGTACTCCTCGGCCTGCTTGGCCCGCTCCCCGTCGGCCTGGTCGTCGCCCTCGGTGTCGAGGTCGATCTCGCCCTTGGCGACGGACCGAAGCTTCTTGCCCTCGTACTCGCCCACGGTGTCGACCCACACCTCGTCGACGGCGTCGGTGAGCAGCAGGACCTCGATGCCCTTGTCCCGGAACGCCTCCATGTGCGGGGAGTTCTCGATGCTCTGCCGGGACTCGCCGGTGATGTAGTAGATGTCGTCCTGGCCGTCCTTCATCCGCTCCACGTACTGCGCGAGCGTGGTCGGCTCGTCGTCGTGTGTCGTCGCGAACGAGGCGACGGCGAGGATGGCCTCGCTGTTGTCGGGGTCGGTGACCAGGCCCTCCTTGAGGGCGGTGCCGAACTCCCGCCAGAACGTGGCGTAGCGGTCGGCGTCCTTGGTCTTGATCTCCTTGACCGTGGACAGGACCTTCTTCGTCAGCCGGCGCTGCATCATCCTGATGTGCCGGTCCTGCTGGAGGATCTCGCGGGAGACGTTGAGCGAGAGGTCGGCCGCGTCGACGACGCCCTTGACGAAGCGCAGGTAGGGCGGCAGCAGCGCCTCGCAGTCGTCCATGATGAAGACGCGCTTCACATAGAGCTGGACGCCGCGCTTGAAGTCTCGGGTGAACAGGTCGTGCGGGGCGTGCGAGGGGATGAAGAGCAGGGACTGGTACTCGAAGGTGCCCTCCGCCTGCAGCCGGATCGTCTCCAGCGGTTCGCGCCAGTCGTGGCTGATGTGCTTGTACAGCTCGTGGTACTCGTCGTCGGACACCTCGTCACGCGAACGCGCCCACAGGGCCTTCATCGAGTTCAGCGTCTCGGGCTCGGGTGCGCTGTCGCCGTCCCCGTCGCCCGCCACCGCGGCCATGCGGATCGGCCACGTGATGAAGTCCGAGTACCGCTTGACGATCTCCTTGATCGTCCACGGCGAGGTGTAGTCGTGGAGCTGGTTCTCGGGGTCGGCGGGCTTGAGGTGGAGGGTGACGGACGTGCCCTGCGGCGCGTCGTCGACCGTCTCCAGTGTGTACGTGGCCTCACCGCGCGACGTCCAGCGGGTGCCCTGGCTCTCGCCGGCCCGCCGGGTCACCAGCGTCATCTCGTCCGCCACCATGAAGCCGGAGTAGAAACCGACACCGAACTGGCCGATGAGCCCCTCGGCCCCGGCCTCGTCCTGGGCCTCCTTCAGCTCCTTCAGGAACGTGGCCGTCCCCGAGTTGGCGATGGTGCCGATGAGCTTGCCGACTTCGTCGTACGACATCCCGATGCCGTTGTCCCGCACCGTGAGGGTGCGGGCCTCCTTGTCGACGTCGATCTCGATGTGCAGGTCGGTCACCTCGGCGTCGAGCGTGTCGTCCCGCAGCTTCTCCAGGCGCAGTTTGTCGAGCGCGTCGGAGGCGTTGGAGACGAGCTCGCGCAGGAACACGTCCTTGTTCGAGTAGACCGAGTGGATCATCAGCTGGAGCAGCTGACGGGCCTCTACCTGGAACTCAAACGTCTCGGTCGGCATGGTTCGCGACTACCTCACAGGTTCAGTCACCGGAACTGGTCCCAGTCACTGTAAGACACGAGGTCAGCGCGGAGTGCCGCGGTTCCGGGACAAAGGCCCGGACCGACGCGGCGCAGGCTCAGGCGAGGTGGGCGAAGACGACCAGGTTCGCGGTGTAGTCCCTGACACTGCGGTCGTAGTCGCCGGCGCAGGTGATGAGCCGGACCTGGGCGCGGGGGGTGTCGCCGTACACACGCTTGCTGGGGAAGCTGTCCTTGTCGAACGTCTCCACGCTGTCGATCACGAAGGACGCCTTGCGCCCGTCCGCTCGCAGCACCTGGAAGCGGTCACCCTTCTTCAGCTCGCTCAGGCTCACGAACACCGCGGCGGACGTCGCCGTGTCCACGTGCCCGGCGATGATCGACGTGCCCGCCTCACCGGGCGACGCGCCCCCGGCGTGCCAGCCGACGAGGTTGGTGTTGTTGGCCGGCGGGGCTTCGAGCTGACCCGAGCTGCCGATGGCGAGGTCGATGAAGGGCGCGTCGACCGAGATCTTGGGGATGAGCAGCCGGACCGGCCGTGACCTGGGCAGATGCTTGCCCGCGGCGCCGTGGGTGCGCGCGGACGGCTTGCCCTGCGGAGCCGACGACTCGACGGCCTGTGGGGCGTGCGGTGTGCGACGGGCTTCGGACTCCTCGTGCGGCCCGCCGGGCATGATCACCAACAGGACCATGGCGGCGACCGCGCTCCAGAAGAACGTCACCGCGGTGCGCCTTATCCGCCGAGAGGGCTCGGCGGGGGTGCCGGAGCACACGAAAGCGGTGTGGGGAGGAGCCGGGGCGGCTTCGGGGGACGGGGGACGGCCGTCGTCGGCCATCGGGCACCACCTCACGGGGGCAGGGCAGAGGACACTTCACTCGGGCAGGGCAGGAGAGACGACCAAGGCGGAGCCGACGGGGCCGCCGCGACGCGCGGCGGCCACGGCGGCTGTGTCGTCGGGCATGGTCAGGCCGCGGTTCCGGAGGCCTTCTTCCGCCGCAGTGCGTACACGCCGGTGCCGGCTACCGCCAGCACGGCCAGCCCACCGGCGGTGACGCCCGGGTCGGAGAGACCGCCGCCACCGGTGTGCATGCCACCGTGCGGCTTGTCGTGGTCGCCACCCCAGGACTCCTTGCCGTGTTCGTCACCCTTCCACGAGTCCTTCTCGTGGTCGCCGCCCCAGGAGTCCTTCCCGTGGTCGTCGTCCTTGTAGCTTTCCGGGTCGAACTTCGAGTCCTTGTCGCCGCCCCAGTCGTCATCGCTGTTCAGGACCCCGGCCAGCGCTCCGCCACCCGTGTGCACGCCGCCCTTGGGCTCCTCGTGCTTGTTCCCCTTGTCGTGCTCCTTGCCGTAGTCCTTCTCGTGCTCGTCCTTGCCGTAGTCGTCCTTGCCCTTCTCCTCCTCCTTGCCCTCTTCCTTCTCCTTGCCGCCGTCCCACTCGTCCTCGTTGATCAGGGTCAGCGCTCCGCCACCCGTGTGCACCCCGCCCTTGGGCTCCTCGTGCTTGCTTCCCTTGTCGTGCTCCTTGCTGTAGTCCTTGTCGTAGTCGTCCTTCCCCTTCTCCTCCTCCTTGCCTGAGTCCTTCCCGTGCTCCTTGCCGGAGTCCTTGTCGTGGTCCTCGCTGTAGGAGGACGAGTCCTCCTTGTCCCAGTCACTCGCGGTGATGGCGTAGGCGGCAGGAGTGATCGCCAGGGCGGCCGTGGCCGTCGCGGTGGCGAGCAGCATGCGGGCAGAGCGCATAGGTGAGTCCTTTCATCACGGCCCGGGTGGCTGACGCTTTATCACCACTTGGGCCAGGCCTTGACGTGATCCACCGTCAGCCATTCCTCCGGGTCGCACCATTCGGAGCGATCACATGGGTTACGGCCACACCCCTACGGCCGTATGGGCAGGAGCCCCCGACGGAAGGCCTGCGGGTTCCGCCACGGGAGGTTTGCCTGCTCAGGAAGTGGTGAGGCGCGTGGGATGTCCAAGCCCATCTCCTCGACCGCCACCGCCCCGGACACGGCGCCCGGTCGCGCCACGGCCGCGCCGCCTGGGCCCGCGAAGCAGCGGGACGCCTTCTTCGACAACGCCAAGTACGCGGCGATCGTGCTGGTGGCGGTGGGGCACGCGTGGGAGCCGCTGCGGGACGGCAGCCGGAGTGTCAGCGCGCTGTACATGCTCGTGTACGCATTCCACATGCCCGCGTTCATCATCATTTCGGGTTATTTCTCCCGTGGCTTCGACGGCCGGCCGAAACACCTCAGGCGTCTGGTGACCGGTCTGGTCGTCCCCTACGTGGTCTTCGAGACGGCGTACACCCTGTTCACCCGCTGGACCGACCAGGAGCCGGACCGCCCGATCAGCCTGCTGGACCCGCTGTATCTGACGTGGTTCCTGGCGGCGCTGTTCCTGTGGCGGCTGACCACGCCCTTGTGGCAGCGGGTGCGTCTGCCGGTGCCGCTCGCGCTCGGCGTGGCGATGCTGGCCACCCTCTCGCCGTCCATCGGCAACGACCTCGACCTGCAGCGCATCCTGCAGTTCCTGCCGTACTTCGTGCTGGGGCTGTCGCTGAAGCCGGAGCACTTCCGGCTGGTGCGGCGCCGGGCGGTGCGGATCGCGGCCGTGCCCGTGTTCGTGGGCGCGTCGGCGGTGGCGTACTGGGCGGTGCCGCGGATGACGGGCGGCTGGTTCTACCACCGCGACAGTGCCGAGGAACTGGGGGCGCCCGGGTGGTACGGGGTCGTGATGACGCCGGTGCTGTTCGTCTGCTCCCTGCTGCTGGTGGCGTGTTTCCTGGCCTGGGTGCCCGGGCGGCGGATGTGGTGCACCGCGCTGGGCGCGGGCACGCTGTACGGCTATCTGCTGCACGGCTTCGTCGCGCAGGGCGCCAAGTACTGGGGCTGGTACGACCCCGCCTGGATCCACCGGCCGCCCGGCGCGGTCGTCGTCACCGTCGTCGCCGCCGGGGTCGTGACGCTGCTGTGCACCTCGCCCGTCCGGCGGGCCCTGCGCCTCGTGATCGAACCGGAGCTGCCGTGGCTCTTCCGGCGGGACGCTGCGCAACGAGCCCGGGAGCGGGCCGCCGCGAGTGGGTGACCTTCCCGGTCAGGTCTCCTGTACCAGCCCGGCGATGTGCGCGGTGACCGTGTCGAGGATGTCGTTCCAGGCCGCCTCGTCGCCGAGCACGAGGTAGTTGAGGGTCAGCCCGTCGGTCATGGCCGCCAGGTAACGGGCGAGCACGGGGACGGGGACCCGCAGGCGCAGGCCCATGGTCTGCCGCACCTGCTCGATGAGTTCGGTGTACGTCTCGGTGTACAGCTCGTACTGCCGTCGTGCCAGATGCTCGAAGCCGGGCTGACGCAGCGCGTACTGGGTCAGTTCGTAGGTGAGCATGTGCTCGTCCGGGTGGGCGCGGACGTGGTCCCAGTACGCCTGGAAGCCGGCCCGCACCGTCTCCTCCAGGGTGGCCCTGGGCCGCAGGGCCTCCTGCACGATCGTGACGTAGTGCCCGGTGATGGTCGTGATGACGGACTCGATCAGCTCCTGCTTGGAGTCGAAGCAGTAGTGGAAGACGCTCAGCGAGACGCCCGCCTCGGCGGCGATGGACCGGGTCGTCGTCCTGGGGACGCCGTCCCGGCTCATCGCCCTGATCGCCGCCTCGGTGAGCTGTCGCCGCCGCTCGGCGGACGGCAACCGTGCCATGGAGCCCCTCTCGTGGGTGTCAGCTGCTGTGGACGCCGACCTCGTAGAGGGAGTAGCCCCAGTCGGTGCCGCGCTCCTGCCCCTGGATGCGCAGGTGTCTGGCGGGTGTACCGGTGAAGCGGGCCGTGTCCAGCCCGCCGTCGCCGGCTGTCGTGGACCAGGCCGTCCGCCAGTTCACACCGTCGGTGGAGAGCTCGATGCGGTACGACTTCCCGTACGCGCGCTCCCAGTCGAGGGTGACCCGCTTGACCAACCGCGTGGATCCGAGGTCGACCTGGTACCACTGGTCGTCGTTCCAGTCGCTCGCCCAGCGGGTGCCGCCGTCGCCGTCGACGGCCCGGTTCGGCTGGTAGCTGGTGAACAGGCTCCACTCCGAGGAACTGGCGGATGTGGCCGCGCCGCGCGCGAGGTTCACGCCGGCCTGGTGGTTCTCGGAGGCCCCCCAGGTGTCGAGGTAGGACTCGGCGCCCCGGAAGAGGTCGTCCACCACGTCCTGGCCACCGACGCGGCGGATGTCCTCGATCCAGTCCGGGACGAGGCCGTAGTGGGCGGCGCCGTCGGTGTTGAGGTCCCAGGTGCGCTCGCCGGTGGTCTGCCGGTCGATGACCGAGCCGCCGTCGACGCTCTTGAAGGGGTACGTCACCTTGTTGGGGGCGTCCGCTCCGCGCGGGCCCGGCCAGCCGCCGACGCCGTTCATGTCGGTGCCGTAGCCGTAGCCCACGCCGTACTCGTCGCGCAGGGCCTCCGTGCGCTTCGCCTCCGAGATGAAGCCCTCGGAGCCGTGCATGTACTGGGCGATGAAGCCGCCGAGGCCGTAGACCCGTTCGGTCCAGTCCAGGTCCATCCAGCTGTGCGAGGAGAGGACGCCGGGGTAGGACTCGGCCTCGAAGATGTCGAGCACCCGGCCGGTGGCCTTGACGCTCATGTGGTCGATCTCGAGCATCATCTTGCGTTTCATCATGCCGCGCACGGCGTACTCGCCGAGGTCGGTGAGCCCTCGCACGTTGCACTGGGCGTCCGCGCTGTACGAGGGGACCTCCACGCCCGCCGGGAGCTCCTGCTCCGCTTCGGCCGCCGTGGCGTTGCCGATGGGGTTGTCGTGCTGCGGCCCCTTGCACGTCTCGGTCTTCCAGAAGGTGCCGGTCGACAGGAACTGCCCGACGTTGATGGCCGTTCCGAGCCCGCCCGAGTCGAAGCGGACCCCGCACAGGGCGTTGTCGAACTTGTGGCACAGGAACATGCTGCGCACGCCCAGCGCGTGCAGCTCGTCCAGGCCCTTGTCGATGTCCGCCTTGCTGCACTGCGCGATGTCGAGGACCTGCTTGCAGCCGAACGGTTCGGAGGTCTCCACGCCGAGGATGACGGCCAGCTTGCCCTGCTCGATGACCTGACGGGCCTGCGCGCTGTCGGTGACGATCCGGAACCAGCCCTTGCCCGTGCCGCCGTACATCTTGTCGATGTAGGCCTGCATGTCGTACGTCAGCTTGGCCTGGAGCCGGATCGACGTCATCTCGTCGCAGCTGCGGTCCTTGAAGAAGTACACGGAGCAGATCACGCCGTTGGTGACGAGGTCGTTGACCAGTACGCGCTGGCCGCCGCGCCAGGCCCGCTCGATCCAGGCGTAGTAGTTCTGCTGGTGGGTCAGCGAGTCGTGGGCGGGCCAGTCCTTGAAGGTGGGCCAGCCGACCGGGTCGTGCTTGCCGTCGCCGCCGTTGGTGATGAAGTCGAAGATGGCGAGCGAGCCGTCGGGGTAGTGCTCGGGGCAGTCCTTGAGGGCGTCGGCGACGCCCTGCTCGGAGAACGGCTTTCCGCAGATCAGACGGCCACCGAAGGCCTCGTTGGAGAAGATGTGGTCGTGCGCGTCGACGAAGCCCCGCACCTCCCCCTTGGCGTTGGTGCCGGTGAAGGGCTCGCCGGTGACGTTGATGCCGGAGTCCGGCGCGGGCCGTGCGGTCGGGTTCCACCAGTCGGATCCGGCCGCCGAGCTGGGCGTGGGGCCCAGCGCGATGGACAGCACGAGCAGGAGGAGCGACACAACGGTGACGTTCTTGCGTCTGCGGTACGGGCGTCCGGCACTGGTCACTGCCCACGTCCCTCGGTCGGCGGATGCGGGGCCAGGTTGTCATGACCTCGCAATATGTGCGACAGAGGATCGCCACTTCGGCTTTACGAGTCAAGAGTCCGGGACGGATGACCTGATGACGGGGCGTCCGTTCACTCGGCATGGGTGACGCGGATCTTGGACTGGCCGTGCGGCAACGCCTCCCAGTCCGTCATGAAACGCGCCCGCAGGCCGTGCTTCTCGGCCAGGGCCACGAGGGTCTCGGTGCGGTAGTAGAAGTCCTCCCGCAGGACCTGGTGTTCCTCGCCCTCGGTGCGGTCGAAGGTGAAGTCGAACCAGCCGCCGGGGGCCAGCACCCGGCCGACGTTGGCCAGGCACTCCTCGATGACCGGGAGCGGCGAGTGGGAGAAGACGCTGTGCGCGTGCACGACGTCGAAGTGGGCGTCGGGCAGGAACCGCAGCGTCAGGTCGCGCACCGGGGTCAGCAGGGGGAGCCGCTGCTGCAGGCCCATCTCCACGACGGTGTCCTGGGCGGCGAAGAGGATGTCGGGCGAGATGTCGATGCCGTAGTAGTGACCGGGGTCGAGATGGCGGATGAACCGCCAGCCGCCGCGCAGGTTGCCGCAGCCGATCTCCAGCATCCGGTGCTCGGGGCGCAGGCCGTGGCCGACGAGGTAGTCGAACTGCATCGCCCCGAGCGCCAGCCACCGCTCGCGGCTGTGGCTGCCGACCGCCGCGTCGGGGTCGGCCCGGGTGTCGGAGCGCATCACGGCTCGGTAGTAGGAGACGTGGTCCGGGTGGCGGCTGCGCAGCCATATGTCCCGGGCGGTGCGGGCCAGATGGCGCGGTACGCGGTCGGGGTGGCGCAGGGCGTAGGCGAGGCGATGGCCGAGGGCCGAGCGGTTGGCGGTGAGGTTCTTGGCCGGCATGTCGATCGTGCCTCCCGGGGGTGCGGAGCCCTCAGTGGGCGAACGCGGTGCTCGTCACCGCCACGTGGAGGGCCGTACCACCGAGGATGCTCAACAAGGCGTTGCGGCGCCACAGGTGCAGGCCGACCGTGACGGCCAGGGCCGACAGCGGGGCGAGGACACGGGGTTGGGTCAGCGGCAGGTCGCGCAGGCAGTAGACGACGAGGATCACGATGATGCCGGCGGGCATACGGGTGCTGAGCAGGGCGAGCAGTGGGGTCGGCAGGTCGCCGCGCCGCTCGCGGACGGCGTCGATGGCCAGCACGGCGAACAGGGCGGTCAGCGCGAAGTCGAGGCCGGTGACACCGTCCGGGACGAGGGCTCCGAGCAGGGCGCCCACAGTGGCGCCCGCTGTCCAGTACAGGTGCAGGAGGAACTGCAGCCACAGGATGCGCCGGCCGGACCAGGAGCGTGCCTTTCCCCCGGCGGTCAGGGCGTAGGCCTCGTCGCAGAGCGCGAAGGTGCTGTACGTCCTGCCGAGGCGGCTCGTCACCCGGTGCAGGGGGAAGGACAGCGCGTAGAAGACGTGCCGGAGGTTCACCAGGAACGCGGCCACGGCGATCGTCGCGAGCGGTGCGACGGTGGTGCCGGGCCGTCATCGACGCGGAGGCGGTGGGTCGCGGACTGGAAGTCCTCATCGACGTCGAGGTGAGCGCCACCGACCGCAAGACGTTCCTGGACTTCGAGGACACCGTGGCCTCCTACGAGGAGGTCATCGCGTTCCGCCGCATGTTCGGCCGGCCCGACTACTTCATCCGCGTCGCGGTCGCCGACCACGCCGCCTACGAGGCCTTCCTCACCGGCAAACTCACCGGCATTCCCTGCGTCCTGCGCGTCGAGTCGCACCTGACCATGAAGACGATCAAGGCCGGCCCGTGACCTGCCGCGCGAAAGACTGGACCAATGCCCCGCCGTCCTCCATGATGACGCAGCCATGACAAGCAGCCGTCAGGATGGATGGTGCCCGTGCGCGGATCCCTGGTGAGCACACTCGCCGCCGTACTGCTCCTGTCCCCACTGACGCCCTCGCCCGAGGCCGGGGCCATGGCCCCGGCCGGGCAGCGATCCGCCGTCGAGGTTTCCGCCTCGCCCCCCGTCTCGGGGGCCGCGCAGGACTGGACACCGCCGCTCAGCACCCGGGGCCGCTGGATCGTCGACGCCGACGGCGACCGCTTCCGGCTGCGCTCCGGCAACTGGCACGGGGCCAGCGGCACTTGGAACGGCTCCGGCGATCCGGCCGACGACGCCAACCACCACGCCGGCGAGAACTCCGGGCGGATACCGCTCGGCCTGGACCGGGCTTCCATCGCCGAGATCATCGCCGGGTTCCGCGAGATCGGGATCAACAGCGTCCGGCTGCCCTTCTCCAACGAGATGATCCACGACAGCCGTCCGGTCACGGACGACGCCGTCGCCGCCAATCCCTCGCTGCGCGGCAGGACACCGCTGCAGGTGTACGACGCCGTGGTGGGCGAGCTGACCGCGGCCGGCCTCGCGGTGATCCTCAACAACCATACGAACACGACCCGTTGGTGCTGCGGCGTGGACGGCAATGAGCGCTGGAACGCGAGCCGGTCCACCGAGGCGTGGGAGAACGACTGGCTGTTCATGGCCCGCCGCTACAAGGACAACCAGCGGGTCGTGGGCGCCGATCTCTACAACGAGGTCCGCCGCACCGTCTGGGACGACCCCAACTGGGGCCTCGGCGACGACCACGACTGGTTCGCGGCCTCGCAACGCGTCGGCGACCGCATCCTGACCGAGGCCGACCGGGATCTGCTGATCATCGTCGAGGGCATCAACTGGACCGGCATCCCGGTCGACGGCTTCGCGCACGAACGCCCCACCCTGGAGCCCGCCCGCCGCCTCTCCCACACCCTCGTCGACTCCGGCAAGCTCGTGTACTCCGCCCACTTCTACGACTACACCGGCCCCCACCACACCGGCGCCACCGGCACGGGCGAGACCAGCGATCCCCGCTACCGGGACCTGAGCCCCACCGAACTGATCGCCGTCCTGAACCGCCAGGCCTTCTTCGTCACCGCCGAACAGGACCGGCACTTCACCGCCCCCGTCTGGATCAGCGAGTTCGGCGTCGGCGGCCGGGACGAGACGGGCGCCAAGCAGCGCGCCTGGTTCGAGAACTTCGTGGACCACCTGATCCGCACGGACGCCGACTTCGCGTACTGGCCGCTCGTCGGCTGGCACGAGGACCGCAAGGGCAACGGCTGGGCTCTGCTGCACTGGGACGCCGAGGGCAACCGTATGGGCCCGTACGACGGTGACGACTGGCGCGCCTCGGCGTGGACCCGGCTCATCGAGGCCGGGGGCCGCAGCGGGCCGGTGGCCCCGGTCGCCGACTGGTCCATGCTCAGCCCCGACCACGGCGACTTCGTCCAGTCGCGGCGGATGCGGGCCCTGCCCGACTGGGACTCCGGCGCCCGCAAGGCCGTCTGCCCCGACGGACAGCGGCTGCTGGGCCTGAGCCACACCGGCAACCGGGGCCTGTGCTCGGACGTGGCCGCCGGTGCCCTGTGGGACCCGGCGGGCGGGCACGAGGTGGTCGTCGACGAGCGGTACGTCACGCCGGGGCGCGACTGGGCGTCCGGCTACACCAAACTCCAGTGCCCCGACGGCCGGTTCCTCATCGGGTACAGCGTCCGCGGCTCCGCCGTCTCCGCGGCCCTGTGCGCGACCGCCCCGGCCGGCAGGCTCGGCACGAGCGGCCGTACGGTCTGGTTCGACCGCGGCGACAGCCGGGGGTCGGCCACCAAGGGCGGGGACTTCGCGTACGGCCACTACAAGGGGCAGTGCGCGGACGACGAGTACGCGGCCGGCGTCGCGTACACCGGCCGGGTGGGCTCCTCCCGGACCCCCGACGCGCTGTACTGCCGAAAGCTGAGCTGAACGCGCATTCGGGGGGAACCTGGACCCCGATGCCGATCGTATGCGCTGTCGCCGTTCTCGCCGCCACGAACCTGCTGAACAACTGGCTCGCGCGGAGCCCCGCCCTGTACGTGGTCGTCTGCGTGGCGGCGACGGCCGTCCTGCTGCTCGTCGCCCGCTGGGACGGCCTCACCCGGGCCGACCTGGGGCTGGACGCGGCGGGCCTGCGCCGGGGACTGCGGTGGGCTCCCGTGCTGGCCGGGGTCGTCCTGCTCGTCGTGGTGCTGCTCCTCGCGGTCCCGGCCGGACGCGAGGCGTTCCGGGACTCCAGGGCCGCCGACCTGTCCGTGGCGCAGGTGCTGTGGGTGACGCTGGTACGGGTGCCGTTCGGGACCGTGCTGCTGGAGGAGACGGCCTTCCGTGGCGTGCTGTGGGCCATGATCCGGCGCCGGCGCGGCACGGCCTGGGCCACCGGAGTGTCGTCGCTGCTGTTCGGGCTGTGGCACCTGCTGCCGTCGCGCGGCATCAACCGCTCCAACGCCGCCGTCGGCTCGCTCTTCGGGGACGGCCCGGCGGGCGTGGCGCCGACGGTCGCCGTCGCGATCGTCGCCACGGCCGCCGCCGGGGTCGTCCTGTGCGAGCTGCGCCGCCGCTCCGGCAGCCTGTTGGCGCCGATGGCCCTGCACTGGGCGGTCAACGGCTTCGGATACGTCACGGCCTGGGCGGCGGCCCGCTGGTGGCTCGAAGGCTGAGCCCTCGGAACTCGAAGGCTGAACCCTCAGAAGTTGATCATGTGCCCGGCAAGCCCGTGCACTGCTTCCTTGACCGCCTCGCCGAGGGTCGGGTGGGCGTGCACGTTGCGGGCGACCTCATGAACGGTCAGATCCCACTGCTGGGCCAGGGTCAGCTCGGGCAGCAGTTCGGTGACGTCCGGGCCGATCAGGTGGCCGCCGAGGAGTTCGCCGTACTTGGCGTCGCTGATCAGCTTCACGAAGCCGGTCGCGTCGCCGAGACCGTGGGACTTGCCGTTCGCCGTGAAGGGGAACTTGGCCACCTTGACGTCGTGGCCGAGGTCGCGGGCCTGTGCTTCGGTGTAGCCGAAGCTGGCGATCTGTGGCTGGCAGTAGGTGGCGCGCGGGATCATCACATAGTCGAGTTCCATCGTCTCGGCGTCCGCGATGGTCTCGGCGGCGATGATGCCCATGGCCTCGGCTGCGTGCGCGAGCATCAGCTTCGCCGTGACGTCGCCGATGGCGAAGATGTGCGGGACCGAGGTCCGACAGCGGCCGTCGACGTCGATCGCGCCGCGCTCGGTGACCCTCACGCCGGTCTTGTCCAGGCCGTAGCCCTCGACGTTCGGCTGGAAACCGATCGCCTGGAGCACCTTGTCGGCCTCCAGGACCTGCTGGGCGCCGTCCTTGCCGGTGACCGTGACGCGCACCTGCTCGCCGGACTCGTCGACGGTGTCGACCCGGGTGGAGGTGAGCACGTCGATGCCCAACCGGCGGTACTGCTTGGCGAGTTCGGCGGAGACCTCGGCGTCCTCCAGCGGGGCCATCCGGTCCAGGAACTCGACGATGGTGACCTTCACGCCGTAGTTGTGCAGGACGTAGGCGAACTCGACACCGATGGCGCCGGCGCCCGCGATGATGATCGACCCCGGCAGTTCCTCGGCCAGGATCTGCTCCTCGAACGTCACCACGCGCGCGCTGCGCCGGGTGCCGGGAAGCAGCTTGGGTGTGGCGCCGGTGGCGATGATGCACTGGTCGAAGCCGATGGTGCGGGTCTCGCCGTCGTAGCCGGCCACCTGGAGGGTGTGCGGGTCGAGGAAGGTGCCGCGGCCGTCGATCTCGGTGATCTTGTTCTTCTTCATCAGGTAGTGGACGCCCTTGACCCGGCCGTCCGCGACCTTGCGACTACGGCGGAAGGCCTCGCCGAAGTCGAAGGAGACCTGCCCCTCCACCTTGATGCCGAAGGTCTTCGCCTCGCGCGTGAAGATGTGCGCCAGTTCGGCGTTGCGCAGCAGCGCCTTGCTGGGGATGCAGCCCACGTTCAGGCAGACGCCGCCCCAGTACTTCTCCTCCACGACGGCGACGCGCTTGCCCAGCTGGGCGGCGCGGATGGCGGCCACATAGCCGCCGGGGCCCGCGCCGAGGACCACGACATCGAAGCGCTCGTCCTGCTCGACCATGGAGCGTTTTCCTTCCTGAGTACGACGTCCCGACTCTGCTGGTGCCGATCTCCGTGAGGAGATCGACTTCCGCTTCTTCCAGCATGACCGCATCCACGAGGTTGTGTGGTGGTGCGGGAGGGTGACGGTGATCTCAGGTGGCGTGCGCCGAGGCGATCAAGTCAGTTCCCCAGCATGTTTCAGCCAAGGCATACGAGGTTGAGCACGCAGAGCGACGCCGGCGAGGTCTCTTCCGGAGCCGGGCTCGACGGCGACGTGGAGGTTCCGGAGTCGGAGCCCTCGGTCGCCGACGGGGCCGGCGTCTGCTGCTCGCCCGCCGAGTCACCGCCGTCACCGGAGTTCGCCCCTCCGGTGTCCGGGGAGACGGGCTGCGTCTGCGGGACCGAGGTCGCCGTGGGACTCGGGGTGGAGGCGGCGTCCGGTCGGGTGAACTGGCGCGTGGTGTGCGGTGTGGTGATGGCCTCGCGCGCGGCGTTGGTCGGGGTCGGCTTCGAGCCCGGCGTGTCGGTGCGCGGCGCTTCACGGGTGTCCGGCGGAGTGGACGCCGGACGGGTGAGTTCCGGTACCTGCTGCTCCACGACGGCCGTGTTGGGGTTCTCCGGCGCGGTGGCCGCCTGGGCCTTGTCGGCGGACCCCCGGTCCATGGCCGACACGGTCAGTCCGCCGCCGACCAGCGCGACGGCGGTCGCCACGACGGCCTTGCGCTGGTTCTTCTTCCAGCGGGCCCGCTGACGACGCCGAGCGGCCCGGCCCATCGGGGCGACGGGTACGCCCTCCACGTCGGGGGACTGCGCTACGGGCTCGGTCTCCTCCACGTCGGCCGGCGGCGCCGGCTCGTCCCGGAAGTAGCCGTCGTACCAGGTGTCGTGGGCGGGCGTCTCCCACGCCGCCGTCGCGGTGTCGGCCGCGCCGGGCGCCACCGCAGCGGCGGGACCCCCAACCGCGGAGGGAGCGATGTCCGGGGCGTAGGCGCCGCACCCGGGGCACACGAGGGCCCCGTTGAGATGCCGACGGCACGAGGAGCAATAGTCCATCTGCGGTCTTTCTGTGTTCGTACGCGGGATCGAACGGCCTGCAACGCTAACGAGGCTTTGGACGGGCTGTGTGCAGTCGAAGTGATGCTCCTGCACAGATGTCACAGGAAGTGTGTGTGGGCCGTGACCCGCTCACAGGTCACAGCAGCCCTCACGCCGCATACGCCGGCTCACCTCCAGCCACGCCTCCTCCGCCCGCCGCTCGGTGGCGGTGTCGGAGGTGGCGGGGGTGTCGGATGTGCCGGGGATGTCGAAGGTGCCGACCAGGTCGGCCTGCTCGAACAGGACGCCGCCGCGCAGGACCGCCGCCGTGCGGATCAGCGCGGCGAAGTCGGTGAAGGGGTCGCCGTCCACGACCGTGAGATCGGCGAGCTTGCCCTCCTCCAGCGTGCCCAGGTCGTCGTCGGCGCCGAAGACGCGCGCGGGCAGCAGCGTGGCGGTGCGCAGCGCCTCTGCCGGGGAGAGACCGGCGCGGTGCAGGGCGCGCAGGGCCAGGTGCAGATGCAGGCCGACCGGGACGATCGGCTGGTCCGTGCCGAGGGCGACCAGACCGCCGCCCGCGAGGATCCGCCGGTAGACGTCCATCTCCCGCCCGAGCGTTGCCAGTTGGGCCTCGGTCGGCGGCTGTCCGGCCTGCTCACGGACCAGCGCGGTGTCCCACGGCGGCATGAGCGCGGTGACCCGCGGGTCGTCCGCGAGCGCGGGGTCGGCGCCGAGCAGGGCGAGCGCGGTGAACGGGGTGGCGACGAGATGGAAGCCGGCGCGGGTGTAGATCTCCTCGACATCCTGGTGGGCGCGCCCCGTGGCGGACGTCGCGTGCCCGAACTCCAGCCGCTGCGTCGCCTGCAGGTGGGTCGTCAGGTCCTGGCCCACCTGCACACCGGGGGTACACAGATGGCTGCCGCTGCGCACCCCGAGCCGTTCGTGCCCGAACTCCGCGGCCTCCTTCATCACCCAGCCCGGGGCGCGTACGTACGTCTTCACGAAGTCCCAGTCCAGCGCGGCCCCGCGCGCCAGCGAACGGTGCAGTCCCTCGCGGGTGCGGTGGGCGCGTCCCATGCTGTAGGCGACCCGTGGCCCGTCGAGCAGTTCGCCGGTGGTCAGCAGCCGGGGTCCGGCGAGAGCGCCGGTGGCGACGGCCTCCCGGATGCGGGCCTGTTCGTAGGCGAAGCCGCCCAGCGAGACGGCGGTCGTGATGCCGTACGCGAGTTGGAGCGCGGTCTGACGCCCGCCGTACGTGGTCTGCCAGGGGTGGGTGTGCGCGTCCCACAGGCCGGGGATGACGGTGCGGTCGCTCGCGTCGATGTGGCGGGCGGCCGGGCGGTGGCCGGTGCGGTGCGGGGAGACCTCCGCGATGCGGCCGTCGCGGATCACGACGTCGATGTCCTCACGGACGTCCGAGCCGGTGCCGTCCCAGAAGCGGCCCGCGTGCACGACCGTGTCGGCCGGGCGCGGCCTGCGGTGGTCCAGCGGGACACGGACGGTACGGGTCCGGCCGCTGCCGATGTCGATCAGGCGCAGGGTGCCCGCGGAGAGGTACAGCAGGGTGCGCGCGTCGGCGGACCAGGACGGGTGGTCGGCGGGTTCGGTGGTGAGGCGGCGGGGTTCACCGTCCGGGGTGCCGTCGGCCCGGACCGGCAGCAGCCACAGCGCCGACTCGGCGACCACGGCCATCCAGCGGCCGTCCGGGGACCAGACGGGGCCGGAGTCATAGCGGTCGGAGAGCGAGGTGTGCGGGGCGAGGGCGTGCAGGGTGGCGGCCTTGGTGGTCGTGTCGACGACGCGGATGAGGTTGTAGCCCTCGCGGAAACGCTGGTTGAGGCGGTTGCGGTCGCACAACGCCACGTACCGGCCGTCGGGCGACCAGCTGGGCCGGCCGGGCAGCCCGCCCGCACCGAGCGGCGCGGCGAGGACCTGTTCGGCTCCGTCGGGCAGGTCCCGCACCACGAGGTTGCCGGACATGTCCAGGCAGGCCAGTCTCCGCCCGTCGGGCGAGAGCGCGGGGAAGACACGGCCGCCCCCGGCGAGCACGGTCTCCTCCCCGGAGCCGAGGTCACGGCGCCGGACCGCGAACAGTCCGTCGCGGTCATCGGCGTACACCAGCGCCGTGCCGTCGGGCGTCCAGGCCGGCGCCAGCACATAGCGGGTGGCGGGTACTTGGAGGACCTTGCGGGGTGCGCGGCCGCCTGTCGTGCCGCCGGTCCACAGCGCGTTGAGCGCGGCGAAGGCGACGCCGCGGCCGTCCGGTGACAGCGCGGGCAGGTGCAGGGCACGGACGGGGCGGGTGCCGGCGCCCTCGAAGTCGTACGCCTTGCCGCGGTAGCGGGGGCGGTGCACGGGCAGCGCGGCCGTGAACGGGATCTCCTCACCCTTGCCCGCCGCGTCCGGGTCGAGCAGGCGGAAGTGTCCGTCGACGGTGAGGAGCAGTCGTCCGCCGTCCGTCCAGCGGGGCGGTGCGGGGAGGAGGTCGCCCTGGACGGCGACCGGTCTGCCGGCCACGACGAGGGTGCAGGAGGCGGCGGGTGAGGACGTGGTGCGCAGGTAGGCCAGGCGGCCGGCGGGCGAGATAGCTGGGGTCATGAGCTGGGCGCCGGAGTCGTCGGTGTGCTCGGTGGTGACCGGGCCCGAGCCGTCGGCGGGGACCGAGGCGACGGTGGTCGCGCGCAGGGCGCCCGTCGCGGTGACGCCGGCGCGCACGAACAGTACTCGCTCCCCGTCCGGCGACCACGCCGGGTCGAAGTCCTCCCAGCGGGCGTCCTGCCCGGGGCCCTGCTGTCCGGGGCGCCCGGTGAGCCGGGTCAGCGCGCCGGTGCCTACGTCCACGACCCAGATGCGGTACGGGGCGCCGGTCACGGTGTCGCCGCCGCGCTCGGAGGCGAACGCGACCCGTGTGCCGTCCGGTGACCAGGCCGGGCCGCGGTCGTCCCACGGTCCGTCGGTGAGCTGCCGTGATCCGGTGCCGTCGGGCCGCAGCGTCCAGAGGTGGAAGCCGCCGCCGCGGTAGGCGCAGACGACGAGGTGGCCGCCGTCGGGCGAGAACTGCGGGCGGGTGGGTTCGAGGCCGGGATGGGTGAGCGGGACGGCGGTGCCGCCCTCGCGCGGGACGGACCAGAGCACGTTCTGGATCTCGGCGACCAGCCGGTCGCCCGACGGGGCGAGGGTCGCGGAACCGCCGGTCGCGGCGGTGAAGGAGAGCGTGGTCGTTCCCGGGGCGGCGGCCGCGGCCGGCGTGCCGACGGCGGTGAGCGCCGTCGTGGTGACGGTTGCGGTCGCGGTGGCGGTGGCGGTCGCCTGGAGGAATCTGCGGCGGGAGAGCGGGCCGGTGCGGTGGGCGTCCGAGATGTCTGCGGGGTCCAAGGAAGCTCCCAGTGCGCGGAGTTGGCGGGCCGGACAGGAGAGACCACTGGTGGCAACGTACGGGGCGGAGCCCGGTCACGGGCCCCGCCCCGGCGGTTCTCGGCCGTTCTTCGCACCGGCTGGGCCGTGCCGGAGCCCTCGACGGCGGCGTGGTCCGGCGGACACCCCTTGGAGCACACCTAGACCAGGAAGAGCAGTTGGACGGCGACGAGCACGTCGATGACACCGCACCACTCGGCGAACGTACGGGAGACGACCTTGTGGAGCCGCAGGTGCACGAAGTCCCAGACACCGTGGAAGAACCAGCCGGCCGCCAGCAGACAGCGGCCCAGGTCCGGGTCCACCGCCAGCCCGGCCAGCGCGAGTCCGCAGAAGACGAGTGCGCCCGCGGCCTGGACCCCGAAGGTGGCCCGCCCGTGCGGGGTTCCGCGGACGGCGCCCCAGGCCAGCACGGCCAGCGCCAGGGCGACCAGGACCGTCGACGGGGCGAGCGCGTCCTGGAAGGGGAGGGCGAACACCAGCACCGTCCCGGCCCCGAGGACCGGCCAGGTGGCCTGCGGCTTTCCGATCTGGTTGACGACCAGGTAGATCAGGGGCAGCAACGGCAGAGTCTGCGCGAAGCCGCCGACGGCGTCGGCCACGTCCTGCGAGCCGGACGCGAGCACGTTGAGGGCGACGACCGCGACAGCCAGCACCGTGGGCCAGCGCCGCTTGAGTTGAGCGGCCGGGTGCGGGCTGTCCGCCGTCGTGGGCGGGGCAGGGGTTGTCATGGGACCCTCCTCGGGTACGGGGGTGGGGTATCCGTCAACACCTCCAGCCTGGGCCCACGCCGAGTCCGTCAGTAGTGCCGAATCCCCATGCGCGCGCGTGGCGTTGTCACGTCCGCGCATGACATTTGTCATGCCGCCTGGGCCACAATGACCGGATGGGGGACGGGTCGATCGAACACACGGCGGCGGGGCTGACGAGCTTCCGCCGCTACACGTGGTGGACCGTGCCGGGGATGACCGTGTGTTTCCTGGTCGTCTTCGTCGGCGCGTGGCTCCTCGACGGAGACGTCCCGCTGTGGGCCCGCGCCCCGGCCGCCGTCGCGCTGGCGGTCGAGATGTGGGCGAGCGTCGTCCTGCTGAGCCGCCGGTTGGCGCTCCTGCCGTCGACGGACGTACACCTCGATGAAGCGCCCGTGGGCCGGCTGATCGCCGCTGTCGGGGCGGGAGTCGCGCTCGCGGTCCTCCCTCTCGCCGTACGCGACTACGGGCTGTGGCCGGTCGCGCCCGCCCTGGTCGTGGCGAACGTCGCCACCTACCTCCCGCCGCACCGGAGGCGAGCGCTGATCGCGGGCGCCGTGGTCCTCGCGCCGCTGCCCGGGGGTGTGGTCAGTCTGCTGGCGGGTGACGGGGAGTTGGCGTACGCCGCGCTGTTCCCGGCCGGGCTGGTCGCCTTCACGGCCTGGGTGACGCTCGGCCCGCTGTGGGCCTGGGACACGGCACGGCGACTGGACGAGGCCCGGCGGCTGGAGGCGGAGCTGGCGGTCCGGGAGGAACGGCTGCGGTTCGCCGCCGACCTGCACGACATCCAGGGTCATCACCTCCAGGTCATCGCGCTGAAGAGCGAGTTGGCGGCACGGCTCTTGGACGTGGACCCGGCGCGCGCCGCCGTGGAGCTGAAGGAGATACGGCAGCTGTCGGCGGATGCGCTGAGCGACACCCGGGCCGTGGTGCGGGGTTACCGTCGTACGTCGCTGGACGCCGAGATCGGCAACGCGACGCGGGTCCTGGCCGCCGCCGACATCGACGCGAGGATGACCCTCGACCCGGCCGGCGTGGCCGCCGGCCTCACGGATTCCGCCCGGCACCTCCTCGGTCTGGTGATGCGCGAGGCCACCACCAACGTGCTCCGGCACAGCCGGGCCGGGCGTGCCGAGGTCGACTACCGGATCGCGGACGGTTTCGCCCGCCTGAAGGTGAGCAACGACGGCGCGCAGGACGGTCCGGGCGCCTCGGACGGCACGGGACTGCGCACCCTCGCCGAGCGGTTGGAGGCCGCCGGCGGCGAGCTGACCTGGAAGCGGGACGGTGCGCACTTCGTGGTCGCGGCCGCGCTGCCGGCGAAGCCACTGGAATCCCCCAACCCCGCGGACGGAGCCGCCCGATGATCCGTCTGCTCATCGCCGACGACGAGGACCTGCTCCGAAGCGCCCTGGCCGCGCTGCTCGGCCTCGAGCAGGACCTCACCGTCGTCGCCGAGGCGGCCACCTCGACCGAGGCGGTGCGGCTGGCCCGCGAGCACCGCCCCGACATCGCCGTACTGGACCTGGAGATGCCGCCCGCCGACGGGCTGGTCGCCGCCGAGGAGATCCGGGCCGAACTGCCCACGCGGATCGTCCTGGTGACCCGGCACGCCCGGCCCGCCGTACTGCGCAGGGCGCTGGCCGCCGGTGTGCGCGGCTTCGTCCCCAAGACGACCCCGGCGTCCCGGCTGGCCGAGATCATCCGCGACATCGCCGCCGGCCGCCGCTACGTCGACCCGGACATCGCCGCCTCCGCGCTGACCGAGGACGACTGTCCCCTCACCGGCCGCGAACTGGAGATCCTGCGCGCCACGCGCAAGGGCGCGTCGATCGCGGACATCGCCGCCGAGGTCCACCTGGCGTCTGGCACGGTGCGCAACTACCTCTCCTCCGCCATGGCCAAGCTGGGCGTCCCGACCCGCCATGCGGCCGCCCACCGCGCCTGGGAGCAAGGCTGGATCTGACATCACTCGTCCGAGGGGCCGAACCACCGATGTCCCTCATCCGCTGTCTCCCCGCGCCGAAAATCCGGCCATGGGGACTGGTGGGCGGACTCGACGGGTCGGTGCGGTCTATCTCGCGCTGTCGGTGGGCGGCATGATCGGGGCGGTGTGCCTCGCCGTCCGTTTCGATCTGCGGATCGCCGAGACCCTGGCCGCTCTGCTGCCGTCCGTGGGCGGCATGTATCTGTCGTGGGCGACGTTGCGCGCCGACCCGCACGAGGGCGAGGACCTGGCCCGCGTGGCGGACCGGCTGGCGCCGGCGGTACGGCAGCAGTGGGAGTCCGAGGCCCGGGTACGGCGGCTGAACGACCCCTATCCGCTTCCGGTCTCCTGGCGGGCGGCCGAGGCCCGGTTCGGCGAATCGTGGTCACTGCTGAGGGAACTGGCCCAGGACCGGACGGCTCCGCGCGCCGGCTGGGCCACCGGACCGGAGGAACTGAGCGGGGCCGGCGGGGAGATCACCGAGGTGTTCCTGGAGCGCGTACCGACGCGCCGCCTCGTGATCCTGGGCGGCCCGGGCACCGGGAAGAGCATGCTGCTGATCCGGCTGCTGCTCGCCCTCACGGACGTACGCACACAAGGCGGCCCCGTTCCGGTGCTGTTCTCGCTCGCGTCGTGGAACCCCGAGGAACAGACGCTGGAATCCTGGATGGCGGAACAACTCCAACGCGACTACAGCGGCCTCGGCTCCCCGGAGACGGGCCACGCCGTCGGCGCCGCCCTTCTGGAGCGAAGGCTGATCCTGCCCCTCCTGGACGGCTTCGACGAGATCCCGGAACCGTTCCGCGCGAGGGCGCTGGACGCCGTCAACGCGGCCCTGCCGCCCGGCCGACCGCTCGTCCTGACCAGCCGTCTGCAGGAATACGGCGACACCCTCGCCCCGGCCCACGGCGTACCCGTCAAGCTCAACGGCGCGGCGGCGGTGGAGCTGCGCCCCCTGGCGGCCCCGGACATCGCCGCATACCTGCGACGGGACGCGGGCGGTCAGGACACCGCTGCCGCCGCCCGGTGGGACCCGGTGATCCGCCTGCTCGGCACCGACGCGCCGGTGGCACGCGCGTTCACCACACCGCTGATGCTCTTCCTCGCCCGAACTGTCTACAACCCCCGTCCTGGAGAGCAGGAAACCGCGCTCCCCACGCCCGCGCACCTGTGCGACGAGGCCCGCTTCCCCGACACGGCGGCCGTCCGGGCCCACCTCTTCGACGCGTACGTGCCCGCCGCCTACCGGCCCCATCCGAGGTACCCGTGCCGTTGGTCCGCCGAGCAGGCCGAGCACGCCCTGCGCCGGCTGGCCCGGCATCTGCAGCACACCCTGGGCGGCACGACCGACCTGGCCTGGTGGCAGGTGCGCCGGGCGTTGCCGCCGCGGTTCGCCCAGGTGGTGACGGGGGCCGTCCTCGGCGTCGTGGCCTGGGCCGCCGCCACCGGCGCGGGCAGGCTCACCGCGCTGTTCGCCGGCCTGGACTCCGGGTGGCTGACGGGTCCGCCCGCCGCCATCGTCGCGGGCCTGGCCGGCGGGATCGCGGGCGGCATCGGCTGCGGCCTCGTCGCGGGCCTGACCGGGGGTGCCGCCGAGGGCCTGACCCATGTGCTCGCCACCGGGCAGCCGCAGTGGCCGGCGGCCACGATGGCCAACGGGCTGGCCTACGGTTTCGTCGGCGGCATCGTCGGCGCGCTCTCCAGCAGGGGCTCTCGTACCGGGCACGGCTGGACCTGGGACCACCGCATGTGCGCCGTGGGCTTCCTCACCGGGGGCACGCTCTTCTTCTCGTACCGCCTCAACCACGGTGGTACGGCCGCTGCCGTGGGCGCCCTCTCCGCCGCCATGGTGTACGCGCTGGCGGGCGGCGTGTTCGGCAGCCGCGCGGGGCGGCTGTCCGCGCGCCGACCGGATGCCATTCCGACCGTGCGCACCCGGTGGGCCTGGGACTGGCGGGGGTTCTCGACGGGCCTGGCCGGCGGCTGTGCCGTCGGCGTCACCCACTGGGCCGTCACCGAACTCCAGTCGTTCCTGGCCGACACCGCCTCCTACCCCGTCTCCACGATGCTCACCTTCTCCTGCGCGTTCGGCCTGGCGGTGGGCGTCGCGCACGGCCTCTCCGGCAAGCCCGCCGATCTCACGGCCCCGACCGGCCCGGTCACCCTGCTGGAACAGGACCGACGGATCTTCGCCAGGCTGTGGCTCGCCGTGGGCCTGGCGGTCGCCGCCGCCTTCACGCTCGGCTACGGCATCGAGTACGTCGCGCAGGGCGGGCTCTCCTACGGCCTGGGCCGCGGGACCACGGACGGCAGGGCCATCCCGATGACCCCGGCCCACATCCTCGTCCGCGGCCTGGCCTACGGCCTCACCGTCGGCCTGGCCGCCGCACTCAGCCAGAACGCCTGGTGGTACTACACCCTCGCCCGCCACCACCTGGCCACGCGCCGGCGACTCCCCCGGGACCTGACGGCCTTCCTCACCGACGCCCACGAACGCCGGGGCGTGCTGCGCCGGACAGGAGCGGTCCACCAGTTCCGTCACCTCGACCTGCAACAGCATCTGGCGGCCCCGGAGCGCTCCCAGGAGTCCGCGGCCGCGCGGCCGGGCCCGCTGCGGCCGTGGATCCCCCGTCGGCGGCACACGGACCGGGGACCGATGACGAGAGCGTGATCCCTCAGGGTGGTCCCGGCGCCCGCCTCCTCGGCGTCGCGGCCGTGGCGGACTTCAGCAGACGGCGGAACGTGGGGCACTCCATGTGGCTCGCTGCGGGGCAGGCGGCGGCATGCCGCAGGGAGTCGCGCAGGACGGCCAGTTCGCGGATCCGCCGGTCCAGCTCGTCGGCCTTGGTCGCGAGCATCTGCCGGTCGAGGTCCGGCTGTGCGTCCGGCTGCCCGTCCGGCGTGAGCATGCGCGCGATCTCGTCGAGCGAGAACCCCGCGGTCCGCCCCATCGCGATCAGGGCCAGGCGTTCCAGCACGCCGGGATCGTACTGACGGCGCAGGCCCCGCCTTCCGGTCGAGGCGATCAGGCCCTTTTCCTCGTAGTAGCGCAGTGTGGAGGCGGGCACTCCCGCGCGATGTGCCACCTCGGCGATGTCCAGGTCCGTCATGGTCTTGACCTCAAGTCGACTTGAAGTAGGACGCTGTCACCACGGCCCGGTGAATGCAAGCCCAGGAGACGATCATGGACGCCACGCGAAGGACGAACGACGAACAGGCGGTCCGTTGGAACGGACCTGCCGCCCAGGCATGGGTCCAGACGCAGGCGCTGCTGGACAGGATGCTCAAGCCGTTCGAGGACCTGCTCCTCGAAGCGGTACCCGACGGCCACGGAGGCCGGGTGCTCGACGTCGGCTGCGGCACCGGCGGCACCACGCTGGCCGTCGCACGGAGATTGGGCCCGGGCGGTCACTGCGTCGGCGTCGACATCTCCGAACCGATGATCGCCGCCGCCCGGGAACGGGCCGAGCGGGAGGCCACACCGGCCTCCTTCGTCCGCGCCGACGCGGCGGACCACGCCTTCGGACCCGCCGGCTTCGACGCCGTGATCTCACGGTTCGGCGTCATGTTCTTCCACGACTCCGTCCGGGCCTTCGCCAATCTCCGGCGTGCCGCCGAGGACGGGGCCAGGCTGCGGTTCATCGTCTGGCGCGGCCCCGAGGAGAATCCGTTCATGACGACGGCCGAACGCGCCGCGGCACCGCTCCTGCCGAACCTTCCCGCCCGTCGGCCGGACGAGCCGGGACAGTTCGCCTTCGCGGACTCCGGCAAGGTGCACCGCATCCTGGCGGAGAGCGGCTGGGCAGGCATCGACATCCGGCCGGTGGACGTCGCCTGCACGCTGCCCGAGCGGGAACTGATCGGCTACTTCACCCGGCTCGGGCCGGTCGGTCAGGTGCTTCCCGAGGCGGACGAGCAGACCCGCGCGCAGGTCGTCGAGACGGTCCGCGCGGCCTTCGATCCGTTCGTGCAGGGCGCCGAAGTCCGCTTCACCGGGGCCTGTTGGCTGGTCGACGCCCGGGCGGGCGCCCCCGGCCCCGAGGCGAAACTTTCGTGATCTCGGCACCCCTTCCTGAGCGCGAGCGGACCCGCGCATAGTGGGGGAGCGGTACTACGTGATCGCCCACGGAAACGGTGACGCAACGAGATGACGCTGAAGAAAGCCCTGGTGGTCCGAGGCGGTTGGGAGGGGCATCGGCCGGTCGAGGCGACGGAGCTGTTCCTGCCCTTCCTGCGGGACAACGGCTACACCGTCCGCGTCGAGGAGTCGACCGACGTCTACGCCGACGCCGCCGAGATGGCTGCCACCGATCTCGTCGTGCAGTGCGTCACGATGTCGCAGATCAGCGCCGGGCAACTGGCGGGACTGAGCGCGGCGGTCGAGGCCGGGACCGGCTTCACCGGCTGGCACGGCGGAATCGCCGACTCCTTCCGCGCCTCCTCCGACTATCTCCACCTGGTGGGAGGACAGTTCGCGACCCACCCGGGCAAGGAGCCGTGCGAGCGCCGGGGCGGCCAGGAGGACAACTACCTGCCGTACGCCGTCACCCTCACGGAGCTCGGCCGCGAGCACCCCGTGACGGCGGGCCTCGAGGACTTCGATCTGCACACCGAGCAGTACTGGGTGCTCCACGACGACCTGATCGACGTCCTGGCCACCACCACGCATCCGGCCCGGCCGTGGCAGCCCTGGCACCGGCCGGTCACGTCGCCGGCGATCTGGACCCGCCGCTGGGGCGCCGGCCGGATCGTGGTGACGACACCGGGGCACAGCCTCGACGTGCTGGAGGACCCGAACGTCCGCATCGTCATCGAAAGGGGCATGCTGTGGGCGACCCGCACCGCGTCGGCGTCGTAGGGCTCGGGGTCATCTCCCGCGCGTACCTGGACACGCTCGCCGGTCATCCGGCCGTACGGATCACCGCGGTCGCCGACCTCGACGCCGCCCGGTCGGCCGCGGTCGCCGCCGAGCTCCCCGGTGTCGCGGCGCTGCCCGTCGAGGAGTTGCTGAGCAGCCCGCACGTGGACACGGTGCTGAACCTCACCGTCCCCGCGGCCCACGCGGAGATCGCCCTCGGCGCGATCGGCCACCGCAAGAACGTCTACGGGGAGAAGCCGCTGGCCGCCGACTTCGCCGAGGCCCAAGCCGTGGTGGAGGCCGCCGCCAAGGCCGGTGTCGGGGTCGGGTGCGCGCCGGACACCGTCCTGGGCACCGGGATCCAGACGGCGCGGGCGGCGGTGGCGGCGGGCCGGATCGGACGCCCCCAGTTCGCCACGGCCGTGATGGTCACGCCGGGACACGAACGCTGGCATCCGCATCCCGACTTCTACTACACCGCCGGGGGCGGCCCGTTGCTGGACATGGGGCCGTACTACCTCACCTCCCTGGTGCATCTGCTGGGCCCGGTGCGTGCGGTGATCGGGGCTGCCGGCCGGTTGCGGGACGAGCGCGTGATCGGTTCCGGCCCGCGTGCGGGCGAGCGGATCCCGGTCGAGGTGGACAGCCATGTCTGCGGCGTGCTGGAGCACGTGAGCGGAGCGCTGACGACGCTCACGACGAGCTTCGACGGCGTCGCCACCAACGCCGCGCCGCTCGAGGTCCACGGCGACGCGGGCACGCTGGCGGTGCCGGATCCGAACCACTTCGACGGCGAGGTACGGCTCTTCGAACTCGGCGGCACGCAGTGGCGCGCGCTGCCGCCGTCCGCGGGGTACGCCGACGCCGCCCGGGGTGTCGGTCTGCTCGACTTCGTCGCCGCGGACGGGCAGCGGGCACCCCGCCCGGACGGCGACCTCGCCCTGCACGTGCTGGAGACGATGAGCGCCCTGCTGCGCTCGGCGGCGCAGGGACGCCGCATCGAGCTGACGACGTCGGTCCAGCCGCCTCTGCCCGTTCCGCTGACGCCCGCCGAGGAGTGGCGGGGAACCACCGGCGCCCCGTCCGCAGCGCACTGAGCGGACGTCAGTCCACGGGCCAGGTGTGCGCGGGCGCGTTCAGGTGCATGTAGTCCATGTACGTCCTGGTCATCCGGCGCAGCGCCTCGTAGCGGTCGGCGATGCCGCCCTTCTCCAGGTGGTGGACCGTCTCGGCCTGCCACAGGGCGCCGTTGCGGGCGGTGACGCAGCGCTGCTCGATGATGCCGAGCATGGGTTCGCGCCAGCTCGTGTCCATACCGGCCAGCTCCAGGCCCCGATGGGCCAGGGGCAGCAGGCGTCGCAACACCAGTTCCGTGACCGGCACTTCACCGACGCCGGGCCAGTACAGGCGGGCGTCGATGCCGTCCTGAGCCGCGGTGTGGAGGTTCTCCTCGGCGACCGAGAAGGACATCCGCGTCCAGATCGGCCGGTCCTCGTCGACCAAGGCACGGGTGAGGCCGTAGTAGAAGGCGCCGTTGGCGATGATGTCGGCCACGGTGGGGCCGGCGGGCAGGACCCGGTTCTCGATGCGCAGGTGCGGGCCGCTGTCGGTGACGGCGTAGACGGGGCGGTTCCAGCGGTAGATCGTGCCGTTGTGAAGCGTCAGCTCGCCCAGCTCCGGAGCGCCGCCGCCGTCGAGCACCTGCTGCGGGTCCTCGTCGTCGCACAGCGGGAGCAGGGCCGGGTAGTAGCGCACGTTCTCCTCGAACAGGTCGAAGACGCTGGTGATCCACCGCTCCCCGAACCACACCCGGGGTCGTACGCCCTGGGCCTTGATCTCCTGCGGGCGGGTGTCGGTGGCCTGCTCGAACAGGGGGATACGGGTCTCGCGCCACAGCTCCTTGCCGAAGAGGAAGGGCGAGTTGGCCGCCAGGGCGATCTGGACGCCGGCGATGGCCTGGGCGGCGTTCCAGTAGCTCGCGAAGTCCTTCGGTGAGACCTGGAGGTGGAACTGCGTGCTGGTGCAGGCGGCCTCGGGGGTGATGGTGTCGGCGTACGTCGACAGGCGCTCGACGCCGTCCACCGTGATCCGCAGGTCCTCGCCGCGCGCCGCGAAGATCTGCTCGTTGAGCAGCCGGTAGCGCGGATCGCCGGACAGGGCGGTCTCGTCGACGTGCGTCTCCGCCAGCGTCGGCAGGATGCCCACCATGATGAGGTGTGCGCCCACGGCCGACGCGCGTTCCTCGGCGTGGTTGAGCGCTTCACGGATCGCCTGCTCCCAGGCGCCGGGGCCGCCGGTCGTCAGCTGGCGGGGCGGGATGTTGATCTCCAGGTTGAAGCGGCCCAGCTCGCTGGACCAGGCGGGGTCGGCGATCGCCTGGAGCACGTCGGTGTTGCGCATCGCGGGCAGCCCGTCGGCGTCCACCAGGTTGAGCTCGATCTCCAGCCCGACCCGGGGCAGCTCGCTCTCGAACGTCGACTCGCGCAGCATCTGCGCCAGCACGTCGAGGCAGGTGTGCATCTTCTCCCGGTACCTGCGGCGGTCCTCCCGCGTGAACACCAGGGCCGGCACATCACGTCCCATCGGGCCCTCCCGAGTTTCCCTCGGCGGATCCTCTCGTCCCAGGGTGGCACCTCTGACGGAGCCAGGACAGTCGGCTCCCCCTACCCTCCCGGAGCAGACTTTGTGCCGACGATAAACAAATCTGCGGCTACGTCTCGATCTGCCCTCCCCAGCCGCATCCCTGCGGTTAGACTCCGCGGTGCACGGTCGGCATGTGTGTCGACTGCGACGGGAACGGGTCCGACGTCCCATTCGGGCGCGGTCGCCGAGGCATTCGGCATCGCGTCAATCGCGACAACTTCACATGCGGCCTGTACGTCGGCAGGGCCTCAGTTGATCACTGAAGCAGTGGTGGTCGACCTGAGACACCTGCCATCGTCCTTCGCGGCTCGCGCTCGGTTCGGCCATCTCCGCTTGGAGGAGGAGCCGAGCATGGAGTTACAAGTCGTCCTGGCGATTTTGGGCGCGGCCAGCGTGGTGTCGGCGTTCATGTACGCCCTGAAGGGGCTCCTCGATCAGATCCCTGATCTCATCAGGTCGTGGCGTCGGGTGCTGGACGAATTGCGACGAGCCCACTCCGCGTCCTCGCCGGACGAACGCGGATCGTCCTCCGCAAGCCGTGATGACCTGTGAGTGGGCGCTGCTCTCCAGTGTGTGGGGTTCACCTCGACCACTGGAACGCCCGGGAATCCCGGACCGGGGGCGTCGGGCGATGCAGATACGCGCCCATGTGCTCGCCCCAGATCCGGCCCACCAAGGCGCTCCCCTACGGGAGGCCGGTGGGCCCCGGGCGGACAGCGGCTGAGTCCGACGCGCCCGCGGCGAAGGAGTGTGCCATGCCCGGCCAACGATCGATCAGCGAAGCCGAGAAGCCGGCCGAGGCCAAGCTCGGCGGCAGCCCGTTGCATCGGGAGCAGATGGCCGTCGTCGCCAGTATCTACCGCGCCGCCTCGACGGTCCGGCAGCATCTGGCGGGGCAACTGAGCGACGAGGAGTGCCGGAGCGTCGCGGAGGGGCTGCGCCGGGTTGTGCTCCAGGTCGAGGAGCAGGGCGAGGAACGCCGTCTCGCCCTGCTCGACGGGGCCGAGCCGGCACCTCGACGCAGTGGGCGCCGCCCGAAGGCGTGACGGGGCGCCCGACTGCTCGGCGGGAGGCGTGGGCCGCACTTGGAGCGCGCCCGTCCGCTTCAACTGGCACGGGCCCACCGAACGACGCCCACCTCCCCCAGCCGGGCGCACCTCCCACGCATCAAGCCCGCCTGCCTCAGAAGGGCGCGAACCCCACCGAACCACGCCCGTCCGCCCCAGCGAGGCATGCACGGACGGCGCTGAACCACGCCTCCCAACTCACGCGCGCCGGCGTGCGGCCCTCACCAGAGTGTCGAAGAGGCCCTGTTGTGCCGGGTCCTGGTGTGCGGTGCCCTCGGGGTGCCAGTGCACGGCCGTGAACCACCCCTTCGCGCAGGAGACCGAGAAGCTCAGCACGCCGGCCGGCGGCGCGGGCAGCAGGCCGGACGGGTCGTCGCCGTCGGCGCCGGGTGTGCGGAACCAGTAGCGGGTGACGATGCCGAAGCTGCCGCCGCCACCTCCGGTGTGCGCCCACCACAAGTCCCGGTGGGGGTCGGCGGGTTCGCGGGTGGCGACCACACTGCGCGCCCTGGTTCTCGAAGCCGTCGGCGCCGCTGCGGACCGTGATCCGTCAGCCGCTGTCCACCGCCTGCTGCACGGCCCGTACGACGTCCGCGGTCGTGCCGGTCACCAGACGTGCTGCGGCCTGCCCACGAACCGGCGGTTGTAGCCCCGGGTCGCCGGCGACCGGAACCGCGGATCGGCGGGCCCGACCATGGCCGCTCCGGGAGGCGGAGGGCAGGCCGCCCCGTCCTCGGCCGCCGCGACCGGTGCGCCCAGCCCGGGCGCCACGACCCCCGCCGTCGTGGCGACCAGCCCGCCGCGCAGTACGTTCCTCCTGCTGGAATCTAGGTGGCGAAGGCGCCGAGGACAGTCGTCCCAACCCCCCGGTCATGGTGGTGCCGGCACCCCTGTCGACCGTCCGCGGATAATCGCGTGCACGGCGGCACGGCCCGGAGTACGGTCCCGGCGTGATCGATGACGATGGCTACTTCGGAGAGAACGTCGCTGCCGACTACGACGAGTCGGAGGCGAGCGAGTTCCGCCCCGACGTGGTGGACCGGACGGTCGACCTGCTGGCCGAACTGGCCGGCGACGGCCCGGCACTCGAACTCGGCATCGGCACCGGCCGCATCGCGCTGCCGCTGGCCGCCCGCGGTGTCCCGGTGCACGGCATCGACCTGTCCCGCGCCATGGTGGACCGCCTGCGCGCCAAACCCGGCGGCGACGCGATCGACGTGACGATCGGGGACTTCGCGACAGCGCGCGTGGAGAAGAGTTTCTCCGTCGCGTACCTGGTCTTCAACACGATCATGAATCTGACGACCCAGGACGCGCAGGTCGACTGCTTCAGCAACGTCGCCGCGCACCTGGCGCCGGGCGGCCGCTTCGTCGTCGAGGTCATGGTCCCGCAGCTGCGGAGGCTCCCGGCCGGGCAGCAGGCCGTACCGTTCCACATCAGCGACACACGCTGGGCGTTCGACACCTACGACCCCGCCACGCAGGCGATGAGTTCGAACTACGTGACCATCGTCGACGGCCGCGCGGAGCACTCGTCCATCCCGTTCCGGTACGTCTGGCCGGCCGAGCTGGACCTGATGGCGCGCCTCGCCGGTCTCCGGCTGCGCGACCGGTGGGAGGACTGGACGCGCGAGCCGTTCACGGGCGAGAGCGGCAAGCACGTGTCGGTGTGGGAGAAGCCGGCCGACTGACCGCTCCCGCACGGCCGGACACAACCGGTTGCCATGGCTCTGACATGGCTGAGGGAGACCGTGTGCCCCGTCCCGACCCCGCCGACGAACGCCTGGCCGGCCTCCGCCGACGACTGAACGGCCTTGCGTACGGCGGCGACTACGACGCCGAGCAGTGGCCGCCGGCCGTCTGGCGGGAGGGCGTCCGGCTGATGCGCGAGGCCGGGGTGAACCCGGTGACCGTCGGCGTGTTCTCCTGGGGTCTGCTCGAACCGCGGCCCGGTGTCCACGAGTTCGGGTGGCTGGACGAGGTGATGGACCTGCCGGCCGAGGCGGGCGTGGGCGTCGACCTGGCCACACCCACCGCCGCGCCGCCGTCCTGGCTCGCCCACGAGCACCCGCGGACGCTGCCCGTGGACGCCGAGGGCCGTAACTTCGCCTTCGGCGCCCGCCTGCACTACTGCGCTACGCCGGCCATCCTGCGCTCGCCATGTGGCACGTCGGCAACGAGTACACCGGCTTCGGCTGCCACTGCCCGGTCTCCGTCGCGCACTTCGGCCGCTGGCTCACGGAGCGGTATGGCACCGTGGAGGCGTTGAACGACGCCTGGGGACGGCCTTCTGAGGGCAGCGCCACGACTCCTTCGACCACGTGGGCACGCCTGCCGCGCGCAGCCGTCTCATCTCGGGCGTCGCCTCCCTCGACATGCGCGGCGGCCGGCCGTGGCTGATGCTGGAGTCGGCCACCGGCAACAACCTCACCGGCGGCCGCAACTCGCCCCGCCCCGAAGGGCCGCACGCCCGGCTGCACGGTGCATAGCGATCCGGCACTGGGACGGCTACTGGTTCGGCACCGACCGGCCGTGGGGCGACGTCTTCCCGCACTACTGGGGCGCCCTGACCGCGACCACCCTTCTGTGGATGCGGGCACAGGAACGAGCCGAGTAGCCGCCCGCTCCCGCACGTACGCCACCTGTTCCCTTACGTACGTCGCCTATCCCCGTACGCACGCCGCCCAGTCCACGATCTGCACCGCCGCGCCCGCCGCCTCCATGCCCCGGCAGTGGGCGTGGTGCCGGCGTGCGATGCCGTCCAGGTCGAGGTGGGAGCCGACGGCGGGGTGCGCCGCGAGGCGCTTGGCGTAGGCCCACAGGTGCGGGTGGCCGGTGATGCGGTGCACCGCTGCGGCGTCCAGGTGGTGGCGGTGCACGGTGTCCAGTTGCACCAGCGTCACCCACAACTCGACGTCGGCGAGGGTCGGTTCATCGCCCAGCACATACTCCTGGCAGGCCAGCCGCCGCTCCAGCCCGTCCAGGGCGTCCAGCAGTGTGGCGAGCGCGCTGTCGCGCACCGCCGGGTCGACGTCCGGCTCTCCGGCGCACTGCGCCGACGCGGTGATGCCCTGCTCGCAGAGGCGGCCGATGCCCTCGACGGCCTCCTCGGCGCCGCGCGGGAAGAGATCCGGGCCGTCGCCGCGGAACCGCCGGGCCAGGTCCCGCAGGATGTCGGGGGCGTGCGTGCTCACGATCGTGCCGGTCCAGGCGTCGCTGAGCACCGGCGCCACCGCCGGTCCCGGGTGCTGGTGCGAACTGGCCTCGTACAGCGGGCGCAGCGCCTCGTGCCCGCCGTCAGGGGCGTCGGGCACCACGGGGAGCAGCGTCACCGGGAGGGTGTCGTCGAGGCCGAGCAGGCTGTGGGTGACGGCGATGCGCAGACAGCGCGGACACGACAGGGCCAGGTGGAGCCGGTAGCGGCGGGGCGCCGCGTAGTAACCGCTGCGCGCGTCACAGCCGATCCTGCTCCGGAAGGACGGCACGGCTGTCGGGGATGGGGCGGACATACGTCTCCCTGGGTACTCGGTCACGGGCATACGACGGCGATGGCGCGCGGCGGCTTCGGCGCGGCCGGAATGCGATACGTGAGGTGAGGTTCAGGGGCGGGCTGTCGCGCCGCCCGCACCGTGCGGGGAATGCGCCGCACTGCACACACGCTCGAGGTCGATGTGGCGACGGGACGTCAGCAGGGGCAGGAGGGGCAGCGGCCGGACGGCGACACGGACCGTGTCACTGCCGAGGTCCAGCGCGGAGCGGCCCATATTTCCCTACCAATTCACTAGGATTCCCGTACTGGAGTGTCGGGCCGGATCCGAGCCGCGTCAAGAGGGCCGCCGAGCATTGAGACGCCGGGCGGGGTCAGGGGTTCGTCCACGCCTCGGGGTCGTCCGCGAGGCTCAGGACGTCGTCGGGCAGTTTGGCCGCGGCCACATGGGCCAGCGTGACCTCGCCGAGGATCTTGCGGACGTTGGCGCGCACCGCGATCCACAGCGGCAGCAGGGACTCCGCGGGACCGACGTAGGAGAGGTCGGGCGGGCGTACACCGCGCACCGAGACCAGGGGGCCGTCCGCCACACGGATCACGTCCGCGATGGGGATCGAGTCCGCCGGGCGGGCGAGCCGGTAGCCGCCCTTGCCGCCCCGCTGGCTGATCACGAGGCCGCCCCGGCGCAGATCGCCGAGGATGCCCTCGAGGAACTTGTGCGGGATGCCCTGCGCCTCGGCGATCGCCTCGGCCTTGAGCGAGGTGTCCTCCCCCGCGGCGGCCAGCTCCAACGCCGCCCGCACCGCATAGTCCGCCCTCGCCGAGATCCGCATAGCGAGATTATCCATCACTGCCGTGCCGGCCCTCACCCGCCGGGCCTCGCTCAGGCGGGAAGGGTGAAGGGAGGGTGCGCGCCGTTGAGGAAGTAGTCCCCGACCTCGCGCAGCCGATGGGCGAGCGGCTCACGCAGGGTGTGCGTGCGGGTGTCGCGCCAGAAGCGGTCCAGGCCGTGCCGGGCGAACGCGGCGTGCGCCCCGACGGCGTCCAGGGCCCGGGCGGTGATCTCCTGCGCGGCCCGGGCGGCGGCGGCCTCGGCCGCGCTCGCGAGGACCGCTATCTCCGCGCACTCCTCGTCGTCGAGGTCCTCGCCGCGCGCGAGGCCGTGCGTCAGGGCGGTCACCGCCTGGTCGGCGAGGGCGGACGCGGCACGTGCGGAGACGGCCAGTTCGCCGTACGCGGTCAGCACATACGGGTCCTGGGGCGGGCCTCCCGTCCAGGGGTGGGGCGAGAAGGGCTGCCACGGGCTGTGCACCGCGCGTCCGTGCTCGCGGACTTCGCCGAGCAGGCCCTCGGCGACGCCGAGACAGAACTGGGCGGAGACCAGCCGGGAGGTGGGCACGGCGAGGCCGGCGAAGGGCGACAGGGCGCCGTCGTCCGGGGAGAGGGAGCCGAGTACGTCGTCGGCCGTGACCGGCACGGAGTCGAACCCGATACTTCCGGCGGCCGCCAGCCGTTGCCCGAAGGTGTCGCCGCCGCTGCTGCTCATGAGGCCCGGGTGGGCGGGGTCGACGAGGACGGCGAGGGGCTCACCGGTGCCGGGCGCGGCGGCACGGACCAGCAGCCGGTCGGCGACCCCGACCCCGGAGCCGTACCGCTGATGGCCGTCCAGCAGATAGCCGTCCGTCGTCGGGGTCAGCATGAGCGGCGGTTCGTGCGAGGCGATACCGCCGCCCCAGTACCACTGCCCCGCCACGGACGCCCGCTCGACACGGGCGGCACGGTCGGGGCCCGTGAAGAACCGGGCGCAGTAGGAGAGGAAGTAGTGGCTGCCCAGCAGATGAGCCACCGCGCCGTCGGCCGCGGCGACGGTCCGGACGACCGTGTAGGCAGTACGCCAGTCCGCTCCCCCGCCACCGTGTGCGGCGGGTACGAGCAGCGTCAGGAGGCCCGATTCACGCAGCCGCGCGACCTCGTCGAGCGGAGGCTTGCCGGCCTGCTCGCGTTCGACCGCGTCCGTGGCCAGATCGTCCGCGAGTTCGCGGGCGATGTGCGGCCAGTCGGAGCGCCCGGTCACCGCTGCGACCGTCTTGTCGGCCGGTGGTGCAGTTGTCATGGCGGACTTCCTTCAAGGCAGAAGACAACGCGGTCCCGGTCTGCCCGGCCGACCCGGTCAGCGTCATCCTCACTCGCTCCACCGACGGGGGTCAACACTTCCCTAGTAAATCGATAGGAAATCTAGGGAATGCGCGGCACCTTGGCTGATTCCCGCTCCACGAAAGGGACCTGAGCCACGGTCCGTGCGGCCGTCGCATCGTGGAAGGGGTGCGTCCACAGCCCCTGCGCCTCCAGCCGCGGCAGCACGCCCTCGCCGAACCAGTACGCCTCCTCCAGGTGCGGATAGCCGGAGAGCACGAACTCGTCGATGCCCAGCCGGTGGTACTCCGCGATCCGCTCGACGACCTCGTCGTGGCTGCCGACCAGCGCCGTGCCCGCGCCGCCTCGCACCAGCCCGATGCCCGCCCACAGGTTCGGGTAGACCTCCAGGTCGTCGGAGCTGCCGCCGTGCAGCGCGAGCATCCGCTGCTGCCCCTCGGACTCGCTGCGGGCCAGTCCGGCCTGTACGGCCCGTACCGTCTCCGTGTCGAAGCCGGCCAACAGCCGCCGGGCCTCCGCCCACGCCTGCTCGGCGGTGTCCCGGGTGATGACGTGCAGCCGGATCCCGAAGCGGACGCTGCGGCCCTCCTTCTCGGCCAGCCCCCGGATCCAGGCGATTTTCCGGGCGACGTCGGCCGGCGGTTCGCCCCAGGTGAGGTAGACGTCGACATGGCGTGCGGCGACCTGTCCGGCGATGGGCGAGGATCCGCCGAAGTACACCTCGGGAACCGGGTCGGGCACCCGGGCCAGCTTCGCGTCCTCGACCTGGAGGTGCTCGCCGACCAGGTCGACGGTCCTGCCTTCCCACAGCCCCCGGACGATCTGGAGGAATTCACCGGTACGGCGGTAACGGTCGTCCTTGTCGAGGAAGTCGCCGTAGGCGCGCTGCTCGTGGCTCTCCCCTCCCGTGACCACGTTCAGCAGCAGCCGTCCGCCGGACTGCCGCTGGAAGGTGGACGCCATCTGCGCGGCGAGGGTCGGCGAGACGAAGCCGGGCCGGAAGGCGACCAGGAACTTCAGCCGCTCGGTGTGCTGACTGACCATGGCGGTCGTGAGCCATGCGTCCTCGCACCAGGCACCCGTGGGCGTGAGCGCGCCGACGAAGCCCAGGTCCTCGGCGGCACGGGCGATCTGGCTCAGATAGGCGACCGTCGGCGGCCGGTCCCGACCGGACACCGTGGCGGGGGTGCCGTGGCCGCCGCCGACGACGTGGCGGCTGTCGCCGTTGGTGGGCAGGAACCAGTGGAAGGTGAGGGGCATGGGGGGTCTCCGATCGCGGTCGTTCATATCGGGGCGTTCGTAGCGAGTTCGTTCGTCACAGCAGGCCGTGTCGGGGCGGCTTGACGCCGCGCAGCACGTAGCGGCCGATGTGCTGGACCTTCCAGCGGGCCGGGTCGTGCCATCGAAAGGGGCGGCGCGAAGCGCCTCATTGAGGGGCGGCGGTCGGGCGACGGGTGGGCGGGTGCGGGCGTCGCGCCAATGGCGGTGCAAGCCCAGGGAGTCGAGCGCCGACCGGGTGCCGGCGACCTCGAACAGCGCGCTGCCGATCTCCACGGCCGCCTGAGCCGCCGTCACCTTGGCGGCGGCCACGGCGATGGAGGCCTCGGCCGCGGAGTCGTCCGTCAGGTCGGCACGGGCGGCGTCCACGGCACGGGCCGCGGTGACGAGCAGCGCGTCGGCGGCGCGTACCCGGATCGCCAGTTCTCCGAAGCGCTGGACCAGCAGGGGGTCCTCGGCGGCGGTCGCGTGGCCTTCGCCGACGCTCTCGAACCAGGGGCGGCTCTTCGTGCGGACGAACTCCACGGCCTCGGCCAGCGCCGCGGAGGCGATCCCCGCGTCGATGGCGGCGTGCAGCAACTGGGCCACGGCGCCATGGAGTTGGGGCCCCTCAAAGGTGAGGTGGTGCGCCACCACCCGGTCGGCGGGCACGGGCACCGCCTCCAGGCGGACGGTTCCGCTGGCTGTGGTGCGCTGCCCCATGCCGTCCCAGTCGTCCACGACGGTGACGCCGGGCGCGTCGCGCGGAACGTACGCCACGTGCAGGTTGTCGTGGCGGCGCGGGCGAGGACGGGGATCCAGTCGGCGAACAGAGCACCGGTGGAGTAGTGCTTGACGCCGTCGAGGTCGTACGACCCGTCAGGGCGCCGCGCGAGCCGCGTACGGATGTCCTGTACGTGGCTGGTGCCCGCCTCGGACTGGGCGTTGCCGAACCGTTTCCCCGCCAGCACCTCGCCGAAGAAGAACTCCTGCTGCTCCCCCGTGCCCTGCCGACGCAGCACGTTGACGTAGACGAAGTGGCTCTGCGGTATCTGCGCGATGCTGGCGTCGGCCGACGCGAGCACCCGGAAGATCTCGGCGAGAGTCTCCGTACGCACGTCCGCGCCGCCGAACTGCGCCGGCACCGTCACCCCGAGCAGCCCGGAGGCGGAAAGCCGCTGGAGTTCCGCGTGCGGGAGCCGGCGCCGCGCGTCCCGCTCGGCGGCGTCCTTGCGGAAGTCCGCGGCCAGTTCGGCGGCGACGGCGAGAGCCTCGGCGTCGTCGGCGATCACCGTGGCGGCGCTCATCCGGTGGCCGCCAGCAGGGTCGGGCGGCCGCCGAGGGCGAGCGAGAACTGGTCGGTGACGTGGGCGAGCGCCTCGGCGGCGCCCGGTGCGACGGTCAGGGTGCCGTTCTCGCCCACGTTGATGTCCTTGTCGAGGGTGAACCAGCCCGGCGTGATGTGGGCGGGGCCCATGGAGTTCAGCACCGGGCGCAGGGCGTAGTCGATGGCCAGGACGTGGGCGGTGGTGCCGCCCGTGGCCAGCGGGAGGACGGTCTTGCCCGCCAGCGCGTACTGCGGGAGCAGGTCGAGCAGCGCCTTCAGCAGGCCGGAGTAGGCGGCCTTGTAGACCGGCGTGCCGATCACGACCCCGTCGGCGCGCTCGAACAGGGCGGTGGCCTCGACGATCGCCGGGTGGCCGAAGTCGGCGTACAGCAGGGCCTCGGGCGGGAGCGCGCGGACGTCGAACGGGATCACCTCGTGCCCCTGGGCCGCGAGCCGGTCGTCGAGGTGGCGCAGCAGCCGGGCGGTGCGGGAGGTGGCGGAGGGGCTTCCGGAGACGGACAGGACGGTGGCCATGCGAGGACCTCTCAAGAGCGTGTCGGATGCGGGCGGCTGGGCCCTGCCGTAAGTCAGGCGCGGGCGGCGACGGGGGCGGACGCGGCTTCCTGGGCTTCCAGTTCCCGGACGAGCGGCAGCACCCGCTTGCCGAAGTACTCGACCTCCTCCAGGTAGTGCAGGAAGCCGAGGAGCAAGAGGTCGACGCCGAGCCGCTTGTAGGCGACGATCCTCCCCCAGCCTTCGGCCGGGGGGACCCCCATGGCGATCTGCTCGGGCGTGCCGATCAGGCCCGTGCGGAAGCCGTCGTTGTTGTACTGGACGAGGTCCTCGAAACCGGAGTCCTGCCACATGCCCTTGCCGTCGCCGGTGGACGGGCCGGCCTGCTGGACGGCGTCGCGGAAGCCGTGGACGGCCTCGGTGTCGGCCTTGGCGACGATCTCACGGAGCGTGTCGCGGGCCTCGGCCTCGGTGTCGCGGGCGATGAGGAATCCGTTGAGGCCGAACCTGGGTGCCGTACGGCCCGCTTGGGCGGCGGCGCGGACGTCGTTGATCTGCTCGGTGACGCCGTCGAAGTCCTTGCCGTTGCTGAAGTACCAGTCGGAGACGCGGCCGGCCATGGCGCGGGCGGCGGTGGAGTTGCCTCCCTGGAAGATCTCGGGGTGCGGGCGTTCGGGAGTGTTGAGCGGCTTGGGCTTGAGGGAGAAGTCGCGCAACCGGTAGAAGTCACCGGCGAGTTCGGTGTGGTCCTCGGTCCAGATCTGACGCAGGGCGCGGATGAACTCCTCCGAGCGGCGGTAGCGCTCGTCGTGCTCCAGCCAGGGCTCGCCGAGGGCGGTGAACTCGCCCTTGAACCAGCCGCTGACGACGTTGACGGCGAAGCGGCCGTTCGACAGATGGTCGGCGGTGGCGCCGAGCTTGGCGAGGACACCGGGGTGCCACAGGCCGGGGTGGACGGCGGCGATGACCTTCAGGCGCTGGGTGGCGAGCAACAGGGCGAGGCTGAAGCTGGTCGACTCGTGCTGGAACTCGGCGCCGTGGCTGGCCATGTAGCGGACCTGGCTGAGGGCGTAGTCGAAGCCGTTGTTCTCGGCGAGGACGGCCAGTTCGCGGTTGTAGTCGTAGCCCCAGTCGGTGCGCTGCTCGATGGTGCTGGTGACCAGGCCACCGCTGACGTTCGGGACCCAGTAGGCGAAGCGGACGGGGTCGGATCCGGTTGGGACGGGCATGGGAGCTCCTGGCATGACTGCGCACGCGAAAAAGGCGCGCGCGTGGCAGGGAAACGTGTTCAGTGACCGGGATTCGGGCGGGCGGGAACGCCGTCCCGGGGAAAGCCGAAATCAAGAGCCGCATCACGACGGAAATCTGCCGGCGGTGAAATGCGCGAAGAGAGAGCGGCGCGAGTGCGAGGGTTTCCCTCGGTGCGCTCAGGCCCGACAGCGACAGCAGGAGCTGGAGACACGCGCGAGATCGACATGGCGTCGCTGCGTGAGGTCCAGTCGCTTCATGTCATCGATCAAAACAGCAGGGGGTCCGGCCGGTCAAGAATGCCCGGTGGTGATTCCACATGCTGAGAGTCGGTATTCACGAGGTTGTGACAGGGATTCCCTTGAACCCGGTGGACGGCCGGCAGCACTCTCCTGTCGTGCGTATCGAACAGCTCGAATACATCGCCGCCGTCACCCGGTTGGGGTCGCTGCGGCGGGCCGCCGAGGAACTGCATCTGTCCCAGCCCGCGCTCAGCGAGACCGTGCGCAATCTGGAGCGCGAACTCGGTGTGGACCTGCTGGAGCGCAAGCGGTCCGGGGCGAAGATCAGCGACGAGGGCCGGGAGCTGCTGCCGCACATCATGAGCGTGCTGGACGCGGTCGACCGGCTGCGGGGCGCGGCCGGCGACCAGCACCGCATCAGCCGGATGGTCCGGCTCGGCACGGTCAACACGGCCACCGTGCCGCTCGTCATCCCGACGGTGCGGGAGTTCCGGGCCTCGCACCCGGTGACCCAGGTCGAGTTGGTCGGCGCCCAGCAGGCCGAGATCCATCGCGGGCTGCTGGAGGGCGCGTTCGATCTGGGGCTGGTCAACTACCTCGCGGGTGATGACCTGCCGCCCGGTTTCGAGACGACCGAACTGCTGCGCGGCCGGCCGGTGGTGTGCGTGCGGCCTGACAGCCCGCTCGCGGCCCTGGATGCCGTGGACGTGGACAGCCTCCTGGCCGAGCCGCTGGTCGTGATGCGGTCCGGCTACGTCATGCACCGCTTCCTGCACCGGCTGCTGGACGGCCGAACGCCCTCCTTCTCGTACTCCACCGACGGCGCCGAGATGGGCAAGCTGATGGTCGCCGAGGGGCTGGGGGCGACGGTGCTGCCGGACTTCAGCGTCCTCGGCGACCCTCTGGAGCGGCGGGGCGCGATCACCGTACGGCCGCTCGCGGGGGACGCGACCGACGTGCTGCTGGTCCTTCAGCGCCGCGCATCCGGCTCCGTCCCCCCGGCGGTACGCGATCTGCACGAGCTGTTCGTGCGCAACGCCCGTGCGTGCGGCGCCCCTTCGCCCGCTGACGGTGCCTGATCAGACCACGGTCACCGGATGCCGCACCACCGCGTCGAACAGGTAGCCCTGCGTGTTGGGCACGGCGACGTCCGGCTGGCGGTGTCCGGCGGTGTCGGTGGCGCGGGCGAGGAGGTGGGTGGTGCCGGGGGTCTCGGGCTTCCAGGGGATGGACCAGCGGTTCCAGGTGTCGGCACGGGGCCGGTCGTGCAGTCGGGCCGGGCGCCAGCTCGTTCCGCCGTCGGTACTGACCTCCACTCGGGCGATCCCTCCGGCGCCCGACCAGGACCGGCCGTGCAGCACCTGGCCCTCCCCCACCGGGAACGTGGCGCCGCTCGCCAGCTCGAAAGCGCTCTTGATCGTCTGGCGGGTCAGCGGCGCGCTGCCCTGCGGTGGATGGGAGGGGCCGAACAGCCGGTAGAAGGTCGTGTTCCACGGTGAGAACAGCGGTTGCGCGGACACCTCGATGTCGCCGACCCACTTGATCGACGCGATCCCCACCCACGAAGGCACCAGCACCCGCACCGGATGGCCGTGGTCGTACGGCAGCGGCTCACCGTTCATCTCGTACGCGAGCAGGACGTCGTCCAGCGCCTTGGCCAGCGGCAGCGGACGCCGCACCCGGCCGAGGCTCTCCCCGCCGCTGACGTACTCGGCGTCCAGGCCACGCGGCTGGACGTCCACCGCGTACGGGGACAGCCCTGCCCTGCGCAGGACGTCGGCCAGCCGGACCCCGCGCCAGCGGGCAACGCCGATCGCGCCCAGGGTCCAGGGGGTGCCGGTGACCGTTTCGCCCTGCTGGGTCGTGTAGTGGCTGCGGCCGTTTCCGGCGCACTCGACGAACGCGGTCCGGGTGACGGCGGGCAGGGCGCGCAGATCGTCGTACCCGAACTCCACCGGCCTGTCCTCGCCGGGGGCGCCCCGCAGCCCGCTGCCCCACAGGCGCAGCCGCCAGTCCTGCGCGTCCAGGACGGGGGTGGTGGTGTGGTTGCGTACGAAGAACAGCTCGTTCGGGGTGTGGTGGCCGGTTCCGCGCAGGGCCTCCCAGCGGGTCTCGGCGTTGGTGCCGCGCTGGATGAACCACTCGGGCGGCAGCGGCTTGACGATCGAGGTGTCCGCGGCGCGGGCGGGGCCGGGCGCGGGAAGCGCGGTCGCGGCCGCCGTGGCGGCGAGCAGGGTGAGCAGCCGGCGACGGCTGACGCCGTCCGCCCTGGCGTCCCCGGCGAGCCACTGACGCAGTCTGCGGCGGTCGTAGGCGGTCTCGTCGACGCGAGTCGCGGGACGGGGCGAAGGCACAGGGGATGCGGGCATGACGGGTCCTCATCGTCAGTGTGGAGACCGGACATGGTGACGGGATACGGCGCGGGCCGACGCGGTGAGGCCCGCAGCCGGGCTGCCCGATCCAACAGGGCCGATGGCCAAGGCCGTTGGAGGGGTCACCCAGGGGGAACGCGCGCGGTGCTCAGCCGGGGAAGCGACACAGCGCGGCGCCCACGCGGACGAGGTCCACGGTGCGGCGGCGTATCAGCGGTTCCCGCGGTGACATGGCGCGATGCAAGCACGCGGAGCGTGAGGGTGTCAACGGACCGGCTGCGCCGGGTGGTTCGCGCTCACTCCGGCGCCGCTCCGCGTGCGTCGAGCAGTCGCACGAACCGGGCCAACGACTCGTGCGGGCTCTGTCCCGCGGTGTCGATCACCACGTGCTCGCGCTCCCACGGCTCGTAGGCACGGGCGAGCACCTGAGGCCAGTCGGGCAGGGGCAGTCCGGGGATGTCCACAGACCGTGAGGTCAGGCGGTGGCGGTGCTCGGCGGGATCCGAGCAGACCACCTCCACCTCGACCGTGTCGGCTCCGGACGCCGAGCCGACGTCACGCCAGGCGTCCCGGGTCACGGCCCGCGGGTTGACCGACTCCGCGATCACGGGCAGCCCTTGCCGGAGATGCTCCCCGGCCAGGGCGTATCCGACGACGTAGCCGGCCGGCCCGACGGGGTGCCGGGCCAGACCGGAGCGGACGATCGCCTGCTCGATGGTGTCGATCCGCAGGTGGACCGCGCCGATCCGGGTGGCCAGCAGCCGCGCCAGTGTGGTCTTGCCGGTGCCGGGCAGCCCCGACAGGACGAGGAGCATGCCTGACCCTCCCGGGACGCCCGGGCGGCGGTTACTGGTTGGTCTTGGGCAGGCCGGGCGGGTTGATCTCCGACTTGGTCACGGCCTCGTCGGACAGGCCCCAGCGCGCCAGCACCTTGGCGTACGTGCCGTTCTCGATGACGTGGTTGAGTGCGTCGGCGAGCGGCTTGACCAGTCCGCTGTCCTTCTTGGTGGTGGCCGCGATGAGTCCCTGGAGGGTGGCTCCGGCGCCGGAATAGGTGCCGACGACCTCGGTCTTGCCCGTGGTGGCCGCGTGGTAGGCGGCGGTCGGGTTGGGGCCGAGGTACAGGTCGATGCGGCCGGACTGGAGAGCGAGGTAGGTGTCGCTGTCGTTCTGGTAGTACTTGATGTTCACCGGCTTGCGTCCGGCCTTCTCGTTCTCCTTGCTCCACTCGATCAGCAGCTTCTCCTGGTTGGTTCCGCTGCTGACGGCGACGGTCTTGCCCGCCACGTCCGCGGGCCCGGTGACCTTCAGGCCACTGCCCTTCTTCGCCCCGAAGCCCAGGTTGTCCTCGCGGTAGGTGGCGAAGTCGTACTTCTCCTTGCGTTCCTCGGTGACGGTGATGTTGCTGAAGCCGGCGTCGTACTTGGCGCTGTCGAGGCCGACGAAGATGTTCTCCCAGGACACCGTGTTGATGTGCGGCTTGAGGCCGAGCACGTCGGCGACCAGGTAGGCGATGTCGGGCTCGACACCGATGACCGTCTTGTTGTCGGTAGCGACGAAGGTGAGCGGCGCGGCGGAGCCCGACGAGGCGACGAGCTCCAGCGTGCCTCTCTTGCGGATCTTCTCCGGGACCTCGGCGGCTATGGAGTCGACCTTGTCGGTGGTCACGCGGTTCTGGTCGGCGCTGATGTTGATCTTCGTCTTGCCGCCCGACGCGTCCGCGACCTCGGTCGTACCGCCTTCGGAGGGGTTGCTGCAGGCGGCGAGGACGAGGGCGGAGGCGAGTCCGAGCACGGCTGCGGTGGTGCGACGGCGGCGGGCGAGGCTGGTGGACACGGTTGTTCTCCTTGCGTGCGGAACAGGGATGGAAACAGGTACGGAACGGAGGTGAAGGGGCGGATCAGAGGACTTTGGAGAGGAAAGCGCGGGTGCGTTCGTGCCGCGGGTTGTCGAGGACGGCCGCGGGCGGACCCTGCTCCACGACGACCCCGCCGTCCATGAAGACCACGGTGTCGGCGACCTCGCGGGCGAAGCCGATCTCGTGGGTCACGACGATCATGGTGGTGCCGGTACTGGCCAAGTCCTTGATGACGTCGAGGACTTCACCGACCAGTTCCGGGTCGAGCGCCGAGGTGGGCTCGTCGAAGAGCAGCACCTTCGGTTCGAGGGCGAGCGCGCGGGCGATGGCCACACGCTGCTGCTGGCCGCCGGAGAGCTGCCGCGGGTAGGCGTCGGCCTTGTCGGCGAGGCCGACGCGGTCGAGGAGCCGGCGGGCCGCCTCCTCCGCCGCCTTGCGCGGGCGGCGCAGTGCGGAGACCGGGGCCTCGATCAGGTTCTCCAGGACGGTCAGGTGCGGGAAGAGGTTGAAGTTCTGGAAGACGAACCCGATGCCGGTCCGCTGCTTCAGAACGTCCTTCTCCTTCAGCTCGTGCAGCTTGTTCCCGCTGCGGCGGTAGCCGATGAGCTCGCCGTCGATGCTGATCCAGCCGCGGTTCACCTTCTCCAGGTGGTTGATGGTCCGCAGCAGCGTGGACTTCCCGGAGCCGGACGGGCCGAGGATCACCGTGACCCCGCCGGCCCGGACCTTCAGGTCGACGCCGCGCAGCACCTCCAGCAGGCCGAAGCTCTTGTGGACGCCGTGGACGTCGACCATGACGTCGCTCATGTCTTCTCCGTCGGTTGTCGGGCGGCCACGACGCGTCGGTCGGCCGCGAGTTGTCGGGTGGCCGCGAGCCGTCGGGCCGCCACGAAGCGCCGAACGCGCTGGATCGGCGTGGGCGGTGGGGTGCGGTTGGCGCCCCGGGCGTAGCGGCGCTCCACGTAGTACTGGGCGACCGAGAGCAGGGAGGTCAGTACGACGTACCAGGCGGTGGCGACCAGCAGCAGCGGGATCACCCGGCCGTTGCGGCCGTAGATCACCTGCACTTGGTAGAAGAGCTCGCCGATGGACATCACGTAGACCACCGAGGTGCCCTTGAGCAGGCCGATGATCTCGTTGCCGGCCGTGGGCAGGATGGCGCGCATGGCCTGCGGCAGCACGATCCGGCGGATCTGCCGCAGCCGGGGGATGCCGAGCGCCGCGGCCGCCTCCAGCTGTCCGTGGTCGACGGAGAGGACGCCGCCGCGGACGATCTCGGCGGCGTACGCCGCCTGGTGCAGGGTCAGTCCGATGATGGCGGCGCCGATGGTGCCGATGAGGGTGTTGCTGTCGACGGACCAGAACACCGGCCCGAAGGGGATGCCGACGCCCAGCTCCTTGTACAGGGCGCTCAGGTTGAACCAGAAGACCAGCTGGACGATCATCGGGATCGACCGGAAGATCCAGATGTAGGTCCAGGCGACGGTCGAGAGCACCGGGCTGCGCGACAGCCGCATGAAGGCGAGGACGGTGCCGAGGAGGAAGCCGAGGACGGTGGCGTACGCGGTGAGCTGGAGGGTGACCCACACCGCCTGGACGATCGTCTCGGAGAAGACGTAGTCCCGGAAGACGTTCCACTCCCAGACGGGGTTCGTGGCCAGGCCGTGCGCGAACTGGGCGACCAGCACGATCACGGCTACGCCGGCGGCCCAGCGGGCGTAGTGGCGGGCCGGTACGACCTTCAACTCAGCCGGGTCTTCGGCCAGTTGTGTGACGGGTGAGGTGATGGTGTCGCTGCTCATGGTTCACCTGTGCTCGGGCGGGTTGATCCGCGACGTCTCGATCGCGGAGGCGGAGGTGCCCCACTTCTTGAGGATCCGGGCGTAGGTGCCGTCCTTGATCAGCTCGTTGACGGCGGCCTGGAACGCCTTGGTGAGCGGGGAGCCCTTCTTGAAGGCGAAGCCGACGTCGAGGCGGTGGAACTCGCCGAGGAAGGCGGTCTGCGACGCGGACTGCGCCGCCTGGTGGCGCAGGCCGTTGATGGTCGACATGATCACGTCGATGCGGCCCTGCTGGAGCGCGGTGAGCGTCGCCGCGTTCTCCGAGTAGACCTTCACCTCGTACGGCTTCTTGCCCGCCTTCGCGCACACGCCCTTCTGCGCGGTGAGGGTCGCCTCGAAGGTGGTGCCGGCGCCGGTGCCGATGGTCAGCCCGCACAGCTGGGTGAGGTCGGTGACCTTCGACTTGAGCTCGGTGTTGCCCTTCTTCACCGCGAAGCCCTGGCCGTCGTTGATGTAGGTGACGAAGTCGATGGTCTTCAGGCGCTCCGCGGTGACGCCGAAGTTGCCGGTGCCGAAGTCGTACTTGCCGCTGCCGAGGGCGGGCAGGATCGTCTCGAAGGAGGCGTCCTGTCGCTCCAGCTTCACGCCGAGCACCTTGGCCACGGCGTCGGCGAGGTCGATGTCCTGGCCGGCGGGCGCCTTGTCCGGGCCGTTCGGGTAGTACGCGCCGGGCGGGAATCCGACCGAGCTGCCGACCCGCAGCGTGCCCGCCTTGCGTACGTCGGCGGGGAGGAGGGCGGCGGCGGAGTCGACCTTGCGGACGGCGGCGACCGGGTCGTCGGTCGGTGCGGGGGACGCCTGGGCGCCCACCGCCGCCGTGCCGCCGGTGTCGCCGGAACCGCAGGCGGTCAGGGCCAGCAGGGGCAGCAACAGGACGGCGGCGGCGCCGCGCAGGCGTGGTCTGATGCCGTGGACGTTCACAGCTCGGCTGCCTTTCCCTCGGGTGCTTCGGCGATCAGGTGCTTCTCGAAGGGCAGCGGACCGATGGTCTCCGGATCGGCGTCCGTGTCGAAGAGCGGTGTGTATCCGGTGGCCAGGTACAGGCCGCGGGCCTCGGGCTGGCGCGGTCCCGTCGTCAGGTAGACGCGCCGGTAGCCGCGGACGCCCGCCTCGCGCTCCAGCTCGGCGACGACGCGCCGGGCGAGACCCCGCCGACGGTGCGCGGAGTGCGTCCAGATCCGCTTCAGCTCGGCCGTGGTCGCGTCGTACCGGCGGAAGGCGCCGCCCGCGACCGGCTCGCCGTGCTCCAGGAGCAGGAGCAGGACGCCGCCGTGCCGAGCGGTGAACTCCTCGGCGGGGTAGCGGGCCATCTCGCCGTGGGCGTCCCCGCCGTACCGCGCGGAGTACTCGTCGCCGAGTTCCCGCAGGAGCGGCTCCACCAAGGGGTCGGAGACCGGCACTTCGACGACCGTCAACTCGGCTCGGTGAGCCGGGGGTTGGGCGACGGAGGTCATCCGTTCACCGCCGCGAGGGCCTGTGTGCCGCGGGCGGCCCGCTCGGCGTCGCGCTTGGCGACCTCCTCGCGGACGATCGGGATCACGTACCGGCCGAAGTCGACGGCGTCGTCCAGCAGGTCGTAGCCGCGCGCGGAGAGGATGTCGACGCCGAGGTCGTAGTAGTCGAGCAGGGCCTGGGCGACCGTCTCCGGGGTGCCGACCAGGGCGTTGGAGTTGCCCGCGCCCCCGGTCGCGGCGGCGGTCGGGGTCCACAGGGCGCGGTCGTAGCGCTCGCCTGCCTCGGCGATGGCGATCAGCCGCTGCGAGCCGACGTTTTGAGGAGTTGCGGCCTGCGGCTGGGCCTGCCCGTTGTGCCGCTTGGTGATCGCCTCGCCCCGCTCCTTGCGGGCCTTGATCGCGCCGACCGTGCGGTGGGCCTTCTCCCAGGCCAGCTCCTCGGTCGGGGCGATGATCGGGCGGAAGGCGACCTGGATGCGCGGCAAGTCGGTGCGGCCCGCGGCCTTCGCGGCGGCCTTCACGTTCTCGATCTGCTCCGCGGTCTTCGCCAGGGGCTCGCCCCACAGGCAGTAGATGTCGGCCTCGGCGCCGCCCGCGGCGTACGCGGCAGGGGACGAGCCGCCGAACGAGACGTTCGGGCGGGGCTGTTGGACGGGGAAGACGTCGCTCACGAAGTCGTGGAAGCGGTAGTGCTCGCCCTCGTGGTCGAAGGATTCGTGGGTGGTCCAGATCTTCTTGACGATCCGGATGTACTCACGGGTGCGGGTGTAGCGCTCGTCCTTGGTGAGGGTGTCGCCCTCGCGGCCCTGCTCGTGGTCGTTGCCGCCGGTGATGAAGTGGACGGTCAGCCGGCCGTCGCTGATCTGGTCGAGCGTCGCGAACGTCTTGGCGGCGAACGTCGGGTAGGAGACGTTCGGGCGGTGGGCGAGCAGGATCTGGAGGCGGTCCAGCCGGCTCGCGATGTAGGCGGCGGCCGGTGCGGGGTCCGCCGATCCGGAGCCGTAGGCGAACAGCACCCGGTCCCAGCCGTGGTCCTCGTGCGCCCGGGCGAGCCGGAGCGTGTACTCCTTGTCGAACGCGGCGCCGGAGCGCGGCGTGGTTTCGGAGCCGTTGTTGGTGGCGGCGATGCCGAGGAACTCCACGGGCATGGGCGTGGCCTTTCGGGAATGCGGCACGCAGGCATGACGGAACTGCCCGGCGCGCAGGCGCGAGTGATGGCTCGTCAGATGTACGACGAAGAGATACGGGCGTGACGACGCCGGGCGTCGGTGGAGACGGTGCTACGGCAGCGCGCGTGAAAGGAGAACTCGGCCCGCGACGGGGTCACCGAGGGAGGGAAGGGCCGGTCGGACGGCCCGCTGCCGCGTCAGGCGCAACACGCCGCGGACCACACCCGACCGAAGTCGATGTGATCGCGCGTGACCAAGCGCTGCTGGGCATTCATGCGACTAATTGAGCAGTACATCGCGCCCGCCGTCAAGCAGCGCCCGGATGCCGGACCACCCCTGTCGGCGCCTCCCACCGGCCTGTTGACACATCGATGCCATGGGCACATACGATCGACGGCGGACCGGCTCCGCGTCGCGCGGCAGCCTCTCCGGCCGCGTTGAGGGACGCGGCGAGCGTGACGACACCGAACCCCGGCCGCACCGTGTCCGCGCGGCGCCCGCACCGCGCGCGCCCTGCGTGTGCCGCCGGGGGTCACCCACGCCTGCGATTCCCTCCCCCGGAGAGAGCCTCCTCATGGTCACGCCGTCCGATGTCACACCCACCTCTGGCACGAAGAGTCCTCAGGCGCCCGGCGATCCCGACGGTCCCGGCTCACCCAGCGCACCCGGAGCACCCGACTCACCCGGCGCGGACCTGCCGCGGATCGTGCCGCGCCGGCACGCCGGCCGGTGGCTGACCGCGGCCCTCGCGCTGCTGCTGTTCGCGATGGTGCTCAACTCCGTCGTCCGCAACCAGGCGTTCCAGTGGGACGTGGTGGGCCGGTACTTCACCACCACCGCCGTGCTCGACGGGCTGCTGCTCTCCCTGTGGCTGACCGCCGTGGTGATGGTGCTCGGGTTCGTTCTCGGCACCGTGCTCGCGGTGATGCGGCTGTCCGCCAACCCGGTGCTGCGCACGCTGAGTTGGGGCTATGTGTGGATCTTCCGGTCGACGCCGCTGCTGGTGCAGCTGCTGTTCTGGTTCAACATCGGCGCCCTGTATCCGACGCTGGGCCTCGGCATCCCGTTCGGCCCGCAGTTCCTCACCGTCAAGACGGTCAACCTGCTCGGCCCCACCCTCACCGCCGTCATCGGCCTGACCCTGCACGAGACCGCCTACGCCGCCGAGGTGGTGCGCGGCGGCATCCTCTCCGTGGACTCCGGGCAGACCGAGGCCGCCCAGGCACTCGGGCTGAGCAGACGCCGCACCCTGCGCCGGGTGGTCGTCCCGCAGGCGATGCGCTCCATCGTGCCGACCGCCGGGAACATGCTGATCGGCACGCTCAAGGGCACCAGCATCGTCAGCGTGCTGGCCGTGCACGACCTGCTGTACTCGGTGCAGCTGATCTACAACCAGACCTACCAGGTCATCCCGCTGCTGATGGTCGCCACCCTGTGGTACATCGCGGTCACGACCGTGCTGAGCGCGGGCCAGTTCTACGTCGAGCGGTACTACGCGCGCGGCGACTCCCGCGCCCTGCCGCCGACTCCGCTGCAGCGGCTGCGCGGCCACCTGACCGCCGTACGCCAACGGCTGAGCGCGGCCACGGCCGCCGACGCCCGCCCGGCGATCGGCGGTGACCGGTGAGCGGCGCATCCGCCACGGCCGTCCTGGTCGTCGTCGGCGCGGGGCCGCGCGCCACGGGTCTGCTGGAGCGGATCGCCGCCAACGCCCCCGAACTCTGGGACGGGGCAAGGCAGTTGCGGATCCATCTGGTGGATCCGCATCCACCCGGCCCGGGTCGCGTCTGGCGACACGAGCAGTCCGCGCTGCTGCGGATGAACTCCATGGCCGAGGACGTCACCATGTTCACCGACGAGTCCTCCACCATCGACGGCCCCGTACGGCCCGGCCCCTCGCTGGCCGAGTGGGCCGCCCAGTTCTCCGGCCGGGGCCGACTTCCCCACGCGCCGCGCCCAGAACGCCTATCTGGACTGGGTGTTCCGCCGGGCGCTGGCCGAGCTGCCGCCCTCGGTCACCGTCGAGTGGCACCGCACCACCGCGACCGCCGTGAGCGGTCCCCCGGACGGCCCGCAGCAGGTGCGCCTGGCCGACCGTCCCGACCCGCTCACCGCCGACCTGGTGATCCTCGCGCAGGGGCACATCGGCTCCACGCCCACCGCCGAGCACCGCGAGCACGCCGCCTTCGCCCGCCGCCACGGCCGCTTCCACCTCCCGCCCGAGTTCTCCGCCGACGCCGACCTGTCCGCACTGCGGCCCGGCGAACCGGTCATTCTGCGCGGCTTCGGGCTCGCCTTCATCGACCTGGTGGCACTGCTCACCGAGGGCCGCGGCGGCGGCTACCGCACCGAGGCCGACGGCACCCTCACCTACCTTCCGTCCGGCCGCGAGCCCGTCCTCCACGTCGGATCGCGGCGCGGGGTGCCGTACCACTCCAAGACGCGCTACCAGCTCCAGGGCCCTCGGCCCGCGCTGCCACGCCACTTCGGGCCCGAGGCGGTCGACGCGCTGCTCGCCGAGGAGCGCCCGCTGGACCTGCGGCTCGATGTGTGGCCGCTGATGGCCAAGGAGATCGGCTTCGGCCACTACCACGAGCTCTTCCACGCCCACCCCGGGCGCACCGCTCTGCCCTGGCCGGACTTCGTCGCCGCCTACGACCGTCTGGGCTGGTACGACGACGACATGGCGGCCCTCGTCGCCAGGGCCGTACCCGACCCGGCGGACCGCCTGGACTTCGAGGCGCTGGACCGTCCGCTGGACGGCCTGGCCTTCCCGACGCCGGGCGCCTTCCAGGAGCACCTGCGCGAGCACATCGCCCAGGATGTCGCCCGCCGCGAGGACCCGGAGTTCAGCGCCGACCTCGGGGCGTTCCTCGCCCTGCTCTCCGTCTACGGCCAGCTGCCCCGTCTGGTCGCCGCGGGGCGGCTGACGGCGCGGTCCGTCGCCGAGCGACTGGACGGGTGGTGGAGCGGCTTCTTCAGCTTGCTGGCCTCCGGCCCGCCCGGCTTCCGCCTGCGCCAGCTGCTGGCCCTGTCCCGGGCCGGGATCGTCCACTTCGTGGGCGCCGGCGTCCGGATCGGCACCGACGAGGGCGCCGGCACCTTCACCGCGACCAGCCCCACCGTCCCCGGGCACACCGTCCACGCGAGCGCCCTCATCGAGGCGTACCTGCCGGGCCCTTCCCTGGACCGCACCGAGGATCCCCTCCTGCGGGACCTGCGGCGGGCCGGCGCCCTCACCGAGGAGGTCATCGCCGACCCCACCCACACCCACCGCTCCGGCCTGCTGGCGGTCTCCGCCTCGAACGCCCACGTCATCGACCCGTCCCTCGGCGGCCCCCACCCCCGCCGGATCGCCCTCGGCGCTCCCACCAACAGCCGGGCCGTGGCCGCTTTCGCCCGACCCCGCACCGACGCGCCCGCCTTCCGCCAGAATGACGCGGTGGCACGCGCGGTTCTGCGCGCCCTGGGCGCCGCGCCCCTGACCTCACACTTCTCAAATGACGAGAAGGAAGTGTCCATTATATGAAAAGCCTCTTGGGGTAGCGGCCACCTTCTGCCACGATCCCCATCAGCCAGGTAGGGAAACTAGGAAACTGTGGGGTGGGTGGCCATGAGAACGCGCAACCACACAGACCTGCTGTCGCCCCTTCTGACTTCACGTCGCCACATCGACTTCGGCCGTACGGCCAGCGCGATCTGTCGGCTCGTCTGAGTCCGTCCGCGCAACCCGCACGTCCCCCACACCATTGCGCCCCCTGCCGCCCCACCGGGACGGCGGGCGAGTGGTGTGCCGGTGCGCACCAGCAGGCCTTCACACCTTCTTGCCGTACATCCCTGATCACCATTCTCCGAGAGGACACCTCCGTGTCTGCCGCAAGACCGCTCACCACCCTGCGCACCTTCGCCGTCGTCGCGGCGCTCCCCCTGCTGCTCACCGCCTGCGGTTACGGCTCCGAGTCCACCGACAGCGACAAGCAGACCGAGGTCGCGGCGGACGCCAAGAAGCTCTCCGTCGACGAGGTGAAGATCGGCTACTTCCCGAACCTCACACACGCCACCGCGCTGGTGGGCATCCAGGAGGGCCTGCTCCAGAAGGAGCTCGGCGGTACCACGATCAAGGCCTCGACGTTCAACGCCGGCCCGTCCGAGATCGAGGCGCTGAACTCCGAGTCCCTCGACATCGGCTGGATCGGCCCCTCCCCCGCCATCAACGGCTACACCAAGGCGGCGGGCAAGAACCTGCGCATCATCTCCGGTTCGGCCTCGGGCGGCGTCAAGCTCGTCGTCAACCCGGAGAAGATCAAGTCCCTGAAGGACGTCAAGGGCAAGAAGATCGCCACGCCGCAGCTCGGCAACACCCAGGACGTCGCCTTCCTCAACTGGGTCTCCGACCAGGGCTGGAAGGTCGACGCGGAGAGCGGCAAGGGCGATGTCTCGGTCGTCCGCACCGACAACAAGATCACCCCGGACGCCTACAAGTCCGGCTCGATCGACGGTGCCTGGGTGCCCGAGCCGACCGCGTCCAAGCTGGTCGCCGAGGGCGCGAAGGTGCTCCTCGACGAGGGCGACCTGTGGCCCGACAAGAAGTTCGTGATCACGAACATCATCGTCCGGCAGGACTTCCTCAAGGAGCACCCGGACGTCGTCGAGGCGGTGCTGCGCGGTTCGGTGAAGACCAACGAGTGGATCAACGCCAACCCGGACAAGGCCAAGGCCTCCGCCAACAAGGCCCTTGAGGAGCTCTCCGGCAAGGCCCTGCCCGCCGAGGTCCTCGACCCGGCCTGGAAGTCGATCGCCTTCCTGGACGACCCGCTGGCCGCCACCCTCGACACCGAGGCGGAGCACGCGGTCAAGGCCGGCCTGCTGGAGGAGCCCGACCTCGAGGGCATCTACGACCTCACCACGCTCAACAAGGTCCTCAAGGCCGAGGGCAAGGACGAGGTCGACGACGCCGGTCTCGGCGTCAAGTAGCGACCACCGCACCGGATGAGTTCCCAGGAGGTGACGACCATGGCCACCACGACGGCCACGACCGCGAAGGTCGCCGAGGACGCCACGGCGGTGCCGTATGCCGCCCGTATCGAGCACGTCTCGAAGTCCTTCCCCACGCCGGGCAGGACCGGCGGGCAACAGCTCGTGCTGGACGACATCACGCTCGATGTCGCACCCGGCGAGTTCGTCACCCTCCTGGGAGCATCGGGGTGCGGCAAGTCCACCCTGCTCAACCTGGTCGCGGGGCTCGACCGGCCGTCCGTCGGCTCGATCGGCACGGACGGCCGGCCGGCCCTGATGTTCCAGGAGCACGCGCTGTTCCCGTGGCTGACCGCGGGCAGGAACATCGAGCTCGCGCTGAAGCTGCGCGGGGTCGCCAAGGCGGAGCGGCGCCCGGAGGCGGAGCGGCTGCTGGACCTCGTGCGGCTGCAGGGCGCGTACGGCAAGCGGGTGCACGAGCTGTCGGGCGGTATGCGCCAGCGCGTCGCGCTCGCCCGGGCGCTGGCCCAGGACAGCCGGCTGCTGCTGATGGACGAGCCGTTCGCCGCGCTGGACGCGATCACGCGGGACGTGCTGCACGACGAACTGACCCGTATCTGGCGCGAGACGGGACTGTCGGTGCTGTTCGTGACGCACAACGTGCGCGAGGCCGTACGGCTGGCCCAGCGTGTCGTCCTGCTGTCCTCCCGTCCCGGCCGGATCGCCCGGGAGTGGACGGTCGACCTGCCGCATCCGCGGCGCATCGAGGACGCCGCCGTCGCCGAACTGTCCGTCGAGATCACCGAAGAACTGCGTGGGGAGATCCGCCGCCATGGCCAGCACTGACAACGGCGTCGACGTCAAGAAGCACAGCGCCGACGATCTGGCGGGGCTGGAGGCCGGGCTCGACGCCCTGGACTCGGTGGTCGTCAGCCGTACGCCGCTGCGCGAGACCCTGAACCGCAAGGTGCTGCCGCCCGTCACCGCCATCGTCCTGGTGCTGGTGGTCTGGCAGCTGCTGGTGTGGGCCCAGGTCGCCCCCGAGTACAAGCTGCCCGCGCCGGCCGACGTGTGGGCCGAGGTGAGCGATGCCTGGCTCAAGGGAACGCTCCTCGACTACATCTGGACCTCCGTCTCGCGCGGTCTGCTCGGCTTCCTGATCGCGCTCGCCATCGGTACGCCGCTCGGTCTGCTGGTCGCCCGGGTGAGGTTCGTCCGGGGCGCCATCGGCCCCATCCTGTCCGGGCTGCAGTCGCTGCCGTCGGTGGCGTGGGTGCCGCCCGCCGTGCTCTGGCTGGGCCTCAACGACTCGATGATGTACGCCGTGATCCTGCTCGGCGCGGTCCCGTCCATCGCCAACGGCCTCGTCGCGGGCATCGACCAGATCCCCCCGCTGTTCCTGCGCGCCGGACGCACCCTGGGCGCGACCGGGCTGCGTGAGGCCCGGTACATCGTGATGCCGGCCGCGCTGCCCGGCTATCTGGCGGGTCTGAAGCAGGGCTGGGCCTTCTCCTGGCGCTCCCTGATGGCCGCCGAGATCATCGCCACCTCGCCCGATCTGGGCGTCGGGCTGGGCCAGTTGCTGGAGCACGGGCGCACCAACAGCAGCATGTCGCAGGTGTTCCTGGCCATCTTCCTGATCCTGCTCGTCGGTATCGCCATCGACCTGCTGATCTTCAGCCCGCTGGAGCGGCGGGTACTGCGCAGCAGGGGGCTGCTGGTCACCCGCTGAAGGGCGCACGCGCGCGCCGCGTGCCCTGTCGTCACACACCCAGCGGGTCTGCCACTGTCGGCAGACCCGCTGTCGTTCGACACCCGTGGGGCGACCGGGTCCGCATCCGGGCCGAGGCTCACGAGCGCTGGGGCGGTTGGATCCACCCCAGCGACCGCTCGACGGCCCGCTTCCAGCACGAGTACTCCCACTCCCGCCGTCCGGGTTCCATGTCCGGCAGCCACTGTGCGGCCCGGTGCCAGTTGCGGCGCAGCACCTTCAGATCCGGCCAGTAGCCGGCCGCGAGTCCGGCGGCGTAGGCGGCGCCCAGCGACACCGTCTCGGCGACGAGGGGCCGTACGACGGGAACGTCGAGCACATCGGCCAGGATCTGCATGAGCAGGTGGTCGGATGTCATGCCTCCGTCCACCTTCAGCTGCTTGAGGGCGAGCGCGGAGTCGGCGTTCATGGCGTCGACGACCTCGCGGGTCTGCCAGCCGGTGGCCTCCAGGACGGCGCGGGCCAGGTGGCCCTTCGTGATGTACGAGGTGAGGCCGACGATGACGCCGCGGGCGTCGCTGCGCCAGTGGGGGGCGAACAGACCGGAGAAGGCGGGGACGATGTAGCAGCCGCCGTTGTCCTCGACGGTGCGCGCCAGCGTCTCGATCTCGGGGGCGCTGTGGATCAGGCCCAGCCGGTCCCGGAACCACTGCACCAGCGAGCCGGTGACGGCGATCGGGCCCTCCAGCGCGTAGACCGTGGGCTGGTCCGCGATCTTGTACGCGACCGTCGTGAGGAGCCCGTGCTCGGACCGCACGAGGTCGGTTCCGGTGTTCATCACCAGGAAGCTGCCGGTCCCGTAGGTGCACTTCGCCTCGCCCGGCGAGAAGCAGGTCTGTCCGAACAGGGCCGCCTGCTGGTCGCCGAGGGCCGCCGTGATGCGCACCCCGGGGAGCAGTGCGCGGGCCTCGCCGTAGCTCTCCGCCGAGGACCGGATCTCCGGCATCATCGGGCGGGGCACCCCGAAGAAGTCCATGAGCGCTTCGTCCCAGGTCAGCGTCCGGATGTCCATGAGCATGGTGCGGCTGGCGTTGGTGGCGTCGGTGATGTGCAGGCCGCCGTCCGTACCGCCGGTGAGGTTCCAGATCAGCCAGCTCTCGATGGTGCCGAACAGCACCTCCCCGTTCCGGGCGCGCCGCTCCAGCCCGTCGACGTTGTCGAACAGCCAGCGGATACGGGGCGCGGAGAAGTAGGTCGACGGAGGCAGGCGGCAGCGGTCGAGGAAGAACTCCTCGCCAGGGTCCCTGCGCAGCTCGTCGACGAGGGGGGCGGTGCGGGTGTCCTGCCAGACGATCGCCCGGCCCATCGGGACTCCGGTCCGCCGGTCCCAGAGCACCGTCGTCTCGCGCTGGTTCGCGATCCCTATGGCGGAGATCTGGCTCGCGTCGATACGGGCGTTGAGCAGTGCCTCCGGGACGACGCGCTGGAGGTTGCGCCAGATCTCGACGGCGTCATGCTCGACCCAGCCGGGCCGGGGGAAGTACTGCTGGTGCTCCCGCTGGGCGACGGACACCAGCCGCCCGCCGTGGTCGAACAGGATGCAGCGGGTGGAGGTGGTGCCCTGGTCGATGGACATCACATACCGTTCAACCATGATCGGCCCTGCCTTCCGATGTGTCACGCAGGTGCTGGGGCCTACCAGCGGGCCGCGCCCAGATCTCTGGAGATCGCGCGTGCCGCCTCCCGCAGCACGGTGATCAGGGCCGGTTGTGGTCGGCCTTTGGTGTCGCAGATCCGCTCGACCGCGCCGGACACCCCGATCGCGCCCACCACGAGTCCACCCTGTCCTCGGATCGGCGCGGCGATTCCGGCCTCGCCCATGCTCATCTCCTGCACCTCGGCGCCCCAGCCGAGATCCCGTATCTCGCCGAGCGCACGATTCAGCTCCTCCGGATGGACCAGGGTGTGCCGGGTGTACGCCTCCGGTTCGCCGTCCAGCAGCGGCTCGAGGGGCGTCGCCCCGAAAGCGAGGAGGACCTTGCCGAGCGAGGAGGCGTGCAGCGGCAGCAGGGCGCCGACGTCCAGGGTCTGCAGGGTGTCGTCGGGCCGGAAGACATGGTGGATGACGAGCACCCTGCCCTCCAGGGGCGTGCCCAGGCGGACGGCCTCCCCGCTACGGGCGGCCAGGGCGTCGGCCCAGTTGATGGACCGCGAACGCAGTTCGTTGACGTCGAGGTAACTCGTGCCGAGGTGCAGCAGAGCCGCCCCGAGCTGGTACTTTCCGGTCGCCGGATCCTGCTCCACGAAGTCCACGTGCTGCAGGGTGCGCAGGATTCCATGGGCGGTGCCCTTGGCGAGCCCCAGCGACGAGGCCACTTCTCCCAGCCCCAGCCGACGGGATCCGCCGGCGAGGAGGCGCAGGATCGCCGCGGCCCGCTCTATCGACTGGACTGGGCCGGCCATGAAGCGATGATAGTCCCGCTTTTTCCGATTTGGGACCCTCGTTCGGTAATGCCGACCGATGTTCGTTGACTGGCCGCTTGTCCCTCTTTAGGGTGCCATGATGCCCGGCTTGCGGGCCACCAGGACTGCCCCGAGGAGGAGGACACATGACAACTGCGCAGCTCGAGGCCGCGCAGCTCGAGGCCGCGCCGCGCGGGGAGGTCGAACACGTCTTCCCCATGCCGCCCACGCCGGGTGCCGTCTCGGGCGCGCGCCGACGCGTGCGCGAGGTTCTCGCCGACTGGAACCTGGCCGCGGACACCGCGGAGGACGTGCTGCTGGTGGTCTCGGAGCTCCTCACCAACGCGATCGTCCACGCCCTGCCGCCGGCGACACTGAGGCTCTCGCGACGCCAGGCGGACAGGTGCGGCGCCATACGCGTCGAAGTGACCGACATGGGGCCCACGACCCCCAGGTGTCCGGCGGCCTCGGCCATCGATCCGGACGAGCACGGCCGGGGCCTCGCCATCGTCCATGCGCTGGCGGCCCAGTGCGGCGTACACGCACACTCCGACGGGATCAGCCGGTGGGCGGAACTGCGGTTCGCCGGGAGCTGAGGCCGATCGCCTTCACAGGCCCGCACCTGCCCCGCGCACGATTCACTCCCGGCCGCCGCCGTCACCGCGGCCGTTCTCGCGGCCGTGCTGGCCGCCTGTTCCTCCAGCTCCGACACGTCCTCCGCCACCAAGTCGGAACACGACTCCGATGGCCTTGCCGTCAGCCATGTCCACGGTCTGGGCATCGACCCGGCCGACGGACGCCTGTACGTCGCCACCCACGAAGGCGTCATCGCCGTACCCCAGAAGGGCAAGGCGACGCACGTCGGCGACACGGCCGACTACATGGGCTTCACCGTCATCGGCCCGAAGTCCTTCCTCGGCAGCGGCCACCCCGCCGAGGGCAGTGACGACCACGGCAACCGCGGCCTGATCCAGTCCACCGACTCGGGCAAGACCTGGAAGACGCTGTCGTTGGGCGGCACCACCGATTTCCACTCCCTGAAGTACGCGCACGACACCGTCTACGGCTACGACAGCGCCCGCGGCGTTCTGCGTGTCAGCGCCGACCGCACCAGCTGGGACACCCGCGCCCGGTTGGCCGCCCTGGACATCGCGGTCAGCCCGAAGGACCCGGATCTCTTGCGGGCCACCACCGAGGACGGCGTCGCCACGAGCACCGACGGAGGCAGGAGGTTCGGCGCTGGTTCCGGGCAGGTGCCGGCCTTCCTGTCGTGGCCTGTGGCCGACGCACTCTACGGAGTCGACCTGGCGGGTGGCCTGCACCGCAGCAGTGACGGCGGTGCCACCTGGAAGAAGGTGGGCACCGTGCCGGGCGGACAGCCCCAGGCGCTGACCGCCCTCGACGGCGGGCATGTCCTGGCCGCCACTCAGCACGGCGTCTACGAATCCCTCGACGGCGGCAGGACGTTCACCGAGCGGCTTCCCGTCTTCTCGGGCGGCGGGCACTGAGCTGTCGCCCGCTTCAGTGGCTGTGCCCTGCCTCGCCGTGGTCTTCGGCGGCCGGGGAGGACGGTGTCGTCGCGGTCGGCTCCGGGGTCCGCGACGGCCCGTCGGCCGGGGCCTGCGTCGGGCCCGATTCGTGCTCGTGGCCATCGGCTTCACCCGGCTCCGCCGGGGCGGCGGGTTCATCGCCGTGGCTGTGGCCATGGCCGTCGCCGCCCGGCTGGGTGGCGATCTCCTGGGCGATGCCCTTCAGGCCCACGAAGGCGAGGGCTGCCGTCACTGCCACCAGGATTCCGGCGGGTCCGAGGATGCTGCGCCACCGGGCGGGCTGGTGGCGCAGCACGTAGGAGGCGAAGGAGAGCGCGAGGCCGAAGGGGATGAGCATGGCCGCGCGCTCGGGGAAGTCCTCGAAGTGCTGGAGCCCGCCGCTGAGCATGCCGATACCGAAGGACAAGGTGAGTGAGGCGGCCACCACGCCGCAGACCTTCCCTGCGCTGGGGCGGCTGCGGGTGAGGACGAACTCGTTCAGCACGGTGGCGCAGAGGAAGACCGCTGCGCCTACGACGGCGATGAAGGTGTAGCGGGTGGGGTCGAGCGGGTGGTGCACGATGGCGCCGCTGATCAGTCCCGCGCCGACGAAGGTGGCGGCGTAGCCCAGGTAGTCACCCAGGAGAGGGGTGCGTTTCGGAGCCCGGCGACGCCCCCGCCGCCCGCCGCTGCGGCTCGGCGGCGCCTGCTCGGAGTGCGGGGCGTCCTGCGCTGGCGGGCGGCGGTAGGGAGAGGTCGGGCTGGGAGCGTACGGCGGTGCCGATACCGGGCGGGGGTCGGCGAGAGGGTGCTGGGACACGGGAACGGTGACACCTTTCGGCACGGGCCGGCCGTGGCGGGTGCGCTCGCGCGGATGTCGGCGCATTCGGCTCACGGCGTCGGCCCGGAAGGACACGGACAGACACGGACGGGGAAGGCGGCCCGGGTACCCCGTCGGGAGCATCGGGCCGGGCTTCTGGCCGCGCGCGGGCAGGGGTGTGCCGCGGCGCGGGTCCGGTGTCTAGATCCGCAGGACTCCCAGCGCGTGGAGCGAGGTGTGCGCGTTTCGGCCGGGAGGCCCGTTCGCGGGCAGCGCCGGGGACGCGGTGGTCGCGTTCTCGGCCACGGACTGCGCCGGGGGGATCAGCCACGATCCTGCGGGGACGGAGGCCCAGCAGTCGGCGTCTGGGAGAGAGTCCGGGTCTGCGGCCGTGGCTACCGGTGTGGTGTCGGCGTCCGAGGCCGTGGTGATGGTGGCGCCCGGGGAGGTCCTGGTGTGCGTGTGCCCGGACGTCGTAAGGCCCTCGTGGGCGTCGGCGTGCGCGAGGGTATGGATGACACCGAGGCCGATGAAAAGCAGCCCGAGCAGCAGCAGGCGCCCCAAGAGGCTCCCAGCCGCTCCGGCTCTGATCGTCACGTGCCCCGCCTTCCCATCCGTACCCCTCGGCAGGGCGCTCGTCCTCGTGCCGGCCGGATCAGCGTACCGATCAGCCAACGGGAGTCGACCCCCGAACCCGGATCGGCGGTCGTCGTCCCTCAGCCCTCGCGCCGGCCGAGTTTGATGAGCAGGTTCTTCGCCTCCTCCGCGCATTCGGCCTCGGCGACGACGTCGTAACGGGCCGCGACGATCTGACTGCGTGAGGCGAAGTCGCGCCGGCCGCCTGTCAGGGCGTGCCCGGCGAAGCCGAAGAGAGCGCCGAACAGGGCACCGTAGAGCAGGCCGCTGAGCATCAGGACCACGACGTGGTGGTCGCCCGATCAGCGCCGCCGGCCGCGCCCTGCAGGAAGTCGCCCTCGGCCTCCTCGACGACCACGTACGCGGCTGCGTCACCGACGCAGCCCGCACCGATCCCGCCCAGGCCGAGGAGAAGTTCGCGGAGTTCAGCGACACTTTGCGCCGCGCATTGCGGCTGTAGCCCCGTGGCGGTGGGCGTCCGCGTCCCTCGCCACTCCAGGCGCCGGCTTACCCCCGCGGGGTATATTGACGGGCAACGGCCGTTTCAGTTCAGACACGGATGGAAGCCATGACGACAGCCGGTCACCGAGGAGGCGCCACTCAGGGCGCCGTGCTCCGGTGGACACGTGCTGCCGTCATCGCGCTGGTGGCGACGCTTGCCGTGCTCGTCCACCACGAAACTGCCGCCGCCATCAATCACGTGGCACCCGCCGAAGCTTCCGGGACGGGCGGCCTCGCGGGTATGCACCACACGGACGCACCGGCGATGCCCGTCCACACGGGCGGGCATGCCATGCCGCGCGCCGTCATCGACCCGACCGCGGCCCACGACGATGACGGGGCGTGCTCGGGCACCGTGATGCAGCACTGCTCCGCCGCCGGCGTGGACAGCGTGAAGCTCACGCCTCCCCACCAGCCCTCCACCGGCTCGGCTTCGGCCCTCCCGCCCGGAGCAGCCGTCGGCCGTGACGTCCCGGGCACCGCAGGCAGGGCCCCACCCGATCTTTCGGTCCTTTCTCGATTGCTGCTGTAGGCCGCGCCCCGGCTGCGCGCGCTCACGTGTGCGCTCAGCCGTGTCCGAACGCGGCCGAACAGAAGCGAGATCGAGAAGAGGACATCCCCGTGAACAGCATGAACCGCCGCTCCGTCCTGCTGGCCGGACTCGGCGTCGCGGGCGCGGGCGCGCTCGCCGCCTGCAGCAGCTCCAGCAGCACACCTGCCCTGATCAGCCCCTCCGGGCCGGCCGTCGCCGCCGCCGACAAGAAGCGCGCCAAGTCAGGCAGGACACACGAACTGCCCCTGACCGCTGCCCGGGCCATGGTCGACCTGGGCGCGGGCATCACGGCCGGCACCTGGGCCTTCAGCGGCCAACTGCCGGGCAAGGAAGTGCGCGTCTCGGCCGGCGACACGCTGGCCGCCACGCTGTCCAACCAGCTGCCGGACCGGGCCACCACCTCCATCCACTGGCACGGCATCGCCCTGCGCAACGACATGGACGGCGCGCCGCCGGCCACCCAGAGCGCCGTCCGGGCAGGACGCAACTTCACCTACCGGTTCACCGCGGACGCACCCGGCACCTACTTCTTCCACCCGCACGTCGGTGTCCAGCTCGACCGGGGCCTGTACGCACCTTTGATCGTGGAGGATCCCCGGGAGCCACTGTCGTACGACGAGGAGTGGGTGATCGTCCTCGACGACTGGCTCGACGGCGTCACCGGCACACCGGACGAAGCGTTCGCCGAGCTGAGGCAGGGCATGGGCGGAATGCACAGCGAGGAACATGACATGGGCGGGATGGACATGGGCGGCGGCACGGACACGCCGAGCAGCTCACCGTCCCCGTCCTCCGGCTCGGACATGTCGATGAGGTTCATGCTGATGGGCGCCCGGAGCCCGCTGCTCGGGGGCGACGCCGGCGACGTGAAGTACCCCCACCACCTCATCAACGGACGTGTTCCGGCCGACCCGGACGTCTTCCGCACCAAACCCGGCAAGCGCGTCCGGTTGCGCCTGATCAACGCCGGCGGCGACACCGCGTACCGCGTCGCCCTCGGCGGCCACCAGCTCACCCTCACCCACACCGACGGCTTCCCGATCCGGCACCAGCAGGTCGACACCGTGCTGATCGGCATGGGCGAGCGCTACGACGCCCTCGTCACCCTGGGCGACGGCGTCTTCCCGCTCGTCGCACTGGCGGAGGGCAAGAACGCCAGCGGTATGGCACTGATCCGCACCGGCTCGGGCGGGCCGCCAAAGCCCACCACGCGCCCCAAGGAGCTGGACGGAAAGATCACGACCGCTTCGCAGCTGCGCGCTGCGGACGACGTCCGGCTGGCCTCGAAGAAGGCGGATCAGGTCCACCGCATCGAGCTGACCGGCGGCATGATGGCCTACGACTGGGCCATCAACGGCAAGCGGTTCGACATGAACAACCCGACCGCGAACCCGATCACTGTCGAAGAAGGCCGGCGGGTGCGGCTGGACTTCGTCAACACCACCACCATGTGGCACCCGATGCACCTGCACGGCCACACCTACCAGCTCAGCAGCGGTGGCCCTCGCAAGGACACCGCGATCGTCCTGCCGAAGAGGACGCTGTCCGTGTTCTTCGACGCGGACAACCCGGGGCAGTGGATGCTGCACTGCCATAACGCCTACCACGGCGAGGCCGGAATGATGGCGTTGGTGGGCTACCAGGGCTGATCCCAACAGACCGTAGGCGCCCGGGTCCGATTCCCGGGCGCCCCGGCCGCGCCGGCCTGTATCCGAGCGGAAGTCCGCCCGCGCCCCGTCGATCAGCACGAATGCCACAGACGGCGCACGAACTCCCACGGGACAGGATCACCCTTGGAATATACCCCCCAGGGGTATATGTTTGGGGATCGTGAGCCCCACGCGGCGGTCACACTGAACGGGATTGGGGATTGGGGATGAAGGTCATGGATCACAGCACTCATCACACCGACGCCACGCACACCCCCATCGACCACGAGGGCCACGGCCACGCGGCACACCACGGCGCTCACCCGGGGGCGTCCTGGTCGACGGCGGCGAAGGCGACGCTGCACTGCCTGACCGGTTGCGCCATCGGCGAGATCCTCGGCATGGTCATCGGCACCGCACTGCTGTGGGGCAACGTCCCCACCATGGTGCTGGCGATCACGCTGGCGTTCCTGTTCGGCTACTCGTTCACGTTGTTCGCGGTCCTCCGGGCCGGCCTGGACCTCAAGTCCGCGATCAAGGTCGCGCTGGCCGCCGACACGGTCTCGATCGCCGTGATGGAGCTCGTCGACAACGCCATCATCGCGCTCACCCCGGGCGCGATGGACGCCCACCTGTCGGACGGGCTGTTCTGGTCGGCCCTGCTGGGCGGGTTCGGGGTCGCCTTCCTGATCACCACCCCGGTCAACAAGTGGATGATCGGCCGCGGCAAGGGCCACGCCGTCGTACACGCCCACCATTGAGACGCCGGACGGACCACGCGTGCTCGGGCGCCCTGTGAACAGAGGCGCCCGAGCGCGTTTGACTCAATGGGACGGGCTCATGCGCGTCGACATGCGCGGGCTGACTGATCGGGCTACACCGACTGCGACGGGCGCAGGCCGTCCACCGTGACGCGGACCAGCCTGCGCACCGCGGCCTCGGACGGCAACCCGCCGGCCGCCGAGAGAGCATGCAGGCAGTAGGCAGCGAGCTCATCCGGTGCGACGTCGGCGCGTACCTCGCCGGCCTCCACTCCCTCGGCCAGCAGGTCGGCGAGGAATCGGATCAGGTGCTGCTCCGCGTGAGCTACGTGTTGCCCTCGGTGCAGTACGGCACCGATCTCCGGGTCATGTCCGTGGCGACGCCGTTGGATACGGGCGTAGGCGTCGAGAACCGCCGTCAGGCGCTCGCCGGGACTGCCGGGGCAGTCGCGGACTGCGGCGAGTTCCTCGAGATGGCCTTCGATCTGGCACTCGTGCCAGGCCGCCAGGATCGATTCGACGTCCGGGAAGTACTTGTACAGCGTGGCCCGGCCGATCCCGGTCCTCTCCGCGATCCGGGACATCGTCACCCCCCGGAGCCCCTGCTCGGCCACCAGGGCCCCAGTCACGTCCAGGACCGTCTTCCGTACTGCCCGACGGTGCTCCTCGATCGTCTCGTTCCACAGCTTCGGCACGTCCGCAGTGTACGAGGCGACATCATTAATACACGATGACTTGACCAGTACATCATGTATCGATAAATCTGGCGAGCGCCTCAAGGATCCGCACCACCGACACCCGAGGACGGCCATGCCGATCACCGAAGCCCGCGTCGAGACCGACCGGCCCAGCCGGTACCTCGTCCAGCTGTGCAAGCACCTGAGCAACAAGGGCCGCCACCTCGGCCACCGCCCCCGGTCCCACCACGGCGGCGCATCCGCTGCACCGACCGACGGTCACCGGCCGCCCGGTCTGCGGCCGGATCAGATCCACGTCGAGTGGTCCGACACCCAGGGCGTTCTGACCCTCCCCTGGGGCCGGTGCACGCTGCACGCCGAACGGGACGCGCTGGTGCTGCGCGCCGAGGGAGATGACGAACAGGGGCTGCGCCGACTCCAAGAGCTCGTGACCACGCACCTCGACAGGTTCGGTCGGCGCGAGGGACTGCAGGTGGACTGGCAGGACGAGCAGGACGAGCAGGTCGGGCATGGGGCAGGGGCGCCAGCCGCCCGACACCAGAAGGACAGCGCCGTTGCTCGCACGTCCTCGCTGAGACGCAGACACCTCACATGGGCCGGAATCGCGTTCCTGGCTCTCGCGATCATCGCCGTCCACCTGGGCCTGGCGGAGGCTGTGCTCTCCGGGCCACGCTGGACGGACTGGACAATCGGCGCCGTTCTGGCCGTCGTGGTCGTAAAGATCGCGGCCGCGACGGCCCTCGGCCGCCACGCGCACCGCCGCGGCCGACGACGGACCGGCTAGTGGCTCGTCTCGCAGCGTTGGCCGGGTGATCGATGTGCCGCACGGCGGTCAGCGGACTGTCTCCAGGACCTGCTTGGCGCTGGTCGTGGGACGTCGCCCGCTTGATCGAGGCTGTCGTCGGGTGGCCGCCCTCCACATCCGAGTTCAAAGAAGTGTTGCAACGCGGACCAGGTCAGCAACTGCACGAAGGCGGCTCTGCGGCGGCCAAGTTCTCAGGCCCAAGGCACCAGACTTACGTCCCCCACCCAGCCGCGGATTCGCGTGAGGTCCCTGTACTTGCCGTTGTATCCCACTGAGCTGAGGATCAGCAGTACGAGGTAATGACGAGCGAGGAGCCATGCATCTCTAGTCAATCCATCCAATCGGTAGACGGGTTCCTGTGATTCTTGTGGATGCACCAGTCGGTTCCTGACCCAAGTCACAACATCGGCCCCGTCAATATTCTCGTTTTCCTTCGCCTTCACGTCGGCGGCGTACTGTGCGGCAGCCGGAAGGTGGCGGGGGTTGATATCGACGGGGATGTGGGCACCGCGGAGCACCCTGCGAAGCAGGTCGTGAGCTGGGCGTTGCTTGTACTGCTGCTTGGTTAGGGCACCGCCTAGGACGAGGCTCTGCCACATGATGTGCTCCAGGCCGGCCGTACCCATGATGATCCGGGGCTCGACGAAGTCACGGCTCCCAGTGGCGGAGATCGCGTACATCATCTCAAACCGCAGTGGGACAAGCCTGTCAGGATCGGCGAAGTCCTTGATCACGAGGCTCAAGAAGTCACCGAGTGACTCATGATCTTGGTCGTACCACCAGCCATCGCTGGTGCGGCGCGCTGGGTCGCAGTGAGAGCCCAGCCATTCTTCCCACACCCCGCAACCGTCGCTGTCTTCTCCGACGGGCAACATCGGAGCGGCCCATCGGCCGAGTGCAAACGAGATCCCGACATGCATCGCGGTCAGCAGATGGCTGGCTTCGTCGGCTGTAAAGACGGCATCGTCGGCGCGAGACACCTCCATGACATGCGTCATCACGTACACATCAGTCACATAAAGTCCCTGCCAAACCCGCTGGTAGTCGGGGCGGACGTCGAGCGTAATCTTCCAGCCGCTCGCTTGATGCTGCCAACGGCCCGACCACTCGCGTTCTCCGTTGGCCATCTTCTCTGCCAGCCTCAACGGACCATGCCAGTTCGGCAGGTTGAACCAATGAACGAGGATTCGAGTCAAGGGAGCCTGGGAGTCTCCGAAGACGGCCCCGTTCGACCATCCTCCGTCGATGTTGCGCGGTACTCCCGACATAACCATGTCACCCATCGGACGGTGGAGTATCAGAAGAACCTCATCTCGGTTGGCGAAGCCCGGCGATGTTCCGTCGCCGACCTCCCACTCAAAGCTGAGCCCGTTAGAGCAGGTCAACTCCACACGGCCATGAACGTCGGTTGCCCCCAGCCCACCGATCGGGCCGTCGTGCAGAAGCACAGGCTGGCCCGGTTCGTTATAGGGGTAGACCGGCGTGAGAGGTTGGCACGCTGGAGGTTCGTTCGTCGTTGCCACGTGGCCATGGTAGTAGTGCAGCGGCTGGCGACGCTGAGGAATTGCGGCCCTAAAGCGCCTTATGCAACACGCTTTAGCATCGATGGTTCCTGGGCAGCAGAGCGACCCCGCCCCTTTGATCTGAATATTTCTTCCCTTCCCTCCTCTAATTGACGGTCTCTTGCGGTCTTCCCTATCGGGTCAAGGAGCGGCGGAGCCGGCGTGCGAAGTCCTTGACGCGCAGGGAGGCAGCAGCATCCTTACGCCATAAGGAGGGGGAAGACCTGTAGCCGGAGGCCTTACGAGAGTGTCATGTCGCAGAACAAATGTTCCACGGCAGGGTTTTGAGGCTGATTTTCCACCCGGGGCAATTGAAGTATCCTGTAACGATGGCCCCAGCCTCACCGCTTCTCGTGTTTCCCTCTTTGCGTACTCCTCTTAGCCCCAAGGGCTATCTCAACCTAGAGTTTTCATTCCTTTTTGATCTCGACACTGAAATTTCGATTCCGGAATACCACTCGCTCCACTTCGTCGCTGATCTTGAACTTACTTTCCACTTCTGTGGGGGTGATGACATCGAGGACAGGACCGTTAGGCTCGTCTTCGGTCAGGTTCACGTGCAGTTCTTCGGGAACTGGGACGAGCAGTGGGGACGCAAGTGCCAACTTGAGTTTGTAGCCTGAGGTTTGGCATGAACAGGTGCCCGTCACCGTGACCCAGCGTTGGCCCTTGCTGTCTCGGTATGCCGTGGCAGTGAAGTCTTGAGCGCCAGCTTCGCAGGCGTAGCCGTTCGAAGACTCAGACATGCCAACTCCCATCGTCTACTCATTGCTCGACAGTTCACATTCGCCTCCAGGGTCAGGGCGCTTGATGACTGCCGCAATCGGAGATGGGATTTTCATTCATGTGGCTGCGTTTATCTTGTGGATTTTCTTGGACGGTGGTAAGTACCGCAAAAGGCCCTGGGGCTTTACCCACCTCTCTCGCGCCGGGGCCCTACACAGAGAGGGCTCGTCGGGCACTTGAGGGCAGGCGGTGTCTGCCCGATTCGCTGGCGAGCGTAAGCCCTCCCTGCTCCCAACACGATGCAGGCCACCGGCCAAACCCTCAGGCCGACGAGCCTGCCGGTCCTACGGTTGAGGTTCATGCCTCATGGGGGGGGTGGGATCTGAGAGCTACCACCAGCCCCGCTTGACTGACACCCATGCCAGCCATATCAGGCCACCGGTGATCAAGTAATTCTTGGTTTGCAACCAGTCCACGTTCACTTGAGACAGTGCGGCTACCAGCATGAATGTGACGATCATGCTGGGCCATATGAGTGCACCCCCGCCTACCCGCCGTCTGGCAGGGGCGCCACCTGCGATCTGCGTCGCGACGGCTGGCGCGATGTACCCGTTGCGCACCCCTGCCACTACAGCTTCGACGATGTCGCTCTTATCGGCCTTGCTCAGAGCCTTCTCTGCACTCTCGACGGTGTAGATGTCGCCGTGGAGGAAGATATCTCTGCCTGCGGTGACGTTCCCCGCACCGGAAACGTTGACCTGGACTTGCTCCACGTCAGTCAGCCTCATTCTGCTGACCAAACCCTGTTGCCCGGCGAGGGTCGGGGCTGTTCCCGATTCCGGATATGTCGCCGCCCGCAGTGATGTTACCCCGACCACGCACTGTCACAGACCTTGCCGTATTGCCGTCTCCCCGGGTCTCGTTCCTCTTGTTGAAGGAGATCCTCAGGGCGACTGCCGCTCCTCCAAGAGCCAGGACGATGGCAGCCATCGCTATTAAGGCACTCTGGTCCATTTCATCCCCCGTGTCCGTTTTGTGTAGATTGTGCGAAATGATGCCGAGAACATGCTAATGGAACATGGCTGATCCTGTCTCGGGTTCTGACGGGTAGGTGTACTGCCCGTACGGCGGACAAGCTTGCGGCCGACCTGACTCCCCAACACGATGCAGGCCACCGGCCAAACCCTCAGGCCGACAAGCCGGTTGATAGGAGCGGTGTCCTTACAGCGGCAGCTGCCTGGTGAACGCGACGAAGCACGCCCAGCTGGCCGGCCGAAGGTCCATGCGGCCGTACTCTCGATGCTTCGTGTCCCGGACCCTGACCACCGTAGGGTCGTTATCGGCTACTTCGACGCAGCTGTCGGACTTGGTGTAGGTGCTTGTGCGCCAGTTGGGTTCGGTCGTCACAAGATTCCTCCCTGGTCGGTTGCCATGCGGTCAAAGTGCTGGATTGCGGCCAGTATCAGGTCTCTAGCGGTCTGTCCGTACACCGCAGCACGCCTGTGAGACTCGAAGACCCTCATGTAGATGTCGATCTCCCGTGGCTGAGTCACGACCATTTCCGCGGAGAACGTCTCCAACATGACGCGCTTGTCGTCAAACATCACGAAGCCGTGCCCGATCCACGTGTGGAGCTGCGCAGAACGAGGGACGATGCCCATGCTCAGCCGCGGAAGCGCCAGAACAGCTAGTAGCCGGTCGAGTTGAGCCCTCATCACCTCCGAGCCACCATGGTTCGAGTAGAGGGCCTGCTCACCGAGGAGGACGTTGAAGATCCGATCGCCCTGGTACAGGTACTGCTGTCGTTCGAGCCGCTTTGCCACGGCGGCCTCCATGTCTCCTGGGGTGTCGTACAGGCGTGACACCTCATCGAAGATGGCCTTGGCGTATTCGGCGGTCTGCAGTGTGCCCCAGACGACGTTCGGTTCCCAGATACGGAAGACCTTGGTCTTCCTGTAGAGCGGGAGGGACTGCTTCTGGCGTCCTTCGGCCCCGGTCTGGAGCAGTCGCCGCCACTCCAGCCACAGCTCGTCAATGTGGCGAACCGTCGCGATGAGGTCTTGGACTTCGGCTTCGTGTCCGGTCTTCTGGCACCAGACGCGGATGTCGTTCTCGGAAGCGTTCTGCTTGCCGTTCTCGATGCGCGAGACCTTGGATTCCTGCCAACCGGTCGCAACGGCGAAGGCCCGGCCGCTACTGAATCCCGCATCCTTGCGGAATCCACGCAGCCGGGCTCCCAACGCCTCTCGCGTCTCTTGCGCTTGGTTGTTCACGGAAGGATCAGGGCTTGTACTCGGGGTGGGGAACGGCAGAGGCCCACAGCAGATCCCGCACGCGGACACATTCGGCGACGACAGCAGGGGTGTCGATCAGTTCGTTCCCGATGAACCTTCCTGAGTCGCTGAAGTGCCCCACAGCGATGATCGAGTCATCGAACAGCCACCAGTCATTTCCGTCTACGGGGAAGGTCAACCCCTCCGGCAACTGGTGCCGCGGATACCACCTAACGGACTCGCCGGCCTCCTCGTTGACGTGCGCTGTGAGGTACTCCCAGTGGATGTACGGAGTGTGCGGTTCGGTGACCACACGTACCCGACGCATGGTCTTGCCCGAGCCGGTGACGTGTCTCACTAGCTGTGTCCACGGTTCCATGTACGAGTGGTCCAAGGGCTCGCCACGGAGCCAGCTCGCGTAGGGGCCGTCCTCTACTGGGACTGAGTAGTCGTCCCTCAGCTCCAAGTGGAAGGCGCCGTGCACACAGCTATCAAACAGCTGGTTGCGCTCGGCGCTGGAGATCAGCTCCACGCGGTTCCTCCAGTAGCGCGGTGATCGCGGCCTTGGGGACCTCGACCACGGTTTCGTAGTCCGGGATGTCCATTTGTGCCAGTGCCTCGGTATCGGTCACCTCCTGGCCCTGTACAACGTACGTACCTCCAGGAGTGAGGACCATAAGTGGGTCCTCAAGACGCTTGAACTCCCCAGAGGGAAGCCCGTCCTTCGTCAGGTGCTCGAACAGCTCGGTGGGCACCTCCACGGCCGTCTCGCCCTCGCGGATGGTGAGTTGCATCAGCAGGTCATTCGCGAAGATCTTCCAGCCCTGGACGAGGTACGTGTCTCGATCCGTGGCGTAGAGGGTCGGGCACTCTCCCCCTTGGGAGTTCTTACCAAGGAACCGTAGCTTCATGGCTGCTCTCCTGTCCGCTGCCTTGCGCTGGATTGCGCGACCCGCCAAGCGTCGAGCAGGGGTTCTACGCCGTCAATCTTCCCACTGCAAACTGGCGCAATCTTCTTGGGAGTTGGACGTCAACCGCTCTACGGTCGTCAACGAACCCAAACCCGCCCTTGCGGCATCGAGGGGAGAAGCGTGGTGGCAAGCGTGACGGAGGAACATGACATGGTCAGCGTCAACAGCTTGCCCATCGACGGAGAGACGATCACCTCGACCGTCGACCTGGCCTGGGGCATGCAGCTCAGCACGTCGACGCGCAAGGACATCGAGGCGAGAACCGGCGAGCTGATCGGGCACCTGAACCTGCTCGTCGGGCAGTGCCTCAACGAGGACGAGAGCGAAGACACCTTGCGGCTTCTGCGCATGGTGGAACGCCACGTGGCCATGAGTAACCGGCCGACGAGTCGCTCCCCTGTGCACGACGCATACGCCTACATGCGGGACTCGGCCGTCTTTGCCAGCACCTTGCTGTCGATCTACCAGAAGACCAACGGAGCCGAAGAGGGATGACCGTCACGAGGTGGGCTGTGGGTCTCTGTTGGCTCTGCCGGAAGCCCAACCAGCCGGTGATCTTCATAGGCCCTGTGACGGTCAACGGTGTCACTGCTCCAGGCTTCGCCTGTGCAGGGTGCTGTGAGTGGTCCCGCAGATACGTCAGCGCCTACACCCACCAGTTGGACGCGTGTCCCGCCTCATAGCGCCCGTCCCAGCTCCGTTCCCCCGCAGAGCTGGGGCGGGGTAAGCCCCCGCCCATCTGAACGTCCTAGGCAGTCGGCCAGGCGGGCGGGGTTCCACACCCTCACTACAACGAAGAGAGGGCACGACCATGACCGTACTGCTTGAGGCTCCCCAGACCACAAGGGTCCGGGACCCCAAGGCCATCCTCGACGAGATCGGAGAGGCCAACCCTCATCTGATCCCCGACCCCGGCATCGGCCTGTGGGAGCGCGAAGTGCAGCTCCTCATGCGTGACACCGTGCGGGTACGCAGCCTCGCGGAACGCATTCTTAGCCAGGGCGTCGCCTATTTGATCACCGCCATGGAGAAGCCGGGCAACGACATGGGACCGGGCTTCGAGGTCGACCAGGGTGTCCACCAGATCATCCTCGACACCCCCGTGTACTTCGCCATCTGCGAGCGGTACAACGGCGGCCAGTACAAACACCACGCACCGCTGATTGAACGCCGCCGCGACGGGATCGTTATGCGCACCGCGGAGATCATCCGGGCGAACGGCTTCACAGTCGACACGGAGCTCTGGGAGGTCGACGCCTCAGACTGCGGCCCGTGTGACGACAAGGTCCCCGACTCACACTGACCGCCGGCCTCTTCCCTCCGGCTAGATTCGCCCCGCCCTCAACCCCACTCCCCGAGGGCGGGGTCCCCGCATACCGACTACAAGGACGGCTCGTGTCTGTACGTCATGACTACGCCATGGAAACCGAGGTCTGGGACACCTACGCGGAATCGGCGTTCGAGCCGGATGCCCAGCCTGCGTTCCGTTGGACCCAGTACCAGGACCACGGCCCAGGACCGGAGATTCTCGGCGAGCCGCAGAAGACGCTGGAGATCGGATGCGGCACCGGCCGTGCCGTCGCCTACCTCGCCCAGCGCGGTGCGGAGGCACACGGGCTCGACCTGTCCCCCGTCATGGTCAAGAAGATCACCGACAGGTGGTCCGACACGGGAGCCGTCTTTCACCAAGGCGAGGTGCTGTCCTTCCTCGCAACAACCGGCGAGACGTACGACGCCATCTACTCGATCTTCGGATGCGCCTGGTTCGCAAACCCCACGCACTTGCTCCCCCTGGTGCACGATCGTCTGAACCCTGGAGGTGTCTTCGCCTTCTCGCATCCGCCGGCCATCCCAGGTGCCTATGGACCACAGGGCATGTACAAGGGCGGCTTTGCAGGAAAACCCGTCTACACCTACCGCTACAGCTACACCCCACGGAAGTGGCGGAATCTCATGCTGAAGTACGGCTTCCACCGAGCGGGCGTGCAGGTCATCGAGGCTCCCACCGAGGGGCACATCGGCACACTCCTGGGTACTGCCGTCAGACCCTTGTGAGCATCCGGTGGGCATCATTCACTGACCATCGAGGACATGACGAGGCCGGGCCTCCCCTACCGGGAACCCGGCTTTTTGTTTTGGCGAATTCCCTCAACGTTCATTTCCCTTATTGGCAGGAGAATTCACTTTTCGCTATCCTGGTAGAGAATAAGAGATGCATTGAGACAACCTGTCCAGGGTTTCGATTCATCTAACTTAATATGGTAATTTCTATTGCGTCACAGAAAGGTGGTGTTGGTAAGACATCATCAAGCATCTCACTTGCGGCCGGCCTCGCCCGTAAAGGTAGACGCGTCCTACTGGTCGACATTGACTCTCAAGCAAACACTAGCAAGGTCCTTCTGGCTGGCTACACACAGATTCAAAAGCACCAGACCATTTATGCCACAATATTGGAACGCAGTCCCCTCCCCGTCCATGAGACAGCCATTCCTGGGCTCCGCATCGCCCCTTCGCACATTCTGCTCTCCAATACTGATGTCGAGCTGACAACGGCCATTGACCACAGAGAGGAACGGCTCAAGCGTGAGCTGGATGCCGTCAAAGATCGCTACGATTGCGTCTTCATCGATTGCCCTCCAGCTCTCTCGTGGCTAACGGTAAACGCGTTCACAGCCTCCGACAAGGTTATCGTCGTTGTTGCACCGGGATACTTTGAGCTTGACTCGATCGTTCAAATAAGTAAAACACTCAAAGAGGTTCGTGCGCTCTTCAATCCGCGCTTAGAGCTTGCCGGATTCCTCTTCGCCATGGCTGATTCGACTATAAATAGCCGCACGTCTCTTCAGATTCTGCGCCAGACCTACACGGGCTCGGTACTTAACACTGTCATCCCCCGCAATACTGATCCGAGAGACGCCCACTTCAACGCCAAGACGTATTCTCATTCAACCCCAAGTCGCCCGCAGCTCTCGCCTACACGAAGCTGATCGGCGAGCTGTTCGACCTATGAATAAGAAACTCAACATCACTTCCATACAGCGCGACCTGGAGGGCTCTGCCTTCTTCGCGAAGAAGCGACCTGTGGATGTCGGGATATCTCAAACAGCCCTAGGCCCGGCCGGAGCATCGAGCCATCAGGCCTCGACATAAGTTTGACATCTATGAAGACCAATATCAGAGCCTCCAAAAGATCGCCGAATCTCAGCGACAACCTAACCTCGAAGTTTCGTGACGGTCCGCCGACGGAGTCGGTGGACCGTTTTCGTGCCATGGGCTGAGGCTGTGCAGGCCGAAGACCCGAGTGTCGCCTCGGGGTGGCGCCGGATTCCACTGCTCCGGGCGCTGAGGTGCTGTCGAAGGGACGGGGAATCCGCTGGTCAGCCAGGGTCGGGCAGTTGAGTGAGCCGGTCGAGAGCTGCGGTGATGTGACCGGTCCAGGGCCAGTGCCGGGCCAGGCGGAGAGTTCGTCGGCGGCCTGTGGTCACGAGCTGTGCGGCCGCGGTGAACAGGCGGAGCCGTAGTCGGCGGGGCTCCCAGAGCCTGGCCGTGCCGGTCAGGGCGAGCATCGGCATCCAGGCCAGGAGTGCTCTCTGCTTATTTGATCAAGCCTCGGCGCCCCAACTCGTGAAAGGCGGAGCTTAAGGCGTGCGCTCCGTTGTTCCAAGGCTCCGCACCGCACTGACCGCTTCAGGTGACACGAAAGACCGGCCAGCCGATCTCGGTGCGCCATGCGGCGGGATCGCTGGTGTCACGGGGGCCGACAACGTAGCGCTCCCGCACCGGCCCGGCCACCGACATCGCGTTCTCCACGACCCAGGTCCCGAGTTCGCCATACGTGACCTCGATGCCGTCGTGCTCGCCGACGTGGGTGGTGACGGCCAGTTCCGCGGCCGGCAGAGTCGTGGGGTGCACGCGTCCGGTGCGAGGTGGCGCATCGGTCGGCAGGTAGACGACCGCGTGACCGCACTCCTGCTCGAAAAGGGCGTTGTCGTAGCTGCCGCCCGGCGGTCCGGTCACGGCGGCGCCGACGGCCGCCTCCAATTCGGCCATCGCGCCTGCGTACCAGGTCGCGATGTCGCGATGCCCGACTACGGCCTCCACCGCCGCGACCGTCCGGGCGGGCTCTGCACGCAGCTCGACGTCGATCGGCGCAGGGTCGGGCCGGAGGAGGCGGCGCAGCGACACGACCGCGGCCCGGGTGCGGTCGAGTGCGTCCTCGAGGCGTTGCAGGTGGTCTGTGACCAGGGCCGCGCGGACACCGGGGTCGGGGGTCCGCAGGATCTGCTGCACATCGCTCAGGGGGACGTCGAGCTCGCGGAGCCGGTTGATGACCTGCGCGGTCGGGATCTGGTCGACGCGGTAGTAGCGGTAACCGGTGGTCTCGTCCACCACGGCAGGTTCCAGCAGGGCCGCCTCGTGATACCGGCGCAGGGTCCGGACGCTCAAGTGGGTCAGCCGCGAGAACTCCCCGATGGTCAACATCCCGTCACTCTAAACACTCCCCCTGGGGGAGAGTCCACGGCTTGACCCTCCCGTCCCGCGAGGTCACACGGTGGGCTCATGACACAGCACACCGACCTTCCGTCCGATCTGCTCCCGACCACCGTGCGCGAGTTCTTCGCCGCCCACGTCGCCCGCGACGCCGACACCGCCTCGTCGTTCCTCGCCGAGGATGCGGTGATCGTCGACCAGGACGAGACCTTCCGCGGCCGAGAGGAGACCTACGCGTTCCTGCGGGACGCCGGGTCCGAGTTCGAGTACACGACCGAGCAGATCGGCGCTCACCGCGTCGATGACGCCCACTGGGTGGTAACCGTGCGGCTCGAGGGCACCTTCCCGGGGGGCGTCGCCGAGCTCGACTACCGGTTCGCGCTGCGGGACGACCTCATCGCCGAACTCGTCATCGCCAACCACCAAGCCTGACCGAACCCGCACCACCTCGATCTTCAGTGGAGAGAAAAATGTCTAGTTCAGATCGCGATCGTCTCGACGGTCGCCGGGCGCTGGTCACGGGCGGTTCGAAGGGCTCGGGCAAGGCCGTCGTAGAGAGACTGCGAGAGATGGGTGCCGACGTGTGGACCACGGCACGCACTATGCCCGGCGGCTACGAGCGCCCCGACCGATTCATCGAGGCGGACACTTCCACGGTGGGCGGTGTAGAGGTTGTGGTGTCCAAGATCTCTGAGGGAGGTGCGCTGGACATCCTGGTGCACGTTGTCGGAGGGTCGTCAACCCCACCTGGCGGGTTCGCGGCAGCGACTGAGGAGCACTGGCTGGCGGAACTCAACCTGAACTTCTTGGGAGCTGTCCGACTGGATCGAGCGCTGCTGCCGGCAATGGTGGAGGCCGGATCAGGAGTAGTTGTCCACGTCACGTCGATCCAGCGTCAGATGCCGTTGCACGACGCGACGTTGCCGTACGCGTCAGCGAAGGGTGCGTTGCGTACGTACAGCAAGGGTCTTGCGAACGAACTGGCGCCACGAGGAGTGCGAGTAAACGCTGTCAGCCCCGGGGGGATTCAGACCGGAGCGTATGAGGGCTTCATCGACCAGCTCGCCGAGGGCAACGGACTGACCCGCGAGGAGGCGAAGCAGAGCCTGATGGCTTCCCTCGGAGGGCTTCCACTCGGAAGGTTCGCAACGACGGAAGAGGTTGCGGACCTGGTCGGCTTCCTTGTCTCGGACCGAGCCTCATCCATTGTGGGCGCGGAGTACGTCATTGACGGCGGCACTGTCCGGACCGTCTGAGCCAGGCACCGGCTCCGAGTAGCCACTCGCGAACAGCTCGATCCGACGGCGGAACCCCCTCCTTCACACGGAGAACTCTCAGACGCTGCTGCAACACCGAGAAGCGCGTCGACGACGCCGTCGTCGCGCTTCCGGCACTCGCCTGGTCGTCGCGATCGTGCCGCGCGTCTCCAGACGCTGCGCGTCACCAGTTCACGTGTCGAGCGCTCAGGTTGCCCCACCAGATGGCGGGCCGCATCGGTCACGTGACATGTGCCGCTGCCCCGTGAGCTGGGGCAGGCAGACACCCAGTCGACCACCGCAAGGAGAACACATGACCACGCAAATCACGGACCTGTCATCCCCCCAACCGGTCGGACCGCCTCCGCCCTTCGACCCGGAGCTCGCTCCCGTCCTTGAGATCCTGACCAGCCTGCGCTCCCCCGACGCGTACCGTTTGGACAACATCGTTGAGATGCGCAAGCCCGTCCCCGGGGTGGAGACCCCGACCGACGAGATCCTTTCGCGCGGTGGCACCTACAGCGTGGAGGAGCGGGCGGTGCCAGGGCCGGACGGGGAACCGGACATCTCGCTGCTGATCTGTCTCCCGAAGCATGCGACGACCCCGACCCCGGCGCTTTACCACATCCACGGCGGCGGCATGATCGTCGGAGACAACCGGTTCGGCCTCGTCGAGATGTTGAACCTGGCCGAGCCGATGGGCATGGCCGTGGTTTCGGTCGAGTACCGGCTCGCACCTGAGACACCCCACCCGGGTCCCGTCGAGGATTGCTACGCGGGCCTGGTGTGGGTGTCGGATCACGCCCACGAGCTCAACATCGACCCTGAACGCATCGTCCTCGGGGGTGCGAGCGCCGGCGGCGGCCTCGCGGCAGGTGTCACCTTGATGGCACGCGACCGCAACGGCCCGGCAATCCTGGCCCAGCTGCTCCTGTCGCCGATGCTTGATGACCGTAGCCATTCCCTCCCCGCCCTCTCTCCCTGAGCCTGGCGTTTATCCCTGGTGGGCTTGGTGCTCCTTGATCGATTCGGCACGTTCGACGCCGACTGCGAGGACACCGCGGGTGGGCTGTGGGCCCATGTCGACGACGTCAACGGCCGACAGCCGGGCGACCCCATCAAGCCGCCCCGCTCTCCTGGCTGCCGACAGAACCTCCACGCGGCCGGCGCTGGGCAACGCCGCTGCGCGAAGTACGTGTCAGCACCAGCGTGCGGACGGTGTCTGGTGGGCTGCCATCCCTTGGGAAGCGTCGCTGATCTGCGGTTTAGTGGGGGATCATGACGCCGATAGAGGCGCCTACGGATACCTACGAGCTGGTACCGCTTGGGTCGCAAGCCGGTATGTACAACTTGACGGAGTTGCGCAGGATTGAGGCAGGCAAAAAGGCGAGCGAGCGCTATGCGCCGCGACTGACCGGCATGGCAGCGTCAATGCTGCCCTGGAGGACTCTTTGTGGGCCCCACTAAATGGAGTGGGTCGGCACCGCGGGCCAGGAGCTGACTGAGCGGTTGCTGCTGCCGTGCGTATTCGCCAAGTACTTTGTCGTTGGTGAGAAGTTGTGAGACGAGAGCCTTAGAAACGATCAAGGGCCTCGTCTCACCTAAGTGATCCAAGGCCCTGACCTGCGACTACGTAGTCCTGTAGTAGTCGGGACGACAGGATTTGAACCTGCGACCCCTTGACCCCCAGTCAAGTGCGCTACCAAGCTGCGCCACGTCCCGGTGCCCGTTCGCGCGGCGAACCGCGTGATCATGCAGGTCAACCCTACCTCATGCGCCGCCCGCTCCCGACCGGGCCGCCCCCTTGACCCATAGTTGCTGCCACCTATAATTGCCTAACTCAACAGAATCGACAGCCGGGCAGGCCCCGCCCCCGGGCCGTGACCGAACGGAGCAACATGTCCCTCCTGGCCCGGCCCGCGGTGGCCGCCTTCGTCGCCAAGGCCATGCAACGGGTGACCGTCATGGCGGACCGCCGCTCCGGCGGCCGGGGCTCCGCCGCGGCCTCGCACGCCCGGTTCCCCGAATATCCGCGCAGGACACGGGAGTTGACGATCCCGACGTCGATCGCCCCGGCGCGGGCCACCGTGTATCTGCCGGCGGACGACGAGCCCGCTCCCCCGGTGCACGTCAACTTCCACGGCGGCGGTTACGTCATGACGCTGACCGAACTCGACGACCCGCTGTGCCGCTTCCTCGCCGCCGAGGCGGGGGTGGTCGTGATCAACGTGGACTATGTCGTCGCGCCGCAGCATCCGTTCCCGGCGCCGCCCCGGCAGGCGTACGACGTCGTCCGGTGGGTCGCGGAGCACGGCGCCGAGGAGGGCTGGGACGGCGACCGGCTCACCGTGGGCGGGCAGAGTGCGGGCGGCGGGCTCGCGGCGGCCGTGGCACGGCAGGCACTGGAGGAGGGCGGCCCCTCGATCGCGCTCCAGGCCCTGCACTATCCGCCGCTCGACCTGGCGACGGGCGCCCGGGACAAGCGCGCCGCCATCGCCAAGCCGATGCTGCGGCCCTGGATGGCCGACGTCTTCGACACCTCGTACGTCCCTGACGTGCGCCGGCGCCTCGACCGGCTGGTGTCCCCCGCTCACCCCTCGGACACCGCGGACCTGAAGGGCATCGCCCCGGCCCTGCTGGTCACCGCCGAGTACGACCTGCTCCGGGCCGAGGGCGAGCACTATGCCGAGCGGCTCCGGGAGGCAGGTGCCCTGGTCGAGCACCATGAGGTGCGCGGCGCCGATCACGGGTACGACGGGCAGGACGAGGAGAAGGCGCGCGAGGTGTACGCGATCATCGCCCGGCATCTGCGGGAGGCCACGGGCAGTCGACTGCCCTGAGACCCCGGACGCACGACAGGCCGATCCGCTCCGCCGGTCGGTGACAGCGCGCCCCGGTCACTGATCGTCCGGGCAGGTGGCACCCACGCTCACCGAGACCGGCGGGGCGGGCGGGACAGGCGGGTACATGTCCGCCGGAGGGCACGAAGGCCGATCCGTAGGACCCGGCGTCGTGGTGGTCCTGGCACCCCGGACCGGGCTCCAGGACCTCCCCGCGGCGAATCCCGCCATCAGCAGGGCCACGACCACGACCACCCACCACGGCAGATGGGCGGTGGCCATGTACCCGACGACTGCCACCAGCGCGAGAAATACCGTCACGTCACCGATCCCCCTTAACCGTTCCACTCCCCTGCCCCGGGCACACCGAGGGTCGCCCGCGTCACAGCAGGCATATGACGCAACAATACGCGAGACCGTCGTATAACCCAGTTCGGCTCATCGGTACATATGACGGACGCCAATCGGCGGGTGACGGACGTCAGTCGGGGCACATCCGGTGGGTGCGCTCAGTGCGCGCCGATCAGTTCCCGCTCACTGTCACTGCGGTCCGCCCGCTTGCCGCCGCGCGCCGCGGCGATGCCGATCAGTTTTGTCAACAATCTCAGCGACAATCCAGGGTCGTCCCAGACCCAGGGCGTCCAGAGACGGCTCCGGGCGTCCGGAGAATGAGGGAACGGGCGCGTCAGGCGACCGGGGGCGTCCCGTGCGTGTGGAAGGACTCGATCGTCTTCAGGCCCCACGCCTGCCCCTTGGCCCGCTCGGCCTCGGTCCAGGTGATCAGCGGCCAGTCCGGGGCCAGCACGAGGCGCGTGAGCGGGTTGCACAGCTCGACGCGGTTGCCGCCGGGCTCGTAGACGTACAGGAAGAACGTCTGCTGGATGGCGTGCTTGTGCGGGCCCGTCTCGATGAACACGCCGCTGTCGATGGCGAGATCGGCGGCGCGCAGGATCTCCTCACGGGTGTCGGTCGCGAAGGCGATGTGGTGCAGCCGGCCGGTGGAGCCGGTCCAGTCCGAGGTGTAGACGACGTCGTACGACTTGTCGGTGAAGGTCAGCCAGCGGGCCGCGATCTTCCCGGAGTTCAGCTGGATCTGCTCCGTCGGCCGGGCGCCCAGCACCCGCTCCTGGAACTCGGCGTTGGCGAGCACGTCGGCGGCGAGGAAGTTGACGTGGTCCAGGCGCCGCACTCCCACACCCCGGTTGGGCTTGGCCTGCGGCTGGTTCTTCAGCGCCGGCCTCAGCTCGTCCGGTGCCCTGTAGTACTCGCTCTCCCAGTACAGGGCGTGCTCGTGCCCGTCGGGATCGGTGGTGAGGTACAGCCTGCCGATGCCGGGCTCGTCCTCGACCCACTTGCCGGAGCCGCCGGCGGCCTCGACGGCCTTGATACGGCGGTGCAGTCCCTCCTCGCTCGAGGTGCGCAGGGCGAGCCTGCCGAGGCCGGGCCGGTCGCGGGCGGTGAGGACCAGGCTGTGGTGCTCGTAGTCGTCGAAGGTCCGCAGGTAGACGGTGTCGCCTTCCCGGCCGCTGACGGTGAGCCCGACATAGTCGGTGAAGAAGGCGACGCTGGCGTCCAGGTCCGGGGAGAACAGCTGGGCGTGGCCGATGTGGGCGATGTCACCGAGCGGCGGGGTCATCGGGGGCCTCCAGGGGAATGTGCGGGGATCGGGGCCGTCTCGGCGGGCCGGGGAAAACGGTGCCGTCGAAGATCTTGCGGGCCGTGCGGACGACGGCGGTGCGGCGGGCGACGGGCAGGCCGTCGGGGTCGGTGGTGAGACTGCTGTCGATGTCCAGGAAACCTGCGGGGTGTTCGAGGCGGATGGGGTCGCCTTCGGCGGGCAGTCGCGCGAGTTCCGCACCGACGCCGCCTTCGACGCGCAGTCCGGCGGCGACGCTCGCCGCGCCGAGCACGCCGATCGAGGTGTGGCAGCGGACCGGGATGAAGGTGCGGGTGGTGACTGCGCCGCCGTGCCGGGGCGGGGCGAGGAGGGTGAGCTTCGGGACGGTCGTGTCCGACACGTCGCCCAGGCCCATCAAGTGGCCCGCCTTCAGCCGGATCTCGCGGAGCCGGTCGGCGAGCTTCAGGTCCTCCTCCAGGTCCTTGGGGGTCTCGTAGCCGGTGACCTGCACGCAGTCCGCTGTCATCAGCACCGTCGGCATGCCGTTGTCCACGCAGGTCACCGGGATGCCGTCGATCATGTCCCGTGGGCGGCCCGTGGGCAGCAGTCTGCCCGCGCCCGCCGGGAACTCGATCACCACCGCGGCGGCCGTACCAGGCACGCCCGAGATCTCGGTGCCCCCCGTGTAGTCGACGCGGCCGCCCGGCGTCGGGAAGGTCGCGGTGGCGAGGTCGCCGGTGTTGACCATGCGGATGCGTACGGAGGTCCGCTCCTCCCCCGCCGGGACCAGGCCGCGTTCCACGGCGAACGGCCCTACGCCAGCGAGGATGTTCCCGCAGTTCTGACGGACACTCACTTCTGGTTTGCCGACGGCCACTTGCAGGAACAGGTAGTCGACATCGGCCGCCGGGTCCGACGAGGGCGAGACCACCGCGACCTTGCTGGCGAGCGGGTGGGCGCCGCCCAGGCCGTCGATCTGCCGTTCGTCGGGGCTGCCCATCACGCGGAGCAACAGCGCGTCGCGCAGGGCGGGTTCGGCGGGGAGGTCCTCGGCCAGGAAGTAGGCGCCCTTGGAGGTGCCGCCGCGCATCAGCATGCAGCGGAGCTCCGTGGGCCCGGTCACGACCCGGCCTCCTCGCGCACATACTCGTCGTAGGACTTGTAGGTCACGCCGAGCCGCACCAGCGTCTCCCGCAACCCGTAGCGGTCCAGGCCCAGTTGGCCGTCGAGGAACGCGGCGCGCGTCGCGGCCTCCTTGGCCTCGCGGGCCTCGGACTTCGCGACCGTCTCGCGAGCCCGCTCACGGGGGACGACCACGACGCCGTCGTCGTCGGCGAGGATCACGTCGCCGGGTCGGATCACCTGGCCGTCGATGGCGATCGGCACGTTGACCGAGCCGCCGGTGGCCTTGACGGTGCCCTGCGCGGAGACCGCGCGGGACCAGGCGGCGAAGCCCGACTTCCGCAGCTCCTGGGTGTCGCGGATGCCCGTGTTGAGGACGACTGCGCGCACCCCGCGCTGCTTCAGGGCGGTCGCGAACAGCTCGCCGAACAGGCCGTCCGTGCACGGCGAGGTGGTGGTGACGACCAGGAGGTCGCCCTCGCCGCACTGCTCCACGGCGGCGTGGATCATGAGGTTGTCGCCTGGCCGGCCGAGCACGGTGACGGCCGTGCCCGCGACTCGTACGCCCTGCTGGATCGGGCGGATCCCCGGGCCCAGCAGGCCGGTTCGGCCCATCGCCTCGCTCACCGTCGCCACGCCGAAGCCGGCCAGCGCGTCGACGTCCTTCAGCTCCGCCTTCGGCGGGTCGGTGACGATCACGCCGCTCATGCCAGCTCCTTCGCGATCTGCGGGAAGGGGCGCATGTACGCCTCGGCCAGGGTCCGGTGGGCCAGGCCCAGGTTGGGTCCGGCGTTGCGCTTGAGCTGGACGCCGCGGCGTACGGCGAGGTCGGTGTAGTAGTCCCACAGGTGCTGCTGGGCACCGAGGCACTCCATGGCCTTGCGTTTGGTGTCCCACACCTCGGTGATGTCGAGCAGGACCTCGGGCCGGAAGCCGCTCATCTCGGGCTGGTGCGGCTCGAAGTAGAAGACGGGCGGGGCGCCGATGATGTCGCCGTCGCCGGGGTAGCCGATGGCCTGGGCGAGGATCCGGGCCTGCAGGGCCATGCTGTTGGCGGCCGGGTGGTCACTGTTGTACGGGTCCTCGGTGGGGTGGGTGAGGACGACGTCGGGCTGGGTCTCGCGGTAGACGGCGACGAGTTGGTCGGTCAGCTCGGCCGTGGCGGTCAGCGGGTAGTCGCCGGCGTCGAAGAAGCGGACCTCGGCGCCGAGGGTGGCGGCGGCTCGCTCGGCCTCGTCGCGCCGTATCGCCTTGATCTCCGCCAGTTTCCTGCCCTCGCGCCAGGCTTTGGCGGACTCGCCGCGCTCGCCGAAGGTCAGGCACGCGATGGTGACCACCTCGCCCCGGGCGGCGGACAGGGCGACGGCCCCGCCCGCCCGCCACACGAAGTCCCCGGCGTGTGCGGTGATGACGAGGGTGGAGCGTGGGGTGGCGGGCGCGTTGGCCTGAGTCATTACTGCTCTCCTTGGTGGACAGGTGGACGCCCGCCTCCCCCTCGTCCGGCGCTTCCGCGTCAGTCGCGCAACGCCTCGATCACGCTGGTGAGATGGGCGCGGACGGCCGCCTCGGCCGCCTGCGGGTCCCTGGCCGTGATCGCCTCGATCATCGCCAGATGCTCATTCAGGGAGTGCTGCGGACGTCCCGGCCGCAGCGCCAACTGGAAGCGGTGGCGCACCAGTTGGCCGTGGAGCCGCTCCAGGAGTTCCACGGCGGTCCGCTGACCGGAGAACTCCTGGATCCTGGCGTGCAGTTCCTGGTTGAGCTCGGAGTACGTCATCGGCTCGCCGTCGGCCACGGCCTTGGTCATGGCCGTGCCCAGGTCGGCGAGTCGGGCCAGCTGCTCGTCACTGGCCGTGACGGCGGCCTTGGCCGCGCAGAGCCCCTCCAGGGCCATGCGGCACTCGGTGATGGCGACCGCTTCCTCGACGCTCACCACCCGCACCCGCGAACCGCGGTTGCGGATCCGCTCGACCAGGCCCTGGGCCTCCAGGTCGATGAGTGCAGCGCGAATGCTGGCCCGTGTCACACCGAACTGTTCGGCGAGTTCGTTCTCCACCAGCCGCTGTGCCGGGGCCATCTCGCCCTGCAGGATCGCCTGCCGCAGCTGCGCGAGCGCGTGCCGCTTGGCCTGCTCTCCGGTGCTCGGACGGGCTTCGTTCGGCATGTGCCCTCCCTGAGTGAGTGCCTGTCGAACGTAAATCTAGTCAAACATAATTGTCAACAATTTTGTCGGCTGAATCTCCGGCGCCAGGGCTCCGCAACTGTCCGACGTCGGCCGATCCTCAGCCGGTCCGTACCGTGCCGGTGTGCGCGCTGGGTCCGCCCCCTGCGTGGGGAGTTCCCTACCCCCCCTCCACGCTGGGGCTGATGGTGTACGCGTACGGCCCACTGGGAGCCGGCGTCGCCAGGATGTCGTCGACGACGTCGACGTACTCGGCCTCCACGTGCCGCCATGTCGTCGCCGTGGCGCTCACCCGCAGGTCCGAGGTGCCGAGCAACTCCTCGGTCTTCGCCCGGTCCTTCACGGTCGCCCCTCCTCAACCGGAGATGGCCTACGTCACATGGATTCGGTGGCTCCGGGAGCCGCCGTCGTTCCGCGGATCTCCAGCGCGGGGACCGCGAGATGGATCTGGCCCGCTCCCCCGGCGCCCTCGAACCGGTCGAGCAGACAGCGGGCCGCCCGGCGGCCGACCTCGTGGCTGGTGTTGTCGACCGTGGTGAGCCACACATGGCGCAGGCGGGCGATGCTCGTGTTGTCGTAGCCGACGACGGACAGGTCGCGCGGGACGCGCAGCCCCAACTCCTCGGCGGCGGAGAGCGCGCCGATGGCGGCGATGTCGTTGACGGCGAAGACGGCGGTGGGCCGCTCGGGGCGGCTGAGCAGCCGGACGGTGGTGCGGTAACCGCCCTCCTCGGTCATGTCGCTGGGCTCGACGACCGCCTCGTGCGCGAGGCCGTGCTCCCGCAACGTCGCCTCGAAGCTGCGGCGGCGCAGCTCGCCCACCGCCCCGTACCCCGCGATGTGCGCGATCCGCCGGTGCCCGAGGCCGATGAGGTGCTCGGCGACGAGGCGGGCGCCCCGCTCGTCGTCGCCCGCCACGACGTCGACGCCGGCCGGCACCGGCTCGCGGGCGGCGGCCACCACGACCGGCATCCGCTCGACCACCGTGCCGAGCGCGGCCGGGTCGGGCAGCGTGCCGACCACGACCAGGCCGTCGACCCCCAGGTCCAGCAACGGGCCCGCCGGGTCCTGGCCGGTACGGCGGTTGAGGCGGGCGTCGGCGAGCAGCATGTGCAGGCCGTTGTCGTGCAGCAGCGAGTTGAGGCCGTCGAGCATGTCGACGAACCAGGGGTTGCGCAGGTCGTTCAGGAGGACGCCGACCGTGCGGGTGCGCCGTTCGCTGAGGCTGCGCGCGGCGGTGTTGGGCCGGTAGCCGAGCTCGCGCACGGCCCGCAGGACGGCGTCGCGCTTCTCCGGGCGTACCTGGTCGGAGCCGCGCAGGACCAGCGAGACCAGCGACTTGGAGACGCCGGCCCGGTCGGCCACGTCGCGGATCGTCGGCGGTCTCATGGGATGGACCGTTCCACGGCGGCGTGCACCTTGTCAAAAGGTTGACATCGAGCGGATATGGCCCCCAGTGTGGCCTGGACAGAAAATGGACCGGTCCAAAGAGGGGCTGTCATGGTGGATTCGCTCGGTGTCGCCGTCGTCGGGTTCGGCTGGATGGGCCGGGTGCACACCCAGGCGTACGCCCGCCTGCCGCACCACTACCCGCATCTGCCCCTGCGTCCGCGGCTCGTGACGATCGCCGAGGACGTGCCGGGCCGGGCCGAGGAGGCCGCCGCGCAGTTCGGGTTCGCCGCCACGACCCGCCACTGGCGCGAGATCGCCGCCGACCCACGGGTGCAGGCCGTCTCCATCACCGCCCCGAACTTCCTGCACCGCGAGATCGGCGTGGCGATGGCCGAGGCCGGCAAGCACATCTGGATCGAGAAGCCGGTCGGCCTGACGGTCGCCGACGCGCGGGCGGTCGCCGACGCCGTCGCCAAGGCCGGTGTCCAGGGCGCGGTCGGCTTCAACTACCGCAACGCGCCCGCCGTCGAGGCCGCCCGCGAACTCATCGCCTCCGGCGGGATCGGCACCGTCACCCACGTCCGCGTCCGCCTCTTCAGCGACTACGCCGCCCACCCCGACTCCGCCCTGACCTGGCGGTACGAGAAGGAGCGCGGCGGCAGCGGCGTCCTCGGCGACCTCGCCTCGCACGGCGCCGACCTGGCCCGGTACCTGCTCGGCGACATCGCCTCCCTGACCGCCGACACCGCCGTCTTCATCCCCGAGCGCGCCCGCCCCACCGGCGCCACCGCCGGCCACACCCTGGCCACGGGCGGCGAGCTCGGCCCGGTCGAGAACGAGGACTACGTCAACTGTCTGCTGCGCTTCGCCTCGGGCGCCCGCGGTGTCCTGGAGGCCTGCCGGGTATCGGTCGGCGAGCAGAACAACTACGGCTTCGAGGTGCACGGCACCCAGGGCGCGGTCTTCTGGGACTTCCGCCGCATGAACGAGCTCGGCGTCAGCCGCGGCACCAGTTACCAGGACCAGCCCGTCAGCACCGTCTACGTCGGCCCGGGCGACGGCGAGTTCGGCGCCTTCCAGCCGGGCGCGGCGAACGCCATGGGCTACGACGACCTCAAGGTCATCGAGGCGTCCCGCTTCCTGCGCTCCGTCGCCGAGGGCGTCCCGCACGGGGCCACCGTCGAGGACGCCGTGCACAGCGCCGCCGTACTGGACGCGATGGTGCGGTCGGCTGAGAGCGGCGCGTGGGTGGACCTGGCCCCGAAGGCGTGACGGCCGGCGTCAGCGCGCCCTGTCGGCCCGCAGCCCCAGGACCACCTTGACCGGGGCCATGGCGAGCCAGAGCCACATGGCCGCGGCGCCGACGACCAGCGCGAGCGGGACGCTGAGCAGGAACACCACCACCGTCACCGCGAGGTCGGCCGCGAAGAGCCGGAAGCCCTCCGGTGGTGCCGCCTCGCCGCGCAGCCAGGGGCGCCGGGCCAGGAGGACGAGCAGCGCCAGGTGGGCGGCGCCGAGGGCGGCGACCGCTCCCGCGTAGATGGCGACCGAGGCCGGTTCCCTGCCGTACTCGGCGATGAGCTTGGTGGGGAAGGGCACCAGGGCCGCGACACTCAGGCCCACGATCGACAGCGTGATCACCTGCCCGTCGATCTGCCGGACGAAGCCGAAGATCCGCCGGTGCTCGCGCCAGAAGACGCCGAGCACCAGCACGCTGAGCGCGTAGGCACCGAAGTTCGGGATCAGTTCGTGCAGGGCGGCGTGATACTGCGCCGTGTCGAGACCCCGTGGCACATAGAAGTCCAGGACGAGCAGCGTGATGGCGATGGCGAACACGCCGTCGGCGAGCGCCACCAGCCGCTCGGGCCCGCCGTCCGGATTCGATTTCCACATGCGCACGACGGTAGGGAGCCGGGCCCGTCGAGCGGGCGTACACGCCAGGCGCGCACCCACGATCGTCACCCGATGGGCGTGGGCATGTTGTACGGCGTCACCACCTGGATCGCCGACGGCAGCGTGGGCCCCGCGGGCGGCAGCGCGCCGTGGGCCCGCATGACGATGTGGCAGGCCTCGCGCATGTCCTGGCGCAGGTCGTGGTGGAGGACCAGGGACAGACGGTGCTCGCGCAGCAGGCGGGTGTTGTCGTGGTCGAGGTCGTGCGCGACGAACACCGCGCACTCGCGGCCCAGGTCCTCGAAGGCCCGCAGGGTGGCGATGTTGCCGCCGCCGATCGAGTAGACCGCGCGGATCTGCGGATCGCGCTCCAGGGCGGCCCGCACCAGGTCGTACTGGGTGGCGTCCAGGCCCTGTCCCTCGGCCAGTTCGACCAGCGTGCGCTGGGGGTGCCGGGCGCGCATGGCGCTGCGGAAGCCCATCTCGCGCTCCTCCTCGTTGCGGAAGAAGCCGCTGCTGAGGCTGGTGAGGACATGGCCGGGCCGGTCGCCGAGCCACTGGCCCATCAGGTACGCGGCGGTCGCCCCGGCGGCCCGGTTGTCGATGCCGACGTAGGCGAGGCGCGGCGTGGACGGCAGGTCGGTCACCAGGGTGACCACCGGTATCCCGGCCTCCGCGAGCCGCACGACGGCTGCCGCGACCTCGGGGACGTCCGGCGCCTTGAGGATCACTCCCTGCGAACCGCGCCGGGCGATGCGGTCCAGCGTCCGCGTCAGCTCCTCGACCGGGCCCGTCTCCCGGAAGTGGAACCGCGAGCGCACGACGGCCGGGTGCAGGCCCGGCAGCTCGGCCTCCAGGGCGGCCCGGACGGCGGTGGAGAACCGGTCCGGCGTCTGCATCACGATGTCGATCATGAACGTACGGCCCACCAGCCGGACCTGGGTGCGCTGCCGGTCCAGGTCGGCGATGGCCTGCCGCACCTCCCGCGCGGTGCTCTCCCGCACCCCTCCCCTGCCGTTCAGGACCCGGTCGACGGTGGCCTCGCTGAGGCCTGCCTGACGTGCGATCTCCCGGATCGGGAAGGGGTGACCCATGGGGCTGCTCCCGGGGTTGGTCCTGAGGGGTTTTTGATGGCCCCCTGCTGGTTGTTCGACGGGATTGTCATGACAAGAATGACAGCGCTGAGTCGCCGCTGTCACCGAGAGGACGCCGATGTCCTACACGTCCCTTCACCGCCGTCCGTGGCTGTCCGAGCAGGACTGCGACCTCGGCGCCTTCCGTGACCTCGTCGAGCGCACCACCGACCTCACCGACTACCCGTACGCCTCCGCCGTGGAGCAGGGCGTCCTGCTCTACGACAGCGACCGCCTGCGCGGGGCGGGGGACCCTCGTGCGGTGCGCGCCGAACTGGTCCGCGCCCTCACCGACGGTCCCGGCATCGTGGTCTTCCAGGGCGCCTTCCCGGACCCGGTGATCGTGGACCGGCTCAGCGCCGTGTTCGACGCGCTGATCGCCGAGCAGCGCGCCTCGGGCGCGAACGCCGGGGACCACTTCGCCAAGCCGGGCGCCAACGACCGGGTCTGGAACGCGCTGGAGAAGGCCGCGCTCTACGACCCGCAGGCGTTCGCCGACTACTACGCCAACGACATCCTGGCGCTCGTCTCGACCGCCTGGCTCGGCCCCGGCTACCAGGTGACCTCGCAGGTGAACGTGGTCAACCCCGGCGGCGCCGCCCAGACCGCGCACCGCGACTACCACCTCGGCTTCCTCTCCAACGAGACCGCGGCCGCCTACCCGGCCCACGTCCACCTCCTCTCCCCCGTACTCACCCTCCAGGGCGCCGTCGCGCACTGCGACATGCCGGTGGAGTCCGGGCCGACGATGTACCTGCCGTACTCGCAGACGTACGAGCCCGGCTACCTGGCCTGGCGACTGCCCGAGTTCCAGGCGTACTTCGAGGCGCACCACGTCCAGCTCCCGCTCGCCAAGGGCGACGCGGCCTTCTTCAACCCGGCGCTGTTCCACGCGGCCGGCACCAACCGGTCGGCGGACATCCGGCGCATGGCGAACCTGCTCCAGGTGTCCTCCGCGTTCGGCCGGGCGATGGAGACGGTGGACCGCGAGGCGGTCGCGAACGCCGTCTATCCGGTGCTGCTGCGGCAGGGCGAGGGCGCGGACGAGGCGTGGTCGGCGAACGTGATCGCCGCGAGCGCCGAAGGGTACCCCTTCCCCACGAACCTGGACAGCGATCCGCCGGTGGACGGGCTGGCCCCGCCCGCCCAGGCGGACGTCGTGCGGCGGGCGCTGCGCGAGGCATGGACTCCCGAGGCTCTGCGGGACGAGCTGCGGGCCGGCGCCGAGCGGCGCCTGAGCTGAAAGGACCCGGAACACCCATGGGACTTCTCGACGACAAGGTCGTCCTCGTCAACGGCGGCAGCCAGGGCGTCGGCGCCGCCATCGCGCGGGCGGCCGTGCGCGAGGGGGCGGTCGTGGCCGTCACCGGGCGGCGCACCGAACCCGGTGAGGCGCTGGTGGCCGAGCTGGCCGCCGACGGGGCCAAGGCCATGTTCGTACGGGCCGACCTCTCCGACGCCGACCAAGCGAAGGCGTCCGTCGCCGAGGTCGTCGACGCGTACGGGCGGATCGACTGCCTGGTCAACTCCGCGGGGCTGACGTCGCGGGGCACACTGCTCGACACCACGCCCGAGCTGTTCGACCAGCACATCGCGATCAACCTCAAGGCGCCGTTCTTCGCCATGCAGGCCGCCGTGACGGACATGCTGGCCCGCAAGGCGCCCGGCACGATCGTCAACATCATCACCACCTCGGCACACGGCGGGCAGCCGTTCCTCGCGCCGTACGTCTCCGCCAAGGCCGGCCTCATCGGGCTGACCCGCAACGCCGCCCACGCGCACCGCTGGGACCGGATCCGGATCAACGGCCTGAACATCGGCTGGACGGCGACCGAGGGCGAGGACGCCACGCAGAAGGCCTTCCACGGGGCGGCAGACGGCTGGCGCGAGTCGGCTGCCGCCGGGCTGCCGATGGGCAAGCTGGGCCAGCCCGACGAGATCGCCGACTTCGTGGTGTTCCTGCTGTCGGAGCGGTCCGGTGTGGTCACCGGTTCGGTGATCGACTGGGACCAGAACGTACTGGGTGGCATGGACTAGGCCCGCCTCCCCCCTGACCTACCTCTCGCAAGACCCGTACTCAAGGAAGCGAACACCCCCATGCGAATCGGCATCCTCGGCCTCGGCCGCATCGGCGCCTTCCACGCCGAGACCCTCTCCGGACTCGACGCGGTCGACTCCCTCGTCGTCACCGACCCGTTCGCGGACGCCGCCAAGGCCGCCGCGGAGCGGTTCGGCGCCGAGGTCGTGGACTCGCCCGACGCCCTGCTGGCGGCCGGCGTGGACGGCATCGTCGTCGCGGCCGCGACCGACGCCCACCCCGCGCTGATCCTGGCCGGCGTCGAGGCGGGCATCCCCGTCTTCTGCGAGAAGCCCGTCGCCAGGACCATGAGCGAGGGCGTCGAGGTGCTGAAGGCCGTCCAGGGAAGCGACGTGCCGATCCAGATCGGCTACAACCGCCGCTTCGACACCGGCTTCGTCAACGCCCGCGCCGCCGTGCAAAGCGGCGAGCTCGGCAAGCTGCACACGGTCCGCTCGACCACGCTCGACCCGGCGCCGCCGCCGGCCGCGTACATCGCCGCCTCCGGTGGCATCTTCCGGGACTGTTCGGTGCACGACTTCGACATCATCCGCTGGGTGACCGGCCGTGAGGTGACCGAGGTGTACGCCGTCGGCGGCAACAAGGGCGCCGACTACATCAAGGAGGCGGGCGACGCCGACACCACCGGCGCGATCCTCACCCTGGACGACGGCACCATCGCGGTGGTGTCCAACTCCCGCCACAACGCCCGCGGTTATGACGTCCGCATGGAGATCCACGGCTTCCAGGACAGCATCGCCGTGGGCCTGGAGGACAAGCTGCCGCTGAGGTCGGTCGAGCCCGGCGTGTCCTTCCCCTCCGGCACCCCGCACGACTTCTTCATGGACCGCTTCACCGCCGCCTACCGCGCCGAACTCACCGCGTTCACCGAGGTCGTGGCGGGCACCCGGCCGTCCCCGTGCACGATCGAGGACGCCCTGGAGGCCGGCTGGATCGCCGATGCGTGCACACTGTCGCTGCACGAGCACCGTCCGGTGACGATCGAGGAGGTACGGCAGGGATGAACGACACGAGCCCGCAGCCGCTGCGCATCGGAGTGCTGGGCGCGGCACGCATCACGGAGCTCTCCCTCGTCGGCCCGGCCCGCACGACCGGCCACCGCCTCGTCGCGGTGGCCGCGCGCGACCGGTCCCGCGCCGAGGCGTTCGCCGACGAGCACGACGTGGAGCGGGTGGTGGACTCCTACGCCGACCTGCTCGCCGACCCCGAGGTGGAGGTGATCTACAACCCGCTCGCCAACGGCCTGCACGGGCCGTGGAACCTCGCCGCTCTCGCGGCCGGCAAGCACGTCCTGTCGGAGAAGCCGTCGGCGAGCAACGCCGAGGAGGCGGCCGAGGTGCTCCAGGCGGCGGCGAAGGCCGGGACCGTCTTCATGGAGGCGTTCCACTACCTCTTCCACCCGGTCACCCGGCGCCTGCACGAGATCCTGGCGAGCGGCGAACTCGGCGAACTGCGGCGGGTGGAGACGCTGGTGGCGATACCCGCCCCGGGTGACGCCGACCCGCGCTGGTCGCTGCCGCTCGCGGGCGGCGCCGTGATGGACCTCGGCTGCTACAGCCTGCACGCGGTGCGGATGCTCGCGCCCTGGGCGGGCGGGGCGCCGCGCCTCGTCTGTGCGCGCGGCGGGGAGCGGCCGGGTGCGCCGGGTGTCGACGAGTGGCTGGACGCCGAGCTGGAGTTCCCCGGCGGGGCGACCGCGTCCGCGCGCTGCCACATGGCCTACGACGGCCTTCAGATGAGCTGCCGGATCGTCGGCTCGCAGGGTGAGGCGTTCGCGCCGAACTTCGTGCTGCCGCACCGCGACGACCGGGTCGTGGTGCGTACGGCGGACGGCGAGCGGACGGAGCGGCTGGGCACGCGCTCGTCGTACACCTACCAGCTGGAGGCGTTCGCCGCGCACATCCGCCGGGACGCGCCCCTCGCACTGGACGCGGAGGACGCGCTGGCCACGATGACGCTGATCGACGAGGCGTACCGCGCGGCCGGCTTCGAGCCACGGCCGCGTACGGCGTTCGCGGGCTGACCCGCAGGTACGAGAACGGGGGCCGGGGAGCATCTCCCCGGCCCTCAGCCGTCCTGCCGCCCCGGGGTCGTCGCCGAAGCCGTCGGCGCGCGTCGGGTTGGAGCCGACGACCCGTCATCCTCCGTACAGCGCGGGCCTGTCGACGAGTTCAACGGCGACCCGGCCGCCGTCCCGCAGCGACCGTACGCCCGCCTCGCACACCGCGGCGACCGCGTAGCCGTCCCAGGCGCTCGGTCCGACGACCTCGCCGCGCCGGGTGGCGTCGACCCAGGCCTGGACCTCACGGTCGTAGGCGTCCACGAAGCGTTCGACGAAGTCCTGGGCGATGGTGCCGCCCCAGCGGCCGGCCGCGTTGGTGACCATGGCGTGGCCGTCGCCGACGCGGGCCGTGCCGCGCTCGCAGACCACCTCGGCCTGGACCTGGTAGCCGAAGCCGCAGTTCACGAAGATCTCGACGTCTACGATGGCGCCGCCGTCGGTCTCGAAGAGCACGAACTGCGGGTCCTGGATGCCGTCCGGCGCGTTCCCGGAGGGCGTCGGGGCCAGCACGGTGACGGCCGTGATCTCGTGGCCGAGCAGCCAGCGCGTCACGTCCATCTCGTGCGTCACCGAGTCGTTGATGAGCATCTCGCTGGTCCAGCCGGGCGGGCTGGCGGCGTTGCGGTGCCGGTTGTGCACCATGAGCGGCCTGCCCAACTGGCCCGTCTCCAGAACGGCCTTGAGCTTCATGTACTCGGCGTCGTAGCGCCGCATGAAGCCGACCTGGACCCTGCGGTGGCCCAGCTTCCGCTCGGCCTCCACAACGCGCAGCGCGGACGCCGACTCGGGGGTGAGGGGTTTCTCGCACAGCACCGGCAGATCATGCTCGAAGGCGGTGAGCAGGGCCGCCTCATGGGCGGGGCCGGGGGAAGCGATGATCACCGCGTCGACGTCGGCCGCCGCCATCGCGGAGGCCGGGTCTGTGTGGGCGGTGCAGCCGTCGACGCGGGCCGCGACCGATTTGGCGCGCTCCGCGTCGACGTCCACTACGGCGGTCACCCGTGCCCCGCTGGTGACCTCCTGGATGCGACGCACATGGTCCGCACCCATCTTTCCGGTACCGATGACTGCGACTCCGAGCGCTTCCGGACGCTGGGTCATGACGATCGGCCGTCCTTTCGGGTCGTCAGGCGCCGCAGGACTTCAGGAACTTGCGGGTACGCACCGCGATGGGCAGCGGCTTGTCCGGCTCGCAGGGGTACATGTCCTGCTCGACGATCGCGAACAGGTCCACGTTGAGCTTCTGCGCGGCCTCCAGGACCGGTCCCAACTCCGGTACGCCGGACGGTGGTTCGCACATCACGCCGCGTTGGACCGCCGGCCCGAACGGAACCTCGTTCCTGACGACGTCCGCGAGGATCTCCGGGTCCACCTGCTTGAGGTGCAGATACCCGATGCGCTCGCCGTAGGTCTCGATCAGCTTGACGCTGTCGCCGCCGCAGTAGGCGTAGTGACCCGTGTCGAGGCAGAGGTTGACCAGCTCGGAGTCGGTCGAGTCAAGGAAGCGCTCGACGTGGGCCTCGGTGTCGATGTGGGTGTCGGCGTGCGGGTGCACGACGATGTCGAGGCCGTACGTCTCCTTCACCTCGTGCCCGAGCCGCTCCATGCCCTTGGTCAGGTGAGCCCACTGCTCGCCGGTGAGCTCCGGCGGCTCCAGGATCTCGGCGGTCTTGTCGTCCCGCCAGAAGGAGGGGATCACGACCAGGTGCTTCGCCCCCATGGCCTGGGTGAGCGCGGCGACCTGGCTGACGTGCTCCCAGGTGGACTCCCAGACGGACGGGCCGCGGTGCAGGCCGGTGAAGACCGTACCCGCCGAGACCTTCAGGTTCCGCTGGTTCACCTCGTCGGTGAGGCGGGCCGGGTCGGTCGGCAGGTAGCCGTACGGTCCCAGCTCGATCCAGGAGTAGCCGGCCTCGGCGACCTCGTTCAGGAAGCGTTCCCAGGGCACCTGTACGGGGTCGTCGGGGAACCAGACGCCCCAGGAGTCCGGGGCGGAGCCGACCCGGATGCGGTCCAGCACAGGGGGCATGTCAGGACTTCCCTTCGGGTGCCGTCACCACGGGTGCGGTGAGGTCTCCCGCTTCGGGGAGTTCCTCGACGTCCACGCCTCGCACCTGCGCCAACTCGTGCTTGAGCGCGGCGAGTTCGGTGCCGCCCGCCATGTGGTTGGTGAGCTCCTCGAGGCTGACCTCGTCGCGGGAGGCGTTCAGCTCCATGGTGCCGAGGCGCAGGACGCTGAAGTGGTCGCCGACCATGTAGGCGTGGTGGGGGTTGTGGGTGATGAAGATGACGCCGAGGCCGCGGTCGCGGGCGGCGGCGATGTACTTCAGCACGACACCGGACTGCTTGACGCCGAGGGCGGCCGTCGGCTCGTCCAGGATGAGGACGCGGGCGCCGAAGTAGACGGCGCGGGCGATGGCCACGCACTGGCGCTGGCCGCCGGAGAGGGTGCCGATGGGCTGTTCCAGGTCGTCGAGGACGATGCCCATGTTGCGCAGTTCCTGGTCGGCCGTCTTCTTCATCTTCTCGATGTCGAGGCGGCGGATCGGCCAGGGGCCCTTGGTCATCTCGGAGCCGAGGAAGAAGTTGCGCCACACCGGCATCAACGGGACCACGGCGAGGTCCTGGTAGACGGTGGCGATGCCCTTGTCGAGGGCCTCGCGCGGGGTGGTGAACCGCACGGGGGCGTTGTCCACGAGGAACTCGCCCTCGGTGTGCTGGTGCAGACCCGAGATGATCTTGATCAACGTCGACTTGCCGGCGCCGTTGTCGCCGAGCACACAGGTGACCTGACTGGGGAACACCTTCAGGTCGACGCCGTGCAGGGCACGGATGTTGCCGTAGGACTTGCCGGCGCCGCGGAGTTCGACGATCGGGGCGTCCTTCTCGGGGGCCTTGTCGGCGACGACGGCGCCGTGGGTGCCGGTTTCGTTGGTGGATGTCATCGCGGTCACCTCCTGGTCGCCGTGCGGCTGACCCACAGATTGATCAGGACGGCGCCGAGCAGCATCACGCCGAGGAACGCCTTGAACCAGTCGGGGTTCCAGCCGGCGTAGACGATGCCCTGCTGCACCATGCCGAACATGAACGCACCGAAGACCGGGCCGATCGCCGAACCGGCACCACCGGTCAGCAGACAGCCGCCGATGACCGCCGCGGCGATGTAGATGAGCTCCTGGCCCACACCCTCACCCGACTGCACGGTGTTGAACGAGAACAGCTGGTGCATACCGACGAACCAGGCACCGAAGCCGACCAGCATGAACAGCGAGATCTTCGTGAAGGTCACCGGCACACCCACCGCGCGGGCGGACTGCTGGTTGCCGCCGACCGCGAAGATCCAGTTGCCGTACTTCGTGCGCAGCAGCACCCAGGTGGCGATGGCCGCGAAGACCAGCCACCACACCACCGTGATCTTCACGTTGACGCCGCCGACATCGAACGACGACGCGAAGAGCGCCTTGGCCTGCTCGAAGCCGTCCATGTCGCTGATGTCGTCCGTGGCCACGTTGCCGGTGACCAGCTTGGTCACCGCCAGGTTCACGCCCTGCAGGATCAGGAACGTGCCCAGCGTGACCAGGAAGCTCGGCAGACCGGTCTTCACCAGCATCCAGCCGTTGAACAGCCCCACACCCAGCGACACGACCAGGGCGACGATCACGCCGACCCAGACATTCATCGTCAGCTGGTAGCTGATCATGCTCGCCGTCAGCGCCGAGGTGATCACCGCGACACCGGCCGAGAGGTCGAACTCGCCGCCGATCATCAGCAGCGCGACCGGCAGTGCCATGATCCCGATCGTCGACGACTGGTACAGGATGTTGGCCATCGAGCTGCCGTCGCGCACCGGCGGCGCCGTGATCAGGAAGAAGATCAGCACCGCAACCGCGCCGAGGAACACTCCGACCTCGGGTCGGGCCAACAGCCTCAGCGCCAAGGGACGTTCGGCCGTCCGCCCGTCCTTCTCCTTGCCCGGGCCGGGGGCCGGCGGTGTGGTCACCGCCGGCTCAGCCTGTTGGGTCATGCTCGTCACCGGGTTCCCTTCGCGGCGTACTTGTCGATCGTCTCGACGTTCGTCTTGTCGACGAAGGCCGGGCCGGTCAGCACCGGCTGCTCGCCGCCGCCCATGTAGTTGCCGTTGTTCTTGTAGAGCCACAGGGAGTCGATCGCCAGGTAGCCCTGCAGGTAGGGCTGCTGGTCGACGGCGAACTCGATGGAGCCCTCGCTGATCGCTCCGGTCAGCTGCTTGTTGAGGTCGAAGGTGGCGACCTTCGCCTTGCTGCCCGTCTCCTCGACCGACTGCGCGGCCGTCAGCGCGAACGGGGCGCCGAGGGTGACGACGTAGTCGAGGTCGCTCTCCTGCTTGAGTTTGGCGGTGATCGTCGACTTCACGGACGGCATGTCGGTGCCATTGACGTTGAGGGTCTCCGTGGTGCCCTCGAACGTCTTCTTCACGCCGTCGCAGCGCTGCGTGAGGCCGATGTTGCCCTGCTCCTGGATCACACAGACGGCCTTCTTGGCGCCGGCCTCGTTCAGCCGCTTGCCGAGCGCCTCGCCGGCCACGGTCTCGTCCTGGCCGAAGAACTCCATGAGGCCGAGCTTCTGCCACTCGCTGACACCGGAGTTGAGGCCGACAACGGGTATGTTCGCCGCCTTCGCCTTGGCCACGACGTCCTTGAGGGCGTCCGGCTTGGCGAGGGTGATCGCGATGCCGTCGACCTTCTGGTCGATCGCGTTCTGGACCAGGTTGGCCTGGGTGCCCGCGTTCGGGTCGGCCGAGTAGATCAGCTCGACGTTGTCCTTCGCGGCGGCGGCCTCGGCACCCTTGCGGACGATGTCCCAGAAGGTGTCACCGGGCGACTGGTGGGTGACCAGGGCGACCTTCATACGGGGAGTGTCGGCCTTGCCCGCGGAGGCGCCCTGCGCGCTCTCCTCGGCCTCCTTGCCGCCGGAGCTGCTGGAGCATCCGGCGAGCGTCAGCGCTGCCGCTGCGGCCACGGCCACCACGGGGGCCAGTCTGCGGGAGCGAGAGTAAGAGCGGTCCATCTTTCCAGCACCTCACTGTGCGACGGGGGTGTTGCGACGGGGGAAAGGGACGATCACTGGGATCGATGGCCCGGACCAGTGGGAGAGAGCCCGGGTCGTGTGCCGTGGAACACGGCGGTTTCGCTGAGACGGGATCCAAGTCCCTGGATGCACACGCTGTCAATACTTTGTTAAGACATCATTTCACAAGCAGGTCCGAATGTAAGTACAAAGTATTGACAGCGTCGGCCTCCACGTCCTACACCTGGGAGGCGGCAGGCCCCCTGGGGGCCCCACCCCCAGCCCAGCTCTAGGAGCGTTACGCATGGCCGAGTCAGCCAAGCCCTTCGACTTGATCACGATGGGAAGGATAGGAGTCGATCTCTACCCCCTGCAGTCTGGCCTACCTCTGACGCAGGTGGAGACGTTCGGCAAATTCCTCGGAGGCTCGGCCGCGAACGTCGCCGTCGCCGCCGCCCGGCTCGGCCGAACCGCCGCCGTGATCACCCGCACCGGCGACGATCCCTTCGGCGCCTACCTGCACGAAGCCCTCAAGAACTTCGGTGTCGACGACCGCTGGGTGACGCCCGTCGCGGCGTATCCGACGCCGGTGACGTTCTGCGAGATCTTCCCGCCGGACGACTTCCCGCTGTACTTCTACCGGCAGCCTAAGGCGCCTGACCTGGAGATACACTCCGACGAGCTGGACTACTGGGCCATCCGCTCGGCCCGCGTGTTCTGGATCACCGGCACCGGCCTGAGCGAGGAGCCGAGCCGCTCCGCCACCCTCGCCGCCCTCAAGGCGCGCGACAAGGCGGGCACCACGGTCTTCGACCTCGACTGGCGCCCGGCGTTCTGGAAAGGCACAGCCTGGCGCGACCCGCAGGAGGCCCGCCCGTACTACGCCGAGGCCCTGCGGCACACGACGGTCGCGGTCGGCAACCTCGACGAGTGCGAGGTCGCCACGGGGGTGCGCGAGCCGCGCGCCTGCGCCGAGGCGCTGCTGGCCGCCGGTGTGGAGCTCGCGGTCGTCAAGCAGGGCCCCAGGGGCGTGCTGGCGGTGCACCGCGACGGTACGGAGGCCGAGGTGCCGCCGGTGCCGGTCGAGGTGGCCAACGGCCTCGGCGCGGGCGACGCCTTCGGCGGCTCGCTGGTCCACGGGCTGCTGTCCGGCTGGGATCTGGCGGAAACCATGCGGTACGCCAACGCCGCCGGCGCCCTCGTCGCCTCCCGCCTGGCCTGCTCCTCGGCGATGCCCACCGAGTCCGAGGTCGAGGACCTCCTCGCACGGGCGTCGTGACTCCCGGCCGAGCCATCCCTGAAACGGAGCTTCCCTTGAGCATCACCATCCCCGACCTCACCGCGGTCAGAGCCCGGCACCCCGAGGCGATCGCCGAGGCCGCCGCCCGCCGGGTGCGCCGTCCGCTGGTCGGTGACAGCGGCCGCCTGATGATCGTGGCCGCCGACCATCCGGCCCGCGGCGCCCTCGGTGTCGGCGACCGGCGGCTGGCCATGGCCAACCGGGCCGATCTGCTGGAGCGCCTGTGCGTCGCGCTGTCGCGGCCCGGCGTGGACGGAGTGCTGGCCACCGCCGACATCCTGGAGGACCTACTGCTCCTCGGCGTCCTCGACGACAAGGTTGTCATGGGATCCATGAACCGCGGCGGCCTGGCCGGTGCGTCCTTCGAGATGGACGACCGCTTCACCGGCCACCGCGCCGAGGACATCGACCGGCTGCGCTTCGACGCGGGCAAGCTGCTGGTCCGTATCGACTACGACGACCCGGGCTCGCTGACCACCCTGGAGACCACGGCCCGCGCCATCGACGACATGGCCGCGCTCCGGCTCCCGCTGTTCGTCGAGCCGTTCATCTCCCGGCGGATCGACGGCAAGGTGCGCAACGACCTGTCCGCGGAGGCCGTCACCAGGTCGATCGCCATAGCGTCGGGCCTGGGCGGCACCTCTGCCTACACCTGGCTGAAACTGCCCGTCACCGATGACCCCGAGGACATGGCCGAGGTTCTGGAGACGTCCACGCTGCCCGTCGTGCTGCTGGGGGGTGAGGTCGGGGGCTCCGCCGAAGAACAAGCGGGGGCGTACGAGCGCTGGGGCAAGGCGCTCCAGCTCCCCACCGTCCAGGGCATGGTCGTCGGCCGTTCGCTGCTCTACCCGGCCGAGGGCAGCGTGGAGACGGCGGTGGACACGGCCGTCGGCCTGTTGTGACACGGATGGAGAGGCGGAGGAACACGATGACGTATCACCTTCCCGCGGGAAAGGCGCTCGGCGGCCCCTACGTCGTGGACGTCACGCCCGAGAAGGCCGGCTGGGGCTACTCCAGCCTGAAGGTCCTGGAGCTTCCGCCCGGCGGCTCGCACACCTTCGACACCGGCGACAGCGAGTGGATCGTGCTGCCGCTGAGCGGCGGCTGCACGGTGGAGACCGCGGACGATTTCGGCCATGACACGTTCCGGCTGACCGGCCGGGACAGCGTGTTCAGCGGCGTGAGCGACTTCGCCTACGCGCCGCGCGATGCCCGTACGACCGTCTCGTCCACCGGCGGCGGACGGTTCGCGCTGACCGGCGCGCGCTGCTCCCGGCGGCTGCCCGCCCGCTACGGACCGGCGTCGTCGGTGCCGGTGGAGCTGCGCGGCACGGGCAACTCCTCCCGCCAGGTGAACAACTTCGGCGCGGCGGCCCCCGCCGGAGGCGGTGATGGACAGGGTTTCGAGTGCGACAAGCTCATCGCGGTCGAGGTCATCACCCCGGGCGGCAACTGGTCGTCCTTCCCGCCGCACAAGCACGACGAGCACCGGCCCGGCGAGGAGTCTGTCCTCGAGGAGATCTACTACTTCGAGTTCGCCGACCACGAGGGCACCCCCGGCCTCGGCTACCAGCGCGTCTCCCCGTCCGGACACGGCCGGGGCACCGATGTGCTGGCCGAGGTGCGTGGCGGTGACGTCGTACTGATCCCCGACGGCTGGCACGGGCCCTCCATGGCCGTGCCCGGTCACCACATGTACTACCTCAACGTGATGGCAGGCCCCGAGGCCGAGCGCGCCTGGCTGATCTGCGACCACCCCGACCACGCCTGGATCCGCGGCACCTGGCCGGACCAGCCCGTCGACCCCCGTCTGCCCCTCTACACCGCTCCGTCCCAGTGAGGTCCCCGATGAGCCAGTCCACCGTCCGTCTGACCGTCGCCCAGGCGCTGGTGCGGTTCCTGTCCGTCCAGTACACCGAGCGCGACGGCGTACGGCACCGGCTGATCGCCGGCACCTGGGGCATCTTCGGCCACGGCAACGTGGCCGGCCTCGGCCAGGCCCTCCTCCAGGCGGGCGAGGACGTCATGCCCTACCACCAGGGCCGCAACGAGCAGTCCATGGTGCACGCGGCCGTCGGATACGCCCGCCAGCTCAACCGCCTCTCGGCGCAGGCGGTGACGACGTCGATCGGTCCGGGCGCCACCAACCTGGTGACGGGCGCGGCCCTGGCGACGATCAACCGGCTGCCCGTCCTGCTGCTCCCCGGCGACTACTTCGCCTCGCACGCCCCGGACCCGCTGCTCCAGCAGCTGGAGCACCCGACCGAGGCGGACGTGTCGGTCAACGACACCCTGCGGCCGGTCTCCCGCTACTTCGACCGGATCACCCGCCCCGAGGCCCTGATCCCGTCCGCGCTGAACGCCATGCGCGTGCTCGCCGACCCGGCCGAGACCGGCGCGGTGACCCTGGCCCTCCCCCAGGACGTCCAGGCCGAGGCGTACGACTGGCCGGAGGAGTTCTTCGCCGAGCGCGTCTGGTACGTACGGCGCCCCGCGCCCGACCCGGTCGAGCTGGCGGCGGCCGTCGAGGCGATCCGGGCCGCCGAGCGCCCCCTGATCGTCGCGGGCGGCGGCGTCCACCACAGCGAGGCCGAGGCGGCGCTCAAGGCCTTCGTCGAGGCGACCGGCATCCCCGTCTCCTCCACCCAGGCGGGCAAGGGCTCGCTCCGCTACGACCACCCCGCCGACCTGGGCGGCATCGGCCACACCGGCACGTCGGTCAGCGACGACATCGCCCGCGCCGCCGACCTGGTGATCGGCGTCGGCACCCGGTACACGGACTTCACCACCGCCTCCGGCACCCTCTTCCAGAACCCGGACGTGCGCTTCCTGAACCTCAACGTCACCGGCTTCGACGCGCACAAGCTGTCCGCACGCACGCTGGTCTGCGACGCGCGGGCGGGGCTCACCGCCCTGGCCGAGGCGCTCTCCGGCCATCGGGTGGACGCGGCGTACGAGGCCGAGTACGGCGCCGGCAAGGAGCGTTGGGACGCGGTCGTCGAGGCCGCCTACCGTGCCGACGACGAGAGCGCCGTACCGACGCAGACCCAGGTGCTGGGCGCGCTGGACGCGGTCGTCGGCGACGACGACGTGGTGATCAACGCGGCCGGTTCGCTCCCGGGCGATCTGCACAAGCTGTGGCGGTCCCGCTCGCCGCGCCAGTACCACCTGGAGTACGGCTACTCCTGCATGGGCTACGAGATTCCGGCCGGGATCGGCGTCCAGCAGGCCGCCCCGGACGTCACCGTGTGGTCGCTGGTCGGCGACGGCACCTATCTGATGATGCCGACGGAGATCGTCACCGCGGTCCAGGAGGGCCTGCCCGTCAACATCGTCCTGATCCAGAACCACGGCTACGCCTCCATCGGCGGACTGTCGGCGGAGATCGGCGCCGAGCGCTTCGGCACCGACTACCGCTACCGGGCCGCCGACGGCACCTTCACCGGCGCCCCGCTCCCCGTCGACCTGGCCGCCAACGCGGCCAGCCTCGGCATGGACGTGCTGCGTGCCAAGACGGTGGGCGAGCTGCGCGAGGCACTGGCCGCGGCCCGCGCCGACGACCGGCCGACCTGCGTGTACGTCGAGACGGACATCCTGAACCCGACCTCGCCGGGCGCCGAGGCCTGGTGGGACGTGCCCGTCGCCGAGGTCGCCTCCCGCGAGGCGGCCGTCGAGGCCCGCGAACGCTACGAGCAGCATGTCGCCGGACGCCGCCACCACCTCTGATCGCCGTCACCACCGCTGAACTCCCCCTTACGAAAGGCCCTTTCGCACCATGAAGACCATCACCCACTGGATCGACGGCAAGCCCGTCGAGGGCACCTCCGGCCGCTTCGGCGCCGTCTACAACCCGGCCACCGGCGCCCAGGAGAAGCAGGTCGCCTTCGCGACCGTCGACGAGGTGGACGCCGCCGTCGCCTCCGCCAAGGCCGCGTTCGAGAGCTGGGGCCAGTCCTCCCTGGCCAAGCGCACCGCGATCCTGTTCAAGTACCGCGAGCTGCTGGACGCCCACCGCGACGAGATCGCCGAGCTGATCACCGCCGAGCACGGCAAGGTGCACTCCGACGCGCTCGGCGAGGTCGCGCGCGGCATGGAGATCGTCGAGCTCGCGTGCGGGATCAGCGTGCAGCTCAAGGGCGAACTGTCGACGCAGGTGTCGACCCGGGTGGACGTGGCCTCGATCCGGCAGCCACTGGGCGTGGTCGCCGGCATCACGCCGTTCAACTTCCCGGCGATGGTGCCGATGTGGATGTTCCCGATCGCCATCGCGACAGGCAACACCTTCGTGCTGAAGCCGTCGGAGAAGGACCCGTCGGCGTCGTACCGGCTCGCCGAGCTGGCCACCGAGGCCGGACTGCCCGAGGGTGTGCTGAACATCGTGCAGGGCGACAAGGTGGCCGTGGACCGCCTGCTGGAGCACCCGGACATCGAGGCGGTGTCCTTCGTCGGCTCGACGCCGATCGCGAAGTACATCCAGCTCAAGGCGGTCGAGCACGGCAAGCGTGTGCAGGCCCTCGGCGGCGCCAAGAACCACATGCTGGTCCTGCCCGACGCCGACCTGGACTTCGCCGCCGACCAGGCGATCAACGCCGCGTACGGTTCGGCGGGCGAGCGCTGCATGGCCGTGTCGGTGGTGGTCGCGGTCGGCGACACGGGCGACGAGCTGGTCGGCAAGATCGCCGAGCGGGCGAAGGCCCTGCGCATCGGCCCCGGCAACGACCCGGCTTCCGAGATGGGCCCGCTGATCACGCGCGAGCACCGCGACAAGGTGGCGTCGTACGTGTCGTCGGCCGCCGAGCAGGGCGCCGAGGTCGTCGTCGACGGGACCGGCTACTCGGTCGAGGGACACCCCGAGTGCGCAGACGGCTTCTTCATCGGCGTCTCGCTGCTGGACAAGGTACCGCTGACGGCGGACGCGTACCGGGACGAGATCTTCGGTCCGGTGCTGGCGGTGGTGCGTGCGGAGACGTACGACGACGCCATCAAGCTGATCAACGACTCCCGTTGGGGCAACGGCACCGCGATCTTCACCCGCGACGGCGGCGCCGCCCGCCGCTTCCAGCTGGAGGTCAAGGCGGGCATGGTCGGCGTGAACGTGCCGATCCCGGTGCCGGTCGGCTACCACTCCTTCGGTGGCTGGAAGGACTCGCTCTTCGGCGATCTGCACATCTACGGCAACGACGGCATCGCCTTCTACACGCAGGGGAAGGTGATCACCACGCGCTGGCCGGACCCGTCGGACGGCGGCATCAACCTCGGGTTCCCCAGCAACTCCTGACACACCCGCAGGGGAACCACCACCCGCAGAGGGCCTGCCACCCGTAGAGGAATCACCAAAGGGAGGGACCATGGCGAAGACCCGCGGCTCCGCACGTGCCGCGTCCGCCTCAGCGCTGGACTCGCTGGACTTCGCCCTGGACCGGGGCAGTCCCGTGCCGCTGTACTACCAGCTCGCCCAGCGGCTGGAGTCGGCGATCGAGCACGGGGTCCTCGCCCCGGGCAACCTCCTGGGCAACGAGGTCGACCTGTCGGTGCGGCTGGGCCTGTCCCGGCCCACCGTCCGACAGGCGATCCAGTCACTCGTCGACAAGGGGCTGCTGGTCCGGCGCCGCGGGGTGGGCACCCAGGTGGTGCACAGTCAGGTGAAGCGGGGCCTGGAGCTCAGCAGCCTCTACGACGACCTGGAGGCGGCCGGACAGGGCCCGACCACGGAGGTCGTCCGCAACGAGCGCGTCCCGGCGACCGCGGACGTCGCGGCGGCCCTCGGCATCGCGGAGGGCGCGGAGGTCACGGTCCTGGAGCGGCTGCGCTGCACCCACGCCCAGCCCGTGGCCATCCTGTGCAACTACCTGCCCTCGAGCCTCCTCGACCTCGGCAACGCCCGCCTGGAGTCGACCGGCCTGTACCGGATGATGCGCGCCGCCGGCATCACCCTGCACAGCGCCCGCCAGACCATCGGCGCCCGCTGCGCCACCGCCGGGGAGGCCGAGCGCCTGGACGAGAAGGAGGGCGCGGCGCTGCTGACCATGCAGCGCACGGCGTACGACGACACGGGCCGCCCGGTCGAGTACGGCACGCACATCTACCGGGCGTCCCGGTACGCGTTCGACTTCCAGCTGCTGGTCAGGCCGTGAGACCCCCGGTGGCGATCAGGGCTTGAGGCTCTTGGTGAACGGGGTGACCGGCCGCGGCAGGCGTTCGCCGTCCACGACGAGGTCCACCGCCTCGTTGTAGAAGGCCAGGAGCCCCTTGACGGGGCTCACCGCGGCCAGCGGCTCGGCGTAGCTCCACAGGATGTTCCGCGGGACCTCGCCCTCGCCGCGCCAGTTCCAGTACTGGGCCCGGCCCTTGTACGGGCAGCCGGTGCGGTGGTCGGTGGGCTCGAACAGGTCGAGTCGGACGTCCTCGCGGGGCACGTAGTACCGCGTCGGCAGCCCGGTCTCGAACAGCAGCACAGGGCTGTGGGTGTCCGCGACGACGGTGCCGTCGATCTCGACCTGGACATGGCGGCTGCTGGGCATGGCGTCCACCCGTTTGTGCGGGTCGCGCGGGTGGATGAAGATCTCTTCCTCCTCCTCGTACCAGTGGTCGAGGCCGCTGTCCCACCGCCAGAACCATTCGAACGCGATGTGCCCGGCGAGGTCGGCGGCGGGGAACGTCCACGCCGCGTTCTCGACCAGCGCGCCGCCGGCCTCCAGGTCGTAGAAGATCTGCGAGCCGGTGTGCCTGCCCGTCGGCGGGTTCTTGGCCGGGCGCAGGAGGTCCGTGCGGACCTCCTCGCGCGGGAACGCGTAGCAGGGGACGGGCAGATCGGGTTCCCAGACCAGGACGGGGTGCCGGCTGTCGACGACGGTGACGTCACCCTTGCGGCCGCGCACCCAGCGTTCGCTGGGTTCCCACAGGAGGCCTTCGGGGGTCGTACGGACGTTCCGCTCGTTGGGGAACAGAGGCATGGACCATTCTCCTTCGGCTCCTTTTCGGAGCGTACTCCCGGAGCGGTCAGTGTGCCGCGTCGAGTCGGGCCCGCTGCTCCGAAGTCAGCTCCAGGTCCACCGCAGCCAGGTTCTCCTCCAGCTGGGCCACCGACGACGCACCGACCAGCGGGACGATCGGCAGCTCGGCATCGATCTGCCAGGCCAGCACGACCTGGTTGACGGTCGCGCCTGTCTCCCGGGCGACCTCGCGCAGCACCTTCAGACGGGCCGCACTGCCCGGATGGTCGAAGTCCGCGGGCAGCCTGTCCGGGTGGGCGTAGGCACCCTTCAGCAGCGGCGAGTAGGCGACCAGGGTGAGACCGGGTTCGGCCCGCAGGTAGCTCAGCAGCTCGGGGCCCGCGTGACCGAGGCTGCCGTCCGGGAACAGCCCCTCGGGTACGTCGATGCGGGGGCGCAGGTGGCTGTGCGCGTACTGGAGCACCTCGTAGCCGGACAGGCCGGCCGCGGCGGCGAGGGCGCGGGCCCGTTCCACCCGCCAGATCGCGTGGTTGCTGACACCGAGGAGACCGACCGTGCCCTCGGCGACCAGTTCGGCGAACCCCTCGACGGTCTCCTGGAGGGGGACCCGCTGGTCCTCGATGTGGGCGTAGAGCAGATCCAGCTTCGCCACGCCGAGCCGGTCGCGGCTGCGTTCGGCGGACTCGCGGATCACCTTCGCCGACAGGCCCTCGGCGTTGTCGACGTAGCTCGTGCCGGGGGCCAGCGGGCGGGCTCCGAGCTTGGTGGCGATGACGATCTCGTCACCGATGCCGCGGCTGCGCCGCCACCGGCCGAGCAGTTCCTCGCTCTGCCCGCCCTGCCCGCCGTCGATCCAGAAGGCGTAGTTGTCGGACGTGTCGATGAAGTTCCCGCCGGCCTCGACATAGCGGTCGAGTACGGCGAAGGAGGTCTCCTCGTCGGTCTGTGAGCCGAACAGCATCGCGCCGAGTGCCAGGACGCTGACCTCGCGGCGGCTGTTCGGGTCGGTGCCGATGGTGCGGTACTTCATCGTGTTCCCTCCGTTCGCGCCCGCGTTCGGGGCACGTGCCGGGAGTCTTCAGCTTGAAGCGCTCTCCAAGTCAAGCGGTCGCGTGCGGGCGGCAGCCTTGACTCCATGGGACCAATAGAGCAAAGTTGTACATATACACCGTAAATATACGGTGATTCTCCATGCTCTCAGCAGGAGTGTCCTGCCATGGCGAGCACAGCAGCCGAGGGAACTGAAGCTCCGTGGACCCCGTCGACCGTCCTGGTCACCGGTGGGGCCGGCTTCATCGGCAGTCATGCCTGCGTGGAACTCCTCGACCATGGCTACGAGGTGATCGTGGTTGACGACTACTCCAACAGCACTTCGCAGGTCTTCGCCCGCACGGAACGGATCGCCGGCCGCTTCGTCGGTGCCGTCTACGAGCTGGACATCCGTGATCGACATGCCCTGTCGGCCGTCTTCGACCGGCACTCCGTGGACGCCGTTGTGCACTTTGCCGCGCACAAGGCCACGGGCAGGTCGGCACGGATGCCCATCAAGTACTACGACATCAACGTCGGCGGCACGACCGCCCTGCTGGGAGCCATGCACGAGCACGGGGTGCACCGGCTCGTGTACCCGTCGTCCTACGCGGTCTACGGCGACGCCGGGCACGGGCCACTCGAGGTGACGACCCCGGCCCGGCCCGGCCATCCTTACGCGGCCTCGATGTGGATCTGCGAGCAGATCCTCGCGGACGTCTGCCGCCGCCACCCCGAGTACACCGTGCTGTGCCTGAGGCAGTCCACCACGTCCGGGGCCCACCCCAGCGGACTGCTCGGCCGACATCCCCGCGCCACCGACCACCTGATGCACCGTCTCGCCCAGGTGGCCGACGGTCGGCGCGAGCGCCTGGAGGTCTTCGGGGGCGACTACCCGACCCGCGACGGAACCGCGATCCGCGACTATCTCCATGTCGTGGACGCGGTCGAGGCGTACCGCGTCGCCCTCGACCATTTCGCCGACGGGCCGGGCATGCACGTCTACAACCTGGGTGTCGGGGAGGGCAGTTCCGTCCTTGACGTGGTCGCCGAGTTCTCCAAGGAATGCGGCAGGCCCATCCCGTACGACGTGGGGCCTCGCCGCCCCGGAGACGTCGCCGAACTCGTCGTCGACCCGACCGCGGTGACGCGGGCCTGGGGCTGGCGCCCCACCCGGGATCTCACCGACGTGTGCCGGGACGTCTGGCGTTTCCAGCGGCTCAACCCGCAGGGCTACGCCGACTCCGGCTGGCGACCGGACCCGGAGGAATAGTGCTGGTGTGGCCTTCGGCTTCCCGCAAGGCCCCTGAGGCGGTCCGGCAGCGGCGCGTGACACGGCCGCCGCCGGGACACCTCACGAACCGGCTCGCGAGCCGGGTGACAAGGTGCAACGGGGCACCGGCCGTGCCTACGATCGGTAAGGAAGCCCAAGTTGGCGCAGTGCGCGCAGCCCGGTGTCCTCCGATTCGGGGAGGCGCTTGACCTTGCTGCTGGCCCATCGGCTGATGGCCGCCCACATTGCGCTGGTCGTGGCCCTCACCGGCTTGTACATGACGCTCCCGGACCTGCTCACGCCCCTGTGGGCCGTCATCGGGCTGGCGGGTGCCGCCGCCGTCCTCATCGGCGTACACGTGAACCGGCCCGCGCACCGCTGGCCGTGGTGGGTGCTCGCCGCCGGGCTCCTGGCATTCGCCGCGGGCGACACGTACTACAACGTGCAGGAGGCGTACTTCGCCGCGTCCAATCCGTTCCCGTCCCCGGCGGACGCCTGCTACCTCGCCGTGTATCCCCTGTTCGCCGCGGGCCTGTTCGGTCTGGTGCGGTACCGCTGGGGGGGCCATGACCTGCCGAGCCTGCTGGACGCGCTGATCATCACCGCGGGGCTCGCCCTGCCGGTCTGGGTCTCCCTGGTGCAGCCGCTCGCCCGGCTGGAGGGCCTCACCTGGGAGCAGCGCGCGATCAGCATCGCCTACCCGCTCGGGGACATCCTGGTGCTGGCGCTCCTCGCGCGGCTCCTCACCCCCAGCCCCGGGTCCGGCCCCAACCGCGCCGTCCAGCTGCTCGTGCTGGGCACGCTCACGCTGCTCTGCTTCGACATCGCCTACGGGATCCTCCAGCTCAACAGCACATGGCAGACGGGCACTCTGCTGGACTCGGGCTGGATCGTCTTCTACACGGCGTGGGGGCTGGCGGCGCTGCACCCCTCGATGGCGGAGCTGACCGCGTCGGAGTCCCAGCCGCAATCCCTGCTGCCGCCCTGGCGCCGACTTCTGCTGCTCACCGCGGCCACGCTGATCCCGCCCACGATCCTCGTGTACGAGGAGCTCGTGGGCAGCGTGCGCGACGCGGCGGTCCTGGGCGCGTTCTCCAGTGTGTTGTTCCTGCTGGTGATCCTGCGGCTCGCGGTGATGGTCGTGGCGCACCGCAAGGCCGTGGCGCGGGAGCAGGCGCTGCGCACCGCGGCCGCCTCACTGGTGGCGGCGTTCTGGCCGGAGGAGGTCGCCCGGGCCTGCGACACGGCGGTCGCCACGCTGTTCGGGCCGAAGGACCCGCACGTGGCCGTGCTCCTGTCGCCCCAGGACGCCCAGAACCTGTACCGGCGCCTTGCCCGGTGCGCAGTCCCGATCGGTGGCCGATGGGTCACGGATCGCGCCGAGCCCCCGCGGAGCGGCCCGGCCGATCCCGCCCGCCACCGCACCCTCGTGCTTCCCGTCGCCATGTTCGGGCCGGAGGTCGCCGTCCGGCTCGGGGACGCACCGACAGCCCTGATCTGCCCCATGATCCAGCCCGACCGTCCGGGCGGCGGCGAGCTTCGGGGCGCGCTGCTGGTGGCCGGCCCCGAGCGGCAGCTGGCCGAGATGCGCGGCTCGCTGGAGATCCTGGCCTCGCACGCGGGCCTGGCGGCGGAGCGCATCACGCTGCGCCAGGAGATCATCCGCAGTGAGAGCGAGGCGTACTTCCGGACCCTGGTGCACAACGCCACGGACGTGATCCTCATCGTCAACGACGACACGACCGTCCGCTACGCCACCCCGTCCGCTCAGGCCGTGTTCGGCAGCGGCGTCGAGCTGACCGGGAGACAGCTGCCGGAGCTGCTCGATCGGCGGGAACGGGACCGGGTGATCCGGACTCTGACGACCCTGCTCAGCAGCGGGCGCCAGGAGGCGCACGACCACTGGTGGGTGGTGCGGGGGACGCGCCGCATCGAGGTGGAGGCGCGCTGCCGTGACCTGCGTCAGGACCGGACCGTCGGCGGTCTGGTCGTGACGCTGCGGGATGTCACCGAGCAGCGTCAACTGGAGCATGAGCTCACCGAGCGGGCCTTCCACGACTCGCTGACCGGTCTGCCCAACCGCACCCTGCTGCTGGAGCGGACGGAGCGCGCACTCCTTCGCAGCCGCCGGGAGTCGACGATCATCTGTCTGCTCTTCATCGACCTGGACGACTTCAAGATCGTCAACGACACGCTCGGCCACACGGTCGGTGACCGGCTGCTGCGCGCCGTGGGCGAGCGGCTGTCGGGGACGCTGCGCCGTACCGACACCGCGGCCCGACTCGGCGGCGACGAGTTCGCCGTGCTGATGGAGGACGCGAAACAGCCCCTCGACGCCGAACTCCTGGCCGCGCAGGTGATCCAGACACTCAACCGGCCGTTCCAGCTGGCCGAGGAGTCGGTGAACATCTCCGCCAGCGTGGGGGTGGCCACGGCCAGGGACAGCACGGACTCCGAGGAACTGCTGGCCCTCGCCGATCTGGCCCTGTACGCGGCCAAGGCCTCCGGGAAGCGCCAGTGGCGCCGCTTCCAGCCACAGCAGCGGGCCCGTGTGATGGAACGCCACGACCTCCAGGCTCGCCTCAACAGGGCGATCGCCCACGAGGAGTTCACCCTGTGCTACCAGCCGGTCGTGGACATCACCGCGGGCGAGGTCGTGGGCTTCGAGGCACTGGCCCGCTGGCCACGCCTCGGAAGCGATCCGGTGCCACCGGGGCAGTTCATCCCGCTCGCCGAGGAGACCGGCCACATCTCGGTGCTGGGCACCTGGGTGCTGCACCACGCCACGGCCGACATCGCCCGGCTGCAGCACAGCGCCCGGCGGACCAGTCCGCCGTACCTCAGTGTCAATGTCTCCGCGCGGCAGTGGCGGGACACGGGTTTCCTGAACGAGGTGTGCACGGCCCTGGACACCGCCGCCCTGCGCCGGGGCACGCTGCAGCTGGAGCTCACCGAGTCGGTGCTCATGCAGCGGACCGAGCAGATCGACACGCTCATCCGGGAGCTGAAGGACCTCGGCGTGCGCATCGCGGTGGACGACTTCGGCACCGGATACTCCTCGCTGCGCTATCTCCGGGACTTCCCCATCGACGTACTCAAGATCGACAAGACGTTCATCGACGACATCCCGCAGGACCCGCGACAGGTGGCCCTCGTCGAGGGCATCATCCACCTCGCCGACACGCTCGGGCTGCAGGTGATCGCCGAGGGCATAGAGAAGCAGCAGCAGTGGGAGCTGCTGGCGGACATCGGCTGCGGGTACGGGCAGGGATATCTGTTCGCCCGGCCGATGACGGTGGAGCAGTCAGAGGCCGTCCTGCAGCAGCGCGGCGGTGTCCGGCCGTCAACGCAGGCGTGAACGCGAGGAGCAACCATGCGCGCGATCGACGCCGACGTCGAACCCCCGCGACAGCGGCGTACCCCACGGTTGGACGACCTCGACCACCTGCGGCGGACCAGCCCCATGAGCGACGCCGTGCTGGACGAGGTGCGCGGCCGGCACATCCGCAGCGGCAGCCACTGGCTGATCGACTTCGCGTCCTGCAACTACCTCGGCTTCGACTGGGACCCCGAGATCATCGACGAGATCGAACCGACCGTACGGCGCTGGGGGACGCACCCCAGCTGGTCGCGGCTGCTGGGCAGCCCACGGCTCTACGCGGACATCGAGGAGCGGCTCGCCGCACTGCTCGGCGCACCGGACACGCTGCTGCTGCCCACCGCCACCCTCATCCACGCCTCGGTGATCCCGGTCCTCGCCGGTGCGGGCCACGTCTTCGTAGAGGCCAGGGCGCACAAAACGGTGTACGACGGCTGTGTGTCGGCCCGGGGTCAGGGCGCACGACTGCAGCGCTTCCGCGCCGACCGGCCCGACGAACTGGACGCCCTGCTGCGGGCCCTGCCGTCCGACGGGCCACGGCTGGTCTGCCTGGACGGTGTCGACAGCATGAGCGGGAACATTCCCGATCTTCCGGTACTGGCCGCGATCTGCCGGGACCGGGGCGCGACGCTGTACGTGGACGACACCCACGGTTTCGGTGTCATCGGGGAGCGGACGGGGTCGGAGCCCTGCCCGTACGGATCACGCGGCAACAGTGTCGTCCGGCACACGGGCGAGAGCTACGACGGCATCGTCCTCGTCGGCGGCTTCTCCAAGGCGTACTCGTCGCTGCTCGCCTTCCTCGCCCTGCCCTCCCCGCTGAAGGACCACCTGAAGACCGCCGCCGGTCCCTATCTCTATTCCGGTCCCTCGCCGACGGCGTCCCTGGCCACGGCGCTGGCCGGGCTGGCGGTCAACGACCGCCGTGGGGACGCGATCCGCGCCGACCTGTACGCCAAGACCGTGCGGGTCCTGCGGCACATGCGCGGCCTCGGCCTGGACACGCCCAGTGTCCGCGAGTTCCCGATCGTGGAGATCCCGCTCGCCGACGCGGCCGACCTGGACGCGGTCGCCCGGTTCCTGTGGGAGCGCGGCATCTACGTGACCCTCGCGGCGTATCCCCTCGTCCCCCGCGACCGGGTCGGCTTCCGGATCCAGGTCACGGCGCTCAACTCCGACGAGGACATCGACCGGCTGAACGACACGCTGAGCCGACTGGCCGAGCAGGGCGTCCTGGGACGCAGGAGGTGAGCGGGGCATGCCCGCCTTCGAGGCCCCCGGAGCCGTGCCGATCCGCAACGACGACGTGGACTGGGACAGCTGGCCGGTCCAGGACTACCTCGCCGAGAACTACCGCGAGCTGCACCCGTGCGACGCGGCGGTCATCGCCCACCACGCGGAGCTGTACCGGGAGCTGGTGCCCAGGAGCATCGGGCGGTCCGTGGAGTTCGGTGCCGGACCCAACCTGTACCCGCTCATGCTGGCCGCCTCCGTCAGCCGCCGCGTCGACGCCGTGGAGGCGGGCGCGGCCAACGTCGCCTATCTCACCGGGCAGCTCCGCCTCGGCCCCGACGCCAGCTGGCAACCCTTCTACGCGCTGTGCCGACGACACGTCCCGAGCCTTCCCGCGCCCCTCCCGGAGGCACTGTCGCGGGTACGGGTCGTCCACGGCGACGTCCGGGCTCTGCCGCCCGGCCGGTACGGACTCGCGTCGATGCACTTCGTGGCCGAGGGCGCGACGGAGGACTTCGCGGAGTTCACCGAGTTCTGCCGTCTCTTCGCCCGCAGCGTCGTCCCGGGCGGGTATCTGGTGGCCGCGTTCATGGAGAACATGCCGACGTACCGCATCGGCCGCGCCTCGCGCTGGCCGGGCTGCCCCGTGGACGCGGACGCCGTCCGGGAGGTGTTCACGCCGCTGACCGGCCGGCTCTCGGTGACCCGGATCAACGCCGACCCGACGCTGCCGGACTACGGCGACTCGGGGATGGTCCTGATGACAGGGCGAACGCCGTCTCCACCAGGGCGATGTGGCTGAACGCCTGCGGCGCGTTGCCCAGTTGACGGCCCGCGTCCGGGTCCCACTGCTCGGCGAGCAGGCCCACGTCGTTACGGATGGCGAGGGCCCGTTCGAAGACCTCCCGGGCCTGACCGGGATGCCCGGTGGCGGCGAGGGCATCGGCGTACCACAGGGTGCACGCCACGAACGTGCCCTCGCGGCCGCGCAGTCCGTCCACATCGTGCACGCCGTGGTCCGCGGCGCCGTACCGTCGGACGAACCCGCCGTGGTCCAGCCTCCGTACGGCCCGGACAGTGCCGCGCACCCGCTCGTCCCGGGCCGGCAGGAAGCCGAGCCTGGGGATCAGCAGGGTCGATGCGTCCAGGGCGGAAGAGCCGTAGGACTGCACGAAGGAGCCCTGCCGCGCGTCCCACCCCTCCCGGCAGACCTCCCGGTGCACCTCGTCCCGCAAAGCCCGCCACTGGTCCGAGGAACCATTGCGGCCGAGCGACTCCCCCATGCGCAGGGCCCGGTCGGCGGCCACCCAGGCCATCACCTTGGAGTGGACGAACTGCCGCCCCGGACCACGCACCTGCCACAGTCCTTGATCGGGTTCGCGCCAGTGCCGGACGAGGTGGCTCATCAGCGCCTCCACCACGCTCCACACCCGGGCGGGCATGGGTATCCCCGCCCGCAGCGACAGGCAGAGAGCGTCCAGGACCTCGCCGTACACGTCGAGCTGGAACTGGCCCTCCGCCGAGTTCCCGAACCGGACCGGCCGTGATCGCTCGTAGCCTGGCAGCCAGGACGCCTCGGTCTCGTGCAGGAGCCGCTGTCCCCCGACGCCGTACACGGTCTGCAGCTGGGCGGGGTCGCCGGCGATCGCCCGCATCAGCCAGTTCAGCCATGCCGTGGCCTCGTCGCGGTAGCCGCTGCGCAGCAGGCACGACAGGGTCAGGGCGGAGTCACGCAGCCAGCAGAACCGGTGGTCCCAGTTCCGTTCCCCTCCGATGCACCCGGGGAGCGAGGTGGTCGGTGCCGCGACGATGCCGCCCGTCGGGGCGTAGGTGAGCGCCTTGAGGGTGATGAGGGACCGAACCACCGCGTCCCGCCAGGGCCCTTCGTAGCAGCACCGGGCGGTCCAGCCCCGCCAGAAGTCACTGGTCTCCTTCAGCGCGGTCTCCGCCGGGACGGACAGGGACGCGGGCGCCCCAGGCAGGTGCGACGGCGACCACACGAGCGTCAGGGCCAGTCGCTGACCGGCCCGGACGGTGAAGTCGAGCCCGGTGGGATCCTGCCGGTCGGGCAGGTACACCGGCCCGTCGGCGTGGAGCCAGACCGCGTCCGGCCCGGCGACCGCCACGGTGCCGGACTCGGCGTCCCGGACCCACGGCACGACCCGGCCCTGGTGGAAACGCAGCCGCAGTTCGCTGCGCATGTGGACGGAACCCGACACACCCTCGACGACCCGGACCACACACGGCGACTGCGTACGCGGCGGCATGAAGTCCGTGACCCGGACGGCGTCGTTTCCGCTGCGCCACTCGGTTTCCAGGACCAGCGTGTCCCGCCGGTAGGCCCGGCGCGTACATCGCCCGCCGACACGCGGGGCCACCCGCCAGAAACCGTTGGCCCGAGTGCCCAGCAATGCGGCCAGGCATGCGGGAGAGTCGAATCGAGGCAGGCACAACCAGTCGATGGACCCGTCCGTGCCGACCATGGCGGCGGTTTCCAGGTCGCTGAGGAGGGCGTAATCCTCGATGGGTGAACTCATAATCGGGATTACGCCGTTGTGCACTTTGCCGTACTTCCAGGGTACGACGGTCCCGGCCGACGTGCATCCGGTCCCAGGCGGCGGACGCTCGCCACCTGCGACTCGCCCGGCTCATCACACAGGCCGGGTTTACGCTGTAAGCGTGGCGAGAAACCGCCGTCGGCACGACCGGCTGGTGACTCGGGTTGTATTGATCGCGTATGCAGCCGTGGTGCTCCTGGCAATGGCCGGCCCGACACACGAGTCGCCGTCCCTGCGCCTCGGCATCGCGTACGGCGACCGCCTCGTCCGGATGTCCGACCACGATCTCGGCGCCGCCCTCGACGACGCCGTCCGGGTGGGCGCGCGCTGGGTACGAACCGACTTGTCGTGGCAGGACATCCAGCCCGACGGGCCGGACCGGTACCGATGGGAGCTGTTCGACCGGGTCATCGCCGCGGCCGCGGAACGAGATCTCACCGTGCTGCCGATTCTCGGCTTCACGCCGGCGTGGGCACGGCCTGCGGGCTGCGCGGGCCAAGAGTGTCACCCGGCCGCCCCGAAAGCGTTCGCCGCGTTCGCTGCGGCCGCCGCGGCGCGATACGCACCGCGAGGCGTGCACACCTGGGAAGTCTGGAACGAGCCCAATCTCACCGGTTCCTGGAAGCCGATGCCCGACGCGACCACCTATACAGCGCTGCTGAGGGCGGCGAGTCAGGCATTGCGGCAGACGGACCCGTCGGCATACGTGGTCCTCGGCGGTCTGGCCGCGGCCAGCACGAGACATGGGGACGTCTCGCACACCGACTTCCTCGAGGCCGTGTCGGCGTACGGCGGCAACCGGTTCGTCGACGCCGTCGGCTACCACCCGTACACCTACCCCTACCTCGCGAGCGACGAGACGCAGTGGGGCACCCCCTGGGAGCAGATCGACCGTACGCGCGACAGCCTGCGGGGCGTGCTGTCCGCACATGGCACGCCCGATGTGCCCGTGTGGATCACCGAGTTCGGGGCGCCGACCGGCGGCCCGGGACATGCATCGGACGGAGGGCCGGAGACGATCGGGGAAAGGACGACACACGTGACCGAGGAACGGCAGGCCTCGATCGCGGCGGACGCGGTGCGCACTGCCAACGCGACACCGCACATAGACGCCCTGATGTGGTACGCCGAACGCGACCTGGCGACCGACACGTCCTCGAACGAGAACTTCTACGGCCTGCGCCGGGCCGACGGAAGTGCGAAGCCCGCCCTCGGCGCCCTGCGCGATGCCGTCGCCGGTCTCATGGACTGACCACCGTCCCGGTCTGCTGCCAATGACCGGAACAGCCGGAGGTACTGGTCTGTGAGCGCGGGCCAAGCGTAGCGCTCGACGGCGCGGCAGCGGCCGGCGCCGCCGAGGCGGTCGGCGAGTTCGCCGTCCCGCAACAGTCGGCGGCAGGCGGCGGCCAGGGCATCCGGATCGTCGTGCGGGAAGAGCAGACCGGTGACACCATCCGTGATGACGTGCGGAATGCCGCCCGCATCGGAGCCCACCACGGGCGTGCCACAGGCCATCGCCTCGACCAGGACCATGCCGAACGACTCCGCTGCCGTCCGGGACGGCAGCACCAGCACGGCAGCGTTCCGCATCGCGCTGAGGAGGATGTCCTCAGGGACCCGGCCGGTGAATTCCACGCGGTCGATGATGCCGAGCCGCTCAGCCAGTGCCCTGTGCTCGGCGAGGGCGTCCCCGCTACCCACCAGCCGCAGCCGTGCCTCGGGCAGGTCGCTCAGGGCCGCGAAGGCCCGGAGCAGCACGTCGATACCCTTCCAGGGCGAAGCCCGGTCCATTCGGCCCACATAGAGAACGGTGCGCGGCCGGGCCGAGGCCGGCGGCCCCGGGGTGAACCGTTCCACATCGACGCCCGGCGTGATCTGGACAGCGCCCGGGCGACCGTGGGCCAGCGAGACCGGAGAGCTGGCGACGAGCGCGTCGGCGCGACGGAACACCCGGGGCAGGACATGCCGCTCGTACGCGTGGACCAGCAGGTCGACGTCCTTGTGCCCTTGCAGCATCGATCCGGCGTGGTAGGTCATGACGGTCGGGCGTTTCCCGGATACGGCGACCGCCAGATCCCCCAACCCGGGGGCCGGGGCGTGGGCGTTGACGACGTCCACCCGCAAGCGATGCAGCCAGCGACGCAACTGCAGCGGCCACAGCGGACTCACCGGCGTGTTGAGATGGCGCGCCCACGTCCCGAGCCGGACGACCGGCACGCCGTGTTCGATGCCGACCGAGGTGCGCCACCCGGTCGTACTCGCGGTGATGACGGCGGCGCGCATGGCCGGGTCCTCGGCGACCGCCCGGGCGACCCGCGCGGCATAGTGCTCGACGCCGCCGCACCTGGGCGGGTAGTTGGGCGCGACGACGGCGACGGTGCACGCACGGCGGCTGCGGTCGGAGGCTCGGTCGAAGACATCGACGGTGCGGTCGGACTGGCGCTCCCAGGTCAGCTCCCGGGCCACGTACTCATGGCCCGCGCTGCCGAGGCGCTGAGCCAGAGCGTGATCGGCGAGCACCGATCCGAGCGCCTCGGCGAGGCGTTCTTCGCTCCCCGGCGCGACGAGCAGGCCATTGCCGTCATGGGTCACCAGTGAGGGGATTCCGCCCACGTGCGTCGTGACCACCGGGCGACCGCAGGCCATCGCCTCGACGAGTACGCAGGGGAAACTGTCGAAGTGGGTGGGAAGGGCAAGCACCCGCGCATCGCGATATGCCGCGGCCAGGTCCTCACCCTCCAACCGCCCTTGAAAGGTCACGTGAGGCGCGATCCCGAGCCGCTGCGCGAGTGCCTCGTGGTCAACGGCCGCCGACCCCGTTCCGACCACGTCGAGGTGCACATCGGGGAATGCCGGTGTCAGCGACGCCAGCGCCCTCAGCAGATCGGGGAGCCCTTTGTGGGCAGCGGCCCGCTCCAGCGACCCGACGAACACGATGCGCGGCGCGTCCGGCACCGGGCTCGCCGGGAAGCTTTCCGGATCCACGCCCGGCGAGATCGTCGTGGATCGCCCCCCGAAAAGTGCGGGCAGTTCGGCGGCAACGCAGTCCGAAGAACACACGATCTCCTGCGCGCGGGCCGCGGTCCTGGCCAGCATCGTCCGCTCATAGGTCGCACACACCAGGTCAGGCGCCACGCGCCCCTTGCGCATCCGACCCGTGTGGTAGGTCAGCACGAACGGCAGAGCGCCGCAGGCCCGCGCGGCGGCGTCGGCGAACAGCGGTACCGGCGCGTGTGCATTGACCAAGTCGGCCCTCTCCCCCTCGATGATGCTGTGCAGGCGGCGGCTCCAGTGCGGGCCGACCGGTGTGTGGGAGATCCGTGCGGGAGCCGGAAGGCGATACACCGGAATGCCGTCAGGACCGTCGTACCGCCCGGGCTGCGTCCCTCGGGACGCCGTCGTGGCGATCACGACCCGGTGGCCGTGCCGGGACCGCAGGAGTCGCGCCAGATTCCAGACGTACCTCTCCAGGCCTCCGAGGTCCGGCGGAAAGTACGGCGAGGCGAGCAGGACGGTGCGTGGTGTCATGACGGCCCTCCTTCGGCACAGAACACCGAGCGACCGGCAGGTTGATGACGATGACTCTCATGGAGCTTCTCCTTGACCGGGGTGGGTCGAAGAGCCCAGCCAGTTGTCGGGCCGCCAGCCACGACAACGACCCGAACGGCCAGAGCCGAGAGGATGGCAGGCGCCGGACGGGGCGGCCAAGATGTTCATGGCTCCGTCAGACCGAGGAGGGCGCGGTTGGGAAGATACTCGACATCCGGCCGATGGGCGACGTGATCGAGCACGCGCTCCAGCCGATGCCAGTCGTGCCGCGCGTCAATCTCCCAACTGTGACCCCAGATGTGGAACACGCCGCCCTGTTCGAGGCAGAGTTCGAACCACCTGAGGGCGAGTTCGTCCCACTGGAGGGCCAGCTTGAGCGCCCTCCGCGGTCGCAGGCGGGCGAGACGCAGGGCGATCGGTCCGTCGACGCGATGGGCGTAGGTGTGGACGGTCGTCCCCATCTCCAAAGGTGCGCCGGGGAAGAGCGAGTTGCGCCGGACCGTGCGCGCGCGCGTGAAGCCGATCTTGCGGGCGAACTCGATATGGGCGGCCGCGTACTCGCCCCGCGGATAGCAGAAACTGGTGACCTGCACGCCCACGATCGCCTCGAGTTCCTCCTTGCCGGCGCGCATCTCGGCACCGGCCGCCCTGTCCGACAGCCGCGGCAGCCGCTGGTGGGTCAAGGTGTGTCCGCCGATCTCGAACCGCTCGCCCAGTTCACGGATCGCTGCCGGGGAGAGGCGGTCAGCGGGTGCCAATTCGACGTTCCGCGGAGCGATGTAGAAGGTACCGGCGACGCCGTGCTTCGCCAGCAGCCCGGCAAGCCGAGAGTCGAGCCGGTGGCCGTCGTCCCAACTCGTCGTGACCACGACGCGTGCATGCCTACTGGGTGGTGCGGTCCTTCGTGTATCGGCCATGGCGTCTTCTCCGGAGCCGAGTCAGGCTCCGGCTCCCGGTCGGAGGTTCGGCTCGGACAGGGCCATCGGTGGGCCGCGCACAGTTGGGTGATATTTACGTTGTATACGTACATGGTCTACCTCTGGGCCTCGGGTGGTCAAGTGGCCGCAGCCTGCTTGTAGTGGTGCTCGAGAGCGTCGAGAAACTCCTCGAGCCGGTACCGTTCCGCGCGCGACACCGACGCCGCTCCCATCCGCTCCAGCACCACACGCCTGCCGAGCAGGCTGTCGAGGGCGGCGGCCAGCTCACCGGCCGAACCGGCCGAAACCAGGGCTCCGTTGTCGCCGCCGACCAGTTCCGGCAGGCCTCCGACCCGCGAAGCGACCAGCGGACGGCCCACCTGGAGTGCCTCCAGGGCCACGGTCGGGAAGTTCTCGGGCCAGATCGACGGCAATGCGACGACGGAGGCCGTTCCCAGGCACTCGATGACGTCGGACTCTGCCAGCCAGCCCCGGAAGATGACGCGCTGCGCGGCGACGAGGTCGGCGGCGGACGCTTCGAGCCGCGTCCGGTCCGGACCGTCGCCCACTACGGTGAGCCGTACGCCGGGGCGCACGGGGAGCAGTTCCCGGAGCGCGTCGAGCAGCACTCCGACGCCCTTGACCCGCTCCAGACGTCCTGCGAACACGACATGGTCCGCCTCCGAGAGGGGCTGGGCGGACTTGTGCTCGATCCCGTTCGGGACCACGAAGAGAGGGACGGACCCGACGTCGCGCCGGATGGCGTCGGCAAAGTACCGGCTGGGCGTGAGGATCCGGGTGACCCGCCGTAGCCACGGCAGGTATGCCGGCCGCTGCATGAACCGGTAGTAGGCATAGCGTGCGACGTCTGTGGCCGACAGGCGGTGGGCGGCCGCTGCACTGTCGAGCTTCCACCGCAGCAGTGAGCGTGTCCATTCCTCCGGCCCATGCACCGTCAACACTTGGGGGTACCCTGCCGTCGCGGCAAGGACGGCGGGGCCGAACTCGCCGATGGTGTGCAGGTGGACACAGTCCGGCTGAAACGTCTGCAGGGCCTGGCCGACCTGCCGATAGGCGCGCTGGTACCAGAAGTGGCGGGCGATCCTCTGAGCGGCGTTCCCGGAGATGGCGGGAACGAGTTCGTCCGCGAACGTCTGCCGACCCGCCGACATGCGATCGGTCGCGATGACGTGGACCTGATGCCCTCGGCGTTCGAGGCCGTCCTTGATCAGACGCACGCTCTTCTCGGCACCACCGACCTCGCTACCCACGCTGATGATCTGCAGGATTCTCACAGCCGTACCTCCCAATTCCCGGGCGGGTGATGCCGTTGCGCGGTGGTATGCCGGCGCTTCGACCACGTGAGCGCCATCGCGGCGAAGGACCCGGACGCGAGATTGCCGAGCCCCCAGGCGACCGCCGCCCAGATCAGACCGTTGTCGAGATTCAGCAGCGCGATGCTGAGCATCACGCCCACGGCGACGACCTCCGAGGCGATCGTCGCCGTGAGCTGGCAGGTCACCTTGAGGAGAAAGTTCGTCCACGTGTAGAAGGCGGTGGCGAGCGAAGACAGGACGAACACGATGAGGGTGCTCGTGCCGTTCCTGGCGTACTCGTCGCCGAAGAGCCGGAGAATCGGCCCCGCGAAAAGGACGACGAAGGCGGCGGTCGGTGCGATGACGGCGAGCATGATGCCCGCGGAGCGGCGCGCCAGCGACCGCAGATGTGCTCCCTCCTGCGAGCCTTCGGCGAAGAGCGCCTCACCGATGGCATAGGCAGCCGAGTTCAGGAGGTTCGCGATCTGGAAGGCGATGAAGAAGGTGGCCGCCGGGACGGGGCCGAGCCGTTCCAGCACCACGAGAGGCAGCACGATCTGTCGCACGAGGTTGAGCGTGGTGGCGGCGTAGTTCGTCAGCGAATAGGCGAGCGTGTCCCGCAGTACGCCCCATGAGAAGAAGGGCCGTAGGTGGATGCGCAGGCTCCTGCGGATCATCGTGACACTTGCCGTCGCGGCCACGGCCGAAGCGATGCCGCTGGCGAGGAAGATACCGAACGGCCCGGCGGCAAGGAGCGCGAAAGGCAGGGCCACCTTCACGGCGCTCATGAGCACACCGTTGATGAGGAGGTTGATGCGCGTCGCACGGAGGGCGATGAAGACCGAGTCGGTCAGCAGATTGACAGCCGCAGCACCCGCCAGGAGCACGAACGCCGCCAACCGCCACGGAGAGTCATGGATGAAGCTCAGTTGGGGAGCTGTCCACGGGATCAGGATGACAAAGACTCCTGAGATCACGAGGGTGCAGGCGGACACCGAGGACACCGCCGTACTGGTCTCCTCACCGGGGCGATCGCTGGTGGGCAGGGTGCGCACCAGCGTGGTGCTGAGACCGAAGAGGCTGAAGTACGACAGCAGGGCGACGCAGGAGAGCAGCGCCGACGCACGACCGACGTCGGCCGCCGGGTACAGACGGGCGACCAGTATCCAGAAGAGGAAGCCCGCTGCGGCGCCCAGGATCATCGTCAGCATGAGATAGAAGGAGCTGAGCACAAGCGGGTCGCGACGCATCCCGGCGATCCTCACCGGTGTGGCCGGGCGCGATGTCGAGCGTGCGAACGTCATGGCACCTCACCGCCCCCGGGGCCCCTGGCGCGGACCCCGAGGAGGCGGAGCACCGGGGCCGGCGCTCCGCCGGGATCCGCCGCGAAGGTACCCGCGCGGCTGGTGGACGGACCGTCCCGTCGATGTCCTCATCGGTAGATCTCTGCTCCGCCGTTGCTGTACACCTTGTTCTTCACCGCGTCCAAGAACGCGCGCGGGTAGCGATACGTGATGTCGTCGCCGCGGTGCACGATGCCTGCCTCGCCATTGCGCACAGTCATGGCGTCGAGGAACACATAGGACTGCTTCTCGACGAGCGCCGGGTAGAAGTCGTTCACCGCCCGGCTCTGAATCAGCGGCTTCAACCGGCTGAAGGCGTAGCTGTTGGCCAGGACCTGGTCCGACTGGACGTTCGCGTGCTCTCTCTTCGAGATCCGGCCTTCCAGCCACTCGACCGCCGTGCGCTCCTCCGGGTGGACGTAATAAAGGTCGTAGTCCTGGCCGGCGTTGTTCAGGTGCAATTGCGGCGGGTAGCCACCGAACAGCTTCGGAATGACACCGGTGAGGTCGAGGAACAGGGCCAGCGCCAAGGTGCACGCGATGGGCGCCGCGCCCCGCCGGGCCCACCCGAACACCCACAACGACCCGGCGGCGACGAACGGTGCGAAAACGATCAGGCCTTGCTGGAAGGCGCGCAGCATGCCGTAGTCGACCGAGAGCTGCGGTAGAACGGTCAGCAGCCCGATGACGGAGATCATCCCGATGGTCAGCGTCACCTGATCACGTGTCGGCCGGAACTCCCTGTGCCGCCACATGACGGTCACGATGACGCCGATGAACAGGAACACCTGCATCATCCGCGCGGCAGCGTCACGCAGGAAACCGTTCGCCGCCGTCACATCGAGTCCCAGCTCCTGGAGCTCCTCTCCGGCCGAGGTGAGCGGCATGTCCTGTTGCGGCACGACCGGCGTGGGGTACCTCTCGACGACACTCAGTGGTGGATAGACACCAGCCGCCCGATCCTCGGCCGTCTGGCGCAGGCTGTCGGCTCGGAAGGCGTCCAACTGCTGCGCCGGGCTCAGTCCCGGGTCCCCGAAGAGGCTGTATGCCGTGTCGGAGGACCTGCTCGACATCTCGCCCCTCGTCAGGTCCCGTGCCGTTGTCGCGACCGTGCGCTGTAGCGGGCCGGACGTCTGGGTCGCCGGCCCCACCCAGACGACCGTCGCGGCGGCGATCGCAGCCACCATCCACCAGGTCACGAGACCCCGTTTCGGGGCGTCGGGCGCGTTCCGGCGACGCAGGCGCGAGACCAGCCGCCAGCCGAGGTCCAGGACGAGCGCGAGTCCCAGGACGACCACGACGACGTACGTGGTCGAGTAGTGCGAGAGCACGATGCCGACGGCCAGCACCGTGACCGTGACACGCCGGACCCGCAGGGGGCGGCCGGTGTCGGTCACCACGACCATGACACACCCCAGGAGGAGGAAGGCGACCTCCTGGCGGGCCAGGAACGTCATGTCGGTGAAGAAGGTCGGCATCGCCATGAAATACACGGCCGACAACAGTGCGACGAGCTGCGGAGCGACATTTCGCACCGAGCGGTAGACGAGTACCGGCGTCAGCGCGAAGAGCAAAGGCAGCAGAACCTTGAAGACATAGGTGCCGGAAATCGCTGTGAGCTCGGCCAGCGACGTCGGCAGGAGCGTGATGCTCAGGCACGCGTTGTACGGGTCGGGGAAGGCGGCCATGTCCCAGCGGTCGGCGTCCTCCGTCACCTGGAAGACCCAGAACTCTGTCTGGGTGTCATGTCCGATGACGTACCAACCGCGCAGCGACGTGAGGAGCAGCAGTCCCCCTGCGGCACAGAACAGAGCGAGTTCGACGACGTATGCCGAGTAGCGGTTGCGCCGCCATATCGACAACATCAGGAGCGCCGCGACGCTGATCAACGCGGCGCCGCTCACCGCCGAACCCAGCCCGTTGTTGAGCCGGATCGGCCCCGCGACCGAGAGCACGAGCGTGACCGTGCCCAGGACCGGCACGGCCACGAGACCGGGCACGGAGCGCAGGCGCGCGGTGCGCCACCACGCGGAGTCGACCATGCGCTCGGACGGCGGTTCCGTCACGACGGCGATGACGAGGACGGACAGCGCCGAGGCGATCGTCAGTGAGGCGCGGTCAAGTGGACGCGCCACTCCGACCAGCGGCAGCACGGTGTTCACGGCCAACGCGACGACGATGTCGCCGATGACCGTGAGGCCGACGGCGAGCAGTACGCCGCCGTCGCGGGTCGACACCACCCGGGACGCGACGCTGTACCACAGCACGATCGGCGCGCCGAGGAGGAGCCAGAGACCCGCAAGGGTGAGCAGGGAGGTGGGTGCCCCGGGCACGAACTCGACGAGGGCGGCGAGCGCGGTTCCACCGAGGACTGTGCGGCGGGCTGCCGCACGCCTCGTCGCGGTGGCGACCGGCTTCACGGGAGCACCTCCGCGTAGATGTCCTCGACCCGGCGTACTACCGCGTCCCAGGAATAGCCGGTCGCCGCTGAGGCACTTTGCCGGCTGAGCCGCAGACGCAGTGCGGGGTCGTCGGCGACCGCGCTGATCGCGGCCGCGAGCGCAACCGGGTCGGGGTCGGCCAGCAATCCGACGCCATCGAGCAGTTCGGTGTTGCCCGGTACGGCCGTCGCCACGATCGGAAGGGCCGCTGCCATCGCTTCGAGGGCGGCCAGTGACATGCCCTCCTTGTCCGACGGCAACACGAACATGTCGACGTCGGCGTACGAGCGGACGAGGTCCGGGCCGAGACGCCGCCCGGCAAAGGTGACATTGGTCAGGCCCAGCCGGGCTACCCGCGCCTCGAGCAGCTCCCGCTGCTCTCCGTCGCCGACGATGCGCAGTTCCACGGGCTGCCGCACCAGGCTCATCGCGTCCAGCAGCCTGCCGATATTCTTCTGCACGCTGAGCCGGCCGACGAAGAGCAGTCGCAACGGGCGATGCGTGATCTCCCGGGCCGCCATGAAGTAGGCGCGGTCCACCCCGTTGGGCACGATGAAGACACGCTCGGCGCGGACGCCGTATGCGTCCCGCACGAACGAGGACTGGGCCTCGGTCAGGACGATGACCGCGGCGGCGGCGCGCAGCACGCGGCCGAGGGCGTGCCTCTTGTAAAGGGGCAGCAGTCTGCCGAGTCGGCCGGACGCATCGACGTCGAGGTGGAAGTGGAACACGAAGGGTTGCCGCCGGGCTCGTGCCACCAGCGCGACCAACTCGGGCAGCCCTGCTTGCGCGGCGTGCAGGTGCAGGATCGATGTCCGCGGTTCCCGCAGCAGCGACACGAGCAGCCCGGGTGCGAGCGGGGTGTGCGCAAACTCGACAGCACGGTGGCGCCGGACGGTCACGCCGGCTGTGCGAAGGAACCGTGGGACCGTTCTCGCCCCGATCGTCGTCGTGACGACCCGGACGTCGTGACGCCGGCCGAGCCCGGCAGCGAGGCTCTCGGCCACACGCTCGACACCGCCCAGCTGCGGTGGGTAGTACGGCGTGATCTGCAGAATCCTGGTCATGTCGGACCACCGGTTCCGTGTCGAGTTCCACCAGGCCGTGCGGGTGTCCCTCGGTCCGTCATGGCGTGCTCCCCCGCGTCGGCGACACGTCGGCTCCCAGGCGGAAGTGCAGTGATTCGTCACGGCCGAGCAACGTGACGTGGACGACCACGGACCCCTCTTGCAGCGGCAGCCTGGCCACGGTCTCCGTGAGGGCGTCGGGGCGGCGTGCGAATGTGGTGGTGGTCGATGCCGTGGTACGGCCGTCGGAGGCCTCGAGCCATACCCGCAGCCGGTGCTTTCCCTCTGCGGCTCCATGGTCGACTACCGAGATCGGGATGATCGCGGTGTTCCGCGCGATGGTAGGCGAATGTGTGAAGTACAGCTCGGTGTACTGGCTCGGCACCGGGGAGAACGACTGGCGCAACTCCTTGCGTATCGCCGGGGTGGACGCGGCCACCACGACGACCACCACGACCGCGACCAGCAGTGCGAAGACGGGGCGGAAGGCGGCCGGAGCGCGCCGGCGATGTCGCCGGGGCGGCGGCCCGGCGACAGGGACGGGTGCCGGGCGTGGCCAGTCGCCCGTCCTCGGCTGACCGAGCAGGGGGCTCATGCGGCCCCCAGCCTCCGAGTGCTCGGCACGGGGGCGCCTTCGGCGAGGTCGTCAACCGTCGACATGCGGCGTGGGACCGTCTGGCGGAAGCGGTGCGCCAACAACTGCCAGAGGTTGGCCATGCCGTCGTGGAACGCGTGCAGTTTCACCTCGCCGCCACGCTCGCGGTACTCGATCGGTACCTCGAGGCAACGGCAGCCCGCGAGCGTCGCGGCATTCTTGATCTCCTGCGAGAAGGCCATACCGGTCGAGCGGACATCGAGGCGCTGCCAGACGTAGTGGCGGAAGACCCACATGCCCGACTGCGAGTCGTGCAGTCCGTTGTGGAACAGGGTTCGGCTCACCACACTGAGCACGTGGTTGCCGACCGAGTGCATCGGCTGCATCGCATCACGGTTGCCGCGGGTGAGTCGATTCGTCGTCAGGAACTCGACGTTCGCGGCAACCAGTATTCGCAGCAGCACCGGTAGTGCGTCGAACGGGTATGTGCGGTCCGCGTCCCCGGTGGCTATCACGTCCCCGTTCGCCGCCTCGAACCCCGCGTGGTAGGCGTTTCCGTAGCCTCTCTCAGGTTGCAGGACCACACGAGCGCCCAGGGAGCGGGCGACCTCACCAGTGCCATCGGTCGACGCGTTGTCGACGATGACCACCTCGGTGTCCCAGCCGTCCTCCGCGAGTTCGGCCACCGGAATCGTCGCAATGACAGAGGGGAGGTTGGATGCCTCGTTGAACGCAGGCATGACAATCGACAGGCTGCTCATGACAGGTAACTCCGCTGCGGTTCTCGTTGCGGACCCCGTCGGTGTGCCCTAAGTGAGATTCACCGTAAGGATCCGTCATACGCTGACATGATATGTTTACGGCGTATATGCCCCATATTGCGCGCTCCGGTATCTGCCGTCAAGAGGCGAAGGGAACGGCCGGCGAAGTGACCTGCGTAAGCCGCGCGGGAACTCCATACGTGCCGCGACACCCCTCTGACCCGCTCCCGTGCGCTTCCGTCGAATGCGGGTGCCATCACCCCTCAGGCCGTAGGGTCGAGCCGTAAGGAGAGGCGAATGAAGAATGACCCGGAAGCAGGCCCGGCTCGGCGTGCGAGTGACCACGGACGGCACGGCAGGCTGAGCCGGGAGCGGGTGCTGGCCGCCGCCCTGGAGCTGGTCGATCGCGAAGGTCTCTCCGCCCTGAGCATGCGTCGCCTGGGATCCGAACTCGGCGTCGAGGCCATGGCCCTGTACCGCTACGCGTCCAGCAAGGACGCGCTCCTGGACGGGCTGGTCGAGGCCCTCTACCTGGAACTGGAGGACCGTCTCGCCACGGCGTCTCCCGGGAGCGCGGCACCGGCCGAGGGTCTCGGTGCCGCGGGTCCCGAGTGGCGGGCCGAGCTGCACCGCATCGCCCTGATCACTTATGACGTCTGCTTCGCCCACCGTCAGGTCGTGCCGCTGATCGCCACGCGCATGATGGCGGTTCCGCTGGCCAGGAGGCCGCCGGCGGTTCTCAGGGACCATGAGCGGGTGCTCGCTCTGCTGCGGGGCGCCGGGCTCGACGAGGAGCGTTCCGCCGCCGTCTTCCAGGCCTTCACCGCGTGGGTCCTCGGATACGTGTCGGTGGAACTGCGGGCCATGGTCGACAACCCCGACGAGCCGGAGCCCGCGTTCCGCCTCGGCCTGCACCGCATGCCGCCCCAGGAGCTGCCCACGCTCCGGGCGATCGCCCCGGCCCTCGCCGTGCGGGGCGGGCCGGAGGGCCTCGCCCTCGGCGTCGACGCGGTGGTCGACCGTTTCGTCGGCGCGTCCTGAGGAAGCACGTGCGCTCGGTGGGGAGGCGTTCAGCGCGCGAACGGGCCTTGCAGCGCCGCCCATTGCAGCAGCATGATCGTCTTCGCGTCGGCGATCTCACCGGTGCGGATCATCTCCAGGGCCCGGCGAAAGGGCAGTTCGAGGATCTCGATGTCCTCGCCCTCCTCGTCGAGGCCGCCGCCCTCGTGGGTGCGGGTCGAGGCGCCGTACGCGGCGGCGTAGAAGCTGACGCGTTCGGTGACCGAGCCCGGGCTCATGTAGACGTCGAAGACGTGCTGGACCTCGCCGATGGTGTGCCCGGTCTCCTCCACCACTTCGCGCCGCACCGCGATCTCCGGGTGCTCGTCATCGTCGTCGAGCAGCCCGCCCGGCGTCTCGACGAGCATGCCGTCTGGGTGCCCGTTGACATACACCGGGAAGCGGAACTGGCGGGTGAGCAGGACGGTTTCGCGTTCGGCGTCGTACAGCAGCATGGTGGCCCCGTTGCCGCGGTCGTGCGTCTCGCGCTGCTGGGTGCTCCAGGTGCCGTCGGCGTGCTGGAAGTCGAAGGTGGTGGCACGTTCGACGTACCAGTGACTGGAGAGCAGCCGCACGTCCCGCACCTTGACGCGGGGATTGCCGGTCAGGTCCCGGCCGGCCCGGTCGAGTCCGGTGCGGCCGCGGCGGTCGGGGGTGTCGATGCCGGCGGTCATCGGGCACCGGCCGGGTGGATGAGCGAGTTGGTCATGGCCCGCTTCTACCATTTCGGGGCGGTCGGCGAGAGCCCGGTGCGCGATGAGGCTGGTTCTGCAGGAGTTCCTGACGGCCGACGGTGTGTCCCAGGGCCAGGGTCCCCGGACGAGGTGGACGCCTTCCTGTTCGGCCGCCGCACCTACCGGAACTTCGCGCGGGACTGGACCACGGGGTCCTCTGCGACGACGTCCCCGCCCAGGTGGCCGAGCTGAAGCGGCCTCCGACGCGGCTTCCGGACTGCGAGACCTACCGGACCCACGGGTCGCCGTCGCCTGGACCCGGCGGCCGCATCACCCCGACCACCGGCAGCCGATCGCACCCTGAAGGTGACACGCGGCGACCATCCGGACGACAGCCCGCGTGCCGTGGCCCGGGTGATGGTCCGCTGGGGTGTGGCCTCGGAAATACCGAACGGCTCAGGCGAAGGAGACGACGGCATGTTCGGACAGTCGAAGGCGTTCAGCAGCTTCTCGGTCGACGACATCGGCAGGGCCCGTGAGTTCTACGGCGAGACCCTCGGCCTCTCGGTGGAGGAGACCGGGGAGGGCGACATGAGGATGCTCACGATCAAGCTGGGCACCGGCGCAAGCGTCTTTGTCTACCCCAAGGACAACCACACCCCCGCGAGCTTCACGATCCTCAACTTCCCCGTGGACGACGTCGAGGCGGCCGTCGACGGGCTGGCGCAGCGGGGCGTGACCATGGAGCGCTACCCGGGGTTCGATGCCGACGACAAGGGCATCGTCCGGGGCCCCGAGGGGCCGGCGGCGATCGCCTGGTTCACGGACCCGGCGGGCAACGTTCTGTCGGTGCTCCAGGAGAACTGACCCGGGCCCGCCGGTCGGCGAGCTGTGGCCCCACCAGTCGGGGCGGCTGCATACTGGCCGCATGGGCGCCCCTACCGGCCGGGAATCCGAGCCGCCCGGAGAAGTCCGCGAGTTCGTCCGCGCCGCGCCGCACCTGGACGGCATGGTGGTCTCCGCGGTCGGCTACCGATCCGCGGGTGTGCGACCCGCCCTCCACCGAGGGCTGCCCTCCCCGTACCTCACGCTCATCTTCTCGCTCGACGGTCCCGTGGTCAGTGGCCACACCCCCGAGCAGGTGCACTCGGCCGACGCCGCGCGGACGGACATCGTGGTGGGCGGGCTGCGTCAGCGTCCGGCGTACGTGCTGCAGCCGGAGCACGAGGCGGGCATCCAGCTGTCCGTGCATCCGCTGGCGGCCCGCAGGCTGCTCGGCATGCCCGCGGGGGAGCTCTCCGACGAACTCGTCGCCTCGGGTGCGGACGTCCTGGGCCGGGACGCGTGGGAGATCCACGAGCGGTTGTGCGCGCAGGGAACATGGAGCGAGCGTTTCGCCCTGGTGACCGGCTATCTCCAGCGGCGCGCGGCAGCGGCCGGGCGCACCACCGAGGTACGGCCCGAGGTCCGCGAGGCATGGGCCTGGCTGGCCCGGCACCGGGGCGCGGGCACGCTGGACGGACTGGCCGCCCATGTGGCGCTGAGCCCGCGCCGGCTGACCACCCTGTTCCGGGCCGAGACCGGCATCGGCCCCAAACAGGCCGCCCGGCTGATCCGCTTCCAGCACGCACGCTCCGCCGTCGTCCGGGCCGTCACCGCGGGCCACGCACCGGACCTGGCACGGGTCGCCGCCGACTGCGGCTACTACGACCACTCCCACCTGGTGCGGGACTTCAGGCAGTACACCGACCTGAGCCCCACCGGCTGGCTGGCCGAAGAGTGCCGGAATATCCAAGCCGGCGGCCACCGCAACGGCGAAGAGTAAGAGCCATGAACGCCACTGCGAACACCACACGGACCACGCGGAACCGGCGCGCCCCCAGCGTCTGGCCGACGCTCCAGGCCCACGACGCCCCCGCGCTGATCGACTTCCTCGTCGGCACCGTCGGCTTCCGGCGCACCGCCGTGTACCAGGACGGCGACCTCGTCGCGCACGCCCAGCTCGACTGGCCCGAGGGCGGCGGGATCATGCTCGGCTCGCACAAACCGGGCAGCGCGTCATGGTCCCTGCAGCCGGGCACCTTCGGGGCGTACGTCGTCACCGAACACGTCGACGATCTCCACCGGCGTCTCAAGGACGCCGACGTGAAGATCATTCGCGAGATCGAGGACCAGCCCTACGGCAGCCGCGACTTCGCCATCGCCGACCCGGAGGGCAACAAGTGGTCCTTCGGCACCTACCCGGGCGAGCCCCGCCAGGCCGACTGAGACCGTTTCACGCGGGCGTCCAGGACAGGCCGTCCGCGGTGACGGCGAGTGAGCCGGGGGCGCTCGGCGCCGGGGCGTCGAGGGGACCGCCGTAGAGGGCCTGTTCCTGGAGGTCGTTGCCGGTGCGGAAGGTCTCGCCGACGACGCGGGCCGACAGCAGCGGGTTGACGCGGTCGTCCGCGGCCGCCAACCGGCCCACCGCACCGTCCAGTTCGGCCGCCGCGGCGCGCCAGTGGTCGCCGAGTTGTTCCGGGCCCACGACGGACCTGTCGCCGGACACCAGTCCACCGGCGAGTTCGGCGAACGCGGCGGCCTCGCCGAGGTCGACCTCGGTGACCTTCTTCGCCGCCCAGAAGTACGACTCCTCCGCCTGCTCCATGTCGTAGAAGGCAATCAGGAACTCGTAGAACACCGCGTATTCGCGCCGGTAGCGGGCCTCGAACTCGGCGAAGCCGCGCGACTCCGGCACGCTGCCGTCCAGGGCGGCGTTGACCGCGCGGGCTGCGAGCAGGGCACCGTAGGTCGCCAGGTGCACGCCCGAGGACAGCACCGGGTCCACGAAGCACGCCGCGTCGCCGACGAGCGCCATGCCCGGGGTCCAGAAGGACTTCTTCCAGTACGAGTAGTCCTTGCGCACCCGGACGCGGTCGTACGGCGGATCGGTGGCCACCGGCACGCCCCTCAGCAGCCGGTCGACGTCCGGGCAGGCCCGGATCATGTCCTGCCAGGCGGCGCGCGGATCACGCTGCACGGCGGGGATGTGCTCGGGCGAGATCACCGCGCCGACGCTGGTCAGGTCGGGACGCAGCGGGATGTACCAGATCCAGCCCGCGTCGAAGGCGGCGCAGAAGATGTTGCCGCTGTTCGGCTCGGGGAGCCGTTGCCCGCCCTCGTAGTAGCCGAACACGGCGAGGTTGCGGAAGAAGTCGGAGTACACGCGCGTGCCGCCGACCTGGCCGTGGATCCGGCTGGTGTTGCCGGAGGCGTCGATGACGTGCGGGGCGTACGCCGTCCGTAGGGTCCGGTCGGGGTCGGTGTACTCGACGCCGCGCACCCGCTCGCCGTCGGCGAGGACGCGGCGCACCGGGCTGCCCTCGCGTATCTCGACGCCCGCCCTGCCGGCGTTGCGCAGCAGGATCTCGTCGAACCGGGAGCGTTCCACCTGGAAGGCGGTGGCGGTGGGTTCGGGCAGGCGGGGCGTCATGGAGAAGGAGAACTGCCACGGCTCGGGGTCGCGGCCCCAGCGCAGGGTTCCGCCGCGTTTGAGCGTGAACCCGGCCTTGGCGACCTCGTCGGCGACGCCGAGGATCTGGCAGACGCCGTGCACGGTGGCGGGCAGCAGCGACTCGCCGATCTGGTACCGGGGGAAGGTTTCCCGCTCCAGCAGCAGCACCCGGTGCCCGCGCATGGCCACGACGGTCGCGGCGGTCGAGCCGGCCGGCCCGCCGCCCACGACGATCAGGTCGTAGTCCGGGTTCATCCAGGGTCTCCTGTTCTTGTGGGGGTGCTACGCGGTCAGCCAGGCGCGGATCGCCGCGGCGGTGGTGTCGGCGTCGTGGTGGACGAGGGAGTAGTGGTCGCCGGGGATGTCGGCGGTGTCGTGCGGCAGCGGCCAGTGGGGGTCCCAGTCCCCGTCGGGGTCGGTCCGCCGCATGTGCGCGGTCGGGCGGCCGCGCAGCAGCAGCGTGCGGACCGGTGACGGTTCGGGCCGCCATTGCTCCAGCACGCGCGCGTAGCCGCCTCCCGCCATCAGCAGCGAGTCGTCGAACCGGTCGATGAGGTCCTCCGGCAGGGCCGCGCCGGCGGCCATCAGGGCGAGCCCCCGCGCGTCGTCGCGGCGCAGGACGCCGACGTGGGAGTCCAGCAGGACCACTCCGGCCGGTGGCTGTTCCTCCCGCGCGAGATGCCGGGCCACGGCGTGCGCGACCGCTCCGCCGGCGCAGTAGCCGACGAGGACCGGCGGCCGGCCGGCGGACAGGTCGCGTACCGTGTCGGCGTGCGCCCTTACCAGCGTGGCCACGCTGTCCGGGATCCCCCGGTGGGCACCGAGACCGGGATGCTCCAGCAGGAACAGGTCGCGTTCGCCGTCGAACTGCTTCGCCAGGCCGATCGGGACGCGCTGGGTCGGCGTCAGGTAGTCCGGAAGGTAGACCAGCGCGGCGCCGTCGCCGTGGGCGAGCCGGACCGGCGGGGCGGTGTACCGGGTTCGGTCGGCCGCGGAGAAGGTCGGGAGTGCGTACGACGCGAAGTGGCGCAGCGCCATGGCCTCCAGCGGCCCCTGCTCGCGCAGCACGCGATGGTAGACGGTGCCGAACCGGGCGTTGTTCGCCATGCCGCCGTCGGCCGTGGTCCGTGACTCGGCTTCGGTCCCGGTCTGTGGCAGGCCGCCGACGTCGCGGAGGGCGGCGTGGACGTGCGCGGCCAGGGCGGGCAGCGTGGGGTGCTCGAGGACGATCGTCGGCGCCAGCCGGACCCGTGTGAACGCGCTGAGCCGGTTGCGGACTTGGACGGCCGTCAGTGAGTCAAAGCCGAGCTCGGTGAACTCGCGGTCGACGGGGAACGAAGCCGCGTCCGGAAAGCCCAGTACGGCCGCCAGCTCGGCACGGATCAGCTCGGCGAGCTCGGTTTCGCGACGGTCGGAGGGAACGGCCGCCAGCCGGTCGCGCCAGCCGCCCGGCGTCTGCTGGACGGCCGCAGCGGCGGTGACCGGCTGTGCGGTCCGAGCCGGACGGCCGGGCAGCAGGTCCGCGAGAACCGGCGGCGTGGCCTGGTCTCTCGCGGTCGTCGGGTCCAGGGGGACCGGCACGAGCACCGGCTCGGGTGTGCGCAGCGTGGCGTCGAGCAGGTCGATGCCCTCGGACTCGGCGACCGCCCGGACGCCGCCCTCGCCGAGCCGTTGCGGGGCGACCCGGCCTGCCATGCCTTCGTCGCCCTCGGTCACCCACGGGCCCCAGGCCAGTGCCTGCGCGGGCAACCCGCGCGCGGCCCGGTGCAGGGCGAGCGCGTCGAGGAACGCGTTCGCCGCCGCGTAGTTGGCCTGCCCGGGCCGGCCCAGCACACCGGCCGCCGAGGAGTAGAGCACGAACGCGGACAGGTCGAGGCCGCTGGTCGCCTCGTGCAGATGCCAGGCGGCGTCCGCCTTCGGCGCCAGCACGCCCGCCACCCGCTCGGGTGTCATGCCGTCCACCACGCCGTCGTCCACCACTCCGGCGAGGTGGAACACCGCGGTCAGCGCCGGTCGGCAGGACTCGACGAGGGCATCGACGGCCGCCCCGTCGCTCACGTCGCACGCCACCACCCGCACGTCCGCCGGCAACTCGGTCGTCCACGCCGGGACACGGCCGCTGCGACCGGCCAGCAGCAGGTGCCGCACCCCGCGTTCGGCGACGAGGTACCGAGCGAGGCTCGCGGCCAGCGCGCCGGTGCCGCCGGTGATCAGCACCGTCCCTTCGGGGTCCAGGTCGGGCGGCGCGGCGGACGGTGGATCCGCGGCGGTCAGTCTCGGCACCAGAATGCCGCCGTCGTGCAGGGCGACCTGCGGCTCGCCGGTACGCAGCGCCGCGTCCAGGACCGCCGGCGAAGCGGTCCCGCCGCGGCGGTCGACCAGCACGATCCGGCCGGGGTGCTCGGACTGGGCGCTGCGCACGAGGCCGGCGACCGCGGCCTCGGCCAGGTCGGGATCGTCCCCGGTGGCGTTGTGGGTGAGCACGAGGAGACGGCCCGGCCGCGCCTGCGACGTCCACTCGCGCACCCGCTCCAGCACGGCCGTGACCAGTCCCCGTACGCGACCGGGAAGGTCGGTGCCTTCGGGCTGGGCGGTGGACAGCTGTGCGACGTCGAGCAGTTCGTGATCCGGGTCGGTGTCGCCGACGGAGGGGCCGGTGGCAGAGGTCGTCGGCGTGGCAGGGGAGGCAGGAGCAACGGCCTTCCAGGCCATCCTGTACGGGCGGGCGGCGCCGGCCGCGTCCTGCACCGGGATCGGCCGTGTCACCACCGACTCGACGGTGGCCAGCGCACGGCCCGCCGGGTCGGTGAGCGTGACGCGGAGCTCGTCCGGGCCGAGCCGTTGCAGGTGGGCCCGTGCGGCGGTGGCTCCGGTCGCGTACACGGTCACGCCGGTGCAGGCGAGCGGGGCCCGCGGCTCGTCCGGTTGCCGGGCCAGGAGCGCGGCGTGCAGCGCCGCGTCGAGCAGGGCGGGATGAAGGCTGTACGACCCGGCGGTCGCCGCTTCCCGGGGCGGGAGCGTCAGCTCGGCGAAGAGGTCCGTGTCCCGGCGCCACAGTGCCGTCACCGCACGGAACGCCGGGCCGTAGTCATGGCCGTACGCGGCGAGCCGTGGATAGTCGACGGGAATCTCCTCGGCGCCCTCGGGCGGCCACGCCCCGTACGCGGGGACGGGCGGTGGACCGGCCGGGGCGAGCGTCGCGGTGGCGTGCCGGGTCCAGGGCCCGGTGGTGGTGTCTGCCGTGCGGGCCCAGACGGTGACCGGGCGGTGCCCTTGCCCGTCCGTCGCGCCGGCGACCACCTGAACCCGCACCGGATCCGCCGGAGGCAGCAACAGCGGCTCCAGGAAGGCCAGTTCGGCCAGCCGGACGGCATCGGACGGTCCGGCCGCGCGGCCGGCCAGCTCTGCGAACAGCGTCGCGGGTGCCAGGACCCGATCCCCGATCACATGGTCGGCGAGCCAGGGCAGGCGGGCGTGGGACAGCACTGCGGTGTGCCGGATCCCGGGCCCGTCGGCATCCGGCTGCGGCTCCCCCATCAGCGGATGACCGGCGGGGACCCGGTGCCGGACGGCGTCCAGCCAGTAGCGCTGCCGCTGGAAGGGATACGTGGGCAGCGGGCGGTATGCGCGGGCACCGCTGTCCGCGTACACCGCCCGCCAGTCCACCGGCACTCCGTGCACGTGCAGGGCGGCCAGGGCCGCCAGCGCTCCGCCTGGGTCCGGGCACGAGGTGAACACCGCGCCCGCGTCCGGTGGTACGCACTCCTCGGCCGACACGCTGAGCGCGGGCGAAGGTCCGGCCTCGACGAACGCCGTCACGCCCGCGTCCGCCAGCAGGCCCACCGCGTCGGCGAACCGCACGGTTTCTCGTGCCTGCCGTACCCAGTGGTCGGCGGTGGTGAGTGCGTCCGTCTCGGGACGGCCGGTCAGCGTGGACACCACGGGCACGGCCGGGCGTCGGTAGTCCACCGATTCGGCGACCGCGCGGAACTCGTCCAGCATCGGGGCGAGCAGCGGCGAGTGGAAGGCGTGGCTGACCCGCAGCCGGGTGGCCGGGCGGCCGATCCGGGCGGCCAGCGCGGTCACCGCGTCCTCGTCGCCGGAGAGCACCACGGACTCGGGCCCGTTGACCGCCGCCACCGCGACCCGGCCGGGCACCTCGGCCTTGTCGAGCAGGCGCGTCACCTCGGTGAGCGATGCGCGCACCGCGATCATCGCTCCGCCGCCGGGCAGGGCCGCCATGAGACGGCCCCGCGCGGCCACCAGCCGTACCGCGTCGGCACGGGAGAACACGCCCGCGACATGGGCGGCGGCCAGCTCACCCACCGAGTGGCCGACCAGGAAGTCCGGTCGTACGCCCCATGCGGAGAGCAGCGTGTGCAGAGCGACCTCGAAGGCGAACAACGCGGGCTGCGCGTAGTCGGTGCGCTCCAGCAGGGCGCCGTCGGGGGCGTCGATCACCTCCCGCAGGGGCCGGTCGAGCCACGGGGTGAACGCCTCGCACAGCTCGGTGAAGGCCGCGTCGAACACGGGAAAGGCCGCCGCCAGTTCACGGCCCATGCCGGGCCGCTGCGCGCCCTGGCCCGCACAGAGCAGCGCCACCCGCGGACGGGCACGCGCGGTGCTCCGGTGAAGCGCGGGGCCGAACGCCGGGCTGTCGGCACCGTCCGCCAGGTCGCGCAGTCCGGCGATCAGGCCTTCTGCGCCGGTGGCCAGGACGGCCGCGCGGCGGGGCAGCGGCGTCCTGGTGGTCGCCAGGGAGTACGCGATGTCCAGCGCGGTCTCGTCGGTCGCGTCGGCCAGCGCGGCCGCCAGCCTCCCGGCGTGGGCGCGCAGGCCGGCCTCGTCGCTGCCGCTGACGAGCCAGGGGACGACCGGCCAGGGGCGCGCGGGCTGGGCCGAGCCTCGCCCGACGCCGACGCCGGCACCCTCACGGGCTCCCTCACCCGCACCGAAGCCGACGCCGCCCTCGACACCGTTGTCGATGTCCGAGACCCCGCTGTCGATGTCCGACGGCTCCTCGATGATCACGTGCGCGTTGGTGCCGCCGATACCGAACGAGGAGATCGCCGCCCGGCGCGGCCTCTCGCGCCGCGGCCAGGAGCGCGCCCGGTCGAGCAGGCGCACGGCCCCGGTGGACCAGTCCACGTGCGGCGACGGCTGGTCCGCGTACAGCGATGCGGGCAGTTCGCCGTGCCGCATCGCCTCGATCATCTTGATCACGCCCGCAACGCCCGCCGCGGCCTGGGTGTGCCCGAGGTTCGACTTGACCGAGCCCAGCCACACCGGGTCGGCGGCTTCGCGGTCCTGGCCGTAGGTGGCCAGCAGGGCGCCCGCCTCGATCGGGTCGCCGAGCGCGGTCCCCGTGCCGTGTCCCTCGACCACGTCGACGTCGGCCGGGCGCAGTCCGGCGTCGGCCAGCGCCAGGTGGATCAGCTCCCGCTGAGCCTCGCCGTTGGGAGCGGTCAGCCCGTTCGACGCGCCGTCGGAGTTCACCGCCGAGCCGCGCAGCACGGCCAGCACGGGGTGGCCGTTGCGCCGGGCGTCCGACAGCTTCTCCAGCAGGACGAGGCCCACCCCCTCCGCCCACGCCGTACCGTCCGCGCCCGCCGCGAACGAGCGGCACCGGCCGTCCGGTGACAGCGCCCGCTGGCGGCTGAACGCGACGAACGGCTGCGGGCTCGACAGCACCGTCACCCCGCCGGCCAGCGCGAGCGTGCACTGACCCGCCCGCAGCGCCGCGGCGGCCAGGTCCATCGCGACCAGGGAGGACGAACAGGCCGTGTCCACGGTCATGGTGGGGCCGCGCAGGCCCAGGACGTAGGAGATCCGGCCGGACGCCACGCTGCCCGCCGAGCCGACGCCGATGTGCGACTCCAGCTCGTGCGGCGACACCCCGCTGCCGTATCCGGCGTGCATCAGGCCGACGAACACACCGGTGCTGCTGCCGCGCAGCGACGGCGCCGGAACGCCCGCGCGCTCCAGCGTCTCCCAGGCGACCTCCAGCAGCAGCCGCTGCTGGGGATCCGTGGCCAGGGCCTCCCGGGGCGAGATGCCGAAGAACAGGGGGTCGAAGTCCGCCGCGTCGTGGAGGAAGCCGCCACGACGGGTGTACGTGGTGCCGATCCGGTCGGGGTCGGGATCGTGCAGGGCGTCGACGTCCCAGCCTCGGTCGCCGGGGAACTCGCCGGTGGCGTCCACGCCGTCGGCGACCAGTCGCCACAGTTCCTCGGGCGAGCTCACGCCGCCCGGGTAGCGGCAGCCGACGGCCACGATCGCCACCGGTTCGGCCACCGGGCCACGGCGTGGGAGTGCCGTCGTGGGTGCGCTGCCGTGCAACCGGGTGTCGAGGTGGGCGGCGACCGCGGCCGGGGTCGGGTGGTCCCAGACCAGCGTCGCGGGCAGCCGCAGTCCGGTGCGCAGGCTGAGCCTGTGCCACAGGGACATCGCGTCCATCGAGGTCAGGCCGAGATCGGCGAACGCCGTGCCGGGATCGGCGGCCGTCCCACGGATCCCCGCGGTCTCCGCGCACACGAGGTCGACCAGCGTGGCCCGCCGCTCGCCGGGCGTACGGCCGGACAGCCGCGCGAGCTCCGGCTCGGCCGGGCGTTCGGCGAGCGTCTCGCGCAGGACCGCTCGCCGTGGCTTGCCCCCGGCGGTACGCGGCACGGCCGGTGTGAACAGGACCTCCTCGGGCACCTTGTGCGCGGACAGCACGGCGGCGCAGGCCCGCAGCACAGCGGCCGGTTCGACCGTCGGTTCCGCCGGGACGACGAACGCCACCGGCACCTCGCCGAGCAGTGGGTGGGCACGTGCCACCACAGCCGCGTCCAGCACCCCGGGCAGGCCGCGCAGGACCTGCTCGACCTCGGCCGGGTCGACGTTCTCGCCGCCGCGCACGATCCGGTCGTTCACCCGGCCCGTGACCGTCAGACACCCGTGCTCGACGAGCCGGCCCAGATCGCCGGTGCGGTACCAGCCGTCGCGCAGCGCCGCGGCGGTCTCCTCGGGCCGGTTGTGGTAGCCCAGCATGACGCCGGGCCCGCGCACCCAGATCTCCCCCTCCGCGCCGGACGCGTCCCGGCCGCTGTCGGGATCGACCAGCCGGACCTCCATGCCGGGGACGAGCGGTCCGCTGCTGCCGCGCACCCTCGGCCCGCGCACCGACTCCATGGCGATCTTGCCGCAGGTCTCGGTACTGCCGTAGCCGTCGAGGAGCGGGGCGCCGAACCGCATCTCCACCTCGTCCCGCAGGCCCGGTTCGCTGGGCGCACCCGCGCTGACGCACAGCCTCAGCGACGGCACCGCGCCCAGCCCGGCGTCCAGCAACTGGCGGTAGGTGAGCGGCACGCCGCCCAGCACGGTCGGCCCGAACTCGCCGATCAGCCGCACCAGTTCGGCCGGATCCGCGACCGCGGTGATCCGCGCACCCGCCCCGGCCACGGTCGTGCCCAGTACGCACAGCGAGTGGGCGTAGGTGTGCGCGAGTGGCAGCGGCCACAGCAGCCGGTCCGCCTCCGACAGCCCCAGCCGCGGCACGTAGCAGGCGACCGACGACCACAGCGCGGACCGCTGGCTCGCCACGGCGGCCCTGGATGTCCCTGAGGTGCCGGAGGTGTAGAGCAGCCATGCGGGCTCGTCCAGCCCGAGGTCGTCACGAGGGGGCACCGCCGCATGCCCTGCGGCGAGTTCCTCGAAGCGGGTGACGTCGTCCGGTGCGGTGCCCTCACCGGTCACCACCAGGCGAATTGCCCGCCCGGCGGTCAATCGGGCGACCCTCGACAACTGCCGCCGGTCGGTGACCAGCACGGCCGGATCGCAGTCGGCCAAAAGCGCCGCGAGCTCCGCGTCGGTGCCGCGCGGACTCAGCGGCACGCCGACTGCGGCGGCCCGGACCGTGGCGAGCAGGCCTTCGACCAGTTCCACGCTGTTGTCCAGGCAGAACGCCACGCGCTCACCGCGCCCGACACCGAGTCCGACCGCCAACCCGGCGGTCCGGCGCTCCAGTTCGGCCCAGCTCACCGCGCGCCGGTCATCGGCGAACGCGACCTTCTCACCCTGCCGTAACGCGTTCCCGGCCAGCAACTCCGGCACAGCCCGGAGCCCGCCCGCTTCCCCAGCCCCCATCGAGCCTCCTGCCCGTCGAGCGTCCGCCCCGTGTCAGTCCGATCTACGTCGACTTCGGGCGTCCCGTCAAGATCGCATCCGGGCAATGATCATGTGAGTGAGGCAGCGTCAATGCCCAGGGACGCGGGGGACGGAGGACGGGGGACGGGGGACGGGGGGACGGGGGACGGGGGGACGGGGGGACGGGGGACGGGGGACGGGGGGACGGGGGACGGGGGACGGGGGGACGGGGGACGGGGGACGGGGGACGGGGGACGGGGGAAACGACCCGCACGCAAAAGGGCCCTCACAGGACTTCGAGTTCGGCAGACGGATATCACCGATCACGGTGTGCAGTGCGAGCCTGCTGATCGGACGCCCGAACTGAGCAAGAGAGCCGCTCTGGCCGCGGGCGTCCCGCTGGTCGTCCGAGAACTGCCGGTGCTGCGCGAGGTGTTCGGGTCCGCCGCCCGTTTCGCGGCCACGCCGCAGGACATCGCCACCGCACTCGGCTCGGCGCTCACCGACGCCGATCCGGCCCGGCACGCCCGCCGGGCGCCCCCTCGTCGCGCAGCGCGTGACCGATGGCGCGCTGGCGCACGGGCTCGAGGGTCGTCGGCGGGTCGCCCCCCATTCCCGTAACGGATCTTCACCAACCTCGCCTGAAAATAGCCGTTCGATAACGATCGATTGTCCACCAATACGAAACATTCACGAGAACGCCCACGTAACACACGGGCCGCAGATTCCCCCTACCTGCGGCAATCGAGGAGTGGGATGTACAGATCAGCCAGATTCGTGGCGATGGTCGCTGTGGCCGGGCTCGCGGCAAGCGCCTGTGGTGGCAGTGCCTCCGGAGGCGCTGACGAGACGGCCGGCGACACGCTCGTCGTCGGTGTCGACCTGCCCCTTCAGGGTGCCTCGAAAGACGCGTCCGAGGCGACGGTCAACGCAATGAAGCTCTACCTGGAGCAGGTCGGCGGCAAGGCCGGCAAGTACAAGGTGGAGCTCAAGGTCTACGACGACTCGACGGCCGCCAAGGGCGCCTGGGACGACGCGACCTGCGCGAAGAACGCCCAGGACCATGTGGCCAACGCGAGCGAGGTCGCCGTCATGGGCACCTACAACTCCGGCTGCGCCAAGCTCGAGGTCCCCGTGCTCAACGCGGACCCCAAGGGCCCCATGCTGATGGTGTCGCACGCGAACACCAACCCCGGTCTGACGAAGGCCTGGGACCCGGGCGAGCCCGAGAAATACTTCCCGAACGGCAAGCGGAACTACGCCCGCGTCATCGCGACCGACGACTACCAGGGTGCGGCGGGCGCACAGTTCGTGGCGAAGGACCTCGGCGTGAAGAAGTGCTACGTCCTCAACGACAACCAGACCTACGGTCAGGGTGTCGCCAAGGCGTTCGCCGAGGAGGCGGAGAAGCAGGGCATCACGGTGCTCGGCAACGAACCCTGGGACGCCAAGCAGCCCAACTACACCGCCCTGTTCACCAGCATCAAGGCGAAGAAGCCGGACTGTGTCTTCCTCGGCGGGATCTTCGACAACAACGGCGGCCAGCTCATCAAGGACAAGGTCAAGGTCCTCGGCGACAACGAGAAGGTGAAGGTCCTCGCGCCCGACGGCTTCACCGGCTACCCCGAGTTCGACGAACTGGCCCAGGCCCAGGGGTCGTACATGACCTTCATGGGCCTGGCCTCCGAGTCCCTGCGCGAGCAGGGCGGGATGGGCGCCAAGCTGCTCGACGCGTACAAGAAGAAGTACGGCGAGGACCCCGCCAGCAACTACGCCCTGTACGGCGTGGAGGCCCTGCAGGTGATCCTGTCGGCCATCGAGAAGTCCGACGGCACCCGCAAGGGCGTACGGGACGCGGTGTTCGAGGGTGAGGGCATCACCATCCCGGCCGACGAGTCGGCGGTGGGCAAGGAGATGTCCGTCTCCCCCGAGACGGGTGACGTCAACGTCATCGACGTCTCGGTGCTCCATCTGGAGAGCAAGACGGAGAAGTTCCACAAGTCGTGGCCGGTCGGCTGATCTGACAGCAGGTCGGGGGCGGGCACCGCGCAGCACCACCCCGCGGTGCCCGCCCCGGCACGGCGTCCTCCGTCTCCCCCTTCGTACATCCCCTCACCCACGAGGAACTTCATGGCTGCAACCGCCACAACCGTGGTGGCCCCGACCGCGATCGACCGCAAGGCGCTCATCCAGCGGTACGCCACCTACGTCATTCTTCTCGGCGTCGTCATCTGGCTCGGCGCCAATCTGATCACGTCACCGTCCCAGTTCTTCTCCGCGAGCGCGGAGGGCTTCAACCTGGGCATGCTCTACGCACTCATCGCGCTGGGTTACACCCTGGTCTACGGCATCATCGAGCTGATCAACTTCGCCCACGGCGACCTGTTCATGCTCGGCGCGCTGTGCAGTGGATTCCTGCTGACCACCGTCATGGGCCAGGACCAGTCGAACCTCATGGGCTGGGTGCTGTTCCTGGTGACCCTGGTCGGCACGATGGTCTTCTGCGGCGGCGTCAACGTCTCGATCGAGTTCCTCGCCTACCGGCGCCTGCGGCGCGCCCCCAAGCTGGCCCCCCTGATCACGGCCGTCGGCATGAGCTTCATCCTGCAGTTCATCGGCCTGAAGTGGAACGGCTCGACCCCCAAGCAGTGGCCGAGCGTCTTCCCGGAAGGCTCGTTCGGCATCGGTGACTTCAGGGTCAGCTACAGCCTGCTCGTCGTCGTGGCCGTCACGGTGCCGGTCCTGCTACTGCTGCGCTGGGTGGTCACCAGCACCCGGCAGGGCAAGGCGATGCGGGCCGTGGCCCAGGACCAGGACGCGGCCCGCCTGATGGGCGTCAACGTCAACCGGACCATCTCCTTCACCTTCCTCATCGGTGGAGCGCTGGCCGGTACCGCGGGTGTGATGTACCAGCAGGTCGTGGGCACGACCGCATACAACCTGGGTTTCCAGATGGGCCTGATCGCCTTCACCTCCGCCGTTCTCGGGGGCATCGGCAACATCACCGGGGCGGTGCTCGGCGGCGTCCTGATCGGACTCATCCAGGGCATCAACGACGGCGCGCCCCTCGGGTTCGGCCAGAAGTGGTCCCAGACCGTCGTCTTCACCATCCTGATCCTGCTCATGGTCTTCAAGCCCGAGGGCCTGCTGGGCCGGCCGACCACGGAGAAGGTGTAGCCATGGGCTACGAGACGAAAACCGGCGCGGCCCGGCGACGGCCCGCACTGCCCGTGGCGCACCACCTGCGCTGGCCACTCGGCTTCACCGCGGCGGCCGCCACGGTGTTCCTCGCGTACTACTACCTGGTTCCCGGCCTGGGCCCTGACGGGCAGCAGTTCTTCCAGACCTGGCTCCCGCTCACCTCGGTCAACGAGGCCCTGGTCTGGGTGATCTGCGCCCTCGGCCTGAACATCGTGGTCGGCTACGCCGGCCTGCTGGACCTGGGCTTCGTCGCCTTCTGGGCGCTCGGCGGCTACACCGCCGGCTGGCTGATGTCCGGCTTCTTCCACCAGGTCAACATCCATGTCTTCGGCGGGGGCCTGCCGACGCTGCCCGGCATCCACTTCAACTTCTGGTTCGTGCTGCTGATCGGCGCGGCGTTCTGCGCCCTGTGGGGCGTGATCATCGGTGCGCCGACCCTTCGACTGAAGAGCGACTACCTCGCCCTGGTGACGCTGGGCTTCGGCGAGATCATCCCGCAGGTCTTCGTCAACGGCGAGGACATCGGCGGCTTCAACCTGTCCAACGGCACCAAGGGCATCACCCCGGTCGACCCGATCAGCTTCGGCCCGGTCGAACTCGGGCCGTTCGACCTGGTGTGGAAGTACCTGATCTTCGTCGGCATCGCGGCGCTCGTCATGTTCATCTCGCTGCGGCTGCGCGAGGGCCGGCTCGGCCGCGCCTGGCTCGCCATCCGCGAGGACGAACTCGCCGCCGGCATGATGGGCGTACCGCTGATGCGTACGAAGCTCTCCGCGTACGCCGTCGGGGCGGTGGCCGGCGGTCTGGCCGGTGTCGCTTTCGCCACCCATGTGGGAGGCGTGCTGCCCGACCGGTTCAACTTCTCGATCTCCATCACACTGCTCGCGATGGTCGTGCTCGGCGGTATGGGCAACGTCTGGGGCGTCACCCTCGGCGCCCTCGTCCTCGCCTGGATCAACTCCACTGGTCTGCCGCAGTTCGGCAACACCTTCAACGAGAGCTTCGGCACCGACATCAACTTCCCCTCGTACAACTACCTCCTCTTCGGCGGCATCCTCGTCCTGATGATGATCTTCCGGCGGGAAGGCATCCTCCCCGAGGCACGCACCAAGCTGGTGCTGCGCGAACCCAGCCGAACCGAACGCGAGGCGCTGGGCGCCGACATGGAGGAGTCGGCACCCGAACTGGACGAGGCGCTGGAGGCCGAGGACGCCGAACGGGAGGCGGTGGCCGCCCCCGGCACCGAGGACACCGAGGACGGGCTCGGGGAGAAGGCAGGGAGCACGGTATGACGACCGCCTCGCAGGAAACACCGCGGCAGGCGGCGGACGCCCCGCCGAAGCTGCACGCCGACAACATCACCGTGAAGTTCGGGGGCCTGGTGGCCGTCAACGACGTGAGCTTCACCATCCCCGACCGGTCGGTGGTCAGCCTCATCGGCCCCAACGGCGCCGGCAAGACGACGTTCTTCAACGTCCTCACCGGTCTGTACCGGACCACCAGCGGCCGGGTGGTGCTGGGCGACAAGGACATCACCAACCTGGTGCCGCACCGGATCGCCGGGCTGGGCATGGCCCGTACGTTCCAGAACATCCGCCTCTTCGGCCTGATGACGGCCGAGGAGAACGTCAAGGTGGCCATGCACTCCCAGCTCAGGTCGGGGCCGTTCCACACCGTCGTACGCACCCGCAGGCAGCGCCGCGAGGAGCTTCAGGCCCGGGAGTTCGCCAGGGAGCTGCTGGACTTCGTGGGGATCGGCAAGTTCGCGGACGAGTACGCCCGCAGCCTCTCCTACGGCGACCAGCGGCGACTGGAGATCGCCCGGGCGCTCGCGCTACGGCCCAGCGTCCTCCTCCTCGACGAGCCGACGGCCGGCATGAACCCGCAGGAGTCGGCCCGGTTCACCGACTTCGTCCATCGGCTGCGGGCGGAGAAGGACCTGTCGGTCCTGCTCATCGAGCACGACATGAGCGTGGTCATGCAGCTGTCGGACCGGATCACCGTCCTGGACCGGGGGGAGAAGATCGCCGAGGGCGGCCCCGACGACATCAGGAACGACGAGCGGGTCATCGAGGCGTACCTCGGAAAGTCCGGAAGGGGCAAGAGCGCATGAGCGGTACCAGCGCACCGGGCGGCGCGACCGACGCCGGTGAGCCGATGCTGGAACTGGACGGGATCCACGTCTACTACGGCAACATCGCCGCGGTGAAGGGCCTGTCGCTGACGGTCCACCCCGGTGAGATCGTCACCCTCATCGGTTCCAACGGCGCCGGCAAGTCCACCACCCTGCGGGCCATCTCCGGCCTGCTCCCGCTGCGTCACGGCAGCATCAGGTTCCAGGGCGAGGACCTGGGGGGCGCACCGGACCACGAGGTCGTCAGGCGGGGCATCGCCCACTCACCGGAGGGCCGACGGATCTTCCCCCGGATGACCGTGGACGAGAACCTCGACATGGGCGCGTTCCTGCGCAAGGACGAGGAAGAGATCGCCAGGGACCGGGAGATGGTCCTCGACCTCTTCCCGCGACTGCGGGAACGCATCGGTCAGAAGGCCGGCACCATGTCGGGCGGCGAGCAGCAGATGCTCGCCGTGGGGCGGGCGCTGATGGCGAAGCCGAAGCTGCTGCTGCTCGACGAGCCGTCCATGGGGCTCGCCCCCGTCCTGGTCGACGTCATCTTCGAGACCATCACCAGGATCCGCGAACAGGGCACCACGGTGCTGCTCGTGGAGCAGAACGCGCTGGCCGCCCTGGAGATCGCGGACCGCGCGTACGTCCTGGAATCCGGAGCGCTGAAGCTTCATGGGCCGGCGTCCGAACTCGCGGAGGACGAGGAGATCGTCAACGCCTATCTCGGCGGCTGAATCGGAGGTTCACGGATGCCGTCTGCGCGGCGCCGCGCAGACGGCATCCGTGACCTCGACCGGATCCTCGCAGCCCGAAGCGACATACGCGGCGCGCGTCGAGATCACCGGGGCCCGCTGGGGCCTGACCAGCCGTCACCGGTGAGCATGCGGGCCTGCTGAGAGCAGTTCATCGGCAGCGCGCTCGACGTCGGACTCGGACACGAGGACCAACTGCGCTGCCTGCCCCAGCGGGATGAAGCTGTCCCGGCCGGCGACCCGTCGGACCGCGCCGGTGAATCCGGCATCGACCAGGGCGGTGACGACTCCCTCTGACACGCCTCCCGTACGGCGGGTCTCGTCGACGACGAGGACGCGTCCCGTCGCACGAGCTTCCCGCAGCAGGTCGTCGACCGGCAAGGGGGCCAGCCAGCGCAGGTCGACGACCCGGCACGCGATGCCCTGCTGCTCCAGCCGGCGTGCGGCTCGAAGTGAGATGCGCAGGCCGTTGCCGAAGGTCACGAGGGTCAGGTCCGTGCCTGTGCCGTAGGTGCGTGCCCGGCCGATCGGTACGTGCTCTGCGGGCGATGGGTATGCGGCGAGCCAGGCGTTGTCACTCTCCGCGTGGAGATCTCGTGCGTGATAGAGCGCGATCGGCTCGAGGAAGGCGCTGACCGTTCCGTCCACCTTCGCGGCCGCCACACAGGTGCGAAGCATCGCGGCGGCGTCGTCGGGGCGGGACGGAGAGGCGATGACCAGACCGGGAATGTCCCGCAGAACGCCCAGCGCGTTGTCGTTGTGGAAGTGACCGCCGAACCCGCGCTGGTAGCCGTAACCGGCGATGCGCACCACAAGGGGGTTGCGGTACTGGCCCTGGGAGAAGAACTGAAGCGTGGCGGCCTCGCCGCGCAGTTGGTCCTCGGCGTTGTGCAGGTAGGCAAGGTACTGGATCTCCGCCACGGGCAGCAGTCCGGACAGCCCCGCTCCCAGCGCGAGGCCGAGGATGGCCTGCTCGTCGAGCAGGGTGTCGAAGACCCGAGGGGTGCCGAAACGCCGCTGCAGTCCCCGGGTCAGTCCGTAGACCCCGCCCTTGCGGCCGACGTCCTCACCGAAGACGACCATCTCCGGGTGGCTGCTGAGCAGGTCGGCGAGTGTGTGGGTGATGGCCTGGGCGATGGTGACGGGCTCACCCACGGGCACTGCGGGTGGTTCGCTCGTACGGCGTGCCGCAGCCGCCACCAGGTCGGGACGGCGGGGTGCGATGGGGGCGGCGATCTGCGTGGCGGTGGTCAGGGGCTCGCTGTCGAGGGCCTCCTTGGCAACGGCGAACACCCGTCCGGCCACCTCGTCGTACCGGTCGAGAACCTGCTGCGGGGTGAGGACGCCGGTCGTTGTGAGCAGCCGGGCAGTGGCCGGCAGCGGGTCGCGTCGCAGATCCGCGGCGACTTCGGAAGGCACCCGGTAGGCGGCTTCGGCGTCCGAGCCCGCATGGCCGAGGAACCGCACCATCGACAGGTGCAGGAACGCCGGTTGCCGGTTCTTGCGTACATGGGCCACTGCCTCGCACGCGGTGTCGAAGGCGGCTGCCGGATCACACCCGTCCGCGGCGAAGTAGGCGAGAGAAGGCCGGTTGCCGTAGGCGCGCCGCACCCAGTCATGCGGCGTCGGCACGCTGATCCCCAGGCCGTTGTCCTCGCAGACGAACAGCACGGGCATCGGGATGCCCTGGTAGGCCGCGTGGCAGGCGCTGTTGATGGCGCCCGCCGCCGTGGAGTGGTTGACCGAGGCGTCACCGAAGGAACAGCAGACGACGGCATCGCCGGGCCAGGCGCACTCGGCCCCGAGCCGCTTGGCGCGCGCGATGCTCCACGCCACCCCGACTGCCCGCGGCAGGTGGGAGGCGATGGTCGACGTCTGCGGGATGACGGCCAGTTCACGACGCCCGTACACCTTGTGCCGTCCACCGGCGATCGGCTCGTCGGCCCCGGCGGCCGCCCCCAGCAGCATGTCCCTGACCGCGTCGACGCCGCCGGCCTGCCGGGCGCGGGCGCAGTAGAAGGCTCCGGACCGGTAGTGCAGCAACGCCGGGTCGGTGGGACGCAACGCGAGGGCGAGGGCGGCGTTGCCCTCGTGCCCGCTCGATCCGATGGTGTAGTAGCCACGGCCCTGCTGCTGCATCCAGCGCGCCGCGGCGTCGGTGTGGCGGCTCTCCAGTTGGGCGTCGAACAGGTCCAGTGCGGTACGGGTGTCCAGTGGGCCGGCGGCGTGGGCGGCAGGTCGGAGAGCGGCCACCGCCTCGCGGAAGTGCCGGTCGAGGTCCTCGACGCCGCTCACAGGCGGAACGACATGTCGGGTTCGAGCGTGGCCACGTCCATCTGCGCTTTCTGCAGCCGGCCGGAGTGGTCCCAGTTCATCGACTGCCAGCGGGTGAACTGGTCGAGCACCCACTGCCCCGACTGGCGACTGCCGTTGCCCGACTTGCCGTTGCCGCCGAACGGAAGGTGTGCCTCGGCTCCGGAGGTGGTGTTGTTGACGCTGACCATGCCGGCGGAGGTGCCGCGCCGGAACGTCCACACCTCGTGCGGATCGGTGGTGTAGATCGCGGCGGACAGCCCGTAGCCGTGGGCGTTGGCCAGCTCCACGGCCTCGTCGAAGTCCCGGTAGGTGGTCACACCGACGATGGGCCCGAAGGTCTCGGTGAGGAACAGGTCGTCGTCGCGGCGCACTCCGTCGACGATCACCGGGTGGTAGAACATGCCCGCTTCGGGATCCCCGACGAAGCCCTTGCGCGGGTTGCCGGCCGTGATCCGCCCGACGCCGTCGGAGCCGTACGTCCGGTGGTGGTCCTTGACCCAGCCGAGGAAGGTCTCGTAGCGCCGCGCGAACCGCTCGTCGAGCATCGGGCCGTAGAGGACGTCCTCGAACGCGTCGCCGATCCGGGCCGCCCGGCTCGCGGCGTCGAAGCGGGCGAGGAAGTCCTTGTGCACCGACTCGTGGACGATGACCGTCCCGAGGGAGGTGCAGCGCTGCCCCGCGGTGCCGAAGCCGGAGAACAACGCCCCCTCGACCGCCAGATCGAGGTTCGCGCTCGGGGTGACCACCTGGGGGTTCTTGCCGCCCAGCTCCAGGCACGGGGTCTGCAGGTGGCTTCCGCACAGGGCGCCGATCTTCCTGCCGACGAGCGTGGACCCCGTGAAGCCGACCTTGTCGACAAGACCGGCCTCCAGGGAGGCCTCCAGACCGGCGTACGTCTGCTCCCCGTCGGCGAGTACGAGGTTGAGTACGCCGTCGGGCAGGCCGCCTCCGTGGACGAACAGCTCGTAGAGGGCGTGGGCGCTCGCGGCGGCGTACTCGGCCGGCTTCCACACCACGGTGTTGCCGGTCACGAGCGCCGGCACGAGGTACCAGGACGGCACGGCCACCGGGAAGTTGCCCGCGGTGATCACCGCGACCGCGCCCATGGGGTTGCGGAAGGTGAACAGCTGCTTGTCAGGCATCTCCGAGGGCACCGTCTGCCCGTACAGCCGGCGGCCCTCGCCCAGGAAGAAGTCGCAGGTGTCGATGATCTCCTGGACCTCACCGAGTGCCTCCGCCAGCGGCTTGCCGATCTCCTCGGTCACGATGCGGGCGAGCCGGTCCTTGTTGGCTTCGACGAGCCGGCCGATCTTTCCGATCGCGGATCCGCGCACCGGCGCCGGGACGTCCACCCAGGCCCGCTGAGCCGCCTTCGCCGCCCCGGCGGCCTCGGCGAACGTGGCGGCGTCCCCGAGCGAGACCTCGGTGACCAGCTCAGCGGTACGGCCGGGATTGGGGCGCTGGAGAGTCCCGCCGGGAGCGCCGGCGACCATGCGGCCGGCAACGATCGAGGCGACGGAACGGGCCATGACTTTGCTCCTTGTCGGCTGGTAGGGGTTCAGTGCAGGCCGGTGAGCAGCCGGTCGAGGGCCCGCAGGGCGACTTCCAGCTCGCCCTGGGTGATGGACAGGGCAGGGCGGAAGCGCACCGAACGCTCGCCACACGGCAATGCGATCACCTGCTCCTCGGTTCGCAACCGGCGTATGACCTCGTCACGGACGCCCATGTCAGGCAGATCGACGGCACTCATCAGTCCGCGGCCCCTCGAGTTGGACACCACCGGTGCGTGCCGGACCTCGAGATCACGTAGCTCGGCCAGGAACCACGCTCCCACGGCAGCGGCATTGGCCACCAGATCGTCCCTCTCGATGATCTCCAGGATGCGGCGTGCCCGGACCATGTCGACCAGCCCACCGCCCCAGGTGGAGTTGATCCGCCCGGAGACCCGGAAGACGTTGTCGGGTACCTGCTCGACCCGGCGGCCGGCCATGACGCCGCCGAGCTGGACCTTCTTGGCGAAAGCGACGATATCCGGCTCGAGGCCCAGTTGCTGGTAGGCCCAGGTGGTGCCGGTGATCCCCACCCCGGTCTGCACCTCGTCGAGCACGAACAGCGCGTCGTACTCGTGACAGAGCGCCTGCATCGCCTGGAGGAACTCCGGGCGCATGTGGTTGTCGCCGCCCTCGCCCTGGATCGGCTCGGCGATGAAGCAGGCGACGTCATGCAGGTTGTCCTCGAACGCTCGCCTCGCCTGCTCCAGGGCCCGTCGCTCGGCCTCCTCCACTTCGGCAAGGTGGTGCTCGAGGGGGAACCGCACAGCGGGTACGTCGATGCGCGGCCAGTCGAACCTCGGGAAACGGGCCGTCTTGCCCGGCTCGGTATTGGTCAGCGAGAGGGTGTAACCGCTGCGGCCGTGAAAGGCCCGTCGAAGGTGGAGCACTTGGGTGCCGAGCTCGGGTGAGCGGCCTGCGGCCTCGTTGCGGCGGCTCTTCCAGTCGAATGCCGCCTTGAGTGCGTTTTCGACGGCGAGCGCCCCACCCTCGACGAAGAACAGTCGCGGCAGCTCCGGATCGCCCAGCACCCGGGCGAACGTCTCGACGAACTCGGCGTAGTGCGTGGTGTAGATGTCGGGGTTGGCGGGCTTGTTCGCCGCCACCTGCGCGAGCAGGGTCATGAACTCCGGATCGTCCACGATGCCCCGCGCGTTGAGTCCCAGCGGAGCGGACGCGAAGAACGAGTAGAGGTCGAGGAACTTCTCACCGGTGCGCGCGTCGACGATCCACGAGCCCTGACTGGCGAGCGGGTCGAGCACGAGTTTGAAACCGTCGGTCAGCACATGGCGGCCGAGTCTCTCGTGCACCTCGTCCGGGTGGACCGTGGACGCAGCGGCAACCGTCATGGAGCACCTACTCTCGACAGCGGGTCACGGGAGATCTTTCGCGGATCACGAGTAGCGGCGAAATTATTTTAGGTCTACCGCGAAAACGGCCGCAAGGTTTCGCGCACGGGCAGATGCTCTTCGAAGTAAGCAGCGCTCTCCGCATCCGCCGGGTAGTACGACTCGATCGCGACCTCGTCCAGCGTGATGTCCATGGGCGTACCGAACGTGGTGATGGTCGAGAACAGCCGCAGTTCTCGTCCGCCGAAACGAAGAATCATCGGGATCACGACGTCGGATTCGGCCGATCGGCTCGATGCGTCCTCGGAGTCGGGCTCCAGCAGTTCCTCATAGAGCGCGGCGAGCTCGGCGTCGGGTGCCAGGGCGAGCTGCCGTCTGATCCGGGAGCGGAACATCGCACGCACGTCGTCCAGGTTGACGACCAGAGGGGCGAACCCGCGCGGGTCCAGTCCCAGCCTCACCAGGCTGATCGGCGGCCGTAGCAGCTCGGGGTCGACGTCCGCGAAGAACGGCTCGACCGCGCGGTTGGTCATCACGATGTTCCACCGGCGGTCGAAGGCCACCGCCGGGTACGGCTCATGCGCGCGAAGCACCCTCTCGACCGCGTCCCGGGCCGCCGACAGCGCGTCGTCGTCAAGTGGCCGCTCGGCGTACCGGGGCGCGAAGCCGGCCGCGAGCAACAGCCGGTTGCGATCACGCAACGGCACATCGAGCTGGTCCGCGAGCCGGAGGACCATGTCGGCGCTCGGGTTGGACTTGCCCGTCTCGACCAGGCTGACGTGACGAGCCGAGACATCGGCCGCGATCGCGAGATCGAGTTGGCTGAGTCGTCGGCGGTGCCGCCACTGCCGCAAGAGGTCTCCGACCGTATGCACGGGCATCGAGAGTACTCATCCTGGGGCCGTACGCCATGAAGTCCGGTTTCATCGACAACCGTTGCGGCCGCGGAAACACTGAGTCCATGACCACGGACAACAAGAGCATGGTGGAACAGGCACTGGCGGAACTGATGGAGACGGGCAGCGTCGACGCGCTCGAACCGTTGCTGAGCGAGGACTTCGTCCATCACCGGCCGGACGCGACCTCCTCGACCAAGGCGGAGTGGCTGGCCGCTGTCCAGGCGGCACTCGTCCCGCTCGCCGATATGCGGGTCGAGGTCCGTCACCTGCTGGCCGACGGTGATCACGTCGTGATGCACTCGCGGCGACGGCTCCCCGATGCCGGGCCGGAGGTCGCGGTCGTCGACATCTGGCGGATCGACGAGGGGCTGGTCGCCGAGTGCTGGGAGATCATCGAGCCGACGGCCCGGGCGGCCGCCAATCTGGTGTGGTGGGAGCCCGCTGGAGGCTGACCGCCACCCAGCGAAAAGCCGCCCTCCTCAAGCAGGAGAACGGCCTCCGACCTGCATCAAAGCTGGTCGGGACGACAGGATTTGAACCTGCGACCCCTTGACCCCCAGTCAAGTGCGCTACCAAGCTGCGCCACGTCCCGGTGCGTCTCGCGCGGTGAACCGCGTGATCGCGCGAACAGCACTTTACCCCACGCAGAGGGCCGCTTCGCAGCGGGCGGGGGCAAGGCGGGACAATCGACGTATGGGCAGTACATCCTCAGGCAGGCCGGCCGGTGCGCGGGACAGGGACGACGAGGGGCGGGCGCGCAACGCCCGACCGCGGGACGGGCTCGGGCGCCCCCTGCCCTATGGGGCGGAGGGTGTGGAGCGGCAGCCCGAGGGTGTCGTACGCACCCCCGAGCAGAGCGTCGCGGAGGCGCAGGAACTGCTCGACGCGGGCAAGCCCTTCCACGCGCACGAGGTCTTCGAGGACGCCTGGAAGTCGGGGCCCGAGGAGGAACGGACCCTGTGGCGGGGGCTGGCCCAGCTCGCGGTGGGACTCACCCACGCGGCCCGGGGCAACGTCACGGGCGGGGCGCGGCTGCTGCGGCGCGGGGCCGGGGCGGTCCAGGAGTGGGCGTCGGTCTCGGGGCGCGCACAGCCGTACGGGATGGATCTGACCGGGCTCGCCGGGTGGGCGCGGACGGTGGCGGAGGACGTGGAGCGGGACGCCGGGGCCGTGGACGCGAAGGCACGGGCGCCGCGGCTGTTGGCGTGAGGCGGGAGGCGGCTCCGCCCGCGAGAGAGCGGGTGGCCAGCGCGTGCCCGTGCCCCTCGGAGAGCCGCCCGGCACGCGCACACATGCCCCGGCCTCGGACGCGGTGCCCGCGTTGTCAGTGGCGTGGGGCAGACTCGGGGTGTGCGAAAGATTCATGTCATCGGTATTGGGGCGGGCGACCCGGAGCAGCTGACGCTGCAGGCCGTCAGGGCGCTGCGGGGCACGGACGTGTTCTTCATCCTCGACAAGGGCGAGGTGAAGTCGGACCTCACGCAGCTGCGCCGGGACATGCTGGACGCGCACATACCGGAGGGGACGTACCGGGTCGTCGAGGCGCGGGACCCGGAGCGTGACCGCTCCGCGGGGGGTGCCGCCTACTCCCCCGCCGTCGGGGACTGGCGCAGTGCCCGCGCCGGGATCTACGAGCGACTGATCACCGAGGAACTGGGCAAGGACGAGACGGGTGCGTTCCTGGTGTGGGGCGACCCCGCGCTGTACGACAGCACGCTCGGGATCCTCCAGGAGGTCCTGGACAAGGGCGCGGTGGACTTCGAGTACGACGTCGTGCCCGGTATCAGCAGCGTCTCCGCGCTCGTCGCCCGGCATCGGACGGGGCTCAACCGCGTCGCCCGGTCCGTTCAGATCACGACGGGGCGGCGGCTGGCCGAGGGCTTCCCGGAGGACGTGGACGACGTGGTCGTCATGCTCGACGCCCACCAGGCCTTCCGGCGGTACGCCGACCAGGACATCGACATCTACTGGGGCGCGTACATAGGTACACCGGACGAGATCCTCGCCTCGGGCCCGATCGCCGAGGCCGCGCCCCGGATCGAGCGACTGCGTGCCGAGGCCCGCGAGCGCAAGGGCTGGATCATGGACACGTATCTGCTGCGCAGGAACCCGAAGGAGCACAAGGAGCAGTAGGAGCCCGGCAGGTATTCGGTCGGGGCGGGGCTCGCCGCCCCGCACCCGGCACCCGGCACCCGGCACCCGGCACCCGGCACCCGGCACCCGGCACCCGAGCGGACCGTTCCCGCATGCGCCGCCCTCTCACCGCTGTGATCGTGGGGCCGTGACGCTCGCCGAGGGATCCGCCCCGCCCGCCGCCTCCCAGCCACCCGTGCTGGACTCGCGTCGGCGCAATGTCGTCTTCGTGACGATCATGCTGGGGATGCTCCTCGCGGCCCTCGACCAGACGATCGTGGGCACGGCGCTGCCGACGATCGTGTCGGACCTGGGCGGTGCCGAGCACATGTCGTGGGTGGTGACGTCGTACCTGCTCGCGGAGACCGTCGCGACGGTCCTGGTGGGCAAGTTCGGCGACATGTTCGGCCGCAAGGTGGTCTTCCAGGTCTCCGCGATCGTGTTCATCACGGGCTCGTTCCTGTGCGGTCTGGCCTCCAACATGACGCTGCTGATCCTCTGGCGGGCGATGCAGGGTGTCGGGGCCGGCGGTCTGATGGTGACGGCGATGGCCCTGATCGCCGACGTCATCCCGCTCCGGGAACGCGGCAAGTACCAGGGCGCGATCGGCGCGGTGTTCGGTGTGGCGACGGTGATCGGACCGCTGCTGGGCGGGCTGTTCACCGACCATCTGACCTGGCGCTGGGCGTTCTACGTCAACGTGCCGATCGCGATCATCGTGGTCATCGCGGCCGCCCGGACCATCCCGGTGGTCAAGTCGGCGTCCCGGCCCGTCATCGACTACCTGGGCATCGGGCTCGTCGCGGTCGGCGCCAGCGCGCTGATTCTGGCGACCAGTTGGGGCGGCAACGAGTACGCGTGGAGTTCGGGCGTCATCATCGGCCTGTTCGTCGGCGGTGCGGTCGCGCTCGGCCTGTTCTGCTGGGCGGAGACGCGGGCGGCCGAACCGATGCTGCCCATGCGGCTGTTCGGCAACCCCGTCTTCACGGTCTGCTCCGTGCTCAGCTTCATCGTCGGCTTCGCCATGCTCGGCGCGATCACGTATCTGCCGGCCTATCTGCAGTACGTCGACGGCGACTCGGCCACGATCTCGGGCGTGCGGACGCTGCCGATGGTGGTGGGGCTGCTCATCGCGTCGGTGTTCAGCGGCAACGTGGTCAGCAAGACCGGGAAGTACCGGGTCTTCCCGATCGTCGGCTCCCTGGTGATGGCGGTCGGGCTGTTCCTGATGTCCCTCATGGGGCCGTCGTCCGGCACCTGGCTGGAGTCGCTGTACATGTTCGTGTTCGGCACCGGCATCGGCCTGTGCATGCAGGTCCTGACGATCGCGGTGCAGAACACCGTCGTGTACGCCGACCTCGGCACCGCGACCTCCGGTGTCACCTTCTTCCGTACGCTGGGCAGTTCGTTCGGCACGGCCGTCTTCGGCACGATCTACACCAACACGCTCACACCCAACCTCACCGCCGCCGTCGAGACCGCCGCGAGGACGGGCAGCGGGCTCGATCCGACCGCCATCGCCCAGGCGGCGACCAGCCCCGAGGGCCTGCACGGGCTGCCGCCGCAGGTCGCCGCCCCGATCGTCGAGGCCTATGCCGACACGCTGCAGACCGTCTTCCTGTGGACGGTGCCGGTCGCGGCGGTCGGCTTCGTGGTGGCCCTGTTCCTCAAGCAGGTGCCGCTGCGCGACAGTGCGCGGTTGGGGTCCACCGACCTGGGCGACGGCTTCGCGTCGCCGCACGACGCCAACGCCCAGCGGGTGCTGGAGACGTCCGTCGGAAAGATCATCGGCGGCCTGCAGCCCGACACGGCACGCCGCATCATCGCGGACTCCGACACGCGCCTCGACGTGGCCGGCGCCTGGGCGGTCATCCAGGTCGACCTGCTGACCCGTCTGGTCGGCCACGCCAGTCTCGGCATGATCGCAGCCCGCCGCCACATGCCCCCGGAAGTGCTCCTGCCGGTCTTCGACCGCATGGTCGAGGAGGGCTACCTCACCCGCGACGGCTCCCTCCTCTCCCACACCGCGGCGGGCGCCCGCGAGGCCGAGGTCATCGGCAAGGCGTGGGGCACCTGGCTGGAGGCCCGGGTGCACGAGGACATCGGCCGGCCCCCCGGCACGGATCTGCGCGCCGCGGTCCACACGATCGCCAAGCGCCTGCTCCTCGAGGACCTGACCCACGGCCTGCCGAGCCGCGAGAAGGAGCCGGCGCTGAGCGAGTCGCGCTGAAACCCGGGTGCGGCGTGCGGCGGTCCGCGGTGATACTCGCGGCATGTCTGCCACGCCGGTGCGTTTCCGTGATCCCCTCAGCAAGGAGTACGAGTTCACCGACTCGATGCTGGTGCGCTGCCCGCGCTGCGACGGAATGGCCCACTTCGACAGGCGGCCCGCCGACGCTCCGGACGCCCACGGCATGTCGTACCGGCAGCTGCGTCTGGTCTGCCCGTCTTGCGGCCTCGTGCGGAACTCGTCGTGTGCCCAGGGACGGTGTGCCCACCCGGTCCTGTGGCTCCGGACCCGGACCAGGCACGGAGAGGTGTGGGCCTACAACCTCGAACACCTCGACCTGCTCAGGCGGTTCGTCGCCGCATCGCTGCGGGAGCGGCCGCCCTGGTACGAGCGCGGGCGGAAGATGACCTACGTCGCCCGTCTGCCCGCCTGGATCAAGCGGGCGAAGAACCGCGACGAGGTCCTGCGCGCCATCGACCGCATCCGCGCCTCGGTCCTCACGGGCTGAGGCCGAGCCGCTCCAGGGCCCCCGCCACGTCCGGCACCGCTTGCGTGCCCGCCGGGGGCGGGGGGCGTCGTACGACGACGACCGGGAGGGTGAGGTGGCGGGCGGCGGTGAGTTTGGCCGAGGTCGCCGCTCCGCCGCTGTCCTTGGTGACCAGGACGTCGATGCGGTGCTCGCGCAGCAGGGCCGTCTCGTCGGTCACCGTGAACGGGCCGCGGGCCAGGAGCACTTCGGTGTGCGGGGGCATCGGGGGCTCGGGTGGGTCGACGGAGCGTACGAGGAAGCGCAGGTCCGCGAGGTGGGCGAAGGCCGCCAGGCCCAGGCGGCCGGTGGTGAGGAAGACCCGGTGACCGAGGCTCGGCAGCAGCGCGGCGGCCTCGTCCAGCGAGGCGACCTCGTGCCAGCGGTCCGCCGGGCCCGGTCGCCATCCCGGGCGGCGCAGGACCACCGTCGGCACACCGGTCGCCGTCGCGGCGCGCGCCGCGTTCGCCGTGATCGACTCGGCGAAGGGGTGCGTGGCGTCGACGACGGCGTCGACCTGCTCGGCGCGCAGCCAGTCGGCCAGGCCCTCCGCCCCGCCGAAGCCGCCGATCCGGACCTCCCCCTCGACCGCGCCCGGCCGTGACACCCGCCCCGCGAGGGAGGTCGTGACCCGGACGCCGGGGTGCGTCGTGAGCGCGGTGGCGAGTTCGCGGGCCTCGGTGGTGCCGCCGAGGATCAGGATGTGGCGGGGGGACATGGGGGGAGCGTACGAGGTGGGTCGCGGGGAGCGGGACGCCGGGTTCGTGCGCCCGGGGCATCGATGAACACTATGAACACAATTTTCAGATCGTGGTTCCCCGCCCCGTCGCTCTCTAGCATCGCGCACGGCTCGACGACGCGCCGACGAGGACGAGGAGCAGCGTCTTGGACTGGACGCGAACGCATGCACTGATCCGCAGGTCCGTCCCCTCGCAGGACCGGCGCCGTACGACGCTCGCCGCCCTCCTGGCCGGCGTCCTCACCGTCGGCATCCTCGTCGGCGCGTCGAACGCCCGGGGCGAGACGGCGGAAGCGGCGCACGCGGACTGCCCGACCGGCCTCGTCGGCAAGGCCGACTGCTACACCGGCCGCGACGCGGAAGGCGCCTACTACGCGATCGCCGTACCCCGGGACTGGAACGGCTCCCTCGTCGTGCACGCCCACGGCGGCCCCGATCTCGGTGCCGGGTCCGACCCCGCCCGCAGCCTGGACGACCTGGGCCGCTGGTCGGTGATGGTGAAGGAGGGCTATGCCTGGGCGGGTTCGTCGTATCGCCGGGGCGGCTACGGGACGCGGATGGCCGCCGCCGACACCGAGAGCGTGCGCCGACTGTTCGTCGCGGAGTTCGGCGAGCCGCGGCGCACGTACGTGCACGGCCAGTCGTGGGGCGGGAACGTCGCGGCGAAGGTCGTGGAGAGCTACGGCGGGCGGCACGGGGCGTACGACGGGGCGCTGCTCACCAACGGCGTCCTCGCCGGTGGCTCGCGCGGCTACGACTACCGCGTCGACCTGCGTGTCGTCTACCAGTACTACTGCGGTAACCACCCGCGCCCGACCGAGCCGCGGTACCCGCTGTGGCAGGGGCTGCGCGCCGACTCGACCATGACGGCCGCCGGGCTGCGAGCCCGGCTGCAGGAGTGCACCGGCTACGCGTCGGCGCCCGAGGAGCGGACCGCGCCGCAGCAGCGCAACCTCGACGACATCCTGGCCGTCACGAGGATCCCGGAGCGCAGCCTGGAGTCGCATCTGCGGTTCGCGACCTTCACGTTCCGGGACATCGTGCACGAGCGCCTCGGGGGCCGGAACCCGTTCGGCAACCGGGGTGTCCGCTACTCCGGCTCGCACGACGACGAGGCGCTCAACGCCGGTGTCGAGCGGTTCGCCCCCAACCCCACGGCCGTACGGGATCTGTCCTACGACAGCGATCTCACCGGCAAGGTCTCGATCCCGGTGCTCACGCTGCACGCGATCGACGATCCGACGGCGTTCGTGGAGCACGAGGCGGCGTACCGGGCCACGCTGCGCGGGGCCGGTCGGGCCGGGCAGCTGGTGCAGACGTTCACTCGGGAGCGCGAGCACAGTGAGCTCAGTGATGCCGAGTACGCCGCGTCCGTCGACGCCCTGGACGCGTGGGTGCGCGAGGGGGAGAAGCCCACGCCGGCGTCGGTGGCCGCGTCGTGCGGCCGCTTCGACGAGACGTACGGCACCGGCTGCTTCTACGACACCGGTTTCCGTCCGGATCCGTACGCCTCGCGCGTCGAGCCGCGTCCGGGCGGGCTGCGGTGGCCGGCGATGACGGCCGGTCAGGAGCGGGCGTGGAGCGGGATCGAGGGTGTCGGGATCGCTCCCTGAGCGAGGACGGCCGGGCCGGTCTATCGTCCTGGCATGGGATCCGTACGTGCCGTCCTGATCGACATCGACGGGGTCCTCACCGTCTCCTGGCAGCCGCTGCCGGGGGCGGTCGAGGCGTTGCGGGAGATCCGCGCGGCCGGGCTCGGTGTGGTGCTGGTGACGAACACGACCTCGCGGACGCGGGCGTCGATCGCCCGGACGCTGACGGACGCGGGGTTCGCGGTGTCCGCCGAGGACATCCTGACGGCGCCCGCCGTCACCGCCGCGTATCTCGCCGAGCACTGGCCGGGGGCGCGGTGTGCGCTGCTGAACAGCGGGGACATCGCGGAGGACCTGGGCGGGGTGACCGTCGTCGGCGAGGACGAGGGCGGCGACAGCGCTCCTGACGTCGTGGTGGTCGGGGGTGCCGGGCCCGAGTTCGGCTACGCGGCGCTCAACCGGGCCTTCGGGCACCTCCAGCGCGGGGCGCGCCTGGTGGCCATGCACCGCAATCTCTACTGGCGTACGGACCAGGGGTTGCAGCTCGACACCGGCGCCTTCCTGGTCGGCCTGGAGAAGGCCGCGCGGGTCGAGGCGGAGATCACGGGCAAGCCGTCGGCCGCGTTCTTCGAGGCGGCGCTGGCGCATGTGGGGGTCGGGGCGGACGAGGCGGTGATGGTGGGCGACGACATCGAGTCCGATGTGCTGGCGGCGCAGCGGGCCGGTGTCACGGGCGTGCTGGTGAGGACCGGGAAGTACCTTCCTCAGACGCACCGGGACGCGAGCGGCACCCCCGACCATGTCATCGACTCGTTCGCCGGTCTGCCCGTGCTGCTGGCGGAACTGCCGGGATCCGCACAGCGGTAACCGGGGTGTCAGCGCAGCAGCTGGAGGCCGCCCACGACCGTCGCGGCGATGACGAGCTGCTCGAACAGCCGCTGGTTGATCCGGTGCACGGCCCATTTGCCGATCAGCGCGCCGGGTACGACGAAGATCACGAGGGCGGCGTCGAGCAGGAGCGAGGGGCCGTCGATCAGGCCCAGTCCGGCGCTGAAGGGCACCTTGGAGACGTTGACGATCAGGAAGAAGAAGGCGGAGGTCCCCAGAAATCCGAGCTTCCGGAAGCCGGCCGACAGCAGGTACATGGACATCACCGGGCCGCCCGCGTTGGCGACCATCGTGGTGAAGCCGCCGAGGACACCGTACGAGCGGGCCTTGACCCGGCCGGCCCGGGTGGTGACGGAGTCCGGTTCGTCCTCCTTCTCGGCCGTGCGGCGGCGCCATACCGTGACGGCCGCCATCAGCAGCAGGATCGCGCCGATCGAGGTACGGACGTTCCCGTCGTCCGCCCACACCAGGAACAGCGTGCCGAACACGACACCGGCCGCGACCGCCGGGAACAGGCGCCACAGGGTGGGCCAGTGGGCGTGCCGTCGGTAGGTGAGGACGGCGAGCACGTCACCGGCGATCAGGATCGGCAGGAGGACGCCGGTGGAGGCGCGGGCGGGCAGTACGGCGGCGAAGATCGCCAGGCTGACCGTGTTGGCCCCGCTCACGGCTGTCTTGGAGAAGCCGACGAGCAGGGCCGCGAAGGCGAGCGCGGCGAATTCCCACCCTGTTATGTGCCAGAGGTTCATCGTGTCCATGCGGAGACCGATGGTATGTGCAGACAACAGGTACCTGTAAGAACCGTCTCGCCAGTCGGGAGACCGCTAGTGCCGCTCGACCAGCACCGCGCTCCCCTGCCCCACGCCCACGCACATGGTGGCCAGTCCCCGCTCCGCCCCGGTCCTGCGCATCCGGTGCAGCAACGTCGTGAGGATCCGGGCGCCGGAGCAGCCCAGCGGATGCCCCAGCGCGATCGCGCCGCCGCTCGCGTTGACCAGCTCGGGATCGATGCCGAGCCGGTCGACGCAGGCGAGTGCCTGGGCCGCGAACGCCTCGTTGAACTCGGCCTCCTGGAGGTCGGCGACCGTCCAGTCCGCGCGGGCCAGGACCTTGCGGGTGGCGGGGACCGGGCCGATGCCCATGACATCGGGGTGGACGCCGGCCGAGGCGCCGGCGACGTAGCGGCCGAGGGACTCCAGGCCCAGTTCGTTCAGGGCCTCCTCGCTGACCAGGAGCAGTCCGGCCGCGCCGTCGTTCATCGGTGAGGCGTTGCCCGCGGTGACGCTGCCGCCTGCGCGGAAGACCGGCTTCAGCCGGGACAGCTTCTCGTACGACGTGTCCTCGCGGACGCACTCGTCGCTGTCGACCAGCACCCCGTCCGGGCGCCGCACCGGCAGGATCTCGTCGTCGAAGTGGCCGTTCTTGCGGGCGTCGGCGGCCCGTTGGTGGCTGCGCAGCGCGAACTCGTCCTGCCGCTCGCGCGGGACGCCGTACCGCTCGGCGACCTCCTCGGCCGTCTCGCCCATGGCCAGCAGGCCGTGCAGTTCCTTCATCGCCGGGTTGACCAGGCGCCAGCCGAGCCGGGTGTCGAAGGTCTCGACGCGGTGGGGCAGCGCCTCGTCGGGGCGGGGCAGGACGAAGGGCGCGCGGCTCATGGACTCGGAGCCGCCCGCGAGCACGATGTCGGCCTCGCCGGCCGCGATGGTGCGGGCCGCCGTCGTGACCGCCTCGAGGCCGGACGCGCACAGGCGGTTGACCGTGGCGCCGGGGACCGACTCGGGCAGGCCGGCCAGCAGTGCGGCCATACGGGCGACGTTGCGGTTGTCCTCGCCGGCCTGGTTGGCGGCGCCCCAGTAGACGTCGTCGATACGCGCGGGGTCCAGGGCGGGCACATCCGCGACGAGGCCCCGGATCACGGTCGCGGCGAGGTCGTCGGGCCGTACCGACGACAGTGCTCCGCGGAGTTTGCCGATGGGGGTGCGGCGGGCGGCCGCGAAGTGGACGGGACGCACGACAGGTCTCCTGACCGGGCAGTGTGGATCGGCACCCATTTAATTAGCACCGCTAGTTTTGGACTATAGACCGGACCGCCGCGCTCTGGGAAGACCGACCTGCCGCACCCGCGAAGTCCGACCTCCGCACCTGAGGAGAGTGACCTCCGCACCTGGGGAGAGTGACCTCCACACCTGGGCAAGGCGACCTGCCGCACCTGGGAAGATCCCTCCCGAGCACCTTCACCGACGCAGCCGGAGGGTACGAGAAGACATGGCCGACACCCGTGAGCATGCCCTCGCCGGAAGCCGGGGATCGATCGTCGTACGCGAATGGCCGACCCCTCGGCCCCGGTACGTCGCACTGTTGGCCCACGGCTACGGAGAGCACGTCGGCCGGTACGCCGAGGTGGCGGAGGTCCTCGCAGGCCACGGTGCGGCCGTGTTCGGGCCCGATCATGTCGGACACGGGAAGTCGGCGGGCGAACGGGTGGTGATCGAGGACTTCGAGGACGTGGTCGCCGATGTGCATGCCGTCGCCGAGCTGGCCCGGGCCGCGCATCCGGGCGTACCGGTCGTCATGATCGGGCACTCGATGGGCGGCCTGATCGCGGCCCGTTTCGCACAGCTGCACGGCGCCGAGCTCACCGCCCTCGTCCTGTCCGGGCCCGTCATCGGCGACTGGGAACTGCCCCGGCGCCTGCTCGCCCTCGACACGATCCCCGACACCCCCATCAACCCGGCCGCGCTCTCCCGCGACCCCGAGGTGGGCGCCGCGTACGCGGCGGATCCGCTGGTCTGGCACGGCCCGATGAAGCGGCCGACGGTGGAGGCCTTCGCCCGGATGCTGGACACCGTGTCCGAGAGCGGCGGTATCGGGCGGGTGCCGCTGCTGTGGCTGCACGGCGACGACGACCGCCTGGTCCCACTCCCCGGCAGCCGCACCGGCATCGAGGAGCTGCGCGGAGAGGAGCTGACCAAGCGTGTGTACGCGGGCGCCCGGCACGAGGTGTTCCACGAGACGAACAAGGCGGAGGTTTTCGGGGATCTCATCCAGTTTCTGGACGGAGCGCTCGCCCACTGAGACGCGCCGGGTTTGCACCGGTTCGCGCTGGGCACCCGCGCCCGCATGGAGCCAAGCACCCAGAAGGAGGAGCTCGGTATGACTGTGGTCAGGAGCACGCTCCCCGAACCGGCCCGCCGGGTCGCGGGAGACGCCTTGCAGAGCACCCTCATCGATCTTCTCGGGCTCTCGCTGATCGGGAAGCAGGCGCACTGGAACATCGTGGGCCCGCGCTTCCGCTCGATCCATCTGCAGCTCGACGAGATCGTGTCGGTGGCCCGCTCGTACGCGGACACGGTCGCGGAGCGCTCCGCCGCGCTCGGCGTCCCGCCCGACGGACGGCCGGAGACCATCGCCGCGGCCTACACGCTGCCCGGTCCCAAGGAGGGCTGGGTGCGCGACAACGAGGTCGTCCAGCTGGTCGTGGACACGCTGGAGGCGGCCATCGGACGGCTGCGCGAACGCATCGACGCGACCGCCGAACCGGACCCGGTGACGCAGGACCTGCTGATCGGCATCACGAGCGAGCTGGAGAAGCAGCGCTGGATGTTCGACGCGGAGAACTGGCCACGCGGCGAGTGACACGGCCGTACGCGCAGAACAGCACGCCCTGACGCACAGAGCCCTACCCGGGAGAGGGGCACACCGTGACCGACGCCCTCGAACTCGACACGCTGTGGCAGGACTTCCACCGCGTGGTGAACATGACGTCGCAGGAGCTGGCCGCCTGGCTGCGGGTCAGTGACGCGGACGAGGAGACCGAGCCACTGCCGGACCAGGCCGGCACGCCCACCGGACAGCACGTCCTCGCGATCCTCCAGAAGCGGCGGATGGACCTCACGGACGACGACATCCAGGTGATGTACGACGTCGTGGACACCGTCACCGATGAGGCGGACCTGGAGAACGAACCCGAGCCGGAGCAGACGCGCCGTCGGCATCAGTTGATGACGATCGGCCACGACCCGCTAAGGCCGTGAGCGACGGCAAGCGCGTCGTACGGGAGCTCGTACGCGCGCACGGGCAGACGTTCGCCGAGGAGGCGGGCATCCCACTGAGGAACACCCCGCAGCCCCTGTACCGGCTGCTGGTGCTGGCCCATCTGCTCAGCGCCCGGATCCGCGGCTCGATCGCCGTCGACACCGCCCGCGCCCTGTACGACGCGGGCCTGCGCGACCCGCGCCGCATGGCCGACGCCTCGTGGCAGGAGCGGGTGGATGCGCTGGGCCGGGGCGGCTACCGGCGCTACGACGAGCGCACCGCCACCCAACTCGGGGACGGTGCGACGCTGTTGAGCGAGCGCTGGGGCGGCGACCTGCGGAGGCTGCGGAAGGAGGCGGACGGCGACGTCCCCGAACTGCGCCGCCTGCTCCGGGAGTTCCCCGGCATGGGCCCGGCCGGCGCCGACATCTTCCTGCGCGAGGCCCAGCGGGTCTGGCCGGAAGTGGCACCCTACCTGGACGGCAAGGCCCTCTCGGGCGCCGAGCGGCTCGGTCTGCCCAAGGACCCGGACCGCCTGGCCGCCCTCGCCGGGAACACCGAACCGGCCGTGCTCGCCGCGGCGTTGGTGCGTGCCTCGCTCGACAAGGCGGTGGCCGAAGACAGCCTCCGCCGGGCCGCGTGATCGTGTCAGACTGATCGGACACGCCGCTGTCGAGCAGAGGAGACCCGTGTGACCGGGACCGAGCCGGCCGTACCGCTCATCGACACGAGCAGACCGCATCCGGCGCGCGTCTACGACTGGTTCCTCGGCGGCAAGGACAACTACCCCGTCGACGAGGAACTGGGACGCCGGATCACCGCGATGCAGGGTGGCGACGCCCCGCGGCACGCGCGTGCCAACCGCCGGTTCATGGCTCGGGCCACGCGGGCGGTCGTCCGGGAGACGGGGATCCGCCAGTTCCTCGACGTGGGATCCGGCATCCCGACCGAGCCCAACCTGCACCAGGTCGCCCAGTCCGTCGCCCCGGACGCGCGGGTGGTGTACGTCGACAACGACCCGATCGTCCTCGCTCACGCGGAGGCCCTGCTGAGCGGCACTCCGCAGGGCGCGACCGGGTATGTGCAGGCCGATGCGCGCGAGCCTGAGCGGATCCTCGAACGGGCCGCGACCGTCCTCGACTTCGACCGGCCCGTCGCGCTGTCCCTGATCGCGCTCCTGCACTTCATCGCGGACGACGACGGCGCCCACGACCTCGTGGACACTCTGGTGGGCGCGCTGGCGCCGGGCAGCTGCCTGGTGCTCTCGGCGCTGACGGCGGACTTCGATCCTGAGAACGTCCACCGGGGCGTCGCCGCCTACGCGGCGAGCGGGGTGACGCTCGTGGCCCGTTCGCACGCCGAGACGGGGCAGTTCTTCGAGGGACTCGCACTGCTCGAACCAGGGATCGTCTCCCTGTCGGACTGGCGGCCTGACGCGGACGAGAACGGGGAGAAGGAAGGGCCGGTGTCGCTGTACGGCGCGGTCGGCCTCAAGCGCTGACCCACCCCCGGCTCGGCCGCACCACTGCTCGACCGGAGGACTCCTCGGCCGGAAGACCGCAGCCGGAAGTCTGCTCAGCCGAGCAACCACCCACCGTCCACGGCGAGTTCGACCCCGTTCACCGATCGGTTGCGCAGCAGGAAGTCCACGGCGTCCACCACGTCGCCCATCGTGGCGAGCCGCCCGGTGGGTGTTCTGGCGCGCAACCCGGCCCGCACCTCCTCGGGTTTACCCAGCCAGTACGGGCTGTCCCCCACGACCCCCGGATGCACCGCATTGACCCGTACCGGCGCCAACTCGACCGCGAGGGTGTTCACCAGACCGCCCACCCCCGCGTTGACGGTCGCCACCGTCGTCGCCCCCACATACGGGCGCTCCTTGGCCTGCCCGCCGAACAGCACGATCGCGCTGTCGTCGTGCAGCCGGGGCCGCAGGGTGTGCACGACCTCGGTGTAGCCGACGAGCTTGAGCGTGACGAGCCGCAGGGCGGCGTCGATGTCGTACTCGGCGACCCGGTTGTCGTCGCGGAACACGCCGGCGATCACCAGGTGGTCGACCCGTCCGACGTCGGCCAGCGCGGGAGCGATCTCCCGCGGCCGGGACAGATCGAGGGCGATGCCCCGGGCGGCGCCGGCCTCCTTCGCCAACGTGTCGGCGCGATGCGCGTCCCGCCCCGTGAGCACCACCTCGTCACCTCGCCCCGCTCGGAAGCGGGCGAACTCACGGCCGATCCCGGACGTTCCGCCGACCACCACCACACTGCTCATGACCCCAGGGCCTCCCTCAGGTAGTCCCAGTCCCGCGTGAACCGGTACGAGTGGCGCGACGGCGGCTGCGGTGCCTGCGTCTCCAGCCAACGCACCGGCCCCTCCCCCGCGTTGGCGAATCCGTGCACACATCCCACACCGGCCCAGGCGAGGTCACCCGGCCCGAGCCGGTACCGCTCGCCGTCGAAGGCGGCGTCCACGACGCCCTCCAGGATCAGGTACGTCTCCTCGAAGGGATGGTCGTGCGTGCCCGCGACGCCGTCGGGGGCGTACCGCACCATGAACATGGTCGAGGCGACCGCGCCGAGGTCGCCGTCGACCATCATCTTCACGGTGATGCCGCTGTACACGAGCAGCGCGGTGCGCATGCTCGCCGACACCGCGAGCAGGTCCTGGGACTGCTTGCCGGGGTCCATCTGCGCGGGTTCGAAGTGGCCGAGGGACCGGGTGCGCGGGTCGCGGACGTCGATGCGGACGGGGTCGCGGGCCGGCAGCGCGGGGACGGGCTGGGTGTCGTGGCCGTAGCGGGCGCGCGGCACGGGGGCGAGCATGTCGGCCCAGCTTCCGGCGGTGTCCCCGGCGCCGCGCCAGGCGTGCGGGACGCCGGTCGGGAGGAGGCCGTAGTCGCCCTCTTCGAGGAGGTACGACCCCTCGGGTACGTCGAGGATCACGGCACCGTCGAGCACATGGAAGCTCTCCTCGTACGAGTGCACATGCGCGGCGACCCGGCCGTCGGGCCGTATCTCGCACAGCCCGAAGCCGGTGTGCACGCTGCCGTCGCCCTCGCCCACCAACTCCCGGCGCCGATGGCCGAGTTCGTCGTACAGCGGCTCCGGGACGTCGGCGGCCCGGCGCACCAGGTGTCGGGTCATGCGGCGCTCTTCGCCTCCTTCGCGGCCAGGAGCCGCTCGCGGGACTCCTGGACCAGTCGCCGGGCGCGGTCGACGTCCGCGACGAGCCTGCCGTCGCGCTTGTGGATCACGCCGTCGACGATGACCGTGTCGACGTTGGAGACGTCCGCCGAGAGCGTCACGGCGGCGGCCGCGTCGTGCACCGGGGCGACGTTCAGGGCAGTGGCGTCGATCGCGACGACGTCGGCGCGCTTGCCGGGGGTCAGGGAGCCGGTGCGGTCCTCCAGGCCCGCGACGTGGGCACCGTTGCGGGTGGCGATCTCCAACATTTGACGAGCCGTCAACATGGTTTCGGGAACGGGCAGATTGGCCTTCCAGCAGTCGGCGTTGACGCGGGCCCGCTCGGCGCCGAAGGCCGCGCGGATCTGGGTGAACATGTCGCCGGGCACGGTGGTGACCACGTCGATGCTCAGCGATGGCCGCAGTCCGAACTCGATGGCCTTCATCACGGGCGGCCAGCCGTGCCCCATCTGCACCTCGACCTGCGGCGCGATCGACACCGTGCCGCCGCTGTCGGCGACCATCTGCCACTCCTCGTCACTGAAGTAGCAGCAGTGGATGTAGGTGGTGTCGGCGCCGAGGAGCCCCAGGTCGTGCAGCTGCTTGACCATGCCGAAGCGGCCCGCCAGCCGGCCCATCGCCACATGCACCGTGATCGGGATGTCCAGCTCACGGGCGAGGCCCCACTCCGCGGTGACGACGTCGTTGAGGCAGAAGCCTGGGCCGCGGGTGGCCAGGGCCATGGTCAGCAGGCCGTCGGCGGAGGAGAAGTAGCTGCTGCGGATCCGCCGTACGTCGTCGCCCGGGATCGCGATCTTGCTCTCGAACCAGTAGTCGGCGAGGGAGGTGTTGGCACTGCCGTACGCGTACTGGGCGCGGATGCCGCTCTCCGTGAGGCCCTGGATCGCCGCGTCCGGGTGCTCGGGCGTGTTGTTGATGTGCGACCAGTCGACGAGGGTGGTGATGCCGGCGTTCAGGCACTCCAGCGAGCCCGCGAGGTTGGCCGCGTACACGTCCTCGGGGGTGTACAGCGGTGCGAAGGTGTCGAGGATGTCGACGAAGTAGTCGTCCAGGGTGGCGTCGGGGGCGACGTTGCGGATGGACGCCTCCCAGGTGTGCCGGTGGGTGTCGACGAAGCCGGGGATCACGATCCGGCCGGTCATGTCGAGCACTTCCGCGTCGGCGCTGATCTCCCGCTCCACCGCCGTGATCCTGCCGTCCTCGATGAGGACGTCCCCCTGGGGCAGCTCCCCGACGTCGGGGTCCATCGACAGCACATGCCCGGCTCGCAGGAGTATCCGATCGGTCATCGCCCTTCCTCCCATGGGGTGTTCAGTAAGCGGCGAGTCCGCGTACGGCCGCCACGACCTTGTCGACGGTGGGGATCACGCGCTCCTCCAGCGCGTCGGCGAACGGCAGCGGGACACACTCCCCCGCCACCCGTCTGACCGGCGCGTCCAGCAGTCCGAACCCCTCGTCGGCGACGACCGAGACGAGCGTGGCGCCCCAGCCGCCCTGGTAGGGGTTCTCCTCGACGGTGACGAGCCGCGAGGTCCGCCCGAGCGAGGCCAGCACGGTGGCGACGTCCAGCGGTACCAGGCAGCGCAGGTCGACGACCTCCGCCTCGATGCCCTCGTCGGACAGCAGCTCGGCGGCCTTCAGCGCGACCGGCACCATCGAGGCGAGCGCGACGAGGGTGGCGTCGGCGCCCTCGCGGACGACGGCGGCACGGCCCAGCTCGACGATGTGGCCCGGCGGTGCCGGCGCGCCCTTGGAGGCGAGGAGCCCCTTGTGTTCGAAGAAGACGACCGGGTCGTCGCTGCGGATCGCCGCGGCCATCATGCCGATCACGTCGGCCGGGGTCGCCGGTGCGGCGATCTTCAGCCCCGGGATCGTGAACGCCCAGTTCTCGGTGGCCTGGGAGTGCTGGGCGCCGAAGCCGAGCCCTCCGCCGTTGGCGGTGCGCACGACGAGCGGGACGGTGACCTGACCGCCCGTCATGTAGCGGACCTTCGGGATCTCGTTGGCGAGGTAGTCCCAGCAGCAGGCCAGGAAGTCGGAGAACATGATCTCGGCCACCGGACGCATCCCGGTCATCGCGGCGCCCATGGCGGCCCCCACGATGGCCTGCTCGGAGATGGGCGTGTCCCACACCCGCTCGGGCCCGAACTCCTTGAACAGCCCGACGGTCGTCTTGAACACGCCTCCTGCCTCGCCGATGTCCTCGCCCAGGCAGACCACGGACGGATCGCGCCGCATCTCCCGCGCGATGCCCTCGGCGACCGCCTCCCGGTAGCTGATCACGTCCGCCACGCCGCACCTCCGTCCGCCCATACCTCGGTCAGCGCCTCGTCCGGATCGGGCGGCGGGGCGGCCTTCGCGGCATCGACCGCCCCTTGTACGACGGCACTCGCCCGGTCATCGGCCTCGGCGACCGTCTCGGCCGGTACCCCCATCTCGACCAGCCGCCCGCGCGCGAGGTCCAACGGGTCGTGCTTCAGCCAGCGTTCGACCTCCTCGGCCGGCCGGTAGGTCGCCGGGTCGGCGCGGCTGTGGCCGAAGTGCCGGTAGGTCTGTGCCTCCAGCAGTGCGGGCCCGTCCCCTGCCCGGGCCCGACCCGCCAGCCTGGCCACCGCCTCCTCGACGGCGACGACGTCGTTGCCGTCCACCACCTCGCCCGGGATGCCGTACGCGGGCGCCCGGTCGGCCGCGGGCCTGGCCACGGCCGTGACGTCGGCGATCGGCGTGTACTCCATGTACAGGTTGTTCTCGCAGACGAACAGCACCGGCAGCTTCCACACGGCGGCCAGGTTGAGCGCCTCGTGGAAGGCGCCGATGTTGGTGGCGCCGTCGCCGAAGAACGCGACCGCGACCTGGTCGGTGCCGCGCAGCCTGGCCGACCAGGCGGCGCCGGCGGCCATCGGGAGGTGGGCACCGACGATGGCGTACGAGCCGAGCATGCCGGTGGACGCCTTGGTCAGGTGCATGGAGCCGCCCTTGGCCCGGCACAACCCCGTTGCCCGGCTCATGAGTTCGGCGAGGCACTCCTGCGGGGTGGCGCCCCGCGCCATCGCGTGGTGATGTCCCCGGTAGGTGGCGAAGACGTAGTCGTCGGGGCGCAGGGCGGCGCTCGCGCCGACCGCGATGGCCTCGTGTCCTGCGGCGAGGTGGGTGGTGCCCTTGACCAGGCCCTGGAGGAACAGGTCGTGCGCGGCCTTCTCGGTACGGCGGATGACGGCCATCTGCTCGTAGGCGGCGAGGAGTTCGGCCCGGTCCATCAGCGCAGCCCGTCGCCGTGCGGGGTGTTGAGGTGGGACTGCGACTCACGTCGGGTGTTGAGCTCGCCGCCCACCGTCCAGTACTTGCGGCCCGCCACCAGCAGTTCCTCCGCCGGGAACTTGGTGATGACCTCGCAGCCGTCGGCGGTGACGACCAGTTCCTCCTCGATCCGGGCGGCGGACCAGCCGTCGGCGGCGGGCCAGTAGGTCTCCAGCGCGAAGACCATGCCCTCTTCGAGGACCTCGGGGTGGTCGAGGGAGACGAGCCGGCTGAAGATCGGCTTCTCCCAGATGGACAGGCCGACTCCGTGCCCGTACTGGAGGGCGAAGGCGGCGGTCTCGTCGGCGAAGCCGAACTCCTCGGCGCGCGGCCAGACCTGGACGACGTCGGCGGTGGTGGCGCCGGGGCGGACCAGGGCGATGGCCTGGTCCATGTACTCACGGCAGCGCACGTAGGCATCGCTCTGGGCGCGGGAGGCGCTGCCGACGGCGAAGGTGCGGTAGTAGCAGGTGCGGTAGCCGAGGTGACTGTGCAGGATGTCGAAGAAGGCGGGGTCGCCGGGGCGGATCAGGCGGTCGCTGTAGACGTGCGGGTGGGGTGAACAGCGCTCGCCGGAGATCGCGTTGACGCCCTCGACGTACTCGCTGCCGAGGTCGTACAGCACCTTGCTGACCACGCCTACACACTCGTTCTCGCGCACGCCGGGGCGCAGATGGCCGTACAGCTCCTCGTACGCCGCGTCGACCATCGCGCAGGCCTGGGTGAGCAGGGAGATCTCGTCCGGGGTCTTGAGGCGGCGGGCCTCCAGGAAGACCTGCTGGCCGTCGACGACGTCGAGGCCCTCGGCGCGCAGGGCGGTGAGGATCGGCATCTCGGCGACGTCGATGCCGAGCGGCTCGCCGGCCAGGCCGTGGGCGCGCAGCTCGGTGGCGATCTTCGCGGCGACGTCCTCGGCGATGCCCGCGTCCGGGTGGAAGGCGCCGCGGAGCGTGGAGATGCCGGCGCGGGCGCCGGTGGGCGGGCCCTCCTTGCCGTCGCTGTAGTCGAGCCACGGGTTGTAGAGCTGGTGGTGACGGGCGGCGGAGCCGAAGTCCCAGACGATCGGCTCGGACCCGCGCACCAGCAGGGCGAAGCGGATCAGCTTGTCCATCGCCCAGGTGCCGATGTGCGTGGCCGTCATGTAGCGGATGTTGGCGAAGTCGAAGCTGAGCACCGCGCCCAGCTCGGAGCGGTTCAGGGTCTCGTTGAGGCGGGCCAGCCGCTGCCTGCGCAGCCGGTCCAGGTCGACGCGCTCTTCCCAGTCGACGGCGTTGGGTCCGAATGTGCGGATCGCCATGGCGACCACCCCCACCTCGGAGTGAACGTCCGGGCGCCGCGGGTGTCAAGTACCACTGAACACGCACCAGACGCCCACGGCCGGTACAGGACCATCATTGCGGTAGCGATGCGGGGTCGTCGACTCGAAGCAGACCGCGTCCCCGGGACGCAGTGTGTGCTCCTCGAAACCGAGGGTGAGGATCAGTTCGCCCGAGGTCAGATAGCCGTACTCGGTGCCCGTGTGGCGCATGAGGCCGCCGGAGCTGGAGGAGGCGCCGCCGGGCCGGTAGGTCACCAGCAGGAAGTCCACATCGGTGCCGGGGACATGGCCGAGACGCTCCCATGTGACGCCCGAGTCCAGCTCCAGCACCTCCCGATCGCCCGGCGCCACCAGCGGGCCGATGCGTCGGCCGGGGTCGGCGGCGAAGGCGGCCAGGGCGTGCATGACGGTCCCGGGGACCAGCCGGGACGCGGCAGCGGACTCGCCCGCCTCGAAGAGGGACTCGACGGAGATACCGAGGGCCGTCGTGATGGCGTACAGGGTGCTGACCGAGGGCTGGCTCTTGCCGTTCTCGATCTGCGAGACGAGGCTCGCCGACATGCCGATCTCACGGGCCAGTGCCCGCAGGCTCGTGCCGCGTTCGAGGCGCGCCTGCCGGATGCGCGCGCCGAGAGGCGGAACGGCGGCGGGGGGCATGGACGGCTCCTCTCGACGGGCGGGGCAGGGGCCAGAGGTCGTTCGCTCTCATTGAACAGTAAGGGGGCTGTTCGGTACCACGGCCCGTCAGGACTTCCGTACCGGAAACACCGCCCGCACCTCCCACCCCACCCCACCCCGCCCCGCGGGCCGGCGTGCAGGTCGCCGCCCAGTGCGGTCACCCGCTCCTTGAGGCCGACCAGGCCGAAGCCGCCGCCGTGGGCGGCCGCGGGAAGCTGGGTGCCGCCTCGCCCGTCGTCCGCCACCGACACCTCCAGGCGGCCGGCGTCGTCCCGCAGGCGGACGTCGATGTGCGAGGCGTCGGCCGCGTGGCGGCGGATGTTGGTCAGCGCCTCCTGGACGATCCGGAAGGCCGCGGCCTGCACCTCGTGCGGCAGGTCGTCGCAGACGGCGGGGTCGCGGCGCAGGGTGACGGTGCGGCGCATCGAGGCGAGGGCCTCGGTGGCGGCGGCTCGATGCCGGCCAGGACCGGGGCGAGCTCCTGCGGCTCGGTCCGCGCCATCATGCGGGCCATCTGCGTCTGCACGAGGATCCCGGTGACATGGTGGGCGACGAGGTCGTGCGGGTCGGCGGCGATGGCGACGCGTTCGGCGCGCCGGGTCTCGCTGACGGCGAGCGTCCGCCGGTAGTCCATGGTGCGCAGGTAGACGTTGTCCAGCGTCCAGCTCAAGCCGGCGGCCCGCAATCGCGTCGAGATCGCGGCGTGGGCCTGGCAGAACGGGTACGCGCGGCCCGGCGCGTGAACCGGGCTCCGAGGCGCCGGCGCTGCGGGCGGGGCTCACTCGAACGGTCCGGCGCCGCTGGTGGGCCGTCGGCCGCGGTGGTGCGCTGAGGGACACGCGCCACGTTCTCAGGAGGCACTCCCGATGACCCGTCGTACGTCCCGGCTCGCCCGCGTTCTCTCCTCGGCTCTGGCGGCGGGCGCGCTGCTGACCACCGCCGCCTGCTCGGACAACGGTGACAAGGACGAGTCACGGGATTCGGGCGTCACCGCGTCCCCCGCCGCCAGGAAACAGCCGACCCCCTCGCCGACGGCCACCCTCACCGAGTCCGGTGCGCAGACCGCGCTGATCACCGAGGCGGACATCGAGGACGACTGGACGCAGGTCAAGGACACGGAGGCCGAGAACTGGCACGACTCGCTGCTCATCGGCACGGTCGACGTCTCGGACTTCCTCACCGCCAAGGCCGACGCCGCCGACTGCCAGCAGCTCATGGACTCGCTCTACGACGACGACCTGCTGGGCAAGCCATCGGGAGCGAACGCGCTGCGCGGCTTCACGCAGGACGACTCGCGTCTGCTGTACCAGGTCGCCTCCTACGACCGGAGCGACCCGCAGGACTCGTTGAACTGGATGGCGAAGCTGCCGGACGAGTGCGACCAGTTCACGATGACCGAGGACGGCGAGGAGCGCACCGTCCAGGTGATCGAGACCTCGCTGCCGAAGGTGGGCGACGCCCGGCAGGGTCTGCGCGTGACGGTGCAGGGCACGACCGACGGCGAGCAGGCCACGCTCACCCTGGACGTCGCCGCCGTACGCGTCGGCAACGACGCGATCACCGTCACGGCGGGCGGCCTCGACGGGGACGAGCACGACTCAGTCGAGCAGGCGGTGAAGCTGGGCACCCAGCGACTGCAGGACGTGCTGGCCGGGAAGTCGCCGGCCGCGACGCCCAGCGAGATCGAGTGACGGATCCGCGGCAGTCCTCCCGCCGCACGCCAACGGCCGTACCCGCTCTGCCGATTCCCGGGACACCGTGATCAACGGAGCGGCACAATGGCGGCGATGGCCGGTTTCGGTCGTGCGTGCGTGCGAGGAGAGGACAAGTCGTGAGCGATGGCCACACCCCGTCGGGCGGGTCGGCGAAGCTGAACACCGGGGTGGCGCACAACGCGCGCGTGTGGAACTACTGGATCGGCGGCAAGGACAACTACGAGGTCGACCAGCAGGTCGGCGAGCATGTCGCCGGGATGTTCCCGATCATCCGGGACATCGCCCGCGCGGACCGCGACTTCCTCGGCCGGGCGGTGCGCTTCGTGGCCGAGGAGCGGGGCGTACGGCAGTTCCTGGACATCGGCACCGGGCTGCCGACGGCGGAGAACACCCACGAGATCGCCCAGCGTGTCGCGCCCGACTCACGGATCGTGTACGTCGACAACGACCCGATCGTGCTCGTGCACGCCCGCACCCTGCTCACCGGCACCCGCGAGGGCGTCACCGCGTACATCGACGCCGATGTGCACGACCCGGACGCCATCGTCGAACGCGCCGGGCAGACGCTGGACTTCACCGAGCCGGTCGCGGTGATGATGCTGGGCATCCTCAACTTCGTCCTGGACTACGACAAGGCCCGCGAGATCGTGCGGCGTGTCCTGGCCGCGGTCCCCTCCGGCAGCCTCCTGGTGCTGACGCACCCGACGTTCGACTCCGAGCTCGGCGGCGAGGGCCAGATCCCGGCGATGAAGTTCTGGAACGAGAACGCCACGCCGCCGATCACGGCCCGCAGCGGCGCCGACATCGCCGCGTTCTTCGAGGGTCTGGAGCTGCTGGAGCCGGGCATGGTGTCCTGCTCGCAGTGGCGCGCCCCCGGCTCCCCCGCTCCGGTGCCGCAGTACGGCGCGGTGGCCGTGAAACCCTGACGCCCAGCAGGGACCGCACGACCCGGACCGAACCGGCAGGGACAGCACCGGCGCGGTCCGGCCGAGTTCGTCGAGGAGACCGTATGACCACCCTTGCCGACCCCGTACCGGGAGGGCGTCCCGGTGACGTCGAGCGGGCCACCGCGCTGAGCGGGGAGCTGTCCGGGCGGGGCGTGCACGGGATCGTCCTGGCGTACGTCGACACGGCCGGCGTCGGCCGCGTGAAGACGGTCCCGACGGGGAAGCTCGCCTCGGCGGCGGCGTGGGGCGTCGGCATGTCGCCGGTGTTCGACACGTTCCTCGCGAACGACTCCATCGTCACCACCGACGTCCTGGGCTCCCCGGACGGCGACCTGCGTCTCTATCCGGACCTGGACCACCTGGTGGAGCTGGCCGGGCAGCCCGGCTGGGCGTGGGCGCCGGTCGACCGGATCACGCAGGAGGGCGAGCGGCATCCCGGGTGCAGCCGTACTTTTCTGCGGCGGATGGTCCAGGAGACCGCCGAGCGCTACGGGATCAGCTTCCGGGCGAGCATCGAGATCGAGTGGGCCGTCGCCCAACCACCCGGCGTCGACGGCGCGTTCGTGCCCGCGGTCACCGGACCGGCGTACGGCGCCACCCGCCAGGTCGAGTTGAGCGACTGCGCCGCGGATCTGCTGGCGGCGCTCGCACGGCAGGGTGTGGAGGTCGACCAGCTCCATCCCGAGTACGCGGCCGGGCAGTTCGAGCTGTCGGTGAGCGCGCTCGACCCGGTGGCGGCGGCCGACCGCAGCGTGCTGGTGCGGCAGACCATCCGCGCGGTGGCTCAGCGCCACGGGCTCGCGGCCTCCTTCGCGCCGGCGGTCCTCGGGCAGGGCGTCGGCAACGGCGGCCATGTCCACCTCTCCGCGTGGCGCGACGGCGTCAATCTGCACACGGGCGGTGCCCGCCGCCACGGCATGCGGCCCGAGGCCGAGTCCTTCGCGGCCGGCATCCTCACCCACCTGCCCGCCCTCACAGCGGTGACGGCGCCGAGCCCGGCCAGCTATCTGCGGCTCAAACCATCCCAGTGGGCCGGGGTGTTCACCGCGTGGGGCCGGGAGACGAGGGAAGCGGGCCTGCGCGTCGTCACCGGCACGGCGGGCCACCGCGACCAGGCGGCCAATCTGGAGATCAAGCCGGTGGACCTGGCCGCCAACCCGTACCTCGCGCTGGGCTGCCTGATCGCCGCCGGGCTGGACGGACTGACGTCGGGCGCGCGGTTGCCCGAGGAGATCACCGGAGATCCGGCGCAGCTCGGTGCGCAGGACGCGGCGGCCCGCGGCGTCCGACGGCTGCCGGCCTCGCTGGGCGAGGCGGTCGAGGAGTTCCGTACGGACGAGCCGCTGCGGGCCGCGCTGGGCCCGGTCCTCGCCGACGCCGTGATCGCCGTACGCCAGGGCGAACTGGCCGCCGTCGCCGGGCTGGACGACGACCGGGTGGCGGCGGCCTACCGCTGGAAGTACTGACATGGGCGCCACCGGCCCGGTCCACGAGGCGCTCGCGGCACTGCCGCTGGTGGACCATCACTGCCACGGCGTGGTCACCGCCGACCTGGACCGCGACGGCTTCGAGTCCCTGCTCACCGAGGGCGAACCCTGGCCCGGCATCTCGCCCTTCGACACCCCGGCCGGCGTGGCCGTACGCCGCCACTGCGCACCCCTGCTCGATCTGCCGCGCCACGCCGCCGCAGACGCGTACCTGGCCCGGCGCGCGGAACTCGGCGTCCGCGAGGTGAACCGCCGGTTCCTGGCAGCCGCCGGAACCGAGGTGTTCTGCGTCGACACCGGGTACACCCCGCACCCCATCACCACGCCCGGGGAACTGGCGGAGACCGCCGACGGGACCGCGTACGAGGTCGTACGGCTGGAATCGGTCGCCGAAGCGGTGGCGGCCGAGGGGATCGAGCCCGACGCCTACGCCACCGCCTTCCGCACGGCCGCCGAGGAGGCCGTACGGCGTTCGGGCGCCGTGGCCGTGAAGTCCGTGGCCGCGTACCGCACCGGCTTCGACCTGGACCCGGCGCGCCCGGCGGACGCGCTGGTCACCGAGGCCGCCCGGCTCTGGATGGCGGAGGGCGGCCGGCTGGCCGACCCGGTCCTGATACGGCACCTGCTGTGGACGGCCGTGGACCTGGGGCTCCCCCTGCAGATCCACACCGGATTCGGCGACAACGACATCCGGCTGCACCGGGTGGACCCCACCCACCTCACGGACTGGCTGCATCTTTCCAAGGGCACGATCCCCGTCCTGCTCCTGCACTGCTGGCCGTACCAGCGGCAGGCCGCCTATCTTGCCGCGGTGTTCGAGCAGGTGTACCTGGACGTGGGCCTCACCCTGCACCACGTCGGCCCCGCCCGGTCCCGGGCGATCCTGGCGGAGGCCCTGGAGATCACCCCGTTCCGCAAGCTGCTGTACAGCTCGGACGCGTATGGTCTGGCGGAGTTCTACCGGCTTGGCGCGCTGGCGTTCCGCCAGGGCCTGGGCGACCTGCTCCAGGACCGGGTGGACGCCGACGAACTGAGCCTGCCGGACGCGCTGCGGATCGCGGCGTGGACGGCCGGCGACAACGCCCGCCGCCTCTACGGACTGCCCGCCACCGAACCCGCCCCTTCTCCCGCTCCCCCTGCCGCTCCCGCCCCCGCTCCCGAATCCCGTCAGCCCCGCGACTGAGCGGTCGCAATTCCCGGAAAGTATGATCAAGCAATGTCTGACATGACCGAAACCACGCCCGGCTGGCTGTCCTCCGACGAGCTGGAGATGGCCCGCGCGCGCATGCCGATCCTGTACGTCGAGGCCGTGCCCGTGCGCGTCGACGACAGCGGCGAGGTCACCAGCATCGGCCTCCTGCTGCGCATCGGAGCGGACGGAACGGTCAGCCGGACGCTGGTCTCCGGCCGCGTGCTGCACCACGAGCGCGTCCGTGACGCCCTGCTGCGCCACCTGGAGAAGGACCTCGGCCCGATGGCGCTCCCCCGCGTCCCGACCTCGCTGCAGCCGTTCACCGTCGCGGAGTACTTCCCGACGCAGGGCATCACGGCGTACCACGACCCGCGCCAGCACGCGGTCTCCCTCGCGTACGTCGTCCCGGTCACCGGCGACTGCCGGCCCCGCCAGGACGCCCTCGACCTGGTCTGGTTCAGCCCGCAGGAGGCACTGTCTCCGGCGGTGCAGAGCGAGATGCCGGGCGGGCACGGAGTGCTGCTGAGGCAGGCGCTGGCGCATGTGGGCGTCGTGATCTGACCCTCGGAGGAGGACGCGGGACATGTCCGTCGTAACGGCCGGCGCCGGGGATCCGCGAGGGTCTCCGGCGCCGGCCGACAGCACGGCGGGGCGCACCGCACAGCGGTAAGCGCGCCCCCGCGAGCCCTCCCCGTCAGTCCGGACGGCCCACCGCACCCACGATCAGTGCCTCGAGCTGCTGCGCGACCCGGTCCAGGGGCCGCATGCTGCGCTCGGCGCGGCTCATGGCGATCGCGCCCTCGACGGATGCCACGATCAGGGCCGCCAGCCCCGGCGCCTGCTCGGGGTCGGCCCCGTGCGCGCACAGCGTCTCGACGAGCAGCCGCTCCCACTCCTGGAAGGCCTCGGCGGCGGCGACCAGGGCCGGCGAGAGCTCGTCGGCCGCAGGCTCCTCGACGGAGACCGCCAGCACGGGACAGCCGGCGCGGAAGTCGCTCTCGACGACGATGCCGCGCCACAGCGCCAGGAACGCGCGCAGCCCGGCGACCGGGCCGGCGTCCAGTTCCTTCTGCAGGATCCCGGCGACCGCCGTACCCGCGTACCGCACCGCCTCGGTGGCCAGCTGCTGCTTGCCCTCGGGGAAGTAGTGGTACGTCGAGCCGAGCGGCGCCTTCGCATGCTTGGCGACCTCCCGGATGCTCGCGGCGTTCAGGCCACGTCTGCTGATCAGGTCCGCCGCCCCGGCCACGATGCGGTCACGCGACGGCGCGCTGGATTTGGCCAAGACCGCAACTCCCCTCTGACTATAACACTCGTAATACTCTAGCCTGACCTTCTCTTATAACGACTGTTATAGACAGCCGCAGGGCACGAGAGGAGACTTCGTCATGCCGATGATCCGGCTCACCGTCCCGTCAGGTTCCCTGACCGAGGAGGGCCGCAGGACCGTCCAGCGGGACCTCGCCGCCGCACTGCTGCACTGGGAGGGCGCGCCCGGCACCGAGTTCTTCCGCGCCCAGGCGTGGAGCTACCTCGTCGAGCTGCCCGAGGGGGCACAGACCACCGCTGAGGACGACGCGCCCCGCTTCCTGGTGGAGGTGACGGTCCCGCAGGGCGCGCTGTCCGAGCGGCGCAAGGCCGGCCTGGTCGAGGAGGCGACCCAGACGGTGCTCGACGCGGCCGGGCTCGACCGGGCCGACGCCCTGCGGGTGTGGGTGCTGGTGCACGAACAGGCCGACGGCACCTGGGGCGCGGGCGGGTCTGTCATCCGGTACGCCGACCTCGTGGCCCTGGCGAAGGGGCAGCAGGCCGATGCGTGAACTGACCTACGTCGCCCGGCACACGGTCGAATGGCGCGAGGCGCCCGACCCGAAGCTCCGGTCGGACCAGGAGGCGATCGTCGCCCCGGTGGCCACGACGTCCTGTGACGTCGACTCGGCGATCCTGGCCGGGCACGGTTTCCTGGACCCGCCGTTCGCCCTCGGTCACGAGTGCGTGGCCCGGGTCGTGGAGACCGGCGACGCCGTCACGACCGTGGCTCCGGGCGATCTCGTGGTGGTCCCCTGGTCCGTCAACTGCGGCTCCTGCGAACACTGTCGCGCCGGACTGACCGCGCACTGCACGGCCGTACCGCACATGGCGATGTACGGCGCACCGATCGGCGGCAACTGGGGCGGGCTCTTCTCCGACCTGGTCCGGGTGCCGTGGGCGGACGCCATGCTGGTGACGCTGCCCGGCGATCTGGACCCGGTCGCCATGGCGTCGGCCAGTGACAACTGGTCACTGTCCTGGCGTCTGGTGGCGCCCCACCTCAAGCAGCGGCCCGGAGCCCGGGTCCTGGTCGTCGCCCGTGGCAGCATCGGCCTGTACGTGTGCGACATCGCCCGCGCGCTCGGCGCCTCCGAGGTGCTGTACGTCGATCCCGACCCCGCGCACCGCGAGCTCGCCCGCGGCTTCGGCGCCGCCACCGCCGAGGCACTGGAGCCCGTCCGGCACGGCTTCGACATCGCCGTCGAGGCCACAGGGCGGGTCGAGCAGCTCACCCTGGCCGCCAAGTCCCTTGCCCCGGAAGGCATTTGCGAGTCCGCGGGCAACCACTTCCGTCCCGGCGAGCTGCCGCTGCTCGACATGTACCTCACCGGCGTCACGCTGCGCATCGCCCGGGACAACGTCCGCGGCCACATCCCCGACGCCCTCGAACTCGCCCGCTCCGGCAAGGTCGACCCCCGACGGGTCGTCTCCCACGTCTTCGACTGGGAGCAACTCCCCGACGCCCTGCCCGAGAAGCACCTCAAGCCCGTCTTCGTCCGCGAGGGCGCCTGACCGAGAAACACGATGAACGCACCACCCACCGAGCCCCCGTCGACGATCACCGAGAACCTGGACCACCAGCGGGCGGCGATCGCCGCACTGGGCCACGAACTGCGCGCCCTGGTCGAAGCCACCGTCCGTACCGCCGCCCCGGCCGAGACCCTCCACCGCATGACGGACGACGGACAGCACTTGAAGGTCGTCCGGGCGCGGGACATCAGCGAGGGCCAGAGCGCGACCGTCGGGCTGCGCTCCGAGCGCATCACGCCGAGAACCCCGTCCGCCACCAGGGCGAGGAGATCAACCTGCTGATCCGGCCCGAGGACTGCCTGCTGTACTCGGCAACGGCCTGATCCGCAGGGCCACTTGGAGCCGCAGCCCCCGCCCTGACCCGCTGCCGAAGGGGTCAGGGCACCGGGGGAGCGTCCAGCTTGCCCTGGACGTCGGACACGCAGGGACGAGGTTCCTCCGCCGGCTCGTGGCGCACCGGCTCATGGACCGTCAGCCTGCCGTCGTCGAGGCGCCAGAGCACATCCGCGCGCGCGGCGAACTTGGGCTCGTCGGTGACGTAGATGACCGTGCCCGGATACCGCTCCAGCAGACGTTCCATCAGGTCGGACCCGAGTGCTTCCTCCGCTCTGACCTCGTCCATCAGCAGCACCCGGGGCCCGCTGCGCAGCGCCCGCACCATCGCCACCTGGTAGCGCACGGCCATGGAAAGGCCGTGCCCGTTCTCACCCACCCGGGTGCGCAGACCGTTGGGCAGCAGCTCGGCCAGCGCCTCGATGTGCTCCTCGTCCGCCCCCTCGGCCGCGTCCGGTGGTGTGCCGTGACGGAGGTTCTCGCCCACGCTGCCGCGGAGCAACGGCAGTTCGGGGCTGGTCAGCCTGATCATCCGCCGTACCGACTCGGGGTCGTGTCGGGCGAGGTCCTGGCCGTCGAGCAGTACCGCTCCGCCGTCCGGCTCCTGCAGCCGCGCGATCAGGCGCAGCAGCAGCGACTTTCCCGAGCCCGCGGGTCCCTGCAGCACGATCCGCTGCCCGGGCCGCGCCACGGCCGACGCCTCCAGGACACCGTCCACACGCAGCCCCGCGAGCTCCAGGCTGCCGGGCCCGTCCGCGAGCGGCTCGGCTCCGCGCGGTCCGACCAGCCGCGCCGGCGCCGCGAGGACCTCGGCGATGCGCCGCCGGGCGACGCGCGACTGCTGCCAGTGCTCCTGCACCCGCACCAGCGAGGAGAGGGGCCGGCCGAGGAAGTTCGCCACCGTCAGCATCGAGGCCAGGGCCTCCCAGGTGGTGCCCGCTATCAGGCCCACGGTGACCACGATCAGCAGAATCCCGATGCCGCACGCCTCGGCCGTCGCCGACATCGCTCCGGTGAGACGGGCCTGGCGCACCATGGCGCGACCGTAGTCACGGCTGTGCCGCCGCATGACCCGGCGCTCCTGCGCGACCCTGCCGAGGGACTGTATGACGGCGGTGTGGGTGACCCGTTCGTTGACGAAGGCGGCGAGCCTGCCGTTGTGCCGTCTGGTCTCGCGTACGCGTTCGCGCAGCCGCCGCCCGAACAGCGCGACGGCGGCCGCGGCGAGGAGGACCAGCACCGCCGACAGCGCGCCGACACCCGGCGCGATGACGGCCAGAAGGACGAGCGCGCAGGTCACGAACACGCCGTCGACCAGAATCGGTGCCACCCCCTTGCTGATCCACAGCCGGAGAGCGGAGGCATCACCGGTGAAGCGCAGGACGGTCACGCCGACCCTGCGCCGGTACGGTCCCCCCGCCTCGCTTCCGGCGACGTGGTCGAAGAGCCGCATCCTGACGCTGTGCACATAGCTCTGCGCCAGCCGCTCCGCGAGCGGTTCGCCCACCGCCTTGAGCAGCACCGTCGCACCGGCCGACGTGACGAGTCCGACGGCCAGTGCGGTGGGTGCGTACCCGGCGACGTGCGTGTAGATGGCGCTGCGGTCGTGGCCGGACGCGATCTCCCCGCCGTGGGTGACGCGGTACGCCGCGCCGTGCACGAGGATTGCGAAACCGACCACGCAGACCGCCTGCCCGAAACCGGCGAGCACCAACAGCAGCATCAGCCGGCGCCGCACACCGCCGAGCGTGTGCGGCATCCGGACGCGCCGCCGTCGTCCCGCCACGGTCACGCCACTGTTTCGGCCGTAAGGGGACCGCTGTAGTCCGTCAGCCGGCTGCACTCCTGCGGCAGCCCGCTGTGATCCGTCAGCCTGCTGCCGTCCTCCGGCCGCGCGTTGCCGTCTCCTGCGACGGCGCCCGCGAGCAGCCGTTCGGCGACGGCCGGGTCGGACAGGGCAGCCGATCCGTACGCCGGGATGTCCGCGCCGGCCACCGCTTCGGCCATGGCCAGCGGAGACGACGTCAGCACCCCGCTCAGCGCCATGACGGGAAGTCCCGCCTCGCGCAGCAGCCGTACGCCCGCCACCGCGCTGACCGATTCGGCGGCCGCGAACACGATGACGTCCACGCCGGTACGGAACTCCGGTGTCCGCATCAGCGCTGCCGTCTCCTGTTGCAGAAGCCCGTCGGCGATCTCCAGCACGATGGCGTCCGCCTGGTGACTCGTCAGATCGGTGATCGCGCCCCGCAGAATGCGGACCACCTGCGGCATCGGCAGTTGGTACGTGGTGGGGAAGCCGAGGTCGGTGAAGTCGATGACCCGTGACGCGCCCGCGTCGGCCATCAGCGTCGGATCCCCGGGCGCACCGGTGCCGGTCACCTTTGCCGCGCCGACCCGGCGGCCTGCCAGGCCGAGGCCGCGGATGAGGGCGGCGGCCACGGTCGTCTTGCCCGAGTTCATCGACGTGCCGAGCACGGCGATGGTGCGCGGGCGCGGAGCGAGGGCGGGCACCACGGGCCGGGCCAGACGGGCGAGGTTGATGACGTCGCCGTGCTCGTCGGTCACCAGGCCCAGTGGCTCCAACTGGGTGGGGGTTTTCATTCTGGAGTGGGAGGACACGACCCGTCCCGCTATGCCGCCTCCGGCGACCAGGTCACAGGGCCCGAGGTCGCCGGGCACCTCCGCCTCGAATTGGTCAGGGGCGTAGCGGGCCCCATAGGCGACTACGACCTTGTCGCCGACGAACAGCCGATTCCGCTTTCCGTGTACCTGCCCCAGGAATCTGTGCTGGCCGATTTGGGTGACCCGGCACAGCACCAGGTCACCCGCCCGTGGAGGCTCATCCTCCATTCTCAGCCCCAGTGTTCCGGTGCTTGCGTAGTCCAGCTCAACAAGGCGGCGAGCCGTATAGGAAACCTTCGCCACCTGATTGCCGGAAGAATTGAACCGCACGCTCTGCATGGATTTCTCCTTAGCCCGTGGTCCCGCGGAGCACCAGCATCCGATGCGCTCGCAGAGTGCGCATTCCGATGGGTCATCCGCAGCAATCGGGCACTCCGGACGGGGTACTCCCCGCGTGAGTTGCCGCGAGTTGGGCGCCCTCTCGGCCGGGCGGAGCTCTGCCACCGGCCCCGCCACCTCCGCGTCGACGCGCACCGTACTGTGGCCGCATTCAGGGCAACGGCCGGTCACCCGACCTGGGCGGTCACCGACTCTGTATAACTGTGAAAAAATCGCACATAGGGTTCAAAGGAGATTCCCCGTGAGCACTCCTGGCGACAAGCTCGGCTACGAGAGCATGCCGCTCGACCGCACCGGCCAGGCCGAGGCATTCGACGCCATCGGCGACCGCTATGACGAGGCCTTCCCGCACAAGGAAGGGCAGGTCGCGTCGGCCGAGTGGCTGATCCGGTCCCTGCCCGGCGAGGCCCGGGTGCTGGACATGGGGTGCGGCACCGGGATCCCGACCGCGTTGCAGTTGACCGAGGCGGGACTGCGGGTCGTCGGAGTCGATCTGTCGGAGGCGATGGTCGCCCTCGCCCGCAAGAACGTGCCCAACGGGGTGTTCCACCAGGCGGACATCGCGGATCTGCGGCCCGGAGGTTCCCGGGACCTCGGCCGCTTCGACGCGGTGACGGCCTTCTTCTCGCTGCTCATGCTGCCGCGCGCGGAGATACCGCTCGCGCTGCGCACCGTCCACCACCTGCTGCCTCCGAACGGCCTGTTCGCGCTGTCGATGGTGGAGGCGGACGTGGACGACTTCTCGATCCCGTTCATCGGAAGCACCATCCGGGTCTCCGGCTATCTGCGGGACGAGTTGCGCGAGGTCGTCGAGGCGGCGGGCTTCGAGATCGTCGACGAATCGCTGTACACGTACGCCCCGTCGAGCGCGGATGTCCCGCCCGAGGTACAGATCTTCCTGCGCTGCAGGCGGCGCACCTGACACGACACGGGGAAGGACACGGGTGACGAAGGACCTCGGAGCCGATCGAGGCACCGGCGAGCAGGCGGCCGACGTGCGGGGAGCTGCTGCTCCGTCGCACCCGGCGACACCTCAGCCCGCCTCGGGTGCCTCCGCCGGACGTCCGGGGAGCGAGGGGCCGGACGCCGCCGAGCCGCAGACCGACCGGCTCCGGTACCTCGACGCGGCCACCCGGCAGATCGCCCGCGGCATGAACCTCGACGAGACGCTGCACGAACTGTGCCGCGCGGCCGTGCCGGCCTTCGCGGACGCGGCGTTCGTCCACCTGTACGCTCCGCTACCGGTCGGCGACGAGACGGATACCGCGCCCGGCGTGCTGCGGCTGCACACCGCGGACCGCGCACCACCGCGTCGCCCGGCCACCAGCGACTCCGAACCCCCTTCACCGGCCACCGGCCCCGTCCGGGCGGCCGACCTCGTACGCCCGTCCGCCACCGGCCGGCTCACCGAGCTGCTGCGCGCCGGGCGCCCGGTGTTCGCGAACGCCCCGGACACCGCATCCGCGGTGGTGGAGCTGCTGGAGACCGGGACCGCACCCGCTGCGGTACCGCCCGGCCGGCGCCTGATCCTCGCCCCACTGCACGGCCGCAACCACGCCATGGGCAGCGTCGTCCTCCTCCGCGAACCCGACAGGCCGGACTTCACCGGGGACGATCTGCTCGTCGCCTCCCAGCTCGCCACGCACACCGCGCTGGGCATCGACAAGGCGGTGCTGTACGCGCACGAGGCGTCCATCGCCGACGCGCTGCAGCGCGCGATGCTCCCGCCGTCGCTGCCCGAACCGCCCGGCGTCCTGCTGGCCAGCCGCTATCTGCCGTCCTCCCGCACCGCGCAGGTCGGCGGCGACTGGTACGACGCGATCCCGCTCCCCGGCAACCGCGTCGCGCTGGTCATCGGCGACGTCATGGGCCACTCCATGACCTCGGCCGCGATCATGGGCCAGCTGCGCACCATCGTGCAGACCCTGGCAGGGCTCGACCTGCCCCCGGACGAGATCCTGCACCACCTCGACGAACAGGCGGAGCGCCTGGGCAGCGAGCACACGGCGACCTGCCTGTATGCCATGTACGACCCCGTGCTGCACCGGTTGCTGGTGTCCAACGCCGGCCATCTACCGCCGGTGCTCCTGCACCCCGACGGCGGCTCGGAGGTCGTGCCGGTACCGCCCGGAGCACCGATCGGGGTGGGCGGCGGTGGATTCGAGTCCACCGAGCTGCACGCCCCGGCCGGAGCGACGCTGCTGCTGTACACCGACGGCCTGGTCGAGTCCCGCGACTCGGACGTGCTGACCGGGGTGGAGCGCCTGCGCGCCCGGCTGCGGGAAACCGCCTCGCGATCCACGCCCCCGTCACTGGATCTGCTCTGCGACCAGGCCCTCGGCATGCTGGGCGCGGGAGACCGGGACGACGACGTCGCCCTGCTCGCCGCCCGCTTCCAAGGCCTCCTGCCGGAGACCGTCGCGTACTGGTACCTGGCCCCGCGCCCGCAGACCGCACGCCAGGCCCGCCGGCTGACCCGCAGGACCCTGCGCGACTGGGACCTCGACGACCTGGTGGAGTCCACCGAACTCCTGGTCAGCGAGGTGGTCGCCAACGCCGTACGCTTCGCCTCCCGACCGATGGTCCTGCGCCTGCTGCGCACGGACGTCCTGCGCTGCGAGGTGGAGGACGACTCCCCCATCGTCCCGAGAATGCGCCACGCCCGCCTCAGCGACGAGGGCGGCCGGGGCCTGTTCCTGGTCGACCAGCTGGCCCGCCGCTGGGGAGTGACGAGGGTGAGCACCGGGAAAGTGGTGTGGTTCGAACAGGCGCTGCCGCCCATCCAGGAGACCGGTTCAGCCCTTCAGGAGTGAGTGACCTTGATGCGGGAGATACGGACCTCGCCGTGGTTGCCGTCTCCGCACGGCTCGGAGTTGCCGCAGTTGGCCTGCGTGTAAGCACCTGCCTTGAAGTAGTTGGTGTCGCCGTCGTAGGAGATCGTCGTCTGCCGCCGGCCGTTGTAGTACACGTCGATCTCCCCGTCCTTCGCCACGAACTTGGCCTCGAACTCGGTGCCCAGCTCGTAGTCGTCGGTGACGAGGTGGTGGTGGCGGTCGTCTCCCTCGGTGATGTAGAGGCTGCTGCCTTCGAGGCGGAAGACGGTGACGTCGTCGTCCCCTCCGTGGACCTGCGCGCCGACCACGTACGGCCGCTCCCGCGGCAATGCCATGAACGCCTCCCTGACCGCGAGGGTGTGGGTGCCGTCCGTGGTGGACCACTCTGCTTCGTCCTCACCGTCGTCGGTCATCTCCCTGAGTTCGGCGCGCGGGTAGCTGGAGCCTCCGGTCGTCACGCCGTTGACGGCGGCCCGGAATCTCACGGCGGCGCAGTCGCTCTCCACCCGGAACCAGGGGTCGGCGGAGAACGTCGCCAGCTCGGGTTGGGTGATCTCGGTGGGGTCCTCGTCGTCGCCGGTGGGCAGGGTGAGTTTCCAGTTCGTCAGGTCGAGTGCCTCGGCGGGGTGCGTGCACCGGTCCGCGGCCCGCTCGTTCGGGGTCGGAGCGTCGGCGTGGGCGGACAGCGTGAACGTGACGGTCGAGACGGCCGCCGTGATGCCGGCCAGTACGAGGGTCCGCGTTCGGAACATGGAAGATCTCCTCCTGTCGGGGGGTTCTCTCGGTGCCGACGCGTACCGTAGGCGCCCCCGCCGGGACGGGTCCCGCAGCCCGCCGACTCGCCCCTTCTGCGCATGAGTGCGACTGATGGAGGGTCTGGGTAGACCCTGCGTACGGTCCGCCGCACGCAGTAGGTTCGACCTCGTACGCGTGGCGGCCCTGGGCCGCGTGCGTTCCGGACTCGACCGAGGGGGAAGATCCGTGCGTTCCGGGGACCAGTTCGCCGACCGCTATGTCCTCAAGGAGGTCATCGGCACAGGGCGGGGCGGCGACGTGTGGCTGGCACACGACACGGTGGTGGGCCAGGACGTCGCGCTGAAACCGGAGCGGACCGACGGCGAGAGCGAGACCGCGGTACGGCGGCTGCTCGGCGAACCGCGCGCCATGGCCAAGTTCCGCGACCACCCGCACGTGGTGACCCTCTTCGACGTCGTGACCGTGCCGGGGGACGCAGCAGGACCGAAGGACGGGGCTGGACCGAAGGACGGGGAGGGGCCGAACGGCGGGGAGGGGCCGAAGAGCGGGGCCGAGTCGCGGACTTACTGGTTCGTCATGGAGTACGTCCCCGGCGGCGGCCTGGACCGAAAGCCGACGGTCTCCCCCGAGCGAGGGGCCCGCATCGGTGCCCAGCTCGCCGACGCCCTGGCCGCGCTGCACGAGGCCGGCATCGTGCACTGCGACGTCAAGCCCGCCAACATCGGTCTCACCCGGCACGGGGCCGCGAAGTTACTGGACTTCGGTGCCGCCTATCGGGTCGGCGGCACCGAGACCATCACCGTCAACGGCCCGTACAGCTTCACGCCGGACTACGCCGCCCCCGAGCTGGCCCGGGGCAACGTCCCCCGGCCCGCCTCGGACGTCTTCTGCCTGGCCACCACCCTGCACGCACTGGTCACCGGCGCGCCGCCGCGCGGTGACGCACCCGACGACGAGGCCGCCGGCTCCGCCGGGACGGGGGACGACGGGGAGGAAGCCGAACGACTGAGGTACTGGAAGGCCGAGCAGGGCGTCGTCGAGCTGGACGCCGCCGCCGTGGGACCCCTGTACCCCGTGCTCACCGCCATGCTCCACCGCGACCCCCGGCAACGCCCCGACGCCGTCGAGGTCAGGCGGCTCCTGGAGCAGGTCGCCGGATCCGACCCGAGTACCCCCGGGAACACGGCCACGACTGTCACCGGGCGCCGGCGGCGTCGGCCACTGATCGCGGCCGCGCTCGGCATCACCGCCGTACTCGCTCTCGGGCTCGCCCTCATCCCCGACAACGGCGACGCCGGCAAGGCCACGCCCACGCCCGGCCGGAGCACGCTGGACGAGAACGCCTCGGACGGCGAGCCGCGGGCCCTGATCGGCGACCCGCACACGGCCGACGTGTGCGACCTGGCCGACCCCGCCGCGCTCGACCAGTTCGGCGCCGGGAAGGTCGAAGTGGACGTGGACTACGGCAACTTCGACCGCTGCGACCTGCTCGTGGGCGTCGACGACAAGACCCGGATCGATGTCTCGATCCGCCTGCGCCGAGGCTCGCCGCCCGAGGGGTCGAATCCCTCCCGCACCGTCGGGAGGATCGGCATCCGGGAGGAGGAGGCCGAGAGCGACGAGTGCAACCTGCTGCTGACATCCGACGGCGACACCGAGGACACGCTCGTCGGGGTCCGCGTCAACATGGGCAAGGGCACTGTGGTCGGCGGCAACGCGACCCTGTGCACGGTCGCCCACAAGGCCGCCACGAGCGCGGCCGAGGTCCTCAACCGGGGCCCGCTGCCCCGCCGTTCACCTGCCTACCCGCGTACGTCGCTGGCCTGGGCGAACGCCTGCGAGCTGCTCGACGCCAAGGCACTCTCCGTCGTCCCCGGCCTCAAGGTGGACGTGCCGGTCGTCGGCGTCGCGGACTGGAGCTGCGAGTGGTCCGGCGACGTCGACGAACTGGATGTGGAAGTGGGCTTCTTCCGCGACCAGCCCAAGTCCGCGGAGGACGGCGCGACCGCCGTCAAGCTCAGCGGATACCGCACGGTCGTCGAACCGAACGACGACGGCGACACCTGTTCGGCCTTCGTCGAGTACCGCAGGTACAGCGGCCAGGACGCCGAGACCGCCGCCGAGATGGTGCGGCTGGACGTCCACGGGCAACAGCCGACGGACAAGCTCTGCGCGATGACCGAGGATCTCGCGGCCTCGGCAGCCGCCGAACTCCGCGACGGGATGACACGAGAGCGGTGACACCGAAGCGGTGACACGGGAGAGGCGACACGGAGGCCGGACGGGCTTGGCCTCAAGGGCCGTTGCCGCCTCCTCAGAGCGCGGAGTCCGGCCACTCCGCCTCGTCCTCCATCAGCTCCAGGTCCGGCGGTACGAGGGTCGTCGACTCCACGAGTCCCTTGATCAGGTTCTGCAGCAGACTGTTGTCGACGGGGCGGCCCTCGGACTTGTCGTGCAGCAGCTGGTACTTGAAGCCGGTGCCGTGCAGCCGACGGCGTACGGCCTCGACACGGAACTCGATCTTGCGCTCGTTCCACTTGCCCTCGGGGCGAAGGTACGCGAGCCGCTCGGCTGCCTGACGGTACGTCAGGGGCCGGGGCTCCTCTTCGTACAGCAGGTATCGCTGCCCGAGGATCACCAGCAGCAGCCGTTCGTCGTCGTCCAGCGACCAGGTTTCCGGCCGTACGGTCTCGGCGTGCCGGCGCGACACCGGCCCCTGGTCGTCGTGGCCGGACACATACAGCTCCACCAGGTGCTCACGGTAGCCGGAGCCCTTCACGAACAGTGGGGTGTAGCCGGTGGTGAGCGGGATCGGCTCGGTGGTGAGGTGCATCATCCGGCCGCGCGGCAGCCGGACGAGCTGCTGCCCGGTGTTGCGCAGCCACCACAGCCCTTGAAGGTACGTCAGCTCGCCGTGCCGTCGGCTCACCCGCAGGTCGTCCACGCCGACCCCCAGGTCCACGTCCGGCTTCTCACCGCGCCCGAAGCGGACCGTCAGTCCGTGGCGGGGCGGGGCGCTGAGCTCTCCGGTGACCGTGCGGGCGTGCAGGGTTCCGGGCGTCGCGGGCGCGACACCGCGCGCGAGGCTGGCGGAGAGGGGCATCGCTGGTCTCCTCGGTTCGTGAACTTCTGGGTGCTTCAGGGGGTTTCCCGGTCCGACGGGTTCTCGGCGTACGCCCGAGGTACGGACCAGTCTCCGCCTCCCTTGCGGGACCCCTCCCGTACGGTCTGGGGGCCGGGGGAATCAGTACGCGGACTTCAGTACCCCTCCCGGAAGCTTCCCGCCGTCCTCCCGGCCCACGCTGCACAGCACGTAGCGGAAGCCGGCGTCCCATTCCTCGTCCGAGGAGCGCCATCCCCGCATCTCGTGTCCTTGGCCGCGGGCCCAGTTGACGCCGTACTTCTCCTCGCAGAGCCCATGCGTGTCGACGCTGTCCGCCGAGCCGTCGCCCGAGGCCCAGGCCCAGCCGACGGCCTGCTCGTGGTGCGGCTGCTCGCAGCTCACCAGGGTGTCGGTGATCTCGCCGTCCTCGTCCTCCACGGAGGTGACGCAGTCGCCCGGACCCTGCTGGGTGAGGTACACCTCGTCGCCGAACTTGCGGAAGCCGCCCAGCGGGCCGCCGAGGGTGGCGTGCTTCAGGAAGAGCAGGCAGGCCGAGGGCGGCGGCTCGCTCTGCCCCGTCTCCGGTGTGAGCACGTGCAGCACCGGGGCGGCCATGGTCCCGCGCAGCTCCGCGGTGCGCCGGGTGCACTCGGCCCGTACCGCCCCCGCGCCGGACGCCCCTGCGGCACCGCCGGCCGCGACGGTCGCGATGACCTGGCCCTCGGGATCGTCGTCGCAGCCGACGACCTTCACCCCGGGCCGCCCCTTGTACTCCCCGTCCTTCCAGTCGGCGTTGACGCACTGCCCCGGCATGAGCCCTTCTCGCAGCCCGGCCTGCCTGCCGTACGGGTAGGAGCTGCGGGTCACGGTCGGGGTCGGCGTCGGGGACGCAGTGGCGGCCGCTTTCGTGCCGGCCCGCGGCCCGTTCGCCTCGGCCGGCTCGCCCTGGTACGTGGCGGCCCCCCACGCGAATCCGCCGCCCGCGGCCAGCACGGCGGTGAGCGCCAGCAGCAGGGGCGTTCTCCGGGCGGGGGAAGGTCGAGCCTCGCCGGACCTGCTCCGGGCGCGGGCGAGACGCTTCCTCCACGACGGCGGGGTTTGGGCGGGCTCCGTCGCGGTGACCACGTCGCCGGACTCGGTCGCGGCCCCGGAAGAGGCCGACTTCGGAGCCGCTCCGGTGGGCACGGGAAGTGACGTCGCAGCAGCCCCGCTTCCCATGGCCTCGGCCAGCAGTTCGCGCGCCCGCTCCGGCTGCATGCGCTCCGCCGGATCCTTGGCCAACAGCCCCATGATCACCCGGCTCAGCGGATCGCTCGCCCGCTGAGGCAGGTCGGGTTCGGTGGTCAGCGCCGCCATGAGCGAGGCGTCGAGCGTGTCCCGTTCGAACGGGGAGGTGCCCTCGACGGCGAAGTAGAGGGTGACTCCGAGCGAGAACAGGTCGGTCGCGGGCGTCGCCTCGCCGCCGGACAGCCGCTCGGGCGCCAGGAAGCCCGGGGTACCGACCACCATGCCGCTCTCGGTGACGCGGGTCTCGCGGGGCCACAGCGAGATGCCGTAGTCCGTGAGCAGGACCCGGCGATCGGCGGCGCCCGAATGGTCCGGCGCCAGCAGGATGTTGGAGGGCTTCACGTCCCGGTGGATGATGCCGAGCCGGTGTCCGGCGCACAGGGCGTCAAGGGCGGCCGCCCCGAGCCCGGCCACCTCGTCGCTGGGCAGCGCACCGCGCTCGTTCACCACGGCGCGCAGGTCCCGCGTGCCCTCCAGGTACTCCATCACGATCCAGGGGCGGCCGTCGTCCTCCACCACGTCGTACACCGTGATCACGTTCGGGTGCTCGCGCAACTGCGCCGCCTTCAGGGCCTCCTTGCGGCCCCGGCCGGCCGGGTCGTCGGCGGATGACTTCGGCTCGCGCGGTACGTCGATCTCCTTGACCGCGACCCGGACCCGCAGCTCCTCGTCCTCGGCGAGCCAGACGTCTCCCCCGCCTCCGGAACCCAGCCGCCGCCCCAGCCGGTACCGCCCGGCGATGACCCGTTCCTCCCGTGTCACCAACGCCCCCTTCCTCGGGTGCCCTTCCGGAGCGGCCGCCGTGATCTCCCCTCCGGTCACCCCACGGTCCGCGCCGCCGTTCACCGGACCACCAACGGCCGGAAGGCGGCGTTCACATCGGACTTGGACGCGTCGACGTACCTCGGCCCCGGGGCGGAGCCCGCCTCGGCGTAGAAGACCGAGGGGCAACTGGTGCCGCCGATCCGGACGGTGCGGTCGGCGATCAGCTTGCCGGTGCGCACCTCGTAGACCTTCACCGGGATCTCGATCTTGTGGAAGCTCACGTACGAGAGGGCGCCGGAGGACTCGCTCTCGTACGGACAGGTCTCGACGGACGGTCCATGCCTCTCCTCGCCCATGCAGACCACCAGCACCGCGTCGTCCACGTCACCCGCCTTCCAGGAGGCGGGGAACCGCTTCGGGTAGTCGGACGCGACGCCGTACTCGTCGGAGGCGTAGAACAGCGCGCGGTTGGCGCCCTTGCCGACGGGCTTGGCGCCGCTGTACTTCGCCGGGTGGGAGCAGTACTCGGGCTGTGTGTCGGTTCCTCCCGAGAGCAGGTTGCGCACGTTGGCGAGCTCGATGCTCAGCGTGGCCTTCCTCGCTCCCTTCCGGGCCCGGTCCGCGAGTTCGTCGTCGGGGTACCGGTCGAGCAGCTGCTGGTAGTGCGTCCGGGCCTGCTCCCAGCTGTCGTCCGCCATGAGATCGTCACCGCACCCGACCAGCGCGCCGGGCGCGGTCCGCTCGGCGGTGCCGGCGGACCGGTCCAGTACGTCGTCGCTGCGCCCGCGATCGTGGAGCCAGTCGGTGACGGTGACCGTCTCGCAGGAGTCCCTGGTGGGCAGGCCGCGCAGGAACCCGTCGAGGGTGGTCTCGACCGTCTTCTCGTTGCCGGGCTCCGCGAGAACCGACGCGAGCGTCCCGAAGCCCTGCTTCAGGGCATCGGTGTCCCCGCTCAGCGCGGTCGCCAGCTCGGCGCGGGCCGTGCGCAGCCGGTCACATGCCCGTACGACGTCGTCGCCGCGGGCGCTCAGTGGTGCGTCGGCGATGCGGTGGCCGAGCCACCCCTCGTCCTGCGCGCTCAACACCCCTGCGCAGTCGCCGCGTTCGCGGGCGTCGGTCACGCTCTGCCCGATGCTCGAGGCCTCGAACCGCAGGAGCCCTACGGCCAGCAGAACCGGCAGCGTGACGCCGAGCGCGACCAGGCGCCGCCCGCGCACCGAGCCCCTGCCGCCGCCTCCGCCTTCGCCTCCGCCTCTGCCTCTGCCTCTGCCTCTGCCTCTGCGCGCCAGGAACCACCCGTGCCCGACGACGGCCACCCACCACCCGAGCACGGCGACTTCGTACGCCGGGTCGGCCGTCGAGACGAGCCGGGACATCAGCACGACGCTCACGACCACGGCGGCGAGAGCGAGCCGGCGCCGGCGCAGCATCAGATAACCGACGCCGAGCATCGACGCGTTGCCCAGGGCGACGGCGAACGGGTCGTTCACCCTGACCTCGTCGGGCGGGTGGTTCGGCATGGCGGGTACGGCGCGCGTCGGGTCGTTCATCCTGGTCTCCCCCGGTCACGGAACGGGTCCGGCGCCCGTATGGTGCGTCCGCGCGGCCGGGACGGGTCCCGGAGGCCTGTTGACGGGGTGCGCCTACTCTTCACCGAGCCCGACGGCTCATGGGGCGCGGAGCGGACATGGCTGTTGCGCGCCGTTGGTCCCCGAACAAATCGAAAAGGCCGTATCGGAATACTCCGATACGGCCTCTGACCTGCTCCTCAGCAAGTCGGGACGACAGGATTTGAACCTGCGACCCCTTGACCCCCAGTCAAGTGCGCTACCAAGCTGCGCCACGTCCCGATGCCGCCTGACCTGGGGTTTCCCCCGGCCGAACGCGCATAGAAACAATACCGCACTCGGGTCGGTGGTCGCGCACCCCTTTCTATGCGTCGGGGGAGCCCCCTGCCCGCGTCGCGCGGATGATCATTCCCCGGCCGGCAGGCCCAACTCGGGGTACGCGTCCTGCAGCCGTGTCGGTGCCGCCTGGCGCCAGGAGTCCGCCAGGATGTCGCGCAGTTCGGCCTCGCTCTCCAGGGCCGCGAGCCGGACCCGTACCCAGGCGAACTGTGCTTCGTGGTCGGCGATCCAGAACTTGTCCGGCTCGGCCAGGACCAGTTCGTCGCGCTCCTCCTTGGGGCAGCGCACCGCGATGGAGGTCTCGTCCTCGGGCAGCGTGGCGAACATCTTGCCCGCGACCCGGAACGTGGGCATGTTCCAGGCGATCTTCTCCGTCGTGTCCGGCAGAGACAGGGCGATACGGTGTACGTCTTCGGCATCCGGCATGCAAGGCACCGTAGCGGCTGTCACTGACAATCACCTGGTGAGAGCAGTAACACCGACGTACTTGTAGTAGATCGTCGTCGGCCGCAGAACCCCCGTCGGGCTCGCCGCGAAGTCGGGGATCACCCCGGCCCGGGTCCACCCGGCCGAGCCGTAGAGCCGCTCGGCAAGGCTGTCGGTCTCGGTGTCCAGGTGGAGGAGGGTGACTCCCGCGTCGATCGCCGCCTCTTCCGCCGTCGCGAGGAGCCTGCGGCCGAGGCCCTGGCCCCGCGCGTCCCGGTGCACCATCAGCTTGACCAGCTCGGCCCGGTGGCGGCTGTTGGGCTTGCCGGGAAAGGCGAGGCTGACCGTGCCGACCGTCCGCTCGCCCTCACATGCCGCCCACACGGCCAACTCCCCTGCGGCGACGGCGACCGCCCGCTCCTTCCACCACGCCATGGCCGCAGTACGGTCCACAGGGGCGAGGAAGCCGATGGAGGCGCCGCCCGCCACGGTGTCGACCAACAGGTCGGCCAACTCCCCCGCCCGGTCGAGTAGTTGGGCCTCGTCCAGTCGCGTCACGATCACGGCAGCACCACCGCCAGCACGTACCGCACCGCCTCGGGCCCCGCACACCGGAACCGCGTCGGCCCCCACACCCTCATCCGCAGGCAGTCCCCGGCGCCGAGACGGTGCTCGGCCTCCTGAACCGTCACGTCGAGCTCCCCTTCCAGCACCCAGATGTGCTGCTCCAGCCCCGGCACGGGCGGCCGGTCGTACGCGATGTCGGCGCCCGCCGTGAGCCGTCCCTCGACGATCTCGCCGCGCAGCCCGGCGTGCGGCGGCGACACGGATCGTCGTACGAAGCCGGAGGAACGGTCCTCCCACACCGGCTGCTCGGCCGCCCGCACCAGCAGCGCCGGCTCGGACTCCACCTCGCTGAGCAGCTGCGACATGGTCCGCCCGTAGACGTGACACAGGCGGTTCAACAGCGAGGCGGTGGGACTGATCTCCGCCCGCTCGGCCCGGGACAGCGTCGAACGGCTCACGCCGCTGCGTTCCGCCAACTCCCCGAGGGACCAGCCGCGTTCGGCCCGCAACTCGGCCAGGCGGGCGCCCAGGCGGGCGTCGACCGGGTCGGGTGCCTCGGCACCGTCCACACTTCGCTGTTTCATATCCGGGACGCTATCCCATATATGAAACGTCGGTGTTACGAGCGGCTCACTCCCCCGCCGCCTCCCCGAGCGCCTCCAGCACCGGCCGGATCAGCGGATGCTCCTCGGCCCCGCGGCGTACCGCCGCGAAGACCCGGCGTGTGGGCGCCACCCCGTCGACGGGTCGTACGACGACGCCCGTGAGGTCCATCCCGCGCAGTGCCGAGCGCGGTACGAGGGCCACGCCCGCGTCGGCCGAGGCGAGGGCGACGACCGCGCGGAAGTCGTCCGAGGAGTGTTCGAGGCGGGGCTGGAAACCCGCGTTCTCGCAGGCCAGGACGACCACGTCGTGGCAGGGGTTGCCGGGGTACGGGCCGATCCACGGGTCCTTGGCCAGGTCGGCGAGGGGGATCTCGGCGGTGTCGGCCAGGCGGTGGGTGACGGGGACGACCGCGTCGAAGGGCTCGGCGTACAGCGGTACGTGGCTCAGGCGCGGATCGTCGGCGGGCGGCGCCCCGCGGTACTCGACGGCGACCGCCACATCCACCTGCCGGTCCAGCACCATCGGCAGGCTCGCGTCGCCCTCCGCGTCCTGGACCCGGAGGCGAATGCCTGGCGCCGCCCCGGCGAGGCGGGCCACCGCGGGGGCTACGACCTGGGCGATGCCGGTCGCGAAGGAGGCGACGGTGACCGTGCCGGCCGCGCCGGAGCTGTACGCCGCGAGCTCGGCCTCCGCCCGCTCCAGCTGGGCCAGGACCGCGTTGGTGTGGCTGAGCAGGATCTCGCCGGCCGGGGTGAGCCGTACACCCTTGGCGCTGCGCTCGACCAGACGGTGGCCCGTCTCCTGCTCCAGCGCGGCCAGCTGCTGGGAGACGGCGGACGGGGTCAGATACAGCGCGGCGGCAGCCGCCGTCACCGTGCGGTGGTCGGCCACCGCACGGAGGATGTGGAGCCGCCGCGCTTCGATCATGCGATCGATTGTCTCAAATGCCCCGTGCGCTCCGGGTCAGCCCTCCAGCTCCGCCCGCGCCGCCACGAAGGCGTCCACGGCACGGTTGACGTCGTCCGTGGAGTGCGCGGCGGACAGCTGGACGCGGATCCGGGCCTGGCCGTGCGGCACCACCGGGTACGAGAAGCCGATCACATACACGCCCCGCTCCAGCAGCAGCTCCGCCAGCCGGGCGGCCTTCGCCGCGTCGCCGATCATCACGGGCGCGATGGCGTGGTCGCCGGGGAGGATCTCGAAGCCCTCCTCGGTCATACGGCTGCGGAACAGCGCGGTGTTCTCGGCCAGCCGGACGCGCAGGTCGTCCGCCGACTCCAGCAGGTCGAGGACCTTGAGGGAGGCCGCCGCGATCACCGGGGCCAGGGTGTTCGAGAAGAGGTACGGCCGCGAGCGCTGGCGCAGCAGGGCGACGATCTCGGCGCGGGCGGCGACGTAGCCGCCGGAAGCGCCGCCGAGGGCCTTGCCGAGGGTGCCGGTGATGATGTCGACGCGGTCCATGACGCCGTGCAGCTCGGGGGTGCCGCGGCCGCCGGGGCCGACGAAGCCGACGGCGTGCGAGTCGTCGACCATGACCATGGCGTCGTAGCGGTCGGCGAGGTCGCAGATCTCGCGGAGCGGGGCCACGTAGCCGTCCATGGAGAAGACGCCGTCGGTGACGATCAGCTTGCGCCGCGCACCCGCGGCCTCCTTCAACTGCCGCTCCAGATCGGCCAGATCACGGTTGGCGTAGCGGAAGCGGCGGGCCTTGCACAGGCGGATGCCGTCGATGATCGACGCGTGGTTGAGGGCGTCGGAGATCACCGCGTCCTCCGGGCCGAGGAGCGTCTCGAACACGCCGCCGTTGGCGTCGAAGCAGGAGGAGTACAGGATCGTGTCCTCCTGGCCGAGGAACGCCGAGAGCCTGGCCTCCAGTTCCTTGTGCACCTCCTGCGTGCCGCAGATGAAGCGGACGGACGCCATGCCGTAGCCCCAGCGGTCCAGTGCCTCGTGGGCGGCGGCCACCACCTCGGGGTGGTCGGCGAGACCGAGGTAGTTGTTGGCACAGAAGTTGAGGACCTCGCCGGGGCGGCCGCCCGCGGTGACGTCCACGGTCGCGGACTGCGGGGTGCCGATGACGCGCTCAGGCTTGTGCAGGCCCGCGGCACGGATCTCGTCGAGGGTGGCGCGCAGGTCGTCGCGCACGGAGTCGAACATGAGGGAAGCTCCTAAAAGTGCTTGCGCGGAAAGGGGGTTACGGGGCCTGTGGGCTACGCGGTCCAGTCGAGGATGACCTTGCCGCCGCGGCCGCTCGCGGCGTCGGCGAACGCCGCCTCGAAGTCGCGGTAGCCGTACCGGCCGGTGATCACGGGCGCGAGGTCGAGGCCGCCTTCCAGCAGCACGGACATCGCGTACCAGGTCTCGAACATCTCGCGGCCGTAGATGCCCTTGATCGTGATCATCGAGGTCACGATGCGGGCCCAGTCGACCGGGAACTCCTGCGCCGGCAGACCGAGCATGGCGATACGGCCGCCGTGCGTCATGTTGGCGATCATGTCGCGCATGGCCTCGGCCCGGCCGGACATCTCCAGGCCGATGTCGAAGCCCTCACGCAGACCGAGTTCGCGCTGCCCGTCGGCGATGCTCACCTGCGACACGTTCAGCGCGAGGCTCACGCCCACCTTGCGGGCCAGCTCCAGCCGCTCCTCACTCACGTCGGTGATCACGACGTTGCGGGCACCCGCGTGCCGGGCGACCGCCGCCGCCATCAGGCCGATCGGGCCGGCACCGGTGATCAGGACGTCCTCGCCGACCAGCGGGAAGGACAGCGCGGTGTGCACGGCGTTGCCGAACGGATCGAAGATCGCGGCGACGTCCAGGTCGACGTGCACACGGTGTACCCACACATTGGCCGCAGGCAGGGCGACGTACTCGGCGAAGGCACCGTCGCGTCCGACGCCGAGCCCTATGGTGGCCCGGCACAGGTGCCGCCGCCCGGCTAGGCAGTTACGGCACTTCCCGCACACCAGATGGCCCTCGCCACTGACCCGGTCACCGACACTGATGTCGGTGACGTCCCGGCCGGTCTCCACGACCTCGCCGACGAACTCGTGGCCGACCACGAGCGGGGTGCGGATCGCCTGCTGCGCCCAGCCGTCCCAGGACCGGATGTGCAGGTCGGTGCCGCAGATGCCGGTGCGCAGCACCTTGATCAGTACGTCTCCGGGTCCGACGGACGGATCCGGGACGTCCGCGAGCCAGAGCCCGGGCTCCGCCTTGTCCTTGACCAGCGCCTTCAACGCTACGGCTCCTGAGGGTGAGTCCTGGCCGTGGGCATGCCGAAGGAGCCCGCGACCGGGGAGAGGGGTGGAATCGCGTAGCAATCTGCCGTACGGCGGCGCCCCGGTCCATCGAGGATTTCTTAAGCGCCGCCACAGCTTTCCTTCACGCCCTCGGCCCGGGTGGGTGCGATCCCGCGGCCGCTCTCGTATCCGCGGTCCTGTTCGGCGTCGAGTTCTTGGGCGTCAGCACCGCTGCGGCGCGGGTACCGGCATGCTGGTCGCAGTACGACACAAAACCCCGTACGGACTGACTTGGAGCCGCTCATGACCACCGCACAGGACCTAGCGATCGTCGCCCTGGTCGTGGCGCCGGACAAGCCGGTCGAGCAGGGCGAACTGTCCCTCGCCCTCGCCGGGGCCGAGGTGTTCGACCTCATCGAGGCCCGGGCCCTCGTCGTCGCCGACGACCGCATGGTGCCCAACGCCCAGGCACCGACGGGCGACCGCCTGTTGGACGAGGCCGCCTCGACGCTCGTACGACAGGAGCCGTACGAGTCGGTCGAGGACTGGCTGTGGCGCAGGGGCCGAGGGTTGTCCTCGGCCTACATCGACGACCTGGAGCGGATCGGGCTGACGACCCGGCCGCGTGGCCTCCGGATTCCGCTGCGTGCCGGGCGGACGGAGCCGGCCGACTCGCAGACCCGGCGCCGGGCCGAGGAGCGGTGGGCGGCGGGCGAGCCCGTCCTCGCCACCCTCGCTGCCGCCGCCGGGATCGCGGACGAGCCGGCCGAGGACACCGAGGCGCTCACCGATGACGTGGCCGCGACCGTGCTGGCCGCGGTCGGCGACGCGGTGATGGAGCTGGAGGCCGTACGGCAGCGGAAGGCGATCGAGGACGCCGCGTTCGACAACGTCTGGCGCGGCTTCTAGGAGCAGATGGCAGTCAGCGGGCGCACAGCAGGACCAGGTCGGTCACCGTGATGTCATCGCACTCCCGGGCCTCGGTGACGACGACCGCGTCCGCCATGCCGATCTGCGCTCACCGGCGATCGGGCGGTCCGCGCCGTCACAGCAGGGGCAGCCCGTCCGCCGCCCGCCGTTCCAGCCGCACCACCAGATCCGCCGCCGACGCCTTGATGGTCTCCAGCCCCGCCTTGCCCCACGGCCGCGGCTCCATGTCGACGACGCACACCGTGCCCAGCGCCATCCCCGTGGAGTCGATGAGCGGGGCGCCCAGATAGGAGCGGATGCCGAACTCGTCCACGATCGGATTCCCCGCGAACCGCGGATAGTCACGGACGTCCTCCAGCACCAGCGCCTTGTGTCGGACCACCACATGAGGGCAGAACCCATGGTCGCGTTCCATGGGCCGGCCCAGGACCGGCTTGGAGTCGGCGGCCCTCTCAAGGCTCACTGACTGCCGCACATGGAGGCCGGCGAAGAACTGCCGGTTCTCGCCGATGAAGTTGACCATGGCGTACGGCGCACCGGTGAGCTCGGCGAGATGATCCGCGAAGACATCGAGGGCCGGATCCGGTTGTTCTCCCAGACCCAGTCGGAGCAGTCGCCGTGCACGGGCGGGTGCCTCCTTGTCCTCGGGGGTGAGCAGCAGGCGGGCGACTGGGCGAGGTGGGCCATAGCTCATGCGTGGGTTCCGTCGCCGTGGGCGTGGATCATATGCGGCTCCGTTCTGGTGTGTGCGGGTGTCACATGTGGGCGCCGTGACTGGGCGCGGGTGCCGGCGTGTGGGCGATGAGATGCCGTACGAGGGTCAGCAGGGTCTGCACACCGGAGCTGGAGATCCGGGCGTCACAGCGGACGACGGGGATCTCCGGATCGAGGTCGATGGCGGCGCGGACCTCCTCGGGGTCGTACCGGTAGCCGCCGTCGAACTCGTTGATCGCGACGATGAAGCCGAGGCCGCGCTGCTCGAAGAAGTCGACGGCGGCGAAGCAGTCCTCCAGCCGCCGGGTGTCGGCGAGGATGACCGCGCCGAGCGCACCCTCGGAGAGCTCGTCCCACATGAACCAGAACCGTTCCTGTCCGGGTGTGCCGAACAGATACAGGACGTGTTCCGGATCGAGCGTGATGCGGCCGAAGTCCATGGCCACCGTCGTCTCGACCTTGTTCTCCACTCCCTCGAGGCTGTCGGTCGCGGCGCTGACCGTGGTGAGCAGTTCCTCCGTGCTGAGCGGCGCGATCTCGCTCACCGCGCCGACGAAGGTCGTCTTGCCGACCCCGAACCCTCCCGCCACCAAGATCTTCAGCGCGGTGGGGAAGGGGTCAGAGCTGTCGTCGTAGTCCATCGAGCACTGCCTCCAGAAGAGCCCGGTCTGTCGGGTTGTGGTGGAACTCGGGGGGCTTGGTGGTGAGCGCCCCGCCGTCGACGAGGTCCGACAGCAGCACCTTGGTGACCGCCGCCGGCAGCTTCAGGTGGGCGGCGACCTCGGCGACCGAGACGGGAGCGCGGCACAGGTCGAGCGCCTGCTCGTGCTCGGGGCCGAGGTAGCCGAGGGGGGTCGCCCCGGTGGCCCTCACCTGCGACATGAGGTCGAGTGCGATGGTGGGCCGGGTACGGCCGTTGCTGACCGTGAAGGGGCGCACCAGCCGTCCGGCCGCGTCGTCGAGCCAGGGCCCGTCGCCCGCCGCCGTCACGTTCAAGGCCTCATCGCCGAGGGTTCGACGGAGTGCTGGCGGGGTGCGGTGACCAGGTACGGGCGGACGCTCTTGACCAGCATCGCCATCTCATAGCCCAGCACCGCCGCGTCGGCCTCACGGCCGGCCAGCACGGCGAGGCAGGTGCCGGAACCTGCCGTGGTCACGAACAGCAGCGTCGAGTCGAGCTCGACGACGACCTGGCGCACGTCCCCGCCGTCGCCGAAGCGGACTCCGGCGCTGCGGCCGAGCGAGTACAGGCCGGAGGCCAGGGCGGCCATGTGGTCGGCGCTGTCCGGGTCGAGGCCGTGAACCGACTTCACGAGCCCGTCGCAGGAGAGGAGCACCGCACTGGTCGTGTGCGGTACGCGCTGCACGAGGCCGCTCATCAGCCAGTCGAGATCGGACACATGAGCGGTCGGCGCTTCGCTCGCCATGATGGATCGACTCCTTGAGGTACGAAGGTCTGCGGGAGCGCTGGGGGTGGGGGTGGCCTCCCAGGCGGACTTCGAGCTGGTCAGGGGCGTGGTCATCCGGCTGGTGCGCTCCCGTCGTGCCGGGTGGTGTGGTCGGTACCGGGCGCGGACCCGGGGTGCGTTTCGGTCCTGTGGGCCGGGTCCATGGGTGATACGTCCATGTGGGGCCGGGTGGTCATGGGGGTCACGTCTGTGTGGAGTGCATCCAGAGAGGTCGGGCGCAGACGGGTGGGCTGCGGACGTCCTGGGTCGAGGCTCGTCGGGAGGCTCGTCGGCTCCAGCCGGATCGACGCCGGGCGCACGGTCTCCAGACGGGTGGGCTCAGAGGGTGTGGGTTCCGGACGGGTCGGGTCCGGGGTGAGCGATGTCCTGGCGGAGGTCGTGAGTGGTGGGGGTGTGTAGGAGGGGGTCGTCGGATACGCGGTGTGGGTGGTGGTCGGGGTGGCGGCCGTGCGGGCCGAATCCATGTGGCCGACGTCCCTGTGGCCCTCATCCATGGGGGCCAGGCCCGTGTAGGCAGGGGTTGCGTGGCTCGATGCCATGTGCCCCGACGCCATGTGCCCCGACATCGTGTGCGTCATGTGGCCCGACGATGTGTGCGGAGCATCCATGTGGCCCACGCCAACGTGCCCCGCACCCGCATCCATGTGCGCGCCGCCCATGTGCCCGGGCCCCATGCGACCGGAGTCCCCGTGCCTCAACTCCGTGGATTCGTCGGCCACATAGCCGCCGCCCATGTGGTCGGAATCCCTATGCCCGCCATCAGCGCGCCCGACATCCATGTGCCCGGCATCCGTGTGCCCGACATCCATGTGCCCGGCATCCACGTGCCCCGCATCCATGCGTCCGGCATCCATGTGCCCGGCATCGCTGCGTCCGGCATCCACGTGCCCGACCTCCACATGCCCGGCGTCCATACGCGCAGCATCCGCGTGCGCCGCCTCCATGTGCTGCTGAGTCTCGGCGAGCCCGATGCCCCGCTGGAACGCCGCCATCAGCCCCGGGTCGTGTCCGACGAGGTAGTCGGATTCCTGGCGCGGTGCGGGGGCGTCCCGGAGTTGGGGCGCGATGTGTTCCTGGGCACGGCGTCGGGGCAGTTGGGGCTTGCCCATGGTGCCGCGGACGGTGCCCGTACGCGGGGTCGGCGGTTCGACCGAGTTCTCCTCGACGATCCGACGCTCGCCGGGCCTGATGCCGGGCACGGCGTCCGCCGGGTTGGCCCGCCCGTCGTCGGTACCGCGTACCGGCAGCGGAGCCGGTCCGTTGCTGCCGGACCTCGGAGCCGCGCCCCCGACACCGGTCTGCGGCTGCGTTCGGCGTGGCGCTCCCGGGGATGCCTCGGCCGCACCCCGCTGCCCGCCCGGCGATGCAACCGACGCGGCCGAGGGGGCCGACGTCGCCGACATGGGCTGCCGATGCTGCTGGGGCGGCACCGGCGCCTGCTGCCGGCGGGCCTGCGACGAGGAGTGCGGCGGCACTGCCGTACCCACCACCCCTTGCGGCTCCTGAGGCTCCGGCGCCATCCCGGCGCCGCCCCGACCCCCGGCCCCTTGTTCCGTCCCCAACAGCCCCTGCGGCACTACGAGTACGGCCTGGACGCCGCCGTAGATGTTGGTCTGCAGCCGCACATGGATGCCGTGCCGCTTGGCGAGCTGCGACACGACGAACAGCCCGATGCGCCCGTCCGCCAGCAGGCTGGCGACGTTGACCTGGTCGGGGTCGGCGAGCAGGGCGTTCATGCGGTTCTGCTCGGCGACGGGCATGCCGAGCCCTCGGTCCTCGACCTCGACGGCGAGCCCCGAGGTCACGAGGTTGGCGCGGAGGAGCACTTGGGTGTGCGGGGCGGAGAACACGGTGGCGTTCTCGACGAGTTCGGCCAGCAGGTGGATGACGTCGGCGACGGCGTGCCCGCGCAGCGTGCCGTCGATCGGCGGCACGAGCTTGACCCGCGAGTACTGCTCGACCTCCGCGATGGCCGAGCGCAGCACTTCGGTCATGGAGACCGGGTTGCTCCACTGCCGCCGGGAGACGGCGCCGCCGAGCACGGCGAGGTTCTCGGCGTGCCGGCGGATACGGGTGGCCAGGTGGTCCACGTGGAAGAGCCCCTTGAGCAGGTCGGGGTCCTCGATCTCGTTCTCCAGCTCGTCGAGGATCGAGATCTCGCGGTGCACCAGGGACTGAAGGCGCCGGGCGAGGTTGACGAAGACCTCGAGCTTCTGTTCGCTGCCCGCCTGGCTGGAGAGCTGGGAGGCCTGGACGACGGCGGTGACGGCTCCGTCGTGGGCGCGGGCCAGGTCGGCGGCGAGCAGTTCGAAGTCGTCGGCGCCGTCGGGCGGGCCGCTGCGCGACTTGCGCTTGGGCGGGCCGTCTCCGCGGCGCAGTGCATCGACGAGCGCTCGTAGATCTGCCTCGCCCCGGGCGCTGCTGCGGCGCAGTGCGCCGATGCGGTCACTCACGGACCTGGCGGTGCGGTTGGCGGCCACCGCGGCGATCAGGATGCCGGCCAAGGTCACCGAGACGGCGCCGGCGAGGACGGCCCACAGGGTGAGGCTCGGCCGTGCTCCGGTGGTGCGCACGACGAACAGCACGGCCGCGCAGGCGCTGAGGGCCACCGCGATGGGTGGCAACACGGCCAGACGCAGCAGTTGGGGCCGTATGTGGGTCTCGGGCAGCGCGGGTGCGGTGCGGGCGGCCGGGCGCCCGTGCCGCCCGCCCTCACGGCGGTCTGCGCGTGCGGCCGGGGCGCGGAGTTGAGACATCGGGGTCCTCGTACTGGTCCGTCGGTCGGGAGCCTGAAGGGTGCGCACGGTCTGCGCGGCCCGGGGCATGCGCCATCGCGATGTCGGTCGACGGAGCCGACGGAATTCGGCTCCGCGTCGCCCAACGGACACTGACAGTAGTCGCCTCCGCATCATGTGCGGTGGGCAGTTGACAAAGTCCCCCCGACGGAGTCCCGCTCTGGTATGAGGTCTCGTACGACAGACCGATAACCAACTCCGCCGTTCGCCCACATGGAGCAGTCGAACGATCAGACCTGGTCAGAAGTGGTCACGAAGAAAAGTCGAGGGTGGGGCACGTCGGATGCCCCACCCCTGCGCGAGCCTCTCGTCTCGGCGCCCGCGAACGCCCCGGCCGGGACGATTCGGCACCCGGACCGCCCGGCTTTCTCACCCGTGTACGTCACCGGCCGTAGCGGCGCACGCGGCCACGCGCGCGCCTGGACGCGCTTCCGCGCGCCCGGCGCGTACCGTCCCGCAGGGGCGTGGAGCCCCGTCCGCCGCGCGCACCGCAGAACGGTGCGGGCGCCAGGCGCGGCCCCACGCAGAAGGCGCTCCTAGGCAGCCACCGCACCCCGCGTACGCACTAAACGACCATCGCGCTGTCCGGCCCCGACGCGACCGGCGGCCAAGCCGGCCACCCCCCGGCGGGCGCCTCGGCGACCTCGCGCCACCACGGCGTCACGGGCGGCACCGAGGCCGGCTCGAAGGGCTCGCCGCAGCGTGGGGCGGCCATCGTGACGCCGGCCTTGTGCGTGGCCCGCATCATCCACTCCCCCGGCTCCGTCCACGGATGCGGCGCCAGGTTGAAGGTCCCCCAGTGGATCGGGAGCATGACGCCCGCGGCCGGATCGCCGCCCTGCAGGTCCAGGTGGGCCCGCACCCCCTCGTCCGGTGTCATGTGGATGTCGGGCCAGAAGTCCGAGTAGGCGCCGACCTGGATCATCGTGGCGTCGAACGGGCCGTGGTCGGCGCCGATGTCCTTGAAGCCCTCGAAATAGCCGGTGTCACCGCTGTGGTAGATCCGGTGCTCGTCCGAGGCGACGGCCCAGGACGCCCAGAGGGTGTGCTGCGTGTTGCGCAGTCCGCGGCCGCAGAAGTGGCGGGCCGGGGTGGCGGTCAGGGTGAGGCCGCCGACCTTCGTGGTCTCGTGCCAGTCCAGTTCGCGCAGTCGGTCGGCGGACACGCCCCAGTGCTCGAGGTGGGCGCCAACGCCGAGCGGTACGGCGAAGACGGTGTCCGTGCCGGCCAGCGCCTTGATCGTGGGCAGGTCCAGGTGGTCGTAGTGGTCGTGCGAGATGACGACGACGTCGACCGGACCGAGCGCTTCGAGGGGCAACGGCACGGGGTGCAGCCGCTTGGGCCCGGCGAAGGGGAACGGAGAGCAGCGCTCGCCCCACACGGGGTCGAAGAGCACCCGGTGGCCGTCGATCTCCGCGAGGATGCTCGAGTGCCCCATCCAGGTCAGGCGCAGTCCGCCGACGGGCGGCTTCGCCAGGTCGGCGTAGGTGGTGGGGTGCACCGGCACGGTGCCCTTCGGGACCCGGTGGGGTCTGGTGTCCTTGTCGAAAAAGACTTTGGCGAACTCCAGCATCGACCCGGAGGGACGGGTCCGGGCGACGCCTCCGGGGTTCTGGAAGACCCCGTTCCTAAAGTTCGGCGATCTGCGGATGCGCGCCATGCGCTCACCGCTCGGATCCACGCCGAAGGCCTCGGGCCGCAGGGCGCGGAGCCCGGAGCTCGGGAGACGGAAACCGGCCACGGTACCTCCAGGTGGAGTCGGTGAGGCTTCCATTATGGTCGGCCTCTCCGACAGCCCCGCCGTGCCCCTGGGACAACCCCGGCGCCCCCGCGGGCATTCCCGATGCTTTTCCCGATGCCTTCTGCGGCGGCTCGCCACTGAAGATCCGATCAGTACGTTGACATGTCCCCGCCTTCCCTCCGATACTGACCCGCCGATACTGACTCCGCGTTCAGTAGCCGCGCGCGGTACGCGGCCCCACCCTCACCGGAGACCTCATGACCACCCCACTGCTGTCGCTCACCTGGACCGACCACGTCACCGGCCGCCAGGGCTTCCTGGTCGTCGACCGGCTGGTGCGCGGCGTGTCCAGCGGTGGGCTGCGGATGCGGCCGGGCTGCACGCTGGACGAGGTCGCCGGGCTCGCCCGCGGCATGAGCATGAAGGAAGCCCTGCACTACGACCCCGAGGCCCGGTACGTCCCGCTGGGCGGCGCCAAGGGCGGCATCGACTGCGATCCCCGGGATCCGGAGGCCTACGGGCTCCTGGTGCGCTACCTGCAAGCCATGCGGCCGTACATCGAGAGCTTCTGGACCACGGGCGAGGACCTGGGCCTCTCCCAGGACGTGGTCGACCGGGCGGCCGTCGAGGCGGGGCTCGTCTCGTCCGTGCAGGCCGTGTATCCGCTGCTCGACGACGAGGCCGGCGCCCGGCGGCGGCTCGCGGACGCGTTCGCGGTCGAGGTGGACGGCATCGGGCTCGACGAGTTGGTCGGCGGGTGCGGGGTCGCCGAGTCGGTGCTCACGGCCCTGGACCGGGCCGGCGTGCCGTACTGGAGGACCCGCGTCGCCGTGCAGGGCCTCGGGACCATGGGCGGCGCGACGGCGCGCTTCCTCACGCGCGCGGGGCTCACGGTCGTGGCGGTCGCCGACATCAAGGGCACGATCGCCAACCCGGCGGGCCTCGACATCGAGGCGCTGCTCGCGGCGCGGGACGCGTACGGCACCGTCGACCGTGCCGTACTGCGCCCCGGTGACCGCGAAGCGCCGGGTGAGGACTGGCTGGCGGCCGAGGCGGAGGTGCTGGTGCCGGCGGCGGTCTCGTACGCGATCGACGCCACGAACCAGGAACGGATCACCGCACGCTGGATCGCCGAGGCGGCCAACATGCCCGTACGCCCCGAGGCGGAGGATCTGCTGGCCGCGCGGGGCGTCACCGTACTGCCCGACGTGGTGGTCAACTCGGCCACGAACGCCTGGTGGTGGTGGACGCTGTTCGGCGACATCGGCGCGGACGACGTCGAGGCGTTCGCGCACATCCGCCGCTCCATGCGCGCGCTGACCGACCGCACTCTGGCCCGTGCCGAGGCCGACGGGACGACGCCCCGCGCCGCCGCGCACGCCATCGCGGCGGACCGGCTGCCGGTGATCGCCGAGCGGTTCGGCCTGCACCGGTGACGGTCGAGGGAGCGGGCTCCGCCCCGCTGTGACCAGGGAACAGCCTGGGGTGAGGCCTTAGGGTGACGGAGTGACAAGAGTGCGGTTGAGCGTGGCGGAGCGGCGTGAGGAGTTGCTGCGGGCCGCCGTCGAGCAGATAGAGGCGCGAGGTGTGGCGGCGGTCAGGATCGCCGACGTGGCCTCGGCGCTCGGGGTGAGCAACGCCCTGGTGCTCTATCACTTCGCCACGAAGGAGAAGCTGGTCGCCGCCGCGTTCACCCATGCGGCCGAGGGCGACCTGGGTCGCCTGGGCAGAATCCTCGGCCGCCGGACGACGGCGCTGCGACGCCTGAGGGCGGCCGTGCGGTGGTACGCGCCGACCGGACAGGCCAAGGGCTGGCGGCTGTGGATCGAGGGCTGGGCGGCGTCGCTGCGCGAGCCCGCGCTGCAGGAGGTCACACGGGACCTCGACCGGCGGTGGAAGGCCGCCATCACCGAGGTCATCGCGGAGGGCGTGGCCGCGGGCGAGTTCCACTGCCCCGACCCCACCGGCACGGCCCTGCGTCTCACGGCCCTCCTCGACGGACTCGCCGTACAGCTGACGTCGTACCCGGGCGCGGTGTCACGCGCGCGTGCCCAGGAGTGGGTGGACGAGACGCTCGCCCGGGAACTGGGACTGGAGCGGGAGGCGTTGACCGCGTCGGCGCGGTGAGGTCGCCCGACACCGCGCGGTCGGCAGACTCCCCGGGCCCATGGCGGCCGCATTCGGTCCCTGACAGCCGTGTGGGCCGCGCCCCCTCGAACAGGGCGCGGCCCACACCGCCGACGCGCGGCCTCAAGCCACCGATTCGATCCGCATCTTGATGTCGTCCGGCGACAGCGCGCCCTTGGCCGTCACATGGTCACCCGACGACTCGCCGCGCAGGCGCCGCCCGATCCACGGCACCAGGTACTCGCGCGCCCAGTGGACGTCGTCCCGGCGGATCTCCAGGGTGCCGCGGGGCGGGAGCTGCGGCCACGGCTGGTCCGGGTCGGCCGGCACCTCCAGGCCGAGGACCTGGCCCGCGCGCAGCGCCACGCGCGTGTGCCCCTCGGGAGACAGGTGGAGCCGGTCGTCGTCCCAGGCCCGGCGGTCCTGGACGGTCTTCAGGGACCACAGGTCGAGCACGGGACAGCCGTACCGGTCGGCGATGGCCCGCACATGTCCGTTGTAGGTGGCGATCTTGCCGCGCAGGTGCTTCAGCACGGGCACGCCACGGGTGTCGAAGCCGGTCGTCACCATGACGGTGCCGACGGCGGAGGTGAGCCGGGCGATGGCCCGCTCGAAGCGCTCGGCCACCTCGTCGGGGTCGGTGCCGGGCCGGATGATGTCGTTGCCGCCCGCGCAGAACGAGACCAGGTCCGGGGCCAGTTCCGCGGCCTTCGGGAGTTGGTCCTCGATGATCTGGTCGAGCAGTTTGCCGCGCACGGCGAGGTTGGTGTAGTCGAAGTCGCCCTCGGGCCGCCGGTCCGCGAGGAGTACCGCGAACCGGTCGGCCCAGCCGACGAACGCCCCGTCGGGGCCGGGGTCGCCGACGCCCTCGGTGAAGCTGTCCCCCACCGCGACGTACGACCCGATCTCTGATCTGCTGTCACTCTTCGAATCGTCTGCCACACGGGCATGATTCACCTTCGAATGTGACCTACGCGACCGTAAGGAAGGGTTGACGCGCGGTGAGATAAGCCACTCCTAAAGTATTGGCCAAACCAGGAATAAGCCTCTGATCAGGGCTGTTGTGGGCTCAACCGCCACACCCGGAAGCCGCTGATGCGGAAGTGGCTCCACGTGGTCCGGAAGGCGAAGTGCCCGCTCGTGTACGGCTCCGGGTCGCTGTAGTCGAAGACGAGCCGTCCGTTGTTCCACCACCGCACGGTCGAACCGTCGGAGACGATCCGGACCCGGTGGGGCTCGTTCGCCACGAGCAGCGGCTCGGTGTAGTCGTGGACCAGCGGGCGGACCCCGGCCTCGCCGACGTACCGGCGCAGCCGTGTCGTGGTGTTCGTGTTGGCGCCGTAGCCGACGTAGTACGTCCTGAGGTAGTCGTACTCCGCCAGCACCCCGCCCCGCTCGGTGGCGAAGATGTCGTCCGGGGAGCGGACGTCGGTGGCGTTCCAGAAGTTGTTGAGGTCGGAGACCCGGTCGTTGACTCCGCCTGCCGATATCGGCGTGGCCGTGTACTCGATGACGTACGGGCCTTCCAGCCGCTCCTTGAACCAGATCGTCGCGCCCGCGGGCACATCGACCTCCAGCACCCCGCGCGAGGCGGTGACGGTACCGCCCTTCTCCAGTTCCACGGCCCACCGGCCGAGGCCGTGCCGGAAGTCGTCGTGGGCGATCAGCCGGCGATGGCGGGCAGTGGCGCTCGCGGTGGTGGCGGGGGCGAGGGCGGCCAGTGCGGCGCCGGCGGCCAGGGCTCCGAAGGCTCTACGCGTGGTCGTCACGGGAGAGGGCTCCTTCCGGGAGGGTGAGGGAGGGCTTGGGGATCCGACGGGTCTCGGTGCCGAGGTAGTAGTCGGTGTACGTCGACTGCAGATAGCCGCGCACGGTCCAGCCGAGGCGGTACTCGGGGTTCTGGGCGAGCGTGTAGACGCGCGTCTTCGTCGGCTCGGTGGTGGTGTAGAGGCGCAGGGCGGTGTGGTCGGCGGTCTCGGCGAGGATCTCCTCGCGCCAGTCGCCGACGATGTCGCCGTAGAACGGGGAGGCGTTGCGGGCGCCGGAGACGACCCCGGTCGCCTCGAAGATCTTCGAGGTGGTCTCGGTCGCCGGGTCCCACTTCTCGACGTGGGTGAAGTCGAGGTTCTCCGACGCCTTGTCGCCGTCCCACCAGATACGGAAGTTGACGCTGGGCGTGGTCGTGGAGACCTTGCCGTCCTGGACGTTGTAGACGCCCGCGCCGGGGGCGGTGACGTCGGCGGTGGAGGTCCAGTACTCGTAGCCGGGGTGGCCGGGGTCGATGTCGCCGGTGCTGCCGCGGCCCACGTCGATGTCGGTGTCGTTCTCCCAGTCCGCCGGGTGCTGCCCGGTCACCAGGCGCTCACCCGTGTCGGCGTCGTAGTAGTACCAGGGGAACTTCGGTATGACGCCCAGCTCCGCCTGCTGGATGGCGAAGCCCTCCAGGCCGGGGCGGTCGGGGTCGAGGTCTGCGATGTGGAAGCGGTCGCCGTGGCCGGCGCCGTCGACGACGTAGCGCAGGGTGCCGTCGCTGTTCACGACGTAGTTGCCGTCGGCGATCTCGTCCGTGCCGTCCTGGTCGACGTCGACGGTGCGGATCTGGTGGAAGCTGGTCGCGCCGCTGTCGGACGGGACGGCGTACTTCCAACGGCGGTTCAGGTCCGTGCCGTTGAAGTCCCACGTCTGGAAGAGGATCCGGAAGGCGCCCCGCTTGGCGCCTACCCGGGTGACCAACTTGGTGACGAGGCTCGGGCGTTCGCCGTCGAGGTAGGCGATGCCGAAGTGGCCGCCGGAGGGCCCGTCGGCGACGAGGTCGTCGGGGACGGGCTGCCGGGTGCGCTCGGTGCCGGTCGCGCCGTCGATGACCGAGACGAACTGGTTGGCGGGCGAGGCCGCGGTGACCTTCGAGCCGTCCGCGAAGGTCGTCCCGTCGGCCGTGTGCACCAGCACCTCGGCCTTTCCGTCGCCGTCGAGGTCGTAGACGGTGACGTTGTCGTCGTTGCGGTATCCGCCGATCGCCGTCGAACCACTGATCGCGGCGGGCGCGGGGTCGTTGGCGCCGTTTCCGCCGACCTGGTTGTGCGAACCGGGGCCGAGGTCGACGCGCCACAGGCGGTCGCCGGTGAGGGTGTACGCCTCCAGCAGGTCGGGCCTGTCACGGGTCCGGGAGAGACGGCTGACGACGAGTTCGTAGCGTCCGTCGCCGTCGAGGTCGCCGGGCCAGGCATGCTGCACGGTGTAGCCGTCGGCGGTGGCGAGCGGGATCTCGGCGTATCCCCGCGAGAACTCGAGCGCGGCCGAACTCGCCTTCCTTTCACGCCCGTTGACCACGGCCCGTACCGTATACGTGCCCGCACCTCGGGTGTTGTCCTGGTACGTCGTCGAGTTGATCACCGGAGCCCGGTTCAGTCGGCGACCGTTCTTGTACACGTTGAAAGCGATGGCGTTTCCGTGCCGCGCATACTCGGTGCCGAGCAGGCGCCAGCTGAGGAAGGTGCCCTCGCCGGAGGGCACGGCGACCAGTCCGCGGTCGAGGTTCTCCAGGATGCGGCGCGGCTCGGCGGCGTGACCGGCGGGCGCGGAGATCAGCCCGGCCAGCAGGGCCACCGCGGCGACGGCACCGGTTCTTCGGCGTCGGTTGGCGTGCACTAGAGCTCCTTTGCGATGAGGGCGATCAGTCGGTCGGCCGCCTTGCGGTGGCCTTGGGCGCTGGGTGGGACGGTCCCGTTGAAGTCCCCGTCCGGCGGGGAGAGCCAGTCGGTGGTGTCGACGAACTCGACGCGTCGGTCGGCGAGTTCGTCGACGGCGGCGATGTCGTCGGCGTGCGTACCGTCGAACGGGTGCAGCGCGAGGATGCGGGCGGTCCGGGTCCGCCCTGGAACCCGCGTAGTTCCAGCCGTACGCCTCCTGCGCGGCCGGCACTCCTCCGTTGCCGGTCTTGATCACGCCCTGCCGTCCGAAGCCGACCTGGGTCAGCGAGGCGTGCAGGGCGTCGGCGACGAGGGTGGGGTAGGCGGCCGTACCGTCGGCGCGCGATGTCGCCGCGGTCGACGGCGTACAGCCGCTTCGGACCTGCGTCGACCGAGACGTAGATCTGCGTGGGCACGGTGATCGACGAGACGTCGAACAGGGCGTCGGCCGTGTCGCCGGTGAAGCGGAAGGTCAGCAGGGAACCGGAGTTGACGGTGATCGCGGCATCCGCGGTCCGGCCCCAGTGGCCCTCGTAGGTGAGGCGACCGTCATCAGGCCGGACGACGTTCGAGTCGCCGTACGCCATGACGGGCTGTACACCACCGCCGACCGGCCCCGCGATCACCGTCCAGGTGGAGCCCGTGAGTTGCAGCGCGACTGCGGCGCCCTTGATGACGGTGCGTCGGTCGACGCCGGGCACGGGGACCTCCGTGGGCCGTGGAAGGCAGCATGGAAAGCGCTTGCGGCGCTACGGAGATCACTGTGCCCCCGCTCTCCCCTCACTGTCGACGCCCCGGGCACGCCTGCCACAAGACCGCAATGCGGCGATCATGAACGCCGCTGAGGTGGGCGGCCTCCCAGCGCGGATCCCCGTCGGCCGGCGCGGATCCCCGTCGGCCGACGAAGCCGGACACACCGAAGGCCGGACCCGGGGATCGGGGTCCGGCCTTCGGCTGCGTGTCAGGCGAGGTGGTGAGCCGGGGGTCAGCCGATGGCGACGCCCTTGGAGCGGAGGTAGGCGACCGGGTCGACGTCCGAGCCGTAGTCCGGCGTGGTGCGGATCTCGAAGTGCAGGTGCGGGCCGGTCACGTTGCCGGTCGCGCCGGAGAGGCCGATCTGCTGGCCCGCGCTCACGGTCTGGCCGGCCGACACGGAGAGCGAGGAGAGGTGGGCGTACTGGGCGTAGTAGCCGTCGGCGAGCTGGATGACGACCTGGTTGCCGTACGCACCGCCCCAGCCGGCGGAGACGACGGTGCCCGCGCCGACCGCCTTCAGCGGGGTGCCGGTCGCGGCGGAGAAGTCGACGCCGGTGTGGTAGCCGCTGGACCACATGCTGCCCGCCACCTTGTACGCGGTGCCGACCGCGGACGTGGCCAGGGGGGCGCTGAAGCCATTGGCGGTGCTGGTGGTCTCGGCGCTCCGGGCGGCCTTGGTCGTCTTCGCCGCGGAGGACTTCGAGGCGGACGAATCCGACGACTTCGGGGCCGAAGAGGACGAGGAAGGCGAGGAAGACTTGGAAGCGGACGGCGACTTGGGGGCGCTCGCCGTGGCCTTCTTGCCGCCTATCGAGAGCTTCAGACCGGGGTGAATCAGGGACGGGTCCGCACCGACGGCCTCGCGGTTGTCGGCGTAGAGCTTCTTCCACCCGCCACTGACGTTCTGCTCGTCCGCGATCTTCGAAAGGTAGTCGCCGACCTTCACCGAATAGGTCTGCACACCCGCCTTCCGGGCCGTGCCCTTCTTCTCGGCGGCCTTCTTCTCAGCCACCTTCTTGTCGGCGACCGGAAGAACCTGAACGGCCTTTTCCGAAACGGACTGCGCGGGAGCGGCGTGGGCGCCGGTCGCCCCGATGAGCGGGAGAGCGAGCGCGGCGCCGCCGGTTCCGGCGACGGCGATGGAGCGGGCGAAGCGCGGGGACTTCGGGCGGCGGTGCTTACCCTTCGCGGGCATGGCGAATTCCTCTCCGGCGCCTGCGAGGTGAGCTGTCGGGTGCGGGCTGGAGATGCCCGGCCGCGTCGAGACGCGACTTGACCCCAAGCCGTTCCGGAGACCGGAACAGGCGGTTGTACCTGTGGGTCCCCCGCTCCTGCCGTACACGGGTGAGTTAGCGCGGGATCCGGTCGGCGGCAGGATTAGGCGTCCGTCCGGATTGGTGGCGAACGTAAGCGAGGAAGACGCACGGGAACAAGTGAGAGGTTCCGTCCGAATGCGTTCCTGTTGATCCCTTGTGGGAATTCTCGGTCACACTGCGTAAATTACGGGCACGCCACCCGGCTCAAAACCCCTTGAAAAGCGCGCGAATTACGTGAACATGACGGGCGACGCACGGTCACGAATATGACGCTCCTCACGTGACACTGCTCCAGCTTCCCTTGCTCCAGAGCGAGTTGGAATGAAGGCGCCAATTCGGACAGAACGCCTAGATGCGACGCAGTCGGATAACCGTCGCATCGAGGTCGCCTCGCAGGCCGGTAAATAGTCCGTGATGCAGCAATACGGCACCTCGGTGGAGTTCGCCCGTTTCGCGGCATTCATACGAGGCGGTCGGGTCGAGTCCGCGAAGCCGCAACGCCGGCGCGGCCTCTCCATGGCTCTGCGACTGGAGCCAGGCGAGGACGACCGCCTCGTCGCCGCGCACGTACTGCACGGCACTCAGGCCGCCGCGCGGGGGCCGCAGCCGGTAGAGGTCCCCGCGCTGCACGAGGGGACGGATCTCCTTGTAGAGCTCCACCCACTCCCGCGCCTCGGCGAGCTCCTCCTCGCTCCACTGGGTGAGGTCGCCGCCGACGCCGAGCACCCCGGCCATGGCGCTCACGAACCGGAACCGAAGCGAGCTCACCCGGCCGTTGAGCTGGTTGTTCGGGCTGTCGGTGACCCATGCGGCCATGACCCGCGCCGGATGGATCTGACTGAAGCCGTGCTGGATGGCGAGCCGGTCGAGCGGGTCGGTGTTGTCGGAGGTCCACACCTGGTCGGTACGGCTCAGCACACCCAGGTCGATCCGGCCGCCACCGCCCGAGCAGGACTCGAAGGCGACTCCCGGGTGAGCGTCCCGCAGCCGGTCCAAGAGGGCGTAGAAGGCGCGCACATGATCGATCCAGAGCCGCTGCGGGTACGCCTCGCCGGGCCAGCCCGCGTCGCTGAAGCAGCGGTTGAAGTCCCACTTCACGTAGTCGATCGGGGCACTGGAGAGGATCCCGTCGAGCTGGTTCCAGAGGTACTCCTGGACGTCCTCGCGGGCGAGGTTCAGTACGAGCTGATTGCGGAATTCTGTCCGCTTTCGCCCCTCTTGGTGCTGCACCCACTCCGGGTGGGCGCGATACAGCTCGCTGTCCGGATTGACCATTTCCGGCTCGACCCAGATGCCGAACTGCATACCGAGGGCGTGCACGTAGTCGGCGAGGGGCTTGAGGCCGTTGGGGAAGCGGTCGGGGTTGGGCGTCCAGTCGCCGAGCCCGGCACGGTCACTGGTGCGCGCCCCGAACCAGCCGTCGTCGACGACGAACAGCTCGACGCCGACCGCCGCGGCCCGTCGCGCGAGGGCACGCTGCTGCTCCTCGGAGATGTCGAACCCCGTCGCCTCCCACGAGTTGAACAGCACGGGACGGTCCTGATGGGCGTCCGGGATCACATGCGCACGCTGGTAGGCGTGCCAGGCACGGCTCGCGCCCCCGAAGCCGCCGTCGCTCCACAGCCCGGCGAAGACGGGCGTCACGAACGACTCCCCCGCCGCCAGCCGCAGCAGACCCGACTCGTCGTAGCCGACCCCACCGGTGATCTGCACGCGCGCGTCCGGCAGTTGGGCCACCGCGATCCGCCAGGACCCCGACCAGGCGAGGGCGCAGCCGTACACCTCGCCGCGCTCCTCGGTGGCATCGGTGTCGAGTGCGACCCATGGCAGAAGGGGGTGCCCGGTGTGACCGCGGCGGCTGCCGATGACCTTCTCACCGTAGGTGAGGGAGGACTGCGTCAGCCGGGACTCCGCGGCCCAGCGTCCGTGCAGCTGCGACAGCCGCCAGTCCTCGCGGTCGGGCAGGGTCCAGGTCGCGGAGTCGGCGCGCAGCAGCTCCAGATCGGGCCCCTGGTTGTCCAGGGTCACCCAGCGCTCGACGACGTCGTCACGCATCCGGTAGTGCAGCGTGACGCCCAGCCCGCCGTCCCGGAACCGCAGCCGCAGCTCCTCGCCCTCGGCAACCCCGGCCCCGTACGTCTCGTACGCCTCGAAGGTCCACTCGGTGCCGCGACGCCCGGCAGTGCGCACGGACAGGGCCGGCCGCACGAAGCGGGGGCCGCCCTCGACCGGGTACTCCTCGTGACCGTCGAGCTGCGACTCGAAGGGCCGGTACTCCGGCAGCGGGCGCGCGGCCAGCTCCTCGGCGTCGGCGAGCGCGATCCGCGGGCCCCAGTGGAGGTGCAGCAGTTCGTCGGCCTCCGTCAGGTGGAGGGCGTAACTGCTGGTTGGCCCGGAAAGAACCCAGGTACGTCCACGGTCGGAGATCTCCAGCATCAGGCCCTCACAGATTCGAACAGGTCCACTCAAGCACCAACATCATCAAGGCCCGTCAGCCTCCGATGCAATGCCTGTGGACAACTCATTGCCCCAGGAATCCATGTCGTATGGTCGAGAGCGCACCCCGTCGGCCGCACCGCCGAGCCGCGCCGGCGGGGCCGACTGGGAGGAGCCCCCGTGACGCAGCAGATCCCGTCGACCGAGCCCGAGCTGGCCGGAGTCCGCAACTTCCGCGACGTGGGCGGCCTGCCGACTGTGGACGGACGGCGGGTGCGGTACGGAGTGCTGTTCCGCAGTGGCCACCTCGCGCACGCGACCGAGGAGGACGCCACCTTCCTCGGCTCCCTGGGCCTGCACACGATCTTCGACTTCCGCAACGCGGCGGACCAGAAGCTCGAGGGGCCCGACGTCGAGCTGACGGGCGTGCGCAATGTGAACCTGCCGCTGAGCGACCCCGCGGACGGCGCGGAGTTCTGGCGGATGGTGCGCGACGGCGACATCGACCAGCTGCGCGAGATCCTCTCCGACGGCAGGGCCGCGGGCCGGATGATCGCCTCGTACCGCACGATCATCAAGGAGCGCACCGCCGAGCACTCCCAGGTGCTGCACGCGCTCGTGGAGGACAGCGTCCCCGCCCTGATGCACTGCGCGGCCGGCAAGGACCGCGCCGGGCTGTCCATCGCCGTGACGCTGCTCGCCCTCGGCGTCGAGCGCGAGGCGATCCTCGCCGACTACCTGGAGTCCAACGCCAAGCACCGCCGCTACAAGGTGCACCGCACCAGCAGCTCCGCCTCGGCCTACTCCCCCGAGGTCATGGAGCTGCTCAGTCCGCTGTTCGACGCGCGCGCCGAGTATCTGACGGCGGCCTTCGAGACGATCGAGGAGACGTGGGGCGGCGTCGACGCCTATCTGGAGCAGGGTCTGGGGATCACTCCGCAGGCCCGGGAGCGGCTGCGGGAGCGGCTGCTCGACTGAGGGCGGCCGCGGGCCTCGCCCCGGCCCCCACCGCGTTCCCGGCGCCTTCGCGCCCGCGCCTACCTCGCTCCCATCTCGAACAGCAGGTAGATGAAGGCGGCGAAGACATGCCCCACCGCGATGTAGATGATCAGCCGCACCCACAGGGCGCGCGGGAACTTCTCCTCCATGTTGTTCATGGCCTCTCTCCAGGAGTGGGGCCCAGGCACAGGGTGGCCGTGGGGCTCTGCAGCAGGGTGTGGACGAACAGGAGCTCGACCCCGCCCGGGTCCTGGGCGGCGATGCGGTGCGGGGTGAGCGAGTCGAAGTGCGCGCTGTCGCCGGGCGCGAGCCGGTGCGTGGTGTCCCCGAGGCGCAGCCGTAGCCGCCCCTGGAGCACATAGAGCCACTCCTCGCCGGCGTGCACGCGCACGATGTCGCCCTGCGAGCCGTAGGGCACCTGGACGCGCAGGGCCTGCATTCCGCGTCCGGCCGCGCCCGCCTGGAAGTAGGTCCAGCCGCCCGCCGCGGTCGGTTCCATGTCGGCGGCGCGCACGACGGCGTCCCGGTCGGTGACCGTCTCGCCGAGCAGCTCGGAGACGGTCGTACCGTAGATGCGTGCGAGCGCGAGCAGCATCGGCAGCGAGGGCTGGCGCTGCCCGGTCTCCAGTCGGGAGAGGTGGGCGGGCGACAGCCCGGCGGAGCGGGACGCGGCCTCCAGGGTGAGGGAGGCACGGCGGCGCAGCGCGCGGAGCTGGGGCGCGACGACGGGCAGGACGCCTTCCGACCCGTCCGACGGCTCGGCCTCGGGAGAGTTCATGCCTCCCATTCAGCCCGGCGTTTACCTGATGGGCAAATTTCTTGCCTCAGAGGCAAACGCACCTTCGGCCGCCATAGCGGCCTGATCACCTCCCGGATGTCACTCCGACGCGGTCATCGTCCGGTGTGCCCGCTGCCGGACGTCGGGGTCCGAATGCCTGCGCAGCAGCCGCAGCAGCGACCGCCACTCCTCCGGCCAGTCGAGGCTGCCCGCCGTCGAGGCCACCAGTTGCGCCGCGAGCAGACCGGTCACCGTGCCGCCGGGCCGGGAACGGCAGTGTTTCGAGTGCGGAGAGCAGCTGCTCCGCTGGGCTTGGCATCCGTCGATTGCGCCCCGGGGTGATCGTTCATGCGATCGATTAATGCGAGACGGGGCCTCCCGGCGGCGGGCCCGGTGGAGCCGGGCCCGCCGCCGTGCTAGCGGTTGGCGACCGCCTGCTTGATCAGCGTCTTCCCGAAGTCCCACATCAACCCGCCGCCACTGTGCGCCTCGTCCATCACATCCGTGAAGGCGTCGACGAACCGGTCCACCTCCCGTTCCCCGATGATCAGCGGCGGGATCAGCTTGATGACCTCCAGGTGATCGCCGGAGACCTGGGTGAGGATGCGGTGTCGCTGCAGCAGCGGTACGACGACCATCTGCGCGAACAGGCCCTTGCGTGCGGCCTGCAGCATGGTCCAACGGCTGCGCAGCCCGAGCGACTTGGGCCGCCCGAACTCGATGCCGACCATCAGGCCCCGGCCGCGCACGTCGGCGAGCAGCTCGTACTTGTCGATCAGCGTGGCGAGCCGGGCCTTCAGCTGCTCCCCGGTCGCCCGCGCGTTGGCGACGATCTGCTCGTTCTCCATGACGGACAGCACCGCGAGCCCCGCCGCCATGGCCTGGGCGTTGGACCCGAAGCTCGCCGAGTGGACCAGCACGCGGTCCATGGACGAGTAGACCTTCTTGAAGATCCAGTCCTTGCCGAGGGTGGCGCCCACCGGCACATACCCGCCGGAGAGCGCCTTGGCCACGCACACCAGGTCCGGCTCGACACCGTCCTCGTGCTGGTAGGCGTAGAAGTCGCCGGTGCGTCCCAGCCCCGTCTGCACCTCGTCGGCGATCAGCAGCGCCTTGTGCCTGTGGAGCAACTCCTGGGCGGCCCGCAGATAGCCGGGCGGGGCCTCGTGCACGCCCTTGCCCTGGATCGGCTCGACGATCAGTGCGGCGACGTCGCCCTTCTTCAGCTCCCGCGCCAGGGCATCGAGATCGCCGAGCGGTACAGCCGTGTCCGGCAGCAGCGGGGCGAAGCCGTCCCGGAAGCCGGACTCGCCGTTCACCGACAGGGAACCGGTGGTCAGCCCGTGGAAGGCGTGGTCGCAGTAGAGGACCCGTGGCCTGCCGGTGACGAACCGCGCGAACTTCAGCGCGGTCTCCACCGCCTCCGTCCCGCTGTTGCCGAAGAACACCCGGTCCAGATGCGGGCTGTGCGCGAGCAGCCTCTCCGCCAGCAGCCCGGGCAGCGGCTGGCAGTCGAAGCGGGTGAGGTCGGCGAGGCCGGCGTCGAGGACGTCGTGCAGCGCCTTGCGGACGACGGGGTGGTGGCGCCCCAGCCCCATCACCCCGAACCCGGCGAGCATGTCCAGGTGGTCGTCGCCGTCCGCGTCCCAGAAGTACGCGCCCTCGGCCCGCTCGTAGACCTTGTCGAAGCCGATGGTCTGCAGCATGCGCGGGAGCTGGTGGTTGAGGTACTTCGCGTGCAGCTCGTAGCGCTCGGCTCCGCGCTCGGCCAGGAGTCTGCCGAGGTCGAACTCCGTGGTCATTCGGCTTTCTCCTTGACTGACACGACGTCACGACCGGAACGGCCGTCACCACCGGTACGACCGGTACGGCCGTCATCGCCGCCCTCGGCCTGCCCCGGACCGGCCGGCCCGTCCTCGGCCTCCTTGAGGGCGAGGCTCGCGCTGATCCGGCCGGCCACCTCCACGGGCGTGAGCCCGATGTCGGCGAGCACCTCGCCCCGCTTGGCGTGCGCGAGGAACTGCTCCGGGATGCCGAACCGCCGTACCGGCACGTCGACATCCGCGTCACTCAGCGCCAGCGCCACCGCGGAGCCGACCCCGGAGGAACGGCTGTTGTCCTCGACGACGGCCACCAACCGGTGCTGTACGGCGAGGGGCGCGAGCGCGGGGTCGACCGGCTTGACCCAGCGGGGGTCGACGACGGTGCAGTTGATGCCGCGTGCCTGCAGCAGGTCGGCCGCCTGGAGGCACACCGGGGCCATCACGCCGACGGCGACCAGGAGGACGTCCGGCTCACCCGCGTCGCGGTGCAGCACGTCCAGCCCGCCCACCCGGTCGACCGCCGGGATCGACGGCCCGACCGACTCCTTCGGGAACCGTACGAGCGTCGGCGCGTCGTCGACGGCCACGGCCTCGCGCAGCTGTGCCCGCAGCTGGTCGGCGTCGCGCGGCGCGGCGATCCTGAGGCCGGGGACGACCTGGAGGATCGACATGTCCCACATGCCGTTGTGGGAGGGCCCGTCGGCGCCCGTGACGCCGGCCCGGTCCAGCACGAAGGTCACCCCGCACCGGTGCAGGGCGACGTCCATCAGCAACTGGTCGAAGGCACGGTTCAGGAACGTGGCGTAGATGGCGACGACCGGATGCACCCCGCCCGTCGCGAGGCCCGCCGCCGACACGGCCGCGTGCTGCTCGGCGATCCCGACGTCCCACACCCGGTCCGGGAACCGCTCGGCGAACCTGCCCAGCCCGACGGGGTGCAGCATGGCCGCCGTGATCGCCACGACGTCCTCCCGCTCCTCCCCGATCCGCACGATCTCCTCGCCGAACACCGAGGTCCAGGACGGCCCGTTGGACGGTGCGAGCGGTTCGCAGGTCAGCGGGTCCATCACGCCGACGGTGTGGAAGTGGTCCTCCTCGTGGGCCAGGGCGGGTTCGTAGCCGCGCCCCTTCTCCGTGAGGCAGTGGATCAGCACGGGCCCGTGGAATCGCTTGGCCCGCCTGAGCGCGGACTCGACGGCGCCGATGTCGTGCCCGTCGATCGGGCCGACGTACTTCAGCCCGAGGTCCTCGAACATGCCCTGCGGCGCGAAGGCGTCCTTGAACCCCTTCTTCGCCCCGTGCAGCGACTCATAGATCGTGCTGCCCACCAGCGGGGTCCGCAGCAGTACGTCCTTCCCCCAGGCCAGGACCTTCTCGTAGCTGTCGGTCGTGCGCAGGGTGGCCAGATGGTTGGCGAGGCCCCCGATGGTCGGGGCGTACGACCGCTCGTTGTCGTTGACGACGATGATCAGCGGCCGGTCCTTGGCGGCCGCGATGTTGTTCAGCGCCTCCCAGGCCATGCCCCCGGTCAGCGCCCCGTCGCCGATCACCGCGACGACGTGCCCCTTCTCCCCCTGCACCTGACGGGCCTTGGCGAGCCCGTCGGCCCAGCCGAGCGCGGTGGAGGCGTGGCTGTTCTCGACGATGTCGTGCTCGGACTCCTCGCGCGAGGGGTAGCCGGACAGGCCGCCCTTGCCGCGCAGCTTGGAGAAGTCCTGCCGTCCCGTCAGAAGCTTGTGCACGTAGCTCTGGTGACCGGTGTCCCAGACGATGCGGTCGACCGGCGACTCGAAGACCCGGTGGAGCGCGATGGAGAGTTCCACCACCCCCAGGTTGGGCCCGAGGTGTCCGCCGGTCCTGGCGACCGCGTGCACCAGGAACTCCCGGATCTCGTCGGACAGTTCACCGAGTTCCGCCTCGGACAGCGCCTTCAGGTCGCGCGGCCCCCGGATGCTCTCCAGAATCGTCACGCTCGGGCCCCCTCTCGGTCCGTGCCTTGGTTCAACTCACCGTCACTGCCGGTTTCCCCGTGACGGCGGGGGCGCCCGATGCGGCCCCGTCCTGCTCCATCTGCTCGGCGATCTTCATCGCCTCTTCGATCAGCGTCTCGACGATCTTGGACTCGGAGACGGTCTTGATGACCTCGCCCTTGACGAAGATCTGGCCCTTGCCGTTGCCCGAGGCGACCCCGAGGTCCGCCTCCCGCGCCTCACCGGGGCCGTTGACCACACAGCCCATGACGGCCACCCGTAGCGGCACTTCCATGCCCTCCAGACCGGCCGTGACCTCGTCGGCGAGCTTGTAGACGTCGACCTGGGCCCGCCCGCACGACGGGCAGGAGACGATCTCCAGACGCCGCTGCCGGAGGTTCAGCGACTCCAGGATCTGGATGCCGACCTTGACCTCCTCGGCGGGCGGCGCGGACAGGGAGACACGGATCGTGTCGCCGATGCCCCGCGAGAGCAGCGCGCCGAAGGCGACCGCCGACTTGATCGTGCCCTGGAAGGCTGGACCGGCCTCGGTCACCCCGAGGTGCAGCGGGTAGTCGCACTGGGCGGCGAGCTGCTTGTACGCCTCGATCATCACGACCGGGTCGTTGTGCTTGACCGAGATCTTGATGTCCCGGAAGTCGTGCTCCTCGAAGAGCGACGCCTCCCACAGCGCGCTCTCCACGAGCGCCTCCGGTGTCGCCTTGCCGTACTTCTGCAGCAGCCGCCGGTCCAGCGAACCCGCGTTGACGCCGATGCGGATCGGCGTGCCGTGGTCCTTGGCGGCCCGCGCGATCTCCTTGACCTTGTCGTCGAACTGCTTGATGTTGCCGGGGTTGACCCGGACGGCCGCACAGCCCGCCTCGATGGCCGCGAAGACGTACTTCGGCTGGAAGTGGATGTCCGCGATCACCGGGATCTGCGACTTGCGGGCGATCGTCGCGAGCGCGTCCGCGTCGTCCTGCGTCGGGCAGGCCACCCGCACGATCTGGCAGCCCGAGGCCGTGAGCTCGGCGATCTGCTGCAGCGTGGCGCCGATGTCCGACGTACGCGTCGTCGTCATCGACTGCACCGACACCGGGGCCCCGCCCCCCACCGCCACCGGACCGACCTGGATCAGCCGCGACACACGCCGCTCGGCGATCGGCCGGACCGGTACCTCGGGGACGCCCAAGGGGATGGCGGTCATGGTGTCACTCCCGGTTTCCGGAGACCGTCTCGCGCATGGCGCGCAGCGACTCCTTCAGCGAGCCCATGGTGGCGAGGACGGCGGTGGGCTCGTAGCCGCAGTGCGCCATGCAGTTGGCGCAGCGCGGGTCCTTGCCGCGGCCGTACTTGTCCCAGTCGGTCTCCTCGATGAGCTCGCGGTACGTCGGGACGTACCCGTCGCTCATCAGATAGCAGGGGCGCTGCCAGCCGAACAGCGAGTAGTTCGGGATCGCCCATGCGGTGCACGGGAAGTCGACCTTGCCCTCCAGGAAGTCCAGGAAGAGCGGTGAGTGGTTGAGGCGCCACTTGCGCCGGTTGCCGCCCGCGAAGGCCTTCTTGAACAGCTCCCGGGTCTGCTCGACGCCCAGGAAGTGCTCCTGGTCAGGGGCCTTCTCGTAGGCGTAGGCGGGCGAGATCATCATCTCGTCGACCTTGAGGTCGTCGTTGAGGTAGTTGAGGACCTCGATGATCGTCTGCGGGGTGTCGGTGTTGAAGAAGGTGGAGTTGGTGGTGACCCGGAAGCCGCGCCTCTTGGCCTCCTTCATGGCCTCCACCGCCTCGTCGAACACACCCTCCTTCGCCACCGACTCGTCGTGGCGCTCGCGCAGGCCGTCGATGTGCACGGCGAACGCGAAGTACGGCGAGGGCTTGAACTTGTCCATCTTCTTGCGCAGCAGCATGGCGTTGGTGCAGAGGAAGACGTACTTCTTCTTGGCCACCAACTGCCGCACGATCTCGTCGATCTGAGGGTGCATCAGAGGCTCGCCGCCGGCGATGGACACCATCGGAGCGCCCGATTCGAGCACCGCTCCCACGGCCTGCGCGACGGGCATCCGCTGCTTCAGCACTCCGGCCGGGTGCTGGATCTTGCCACAGCCCTCGCACTTCAGGTTGCAGGCGAAGAGCGGTTCCAGCTCGACGATGAGCGGAAACTTGTCCCGCCTGCGGATCTTCTGTTCGGCCAAGTAAGTAGCGACCTTGATGGACTGACGCAGCGGCATGGCCATCTGGCTCACCTCCTGGGGAGCAGCAAAGAACGGTGCCATTCGAAGAAAGCGGGCAGAACGGAACGAAGAACGCGGAAGGCAGATATTCCACCGCGCAACGTGCCGATCCGGACGAGTTCATGTTCTGGAGCGTCCACGACCACCCGGACGGCCGCAACCGGGCGCTCGCCCGTGCGTACGGCGCCCAGGAGTGTGGCCGCCGACTCCATGTCGACCGCGATTGCGCCGGTCGAGAGCAGGTCGGACCGTTCCCGACCACGGATGACGTGATCGGATCCGGCGAGTGGTCCGGTGTGGACGGTGCGGCCGGGGACGGCGCGCACCAGCTCTTTGACGAGTAGGTCGGTCCCCACGCACGGAATGGTTCCCGCCGGATCCCGGGTCTCCTCGGCGACGACCAGGTCGCCGGGGTGCATCCCGGGAGCGAGCCCCGCACAGAAGCCCGTGGCGAGCACGGCGGCCCCGGCGAGGACCGGGTCGGCCAGCATCCGGGTGACGGAACGTTCGGCCGCCCGGGGGCCCATCCCCGTACGGAGCACGGTGACCGGCCCGCCGGCCCCGCCGCGCTCGCCCGTGCGCAGGGCGAGCTGCTCGATGCCGAGCGCGCAGGCGATCAGCAGCGGGGCCGAGGCGGGCTGTGGGCTCATCAGCTCCCCTTGACCTCGGCCAGGGTCGCCCCGGACCTGTCGGCGAAGGGCTCGCCGTGGACGTAGCGGCCGAGCGCGGTGAGCGGGAAGACCTGCCGGTAGAGGTGGTAGTTGATCGAGAAGTCCCAGGGGAACCCGGTACCGGTGAAGTACGGCTCGTCCCAGGAGCCGTCCGCCCGCTGGGTGGCCGCGAGCCACTCGATGCCGCGCTCGACGGCCTTGGAGTCCCTCTCCCCCGCGGCCAGCAGCGCCATCAGCGCCCACGCGGTCTGCGAGGCGGTCGAGGCACCCTTGCCGCTCCACTCCTTGACGTACCTGTAGGAGCGCAGGTCCTCGCCCCAGCCGCCGTCGTCGTTCTGGACGGACTCCAGCCAGGTCACGGCGCGGCGGATCGCGGGGTGGGAGCCCGGGAAGCCGGCGGCCACCAGGGCGGGTACGACCGATCCGGTGCCGTAGACGTAGTTGACGCCCCAGCGCCCGAACCACGAGCCGTCCGGTTCCTGCTCGGCGAGCAGCCACTGGATGCCGCGCCGGGTGCGCGGATCGTGGGCCAGGCCCTCGACCGCGAGCATCTCGACGACGTGCGCGGTGACGTCCGCCGACGGCGGGTCGATGACCTCGCCGAAGTCGCAGAAGGGCAGCCGGTTCGGGAAGGGGCTGGTGTTGTCGACGTCGAAGGCGCCCCAGGCCCCGTTCCTCGACTGCATCCCGAGGTTCCAGCGCACCCCGCGCCCGATCGCCCTCTCCACCCGCTCCGGGTCGGGGTGCCGGACCCGGCGCAGCGCGAGGACCACCTCGGCGGTGTCGTCGATGTCCGGGTAGTTGTCATTGTGGAACTCGAACGCCCAGCCGCCCGGTGGCAGTTGGGGACGCTTCACGGCCCAGTCCCCGGGCCGCACGATCTCCTCGCCCAGCATCCAGTCCGCGGCCCTGACGAGCTGCGGATGATCGGCGGGCACGCCCGCGTCCACGAGCGCGATCGTCGCGAGGCAGGTGTCCCAGACCGGCGACTGGCAGGCCTCGATCATCCGGGCCCCGTCCTCGCGCCAGACGGCGAACCGGTCCAGCGACGCCAACCCCTCGCGCATCACGGGGTGTTCGAGGTCGTAACCCAGCAGGTGCAGGGCGATGACCGAATACACCGCCGGCGGCTGGATGCCGCCCCAGCAGCCGTCGTTCTCCTGTCGCTCGATGATCCAGCGGGCGGCGCTGTTCATGGCGGCTCTGCGCAGCCTGCGCGGGGCGACCTTGCGCAGCTGGTGCAGCGCCTTGTCGAGCCGCTGGAAGGCGCCCTCCCAACTGACGGCCGGGGCAAGGGGTTTGGGCGGGTTGGGGTGGGCCGGGTCGGTGTGCAGTTCTTCGAGCGGGAAGGGCGCGGGCCGGACCGGGCGCTTCGCGGAGACGATGGTCAGCGGGACGATGGTCTGCCGGGCCCAGCAGCCGAAGTCGTAGATGTTGAGCGGGAACCACTTGGGGAAGTAGATGAGCTCCGGTGGGAGTTCGGGCAGGTCCTCCCACTTCCACCAGCCGAACAGGGCCAGCCAGATCCGGGTGAAGACCCGGGAGGCGGCGATGCCGCCCTGCGCGCGGATCCAGGCGGAGGCCTTCGCCATGTGCGGGGCGTCGGGCGCGTCGCCGGCCAGACGCAGGGCGACATACGCCTCGACGGTTGCGGAGAGTTCGCCGGGCGCGCCGTAGAAGGTGCCCCAGGTGCCGTCCTCGCGCTGTTCGCCTCGGATGAAGAGCGCCGCGGCCTGTGTGGTCTTCTCGTCGCGGATGCCCAGGAACTGACGGAGCAGCAGGTCCTCGGCGTCCATCGTGACGTTCGTCTCGAGGTCGCCCTTCCACCAGCCCTGGGCGTCCTGCTTCGCCAGCAGGAAGTCGGTGGCGCGCCGGACCGCGCGCTCGGCGGCTTCGTGCACCCCTGCCGCCACGGGGGTCTCGGTGTCCGTGTCGCTGGCCGCGGCTGCCCGGGGTGGCAGTGCCCCGGTGCTTCCGTCGGTCGTCGCTGTCATGGCTTCCCCTTCGTGCAGTGCTACAGGTAGTGCGTCTGCTGTGGGTCCGCCGTCGGCCGGTGCGCTTGCTCCAGCTGCACCGGCCGGCGACTACGCGAGGGCTATTCGACCGATACTGATCATCTCTTTTCGCCCGTCGGTGATCATCTCTTTCGTACGACGACGAAGTCGGCGAGCGCCGTGAACCGCGCCCGCACCTGCTCGGGCATGTCCACGGCGTCGAGGGCCTCGACGGCGACGGTGTGCTGTCGGCGTGCCTCATCGGTGGTCCACTCGCGGCCGCCCGCCTCCTCGATGAGGGCGGCGCGGGCCGCGAACTCCTCCTCGGAGAAGTTCTCGAAGTCGCTGCTCTTGGCGTCGGCGGCGAGGATCTCGCCGAGCCGCTCCGATGCCGATCCGCCCGCCGCGAGCGCGGCCACGACCGGCAGGGACTTCTTTCGCTGGCGCAGGTCGCTCCAGGTCTGCTTGCCGGTGGAGACCGGGTCGCCCCAGATGCCCAGGAGGTCGTCGACGGCCTGGAACGCGAGGCCCAGGTGGTAGCCGTACTTCTCCAGGGCGTCGGCCGTGCGGTCGTCCGCGCCGCCGAGGACGGCGCCGATGGAGCTGGCGCAGGCGAGCAGGGCGCCGGTCTTGTTGCCCTCCATCTCCAGGCACTCCTCGACGCTGACGCGGTCGCGGTGCTCGTAGGAGATGTCCTGCGCCTGACCGTCGATCAGGGCACGGGTGGCGGTGGTCAGACGGCGGGTGGCACGGCCGGCCTCGACGGTGCCGAGCTCCAGCAGGACCTCGTTGGCCAGGGCGAACAGGGCGTCGCCGACAAGGATGGCCTGGGCGGGGCCGTGCACCTTCCAGACCGTGTCGCGGTGGCGGCGCTGCTCGTCGCCGTCCATCAGGTCGTCGTGCAGCAACGAGAAATTGTGGACCAGCTCGACGGCCACGGCACCGGGGATGCCTACCTCGGGCGCGGCGCCGGTGACCTCGGCGGAGAGCACCGCGAGGGCGGGGCGAACGGCCTTGCCGCCGTCGCCGGCCGTGGGGTTGCCGTCGGCGTCGATCCAGCCGAAGTGGTAGGCGGAAACGGTGTCCATGGGAGCGGCCAGGCGGCCGATCGCCGCCCGCAGTACCGGCGTGGCCAGGGTCCGACCGCGCTCCAGGAGCGCGGTCACGTCCACCGCGGTCTCTCGAGCGGCCTTCGAGGCCGGGGGCACAGTGGGCACAGTCTCTCCTCTTGTTGCGGTACCGGGGGTGCGGGAGCCTGCCGCCGTGTGCTGGTTGAGCATCACGCCGCCTCCTCGACGTCGAAGAGGTGGCTGGGGCGGGGCCGGCCCAGGGCGCTCAGCGCGGCGCCGGCCGCACTCACGCCACTGCGGACCGCACTCTCCATGGTCGCGGGCCACCCTGTGGCGGTCCACGCACCGGCCAAGCAGAGGCCGGGGACTTTGGTACGGGCGCCGGGCCGCAGCCGTCCGACGCCGGGGGTGGGAGCGAACGTCGCTGTGCGCTCCCTGGTCACGAAGAAGTCCTTCACTTGCGCGCCGCGTGCCCTGGGCAACAGCCGCTCCAGTTCGGGCAGATACCGCTCGCGCAGGGCGGCGACAGGCTCGTCGATCTCGTCCTGCGCGGCCGACTGGGACAGGGCGAGGTACTGGCCGCCGCGCAGCCCGGAGGCCTCGGTCCGGTCGAAGACCCACTGCACAGGGGTGCCGAGGGCCGCGAAGAACGGCCTGCCGAGCACCTTGCGGTCGTAGACGACATGGACGTTGAGGATCGGCGCCGTGCCGATCTCCAGCAGTCGCTCGGGCGCGTCGAGGGCACCATCGGGCAGCAGGTCGTACGCCTCGCGCTGGGCCACGGCGAGCACGACGGCGTCCGTCTCGAGCGTCTCGCCGGGAACCTGAACGCTCCAACGTCCGTTCTCGTCAGTAGAGATGGAGGTGACGCGTGTACGGACCTCGATACGAACGCCCGCCGAGTCGAGCGCCTTGCGGGCCAGCCGGTCATGCAGATCGCCCAGCGGCACATGCGCCCAGCCGATGTCGGCCGCACCCGGGTCGGACAGCAGACCGGTCTTGAACACCATCGCGGCGAGCCCCAGCGAGGCGTCGCCCGCGACCGCGTTGAGAGTGGCGACCCCGACCAGGTCCCACAGGGCCTCGACGGCACGCGCCGACTGACCGTGCGCGGCCAGCCAGCTGCCGAAGTCCTCTGTGTCCAGGGTCGGATCGGCGAGGTCGAGCCCCTTGAGCGCGAGCGCGGCACGCCCCACCTTGGCGCGTTCGGCGAGTGACAGATGCGGATACGTCGCCAGGCTCCGGCCCAGGTGCAGGGGTACGGGCAGGGCGTCGCGCCGCAGCCTGCCGAGCCGCCGTCCCTCGGGCCGCGCCACGTCGAGTACGGGCACGTCGAGACGATCCTGCAACGGCGCCAGAGCCGTCCCCTCGATGCGGTCGAGGAACCAGCGGTAGGCGGTGCAGCAGCGCAGGTAGACGTGCTGTCCGTTGTCGACGGTGAGGTCACCGCGCTGGAAGGAGAAGGCCAGGCCACCGAGCCTCGGCCTGCCCTCGATCAGGGTGACGCGCACTCCGGCGTCGGCGAGCGCGAGCGCGGCGGTGATGCCGGCGAGCCCGCCTCCGACCACGACGGCGTCCCTCCCGGAGCCTCCGGGGATGTCCGCGTGTGCCTCTTCGGGCCCCATGCCGTCGGTCATCGTGCACCCTCCCCTGCGCGACCGCCGTGCCGGTGCTTGAACACCGTACGGCCGGTCGTCTCAGTCAGGGACGCCGCCCGGCTGCGGAGGGTTGCCCGCCACTTTTCGCCAGCGGCATCACCTTGGACCGGAATGTCCATCAGGCGCGCCTCCTGACGGTACGGCTGACGGTTCGGCGGGTCACATGCCGGGCGTCCAGGCCACTCAGGCCGCGCACGGCGACGTAGGCCTTCTCACGCCCGGGCAGGGAGACCCGGCCGCGCAGCACGGCCTCCGGGTCGCGCTCGATGCGGTCGAGGAGGCGGCGGTAGATGCCGGCCATGGCGGCGACGCAGGCGCCGCTGCGCCGGTCGAGCATGGGGAGCAGCCGGTAGCCCTCGGCGAAAAGGGCGCGGGCCCGACGCACTTCGAAGTGCACGAGGCCCGCGAAGTCGGAGCCCTCCGGTGGTGTCGGCCCGCTGAAGCCGGCCGAGCAGCCGAATTTGGCGAGGTCGTCGGCGGGCAGATAGGTACGCCCGCCTTCGGCGTCCTCGCGGACGTCCCGCAGGATGTTGGTGAGTTGCAGCGCGAGCCCGAGCGTGTCGGCATACTCGGGCGCGCGCTCGGCGCCGCGCGCCCCCGGTTCCGTACCGAACACCCCGAGCGAGAGGCGCCCGATCGCGCCCGCGACACAGCGGCAGTAGACCTTCAGGTCGTCCCAGGTCTCGTATGTCTCGCCGCGCACGTCCATCAGGACGCCGTCGATGAGCTCGTCCAGTCCGCCGAGCGGGATCGGGAAGGTGTCGGCGGCGTGGGCGAGGGCGACGGCCACGGGGTCGGTGTCGTCCTCGGCGACCGCCCGGTCACGGACCCGGGTCAGCAACCGCCGGGTGTCCTCGAGTCTGGCGGCCTTGACCTCGCCGGTCAGCGCGCCGTCGCCGATGTCGTCGACGCGGCGCGAGAACGCGTACAGCGCCGACATCGCGCGCCGCTTGGGCGTGGGCAGCAGACGGATGCCGTAGGCGAAGTTACGGGCCTGCTGTCCGGTGACGGCCTCGCAGTAGCTGTAGGCGGCGAGTACCGGTGCGGACACGTGTGGTGCAGACTCCACGGTCCGGATCACCCCTCTCCTCGCAGGGTCACGCCCACCTCGCGCAGCAACTGGAGCTTGCTGGCCTTGGGCGGGCCGGGAAGTACGTCGTATTCGGCGGCGGAGATCGCACGGATCGCCGCCCTTCCCCCCGCCACGAATCCCGCGAGCAGCAGCTTCAGCCTGCCGTGGACGCTACCCACCAGGGGGGTGCCTTCATTCAGGAGGTTCTGGGCACGTTGGGCTTCGTATGCAACCAGTGCGCGCACCGATGCGCCCGCTGATTCCACCGCCAGATCGGTTTCCTGGACGTGAAAGCGCTTCATGTCCTCGGCGGGCAGATAGATCCGGTCACGGTCGAGGTCCTCGGCGACGTCCTGAAGGTGCTCGACGATCTGCAGCCCCGTGCACACCGCGTCCGAGCGGCGGATCCGCTCGGGGGTCTGCGTGCCGGTGACGGCGAGGACGAGACGGCCGACCGGGTTGGCGGACAGTTCGCAGTAGGCAAGGAGATCGTCGTAGGTCTCGTAGCGCCCGACGAGCTGGTCCTGGCGGTTGGCGGCGATCAGGCCGAGGAACGGCTCGGGGGTCAGCGAGCAGCGACGGACGGTCGGCTGCAGGCGGCGGAGCAAGGGGTGACGCGGGGTGCCGTCGAAGGCCCGGCGCAGGTCGGCCTCGAAGGCGTCGAGGAGGACCAGGCGGTCCTCGGCGTCCGCGGCCGACACACCGAGCAGACGGGCGTCGGCGCCGCCGGGAGCGAGATCGCCGTCGCCGATGTCGTCGACGAGGCGGGCGAAGCCGTAGACCGCCATGAGGTCCGTGCGCCAGGCCCTGGGCAGGAAGAACGGCGCCACGGGGAAGTTCTCCGCGGCGGCCTTGTCGAGCGTGCGGCGCTCCGGATCACCGGCGCGGCCGCCTGGTCCCGTCACCGTTGACTGCCCGGGGCGGGGACGGCACAGGCAGCTGCGTTGACCTGGGGAGTTTCCGTAGCCATTGCCGTCACATCTCCCGTTCTACACCGCAGACCCAATGCATACTATTTCGGACACGCCGCCCGGCCGTCCGCACCGTGGCCCGGGGGAAGGTGTCGTTCCTTATCGCCCCACTTGCCGCGTTTCGGTACCGGTACAGCTTACGTTGTACAACGGGGCCGGGCCTGTGAGGGTGTCCTGCACATCACAACAACGCACCGATTGGCGCCAAGATTCCTGGGGCCAGCCGGAGTTGACGTTTCCTTTGCAGACGCGGGGCCCCGCCGGGGCAGTTCCGGCGAGGCCCGGTCAAGCGTGCTGGGCCACACGGCCCATGGCCGGGTGGACTACTTGCCCGTGAACTTCTCGTACTCCTTGAGTACCTCGTCCGTCGGACCGTCCATCCGCAGCTCGCCACGTTCCAGCCACAGGACGCGGTTGCAGGTGTCGCGGATCGACTTGTTGTTGTGACTGACGAGGAACACCGTGCCGGCTTCCTTGCGCAGCTCGCGGATGCGTTCCTCGGAGCGCTTCTGGAACTTGCGGTCGCCGGTGGCCAGCGCCTCGTCGATCATGAGGACGTCGTGGTCCTTGGCCGCGGCGATGGAGAAGCGCAGCCGGGCCGCCATACCGGAGGAGTAGGTGCGCATGGGCAGGGTGATGAAGTCGCCCTTCTCGTTGATGCCGGAGAAGTCGACGATCTCCTGGTAGCGCTCCTTGATCTGCTCGCGCGTCATGCCCATGGCGAGCCCGCCCAATATGACGTTGCGCTCACCGGTGAGATCGTTCATCAGGGCCGCGTTCACGCCCAGCAGCGAGGGCTGGCCGTCGGTGTAGACCTTGCCGCTCTCGGCCGGGAGCAGGCCGGCGATGGCGCGCAGCAGGGTGGACTTGCCGGAGCCGTTGGAGCCGATCAGGCCGATCGCCTCGCCCCGGTAGGCGACGAAGGAGACCCCGCGGACGGCGTGCACCTTGCGGACGCCGCGCTCCTCACCACGCTTGAGGATGCGGCTCAGGGCGGCGGTGGCGCTGCCCTTGCCGGTCTTGGCGCCGTTGACGCGGTAGACGATGTGCAGCTCGTCCGCGACGACGGTGGGAATGTGCGCGTCGGTGTTCCGGTCAGCCACGGCCGTACCTCTCCTCCGCCTTCCAGAAGTACACGAAGCCGCCCACGAAGAACAGCACGGCCCAGCCGAGCGCGACCGCCCAGACGTGGGCGGGGAGGTTCGAGGAGCCGTAGCCGTCGATCAGGGCGAAGCGCATCAGGTCCATGTAGACGGCCGCCGGGTTCCACTGCAGGACGTCGGCGATCCACGCCGGCTTGTCCTTCAGCATGACCGGGATGGAGAACATCACGCCGGACGCGTACATCCACGTCCGCATCACGAACGGCATCAGCTGGGCCAGGTCCGGGGTCTTGGCGCCCGCCCGGGCCATGATCATCGCCAGGCCGGTGTTGAAGAAGAACTGCAGGACGAGCACCGGGACGATCAGCAGCCAGGACATGGCCGGGTAGCTGCCGAAGGCCAGGGCCACCGCGAACAGCACGATCATCGAGAACAGCAGCTGCTGGAGCTGCTGGAGCGAGAAGGAGATCGGCAGTGAGGCGCGCGGGAAGTGCAGGGCGCGGACCAGGCCGAGGTTGCCGGAGATCGCGCGGACGCCGGCCATCACCGAGCTCTGGGTGAAGGTGAACACGAAGACGCCGGTGACCAGGAACGGGACGTACACCTCGCGGGACATGCCGCGGTCGGCCTCGAGGATGAGGCCGAAGATGAAGAAGTACACGGCCGCGTTCAGCAGCGGGGTGGCCACCTGCCACAGCTGGCCGAGCTTCGCCTGGCTGTACTGGGCGGTCAGCTTCGCCCGCGAGAACGCGAGGATGAAGTGCCGCCGGTCCCAGAGCTGGCGGACGTACTCGAACAGCGAGGGTCGGGCGCCGCTCACGGACAGCCCGTACTTGTCGGCGAGCTGTGCCGCCGTCAGTCCCTCGTCGGGCGACGGCGGCTCGCTCACCGCGACACCACCGTCGTGCGTTGTCTCACTCACCGGTTGAAACTTTCGTCTTCGAGATGCGCAGCCTGTGCGGGCATGGCATGAACCTGGGGCCGGGTTACGGCCCCCCTGTTCTCAGGGTCGAGCTTGTCAGATGACAGGAGGTCGGCCCAGTCGGGTCAGCCGCCACACCGTACGCCACTTCATGGGCCTGCGGGGACCGCACGGAGTGGTCCAGCCTTCCCGGAATCCGCCGAACCATGCCCTCAGGGCGGGGCGGGAGGGGCGGCGGACGAGGGTGAGCAGCAGCCAGACGCCCAGATAGACCGGGACGAGGGGGGCGGGGAGGTTGCGGCGGGCGAGCCAGACGCGGTTGCGGGCGACCATGCGGTGGTAGACCGCGTGCCGCGAGGGTGCCGTCGTCGGGTGGTACAGCACCATGTCGGACCGGTAGTCGATCATCCAGCCCGCGTCGAGGGCCCGCCAGGCCAGGTCGGTTTCCTCATGGGCGTAGAAGAACTCGTCCGGCAGGCCGCCGACCTCGGCCAAGACCTGGGTACGGACCGCGTTGGCGCCGCCCAGGAAGGTGGTGACCCGGGAGGAGCGCATCGGGTCGGAGGCCCGCAGCCGGGGCACGTGGCGGCGCTGGGTGACGCCGGTGTCCGGGTCGGCGATGCGGAAGCTGATGATGCCGAGCTTCGGGTCGGCCTCGAAGGCCGTGCGGCACAGCTCGGCGGTGTCGTGGTTCGCGAGGAGGCCGTCGTCGTCGAGGAAGAGCAATATGTCGACGTCGCGACCACTGGGGCCGAAGGCCTCGATGCCGACGTTGCGGCCGCCGGGGATGCCGAGGTTCTCGGGCAGCTCGATCGTGCGGACGCCCTCGGGGACGTCGGGCACCGGGGAGCCGTTGCCGACCACCACGGCCTCGACACGGTCGCCGTCCTGCTTGGCGACCGAGTCGAGGAGGGCGCGCAGCTCGTCGGGGCGGTTGCCCATGGTGATGATCACCGCGCCGACCTTCATGCCGCTCACTTCAGCCTGCTCGAGGCGAGGATGGACACGAGGTGCAGCACGGTCTGCAGCAGCGCGATGCCGGCCAGCACGGCGACGCCGAGCCGGGAGAAGAACAGGTCACCGCGGACCTGGTCGGCGATCGCCAGGACCAGGATCAGCAGGGACGCCTCGATGCCGAGGATGAGGCGGTGGAACTTCAGGGCGGCGGCTGCCCTGCGGGCCAGCGCCATGCCGGAGGAGCGCATCTCGGACGCGGCCTCCTTGACCGGGGCCAGGCCCTGCTGGTGCCGGGCGACGCCGACCAGGTCGGTCTCGGCCTTGATCAGGATCGCGCCGAGCGCGGCCAGCGTGCCGAGGAACGCCCACAGCCAGTCGATACGGCCGCTGCCCCACAGGTCGGCGGCGCGCAGACCGAAGCCGACGAGCACCGCGGCGTCGGTGAGGTAGGCGCCGACGCGGTCCAGATAGACCCCGCCCAGCGAGTACTGCTTCCTCCAGCGCGCGATCTCGCCGTCGACGCAGTCCAGCAGCAGGTACAGCTGGACCATGACGACGCCGAGGACCGCCCCCGGGATTCCCGGCACCAGGAGTGCCGGGGCCGCGAGGACACCACAGATGGTCATCAGGTACGTGAGCTGGTTGGGCGTGACCCTGGTGTTCACCAGGTAGCGGTCGACCCGCAGGGACACCTCACGCATGTAGAGGCGTCCCATCCAGTGCTCACCGCTGCGCCGGTCCTTCACCCCCGCGGGGTGAACGACGGGGCGGAGTTCAGCTACCGATGGCCTTGACATAGTCGGCGTAGATGTCCTTGATCTGGTCGGTTGTCAGGTCGAGGTGTTCGAGGATCGTGTAGCGGCCGGGCCGGGTCTGCGGAGCGAACTCCACGACACGGACGAACTCCTCGTCCGTGAAGCCGATCTCCTGCGGCAGTACCGGCAGCCCGTGCCGACGCAGCACCTCGGCCATGAAGGCCGACTCCTCGTGGGCTCCGCGCAGGTACATCGCGAACGCCGCACCCAGTCCGCACTGCTCGCCGTGGGCGGCGGCACGCTTGGGGAACAGCAGGTCGAAGGCGTGGTTGATCTCGTGGCACGCGCCGGAGGACGGACGGGAGTCGCCCGACACCGACATGGCGATACCGCTGAGCACCAGCGCCTCGGCCAGCACCTGCAGGAAGTCGGTGTCTCCTATACCGCCGGGGTGCCTGAGCACCGCCTCGCCGGCCTGCCGGGCGATCGCCGCGGCGAGGCCGTCGATCTTCTCGCCGTTGACGCGGTTGGCGAGTTCCCAGTCCGCGATCGCGGAGATGTTGGAGATCGCGTCGCCGATGCCCGCGCGCACGAAGCGCGCCGGTGCGTCACGGATGACGTCCAGGTCGATGACGACAGCGATCGGGTTCGGCACACCGTAGGAGCCGCGGCCCGCGTCGTTGTCGAGGGTGGCGACCGGCGAGCACAGACCGTCGTGCGCGAGGTTCGTCGGTACGGCGACCAGCGGGAGGCCGACGCGCGCCGCGGCGAACTTGGCGCAGTCGATGATCTTGCCGCCGCCGAGCCCGACGACGGCGTCGTAGTGGCCGGCCTTTATGTCGCCGGCCAGCCGGATCGCGTCGTCGAGGGTGCCGCCGCCGACCTCGTACCAGCTGGCGCCGGGCAGCGCCGGAGCGAGCCGCTCCTTGAGCCGGCCACCGGAACCGTTGCTGACGGCGACGGCCAGCTTGCCGGAGTGCGAGATGCGCTCGTCGGCGAGCACACCGCCGAGGTCGTCGAGGGCACCCGGGCGGATGTCGACGACGACCGGCGAGGGGATGAGCCGGGTCAGTACTGGCATGCGATCTCCCGTCCCCGGGCGAGATCGTCGTGGTTGTCGATCTCGACCCACGTGACGTCGCCGATCGGCGCCACGTCGATCCGGAAGCCGCGGTTCACGAGCTCCTGGTAGCCGTGCTCGTAGAACTGCTGCGGGTCGGTCTCCCACACGGCCTTGAGGGCGTCGGCCAGCTCGGGGGCGGCGTCGCCCTCGATGAGCGTGACGCCGATGTACTCGCCCGTGGCCTCGGCGGGGTCCATCAGCTTGGTGATCTTCGTCATGCCCTTCTCGGGATCGACGACGACCTTCATCTCCTCGTCGGCCAGGTCCTTGACCGTGTCCAGGGCGAGGATGATCTTCTTGCCGTCGCCGCGGGCGGCGAGCAGCGTCTTCTCGACGGAGACCGGGTGCACGGTGTCGCCGTTGGCGAGGATCACGCCGTCCTTGAGGGCGTCACGGCCGCACCACAGGGAGTAGGCGTTGTTCCACTCCTCGGCCTTGTCGTTGTCGATGAGGGTGAGCTTCAGGCCGTACTTCTGCTCAAGGGCCTCCTTGCGTGCGTACACGGCCTCCTTGCGGTAACCGACGATGATCGCGACCTCGGTCAGACCGATCTCGGCGAAGTTGCCGAGGGTGAGGTCGAGAACCGTGGGTTCGCCCTCTATACCCGCGGGCCCCACCGGCACCAGAGCCTTGGGAAGGCTGTCGGTGTAGGGGCGCAGGCGCCGTCCGGCGCCGGCCGCAAGCACGAGGCCGATCATGCGGTTTCTCCTTCGTCGTGTACGGCGGGCGCCCCAGCGGACACCCAGAAGCGGATGCTCTCGACGAGCACCACGAGGGCCACGGCCACGGCGAGGGCCGTGAGCGCGACCGTGAACTGCGAGGCGGTGAGCGCGGCGGCCAGGACGGTGACGAGCAGCGTCCGCCCTTCGTGCCCCCCGATGGAGCGCACCAGCCAGGCCGGCGGCGCTCCGGCGTTGCCGCGGATGCGGTACACCGTGTCGTAGTGATGGTAGGCGACAGCCGCCACCAGGCCGAAAGCCGCGGGAAGGGCTCCGTTCACCTCCGCTTTGGCCGCGAGCAGCAGAACGGTGCAGTACTCGGCGGCCCGGAAGACGGGCGGGACCAGCCAGTCCAGGGCGCCCTTGAGGGGCTGGGCCACGGCGGCGGCCGAGGTGAGGACGTACAGGGCGGCCATGGCGACGGGGAGCACGCTGCCGTACGGCTCCAGTGCCGCGGCGCCGACGACGAGCACGGCGCCCGGCAGCGCGACGAAGGCACGCGACCCGAGCGGGCCCCGGGCCGGAAGCTTCCGGAGGAACCGGGCGAGGCCCTCGGCGAGCGGCCCGCTGTCGGCGAGGTCCGCCAGCGCCTGCGCCGCCCGGTCCGTGCGCCGCGCCTTGCGCGTCAGCGACCGCAGCACGCGGCCCGCCGTGGTGTACGTCGCCGCGAAGGCACAGCCGATGAGCAGCGCGTAGAAGGTGATGCGAGGGGTCGTGACCGCGGTCAGCACCGCGATCATCGCCCAGCGCTCACCGATCGGCAGCACGATCATCCGGCGCACCCACACCGTCCAGCCGACGCTGTCGAGCTTGTCGGAGAGGGCGGCGGTGGGGCTGGTGTTGGCGGTGGCGTCGTGGTTGGCCTCGTTGAAGGAGAAGTCGACGACGTGCCGACAGGTCTGGAGGACCATCGCGCCGAGGGCGAGGGCCCAGACGTCGTCGCCGCCGCGGGCCGCGCCGAGGGCCAGGCCGGCGTAGTAGGCGTACTCCTTGGCCCGGTCGAAGGTGGCGTCGAGCCAGGCGCCGAGCGTGGAGTACTGCAGGGAGTAGCGGGCGAGCTGGCCGTCGGCGCAGTCCAGCACGAAGGAGAGGATCAGCAGGAGGCCGGCCGCGACGAAGCCGCCCCGGGTGCCGGTGGCCGCGCAGCCCGCCGCGATGAGCGCGGTGATCAGGGAGGCGGTGGTGACCTGGTTGGGGGTCAGGCCCCGGCGGGCACACCAGCGGGCGATGTAGCGGGAGTAAGGGCTGATGAAGTGGGTCGTGAAGAAGCCGTCCCGGGACTTCACGGCCGACTTCAGGCGTACGGCCTCGTCGTCGACGCAGGCCACGGCCTGCCGTGCCTCGTTGCGGGCCTGCGGGTCGGCCGGGACGGCGGCCACCAGGCTGCCGAGCTCGGGGCGGTGCACGTCCGAGCCGTCGTCGGCGAGGGCCGTGACGATGCGGTCGGCGAGACTGTCGACGGCGAGCGCCGTACCGCCGCCCGCGGAGTTCTCGCGGGCCATCGCCCGGGTCAGGGCCTGACGTCCGGCGGGCTGGGCCGTCACGGCGCCCGGGATCGCGGCGAGCGGGAAGCGGGGGTCGGTGAGGCCGAGGCGCAGCGCGTGCAGGTGGCCGACGAAGCGGGCGTCGACGAGGGCGACGCGCTGGTCAGAGGGCACCTGAGCGAGAAGCGTCTCGGCGTCGGCCGGGTCGGCGGCGGCCCGCACGTCGTAGCCGAGGGACCGCAGATCGCCCTCGATCGACGATCCGGGGACCGGCTGACCGGTGAGGATGGCGGTCGACAACCGAACTCACTCCCTGGGTGCCGGCATGTCCGCGCCGGTCATGTACGTGGGTGGCGGCGCCCGTTGGCAGTGGTGGCCGGGCGGCGTGTCGGCAGAGGCTATCGGATGACTGGAAGCCCGCGTTCACCGCCCGTTTGGCGGAGCGATCAACGTGGTTTGCCCAGAGCTTTGCCGCGATCATCATCGGGGATCCGCGGTCCCGCCCACAAACTCGCGCTGACAGACCGGGGCATCAGAGACATTGCGTACGCCGCGGGTGCCTCGGCATAGGGTGGGCGACCATGACATGGCTGATCACAGGCGGAGCCGGCTACATCGGGGCACATGTGGCGCGGGCCATGACCGACGCCGGGGAGCGGGTCCTCGTACTGGACGATCTCTCGGCCGGGTTTCCCGCGCGGCTCCCGGCGGACGTCCCGCTCGTCGAGGGCTCGGCGCTGGACGGTGACCTGCTGAAGCGGGTGTGCGCGGAGCACGCGGTGACCGGTGTGGTGCATCTCGCCGCGCGCAAGCAGGTCGGGGAGTCGGTGGCGCAGCCGACGCGCTACTACCGGGAGAACGTGGGCGGGCTCGCCACGCTCCTGGAGGCGGTGGCCGAGGCCGGGATCAAGCGGTTCCTGTTCTCGTCGTCCGCCGCCGTCTACGGCAACCCGGATGTGGATCTCATCACGGAGGACACCCCGTGCGCGCCGGTGAACCCCTACGGCGAGACCAAACTCACCGGGGAGTGGCTGGTGCGGGCGGCGGGCCGGGCGCACGACATCTCGACGGTGTGCCTGCGCTATTTCAACGTCGCGGGCGCCGCCGCGCCCGAGCTGGCCGACACGGGCGTCTTCAACATCGTCCCGATGGTCTTCGACCGGCTCACCCGTGACGAGGCCCCACGGATCTTCGGCGACGACTATCCGACGCCGGACGGCACCTGCATCCGTGACTACATCCATGTCGCCGATCTCGCCGAGGCGCACCTGGCGGCGGCGCGGCGGCTCACCGGGGCGGACGCGAGCGGTGACCTGACCGTCAACATCGGTCGAGGCGAGGGCGTCTCCGTCCGCGAGCTGATCACCGTGATCGGCGAGGTGACCGGCGACGGGCGCCCCGCCGTCGTGGAGGCGCGGCGCCCCGGGGACGCCCCGCGCGCGGTCGCCTCGGCCGCGCTCGCCGCCGAGAAGCTCGGCTGGACGGCTTCGCGCGGGGTGCGCGACATGGTCGAGTCGGCGTGGCAGGGGTGGCTGCTCCACCACGGCGGCTGATCTTGCGAGGCCCTGACCTGCGGATCGTTTCCGCAGGTCAGGGCACATGACAACGGTGTTCAGTGCCGCGTTGCCCGATACCCCCTACCCGTAGTTCACTGTGATCCCGGACGGACATTCCGATCGTCGGACGGACCGCAGAAGGGCGGCTTTCTCATGGGGGCTGGGCACGATCACGGCCACGCGCATACGCACGCGCCGACGAGCGGTACGGCGGCTGCCGCGTACCGCGGGAGGCTGCGCGTCGCGCTGTCGATCACGCTCGGCGTCATGGTGGTCGAGATCATCGGCGGTGTGGTCGCGGACTCGCTCGCGCTGATCGCGGACGCGGCGCACATGGCGACGGACGCGCTGGGCCTGGGCATGGCCCTGCTCGCCATCCACTTCGCGAACCGGCCGCCGAGCGCGACACGCACCTTCGGCTACGCCCGCGCGGAGATCCTCGCCGCCCTCGCCAACTGCCTGCTGCTGCTCGGCGTCGGCGGCTACGTCCTGTACGAGGCGGTCCAGCGGTTCTTCACGCCCGCGGACACCGAGGGCGGCCTGATGATCGTGTTCGGCGCGATCGGCCTCGTCGCGAACATGATCTCGCTCACCCTGCTGATGCGCGGCCAGAAGGAGAGCCTGAACGTGCGCGGCGCCTTCCTGGAGGTGGCCGCGGACGCGCTGGGATCGCTGGCGGTGCTGATCTCGGCGGCGGTGATCCTGGCCACCGGCTGGCAGGCCGCCGACCCGATCGCCTCGCTGGTCATCGGCCTGATGATCGTGCCGCGCACCGTCAAGCTGCTGCGCGAGACCCTCGACGTGCTGCTGGAGTCCGCCCCCAAGGACGTCGACATGGCGGAGGTGCGGGCCCACATACTCGCCCTGGACGGCGTCGAGGACGTCCATGATCTGCACGCCTGGACGATCACTTCCGGGATGCCGGTGCTGTCGGCCCATGTGGTGGTGCGCTCCGACGTCCTGAACGCGATCGGCCACGAGAAGATGCTGCACGAGCTCCAGGGATGCCTGGGTGACCACTTCGACGTGGAGCACTGCACCTTCCAGCTGGAGCCGGTCGGGCACGCCGAGCACGAGGCCAGGCTCTGCCACTGAGGCCGGGATACGGCTTCGGTGACTGAAACAACCGTACGGTCCGATAAAACGTCAGTACGGGCGGAATGCAGCGATCCGGTGGTCGGTTGCGTCCTCATGCTCACAGCGCCCCGACGGGCGGTTCCGTACCCGCCGCGCCGGGCACGATCAACTGCCGGGAGTGCCGGATTCGTACGGCACACTTGGGGCGCGAAGACCGATGCGAAGGATGGGTATGCCGATCACACCTGCGACCGCGACGCACAGTCCGTCGAACGGCGCCGCAGACGCGATTTTGCTGGAACTGGTCGACGAGAACGGTGTGACGATCGGCACCGCGGAGAAGCTCGCCGCCCATCAGCCGCCGGGGCAGCTGCACCGCGCGTTCTCCGTGTTCCTCTTCGACGAGCACGGCCGGCTGCTGCTCCAGCAGCGGGCGCTGGGCAAGTACCACTCCCCCGGCGTGTGGTCCAACACCTGCTGCGGTCACCCCTACCCCGGCGAGGCACCCTTCGCGGCCGCGGCCCGGCGGACGTACGAGGAGCTCGGCGTCTCCCCGTCGCTGCTCGCCGAGGCGGGCACGGTCCGTTACAACCACCCGGACCCGGACTCGGGCCTGGTGGAGCAGGAGTACAACCACCTCTTCGTCGGCATGGTGCAGTCCCCCCTGCGGCCGGACCCTGAGGAGGTCGGCTCGACCGCCTTCGTGACGTCGGCCGAGCTGACGGAGCGGCACGCGAAGGACCCCTTCTCGTCCTGGTTCATGACCGTGCTCGACGCGGCGCGCCCCGCGATCAGGGAGCTGACGGGCCCGTCGGCCGACTGGTGACGAGGCGGGCCCCGATCCGCCGGACCGCCTCTAGGGCACGTGCACGGGCTTGAGCGGTACGGCCGCCCAGATCACCTTGCCCCCGCTCGCCGTGTGCTCGACGTCGCACACGCCGCCCGCCTCCCGCGTCACCTCACGCACCAGGAGCAGCCCACGGCCGCCGGTCTGGCCGTGGTCCGCCTCCAGGGCGGTCGGGCGGTAGGGATGGTTGTCCTCCACGGAGACCCGCAGCCACTCGGCGCCGACGGCGACCTCCACGGCGAGCATCGGCGACAGCAGCGCCGCGTGCCTCACGGCGTTGGTGACCAGCTCCGAAATGATCAGTAGCAGTCCCTGGACCAGGTCGTCCGAGACCGGCACGCCCTGGCGGTACAGCAGGTCCCGTACGGCGTGCCGCGCCTGCGGGACCGAGGCCTCGACGGCGGGGGCGGTGAACCGCCAGACGCCTTCGTACGGCAGTGGATTCGGCGGCCGCTGACCAAGGGGCTCGTCCGCGTCGCCTGCTGGGCGTGGGCCGGACCCGCGCCCATGGTTCTCCATCGTCCGGTCGCCACCCTCGCGCTCGATTGTCACCACACCTCGAGTGTTGGTAACGCACAGGTCCGGACCGTAGAACTGAACACAAGTCAGCGGGTATCGAACGATTCTGATCGTTGGCGTATGACACGGTCAGTTGTGGGACCGCTCCTGTCCCCGCTCGTGCCGACTTGGCGAACTATTCGGGTTGTACGGGTTTGGCGGCGTCCTTCTCCGCGACCATGCCGACGATCCGGCGGCCGCCGTAGCCGGTGGCGATGAGGCCGAGTCCGTCGAAGAGCAGGGCGAGGGAGAAGAGGGTACCGATGACGTACCTGCTGCTGGGCCAGGAACTGAGCACCAGGATGCCCAGGACCAGGTCGAAGGCGCCCTGCAGCAGCGTCCAGCCGAACTGCGGACCGCGCACCACCAGGCTGCCGACCAGCCGGAACAGCCCGCCGGTGAGGAACAGCAGGGCGGCGAACATGGCCAGCGCCTCGGCCGCCGCCTCCGGTCTGCGGATCACCACCACGCCGGCCGCGATGTTCAGCGCGGCGACGACCACACCGAGCCAGAAGAAGTTGGTGCCGCGCGCCTGGACCGCGTGCAGCAGACCGACGACCCCGCCGATCAGCAGCAGCCAGCCGAACAGCAGCATCGACGTCAGGGTGGCGAAGGCGGTGTAGAGCAGGCCGATCACTCCCGCGACGACCAGCAGCACCCCGAGGACGGCGAGCCAGCTGAACCCGCGCCGGAGTTTCGCCGCCTCGCCCGTGGGTTTGGTGGACCTGCCCATCAGCGCCTCCTCGATCGACCTTGCCGACTCCTCTTGCCCCTCTCTCCTGCACCCTCCGTCGTGATCGACTTCGGGGCCCTTCCTGATCGGCTGTTCGGCGCAGCGGATAGCATCCGCCGCATGGAGCCCCAGCTGCTGCACAGCGTCACCGACTCGGTCGCCACCGTCGTCATCCACCATCCGGCCAAGCGCAACGCGATGACGGCCGCGATGTGGCGGGCGCTGCCGCCGCTGCTCGGCACGCTGGCCGCCGATCCGGCCGTTCGTGCGCTGGTGCTGACCGGCGAGGGCGGGACGTTCTGCGCGGGCGCCGACATCTCCACGCTTCAGGGGTCGCCCAAGGAGGCGCAGGAGCTGGCCGTGGCCGCGGAGGAGGCGCTGGCCGCCTTCCCGAAGCCGACGCTGGCGGCGATCCGCGGCCACTGCGTGGGCGGCGGGTCGCAGCTGGCGGCGGCGTGCGATCTGCGGTTCGCCGAGGAGGGGTCGCTGTTCGGGGTGACGCCGGCCAAGCTCGGGATCGTGTATCCGGCGTCCTCCACCCGGCGGTTGGTGTCGCTGGTGGGACCGGCCACCGCCAAGTACCTGCTGTTCTCGGGTGAGTTGGTCGACTCGGAGCGGGCCTTGCGGACGGGCCTGGTGGACGAGGTGCTGCCCGAGGGCGAACTCGGCAAGCGGGTCGCGGAGTTCACCCGGATCCTGGTGTCGCGCTCCCAGCTGACGCAGGCCGCGGCGAAGGAGTTCGCGAACGGACGCACCGACCGCGACGAGCACTGGGCGGGGCTGGCACGCGCAAGCGGCGACACCGCGGAGGGCGTCGCCGCGTTCCTGGAGCGCAGGCAGCCGCGCTTCACCTGGACTACGTCAGACTGAACCGGCTGTTCGTGCGGAACTCCTCGACGAGGTGGGCGGGGGCCTTCTGCGGGGAGCCGGCGTCGTAGGGCGGCTGCGGGTCGTACTCGATCAACAGCTGTACGGCCTGGGCGTGTTCGTCACCGGCGATCTTCCCGACGAGGGTCAGGCCCATGTCGATGCCGGAGGAGACCCCGGCCGCGGTGATGTACTTCCCGTCGGGCACAACCCGCTCGCCCGTGGGCTCGGCGCCGTACTGCGGCAGGAAGTCCAGGGTGAGCCAGTGGGAGGTGGCGCGGCGGCCCTCCAGAAGGCCGGCGGCGGCGAGGAGCAGTGAGCCGCTGCAGACGGAGGTCGTCCAGGTGCTCGTGGTGTCAGCGGTCCTGAGCCACTCCAGGAGGGCCTTGTTCTCGATCTCGGCGAAGGTGCCGGGCCCGCCGGGCACCACCACGACGTCCGGGTGCGGCACGTCGGCCAGCGTCTTGTCCGCCGTGAGGGCGAGGAACCCCGTGTCGGCGCGCACGGGGCCCGCCTCGGCGGCGACGAAGTCGACCTGCGCGTCCGGGAGCCGGCTCAGGGCCTCGTAGGGCCCCACGATGTCGAGGGCGGTGAAGCGGTCGTACAGGACCATCGCGATCTGCATGGTTTCCCTTTCCGCCGGGCTTGCGCCCGGTGTTGGTCGGGCTTGCTGGACGGCGTCTGTCGGGCTCACTGGGCGGCCACGGGGCGGAACCGGCGGCGGTACTCGACCGGGGCGGTCCCGAGGCTCTTGACGAAGGCGCGCCGCATGGCCTCGGGGGTGCCGTAGCCACAGGCGCGGGAGATCTCCTCGACTCCGTCGCCGGTGTCCTCAAGGAGGCGGCGGGCGTGTTCCAGGCGGACCCGGTCGACGTACCGGCCGGGGGTCATACCGGTCTCGTTCTGGAAGGCGCGGGCGAAATGCCGCGGGGAGAGGCTCGCGCGGGCGGCCAGCGCATCGACCGTCAGATCGGCGTCGGGGTGCTCGGTGATCCAGCGCTGGACGTCCCGCAGGGGCTCGCGCTGGGCGGTCTGGGCGGCGAGCTGGGCGCTGAACTGGGCCTGGTTTCCCGGTCGGCGCAGGAAGACGACCAGGTGGCGGGCGATTGCGAGGGCGACGTCCCGGCCGAGGTCCTCCTCGACCAGGGCGAGGGCGAGGTCGATGCCCGAGGTCACGCCGGCGGAGGTGGCGACATGACCGTCGCGGACGTAGATCGGGTCCGGGTCGACGTCGACGGCCGGGTGGTCGCGGGCGAGTTTGTCGCAGTACGCCCAGTGGGTCGTGGCACGGCGGCCGTCGAGCAGGCCCGCCGCGGCGAGCAGGATGGCGCCTGTGCAGACGGAGACCAGACGCTCGGCACGGGGGCCGTGCTCGCGCAGCCAGTCCGTCAGGTCGGGTTGCGGGCCACGGGTGCCCCTGCCGCCCGGGACGACGAGGATGTGCGGGTCGGGGGCGTCGGCGAGGGCATGATCCGGTACGACGGTCAGGCCGCCGGAGGTGCGGACGGGACCGCCGTCCAGGGAGGCCGTGCGGATGCGATACGAGCCCGGCGTGTGTGACTCGGCCCCCGCGAAGACCTCCAACGGCCCGGTGACATCGAGGCTCTGCACGTCGTCGAAGAGTACGAAGAGAACGGTTCGCTGCGCCATGGCACCGATTCTTCGGCGACCGCTCGGGGGGCGGCAATGACGAGTCCCCCACCTTTTCTGCCACCCTCCACGCGCGCGTGCGCGAGGCGTACCGGACGTACCAAGCGGTTGGTAAGGTCCGGCCATGACTACTGCCGCCCTCGAACCCCGTGCCGGCCGCCGCTGCCACAACATGCTGAACACCCTGCACGCGGCGTCCTACTTCGCCCCGGAGCTGGGTACGGAACTCGCCGCTCTCGGCATCACGCACCCCAGGGCCGTCAACTTCGCGGTCCGGGCGGCGGCACTGGGGCCGGTCGGCGCGGGTGCGGTGACGGCGACGTTCTACAACTACAAGCACGACCTGGTGGCCCGGCACGTACCCGCGATCTGGGCGGTCGCCTCGCCCGAGGACGTGCTGGCGGCACGCGCGCGTGCGGTCGACGCGACGCTGCGGCGGCTGCTCGGCGAGGAGGTGCTGACGTCCCCGGAGATGGCGGAGGCCGCACGGCTCGCGCTGCGGGCCGCCGAGGCGTGCTCGCGCAGCGCCCGGCCGCTGTACTCGGCACACGCGGACCTGCCGGTCCCCGAGGAGCCGCACCTTGCCTACTTCCACGCCGCGACGCTGCTGCGTGAGCACCGGGGTGACGGGCATCTGGCCGTGTTGGTCTCGGCGGGGCTCGACGGTCTGGAGGCGGTGGTGACGCACACCGCGACCGGCAAGGGCATGACGCCGAAGTGGGTGTGCGCCACGCGCGGCTGGACGCGGGAGGACTGGGACGCGGCGTCGGGGCGGCTGCGTGAGCGGGGGCTCGTGGACGGTGCGGGCGGGCTGACGCCGCAGGGGGTCGCCCTGCGCGAGGAGATCGAGTCCGAGACGGACCGGCTGGACCGGGCGCCGTACGAGCAACTCGGGATGGAGGGCGTGGCGCGGCTGACCGAGCTCGGGGCGGGGTTCGCCCGGGCGGTGGCGGCGGCGGGGGCGTTCCCGGGGGATCTGATCGGCAAGGGCTGAGCCGCGCGGCGAACGCGCGATCAGGGCCGTGCCGCATGCCGGGCCCCAACCGCGGTACCCGGTCCCCGACCGGCCGCCGTGGCCGGGAAAGGACAGGTGAACCACGTGCTTCGCGCCATCGCAGACGTACTCCGGCAGATCGGCGGCGCCATCGCCACCGTCGTGACCTTGCCGTTCCGGGCCCTCGCGCGGCTCTTCGGCGGTGCCTCGGGCAGCGCACGCGGCCGCAGGGCCTGATTCCGACCCGCCACGACCGGCCGGGTTGCCGCCCTGATCCCCGGTTGTCGGTGCCACCTGCCACAATTGCCGCGCAACCTCAGTGAGAAAGCGGGACGGGATCGTGACGACACCCCTCGTAGGGTCCATCGAAGGCAGGATCGCCGCGGAGCTCGGCGTACGGGAGCGGCAGGTGAAGGCTGCCGTGGAGCTGCTCGACGGCGGTTCGACGGTGCCCTTCATCGCCCGCTACCGCAAGGAAGCGACCGAGATGCTCGACGACGCGCAGCTGCGCACGATCGAGGAGCGGCTGCGCTATCTGCGGGAGCTGGAGGAGCGGCGGACGGCGATCCTCGACTCGGTGCGCGAGCAGGGCAAGCTGACCGAGGAGTTGGAGGCGCAGATCCGCGGCGCCGAGACCAAGGCACGGCTCGAGGACATCTACCTGCCGTACAAGCCGAAGCGCCGGACCAAGGCGCAGATCGCCCGGGAGGCCGGTCTCGAGCCGCTCGCCGAGGGGCTCCTCGGTGACCCGACCGTCGATCCCCTCGCCGCGGCCGCCGCGTTCGTGGACGCCGACAAGGGCGTCGCCGATCCTCAGGCCGCCCTGGAGGGCGCCCGCGCGATCCTCACCGAGCGGTTCTCGGAGGACGCCGACCTGATCGGCGAGCTGCGCGAGCGCATGTGGGTGCGCGGCCGGCTGGCCGCCAAGGTGCGGGAGGGCAAGGAGGAGGCGGGCGCGAAGTTCGCCGACTACTTCGACTTCGCCGAGCCCTTCACCGAGCTCCCCTCGCACCGGATCCTCGCCATGCTCCGCGGCGAGAAGGAAGAGGTTCTGGACCTCGTCCTGGAGCCGGAGGAGCCCACGGAGGGCCCGTCTTCGTACGAAGGGATCGTCGCCCACAGGTTCGAGATCGCCGACCGCGGCCGCCCGGCCGACAAGTGGCTGACGGACACGGTCCGTTGGGCCTGGCGGACCAGGATTCTCGTGCACCTCGGCATCGACCTCAGGCTGCGGCTGCGCACGGCCGCCGAGGACGAGGCCGTGGGTGTCTTCGCGGCCAACCTCCGCGACCTGCTGCTCGCCGCCCCGGCCGGCACGCGCGCGACGCTGGGCCTGGACCCGGGCTTCCGTACGGGCGTGAAGGTCGCCGTGGTCGACGCGACCGGCAAGGTGGTGGCCACCGACGTGATCTACCCGCACGTCCCGGCCAACAAGTGGGACGAGGCCATCGCCAAGCTCGCCCGGCTGGCGAAGGAGCACGCGGTCGAGCTGGTCGCGATCGGCAACGGCACGGCATCGCGCGAGACCGACAAGCTCGCCGGCGAACTGATCGGCAAGCACCCCGAGTTGAAGCTCACCAAGGTGATGGTGTCCGAGGCGGGCGCCTCCGTGTACTCGGCCTCCGCGTTCGCCTCGCAGGAGCTGCCCGACATGGACGTGTCGCTGCGCGGCGCCGTCTCCATCGCGCGCCGGCTCCAGGACCCGCTCGCCGAGCTCGTGAAGATCGACCCGAAGTCGATCGGCGTCGGCCAGTACCAGCACGACCTGTCCGAGGTGAAGCTGTCGCGCTCGCTGGACGCGGTGGTCGAGGACTGTGTGAACGGCGTCGGCGTCGACGTCAACACCGCCTCCGCGCCCCTCCTCGCGCGGGTCTCCGGCATCACCTCCGGGCTCGCCGAGAACATCGTGTCCCACCGGGACTCCAACGGACCGTTCACGTCCCGCTCGCAGCTGAAGAACGTGGCGCGGCTCGGCCCGAAGGCGTACGAGCAGTGCGCGGGCTTCCTGCGCATCCGCGGCGGCGACGACCCGCTGGACGCGTCCAGCGTGCACCCGGAGGCGTATCCGGTGGTCCGGCGGATGGTGAAGACGGCCGGGCAGGAGGTGGCCGCCCTCATCGGCAACACGGGCGTGCTGCGGTCCCTGAAGGCGAACGACTACGTGGACGAGACGTTCGGTCTGCCGACCGTGACGGACATCCTCAAGGAGTTGGAGAAGCCCGGACGCGACCCGCGTCCCGCCTTCAAGACCGCCACCTTCAAGGAGGGCGTCGAGAAGATCTCCGATCTTGCGTCCGGGATGGTCCTGGAGGGCGTCGTGACGAACGTGGCGGCGTTCGGGGCGTTCATCGACGTCGGTGTCCACCAGGACGGTCTGGCGCACGTCTCCGCGTTGTCGAAGACCTTCGTCAAGGACCCGCGGGACGTGGTGAAGCCCGGTGACATCGTCAAGGTGAAGGTCCTCGACGTCGACATTCCGCGCAAGCGGATCTCCCTGACGCTGCGCCTCGACGACGAGGCGACTCCGCAGGGAGGACAGCAGGGTGGTGGCGGCGAGCGCCGGCAGCGGGGCGGGCGGCCGCCCCAGCAGCGACAGGGGCGCGGCGGCGGTGGCGCGGGCGGCGGCTCGCGCCAGGCACCGCCGCCGGCCAACAGCGCGATGGCCGATGCCCTGCGCCGCGCGGGTCTGCTCGACCCGAAAAAGGGCAAGCGCTGAGCCTGCCTACGCGCCGACTTGGACAGGGCCGCTGAACAGACGGCGCGGGCACTGATGCGACACGCGGGCCCGGACCCTCCGTACGGCACGGAGGGTCCGGGCCCGTTCGCCCGTAAGGTGACGACATGGCGACGTCACGTGTCATCACCTGGGAAGTGTCCGAGAGCAAGGGCATCGAGACCGCCTGGACCGAGCTCGGCGCCGGCGCCCTGCGGGCCCGCGGCCGGGCGGTCGGCACGACGCCACAGCCGTACTGGATCTCGTACGAACTCGACACGGCCGACGGCTTCGTGACGCGGCGGCTGCGGGTCGTCGCCGAGTCCGCGGAGGGTGTGCGCACGCTCGATCTGCGGCATGACGGGGCGGGCCGGTGGACGGCGAACGGCGAGCGGCTGCCGGAGGTCGAGGGAGCCCTCGACTGCGACCTCGGCCTGTGCCCGCTCACCAACACGATGCCGGTGCTGCGGCACGGGCTCCATCTGGCGCCCGGGGAGCGGGAGTTCCTGATGGCGTGGGTGTCGGTGCCGGACCTGGCGGTGACACCGTCGCGGCAGACCTACACGCACCTGCGGCCGGGCCTGAACCGCTTCGTCTCCGGCGACTTCCGCAGCGACATCGCGTTCGACGACGACGGTTTCGTCGTGGACTACCCGGGGCTGGCGACGCGGTTCGGCCGGCCCTGAGGGCGCGCGGCCTGTTGGGCCATGTGCAGTAGCGGACGCGGCCGCACGGTTCCGGGCGGGAATGGCTGCACGGACCGGACCGCTCGTGTGTCCGCCGCCCAGGGAGTGCCGATGCCTACCCCCACCCCGTCTCGCCGCCGTTCCCCACTCGGCCCCCGCCTCGGGGCGGCGTCCCTCATCACCGTCTGCCTGATCCTGCTGTCCTCCGTCGGCGCGGGCGCCGCCCAGCCGACCGGATCGCACCCACACGACACACTCCAGGACCAGCTCGACGACCTGGTCCGCACCCCGGGTGGCCCGCCCGGTGCCATCGCCGTCCTGCGCGACGAACGCGGCAGCCGGGTGGTCCGGGCCGGCGTCTCGAACCTGGCCACGGGCCGCAGGCCGCAGCCCCGCGACCACATGCGCATCGCCAGTGCGGCCAAGGCGTTCAGCGGCGCGGTGGCGTTGTCCCTCGTCGACCGCCGTTACCTGCGTCTCGACGACACCCTGCGTGAGCGGCTGCCGCGCCTGCCGCGGGCCTGGGGCGCCGTGACGCTGCGCCAGCTGCTGAGCCACACCAGCGGCCTGCCCGACTACGCACGGGCCCCGGCGTTCCTGCAGACCCTTCAGGCCAACCCCCGGCACCGGTTCGACTCGCGCCGGCTGCTCGACTACGTCGCCGACCGGCCGCTGCTGTTCCGGCCCGGCACCCGCTACCAGTACTCCAACTCCGACAACATCGCGGTCGCCCTGATGGCGGAAGCGGCGACCGGCGTCAGGTACGAGCGGTTGCTGGACGAGCTGGTGTACCGGCCACTGGGGCTGGTGCGCACCAGCCTGCCGCAGGGCTACCGCATGCCGGTGCCGTACCTGCACGGCTACGACGTGAGCCCGCCCGCGGCGCCCGAGGACGTGAGCGAGGTCCTGAGCATGTCCGGGGTGTGGGCGTCGGGCGGCATCGTCTCCACGCCGGTCGACATGACCCGCTTCGTCCGCGGGTACGCCGGTGGCCGGCTGTACGGTCCCCATGTCGTGCGGGAGCAGCGCCGCTGGATCCCCGGTGCGGCCTCCGAGCCCGCCGGGCCGGGGCGAAACGACGGCGGGCTGGCCATCTTCCGGTACACGACCCGCTGCGGTGTGGTGCTCGGGCACACCGGCAACACGCTCGGCTACACGCAGCTGATCGCCGCCACGCCGGACGGGCGCCGGTCGCTGACCTTCTCCGTCACCACTCAGATCAACGAGGCCATGAAGCCCGATCTGCTGCGGAAGATGCGCGCCGTACAGGAGAACTTCGTCTGCGCGCTGCTGCACAACGGGCGCTGACGCGGCCTCCTACCGTTCGGTCACCTTGCCGTCGGCGACCTCCAGGCGGCGGGTGACATGGACGGCGTCGAGCATGCGCCGGTCGTGGGTGACCAGGAGCAGCGTGCCCTCGTAGGAGTCCAGGGCCGATTCCAGTTGCTCGATGGCCGGCAGGTCGAGGTGGTTGGTGGGCTCGTCCAGGACCAGGAGGTTGACGCCCCTGCCCTGGAGGAGGGCGAGGGCGGCGCGGGTCCGCTCGCCCGGGGAGAGGGTGGCCGCGGAGCGCAGGACGTGGTCCGTCTTCAGGCCGAACTTGGCCAGGAGGGTGCGGACCTCCACCGGTTCCGTGTCCGGGACGGCGGCGCAGAAGGCGTCCAGCAGGGACTCCTCGCCGTGGAACAGCTTGCGGGCCTGGTCGACCTCGCCGATCAGGACGCCCGAGCCGAGCGTCGACTGTCCCGCGGTCAGCGGGACACGGCCCAGCAGGGCGCCGAGCAGGGTCGACTTGCCCGCGCCGTTCGCGCCCGTGACGGCCACCCGGTCCGCCCAGTCGATCTGCAGGGACACCGGGCCGAGGGTGAAGTCACCGCGTCGTACCTCGGCGTCCCGCAGGGTCGCGACCACCGCGCCCGAGCGGGGTGCCGACGCGATCTCCATGCGCAGTTCCCACTCCTTGCGCGGCTCATCGACGACGTCCAGGCGCTCGATCATGCGCTGGGTCTGGCGGGCCTTCGCGGCCTGCTTCTCGCTTGCCTCGCTGCGGAACTTGCGGCCGATCTTGTCGTTGTCGTTGTTCGCCTTGCGCCGTGCGTTCTTGACGCCCTTGTCCATCCAGGAGCGCTGCATCTGTGCCCGGTCCTGGAGGGCGGACCTCTTGTCGGCGTACTCCTCGTAGTCGTCGCGGGCGTGCCGGCGGGCCACCTCGCGCTCCTCCAGGTAGGCCTCGTAGCCGCCGCCGTACAGGTTGATCTGCCCCTGGGCGAGGTCGAGTTCGAGGACCTTGGTGACCGTGCGGGTGAGGAACTCGCGGTCGTGGCTGACGACGACCGTGCCGGCGCGCAGGCCGCTGACGAAGCGTTCCAGGCGCTCCAGGCCGTCGAGGTCGAGGTCGTTCGTCGGCTCGTCGAGCAGGAAGATGTCGTAGCGCGACAGCAGCAGCGAGGCGAGTCCGGCCCGTGCCGCCTGGCCGCCCGACAGGGACGTCATCGGCTGGTCCAGGTCCACGGCCAGGCCGAGCGAGTCCGCGATCTCCTCGGCCCGCTCGTCGAGGTCGGCGCCGCCCAGGTCCAGCCAGCGCTCCAGGCTGGTGGCGTACGCGTCGTCCGCGCCGGGCGCCTCGTCGACCAGCGCCTGCGTCGCCTCGTCCATCGTCCGCTGGGCCTCGGCGACTCCGGTACGGCGGGCCAGGAACTGCCGTACGGTCTCGCCGGGGCGCCGCTCCGGCTCCTGCGGGAGGTGACCGACGGTGGCGGTCGGCGGGGACAGCCGCAGCTCGCCCTCCTCCGGTGCGACGAGCCCGGCGAGCAGGCGGAGCAGCGTGGACTTGCCCGCGCCGTTGGCCCCGACGAGGCCGATCACGTCTCCGGGCGCGACGACGAGGTCGAGCCCGCTGAACAGGGAGCGGTCGCCGTGGCCGGCGGCGAGGTTCTTGACGACGAGGGTTGCGGTCACAGAGGGCGATCCTAGTGGCCGTGGCACCCCGAACGCGTCCTTGTTCTCCGGCGCGCGGAATTGCCGGGGTCGGCAGCGCCCCGAAGGGGCGCGGGGAACTGCGCGACCAGCCCCGACGGGCCCGCAGACGCGCGACGGCACAGCGCGCCCCCTCGGAGCGAATCGCGGCCCTCTCAGCGGAGCGCTACCGTGCCATGGCCTCCACCAGCACACTCCCCGTCGTCCGCGCCACGACGAACGACTCCCCCTTCACCGCCTTCGCGTCCAGCGCGATGCGGTGCCGGCCCGGTTCCAGGATGCCGTCGAAGACCTCGTGGGCGTGGGTGCGGTACAGGCGGTCGAGGCGGTACGCGGTGAGGCGGACCCGGCAGGGTGAGGTGACCTCGACGCCCGCCTCGCCGTCGGCGGCCACCAGCCGGGTCAGGCGGCGCTGTTCGACCGGGCTGCGGTCCAGGGCGTGTTCGATCTGCGCGACCAGCAACGGCACGATCGGCGCGAGGCCGTCGACGTAGGCCACGTCGACTCCGGCGTCCGAGAAGGCGCGGCGTACGGCGGCGCGCTGGTCCTTGCCGACCGCGCGTCCGAAGGCGACGGCGCCGTAGGTACGCAGTTCGTCGGCGGGGACGCCGCCCACGTCATGGGTGATGTCGGCGCCGATGCCGATGGTGCGCAGGGCGGCGGCGAGCTTGGCGAGGAGGGCGACGCGGGCGCCGATGAGGAGCACCCGGCGGCGTGGGGCGTCGGGGTCGTTGTCGAGGAGGGAGCCGAGCGCAGTGCGGTACTCGGCGCCCTGGAAGCGGAAGGGTCCGATGCCGTGGTAGCCGTTGAGCTCCAGGTCGGCATGGTCGTCCGTCTGCCAGGCGAAGTCCCGCCAGATGTAGTCGTCGCCCTCCTTGTCGATGACGGCGGTGACGGCGCCGCAGGCGAGGTCCGCGCACTCGGGGCAGCCGTAGATGACGTACCGGCTGCCTGGAAGCGGGGCGTCCGCCTCCAGGAGCAGGCTGCGGACCTGTGCGGTGAAGATGGCGGGCGGGACGTCGGAGGCGAGCGGGGAGACGGCGTCGAGGTCGGAGAGCTGGAACAGCAGCGGGCGTCCGTCGACGATGAAGTCCACGAAGTCCCGGTGCACCTGGAAGTCACCGTTGGCGAGGACGCCACCGGCACGCATCGCCGGTGCCAGGCCGAAGGTCGCGTACTCGGCAGACATGCTGTGAGTATCCCCAGGGCGGGACCGATATGAGCGCGGCATGACATATTCCGCTACATCCCGCCCTGGGACGCGAACAGGTGGACGATCCCCGGGTACGCCGGTCAGGCGTGGTCGTGGCCCAGCGGGTCGCCCTCCGCTCCCGTGCCGGGGCCCGGCCCGACCTTGATCTCGAAGTCGCCGTCGTACCGCTTGTGGCCCTCGATCACGGCGAGTTCGACGGCCTCGGTACCCATCTCGGTGCGCACGATGACCGGGTCCCGGCGCAGATCGCGCATGAGGGCGACGCACATGCCGACCATCACGAGGACGAAGGGCGCCGCGGCCAGGATCGTGAGGTTCTGCAGGCCGGTGAGCGCGTCGCCCTGGCCGCTGCCGACGAGCAGCATGATGGCGGCGACGGCTCCGGTCACCACACCCCAGAACACCACGACGAAGCGGCCGGGTTCGAGGGCGCCCTTCTGGGAGAGCGTGCCCATCACGATGGAGGCGGCGTCGGCTCCCGAGACGAAGAAGATGCCGACCAGGATCATCACGAGCAGACTGGTGGCGGTCGCGATGGGGAACTCCTGGAGGAGGCCGAAGAGTTGGCCCTCGGGGGTCTCCTCGCCGCCGAGCCCGCCGCCCTCCTTCACCTTCATCGCCGTACCGCCGAAGATCGCGAACCAGACGAGGCTGACCGTGCTGGGCACGAGGATGACGCCGCCGACGAACTGCCGGATGGTGCGGCCCCGGCTGATCCGGGCGATGAACATGCCGACGAAGGGCGTCCAGGAGATCCACCAGGCCCAGTAGAAGACGGTCCAGCTGCCGAGCCAGTCCGCGACGCCCTCGCCGCCGCTGGCCTCGGTGCGGCCGGCGAGCTCGGGCAGGTCACCGAGGTAGGCGAAGATCGACGTGGGCAGCAGGTCGAGGACGATGATCGTGGGGCCCGCGACGAACACGAAGAGGGCGAGGATCAGGGCGAGCACCATGTTGGTGTTGGACAGCCACTGGATGCCCCGCTCGATGCCGGAGACGGCCGAGGCGACGAAGGCCAGGGTCAGTACGGCGATGATCGCGACGAGCAGCCCGGTGCTCGCGTCGTCCATCCAGTCCAGTTCCTCGAACCCCGAGCCGATCTGGAGCGCGCCGAGGCCCAGGGAGGCGGCGGAGCCGAAGACGGTGGCGATGATCGCGAGGATGTCGATCACCCGCCCACCCGTGCCGTTCGCGTGCTTCTCGCCGATCAGCGGCGTGAAGACCGCGCTGATGGTCTGCCGTCGGCGTTTGCGGAAGGTGCTGTAGGCGATGCCGAGTCCGACCACCGCGTAGATCGCCCAGGGGTGCAGCGTCCAGTGGAACAGGGTGGTCGCCATCGCCGTCTCCATGCGTTCGGCGGAGTCGGCGGGGTCGGTGCCCGGCGGTGGGGTGTTGTAGTGCGCGAGCGGCTCACTGACGCCGTAGAACATCAGGCCGATTCCCATGCCGGCGCTGAACATCATCGCGACCCAGGAGACGGTCTTGAACTCCGGCTCCTCGCCCTCGGCACCGAGATGGATACGGCCGTAGCGGCTGATCGCGAGCCACAGCGCGAACACCACGAATCCCGAGGCGGCCAGGATGAAGGCCCAGCCGCCGTTGTGGATCAGGCCGTTCAGCATCTTCGTGGACACGCTCTCCAGCGAGTCCGTGGCCGCCCAGCCCCAGATCACGAAGGCCACGGTGATGGCGGCGGTGACGCCGAACACCACTCGGTCCGTGCTGCGGTGGTGAGGAGCGTCCGGCGGACTCTCCCCACCACCTCTCTTCTTCAGATCGTCGGTCATCAGCGGCACCTTCCCCGGTGAACGGTGGATACGCCGGTTCCACGTCGTCTTCCAGGACCTACCACAGTTCCCGTCGATCTCAGGCGTTTCAGCAGTCGGTGTCGGGCTCGGCGGCCGTGAGGTGGTACGGGGCGCGCTCGTCCAGGAGCAGCGGGACAAGGGCGCGCAGCGACTGGCGCAGCGGGACGTAGGTGCCGTGTGTCCGCACTCCGTGCAGGGCGAGTTCGTCCCTCACCTGCGCGTACTGGTCGGTGGTGAGCCGGTAGCCGCAGGGCGGGTCCTGGATCACCTCGGCCGGTTCGGGCGTGTCGTTGTCGGCGCCGCCGACGTACACGGGTCCGGTGTCGGCGTAGCCCGCCAGCCGGGCCAGGCCGGTCGCCGCCTCGACCCGAGCACGCCGGGCGTCGGCGAAGTCGAACAGGCCCTCCAGCGCGCCGAGTTGGGAGTGCACGCGGCGCCGGTTGTTGAGGGCCTCGTCCGCCTTCTCCGCATCCGTGAGGGGGTCTACCCGGCTCTCGATCAGCAGGCCCACCGAGTGCTTCACGCCGGACATGTTCCGCAGGATGCGTTCCTGGCCGTCACCGGCGACCTGCTTGATCGGTTCGCCGGTCTCGGGGTCGGTCCAGATGCCGTACGTGCCGGTCGAGTAGCCGGCGCCGGTGGCGGCGGGGCGCACGTAGGACTCCGACAGCGTCTGGGCCTCGTCGTGGACGTGCGCGTCTGTGTTGAGGTTGCGCGGCCACAGGTCGAACAGGTCCTTGTCGTAGTACGAGGGTGTGGCGCCGTACTCGTGCAGGTCGTAGACCACGTCGGGGCGTTGGTCGCGGATGACCGCGGCCATGGCCCGGCCCTCGGCGGTCCGCAGCGCGAGGTGGTCGCGGTTGATGTCCACGCCGTCGCTGTTTCCGCGGGTGTCGGCGGCCCGGCCGTCGGGGTTGGCGGTGGGCACGACCAGCAGGGTGGTGCGCTCCAGGAAGCGCCGGGTCTGCCGGTCCTTCGCGTAGGCCAGGTCGCGGATGGTGGACAGGCAGGCCTCGCGGCCGGAGGGCTCGTCGCCGTGCTGGCTGCAGATGAGGAGCACCTTGTTGGCGGCGGGGCGGGTGCCGATCCGCACCAGCTGGAGCGGGCGGTCCTGTTTCGTCGTGCCGATGCCGGCCACGGCGACGCGGTCGCTCGCCCGGTCGACGGCCGCGAGGAAGTCCTGCTCCTCGGCCTCCCCGGTCCATCTGGCGCCGTTCGACTGCTCGAAGCCCGTGCGGGGCGGGGAGTCGGCGGCGTGCGCGGGGACGGTGACGACGGAGGCGGCGAGGGCCGCCGCGATGACGGTGACGGCTCGGATGCGGGTCACCGGCCTCCCTCCGGGACGCGGTGGGTGCTGCGCGGTGCGGTGACACCGTCGAGGGGCGTGGCCGCGGGGGTGGCGGAGACGGAGCCCGCCGTGGCGCGTACGAAGGCGGGGGCTCCGCCGACCAGCGGGACGCGGGCCTTCGTACGAGAGAGGTCGAGGGTCAGGGTCGGCTTGGACGACGGCGGGTCGATCAGGTCCTTGTCCGTGCCCGCGACGATCAGGGCGAGGCGGTGGCCGGCGGGGACGACGTGATCGGTGGCCGCCAGGTCGAGGGTCATGGTGTACGCCTTGCCCGGCGTGAGCGGTGCGCCCTGCAGGTCGGAGGCGTGATTACCCAGGTCGGCCCAGCCCCGGCTGACGACCGTGTAGTCGACGTCGGCGGTCTTGGCCTTCGTCTCCTTGAAACAGGCGCTGTCACCGGTGGTGCTGACGCCCCAGCAGGTGCGGTCGGTGAGCGTGGTGATGCCCTCGCCGCTGGTCGCGTAGTCGCGGATGGTGTCGGGGCCGAGGTCGACCAGGACGGCGGAGAGGTGGGCCGTCGAGGTGGTCGGGGTCGCGGTGACGGTGACCTCGGAGGAGCCGGACAGGCGCAGGTCGCGGGTGAGCGGCTTGGTCACGAAGCCCGCCTTGTCGGGGGTGGGCTGGTCGATGTGCGCGGCCCAGTCGGTCTCGCTGTGCTGCGGGTCGTCGGTGAAGGTCTCGGTGCCCTTGCCCTTGCTCAGGCCGAGGGTGCCGACGCCCGCCTGGGTGCCCTTGGCGGGGCGCAGGGTGGTGGTGTCGGTACCGCGCGGGGGCCAGACCTTGGAGGTCACCCACTGGTCGGGGTGGCGTTCGATATCGGCCATCGGCTCGCGGTCGATGCCGTTGTCGTAGCCGAGGAGTTCATGGTCGAACCAGCGGTGCAGGGTCTCCACCCATTCGCCTCGGCGGAAGTCGAACGGGTCGACGTGGCCGGTCTGGGAGAGCCAGATCTTGCGCTCGACGCCGTTCTTCGCCAGGGCGTCCCACCACTGGCCGACATGCTTCATCCGGACGTTGAGGTCCTGCATGCCGTGGATCAGGAAGACGCTCGCCTTCACCTTGCGCGCGTCCTTCACGTAGTCGCGCTCGGTCCACAGAGGCGTCCAGTCGCCGGTGCGCGGGGCCCCGTCGACGAGCATCTGCTGGACGGCGCCGCACTTGGCGCGGGCGTCCGGGCTGTCGACGTAGTCGGAGAGCCAGTCGGGGCCGGAGTCGTAGAGCGCAGCGCCCTGCTGGAAGTAGTAGTCGTACCAGGAGGAGATGGCGCTGATCGGGACGATCGTCTTCAAGCCCTCGACGCCGGTCGCGGCGACGCCGTTGGCTATCGTGCCGTCCCAGCTCTTGCCGATCATGCCGGTGCGGCCGTTGGTCCAGGTCGCCTTGGCCTTCGTGGTACCGGTGCGGGTCGTGTACGCCTTCCCGCGGCCGTTCAGCCAGTCGACGACGGCCTTCGCGGAGAGGATGTCGGAGCGGCCGCCGACGTCCACACAGCCGTCGGAGCGGTTGGTGCCGGCGAGGTCGACGCCGACGAAGGCGTAGCCGCGGGGCACGAAGTAGTTGTCGTAGTACAGCGGCATCTGGACGACGTCGCCGTCGGCGTCGTACGTCTTCTTCTGGCTCTCGTTGCCGCGCCCGCAGCAGGAGTAGTACGGGCTGGCGTCCATGATGACGGGCACCTTGCGGCCCTGGGCGGCCGTCTCGCGGGGCCGGACGATGTCGACCGCGACGCGGTCGTTCTTCCCGTCGCGGTCGTGATCGAGTCCGGTGTCCACCCATACGGCCTCGCGAACGGCGTTCTCGTACGAGTAGACGGGCCGGCTCTCCCGCGGGGCGGCCTGCGCCGTCGCCGGGGAGAGGAAGGCGGCCAGCAGGGATGCTGCGGCCGCCGTCGTGAGCGGTCTCCAGATCGTGAAGCGCATACGTTTCGGCATGCGCGGACGTTACATCGATCAACTCCCGTGCAGAAGTGGGCGGCTGATGACACATGAGGTCCTGCGTGGCCGATAAACGACCCTGTGGCGGGTCGGCGCATGTCGGCCGAATGGCGATCGTGTGACAGCGGTGATCATGGACACACCGGGGACACAGGTGGTGAATAGGCTCCGGACAGACTTCGGTTCCCTACGACTTGGAGCTTTAGTGCACCGCAGAATCATGGCGCCGGGCGCACTCGCAGCCGCTTCCTTGATGCTGGTGATCCCGGCGTCGGCCGCGAGCAACACCGCCGGCGCTCCGGGCATCGGCGACCCCTACTACCCGGCCTACGGCAACGGCGGATACGACGTCTCCCACTACGACCTCCGGCTGAAGTACCAGCCGGCCACGGACGAGTTGGAGGGCACGACGACCCTGCTGGCGAAGACCACGCAGGATCTGTCCCGCTTCAATCTGGACTTCCTGCTGGACGTCAGCGAGGTCCGGGTCAATGGCGCGAAGGCGTCGTTCGCGACGTCGGGCGAGCACGAGCTGGAGATCACGCCGAAGAAGCCCCTGGCCAAGGGCACGGACGTCACGGTGGTCGTGCGTTACCGCGGGGTGCCGTCCTCGAAGGAGGCGTACGGCTTCAACGCGTGGCTGCGCACTCCGGACGGCGGGGTGGCCGCGGGCGAGCCGGAGGGGGCCTGGTGGTGGTTCCCCAGCAACGACCACCCGCGCGACAAGGCCACGTTCGACGTGTCGGTGCAGGTGCCCAACGGCACGCAGTTCATCTCCAACGGAACACTGCAGTCGACGAGTTCGCGGGCCGGCTGGACCCGCTACAACTGGCGTTCCAACAAGCCGCAGGCCACCTATCTCGCCACGTTCGCGGCCGGCAAGTTCGACGTCACCACCGGGACGTCCGAGAGTGGAATTCCGGTCATCAACGCCTACAGCAAGGAGCTCGGCGACACGGCCGGTGCCGCACGGGCGAGCATCGAGCGGACCGGTGAGGTCGCCGACTGGCTGGCGGAGCACTTCGGGCCCTACCCCTACAACGCGCTCGGCGGGTACGTGCCCAACACGCCCGGTGTCGGATACGCGCTGGAGACCCAGACCCGGCCCTTCTACAGTCCCCGCCAGTTCGCGAGCGGGTCGAACGTCTCCGTCGTCGTGCACGAACTGGCCCACCAGTGGTACGGCGACGACGTGTCGGTCAAGGACTGGAAGGACATCTGGATCAACGAGGGCTTCGCGCGCTACGCGCAGTGGCTCTGGTCGGAGCACGAGGGCGAGGGGACGGCGCAGGAGATCGCCGACTACGTGTACGCCTCGCGCGCGGCCGACGATCCGTTCTGGACGGTCAAGCCCGGTGACCCCGGGCCGGAGAACCAGTTCCACATCGCGGTCTACGACCGGGGCGCCCTGACCCTCCAGGCGCTGCGCAACGAGATCGGCGACGAGGCGTTCTTCGCGATCCTCAAGGGCTGGCCGCAGAAGTTCGCCCACGGCAACGCGTCGGTGGCCGACTTCCAGCGGTACGCCGAGGAGGTGTCCGGGAAGCCGCTGGCGGCGCTGTTCGACACGTGGCTGTTCCAGCCGTCGAAGCCGGCCGCGCCCGCGGCACGGGAGGCGTCGATCGCGAGGTCGTCGGTGGCTCCGGCGCAGCCGAAGTCGTGGAAGAAGATCGCGGCGACGAACGGCGTGCACGACCACGGGGCCGAGCGCGGCAAGCACCACGAGGACGAGCACGCGCACGAGCACGGCGAGTAGGACCACGCGCCGAGCAGGAGCGGGTGACGGCCGGGGCGGCTCAGGGGCGGGGAATCCCCTGGGCCGGCTCGGCCACCGCGGCCGGGAGCGCGTCCCGTCCGATCGCGTCGGCCCGGGTCGACGGCACCGTGCACGCGCAGGCGACAGCCGCGGCGCCGTACCGGGCGCAGCGGTGCGGTGCCTCGCCGTTCAGGCGGCCGAAGAGGAACCCGGCGGCCAACGGCGTCGCCGACACCGTTGGAATCGACGACCGGCCCTGGGGGTGTGACCGCGGGGATGTGGGTGAGTTCGCCGTCGGTCAGCAGGTACGCGCCCCCGGCTCCGGCGGTGGCGATGACGGCCTCAGCCCGGCCCCGTTCGAAGGTGATCGACCCATGCACGTGGCGGCTCGACTCGGCCAGGGCCCGGACCGTGGACTCCGGAAGGCGGTCGTCGGGGTGCGAGCGGCTCGTGTCGTACAGGGACAGCCGTCGCCCGTCGGGGCCGACGAGGTGGACCGCGCGCTTGGTGCCGGCGGGCTGGGGGACGGCCGTGAGCACGATGCCGCGGTCGCGGTGCAGGGCCCGGACGAGGTCGCCCTCGGGGTCGCCGCCAAGCATGTCGAGGTGGTGGGTGCGCATTCCGAGCGCGCTCAGTCCGAGGCCACGAAGTCGCCGGTCCGCCCGGCGCGGGTGCGGATCCCCGAGTCGGTCATGTAGCTGTCGGCGTACGGGAGCGGCAGCCAGGCCCTGTCGTTTGGATCATGCCGGCGCCGCCCAGCACGAGCACATCGATGTCGCGGCTCACCTCCCGCCCTCCCCGTGGTCGTAGACCGTGACGGAGATTCCGCGCCGGACCAGCCGCTCGGTGATCAGCGGCTCGATGCGGGACCATTTGCCTCCGGCCAATCCGCACCCTATGCGGGGCATGTGCACGGAGGCGCCGAGTTCGACGGTCTTCTCGCCCAGCCGCTCCAGTGCCGCGTCGATCGCCTCGTAGCGCACGGGCACGCCCTTGCTGCCGGTGCGGATACCTCGCTGCCCGACCATGTTGGCCACCCAGACGTACGGCTCGACCTGGACGAACCGGACCGCGCCCAGCCCGAAGTCGTTCGAGGCGCGCTCCCGGTGCCACGCGCGGTAGGACTTCTCCGGTTCCGGCCAGCGGCGCGATATGGCCAGGACGAAGCCCTTCCCCCATCCCCCGATGTCGTTGCAGACATGGGCGATCACCTTGACGCCCTTGACCGACGGAACGGTGGCGTCACCCCGGACGTAAGTGATCTCCGACATGACGCCACCGTAGAGGCCGCCACTGACAACGGCCCCGGAACTACTTCGTGAGCTCGGCCAGCTCCTGGTCCTCCGCCTTCGCTACCCGGCGCCGGATCGCGTACCAGCCGCCGACCAGCATCGCCGCGATCACCGGGATCAGCAGCAGGGTCTTGCGGCCGACCTCGGGGTCGTTCCACATCATGCCGAGGCAGGCCAGCAGGAAGACGATCGTGGCGATCTCCGTGACGGGGCTGCCGGGGAGGCGGAAGGAGGGCCGGGACACCAGGCCCGCCTTGGCGCGGCGGACGAAGATCAGGTGGCAGACCATGATGATCACCCAGGTCGAGATGATGCCGAGGGACGCGACGTTCAGCACGATCTCGAAGGCCTGGCTCGGCATCAGGTAGTTCAGGCCGACGCCGAGCACGCACACCGCGCAGGTGAGCAGGATGCCGCCGTAGGGGACCTGGCTGCGGTTCATACGGGCCGTGAACTTCGGGGCCGAGCCCGCCATCGCCATGGAGCGCAGGATGCGGCCCGTGGAGTACAGGCCGGAGTTCAGCGAGGACATCGCCGCCGTCAGGACCACCAGGTTCATCACGTCGCCCGCGCCCTCGACGCCGATCTTCGACAGGACCGTCACGAAGGGGCTCTCGTCGGCCGAGTAGACCGAACCCGGCAGGAGCAGGGCCAGCAGGACCACCGAGCCGACGTAGAACAGACCCACGCGCCACATGATCGAGTTCACCGCGCGCGGGACGATCTTCTCCGGCTCGGCGGTCTCACCCGCGGCGACGCCGACCAGCTCCAGGGCGGCGTACGCGAAGATCACGCCCTGCATGACGAGGACCACGGGCATGAGGCCGTGCGGGAAGACACCGCCGTTGTCGGTGACGACGCCGAGGCCGGGGGTCTGGCCGCCGACCTTGTGCTGGGTGGCGAGCAGGAAGATGCCGACGAACATGAAGCCGACCAGCGTGGCGACCTTGATGATCGCGAACCAGAACTCCATCTCGCCGAAGATCTTCACCGAGATCAGGTTGACCGCGAGCACCACGGCCAGCGCGATCAGGGCGAGCGTCCACTGGGGGATGCTCGTGAACATGCTCCAGTAGTGCGTGTAGAGCGCGATCGCGGTGATGTCGGCGATACCGGTCGTCGACCAGTTCAGGAAGTACATCCAACCGGCGACGTACGCGCCCTTCTCGCCGAGGAACTCGCGCGCGTACGACACGAAGGAACCGGACGAGGGCCGGTAGAGCACGAGCTCGCCGAGGGCCCGCACCACGAAGAAGGCGAAGATGCCGCAGACCAGGTAGGCGATCGCCAGTGCCGGGCCCGCGTTGTGGAGGCGTCCGCCGGCGCCGAGGAAGAGGCCGGTGCCGATGGCCCCGCCGATGGCGATCATGTTGACGTGGCGGGCCTTGAGGTCCTTGCTGTAACCGGCGTCGCCCGCGTCCGCGGGCACTTGGGCCGCGTCGTTGTGGGGTGCGGCCACGGCCGTGTTCACGGCGTCCTTGCTCACGGGTGGTACCACTCTCTGGTGCGCCCGAGCGGATCGCGCTCGGGTGTCCGGACGTACGTATGGCCTGCGCCTTCCGTAAAGGCACAGACCAAGGGGCCACCTTCCCCCAGAGAGCGCGGCCCACGCGGTGGCGTAGGTCACAGAGCGTTACTTCTCACACGGCGGTCACACCGGCATCAGGAGGTGTCACAGCGTTGGTGAGACAGCGATACTGCTGCACATGACGACCGACACCGCCGAGGGCGGGGCACCGACCCTCACGATCGACGAGCTGGCCGCGCGGGCGGGTATGACGGTCCGCACGGTGCGGTTCTACGGCACCAAGGGGCTGCTGCCGCCTCCGGTGATCGGTCCGCGCAGGGTGGGGCACTACGGGCGCGAGCATCTGGCCCGGCTGGCGCTCATCGAGGAGCTGCAGCAGCAGGGCATGACGCTGGCGGCCATCGAACGGTACGTGCAGCAGTTGCCGACGGACCTGAGCATGCACGACCTCGCCATCCACCGGGCCGTCGTCGCCTCCTGGGCCCCGGACACCGCGGAGACGGTGACGCGCCAGGAGCTGGAGCGGCGGGCCGGGCGGGCCCTGGGCGAGGAGGACATCGAGCGGCTGGGCGCGATGAACGTCGTACGGCCCGAGGACGGCTCGTACCGCGTCGACCTCGGGCTGCTCAGGCTCGGCGTCCAGCTCCTCGACGTACCGCTGTCCCAGGACGCGATCCTCGCCGCACGGAAGGTCCTGATCGAGCACTCGCGCGCGGCGGCCCACGAACTGTCGCAGCTGTTCCGGGGCGAGGTGTCGGAACGCGCCGCGCAGGACGTGAAGTCACTGTCCGCCCATATGCAACCCATCGTCGTCCAGGCCCTGCTGACGACCTTTCAGCGGTCGCTCAGGGAAGAGCTGCACGAATGGCTGACGGACTCAGAGGAAAGCGGATCCGCCTGACACGTGGACGCCGAGGACGTACTCGGGGGCGGGATCGGCATGGGAGGCGTGCTGGTCAGCGGTACGGGGGGTGAGGCGGGGAGGGTTCTCGCCCCCGCCGCCCCTACCCTTCCCGTCCTTCTGGGGCTCCGCCCCAGACCCCGCTCCTCAAACGCCGGAGGGGCTGGATTTCGCCGGCGGCGCTGGATGTCGCCGGGCAGGCAATTTCAGCCCGTCCGGCGTTTGAGGACGAGGCCCCTTAAGGGCCGAAGCGGGGGTCTGGGGGCGGCAGCCCCCAGGGTCGGGAAGGGTAGGGGCGGCGGGGGCGAGGAAACCCTCCCCCCACCCGGGCGTCACCCGTCCCCGAAGCGCTCCCCCTTCTCCGCCTTCTCCACCAGCAGCGCCGACGGCGTGAACCGCTCCCCGTACCGCTCGGCCAGCTCACGCGCGCGTGCCACGAATCCAGGGACGCCACCCTCGTAGCCGTTGATGTACTGCAGCACCCCGCCCGTCCACCCGGGGAAGCCGATACCGAAGATGGAGCCGATGTTGGCGTCGGCGACGGACGTCAGGACGCCCTCCTCCAGCAGCTTGACCGTGTCGAGCGCCTCCGAGAAGAGCATGCGCTCCTGCATGTCCTCGAACGGGATCTCATGGCCAGGCTTGGTGAAGTGCTCGCGCAGCCCCGGCCACAGCCCGGCCCGCTTGCCGTCCTCGCCGTACTCGTAGAAGCCCGCCCCGCCACTGCGCCCGGTCCGCCCGAACTCGTCGACCATGCGGTCGATGACGGCCTCGGCGGGATGGGTCGTCCAGGTGCCGCCCGCCTCCTCCACGGCCCGCTTGGACTCGCCCCGGATCTTGCGCGGCAGCGTGAGCGTCAGCTCGTCCATCAGGGAGAGGACCTTGGCGGGGTAGCCGGCCTGCGCCGCGGCCTGTTCGACGGAGGCGGGCTCGATGCCCTCGCCGACCATCGCCACGCCCTCGTTGATGAAGTGGCCGATGACCCGGGAGGTGAAGAAGCCGCGCGAGTCGTTCACGACGATCGGCGTCTTGTTGATCTGCCGGACCAGGTCGAAGGCGCGGGCCAGCGCCTCGTCCCCGGTCCGCTCGCCCTTGATGATCTCGACGAGCGGCATCTTGTCGACGGGCGAGAAGAAGTGCAGCCCGATGAAGTCGGCCTGGCGCTCCACGCCTTCGGCGAGGGCGGTGATCGGAAGCGTCGAGGTGTTGGAGCACAGCAGCGCGTCCGGCTCGACGATGTCCTGGATCTCCTGGAACACCTTGTGCTTGAGCTCGGGGTTCTCGAAGACCGCCTCGATGACCGCGTCGCAGCCGGCCACGTCCTGCGGATCGGCCGTCGGCGTGATGCGGGCCAGCAGCGCGTCGGCCTTCTCCTGCGTCGTACGGCCCCGGGAGACCGCCTTGGCGCACAGCTTCTCGGAGTAGCCCTTGCCCTTGGCGGCCGCCTCCGCCGAGACGTCCTTCAGGACCACCTCGATGCCGGCGCGGGCGCACGAGTAGGCGATGCCCGCGCCCATCATCCCGGCGCCCAGCACGGCGACCTTGCGGACCTTGCGCGGCTCGATGCCCCCCGGCCGGTTCGCGCCGGAGTTGACCGCCTGGAGGTCGAAGAAGAACGCCTGGATCATGTTCTTCGACGTCTGGCCGGCCGCCAGCTCCACGAAGTAGCGCGCCTCGATGACCTGCGCCGTCTCGAAGTCGACCTGGGAGCCCTCGACGGCGGCCGCGAGGATGTTGCGCGGGGCCGGGTAGGGGGCGCCGTTCGTCTGCTTGCGCAGGTTGGCCGGGAACGCGGGCAGGTTCGCCGCGAACTTGGGGTTGGCGGGGGTGCCGCCGGGGATCCGGTAGCCGGGCTTGTCCCAGGGCTGCTGCGACTCGGGGTTGGCCTCGATGAAGGCACGGGCCTTGGCGAGCAGTTCCTCCTGGGTGGCGGCCACGTCGTCGACGAGGCCGTTCTGCAGGGCGCGCTGAGGGTTGTACTGGGTGCCCTGGAGCAGCACCTTCAGCAGTGCGTCGGCGATGCCGAGCAGGCGCACGGTGCGGACGACGCCGCCACCGCCCGGCAGCAGGCCGAGGGTGACCTCGGGGCAGCCGATCTTGGAGCCGGGCGCGTCGAGGGCGATGCGGTGGTGGCAGGCCAGCGCGATCTCGTAGCCGCCGCCGAGGGCCGCGCCGTTCATCGCGGCGACGACCGGCTTGCCGAGGGTCTCGATGCGGCGCAGGTTGCGCTTGATGGCCATGCCGCCGTCGAACAGGTCCTGCGCGGTCTCGGGGGTGACCCGGATCAGGTCGCGCAGGTCGCCGCCGGCGAAGAAGGTCTTCTTGGCGGAGGTGATGATGACACCGCGGATGGTGTCCTTCTCCGCCTCCAGACGGTCGACGACCACGGCGAGGGAGTCGCGGAACGCCTGGTTCATGGTGTTCGCGGACTGGTTGGGATCGTCCAGGACGAGGGTGACGACGCCCGAACGGTCCTGCTCCCAGCGGATGGTGGTGGATTCAGTGCTCATGTGGAGATGCTCCGTGTGATCCGTCGGGAGGGGGTCAGATGCGCTCGACGATGGTGGCGATGCCCATGCCGCCGCCGACGCACAGCGTGGCGAGGCCGTACCGCTTGTCCTGGCGCTCCAGTTCGTCGACGAGCGAGCCGAGGATCATGGCGCCGGTCGCGCCGAGCGGGTGGCCGAGGGCGATGGCGCCGCCGTTGACGTTGACCTTGTCCAGGGACAGGCCCATGTCCCGCACGAAGCGCAGGACGACCGCCGCGAACGCCTCGTTGATCTCGACGAGGTCGATGTCGTCGATGGTCAGCCCGGCCTTGGCGAGCGCCTTGCGGGTGGCGGGCGCGGGGCCGGTGAGCATGATGGTGGGCTCGGAGCCGGAGACGGCGGCGGAGACGATGCGGGCGCGCGGGGTGAGTCCGTGGCGCTCGCCGACCTCCTTGTTGCCGATCGCGACCAGCGAGGCACCGTCGACGATGCCGGAGGAGTTGCCCGCGTGGTGGACGTGGTCGATCTTCTCGACCCAGTGGTACTTCTGCAGCGCGACGGCGTCGAACCCGCCCAGGTCGCCGATGTCCGCGAAGGACGCCTTCAGCTTGGCGAGGGAGTCGGCGGTGGTGCCGGCGCGCATGTGCTCGTCGTGGTCGAGGACGACGAGGCCGGAGCGGTCCTTGACCGGGACGACGGACCGGTCGAAGCGGCCCTCCTTCCAGGCCGTCGCCGCCCGCTCCTGCGAGAGCGCCGCGTACTCGTCGACGTCCCGGCGTGAGAAGCCCTCGATGGTGGCGATCAGGTCGGCGCCGATGCCCTGCGGCACGAAGTTCACGGCGAGGTTGGTCATCGGGTCGTTGAACCAGGCGCCGCCGTCCGAGGCCATCGGCACCCGGGACATGGACTCGACGCCGCCCGCGAGGACGAGGTCCTCGAAGCCCGAACGGACCTTGGCGGCGGCCATGTTCACGGCCTCCAGGCCCGACGCACAGAAGCGGTTCTCCTGCACGCCGGCCACCGTGTCCGGCAGCCCGGCGGCGATGGCGGCGATGCGTGCGATGTCGGAGCCCTGGTCGCCGACCGGGCCGACGACGCCGAGCACGATGTCGTCGATCGCGGCCGGGTCGAGGTTCGGGAAGCGGTCGCGGAGCTCGTGGATGAGGCCGACGACCAGGTCGATGGGCTTGGTGCCGTGCAGGGCGCCGTTCGCCTTGCCGCGGCCGCGCGGGGTGCGGATCGCGTCGTACACGTACGCTTCGGTGCTCACTGGGAGGCCTTTCGGGGGTGAGGGTCTGCCGAGCCTTGGAGCCTCGGCCGGGCAGGAGGGCTAGCCGAGCAGGGAACGGCCGATGATCTCTTTCATGATCTCGGTCGTCCCGCCGTAGATCGTCTGGATACGGCCGTCGGTGAAGGCACGGGCGACCGGGTATTCACTCATGTAGCCGTAGCCGCCGTGCAGTTGCAGACAGCGATCGGCGACCCGCTTCTGCAGCTCGGTCGCCCACCACTTGGCCATCGAGGCGTGGACGGCGTCGAGTTCGCCTCTGTCGTGGTCCTCTATGCAGCGGTCGAGGAAGGTGCGGGTGACAGCGCACTCGGTGGCCATCTCGGCGATCTCGAAACGGATGTGCTGCTTGGTGGCCAGCGGCCGGCCGAACGCCTCGCGCTCCTTGACGTACTCCGTGGTGATCTCCAGCAGGTGTTCCGCGGCGGCGATCGCGGAGACGGCGATGCTCAGGCGCTCCTGGGCGAGGTTGGTCATCAGGTGGACGAAGGCGCCGTCGAGCGTGCCCAGGAGGTTCTCCTTGGGCACGCGTACGTCGTGGAAGAACAGTTCGGCCGTGTCCTGCGCCTTCTGACCGATCTTGTCGAGGTTCCGGCCGCGCTCGAAGCCCTCCATGCCGCGCTCGACGACGAGCAGCGACAGCCCGCGCGCGCCGCCCTCGGCAGTCGTCTTCGCGACGACGATCACCAGGTCGGCGATGATGCCGTTGGAGATGAACGTCTTGGAGCCGTTCAGCACCCAGTGGTCGCCGCGGTCCTCGGCGTGGGTGCGGATGCCCTGGAGGTCGGAGCCGGCGCCGGGCTCGGTCATGGCGATCGCGGTGATCAGCGTGCCGTCGCAGAAGCCCGGCAGCCAGCGGCGCTTCTGCTCGTCGGTGGCAAGGCCCGTCAGATACGGGCCGATGATGTCGTTGTGCAGGCCGAGGGCGAGTCCCGGTGCGCCCGCGCGTGTGAACTCCTCCGCGAGGACGGCGCTGTAGCGGAAGTCGGGGGTGCCGCCGCCTCCGTACTCCTCGGGCACGGCGAAGCCGAGCAGGCCCTGCTTTCCGGCCGCGCGCCAGGCGTCACGGGAGACGATGCCGTCCTTCTCCCACTGCTCGTAGTACGGCAGCACCTCCCTGGCCAGGAAGCTGCGCACGGTCGCGCGGAACGCGTCGTGCTCGGGGGCGAAGATCTGCCGTTTCATGCGAGGCCCTTCGTTGCTGGGCCGTCCGAGTCGGGGCCCTTCGTTGCGGGGCCGTCCGAGTCGAGGCCCTCAAGGAGGTCGGGTAGATCCCAGTCGCGGGCCACGTCGGCGGTGTGTGCGCCCGGCTGGGCGGGGCCGCCGCGGACGGACGTCGGGGTCGCGGAGAAGCGTGGAGCGGGGGCCGGCTGGGTGATGCCGCCGTGGTCGGTGAAGGTGCCGCGGGCCGCGAGGTGCGGGTGCCGCGAGGCCTCGCGCAGCGACAGGACGGGGGCCACGCACGCGTCGGTGCCCTCGAAGACGGCCGTCCAGTCGTCCCTCGTACGGGACTTGAAGCGGGCCGCGACGGCCGCCCGCAGCTCGTCCCAGCGGGTCCAGTCCTTGCGGGCGTCGGCGTGTTCCGGGATGCCGAGGACTCTCACGAACTCCTCGTAGAACTGCGGCTCCAGGGCACCGACCGCCATGTACTTGCCGTCGGCCGTCTCATAGGTGCCGTAGTACGGGCAGCCGCCGTCGAGGAGGTTGGCGCCGCGCCGGTCCTGCCAGCCGCCGGCGGCGAGCATGCCGTGGATCATCGCGGCGAGGTGCGAGGCGCCGTCGACGATGGCGGCGTCGACGACCTGGCCGGTGCCGGTCGCACGCGCGTGGTGGAGCGCGGCGAGGACGCCGACGACGAGGTAGAGGGAGCCGCCCGCGTAGTCGCCGACCAGGTTGGCGGGGACCGCGGGTGGCTCGTCGGGGCTGCCGATCATGCCGAGGGTGCCGGTCAGGGCGATGTACCCGATGTCATGACCGGCGCGGTGGGCGAGCGGCCCCTCCTGGCCCCAGCCGGTCATCCGGCCGTAGACCAGCGCGGGGTTGCGGGCGTGGCAGGCCTCGGGCCCGACGCCGAGGCGCTCGGCGACGCCGGGGCGGTTTCCCTCGATGAGGATGTCGGCGCGGGCGGCCAGGTCGAGGACACGGGCCGCGCCGTCGGGAGACTTCAGGTCGATGATCACCGAGCGCTTGTTGCGGTTGGTGATGTCGTACTCGGTATTGATGGCGAGCCCGGTGCCGCCGGGCCGGTCCACGCGGACGACGTCGGCGCCCAGGTCGGCGAGGAGCATGGCCGCGAACGGGCCGGGGCCGATACCGGCCAGCTCGACCACGCGCACGCCGGTGAGCGGGCCGTGCCCGGGCGTCGTTGCCGTTGTCATCCAGCCCCCATTGGCGTGACACAACTGATGTAACACCAGTGATGCTAAGAAGGTGTCCCGGTGGGCACAAGACCTGAGCGAGCAAGCGCTTAGCCAATTTACCGGCCGGTCAGCGTCCGTCCAGCTCCGCCGTCAGCCGCTTCCTCCGCCGTCAGCCGCTTCGGCGCGATCACCCGGTAGCTCTCCTCCACCCAGTCGCACAGCAGCTCGGCCGCCGGGGCGCCCTTCTGCTCCAGCGGGATGCCCACCCAGCCCGCCTTGCCCAGGCCGTATCCGGCGGGTTCGGCACCCGGGCAGGTCAGCGCGTGGGCGTGGGTTGACCTTCGCGACCGTCTCGCCCCACGGTCTTCATCGATATGCGGCTCCGCCGCGTGGGCCTCGGTGGCACCCGGCAGCCCGAGCGCGAACTCGCGCGCTTTCTCCCACTTCTTCAGGGCATTCCTGGGCACGGCCACCGCACTACCTCCGGGCTCGTCGTCGGGCTCCGCACACCTCACGCTAGCCTCGGCCACCGACAACGGCGCGTGCTGCGGAAACCGAGGGGTGTCATGGGCAGGCTGAGCGGGACGGATCGTCCGTACGACATCGTGCTCTTCGGAGCGACGGGCTTCGTCGGGGTACTCACCGCGGAGTACCTCGCCGCGCACGCGCCCGAGGGGCTGCGCTGGGCCATCGCCGGCCGCAGCGGGGCGAAGCTGGAGCGGCTGCGCGAGTCGCTGCCCGGCGGCGAGGGGATCGGGGTACTGGAGGCGGACGTCGCCGATCCGGCCTCGATGCGCCGGCTCGCCGAGCACGCGCGCGTGGTGGCCACGACGGTGGGTCCGTACGTGAAGTACGGCGAGGATCTCGTCGCCGCCTGCGCGGACACGGGCGCCGACTATCTGGACCTGTCCGGCGAGCCGGAGTTCGTGGACCGGATGTACGTCCTGCACGACGCACGCGCGCGTGAGACGGGTGCGCGGCTGGTCCACGCCTGCGGCTTCGACTCCGTTCCGCACGACCTGGGCGCGTACTTCACGGTCCAGCAGCTGCCGGAGGGCGTCCCGCTCACGGTGGACGGGTTCGTGACCGCCGACGCCACCTTCTCGGGCGGCACCTTCGCGTCGGCGCTCAACCAGTTCTCGCGCGGGCGCCAGATGCTGGCCGCCGCACGCGACCGGGCCCGCCACGAGCCGCGGCTGATGGGGCGCCGGGCGCTGGCGCCGACGGGCGCGCCCCGGTTCGCCAAGGAGGTCGGCGCCTGGGCCGTGCCGCTGCCGACGATCGACCCGCAGATCGTCAAGCGCTCCGCGCGGGCCCTCGATCGCTACGGCCCCGACTTCCGCTACCGCCACTACGCCGCGGTACGGCATCTGCCCGTCGCGGTCGGCGGGGTCGCGGCGATGGGCGCGCTCTTCACGGCCGCCCAACTGCCGCCCGCCCGGCACTGGTTGTCCGACCGGCTCAAGCCCGGCGAGGGGCCGGGCCCCCAGAAGCGCGCGAAGAGCTGGTTCTCGGTTCGCTTCGTCGGCGAGGGAGGCGGGCGGCGGGTGTTCACCGAGGTCGCGGGCGGCGACCCCGGCTACGGCGAGACGGCGAAGATGTTCGCCGAGTCGGCCCTGTCCCTGGCCTTCGACGACCTGCCGCCCACGGCCGGGCAGGTCACGACGGCGGTCGCGATGGGGGACGCGCTGATCGGGCGGCTGCGCCGGGCGGGGCTCACCTTCCGGGTGGCCGCCAGCCGCTGATTCCGGGTGGCCGCCGGCCGCTGAACCGATTCTGCCGACGAGCCGGAGGGGCGGTGCCCGGGTGCCTTAGACCGTGTCCTATGTGGTGAGGCGGACGTTGCGCTGTACATGGGGCGGGATACGTGGAGTTGGATCGTTCCGGACGGGCTGTGGGAGATCGCGAAGCCGCTGATCCCGCCGTCGAGGGTACGGCCGCAGGGCGGCGGAACGCAGGACACGCCTGATGAGACGCTGTTCGCGGCCATCGTCTACGTCCTGGTCAGCGGCTGCGCCTGGCGCCAACTGCCGCCCTGTTTCGGCATATCGAAGTCGACGGCTCACCGCCGGTTCTTGATCTGGTCGAGAGCCGGCGTCTGGGGCCGCCTGCACGAAGCCGTGCTGCACCGCCTCGACGACGCTGGCCTCATTGACGTCACCCGTGTTGTCCTCGACACCGCCCATGTGAGGGCTAAAAAAAGGGGCGAACACACAGGTCCGAGCCCCGTGGACCGGGGCAAGCCGGGTTCCGAGATGCACATCTTGTCGGACGCGAACGGACTGCCCCTCCTCGTCGGCGTCTCGGCCGGCAACGTCCACGACAGCGAAGGGCTGAAGCCCATGATCGAGGGTCACCAAACGAGACACGACCCTCATCGCGGCCGTTACTTCAAGCCCCAGCGCCTCCACGCCGACAAAGCCTACGACCGCGCCGACCTGCGCAGATGGCTCCGGTGGAAGCGCATCGGAGTACGCATCGCCCGGAAAGGCATCGAATCCAGCGAGCGATTAGGGCGTCGGAGGTGGGTGATCGAGCGCACGATGTCATGGCTGTCCGGCTACCGCAGACTCAGTCCCCGCTACGAGCGCCAGCCCCGCAACTACCTGGCATTTCTCGGACTTGCCGCTGCCCTCTGCTGCTACAAGCGGCTTGTCCGCCTCACCACATAGGACACGGTCTTAGTGCCCGGGTGCCCCAAGGAGGGGATCGGGGTACCACCGATCCCCAGAACACCGTTCCGCGATCGCGCTGTCATGGACCAGGTTCCCCATCAGAGTGGCGACGTCGGGGTACCGAGGTGGCGTTTGAGGAAGGGCTCCTGGGACAGGACCGCTCCCGCGCTGAGGCCGATGGCGATGGCCACGCACACGACGATCAGCCAGGACAGCAGGACGAAGACCGAACCCGCGGAGCCGTAGTCGGCCAGTGCCCGGTTGAGCGCCCGCGGCATGTAGAAGTGCGCGGTCGCGGACAGGCCGCTGACCGCGACCGCGGTGATGACAGCGCCTGGCAGGAGGGGAGGCCAACGGACGGCGCCGCCCAGCAGGAGGTGCTGGGTCCACCACCACATGCCCCCCTGCATGACCAGGACGATCGCGAATCCCAGCCACTCCCCCAGGCCGAACCCGTTGTGCAACAGCCCTTGCACGACCAGTGCGCCGAGCCACAGGGCGATCCATGCCAGCCACCTCCACGGAGCGGCCTTCGCCCCGGCCCGGGGCAGCAGCCAGGCGCGCCTGCACAGCCGTTGCACCGCGCGGCTCACCGCAGTGGCCGACAGCAGCACCATCAGAAGGCCCACCAGGCCGGTCGCCTGGCGCAGATCATCGGTCGGGGGCTGAAACGCCTGCTCCACCTGGTCCTTGGCCTGCCCCGTCAGACCGAAGACGGCACTGATCGATGCGGTGACCTGCTTCTGCACCGCCTCCGGCGCGTACGCACCGAGTACGAACAGCAACGGAACTGCGGTCAGGAAGCACTGCGCCGCGATGCGGGTGGCGGAGTCGAAGATGTTCACCGACACCATGCGGTCCACGAGTCCCGTGATCACCGGGAAGCGGGTCTCCACGCGCGCGTGCACGGCTCTCAGCCAGACAGCCAGATCCCGGAAACGACCACGCCACCATGAGGCATGCAGCACAGACCGGCTCCGTCGGCGGGCGCCCGCTTCGCGGCTCACCCCGTCGGGCCGACTCGGCGACCGGCCGGAGTCCTCGCCCGAAGGCCCGCGCCGCATCAGCCGTCGGCGGGGGTGGAGCCCGAGCATGGTGTCCGGGTCCCCTCTGTCCACGGCGTGCCGACGGAAGTCTCCATGGAACCGCTCCTTCCCGTCTCCAGAATGCGCGACGAAGCCGACCAGGGCACCCCGCCGCACGAGCGGGCGCAGCCGGAAGCGGGGGCCGCAGGGGTGACGGGGGCACCGTCAAGAGATGCGGCAGGTCATGGCCGTGCATACGCTCGACGCGTACAGCGCCTGATGGGATCGCCCCATGGTCGTCGACCTGCTGCTCATCGCCCTCGCCATCACGCTCGATCCCCTCCCCTTCATGGTGTTCGCCCTGGTGGTGGCATCCGCCAGAGGCGTGCGTACAGGGCTCGCCTTCATCTCGGGGTGGGTGGCGTGTTTCGTCGTGGTGATCGCTCTGGTCCTGACGATGACGGGCGGGCAGCCCCCGGAGCCGAGGTCGCCTCCTTCCACGGTGAGCCTTGTGCTCAAGCTCCTCATCGGTCTGTCGCTGATCGGGTACGGCATCCACCGACACCGACGGCCCGTGCACGGCCGCACGCCGAGCGGAACCATCGCGGGAGAGCCGCACCAGCACCTCGGCCGGGCCGGTCCGTCCGCTGCCGCGGCGTCGCCGCCGCGCGGCAGGTCGTCGTCCTTCCTCACCACGCGGTTGGACCGCGGCTCGATCTGGCCTGCGGCGGGACTCGCCGTCCTTCTCCAGCCGTGGGGACTCGTCGCCGCGGGCGGCGTGACGGTGGTGGCGGCCGACGCCTCCCACCTCACGACATGGCTGGTGCTCTTGGCGTTCTGCGTCCTGGCCACCGCCAGTCTGCTCGCCGCGGAACTGTACGTGGTGCTCAAGCCGGCGCCGGCCCGGCGCCGACTGCTGGGACTGCGCTCCTGGATGGGGGACCACGCGCAACAGGCAATAGTGTTCGGCAGCATCACGGTCGGCCTGTGGCTGACCGGAAGGAGCGTCTACGGGCTGGCCAGTTGACGTTCTGACGCATCGCGGCGGCGATGCCGCCGAGCGACAGCAGCGGCAGCGGCCACCACCGCGGAGGAATGTCCCAGCGCGGTTCCGCGGGCAGTTCGACCCGAAGCGGCCGCAGCGGGGCCCCGGCTCCCGGACGACCCAGCTACCTACGCATCAGCTGAGGACCTGGCGCTTCTGGGCCTCGAATTCCTCGTCGGTGAGCAGGCCCTGGCCCTTGAGGTCGCCGAGTTGCTTCAGCTGATCGATCTTGCTGGTCATGTCGTCGGCAGCCGGCTGTGCCGCGCCGGGGGCGGACGCGGGCGGCGCGGCTTCCTGCTGGTAGGAGGGTTGCCATTCACGGTCCTGCTCGGCCCATCGGCCGGCCTGCCGCCGTGAGACGCGATTGGACACCGCTGTGGCCGTACCCGAGATCACGGCCGTGCGGGCGACGCCGCGAAGGAGTCCTGGCATGTCACTCGTCTCCCCTGTGCTCCGTGCGTGGTGTGACGCTGCGTGGGCGGATGCCGGTCCCACCGGCGGGCGGTTCAGCCGGAAGGCGTTGCCTCCTCGGCGGCGTCAAGCGACGCCAGCAGCGTGTCCATGGGGATGCGGCCACTGGCCACCAGCTCGGCCCCGCCGCGCCGCAGCGCACGGGCCAGGGGCGCGGCCCAGACGTTCTCGTACACGAGGACGGCGGCGGAGTTGCCGGGCTCCAGCGCGGCACCGGCGTCGTCCAGGTCGCTCTGGTCCAGCAGTCCCGACGAGGCTCCCTCGAACACCGCCAGATCGGCTCTGTCGTCCCCGATGTCCCGGATCTCCAGCACGTCGACCGATCCATCGGTGCCCTTGTGGACGAAGACGAGGTCGAGGATGCGGATGACACCGCTCTCGACCAGATCGACGAGCAGGGGCAGCCCCTCCCCGGTCATACGGCTGCCGGGGAACTCGACGATCAAGTAGTCGACGGGCCCCATGTCCCCGATGTCCTGGTGCATGGCCACTCCTAAGAGGTGGGTACTGGCCCGGTCACACCTCATCGAGCATCGGTCGCCCGCGGCGCAGCCGGAGGGACAGCTCCTTCAGCCATTGCAGCACTCGGGTGGGCCACCTGCACGTTCACGGCCACGTTCACGGCGCAACAGGCCGGAACGGCCCACCTACAGCGGCCACCCCGCGATGGTGTAGATCATCCCGACGATCCAGCCCAGCCCGGCCAGCGTGGCCAGAACCAGCGCGGCCGTCACGGCGCGCTCGACGGGGCGGTGGGGGTCGGCGAGGGGCTTCGGGGCGCGGTGCGTCGTCATGCGGCCCAGCCTGCCGACCCGGGGGGGGTGGGGGCATCCGTACAGGTACTCAGTCGAGGTACTCAGTCCGCTCGAGTGGGACCGTCCGCCGCCCGGGCGGCCCTCGCTCCGGTCAGGAAGGGGTCGCGTCCTTGAGCGCCTCCCGGCACAAGGAGTCCGCCCTGCGCGTGGTCTCCGGCAGCCGGAACTCGGGGGTCAACACGAGCGTGTGGGCGCAGGCGTTGTCCAGACTCACGCGGTGGCCGACCGAGACGAAGACCGGCTTGACGGCGGCTCGGGTGCGCAGGGCGCGGCCGACCACCTCGTCGTCCGCCAGCAGCGGGGCCCAGGAGCCGCGCGGTGCGTCCGGGTCGTCGTAGGCGAAGGTGAAGGGGTTCTTGGCGACGCCGATCGTGGGCAGGCCGGTGAGGACACCGAGGTGGCTGGCCAGGCCGAAGCGGCGGGGGTGGGCGAGGCCGTAGCCGTCGCAGACGACGAGTCCCGGCGGGCAGGGCAGGGCGTCCAGGGCGGCCAGCACCGTGGGGATCTCACGGAAGGCGAGCAGGCCGGGAACGTACGGGAAGGAGATCCGGCCGACCGCCGTGGCCTCGGCAACGACGTCCAGGGTCGCCGCGTCGAGGACGACGGCGGCGGCCGCGACGATGTCCCGCTCGTCGTCGTAGGCCACGTCCACACCGGTCACATGCCCGGCTCCCGGCGGCGGCCCCGGTTCGTCGAGCACCACCCGCTCGCGCAGCTCGTCCTGGACGGCGCGGGCCTCTTCCTCGGTCGCGGGCCAGCCCGCGGCAATGCGTACGGTCGTCATGGTGGGCACGAGCGTACGGGGACGGGGCCGGCCGCCGTGGGCCCAGGGGTAGGCTCGCGATCATGTTCGTGCTGGAGCTGACCTACACCGCCCCGATCGAGGACGTCGACGCCGTGCTGGAGGCGCATGTGGCGTGGCTCGACGAGCTGTACGACAAAGGGGTGTTCCTCGCGTCCGGGCGCAAGAACCCCCGCGACGGCGGTGTCATCCTCGCCGTCGCGGAGGATCGGGCTCGGATCGAGGAGATCGCCGCGACCGACCCGTTCGTCGAAGCCCGGGTCTGCGCTTACCGCATCACCGAGTTCGTCGCCACGAAGACGGCGCCGGGACTCGAGCGGTACCGACAGACGCCCGCCTGAGCCTCACTTGCCGCCCAGCGCCTGCTTGAGCTGGCTCTTGTTCATGTCCGAACGCCCGTGGATGTTGCGTCGCTTGGCCTCCTCGTAGAGCTGCTCGTAGGTGGGCCCCTGGGAGCCCTTGCCCGACCGCTGACCGCCGCGCTTGCCGGACGACATGTCCTGGGTGGACGTGCGGCTGGCGGTCTTCGACTCACCGGAGCGGGCGCGCTCCTTGTTCACCGTCCGTGCCGCGATCTCCTTGGCCCGCTCGGTGCTCTCGCCCCGGTCCTTGGCGCTCTCCTTGATGTGCTCGTACTGGCGTTCACGCTTGGCACTCGAACCGCGTGGCATGTCGGGTCACTCCTCTCGCAGTCGGCGCCCGAGTACCCACATTGCGGCCCGGATCTCCAGCCGAACGCCCCGGCGTGCTCCGCGCGGCTCAGCTCTCCAGCCGCGCGACCCGGCCCTTCTCCCCCGCGGCCCAGCAGCCCAGGTCCGGCGTGCAGTCCACGGTGTCGTACGAGCCGGTGTCGACGGTCCGCCAGGTGCGGCCACCGTCGGTGGTGAGGTCGGTGCCGGTGGGGCCGACCGCGAGGGCGGCGGTGCGGCTGTGCGGGAGCCAGGCGACGCCGGAGCGGTAGGCGGTCACCGGCGTCGCGGCGGGCTGCCATGCGGCGCCCCCGTCGCCGGTGCGGGCCGCGGCCTGCGGGGAGGCCTGGTCGGGGCGGTAGTCACCGCCGACCGCCAGGCCGTGCGTGCGGTCGCGGAAGGCAAGGGCGAAGACGCCACGGGCCGGGTCGCCCGCCGGGATCGGCGTGTCGGCGACCGTCCAGGTCCGGCCCCGGTCGCCGGAGTGCAGCACGCGCGCGCGTGCGGCCCCGCCGGTGGCCATCCAGACGTCCTTCGGCCCGGACCCGACCAGGCACTGCCCGCTCGCCGCGAAGCCGGCCTCGCCCTCCAGCGCGGCGGGCATCCCGTCGCTCGGCAGCACCTTCCAGGAGCGACCGCCGTCACCGGTCGACAGGATGCGGAACTTCCCGTCCACCGGGTCGCTCATCGCCAGGCCGTGCCTGCGGTCGAAGAACGTCATGCAGTCGTAGAAGGCCCGTGGGTCGGTGTTGCGGAAGGACTCCGTCCAGGTCGCGCCGCCGTCGTCCGTGCGGTAGACCCGGGACGCCTCGCCCTCTCCGATGGCCAGCACCACGGCGCGCCGCGCGTCGAAGGCCTCGATGTCCCGGAACTGCAACTCCGCGGCACCGGGCGGCGAGACATCGCGCCAGGTCGCTCCGCCGTCGGCGGTGCGCAGGACGGTACCCGCGGTTCCGGCCAGCCAGGCGGTGCTCCGGCTGACGGCGGACAGGCCCCGGAACCGCACCTGCGGCTTGCCGCTGTCCTTGAGCTCCCAGTGCGGCGCCCGGCCCTGCGGCTCGTGCGCCTGCGCGGGCACGGCAGTCAGCGCGGCCAGCGCCGCCCCGCACACCGCCCCCACGGCCACTGTCCGAAAAGTGTGCCCCATCCGTCGCGTGCTCCCCGAACGCCTCATGGCGGGCGAAGCTAGCCCACCGCCACGGTGCCGTCCAGATGGCCCTACGGCCACATGTGACTTTCCCGGCACGGCGGACGAACGAGCCACTTGCGTGCATGACGGCGGTGACGGAGGTCACTCGGATTCCGGGTGCACGGATTGGCTGATTCCAACGTCTCTAACAGTGCCCGGTCTCGTCCGCCCGGAAGTCCGTCCAGCCGTCACAAGGGAGCAAGGCGTTGTCCACCGTCATCGAGCAGCCCGTTGAGGCCCGTCTCGTCGCCGCCGCGCCGCGGATGCCGAGCATTCCCGCGACCCTTCACTACGACCGGCGCGACCCGTTCGCCATCCGCATGACCTTCCCGGCCCCCGCCACTCTGGAGGGCGTGGAGGTGTGCTGGACGTTCAGCCGCGAGCTGCTCCTGGCCGGCCTGGAGGAACCCGAGGGCCACGGCGACGTCCGGGTGCGGCCGTACGGCTTCGACCGCACGGTCCTGGAGTTCCACGCCCCGGAGGGCACCGCGGTCGTGCACGTCCGCACGGGCGAGCTGCGCCGCTTCCTGCAGTCCACCAGCGATCTGGTGCCCCTGGGCCTGGAGCACCTCCAGCTCGACCTGGACCGCGACCTCGCGGAGCTCATGCGGGACGCCTGCTGAGGCACCCAACAGGCCCCTGCCGCCGGGTGACCGGCAGCGCCTCGTTAATTGCGTTGACACCGTCCTAGCCCTCTCCTACGGTGTACAACGTCCTGTTGCCGTCGATTGGAGAAGGACGTTGCTCGTCTGAGGTCCTGAGACACCGCGTCACACCTGAAGTGTGTGCGCAGCGTGCGACCTCGGCGTTCGAGCCGTCCTCACGGAACAGGGCTTTTCTCATGCCCAGGGCCTCTCACCGCCCGTTGGTCGCCGGTGTCTCGATACGCGTTTGCCCTTGATCACTTCGAGCAACCGCGGAGGCGCCCTTATGCCTACATCCATCACCTGTACGTCCCTTTCCTTCATCTGGCCCGACGGCACCACCGTATTCGAGGGCCTCGACGTCACGTTCGGTCCCGGCAGGACCGGGCTCGTCGGCGTCAACGGGTCAGGAAAGTCCACCCTGTTGAAGCTCATCGCCGGTGAGCTCACCCCGGCCGACGGCGCCGTGCGCGTCGCCGGTGAGGTCGGCTACCTCCCGCAGAACGTCACGCTCGACACCGCCCTGAAGGTCGACGAGGCCCTCGGCATCGCTGCACAGCGAGCCGCGCTGCACGCCATCGAGGCGGGCGACGTGGCCGAGGAGCACTTCGAGACCGTCGGCGACGACTGGGACGTGGAGGAGCGCGCGCTCGCCACGCTCGGCGAACTCGGGCTCGGCCACGTCGAGTTGGACCGCACGATCGGTGAGGTCTCCGGCGGCGAGTCGGTCCTGCTGCGCCTGGCGGCGCTGCTGCTGCGCCGCCCGGACGTCCTGCTGCTCGACGAGCCCACCAACAATCTCGACCTGTACGCACGCAGGCGGCTGTACGCGGCCGTCGAGTCCTGGCCGGGGGTGATGGTGGTGGTCAGCCACGACCGCGAACTCCTGGACCTCGTCGACCAGATCGCCGATCTGCGCTCCGGGGAGGTCACCTGGTACGGCGGCAACTTCTCGGCGTACGAGGAGGCACTCGCCACCGAGCAGGAGGCGGCCGAGCGCATGGTGCGCGTGGCCGAGGCCGACCTGAAGAAGCAGAAGCGCGAACTGGTCGACGCCCAGGTCAAGTTGGCCCGCCGCAAGCGGTACGGCCAGAAGATGTGGGACCAGAAGCGCGAACCGAAGATCGTCATGGGTGCGCGCAAGCGGGCGGCACAGGAGTCCGCGGGCAAGCACCGGATCATGCACGAGGAGAAGCTCGCCGGGGCCAAGGAGCGCCTCGACGAGGCGGTGGAGGCCGTACGGGACGACGACGAGATCCGCGTCGACCTGCCGTACACGGCCGTTCCGCCGGGCCGCGGCGTGCTCACGCTGCGGGATCTGGAGCTCGTGTACGGCGCGCGGGTGGCCGGCGGCCTCGATCTGCACGGTCCGGAGCGGATCGCGCTCATCGGGCGCAACGGCTCGGGCAAGACCACGCTGCTGCGCACGATCGCCGGGGAGCTGGCTCCGGTGTCGGGCGAGGCGACGGCGCACGTTCCGCTGCGGTTCCTGCCGCAGCGGCTGGACGTCCTCGACGACGAGCTGTCGGTCGCCGAGAACGTGGCCCGGTTCGCGCCGGGCGCCACCAACAACCGGATCCGGGCGCGGCTCGCCCGCTTCCTGTTCCGGGGTGCCCGCGCCGACCAGAAGGCGGCCACCCTGTCCGGCGGCGAACGCTTCCGGGCGGCCCTGGCGGCACTGATGCTGGCCGAGCCCGCACCGCAGCTGCTGATGCTGGACGAGCCGACGAACAACCTGGACATGGCGAGCGTACGGCAGCTCACCACGGCCCTGGAGTCGTACGAGGGGGCGCTGATCGTGGCCAGCCACGACCTGCCGTTCCTGGAGTCGATCGGCATCACGCGCTGGCTGATGGTGGAGGAGGGAGAACTGAAGGAAATCACGCCAGAGCCTGTCGGGTATCCCGCCTAGCTTCGACTGCATGGCCGATTTCACGCCCCCTTTCATCACCATCACCGGAGCCAGGGAGAACAACCTCAAGGACGTCACCCTCCGCATCCCGAAAGGCCGGCTGACCGTGTTCACCGGCGTTTCGGGATCGGGGAAGTCGTCGATCGTCTTCGACACGATCGCGGTGGAGTCGCAGCGCCAGCTGAACGAGACCTTCACGTGGTTCGTGCGCAACCGGCTGCCCAAGTACGAGCGCCCGCACGCGGAGGAGCTGGAGGACCTCTCCCCCGCGATCGTCGTCGACCAGCGGCCGATCGGGGGCCACTCCCGGTCCACGGTCGGCACGATGACCGACATCTACTCGGTGATCCGGGTGCTGTTCTCCCGGCACGGCACCCCGAGCGCCGGGCCGGCGACCGCGTACTCGTTCAACGACCCCTCGGGCATGTGTCCCGAGTGCGACGGCCTGGGCCGGACGGTACGGCCGGACTGGGACCGCATCCTCGATCCGGAGCGGTCGCTGGCCGACGGGGCGGTCCGCTTCCCGCCGTTCGCCGCGGGCACCTGGCAGGGACAGGCGTACACGAACAGCGCCGAACTCGACCCGCACAAGACCGTCGGGCGCTTCACCGCAGCCGAGCGGGAGTTCCTGATGCACGGCCGTCCCGGCAGCAAGGTCACCGTCAACGGCACGGGCGGTACCTGGACCACCGACTACGAAGGGCTCGCCACCCGCTTCGAGCGGCTGTACCTGAAGCGGGACCTGTCGGCGATGAGCCAGAAGACCCGCGACCTGGTGCGGGAGTTCCTGGCGGAGGGCACCTGCCCCGACTGCGAGGGGTCCCGCCTGAACGTGGCGGCACTCGCGACCCGTATCAACGGCCTGAACATCGCCGACTGCACGCACATGCAGGTCACGGACCTCATCGCCGTACTGAAGGACATCGACGACCCGGTCGCCGGACCGATCGCCCGGGCGGCCGTCACCGCGCTCGAACGCATCGACGCCATCGGCCTCGGCTACCTCAGCCTCGACCGCGAGACGTCCACGCTCTCCGGCGGCGAGGGCCAGCGCCTGAAGACGGTCCGCCACCTGGGCTCCAGCCTGACCGGCATGACGTACATCTTCGACGAGCCCAGCGTCGGCCTGCACCCGCGCGACGTCGGCCGCCTCGGCGATCTGCTGCTGCGGCTGCGCGACAAGGGCAACACCGTGCTGGTGGTCGAGCACGACCCGGACGTCATCGCGCTCGCCGATCACGTCGTCGACATGGGGCCGGGGGCCGGCGCGGGGGGCGGCCGGGTGGTGTTCGAGGGGACGCCGGGCGCGCTGGCCGGGTCGGGCACGGTGACCGGGCGGTGCCTGGGCCGCCGTATCGCGATCAAGGAAGAGGTGCGAACGGCGGGCGGAGGGCTCTGGGTGAAGGGCGCCGACCGGCACAATCTGCGGGACGTGACGGTCGAGTTCCCGACCGGGGTGCTCACCGTGGTGACCGGGGTCGCCGGCTCCGGGAAGAGCACGCTGGTCGCGGAGTTCACCGCCGCCCACACCGACGCCGTGGTCGTGGACCAGTCGTCGATCGGGATCTCGGCGCGGTCGACCCCGGCGACGTATCTGGGAATCATGGACACGGTGCGGAAGATCTTCGCGCGGGAGACGGGCGCCGAGCCGGGGCTGTTCAGCTTCAACTCCTCCGGCGCGTGCGGCACCTGCGAGGGCCGCGGGATCATCTACACCGACCTCGCCTTCATGGACCCGGTGACCACGACCTGCCACGACTGCGAGGGGCGGCGCTTCAAGGACGAGGTGCTGCGGCTGACCGTCGACGGCAACTCCGTCGCGGACGTCCTGGAGATGACGGCCGGGCAGGCGCTGGATCACTTCCAGGACGCGGGCGTACGGCGACGCCTGCGCGCCCTGCGGGACGTGGGGCTGACGTACCTCACGCTCGGCCAGCCCCTCTCCACCCTCTCGGGCGGCGAGCGCCAGCGCATCAAGCTGGCGACGCGGCTGCACCGGACGGGGGCGGTGTACGTCCTGGACGAACCGACGACCGGACTGCACATGTCGGACGTCGACGGGCTGCTCGGCCTGCTGGACCGGCTGGTGGACGCGGGCAACACGGTGGTGGTCGTCGAGCACAACCTGGACGTCGTGGCGCACGCCGACCGGATCATCGACCTGGGGCCGGACGGGGGCCGGGACGGGGGCCGGGTGATCTTCCAGGGAACCCCGCGTCAGCTCCTCGAAGCCCGCGACTCCTTCACCGCGGAGCATCTCAGGAGGGCCACAGCCTGACCACGAGGGTTTTGTACGGGCGGGTAGGCCCTGCATGATGGCGGGTCGGTGCCCCATGCATGAGGGCGCCTGAACCGCCACCGATCCGGAGATCCCGTCGTGCCCAGCAAGAAGGCCCTTGTCCGCCGCCCGAGCCCGCGCCTCGCCGAAGGGCTGGTGACGCATATCGAGCGGGAGAAGGTCGATGCCGATCTCGCGGTCGAGCAGTGGGAGGCGTACGTGGAGGCCCTGCGTACGCACGGCTGGGAGACGATCGAGGTGGACCCGGCCGACGACTGCCCCGACTCGGTGTTCGTCGAGGACACGGTCGTCATGTACCGCAACGTCGCGCTGATCGCCCGGTCCGGGGCCGAGTCCCGGCGCGAGGAGACCATCGGCGTCGAGGAGGCCGTGGCCTCGCTCGGCTGCTCCGTGAACTGGATCTGGGAGCCGGGCACGCTGGACGGCGGCGACGTGCTCAAGGTCGGCGACACGATCTACGTCGGCCGGGGCGGCCGTACCAACGCGGCCGGCGTCCAGCAGCTGCGGGCCGCCTTCGAGCCGCTGGGGGCGCGGGTCGTCGCCGTCCCGGTGAGCAAGGTGCTGCACCTGAAGTCGGCGATCACGGCGCTGCCCGACGGAACGATTCTGGGCCGCATCCCGCAGCTGGACGCCCCGTCGCTGTTCCCGCGCTTCCTGCCGGTGCCGGAGGAGTCCGGGGCGCATGTGGTGCTGCTCGGCGGCGACAAGCTGCTCATGGCCGCGAGCGCGCCGAAGACGGCGGAGCTGCTCGCCGACCTCGGGCACGAGCCCGTCCTGGTCGACATCAGCGAGTTCGAGAAGCTCGAAGGATGTGTGACATGTCTCTCGGTGCGCATGCGTGAGCTGTACGCCTGACCGGCTGCCCGATCACACTCTCAGCCCCAGGACCTGCGGGTCCTGGGGCCTTTCGCATGCCCGTGGACTCCCGACGGAACGGTGGCTGATCAGCAGTCTTTACATCCCTCTTAACCTACGGCTTCGTAACCTACGGATTCGTAGCCTACGATCCCGTAGGTTCCGGCATCCGCTCGCCGGTCACCTTGCCTGTGTCGTGCGTCCCCCAGGAGTACCCGTGACGATCACCTCCCCTCACCTTGGCAGCTCTGCCGGCTGGACCGACGCCCGATTGCTGTACGCGCTGGAGGAAGTGGTCGAGAAGGAACTCAACCGGCATCTGAAGGTCGCCAAGGACTGGATGCCGCACGAGTACGTGCCGTGGACGGACGGCCGCAACTTCCCCGGCTTCTTCGAGGACGGGGAGGCCTGGGAGAAGGAGCACTCGAAGGTCACCGAGATCGGCCGCATCGCGCTGGTGGTGAACCTGCTCACCGAGGACAACCTGCCCAGCTACCACCACGAGATCGCCTCGCTCTTCGGCCGTGACGGCGCGTGGGGCACCTGGGTGCACCGCTGGACCGCGGAGGAGGGCCGGCACGGCATCGTGATGCGCGACTACCTGCTCACCTCGCGCGCGGTGGACCCGGACAAGCTGGAGCAGTTCCGCATGTCCCACATGAGCGAGGGCTTCGAGTCGGACAACCGGCACTCGATGCTGCACTCGGTCGCCTACGTCGCCTTCCAGGAACTCGCGACCCGCATCTCGCACCGCAACACCGGCCACCAGTCCGGTGACCCGGTCTGCGACCGCATGCTGGCGCGCATCGCGACCGACGAGAACCTCCACATGATCTTCTACCGGAACCTCCTGAAGGCCGCCTTCGACATCGCACCGGACCTCACCATGCAGGCCGTGCGTGACGTCGTGGTCAACTTCCGCATGCCCGGCCACGGCATCCCCGGCTTCGAGCGCGCCGCCGCGCAGATGGCGATCGGCGAGGTCTACAACATGCGCATCCACCACGACGACGTGCTGCAGCCCGTCCTGCGCTTCCTGAAGATCATGGAGATCGACGGCCTCGGCCCGGAGGGCCAGAAGGCGCAGGAGGAGCTGGGGCTCTTCATGGGCGGGCTGGACGCGGAGGCCTCGAAGTTCGACGAGAAGCTGGCCGCCCGCAAGGCGCGCATGGCGGCGCGCGCCGGAGGCTGACCCTCCGTCCTGTCGCAGCGATTTACGACCACCCCCTGCGGTGCCACGGTGCACGCAGGGGGTGATTTTCATGGCCCAGACCCATGAGTGGATGTTCTACGAGGTCATGTGGCGCGGCTGGGCGGGGCGGGACCGGATCCCGTACCCCGTGCCCTGGTGGGCGCAGCAGGCCTTCCGGCGCTGGAGCGACGACTTCGACTCCGGCACGTACGACTCCAAGGAGGCGGCCCTCGCCTCGAACGCCCTGTACCGCTACTGGCACATGGTCGGGGTGAAGGACCACCGCCAGGAGTCCCTGATCGGGCAGGCGGGCGAGATCGAGCCCGTCTACGACAAGTACTGCCTCTCCTTCTTCCTGCACGACCCGGCGACGGGCGCCTTACGCCTGCCGCAACTCCCGGACGCCGGCCGGGTGGAGCAGCGGATGGAGGCGCCGCACCTGCCGGTGGTGCTCACGGCCTTCCGCACGCCGGAGGACGTCGAGTTCGTGCAGCGCACCTTCGCCACGACCGTCGGCCCGGGCGGGCGCGACCTGGTCGTCACCCGGGTGACCGTGGGCAGTCCGACCGGGCAGGTGCGCGAGGGACTGCTGTGCGCGGCCGTACTGCCGGCCGGGCCGAGCGGATTCCAGCGGCACGACCGCAACGGCCGGCACATCACCGACCGGCGGCTGACGTTCCTGCGCTATCTGCCGGACGAGCAGCGGGTGGAGACCAACGCGGGCTGGGGCCCGGTCTTCGACATCCCGCCCGAGCAGTACGGCGTCCACGGCAACACCGAGTTCTCCTTCGACCCGGACGCGTACCTCGCCGACAGCCCGTTCCACGACCTGGTCGTCGGCGGCAAGCTGAACGGCGCTCCTGAGGCGCAGGACCAGGTGGCCGGGCTGTGCAGCGCCGTGTTCGCGTGGCCGTTCCGGGTGGTGGACGACGCGGTGTTCGAGATCGACGTACGACTGCCCGTCGACGTGTTCGGCGGACCGGCCGACCTGGCGGAACTGAGGGGCACGCCGAGCGCCGAACTGGAGGCGGCCAACCGTGACTTCTGGACGGCGAAGCTCCTCGGGCAGGGGCTGCAGCCGGTGCTGCCGCGCCCGGTGGCGCATCTCACCGACCTGTTCCGGCAGGCGCGTTCGCAGCTGCTGATCCTCTCCGACCACGGTGAGATCCACCCCGGCCCCACGGTCTACGACTCCTTCTGGATCCGCGACTCGTCCGTGGAGGCGACGGCGTGCTCGCTCGTCGGGGATTCCGCGCTCGCCGAACGGCAGTTGGGGACGCACTATCCCCTGCGGTTCAACCGCGGGACGGGACGGATCGGGCCGTGCGCCGAGTACGGCTTCTACGGCGGTCCGCACGAGAAGGACGACCGTGAGTGGGACAGCAACGGTCAGGCGCTGTGGGCGATCGGCCGCCACGACCGGACGAGCGGCCCGCGTTCGGCCTTCGGCGCCAGGCTGTACGTCCCGTACGTGCGCGACGCGGCCCGCTGGCTCCGCGACAACCGCGACCAGTACGGGCTGCTGCACAGCGGCTGGAGCGCCGAGCACCTCGGCGAGCGCGACAAGCCGCACTACTGGGACGACCTGTGGGCACTGGCCGGGCTGTACGAGGCCGCGCGGCTGGCCGAGCGGATCGGGGCGCCGGAGGTCGGTGAGCTGTGGGGCGTCTTCGACGACGTGAAGCGGGCGACCGGCGACTCGATCCGCTGGGTGCTGGCCGAGCAGCGGCGGCGCGGGGCGTGGGAGACGTACATCCCGACCGGGCCCGCCGACGTCGGACGGCTCGACTCCACGATGATCGGCACGGCCGCCTACTTCCACCCGCTGCGCCTGCACATGGGCAGCAAGCTGGGCGACGACATCGACCGGGCGGCGCGCTGCACGCTCGACACGATGTACGCCCATTTCGTCACCGGCGGGTTCCGGCACGAGGCGGCCTGGAACGCGTACGGGCCCTATCTGACCATGCAGTTGGCGCACGCGTATCTGCTCGCCGGTGACCCGGCGCGCATGGACGCGCTGCTCGGCTGGACGGTCGCGGCCGGCTTTCCGACGGTGGCCGGGCGGGCGCCGGCGCTGGGCGCGTGGAACGAGCAGCACGCGTTCCCGGTGGCCTCCGACTTCCGTGAAGTGCCGTACAACCGCTGGTACATGGGCGACATCCCGCACGGCTGGGCGGCCGCCGAGTATCTGCTGCTGCTCCGCGACATCCTCTTCTTCGAGGCCGACGAGGACCGCGACCCGCACCTGTACATCGCGCCCGGCGTACGGCCGCACTGGGTGCCGGCGGGCGAGGGGATCGCGGTGGACGCCGCGCCCACCCTGTTCGGCGCGCCCTTCGGCTACCGGCTCGCCCACGACCCGGCCGGGCGGACGGTGACGGTGGACGTCACGCAGGCGCCGGAGGGAGTGCGGTTCGTGTATCCGTGCCGGTTCGGTGAGGTGCGGTCGGCGGCGGCGGACGGGCAGGAGCTCGCTGTGACGGGCCAGGACGTGCGGGTACCCGCCGGGACGCGGCGGTTCAGTGTGACGTACGCCTGAGCTCCAGGCGTTCCTTCTCCGACAGACCGCCCCAGACGCCGAAGCGTTCGTCGTTGTCCAGCGCGTACTCCAGGCAGGTGGAGCGGATCGCGCACATGCCGCAGATCCGCTTCGCCTCGCGTACGGAGCTGCCCGGCTCGGGGAAGAAGAAGTCCGCCCCGGTCTGTGCGCACAACGCCTCCTGCTGCCAGTCCAGGTCGGGCGAGGTGATCGTTGTGATCGTGTCGATGTGCATGCGCAGGATCGTGCCGGTCGGCGAAAAACGTTCGATCAACGCGGGATCAACGCCGTGTCTTCGGGCTCCCGGCCGACCCGATGGTCTCCCGCCCGGTGCCGCGGCGCACGGCGGCGCGCGGAAACGCGCGAGATGGAGGAAACCCGCACCGGTCACCGAGGGTGACCTCGGGCCTCGCCGCCATCGGTGGCGCGGTTCCGGCGGCGATTGTCAGTGGGCGGTGCAAGACTCGGCAGAGCAGACAACGGGACCCTTCCGAGGAGGGCGATGATGCTCACCACCCGTTACGTCACCGGCGCGCCGAACTGGATCGACCTCGGCACACCGGACATCGACGGTGCCAGCGCCTTCTACGGCGGCCTGTTCGGCTGGCGGTTCCAGCCGGGCGGGCCCGAGACCGGCGGTTACGGACTCTTCCAGCTCGACGGCAGGACGGTGGCCGGTGGTATGCAGACCACCGAGGAACAGGGTCCGCCGTCCTGGACGGTGTACTTCCAGACGCCGGACGCGGACGCCACGGCGAAGGCCGCCGAGCAGGCGCACGGCGCGGTGTGGATGCAGCCCACGGACGTGCTGGACCTGGGCCGCATGGCCATCCTCGCCGACAAGGCGGGCGTGCCCTTCGGCCTGTGGCAGCCCCGCGCCAACAAGGGCCTCGACGTCGTCCAGGAGCCCGGCTCACTGTGCTGGCTGGAGCTGTACACCACGGACGTACCGGCCGCGGCGGGGTTCTACAACGCGACGCTCGGCATGGAGACCTTCGCGCTCGACTTCTACGGCGGCACGTACACGACGTTCAGCCCCGCCGGCGCCGGGGAGGACGCCATGTTCGGCGGGGTCGTCGACAAGTCCGACGACCCGGCGGAGGCGGAGGGCCCCGCGTACTGGCTGGCGTACTTCGAGGTCACCGACACCGACGCCACGGTCGCCAAGGCACAGGAGCTGGGCGGCACGGTGCGCATGCCGGCCACGGACCTGCCGGACGTCGGCCGCATCGCCAAGCTCACCGACCCGTACGGGGCACGCTTCGCGGTGATCAAGAGCGCGCCGGCACAGCCTGGGAACGATTAGAGACGATACGTCCCGTTCCGTTCCGTTGGAGTGAGTGTGCGGCTTTCTCCTACTTCCTCTGAGTCCGGGCGCGGCCGACGCCGCCGTCTCCGCCGCCCGTAGACCCACGGCACCCGGCTCGTCCTCGACCAGGTCTCCTTCACCGTCCGCCCGGCGAGAAGGCCGCCGTCATCGGCGAGACCGTGACCCGGCCCGCGGACCTCCTCGTCCTCGACGAGCCGACCAACCACGTCGCGCTCGGCTCTTCCGCGAGCGGTCCCCGGGGGAACGGCTGGACCTGCGGGGCGGGCGGACGGGCGCGGAGGTCCTGCGCACGTCGGCGCCCTGAGCCGGCGCGCAGCGATCTGCGCGGACGGTCTACGCGGACGCGCGCCGCACCAGCGTGGTGGGCAGCACCACGCTGGACGGCGCGGCGGCGATGCCCTGCTCGCCGGCGTGCCGGTCGAGCCCCCGCAACAGCAGCCGGGCCATCAACCGGCCCATCTCCTCGATGTCCTGACGGACCGTCGTCAGTGGTGGGTCGGACTGCTCCGCCACCGGCAGCATGTCGTCGAACCCGACCACGGCGACGTCGTCCGGCACCCGTCGCCCCGACTCGCGCAGCACCCGCAACGCCCCCGACGCGGTGAGATCGTTGGCGGCGAACACGGCGTCCAGGTCCGGACAGCGGGCGAGCAGCTCACGCATCGCCCGTTCACCGCCGGCCGGCGTGAAGTCGCCCTCGACGATGAGCCGCGGATCGCCGTCGACCATGACATCCCGGTATCCGTCGAGCCGGTCCACCGCCGACGTCTGGTCGAGGGCCCCGGCGATGTGCGCGATGCGGCTGCGGCCGAGCCCGACGAGATGCCGTACGGCGTCTCGCGCGCCACCCCGGTTGTCGCTGTCGACGTACACCACGCCCTGCCGGTCGCCGCTCCAGCCGGGCCTGCCGCCGAACACGGTGGGCACTGCGGCGCGCTGGATCAGTTCGGGGAGCGGGTCGTCGAGGTGCAGCGAGAACACCAGCGCCCCGTCGACATGCCCGCCGGCGAGGTAGCGACCGACGCGGGCATGATCGTCCCGGCCCTCGGTCAGCAGCAGCACCAGCTGGTTGTCGTGGGCCGTCAGCTCCTTGCTGATGCCGCGCAGTTGCAGCGCGAAGAAGGGGTCGGCGAAGACGCGGGTCTCCGGTTCGGCCACGACGACCGCGACGGCGTCGTGCCGCCGGGTCACCAGGCTGCGGGCGGCCTGGTTGGGCACATACCCGAGCTCCTCCACCGCCTTGCGCACTCGCTCGACGAGCGGCTCCCGCACGCCGTCCCCGCCATTGACCACCCGCGAGACGGTGGCCCGCGAGACCCCGGCACGTGCGGCCACGGCTTCCAGGGTGGGACGCGGGGCGGTTTCGGTCACTGGGCGGCTCCTCGTCGGTGGTTGCGGATCAGGATAGCCCTGGGGTGAGCGGGCTCGTGAGAGCGCTCTCACCCCGGTGGGAAACACCTTGCGCTCGGCGTCGGGTACGGGCGAGGATCCGTCCCATGACGACGAGAAAGGCTCATGCCTACTAAGCGCCCCGAGACACGGCTCATGCCGTATGCCCGGCTGCCCCGTCGATACCACGACCGGCACATCGCGCACAGCACGGTCGACGCGTACGGCCGCGCGCACTGGCTGCTCACCGAGCATGACCCCGGTGGAGTGCCGGCTCATCCGTACGACGCGGTGGTGGTCACCGTCGGGGACGGCGTCCCCTACGAAACGCACCTCAGTGCGGTGCTGGCGGGCTTCCCGCGTCTGGAGGCCCTTGCGGACGACGGTTTCGTGCTCGCGGCGGCCCGCTCACGCACCCACGAGCAGCAGGTCCAGGTCTTCGACCCGTTGGGACGTTGCGGCGTGACGTTCCGGGTCGGGGACGCCATCGAACATCTGCTGGCCGACGAGAGCGGCGCCCTTTGGGTGGGCTACTTCGACGAAGGGATCTACGGCGATGACGAGTTGAGCCGGCCAGGCCTGCGGCGCTGGAGCCTTTCGGGCGAACCGCTGTGGACATACCGGCGGACCCGGGACGCAGGCGAGATCTCCGACTGCTATGCCCTGAACGTGCACCGCCGGACCGTCTGGGCCTGCCCTTACCAGCGGTTCCCGGTCCTGGAGATCGGGCGCGACGGGGGGATGCGGGTGCGGCAGAACTCCGTGCAGGGCGCGAAGGGCTTCGTGGTGCACGCCGACCGGCTGGTGTTCTTCGGCGGATACGGAGCCGACCACGACCGGCTGGTGGACTGCCGACTCACTGAGCAGACCGTCGAGGCACTCACCGAAGGGCGACTGAGCCGTCCGGACGGCGGCGCGCTCGGCCGCCGCCGGGTCGTCTCGCGCGGCCCACGCCTCTACATCCAGGAGGAGCCGGGCCTGGAGTGGACCGTGCTCGACATCTCCTGACGGGGTGAACGTCCTCTCTCCCGGTCCGGCGGAGTCACGCCAGCAGATCCACCCGCCGCCCGATACGCCGCCCAGCTCAGCGCCAAGTCCTGCCAGGGCAGCCCGACGGGTGCGTAGACGGTACGGCCCTCGGCGCTCACGCGGCCCGGATGCTCACCCCGCAGCACCTCCCCGAGCGTGGCGTCGGCGGCCGAGGCCGGAAGGTCCGCCGCCGCCAACGCCCCCATGCCCGCGGCGAGTTCCCGGTCGTCCACGACGAGCAGCGCGGCTCGCAGCAGATCGGCCGCCAGCTCCTGCTTGCCAGGCTCGTCGGCGCCCAGGCTGGTGAAGTGCTGGCCCTCCCGGGTGTCCGACAGCCGCAGCAGCGGGGTGCGGGCCCAGGTCGCCAGCAGTACGGTGTCGGCCGCCGCCGCGACCTCCTTCGCCGAGCCCACGGCCCGGCCACCGTGCCGTGCGGCGAACAAGGAGGCCCGCTCGGTGTCCGTGTCATGGACGACGAGTGCACGGGGCGGCCGCAGCACCGCCAGTCCCCGCATCATCAACTCGGCCTGGGCCCCTGTCCCGATCACCCCGAGGATCTCCCCGGCGCCGGCCAGCACATGCGTACCCAATGCCGCGGCCAGCCCCGTACGCCATGCCGTGACCGTCGCCGAGTCCAGCAGCGCCAGCAGTTCCCCGTCCCGCCCGCCGTGCAGGCAGATCACCCCGCGCAGGGCGGGCCGCGCGTCCGGGAACTTGGCGTTGACCTTCACCGTGTAGGCCTCGACGCCCGGCAGGAGTCCGGGGAGCAGGGCTGTCGCCGTGCCGGGGAACGGCAGATCGGTGCGCACCCGCTGCCCCGCGACCGGTACGGCGTCCGCGCACCGGAATCCCTCGGTCAGCGCGGCCAGGCACGTCTCCGGCTCCAGTACGGCTTCCAGGTCACCTCGCGTCAGAACAAGTGTCATCCGTCCATGATCCGTCAGTGCTCATGCGCGGACCCCGAGGCCGTCTCCTGACCGTGTTCGTGCGGGTCGTATCCGGGAATCGTGCCGTCCGCCTTCTTCACCAGGAACAACCCCACCATCCCCATGTCCGAATGGCTCTGTACATGGCAGTGGTACATCCACGCCCCCGCCCCGACCCCCTCCCCCGCGATCACCTGGAACCCGAAGGAGTCCGCCGGGCCGACGATCTTGTTGTCGATGACCTGGCTCGGGTCGTCGGGCCCGGTGAGCAGGCCCGTGCGGTTGTCCGCCCAGCGGTGACCGTGCATGTGGAAGGTGTGGTAGTACTCACCGTGCGTGATCACCACGAACTCGACGCGATCGCCCACCGTGGCCTCGAAGTCGGGACCGCTGTGCGCCGGCTTGTTGTTGATGAGCATGTCGTTGAAGACGACGGTGTGGGTCGCGTCCGGGAGGATGTCGCCCTTGCGCCGCACGATCACCGGGCCGTACAGGCCCTTGCGGATGCCGCCCGTGCCGTGTTCGGTGCCGACGACGTGGTCGTGGTAGTGCCAGTAACCCGCGCTGCCGGCCCGCCAGGTGCCGTCACCCCGTCGGCCCGGGGCGTGGGTGCGCCAGGTGTAGGTGCGGGTACCGCCGGGCTCGACGTGGCTCTTGTTCAACTTCGTGCCGTCGCTGGTGATCTCGTAGTCGAGGCCGTGGACATGCAGGCTCACCGGCACGTCCATCGTGTTCTCGAACTCGACGTGCAGGGTGTCGCCCTCGTTGAGCTCGATCAGCGGGCCGGGGATCGTCGCCTTGCCCTTCTCGAGGCCGTAGCCCATCTGCCCGTCGGCGAGCTTCTCGGCGTACAGCCTGATGTGCCTGACCTCGCCGCCGGCCGGCGCCGTCTTCGGGGGTGTGTCGGCGCCCACGGCCTCGGGTACCGATGCCAGCGACAACGATGTCGCGACGGTCGCGCCGCCCAGCAGGACACGTCTGTTGAAGGTGCGTCTGTCGAAGCCGCGACTGTTGAGGTTGCTCTCGTTCATGCCGAACTCCACACGGTGGTACGGAAATTACGGGGATGAACCCGGGAGACGGTACCGGCCACTCCCGCGTTTATCCACACTCAGGACAAAGTTGGTCCCAGTACGGCCATAGGTATTGGCGAGTCGTTCAAAGGGGTCTAGCTTCCTTGTCGCTGTTGCTGTGACCGTGGAGGTGCCCATGCACTTACGAGGGTTGAGCACGAGAAGACAGACCTGGGTGGCCACTGTGACCGCCGGGATCGTCGCCGCCGGGCTGATGTCCGCCCCGGCCGCCGACGCGCGCCCGGTTCCCGAGCCACCCCTGACAACGATGTCCGTCAAGTCGCCACCGGGCGGCGCCCATGCGCGTGTGCTGGTCTTCTACGGGTCCGCGGCCGCAGGCGAGGAGTCGCCTCTGGTGAACGCCGGCATCGAGGCGATCGAGAAGATCGGCCTGTCCGGCCCGACCGACCAGCGCTTCGACGTCGAGGCCACCAACGACGCCTCGGTCTTCACCGATGAGACCGAGCTGGGCCGTCTCAACGCGATCGTGTTCCTCACCGGGGGCGGCGACGTCCTCGACCCGGAGCAGGAGGCGGGCCTGGAGGCCTACATGGAGGCGGGCGGCGGTTTCGTCGGCATCCATGACGCGGCCCGCGCCGAGCCGTACTCGGACTGGTTCACCGGCCTGGTCGGCGCCCGTCCGGCGGCCGGCAGTCCAATGGCCGTACAGCGTGCGGTGGTCGAGGTCGGCGACCGGCGGCATCCGGCCACCAAGGACCTGCCGGTGCAGTGGAAACGTCCCGACCAGTGGTTCAACTGGACGAAGAACCCGTCGGGCGAGGTGCACACCGTGGCCCGGGTGCGCGAGTCGACGTACCAGCCGGGTGGCAGCAAGAACGGCTGGGACCATCCCGTCAGTTGGTGCCGCGACTACGACGGCGGCCGCTCCTTCTACACCGGGATGGGCGGCACGGTGTCGTCGTACGACGAGACCGACTTCCGTACGCATCTGCGCGGCGCCCTGCTCTGGACGACCCGGCTCGTGCAGGCCGACTGCAAGGCCACGATCACCGGCAACTACAAGGCGGAGCGCCTCACCCAGCCCAACCAGCCAGGCCAGAACGACCAGATCGGCGAACCGCACGGCCTGGTCACCGCTCCCGACGGCCGCGTGCTCTACATCGGCCGGGGCGGCGCCGACTCCTCCCAGCCGGTCGTCACCGACTGGAACAACCCGGAGATCGGCAAGGGCAAGGGCGAGATCCACGTCTACGACCCGAAGACCAAGAAGGTCACCCTGGCCGGGGCGCTCACGGTCTTCGGGAACAAGGGCGGCGGAGATGAGCTGATCAAGGTCGAGGAGGGGCTCCTCGGCATCGAGCTCGATCCGCGCTTCGAGGACAACGGCTGGGTGTATCTGCACTACACCCCGCACTCCCGGCTCAACCGCGACACGCGGATGGCCGAGCGGCGGGTCTCCCGTTTCACGCTCGACCCGGCCACGAGCAAGCTGGACCTGAGCAGTGAGAAGGTCCTGCTCAAGTGGCCGGTGCAGGTGCACAGTTGTTGCCACTCGGGCGGCGGGATGACCTGGGACTCCAAGGGAAACCTGTACATCGCGACCGGCGACAACAACTCCAGCCGCTTCAGCGACGGTTACTCGGGCAACAACCCCGAGCCCCACTACAAGGGCGTCTCCTTCGCCGACGCGCGCCGCACCGCCGGCAACACCAACAACCTCAACGGCAAGATCCTGCGCATCCACCCGGAGCCGGACGGGACGTACACCCTCCCGGACGGGAACCTCTTCACCGGCGAGGAGACCGACGAGGGCGGCGGCAAGACGCGCGGCGAGATCTATGTGATGGGCGTCAGGAACCCGGCGCGCATCTTCGTCGACCGGCAGACCGACATCCTGTACGCGGGCTGGGTCGGTCCCGACGCCTCCGCGCCCTCGACCACGTGGGGCCCGGCGAAGTACGACACGTTCGCCGTCATCACCAAGGCGGGCAACCGGGGCTGGCCGTACTGCATGGGCAACAAGCAGCCCTACCGCGACCGCAACCTGCCCGATCCGAGCAAGCCGCTGGGCTGGTACGACTGCGACCACCCGAAGAACGAGTCGCCGAACAACGACGGCCTCGTCAACCTCCCGCCGGTCACCGGCAACAACATCTGGTACTCACCGCAGGGCGGCGCCCCGGACTTCCCGCGTGACGCGAACGGCGTGCCGTCGTACAAGCAGGAGGAGGCCACGTATGCGCTGCCGTGGCTCAAGGGCGGGGGCCAGGCCGCGATGAACGGGCCGGTGTACCGGTACGACACGGCGAGCACGAGCGGGACGAAATGGCCGGCCTACTGGGACGGCAAGTGGTTCGTCGGCGACTTCTACGACGCCGACCAGCCGCGCAACGCGGTGATCACCGACCCGAGGACACACGGTGACGGCGGCCTGCCCGTCCACTCCGAGTCACTGAAGAAGATCGTGCCGATCGGCAACGACGGCATCAAGAACCTCATGGACTGGAAGTTCGGTCCGGACGGCGCGCTGTACGTGCTCGACTACGGCCGCGGCTTCTTCACCTCGGACGCCAGGTCGGCGCTGTGGCGGGTCACTTACACGGGCGGCGGGCCGACTCCGGCCGCCGACCGGCTGGCGAGAGGAGGAACCCGGTGATACGCCGACGCCATCGACGAAGAGTCTTCACGGCCCTGGTGGCCGCGCTGCTCGTGATGCTGGGGCTGCAGTCCGCGCCCGTCGCCGTCGGACAGCCCGACGCCCCGGCCGCGGCGGCCGCGCAGGTGCTCACCTGGACCGCGGGTGACGACATCACCAAGTACACGACGGCGCCCGCGACGGCCGTGGCCGGTCAGGCGACGATCGTCTTCGAGAACAGCACGGCGACCGGCAACACCACCGGAATGCCGCACACGCTGACGTTCGACACCTCCGACCCGGAGTTCAACAACGACGTCCAGCTCAACATCCTCGCCAACCCCAACGACGACCAGGGCGGCCGCCACACCGCCGAGGTCACCCTCACCCCCGGCCGCTACCGCTACTACTGCACGATCCCCGGCCACGGGCAGATGCAGGGCATCCTGGTGGTGACCGAGGGCAGCGGCGAGGACACCACGGCACCCGAGGCCTCGGCACACGTCAGCGGGACGCAGAACGGACAGGGTCAGTACGTCGGTTCGGCGAGCGTGGCCGTCCACGCCACCGACAACGACGGCGGTTCCGGGGTCGACCGCGTCGAGTACGCGATCGGCGACACGGGCGCCTGGCAGCCGTACACCACCCCGGTCGTCGTCGACCAGGTCGGCGACCACAGGATCCGCTACCGCGCCCTCGACAAGGCGGGGAACGTCTCGGCGGAGAAGAGCGTCGCGTTCACGGTCGTCGCACCGCCGACCGACGACACGACAGCGCCGGAGACCTCGGCGACCGTCAGCGGCGAGAAGAACCCCGACGGCACGTACATCGACATGGCGACCGTCACCGTCTCCGCCTCCGACACCGGTTCCGGCGTCAACACCATCGAGTACGCGATCGGCTCCGGCGCCTGGCAGCCGTACACCGCGCCGGTGATGGTGCATCAGGTCGGCACCCATACGGTGCGCTACCGGGCCACCGACAAGGCGGGCAACGTGGCCGCCGAGAAGAGCGTGCAGTTCACGGTGGTCGCGGCGCCCCAGCCGGACACCACCGCGCCGGTGACGGGCGTGACCGTCGAGGGCACGAAGAACTCCGACGGCGCGTACGTGGGCCATGCCAAGGTGACCGTCTCGGCGACCGACGAGCACGGCGGCTCGGGGCTCGACCGGATCGAGTACTCGCTCGACGGCGGACCGTACCTCGCGTACGGCGCCCCGGTGGTCGTCGACCGGGCGGGCACGCACACCCTCGCCTACCGGGCGACGGACAAGGCGGGCAACACCGCGGCGGCCCGCACGGTGACCTTCACCGTGGTGTCGAGCCAGGTTCCGGCGCCCAACTGCCCGGAGTTCGACGAGCGGTTGACGGTGATCGTCGGCACGGTCGACTCGGGTGTCCCCAACCGGCTCACCAACAGCCGGTGCCGGATCAACGAGCTGATCGAGGACGAGAGGCAGTGGACGTCCCAGGCGCTGTTCCTCAAGCACGTGAAATCGGTCCTGGACAAGCTCCTCAAGGACGGCGTCGTCGACCAGCGCGAGTACGACGCCATCCGCGTGGCCGCCCGCGAGTCGGGGATCGGCAGGCCCGGCCAGACCGAGGGCTACCGCACCATCCTCGACGGCAGCGCGGCGTCGTTCGCCAAGTGGCAGCAGGTGGGCGGCGGTTCGTTCGCGCCGAACCTCGACGGCTCGATCACCAGCGGCACCACCAGGCCGGGCCTCGGCATGCTCTGGTTCCCCGAGCGCAAGTACGGCGACTTCTCGCTCAAGCTCCAGTGGCGTGACGACGCACCGGGCACGGGCAACGCCAACTCCGGGGTGTTCGTCCGCTTCCCGTGGGTCCACGACCACCCCGAGGAGTCACGGCCGGAGTGGGTGGCCATCAAGTACGGCCACGAGGTGCAGGTGCTCGACCGGCCCGACGGCGACATGTACAAGACGGGCTCGGTCTACGGCTTCGACCGGGTGGGGCTCGCGGGCGCCGGCGTCACCCAGAAGGGCACGTGGAACGACTACGAGATCCGCGTGGTCGACCAGCACTACTCGGTCTACCGCAACGGCGTGCTGATCAACGAGTTCGACAACACCGGCGGCCAGGACTTCGTCCCCCCGCGCGCGGACGACCCGGGCACGGACGGGCGGCGGTTCGCCTCCGGCTACATCGGACTCCAGGTGCACGGCACGACGGATGTGGTGTCGTACCGGGACATCCGGATCAAGGAGTTGTAGCAGGCGCTCCCGCAGGGCCCGTTGTCAGTGGCGTACGGCATGCTGTCGATCAGTGGCGGCCCGCCGTACGCCACGGCGCAACGGGGAGGACAGCGTGTTCACGGAGATCGACGACGTCGACTGGGCGGCGGTCCGGCGGTGCGCGCCCCTGCCCGGTACGGACCTGCGGCGGCCGAAGCGGCCCCTCGGCTGCGGGAGTTGACCGCTTCCTCGGCAAAGTCGCTCACTCTTCGACTGGACGCGGCAAGGGCTCTGCTGGCGGTGACGGGCGAGGTCGAGCCCCTCCTGGCCCGGATCCTGCCCCTGGTCCGGGAGGGCATGGAGTCGCACCAGTGGCCCACGGAGAACAGCGCCCTGAGGACAGCCGCCGCGCTGGGCCCGGCAGGTGCGCCGCCGGCCCCGCGGCTGCGGGAGCTGGTCGCGAGACGCGACTCGTCCAAGGACGTGATGGTGGCCCTGTGGAAGGTCACCCGGGACGCGGACGAGATGCTTCCGATCCTGCTCGCCAACTGGACGGCGTTCCCGAGGGTCCGGCCGGACGTCGTCGCCTGTCTGATCGACATGGGTCCCGCGGCCGCACCCGCTCTTCCCCTCATCCGCGAGGAGTTGTCCTCCCCACGCCGTCACAACAACGACAGCCGCACCGACGACAGAAGCAACGTCCGGTACGACGTCGCCGCGGACGAGGGGCTGCTGAGGGACTGCCGTCGGCTGGTGGCGGCGCTGAAGGTCTGATGCGGGGGGGAGGATACGCACGGCTGTCGGGCCTCGCCGCGCCGTCCGGCCGTGTCCCTGGTCCGTCCGGCCCGGCACCCGGTCCGCCCAGCCTGGGTCCTTCAGTCCGTCCCGTCCGGCTCCTTCTTCGCCCGGCTCGGCTGCACCCGCTTGGGCTCCCCCGGCATCTTCGGATACTCGGGCGGGTACGGCAGATCGCCCAGGCCATGGTCGCGTTCGTCCTTGTTGGCCAGTTCCAGCAGGGCGTCCAGGGAGAAGCGGTGGTCGTCCATGTCGGCGTGTACGTCGCCGAGTTCGGCGAAGCGGGCCGGCATCGTCGCGATGTCGAAGTCCTGGGGATGCGCCACGCCGACCTCCTCCCAGCGCAGGGGTGCGGAGACCGGGGCGTGCGGGCGGGGGCGTACGGAGTAGGCGGAGGCGATCGTGCGGTCGCGGGCCGTCTGGTTGTAGTCGATGAAGATGCGCTCGCCCCGCTCCTCCTTCCACCACTTGATCGTCACCTGCTGCGGCATCCGGCGTTCCAGCTCGCGGCCCACCGCGATGGCGGCGCGCCTCACCTGGGTGAAGGTCCAGCGCGGCTCGATCGGCACGAAGACGTGCAGGCCGCGGCCGCCGGAGGTCTTGGGCCAGCCACGCAGGCCGCCGAACTCGTCGAGGACGGCGCGCAGTTCGTGGGCGGCGCGCACGGCGTCGTCGAAGTCGGTGCCGGGCTGCGGGTCGAGGTCGATGCGGAGTTCGTCGGGGCGGTCGACGTCGTCGCGGCGCACCGGCCAGGGGTGGAAGGTGAGCGTGCCGTACTGGGCGGCCCACAGGACGGCCGCCTCCTCGGTGGGGCACATCTCGTCGGCGCTGCGGCCGCTGGGGAACGTGATGTGGGCGGTGGGGATCCAGTCGGGCATGTTCTTGGGCGCCCGTTTCTGGAAGAACCACTCGCCGGTCACTCCGTCCGGGTAGCGCTCCAGGGTGGTGGGACGGTTGCGCAGGGCGCGCAGGATGCCGGGGCCGACGGCGACGTAGTACTGGGCGAGGTCCAGCTTGGTGAAGCCGCGCTCCGGGAAGAAGATCTTGGCCGGGTTGGACAGGCGCACGGTTCTGCCGCCCGCCTCAAGCTCCACCGCTTCGCCCATGCGAGCCACGGTAGGCCCACCGCCCACGCCTCGCACACTGGGCGACAGCCGCCGTATGCGCGCAGAATCGGACCATGGACCTGCCGGTGATGCCGCCCGTGAAGCCGATGCTCGCCAAGTCGGTGGCGAAGATCCCGCCGGGCATGCAGTACGAGGCGAAGTGGGACGGGTTCCGGGCGATCGTGTTCCGGGACGGGGACGAGGTCGAGCTGGGCAGCCGTACCACAAAGTCGCTGACCAGGTACTTTCCCGAGCTGGCGGCGGGATTGAAGGAGCGGTTGCCGGAGCGGTGCGTGCTGGACGGGGAGATCGTCATCGCGCGCGAGGGGCGGCTGGACTTCGACGCGCTCACCGAGCGCATCCACCCCGCCGACTCCCGGGTGCGGACGCTGGCCGAGAGGACACCGGCGTCGTTCGTGGCCTTCGATCTGCTGGCGCTGGCGGACCGCTCGCTGCTGGAGACGCCACTGGCGGACCGGAGGGCGCTGCTCACCATGGCGTTGCCCGGGGCGACGGCGCCGGTGCACGTGGCGCCGGCCACGACCGACGTCGAGACGGCCCGGGGATGGTTCGAGCAGTACGAGGGGGCCGGGCTGGACGGTGTCATCGCCAAGCCGCTCACCCTGCGCTATCTCCAGGACGAGCGCGCCATGTTCAAGATCAAGCACGAGCGGACGGCGGACGTCGTCGTCGCGGGATACCGCCTGCACAAGAGCGGACCGGTCGTGGGCTCCCTGTTGCTCGGTCTCCACGACGACCGGGGCACCCTCCAGCATGTGGGCGTGTCGGCCGCGTTCTCCATGAAGCGGCGCGCCGAACTGGTCGAGGAACTGGAGCCACTGCGCATGGACGACGTCGCGGGGCATCCGTGGGCGGCCTGGTCCGACGAGGCGGCCCATGAGTCGGCCCGGCTGCCGGGCGCGCCGAGCCGCTGGTCGGGCAAGAAGGACCTGTCCTGGGTGCCGCTCCGGCCGGAGCGGGTGGCCGAGGTGGCGTACGACCACATGGAGAACGGCGTCCGCTTCCGGCACACGGCCCGCTTCCGCCGCTGGCGCCCGGACCGCACCCCCGAGAGCTGCACCTACGCACAACTGGAGGAGCCGGTCCGCTACGACCTCGCGGAGATCTTCGCACCGCAGGCCTGAGTCGCGGAGTACCTGAATCGCCGCGTGCCCGATTCACCGCGTGCGAGTCGCCGCGTGCCCGAGTCGCCGCGTACCCCCAGTCGCCGCGGGCCCAAGTCCCGACAGGCCCCCTGCCGCAAGCCCAGTCGCACAGACCCGAGACGCGTATCTCAGTCACCGCAGGACCGAGCCAGCGCGTGGCCCAACTCCCCACGGGCCCCTGGCCCCGCAAGCCCAGTCACGCAGACCCGAGTCGCCTCGCGCCCGAGCCGCCGACCGCCTGCCCACGTCAACGCAAGCCTGGGCCACCGGGCGCCCCAGCCACCGCAGGCCGAAGGCCCGCACGCCCGACCGCCACGCGTATCCGAGTCACCGCAGGCCTGATTCACCGCGTGCCCGAGTCGCCCGTACCCCCAGTCGCCGCGGGCCCAAGTCCCGACAGGCCCCCTGCCGCAAGCCCAGTCGCACAGACCCGAGACGCGTATCTCAGTCACCGCAGGACCGAGCCAGCGTGGCCCAACTCCCCACCGGCCCCTGGCCCCGCAAGCCCAGTCACGCAGACCCGAGTCGCCTCGCGCCCGAGCCGCCGACCGCCGGCCCACGTCAACGCAAGCCTGGGCCACCGGGCGCCCAAGCCACCGCAGGCCGAAGGCACGCACGCCCGACCGCCACGCGTATCCGAGTCACCGCAGGCCTGATTCACCGCGTGCCCGAGCCACCGTCCGCCCCCCGACTCACCGCAGGTCCGTCCCCGCAGCCCCACTGCCGCGGACCCGACGCGCCGCGCCGTATCTCAGCCGCCGCGTGCCCCAAGCGGATCGCCGACCCCGGCCCCCGCAGGCCCGAGCCCCCACGTATACGAGCCACCGCAGCCCTGCCTCAGGGCTTCATCAGCACCTTGACCGCACCCTCCTGCTTCCGCTGGAACATCTCGTACGCGTGCGGCGCGTCGCTCAGCGGAACGCGGTGGGTGGCGAAGTCGTCGACGCCGAGGGGGTCCTCGTCCGTCAGGTACGGCAGGATGTCGTCGCTCCAGCGACGCACGTTGGCCTGTCCCATCCGGATCTGGAGCTGCTTGTCGAACAGGGTGAGCATCGGCAGCGGGTCCGCGGTGCCGCCGTACACGCCGGACAGGGAGATCGTGCCGCCTCGCCGGACCAGGTGGATGGCGGTGTGCAGGGCGGCGAGCCGGTCGACGGCGAAGCGTTCGGCGAGCGGGCCGCTCAGCTTCCGCGGCAGCATCGCGGAGGCCTGCTGGGCCAGCCGGGCGGCGGCGCTGCCGTGCGCCTCCGTGCCGACCGCGTCGATCACCGCGTCGGGGCCGCGGCCGTCGGTCTCGTCGCGGATGGCGGCGACGAGTTCCTTCTCGTCGTGGAAGCTCCGCAGGTCGAACGTCTCGACACCCCGTTCCCGCGCCCGCTCCAGCCGCTCGGGGACCAGGTCCACGCCGAACACGCGCCCCGCGCCCCGCACCTGGGCGACCCGGCAGGCCATGTCGCCGATCGGGCCGAGGCCGAGTACGGCGATGCTGCCGCCCTCCGGGACCTCGGCGTAACGGACCGCCTGCCAGGCGGTGGGCAGGACGTCGGAGAGATAGACGAACCGGTCGTCGGGCGGGCCGTGCGGGATCTTGATCGGACCGTACTGAGCCTGCGGAACCCGCAGGTACTCGGCCTGGGCACCCGGCACCGCGCCGTACAGCCGGGTGTAGCCGAACAGGGCGGCGCCCATGCCCTCGCCGGTGACCTGGGTGGTCTCGCACTGGGTGGGCAGCCCGGTCAGGCACATCCAGCAGTTGCCGCAGGCGATCTGGAACGGCACGACGACCCGGTCACCCGCCTGCAGGTCCGGCACCGCGGCGCCGACCTCCTCGACGATGCCGATCGGCTCGTGGCCGAGGATGTCGCCCGGGGTCATGAACGGGGTGAGCACCTCGTACAGATGCAGGTCGGAGCCGCACAGTCCGCTGGACGTGATGCGGAGGATCGCGTCCGTCGGCTCCTGGATCCGTGGATCCGGCACGTTCTCCACGCGCACGTCACGCTTGCCCTGCCAGGTCACTGCCCTCATCGCCGCGCGCTCCCTCCGTCACTCGTACACGTCCGCGCGTCCGCGCCTCCGGTGGCCGCCGGGTACCCCGGCGCTCCCCGGCCGAATCCACCCGTCGGCCGCCCAGGCCAGGGCCGATCGGCGGATGGAAAGTGTGCGGTCGAAGCCATGCAGGTATGGGCAACTATGAACTGATAAGCACACAATTAATGAGACGGACCGGGCGGGTGGTGGCGGGTGGCCAGGATGGTCAGGCAACGAGCGACACGCACGAGACGCGCCACGACGACGGCGCTCCTGGCCGCCGCACTGGCCGCGTCCCTGACGGCCGGCTGCACGACGTCCGGCGGCCCACTCGACGACGGCCGCGGCCGGGAGCGGTCCCCGGCGCCGAGCGAGAGCGGAAACCGGCAGGCCCATGGCTCGGTGCTCGCCGTGAAGATCGACAACGTCCGGGCGGCGCGGCCCCACATGGGCCTGAACGAGGCGGACATCGTGTACGTCGAGCAGGTGGAGGCCGGGCTGAGCCGTCTGATGGCGGTGTACGCCCAGAAGCTGCCGAAGACCATCGGACCGGTGCGCAGCGCCCGCGAGAGCGACCTGGAGCTGCTGGGCCAGTTCGACCGGCCGACGCTCGCCTTCTCCGGGGCACAGAGCAAGCTCATGCCGCTGATCGACAAGGCGCCGCTGGAGGCGGAGCCGCCCGGCAAGGCTTCCGACGCCTACTTCCGCAGTCCATACCGGCGCTCACCGCACAACCTGTATCTGCGGCCCGGCCGGCTGATGCCCTCGGCACCGGGCGCGAAGGCCCTGACGACCGGCTTCCGCTTCGGCGCCGCCCCCGCGGGGGGCAAGGCCGAGACCTCCCGGACGGTGCGCTACCCGGCGACCCGGCACACGTTCACCTGGTCCGCGAGCCAGAACCGCTGGCTGGTCGCCATGGACGGCACGACCGCCACGACGACGGACGGCAAGCAGGTGACGGCCTCGACGGTGGTCGTGCAGTACGTGAAGGTGCGCCGGTCCGCGTTCCACGACTTCCTCGGCAACTACACGCCGTACACCGAGACGGTGGGCTCCGGAAAGGCGTCGGTGCTGCGGAACGGCCGTGCCTACGACGACGTGCGGTGGGAGCGTCCGAAGGCCACGGACGGCACGACGTTCACGACCCGCGACGGCAAACCGATGAGCTTCCAGCGCGGCCAGGTGTGGGTGGTTCTCGCGAAGGCACCCTGAGAAGTCGCCCCGAGCAGTCGCTCTGAGGAGGCGCACTGAGGAGGCGCACTGAGGAGGCGCTCAAAGAAGATGTCTGCCCGTAGCGCCCTGCGATCCGCGGATCAAGGCTGTGCGACCAGGGGTTCCGCCGGGTTGCGGAGCCCCTCGGCCGCGTCCGCGACCCGCCGGATCAGGTCGAAGAAGAGGTTCTGCTCCTCGGCGGAGAGCGGGGCCAGGAAGACCTGGTTCATCCGGGCCGTGCGGACGGTCAGCTTCTTGTGCGTGCGCAGCCCTTCGTCCGTCAGGCGCAGCAGGAAGCGGCGGCCGTCCTGGGGGTCGCGCACCTTGTCGAGCAGCCCGCGGCGGCCGAGCCGGCTGATCACCTCGGCGATGGTGGACCGGTCGAGCCCCACCCGCTCCCCCACGGTCCGCTGGTCCAGGCCCGGCTCGGCGACGAGGGTGTTGAGCACGGCGAACTGGGGCGAGGTGATCTCCTCGGAGACCATCGTGTTCCACAGCAGGTAGTGCGCCTGCTGGAGCCGCCGGGCCAGGTGCCCGGGGTGGGTGGCGAGGTCCACGGCGGCCATGTGCGCTCCCCTGGTCGAATTCATCGGTGCACTGAACAATACCTGGCCTCTGCGTGACTGTCTGCGGTGCGCGCACTCCGCCGACACTTGCGTTTACCGAGGTCTTGACGGACTTCCCGCTGCAGTGGCAGCGTGAAGACGAACCTCGCGTAATTAATCAGTGCCCTGACTAACTCGGGTGCTGGGAGCTCGGAAGAGATGGGGCTTCTCGGATGGACAAGGTGGTCGCCACGGCCGTGGAGGCGGTGGCCGATGTCGGCGACGGCGCGTCGCTGGCGGTGGGTGGTTTCGGGCTGAGCGGTGTGCCGAACGTGCTGATCCAGGCCCTGTACGAGCGGGGTGTGACCGCCCTGTCGGTCGTGTCGAACAACTGCGGGGCGATGGAGTCCGGTCTGGCGGTGCTGCTGGCGGCGGGGCGGATCGGGCGGGTGACCGGCTCCTACATCGGCGCGAACAAGGAGTTCGCGCGCCAGTATCTGTCCGGGGAGCTGGAGGTCGAGATGATCCCGCAGGGCACGCTGGCCGAGCGGCTGCGGGCCGGGGGTGCGGGGATCCCGGCGTTCTACACGCCGGCCGGGGTGGGCACGCAGGTCGCCGAGGGCGGGCTGCCCTGGCGCTACGACGGCTCCGGCGGGGTCGCGCTGGCCTCGCCGCCCAAGGAGGTGCGGGAGTTCGACGGCACCGAGTACGTGCTGGAGCGCGGTATCCGAACCGACTTCGCGCTGGTGCGGGCCGCGAAGGGCGACCGGCACGGGAACCTGGTGTTCAACAAGTCCTCTCGGAACTTCAACCCGCTGGCCGCGATGGCCGGGCGGGTGACGATCGCCGAGGTCGAGGAACTCGTCGAGCCCGGCGCGATCGACCCGGACGCCGTCCACCTGCCGGGCATCTTCGTCCAGCGGGTCGTGGCCCTCACCGCCGAGCAGGCCGCGGACAAGCAGATCGAACGGCGCACGGTTTCCGCGCCCGAGGCACGAGGGACGGTGGGCTAGTCATGGCGTGGACGCGGGAAGAGATGGCGGCGCGGGCCGCGCGCGAGCTTCAGGACGGGCAGTACGTCAATCTCGGCATCGGCCTGCCGACGCTGATCCCGAACTACCTCCCGGAGGGCGTGGAGGTGATCCTGGAGTCCGAGAACGGCATCCTGGGCACCGGTCCTTACCCGATCGAGGACCAGGTCGACCCGGACCTGATCAACGCCGGCAAGGAGACCGTCACGGTCCTGCCGGGAGCCTCCTTCTTCGACTCGGCCCTGTCGTTCTCGATGATCCGGGGCGGGCACATCGACGTCGCCGTGCTCGGCGCCATGCAGGTCTCACAGACCGGCGACCTGGCCAACTGGGCCATCCCCGGCAAGATGATCACCGGGATCGGCGGGGCGATGGACCTGGTGCACGGCGCCCGCACGGTCATCGTCGTGATGACCCACACCGCCAAGGACGGCTCGGCGAAGATCCTCACCGAGTGCGCGCTGCCGCTCACCGGCAAGGCCTGTGTGAACCGGATCATCACCGACCTCGGCGTCCTGGACGTCACCGACGACGGGCTCGTCCTCATCGAGACCGCGCCCGGCGTGAGCATCGACGAGATCACCGCCAAGACCGACGCCAAGCTGACCGTCTCGGAGGCCCTGCTGTGAAGACCGTCTACCTCGTCGACGCGGTCCGCACCCCGATCGGCCGCTACAACGGCGGCCTCGCCCCGGTCCGCCCCGACGACCTGGCCGCCCACGCCATCCGTGAACTCATCGGCCGCACCCCGGAGTTGGACCCGGCCCGGATCGAGGACGTCTACTTCGGCAACGCCAACGGCGCCGGCGAGGAGAACCGCAACGTGGGCAGGATGGCCGCGCTGCTGGCCGGCCTGCCGACCTCCGTGCCGGGCGTGACCGTCAACCGGCTGTGCGCCTCCGGTCTCGAGGCGGTGATCCAGGCGGCCCGCGCGATCGCGGTCGGGGACGCCTCCATCGCCGTAGCGGGCGGAGTGGAGTCCATGACGCGGGCGCCCTACGTGCTGCCCAAGTCGGACAGGCCGTTCCCGGCCGGGCACGCCGAGCTGTACTCCACCACGCTGGGCTGGCGCATGGTCAACCCGAAGATGGACCCGCAATGGACCATCCCGCTCGGGGAGTCGGCGGAGCTGATCGCCGAGAAGCACAAGATCAGCCGGGAGCAGCAGGACGAGTTCGCCCTGCACAGCCACCAAAAGGCAGCACGCGCCCAGCAGGCCGGCCTCTTCGACGCCGAGCTCGCGCCGGTGAGCATTCCGCAGCGCAAGGGCGACCCGAAGGTCTTCGGCGCCGACGAATCCGTACGGCCCGATGCCTCCCTGGAGGCGATGGCAAGGCTGAAGCCGTCGTTCCGCAAGGACAACGGCACGGTCACCGCGGGCAACGCCTCCCCGCTCAACGACGGCGCCGCGGCGCTGCTGCTGACCGACGAGGAGGGCCTGAAGGCCACCGGCCGCGAGCCCCTCGCCCGGATCTGCGCCACCGGCGTCTCCGCGCTCGACCCGCACTACTTCGGTCTCGCCCCCGTGGCGGCGGTTACGCGTGCGCTGGCCAAGGCGGGCAAGGGGTTCGGCGATCTGTCCGTGCTGGAGTTGAACGAGGCGTTCGCTGCCCAGGTGCTGGGCTGTGTGGCCGAGTGGCCCGAGTTCGATCCGGCGATCCTGAACCCGCAGGGCGGGGCCATCGCTCTCGGTCATCCGCTGGGTGCCTCCGGTGCGCGTCTCGCCGGCACGGTCGCCCACCAGCTCGCTCGCGCGGGCGGTGGGGTCGGCGTGGCCACGTTGTGCATCGGCGTCGGCCAGGGACTGGCCCTCGTTCTGGAGCGATAGGCCCTGCCGCTGAGTGCCGTATTGCGGCTGCGGGCCGGTTGTGGCTGGTCGCGCCCGCGCGGCGGAGCCGCACATTGACACAGCCCCGCGCCCCTTTGGGGGCGCTACACCGCCCCCTGTTTTTGACTGACGTCAACAAGCCCCAGGAACTCCCCATGACCCTTACCCAGCACGACATCGACCAGGAAATTGCCACCGAACGCGCCGCCTACGAGAAGCGGATCGCCGACGGCGCCCCCGTCGAGCACCAGCCGCGCCGCGACTACGCCCCGTACCGGTCCTCTGTCCTGCGCCACCCCAAGCAGCCGCCGATCCCGATCGACGTCACCAAGGACCCGGAGCTGGTGGAGCTGCGCTCCCCCGCCTTCGGGGAGCGGGACATCACCGAGATCGACAACGACCTCACCCGGCAGCACACCGGTGAGCCGATCGGTGAGCGGATCACCGTCGAGGGCCGGCTCCTCGACCGTGACGGCCGTCCGATCCGCGGGCAGCTCGTCGAGATCTGGCAGGCCAACTCGGCCGGCCGCTACGCGCACCAGCGCGAGCAGCACGACGCCCCGCTGGACCCGAACTTCACCGGCGTCGGCCGCACCCTGACGGACGACAGCGGCTTCTACCGCTTCACCACCGTCCAGCCGGGCCCGTACCCGTGGCGCCAGCACGTCAACGCCTGGCGGCCGGCCCACATCCACTTCTCGCTGTTCGGTTCGGCCTTCACCCAGCGACTCGTGACGCAGATGTACTTCCCGAGCGACCCGCTGTTCCCGTACGACCCGATCATCCAGTCGGTGACCGACGACGCGGCCCGGCAGCGGCTGGTCGCGACGTACGACCACAGCCTCTCGGTGCCCGAGTTCTCCATGGGCTACCACTGGGACATCGTGCTCGACGGCCCGCACGCCACCTGGATCGAAGAAGGGCGCTGACCTGCCATGACGAAGATCGACACGAGCCGTCCGGAGACCGTGCTCCCCACGCCGTCGCACACGGTCGGACCCTTCTACGGTCACGCCCTGCCGTTCCCCGGCGGCGGCGACATCGCGCCCGTCGGCCACCCGGACACGATCGCGCTCCAGGGGTACATCCTCGACGGCGAGGGCAACCCGCTCCCGGACGCCTTCGTGGAGCTGTGGGGCGCCGACCCGGACGGCAACGTCCCGCAGACCGACGGCTCGATGCGGCGCGACCCGGCGAGCGGCGGCTTCCTGGGCCGCAACGGCGTGGAGTTCACCGGCTGGGGGCGGATCCAGACGGACGCCAACGGCCACTGGACCGCGCGGACGCTGCGGCCGGGGGCGCGTGGGCAGAGCGCGCCGTACCTCAGCGTGTGCGTGTTCGCGCGCGGGCTGCTGGTGCACCTGTTCACCCGGATCTACCTGCCGGGCGAGGACGCGGCGCTCGCCGCCGACCCCCTGCTCGCCCGGCTGGACGAGGCGCGACGCGACACGCTGATCGCCGAGGACCGGGGCGACGGCACATACCGTTTCGACATCCGCCTTCAGGGCGAAGGCGAAACGGTCTTCCTGGAGTTCCAGTGACTTCTGCCGATCCCGACGACACCGGCCTGCTCGCCCCCGGGTGGGCAGGCTCCCCCGCCGCCCACGCGACCGGCGACACGGCCTGGCTCCAGGCCCTGCTCGACGCGGAGGCCGCCCTCATCCGGGCCCAGGCAGCCCTCGACCTCGCCCCGGCCGAGGCGGCGTCGGCGGTGACGGAGGCGGCGGACGCCGGCCGATTCGACGTACGCTCGCTCGCCGAGCGGGCCCGTAGCGGCGGCAACCCGGTCATCCCCCTGGTCGCGGACCTGACCAAGGCGGTCGGCGACGCGTACGGCCCCCATGTCCACCGGGGCGCGACCAGCCAGGACATCATGGACACGGCGACGATGCTGGTCGCCGTGCGCACGCTCGACCTGGTCCTCGGCGACCTCGAGCGCACGCAGCGGGCGCTGGCCCGGCTGGCCGCCGAGCACCGCGACACCGTGATGCCGGGGCGGACGCTCACCCAGCACGCCGTACCGACGACGTTCGGGCTGAAGGCGGCCGGCTGGCGGTCGCTGGTGCTCGACGCGCGGGACCGGGTCATCGAGGTGCACGACGATCTGCCCGCCCAACTCGGCGGCGCCGCCGGGACCTTGGCGGCCTTCACCGCGTACGGCACCCGGAACACCGCGGCCCTCACCGCGGCCTTCGCCCGTGAACTCGGCCTCGCCGCGCCGCTCCTCCCCTGGCACACGCTGCGCACACCGATCGCCGATCTCGCCGGCTGCCTGGCCTTCACGGCTGGGGCCCTGGGCAAGATCGCGACGGATGTGCTCGTCCTCGGCCGTACCGAGATCGCCGAGGTCGCCGAGGGCACCGGCGGCGGCTCGTCCGCGATGCCGCACAAGGCCAACCCCGTACGGTCCACGCTGATCGCCGCCGCGGCCAGGCGGGCGCCGCAGTTGGCGGCCACGCTGTACGGGGCGCTGGCGGCTGAGGACGAGCGGCCGGCCGGGGCCTGGCACGCCGAGTGGGAGCCGCTCAGGGACCTGCTGCGGCTGGTCGGCGGGGCCGCCCGGGATGCCGTCGAGCTGACCGAGGGGCTGCGGGTCAGGCCCGAGGCCATGCGGGAGCACCTGGATCTCACGCAGGGGTTGGTCGTCTCCGAGCGGCTGTCGGCCGAGCTGGCCCCTCTGCTGGGGCGGGCCCGCGCCAAGTCCCTGCTCACCGACCTCGCCCGGCGGACCTGCACCGAGGGCCGCTCGCTGGGCGAACTCCTCGCCGAGGAACCCGAGTTGAAGGACGTCGACCTCGACGAGCTCACCGACCCCGCCCGTTACACCGGCGCCGCGGGATCCCTCACCGACCGTGCTCTGGAGCGACGTTGACCGACAAACTCCTCAACCACCGTGCCGAAGGGCCCACTTCCGCGCCTCCGCTGCTGCTCGGCCCCTCGCTCGGCACGTCGTCCGCCCTCTGGGACAAGGTCGCACCCGAGCTGTCGATCACCCACCGGGTGGTGCGCTGGGACCTGCCGGGGCACGGCGGGTCCGCCGCCGACCTCATCGGGGCGGGCGCCACCGTCGGTGACCTCGCCCGCCTGGTGCTCGCGCTCGCCGACTCCCTCGGCATCGAGCGGTTCGCGTACGCGGGTGTCTCGCTCGGCGGTGCGGTGGGGCTGCATCTGGCCGTGCACCACCCGGAGCGGGTCGACTCCCTGGCCGTGATCTGCTCATCGGCGCACTTCAACGGTGCGAAGCCGTGGGAGGAGCGGGCCGCGCTGGTGCGGCGCGTCGGCCTGGCGGGGCTCGCCGAGAACGCGAACGCCCGCTGGTTCACACCCGGGTTCACCGTGCCGGAACTGGTCCGGGACCACCGGGACGCCGATCCCGCCGCATACGCCGCCTGCTGTGACGCGCTCGCCGCCTTCGACCTGCGGGAGCGGCTGCCGGAGATCTCCTCGCCCACCCTGCTGATCGCCGGACGCGAGGACCCCGCGACCCCGCCCGCGCATCTGCGGGAGATCGCGGACGCCGTACCGGGTGCCGCGCTCGTCGAGATCCCGGGGGCCTCGCATCTGGCGCCGGCGCAGTGCCCGGAGGCGGTGCTGACCGCCCTGCGCGCGCACTTCGACGGGGGCGCCAAGCGGGGCATGGAAGTGCGGCGCGAGGTGCTCGGCGACGCGCACGTGGACCGGGCCCAGGCCCGGCAGACCCCCTTCACCGCACGCTTCCAGGACTTCATCTCGCGCTACGCCTGGGGGGAGATCTGGACCGACCCGACGCTCACCCGCCGCGAGCGCAGCATGATCACCCTGACGGCGCTGGTCGCGCACGGTCACTACGACGAGCTGGCCATGCATGTGCGGGCGGCGCGGCGCAACGGGCTGACGCCGGAGGAGATCGGGGCCGTACTGCTGCAGACGGCGGTGTACTGCGGGGTTCCGGCGGCGAACTCGGCGTTCGCGGCGGCGCAGCGCGTCCTCGCGGAGGAGACGGAAGAGGAAGGGTGACCCTGCTGGTCGTAGCCTCAGCAGCACCTCGCACATGCCTCCACCACGTGCCTACGGTGGAGGCATGTCCACGATTCTCATCACCGGTGCCACCTCCGGTCTCGGCCGGTACGTGGCCTTCGAGCTGGCTCGTTCGGGGCACGTCGTCCTCGCGCACGGACGCGATCCGGGCCGTACGGAACAGCTGGTCGAGGAGCTGCGGACCGAGGGTGACGCCGAGGGGTACGTCGCCGATCTGGCCTCGCTGACGCAGGTGCGCGAGCTGGGCGCGCATGTCGCCGGCGCCCATCCCGATCTGGACGTGCTGATCAACAACGCGGGCGTGGGAGCGGGTCCGCCCGGCGCGGGGCGCGAGCTGAGCGCCGACGGACACGAACTGCGGCTCGCCGTGAACTACTTGGCTCCGGTGGTGCTGACCCGTGCCCTGCTCCCGGTGCTGCGGGCGAACACGCCCGCCCGGGTCGTCAACGTCGGCTCGGCCGGCCAGGAGTTCCTCGACTTCGACGACGTCGAGTTCCGACGCGGATACGACGGCTTCGCGGCGTACCGACGGGCGAAGTTCGCCCTGGCCGCCCACACCTTCGCCCTCGCCGAGGAGTTGACGGACACGGGTGTCGCCGTGAACGTGCTCCATCCGGCGACCTTCATGGACACGGCGATGGTGCGCGAGGGCGGGGTCGCCCCCTGGAACACCGTCGCCGACGGTGCCCCGGGTGTCCTGGCCCTGGCGACCCAGGACCTGGGCACGGGCATGTACTTCGAGGGCACGAGCCCGTCCCGGGCGCACGAGGGGACGTACGACCCCGAGGTGCGCAAGCGGCTGGCAGCTGTCACCGACCAGCTGCTCGCCCTCTGACCCCCCTCACACCACTCCCGCGGCCAGCGCCGCCTCTGCCTCCAGCACCAGCCCGTCCGCACCGCACGACCGTGCCAGCGTCAGCCCTCGTCGGAGTTCCGCGGACGAGCGGGCGGCGAGGCCGTACTCGACCCGGGCGGCCGCGTGCTCGTACTGGCAGGGCGAGGCCTCCAGATAGGTGACGGCCTGTTCGGCGAGGCGGACCGCGCGCTGGCCGGTCTCCAGAGCGGCGGCGCAGCGCAGGGCCTCGCCGATGGCGGTGTCGGTGCCGAAGCGCTCGGCGTGGCGGCGGACGTCGGTGGCGAGCCGGGCGGCTCGTGCCGGGTCCTCGCTCGCGAGGGCGCGGGCCAGGTCGACGGCCCAGGGGACCATGATCGGGTTGTGGTGGCCGCGCACGGCCGCCGCCTTCTCGGCCTCCTCCAGTTCGTTGATGCCCTCCTGGGTGCGGCCGACCGCGAGGAGCAGACGGCCGCGGACCGAGCGCGGGTCCGGCAGGACGATGGTGGACGGGTAGGGCGGGGCGAAGCCGTATTGCTCGGCGATCTCCCAGGCCTCCTCGACATGGCCGCGGGCGAGCAGCGTGTCGACGAGGTTGCAGGTCGCGGACCAGTGCAGGGGCAGCCGGCGGCCGACGCGCTCGGCGAGCGCCAGCGACTTGCGCAGGGACGCCTCGGCCTCGCGGAGCCGGCCGCGCCTGCGGTGTCCGACGCCGACGTAGGCATGGGCCAGGGCGAGGTGACCGCCGCTCCAGCCGGCGGACTCGTAGGCGCGCAGGGCCTCGTTGTAGAGGGCCTCGGCGCGGTCGAGGCGGTCGCTGAAGGCGTAGGAGTTGGCGAGCATCATCAGCAGCTCGATGCCCCACTCCGGGTCGGTCCAGCCGAGTCCGGGTGCCAGGCGGCCGTTGACGAGGGCGCGGTCGCACAGTTCGACGACCTCCTCGGCGTTCTCGCCGCGGGCCATGGCGTCGAAGCCGCGCAGGATGAGCAGGGCGCGCTCGGAGTTGTCGCGGCCGGTGCAGGTCCTGGCGAGATCGGCGAGGCGTGCGGAGCGTCCGGGCGAGGTCGCCTCGCCTGCGTAGATGCCCTCCCACATGAACTGCACCGCCTGGAGCCGCAGTTTGGCGGGTCCGGCCTGGTGCTTGGCGGCCTCCGCCTCGACGGTGCGGACGGCCTCCTCCAGCTGGTCGTTGTGGAGCAGCGCCTGGGAGAGGCGGTAGACGGCGTCGACGCGTTCGTCGCCGTCGAGACCGGGCATGGCGAGGGCGGTCTGGAGGTGGTCGATGGTGGTGGCGGGCGCGGTGAGGAGCGTGGCGCAGCCGAGTTCGTGGAGCACGCGCGCGTGCACCTCGGGCAGGGGCGGCTCCAGCAGGGCGCGCTCCAGACAGCGGCGGGCCGCGTCGGGGGCACCGACGGCGAGGTGTTCGCTGGCCGCCTCGCGCAGCTGCTCGACGAGTTCCTCGTCGTTGTCCGGGTGGACCTCGAGGAGGTGGCGGGCGGCGACCGCGGCTCCCCGTCCGTTGTCGGTGACGACGCGGGCGGCGATGCCGTGCATGGCGGTGCGCAGGGCGTCGGGGATGGCGTTGTAGACGGCGGTGGCGATCAGCGGGTGGACGAACTGCAGCTCACCGTCGTCCGGTTGGGCAGCGGCCGGGTCGGGCTCGGTGAGGATACGGGCGGTGCGCAGGAGGTCGGCGCACCGCACGGCGTCGTCGATGCTCATGGTGGCGAGTTCGGCCACCAGGTCGACCGAGATGCCGGTGCCGAGGATGGCGGCCGCCCAGGCGAACCGGGTGGCGTCGATGCCGAGCGTCTCCAGGCGGGCGACGAGTCCGCCGCCGCGCGCGGAGCGGTTCAGCGCGCGCAGTTCACCGGCCGCGGACTCGGTCGGCTCGAACTCGCTGTCCTGCACCTTGGCTAGGAGTTCGACGGTCTCGTAGGGGTTGCCGCCGGTGACGGCCCACACCTCGCGGCAGAACGGGGCGTCGGCGTGCGCGCCCAGCGTGGCGCGGGTGAGGCCGGCGGTGGCGTCCGGGGTGAGGGCGCTCAGGTTGGCCACGGAGGAGCCCGCGGCGGCGACCGAGTCGAGGTGGCGGGCGCTGTCGCCGCTGACCTCGCCGGGGGCGGCGGGCCACCATGACCATGACGCTCTGTTCGCCGAGGCGTTCGGTGAACGCGGCGAGCCAGCGCAGGGTCTCCTGGTCGGCCCAGTGGGCGTCGTCGATCAGCAGCACCAGCGGCCAGTCGCGCCGGGCGAGTCGGCGTACCACCGCCACCAGGCCGTCGCACACGCCCTGCGGGTCGGCCTGGCGCTCGCCGGGGTCCGTTATGCCCAGGGCGGGTCCGGCGATGTCGTACCAGTCCCCGAGGTACTCGCGCGCCTCTTCCGGCATCAGCGACAGCAGCGCCGGCTGCAGTAACTGCCGTACCACGTTGAAGGGGACGGAACTCAGGGTCTCGCTGCCGCGCGCGGACCACACCATGCAGCCCCGGGCCTCCGCGATGCGGCGTGTCTCGGCCAGCAGCGCCGTCTTGCCGATTCCCGCCTCGCCGCGCAGCACCAGGAGGCTGCCCGAGGAGGACTTGTCGGCGCACAGGGTGTCGAGGGCCCGCTCCACTGCCGCGAGTTCCTCGTCGCGCTCCCACAGGGAAGCCGAGGCGGCCTGTGTGGGCCGTACCTCCGTCATCCCGCTACCTCCCCAAGTCGCCCGAACGACGTACAGACCTCGAGCGTAGCCGTCCGGTTGCCCAAGTGGAGGCCGGTCCGGGCAGCTGTTGCCGTGATGGGTGAAAGCGGGTGCGGCCGGGCGACGCAGAGGGCCCGCGACCAGCGCTTTGTGGACATCGGCACCGTCAACAGGCCGCGAATGGCACCTAGCCCGCCGATGCGGTCGGATTCCAACCCGGTGGGTTGAGGTTCACGGACGCTCGACCGCTGGCGCGGTGTCGTTCCTCAGGCAGGTCCTGCCACGACGCCCTGGCTGCTGACGTTCCTGAGGTCGCTTCAAGGGCTGTCCGCGGGCGGGGAGTTCGGCGGCGCGGTGTCGGTGCTGACCGAGTTCGCGCCACCCGGGCGGCGCGGGCTGTACGGCTCGTGGCAGTCGTTCACCGCGGCGCTGGGGCTGCTGGGCGGTGCGGGCGCGGCGGCGCTGCCGGCCACCGTGCTGACGGAGGATCAACCGGGCGACTGGGGACGGCGGTTGCCGTTCCTGCTGACGCTGCCGCTCGGGCTGGGCGCCTTGTGGCTGCGGCTGAGGCTGGACGAGACGCCCGCGTTCCGGGAGGAGGGGGAGGCCGAGCAGCCGCCGGTGCGTGAGGTCGCCGGCGCGATCGCGCTGGGCGCCGGGCGGATCATGGGGTGGGCGGCGGCCGGGTACACCTTCCTGGTCGTGCTGCCGTCGTATCTGCAGGCCACGCTGGACGCGACCTTCCAGGAGGCGCTGACCGCCACGGTGCCGGCCAACCTCGGGTTCGCGGTGACGATCGTGCCGGCGGGGTGGCTCAGCGACCGGTTCGGGCGGCGCCCGGTGATGCTGACGCGGGCCGTGCTCGTGGTGGTCCTCGCGCTGCCGCTGCTCAACCTTCGTCAGGAGGACGGTCGCAGACGCGGTGCGCGAGGTGGGCGCGAGCGAGGTGATCGCCTCGGGGGGCGGGACGCGCAACCCCGTACTGATGAGGATGCTCGGGCAGCTGCTGCCCGGGGTGGCGCTGCGCACCTCCGACGAGCTCGGACTGCCCGTGGCGGCCAAGGAGGCGTACGCCTTCGCCGTGCTGGGGTTCCTGCCCGCGCACGGGCTGCCCGGCACCGACCCGGCGGCCACCGGCGCCCGGCACGCGTGCGTGCTCGGTTCGATCACACCGGGGCGGGCCGGTCTGCGGCTGCCGCCACCGGTTCCGGAGCGGCCGTACGGCTCGTCCTGGAGTGACGCGGACCGAGGTCCGGATGTGTCGGGGCCGGGTCCTCTCATCCCCCTTTCACCGACGCCTCATACGGTGGACCCATGACGCAGGTGACTCCTCCCGGCTGGTACCCCGACCCCGGCCGGAAAAGTGACGGTCCGCCCACCGAGCGCTGGTGGGACGGCAAGGCATGGACGGACCAGGTCCGACCCGCGGGGTCGGCCGCCTCATGGGCGCCTCCGGGAGAGCCGGCGGCGGACGCGGCGCAGTCGGGGCCGCCGCCGACCGACGGGGCTCCGTCAGGGCAGCCGCCGTCCGACGGGGCTCCCTCAGGGCAGCCGGCGGCCGACGCGGATCCTTCGGCACAGCCGGCGACCGGCGAGGCTCCTCCGGCGTATCCGCCTGCCGGCGGGACCCCCCCGGGTCAGCCGGCGGCGGGCACGGCGCATCCGGCGTACCCGGGGCAGCCTCTGGCTTACGGGGCTCAGCTCCCGTATCCGGTGCACCCGGGGTATCCCGGCGAACCGCAGTCGGGTGGGCGGCGCGGGCTGCGCACGGGGATAGCGGTGGGCGTGGCCGCGGTCGTACTCGCGAGCATCGGGGTCGGTGTGTACGCGCTGACCGCCGACAGCGGCTCGGGCGGCGGCAGCGCCACCTCCCAGCAGGGCCCGGGCGGGCCCGGTGGACAGGGCGGCCCAGGCGGGCCCGGTGGCGGCGATGGCGGCGGCAACGGGGGTTCCGGCGGGCAGTCGCCCTCCCCCGACCAGTCCGAGGCACCGAAGGTGGACAGCGGTTCGGTGACCGACCCGGTGAGCGGTATCAGCCTGCCGATCCCGGACGGCTGGTACGGCCAGCAGGTCAACTGGGGCGCGCACGTGGCGTCGGACGAGACGTACAAGTGCCCCGCCGAGACCTCCCAGACCTGCCAGAAGGGCGGCGCCTACTCGGCCCCGGCGCTCGCGCTCGGCGCCAAGGGCGACACGGCCGAGGAGATCGCGAAGGCGGACATCGAGGCGAACGCCGAGGAGTCCTACGGCAAGGGGTACGGGGAGATCACCTCGCACGAGGTGCTGGCCTCCAAGGCGGTGACCGTGGCCGGGCAGAAGGGCTACCTGGTCCGCTGGAAGGCGGTCACCAGCAAGGGCACCGACGGTTATGTCGAGTCGCTCGCCTTCCCCTCGCCCGTCAGCGAGCAGCAGATGGTCCTGGTCCGCCTCGGCGTCGACACCACCGAGAAGCAGTCGATCCTCGACGAGATCGCCAAGGGCATCAAGGTGTCCACGGGCGGCGGAACCGGCCAGGACGTCTGAGCCGCTCCTGCGCTCGTTCGCCCCGGACATGATGCGGCCGGGTGGGGCGCCCCTCCGCTCAAGAGGAACCCCACCCGGCCGGGGGGTGCGCGCCGCCCCCGTCCCCACGGTGCGGCGCGGAACAGGTCACCGTCCAGTCATCCCGTGGACGGCGGCCTGAGTCTCAGGTCAGGCCCAGTGTCGGAAGCACGGCGGCCTCCACGAACCGGACGATGTAGTCGGGGTCGGCGTCCTCGCCCTCCAGGACGGGGCGGGCCCGCAGCACGCCGAAGATCTGCGCCGGGATGTACTCGAGCGCCGGATGGTCGGCGGCCACCTCCCCCCGGTCGACCCCGCGCCGCAGGATCTCCTTGAGCGCGTCGAGCTCGGGGTCGATGAGCGCCTCGCGCAGGGCCCGCTGGAGCTCCGGATCCTGCATGACGGCATGGCCGAGCGCCTGGAACAACCGGGTGTCCTTGCCCGACCACGCCCCCGCGGCCCGGGCGGCCTCCTTCAGGTCCTCCGCCAGGCTGCCGGTGTCGATGCCCTCGAACCGGGTCCGCCGGCTCGCGCGCAGGGCGGCCGCCACGAACTGCGGCTTGGTCTTCCACTGCCGGTAGAGCGTGGACTTGCTGCAGCGCGTGCTGGCGGCGACGCCCTCCATGGTGACGGAGTCGTAGCCGCACGCGCGGATCTGTTCGAGCACGGCGTCGAAGAACTCCTGCTCACGCTCGGGCGTGATCTTGGAGCGGCGCGTGGCGGTGACCGTCTCCGGTCCGTCCGCGGCCTGCGACGTCATCGGCTCGTCTCCTCGCTCGGGTGCGACGCCCCGCGGTGTGAAGGGGGCCGCGTTTCCAGTGTGTCGTACGTCTATCGATACGCCACTGTACCGGAACGCCAGCGTATCGGTACAGTGTCGTATCGGTACAGGGGCGTTTCGGTACGCCGACGTATCGATGAGTTCGGCGAGCCCGCGCAGTCAGCACTCCGACGAACTCACCCAGCACCACCCAGCACCACCCACCGTTCAGCGAAAGGGCCGGGGGATGAATGGCCGCACCGAGCCTGCAGAAGCGGAGACCGACGCGATAGCGCGGCCTCCGCTGGTCCGTGAGCTCCTGCTCGTCGCAGGGCTCTTCCTCGTCTACAAGCTCGGCCGGCAGCTGGCCACGGGCCACACCGGCGAGGCCTTCCGCAACGCCGACGGCGTGTGGAACTTCGAGCGAGCCGCCCATCTGCCCGGCGAAGGCTCGGTGCAGACCCTGCTGCTGCACGGCGACACGCTCATACACATCGCCAACACCTACTACGCCACCGTCCACTTCCCGGCCACGGCCGCCTTCCTGGTCTGGCTGTACCTGCGGCGCCCCGCCCACTACGTCTGGGCCCGCCGCGTCATCGCCGCGCTCACCGCCGCCGCCCTGGTGATACACCTCGCCTTCCCGCTGGCCCCGCCGCGCATGCTGGCCGCGGCCGGCCTGATCGACACCGGCCAGGTGTACGGCCCCTCGGTGTACGGCTCGCCCGAGACCGACCACCTGTCGAACCAGTTCGCGGCGATGCCGTCGCTGCACTTCGGCTGGGCCCTGATGATGGCGATCGGCCTGATCGTGGCGACCCGGTCGCGCTGGCGGTGGCTGTGGCTGCTGCACCCGCTGCTGACGCTGCTGGTCATAGTCGGCACCGCCAACCACTACTGGCTCGACGCGATCGTGGCGACGGCCGTGCTCGGCCTCGCCCTCGCGGTGATCCGCCCCCAGACTTCGTCCGGGGGGACCCCCATCTCGCTTCGCTCGCCGCGGCGCACGGCGACGACCGCCGGACGCGGTGCCGGGAAGCTGGTGCCGGCGGCCCGGGACGAGGAGAGCGCCCTCGTGGGAGCGGGAGCGGGCCGATGAACGCCACCCTCTTCGCCATCGTCCTGTCCCTGTTCTCCGCCGTCGCCTACGCCGCCGCGGCCGTCGCCCAGGAGCGGCTGGCCTCCCGCGCCCAGGGTTCGGGTCTGCTCCGGCTGCTGGGCTCCGGCGCCTGGTGGGGAGCGGTCCTGCTCAACGGCTCCGGCGCACTGCTGCACGTGGTGGCCCTGAAGTACGGTCCGCTGACCGTGGTGCAGCCGCTCGGTGCGCTGACCCTGGTGGCCGCGGTGCCGCTGGGTGCGCGCATCGCGGGCCGACGGGTCAGCGCGGTGGAGTGGCGCGGTACGGCGCTGACGCTGGCCGGCCTGGCCGCGATCCTCGTCACGGCGTCCGGGCACGCGCCCGACGAGGTGCTGAGCACGTCCGAGGCGCTGGCGGTCGCTGCGGCGACCGTGGCACTGATCGGCATGCTGTCGCGCCCGGGCGCCCGTCCGGGGCTGCGGCACGCGGCGGCATCCGGCTTCGCCTCCGGGGTCGCCTCGGCACTCACGCAGACCGTGACGGTGGCCTTGACGGACCACTCCGCCCCGCTGCTCAGCCTTCAGGTGTCCGGGGTGGCACTGCTCATCGCGGCCCTCGCGGCGAGCGGACTGCTGCTGTCACAGACCGCCTACCGGGGTGGTCTGGGCGCCCCGCTCGCGATGGTGACGCTGGCGAACCCGATGGCCGCCGCGGTGATCGGGCTCGTCCTGCTCGGCGAGCGGTTGCAGGGCGGCGCGGCCGGCATCCTGCTGGCGCTGGCCGGCGCGGGGCTGGCGTCCTGGGGCGTGGTGCTGCTCAGCCGGGCGGCACCGGAGCCCGCCTCGGACGAGGAGCACGTGGACCCCGTGTCGGTCGACGAGCACCCCGTGGCCGCCGTACTGGCCCTGGAGCCGGAATCGGCGAAGCCGGAGCCTGCGTTGGTGCCCCGGCAACCGGAGCCGGGGCACCTCACAGCACTCTGATCCGGGCTACTCGGTGATGATCGCCGGGTCGCTCACACCCGGCCGCCCGTTCTCGACGCGCCCGGCGAACCGCCGCAGGAACGCCGGGTCGGCCTCGGAGGTGACGGTCAGGTCGTACCAGCGCCGGCTCGCCGCCAGGTCGACCGTGCGGCACACCGTGGCACCGGGCCGCACGGTCACCGTCGTGGCGCTGCCGACGTAGGCGTTGGCGACCTTCAGGCGCACGGTGGCGGTGCCCTTGTTGGTGAAGGTCAGCTCGATGTCGTCGCCCTTGGGCCGGGCGGTGACCTCGGGGCCGGCCGCCTTGTTCGAGCCCTTGAACCAGCGCACGAAACCGGCCGGGCCGTGCACGGTCAGGTCGTACGAGCCGCCCGAGTACGCCGAGTTCCAGGTGTCGTCGATGCTCTTGCCGGCCTCCGTGGTGTACATCCACGGGCCGTCGGTGCGGTTGCCCGACGTGACATGGAAGGCGGCACCGGCCTTGGCGCCGGACGCGAAGGCGAGCGTGAACTTCCCGGCCGCCGCGTCGACGGAACCGTCCACGTACGGGGCGTACTTGAGCGGCCGGGAGGGGCGCAGGCCGCGCTCCTGCTTCGGCATGTCCGGATCGGCCGGCGGCGTCGGCTTGTAGTCCGGGTGACGCTCTCGGTCCTGCGGCTCGTACTCGTCCGTCTCCGGCAGGGGGGCGGGGCGGCTGTCCTTGCGGGAGAAGTCGAAGGCCGAGGTCAGGTCGCCGCAGATGGCTCGGCGCCAGGGCGAGATGTTCGTCTCCCTGACGCCGAAGCGACGCTCCATGAACCGCAGGATCGAGGTGTGGTCGAGGGTCTCGGAGCAGACGTAACCGCCCTTGCTCCACGGCGAGACGACCAGCATCGGCACGCGCGGGCCGAGGCCGTACGGGCCGGCCGGGCGGTTGCTGTCGCCCTTGTAGAGGTCGAGCGAGACGTCGACGGTGGACTTGCCCCGCGAGGCGTCCTTCGGCGGGAGCGGAGGCACCACGTGGTCGAAGAAGCCGTCGTTCTCGTCGAAGGTGATGAACAGGGCCGTCTTCGACCAGACCTCCGGGTTGGAGGTGAGGGCGTCCAGGACCTGCGCGATGTACCAGGCGCCGTAGTTCGAGGGCCAGTTGGAGTGCTCGGAGAAGGCCTCGGGGGCGGCGATCCAGGAGATCTTCGGCAGCTTGCCGGCCTTGACGTCGGCCTTCAGCCTGTCGAAGTAGCCGTCGCCGTTCTTGACGTCGGTGCCGGTGCGGGCCTTGTCGTACCAGGGCTCACCGGCCTTGGCGTTGCGGTACTTGTTGAAGTACAGCAGCGAGTTGTCGCCGTAGTTGCCCCGGTAGGCGTCCTCGATCCAGCCCCAGGAGCCGGCCGCGTCCAGGCCGTCGCCGATGTCCTGGTAGATCTTCCAGGAGATACCGGCCTGCTCCAGGCGCTCGGGGTAGGTGGTCCAGCCGTAGCCGAGCTCGTCGTTGCCCAGGACCGGGCCGCCGCCGGTGCCGTCGTTGCCCGTGTAGCCCGTCCACATGTAGTAGCGGTTCGGGTCGGTCGAGCCGATGAAGGAGCAGTGGTAGGCGTCGCAGACGGTGAAGGCGTCGGCGAGTGCGTAGTGGAAGGGGATGTCCTCCCGGGTCAGGTACGCCATGGTCGTGGTGCCCTTGGCGGGGATCCACTTGTCGTACTTGCCGCCGTTGTAGGCCTGCTGGCCGTCGGTCCAGCCGTGCGGGAGGCCTTCCAGGAACTGCATGCCGAGGTCGTCGGCGTCCGGATGGAACGGCAGGATGTCCTTGCTGCCGTTCGACTGGTGCCAGTTCGACTTGCCGTTGTCCAGCTTCACCGGGCGCGGGTCGCCGAAGCCGCGCACACCGCGCAGCTTGCCGAAGTAGTGGTCGAAGGAACGGTTCTCCTGCATCAGGACGACGATGTGCTCGACATCCTCGATCGACCCGGTGCGGTGGTTCGCCGGAATCGCGGCGGCCCGCTGGATGCTGCTGGACAGAGCTGTGAACGCCGTGGTCGCGCCCGCGAGTTGAAGGAAGCTGCGGCGATTGACTTCGGGCATGAGTGAGGGACCTCTTCCCATTGAGGGTGATTTGACCGGACGGCATGTGACGGAATGCGCGCGGAAGGAGTGTTCCAGGAGCACCAAACGTCAGGGAAGGGTCCGGTGGCGCTCGTGTGAAAGTCGCGGGTACGTGAGGTGTGCCGGGGCCGGTGTGCGGGGATGGTCGCGATCATGACAGAGACGACGCGCACGGTTTCCCCGCCGGCCTCCCGGCCCGTACGCCAGCTCCTCGCCGCCTCGGTCGGCAACGCCGTGGAGTGGTACGACTGGTACGCCTACACGTTCCTGGCCACCTATATCGCGGCCGAGGTCTTCCCGAAGAGCGCGGACAACTCCCTGGTGCCGCTGCTGTCGACGTTCGCGGTCTTCGCGGTGGGCTTCTTCATGCGGCCGGTCGGCGGGCTGCTCATGGGCGCCGTCGCCGACCGCCGCGGCCGGCGCGCCGCCCTGACGGTCACCATCCTGCTGATGGGCGGCAGCAGTCTGCTGGTCGGACTGACCCCGACCTACGAGACCGCGGGCGTCCTCGCTCCGGTGGTCCTGGTCCTAGCTGTATTGACCCGCAGCGTTGTTGACGCGGCTGATCGGTGGGTGGCCGCCGAGTGCGGTGTGGCAGCGATGGTGGTTGTAGGCGTGGAGGAAGTCTGCCAGGGCGTCGGTGCGTTCGGCGTTGCTGGTGTAGGGCCGCAGGTAGGCCCATTCGTCGAGCAGGGTGCGGTTGAAGCGTTCGACCTTGCCGTTGGTCTGCGGCCGGTAGGCGCGGGTCAGCTTGCCGGTGGCGCCGATCTGGGCGAGGGCCTGTTTCCAGGCCTGGCCCTTGCGGTAGGCCCAGGCGTTGTCGGTCAGTACCCGCTCGATGCGGGTGATGCCGTGCGTGTGGAAGAACGCGGCCGCGCGGGTGAGGAAGCCTGCGCAGGTGGCGACCTTCTCGTCGGGATGGATCTCGCTGTAGGCGAGGCGGGTGTGGTCGTCGACGGCGGAATGGATGTAGTCGAAGCCCATCCCGCCGCGGGTGGCCCGGCCGGCTCGGCGGCCGAGCGTCTTGTGACCGCCGCCGTCCGGGATCCGGCCGAGCTTCTTGACGTCGACGTGGACCAGCTCGCCGGGCCGGGCGCGTTCGTAGCGGCGGATGACCTGCCCGGTGGGCCGGTCCATGTGGGCCAGCCGGTTCAGGCCGTGCCGGGCCAGGATGCGGTGCACGGTCGAGGCGGGCAGGCCCAGGATCGGGCCGAGGCGGGCGGGACCGAGCTTGCGGTCCTGGCGCAGCCGGCATACCCGGGCTTCCACTGCGCCCGCGGTGCGGTGCGGTGTCCTCGCCGGCTTGCTGGAGCGGTCGTGCAGCCCCTGCTCGCCCTCGGATCGCCAGCGTCGGATCCACTTGTGGGCCGTGGGACGGGAGATGCCCATCTCCGCTGCGACATGCGCGACCGGGCGACCGGAGCGGACACGTTCGACGAGCAGCCGCCTGCCGTGAACGGTCAGACGGGCATTACGGTGGGACACGAAGACCTCCGTGCGGTGCAGTCCTAGACAGCTCCACCACACCGGAGGTCTTCGCCATGATCAAGCCCCGTCGGCGTTAACAACGCTCGTGATCAATACACCTAGCCCGTCTCCTCCAAGGCCTGTCGGTGGGCGGCGAGTTCGCGGCGTCGACGACCTTCCTGGTGGAGTCGGCGGGGCCAGGGCGGCGTGGGCTGTTCTCCAGCTTCCAGTACGTGTCCACGACCATCGGGCAGTTGGTCGCCTCCGGTATCGCGACGCTGCTGGTGGACACCTTGAGCGACGGGCAGATGAACGGCTGGGGCTGGCGGGTGCCGTTCGTGCTCGGCGCCGTCCTCAGTCTGGTCGGCTTCTGGATCCGGCAGGGCGCGGCGGAGACGAGGAGCACCGAGCAGCAACAGGCCCCGCGGCCAGGCCTGTTGGAGGCACTGCGCCGTCATCCTCGCCAGTCCCTGCTGATCTGCGGCATCACCGCGGGCGGCACGATCGCGTACTACACGTGGACGTCGTACCTGCCGACGTACGCCGAACTCAACGCGGGCATCGAGAAGTCCGACGCCCTGCTCGCGGGCACGATCTCGCTGGCCGTCTTCGCCCTGCTCCAGCCGCTGGGCGGCCTGCTCTCCGACCGGTTCGGCCGGCGCCCCCTGCTCCTCTTCTTCGGCCTGGGCTTCACCCTGCTCACCGTCCCGCTGCTGCACGCCCTGCGCGACTCGTTCACGGTGCTGCTGCTCGTGCAGTGCGCGGGCATGGTGCTGCTGACCGGGTTCACGTCGATCAGCGCGGCCGTGAACGCCGAGGTGTTCCCGCCCCGGGTGCGGGCGGCCGGCATCGGGTTCCCGTACTCGCTGACGGTCGCGATGTTCGGGGGTACGGCGCCGTACGTGGGCACGCTGTTCAAGGAACTGGGGCACGCGGACCTGTTCCCCTGGTACGTCGCCGTTCTCTGCCTCGGCTCGTCGCTGGTGTATCTGCGCCTTCCCGAGACGGCGCACAAGACGCTCGAACGATGACCTCACCGTGGTCAGGTTGAAGCAGCTCAGGCGGGACAGCGTGTCGTCGTCGTAGCCGGCCACGGACACCTCGCCGGGGACGGCCACTCCGGCGCGCTGGAAAGCGGCGAGGACGCCGATGGCGCACTGGTCGTTGTGGGCGGCCACAGCCGTGGGGAGGTCGCCGGAGTCGAGGAGCCGGCGGGCGGCTCGCTCGCCGGCTGCCTCGGTGTTGTCTCCGCGCAGGACCCTGATGTGCGCGTCGAGCCCGTGCCGGCGCATGGCCGTGCGGTACCCGCGGAGCCGGTCCGTGGCGATCACGCCCTTGCCGCCGTCGACGTAGGCGATCGCCCGGTGGCCCCATGACGCCGAGCAGCCGGGTGCGCCTGCTGGCGAGCATGCCGGCGGTGCGGTCCCACTGGTGGCCGAGGTCGGCGGCGGCCATCAAGGGGCTGGGCCCGCTGGTGTTCCACGCCGCCGCGAAGGACGCGACGCTGTGCCCCGGCGCCGACATCCGCGGCGTCCTGGACACGTCGTTCACCCGTGTGCCGACCGACGTCGGCGGCAAGGTCCCGACCGGTTACGGCTTCTGGTGCAACGTCTGGCCCGAGAACCCGGCATGGAAGTTCGTCGCCGTCGGCCTCGGCAACGACGTGCCGTTCTGGACCGAGTTCCTGCGGGCCCTCGCCGAGATCGACCCGGACGTGGCCGTGAACATCGAGCACGAGGACGCCGCCTACGGCCCCGTTCCCGCGACGTCCCCTCCGGCTCCGACCTGAGGCAATGGACCTGGGACACCTCCCCCAACCTGCAGTCGCAGGCGGTCGGCCTCGGCAACGGCTACTACAAGCTGGTCAACCGCACCAACGGCATGGTCGCCGACGGCTGGGGCGTCACGACCGACGGGGCCACGGCCCGCCAGGCCGATCGGAACGCCGGCACCGACCAGCAGGGGCGACTGCCAACGTCACTGCGTGACGTCACTCGATGCCCCGCCCGCCCGCCGCACGACCAGCACCGCCGCGCCGATGTCCGCCACCGCTCGCGGATCGGACAGGGAGCGGTCGGTCAGCTCCTCGACGCGGCGCAGCCGGTAGCGGACGGTGTTGGGGTGGACGAAGAGGTTCCGTGCCGCGTCCGTGGCGGAGCCGGCGGCGGCGTACCAGTGCTCCAGGGTTTCCAGGAGACGGGAACGCTCTGCGGCCGGGAGGTCGAGCAGGGGCTGGAGGACCACCTCCACGAGGTGCGCCGCCTCGGCGGGGGCCGCGGCGACGACCATGGCCAGCGGGTTGTCGTCGAACCGCGCGACGCCGGGGCCGGTGCCCTGGAGGCCGGCCAGCGCCAGGCGGGCGAAGCGCAGGGCCTGGGGGGTGTCCCGCAGTGAGTGGAAGCACGGGCTGACACCTACGCGGGCGCCCGCCCGGCGCAGGATGCGCAGGCAGGTGCTCTCCGCCGTCGCCGTGGGCACGGCGGCCAGACCGATCTGCTGGTCGGGCAGCAGTCGCCAGGCGAAGTGGACCTGGGCCTGACGCAGCGCCGCTTCCGTCCCCGCCAGCGGCTCCTCGCCGGGCGCGTCGGCCGCCGCCACGGCGACCACGTAGGGCCCGCGGTCGGGCAGCCCCAGCTCGCGGGCGGCCTCCCACAGCGTGCGGTCGGCGATGACGCCGGCGAACAGCGCCTCCACCAGTGCCGAGCGGCGTGCCTGACGCCGCGAGGTCAGTTCGGCGGTGGTCTCCCGATAGGCCGCCGCGACCGCCTCCGCGTAGCGGCCGAACAGGGCCCAGATCTCCGCCGACTGGGAGACCAACTGGGCGTCGGTGACCTCGGGGCGGTTGCGTGCCTCGGCGAGGATGTCCGTCCACAGGAGCTCGAAGCCGATCCGGTACGCGTGCAGGGTGTCCGCCAGCGGCACGCCCTGCTCGGCGCGGATGCGGCCGGTCTCCCGGGCCGGGCTCGGGTCCTGTGCGCCCGCGCGGCCGAGCTGGTCCAGGAGCAGGTCCGCGTTGGCGGTGCACGAGCGGCGCAGCGAGTCGAAGGGGATCAGCGTCTCGTCCTTGTAGGCGTCGACGTCCGAGCGGATGCGCTGCGCCATCCGCTCGCCCAGTTCCGGCAGCCTCGCATGCAGCGCCGAGACCACCCCTGAGAGGTTCATTCCCGCAGCGTAACGCCCCTGTTTTGTTCTCGGGAACAATCAGGGAGGGCAGACGCTGTCGTACCGCACATAGGCCGTCGCCACGGACATCTGCACGATGTCGTCAGCGTGAACGGCGGATTTCGACGGCGACTTTCGTGGAGGCGGTCATGGCCAATCTGGCTCAGTTCCTGGTGGAGACGGCACGGCGGCAGCCGGATCGCCCCGCGCTGCGGCTGGGGGGCCAGGTCACCAGCTACGCGGAGCTCGACGAGCGCAGCGCCCGGGCCGCAGCGCTGCTGCGGGCCGAGGGTGTACGGCCGGGAGACCGGGTCGCTCTGATGCTGCCCAACGTTCCCGAGTTCGTCGTCCTGTACTACGGCGTGCTGCGCGCCGGAGCGGTCGTCGTGCCGATGAACCCGCTGCTGAAGACCCGGGAGACCGAGTACCACCTGCGCGACTCGGGCGCGCAGATGCTCTTCGAGTGGCACCAGGCGCCGGGCGAGGGTGCGCAGGGTGCGGCCGCCGCGGGGGTGCGGCACGTGGCCGTCGAGCCGGACGCCTTCGCGGGCCTGCTGGCCGGTCACGAGCCGCTGGCGGAGGTGAGCGAGCCGGACAGCGAGGACGTGGCCGTGCTGCTGTACACCTCCGGCACCACCGGCCGCCCCAAGGGCGCCACGCTCACCCACGCCGGACTGCGGCACAACACCGAGGTCAACACGGTCCATGTGCAGCGGGTGACGGCGGACGACGTGGTCGTGGGCTGTCTGCCGCTGTTCCACATCTTCGGCCAGATCTGCACGATGAGCGTGACCGTCCGCGCCGGTGCCTCGCTGACCCTGATCCCTCGCTTCGACCCGCAGACCGTGCTGGACGCGATCGCCCGCGACCGGGCGACGATCTTCGAGGGTGTACCGACCATGTACGCGGCGCTGCTCCAGCACCCGTCGGAGGCGGACGTGTCCACGCTGCGCATGTGCGTCTCCGGCGGGGCCTCGCTTCCGGTGGAGGTCCTGCACGGCTTCGAGCGGCGCTTCGGGTGCGTGGTGCTGGAGGGCTTCGGCATGTCCGAGACGAGTCCGGTGGTCACCTTCAACCACCCCGACCGGCCGCGCAAGGCCGGGTCCATCGGCACCCCGATCAAGGACGTGGAGGTGCGGCTCCTCGACGACAAGGGCCAGGACGTGGCTCCCGGCGAGATCGGCGAACTGGCCGTGCGCGGGCCCAACGTGATGAAGGGGTACTGGAACCGCCCGGAGGAGACGGCGGCCACCATCCAGGACGGCTGGCTGCGCAGCGGCGACCTCGCGCGCCAGGACGAGGACGGCTACCTGTACATCGTCGACCGCAAGAAGGACATGATCATTCGCGGCGGCTACAACGTCTACCCGCGCGAGATCGAGGAGGTGCTCCACGAGCACCCGGCCGTCGCGCTGGCCGCGGTGGTGGGCGTTGCCGACGCGCATCTGGGCGAGGAGATCGCGGCCGCGGTGGTGCTGCGCCCCGGTGCCGTGGCCACGCCCGACGAGCTCCAGCTGTTCGTCAAGGAGCGGGTGGCGGCGTACAAGTACCCGCGCGAGGTATGGCTCGTGGACACGCTGCCGACCGGCCCCAGCGGCAAGATTCTCAAGAGGGAGATCAGCGCGCCGGCGGGGTGAGGTCGCTGTGGTCGAGCCGGCCCGGTGAGGAGTGGTGACGCCGACGCGTGACCGGTCCTCGCCGGCTCCCGGCCGACGGCGGCACCGATAGGTGCAGTGCGTGCTGACCGAATGGGCCCAGCACCTGGCAGGGACGGAGTTCGCCGACGCCGGACAGACCCGCGTCGCCCCCGACTACGCCCTGACCAGCCCGTTCACGGAACACCTTCCGCCTGACGGAAGCCACCTTGCCGAGCGACCCCGTGCGTCACGACCCTGATTCCAACCACGGCACGCGGGGCGACGACGCCCCGCCGACAGGGACGGGAACGCCATGCCGCACACGACTGCCTTCGCCAGGAACCAGTGGTACGTCGCCGCCTACAGCCATGAGGTCGGGCGCGAGCTGCTCGGCCGGACGATCCTCGGTGAGACGCTCGTCCTCTACCGCACCGAGGAGGAGGGGACGCCGGTCGTCCTGCACGACCGCTGTGTGCACCGGCGCTACCCGCTGTCCGAGGCCCCGACCCGTCTCGACGGCGACCGGATCGTGTGTGGCTACCACGGGTTCACGTACGACACGACGGGGGCGTGTGTGTACGTGCCGGGGCAGAAGCGTGTTCCGCGCACGGCGCGCGTCGCCTCGTACCCCGTCGTCGAGCAGGACTCCCTGATCTGGGTGTGGATCGGTGACCCGGCGCTCGCCGACCCGCAGGGCATCCCGCGGGCCAGGCACCTCGACTCCCCCGGCTGGGTCACCGTGCGCGGCATGGAGCCCATCGACTGCGACTACGGCCTCCTCGTGGACAACCTCCTCGACCTGTCCCACGAGACCTACCTGCACGGTGGCTACATCGGCACCCCCGAGGTCGCCGAGACGCCGATCACCACCGAGGTCGACGAGGGCGCCGGGATCGTGCGGGTGAGCCGGCACATGGACGACGCCGAGTGCCCGCCGTTCTACGCCAAGTCGACCGGCATCGAGGGCCGCATCACCCGCTGGCAGGACATCGAGTACCACGCCCCGTGCCTGTACCTGCTGCACAGCCGCGTCGCTCCGGTCGGCGTGGTGCCCGAGGCGGACGGCAGCGACCCGAACGGCTTCCACACCGAGGTCACGTACGCCATCACGCCGTCCGGCGACGGCAAGGTGTACGACTTCTGGGCGGTCTCCCGGGACTGGGCGACGGACGACGAGGAGGTCACCGAGTTCCTGCGCGGCAACAACCACACGGTCGTGATGCAGGACGTCACCGCCCTCAATCTGCTCCAGAAGACCCTCGGCACCGAGCGTCACGGCTACCAGGAGCTGAGCATCAACATCGACACCGGCGGTCTGGCCGCCCGCCGTATCCTCGCCCGGCTGGTCGAGGAGGGCGCGAAGCCGATGGAGAAGGTCCAGTGACCAGTCCCACGGGCGAGATCTACCGCATCGACTGGCTGCCGGGCACCGACGTCCTGCACGGCACCTGTCACTGCGGCCGCGAGCACACCGCGCAGGACCCGGTGGAGATGTGGGAGTGGATGCTCTCCCACCCGCAAGGACACGAGCCGCGAGGAACCAGCTCATGAGTGACGTGTACGAAGCCGAACTCGTCGTCGACAGCAGGGAGTTCGCGGCCGACGGCGTGCTCGCCCTCACCCTGCGCCACCCGCTGGGCGAGCCGCTCCCGGCCTGGGAGCCCGGCGCCCACGTCGACGTCGTGCTGGGGCCGGGCCTGGAGCGGCAGTACTCGCTGTGCGGCGATCCGGCCGACCGGACGCGGTGGCGCATCGCCGTTCTGCGGGAACCGGACGGGCGCGGCGGCTCCGCCCATGTGCACGAGCAGGTGGGGCAGGGCGCCAAGGTCCGGGTGCGCGGTCCGCGCAATCACTTCCGGCTGGAGCCCTCGCCTCGTTACCTCTTCATCGCCGGCGGCATCGGCATCACCCCGATCCTGCCGATGCTGGCCGCGGCGGAGGCGGCGGGCGCCGAGTGGACGCTGCTCTACGGCGGGCGTACGCGCGGATCCATGGCGTTCACCGAGGAGTTGGGGCCGTACGGCGAACGCGTGGAGATCTCGCCGCAGGACGAGTCCGGGCTGCTGGACCTCGCCTCGGTCCTCGACGACGTACCCGACGGCACGCTCGTCTACTGCTGCGGTCCCGGTCCACTGCTGGACGCCGTCGAGGAGCGGTGTCCGTCCGGGGTGCTGCACGTCGAGCGGTTCCAGGCGAAGGACCAACCCGTCGGTGAGGACGGGGAGTTCGAGGTCGAGCTGGCGCAGAGCGGGCTGACGCTCACCGTCGCGCCCGGTGTCTCCCTGCTGGACACGGTGCGCGCGGCCGGTGTCGAGGTGCTCTACTCCTGCACCGAGGGCACCTGCGGGACCTGCGAGACCGACGTGCTCGACGGCACCCCGGACCACCGGGACTCGGTACTCACGAAGGAGGAGCAGGAGAGCGGCGAGACGATGATGATCTGCGTGTCCCGCTGCCGGGGGAAGCGACTGGTCCTGGATTTGTGATCCGCAGGTCGGCCTCGATCCGGGCGACGGTCGCCAGCAGATGCGGCAGCAGGTCCCGGCGCACGGAGTCGAGGGAGTTGCGGCCCGCGTGCACGGCGATGTTGACTGCGGCCACCACCTCGCCGCCCCGGTCCCGCACCGGGGCGGCGACCGACCTCAGCCCCTCCTCCAGCTCCTGGTCGACGACGGCGTAGCCCTGCCGGCGGACACGGCGCAGTTCCGCCCGCAGCGCGTCCGGCGAGGTGACGGTCCGCTCGGTCAGGGGTTTCAACTCGGTCTGGGCGAGCCGGACTTCGATCTCCTCGTCCGGCCGATGGGCGATGATCACCCGGCCCACCGACGTCACGTACGCCGGGAAGCGGGTGCCGACCGTGATGGCCGCGGTCATGATGCGGCGGGTCGGGACCCGGGCGACGTACACGATGTCGTCGCCGTCGAGGACGCACAGCGACGACGACTCCCGTACCTGCGCGACGAGTTGCTCCAGATGCGGTTCGGCGATCTGGGGCAGTGTGTAGCTGGAGAGGTAGGAGTAGCCGAGTTCCAGCACGCGCGGGGTGAGACGGAAGAGGCGGCCGTCCTGGTGGACGTAGCCGAGGTCCGCGAGGGTCAGCAGCAGGCGACGGGCGGCGGCGCGGGTCAGGTCGCAGGTGTGGGCGACCTCGCTGAGCGTGCGGGCGGGATGTTCGGCGTCGAAGGAGCGGATGACGGCGAGACCGCGCTCGAAGGACTTCACGAAGTGCGGTGCGCGGGCTTCGGCGGACATCGCCACCTCCAGAAGTGTCAACAATGTTGTCGGTGAACCCTTGATGAACCCATTGACCGGACTCGTTCGAGGCTTCTACCTTCCCGCTGAGCAACCTTGCGCACTACTGTGCGCCTTGCGCACAACCTGTCGGAACACCGTTGCACCGTTGTCTGTACAGGAGGAGCCATGCGTCGTCTGCCCGCCGGTCTCACCGCCGGCGCCCTGCTGTTCGTCGCGACGGCCTGTGGCTCGTCCGACGGCGGATCACCGGACCCGGGCGCGTCGTCCGGTGGAATCACCACCGTCAAGCTCGGGCTCATCCCCATCGTCGATGTCGCGCCGCTGTACCTCGGCCAGAAGAAGGGCTTCTTCGAGAAGCAGGGCCTGAAGCTGGAGTTCACCACCGCGCAGGGCGGTGCGGCGATCGTGCCGGGAGTGGTGAGCGGGCAGTTCCAGTTCGGGTTCAGCAATGTGACGTCCCTGATGGTGGCTCAGACCAACGGCGTCCCCGTGAAGGCCGTGGCCAACGGCATCGCCTCGACCGGCGTGCGGGGCAAGGACTTCAACGGCCTGATGGTCAAGAAGGACAGCCCCGTCAAGTCGGCGAAGCAGTTGGAGGGCAAGAAGGTCGCCATCAACACGCTGAAGAACATCAACGAGACCGCGGTCCGCCAGGCGGTGCGGGTGGCGGGCGGCGACCCGGACAAGGTGACCCTCGTCGAGATGGCCTTCGACCAGATGCCCGCCGCCCTCGACCAGGGCCAGATCGACGCCGCGTGCGTGGTCGAGCCGGCGACCGCCACCATCCGCAGCCAGGGCGGCCGGGAGATCGCCTCGCCGCTGATCGACATCGCGCCGGAGCTCACCGTCGCGATGTACTTCACCTCGACGCAGTACGCGCGGCAGAACCCGGACGTGGTCAAGAAGTTCCAGGACGCCACCGCCGAGTCCCTCGCGTACGCCGAGGCCCATCCGGACGAGGCACGGCAGATCGTCACGACGTACACCAAGATCCCGGCGAACGTGCTGGACCAGGTGACCCTGCCCCAGTGGCCGGCCGAGGCGAACCGCTCGTCCATCGAGGCCCTGATGAAGCTCGGCGAGGAGGACGGCCTCTTCAAGAAGACGCCCGACCTGGACGCGCTGCTGCCGTGAGGGACGCAACCGGCGTGAGGGATGTGAACACGTGAGGGGCGCGAACGTCGCACTGGGGGCGGCCGGGCTCGCGGCCTTCCTCGCCCTGGGCGAGGCGGTGCCGCGGCTCGGCCTGGTCAAGGAGGCCTACTTCCCGCCGACGAGCCGTATCGCCGAAGCGCTCGCGGACGAGGTCGCCGACGCCGCCTTCTGGACCGCGCTCGGCGACACCCTCACCGGCTGGGCGCTGGGCCTGGCGATCGCGTCCTGCGCGGGCATCGTGGTGGGAGTGCTCGTCTCCGTCGTGCCGTACCTGCGCGAGCTGACGGCCTCGACCATCGAGTTCCTGCGCCCGATCCCGTCGGTGGCGCTGATCCCGCTGGCGGTGCTGCTCTACGGCACCGAACTGAAGTCGGTGCTCCTCCTGGTCGTCTACGCCTCCTTCTGGCAGGTGCTGATCCAGACCCTGTACGGCGTCCAGGACGTCGACCCGGTCGCCGAGGAGACGGCCCGCAGTTACGGCCTCGGCACCTGGGCGCGTGTGCGCCATGTGCTGTGGCCGACGGCCCTGCCGTATGTCATGACGGGTGTGCGGCTCGCCGCGGCGGTGGCGTTGATCCTCGCGATCACCGCCGAACTCGTCATCGGGGCGCCGGGGTTGGGTCAGCAGATCGCGGTGGCGCAGACCTCGCAGGCGGTGCCGGAGATGTACGCGCTCGTCGTCGTCGCGGGCCTGCTGGGGCTGCTCATCAACGTCGGCGCACGTACGGTGGAGCGGCGGGCGCTGGCCTGGCACCAGTCGGTGCGCGGGGAGGTGGCGGTGTGATCGGGCGCTTGCTGGCGCGCGTGTTCTTCGCGGTCGCGCTGCCCGTTGTGCTGGTCGCCGGGTGGTGGGCGGCGTCGGACGGCAGCACGGACCCCTTCTGGCCGCCACTGCGGACGATCCTCGACACCTTCCCGGACGTCTGGACGGCCGACCGGCTGCGCACGGACGTCGTGCCGAGCCTCCTGCGACTGCTGGGCGGCTTTGCGACGGCCGCCGTGGTCGGCGTGGCGCTCGGCACGGTCATCGGCTCCTACCGCGGCGTCCGCGCGGTGTGCGAACCGGTCCTGGAGTTCCTGCGGGCCGTGCCACCGCCCGTACTCGTCCCGGTCATCATGCTGTTCGCCGGCATCGGCGACACCATGAAGATCGTCGTGATCGCGAGCGGCTGCGTGTGGCCGATCCTGCTCAACACCGTGGAGGGCGTGCGCGCGGTCGACTCGGTGATGCTGGAGACGGCCCGCTCGTACGGCGTCACGGGGATCGCCCGGCTGCGCCATCTGGTGCTGCGCTCCGCGAGCCCGCAGATCTTCGCCGGGCTGCGCCAGGCGCTGTCCATCGGCATCATCCTCATGGTCATCAGCGAGATGTTCGCCGCCAACAACGGCATCGGCTTCACCGTCGTCCAGTTCCAGCGCAGTTTCGCGATCCCCGACATGTGGACCGGGATCCTGGTCCTCGGACTGCTCGGCTTCGTGTTCTCCGTCGTCTTCCGACTGGTCGAGCGCCGGGTGCTCGGCTGGTACCACGGTCTGCGCGCGACCACCCGGCGGTCCTGAGTGACGAGCATCGTGAAGGGGCGGTCCATGCTCGACGTACGCGGCCTGCAGAAGGTCTACGAGGGGTCCGGACGGCGCGTGGAGGCCGTACGCGACCTCACCTTCACCGTCGACGCCGGCGAACTGGTCTGTCTCGTCGGCCCCTCGGGCTGCGGCAAGACGACCCTGCTGAAGTGCATGGGCGGTCTGCTCGCGCCGACGAGCGGCGAAGTGCTGCTGGAGGGGCGCAAGGTGAGCGGCCCGCCGCCCGGGATGGCCTTCGTGTTCCAGGAGTACGGGCGCAGCCTGTTTCCCTGGATGCGGGTCGGTGAGAACGTCGAACTTCCGCTCAGGCAGAAGAACCTGGGCAAGGCGCGGCGTCGTGAGCTGGTGCGGGACGCGCTGGAGTCGGTGGGGCTCGCGGACGCCGTGGGGGCGTATCCGTGGCAGCTGTCCGGCGGTATGCAGCAGCGGGTCGCCATCGCCCGGGCGCTGGCCTACGAGCCCCGTGTGCTGCTGATGGACGAGCCGTTCGCGGCGGTGGACGCGCAGACGCGGGCCGATCTGGAGGACCTCGTCCGGGGGCTCTGGCGCGAGCGCGGCATCACCATCCTGTTCGTCACCCATGACATCGACGAGGCCGTCTACCTGGGCGAGCGGGTGATCGTGCTGTCCGCCTCCCCCACCGTCGTGCAGGAGCAGCTGAAGGTCGAACTGCCCGTCGAGCGCGACCAGTTGCACACCCGAGTGGATCCGCGCTTCGCCGAGCTGCGCACCCATGTGTACGCGCAGATCCAGGCGGCGAAGCGCGGGGTTGCGACGGACGCCGTCACGAAGTCGGATACGCCTCCACCTCGCTGAACTGTCCCGCCGGCCAGCCGGTGTTGGCGCTGACGGACAGCCGCAGATACCGCAGGTTCGTGCCGTCGGGAAGGGCGACGGTGGCCGTGTTGCCGGTGGCCGGGTCGAAGCGGTAGCCGGTGGCGCCGACGACCGTCGAGTAGGTCGAGCCGTCGGTGCTGCCCAGCACGGTGACGGTCTGGGTGCGCGCGCCCCAGGCCGAGGACGGGGGCAGCTTCAGCACCAGTCGGCGGACCGCCCCGGGCGAGCCGAGGTCGACCGTCCAGGACTGCGGGAAGGCGTTGTTGGCAGACTCCCAGTAGGTGTTCGCGTCGCCGTCGACCGCCTTGCCCGGCGTGTAGACGTCCTGTGAGCCGGTGGCCGTGGCGGGGCGGCCCTTGGCCAGGTTGCGGTTCGGATCCGGGTCCGGGTTGCCCTGACCGGGCTGCGGCCAGGTCGAGCAGTCCGACCAGGTGCTGCTCCATCCGGAGTTGCCGCCGCCGTCGGTGAGGGTGAAGCTGCCGGAGCCGGACGGGTAGGGGCAGTTGTAGACGCCCGCCGCGCCGACGCCGGTCGCGGTGACGTTGCGGAAGGTGGCGGCGCCCTGGGTCTCGGCCTGGACGACGACCGTGCCGGTGTCGCGCACGGTCGCGCCGTCGACGGTGATGTTCTTCGCCGCGAAGCCGCGCCCGCTGCCCGAGACGAACTCGAAGGCGCTGTACGGGCTGTCCGTGATGGTGGTGTTGGTGATGCGGACGTTCGCCTCGATGGGGCTGTCGTAGGAGTCGACGCGCAGGGCGCCCATCGGGTGGTTCCAGTTGGGGTTCATGGCGCCGGTGCGGACGAGCGTGTTGCCGTCGACCGTGATGGTGCCGGACAGCGGGTGGAAGGGGTCGAGGAACTTCTGGTTGGAGATCGCGATGCCGCTGCCGAGGGCGTTGGTGTCGGAGATCAGGTTGTCCTTGACGGTGATGTCGGTGCCGCCGTAGATCGCGATGCCGTTGGCGAGGTTCGGCTGGGTGATCGTGTTGTTCTCGAAGCTGCTGTTCGTGTCCGGTGCGTACAGCGACCACATGGCGAGGGCGTCGTCACCCTGGTTGCGCAGGAAGTTGTGGCGGACGCGGACGCCTCGGGCGTTGCCGTTGAGGTTGAGGCCGTCGGCGGTCATGTCGAGGAAGCGGTTGTTCTCGACGACGAGGTTGTCGTTGTTGCCCATCAGCCAGAGGCCGACCTTGAGGTGCTGGAGCCACATGCCGGAGACCGAACTGTTCGGTCCCAGCGAGCCGTTGACGAAGTTGTCGGGGTTGGAGTCGACCCGTTCGGTGACCTCGCCGATGACCGCGAAGTCCTTGATGTGGACGCCTCCGGAGGAGCTGGACTGGTCGATGAAGCGCGAGGTGCGCACGATCGAGTGCCAGCTGCCCGCGCCCTGGAGGGTGACGTTCTGGACGCCGCTCAGGGAGGACGTCAGCCTGTACTCGCCCGGCGGAATCCACACCACCCCGCCCTGCGCGGCGGCGATGGCGTCCCGGAACGCCTGGGTGGAGTCGCCCTGCCCGCTGGGGTCGGCGCCCTTCGACGTCACCGACACCGACCCGGCGGGCTGCCCGGCCGCGCCGGCGACCTGCTCGAAGTCGGCCACGTCGACCGTGACTTCGGCGTTGGCGGCTTCCAGGGCCACCTTGTCGCCCGCCTGCACGTTCTGGCCGAGCAACAGACGGGCGTTGTCGTAGAAGTGGTGGGTCTTGGCGCCGGGGATCCAGCCGGTGTCGACGTACGAGTACTTGGAGGTGACGGGGATGGTCCTGGCGAGCTTGGTTCCGTTGACGTACACGTTCAGCGTGCCGGTCTGGCCGTCGGGGACGCTGTAGGCGACGTTGAGGGCGTTGGCCGCGCGCGGCGCGGTGAACTCGACGCGCCGGCCTGCGGCGAGACGGACGGCCTGACGTCCGGAGGCCTCCGAGGCGAGGGTGCCCTGGGTGTGGTCGGGGCCGATCTTCGTGCCGGTGGTGGCGGCGGACTCGGCCTCGACCGAGGTGAAGGGGAGGGTGGCCCCGGCGGCCGCGTGGGAGGTGGGGGCCGTGGCGGTGAGCAGGCCGGCGGCCAGGGCGACAGTGAGCGAGGTTGGCATGATCCTGACAGATCTGCGCGGGTACTGCATGGCGGATCCCTTCGTGGTGGGGGTACGGGGACAGCGGGCCGCGGTCTCAGGCGCGCAGCCAGACCGCGGTGTCCTTCGGCAGCCGCCCGTCGGTGTCCAACGAGCCACTGGCCACGAGGATTTCGGTGTGGGCGGGCAGCTCGGCGGGGGTGGCCGCGAGGTTCACCACACAGGTGACACCCGGTGCGCGGGTGAAGGCGAGCACGCCGTCGGGTGCGGGCAGCCAGGTGAGCGGGCCGCCTGCGAACACCGGCCGGAGCGCGATCGCGCGGCGGTAGAGGGCGAGCATCGACGTGGGGTCCGCGGCCTGACGGTCGGCCGCGTACGCGGCCCAGTCGACGGGCTGTGGCAGCCACGGCTCCTCACGCGAGCCGAAGCCCGCGTGGGGTGCGTCGGCCGCCCACGGCAACGGCACGCGGCAGCCGTCCCGGCCCGGGTCGGTCCCCCCGGAGCGGGCGTGCATCGGATCCTGGACGCGGTCGAGCGGGATGTCGGCCTCGGGCAGGCCGAGCTCCTCGCCCTGGTAGACGTAGACGGCTCCGGGCAGGGCCAGCGACAGCAGAGCGGCCGCCCGGGCCCGGCGGGTGCCGAGCGCGAGATCGGTCGGGGTGCCGAAGGCCTTGGTGGCGAAGTCGAAGCCGGTGTCGGCACGGCCGTAGCGGGTGACGGTGCGGGTCACGTCGTGGTTGCACAGGACCCAGGTCGCCGGAGCGCCGACCGGCGCGTGCTCGGCGAGCGTCTCGTCGATGGCCGCGCGCAGCCGCGCGGCGTCCCAAGGGCAGGTCATGAACGAGAAGTTGAATGCGGTGTGGAGTTCGTCGGGGCGCAGATAGCGGGCGAAGCGTTCGGTGTCGGGGAGCCAGACCTCGCCGACGAAGACGCCGCCGTACTCGTCGGCGATCGCGCGCCAGGAGCGGTAGATGTCGTGGAGTTCGTCGCGGTCGATGTACGGGTGGGGGTCTTGGCCCTCGGTGAAGTCCGGCAGGCGGGGATCCTTGGCGAGGAGGGCGGCGGAGTCGATGCGGACGCCGGCGACACCTCGGTCGAACCAGAAGCGCAGGATGTCCTCGTGTTCCCGTCGGACGGCCGGGTGGGCCCAGTCGAGGTCGGGCTGTTCGGGGGCGAACAGGTGCAGGTACCAGGTGCCGTCGGGCAGCCTGGTCCAGGCCGGGCCGCCGAACTGGGAGCGCCAGTCGTTGGGCGGGAGGGCGCCGCGGCCCGTACGGAAGTGGAACAGGTCCCGTTCCGGGCCGCCCTCGATCGCCGCCCGGAACCAGGGGTGCTGGTCCGAGACATGGTTCGGCACGATGTCGACGATGGTGCGGATGCCGAGTCCGTGCGCCTCGGCGATGAGCTTCTCCGCCTCGGCCAGCGTGCCGAAGGCCGGATCGATCGCACGGTAGTCGGCGACGTCGTAGCCGCCGTCCTTCATCGGTGAGACGTACCAGGGCGTGAACCAGAGCGCGTCCACGCCGAGTTCGGCGAGGTACGGCAGCCGGGCACGGACACCCGCGAGGTCCCCGGTGCCGTCGCCGTCGCCGTCCGCGAAGCTGCGGACGTACACCTGATAGATGACGGCGTCACGCCACCAGTCCTGCGCTTCGCGCGGCTTGCGGGCATGGGTGGGCTGTCCCACGGTGGGTGCCTTTCTGTCGGAGGGGCGGCGTCAGCCCTTCGAGCCGCCCGCACTGATGCCGGCGATGATGTGCCGCTGGAACACCAGGAACATCGCGACCATGGGAATGCTGGCGATCACCATCGCGGCGATGAGCACGGTGAGCTGGATGTTCTGCGACAGCTGCACGAGGGCCACGCTGATCGGCTGCTTGTCGGTGTCGGAGAAGACCATCAGCGGCCACAGGAAGTCCTGCCAGACGGCGACCAGCGCGAAGATCGACACGACGCCGAGCACCGGCCGGGACATGGGCAGCACGATCGACCACAGGGTGCGCAGCCGGCCCGCCCCGTCGATCTCGGCGGCCTCCAGCACATCGCGCGGGATCTGGTCGAAGAAGCGCTTCAGCAGGTAGAGGTTGAAGGCGTTGGCGACGGCCGGGAGCCAGATGGCGAGGGGGTCGTTGAGCAGGCCCAGGTCCGCCACGGTCAGGTACTTGGGCACCACCAGCGCCTGCGCCGGAACCATGAGGGTGGCGAGGATCCCGCCGAGGACCACCTTGCCGAAGGCGGGCCGCAGCTTGGACAGGGCGTAGGCGGCGGCCGTGCAGAACACGAGCTGGAACGCCCAGGCGCCGGTCGCCTGGACCACCGTGTTCCACAGGTGGGTGGGCAACTGCATCAGGTCCCAGGCGTCGGTGTACCCGCTGAGGTGCCATGTCTGCGGTACGAGGGTGGGGGGCGTCCGCGCCACTTCGTCCGGGGACTTCGTCGCACCGGTCACCATCCAGTAGACCGGGAACAGGAAGGCGAGCGCGAAGAGCACGACGACCCCGGTGAAGACGGCCCAGTAGACGGCCTTCCCGCGCGGGCGGGCCAGCACGGCCGGGGAGACGAGGGTGCGGGTGGCGCTCATACGTCCCCCTCGGAGCGGGTCAGCCTCAGGTACGCGGCGGAGAACAGGCCGAGCAGCGCGAGGAGCAGCACGCTGAGCGCGCAGGCGCCGCCGAAGTCGTTGTAGAGGAAGGCGTACTTGTAGATGAGGTAGAGGACGGTGACCGTGGCGTTCTCCGGCCCGCCGCCGGTGATCACGAACGGCTCGGTGAAGACCTGCATGGTGGCGATGATCTGAAGGAGCATCAGCATCAGGATCACGAAGCGGGTCTGCGGGATCGTCACATGGCGGACTCGTTGCAGCAGGTTCGCGCCGTCGAGTTCGGCTGCCTCGTACAGCTCCCCCGGGATGGACTGGAGCGCCGCCAGGTAGATCAGGACGGTGCCGCCCAGGTTGGCCCAGGTGGCGACGACGACGAGGGAGACCAGGGCCGTGTCGGCGCCGTTGGACCAGTTCGACGTGGGCAGGTGCAGGAACCGCAGCGCCTCGTTGGCGAGGCCGGTTCCGGGGTCATAGAACCACTTCCACAGCAGGGCGCTGACCACCGGCGGGATCATCACCGGCAGGTAGACGACGACCCGGAAGAACGCCTTGGCATGCCTCAACTCGTTGAGGACCAGGGCGAGTACGAAGGGGATCGCGAAGCCGATCAGCAGGGCGAGCAGGGTGAAGGCGAGGGTGTTGCGCCAGGCGGCGGCGAACTCCGGGTCGGCGAAGACGCGGGTGAAGTTGGCGGTGCCGACCCACTGCGGGTCGCTGCCGGGCGTGTACTTCTGGAAGGCGATCACGACCGCGCGGATCGCCGGGTACCAGGAGAAGAGCGCGAAGCAGACGAGTCCGCCGAGGAGGAAGCCGTAGGCACGGGCCTGGTCGGCGAGGCGGCGCCGCCTCCGGTCCCCTGCCGGGGGCGGCGCCTGCATCGGCCGGACCACGACTTTCGCGACGGTCCGTCGCTGAGCCGTCCTGGTCATGGCCGTCAGCCCCGGGCCAGAATGCCGTCGATCTTCCCGGACGCGTCCTTGAGGAGCTGGTCGATGTCAGCGTCCTCCTTGGTGAGGACGGCGGAGACGACACCGTCGAGGACGGAGTAGATCTGCTGGGCGCTCGGCGGCTCGATCTTCATGTCGAGGCTCTGGTTTCCGTCGAGGAAGGCCTGGTAGTTCTCCACCGGGACGTTGGCGTTGGCCTTCTTGACCTGCTGGTCCTTGGCATCGGCGGCTCCGGCGAACAGACGGGGTTCGGGCAGTCCGACGGGGGCGTCGTTCTTCTTGGCGCGCGCGTAGTCGCCGAGGAAGCCGTCACCGGGGGTGAGGAACATGTGGTCGAGCCACTTCAGGGCGGCGCGGATCTGCTCGGGGCTCGCCTTCTTGTTGACCATGTAGCCGTCGCCGCCGATGAGCGTGCCCTGGCCGCCGGGCATGGGGGCGAGGGCGAGGTCCTTGTAGTCGCCGCCCTTCTCCTTGACGAGGATCGGGATGTTGTCGGGCGCGGCGAGGTACATGCCGAGCTTGCCGGCGCCCATCATCTGCTGGACGTCGTTGATGACGAGCAGTTGCTTGCTGCCCATCGAGTCGTCCGTCCAGCGCATGTCGTGCAGGTTCCGCAGCACGGCGCGGCCCTCGGGGGTGTCGACGGTGGCTTTCTCGCCGTCCGCGCTCACCACGTCCCCGCCCTGCGAGTAGAGCTCGGCGGTGAAGTGCCAACCGCCCTGGTTCTGGGCGCTGTAGTCGGCGTAGCCGACGGTACCGCCTCCCAGGCCGGCGATCTTCTTGGCGGCGGCGCGGACTTCCTCCCAGGTGGCCGGGGGCTGTTCGGGGTCGAGGCCCGCCCGCTCGAAGAGCTTCTTGTTGTAGATCAGGCCCATCGAGTAGCCGGTACGCGGGATGCCGTAGACCTTGCCGTCGACGGTGTAGATGTCCCGCAGCTGCCGCTGGATGGTGTCGTAGCTCTTCAACTCCTTGACGTACGGCGTGAGATCGGCGGCCTGGTTGATCTCCACGACATGCCTGGCATCCGTGAAGTAGGTGTAGAAGACGTCCTCCATCTGCCCGCCGGCGAGCTTCGCGTCGAAGGTCTTGGGGTCCTGGCAGGGGAACGCGTCATGGGCCACGACGTCGATGTCCGGGTTCTGCCTCTCGAAGGAGGCGATGTCCTGCTCGAAGAACCCGCGGTCGACCTCGGCGCTCTTGGGCGGCATGCAGTTGACCGTGATACGGGTCTTGCCGCTCGCCGAATCGTCGCCGTCCGACCCGCAGGCGGAGGCGGCCAGGGCGAGGGAGCAGACGCTCAGCGCGGCAAGGGTGCGGCGGAACCCGGTGCTTCTCATCGGTGGACCCCTCTGGGCAGGAGCGGTGGGCGCCGCACACTCAAGCACCGGCGACATCCATTCGCAAGATGTCGCGTGCGATTTGAAATTTTTTGACAGGAGAACGGATCTAGATAGCGGGAGGTCGGCTATCAGGGACGAGGTGCCTGTGCCGTGGAACCGCGCACCACCAGTTCCGGCTCGAAGAGCAGCTCCTCGGCGGGTACGGCGTTGCCCGCGATCTGCGCGTTCAGCAGCTCCACGGCCGCCCTGCCCATGGCCTCGATGGGCTGACGGACGGTGGTGAGCGCAGGCTCCGTGCAGTTCATGAAAGCCGAGTCGTCGTACCCGACCACGGAGATCTCCGACGGGACGCCAAGTCCCTTGCGGCGGGCGGCCCTGATCGCCCCGAGCGCGAGCGGGTCGCTGGCGCAGATGATGCCGGTCACGCCCCGGTCGATCAGCCGGGAGGCGGCCGCGTGACCGCCCTCGATCGAGAAGATGGCCCGCGCCACGCGCTCCTCGGGCAGCTCCCCGGCGAAGGCCCGGGCGGCGGCGAGCTTGCGCGCCGACGGCACGTGGTCGGCCGGCCCGAGCACGAGCCCGATGCGCTCGTGGCCCAGCGAGGCCAGATGCCGCCACGCCTGTTCGACGGCCACGGCGTCGTCGCAGGACACACCCGGGAAGCCCAGGTGTTCGATGGCCGCGTTGACCAGCACCACCGGGATGTTGCGGTCGGCGAGCTCCTTGTAGTGGTCGTGCGGCGCGTCGGCCTGGGCGTACAGCCCGCCGGCGAAGACGACGCCGGAGACCTGCTGTTGCAGCAGCAGCGCGACGTAGTCGGCCTCGGAGACACCGCCCTTGGTCTGTGTGCACAGCACCGGGGTCAGTCCGTGCTGGGCGAGCGCTCCGCCGATCACCTCGGCGAACGCCGGGAAGATCGGGTTCTGCAGCTCCGGCAGCACGAGGCCGACGAGGCGGGCGCGTTCACCGCGCAGCTGCGTGGGCCGCTCGTAGCCGAGGACGTCCAGGGCGGACAGCACCGCCTGCCGGGTCGCCTCGGAGACGCCGGGCTTGTCGTTGAGCACCCGGCTGACCGTGGCCTCGCTGACCCCGACCTTCTTCGCCACCTCGGCAAGTCGTCGCGTCATGTACGCAAGAATAGCGCAAGCAACGCAAGCGGCTTGCGTTGCGGTGGCACCTACTTCTTCGCCGCCCAGAGACCGCGAACGTGCCCGAGGTGACGGGTCATGACCTCGCGTACGGCCTGCTCGTCGCGGGCGATCAGCGCGTCGAGGAGTTCGAGGTGCTCCTCGGCGGAGGCCAGCAGCCGGCCGGCCTCGACGAGCGCGGTCAGGCCGTAGAGGCGGGAGCGCTTGCGGAGGTCGCCGACGACCTCGACGAGATGGGCGTTGCCGGCGAGGGCGAGCAGGCCGAGGTGGAAGCGGGTGTCCGCCTCGACGTACGCGATGAGGTCACCGGAGACGGCGGCCTGGACGATCTCCCGGGCGGCGGGGCGCAGCGCCTCCAGGGAGACCTTGTCGGCGGTCCTGGCCAGCTCCACCACCGTGGGGATCTCGATGAGCGCCCGGATGTGCTTGTACTCGTCGAGCTGCTTCTCGGAGACCGCGGTGACCCTGAACCCCTTGTTGGGAACGGTGTCGACCAGGCCCTCCTTGACGAGGTCCAGCATGGCCTCGCGCACCGGGGTGGCCGAGACGCCGAAGCGGGCGGCGAGCGTGGGCGCGGAGTACACCTCGCCCGGGAGCAGTTCGCCTGCGATCAGCGCGGCCCGCAGGGCGTCGGCGACCCGCTCCCGGTAGCTGCTCTTCTTGCCGCCCAGGGTGGGCAGCGCCGGGGCAGCTGGGGCGGGCGGGGCGCCGGTGCGCTGGGCGGCCATGAGTCTCCTCGTTGTGCAATGTCACGCGGTACGCGCCTCATTATCCTCGACGCTCAGAGCACGAACCCGGCCGGGAACGGGTCCGACGGGTCGAGCAGGTACTGCGCGGTGCCGGTGATCCACGCGCGGCCGGTGAAGCTCGGCAGGACCGCCGGTCGGCCGGCGACTTCAGTGGTGCCCAGGAGCCGCCCGGTGAACCGTGTCCCGATGAAGGACTCGTTCACGAACTCTGTGTGCGTGGGGAGTTCGCCGCGTGCGTGCAGCTGCGCCATCCGCGCGCTGGTGCCCGTGCCGCAGGGTGAGCGGTCGAACCAGCCGGGGTGGATCGCCATGGCGTGCCGGGAGTGCCGGGCGGTGGCGCCGGGGGCGACCAGGTGGACGTGGTGGCAGCCGCGGATGGACGGGTCCTCGGGATGGACGGGCTCCTCCTCGGCGTTGATCGCCGCCATGAGGGAGAGTCCGGCCTTGAGGATGTCGTCCTTGCGGGAGCGGTCGAAGGGCAGCCCGAACTCCTCCAGCGGCAGGATGGCGTAGAAGTTGCCGCCGTACGCCATGTCGTATGTCACCGTGCGCCCGTCGGCCAGGGCGATCTTGCGGTCGAGGGCCACGGAGAAGGACGGCACGTTCTGCAGGGTGACCGCCTTCGCGGCGCCGTTCTCCACCGCCACCTCGGCGACGACCAGGCCCGCCGGGGTGTCGAGCCGGATCGTGGTGACCGGCTCGACGACCTCGACCATGCCGGTCTCGACGAGCACCGTCGCGACACCGATGGTGCCGTGCCCGCACATCGGCAGATAGCCGGAGACCTCGATGTAGAGCACGCCCCAGTCGCAGTCCGGGCGGGTGGGAGGCTGGAGGATGGCCCCGCTCATCGCCGAGTGGCCGCGCGGCTCGTTCATCAGGAGCTGCTTGATGTCGTCGCGGTGCTCACGGAAGTACAGGCGCCGCTCGTTCATGGTCGCGCCGGGGATCGTGCCGATGCCGCCGGTGACGACCCGGGTGGGCATGCCCTCGGTGTGCGAGTCGACGGCCTGCAGGACGAGTTTGCTGCGCACGGTCCAGTCTCCTTTGCGGTGACGCGAGTTGCTGTGACGCGGGTGCGGTTGCGCGAGTGCGGTCAGGCGAGCCCTGCGGCGACGGCCCGCTCGGTGGCGGTCCGGACCGCCGCCTCCTGCTCGGGCAGCAGCGGCACGCGCGGCGGGCGAACGGGACCGCCGTGCCGGCCGACGAGGTCCATGGACAACTTGATGGCCTGGACGAACTCGACCTTGGAGTCCCAGCGCAGCAACGGGTGCAGCTGCTCGTACAGCTTCTTGGCCGTGCCCAGGTCACCGCCTACGGCGGCGCGGTACAGCTCGACGGAGGACTTCGGCAGCGCGTTCGGGTAGCCGGCCACCCAGCCCTTCGCACCGGCGATCGCCAGCTCCAGCAACACGTCGTCGGCGCCGATCAGCAGGTCGAGTTCCGGGGCGAGTTCCGCGAGCTGATACGCGCGGCGGACATCGCCGGAGAACTCCTTGACGCCGTGGATGTAGCCCTCGCCGTGCAGCTTGGCCAGCAGCTCGGGCACGAGGTCGACCTTGGTGTCGATGGGGTTGTTGTACGCCACGATCGGCACGCCCGCCTTCGCGACCTCGGCGTAGTGGGCGAGGACGGAACGCTCGTCGGCGCGGTAGGCGTTGGGCGGCAGCAGCATCACGGACGCGCAGCCCGCGTCACGCGCCTGCTCGGCCCAGCGGCGGGACTCGGCGGACCCGTAGGCGGCGACGCCGGGCATCACGCGCGCTCCGCCGATGGCGGCGACGGCCGTCTCGACGACCTTGGCCCGCTCCTCGGGAGTGAGGACCTGGTACTCGCCGAGCGAGCCGTTCGGCACGACGCCGTCGCAGCCGTTCTCGACCAGCCAGGCGCAGTGCTCGGCGAACCTGCCGTGGTCGACGGAGAGGTCGTCGTTCAGCGGGAGCGCGGTGGCGACGAGGACGCCGCGCCAGGGGCGGTCGTCGGAGGCGAGGGCGTGGGCGCTGTGGCTCATGAGGATCCCATCTCAATAGCGTGTGACATTTTACTGGTGGTCCATCTCTCCGGCACGCGCCAGAATCCCGAGCGGCACCGGGCGGGCGAACGGCCGCCGGGACGGCGCAAGTTCGCACCCGGCGAGCCCCGCGACCGCGGGCCCGCACATCCGCCCCTGGCACCAGCCCATCCCGGCCCGCGTCAGCAGCTTCACGGTCCGCGGATCACCGGCACCGAGCTCCGCCACGGCCTCCCGGATCGCCCCGCCGGTGACCTCCTCGCAGCGGCACACGACGGTGTCGTCGGTGACCTGCTCGGTCCAGTGGACGGGCGGGGCGTACACGGAGTCGAGCGCGGCGGAGAACGCGCGCAGCCGGGCACGGACCCGGGCGGCCGCCGCCCATGCGCCCGGGTCGGGTTCGGTGCCGCGCAGGCGGGCCGCGGCCGAGCATCCGGCGATGTGGCCCTCGGCGAGCGAGAGGGCCGAGCCGCCGATGCCCGTGGTCTCTCCGGCGGCCCAGACGCCGGGCACGTCGGTGCGCTGCTCGTCGTCGACGTGCACGGCGGGGCCGTCGAGCCGGCAGCCCAGCGTGTCGGCGAGGTCGGTGTGCGGGAGCATGCCGTGGCCGACGGCGAGGGTGTCGCAGGGGACACGGCGCTCGCTGCCCGGCCTGACCCGCCCGCTGGCGTCGAGCGCTGCGACGGTCACGGCCTCCAGCCGCTCGGTGCCGTGCGCCTCGACGATCGTGTGCCGGGCGAGGAGTCGCGCCCGGTGGCGCAGCAGCCGAGCCGCGTACCCGGCGCCCTCGGCGACCTTGCCGGGCTGCGCCGCCAGCGCACGGGACTGCCGTACGAACGCCTTGGGGTCGGCGGACTCGACGAGCGCGGCGATCTCGACCCCGGCCGCGGCGAGTCCGGTCGCCACGGGGAGCAGCAGCGGCCCGGTCCCGGCGACCACTGCGGTGCGGCCGGAGACCACGAGGGCACCCTTGAGCATGGCCTGGGCGCCGCCCGCGCTGACGACACCGGGGAGGGTCCAGCCGGGAAAGGGCAGCACCTTCTCGTAACCACCGGTGGCCAGCAGCACGGCGTCGGCACGCACTTCTGCCGCGCCCTCCTGCTCGGGACCGAGCAGCGCGTGGACGGTGAAGCCCCGGTCCGGCTCGCCACGACGCTCGACGCACCACACATGATGCTCCGTCAAATGCCTTACGCAGCCTGCTCGGACGTACCGATCGAGGCCGTCCTTGAGCCGCTCCCACGTGCGCCACTGGTGATGCAGGGCCTGCGGCCGACGGGCCCGCAGCCCGGGAGCGGGCCGACGGTAGAACTGCCCGCCCGCCTCCCCCGCCGAATCCACCAACGTCACCCGCACACCGCACGCCGCGGCGGCGACGCTCGCGGCCAGCCCCGCCGGACCCGCACCGATCACGACGAGGTGCGGGACCGCCCCGCTGCGGTTCGGGTCAGTCATCGTGGCCCGTCCCCTCCTGGGTACGGATGGCGTCGCCGGGGCGCAAGGGCACAAGGCAGGCCCGCTGGTTCGGGCGGTCGTTGACGGTCACGAGGCAGTCGAAGCAGATGCCGATGCCGCAGAAGACGCCGCGCGGCCGGCCCTGGCCCCGGGTGCTGCGCCACGACGTGACACCGGCCGCCCACAGCGCGGCGGCGACGGTCCGGCCGGGCAGCACCTCGATCTCGCGGTCGTCCAGGGTGACCGTGAACGCCGGGCCCGGCTGGGCGTCGGCAAGTTCCAGAGGGGTTCTCACATGGCCTCCGCGGCGAAACGGTCGGGGCGGAACGGGGTCAGGTCCAGGTCGGGGGTCTTCGCGGTCAGCGTCTGGGCGATCAAGTGGGCGGTTCCGGTGGCGAGTCCGATGCCCGCGCCCTCGTGACCGCAGGCGTGGTACAGGCCGGGGACACGGGGGTCGGTGCCGACAGCGGGCAGGTGGTCGGGCAGGTACGGGCGGAAACCGAGGTAGGAGCGCATCGCGCGCACCCGCTCCAGGAACGGGAACAGCCGGGTCGCCCCCGCGGCCAGCGCCCGTACGACCGGCAGCGAGAACGTCCGGTCGAAGCCGACCCGTTCCCGGCTCGCCCCGATGAGGATCGGCCCCGCGGCCGTGCCCTCGACGACCGGTGAGGTCTGCAGCGCGGCCGAGTCGCTGGCCACGTCGGCCACGTAGTCGGCGGCGTACACCTTGTGCCGGACCCGGCGCGGGAGGGGTTCGGTGACGAGGACGAAACCGCGCCGGGGGAGGACGGGGAGCCGGACGCCCGCGAGTGCGGCTAGCTCACCGCCCCAGGTGCCGGCCGCGTTGATGACGGCCGGGGCGTGGATGTCGCCCTTGTCCGTACGGACCCCGCGCACGGCGCCGTCCGGCGCGCGCAGCACGTCGGTCACCGTGTGACCGGTGAGCAGGCGGGCGCCGGATGCGCGGAGCAGGTGGGCGGCGGCCAGAGCGGGCATGACCTGGGCGTCCTGGGGGTAGTGGACGGCGCCGGGCAGGCCGGGGGCCAGGTGGGGTTCGAGGTCGTAGAGCCCGTCACCCGCCACCGGTTCGGCGACGACCCCGGCGGCCCGCTGCCCTTGGGCGAAGCGCTCCAGCGCCGCGAGCCCGTCGGGCGAGGAGGCCACCACCACTCCGCCCTTGGACTCGTACTCGACGGCCTCCCCGAACTCCTGCGCCAGCTCGCCCCACAGCCGACCGGACAGCAGCGCGAGGTCCAGCTCGGGGCCCGGCTCCTTGTCGGAGACGAGGAGGTTGCCCTCCCCGGCCCCGGTGGTGCCGCCGGCCACCGGGCCGCGGTCCACGAGGATCACGTCGAGGCCCGCCCGGCCCGCGTAAAGGGCACAGGCCGCGCCCACCATCCCGGCGCCGACGACCACGACATTGCAGGTCAGTCGCTTGCTCACACCAGTACTATGTCACATGTCGCTCACGCTGGGAATGATGCAGATACGGGGAAATGCGGCGAGAGAGAACAAGAAAGAGGACAAGGAATCCGTCGCGCTGACGGGGCGCCGTCGGCGACCTGAACGCCGACGGTGCCCCGTTCAGTCCTCGGTGGCGGGAACGACTCTCAGGTGGCTCGCGGTGCGGCGCACCCCACGCCCCCTGGGCCGGTCCCGGCGCACCTCACGCAACACCAGGGTCAGCCGGGTGTAGCCCATCTCCTGAAGGGTCCTGGGCGTCTCGTCGACGACCCGGCACTCGGTCGCGCCCCAGCGCGGATCGGGGTGCAGCAAGGGCCGTACGGCGCCGTCCTGCACGACGGCCCGCTCGCCGACCGCGCGGATCCAGTGCGGCAGGCCCTGCCGGTAGGCGGCCTCCATGATCGGGTCCTGGGCGATCTCCCGGCGGATGGCCTGCAAGCCGTGGTCATGGCCGTTGCGCTCCACGGCGGCCGCGAAGTGGGCCAGCATGGGCAGGCACCAGCTGGACTCGTGCTCGCCGAGGACCGTGCTCGCGTCCGGGTGGAAGAGGACGAACCGGAGGAAGTTGTCGTCGGGCATGGCGGTCGCGTGCGGGCCCACCGCGCGGAAAAGTGACGCGAAAGCGGCGTTCGCGAGAACCACGTCCCAGCGGTGATCGAGGATGACGGACGGGAAGGGCACGGCCTCCAGGAGAGTGCCGTAGTCCCGCAGATACGCCTGGGCCTCGCAGCTCTCGGGGACGGGCCGCGGCACGGACCGCTGCCCACCTGCCTGATATGCCATCGGGAGGTCACCCCTCTTGCCTATGCGGCCTTCGCGCGGCGCCTTGATCCTGCTGCCCGGGTCCGAGTCGTGTCAACTATCGTGGCATTCCATGCCTGTTGACGGCTGAAATTGGACACAGTTGTGGCGAGACCTGGATGTGAGTTCGAACCAGCGGGTAATCTCCGTCCAGTTCACGGCAACCGCTTGTGAGAAGCCTGTGAGAGACGTAGGAGATCTGTCGGTGACGGATGGCATCGAGGGTCCGGGCGCCACGCCGACGGCTGCGCTGCCGGCCGTCGTCGCTCGTGTCACTGCGCTCGCCGACCGGCTCGGCGTGCCGCACGCGGAGGTCTTCGACTCCGGCCGCCTGTCCGTGGCCTCCGGCGTCCCGGTGCCCGTGGTCAAGGCCCTGCTGAGCGGCCGCCCGGCGGGCGAGCCGGACATCCAGGCCCGCTTCCTCCAGCGCCTGGACCTGCTGCGCCGCACCCGGCTCAAGCCGAACGGCCGCAAGTACACCCAGCAGGAGATCGCCGACGGCGCGGGCATGTCACGCCAGCAGGCGGGCGCGCTCATCAACGGCGACCGGCGCCCCACCATGGAGCACTGCGACGCCATCCAGCGCTTCTTCCGCGTACACGCCGGATTCCTCACGGCCGAGGACCCCGAGGCACTCGCGGGCGCCCTCCAGCGCACCGAGCAGGATCTGCTGCAGAAGCTGGCCGAGCGCGAGACGGCGCAGGCCGTCGAGGATCCGCTGGAGAAGCTCCTGCAGGACCACGGCGTGCGCGGCATCGCCTGGCGAGCCGCCCAGCTGCCCACCGACCAGCACCGCGACAAGGTCGCCGAGTGGCTGGACATGCTCCTGGAGAGCGTCAAGCGGCCCGAGTCGTGATGCGGGGAGAACGGGAGACCTGTGGGCATCGGTAGGGAAATGCGCCGCCTGTGCGGCGAGTTGGTCGCGGAGCTGGCGCTTCCCGCGCCGGCGGCGCCGGAGAAGCTGTACGGCGCCCTGTGCGACGCCATGAGCAGACGCCGCGGCCGTCCCGTCCTCTTCCGTACGTCCGCCTTCCCGCCCGGCACCGCGAGCGGGCTGTGGCTGGACATGCCCGACCAGGACCTCGTCGTGATCGAGGAACGCACCGCGCCCGACCACCAGTTGGTCATCCTCGGCCACGAGCTGTGGCACATGAAGGCTGGCCACTGCAGCCACAGCATCGAGGGCGCCACGGTGGCGGCCCGTCTCCTCGACGACCGGGCCGACCTGCGCTCGACGGTCCTGAAGGTCGCCGCACGCAGTCACTTCGACCAGGCCGAGGAGAAGGAGGCCGAGACCTTCGGCCTGCTGCTGGCCAGCAAGTGCCGCACGTGGCTGGCGGTTTCGTCGGCACGGGGTCAGCGGGACCATTTGGCGGGGCGGATCGAGGCGTCACTGGGCTATCTCGGGCCACAGGGCTGACCTCGGGCACGACGCGTCCCGTACGCGCCTCGGATCACGTCGCGCTGCGTTCGCTCGCCTCCCGCAGATCCCGTTCCACCGCACGGGAGCGGGCCGTGTCCGGCTGCCCAGCCGCCGTGCCGGGCCGTCCCGCCCGCAACAGCTCGCGCCAGCTCTCGCGGCTCCAGTCGGCGGGGGCGGTGGTGGCCGTGAACTCCTCGACCAGGGCGACGAACCGGGCCGGGTCGGTGTGGAACGGGAAGTGGCCGGCCCCCTCGAAGATCTCCAGCCGGCTGCCGGGCATCGCCTCGTGCGCACCGTACGCGTGCCGCACCGGCACCACGCTGTCCCGGTCGCCCCACAGCAGCATGGTCGGCATGCCCTCGGTCAGATAGCAGCGGTCCAGCATGGTGACCACCTGCCCGCGCCAGTCGACGACCGCCCGCAGGGTGCGGATGAAGGCGTTGCGCGAGGTCTCGTCGGGCAGCGCGTCGACGAGGGTGAGCAGTTCCGGCGCGTCCTGGCCGAGATCGGTGTCCAGGAGCCTCATCAGCCGTACCGCGAGCCCGACTTGGAGCCGCATGCCGGGCAGTCGGAGTGTCGACAGGACGAGATGGGCGCCCGGCAGCGAGACCAGTCGCAGCACCGGGTTGACCTCGCGGCCCACCCCGCCCGCGCTGACCAGGATGAGCCGTTCGGTGCGCTCGGGGAACTGGTAGGCGAACTGCATCGCCACTCCGCCGCCCAGCGAGTGCCCGACCAGCGTCGCCGACTCGATGCCGAGCGAGGTGAGCAGATCGCGCACGCCGTTCGCGTAGGCGGCCACCGAGTAGTCGGCGCGCGGCTTGTCCGAGGCGCCGTGGCCGAGCAGGTCGGGGGCGATGACGGTGTGGGTGCGGGCGAGGTCGGGGATCAGCCCGGCCCAGGTGTCGGAGGAGTCACCTATGCCGTGGATCAGCACCAGCGCCGGCCCGGCGCCGGCCATCCGGAACGCGCGCCGGTAGCCGTGCACCACCCGGTACTGCAGCTCGAGTTCTCCGTCGCCCACCGGGCGCAGCCGTACGGCGCGCGCCGGGCGCGGTCCCGGGACGTCGACCACGTCACTCGCTCCCGTTCCTCTTCCCGTAGTTGTTCCCGTGCCCGTTCCCTGGCCGCGAGAACGCGGCCGAAAGCCCTTCCCTCCAGCGTAGGACGGCTTTTCCACAAGGGATTTCGGGGAGGTTTCGCCTCCGCTAAGCGGGCGAACGGAGGTGTGGCCGGACCCGATTGTCAGTGGTGGACGGCAAGCTGGTGGTACGCCCTCATATGCGGGGCACGACGCGACGACGCCGACTTGGGGAGAGCCGACCGATGCCCACCGCCGTACTGACCGACCGCGAGCGCACCGCCGTCCAGGCCTATCTGCGGCTGTTGCACACCGTACGAGCCGCGTTCGACGGTCCCCCCGGCTCCCGCCGACCACCCCTGGTCCCGCCCTCCGTCCTCGCCGAGGCGGAACAGGCCCTGGCGGACGCGGGACTGAGCGGCAACGAGGAGGAGTTCTTCCGGCTGCTGCAGAGCTGGTGCCCCGCGGAACCGTAGCTGACCGGGAGCGGACCGCCGGGCGCCTGCACCGGGCGCCCGGCGCGGGCCGGTTTCATGCGGCACGCTCACGACGGGCTCAGGCGTGCGGCACGCTCACCGCTGTCGCCACCAGCCCTCGTCGGACCGTCCACCGCCCCTCGAAGAGGTCCACCTGGTGGTCGCCCACCCACGGTCCCGGGACGAGGAGCCGGGCCCGGAAGCCACCGCCGTACGGCTCACCGGGGTCGGTGGAGAACTCGATGTCGGCCTCGGTGAAGTCCAGCCACTTTCCGGTGAGGGGGAACCACGCCTTGTAGACGGACTCCTTGGCGCTGAACAGGAGCCGGTCCCAGTGGACGCGCGGGTGCTCGTCGGCCAGACGGCGCAGCCGGGCCGCCTCGGCGGGCAGGGCAACGGCCGACAGGACGCCCTCCGGGAGCGTCTGATGGGGCTCGGCATCGATGCCGAGGGAGGCCAGGTCGGCGGCGCGGACCAGGGCGGCGGCGTGGTAGCCCTCGCAGTGGGTCATGCTGCCGGCCAGCCCGGCCGGCCAGCCAGGGGCGCCGCGCTCACCGGGCAGGATCGGCTGCGGCGGCACGCCGAGTTTCTCCATGGCGCGGCGGGCGCAGGAGCGTACGACGGCGAACTCCCGGCGGCGCTTGCCGACCGCCCGGGCCACGACCGCCTCCTCCTCGGGGTACAGGGCCGTGTTCGGGGGCTCCTCGTCGCCGTACGCCTCGACGGTGACGACCACGTCCGGCAGCAGTTCCTCGATCAACGGGTCCCGTCCTCCCTGGGCAGAATCCGGCGCAGCCGCCCCGGTGGATCCGATCGCTTCCGCCACTCCCGGGGGTACCCCACCGACACCTCCTCGAAGCGGACGCCCTCGTGCCAGGTGGTGCGCGGGATGTGGAGGTGGCCGTAGACCATGGTCTCCACGCGGAACCTGCGGTGCCAGTCCGCGGTCAGCCGGGTGCCGCACCACATGGCGAACTCGGGGTACCACAGGACGTCCATGGGATGGCGGTCCAGCGGGTAGTGGTTGACGAGGACGGTGGGCAGGTCCTCGGGCAGTGCGGCGAGCCGGCGCTCGGTCTCGGCGACCCGGGCCTCGCACCAGGCCTCCCGGGACGGGTAGGGGTCCGGGTGCAGCAGGAACTCGTCGTTGCAGACGATCCCGGTCCCGTGCGCGTACCGCAGTCCTTCCTCCTTGGTGGTGCAGCCGGAGGGCAGGAAGGAGTAGTCGTACAGCAGGAACAGCGGGGCCACGGCCACCGGGCCGCCGGGGCCGTCCCAGATGGGGTAGGGGTCCTCGGGGGTGATCACGCCGAGTTCCCGGCACAGGTCGACCAGGTGCTCGTAGCGGGCGACGCCGCGCAGGGTGACGGAGTCCTTGGGGTGGGTCCACAGTTCGTGGTTGCCCGGCGCCCAGACGACCTTGCGAAAGCGCCCGGCGAGGGTCTCGAGGGCCCAGCGGATGTCCGCCACGGTCTCGGCCACGTCACCGGCGACGAGCAGCCAGTCCTCGTCCGAGCCGGGGCGCATCTTCTCGACCAGGGCGCGGTTCTCCTCGTAGCCGATGTGCAGGTCGCTGATGGCCAGCAACTGTCCGCCACCGCCGGCCGTCGACGTCACCCCTCGCCCCTTTCGATCACCCGAACGACTCCACGAGACCATATGGTGCCGCGCGAGGACAAGGCGGGATCACGTCGACATGATCGCGAAATCCGTAACACGTACGTTGCACGCGGCGCCCTTTGAAAGCCGTATGATCGCCCCAACACCACCGCCTTGAACGTCCCTTCGCACGGGGCGATTTTGGTGTCCCTCCAAACACCCTGCCCGGGTACGGGCCTGCTTTGCCCTGCCCGCGAACCCCGAAAGGACGGCCCTGCATGGTCTCTCGCGTACGCGTCTGGCTCAACCGCACGTACGCGGAGAACGTGTTCTTCATGGATCAGCTGCGGAGAAATCCCAGCGATCGGGCCGTCGAGATCCATGCGACGCACGGGGACGCCGACTCGCCGGTGCTGGCCGCCGCCGACACCGCCGATCTCGAGCCGGAGGGCCTGTCCCCGGCCGGGTACGTCGAGTACGCGCTCGCCCAGTGCCGGCGCCGTGGCATCGACGTCTTCGTGCCGCGGATGCACCAGTCGGCGATCGTCGCGCACCGCGCGGAGTTCGAGGCGGTCGGCACGGCGCTGCTGGCGCCGCCGCCGGAGGCCGTGGCGGTCTTCCACGACAAGGTGATCGCGTACGAGGCCGTGCAGGCGATCGGGGTGCCGGTGCCGCCGTGGTGGCGGGTGCGCACCGCCGACGAACTCGAGTCCGCCGTCGAGGAGTTGGAGGCGCGCGGGTACAAGGCGTGCTTCAAGCCGGCCTCCGGTGCGGGTGGGGTGGGTTTCCGGATCATCACGCGCTCCCCCTTCTCGCTCATGCACCTCAACGGGTTCCCCACGCCGTACGTCCAGCTGGATCTGGTGCTGGACGCGTTGCGGCGGGCCGACGAGCCGGTGGACTGGCTGGTCATGCCGCGCCTCGAGCAGCCCGAGGTGTCCGTGGACTGCCTCACCGGGCCGGACAACCGGGTGCGGCTGGCGATCGGCCGCAGCAAGAACGGCCGGCGTCGTGGGTTCACCCTGCAGGAGCAGTGGCTGGAGCCGGCGCGGCGGATCGCCGAGGGGTTCGGGCTGCACTACCTGTCCAACATCCAGTTCCGGATGTTCGGGGAGACGCCGGTGCTGATGGATGTCAACACGCGGCCGGCGGGTGGGTTGCACCAGCTGTCGTTGTGCGGGGTCAACGTGCCTTGGCTGGCTGTGCGGTTGGCCCTCGGCGATGACCCGGGGGAGGTTGCACCGCCGTTCGTCGGTCAGGACTACACGGTCGTGTCGGGACCGCGGCCGGTGCGACCGGTGTCCATTCCGCAGCAGCGGGCGGAGGTTGAGGAGCCGTTGCTGTCGGCGATGCCTGCGCCTCCGGCGGTTGACTCGGTGGGGGCGGCTCAGGTGCTGCCACTTTAGGTTGTCTGCCGGGTGCGGGTTGTTTGTGGCTTGTCGCGCAGTTCCCCGCGCCCCTGAAGGACGTCACCTCCCCGGTGTGGACCAATCCCGGCGTCAGAGCTTGACAGAGGGATTGGTCCATACCAACTTGGTCTGCGTACCTCTCTGCACCTCGTGCACTCCCGAACACCCCACATTCCCCAGGGAGATCGCGTGCGCAACCAACCCCTCAGACGTCTCAGACGTCGCCTTCTCGCCCTGCTCGGCTCCGCCGCACTCGCCGTCGCCGGAGCCGTCGCGCTTCCCGGTACGGCCCAGGCGGCCAACATCCTCACCAACCCCGGCTTCGAATCCGGTTCCCTCTCCCCCTGGTCCTGCTCCGGCAGCCTCGGGTCGGTCGTCTCCTCCCCCGTGCACGGCGGCTCCAAAGCCCTTGCCGGGGCGGTCAGTTCGAGCGACATCGCCAAATGCGGACAGACCCTCTCGGTCCAGCCGAACACGGCGTACACGCTCAGCGGCTGGGTGCGCGGATCCTACGTCTACCTCGGCGTGGACGGCGGTGCCTCGACATGGACGTCGTCTCCGTCGGCGTACAGCCGACTGTCCGTCTCCTTCACGACCGGCGCGTCGCAGACCAGCGCCACCGTCTACGTCCATGGCTGGTACGCCCAGGGCACCTACCACGCCGACGACATCAGCCTCGACGGGCCCGGTGGCGGCGGATCGGACAGTCAGGCGCCGAGCGTGCCGGGCAGCCTGCGGTCCACCGGCAAGACGTCGTCGAGCGTGTCGCTGGCGTGGAACGCCTCGACGGACAACGTCGGGGTGACGGCGTACGACATCTACCGGGGCGCCGCCCAGGTGCTCAGCGTGTCGGGGACGAGTGCCACGGTCAGCGGCCTGTCGCCGAGTACGAGCCACACCTTCACGGTGAAGGCCCGGGACGCGGCCGGGAACGTGTCCGGGGCCTCCAACGCCGTCACCGTCACGACGGACCCCGGCGGCGGTGGCGGTACCGGCTTCAAGCAGGCCGCGCCCTATCTGTACCTGGGCTGGGGCGACCCGCCGAGCGCCACCTCGGTGATGAGCGCGACCGGCATCAAGTGGTACACGATGGCGTTCATCCTGTCCTCCGGGGGCTGCAACCCCGCCTGGGACGGGCAGCGTGCGCTGACCGGCGGCAACGACCAGAGCGTCATCAACTCCATCCGCTCCGCGGGCGGTGACATCGTGCCGTCGATCGGCGGGTGGAGCGGCAACAAGCTCGGGCCGAATTGCTCGTCGGCGGAGGCGCTGGCGGGGGCCTATCAGAAGGTCATCGACGCGTACGGGCTCAAGGCGATCGACGTCGACATCGAGAACACCGACGAGTTCGAGAACGCGACCGTGCAGGACCGGATCCTGAACGCCCTGAAGATCGTCAAGGCGAACAACCCGGGGCTGCGGACCATCATCACCTTCGGCACCTCGACGACCGGCCCGACCTACTGGGGCAACCGGCTCATCGAGCAGGCCAAGGCGCTCAACGCGGACATCGACGTCTTCACGATCATGCCGTTCGACTTCGGCGGCGGTGCCGACATGTACGGCAACACCGTGAACGCCACGGAAGGGCTGAAGAACAAGCTGAAGTCCACCTTCGGGTGGGACGACGCCACGGCCTACGCCCGCATCGGCATCTCCGGCATGAACGGCCTGTCCGACCAGCAGGAGCTCACCTCGCCCGCGACCTGGACCCAGATCCGCGACTGGGCGAACTCCCACCACATCGCCCGTCTCGCCTTCTGGTCGGTCAACCGCGACCGGCCCTGCCCGGGCGGCGGCGTGACGAGCAACTGCTCCGGGATCAGCCAGAGCAACTGGCAGTTCACGTCCATCACGGCCGGGTTCACCGGCTGAGGCCGCGGTCGCCCGCGCCCGGAGAAACTTTCTTTCCCGGAGGGTGTATCAGGGCGCCGACCGCGCGCTCATAGGAGTGAAAGGCAACGGGGGAACAACGGGGTACGGGGGAACGCACCACAACGGGGAACGCACCACAACGGGGGAAGCAGGGGAAGCACGGGGGATTCGGGCCGGCCGACCGCTGTCACGGGGGCGGCGGCCGACCGGTCCGAGTTGACCCTCGGGGCCTGAAGGGGTCAGAAGCGGCCCGAGCCCCGGTACAGCTCCAGCTCGCCGTCCAACTCCACGGCCAGCACCGTGGCGTGCGGGTCGAGGTCCGCCGCGGCGGGCGGTTCGATCCACAGGACGCCCGGCGTCTCGTGCAGGCCGCCGGTGATGCGGTGGGCGAGTTCCGTGCCGCTGCCGAGCACCGTGACCCGGCGTACCGAACCGAGCAGCCCGCGTACGTTGATCTCTGCGCGCGGGGCGTCGAAGAGGATCAGGTACAGGGTGCGGCGGTCCTTGGAGAGGGTGCTCGGGCCGTAGTGGTGTCCGGCCGGGAGACCGCGCTCGGTGCCGTACACCGCCTCCGCGTGCTTCGCGATCCAGTCGCCGAGCCCCTCCAGGCGCTCGACGTGCTCCTGCGGGATCGTGCCGTCCTCCCTCGGACCGACACTGAGCAGCAGGTTGCCCCCTCCCCCGATCGTCTCCGTGAAGTAGCGGACCAGTTGGTCGACCGACTTGTGGTTGTGGTCGTGGTGCTGGTGGCCCCAGGAGTCGTTGAGGGTCAGGCAGAGTTCCCAGGGGCCATCCGGCGGAATGACCGGGGCGCCCTGCTCCGGCGTCGCGTAGTCGCCCTCGCTGAGCATGCGGGCGTTGAATACGACGTCCGGCACCTCGGAGCGGATGAGCGCGGCCAGTTCGGGGATGCGCCACTGCTCCTCGCTGCGGTCCCACTCGCCGTCGAACCACAGAAGGTCCGGCTTGTAGCGGGAGGTGAGTTCGCGGATCTGGCCGTCCCGGTAGGCGAGAAAGCGTTCCCAGGCGTCCAGGTCCTCGAATTCCGCGGCGACTTCGGAGTAGCGGTTGTCCTCCAGCTCCGGCGGGCGGCCCGGCTTGCGCGTGGAGGCGTAGTCGGGGTGGCTCCAGTCCGAGTGCGAGTAGTACAGGCCGACCTTGAGGCCCTGCTCGCGCAGGGCGTCCGAGTAGCCGCCGATCAGGTCCCGGCCCACGTTCAGATCGCCGTGGGCCGTGTCCCAGAGGGCCACGCCGTCGTGGTGGCGGCTGGTCAGGACGGCGTACCGGGCGCCGGCCCGCGCGAACAGCTTCGCCCAGTCGCGCGGGTCGTAGCGGGAAGCGGTGAAGCGGTCGAACTGGGACATGTACCGGTCGTACGGGACGATGTCGTCGTAGAACGACCAGGACTCCTGTACGCCGTCCACGGCATAGATGCCCCAGTGGATGAAGATCCCCAACTTGGCGTCGGTGAACCAGGGTTGCATCGGCACCGGCTCAGCTCCCCTCGGCGCGCTTCAGGCGGAGCGTGAGGACCTGGAACGGGCGCAGGGCGACCGCCACCCCGCCGTCCGCGGTGACGTCCGCGTCCTTTGCCAGCGGGCGCTCCAGCAGGTCGGTCACCTGGGCGCCAGCGAGCGGGAAGCCGGTGCGGACGACGCCGGTCGCCCGGCCGCCTCGGGACTCGTAGAGGCGTACGACGACGTCGCCGGACCGGTCGTCGGCCAGCTTGACCGCCTCGACGGTCACCCCGTCGCCGTCCACGGAGACGACCGGCTCGGGCGCGCCCGCCGCGTCCGCCACCCGCAGGGGGAGGTTGAGGGAGTAGCCCTCGGCGACGGCGTCCTCGATGCTCGCGCCGGGAAGCAGGGAGTAGGTGAAGCGGTGCATGCCCTGGTCGGCCTCGGGGTCCGGGACGCGCGGGGCGCGCACCAGGCTGAGGCTGACCCGGGTCGTCGTACCGCCGTCCTCGCGGACCGTGCGGGTCACGTCGTGGCCGTACGTCGAGTCGTTGATGACGGCGACGCCGTAGCCGGGCTCGGCGATGTGTACCCAGCGGTGGCCGGAGACCTCGAAGCGGGCCGCCTCCCAGCTGGTGTTGGTGTGGGTGGGGCGCTGGATGTGGCCGAACTGGATCTCGGCGGAGGAGTGCGGGGCGCGGATGTCCACCGGGAAGCCGGCCTTGAGGATCTTCTCGGCCTCGTGCCAGTCGATCTCGGTCTCGAAGTCGATACGGGGGCTGCCGGCCCGGACCGTGATCGTCTGGGTGAGCTTCGAGCCCTTGCCGAAGGCGCGCTCGACCCGGATCGCGCCGACCAGCGGGTCCGCCTCGACCACGGTGACCGACTCGGCCTCCAGCAGGTCGGTGAAGCGGTTCCTGTAGTGCTTGTCGATGTCCCAGGCGTCCCAGTAGTTGGGCAGGTCGGTGTGCAGGCGCAGCAGGTTGCCCTTCTCCGCCAGGACCTCTCGGCCGGCCCGCAGGTCCCGTACGGAGGCCAGTGTGCCGTCCTGCGCCACCTCGACCCGGATCAGGCCGTTGTCGAGGACACGGCCGGAGACCGAGACCGGATGCGCGGGCTCGGCGGCGTCGAGGGGCGCGCTGCCGCTCGCGGGCACCTTCACGTACGCCGGTGCGCCCTCGGCCGTACGGACCACCTCGGCACGCTCGAACGGGCTCGTGTTGAAGACCCGGGCCTGACCACCGCCGAGCGCGGCAACCGCCTCCGCCGTCAGGGCCTCCAGTTCCTCGGCCACCCTGGCGTATTCGGCCTCGGCCTCGCGGTGCACCCAGGCGATGGACGACCCCGGCAGGATGTCGTGGAACTGGTGGAGGAGGACGGTCTTCCAGAGCCGGTCGAGCTTCTCGTACGGGTACGCGTAGCCCGGCGCGTGCAGGGCCGCGGTCGTCGCCCACAGCTCGGCCTCGCGGAGCCGGTGTTCGCTGCGGCGGTTGCCCTGCTTGGTGCGGGCCTGGGAGGTGTACGTCGCCCGGTGGAGCTCCAGGTACAGCTCGCCGACCCATACGGGGGCGTCCTCGTACTCCGCGCGGGCCTGGGCGAAGAACTCGTCGGGGTGCTCGATGACGACCTTGGGCGAGCCCTCCAGGTCGGCCAGCCGGCGTGCCCGCTCCATGATCTCGCGGGTGGGGCCGCCACCGCCGTCGCCCCAGCCGAAGGGGGCGAGGGAGCGCGTGCCGCCGCCCTTCTCGGAGTAGTTGCGGACGGCGCGGTCCATCTCCTCGCCGCTGAAGCGGGCGTTGTAGGTGTCGACGGGCGGGAAGTGGGTGAAGATGCGGGTGCCGTCGATGCCCTCCCACCAGAAGGTGTGGTGGGGGAACTTGTTGGTCTGGTTCCAGGAGATCTTCTGGGTGAGGAACCACTCGTTGCCCGCCAGCTTGGCGAGCTGCGGGTAGGCGGCGGTGTAGCCGAAGGAGTCCGGCAGCCAGACGCCCTTGGTCTCGACGCCGAAGTGCTCGATGAAGAACCGCTTGCCGTGGATGAGCTGGCGGGCGATGGCCTCGCCGCCGGGCAGGTTGCCGTCGGCCTCGACCCACATGCCGCCGACCGGCGCCCACTGGCCCTTCTTCACGGACTCCTGGATCCGGGCCCACACGTGCGGATAGTTGTCGCGCACCCACTCGTACTGCTGGGCCTGCGAGCAGGCGAAGATGAAGTCGTCGTACTCGTCGGCCAGCGACGTGACGTTGGAGAAGGTGCGGGACGTCTTGCGCTTGGTCTCGCGGATGGGCCACAGCCACGCCGAGTCGATGTGGGCGTGGCCGACGCCGGAGACGGTGTGCGCGCTGGCGTGGGCGGGGCGGGCCAGGACGGGGGCGAGGATCGCGCGGACGGCGGTGGCGCTGCCGGCGATGTCGTCCAGGTCCAGGGCGTCCATGGCCCGGTCGAGGGCGTGCATGATCTCGTGGCGGCGGGGCTCGTGCTCGCCGAGGTGGACCATGAGCCCGCGCAGCACCTGCAGGTCCAGGTCGAGGTGCCAGACCTCCTCGTCCAGGACGGCGATGTCGGCGCGCTGGAAGGTGTAGAGGGGCTTGTCGCCCGCGGTGCGGATGTCGCCGAGCGGGGTGGGGGCCGCGAAGTCATTGGCCAGGATGTCGGGGTTGGAGGCGGCCTCGACCAGGTAGTCGATCTCCTCGCCGCCCGAGACGGGGTTGCCGATCGGCACGTACTGGTTGAGCGGGTTGACCGCCTTCAGGGGCCGGCCGTCGGGCAGGTGGACCAGGGCCTCGGCCTGGTTGCCGGGCCAGTCGCCGACGAAGCCGAGGTCGATCACGGCCTCGACGCGGCGTCCGGCCCACTCGGCGGGCACCCGGCCGCGCATGCGGAACCAGGTGGTGCCCCAGGGCGGGCCCCACGGGGTGTCCATCGCGAAGGGCTCGTACCGGGCGGCCGCGGCCTCCTCGAAGGAGACGGGCTCCCCCGGTGCCTGCCAGGCCTCGACCTCGAAGGGAACGGTGGCCGCGTAGATCGCGGGCTTGATGCGCTGGTTGTGGAGGCGCTCGACGCGCTCTTCGATGCGGCGGCGTTCGTCGTGCATGAGGGGTCTCCAGAGAGGCTGGCGGGAAAGCGCTTTCCGTCAGGGGGCTTACTTAAGGTACGCGAGACCGGGGTGAACGTCGGTGTAGCCCTCGACGAGGCGACGGGCCACGTTCACGGAGTCGACGAGCGGGTGCAGGGCGAAGGCCTTCACCGCCGTCGTACGGGCGCCGGACTCGGCGGCGGCGAGCACCTCGCGCTCGACGGCCTTGACCGCGCAGACCAGCCCGGTGGCGTGGTCGGGCAGCGGGGCGACCGCGACCGGGTGGGCGCCGTTGGCGTCGACCAGGCAGGGCACCTCGATGACGGCGTCGGCGTCGAGGACGGAGAGGGTGGCCTGGTTGCGGACGTTGAGGATCAGGGTCGTGCGCTCGTCGCGGGCGATGGCCCGCATCAGGGCGAGCGCCACCTTCTCGTACCCGCCGGACAGGTCGTCGGCGTCGCGTTCGCCGGCGCCGGCCGTCTCCCGGTTCTCGGACATGTAGGTGGCCTCGCGCTCGGCGCGGGTGCGGTCCCAGATCTCCAGTGCCGAGGCGTCCGGGTCGCGCATCTGCTCGTAGAAGCCGGCCTGCTGGTCGCGCAGGAACGCGCCGCGGGTCTTCTCCGCCTGCTGGTAGGCGCGGACGGCTTCCCGGTTGAAGTAGTAGTAGTGCAGGTACTCGTTCGGGATCGCGCCGAGGGAGCGGAGCCAGTCGACGCCGAAGAGCTTGCCCTCCTCGAAGGAGCCGAGCAGATCGGGGTCGGCGAGCAGGCGCGGGAGTTCGTCGCGGCCGGCGACGCGCAGGCCGCGGACCCAGCCGAGGTGGTTGAGGCCGACGTAGTCGATCCATGCCTCGCCGGGGTTCTTCACGCCGAGCACGCGGGCGATACGGCGGCCGAGGCCGACCGGCGAGTCGCAGATGCCGATGACACGGTCGCCGAGGTGGCGGGACATGGCCTCGGTGACCAGTCCGGCCGGGTTGGTGAAGTTGATGACCCAGGCGTCCGGCGCCAGACGGGCCACCCGCTGCGCGATGTCGACGGCGACCGGGACGGTCCGCAGGCCGTAGGCGATGCCGCCCGCGCCGACCGTCTCCTGACCGAGGACGCCCTCGGCGAGCGCGACCCGCTCGTCGTTCGCCCTGCCCTCCAGGCCGCCGACGCGGATCGCCGAGAAGACGAAGTCGGCGCCGCGCAGGGCCTCGTCCAGGTCGGTGGTGGCGGTCACCTCGGGGGCGTCGGGGATCCCGGCCGCCTGTTCGGCGAGGACTCGGGTCACGGCGTTCAGGCGGCCTGCGTCCAGGTCGTGCAGCACGACGTGGGTGACCCGGCCCTCGGCGCGATCGCCCAGGAGCGCCCCGTACACGAGCGGCACGCGGAATCCGCCGCCGCCCAGAATCGTCAGCTTCACGTCTGCACCTTTCCCGCCACGACGACCTCGACGCCCGCCTCCTCCAGGGAAGCCCGCGTCGCCGTGTCGACCGGCGCGTTCGTCACCACCACGTCCAGATCCTCGGGACCGCACACCTTCGCCATCCCGTGCCCGGGGAACTTCGCCGAGTCGGCGAGCAGGACGACCCTGTCGCCGGCCTTGATCATGGCCCGCTTGACCGGCACCTCGACGACCGTGGTGTCCATGACCTGCCCGCCGGGCCGCACCCCACTGGTGCCGAGGAACAGCCAGTCGGCGTGCAGCTGGCGCAGATTGTCCTCGGTGAGGAAGCCGACCAGGGAGCGGTACTCGCGGCGGAGCATGCCGCCGAGCAGCACCAGCTCGATGCCCTCGTCGTCGGCGAGCTCCTCGTAGACCACCAGGTTGCTGGTGATCACGGTGAGGCGGCGGCCGTGCAGCTGGCGGGCCAGCCGGAAGGCGGTGGTGCCGATGTCGAGCAGCACCGACTGACCGTCTTCGATCATCGCGGCCGCATGCGCGGCTATGGCGTCCTTCTCGGGCACGCGCACCTCGGCGACCTCGGCGAAGGGCTGGTCGCCCTCGTCCGCGACCGCGCCGCCGTGGACCCGGGTGAGCAGGCCGTCCTCCTCGAGTTTGACCAGGTCACGCCTGATCGTGGCGGGGCTCACACCCAGCTGTTCGGAGAGATCGGTCACGGCCGCGGGGCCACCGGCGCGCAGGGCCCGCAGGATGAGTTGGTGTCGTCGTTCCGCTAGCACGCCGTGAACACTACTCGTCATCTTCAATCATCGCCATGCTCATTTCTGCTCGGGTATTGACCAATCTCTCCGAGCGGCGCACGATTCCGGTCACCGAATTGAAGAGTTTTGACGAGCTCTGTTGAGCGGGTCCCGAACGAGAGGACGCAACCGTGGACGACGACCGGCCCGATGTGCTGCTGACCGGGCTGCTCTTCTACGACCTCGTCCTGACGGGGCTCGGCAAGCCGCCGACACCGGGCGAGGAGATCTGGACCGGCGGCATGGGCTGCGGCCCGGGCGGCATCGCCAACCTGGCGGTGGCGGCCGCCCGCTTCGGCCTGAGGACCTCGCTGGCCACGGTGTTCGGCGACGACCTCTACGGCGAGTACTGCCGGGACATCCTGTGCGACCAGGAGGGCATCGACCTCTCGCTGTCCCGCACCGCGGACCGCTGGCCCACCCCGGTCACCGTCTCGCTCGCCTACGGCCACGACCGTGCCCTCGTCACCCACGGCCAGGAACCCCCGCACTCGCAGGACGCGCTGATGGGCGACCCGCCCGAGGCGCGCACCGCCCTCGTGCACATCGAGGCCGAACCCCGCGAGTGGCTGGCCAAGGCCGCCGCGAACGGCACGCACATCTACGCCGACGTCGGCTGGGACCCCACCCAGCAGTGGTCCACCGACCTGCTCGACCAGCTCCGTCTGTGCCACGCCTTCCTCCCCAACGAGACCGAGGCCATGGCCTACACCCGCACCGACAGCGCGGTCGCGGCCCTGTGGACGCTCAGCGAGCTGGTGCCGGTGGCCGTGGTGACGCGCGGCGGTGACGGCGCGGTCGCCGTGGACCAGGTGACCGGTGAGTACGCCGAGGTGCCCGCCCTGGATGTCGACGTCCTCGACGCCACGGGCGCCGGCGACGTGTTCGGGGCGAGCTTCGTCGCGGCCTCGCTGGGCGGCTGGTCCCTGGAGGAACGGCTCAGGTTCGCCGTCCTGTCCGCCGGGCTGTCCGTCCAGCGGCACGGCGGCGCCCTGGCCGCCCCCGGCTGGTACGGCGTCGACCGCTGGTGGCGTTCCCTGACCGACCCCGAGCTGAAACGGACGTACGGCTTCCTCGCGGACCGGCTCCCGGCGGATCCCGGTCCCCCGGTCGCGTACGCCCCGGTGACTCCTCCCGCACGGCAGAACTGACCTCCCCACCCCACGTGCCCCACACACGTGCGCCCCCACATGCCCCTCCCATGCGAAGTCCCGAACAGATCCGAAAGGCGGTGGGAGCTGTGCGGCTCTCACGAAGAGGCCTGCTGCGCGCGGGCCTGGCCGGTACGGCCGCCACGGCGCTCGGCGGCCTGGCGTCCGGCTGTGCCGTTCCGACCGGCTCGACCGGCCGGAACATGGTCCTCTGGTACTGGAGCGGCGGCCTGAGCGACACGGTCGTCAAGAACGCCAAGGCCCGCTACGACAGCTCGGTGGACCTCCAGGCCATCCAGATCGGCGGCCAGTACCGCTCCAAGCTCATCACCACCATCACCGGCCGGGCCCACATCCCCGACATCGCGGGGCTCAAGGGCGAGGACATGGCCGCCTATCTGCCGAACGCGGACCAGTTCATCGATCTGCGGACGCTGGGCGCGGAGAAGTACAAGAGCCAGTACCTGTCCTGGAAGTGGGACCAGGGCATAGCCGACGACGGCACGATGGTCGGCTTCCCGATCGACTGCGGGCCGGTCGCGCACTACTACCAGTACGAGGTCTTCCGCAAGGCGGGGCTGCCGTACGAACCCGACGACGTGTCGAACGAACTGAACACCTGGGAGAAGTTCTTCGACGCGGGCGTGCAACTGGGCAAGCGCGTCCCGCAGGCCAAGCTGCTCACCGACGTCAACTCCGTCTTCGGGAACGTCGTGGAGCAGGGCGCGAAGCGGTACGTCGACAAGGACCGCCACTTCATCGGCGACCAGGAACACGTGCGCCGGGCCTGGGCGCTCGCCGTGGAGGCCAAGCGGCGCGGGATCGTCTCGGACCTGGTCAGCGGCACCCCGGACCAGCTGTCGGCCATCCAGGACGGCAAGCTGCCGAGCCAGCTGAACGCCTCCTGGGCCAGCTTCGACATCAAGAACGGTGTGCCGAAGACCAAGGGCAGGTGGCGGGTGGCGCAGATGCCCGTGCGGCCCGCGAACAGCGGCGGTTCGTTCCTGTCGATCACCAAGGCGTGCCGGGAGCCCGAGCGGGCCTTCGAGGTCATCACCTGGATACTCAACGCGGCCAACCAGGCCCAGGGTTACGTCGACGCGGGCCTCTTCCCGTCCACGCCCGCCTCGTACGACCTGAAGCAGATGCGGGAGCCGGACGACTTCTTCGGCGGCCAGGTCACGACCGACATCTTCGGGCCGGCCGCGCAGAAGATCGCGGTCGCCTACAACAGCCCGTACGACGTCGCTCTCGGGCAGCCCATCAAGGACGAGATCAAGAACGTCGGCGTCCTCGGCAAGGACCCGAAGAAGGCCTGGAGTGACGCCATGAGCAAGTGCCGTCGCATCGCGAAGCACCTGGGGGTGAGCTACTGATGGCCGTCCTCGAACAGACCCCGCCCGCCGTCGCGCAGCCCGCTCCCGCACAGCCGAAGAGCGGCTTCCGCAAGTACTGGCACCTCTACGCCGCCATCTCGCCCTTCTACCTGATCTTCCTCGGCTTCGGCCTCTTCCCGGTCGGCTTCTCGCTCTACCTGTCCTTCCACCGCTGGGACGGCCTCGGCTCGATGGAGTGGGCCGGGCTTTCGCAGTACCAGTACCTGCTGAGCGACAGCGACTTCTGGAACTCGATCGGCAACACGGTCGTCATCTGGGCGCTGGCCACCTTCCCCATGATCTTCCTGGCGATGGTCACGGCCGTGATGCTCAACTCCGCGGTCCGGTTCAAGGGCCTGTACCGCGTCGCCTACTTCCTGCCGAACGTCACCTCGGTCGTCGCCATCGCGATCGTCTTCGGCTCGATCTTCTCCACCAACGCCGGCATGGTGAACGCCGTCCTCAACGCGGTGGGCATCGACCAGGTGGCCTGGCTGAACACGCCGTGGGGCATCAAGGTCACCATCGCGGCACTGATGACGTGGCAGTGGACCGGCTACAACGCCATCATCTTCCTCGCCGGACTCCAGACCATCCCGAGCGACCTGTACGAGGCGGCGCGCATGGACGGCGCCGGTCCGATCCAGACCTTCTTCCGGATCACGCTGCCGCTGCTGCGCCCCACGCTGCTCTTCGTGCTCGTCGTCTCGACGGTCACCGGCCTGCAGAGCTTCTCCGAACCGCAGGTCCTGCTCCAGACCTCGTCCAACGACTCGACGTTCGCGGGCGGTCCGGGCCACTCGGGCCAGACGATGGTCCTCTACTTCTTCCAGCAGACCTTCGACAACAACGACTTCGGATACGGAGCCGCGGTGGCGTGGGGCATCTTCCTCGTCGTCGTGCTCTTCTCGGTCATCAACTGGCGCCTCGTGCAGCGCCGGGGCGAGTAGGAAGGGCCCGCATCATGGCATCCATCAAGGGGTCCCGCCGCAGAGGGATCGCGCTGCACCTCCCGCTGATCATCGGCACGCTGCTCTCGGCCTTCCCGTTCTACTGGGCCGTGATCATGTCGACGCACAGCTCGACGGAGATCTTCTCGTACCCGCCGAAGCTGCTGCCGGGCACGCACTTCCTGGACAACGTCCGAGGTCTCTTCGACGCCGTCGACTTCTTCGGGTCGATGTGGAACTCGCTGCTGGTCGCGGTGTCGGTGACCTTCCTGGTCCTGCTCTTCGACTCGCTCGCCGCGTTCGTCTTCGCCAAGTTCGAGTTCCCCGGCAAGGGGCTGCTGTTCGGGCTGCTCATGCTCATCTTCATGGTGCCGGCGCAGCTGTCGGTCATCCCGCAGTTCGTCGTCATGGCGAAGATCGGCTGGATCGGCTCGATGACCGCGCTGATCGTGCCGGCCGCGGCCAACGCCTTCGGCATCTTCTGGATGCGCCAGTACATGAAGACGGCCATCCACGACGAGCTGCTCGACGCCTCCAGGCTGGACGGCGCGAACTTCCTGCGCCAGTACTGGCACGTGGCGCTGCCGGTGGTCCGCCCCGGTCTCGCCTTCCTCGGCATCTTCACCTTCATGGGTCAGTGGAACGACTTCGCCTGGCCCCTGATCGCCCTCACCAACCCGGACAACGTGACCCTCCAGGTCGCGCTCTCCCAGCTCAACGGCACCCACGGCACCACCGACTACGGCATCGTGATGACCGGCGCCCTGCTCGCCCTCATCCCGCTGCTGATCGTGTTCGCGGTCGGCGCCAAGCAGATCATCGGCGACCTCGCGAAGGGGGCCGTCCGCGGATGACGAGCGACCCGCTGCTCGCCCTTCGCCCCTGGGAGGCACCCGAGGTGACCTCCTGGGGGCGGCAGCCCATGAACGCCGTCGACCGGCGCCCCGGAGCACTCCCCCTGGACGGCGACTGGCGCTTCCAGTTGCTGTCCGCTCCGGACGCGCCGGTCGGCGGTGCCTGGTCCTCGGCCTGCGTGCCGGGTGTCTGGACCATGCAGGACGCCGACGGCCTCGACGACCTTCCGCAGTACCTCAACATCCGGATGCCGTATCCCGAGTTCCCGCCGGGCTCGCCCGCCGCCAACCCGACGGGCGTGTACGAGCGCGAGGTGGACGTCCCCGCCGAGTGGGCCGGCCGCCGGATCGTGCTCCAGGTCGGGGCCGCCGAGAGCGTGCTGCTGGTGCATGTGGACGGGCGGCCCGTCGGCATCTCCAAGGACTCCCATCTGGCCGCCGAGTTCGACCTCTCCGGCGTCGTACGCGCCGGCGGGCGCGCCACCGTACGGCTGACGGTCGTGAAGTGGTCGGACGCCTCGCACATCGAGGACCAGGACCAGTGGTGGCACGGCGGGATCACCCGCTCGGTGCTGCTGTACGCGACGGATCCGCTGCACCTCGCGGACGTGACCGTGCGCGCGGCGTACAGCGGCGAGCTGCGGGTCGACTGCCGGGTCCGGGACGCGGGCGGTGCGCTGCCCGAGGGGTGGTATCTCACCGGGGAGCTGGACGGCCGACCGCTCGACCAGGACGCCGAGTTCGACCGCGCCAACGTCGAGGACGAACGCGTCTCCGACTTCCTCGGCGAGGCCCGGCTGCTGACCACCGAGCCCGAGGTGCGCACCTGGAACGCGGAGACGCCCGAGCTGTACGACCTGACCGTCCGCCTGCACCGCGCCGACGGCACGGTCACCGACACCTCCCGGCACCGCATCGGCTTCCGGGACGTCGAGATCGTCGGCCGGGACCTGCTGGTCAACGGCGAGCGCGTGTTCATCCGGGGCGTCAACCGGCACGACTTCCATCCGCTGACCGGGCGGACGGTGTCGTACGACGACATGCGCGCCGACCTGGTCCTGCTCAAGCGCTTCGGCTTCAACGCGATCCGCACCGCCCACTACCCGAACGACCCGACCCTGTACGACCTGGCCGACGAACTCGGCTTCTACGTCGTCGACGAGGCGGACATCGAGTCCCACGACCACGCCCACGAGATCGCCGACGACCCGCGCTATCTGAACGCCTTCGTGGACCGGGTCTCGCGGATGGTGCTGCGCGACAAGAACCATCCGTCGGTCATCATCTGGTCGCTGGGCAACGAGTCCGACTACGGAGCGAACCACGACGCGGCGGCGGGCTGGGTGCGCCGACACGACCCGACGCGGCCGATCCAGTACGAGGGGGCGGCCAAGCTCGACTGGGCGGCGACGGACGACGCCTCCGACATCGCCTGCCCGATGTACGCGCCGCTGGAGGACTGCGTCGCCCACGCCCTGTCGGGCAGGCAGACGCGCCCCCTCATCCAGTGCGAGTACTCGCACGCCATGGGCAACAGCAACGGCACGCTGGCCGACCACTGGGCCGCCATCGAGGCCACCCCAGGTCTTCAGGGCGGGTTCATCTGGGAGTTCTGGGACCACGGGATTCTGCAACGCGTGAGCGACGGAAGAACGGCCGGGCGTGGGGGCGCCGGGCTCTATGACAACGGTGTCGCCGCGCCCGGGTACCGCTGGGCGTACGGCGGCGACTTCGGCGAGACGATCCACGACGGGGCGTTCATCGCGGACGGCGTGGTGTTTCCCGACCGCACGCCCAAGCCCGCGATGTACGAGCACCGGGAGATCGCGGCCCCGGTGCGTATCGAGTGCTTCCGGCACGAGGGCATCGTCCTCGCCAACCACCAGCACTTCCGCACCCTGGACTGGCTGTCCGGGGCGTGGGAGCTGGTCCTCGCGGACGGCCGGACCCTGACCGGCCCGGCCGAACTGCCCGACCTGCGCCCCGGCGAGACGGCCGCCGTACCGCTGCCCTTCGAAGTGCCGCGGGACGGCGGCGAGGCCTGGCTTACGCTGCGGGTGACGACGGCCGAGGACCAGCCGTGGGCGCCGCGCGGCACCGAGGTGTGCGTGCCGCAGATCCGGCTGCGCGGACCCGCCGAGGCCCCGGTCGTTCCCGCGGACCGGAGCGTCGAGATCGACGACGAGGGCCTCCTCGTCCACCCGCTGCTGACGCTCGCGCCCACGCTGTCGCTGTGGCGGGCGCCCACCGACAACGACGAGCTGGGCGGGATGGCACTGCGCTGGCGGACCTGGGGACTCGACGCGCTGGTGCGCAAGGTCGTGTCCGTACGGGAGGACGCGGGCCGGGTGACGGTGGAGGCGGAGTACGCGGGCACCGCCGGTGTCGTACGGCACCGGCAGGTGCTCACGGCCGTCGAGGGCGGGGTCCGGGTCGAGGAGGAGGCCGAACTGCCGGAGGCGTTCCACGACGTGGCGCGGGTCGGCACGGTCTTCGAGACGGTTCCGGGGCTCGACCTGCTGGAGTGGTTCGGGCAGGGGCCCTGGGAGTCGTACCCCGATCGCCGTGCGGGCGCGCCGGTCGGCCATCACTCGCTGCCCGTCGACGCGTTGTTCACCCCCTATCTGCGGCCCCAGGAGAGCGGCGGCCGGCACGGTGTACGGCGGTTCACTCTGTCGGCGCCGGACGCCACCGGGCTCTGCGTGGCGCTGGACGAGCCCCGTCAGGTCTCCGTGACCCGCTACCGCGCCGAGGACCTCGCGTCCGCGGCGCACCACGACGAGCTGGTCCCGAGGCCCGGCTGCGTGGTGCACGTCGACGCCGCGCACCGTGGCCTGGGCACCGCCTCCTGCGGGCCCGACACCGCACCGTCGTATCTCGTCGCACCGGGCGTCCACCGCTGGAGCTGGACCCTGCGCGTTCTCTGAACCCCTGTCGCCTCTTCTCCCCCTGTCGCCTCCTCTCCCCTGTCACCCTTCACGGAGCACACGTGTGTACTTCGCATGACCATGTCCCGGGCGGCGAGGCCGCACAGGCCGGCGCCGGACGTCGCGGTTTCCTGCGGGCCACCGCGCTGCTCGGTGCCGCCGCGACGGCCTCGGTCGCCGTCCCGGCGGTCGCCGGGGCCGCGCCCGCCGAGTCCACGGCGCCCGGCTGGCGGCCCGACTCGGACAGCCGTCGCTTCACGCTCGCCGTGATGCCGGACACCCAGTACCTCTTCGACGGGCCGAGCATCGACAAGGCGCCGGTCGAGGCGTCCCTGCGCTATCTGCTGGAGCACGGCCGCAAGGAGAACATCGTCTTCCTGTCGCACCTCGGCGACCTCACCCAGAACGGCACCCAGCCCGAAGTCGCCGCGATCAGCGAGGCGTTCCGGCTGCTGGACCGGCGGGGCGTGGGCTACAGCGTCCTCGCCGGCAACCACGACGTGAAGTCGTCGACGGACGACCAGCGCGGCGCGACGCCCTACCTGGACGCCTTCGGACCGGAGCGGTTCCAGGGGAAGAAGACGTTCGGGGGCGCCTCCCCCGACGGCTACAACAGCTTCCACCTCTTCACGGCAGCCGGACGGCAGTGGATGGTGCTCGCGCTGGACTGGCGGCTGTCGGCGAAGGGCTACGCATGGGCCGAGGACGTCCTCGCCCGGCACCCGAAGATCCCCGTGATCCTCACGACCCACGAGCTGGTCGTCGAGGACGACTCCCTGTCGGCGTACGGGCAGCAGCTGTGGGACCGGCTGATCGAGGACCACGACCAGATCTTCCTCACCCTCAACGGCCACTACTGGCCCGCCGGGCGGACGACCCGCAAGAACGCGGCGGGACATGACGTACACCTCCACCTGACGAACTATCAGAACCGGTACTTCGGCGGCGCGGCGATGATCCGCCTGTACCGCTTCGACCTCGACCGGAACGTCATCGACGTGGAGACGGTCTCCCCGTGGATCCTGGGCCGGGCCGCGAAGGGGCTCAACGAGCTGGAGCGGCAGGAGATCGAGCTGAGCGGCGACGCCGACCGGTTCTCGGTGGACATCGACTTCGCCGCCCGGTTCTCGGGCTTCGACCCGGTGCCGGCGCGTCCGGCGCGCCCCGCGTCGAGGATTCTGGTGCCGGGCACGGTGGCCTACTGGCGCTTCGACTCGGCCGTGTCCGACACGGTCCGCGATCTGTCCGGACACGGCAACGACCTCACCCTGGTGACGGTGGGCGGCGGCTCGCTGGGCTGGTCCGCGGACCACCACCCCGACCAGCCCGGCCACGGCAGCCTGGAGTTCCAGGGCTTCAAGTCCCCGCTGAAGGGCGCCTACCTGCGCACGGTCGACAAGGCCCCCCTCAACTCGGCGACCTTCGGCAACGGTTACACCATCGAGGCCTTCTACCGCCTCCCCGCCGACTGGGACCCCTCCCACCACGCCTGGTCCGGCATCATCGGCCGCACCGGCACGGGCGGCGCCGCGGGGAAGACCGCCGACGACCCGGACGAGCCGCTGGCGACCCTGTCCCTGTCGAACGACCGCGAACCGCAGTGGGCGATGCGGCCGCTCAACCAGCAGGGCATCGCCACCAACTGGGGCCAGGAGACACCGCTGGAGACCTGGTGGCACCTGGCGGTCGTCAACGACGGCAGGCACACCACGCTGTACGTCGAGGGCTGCCCGGTCGTCCGCAATCCCAGGGCGTCGGCGGTGGGCATCACCTCCGTCGGCCTGCCCTGGCTGCTCGGCGGCTACGAGTACGGCGGCAAGATCGACCAGATCCTCCACGGCCGCCTCGGCGACGTGCGGATCGTCCAACGGGCGCTGCCCGTCACCTCCTTCATGAACCACTGACCCGCAGAGGATCACCGTGACCGCGCAGCAGCTCCCCTCCTGGGCCGACCCCTCCGTATCCCCCGCCGACCTCGACGCGCAGGGCGTGTCGCGACGCGGCCTCCTGCGCCGCGCGGGCCTGTTCGGCGCCGCCTTCGCGCTGGGCTCCGCGGCCGTACCGGCAGCGGCGGCCCCGGCCCCGGCCCCGGCCGACCGGCGACTCGGCGGCGACGACCCGCGCCTGGCCTACCTCGTCGGCGACCACCACATCCACAGCGTCTACAGCCACGACGCCAAGTACACGTTCTCCCAACTGGCCGCCGCCGGCGCCAAGTACGGCCTCGACTGGATGGTGTTCACCGAGCACTCCAACTTCGGCCACGCCAAGTACGGCGCCGCGCTGGAACACGAGGAGATCCGCCGGGCCCGCGCCGAGAACCCGCGCCAGCTGATCTTCCAGGGCCTGGAGTGGTACATCCCGGCCGCCGAGCACTGCACGGTCTTCACGGCTCCGGGCGCGCACGAGGTCGACCTGCTCACGCGGTTCGAGAGCGCCTACGACGGCAAGCTGCTCGGCTACGACAAGGGCGGCGCGGCCGACGCGGACACCGCCCGCAACGAGGCCCACGCGGTCAAGGCCATCAAGTGGCTGGCCGAGCAGCGCCGCACGGGCTACGTGGACGATGTCCTCGTCCTCGCCAACCACCCCCTGCGACTCGGCATCGACTCCCCGCACGAGATGCGGGGCTGGCGGGACGCGGCTCCCGAGATCATGATCGGCATGGAGGGCGCGCCCGGCGCCCAGGGCGCGGCCATCCCCGGCCGGCGCGGCGCCACCTCGATCCGCGGCGAGTACGAGAACAAGCCGTCGGCGCAGTCCTGGCCCGGCTACCCGGCGGAGGCGTATCTGACGTACGGCGGCTTCGACTGGGCGACCGCGACGGTCGGCGGGCTGTGGGACTCGATGCTGGCGGAGGGCCGCCTGTTCTCGGTCACCACGAACTCCGACGCCCACCGCGTCGTCTTCGACACCTGGAAGAACGGCGACTGGCCGGCCGGGCAGAACTTCGACTCCACCGGCAAGCTCCCCGACCCGGTGAACACCACCGCCCCGCAGCCGGGCAGCGACTTCTGGCCGGGCCAGTTCAGCCGCACCCACGTCGGCGTCACCCGCTACGGCTACCGCGCGGTGATGGCGGGCCTGCGCGCGGGCCGCGTCTGGCTGGACCACGGGCATCTGCTCGACGGCCTCGACGTGCGGCTGGGGCGGGACTGCGACCTCGGCCGGGGCGTCACACTGGGCGGCCGGCTGCGGGTGCGCAAGGGCGAGAAGCTCACCCTCGACATCACCGTGACGACCGCCTCACGGCCCAACCCCCAGGGAATCCTGCCCGAGTTGGCGCACGTCGACGTCATCCGGGGCGCGGTGCGCGGCCCGGTGGCCGACCGGGACTCCTGGCGGGCCCCGGACACCAAGGTCGTGACGACCGAGGACGTGAGCGGCCGCAAGGGGACGTACACCCTGCGCATCCCGCTGACCGCCGGGGACGAGTCCTTCTACGTCCGGCTGCGCGGCAGCGACGGCAACCGCCACGGCGCGGGCTGTCTGGGCGCGTCGGTCGACCCGCACGGGCCGATCCCGCACGAGCCCGGGAACGGTGACCCGTGGGCGGATACGTGGTTCTATTCGAACCCGGTATTCGTCGACGTGGCAGGAGCCTGATGAGACGTCATTTCCTCACCCCCGGTTGCTTATTGGCCGCGCTCGCGCTCGGCGCGGGGACGGCGTCCGCCGCCGGTGACCCGCAGTGGGCGCAGACCGGCAGGGCGTACACGGACACGCTGGGCGGCGGGCAGGGCCTGGCGAGCCGCGCGGACGGCTCACTGCTGTACCGCGGGCTCGCCTCCATCCCGCTGGACCTGCGGATCAAGGGCTGGAACCACATCGGCGACCCGGACGTCGCCCGCGGCCACACCTTCGACGCCTACCAGGGCCCGGACACGGCCACGTCGAAGATGTTCGCGGTGACGACCCCGGCCGGGAAGCGCTACGAGTACGTCCACCGGCTCAACCCGGGCGAGAAGCTGAACAACTCCTTCGCCACCGTCTCGCCCGACGGGCAGTGGCTGGTGTCGGGCGAGTGGGGGGAGCAGAACAGACTCCAGGTCTTCCCCGCCCCCCTGCTCAACCCTTCCACCCCGCCCACGGGCGGAGACCTGAAGGAGGCCTGGCAGATCACCCTGGACAAGCCGGTGCGCGACATCCAGGGCTGCGACTTCGTGACGGACACCCGGCTGCTGTGCGCCTCGAACGACGCCACAGGGACGCTCTTCCCCCAGATCCGCCCGCTGCTCCAGGTGGACCTGGAGCGCAAGGTGGACGGTCAGCCGGTCACCGGCGCGGTGAAGAGTCTGTTCGCACTGCCGCAGCGCAGCGTGTGCACGGGCACCTTCGAGACGGAGGGCGTCGACTACGACGTGAACAGCGGCACGCTGCGGGCGCAGATGATCCCGCCGGGGGTGTGCGCGGTGACGACGGCCGTGTACTCGTACAAGCAGGGCACGGACTGAGCGAGTTCGGCCGCCGAAGCGACAAGTCGGCGTCACCCGGCGGTCATTGACCCGCCAGAAGCCGGAAACTCCCGCACATCGGGATGATCTGGGGCACGATGGGGAATTGCCGTTGCACGACCACACGGCATGCCACCGCGGGCGGGGGCCTCGAGGGGAGACCGCGCATGCTCAAAGACGTGTACACGGGGGACGGACGACGATTAGCCGTCGAGATCTCCGGTGATCCGGGCGGTTTTCCGGTGTTCCTGCTGCACGGCACACCCGGGAGCAGACTCGGCCCCGCACCCCGGCCCATGCTGCTCTACCACCAGCGGGTCCAGCTGATCACCTACGACCGCCCGGGCTACGGTTCCTCGGATCCGCTGCCCGGGCGGTCCGTCGCACACGTCGCGGCCGATGTCGCCGCCGTCGCCGACACCCTCGGTATCGAGCGGTTCGCCGTGGTCGGCCGTTCCGGCGGCGGACCGCACGCGCTGGCCTGTGCCGCCCTGCTGCCCGACCGGGTGACCCGGGTCGCGGTGCTGGTGAGCCTGGCCCCGCGCGACGCGGACGGACTCGACTGGTTCGCCGGAATGGCGGCCTCCAACGTCAACGAGTTCTCCAAGGCCCTCGCCAGCCCGGACCGGCTCGCGGCCAGCCTGCGCCTTCGGTCCGTCGCCATCCGCTCGGACCCGGTGCGGCTGCTGGCGCAGTTGCGCCGGGACCTCACCGAGTCCGATCTCAGGGTGGTCGCGGACGCCGGGGTCCGGGCCATGCTGCTGCGCAACTACCGCGAGGCACTGCGGGTGTCGGCCGACGGATGGGTGGACGACGCGCTGTCGTTCTGCAGCCCCTGGGGGTTCAATCCGGCCGACATCTTCGTGCCGGTGCTGCTGTGGCACGGGGAGCAGGACGTCTTCTCCCCGCCCAGCCACACCCGCTGGCTGGCCGCCCGCATCCCCAGCGTGACCGCCATCCTGCAGCCCGCCGCCGCGCACTTCGGGTCGCTGCGTGTGCTGCCGGACATCGTGACCTGGCTGCTGGGCGGCCGCCGGCCCGGGGTGACCGTCGACCAGCACTGACCCCGCGGCCTGTCAGCGCCTGTGAACAGACCCCGCCCGCGCCGCGACCGGCTCTCACACCGGCAGGGGTTCCAGATCCCGGTGGATCCGCTTGCCCTCGCGCACGGTCGCCGTGTGCGGATGGTCCTCGCCGAGCAGCCGGGCCAGATCGGTGCGGGCGCTCTCCTGGAGCTGTTCGGCCTCCGGGATCCGGTCCAGGGTGCGCAGGGTCACCGCCAGGTTGGCGCGCGAGACGACGGTGTCGGGGTGGCCGTGGCCGAGACCGGCCTGGAATCCGGCGACGGCCATCCGCTCGAGTTCCTCGGCCTCGCCCAGCCTGCCCAGTTCCGCCAGCACGTTGGCGAGGTTGACGGCGCAGGCGAGGCTGTACGGGTGGCGTTCGCCGAGCACCTCGCGCAGCGTGGCCAGGTTCTCCTCCAGCAGGGCCCGTGCCTTGCCCACCTCGCCGGAGCCGCGCAGGAAGATACCCAGGTTGTTGACGGCGGCCAGCGTCGCCGGGTGCCGCACGCCGGGTGCCGTCCGGTACTGGGGCACGACCTCCTCGGCCAGGGCGAGGGCCTCGTCGCGGGCTCCGGTGGCGTACAGGTCGGTGGCGTAGTTGAGGGTGCAGTCCAGGACGTCGGGGGTTGTGGTGGGGATCTCCCGGGTGCGGTAGTTCTCGCGGGTCTGGTGGGTGATGGCGCGGGCCTCGGCGACCTGTCCCGCCTTGCGCAGGGAGACGGCGAGGCTCTTGGCGGTGCGCAGGGTCTCGGGGTAGGTGTCGCCGAACAGCTCCTGATAGGCGGTGTATCCGCGGCGCAGCAGCGAGATCGAGGTGCCGTACTCGCCCACCTCCCGCAGATCGCGGCCCAGGTTGGTGGCGCTCAGCAGGGTCTCCGGGTTCGTCTCACCGAGATCGTTGCGCCACCGGTCGTAGATCTCCTGGTCGACGTCGCGTGCCTCGCCGTAGCGGCCGAGCTGGCGCAGGCAGACGGCTCGGTTGTTGTTGGCCTTGAGGGTGCGCGGGTGGTCCTCACCGAAGCTCTCCTTGAATCCGCCGTACGCCGCCGTGGCCATCTCCAGGGCCTCGGCGAACCGTCCGATGCTCCCCAGGTCGGTCGCCAGCCCGCTGGTCGTCATCAGGACGTGCGGATGGTCCGGGGCCAGCAGCCGGCGCTGCTGGGCCAGGGTGTCCGAGCCCACCCGCTCCGCCTCCACGTACTTGCCGAGGGAGCGCAGCACGTTCGCGATGTGGAAGCGCAGATAGAGGATCTGCATCCGCAGGTCCCGGGCATAGCGCTCGTGTTCCGCCAGCGCCTTGGTGTGCTCGGCGTCGGCCGTGCCGGTGCGTTCCTTGTCCGCGGCGATCCGCTTTTCCAGCTCGGCGATCTGGGTGCTGCGGGCGTTCAGCTGCACCTCCCAGGACGAGCGAAGCTCCTCGCCGAGGCTGAAGGCGACGTTGAGGTCACCGCGCTTCCAGAGGTAGCGCACCCGGTCGATGAGGAGCTGGCGGGTCTTGGGCTCGTCGCAGGTGCTCGCCTCGGAGGCCTCCAGGTGCGGCCAGATCGCGGCGAAGACCGGACGGTTCTCCGGGGCGTCGATCGGCTCCTCGCCCGAGGGCCGGGCGCCGGCCAGGATGCGGTGCACGACGTGCTGGGCGTCCAGTTGTTCCTGCGGTGTCATCTGCGCGCGGATGACGGCCTGGACCAGCCGGTGCACCTGGATCGACTCGGTGCCCCGGTCGACCTTGGCCAGCGCGAAGCGGCCGATCTCCCGGATCACCCGGCCGAGGACCATCTTCTCCTGCAGCGAGGGGTCCTTCTCGGCCAGCACGCGGATCATCTCGTCGCCGTAGAGCAGCTTCATGGAGATCGGCTCGGCCGCAAAGAAGGCGCACAGCTGCAGCAGCTGCACCGCGGCCGGGGAGCGCTCCTTGAGGCGCTCGATGGAGACGTTCCAGGTGGCCGCGACCGGTTGCGGGTAGTTGGAGGGCTGGCTGAACGACAGGACGAGTTCGGCCTGTTGGTCCAGTTCCGCCAGATAGGTGTCGACGGGGGTGCCGGTCTCGGCGAGCCAGGCGCCGGCCTGGTCGAGGGCGAGGGGCAGGTCGCCGACGGCCGCGGCGACCCGGTCGGCGTCCTCGACGCTGAGGTCGGCGGCCCGGCGCAGCAGGTGCTCGATGCTCTCCTCGCGCAGGAAGGGGTCGACCTCGATGGTCTCCCCGTGCTGGGACCAGCCCTGGTTGCGGGAGGTGACCAGGATGTGGCCGTTGCCGCCGGGGAAGTGCCGGCTGACCTCCTGCGGTTCGTCGGCGTTGTCGAAGACCAGCAGCCAGCGCAGCGTGGAGCCGGACTGGCGCAGATGGTCCCGCACCTCCTGCGCGGCCTGCGCCGCCTCGTCGCCGACCCGCAGGCCGAGGCGGCCGCCGAGTTCGGCGAGGGAGGAGATGACGAGCTCGTTCTGCTCGGAGGGGATCCACCACACCAGGTCGTAGTCGGCGGCGAACCGGTGCACGTACTCCAGCGCGATCTGGGTCTTGCCGACCCCGCCGAGGCCGTAGAGGGCGTACGGCGCCGGGGAGACGCCGGTGGTGCTGGAGCCGAGGCTGTCGCGCAGCCTCTCCAGCAGGGCGCTGCGGCCGGTGAAGGAGGCGTTGCGGGGCGAGACGTTCCAGAACTTGGGCGCGGTGCCCGGGAAGCGGGCCTCGGTGGGCGGCCCGTCGGCCTGACGCTCGGCGGGCAGGGCGGGCTTGCCGAGGGCGCGCAGCAGCGCTCCGGTGGCCTGTGTCTCGTCCAGCCGCACCAGGTCCACCGGCGCCCACTCGCTGAACGTCGGCGCCGGACGGATGTCCCCCACCCGGACCGGGACGACCTGGCGCCGGCCGGAGGGATCGCCCCCGGTCGCGGCCTCCCACACCTGGCGGGCACGCGCCGAGCGCTGGTAGGCCGGGGAGAGCACGACCACCGTGCGGTCGGCCGGCTTCTCGGCCCCGTCGCTCTCGCAGCCGACGTACTTCAGCACCACCCGGAAGCCGGCCCGGGTGAGCAGCGCGGCGATCCAATCGGCCCACATCCGGTCCTCGGACACATAGCTGAGGTGCAGGTCGGCCGGGAGCGCCGAACGGCTGCGGGTGAACGCCTTCTTGATGGCGAGGCGCACCTCCTCGTCCATGCGCGGCAGCGCGGTGACGGCCTGGTCGGTGATGACGCCGGTGAGCCGTTCGAAGGCCGCGAGCAGCGAGCCGGCGTTTCCCGCCTCGTCACCGAAGGTGGCCAGGGTCTCCTCGTAGGCGTAGTAGGGCCGGTACGGGATCTCCACCGAGCCCCAGTAGCCGGTGAGCTGGGTCTCGGTCATGCCGGAGGGGAACCGGTCGAACTTGGCCCGGGCGAGGGAGCGTCCCGCGTCGGCCTTCTCCTTCTCGCCCTCGTCGATGCGCATCGGCACGGGCAGGATGCGGATACGGCGGCTGCGGAAGCGTTCGTCGATGTGGTGGGCGACCGCGGCGGCCCCGTCGATGCTCTGGCCGCTGAGGGTGAAGCAGTCGACGAGGATGTCGGGCAGATGGGCGGTGCAGATGTCGGCGATGTCGGAGAGACCGGTGCGGCTGTCGATGAGGACGTAGTCGTAGTGGTGCCGCATGTCGTCGCGTAACGCGTCGAAGAACAGCCCGCCGCCGAGGTGTTCGTAGAAGTTGTCCCAGTCGAAGGTGGAGACGATCGCCGAGTAGTCACGGTTCTGCCGGCCGGCGGAGACGAGGTCGAGGGTGCCCGGCTCGGGGAACGGCCAGTCCAGGGAGACCGCGTGGCGCTGGATGCGGGCGTACTGGCGGTGCCAGTCCGGGGGCCGGTGCTCGGTCTCCGTGGCGTCGGCCGAGGCCGCCCAGGCGTAGTCGGTGAGCAGGTCGATGACGCCGGTGGTGGCGCCGACCGTCGCCGGGTCGAGGAACGGGTGGAAGAAGCGGTGCAGGCCGGGCGCCTCCAGGTCCCAGTCCACGGCGAGGACACGCTTGCCGTTGGCGGCGAGGATCCAGGCGGTGTTGGCGAGGGCCATGGTCCGGCCGGTGCCGCCCTTGTACGAGTAGAACGTCACGACCCGGCCGTCGCGGCCGGCCCGTCCGTCAAGGCTGCTCATCGCGGTCTTCCTCCTCGGCATGCGGGCGATGCACCGGTGACAGGTTGTCGTCGTGCCCGGCGATGCTCAGCCGGAAGCGGGGGGTGGCCCTGCCCGGCGGCGGCTGCGCGGGGGCTTGCTTGAGGTGCTGGGCCGCTGCCCACTGCACGACACGTGGCAGCAGCGCGTCGAAGGACTCGTGGTCGGGGATGCCGCGGACGGCGGGCCGGCACGCCTGCTCCCCCTGGCTGACGGTGCGCGGCAGGGTCGCCGCCGTCTCGGCGGTCAGCGCCTGTTTGGCGTCCTCGCTGTCGGGGTCGTCGTCGTTCCAGGGCACCATGAGGCCGGTCGCCGGGCGATGGGTGGCGTCGAACTTGCTGAGGCGGGTGCGCTGTTCGGGGTCGCGCAGCAGCCAGCGGTCGAGCAGCATGACCTCCGGGCCGGCGACGGCCGCCGATCCTCCCGCGGAGGGGGTACCCCCGGCCTCGCTGTGCCAGGTGTCGAAGGCCTGGAGGTCGGGCCGGAACCCGTTGCGTTCGGCGATCGCGGCGGCCATCTCGGCCAGGGGCCTGGGGCATTCGGGCCGGAAGGGGTTCCAGTCGAGCGCCGAGGGGCCGTAGTAGTCGGGGCTGCGTCCCTCGGGCAGCCGGTCCAGGGAGCCCGCGGCCACGGTGATGCGCAGCACGCGCCCGGTGCGCAGGGTCGCGAAGGTGTCGTGCACGGCGTCCCAGGCGGGGGTCTCCCCCGGCTCGACGACCACGCTCCTGCCGACCTCGATGATGCGCCGGGCCAGTTCGAACACGGCTCGCTGGTAGTGGCGGCGTTGGCTGCTCAGCTTCATCAGGCCGTAGAACCCGTAGTCCCGGTACCGGTCGCCGAGTTCGGGGTGCCTGTACTGGATGTCCTTGACGGTCTCGGGGAGTTGGTGGTCCTCGATCGGCGCCCAGAGGGCCGGCACGATCGCGCCCGGTGTGCCCCGGCGCCCCTCGGTCCGATACCGCGCGGCCCGGTTCGCGAAGATCGTCCACTCCTTGCCGCACCAGGAGCTGTTGAAGTAGCGCGGCGAGTACAGGGGCACGAACACCCGGCAGGCGGCGAGCGCGTCCCCCAGCTCGGTCGTCCACAGCTGGCCCGCGCGCATCGAGCGGTCCATGTATCCGGACGCGCCGAGCGGCACGGCGGTCAGCTGCCGGATGTCCTCGCACAGATCGCGGAAGAGCCGGTGCACCCACACGTCCGGATCACTCTCGTCGGTCTCGTCCCGGGGAGTGTGGGCGTAGCTGAGAAAGAAGTACGGGGCGGTCGCGTCCGCCCGTAACGGCGCCATCGGCTGCACATGGTCCCCCGATCCCGCTCCGTCCCCCTGGGAGCGTGGACACTCAGTGTAGGAAGCCGGGCGCTTTTTGTAGCCGCTTCGTCAGGTGTGGGCTGGGGCGATTTCCGGCCAGCCATCCGACCGCGAAGTCCACCGCCGCCCGCAGCGGCAACGACCGCACCCGGGCCGACCCGAGCCGCCCGTGCCGCACGCCGGGCACGGGCAGGGCGGCGTCGTGCGCCTCGTACGCGGCACCGAGGGCGCCGAAGTCGCCGTCGTTCAGGTCGACGTCCTTGTACGACATCCAGTGGCGCAGTCCGTCCCGCAGGACGACGCAGCGGTACTCCCGCCAGGGCGGGTCGGCGACGCGGTACTCGGCGAGGTGGAAGGCGCTGCACACCTCGTAGCCGACACCGATCAGCAGCACCCGCGCGTCCGCGGCGTACAGGCGGGCGAGCGGCGACTCCTCCCCCAGGTGGCATTCCTCGTCGTGGTCCGCCATCAGCTCCGCGGCCCGGGCGCCGACGGCAGCGAAGGACGTCTGCGGATGCCTGCTGCGCACCGCGTCCGGGGCGCGCCGCACGGCCTCGGCCAGCCGCCCCATGCCCTGCGAGGGCGTGCGCAGGCGGTCGAAGGGCGGCATCTCCTCGTGGTAGTCCGATAACTGACTGTCCGTCATGCCCTGTGTGTGGCTGCGGTATTCCGGTGAGGTGTCGGAGTTCCCGGCGGTGAACGTCGGGACCACCAGCGTGCCTCCCGGTCCGAGCCCGTCGACCAGCACACGCCGCACGACGTCGGCGGTCACACCGACCCGGCGCAGGGAGGCGTGCACCAGCAAGGTCTCTCCGGCTCGTACGCCCAGGGCGTCGAGATCGCGCACCGAGAGCCGGACCGCCGTCATACGCCGCCCCGCCGCACACCGTCGACGAAACGCCGTCCGAGCGCGGTCAGTGAGGGGGCGGCGGCCAGCTCGTCCAGCCGGGCGCGGGTACGCCGCGCCGCTTCGGGGTCGGGCCGCAGCAGGTCGGTCGCCGCGCGGGCGTAGACGTCGGCGAGCAGTTCGCCGACGCGGGTGTCGCTCTCGTCGTAGAGCTCACACAGGTCGAGCAGGGCGTCGAGGGCGCCGAGCCGGAAGCCCCGTACCAGTTCGCTCGCGAGGTGTACCGGGTCGGTGGTCGGGGCGGCCCCCAGCGCCGCGAATCCGGCACCGGCAGCGGTGGGTAGGGGATCGGCCGAGCCGACGAGCGGGGTGATCACACGGACACCGGCGGCCATCGCCTCGGCCGTGCGCGGCAGCGCCCTGCGGATCAACGCCCATGCCTGGGGCAGCACATGCCGCCACTGTGCGACCTCGGCGTCCGTCAGCCGCCCCCGGACAGGCCGGTCGAAGCAGTCGCGGTACGGATCGATGTCGTCCAGCGCCACCTCCAGCCCGTCGGCTCGCAGCCACCGCAGGCGCTCCCATCCGGGGCCGTCGATCCGATCGGGCGTCAGATCGACCGTGGGCGCCGTGGTTTCGGTGCGCAGCCGCCCCAGCCCGGGAAGGTGGGCGTAGCCGTCGCGCACCGGCACCGTGATGCGGTCGAGGGCACCGGCGGGCAGCGCGGCAGCGGCCAGGAGCGCGGCGAGATGGCCGGCCGGCGCCGCGCCGTCGAGGCAGCGCACGGCCCAGACACGGGTGTACGGGTGGGACAGCAGCGCCGCCACCGGAGCGCTGCCCCGTCGGCCGAGTTCGAGCGCCGTGCGCCATGCGGAGGCCCACAGTTCGGCGTCGTCGCCCGGTTCCTGGTCGATGAGGGCCAGCAGCTCACGGGTGACCGCCTGCCTCGCCCCCGCCAGCTCCCGTACGGCCGTGCCGTCGTCGGTGCCGTCGGCCAGGGCGTCGAATCCCTCGACCGGTCGGCCCGCTCCGGCTCCGGTGCGGGCGTCGATGGACCGGATGAGCGCTTCGAGGTCCGTGCAGTAGACCGACGGATTGTCGAAGTCCGTGCCGTCCCCGCGATACCGGTGTGCGTACAGCCCGCCCCCGCAGGAGCGCACGACCGGGCAGGACCGGCAGGTCTCGCTCAGCCCGGCCAGCCCCTGTTGACGGGCCGTGATGCCGGGATGCAGAGCCACCTCGTCGAGGGAGTGGCGGAAGACGTCCTCGCCGGTGCCCGGTGCGCCGTCGAAGGCGGTCTTGAGCGAGTCCGCCTGCTCGAAGGTGCCGTCGGTCTCGACCACCACGACATCGGCCGGCGCGAGCCCCATGCTCTCGGTCAGGCTCGGGCCGCCGCCCAGGGTGCTGATGACCGAGTCGAACAGCCGCACCGGCATCGGCCGTCCCTGTGCGTCCCAGCGGTCGTAGACGGCCATCAGCCAGTCGGCGTACGGCGTACCGGCGCCGTCGGGGCGCAGGGGCGGGTCGTCCCAGGTGGCGTGCGGCAGAAGGAAGTCGATGCGCGGCGGGTCCTCGGCGGCCAGCGCGTCGTAGGCGGCGACGGGGTCGTTGCGCACGTCGATGGTGCAGAGCAGGCCCGCGTACAGATGGCGGTAGCTTTCCTGCCGGAGAAGTGAGAGCGCCGCGAGCACTCTGTCGTGGCTGCTGCGGCCGTCGGAATAACGGCGGTGCAGGTCATTGGCGGCCCGGTCGCCGTCCAGGGAAATACCCACCCGGACGTCGAATTCGGCGAAAAGGTCGAGGAATCTGCGGCTGAGCTGAATTCCGTTGGTGTGAATGCGTAAGTCGAGCCGGGAAACCCCGTCCAGATGGGTACGCAGTTCTTCGCAGATTCGGCGTAACCGCGCCGGGCCGGCCAGCAAAGGCTCACCTCCGTGCAGGATGACCTGCACGGAGGGCAGTGCGTGAGCCTTGGCGTGTTCCGCCAGACGCAGCGCCGTCCAGGAAACGACCTCGTCGGAGATCACTTTGGGCCGGGAGGACCAACTCTGGTCGGCGTGCTCGTACACGTAGCAGTGATCACATGCCAGGTCGCACCGGCTGTGCACCTTGAGTACGAGTTGTCGAAGCGGAACCAGCGGGCTAGTCATTCTGGGAGACTCGATGTCATCCAACCGACGACGAGAAGGTGATCCCGTCCGTCCTACGGTTCTGCGTGGCGGAAAGAGCGCGGCGCCGTGCTCGGGCGTACTTCGGTTCACTCGGGGCGTCGAGTCGCGTCGCGGCAGCGTGGGTGTCGACGACGGCCGTCGACCGCGCAGTGGTTCTTGCTCGCTTGATCACAGTGTCCCCTGGTCAGGAGAGTGGAAGGGTGAGGTTCATCGACCCTGCGCCGCGCGGCGGAGAGCCTGGTCCGCAAACCGTATCGCCTACCGGGGCGTAGCGACCCTAGGGGAAGCCTACGAGTCGGGACATTCCGCAGGTCAACGACCGAGGGACGCCGAGTGTGAACTTTACGCTGCTCAGGTGACTTACCTCACACGCCCCATCCGCACCGCGCTCGGGGTCAGGCGTAGAACCGCGAGAGGCTCTGCAGCACCGCCGCCGGCTTCGCCCCGCCGTCGATCTCGACGGTGCCGTCGACCGTGATCTGCACCCCGCCCGGCACCTCCTCGACCTCCGCCAGCTTCCCGACCAGCCGTATGCGCGAGCCGACCTTGACCGGGGAGGGGAACCGCACCTTGTTGAGGCCGTAGTTCACCTTCGTGGTGACGCCCTGGACGTCGAGCAGTTCGGTGAACAAGGGGATGAAGAGGGAGAGGGTGAGGTAGCCGTGGGCGATGGGGGCGCCGAAAGGGCCCTCGGCCGCCTTCTCGGGGTCGACGTGAATCCACTGGTGGTCGCCCGTGGCGTCGGCGAACGTGTTGATGCGCTCCTGGGTGATCTCGATCCACTCACTGGTGCCGAGGTCGCTGCCCGCGAGCTTCTTCAGTTCGTCGAGGCCGTTCACGGTGATGCTCATGCGATTCCTTACTGGTTGCCGTACCGGTTACGGACACGGGATTTGAGGAGTTTTCCGGAGGCGGTGCGCGGGAGTTCGTCCGCGAGCACCACCGATTTCGGGATTTTGTATTTGGCGAGCCGGCCGGCGAGGGAAGCGAGGAGTTCGTCGGGGTCGAGCGAGGCGCCCTCGCGCGGCACGACGACCGCGCGCGGCACCTCGCCCCACTTGTCGTCCGGCACCCCGATCACCGCGCACTCGACGATGTCCGGGTGGGCGAGGAGCAGGTCCTCGATCTCGGCGGGGTAGATGTTCTCGCCGCCGCTGATGATCATGTCCTTGATGCGGTCGACGACGAAGACATAGCCGTCCTCGTCGACGCGTGCCGCGTCCCCGCTGCGGAACCAGCCGTCCGCGAAGGAGGCGGCCGTCTCCTCGGGCAGCCCCCAGTAGCCGGGCATGACATGCGGGCCGCGCACCACGACCTCGCCGGTCTCCCCGACGTCGACCGGCACCATGTCCGGCCGTACCACCCGTACGTCGCTGAAGAAGTGCGGTACGCCCGCCGAACCGGCCTTGGTGACCGCGTGTTCGGCGTCCAGGAACAGGGTCCCGGGCGCGGCCTCGGTCATGCCGTAGCCCTGAAGGAACGTCAGTCCCCGTTCCTGGTAGGCGGCGATGAGCGGGGTCGGCACCGGGGAACCGCCGCAGGTCAGGATGCGCAGCGACGACAGGTCGGCGTCAGGCCAGCGGGGGTGCCTGGCCACCTGGTCGAACATGGTCGGGACGCCGAACATGAAGGTGATCCGGTGCCGTTCGATCAGGTCGAGGGTGGCGTCCGGGTCGAAGGCCTCGACCAGGACGCAGGTGCCGCCCTTGAGCAGGACCGGCAGCGTCAGCATGTTCAGGCCCGCCGTGTGGAACAACGGGGCCGAGACCAGGGCGCGTTCGTCGGCGATCAGGTCGGTGTCGACCAGGACGTTGAGCGCGTTCCAGATGATGTTGCCGTGGGTGAGCATCGCGCCCTTGGGGCGGCCGGTCGTGCCCGAGGTGTACATGATGATGCAGGTGTCGTCCGGCGTGACCGGTGCGTCGATGGGCTCCCCGGAGGCCGACGCCAGCGCCGCCTCGTATTCCGCGCCGACCTCGACGTACGTACGCACGTCGGTGCTGCCCGGAAGTCCCGCGACGAGTCCGGCGTGTGACGGGCCGTAGACGAGGGCCTTGGCGCCGGAGTCGGCGAGCTGGTAGGCGATCTCGGGGCCGGCCAGGCGGGTGTTGAGCGGGACGAAGACCGCGCCGAGCGTGCCGGCCGCGAACAGGGCCTCCAGGTAGGAGGGGTGATTGGGGCCCAGGTAGGCGATGCGGTCGCCGCGCCTTACGCCCCTCTCGCGCAGGGCGTGGGCGAGGCGGGTGGTGCGGTCGTGCAGCTGTGCGTAGGTGTAGGCGGTGTCGCCATGGAGCAGGGCGGTGCGATGGGGGGTCTTGCGGGCCCGGCGTGCGGGCCACGACCCCAGTCCCTCGTTGCGCATGTCGCGCCCCTTACGGTTTCGTCAGCCCGAGCAGGCGGGCGGCGTTCTCCTTGAGGATCTTCGGCCTGACCTCGTCCTTGATCGACAGCCTCTCGAAGTCGGCGAGCCAGCGGTCGGGGGTGAGGACGGGGAAGTCGGAACCGAAGAGGACCTTCTCCTTCAGCAGGGTGTTGGCGTACTGCACCAGCTGCGGCGGGAAGTACTTCGGCGACCAGCCGGACAGGTCGATGTGCACGCCCGGCTTGTGGGTGGCGACGGCGAGGGCCTCGTCCTGCCAGGGGAAGGACGGGTGGGCGAGGATGATCTTCAGGTGGGGGAAGTCGGCCGCCACGTCGTCCACGTGGAGCGGGTTCGAGTACTTCAGGCGGATGCCGCCCCCGCCGGGCACCCCGGCGCCGATGCCCGTCTGCCCCGTGTGGAAGAGGGCGATCGTGCCCGTCTCCTCGATCACCTCGTAGAGGTCGTACGCCACCGAGCGGTCGTTGGGAAAGAAGCCCTGGATGCTGGGGTGGAACTTGAAGCCCTTCACCCCGTACTCCTCGACCAGACGGCGGGCCTGCTTGACGCCCGCCTTCCCCCGGAAGGGATCGATGGAGGCGAAGGGGATCAGCACGTCGGCGTTGGCGGCGGCCGCCTCGGCGACCTCCTCGTTCGGGACCGGCGCGGTGCCCGTCGCGGACTCGGCGTCGACCGTGAAGATGACGGCGGCCATCTTGCGCTCGCGGTAGTAGGCGGCGGTCTCCTCAAGGGTCGGCTTCCGCTTGCCCTCGACCTTGAAGTAGGCGGAGGAGGCGTCGTGCAGGTCGTCGTCCAGGGAGGAGTGGCCCTTGGAGGAGACCTCCGCGTGGGTGTGGACGTCGATCGCGACCAGTTCGTCCACGTTCAGCGAGAGGTCCATCACGCCTCCGGGAACTTGGGCGCCGGAATGCCGACCGACTGGAGTTCGGCGCCGACCGAGGTCGGCCAGACGTCGGCCAGCGTGCCGGGGGTCCAGCCGCCGTCGGCGTAGGCCGCCGCGATCTCCTGCGGATGCGACCAGAGTGCCACCTTGTCGCCGCCGATGCCGATGGCCTGGCCGGTGACGCCCCGGGCGGCCTCGGAGGCGAGGAAGGGAATCAGGGCCGCGCAGTCCTCGGGGGTGCCGAAGCCCTCGCCCTTGCGCAGGAAGTCCGGGAAGGGCTGCCCGTTCTTCAGGGCCTCGACGTACGGGGCGAAGGCCGGGATGGTCTCGGTCATCGCGGTCGCGGCGACCGGCACGATCGCGTTGACGGTGATGCCCGCGCGGCCCAGCTCCATCGACCAGGTACGGGCGAAGGCGGCGATGCCGGCCTTGGCGGCGGCGTAGTTCGTCTGCCCGAAGTTGCCGCGCTGGCCGGCCGGGGAGCCGACCAGGATCAGGGTGCCGCCCTCGCCCTGTTCGCGCATGCGGACGGCGGCGGCGCGGGCGCAGGTGAAGGTGCCCTTGAGGTGGGTCGTGATCACCGCGTCGAAGTCGTCGTCGGTCATCTTCCACAGGACCTTGTCGCGCAGGATGCCCGCGTTGGTCACCAGGACGTCGAGCCGCCCGAACTCCTCGACGGCGCGGCCGACCAGCCGGTCCGCGGCCTCGGTGGTGCCGACCGGGACGACCTCGGCGACGGCCTTGCCGCCGGCCTCGGTGATGGTCTTCACGGCCGCGTCGGCCACGGCCTCGTCGATGTCGTTGACGACCACGGCGGCGCCATGGGCGGCCAGGGCCTGCGCGTAGGCGAGGCCGAGGCCCCGGCCACTGCCGGTGACGACGGCGACCTTGCCGGTGAGATCGATGCTGGGCACGAGCGGGTCCCTTCGGTGGGGGTGCGGCTTCGAGATCGAAGGTAAGAACAATAGTTGTCGACGTCAATAGTTGTTGTCGACCCGTCCTTGCGTCATGCTGGGTCCCGTACGTACGCACCGCCCCACCCGGGGCCTCGACCAGGGAGCCCGCCATCACCAGCCGGCAGACCACGAACCCCGCACCGATCGACTCGAGCGAGCCGTGGATGCGCGGACTGCACGCGGACACGGGCTATCTGCTGTACCGCCTCGGCCTGCGCTCCGGTCAGCTGTTCAACTCCTTCCTCCAGGAGTCGGGCCTGCGCCTGCGCCACTACGCGCTGCTGCGCTTCCTCGCCACGTCCCCGGGCGCGCTCCAGCGCGAGCTGAGCGCGTCGCTCGGCTACGACCCGAGCGCGATCGTCGGCCTGGTCGACGACCTGGAGAAACTGGGCTTCGCCGAGCGGCGCCCCTCCCCCGACGACCGCCGCAGCCGGATCGTCGTCCTGACCGACGGGGGCCGGGCCTTCCTGCGGGACACCGACGAGGCCGGGCAGCGCGTGACCAACGAGCTGGTCCAGCCGCTCGACGCCGCCGAGCGCGAGCAGCTGCACACCTTGCTGCGGAAAGTCACCGAGTCCGGGCTGGGGTGAGGGGACGCCGATGACCGCCGACGCCGTGCCCTCCCTGACGGCCAAGGGGAGGCGTTCCGCGCCCGACCGGCTGCTGGCGGTGTTCGCCGCCTTCGACCTCGAGCATCCGGCGCTCAGCCTGACCGACATCAGCCGGCGGGCCGGGCTGACCCTGACCACCGCGCACCGGCTCGTGACCGCGCTGACCGAGTGGGGCGCCCTGGAGCGGGACGACTCCGGCCTCTACCACGTGGGGCTGCGGCTGTGGGAGGTGGCCGCGCTGGCCCCGCGCGGGCTGGCGCTGCGGCAGATCGCGCTGCCGTATCTGGAGGACCTGTACGAAGCGACGCATGAAAACGTCCAGTTGGCGGTCCAGGACGGTCCCGAGGTCGTCTACATCGAGTGGCTGTCGGGGCGGTCGGCGGTCGGCGTGCACATCCGGGTCGGGGCGCGCTGGCCGCTGCACGCCACCGGGGTGGGGCTCGCGCTGCTCGCGCACAGCGCCCCGGAGTTCCAGGAGGAGTACTGCGCCGCGCCGCTCGCCTCCTTCACGCCGTACACGGTCACCGAACCGGCCCGGCTGCGCCGCGTGCTGGCCGACGTACGCCGCACGGGGGTGGCGGTGAGCAGCCGCCAGGTCACCGACGACGCGCTGTCGGTCGCCGCACCGGTGCGCGGCCCGGGCGGGTCGGTCGTCGCCGCCGTGTCCGTGGTCGTACCGCAGACCGACGCACAGGTGCCGGTGCTGGTGCCGGCGGTGCGGCTCGCGGCGCGCGGGATCTCGCGGGGGCTGGGGTGGCAGCCGGAGAAGGGGGCGTAGGGGACCTCGCGGCGGGCCGCTGATATCCCTCTCGCCGGTGAGGACGGGGCGCGAGGTCCCTCGCGATACTGAAAGGGCCCTTGCCCCGAGGAGCCGCCCGTGTCCGCTCGTTCCTGGATCTCCCCCGTAGCCGAGCGCCTGCGCACCGCCAACCCGTACGTCGTCGACTCGGCGCTCGCCGCACTCGTGCTGTTCGCCGTCTCCCTGCAGTGGATCTTCCCCGACGAGGGCGACGACCGGCTGACCTGGCAGGGCTGGCTGATCGGCGCGGCCACCGCGGTGCCGCTGGTGTGGCGCCGGCGGGCGCCGTTCGCGACCGCGTGTGCCGTGTCGGTGGCCACCCCGGCGCAGGCCGTCTACCACGCGCCGCCACCGGACGTGATGTACGGCGGCATCGTCGTCCTGTACACGATGGCCGCCCTGGGCAGGCCCTGGCACCGCCGGCTGATGCTGGTGGGCTGGCTGCTCGGGGTCTCGCTCACGATGATGCACAAGGAGGACCCGCAGCCGTTCGAATACGCCTTCCATCTGCTGAGCGTGGTCTGCGCGTACGGCTTCGGCGTGCTCGCCCGGGTGCAGCGGGCCTACACCGCCGAGCTGGAGGACCGGGCCCGGCGCCTGGAGCGGGAGCGGGCCGCCGACACCGCGCGGGCCATCGCCCAGGAGCGCTCCCGGATCGCCCGGGACATGCACGACGTCCTCGCGCACGCGGTGAGCCTCATGGTGGTGCAGGCCGAGGCCGGGCCGGTCGTGGTGCGCAGCGACCCGGCGCGTGCGGAGGCGGCGTTCGACGCGATCGCGACGGCGGGGCGGGACGCGATGGCGCAGCTGCGCCGGATCCTCGGCGTGCTCAAGGACCCGCAGGCGGGTGGCGGCCCATGGCGGTTGCCGCAGCCGGGCGTGGCCGAGCTGCCCGGCCTGGTCCGCCAGGTCGCCGAGTCCACCGGGCTGCGCGTGGAGCTGCGCACCTGCGGCACGCCCCGCCCGCTGCCCCCGGACACCGAGGTCGCCGCCTTCCGCGTGGTGCAGGAGGCCCTCACCAACACCGTCAAACACGCGTACGCTGCCTCCGCGATCGTCGAACTCGACTGGGCGGAGGACCAATTGACCCTGACGGTCACCGACGACGGACGGGGGCCGACGGCCGGCCACGGCGGGCACGGTCTGATCGGCATCCGGGAACGCGCCGCCGCCTGCGGGGGCAGCGCACACACCGGGCGCGGGCCGGAGGGCGGCTTCCGGGTCGTCGTACGGCTTCCCGCGACCCTCGACCGGCAGGCGGCCCTGGGATGAGCATCCGGGTGGTCGTCGCCGACGACCAGGAACTGGTACGCGCGGGCTTCAGCATGATCCTCGAGGCACAGCAGGACATCGAGGTGGTCGCCGAGGCCGGGGACGGCGCCGAAGCGGTCGCCGCGGTGCGGCGGCACACGCCCGACGTGCTGCTCCTGGACATCCGTATGCCGGTCATGGACGGACTGGACGCGGCCCGGCGGGTGTGCGGGCAGTCCAGCTGCAAGGTGGTCATGCTGACCACGTTCGACCTGGACGAGTACGTGTACGAGGCGCTGTGCGCGGGCGCCAGCGGCTTCCTGCTGAAGGACGTACGGCGCGACGATCTCGTGCACGCGGTGCGGGTCGTCGCCGCCGGGGACTCGCTGCTCGCACCCACGGTGACCCGGCGGCTGGTCGCGGACATCGTGCGGCGCCGCCGCGAGGAGGCCGCGGCGGAGGTCACCCCGCAGCGCCTGGACGTCCTGACCGCGCGCGAGGTGGAGACCCTGCGGCTGCTGGCCCGCGGGCTGTCCAACGCGGAGATCGCCACGACCCTGTTCGTCAGCGAGCACACGGTGAAGACCCATGTCAGCAACGTGCTCGGCAAGCTCGCTCTCAGGGACCGGGTGCAGGCGGTGATCTGCGCCTACGAGACGGGGCTCGTGACGCCGGGATCCCCCTAGCGAGGGAGATCGCGGCACCTCTCCCCCGTACGACGGAGGCCCGCAAACCGCTCCCTTGGGCGATCCGGTGACCACCCCCGCGGCACGAGCCTGGGGGCGATGGCAACCGACGTCCGCCGGGAGGCACCGTGCTCTCCATGCTCGCCCGGGCGGCGACCCGCCGCCCGCTCACCGTCATCGCTCTCTGGGTGCTCTTCCTGCTGCTCGGCTTCGGCCTCGGGACGGGCGTCTTCAGCCGGCTCTCCGACAACGTGGCCGACATCCCCGGCACCGAGTCGGAAGCGGCCGGACAGTACCTCGAACGCACCGACCCGACCGGCGAGTCGATCACCGCCGTCGTCGAGGGCACCGCCGTGTCCGACCCCGGTCTGCGGGCCCAGGTCGAACGGGCCGTCGCCGACGTGCGGGCCGTGGCCGGGGTGGCCGACGTGCCCGACCCGTACGCCACGCGCGGCCTGACCGCCGAGGACGGGCGGGCCCTGATCATCCCCGTCACCCTGGAGGGCGGACTCGACGACGACGCCGAGGAACGGGCCGTGGACGCCGCCGCCGACCGCATCCGGCAGATCGACGCGCCCGAAGTCCACGTCAGCGGCGGCCCGTTGCTGGGCACGCAGATCTCCGAACGGGCCCAGGAGGACGTACGCAACGCGGAGCTGATCTCACTGCCGGTCGTCCTCGCCCTGCTGCTGGTGGTGTTCGGCGGGCTGCGCGCGGCGGGGCTGCCGCTGGTGATCGCGGTCAGTGGGATCGCGGGGGCGTTCCTGGCGCTGTTCCTGTTCAGCGAGGTCACCGACATCTCGGTGTACGCGATCCAGGTCACCACGATGCTGGGGCTCGGACTCGCCGTGGACTACGCCCTGTTGATGGTGGTCCGCTTCCGCGAGGAACGCCGCAGCACCGAGGACGTGGTGGAGGCCGTGCACCGCACGGTCGCCGCGGCCGGCCGGACCGTGCTTTTCTCCGGGCTCACCGTCGCCGTCAGCCTGACCGGGCTGCTGGTGTTCCCGAGCGTGTTCCTGCGCAGCATGGGCCTGGCCGTGGCCGCGGTGGTGGTGGTCGACATGCTGGCCGCGCTCACGCTGCTGCCCGCGCTGCTCGCCAGGTTCGGCGGGAGGATCAGCCCGGCGAAGGTCCGGCCGGAGGGTGAGGAGGGCCGTGTCTTCGCCCGCCTGGCCCGCTTCTCGGCCCGCCGCCGCATCGCCGTCCTGGCCACCGTCGTCCCGGTCCTGCTGGTCCTGGCGCTGCCCGTCACCGGCATGACGATCAACCTCGGCGACGCCAAGCAGCTCCCGTCGAGCACCGAGGCACGGCAGTTGTACGACACCGTCGACGCGCACTTCCCGCCCGGCACCGGAGTCTCCCCGATCACCGTCGTGCTGCGGCCGGGCACGGACGGCGCGACCGCCGACCGGATCCGGGCCCTGTCCCCGACGGCCGAGTCCCGTGAACTGTCCGGCGGCGCCACGGTCGTCCGCATCCGGCCGCCGGGCGGCGTCGACGGCGCGGAGGCCACCGCCCTGGTCGAGCGGATCCGGGAGGTCCGCGGCGACGAACCCGTCGAGGTCACCGGGCCGGCCGCTCGCCTGGTGGACTTCCGGGAGATGCTCGCCGACCGGGCGCCCTGGGCGGCGGTCACCGTCCTGGCCGGCATCTTCGCGCTGCTCTTCGCCTTCACCGGCTCGCTGCTGATCCCGCTGCGCACCATCCTCACCACCCTGCTCAGCCTGGGCGCCGCGCTCGGCGTGGTGGTGTGGGTCTTCCAGGACGGCCACCTGGCCGGGCTGCTGGGCGGCGAGGGCCTGGACGCGCTGAGCCTGACCGCGCCGCCGCTGATCGTGGCGATCGCGTTCGGCCTCGCCATGGACTACGAGCTGTTCATCCTGGCCCGGATGCGCGAGGCGCGCGAGCTGACCGGCGACGACCAGCAGGCCGTGGTCACCGGTCTGCGCCGCTCGGGCCGTGTGGTCACCTGTGCGGCGCTGCTCCTGGCGGTGGTCTTCGGCGCCTTCATGACCGGCGGCTTCGCGCCGATCCTGCAGATCGGCCTCGGGCTCACCCTCGCGGTGCTGATCGACGCGACGGTCGTCCGGATGCTGCTGGTCCCGGCGACGATGGCGCTGCTCGGCCGCCGCGCCTGGTGGGCACCGGGGCCGCTGCGCCGCCTGCACGACCGGTTCGGCCTGCACGAGGAGACACCCGCCTCGCCACCGGCCTCCCCGCCGTCCGTGCCGACGAACGTCTGACTCCGGCGTGGCACCGGCACCGCACGGGTGCCGGTGCCATGCGGCCGTCCCTGGCCATGGTCAGATACGTACGGTCATCTCCACGGCCACCTCGTCACCGGAGCCGAGACCGCGCGGCTTGCGCACGGCGTTCTTGAGCGGCAGCAGATAGCCGCCGTCCTTGGGGAAGAGCGACGTCTCGAAGGCGACCTCGCCGATCCGGGCCTCGACCGGGATCACACCCCAGCCGTAGGTGGCCATCGAGGCCACCTGCCGGATGTCGGCGGACTCGTCGTCCGGCACACGGACGAAGTAGTACGGCGCGGGCCCGCGCCATTCGATCACCGGGCCGGTGAAGGCGAGTTCCATGCGGTCAGTCTCTCTCGGGGACGTGATGGTCGTCAGGAACTCGGGCGAGCGGACCGTCGATCCGGACGACGGGCTGAACGGGTGGAACCTGTCGTGGGCACAGTGGAAGGCAGGCAGTGCGGTGTAGCGAGTCGCCGTGTTCATAGAGTGAAGACCCGCGTGAGGAACGGGATTTCTCTGCTTCACCTCTTGACGGCCGGAGTGCCGGGGAGCACATTGGCGACACTTTGAGAGCGCTCTCAGTAACACGCACGCGGAACGCGTTCGCCCTCTCTCAAAGGCACTCGCACCCTTCCCCACTCCGTACACCGAGAGGCAGCACCCCCCATGAGTGAATCCTCCGGCATACACCGCAGACGGCGGCCCCTCAGGCGCGTCCTCGTCGCCGCGCTCGGCGCGCTGGGCCTGGCGGCGGCCGCCGCGACCGTAGCCGTCCCGTCCGCGAACGCCTCCGCGCCCACGCCCCCGTCGGGCTGGACGCAGGTCTTCCTCGACGACTTCAACGGCGCCGCGGGCACCGGCGTCAACACCTCCAACTGGCAGTACGCGACCGGCACCGGCTATCCGGGCGGCCCCGCCAACTGGGGCACCGGCGAGGTCGAGACGATGACGAACAGCACGAACAACGTCTCGCTCGACGGCAACGGCAACCTCCGCATCACCCCGCTGCGCGACTCCGCCGGCAACTGGACCTCGGGCCGCATCGAGACCAACCGCACCGACTTCCAGCCCCCGGCGGGCGGCAAGCTGCGCGTCGAGGGCCGCATCCAGATGCCGAACGTCACCGGCACCGCCGCCGAGGGCTACTGGCCGGCGTTCTGGGCCCTGGGCGCGCCCTACCGCGGCAACTACCAGAACTGGCCGAGCGTCGGCGAGCTGGACATCATGGAGAACGTCCAGGGCCTGAACCGGGTCTGGGCCACGATGCACTGCGGCACCAACCCCGGTGGGCCGTGCAACGAGACCAGCGGCATCGGCAACTACACGGCGTGTCCCGGCTCGACATGCCAGTCGGCCTTCCACACCTACACCATGGAGTGGGACCGCTCGGTGAGCCCCGAGACGATCCGCTTCTACGTCGACGGCACCCAGTTCCACTCGGTCAACGCGAGCCAGATGGACGCGACGACCTGGTCCAACGCCACCAACCACGGCTTCTTCATCATCCTGAACGTGGCGATGGGCGGCGCCTTCCCGGACGCGTTCGGCGGCGGCCTGGACAGCGGTACGCAGTCCGGGGTGCCCATGGTCGTCGACTACGTCCAGGTGCTGTCGGCCGGTGGGAGCGGTACCACGCCCCCGCCGACGGGCAACCGCGACGCCTACAGCGCCATCCAGGCCGAGTCGTTCGACAGCCAGAGCGGCACGAGCACCGAGTCCACCTCCGACTCGGGCGGCGGCCAGAACATCGGCTCCCTCGCCAACGGCGACTGGGCGCTGTACCGGGGCGTCAACTTCGGCTCCACGGCGGCCACTCAGTTCGTCGCCCGAGTGGCGAGCGGTGCGGCGGGCGGCGTCAGCGGCCTGGTCGAGGTGCGCCTGGACAGCCGCAGCAACGCGCCCGTCGGCAGTTTCGCCGTCGGCAACACGGGCGGATGGCAGTCGTGGCGGACGATCCCGGCGAACATCAGCGGGGTGACGGGCACGCACGACGTCTATCTCACCTTCACCAGTGGGCAGGGGGCGGACTTCGTGAACGTGAACTGGTTCAACTTCGGGCGCTGAGGCGTGTGTTGACGGTGCCTCGCGAGGTCTCGGCCGTCCTCGCGCGGCATCGGCACGTTCAGCGGCGTCGGCGTAGCAGTCGGAGGGCCTTCGGGAGCGCTGCGCCGACGAGGAGTGCGGCGAGGGGGAGCACGACGTCGCCCCAGGTGTTCCGGATCGGCTTGTACGTCGCGACGCCGTCCCGGATCTCGATGTAGCCGAGGGGTTTGGCCTCCACTCCTCCCCCACCGCCTTCACCGTCCCCGACCTTGCCGCCCTCGACCGAGCGTCCAGCCCCGCCCCCGAAGCCGTAGGCGATCTTGGCGACCGGGATGACGGTGATGCCGTCGCTGGTGACGGGTTCGCCGTAGACGGCCGTGACCGAGGCGCTACCGCCGAGTTTGTCGGCGAGGCGTTCGAGGAAGGCGACGGAGGCGCGGGATGCCGCGATGTCCAGGTCCGGCGCGGACACGGGGACCGGGTCTTCCTGGTCGTTCTTATTGACTGCCATGCGGTTTTCGTAAAGAAGTACGTCCCGCCTGTCAAGGCGAACCGCCGGGCCTGCCTCACCTCAACTCCGCCCGGAACACCGCCGGCGTCACCTCCGTGTGCTGGTGGAAGAACTTGGAGAAGTTCGCGGCGTCCGGGAACCCGATCGACGCGCCCACGCGGCCGATCGGCAGGTCCGTGTGCGCGAGGAGCCGTTTCGCCTCCAGGATCACGCGCTTGTCGATGAAGCCCTTGGGGGTCTCGCCGGTGGCGGCGCGGACCGCGCGGACGAGGGTGCGGCGGGAGTAACCGAGCTGGTCGGCGTAGGCGCTGACGCTGTGGTTGGTGGCGAAGCCCCGCTCCACCGCGTCCCGGAAGAGGGTGAAGGTGGTGTCGCCCTGGTGGCGCACGGCCTCCGCCGAGCTCGCGGCGAGGTGGGCGAGGCGCAGGAGGAACGCCGTCAGCGAGTGGCGCAGGACCGCCGTGTGCAGGCTCAGGGGGAGGGTCGTCGTGTCCTCGTACTCGCACCGGAGTTGGGTGAGGGAGGAGCGCAGGGCGGTGAGCTGGGCGTCGTCGGGGCGGAGCAGGGGCGGGAGGTCGTAGCGGTAGAGGCCGGTGGCCTCGACTGTGGCGCGGGGCAGGAAGCCGGGTTGCATCGTCAGGACGGTGCCCCGGTAGTCGCTGGTGCGGGAGAAGCGGTGGACCTGCCCGGGGCGGATCCACAGCAGGTCGCCGGCCTTCGCCTCGTACTCGGCGAAGTCGACCATGTGCCGGACCGGTCCCTCGCCGAAGAGCATCACGACGTGGAAGTCGATGCGGTGGACGCGCTCCAGCGGTGCGTCGGCGGCGTGCCAGGTGCGGCCCGAGCCCATCGGGCCGACGTGCATGCCGACGCCGAGGACGCTCAGATCCACCGGGAAGGGGAACGTTCGGATCGGGTCGCCGCCGCCCTCGCCGTCGCCCTCTCGGCCCGTTCCGCCTTGGGCCCTTGTGTCCACCATGTCCGTCTCATGCCGTCTCAGTCGTGCACGACCCGCGCTCAGCCGTGCGCCGCGCCCGCCGCGGTGTCCCACTTTCACCACAGCCTGACACACGCCGACCTTCCCTCGTAAAAGTCAGACTTTTACTTTTGAACGCGTTGGACCAGCCACTTCGCTCTGATCGAGGACTTTTGAAGATGAGCACGCAGACACCGGACAGCTTCGAATGGACCGAACTCGACCGGCGTGCCGTCGACACCGCGCGTCTTTTGGCGGCGGATGCCGTACAGCGGGTCGGCAACGGCCACCCGGGCACCGCGATGAGCCTCGCCCCGGCCGCGTACACGATCTTTCAGAAGGTGATGCGTCACGATCCCGCCGACCCTGAGTGGACCGGACGGGATCGTTTCGTTCTCTCCCCCGGCCACACCTCGCTGACCCTCTACACCCAGCTCTTCCTCGCCGGGTACGAGCTGGAGCTCGACGACCTCAAGGCGTTCCGGACCCACGGTTCGAAGACACCGGGTCACCCCGAGTACGGGCACACGGCGGGGGTCGAGACGACGACCGGCCCGCTCGGCCAGGGCGTCGCCAACGCGGTCGGCATGGCGATGGCCGCCCGCTACGAGCGCGGCCTGTTCGACCCCGACGCCCCGCAGGGCGAGTCCCCGTTCGACCACACCATCTGGGCGATCGTCTCCGACGGCGACCTGCAGGAGGGCGTCTCCGCCGAGGCCTCCTCGCTCGCCGGCCATCAGAAGCTCGGCAACCTCGTCTTCCTCTACGACGACAACCACATCTCCATCGAGGGCGACACCGCGACCGCGTTCTCCGAGGACGTGCTGGGGCGCTACGAGGCGTACGGCTGGCACGTGCAGCGCGTCGAGCCCGCGCTGGGCGGCGACATCGACGTGGCCGAGCTGTACGCGGCGCTGAAGGCCGCGCAGGCCGAGACCGAGCGCCCCTCGATCATCGCGATGCGCACGATCATCGCCTGGCCCGCCCCGAACGCGCAGAACACCGAGGCCTCCCACGGCTCCGCCCTCGGCACCGACGAGATCGCCGCCACCAAGCGCATCCTCGGCTTCGACCCCGAGCGGTCCTTCGAGGTGGCCGAGGAGGTCCTCGCCCACTCCCGCCGGGCCCTGGACCGGGGTGCCGAGGCGCACGCCGCCTGGGACAAGCAGCTCGGCACCTGGCGCGCCGCCAACCCCGAGCGCGCCCAGCTGTTCGACCGGATCGTCGCCGGTCAGCTGCCCGAGGGCTGGGAGTCCTCGATCCCGGTCTTCGAGGAGGGCAAGTCGGTCGCCACCCGCGCCGCCTCTGGCAAGGTGCTCCAGGCGCTCGGCGCCGTCATCCCGGAGCTGTGGGGCGGCTCCGCCGACCTGGCCGGCTCCAACAACACCACCATCGACAAGACGAGTTCGTTCCTGCCGAAGGACAACCCGCTGCCCGAGGCCGACCCTTACGGCCGCACCGTCCACTTCGGCATCCGCGAGTTCTCGATGGCCGCGGAGATGAACGGCATCGCGCTGCACGGCAACACCCGTATCTACGGCGGCACGTTCCTGGTGTTCTCCGACTACATGCGCAACGCCGTCCGCATGTCCGCCCTGATGCAGTTGCCGGTGACCTACGTCTGGACGCACGACTCCGTCGGCCTCGGTGAGGACGGCCCCACCCACCAGCCGGTCGAGCACCTCGCCTCGCTGCGCGCCATCCCGGGCCTGAACATCGTCCGCCCGGCCGACGCCAACGAGACCGCCGTCGCCTGGGCCGAGATCCTCAAGCGGCACGCCACCCACCCGGCCCCGCACGGGCTCGCGCTCACCCGGCAGGGCGTGCCGACGTACGCGCCCAACTCCGATGCGGCGAAGGGCGGTTACATCCTCCAGGAGTCGTCGACCGAGTCGCCGGACGTGGTCCTCATCGCCACCGGTTCCGAGGTCCGGCTCGCCGTCGCCGCGCGGGAGGTGTTGGAGGCCGAGGGGATCGGTACCCGTGTCGTGTCGATGCCGTCCGTGGAGTGGTTCGAGGAGCAGCCGCGCGAGTACCGGGACAGCGTGCTGCCGCCGGCCGTGAAGGCGCGGGTCGCGGTGGAGGCCGGGATCGGGCTGACCTGGTACCGGTTCGTGGGCGATGCCGGGCGCATCGTCTCCCTGGAGCATTTCGGCGCCTCCGCCGACGCGAGGACCCTGTTCGCCGAGTACGGCTTCACCCCCGAGAACGTCGCCGCCGCAGCCCGGGCCGCATTCCATTCAACTACGGGCCTTGCTGCCGACCGCGGTTGATCCGAACGCCAGAAGGAAGTTGATCACTGTGACCACCGAAGCAACCACCACCGCGGGCACCCTGAAGCGCCTCTCCGACGAGGGCGTCTCCATCTGGCTGGACGACTTGTCGCGCAAGCGGATCGAGTCCGGGAACCTCGCCGAACTGATCGCCACCAAGAACGTCGTGGGTGTCACCACCAACCCGTCCATCTTCCAGGCCGCCATCGGCTCCGGTGAGGGCTACGAGGAGCAGCTCGCCGACCTCGCGGTGCGGGGCGTCACGGTCGACGAGGCCGTACGGATGATGACCACCGCCGACGTGCGCGCCGCCGCCGACATCCTGCGGCCCGTGTACGACGCCACCGACGGCCGCGACGGCCGGGTCTCCATCGAGGTCGACCCGCGCCTCGCCCACCACACGGTGGCCACCATCGCCGAGGCCAAGCAGCTCGCCTGGCTGGTCGACCGCCCCAACGTGATGATCAAGATCCCGGCGACGAAGGCCGGTCTGCCCGCCATCACCGAGGTCATCGCCCAGGGCATCAGCGTCAACGTCACGCTGATCTTCTCCCTGGAGCGCTACCGCGAGGTCATGGACGCCTACCTCGCCGGTCTGGAGAAGGCCGCGGCGAAGGGCCTGGACCTGTCCGGCATCCACTCCGTGGCGTCCTTCTTCGTCTCCCGCGTCGACTCCGAGATCGACAAGCGGCTGACGGCGATCGGCACCGACCAGGCCCTCGCGCTCAAGGGAAGGGCGGCGCTCGCCAACGCCCGCCTCGCCTACGAGGCGTACGAGGATGGGTTCGGCTCTGCCGACAATTCGACACGCGGCGGCGACCGCTGGACCGCCCTCGCCGGCGCCAGGGCCAACAAGCAGCGCCCGCTGTGGGCCTCGACGGGCGTGAAGGACCCCGCCTACAAGGACACCCTGTACGTCGACGAGCTGGTCGCGCCCGGCACCGTCAACACGATGCCCGAGGCCACCTTGAACGCCACCGCCGACCACGGCGGGATCACCGGCGACACGGTGACCGGCGGCTACGCGCAGGCGCGCGCCGATCTGGCCGCCGTGGAGGCACTCGGAGTCTCCTACGACGAGGTCGTCACCCAACTGGAGGACGAGGGCGTCGCCAAGTTCGAGGTGGCGTGGCAGGACCTCTTGAACGCCGTGAAGAAGTCGCTCAGCAGCAAGGGAGCTGACGCAGCATGACCTCCGACTGGGACTACGACTGGGACAACCCCCTGCGTGACCCGCGTGACCGCCGTCTGCCCCGGATCGCGGGCCCGTCCGGGCTCGTCATCTTCGGCGTCACCGGCGACCTGTCCCGCAAGAAGCTGATGCCGGCCGTGTACGACCTCGCCAACCGCGGGATGCTGCCGCCGGGCTTCTCGCTCGTCGGGTTCGCCCGCCGGGACTGGGAGGACGAGGACTTCGCGCAGATCGTGCACGACTCGGTGCGCGAGCACGCCCGCACCGAGTTCCGCGAGGAGGTCTGGCAGCAGCTCTCCGAGGGCATGCGGTTCATCCCCGGCGACTTCGACGACGACACGGCCTTCGAGCAGCTGCGCCGGACGGTCGACGAGCTGGACGCGGCGCGCGGCACGAGCGGCAACTACGCCTTCTACCTCTCCGTACCGCCGAAGTTCTTCCCGAAGGTCGTTCAGCAGCTGAAGAAGCACGGCCTGGCGGACGCCCCCGAGGGGTCCTGGCGGCGCGCGGTCATCGAGAAGCCGTTCGGGCACGACCTCGCGAGCGCCCGGGAGCTGAACGAGATCGTGCACGACGTGTTCGACCCGGAGCAGGTCTTCCGGATCGACCACTACCTGGGCAAGGAGACCGTCCAGAACATCCTGGCGCTGCGCTTCGCCAACCAGATGTTCGAGCCGATCTGGAACCGGTCGTACGTCGACCACATCCAGATCACGATGGCCGAGGACATCGGCATCGGCGGCCGGGCGGGCTATTACGACGGCATCGGCTCGGCCCGTGACGTCATCCAGAACCACCTGCTCCAGCTGATGGCGCTCACCGCGATGGAGGAACCGGCCGCCTTCGACGCCGCGTCGCTGCTGACGGAGAAGCTGAAGGTGCTCAGGGCCGTGAAGGTGCCGGAGGACCTCGGCAAGCACACCGTGCGCGGGCAGTACGCGGGCGGCTGGCAGGGCGGTGAGCAGGTGCTCGGCTACCTCCAGGAAGACGGCATCGACCCGAAGTCCAAGACCGACACCTACGCCGCCGTCAAGCTGAACGTCGACAACCGGCGCTGGGCGGGCGTGCCGTTCTACCTGCGCACCGGCAAGCGGCTCGGGCGGCGGGTCACGGAGATCGCCGTCGTCTTCCAGCGGGCGCCGCACTCCCCGTTCGACTCCACCGCCACCGAGGAGCTCGGCCAGAACGCCATCGTCATCCGCGTCCAGCCGGACGAGGGCATCACGGTGCGGTTCGGGTCCAAGGTGCCGGGTACCTCCATGGAGATCCGGGACGTGACGATGGACTTCGCCTACGGCGAGTCGTTCACGGAGTCCAGCCCGGAGGCGTACGAGCGGCTCATCCTGGATGTCCTCCTCGGGGACGCCAATCTGTTCCCCCGTCACCAGGAAGTGGAAGAGTCCTGGAAGATCCTCGACCCGATCGAGGAGTACTGGGACAGGCACGGCAAGCCGGCGCAGTACGCGTCCGGGAGCTGGGGACCCGAGGAAGCCGACGAGATGCTCGCACGAGACGGACGGAGCTGGCGCAGGCCATGAAGATCGACCTGACCGACACCACGGCAAGCAAGATCAACAAGGCGCTGGTGCAGGGCCGCCGCGCGATCGGCACGCCCGCCGTGGGCATGGTCCTGACGATGGTCATCGTCACGGACGAGGAGAACGCGTACGACTCGATCAAGGCGGCGGAGGAGGCGTCGCACGAGCACCCCGCCCGCACCCTGGTCGTCATCAAACGGCACGCCCGCACCCCGCGCGACCGCACCCGCTCCCACCTCGACGCCGAGGTCCGGGTGGGCGCGGACGCCGGCACCGGCGAGACGGTCGTGCTGCGCATGTACGGCGAGGTGTCCGACCACGCCGACTCGGTGGTGCTGCCGCTGCTGCTGCCGGACGCCCCGGTCGTGGTGTGGTGGCCGGTGGACGCGCCCGAGAACCCCGCGAAGGACCCGCTGGGGGCGCTGGCCCAGCGCCGGATCACCGACCTGTACACCACCGAGAACCCGCAGGCGGAACTGGAGTCCCGGGCCCGCTCCTACGCGCCCGGCGACACCGACCTCGCCTGGACCCGGCTCACCCCCTGGCGCTCCATGCTCGCGGCGGCGCTGGACCAGGCCCGGGTGCCGATCCTCTCGGCGGCCGTGGAGGCCGAGGCCGACAACCCGGCGGCCGAGCTGCTGGCCCGCTGGCTGGAGGCCCGCCTGCACGTCACCGCCGAGCGGGTGGTCACCGCCGGACCGGTCGTCACCGGCGTGCGCCTGGGCACCGAGAGCGGCGAGATCGTCATCGACCGCCCCGAGGGCCCGCTGGCCACGCTGACCCTGCCCGGCCAGCCGTCCCGCACCCTCGCGTTGAAGGTCCGCACCACCTCCGAACTCATCGCCGAGGAGCTCAGGCGCCTCGACGCGGACGAGATGTACGCCATCGCCCTGCGCGGTGAGGCCCCCAAGGAGACCCCTGACCATGTCTGACGCACCGTCCGACTTCCCCAGGCTGACCCGGCGCCCCGAGTGGGCGGCTCTCGACGACCATCGCGCGGAGGCCCTTCAGCGCCCGCGGCTGCGTGAGCTGTTCGCGGCCGATCCCTCCCGCGCCGAGCGGTACGTCGTGCGCGTCGGCGATCTGCGCATCGACTACTCCAAGCACCTGATCAACGACGAGACGCTCGCCCTGCTCCAGGAACTGGCCACCGCCACCGACGTGTTCGGGCTGCGCGACGCCATGTTCCGCGGCGAGAGGATCAACGTCACCGAGGACCGGGCGGTGCTGCACACCGCGCTGCGGGCGCCGCGGGACGCGGTGATCGAGGTGGACGGCGAGAACGTCGTGCCCAAGGTCCACGCGGTGCTGGACAAGATGAGCGCGTTCGCCGACCGCGTCCGCTCCGGCGAGTGGACCGGCCACACGGGCCGCCGTATCCGCAACGTCGTCAACATCGGCATCGGCGGCTCCGACCTCGGCCCTGCCATGGCGTACGAGGCGCTGCGACCGTTCACGGCACGGGAGTTGACGCTCCGGTTCGTCTCCAACGTCGACGGCGCCGACCTCCACGAGGCGGTCCGGGACCTGGATCCGGCGGAGACGCTGTTCATCGTCGCCTCCAAGACGTTCACCACGATCGAGACGATCACCAACGCCACGTCGGCCCGTTCCTGGCTGCTGGCCGGGCTCGGCGGCGAGGACAAGGCGGTCGCCCGGCACTTCGTCGCGCTGTCGACCAACGCCGAGAAGGTGGCGGACTTCGGCATCGACCCGGACAACATGTTCGAGTTCTGGGACTGGGTCGGCGGGCGCTACTCGTACGACTCGGCCATCGGGCTCTCGCTCATGATCGCCATCGGCCCGGAGCGCTTCCGGGAGATGCTCGACGGCTTCCACATCGTCGACGAGCACTTCAGGAGCGCGCCCGCCGAGGTCAACGCCCCGCTACTGCTGGGCCTGTTGGGCATCTGGTACGGCAATTTCCTCAGCGCCGAGTCGCATGCGGTGCTGCCGTACTCGCACTACCTGTCGAAGTTCACGGCGTATCTGCAGCAGCTCGACATGGAGTCCAACGGCAAGTCGGTGGACCGCGAGGGCCACGTCGTGGGCTGGACGACGGGTCCGGTCGTGTGGGGCACGCCCGGCACCAACGGGCAGCACGCCTACTACCAGCTGATCCACCAGGGCACCCGGCTGATCCCGGCCGACCTGATCGGGTTCGCCCGGCCGGTCGCCGAGCTGAGCGACGAACTCAAGGCGCAGCACGATCTGTTGATGGCGAACCTCTTCGCCCAGGGGCAGGCCCTCGCCTTCGGCAAGACCGCGGACGAGGTGCGCGCGGAGGGCGTGCCCGAGGAACAGGTCCCGCACCGCACCTTCCTCGGCAACCACCCCACCACCACGATCCTCGCCCCCGAGCTGACCCCGTCGGTCCTCGGCCAGCTGGTCGCCCTCTACGAGCACAAGGTCTTCGTGCAGGGGGCCGTCTGGAACATCGACTCCTTCGACCAGTGGGGCGTGGAGCTGGGCAAGGTCCTCGCCAAGCGGGTCGAGCCCGCGCTGACCGAGGGCGCTGACGTCCCCGGCCTCGATGCCTCCACCGCCGCCCTCGTGGCCGCCTACCGCGAACTCAAGGAAGTGTGAACTGATATGCAGCTCGGTCTCATCGGTCTCGGCAAGATGGGCGGCAACATGCGCGAGCGGATCCGCCGCGCCGGCCACACCGTCATCGGCTACGACCGCAACCCCGAGGTCTCCGACGTCAGGAACCTCGAAGAGCTGGTCCAGCGGCTCGACGCGCCGCGCACGGTATGGGTGATGGTCCCGGCCGGCACCGCCACCCAGGGCGTCGTCGACGAGCTCAGGGATCTGCTGTCCCCGGGTGACACGGTGGTGGACGGCGGCAACTCCCGCTGGACGGACGACGAGAAGCACGCCGCCGAGCTCGGCGTCAAGGGCATCGGCTTCGTCGACGCCGGCGTCTCCGGCGGTGTGTGGGGCCTGCAGAACGGCTACGCGCTGATGGTCGGCGGCGACAAGGAGCACGTGGAGCGGCTGAAGCCGATCTTCGAGGCGCTCAAGCCGGAGGGGCCGTACGGCTACGTGCACGCCGGCCGGGTCGGCGCCGGGCACTTCTCCAAGATGGTCCACAACGGCATCGAGTACGCCATGATGCAGGCCTACGCCGAGGGCTGGGAGCTGCTGGAGAAGGTCAACTCGGTGGACAACGTCCGCGAGGTGTTCCGCTCCTGGCAGGAGGGCACGGTCATCCGGTCCTGGCTGCTGGACCTCGCGGTGAACGCCCTGGACGAGGACGAGCACCTGCAGAAGCTGAAGGGCTTCGCGCAGGACTCCGGCGAGGGCCGGTGGACCGTCGAGGCGGCCATCGACAACGCGGTCCCGCTGCCCGCGATCACGGCGTCGCTGTTCGCCCGGTTCGCGTCCCGTCAGGACGACTCCCCGCAGATGAAGATGATCGCGGCGCTGCGCAACCAGTTCGGCGGCCACGCCGTCGAGTCGAAGTAGCCGGCGGTGGGGGATCTACTGCTGGTCCGCCACGGTGAGACGGAGTGGAGCAGGTCGGGACAACACACCAGCTGGACCGACCTGCCCCTCACCCGGGAGGGCGAGGAACAGGCCAAGTCCCTCGCCCCGCTCCTGTCCGGCCGGACCTTCGCCCTGGCGCTCACCAGCCCCCTCGGCCGCGCGGTCCGCACCGCCGAACTGGCGGGTGTGACGGGGGCCGTACCCGACCCCGACCTGCACGAGTGGGACTACGGCGGCTACGAGGGTGTCACCACCGTGGACATCCACCGCACCCGCCCCGACTGGTACCTGTGGACCGACGGGGTGCCACCGGGCCCGGACGGACACCCGGGCGAGTCGCCCTCGGAAGTGGGTGCGCGCGCCGACCGTGTGCTCGCCCGCGTGGGGGCCGCCCTTCCCGACGGCGACGTGATCCTCGTGGCCCACGCGCACTTCCTGCGGGTTCTGACCGCGCGCCGGCTGGGGCTGGCCCCGGCGGAGGGGCGGCTGTTCCAGCTGGCGACCGCGACGGTGAGCCGGCTGTCCACCGAGCACGGCCGTCCGGTCGTGGCGGAGTGGAACGCCAGGCCGTAGGGCCGACGAGGGCCCGGGCTACAGCACGTCCCCGAACTCGCTCAACACCCCTGGCGGTGCGAGCGCGTTGACGTAGTGGCCCGGGCCGTGGTCGTCGAAGGAGTACTTGAAGGGGATCGTGCGGGTGAGGGCGAGCTTGGCGGCGAAGAAGGCCAGTGGGGCGACGACGGCCAGGCCCGCGAGGGTGTCCATCTGGGGGTAGTGCAGATGGGGTTCGGTCACCTCGGTCCAGCCCTGGGCCTGCCCGCGTGGCAGGCGGCGGAGGGTTCCGACACGCCTGGACAGATCGCTCCAGTCCCGGTTCGCGGCGGCCCGTAGGACGTCTCCCGGCAGGGTCAGCGCCTCGACCGCCGAGTCCGCGGCGAAGGCGAGCGCCGTGTCGGTGAGGCCGCGTGGCCTGCGGTAGTGGAACTCGCGGCCGAAGGGGGCGTACGGGCCGACGGGGCGGGGCGGCAGGGCGGGGACGACGTCCCGGTCGAAGATGTAGCGCAGCAGCCGGTCGCTCAGGGGGCCGGGGGCCTGCGTGCAGGCACGGGCGAGGTCGGGGCCGCCGACCATGGGCTGGCCGAAGGTGTAGACGCCCTTGAGCTTGTCGGTGATGTGCCGGTAGCGGGGTTCGTGGACCAGGGTCACCGCCATGAGCGCGGCCATCGCGCCGCCGAGGCTGTGGCCGGTGATGTAGAGGGCTTCCAGGCCGTCGCCCCGGGTGCCTTGTTCGTCGGGGTTGACGGACTCGCCGCGCAGGGCGCCTTCCAGGGCCCGTACGACGAGGTGACGGGTGGCGCGGACGTTGCGGTAGAAGCCGGCGTGGACCTCGTGGCGGCGGCCCTGGAGTTCGACGGCGAGCGTCTCCGGGCGTACGTCGGCGTCGGTGAGGATGCTGATGATGTCCTCGGGCTGGGTGCCGCGGTAGGCGAGGATGACGACCCGGCGGTCCTTGTCCTGGACGAGGTAGGCGGCGGAGGCGATGTACAGGGCGTCCACGCGCTGTTCGAAGACCCGGCAGGCGTTCTCCTCCATGCCGAGCCGCGCCATGATCATGGACACGGTCTCGGGGTCGCCCTGGTGCTGGAATCCGGCGTACGCGTAAGCCGAGCAGGTCGCCAGGACGTGCGGGACGACTCCGTCGGGGTCGGGCTGGTGCTTGTCCTCGGCGAGCCGGTCCACCAGGTCGGGGTAGACCGGGAAACCGCTCGGGTCGGTCGGTGGCTTGGCCGGGCGCAGCTCGGCGAAGCCGGGCCCTTTGACGTATGCGTCCCGCATGGTGGGACCTCCCCCGGAACGTCGGCGGATGGTGAGCACACCACCGGCCGCCGGGGTCGTCAATCCGGCGGACGACCGGCGGCCGTCGTTCCCCGGCCACTGCGGATGCGGCCCGGGTGGGGTTGCTGGGATGCTGGGGTGTGGCGGGACGGACACGGATTGTCGGCCCGCCCCGAGGCACCCGCTGGACGTGCCCGAACGCCGCTCCCCTCGTGATTGTTCACATCCGGAACGACCGGGAGCACATCGACGCGAACCCTCGCTGTGGGTGCCGTGGGCCGTCGGTAGCGTGCTGGCCCCTGTCCCCGTACGCATCCGTACGCAGTCGTACGAAGGAAGACCACCGATGGCCGAGTCAGGGCAGCACGAGCAGCGCTACGAACGGTACGAAGGCGGCAGTCCTCAGGCGGAACGGCTGGTGTTCGAGCAGCTGGCCCGCGAGCTGATGGAGGTGCAGGTCAGGAACCGGCGGGCCGGGGGCGGCGAGGTCGCCCGGGCCTTCCACGCCAAGGCGCCGGTGGCCGTGGAGAACGCGCGGCTGCGCTTCCACGACGACCTCCCGGCGGCCCTGCGCGTGGGGTTCGCCCAGCCCGGCGCCGAATACCCGGCGACCGTACGGCTGTCCAACGCGAGCGGCATCCGGCAGGGCGACGGCTCGCCCGATCTGCGCGGGGCGGCCGTGCGGGTGCGGGTGTCGGAGGAGGAGAGCCACGATCTGCTGGCGACGAGCTATCCGGTCTCGCATGCCGCGAACGCCCGGGAGTTCGTGGCCTTCGCCAAGGCGATGGCAGGGGCCCGGAGTCCGCTGCGGAAGGCCTTCGGGCTGCTGGTCAGGCTTCCGCTGACCGTGGGGCTGCGGACCGCCGACCGGATGCGGCGCAATGTCCGGGCGGCGGCACGGCACACCGTCGACTCCCTCGCGCAGGAGACGTATTGGAGCCGCGGCGCGATCCTGTGGGGCGAGGCGGGGCCGGTGCGGTTCCTGTTCCGTCCCGCGCCGGGCAGCCCGCCCGCGCCCACGCCGGACCGCCGGGACCCGGACTTCCTGCACCGCGAGTTCGCGCGCCGGCTGGCGCGGGGCGACGTCGGCTACGACCTGTGCGTGCAGCGCTTCGTGGACGAGCGGCGCACTCCGGTCGAGGACGCCTCGGTGGAGTGGAAGGACGGCACCTCACCCGCGATACCCATAGCCCGGCTCACCATCCCGAGCCAGGACCTGGACACCGCCGAGGCACATGTGATCGCCCGACAGATCGAGGACATCGCCTTCAACCCCTGGTACACGACCGAGGAGTTCCGGCCGCTCGGCAACATCAACCGGGCCCGCAAGGCGGCGTACCAGGCGTCGAGCGCGCACCGGCTCGGCCTGCGGTTCGTCACCGGGGAACCGTTGCGCAACCGGGTGCTGCGCCGTCCGATGGAGGCGGCGTTCGCGCTGCTCAACCGGTACGTTCCCTGGCACCGGCTGCCGGTGCGGCTGAGCCTGCTGAACCTGGTGTTCCTGCGCAAGGTACTGCGCCGCCTGAACCTGATCGACACCGAGGCGCACGAGGCCCCGCCGCGGGCCCAGCGGGTGCCGGAGCCGATCCCGGAGCGGCTGCGCGGCGAGCGGTCGTACGACGGGACGTACAACGATCTGTCGGCCCCGCGGATGGGCGCCGTCGGGTCGGCCTTCGGCCGCAATCTGCGACCCGACTACCGTCCCGATCTCTTCGACACCCCGAACCCGGTGACGGTCAGCCGGCGGCTCCTGTACCGCGAGAGCTTCCTGCCCGCGACCTCGCTGAACGTGCTGGCCGCGGCCTGGATCCAGTTCCAGGTGCACGACTGGGTCAACCACCGTCGTCACAAGCCCGGCGAGCGCAGTGTCGAGGTGCCGTTGCCGCCCGGGAGCGGGCCGTGGCGGAACACGCCCGGCGGGCCCGGCGAGAACGTCATGCGGTTCGCGGAGAACGAGGGCGTCGAGGTGCCGGGCAGGCCGCCGATCCTGTTCGCCAACACCGCCTCGCACTGGTGGGACGGCTCCGAGGTGTACGGCGCCGACGAGCAGACGGCCCGCTTCCTGCGCGAGGCCGACGGCCGCGCCGAACTCCGCCTGGAGGACGGGCACTTGCCCACGGGCACCAACGGCGGGATTCCGCTGACCGGCTTCAGCGAGAGCTGGTGGATGGGCCTCAGTGCCATGCACACGCTGTTCGCCCGGGAGCACAACGCGGTGTGTGCCGCGCTGCGCGGCGAGTATCCGACGATGAGCGAGGAGCGGATCTACCAGACGGCCCGTCTGGTGGTCTCGGCGCTGATCGCGAAGATCCACACGGTGGAGTGGACGCCGGCGATCCTCGCGACCGAGGCGATCGACATCGCCCTGCACACCAACTGGGAGGGCCCGCCGAAGAAGTGGCTCGACCAGCTGGGCCTGTGGCTGTTCGAGTCGCACTCCCTGACCGGCATCCCGAAGACCCTGCCGGACCACCACGCGGCCCCGTACTCCCTGACCGAGGACTTCGTCACCGTCTACCGCATGCACCCGCTGATCCCGGACGACTTCGAGCTGCGCGAGCACCACTTCGGGCAGCGACTGGAGACGGTGGGCTTCCAGGAGATCCAGGGCGGCGCGGCGGAGACGCGGATCCGCAAGACGGGGCTGGCGAACACGCTGTACTCGTTCGGCATCGCCCACCCCGGCGCGATCACGCTCCACAACTTCCCGCGTTCGCTGCAGCAGTTCGAGCGCGAGGGCGAGATCATCGACCTGTCGGTGGTGGACCTGGTGCGGACGCGGCGGCGTGGCGTGCCCCGCTACAACGACTTCCGCGAGGGACTGCACAAGCCGCGCATCCGCTCCTTCGAGGAGCTGACGGAGAACGCGCAGACGCTGGCCCGGCTGAAGGAGGTCTACCGGTCGGTCGACGAGATCGACACCGTCGTGGGCCTGTTCGGGGAGAATCCGCCGACCGGGTTCGGCTTCAGCGACACCGCGTTCCGGATCTTCATCCTGATGGCGAGCCGGCGCCTGCAGTCCGACCGCTTCCTCAACGTCGACTACCGGCCCGAGGTGTACACGCCGCTCGGTATCGACTGGGTCGAGCGGGGCGGCATGAACTCCGTGATCCTGCGGCACTGCCCGGAGCTGGCGGCGCTGCTGCCGCGCGGGGCGAGCGCGTTCGCGCCGTGGCGGGCGGTGCGGCCCACGGGCGGTTCTGCCTGAACGATCCTGCGGGCAGACGGGCGGTTCATCCTCAACCACCCGAGGGCGAGTTGACAGGTTCGGCGGCCGGCGTCAGAGTCCCGGCTGATGGAGATCAACGATCTGACGCCGGCCGAACTGCAGGTATGGAACGCCTTCCCGCGCGGGGAGGTCGTGGACTTCCGCCCCGACGCGGGAGAGGACGCGGCAACGGGAGCCGACTGGGGCCCGGAACGCACACTGCGCGCGTCGGTGCTGAAGGCCTTACTCGTCAGCGCGCCCCAGGAGGACGGCGAGATCGCCGCGCTCAGGGTCCTGGGCGCCCGGATCACCGGCGGACTCGACCTCACACACGGCGTCGTCGACCACCCGATCCGTCTGGCTCACTGCTACTTCACCGGCCTGCCCGATCTCTACAACGCGCAGCTGCGCAGGCTCAGTCTGCGCGGCTCCGTGCTGCCCGCCCTGGACCTCGGCGGCGCGCGGGTCGAGGGCGTGGTCCGGTTGACGGAATGCCGCATCAACGGGCCGGTGCACCTCAGCGGGGCCCAGATCTCGGGTGCCCTGTTGATGGAGCGGGCCGAACTCACCGCACGGGACGAGGGCGAGCCCGTGCTCAAGCTCACCCAGGCGGCGATCGGCGACGAACTGTCGGCCACCGGGCTGAGGGCCACCGGCGAGATACGGCTCAACGGCGCGCATGTCTCGGGGTCGATCAATCTGGACGGGGCACGGCTCAGCCGCCCTGGCCGGCTCGCCCTCGACGCGGTGACACTCGGTGTGGACGGCGACGTCCTGCTGCGACGCGTGGAAGTCGACGGGTGGATAGGGCTGCGCGGCGCCCGCATCGCGGGTCGCCTCGATCTGTCCTACGCCCGCCTGTCCAACCCGGGCGACATGACGCTGCGGGCGACCAGTTGCAGCGTCGGAGAGCTGTGGCTGCGCCGGGGTGATCCGCTGGACGGCGGTCTCAACCTGCGCCGGGCCCAGGTGGACGTCCTGTTCGTGGAGCCGGAGAAGCTTCCCGACAAGGTCCGTCTCGACGGCCTCGGCTATACGACCCTCACCCCGCACGAGCCCGCCGAGCGCCGCCTGCCGATGCTGGAGCGCGAGGTCGACGGCTATGTCCCCTATGCCTACGAGCAGTTGACCGCCGTGTACCGCCGGATCGGTGACGACAACGCGGCCCGCCTCGTCCAGCTCGCCAAGCAGCGCCGGCACCGCACCACCCTGCCCTGGTACGGCCGCATGTGGGGCCACGTCCAGGACGCCACCGTCGGCTACGGCTTCCGACCGATGCGCGCGCTCGGCTGGCTGCTGTCCCTGCTCGCCGTCGGCTCCGTCTCGTTCGCGCTGCACGCGCCCCCGCCGCTGAAGGCGGACGAGGCACCGCAGTTCAACCCGGTCTTCTACACGCTCGACCTGCTGCTGCCGGTGATCTCCTTCGGGCAGGAGCCGGCCTTCGCCCCGCAGGGCGGGCAGCAATGGCTGTCGTACGTCCTCATCCTCACCGGCTGGATCCTGGCCACGACCGTCATCGCCGGCGTGACCCGGACCGTCAGTCGCCAGTAGGCCCGTTCACCGGACCGGCCGCCCGGCATGCTGGGCGGCCAGCCGCACCGGAGCGTTCTGGGCGCCGTATCCCCGGTAGCCGTCCCGCTGCACGAGTTCGAAGAAGACTCGGCCGACCGTCACGGTGTAGCAGTGCCGGAACTCGCCGTGCGGGTCGCGGTCGTAGAGGATGCCCAGTTCGCGGTACGTCTCCAGCTCGCCGTCCGCGAACTCGTACCGGGCGGCCAGGTCGTCGTAGTAGTTGCCCGGGATCGGCAGCACACGCCCGCCCGCTTCCCGGAAGCGGCGGGCCGCCCCGACCACGTCGTCCGTGGCCAGTGCGATGTGCTGGGCGTGCACGGTGTCGTCGGTGGGCGCCGCACCGACGCTCAGGGCGATGCGCACGCTGCCGTCGGCGTTGGTGACGGCGCGACTGCGCATCAGACCGTACGGGTCGGCGACATCGACGCTCTCCTGGGCGTGCAGGCCGAGGACGCTGCGGTGGAAGAGGGTGGCCTCGTCGAAGTGGTGCCAGGGCTGGACGAGGGCGAGGTGATCGATGCCCATCACGCCCGGGGTGCCGGACTCGTGTCCGACGTCCGTGAAGTCGGTGCGCCAGTTGGGCAGTTCGGGGCGATCGGTGGCGCAGAAGAACAGTTCCGTGCCGTCGGGTGCCTCCACCGCGTCCAGCGGGGCGTCCTCCAGGGCACGACGGCGTGGCAGGACGGGTGCCAGCAGGGCCTCGGCGCGGCGGGCCGCGGCGGCCGGGTCCGGTGACTCCAGGCCGATCGCGGCGAGGCCGGTGCCGTCGCGGCGTGCCGCGCCCGCGGTGTTGACCAGGACGCGGGCCTCGCCCTGCTGCCAGAGGTCGACCGGCTTGCTGCGGTGCCGTGCGGTGCGGGTGAAGCCCAGGGCGCCGAGCAGCGCCGAGATCGGCTCGGCGTCGGGCGTGACCAGTTCGGCGAAGGCCACGCCGGTGGGGACGACGGGGGCGGGCGGTGTCGACACGCCGACCGCGTCCTGGAGAACCAGCAGGGAGCGGTGGGCGTCGACGGCGGTCGGGCCGGCCTCGGCCTGGCGGAAGACGTCGTTGAAGACTTCGAGGGACAGCGGACCGTCGTAGCCCGTCTGCAGGACACGGCGTACGAGATCCGCCACGTCGAATCCGCCCTGCCCCGGGAAGCAGCGGTAGTGGCGGCTCCACTGCAGGACGTCCATGGCGAGCAGCGGGGCGTCGGCGAGCTGGAGGAAGAAGATCTTCTCGCCGGGGATGTCCGCGATGCCTTCGAGGCTCTTGGGTTCGCTGCCGCGGGAGAGGATGTGGAAACTGTCCAGGCAGGTGCCGAGCGCGGGGTGGTCGGCGGCCTCGACGATGCGCCAGGCGTGGTCGTACGTGCTGACGTGCCGTCCCCAGGCGAGCGCCTCGTAGGCGACGCGGATCCCGAAGTCCTGGGCCAGATCGGCGAGTTGACGCAGGTGGTACGCGGCGAGCGCGTCGTCGTCCACGGCCAGCGGGTGGACGCTGGAGCAGACGAGGACGGTGTCGGCGCCGAGCCGCCGCATCAGCTCGAACTTGTGCCGGGCCCGGCGCAGATTGCGTCCGAACTCGTCGGAGGGCACGGCCTCGATGTCCCGCATCGGCTGGTAGAGGTCGATGGTCAGGCCGAGGTCGGCACAGCGGCCGCGGATCTCCTCGGGGGTGAGGGGGCTGGCCAGCAGGTCGTTCTCGAAGATCTCCACACCGTCGAAGCCGGCCCGGGAGGCGGCCGTGAGCTTCTCGGTGAGGGACCCGCTGAGGGAGACGGTGGCTATGGACGTACGCATGCCGATACCTCTTCCTGCTTCTTTCCTGTCTCTCCTACCTCGGGGTCCCCACCGCGCCCGCAAGCTCGGTGATGTCCGCGAGCATGCGTGCGCTGTCGGGCTCGCGCCCGGTGAACAGGCGGAACGCGTCCACCGCCTGGAAGACGGCCATGCCGCCGCCGTCGAGAGTGGCGCAGCCGAGCCCTCTGGCGGTGCGGAGCAGTTCGGTCTCCAGCGGTCGGTAGACGACCTCGGCAACCCACAACCCGGGATGCAGCAGCTCGGCAGGGAGGGGCAGCCCCGGGTGGGCGGCCATGCCGGTGGGAGTGGCGTGCACGAGACCGTCGGCCTGGCTCATCAACGCCGGGAGCGCGTCCAGGGCGGCGCCGACGGCCCGGCCGGGGCCGAAGTGCCGGTTCAGGGCGGCGGCGAGGCCGGCGGCCCGGTCGGTCAGCGCGTCGACGACGGTCACCCGCTCGGCACCCAGCGTCAGCATGGCGTGCGCGACGGCCGCGCCCGCACCTCCCGCGCCCAGCTGCACGACCCGCTCCAGCGGTACGTCGGGCAGCCCGCGCGCGAAGGACGCGGCGAAGCCGGTGACGTCCGTGTTGTGGCCGACGGCCCGGCCGTCCTCGAAGACGACGGTGTTGACCGCGCCCAGCGCCTCGGCCTGCGGGGCGAGGGCGTCCAGGTGCTCGATGACGAGCTGCTTGCACGGGTGCGTGATGTTGAGCCCGTCGAAGCCCAGGTCACGGGCGCCCCGTACGAGGTCGCCCACCGCCTCGGGCGGGACGCCGAGCGTGTCGATGTCGATGAGCCGGTACAGATAGCGCAGGCCCTGTCGGTCGGCCTCCCGCTCGTGCAGCGCCGGGCTGAGCGAGGGGCCGATGCCGGAACCGATCAGCCCGACGAGATACGAGTCCTTGGCGTCCTTGGCCACCGGGGGACCTCCTGAGCGGCTCACTAATGTACGAACTGGTGAGTTAGTCATAGCAGGCGAGGGCAGAGGTTGGGAAGGCCTGACCCGACACACGAGGCCGGAGGGCTTCTAGAATCACCGGCACACGGGTGGGCCACCGGGGCGCGCTCGCCCTCGTCGAAGGAACCCGATGACCAGCGTCGAAGAGCCGGCACGAACGAACGGGCGAATCCGTGACGCCGCCCGCACCCAGGCCGAGATCCTCGACGTCGCGACGCAGGAGTTCGCCCGCGCCGGCTACGACGGCGCCCGCGTCGACGAGATCGCCGCCCGCACCCGCACCACGAAGCGGATGATCTACTACTACTTCGGCGGCAAGGAGCAGTTGTTCACGGCCGTGCTGGAGCGGGCGTACGGCGTGATCCGGGAGGCCGAGCAGCAACTCGACGTCGAGCATCTGGACCCGGTCGCGGCCATCCGCCGGCTCGCAGAGCTGACCTTCGACCACCACGAGCAGCACCCGGACTTCATCCGCCTGGTCAGCATCGAGAACATCCACGGGGCCGAGCACATCGCCGCCTCCGAGAAGCTCGGCAAGATCGGCTCGCCGGCCCTGGACGTGATCCGCCGGATCCTGGAGTCGGGCCAGAAGTCCGGCCTGTTCACGGCCGACGTCGACGCCGTCGACCTGCACGCGATGATCAGCTCCTACTGCTTCTTCCGGGTCTCCAACCGGCACACCTTCGGCGCCCTGTTCGGCCGTGACCTGGTGGACCCGGCCCGCCGCGAGTACTACCGCGCGTTGCTCGGCGACATGGTGATCGCGTACCTGACGGCACCGCGCGCCGAGGACTGACCCGGCCAGATCCGGCCACCTCGCACCACAAGATCCTTCGGCATGACCTCTTGACACCCGGGAAACGTCGGCGCAACATCCGTAGCCATCCGCTACTAACTATCCAGTGGGTTAATTAGCCGGGTAGCTCCCGGCGCGGCCGACCCGTCACCCCAGGGATCCGGCGCCTCTTTCTCGCCACGCACTCCCCGTATGGTGGAGTTCCCTCGAAGGAGCACCCCTGTGTCCGTCCCCGACACCCCCGCCGGCCAGCCGAGGAAAGCGGCCATGGCTGCCTGGATCGGCAGCGCCCTGGAGTACTACGACTTCTTCATCTACGGCAGCGCGGCCGCGCTGATCTTCCCCGAGGTCTTCTTCGACGAGTCCGACCCGGCGACCGCCACCCTGCTGTCACTGGCCACCTTCGGCGTCGCCTACGCCGCCCGGCCGGTCGGCGCACTGTTCCTCGGTCACTTCGGCGACCGCCTCGGCCGTAAGAAGATCATGGTCTTCACGCTGATCCTGATGGGCGTGTCGACGTTCCTCATCGGCTGCCTGCCGACGCGCGACCAGGTCGGCACCCTGGCGCCGGTCCTGCTGGTGCTGTGCCGTGTGCTGCAGGGCATCTCGGCGGCCGGTGAGCAGGCCAGCGCCAACTCGATGACCCTGGAACACGCGCCGCCCGACCGGCGCGGCTTCTTCACCAGCTTCACGCTGAGCGGCACCCAGGGCGGGCAGCTGCTGGCCACCCTGGTCTTCATCCCGGTCGCCGCACTCCCGGAGGAGCAGCTGCTGTCGTGGGGGTGGCGGGTCCCGTTCTGGATGAGCATCGCGGTCGCCGTCGTCGGCTACGTCATCCGCCGCAAGCTGAAGGAGACACCTGCCTTCGAGCAGCAGGCCGCCACCGAGGGTGTCGTCAAGCTGCCGCTGGTGGTGCTGATGCGCGAGCACTGGGCGGACGTGCTGCGGGTCATCGGCGGTGCGCTGGTCGCCTCGGTCAGCACGATCTTCACGGTGTGGGCGCTGTCGTACGCCACGAGCGACTCGGTCGGGATGAGCAAGTCCTCCATGCTGTGGGTGGGCGCCCTCGCCAACCTGGTCGCGCTCGGCGCGATCCCGCTGTGGGCCACGCTGTCGGACCGCATCGGCCGCCGCCCGGTGTTCCTGGTCGGCGCGGCCGGCAGCGCGGTGATGATGTTCCTGTACCTGTGGTCGATCTCGACCGGCTCCTACCCGCTGACCCTGCTGCTGGGCATCGTCACCTTCGGTGTGGTGTACAGCGCCGCGAACGGTGTGTGGCCGTCCTTCTACGGCGAGATGTTCTCCACCCGGGTCCGGCTCTCCGGCATGGCCATCGGTACCCAGATCGGCTTCGCGGTCGCCGGTTTCGCGGTCACCTTCGCCGCGCAGATCGCCGGCCCGAACGGCGACGACTGGTCGGCGGTCGCCCTGTTCACGGCGGCCCTGTGCGTGCCGCCGGTCGTGGCCGCCCTCTCGGCCCGCGAGACGGTCAAGGTCCCGACGGAGCAGCTCGGCGAGCGGGCGTCCGGGAAGGCCGCGCAGCGGGAGACGGTGACGGCCTGAGCGTGCCGTGACGGCGCCTCGAGCGCGGTGACGGTGCGGTGAGCGTGCCGTGATCGCGCGCGAACTCCCGAGTCCCCGGACGCCCTGACGGCTCCGGGGACTCGGGCATCAGCGCGCCACCAGCAGCTCCGTCCAGGTCTCGGCGACCCGGTCCAGGGAGAAGCCCTCCCGTACCTGCGTGCGAGCCACCTCGGCGGCGGACCGCCACCCGTCCTCGCCGAGCGCGGCGATCGCCTCCGTCATCGCCACGGGGTCGTCGTGGATCCACCGCTGGTCGTAGATCTCGTCGGCCCCGGGCCACGGCAGCAGCGAGGGCACGGCACCCGAGGCCATCCCCTCGGCGGGCGCGAGGTGGAAGCTCTCGTCGTCGCTGGTGGACAGGACGTGCCCCACCCTGCGCAGCCAGCCCGCCACGTCCGGCCCGAACGTGTCGAAGACGACGGCCCCCTCGAGCAGCGGCGAGGTCTGCATACGGCGCAGCACGGCGTCGTAGTGGGCACGCTCCTCGGGCTTGTTCCAGATCCACCAGTACTCCCAGGGCGGCTTCGACTTGACCGACAGATGCCAGCGCCGGTCACGGGCGCGCAGCGCTTCCAGCACGTCGAGGCCGAGGTCGAGGCGCTTGCGGCTGGGCGCGATGCCGATCATGCCGAGGCGGTGGTGGGCGCCGGGGGCCTTCGGGCGGTCGAGCTGGTCGGTGTCGACCCAGTTGGGGACGACCACGACCTTGGACTCGGGCCAGCCGGTGAGCTCGCGGGTGCGGCGGGCGTAGTACGGACTGACGCACACCACTCGGTCGACGGCGTCGATGTCGACCTGCCCGGGCCACGGGGCGTCCAGCTCGAAGCGGTGCAGCCGTACGATCAGCCGGCTGCCGCGCCGCTTGTGGCGGCTGTACCAGACGGCGGCCGGGCCGCACCACTCGACGACCACCACGTCCGCCCAGTCGGCGAGTTCACGGCTGGCGTCCGGGTCGTGGCGGGCCAGCGCGGGCCAGGCGTCGACCCGTACATCCAGACCGGGCAGGGCGCGGAAGTGGTCGAGCAGCCGGGTGAGGAACTTCAGGTCGTGCCCGGCGACGCCCACGCGCAGGGGGCGCTGACGTGCCGTCACCTCGCCGGGCGCGGCGGGGAAGGCCCGGCCGAGGTGGGCCCGCCAGCGGGCGGCCGCTCCGTCGAGGGTGTGGTGCCGTGCGGCCTCGCGGCAGCGGTAGGCCGCAAGACGCCGGGCCTCGGGCTCGCGCACGGCGCGGGCGACGGCATCGGCGGCGTCCTCGAGTGCGGCGCGGCCGGGCACGAACAGCGGATAGTCGGTGCCCAGCAGCGCCTCGTGCGCCGGGGTGCGGTTGAGGACCACGGGCAGGCCCAGTGCCCCGAACTCCAGGACCTTGGTGGACAGTTCGAGGCTGGAGTCGAGCACCGGATCCCGCCAGCCCAGACCCACGTCGCACCCCGCGGCGATGCGCATGGCCTCCTCGCGGGGCTGTCCGCCGTGGTGGTGGACGCCGGGGGTGGCGGCCAGGGCCCGCGCCATGTCGGCCTGGAAGTCGGGGTGCCCCGGGTCGTCGTGGATCTTGTCGCCGACGGTGTGCAGTTCGGCGGGCACGCCCCGCTCGGCGAGCAGCTCGGGCAGCCGGGTCATGGGCAGGGTGTTCCAGCGGGGCGCGAACTTGCCGGTGTAGACGAGCCGCAGCGGACCGTGCGGCAGCGGATCACGCGGTCGGCCGGCGCCGTCCCGGTCCGGCACCGGGAAGTCCGGCTCGGGCACGGCGGGCGGGCTGAGCACGCACTTGCCGCAGGCCTCGGGCACCCAGGTCTCCAGGAGGCAGCGCAACTCCTCGGTCTGGCACAGCAGCCGGTGCGAGGCCTCCGCGATGCGGACGAGATCCGCGCGGGCCGCCTCGGTCATCTCGGCGGCTGACTGCGGGATGTCGGTGAGGTAGGCCCAGATCCGCCCGTCGAACACACCGTCGGCCACGATCCGGGTGACCAGCCGTCGGCCGCGCAGCACCAGCAGGTCGCAGGGCTCTTCCTCGTCGAGCCGGGTGAGTACCGCCGAGGCCTGCACCGCCGACATGGGCCGGTCGGCGAGCCCCGGCAGCAGCCTCTCCTCGTGCGGGTGCACCAGGGTGACCCCGGGCAGCTCGGCCAGCGGATCGGTCAACCGGCCGGTGCGCACGGGCGACTTGAGGACGAGCCGGGCCTCGCAGCCCGCCCGGGACAGCGCCTGCACCGTCGACTGGGCCCACACGGCGGAGCCGTCGATGAGGTTGAGGTCGACGTCGCCGTAGACGAGCGCCCGCAGCGTACGGCTCATGACGGCTCCTTCCCGCGCACGGCGAACAGTCTGTGTCCTCGCGCCGCCCAACTGCCGGGATCCGTACCGGACATGTGCAGCGAGCGACGCACCAGCAGCGGCCGCAGCGCCGGTACGAAGACGTAGTCGTCGGCGGTCGGCGTGTGGCCCACCGCGTCGGCGCCGGAGTACTCCTGGGCGCACATCAGATCGAGCAGCAGGGTGTCCGGCCGCTCCTCGGCGAGGTCGGTCCAGTCGGCGACCCAGGGCGCGAGGGGCTGTCCCCGACGTACCGTCAGCCCGGCGGCGGTCAGTTCGTCGAGTCCCGCCGGGTCGGGTACGACGACCTCGACCGGGCGGTGCAGCTGGCCGAGCACCTGCCCGACGAGCCGGGCCACGTCGGTACGGTCCCGGGGCGCGGCCAGCACGGCGACGCGCCGTTCGTCCAGCGGATCCGGGGCACCCGTCAGCCGCGAAAGCTGCGACAGCCGTACCCGGGTGCCGTCCTCCCGGAACACCTCGCGCAGCCGTTCGCGGCCCTCGGCGGCCGGGTCGAGCCGGGCCAGTCGTACGCCGGTGTCGGCGTCGACGACGGCGTCCCAGGCGAGCCGGGCGAGCCCGGGTGCGGCGGAGGGGGGAGCGTCCCGCCACAGCACCGCCTTCCGCCCCAACACCCGTGCCTCGGCCAGCAGTTCGGCCAGTGTGCGGTCCAGGTCGGGGGCGAGTCCGGTGCCGGTGAGCCACCAGGGCCCGTCGCCCGCGCAGGCGCTCAGCTGGACGACCAGCACATCGGGGTCGGTGCGTTGCACGAGCAGTCGTCCGTCGTGCGGCAGCAGACGGTTGACGACCACGTCCGCCGCGAAGTCCTCGGCCGTCGCCGCGGTGAGCACGCCGGCGACGACGAGACGGTCGCGGGGCGCCGCGGTCAGGGCGCGATGGGCCAGGTGGAACCGGTCGTCGGCGGGTGCGTCCGGCTCGGGCTGCGCCTTCGCCGCGCCGTCGGGCGCCCGCCCGGTGGAGCGGCGTCGCCCGCGCCACAGTCCGTACAGCTCCCCGGGCAGCCGCACGGCGCCCCGCTTCGGCGCCCGCGCGGCCGTCACCAGCGCCTTTCCCACCCGCAGCGAGGTCGAGCCCTCCAGCATGGCCACGCGCGCCTGCAGCACGTCGACCCGGTCCCGAGCGCCCCGCAGCGCGGCGGCGAGCTGCTCCTTCTCCCGTACGGCGGCGGCGAGCCGCTCGGCGATCCCGTCCTGCCCGGCGGCGCCCCGCAGACGCTCCGTCTCCTCGACGGTCCTCTCCAGGTCGAGCGTGCGGGCGCGCAGGGACCGGGACGCCAGGTCGGCGAAGACGTACTCGTCGGCAATCCGCAGCGCGGTGGCGTAGCCGTCGGACGGGACCGGACGGCCGAAGAAGTCGTGCGGCGGGAGGAGTTCGTCGGTGCGGGCGATGACCGCGCCGACGTGCAGCTGGACGTAGTCGAGAGGCGCCGCGCGCAGGACCTGGCAGCGGTGGGCCACCAGGTCGTCGAGGAGCCGGTGGTAGGGAAGCTCGGATCCGCGGTGGCCGAAGACGATCAGCCCGCGGGCGCCGGGACGCATGCGGGCCAGTACGGCTCGGCAGGCGTCCTCGCTGCCGTGCAGGTCGGCGTCGGGACCGTAGGACAGGAGAGCCAACTCGCCCTCTTGGACGGGCCGTTGGTCGTCGTCCCGCAGGGCGACGCCCGGCGGCAGGTGCAGATAGGGCTCCAGGCGCAGGCCGCCGCCGGTCGCGTCCACCACCGTCGTGACCGCGTCGAGGTGCGGATGGAGCAGATCGGTCAGGCGCATCAGCGGGTCCTCGTGAAGACGTGGAAGCCGACCCGGTTCTCCCGGAAGCCGTACGGCCTGGAAAGGGTGTGCCGCAGGCCGAGCGGCTCGAGTTCGGCGCGGTAGGCGGCGATCGGGCGGTGCGCGACACGGGCGCCGCGGGTCGTGGGCTCGGCGGGGTCCTCGTCGCCGACGGCGTCGGTGACGATCAGCCGTCCGGCGACGCGGACGAGGGAGGCGAGGTTGCGCAGCCCGGCCGCCCACTCCTCGTCGTCCGGCACGTGGAACAGGACGTCCACGCAGACAACGATGTCGTACGGCCACGGAGCGCGCCACTCGTCGAGCGTGGCGACGGCGTAGCGCGGGCCGCCGCCCTCGGCTCGGGCGTGGTCGACGGCAGTCGGACTGGCGTCGAAGGCGTCGACCCGATGGCCGCAACGGGCCAGGGCACGGGCGAAGTAGCCCTTGCCGCAGCCGGCGTCGAGCACGAACAGCGGGGCGGCGGGGCTGGACAGGTCGCCGATGAGGGAGAGCAGCGTGCCGAGGCGCTGGGCGTAGAAGATCTCGTTGCCCGGACGGTCGAGGCCGGTGTGCCCGCCGGAGGCGAGCTCGTCGGGGTCGGCGTGGCGCGTGTCCCAGTACGCCCGTGTGTCGTCGTGCGTCCGCGTCGCGTCAGCCATGTCGCTCCAGCCACGCGGTGATGACCCGGGCGATACGGCCGCCCGAGCGGCCGTCCCACAGCGGTGGCCCCTCCCCCGGCGCGGCTCCCCCGGCGTCCAGCACCTTGCGCAGCGCGGGCACCAACTCGCCGTGCGTGACCAGCCGGTTGGTGCCGTGGGTGACCGTGACCGGTCGTTCGGTCGTCGTCCGCAGGGTCAGGCACGGGACGCCGAGGACGGTCGTCTCCTCCTGGACGCCGCCCGAGTCGGTGATCACCGCGGCGGCCGCGCGCACGAGGCTCATGAACTCGACGTAGCCGAGCGGGTCGAGCAGGTGGACGCCCGGCGCGTCCGCCAGGCCCGCCGCCCGCAGCGCGGCCCGGCCGCGCGGATGCAGCGGTACGACCAGGTCGAGATGGCGGGCCGCCTCGGCCAGCACACGGGCGGCGGCCGCGGCGGCCTGCGGGTCGTCGACGTTGGCGGGCCGGTGCAGGGTGACGACGCCGTAGCGCTCGGGCAGTCCGTGTGCCGCGCGGGCGGTCGCCGGGTCGAAGTGCTCCATGTGGGTGAGCAGGGTGTCGATCATGGGGTTGCCGACCAGGTGCACCCGCTCGGCGGCGATCCCCTCGCGGGCGAGATGCCCCACGGCCTCGGGGCTCGTGACGAACAACAGCTCCGCCAGCTGGTCGACCAGACGCCGGTTGACCTCCTCCGGCATCGCCATGTCGAAACTGCGCAGCCCGGCCTCGACGTGCGCGACGGGGATGCCCAGTTTGGCGGCGGCGAGGGCTGCAGCCAGCGTCGAGTTCACGTCGCCGTACACCGTGACGAGCGCGGGTGCGCGGGCGGTCAGTTCGCCCTCCAGGGCCACCAGGAGGTCGGCGGTCTGCCGGGCGTGGCTGCCGGAGCCCACGCCGAGGTCGGTGTCGGGTTCGGGCAGGCCCAGTTGCCGGAAGAAGACGTCCGACATCCGCTCGTCGTAGTGCTGCCCGGTGTGCACGAGCACCTGGTCGCAGCCGGCCGCGCCGAGGGCGGCGACGACCGGTGCGGCCTTGACGAAGTTCGGCCGGGTGCCGACCACATGAAGTACGCAGCCGTCCATCGCGCTCCCTTTTGATGGCTCGGTCGCCTACGGGCGCTTTCAGCCGGTGTCGAGAGCCCGATCGTGCTCAGCCCTTCGGGCCTCCGCGCGTTCGGGCGCTCGACACCGGCGCGCCCTTCGGCTCCCTCGCGGCCGGTGTCCTGGGGACAGTGCCTGTTGGTGGGCACTCGCTCCGCGTTGCGACCTACCTTTGGCATATGTACCGAAATATTCCACTTGCCCTCAGTTTGGCTGCCTCGGTGGCACTTGGCGAGCTGCGGCAGGACCCGGCTCGGGCGGCGCTCCTCGGTCTGCGACTGCTGCCCGGTCGGATGCGGCGCGGGGTGGGGCCGCTGGAAGGGCGGCTCGCTCTGCGTGCCCGGACCGCGGGTCCGGTCGCGACACCGTCCGCCGCGCCGGTGCCCCCACCCGGCGGTCGTCGGTTCCGTCCGGTGCCGGGGCGGGTACTCCATCTGGTCACCAACGGGCTGCCGTTCCGGCACGCCGGCTACACCGTGCGCACGCAGAAGCTCGCCGAGGCACAGCTGGCGGCCGGGCTGGACCCGCATGTGGTGACCCGGATCGGCTTCCCCGTGTCGGCGGGAGTGCTGGACGCCCGCCCGACGCAGCTGGTGGGCGGGGTGCCGCAGCACCGCCTGCTGCCACCGCGGCTGCCGTACGGACAGGCGGCGGCACTGGCGCGCAACGCCGAGCTGGCCGCGCGGCTGGTGGAACGGCTGCGGCCCGCGGTGCTGCACGCGGCGACCGACCACGGCAACGGCCGGGTGGCGCTCGCGCTGCGGGAGACGTACGGGCTGCCGGTGGTCTACGAAGTGCGGGGCTTCCTGGAGGAGACCTGGCTGACGCAGGCGCCGGACCGCGGCCGGGACGACGAGACGTACCGGGCGCGGCGCGCCCTGGAGACGTTCTGCATGCGTCAGGCCGATCTGGTGCTGACGCTGGGTGAGGCGATGCGCGCCGAGATCGTGGGGCGCGGGGTGCCCGAGGAGCGGGTTCTCGTCGTGCCCAACGCCGTGGACGACTCGTTCCTGGCCCCGTTGCCGGACGAGGCGGCCGTGCGCGCCCGGCTCGGCATCGCGCCGGACGAGTACGTGGTCGGCACGGTCGGCAGTCTCACCCCGCACGAGGGGATCGGCACATTGCTCCATGCGGGTGAAGAGCTGCGCCGGCGCGGCGCCCCGCTGCGGCTGCTGATCGTCGGCGACGGACCGGAGCGCCCGGCGCTGGAGCGACTGGCCGCCCGGCTGGGCCTGGACGACGGGACCGCGCTGTTCACGGGGCGGGTGCCGCACGAGCAAGTGCGTGACTTCTACGCCGTGTTGGACGTGTTCGCGGTGCCGCGCACCGATGAGCGGGTCTGCCGGCTGGTGACCCCGCTCAAGCCGGTGGAGGCGATGGCGTGCGGGGTCCCGGTGGCCGCCAGTGATCTCGCCGCACTGAGGGAGCTGGTCGAACCGGAGGTGAACGGACGGCTAATTCCGAGCAAATCGCCAAAATCCTGGGCTGATGAACTGGAAATGCTCATTTACAGTCAAAAGCGGCGAAACGAATGGGGAGCAGCCGCCCGCGCGATGGTCGCGCGTGACCGCACCTGGAAGCGGGTCGCCGCCACAACCCGTGAGGCGTACCGCGCCCTTGGATGCCTTGAGGCGGGGTGAGTCATATGCAGGTCGAACAGACCGGAGCGCTCGGGGAACTTGAGGAAGAGAGCGAACCGCTCGGGGAAGCGGAACCGCCCGATCGCGTGGAACTGGCGGTGATCGGGCTCGGTTACGTCGGACTGCCGCTCGCGCGCGAGGCCGCGTCGATCGGCCTGAGAGTCGTGGGTCTCGACCGCGACCCCCGGATCGTGGAGGCGCTCAACACCGGGCACTCCCATGTCGACGACGTCTCCGACGAGGACGTCCGCCGGATGCGGGCGGCCGGGTTCGCGGCGTACACGGACGACGCCTGTCTGGCCTGCGCGCAGTCCGTGGTGATCTGCGTGCCGACCCCGCTCAGCGAGGACGGCGGCCCGGACCTGAGCGCGGTCAAGGCCGCCGTGCGCACGGTGGCGGGGCGGTTGCGGCCCGGTCAGCTGGTCGTGCTGGAGTCGACCACGTATCCGGGCACCACCGAGGAGGTCGTACGGCCGCTCCTGGAGGAGTCGGGGCTGCGCGCCGGCCCGGACTTCGCGCTGGCCTTCTCGCCCGAGCGCATCGACCCCGGCAACACCACGCACGGGCTGCGCACCACACCGAAGGTGGTCGGCGGCTGCACCCCGTCCTGCGCGGCACGCGCGGTCGCCTTCTACGGCAAGCTCGTCGACACCGTCGTCCAGGCGAAGGGCACCCGCGAGGCCGAGATGGCCAAGCTGCTGGAGAACACCTACCGGCACGTCAACATCGCCCTGGTCAACGAACTGGCCGTGATCAGCCACGAGTTGCACGTCGACCTGTGGGACGCGATCCGCTGCGCCGGCACGAAACCCTTCGGCTTCCAGGCGTTCCGGCCGAGTCCCGGGGTCGGCGGGCACTGCATCCCCATCGACCCCAACTACCTGTCGTACAAGGTGCGTTCGTCGCTCGGCTACGAGTTCCGGTTCGTCGAACTCGCCCAGGAGATCAACCGGCGGATGCCCGAGTACGTGGTGCGCCGCGCCCAGGACCTGCTCAACACCGCCGGCCGGCCGCTGCGCGGTTCCCGGGTGCTGCTCCTCGGGGTCACCTACAAGCCGGACGTCGCGGACCAGCGGGAGTCGCCCGCGGTGCCGGTGGCGCGGCTGCTGCGGGAGCGGGAGGCCGAGGTGTCCTTCCATGACCCGCATGTGCGGCTGTGGTCCGTGGACGGGGCGGGCGTCCCGCGCGTCGGCGACGTCATGGCCGCGGTGCGCGAGCACGACCTGACGATCCTGCTCCAGGACCACACGGCGTACGACCTGCCGGCCATCGGCGACACGGCCCGGCTGCTGTTCGACACCCGGGGGCGGATCTTCCGGCCGGACGTGGAAGTGCTGTGACCGGCCGGACGCGGGAGCGGTGCAACCTGCCGCCCGTTCGTCCGGGCCATGGATCTCGGGGCAGTCGAAAGGTACGTGCTCTGATGCGGATACTCGTCGTCACCGTCGTCCACCATCCCGAGGACGCCCGGATCCTGCACCGGGAGATCGGCGCCCTGCGCGAGCGCGGTCACCGCATCGTGTACGCCGCGCCGTTCGCGGCCCGCGAGGTGAAGCCACGGCCGTACGTCGAGGGCGTCGACCTGCCCCGGGCCGCCGGCCGCGACCGCCGGTCGGCACTGCGCGCGGCCCGCACCCTGCTCGCCGAGCGGGGACCCCAGGCGGACATCGTCCTGCTGCACGACCCGGAGCTGCTGCTCGCCCTGCCCGGCACGCTGCGCCGATGGCGGCGCGCGGGACGCGCTCCCGTCACCGTGTGGGACGTGCACGAGGACACGGCGGCGGCGCTGGTGATGAAGCGCTGGCTGCCACGACCGCTGCGGCCGCCACTGCGGCTGGTCGTGCGGGCGACGGAACGGCTGGCGGAACGAAGGCTGCGGCTGCTGCTCGCCGAGGACGCCTACCAGCGGCGCTTCCGCCACCCTCATCCCGTGGTCGCCAACCTGACCACGGTGTCGCCCGAACCGCCCGAGCCGCCGGGCGACGACCGTGTCGTCTACCTCGGGCACCTCTCCCGGGCACGGGGCGCGCTGGAACTCATCGAGACGGCACGGCTGCTGGCGCCCGACGTCCAGGTCGAGGTGATCGGCGCGGCGGACCCCGAGGTGCGGGGCGCGCTCACCCAGGCCGACCGGGACGGAGTCCTGCGCTGGCACGGCTACCTCCCCAACGACCACGCCCTCGACCGGCTCTCCGGCGCCCTGGCCGGCCTCTCCCTCCTCCACGACCAACCCAACTACCGCCACTCACGGCCCACCAAGGCCGTGGAGTACATGGCCCACGGCGTCCCCCTCGTCACCACGCCCACCCCTCTCGCGGCCGACCTCGTCGAACGCTACGGCTGTGGTCTCGTCGTGCCGTACGAGGATCCGGCCACGGCCGCGGACGCCGTACGGCGCCTGCGCCTGGACCCGGAGATGCGCCTGCGTGCGGCCACGCGGGGCTGGGAGGCGGCCCTGCGCGACCTCAACTGGGCGGACCGGGCGGCCGAGTTCGTGATGTGTCTGGAGGCCTGGGCGAAGGAGACGTCCGGTGCGGCGACGGACACCGATGCGGCCGCCACGGTCGCGGGCGGCACGGCTCGTACCGCCTGACCCGCTAGGCGTTGGACCAAGCGCTCCTGCACAGCACCAGCCGGTATCCGTCCGGGTCCTCGACGGTGACACCCCACTCGTTCCAGTACGGGTTGGGCGACGACACCCGCTTGCCGCCGTGTTCCTCCAGCCGGGCCGGCTCGTGGACGAGTTCCAGATGCCGGTCGGCGTCCGGCCAGCCCGGCATCAACAGGTCGTGCTCACCGGGTTCCGGGAGGGGTACGCGCGCAGTCAGCCCCGATCGGCGCCCTTAGGGATCCCGTACGCCCGCTCCACCCGCAGTCGCAGCACCAGCCGCCGGTCCCGGACCATCGCGGCCCGGTAGTCCTCCCAGTCGGGGTGCTCCCCCAGGACGTCCCGGTAGAGGCGGACGAGCTCGTCGACCGTGGCGTCGTACGGGTCCTGCGCGACCGGCGTGAGGTCGGCCGTGCCCTCGGCGACGACGTAGGCCCACCGGTCCGGGGACGTGACGTGGTACGAGGCGCGGGGGTCCCGGCGCAGGTTGCGGGTCTTGGCGCGGTCGTCGGTGATCGAGACGCGGATGGTCCGCTCGTCGGGGTCGTAGGCGTGGCTGACATTGGACAGTTGCGGCCGGCCGTCGCGTTTGAGGGTGACCAGCACCCCGCCGTGGCCCTCGGAGAGCAGCGCGAGCAGTGCGTTCTGGGTGGCGTCCTGAGTCATGCCTGGATCAACCCTGGCGGGCAGTCCACGCATTCCCTTCCACGCGCTGTCACATCACCACCCCGGCATCTCGTAGACACTGTCTACTCAATCATGGTAGACAGCGTCTATGCCTTCTGATCAGCAACCCGCTCATGAATCCGACTCCGGGCTGCGCTCCCGGTTGATCGACGTCGGCGTTGATCTCGTCACCCGGGAGGGCGCCCCGGCGCTCACCCTGCGGGAGATCGCCCGCCGGGCGGGTGTCTCGCACGGCGCCCCCCGTCGCTACTTCCCCACCCACCTGGAGCTGCTCTCGGCCATCGCGCGCCGCGGCTTCGAGGAACTCGCCCATCGGGCGACGGTGGCCGTCGGCGACGGCAAGGCGGTCGGCCCGCGGGCGCAGTTGGCAGCGCTCGGTCGCGGCTATCTGGAGTTCGCGCTCGGCAACCGCGGCATGTACGAGCTGATGTTCCGTCATGATCTGCTGGAGAGCGGGCACTTGGGTCTGCGCGACACCAGTCTTCCCCTCTTCGGCCGCCTGGTGGACCTGGTCGGCCAGGTGCGCCCGGACGCCGACGCCCGACTCGTCGCCGGGGCACTGTGGGCCAATCTGCACGGCGTCGCCCAGCTGTGGGGCTGGGGCAGCCTCCAACTCGCCACGGGAACCGACGACTTCGAACCGCTGCTGCGGTCGGTCCTGGACGCGCATCTCGGGCAGGAGGGCGAGTGAACCCGCGGCTCACCCTCGTCGGCAGCGTCGTCGGCGCCGTGATCGTCGCGCTCGACGGCACGGTCCTGACCGTCGCCCAGCCCGCCCTGCGGCGCGACCTCGACGCCTCCTTCGGTCAGGTCCAGTGGACCAGCACCGGCTATCTGATCGCGGTGGCGAGCCTGCTGGTGTTCGCCGGGCGGCTCGGCGACCGGTACGGCCACCATCGGGTCTTCGGGATCGGCATGCTCGGCTTCGGGGCGGCGTCGGCCGGTATCGCCCTGGTGCCGGACATCGGGTGGGTGATCGGACTGCGGGTCGTGCAGGGCGTGTTCGGGGCACTGCTGCAACCGGCGACGCTGGGGATGCTGCGAGCCGCGTTCCCGGCCGACCGGCTGCGGACGCCGATCGCCGTACGGACGGCCGCGATCGGGGTGGCTGCGGCTGCCGGGCCGGTCCTGGGCGGTGCGCTGGTGGCGGGGCCGGGCTGGCGCGTGGTGTTCCTGCTGAACGTGATCCCCGCCGTCGTCTTCGGTGCGCTCGCCCTCGCCGTACGGCCCCCTCGCGCAGTCTCCCCGGCGCGGCTGGACATACCCGGCCCCGCCCTTCTCGCCGTATGCCTGGCCTGCCTGGTCCACGCCCTCGTCGCACAGCCGGGGTGGGTCTGGACCGCCGCGATCGGGACCGTCACCGGTGCCGCCTTCGTCCGGCACGAGCGCCGGAGCACGAGCCCTCTCCTGCCGCCGATGGGGGCACCTCCCGCTCGAGCGAATTCGAGAGTGGGGGACATCGGCTCGCGGGCGGTCGGCTCGGCGCTCGGCATGCTGGTGGCCGCTTCGGCGGCGCTGTCCGGCAGCCTCTTCGTCGGCACGTTCCTGTTGCAGGGCCCCCTCGGACTGGACCCCTTCCACAGCGCCCTGGTCAGCCTGCCGCTGGCCGCCCTGATGGTGATCGCGGCCCCCTCGTGCGCGGTGCTGCTGCGCCGGGCCGGCGCCCGCCGCACGACCACCGCGGCGATGGTGGTCCTCGCGCTCGGCATCCTCGTCCTGTCCCGTGCGTCGGCCGTGCCCGCCCTCTGCGTGGGGTTCGCCCTGGTGGGAGCCGGGTTCGGCACGGTGATGGTGGCGGCGACCCATGTCGTCGTACGGCAGGCCGCCGTCGGGTCGGCCGGGGTGGCGGGCGGGCTCCAGCAGACCGCGATGAATGTCGGGCCGGTGCTGGGCGTGGCCGCCGCGACCGCGCTCATGGGAGCGGGCGGTGATCCTGAGCTGCCGCTGACCGTCCTCGCCGCGCTCGCCCTGGCGGGCGCGGTGCCGGGCCGGGCCCTGCCGGCACGGCCCGACCCCACGATCGACGATCATGGCCAATCGAAGGACCGTACACCTGTTCCTGCGCGACCATGAGGTCAGAGGCCGTTCCGACGGGGTATGCCGGAGCGCACCCTCGTCGTAACGCATTCGGAGGAGAGCGATGGCACTGCTGACACAAGAGGTCGACCCGGGTGAGGTCGGGCTGGACGCGAAGGCGCTGGACCGCCTCGACCAGCACTTCGCCCACTACGTCGACGAGGGGCGGCTGCCCGGCTGTCTGGTGTCCGTCGCCCGCGGTGGACGCGTCGCCCACCTCACCGCGCTCGGCCACCGCGACCTTGCGGCCGGCCTGCCCGTCGAGACGGACACCCTGTGGCGGATCTACTCCATGACCAAGCCGGTCACGTCGGTCGCCGCGCTGCTGCTGGTGGAGGAGGGCAAGCTGTCGCTCGACGACCCGGTCGGCCGCCATCTGCCCGCCTTCGCCGAGCCCCGGGTGTACGTCAGCGGATCCGGCGCCGACACCGTGACCCGTCCCGCCGACGGTCCGATAACCGTCCGCCACCTGATGACGCACACGGCCGGACTGACCTTCGCCTTCTACCGCACGCACCCCGTCGACGCCCTCTACCGCGACGCCAACCTGGAGGCCGCGGTGGTGCCCGGCTCCGACCTGGCCCACACGGTCGACGTGTACGCGAGCCTGCCGCTGCAGTTCGAGCCGGGCACGCAGTGGAACTACTCGGTCGCCGCCAACGTCCTGGGCCGGGTCATCGAGGTCGTGTCCGGGCAGCCGCTCGACGAGTTCTTCGCGGAGCGGATCTTCGGGCCGCTCGGGATGACCGACGCCGGGTTCTGCGTGAGCGACGAACAGGCCGGCAGGCTCGCGGAGTTGTACGGCGAGACCGAGGACGGCGGTATCGAGCCGATCCCGGGCCTGCCGTTGCACGGCAGGCCCCGCTTCCTGTCCGGCAGCGGCGGCATGGCGGCCTCCGCGCACGACATCCACCGCTTCATGGAGTTCCTGCGCCGCCGCGGCGAACTCGACGGCACCCGCCTGCTGGCCCCCGCGACCGTGGACCTGATGACGTCCAACCAGCTCCCCGGCGGCGTCGACCTGCGCGCCTTCGGCAGCCGACCCGCGCACGACGAGCCCGGCAACGACGGCCTCGGCTTCGGCCTGGGCGTCTCCGTGGTCATCGACCCGACCCGTACGAAGGCCCCGGCCGGCCTGGGCACCTACGGCTGGAGCGGGGTGGCGACGACGACGTTCTTCATCGACCCGGGCCGTGATCTCACGGTGCAGTTCATGACACAGGTGCGGCCGAGGACCTCGCACACGATGTTCCAGGACCTGAGGCGGCTCGTGCACGAGGCGGTCACGGGCGACTGAGTCTGCTGCACGAGGCCACCACGGATGGCCGAGCCCTCCTGCTTCGGCCCGGCCCTACTGGTCCACGCGCAGGGTGAACTCCAGCCCCTCCAGCGCGAGTTCACGCAGCCACTCCTCCGAGCGGGCCGCCGTCTCGGCGGCCCGGTTCAGGCCCGCGGACAGGGAGCCGTCCAGGATGTGGCGGACACCGAGGGCGAGCGGGCGGGACACGCACCGGGCCATCGCGCTCTCCTCCTTGTCCCCCACCAGGTCGAGGAGGTAGCTGCCGGACCACGACCGCCCCTCCCCGCCGCGCACGTCCAGCGACACGGCGAGGACGACGCGGTCGCGGTCGGTGTCTGTGGTGGGGTAGGCGGCCGCCAACTCCCCCGCCAGAGCGGCGATCCGGGCGTCGTCACCCGCCTTCAGCTCCTCGAAGACGGCGTCCCAGGCACGCAGCCAGCCCTCCAGGCGCAGCGTGCCGCGCACGAAGGTCTGCGGCTTCCAGGCGGCCGGCAGCCCGTACTGCTCGACGAACGGCACACTGTCCCGGTTGGGGTAGACCTCGAACGTCTCCCCGTCGACGACATGCCGCTGTGTCACCTCCCACGGCCGCTCGGCGACGGTCTCGGCACCGTCCTTCAGATAACGCGCCGGTGCGCGCAGGGCGTTGAGGACCCCCGCGGGCGCCCAGCTGAAGCGGTACCGGAAGGAGTTCGGGATCGCGGGGACACCGCCGCAGTACGAGGTGAGGCTGTACGAGGCCGCCGTGTCGTCGCCGATGGCCTCCCGGGCGCGGCCGACGAGGCAGTGGGCGAAGAGGTGGTCGATGCCGGGGTCGAGGCCGGCCTCGGTGAGGACGACCAGCCCGGCCGCGGTGGCGGCAGGCACCTGTTCGAGGACCGCGTCCGACACATAGCTGGAGCAGCCGAAGTGGGCCTGCTCCCGGATGCAGGCCGCCAGGATCCCGGCGTGCTCCGGCGCGGGCAGCATGGACACGACGATGTCGCCGGGCGCCAGTTCGGCCGTGAGCGCGGGAAGCGTGAACGCGCGGGGCTCGGCCCGTCCGGTGAGGCCCAGCCGGGCCAGGGCGTCGGCGGCGCGGTCCTCGGTGCGGTGCCACAGCCGTACGCGGTCGGCCGTGTCGCACACCCGCGCCAGACCGGTGCCCGTGGACAGTCCGGCGCCCACCCAGTGGACGGTGCCGCTCGCGGGAACCCTGGCAGCGCGGTCAGACATTGCGGAGCTTCCCTTCTGCGATGCCGAGTTCACGGCAGGCCTGGCGGAACCGGTCGACGCAGCGGCCCCATGGCCCGCCGGTCTCGAACTCCATCAGCTGGGGCAGCAGCGCCGACGAGAAGTCGGTGCTGGACTCGCGGGGCAGCAGGGAGGGGAGGTTGTCGATGGCGATCAGGTCGAGGGGCGGTTCCTTGCGCAGGCGGCGTACCGGATCGGTCCACTCGGTCGTGCGGTCGTAGATCGGCAGGACGTTCAGCGGGGAACCGACGTCGACGGTGACGTCGCAGAGGGTGCGCAGTCGGCGGGCCGGGTCATCGAGGTCCTGCTCGCGCAGGAAGGGCGGGACGGGGGTGGTGGCGAGGACGGCGTTCACCATCACGTCGTGCGCCAGCAGGGCCTCGCGGTCCAGGTCACGGGTCTCGGCGAGGTCCCAGGGCGTCGCCTCGACGCCGGCGGTCAGCAACGCCAGGCGCGCACCCCGGCCGCTGCGGCCCAGAGCTCCTGTCACCAAGGCGGTGAACTCCGCCTCCCCTGCGGCCGGTTGGAGGAGTGCGTCCAGCTCCTCCTTGGACGTGGGGGTGAGCGGTGCGACGAGCTTGCCCCGGTGCTGGAGGACGGCCAGGGCGGCACCCAGGTAGCCGGCCCAGAAGCCGAAGGCGGCGAGGCGGCGGCCGTTGTCGTCGACCAGGTACTCCAGGTCGAGCAGCCTGCCTCGCCCGGCCGCGAACCGCCAGAGCAGGTCGCCGGCGCCGGGCTGCTGTTTGTAGGCGTGTCCGAAGTAGATGTGCCGGTGCGTCAGCTCGGCGGGTTCGTCCGGGAGTTCCTTCAGTCCGAGGATCACGGCGTCCACCGGGGCCGACACCCACGAGCCGGCGGGCGCGATCCGGCAGCCGGCCGCCTCGTACTCCTCGACGGGGAAGATCCGTTGCGGTGACTCCTCGACGGTCAGCGTCACCCCGCTCTCCACCAGCCGCCGTGCGTCGGAGGGCACGATCGGGGTGCGTCGCTCGGTGGAACGGACCTCGTGGCGCAGCCACAGATGGAGAACGGTCATACGCGGTTGGCCTCCGGGCGCGGTGCGTCGGCCGCGAACCGGCCGGCGCTCAAGGGGCTGACGTCCACGAAGGGTACGCGGCCGAGGTACAGGTCGCGGACGACCTCGCCGACGGCCGGTCCCTGGAGAAAGCCGTGGCCGGAGAAGCCCGTCGCATACAGAAAACGGGATACGGAAGTCGCCTCGCCGATCAGCGCGTTGTGGTCCGGGGTGAGTTCGTACAGGCCCGCCCATCCTCCCGTGCGGCGCAGGTCGAGCAGGGCGGGGGCGCGGCGCTCCATGGCCGCGGCCAGGCGGGGGATCCAGCGGTCGTGGGTGTCGGTGGCGAAGCCGGGCCGCTCGTCGGGGTCGGACATGCCGAGGAGCAGGCCGGGGCCCTCGCCGTGGAAGTAGAGGCTGGTGGTGAAGTCGATGGTCATGGGCAGGTCCGGCGGCAGGCCTTCGACGGGTTCGGTGACCGCGACCTGGCGGCGCAGCGGCACCACCGGCAGGTCCACGCCCACCATCGCGCCGACGGCCCGCGACCAGGCGCCCGCCGCGCAGATCACCGTGTCGGTGGCGATGCGGCCGATGGTCGTCGTCACGGCGGTGATCCGGTCGCCGTGCCGTTCGATGCCGGTGACGTCGGTGTGGCGTAAGATCCGCGCCCCGTACTGGCGGGCGGCGGACGCGTAGCCGTGGACCACGGACTCGGGGGTGCAGTGGCCGTCGTCCGGTGAGAACGCGGCCGCGAGCAGGCCGTCGGTGGTGATCAGCGGGGAGAGCCTGCGTGCCTCGGCGGGGTCGATCATCCGGCTCGGCACACCGAGGGAGTTCTGCAGCCGGACGCTCGCCTCGAATCCGGCGACCTCCTCCGGCGTCGAGAGCAGGAACAGATACCCGACGCGGTGCAGCCCGATGTCGTACCCGGTGTCCTCCTCGAACCGCCCGAACGCCTCCAGGCTGCGCGCCCCGAGCTGGATGTTGAGCTCGTCGGAGAACTGCGCGCGCACCCCGCCGGCCGCCTTCGAGGTGGAGCCGGAGCCCAGTTCGTCCCGCTCGACGAGGACGACGTCCCGTACGCCCTCGCGGGCGAGGTGGTAGGCGATGCTCGTGCCCATCACGCCGCCTCCGATGACGACGACGCTCGCGTGCGTGTTCACGGCCGCACCCCCTCGTCCGTCTCGACGACGGCTCCGGTCTCGGCGACGGCTCCGATGTCGCTCGCGCGTGTTGTCACAGGCCCGCCTTCCTCGCCGCCTCGACCACGGCCCAGGCGGCGGCCGCGTCCTGGATGCCGAGGCCGACGCTGTTGTAGTAGACGATGTCGCCGGGTCCGGATCTCGGGAGGCTCCGCCCCGTGAGGACGGCGCCGAGTCCGACCAGGTCCTCGTACGCCAGCCGCCCTTCGCGCAGGGCCTCCACCACGGGCCCGGCATGCGCGGCCGCGGTCGCCGGGTCGTCGACGACGACGGCTCCGGACCGCGCCGCGCGCCGCAGCACCTCCGCGTCCACCTCGTGGCGCCCGGGCTCGAACGAGCCCACGCTGACCACCGTGCACCCGGGCGCCAGCCACTCCCCCCGCACGACGGGCGTCGCGCTCAGGGTGCAGGCCGCTACCAGCGACGCCCCCGTCACGGCCTCCTCCGCGGTGCCGACCGCCCGGACGGCGATCCCCAGGTCGGCCGCGAGCCGTTCGGCGGCGCGGGCACGGTTGCGCGGGGTCGGACTCCACACCCGTACGGACTTCACCTCCCGCACCCGGGCGACGGCCCGGGCATGGGCGAGAGCCTGCGTGCCGGAGCCGAGGAGGGCGAGGTCGGCGCTGTCGGGGGTGGACAGGGCGTCGATCGCGACGGCGCTCGCGGCGGCGGTGCGCAGGGTCGTGACCGGCGTGCCGTCCATGACGGCGACCAGGCGGCCCGTCACCGGGTCGAGCGCGGTGATGACGGCGTGCACGGTGGGCAGGCCGGACGCCGCGTTGCCCGGGTTGACGCTCCCGATCTTCGCGACGGCGCCGGTGTCCGCCGACAGCCGGGAGACGTACGCGAAGACGACGCTGTCGTCGAAGCGGCTCGGGTGCATGATCTTCCCGGGCAGGTCGGCCGCGTCGGCGCCGAGCGCCGCGAAGGCAGCCCGCTGCGAGGCGATCGCCGCGTCGAGGCCGAGCAGGCCCGTCACCTGGTCTCCGGAGAGGAAGAGGACGTCGTCGGTCATTCCCTCTTCCTGTCCGGACGAGCCTCGCGCCAATCAGGACAGGTGCGCGACCGCGTCCAGATGGGGCAGGTGGTGGTCCAGGCGCTCCCGCTTGGTGCGCAGATAGGTGATGTTGTTCTCGCACGGCGGGATCAACAGCGGAACCTGCTCGGCCACCTGGATGCCGTGCCGCAGCAATGCCTCGCGCTTGCGCGGGTTGTTGGACATCAGCCGGACCGAGTTGACGCCCAGGTCGTGCAGGATCTCGGCGGCGACGCCGTAGTCCCGGGCGTCCACCGGCAGACCGAGCGCGAGATTGGCCTCGACGGTGTCCAGGCCCTCCGCCTGCAGGGCCATCGCACGCAGCTTGGCGAGCAGGCCGATGCCGCGGCCCTCGTGCCCCCGCAGGTAGACGACTATGCCGCGGCCCTCGGCGACGACCGCGCGCAGCGCCGAGGCGAGCTGGTCGCCGCACTCGCAGTGCTGGGAGCCGAAGGCGTCGCCGGTCAGGCACTCGGAGTGCAGCCGGGTGAGCACGTCTTCCGTGCCGATCTCGCCGTAGACCAGGGCCACTTGCTCGTCACCGCGGTCGTGGTCGAGGTATCCGATCGCGCGGAATTCCCCGTACACGGTGGGCAAGGGGGCATTCACCACGCGTTCCACGCCGGAACGCTGCGTACGCGGTGCGGACTTCTTGCCGAGGACACCAATTTTTTCTGTCATGATTCTTCAGTTCCTAAGCAGAGACGAAAGGCCGGGAAAAGATGAGTGATTCGCAGACGCGACCGGCGGCACACTCGCTGGTGCCGGCGGACACCACCGAGGACGTTCGGGAGCGGGGAGCGGGCGTCTCACGACAGGTCGCGGTCCTGCCCGTCGGGAGCTTCGAGCAGCACGGCCCGTACCTGCCCCTTGCGACGGACACGCTCGTGGCCTGCGCGATCGCACGCGAGATAGCCGCCGTGCACCCGGTGCACCTCCTTCCGCCGGTGACGATCGCCTGCTCGCACGAGCACGCGGCCTGGCCGGGGACCGTCAGCATCTCCTCCGTGACCCTTCATGCGGTGATACGGGACATAGCGGCTTCGCTCCGCCGGTCGGGCGTCGACGCCCTGGTGCTGGTCAACGGGCACGGCGGAAACTACGTACTGGGCAATGTCGTTCAGGAGTCCTCCGCGCGGGGCGAGCGAATGGCGTTGTTCCCGGCCCCGGAGGACTGGGAGACGGCGCGGGAGCGGGCGGGGGTGGAGACCTCGCTGCTCACCGACATGCACGCGGGGGAAATTGAGACCTCCATCCTTCTGCACACTCATCCCGAATTGATCCGACCCGGATATGAGACTTCCGATTTCGTGGCGGACGACCGCCGTCATCTCCTCACCCTCGGTATGTCCGGCTATACCGATTCGGGGGTCATAGGCCGCCCTTCGCTGGGTTCCGTGGAAAAGGGGAAGCGCCTGCTGGCGAGCCTCGCGGATTCCTTCGGCGCGTATGTGTCACTGCTGACCTCCGCGGACGATTCCGTACGGGACCCAGGAGACGCAAGGGCGTAGCGTCCGGGTTCCGGGGCCGTCTCGGTGACGGCGGTCCCGGAGCCGGCGCGCAGGCCGGTGTACCAGCGGGCGACGAGGACGAGGACGCCGGGCAGGGCAGCCACGAAGCTGAGCACGCCGTACACGACGGCGACGGCCAGTCCGCTGCCCGCGCCCAGCCCTGCCGCGCCGAACGCCCAGGCGGCGACGCCCTCGCGGGGGCCGAAGCCGCCGACGTTCAGGGGCAGGCCCATCGCAAGCAGGGCGAGCACGGCGAGCGGCAGCAGGACGGCCACGGAGGCGGTGGTGCCGGCGACCCGGGCGGCGAGCACGAACGTCGCGATGTGGCCGGCGAGGACGACGACCGAGGAGAGGGCGACACCGGGTCCGTTGCGACGGGACAGCAGGGCTTCCCGCGCCTCGCCGAGCGTGCTGCGCAGTGCCGTCGGGTTCGACCGGTCACGGCGGGAGGGCGCACGGTTCATGCGCACGGCGGCCACGACGGCGAGCGCCCCGACCGCGGCGAACAGCAGGACGGGCGTGAGGTCGCGGGCCTCGTTCAGCACTGGTGACGGCATGGTCAGCAGGACGACGGCGCCGACGAGCGCGAGGACGACCTGCCCGGCCGTCCGCTCCAGCACGACCGCGCGGACACCGCGGCCCAGATCACCCGTGCTCTGTCCGTGCCGCACCGCCCGGTGCACATCGCCGAGGACGCCGCCGGGGAGGGCCGCGTTGAGGAACAGGGCGCGGTAGTAGTCGGCGACGGCCGGCCCGAGCGGCAGCCTGATCCGCAGCCCCCGCGCCACCAACTGCCAGCGCCACGCGCTGAACACGGTGGTCACGAGCCCGATCCCGAGCGCCGCGACCAGCGCCGCCCCGTCGATCCGCCGCAGCCCGTCCAGGAACACACCGGTGCCGAGCCGCCAGAACAGCACGACGAGGATGGCGATGCCGACGACCGTGCCCACGTGGGTGCGGGCGGCGGGGGTGTTGAGGCGGGACAGGGCGGTGCGCAGGCGGCCGCGGGGGGACTTGGGGGCGGTCGTCTCCGGGCGGGGCTCGGTGACGGTGACGCCGATGCGGGCGGGCGCGACGGCGGTGGCGGCGGGAGCATCGGTACGTACCGTCAGGGCCGGGGCGGCGGCCGCGGTTTCGCGGAGCGCCGGGACCGTCGCGAAGACGTCGCCGTCCGGACGTACCGCGACGGTCTCGGTCCTCTTCCGGTCCGCTCGCCGGGCGCGCGGCTTGGTGGCCGCCCGCTCGCGGCGCGTCCTTGCCACCGTCTCCACGCTCATGACACTCCGCCCGTCGGCCGGACCAGCGCCAGCAGGTCGCTGTGGTGGACCACGACGCGCAGTTCGCCGGCCTGGCAGGCGGCGAGGCGTTCCCTCAGGTAGCGGTCGGCGCGCTCGCGGAGTTCGGGGCGCTGCTCGACCGCCGCGGCGACCCAGCCGCGCAGCCACTGGGCCGTGAGCGCCGACTCGCCGGGGCCGAGCCGCCAGGGGCTCGGGTGCACCTGGACGGTCGCGCCGTGCTCGGAGAAGGCCTCGGCCGCCGCGGTGATCGCGTCCGGGCCGAGCAGCCCCGAGCGCCGCTGGTGGGCGTTGAACGCCTCGGCGATCTCCGTGTCCAGCGGGTCGGACGGGGTGAGTTCGACGCGGCCGGCGACGGAGAGGGTCAGCAGCGCCGGGCAGCCCGCGCCGGCGCAGGCGGCGGCGAGCGTGTCGATCTCCTCGCGGGTGAGGACGTCGAGCAGTGCGGAGGCGGTCACCAGCGAGGCGCCGGCGAGGGCGTCCGGGGTGAGGCGGCCGACGTCGCCGCGGCGCGTCTCGACGGTGACCCGGCTGCCGTCGGCGCCGGAGCGCGGGGAGGCCACCGCGGCGAAGTGCAGGAGGTACGGGTCGCGGTCGTGCAGGACCCAGTGCTGGGCGCCGTCCAGGTGGGGTGCGAGCCAGCGGCCCATGGAGCCGGTGCCGCAGCCCAGGTCGTGGATGACCACTCCGGACCGCCCCGGCAGGTTGGCGAGCCGGATCCGCAGCGGGTCGAGCAACTCGTGCGCCCGCGCGGCGGCGTCGGCGCCCTCCCGCAGCTCCAGCCACTCGGGGGCGTAGCGGGGCGGGTCGTCCGGCCCGGCCTCCCGCAGCCGCAGGGTGGCCCGCTCACCGGGCCGGAAGCCGGGACCGGCACCGAGGATCACTGCGTCGGCGTCGGACTCCGCCGGTACGGACACACCACTCATGTCGCCCCCTGCTGAAACGATCCCGCTCTGCGGCGCGGGCTCCGGGGCGGCAACCGCCGCCGCGTCCCCGGCGTCCCTCGGTCCCGGCTGGGCCGGGATCGTCCCCCCGCTCTGTGTCGTCGCTGTCTTCCTCATGCCGCCCTCCGGGGTTCGTTCGGCAGTCGGCCCAGTACCGCGGCCAGGCTGCGGGCCGTGCCGGCCCAGCCGTTCAGGGCGGCCCGGCGTCCCCGGGCCGCCGCCTTCAGTCGGCGTCGTACGTCCGCCTCGCCGAACCAGCCGCGCAGTTCGGCGGCGATCGCGGCGGGGTTCTCCGGCGGGACGAGAATGCCGGGGACGCCTCCGTCGGGGGCCACGCCGACCGCCTCCGGGAGGCCGCCGACGTCCGTCGCCAGCACGGGGATACCGCGCGCGAGGGCTTCCGTCACCGCCATGCCGTACGTCTCCGCGTAGGAGGTGAGCACCATGAGGTCGGCGGCGTTGTAGCTGGCGTCGAGTGCGGCGCCGGCCTGCGGGCCCGCCAGGATCAGCCGGTCCTCGAGGCCGTGCCGCGCTATCAGGGACCGCAGCTCGGCCACGTACTCGGGATCCTGGTTCAGCCCGCCCACGCACACACAGCTCCACGGCAGGTCGGTCACCGCCGCCAGTGCCTCCACCAGCCGGTGCTGGCCCTTGCGCGGCGTCACCGCTGCCACGCACAGCAGCCGCGACACTCCGTCCGTGCCGGACGCGAGGGGCGCGATGTCGGCGCCGGGGGCTGCGGCGTGGACCCGGTCGGGGGCGAGGCCGTGGTGGGAGACGAGGCGGCGGACCGCCCAGTCGCTGGTGGCGATGACCGCGGGCACGGCGCGCAGCACCGTGCGTTCGCGGGCGTCCAGCTCCGCGGCGACGGCGGGCTCCAGCCCCGTCTCGTCGCCGAGCGGGAGGTGGACGAGGACGGCGAGGCGCAGCCGCTCCGCCTCCGGGACGATGATCTCGGGCACACCGCAGGCGACCAGCCCGTCCAGCAGGACGACGGTCCCGTCCGGGAACTCCGCCAGCGTGCGGGCGAGTTCCGCGCGGGCCGCCGCCCCGGGCCGGGGCCAGCTGCCGTCGACCGCGTGCTTGTGCACCTGCCAGCCGAAGCCGGGCAGATCCAGACTCACCCGCCGGTCATAGGCGTTGCCGCCGCTCGGCGCGGTCGAGTCGTCGACGCCGCCCGGCATGACGAAGTGCACGGAGCGCAGGGACATGGGGATGATCTCGGCGTTCTTCAGGACGGAGTGCTGCACGGGCATATAGCCGAGCGTGGCCTGCTCCGTCTTCTCCGGCTTCCCCATCATTTCGGGCTTTTCCATGACGGTGTCGGTCACAGCGCACGCTCGTAACTCGCCCACGCGACATGCGACTCGTGCAGCGTGACGGTGAGCCCCGCGAGACCCTTGGCGCCCTCGCCCAGCGCGCCCTTCTCGATCCGCTCGGCCAGCCGGTCGGCGATGACCTTGGCCAGGAACTCGGTGGAGGTGTTGATCCCCGCGAAGTCGGGTTCGTTGTCGAGGTTTCTGTAGTTCAGCTCCCCGACGACGGCACCCAGTTCCCGGGTGGCCAGCCCGATGTCGACGACGATGTTGTCATCGTCCAGCTGCTCACGCCGGAACGTGGCGTCCACCAGGAACGTCGCTCCATGCAGGCGCTGCGCGGGTCCGAAGACCTCGCCGCGGAAGCTGTGGGCGATCATGATGTGATCGCGGACGGTGATGCTGAACAACGGACGACCCTCCAGGTGCGGTGCGCTCCTCATCCCCGCTGATCCGTGCCGGGGATGTCGTGTAGTACGGCTCTTCGCTTCCCCGTGTTCAGCCGCCTCTCACTCTTTTCTCAGGTCAGGCGCTCTTGTCGTCCGGGAATGAACGAGTCCGTCAGGGCGTGTCCGCGTACCTGACGCGGTGACAGAGGGCCGGGATCTCCCCGGAGGTGAGCTTCGGCATCAGCTCGGGCAGCTCCGCGAAAGCGCTCTCCCCCGTGATGAGCGCGTCGAGGGCCGGGTCGGCGAGCAGTTCGAGGGCCAGCGCGAGCCGGTCGGCGTAGGTACGGCTGGCGCGACGGGCCGGGGAGACGGTGCCGACCTGGCTGCTGCGGATGACGAGCCGTCGGGAGTGGAAGGCCTCGCCGAGCGGCAGGGCGATCTGCCGGTCGCCGTACCAGCTCAGTTCGAGGACCGTGCCCTCGGCGGTGAGCAGTTCCAGGGAGCGGGTGAGGCCCTGCTCGGTGGCGCTGGCGTGGACGACCAGGTCGCAGTCGCCCAGCGCCTGCTCGGGCGAGGCGAATCCGATGCCGAGGGCCTCGGCGACCTCGGCCCGGCGCGGGTCGGCGTCGACCAACTGCAGGCGTACGCCCGGGAAGCGGGCGAGCAGGGCGGCGACCGAGCAGCCGACCATGCCGCCGCCGACCACGGCGATCCGGTCGCCGACCAGGGGAGCCGCGTCCCAGAGCGCGTTGACGGCGGTCTCGACGGTGCCGGCGAGGACGGCTCGTGCGGCGGGCACGGTGTCCGGTACGACGGTCACGGCGCTCGCGGGGACGACGTACCGCGTCTGATGCGGATGCAGGCAGAAGACCGTACGGCCGACGAGGGTCTCGGGGCCCTCCTCCACCACCCCGACGCTGAGATAGCCGTACTTCACCGGTGCGGGGAACTCGCCCTCCTGGAACGGCGCCCGCATGGCCGCGTGCTGACTCTCCGGGACGCCGCCGCGGAACACGAGTGTCTCCGTGCCCCGGCTGACTCCCGAGTACAGCGACCGCACCAGCACGTCGTTCTCGCCGGGCTCCGGAAGGGCGACCTCCCGGAGTTCTCCTTCACCCGGAGAGCTGACCCAGAACGCACGTGCGGTGCGGTTCATCGGATTCCTCCTGAACGATCGTGAAGCTGTGCACGTACCGAGGAGTGCACAGGTCGCGCACAGTACGCGGCCTTGATCGACTCTGTCACCTGGCCGGAGGAATGTGCGGTGGCCCTGAACAACACTTACGACGCGAGGCTGGTCCAGCAGGAGACCGCTGTGGGAGCGGGCGTGCAGATCCTGTTGCTGGCCCTGCTCGGATCGGCGATCGGCATGGGGCCGGCGGGCTGGCTGACCGGCCTCGTCTTCGCCATCGCCACCTGGGCGCTGCTCTCGCTGGCCCTGCACCGGTCCAGGCTCCGCTCCTTCGGCCCGGCCAACCGGGTCACCCTGGGCCGCGCGACGCTGGTGGGCGGTGTCACGGCGCTGGTGGCGGACTCCTTCTTCCAGAGCTCACTGCCCGTCACGCTCTTCGTGGGTCTGACCGCGGTCGCCCTGATCCTCGACGGCGTGGACGGCAAGGTGGCCCGCCGCACCGGCACGTCCACGCCTCTGGGCGCGCGCTTCGACATGGAGGTCGACGCGTTCCTCATCCTCGTCCTGAGCGTGTACGTCTCGATGTCGCTGGGCCCCTGGGTCCTCCTCATCGGCACCATGCGCTACGGCTTCGTCGCCGCCGCCCGCGTCTGGCCCTGGCTGAACGCCCCGCTGCCGCCGAGCACGGCCCGCAAGACGGTCGCCGCGATGCAGGGCGTGTTCCTGCTGCTGGCCGCGTCCGGGTACCTCCCGTACGCGGGGACGTTCGCGGTCGCCGCGCTGGCTCTGGCGGCGCTGGTCTGGTCGTTCGGCCGGGACATCCTGTGGCTGTACCGGACGTCGAGGACGGAGCGGGTCTCCGTGGCGGAGGTGCGGGAGCTGGTGGCGTCCTGAGCGGTTGGCTGGTGGGCGTGCGGCAGACGGTGGTTGCGGTGGGATGCCTGCGGCGGCCTGTGCGGGTGGGGTGGGGGTGCGCGTAGCGCCTGCGGGTGGGTTGTGGGTCGGGGCCGTGCCGGGGGGTGTCCGTCCTCGGACCGGCGGCTGGACTTAGGCCAAGAGGTGCCGCGTGTTGACGCCGGCCACTGCGGGCGGACACCCCCCGGCACGTCCCCTTCCCGCCGTACGCGACCGCCGGGTGCGTGGGGGTACGCCCCTCCCCGGTGGGCCGTCACCTCTGGACGCCGGTCCCGGCATTTCAGCCCGTCCGGCGTTTGAGGACGAGGCCCATTCGGGGCCGAAGCGGGGGTCTGGGGGCGGCAGCCCCCAGGGACGGGACGGGTAGGGGCGGCGGGGGCGAGAACAATGGGGCCTCAGGCGCGGCGCCCCGCCTGAGCGTCTTTATCTGCGCGGCAGCAGGCCGATCGCCGCCAGCGGTACGGCCGCCAGCGCCAGCCACGGCACGGCGGCGGGCAGGCCGGTGTCCAGGAGGGTTCCCGTCACCGAGCTGCCGAGCAGGACGATCAGGCCGGAGACCGAGGACAACGCGCCGGTGTAGAGGCCCAGTCGGCCCTCCTCGGCGAGATCGGGCACCCAGGCCCGCGCCACCGGGGCGACCAGCATCTGGCCGAAGGTGAGCAGGACGACGAAGCCGGCCGCGGGCAACAGACCCGCCGTGCCCGTCCAGTCGGCGGGCCGCGCCGCGGCCACGACCGCGAAGCCCGCCGCGATCAGCAGGAGTCCGGCCACCATGGACCGGCGCAGCGTGAGCCGGTCCCCCACCCAGCGGGTGACCGGCAGCTGGGCGACCACCACCAGCAGCGAGGACAGGGCGAACAGCCAGGCCAGCGCCGTCTGGGAGCCCGTGGCACGCTCCACCTCGTCGGGGAGGGCCAGGTAAAGCTGGTTGTAGGCGAGCAGGTAGGCGCCGTACGCGCAGCACAGCGCGAGGAAGCGGCGGTTGCGCAGCAGCTTGCCGATGCCGCCGCGGAGCCGGACTCCCCCGCGCCCGGGTATGTGCTGCGGCAGCAGCCAGGCGTGCCCGGCCAGGACGAGCACGAAGATTCCGGCGCCGGCGAGGCACACCGTACGGAAGTCCACCGACAGCAGCAGCGCGCCCAGCAGCGGTCCGACGAACGCGCCCGCCTGTCCCGCCACGGTCAGCAGTGCGAGGACGCGGGTGCGCGAGCCGCCGCCCGACTCCTCCCAGACGACGGCCTGCCGGGCCACCTCTGATTCCACGGCGGGCGAGAACAGCGCGGCGGCGAATCCGATGAGCAGCACCGCGCCGATGACCGCCCACGTCTCCTGCGCGTAGCCGAGCCAGGCGAACCCGGCGATCCGCAGCACGCACCCCGCGAGCACGACCGGGCGGATCCCGTAGCGGTCGGCCAGCGCCCCGCCCACCACGAACAGGCCTTGCTGGCTGAAGGTCCGTAGCCCCAGCACGAACCCGACCAGCCAGCCCGCCATGCCGACGGCCTGTCCGAGGTGCTCGGCGAGGAAGGGCAGGACGGCGAAGAAGCCGATGTTGAAGGCGAGTTGGGTGAGGATGAGCAGGCGGAGGAGTGGGGAGAGGCGGGGGCGGTCGGGGGCCGCCTTGCGGAAGCCGAGTACCGTCGGCGTCATCGGGTGGTCACCAACTCCCGTGTCTCTGGGCGCTGTTCGGGGACGGGCAGGGTGGTCTCGGCCCGACCACCGCGACGCGGCGCGCGCTGTGCGGCTCCGGCCGACGTCACCGCCAGCGCCCCCAGCAGGGCCAGTACGGCGGCGGGGGCGAGGACCGCCCAGGGGGCACGTTCGGCGTAGGGCTGGTTCTCGGCGAGGAGCAGGCCCCATTCGGGGGTGGGCGGCTGGGCGCCCAGGCCGAGGAAGGCGAGCGAGGCGAGGGCGAGGGCGATGCCGGGCAGGCGGAGCAGGGCGTGTCGGGTGACGGGCGGCAGCACCGCGGGGAGGAGTTCGTGGCGCAGCAGGTACCAGGGGCCGGCGCCCAGGGCTCGGGTCGCGGCGAGGTGGAGGGCGGCGCGTTCCTGCCGGAGCAGGGCGGAGGTGTGGGCGGCGAGCGGTGCCCAGGCGACGGTGGCCACGGCGAGCGCGGGCGTGGCGGTTCCGCTGCCGACGACCGCGGTGACGAGCAGGGCGACCAGGACCGGCGGCAGCGCGGTGACGGTGTCGACGAGCGGGCCGGAGAGCCGGGGCAGCAGGCCGAGCGCCACTCCGGTGAGCAGGGTGGCCGCGGTGATCGCCAGGGCGAGCAGCAGGGTGTCGAGGGCGCCGTGGCCGACGCGGGCGAGGACGTCCCTGCCGAGGGCGTCGGTGCCGAAGGGGTGTGACCGGGACGGGGCAGTGAGTCGCTCGGTGGTGTCCAGGGCCAGCGGGTCGCGGGGCAGGCCGAGGGCGATGACGCCGACGAGCAGGCCGCCGTATGCGAAGGGCAGGAACCGGCGGCCGGGCGGTGCCGGCCGGTGCAGGGACGGCAGTGCGCCGTCGCGCAGGGCGGGGCCGATCAGCAGGCGGGTGAGGAGGTGGGCGAGTGCGGCGGCGGCCGCGGCGAGCAGGACGAGGGCGAGCGTGCCGGCCTGGAGGACGGGCAGGTCCTGGGCGAGGGCCGCCTGCAGGGTGGTGCGGCCGAGGCCGGGGATGTCGAAGATCTGCTCGACGGTCACCGCTCCGCCGGTGATGCCGACGACGAACAGGCCGGTGTTGGGCAGCAGTCCGGGCAGGCAGCGGCGCAGGGCCTGGCGGGCGACCGTGCGGCCGGGCAGTCCGCGTGCGGTGGCGGCCAGCGCCCAGGGCTCGGCGAAGGCGCCGGGGAGAAGGTCGTCGAGGAGCCGGCCGAGCACGGCGCCGGCGGGGAGGCCGAGGGCGAGGGCGGGCAGGATCGTCCACTGGGGCCCGTACCAGCCGAGGGCGGGCAGCCAGCCGAGCTGTACGCCGACGACCGTGGCGAGGACGGACGCGGTGAGGAACTCGGGCAGCGCGGCGAGGACCGCCGAACCGCTGCCTCCCGCGCGCCGCCCGTCGAGCCGCCGCCGTGCGCCGAGCCACAGGGTGCGGGCGCAGATCAGCGCGGCGGTGCCGGCGGCGACCGCGAGGGCCACGGCCATCAGCAGCAGGGAGACGCCGAGGGCCTGGAGCACGGCGGGCGTGACCTCGCTGCCGGAGATCCACGACCGTCCGGCGTCCCCGCGCCACAGCCCGCCGAGCCACTCACCGAGCAGGTGGAACGGGCCGGCGTCCAGGCCGAGTCGGTCGCGGATGTCCGCCAGCACCTCGGGCGTGGGGTCGCGGTCCGCCGACCGGGCCTTGAGCACGGTGAGCGCCGGGTCGGTGTGCGAGAGCCAGGGCAGTACGCCGATGGCACACACCAGGGCGGCCGCGATCCCCGCACGCCACAGGAGCGTGGCTGCCTGGCTCCGCATGGGTCAGCGCCGGGTGCCGGTGCCGACGAGGGTGCGCTCGTACGGGTCGAGGAGCGCGCCGGTGACGGAGGGCGCGACGCCGGTGATGATGCGCTGGTGGACCAGCGGTACGACGGCGTCGGTGCCGAGGATCCGTGCCTCGGCGGCCATCGCCGCGTCCTGCCGCTTCGCGGTGTCGGTGGCGTCCTCCGCCTCGGCCACGGCCCGGTCGACGTCCTTGTCGCAGAGCCGGGCGATGTTGTAGCCGCCGTCGCAGGTGTAGTCACTGGCCAGGACGGCGACGGGGTCGCCGGTGTCGACGAGGGTGTTGCGGGCGAGGACGAAGGCGTCGAACCTGCCGCCCAGCGCGTCGCTCTCCAGTCGCGAGTACTCGCGCACCTCCAGCGTGACGTCGAACCCGGCCTTCTCCAGCTGCTGCTTCAGCACCTGGGCGGCTTCCGGGAGTTCGGGCCGGTTGTCGTACGTGGCGAGCGTGATCCGTGTCCCGTCGGGCTCGCCCGCCTTCGCGCGCCCGATCGGCTCGGTCCGCTTGCCGGCGGCCCAGGTGACGGCGGGCCCGTAGATGCCGGCGCCCGCGTCGGCGTATCCCTCGTAGACGCCCTTGGCGAACGCGGAGGTGTCGACGGCCTGGCGGGCGGCGGCCCGCAGGGCGGCGTCCTTGAAGGGGCCCTTCTGCGTGTTGAGGAGCAGGCTCGTGGTGCGGGTGGTGGCGGTCGCCTCGCGGGTCGCCTTGTCGAGCGTGGCGGCCTGGGCGACGGGGATCGCCTCGGCGAGGTCGACCTGGTCGGTGCGCAGGGCGCTTGCGCGGGCGGTGCCGTCGGCGACGAACTTCACGTCGATGCCGGTGGCCTGGGCGCGACCGCCCCAGTAGTCGTCGTAGCGGTCGAGGGTGGCCGCGGTGGTGCCCATGACCTTGGTGAGTTCGAAGGGGCCGGTGGCGGTGCCGACCGGGTCGACTCCGTCGTCCTTGCCGTACGCCTTGCCGGCGAGGATGGCGAGGGAGGGGCTGGACAGGCGCAGCGGCAGGATCGGGTCCGGGTCCCCGGTGGTGATCCGTACGCCGGTGCCGCCCTCGGCCTTGGCGGTGAGGGTGACTCCGGACAGGGCGGCCGGGGCGGGCTTGGCCCGTGTGGCGTGGGTGAGGGCGGCGGTGACCGCGGCCGGGGTGACCTTCGAGCCGTCCTGGAAGGTGGCCTCGCGCAGGGTGAACAGCCAGGTGCGGTCGTCCTCCTGGCGCCAGGAGGCGGCGAGGGCGGGGGCGGCGGCGCCGTTGGCGTCCAGCGCGGTCAGGCCCTCGGTGATGCCGAGGCGGCTGAGGATGGTGGAGTCGGCGCCGTACGGCGAGAGGCCCTCGGCGGGCGGGAAGGCGAGGGCGACGCGGAGGCGGGAGCCGTCCTGGGCGCCGCCCGCCGCGTCGGTGCCCCCGCCGGAGGCGAAGCAGCCGGCGAGGACGGGGGCCAGGACGAGGGCGATGAGCGGCCGGAGGCGGCGTCGCACGGTCGGTCGCACGCTCTGTCGCACGGTCTATCGCTCCATCGGTATCTCGAAGTGGACGACGCCGTTCGCGCCGTCGCGGTCCTCGCGTTCGTCGTGCACGACCTTGCCGAGCGAGCGCCAGAAGCCCTCGGCGCCGGGCACCTTCGGGTCGGTGTGCAGATACACGGCGCGGTAGCCGCCGTCCGCCGCCGCGAAGGCGAGCAGTTCCCCGACGAGGCGGCGGGCCAGACCGCGCCTGCGGTGCTCGGCGCGGACGTAGACGCGGCGCAGCTGCGCGGTCGCGCCGGAGGGGTAGCGCTCGGCGAGGTCGCGCGGGTTCGGCGGGTGGGCCGGGCCTCGGGAGTCGAGGGCGGCGGTGGCCACGACGCCGTTGTCGCGCGGGTCGAGGGCGACGAGGAGGGTGTGGCGGGGCGGGGCCAGATAGGCGGCGGCCGGGTCGATGATGTCCGCGTGCCAGCGGGGCACGTAGCCGGTACCGAAGTCGCGGTAGACGGTGTCGAGCATCAGGGCTCGCGCACCGTCGAGGTCGTCCGGGCTCGCCGCCCTGATGCTGTAGTCACGCACTTGCACATCATATGCATTAAGTGCCAGGGGTGATCACGACGACCCTCGCGGCCACTCCAACCCCCTTACGGCTCAAGCGATTTGACAGTGATCGCGAGCCGCCGACACCCTAGCCACATGACATCCATTTTCAACAAGGGTACCGTGAAGGCCGCCCCGGTCGCGAAGGCGGGCCGCTGCTGATGCGCATCGCATTCGTCGGCAAGGGCGGCAGCGGCAAGACGACGCTGTCGGCGCTCTTCTCCCGCCACCTGGCACACTCCGGCGCGCCCGTGCTGGCCATCGACGGCGACATCAACCAGCACCTCGCCGAGGCCCTGGGCCACAGCGGCGACGCCCTGGACGCCCCGCCGCTCGGCGCCCATCTGCGGGACATCAAGGAGTTCCTGCGCGGCACCAACCCGCGCATCCCCTCCGCCGACGCCATGATCAAGACCACCCCGCCCGGCAGGGGCTCACGTCTGGTGACCCTGCTCGGCGACGACGAGCTGCACGCGCGGCACGTCCGGCGCGTGGGCGAGGTGCCGCTGATGGTGACGGGCGAGTTCGACGAGAGCGACCTCGGGGTGGCCTGCTACCACTCCAAGCTCGGCGGGGTCGAGCTCTACCTCGGCCACCTGGTCGACGGTCCCGGCGAATACGTGGTGGTCGACATGACGGCGGGCGCGGACGCCTTCGCGTCGGGCCTGTTCACCCGCTTCGACATGACGTTCCTGGTGGCGGAGCCCACGCGCAAGGGCGTTTCGGTGTACCGCCAGTACCGCGACCACGCCCGGGAGTTCGGCATCCGCATCGCCGTCGTCGGCAACAAGGTGACGGGCGAGGACGACCTGCTCTTCCTCAAGGAGGAGGTGGGCGACGACCTCCTCACCCACCTGGTCCACTCCTCCTGGGTCCGCGCCGCCGAACAGGGCCGCGAGCAGGGCGAGTTGGAATCCCACAACGTGCACGCCCTGAACGTCCTGCGCGAGGCGGTCGACGCCTGCCCCAAGGACTGGCCCACGGCCCACGGCCACGCCGTCGACTTCCACCTGCGCAACGCGCGCGCGTGGGCGGACGACAGGTCGGGCCACGACCTGGCCGCACAGGTGGACCCGGAGTTCGTGCCGGGCCCCGCGGCACTGGCCTGACCTCCCCCTGCTCCCCCGCACCCCCCGATCCCTGGACAGGAACCCCCGCATGTCTCTCGACGTCTCCCCGAAGCTCCTCGCCGAAGCCCAACACGGTGACATCCGCGAGGAGGACTTCGTGGACACCGTCCGCACCTCCCTGCCGTACGCCTACGACCTGATCGCCTCCCTCGCCGCCGAACTCCGCGACGGCAGGGCCGAGTTCACCGACAACCAGACCCCTCCGCCGTCCGAGAAGGAACGCGGCCAGCTCCTGCGCGCCCTCGCCAGCGACGCGATCCGAGGCAGCCTGGAGCGGCACTTCGGCGTGACCCTCGCGTTCCAGAACTGCCACCGGGTGGCGGCGTTCCGGCCGGAGTCCGCCGACGACGAGACCTACGCCCGCTTCACGTCCCCGCGCTCGCAGGTGCTGAACCAGTCGCCCGAGTTCCGGGACTGCTGACCCGCCCGCGGTCGGACCCGACGCCGTACGGTCTGCTCGACGCATGCCGTGTCGAGCAGACACCCGGGCCGACGAGCTGTGGCGTGCGAGACTTCGTCACACGAGGGACGCGAGAGTCGGGACGCAGGCCGCATGAACCCGCACGACACCCTGACGGACCCGGACGAACACGTTCGCTTCGCGGCCCACCTCGACGAGCTGCGGCGGGTAGCCGATGTCGACGAGGTCGACCTCGTCCGCCGCGTCCTCACCGACCCGGACCCGACGATGGCCCAGTCCGCGGTGCTGCGGCACCTGGACCGTCGAGCCGCCGGCCTGTGCCCCGACCCCGCCTACGAAGCGTGGGTACGGGCGACGGCCCAGGCAGTGAGCGGCCGCCCGTTCGCCGAGGCCGGCCGCACCAAGCGGATCCGCAACACCGCCGAAGCCGGCCTCGACCGCCGGACCGAGCGCTGACGTGCGATCCGTCGCGAAGAGTCCCCGCCCGGGGTCAGGCCGCGTCCCGGACTCGGCTGCGGTGTGCGCGCACGATCTGCGCGTACCGTCGGCCGCTGCCCTTGATCGTGCGCGCCTGCGTGCCGTAGTCGACATGCACCAGCCCGAACCGCTTGTCGTAGCCGTACGCCCACTCGAAGTTGTCGAGCAGCGACCAGGCGAAGTAGCCGGCCAGCGGTGCCCCCTTGCGGGCCGCGGACGCGCAGGCCGCGAGGTGCCGGACCAGGTAGTCCTGCCGCTCGGGGTCGTCGACCGTGCCGTCCGGGCGTACGACGTCCTCGTAGGCGGAGCCGTTCTCGGTGACGTACAGCTTGCGGGCGCCGTACTCCTCGGTCAGGCGGAGCAGCAGTGTCTCGATGCCGCTCGCGTCGATCTCCCAGTCCATGCCGGTGCGCGCGACGTCGGGGCGGCGGATCGCGCGGGCGTATGGGGCGGGGCCCGTGGGGTCGTCGGTGACGGTCGCCGGGAAGTAGTAGTTGAGGCCGAGCCAGTCGAGGGGGGCGGCGATCGTCTCCAGGTCGCCCGGCTGCTCGGGGAGTTCGACGCCGTACAGCTCACGCATGTCCGCCGGGAATCCGCGGCCGTGCACCGGGTCCAGCCACCAGCGGTTGGTGTGGCCGTCCATGCGGCGGGCGGCGGCGAGGTCCTCGGGGCGGTCGCTCGCGGCGTGGACGGTGGAGAGGTTGGTGACGATGCCCACCTCGGCGCCGGCGGCGGACGCCCGGATCGCCCGGGCGGCGAGGCCGTGGCCCAGAAGGAGGTGGTAGGAGGCCCGGACCGCCGCCGTGAGGTCCGTCAGGCCGGGGGCCATCGTGCCTTCCAGGTGGCCGATCCACGCCGAGCACAGGGGTTCGTTGAGGGTCGCCCAGTGCGTGACGCGGTCGCCGAGGCGTTCGGCGACGACCGAGGCGTACGCCGCGAAGTGCTCGGCGGTCGCCCGCTCGGGCCAGCCGCCCCGGTCCTGGAGTGTCTGCGGCAGGTCCCAGTGGTAGAGGGTGACGGACGGGGTGATGCCCGCCGCCAGCAGGCCGTCCACCAACTCGTCGTAGAAGGCGAGGCCCTTGGGGTTCGCGGGGCCGTTTCCGTCCGGGACGACTCGTGGCCACGCGATCGACAACCGGTAGGCGTTGGTGCCCAGTCGGCGCATCAGCTCGATGTCCTCGCGCCACCGGTGGTAGTGGTCGCAGGCGACGTCACCGTGGTCGTCGCCCGCGATCTTGCCGGGGGTGTGCGAGAAGGTGTCCCAGATCGACGGGGAACGGCCGCCCTCCGCCACGGCTCCCTCGATCTGGTACGCCGATGTGGCCGTGCCCCACAGGAAGTCGTGCGGGAGTGCGGCGAGGTCGATGGTCACTGAAGTCCCTTCGCGGACAGGAGAGTCGGTCACTTGACGGCTCCGGCCGTCAGGCCGGCGACCAGGTAGCGCTGGAGGAGCAGGAAACCGGCGACGACGGGGACGCTGACGACCAGCGAGGCGGCCATGATCTGGTTCCAGTACACGTCGTTGAGCGTCGAGTAGCCCTGGAGGCCGACGGCGAGGGTGCGCGTGGTGTCGTTGGTCATCACCGACGCGAACAGCACCTCGCCCCAGGCGGTCATGAAGGCGTAGACGGCGACCGCGACGATGCCGGGTGTCGCGGCCGGGACGACCACCCGGAACAGCGCGCCGAGCGGGCCGCAGCCGTCCACCAGCGCCGCCTCGTCCAGGTCACGGGGCACCGAGTCGAAGTACCCGATCAGCATCCAGATCGAGAACGGCAGGGAGAAGGTGAGGTACGTCAGGATCAGCCCGCCGCGGGAGCCGAACAGGGCGATGCCGGTGGCGTTGCCGATGTTGACGTAGAGGAGGAACAGCGGGAGGAGGAAGAGGATGCCCGGGAACATCTGCGTGGACAGGACGGTGACGGTGAAGACGCGCTTGCCGCGGAAGGAGTACCTGCTGACCGCGTACGCCGCGAACACCGCGATCACCACCGAGCAGAGCGTGGCGGCGCCCGCCACGATCAGCGAGTTCACGAAGTACCTCGCGAGCGGCACCGTCGACCAGATGTCGACGTACGGGCGGATCGTCAGGTCGCTGGGCAGCCAGCGGAACCTGCCCGTGACGTCCGCGAGCGGCTTGAGCGAGCTGGAGACCATGACGTAGACGGGGACCAGCACGAAACCGGTGAGCAGGGTGAGGAAGATCCGCCGGGACCAGAGGAAGGAGCGCGGCGGAGCCATGGGCGAGTCAGACATGCCTGGTCCTCCGTCCGCGCGAGGTGAGGACGAGATACACACCGGTCACCACGAGCAGGAACAGCAGCAGGAGCACGCTCATCGCGGAGCCGCTGCCGAAGTTCCAGGTGACGAAGCCGGCCTGGTAGATGTGCACCGAGATGAGGTCCGCGGCCTCGGGGGCCGTCTTGCCGAACAGGACGTACGGCGTGTTGAAGTCGTTGAACGTCCACAGGAACAGCACCAGGACGAGGACCTGGTTGACCGGGCGCAGCGACGGCAGGGTGATGCGGCGCAGCTGCTGCCACATGCCCGCGCCGTCCAGGGCCGCCGCCTCGTACAGCTCCTTCGGGATGTTCTGCAGGCCTGCCATGACGATGAGGAAGGCGAACGGCCAGCCCTTCCACACCGAGACCGTCAGCAGCGCGACGAAGCTGTTGTCGCCGATGAGCCAGAAGGACGGCTTGTCGGTGAGGCCGAGCTGGTCGTGCAGGACGTGGTTCACCAGGCCGTTGTCGTGCTGGAACATGAACACCCAGGTGATGACGGCCGTGTAGACGGGCAGCGCGTACGGCACCAGGAACAGGGCGCGCAACAGACCCCGGCCGCGGAAGGTGTCCTGCATGTAGATCGCGGCGGCCGTGCCGATCAGCCAGCACAGGCCGACCGAGAGCAGCGTGAAGGCGACGGTGACCAGGAACGAGTGGAGCAGCGCCTCGCCCACGGGGGCGTTGAAGTCCACCGACATCCGGTAGTTGTCCAGGCCGTTCCAGGGCGCGGTGGTCCAGTCGCGGATGTAGAACTGGGTGAGTTCCTTGAAGCTCATCGCGATGCCGATGACCATCGGCACCAGGTGGACCAGGAGTTCCAGGAGCAGGGCGGGCAGGAGCAGCAGGTACGGCAGTCCGACGCGGCGGATCCGCCCGGGACGGCGGCGGGGGCCGTCCGCCGTCCCGGGGGAGCTGTGACGCACGGCGGTCTCCGCGGGGACCGTGGTCGTCATCGTGCTCACTTCGTCGGCATCTGCTGCTGGGCCTTCTCAAGGGCCGCCTTCACCGAGTCGGTGGTCACCGCGCGTCCGGCGGCGGCGTCGGCGAACAGCTCCTTGATGGCCGTACCGACCGCGGTCTCGAACTGGGACTCGTCGGCGACCTGAGGGGCGGCGACGGCGCTTCCCGCGAGGGTGTCCTTGAGCACGGCGTTGGCGGGGGTGTTGAAGGCCTGGTCCGACTGCGCGCCCTTGACCGGCGGGATCGAACTGTAGGCCTCGTTGAGGATCTTCTGCTCGGCGTCGCTCGTCATGAACTTCACGAACTTCGTGGCGCCGTCGAGGTTGTCGGTGTTCTTGAAGACGGCCAGGTTGATGCCCATGACCATGGAGTTCACGCCGGTGCCGGCGCCGGGGGTGCCGGACTGGACGGGCACGGGGGCGACACCGTAGGCGTCCTCGCTCATGCCCTGCGACTTGAGGTTGGCGGAGGCGGACTGCCACAGCAGCATCGCCGTCCTGCCCTTGGCGAAGTCGCTCACGGACTGGTTCTGTGCGTACTCGGCGTTGCCGGGCGCGATGATCCTGTCCTTGGCCATCAGGTCGACGAACTGCTTGACGCCCTCGACGGCCTGGTCGGAGGTGAAGTCCGGCTTGCCGTCGGCCGTGAAGAAGTCGGCGCCGTGCTGCTTGGCGAAGACGACGGCGTGGTGGATGTTCTCCGACGGGTTCGAACCCTCCACGCCCAGGCCCCACTTGCCGTCCTGTGACAGCTTCCTGCCGTCGGCTATGAGCTCGTCCCAGGTGGCCGGCGGCTTCGAGATGCCCGCGTCGGCGAACATCTTCTTGTTGTAGTAGAGGGCGTACGCCATCGAGTACAGCGGCACCGCGGCCGGGTCCTGGCCCTGCGCTCCGGTCGAGCCGAGCGCCGAGTCGACGAACCGGTCCTTGCCGCCGATCTTGTCGAGGTTCCCGGCGTTCCACGGCAGCAGCGCCCCGGTGGCCTGGAGGGAGGCGCTCCAGGTGTTGCCGATGTTGAGGACGTCGGGGCCCTGCCCGGAGGTGGTGGCGGTGAGGATCCGGTTGAGCAGGTCCGACCAGGGCACGACCTCCAGCTTCACCTCGATGCCGGTCTGCTGCTCGAACTTGTCGAGTTCGGGCTGGAGGACCTTCTTGTCGACCTCGATACTCGCGCCCTGGTTGGACGCCCAGTAGGTGAGGGTCTTCGGCGAGTCGTCGGACCCGCCGCCCGTCGGCGAACCGCCACCACAGGCCGAGGCGGCCAGGGCGAGGGACATGGTGACGGCGCCTACGGCTGCGGCTCGGATGCTGCGCATGCTCCTGATGGCCCTTCCGGGAAGTGCAATCACGGCTTAATTTAGAGCGTGAGTTAAGCCTCGGAAGGCGGGCGCGTCAAGGGTTTTGACACACTCTCGGAACTTCCGCCGCGCGTCTTGACTCAGCCGTTGACCGGTTGAACCAGTCGGCGGCGAGAGAGCACTCCCCGCACCTCACGACGTTCACTTCCTGAACCAAGAGAGCCGCCCCATGCCTGAAAGGGATCTCCCTGAGAGGGCGGAGGGCCCCGTCCCTGGATGGGACGGAGCCCCGAACGCCCTACCGCGACGCCGTCTGCATCGGCACCGATGCCGCTGCCGGCGCCGGCGCGTACCCGGTCGGCCGGGACGTGAAGCTGCCCCGGCCCTGCGTCCGGCTGCGCAACCGGGTCGCGTAGCCGAACAGTTCGGCCAGCGGCACGGTCGCCGTGACGACCGCCGCGCCCGCCCGCGTGGTCGAGCCGGTGACCCGGCCCCGGCGTGCCGCGAGGTCGCCGAGGACTCCGCCGACCGCGTCCTCGGGCACGGTGACCGTGACCTCGACGACCGGCTCCAGGAGGACCATCGCGCAGGTGCGCAGGGCATCGCGGAGGCCGAGTCGGCCGGCGGTGCGGAAGGCCGTGTCGGAGGAGTCCTTCACATGGGTCGATCCGTCGGTGAGGGTGACGCGCAGCCCGGTCACCGGATGCCCGCCGAGCGGGCCCTCGGCGAGGGCGTCACGGCAGCCGGCCTCGACGGCACGGACGTACTCCTGCGGAACGCGACCGCCGACGACGGCCGAGCGGAACTCGAAGCCGGACTCCGCCTCCAGCGGCTCCACGTCCAGGACCACGTGCGCGAACTGCCCCGCGCCGCCGTCCTGTTTGACATGCCGGAAGACGAAGCCGGACACCCCGCGGCCGACCGTCTCCCGGCAGGACACCCGGGGACGGCCGACGTTGACCTCCAGCCCGAGATCCCGACGGATCTTCTCCACCGCGACCTCCAGATGCAGCTCACCCATGCCGGACAACACCGTCTGCCCGGTCTCGGCGTCGGTCCGCACGACCAGTGACGGGTCCTCCTCGACCAGCCGTCCGAGCGCGGTGGCCAGCCGGTCCGTGTCGGTGGACCTGCGCGCCTCGACCGCCACGGACACCACCGGGTCGGCCACACTGGGCGGTTCCAGGACGAGCGGGGCGTCCGGTGCGCACAGGGTGGAGCCCGGTCGGGCCGACTTCAGGCCGACCACGGCCACGATGTCCCCGGCGACCGCCCGGTCCACGTGGGCGTGCCGGTCGGCCTGGACCCGCAGGATCCGCCCGATCCGCTCGTTGCGCCGCGCGCCCGCGTCGTACACCGTTTCTCCCTTCTCGATCGTTCCCGAGTACACCCGCAGGTAGGTCAGCCGCCCGGTCGGGGTGGCACTCACCTTGAACGCCAGTGCCGCGAACGGAGCCCGCGGATCCGCGGGCCGCTCTTCGTCGGCGCCGTCGCGCAGGCCGCGCACGGCCGGTACGTCGAGCGGCGAGGGCAGATACGCCACGACCGCGTCGAGCAGCGGCTCGATCCCCCGGTTGCGGTAGGCCGAGCCGCACAGCACGACCACGCCGTCGCCGCTGCGCGTCAGGTCGCGCAGGGCGGTGACGAGGGTCTGCGGCGCGAGCGTCGACCGCGCGCAGTACTCCTCCAGCGCACCGGCGTGCAGCTCGGCCACGGCCTCCTCCAGCAGCCGCCGACGCCGCAGCGCCTCCTCCCGCAGATCCTCCGGCACCGGTTCTTCTACGCCCGTTTCGGCGCCGTCGGCCCACACCAGCGCCCGCATCCGTACGAGGTCCACGACGCCCCGGAAACCGTCCTCCGCACCGATGGGCAGCTGCACGACGAGCGGCGCCGGATGCAGCCGGTCCCGGATCGAGGCGACCGCCGTGTCGAGGTCCGCCCCGGCCCGGTCCAGTTTGTTGACGAACGCGATCCTCGGCACGCCATGGCGGTCGGCCTGCCGCCACACCGACTCGCTCTGCGGCTCGACGCCCGCGACGGCGTCGAACACCGCGACCGCGCCGTCGAGGACACGCAGCGAACGTTCCACCTCGTCGGCGAAGTCGACGTGGCCGGGTGTGTCGATGAGGTTGATCCGGTGACCGTCCCAGGCACAGCTGACCGCCGCCGCGAAGATGGTGATACCGCGATCGCGTTCCTGCGGGTCGAAGTCGGTGACGGTGGTGCCGTCGTGGACCTCGCCGCGCTTGTGCGTGGTCCCGGTGGCGTACAGGATCCGTTCGGTGACGGTGGTCTTGCCGGCGTCGACGTGGGCGAGGATGCCGAGGTTGCGGACGACGGCGAGGGTGTTGAGGTTGGTGCGCACGGCCGTTGGCCTTTCGGATGATCCGGAAGCGGAAAACGGGTCAGCGCGATTCCCGGACGGGTTCGGCGCGCACACGAGCACGGCCTGCCGTCCCGTCAGACGGGTGTCGTGGCAGGCGCGTTGACGTACTTGGCGTACTCGATGTACTCGGGCGCTCTCAGACGTTCGTCACGGGCGTCCGGTGCCGGCCGCGCAGCGGGCACCGGGCGGACGAGGACACGAGGATCACCTCGTACCGGCAGAGGGAGACGACGGCAACGGTGCGGTCACGCATGGCCCGGCTCCCCTCTGCTCGTCACGACGACGCGCCGCCGGGTGGTGGGCGGCGCGTGATTGCGTGGTGAGTCTAGGGAACCGGGCCTGGTCGAAGCAGCTGAATTTTTTCCTGGTCGGCGTCTTCCTGACTGGTCGTCGCCTTCAGCACACACTGGCCGGCGCCGCAGCAGCGGCCCTGGTCCACCTTGACTTTCACGTCCGTCGCCTTTCCTCCCGCAGTCACCACCGCACGGGCACCGTGCGCAGTCCGCCGACGAGGAGCCCCTCGACGCGCCGCAACTCGGCCGACCACGACTGACGCCGACACTTTCGCCGGCCACGACTGACGAGGTCAGGCGGCACCGGGGCCGGCGCGAAGCCCGTCGAGGAGGATGCCGACCAGCGCGGCCGCCCGCCGCTCCGACGCGGCGGCGTTTCCGGTCAGGAGCTGATACAGCAGCGCCCCGGTGACGGCGTCGGCGACGGCGTCCAGGTCGGCGTCCGCACGCACCTGGCCGGCGTCCACACCGCGGCGCAGCCGCGCCACGAGAGCCTCGTGCCGGGGGCCGGTGAGCTGCTGGTAGAGGACCTCGGCATCCTGCGGGTTCTCCGCCGCGGCGGCGGTCAGGGCGAGGACGAGGGGGGTGTGGCGGGGGTCCGCGGCCAGCGCCGCGTACCCCCGCAGCCACTCGCGGATGTCGGCCTCGATGTCGCCGGTGTCGGGCGGATCGACGCCGCGTCCGGGCGCGGCGGCCAGGAAGCCGTGGTTGACCGCTTCGGCGACGAGAGCGCCCTTGGAGGGCCAACGCCGGTACACGGTCGGCTTTCCCACGCCGGTCCGCGCCGCCACGCCTTCCATCGACAGTGCGGCGTAGCCGTTCTCGACGAGCAGTTCCCGCGTCGCTTCGAGGATGGCCCGGTCGGCTGTCGCGCTGCGGGGCCGGCCTCGCCGGCGTACCTCTCCCATGGCACCCATCGTAGAGGCCAGGTGTAGCCTTCCGTTACGGAACGGATCGTAATGTAATTGGCCCGGGAGAGATCCGTACGCGGCGGAGGGAGAGCTCCTCATGGCGAGGAACGTGCTGGTCGTCATCGGTGTCGGCGGAATGGGGCAGAGCATCGCCCGGCGGCAGGGTCCGGGCAGGAAGGTGCTGCTCGCCGATGTCGACGAGCAGGTGCTGAGCACCACGGCACAGGCGCTGCGCGGCGAGGGACACGACGTCGTCACGTCCCCCGTCGACGTCTCCTCGCGCGCTTCGGTGGCCGCCCTCGCCGACCTGGCGGCGGAACTCGGCAGCGTCACCGAGGTCGTCCACACCGCGGGCCTCTCCCCCGTACAGGCGCCCGCCGCGGCGATCCTCGCCGTCGATCTGCTGGGCGTGGCCCTGACCTTGGAGGAGTTCGCACGGGTGATCGCGCCCGGCGGGGCGGGTGTCGTCATCTCCAGCATGGCCGGGCATCTGGCCGCTCCCCTCGACGCCGAGCAGGAGCGGGTCCTGGCCCGCACGCCCGTCGACGAACTGCTCGATCTGCCGTTCGTCAGCGAGGTGACCTCGGGTGCCGTCGGTTACGGCCTCGCCAAGCGCGCCAACCACCTGCACGTCCAGGCGGCCGCCGGCACGTGGGGCAGGCGCGGTGCCCGGATCAACTCGATCAGTCCCGGCGTCATCTCCACCCCCATGGGACAGCAGGAACTGACGGGCGACAGCGGCACCGCGATGCGCGCGATGGTCGACGCCTCGGCCACCGGACGGCTGGGCACACCGGCCGACATCGCGGCCGCGGCCGCGTTCCTGCTCGGCCCGGACTCGGGCTTCGTCAGCGGCACCGACCTCCTCGTCGACGGCGGTGTCGTCGCGGTCCTGCGCGCCGGCGCACCGAGCCCGGCCGCCTGACCGACCCCTTGGGCAGCACCGCGGACCGTGTGATTCGTCCAGACGGGCCGTGCGAATCTCATGGTCCTGCGGTGACAGTCGAACGATGTTCGTCCTCCCCTGTTCTGTCATCGTGAGAGGTGAGCGACGCGGACCAGGCGGCCCGACCCACCGTCAGCTCGTCCCCCGCGGGAGGCTTTCCGTGGACAAGCGGTACGAGATCTACTGCCTCACTCACCCGCATTTCTACGACACGCCGTCCCATGGCCGGACGCGTGGGCACTTCCGCCAGACCCTGCGCCCCCTTCCCTCGTCGTGGACGCGCAAGGAACTCGGCGACTGGGTGGCCTGCCGTCCCACCGACGCGGAACTCCCCCCACAGGGCTGGAAGATCCACGTCTCGGCGTGTCCGGACAACGCCCAGAGCATCCTGGACGCGGTGTGGGACTACTGCATCCCGCGCCGTATCGCCTTCAAGTTCCTGCCCGGCCTGGACACCCTGTACCTCGCCAACGCGAAGTACGCGCACCGCGGCTCCAGCGGGAAGTTCGTGACCGTCTACCCCGTGGACGAGGCCCAGTGCGAGCGTGTCCTCACCGAGCTCGGCACCGTCCTCGACGGTCTGCCGGGGCCGCACATCCTCAGCGACCTGCGCTGGGGTGCCGGTCCGCTGTACGTCAGGTACGGCGCCTTCGCCGACCGGTACTGCGTCTCGCCCGGCGGGGTGCTGGAGCAGGCGGTTGCGGACCCGTCCGGCCGTCTGGTCCCCGACGTACGCGGCCCCACCTTCCGGATGCCGGAGTGGGTGGACCTGCCCGCGTTCCTCGAACCGCATCTCGCCGAAAGCCGCCGGACCACCGTCGCCGACCTGCCCTACCGCATCGAGAAGGCGCTGCACTTCTCCAACGGCGGTGGGCTGTACGCCGGTGTCGACACCCGCACCCAGGAACGTGTCGTCCTGAAGGAGGCGCGGCCCCACGCCGGGCTCACGCCCGACGGCGCGGACGCCGTCACCCGGCTGGAACGCGAGCGGGCGGCCCTGGCCCGGCTGCGCGGCCTGAGCTGCGTACCCGGGCTCCGCGACCACTTCGAGCTGGGCGGGCACCGCTTCCTCGTCGAGGAGTTCATCGAGGGAAGGGCCCTGCACGAGGTGTTCGTCGAGAAGTATCCACCGGCCTCCCTCGACGCCGACGCGGCGGCCTACGCCGACTACACCGCCTGGGCCCTCGGCCTGCACCGGCAGGTGGAGGATGCGGTCGCCGAAGTCCATGAGCGGGGCATCGTCATCGGCGACGTGCACACCTACAACATCCTGCTCCGCCCCGACGGCAGGGTGGTGCTGATCGACTTCGAGGGCGCGTCGGACGTGGCGGAGACCGGGCACCAAGTCCTCGCGGCCCCGGGCTTCATGGCGCCGAGCGGCGCGACCGGCTTCGACATCGACCGGTACGCGCTGGCCTGTCTGAGGATCTTCCTCTTCCTGCCGCTGACGGGCCTCATCGACCTGGACGGCGGCAAGGCCGGGCAACTCGCCAGGGAGGCCGCCCGGCTTTTCCCGGTCCCCCGGGAGTTCCTCGACGAGGCGGTCCGCACGCTCACCGGTGACGGCGGGATCGCCGCGGGAGCGGACGACGGTCCCCTTCTCAAGCCCGACCACTCCGGCTGGCTGCGCGCCCGCACCTCGATGACCGACGCCGTCCTCGCCACCGCCACCCCCGAGCGCCACGACCGGCTCTTCCCGGGCGACATCGAGCAGTTCGGCTACCCGGGCGGCGGCCTCGGCATGGCCCACGGCGCGGCGGGCGTGCTGTACGCGCTGGACGTGACCGGCGCCGGACGCCGGCCCGACCACGAGGACTGGCTGATCCGGCACGCGCTCCACCCCGAGCCCGGAACCCACCTCGGCTTCTACGACGGCCTGCACGGCGTCGCGTACGTCCTGGAGCGCCTCGGTCACCACGAGGAGGCCGTCAAGGTCCTCGACATGTGCCTGGGCGAACAGTGGGAGAGGCTGGCCCTGGACCTCAAGGGCGGCCTGTCCGGCATCGGGCTCAACCTGCTGCACTTCGCGACCGCCCTCGACGACGCCACCTGCCGTGACGCGGCCCTGCACGTGGCGCAGGCCGTCGCCGACCGGCTGGGCCCGGCCGACGGCCCGCCGGAGACCAGCGGCGGCACGCACCCGAGAGCGGGGCTGATGTACGGCTCGTCCGGGCCCGCGCTGCTGTTCCTGCGCCTGTACGAGCACAGCCTCCGGTACGGGCACGGCGCCGACCCGGCGCTCCTCGACCTGGCCGCCACCGCGCTCCGCCAGGACCTGCGCCGCTGCCTCGTGCGCGCGGACGGGTCGATGGAGGTGAACGAGGGCTGGCGCACCATGCCCTATCTCGCCGACGGCAGCGTGGGCATCGGCATGGTCCTCGACGAGTACCTGGCCCACCGCGAGGACGACCAGTTCGTCGCCGCCGCCGAGGCGATCCGCAGGGCCGCGCGGGCGCCCTTCTACATCGAACCCGGGCTCTTCGACGGCGTCGCCGGAATGATCCTCCACCTCAGCCGCGCGCACCCGCCCGGCACGGCCGCCGCGCGCGACCCCGTGATCGCGGATCACGTACGCCACCTGGAACGCCACGCCTGCGTCCTCGACGGCCGACTCGCCTTCCCCGGCGAGCAGTTGCTGCGGCTGTCCATGGACCTGGCCACCGGCACCGCGGGCGTCCTGCTGGCCCTGGGCGCCGCCTTCCACTCCGGGCCCACCGGACTGCCGTTCCTGGCACCGGTCCTGCGGCCCGCTCATGACCTGCCCGTCCCCACGGAGATTCGAGAAAGGAGGTGAGCACCCCATGTCGCTCCTCGAACTGCAGGGTCTGACCATCGAGTCGGAGACCGGATACGCTCCGCCGCCCGGAAGCCGTGCGAGCAAGGGCTGCGGTGGTGGTGGCGGCGGAAGCGGCCTCAGCCTGCTGCTCTGCTAGTACCCACCCATACGGCGGGGGCACTTCGCGCGCCCCCGCCCTCATTTCGCCGGAACCGTACGACGACGGGAGCAGCCGGTGGAGCGACGCGCGGCGGACCGCCTGCTGCTGGCGACGGTCCGGCGAGGCGGTGCGTGGGGTGTGTTCCAGGCCGCCGTGTCCCTCCTGCTGGCGGGGGCCTACATCGCACTGCCCGCAGTCGTGGGCCGCACGGTGGACGCCGTGCTCGGGCGCGGCGACACGACACTGTGGCTGGCCCTGTCCGCCGTCACCGTCGCGCTGCTGGTGGTGTGTGACACGGCGGACGACTACGCGGGCGCCGTGGCCAACGCCCGCTGCACGGCATGGCTGCGCCACACCCTGCTCGGCCATGTACTCGACCTGGGCGCCCCGGCCGCCCGCCGGCACACCCCCGGCGACCTGGTGGCCCGTCTGGTGGGCAACACCGCCCGGGCCGGCAGCGCCCCCTCGGGCCTGGTGTGGGCGGTGACCGAACTGGTCCCCCCGGTCGGGGCCGTGGTGGCCCTGGCCCTCATCGACCCCTGGCTGTGCCTCACCTTCCTGGCCGGACTGCCCCTGGTCGTCCTCATGGTCCGCGCCTTCGTCCGCGACGTCTCCGACCTCAACGACCGCTACTTCGCCACGCAGGGCGACATCGCCACCCGGTTCGTCGACGCCCTCACCGGCATCCGCACCATCACGGCCGCCGGAACCACGGCCCGCGAGGCCGAGCGGGTCCTGGCCCCCCTGCCGGAGCTCCACCGCCACGGCCTGGGCATGTGGCGCGCCTTCGCCCGGGTCTCCGCACGCGACGCCGCGATCGTCCCCCTCCTGGAGGTCGCCGTGCTGGCCGTGGCCGGACTGGGACTCGCCCAGGGCCGCATCACACCGGGTCAGATGCTCGCCGCGAGCGGCTACGTGCTCCTGGCCACCGGAGTGAGTTCGCTGGTGTCCTCGGTGCACCGGCTGGCCTTCGCACGCGCCACCGCGGGGCGCATCGCCGAGGTGCTCGCCGAGCCCGCGATGGCGTACGGCGGTGCGCGCCTGCCCTCCGGAGGCAGCGGGCGGCTGGAGTTCCGTGGTGTCACGGTACGCAACGCCGCGGGCCACGCCGCGCTGGACTCGGTCGACCTGGACGTGCCGGCGGGCGCGCTGACCGCCGTCGTGGGACGCTCCGGGTCCGGCAAGTCCCTGCTGGCCGCGCTGGCCGGACGGCTCGCCGACCCGGACGAGGGCGACGTACGGCTCGACGGCGTGCCCCTGCGCGCCGTGGACCGCGCGGAGTTGCGGCAGGCCGTCGCCTACGGCTTCGAACGCCCGGTGCTGCTCGGCGAGACCTTCGCCGACGCCATCGGGTTCGGGCCGCGCACACCCAGGGGCGGGGAGGTGCGTGCGGGGGCCACCGCGGCACGCGCCGACGCGTTCGTCCGGACCATGCCCGAGGGGTACGGCACCCCTCTCGCCGCCGCGCCGCTGTCCGGCGGCGAGACCCAACGCGTCGGCCTGGCCCGCGCGTTCGTCCAGTCCGCGCCGTACGGCCGCCTCCTGGTGCTCGACGACGTGACGGCCAGCCTCGACACCGTCACCGAGCACCACATCGGCCAGGCCCTCACCGGCACCGGCCCCCTCGCCCGTCGCACCCGCCTCGTCGTCACCCACCGCGCCTCCACGGCCGCCCGCGCGGACGTGGTCGTCTGGCTCGAGGCGGGGCGGGTGCGGGGGGTGGGCACGCATCGGGAGCTGTGGGCGCAGGCGGGGTATCGGGCGGTGCTCCGGGCGCAGGACGGACCGGGGCGTGACGGAGGCGGGTGGTGAGCCGCGGACCGGGGCTCCTGCTGCGCGCCACGCTGCGCACGCGGCGCCGGGAGTTCGTACGGCTCGCCGGCTGGTCACTGGTCGAGGCCGTGCCCGCGCTGCTGTCCGGCTGGCTGGTCGCCCGTGCCGTCGACGACGGCTTCCTCGCCGGCCGCGGCGCCGCGGGCTTCGGCTGGCTCGGCCTGCTGGCCTGCGCGGTCCTGGTCGGCGCGTGGGGCACCCGGCAGGTCACGCTCCAACTGGCCGGTGTCGTCGAGCCGTTCCGCGACGACCTGGTCTCCCTCGCCACCACCGGCACGCTGCACCACTCCGCCCGCGTCGGGCAGGGCGTGGACACGGCGGGCGTCGCCCGGCTGACCGAGCAGGTGGAGATCGCCCGCGAGTCGTACGGGGCGGTCGTGATGTTCGTACAGAACTTCACCGTCACGACGGTGAGCGTGTGCCTCGGGCTGGCCGCGCTGGATCCCGCCCTCCTGCTGTTCGTCGTACCGCCCCTCCTGGCCGGCCTCGTCCTCTTCCTGCTGGCCCTGCGGGCGATGGCGGACCGACAGCGGGCGGTCGTCCTCGCCGACGAGGCCATCGCCGAGCAGGTGAGCACGGTGGCCGGCGGGCTGCGGGACGTGGCGGCGTGCGGCGCCGAGGAAGCCGTACGCCGTCGGGTCGGCGCCCGTGTCGACGAGGCGGCGGGCGCGGCCCGCGCCCTGGCCCGCCTCACCGCGTTGCGCACCGCCGCGCTGGGCGTCGGCGGCTGGCTGCCGATCGTGCTCATCCTGGCCGGGGCGCCCTGGCTGGTGCGCAGCGGGGTGACGGCCGGCGCGATCCTGGGCGCGCTGACCTACGTCGCCCAGAGCCTGCAGCCGGCCCTGCGCGGATTCGTCCAAGGGCTCGGCGGCAGCGGGCTGTGGCTGCTGGTCACACTCGGCCGGATTCTGGAGACGGCTGGTCCTGAGGCGCTGGGGGCATCGGGAGCAGCGGGGGTGTCGAGGACGGCCGGGGGGTCCGGGAGGGCCGGGGCGCCGGAGAGGGACGGGGCGCCGGGGAAGGGCGGAGCGCCGCGGACGGACGACCTGCCACAGAAGGCCGAAGCACCACGGACGGTCGGAGCGCCGCAGAAGGCCGAAGCACCGCGGACGAACGAGGCCTCGGCGGCCTCTGTAGCAGCGCCGGTGACCGGTACCGCGACGGTCGCGAGCGCTCGGGTCGCGGCCCCGCTCCGAGCGTCCGACGGACAGGCCGCCGGCCGAGCGGACGGCACCCCACCCGCCGACGGCCCGGGCAAACCCGCGGCCGCCGCACCACCGCGCGCGCCGACGCCGTCTGACGCGCCGCGCGAAACCCACCCCCGGGACGGCCGCGTCGACCTGCGCGGCGTCACCTTCGGCTACGCCCCGTCCGCCGAACCGGTCGTCCGGGGCCTCGACCTCTCCCTCGCGTCCGGCACCCACCTGGCTGTCGTCGGCCCCAGTGGCGCGGGCAAGTCCACGCTCGCCGCGATCGTCGCCGGCGTGCTCGAACCGCAGACCGGCCAGGTACGGCTGGGCGGTGTCCCGGTCCGCTCCCTGGACACCGGCGGGCTCACCCGATCGCGTGTCCTGATCCCCCAGGAGGCGTACGTTTTCGTCGGCAGCCTGCGCGAGAACCTCGCCTACCTGCACCCGACGGCCACCCGGCCCGCCCTCGACGCGGCGGTCCACGCCATCGGTGCCGCCCCGCTCGTCGAACGCCTCGGTGGCTACGACGCGCCCGTCAACCCGGCCCTCCTCTCCGCCGGTGAACGGCAGCTGATCGCCCTCGTCCGCGCTCTGCTGCCGCCCGCCCCGCTGGTCCTGCTGGACGAGGCCACCTGCCACCTCGACCCGGGCGCCGAGGCCGTCGCCGAACGGGCCTTCGCCTCCCGCCCGTCCACGCTGATCGTCTGCGCCCACCGGATCAGCTCCGCCCTGCGCGCCGACCTCGTCCTCGTCATGGACGGCCCACGCTGCACCCTCGGCACCCACGAACGACTGCGGGCCGAATGCGCCCTCTACCGGGACCTGATCGGCCACTGGGACCAGGTGGGCGCCGAGGTCCGGCGCTGACGACACCGGTGCGGCTGGCGGCGCTACAGCCAGCCCGACTCCCGCGCGATCCGGATCGCGTCGATGCGGTTGCGTGCCCCGGTCTTCCTGGAGACCGCGTTGAGGTGATTGCGGACGGTGCCCACGCACAGCGACAGCAGGTCGGCGATCTCCCGCGTCGGCGTGCCGTCCGCCGCCAGCCGCAGGACCTCGCGCTCTCGGTCGGTCAGCGGGTTCTCCGCCGAGGAGAGGGCCAACAGTGCCAGTCCCGGGTCGATGAACCGCTCGCCCGCCGCCACCTTGCGGACCCCTTCGGGCAGGGTGTCGCAGGGGCTGTTCCGGCCGATCAGGCCCGACACGCGACGCGCCAGCGCCCGCCGCAGATACTCCGGGGTCGCCGAGCCGACGACCAGCAGGGTCCGGCATTCCGGCAGCCGCGCGGACAGCTCCAGCGAGGTGCCGAGGGCGTGGTCCTCCTCGCCGTCGACGTCGATGACGACCACGTCGGGGCGGTACGACAACGCCTGCGCAACCGTATGTCCGAACTCCGGTGGCGCCGGGACCACTTCGATGTCCTTCTCACGTGTGAGCAGGGCGGCGAGTGCCCCACGCACCAGGTCTGCCTCCTCGACGAGAAGAACACGGATCAACATCGCTCCTGCCCGGCCGACGCGGCCTGCATGACACAAACAACGCCCCGGACGCTCCGACGACGCCTTACGAAGTATCTCCGTCTGTCCACCCAATTGCCGGGAACCGCCCCTCCCGCACGCCGCCGTCGCCCGGAAGCGCGAGCGGGAGCCTGCGCGAGATTCAGTGCCCGGAGCCACGACTTCCGGCGCGTCGACTATAGTTACGCGCAACGGGCGTCAACTATAGTCACGCCAGTGGGAAGGGAGGCGGTGCGCAGTGATGGAACCAGGGGTCGGCCCCCATGTGCCGGAGGCCGCTCAACCGGCTCCGGCTCCGGTTCCCGTCCCAGGACCCGGCGCTCCCTTCAGCGATCGCCTCAACTTCCTGTTCGACCGCGTGCGTCCTCCGGGGGCGGAGGAGTACTCCAACGCCCATGTGGCCCGCACGATCTCGTCCTACGGGGAGGACAGCTACACGCGGTCCCACATCAGCCTGCTCCGCGCGGGCAAGCGGACTCCGACCATCACCATCGTTCCGCTCCTCGCCCGGTTCTTCGGCGTGGAGGCCGCCTACTTCGTCGAGGACGAGGTCACGCGGAAGATCGCGACGCAGTTCGAGATCCTGCGAAAGCTGAGGGAGAACGGGGTCGAGCAGATCGCACTCCGGTCGATGGGCGTGTCCGCCGCCGGGCAGCGCAAGGTCCTGGCCGCCCTCGAAGCCGTACGCAAGGAGGAAGGCCTGCCCGACGACCCCGCAAGGGATCTGCCGTGATGGGCGACCGGTGTCTCCAGGAGAAGGGGAAGCTCCATGTGGCTCGACCGTCGTAACCGCGGAGCCGATCGCGAGGCCGACGAGGTCGAGCGCCGGAGCAGGGAGTTCATCGCGGACCTCGACCTGCCCGCCGTCGACAGCGTCCTGGACCTGGCGCCGTTCATGGAGGAGCACCTCGGCCGTTCGATCCGGCTCATGCCGTTCGCCTCGGACCCGGCCGACCCCGACTCCCTCGACGCCTCGGCCCCGTGCGGTCTGTGGCTCGCCACGGCGGACACCGACTACGTGTTCTACGACACGGCCGTCAGCCGGGCGCACGCCGAGATCATCGTGGGCCACGAGTTCGGGCACATGCTCAAGCGGCACCGGGGCAACGCCCCTCTCGAGGCCGGCAGCCTCGGCGGTCTGATCACCGACATCGACCCCGCCACGGTGCAACTCGTCCTGGGGCGGACCCGGTACAAGGAACCGGAGGAGTTCGAGGCAGAGATGCTGGGCTCTCTCCTGCAGGAGCACGTGAGCGCGGTCCGCACGTCGGACCGCCGGGAAGCCGACCCCATATCCCGCACGTTGCTGCGCTGACCGAATAGGGCCTCGTGAAAGACATCCTCCATCCCCTGTGTCTTGCCATCGCCGGCACCGGTTTCCTCATCCTGGTGCGCGACCTTGGCAGGAGCCGCCGCGACCCGGCACTCGTCGCACTGGCCTTCACCTACGGCTTCTCCGCGCTCAGTTACGCGGTCTCCCTCACCTGGGTGTGGGTGCGCATCGACGGCTTCTTCGGCGTTCCGAACATCGTCGTGCCGATCGCCCAGGGCTTCGTGATCGTCGTCTTCGCCCTCCAGGCGACCGTCCTCGCGCACTGGTCGAAGCCGCCGGCACAGGCCCGCAGGCAGGGCCGGCTGCTGCTCGTCGCGGCCCTGGTGGTCATCGCGAGCATGGCCGTGCTGTTCGCGTCCCTCACCCCGGCCGCCACCCGGCCCACCGACTTCTCCCTGTACTACGCGCACGACCCCGTCTTCCAGACGTACGTGCTGCTGTACTTCGGGACGTACACCGTCGCCGAGATCTACCTGGCGGTGTCCTGCTGGACCTACGCGCGCCGGGCCACGAACCGGTCGATCGCCGTCAGCCTGCGTGTCGTGACCGTCGGCGCGATCATCACCCTCGGCTACAGCGGGATCCGGATCGCCGCCGTCGTCGGGGCCGAGGTCGGGTTCGGCGTCGACCACCTCAACGACTTCGCGTGGGCCTGTGGGGACATCGGCGCGACCCTCACGCAGATCGGCTACCTCATGCCCACCGTCGCCCGCCGTGCCACCGGCGTCCGCGACTGGGCCACCGCGCACCTGCGCTACCGGCGCCTCGGCCGGCTGTGGTCCGCCCTCGACCAGGCCGACCCCGGCATCACGCTGCGCCGCCCGGCTCGCCAGAGCCAGGACGTGCTGCGCGGCCGCAGCGTCCATTTCCCGCTGCTGCGCCGCCGGGTCGAGATCCGGCAGGGACAGAAACTGATGCGCCGCTACCTCGAACCGGCCGTGCGGGTGGAAGCGGAGGCCCGCCGCACGTCCGAGGGGCTGTCCGGGACCGAGTTCGTCGCGGCCGTCACCGCCGACCAGATCCACGCCGCCCTCGTCCGGCACGCGGCGGGTGAACCCGTCGACACCCCCGCCGAGTTCGCCGACGCCGAGCTCGCCCTCGCCACCACGGAGGACGAACTGCTGCACCTCCAGCGCGTCGCCGCGTACTTCACGCCCCCCGTGAGCGAGAGCCGCAACGCTTCCGACGTCCTCAGCAGCACCTCAGGAGACCGTTCGTGATCGTCCGTCGCACCCTGCTCATCGCCTCCACGGCCGTCGCCGCGGTGGCGTCCATGGCCACCATGTCCGCGGTCGCGCGGTCCCGCACGGGTGGCGCGCGGCCCCCGCGCAGCGACCTGCACCTGGCCCCAGCGAGCGAGCAACTCGAAGCACTGCGCCGGCGTACGATCACCAGCCGCGCCCTGCTGGAGCGGTATCTCCAGCACATCGCCGACACCAATCCGGGCCTCAACGCCGTGATCACCCTGGACGCCGACGCCGCACGCGCGGCGGCCGACGAGGCCGACCGCCACATGGAGAGGACGGGCAAGCCGCTCGGGCCCCTCCACGGCCTGCCCCTCACGGTCAAGGACGCTCTGGAGACGAAGGGGCTGCGCACGACCTGCGGTTCCCCGGACCTCGCCGCCCATGTGCCCGAACAGGACGCGGACGCCGTCGCGCGCCTGCGTTCCGCCGGGGCCGTGATCGTCGGCAAGACGAACGTCCCGGTCATGTGTCAGGACCTGCAGACCTCGAATCCCGTCTTCGGCACGACCAAGAACCCGTACGACGACGCCAAGACCGCCGGCGGATCCTCCGGAGGGCCGGCCGCAGCCGTCGCCTCCGGTATGACCAGCCTCGAACTCGGTTCCGACCTCGCGGGCTCCCTGCGCCTCCCGGCCGCCTACTGCGGTGTGTACGCGCTGCGCACCAGCGGGGGCATCGTCCCCACCCGGGGGCACATCCCCCGGCCGCCGGGGTGGCTCACCAGCTCCGACATGCTCACCATCGGTCCCCTCGCCCGGAACGCCGACGACCTCGACAGCTTCCTGCAGGTCCTGGCGGCGCCGGCCCCGGCCGACGCGGACGCATGGCGAATCGAACTCCCGGCGCCCCGGCACGGCCGGCTGGCGGACTACCGCTTCGGACTGTGGCTGGACGACCCGTACTGCCATGTCGACGAACACGTCCGCCGGCTCCTGGAGCAGGTCTCCGACCTCCTGCGGTCCGCGGGCGCCACCGTCGACGGCAGCACGCGGCCCGTGCAACTCGCCGACAGCGACAGGCTCTTCCAGCAGCTCCTGTTCGCCACGGCGAGCGCCACCGCCACCGACGCCGGCTTCGCCGACGACATCGCCGCCGCCGACGGGGTTCCGGCCGACGACCCGAGCGGTCTCTTCCTGCACTCACGGACGATGCGGCACCGGGACTGGCTGCGCGCGAACGAGGAACGCGAGAAGCTGCGCGACCGCTGGGCCGACTACTTCGCCTCGCATGACGTCCTCATCACGCCGGCGGTGCCTTCCGCGGCCGTCGACGACCAGACCTCGACGCCGGTTCCCCAGAGGTTCATCACCGTCGACGGCGAGCGGCGCCCGTACTTCGACCAGACGGCGTGGCTGAACCTGGCCGGCCATGTCCGGCTCCCCGCCCTCGTCATGCCCGCGGGGAAAACCGCCGACGGCCTGCCGCTGGCCCTCCAGATCATCGGTCCCTACCTGGCCGACCGCACCGTGATCGAGGTGGCCAGGCAACTGGCACGGCACCTTCCGGGACCCTCGCAACCGCCCGCGTCCACCTCGTGACCGGGCTCCCATGACCGGGCTCGCTCTGCCCCCACGGGGGTGGGGCGGGGCGAGCCCGCACAGCAGAGGGCTCGGACACCGACGGGGGATGCGGTGCCCGAGCCCTCGTGATCATCATAGTCCCACGGGCGCGGGAAGCGGCTTGAGGACCAGCACCCGATGACCGGATCAACGCGGTTCGGCCGGCTGTCGAAAGGCAGAGGTCCGTAACGCGGTTACCCCGTCGGGCGTGGTCGCCGCCTGCGTGGCCAGCACGCATGCGCCCGGATCGGCGGAACGCGTCGACGACCGGCATCGTTGTGCCGTTTTCGATTCATGACCTGATCCGTGCGGAACGACGGCGAAAGCCGCCTCACATGTTGATCATGTGTCCGGCCAGCCCGTGCACCGCCTCCTTCACGGCCTCTCCCAGTGTGGGGTGGGCGTGAACGTTGCGCGCCAGCTCATGGACCGTCAGGTCCCACTGGCGGGCCAGGGTCAGCTCGGGGAGCAGCTCGGTCACCTCGGGGCCGATCAGATGCGCACCGAGGAGCTCACCGTGGCGCCCGTCGCTGATGATCTTGACGAATCCGCCGGTGTGCCCGAGGCCATGGGCCTTGCCGTTGGCGGTGAAGGGAAACTTCACCACCTGTACGTCGAAGCCCCGTTCCCTCGCCTGCGCCTCGGTCCAGCCGAAACTGGCGATCTGCGGCCGGCAGTAGGTGGCGCGCGGAATCATCGCGAAGTCCAGCTCCATGGTCTCCGCGTCCGCCAGCGTCTCGACCGCCACCATGGCCATCGCCTCCGCCGCGTGCGCCAGCATCAGCTTCGCCGTGACGTCTCCGATGGCGAAGATGTGCGGCACACTCGTCCTGCCGCGCGCGTCCACGTCGATCGCGCCGCGGTCGGTCAGCCGCACCCCGGTCCTGTCCAGGCCGTAACCGGTCACGCGCGGGGCGAAGCCGATGGCCTGGAGGACCTTGTCGGTCTCCAGCACCTCCTGCTGCCCGTTGCGTTCCACGATGACGCGGACCTTCGCGTCCGGGTCGCTGTCGTCGATGCCCTCGACCCTGGTGGAGGTGAGGACCCGGATGCCCAGTTTCCGGTACTGCCTGGCCAGTTCGGCCGAGACGTCGGCGTCCTCCAGGGGCACGAGGCGGTCGAGGAACTCGACGATGGTCACCTCGACGCCGTAACTGTTCAGGACGTAGGCGAACTCGACGCCGATGGCACCCGCGCCCGCGATGACGATGCTCGCCGGCAACCGCTCCGAAAGGATCTGCTCCTCGTAGGTGACGACGCGTTCGCTCAGGGTCGTGCCCGGTAGCAGACGGGTCGTCGCCCCCGTCGCGATGACGCAGTGGTCGAACGTCACCGTCTCGACGCCACCCGCCGAGAGCGCGACCTCGAGGGTGCGGGCGTCGGTGAACGTGCCGTGGCCGTCGTACTCGGTGATGCCGTTCTTCTTCATCAGGTAGTGGACACCGCCGACCCGGCCGTCCGCGACCTTCCGGCTGCGCCTGAACGCCTCGCCGTAGTCGAAGCTGACGCTTCCCTCGATCCTCATTCCGAACGCCTTCGCCTCATGGGTGACGACATGGGCGAGTTCGGCATTGCGCAGCAGCGCCTTGGACGGGATGCACCCGACGTTGAGACACACCCCGCCCCAGTACTTCTCCTCGACCACCGCGGTGCGCAGCCCCAGTTGGGCGGCGCGGACCGCCGCCGTGTACCCGCCGGGCCCCCCGCCCAGAACGACGAGATCGAAGTGGGTGCTCATGATCATTCATCCTTCCGATGGATGTGGTGGGGAAGCCGCTGCCGGGGACCACTCGGCCCGATCAGGCTCCGGCGGCTCCCGCGGCGGCTCCGGGGCGCTCGTCGATGAGCGAGCCGAGCCGCGTGCGGTCGACCTTTCCGTTGCGGCCGACCGGCAGCTGCTCCAGGACGACACAGCGCCTGGGGATCTTGAACTCCTCGATCTGATCGCGCATCAGCGCGCGCACCTCGTCGGCGGTCGCCTCCGCCACGACGGCGAGAACGGCCGGCCTCTTGCCGGCGGGCGGCAGCACGGCGGCCGAGACGACCCCGGGGACCCGGTGGGCGGCGGCCTCGACCTCGGTGGCGCTCACCCTGAATCCGCGTTCCTTGTACAGGTCGTCACGCCGGCCCGAGAAGTACAGGTAGCCGTCGGCGTCCAGGTGGCCGTAGTCACCGGTGCGCAGTTCGGGAAAGAGTCCGTCGCGCAGCGGGAAGCGCTCGGCGTTCAGTTCGGGCCGACGCCAGTACCCCGACATCACGTTGGGCCCCCTGACCACGATCTCCCCGACCGTGCCGGGCGGGACCTGCGCCCCCTGGTCGTCGACGATGAGGATCTCGGTGCCCGGCAGCGGGAGTCCGCAGGACCCCGGGCGTTCCAGATCGCCGTCCGGTGGCATGATCACGGCACGCTTGCACTCGGTCAGCCCGTACATGACCTGGGCCCGCAACCCGGGTATCGCCGCGCGCAGGGCGTTGACGGTCTCACTGGACAGCGCGGCCCCGGTGTTGGTCACCAGCCGCAGGGCCAGGGAGTGGTCGGTCGCCCGCTTCGCCAGCCAGACCAGCGACTCGGCGACCGAGGGGACGGCGGGCAGGACGGTCGCCTTGCTCTCCAACAGACTGCGCAGCAGGGCCGGTCCGGCTTCGGCGGCGCTGCCCAGCACGGTGTGCGCACCGCTGAGGGCGCCGAGGTAGAGCTGGTAGAGCCCGTAGTCGAAGGACAGCGGGAGGGGGCAGTAGACGACGTCGTCCACCCGGTACCGGAGGACCTGCTGGATGGCCCGGGCGGCGAAGACGACCTGCTGATGGGTGCTCACCACGGCCTTGGGCAGCGAGGTGGTGCCCGAGGTGTAGATCAGTGAGACCGGGTCGACGGCGAGCGGTTCCGGGAGGTCAAGGCGTTCCGCGGGAGCCGCCGTGCCCGGTTCGGGGAAGGCCGCACCGAGCAGTTCCGCAGGATCCACGGCGGTCACACCGCGGTCCCGTGCCGCCGCCAGCGTCGTGGTGTCCTCGGCGACGACCAGACTCGGCTCGCAGTCGTCGAGGACATGCTCCATCGGTACGCCGCGGACCTGCTCGTGGAGGACGGAGAACGGGGCGCCGACGCGGGAGGCCGCGAAGACGAGGGCGGGCACGAGCGGGCCGGAGGGTATGGCGAGGACGACGCGACGTCCCCTGCCTATGCCCCGGGAGTGCAGCCAGCCGGCCAGTCTGTGGCTGGCGTCCTGGAGTCCGGCGAAGGTCGTGGTCGCATCGTGCCGGGTGACGGCTGGACGCTCGGGCCAGGACTCGGCGGCGGCGTCCAGCAGATGGTGCAGGAGCGTGTTCTCGGACAACGTGCTCAGTTCCCTTCAGGCGACGACATCCCCCGTCGCCGTGTCTATGGCCTGGTCGCCCGGGTCCGGTGCCCGGAGTGACGACGCGCCGGGGCGGCGTCCCCGCCGTTCCCCGACGCGTCGTCAGCGTGTCCGCGCAAGGGCGCGGAGACGGTCATGCGCTGCGCAGCGCGCCGAGTTGGGACAGCAGTCCGAGGGCGTCGGACAGCACCCAGTACTCGGCGATCCTGTCGTTCTCGAGACGGACGATGGACATGCCCGAGTACCGCACTTCGGTGCCCGGCGCGACGGTCGCGTGGGGGGCGCCTCCGGCGTAGGTACCGGTCACCGTGTACCCGCCGGCGACGAGGTCGCCCTCCCTGATGGGGCCGGGGTGCGTGGTGAAGCGCACGTCGTCGAGGAGCGTACGGACGGAGGTGACCCAGTCGAGGAGCCCGTCGCGCGTGGTGATCCGCCTGGAGTCGGGAAAGCCGAGGTAGCGGGCGAGTTCGGCGCTGTGCACGGTGAAGTCGTCGGCGATGAACTCCTTGGCGTCGGCGAAGTCCACCTCCCCGTTCCACAGGTCGACGAACCGCTCGAAGAGCACCTTTCCGGGGTCGGACTCCCTGCTGCGGGCGTCGCTCATGCCTTGGCCTCCATCCCCGGTGCGGGTGCCTCGGCGGCCTCCGCCTTGCCGGCCACGCGTACGCCGACGAGCAGCGGCAGCACCGCGAGCGCGCAGACTCCGCAGATCGCGCCGATCACCGAGAAGGAGACGCCGTTGTCGAGCAGGACGGCCGCGACGCTGGTGGCCAGCATCATCCCGCCGTACTGGGCGGAGCTGTTGAGGGCCAGGGCGGTGCCGCGCATCTCCGGGCGCAGCTCGCTCACCAGGGCGTTCAGCGACGGCTGGCCGACGCCCACCGCGGTTCCCCACATGACGAAGACGATGAGGACGGGAACGAGGTGCTCTCCGATGAGCGCCACGGAGGTGACCCCGGTGGCCGCGACGAGGGCGGCCGCGACGAGCACGGTGCGCTTGCCGAGCCGGTCGGCGATACGGCCGCCCAGCAGGGCTCCGGTCATGCTGCCGGCCCCCGAGCCCATGATGGCGAGGCCTGTCTGCGCCTCGTTGAAGTCGAAGCGTTCCGCGTAGAAGATGCCGATGTTGGAGAACATGCCGTACAGCGCGAAGGCCCACAGGAGCGTGCAGCCCAGGACGCAGAGCACGGCGGGTGTGGTGACGGCCCGCTTGACCATGCCGAGGTAGAGGGCCACCGGGCTCGCGGCGCTCTGCTGCCCGGCCGCGGCCCGCGGCGGGGTGGCGCCGATCAACGCGAACACCAGCGCGCAGACCAGGACGGCCACCGCGCCGACGGCGAAGAACGCGGCCCGCCAGCCCATCAGATAGGCGAGGTAGGAGCCGAGCGGCACACCGATGACGGTGGAGCTGAGAAGCCCCGCCACCACGATGCCCATCACCTTGCCGCGACGCTCGAACGGGAAGCTGTCCGCGATCATCGCGTAGACGCTGGGCATGATCATCGCGGCGCCGAGACCGGCCACGCCTCGGCACACCAGCAGCGGAACGAAGTCCGAAGTGACACCCGTCAGAATATTGCCCAGGGCGAAGGTGACGAGTCCGGTCGTGAGAATGGTGCGCCGACCTATCCGGTCGGACATGGCGCCGCAGAGGGGCGCCGAGAGGGCGAAGAGCAACGCATAGGCGCTGACGAAAAGACCGCCGAGTCTCGCCGCTGTTCCGGTGTCCTCGGCAATGGCCGGGACCAGTGGAACGGTAATCATCGAGTCGAGGCCCACCAGAAAGGCGCTGCACACCGCAATCAGCAGCACCCGACTGGGTTTTGCACTCGTTTGCGTGGGTAAGCTCATGACCCCTTCTCATTCTCCTTCGAGCACATGGGCGACCGCAGCCTTGCCGGCCCCGGACGATCGCCGCCGAGCGGCGGCCGGTGGAATCACGGCAGTACCCACCGCCCGGCAGACGACCAGCGGTTCGTCGAGCACCTCGGCCCGTGTTCCCCCCAAGTCGTAACGGGCAGCGATGTATTTGCGAGCCGTGAATTCCACGATGCGCCGAAGTCTACTCCTGCCCACCAGACGCCCCGTCACCTCGACGTAATCACCGGCGAATACAGGGGCCTTGAATTCAACCTCACTGTAACCAGTGAGCAAGCCCTCGTCCCCATCCGTTTGAATGGTGATCTCCGTCACGACATCGCCGAACAGTTGCAGTATGCATGCACCGTCCACCAGATTTCCGCCATAACGGGCATCCTTCTGCCCCATGCGCATACGCAGCGTCGCGGAGACCGCCTCGGACATCTCTCTTCCTCACTCTGCCTGTTCGTTGCGTGACATCTCGCGTGCGGCGATCTCGTCCAGGACGGCCCGCGCCATCCCCGTCACCGTGCCGTCCCGTTCCCCGTCCGCCTCCTCTCCCCCGCTCTCGCGTCCGAGGGCGACGGCGACCACGTACTCCCCCTTGTGCGCGATGGACAGCGCGAGGTCCGACACGCCGATCCCCGCCGCCCGCCGGGCCGCGACATCGGCGAGGCGCACCAGCGGCGCGGCGCGCGTGTCGCGGACGACGCTGATGTGCCGGGGTGCCAGCCCGCTGCCGAACCCCGTGCCCAGCACCTTGAGCACGGCCTCCTTCGCGGCGAACCGTCCGGCGAGGAACTCCCTCTCCCGCTCCGGGCCGAAGGAGGCCGCGAGAGCGAGTTCGTCCGCGGTGTAGGTGTACCGGCGGAACCAGGAGCGCTCCTGCAGCCGGTCCAGCTCGCCCAGTTCGAGGACGTCGATTCCGATCCGCATCCGCCGCGCCCCGTCAGCGCGCCGGGAGGGGAGCCCCGACCGGGCGCAGCACGGCCATGTGCCCTTCCCGCACGAGGGGATCGACGTCGCAGAGGATCACGGCGGAGTGGTCGCGCCGCCACTCCTGCCAGTGACGGGCCAACTCGAGCCAGACGCTGGTGCAGTAACTCCCGTCGCCGGCATGGTGGACCTTCACTCCGGCCGGTGCGTCCGCCATGTCCCGCGCCCCTGGCCCGAGCACGAGGAGGACCCCCGTCGGGTCGGCGGCGAGTTCGGCGAGCCGGGCCGTGGTCGCCTCCGGGGAGGCGTGGGACTCGACCGCGGACACGCCGAGCCCGTCCCCGCCGCCGAGGACCAGCAACACACCGGAGTCCGTCAACTCGCCGGAGTCGACGAGCGGATGGGGCGTGGGCAGGGTGGTCTGCTCCAGGACCGCGAGAACGGACCGCTCCGCCCTGCCGGCGCGCTGGAGAGCGGAGATGATCCGCAACGCCGTGAAAGGGGCCGCCAGACCCTGCTCGGAGATGCAGAAGCTTTTCGCGGCGCCCCCGAGCAGCATGTTCAGGTGCGAGGCGACCGCGGTGAACGGATGCACATCGGGCAGCGCATGACTGACGACGACCAGGTCCGCCCGCTCGTCGGATCCCACTTCCGCGAACAGCCGGTCCACGAGGTCGCGATGGGACACATTGGCCCCGTCGCGCAGGCGCTGCTCGTCGACGGTGGCACCGAAGGGCTCCACCAGGTCCTTGAAGAAGCCGACGATGGACGGATCGTCGTGGTACGGCTGGTGCGGTGGGTCGGCGACCGCGGCGGCCGCGCGCAGGACGGGCATCCTCACTCCCCCGCGCCGAGCAGCCGCTGCAGGTATGCGGTGAGCGTGCCCACGGTCTGGAAGTCGTCCATGTCCAGCGTCTCCGGATCGATGACTATGCCCAGACGGTCCTCCAGGAACATGAGCATCTCCATCACCGACGTCGAGTCCAGGTGCAGATCCTCGAAGAGGCGCTGCTCGGCGGTGAGTCCGCTGACCTCTCTCTCCAGTACGTCCGTGAGCGCGGTCTCGACCGACTCCACGACTGCCGTGTTGTCCATGGGATTCATCCTCTTGTCGAAGTCGAACGGGTCAGGGGTGTCAGTGTCAGAAGCTGATGAGGCGCTGCTTGCCGAGCAGGTCCTCGACGGCGTCGCGTCGCCGCACCAGGTGGGCGGTGCCCCGGTGGACCATGACCTCGGCCGGGAACCCGTGGCTGAGGAACAGCCCGGGTGAGGCGGACGGCCCGTACGCACCCGAGCGCTCGACCCCGATGAGGTCCCCGGGGCGCACCTCGGGGAGGGCGACGCGCTTGCCGATGACGTCGTTCGGGGTGCACAGGGGGCCGGTGAGGGTGTACTCGGCCGTGGGTTCCTCGTGGTACCGGCTCAGCGACCGGATCGGGAAGTTCCGCTTGACGAAGCTGCCCACTCCCACGGCCGCCATGTGGTGGTTGGTACCGCCGTCCGCGACCACGAACTGCTCACCCATGGACTCCTTGACGTACAGGGCCCTGGTCACGTACGTGCCGCACATGGCGGTGAGGTAGCGGCCGAGCTCGTTGATGAGCCGACAGTCCGGGTACTGTTCCAGGAATTCGACGACCGCTTCGTTGATACCGGCAGTCAACTCGGGAATATTCAGCTCCGGTTCATTGTCGAAGTACGGTATCCCGAAGCCGCCGCCGAAATCAACCGTGCGCAGATCGACCTCCAACTCGGAAGCCAGGGTGATCGATGCCGTGAGAATTTCCCGTGTGTTGTGAACGAGGTCCTCATGATGAAGGAACCGCGTTCCCATGTATGCGTGGAATCCGATGACCCGGGCCCGCCTCAGCCCTTTGACCACGGTGCGCGCGTCACGCAACTGAGCGGCGTCGATGCCGAACTGGCGTGGTTTTCCGCCCATCGCCAGGCCGGATCCCTTGGTGTGGAAGTCCGGGTTGAAGCGGAGGATCACCGGCAGATCGGCACGACCGCTGTCCGCCGCGATCCCGTCGAGGACCGTGAGTTCCTCCAGCGACTCGCAGACCACGGCACGCAGCCCGGCCGCCACGCATGCCTCGAGTTCCGCACGGGTCTTTCCCGGGCCGAGGAAGATGGTGTCCTCGGTCCTTATGCCGGCCCGCCGGACCGTCTCCAGCTCGACCAGCGAGGACACCTCGGCGCCGGCACCGAGCGCCCCCAGATATCCGCAGACGCTGATGTTCGGATTCGCCTTGAGGGACAAGTAGATGTCGACCGCGGGATGCATCAGCCCGCGCAGTTCCTCATAGGTGCTCCGGATGACGTCCGCGTCGTAGACGTACACCGGTGTGCCGAATTCCTCGGCGATCGCGGACACCGGAATTCCCTGGATCTCGAGTTCGGTGGTGGTCATGCCGATTCCTTCACTGTGTCCGGACCCGGCTGCGATCCGGTCCGGGACGCATGGTGGGTGATGACCATCGCCGCGAACGTGGCGCCCAGACCGACGGTGGCGAACAGGTAGTGCCTGCCCTCCGTCAGCCGGCCCTCGTCGCGCAGGGTCGTGTAGTTGAGGAAGACGTCCGAGGCGAAGCAGTGGCTGAACCGCTCGACGTTCTCCAGGAACACCTGCTCCCGGGGAATGCCCAGCTCACTGATCGTCTGGCGCCACGACTGCAGGTTGACGTTGTGCGGGATCACCAGGTCGATGTCGGAGAACCCGAGTCCGGCCTCGTCGACCGCCTGCCGCATCACCTTGGCGAGCTCCGGCGCGTACACCTTGCCGAACCGCAGGGACTTCTCTCCGTCGAGCAGCATCGCCGCCGAGAACTCCCCCAGGGTGCGGGTGGCGTAGGAGCGCACCGCGTCGCCGGCCCCGTCCAGAGTGACCAGACAGGCGGCGGCCGCGTCGCCCATGATGGCGACGTCGTCGATGAGCTGGACCTTCGGCGAGAAGGCCTGCTCCCCCGTCACCACGAGGGCGCGGTCACCGGCCCGGCCCTCCGCCCGCAGCAGTTCGGCGGCCACATCGACGGCGGCCATACCGCTGGCGCAGTTCTGGTGGCTCAGCGCGAACGCCTGCGCATGGTGCAGCCCGAGCCGGTCCCGCACCTCCCGGGCGGGGTCGACATGGGCCGGGGCCACCGCCTGGGTCGTGTGGGCGTACAGGACGTAGCGGATGCGCTCCGCCGCGTCCCCGGCCGCGACGACGCGGCGGGCCGCCGGGAGGAGCACGTCGAAGAGTCCGAGTTCCGGATCGAACCGGATCTCCTTCAGTCCGTGCATCCGCTGGAAGAGCCTGAGCTTGGTGGGGCGCAGGCCCAGTCGGTCCGCCAGGTCGGCGACGGGCACCCGGCGCTCCGGCACGAAGGACTCGATCGCCTCCAGAGTCGTGACGCGCGTGCTCATGGGTGGAACCTCTCGATACTCGGCGCTCATCGCGCTCCCCGGTAGGTCAGTACGGCCGCGCTGAACGTGGCCCCGGCGCCGACACCGGCCATCAGGTAGTGCCGGCCCTCGGCCAGCCGGCCGTCGTCGCGCAGCGTCGTGTAGTTGACGAAGACGTCCGAGGTGAAGCAGTGGCTGTACCGGGCGATGTTGTCCAGGAACACCCGATCGGCCGGTATGTCCAGTTCCGCGATGGTCTGGCGCCAGGACATGAGGTTGACGTTGTGCGGAATGATCAGGTCGATGTCGCCCAGGGAGAGTCCGGCCTCGGCGACCGCCTGGCGGATGACGTCGGCGAGGGTGGGCGCGTAGGCCTTCCCGAACCGGGCGGCCTCCTCGGCGGGCAGGGAGATCAGGTCCGCGTACTCGCCCAAGGTACGGCTCACCAGGGAGAGGACCGGGTGGCCGGTGCCCTCCGCCGCGACCAGGCAGGCCGCCGCGGCCTCCCCCATGATCGCGGTGTTGGGCACCAGCTGCACCTGCGGACAGAACGGCTTCTCCCCCGTCAACACCAGCGCGCGGTCCGCCGGATCGCCGCCGGCCAGCAGGGCGGCGGCGACCTCGATGGCTCCGAGCCCGCTGGCACAGTTCTGCTGGGTCACGGCGAACGCCTCGGCGTGGCCGAGCCCGAGCGCGTCCCGGACCTCCCGGGCGATGTCCGTCCCGGCCGGAGCGACCTGATGGATGGCGCGGGCGTGGATGACGTACCGCACCCGGAGCGGGTCGGCGAGCCCGGTGACCACTCCCCGGGCTGCCGACAACACCAGGTCCACCAGGGAGAGTCCGGGGTCCAGACGCAGCGTCTGCAGACCGTGCACCTTGCGGAAGAGGGACAGCTTCGCCCGGCTCAGTCCGAGGGTCTTGCCCATGGCCTCGACGACGACCGTGCGATCGGGCAGCGCGGACTCGATCCGCTCCAGGGTCCCCAGGCGCCCGGTCACGCGCCGTCTCCGTCGTGCTCCCGCGTCGCCTCGACCAGCGCGCGCAGCCGCTGCGCGACCGCCTCGGCCGTCGTCCCCACGTGCTCGCTCAGCATCGTGAAGTGATCGCCCGGTACGTCCACGACGGCGTCGGCCAGCGGCCAGCGCGGCCGGTCGTGCGTACCGGAGCGCTCCTCGGCCCGCAGCAGCACCGTGGGAACGCCCGTGCTCGTGGGATCCCAGCCGTCGAAGGCACGCAGATAGCCGCCCATGGCGATCAGCCGGTCGTCGTCCATCCAGACGCTGCTCTCCGGAGCGAGCATCTGGTCCGCGACCATCGACAGGTCCGCCAGATCCAGCGGGCAGGCCAGGGTGTCGAGCAGTACCACGGCCTGCGGCGCGGCGTCGCGCTCCACCAGTCGCTGCGCGACCGCATGGGCGATCCAGCCGCCGGTGGACCGGCCGAGCAGCACCAGCCCTCGGTCGCCGGCCAGGTCCAGCGCGGCCTGCGCCTGGGCGTCGATCAGGGCGGCGAGCGACCCCGGAAGCTCCTCGCCGCGGGAGAACCCGGGCAGGGCGGGGACGGAGACGGCGTGGCCCGTCAGCGCCGAGGTGAACGCGGCGTACTCCTGTGGGCCGGAGATCGCGATCATCGAGGGGAAGCACACGACCACGGGTCCGTCCGCGGAGCCGCTGGGCTCCGGGAACGCCGGCAGTGACGTGCCCTCGTCGAAGGCCGGGCGCAGCCGGGACGCGGTGACCAGCAGGTCGACCGCATCGCCCAGCCGCCCGCGCTCGTGGGCCTCCCGGAACAGGGTGACCAGGGTGTCGCCGCCGTGCCGGCCGGCGGCGGAGGCGCCTTCGGCGATGTCCCCCAACTCCCCGTCGACGAAGGCCGCGAGCTGGGTCGGTGTCGGGTGGTCGAAGACCGCCGTGGCCGGCAGGCGCAGCCCGGTCGCCTGGTTCACCGCGTTGCGCAGCTCCAGCGAGGTCAGCGAATCGAACCCCAGGTCCCGGAACGACGTCCCGGCATCGACCGCGTCGGCGCTGTCGTGGCCGAGCACGCCCGCGACCGCGCTCGACACGGCCTCGGTGACCGCCTTGAGGCGTTCCTCACCGGTGAGCCCTGCCAGCTTGTCGCGCAGCGTCGTCTCGGCTCGGCCCTCCGACACGGCGGATCCCGCACCGGCGCGCCGCGCCGCGGTGCGGACGAGTCCGCGCAGCAGTGGCGGCAGGGACGAACCCGAGGTGCGCAGCGCCTTACGGTCCAGCCGCACCGGCACCATGACGGCGCGTCCGTTCCCGCACGCGTCGTCGAAGAGCGCCGTGCCCTGCTCGGGGGAGATCGCCAGGACGCCGTAGCGCTCCATCCGCTTGAGGTCCGCCGCCCCGAGCGTGCCGGCCATGCCGCCGCTCGGCTGCCACATGCCCCAGGCCAGCGAGGTCGCCGGCAGCCCCTGGGCGGCGCGGTGCTGCGCCAGGGCGTCCAGGAAGGTGTTGCCCGCCGCGTAGCTGCCCTGGCCCGGGCTGCCCAGCGTGCCGGCGACGGACGAGAACAGCACGAAGGCCTTCAGGTCGGCGCCCCGGGTGAGTTCGTGGAGGTGGAGGGCGGCGTCCGCCTTCGGGCGCAGCACCTTGTCGAGGCGCTCCGGCGTGATCGAGGTGATGATCCCGTCGTCGAGGACACCCGCGGTGTGCACCACCGCGGACAGCGGGTGTTCGGCCGGAATCGTGCCGAGCAGCGCGGCCAGCGACTCCCGGTCGCCGACGTCGCAGGCGGCCACGGTGACGTCCGCGCCCAGTTCCCGCAGTTCCTCGACGAGTTCCGCGGCGCCGGGGGCGTCGGGTCCGGAACGGCTCGTCAGCATCAGCCGGCGTGCGCCGTGCTCGGTCGTCAGATGACGGGCCAGCAGCGCGCCGAGCTCTCCGGTGCCTCCGGTGATCAGTACGGTGCCCTGCCAGGCGGCCGGGTCCGTCGCGACGGCACCGGAATGTGCGGCCCGCGCCAGACGGGGGGTGAGGAACGTGCCCGAGCGCAGCGCCAGTTGGGGCTCGCCCGATGCCAGTGCCGCAGCCCATGCGGACCCGGGTGTGACGGGCTGGTCCGGCATGGGTTCGTCGCCGTCGCCGTCGACCAGGACGAAGCGGCCGGGCGCCTCGGACTGGGCGGAGCGGACCAGGCCCCATATGGGGGCCGCCGCCAGGTCGAGGACGTCCTCGTCGGGTCCGGCGGCCACGGCGCGCCGGGTCACCAGCACCAGCCGGGACGGGGTTTCGGGGCCGTCGGCCAGCCACGTCCGCAGCAGCTCCAGCACCTGTCCGGTGGTCTGCCGCAGCACCTGGGTGAGCTCTCCAGCGGGGGCCGGCACGCAGTTCACCACGGCGTCCCCGGCAGTGAACTCACCGGCGGCGAGCGCCTCCAGCAAGGCCGTCGGGGAAGCGAAGGTACTCACCGTGGCGGTCGCGGTGGCGGTCCCGGCGGGGGCGGGGAGCGCTGTCCAGTCCACCTGGAAGAGCCCGTCGGCAGCGGCCCTGCGCCCCTTGCCCAACTGCTCTCCCGAGACGGGCCGGGAGACGAAGGCGTCGACGGTGACGACGGGGTTGCCTTCGGGGTCCGCAGCGGTCAGCGTGACCGACCCGGCGTCCTGCCCTGTGTAACGAACCCGCAGCGAGGAAGCCCCGACGGCGTGCAGCCGCACCCCGTTCCAGGAGAACGGCAGCCGTCCCGAGGGCGTGCCGTCGCGCAGGTCCTCCCAGGCCAGGGCGTGCAGCGCGGCGTCGAGCAGAGCGGGGTGGAGTCCGAAGTCCCCCGCCTGAGCCGCCTCTTCGGCGGGCAGGTCCACCTGGGCGAACAGTTCGTCGTCTCGGCGCCACACCGCGCTCAGGGCCTGGAACGCCGGGCCGTAGGCGAAGCCGCTGTCGGCCAGCCGGTCGTAGAGGCCGTCGAGCTCCACCTCCGTGGCGTCGTGCGGCGGCCACTGCGCCAGACCGGTCTGCGGCGAGGACGTTCCGGGCTGGGTGAGCCGGCCGGCCGCGTGCAGGGTCCACGCCTCGTCGTCGTCCCCGGCGTCGGAACCGTCCGGCCTCGAGTACAGGTGCACCGAACGGTGGCCGTCCTCCTCCGGAGCGCCGACGATCACCTGGATGCGGACGGCGCCCTGCTCGGGGAGGATCATCGGCTCCTGGAGCGTCAGCTCCTCGACGGTCTCGTGCCCGAGATGGGCACCGGCCCGGACGGCCAGCTCCAGCAGCGCCGTACCGGGAACCAGAGTCGTGTCGTGAACGACGTGGTCCGCGAGCCACGGATGGGTCTGCCGGGAGAGACGGCCGCTGAGGACGGCTGTGTCACCGGCGGCAAGGGTGGTGACGGCACCGAGCAGCGGATGGCCCGCCGAGGTGAGACCGGCGGAGGAGACGTCGCCCTCGACCGGGGGCTCGTCGAGCCAGTAGCGCTGCCGCTGGAAGGCGTAGGTGGGCAGGTCCACCCGGCGTGCGCCGAGTCCCGCGAAGAACGCCTCCCAGTTCGCGGACACGCCTCGTACGTGCAGCTCGGCCAGGGCGGCGGTGAGACCGGCGGGCTCGGGCCTGTCCCGGCGCAGCAGCGGTACGACCAGGGCGTCCTGGTCGTCGCCGAGGCACTGGCGGGTCATGGCGGAGAGGGTCGCGTCGGGGCCGAGTTCCACGAAGGTGGCGACCCGCTGCGCGCGCAGTGTGGCCACGGCATCGCTGAAACGCACGGCCTCGCGCACGTGCCGCACCCAGTACTCGGGCCGGCCGAGCACGTCCTGCCCGGCCATTTCACCGGTGACGTCGGAGATCAGGGGGATCGCCGGGGCCGCGAAGGTCAGGCTCTTCACGACGGTGCCGAACTCCTCGAGCATGCCGTCCATGTGCGGGGAGTGGAAGGCGTGGCTGACCACGAGCCGCTTGGTCTTACGGCCCTCCCGCTCGAAGCGTGCCGCGACGGCGGCCACGACGTCCTCGTCGCCGGAGAGGACCAGCGAGGACGGGCCGTTGAGCGCCGCGATGGAGGCTCGGTCCTCGGCGCCGGCGAGCGCTTGCCGGGCTTCCTCCTCGGTGGCCTGGACGGCGAACATCGCGCCACCGCCGGGCAGGTTCTGCATCAGCCTGCCCCTGGCCGCGACCAGCTCGGCCGCGTCCGGCAGCGACAGCACACCGGCGACATGCGCCGCGGCGATCTCGCCGACGGAGTGGCCGGTGACGAAGTCGGGCCGCAGGCCCCACGCCTCCAGCAGCCGGAACAGCGCCACCTCGATGGCGAACAGCGCGGGCTGGGTGAACTCGGTCCGGTCCAGGAGTCCTTCGGGGTCCGACTCGGCGAAGACGACCTGGCGGAGCGGCCGGGCGAGGTGCGCGTCCAGTGCCTCGCACACCGCGTCGAAGGCCTCGGCGAAGCGGGGTTGCGTGGCGTAGAGGGTGCGCCCCATACCGAGCCGCTGGCTGCCCTGGCCGGTGAAGAGGAACGCCGTCCGCCCGGAACTCCGGGTCTGTCCGCGGACGGTCTGCGGGGCCGGGGCGCCGTCGGCCAGCGCCTTGAGGGCGTGCAGCAGCTCGTCGCCGTCACTGCCGGTGAGAACGGCGCGGTGCTCCATCGCGGTGCGCGTGGTGGCGAGGGAGTAGGCGACGTCGAGGGGGTCCTTGCCGTCGACGGCCGCCAGGAGGTTGCGGGCCTGGGCACGCAGCGCCTCGGCGCCGCGGCCGGACAGCAGCCAGGGGATCACCTGTCCCTCGGGCGCCTTCGGTCGCTCCCCCGGCTCGGCGGCCGTGGCGGCCCCGTCGGCGGCGGACGGCTCCTCGATGATGACGTGGGCGTTGGTTCCGCTGATGCCGAAGCTGGAGATGCCGGCCCGGCGCACCCGCTCGGAGGCGGGCCAGTCCACCGGTTCGGTGAGGAGCCGTACGTCCCCGCCGGCCCAGTCGACATGCGGGCTCGGCGCGTCCACGTGCAGCGTTCTGGGCAGCCGGCCGTGCTCCATGGCCTTGACCATCTTGATGATGCCGCCGATGCCCGCGGCCGACTGGGTGTGACCGACGTTGGACTTCAGCGAGCCCAGCCACAGCGGCCGCCCCTCGCGTCCCTGGCCGTAGGTGGCCAGCAGCGCGTTGGCTTCGATGGGGTCCCCGAGCTTCGTGCCGGTGCCGTGCCCCTCGACGGCGTCGACATCGCTCGCCTTGAGCCCGGCGTTCGCCAGCGCCTCACGGATCAGCTTCTCCTGGGAGGGACCGTGCGGGGCGGTCAGCCCGTTGCTCGCCCCGTCCTGGTTGACGGCCGAGCCCCGCACCACGGCGAGGACCCGGTGGCCGCGGCGCCGTGCGTCGGAGAGCCGCTCCACGATCAGCGAACCCACGCCCTCGGCCCAGGACGTGCCGTCCGCGCCGGCGGCGTAGGACTTGGCACGGCCGTCGGGAGCGAGGCCGCGCTGCCGGCTGAACTCCGTGAAGGAGAAGGGGGTGGCCATCAGCATCACGCCGCTGACCACGGCGAGGGAGCACTCCCCACGGCGCAGGGACTGCCCGGCCATGTGAAGGGCCACCAGCGAGGAGGAGCACGCCGTGTTGACGGTCACGGCGGGCCCGTCGAAGCCGAACGAGTAGGAGATGCGGCCCGATGCCACGCTGCCCGCGCTGCCCACGCCGAGGTAGCCGTCGAAGCCCTCGATGGGCGTCTTGAGGAAGCGCAGACCGTACTCGTCGAACATGATCCCGACGAATACTCCGGTGTCGCTGCCCCTGAGGGTGTCGGGGACGATACCGGCCTGCTCGAACGCCTCCCACGTGGTCTCCAGCAGCAGCCGCTGCTGGGGATCGACGGTGACGGCCTCGCGCGGTGAGATGCCGAAGAAGGCGGGGTCGAAGTCGGCGGCGTCGTGGAGGAAACCGCCCTCGCGGACATAGCTCTTGCCGATGCTCTCCGGGTCGGGGTCGTACAGGTTCTCGAGATCCCAGCCCCGGTCGGTGGGGAATCCGGTGATGGCGTCCCGGCCCTCGTCCACCAGCTGCCAGAGCTCGTCCGGTGAGCTCACTCCGCCGGGGAACCGGCAGCTCATACCGACGACGGCCAGGGGTTCGGTGTCCCGCTCGGTGACGTTCCTCAGCCGGGCCTCGACCCGGTCGAGTTCCGCGGTCGTACGTTGGAGGTACTGCAGCAGCCGCGCTTCGTTGGACAGGTTCTCGTCGGACACGTTCTGGTTGGGCATGCTCGGCTTCTCTTCGCTAGGCATGGTGGGGTGATGAAGGGTCGGGGCGGCCCGTCCCGCAGCGGAGCGGGGCGCCCCGGGGATCAACCAGCGTTCTCGGCCGGCTTGAGCCTGGAGTCCAGATAGGCGAACAGCTCCTGGGGCGACGCCGACTCCAGGCCCTGCGCTCCGGTGCCGGAACCCGGGGCCGGATCCAGTCGGCCGAGCAGGACGTTCAGCCGCTTCACCAGCTCTGCGCGGATCGCGCCGTCCGGGTCACTGTCGTCCGTCAGCTCGCTTGCGGCGATCTCGAGACTGCTCAGCGCGTCTCGCGCCGACGGGGAGGAGCCGTCGTGGGTGTGGGTGAGCCGCATCCAGAGGTGGTCGGCCAGCGCACGGGGCGTCGGCTGGTCGAAGACCATCGTGCGGGGCAGCGAGAGTCCTGCCAGTTCACTGACCGCCTGGCTCAGTGCCACGGCCACCAGGGAGTTGACACCGAGTTCGAGGAAGCTCTCGTCGCCGGAAGCCCCGCGCAGCTCTTCGCTCTCCGCGGCATCGGCGGCGGCGTCGAGCACCTGCTCCAGGAGCAGCCTGCGTCCGGCTTCCTCGGGCAGTTCGGCCACCCGCCGGCGCAGCTGTCCGGGTGCCGGTTCCGCGTCGGGAACGGTGGAGGTGTCGCCGATGGCGCCCAGTTGGGCGTAGAGGTCGAGTTGGTCGTCCGAGAGCCAGTACTCGGCGATGCGGCCGTCCTCGAAGCGCAGGATGTCCACGCCCCGGAACTCCACCTCGGTTCCCGGGGCCACGGTGGCGGTGGCCGGGCGTCCTCCCTGCCAGGTGCCCCGGAAGACCCAGCGGCCTATGGCGTAGTCGCCCACGATGAACGGACCGAGTTCTCCCGTGATGCCCGCGTCGTCGTCGAAGGACGAGCGGAACGCGGCGATCCACGACGCGACCCGGGGACCGTCGCAGAGGGTCTCGGCGTCGGGCATGCCGTGCTGGGGAATGTTGACCCGTATGGTGCGCGAGAGGATGTCGTCCGCGAGGGCGTAGTCACCGTTCCACAGCTGGGACCAGGCGTCCCAGAGTTCCCGGTGCGTGCGGACCGTCGTCGGCGGAGTCATCGGGCACCTCCCTCGGTGCCGGCGACCGCGGATGTGGTGCCGTGGCCGGCCGTGTGCGCCTCGGCCACGGGTGGCCCTTCGGCGAGGGAGCGCAGTGTCTCCTCGGACAGGCTCCAGCCGTTCACCTTCTCCGCGTGGGCGACGACGTCGGGCGCCATGAAATCCTCCAGGGTCATCAGGCGCGAGCCGAAGGTGTGGAAGTGCTGGGCCAGGCGGCTGTCGCGTGCCGCGGCCTCGAACATGAACGCTTCGATCTCGTTGAAGGGCCGTGCCTGCGCGTAGTCGGCGATGAGGTGATGGTGCGCACCCGTTTCCATGGCGTGGCGTTCGGTGTACGCGGTGAGGGCGGTGTCGAGCTCGCCGTTCCCCAGCAGCGCGTCACTCGTCGCTCCGACCAGCCAGGAGGCCGACTGCATCGCCCAGGCGCAGCCCACGGCGGACAGCGGGTCGCTGGTGAGGGCCGCGTCGCCGATCAGCGCGTAGCCCGAGCCGCTCGGCCGCCGGGAGATGAGCGGATAGTTCACTGTGCCGATGACCTTGGAGATCATCTCGGCCTTGTCGATGTCGGGACCCTCTGGCAGCGAGCGTACGAAGTTGCGGTACGCGCCTTCGATGTCGTCCCGGAACTCGTCGAGCCGCGCCTTGGAGAGCACGGCCGCGATGACCGTGACGCCGTCCTCGTTGGGCATGACGTAGGCGTTGTCGGGATCGAGGTAGTAGACGCGTGCCGACCTGCGGCCCTCGGGGTGAGGTATCCCGCGGAAGTAGGCGAAGTAGCTGAATCGGTTGTTGTCCGCCGTCTCGGCCGGGGCTCCGGCGAGGCGGGCGACCGTGGAGTCCTTGCCGTCGGCACCGACGACGAGCTCGGCCCGCACGGCGAAGGTGCCCTCGGCGCTCGTACCGGCGACGCCGACGACCCTGTCGCCCTCGGCGATCAGCTCGTTGACCGTGTGGCCCGGCTTCAGGTCCACGCCGGGGGTTTCGGCTGCCATGCGCCGAAGCAGCGGGTCCAGGGACTCGCGGCGGACGCTGTAGCCGTGCGGCAGGACCCCGGGGCCCGTCTCCGCCTCGGGCTTGATCCAGCCCCACTTCGTCCAGTAGTCCGCCGAGTTGCGGACGGCTCCGATGCCGTCGAGGGCCTCGGCCAGCCCCAGCTCGGCCATCACCGGGTAGGCGGAAGCCTGGATGTAATGGGTGCACAGCACCTTGTGGGCGCTCATGCCGGAACGGCGTTCCAGCAGTGCGACTCGTGCCCCGCGTCGCGCGTAGAGAATCGCTGCGGCGCAACCTGCGACACTCGCCCCATTTATGACGACGTCATAGACTTCGGTTCGTCTTTCAGGCACGACTGACCTCTCATACGTTTGTGAGAAAACGCGAAACTTAGAAAGAAGCGGGCGACTGGACGGCTTCCACCACAGCGCAGGACCAGGTGAATCCGCCGCCACCGCCGATCACCACTGCGAAATCACCGGGGTGAAGTTCGGAATTCGAGGAGATGTGGGCCAGATTGGCAAGCATGTCACCTGCACCGAGGTGTCCGCTGTTCTCGCGCTCACGCAGGACGCCGCCCGACACCAGTCCGTCGAGAACGGGCAGGTACATCATCTCGAGAACGCCGTCACTCAGTCGCGGCAACGCCACGCAGCGAATCCGGGGGTCCTGCGGCTCGACACCGGCCTCGGCAAGTGCCTGCAACAGCACGGAACGCACACATTCTCGTGCCGACTCGCTGAATTGCGCGATTCCGCCGTGCATCTCGAGATAGGCCTTCTTGGGCCTACGGACATCGACACGACCACCATGCCACAGAGGCGCTGGGCTGAAGGCGTCGCGTCCGCGGTACATCGACTCGTACTCGGCCGCCGTCACGAAGGTGAGTGATCGCAGCAACAGCGTCGCACGGGAGCGGGCCGGGTCGTAGCGGCGCAGGAGGACCGCGGTGCCCGCGTCTCCGTACACGACTCCGTAGTCCGCCGCCCACCGGTCGAATCCCGGCGGGCAGAAGCGGTCCGCCGTGGTGACCAGGGCAGCCGTGAGCCGCGGGTCGGCCGCGAGCTTGTCCACGGCGATCCCGATGGCCGCCGCGCCGGCGTTCGACAACTGCTGCACACCGACCGGGAACGCGGTCCGGGCGCCGATCCGGTCGGCGATGTAGTGGGCGGGCGACCAGAAGTCGTGTCCCTGGTGGTAGAGCCAGCCGTGCGCCACCAGACCGATGTCCCGCGCACCGCGACCCGCCGCTTCGAGCGCGCGCTCCGCTGCCCGTACGGCCATGTCCGGTGCGGGCACGTCGGCCACCGGGACGGCGGTCAGCCCGAGCCCCTCACTCTCCTCGGCCGTGATCCGGCCCGCGGCCACCATCGCGGCGACGGTCTCGCGCCCCTCTGGAGTCCATATGGCCGCCGCTTCCAAGGCGATGGGCCATTTGCCTTTCATGAATATCCCCCGTGCAGCCGTAAAGAACGGCTCAGTTCCCCGTGCCCGCTCTCACTCGACTCGCTCGACAAGCGGGCTTCACTCGCCCGATCCCTCACTGGGCGACGCTTCTCGGCACGCCCGAACACTCACCTCACATGGGCGGCCCTTCTTGCACTTCATGACATCTCTTGGTTGCGCGAGCCCCACAGACGGTTTACAGCGAACGCACAGTCAGAAGAGTGATCTACGCCACGGATCATCATGATCCGGCATGTCCGAATTGCGAATGATAAATGAAGGCGGATCACCTGGTTCCGCTTATTCCGCCGAGAACTGAGCGTCCAAAAATTCCCTCGTCCGGGGCGATGAACCCCATGGCATGATGATCGCGCAGTCGCCCGCCCGCGGGGGCGCGGGCACTTACGAGAGCTGGTCGCCAAGGCATGACATCAGCACGTACCCCATGTACCGTGAATAAACCTGAGCGTTCAACGACCATCGCGCTTCTCTTCTCCAGCAGCCAGGCCGACCTGCTGCGGCTCGCCGCAAGGATGGGAGCGGACGCGGACGCCGAGGACATCGTCGCCGAGGCATTTTTCCAGCTGTACAAGAATTGGGACGAGTTACAGTCCATGAATAGCGCCGTCGGCTATCTGCGCGCCACCGTGCGCAACTTGAGCCGCATGAGGGTGAGACGCCTGATCGTCGCCCGCCGCTACGCCGACCATCAAGTGGCGGAACCGCTGGTGCACTCGGCGGAGCACCAGGCAATCCGGCGCAACGAGCAGCAGGCGGTCGTCACCGCCCTGAGAGCGCTGCCCCGCCGCCAATACCAGGCCCTCGTCCTGCGGCACTGGATGGACCTGAAGGAAGGCGAGATCGCCGAGGCCATGGGCATCTCGGTCGGCGCGGTCAAGTCCCACACGTCCCGCGGCATGACGAAACTGTCGGAGATCCTGAACGCAGCGCCGAAGTAGGGACGTTCCCGGAGCGGCCGGGGCAGGCACACGGTTGGTGACATGTACGCGAGGCCCCTGGGGGTCGACCGTGCCATGTCGCGCCCGCTCGAGCTCCGGCCGGCTGGGGCGTTCCTGTCGGACTCTGATGAAGAGGGGCGCCCCGATCAGGAAACGATCACCGGCGAAAACGAATCGAGGACCGCGACCGCAAGGTCGGGGCCCTCGTTCTTCTGTCTCCGCAGAGAGTGTCCGAGGGGGGACTTGAACCCCCACGCCCGATAAAGGGCACTAGCACCTCAAGCTAGCGCGTCTGCCATTCCGCCACCCGGACTAGGTGTCTGCCGCCTTGCCGGGGGTGTTCCCCTCGGCGACATGGACAACAATACCAAGGTTTCGGAGTGCCCTTCACCTGCATATCCGCCCGTCGGACGGTCGACGCGAGCCGAGAGAGCGGGCGAGCGGAGGGCTTCACCTCCAGTGATCCCACGGTCACGCACGGGTGAGATCGACTGATGTCGCACGGCCGGGATCGGCCGGTGGCACGAGCACGAGGCAGGCGGGCACCACCGGTCGGTCCCGGCCGGTCCCCTCACGGCATGAGGTGGTAGTCCGGGAAGTTCCCGGGCAACCGCTCCCCCACCGGCCCCTGCGTCACCGCGTGCACCAGCAGTTCGCCACCGACGAACGCCCCTCGCCAAGAGGCGCCGAAGCCGCCGAACAGCTCGTCGCGGTCGCCGCGGGAGCGCGGCCTGCCGTGTCCGACCTTGAACGCGCGGATCTGCGGGGCCAGGCGGTCGTACGTCGCGCGGTCGTCCGTGGACAGCGTGGCGACCAGCGCGCCGTTGGACGCGTTCATCGCCGCCAGCAGTTCCGCCTCCGTGTCCACCAGGACGATCGTGTCGACCGGGCCGAACGGCTCCGCGTGGTGCAGCGGGGAGGACGGCGGCGGGTTCAGCAGCGTGACCGGCTGAACGTACGCCGAGGTGTCCTGGCCGGGGAGGAAGCGGGCGTCGGAGAGCCTGCCCCGGTGCAGCGGGACGGCGCCGCGGTCGATCGCCTCGGCGACCTGGTCGTGCAGTTCCTTGGCCTTGGCGGCGTTGATCACCGGGCCGAAGTCCAGTTGCGGGTAGGGGTCGTCCCGTTGTTCGACGGCTAGGGGGTGGCCGACCCTGAGCGTGCGCACCGCCGGGAGGTACGCCGCCAGGAACTCGTCGAACAGCTCACGCTGGACGACGAAGCGCGGGTACGCCGTGCAGCGCTGTTTGCCGTAGTCGAAGAGTTTGGGGACGACCGCCGTCAGCGCATCCCAGTCCGTGTAGTTCCAGACACCCCAGGTGTTGAGTCCTTCCTGTTCGAGTACGTGTCGTTTGCCGAGGTCGGCGACGGCCGTGGCCACCGCGGCGCCGGTGTCGCGGCCGCCGACGAAGGAGACGCAGCCGATCTCGGGCGCGCGCACCAGCGCTTGGGAGAGCTCGCCTCCGCTGCCGCTGACGAGGGTGACGGGAACTCCCTCGCGGGCGGCCAGCGCGCAGGCCAGGGTCAGACAGGCGACGCCGCCGTCGGTCGGGGTCTTGGCGATGACCGCGTTGCCTGCCAGTGCCTGTACCAGCACTGCGTGAACGAGCACGCTCATCGGGTAGTTCCAGCTCGCGATGTTGGATACCGGACCGTCGAGCGGGGCCCGGCCGGCGACCATCGGTTCGACGCCGTCGACGTACCAGCGCACGCCGTCGATGGCCCGGTCGACGTCCGCCCGGGCGAGCCGCCACGGCTTGCCGATCTCCCAGACGAGAAGCAGGGCGAGCAGTTCCCGGTGCTGGGTCAGGGCGTCGAGGGTGGCCGCGACGCGGGCCCGGCGTTCGTCCAGGGGGATGTGCCGCCACGCGCGGTGCTGGTCGAGCGAGGCGCGTACGGCCTGGTGGGCGGTGGCCCGGTCCAGGCGCGGCGGGCCGGCGATCGGGCTGCCGTCGACGGGGCTGGTGGCGGGCAGAGCTCGGCCGTCCGCCTGCCAGGTGGAGTTCCAGAGGTTGAGGACACGGTCGTCCCGGAAGGCCTCCGGGGCGACGGCGAGGCAGCGCTGCCAGGCGTCGGACCAGGAGGTACCGGCCTTGAGGGTGAGGGTGGTTGCCATTCGGTTCTCCGCTCTCGGTGCACGGTCGAGAGAAATGGGGACGTGCGGGCGGGCGGTGGTACATGGCCACGGCGGAAGTCAGCGGTGCGCGCAAACGCCTGAAAGTGACTTCACGCCGACTATGAGTGACGTCACGCCCCGGCTCCCAGGCGTTCCAGCACCAGGCGCGCGGTCTCGGTGGGCGTGCTGCCGACCCCTACGCCCACCGCCTCCAGCGCCTCCCTCTTCGCCGCCGCTGTACCGGACGAACCGGACACGATCGCGCCCGCGTGCCCCATCGTCTTGCCCTCGGGTGCGGTGAAACCGGCGATGTAGCCGACGACGGGCTTGGTGACGTGGTCGCGGATGTACGCGGCGGCGCGCTCCTCGGCGTCGCCGCCGATCTCCCCGATGAGGACGACGAGTTCGGTGTCGGGGTCGTCCTGGAAGGCGGCGAGGCAGTCGATGTGGGTCGTGCCGACGACGGGGTCGCCTCCGATGCCGACGCAGGTCGAGAAGCCGATGTCACGGAGCTCGTACATCAGTTGGTAGGTGAGCGTGCCGGACTTGGAGACCAGGCCGATGCGGCCGGGCTTGGTGATGTCGGCCGGGATGATGCCCGCGTTGGACTGGCCCGGGGTGATCAGGCCGGGGCAGTTGGGGCCGATGATGCGGGTGCCGCGCGTTTTCGCGTATGCGGTGAAGGCGACCGAGTCGTGGACCGGGATGCCCTCCGTGATCACGACGGCGAGTCCGATGCCGGCGTCGGCGGCCTCGACGACGGCCGCCTTGGCGAAGGCGGGCGGCACGAAGACGACACTCACGTCGGCGCCGGTCGCGCGTATGCCGTCGGCGACCGAGCCGAAGACGGGGACGGCGATGGGGGTACTTCCCAGACCCTTGAGGCACTGGGGGACGTCGAAGTCGACGCTGCGGCCCGCCTTGCGCGGGTTGACTCCGCCGACGACGTTCGTGCCGGCGGCGAGCATGCGCCGGGTGTGCTTCATGCCCTCGCCGCCGGTCATGCCCTGGACGAGGACCTTGCTCTCCTTGGTGAGGTGGATGGCCATGTCGTCATGTCTCCTCAGGCTGCGGCGGCTCAGGCTGTGGTGGCGAGTCGGGCGGCCCGCAGCGCGGCGCCGTCCATGGTGGTGGCCTGCTGGACCAGGGGGTGGGCACGGTCGTCGAGGACGGCGCGGCCGCGGGCGGCGTTGTTGCCGTCGAGGCGCACGACGAGCGGCTTGGTCAGCTGGACGCTGTCCAGCGCCTGCACGATGCCCTCGGCGACCGCGTCGCACGCGGTGATCCCGCCGAAGACGTTGACGAAGACCGACTTCACGGCCGGGTCGGAGAGGATCACGGACAGCCCGTCGGCCATGATCCGGGCCGACGCCCCGCCGCCGATGTCGAGGAAGTTGGCGGGCCGGGCGCCACAGCCGGCGACGACGTCAAGGGTCGACATGACAAGTCCGGCGCCGTTGCCGATGATGCCGACCTCGCCGTCCAGCTTGACGTAGTTGAGGCCCTTGGCAGCGGCCGCCGCCTCCAGTGCGTCGTCGTGCTCCACGCCGTCGGTGCCCCAACGTGTCTGGCGGAAGCGGGCGTTGTCGTCGAGGGTGACCTTGCCGTCGAGGGCGAGGATCTGGCCCTGCCCGGTGCGCACCAGAGGGTTCACCTCGACGAGGAGGGCGTCCTCGCGGACCAGCACTTCCCAGAGTCGTACGAGGACGTCGACGGTCTGCGGTGGCAGTCCCGCCGCCTTGGCGATCTCACCCGCCTTCGCGGAGGTCACTCCCTCGGCCGGGTCGATGGGGATACGGGCGACGGCCTGGGGCCGGGTGGCGGCGACCTCCTCGATCTCCATGCCGCCCTCGGCGGAGGCGATGGCGAGGAAGCCGCCCGCCTCGCGGTCGAGTACATAGGACACGTAGAACTCGGTCTCGATGTCCACGGGTTGGGCCAGCATCACCTTGCCGACCGTGTGGCCCTTGATGTCCATGCCGAGGATCTGCCGCGCCGTGATCTCGGCGGCCGCCGGGTCCGCGGCGAGCTTCACACCGCCCGCCTTGCCTCGACCACCGGTCTTCACCTGCGCCTTGACCACGACACGGCCGCCGAGCCGGCGTGCGATCTCGCGGGCTTCCTTGGGCGAGTCCGTCACCTCTGCCCGCGGCACCAAGATGCCGTGTTCCTCGAAGAGTTCCCTTGCCTGGTGTTCGTACAGGTCCATTCCGGCTCCTGACTCAAAAGTGCCGCACGCCCCCTGGACACCACCCACCGGATGCGGGATAACAAGGTTCATACAGTATTCGTCGACTGTATGCAATGTACCGCGAGAGCCGTTCCAACCCCCTACGAAGGGACAGGACTTCGCCATGCCCGACGACACCCAGGACGTCATATCCGGTGGTCATCTCGTTGCCAAGGCGCTGAAGGCCGAGGGGGTCGACCGCATCTACACGCTGTGCGGCGGCCACATCATCGACATCTACGACGGCTGCGTCGACGAGGGCATCGAGGTCGTCGACGTCCGCCACGAGCAGGTCGCCGCCCACGCCGCCGACGGATACGCCCGCATCACCGGCAAGCCCGGCTGCGCGGTCGTCACCGCCGGTCCCGGCACCACCGACGCCGTCACCGGTGTCGCCAACGCCTTCCGCGCCGAGTCCCCGATGCTGCTCATCGGCGGCCAGGGCGCCCTCACCCAGCACAAGATGGGGTCCCTGCAGGACCTGCCGCACGTCGACATGATGACGCCGATCACCAAGTTCGCGGCGGCCGTGCCGGACACGGCGCGCGCGGCGGACATGGTGTCGATGGCGTTCCGCGAGTGCTACCACGGCGCACCCGGCCCCTCCTTCCTGGAGATCCCGCGCGACGTCCTCGACGCCAAGGTGCCGGTGAGCAGGGCACGCGTGCCCAAGCAGGGCGCCTACCGTGCCTCCACCCGCTCGGCCGGCGACCCCGAGGCCGTCGAGAAGCTCGCCGACCTGCTGGTCCACGCCGAGAAGCCGGCCATCCTGCTCGGCAGCCAGGTCTGGACGACGCGCGGCACCGAGGCGGCCATCGAACTCGTCCGTACCCTCAACATCCCCGCGTACATGAACGGGGCCGGCCGCGGCACGCTGCCGCCCGGCGACCCGCACCACTTCCAGCTGTCCCGCCGGTACGCCTTCTCCAACGCCGATGTCATCGTCATCGTCGGCACGCCCTTCGACTTCCGCATGGGCTACGGCAAGCGGCTGTCGCCGGACGCGACCGTCGTGCAGATCGACCTCGACTACCGCACCGTCGGCAAGAACCGCGACATCGACCTCGGGATCGTGGGCGACGCCGGGCTGGTGCTGAAGTCGGTGACCGAAGCCGCCTCAGGTCGCGTCAACGGGGGAGCGTCGAAGCGCAAGGAGTGGCTCGACGAGCTGCGCGCGGCCGAGCAGACCGCCCTGGAGAAGCGGCTGCCCAGCCTGAAGTCGGACGCCTCACCGATCCACCCGTACCGGCTGGTCAGCGAGATCAACGACTTCCTCACCGAGGACTCGATCTACATCGGCGACGGCGGCGACATCGTCACCTTCTCCGGCCAGGTCGTGCAGCCCAAGTCGCCCGGGCACTGGATGGACCCGGGCCCGCTGGGCACGCTCGGCGTCGGGGTGCCGTTCGTGCTCGCGGCCAAGCAGGCGCGGCCCGACAAGGAGGTCGTCGCACTCTTCGGCGACGGCGCGTTCTCCCTCACCGGCTGGGACTTCGAAACGCTCGTCCGCTACAACCTCCCCTTCGTCGGCATCGTCGGCAACAACTCCTCCATGAACCAGATCCGCTACGGCCAGGCCCAGAAGTACGGCCTGGAGCGCGAGCGGGTCGGCAACACCCTCGGCGACGTCCACTACGACAAGTTCGCGCAGATGCTGGGCGGTCACGGCGAGGAGGTCCGCGACCCCGCCGACATCGGCCCCGCGCTGCGGCGCGCGCGCGAGTCCGGGAAGCCGTCGCTGATCAACGTCTGGGTCGACCCGGACGCGTACGCCCCCGGAACCATGAACCAGACCATGTACAAGTGAGGTGGCCTCCATGACCGGCACGCCGACCAAGGCTCTCGAAGGCATCCGCGTCCTGGACATGACCCATGTCCAGTCCGGGCCCTCCGCGACCCAGCTGCTCGCCTGGCTCGGCGCGGACGTCGTCAAGCTGGAGGCGCCGACCGGTGACATCACGCGCAAGCAGTTGCGTGACCTCCCGGACGTCGACTCCCTCTACTTCACGATGCTCAACTGCAACAAGCGGAGCATCACCCTGAACACCAAGACCGAGCGCGGCAAGGAGATCCTCACCGAGCTGATCCGGCGCTCCGACGTCATGGTCGAGAACTTCGGACCGGGCGCGGTCGACCGGATGGGCTTCACCTGGGACCGCATCCAGGAGATCAATCCGCGTATCGTCTATGCCTCCATCAAGGGGTTCGGGGACGGCCCGTACACCAACTTCAAGGCGTACGAGGTCGTCGCGCAGGCCATGGGCGGGTCGATGTCGACCACGGGTTTCGAGGACGGGCCGCCGCTGGCGACGGGAGCCCAGATCGGGGACTCGGGGACCGGAGTGCACGCCGTGGCGGGGATTCTCGCGGCTCTGTTCCAGCGCGAGAACACCGGGCGTGGGCAGCGGGTCAACGTGGCCATGCAGCACGCTGTACTCAACCTGTGCCGGGTGAAGCTTCGGGACCAGCAACGCCTGACACATGGGCCGCTTGCTGAATATCCGAACGAGGACTTCGGCACGGAAGTTCCCCGCTCGGGAAACGCGTCCGGCGGCGGTCAGCCGGGCTGGGCGGTCAAGTGCGCACCGGGCGGGCCGAACGACTACGTGTACGTCATCGTGCAGCCCGTCGGCTGGCAGCCGATCAGTGAGCTCATCGGCCGGCCCGAACTCGCCGACGACCCCGAGTGGGCGACGCCGGAATCCCGGCTGCCCAAGCTGAACAAGATGTTCCAGCTGATCGAGGAGTGGTCCTCGACCCTGCCCAAGTGGGAGGTGCTGGAGCGGCTCAACGCCCACAACATCCCGTGCGGGCCGATCCTGTCGACCAAGGAGATCATCGAGGACTCCTCGCTGGTGGCCAACGAGATGGTCGTCACCGTGCCGCACCCGGAGCGGGGCGAGTTCGTGACCGTCGGAAGCCCGCTCAAGCTCTCCGACTCCCCCGTCGAGGTGAGCAGTTCACCGTTGCTCGGCCAGCACAACGAAGAGGTCTACATCGGCGAGCTCGGCCTCGGCGACGAGGAGCTGCGCCTGCTCAAGTCGAACGGAGTGATCTGACGTGATGGCCGAAGACCGCGTCCTGCGGGTGCGGACGCTCCTCGACTCCGTGCGGGCCGAGGGACGCACCGCGCTGACCGCGCCCGAGGGCAAGGTGGTCGCCGACGCGTACGGGATCGCCGTACCCGGCGAGGAGCTCGCGACGGACGTCGACGAGGCGGTGGCGTACGCGGCGCGCTTCGGCGGGCCGGTCGTCATGAAGATCGTCTCGCCCGACATCCTCCACAAGACCGACGCGGGCGGCGTGATCGTGGGCGTCGAGGGGGCGACGGACGTACGGACCGCGTTCCACCACATCATCGACAACGCGCGCGCGTACAACGCGGATGCCCGCATCGCGGGCGTGCAGGTGCAGGAGCTGCTCCCCGAGGGGCAGGAGGTCATCGTCGGCGCGGTCACCGACCCGACGTTCGGGAAGGTCGTCGCCTTCGGGCTCGGCGGAGTACTGGTCGAAGTCCTCAAGGACGTCACCTTCCGGCTCGCTCCCGTGTCCGCCGACGAGGCGCTGTCCATGCTGGACTCGATCCGGGCGGCGGAGATCCTGCGCGGGGTGCGCGGCCGGGCGGCCGTGGACCGGTGGGCGATCGCCGAGCAGATCCGCCGTGTCTCGCAGCTCGTGGCGGACTTCCCGGAGATCGCGGAGGTGGACCTCAACCCGGTGATGGCGACCGCGGAGGGGGCGGTCGCGGCCGACATCCGCGTGATCCTCTCCGAGGCGCCCGCGAAGCCGCGCCGCCGCTACTCGCGCGACGAGATCCTCATCTCCATGCGCCGACTGATGCAGCCGTCGTCGGTCGCCGTCATCGGGGCCTCCAACGAACCGGGCAAGATCGGCAATTCGGTCATGCGCAACCTCATCGACGGCGGTTTCGCCGGGGACATCCATCCGGTGAACCCCAAGGCCGATGACATTCTGGGACGCAAGGCGTACAAGAGTGTCACGGACGTTCCCGGTGAGGTGGATGTGGCGGTCTTCGCTATCCCCGCCAAGTTCGTGGCCTCGGCCCTGCAGGAGGTGGGAAGCAAGAAGATCCCGAACGCCGTGCTGATCCCCTCCGGGTTCGCGGAGACCGGCGAGCACGAACTCCAGGAGGAGATCGTGGAGATCGCCGAGCGGCACGGCGTCCGGCTGCTCGGGCCGAACATCTACGGCTACTACTCGACGTGGCAGGACCTGTGCGCCACGTTCTGCACGCCGTACGACGTCAAGGGCGGGGTGGCGCTGACCTCGCAGTCCGGCGGCATCGGGATGGCCATCCTGGGCTTCGCGCGGACCACCAAGACGGGCGTGTCGGCGATCGTGGGCCTCGGCAACAAGTCGGACCTGGACGAGGACGACCTGCTCACCTGGTTCGGCGAGGATCCGCACACCGAGTGCATCGCGATGCACCTGGAGGACCTCAAGGACGGGCGCGCCTTCGTCGAGGCCGCGCGGGCGACCGTACCGAAGAAGCCGGTCGTCGTCCTCAAGGCGGGCCGCACGGCCGCGGGCGCGAAGGCCGCCGGCTCGCACACCGGAGCCCTCGCCGGCGACGACGCCGTGTACGAGGACATCCTCAAGCAGGCCGGTGTCATCCGGGCGCCCGGGCTGAACGAAATGCTGGAGTACGCGCGCGCGTTGCCCGTACTTCCCGCCCCCAAGGGCGACAACGTCGTGATCATCACCGGGGCCGGCGGCAGTGGCGTACTGCTGTCGGACGCGGTGACCGACAACGGCTTGTCCCTGATGGAGATCCCGCCGGACCTCGACGAGGCCTTCCGGAAGTTCATCCCGCCCTTCGGGGCGGCGGGCAACCCCGTCGACATCACCGGTGGCGAGCCTCCGTCGACGTACGAGGCGACGATCCGGCTCGGTCTGGAGGACCCGCGCATCCACGCGCTGGTCCTGGGCTACTGGCACACGATCGTCACTCCCCCGATGGTCTTCGCGGAGCTCACCGCGCGCGTGGTGGCCGAATTCCGGGAGCGCGGCGTGGAGAAGCCCGTCGTCGCGTCGCTCGCGGGGGACGTCGAGGTCGAGGAGGCCTGCCAGTACCTCTACGAGCGGGGGGTCGTGGCGTACCCGTACACGACCGAGAAGCCGGTGGCCGTGCTCGGTGCCAAGTACCGCTGGGCGCGGGCGGCAGAAAGGCTGGGGGCCGAAGGCCCCTCCGCTAGGGCGGTGGTGGGAGACGGGCGGGATGTTGGGGGGCGGTTCATGAGGTGAGGCGGTGGGGGCCGGCCGACGGTGCGCGTCGGCCGGCCCCGGGACCCGTGCGCGCACGAAAGGCATTGGACAGGGGGCGCTGGCCAGAGCTTTCGACGCAAGGGGTGCAACCAACGTGACTACCACCGACGTTTCACGGGTCGCCGCCTATCGGGAGGTGACCGACAAGAACGGACGCGTCTATCGCGTCGGCGAGTCCGACATCGACATCATGGGCCGCAAACGCAAGTGGATGGTGATTCTGCCCTGGATCGGCATGATGGGCATCTCCTCGGCCGAGTACGCGTTCGCGTCCGCCGAGGACACCCTGCACACGGCGCATCACTGGAACAGCATGCACATCTTCTGGATGATGACCGTGTGGGTCTTCTTCCAGGCCGCGGTGGCCTTCCCCGCGGGCAAGCTGCGTGAGAGCGGCAAACTGCCGGCGCGCTGGGCGATGATGCTCGGTGCGACGGGCACACTGATGGGCTACCTCTCACTGGCCTTCGCGCCGCACGTCGTCGTCGCCTACATCGGCTTCAGCATGTTCAGCGGCATGGGCGCGGGCATGGTGTACGCCACCTGCGTCAACATGGTCGGCAAGTGGTACCCGGAGCGCAAGGGCGGCAAGACCGGCTTCGTCAACGGCGGTTTCGCCTACGGCTCCGTGCCCTTCGTCTTCCTCTTCACCGGCTACATGGACCTCACCAACTTCCGCTGGGTGCTGGTTTCGGTGGGTGTCTTCCTCGCCGGAATCGTCGCGTTCTCCGGCTACTTCTTCCGGGACCCGCCGAAGAACTGGTGGCCCGCAGACGTCGATCCGCTCAACCCGCCCGCCGACCCGCGCGCGGCACGGTCGCTGCGGATGAACCCGCCGGCGGTTCGCCAGTACTCCCCCAAGGAGGCGTGGAAGACCGGCCGGGTGGCCCTGATGTGGTTCTGTCTGGCGTGCACGTCCGGCGTGAACATCTTCGGTATCGCCTTCCAGGTGGACATCGGTGAGGAAGCCGGGTTCGCGGGCGGGATCGTGGCCACGGCCATGTCCCTGAAGGCGATCGTCAACGGCACCGGCCGCGGTGTCATCGGCTGGCTGTCCGACCTGTACGGCCGCAAGCGGTGTCTGCTCGCCGTGTGCGTCATCCTGGGTCTGTCCCAGTACGGCATCCTCTGGTCGGCCGAGGCCAAGAACCTTCCGCTGTTCCTGATCTTCTCCTCGATCTCCGGCTTCGGCGGCGGCGCCATCTTCCCGATGTTCGCGGCGCTCACCGCCGACTACTTCGGCGAGAACAACAACGCGTCCAACTACGGCATGGTCTACAGCGCCAAGCTCGTCTCCGGTCTGGGCGCGGGCATGGGTGCCGTGGTCGTCAGTGCCTGGGGACACTCCGGCGCCTTCATCCTGGCCGGCTCCATCTCGCTCTTCGCCGGCTGCGTGGCGCTGTTCCTCAGCCCGCCGGGACGCGACAAGGAAGACAGCCGCATCGTTCCCAACCCACGACCGCTCGGCGAGGACATGGCCTGACATGACGGCAGATCCGTACGCGGATCCTCAGCGTCTGGGTGTTCCTCCAGGCCGGCATCGCCTTCCCGGCGGGCTGGTTGCGGGAGAAGGGGATCCTGACGGCCCGTGCGGCCATGTACATCGGCTCCGGCATGTGCCTGCTGGGATTCCTCGCCCTTTCGCACATGAACAACGTCCTTACGGGTTCGACATCGTGATCGTCGTCTTCGGATGCGCGTTCTTCTTCAAGGACCCACCGAAGAACTGGTGGCCCGCGGACGTCGATCCGCTGACGTGCACGGGCAACCAGAAGAACGCGGCGAGTCTGGCCAGGAACCCTCCGGCGGTGAAGCAGTACACACCCCGTGAGGCCATCAGGACGGTCGTACTACCCCTGATGTGGCTCTCCGTCGTGCTGACCGCCGGAGTGTCCGTCTTCGGCATCTCGTTCCAGGTCGACTAAGGAGGTGGGCTTCGGTCCGCTGGTCGCCGCGTCGTCGATGGGCGTGATGGCAGTGATCAACGGCATCGGCCGCGGCGTCGTGGGCTGGCTGTCCGACCGGTGGGGCCGCAGTACGGCCTCGTCTACAGCGGCAAGCTGATCAGCGGCCTGTTCGGCGGCGGCCTGCGCTCCATGGTCGTCATGGCCTGGGGCTACGACGGCGCGTACGCGCTGGCCGGCGGCGTGTCGATGGTGGCGGCGGCGATCGCGTTGCTGCTGCGCCGGCCCGGGCGCGCGGCGACTCCACATCCAGCGAGTTGAATCGGCACGAACATGAGGAGGCCCTCCCCAAGCGGGGAGGGCCTCCTCATGCCGTCACGGCCGTCAGCACTTCTCCCGCAGCGAGTGCAGGTGCTCGCTCGAACGGCGGGCGAACGTGAAGGACTCGCTCGGGTTGTCGTGCTCCGCCTGCCAGTGGTGGGCGAATCGCTGCCCGCGCAGTCTGGTGACGGCGGAGATGAACCGCTTGTAGTCGATGTCGCCGTCCCCGACGTCGACCATGCGGTAGCCGTACTGGTTGGCCGGGTCGTTCACGCCGTCCTTGACGTGGAAGAGCGGGTAGCGGTGAGGCTGCTTGAGCACGTAGTCCAGCGGCTCGAAGGGGGCGGGTGTGCCGTCGGGCCGCTGCGAGAAGCGGAACTGGCCCGAGTACGCCCAGAAGATGTCCATTTCGAGGTAGACGAGGTCGGGGTCGGTCTCGGCGAGCAGCACGTCGTAGAGGCGGACCTTGGGGTCGTCGGTGGCGAAGGAGAACTCCTCGGAGTGGTTGTGCTGGTAGAACTTCATGCCGCGTGCCCTGGCCGCCGCGCCGTAGGTGTTGAACTCCTCGGCGGCACGCTTCCAGGCGTCGACGGTGGAGCCGTAGCGGAACGGGCCGGAGGCGGTGCCTATGTGCTTCAGGCCGAGCGCCTGGGCGTCGTCGAGGACCTTGGTGAGGTTCTGGGCGAAGGTGTAGGCGCCAGGATCGCTGGAGTAGTAGCCGACGTGGCTGCCGATCGGGTTCAGACCGTGGTTGCGGGCCAGGCGCTTCAGTTGGGCGAGGGTGATCGGACCGGCCGAGCCCTGGGTGTATCCGGCGAACTCGACCTCGTCGTAGCCGTACTTCTCCAGTTCGGCGAAGACGGGGGCGAAGCCGAGTGTGGAGACCTTGTCGCGCAGGCTGTAGAGCTGGATGCCGAGGCGGCCGGGCGGGAGGACGGGGCGGCCGCGGCCGGCGGTGCCGGAGGCTGTGCCGGTGGCGGACGCGGTGCCTGCGGCGGTGGCTGCGGTCGCCGGGGCGGCGGCGCCCAGCAGGGCGGCGGCCGTACTGCCCGCCGCCACCCCGAGCATGCCTCGTCTGGTGAGGCGGTGGGTGAGTTCGGGATCCGTCTGGGAAAAGCGGCTCATGCCTGGAACTCCTTGAGATCGAAGGCCGTTGTCAGTGGTGAGTGCTTCACTTGGGACCAGTCGGAAGAGACGGGCCGGCGAGACCGGCGAGCTGCTGCGCGCCGGCCGTGACCCGTCACGCGAGACCGGCGAGTTGGAGCAGAAGTGACTTCACATCGGTGGCCGCGACGCGGTCGCCGACAGCGCGGGGGGTGGAGCAGATGAGGAGCGGACCTTCGTCGTCGCTCGCGGGAAGTCGGCCATGGCTGCCGCGAATAGGTGACGGATCCAGGGGCACGACCGCCATGCGGTAGCGCATGCCGAGTTTCTTGCGGGCCAGCGCGGTCGCGGCCTTGACCTTCACATAGGGGTCGAGGGGATCCATGAAGAGTTCGACCGGGTCGTAGCCGGGTTTGCGATGGATCTCGACGAGTCGCGCGAAGTCGGGAGCGCGGTCGTCGTCGAGCCAGTAGTAGTACGTGAACCAGGCGTCCGGCTCCGCGACGGCAACGAGCTCGCCCGAGCGCGGATGGTCGAGATGGTGGGCCTTCTTGCCCTCGTCGTCGAGGAGTTGCTCGATGCCGGGCAGTCCGTCCAGTGCGGCCCGGGTCGCGTCGAGGTCCTCCGGCCGGCGTACGTAGACGTGGGCGATCTGGTGGTCGGCGACGGCGAAAGCTCGTGACGCCATCGGGTCGAGGTACTCCATGCCGTCCTGCGTGTGCACTTCCAGCAGTCCTGCGCGGCGCAGGGCCCGATTGATGTCGACGGGTCGGTCCGCGCGGGTGATGCCGTATTCCGAGAGCGCGACGACGGTACGGCCCTGGGCCCGGGCGTCGTCCAGAAGTGGAGCCATGGCCGCGTCCAGGTCGGCGGCCGCTTTCAACGAGCGCGGGTCGTCGGGGCCGAAGCGCTGCAGGTCGTAGTCGAGGTGAGGGAGGTAGCAGAGCGCCAGGTCGGGCTGCCGGGTGCGGATGATGTGGCGGGTCGCGTCGATGATCCAGCGGCTGGAGACGAGGTCCGCTCCGGGTCCCCAGAAGTGGAAGAGCGGGAAGGTGCCCAGTTTCTCGGTGAGTTCGTCGTGCAGGGCGGGCGGCCGGGTGTAGCAGTCGGGTTCCTTGCGGCCGTCGGAGTAGTAGACCGGACGGGGGGTGACGGTCAAGTCGGTGTCGGCGCCCATGGCGTACCACCAGCAGATGTTGGCGACGGTGTAGCCGGGGTGGGCGCGGCGAGCCGCGTCCCAGAGCTTGTCGCCGGCGACCAGGCCGTTGTGCTGGCGCCACAGGAGTACGTCGCCGAGGTCGCGGAAGTACCAGCCGTTGCCGACGATGCCGTGCTCCGAGGGGTGGGTGCCGGTCAGGAAGGTGGACTGGGCGGCGCAGGTGACGGCGGGCAGGACGGTGCCGAGCGGCGCGTGCGAGCCGGACTGGGCGAGAGTCTTGAGATGGGGCATGTGGTCGAGGAGACGGGGGGTGAGGCCGACGACGTCGAGGACGAGGAGCGGGGTGGGGCGACGCATGGCAGGGGCGTCCGGGCGGGGTGCCGGGCGGCCACGCGGTGAGGCCGGGACTGCCGGATCCGGTCGCTCGGTCATGGCAGCTCCTTCAGGCCGAGGTCCGTCAACAGGTCGCGGGCGAGGGTGAGTTCGGCGGCGATGCCGTCGGCGAGCTGGCTGCGGGCGCGGGGGCGCAGTTCGGCCGGGAGGGCCTGCCAGGTGTAGGTCTCGACCTCGAGGTGCCGGGTGAGCGGGGTGGGGCCTCCGACGAGCCGGGTCAGTGCGGCCTTGAGCACCGGGAGTGTGGAGGTGAGGGGCGCGGCGGGTGGTGCGTGGAGCGGAACGTGGAAATGGGCGCGCCAGGGGGAGGCGTCGGGCAGGGCGTCGCCCTTGAGGGCCTCGTCGAGGTCGTCGGTGCCGCGGAGACCGGCGGCGGTGGCGGTACGGGTCTGGTGCAGGAAGCGGGGTTCGTCGAAGGCGGCGAGGGCCTCGCGGACATCGGGGAGGTGAGGGTGTTCGGCGTGCAGGGCGGCTGAGAGCTGGGATTTGACGACGGGGACGCGGGCTTCGGCGAGCGCGTCCAGGGCGGTGTGCGGATCTTCGAAGGAGGTGGCGAGGTGACAGGTGTCGACGCAGATGCCGAGGCGGTCGTGGCCGATCCCGGTGAGCGGGGCGATGGCGTCGGCGGTGGTCTCGACAATGCAGCCGGGTTCGGGTTCCAGGCCGATCCGGATGTCGCGGCCAGTCAACTCTTGCAAGGCGTCCAGGCGTTCGGCGAGCGTGAGCAGGGCGGCACGGGCGGTCTCGGCGCGGGCGTCGTCGTAGGCGGTGCGCCAGGCGAGGGGCAAGGTGGAGATGCTGCCCTCGGTGACGTCGTCGGGGAGGAGGCCGGCGAGGACGCGGGCCAGGGCCGTGGTGTGGTCGAGGCGTTCGGGGTCGACCCAGTCCGGCTTGTAGACGCGGTACTTGACCTCCTCGGCGCCGAAGCCCTCATAGGGGAAGCCGTTGAGCGTGACGACCTCGAGGCCGCGCCGGTCGAGTTCCGTGCGCAGACCGCGCAGGGCGGACGGGTCGGAGACGAGGGCGTGCGCGGCGTCCTTGGCGAGCCACAGTCCGATGCCGAGGCGGTCGCGGCCGAGCCGTCGGCGGACGGGTTCGCAGTGGTCCCGGAGTTGAGCGAGGACGCCGTCGAGGGTCTCGGCCGGGTGGACGTTGGTGCAATAGGCGAGGTGGACGGTGGACCCGTCGGGGTGGCGGAAGCGCATGGCTCACGCTCCCGAGACCGGGACGCCGGTCGGGTCGACCCGCTCGCTCAGTGTGCCGGCCTGCCCTTCAGGGTTGTTCGGAGCGCCACGCAGGATGGAGTTGCCCTCGTGGGTCGCCCCAGGGGGCGCGACGTCCAGGGTGAGGCGGCCGCTGAGGCCGTAGAAGGCGACGGGGTTGCGCCACAGCACCAGGTCGACGTCGTCCTCGTCGAAGCCTCCGGCCAGCATCAGGTCAGCGACCTTGCGGGTCTTGAGCGGGTCGCTTCTGCCCCAGTCGGCGGCGGAGTTCACCAGCACTTGCTCGGGTCCGTAGGCGCGCAGGATGGCGACCATCCGTTCCTCGTCCATCTTGGTGTCGGGATAGACGGAGAAACCGAGCCAGCAGCCGCTGTCCTTGGCCTCCTTGACCGTCGTCTCGTTGAGGTGGTCGACGAGGACACGGTCCGGGGGCAGTGCGGACTCCCGGACGACATCGAGTGTGCGGCGCAGGCCGGCCAGCTTGTCGCGGTGCGGGGTGTGGACGAGCGCGGGCAGTTCGTGCTCGGCGGCGAGCTGGAGCTGTGCGGCCAAGGCGGTGTCCTCGGCGGGGGTCATCGAGTCATAACCGATCTCGCCGACGGCGACGACCTGGTCCTTGACGAGGTACCGGGGCAGTTCGTCGAGGACGGGTACGCAGCGCGGGTCGTTCGCCTCCTTGGGGTTGAGGGCGAGTGTGCAGTGGTGGGCGATGCCGTACTGGGCGGCGCGGAAGGGTTCCCAGCCGAGGAGGGAGTCGAAGTAGTCGAGGAAGGAGGCGGGAGAGGTGCGGGGCTGGCCGAGCCAGAAGGAGGGCTCGACGACGGCGCGCACGCCGGCGGCGTGCATGGCCTCGTAGTCGTCGGTGGTGCGCGACGTCATGTGGATGTGGGGGTCGAAGAGGCGCATCAGGACTCCTTGCCGTCGGTGCCGCGAGTGCCGCGCTCGGCGACGGGTGCGGGTGGGGTGGCCGTGGGGTCGGTCAGGGTCAGGACGCGGTGCAGGTCTTCGGGTACGGGGCGGTCCGCGGCGGTGCGTTCGGCGGCGTAGTCGCCGAGCATGCGGGCGAGTTCGGTGTCCCGGTGGGCGCGGCGGTCCAGGTCGGCAACCGTGTCGACGGGCACACCGGTGAACAGGCACTTCAGTACTGCGTGCCGCCACTGGTGGGGGTCGAGGTGCCGGGCGGCGTAAGGGCCGACCGCGGCGGCGAGAAGCCGGGTGTCGTTGGTGCGCAGCGCGTCCTCGACCAGCGGGAGGGCCTCCCGGCCGGGCACCAGGGAGGGCAGTGCGTGCAGGACGGCGCGGCGTTCGGCGGCGGTGCCCTGGAAGTAGACCCGGGTGAGGGCGTCCACGTCGGCACGGGCCGCGTGCAGGATGAGGACGCGGGCGGCGTCGGCGTGCTCGGGACCACAGCGGCGGCCGGCCTCGGCGATGCGCAACTCCCAGACGGAGATGGGCCCGTGGGTGCCGGGGTTTGCTGCGGCCTCGCCGAGAGCGCGGTACAGCCAGGTGCGGGCGGCGGCGCCGAGGCGGGCGGTGAGGTGGCCGCGCAGCTCGGTGGATGTGGCGAGGGCGAGGGTGGTGCCCTGCGGTGCCGGCCGGCTCTCGGCACGTGTCGGACGGCCGACGCCTGCGGGAGCCTCCGTGTCTGCTTGGCCCTGGGAGCGTGGACCGGCCTCCGAGCCTGCCTGGAGCCGGGCATCAGACTGACGCCCCGGGCCTGGGCGAGCCTCCGCATCCGCCCGACCCTCGACACCCGGCCCAGCCTCCACGCCCACCCGGCGCACGACATCCGCCCGAGGCCCCCGGCCTGACCGGGCTTCCTCACCCGCGTGGCCGCCGTCGCCCCCGTCGCCCACTTCCCCGACGCCGCCCACATCGGCGTTCGCATGGCGTCCCGTGCTCGATGGAGGCTGCGCGCCCGGCTGGGTGTCGGTGAGGGCGGGGCCCTTGGTGGTCGCGCCCGGGGTGGCCGGGCTGGTGCGGGGGTGGGTCATGAGGTGCTCCCTTCGGGGGTGGCGGAGGGATCGCCGTGGGGTCGCACGCGTGCGGGTGATCCGGTGGCCGTCGCTTCGGCGCGGCGGAGGAACGGGAGGGAGAGTTCGGCGAAGTGAGGGCCCGCGTGGGAGTGGCGGGGCAGTTCGACGACGGTCAGGCCCTGGTAGCCGGTGGCGGAGAGGGCGGCGAGTACGGGTGGGAAGTCGATCTCGCCGTCGCCGAAGGGGAGGTGTTCATGGACGCCGCGGCGCATGTCCTCGATCTGGACATGGCGCAGCCAGGGAGCGGCGGCGCGTACGCAGTCGGCGGGAGAGAGGGGTTCGAGGCACTGGCAGTGGCCGATGTCGAGGGTGAGGCCGAGGTGTTCCGGTTCGCCGAGCGCGCGGCGGAGCCGGTGGAAGTCGGCGAGGGAGGCGAGGAGATGGCCGGGTTCGGGTTCGACGGCGAGGGGGACGCCGGCGGTGGTGGCGGCGTCCAGGACCGGGGCGAGGGCGTCGGTCAGGCGGTGCCAGGCCCTGTCCGGGTCCGTTCCCGGCGGTGTGATCCCGCTGAAGCAGTGGACGGCGTGGGCGCCGAGGTCGGCGGCGACCCGGACGGCACGGATCAGCAGGTCGACGCGGCGGCCACGGTCCTCCGGGTCGGGGTCCAGCAGGGAGGGGCCGTGTTTGCGACGCGGGTCGAGCACATAGCGGGCGCCGGTCTCCACGGTGACGTCCAGGCCGAGCGCGTCCAGCCGCTGCGCGAGGCGGCGGGTGCGGGCGGCGAGGTCGGGGGCGAGTGGGTCGAGGTGCATGTGGTCGAGGGTCAGCCCGACACCGGCGTATCCGAGGTCGGCGAGCAGGGTCAGGGCGTCGTCGAGGCGGAGGTCGGCGAGGCCGTTGGTGCCGTAGCCGAAGCGGAGGGGGGTGACGGTGGGCTCGTGGGAGGGGGCGGTGGCATCCTCGGAGCCGGTGCTACGCGGAGTGCTCTCGGCACCTCGTGCCTCGGTGGGCCGCGCCGGGACGGACGTCGCGTGGCTCATGCGACGCTCACCTTCCTTCCGAACCGTCGGCCCAGCGGGGCGGGACCCGCGACGAACAGGGAGTTGGGGCGCGCGGCGGTCGCGGCGGCGCCTGCAAGGGCGTCGCCGGGGACGGTGAACAGGGCAGCGAGGCACAGGAGTTCGGCCCAGGTCAGGGATCGGCGGCGCAGGTTCCGTGCCTCGGTCGGACGGCCCGCGTCGGCAGTGTCCGGCGGCATCCGTGTGACCGGGGCCGGCGTGGCAACGGCCGCCGACGAGCGCGCGCCCTCCTCCCTGCCGGCCTCCGTTCCCTCCAACCCCTCATCCCTCAACCGCCCATCCGCCGACGGCCCACCGCCCGACCACCCGTCCCCAGACCACTCACCGCCCCACCACCCGTCCCCAGACAACTCACCGCTGGACCACGCGTCCCCCGACCACTCACCGCCGGACCACCCACCGCCGGACCACCGCCCGGCGAGCCACCCATCGCCCGACCGAGACGAGCACCGCTCCCCGCGCCCCCTCACCACTGCTCCTCAGAACGGTCGGCGCCACCCCGCCCACCAAGGCGACCCGGACGGTCCTCCAGCCGCCGGGCATCCGCTCCCCGCAACCGCTCCGCGAACCGTCCCAGTGCCGCGTACTGCTCCCCCAGCGCCGACGGCCCGTCGCCCACCGGATCCTTGAAAAAGAAGCCCAGTTCACCAAGGGGTCCGGACAGGCCGGCCTCGTGGGCCCGTGCCGTCAGGCGGGCCAGGTCGAGCACGAGCGGTGCTGCGAGGGAGGAATCGCAGCCCTGCCAGATGGTCTGGAGGATCATGCGGGTGCCGAGGAAACCGTCGAAGGCGATGTGGTCCCAGGCGGTCTTCCAGTCACCGAGGGCGGGGACGTCGTCGATGTGGACCTCGCCCTCGGGAGGTGTGCCGAGGGTGTCCGTCAGGACCCTCTCCTTGCCCGCGTTCTTCGCCGCCGCGGCGGCCGGGTCGGCAAGAGCGGCGCCGTCGCCGCCGCCGAGCAGATTCGTGCCGGACCAGGCACGGACCGCCAACGCCCGTTGGCTGAACATCGGGCCCAGGACCGAGCGGAGCAGGGTCTGCCCCGTCTTGCCGTCGCGGCCGGCGAAGGGCAGATCGGTCGACGTCAGCAGGGGCGCGAGAGCCGGGTGGTTCAGGCCCGTCGAGGGGGTGAAGTTGACGTAGGGGCAGCCGGCACGCAGAGCCGCCGCCGCGTACAGCGAACTCGGAGGCAGAGCGGCCCCGGTGGGCGCGGCCCCAGTGGGCGCGGGCTCGGTGGAGGCCACGTTCACCACGACCGCACGAGTGAGGCCACATCGCCGTATGAAGTCCTGGATGTCCGAGGCGAAGGCGGCGATCAGCTCCTGCGCGTCGCGCGTGTCACCGGGGAGCGGGCCGCCGGGCCTGATCTCCGCGTCCGCGGCGGCGAGTTCGGCCCGCGTCGCCGTGGGCAGTCCCGGGGGCAGGACGCCGCCTGCCGCGAGAGCCTCCGCCCGTTTGGGCAGGGGGCAGTCGACCGTGTCGTGACCGCCGAAGACGAGGGACGACAGCGCGGGCAGCCCGCTGTCCGCGAACATCGGCGTCTCGGTGACCAGGCCCGTCGGGGGGTGCAGGCCCGCGGTGACGGCCGCGCACCCGGCGACGACGGTCGTGGCGACGGAGCCGCGCGCCCCGATCAGCCAGACGCCGACGCGTGATGCGGACGGGGAAACGGACGCGGACATGGCAGCCTCCTTGTCGAGCGCGTCGTATGTGAGCCCCACGGGCCGGGCCCCTGGCGCTGTAAGCCCCATGTGCCGGGCCCCTGGCGAGGCCCGGTGGGGTGAAGACGGCGAGCGGGAGTCCGGCGTCCCCCGCCCGCCGTCGCTCAGTCGCCCTGCGAAGCCGCGGCCCCGTGCGAAGCCATTGCTCCGGAGGACTTCGCGGACTTCACGGGCAGTTCCTTGATCCGGACGTCCCGGAAGGACACCTCGTCGTCGGCGCCGTGGTTCTGGATGCCGATGTGTCCGTCGATGAGGCTCCGGGCCGGGTCGGTGTTGGTGAAGTCGTTGATCTTCACAGCGTTGAGATAGACGCGGAGGCGTTCGCCCTCCACGCGGATCTCGTACGTGTTCCACTCCCCCGGCGGGTTCAGCGCGCGGTCGCGCTTCTTCAGGTCGGCGGACTTGAAGCCGTAGACGGCACCGGTGGTGCGGTCGGCGGCGTCGGTCGCATCGATCTGGATCTCGTAACCGTTGTTGACGGCCGACCACGGGTCGTCCGAGGGCGGGAAGCCCACGAACACACCGGAGTTGTCGTCGCCGGCCATCCTCCAGTCGAGCTTCAGGGAGTACGACCCGAAGCCCGGTCCGGCGTACCAGAGCATCCCCATGCCGCCGGCCGATGTGAGCGTGCCGTCGTCGGACAGGGTGAAGGAGCCCGGGCCCGCCTGTCGCCAGGCGTCCAGCGAGGCCTGCGTGCCGTCGAAGAGCGGGCGGTAGCCGTTCTCCGGGCGGCAGTCGGCCTGGGCGTCGCCGATGGCCCAGCGGATTCCGCCCAGCAGGTGCTGACGGAACTGGGGTTCGGCGTAGGACTCCTTGGTGTGGCCGCCCCCCGTGTAGAAGGCGCGGCCGCCCTGGTAGTTCTGGCACCAGGCGATCGGATGGTCGCCGTTCATGGTGCCGCCGGAGTACGAGGACTCGTCGAGGGAGGCGAGGACGTGGGCCCGTTCGCGGGGATTCGAGCGGTAGTTGTACCACTCGTCCGTGCGGTTCCATGTCTGCGCCAGACCCGAGGTCGCGGGGTGGGCGTGGTCCTCGACGTCGACCGTCGCCGGCTGGATCGCCGGGTGCGACTGGAAGTAGGCGCCGGCCAGGCCGCCGTAGAACTCCCAGCCGTACTCGGTGTCGGCGGCCGCGTGGACGCCGACATACGCGCCGCCGCCCCGGATGTAGCCCTCGAAGGCCCTCTGCTGGGCGGCGTCAAGGACATCTCCCGTCGTCGACAGGAACACGACCGCGGCATAGCGGCGCAGGTTGCCGGCGGTGAAGGCCGTGGCGTCCTCCGTCGCGTCGACCGTGAAGCCGCCGGTCTCGCCGAGCTGTTTCACCGCGGCGACGCCGTCGGGGATGGAGTCGTGACGGAAGCCTGCCGTCTTGGAGAAGACCAGCACCCGCTTGCCGTCGTCGCCGGGTCGCGGCGGCTGTGACGCCGCCGGTCCCGAGACGCAGCCGAGGAGTACGGCGGCCCCCACAACTGCTGTCGTCACTCGACCTGTTGGACGCATGCGCATCCTCCGTTCCTCCTCTCAGCCCGTGGTGAAGGTGAAGTCGTCCACGTCGAACAGGGCGCCCGAACCACTGCCCTTGAAGACGAGGTAGAGCGTGGTCGTGCCCCTAGGCGCGCGGGACAGGTCGGCGGTGACGTCCTGGAAGGTCTCCCAGCCGCCGGTCACCGGCACGGTCGCCTTGCCGAGCAGCGTGCCCGTCGAGGACCCGGCACGGACCTCGAGCGTGCCGCCCGCGCCGCCGGAGGAGATCCGGGCGGTGATCTTCTTGGCGTTGCCCAGGGCGTACGGCGTGAAGGAGATCCAGTCGCCGCTGTTGATGTCGCCGACCGTCCGGCCGCCGTGTGCGGTGGCCTTGGTGATGATCGAGACGCCGGAGCCGTTGCCGAAGTGCTCGGCCTGGCGGTGCCTGGGCTGGACGACGTTCTGGTCGTGCGTGGTGAGCGGGGCCTGGCCGCCGCCTCCGCCGTCGGTGTACTCGGCGTCCATGACCCCGAAGATGTTGGCGTCCTCGTCGTGACCGCCGTCGGCGCTGGTCTGGATCGTGCCGGTGCAGCCGTTCGCGGAGGTCACCGGGTGGCCGTGGCTGTCGTGGCCGAGTATGAAGGTGACCTTGACCTTGGAGCAGTCGATGGTCCGGTCCTCGGGGTCGGTGACCTTCACCTTGAACGGGATCGCGTCGCCGAAGCTGAACAGCTGCCCGTCCTGCGGCAGTTCCAGCGTCACCTTGGGCGCGGTGTTGCCGACCACGATCTGCACGCTCGCGCTGCCGGTGCGGCCGGAGGCGTCCTTGGCGGTCAGGGTCGCGGTGTAGGTGCCGTTCTTCTTGTAGCGGTACGACGGGTTCGCCGCGGTCGACTTGCCGCCGTCACCGAAGTCCCAGCTGTACGTCAGGGCGCCGCCGTCCTGGTCGGTCGTGCCCTCGGACGAGAACTGCACCCTCAACGGCGCCGTCCCCGAGGTCCTGCTCGCCGCTGCCTGCGCCACCGGGGAGTGGCCGTCGGTCGCGTTCTCGATCCGGTAGAGCCCTGAGTTCTCGTCGCCGCCGAACCACGCGGTGCCGTAGTCCAGCACATACAGGGCGCCGTCCGGGCCGAAGGCCATGTCCATGATCTGGGTGCCGGTCCACGCGACGTCGTTGATCGACTGCACGGCCCCGGAGCCGTCGCTGACGATCCGCTTGATCCAGCGGCGGCCGAACTCCCCGGCGAAGAAGTTCCCGTCGTAGGCCTCGGGGAACTTCACCGGCGAGTCGAGAGAGGCGTCGTAGCGGTAGACCGGGCCGCCCATCGGGGACTCGGAGCCGGTGCCGAACTCGGGGACGGATCCGCCGTCGTACGGGATCCAGGCGGCCTGGGCCGGCGGCAGGTCGGTCAGGCCGGTGTTGTTCGGCGAGGTGTTCTTCGGCGCGGCGCAGTCGAAGGCCGCGCCTGACTGGCCGGTGGCGAAGTCGTAGTCGACGTAGGCGTCGTTGTCACCTGTGCAGTACGGCCACCCGTAGTTGCCGGGGCCGGTGACTCGGGCGAACTCGACCTGGCCGGCCGGGCCGCGCGCCGGGTCGGCGGCGCCCGCGTCGGGGCCGTAGTCGCCGACGTAGAGGATTCCCGTCTCCTTGTCGACGCTGAAGCGGAACGGGTTGCGAAAGCCCATCGCGTAGATCTCGGGGCGCGTCTTGTCGGTGCCCGGCGCGAAGAGGTTGCCGTCGGGGATCGCGTACGAGCCGTCGGCGTTCACCTTGATGCGCAGGATCTTGCCGCGCAGGTCGTTGGTGTTGCCGGAGGAACGCTGGGCGTCGAAGGCCGGGTTGCGGTTCGAGCGCTCGTCGATCGGGGTGAAGCCGTCCGACTGGAACGGATTGGTGTCGTCGCCCGTTGAGAGATACAGGTTGCCCGCCGCGTCGAAGTCGATGTCACCGCCGACATGGCAGCACAGGCCGCGGGAAGCCGGGATGTCCAGGATCTTCTTCTCGCTGGCCGCATCCAGCGTGCCGTCGGTCTTCAGGACGAAGCGGGAGAGGCGGTTGACGCCGTCGAAGGGAGCGAAGTCGGCTGCCGTTCCGGTCTCGGGGGCGTCGCCGGCAGGAGTGTTGAGCGGGGGTGCGTAATAGAGGTAGATGAAGCGGTTCTCGGCGAACGCGGGGTCGACGCCGATGCCTTGCAGGCCTTCCTCGTCGTGGGTGTACACGTCGAGCTTGCCCGCGAGTTTGGTGTTGCCCACCGCATCGGTCAGACGCAACTCGCCGTCCCGTGAGGTGTGCAGGACCGAGCGGTCCGGGAGGACGGCGAGCGACATGGGCTCGCCGACCTCCGGTTCGCCCTTGGCGAGGGTGACCTGCTGGAAGTCCTCGGCGGCCGCGGCTTCCTGGTCGGCTACGGCTGCGCCGGCCTGGGGTGCGGTGAACGTGAGGGTTGCGCCTGCCAACAGCGCGCCGCTGAACAGCGCGACTGCCTTACGCAAGGGCAGGCGTCGTCTGTGCGTCTCGATTCTGTCGGTGTCCTGGGTTTTCCGGTGCACGGGTGCCTCCAGAAGGGGCCGGTTGTACGTGCGGGTGCGGTACGCCGGGATGCGCCGTCACCCCGGAACTCATGGAGTAGTCCTGGTCGTTCGTAGAAGGCCTAGTCGTTGCCGCCGAACGCCGCGTCGAACGAGGCCGACGGCGGCTCGAAGTCGTACGCCTTGAGCCGGGTCAGCGCCTCGGGGGCGCCCTGGAGCCGGTCCATGCCGGCGTCCTCCCACTCGACGGAGATCGGGCCCTGGTAGTCGATGGAGCGCAGCATGCGGAAGACGTCCTCCCAGGGGACGTCGCCGTGCCCCGCCGACACGAAGTCCCAGCCCCGGCGCGGGTCTCCCCAGGGCAGGTGGGAGCCGAGGCGGCCGTTGCGGCCGTCGAGTCGCTTGCGGGCCTCCTTGCAGTCGACGTGGTAGATGCGGTCGCGGAAGTCCCAGAGGAAGCCGACCGGGTCGAGGTCCTGCCACACGAAATGGGAGGGGTCGAAGTTCAGGCCGAAGGCGGGACGGCCCCCGACGGCTTCCAGAGCCCGCCAGGTCGTCCAGTAGTCGTAGGCGATCTCGCTGGGATGGACCTCGTGCGCGAACCGCACCCCCTCCTCGTCGAAGACGTCCAGGATGGGGTTCCAGCGGGACGCGAAGTCGTCGTAGCCGCGCTCGATCATCGACTCGGGGGCGGGCGGGAACATGGCGACCAGATGCCAGATGGCGGAGCCGGTGAAGCCGATCACCGTGTCGACGCCGAAGGCGGCCGCGGCCCGCGCGGTGTCCTTCATACGGGCCGCGGCGCGCTGCCGGACCCCCTCCGCCTCTCCGTCGCCCCACACCGCGCCCGGCAGGATGGCCTGGTGGCGTTCGTCGATGATGGCGTCGCAGACCGCCTGGCCGACCAGATGGTTGGAGATCGCCCAGCACTTGAGGCCGTACTTGTCGAGCAAGGCCTTGCGGGAGTCGATGTAGGACGCATCGGCGAGGGCCTTGTCGACCTCGAAGTGATCGCCCCAGCAGGCGAGTTCGAGCCCGTCGTAGCCGAAGTCACGGGCGAGCCGGCAGACCTCCTCCAGCGGCAGGTCGGCCCACTGGCCGGTGAACAGCGTGAACGTACGCGGCATCGCGCGTCAGCCTCCTCAGACCGCTATGGGGGTGTAGACGGAGTTCTTCTCGGCGCTCTCCTCCACCGCCGCGAGTACGCGCTGCACCTGCAGCCCGTCGGCGAAGGAGGGTTCGGGCCTGCGGCCCTCCGCGATGGCGTGGACCAGGTCGCGGGCCTGGTGGACGAAGGTGTGCTCGTAGCCGAGGCCGTGGCCCGGCGGCCACCAGGCGTCCAGGTAGGGGTGGTCGGGTTCGGTGACGAGGATGCGGCGGAAGCCGGCGTGCGTGCCCGGTTCCCTGCCGTCGTGATAGGCGAGCTCGTTGAGCCGCTCCAGGTCGAAGGCGATCGAGCCGTCCGAGCCGTTGAGTTCGATGCGCAGGGAGTTCTTGCGGCCGGTGGCGTAGCGGGTGGCCTCGAAAGAAGCGAGGGCGCCGGAGGGGAAGCGGCCGGTGAACAGGGCGGCGTCGTCGACGGTGACCTGTCCGGTGGCACCCTCGGCCGCCGCGGCGGACAGGCCCTTGACGGCCCCGCCGGGCAGCGGGCGTTCCTTCACGAAGGTCTCCGTCAGGGCGGACACCCCGGTGAGCCGCTCCCCCGCCAGGTACTGCGCGAGGTCGATGATGTGCGCGCCCAGGTCGCCGAGCGCGCCCGAGCCGGCCAGCTCCTTGCGCAGCCGCCAGGTGAGTGGGAACTCGGGGTCCACGAGCCAGTCCTGAAGGTACGTCACCCGCACATGGCGCAGGGTGCCGAGTCGGCCCTCGGCGACCATGGTGCGGGCCAGCGCGGTGGCGGGCACCCGGCGGTAGTTGAAGCCGACCATGACCAACTGGCCGCGCCGGTACGCCTCTTCGGCGGCCGCCGTCATCGTCTCGGCCTCCTCGACGCTGTTCGCGAGGGGCTTCTCGCACAGGACGTGCTTGCCGGCGGCCAGCGCCGCGAGAGTGATCTCGGCGTGACTGTCGCCAGGGGTGCAGATGTCGACGAGGTCGATGTCGTCCCGTTCGATCAGCGCCCGCCAGTCGGTCTCGGCCGTCGCCCAGCCGTGCCGGTCGGCCGCCGCGCGCACGGCGCCGGCATCCCGCCCGCAGATCGCGGCGAGCACCGGGCTGCGGGGCAGGTCGAAGACCCGGCCGACGGTGCGCCAGCCCTGGGAGTGTGCGGCGCCCATGAAGGCATAGCCGACCATGCCGACGCGCAGCGGTGGCTTCGCGGCGGGCCCGGCCGACCCGGACACATCGGCCCTGCTCCCGACCGTGGCCGTGGCCCCGGGCACGCCCGGCTCGGCGGTCATGGCCCCTGCGTCCGCCTCGGCCTCGTCGGGCTGCTGCGGCTGTCCCATGCGATGGTCCTCCTCGTCGTCGTGCCGCGGTGGGGGGGTTGGGGGGCGTCTTGCGGATCTCGCCGTCCGTCGTGCGGGCTTGGCTGCAGTCGTGGGGGCTTGGCGTCGTACGGCCTGGGCTGCCGCCGCACGGAGCTGGCTGCCACCGTACGGACGTGCTGCCCGTGCAGGCCTGGCTGCCGTCCCACGAGCCTGACCGGCCGTCAAACGACCCCGATCGGGGCCGTCGCACGATCCTGACGCCCGTCCCTCGCCCCTGGCTGCCCGTCCTCCGGCCCCGGCTGTCCGACCCGCGAACCTTGCCGACGTCACGGCCAAGACCCACGTGCGGCCACAGCCCGAGCTACGGCATCAGCCCGCCGGCTGCCACGACGCCGGCCAGTGCCAAAGCCTCACGGGGCCTCGGCCCGTATGCCGGCCTCGGCCGGTCCGGCGACCTCGGCCCGTCCGGCGACCCGAGCCATACGACGACCTCGCCGCGTCCGGCGCCCCAGGCCGTACGACGACCTCGGCCCGCCCAGACCTACCGCAGCCCAGCCCGGCTCGATCCACAGAACGCTCCCGGCCCTGCCCGACGGACCCCTCGTCCCCCTCGGGCAGGGTGCGCCTCACTTGAAGCCGGTGGACATGTACTGGTCGACGTTGTCCTTGTCGACGACCGCCGAGTAGAGCGTGATCGAGGCCGGGATCTCGAACTCGGCCATGCCGCTGACGCCCTTGCCCTGGCCCAGCGCACGGGCCAGGTCGATGGCGGACGCGGCCATGGTCGGCGGGTACAGGACGGTGGCCTTGAGGACGCCGTCGTCCTCCTTGATCGCCTGGAACGCGGACAGCGCGCCCGCGCCGCCGACCATCAGGAAGTCGTCGCGCCCGGCCTGCTCGATGGCCCGCAGCGCCCCCACGCCCTGGTCGTCGTCGTGGTTCCACAGCGCGTCGAACTTCGACTGGGCCTGCAGGAGTTGGGCCATCTTGGCCTGCCCGGACTCCACCGTGAACTCGGCGGCCTGGCGGGCCACCTTCTTGATGTTGGGGTAGTTCTTCAGAGCGTCGTCGAAGCCCTTGGTGCGCTGCTGGGTCAGCTCCAGGTTGTCCAGCCCGGCCAGTTCGATGACCGTGGCGTTCGACTTCCCCTTGAGCTTCTCGCCTATGTAGTGCCCGGCGTTGAGCCCCATCCCGTAGTTGTCGCCGCCGATCCAACAGCGGTAGGCCTGCGGGGTGTTGAAGATCCGGTCGAGGTTGACGACCGGGATGTTCGCCCGCATCGCCTTCAGCCCGACCTGGGTGAGCGCCTTGCCGTCGGCGGGCAGCACCACCAGCACGTCGACCTTCTTGTTGATCAGCGTCTCGATCTGGCCGATCTGCGCGGCGGTGTCGTTGGACCCCTCGGTGATCTCCAAGGTCACGTCGGAGTACTTCTTCGCCCGGCTCTTGGCGTTGTCGTTGATGGCGTTGAGCCAGCCGTGGTCGGCCTGCGGTCCGGCGAAGCCGATGGTGACCGGCTTGCCGGGCTTGTCCTCGGCGGCCGGCTGGTCGTTCGCGGCCGGCTCGTCCTTGGGCTCGTTACTCGTGCAACCCGTGAGGAGGGCACCGGCACCTACGGCGGCGGTCCCGAAGAGCAGCCCTCTGCGACTGGTGAAGCGACTCGTGAGATCGGTCGGCTCTGGCATGGCGGTGAACCCTTTCCTCAGGTCGTGCTCGCGGTACGGCGCTGGACCAGCACGGCGGCGACGATGATCGCGCCCTTGGCGATCTGCTGGACGTCGCTCTGCAGGTTGTTCAGGGCGAAGATGTTGGTGATCGTGGTGAAGATCAGGACGCCGAGCACGGAGCCGACGATGGTGCCGCGGCCTCCGGTGAGCAGGGTGCCGCCGATGATCGCGGCGGCGATGGCGTCGAGTTCGTAGAGGTTGCCGTTGGTGTTCTGACCGGAGCCGGACAGGATGATCAGCAGGAAGGCGGCGATGCCGCAGCACAGTCCGGACAGCAGGTAGAGGTAGAGCCGCTGGCGGCGTACGTCGATGCCGGCGAGGCGGGCCGCCTCCGCGTTTCCGCCGACGGCGACCGTGCGCCGTCCGAAGGTCGTGCGGTTCAGGACCAGCCAGCCGATGACCGTCACGACCGCGAACACCATGACCAGCGGCGGGATGCCGAGGACGTATGCGTCGCGCTCGCCGAGGTCGAGCACCGAGGGGATGGTGACGATCTGCGTCTTGCCGTCGGTGATCTGGAGGGCCAGGCCGCGCGCGGACGCCAGCATGGCGAGCGTGGCGATGAACGGGACCATCGCGCCGTACGCGATCAGCATCCCGTTGACCAGGCCGCATCCCACACCGACGACCACCGCCGTGAAGAGGATGCCGGCGAAGCCGTACTCCTGGGTCGCGACCGTCGTCGCCCACACCGAGGCCAGCGCGACGATCGCGCCGACGGACAGGTCGATGCCGCCGGAGATGATGACGAAGGTCATGCCGACGGTGACGACCCCGATCACGGAGGCCTGGGTGAGGACGAGTTGGAGGTTGCGGGTGTCCAGGAACTCCTCCGGCTTGGTGATGCCGCCGATGACGATCAGCGCGGCGAGGACGCCGAGCAGGGACAGGGTGCGCACGTCGGCGCGGGCCATCAGGCCCCGCCAGACGGGCGGTGCACCGGCCGACGGCACCTTGCCGGTGCTGTCCCGGGGCGGGGAGGCGTGCTGCGTCATGACGCCGGGCTTCCTTCCATGACGAGGTCGAGTACGCGGTGTTCGTCGAGTTCACGGGCCGGCGCGGTGTGCACTACACGGCCCTCGCGCAGCACCAGGACGCGGTCGGCGAGGCCGAGCACTTCGGGTACTTCGCTGGAGACCAGCAGGACGGCGAGGCCTTCGTCGGCCAGGCGGCGGACCACCGCGTACAGCTCGGCGCGGGCTCCGACGTCGACGCCGCGGGTGGGTTCGTCGAGCAGCAGGACGCGGCAGCCGCGCAGCAGCCAGCGGGCCAGGACGGCCTTCTGCTGGTTGCCGCCGGAGAGGGTGCGCACCGGCGCGGAGGGGTTGTCGGGACGCAGGGACAGCTCACGCGTCGCGGCCCGCGCGGCCCGCAGTTCGGCGGCGCGGTCGATCCAGCCGCCGCGCGAGAAGCGGGACATGGACGACACCGACACATTGCGGGTGACGGACTCCAGCATCAGCAGCGCCTGCGCCTTGCGCTCCTCGGGGGCGAGGCCGAGCCCGGCGCGGACGGCGGCCCGTACGCTGCCGGGCCGCAGCGCCCGCCCGTCCACGAGGACCTGACCGGCGGTCGGCTTGCGGGCGCCGTAGATCGTCTCCAGGATCTCGGACCGCCCCGAGCCCACCAGCCCCGCGAGCCCGACGATCTCCCCGGGCCGCACGGCCAGGTCGAGGGGCTCGAACTCCCCGTCCCGGGCGAGCCCCCGCACCTCCAGCAGCGGCTCTCCGGTCGCGGCCGCGTCCTTCACCGGCCGCTCGGGGAAGACGTACTCGACGTTGCGCCCCGTCATCAGCGCCACGACCTCGCGGGTCGGCGTCGTCTTCGCCGGAAGCCCGCCCGCCACGGCCCGCCCGTCCTTCAGCACGGTCACCCGGTCGCCGATCCGGCGGATCTCCTCCAGCCGGTGCGAGATGTAGACGACGGCTACGCCGGCGGCGGTGAGGTCGCCGACGATACGGAAGAGGTTGTCGACCTCGTCCGGGTCGAGGGCGGCGGACGGCTCGTCCATCACGATCAGCCGTACGTCGTGGGAGAGCGCCCGCGCCATGGACACGATCTGCTGCTGCGCCGCCGACAGTTCCCCGACGAGCCGGGCGGGGTCGATCTCCGGGTGCCCAAGTCGCTTGAGGAGTCCGGCCGTTGAGGCCCGCGCGGACTTTCCGCGTACGACGAAACCGGCGGCCGTGGGTTCATGGCCGAGGTGGACGTTCTCGGCCACCGACAGGTGCTCGACCAGGTCGAGTTCCTGGTAGATGGTGGCGATGCCCAGGCGCATCGCGGCGATCGGCGAGCGGAGGGTGACCGCCTCGCCGCGCCAGTGGATCGTGCCGGTGTCGGGCTGGTGGGCGCCGGCCAGGACCTTGATGAGCGTGGACTTTCCGGCGCCGTTCTGGCCGAGCAGGCAGTGCACTTCACCGGCCTGGACGTCGAGGTCGACGCCGTCGAGGGCCCGGACTCCGGGGAACGACTTGGTGATGCCGGACATGCTGAGCAGCGGTGGTTCTGGTGCCATGAGGTCCCCTTGGCGGGCGTGCGGGCCGGTTTCAGGGCGGGGCGAGGCAGAGCAGGGCGAAGCTGAGCGCTGTGCGAGGTGCGGTGTCGGTGAGCCGTGCGGGGTACGTGGCCTACGCGGGTGAGAACAGGTGGTCGCTGATGAGCCGGGCCGCGCCGATGACTCCGGCGGTGGGGCCCAACTCGCCAAGGACGATGGGGAGGTTGCCGGTCGCCAGGGGCAGCGACTGGCGGTAGACCTGGGTGCGGATCGCGGCGAGCAGGTTGTGGCCGAGGCCGGTCACCCCGCCGCCGATCACCACCAGGCCGGGGTTGAAGAAGCTGACGAGTCCGGCGATGACCTGGCCGACGCGGTTGCCGCCCTCGCGGATCAGGTCGAGGGCGGTGGCGTCGCCCGCGGCGGCCGCGGCGGCGACGTCGACGGCGGTCAGGGTGCCGTTCGCCGCAAGCCGCGAGGCGAGTTCGTCCGACAGCCCCTGCTGGGCCGCCTCCACGGCGTCCCGGGCGAGGGCCGCCCCGCTGAAGTGGGCCTCCAGGCAGCCCCGGTTGCCGCAGGCGCAGGGGCGGCCGTCGGGCACGGCCTGGATGTGCCCGATGTCGCCCGCGCTGCCCGTGACACCGCGGTGGACGTCACCGCCCGCGACGATGCCGCAGCCGATGCCGGTGCCGATCTTGACGCAGAGGAAGTCGCCCACGGAGCGTGCGACGCCCGCGTGCTGCTCCCCCATCGCCATGAGGTTCACGTCGTTGTCGACCATGACCGGGCAGCCGAGTTCCTGGCTGAGCGCCTCCCGCACGGGGAAGCCGTCCCAGCCCGGCATGATCGGCGGAGCCACCGGGACGCCCTCGGGGAAGCGGACCGGTCCGGGGACGCCGATGCCGGCGCCGTCGTACCCCTCCGCGAGCCCGGAGGCCCTCAACTTCGCTGCCATGGACAGGACTTGCTCGAAGACCGCGACCGGGCCCTCGCGGACGTCCAGGGGCTGGTTGAGGTGTCCGAGGATCTCCAGTTCGGCGTTGGTGACGGCGACGTCGACCGAGGTCGCGCCGATGTCGACGCCGAGGAAGCGCAGCCCGGGGTTGAGCCGGATGTTGTGGGAACGGCGCCCACCGCGTGAGGCGGCGAGTCCGTCGGCCACGACCAGGCCCGTCTCCAGCAGGCGGTCCACCTCCACGGCCAGCTTGGACCGCGAGAGGTCGATCTGGTCGCCCAGCTGGGCCCGGGAGTTGGGTCCGCCGTCGCGCAACAGCCTGAGCAGTTTGGCCTGATGGGCGTTCGCGGGTCGCGCCGTCATGCGTCTCACGAGCCCCTCCCCGCCTCAATCGGCCTGAACGCGCCGGGTTTCGGCCACTTCCGCGGCCTGCTTTCGAGGGGAACGTAGCAGCGGTCGTCGGGAGTGGGAAGAAGTTGCGCAGAGATTGCCGTCAACTTTCTCCACTCACAGGACAAAGCCCTGCGGTGCCCTGGTGCCCTCGGCCCGGGCCCCGCAGGATGGACTCGCGGCCGAGCCCGCCGGGGCCCGGAACGGGGAGAGGGGACCGCGTGTTTCTGGTGACGGGTGCCACGGGCCACGTGGGCGCGGAGCTCGTGCGGGCGCTGGCGGAGGCCGGGGAGCCGGTGCGTGCGCTGAGCCGTGCCGGCCGGGCGGAGGGGCTGGCGCCAGGGGTGACGGCCGTCGCGGGCGATCTCAACCGGCCCGAGACGGTGCGGGCCGCGCTCGACGGCGTACGGGGGCTGTTCCTGATGCCCGGCTACGACGGGCAGCGCCAGATCCTGGCCGACGCGGGCGGCGGGCATGGAGCACGTCGTGCTCCTGTCCGGGAAGTCGGCCGAGGTCGAGGACGACAACGCGGTCACGCGCTATATGCGGGCGGCCGAGTCGGAGGTGCGGGCGTCCGGGCTGTCATGGACCTTCGTGCGGCCGGTGAGCTTCATGTCCAACGCGTCGGCGCTGGCGGACCAGATCCGCAAGAGCGACGAGGTGCGGGTACCGTTCCCCGGCGTGCGCACGGCGGACATCGATCCGTACGACATCGCCCACGTGGCCGCGCATGCCCTCCGCTCGCCCGGCCACGAGGGCCGCGTCCACACGGTGACCGGGCCCGAGGCCCTGCTGCCCGCCGACCGCGTCCGCATCCTCGGCGAGACGCTCGGCCGCGAACTGCGCACCGTCGGCCTCACCGACGAGGAGGCGCGCACGGCGATGGGAGCCCACTTCCCGGCCCCGTACGTCGACGCGTTCTTCCGCTTCTTCGTGGACGGGATCCTGGACGAGTCCGTGGTGCTGCCGACGGTGCGGGAGGTCACGGGGCGGGCACCGCGCACGTTCGAGCAGTGGGCCCGAGCGCACACGGACGCGTTCTGAAAGACGCGATCCTGTCGGATCTGTGACCTCTCGGTCCCAGGTCCCCCCCCGGCCCTATGACCTCTGGCGTGCGTGGTACGACGCCCGCGTGTGCTCCGTGTGCTCCCGCATCAGCTGCGTGGCGCGGCCCTCGTCCCGGTCGTTGATCGCGGCGATCATTCCGCGGTGCTCGATCCAGGACTGGTGGCCGCGCTGACGGGCGACGGGTGTGTAGTACCAGCGCACGCGGCGGTCGACCTGGGCCGCGAGTTCGGCGAGGACGGCGTTGCCCGCGAGTTCCATGATCTTCGCGTGGAAGCGGGCGTTGAGGGCGACGGCCGCGTCCACGTCGTCGGCGGCGACGGCCTTCTCGCCCTCCGCGCACAGCTGTTCCAGGGCCGTGATGCCGGCGCTGTCGGCGTGGGCGGCGGCGAGGCGGGCCGCCTCGGCCTCCAGCAGGGTGCGGACGGTGAGGAGCTGGTCGGCCTCCTCCTCCGTCGGCTCGTGCACGAACGCGCCCTGCGCGGGCCGCAGATCGACCCAGCCCTCGGTGTTCAGCCGCTGCAGCGCCTCGCGCACCGGCTGTCGCGAGACGCCCAGATGACCTGCCAGTTCGCTCTCGACCAGGTGCTGGCCGGGCTGGAGGGCCCGGGTCGTGATGAGTTCGAGCAGCGCCTCGTAGACGCGGTCGCGCAGCGGGCCGGGCCGTTCGAGCTTGGGCACCGCACCCTGCGGTAGTCCTGTCGACAACATCGGTTCCCCTCCTGGGCGAACGCCGGGCGACTGCATCCCGTAGCCGGTCGTCACTGGAAAGCCAGTATCGATTGTCTTTCGTCTACAGTCTACGGCGCACAAAGGCCAGGGAAACGGGGAGTTGACCGCATCACACGGGCCCGTCATCCAGGCGTCGCAAGGCTCGTCCCCCAGGCGTCAGGGGCAGCGCACGACCTGCCCCGCGTACGACAGGTTCCCGCCGAACCCGAAGAGCAGCACCGGGTCCCCGGTCGAGATACGCCCCTGCTCCACGAGCTTGGACAGGGCCAGCGGAATGCTCGCCGCCGAGGTGTTCCCGGACTCCGCGACATCGCGCGCGACCACGGCGTTGACCGCGCCGAGCTTCTCCGCGAGGGGCTCGATGATGCGCAGGTTGGCCTGGTGCAGGACGACTCCGGCGAGGTCCTCGGGCGCGAGGCCCGCCCGCTCGCAGGCCCGGCGGGCGATGCCCGGCAGCTGCGTCGTCGCCCAGCGGTAGACGCTCTGCCCCTCCTGCGCGAACCGCGCGGGCTGCCCCTCGATGCGCACGGCGTGCCCCATCTCGGGCACCGAACCCCACAGCACCGGCCCGATCCCGGCCACCTCGGACGCCTCCACGACGGCCGCGCCCGCCCCGTCGCCGACCAGCACACAGGTCGTACGGTCGCCCCAGTCGGTGACGTCGGACATCTTGTCGGCGCCGATCACCAGGGCCCGTGCCGCGCCGCCCGCGCGGACGGCGTGGTCGGCGGTGGCCAGGGCGTGGGTGAAGCCGGCGCAGACGACGTTGAGGTCCATCGCGGCGGGCGACGGGATGCCGAGCCGGGCGGCGACCCGGGCGGCCATGTTCGGGGAGCGGTCGATGGCGGTGGAGGTGGCGACCAGGACCAGGTCGATGTCGCCGGGCGCGAGACCTGCCGCCGCGAGGGCCTTGGCGGCGGCGCGCGCGGCCAGCTCGTCGACGGGCTCGTCGGGGCCGGCGATGTGGCGCGTGCGGATACCCACCCGGCTCATGATCCACTCGTCACTGGTGTCGACCATGCCCGCCAGGTCCTCGTTGGTGAGAACCTTGGCGGGCTGGTAGTGGCCGACTGCGGCGATGCGCGAGCCGTTCATCGTTGGTGATCCCCTCGGGCCTCGGGTAGCGGGATTCACCAGTCTGATCAGTGACTCACGGGTACGGCGGCACGTGATGCCACAGGAATCGGGCGCCCGTGTTGTCAGCTTCCATCAGACCCTCGGACGCCCGAACAACTTCCGAACCCCTAGCCGGTGAACAGCTGCGTCGCCTTCCGCACGAGTTCGTAGACCCCGTAGGCGAGCGGCACCCCGACCCATACCCAGGCGAAGGCGATCAGCCCCCGTCGGCTGGGCGGACCGCTAGGCGGACTGCTGTCGCTGGACATCGGCGGCCTCCTTCTCCTTCGACTCCGGGGCGGGGACGTGATGGCGGGGGTGGACCGGCCGGACGAGTTCGTTGGCGACGAAGCCTACGGCGAGCAGCCCGATCATGATGAACAAGGACATCGTGTACAAGGAGGAGCCGTCCTTGCCGGCCTCCTCCTGCCGGTCGGCGATCCAGTTCACGATCAGCGGTCCGAGGACACCGGCCGTGGACCAGGCGGTGAGCAGCCGGCCGTGGATGGCACCCACCTGGTAGGTCCCGAAGAGGTCCTTCAGATAGGCGGGGATCGTCGCGAAGCCGCCCCCGTAGAAGGACAGGATCACCAGCGCGCACAGGATGAACAGCGGCTTCGACGAGTCGCCGGCCAGCGCGATCAGCCCGTACATGAGCGCGCCCGCGCCCAGGTACAGGCGGTAGATGTTCTTGCGCCCGATCAGGTCGGACGTCGAGGACCAGCCGATACGGCCCGCCATGTTGGCCGCCGACAGCAGGGCGACGAACCCGGCCGCCGCGGACACCGACACGGGCGTGGAGGTGTTCTTGAAGAAGTCCGTGATCATCGGCGCGGCCTTCTCCAGGATGCCGATGCCGGCGGTCACGTTCATGCAGAGCACGACCCACAGACACCAGAACTGGGGCGTGCGCACGGCGTTACGTGCGGACACCTGCGGCCCGTCGAAGGCGCTGGGCGCGCCACCGACCGGCTTCTCGGTGCGCGGCACGCGGACCAGCAGCACACCGAGCAGCATGAACACGGAGTACGACAGTCCGTGCACCAGGAACGCCATGGCGATCCCGGAGCTGTCGCTGCCGAACGACTCCAGCATCTGCGCCGACCAGGGCGAGGCGATGAGCGCGCCACCGCCGAAGCCCATGATGGCGATGCCGGTGGCCATGCCGGGCCGGTCCGGGAACCACTTGATCAGTGTCGAGACCGGCGAGATGTAGCCGATACCGAGACCGATACCGCCGACGAAGCCGTAGCCGAGGACGATCAGCCAGTACTGCTCGGTCGCCGCGCCCAGCGCGGAGAGCAGGAAGCCGGACGAGAAGCAGATCAGGGCGACGGTCATGGCCCAGCGCGGGCCGTTGCGCTCCACCAGCGTGCCGCCGAACGCGGCCGACAGGCCGAGCATGACGATGCCGAGCTGGAAGGGCAGCGCGCTCTGCGTGCCACTGAGGCCGAGCGCGGATTCGAGCGGGGGCTTGAACACGCTCCACGCGTAGGCCTGACCGATGGACAGATGGACCGACAGAGCGGCGGGCGGAACCAGCCAGCGGCTCCATCCCGCGGGTGCGACAGGGGGACTCATGATCCCGAACGGTAGGGAGCGGCGCGGCAGTTGAGAAGGCGGCGCGTCGACCGTATGCGATGAACGGTATGCCGGGCGCGACGAACGGTCGAACGCCGTACGGGATGACGGGCCGAGGCCGCACGCAAAGGCTGACCGAACGCCGTGCGCGAACCCTTGCTGACCCCTTATCCATACTGTAGACAATATTCAGTCGACGAGATTCGACCTGCTCGAACACCGCTTCCCAGCCACCTCCGCGGTACCCCCTCGACCGAACGGAGCGTTCCGAAGTGAAAGTTGCAGTCCTCGGCGCCGGTGCGATCGGCGCCTACGTCGGAGCCGCGCTGCATCGCGCGGGCGCCGATGTGCACCTCATAGCCCGTGGACCGCATCTGGCGGCCATGAGGCGGCACGGGGTGCGGGTGCTCAGTCCGCGCGGCGACTTCACCGCCCGCGCCCACGCGACCGACGATCCGGCCGAAGTCGGCCCGGTCGACTACGTCTTCCTGGGTCTGAAGGCCAACTCGTACGCGGCGTGCGGGCCGCTGATCGAGCCCCTTCTGCACGACGGCACGGCGGTCGTGGCCGCCCAGAACGGCATCCCCTGGTGGTACTTCCACCGGCACGGCGGCCTGCACGACGGCCAGCGCATCGAGAGTGTCGACCCGGACGGCGCGGTCAGTGCGGTGCTCGCGCCCGAACGGGCAGTCGGCTGTGTGGTCTACGCCGCGACCGAGCTCGAAGGCCCGGGTGTCGTGCGGCACCTGGAAGGCACCCGGTTCTCCATCGGCGAGCCCGACCGCAGCGTGTCCAAGCGCTGCACGGACCTGGGCGAGGCCATGATCGCCGGCGGCCTGAAGTGCCCGGTCGAACCCGACCTGCGCAACGACATCTGGCTCAAGCTGCTCGGCAACATCTCCTTCAACCCGATCAGCGCGCTCGCCCGCGCCACCATGCGGCAGATGTGCCTGCACGGCGGCACCCGCAAGGTCATCGAGATCATGATGACCGAGACGCTCGCGGTCGCCGAGGCCCTCGGCTGCGAGGTCGGCGTCTCCATCGAGCGCCGGCTCGCGGGCGCCGAGCGGGTCGGCGACCACCGCACCTCCACGCTCCAGGACCTGGAGCGCGGCAAACCGCTCGAACTCGATGTACTCCTCGCGGCGGTCGTCGAGTTGGCGGAGATCACCGGCGTCCAGGTGCCCACCCTGCGCACCGTGCACGCCATCTCGGACCTGCTCGCGCTGAGGAGCGCCGCATGAGGAGCGCCGCATGAGCAAACGCGACCGTACTCCGAAGAACTACACCCGGCTGACCCACCCGCTCGTCCGGGACTCGCGCGACGAGCCCTTCCGGCAGGCGAGCTGGCAGGAGGCCCTGGACCGCGCGGCCGAGGGTCTGGCCCGCAACCGGGACGCCTTCGGCATGTTCTCCTGCGCCCGGGCCACGAACGAGATGAACTACGTGGCGCAGAAGTTCGCCCGGGTCGTCATGGGCACCAACAACGTCGACTCCTGCAACCGCACCTGCCACGCCCCCAGCGTCGCCGGCCTGTCGGCGGCCTTCGGCTCGGGCGGGGGCACCTCCTCGTACGAGGAGATCGAGCACACCGACGTCATCGTGATGTGGGGCTCCAACGCCCGCTTCGCGCACCCGATCTTCTTCCAGCACGTACTCAAGGGGATCCGAGGCGGCGCCCGTATGTACGCCGTCGACCCGCGCCGCACCTCCACCGCCGAGTGGGCGGAGAGCTGGATGGGGCTCAACGTCGGCACCGACATCGCGATGGCGCACGCGATCGGCCGCGAGATCATCCACGCCGGGCTGGCGAACGAGGCCTTCATCCAGCGGGCGACCAGCGGCTACGAGGAGTACAAGGCGCTCGTCGAGCCGTGGACGCCGTCCCTCGCCGAGAAGGTGACGGGCGTTCCGGCCGCCGCGATACGGGAGTTGGCCCACGCCTACGCCCGCGCCGAGCGCGCCCAGCTGTGCTGGACCCTCGGCATCACCGAGCACCACAACGGCACCGACAACGTCCGCGCGCTGATCAACCTGTCGCTGCTGACCGGCCATGTCGGGCGCTACGGCTCCGGGCTCCAGCCGCTGCGCGGGCAGAACAACGTCCAGGGCGGCGGCGACATGGGCGCGATCCCCAACCGCCTGCCCGGCTTCCAGGACATCCTCGACCCCGACAGCCGGCTGAAGTTCGAGTCCGCCTGGGACACCGTCATCCAGCCCCACTACGGCCTCAACCTCACCCAGATGTTCGAGGCTATGGAAGAGGGCTCGCTCAAGGCCGTCTACTGCATCGGCGAGAACCCGGCGCAGTCGGAGGCGGACAGCGAGCAGGCCGTACGGCGCATGCGGCAGCTGGACTTCCTCGTCGTCCAGGACATCTTCCTGACGAAGACGGCCGAGCTGGCGCACGTCATCCTCCCCGCCACCGCCGGGTGGGCCGAGACCGACGGCACGACCACCAACAGCGAGCGGCGGGTTCAGCGGGTGCGCCGCGCGGTCACCCCGCCCGGCGAGGCCCGCGAGGACATCGACATCATCTGCGCGCTGGCGGCGCGGCTGGGCCACGAGTGGAAGTACGCGGACGCCGAGGCGGTGTGGAACGAACTGCGCTCGGTCTCCCCGGACCACTACGGGATGACGTACGAACGCCTGGAGGAGCACCAGGGCATCCAGTGGCCGTGTCCGAGCACCGAACAACTCGAACCGACCTATCTGCACGGCCGGTTGTGGGAGGCGGACCCGGCCGAGCGCGGGACGCCGGCGCCGTTCGGGATCGTCCAGCACGATCCACCGGTCGACCTCACCGACGAGGAGTACCCGATCCGCCTCACCACCGGGCGGCGGCTCGACTCCTACAACACCGGTGTGCAGAGCGGAAGTTTCGCCTCTCCGCTGCGGCGCGGCGAGTACGTCGAGCTGTGCCCGGAGGACGCCGAGCGGTACGGGGTGGTGGTCGGCGAGGAGGTCCTGGTGACCTCGCGGCGCGGGTCGGTCGTCGCGCCGGTGTGGGTCGACACCGCGCTGCGGCCGGGGCTCGCCTTCATGACCATGCACTTTCCCGACGAGGTGGACACCAACCAGCTGACGATCGAGGCGAACTGCCCGATCGCGGGGACGGCGGAGTTCAAGGCGTCGGCGATCCGGATCGAGAAGCTCCCCGTCGCGACCATCGTGAGGTGACCTCAAGTGGACCTGCACTTCGGCGACAGCAAACCGACGGGCGACGAACGGGCCGCCATCGACGCCCTGTTGGGCCCGCCGGAGTCCTCCTGGGAGGGCGCCGCCCGCGATGAGATGAGGGCCGCGGACCTGAGGTGGGCCCGGGGCGGCCGCGAGGCACGGGACCGCCGCGACCTGCTGTTGCCGGGGCTGCACGCCATCAACGACCGGATCGGCTGGATCAGCGAGGGCGCCCTCGACTACCTGTGCCGGCGGCTGACGGTGCCGCCGGCGGAGGCGTACGGGGTGGCCACCTTCTACGCCATGTTCTCGGTCAAGCCCCGCCCCGCCACCGCGCTCCACGTGTGCACCGACCTCGCGTGCGCGGCGGCCGGGGCGAGCGAGCTGTGTGCCGGGGTCGAGGCGCGGCTGGGGCTCGGCAGTGGTGTGTCGGTGGAGCGCAGTCCGTGCCTCGGTCTGTGCGAGCGGGCTCCGGCGGCGCTCGCGATCAAGGCCGGGGACCCGGTGCGTACGGCGGTCTCGGCACCGGCGACCGTGCACGACGCCGTCCTCGCCGCGAGCACGCCGGACTCGGCGCCCGAGGAACCGTCGGCCGCGATGGCGGTGCCCCAGGCCGCAGACCCCTCGTTGACCCTGCTGCGACGCGTCGGGGTCGTCGACCCGTCCTCGCTGGACGACTACCGAGCCCACGGCGGCTACACGGCCCTGCGCCGGGCCTTCGAGCTCGGTCCCGCCGGAGTCATCCGCGAGGTCACCGACTCCGGCCTGGTCGGGCGTGGCGGCGCCGCCTTCCCCACCGGCCGCAAATGGCAGGCCACGGCGTCACAGCCCGACCATCCGCACTACCTCGTCTGCAACGCCGACGAATCCGAGCCGGGCACCTTCAAGGACCGCGTGATCATGGAGGGCGACCCGTACGCGCTGGTCGAGTCGATGACCATCGCGGCGTATGCGACGGGCGTCCACAAGGGCTACCTGTATCTGCGCGGCGAGTACCCCCGTGCCCTGGGGCGCCTGGAGCACGCCATCGCGCAGGCACGCGCGCGTGGGCTGCTCGGGGACGACGTCCTCGGCCAGGGATACGCCTTCGACATCGAGATCAGACGAGGCGCGGGGGCCTACATCTGCGGCGAGGAGACGGCTCTGTTCAACTCCATCGAGGGCTACCGGGGCGAGCCGCGCTCGAAGCCGCCGTTCCCGGTGGAGAAAGGCCTGTTCGGCAAGCCCACGGTGGAGAACAACGTGGAGACGCTGGTCAACGTGCTGCCGATCCTGACCATGGGCGCACCGGCGTACGCCGCGATCGGCACGGCGCGCTCCACCGGGCCGAAGCTGTTCTGCGTGTCGGGGAGTGTGGCGCGGCCCGGCATCTACGAGCTCCCCTTCGGCGCGACGCTGGGCGAGCTGCTGGAGCTGGCCGGGGTGCGGGAGGGGCTGCGGGCGGTGCTGCTGGGGGGCGCCGCGGGTGGCTTCGTACGGCCCGACGAGGTGGACATTCCCCTCACCTTCGAAGGCACCCGGGAGGCCGGCACGACCCTCGGCTCCGGCGTGGTCATGGCCTTCGACGACACCGTCCCGCTGCCCCGGCTGCTGCTGCGCATCGCCGAGTTCTTCCGTGACGAGTCGTGCGGGCAGTGCGTGCCGTGCCGGGTCGGGACCGTACGGCAGGAGGAGGCGCTGCACCGGATCGTGGAGCGCACGGGTGCGGCGGCCGCCGGTGACATCGCCCTGCTCAGGGAGGTCGGCCGCGCGATGCGGGACGCCTCGATCTGCGGTCTGGGGCAGACCGCGTGGAATGCCGTGGAATCCGCCATCGACCGTCTGGGGGCGTACGAATGACCGTGGTACCGCTGGGGATCCCGCGCCGGCTGCTGGAGTTCACCATCGACGGGGAGCCCGTGCGCGCGGCGGAGGGCTCCACGATCCTCGACGCCTGCCGAGCCGCGGGGAAGGACATCCCGACCCTGTGCCAGGGGGACACGCTGCGGCCCAAGAACGCCTGCCGTGTGTGTGTCGTGGAGGTCGAGGGGTCGCGGACGCTCGTCCCGGCCTGTTCGCGCAAGGCCGAGGCGGGCATGGAGGTGCGGACCGACACCGAGCGGGCCAGGCACAGTCGCAAGATCGTCCTGGAGCTTCTCGCGTCGTCGGTCGACTTGTCGACGACGCCGGAGGTCGCCGGGTGGATCAAGGAGTACGAGGCGAAGCCGGACCGCTTCGGCCCGGACGCGGCGCGGCTCAACGAGGAGCCGAAGGTCGACAACGAGCTGTACGTGCGCGACTACGACAAGTGCATCCTCTGCTACAAGTGCGTGGACGCCTGCGGTGACCAGTGGCAGAACAGCTTCGCGATCTCCGTGGCCGGGCGGGGGTTCGACGCGCGGATCGCGGTGGAGCACGACGCGCCGCTGACCGACTCGGCGTGCGTGTACTGCGGCAACTGCATCGAGGTGTGCCCGACGGGGGCCCTGTCCTTCAAGTCCGAGTTCGACATGCGGGCGGCGGGTACGTGGGACGAGGGCCGGCAGACCGAGACGACCACGGTGTGCGCGTACTGCGGTGTGGGCTGCAACCTCACCCTGCACGTGCAGGACAATGAGATCGTGAAGGTCACCTCTCCGCACGACAATCCGGTGACCCACGGCAACCTGTGCATCAAGGGCCGCTTCGGCTACCAGCACGTACAGAACCGGGACTGACGGGACTGATCGGGACATGGGACGAGTCACGGAACGACGCAAGGTGATCCGGATCCGGGACGGGGCGGTCTCCACCCGGCCGGACACGCTCGTCGCCGAGGAACCACTGGAGATCCGGCTCAACGGCAAGCCGCTGGCGATCACCATGCGCACCCCGGGCGACGACTTCGCACTGGCGGCGGGCTTCCTGGTGAGCGAGGGCGTGCTGGCCGAGCAGGGGGACCTGCAGAACATCGTCTACTGCGCGGGCGCTACGGCGGACGGCTCGAACACGTACAACGTGGTGGACGTGCGCACGTCCGCGGGGGTGGTGATCCCCGACATCACGCTCGAACGCAACGTGTACACGACGTCGTCGTGCGGCCTGTGCGGCAAGGCGTCGCTGGACGCGGTCCGTACGACGGCCCGCTGGCCCATCGACGACGGCGAGGGCACCCCGGTCCGGCTCGACCCCGACCTGCTCGCGGGCCTCCCCGACCGGCTCCGCGCGGCCCAGCGGGTCTTCGACCGGACCGGGGGTCTGCACGCGGCGGCCCTGTTCACCGAGGACGGCGAGCTGCTGGACATACGGGAGGACGTGGGCCGGCACAACGCGGTCGACAAGCTGGTCGGCCGCGCCCTGCAGCACGGAAACCTGCCGTTGTCCCGGACGATCCTGCTGGTGTCGGGGCGGGCCAGCTTCGAGCTCGCCCAGAAGGCCGTGATGGCGGGGATCCCGGTGCTCGCGGCGGTCTCGGCGCCTTCCTCCCTGGCGGTGGATCTGGCCGCGGAGACGGGGCTGACGCTGGTGGGCTTCCTGCGGGGCAGCTCCATGAACGTGTACGCGGGCGAACACCGGCTGGCCCTGCGGACCGCGGCCGCCCAGGCCTGACAGGCTCCCCCGCGACACGGCGGCGGGGCCCCGATCGGCGGGGAGCGCCCCCTGCGCCGGGTTGGGGCCCCGTCGTGTTTTTCGCTACCTCCTACAGGGCCGAACCGTAGGGCCCAGGGCCCAAGGCCCAAGGCCCTACGTCATCCGTTCACGAAGCCCACCCCCGTGGACTGCGCCACCGACCCCAGCCTCGGAAAGTCCAGCCGAACCGACGCCTCGTGCTCGGCCGCCGTGAACGCCGTCATCGCGTCCTCCACGAAGACCAGGTCATAACCGAGGTCGGCGGCCGCGCGGGCGGTGGACTCGACGCCGAGGTTGGTGGCGATGCCGGCGAACACCAGGGTGGTGAGCCCTCGTTCGCGGAGGCGGTCGTCCAGGCCCGTGCCCTGGAAGCCGCCGATCGTGCGCTTGACGATCTCGATGTCGCCGTCCTTGAGCAGCCCTGCCACCAGCCCGCTGCCGGGCGGCTGCTCGGCCACGCCGGGGCGTTCGACGCGGATGAGGACGACGGTCGCTCCCGCCGAGCGGAAGCTGGACGCCAACTCCTCGCACGTCGTGAGGACTTCGGTGCCCTTGTGGGGCTCCAAGGGCAGCGCGACGATGCGGTCCATCAGGTCGACGAGCACGAGGGCGGTGCGGGCGGGTTCGAGCGCGAGCGGTGCGGTCATGGCGGAACGTTATCCGTCGTCAGCTCTGCGTACCGGAAATCCGGATCAACAGGTCCGTGAACCGGTCGCGTTCGGCCGCCGAGAGCGGGGCGAGGAGCGCGTCGTTGGCCTCGCGCGCCGCCTTCTCGCACCGCTTCAGCAGGCGTCCGCCCTCGTCGGTGAGGGACACCGCGTTCTTGCGGCGGTCGTTCGGATCCGGCTCGCGGACGACGAGTCCTGCGGACTGCAGGTCGTTGAGGATGCCGACCAGGTCCTTGGGGTCCAGCCGGACGCTGCGGCCGAGATCCGCCTGCGCGACCGGGGCGAGGTCACGCACGGCGGACAACACCACGTGGTGCCACATCTTCATGCCCTCCGCCGCCAGCGCCTCGGCCACCAGGGCCCGGCCGCGGGCCGCCGCACGGCCGAGCAGCCAGCTGGGGAGGGAGCGGATCGCGGGCAGGGGGGCTTCGGGCATGTACGGCAGCCTAGCCGAAAGTCGTTGGACTTCCCAATGATTCGCTCCCTATCGTTGGGACCACCAACGTTTTGGAGGTGTGGTCATGCGTCGTGTCCGATACGGCTCCCCGGGCGGCCCGCTCTTCGTGGAGGAGGCACCCGTCCCCGAACCGGCCGTCGGCGAACTCCTCGTCCGCTGCGAGGCGATAGGCGTCACGCTCCCCGTGGTGCGAAAGGTCACCGAGGCGGCCGAGCCGGTCGCGCTCGGGGGCGAGATCGCCGGGGAGGTCGTGGCCGTCGGCGAAGGCGTCAGCCGGTTCCGGGCCGGCGACCGGGTGACGGGGCTGTGCTTCGGGCACGGGTACGCCGACTTCGCGCCGCTGCTGGAGACCATGGCCTCCCCCGTACCGGACGGCGCCTCGGCCGTCGACGCGGTCGCACTGGTCCGCAGCGGCCTGGTCGCGCTCGGCGCGCTGGCGGCCGCCCGGCCCGAGCGCGGGGAGGCGGCGCTGGTCACCGCGGCGGCGAGCGGCGTCGGCCATCTCGCCGTGCAGCTCGCGCGAGCACGGGGTGCGGGGCGGGTCGTGGGCGCCGTGTCCGATCCGGCCAAGGCGGACTTCGTGCGCTCCCTCGGCGCCGATGACGTCGTCGTCTACGCGGACGACAGCTGGGGGCGACCCGTCGACTACGCCCTCGACGCGGTCGGCGGCGACCTGCTCACGCCGGCCCTCACCGCGCTCGGCCCTGGCGGGCGCCTGGTGGCGTACAGCTCGGGCGGCGGCACCATCCAGGCCTATGACCTTCTCGTGGGAGCCAAGTCCGTCGTCGGGTTCCAGATGGCGCGGATCGCGCGCGGGGAGCCCGAGTTGTACGAGCGGTGGCGGCAGGAGCTGTGGAGGCTGTTCGCCGCGGGGGCCGTGAAGCCCGCCGTGCACGGGGAGTTCGCGCTTCAGGAGGCGGCCGAGGCGCATGCGGTGATCGAGGCCCGGGGCAACCGAGGGAAAGTAGTACTCCATCCGTGATGTGACACGTGCACGGTTCTTGTGATGCGTGCGATAGCCCAACTAACGTCTGTGATGCGCACTTTGGACGTGGGATGTCCGAATGTTCAGATGCCTGGACGCATGACCAGACGACGAAGGGCGGGCCGCACCATGCCGTCGAGAGTTCGCGCACGTCTCAGAGCTGCCCTCGTCGCGGCCGTCGCCACCACGGCGACGGCCGCGACCTTGAGTCCGGCGCAGTCCCAAAGCCCGGACCGGCCCCAATCCGCCACCCGGACACCGCTGTTCGAGCAGCAGATCCTCTTCAGGGCCGACCAGGACCCCGGATACGCCTGCTTCCGCATCCCGGCGATCGTGAAGACCAAGGACGGCACCCTGCTGGCGTTCGCCGAGGGGCGGGTGCTCAACTGCGGCGACGCCGCCGACATCGACATCGTGCTCAAGCGGTCCACCGACGGCGGCCGCACCTGGGGCCCGCTCCAGGTCGTCAACGACGGCGCCGGCGACACGCACGGCAACCCCGCGCCGATCGTGGACCGCGAGACCGGCCGCATCCTGCTGGCGGAGACGTACAACACGGGCCGTACGGACAGCGGAAATTGCTCCGTGCCGTGTGATCGCTCGCCCTATCTGCAGTACAGCGACGACGACGGCAGGACCTGGTCCACACCGCGCGATCTGAGCGACCAGATACTGCCGGCGGACTGGAACTCCTGGTACGCCACCGGCCCCGTGCACGGCATCCAGCTCACCAAGGGCAAGCACGCCGGGCGCCTCGTCTTCGGCGTCAACACCGAGACGTGGAACGGCAGTCGGGTCTCCGCCAACCACGCCGCCCTCATCGTCAGCGACGACGGCGGCGACACCTGGCGGGCCGGCGCCATCGACTCCTGGCCCATCGCCGCCGACGACGGCACCTTCCGGCAGAAGCCGTCCGAGGTGACCCTCAGCGAGCGCGCGGACGGCACCCTCATCGTCAGCGGCCGCGAACAGGACGGCTCCGACCTCGGCCACCGCTCCCAGACGACCAGCCGCGACGGCGGCGACAGCTTCACCGGGCCCTTCCGCGGCCTGCCGGACCTGTACACGCCGCAGGTCCAGGGCGCCACGCTGCGCATGGGCAACCGCATGCTGCTGTCCGCACCCGCCGACCCCGACCGCCGGCGGACCATGATGGTCCGGTCCTCCTACGACGGCGGCGACACCTGGGAGAGCGTGGACCGCGGCAGGGTCGTCACCACGGACTGGTCGGGCTACTCGGACATGGTCGGCATCGACGCGTCCACGGTGGGCCTGATGTACGAGGGCGGCACCGTCGACGCACGCGACGAGATCCGCTTCGCCCGGTTCAACGACGCCTGGCTCGGCCCGCGCCGCGCCGCCGACCCGACCACCCCCGACCTCGCCCCGGGCGCTCCCCGCGCGACCCTGCTCGGCGGCGCGCGCACGACCGGCGGCGTCATCGGCGACGCCGTGGAGTTCGACGGCGCGGACGACGCCGTACGTCTGCCGTACCGCTCCCGACTCCCGCTCGGGACAGGGGACTTCACGGCCTCGCTGTTCTTCCGCTATTCGGCCACCAGTGGCGAGCAGCCCTTCCTGTGGATGGGCGGGATCGGCACCACCCAGCCCCAGATCTGGCTGCGCGGCGAGCCCGACAACGACCGGGTGCGCGCCCTGATCACCACACGGGAGGGGTTCCGGACCGTGCGCACCGCGTCCGTGTGGTTCGACGGCGCCCACAACGACGGCCGGTGGCACCACCTCGCGCTGCGACGCGGCGGTGGACAGCTGACGCTGTTCCTCGACGGTACGGCGATCAGCACCGCGGACGTGGCCGGCTCGGTCAGCCGTAACTCTCCGTTCGGCGTGCACGTCGGCCAGCGCATGGACAGCCGGGCCTTCCTGACCGGCGCGATCGACGACGTCCACGTGTGGAACCGGGCACTCGGCGACGCCGAGATCGGGGCCGCGGCACGGGCCACCACCGGCACCAAGTCCTCGACCACCGCCGACACCGTTCTGTGGCTGCCCATGGACCAGGTGCGCCCGGGCCACTAACGTCCCTCCCGTGCCCGACGACGCACGAGCACGGCAGCACACGGGAACCGGCCTCGGAATCCTGCTGGCCCTGGTTCTCGCGGCCGTGCTGCTCACCGCCCTCCCGGACGACGGCGAACGGGAGGGCGGTGGCGCGTGCGCACCGCACTCGGTCGCGTCCTGGTCGGCCGAGAAGGACCTCAACGCCGAGTTCTCCCGCTACGGCGACGATCCCTCCCGCGGCGACGACTGGACCGGCGGCGACGGGACGCACTCCGTGCGGCTGCCCGACGGGCGGCTGCTGTGGCTTTTCTCGGACACCTATCTCGGCCAGGTGTACGCCCCGCCCAATCCGTTCGGCGAGTCCTTCACCTGGCGGGACACGACCGCTCCCCTGGTGCGCAACTCGGCGGTCGTGATGCGGGGCGGACGCCTGGAGCGCACCCTGCCCACCCCGCTCTTCCCCGATCCCGCCCCCGGCCAGTGGCGATGGCCGGTCGGGGCCCGCGTGGAGCCCCGCTCCCCCGGCTCGTCCGAGCAGGTCCTGCGGGTGCTGCTGTGGGTGCGCACGGCCGGGCAGGCCCCGTGGATCTACGGTGTGCCGACCGCCACCGAGGTCGCCACGCTCTCGCTGCCCGACCTGCGCGTCGAGTCGGTGGTGAAGGTCTTCGACCAGCAGCTGGTGCCGGATCCCTCCCGGCGCGTCCTGTTCGGGACGACGCTGGTCGAGGAGGACGGCTGGACGTACGTCTTCGGCGGTGACGACGGCCAGGCCGCGTCCCGGCCCGCCTCGCGGGCGTACGTCGCGCGCGTGCGGGAGGGCAGGCTGGCGGAGCCTGGGGCCTGGGAGTACTGGAACGGCTCCGCGTGGGCGGGCGGGGCGGGTGCCCGGCCGCGCGCGGTGCTCGGGGACGGGCAGCGCACGGGGGTGGGCAGCGCGTTCTCGGTGGCGCGGGTGCGGGGGACGTACGTCCTGTTCACGATGGCCGCGGGAACCGAGGGGCTGACGACCGTCACCTCGTACTGGGCCTGCGCCCCGACCGGCCCGTGGCACGGGCCGACGAAGGACTTCAGCCCGTCGCTGCCGCAGGGCGCGCAGGTCGCCGCCTACAACCCGCAGACGCATCCCGAGCTGAGCGATGACGGTCGTCTCGTCCTGAGCTACGACGTCAACTGGCTGGAGACGGCGGGCGCCGCGGCGCAGCTCAACCGGAACGTGTCCCTGTACCGACCGCGGTTCGTGTCTGTGAAGGTGGCGCCGACGCGGTGACCTGCTCGGGAGCCTCGGCCTCGGCGGCGTCGGCCTCCGGGTCGTGGGCACGCCGCTTGGCTATGACCGCGCACACCATCAGCTGCATCTGGTGGAAGAGCATCAGCGGCAGCACGGCCAGCGAGGCGTGCGCGCCGAACAGGACGCTCGCCATGGGCAGCCCGGCCGCCAGGGACTTCTTGGAGCCCGCGAACTGGATCGCGATGCGGTCCGCGCGGCCGAAGCGCAGTGCCTTGGCGCCGTACCAGGTCAGGGCCAGCATCACGGCCAGCAGCACCGCCTCCACGGCGAGCAGGCCGGCCAGCCGGACCGGACTCACCTGGCTCCAGATGCCCTGGACCATGCCCGCGCTGAACGCGGTGTAGACGACCAGCAGGATCGAGCCGCGGTCGACGAGGCCGAGGACCTTCTTGTGCCGGGTGACGAAGCCGCCCACCCGTCGCCCACCACCACCCTGCTCGACGCGCTTCGCGCGGCCCCTTTTGACTCCGCAGCGGCGCAGCAGCTGCCCGGCGACGAACGGCACCAGCAGCTGCAGCACGATCTTGACCAGCGAGTCGGCGGAGAACCCGCCGACGCTGCCGCCGAGCACGGCCGCCGCGAGGAGCGGGGTGACGACGATGCCGACGAGCGAGGAGAAGGAGCCCGCGCAGATCGCGGCGGGGACGTTGCCGCGCGCCATCGAGGTGAAGGCGATGGACGACTGGATGGTCGACGGCACGAGGGTGAGGAAGAGCAGGCCCTGGTAGAGCGGGTGCGTCAGGACCACCGGGACGAGGCCGCGGGCGGCCAGCCCGAGCAGCGGGAAGACGACGAAGGTGCAGGCCAGGACGGTGACGTGGAGCCGCCAGTGCTTCAGCCCGTCCAGCGCCTCGCGGGTGGACAGCCGGGCGCCGTAGAGGAAGAAGAGGAACGCGATCGCGGCCGTGGACGCGCCGGACGCCACGTCGGAGGCCGTCCCGCGCGCCGGGAGGAGGGCCGCGAGGCCGACGGTCCCGAGCAGCAGCAGGATGTACGGGTCGATCGGCATCCAACGCGGCCATTGCAGGCGTTTCACTGTGCTCCACTACTTCGCTGTCGCTTCGCTGAACCTGAGGTTCCGGACACGGACGTGCCCTTTCCATCGTCCTCCGACGATCAGCGATCGGGAATCCGGCATACCACTCTGACTGTCATCACGTTCCGCGATAACAGGGCTAGCCTGGGCGGTATGTACGACCCCGCCCACCTCCGTACGTTCCTCGCGGTGGCCCAGACGCTGAGCTTCACGCAGGCCGCCCGACGGCTCGGCCTGCGCCAGTCGACCGTCAGCCAGCACGTACGGCGCCTGGAGGGCGCCACCGGGCGGCCGCTGTTCACCCGGGACACCCACTCCGTGGAGCTGACCGAGGACGGCGAGGCGATGCTCGGCTTCGCCCGCCGGATCCTGGAGGTGCACGACCAGGCCACGGCGTTCTTCACCGGCACCCGGCTGCGCGGCCGGCTCCGCTTCGGCGCGTCCGAGGACTTCGTGCTGACCCGGCTGCCGGAGATCCTGGAGGGCTTCCGCTACGACCACCCCGAGGTCGACCTGGAGCTGACGGTCGAGCTGTCCGGCACGCTGCACGAGCAGCTCGCCGCCGGAAAACTGGACCTGGTGCTGGCCAAGCGGCGCCCCGAGGACCCTCGCGGCGAGCTGGTCTGGCACGACCGGCTGGTGTGGATCGGCGCGGAACGGCTGCGCCTGGAGCCGGACCGTCCGGTGCCGCTGATCGTCTATCCGCCGCCGGGGATCACCAGGGCGCTCGCGCTGGAGGCACTGGAACGGCAGGGGCGCGACTGGCGGATCGTATGCACGAGCGGAAGTCTGAACGGTTTGATCGCGGCGGCCCGCGCCGGCCTCGGCGTGATGGCCCACTCCCGGGGCCTGATCCCCCCGGGCCTGGCCCGCGTCGCCGAGCGCTCGGGCCTGCCGGAACTCGGCCGCGTCGACTTCGTGCTGGTCCACGGCCCGCGCCGCACGGCGGCCCAGAGCGCGGCGGACGCGCTGGCGGCGGCGATTCTGGCGGGCGGGGACCGGCTGCACCGGCGCTAGAGGTTGCCCGCGGGACGGACGGAGTGACGGATTCAGCCATCCTCACGCTGACAGAAGTGATGACAGCACGCTGCGGCTAGCATGATCGACAGGGCCCTAACCGGGTAATCGGGTCGTACAGATTCGGTGGAGATTACGGGCCCGAAACTTACTCAACCGTCAGTTTTCTGTCCGACCCTTCCGCATGTGAGCGCATTTTCCGGCCCTGACCAGTGCATACCTGAGCGGCCGTCGATTTCCGGCCCCCTCCCGCCTCGACGACGGGTGGGGTAGCTTTCACGGCGCTGAGCGGAGCGTCAGCCGAGGCAGTCGGAGCGGGGAGCGGGGTTTGCGCGAGTTCACCAACCCTCCGTTGGCGTTGGCACCGCCCGTGGGCGGCCTGGCCGACGTCGTTTTCGAGCATGCCCAGGACGACCCGTTGTATGTCGCCCTCGGCCGCAAGGACGACAGCGGGCAGTGGCGGGACGTCACCGCCGCCGAGTTCCGGGACGAGGTGCTGGCCCTGGCCAAGGGCCTCCTGGCCCGCGGCATCCGGTTCGGCGACCGCGTCGCGATCATGTCCCGCACCCGGTACGAGTGGACGCTCTTCGACTACGCCCTGTGGACCATCGGGGCCCAGGTCGTGCCGATCTACCCCACGTCCTCGGCCGAGCAGTGCTTCTGGATGCTGTACGACGCCGAGGTGTCGGCGGCGGTCGTCGAGCACGAGGACCACGCGATGACGATCGCCACCGTCATCGACCGGCTGCCCCGGCTGCACCAGCTGTGGCAGCTGGACTCGGGCGCCGTGCAGGAGCTGTACGACGCCGGCGCCCCCCTCGACGACGAGGTGGTCCACCGCCACCGGCAGGCGGTCACCCCCGACTCCGTCGCGACGATCATCTACACCTCGGGGACGACGGGCCGCCCCAAGGGCTGTGTCATCTCGCACGGCAACTTCATGTACGAGTCGGACACCGTCATCCAGCGCTGGGAGCCGGTGTTCCACTCCAAGAAGGGCGACGAGGCGGCGACCCTGCTGTTCCTGCCGCTCGCGCACGTCTTCGGGCGGATGGTGCAGGTCGCGGCGATCCGCGGCAAGGTCCGCTTCGGTCACCAGCCGCAGATGAACGCGGCCGCACTGCTGCCGGACCTGGCCGCGTTCAAGCCGACGTTCTTCCTCGCCGTGCCGTACATCTTCGAGAAGGTCTTCAACGCCGCCCGCCGCAAGGCCGAGAAGGAGGGCCGGGCCGGCGCCTTCGAGAAGGCTGTCGAGGTCGCCGTGAAGTACGCGGACGCCGTGGAGGCCAAGGCGTGGGGCGTCGGCCCCGGCCCCTCGGCGGGGCTGCGTGTGCAGCACCAGCTGTTCGACAAGCTCGTCTACTCCAAGATGCGGGCCGCGATGGGCGGCCGTATCAAGCAGGCGATGACCGGCGGTTCGGCGATGGACCGGCGCCTGGGCCTGTTCTTCGCGGGTGCCGGCGTCCATGTCTACGAGGGGTACGGCCTCACCGAGTCCACGGCCGCCGCGACCGCCAACCCGCCCTATCGCACCCGCTACGGCACCGTCGGCCAGCCCATCCCGGGCATGACCGTGCACATCGCGGACGACGGCGAGATCTGGCTGCACGGCGCCAACGTCTTCCAGGGCTACCTCAACAACCAGAAGGCCACCGACGCGGCCCTGCACGACGGCTGGCTGGCCACCGGCGACCTGGGCTCCCTCGACGAGGACGGCTACCTCACCATCACCGGCCGCAAGAAGGAGATCCTGGTCACCTCCGGCGGCAAGAGCGTGTCGCCGGGGGTGCTGGAGGAGCGCGTCCGCGACCATCCGCTGGTCGCCCAGTGCATCGTCGTCGGCAACGACCGCCCGTACATCGCGGCTCTGGTCACCCTCGACCAGGAGGCCGTCGAGCACTGGCTGATGATGCGCGACAAGCCGCAGATGACACCGGCGCAGCTGGTCCGCGACGCGGACCTGGAGACCGAGGTGCGGCGCGCGGTGGTCGCCGCCAACACCCTTGTCTCACAGGCCGAGTCGATCCGCACCTTCCGCATCCTCGCCCAGCCGTTCACCGAGGAGCACGGACTGCTCACGCCGTCGCTGAAGTTGAAGCGCAAGGCGATCGAGAACGCGTACGCGGGCGAGGTCGAGGCGCTGTACCAGGCGTGAGGCCGATTCCGGCCGCCCGGTTTCCCGCGGATTCGCTTCTGGCGGATTCTCCGGTCAGGAATGCATCGCGGCCCGTGATCGTTGACGATGGTGGTACCACCTGACGACAACCGTAAGGATCAAGAGCTCGTGAGCAGCAAGGTCCCCCCGATCATCCTCAACAACGGCGTCGAGATGCCCCAGCTGGGCTTCGGCGTCTGGCAGGTGCCGGACGACGAGGCGGAGCGCGCGGTCACCACGGCGCTGGAGGCCGGGTACCGCAGCATCGACACAGCGGCGATCTACGGCAATGAAGAGGGCACCGGCAAGGCCATCGCCGCCGCCGGCGTCCCGCGCGAGGACATCTTCGTCACCACCAAGCTCTGGAACGGCGACCAGGGATACGACTCCACGCTGCGCGCCTTCGACGTGTCGCTGGAGAAGCTGGGCCTGGAGTACATCGACCTGTACCTCATCCACTGGCCGCTGCCGGCGCGCGGCACCTACGTCGACACGTACAAGGCCTTCGAGAAGCTCCACGCCGACGGCCGCATCCGCGCGATCGGCGTCTCCAACTTCCTTCCGGAGCACCTTCAGCGGCTCATCGCCGAGACGTCGGTCATCCCGGCGGTCAACCAGATCGAGCTGCACCCGCACCTGCAGCAGCGCGCCTCCCGTGAGTACCACGCCGAGCAGGGCATCGCCACCGAGGCCTGGTCGCCGCTCGGCCAGGGCAAGGGGCTTCTGGAGGTTCCGGCGATCGTCGCCATCGCGCAGAAGCACGGCCGCACTCCGGCGCAGATCGTGCTGCGCTGGCACCTGCAGCTGGGCAACGTCGTGATCCCGAAGTCCGTGACGCCGTCGCGGATCGAGGAGAACATCGAGGTCTTCGACTTCAGCCTGGACGACGAGGACCTCGCGGCGATCAGCGCGCTGAACGAGGACCGGCGGATCGGCCCGGACCCGGCCACGTTCGACGTGGCCTGACACTCACCTCGCTACGACCGTACGCCCGCCGCTCGGCTGTCCGAGCGGCGGGCGTACGCGTAGGGGTCGCCTCAGTCGCCGCGTACGTCGGTGTGGACGACCTCGAACTCCTCCAGCCCGGTCACGGTCACATGAGCCTTGGCCGCACCCTCGTGCCGGGCCGCCGCCTGGCCCGCGCGGGACGCCGCGAGGGTGGCCTGGTCGACGAAGACCACTCCGACCATCCCGCGCCCCCGCTCCCGGTCGACCAGGAGGGACGCCCGGGCCAGGCCCTGCAGGGTTTCGAGCCTGGGGATCACCGACGCCTGGAACGTGTCGGCGAGCAGGTCGGTGTCCCTGGGGTCGAACTCCAGCCTGGTGACCCGCAGTCCACCGCCCGCCTGCGGCTGCCGGACCTGGTGGAAGACCAACGCCTCGTAGTTGTCGACGGCCAGGGTCCCCAGGAACGGCTCCAGCATCCCCGCCCGCCGTTCCCGCAGTACTTCGTCGCTGTTGTGCCGGGCCTCCTCCGTCTCCCACCAGCTCGCCGCGAGCAGCTTTCCGAGCGACCGGTCCACGAAGACACTCGCTCCGCGGTACCCCGGACGGTCCTCCAGCAGGTCCCGCCCTTCGGTGTTCAGTGCTCTGATGGCCGTGTCGATCTTCGTGGGATCGCCGGTCGTGTAGATGGCGCGTACGAACATGACACCTCCAGAAACCGGGGCGAATGTCCGAAAACCTTTCGACACGACCAGTCTTCTACGGGGTTCATGACACCGCAATCAGCACCTACGCGGATAAGGAAACTTTCCTGACAGAAGGGCCCTGCGTGCGCATCCGAACACTGACTCTGACCGCGGCCTCCGGCGCCGCGCTGCTGGCCACCGCACAGCTCCCGGCGAGCGCCTCCGGCAGGCCACAACCGCCACCCCTGGAAGGTTCGGTCCGCGCGGCCGACCTGCTCGCGAAGGTGTCGTCCTGTGCCCAGATCTCGAAGGGCAAGTACCGCACCGACCAGGGGGCCCCGGCCGCCGTTCCCGTGTGCGGCAAGCACGGCGCCGTCTTCTGGAAGGCCGACATGGACATCGACTGCGACGGCCAGCGCACCGACAGCTGCAACGAGGACACCGACCCCTGGTTCCAGCCCGACACGGCGTTCCACCAGTCCGACGGCAAGCCACTGCGGTCCGACACGCTGCCGTACGTCGTCGTCCCGGCCGTCAGCGGTACGTGGGACTACAAGGCGGCGGGCATCCAGGGCGGCGGCGTGGTCGCCGTCATCCACGGCGACCAGGTCCTGTACGCCGTCGTCGGCGACACCGGCCCCAAGGCGGTCATCGGCGAGGCCTCCTACGCCGCCGCCGAGGCCCTCGGCATCAACCCCGACCCGGCCACCGGCGGTACCGGCCCCGGAGTGACGTACATCCTCTTCAGGAACTCCAAGGTCTCGCCCATCGAGAGCCACGACGCGGCGGTGTCGCTGGGCGAGAGGCTGGCGAAGGAGTTCCTGCAGAGCAACTGACCTCAGAGCAACCGACCGCAGAGCAACCGACTGTGCAGTCCCGTCAGTTGGGCTGTCCGATCGGCCGTACGACGACGGTGTTGACGTCGACGCCCTCGGGCTGGCGGACGGCCCACACGACGGAGTCGGCGATCTGGTCGGCGGTGAGCAGATGGCCCGGCGGCAGGCTGCCGTAGGCGTCCCAGAACGGTGTCTCCACGCGGCCGGGCGCGATGAGGGTCACGCCGACGCCCCACTCGGTGACCTGCCGCCGGGTGTTCTCGGCGAGCCCGGTCACCGCCCACTTCGTCGCGCCGTAGATGTTGCCCGGCCCGTGCACGAAACCGGCGACGCTGCCGACGAGGACGATCCTGCCGCGGGTCTCCTTCAGGGCGTCGATGGAGGCGCGGATCAGCAGGGCCGGGCCGAGGACATTGGTCAGCACCATCTCGGTCCACCCGGCCGGGTCGCCCTCGGCGACCGAGTCGTGGGTGGCGAAACCGGCGTTGGCGACGACGGTGTCCAGCCGGCCGAAGGCCTTCAGCGTCGCGTCGACGGCCGCCTGGACCTCGCCGTACTCCGCCGTGTTCCCGACGATCGTCAACAGGCCCTCGGGCTCCCCGAGTTCCTCGGCGAACCCACGCAGCCGCGCCTCGCCGCGCCCGGTCACGGCGACACGGTGACCGGCGTCGAGAAGCTGCCGCGCGACCGCGGCACCGATGCCACTGCCGCCGCCGGTGATGAGTGCGACCGGAGAGTCGGTCATGGTTACCCCCTGTGTGTGGTGAACAGGGGGGAGTAGATCAGCTGGAGCGCTCTCGAAGTCAAGGGGCTTGGCATGGTGCCGGGGCTCGGCGCGGTGTCGCGTGCTCGGGGCTGTACTTGCCGGACTACCTCGTCCGCACCGCCGTGTACACCGTCTGTGCCGCGAGGACGAACACGTCGGGCCGGTGGTGGACGCTCGCCTTGTCGTCCGGGTCGAGGAGCTGGTCCAGGGTCGCGCGGTCGTCGGCGTCGAGGTGGTCGGCGAGGGCGTCGCGGGTGCGGGTCAGGGAGTCGACGATGTAGGCGCGGGCGCGGTCCGTGGTCGGGGCGGGCAGGTCGAGGAGGAAGGTGCGGGTGCCGGTGGGCCGCAGGCCGGCGGCGGTGAGCAGGGCGGGCCAGTCCTCGGTCTCGGAGACAGAGCCGGGCAGGTCCGTGCGCATCGCGGCGAACAACTCCTCCTCCAGGACGTCGAGGCGTGCCTGCAGCCCGGGCCGCCCGAAGCCGAGGTCGCGCGGGAGGAAGCGGGTCGGCAGGCCGCCTTCCTGCAGGGCCAGCGTGCCGCCGTGCGTGAGGCGGGCGGCGAACGCGGCGAGAGCGGCGCGCTGGTCGCCGAGGTGATGCAGACTGCGGCCCGCCCACAACAGGTCGGCCGGGTAGTCCAAGTCGTCCAGGACGCCCGGGAGTTCACCGGGGAGGGTGCCGAAGCGGTCGGCGACACCGAGCCGCTCGGCCCGCGCCCGGGCCCGCTCCAGGAGCGGCTCGGAACCGTCCACGGCGACGATCCTGGCGCCGGGGAAGGTGTCGGCGAGCAGGCAGGCGACGACGCCGGGCCCGCTGCCCGCGTCGACGATCAGCCCCGGCTCGGTCTGCCGCTTGGCCAGCCAGGCCAGGGCGTGCTCGTACAGGGGCGTGAACAGCTCCGCCTCTGCCTCCAGGCGCGGAGCCATCGCGCCCCAGTCGATGTCGGAGTGGTCGTGATGACGGTGTCCGGCCTGGTGGTCTCCGTGGTGGGTTCCGTCGTTGGTGTGCGCCATGCTCGCCAGCCTCTCCTTCGGATGGGGACAGCGTGCGCCGACGCACCGGCGCGGGGCCAGTGTCGTTGCCGTAGCGGCAAAACGGCGGCACAAAAATGGGATGCGGGCCCGACGGCCGATCACTCACGATGGCCCGATGGACGACGAGATGGTGGAGCGCTTCCTTCAGGACGGATTCGTGCGGATCGAGGGCGCTTTCCCGCCACGTGTCGCCGAGCACTGCGCCCGGATGCTGTGGCGGGAGACGGGGTACGACCCGCAGGACCCGGGCACCTGGAAGGACCCCGTGTACTGGGTGTACGACATGGCACAGGGCCCGTTCGCGGCCGCCGTGAACACGCCCGTGCTGCACGAGGCCTTCGATGTGCTGGTGGGTGAGGACCGCTGGCAGTCGCGCTACTCGCTGGGCAGCTTCCCGCTGCGGTTCCCGCACGAGGAGGAACCGGACGACGCGGGCTGGCACATCGAGGGCAGCTACGTACCCGAAGGCGCCGAGCACCCGCACACGAACCTGCACTCCAAGGACCGCTCGCTGCTGATGCTGTTCCTGTTCAGCGAGGTCACCGAGGACGACGCCCCGACCCGCATCCGGGTCGGCTCGCATCTCGACGTACCGCCGGTGCTGGCACCGTACGGCGAGGCCGGCGCCTCCTTCCTGGAGCTGGGTCCGAAGGTCGCCGAGGCCTCCGCCCACCGCCCGCTCGCGTACGCCACCGGCAACCCCGGCGACGTCTACCTCTGCCACCCCTTCCTGGTCCACGCCGCCCAGCCCCACCACGGCACCCGCCCCAGGTTCATGGCCCAGCCACCCCTGCACCCGACGGTGCCGCTGGAGCTGGAGCGGGCGGACGGCAACTACTCGGCGGTGGAGTTCGCGATCCGCCGGGGCCTGGCCAGAGAGAACTGACCGACCCCGGCGGAGTACAACGCCCTGGAGGCGCGCGGGGCTGCATCTATGTGCGGCTCCGCCGCGCGGGCGCGACCAGCCACATCGGCCCCGCAGCCGCAGTCGACGCGCTACGACAGCGGCGGGTACGCGTTCTGCATCAGCTGCTGGAACTGCGCCGAGAACCAGTGCCCCGACAGCGGAGCGTTCGGCAGCGAGCCGGACATGTTGTTGCCGTTGCGCGGATTACCCGTGTAGGTCGGGTCGCACATCCGGTCGAAGCCCTTGCCCTCGTCGTTCGGGATCTCCTGGCTGGCCCCGTCGGACTCACCCGGCGGCTTGATCCAGACGTACGCGTCGATCCCGGCCGCCGGGTTGGCCTGCGGGCGCTCACCGAGACCGGCACCGGACTGGTTGCACCAGTTCCCGGTGTTGAGGCGGCGGTCGTAGCGGCCGCCGTTCACGTACGCGTCGACGTCGGTCATCGGACCGGGACCGGCGGGCCGCGCCGAGCCGCCCCAGCCGTTCCTCGACGTGTCGATCAGCATGCCGATACCGGAGTTGAAGCCGGTCGTGACCAGCTGCTGGCGGAACGCCTGCGCGAAGGACAGCTCGTCGGTGTACCGGTTCCAGTCGACCCACTTCGACTCACGGACCGACTTGCCGCCCACGGAGTCGTTGATGGTGAAGTTGTTCTCCTTCAGGGCGCTGTAGTTGGCCGTGTTGGCGATGAAACCGTGCACGTCGTTCACGGTGGCGCCCTCGGAGGTGGCGGCCTCCTTCATCACGGCGGCGCTGGGGGCGAAGTTGTCGTCCCAGCCGATCCAGCCGTGGTGGCCGGCGTCGATGTAGTTGTAGACGTTGGGCGCGTCGCCGAGCTTGTTCAGGGCGTAGCCGACGCCCTTCTGGTAGTTGCCGTTGGCCTTCATCACGTCGCACTGCGGGGTGGCCGTCGGCCGGCTGCCGGTGTTGGTGACGAGGTTCGGCAGCGAGTCGATCTCGATCGTGGTGACGATCCGCAGCGCGGCGTACTTCGGGTCGGCGAGGATCGCGGCGATCGGGTCGATGTACTCCGTCTTGTAGCGGCCGAGCTCCGTCGGGCCGAGCTCGCCGTTGGAGGCGAGGGCGGAGCAGTCGCGGCCCGGCAGGTTGTAGATGACCAGCTGGACGACCAGCTCGCCGGAGCCCTTCTGGATCAGGGCCGCGTCGAGGTGGTCGCGCAGGCCCATGCCGCCGTTCACGCCGTTGATGGCGGCGATCCGGTCCAGCCACACCCCGGTCGGCTGGTTCGCGATCCGGCTGCCGCCCGGCTCGGCGGCGGCGTTCGCGGACCACTCCGGGTTCACGTACACCTTGGCTCCGGAGTACGGGTTGTCGACCTTGGGGCCGGTCGGGTCGGGGTCCGGCGGATCGGTGGGGCCGCCGCCGTCGTCGACGTTGCAGGTCACGCCGTCGAGGGTGAAGGCGGCGGGGATCGCGTTGGTGCCGCTGTAGGAGCCCTGGAAACCGAAGCTGACCGAACCGCCGGTCGACAGGGTCCCGTTGTAGGTCTCATTGGTGGCGGTGACAGCGGCGCCGCTCTGGCTGATCTTCGCGTTCCAGCCGCTGGTGACCTTCTGGTTTCCGGCGTACGACCACTTCACCGACCAGTCGGACTTGGCGGCGCCCTGGTTGGTGACCGTCACGGCGGCGGTGAAGCCGGTGTCCCACTGGTTCTGCACCTTGTACTCGACGGTGCAGGGGACGGCCGCCGTGCCGATGTCCTCGGGGGCGCTCGCGGCGAGTGCGGTCCCCGAGGCCCCGGCGACCAGCGCCAGGGCGGCGAGCATCGCGGTTCTGGTACGACTCATGAGTGCGGGTTCCTTCTTGGTTGCGGGTGCTGACGGTCCGTCCGTGCAGGGCGCGCAAGAGGCAAGGAGGAGGTGCCGGCGACGGCTGAATGTGCTGAACACGGGGGGTGTCGCATGAGCGACTCCTTGCAGACCCGGCGCGCCGTGACGGACGCGTCGACTGATGGAATCGCTCCCACTGGTGTTTTTGAAGCTAGCGCCAAGTGACGGTGAAGGACAGGGGAGTTGCTGACTTTTGCTCAACTGAACTCGTCGAATCTTTTCGACTCTTCAAGCACCTTGACCCCTTGCACCCCCGTCCCCACTATGGGAGCGCTCCCACTGGTTCAGGCCTTGACTTCTCCGAGCCGCAAGGAGGAACCAGCACGTGCATCCCCCACGCAGACGCGGCGCCGTACGACGGTTGTGGACGGCCGTCGTCGCGGCCCTGGCGCTTCCCTTGACGATGCTGAGCACAGGATCGACGCCCGCTCAGGCGGCGGCGGTTCAGTGCAGTGTCGACTACAGGACCAATGACTGGGGTTCCGGCTTCACCGCGGACCTGACGATCACCAACCGCGGCGCGGACCTCATCGACGGCTGGACGCTGACCTACAGCTACACGGGCAACCAGAGGCTCGGCAACGGCTGGAACGGCACCTGGTCCCAGTCCGGCCAGTCGGTCACCGTGCAGAGCGCCGCCCACAACGCGCGGATCGCCGCCGGGGCAGCCGTCACCACCGGCGCGCAGTTCGCCTACAGCGGCAGCAACGCCGCCCCCACGAACTTCGCCATCAACGGCACCACCTGCACCGGCGCCCACCAACCGCCCATCACCGTGCTGACCAGCCCGTCGGCGGGCGCCGTCTACTCGCAGGGCGACGCCGTCCCGCTCGCGGCCACCGCCGCGGCCGCGGACAACGCGACCGTCAGCAAGGTGGAGTTCTACGACAACACCACACTGCTGGGCACGGACACGACGGCGCCGTACTCGCTCTCGGTCTCAAGTTTGACCGTGGGCAGTCATTCGCTGCTCGCCAAGGCGTACGACAGCCTGGGCGCGTCCGCGGAGTCCACGCCGGTCGGCATCACCGTCGCCTCGGGTCCCGCCGTGGTGGCCTCGCCGACCCAACTCCCGGTCCAGCCGGGCAAGACGGCCACGTACGACGTCAGGCTGTCGACCCAGCCGTCGTCCGACGTCACCGTCACCACCGCCCGCACGAGCGGCAACTCGGGTCTGTCGGTGACGGGCGGCGCCTCGCTCACCTTCACGCCCTCGAACTGGAACACCGCCCAGAAGGTGACCATCACCGCCGCCGCTTCCGGCACCGGCTCGGCGACCTTCGAGTCGACGGCCACGGGGCACGCGAAGGCTTCGGTCACGGCGACCCAGATCGCGGCGACGAAGGCGTACGACGCCCGCTTCCTGGAGCTGTACGGCAAGATCACCAACCCGGCGAACGGTTACTTCTCACCCGAGGGCATCCCCTACCACTCGGTCGAGACGCTGATCGTCGAGGCGCCGGACCACGGTCACGAGACCACGTCGGAGGCCTACAGCTACCTTCTGTGGCTGCAAGCCATGTACGGCAAGGTCACGGGCGACTGGTCCAAGTTCAACGGCGCCTGGGAGATCATGGAGAAGTACATGATCCCGACCCACGCCGACCAGCCGACGAACTCCTTCTACAACGCCTCGAGGCCGGCGACCTACGCGCCCGAGCTGGACACACCCAACGAGTACCCGGCGAAGCTCGACGCGTCGGTCTCGGTCGGCTCGGACCCGATCGCCGGTGAGCTGAAGAGCGCGTACGGCACGGACGACGTCTACGGCATGCACTGGCTGCAGGACGTCGACAACGTCTACGGCTACGGAAACTCGCCGGGCAAGTGCGAGGCCGGGCCGACGGACACCGGGCCGTCGTACATCAACACCTTCCAGCGCGGCGCGCAGGAGTCGGTGTGGGAGACGGTTCCGCAGCCGACCTGCGACCAGTTCAAGTACGGCGGCAGGAACGGGTACTTGGACCTGTTCACCGGTGACGCCTCCTACGCCAAGCAGTGGAAGTTCACCAACGCCCCGGACGCCGACGCGCGTGCGGTGCAGGCGGCGTACTGGGCGGACAAGTGGGCCGACCAGCAGGGCAAGGGCGGCGACATCTCCGCGACCGTGGCCAAGGCCGCGAAGATGGGCGACTACCTGCGCTACGCGATGTACGACAAGTACTTCAAGAAGGTCGGCAACTGTGTCGGGCCCTCGTCCTGCCCGGCGGGCACCGGCAAGGACGCCTCGTTCTATCTGCTGTCCTGGTACTACGCGTGGGGCGGTGCCACCGACACTTCCGCGGGCTGGGCCTGGCGCATCGGCTCCAGCCATGCCCACGGCGGTTACCAGAACCCGATGGCCGCGTATGCGCTCAGCTCGTATGCCGATCTGAAGCCCAAGTCGGCGACGGGGCAGGCGGACTGGGCCAAGTCGCTTGAGCGGCAGGTCGAGTTCTACCGCTGGCTGCAGTCCAGCGAGGGCGCGATCGCGGGCGGTGCGACCAACAGCTGGGCGGGCCGTTACGCGACCCCGCCCGCCGGCAGGTCGACCTTCTACGGCATGTACTACGACCAGCAGCCCGTCTACCACGACCCGCCGTCCAACCAGTGGTTCGGCTTCCAGGCGTGGTCGATGGAGCGGGTGGCCGAGTACTACCAGCAGACGGGGAACGCGACCGCGAAAGCCGTCCTCGACAAGTGGGTCGACTGGGCGCTGTCCCACACCACGATCAACCCGGACGGCACGTTCCGGATCCCGTCGACGCTCCAGTGGTCGGGCCAGCCCGACACCTGGAATGCATCAAGTCCGGGCGCCAACAACGGACTTCACGTCACCGTCGCCGACTACACCAACGACGTCGGCGTGGCGGCCGCGTACGCCAAGACCCTGACGTACTACGCCGACCGCTCCGGTGACACCGCGGCCGCGTCCACGGCCAAGGCGCTCCTCGACGGCATGTGGGACAACCACCAGGACGCCCTGGGCATCGCCGTCCCGGAGACCCGGGCCGACTACAACCGCTTCGACGACGCGATCCACGTCCCGAGCGGCTGGACGGGCACCATGCCGAACGGCGACGCGATCAACTCGTCGTCGACGTTCGACTCGATCCGCTCGTTCTACGAGGACGATCCGGCCTGGTCGAAGATCGAGGCGTATCTCGCGGGCGGTGCGGCGCCGTCGTTCACGTATCACCGGTTCTGGGCCCAGGCGGACATTGCCTTGGCCATGGGTTCGTACGCGGAGCTCCTCGAATAGACCGCCCCGCCGGGCGCTCCGCGTAGATGCCGTGTTCTGTCTGCCAGTCCACTGTGGCTGGTCGCGCCCACGCGGCGGAGCCGCATATGGATACCGCCCCGCGTGAAGGACAAGGGGCGTGACAGCGCACGGCGTCAGACGGGCGGCCCCCTCCGCACTCGGGGTCGCCCGTCTTCCCCCCACATCCCGGAAAGGACCCCTCGTGCGAAGAACCCGCATCCTCACGGCGGTTCTGGCGCTCGCGGGCGGTCCGCCCGCCCTGGCCGCCGACAGCGCCTCGAAGGTGACGCTCGCCGCCGACTCCTGCACCTGGAAGAACGCCCGTATCGACGGCGGCGGTTTCGTGCCCGGCATCGTCGAGTACACGCAGTCGGGATCGTCGGTGACCGCGAAGAACGTGGGCTGGAACGGGAACGTGGCGGCCGGGTCGTCGGTGAGTTTCGGGTTCACGGGGAGCTGGTCGGGGGCGAACGCGAAACCGACCGTGTTCAAGGTGGGCGACCAGAGCTGTGCCGTGGGCTGAGCCCGAGGGCGCGTGCCGTCTCAGGCACGCGCCCTCCGTCTCTCCTACAGCTTCCACTCCCCGACCTGCTGGGCGAAGCCCGAGTCCATCGCGAACGTGACCGTGGCCGCCTTCGACGCCTTCGGCACCTCGAACACGACCCAGCCCAGCGCCTTCGCGCCGGGCTTCAGCCGGACGTCCGACGACATGGACGGGCCCGCCGAGATCTCGGCAAGAGTGGTCCCGAACTGCTGGCCCTGGTCGTCGGTCATCTTCGCCGAGTTGTCGGGAGCGTCGGAGTAGACCTTGGTGCCGGTGTTGACGAGCTGGAACTGCACGCCGATCCACCGGTTGCCGTCCTCAGGGGCGAAGAACTCGTCCCCGGACTTGGCGTTGTCGACGACCTTGACGACGGTGACATCCAGTCCGCTGCCGCTCTCCATGCCCTTCAGGGCAAGCGTGTCGCCGACCTTGGCGACGTCGGGCGCCGCACTGCTCTTCTCGGCGGCGGGCTCCTTCTCCTTGCCGCTGTCGGCCTTCGCGGAGGCGTTCGCCTTCGGCTTGTCGACGATCTCGTCGCCGGAGCCGGAGCCGGTGCCACAGGCGGTCAGACCGATCGCGGCGACGGCGGCGGCCGCGGTGGCGGCGAGGCGAATGCGGGTGTGGTGGAACATGTTCTCCCCAGGTTCTCGGTAGTACGCATGTGAAGGACCCGTGAAGAACTTGCATGGTTGTACGGTTCACCGAAAAAACTCGGCCCCCTGAAGCAACCTGGCGACCCGTTACACCGTCCGCCGGTGCACGACTGCCCGCGGTGTCCGTCAGTCGGGCAGGTTGCCGTCGCCGCCCAGGTTGGCGACCATGCGGCGCAGGACGTTGATGGTGGTCACGAAGTCGGCCGTGTCGATGCCCTCGTGTGTCTGCTGATGCACACGCAGGTTGCGCTCCCTGGCCCGAAGGCGCCCCTCCTCCCCCGCCTCGGTCAGAGTCATGGCTCCCGCGTTCTCGGTGAGCCAACCCCGGGCGACGAGGTCGTCGAAGACGCCGTCGAAGTCGATCCCGAGGTCCTCGTACTTCGTCAGCCGCTCGATCAACGTGGCACGGGTCCACCTGCCCGGATCCCCGGCGACGTGATTGAGCGTCCACCAGTGCGGCTGTGTGAGGTCCTCCACCGCCAACTGCGCACGGATGGCCCCGACCACCAGCCGGTACGCCTCGCCGCTCCACGCACCGATCGGCTGGGCGGCCAGCTCTTCCCGCGCATACTCCCTGAGCGCCACGCTCACTTGTCATCCCTCCCTCAAGCGATCACCAGAACGCGATCACCGTAGAACCTCAAGTCCAGTTGAGGTCAACAACGGCGGCCGTCGCGGGAGTTCGGACGGCCGCCGTCGCGTATCGCCGGAGCGGACCGCTCCCTCTTGCTCAGGGCGTGTACACGGTCGGCCGGGGCGCCGTGGCCATGCCGTTGCCGATGAAGAAGCTCGGGTGCGGCGGCTGGTTGTAGGCCGTGTTCTGCCAGGCCAGACCCGTGCGGTACATCGGGTCGTGGAGCAGGGTCGTGATCTTCGTGTTCGTCTCGTACGGCGTCGAGTGGATCCGAAGCGCCGTGTTGCCGCTCGTGCGCCAGATGACCTCTTCACGCCAGTCGCCGAGGATGTCGCCGGAGAGGACCGGCGTGGCCTTGGTGCCGTTGTTGGAGGAGACGCCGGAGCCGGTCAGCAGGCGGGTGTCAAAGGACGTGCCGTACTTGTCGATGCGGGTGCCGTCGAGGAGTTCGCGGACGGGGTCGCCGTCCCACCAGGACAGGAAGTTGACGGAGGACGGCTCACGGCCCTTGGTGGCGCCGGCCTCGTCGCGGACGGAGGAGTCGGAGGCGGACCACACCTCGGCGCCGTCGTTGCCCGCCCAGATGTCCCCGGCGACTCCGCGGCCGTTGTCGCAGCAGGCGGCGAGGGACCAGTTCACGGTCCCGTTGGCCGGGTTGATGTACAGCTCGGCCGGCTGGGACGTGGACTCCGAGACCTTGAAGTACTCCAGGCCCGCGCGCGAGGGGTCGAGGTCGCCGAGGTGCTGGGCGTCTCCGTGGCCGGTCTTCGTCGTCCACAGGCCGTAGCCGTTGTCGTCGACGGCCATCGCACCGTAGACGATCTCGTCCTTGCCGTCGTTGTCGACGTCCCCGACGGACAGACTGTGCGAGCCCTGGCCGTCGAACCCCTTGCCGGTGTTGGTGGAGGAGTTGGTGTCGAAGGTCCAGCGGCGGGTGAAGCCGCCGCCCCGCCAGTCCCAGGCGGCGATGACCGTACGGGTGTAGTAGCCGCGCGCCATGATGAGGGAGGGGCGGGCGCCGTCCAGGTAGGCGGTGCCGGCGAGGAACCGGTCGACCCGGTTGCCGTACGAGTCGCCCCACGAGGCGACCGAGCCGCGGGCCGGGACGTAGTCCACCGTCTGCATCGCCTTGCCGGTCTGCCCGTTGAACATGGTGAGGTACTCGGGCCCGGACAGGATGTAGCCGGACGAGTTCCGATGGTCGGCCGACGAGCTGCCGATCACCGCGCCCGTGCCGTCCACCGTGCCGTCGGCCGTCTTCATGGCGATCTCGGCCCTGCCGTCGCCGTCGTAGTCGTACGCCTGGAACTGCGTGTAGTGCGCGCCGGAGCGGATGTTGCGGCCCAGGTCGATGCGCCACAGCCGGGTGCCGTCGAGCTTGACGCCGTCGACGAACGTGTTGCCGGTGTAGCCGGACTGGGAGTTGTCCTTGGCGTTGGTGGGCTGCCACTTGAGGACGATGTCGAGGGCGCCGTCGCCGTCGAGGTCGCCGACGGAGGCGTCGTTGGCCTCGTAGGTGTACGCCACTCCGTCGGGGGTCGTGCCGCCGGCCGGTGGGCTGATCGGGACGTCCTTGTAGCCCGGGCGGAACTGGACGGCGTGGACCGAGTCGCCCTGCTCGACGCCTCCGACGATCGCGCGGACGGTGTAGTCGGCCTGTTCGGGGGCGCCGGAGTGGAAGTAGTTGGTGGAGCCGGTGATCGGGGTCGAGTTGACCTTCGTACCGGCGCGGTAGACGTTGAAGGAGACGTCGTTCGGGTCGGTGCCCAGCCAGCGCCAGCTGACCAGGTTGCCACTGGCCGTGTGGACGCTGACCACGCCGCGGTCCAGCTTCTCGACCTGGCGGGCGGTGGCGGCCATGGGGGCCCCTCCCGCGCGAGTCAGTTCGAGCGTGGGGGACGTGCCGACGCCGTTGAGGGTGGTGAGTCCGGCGGCGACGAGCGCGACGGTGGCGCCCAGCGCGGAGATGACGGCCCTTCGTCTGCGGTGCTTGTGCGGGTGCTGCACGAGGCGTACCTCCTGAGAGGACGGACGGATTCCGAATCCTCAGTGGTCGCCGCGCACCGCGAAGTTGCCGTATCTTTCGGCCAGTTCGGCGGCCGTACGGGCGATCCGCTCGCGCAGCTCCGGCGGCTGAAGCACCTCGACGTCCGTGCCCAGGCGCAGGAACTCGCCGTGCGCGTGGTCGATGGACTCGATGGGGACGGTGGCCCGGATCCAGCCGTCGTCGTCGGTACGTCCGTTCGCGGCGGCGGCACGGGCGAGCGGCCCGGCGAGCGCGGCTCCCGGGGCCAGCCGCACCACCGCCTCCGCGCGGTGGAGACGGTCGTGGAAGTCCCGCTGGTACGCCTTCCAGTACACGGTCAGGTCGAAGTCCGCCGGGCGGGTGAACTCCTCGTCGGACGCGGTGAGTTCGAGGATCTGGTCGACGCGGAAGGTGCGCGGTCCGGGCCCGGCGACGACATACCAGCGGCCCGCCTTGAGGACCAGGCCGTACGGCTCCAGGCGGCGCTCGACGTCGGTGGGCTCGCGCCAGCGTCGGTAGACGACGTGCAGCACCCGGCTGTTCCACACCGCGTCGGCGACCGCCGGGAGGAACGGGGCCTCGTCGCCGTCCGCGTACCAGCCGGGGGCGTCCAGGTGGAAGCGGCCACTGATCCGGTCGGCGTGGGCGCGCAGCTCCGCGGGCAGGGCGGCGCGCACCTTGAGCTGAGCGGCGGCCAGCACGGAGCCGAGGCCGAGCTCGGCGGCCGGTCCCGGGACGCCCGCGAGGAACAGCGCCTCCGCCTCGTCGGCGGTCAGCCCGGTGAGCCGGGTGCGATAACCGTCCAGCAGGCGGTAGCCCCCGGCGTGACCGGCATCGCCGTACAGCGGCACGCCGGCCGCGCCCAGCGCCTCCACGTCCCGATAGACGGTGCGCACGGACACCTCCAGCTCCTCGGCGAGCTGGGCGGCGGTCATCCGGCCCCGGGTCTGGAGGAGGAGCAGGATCGAGACGAGTCGGCTGGACTTCACTGACACATGGTGTCAGTGAAGCGGCCCTAACGTCCTGCCATGAGCTTCACCGAGAAACTGCTGACGGTGCCGCCGCCGATCGAGGTGGGTGGGCGGCACATCAAGCGCTACCACGTCACCACCGACCCGGCCGGCATCGCCCCGGAGGTCGAGAAGGCGGCGTACGCGATCCTGCCGGACCTGCTGCCGGAGCCGGACGGCACGCCCCCGGCGACGTTCGTGGTCCTGCACCGGGGCGGGGACGACGGCGCCTACCTCAACGCCTACAGCTGGGTGTGGGACAACGTCCTGCACTTCAAGGGCGCCGCGGCGGGCCAGCCGGTGCTCGGCTGCCCGGACAACGACCCGACGCACTTCGTCACCCCCGACCTGCCGTGGATCGGCTGCGTCTGGGAACTCCCGCCGATCCTGCACGAACGGGACGCCTGGGTACGGCATCTGCTGGCACCCGAAGTCCCCGACCTGAAGGCCTACTTGGCCGACTCGCTGCCCGAAGGAACCACTGGAGACCGCACATGAGCAGCCCGCACGACTTCGACTTCTTCCACGGCGACTGGGACGTCGTCAACCGTAGCCGCGCCGACTTCCTCGACCCGGACAGCGACTGGGTGGAGTTCCCGGCGACCAGCCGCTGTTGGCCGCTGTTCGACGGCGCCGCCAACATCGACGAGATCGACATGCCGCACCTCGGCTCGAAGGGGCTGACCCTGCGCCTGTTCGACCGGGAGACCGAGCAGTGGTCGCTGACCTGGTCCTCCAGCCGCACCGGCAAGCTGTTCCCGCCGGTGTTCGGGCGCTTCGAGGGCGAACGCGGCGAGTTCCACGGCGAGGACACCCACGACGGCAAGGACGTACGGGTGCGGTTCGTCTGGTCGGGCATCTCGGCCACCACGGCCCGCTGGGAGCAGGCGTTCTCCGTGGACGGCGGGGACACCTGGGTGGCCAACTGGGTCATGGAGTTCACCCGGGCTTCCGGAACGCCCGGAGCGTGAACACCGGGTCCGGTCGGGGTCGGTCCTGGTCCGGGAGGCGGGCCAGCCGGGCGGCGAAGTCGTCGGCGCGCGCGTCGCCGGGCGGGAGGGTGACGAACCAGCCCCGGCGCAGGTCGGCGATGGTGCGGCGGGGGCTGCGGCCCTGGCCTCGGCCCGTGAAGCCGGACTGCCCGGCCGGGACCAGGCCGTGGTCGAGGGCGTACGACTCGACGCGCGCCGCCTCGTCCCGGGCGGGGCGGTGCGGGCGGGAGGCCATGACGGCGTCGATGTCGCTGCCCACGTTGTGCGCGGCGGCCTTGTCGACCGTGGTGACGTAGACCCCGCCGGGCCGCAGCATCCGCGCGCACTCACCGACGGTGGCCCGCACGTCCTCGTCCGTGCGGGCCAGGTGCAGCAGCCACACACTGCTCACGGCGTCGAACCGGCCGCCCGGGAACGGCAGCCGGCGGCAGTCGGCGAGCACGACGGTGCCGGGCATGCGGGCGGCGGCCTGGCGGGCCATGCCGGGCGCGAGATCGACGCCGGTCACGCACAGGCCCTCCCGTCCGGCGGCGAGCCGCCGCGTCACGATGCCGGTGCCGCAGGCGACGTCGAGCAGGCGCCGGGTCCCTTCCGGCACAAGTCCCAGCACGGCCTCCGCCGCGGCCGCCGCCCTGGGCTCGCCGCCGCGCGAGGCGTCGTACCGCTCCGCTTCCTTGTCGTAGTCCAGCACGCGCGTCAGTGTGCCCCGTGACCAGGGGCGAGCTCCTCGATCTTCCCGGCGAGCAGGAAGTCCCGTTTGGTCACGGCGCCCACCGTGTGGGTGTTCACGGTGAGGGAGACCGTGTTGTAGCCGAGGGTGAGGTCGGTGTGGTGGTCGAGCTCCTCCTGGACCTGGGCGATGTGCACGACCATCGCCGTGGCCGCGAAGTGCGAGGGGAGCCGGTAGGAGCGGGCGATGCGGTCGCCCTCCTGCGACCAGCCCGGCAGCTCCGCGAGCCGGTCCTCGATCTCCTTCTGCGACAGCGGTTCGAGGGGCATGGCCTCGCTCCTTCCTGCACCGGCGGGTTCGTCTTCAGCGTGCCACAGCCTGGACGCGGCGGCCCTGGTCAGACGGGTTCCCCGAAGGTCGGCGCCGCACGCCTTCGGCCGCCAGGTCATCGGCCGGCGCGGCGATCCGCGCCCGGCCCTCGACCTGCTCCAGCCACTCGTGCGGCAGGCCGAGGCCACCGTGGCGGACGCCCAGGAGGTTGCCGCAGACGGAGCCGGTGGAGTCGCTGTCGCCCGAGCGGTTGACGGCCGGCAGCTGGGGGTGCCGCCAGGCCCTTCAGGCACTGGGGGAGCGTCCCGCACCGAGGGTGCGACGAGCGCGCAGTACACGCCGATGGCGAGGGCCTGCTCGGCGAGCCAGCCCTCCCTCAGCGACTCGACCTTCTCCGCGGTCGGTGCGCCCTGCTCGGCCAGATCGACGGCCTCGGTGAGCGCGGCCGAGGTCTCCTCGTGGCCGGGGTGGCGCCGCAGCAGCCGGAGCGTGCGCAGGACCGCGCCCTCCAGGGAGTCGCCCGCGACCAGGTGCGCCACGATCGCGGCCGGCGCGCCCGCGGCGTCGTAGCCGGTGGGGTGGCCGTGGGTGATCTGGGCGGCGCGGGCTGCCATCGCGATCCGTCGGGCCTGGATGAGGGCCTCGGCGGTGAAGAGGGTCATCTGGGTGTCGTCGCTGATCCGGGCCACGTCGCTGTCACCGGCGAAGAGGAATCCGGTCACTCCGCGCTCTGCGTTGGCGGCACGGATCAGGTCCAGCGAACTGGACTCGACCGGGTAGCCGAGGGCGTCACCGACGGCCCCGCCGAGCAGACAGCCACGTACCGGGCCCGTTACACGGCCTCGCCCGCCAGGGACGACATCCACGGCTCGTTCATTGCGCGCGCCCCTCGACTACGGTCGTACTCATGACCATTGTCCCGCCCGGCGCCGCCGCCCCCGCCCCCGCCGACCACGGCGTCGGCCCCCTGCTGCGGGCCTGGCGCGAGCAACGGCGAGTCAGCCAGCTGGAGTTGGCGCTGCGGGCGGACTCCTCGGCGCGCCACATCAGCTTCATCGAGACGGGTCGTTCGCGACCGAGCGAGGAGATGGTGCTGCGGCTGGCCGAGCACCTGGACGTGCCGGTACGGGAGCGCAACGCGCTGCTGCTGGCCGCCGGCTACGCCCCGCGCTACCCGGAGACCCCGCTGGACGACCCGGCGCTGGACGCGCTGCGCGCGGGCATGGAGCGGCTCATCCAGGGCTACGAGCCCTACCCGGCCCTGGTGGTCGACGCGATGTACAACGTCCACGCCGCCAACCGGGGCATCCTGACGCTGCTCGACGGCATCCCCGAACACCTCCTCACGCCCCCGCTGAACGCGATGCGTCTGACCCTGCACCCGGAGGGCCTCGCGCCGCGCATCCGCAACCTGCGTGAGTGGCGCGGGCATCTGCTCGCCCAGATGGACCGGCAGATCGCGCTGCGCCGCTCCGAGCCGCTGCGCCGGCTGTACGAGGAGGTGGCGGCGTACCCGGTCCCGGAGGAGACGCGCGCCGCCGAACCGGCCGAGCCCGTCCCGTACTTCGCGCTGCCGATGCAGATCGAGCACGAGGGCCGCGTCCTGTCCTTCATCTCCTCCATCTCGACGTTCAACACCCCCATGGACGTGACCGTCGCCGAGCTGGCCATCGAGACGCTGCTCCCGGCCGACCCGTCGACGGTCAAGTACCTTCAGTCGCTGATGCCCTGACGGGCCTTCAGTGCGGCGTACTGCAAGACGGCGAACCCGGCGACGGTGAGCGCCTGCAGCACGGTCCACACCGCGCCCGCCGCGGTCGGCGACAGCCACACCGCGAGGGCGACCATGCTCAGCGCGGCCCAGCCGAGGTTGGCCTCGATCACGGCACGCACCGGCAGCGCGGCAGGGCGGGCCCGGGAGGCGAGCAGCCCGACGGCGGCCGCGTACACCGTGAGGAAGGCGCCGAGGCCGAGGAGCAGCCCCGAGTCGACACCGAGGAGGCGGCCGAGCGGCCCGGACACGGCGAGGTAGGCAATCCCGTTCGCCCCTGTCACCACCGCGTCCAGGGCCAGGAAACGGCGCAGCACGGTCTGCGGGTCGGAGGTCCGGGCGAGCGCGGCGAGCGAGGTGGCGGACATGGTGAATCACCCTCCGTCGGGGTCGGGTCGAGGTGGCGGACCGAGGTTCCGGGACGGAGTGCGCCGCCCCGGAACCCGGTGACTCCACGATCCCGTGTGACGGCGACCGGGTCGATTACCCGCAAGGTAATGCGGACCTGGCGAATCAACCGGGCTGCGGGCAACGCCCTCAGGGGCGCGGGGCTGTATCGATCTGCGGCTCCGCCGCGTGGGCGCGACCAGCCCCCACGCACCCGCACCCGGCACACAACAGTGACCACCCCACCGCTTCCCCGTAACATGGCGCCCGTACTTTCGGCGCGTAGGGGAGGCGTGGCGTGAGTGAGCGACGACCCGCTCCCACCGTGGGCCAGGTGGTGCTCGGCAAGCGCCTGCAGGAACTGCGGGAGGCGGCCGGCCTCGGGCGCGACGAGGCAGCCCGCGTACTGCGCGTGGCCGCGGCGACCGTACGCCGGATGGAGACGGCCGAGGTCGCGCTGAAGATCCCGTACGTACAGGTGCTGCTGGAGACGTACGGCGTCGCGGAGGACGAGACCGCCGCCTTCGTCGCCCTGGCCGAGGAGGCCAACCAGCCGGGCTGGTGGCAGCGGTTCCACGACGTGCTGCCGGACTGGTTCAGCCTCTACGTGAGCCTGGAGGGCGCCGCCCGCATCATCCGCTCCTACGAGCCGCACTTCGTGCCCGGTCTGCTGCAGACCGAGGGCTACGCGCGTGCGGTGATGGCGGCCGGGACGATCGGGCAGGCGGGACCCGAGACCATCGAACGGCATGTGTCGCTGCGCATGGCACGGCAGGGGCTGCTGGAGCGCCCCGACCCGCCGCACCTGTGGGTGATCATGGACGAGACGGTGCTGCGGCGCCCGGTGAGCGACGACGGTGCGGTGATGCGCGAGCAGTTGGACAAGCTCCTGGAGTTCGCCGAGCGCGACCGCGTCACGCTGCAGATCGCCGAGTTCGCCTCCGGCCCGCACCCGGGGACGTACGCCCCCTTCTCCCTGTTCCGGTTCGCCGAGCCGGAGCTGCCCGACATGGTCTACACCGAGTACCTCACCGGCGCCCTGTACCTGGACTCCCGCAAGGAGGTCGCCGCGCACCTGGAGGTCCTGGACCACATGTCGACGGCCGCCGCGTCGGCCGAGCGCACGAAAACGATCCTGCGGGAGTGCCGCGAGGACGTCTGACCGGCGCACGGCAACCTTCCGGCCCCGGCCGACGACCTGTCCACGACCACAGACGAGCCCCGAGGAGAACACACCGCATGACCGGATCCGAGTCCGCGCCCACCCGCCTCGACACCAGCCGTCCGCACCCGGCCCGCGTCTACGACTGGTGGCTGGGCGGCAAGGACAACTACCCGGTGGACGAGGAGCTGGCCCGGAAGATCCTCGCCGTGGACGGCGCGGTCCTGCGCGGGGCGCGCGCCAACCGTCGGTTCATGCACCGGGCCGTACGCACCGTCGCCGAGGCCGGGATACGCCAGTTCCTGGACATCGGCACGGGCATCCCCACCGAGCCCAACCTGCACCAGGTCGCGCAGGGAGTCGCCGCGGAGTCCAAGGTGGTGTACGCGGACAACGACCCGATCGTGCTGCGGCACGCGGAGGCCCTGCTGCACGGCTCCGCCGAGGGCAGCACCACCTACGTGCATGCCGACGTCCGTGACGTCGACACCCTGCTGGGCCGGGCCGGCGAGTCCCTGGACTTCGCCGAGCCGGTCGCGCTGTCGCTGGTCGCGCTCACCCACTACCTGGGGGAGGACCCCGACGGCGACGACGTGTACGGCCTGCTGGAGAAGTACGTCGCCGCGCTCGCCCCGGGCAGCTATCTGATCCTGTCCCAGGTCACCCCGGACCTGAGCCCAGAGGCCATCGAGCAGGCGGCGAACCACTTCCGGCGCAGCGGCACCCCCTTCTTCCCCCGGTCACTGGCCGAGTTCTCGCGCTTCTTCGCAGGGCTGGAGCTGCTCGGCCCCGGTGTCATCCCCGTGTACGGCTGGCGCCCGGAGCAGGTGGACGTGGCGGCCCAGGCCGAGGGCATCGTGCCGGTCTACGCGGGGGTCGCCCGCAAGCCCTGATCCGCGCCGGTGCCGTGCGGCGGTTACCCGTACGGGTGCGGTGAAGGGGTGCGCTCCCGCGCCCCGCCCTAGGTTCGGACCAGGGCCCGTCTGGCAAATTCCCGTCGTCCGCCCGAAGGGCGGGCCCCGCGGCGTCTGGTGCGTGCCATCGCAAGGCGCCGGAGCGCCCTCGATGGGGGTGCCCCCGCGCGAGCCGAGCGAAGCCGGTTCGAGCGTGGGGGAGGAGCCACGTGGGCGGTTCGGCAACGCGGCTGGGGGTCCCCCCTCTGGGGGAGTGCGTGCCAGACGCCGCGGGGCAGGCGGGAATTTGCCAGACGGGCCCTAAGGCAAGCAAGGGAGCGCCTGTGACCGACACGCGGATACCGCCCGCCGCGCCCGCCGAACCGGGCGCGGCGCTGCTGAAGGCCGGGAGGTTCTTCCGGCCGGGCACGCCCGCGCCCGATCTGCACAGCGTCGCGCCGACCGGCGGGCGCGAGGCGGACGCCTTCCACCGGGACCGCTGGAGCCACGACAAGGTCGTGAACTCCACGCACGGCGTGAACTGCACCGGCTCGTGCCGCTGGAGGGTGTACGTCAGGGACGGCATCATCACCGGGGAGACCCGGCAGACCGACTACCCGAGCGTCGGCCCCGACCGCCCCGAGTACGAGCCCCGCGGCTGTCCCCGCGGCGCGGCCTTCTCCTGGTACACCTACTCCCCCACCCGGGTCCGCTACCCGTACGTCCGCGGGGTGCTCCTGGAGATGTACCGGGAGGCCAAACGGCATCTGGGGGATCCCGTCCTGGCCTGGGCGGACATCCAGAACGATCCCGAGCGCCGCCGCCGCTACCAGCGGGCCCGCGGCAAGGGCGGCCTGGTGCGGGCGAGTTGGGACGAGGCGGTCGAACTGGTCGCCGCCGCCCATGTGCACACCATCAAGACGTACGGGCCCGACCGCATCGCCGGCTTCTCCCCCATCCCCGCGATGTCGATGGTGTCGCACGCGGCGGGCGCCCGCTTCCACTCCCTCATCGGCGCCCCGATGCTCTCCTTCTACGACTGGTACGCCGACCTGCCCGTGGCCTCCCCGCAGGTCTTCGGCGACCAGACCGATGTGCCGGAGTCGGGCGACTGGTGGGACGCGGCGTATCTGATGATGTGGGGCTCGAACGTCCCGGTGACCCGCACCCCCGACGCGCACTGGATGGCGGAGGCCCGCTACCGGGGCCAGAAGGTCGTGGTCGTCGCCCCCGACCACGCCGAAAACGCCACGTTCGCCGACGAGTGGCTCCACCCGCACCCCGGCACGGACGGCGCGCTGGCCCTCGCCATGGGCCACGTCGTCCTGAAGGAGTTCTTCGTCGACCGCGAGACACCGTTCTTCGCGGACTACGTACGGCAGTTCACCGACCTGCCCTTCCTGGTCACCCTGGAGGAACGCGACGGCGCCTACGTCCCCGCGAAGTTCCTGCGCGCCTCGGATCTGGGGCAGGAGGGCGAGGGCGCCGAATGGAAGACGGTGGTGCTGGACGAGGTGTCGGGCCGCGCGGTCGCACCGAACGGCTCGCTCGGCTTTCGCTGGGCCGACTCGGGCAAGGGCCGGTGGAACCTGGACCTCGGCGAGATACGGCCGCGGTTGAGCCTGTACGGGAGCGAGGTCTCCGCCGGTGTCCCGGTGCTGCTGCCCCGCTTCGACACCGAGGGCGGGGCGCACGGGCAGGGGCACGGGGACGTCGTACGGCGAGGTGTCCCGGCGACGAAGCTCGGCGGGGCGCACGGCCCCCTGGTGACGACGGTCTTCGATCTGCTGCTCGCGCAGTACGGGGTGGCGCGGCCCGGGCTGCCGGGCCGCTGGCCCACGTCGTACGACGACGCCACCGCGCCCGGCACGCCCGCCTGGCAGGAGGCGCACACCTCCGTCCCGGCCGCCAAGTGCGTGCGGATCGCGCGGGAGTTCGCGCGGACCGCCGAACGGTCCAACGGCCGCTGCATGATCCTGATGGGCGCCGGCACCAACCACTGGTTCCACTCCGAGACGATCTACCGCGCCCTCCTCGCCCTGCTCCAGCTCACCGGGTGCCAGGGCCGCAACGGCGGCGGCTGGGCGCACTACGTGGGCCAGGAGAAGTGCCGTCCGGCGACCGGCTGGGCGACGCTCGCGGCCGCGTCGGACTGGTCGCGGCCACCGCGCCAGATGATCGGCACGGCGTACTGGTTCCTCAACACCGACCAGTGGCGCTACGACCGGTTCAGGGCCGACGTGCTCGCCTCGCCGCTCGGTGCGGGCCGGTTCCGGGGGATGACGGGCGCGGACTGTCTCGCGCTGTCGGCGCGGGCGGGGTGGATGCCGTCGTATCCGACCTTCGACCGCAACCCGCTGGAGCTGGGCGAGGTGTTCGGCGATCCCGTGGCACGGGCGGTGGCCGAACTGCGGGCGGGCACCCTGAAGTTCGCCTGCGAGGACCCGGACGCCCCGGAGAACTGGCCGCGCGTGCTGACGCTGTGGCGGGCCAACCTGCTGGGCTCGTCGGCGAAGGGCGCGGAGTACTTCACCCGGCATCTGCTGGGCACGCACTCCTCGCTCCGGGCCGAGGAGGCGCCCGAGGACGTACGGCCGCGCGAGGTGACCTGGCGCGAGGAGGCGCCCGAGGGCAAGCTCGACCTGCTGCTGTCGCTGGACTTCCGGCAGACGTCGTCCACGCTGCTGTCGGACGTGGTCCTGCCCGCCGCGACCTGGTACGAGAAGCACGACCTGTCCAGCACGGACATGCACCCCTACGTGCACTCCTTCACCCCGGCCGTGGACCCGCCGTGGCAGGCCCGCACCGACTTCGACACGTTCAGGGCGCTGGCCGAGCGGCTCAGCGAACTGGCCGTCGACCATCTCGGCGTACGCAAGGATCTGGTGGCGACGCCGCTCCAGCACGACACCCCGGGCGAGATCGCCCAGCCGGGCGGGGTCGTCCTGGACTGGAAGCGCGGGGAATGCGCTCCCGTGCCCGGCCGGACCATGCCGAACCTGACCGTGGTGGAGCGGGACTACACGGCGATCGGCGCCAAGTTCACCGCTCTCGGCCCGCTGGTGGAGCAACTCGGCCTGCCCGCCAAGGGCATCACGCTGAAGCCTGACGAGGAGGTCGAGGACCTTCGGCACCTGAACGGCGTCACGCCCGACGGCCGCCCCTGTCTCGACACGGCCGTGAAGGCGGCGAACACCATCCTCGCCCTGTCCGGCACGACCAACGGCCGTCTCGCCACCCAGGGCTTGCGCACACTGGGGGCCCGCACCGGGCAGGAGATGGCGCACCTCGCGGCCGAGCACGAGGGCAGGCGGGTCACGTACGCGGACACGCAGGCCGCCCCGGTGCCGGTCATCACCTCACCGGAGTGGTCGGGCAGCGAGGCGGGCGGCCGGCGCTACACCGCCTTCACCCTCAACACCGAGCACCTCAAGCCCTGGCACACCCTGACCGGCCGCCAGCACTTCTTCCTGGACCACGACTGGATCCACGAACTCGGCGAGGCGCTCCCCGTGTACCGGCCGCCGCTGGACATGAACAAGCTGTTCGGCGAACCGCGCCTCGGGCCGGACGGCCAGCGGGAGGTGACGGTGCGTCATCTCACCCCGCACAACAAGTGGTCCATCCACTCCGAGTACCAGGACGACCTGTTCATGCTGGCCCTCTCCCGGGGCGGACAGAACATCTGGATGTCCCCGCAGGACGCGGACGCGATCGGCGTCGTGGACAACGACTGGATCGAGGCGGTCAACCGCAACGGCGTGGTCGTCGCCCGGGCGGTCGTCTCGCACCGTATGCCGCCGGGCACCGTCTACATGCACCACGCGCAGGAGCGGACGGTCGCCGTCCCGAAGTCGGAGACCACCGGCAGGCGCGGCGGCATCCACAACTCGCTCACCCGGCTCATCCTCAAGCCGTCCCATCTCGTCGGCGGCTACGCCCAGCTGTCCTGGGCGTTCAACTACCTGGGCCCGACGGGCAACCAGCACGACGAGGTGACGGTGATCCGCCGCCGCAGCCAGGAGGTCGAGTACTGATGCGCCCGATGGCCCAGATAGCGATGGTGATGAACCTCGACAAGTGCATCGGCTGCCATACGTGTTCGGTCACCTGCAAACAGGCGTGGACCAGCCGGCGCGGCATGGAGTACGTCTGGTTCAACAACGTCGAGACCCGCCCCGGACAGGGCTATCCACGCCGCTACGAGGACCAGGAACGCTGGCGCGGCGGCTGGGAGCTGAACCGCCGGGGCGCGCTGAAGCTGAAGGCGGGCGGCCGGATCCGCAAGCTCGCCGGGATCTTCTCCAACCCCGAACTCCCGGAGACCAAGGACTACTACGAGCCCTGGACGTACGACTACAAGAACCTCACCGACGCCCCGCTGGGCGACGACTTCCCGGTGGCCCCGCCGATCTCGCAGCTCGACGGCAAGCCGATGAAGATCGAGTGGTCGGCGAACCGGGACGACAACCTCGCCGGTGCCCCCGTCCACGGCGACTTCGACCCGATGGTCGATCGGGCCCGCAAACAGGCCTCCGACAAGGTGCGGTTCGAGTTCGAGCAGAGCTTCATGTTCTATCTGCCGCGCATCTGCGAGCACTGCCTCAACCCGTCCTGCGTGGCCTCGTGCCCCTCGGGGGCGATGTACAAGCGGGCGGAGGACGGCATCGTCCTCGTCGACCAGGACCGGTGCCGGGGCTGGCAGATGTGCGTCACGGGATGCCCGTACAAGAAGGTGTACTTCAACCACAGCACCGGCAAGGCCGAGAAGTGCACGATGTGCTATCCGCGCGTCGAGATCGGCCGGCCGACGGTCTGCTCGGAGACGTGCGTGGGCCGGCTGCGCTACCTCGGGGTGATGCTGTACGACGCCGACAAGGTGACGGCGGCCGCCTCGGTCCGGGACGAACGGGCCCTGTACGAGGCGCAGTTGGACGTCTTCCTCGACCCCGATGACTCCCGGGTGCGGCAGGCGTGCGAGGAGGCGGGGATCCCGCACGACTGGCTGGAGGCGGCCCGCCGCTCCCCCGTGCACGCGCTGATCAGCAAGTACCGGGTGGCGCTCCCGCTGCACCCGGAGTACCGGACGATGCCGATGGTCTGGTACATCCCGCCGCTCTCCCCGGTGGTGGACGCGCTGTCGGAGACCGGGCACGACGGTGAGGACGCCGGGAACCTGTTCGGTGCGATCGACAGCCTGCGCATCCCGCTGGAGTACCTGGCCGAGCTGTTCACCGCCGGTGACATCGGCCCCGTGCGGTCCTCGCTGGACAGGCTCGCCGCGATGCGCTCGTACATGCGGGCGATCAACCTCGGGGAGGAACCGGACCCTTCGGTGCCGGCCGCCGTGGGCATGGGTGCCTACGAGATCGAGGAGATGTACCGGCTGCTGGCGATCGCCAAGTACGAGGACCGGTACGTGATTCCGACGGCCGCAGTCGGGGACGCCCGGCGCCTGGAGGAGTCGGCGCTCCCGCAGGGGTGCAGCCTCGACTACGCCGGCGGGCCCGGGATGGGCGGGGACGGCCCCGTCGGGCAGGACTCCGGCCGCAAGCTGCTGCCGCTGGTGCCGGTGGAGAACTTCCACGCCCTGCGCAGCCGGCAGACCGCGGACCACCCGACGCAACCGGTCGGCCCGTCCGACCCAGAGGAGGCCTGATGCCTTCCTTCGAGGTGCTCTACCAGGCGGCCGCGCTCTGTCTGACCTACCCCGACGACGACTTCCGCGCCCGCCTGCCACTCCTGCGCGAAGCGGCCCCGCAGCTGCGGGAGTTCACCGACCACGCGGCGCTCACGCCCCCGCAGGAGCTGGCCGCGCACTACGTCGAGGTCTTCGACTTCAAGAACCGCCACAGCCTGTACCTGAGCTGGTGGCAGGACGGGGACACCCGGCGGCGCGGCATGTCGCTGGTGCGCTTCAAGGACCTCTACCGCGCGCACGGCCTGGCGTTCACCGGCGAGGAGCTGCCCGACTTCCTGCCCGCGGTACTGGAGTTCGCGGCCCGCACCGGCAACACCGAACTGCTGCTGGAACACCGCGACGCCCTGGAGCAGCTGCGCTCCCGGCTCACCGACTTCGGGACACCGTACGCGTCCGTCCTGGACGCCGTATGCGCCACACTGCCGACCACACCCACGGGGGCACGCTCATGACCACGTTCCTCTGGGGCGTCCTGCCGTACATCACCTTCGCCCTGCTCGTCGCCGGCCTCTTCTGGCGCCACCGCCACGACCGGTTCGGCTGGACCACGCGCTCGTCGCAGGTGTACGAGTCGAAGCTGCTGAACATCGCCTCGCCCGCCTTCCACTACGGCATCCTGTTCGTGCTGGCCGGCCATGTCGTCGGGCTGTTCGTCCCCGAGTCGTGGACGGAGACCGTAGGCGTCAGCGAGCACACCTACCACCTGTTCTCCCTCTACGGCGGCACCGCGGCCGGCCTGCTCGCGCTCGCCGGGATCGTGCTGCTGGTCTACCGCCGGCGGCTCTCCAACGCGCCCGTGTTCCGGGCGACGACCGCCAACGACAAGGCCATGTACGTCGTCCTGCTCGCGGCGATCGTGATGGGCATGGCAGCCAAGCTGTCCCACGCCGGCGGCGACGGCTACGACTACCGCCAGTCCATCGCTCCCTGGGCCCGCAGCCTGTTCACCCTGCAGCCGGACATCGACCTCATGGCGGGCGTGCCGGTGCTGTACGAGGTGCACGCGGTGATCGGCATGGCGCTGATCGCACTGGTGCCGTACACCCGGCTGGTACACATGTTCAGCGCGCCGGTGCAGTATCTGTTCCGGCCGTACGTGGTCTACCGGAGCCGCGACCCCGAGCAGCTGGGGCCGCGGCCGGAGAAGCGGGGCTGGGAGAAGGCCGGCTCCTAGCTAGGCCGCCCCGCCCTTCTGGTCCCGCTGGTCCTTCTCGTCGTCCACGATCTCCGCGTCCACCACGCCCTCTTCCTCGGGCTCGCTCGCCGTCGGCTCGTCGGCCGACCCTGCCGCGGAGGCGGAGGCGTACATCGCCTGCCCCATCTTCTGGCTGACGGTGGCCAGCTTCTCGACGCCGGTGCGCAGGGCGTTCGTCTCGGCGTTCTGCTTCAGTTGCTCCTTGAGGTCCGTGATCGCCGACTCGACCTCCGACCTGGTGTCCGCGGGGACCTTGTCCTCGTTGTCGCGGAGGAACTTCTCGGTCTGGTAGACGAGCTGTTCGGCCTGGTTGCGCGTCTCCGCCGCCTCGCGGCGCTTGTGGTCCTCCTCGGCGTACTGCTCGGCGTCCCGCATCATGCGGTCGATGTCGTCCTTGGGCAGGGCCGAGCCGCCGGTGACCGTCATCTTCTGTTCGCGGCCGGTGGCCAGGTCCTTCGCGGAGACGTGCATGATCCCGTTCGCGTCGATGTCGAACGCGACCTCGATCTGCGGCACCCCGCGCGGTGCGGGCGGCAGCCCGGTGAGGTCGAAGACGCCGAGCTTCTTGTTGTACGCGGCGATCTCGCGTTCGCCCTGGTAGACCTGGATGCCGACGGAGGGCTGGTTGTCGGTGGCCGTCGTGAAGATCTCCGAACGCCGGGTGGGGATGGTCGTGTTGCGTTCGATGAGCTTCGTCATGATGCCGCCCTTGGTCTCGATGCCGAGGGACAGCGGGGTGACGTCGAGCAGCAGGACGTCCTTGACGTCGCCGCGGATGACACCGGCCTGGAGGGTCGCGCCGACGGCCACGACCTCGTCGGGGTTGACGCCCTTGTGCGGGTCCTTGCCGGTGAGTTCCTTCACGAGGTCGGTGACGGCGGGCATACGGGTGGAGCCGCCGACCAGGATGACGTGGTCGACCGCGGCGAGCTTGATGTTGGCGTCCTTGACGGCCTGGTGGAAGGGGGTCTTGCAGCGGTCGAGGAGGTCGGCGGTGAGTTCCTGGAACTGGGCGCGGGTCAGTTTCTCGTCGAGGTGGAGGGGGCCCTCGGCGGAGGCGGTGATGTAGGGCAGGTTGATCGTCGTCTCGGAGGAGCTGGACAGCTCGATCTTGGCCTTCTCGGCGCCCTCGCGCAGCCGCTGCAGGGCCATCTTGTCGTTGCCGAGGTCGATGCCGTACTGCCCCTTGAACTTCTTCACGAGGTACTCGACGACCCGCTGGTCCCAGTCGTCGCCACCGAGATGCGTGTCGCCGTTGGTGGCCTTGACCTCGATGACGCCGTCACCGATCTCCAGCAGCGAGACGTCGAAGGTGCCGCCGCCGAGGTCGAAGACCAGCACCGTCTGCTCCTCGCCCCGGTCAAGGCCGTAGGCGAGGGCGGCGGCCGTGGGCTCGTTGATGATCCTCAGGACCTTCAGGCCCGCGATCTCCCCGGCCTCCTTGGTGGCCTGCCGCTGGGCATCGTCGAAATACGCGGGAACGGTGATCACCGCGTCGGTGACATCCTCGCCGAGATAGGACTCGGCGTCCCGCTTCAGCTTCTGCAGCACGCGGGAGGACAGCTCCTGCGCCCGGTAGCGGGTGCCGTCGATGTCACCCTGATCAGGGAAGCGCCAGTTCCCGTCGCCCATGTGCCGCTTCACGGAGCGGGCGGTGCGCTCGACGTTCGTCACCGCCTGCCGCTTGGCCACCTCACCCACGAGGACCTCGCCGTTCTTGGCGAAGGCGACGACCGACGGTGTGGTCCTGGCCCCCTCCGCATTGGCGACGACCGTGGGTTCGCCGCCCTCCAGGACGGCCACCACCGAGTTCGTGGTCCCGAGATCGATCCCGACCGCGCGTGCCATCGCTGTCCCCTTCCGCCAGGGCGCCCCTTGAACTCCAGCACAAAACTTGAGCGGGTTCTTGTCAATGGGACGGGTGACCTAGGAGGCGAGGACCAAACGGTGGCTGAGCGCCCGCTCAGCCACCGAGGCCCCGCGCCCCGAAAAGGGGCGCGGGGAACTGCTCAGGCGAGCTTGGCCGACAGCGTGATCGTCGTGCCCGTCAGCGCCTGGCTGACCGGGCAGTTCTTCTTGGCATCCTCCGCCGCGGCGACGAACGCCTCGTCGTCGATCCCCGGCACCGTGCCCTCAACGGTGAGGTGAATCCCCGTGATCCCCTCCCCCGGCTGGAAGCTCACGTCGGCCGACGTGACGAGCTTGGTGGGAGGCGTGCCCGCGCCGTTCAGGGCGTGCGACAGCGCCATGGAGAAGCAGCTGGAGTGCGCGGCGGCGATCAGCTCCTCGGGGCTGGTCTTGCCGTTGGCGTCCTGAGAGCGCGAGGCCCACGTGACCGGCTGCGCCGCGATGGCACCAGAAGAGTCGAAGTTGACGACACCGTTGCCCTCGAGCAGGTTGCCTTCCCAGACGGTGTGTGCGGAGCGCGTGGTAGCCACGATTCTTCCTTTCGCGTGGGGGCCCGTTTCCTGGGTCCGTGCCCCCATCCGATCACACTCCGGCTCACTGCACCCGGAAGACCGGCCCACGCGCGGTGAACGGCAGGCGACGACCCTGGGGAATCAGGTACGCGTGCTCGCGCCGCACCCGAAGTACGTCGCACCAGCCGTCCGTGATGACCAGGACGGGCGCGCCCGGCGGGAAGTCGTCCGCACGCTGCAGGAGGTCGATCCCGGGCTGCAGGACCGTCCCGCCCCGGCCGTGCACCCGCACCCGCCCGGCGATGTCCGTCACCGGCACATACCCGGCGTCGTGCGGCGCCGCGTCGCAGAACACCACCCGGGCCGCCGGTACGTCGCGTGCCGCGGCGTAGGAGGCGATGGCGCCGAGCGCCTTGCCGAGGAGCACGCGGTCCATGGAGCCGGAGGTGTCCAGGACGACACCGAAGGTGCAGCGGGCGATCTCCTCGGGCGGGAAGTAGCGGCCCGCGCGCGGGATGTCGGGGGTGGACGCCTGACGGCGCGCGGGACGGGCGTACGTCCGCACCGGCTCCGGGCGTGGCACGAACTCGTCGAACCAGCGGGCGAGTCGGGCGTCCCACGCCAGCGGCGGATGGCTGAGCGCGCGGATCTCCTGGACCAGGCCGCCGGGCAGGAAGCCGCGCTCCTGCTGCTGGTGCAGGTCCAGGCCCTGGCACAGGCCCCGGCGGTAGAACTCGTCGAGGTCGACGTAGTCGCCGGGCGGGCCGAGCGGGGCGCCGAGCACATCGCCTACGCCCTTGCCGCGCAGGGTGGCCAGCCGGCGCATCCGGCGCAGGTCGCCGGCGATCCGGTCGTACACCTCCTCGGCGGACAGGCCGCTGAACTGCGCGTCGTACAGCAGCCCTTGGGGCATCTCGCCGACCTGCATCTCGCGCAGCCAGCCGTTGATGACGTAGTCGCAGGCGACGTTGAACAGGTACGGGTCGCGGGTGCCGCAGCGGTCGCCGTGGCGCAGGGCGGCGTGCAGCATTTCGTGGGCGAGGATGAACCGCCATTCCTCGGACTCGAAGGTCCGCAGCGGGTTGATGTAGATCTCGCCGGCCTCGGCGTTGACGGCGGCGACGGCGATGCCGTGCGCGTGGGCGAGTTCGGCGTCGGCGACCAGCTTGATGCCGGCCGCGATGCCGCCGAGCAGCGGGTAGGAGGTGATGAACCACTCCAGTGCCCACTGCCAGGGCCGCTTCTTGACCGGCTCGCCGTCCATGGAGTCGCGGCGGCCGCCCGCCATGTCCATCGCGGTGGAGACGGTGCGGGTCAGGGCGGTGGCGAAGGCGAGTTGGTGGTCCGGGGGCGAGCCGAGCCAGCCCCGCCACTCCACGAGCAGCAGGTCGGGGTCCGGGCCCGCCGTGCCGCAGCGCTCGTAGGCGGCCGGGATGCCGTCGCGCCGCCAGCGCGCGGCGAGCTGCTCCTCGTCGCCGTCCGGGTAGGTCAGCGGGAGGTGGTCCGGTGCCTTCCCGACCGGGAAGGAGAGCAGGAAGCGGTTGACGACGACGCAGCGGGCGGCGAGGTCGGCGCGGTCGGGCTGCACGGGCACACCCTTCCGCGACGGGACATGGCCGAAGCCGAGGTGCAGGACGGCGTGGGCGATGGCCCAGGCCCAGGTGGCGGGTTCCGCAAGGCGGTCGGGGTGGACGTGCAGGTCGCCGTCGGAGTCGACGCGGACGAGGCCGTCGCGGGGCGCCTGTTCGCACTTCTCCTGGCGGCAGACGACGAACTCGACGGCGGCGAGCGCCGGGTTGGCGCGCACCAGCCGCATCCCCTCGGCGAACGCCTCCGCCGCCAGGTCCCGCTTCTTCTTCCCCTTCCCCTTGTCATGGGTGCGGCTCATCGCCGCGCCTCCACCAGCCGCGGCATGTCCCGCGCCGCCTCCACCAGGAACCAGGACGGCAGCACCGGGTTGCCGTCGGCGTCGGAGGCGATGACGCTCTGGGCGACCTCGACGGAGATCTCCGCGAGCTGCACCAGCAGCGACTTCGCGCGGTACGCGGTCTGCCGGCCGCTCGCCGACATGTGCTCCTTGCTGACGGGCAGTTCCTTGATCAGGCGGCCGCGGAAGGACTCGGCGAGGTAGTAGAGCAGGTCACGGTCCTCCATGCGGTGCGGCCAGCGGGCGTCGCCCTTGATGATGGCCTCGATGCCGTACTGGCTTCGCACGATCTTGACGTAGCCGCAGAACGCCGTGGCGTGCACGGGCGTCAGCGTGCCGTGCGCCAGGACCCTCAGGGTCTCCTCGTCGAGGTCGCGGCCGAAGGAGTGCAGCGCGTCGGAGAGCATGTGCCAGGAGCGGGGCGTGGAGAACGGCTCCTCGGTCTTCGGCGGCTTGGACCACAGGTGGTCGGGGCGGTCGGTGAGGTGGTCCAGGATCCACGGGTGGATGCCGTTGTTCGCGGCCCAGGTCAGCCAGTCCTTGGCGGAGGCCTCCAGGTGGACGTGGGTGAGGCGGTTGACGAGGGCGGAGGCGATGGGGCGGGCGAGGGCGTTGTCGGTGGCGCGGTTGCCGGCGCCGATGACGATCGAGCCCTTGGGCAGCTCGTAGTTGCCGATGCGGCGGTCCAGGATCAGCGAGTAGAACGCCTTCTGCACATCCGGGGTGGCCGCGTTCAGCTCGTCCAGGAAAAGGCAGTACGGCTCGTCGCGGGCGATCGCCTCCGGCGGGCAGAACACCGAGCGCCCGTCCCGGATCTGCGGCACGCCGATCAGGTCCTCCGGCGCGAGTTGCGTACCGAGCAGGCTCACGCACTCCAGCCCCAGGGACGCGGCGAAGTCCCTGACGAGGGAGGACTTTCCGATGCCGGGGGCGCCCCAGATGAAGACCGGCCGCACGGTGGCGAGGCCGAGCAGGAGTTCGGGGATTCGGGCGGGCGTGACGGTGACGGCTGCCTGCAAAGCAGGGGCTCCCCTCATTGCGCCTAAACCGGCGCCGCTCTCGCGGATGTGGTTGCTCGCCGTCGAGGTTCTCAATTGATGGTTGCGGACGTCATGCGATTTATTCGCGATCAGGCCGCCCGCTGGTCCTGAGGCGGCGTCAGTGGCACCTGGGGGCCGTTGGTCTCGTGCAGCCAGCGGCGCAGCACTCGGTGGACGTGCTCGGCGCCGACGAGGTCCTCCCCGTCGTCGACCGGCGCGGTGAAGGCCAGCGGCGACAGCAGGAACGGCCTGCCCTGCGCCCCGCCGAGTCCGCCGTGCGAGCCGATCTGCTCCTCGAAGGCGAGCACCTCGCCGTCGGCGGGGTCGTACATGGAGTTGACCATGATGTCGGCGGTGTTCGGGAACGAGTGCGTACGGCGCACGGCGTCGGCGGCACCCGGCCCGAAGGCCTCCAACGGCCCGGGATCGCCGTCCAGTCGATCCAGCGGGATCTCCGCGCCGTACGCGCCGAGCACGACCCCGCCGTGCTCCTCGCTGCGGACGAGCAGGAAGCCGATGCCGGGGTGATTGGCGAGCGTGGTGAGCAGCGCCGGGTGGCGGGCGTCGATCTCCTCCCTGGTCATCCGGTGCGGCACGTCCGGGAAGGAGACCAGGCCGAGGTTGCCGGAGGCCAGCACGATCGGCTCGGAGCGGCGGCGCGAGGGGCGGTGCTGCTCGCCGCCCTCCTCGACGGGCCGGCGCAGCGCCGCGCGTACCGCCGCGCGGGCCTCGGCGCCGCTGTGGGTGCGCTGCGCCCTGCGCGGCACGGGCAGTCCGCAGCCGGCCCGCACCAGGTCGCCGAGGCCCAGGCCGTAGCGCGAGCGGAAGGTCTCGCCGGGGCTCTGTCCGTGGTCCGACAGCACGACGACGCGGTACGGCCGCGGGGCGTGCTCGGCGGCCTTCTCGATCAACGCGAGCGCGCGGTCCAGGCGTTCGAGGACCTTCTCGGCGTCGCGGCTCGCGGGCCCGGAGTGGTGGGCCACTTCGTCGTACGCCACGAGATCGGCGTAGACGGCTGTGCGGCCGGCGAACATGTCGCCCATCACCGCGGCGACGACGACGTCCCGTTCGACGACGGTCGCGAAGGCGCGGACGAAGGGGTAGAGGCCGCCGCGGGAGACCCTCGGCCGGACCTTGCGGACCCGGGCCCGGGTCGACTGGCCGATCTCGCGGCCGACCTCGGCGATGAAGGACAGGGCGGTGCGTACGGCGTTGGCCGGGTCGGAGAAGTAGGCGAAGTAGCCGGCCCGGGAGCGGTTCTCCCGGCCGCGCCGTCTGGTCGCGATGGACAGCACGAGGGCCTGTTCGTCGGCGCCGCCGCTGAAGAGGTTGCCGCGGCTGGCTCCGTCGGCGCTGAGCAGCCCGCCGTCGCCGGTGCGGTCGACGGCGCGGCGCTGGAGTTCGGCGGCACTGGTCGGGCGGTTGCAGACCATCACCTCGCGTCCGGCCTTCTCGTACCAGCGGAACGCGGGGACGTCGTGGTTGCTGCCGTGCAGGATGCCGAGCTGGCTGGCGCCGGTCTGGCTGGACCAGTCGGTGCGCCAGGGGGTGAGCCGGTGGGTGGGCCGGGCTGCGGCCTCGGCTGTGGCGTCGATGTCGCCGTCGCCGAGCCAGCGGGCGATGGTGGGCATCAGATCCTTGCCGACAGCGTCGAGGAGGACGTCGTGGCCGACGCCGTCGAGCTGCAGGAAGACGGTGCCGGGGCTTGCCGGGCCGGGGGGCAGGGCGCCGCGGCGGCGGTCGGCGAGACGGTACAGGCGGCGCCGGTACGCGTCGTCGTCCCGTACGGCCAGGGCGGCGCCGGTGGCGGAGGCGACCGCGGACATCACGGCGGCGACGATGACGGCGGTCTCGGGGGCGGCCTCGCTGTCGCCGGAGGGGACCAGGCGCAGCGCGATGATCAGCAGCGAGCCGTTGAGGAAGAACACCAGCAGGCCGAGCACGAGGGCGGGCACGAGGAGCAGGAGCCGTACGAGCAGAGGCCAGAAGATCGCCGAGAGCAGACCGAACGCACCGGCGCCCAGGGCCGCGGTGACGGCGATCCGGGTGGCGCTGTCGCCGTCCGCCGACTGCAGCTGGAAGTCGGGCAGGATCCCGGCGAGCACGAGCATGGTGACGGTGGAGACGGCCCACACGGCAACGCTCCGCCCGACCTGACTGGCAACCCGCCGCCAACGCCTACCACGCACGCCCAGCCCACCTCACGTCCCGACCCGCGTCGAGGCACAGGCCCCTACGCCCCCAGCCTGGCACACGCCTGCGACAACGCATGGTGCACGACCCCGGTTCCCGGGGGTCCGCGGTCCACCGTCGGCCGTGATCCTCAGCGGCCGTCGTATCCGGCCGTCGGCATCGACAGCCTGCGGTGCACCCGGGCCTTCATCTGGGCGTCGTACAACGGTTCCGCGCGCCCCACCGTCTCCACCCGCACCCCGCGCCGGGCGCACTCCGCGGTGAACTCCTCGACGGACGACAAGGCGCTCTCCAGCACCCTCCGGCTGGGCGCCACGAACAGGTCGAGGCCGGGCCGGACGCCTTCCCACAGCACGCTGTGGTCGGCCCGCAGCCGTCGTACGAGGAGCTCGCGCGCGACGACGTACCCGTGCTCGGCGGCCCAGTGCGCGCACATCGCGTGCTGGCTGCGGGAGTCCACCAGGAAGGGGTCGGCGTCCAGCTCTTCGAGCGGCGTCAGACTGGCGATCGCCGTGACGCGCACTACGGATGACCCCATGGCGTCCCCCTCACCTCCGGGTTTCGCCGCCGACCCTACTCCAGCCCGTACGCTTCGGGGAGTCGCGCGAAGGAGGCAAAGAAGGTGCCGGTGGAGGTCACCTGGTGGGGTCACGCCACCTGCACGGTCGAGGATTCGAACGTGCGCGTGCTCACCGATCCCTTGTTCGCGCGCCGGCTCGCACACCTGCGCCGCCGCCGGGGCGACCTGCCACCGCCCGACGCCTGGCGCGCGGACGTCGCCGTGGTCTCCCACCTGCACGCCGACCACCTGCACGTCCCGTCCCTGGCCAGGCTGGCGCAGGGCACCCACCTGCTCGTGCCCGCGGGTGCGTCCCGCGCGGTGCCGGGGCTGCGCCGCCTCACGCAGCTGCGGGTGACCGAGATGGCGCCCGGGGACGTCACATCGGTGGGCAGGGTGACCGTACGGGCGGTTCCCGCGCGGCACGACGGGCGGCGACTGCCCGTCGGCCCGCACCGTTCCCCCGCGCTCGGCTACGTCATCGAGGGCGAGGGGCGCACGTACTTCGCCGGGGACACCGGCCTGTTCGAGTCGATGGCGAAGGAGGTCGGTCCGGTCGACGTGACCCTGCTGCCGGTGGGCGGCTGGGGGCCGTATCTCGGGGAAGGCCATCTGGACGCCGGGCGGGCGGCCGAGGCACTGGCGCGGCTCGTCCCGCGCAGTGCCGTGCCCGTGCACTACGGCACGTACTGGCCGATCGGCATGGACGCCGTACGCCCCCATGAATTCCACGCGCCCGGCGACGAGTTCGCGCGGCTCGCGGCCGAGCGCGCGCCCGGCGTGTCGGTGCACCGGCTCGCGCACGGGGAGAGCGTGCGCCTGGAAGTGACCCGGTGACGGTGCTGGCCACCACCGCGACGGTGGTGCCGACCGAGTCGACGCAGCAGGCGATCGGCTATCCGACACTGTTCCTGCTGGTGCTGATCGGAGCGCTGGTGCCCGTCGTGCCGACGGGGGCGCTGGTGAGTTCGGCGGCGGTGGTGGCGTTTCACCAGACGGCCCCGTTCTCGCTGGCCCTGGTGTTCGTGACGGCGTCGACGGCCGCGTTCCTGGGCGACGCGACGCTGTACTGGCTGGGCCGGCGCGGCATGGGATCGAAGAACGGCTCGCGCTGGCTGGAGGCGATCCGCTCGCGCGCGCCGGAGGAGCGGCTCACTCAGGCCCAGGAGAAGCTCGCCGAGCACGGTGTGGCCGTGCTGGTGCTGTCGCGGCTGGTGCCGGCGGGGCGGCTGCCGGTGATGCTGGCGTGTCTGCTGGCGAAGTGGCCGATGCGGCGGTTCGCGCGCGGCAACTTTCCGGCGTGCCTTGCGTGGGCGGTGACGTATCAGTTGATCGGGATCCTGGGGGGCTCGCTGTTCCCGGAGCCTTGGCAAGGCGTGGTGGCGGCGGTCGTACTGACCGTGGTGATCAGTGCGGTGCCGAGTGTTTGGAGGCGGGTTCGATCTGCCAGGTGATGTTCGTTGCGGGGTGCGGGTTGTACGTGGTTGCTCGCGCAGTTCCCGCGCCCCTGAGGTTGCGACCCTTACCCGGCGTTGTCGAGCACCCGTGAGCCACCAACCGGCAGGTCCCACAAGTCCTCCCGGTCCCGCCCCGCCTTCTCCCACGCCGCACGCACCCGCGTGAGCGGTTCCAGGACCGGTTCCGCCGACAGGACGAACGTCGCCCAGTGCATCGGTGCCATCCGCCGCGCGCCGAGGTCCTGGGCGGCCCGCACCGCCTCCTCCGGGTCGCAGTGGACGTCGCTGAGCCACCAGCGGGGGTCGTAGGCGCCGATGGGGAGCAGGGCGAGGTCGATGCCGGGGTAGCGCTCGCCGATGCGGGTGAACCAGTGGCCGTAGCCGGTGTCGCCGGCGAAGTACACGCGCTGTCCGTCGGGGGCGGTGAGCACCCAGCCGCCCCACAGGCTGCGGCAGGTGTCGACGAGGGTGCGCTTGGACCAGTGGTGGGCGGGCACGAAGTCGAAGCGGACGCCGGACAGTTCGGCCGCCTCCCACCAGTCCAGCTCGGTGACCCGGGTGAACCGGCGGCGACGGAACCAGGAGGCGAGGCCGGCCGGCGCGAACACGGGGGTGTCGCGCGGGAGCCGGCGCAGCGTGGGTGCGTCCAGGTGGTCGTAGTGGTTGTGGCTGATGACGACCGCGTCCACGCGGGGCAGGGCGCTCCAGGCGATGCCCACGGGGGTGATACGGGCCGGGGTGCCGAGGATGCGGCGCGACCAGACCGGGTCGGTCAGGACGGTCAGCCCGCCGATCCGGACGACCCAACTGGCGTGCCCCGCCCAGGAGACGGCGATCGTGCGCGCGTCGACACGGGGCAGCGGGCCCGGCTCGAAGGGCAGCCGCGGGATGTCGGCGAGTCCCTCGCGGCCGGGGCGTACGGCGCCCTCGCGGGCGAAGCGGGCGAGGGTCCTGATGCCGGGGAGCGGGGCGGTGAGGCGGTCGTGGAAGGTGCGCGGCCACGCGCGGAGTTCGCCCAGCGGGCGGGGTGCGGCGAGCGGCGGGTACGGGGGCGCGAAGGCCGATGGGTCCGCAGGAGCGTCGGCGTCCTGCGCGGTGGTGCTCGGGTCGGTCGTACGTGTGGCGGTTGTCCGCGTGGTGGCTGGATGTGTGGTGGTCGTACGCGTGGTGGTCGTACGCGTGGTGGTCGACTCGGACTGCTGCGTCATCGAGGAGGCTCCCATCGCTGAGCGTCGTCACGGAGATCGTCGAAGACCGACTTCAAGTGGATCAACGCGCGCTGCACGTGTGGCAGTTCCAACGGCGCGGACGAGGTGACGCATTCCGCGCGTTCCTCTTCGGTGCCCGCGAGCAGCGGTCCGGTGGACAGCCGCACACGCAGGGCCTGGAGGTCGTCGCCGAAGCGGTGCCCGCCCGGTGCCGGCATGCCGAGCCGGGCGGCGAGGAAGTCCTCCAGGTCCTGCGCGTCCCCCACACCGTGCGAGGACAGCCCGGCGCGCAGGGGGGCGAGATCGACGTACAGGTGCCGCCCGGCCTGCGGGGGCCGCGCGAGAGCCCCGGCCCCCACGGCCGCGGCGTGCGCGGCGGCGGCCACGCGCGCGTGCAGGCGTACGGCGGCGGTGACCCGCGCGGTGACCGGCTCGGGTTCCGTGAGCGCGTACCCGGCCGCGAGGGCGACAGGGCCGGCGACGCGGGCGCCGAGCGCGGTGAGCACGTCCAGCACGCGCGCGTGGAGGCCGTCACCGTCCTCGCCCGCGGGGAACCGGGCGACCGCGGCCGGCCAGCCCGGCGGGAGGTGGGCACCGGCCAGGTCCGTGACGACGGTGACCTGCTCGGGCAGCATCTCGGCGGGGCTGAGCAGCACGGTGTCGTGCGGGGCGTGCACGGTGTCGCGCCAGGTCTCGTCGCTGACCAGGTGCAGCCCCTCCCCGGTGGCCGCCTCCAGGGTTTCGTGCAGGGTCTCGGGCGGGGCCACCGTGGCCGTGGGGTCGTCCGCGACGGACAGCACGAGCAGCCGCGGGTCACCGCCTTCGGCACGAACCCGGCGGACGGTCTCCAGCAGGGCGTACGGGTCCGGGACCCCGCCGCACTCGGCCGGTGTCGCCACATGGAAGACGGGTCTGCCCAACAGGCGTGCGTACGGCGCCCACCAGGCGGCACAGGGCCTCGGCACCAGCACGTCGCCGCCGATCGCGAAGGTCAGCGCGAGCAGCAGGGCGGGGGCGCCGGGACCCGCCACGGCCCGCTCGGGCTCGGTCGGCAGGCCACGCCGCGCCCAGTAGCCGCACGCGGCCTCCAGGAGTGCGGGGCCGCCCCCGACCGGTTCGCTCTCGGACCGCCCCGCGGCCGCGGCGAGCACGGCGGCCGACTCGGGCAGCACGGGCAGCCCGTCGTCCGGGAGCGGCGGCCCGTAACGGACGGGGCCGTGGCCTTCGGGGTCCGTCCGGCGCATCGGTGCCTCCGCGCTGTGCCTGGTGCCTGGGTGGTTCGTCGTGGTCGGGTGCTCCGTGCGGGTCGGTGTGCCGTGCCGCGAGTGGCGCGGGCTCTGAGGTTCCTACGGTGCGGGGGCCGCACGGTGTGCCGTGTGCTCCTCGCGCTCTGCGTACCCATCGTCGCGCGACGCCATGGGCGCCCGCCCGGGTTTCGCCCGGCGCGATGTCGGCGGGCGCGGTGCCGGACGTCCCGGGTCGACGGGCGGTCGGGCGGACGCGTGGCCGTGAGGATCAGTCCTCCGAGGCGGGCTTCTTGCGGCGCAGCCGGTACACCGCGCCGCCCAGGGAACCCGCGATCAGGACGCCGCCGGCGACGAGGGCGGGCACGGAGTCGGTGAAGGCGCCGCCCGCACCGGCCCGCACACCCTGCCGCGCGGCCGCGTCGTCGCAGTCTTCCGAGTGTCCCTCACCCTCGTCCCAGAGGGCCCCGGTCTCCTCCGCGTAGGGCTCGGTCAGATGGGGCGCGGACCCGTCCGGACGGGACTCGGCGCAGGAGCGACGGTTGCCGGAGCCGGTGTCGGGGCCGATGCCGGCGTCGGCGTCGGCGTCGGCGTCGGGGCCGGTTTCAGTGCCGGTGCCTGTGTCGTCCGCGCCACCCTCGGTGCCCTCCTCACCGGCCTCGCCGCCGTCCGTACCTCCCTGAGAGCCTTCTTCCACGCCCCCCTCGCCACCAGCGCCCTCCTCGCCGCCGTCCTCGCCGCCGACGCCGTCCTTGCCGCCCCCGGCGCCGTCCTTGCCGCCCCCGGCGCCGTCCTTGCCGCCACCACCGCTGTCCTTGCCGCCACCGCTGTCGCGGGTCACCGTGAACGTCGCGCTCCACGGCTTGCTCTCGCCGCCGGAGGCCGCCGGGCAGGTTCCGTCGACCGTCGACGCGGAGTCGGATCCGACCGCGTCCGAGTCACCCTCGAGGTTCTCGGCCGGGGGGACACGTGCGGTGCCGCTGTAGGCGGCCCCCGCCGCCTTCTCCTCGTTGCCCGGGACCCGCTTCAGCTGGACGGTGCCCTCCTCGAACGCCTGCGAGGTGGCGTCGATGGTGGGGGGCGCGTTCCCCTCGATGGGGTCGCAGGAGACGGACACGGTGACGCTCCCGCCCGGGGAGACGGTGCCGGGGCTGACCTCCGCGGCCGGGTCCGCCAGGGCGGCCGAGGCGGCGAAACCCAGGACGACACCGATCAGAGCGGCGACGGACAGGGCACGGGCGGTGCGGCGCATGGGGTGGACTCCTTCGGCCGACGGCTGCGGGGGTACGGCGTTCGTGCCCCCGCAGCCATGACAGCCCGCCCGGCGCCCGGGCGCGCGCGGCCGGACACCATTCGCGGGACGGGGGCGGCCGAGCGGGTGACGCCGGGAGGCATGCCGAGTCGCCCCGGCGAGTTGGGTTTCCAAACCCTGGGCGGCAGCGGGCATGTCCACCCCAAGCCCGCTGTTCCACCCCACCCCACCTGTCAGTTCAGCAACGCCGCCAAGTCCCGCTCCAGGCCCCGCCCCCGCCTGCTGACGACGCCGGACGCGACATCCGCCAGCTTGCGGTTGGTGCCCTGGGAGATGCGGCGCAGTACACCGAAGGCGGCGTCGGCGTCGCAGCCGAGGACGTGCATGACGATGCCGCACGCCTGGTCGACTACGGGCCGCGAGCGCAGGGCGGTGCCGAGGTGGCCGAGCTCGGTGAGCGCGGCACGGTAGGAGCGGTCGCGGACCAGGCAGCTCGCGGCGAGGTCGCCGAGGGCCTGCACGGGCCCGTGCGAGGTGTTCTCCAGGGCGCCCGGCCGGAAGCTGTAGAGACTGAGCGTCACCGTGAGCCCGGAGCGGCGGAACGGCAGCGTGACGCTGGAGCGCACACCCGAGTCGAGCGCCATGGCGCGGTACTCGGGCCAGCGCTCGTCGCGCAGCAGGTCGGCCGAGTCGACGGGCTCGCCACGTTCCAGCGCGTCCGGAATGGGCCCGTCCCCGGAGCGCAGTTGCACGGCGACGAGTCCGGCGAGGTCGGGATGGGTGACGGCGGCGGGCCGTTCGGTTCCCGCCTCGCTCACCATGCTGCTCGCTCCGCAGCAGTCAGCGGTGCAGCGCACGGCCTGTTCGACCAACTCGGACAGCCTGCGCCCGGGAAGGGCGGCTTCAGGGGATTCGTCACCCCAGCGATCCACTTGTTCATGAGCGGGCATTCTCAACTCCTCCTCTTTTGTGCGCGTGCCCCGTCCCGGCCGGGGAAAACAACGGGCGAACAGAGCAGGCCAGTTGCTCCTCAGTGCCCCGAAACGCCTTGTCACCAGCTAGGTTCATCCCATGGCGCAGACGGACGAATTCGGTGAGGAGCTCGTGGACTTCGTGCGCCGCGTCGCGGAGCTCAAGGCGGCGCGATCCGTGTCGGAGGGGGATCTGCCGACCGTCCTCGACGCGGCCATCTTCGAACTCGACCACGTCGCCGACCAGTTGTGGCCTTGGTACGAGCGGCTGTCCTCGGGCGGACAGCCCCGTACGACGTCCGCCGACCGCCAGGAACAGCACCTGCTGCGCGCGGTCTTCCAGCGGTTTCCGCTGCCGGTGGCGCTGGTGGACCGGGAGACGGTGGTGCGCCGGCTGAACTTCGCGGCGACGTCCTTCACGGGCGTCCGGGCGGGCTATGCGACGGGCCGCCCGCTGACCGGTTTCCTCGCCCACGCCGACCGGGTGGCGTTCCGTTCCCAGGCCGCGGCGGTGGCCCGCGGCGAGGGCGACCGCAGCCTCACCGTGCACCTCCAGCAGCATCCGTCCGCACCGGTCCACGCCACCCTGGCCGCCGTACGCCCGAACGGCGAGCCGCACACCACGGTCCTGGTGGTGCTGCAGTCCGGCGGACCGGCCCCGGCCGCCACGCCGACGGCCCAGGTTCCCGACCTCACCGAGACGACCCGGCACGCGGCCCTGACGGACCTCCAGGACGAGATGACCACGGCCCTGCTCAGTGCGCCGCGCGGCGACCGCGAGGCCGTCGTCCGACAGGCGGCCAAGGTCCTGCACGGCCGTTTCGCCGACTGGGTGATCGCCGACACGGGCACCTTGCGGTTGTCCCGTACGGCGGTGCTGGCCCCCTCGCAGAAGGAGGCGGCCGCGCTCACGGAACAGGACCCGGCCACCTGCCCCCTGGTCACGGAGACCACCCGCACCGGATCCCCGTCCCTCCAGGTACGCCCCGAGGACCCGGACGCCTTCGGCAGGAACACGGAGGGCGCACCCGTCCTCGTACAGGCGAACGTCACATCACTGCTGTGCGTGCCCCTGACGTCCGACGGCACGGTACAGGGCGTACTCACCCTCTTCCGGTGCGGTGCCCGCCCGCCGTTCTCCATGGCAGAGGCGAAGGCCATGGACACCATGTCCCGCCACATGACACTCGCGGTGACGGCAACACCCTGAAGGGGCGCGGGCTGCGTCGACAGCGGCTCCGCCGCGTGAGCGCGACCGGCCACAACGGACCGGCACCGCGCAGGCAGCCCGCACCCCTACGGCGAAACCCGCCCGTCAGGCCACGTCACTGAGCACTTGTTCCCGCACCCGACTGCAGCACCGGCTGATCAGCCGAGACACATGCATCTGCGAGATTCCCAACTGCTCGGCGATCCGGCTCTGGGTCATGTCCCCGAAGAACCGCATGTACAGAATCGCCCGCTCACGCTCGGGCAGCGCGGCAAGCCGTGGCTTGACGGCCTCACGGTCGACGACCGTGTCCAGCGCCGGGTCGGCGGAGCCCAGCGCGTCGCTCAGCGAATACCCGTCATCGCTGCCGGGCAGCTCCGCGTCCAGCGACAGGGCGGTGAAACTCTCCAGCGCCTCGAGGCCGGTGCGCACGTCGGCCTCGGTCATGTCGGCGTGCTCGGCGATCTCGGCGGCGGTCGGCCTGCGGCCGGAGACGGTCTGCAGGTCCTGGACGGCGAACCGGACCCGGTTGCGCAGGTCCTGCACCCGGCGCGGCACGTGCAGCGTCCACATGTGGTCGCGGAAGTGCCGCTTGATCTCGCCGGTGATGGTGGGCACGGCATAGCTCTCGAACGCGTTGCCGCGCTCGGGGTCGTATCGGTCGACGGCCTTGACCAGCCCGAGGGCGGCGACCTGCCGCAGATCCTCGAAGCTCTCGCCGCGGCTGCGGAACCGTCCGGCGAGCCGGTCGGCCATGGGCAGCCACGATTCGACGATCCGGTCTCGGACGGTGTCGCGCTGCTGCCCGTCGGGCAGCGCGGCGAGCCTGCGGAAGTCCTCCGCGGTGTCGGGGGCGTCGTCGTGCGGGTGGTGCTTCGCGCTCACTGAAGTGGGCATGGTGCGTCGCAACTCCCTTGAAGGGTGCTCTGGGTTGGACGGTCACCGCGGGAGTTGGGGGCGCGTACCGGAACCGGACACACCCATGGCGGGGAAAACCCGCTCCCACGGACGTGCCTCCTGTCCGAAGCACTGGTGGTTCGCCTGCCCCCCTGCCCGCGCCGCAAACACCGTGCGGGCGGACCGACCGCTCCTCAGCGCCCGAGCGCCGCCCCCTCCGGCCCGTCGTCGTCCTGTTCCTTCGGCAGGAGCAGTTCCTCGTAGCGGCCCAGGGCCAGCACCGCGCCGAGCATGAGAAGCGGGAGGAGCACAGCGATCAGTGCCATGGGACCGGTCCTTCCCCGGAACGTGCGTGGGGGGTGGTGAACGCCGGGTCACCCGGGTTCCGGGGTGCAAACCCTGTGTCGGCCCCCTGTCATCGGGTACGCGGAGCGCAGCCCCGAAGATCTGGAGGGAGTCATGCAGCGAGGCAGTGACCGGCTGAGCGTTCACCGTGACGACGAGATGAAGCACGAACTGCAGGGTCTGCTGCGGTCCGGGCACCCCACGCGGACCGAGGAGTGGCACGACCCCGAGCCGTCCGCGGAGGACGACCCGCAGGTCGCGGGCGGGCCGGTGGCACCGGGGACGTCGGCGTCCATGGAGGCGGTCCGGCTCGAACTGGCGCGGATCCTGCGCCGCGGTACCTTCCCGGCGAGCCCCCGGGAGCTGATCGGTGAGCTGCGCCGCGGGTACGCGCCCGACGCCCTTGTCGAGTCGCTGGAGCGCCTGCCGCGTTCCACGCGCTACGCCAACGTCCAGGAACTGGCCGAGGACCTGACCGGGGCCGGGCGGTCCGCCCGGCGAAGGAACGTGTGAAGGGCTCGGCCGGGCGGGTACCGCGGGCGACATCGCACCGACGCGTCCGTGGCACCCGCACCGGCCGGGTGAGGCAGGAGGGCCGACAACGATGGCTGAGCTCATGAGGGACGTGATGACTGCGGGCGTGGTCGCCGTCCGCCCCGACGCCTCGCTCGTCGAGGCGGCGCGGCCCATGCGCACCCAGGGCATCCTCGGTGATCCGGCGTGAGCCGCGACCAGGCCGCCGAGATCAGCGCCCACGGTGTCACCGTCGACGTCGGCGACGCCACGGCCCGCTATCTGCTGTACGGGCTCCTGCCGAGCTGGTTCGTACCGGGCGTGGCCGACTGGTGGATGCACCGGCGGACCCGGATCGAGGAGACGACCGGCACCAAGGAGTCACTCATCCACGCGCTGATGATGACCGAGGTCGGCATCCCCATCGCGCTGACCCTGCGCTACGAGGTCAATCCGCTGCTGCTGACCGTGCAGCTGGGCGCGGCCGCGACGCACGAGGCGACCGCGTTGTGGGACGTGCGCACGGCCGTCCACAGCGACCGCGAGGTCAAGCCCGTCGAGCAGCACATCCACAGCTTTCTGGAGTCGCTGCCCTTCGGCGGGCTGGCCTCACTGATGTGTCTGCACGCCGACCAGGTGGCGTCCCTGCTGCGTGGCGGGCGCGGCGACCCCGACGCGTGGCGTCTGGTACCGCGCCGGCCGCCGCTGTCCCGCGGCTACCTGGCGGGCATCGCGGCCGCGGTCGGCACCTGCGTCCTGCTGCCCTACGGCGAGGAACTGCTGCGGTGCGTGCGCACGGCCCGGCGGGACAGGAAGCGCGCGAAGGACGAAGCCCGCTTGGGGACCACGAAAGGACTTTGAGGAATCATGCGTATCGCTTTTCTGACCGCCCCCGAAGGCGTCGAGCAGGTCGAGCTCACCGATCCCTGGCGGGCGGCGGTGGACGCCGGCCACGAGCCGGTGCTCGTGTCCACGAAGCCCGGCACGATCCAGGCGTTCCACCATCTCGACAAGGCGGACAAGTTCCCGGTGCAGGAGGTCGTGGGCGAGACGTCGGCGGACTCCTTCGGCGCGCTGGTGCTGCCCGGTGGCGTCGCCAACCCGGACTACCTGCGGACGAACCGCAAGGCCGTCTCGTTCGTGCGGGACTTCTTCGAGCAGGGCAGGCCGGTCGCCGCGATCTGCCATGCCGCGTGGACGCTGGTGGAGGCGGACGTCGTACGCGGCCGGGTGCTGACGTCCTGGCCCAGTGTGCAAACCGACATCCGCAACGCGGGCGGCACATGGGTCGACGAGCAGGTACGAATCTGCGACCACGGCCCGAACAAGCTGGTCACCAGTCGTAAGCCGGACGATCTGAAGGCTTTCTGCGAGACGTTCCTAGAGGTGTTCGCCCGGGAGTCCAGGAAGCCCAAGGAGGCCGTCTGATGGGGGACCGCAAGCAGGAGCAACGGGAGGCCTTCCGCGCGGACGACCCGGCCGCCGGGCCGCTCACCACCGACCAGGGCGTGGAGGTCGACCACACCGACGACTCGCTGGCCGCCGGCGAACGCGGGCCGACGCTGATGGAGGACTTCCACTTCCGGGAGAAGCTCACCCACTTCGACCACGAGCGGATCCCGGAACGGGTGGTGCACGCGCGGGGCGCGGGGGCGTACGGCTTCTTCGAACCGTACGAGTCCTGCGCGGAGTTCACGCGCGCCGCCTTTCTCCAGGACCCGTCCGTGCGGACGCCGGTCTTCGTGCGGTTCTCCACCGTGCAGGGGCCGCGCGGCTCGGCCGACACCGTGCGGGACGTGCGCGGCTTCGCGACCAAGTTCTATACGTCGGAGGGCAATTACGACCTGGTCGGGAACAACTTCCCGGTCTTCTTCATCCAGGACGGCATCAAGTTCCCCGACTTCGTGCACGCGGTGAAGCCGGAGCCGCACAACGACATTCCGACGGGTGCCTCCGCGCACGACACGCTCTGGGACTTCGTCTCGCTCCAGCCGGAGACCCTGCACGCGATCATGTGGCTGATGTCGGACCGGGCGATCCCGCGCAGCTACCGCATGATGCAGGGCTTCGGCGTGCACACCTTCCGGTTCGTGAACGCGGTCGGGAAGGGCACGTTCGTGAAGTTCCACTGGAGGCCGAAGCTGGGCGTGCACTCGCTGGTGTGGGACGAGGCGCAGGAGTGCCAGGGCCGTGACCCGGACTTCAACCGGCGGGACCTGTGGGACGCCATCGAGGCGGGCGAGTACCCCGAGTGGGAGCTCGGCGTCCAGCTCGTGGCGGAGGAGGACGAGTTCGCCTTCGACTTCGATCTGCTCGACGCCACGAAGATCATTCCCGAGGAGCAGGTGCCGGTACGACCGGTCGGCCGCATGGTGCTGAACCGCAACCCGGAGAATTTCTTCGCCGAGACCGAGCAAGTCGCCTTCCACACGGCGAACGTCGTCCCCGGTGTCGACTTCACCAACGACCCGCTGCTCCAGGCCCGCAACTTCTCCTACCTGGACACACAGTTGATCCGGCTCGGCGGCCCCAACTTCGCCCAGCTGCCGGTGAACCGGCCCGTGGCCCCCGTACGCACGAATCAACGCGACGGCTACCACCAGAGCGCGCTGCACAGCGGCACGAACTACTTCCCGAACTCCCTCGGCGGCGGCTGCCCCGCGCACGCCGGCGCCGGAGCAAACGCGTACACGCATTACGCCGAGCGCGTCGACGGTGCCAAGATCCGGCGCCGCAGCCCGAGTTTCGAGGACCACTACACCCAGCCCGCGATGTTCTGGAACAGCATGGCGGACTGGGAGAAGCGGCACATCGTCGCGGCCTTCCGGTTCGAGCTCGGCAAGGTCGGCACGATGGCCGTGCGGGCCCGGACGGTCGAGCGTCTCGCCAAGGTCAACGGCGACCTGGCCGCCCAGGTGGCGCGCGGAGTCGGGGTACCGGAGCCGTCGGGGACGGAGGCGGCGGACAAGCTCTCCTCCCCCGCGCTGAGCCTGGAATCCCTGGGCGGCGACGGCTCGGTCCGCACCCGGCAGATCGCCGTTCTCGTCGCCGACGGTGTCGACACCGCGCAGGTCACGTCGGTGCGTGAGTCACTGGCCGCCCAGGGCGCGATCGTCGAGGCCCTGGCGCCCACGGACGGTTCGGTGACGGGCGCCGACGGTGACCGGTTCGCGGTCGACCGGGCCCTGCCGACCGTCGCCTCCGTGCTCTACGACGCCGTGCTGCTGCCCGGCGGGCCCGTGGGCACCCCGGCCACGGCCGCGGACCCGGACGCGATGCGCTTCGTCCGGGACGCCTACCGGCACGGCAAGCCCGTCGGCGCGCTCGGGTCCGGGGTGGGCGTCCTGTCCGCCCTGGAGCCGGAGGGCGTACGGCTGTCCGCCGAGTTCCACCACACGGTGGCCGACCAGGGAGTGGTGACGGACACCTCACCGGGCCCGGCGAGCGATGACTTCCTGCACGCCTTCATCGCCGCGCTGTCGGCCCACCGGCACTGGGGGCGGCCGCCGGTGCGGCGCTGAGGTCGCGGGGGCTGGGCCGGGGCCGAGGGCCGGTTGAAGGTGCAGCGGGTTCCGCCCCGCGCGAGCGCAGGCTGCCGCCCCGCCCCGCCCACCCTGCCCGACCGCTCAGGTCATGCCGGGCTGCCCGTGGAGCGGTCTCGGGCGCCCTCGCGGGTACGGCCCGAGGCCACGGTGCGGCGCGGGTTGCGGCGGAGGTATTCGCCCTCCAGTTGCGCCATGCGTTCGTTGTGGGCCCGCAGCGCGTCGTTCGAGCCGTAGAGAAGCGTGTCGTGGCGCGTCCGGTGGATGGTCTCCAGCTCCTTCATGAGCTGCTGGTCGTCCAGCCGGCCGGGGTCGACTCCGGTCATGGTGCTGCCCCGCTCGTCGTGGTCGGTCATGCGGTCCGGGTACCCGCCCGTCGAGCGGGAAAGAGCCATGGATCTCGCCTTCCTGCATCCACTGTACGAACAGCCCGGCACCTGGCGACTTGGACCGCACCTCCGAGCCGCACAGCGCCGCGGGGGCGGTTTCCCTCGCCCCCGCCGCCCCTACCCGTCCCGTCCCTGGGGGCTGCCGCCCCCAGACCCCCGCTTCGGCCCTAAGGGCCTCGTCCTCAAACGCCGGACGGGCTGAAATTGCCTGGCCCGGCGAAATCCAGCCCCTCCGGCGTTTGAGGAGCAGGGTCTGGGGCGGAGCCCCAGAAGGACGGGAAGGGTAGGGGCGGCGGGGGCGAGAAAACCTACCGCGCCCGCTCCACCCTCCGCTCGTCCCACACCGGCTCCGGCGTCTCGCGGACCTTCCCGTCACTGCCGAAGACCAGGTACCGGTCGAAGGAACGCGCGAACCAGCGGTCGTGGGTGACCGCAAGCACCGTGCCCTCGAACGCCTCCAGCCCTTCCTGGAGCGCCTCGGCGGATTCCAGGTCGAGGTTGTCCGTCGGCTCGTCGAGGAGCAGCGCCGTGACGCCCTCCAGCTCCAGCAGGAGGATCTGGAAGCGGGCCTGCTGGCCACCGGAGAGCCGGTCGAACGTCTGCTCGGCCTGCTGGGTGAGCTCGTAGCGGCGCAGACGGGACATCGCCGCGCCCCGGTCCTGGGCGTGCTCCTTCCACAGAATGTCGAGGAGCGTGCGCCCGACCAGCTCGGGGTGCGCGTGCGTCTGCGCGAAGTGACCGGGCACCACGCGCGCGCCCAGCTTCCACGCCCCCGTGTGCGCCACGTCCTCCCCCGCCAGCAGCCGCAGGAAGTGCGACTTGCCGGAGCCGTTGGAGCCGAGGACGGCGACACGTTCGCCGTAGAAGACCTCCAGGGAGAACGGCTTCATCAGACCCGTGAGCTCCAGCCCCTCGCAGGTGACGGCCCGCACCCCGGTACGGCCGCCCTTCAGCCGCATCCGGATGTCCTGCTCGCGCGGCGGCTCCGGCGGCGGTCCGGCCTCCTCGTACTTGCGCAGCCGGGTCTGGGCGGCGCGGTAGCGGGAGGCCATGTCGGGGCTGTTCTCGGCTGCCTGACGGAGTGTCAGCACCAGCTTCTTCAGCTGGGCGTGCTTCTCGTCCCAGCGCTTGCGCAACTCCTCGAAGCGGGCGAAGCGGGCCTGCCTGGCCTCGTGGTAGGTGGCGAAACCGCCGCCGTGCACCCAGGCGTCCGCACCGGCGGGGGAAGGCTCCACCGACACGATCTTCTCGGCGGCACGGGCGAGGAGTTCTCGGTCGTGGGAGACGAAGAGGACCGTCTTGCGGGTCTCCTTCAGCCGCTCCTCCAGCCAGCGCTTGCCGGGCACGTCGAGGTAGTTGTCCGGCTCGTCGAGCAGCAGCACCTCGTCGGTGCCGCGCAGCAGCGCCTCCAGCACCAGCCGCTTCTGCTCGCCGCCCGACAGGGTGCGCACCTGCCGCCATTGCGCCTTGTCGTACGGCACCCCGAGCGCCGCGGTCGTGCACATGTCCCACAGCGTCTCGGCCTCGTAGCCACGCGCCTCGGCCCAGTCGGCGAGCGCCTGCGCGTACTTCAGCTGGGCGGCCTCGTCGTCGACGGTCATGATGGCGTGCTCGGCGGCGTCGACGGCCTTGGCGGCCTCGCGGACACGGGGCGGCGCGACCGACACGAGCAGGTCACGTACGGTCGTCTCGTCCCGTACGGACCCCACGAACTGCCGCATCACGCCGAGACCGCCGCTGACGGTGACGGTGCCGCCGTGCGGTTTCAGCTCCCCGGAGATCAGCCGCAGCAGGGTCGTCTTCCCGGCACCATTGGGCCCGACCAGCGCCACGACGGCCCCTTCCCCCACCCGGAAGGACACGTCGCCGAGCAACGCCCTCCCGTCGGGGAGGTAGTACTCGAGGTGCGCGGCTTCCAGATGTCCCATGGGGCCGCATTCTGCGGGCTGCCGCGGAGCCCGGGCAAACCCTTATCCCGGGACCGGCCCCCACTGGACCCGCACCCGGCGGCAAAGCCGCACCCTACGGCGCGTCCCCGACGACGGGCCACCCCGCGGGCCCGCCCTCGCCCGCGGGAGCCACGACCGCCCCGGCCCACGTCAGCGCCTTCCAGCCATCCGCAGGCGACCCTTCGAGGATCACCACTCCCGTGTTCTCCAGCGGATGCGCCGCGGCGAACGGGACGTCGACATTGGCCGCCCTGGCCGCCGTCCACACACGGATCGCGGCACCGTGGCTGACCATGGCGACGGCCCGAGCGCCGCTGTCCACGGCCTCCGCCACCACCGCGTCGTACCGCGCCAGCGCCTCCGCGCCGCTCTCACCGCCCGGCATCCGCAGCTCCGTGTCGCCGGCCGCCCAGGCGAACGCGGTCTTCATGTAGAGCGCGCCCTGCTCGGTGTCACCGGGCAGCATCTCCAGGGCGCCGGCGGACAGCTCGCGGATGCCGTCGCGCACGATCACGTCGAGGCCGCGGGCGGCGGCCAGCGGGGCCGCGGTGCGCTGGGTGCGGGTCAGGGTGGAGACGTAGATCGCCTCGATGTCCTCGTCGGCGAGGGCCTCGGGGAGGGCGGCGGCCTGCCGTTCGCCGAGGTCGGTCAGGCCCGGGCCGGGGACGGCCGTGTCGAGCAGGTGGTGCAGGTTCGACGGGGTCTGGCCGTGGCGTATGAGGAGCAGGCGCATGGAGAGGTTCCTTCGTGTGTCGGTCGCCGTCGGCCGGACAGCAATCGGCCACATCAGGGTACCCAGGCCTGTATGAGCCCAGACGTCGACCTCACCGTCCCCAAGCCCGGCCGGCACGCCCTGCGCGACCGGCTCCTCGCCCTCGACTCCCGGCTGTTCGAGTTCGCCGCCGAGCAGCACTGGCCGTATGCCGAGCGGGTGCTGCCCCGGCTGAGCCGGAGCGCGAACCACGGGGTGCTGTGGTTCGCGGTGGCCGCCGCCATCGCCGCCGGCCGCACGCCACGGGGCCGTCGGGCAGCGGCGCGCGGCCTCGCCTCGCTGAGCCTGGCCTCGCTGACCATCAACACGCTCGGCAAGCGGTCGGTACGTCGCCCCCGGCCCGTCCTGGACCCCGTACCGCTGGTCCGGCAGCTGAAGCGGCAGCCGATCACCACCTCGTTCCCGTCCGGGCACGCCGCGTCGGCGGCCGCGTTCGCGACCGGTGTCGCCCTGGAGTCGCCCACGTGGGGCCTGGTCGTGGCCCCGATCGCCTGGTCGGTCGCGCTGTCCCGGGTGTACACGGGCGTCCACTTCCCGAGCGATGTGCTGGCGGGCGCGGCCCTGGGCGCCGGTGCCGCGTTCGCCGTACGGGGCATGGTGCCCACGCGTGACCGGCTGGTCCCGCCGGCCCGGCCGCGTACCGACGTGCCGGCGCTGCCGGACGGGGACGGCCTGGTCGTGGTGGCCAACAAGGGGTCGGGCACCTCCGACCGGGTGCACGCCCTGCTGGACTCGCTGCCGCGTGCCGAGGTCGTCGAGTGCGAACCGGACGACACCCGCGCCGAGTTGCGCAGGGCGGCGGCCCGGGCCCGGGTGCTCGGCGTGTGCGGCGGCGACGGCACGGTGAACGCGGCCGCCGAGGTGGCCCTGCGGCACGGCCTGCCCCTCGCGGTGCTGCCCGGCGGCACCCTGAACCACTTCGCGCAGGACCTGGGCGTGGAGGACGAACGCGATCTGAGCCGGGCCGTCCAGCGCGGCCAGGCCGTACGCGTGGACGTGGGCCGGTTCACCTGCGACGGACGGCAGGGCCTGTTCCTCAACACCTGCAGCCTGGGCGTGTATCCGGAACTCGTGCGCAGGCGGGACCACTTCTCGCCCCGCATCGGCGCCTGGCCGGCCGGAGTGCTGGCGGCCCTGCGCGTGCTGCGCGCCGAACGCCACCCCCTGCACGCCGAAGTCGCGGGCCGCAGCCACCCGTTGTGGCTGCTGTTCGCCGGGAACGGCACCTACCACCGGGTGGGTCTCGCCCCCGCCCGGCGCCTTGACCTCGCGGACGGCGTGCTCGACGTGCGGGTCGTGCACGGCGGCCGCCGCCCCGCCCTGCGCCTCCTCGCGGCCGCCCTCGCGGGCCCGCTGACCCGCTCGCCGGCCCACGCGGCCGTCCAGGTGGCCCGGCTGCGCCTGTCGGGGGTCACACCGGGCGCGCTCCTCGCGTACGACGGCGAAGTCACCGAGGTGGGGGGCGAGGTGACGCTGGAGAAGCTGCCGGAGGCGCTGACGGTCTACCGCCCGCTGCCCGGAACCTGATCACCCCAGTCCATATAGCAATACACAGGTCTCAGCATTCGACATGCGCGCGTACCTTGTAGGCATGTCGAAACCACGGGACACCGCCGTCTACACGCACGGACACCACGAGTCCGTGCTGCGTTCGCACACCTGGCGCACCGCAGCCAACTCCGCGGCCTACCTGCTCGGTTCACTGAAGCCGCACATGCGGATCCTGGACGTCGGCTGCGGCCCGGGCACGATCACCGCCGACCTGGCGGCCCTGGTCCCCGACGGGCACGTCACCGGTGTCGACCGGGCGCCGGAGATCCTGGAGCAGGCCCGGGACACGGCCGCCGGACGCGGCCTGGCGAACGTCGAGTTCGCGGTCGCGGACGTGCACGCCCTGGACTTCCCGGACGACACGTTCTGCGTCGTCCACGCCCACCAGGTGCTGCAGCACGTCGGTGATCCGGTGGCCGCCCTGCGCGAGATGCGACGGGTGACCAGGCCGGGCGGCCTCATCGCGGTGCGCGACTCCGACTACGCGGCCATGACCTGGTATCCGGCGTCCCGAGGGATGGACGACTGGCTGGACCTGTACCGCCGGGTCGCCCGCGCCAACGGCGGCGAGCCGGACGCCGGGCGCCGGCTGAAGTCCTGGGCGCTGCGCGCGGGGCTCACCGACATCACGGCCACGTCGAGCACCTGGACCTTCTCCGCCCCGGACGAGCGGGCCTGGTGGAGCGGTCTGTGGGCGGACCGGACGCTGGCCTCGGCGTATGCCGAGCGGGCCACGCAGGGCGGGCACGCGAGCCCGGAGCAGCTGCGGGCCGTGTCGGAGGCCTGGCGGGAATGGGGGCGGCGCGAGGACGGCTGGTTCAGCGTGCTGCACGGAGAGATTCTGTGCCGTAAGGACGCCTGAATCTCCGAATTCGGGTAACTCGGAGTGCAGGAGGTTCACATTATGGTTCCCATCCTGCTTGTCCTGCTCCTTGCACTGCTTCTCTTCGGTGCTGGATTCGCAGTCGAGCTGCTTTGGTATATCGCGATCGCAGTGCTTGTTCTGTGGTTGCTGGGATTCCTGCTGCGCGGCACCACCGCGGCCGGGAGCAGGGGCCGCTGGTACCGGTGGTAAATCGGTCCCGGTACCGGCGATGACTCACTCCCGGGGAAGCAGCGGCCCGAGCGGCCCGAGGTCCAGATTCAGGTCCTCGGGCCGCAGGCCGTAGCGCTCGCGCAGCTCGGTCATGCGCTCGTCGAGCAGCATCAGCGTGAGACCGATCCGCTCCTCCTGCTCCTCGCTCAGGCCGCCCTCGTCGAAGCGGCGCAGCGCCTGGCGTTCCATGAGCTGGCGCAGCAACTCCACGACCGTCAGGACGAGTTTCACCAGGTCGCGTTCGACGGTGTCGGGTTCGAGGTCGAGCCGGGCGCGTGGCGACGTACCTCGTCGCGACGCATCTTGGTGCGAAGTACCTCGTGAAGCACCTCGTTGTGACGTCACGTCAACTCCCCCCAGGGCGACGGGACCTGCTCGTTGACCGAGCTGATCAGCGCGTTCAGGTCGATGCGGACGAGGTCGACGTCGGCGATGCGCAGGGTGATGTCCCCCGTGACGACGACGCCGCCGGCGAGCAGCCGGTCGAGCAGGTCCACGAGAGCGACCTCACGGCGTTCGACGACGGTCACGGCTCCACCTCCGGCTCCTCCGCGAACTCCCCGGTGAAGGAATAGGCCGCCCAGGGTCCGGTGAGTTCCACCCGAATACCCGGGGCATCGTCTTTCTCGCGGTCCACGAGTTCCACGAACTCCTCGGAATCCGCGCGCGGCACCAGATAGGCGGCGTTGAGCACATTCTGCCCGGAGGCCCCGGAAAGCGCGGCGTTCTGCGGGGCGTGCAGGCGGGAATCCTCGGCAAAGGCGGAGAGCTTCTCGTGCAGTCGGCCGGCGAATGCGGCGGCTTTCTGCCAGATGTCCTCGCGGGCCCGTGTCTGCATACGGCGCTGCCGCAGATAGTCACGACCGGACACCGCGTCACGGCCGGACACCGCGTCGCCCCCCACCCGTCCGGCGCCCGCGGAGTCCGCGGCTTCCGCCGCCTCCGGCTCGGCGTACACCTTGACGCCCCACTCCACCTGCCCCTCCAGCCGGTCGAGCACGCGCCGGAAGGCCTCCTCGCGGGCCTCGATCATGGTCCGTACGCCGCTGTCGTCCCGGAAGACGGTGGCGAGCCGCAGCGGCAGCGGGGTCGTGACGACGGTGAGCGCGTCGATGACCTGCTGGTGGGCGCGGGCCGTGGCGGTGAGCCAGTCCAGGTCCTCGAGGTGGGCGCGGAGCGGTTCCTCGGCGAAGTCGGCCTCGGGCACCGTGCTGACGACGGCGATCAGGCCGTGGTGGGTGAGCTGCTTCGGCGGCGCTCCGGCGACCCCCGTCAGCTGGGCCTGGAGGGCGGAACGAAAGGGGCGGCAGACGGCGTAGACGTAGCGCAGTGCGGTCATGGGGCCTCCTCCTGCTCTCGGGCGGGCTCCAGCTGGGCCAGACGCTCACGCAACTCGGCGTTCTCCCTGGCGAGTTCCTTGCGGCGGGCACCGGAGGACAGCGCCGGGTCGTCCTCCCACCAGTCGATGCCCATCTCCTTCGCCTTGTCGACCGAGGCGACGATGAGACGCAGTTTTATGGTGAGGAGTTCGATGTCGAGCAGGTTGATCCGGATGTCGCCCGCGATGACAATGCCCTTGTCGAGCACCCTTTCCAGGATGTCCGCGAGGTTGGCGCTGCCACCCTGGGCGTAGGGCTCGGGCAACCGGCTCGGCATCGTCATCGTCGGCTCCCCCCACCGGCGTACTCGGCCTCGTCCTCAGGCTCGTCCTCGTACTCGTCCTCGTCCTCCTCCTCGTACGAGTCCTCGGGCTCCTCCTCGTCCCCTCGCTCCGCGTCCTCGCCCTCTTCGTCCTCCTCGTACTCGTCCTCGGGCTCCCGGTCCTCGGCGTACTCGCCGTTCTCGCCGTTCTCGCCGTTCTCCTCGTCTCCTTCGTACTCCTCCTCGTCCTCCTCCGCGACCGCGTCCTCATGGCTGCGGACGACCTCGCCGTCACGGATCTCGCCGCGCCAGCCGTCCTCGGCCTCTCCCTTGAGGGTGATGAAGCGGACGTAGTTCTTCAGGTCGAGGCGGACCCGGCGGCCCTGGGCGCGCCAGAGGTTGCCGGTCTTCTCGAACAGGCCCGCGGGGTAGTACTCGACGACCAGCAGAACGCGCGTGAGGCTGTCGTCGAGCCGGTGGAAGGAGACCACGCCCTTCGTGGTGCCCTTCGCGCCCTCCGACTTCCAGGCGATCCGGTCGTCCGCCACCTGCTCGGTGGTGTGCGCCTTCCAGCTGCGGTTGGACCAGAAGACCTTGAGCTGCCAGTCGGAGGTCGTGTCGTCGGCGCGGTTCGCGCTCTTCACGCCCTTCGCGAACGTGCTGAAGTCCTGGTACTGGGTCCACTGGTCGTACGCGGTGCGCAGCGGTACGCCGACGTCGACGTACTCCATGATGACGGTGGGCTTCTTGCCGGCCGCCCCCTTGCGCTTGCCCTTGCCGCCGCCGAGCTTCTTGAACGCGCCGACCACGCTGTCCTTGGCGTGCCCGGCACCGACCTCCAGCGCGCTGCGCAGCGGGCTCTTGCCGTCGGCGAGCTTGCGGCCGCCGTCGAGGGCGAGCTTGGCCAGGCCCGGGCTGCGGCCCTCGGCGATGTCGTTCAGCTTGAGGGTGGCCTCGCCGAGCTTGCGTCCCGCGCCGACCAGCAGCCGCTGGGTCTGGGCGGCGAGGTACTCCTGCAGTTCGGCCTTGAACCGGTCGGCGGCCTCGCTCTGGGCCACGCCGGAAAGTGGTTGCTTGGCGGCCCCGCCGGCGGCGGAGCTCGCGGATCCGAGCGTCTCGGTCATCGCTCGTCACCGCCCTTCGACTGGCTCGCCCGGCCGCCACGGGCGGATCCGCGAGCCGCGGCCGTCTTCCGGCCGGCCGACGTGCCTGACCCGCTCCGCTTCTGGGCCGCCTTCTTGGGCGCTGTCCGGCCGGCGGAGGTCTTCTTCGCCGCCGCCTTCTTCGTGGGGGCCTTCTTCGCCGTCTTCTTGGCGGTCTTCTGCGCCGAGCCCCGCTTCGCCGCCGCCTTCCGGGACGGCTCCTCGTCCTCGGCTTCCTCGGACTCCTCAGCTTCCTCGGTTGCCTCGGCCCCGTCAGCCTCCTCGGACTCCTCCGCCTCGTCGCGGTCGTCGTCCTCCGCGCGCGGCTCCTCGTCCTCGGTCTCCTCCTCGGCGTCCTCGTCCCGCCCGCCGAGATCCGGCGTCGGCACCGCGCCCGTCAGCTGCTCGCGCACCTCTTCGGTACGATCGTGCAGCCGATCGGAGAGCGCGTCGAGCTGGCGCTCGACCAGTGCGCCGGACGCCGCCTCGCCGACGCCGCGCAGGTCGTCGCGCAGCTGGTCACCGATCTCCTTGAACTGCGGGTTCTTCAGCAGCTGTTGGGACACCAGGTCCGCGACGGCCCGCGGGCTCAGGTGCATCCGCTTGCCCGCCACGACGCTGCCGACGGCCAACGCCAGTTTCAGTTTCCTCGTCCGTCCGAGGAAGTATCCGGCCCCTATGGCGAGGCCCAGTCCCACTCGGTTCATCATGCCGTCCCGTCGCTGTTCCCGTACCCTGCGCGCAGACCGATCTCCAGTCGGTCGAGAAGCTCGTCCTCACGACGGTCGAACTCCTCCTCGTCGATCTCGCCCGCGGTCAACTGCTCTTCCAGGGCCGCCAGTTCGGCCCGCACGGCGGCCGGGTCGTAGTAGATGCGTTCCGCCTCCTGCAGCACCTGTCTGATCACCCATCCGCTGCCGCGCACGGGGGCGAACGGCAGGAGCAGCACCTCTCCGATCAGTCCCACGGCCACCACCTCACTCCATCGCCGACCTGCCGCCGGGCGCGCTGTCCGCGGGCTCGGCCGGGCCGGGATCGACGAAGCTGTACGGCGGCAGCGGGCCGTTGACCCGCAGGTCGAGGTGTGGATGGCCCTCGCGGAGCTGGTCGACGGCGGTCAGGAACGTCTCGACCCCGTCGCGGGCGACCAGGAACGACACGTTGGCGAGCCAGCCCGTGGAGTCGGGGCCCACACTGACCGCGTCCGCGGCCGGTTCCAGGGTGTGCTGCACGTCGGTCGCGTCCTCGGCCTCCTGGGCCTTGACCGCGGCGACCACCATCTCGCCCAGCCGGAGCCGCTGCTCGTAGGTGCCGCCGCCGGCCTTCCGGTTGGCCTCGGTCATGGCCCGGATCTCCGGGTTCGAGGCCAGCACGTGGTGCAGCACGGCCTCCTCGGCGTGCGTGGCCTTCACGTTGTACTCGACCTTGCCGTCCAGGGCCGTGAGCCGCTCCCGGTAGTGCTCGGCGCGCTCGGCGAGGACGCTGGTGACCGTGTCGTCGTCGGGGGCGACGCTGCCGAACCGCATGGGCAGGACGCAGCCGGTCGCGCCCGCTTCGGCGAGCACGTTCGAGTGGGCGAGCAGTTCCCTGCGCTTGGGGCGCAGGTCTTCGGGAGCGTCGCTGACCAGGGCGGCCAGCTGCCCCTCCTTCAGGACACGCACGGGGCGCGGCGGCTCGCCCACACCGCCGACGTCCTTCGAAAGGGCGGGATGCGAGCTCGCGGTGATGCCGTACACGTACGTACTCACTCCTGCTCCTCCTTCCTGCGCGCCGTGGTGGACTTGCGGGTGCGCTGCCTGGGCCGCTCCTCCTCGCCGCCTTCGTCACGTGCCTGCTTGAAGGCGTCCGAGATGGTCTCGGCGGCGCCGGACAGGGCCCCCTTGGACTTGCCGCGCGCGCCGGACTCGGTGATCTCGCCGACCATTTCGGGCAGACCGGGGCTCTTGCGCGGCCCGGCCTCCAGGTCGAGCCGGTTGCACGCCTCGGCGAAGCGGAGATAGGTGTCGACGCTGGCGACGACGACACGGATGTCGATCTTCAGGATTTCGATGCCGACCAGGGAGACCCGTACGAATGCGTCAATGACGAGCCCCCTGTCGAGGACGAGTTCCAGAACGTCGTAGAGGCCACTGCTGCCGCCTCCACCGCCGGTCTGCTGTGCCGGGACAACGGTCATGCCTGGCCTTCCTCCTTGTCTCGCGACGGTGTGCCGGTCTCGGGCGGGCGGCCTAGCGGCCGCCGGGCCGATGTGCGTCAGAGCGCCCACGTTCGTAGCGGCGTACGCGCCGGTACCCCGTGAGCTGTCCTTGGGGGTCGAGATCGACCTGGTAGCTCGCCATCAGGCTCATCGTGTCGGGGACGCGGGACAGCTCCAGGACCTCTATCTCGAGCGTCCAGCCGTCCTCCGAGTGCTCGAAGGACGTCACTGTCTCCGCGCTCATGCCGGTGAGTTCGGCGAGCTGGCTCCGCGCCTGACGCAGGACCTCCATGGGGGTGGAGTGTTCGTCCGCCCCGCCTGCCTGCCGTCTGGATGTTTTCGGTGTTTTCTGTGAATCATTCATGGGCGCCACCCGCGCCGAGTGACCGGGAGAGCGCCGGTCAAACCCGTGGCTCGGTTTCTTCGGTCACGCGGTGCGTCGAGCGTCAGCCGCGCAGTGCGTCGAGCCTGCGTCTGGCCGGACCGAGCGCCCGGCCCCGGTCCAGCAGCCCGCCCCAGGGGTCGGTGCGGGCCTGCTCCACGGCGTCGGCGATGCTCCAGCGGCGGGCGTCCAGCTCCGGGTCGTCCAGTTCCGCCCAGGTCAGCGGTGTGGCGACGGGGGCGCCGGGCCGGGCCCGGACGGTGTAGGGCACGACGGCGGTCTGGGCGTAGGCGTTGCGCTGCACGTCGAGGTAGAGACGGTCGCCGCGGTCCTTCTTGCGGGCGGCCGTGGTGAACCGGTCCGGGTGGGCGGCCTCCAGCACCCCGGCGACGTCCTTGGCGAATTCCCGGACCTCGTCGAAGTCGTGGTGCCCGTTCAGCGGCACGACGATGTGCAGCCCGCGCGAACCGGTGGTCATCGGGGCCGAGGGCAGCCTCAGTTCGTCGAGCAGCTCGCCGAGCAGCTCGGCGGCGCCCCTGACCTGCGCGAAGGTGTCCCCGGCAAGGTCATCGGCCGGGTCGAGGTCGAAGACCATCCGGTCGGGGCGGTTGATGTCATGGGTGCGGGAGAGCCAGCGGTGCAGGGTGAGGCAGGCCTGGTCGGTGAGGAAGACGAGGCTTGCGGTGTCGTCGCAGACCGTGTGACAGACGGTGCCGTCCTCCTTGGGCACCTCGAAGCGGGTGATCCAGTCCGGGTAGTGGTCCGGCGTGTTCTTCTGCATGAACCGGGGGCCGTCGAGACCGTCCGGGTAGCGCTCCAGCATCAGCGGGCGGCCGCGCAGATGCGGCAGCATGAACGCGGCGACGGACCGGTAGTAGTCGACGAGGTCGCCCTTGGTGTACTCCTTCGCGCCCCCGCCGCCGGGAAAGAGCACCTTGTCGACGCGTTTGACCTCGACGGTACGGCGCCCCGCCCGCACCTTCTTCGTATCGTCGTCGCCGCTCACCGCACGACCGCCTCCTCCACCAGCAGCTTGCCCGCGGCGGCGATGGACGCGGCGTCGATGCCCGCGGTGTGCAACTGCTGGTCGGGCGAGGCGGATCCCGGCATCCGGCGGACGGCCAGGCGCACCAGCCGGGGCACCGGGCGCCCGTCGAGGAACGCGTCGAGGACGGCGTCGCCGATGCCGCCCTCCTCGCGGTGGTCCTCCACGGTGAGCAGACAGCCGGTGTCCTCGGCGGCCCGGCGCAGCGTGGACCGGTCGACGGGCTTGACCGAGTACAGATCCACGACCCGCACCTGGATCCCGTCGCGGTCCAGGGCGTCGGCCGCGGCGAGCGCCTCGTGCACGGTGACGCCGGCGGCTACGACGGTCAGCCGGTCCCGGTCACTCGCGCGCAGCACCTTGCTGCCGCCGACGGGGAACTCCTCGTCGGGGCCGTAGACGACCGGGCTCTCGCCGCGCGAGGTGCGCAGATAGCGGACGCCCTCCAGGCCGGCCATGGCGGCGACGAGCCGCGCGGTCTGATTGGCGTCGCACGGGTACAGCACGGTCGAACCGTGCACAGCCCGCATCATCGCCAGGTCCTCCAGGCCCATCTGGCTCGGCCCGTCCTGCCCGATCGCGACGCCGGCGTGCGAGCCGACCAGGTTGATGCCGGCACCGCTGACCGAGGCCATCCGCACGAAGTCGTGGGCGCGGGTGAGGAAGGCGGCGAAGGTGGCGGCGTACGGCAGCCAGCCGCGCGCCGCGAGGCCCACCGCGGCGGCGACCATCTGCTGCTCGGCGATGTAGCACTCGAAGTAACGCTCCGGGTGTTCCTTGGCGAAGAACTCGGCGCGGGTGGAGTCGCCGACCTCGCCGTCGAGGGCGACGACGTCACCGCGCCCGGTGCCCAGAGCGGCGAGCGCCTCGCCGTAGGCGTTGCGCGTGGCGACCTTCTCCCCCTTCTCCCAGCGGGGCATCTCGAGGTGCCCGGCGCGTACGGCGTGCAGCACGCGGGCGGCGGGCGGCTCATGGACGTGGATGCGGATGTCGCGCTCCCCGCCGAGTTCGGCGACGGCCTCGTCGGGCTCCGGCAGGGGCTTTCCGTGCAGTCCCTCCCGGTCCTGGACGGCCGCGACGCCCTTGCCCTTGAGGGTGCGGGCGAGGATCACGGTGGGCTGCCCGGCGGTGGACTTCGCCTCCGCGTACGCCCGGTCGACGGCGTCCACGTCATGGCCGTCCACCTCGACGGTGTGCCAGCCGAACGCCTGGAAGCGACGGGCGTAGGCGTCGAGGTCATGGCCGTGCCGGGTCGGGCCGCGCTGGCCCAGCCGGTTCACGTCGACGATCGCGGTGAGATTGTCCAGATGCTCGTACGCCGCGTGCTCCGCGGCCTCCCACACGGACCCTTCGGCCAGCTCGCTGTCCCCGCACAGCACCCAGACCCGGTACCCGACCCGGTCGAGCCGCTTCCCGGCCAGCGCGATCCCGACCCCGATCGGCAGCCCCTGCCCGAGCGAGCCGGTCGCGGTCTCCACCCACGGCACCTGGCGCGGGGTGGGGTGCCCTTCCAGCCGACTGCCGAGCTTGCGGAAGGTGAGCAGCTCACCGTCCTCGATGGCGCCGGCCGCCTTGTACGCGGCGTACAGCAGGGGCGAGGCGTGCCCCTTGGAGAGGACGAAGCGGTCGTTGCCGGGGTGGGCCGGCCGGTCGAAGTCGTAGCGCAGGTGGTTGGCGAGGAGTACGGCCGTCAGATCGGCGGCGGACATCGACGACGTCGGATGCCCCGACCCCGCGGCGGCGGAGGCCCGCACACTGTCCACGCGCAACTGCTGGGCCAGCTCGACGAGTTCGGAGGTGTTCATGAGGCTCCTTCCGAGGGGTGGTGGGAGTGGGGTGCGGGCTCGCCCGGGTGCGGCTTGTGGACCGCGGGGGCGTCGGCGGGCGGCTCGTGCGCGGCTCGCAGGTCGGAGCGCGCGACGGGGCCGGGGGGTTCGGGGTGCCTGGCGGCGTCGGGGTCCTGAACAGGGTCGGGACGCCCGGCGGAAGCGGGGGTGTCTTCGGTTCGTTTGCTCGGGGGCTCGCCGACCGCCCGACTCTTCTCGGTCATCTCAGCCTTCTCGGAATCCTCGGCCTGGTGTGTTTTCGCGGCCTGGTCTGTCCTCGCGGGTTTGTCCGTCCGGGGCTTGTCCGTCGTGCCGGCCGTTGCGGACTCGGCGGCGGCTCCCGGCCCCCGGACCAGCTCCGGCGACGCGGTGTCCAGCGGCACCGACCACGACCGTACGAGTCCCAACTGCACGGCCTGGCGCGGGAGTACGGCGTCCAGGAGCCAGTCGGCGGCGACGCGGATGCGGTTGCCGGGCATCGCGGCGAGGTGGTAGCCGCGGGTGACCGCGCCCGCGGCCACGCCGGACAGCGGGACGCCGAGCGGGTTGGCGGCCGCCTTGACGCCGCCCAGGTCCACGACGAAGCCCATGTCGCGGTGACGGTACGGACGCCGCTCGCCGATGCCCAGGGACGCGGCGACGTTGTGGGCCACGGTCTTGCCGTGCCGCCAGGCGTGCTGGGCGGTCATCGGCGTGTACTGGCCGGGCCGCTCCAGGTCGGGCACGGCGGCCCCGTCCCCGGCGGCGAACAGCTCGGGCCGGCCCGGCACTTGCAGGTACGGGTCGACGAGCAGGCGGCCCCGCTCCAGGGGCAGCCCGAGGGACTCGGCGAGCGGATCGGGCCGTACTCCGACGCACCACACCAGCGTGCGGGTGTCGACGAACTCGCCGTCGGTCAGCAGGACCCCGCTGTGCGTGGCCTCCTTCACGGAGGTGCCCATCCGCACCTCCACGCCCCGCTGCCGCAGCACCCGGTCGGCGGTGCGCGAGAGGTGCTCGCCCAGCTCGGGCAGGACGCGTTCGGCGATGTCGAGCAGCAGCCAGCGCGGCCGCATACGGGCTCGCAGCGGGTGTTTGCGCACCTGGGCGTCGGTGAACAGCTTCCCCTGGGCGGCGACCTCGGTGCCGGTGTATCCGGCGCCCACGACGACGAACGTGCACCGTGCCGCGCAGCTCTCGGGGTCGTCGGCGGCGGCCGCCAGCTCCACCTGCCGGGTGACGTGATCGCGCAGATAGAGCGCCTCGGGAAGGCCCCGGAAGCCGTGCGCGTGCTCGGCGACACCGGGAATGGGCAACAGCTTGTTGACGCTGCCCGCGGCGAGGATCAGCCGGTCGAAGGAGAGGGTCCCGGCGTCGCCCTCGGGTCCGGTGTAGTGCACGGTGTGGGCGTCCAGGTCGAGGGCGTCGGCTTCGCCCAGCACGAGCCGTACGTGGGGCAGGGTGCCGGAGAGCGACACGGTCACCCGTCGTGGTTCCAGGATGCCTGCGGCGACCTGGGGCAGCAGGGGCAGATACAGGAAGTAGTCGGTCGGGTTCAGCAGGGTGATGTCGGCCTTGCCACGGGCGATCCGGGACAGGGTTCGGGCCGCCCGGTACCCGGCGAATCCGGCGCCGACGATCACGATGCGGGGTCGACTCACGGTAAGCCTCCGGGGCTGTCGCGTACCTCGGGAGCCTTCCGCGTCCCCCTGGCCAAGGCGACCAAACGTCCACCGGCACAGCCCCGGGCCTCCGGCACAGGGACACGCCCGAGAGGGGTTTCGGGCACAGGGACCCGCCCGAGAGGGGTTTCCGGCACAGGGACCCGCCCGGCAGGGGTTTCGGACACCGGGCCCCACCCTGAGCCCGGCTCCCCGGCACACCAACCCACCCAGCCCCGTTCCCGGCCCGCCCCCGTTTTCGGACGTCAACCTGCCCACCCGGGTTTCCGGCCCGGCCTCCGGGTACCCGGAACGGCGACCCGCCCCGCTCCGCCGCCGACGCGGCAGCCCCGGAGGTGTCCCCCCATGCCCCAGTACGGCTCCTTCCTTCGTGCGGTCGCCCAGTGGTGCGCCGCGGCGGTGTCGAGGGACGGTTCCGCGCGATGAACGCGATGAAGCTGCATCTCCCCGTCGTCTCCGTCTATACCGTGCCCACCGACGCCCCCGAGGCCGACGGCACGCTGGCCTGGAACTCCACGACCGTGGTGATCGTCGAGGTCACGGCGGGCGACGCGACCGGCACGGGCTGGACGTACGGCCCGGCGGCGATCGGCGACTTCCTGCGCGATCACCTGGCGCCGCTCGTCGAGCACCGCAACGCCCTGGACATCCCGGCCGTGCACGACGCGATGTCCCGCGCGATCCGTGACGCCGGACGGCCGGGCATCGCCGCGTGTGCGATCTCGGCGCTGGACATCGCCCTGTGGGACCTCAAGGCACGGCTCCTGGAACTGCCGCTGGCCCGGCTGCTGGGCATCTGCCGCGAGCGCGTGCCCGTGTACGGCAGCGGCGGCTTCACGACGTACCACGACAAACACCTGGCGGCGCAGTTGAACGGCTGGGTGCACGGTCAGCACATCCCGTGCGTGAAGATACGGATCGGCGAGGACCGGGGCCGCGCGGTCCTGCGCGACCTGTCCCGCGTACAGGCGGCACGCCAAGTGATCGGCCCCGAGGCCGAGTTGTACGTGGACGCGGGCGGCGCCTACACCCGCAAACAGGCGATCCGGGTCGGCCACGCCCTCGCCGAGCACGGTGTCGGGTGGTTCGAGGAGCCGGTGCCCTCGGACGACCTCACCGGCCTGCGGCTGATCCGCGACACGCTGCCGTGCGACGTCACGGCCGGCGAATACGGCTACGACCTCCCGTACTTCGCCCGCATGATCACCGCGGGCTCCGTCGACTGCCTCCAGATCGACGCCACGCGCTGCGGCGGGCTGACGGAGTTCCTCCGCGCCGCCGCCCTCGCCCAGGCCCACGGCCTGGAGGTCTCGGCCCACCGCGCCCCGCACGCCCACGCCGCGGTGTCCGCCGCGATCCCCAACCTCCGGCACATCGAGTGGTTCCACGACCACGTCCGCATGGAGGACATGTTCTTCGACGGCGCCCTGGACCCGAAGGGCGGCACGGTCACCCCGACGCGGGGCATCGGCCACGGGTTGACGCTGCGGACGGAGGAGGTGCGGGAGTACCGGGTGGCGTGAACGCCGTCAGGCCCGGTGGTGCGGCTGCTCGGGGTCGATGTCGTCCGGGTGCGGCGGCCGCGCGTCGGGCATGTCCGGCGCCCCGGTCACTCCCGTCGCCCCCGCCTCAGGCGGGCCGGGCGGCATCGGCGGGTACGGCACGCCCAGCCCGCTCGGCGGAGCGGCGGCCTCGGCCCGGTGCTCCGGCGTCGCCCGGGACGCCGACGGGTGTGCCGCGCTCCGCAGCGCGTACGCCACCGCGCCCAGGATCACCGCGGTGATCAGCGCGGCGGCCCAGTCCGGCAGCCCGGCCGCGAGGCCCAGACCCAGGGCGAGCGCGAGGGCCGCGCCCGCGTACAGGGCGACGGCGCCCGAGCCCGCGTACAGCATGGCCCGGCGGCGCTGCTTGCGCGTCTGCTCGCGCAGTTCGTCCCGCACGGTCTCGCGCGCCACCTGCGCCAGCTCTTCGACCAGGTGCTTGTCGAGATGCTCAAGGTGATCCAAGCGGTCCATGCCCGCCGAGTACCCGTACAGGGGTAGGCGTAACGGGGAGTGAGGGGATCGCGTGAAACGATCTCCCCGGCCGGCCGCCTCCAACTAGGCTCTCCGCATGGACATTCTGGGAGCCACGCTGCGCGTATGCGTCGACGACCTGGAGACCGCGGTCCCCTTCTACGAACGACTCTCCGGCGCCACCGCCCTGCGCTTCGAACGCGGCGGTGTCCAGGTGGCCGCCGTCGGCTGCTTCCTGCTGATGAGCGGCCCGGAGGCCGAGCTGGAGGTGCTGCGCAAGGTCGCGGCGACGATCGCCGTCAAGGACGTCGAGGAGACCCGCCAGGTGCTCAGCGAGCTGGGCGCGCACATCGTCGCGGGTCCGTTGCCGACGCCGGTGGGCCGCAATCTGATCGCGATGCATCCGGACGGGACGATCTACGAGTACGCGGACCGTCAGGCATGATCCGCCAGGCGGGACCCGTCCGTCGCAACCCGTCAGACGTGATCCGCCAGGCGTGACCCGTCAGCCGTGATCCCTCAGGCCTGACCCGTCAGGCCGCGTCATGCGTGGTGTCGAGGGCCGACACCACGATGTCCGTGAGCAGGGCCCCCGCCGTCCCCTCCGGGTCCAGATCGGGGTCGTAGATCGTGATGTTGAGCCCGACGCAGTGCCCCGACGCGAGCAACGGCCGCAGCAGCGCCACGAGTTCGTCGGGGGTGAGACCGTCCGGGTCCGGGCTGTCGACGGCGGGCATGACGGACGGGTCGAGGACGTCGGCGTCCAGATGCACCCAGAAGCCGTCGAGCTGCGGGATCTCGAAGGCCTGCCGGGTGACCGTCCCGAGTGCCTGTGCACCCCACTCCCGCAGGTCCCCCACGGTCACCACGGGAATCTTCAGGTCGGCGAGCTCGGCCCGGTCCTCCTCGAAGTAGTCCCGGATACCGAAGTACCGCACGTCCTCGTCCCGCAGGTAGGGCCTCAGGCCCTCCAGGTTGGTCAGATCCTCCTGCCCGCGCCCGGTGGCGAGGGCGACCTCCTCCCCGCCCGCCGCGCCGACCCTCTCGGAGTTCCCCGGATGCCGGAAGTCGGGCGAGGCGTCCACGACGGCCAGCCCGTACCGGCCCATGCGGCGCAGCGCGAGGGCGGCGCCGAGGTTGATGGAGCAGTCGCCGCCCAGCACGACCGGGAAGTCCCCGGCACGCACATGGTGCTCGATGCGGTCGGCGAGCTTGCGGGTGTAGGAGGCGAGAGCGACCGCGTTGAAGACGCCGTCGCCCTCCCGCCAGTCCCCCCGGTCGTAGCGCGGCGGCACCACCACCCCGCCCTCCAGCGCCCGCAGGCGCTGCACGATCCGCTGCTCACGCAGCGCTCCGGCGAGCTTGTGACAGCCGGGCACGGTGCCCGGGGCGGGCGGGCGCAGGCCCAGGTTGGAGGGGGCGTCGAGCACGACGAAATTCCGCATGCGAGCCATCCTCTCCGACGTACAGTCGGCCCTCAACGCCATTACAAAGGGAGCGGGAGCATGAGCGAGCAGCACACCTACCGGGTGATCGTCCGGGGTACCTGGGACGGCCTCACCGACGCGGCCCGGACGCGGCTGCTCGCCGAGGCCCCCGAGCACGGCATGACCAGCATGCGGTTCACCGAGGAGGGGTCGCTCTCCTACGAGCCCTCCCCGCTCAAGCACTTCTCGATGCGCTACGTGGTGGTCTCGGACGCGGCCGACGGCGAGGAGATGGCCGGCGCGATCGCCGAGGACCGGGCCGAGACGGCGCTCCGGGAGCTGGGCTACGGCTTCGGCGAGCTGAGGTCGACGGTCACCGACCTCGACACGATGAAGATCAACCGGAAGTCCGCATCTCGGCGGTGATGGCCCATCGCTCGTGGTCCCGCCAGGCCCCGTCGATGAAGAGCATGCTCGGCGAGAAGCCCTCCAGACGGAAGCCGCAGGCGCGGGCCAGGGCGATCGACGCGGTGTTGGCGGGCTGGACGTTGATCTCCAGCCGGTGCAGCCGCAGCGACCCGAAGGCGTGCCCGATCACGAGGTCGAGCCCTTCCCGCATCAGGCCGCGCCCCGCCGCGTGGGCGAAGGCGCCGTAGCCGAGGGCGCCGCTCTGGAAGGCGCCCTCGACGATGTTGTTGATGTTGATGAACCCGGCGATGTCCCCGCCGTCGCCCTTCTCGCAGACCAGGAACCCCGCCTTGGTGGGGTCCTCGATCAGCCGCCCGGCGTAGGCGGCGTAGGCCGCGGCGCTGTCCGGCGGGAAGAGCCACGGGTGGTGCAGTGCCTTGCTGTCCCGGGCGCGCGCGGTGAACTCGGCGGCGTCCTGGTAGGTGAAGTGACGTATGCCCACGCGGGGGCCTTCGGCGAGGTAAAGGGACGCGGGGTGCGGCATTGCGCCAGCCTACGACCCGCTAACGGCGCCGTCGCATGAAGTACGCCCCGAACAGCGCGCCGATGACACCCATGCCCAGCAGCGCCAGCCACAGCGGCATCGTCACCAGCGGGACGAGCAGCCGGATCTCGGTCTCGCGGGTGTTCTCGAAGATGAAGACCAGCGCGAGGGCGACGAGCACCAGCACGGTGATCCTGGCAGGGGTCATCGCCCCGGCCAGGCCACCCCGCTTCTCGCCGGCCCTCGTGCGGCTCTCCGACGTCTTCGCGGTCATACGTCAAGGATGCTCCCGAACCCGCGATCACGCACGGTGAGCGGCCGCTGTGCCGGCCTCCCGGCCCCTCAGTCGATCACCGGGAGCCGCAGCACCCCCGTGTCCTCGGGTGCGCTGACCACGGTCACCGGCTTGATCCCCCGGTTCCCGAAGTACGCGTCGTCACTCGCCGCGATCACGAAGCGCAGCCGGTGCCCCTTCTCGTACCGGTGCACGATCCCCGGCAGCGTCACGGTGAAACTCCGCGTGACGTCCGGTACACGCACCGGCGCGACCAGTCGGCGCACCAGCGTCTGGCCGCCGTCGGGCGCGACGTCGTACAGCTTGGCGAACAGCACGAGCTTGTCGGCGGCGTCCCCGGAGTGCTGGGTCCGCTCGGCCTTCGGGGAGACGACCCTCAGGGTGGCCCGGGGCGCCCCCACCACCTCGGTGGTGCGGGCGAGCGGCTCGCTGGTCCAGCCGAGGTAGGTGCCCTTGGTGTCGTACGGCGCCGGGTCGGGGATCCCTATGGCCCCGGCCAGCGAGCTCTCCGAATGGCTCGTGGGGACGAGCCAGTTGGTGTAGGTGCGGCTGCCGCGCGCCACCTTCCGGCGGTTGTCGACGAGTTTGCCGTCGCCGGAGAGGTAGAGCGTCCGGGAGGGCTCGGGGACGCGGTCGGCGGTGGCGTAGGTGCCGCCCGGGTCGGTGATCCAGTCGCGGTAGTAGGCGAAGGCCGGTCCGGTGTCGACGTTCTGCTTGCGCAGGTAGCGGTCGAACCAGGCGAGGATGCGCCGTCCGACGTAGCTGGTCTCCAAGTTGCCCTGGCCGAGGTTGAGTTCGCCGGTGGCCGGGTCGGTGAGTCCGCCGCTGTGGCCCCAGGACTGCCAGATCATCTTCGTCGGCGTCCCCTGGGCCTTGAGCGTCCTGTACGTCGCCGTCGCCTCGTTGAGGTTGAAGAGGCTGTCGGCCTGCCCCTGGACGAGGAGGGTGGGGGCCTTGACGCGGTTCAGGTACGACACCGGCGAGACACTGCGGGCGTAGGCGAGCAGCTCGGCCGTCTGCTTCGCCGGGTAGCGGCCGGAGTTGAGGGTGCGGATCGTGTCGCAGGCCTTGGTGACGAAGTGCAGGCAGGCGAGGGAATTGATGCGGGACGGGTCGAGGTTCGGTGCCAGCAGGGGCTGGCCCTCCCCTATGAGGTAGAAGCCGTTGGCCCACTGCCACTTGAAGGCGCCGGGCACGCCGGCGCTGCCGACGGCGTTGTTCGGGTCGAGGGAGTAGGCGAGGTCGTTCCAGGTGATCATCGGGACGAGCGCGTCGACGCGCTGGTCGACCGCCGCTGTGGCCAGCTGTACCGCCCCGCCGTAGGAGCCGCCGGCCATGCCGACACGCGGGTCGCCGGGGTCGTCGAGGGTGACGAAGTCGGCCTTGGTGCCGTCGTCGGCGGCGCGCCCGCCGCCGAGGAAGTCGACCAGGCGTGAGGCGGCGACGCCGTCGATGGTGGGGTCGTCGAGGGAGATCAGGCAGCCGGACCTGCCGAAGCCGAGACCGGAGTAGACGAGGGAGACGTATCCGCGCTGTGCGAAGGCCTTGCCGATGGCGTCGGTCGAGCCGTCGGACTTGCTGCCGCCGAAGCCGTTGGTGGCGAGGACGGCGGGTGCGCGGTGAGCGCGGTCGACACCGGCGGGCCGGTACAGGTCCGCGTCCACGGTGCAGGTGCGGCCACCGGCCTGGACGGTGAACTTCAGGGCGGTGACGGTGTACGAGCCGAGAGCGGCGGCGGGGGCGGTGAGGGCGAGGGGTGCGGTGAGCGTGGCGCCGAGGACGAGAGCGAGGGGGGCTCGGGATCTGGGCACACGACGGGACACAAAGACCTCCACACTGAGGACAGCCCTGCATACCGACCAGTAAGTACTGGCCGGTTGTCATGGTGTGACACGTGTCAGGCGTGGTCAATCGACGTGACAGAGGTTTCTTGACGGAGATTCAGTGAACGCGGGTCAGGCGAGGGCGGGCTCGTCGAGAGTCAAGGTGCCCGCCTCGGCGTCGAGTTCGGCACCCGCACCGAACGGAATCGTCAGCGCGCCTTCACAGTGCCCGAACCCGAACTCCTCCACAACGGGCACACCGAGGCCACCCAACCGGTCCAGGAGCAGCGCACGCATCCGCTCGTACGGCTCGCACTCCTGCCACGAGCCGAGCAGCACGCCCCGCACGCCGTCGAGGAAGCCGGCGCGCAGGAGTTGGGTGAGGTAGCGGTCGAGCCGGTACGTCTCCTCCCCCACGTCCTCCAGGCACAGCAGGCCGCCGCGTGCGGAGGTCCGGGCGTGCGGGGTGCCCAGCTCGGCGGCGAGCAGACAGAGGCAGCCGCCGAGGGTGACACCCCGCGCCCGGCCCGGGACCAGGGCGGACCCGGCGGAGGTGATCGTGCGCACCGACTCGGGCTCGAACAGCGTGGCCCTCAGGTGCTCCTGCGCCCGCGCGCTCTTGATGAAGTCGATGCCCGCCGCCATCGGCCCGTGCAGCGTGGCCAGGCCCAGCCGCGTGGCGAACGCCTCGTGCAGCACGGTGATGTCGCTGAAGCCGACGAACACCTTGGGCCCGGCCGCCCGCATCGCCTCCCAGTCGAGGAGGTCGACCATGCGCTGGACCCCGTATCCGCCCCGGGCGCACAGCACCGCGTCGACGGACGGATCGCACCAGGCGCGCTGGAGATCGGCGGCCCGGTCGGCGTCCGTGCCCGCGAGATAGTCCAGCTCGCCGTGCCGGTCGAGCACATGTGGGGCCGCCACCGGGTCGAGATCCCAGCCGCGCAGCACGTCGAGCCCGGCCTGGAGCCGTTCCTCGGGCACCGGCCCGCTGGGCGCGACGACGGCTACGCGGGCGCCGGGGGCGAGCCGGGTCGGCCGCACGAGGGGCCGTACGAATGGCTGCGCGGGTGGTCGTACCGGCCCGGTCACTTGGCGAGCTCCAGCTTCGGGATCCCGGGCGGGTTCAGCCCGAAGACCTGGGCGTACAGGGAGAGTTCGGACTCCAGGACGCGGATCATCGTCTCCGCCCGCCTGAACCCGTGGCCCTCCCCCTCGAAGGCGATGTAGGCGTGCGGTACCGGGCGCCCCGCCATGCGTGCCAGGAACCGCTCGCACTGCGCGGGCGGACAGATCACGTCGTCCAGGCCCTGCAGCAGCAGGAAGGGCACGGTGAGGCGGTCGGCGTGCGCGGCGGGCGAGCGCTCCGCGTACCGTGCGGGCACCTCGGCGAGCGGGCCGACGAGGGTCTCCAGGTACCGGGACTCGAAGTCATGGGTCTCGCCCGTGCCCCAGCCGGCCAGGTCGAGGATCGGGTAGACGATCGTGCCGCAGGCGTAGACGTCGGTCGTGGTGAGCGACGCCGCCGTGGTCCAGCCGCCCGCGCTGGCGCCCCGGACGGCGAGCCGGTCACGGTCGGCGGTGCCCTCGTCGGCGAGGGCGAGCGCGACGGCCGCGCAGTCCTCGACGTCGACCACACCCCACTGCTCGCGCAGCCGGTTGCGGTACTCCCGCCCGTACCCGCTGGAACCGCCGTAGTTGACCTCGGCGACACCGATGCCGCGCGAGGTGAAGTAGGCGATGGCCAGGTCGAGCACGAGGGGCGCCCGGTCGGTGGGGCCGCCGTGCGCCCAGACGACGTACGGCGGCGGCGTACCGCTGGGGGCCGTGCAGCCGGGGTTGTGGGGCGGGTAGATGTGCGCGTGGACATCCCGCCCGGCGGGGCCGGTGAAGGTGCGGATCTGCGGCTCGGGGTAGTGGGCGGGGTCCACGGCGTCGTCGTGCTCGGCCCCGATCACCCGGGACCGACCGGTCCGTGTGTCGAGTTCGACCACCTCGTAGGCGCTGCGGGGGCTCGCGCCCACGGCCACCACTCGCTCCCCGTCCACCGCGAGCGTGGGCGCGAACTCCGTCCAGGGGCCGGCCGCGTCGACGATCTCGCCGGTCTCGGGATCCAGCACACCGAGGGCGGTCGAGCCACGTCCGTGCACGACGGCGATCGGTCCGCCCGCCAGCGGCGCGAACCAGCGCAGGCCGAGCTTCCACAGCGGTCCGCCGAACTCCTCCTCGCGCGGACACAGCGGTTCGCCGTCCCGGTAGAGGTTCCACCAGCCGCTGCGGTCGCTCGCGTACAGCAGCCGGCCGTCGGCCGACCAGTCGACCTGGGCGATCGACTCCTGCGGCCCCCCGGCAAGGGTCTGCGGGCTCCCGAACGCGCCGTCGGGGCCGACCTCGGCGACGAGCAGTTCCGTACCGTCCCACGGCATCCGCGGATGGTCCCAGGCGAGCCATGCCGCGCGCCGCCCGTCGGGCGAGACTCGGGGGCCGGTGACGAACCGGTGCCGGTCGTCGGTGAGTTCGCGTACGGCGTCCCGGTGCTCGGCCGCCGAGCCGTCCAGCGGGACGGCGGCCAGGACGCGCCGCACATCGGTCGGCCCCTCCCCGGTGAACTCCTCCAGCACGCACCACACTTCACCGAGTCCGAGCCGCACCTGCGGCTCCACCCAGCGCAGTCCACCGCCCACCGGCGACACGGGAGTGAGCGGACGCGGCTCGCCGCCCTCCTCGTACCGGTAGAGCCGCTGGTCGGCGAAGTTGACGAAGACGACGAGCCACCGGCCGTCGACCACCACGCCCGCCCAGGGCTGTCCGCCGTACTCGACGACCCGGCTGCGCACGTTCCACTCGGCGGGCAGCACCGACTCCTCGTGTCCGTCGGCCCGCCGCCGCACCAGCGTGCGCCGCCCGCCCTCCGTGGGCCGCGGCTCGGTCCACCAGGCCTCGTCGCCCACGAAGCCCACGTACTCGGGACGCCCGTCGTGCGCGGCGGCGATGGCCGCGTCGATGGGCGAGGGCCAGGAACCGTACGCCAGCGTTCGCACTGTCTCCCCCAACTCTCCTAGGCCGTGCGCAGAAAACGGTCGAGAACGCGGACGCCGAAGTGCAGTGCCTCGATGGGCACCCGCTCGTCGACGCCGTGGAACATGGCCCCGTAGTCGTAGCCCTCCGGCAGCCTCAGCGGCGAGAAGCCGTAGCCGGTGATGCCGAGCCGGGAGAACTGCTTGGCGTCCGTGCCGCCGGGCATGCAGTACGGCACCACGCTCCCCTCGGGCGCGAACTCCTCGACGGCGGCCCGCATACGAGCGTACGTCGGCGAGTCCACCGGCGACTGGAGGGCCACCTCGTGGTGGTGGAACTCCCAGTCCACGTCGGGCCCGGTGAGTTCATCGATGGTCGCGCGGAACTCGTCCTCGAAGCCAGGCAGATACCGGCCGTCGACGTATGCCACGGCCTCCCCCGGGATCACGTTGACCTTGTAACCCGCCTCCAGCATGGTCGGGTTGGCGCTGTTGCGCACGGTCGCCTCGACCAGCTGGGCCGCCGGGCCGAGCTTCTCCAGCAGGCCGTCCACGTCGTCCAGGCCGGCATCGAGGCCGTACAGCGCGGCGAGTTCGGTCAGGGCGGCGCGGACCGTCGGCGTCAGCCGCAGCGGCCACTCGTGGGCGCCGATCCGCGTGACGGCCGCGGCGAGCCGGGTCACCGCGTTCTCCCGGTTGGGCCGGGAGCCGTGCGCGGCCCGCCCGTGTGCCGTGAGCTTGAGCCAGCCGGTGCCGCGCTCCCCGGCCGCGAGGGGGTAGATCTGCCGGCCGCCGCCGTCGTGGAAGGTGAACGCGCCGGACTCGCTGATGCCCTCGGTGCAGCCCTCGAACAGTCCGGGGTGCCGGTCCGCGAGGAAGCCGGAGCCGTCCTCGGCGCTGGCCTCCTCGTCGGCGGTGAACGCGATCACGACGTCCCTGCGGGGCCGGACGCCCTCGCGGGCCCAGGCCCGGACGACGGCCAGGATCATCGCGTCCATGTTCTTCATGTCGACCGCGCCCCGGCCCCACACGACCCCGTCGCGGATCTCCCCGGAGAAGGGGTCGACGCTCCACTCGCCGGCCTGCGCGGGCACCACGTCCAGGTGACCGTGCACGAGCAGCGCGTCCGCCGACGGGTCGGTGCCCTCGATGCGGGCGACGACGTTCGTACGGCCCTCGGCGCGCTCCAGCAGGGTGGGTTCCAGACCCGCCTCGGCCAGCCGTGCGGCGGCGTACTCGGCGGCGGGGCGCTCTCGGCAGTCACCGCCGCCCCGGTTGGTGGTGTCGATGCGGATGAGGTCGGAGGTGAACGTCACGACCTCGTCCAGCGCCTGCCTGTCAGCCATACTGCTCCTCAACCGCGGCCGAGACGATCGTGGTGACCGCCTTGAAGGTACGGATTCCCTCGTACATGCGCTCGCTGGTGTACACCACCTTTCGCTCGCCGATCCGTTCGACGCCCGGGACGACGGTGGCGGCCAGCGCGAGGTGCTCGGCGTCGAACTCGACGGCCACGGTGAACGGACCGGCGCTCACCGGCTGCTGACGGATCGCCAGCGCGGCCGCCTCCTTGGCCGCGGCACGGATGTCGGCGGCGGTCCTGGCCGGCGTACGGCACACGGCCGCGTACCGCGAGACATGGTCCTTGACGGCGACCTTCAGCGCCTCGGGCGCGTACCCGAGCGCGTCCTCACAGGCCACGTCGTCGCCGGTGACGAGGACGACGGGGACGCCGTACTCGGCGACGACGTGCGCGTTCAGCAGGCCCTCGCTCGCCCGTACGTCGTTCAGCCACACGCCTGTGATCTGGTTCGCGAGGTAGGTGTGGGCGAGGACACCCTCCATCCCGGCGCCCGCGTGGTAGCCGACGAAGGCGACGCCGTCCACGTCGCCGTGCTGCACGCCCTCGACCATGGACAGCGCCTTGTGCCGGCCGGTGAGCATCTCGGCCCGCTCGTCGAGCCGTTCGAGCAGCAGATTGCGCATGCTCCAGTGGGCCTCGTTGACGAGGACGGAGTCGGCGCCCCCGTCGAAGAAGCCCAGCACGGCGGCGTCGACGTCCGAGGTGAACATCCCCCGGCACCGCTCCCACTGCGGCGTCCCCGGCAGCACGTCGCCCGGCCAGGTCACGCCGGTGGCGCCCTCCATGTCGGCGCTGATGAGGATCTTCATGTTCCGTCACGTTACGCGCCGACGGGGGAACCCGCCATGAAGCGGGCGAACGCCACTTTCACGCCCCCCAGGCGCGCTTGTCAGCCACCCTGCCCGGGCACTACTGTCACCACGCCTTGGTGAACGGGAAATCCGGTGTGATGCCGGTGCGGCCCTCGCCACTGTGAATCGGGAAGTCCGGCTCCGGCCCTCACGGGCAGCCACTGGGTCCTTGTGACCCGGGAAGGCGGAGCACGGGCGGTGGTACCCGTCAGCCAGGAGACCGGCCAAGGCACGTCAACCATCCACGAGGTGCTGGAGAGGGTCTGCTGAGCCATGCACATAGCCGAGGGTTTCCTCCCGCCGGCGCACGCGGTCGCCTGGGGCGTCGCGTCCGCGCCGTTCGTAGTCCACGGAGTCCGGTCACTCACCCGTGAGGTCAGGGAGCATCCCGAGAGCACACTGCTCCTCGGCGCCTCCGGAGCCTTCACGTTCGTCCTGTCCGCGCTGAAGCTGCCCTCGGTGACCGGCAGCTGCTCGCATCCCACCGGCACGGGGCTCGGCGCCATCCTGTTCCGGCCACCGATCATGGCGGTCCTGGGCACGATCACCCTGCTCTTCCAGGCGCTGCTCCTCGCACACGGCGGCCTGACCACACTCGGCGCCAACGTCTTCTCGATGGCGATCGTCGGCCCCTGGGCCGGATACGCCATCTACAAACTGCTGCGCCGCTACGACGTGCCGCTGATGGTCGCCGTCTTCTTCGGCGCGTTCTTCGCCGACCTGTCCACCTACTGCGTCACCAGCGTCCAGCTGGCGCTCGCCTTCCCCGACCCGAGCAGCGGATTCCTGGGCGCGCTCGGCAAGTTCGGGTCCATCTTCGCCGTCACCCAGATCCCGCTGGCGGTCAGCGAGGGCCTGCTCACGGTGCTCGTGATGCGGCTGCTGGTGCAGTCCAGCAAGGGGGAACTGACCCGGCTGGGCGTGCTCCTCACCAAGAAGCAGTCCGCGACCGAGACCGAGGCGGTGGCCCGATGAGCAAGAACACGAAGATCAACATCCTGCTGCTGCTCGTCGTGGCCGCGCTCGCCGTACTTCCGTTGGCGCTCGGCCTGGGCGACCACAAGGAGGAGCCGTTCACGGGCTCCGACGGCGAGGCGGAGACGGCCATCACCGAGATCAAGCCGGACTACGAGCCGTGGTTCTCTCCGCTGTACGAGCCGCCCTCCGGTGAGATCGAGTCGGCCCTGTTCTCCCTCCAGGCGGCGCTCGGCGCCGGTGTCCTCGCCTACTACTTCGGGCTGCACCGGGGGCGGCGGCAGGGAGAGCAGCGGGCGCTCGCCCAGCGGGAGACCGAGGCCGCGCCGGACGAGTCCCCCGCCGAACGGGCCTGAGCCCGCGTGCTGCCGATCGACGCGGCGGCGCACAGCAGTCGCTGGCGCCGCCGACATCCCGTGGACAAGGCCGTGCTCGGGCTCGGCCTCACCGTGCTCGCCATCTCGCTGCCGCCCTGGCCGGGGGCCGCGCTGGTCCTGGTCACCGCCCTCACCGTGCTCCTGGGTCCGGCGGGTGTGCCCGCGCGGCGGCTGTGGCGTGCCTACCGTGTGCCGTTGGGGTTCTGCGTGACCGGCGCGCTCACGCTGCTCGTCCAGGTCGGCGGGCCGGAGGGCTTCGTGTCGCTCGCCGAGGACGGCGGGCTGCGGGCCGGGGAGCTGCTGCTGCGCACCTCGGCGGCTTCCCTCGGGGTGCTGCTGTTCGCGTTCACCACGCCGATGTCCGACCTGCTGCCGCGCCTGGTGAAGGCCGGGATACCCGCGCCCGTCGTGGACGTCGCCCTGGTCACGTACCGCATGAGCTTCCTGCTGCTGGACTCCGTCCGCCACATCCGGGAGGCCCAGGCCGCCCGGCTCGGGCACACCAACCGGGCCGCGGAGTGGCGTTCACTGGCCGGCCTCGGCGCCACCGCCTTCGTGCGGGCCTTCGACCGGGCCACCCGGCTCCAGGCCGGGCTCGCCGGGCGCGGCTACGACGGCACCCTGCGTGTCCTGGTGCCCGAGGCCCGCGTCTCCGTCCGCTTCACGGCCGCGAGCTGCGCCCTCCTCGCTGCGCTGGCCGCCCTCACCCTCGTACTGGAAAGGGCCCTGCCATGAGCGAGCCCACCGCCCTGGTCGCCCTGCGGGGCGCCTCCTACGCCTACGAGGACGGCCCCGTCGTCCTCAGCGACCTCGACTTCGACGTGCACGAGGGGCGCGCGCTGGCGCTGCTCGGCCGCAACGGCACCGGCAAGACCACGCTGATGCGGCTCCTCAGCGGCGGTCTGCGCCCGGACACCGGCCGGCTGACGGTGCGGGGTGAGCGGGTCGCGTACGACCGCAAGGGGCTGACCCGGTTGCGGACGACCGTCCAGCTGGTGGTGCAGGACCCCGACGACCAGCTCTTCGCCGCGTCCGTCGCCCAGGACGTCTCCTTCGGCCCGCTGAACCTGGGCCTGCCCGACGCCGAGGTACGGGCGCGGGTCGACGAGGCGCTCGCCGCCCTGGACATCACGGCGCTGGCCGACCGGCCCACGCACCTGCTGTCGTACGGCCAGCGCAAGCGCACCGCCATCGCCGGCGCCGTGGCGATGCGGCCGCGCGTGCTGATCCTGGACGAGCCGACCGCCGGGCTCGACCCCGACGGCCAGGAACGCCTGCTCGCCACCCTCGACGGGCTGCGCGCGTCCGGCACCACGGTCGTGATGGCCACCCACGATGTCGACCTGGCCCTGCGCTGGGCCGACGAGACGGCCCTCCTCACCCCGTCCGGGGTACGCACCGGCCCCGCGGCCACCATGCTGTCCCGCACGGAACTCCTCCGGCAGGCGGGGCTGCGCCTGCCGTGGGGCATCGCCGCGGCCCAACTGCTGCGCGCGCACGGGTTGTTGGACGACACGGCGCCCGGTCCACGGGACGCGGAGGAACTGGCGGCACTGGCGGCGGCGCACAGCGCTCCGGCGATACCGGCCGACGGCTGACGGCCGGTATCGCCGCTGCCGAAAAGAACAAAGGCAAGGAGGTCACTCACTCCTTGCCACTCTCAACGTATAGCGCACCAGGGGTCTTGCGGCAAGGCCCCTCTCGTCCCGCAGAATCTCCAGCCGTGGACAGGGGGTTCTGATGATCGACGTGATCATTGCCGGTGGCGGACCGACCGGCTTGATGCTGGCCTGCGAGCTGCGGCTGCACGGTGTGCGGGTGGTCGTGCTGGAGAAGGAGGCCGAGCCGACCAAAGTGGTCCGCGCGCTCGGCCTGCATGTGCGCAGCATCGAGGTGATGGCCCAGCGCGGTCTGCTGGACCGGTTCCTCGCGCACGGCCGGCAGTTCGCGGTCGGCGGATTCTTCGCCGGCATCAGCAAAGGGTGGCCCGACCGGCTGGACACCGCGCATTCGTACGTCCTCGGCATCCCGCAGCCCATCGTCGATCGTCTGCTGGCCGAGCGCGCCACGGAGCTCGGGGCCGAGATCCGGCGCGGCAGCGAACTGGTCGGACTGAGCCAGGACGACCACGCGGTGACCGCGGAGCTGGCCGACGGCACGCGGCTGGGCTCGCGCTACCTCGTCGGCTGCGACGGCGGCCGCAGCACGGTGCGCAAGCTGCTCGGCGTCGGCTTCCCCGGCGAGCCGAGCAGGGTCGAGACGCTCATCGGCGAGATGGAGGTGGCCGCGGCGCCGGAGACCGTGGCGGCCGTGGTCGCCGAAGTCCGCGAGACCCAGAAGCGGTTCGGCCTCGCGCCTTTCGGCGAGGCGGTGTACCGCGTCGTCGTGCCCGCCGAAGGAGTCGTCGAGGACCGCACGCTCGCGCCGACCCTCGACGAGGTCAAAGAACGGCTGCGGGCGGTCGCCGGCACCGACTTCGGCGTGCACTCACCACGCTGGCTGTCCCGTTTCGGCGACGCCACCCGGCAGGCCGAGCGGTACCGGGTCGACCGGGTGCTGCTGGCCGGCGACGCGGCGCACATCCACCCGCCGACCGGCGGTCAGGGTCTCAACCTGGGCATCCAGGACTCGTTCAACCTCGGCTGGAAACTGGCCGCCGAGGTCAACGGCTGGGCGCCGGAGGGGCTGCTGGACAGCTACCACACCGAACGGCACCCGGTGGCCGCCGACGTACTGGACAACACCCGCGCGCAGATGCAGCTGATGTCCACCGAGCCGGGACCCCAGGCGGTGCGGCGGCTGCTGTCGGAGCTGATGGACTTCGACGAGGTGAACCGCTATCTGATCGAGAAGATCACGGCGATCGGCGTCCGCTACGACTTCGGCGGGGGACACGAACTGCTCGGCCGGCGGCTGCGGGACGTGGAACTGAAACGGGGGCGCCTGTATGAGCGGATGCACGGCGGCCGCGGACTGCTGCTCGACCGGACCGGGCGGCTGTCGGTGGCGGGCTGGGCGGACCGGATCGACCACGTCGTCGACGTGAGCGAGGAGCCGGACGTGCCTGCCGTACTGCTGCGGCCGGACGGCCATGCGGCGTGGGTCGGTGAGGATCAGGAGGGTCTGCTCGGCAAGCTGCCGCAGTGGTTCGGCGCCGCGACGGGCTGAGCACACGTGTGATCGGCCGCCGGTCGTGGGGTGGGCACACGGGTGATACACCCCGCGACCGCACGGCAGAGCCCCGCCGGACCCCATGCATCCCTGTTTGATGAGGTCACCCACGACCGAAGCGAGGGAGCATGGCCGACGGCACCACGGACACCCGCCCGCCCGGCGGGCTGAAGGCCAACGCGATCGGGTTCGTCGACGCGCTCGTCATCGGGCTGAACTCCACCTCGCCCGCGTACTCGCTGGCCGCGGCGATCGGCCCGGTCGTGGCCCTCGTGGGTGTCTACGCGCCCGGCGTCATGCTCGCGTCGTTCGTGCCGATGCTGCTGATCGCGTCGGCGTTCTACTACCTCAACAAGGTCGACCAGGACTGCGGGACGACCTTCTCGTGGGTCACCCGGGCGATGGGTCCGTGGGCGGGATGGCTCGGCGGCTGGGCCATCACGATGACGGGGGTCCTGGTGGTCGGTTCGCTGGCGGACGTGGCGGTGACGTTCGCCCTGCTGGCCTTCGGACTCGACAGCTGGGTCGAGAACGAGTTCGTGCGCCAACTGCTCACGGTGCTGCTCATCCTGGTGATGACGGCCGTGTGCGTCATCGGCACGGAGGTGTCGGCCCGGGTGCAGAACATCCTCATCCTGGCGCAGGTCGCCTGCCTGATCGCGTTCGCCGTGGTGGCGCTGTACCGGGTGTACGCCGACACCGGCACGCTCGACTCCACCGACCCGTCGATCAGCTGGCTGGACCCGTTCGGGGCCGGCGGCGCCGAGCTGACCGCGGGTCTGCTGCTGGGCGTGTTCATCTACTGGGGCTGGGAGTCGGCGGTCAACCTCACCGAGGAGGTCGAGGACTCCGCCACCGCGCCCGGCAAGGCGGCCGTGTGGTCGACGGTCATCCTGTTGGTGACCTATGTGTCGGTCGCCTACGCGGTCGTGGCCTACGCCGGACCGGCGTTCCTGGCCGAGAACGCCGAGGAGGAGGAGTTCATCTTCGCCCTGCTGGCCGAGGAGGCGATGGGCGGCTGGGACTGGGTCGTGCTGCTGGCGGTCTCGACCTCGGGCCTGGCCTCGACGCAGACGACGATCATCCCTGCCTCCCGGACGGCGCTGTCCATGGCACGCCGGCACGCGCTGCCGGACCACTTCGCCCACATCCATCCCCGGTTCCGCACCCCCGACGTGAGCACGTGGTGGGTTGCCGGCATCGCCATCGCCTGGTACCTGGCCGTCCGCCAGATCAGCGAGAACGCCCTCTTCGACTCACTGACCGCGCTGTCCCTGCTGATCGCGTTCTACTACGCCCTCACGGGCATCGCGTGCGCGGTCTACTACCGCCGTCATCTCACCGAGAGCCTGCACCACTTCGTCCTCATCGGCCTCGGTCCCCTGGTCGGCGCCGGACTGCTGGTCTGGCTGCTGGTCGAGTCGGTCGGCGACATGTCCGACCCCGCGAACTCCTACAGCGGCGTCTCGTGGTTCGGGCTCGGTCCCCCGCTGGTCATCGGCATCGGTATCGCCCTCGTGGGTGTGGTCCTCATGGTCGTGTGGCGCCTGACGGCGCCTGTCTTCTGGTCGGAGCGGCCGGAGGTCGCCGACCCCGATCTCGTCCACGGCCAGCCTCACGGCGACAAGGAGCGCTGAACATGTCGGTCGTTCTCGGATACGACGAGTCCCCCGGAGCGGTCCGCGCACTGCGCGTCGCCATCGAGGTGTCGGCCGCGTTCGGTGAGCGGCTCGTGCTGGTCTACGGCGCCGCGGCACCGGGATCCGTCGGCGAGGAGTACGCGGCTCACCGCGACGCCCTCCACGAGGCCGGACGCGCCGCGCTCGGTCACGCGGTCGAAGCGGCCGAGGAGGCCGGGGTACGGACCACCGTGGAGATCATCGACGCGAAACCCGCCGAGGCGCTGATCAACGCCGCGGCGCGCCATGCAGCGAGGTGCATCGTGGTCGGCAGCTGGGGCGAGAGCCCTCTTCGCGGTGCCCTGCTGGGCTCCACGCCGCACAAACTGCTGCATCTGTCGCCCGTCCCGGTGCTGTGCGTGCCCACGGAGTCCTGAGTCCGCCCCCCGGTCATCCGGACCCGTCGCGCTCCACCGGATAGGGCACGAACGTGCTGCTGTTCTGGTCGATCCGCAGTGGACGCCCGAGCGGTGGCGCGGCCCGCTGGGGGCAGTCGAGGCGCTCGCAGACGCGGCAGCCCATGCCGATCGGGGTGGCCGCGGAGGCGTTGGTGAGGTCCAGGCCCGCGGAGTAGACGAGGCGATGGGCGTGGCGGATCTCGCAGCCCAGTCCGATGGCGTAGGTCCGGCCGGGCTCGCCCCAGCCACCGCGGTGCCGGGTGACCGCGCGGGCCGTCCACAAGTACCGCTGTCCGTCCGGCATTTCGGCGATCTGGACGTGGATCCGGCCGGGCGCCGCGAACGCCTCGTAGACGTTCCACAGCGGGCAGGTGCCGCCCGCCCGGGAGAAGTGGAACCCGGTGGCCGACTGCCGCTTGGACATGTTCCCGGCCCGGTCCACCCGCACGAAGGAGAAGGGCACGCCGCGCAGCCGAGGGCGCTGGAGGGTGCTCAGGCGGTGGCAGACGGTCTCGTAGCCGAGACCGTAGCGGTCGGTGAGTCGTTCGATGTCGTAGCGCACCTCCTCGGCCGCCGTGTGGAAGGCGGTGTACGGCAGGATCAGCGCGGCGGCGAAGTAGTGGGCGATGCCGATGCGGGCCAGCGCGTGGGCCGTCGAGCCGGGCGGGAAGTCCTCGGCGGCCTGGCGGTCGAGGGCGTCGCCGTATTCGAGGAGGGCCAGCTGGGTCGCCATGCGGAAGGCCCGCCGGCCGGGGCGCAGGCGGGTGGAGAGGTGGAGGGTGCGGGTCGTCGGGTCGTAGTGGTGGAGGCGGGCGCCGGTCTCGTCGTGGTGGAGGTTGCCCCCGGTCCCGGTGGCCAGGCGGACGCCGTGCGCGTCGGCCAGTCTCGTCGCGAGGGCGCCGAGGACCTCGCCCGGGCGGATGCCGATCTCGCCGGCGAGGCGTTCGGCCGCGAGGTCGGTCTCGTGCAGGTAGTTCTGGCGACGGTAGAAGAAGTCCCGGATCTCCTCGTGCGGTGAGGACGCGGCACCCCGATCGCCTTCGCGGCCGTCCGCCGCTCCGGCGAGCCGCTCGGACAACCGCTGGTTGCGGCGGCCCAGTTCGAGCAGGACCTGTGCCACCGCGGGCATCCGCGAGGCCAGTTCGGCGAGGTCGGACGGCGCCACCCGGGATTCGGCGAGCTCCCCCGCGAGCGCCTCGCGCAGGTCGGCCACCAGGCGCGTCGTGTCGCGCTCGGAGAAGAAGCCGGGGTCGACGCCGAAGGCCTCGGTCAGGCGCAGCAGGACCGGGACGGTGAGCGGGCGGGAGTCGTGCTCCATCTGGTTCAGATAGCTGGGCGAGATGCCGAGGACGCGGGCCAGCTCGGCCTGGCTCATCCGGCGTTCCTCGCGCAGCCGCCGCAGGCGGGGCCCCGCGTACGTCTTGCTCACCGCGTGTTCCTCCGTGTCCGGGTGCCGATCAGCGTACGCGAACCGGTCCGCCCCGCACCCTTCGCAAAGTTGGCAGAAGGCGGGCGGAAGATTCGCAGAAGTTGGCAAGCGGCCATGGTTGATGGCACTCAGTGCCAGTGCCAGAGTTTCGGTGCGGCCCGCCGAACACCGGCGATCACCGGCAGACATCGCCCGGATCAGCATTGCTCACCTTCGCTCCCCCTGGGCGGCGGGCGGGCCGCACTCCCATTTACAGACACGCAGTGCCATTCCTGAGGAGACGGTGACAGTCATGGCAGAAGCGAGCACGCAGGCGGCCGAGGAACTCGCCCGGCGCTGGGCCACCGAGCCGCGCTGGCAGGGCATCGAGCGCACGTACAGTGCCGAGGACGTCGTACGGCTCTCCGGCAGCGTCCGTGAGGAGCACACCCTGGCCCGGCGCGGCGCCGAGCGGCTGTGGCGGCAACTCCACGAGCGGGACTATGTCCACGCCCTCGGGGCGCTCACCGGCGGCCAGGCCGTCCAGCAGGTCAGGGCCGGGCTCCAGGCCGTCTACCTGTCCGGCTGGCAGGTCGCCGCCGACGCCAACCAGGCCGGGCACACCTACCCCGACCAGAGTCTGTACCCGGCCAACTCCGTTCCCCAGGTGGTCCGTCGGATCAACAACGCGCTGCTGCGCGCCGACCAGATCGCCACCGCCGAGGGCGCGGGTGACACCACGGACTGGCTCGCGCCGATCGTCGCCGACGCCGAGGCCGGGTTCGGCGGTCCGCTGAACGCCTTCGAGCTGACCAAGGCGATGATCGCGGCGGGGGCCGCCGGCATCCACTACGAGGACCAGCTCGCCTCGGAGAAGAAGTGCGGTCACCTCGGCGGCAAGGTCCTGGTGCCGACCTCGCAGCACATCCGCACCCTCAACGCGGCCCGGCTCGCGGCCGACATCGCCGATGTGCCGACGGTGGTCATCGCCCGCACGGACGCCCTCGCCGCCAACCTGCTGACCAGTGATGTCGACGAGCGCGACGCCGAGTTCGTCACCGGCGAGCGGACGGCCGAGGGCTTCTACCGGGTGCGGAACGGGATGGCGCCGGTGATCGCCCGGGGCCTGGCGTACGCCCCCTACGCCGACCTCATCTGGGTCGAGACCGGGACGCCGGACCTCGCGCAGGCGCGGGAGTTCGCCGAGGCGATCCACGCCGAGTATCCGGACCGGATGCTGGCGTACAACTGCTCGCCGTCCTTCAACTGGAAGGCGGCGCTGGACGACGACCAGATCGCCAAGTTCCAGCGGGAGTTGGGGGCGATGGGGTATCGGTTCCAGTTCATCACGCTGGCCGGGTTCCACTCCTTGAACCACGGCATGTTCGACCTCGCGCGTGGCTATGCCGAGCACGGGATGACCGCGTATGTCGATCTGCAGGAGCGGGAGTTCGCCGCGCAGCAGCACGGGTTCACTGCCGTGCGGCATCAGCGGGAGGTCGGCACCGGGTACTTCGATCTGGTCTCGACCGCTGTCAATCCTGCCTCTTCCACCACCGCGCTTTCCGGGTCCACCGAGGAAGAGCAGTTCCACTAGGTCCGGTTCGTCGTCCGCGGGTGCGTGGGGGCTGGTCGCGCAGTTCCCCGCGCCCCTAAGGGGGTTTCCCTCATCCCGCGTCAGGAGAAGCCGATGTCTACCACCGCACTGACCCACCACGTCCGCGTCCTCGCCGCCGCCGAGCACCGGCATGACGAGATTCTCACGCCCGCCGCTGTCGACTTCGTCGGCCGACTGGCCGGCGCCTTCGGGGCGCGCCGTCGGGAGCTCCTCAAGGAGCGTCGCCGACAGGCCCTGCGCCTGGCCAGTGGCTCCCCGCTCGACTTCCCCATGGTCACCTCGGCCGTGCGCGCCGACCCGACGTGGCGAGTGGCGCCGCCGGCGCCCGGTCTGGCCGACCGGCGGGTGGAGATCACCGGCCCGCCCGAGCGCCGTATGACCGTCGACGCCCTCAACTCGGGCGCCCAGGTCTGGCTGGCGGACTTCGAGGACGCCACCGCGCCCACCTGGGACAACATCGTCTCCGGTCAGCTCAATCTGCTCGACGCCGTCAAGCGCCGGATCGACTTCACCACCCCCGAAGGCAAGGAGTACCGGCTCGGCGACCCCGACCGGCTCGCCACCATCGTCGTCCGTCCCCGCGGCTGGCACCTCGACGAGGAGCACCTGGAGTTCGACGGGCGGCCCGTGCCCGCCGCACTCGTCGACTTCGGGCTGTACTTCTTCCACTGTGCCCGGCGCCAGATCGACGCCGGCCGCGGCCCGTACTTCTGTCTGCCGAAGCTGGAGAACCGCTACGAGGCGCGGCTGTGGAACGACATCTTCGTCACCGCGCAGGAACTCCTCGGCATCCCGCGCGGCACGGTCCGCGCGACCGTCCTGATCGAGACGATCACCGCCGCGTTCGAGATGGAGGAGATCCTCTACGAGCTGCGCGAGCACAGCTCCGGTCTCAACGCGGGCCGCTGGGACTATCTGTTCAGCCTGATCAAGACCTTCGGCCACCGCACCGACTTCCTGCTGCCCGACCGGGCGAAGGTGACGATGACCGCCCCCTTCATGCGGGCGTACACCGAACTGCTCGTCCGTACCTGCCACAAGCGGGGCGCCCACGCGATCGGCGGCATGGCCGCGCAGGTGCCGAGCCGGGACCCGGACGCGCAGGAGGCGGCGCCGGCCAAGGTGCGGCTGGACAAGGAGCGGGAGGCGGAGAACGGCTTCGACGGGTCGTGGGTGGCCCACCCCGGGCTGGTGCCCTTGTGCCGCGAGGTGTTCGACGGTGTCCTCGGCGACCGGCCGCACCAGATCGACCGTACGCGCGACGACGTGGACGTCAGCGCCGCCGACCTGCTGTCGGTGCGCCGGGTCAGCGGTCCGCCGTCGCCCGAGGGCGTGCGCGCCGACATCGCCGTCGCCCTGCGCTACTTCGCGGCATGGCTGCGCGGGCAGGGGGCCGTGGCGCTGTACGGCCTGATGGAGGACGCGGCCACCGCCGAGATCGCCCGGGTGCAGATCTGGCAGTGGCTGCGGCACCGGGTCATCGACCGGGAGACGGTGCTGCGGCTGCTCGACGACGAGCTCGTGGCGCTGGGCGCCGAGTACCCGTGGGCGCCCCTCGACGACATCCGTGCGCTCTTCGAACGCAACGCCCTGGCGGGCGAGTTGCCGCAGTTCTTCACGCCGGACGCGTACACACGGCACCTCGTGCGGCGGACGGAGGCCGTGGCATGAGCGGGGGCATCAGGCGTGTCGGGGTGGTCGGGGGCGGGCAGATGGGCGCCGGGATCGCCGAGGTGTGCGCACGGGCCGGGCTCGACACGGTGGTGTGCGAGGCCGACGCCACGGCCGCCCGCGCGGCCCGTGAGCGGGTGGCCGCCTCGCTGGACCGTGCCGTGCGGCGGGGGAAGCTGGAGGCGGCCGCAGCGCGGGAGGCCTTGGAACGGCTGGTCTTCACGGGCGAGTTGGCGGACCTGGCCGACCGGCAGCTGGTCGTCGAGGCCGTCATCGAGAACGCCGACGCCAAGCTGGAGGTGTTCGCCGCGCTGGACAAGATCGTCGAGGATCCGGCGGCCGTGCTGGCGACGAACACCTCCTCCCTTCCCGTGATGCGGCTCGGCATGGCCACGAGCCGCGCCGACCGGGTCGTGGGCCTGCACTTCTTCAACCCGGTGCCCGTGCTGCCGCTGGTGGAGGTGGTGACCACCCTGCACACGGCGGCGGAGACGGTCACCGCCGTGGAGGACTTCGCCACCGGGGCCCTCGGCAAGACGGTCGTCCGCTCCCGGGACCGCGCGGGTTTCGTCGTCAACGCGCTGCTCGTCCCGTATCTGCTGGCGGCGGTCCGCATGGCGGAGTCCGGCTTCGCCACCGCCGCCGACATCGACGCCGGCATGGAGCTGGGCTGTGCCCACCCCATGGGGCCGTTGAAGCTGGCGGACCTGATCGGCCTCGACACCGTCGCCTCGATCGCCGAGTCGCTCTACGACGAGTTCCGGGAACCCCTCTACGCCCCTCCCCCGCTGCTCCAGCGGATGGTGGAGGCGGGGCTGCTGGGCCGGAAGACCGGGCGGGGGTTTCACATGTACAGCCACGACATTTAGGGTTGCCGGTGCAGCTGGTTCGCCCCGTCAGCCAGGCGGGACGCGTCGTAAGAGGGAACCCGGTGGGAATCCGGGACTGCCCCGCAGCGGTGAGTGGGAACGACCGCCGTCATACGCACTGGGTCCGACGTACCGGGCCTGGGAAGCGACGGCCAGTAGGTGTCCGTGTCCCGTACGAGTTCGTACGCCACGGATGTGCCCGCGAGTCCGAAGACCTGCCAACTGCCCGTGCGCGGACGGATCCGCGCGCGGAATCCCGGTGACCTCGAGGGCGGGTCGGCGTGCACACCGAACGGGCGGCCACGGGGCCGTTGCCGTCCGGTCCGGCACCCTTCGCGCTCTCGTCCCGTCCCCGGGATCTCAGGGAATCATCTCGCGAAGGAGATCTCCGTGACCACCAAGTCCGCAGCCGCGGCAGCACGGACCACCGTGTACGGCTACCCCCGCCAGGGCCCGAACCGGGAACTGAAGAAGGCGATCGAGGGCTACTGGAAGGGCCGCGTCACCGCCGACGGGCTCCGGTCCACCGCCGCCGACCTGCGCCGGGCCAACTGGCGGCAGCTGGCCGAGGCCGGCATCGACGAGGTCCCCACGGGTGACTTCTCGTACTACGACCACGTCCTCGACACGACCGTCATGGTCGGCGCCGTCCCCGACCGGCACCGGGACGCCGTCGCCGCCGACCCGATCGACGGGTACTTCGCGATGGCGCGCGGCACCAGGGACGTCGCGCCGCTGGAGATGACGAAGTGGTTCGACACCAACTATCACTATCTGGTCCCGGAGTTGGGCCCGGAGACGGTGTTCGCGGCCGACTCCGCCCAGCAGGTCGCCGAGTTCGAGGAGGCCGTGGGGCTGGGGCTGACCGCCCGGCCGGTCCTGGTCGGGCCGCTCACCTATCTGCTGCTCGCCAAGCCCGCCCCCGGCGTGCCCGCGGACTTCGAGCCGCTCACCCTGCTGGACCGCCTCCTGCCGGTGTACGCCGAGGTCCTCGCCGACCTGCGCGCGGCCGGCGCCGAGTGGGTGCAGCTCGACGAGCCCGCCCTGGTCCAGGACCGCACCCCGGCCGAGCTGAACGCCGCCGCCCGCGCCTATCGTGAGCTCGGCGCCCTCACCGACCGGCCGAAGCTGCTGGTCGCCTCGTACTTCGACCGGCTCGGCGAGGCACTGCCGGTGCTGGCCAAGGCTCCGGTGGACGGGCTGGCGCTGGACTTCACCGGGTCCGCGGCCGCCAATCTGGAGGCGCTCGCGGCCGTCGGCGGACTTCCCGGCAAGCGGCTGGTCGCCGGGGTCGTGTCCGGGCGCAACATCTGGGTCAACGACCTGTCGAAGTCCCTCGCCACCCTCGGCACCCTGCTGGGCCTGGCCGACCGGGTCGACGTGTCGGCGTCGTGCTCGCTGCTCCATGTGCCGCTCGACGCGTCCGCCGAGCGGGACATCGAACCGCAGATCCTGCGCTGGCTCGCTTTCGCGCGGCAGAAGACGCGGGAGGTCGTGACCCTCGCCAAGGGCCTCGCCCAGGGCACCGACACCATCGCGGCCGAACTCGCCGCCAACCGCGCCGACCTGGCCTCCCGCGCGGGCTCTCCGGTCACCCGGAATCCGGACGTCCGGGCCCGTGCCGCCGCCGTCACCGGGGCCGACGCGCGCCGCTCCCGGCCGTACGCCGAGCGGGCCGCCGCGCAGCGCGCCCACCTCGGTCTGCCGCTGCTGCCGACCACCACCATCGGCTCCTTTCCGCAGACCGGCGAACTGCGCACCGCACGAGCCGACTTGAGGGCGGGGCGCATCGACACGGCCGGCTACGAGGAGCGGATCAAGGCCGAGATCCGCGAGGTGATCGCCTTCCAGGAGAAGGCCGGACTGGACGTCCTGGTGCACGGCGAGGCCGAACGCAACGACATGGTCCAGTACTTCGCCGAGCAGCTGACCGGCTACCTCGCCACCCAGCACGGCTGGGTGCAGTCCTACGGCACCCGTTACGTCCGTCCGCCGATCCTGGCCGGCGACATCTCCCGGCCCGCGCCGATGACCGTGCGCTGGACGTCGTACGCCCAGTCCCTGACCTCCCGCCCGGTCAAGGGCATGCTCACCGGCCCGGTCACCATGCTCGCCTGGTCGTTCGTCCGCGACGACCAGCCGCTGGCCGACACCGCCCGCCAGGTCGCGCTCGCACTCCGGGACGAGGTCAACGACCTTGAGGCGGCCGGGACTTCGGTCATCCAGGTCGACGAGCCGGCCCTGCGGGAGACCCTGCCCCTGCGCGCCGCGGACCGTCCGGGCTATCTGTCCTGGGCCACCGAGGCGTTCCGGCTCACGACCGGCGGGGTACGCCCGGACACCCAGGTCCACACCCACATGTGCTACGCCGAGTTCGGCGACATCGTCCAGGCCATCGCCGATCTGGACGCCGACGTCATCAGCCTGGAGGCCGCCCGCTCCCATATGCAGGTCGCCCGCGAGCTGGCCGCCCACGGCTATCCGCGCGAAGCGGGGCCGGGTGTCTACGACATCCACTCGCCGCGCGTGCCGGGCGGGGAGGAGGTGGCGGAACTGCTGCGCACCGGGCTGAAGGCGATTCCCGCCGAGCGGCTGTGGGTCAACCCCGACTGCGGCCTGAAGACCCGTGGCTGGCCCGAGACGCGCGCCTCGCTGGAGAACCTGGTCGCCGCGGCCCGTAAGGTGCGCGGCGAGCTGTCTCCGTCCTGACCGACGGCCGGCGGGAGGGGGCGGGCCGAAGTACGGGCCGCCCCCTGCCGGTTCAGGTCGTGGCCCGGGGAGTGCCAGGGTCGCCATTTACTAAAAATGTGAACTTTCCTCACGTTTGATGGATGCGATCCACCAGGATGTCGATCACCAACGACGTCCGCGGCCCGTAACCCAGCAGCACCCCGTCCTCCATGTCGACGACCCGGCGGTTCATCCCCGCCGGCGTCTGGCCGATCCCGGGAATCTGCACGAGGCCGTCGATGCCGCCCACGGACTCCAGCCCCTTGGTCATCATCAGGATCACGTCCGGCTGCGCCCGCACCAGGGCCTCACTGGTGATCGGCGTGAACGGCTTGTCCAGCCCGGCCTCCTTGCCCGCGTCCACCGCCCCCGCGGCCTCGACGAGCGAGTCGGCGCCCGAGCCCTTGCCGCCGATCAGATAGACGGCCGCACTGCCGCGCATGTACAGGAAGGCGACCTTGGGCCTGCTGCCCTTGGGTACGGCGGCGCGGGCGGCGGCGAGTTCGTCGTTCATGCGCTTGTTGAGGGCCTTGCCCGCCTCGGGAACGCCGAGCGCCTCGGCGATGCGCGTGGTGCGGGTGGTGACATCGGAGAGCTCGGTGGCCGGGTCGAGGACGACGACGGGGACGCCGGCGTCGCGGATCTGGTCGATGGCCTCCTTGGGCCCGGTGTCGGTGTCGGCCAGGACGACCGTCGGCCGCAGCGAGAGCACGCTCTCCGCGCTCACGTCGTGCGCCTTGGTGACCTGCGGGAGCTCCTCCGCCTCGGCGAAGGTGGCGGTGATGTCCCGGCCGACGACGTGGTCGCCGAGGCCCAGCGTGAACACGATCTCGGCGACACCCCCGTTGAGCGGCAGGATGCGGGAGGCGTCCTCGACGGTCACCTCGCGCCCGTCGGAGGAGTCGACGGTGACCGGCAACTCCGGGGTGGGCGGCTCCCCTTGGAGCGGCACGAGGGTGTTCTTCGCGAGCTGCTTCTCGGCCGCGGCGGCGCGTTCGCTCGCGGAGACGGCGGCCGGGGCCGAATCGTCCGGCGCGCTCCCGCCCCCACCACAGGCGCCCGTGAGCAACGCGAGCGTCAGACCAAGGACTGCGAGGCGTCTTCGGGATGCGCGCATGGGTTTCCTTTCGTCTCTCCTGGCATACAGCTGGGCAATACTTTAGGTTAGGCTTCCCTTAGTTGCTTCTGGTGGGGGTGTTCCATGGCGTGGGCAAGTGGCCTGCACCGTAAGGAAGTTGGACCGCTACTCGGGTTCGCGGGCGCGGCAGCCCTGCTGCTTTCGGCCGTCGGCCCCGCCTCTGCGGCGGGCGGCTCGGCGACGGGCCCCGAGGGTCAGAAGCTCACCGTCTCCAAGTCCTCGGGACTCGACGCGGGCGGCGAGACGGTGACCGTGACCGGCTCGGGTTACAACACCGAGAAGGGCATCTACGTCGCCTTCTGCGTGGACAACGGCGCCGGAAAGACCCCCACGCCCTGCGTGGGCGGAGTGGACATGTCCGGCGAGTCCGGGGCGTCCGCGTGGATCTCCTCCAACCCGCCGTCGTACGGCGAGGGGTTGGCGAAGCCGTACAAGGGCAGCGGCCACAAGGGCTCGTTCAGCGTGCGGCTCACCGTGCGCGCCAAGGACGCCAACACCGACTGCACCGAGTCCGGCGTGAAATGCGCCGTCATCACCCGCAACGACCACACCCGGGGCGGCGACCAGAGCCAGACCGTCCGGATCCCGGTGACCTTCGGCGGCAGCGGCGCGGGCACGTCGAGCGGCGACGGCGCCACGGCCACGCCTGCCACGACGGCCGGCGCGAGCACGACCGGCGGTGGCGGCACGGGCAGTTCGGGCGACGGCACCGAGAAGGCGTCCGACGGGCCACTGGCCGGCACCGGCTCCATCGCCCTGACGGCCGGAGCGACGGCGGCGGGACTGGTCGCGGCCGGCACCGGAGCCTGGTTGTGGGCCCGCAGGCGGCGAGCGGCGAACGCGGCCTGACCCGCACTCGACCTCACACTCCGGAAGGAGACCTGAAGATGGCGAAGAGACCCGGCGCCGCCTCCGTGACGGGCGGCGTGCTGCTCGCGCTGATGTGTCCGGGCGCCGCGACCGCACAGGACGGGGACGCGTTCACGCGCGAGGTGTCCGGCGGATACGCGAGCTGGAACACCGCGCCCACCGAGTTCGACGACCAGGGCGTCGCGCTCGACGTGACCGAACCCGCCGTACGAGGTTCCGCGGACCGCGCCTGGTTCCCGGCGACCGGCGGCGGCGCGGCTGCCGAAACCGGCGACGCGGACGTCGAGTTGGGCGGCTCGGCCCTGCTGGCCTCCTCCGCCGCCACCCGGCCACTGCCCCTCGGTGGGCTGCGGCTGCGCCTCGACGGCGACGCGGGCGCCCTCTACGCACGTACGGCCGTCGACGGCACATCCCGCGAACTCGCCCTGGCCGACGTACGGTCCGGCGCCGCACCCGTCGTACGGACGAGCGGCGTGACCTGGACCGGCCTGCGGGCATCGCTCACACAGGACGGGGCGGCGCTGCTGTCCGAGTGGAGCGGAGCGGAGTTCGCGGCGGGGGACGCGTTCGGGGTGCTGGACCTGACGGTGGGGACCGGCGACGGAACGGCCGAAGCCGCACCGGAGGAGACACCGCGCCCGACCCCCACCGCCCCGGGGGAGAAACCCGCGGCGGCCACGCCCCAACGGGCGTCGACGACCCCTTCCGCAACCGTCACTCACCCCACCCTCGCCCCCGGCGCCGAACAGCAGGTCACCGGCACGGGATTCGAACCCGGCGAAGTCGTCCTGGTCGCGATCGACGACGACACCCGGTACCAGGCGGTGGCCGACGAGGCGGGGCGGATCTCCCGCACGTTCCCGGTGTACGGCACCGCCACCGAGGGCGCGCACACCGTCGAGCTCTCCACGGTGGCCGGGAAACGCGCGGCGGTCGCGGACTTCGGCGTGCGAGCGCGGGCGTAGCACATGCGCAACGAGGAGCGGGCGGCACAGCCCGCTCTTCGGCATGCCCAAATCCCTTGCTGCATAAGGACGTTGGGCTTTTGCACTCCGTTGACAAACACCCGAAGTTCGTACTTAGGTTTGCCTTACCTAACCCCCCGCTGGCGTCTCGCCCACATCGAGACGCCACACCGAGAAAGGTGAACAGCTCACCATGAGACCCGTTCCCTCCGCCCTCCCCCACTCTCGAATTCGCTCGAGCAGGGGGACCCCCCTCGCCGCCCGCGCCGCTCTCGCCGTGACCGCCTCCGCCGCCCTGACCCTGGGCCTGGCCACCTCGGCCTCCGCCGCCTCCTCGACCCGCACGGTCACCGACGGCGGCACCACCTACAACCTGTCGCTGACCTCCCCCGCCACGGCCACCGCGGCAGGCCAGGTCATCACCGTCTCCGGCTCCGGCTACAACACCGGCCAGGGCATCTACGTCGGCCTGTGCGTGGTCGACGGGGAGCAGGGCGCGAACAAGCCGACCCCGTGTCTGGGCGGTCAGGACGAGGACGGCTCCACCGGTGCCTCGCACTGGGTCAACAACACCTTCGGCGGCCTGTTCGCCAACAGCTCCAAGTTCGGCACGGGCGGCACCTTCAGCGTGCGGATCTACGTCAAGGCCACCCTCGAAGACGGCAGCGTCTGCGGCCAGACCGTCGAGTGCGCCGTGGTGACGCGGGCGGACCACTTCGACAGCGCGGACCGCAAGTACGACGTCCACGTCCCGATCGCCTTCCAGTAAGCGCCCGTCAGGCCGGGCCCACACCGACGGGCCCGGCCCTCGGTATCCCCGGGGTGCCGGGCGCCCCGAGGAGTGAGGACCCCCATGACCGACGAACCCAGACCGCCGTCCGAGGCCCGACGCCGGCTCAGACGCCCCGCGGCACTCCTCGGCGCCGCCGCGCTCGTGGCCGCGGCCGTCACGCTCGGCTCCACCGCGCAGGCCTCCGACACACCGAAGACCGCCCTCGGCAAGGACGGCCAGAAGCTCACGGTCTCCGCCTCCGCGAACCTCGACCCGGACGGCGAGACCCTCCGCGTCACCGGCGAGGGCTACGACGACACCAAGGGCATCTACGTCGCCGTCTGCAAGGACAACGGCGACAACCGCATCCCCACCCCGTGCCTCGGCGGCGCCGACCAGAGCGGCAGCAGCGGCTCCTCGGTGTGGATCATCCCCAAGGACGCCCCGGACGAGGGCGCGGGGACGGTCGCGATCCCGTGGGGCGACGGCGGCACCTTCGACGTCGAGCTGAAGGTCAAAGCGAAGGACAGCGGGCTCGACTGCCTCCAGGTCGCCTGCTCGGTCGTCACCCGCGTCGACCACAACGGCACCGGCGACCGCTCCCAGGACGTCCGGATCCCGATCACCTTCGAGGGCCAGGACCCGGGGGACGGAGACGGCGACGGCGTGGACGTCCCGCCAGGCACCGTCAGCTATGTGCGGTCGGCCGAGCTCACCACCGCCGGGCGCCCCCTGGACCTGTTGCTGCACCCCGACTCCGGGAAGCTGTACGTCGGTTCGGACAACATCGTCGACACCGCGGACATCGCCGAGCAGGGCCTGTACGCCCTCGACCCGAAGGACGGCAGGCTCCTCAGCCACATCGCCCAGGCCCCGGGGGCCGGCGGCACCATGGCCAACCGGGTGGTCCGGCAGATCGTCGCACCCCTGTCCGGCGACGGGGTCGTCTTCCACTACCCGCTGCGCGGCATCGGCACCGCCAAGGACGGCGACAGCGCCGCCGGCGGCGTGTGGCTCACGGGCGCCACCGTCACCGGCACAGGACCGGGCGCCCGGGCCTCCACCACCCTGGTCGCCCAGGGCGCTGCCCTCTCCGAGATCGAGACCGCCACCGGCACCGTCAGGCGCACCACCACCGTCGAGGGCGGCAGCCTGCTCGCCGTGGACGCCGCACGCGGCGCCGCCTGGTCCGTCGGCACCAATGAAGGCAAGAAGGTGCTGCGCCGGATCGACACCGGCTCCTTCCAGGCCACCGCCACGGCCGAACTCCCCGCCGACGCCCCGGTCTTCTTCGTGGAGGCGGACCCGGCCACCGGCAACGTCTGGCTGAGCAGCGGTGACACGGTGCTCGTCTTCGACAAGGACGCCAAGCCGGTGGCCACCCTGCCGGGCAAGGACCGGCCTCAGGCGGCGGCCTTCGACAAGACCTCCGGGCGGGCCTTCGTCCTCCGCGAGGACTACGGCACCGCCGACGAGGGCGCGGACAACAACGGCTCCCTGCAGATCCTCGACAGCACGACCTTCGAGCAGACGGCCGAGCCCGTCGCGCTGCCCGGCAGCCGCGCGGTCAACGGCTACGCGGGCATAGCCGTCGCACCGGGCGCCGGCTCCCTGTACGTCACCAAGCAGGCGGAGAGCAAGGTCCTCAAGCTCGACGTCCGGGTCTCCCCCAAGGTCACCCAGTCCCCCACCGACCAGACCGCGGCCCCAGGTGACGAGGTCACCTTCGTCGCGGCGGCCGAGGGCACCCCGGAGCCGACCGTGCGCTGGCAGGTCAGCCCGGACGGCGGCCAGACCTGGTCGGCCGTCGAGGGCGCGACGAAGAACGCGTACACCTTCACCGCGAAGGCGGGCCAGGACGGCTACGAGTACCGCGCCGAGTTCACCAACTCCGTGGGCACGACCCGGACTTCACCGATCACGCTGACCGTGAAGGCGGCCTCCGGCGACGGCGGCAACGGGGGCGGCGACGACGGCGCGGACACCGAGCCCTCCGGCTCCAAGACCGTCACCGGCCCCAACGGCCAGAAACTCACCGTCACCCCGGTCAACAGCCTCGCCACCGAGGACCAGGCGCTGAAGATCACCGGCTCCGGCTACGACTCGAAGAAGGGCATCTACGTCGCTCTCTGCGTCGACAACGGCGCCGGTGAACTGCCCACGCCGTGCATCGGCGGCGTCGACATGACCGGCGGATCGCACTCCTCGGCGTGGATCTCCTCCAACCCGCCCGACTACGGGGAGGACCTGGCGATCCCGTACGGCGACGGCGGTACCTTCGAGGTCGAGCTGACCGTCGACGCCAAGGACGAGTACACCGACTGCTTCAAGGCCAAGTGCGTCCTGGCCACCCGGGGCGACCACACCCTCTCCGGCGACCGCTCCCAGGACGTGAAGGTCCCGGTCAGCTTCGTCGGCCAGGACCCGGTGGACACCGACGACGGCACCGGCGGCACGGGCGGGAACGGCGACTCCGCCGGTACGGGCACCACGGGCGGCAGCACCGGCGGCACGGGGTCGGGGTCCACCACGGCCGGATCCGGGGGCACCGGCACCTCCACCGCGGGCGGCAGCCTCGCCTCCACCGGCGTCACCGTGCTCTCCGTCGCCGCGATCGCGGCGGCACTGCTCGCCACCGGCTGGGTGGCGTACCGCAGGGGACGAGGCATCAACTGACCGCGGAATGAACCAAGTTCACCCTCCGGCGTGCACGGACGCGCCGGAGGGCAGCCGCGATCAGGCCGTCCGGCCCGCCACCACCCACTTCGACGGCAGCTCGATCCGCGCACCGTCCGGCCCGTACTCCGTGGTGATCAGGGGCAGTTCGCCGCTCGCGAGGACGGTGAGCCCGGCCGCGCGCAGATACTCGGGCACCGCCGCGTCGGCGACCTCGCCGGGGGCGATGCCGTGCCGGAAGATGGGCGCGAGCTTGGGCGGCGGGCCCGCCGGGCTCTGGGCGAGGCCGACGAGGACGGGCTTGGCGGACTCGGAGAGTTCGACGAGGAAGACCCTGCCGCGCTCACCGACCAGCGTGGCGATCCCGTTCACCATCAGCTGCCGGTCGTCGGGCTCGGCCTGGTGCAGCACGCCCCGCATATAGATGTTGGCGTCGCCGAGTTCGGCGTGCAGCGTCTCGGCCTCGGTCTTCTCCACGGCGTCGAACAGCCGGTACGCCGCCTGCCCGGCCGGGTCGGCGCGCCGGGCGTGGTCGAGGGCCGCGGCGGACAGGTCGGCGCCGACGACGCGCGTGAAGTGGTCAGCGAGGAAGCGGGTCTGGGTGCCATTGCCGCAGCCCAGGTCGACCATCGGCAGGCCCGGCTCGGCCAGGTGCGCCTCGAAGAGGGTGAGATGGCGGCCCGCCGTCAGGTCCGGCGCCGCGTCCCAGAACACCGCCCCCTCCTCGTCGGAGGCTTCACGCCAGAAGCCCTCCCAGGCCTCCCGGTACCGACTCGTCACGCTCATGACCGACTCCCCAGGGTACGACGCCTGCCCGCCGCGAACTGACGGGACAGTACGGTCTATCGCGGGCGGGTGACGGCTACAAGCGCGTGGCGCATTCCTTCACTCCGCATTCGAGACCTGTGCGCCGTCGTACCCCCACTGGGGCACAAGGGATCAGCGTCGCGGGAGCGTGAGTTCGAACCGGACGGTCTTCCCGGCGCTCGTACGACTGGTGCCCCACTCGCGCGCGAGCGTGCTCACCACCCGCAGCCCACGCCCGGCCTCGTCGCCGGGGCCGGCGTTCAGCAGGGTCGGCAGGTCGTGATCGTCGTCGTCCACCTCGCACAGCAGCGTGTCGCCGCGGATGAGGCGCAGTTCGACGGGGCGGCTGTGGGAGTGCCGTACAGCGTTGGTGACGAGCTCGCTGACCATCAGCTCCACGCTGTCGGCCAGCTTCCCCAGGCCCCAGTCGTGGAGCTGTTCGCGGACGACGGCGCGGGCCCGGGGCACCTCCACCGGGTCGAGGGAGAGCCGCCATTCGGCGACGTCCTCGGGCGCGATGCCGTTGAGACGGGACATCAGCAGGGCGACGTCGTCCTTGCGGCCGCCGCGGGTGTTGAGGGCACGGATGATGGTGTCGCAGGCATCGTCCATGGACGCGGCCGGGTGGGCGGCGGACTCGCAGAGCGTCGCGAGACCGACACCGATGTCCTCGCCGCGCACCTCGACCAGTCCGTCGGTGCACATCACGATCCGGTCCCCGGGCTCCACGCGCACCCGTACCGCCTCGAAGGGCACACCGCCGACGCCGATCGGCGCGCCCGTGGGCAGGTCGAGCAGCTCACTGCGTCCGTCGTCGGCGCGGACCAGCACGGGCGGGATGTGACCGGCGTTGGCGATGTGGAGCTCACTCGCGATCGGGTCGTAGACGGCGTACAGGCAGGTCGCTAGGTAGGTGTCGCCGAGGCGCTGGGCGAGGTCGTCGAGGTTGCGCAGCAACTGCGCGGGCGGCAGGTCGAGGGCGGCCATGGTCTGCACGGCCGTCCGCAACTGGCCCATCATGGCGGCCGAGTTGAGGCCGTGCCCCATGACGTCGCCGACGACGAGGGCGGTGCGCGCGCCGGGCAGTTTCACGGAGTCGAACCAGTCGCCGCCGACCCGCCCCAGCAACGTGCCCGGCAGATAGCGGGTGGCGATGTCGCAGCCCGCCATGCGCGGCGGGATGTGCGGCAGCATGCTGTCCTGGAGGGTCTCGGCGACGGACTCCTGGTAGGTGTACATGCGCGCGTTGTCGAGCACGAGGCCCGCGCGGGCGGCGAGTTCGGCGCCGGTGACACGGTCCATGTCGTTGAAGACGGGCCGCTCGGGGTGACGCAGCAGGATCATGAAGCCGAGCACCACATTGCGGGCCTTGAGGGGTACGACCAGCATGGAGCGGCCCGTGATGAGCGGCCGGATGTCGCGCTTCTCGAACTGCGAGGCGATGGCGTGGCCCATCTCCTCGCTGATGCGCGGCACGAGAACGGGCTCGCCGCTGGTCATGCACTGGAAGAACGGCGTGTGCGCCGGGAAGGGCATGGCCTCGCCGACGGGCACGACGTCGTCCCAGCGGCCGGGTTCGTCGGTGTGCTCGACGGCGACCCGGTGCCACATGGTGGTCGTGTCCGGCACTCCGTCGGGGAACCCCTCACCGGCGACTACCTGTTCGCGCAGATAGGTGCCGGCGACGTCGGTGAAGCGCGGGACGACGGCCTTGCTGACCTCGATGATGGTCCGCGACAGGTCGAGGGAGGTGCCGATGCGGCCGCTGACCTCGTTGAGGAACTCCAGGTGTTCGCGTACTGCGGCGTACTCGAGGTCCACGTCGTCGTCGGCGTACTCCTGAGGTAACGGCAGGCCCTCGGCGGCGGCCCGGGCGGCGCGCTCGCGGCGGGCCTTGCGCTCCACGCGCCGGGGCACGCCCCAGTCGGGGGTGACGGGCACCCGGTCGTTCTGGCTGAACTCCAGGACGGGATAGCCCAGTTCGAGGATCTGGCCGACGATGCGGGCACTCTCCTGCACGCTCATGCTGGGCAGGATCTCGGGGAGGCCGCGGGCGAGTTCCGCGGCGCCGGGGAAGTCGGTGTGCAGGGCGAAGCCGGGTGCGACGCGGTCGAAGCCGGGGTCCTCGCCGTCGCCGTCCTGCTGGAGCCGCCCCACGTCGGCGCCGAGCACGAGGAGACGCTCCGGCCCTGGGCCCACCAGCGGGTACGCCCACCACAGCACGTCCACGCGGTCCCGCTCGGGCACGGTGAGGCGGGCGCGGCCCGCCGCCGGGTAGAACAGCCGCCCGTCGAGGGACGATTCGAGGTCGTGGCCGAGTCCGTCGTACGCCGCGTAGGCCCCGTACGGCGAGAGGTCCTCGTCCTCGGGCAGTGCTCCGGAGACGGGCAGCAGATCGACGGCCGGGCGTCCGATCGCCTCCTCCTTGGCGGCGCCGAACAGACGGCGTGCGCCGGAGCTCCAGTGGGAGACGAGGCCCTCGCGGTCCACCACGACGACGGCCAGCGGGATGCGGCCGGCCGCGGCGTGCTCCGTCACCGCGCCGTCCCTCTCGGTGCCACGGTCCATGGCGCAGGCCCTCTCTCCCCACGGCTCCGCAAGATCTGCCGCCTACTCCACCGTACGGCTCCGGGCGAAGGCGATGTGCGGCAATACGGGAATTGGTGAGCCGGGAGCGCCGGGGCCCGTGCAGATGCCGTGCGCGCCGCGTCCTCGCAGGACAGCCACGCGTACCGGTCCCCTGCTCAGTCCTCGTGCCCGAGCTGAAGGTCGCGTTCCGTTCGGCCTCCTCCGGCGACCTGGAGCACCGTGGCGACCGGCGGGTAACCGGTGGCGATGACGGTGTACTCGCCGGTGGCGAGGTCGACGAACCGGAAGGTGCCGTCAGGGCCGGTGGTGAGGGTGTCCATGACGTTGCCGACCGCGTCGAGCAGGGTCACGCGCGCGTCCTCGACGGGCCGCCCGCCGCCCGCCCGCACGGTGCCGCGCAGGAGGGCGCCGCCGGCGAGTTCGATGTCCTGGCGGGTCTCGCGGGCCGCCTTCACGGTGGCGGGGACGGCGGCCGGGCGGAAGGCGGGCGAGCTCGCGGCGAGGGTGTACTCGCCGGCGACCAACTCGGTGATGACGTAGCCGCCTTCGCGGGCGCTGCGGGTGGTGGCGACGACCTCGCCGTGGACGTTGGTGAGGGTGACGGTGGCGTCCACGGGGGTGCCGTCGGGGGTGAGCACCCGCCCGGCGAGGCGTCCGGCGCCGCCGAGGACGATGTCCAGGTCGACCGGGCGCTCGCCGACGGTCACGGAGACGGCCTGCGGCTGGTGGCCGCCCGCCGCGGCGATCAGCACGTACGCCCCGGGTCCCGGCGTCGCCAGCGTGTACCGTCCGTCGTCGCCGCTCGTGCCGCGCCCGATCTGCTGCCCGGCGACGTCGATGAGCGTGAGCGCCGCGCGCGGCACGAAGGTGCCGTCGGGGTGCTGCACCGAGCCGCGGACGGGAACCGCGGTGGCGTGCGGCGAACGGGACGGCGGGATCGGGGCGTTCACCGGCGCCGGGTCCGTCTCCAGGGCCGGGACGTCATGGGACAGCAAGGGCTTCTCCTTGAGGAAAAGGGCGATCAGCAGGCCGAGGACGAGCACCGGCACCAGGTAGAGGAAGATGCGCGGCATGGCCTCGGCGTAGGCCCGGATGTAGCCGTCGCGCAGATCCGGCGGCAGGGCGTGGACGAGCTGCGGGGTGATGGACTCGGGGTCGGGAAGCTCGGCTCCCGCGCGCGTGGGCAGGTGTACGGCCAGGGCGTCGGCGAGCCGGTCGGCGAAGAGGGTGCCGAAGATCGCGGCGCCGACGCTGCCGCCGATCTGCCGGAAGTAGTTGTTGGCGCTGGTGGCGGTGCCGAGGTCGGCGGGGCGCACGGAGTTCTGCACGGCGAGGATCAGGACCGGCATCACCATGCCGATGCCGGCGCCGAGGACGGCCATCCAGATGCTGTAGTGCAGCCGGGGCGTGTCTGCGTCGAGGCGGGACAGCAGCCACATGCCGGCGACCGAGAGGGCGCTGCCGAGCACGGGGTGGAGCTTGTAGCGGCCGGTGCGGCTGATGAGCTGGCCGGAGACGACCGACGCGCCGACGATGCCGCCCATCATCGGCAGCATGAGCAGGCCCGACTCGGTGGCCGTGGCCCCGTCGACCATCTGCAGGAAGGTCGGCAGATAGCCGGCCGCGCCGAACAGGGCGACGCCGATCACCAGGCCGACCAGTCCGGTGACGTTGAAGACGGAGTCCCTGAACAGCCGCAGCGGGATGAGGGGTTCGACGGCGAAGTGCTCGACGACGAGGAAGAGGACGGTGGCGAGGACCGCTCCCGCGCCGAGGCCGAGGACGATCCGGGAGCCCCAGGCGTACTCGGTGCCGCCCCAACTGGTCAGCAGGACCAGGCAGGTCGAGGCGGCGGCGAGCAGCAGGGAGCCGAGGATGTCGAGCCGGCGCCTGCCCCGCGGCCTCGGCAGTTTCAGGACGACGGCGACGACGGCCAGCGTGACGAGGCCGAAGGGGACGTTGATGTAGAAGCACCACCGCCAGGACAGGTGGTCCGTGAAGTAGCCGCCCAGCAGGGGCCCGGCGACCGAGGCGAGACCGAACGCGGCGCCGATCAGGCCCATGAAGCGGCCGCGCTCACGGGCCGGCACGATGTCGGCGATGATCGCCTGGACACCGATCATGAGGCCGCCCGCGCCGACGCCCTGGACGGCGCGGTAGGCGATCAGCTGGTCCATGGTCTCGGCCCGTCCCGCGAGCGCGGAGCCGACGACGAAGACGACGATCGCGAACTGGAAGACGCCCTTGCGGCCGAGGAGATCGCCGAGCTTGCCGTAGATCGGCAGGCCGATGGTGGCGGTGAGCAGGTAGGCGGTGATCGCCCAGGACATCCTGTCCAGGCCGTGCAGCTCGCCGACGATCTTCGGCAGCGCGGTGGCGACGATCATCTGCTCCAGCGCGGCCAGCAGCAGCGCGAGCATCAGTGCGAAGAAGACCAACCGCACCCGGCGCGGGCTCAGTCCGTTCTCGGCGCCTTGGGACGGGGCCTGTGGAGGAGGTGCGGTGACGGTGTCGTCCTGCACCAGTGTCGTGCCGCCCACGTGCCGTTCCCCTCGCCGTACCTGCTCACATTTCCCGCATTAGGCGACAACTACGAGCAAGCACGGCGAGTTACGGCGCCGTCCCGGACACGACGGAGTTCCACTCGATCCAGTGAGGAGGCCAAGGGCCCCCGGTCACCGGGGACTTAACTCTCGACCTCGGCGGCCAGCTTGTCGAGCACCGCGTCGTAGATCCGGCCGAGACCCTTGGGCGCGAAGGTCTTCTCGAAGAAGCCGCCGATACCGCCGGCGCCCTGCCAGGTGGTGGTGACGACGACCCGGGACTTGCCCTCGCCGGCCGGGGTGACCCGCCAGGTGGTGACCATGGAGGAGTTGCGGTCCTTCTCGACGAGCTCGCCGTCGGTGGGCTCGCTGACCTCCAGGAGGCAGTCCCGGACGCGCTTGCTGGTGGCCTGGAGCCTCCAGTGGACGAGGGTGCCCTCGCCGTCGCCGCCCTCGCGCACCTCGTACTCGCTGAAGTGCTCGGGCAGCAGATTCTGCCGGGTGCCGCTGTAGTCGGCGAGGGCGTCGAACACCTTCTCCGCGTCCGCCGCGACGACCCGCTCCGTAGTGGCCTCGACCTGCGCCATTGACTTCCTCCAGGACCTGATTTCTCGGGGGTTGGAGCAAGCCAACCACCCCGCTCCCGGACCACCCAAATCGGGGTCCCGATCAGCTTCCCGAAGCGGTCGCACAGTGATCGAAATCGGAACCGGGATTTAGGTCGCACGATCAAGGGAACATGTGTTCTATTCTGGGGGCAGTGCTACCGAGGAGGCACCATGCGCTGGGAGAACCTCACCCTGGAGTCCGATCACAGCCGGGCCGACACCGCGCTGTTCGGCGCGGACGCCGTCGTCACCCGCACCTTCGACACGCCCGAGTTCGCCGGGATCACGTTCCACGAGATCCGGGCCCGCTCGATCATCAACCGGGTGCCGGGCGCCTCGCGCATGCCCTTCGAGTGGACGGTCAACCCCTATCGGGGCTGCTCGCACGCGTGCGTGTACTGCTTCGCCCGCAAGACCCACAGCTATCTGGACCTCGACACGGGCCTGGGCTTCGACTCCCAGATCGTCGTCAAGGTGAACGCCCCCGAACTGCTGCGCCGCCAGCTCTCCTCCCGCCGCTGGCTGGGCGATCACATAGCGATGGGCACGAACGTCGACTGCTATCAGCGCGCCGAGGGCCGCTACCGCCTGATGCCGGGCATCCTCGCCGCCCTGCGCGATCACGCCAACCCCTACTCGATCCTGACCAAGGGCACGCTGATCCTGCGCGACCTCGACCTGCTGAAGCAGTCCTCCGAGGTGACGGACGTCGGCATCTCGGTCTCGGTCGGCTTCGTCGACCCCGAGCTGTGGCGCACCGTGGAGCCGGGCACACCCGCCCCCGAGCGGCGCCTGGATGTCGTCCGCACGTTCACCGAGCACGGTCTCGGGTGCGGGGTGCTGATGGCGCCGGTGATCCCCTTCCTGAGCGACCACCCGGCCCAACTGCGGGCCACCGTGCGGGCGATCGCCGCCTCCGGGGCCACCTCCGTCACGCCGCTGGTGCTGCATCTGCGGCCCGGGGCCCGCGAGTGGTTCATGGCCTGGCTCGGCCGCCACCACCCGCATCTGGTGCGCCGCTACGAGCGGCTGTACGCGGACGGCGCCTATGCGCCGAAGTGGTACCAGCGCCGGATCACCCGTCAGGTGCACGACCTGGCGCAGGAGTACGGCATCGGCCCCACGCGCGCGGGAACGCCCCGGCGGATCAGCGAGCCCGAGCCGACCGAGCACGCGATGACCGAACCGACCCAACTTACGCTTATTTGAGCGCATTGGAGCACATCCCTCGACGCAATCGGGTCAAGTCCTGCCCGATCGAGTTCTTCCGGGCGTCCACGCCGGGACGATGCGGCCGGGACCGTGACCCTCGCGGTCCGCGACCCTCCGTCCTGGGAGGACTTCATGCGAAAACGCGCAGCCGTGCTGTGCGGGACGGCCGCCCTCGTGGCCGGGACCGTGACGGCCGTCCCCGCCGAGGCGCGCGCCCCGCACACCGCGGGAACCGCTCACGCCGCACCCCTCAGCTGGAAGAACTGCGGCACCAAGAACTACCCGACACTCCAGTGCGCATCCCTTGAGGTGCCACTCGACCACGCCCGCCCGCACGGCCGGCAGATCACGCTCGCGCTGTCCCGCGTCCCGCACACCGCGAAGAAGTACCAGGGCCCGCTGCTGGTCAACCCGGGCGGCCCCGGCGGGAGCGGGCTCACCCTCGCCGGATTCGTCGCCTCGGGACTGCCCAAGGCGGTGGCGGCACAGTACGACGTCATCGGCTTCGACCCGCGCGGCGTCGGCAGGAGCACACCCGCCCTCGACTGCAGACCCGGCCACTTCGACGCGGTACGCCCGGACTCCGTGCCGCGCACACCGCGGATCGAGCGGGCCAACCTCCAACGCGCCGAGGCCTTCGCACGGGCCTGCGGCGAGAAGTACGCGGACGTGCTCCCGTACCTCGACACGGTCAGCGCCGCGCGCGACATGGACAGGATCCGAGCGGCACTCGGCGCGAAGCGGATCAACTACTTCGGCTACTCGTACGGCACCTACCTCGGCGCGGTCTACGCCAAGCTCTTCCCCCAGCGGGTGCGGCGCGCGGCCCTGGACTCGGTCGTCGACCCGACCGGCGTCTGGTACGAGGCCAACCTCGCGCAGGACCACGCCTTCGACGACCGCCACCGCGCGTTCCTGGCGTGGGTCGCCAAGTACGACACCACCTACAGGCTCGGGACCGATCCCTCGAAGGTCGAGGCCAAGTGGTACGCCATGCGGGCGGCCCTGGCCAGGAAGCCGGCCGACGGCAAGGTGGGCGCCTCCGAGCTGGAGGACACCTTCATCCCCGGCGGCTACTACAACGGCTACTGGCCCCACCTCGCCGAGGCGTTCGCGGCGTACGTCAACGACAAGGACACCGACCCGCTGGTCGAGGTCTACGAGAGGTTCGCCGCCGCCGACGCGTCCGACGACAACAGCTACAGCATCTACACCTCGGTGCAGTGCCGCGACGCCGCCTGGTCGCGCGACTGGCCGCGGTGGCGGGCGGACAACTGGGCGGCGTACGCGAAGTCGCCGTTCATGACCTGGAGCAACGCCTGGTACAACGCACCGTGCGCGTTCTGGCCGACGACCTCGCTCTCGAAGGTGGACGTCGACAACCGCAGGCTGCCGCCGATGCTGCTGTTCCAGGCGACCGACGACGCGGCCACCCCCTACCAGGGCGGGGTCACGCTGCACCGGAAGCTGGCCCGGTCCAGCCTGGTGGTCGAGCGGGGCGGCGGCAACCACGCCGTCACACTGGTCGGGAACACCTGCCTGGACAAGCACCTCGCGGCCTACCTGACCGACGGCACCGTGCCGCGCGGCACGGGCGAGGTCGACGCGGAGTGCGAGGCGCGGCCCGATCCGAAGCCGCTGAGCTCCAAGGTCACGTCGGCGTCGTCGCGGGGCGAGGAACTGCACGAGCTGGTCGGCTTCCGCCACTGAGTGCCTGACGGCCCGTCGGGGGCGTTGTCAGACCCATGGGCCACCATGGACGCATGAGTGAGCTGACCAGGATTTCCGCCCCCGACGGTGTCGCCCCCGCCGCCCAGTACACGCATGTCGTGCTCGGCACGGGCCGTTTCGTCGCCGTCTCCGGCCAGCTCGCCCTGGACGTGGACGGCAGGCTCGTCGGCGAGGGCGACCCTGCGGCCCAGGCACACCAGGTCTTCGAGAACCTGAGACGCTGCCTGGCCGCGGCCGGGGCGACCTTCGACGACGTCGTCAAACTCACCTACTTCGTCACGGACATGGCACACATGCCCGCGGTCCGCGCGGCGCGCGCCGAGCACATACCCGACGACCGGCTGCCGGCCGCGTCGGCGGTGCAGGTCGCCGGGCTGGTGCGGCCGGAGTTCCTGATGGAGGTCGAGGCGTTCGCCGTGGTGCCGAGTTCGCCGAGTTAATGGCAGGCCGACGACGGCGACCGATGTCTAGGGTGCCGCCATGGACGACGACCACATCCGCATCCGCCCCATGACCCTGGCCGACTGCGACCGCGTCGCCGAGATCCGGGTCGACGGCTGGCAGAGCGCCTACCAGGGCCTGATCCCGCAGTCGTACCTGGACGCCATGGACGTGGCACAGGACGCCGACCGCCGCCGCGCCCACTTCGCGCAGGCCGACGGCAGTGTGGTGAACCTGGTCGCCGAGACGGCCGGTGAGGTCGCCGGCTGGGCCTGCCACGGCCCGTACCGCGACGGCGAAGTGCGCACCGCGGATGCCGAGTTGTACGCCATCTACGTGGATCCCGGACGATACGGTGCCGGCGTGGGCCACGCCCTGCTGCAGGAGTCGCTGCGCCACTGCACGGCCGCCGGACACGCCCGCATGCTCCTGTGGGTCCTCAAGGACAACGCCCGCGCCCGCGGCTTCTACGAGCGCGCGGGCTTCCTTCCGGACGGCACCGAGGAACCTTTCGAGGTGGACGGGGTCGGGGTGCCCGAGGTGCGGTACGCGCGCGATCTGCCCGTCGCCTGACGGCTCACCGCCGGCCCGGGATCCGCGCCAGCGCCTGTACGGCCGCCTCCGCGAGGCTCGGGTGGGCCAGCGCCTCGTTCAGGACGCGTCTGGCCCGGGTGTCGCCCAGTGCGCCGAGGCCCTCCACGCAGGCGAGGGCCACCCGGCGGTAGGGGTCGTGCGGGCGCAGCCTGCGCTCCAGGGTGGTGATCAGGGCGGGCACGGCCTCGGGGGCGCGCAGCTCGACGAGGAGCCGCACCGGGTGCAGGGCGTAGGCGACGCGGAGTTCGTTGGTGGCGAGGGCGGCGGCCGCGCGGGCCGTGCGCGGGTCGCCGAGGCGGGCGAGGGCGTGGGCGGCGGAGGCACAGCGCTGCGGATCGCGGTGGTTCAGGAGCAGGACGAGGGACTCGAAGGCCCGGCGGTCCCCGGCGAGGCCCAGCCGGAACGCTGCCAGCTCCCTGGCCCACAGCGGCTGTCCGGGCGCGGTGAGCAGGCCGGCCAGTTCGTCGGGGTCCTCGGTCGCGACGAGGCGGTCGTACGCGGCCGGCGCCCCGGACTCCTGCCGTAAGCGCTCCGTGAGTGATCGCAACTCTTCGTCCATGAAGGCGAGCGTAGAGCGGTCCGTCGGCGATCGGGACCTACATCACAAACTCGGGGACTAGCGCGCTCGTTACCCACTGGTTAAGCTCATACGAGCGAGTTACCCACTCGCGAACTCCTTGCGGCGACCTGGTGACGCAGTCGCCGCGAGAAGCAGTCGGTTCGGTACATCGAGTACCGCAGTACGACTCGGCCACGGGACAGGGCCGGTCGGTCATCACCGCTCCTCGGACGTGTGCACGTCCGCAGCGACGGCACCGGGCGTGTGCGCTTGCAGCCCGGCAACACCCGCACTTCTTCCGCACCCGGTGCGCTCATGGTTCGGCTTCGACTCCGGTCGGGCCCCCCTTCGGCGCACCCGGGCGCATTTCCAGTCGTCACCCTCATTCCTGGAGTCCCGCGATGGCCGCTCCCCTGTCCGACACCCCTCTGTCCCCGCTCCAGACCGTTGCCGTCGTCGGCCTCGGCACCATGGGCACCGGTATCACCGAGGTCCTGGCCAAAGCCGGCCGCGAGGTCATCGGCATCGACATCAGCGAGGCCGCGGCCGCACGGTCCGTCGCCGCCCTGGAGGCCTCGACCGCCCGCGCCGTGGAGCGCGGCCGGCTGACCGAGGAGGAGCGCGCCGAGGCCCTCGCCCGCGTCCGCACCTCCACCGACCTGCGGGCCGCGGCCGACGCGGACCTGGTCATCGAGGTGGCGCCGGAGTCCTACGAGATCAAGCACCAGATCTTCCGCGAGCTGGACGGGATCGTGCGCCCCGAGACGATCCTGGCGACCGGCACCAACGCCCTCTCCGTCACGCGTCTGGCCGCCGACTCGGCCCGCCCCGAGCGCGTTCTGGGCCTGCACTTCTTCAACCCGGCGCCGGCCATGCGGCTGGTCGAGGTCGTCTCCTCGGTGCTGACCGCGCCCCAGGCCGTCGCCGCGGTCACGGACCTCGCCCTCGCGCTGGGCAAGGAGCCCGTCGCGGTCGGCGACCGGCCCGGATTCGTCGCCGACGGGCTGCTGTTCGGCTACCTCAACCAGGCGGCCGCGATGTACGAGGCGAAGTACGCCTCCCGCGAGGACATCGACGCCGCGATGCGGCTGGGCTGCGGCCTCCCGATGGGCCCGCTGGCCCTGCTGGACCTGATCGGCATCGACACGGCGCGCACCGTCCTGGAGGCCATGTACGCGGAGTCCCGTGACCGGCTGCACGCCCCCGCCCCGATCCTCAAGCAGCTCAGCGAGGCGGGCCTGACGGGCCGTAAGTCGGGCCGTGGCTTCTACACGTACGAGGCTCCCGGCAGCTCCACCGTCGTGCGGGACGCGCTGACGCCGCTGGAGGGCGCGACCCTCACGCCGGGCCGCCAGGTCCGCTCGGTGGGTGTCGCGGGCTCGGGCACCATGGCGTCCGGTATCGCGGAGGTCTTCGCCAAGGCCGGGTACGAGGTCGTGCTCGCCGCCCGCAGCGAGGAGAAGGCGCAGGCCGCGAAGGCCCGTATCGGCAAGTCTCTTTCCCGCTCTGTCGACAAGGGCCGGATGACCGCCGAGGCCGCCGCGCAGACCCTGGACCTGATCACCGCGGCGGGCTCGTACGACGCCTTCGCCGAGGTCGACCTGGCCGTCGAGGCGGTCGCCGAGGACCTGGAGATCAAGCGGCAGCTGTTCGCGACGCTGGACAAGGTCTGCAAGCCCGGCGCGGTGCTGGCCACCACCACCTCCTCGCTGCCCGTCGTCGCCTGTGCCCGCGCCACCTCGCGGCCGCAGGACGTGATCGGCATGCACTTCTTCAACCCGGCGCCCGCGATGAAGCTGGTCGAGGTCGTCCGTACGGTGCTGACCGGCGACGACGTGCACGCGACGGTCCGCGAGGTCTGCGGCAGGATCCGCAAGCACGCCGTGGACTGCGGTGACCGTGCCGGATTCATCGTCAACGCACTGCTGTTCCCCTACCTGAACAACGCGATCAAGATGGTGCAGGAGCACTACGCGTCGCTCGACGACATCGACGCGGCGATGAAGCTGGGCGGCGGCTACCCGATGGGGCCGTTCGAACTGCTGGACGTCGTCGGGCTCGATGTCTCCCTCGCGATCGAGAAGGTCCTGCACCGCGAGTTCCGTGACCCGGGCCTCGCTCCGGCGCCGCTCCTGGAGCACCTGGTGGCCGCGGGCTGCCTCGGCCGCAAGACGGGCCGCGGCTTCCGCGAGTATGCCCGGCGCTGACGGCGTCGGCGACTGGTTCAGAGGCGACCGGGACTGGGGCGGACTGCTCGACCCGGCCGGAGGGCCCCCGCCCGCCCAGGGCGGGGGAACCCCCGTGCATGCGCATCAAGCTGCGGACATGCAGTACGTTCGGGTCATGTCCCAGCCCGCCAAGTCCTCACGTACACCAGCTACGCCCGACACGCCGGAAAGTGCCGCAGGCAGTCGCGCGGCGGCCCAGCGGCTCAAGATGCGCCGCGAACTGGCGGCCGCGGCGATGGAGCTGTTCGCGACCAAGGGGTACGAGGCGACCACCGTCGACGAGATCGCGGCCGCGGCCGGGGTCGCCCGCCGCACGTTCTTCCGCCACTTCCGTTCCAAGGAAGAGGCGATCTTCCCGGACCACGACGACACGCTGATCCGCGCGGAGGCGGTGCTCAACGCGGCCCCCGCGCACGAGCACCCGCTCGACACCGTGTGCCGTGGCATCAAGGAAGTCATGAAGATGTACGCGGCCCGGCCGGAGATCTCGGTCGCCCGCTACAAGCTCACGCGCGAGGTGCCCACCCTGCGTGAGGCGGAGATCGCGTCGGTGGCTCGCTACGAGCGCCTCTTCACCCGCTATCTCCTCGGCCACTTCGACGAGCACGCGCACGACGACGACGCCAACGACGACCCGCTGCTGGCCGAGGTCGCCGCGTCCGCGGTGGTCACCGCGCACAACCACGTCCTGCGGCGCTGGCTGCGCGCGGGCGGCCAGGGCGACGTGGAGACGCAGCTCGACCATGCCTTCGCGATCGTACGGAGGACGTTCGGGACGGGCATCGGGGCCGGGCGGGACACCGCGCCGCGTACGTCGCCGGCCTCCGTGGCCACGCAGGGGGAGGTGCTGGTGACGGTGGCCAGGACCGACGCGCCGCTCGACGAGGTCATGCGGACGATCGAACAGGCGCTGAAGGAGCGGGCCTAGGACGTCATCGCGGGGCTGCCGGCGGGAACCATCGCGTCGGCTCATCCGTCCTCCATGTCGAAGGTGGATCTTCACGGTGTGCGACGGAAGCGAGTTGCCATGCAGGCGAACGACCCGACCAAGCTCGAAGCCACGCTGGCCGACGGGCGGCGCATGACGCTGTCCCTGCCCGCGACGGACGCCAAGTGGGCCGCCGACGGTATACGCGGGCTGCGGGCCGTCCCGCCCACGCACACGGGCCGCGGCGAGGAGCCTCCGGCGCTGCCCGAAGAGCCCGCACTGCCGCTGCAGGTGGCCCTGCTGGGGCTGGGGGTCTGAGCGGGCGTCGCCTCCGGGGGAAGTGGGATCGGCCGACCGGCGGCTTCGGTCCAGCTGTGGCTGGTCGCGCGCACGCGGCGGGGCTGCATATCGCGGCAGCCCCGCGCCGCAGCCGACGCGCCAGGGCCGCTTAGGGCCCCCTGATCCGCCGGACGGGACCTAGCGCCAACGCCGAACCCGTCCGACCCGGCGCGAGCCTCACCGCCGACCTGGTTCCGCCTCTCGCATCACCAGCCGTCCCGCGCCCGGGCCAACATGTTGTGCCGGTGGCCGGTGGCCGACGGGACGCGGGGACGGCCCGGGCACCAGTCCGACCAGGTGCAGCCCGTCCGGGGGCATCGGGCGCGGGCCCATCCACTCCTGCTCCCGCCGCTCTCGTCGGCGCCCGGCAGACGCGGCCACGCGGCCGCCACCAGCGCCCCCACCCGGCTCTGCCGGAAGAAATCCGGGTCCGGTCGAACTCCATCGTCCCGGCGACCCGCACCCCCTTGACCCCTGCGCGGAGCCCAGGTGCACCAGCCACCGCGGCAAGCCATTCGGCCGGCACGGAGAAGCTGTAGCCCTTCCCGGCGGCGACCTCGATCCGTACCCCCTCCCCCGGCGAAGCGCACACGTCCGGGGACCAGACGCGGTCACCCACGCACCCACCACCAGCTCGGCACCGCCCCGCAACAGCCCCTCGGCCAGCGAGTCACCGAACTGTCCGAGATCCACGTCCCATTGACGCTCCATCAGGAACCCGCCCCGGGCGGCCGGCCCGAGACCGGGGAGCCCGCCGCCGACCGGCACAGCCGTCCTGCACGCTTCGACCGGCCACCGTCCGGAGCGGCTCGTCGAGCGGCACTCCGCGCGGGGCGAGCACCTCGGCGAGCGGCACGATGCCGAGGCTCGGGCCGGATCGGCGAGCCGGGACGCGATGCCGGCACTGCGTGCCGGGCGCCGGTTCACCGTGGCCGATCTGCGCGCGCCCCAGCTGCTGGCCACGGCCGTACGACACGGACGCGCCAGGCACGCGCCCGGCACGCGGCCGCGGTCCTCGCGGGACTGCGGGGCGGGAGGAACCGCCGGTGCTGCGGGAGTCGCTCATCGCCTGGGCGGAAGGCGGTCCTCCAACTCGCCTGGACCGCGGAGCGCCTCGGCGTGCACCGCAACACCCTGCCTCTACCGGCCGGCGAAGATCGAGTAGCTGAGCCGACGGGGGCCTGGAACCGCGTACCGCGATGACCATGTACCTGGCATGTCCGGCCGATGCCCTCCAGGCGACCGATCGGCGACGACTGGTGACCGATAGCGCCCGATTAGCACCTACTCACCGGTAGCTTTGATCGATCATCGCTCATTTGTTACGTAAAGATTTCATCTGAGGGCAAGTTCTGGCACTCAGTGCCTTGTCAGGTGACACGCGGTGTCATACGTTGAAGGAGTCCGGGCGGCCGGCGTGCAGAGACCTTTCGTACGCCGGCTGTCCCCGCAAGCCCCTCCCGGGGCCTGCGCGCCCGGCGCCTGCGTCACAGGCAACCTCCCGCGCCAACAAAGCGCTGCCGAACAGCACCACACCGCCGAACCGACGGCACATCCACAAAACCCTCAGCAGCACCGACGTAACCCTCAGCACCCCTCCCTCAGGGTGCGCATCGCCGGAGGCAACACCGTGACCGTGAAGGACATCCTGGACGCGATCCAGTCGCCGGACTCGACGCCGGACGACTTCGCCGCTCTGCCGCTCCCCGAGTCGTACCGCGCGATCACCGTGCACAAGGACGAGACGGAGATGTTCGCGGGCCTGGAGACCCGCGACAAGGACCCGCGCAAGTCGATCCACCTGGACGACGTCCCGCTGCCTGAGCTCGGCCCGGGCGAGGCCCTGGTCGCCGTCATGGCATCGAGCGTCAACTACAACTCCGTGTGGACCTCGATCTTCGAGCCGCTGTCCACCTTCGGGTTCCTGGAGCGCTACGGCCGCACCAGCGAGCTGGCCAAGCGCCACGACCTGCCGTACCACATCATCGGCTCCGACCTCGCGGGCGTCGTCCTGCGCACCGGCCCGGGTGTGAACTCGTGGAAGCCGGGCGACGAGGTCGTCGCGCACTGCCTGAGCGTGGAGCTGGAGTCGAGCGACGGTCACAACGACACGATGCTCGACCCCGAGCAGCGCATCTGGGGCTTCGAGACCAACTTCGGCGGCCTGGCGGAGATCGCGCTGGTGAAGTCCAACCAGCTGATGCCGAAGCCGGACCACCTCTCCTGGGAGGAGGCCGCCTCCCCCGGTCTGGTCAACTCCACCGCCTACCGCCAGCTGGTCTCCCGCAACGGCGCCGGCATGAAGCAAGGCGACAACGTCCTCATCTGGGGCGCGTCCGGCGGACTCGGCTCCTACGCCACGCAGTTCGCCCTGGCCGGTGGCGCCAACCCGATCTGTGTCGTCTCCAGCCCCCAGAAGGCCGACATCTGCCGGGCGATGGGCGCCGAGGCGGTCATCGACCGCAACGCCGAGGGCTACAAGTTCTGGAAGAACGAGCACGAGCAGGACCCGCGCGAGTGGAAGCGCTTCGGCAAGCGCATCCGCGAGCTCACCGGCGGGGAGGACGTCGACATCGTCTTCGAGCACCCCGGCCGCGAGACCTTCGGCGCCTCGGTCTACGTCACGCGCAAGGGCGGCACCATCGTCACCTGCGCCTCCACCTCGGGCTACAACCACGAGTACGACAACCGCTACCTGTGGATGTCGCTGAAGCGGATCATCGGCTCGCACTTCGCCAACTACCGCGAGGCCTGGGAGGCCAACCGGCTCATCGCGAAGGGCAAGATCCACCCGACGCTGTCGAAGGTCTACTCCCTGGAGGAGACCGGCCAGGCCGCGTTCGACGTGCACCGCAACCTCCACCAGGGCAAGGTCGGCGTGCTGTGCCTGGCCCCCGAGGAGGGCCTCGGCGTGCGCGACGAGGAGATGCGCGCCAAGCACATCGACGCCATCAACCGCTTCCGCAACATCTGAGACACCCGAGGTCATAGATGACTGAGCGTCAGCCCGCCGAAGGCAAGCGGGAGAAGGACCGGCCCTGGCTCATGCGGACCTACGCCGGTCACTCCACGGCCGAGGCGTCCAACGAGCTGTACCGGCGCAACCTCGCCAAGGGGCAGACCGGCCTGTCGGTCGCGTTCGACCTGCCCACGCAGACCGGCTACGACTCCGACCACATCCTCGCCCGCGGCGAGGTCGGCCGGGTCGGCGTGCCCGTCGCGCACCTCGGTGACATGCGCCGGCTGTTCCAGGACATCCCCCTGGAGCAGATGAACACCTCGATGACGATCAACGCCACCGCCATGTGGCTGCTGGCGCTCTACCAGGTCGTGGCCGAGGAGCAGGGCGCGGACATCACCAAGCTCCAGGGCACGACCCAGAACGACATCGTCAAGGAATACCTGTCGCGTGGAACCCATGTCTTTCCGCCGGGGCCCTCACTCCGGCTGACGACGGACATGATCGCGTACACGGTCTCCCACATCCCGAAGTGGAACCCGATCAACATCTGCAGCTACCACCTGCAGGAGGCGGGCGCCACGCCGGTCCAGGAGATCGCGTACGCGATGTCCACCGCGATCGCGGTTCTCGATGCCGTACGCGACTCAGGGCAGGTCCCCGCCGAGAAGTTCGGGGACGTCGTGGCCCGTATCTCCTTCTTCGTGAACGCGGGTGTCCGCTTCATCGAGGAGATGTGCAAGATGCGGGCGTTCGGGCGGATCTGGGACCAGGTCACGCGCGAGCGGTACGGCATCGAGAACCCCAAGCAGCGCCGCTTCCGGTACGGCGTCCAGGTCAACTCCCTCGGTCTGACCGAGGCGCAGCCGGAGAACAACGTCCAGCGGATCGTGCTGGAAATGCTGGCCGTGACGCTGTCGAAGGACGCACGCGCGCGTGCCGTGCAGCTGCCCGCCTGGAACGAGGCGCTGGGTCTGCCCCGGCCCTGGGACCAGCAGTGGTCGCTGCGCATCCAGCAGGTGCTGGCGCACGAGAGCGACCTGCTGGAGTACGAGGACATCTTCGAGGGCTCGCACGTCATCGAGTCGAAGGTGAGCAAGCTGGTCGAGGAGTCGCTCGCGGAGATCGAGCGGATCCAGGAGATGGGCGGCGCGATGGCCGCCGTCGAGTCCGGCTACCTCAAGTCGCAGTTGGTCTCCTCGCACGCCGAGCGCCGGGCTCGTATCGAGTCCGGGCAGGAGAAGATCATCGGCGTCAACATCTTCGAGACGACCGAGCCGAACCCGCTGACCGCCGACCTGGACACGGCGATCCAGACGGTCGACCCGGCGGTCGAGGCCCGTGTCATCGCGGGGCTGCAGCACTGGCGCGACACCCGGTACCAGCCGCCCTTCAACCACCCGCGCCCGTGCAAGGCGCTGGAGAAGCTGAAGGAGGCCGCCAAGGGCACCGCCAACCTCATGGAGGCCACCCTGGAGTGCGCCCGCGCCGGGGTCACGACCGGCGAGTGGGCCGGGGCCCTGCGCGAGGTGTTCGGCGAGTTCCGGGCGCCGACGGGGGTTTCGTCCGCTCCGGTGGCCGTCCCCGCCGAGGAGGGCTCGGCCATGTCCGAGGTCCGCCGCAAGGTCGACCTGACGGCGAAGGACCTGGGCGTCGGCAAGCTCCGCTTCCTGGTCGGCAAGCCCGGCCTGGACGGGCACTCCAACGGCGCCGAGCAGATCGCCGTACGCGCGCGTGACGCCGGCTTCGAGGTGGTCTACCAGGGCATCCGGCTCACCCCGGAGCAGATCGTGGACGCGGCCCTCGCCGAGGACGTGCACGCGGTCGGCCTGTCGATCCTCTCCGGTTCGCACGCCCAGCTGGTGCCGGACGTGCTGGAACGGCTCCGTGTGGCCGGTGCCACAGATATACCCGTGATCGCCGGTGGCATCATCCCGAATGGTGACGCCGAGCAGCTCCGGGCCGCCGGAGTGGCCGCCGTCTTCACCCCGAAGGACTTCGACATCACCGGAATCATCGGCCGCATCGTCGACGAGATCCGGAAAGCGAACAAGCTCGACCCCCTGGAGGTCCCCGCATGACCGTCAACCGTCTGCGTCCCCGCCGCTCGTGTCTCGCGGTACCGGGAAGCAACCCCCGCTTCCTGGAGAAGGCGCAGGGCCTCCCGGCGGACCAGGTCTTCCTCGACCTGGAGGACGCGTGCGCGCCGCTCGCCAAGCCCGAGGCGCGGCACACCATCGTCAAGTTCCTCAACGAGGGTGACTGGACCGGCAAGACGAGGGTCGTGCGCGTCAACGACTGGACGACCGAGTGGACGTACCGCGACGTCGTCACGGTCGTCGAGGGTGCCGGCCAGAACCTCGACTGCATCATGCTGCCGAAGGTGCAGACGGCCCAGCAGGTGGTCGCCCTGGACCTCCTCCTCACCCAGATCGAGAAGACGATGGGCTTCGAGGTCGGCAAGATCGGCATCGAGGCGCAGATCGAGAACGCCCAGGGCCTGAACAACGTCAACGAGATCGCGACCGCCTCCCAGCGCGTCGAGACGATCATCTTCGGCCCGGCCGACTTCATGGCGTCGATCAACATGAAGTCGCTGGTCGTGGGCGAGCAGCCGCCCGGCTACCCGGCGGACGCCTACCACTACATCCTGATGAAGATCCTGATGGCCGCCCGCGCCAACAACCTCCAGGCGATCGACGGCCCCTACCTCCAGATCCGCAACATCGACGGCTACCGCGAGGTCGCCCAGCGCGCCGCCGCGCTCGGCTTCGACGGCAAGTGGGTGCTGCACCCGGGCCAGGTCGAGGCGTCCAACGAGATCTTCTCGCCCTCTCAGGAGGACTACGACCACGCCGAGCTGATCCTGGACGCGTACGACTACTACACGTCCGAGGCGGGCGGCAAGAAGGGCTCCGCGATGCTCGGCGACGAGATGATCGACGAGGCCAGCCGCAAGATGGCGCTCGTCATCTCCGGCAAGGGCCGCGCCGCCGGCATGCAGCGCACCAGCAAGTTCGAGACCCCCGACAACTAAGGAGCCCTGAGCGCGATGCAGTTCGGACGCACCTACGAGGAGTTCGAGGTCGGGGCGACGTACAAGCACTGGCCGGGCAAGACGGTCACTGAGTACGACGACCACCTGTTCTGTCTCCTCACCATGAACCACCACCCCCTCCACATGGACACGAACTATGCGGAGAAGACGACGGACTTCGGCAAGAACGTCGTCGTCGGCAACTACATCTACTCGCTGCTGCTCGGCATGAGCGTCCCCGACATCTCCGGCAAGGCGATCGCCAACCTGGAGATCGAGTCGCTCAAGCACGTGGCGCCGACCTTCCACGGCGACACGATCTACGGCCAGACGACCGTGCTCGACAAGTGGCCGTCGAAGTCGAAGAACGACCGCGGGATCGTCTACGTCGAGACCAAGGGCTACAAGCAGGACGGCACGCTGGTCTGCGTGTTCCGCCGCAAGGTGATGGTGCCCACCGAGACGTACATCAAGGAGCGCGGCGGCGAGCAGCCCGGCCGCCCCGAGCTCAAGGAGCAGGAGAAGTAGCCATGGCGCGACTCGCCCAGACCGCCGGTCTGACCGACATCCAGCAGGAGATCCTCTCCACCGTCCGCGACTTCGTGGACAAGGAGATCATTCCGGTCGCGACCGAGCTGGAGCACCGCGACGAGTACCCGCAGCAGATCGTCGACGGCCTCAAGGAACTGGGCCTGTTCGGCCTGATGATCCCCGAGGAGTACGGCGGTCTGGGCGAGTCGCTCCTGACATACGCCCTGTGCGTCGAGGAGATCGCCCGCGGCTGGATGTCGGTCTCCGGCATCATCAACACGCACTTCATCGTGGCGTACATGCTCAAGCAGCACGGCACGCAGGAGCAGAAGGACCACTTCCTGCCGAGGATGGCGGCCGGCGACATCCGCGGCGCCTTCTCGATGTCGGAGCCGGGCCTCGGCTCGGATGTGTCGGCGATCACGTCGAAGGCGGTGAAGGACGGCGAGGAGTACGTCCTGAACGGCCAGAAGATGTGGCTGACGAACGGCGGAACGTCAAGTCTGGTCGCCGTTCTCGTCCGAAGTGACGAAGGACACCCCGAGGGCACGGCGCCCCACAAGTCGATGACGACCTTCCTCGTCGAGAAGGAGCCCGGCTTCGGTGAGGTCCGCCCCGGCCTCACCATCCCCGGCAAGATCGACAAGATGGGCTACAAGGGCGTCGACACGACCGAGCTCATCATGGACGGCCTGCGCATTCCGGCCAATCGCGTACTCGGCGGCGTCACCGGCCGAGGTTTTTACCAGATGATGGACGGCGTCGAGGTCGGGCGCGTCAACGTGGCTGCGCGTGGCTGTGGCGTGGCTCAGCGTGCTTTCGAACTGGGTGTCCAGTACGCCCAGCAGCGCCACACTTTCGGCAAGCCGATCGCCCAGCACCAGGCCATCCAGTTCAAGCTGGCCGAGATGGCTACCAAGGTCGAGGCCGCCCATGCCATGATGGTGAACGCGGCACGCAAAAAGGACTCCGGAGAACGAAACGACCTCGAAGCAGGGATGGCGAAGTACCTCGCCTCCGAGTACTGCAAGGAGGTCGTCGAGGACGCCTTCCGGATCCACGGCGGCTACGGCTTCTCCAAGGAGTACGAGATCGAGCGCCTCTACCGTGAGGCTCCGATGCTGCTGATCGGTGAAGGTACTGCCGAGATCCAAAAAATGATCATCGGTCGCCGGTTGCTCGAAGAGTATCGGTTCCAGGGCTGATTGTCCGGGTTCGGGGTGTTTTCTTGGAGAAGAAGATCACACCCCGTCAACACTCTTCGGCGGCCGACTCGGCTTCCTGGCTTGCCCAGTTGTGGCCCGCGACCGGTACGATCCCGGGAAAGCCGCCGTCCCCTGATACCGCGCGGCATCATCCGCTACGAAGGTCATCCATGCCCCACAGCCAAACCTCTGCACCACGCGACAGCCAGGTCGGCGGCGTACGCCTCGCGCGCGGAGCATCGCCGTGGCTTCTCCCGACCGTCGCCACCGCAGCCGTCAGCCTGCTGCGCGCACGCCGCTCCGGCGTCGCCAAGGCCGTCGCCGTGCCCGCCACCGCTCTCGCGGCGGGCATGCTGTGGTTCTTCCGCGACCCCGAGCGCGAGATCGCCCAGGGCCGGGTCATCTCGCCCGCCGACGGTGTGGTGCAGAGCATCATGCCGTGGAAGGACGGCCGTACCCGCGTCGCGATCTTCATGAGCCCGCTGAACGTCCACGTGAACCGCGCGCCGCTCTCCGGCACGGTCACCTCCGTGGAGCACATCCCGGGCGGGTTCGTTCCGGCGTTCAACAAGGAGAGCGAGAACAACGAGCGCGTCGTCTGGCACTTCGACACCGAACTCGGTGACATCGAGATGATCCAGATCGCGGGCGCGGTGGCCCGCCGTATCGTCCCCTACATCCCGCAGGGCACGAAGGTCGAGCAGGGCGACCGTATCGGTCTGATCCGCTTCGGCTCCCGTGTCGACATCTACCTGCCCGAGGGCGTGGAGGTCGCGGTCGAGGTCGGGCAGAAGACCGTGGCTGGGGTGACTCGCATTGACCGTGATTGATCCTGAGACTCAGCCGGGCTGGGTGCCGGACGCCGACGAGGTGGACGAAGAGGAGGAGATGCCCCTCTCTCTGCGCCTGTCGATAGCGGACACCCTCACTCTCGGCAACGCCACGTGCGGCTTCATGGCGGTGTACTTCACCACCACCGGCATCCTGATCCCGCACCTCACCGGCAGCGAGGAAACCGGCATGGCCCGCCACAGCGCGGCCACGGCGGTCATCCTGATGCTCTGCGCGGCGGTCTTCGACCTGTTCGACGGCCTGGTCGCGAGGAAGCTCCGTTCCTCCCCGATGGGCGCGGAGCTGGACAACCTCTCCGACCTGATCAGCTTCGGCCTGGCCCCGGCGTACTTCGTGCTGGTCTACGGCATGGTCGCCAACGACGCGCACCAGCGGGTGGCGGCGGTCGGCGCGATCGTCGTTCTGCTCGCCGTGGTGCTGCGCCTGGCGAGATTCTCGTGCGTGACGGTGCCGAACGGCATGTTCCAGGGGATGCCCTCGCCGTTCGGCGCGCTGACGGTGGTCTCGATCGTCCTGCTGGAGCTGCCCTTCGTGGCGACGCTGCTGGCGATCCTCGGCACCGCCTGGCTGATGGTGAGCCGGGTCGAGTACCCGAAGCCGCGGGGGCGCCTCGCGGTGGCGATGCTCGCCTGGATCGTCGTCAGCATGGGGCTGCTCGCCGCCTGGGCCTTCGACGCCCCCAGCGGCCAGCTGCTGCTCCAGACCGGCTGTGCGCTGCAGCTGGTGATGGGCGCGGTGATCCCGCTGTTCGCCACGGCCCGCCGGGTGAACAACTTCCGCGACAACCGGCGTGAGGCGCGGGCGGCGCAGCTGCCGTAGCGGTTCTACGTCACTGAAGGGGCCCCGAGCTGATTGGCTCGGGGCCCCTTCTGTTCCGGGCCAGATTTCGCCGGACCAGGCAAATTTCAGCCCGTCCGGCGTTTGAGGACGAGGCCCTTTCGGGGCCGAAGCGGGGGTCCGGGGGCGGCAGCCCCCGGGGACGGGACGGGTAGGGGCGGCGGGGCGAAAGGAATCCCCGGCCTCAGCCCAGGAAGTCCTCCGCGATCCGCTCCGCCACCCGCTCCAGAATCGGTCCGGCGTCCGCAATGCACTTGGCCACGTCCGGCTCGGCCTCCGTCAGCGGGTACGCCCGCCGGATCCCGGCCCGGCCAAGGGCCTCCGGCGCCAGCGCGAGGCGGCCGCACACGGCGACGACCTCCTTGTCGGCCGCCCGGGCCGCCGCGGCGACACCGGCCGGGGCCTTGCCGTGCAGTGTCTGCTCGTCCAGGGAGCCCTCACCGGTGATGACCAGCGTCGCCCGCTCCAGCGCGGGCGCGAAGCCCAGGACGTCCAGCATGACCTCGATGCCGGGACGGAAGCGGGCACCGAGGAGGAGGGCGCCGTAACCGATACCGCCCGCGGCGCCGGCACCGGGCGCGGCCGCGTGTTCGGCCGCCTCGGGCCCGACGGACTCTCCCAGCACCTTCGCGAAGTGCGCGAGGGCGACGTCCAGCGTCTCCACGTCGTCCGGCGAGGCGCCCTTCTGCGGGCCGTAGACCGCCGGGGCACCCTTCGGGCCGGTCAGCGGGTTGTCGACGTCGCTGGCGAGCACCAGCTCGACGGATTCGAGGCGCGGATCCAGGCCCGACAGGTCGGCGGTGGCCAGGTCGCCCAGGCTCCCGCCACCCGGCGCCACCGGCTCCCCGGCCGCGTCGAGGAACCGCGCGCCCAGCGCGGTCAGCATCCCGGCACCGCCGTCGGTCGTGGCGCTGCCGCCGACGCCGAACACGATCGTGCGGGCACCGGCGTCCAGCGCGGCCCGCAGGAGTTCCCCGGAGCCGTACGTGGACGCGGTGAGCGGCGCGAAGACGCCTGCGGGCAGCCGTTGCAGGCCGCTCGCCTCCGCCATCTCCACGACCGCCGTGTCGCCGCTCAGCGCGAACGCCGCCGTCACCTCGTCCCCGAGGGGCCCGGCGACCCGTACCTCGCGGCGCTCGAAACCGGCCGCGACCGCCGCGTCCACGGTTCCGTCGCCGCCGTCGGCCACGGGCATGGCCTCGACCTCGAGGCCGGGCACGACCCGGCGCAGACCGGCCGTCACCCGCTCGGCGACCTGCACGGCCGTGAGCGAGCCCTTGAACTTGTCCGCGGCGATGAGCACCCTGTGGGCACCGTTCACTGCAGCGTCCGCCACCTTGTCTTCCCCTTGCTCTCCGGGCCCGCGCACGTCGGGCCAGTCGCGCCGCTGCGACCATAACCGCAGGAAGCCCCCGCCGTCATGCGCTGACCGGACCTTGAGAACCTGCTACGCCCTCCCTGTGCGGGAGTCCGGAATTGGGTAAACCGGTCCTATGACCCCTGTGGGCACTGAGCCAGAGCTCGCCGACCGCATCCTCGGAGGCTGGCTGGGCCGGATCGCGGGCAACATGCTCGGCAAGCCGGTCGAGCAGGGCGACCTGTGGACGCGGGACCGTATCGACCGCTATCTGCGGCAGGCCGCGGCCCTGCCGCTCACCGACTACCTGCCCGAGCCGGCCAGCGAGGACGACGGCTTCGAGCTGCGCCCCGAGTGGCGCCAGTGCGTACGCGGCCGCATCCACGGCAGCTGCCGCGACGACGACGTCGACTACGCCATCCTCGGCCTCGACCTGCTGGAGACCCACGGCTTCGGCTTCAGCACCGAGCAGGTCGGCGAGCTGTGGCTGCTGCGGCTGCCGTATCTGCAGACCTTCACGGCTGAGCGGGCGGCGTACCGCAACCTCGCGAACGGTCTGAAGCCGCCGGTGACCGCCACGTACGACAATCCGTACCAGGAGTGGATCGGTGCCCTCATCCGGGCCGACATCTACGGCTGGACCTGCCCGGGCGACCCGCGCCGCGCGTCCGCCCTCGCCCGCCGGGACGCGGTGCTGTCGCACACCGGCAACGGCGTGTACGGCGCGATGTGGGCGGCGGCGCTGATCGCGGCGGCGTTCACGGCGCCGACGGTCCGCAAGGCGGTCGACGAGGCACTCACCGTCATCCCGGCGAGCAGCCGCCTCGCCCGCACCGTACGCCGGGTCGTCTCGCTCCACGACACGCGGATGACCTGGGAGGACACCCTCACCACGGTCGCCGAGGAGACCGCCGGGCTCGGCTGGATCCACACCGTCCCGAACGCGGCCGTCCTCACCGCCGGCCTGCTCTACGGCGACGGCGACTTCACCCGCACCATCACCCTCACTGTGCGCGGCGGCCTGGACACCGACTCCAACGGGGCGACGGCGGGTTCGGTGGCCGGTGTGCTGACCGGCGCGGAGACGATCCCGGACCAGTGGACCGCGCCGCTGGAGGACACCGTGCGCAGTGCGGTGTTCGGGTTCGACGGGGTGCGGATCAGCGAGCTGGCGGAGCGGACCGTGCGGCTGGCGGAGTCGGAGACGGAGGACTAGTCGACGACGGGGAGCGGCGCGTGCGCTCACCGGAGCGGGGGCGGCTTCCCGGACGGGGCTTTGGCTTGTGTTTCCCCGGGCGGAGGGATCGGCTTTCCCGAGCGGGGGGCTCCGCCGCGCGGCGTATGCGCCTCCCCGAGCGGGGGCGGCCCTCCGAGCGGGGGGCTCCTCCGCGCGGCGCGTACGCCGTCCCCGAGCACGAATCAGCTTCTCCGAGCGGGGCCTGTGCTTCCCCGAGCGGGTCGGCCGTCGGAGGTGTGGTTGCGCAGGCTGGTTAGTCTTCCTCAATGACGACGACGCCAGACTTCGCCGCGTACATCGCCTCCCTCCCCCGCGTTCTCGCCGGTGCCGCCGCCCTCTTCCGCGACGCCGGGGGCCGAGTCCTGCTCGTGGAGCCCAACTACCGTGAGGGCTGGGCGCTTCCGGGCGGCACGATCGAGTCCGACGGGGGCGAGACGCCCCGCCAGGGCGCGCGCCGCGAGACGGCCGAGGAGATCGGCCTGGACCGGGAGCTGGGCCGACTCCTCGCGGTGGACTGGGCGCACGGTGCGGGACGCCCGCCGCTGGTGGCGTACCTCTACGACGGCGGAGTCCTCGGCGAAGACGACCTCAAGGCGATCCGGTTGCAGGAGGAGGAGCTGCTGTCCTGGCGACTCGTGGAACCGCGGGACGTCCCGGAATACCTCCCCGACACCCTGGGCCGCCGGGTCCTGGCCGCGCTGGACGTGCTGGCGGACGGCACGGGCACGGTGGAGCTGGAGAACGGTCACCCGGTGGGCTGACCCGGTCGGCTGTCCGTTCGCCGCCGCCCCAGCCGCCGACCTGCCCTCGGCACCATGGCAACGACTGCTGAGGGTGGGGCCCGGACCAGCCCGCCGGCGGCGGCGCGAAGTAGCGTCCGACCACGGGGCAGGGCGTCAAGAGCCGGGAAGAGCAGGAGAAGGACGTTCGCCGGTTCGTCGAGAGTCGCGGGGCCGATGTCTCTCCACGCACCAGCAACAACATCACCGGCACGCTCGATCTCCTCACCGACAACGGCCGGACGGTCGCGCGCTTGTTGGTGACCGTGGCCAACAAGTCACGTGCACACACGGCAGCGATGGGCCGAAACCCCGAGCCCGGCGAACCGCTACGGCTGGTCCGAGCTGCTCATTCCGCTGCTGGACCAGGGGGCGGGGGTGGTGACCCGTACGACGGCGGGCCGGTCTTTCCAAGGGTCTGGTCGGCCGTAGCGAAGCGGTGCTCCGTCGGCTTCAGCACTTCGTAGAGGTACCCGAAGTACTCCGTTTCTGCCGTTCCGGTGAGCACCGCCAGTAGGAAGCCGAGGCAACCCATGTCGTGGTGCTCCCATAGGGGGCCGCGCCCCTCGTTGTAGAGCACGGTCCAGTCGTCGGGGTGCTGACCGGGCCGCGCCAGCCAGTACAGGAACGCTCCCGTGCCCTCCTCAAATGCCCAGGGCACGACCCTCGCCCCATCCTCCTGCAGGTCGGCGGGCTTGTCCTCGAACTCCCACAGGTCGGCCAGGATCTCGTGCCGTTCCGTCATCTGCGCGTGCAGGTCGCAGTCGTCGTAGGCGGAGTCGGGGACGAGCAGCCAGATCGTCTCGTCGAAGATGCCGTCGCCGTATGTCTCGACGAGCCGCTTGTAGTCGGCGGGCAGAGCCAGACCGAGAGCGCGCTCGGCTTGCGCCCAGTCCACCGCGGGTGGCGGATTGACGGGCGGCGGGCAGAGGCGGACGAGTGCATCGAGGGCGGCCATGGAACGGACGCTACCTGGACACCGGCCGGTTCCGGCACGCCGGGAGCTGCGTCTGTCGGGGCGTCTGTCGGGTAGTCGATGGGCGTGCACACTTGGCCCGTTGGGTTACCTACAGCACCCAGTCACAGGTGCGCGCACCCCCGTTAGCAAGGCCGCCGCACTCCGCATCGGCCAAGAGGCCGGCCACGGCGAGATCATGGCGTGGACATGGGAGATCGAAGCATGGTTCGCTCTCACCCAGAGCCGATGGACGGACATGCTCGAAGCAGTCGAGGCCGGACACGTCGCCGAGCAGACACACTCCGTCGGCGTACAGCTCTACGCCCACAAGGCCCGCGCTGCCGCCGGCATGGGAGACGCCCGCCTGGTCCGTGACTCCCTGGGCCGGACGCGCGAGGCTCGACCTCGCTACCCCACCCGGACCACCCCGAACACCACTTCATCATTGAGCTTCTTCAGCGTTGCAACTCCAGTGTGAGGACGGCCTTGGCGATTGACGTCATGCGGTTGGGGCTGCAGCGGGACCTGCGGAAGATCCGCCAGGACTTCAGGCGGGCGACCTGGAGGACGATGAGACTGCCGCTGGCGCGAGGAGATCCGGCCGGGTCAAAGTTCAGAGCAGCTTCTCGCCGATCCTGCCGTTCGGGTACAGGGCAGCGGCACGTGCAGCCAGTTGATCAGCCCTTAAGTGACCCAGGCCAGGCGGCCTGGCGGGACCATGGCGCGCGCCAGCAGCTGATCGTGACCCTGACATCTGTCAGGGTCACAACGTCCCGGGTCCGCCCCTACAGTTCGAGGCGCCGGCTGGGCGTCCCCTGCACCGCTACGGCGGCTGAAGCGGGGGCCGTTAGCGCTTCGGTCAGGTCACAGCACGGGCGCCACGGCACAGCGCCCCTCTGCGGAAGCCCTCAGCACCTGGACCCAGGGAGAAAACATGCACAGCATCCGACGGATCTTCAGCGTAGGAGCAGCCGCGATCATGTTGGCGGCAGGCGTGGTGGCCGGATCCGCCGGCGCGGCTCAGGCAGCACGGTCGGACTGCGAGGGAGGTGTGAATGGTTTCACCGACATCCCGGACAGTCTCAGTGGCCGGGGTGTGGGGGGTGCGGGTGCGATGGTGATTGACTTTCCCCACGCTGTCGCCTCGTACGCGATGCAGGCCGGCAACGTCGGAGGCCGACAGGCCGCGTGGGGCGTCTTGACCACCGGATCGGGCAGCAACTGGGGCTCCGGGGTCCTGGCACAGGTCTGGATGGACGTCAGCAACGACAACAGGCAGACCTGGATCCAGTGCGGTTCTTTCGACACGATGACGGGCGGCAAGAGGATGACGACGCCGGCCTACCCGACCAGCAGCTCGTCGAGCCGGGCCTTCCGCGTCTGCGCGCGGCTGCTGAGCCAGGGCAGCAACAGCGGCATCCAGTGCACCTCTTGGTGGTAGACCAACCACCTCTCTGCTCCGCGTCAACAGTGCGCCGACACCCATCGCCGGCAAGCCGGAGCAGGTCCAGTCCCAAGGACCACTGAGTTTCTTCGATGTGGCCACCGACCGGGTGACGGTCCGTGAAGCGCAACGAGCGAAGCCCCCGGGTTGTTGATCGAGATGTCTGACGTCTCAATCACGTTGCTCGGGGTTACACCGACCTGGGCAGGCTGACCCGTTCGCTGAACGTTCCCGGTGGCGTACGACCGGCGGGCACGTGGTTCGGCACCTGGAGCTCCGGTGTCAACGTCCGCCCCGAGCCCAACACCACCCACGACCCGCTCCTCCAGCTCCCCGCCGGGGTCGAGGTGCTGGTCGGCTGCCAGACGTGAGGGGAGACCGTCTCGGTCCCGCCCTACACCAACGAGTGGTGGGCCTACCTGCCTCCGTACGGGGGCTATGTCAGCAACATCTACATAAGCAGTCCGGACAACCAACTGCCCGGCGTCGCGCAGTGCTGAGCAGTGCATCACGGTGCTGCGAAGGGCCTGCGGGAAGAGCCGGGCAGGCACCCGGCACCTTTCGGTCGAACTCGAAAACCAGTGAGAAAAGGACAGTGGATGACCAGGACCAGGAAGTATCTCTCCCTCTGGATGGCAGCCCTCGCCCTGACGGCGGGCGGTGTGATCGCCGCCCCTTCGGCCAGTGCCGCTGCCAGCGCCGAGTGCGGAGTTCGGGCGAGCGACGGCCGGCTGTGGTGCGGGAACGGAGCCCCCGCCATTCTGCGCTCGGGCGCCTATCACGAAGCGAACATAACGGGGCAGCTCTATTCCACCTTCAGCTGGTTCGACTGCTGGACCTATGGTGGACTGCACGGCGGCGGCAACACCACCTGGTACCACACCAAGGGTGACTGGACCGCTCCTGGCTACGACGGGTGGGGCTACGTCCCGGCGGACTGGGTCAACACACCGTCCTCGTTCGACGCCGATCCGAGCGCGCGCGGTCTGCGGCACTGCTGAGAGCAGCACTGCCGAGCTCGCCGGACCACCTCCTTGATGTCGTCGGTCTCGTCCACGAGACCGGCGGCATCGTCGTCGTGGCGCCCCATGTCGGCGACCCATTCCCTCCCGTTAACGGTGCCTGACGGATCAGTTCCGGGTCACTCGGGGATGATCTGTCCATGGGGTATGAGGCAGAGCGCCCTTTGGGTGCAGAGCAAGATCTAGTCACAGGTGGTAGCACCCTGCCCGAGGCTACAACCACTGAGCTTCTTCGATGTGGCCACCGATCGGGTGACGGCCCGTGCAGCGCAACGAGCGAGGCCCCCGGGCTGTTGATCGAGATGTCTGACGTCTCAATCACGTTGCTCGGGGGCCTCGTTGGTCGTCCATCCTGCCGCACTTGACCTGCCGCATGCACTCGTGGAGTGGGTCACCATGTTGATCGTCACCCGTGAGGGCGACCGGCGCTGCAAGCTCCGTCCGTCCCAGCGAGCGATGGTGGCACTGGTGTACCTGCGCGAGCACATCACTCTGGCGAAGATCGCTGCCGGGTTCGGGATCAGCGAGTCCACCGTGCATGCCTACACCAGCGCAGTCGTCGACCTCCTCGCCGCCCGTGCACCGGGTCTGCTGAAGACGCTGCGCGAGCATGATCCCGACTTCGTCCTGCTCGACGGCACTCTCGCCGAGTGCGACCGGGTCGGCGACGGCCGGGCCGACTACTCCCACAAACACCGGCGCCACGGCGTGAACGTGCAGGTCGTCACCGATCCCGGCGGCCGGCTGTTGTGGCTCTCGCCCGCCCTGCCGGGCCGCACCCACGACCTGACCGCTGCCCGCACCCACCGGATCATCCGGATCTGAGGCATCAAACGCAGGCCCCTGAAGAAACTGACTCCCACCGAGAAGACTCGCAACCGTGCCCTGGCCGCAGCGCGCGCACCCGTCGAACGCGGAGTCGCCCGCCTGAAGTCCTGGCGGATCTTCCGCAGGTCCCGCTGCAGCCCCAACCGCATGACGTCAATCGCCAAGGCCGTCCTCACACTGGAGTTGCAACGCTGAAGAAGCTCATTGACCCGAACAAGTGGGGCTTCTACGAGATGGACGCCTATCGTCTCCTCGGAGACGACGAACTCGCCGCCGCCCACGCCCGCTCAGTAATCCGCATCAGCACCGGCCCACACGGTACAGAGATCTCCCCCATGCGCGCAGCAGCAGCCCGTCTGACCCTCGGAGTCGCAGCCGCCCGCACGGGAGAAATAGAGGAAGCCATCGGCATCGGTACCAGAGCCCTCGAAGCCGACCGAAAGTCCCTCCCATCCCTGCTTTTAGTCGCCGACGAGTTGGACAAGGAACTACGCTCGCGCTGTCCACGCGAAACTGCCACACGCGACCTCCACGAACGAATCATGAAAATCAAGCAAGGAGCGACTGATTCCGAGCTTCCGTTTTGAGCGCGCAGAAGCCCCGACGGCGTGAGGCCACACTGGATCTTCAGAAGGCACCCAAGGCTTAGACGTCGTCTTGATTGGCGGTAGCTCGTTACTCAGGGCATGGACATAGTTGAGCGGCTGGTGCCGGACGGGCTGTGGGAGATCTTCCAGGACGTGGCCTTGGAACCGCCGGTACGCGCCCAGGGTGGAGGCCGGCGGCGATGTGATGACCGTGCGGTCCTGGCCGCGATCGTCTTCGTCGCTACCTCAGGCTGTACTTGGCGTCAGCTACCGTCGGCCTTCGGCGCCTCCTGGCAGACGGTGCACCGGCGATTCACGGAATGGTCGCGGGCCCGGGTGTGGGCGAAGTTGCACCGAGTGGTGCTGGACCGGCTCGGCGCGGCCGGCGCGCTGGACTGGTCGCACTGCGCGGTCGACTCGGTCAGTGTCCGCGCGGTCAAAGGGGGCCCTTGACCGGACCGAATCCTACCGATCGAGGGAAGTTGGGTTCGAAGATTCACGTCATCTGTGACCGCAGCGGGTTGCCTATTTCCGTGGGCGTCTCCGGCGCCAACCTTGACGACAGCCAGGCTATTGTCCCTCTGATGCGCGGTATCCCGCCGATCCGTTCCCGCTATGGGCCCCGGCGTCGCCGTCCGGGCAAGCTCCACGCTGACAAGGGTTACGACTTTGACCACCCGCGAGGATGGTTGCGCCGTCGACAGATCGTGCCGCGCATTGCCCGCCGCGGCATCGAATCGTCCGGCCGCTTGAGACGGCACCGCTGGGTGGTCGAGCGGACAATGTCCTGGCTGAACGGCTGCCGCCGCCTGCACCGCCGCTACGAGCGCAAGGCTGAACACTTCCTCGCCTTCGTCGGTATCGCCAGCACCCTCATCTGCTATCGCCGCACCATCGTTGAGGCGACCCGGTAGGCGAGCCTCGTGGTAAAAGTGGCCGCCCAGTTGACCAGAGTGACCAGGCCGGACCACTTCAGATCACCGGCGGGTTCGGCCGTGTTGGATGGGCCCATGAGCCAGACAGCTGCCCTGCGCCTGCGCCAGGCCATCGCCCGGACCGAAGACGCGACACGAGAACGTCTCCCCATCGGGCGGCGCCCAGAGGAAGCCGACGATCTACTGGGCACCTTTGCCACCGACGGGGCACTCGGCTTCGATCCCTTCCCCTTCCTCCAAGCAATCCACGACGCCGGCTCACGCGCGGTAGTCATCGGTCAGGTCGCCGGCATCATGCACGGATCCACCGAACTGACCGGGGACCTCGACCTGCTCTGGGACGGCACCCCTGACGAGGCGCACGCCTTGCGTGACGCCCTGGCCCGGTGCGGCTGCACCGACCTGCCCGATCTCGACTGCTCACAGGTGGGGTACCGGGTCACCGGTGCCAGCGGAGACCTGTGCACTCCCGAGCTGCGCTGGGGTGCCATGGATGTCACCCCCTGCCTGAACTCGGCGGAGACCACTCGTGACCCCGCAGGATTCACCATCCGCTACGCCGCACTCGACGACCTGATCCGCATGCGGCGGGCTCTCGGTCGCCCGAAGGACCACCGTCGCGCAGACGAACTCGTCCAGCTACGCACCTGACTCGGTATGACCAGCGCTCACCGTCGTTTCCCATAAACAACCGTGCTATCGGGAAATCGTCGGCGTCATCCGCTCTCGGCATACCTCCAAATGAGACGACGTCTTAACGGCGACTGATCTCGTAGAGACGTTGACCGCTGGACGAGTAGACAGAAGCCTGATCATCACTGTCAAACTGAACCTCGTACGAGCCCTGGTTCGGCTCTTGAGTAACCGTGAGAGAATAGCGGCCGTCACCGTTTGCCTTGCTGGAGATCACGCAGCGCATAGGTCCGCCGATATCAAGGGGCCTACCCTGGGAATAATAGAATCCCGAGCAGTTGCCATCCTCGCTAAAGGTCTTCACATCACCGCTCAATGTTACCCAATTCCCCGCCAACCTCGACGCACCGGTCTGAGACTCATTAGATCCCTCACCGAAGAATTGACCAAGCAGGGGGATGAGGCCGACTAGCGCAACCACGACAGCCGCCGGGAGAGCGAGGCGAAGCCAGTTGTTCGTGGTCCGCTTAGACCTATCGGTGAAATGTTTCGACTTGTCGGTATGCGTCACATTGAAACTGTTGCCGCTACCCGAAAAGGTATTCCCACTCCCCACACTTACACCCGGATTATTCGAATCATTATTCGACATCAGCACATCCTCCCTTGAGTGGATTAACAGCCCACGCAAGTCCGGCATGAGACCCCCTCGGCCAGAGCCACTGCGGAGTATCCAGCCTGTCAGCGATTCCTAAACGAAGAACGAGGCAAATTCACACGACTGAGACATTCATGGAAAGCATGCTCGAATACTTCGCACTCCTGCGCCGACACTCTCAACGACATAGCGATTGCCTTGCATGACTACCGCCGGAGGAGGCGCCCGAGCGGGGTTACATCTGCCGATGCCTTGCGACCAGGGCGTTCCGTCCACTGACTCTGCTGGCCGCCCACCGGTGAGCATTGCCAGTCGATGAGCATCGAGTACCGAAGGTGCCGATTGCCTGATACGGCAAGGAGGGAGCGGGCCGCAGCCAGAGCAGAACACCTGCACCCTGCTGCACCGTGAAACCCATTCGCCACAAGCGAGCTAACGTCCTACTCTCGGCCCATGAGCAAGCCACTCGTCGCCATCCTCAGTGGTGCAGGCATCTCCACTGATTCCGGGATTCCCGATTATCGCGGGCCCAACGGGCTGTGGCGGCGGGATCCGGAGGCGGAGAAGCTCGTCACGTACGAGTACTACATGGGCGACCCGGAGATCCGGCGGCGGTCCTGGCGGATGCGGCTGAAGAACCGGACGCTCCGGGCGGAGCCGAACGCCGCGCACCGGGCCGTGACCGAGCTGGAGCGGTCCGGGGTGCCCGTCCGGGTGATCACCCAGAACGTGGACGGGCTGCACCAGCTGGCCGGGATGCCCGCCCGCAAAGTCCTAGAACTGCACGGCAGCGCACGCAGTGTCGTGTGTACCAAGTGCCATGCGCGCGGGCCCATGGAGGACGCCCTCGCACGGGTCGAGGCCGGCGAAGACGACCCGCCGTGCCTGGAGTGCGGCGGGATCCTAAAGTCCGCGACCGTGATGTTCGGCGAGCGGCTCGACCCCGTCGTGCTCGGCGAGGCCGTGTCCATCACCAAGGCCTGCGAGGTGTTCATCGCGGTCGGCAGCAGCCTCCAGGTGCAGCCCGCCGCCGGACTCGCCGGTGTCGCCGCCGACCACGGGGCACGGCTGATCATCGTCAACGCCGAGCCCACGCCGTACGACGACCAGGCCCACGACGTCGTACGGGAACCCATCGGAACAGCCCTTCCCGAACTGCTGCACCGACTCCGTGCGGAATGCGACTAGTTCGCCTTGGATAGCACGCAGGCCAGGACAGCGCTGCCGAACGACTGGTGGCTTCCAGGCCAGCAGCCACCGCTCCCGCGCACGGCCATCGATTACTCAAGCAGTCGCAGCGCCGAGAGGATCGCCACGCACAAGGTCATCCAAAGGATGAAAGCTCCTCCCCCGTGCAGAAACGCGCCCGCCGGATCGCTGCCTGACGCCCAGGATAGGAAGCCTGCCACGAGTGCCACGAGCAAGGAGGTCAGGGCGGCGATCAAAAGGAAGAGCGCCTTAACATATGGTTCCCGCTGCACCGAACGATTCCCTCAGCTGCGGACCGGGCGCAGCTGGGAATTCGTGATCACGCTGCGAGTTGCATAGGCGGCAGGTTCCGGGTCCCGGTCGTCCCGGACCTCCGCGCGGCATCATCCAACGGTGGAGCGTTACGCGTACTCGCTCCCGTCAGAGCTGTGCGAAGGTAGACCCGTCCCTTGGAGCCGACGGCATCAAGCCTGTCACGATGCCAAGCGAGGACAAGACAATGCAGGCCAACGAGCAAGAGGAGCACGGCACGTAGGTTTCGGCTACTTGCCCGATTGAGTCCCAGGACTTCTCGGAAGTGCCCAATCAGAAAGTCGAGCGGAGAGCGCCCGCACGAGAGTCCTGTCCCAAGAAAGTAGGTCGGCAGGCTGCGTTCGGCATCCAGAGCTTCATACGAAGGACGCCAGAGACCTGTGCGTACCAGACGCCCCATCAGCTGTAGGAACGCGTAACTCTTCCCAGACCCCGTGCCCGTATAGATCTTGTATACCCCACCATCTGCGATGGTGGCGTTGTCAAACGCAGCCTCAGCGTGCGTCAGTTCATGCAGGGCCGAAGCAGCTCGAACCGCTGTGGAGCGGCGAGAGACCGCGCCACCGGGCGGCATAACAAGGCTGAACCGCAAAGGCCGGAGCGTCAGGTCGGGAACGCGGCGCGCGATAGAGAGGGCGGACCATCTCAAGAACTCCGCCATTCCTTTGTATGCCTCAGCGAGGAGACACAGGTTGGCTGGGGAAAACACAGCCCCGTGTCCGAGATGCACGACACCTGCTGCCTCTGTGCACACGTCCGATCGACACCAAGGCGACAGCGCTGTTGAGTTGGTGTAGTAACTCACGGCGCCTCCCCTCATGTCGTTGGCTCTCATAGTAGCGGGACATCGGTTCTAGGGATCAAAGCTAGCGGTGGCCACATCTGTGCGCGAAGGCCGTGTTACATCTGCCGCGAACGGACTGTGGCGGCGCGATCCGGAGGCGCAGAAGCTCGTGACGTACGAGTACTACATGGGCGACCCGGAGATCCGGCGGCGCTCGTGGCAGATGCGGCGCAAGAACCGGACGCTATGGGCCGAGCCCAACGCGGCGCATCGGGCCGTGGCCGAGCTGGAGAAGTCCGGCGTGCCGGTCAGGGCCATCACGCAGAACGTCGACGGGCTGCACCAACTCGCCGGGATGCCCGCCCGCAAAGGCCTCGAACTGCACGGCAGCGCACGCAGTGTCGTGTGCACCAAGTGCCATGCGCGCGGGCCCATGGAGGACGCCCTCGCGCGGGTCGAGGCCGGTGGAGTGCGGCGGGATCCCGAAGTCGGCGACCGTGATGTTCGGCGAGCGGCTCAATCCGGTCGTCCTCGGTGAGGCGGTCGCCATCACGAAGGCGTGCCAGGAAGTTCATCGCCGTCGGCAGCAGTCTGCAGGTCCAGCCGACGGCGGGGCTCGCGGGCGTCGCCGCCGACCACGGGGCACGGCTGATCATCGTCACCGCCGAACCCACGCCGTACGACGACCGCGCCAACGAAGTGATGCGGGAGCCAATCGGGGACGCACTACCCGTACTACTGCGCACACTGAGCAGCCAGAGCAACCAATGACGGCCACTTTAAAGATCTCTATCCCTTCGTCGCCGGAGCTTCTAGTACCACAGCCGCAGTTGCTGTGATCCATGACTACCCGACCGATCGGGCAACCTGTTCACCCGCTGGAGCAAGTCGCTGCTACACAAGCTCGAACGTGACCGGCGCCACGGATGGCATTGAGATTGTGTCGCCCTCAGCGAGACCATGGGGATCCTCGTAATCGACGGGTAGCACGATCAACATCGTGTGCGGACGCGGCAGCCACCCAACGTCTTGAGGCGGATCGCAATACCCGATGTCGATCACCCGTACCAACTGCTCGGGAATACCCACGCCGCAGTTGTCGCCCGTAGATAGCGTCCAGGGGGCAGGATCGGTCTGGAAGAGGCTCATCCGAGACTCGAAGGAGCCTTGCCTGCGCGGGATGGCGTACTGTCCGTTCCACTGGATTTCAGAGTCAGGATCGATCTGCTCCCATGGCCAGACGATGGACACGTCCCAGTCTGAGACCTTGACCACCCGTGTGGGGGCGAAGGTACAGCTGACACGCAAGATGTCGCCTACCTTGATCGTCTCGTCGTTCATGATCACCCCTGTCCGCTCCCTACCACGTGTGAACTGCACCGTAACGCGCAGTTGGCGTGGAGCGGCTTCGGGCGGGAGCTGCCATGGGCGAGAGATCCTGAGGCCTAAAATACTGCAGCCGCAGTTATGGGGGTCGGTGGCCGCGGCGGCGGTAGTGGCTGAGGCGGGCTCGGTGCTGGTGCCGGCGTCGCCAGCGTGACCAGTGCAGGATGTGTCCGGCCTCATGTCGGACGGTGTGGACGACCTTGGCCAGCAGGCGTCTGATTTCGTTCACGCCCAGTCGGATCAAGTCGCGGTTGCTTCCCCCTTTTCGCCGGTGCTGACCTGTAGCGCGGTCAGGTGGACGGCGGCCACTAGGGCCAGGGTGATGTGCCGGTACCAGGCCCGGTACTGGCGTGCCTGGTAGTGGTCCAGTCCGACCTCGTTCTTGGCGGCCTGGAAGCATTCCTCGATCGCTTAGTTGGCACCGGCGGCTCGCACGATCTCCGCTGGCGGCGTCCCCAGCGACGCGTGCACCAGGTTGTACGCCCGCTCTCCGGTGGTTGGGTGGCGGCGGATCAGCAGCACGGTGGAGAAGCCGTCGGCGGCCTCTCGGTCCGGTAGCGAGAACTAGGTCCAGGCGTACTCGCGCAGCCCGTGGGCGCCGTCGCTGGCTGAGTGGATCTCCCAGACGTCCTCGGGCAGGATCGCCGCCAGGGTGCGGGCGTTCTGCCCACGCGGCCCGAGCCGGTGTTCATAGCCGATGGCCAGCACATACGCCAGCTGTTGGCCGGTCAGCCAGGACCTGAGGGCGGGGTTGTCGCCGTAGACCTCGTCCCCGCACACCCAGCGAAACGGCACCCCGGCCACCATTGCCCGCTGCAGCATCGCCTCGGCCAGGACGGGCTTGGTGGCGAACGCGACATCCTGGCCGATCCGCGCGTCCGCCCGGCGCTCGGCATCTCCGTCCATGAGGTGGGCAGGTACAGCTCGCGGTCGATCAGCGCGCGGCCCGCGACGGAAGCGTAGGCGAGGAACACCCCGAGCTGGCAGTTGTCGTTCTTCCCGGTAGTGCCGGTGCACTGCCGCTGCACCCCGGCCGACCGCACGCCCTTCTTCACGAACCCGGTCTCGTCCACGATCAACACGCCGTCGTCCGCGGCGAGATGCTCCACCACGAAGGACCGGACCTCGTCACGGACCGCGTCCGCGTCCCAGTCGGCCTGGGTTCAACAACCGCTGCATGCCGTCCGGACACCGCTCGCTGGCCTGCTCGGCCAGCGTCCAGCCGTTCTTCCGCTGCAGCTGACCGATCCGGTCCTGCAGCACCTCCAGCCCCGCCGGCCAGCCCTGCACTTCCCCGCCCGTGCCCGGCTCAATGAGCGTCGGGCCCACCGGCCACAGCAACTGCGGCTGCAGTACTAGGCTGCCGTGAACCCAGTCCCATCGCGCCTTTCGGCCTTCAACGACTGCCGCAAGAGGAACCCACTGGCTGAGGCGGAAATCCCTGCGAGGACACTGATCCAAACAGCTCCAGCGAGCCCGAGCAACACAGTTATCGCCAGTCCAACGATAATCATTGCGACGTACCCCAGACGATCCCAGACCGGTTCATCACCTCGAGCAATTCGGTTCGCAACCTCTTGCTCGGCCACACGATGAGCCTGCAGCCTCATTTCGGCTATGACGTAATCCACCTCGGGGTCGTCAGGATTCAGATTAGACCTGCGCATACGCCACCCCCAACACATTGGCTAGCACTTGAGTGAAGGCCCTGTGAGTTTCATTCAAGTCTCCAGCCTCCGGTGCATCCACACACAGGACACCTGTTGTCCTGCCCGATGCTCCATCAGCTTGAACTCGCACGACGATTACCGCGTCATAATCCTTAAGTGGATCACTTGCAGGGAAACGCTTCGTGGTAGTGATCCCGTCAATCAGGACGGGGACGCCATCGTCCAACGTCTTCTTCATATAGAGACCGTCAGGTGTGGACAAATCGAAGCGCACCCTCGGCCCTACCGCCCGCCCGCGAGAGCCCTTCAGCTCCAATTGCCCGCCAGCACTATCGAGCAAGTAGAGCGAAGCTCGCGCACCTTTAGTTGTTATCGGGACATTCTGTCGCGTCATTAGAGATGCCGCAACGGTCAGTGCCGTACCTTCAACATTACCAAGGTGATATCTCTTATCGGCGACAGTAGGCTCTTCCGACAGGTCAGCCAAGGCTTGAGTAAGCGGCTTTAGCGCGATGTCGAGCGTCTCATTCAATCGCGTTTGATAGTCCACAGAAAGCGCCTGAATGCGACTACTCTTTCGCTCTACTCGGATCACCTGGATTGCACCAAGAAGCACCACTCCGACTTGCGAAAGGGTACCTGCCCACATCATGTAATCGCGATGGCTGCTCGGCTTGTCCCCTGCCGCAAATTGCGTGTAGAAGCCGATTGCCGCCAGTGTCGCACCCAGCAGCGTAATGACGATCACCGACGCATGCTGCTTAAGGAAGTTCAGCATCCACCCCCCTGAGTGCCGTTGGGTGCTCGGCTCATGTGCGGCACAGCACCCCATCTCAGGCTAGCCAAGTCAACTCGCCGTCACAACTTGCCGGTTGTGGTCGCCCATGAGTTGCCGCATGGCCGCAAAAGTCACCCCCCTGAGAGACAGACCAGCTGGCAACAGCACGGGAGCCAGCCAACGCCGTACGGCGACCGCGCCGAGGAAGTCCTTCGGGAGCCCATCGGCGCCCCCCTGCCGAAGCTGCTGGGCAGGCTCGACACGGAGACAGGCTGGGAGCTCACGACACAGCGAGGGAAGCATCCGACGGACACGGCAGGCGGCACGGAACGCCGCAGAGGCCGCCGTGCCGCTCAACTCCGAAGGCCCAGAACGCGCTGTACCAGGTCGCGGACCTCGTGCGGGGGGCAGGCGACGCGCGGCAGGTCAGGCGGAGGGGCTACATCCAGGGGGCCGAGGACGAGGTTCTTGCGGTCCGCGTGGTGCTCGCCGAGCACGATCGTGGCGCTGAGGCCACGATGGCCGCTGCGGTGGAAGACCCCTGAGGGGAGCCGGTAGATGTGGCCGACGGGAATCTCCTGAGGGACCTGGGGTGTGCACCCGACGAGGCGCTCCGTCGCACGCATTTCGTCGACGCCCCACACACTCCTCGCCTCGTATAGCCGGTGCTCGGGGCGCTCGGCGCAGTCGCGCACGGTGACGACCTGGTTGAAGACGGTGCCGCACAGGACATAGCTCCACAGGTCCCAGCTGTGTGCGTGGACGACCGGCGAGACCGCCTCGTCGTCCTCTGTCCATACGTGCAGGCACAGACCGCTGTCGTCGTGCCGGTACAGCGGCAGGCAGGTGAACTCCAGCGGATGCCGCACGGCAGGGGCGGCGGACCGGCCGGGGACGAGCGCATGCAGGGCCCGCCACGCCCACTCTTCGACGGTCGCCGTGTCGCCGTCGCGCAGAGCTGCGATGATGACGTCTTCAGGTGTAGGGGTTCTCGGCATTGACAGCTTGTCTGATGATGAGTTGCACGTCGTCGTCGGTGAAGTCGTCTGGAAGCTCCAACTGTAGCCGGGAGAACAGTTCCCGCACCTCGTCACCGGTCGGCTGCGCGCTGAGGGGGCACGCCTTGCGGAGTTGCAACTCGCGTGCCTGGTTGAAGTGTTCCAGCAGTTCGCTGCGCCAGTAGTCGTAGTAGAAGCGCCCCTCGGTGATCATCAGTGCCGGGAAGCGCGGGCCGCGCTCGGTGATGAACAGGCGGTTCTGCGTCATGTCCCAGCGGAAGAGGGTCATGGTCGGCGAAAGCGCGACCGCGATCTCCAGCGGTGGGTAGCGCTGCTTCCACCAGCACGAGGCGACGATGGTGGCGAACAGCTCAACCTGGGTCCCTTTGGCGGTCCAGGTCTGCTCATCCTCGTTGGGGTCCTCGACGCCGTGCCGGAAGAAATTGGCGTAGCGCTCGCAGAGCGCGACGTTCCCGGGATCGAGGATCTCCATGCGGACGCGTAACGGACGGTGGTTGCTGCGGGCGCGCTGTACGCACTCGGGGAGGACGACAGCCCGTACGAACGTCGCGGTGCCGCCACGGAAGATCCACTCCTTGGCCTCGCTTCGCGCCTCCGTCAAGGACTCCGTGATGTCGTTCCCGCGCAACACCGTGATGGTGGACCCTTCGTCGAGGGCCGCTCGGCGCTCGGAAAGAGTCTTCTCGATGACGCTGATCCGCTCGATGTGGGTCGGCAGCAGCTCCAGCGACTGGTGGGCGGCGAGCAGGGTCACCCGTGCGTTGGGTTCGGTCTCGGCATTCCATCGGTCGCGCAGCACGGAGAGCGCCAACGCGGCCAGAGTGACGAGGATGGCGCTGTTGACGATGGAGGTGGGCACGGCACCAGACAGGCCGAGCACGCCGACGATCGCCGCCGTCACGAGCGCCAGCACCGCCTCGGTGTTGACCCCGAGCCAACGCACAACAACTCTCACCCGCATGGATGGTTGCCCCCCTCGCTCGCACCGCCCCGGGTCGCCACGGCAGCCGGAAAAGCATCGCGCAGCGGATCAACACCGCGCAACCACACGGATGTTGATGCACACGGGATGCCCACCAACGGCCGCGTCCACACCGCCCCACCATCTGGTGAGCCTGATCTGAAGCGTTGTTCCCGACGAGGCACGGCTGAACGAAGCACTACCGCGGACGGATCCCGTCGCAGGTGATGTGCAGATGCCGCGGGCCGCGCAGCACGGCGTTCTGTCGGTAGGGGGGCGGGTCCTCCAGCAGGCGTGGGTTTTCCAGCCTTCGGGCCAGCTCCGAGAGGGCGAGCTGGGTTTCCAGTCGGGCGAGGGGTGCGCCGAAGCAGCTGTGGATGCCGCTGCCGAGGCCGAGGTGCTGGATGTCCGGGCGGTCGGGGTCGAAGCGGTTCGGGTCGTCGAAGCGCTGGGGGTCGCGGTTGCCGGAGGCCAGGACCAGCCAGAGGGAGGCGCCCTTGGGGATGGTGACTCCGCGGACCTCGATGTCGGCGAGGGTGGTGCGCTGCGGCACCAGTTGCACCGGCGGCTCGAAGCGCAGCAGTTCCTCGACGAGGGGCACGGCCAGCCGCGGATCCTCGCGCAGGCGCTGGAGGACGTCGGGATGGCGCAGCAGGGTCAGCATTCCGTTGGTGATGAGGTTGACGGTGGTCTCGTGCCCCGCGATCAGCAGCAGGGCGGCGGTGCTGAGGAGTTCCATGGTGGTCATGGGGCCGTCCTCGCCCTTGGCCGTCGCCAGCTGGGAGAGCATGTCGTCGCCGGGGTTCTTGCGGCGTTCCTCGATCAGGCCGGCCAGGTACATGCCCAGCTGCATACGGGCGTCGTGGGCGCCCTTGCCCCGCTCGGCGGGATCGGCGTCCGGGTCGGGGTCCAGGCTCGCGGCGAGGGTGTCGGCCCAGGTGTGGAAGCGTGCCTCGTCCTCGCGCGGCACGCCGAGCAGCCGGCAGATCACCGTCACCGGGAAGGGGTAGGAGAACTGCTCCACCAGGTCGATCCGGCCGGGGTCGCCGATGCCGTCGATGAGGCCGGTGACGATGTCGTGGAGCTCCCCGCGCATTCCGTCGACCCGGTGGGGGGAGTGCGGCGGGCCGAAGGGCCGGTTCGTCATGCGGCGCAGCCGGTCGTGTTCCGGCGGGTCGAGCTTCAGGAAGCCCGGCGGCAGGGCGCCCTCCTCCTGGGACGTCTCAGGCAGTGGGTCGGTGGCCTGCGAGGCGAGGTTGCGGGCGTCGGAGCTGATCCGGGGATCGTGCAGGAGGCTGCGGATCTCGTGGTAGGTGCTGATGACGTACGGCCCGTCACCTTCGTGGTGCACCGGCGTCTTCCGCAGCTCCTCGTAGATCGGGTAGGGGTTGGCGCGGTTGGTGTAGTCCAGGATCTGGTGCAGCAGGGATTGGGTCATGGCGGGTCCTAGGGTCCTCGTGGCCGTGCGAGTCAGTGCGCCGGGGTGAACGTCATCCGGCGGTCGGCCGGCGAGTATCCGCTGAGGGTCACGGTGGGCCCGTGGGTGGGGACCGACGGGTCGGGGAAGTCCGCGTCGAGCGGCCGCTGTCCGTCCGGGCGCCGGTCGACCGTGGTGAACGGCGGCGGGAACGGCGCGGTCGTCTCGATCAGCTCCTGGTAGAACGGCAGCCACCGGGCGTGGTCGAAGGAGACAGCGCCGATGACGCGCCCTTGGTACCCGTACACGCCGGTGAACCGGTGGTCCTTGAGCGAGCCTTGCGAGATGAGGATCTCGGTGCCCATCGACGGCACCCCGACCGACTTGATGTTGACCCCGAACTGCGAGGACCAGAAGGCCGGCACCTCCATGTGGGGGATGCGGTCGGTGCTCTCGCTGAGCATGTTGTGCGCCGCGACCCCGGCTTGGGTGACGGCGTTGCCCCAGTGCTCCAGGGACAGGAACTGGTAGCCGAAGAGGGGGTGCGGGCAGCGGGCGACGTCGCCCGCCGCGTAGATGTCGTCGGTGACGATTCCGCGGATGTCGAAGGCACGGCAGCCTGCGTCGCAGGCGATGCCGCGGGGGCCCGCCCCGAGGCCGGACCCGGCGAGCCATTCGGTGTTGCGGAAGGCGCCGAGTGAGACGATCACCACGTCGGTCTCCACGGTGGAGCCGTCGGACAGATGCGCGGCGCGCACCCGCCCCGAGGCGTCGCCCTCCAGAGCGGTCACCATGACCCCGCACCGCAGGTCCACGCCGTGCTCGCGCTGCATCTCGGCGGCGACCGCGCCGACCACCCCGCCGAGCGCGCCCACCAGGGGCGCCGCACCGCGTTCGGCGACGGTGACCGGGAGGCCGCGTTCGCGGCAGGCCGAGGCGATCTCCGAGCCGGTGAACCCGGCCCCGATGACGAGGACCCGCTTGGGTCCCGCCGCCAGCCGTCGCGCGAGTGCGGCGCTGTCCTCCCGGGTCCGCAGCACGAAGACGCCGTCGAGTTCCGCCTCGGCCTCACGCGGCCATGGCCTCGCCCGTACGCCGGTGGCGATCAGCAGCCGGTCGTACGGCACCTCGTCGCCGTCGGCGAGCCGCACCCGCCTGGCGGCCATGTCCAGCCCGGTGGCCGGGACGCCGAGCCGCCAGGTCGCGTCGACGGCTCGGCTCCTGGGCAGCGCGGTGCGGTCGGCGGCCGCCTTGCCCAGCAGCACCTGCTTGGACAGCGGGGGCCTGTCGTACGGCTCGTGGGGCTCGTCGCCGATCATCGTCAGGGTGCCCGCGAAGCCCTTCTCACGCAGGGTTTCCGCGGCCCGCAGGCCCGCGAGCGAGGCGCCGACGACGACGATGCGGCCCTCGCGCCTGAGCTGTTCCAGGGATCCGTCACCGGGCACCGGACACCGCCTCGGCGGGTGCGTCCACCGCGTCGACCAGGATGGCCTGGACGGGGCAGGCCGCGGCGGCCTGTGCCAGCTTCTCGCGCTGTGCCTCGTCGGCGTCCGGGTTGTACAGCAGCGCCTCCTCGCCGTGCATGGCGAAGATCTCGGGGGCGAGGAACGCGCACTGCGCGTACCCCTGACAGCGGTTCAGATCGACGGCGATCCTTACCAAGGCATCGGTCCTCTCCAATGGCGCGGTCACACCCCCCGCGACCAGCCTCGGTGGCCGCAGCGGAGGCGGCGACGAGAAGCGGACCGTCCGGGTGAGCGGATGCGTCCGGCTCAGCTCGGGGCGGTGGGCCGGGGCCCCGCGGTCCGCCGACCCCACAGGATGTCCAGGCTGACGACCAGCGCCCAGGCCGGGAAGACCAGTTCGGACCAGGGCACGTCCGCTCCCACCACGAGCAGGGTCAGGCCCGCCAGGTAGCCCACGACGACCAGCGGGCGCGGGAGGGCGCCGAGTCGGCGGCCGATGGTCGAGGTCGTGATGACGAACACCGCCGCCATCCGCATCGCGTACGTCGTGAGCAGGGTGTAGGCGAAGTCGCGCCCGAAGGGAGACCCCTGCTGACTCTCGTCGAGTACGGTCCCGGCCGCCGCGGCCGCGCCGAACAGGGTGGCGACGAAGACCAGGCCGCTGCCCAGGAACACGGTGGAGACGAACCGGTCCTCGCCCTCGCGGGCCTGCTCACGCAGGGCGCCCATGAACCACAGGAAGGCGATCCCGGCGAACGGGAGCAACTCCAGCGCCGTCCGTACGGCGCCGCGCTGCGCGGCGTCGAGTGTGACCTCGTCCCCGTCGGCCCCGTCCGGCAGAGCGGTGCGCACCAGGACGATGGCCACGGCCATCAGGATCGCGAACACGACCCCGGCCACCCCGGCGGCCCGGGGTGTCGCGAGGCGCTCGTGCTTCCGCTCCATGGTCTCCCGCCTTCTGCCTTCTCCCCCTTCGTCCAGACACCAGGGATCCAGCGGCTCGCGCCACCGGGGTCACTCGGGCGGGAGACCGCGATACGCCATACAGGTCAGGGCTGAAAAGGCGCTGCGCGGGCTCGGGGCGTACAACAGAATCCGTGTCATGACATCGAAGATCCGCCATGTGACGATCGACACCGCCGACGCCTACGGCCTCGCCGGCTTCTGGTCCCAGGTGCTGGGCCTGCCCGTGCACGAGGACAACAAGCCGGGGGACGAGGACGTGCTGATCGAGGAGGCGGGGCTGCTGTTCGTCACCGTCCCGGAGCCCAAGTCCGTCAAGAACCGGGTGCACCTGGACCTTCAGCCGGACGATCGCACCCGGGACGAGGAGGTCGAGCGGGTTCTCGCTCTCGGTGCCACGCTCGTCGACGACCGCCGCAACCCGGACGGCACGGGCTGGGCGGTCCTCGCCGATCCGGAGGGCAACGAGTTCTGTGTGGAGCGCGGTGCGGCGGAGCGGGCGGCCGGCTGAGCCGGGGCGCTTGAGAACGGCGCGTTCAGGACCGCTTGAGAGCGGCGCCTTCCGGACCACTTGAGAACGGCGCCCCCCTTTCGGACCGGCTCAGAACAGCGCCGCTGCGCCCTCGAAGTCCAGCAGCCGCTTCTTGCGGTCCAGGCCGCCTCCGTATCCGGTGAGGCTGCCGTTCGCGCCGACGACGCGGTGGCAGGGGACGATGATGCCGATCGGGTTCTTGCCGTTGGCGAGGCCGACCGCGCGGGAGGCTCCGGCGTTGCCGAGGGCGTCGGCGAGGTCGCCGTACGAGCGGGTCTCGCCGTAGGGGATCCGGCGCAGCTGGTCCCAGACGCGGCGCTGGAACTCGGTTCCGTTCAGCCGTAGTTCGAGGGTGAACTCCTTCAACTCACCCGCGAAATAGGCCTCAAGCTGGTCGATCGCCACGCCGAACGGCGTCTCGTCGCGCTCGCCGAAGCTCTCCTCGGGTGGGCGGTGGCGTTGGTCGGTCATGTAGAGGCCGCACAGGACGCCGTCCTCGGCGACGAGGGTGAGCGGGCCGTACGGGCTGTCGGTCACGGTGTGCTGTTTCACTGGCTTTCCTTACACGGGGAGGAAGTTGATCGGGTGGCTGTCCGTCGCCCACAGGTACTGGACGGCGTACGCCCGCCAGGGGCGCCAGGCCGCCGCCCGGGCCGTGAGCGCCGCCGGAGTGGACGGCAGGCCCAACTCCTTGGCGGCACGGCGGATTCCGAGGTCGGTGGGGAGGAAGGCGTCGGGGTCGCCGAGGGCGCGCATCGCGATGACGTCGACCGTCCAGGGGCCGAAGCCGGGCAGGGCCAGGAGCCTGGCCCGGGTCTCCGGCCAGTCGCTGTCCGGGCCCAGCCGCACCTCGCCGTCGGCGAGTTGGCGTACCAGTGTGGTGAAGGTCGTGCGGCGGGTGCGGGGCATCGCCAGTGACTCCGGGTCCAGCGCCGCCAGCGCCTCGGAGGTCGGGAAGAGGTGGGTGAGGCCGCCCTCGGGGTCGTCGACCGGCTCGCCGTGGGCGGTGACGAGACGGGCCGCGTGGGTGCGGGCGGCCGCCGTGGAGACCTGCTGGCCGAGGACGGCCCGTACGGCGAACTCCGCCTCGTCGGACGTGCGTGGCACACGGCGGCCGGGCGCCTTGTCCACCAGGGGTGCCAGGAGCGGATCCGTGCGCAACTGGTCGTCGATCGCCACCGGATCGGCGTCCAGATCGAGCATCCGGCGGCACCGGCTGATCGCGACGGTCAGATCGCGCAGGTCGCTCAGGGTGAGGCGACAGGCGATGTGGTCGGGCCGCGGGGTCAGGGCCACGATGCCGTGGCCGTACGGCAGCCTGAGCGTGCGCCGGTACGCGCCGTCCCGCCACTCCTCGACTCCCGGTACGGCGGTCGCCGCGAGGTGGCCGAAGAGGTTGTCGGGGTTGAGCGGGGCACGGAACGGCAGGCGCAGCGTCAGGGCGCCCGGGGTGTTCCCCGGGGTGCTGCGGGGTGCGCGGGCGCGCAGGTCGGTCGGGGCGAGGGCGAAGACCTCGCGGACGGTGTCGTTGAAGGTGCGGATGGAGGCGAAGCCGGCCGCGAAGGCGATGTCCGCCATGGGCAGCGGCGTCGTCTCGATGAGCAGGCGGGCGGCCTGGGCGCGCTGGGCGCGGGCCAGGGCGAGCGGGCCGGCGCCGAGTTCGGCGAGGAGCTGGCGTTCGATCTGCCGGGTGCTGTAGCCGAGCCGTGCGGCCAGGCCGGGCACGCCCTCGCGGTCCACGACTCCGTCGGAGATCAGCCGCATCGCGCGGGCCACGAGGTCGGCGCGCTGGTTCCACTCCGGGGAACCGGGGCTGGTGTCCGGGCGGCAGCGCTTGCAGGCCCGGAACCCGGCCTGCTGGCAGGCGGCCGCGCTCGGGAAGAACCGCATGTTCTCCGGCTTGGGCGGGACCACCGGGCAGCTGGGCCGGCAGTAGATCCCGGTCGTCACGACCGCCGTGAAGAACCAGCCGTCGAAGCGGGCGTCCTTGGACTGGACGGCGCGCACGCAGCGCTCCGTGTCGGTGTGCATCCCCTTCTGCATACGTCCAGCATCGGCCACGGGGAACGACGAGAGCTGGCGAGAATCCGACATCAACCTCGGCTGTCCTGGGAACCGCCGGATCGCCCCGGCGTCCCGGCGCCCAGACCACCTCCAGCACATGAATAATCATTCATGCGTTCTGGTGTGGTGGGTAGGATGCCCCTCATGGGTCATGGAGCCGTCACCGCCGCGCAGGACGCCGCCGAGCGCGTACGCCTGGACGCGGCCAACGTGGCCAAGGTGGCCACCACCCTCCAGGCCCTGTCCACCCCCTCCCGCCTGCTGATCCTGGCGCGTCTGCGCGAGGGGCCGCTGCCGGCCACGGAGTTGGCGGCGGAGGTGGGCATGGAGCAGTCCGCCTGCTCGCATCAGCTGCGGCTGCTGCGCAATCTCGGCCTGGTGGTCGGTGAGCGGCGCGGCCGGTCGGTCGTGTACGCGCTGCACGACCACCATGTCGCCGAGCTGCTCGACCAGGCCGTGTACCACGTGGAGCATCTGCGTCTGGGGATCAGCGACACGGCCGAATGAGGCGCTCCCCGCACTCCCCCGCCCGTATCGGGCGGGCTGTCACGACGCGGTCGGGGCCGGGCCCACACCCTGCAACTGCTGGATGTTTCCGCCCAGTCGGGGACGGAGCCGCTCCAACACCTTCGGTTTCGCGCTGACCACCCAGCGGGTGCCGACCAGGTACTTGCCGCCGTACACCGCGGCCGCGTCCAGCCAGGTCAGCTTGTACTTCTCCGCGGGGAACGTCGTGATGAGGTAGTCGCCCTGGTCCGTCCGGCAGACGCCCTCGCGCAGTTCGTCCGCCTCGGTCCGGATCTTGACCTTGCAGCCCGTCAGGTCGGCGATCACCTCGATTTTCGCCGGGGCCACGACACCGGCCACGGTGGCCGCGACGCTCGTCGGGCTGCTCTTCGACTTGGCCCCCTTGTCCCCACCGGCGCCGCACGCGGTGGACAGGAGCAGGAGCACCAGACTGCCGGCCGTGGCGAAGCGGCCGATGCTTCCTCGCTGTGACTGCACGAAGCTGCTTCCTCTGCTTCCTCGGTGTGACGGCACGAAGAGGGGTACGGATCAACGCCCCGAGCCGTTCACCCGTGTGTCCGTGCGTCACGCGGGGTCGGTCGGCAGCCAGCGGGCGACGTAGTCCCGCAGCCCCTCCGGCTCGGTACCGCTCGCGACGTAGCCGAGGTGGCCGTCGGGCCGTACGAGTGCCTGGGCGACGCCCGGCCAGGGACTTCGTTCGCCGAGGCGGTGCACGGTGATCAGGTCCTCCCGGCCGGCCAGAACCGGGGCGAGCCGCTGGTCCGGCCACAGGTGCGGGGGTCCGGTCAGGAGCAGATGCCAGCCGGGGGCGGCGGTCCGGGCCTGGAGGCCCTGCGGGCGGTCGGGCAGCCGGTCGCCGGCGCGCGGGCCGTGGCGGGGCGGTCGCGGGCCCGTGGTCGAGGCGGGGCTGCGGCGGTAGTGGATGCCGAGTTCGGAGGCGGTGCGGAAGACCCACGCGCGCGGCGCCCTCGCCCGCATCACCAACGGGGCCAGGCGCGGGACGAGTTGGGAGCGCGCGAACCGCAGAACGGGATGCGGGCTGGTGCCGATGGTGAAGGCACGGTCGGTGAAGCGCCGTACCTCGCGGCCGACCGGGGCACGTTCGGTCCCGTACGTCTCCAGCAGTTCCCGGGGTGCGGCGCCCCGGCACACCAGGGCGAGCTTCCAGCCCAGGTTGAGGGCGTCCTGGATGCCGGTGTTCATGCCCTGCGCCCCGGCCGGGCTGTGGATGTGGGCCGCGTCGCCGGCCAGGAAGCAGGACCCGGACCGGTAGCGGGCGGCACCGCGGTTGTGGAGCCGGAAGTCGGTCATCCAGACCGGATCCCGCAGGACCAGGTCCTGCGCGCCGTACCGGTCGGCGATCCCTTGCAGAAGCGGCAGCGTCACCTTGCCGTCCGGCGCGTCGGACGGCCGCACGGCGAGCAACCGCCAGGGTGCCGGAGAACCGAGCGGGAAGAAGAACAGCATCCCGCCCCCGGTCATGAACGAGTGCACGGCGCCCGGCTCCAGCCCGTCGACGTCCAGGTCGGCGAGCAGATAGGTGTGCGGATAGGCGTAGCCCTCGAAGTCGATGCCCGCCCGGTCGCGCACGGTGCTGTGGGCGCCGTCGCAGCCGACGACGTAGCGCGCCGTCACGGTCTCTTCCGTGCCGTCGCGGCCGCGCAGCCGGCAGACGACGTGCGGGCCCTGCTGCTCCAGCCCGATCAGCTCGGTGCCGCGTTCGACCGTCACGTCCCGCGCGGCCAGGTGCTCACCGAGGACGTTCTCCGTCTCGGCCTGCGCGAGGAACAGCAGGAAGGGGTACGGGGTGTCGGGCAGCCCGATGTCGAAGAGCGGGAGCGACACGGTGCGCCGGGTCAGGTGCAGGTGCAGCCGCATCGCGGGGTTGCCACGGGCCACCAGCGCATCGGTCACGCCGAAGCCCGCCAGTGCCTCCAGGGTGCGGGGCTGGATGCCGAGTGCCCGGGACTCGCGCACACGGTCCAGGGAGCGGTCGACGATACGGAACCCGGTCCCGTAGGCACGCAGTTGCGCGGCGAGCGCGAGGCCTGTCGGTCCCGCGCCGACCACCAGTACGTCCAGCGGTGCCGTCATGGGTCCACGGTAAGCAGGGCCACGCATCGGGTGTCCACGTGTGGGTGTCATGTCGAGCGGAACCCGGCACGGCGCCGTCGGTGCGGTCGGGGCGCGGCGGCGCCGTTGAGGAGGGCCGGTGGAAGGACGGTCCGATGAAGGGCTTCCCGGTCGGTGGGCAGCGCGGTCACCCGGTCCGGCGGCCCTCCTGTACGACCGAGCGGCGGGACCGGGTCCGGGCCAGCCCGCCGAGGACCACGCCGGTCAGCCCCAGCACCATGGCCACGACACCCCCGCCCAGCCCGTTGCCGGTGCCGAGCCCGCCGTCGGCCGTGGCCACGACCAGCCCGCCGAGGGCCAGGGCGGTCAGCCCCGCCGCGGGCGGGACGACGGTTCCGAGTCGCCCGGCGGCGCCGAACCGGCCGGCGGGGCGGGCCAGCGCCGACATGCCGACGGCCACACCGACCAGCCCCAGCGCGCCGGCCACGATGGCCACGACCCGCCCGACGCTCAGGTCGGTGGCACCGGCGGCGGACGGCTGGGCCGAGGCCTGCGCGACCGCCGGTGCGGCAAGCCAGAACCCTCCGAGCAGGGCGGCCGCGGTCGCGGTCAGCACACGCCGGACCGACATCGGGGCTCCTGATGCGCTCATGTCCCTCGCCTCTTTCGTACGTCTCATGCGCGGCCTGCGCGGGCTGCTCGCTCACGCCCCGCGTTCACGGGTTCGGACGTCATCCAGCGTTTCCTGCGGACCCGCCCCCGGTCGTCCCCCGCACGCAGTCACTTCGCGCTGCCGCCGGCACCGTCCCCGTCTACCGCCGACGCCGCAGCCACCTCGTCTGTACTGCGTGCGCGGTAGGCGACCGATCATCCGCAGGCCGGATTCGCCCGCGCCGGGAATCCGGCTACGGTGCGCACATGAGGACAGGCGTGAGGACGGGTCTGTCTGGTCTCCCGGCCGGTGTCGGGGACTGGGTGATCGCCGGCTGTGTGGCGGCCGTGCTGCTGGTCACCGGGCTGTCCGAGCAGCGCTCCGGCGCGAGCCCCGAGGTGCTCGGGTACGCGTTGCTGGTGGCCGGCGGTCTGACGCTGGCGGCGCGCCGCCAGGCTCCGGTTACGGTGCTGGCGGTCACCGGGCTGTGCGCGGTGGGTTACCAGGCCGCCGGTTTCGACGTGCCCGCCGTCGCGTACCTGTTCGCGGTGTACGCGGCCGTCCGGGCGGGGAACCGCACGGTCACGGTGGTGGCGAGCGTGCTCATGCTGGCCGCCCTGCCCGCCGCGGCCCTGGCCTCGGGTCTGCACGACACGGGCGAGGCGTTCGCGCGGGCCAGGGGCGCCCTGGAGGTGGCCTGGCTGATCGCTGCCGGTGCCGCGGGGGAAGCGCTGCGCCAGGCCGAGCGCCGGGCGGACGAGGCCGAGCGCACACGGGAGGAGACCGCGCGCCGTCGCGCCGACGAGGAGCGGCTGCACATCGCCCGGGAGCTGCACGACTCGCTCACCCACCAGATCTCGGTCGTCAAGCTGCAGTCCGAGGTCGCCGTCCACGCGGCCCGCAGGCGCGGCGAACAGGTACCGGAGGCGCTGCTGGCGATCCGGGAGGCCGGCCGGGAGGCGAGCCGGGAGCTGCGCGCGACCCTGGAGGCGCTGCGCGACGACGGCACGGCTCCGCCACGCGGGCTGGACCACGTCCCGGAACTGGTCGAACGGGCCCGGGCCGGCGGCCTCGACGCGACGCTGACGATCGAGGGCCGGAGGCACGACGTGCCGGCCGCGGTGGACCGTACCGTCTACCGGATCGTCCAGGAGTCGCTCACCAACATCGCCCGGCACGCGGACGCCGCCACGGCGTCGGTCCGGGTCGACTACCGTCCGAACGCCCTCGCGGTCCGCGTCGACGACGACGGCCGGGCCACGCCGGGCACCGCCCCGACGCCCGGCGTCGGACTGCTCGGCATGCGCGAGCGGGTCACCGCCCTCGGCGGCCGGCTGCGTGCCGAACCGCGAGGTGAGGGCGGCTTCACCGTCCAGGCCGAACTCCCCGTGGACCGAACGTCATGATCCGTGTCCTGCTGGTCGACGACCAGTCGCTGATCCGCAGCGGATTCCGCGCGCTCCTCGACCTCGAGGACGACATCGAGGTGGTCGCCGAGGCCGCCGACGGCGAGGAGGGTTTGGCGCTGGCCCGGGAACACCTGCCCGACATCGCCCTGATCGACGTCCAGATGCCGGTCGTCGACGGCATCGAGGCGACCCGGCGCATCGCCTCGGACCCCGTCCTGAGCGGGGTGCACGTCGTCATCCTGACCAACTACGGCTTCGACGAGTACGTCTTCGACGCGCTGCGCGCCGGGGCGGCCGGATTCCTCGTCAAAGACATCGTGCCGGAGGACTTCGTCCATGCCGTGCGCGTCGCGGCGCGCGGCGACGCCCTGCTCGCGCCGTCGATCACCCGCAGGCTCATCGACCAGTACGTCACTCAGCCGCGCCACACCGGCCCCGCCGCGGAGGCCGGGCTGACGGAGCTGACCGGCCGCGAGCGGGAGGCCGTCGTCCTCGTCGCGCAGGGCCTGTCCAACGACGAGATCGCGGACCGCATGGTGATCAGCGCCCTGACCGCGAAGACCCACGTCAACCGTGCCATGGCCAAGCTCCACGCCCGTGACCGCGCCCAGCTCGTGGTCCTGGCCTACGAGTCCGGCCTGGTGGCCCCGCGTAACCGCTGAAGAGCACGCGGCGGGAACCGGCGGGCCCGACCGAGGAGGGCATAGGCGGACCGTGGGTCCGTCGCCCGGCGGAAGACCCGCTGTACGGCGGGGGCGCACAGCGCGGTCATGACCGCCGCCGCGATCAGCGTGACGGTGACCTCGCCGGCGGGCTGCCGGACCCAGGCACCGTCGTACCAGCCCCAGAACTCCGCTCCCTGGGCGACGAAGCCGTGCAGGAGATAGCCGCACAGCGTGCCCGCGCCCAGCACGGTGAACCAGGTCCGCCGACTCGGCACCCAGGCGAGGAAGCAGGCCACGAGCACGGCCGAGCAGCCGAAGGTGGCCAGGGTCATCACGGGCCCGCACCAGGCCGGGACGGCCAGTTCCTGCGCGCTGTCGCTGTGGAAGAACCAGGCGTAGTTCATCCGCGGGACCGCCCAGTACGCCACGCCGAGCGCGTACACGAGGACCGGTACGGCCAGGAGGCGCACCTCGCGGCGGCGCACCAGCTCGAGGTGCTCCGGCTTCAGGGACAGGCCCAGCACGAAGAACGGCAGGAACTGCAGCACGCGCTGAAGGTCGAGGTCGTCACCGACGGACGGTGAGACGGTCGCCAGCATGGCGAGGCCGAGCGCGACCGGCATGGGCCACCGCACGAGGCGCCAGACGGGCGAGGTCAGCCGCCAGATGAACAGCGCCGCCAGGTACCAGGTCAGGTACAGCGGATCCAGCAGGCTGATCGACCGGTCGGGGTCGTGGGAGGTCCATCGGGTGAAAAAGGTGTAGGCCACCTCGAAGACGACATACGGGACGACGAGCCCCGTCACCAGGCGCCTGATCTGCTCCGGGCGCGCGTCGAAGCCGCGCGAGAAGTAGCCGGAGAGCGTGCTGAACACCGGCATGTGGAAGGCGTAGACGAGCATGTACAGCGCGGTGACGGACCGGCTGCCCTCACGCAACGGCTCCCATGCGTGCCCCGTCGCCACCAGCAGGATCGCCAGGTACTTGGCGTTGTCGAGACAGGGGTCCCGCACCTCGACACGTCTCACTCCCGCCCCTGCGGACGGCAGCGGCTGCCGCCGTCGTTCCGGTACGGCGGTGGCGTCAGTGACCGGTGTGGCGTCAGCGCGGAACATTGCCAGCACCCTAGCCACACACCTGAGCCCGCGTACAACCCCGCCGCTCTCGCTGAACGCCCTCGCGGAACCCCGATCCGGCCCCGGGCGGGAACCCCGTGAACCCTCCTGCTAACTTCTACATTGCTGTAGAAGAAACGGCCGCCCCGCACGGGCTGCCGCCGAACCCCGTACCCGTTTGGAGTTCTCATGGCCCTGTGGGACCGCATCAGGGAGTCGGCATCGACGATGCAGACCCAGCTGCTGGCGAAGAAGAACGACCTCAGGAGCGGCGCCTTCCGCGACGCGAGCATGGCCATGTGCGCGCTCGTCGCCGCGGCCGACGGCACCGTCGACCCCTCCGAGCGGCAGCGCGTGGCCCAACTGATCGCCGGCAACGAGGTGTTGCGGAACTTCCCCGCCGACGACCTGCGCCGGCGCTTCGAGGAGAACCTCGACCGGCTCGTCGCCGACTTCGACTTCGGCAAGGTGAGCGTGCTGCAGGAGATCGCCAAGGCGCGCAAGAAGCCGGCCGAGGCGCGGGCCGTCGTCCAGATCGGCATCGTCATCGGCGGCGCCGACGGCGACTTCGACCAGGACGAGCGGGCCGTGGTGCGCGAGGCGTGCTACGCGCTCGACCTGCCGCCGCACGAGTTCGACCTCTGACGGGCCGGGACCCGCTGATCGGCCGAGACCCGCGCGGCCCGTGGGCGCCCCTCGCTCAGAGGGGAGTCGCCGCGCGCAGGATGAGGACCATCGTCACCGCCGAGTTCGCGGACGCCATCGCCGATACGGCCGTCCCGGCGGCCGCGCCCCATGCCGCGAGGCCCGCCGACGTGAACAGCGACGGCCAGCGACGCGCCTGCGGAGCCGGCCCGAGCAGCGCGGCCACCCGGCGCGGCACCGGCCCCGGCGCCGCGAACCCGGCCAGCGCCGCCGGCGGACCGCCGCGGGTCACCAGCGCCGCCTTGCCGATCGCGCCGGCCACCGTCCGTCGGCTGCCGACCACCCGGGCCGCCTCTTCGTCCGCCCAGCGTTCCGCCGCGTACGCCACCGCCGTACGCAGCGGGCGCAGGAACGGATTGGCACGCGCGGCCAGTTGGACGGTGAGCAGGAAGCGGTGGTGCCGGGCGGTCAGATGGGCCCGCTCATGGGCGAACAGAGCCCGGCGTTCGGCGGGTTCGAGGCAGTCCAGCATGGCGGTGGTCACCACCACGCGGCCCTGACGACCGCCCGGCAGCGCGTACGCGTACGGCACCTCGTCGGGGAGTACGGCGACTCCCGTCCCCGGCAGCCCGGCGAGCGCCCGGTGGGCGCGGCGACGGACCCGGCGGTGCCGCCACAGCGTCCGGCCGCAGGCCACGACCACCAGGCACAGCGCCGGGATCGCCGCCTTGCCGACGACCTCGTCGTACGGCACGGCCGCGCGCACCTCCGGATCCGACCAGCCGTCGGGCAGGGGGTTGCCGGGCAGTTGGGCGGTGCCCACGACCATCACCAGGGCCAGGCACACCGTGCTGCACAGCGCCATCACCGCGGCGACGCCGGTGAGCAGTTTCGTGGCGGTACGGGGATGCAGATGCTGCTCGGCGAGGCGGGCGATCGGCCAGGCCGTGAGGGGCAGGACGATTGGCAGGAAGACGAAGACCCCCATGAGGCGTCAGTCTTCCCCTTCACTTCCGGAGTGCCCCAGCAGCTCACGCAGCAGCCGCTCGTCGTCCGGCCCCAGGCCCGTGACGAAGCTGGCCAGCACGGCCTCCCGGTCGCTCTCGGCGTCCAGCACCTTGCGCATCCGGTGTGCCGCAAGACCTGCCTCGTCCGAGGCCGGCGTCCAGGCGAAGGACCGGCCGGCCCGCTCCCGGGTCACCGCGCCCTTGGCCAGCAGACGGGTCAGGATCGTGATCACCGTCGTGTAGGCGAGGTCCCCGCCGAGCCGCTCCTGCACCCAGCCGGCCGTCGCCGGTCCGTCCGCCTCCCGCAGCGCCGACAGGACCAGCACCTCCAACTCGCCCTGCCCCCGGCGCCGGGGGCGCTGCCGGTGATCCGCCACACCCGGTCCCCTTTCCATCCAAAGGCATTCTACAGTACTGTAGATTTCAAGGGTATGCTGTCCTGGCTGCGCCAGCGCGCATCACCCGGCTCACCGGAAGGACAGGACCCTCATGTTCGGAATGAGCGAACTCGCGATCATCCTCATCGTCGTCATAGCCGTCCTCTGCGCGAAGAAGCTCCCCGAACTGGCCCGTTCGGCGGGCAAGTCGGCACGCATCCTCAAGGCCGAGGCCAGGGCGATGAAGGACGAGGACGATCCGGCCACGCCCCGGGTGATCCAGGGGGAGACCGTCACCCCGGGCCGGCCCGATCCGCAGGGGACGCAGCAGCCCCGGCCGTGAGGTGCCGCGCCGGCCGTCGCAGGCCGGAGCCGCCGACAGCACCACCCTCCGCGACGACGGGAGAGCGGCCGTGAGCCGAACCGGGCGCGTCGACGCGTTCGTCCTCGACCTCTTCGGCGTGATCATCGGGTTCGACAACGACATCGTGCCCGCGCGACTGGCCAGGCACTGCACCGACCCCGACGACGCCCTGCGACGCCTCGACGGACTCATGGCCCGCCGCGAGATCATCACCGGCGAGGTGACCTTGCGGCAGGTGCATCGCCGGCTCGTCCAGGCACACGGACTCGCCTTGACGTACGGGCAGTTCGAGGACGCCTGGCTCGAGCCCTACTCCTGGCCGATGCCCGGCATGGCGGGCCTCGTCGAAGCGCTGGCCGAGAATCACCGCCTCGTGCTGCTGTCCAATGTCGACCGGGCCTACTGGCAGGTCGTTCGGGCCATGCACCCGGAGCTGGGGTGCTTCACAGAGCTACTGGTGTCCTGCGACCTCGGGTGCGCGAAGCCGGACCCGGAGGCCTTTCTGCGTGCGAGCCGGGCGGCGAAGGCCGACCCGGCACGCTGCCTCTTCGTCGACGACACCCGGGCGAACGTGGACGCGGCTCGGCTCCTGGGCTTCCGGACGCACTGGTTTCGCGACGCCTCCGGCCTCCGCCGGGCGCTGCGGGGCTCGACGGCGTAGGAGGGACGCAGGGGCCGGCGCCCCCCTGCTCGACCCGCCCCCGGGACACACGGCCGAGGACGTGCTCCAGGCAGTGGAAACGCTGTGCCCGAAGGCCGTCGCTCCGGGACCGCCGAAGTGACGGATCCCTCAAGGATCTCGTCCGCGAGAGGGTGGACCGCCGGCTCACCGGGGACGATCGTGGGGGACGTGAACGATCACCGTGTGGACGTACCCGCGGATGGGGACGCCGGCGAGGTCCGCCGCTTCTGGGAGCGGCTCGGTCTTCCCGGGCTGGTCGACGTCCACACGCACTTCATGCCCGAGCGCGTCCTGCGCAAGGTGTGGGACTACTTCGACACGCTCGGACCACTGACCGGTGGAGTCGAATGGCCGATCACCTACCGCAAGCAGGAAGCGGAACGCACGGCCCTGCTCAGGGAGTTCGGCGTACGGGCCTTCACCGCGATGCTCTACCCGCACAAGCCGGGCATGGCCCGGTGGCTGAACGGCTGGGCGGCCGACTTCGCCCGCCGCACCCCCGACTGTCTGCACACCGCCACCCTCTTCCCCGAGCCGGACGTCGAGGCATACGTCCGGGAGGCCGTGGAGGCGGGCGCGCGCGTCTTCAAGGCGCATGTGCAGGTGGGAGAGTACGACCCGGCCGGTCAACTCCTCGACCCCGCCTGGGGGTTGCTGGCCGAGGCCCGGATCCCCGTGGTGATCCACTGCGGCTCCGGGCCCGCGCCCGGCAAGCACACCGGCCCCGAGCCGATCACCCGGGTCCTGGCGCGGCATCCCCGGCTGCGGCTGATCGTCGCGCATCTGGGAATGCCCGAGTACGAGGAGTTCCTCGGCCTCGCCGAGCGGTACGGCGAGGTACGACTGGACACGACCATGGCGTGCACCGACTTCGCCGAGGGGTTCATGCCGTTTCCCCGCCGGGCCCTGCCCACACTGGCCGCGCTCGGCGACCGCGTCCTGCTCGGCTCCGACTTCCCCAACATCCCCTATCCGTATGTGCACCAGTTGCACGCCCTGGAACGCCTGGGGCTCGGAGAGGAGTGGCTGCGGGCTGTGTGCCACGACAACGCGGCGGAGCTGTTCGGGGTGTGAACTTCGCCGTGTGACTTCGTGTCAGTTCGTGTGAGCACCGCCGTGGTCATTGGACCTGCCGGGCGAACGCGTCGTACGCCTTCTCGTCGAAGAGGACGAACCTGACCTCCTCGACCGCGGTCTCCGTCGCCCGCACCGTCTCCACCGCGATCCGGGCGGCGTCCTCCATCGGCCACCCGTAGATTCCCGCCGAGACGGCCGGGAAGGCGACGGTACGGGCGCCCAGCTCGTCCGCCACCCGCAACGACTCCCGGTAGCAGGAAGCGAGCAGCTCCGAGCGGTCCTCCTCGGGGGTGAAGCGCGGGCCCACCGTGTGGATCACCCACCGCGCGTCCAGCTTCCCGGCCGTCGTGGCGACCGCCTGCCCCACGCGCAGGCCCTTGCCGTACTGGGAGGCGCGCAGCTTGCGGCACTCGGCGAGGATCTCGGGGCCGCCGCGTCGGTGGATCGCGCCGTCGACTCCTCCCCCGCCGAGGAGGGAGGAGTTCGCGGCGTTCACGATCGCGTCGACGCTCTCGCGTGTGATGTCCCCCTGGACGAGTCTGATGGTGGTCATGACTGCCTCTATATCAGCCGTGTCAGGCCATGAACCGGACCGACCGGCCGTATCGGTGCGGTCGGTCGGCCCGGCCCGGGTTCACCGCCAGGCGACCGGCAGCGCGCGCACCCCGTGGACGGTGCTCATGGAGAGGGCCGGCGACTCCTCAGGGGCCGCCATCCGCAGACTCGGGAGCCTGCGGAACAGGGTGGACAGGCCCAGGCGGAGTTCGACGCGGGCCAGCGACTGGCCGAGGCACTGGTGCAGGCCGTGGCCGAAGGCGAGGTGGCCGGACGCGTCGCGGTGGACGTCGAGGGCGTCGGGGCTGGAGTACAGGGACGGATCGCGGTTGGCGGCCTGCAACGCCACCACCACACCCTCCCCCGCGCCGATGCGGACCCCGGACAGCTCGACGTCCTCCGTGGCGACCCGCCGTAGCCCGGAGTGGATGACCGTCAGATGACGCAGGAGTTCCTCCACCGCCCCCGGCCACAGGGAGTCGTCGGCGCGCAGGGCGTCCAGTTGGGCCGGGTTCCGCAGCAGGGCGATCACGGCCAGCGGGAACATGTTCGCGGTCGTCTCGTGGCCGGCCAGCAGGAGCAGGGAGACCATGCCGGTGGCCTCGTCGAGCGTGGCCTCGCCGGTGGCCACGCGCTCGGTGGCCAGGCGGGAGACGAGGTCGTCGGCGGGGTCCTGCGTGCGCCGTTCGATGAGGGCGCGCAGATAGCCGTAGAGCGCCATGCGCGCGGCCATCGCCTCGGCCGGGTCACCGGCCACGCTGGTGAGGGCGTTGGACTTCTCGCGGAAGAAGCCGTGGTCCTCGTAGGGGACGCCGAGCAGTTCGCAGATGGCCAGGGTGGGGAGCGGGAGGGCGTACGACGCCACCAGGTCCGCTTCCGTCGCACCGCCGTCCGTCATCGCCTCCAGCAGGTCGTCGCAGATCCGCTGGATCGAGCCTTCCATCTGCTCGATGCGCCGGAAGGTGAAGTCGGGGATCAGCATGCGGCGCAGCCGGGTGTGGTCCGGCGGGTCCATCTGGTGGAAGAGGCCGGGGGCCTGCGGCGGGGCTCCGGGGCGGGTGTGGGGGAAGTTCGGGTGGTTGGCGTCGGCGCTGAAGCGCGGGTCGGCGAGGACCGTGCGGGCGTCCTCGTAGCCGGTGATCAGCCAGGGGCTGTTGTCGCCCCAGATCGTCACCCTGCGGATCGGCTCCTCGGACTGCCACTTGGCGTATTCGGGGGCCGGGTCGAGCAGGGGGCGGATCGTGGGCAGGGGCGGGTGGGTCGTCATTTCTCCGTACCTTCCGTGTGCAGGCCGGCGAGGCCCAGCAGCAGGGACTTGACCTCCGTGGCGGCGTACGCCTCCCGCGCCCGGCCCGGCTCCGAACACAGCAGTACGGGGCCGTGGGCGGGCTCGGCGGGCAGGCGTCCGTGGCTGCCGCGGACGCCGGACGGGTCGAGCGGGACCGTCTTGAGGCGGTAGCGGAAGCCGAGCTTCTTGCGGGCCACCTGGCCGACGGCGCGCAGCTTCACCGCGGGAACGGTCTCGTCGTAGAGGAGCTCGGCGGGGTCGTAGCCGGGCTTGCGGTGGATCTCGACCTGGCGGGCGAAGTCGGGGGCGCGCTCGTCGTCCAGCCAGTAGTAGTACGTGAACCAGGCGTCGGGGTCGGCGACTGCGACGAGTTCGCCCGAGCGCTCGTGGTCCAGGCCGTGGGCCGCCTTGCCCTCGGCGTCCAACACCCGCTCCACGCCGTCGAGTTCGGCGAGGATCTTCGCGACCTTCTCCGTGTCGGCGGGGTCGCGGACGTAGACGTGGGCGATCTGGTGGTCGGCGACCGCGAACGCGCGGGACGTCCACGGGTCGAGGTACTCCATGCCGTCCTGCGTGTACACCTCCAGCAGCCCGGCCCGGCGCAGGGTGCGGTTGATGTCGACCGGGCGGGACGCGGGCGTGATGCCGTACTCGCTGAGCGCGACGACGGTGGCGCCCTCGCGCTGGAAGTGGTCGAGCAACGGACGCAGCGCCTCGTCGAGTTGGCGGGCGGCACGGATGGTCTCCGGTGAGTCCGGGCCGGAGCGCTGGGGCTCGTAGTCCATCTGCGGGATGTAGACAAGCGTGAGGTCGGGGCGCTTCTCGTCGAAGACCTGGCGGGCGGCCGCCAGGATCCACTGGGTGGAGGGCATGCCCGCGTTCGGGCCCCAGTAGGTGAACAGGGGGAACGGGCCGAGCCGGTCGGTGAGTTCGTCGTGCAGGGACGGCGGCCGGGTGTAGCAGTCGGGTTCCTTGGCGCCGTCCGAGTAGTAGATGGGACGCGGGGTGACCGTCCAGTCGACGTCGGCGCCCATCGCGTACCACCAGCAGATGTTGGCGACCTTGTAGTCGGGGTTGGTCCTGCGGGCCGTCTCCCAGATCTTCTCGCCGCCGACGAGGGCGTTGTGCTGGCGCCACAGCATGACCTCGCCGAGGTCGCGGAAGTACCAGCCGTTGGCCACCGCTCCGTGCGTGGACGGGGGTTCGCCGGTGAGGAGGGTGGACTGGACGGTGCAGGTCACGGCCGGGAGCACGGTGTCGAGCCGGGCCTGGAAGCCGCGTTCGCCGAGGGCGGCGACGGCCGGCATGTGCTCCAGGAGGTTCGGGGTGAGGCCGACGATGTCGAGGACGACAACACGGTTCGACGGGTCGGTCATGACGGGTCCTCCTTGAGGCCGAGACCGGTCAACCGGTCGCGTGCCCAGGCGAGTTCGGCGGCGATGCCGCCGGGCAGATCGGCGGGCGGTTCGGGCAGGACGGACCAGGTGTAGGTCTCGACCTCGATGTGGTCGCAGTCGGCCGAGGCCCCGCCCAGCAGCCCGGTGAGGACCTGGTCGAGCTGGCCGGCGGTGGTGCGCAGCGGAGGTTCGGGCCGGGTGTGCAGCGGGGCGTGGAAGTGGACGCGCCAGGGTCCGCCGCCATCCGGAAGCCCGCCGTCGAGGGCGTCCGGAAGGTCGTCCACGCCCAGGACCTCCCCGTCGGCCGCCGTACGGGTCTGGTGCAGGAACCGGGGTTCGGCGAGCCGGTGCAGGGCCGCGCGGGCGGCGGGGTCGGCCGGGTCCGCGGCCTCCACGGCGCAGGACGCCTGGAGCTTGACCACGGGCATGCCGGCCTCCGCGAGCCGCCGCAGCGCCTCCCCCGGCTGCTCGAACTGCACGGCGAGATGGCAGGCGTCGAGGCAGATGCCGAGCCGGTCGGGGTCCAGTCCGCCCAGCTCCCGTACCGCCTGGGTGGTGGTCTCGACGACGCACCCGGGTTCCGGTTCGAAGCCGACGCGGATACGGCGGCCCGTCCACGCCTCCAGTGCCGCGAGCCCTGTGGTCAGCCGCTCCAGGGCGTGCCGGGCCTCCTCCGCGCAGCCGGGCGGCCACGGGGTGCGCCAGGCCAGCGGCAGGGTGGAGACGCTGCCGTGGCCGACGTCGTCGGGGAGGAGGGCGGCGAGGACGCGGGCGCAGTCCAGGGTGTACTTCAGCCGGGCCTCGTCGGCCCAGTCGGGCAGGTACACGTCCTTCTTGACGACCTCGCGGTGGAATCCGGCGTAGGGGAAGGCGTTGAGGGTGACGGTCTCCAGGCCACGCGCCCGCAGTTCGCTCTTCAGCCGTCCCAACGCGGCCTCGTCGTCGGCGAGTTCGGTGACGACCGGGCGGGCCAGCCACAGCCCGATGCCGAGCCGGTCGACGCCGAGGCTCTCCCGTACGGGCTCGGCGTACTCGGCGAGTTGGGCGATGACGCCCTGGAGGTCCTCCGCCTGGTGGACGTTGCTGCAGTAGCCGAGGTGGACGGTGGTGCCGTCCGGATGCAGGAAGCGCATCAGGTGCTCACGCTCCCCCGCGACGTATGGAGTTGCCCTGGAAGGTGGCCTCCTCGTCGGGCTTGGGCTCGTCCAGCTCCAGCCGCCCGCTCTGACCGTAGAAGGCGACGGGATTGCGCCACAGCACCTTGTCGACGTCGTCATCGCCGAACCCGGCGGCGAGCATGGCGTCGGCGGTCTTCCGGGTCTTCAGCGGATCCGAACGCCCCCAGTCCGCGGCGGAGTTGACGAGCACCCGCTCGGTCCCGTGCTCCTCGAGGATCTCGACCATCCGGTCCTCGCTCATCTTGGTCTTCGGGTAGATCGAGAACCCGGCCCAGCAGCCGCTGTCGAGGACCATGCCGACGGTGAGCTCGTTGAGGTGGTCGAGGACGACGAGTTCGGGGGCGATGCCCGACTCCCGTACGACGTCCAGGGTGCGCCGGGTGCCGGCCGCCTTGTCCCGGTGCGGGGTGTGCACGAGGGCGGGCAGCTCGTGCGCGATGGCGAGCTGGAGCTGGCGGGCGAGCGCCTCGTCCTCCTGCGGGGTCATCGAGTCGTAGCCGATCTCGCCGACGGCGACGACCCGGTCCTTGGCGAGATAGCGGTCCAGTTCGTCGAGGACCGGGAGGCAACGCGGGTCGTTGGCCTCCTTCGGGTTGAGCGCGATCGTGCAGAAGTGCTGGATGCCGAACTGGGCGGCGCGGTACGGCTCCCAGCCCAGCAGCCCGTCGAAGTAGTCGTAGAAGCTCTCGGGCGAGGTGCGGGGCTGGCCCAGCCAGAAGGCGGGCTCGACGACGGCGCGCACTCCTGCGGCGTACATCGCCTCGTAGTCGTCGGTCGTCCGGGAGGTCATGTGGATGTGGGGGTCGAAGATGCGCACGGTCAGCCCTCTTCCTTGAGTACGTCCGTGAGTGCGTGTTGGAGTTCTGCGCGGCCGCCGACGACGTCCGGGAAGGCCTGGACGAAGGGCAGGATGTCCTGGGGTACGGCACGTCCCGCGACGATCCGCTCGTGGGCGAAGTCGGCGAGCATACGGGCCAGTTCGCGGTCGGCCCGGGTGTTGAGGCCGGTGACGCGGTCGAGCGGGATCTCGCAGAAGACGCACTTCAGTACGGCTTGCCGGTACTCGGCGTCCGGGAGGTGCGCGGCGGCGTACGGGCCGAGGGCGGCCTCGATCAGCGTGGTGTCGTTGCCGCGCAGGGCCTCCCGTACGAGGGGCAGGGCGAGGTCGCCCAGATCGAGCAGCGGCAGGGCGCGCAGGACGGCGCGCTGCTCGGCCGGGTCACCGTGCCGGTGGAGGCGGGCGACCTCGTCGGCGAGGGCCTGGCCGCGCAGGGGCAGCGCGGTGAGCAGGGCGGCCCGGGCGGCCTCGTCGACGGACCAGTGCGCGTCGAGATGCCCGTGCCCGCACTTTCGTCGGACGGCCGGGAAGAGACGCCGCACGGCGACGGGATCGGCGGCGACCTGGGCGGCGCTCTCGTCCAGCCAGGTGCGGGCCGTGTCGTCCAGTACGGCGATCAGGGCGGGGTGGGGATCCGGCGGGGCCGCGGGAGACGCGGTCGGCAGAGCCATGGGAGGACAACCTCCTGGGGGGTGGGAGGGGTTGGGCCGGAGGGGGAGGAAGGTGGCGTGGGGGTGCTTGTACGGCGCCGACGCGGCCGTGGCGGTCTATGCGGACGCGGCGGCCTGCTCGGCCGCGACACTCTGTTCGGCCGCGACACGCTGTTCGGCCGCGGCACTCTGCTCGGCCGCGCGCAGGAACTCGATCGAGCGGCGGGCGACGTCGGGCGCGTCGAGTGAGCCGCCCTGGATCTCCACGGAGACCAGACCGCGGTTCCCGAGCTCGCGGAGGGCGGCCAGCACGGGCGGGAAGTCGATCTCGCCGGTGCCGAATTCGAGGTGCTGGTGGACGCCCCGCCGCATGTCCTCGATCTGCACGTTGCGCAGGAGCGGCGCCGCCTGCCGCACGCAGTCCAGCACGGGCCGTTCCTCCACGCAGTGCGCGTGGCCGATGTCCAGGGTGATCCCGAACAGCTCGTGTCCGTCGACCAGTTGGGCCAGGTGCCGCACGCGGTCCACGGTGTCGACGAACATGTACGGCTCCGGCTCGAAGGCCAGCGCCACCCCGTACGTCTCCGCGCTCTCCAGCACGGTCTCCACACCCGCCGCGAGCTGCTGCCACACGTACTGCTCCGACAGCCCGTCCGGCGCCGGGCCGCTGCACAGGTGAACGGTGGGCGAGCCGAGGTCGGCCGCGATGCGCAGCGCGCGGCGCAGCAGGTCGATCCTCTGCTCGGAGCCGTCCGACATCAACGTCGGCAGATGCTTGCCCCACGGGTCGAGGAAGTAGGGCGCGCCCGTCTCCACCGTGACGTCGAGGCCGTGCCGTCCGAGCTGCCGGGCGAGGGCGGTGACGCGCCGGGGCAGGTCGTCGGCGTACGGGTCGAGGTGGTTGTGGTCGAGGGTGAGGGCGACGCCGTCGTAGCCGAGATCGGCGAGCACGACCAGGACGTCGGTCAGCCGGTGATGCGTGAAGCCGTTGGTGCCGTAGCCGAACTTGAGGGAGGTGGGGGGAGGTCTCATGCTGCGGGGTTCCTCACACGGAGGTGGTGGGTCTCAGGTGGGGGATATGCGCCGGGCCAGCCGCCGCGCGAGGGGGTGGACGACGCCGAGCGCCGCGGCGACGGCCGGCGAACCGCCGCGCGCGGTCAGCGCCGCCTGAAGGGGCATCAGCCCGAGAATTCCGGCTCCGACGGCACTCCGCACGTTCTCAGCCGAGGGCGCCCGCACGGCCCGGGCCTGGGCGGTGCCGTAGGTACCGAGGTAGGCGAGGGAGGCGGCGGCGGTGACGGCGGTACGGAACTTGGAGGGAACGGCGCCGACAACGCCCCTGAGGGGCGCGGGGAACTGCGCGACAAGCCACGACGGCGCAGCAGACGACCGTCGACCGTTCCCGGCACTTGCGACGTCGATCCGGGTGCCCGGAATGGCCGTGGCAACCGCTGTCGCCGCCGACACAGCAAGAGTCGCGACCGGAACCCGCACCGGCGCACCGCCGATCTCATGACGACTGAGCGCCATCAACGTGCCGGTATGCACACCGACCAGCCCGGCGGGCACCGCGGCACGCCGCAGTGCGACACCGACCGACGGGGCACCGGCCCCGGGAACGACCGCTCCCGCCAGTACGTCCAGCACCCGAGCCCCCGCCATGGCGAAGCCCCCCGCCGGAGTGGACTTGAGCTTCAGGTCATACGCCCACACCAGCCCCGCCAACGGCAGCGCAGCGCCCACGCTGCGACGACCCCCCGCCGCCGCGGCCAGCCCGATCCCCGCCGCCGTGAGCCCACCGGCCACGGCGAGAGCGGTGCGGCGCGGGACACGCCCCGACGGCACGGGTCGTTCGGGCCGCTCGACGGCGTCGACCGTGGCGTCGGCGTAGTCGTTGAGGGCCATACCGGCCCAGTAGAGGCACACGGAGGAACCGATCACTCCGAGGGTACGGACACCCAGCGGGCGTCCGGCGGCGGCCGCTCCCGCGATCACGTCACCGGGGACACTCAGCGCGGCCGGCGCTCTGACCAGCAGCGCGAGGTCGGCGAGGCGCACGGCAGACCGGGATCCGCAGCGGACAACCGCTTTCCGATCTTTCATGGCCGCACCTTACTCGCCGCCGTTGACCATTCAGGTACCTACCCCCCGGTAGGTGAAGTGACAAAGAGAACACGGAAATTGCTTACCCCGAGGCAGGAACTGGCGGTAAACGTGGGTCGTTTGACCGGTCTTACGGCTGCTGCCTCAGCCGACGCCACACCGCCTTGGCCGCGTTGTGCCCCGACATGCCGTGCACGCCCGGTCCGGGCGGGGTCGCCGACGAGCAGATGTAGACCGCCGGGTGCGGAGTGCTGTAAGGGGAGAGCGACAGCTTGGGGCGCAGCAGGAGCTGGAGTCCGGAGGCCGCGCCGGAGGCGATGTCGCCGCCGACGTAATTGGCGTTGCGGGCGGCGAGTTCGGCCGGCCCCGCCGTCGCACGGGCGAGGACGCGGTCGCGGAACCCCGGGGCGAAGCGCTCCAGTTGACGTTCCAGGGCGTCCGTGAGGTCTCCGGTCCAGCCGTTCGGTACATGGCCGTACGCCCAGAAGACGTGCTTGCCCTCGGGCGCCCGGGTGGGGTCGACGACGCTGGGCTGCACCGTGATCATGAACGGCTTGTCGGGCGCCCGGCCCTCCCGGGACGCGGCGCGCAGCGCGGCGCCGATCTCCGTGCTGCTCCCGCCGATCTGCACGGTCCCCGCGCGCCGGGCCTCCGGCGCGGTCCAGGGCACCGGCCCGTCCAGCGCGTAGTCGATCTTGAAGGCGGCGGCGCCGTAGCGATAGCCCTCGTAGTACCGGCCGAAGCCTGCGATGCGGGCCAGGGCGGTGGGCGAGGTGTCGAAGACGTACGCGCGCGCGGGCGGCAGGTCGTCGAGCCGTTTGACCTCGTAGTCGGTGTGGACGGCGCCGCCGAGGTCCTCGAGATATGCGGTGAGGGCGTCGGAGATGGACTGGGAGCCGCCGCGGGCCAGGGGCCAGCCGCGGGCGTGGGCGGACAGGGCGAAGACCAGGCCGATGGCGCCGGTGGCGAAGCCGCCGAGCGGGGCCATGACGTGTCCGACGAGGCCGGAGAACAGGGTCCTGGCCGGCTCGTCGCGGAAGCGGCGCATCAGTACGGTCGCCGGGGGCAGGCCGACCAGGCCGAAGCGGGCGAGGGTGACCGGGTCGCGCGGGAGCGCGGTGAGGGGCAGGGACATGAAGTCACGGGCCAGCGTGTCCCACTTGGGCAGGAACGGCTCGACCAGCCTGCGGTACGTGCCCGCGTCGCGCGGTCCGAAGGAGGCGGCGGTCTCGGCGACGGACCGGGACAGCACGGCGGCGCCGCCGTCGGTGAAGGGGTGCGCCATCGGCAGGTCGGCGTGCAGCCACTGCAGGCCGTAGCGGTCGAGCGGCATCGCCCGGAACGCGGGTGAGTTGATGCCGAGGGGGTGTGCGGCGGAGCACGGGTCGTGCCGGAAGCCGGGGAGGGTCAGCTCTTCCGTGCGGGCTCCTCCGCCCACGGTGTCACGCGCCTCGAACACGGCCACGGAGAAGCCCCGGCGGGCCAGCTCCACGGCAGCGGTCAGTCCGTTCGGCCCCGCACCCACCACGACCGCATCGAGCATCGACGGCACCTTCGGACCCCTTCGTCAGCCGATGGCCTTGAAGGATCAGGATATGCCGGGTCACTGACAGCGCCGGGGCGTGGGTAAGGTCCGCCGGGTGACGTGCCGCTTCCGCTTCCATGTGCCCGAGGACGACTCGTGGCACTGGTTCGAGGTGGGGGAAGCCGGGCAGGTGCTGCGGCAGATCACCTTCCGGGGCCCGATTCCGTGCCCGTGGTGGCGGCCGAACCGGTCGAGGTGGCGCAGACACGGCAGGCGTGCGGGGAGTGGGGCGTGCGGCTGTACGAGGTCGTGTACGGGGTGCCGGTGCGGGAACCGGTCGTGGAGCCACCGGGCGCCCGGTCGGTCGGCCCGCGGGAGTTCGATGTGGCGTGGGGCCGCGCCCGGTCCTTCCGCCAGTGCGACGTCCGCCACGACACCGGTCCCCTGCCGGTCGGGACGCGCCTGACCGGGACGTTCACCGCCTCGCCCTGGGGTCCCGGTGTCACGGGCGTGTTCGTCGACGTCGGTCTGCCCGCCGCCGGCTTCGTGGACGCCTCGGTGCTGCTGCGGGCGGAATGCGCGTGGCCCGCGGACGGCACTCCCGCCGAGTTCGAGGTGGTCGACCTGCGCGTCGGCGGGGGCCGTCCCCAGATCAGGCTGCGCCCGACAGCAGTTCCCGCACCCGGCGAGCCGTGGCCGCGTCACGGGCCGTAGTGAACGGCAGGTCGTTGCCGCCGGTGATGCGGAAGGGCTCACCCGCGCGGGTCAGGTGGGCTCCGCCCGCCTCCTCGACCAGGAGCAGGCCCGCCGCGTGATCCCAGGCGGCCTCCCAGGAGAACGCCGTGGCATCCAACTCGCCCCGGGCGATGGCGAGATACTCCAGCCCCGCGGAACCGCAGGCGCGGGGCCGCACACCGTCGGTCCACAGGCCCAGCAGGGCGTGCTTCTGCTCGTCGGTCGTGTAGTCCGGGTGGGACGTGGCGACTTCGAGATCCCGGCCGGGCTCCGGCGCGCCGGAGTACAGCCGCTCGCCGTCGAGGAAGGCCCCCTGGCCCCGTATCGCCGTGGCCAGTTGGTCGAGGGCGGGGGCGTACGTCCAGGAGGCGAGCAGGACGCCGCGGTGCGCGAGCGCGACCAGCGTGCAGAAGCCGGTGTCTCCGTGCACGAACTGGCGGGTGCCGTCGACGGGGTCGATGATCCAGACCGGGGCGTCGCCGCGTATGGCGTCGTACGATGCCGGATTGGCGTGCACCGCCTCCTCGCCGACCACGACCGAGCCGGGCAGCAGGGCGCCGAGCGCCTCGGTGAGGTACTGCTCGGCGAGCCGGTCGGCGTCGGTCACCAGGTCGTGCGGTCCGTTCTTCTGGTCGATCTCGTCCTCGGCGAGCTGCCGGAAGCGGGGCATGATCTCGGCCGCGGCCGCCTTGCGGACCGCTTCCTCCACGTCGGCCGAGTGCTGTGCGAGAAACTCTTCGATGGTTTCGTTGTATCCGATCACCCCTCCATGAGAGCACGCCCCACTGACAATCCCCGCCCGCCCGGTGGCCGCCGGATGGCATCGACGTGAACATGAGGGGCGCGTATCGGCAGGTCAGAGGGTGTGTCCGGCGAGTTCTCAGCGCCCGACCGCGTACCCCTGCATTCCCCGCGGGTTCGCCGCCGCCGACAGCACACCGGTCTGCGGGTCCCGTGCGACCGCGCACAGCCGCCCCTCCGACCAGGCGTCACCGACGGTCACCTCATGACCACGCCGGCGCAGCTCCTCGACCACGTCCGTGCCCGTACGGGCCTCCACGGTGACGCTCCCCGGCCGCATCCCGCGCGGGTAGAAGGAGCCGGGGAAGCTGTCGTTGTGCCAGTTCGGGGCGTCGATCGCGCCCTGGAGGTCGAGGCCGCCGCGGACCTGCGCCCGCAGGACCACGGCCAGGAAGAAGTGCAGCTGCCACTGGTCCTGCTGGTCCCCGCCGGGCGTGCCGAATGCCATGACGGGCACCCCGTCGCGCAGGGCGATGGACGGCGTGAGGGTGGTGCGGGGGCGGCGGCCCGGCGTCAGCGAGTTCGGCAGGCCCTCCTCCAGCCAGGCCATCTGGAGCCGGGTGCCGAGCGGGAAGCCCAGTTCGGGTACGACGGGGTTGGACTGCAGCCAGCCGCCGCTGGGCGTGGCCGCGATCATGTTGCCCCAGCGGTCGACGACGTCGAGGTGGCAGGTGTCGCCGCGGGTGGTGCCGTCGGCGGCGATGTCCGGCTCGCCCGGCACCGGGGAGGTGGGGCGCTTGGCGACCGTCGGTTCCCCGCCGCCCAGCACGTCGAAGCCGGGTTCGTCGGAGGCCACCACGCGCGCGTGGGCGCACAGCCGGGGGTCGCGTCCGCCCGGGCTGCCGGGGCGCAGCTCGTGGGAGGCCTTCTCGCCGACCAGTTTCCGCCGGGCGGCGTTGTACGGCTCCGACAGCAGCTCGGCGAGGGGTACCTCGGCCGCGTCGCCGTACCAGGCCTCCCGGTCGGCCATGGCCAGCTTGCAGCCCTCGATCAGCAGATGGACGTACTCGGCGGACCCGTATCGCGGCAGCTCGGGCGGGAGCAGCGCGAGCTGCTGGAGGAGGACCGGACCCTGGCTCCAGGGTCCGGCCTTGCAGACGGTCCAGCCGTTCCAGTCGTACGTCGCCGGCGCCTCGTAGGTGGCGGACCAGCCGGCGAGGTCGGCGGCCGTGAGGGTGCCGGAGTGCCGCTCACCGCTGGTGTCCATGGTGGGCCGCCGGGCCTGTCGTACGAGCGCCTCGGCGATGAAGCCGGCGCGCCACACCTCCCGCGCCGCCTCGATCTGGGCGACCCGGTCCCCGGCCCCGGCGATCTCGTCGAGCAGTCGCTTCCAGGTGGCGGCGAGGGCGGGGTTGCGGAACGGTTCGCCGGGCCGGGGCGCCTTGCCGCCCGGCAGATACACCTCGGCCGACGACGTCCACTCGGTCTCGAACAGCTCCCGCACGGTCTCGACGGTCTCGCCGACGCGCTCCACGGGCGCGTGCCCGTGCTCGGCGTATCCGATGGCGTACTTGAGCACGTCGGCCGGCGTCCTGGTGCCGTGGTCCCGCAGCAGCAGCATCCAGGCGTCGAAGGCGCCGGGAACGGCGGCGGCCAGCGGCCCGGTCCCGGGTACGAGGTCCAGGCCGAGTCCCCGGTAGTGCGCGACCGTGGCCCCCGCGGGGGCGACGCCCTGCCCGCACAGCACCCGCACCTCGCCGCCCGCGGGGGCGAGCAGGATCGGCACCTCGCCGGCGGGGCCGTTGAGGTGCGGCTCGACGACGTGCAGCACGAAGGCGCCCGCCACGGCCGCGTCGTAGGCATTGCCGCCGTCCTCCAGCACGGCCATCGCCGACTGGGAGGCCAGCCAGTGGGTGGAGGACACCATGCCGAAGGTGCCCTGGAGGGTGGGGCGGGTGGTGAACACGGGCGGACTCCTCACTCGACGGCGGCCGATCTTGCGATCGTACGGACTTACGGCAACCGTCTGCCCGCGGTCAGCAGATGCCCACTGGCACCGAGGAGACTCGGCTCGGACTCGATGTGCCGACATGCTTCAAGCACGGCCTCGCGGCACTCCGGGGCGTCGAGCCAGTCCTCGACACCGCCCATGAGCCAGGCGACACCCTCGATGCCGTACTGGCCCTCGACGGTGAGTCCGGCGTCGGCGAACTCCGCGGGGACTTCGTCGGGTCGGGCGAAGTGGGCGAGGGTGAAGAAGCCGTCCTCGTGGTAGGGATGGCGGCCGCCGTCCGCCAGCACGGCGTCGGTCCGTTCGCGGTGCCGCGGGATGAAGTAGCGCTCCTCACGGAGCAGGTCGTGCAGTTGGGCGAAGCGGTTGATGGTGGCCGCGACCACCAGCCCGCCCGGCCGGGCAGCCCGATGTGCCTCGGCCAACGCCCTTACCCGGTCGGACCGTTCAGGGAGGTGGTACAGCGGGCCCAGCATCAGCACCGCGTCGTACGCGGCGTCGGAGGCGGGCAGCTCGCGCGCGTCCCCGGGGCGGGCGGTGACACCGGGGATGCGGGCCGCCTGCTCGACGTGGAGCGGCACCGGATCGACGAGCACCACCTCGTACCCGTCCTCGGCGAGCCACTCCGCATGCACGCCGCTACCTCCTCCGACGTCCAGCACACGCGCCGGCGCCGCGGGCAGCAACCGCCGCAGCACCTCCTGCGTACGCCAGAACTCCAGCCGCCCGGCCGGGGCCCCGCCCTCTTTGAGCCGGGCGTCCTCCTTGCCCTGCTCGTAGTAGGCGAGGATCTCCTCGCGTACGGCAGGCCGCGTCTCGTCCGTCGTCTCGGTCATCGCCTCAGCTTGCTGATCGCCGTCCGCCCGACGCAACGGGTTATGCCCCGCGGGCGGTCACCAGCCCCGACTCATACGCGAACACCACGAGCTGCGCCCGATCCCGCGCCCCCAGCTTCGTCATCGCCCTGCTGATGTGTGTCTTCGCCGTGAACGGGCTGATCACCATGTGCTCGGCGATCTCCTCGTTCGTCAGACCCCGCGCAGCCAGCGCCGTCACCTCGCGTTCCCGGCGCGTCAGGCACTCCAGGCCGGGAGCGGTGGCCCGGTCCGGCGGCCTGGACACGAACTCGCCGATCAGGGTGCGGGTCACCGACGGGGACAGCAGCGCCTCCCCGCCTGCCACCACCTCGATCGCCTGGAGCAGGTCGGCCGGTTCGGTGTCCTTCAGCAGGAAGCCGCTCGCGCCGGCGCGCAGGGCCTCGAAGACGTACTCGTCGTGGCCGTAGTTCGTCAGGATCACCACGCGCACGGACGCCAGCGCCGGGTCCGCGGCGATGCGGCGGGTCGCCTCGATGCCCGTCATCACCGGCATCTGTACGTCGATCAGCGCGATGTCGGGAACCTGGGCGCGGATCAGCTCCAGGCCCCGCTTCCCGTCCGCCGCCTCACCGACCACCTCGATACCGTCCTCGGCGTCGAGCAGGGCCCGGAAGCCCGCCCGCATCAGTGCCTGGTCGTCGACGAGCGCCACCCTGATCACGCCGTCCCCCATTCCGTCGTCACCCCGCCCCACACCCCATCGTCACCCCGTCCCCCAACCCGGCGTCCCCCAACCCCCCGTCACCCCGTCCTCGTCCCGGCTCCCTCACCTCATCCCGCCTCCCGTACCTCCCCCGCCTCCCCCAACGGCAGCCGCGCCCGCACCGCGAAGCCGCCCTCCGCGCGGGGACCGGCGTCCAGCGTGCCGCCGAGGGCCGTGACGCGTTCGCGCATGCCGGTGAGACCGATGCCGGGGGTGGGCGGGCCGGCCGGGTCGGCGGTGCCGTCGTCCTCGACGCGGATCGTCAAGTCGCCTTTTCCATAGGCCAGTTGAACGCTCACCTTCGCCGGTCCCGCATGCCGCGCCGCGTTCGTCAGGGCCTCCTGGACGATGCGGTACGTCGCCCGGTCGACGGTCGCCGCCAGCGGCCGCTCCTCCCCCGTCACCGTCAGCTCGACCGCGAGCCCGGCCGCCCGTGCGCGCTCCACGAGCAGCGCGGGGGTGCCGGTCGGCTCGTCCGTGCGCAGCACTTCCAGCGTGGCGCGCAGCTCGCGCATCGCCTCGCCGCTCGCCTCCTGGATGGCGAGCAGCGCGGGCGGTATCTCCTCGCCTCGCTTGCGGGCCAGGTGGACGGCGACGCCTGCCTGGAGCTTGACGATCGAGATGCTGTGGGTGAGCGAGTCGTGCAACTCACGGGCTATGCGCAGGCGTTCCTCACCGGCCCGGCGCAACGCCGCCTCCTCCCGGGTGCGTTCGGCCTCCATGGCGCGCTGTTCGGTCTGCCGCAGATACGCCTGCCAGTTGCTGTCGGCCAGCCCCGTCACGACCGCGCACAGGAACCAGCCGGCGAGGAGCACCGCCTCCCGGGCGACCTCCGCGCTCGCCGAGCCCGCCGCGACATAGCCGCCGAGGAAGACGGCGGCGGCCGCGGCGGCCGTGCCCCGGTGCCCGGTCCGTGCCGCCGTGTGCACCGCGCCCACTACGGGGAGGGCCATGATCGCGGAGGGTCCGGCGTGGACGACTTCGGCGAGCAGGCTGCCGGTGGTGATCGCGAGCACCACGCGCGCAGCCGTGCGGTGCGCGGCCAGGGCCAGCGAACCGACCGTGATCAGCGCGAGGTCGAGCGGCCCGGCACGGTCGTCCGCCCGGGCGACGAGCACGACGATCACGCCGACCACGACCGCGACCGCCGCGTCGACGAGCCGCTCGCGCTTGATCCGATTCCCCCTCATGCCCGCACAGTAGACCGCCCCACCGACAGTGACGTCACCCCTGTGGACGGCCTCCCGACTACTCCCCACGCAGTAGTGCCCGGCACCGGCCGACCCCGCCGTCGCAGCCCCAACTCCCTTCGGCCGTACGACGCCCCGGACCGCCCCGCCGGAGCAAGCTGCTGCCCATGTCCACACCCTTCCGTCACACCGAGCCCCTCCCGCCCAGGTCGGCCACCGGCACCGTCGCCGAGGTGTACGCGCAGATCGCCCTCGACTTCGGCATCGCGGCGCCCGCCACCTTCGTGGTCCTGTCCTCCGCGCCCGAACTCCTGGCCCCCACCTGGGCGTTGATGCGCGAGTCGCTCATCGCGGGGGCGGGTGACCGCACCGGCAAGGAGCTGGTGGCCCTCGGGGTGTCACTCGCCAACAAGTGCCCGTTCTGCGTGGACGCCCACACCGTGCTGCTGCACGCCACCGGCGACCACGCGCTGGCGGAGCGGCTGGCGCGGGGAGAGGCCCCGCGAAACGAGGAGCACGCGCGCGTGCTGGCCTGGGGACGGCACACGCGCGTGCCCGGCGCCGCCCTGATGCCGTACCCCTTCCCCCGCGCGCACGCCCCCGCCTACCTCGGCACCGCGCTCACCTTCCACTTCATCAACCGGATCGCGTCGGCCCTGCTGACCGAGAACCTGCTGCCGGCCGGCGCACAGCGCCTGCGCGCGGTACGCAGCCTCGCGGGCCGCACGCTCGCCCGGACCGTGCGCCGCCCGGCCCGTCCCGGCACCGCCCTCGCTCTCCTCGACCACGCCGACCCCGGCGAAGCCCCCGCATGGGCGGGCGGCACCCCCGTCGGCCTCGCGTACGCGGCACTGCTCAGGGCGGCCCTGTCGGGCGCCGATCTTCTCGACACCGACGACCAGGACCTCGTGGAAGACGTCATCCAGGACTGGGACGGGGCACATCCGCCGCTCGACCTGAGGGGCTTGCCGGACCGACGGGAGCGTCCCGGGGCGCGCCTCGCCCTGCTGGCCGCCCTCGCGCCGTACCGCATCACGGACGAGGACGTCGCGGCCTGGCGCCGGCCGGAGCATACCGACCACTGTCTGGTGCACCTGGTGGCGTATGGGGCGTTCGTCGCCGTTGACCGCATCGAAAGCGCACTTTCCGCCCAAATCATCCATCAGGCCACGTAACTCTCCCAGGACACCACGTAATTACGGCCCTGCCGTAACGGCGTCAGCACGGAGCGAGTTCGCCCTTCCGCCTCACAGGGAGTCATGTGACACTGGCGTCCCGTCCGCAGTGCGGACTCCCTCCGCACCGTCCCCCACGAAAAGTGCGCCGTGCGTTCTCTTTCCTTGCCGCTCGCCCTCACCGCACGTCTGTCGCCCGTCGTCGTGCTCGCCGCGGCGGGCTGGGCGCTGTCGTCCGGCCCGTTCGCCGCGACACCGGCCGCCGACGACGGGGGGACGCGCAAGAGCGAGGGCGAGTCGCCCACGGCACCCGCGACGGCGGCGGTGTCGAAGACGTACGACAGCGCTCCCGCACCGTGCGACAGCCTGGGCACGAAGACGATCAAGTCACTGGTGCCGGGTGCCAAGACGGCCGGCAAGGAGATCCAGTCCACCGACTCGAAGCTGCGCCGCACCTGCTCGTGGAACGCGCTCAAGGGCTACGACTACCGCTGGCTGGACGTGTCCTTCGAGATCACGGAGTCGGACGACGCGGCGCTGAAGTCCTTCAAGGACCGCGTCGCGGACAAGAGCGGCGGTGGCGACGTCCCCGGTATCGGTGACGCCGGCTACTCCGTCGTGAACCTCACCACGGAGGACAAGCAGCAGACCCGTGAGGGCGTGGTGCTGGTCCGGGTGTCCAACGCGCTGGTCTCCATCACGTACAGCGGCAGCGACTTCGAGTCGAAGAAGGCGCCCGACACGGACGAGATCAACAAGGGCGCGATCAAGGCGGCCAAGGAGGCGGTGGCCGCCTTGGAGGACGGCCAGAAGGGCTGAGAGCCCTCCACGACCGTCCTCCCCGGCCGCCCTCCCTCGCGGGATCAGGCTTCGGCGCGTTCCTTGCGTCCGCCCATGAGCACCACGTACAGCAGCAGCGAGGCTCCCAGGCCCACCGCCCAGCCGTAGTCGGCGAGCGGCTTGAGGAACGGGATCAGTCCGTCGGTCGGGAACGGCCCGGTCTTCGCGCCGTCGGCACCGACGCCCGAGTACGAGCCGCCGACCGCGAGGACGCCGCCGACCAGGAAGGCGACGATCGCCCGCCAGTTCCAGCCGGACGAGTACCAGTAGCGCCCGCCGGGCGTGTACAGGTCGGCGAGGTGCAGGACCGTGCGGCGGACGACCCAGTAGTCGGCGATCAGGATGCCCGCGACCGTGCCGAGCAGACCGCCGACCACGCCGAGCCAGGTGAAGATATAGAACTCCGGGGTGGAGATCAGCTTCCACGGGAAGATCAGGATGCCGACGACACCGGTGATCAGCGCGCCGGTACGGAAGTTGATGAGCTTCGGGGCCAGGTTCGCCAGGTCGTACGCCGGCGAGACCACGTTCGCCGCGATGTTCACGGAGATCGTGGCGACCAGCACGATGATCAGCGCGAAGAGCAGGCCGAAGGCGTTGTCCGTCTTGGCGGCCAGCGCGACCGGGTCCCAGATCGCCTCGCCGTAGACGACCTCGGAGCCGGAGGTGACCAGCACGGCGAGCACGGCGAAGAGCGTCATGGTCGTGGGCAGGCCGAGAGCCTGGCCCCAGGTCTGCGCCTTCTGGCTGGCGCCGAAGCGGGTGAAGTCGGGGATGTTGAGGGACAGCGTCGCCCAGAAGCCGATCATGCCCATGAGCGACGGGAAGAAGACCGGCCAGAAGTCGGGGCCCCAGCCCAGCTTCGAGGGCTGGTCGAGCAGCGCGCCGAACCCGTCCGCCTTGACCGCGATCCAGATCAGCAGCACGAGGGCGCCGACGATCACGAAGGGCGCGGCCCAGTTCTCGAAGTGCCGCAGGAAGTCCATGCCGCGGTAGATGATGGCAATCTGCAGCGCCCAGAAGAGCAGGAAGCAGAGCCACAGCGGCCAGGGGTTGCCCGCGACCTTCGCCGCGTTCTCCCAGCCACCGCCGGTGAGCTTGGAGCCGAGGGCGAAGATGCCGCTGCCGCCGATCCAGGTCTGGATGCCGAACCAGCCGCAGGCCACGGCCGCCCGGATCAGCGCCGGGATGTTGGCGCCGCGCAGCCCGAACGAGGCGCGGGCCAGCACCGGGAACGGTATGCCGTACTTGGGTCCGGCGTGCCCGGTGGCCAGCATCGGCAGCAGCACGATGACGTTGGCCAGGGCGATGGTGAAGACGGCCTGCTTCCAGTCCATGCCGAGGGCGACCAGGCCGGAGGCCAGGGTCCAGCTGGGGATGCAGTGGGCCATGGAGATCCACAGGGCCGCGAAGTTGTACGTCGTCCACTTGCGCTCGGCGACCGGGACGGGACGCAGGTCCTCGTTGGCGAAGGGGCTGTCGGCGGGGTACGCCTCGGGAGCGAGTTCGATCCGGCCGTCGTTACCGGCGAACTGGGATATCGGTGACCCCGTGGGGACTGTTTCGGTCATGAGCAGGCCAATCGACAGAGCGGGACGGGAGACAGACAGGCCGTGCGGGGGCCTTGGGCCCCTCCCCGGGACGGCGAGGAGGGGGGACAAGGTGTGGGGGGTCGGGTGGTGCCGGGGTGTGCGAACTCGCTGATTCCCGCTAGGAGTTGATCGCGGGAATGACCTCCGAGCCGTACGCGTCGATGACGGCTTCCTGCGCGTCGTGCATGTCGTACACGGCGAACTGGTCGACGCCCAGCTCCCGCAGCGCGTTCAGCTTCTCGATGTGCTTCTCGACCGGTCCCACGATGCAGAACCGGTCGACGATCTCGTCGGGCACGAACGCGGTGTCGGGGTTGTCGGCGCGTCCGTGGTGGGAGTAGTCGTACCCCTCGCGGGCCTTGATGTAGTCGGTGAGTTCGTCGGGTACGGCGGCCGAGTGCTCGCCGTACTTGCTGACCAGGTCGGCGACATGGTTGCCGACCATCCCGCCGAACCAGCGGCACTGCTCACGGGCGTGGGCGAGCTTCTCGGGCGAGTCGTCCTCGGTGACGTACGCGGGAGCCGCGACGCAGATCTTCACCTCGGACGGGTCACGGCCGGCCGCGACCGCCGCGTCCTTGACGGCCTTGACCATGTACTCGGTCAGGTACAGGTCGGCGAGCTGCAGGATGAACCCGTCGGCCTCCTCGCCGGTCATCTTCAGCGCCTTGGGCCCGTACGCCGCCATCCATACGGGGAGTTCGGCGCCCGGCTTGATCCAGGGGAACCTCACGACCGTACCGCCGCCGAGGTCGGCCTCCTGGCCGCTGCCGAGCGCCCGGATGACCTTCATCGCCTCGCTGATACGGGCCAGGGTGTTGGGTTTGCGCCCGGCGACGCGCATCGCCGAGTCGCCGCGGCCGATGCCGCAGACCGTGCGATTGCCGAACATGTCGTTGAGGGTGGCGAAGGTGGAGGCCGTGACCTCCCAGGTGCGGGTGCCCGGGTTGGTCACCATCGGGCCGACCGTCAGCTTCTGGGTGTTCGCGAGGATCTGGCTGTAGATGACGAACGGCTCCTGCCACAGCACGGCGGAGTCGAAGGTCCAGCCGTAGGAGAAGCCGCTGCGCTCGGCGCGCTTCATCAGGCTGACGACCCGCGAGGCCGGCGGGTCGGTCTGCAGGACGAGTCCGAAGTCCATGTGCTCCGCTCCTAGTTGAGGTACTGACAGGTGGAGCGGGGGGTGTAGACGCCGTGCCCGGCGCGCCCGGTGTACTCCCGCTCGGTGATGACGAGTTCGCCGCGCGAGAGGACCGTCTCGACCCGCCCGGTGGTCTGCTTGCCCTCGTACGCCGAGTAGTCGACGTTCATGTGGTGGGTCACGGCGGACATGACCTGCTCGGCCTGCGGGTCGTAGATCACGACGTCGGCGTCGGCGCCCGGCGCGATCGTGCCCTTCTTCGGGTACATGCCGAACATCCGGGCCGGGGTGGCGCAGGCGATCTCGATCCAGCGGCGGCGCGAGATGTGGCCTTCGACGACGGCCTGGTGGAGCAGGTCCATCCGGTTCTCGACGCCGGGAAGGCCGTTGGGGATCTTCGAGAAGTCCCCGCGCCCCAGCTCCTTCTGGCCCACGAAGCAGAACGGGCAGTGGTCGGTGGAGACGACCTGGAGGTCGTTGGTCCTGAGCCCCTTCCACAGGTGGGCCTGGTGCTCCTTGGGCCGCAGCGGCGTCGAGCACACGTACTTCGCGCCCTCGAAGTCCGGCTCGGCGAGGTTGTCGGTGGACAGGAACAGGTACTGCGGGCAGGTCTCGCCGAAGACGTTCAGCCCCTCGTCGCGTGCCTTGGCCAGCTCGGCGACCGCCTCCATCGCCGAGACGTGCACGACGTACAGGGGCGCGCCCGCGACCTGCGCCAGCCGGATGGCCCGGTGCGTGGCCTCGGCTTCCAGGAGCGCCTTGCGGACCTCGCCGTGGTAGCGCGGGTCGGTCTCCCCGCGGGCGAGCGCCTGCTCGACCAGGACGTCGATCGCGATGCCGTTCTCCGCGTGCATCATGATCAGGCCGCCGTTCTCGGCGGAGCGCTGCATGGCGCGCAGGATCTGGCCGTCGTCCGAGTAGAAGACGCCGGGGTAGGCCATGAACTGCTTGAAGGAGGTCACGCCCTCCTCCACCAGCAGGTCCATCTCCTTCAGGGTCTCCTGGTGCACATCGGAGACGATCATGTGGAAGCCGTAGTCGATCGCGCAGTTGCCCTCGGCCTTGGCGTGCCAGGCGTCGAGGCCCTCGCGCAGGGAGTGGCCCACGCTCTGCACGGCGAAGTCGACGATCGTGGTCGTACCGCCCCAGGCGGCGGCCCGGGTACCGGTCTCGAAGGTGTCGGAGGCGAAGGTGCCGCCGAACGGCAGCTCCATGTGGGTGTGGGCGTCGACGCCGCCGGGGATGACGTACTTCCCCGTGGCGTCGATGGTCTGTTCGGCCGTCCAGGCCTCGGCGGCCGGGGTGCCGCTCGCGGCGAGGGCGGCGATACGGCCGTCCTCGATCAGGACGTCGGCGTGCATCTCGTCGGACGCGGTGATGACGAGACCACCGCGGATGACGGTACGGCTGCTCATACTCCCTCTCCTACCGTGGTCAACACTGGTGTCCAGTACGTCGATGGATCCCGCGGGCCCGCTCCCGTGCGCCGGGCCCGCGGGGATACGGGACCGTCAGGGAGCGGTGAGCGGGCCGTACGCCTCGGGACGGCGGTCGCGGTAGAACTGCCAGCGGTCGCGGACCTCGCGCAGCTTGGCCAGGTCCAGGTCCCGGACGACGAGTTCGGTCTCCTTGTCGCTCGCCACCTCGCCGACGAACTGCGCCTCCGGGTCGACGAAGTAGCTCGTCCCGTAGAAGTCGTTGTCGCCGAGGTCCTCGACGCCGACCCGGTTGATCGCGCCGATGAAGTACTCGTTGGCGACGGCCGCCGCCGGCTGCTCCAGCTGCCAGAGGTAGCGGGAGAGGCCGCGCGAGGTGGCCGACGGGTTGAACACGATCTCGGCGCCTTCGAGGCCCAACGCCCGCCAGCCCTCCGGGAAGTGGCGGTCGTAGCAGATGTAGACGCCGATCCTGCCGACGGCCGTGTCGAAGACGGGCCAGCCCACGTTCCCGGGGCGGAAGTAGAACTTCTCCCAGAATCCCGGCACTTGAGGGATGTGGTGCTTGCGGTACTTGCCGAGGTACGAGCCGTCGGCGTCGATCACGGCGGCCGTGTTGTAGAGGACGCCGGGCTGTTCCTCCTCGTACATCGGCAGTACGAGGACCAGGCCGAGTTCCTTGGCCAGCGCCTGGAAGCGCCTGACGATGGGGCCCTCGGGGATCTGCTCGGCGTACTCGTAGAACGCCTTGTCCTGGACCTGGCAGAAGTACGGCCCGTAGAACAGCTCCTGGAAGCACAGGACCTGAGCGCCCTGCGCGGCCGCGTCGCGCGCCGCCTGCTCGTGCACCTGGATCATCGATTCCTTGTCGCCCGTCCAGGCGGTCTGGAAGATCGCGGCACGGATCACTCTGCTCATCGGGACCTCCGGTCGCTCGGTGTGCGAGAAGGCTAGGAAGTCCGGGAGCGGGCTTTGAGTTGCACGGTGTCACGTCTGCGGGCGCGCGGCGTGTCACGGTGTCACCCTCTCGTGGACCCATGTTTCACCGCCGTTTTCCCAGGTGGTTGCGTGTTTCAGCCCTGTTGCGCGTCGTGCGCGAGGAGCGCGATGTGTACCGAGGCAGCCTGCTCGAAGTCGTCGAGGTCGACGCCCAGGCGCGCCTGTATCGCCTCCAGTCGGCGGTAGAGCGCGGGCCGGGAGACATGGTGGAGCTGGGCGGTACGGGACTTGTTGCGGCCGGTGGCGAGATAGGTCCGCAGCACGGCGAGCAGGGCGCCCGCCTCGTCGTCCGGTCCGCACAGCAGCCCGTCCAGCTCGCGCTCCGCGAACGACTGCACCTGCGGGTCGTCCCGCAGCAGCCGGACCAGGCCGCGCAGATGGACGTCCTTGAGGCGTACGACGGCCGGGAGGTCAAGGACGGTCGAGGAGTCGGCGACGGCATCGGCGACGTGCTGGGCCTCGCGCACCCCGGCTGGTACGTCGTCCCACGCGGTGCGCGCGTCGGCGGCCGCCACGACGGTCCGCGCGTCCCCCGACTCCGAGCGCACCCGGGCGGCGAAGTTCGCGGCGAGCACGGCGTCGTCCTGGTCCCGGGCGAGGCTCAGCAGGACCGCGGTGGCCCCGTCGGCGAGTTCGGCGACGATCCCGGGCAGCCCCAGCATCCGCAGCACGCGCTCCAGTTGGGCCGCCTCGCCGTCCCGCACGACCAGCGGCACGAAGGTGCGCCGGTTGACCGGCAGCCCGGCGGCACGCGCGCGTGGCAGCAGCTGCCTGGCCGGTACGACTCCACTGACCAGGTCGGTCAGCAGGCTCTGCGCGGACTGCTCCTCCCAGGTGTGCGCGGAGGTGCCGCCGAGCATGCGGTGCAGGACGAGGGCCTCGGCGGCGCGGTCGGCGAGCAGCCGTCCGCCGGCGGTGTCGCCGCGGTGGCCGCACAGCACGATCTGGCCCCACCGCTCACCGCGCCCGCCCAGTTCGGCGCGGATCCAGCCGTCGCCCTCGCGGCCGCCTGCCTGGCGGGCGATGCGCTCCCAGTCGCGCAGCACGTCGTCCACCGCCGACCGCTCCCCCGCCGTGGCGAGGACGCGGTGGGCGAGGTTGGTGACGACGACAGGGCAGGCACTGTGCGCGGCGACCTCGTCGAGGAGGCGTTGCAAGGGGGCGCCCGCGGTGATGAGTCCGGTGAGCGCGGTCCGTACGGACTCGGAGAGGCTGACGGCGGCGAACTTGCGCCGCACGAGCCGGGACTGGACCTCCTCGGTCAGCTCGGCGAAGGGGAAGGGCCGGTGCAGCACGACCATGGGCAGCCCGCACCGCTCGGCCGCCCGGCGCATCACCTCCGGCGGCGCGGGAAAGGCGCGGCCGAGGCCCAGTACGACGGCCGCCGCCTCGGCCCGGTGCAGGGAGCGGATGTACTCGGCCTGCTTGTCCTCGTCCCCGGCGAGCAGCACCCCGGTGGTGAGCACCATCTCGCCGCCGCTGAGCATCACCCCGACGTCGGGCGCCTCGGCGACATGCACCCAGCGCACCGGCCGGTCGAGCTGACCGGCGCCGGCCACCACCTCGGGCTCCCCGGCGAGCACCCGCTCCAGGTTGAGGACCTGCCGGACCGACAGGGCGGGTTCCAGGGGTTCCTTCGGCTCCAAGGGCTCCAAGGTGGTGGTCATGCTGGCGTTCCCTTACTCGGGTGAGTGCTGCTAGATGCTCCTCAGAGCGTTCTCCAGGATCGCGGCGCCCTCCTCGGCTTCCGCGACCGTGAGGGACAGCGGCGGGGCGATCCGCAGGGAGCTGGTGTTGTGGCCGCCGCCCTTGCCGATGAGGAGGCCGCCCTCGCGGGCCGCCTCCAGCACGGCGGACGCGGCCACCGGGTCGGCGTCGTCCGTGCCGGGTTTGGTGAGTTCGATGCCCAGCATCAGGCCCCGGCCGCGCACCTCCCGTACGTGCGGCACGTGCGCGGCGACGGCCCGCAGCCGCTCCAGGAGCAGCCCGCCGACCCTCCGGGCGTTGCCCTGGAGGTCGTGTTCCAGCAGGTACGACAGGTTGGCGAGGCCGGCCGCCATGGTGACCTGGGTGCCGCCGAAGGTGGAGATGCTGTTGGAGTCGAGGCAGTTCATGATGTCGGCGCGGGCGACGACACCGCCGATGGAGCTGCCGTTGCCGATGCCCTTGGCGAAGGTCAGCATGTCCGGCGGACCGGACTGCCCGTGTGCCTGCCAGCCCCAGAAGTGGTCGCCGGTGCGGCCCCAGCCGGTCTGCACCTCGTCGGCGATCCACAGGATGCCGCGCTCGGCGAGGACCTCCCGGAAGGCGGCGTACAGCCCGTCCGGGCCCGAGGTGAAGCCGCCGACGCCCTGGATGGGCTCGGCGATGAGGGCCGCGGGCGCGCGGGTGTGTCCGAGGAGGTCCCTCAGGTCCTCGACGCAGGCGGCGATGAAGTCCTCGTCGCCGAGTTCGGCGTACGGCCCACGCGTGCGCACGCCGCCGTGGACGTACAGCGTCTGCAGCGGCGACAGCGAGGTCGGCGACCAGCCGCGGTTGCCGGTGATGCCGACGGCGCTGAAGGAACGGCCGTGGTAGCTGTTGCGCATCGCGAGGATGGTGTTGCTCTGCCGGTAGGCCGTCGCGAGCAGCAAGGCGGTGTCGTTGGCCTCGGTGCCCGAGGTGGTGAAGAAGACGCGGGCGTCCGGGATGCCGCTCAACTGGGCGATGCGCTCGGCGAGTTCGACCATGGGCCGGTTGAGGTACAGGGTCGAGGAGTGGATGATCCGCCCGGCCTGTTCGCTCACCGCCTTGGTGACCTCGGGCAGCGCGTGCGCGGTCATCGTGGTGAGGATGCCGCCGAAGAAGTCGAGGTAGCGGTTGCCCTGCGCGTCCCAGACGTGCCGGCCCTCGCCGTGGGTGATCTCCAGCGGGTCCTCGTAGTAGAGGGCGAGCCAGTCCGGCATGACGGCTCGGTGGCGTCCCAGCAGGTCCTTCGTCACGGCTGCACCAGTCCTTCGTAGGCGTCGGGGCGGCGGTCGCGGTAGAAGGCCCACTGCTGCCGCACTTCTTCGATGAGGTCGAAGTCGAGGTCGCGTACGACGAGTTCCTCGCTCTTGTCTCCGGCGACCTCGCCGACGAACTGCCCACGGGGGTCGACGAAGTAGCTCGTCCCGTAGAAGTCGTTGTCGCCGTACGGCTCCTGCCCGACGCGGTTGATCGCGGCGACGAAGTACTCGTTGGCGACCGCCGCCGCGGGCTGCTCCAGCTGCCAGAGGTAGGCCGACAGGCCCCGTGAGGTCGCGGACGGGTTGTACACCAACTGGGCGCCGTTGAGCCCGAGTTGCCGCCAGCCCTCGGGGAAGTGCCGGTCGTAGCAGATGTAGACACCCACCTTCCCGACGGCGGTGTCGAAGACCGGCCACCCCACGTTGCCCGGCTTGAAGTAGTACTTCTCCCAGAAGCCCTTGACCTGCGGGATGTGGTGCTTGCGGTACTTGCCGAGGAAGGTGCCGTCGGCGTCGATCACGGCCGCTGTGTTGTAGTAGAAGCCCGACTGCTCGACCTCGAAGACCGGCACCACGATCACCATGCCGGTCTCGCGGGCGAGCTCCTGCATACGACGCACGGTCGGCCCGTCGGGGACCGGCTCGGCCCAGCCGTAGTGCTCCGGCTCCTGGACCTGACAGAAGTAGGGAGCGTTGAAGACTTCCTGGAACCCGATGATCTTCGCGCCCTGCCGGGCCGCCTCCCGGGCGTGCTCCTCGTGTTTCGCCACCATGGACTCGGTGTCGCCGGTCCAGGTGGCCTGGACCAGAGCGGCACGAACGACGTTGGCCATGAGCTGCTCCTTCGACGGGACGTCAGAGCCTCTACGCCCGTAGAGGGGGCGGTAGAGGCTTGAAAGTAAGCCCCCTGAACAGCCTTGCCAAGACCATCGTCGTTAACCCGCTGAGTCGATCACGTTTCACACTCCTGTGGGGGATGGATGAGGCCGGTGGGACGGGTGGGCCCGGTGGTGTGACCGACGGGTCGGGCCGGGTCAGGCCGCGAAGCCCGCCACCCGCAGGGCGTGGACGAGATCCCAGTGGCGCTCGTCGGAGATGCCCTGGGCGGCCTCCAGCAGCAGCGGTACGAGCGTCCGCGGCTCCGGTGCGGCGCTGCGGGCGGCCTCCTCCGGGGTGCGGACCCGGACGTACGCGTCCAGCAGTGCGCGGACCTCGCGGCGGCGCCCCTCGCCGACCAGCGCCACAACGGCCTGCCCGATCTCGTGCGCGGGCCGCGCCACGCCCTGTCGCAGGATCTGCTCCCCGTCACCCGCCCGCCCCGCCGCGGTCAGCGCGTCGGCGGCGGCGACGAGCCGCTCGGCCGGCAGTGAGGCGGTCTCCCACAGCAGGGTCGCCCAGTCGGCGCCGAGCCCGGCGCGCTCCATCCCGGCCGCGAGCGCCGGAAGGCGGACGGCGGGCCAGTACGCGGCCTCCACGAGCAGTGCGTGCGCCTCGCCGCTCCGGCCCTCCGCGCGCAGCCGCACGATCGTCTCCACGGCCTGGGAGACCTCCCGCCGGTCCGCCGTGTCCATGGGCTCGGCCTGCGTCCGCTCCGGGCTCACGGGCACCTCGTCGGCCGCTCCGGCGAACCGGGCACCGCGCGGAGTGCGGCGCGTGGAGGAGGGCTGGGCGGGGAGGGTCGGGAGGGAGGGGAGGACGGGTTCCGCGGTGGGCGGTACGGCCACGGGGGCGGCCTCCTCCTCGACCATTCCGGCGAAGCGGGCACTGCCTCGGCGGCGTTTGCGCTGCTTGGAGGTGGGGGCGGGGTCCGGGGCCGGGTCGGGCGACGGGGACTGGGGGTGGTCGCCGGGTGCGCTGGGGGCGGGTGCGGTGTTGGCGGGGGTGTGCGGGGCTTCCTGCCAGTCGTGCCGGGCCGGGGCTCCGACCGGGGCGGTTCGGGCATCGTGGGGCTGGGGCTGGTGCAGGGGGTGCCCGGTTGGGCGATCCAGGGCCTGCGGATGCTCCCGAGGAGTCGCCCCGCCACCCCCGAACCGATCATCCGTGCGGAACACGGACCCCTCGCCCACCCGGTCCCGGCGTATCGCCTCGGCCCGCCCAGTGGCGGCCCGTCGGTCCAAGTCGGCCATCCGTGCCCGGAGTTCGGCACACCGGGCGGTGGCCCGTTCGTGGTCGTCGCGGGCCCAGGCGAGGTCGAGACGGACGTTGTCGGCCTCCTCGCGGCTGGTGGCCGAGGCGAGCAACCGTGCCAGTTCCGCCTGCCGTTCGGCGGCGTACCGCTGCTCGCGGAGCATGACGTCGAGCCGGTCGCCGAGGGCGTCACGGCCGCCGGGCCGGGCGTCGTACGTGGCAAGGGCGGCGGTGTGCAGGGCGCGGGCGCGCTCGGTCTCGGGGCCCGCGCCGCCGGGGCCGTACTGGGCGGCGAGGTCGTGCAGGAGTGACTCCACCACGTCCCAGGGCGGCACCTCGCGTCCGGAGAGGCAGGCCTGCATGCCCTCCGGGTCACGCTGCCAGAACACCCCGCACCAGCCGTCGCCCTGATCCAGGCGCGCCAGAAGACCGTCCAGGTAGATCACGAACTCCCGTACCCGGGCCGGGAGTTGTTCCACTGACATCGCCCAACTCCCGCCAGACCGGAGCACTCCGGTCCGTTAGGCAACACCAGCCATGTTACGAACGCGCTACGAGAGAATTTCGGACTGAACGCAGAGTACGCCGGAGCTGCCGGAACGTGACGTGCGAACCCGTCAGGCGGCCACGTCGACGACCGGTGTGCAGCGCCCGGCCAGCTCGTCCATGGACAGCCCGAGGGCCTGCGCCAGCGCCGCCACGGTGAAGAAGGCCGGAGTCGGAGCGCGCCCCGTCTCGATCTTGCGGAGCGTCTCGGCGGAGATGCCGGCGCTCGCCGCGACCTCGGTCATGCTGCGGCCGCCGCGGGCCTCGCGGAGGAACCGGCCGAGCCGCTCGCCGCGTTCGCGTTCTTCGGGGGTGAGAGGGGTGCGCACCATGCCGTCATTCTAATACCGGTATAGTAATTGGCATGGTGGAGCTGAAGACGGACCAGTCGATCGATGCGATGTATGCGGCCGGGCAGGTCGTCGGCCAGGCCCTCACGGCCGTACGCAAGGCCGCTGACGTGGGGGTTTCCCTGCTGGAGCTGGACGAGGTGGCGCGCGAGGTGCTGCGCGGGGCCGGGGCGACGTCCCCCTTCCTCGGCTACCGCCCCTCGTTCGCCCCCACCCCCTTCCCAGCCGTCATCTGCGCATCGGTGAACGACGCGATCGTGCACGGCATCCCGACCGGCTACCGCCTGCGCGACGGCGACCTGGTGTCCATCGACTGCGGTGCGGAACTGGGCGGCTGGGCAGGCGACTCGGCGATCAGCTTCACGGTCGGCAGGGCGCGCCCGGCGGACGTACGACTGATCGAGACGGCGGAACGCGCGCTGGCGGCGGGTATCGAGGCGGCCGTGATCGGCAATCGCATCGGCGACATCGCCCACGCGATCGGCTCGATCTGCCGGACGGCCGGGTACGGCATCCCGGACGGCTTCGGCGGGCACGGGATCGGCCGCAAGATGCACGAAGATCCGGGGGTGCCCAACGAAGGGCGCCCGGGCCGGGGCATGCCGCTGCGGCAGGGCATGGTCCTCGCCATCGAGCCGATGCTCGTCGCGAGCGGCGAGGACGGCTACCACGCGGCCCCCGACGGCTGGACCCTCCGCACGAACGACGGCTCCCGCGCCGCCCACGTGGAACACACGGTGGCGATCACGGAGGCGGGGCCGCGGATCCTGACGGCCCGCTGAGGGGCTGCGCGGCATTCGATCGGGGGCCGGGGGCGGGCGACGCGGGTGGAGGTGCGGGCCCTGGAGGAGGGCTGGCGGCGAGGATGCCCTGCCCCTGCCGGGAAGCTGGGCGGCAAGGTTGCCGTGGCTCTGCCGGGAAGCTGGGCAACGCGGTCGCCGTCACCCCAGCCCCGGCAGAAAGCCGGAAAGCAAAGCCACCCCCGCCCCAGCCCACACGGCAAACCGACCAGCGAAGTCACCGTCACCCCAGCCCTCACGGGAAGCTGACCCGCGAGGGTCGCCGTCCGCTCGAACAACCTGCCGCGCCCACGAGCACCGCCGAGCGGACAGGCTCCCAGCCCCCGAGGGAAGCCGACCAGCAAGGCCACATCCGCTCGAACGACATACCGCACCCCCGAGCACTGCCGAGCCGACAAGCCCCCAGCCCGCCACTGCCTCACCGCCGGACACGAGGCGGCCCGGCCCGCCGCTTCCCGCCGCCGCACAACGCCGACCCCGCCCCTCACTATCCCCGCCCCGCACGAAGCCGACCTCAGCCGCGCCACTTCTCCGCCCCACCCGAAGCCAACCTGCCAGACCGGCGGACAGGCGGACCGGCGTCCGCAGAGCGCGCAGCGCGCTCGGCTCGTCGGCCCCGCTCATCGTCCGCCGATCGAGCGGGGCCGGACAGGCCCCCTCCCCGGCGTTCCCTGAAGGTGCCCCCGGCCACCGTTCGTGCGAAGGTGTTCTACGAACGCGGCCAGGTGTAACCGGCTTCCGCCCGGGTTACCCGATTCCGGCACGTCGATCAGCGAGGGCGACCCTGCCCGCGCAGGGACGCCGGATGGGAACGCCATGACCAGCGGCTTCAACGGTGGTCCGGAGGACTACGACCCCTTCGGAGAATTCCTCGCCCGCTTCTTCGGCGGACCGCGCCCCGGCCCCCGCCAGATCGACATCGGCCGTCTGCTCAGTCAGCCGGCCCGGGAACTGGTGCGGGGCGCCGCCCAGTACGCCGCCGAGCACGGCAGCCGCGATCTGGACACCCAGCACCTGCTGCGCGCCGCGCTGTCGGCCGAGCCGACCCGCAGTCTGCTCACCCGGGCCGGCGCGGACCCCGACTCGCTGGCGACGGAGATCGACGAGCGCTCCGGCCCGGTCCAGCACCCGCCGGGCGAGGCCCCGCCGCCGACCTCGCTCTCCCTCACCCCGGCCGCCAAACGCGCCCTGCTGGACGCGCACGACCTGGCCCGCGCGCGGGGCGCCGGCTACATCGGACCGGAGCACGTGCTCAGCGCCCTCGCCGCGAACCCCGACTCGGCTGCCGGGCACATCCTCAACGCGGCCCGCTTCGCCCCCTCCGGCATGCCGCCCGAGGCCCCGGACGCCGCCGATTCCCGGCCCCGCATCGATCAACGGCCACGCGTCGACACCGGGACCCCCACCCTCGACAAGTACGGCCGCGACCTCACCGACCTCGCCCGCCGGGGCCGTATCGACCCGGTGATCGGCCGGGACGAGGAGATCGAGCAGACCATCGAGGTGCTCTCCCGGCGCGGCAAGAACAACCCGGTGCTGATCGGCGACGCGGGCGTCGGCAAGACCGCGATCGTGGAGGGCCTGGCCCAGCGGATCGCCGACGTCGACGTACCCGACGTGCTCAGCGGCCGAAGGGTGGTCGCCCTGGACCTCACGGGTGTCGTCGCGGGCACCCGCTACCGGGGGGACTTCGAGGAGCGGCTCAACAACATCGTGGGCGAGATCCGCTCGCACTCCGACCAACTGATCGTCTTCATCGACGAGTTGCACACCGTCGTGGGCGCCGGAGGCGGCGGCGAGGGCGGCTCCATGGACGCCGGGAACATCCTCAAGCCGGCCCTCGCGCGCGGCGAACTGCACATCGTCGGCGCGACCACCCTGGAGGAGTACCGCAGGATCGAGAAGGACGCGGCGCTCTCCCGCCGCTTCCAGCCGATCCTGGTCCCCGAGCCGACCACCATGGACGCGATCGAGATCCTGCGCGGCCTGCGCGACCGCTACGAGGCCCACCACCAGGTCCGCTACACCGACGAGGCGCTCGTCGCCGCCGTCGAGCTGTCCGACCGCTACCTCACCGACCGCCGCCTGCCGGACAAGGCCATCGACCTGATCGACCAGGCGGGCGCGCGGGTACGGCTGCGTGCGCGGACCAAGGGCACGGACGTACGGACCATGGAGCGCGAGGTCGAGCAGCTGACCCGGGACAAGGACCAGGCGGTCGCCGACGAGAGTTACGAGCAGGCGACGCAACTGCGCGACCGTATCGTCGAGTTGAAGCAGCGCATCACGGACGCGTCCGACAGCGAGGAGGTCGACGAGGGCCAGCACCTCGAGGTCACCGCGGAGGCCATCGCGGAGGTCGTCTCCCGGCAGACCGGCATCCCGGTGAGCAGCCTCACGGAGGAGGAGAAGGACCGGCTGCTCGGCCTGGAGGAGCATCTGCACGAGCGGGTCATCGGCCAGGACGAGGCGGTGCGCGTCGTCTCCGACGCGGTGCTGCGCTCCCGGGCCGGGCTCGCCAGCCCCGACCGTCCGATCGGCAGCTTCCTGTTCCTCGGCCCGACCGGCGTGGGCAAGACCGAGCTGGCCCGGGCGCTCGCCGAGGCGCTGTTCGGCAGCGAGGAGCGCATGGTCCGGCTGGACATGAGCGAGTACCAGGAGCGGCACACCGTCAGCCGCCTGGTCGGCGCCCCGCCCGGCTACGTCGGACACGAGGAGGCCGGTCAGCTCACGGAGGTCGTCCGCCGGCACCCGTACTCGCTGCTCCTGCTCGACGAGGTCGAGAAGGCCCACCCGGACGTCTTCAACATCCTGCTGCAGGTCCTGGACGACGGCCGGCTGACCGACTCCCAGGGCCGCACCGTCGACTTCACCAACACGGTCATCGTGATGACCAGCAACCTGGGCTCCGAGGCGATCAGCCGGGGCGGCTCGGGGATCGGGTTCGGCGCGGGTGACGTGGAGGCCGACGAGGAGGCGCGGCGCGAGCGGATCCTGCGGCCGCTGCGCGAGCACTTCCGGCCCGAGTTCCTCAACCGCATCGACGAGATCGTGGTCTTCCGCCGGCTGACCCCCGACCAACTGGAGCGGATCACCAATCTGCTCCTCGACAAGACCCGCCGGCTGCTGCACGCGCAGGGCGTATCGGTCGACTTCACCGGCGCGGCCGTCGACTGGCTCTCCGAGCGGGGCTACCAGCCCGAGTACGGCGCCCGCCCGCTGCGCCGCACCATCCAGAAGGAGGTCGACAACCAGCTCTCCCGGCTCCTCCTGGACGGCCGGATCAGCGAGGGCGGCCGGGTGACGGTGGACGTGGAGGACGGGCGGCTCGCCTTCCGCACGGAAGACCTGCCGCCCGCCCCGGAGCTGTGAAGCGGATGGAGTGAGGCGCTGGGCGACAGGGCCTACGGCGCCGGGTGTACCACCATCGCCGAGCCGCCGCCCCTGCGTACCTTCTCGGCGGCGGCCAGCCACTTGCCGTTCGGCAGCCGCTGCACACCGGTAGCCGCGCCGATCTCGGGGTTCTGCCGGAAGCCGTGGCCGATCGCTTCCAGCTGAGCCCTCAACGGGCTGTTCCACAGGCCCGGTTCGAGCTCGGTGGTGGTCTGGTTGCGCTGGCTGGCGCGCGGCGCGGCGATCGCGTCGACCAGCGGCAGACCCCGGTCGAGGAACCCGGTCAGGGTCTGGAGCACGGTGGTGATGATGGTGGCGCCGCCGGGCGAACCGAGCGCCACGACCGGCTTGTCGTGCTGGTCCAGCACGATCGTCGGCGACATCGACGAGCGCGGCCGCTTGCCCGGCCCCGGCAGGTTCGGATCGTGGACCGCCGGGCTGGCCGGCGTGAAGGAGAAGTCCGTCAGCTCGTTGTTGAGGATGAAGCCCCGGCCCGGGACCGTGATGCCGCTGCCGCCGGTCTGCTCGATGGTCAGCGTGTACGAGACGACGTTGCCCCACTTGTCCGCCACCGTGAGGTGGGTCGTGCTGTCGCCCTCGTAGGTGGTCGGAGCCGCCGTACCGCTCGCGTCGCAGTCCGCCGGATTGCGCGGGTCGCCCGGCGCGACCGGGCTCGTCAGCACCGCGGCGTCCTTGATCAGGCACTCCCGCGAGTCGGCGTACCGCTGCGACAGCAGCTCCTTGGTCGGTACGTCCTCGAAGGCGGGGTCACCGACCCAGCGCCCGCGGTCCGCGAACGCGATGCGGCTGGCCTCGATGTAGCGGTGCAGGTACTGGACGTCGCTCGCCTTCGACAGGTCCGTGTTCTCCAGGATGTTGAGCGCCTCGCCGACGGTCGTGCCGCCGGAGGAGGAGGGCGCCATGGAGTAGACGCCGAGACCTTCGTACGAGGTCCTGGTGGGCGCCTGGGACTTGGTGCGGTAGGTGGCCAGGTCCTTGGCGGACAGGTCGCCGGGGCGGGCCTTCCAACCGGAACCCGGGTCCACCGGAGGATGGTTGACCGTGTCGACGATGTCCTCGGCGAGGTCGCCCCGGTACAGCGTGCCGACGCCCTTCCTCGCCAACTCCGCGTAGGTACGGGCGAGATCGGGGTTCTTGAAGGTGGAGCCGACGACGGGGAGCGCCCCGTTCGGCAGGAACAGCTTGGCCGTGTCCGGGAAGTAGCGGAACCGGGTCTCGTTCGAGGCGGTCTGCGCGCGGAAGGTGTCGTCGACGGTGAAGCCGTCCCGGGCGAGCCGCTCCGCGGGCTTCAGCAGGGCGCCGAGCCCTCTGCTCCCCCACTTGTCCAGCGCCTTCTGCCAAGTGGCGGGCGTGCCCGGGGTTCCGACGCTCAGGCCGCTGCTGACGGCCTCGGCGAAGGGGATCGCCGTGCCGTTCTCCAAGAAGAGACCGGAGTCGGCGGTCAGGGGCGCGGTCTCGCGGCCGTCGATGGTCTGCACCGTACGGGACTTGGCGTCGTAGTAGACGAAGTAGCCGCCTCCGCCGATGCCGGCGGAGTAGGGCTCGGTGACGCCGAGCGCGGCGGCCGTGGCCACGGCGGCGTCGACGGCGTTGCCGCCCTTGCGCAGGACCTCGATGCCGGCCGCGGAGGCGTCCGCGTCGACGCTGGAGACCGCACCTCCGTACCCGACGGCGACCGGGGCCTTCTCGACTGCCGTGCGCTCGGCACCGGGTGGCGCTGCCGCCCCCACCGAGACCACGGCGGCCGAGACCGCCAGGACCGACAGTTTTCGCGCGACAGGGCGACGCATCCGCACCTCCAGTCAGGACCGTCCGCGCAGCGTAACCGCATTGCCGGGGTCCCGACAGACCCACTCGAGCAGCCGTAACGCGAACGCCACAGGTCGAACACCGGTACGTACCGGCCACACGGGCCCGCTAGCATGCGCGCCCATGAATGACGACGTGCGCAACATCGTCCTGGGCGTGGTCGCGGCCGGCATCAGTGCCGCGCTCGGCTGGCTTGCCCGCACCTACTTGTGGAAGCGCAAGCTCCGCCGCAAGCAGGCGTTCTTCGGGCTGCCCGACAACGCGGAGTCCTTGCTGGTGGTCAACCGCGGAGCCGGCGGGCCGGAGCTGACGGTGATGCGGTACGACGTGTTCGCCCTGCTCGAACTCGCCGCCCTGATCAAGGACTGCAACGCCCACGCCCAGATCGTCCCGCACGACACGGCACGCCAGGGCTTCGGCGAACGCACCGAGTTCTGCGTCGGCGGCCCGGCCTCGAACCGCCGTATGACGGCGCACCTGGCCTCCCTGTTGCCCGGTGTACGAGTGAACGTCGACGCCGAACCGGGCCCGGACCGGGGCGCCTTCCAGGTCGGCTCGGAGCGCTACCGAGTGGACGTCGGCAAGGAGGAGTACGCGCTGCTCGCCCGGCTCACCGTCGGACAGAGCCACGAAACCCGTCCCGTCTTCCTCTTCTGCGGGCAGACCGCCATCACCAACCAGGCCGCCACCCGCTACCTCGCCCGCAACCACGAGCGGCTGTCCCGCAAGCACGGCAACAACTCCGTCGTCCTGCTGCTGAAGGTGGTCAACTCGCAGGCGTACGGCCCGGATGTGGTGGAGCTGGTCGCGGACGTGACACGGGCGGCGCAGACAGCGCTGCCGACACCGGCGGCTCCGCGCAACACCCACCGAGCCTCCTGAGGTTCATCACATTCCGGTAATCGTTACTGCCACGTAACTTACCGACGGGTTACTTGCGGTAAGGGGGCGAGGTTACCGTTCGGTCACTTTGCACTGACACGAGTGAGGAGTGACCCGTGGGAACCCATCGCAAGGCCCTGCGTACGACCGCCGTGGGCGCCGTCTCCGCGACACTGATCGCCGGTAGCGCCCTCGGGCTCGCCCCCGCCGCCCAAGCGGCCCCGAACGGCGTCCGCTTCGTCGACATCACCGGCGACGGCGGCACCACCCTCAAGGCGAACGTCATCACGCCGGCCGGCGCCGACGGCACGCGCCGCTACCCGCTGCTCGTGCTGCCCACGAGCTGGGGCCTGCCCCAGGTCGAGTACTTCGCCCAGGCCCAGAAGCTCGCTAACTCGGGCTACGTCGTGGTCAGTTACAACGTGCGCGGCTTCTGGCAGTCGGGTGGCGAGATAGAAGTGGCGGGCCCGCCCGACATAGCCGACGCGTCCAAGGTCATCGACTGGGCGCTCGCCAACACCCCGGCCGACGCGAAGCTCGTCGGCATGGCGGGCGTCTCGTACGGCGCCGGCATCAGCCTGCTGACGGCCGCGCACGACAAACGGGTCAAGGCGGTCGCCGCCCTCAGCGGCTGGGCCGACCTCATCGGCTCGATCTACTCCGGCCGCACCCAGCACGTCCAGGCGGCCGGACTGCTGGACGGGGCGAGCATCGTCACCGGCCGGCAGAGCGCCGAAGTCCGGCAGATCTTCGACGACTTCTACGCCTCCAACCTGTCCAAGGAACAGGACATGATCAACTGGGGGAAGAAACGTTCGGTCGCTACATACCTGGACCAACTGAACAAGAACGGCGCCGCGCTCATGCTGGCCAACGCCTGGGGCGACACGATCTTCCCGCCCAACCAGTACGCGGACTTCTACGAGAAGCTGACCGGCCCGAAGCGGCTGGAGTTCCGGCCGGGCGACCACGCCACCGCCGAGCTCACCGGACTGTTCGGCCTGCCCAACGACGTGTGGACGGACACCGAGCGCTGGTTCGACCACTACCTCAAGGGCGAGGACAACGGCATCAACCGTGAGCTGCCGGTCCAGCTCAAGTCCCGCTCCACGGGCGGCTACGAGGGCTACCCGGACTGGAAGTCGGTGGGCGCGACGAACAGGAAGATCGCCCTCGGCGGTACGACCACCATCCGCACGAACGTCAACTCGGGCGCCGACGGCGGGGTCGTCTTCCTGTCCAGCATCCTCGACCAGGTGGCCCAACTGCCCCCGGTGGCCTCGATCCCGCTGATCCCCCGGCTCTGGGCGGGCGTATGGCAGTCGGAGAAGTACGCCACGGCTCAACGTGTGCGCGGTACGGCGAAGTTGCACACCACCGTCACCCCGACCAAGGAGAGCGGCACCCTCGTCGCCTACCTCTACGACGTGGGCCCGCTCGGCCTCGGCAAGCTGGTCAGCAACGCGCCCTACACCTTCCATGGACGCACGCCCGGAAAGCCGTTCACCGTGGACCTGGAGTTGTACTCCACGGCCTACGACGTCCCGGCAGGGCACCGGCTCGCCCTGGTCGTCGACACGGTCGACCCGCTCTACATCGAGCACAACCCGTCCGGCGCGCGGCTGACCTTCTCCTCGCCGGCGAACGACCCGTCATACGTGTCGATTCCACTGCGCGAACAGTGATCTCCGGCCGGCGCCGGACGGGTATGGCTCTATGACTGCCGCCCCCTGCTGCCCCTGGACCCAGGGGCCGTGGGGGATCCCCACCCGGCAGCAGCGTCCCTGGTCGCGGCCGGAGCGATCGCCACAGCCTTGGGGACGGACGGAACATCGTAGTCGAGGTCGGACGCGGGCAGGATTCCGGTGCGGTGGATGGTGGCGCTCCCCCAGTCACAATCAACGATTGCCGCAAACTATCCAGGCAAAGGCTTACTTAATACTCGACACGCACTTTTCGGACATAAGCCGTATTTACTCCGCCTTTATGTCATGTACGGCCATGCCGAAGCACGGGACGGAGGCTCACGCCTCCGCCACCTCCGCGTACAACTGCGACAGCTCCGGCACCCCGTTCGCCGCCCACTCCTGCCCCGAGGTCACGACGTCGAACTCACGGCCGGAGGCGAGCCGGACGACCGGCTGACCGTCCGGCCAGATCCTCCAGGCGGCACCGGGCACGGTGCGCACGATGACGGTGCCGAGATACAGACCGGCGTCATTGCCCAGCCAGGGCAGGACCTCCTCGTCGTCCCGCCAGCGCGGCACCATCTGGTCGAGCGCCTCCAACGAGGCCGCGGTGTCGTCGAGTTGGATCCCCGCCCGGGACGCGTGGGAACGCAGGAGTTCGCACTCGGAGAGCAGTTCGGCGATGCCCTCGGGATCGGGGGCCCCGCGCTTCTCGGGCCGGTGGCCCAGAAAAGGGATCTTCATACGTCAAGCGTGTCATTCGTACTGCCGAACGCACCACAGGCGCGCGGGCCGCCGATTCCGGTCGAGTTCACGCCGACTTCGGGCATGGCTCGTTGACGGGTCACGGGTGCCTCTCTACTTTCTCGGTGCGTCTTGCGTCTCGACTGAGGGTCTCGCCCGAAGCCTCACCCGAACTTGTCATGTGCAGTCATACGCAGTCCTGAGCGGTCGTGAACGGGAGGAGTCGGAGTTGCGCCGATGTGTGTGGGGATCCACGGTCGTCCTAGCTCTGTTCGCGGCCCTGGTGCCGGGGGTCTCCGCGCAGGCGGCCACCGAGTACAGAGCCAAGCCGCTTCCGCTGGAGCGGCTCTTCGACAACGTGGCCGTCAGCGACGACGCCCGGCCCGCCGAGGCGGACTTCGACGGGTCGGGCGCCTCCCTGTCGGCGCAGGACCTCTCGGCGGCGGGCTGGACACCCGGCCGCGCGCTCACCGTGCAGGGTGCCCGGCTGACCTGGCCGAAGCGGCAGCCGGGCGAGCCCGACAACGTCCGCGCCGGCGGCCAGGACGTGCGGGTGGGCGGCCGCGGCGACGCGCTCGCGTTCCTGGTGGCGGGCACGAACGGCACCGCCGACGGCGGAACGGGGACGGTGCTGTACACCGACGGCACCCGGTCCGCCTACCGCCTGACCGCGCCCGACTGGCGCACCGGACCGCTCGCCACCAAGGCCGTGGCCCTGCCGCACATCAACACCCGAGCGGGTCAACTCGCCGAGCGGGCCCGGCTGTACGTCGTGACCGTGCCGCTGGTGGTGGGGCGCCGGGTTGCCTCCGTACGGCTGCCGCAGGCGAGCGGGCTGCATGTGTTCGCGGTCTCCGTGCGGGCCCCCGCTCCGGGCTGGACGGGGAGTTGGGCGGCCGCGACGGGCGGCTATCCGACCGTGGGCCCGTGGACCGACCGGACGTTGCGGCTGGTCGTGCACACCTCGGCGGGCGGGCCGCGGGTGCGGCTGCGGTTCGACAACACCTTCGCGGCGGCGCCGGTACGGATCGGCAGCGCCACGGTGGCGGTGCAGCAGGCGGGCGCGGCGGCGCGGGGCACGCCGGTCGCGGTGACCTTCCGGGGCACGGCGGGCGTCGAGATCCCGGCGGGGGCGCAGGCGTACAGCGATCCGCTCGCCTTCCAGGTGCCGGCGGACACCAATCTGCTGGTCAGCTTCCATCTGCCGGGGACCGTGCCGGCGGCACCGGTGCACCGGCTCGCGCAGCAACGGTCGTATGTGAGCGGGCCGGGCGACCATACGGCGGACGGCTCCGCGGCGCCGTACGGGACCGTCCTGACCAGTTGGCCGCTGCTGACCGGCGTCGACGTGGGCGGCGGGCCCGGGTCCGTGGTGCTGCTCGGGGACTCGATCACCGACGGCGACAAGTCCACGACGGACGCCAACCGGCGGTGGCCCAATGTGCTGGCCACACGGCTGCTGAACCAGAGTGTGGTCCCGCACTATGGGGTGCTCAACCAGGGGATCTCCGGAAACCGTGTGGTCAGCGACCGCTATCCCGGTGACGGGGTGTCTACGGACACGGCCGGGGTGAGCGCCCTCTACCGGTTCGACCGGGATGTTCTGGCCCAGACGTCGGCGCGTACGGCGGTGGTGTTCGAGGGCGTCAACGATGTGCGGTGGCAGACCACGGCCGAGCAGGTCATCGCGGGACTGCGTGAGATCGCCGACCGGGGACACGCGCGGGGACTGCGGATGCTGGTGGCGACGATCCTGCCCTGCGAGGGGGAGGCGCGGTGCACGGCGGCAGTTGACGCGGAGCGCCTCAAGGTGAACCAGTGGATCCGCACGAGCGCCGGGTTCGACGGTGTGCTCGACTTCGACGCCGTGATCCGGGACCCGGCGCGGCCTTCCCGGATGCTCCCCGCGTACGACAGTGGGGACCATCTGCATCCGGGGGACGCGGGGCTCGCCGCGCTGGCCGAGTCGGTCGATCTGCGGGCGTTTGTGAGGTGACCCGGCGTCGGGGTCGCCGCCCCCGGGGGCTCTGCCCCCGGCCTCCCGTATCGGCCTGAACGGCCTCGTCCCCCAACGCCGGACGGGCTGGTTGTGCCCGGCCTCGGCTATACGTCGAGGTCCACCACCACGGGCGCATGGTCCGACGCGCCCTTGCCCTTGCGCTCCTCGCGGTCCACGTAGGAGTCGGTGACCGCCTTCGCGAACGGCTCGTTGCCGTACACCAGGTCGATGCGCATGCCGCGGTTCTTGGGGAAGCAGAGCTGGCGGTAGTCCCAGTAGGTGTACGGGTGGTCGTACTTGAGGGGGCGCGGGACCACGTCGGACAGGCCGGACTCGCGCAGGGAGGCGAGGGCGGCGCGCTCGGCGGGGGTGACGTGGGTGAGGCCCTCGAAGGCGGCCACGTCGTAGACGTCGTCGTCCGTCGGGGCGACGTTGTAGTCGCCCAGCACCGCGAACGGGCGGCTGCCGCCCGCGTCGCCCGCGACGGCCGCCTTGAGTGCCTCGAACCACTGGAGCTTGTAGGCGTAGTGGGGGTGGTCCACCTCACGGCCGTTGGGCACGTACACCGACCAGACCCGGACCGGGCCGCAGGTCGCGGAGATGGCGCGGGGTTCCTGCACGCCGTCGTAGCCGGGGTCGCCGGGCAGGCCCTTGACGACGTCCTTGAGGCCGACGCGGGAGAGCACCGCCACGCCGTTCCACCGGCCGGTGGCGTTGACCGCCGCCTCGTAGCCGAGGTCGCGCAGCGGGTCGAACGGGAACTGGCCCTCGGCGAGCTTGGCCTCCTGGAGGCACAGCACGTCGGTGCCGCTGCTCTCCAGCCAGGCCAGGAGCCTCGGCAGGCGAGCGGTGATCGAGTTCACGTTCCAGGTCGCGATGCGCATGCCTGACAACCTACCGGGCGGGACTGACAACCCGGCCCCGCCCAGGGTGGGACCGCTCACACCTGCGCCGAGTCCCCCGGCGACAGGCGCAGATGCTCCGAGCCGCCCAGGCCGCCGATCTGGCGGTCGTAGATCGGGCGGGCCAGGTCGGTGAGCAGGGCGTCGTGGATGTCGTAGGCGCGCTGCGGCTTGACCTCGCGGACGTAGTCGATGACCTCCGAGATCTTGTTCCAAGGGGCCATGACCGGCAGCATCAGCGTCTCCACCGGACGGTCGGGGACGGTGAGGGCGTCGCCCGGGTGGAAGACCCGGCCGCCGTCGATGAGGTACCCCACGTTGGTGATGCGCGGGATGTCCGGGTGGATCACGGCGTGCAGCTCGCCGTGGACCTGGACGTCGAAGCCGGCGGCGGTGAAGGTGTCGCCGTGGCCGACGGTGTGCACCCGGCCCGGGAAGGCCGCGGAAACCTGCTCCGCCACGGACCTGAGCGTCCAGATCTCGGCGGCCGGGTTGGCCTCCATCGCCGCCCGCAGGCGCGCCTCGTCGAAGTGGTCGGGGTGCTCGTGTGTGACGAGGATCGCGTCCGCGCCGACGGCGGCGTCGTCCTCGCTGAATCCTCCGGGGTCGACAACGAGCGTGCGTCCGTCCTTTTCGAGCCGGACGCAGGCGTGCGACTTCTTCGTGAGCTTCATGGGTCCATCCTGGCGCGCGCTCCCGGCGGATGCCCCGAGGACCCTCACTCCTGCGGAGTGGTCTCCTCCCGTATGACCTGCTGCGCCACCTTGAAGGCACTGTTCGCCGCCGGGACGCCGCAGTAGACGGCCGCCTGCAGCAGCACTTCCTTGATCTCCACCGGGGTGAGGCCGTTGCGCAGGGCGGCGCGGACGTGGAAGGCGAGTTCCTCCAGATGACCGCCGGCGACCAGGGCGGTGAGGGTGACACAGCTGCGGGAGCGCCGGTCGAGGCCGGGTCTGTCCCAGATCTCGCCCCACGCGTACCGGGTGATGAACTCCTGGAAGTCCCCCGAGAACTCGTCCGCCTGCGCCAGCGCCCGGTCGACGTGCGCATCACCGAGCACCTCGCGACGGACCTTGATCCCCGCGTCGTACGGGTCCGGCCGGCCCGCCGTCTGCGGCGGTACGACGGCCGGCGCGATCTCGGCGACGGGAGCGGGCTGCGGGGGCGCGGCCGTCAGGACCGGCTTGACGGGGGCGGCCGGGATGGCGATCTGGCCGGTGGAGGAGTCGTAGGCGGGCTGCCAGGCGGTGGAGAAGTGCCGGACCAGCAGGTCGGTGACGGCGGCGGGCTGCTCGACCGGGACGAGGTGGGAGGCGCCCGGGACGACGGCGAGACGAGCGTCCGGTATGCCCGCGACCAGCGTGCGGGCCTCGGCGGGGCCGGTGACCTGGTCGTCCGAGCCGACGAGAACCAGGGTGGGCACGGCGACGCCACCGAGCTGTGACCGCACGTCGAAGGAGGCGAGTGCCTCGCAGGCGGCGATGTAGCAGCCCGGGTCGGTGGTGCGCACCATCTGCACCGCCCACTCGGTGATCGCCGGCTGGGCGGCGGCGAAGCCGGAGGTGAACCAGCGGTCGGGCGAGGTGCGGGCGATGGGGTCGAGGCCGTTCGTGCGCACGATCACACCCCGCTGCCGGAACTCGTCGGCCGTGCCGAAGCGCGGCGAGGCGGCGATCAGGGCGAGCGAGGCGATGCGCTCCGGGTGGCGCAGGGCCAGTTCGATGCCGAGGGCGCCGCCCAGCGCGCAGCCCGCGTAGCCGAAGCGCTGCACGCCGAGGCCGTCTAGGGTGGCGAGCAGCCGCTCCGCGAGATCGCCGACCGAGCCCGCCGGGTATGCCGGCGCTCCACCGTGTCCCGGCAGGTCGAACCGGAAGATACGCCACTGCTGGGCCAGCTCCGGTACCTGCCGGTCCCACATGTGCCATGTGGTACCCAGTGAGGGACCGAGGATCAGGACCGGGGCGTCTTCTGGCCCGTCAAAGCGGTATTGCAGGGTGTTCATCGGTGTCTCACTCACCCGCCCGACCCTCTCATCTGTCACGAGATGTCACATCGCCGGGGTGAACCTAGCGGGCCTTGCCCCGCTCCCGCACTGCCGAGCCTGCCGACGAGAGCCCAGCACCCGTGACCGTGTAGGTAGTGGGCCCTCCGGGCGCGTGCTCTCCTTCAGTCGCCCCGAGCAACGCTTTCCTCTTTGATCACGGCCTCCAGGCGGTTCGCGTTGCCGCATCAAGTGTGGTGGCACGGACGAGGCTCGGCGTGACTCACCTGGAACCCTTCCCGAATCCCGCCCAACAGCAGCTTGAACACCACACGGTGAACGCTTGGTAGAAGGCTTGGCCGTAGCCGCATGCTCTCAGTTACAGTCACTGATTCCTAATGCGGTCTGTCAAGCCGCGAGAGCGGTTGGCGGGGTGAGCTCGTCGCACCGTCCGTCGCGCAGCAGCCGCCAGGACTTGAGGGTGGCGACGGCCTGCTCGCCGCGGGCGCGGATCTTCGCGTGGGACCGGTTCACAGCCTTCTGGCCTGCGGACAGGGTCTCCCACCGTCCCCAGTACGGAGTGCGGACCGTGCCGCTGGCGCCTCGGTAGGCCTTGTCCGCCCAGCACGGGATGTCGGCGTCGGTGAGGGCGTCGAGGATGCCGTGTTCGCGGGCCGCACGGATGTCGTGGACGGCGCCGGGCAGGGCCGGTGAGGCCCACAGCAACCGACCGAAGGGGTCGGCGATGACCTGCACGTTCATCCCGTGCCTCTTGTGCTTGCCGGAGAAGAACGGCCGGTCCGCGGCGATGCGGTCGATCGGCAGGAGTGTGCCGTCCAGGATCACGAACGCCTTCACCGACGCGACCCGTACCGCGTCGGCCAGGCCGGGGGCGAGGGCGGCCAGGAGCTCGACAGCCTCGGCGACGTAGCGGTAGGCCGTCGTGGTGCCGACACCGAACCCGGCCGCCAGCTGGGCGTATGTGTGTCCCACCCGCAGGTGGGCGAGTGTGAGCAGAGCCTGGCGGCCGGCACTCAGGCGCCGCCAACGGGAGCCGATCGCACGGCGATGGCGCCGCAACTGCTGCGTGAGGAAGCGGAGGGCAGAGCTGGACACGTCGACGCCCGACGGGTAGACAAACACATGAAGCCTCTGGTGGAGACGGTTCTCTTGGTCGAAAACCCATCTACCAGGGGCTTCACTGCGTTGTCAGCCCAACGGCCTGACCCGGCAACCAGGTCGGAAAGGGCTCACGGGCACTCTTCTTGACTGAACGGCGTCGGGATCTCTGCGTTAGCGGGCCATCCACGCGGCAGGCACGCTGCGCCGCAGGCGGCATCCTGGTGCCGAGATCGTGTGCCGCGACGGCTCGGCCGCCTACGCCGAGGCCATCCGCCGCGCCCTGCCCGACGCGGTGCAGGTCAGCGACCGATGGCACCTCTGGCGCAACCTCTGCGACAAGTCCAGATCGAGGTCCGCGCGCACACCGGATGCTGGGCCACCATCAATCCGACCCGCCCTGGTGGAGTACGCGAGCAGACCACCCGCGAACGCTGGAACAAGATCCACGACCTCCTCGGCCAGGGCGTCGGCCTGCTCGACTGCTCCCGCCGCCTCGGAGTGGCCCTGAATACCGTCAAACGCTACGCCCGCATGCCCGAGCCCCAGGCCCTGCGCATCGCCCCCACCTACCGGCCCACCCTCGTCGACCCCTACCGCGACCATCTGCGCGCCCGCCGCGCGGCCGAACCGGCAGTTCCTGTCACCCAACTGCTGAGAGATAAGGGAGCTGGGCTACACCGGCAGCGCGAACCTCCTGGTCCACTACCTCAACCAGGGCCGCGCCGAAGGCGACCGCCCCGTCACCACCCCACGTCACGCCAGCCGCCTCCTGCTCACCGACCCCGAAACCCTGCGCCCGAAGGAAACGACCCTGCTGGAGAAGATCGTCGCGGCCTGCCCGGAGATGACCGCACTCGCCGATCTCGTACGCGGCTTCGCCACCCTGCTGAAACCGGCCGAGGGCAACAACGTGAAACTCACCGAGTGGATCACAGCCGCCCGCGCCGTCGACCTACCCCACCTGCGCAGCTTCACCAGCGGCCTCGAAATCGACCGGCTCGCCGTGAACGCCGGACTCACCTTGCCCTACCACAACGGCCGCACCGAAGGCGTCAACACCCGCACCAAGAGGATCATGAGACAGATGCACAGACGCGCCGGATTCGACCTCCTCCGCCACCGCATCCTCCTGCCCTGACAGACACCCGGCGTCACCACCGACTACGGGCCAGAGCCACTCGGTTGACAGTCCCGAAGCCATCGACCCCGCACCCTCCAACGCCGCGTCAAGGGCCACAAGACCGAATGTTCCGAAGGCGGCCCGCCCTGCCGCGCCATGCAGGAGCTCGGCATACAACTCCCGCTGTAACGGATCGCCGCAAAGGCTGCCCGACTGCATGGGCACTGGGCGCGCGGCTGTGCGTGGTGCCCACCCGGGGGGCTCCCGGGCGGGCACCACGCATGGTTCAGGACGTCGTGCCTGTCACTGTGCCGCTCGACGTGGTCGCGTAGTACGTCACGACGGCGAGAACGCCCGAAGCTGCCGGTGCAGGCGGCGTACCCGCTGACGGCCGCACTGGTGCGGGCGTCGTCCTCTGCTCCCGCGAGTGTCACACCAGTAGGCGCAGCAGTCGTTCCTTCCAGGCGGTGAACGGCGGGTAGGCGAGCCGGAGCAGGTCGGGGAAGAGCGGCTTGTCCAGGACGGCCTTGGTGTGGCTGAAGGTGTCGATGGAGTGCTCGCCGTGGTAGCGGCCGAAGCCGCTTTCCCCGACGCCGCCGAACGGCAGCCCGGAGACGGTCAGATGGGCGTTGGGGACGCCGAAGGCCAGGGCGCCCGAGGAGGTCTCCGCGGTCAGGCGGCGCTTGCCGGCGGCGGAGGCGGTGAAGGCGTAGAGGGCCAGGGGTTTGTCCCGTTCTGTGATGAAGGAGATGGCCGCGTCCAGGTCGGGGACGGCGACGACGGGCAGGACGGGCCCGAAGATCTCCTCCTTCATCACCGGTGCTTCGGGGTCGACGTCGGCGAGAACGGTGGGGGCGATGTAGCGGCTGTCGCGGTCGTGGTCCCCGCCGACGACGGTGCGTCCGTCCTTGAGGAAGGCGACGAGCCGGTCGAAGTGGCGGGTGCTGACGATGCGGCCGTAGTCGGGGCCGGCGGCCGGGTCGTCGCCGTACATCTCGCGGACGGCTGAGGCCAGGTGGGGTTCCAGGGCGGTGGCCGTCTCGCCGACAGCGAGGACGTAGTCCGGTGCGACGCAGGTCTGGCCGGCGTTCATGAACTTGCCCCAGACGATGCGGCGGGCTGCTGTGGCCAGGTCGGCGCCGGGTTCCACCACGGCGGGACTCTTGCCGCCGAGTTCGAGGGTCAGCGGGGTGAGGTGGCGTGCGGCGGCGGTCATGACGATGCGGCCGACGGTGCCGTTGCCGGTGTAGAAGATGTGGTCGAAACGCTGTTCCAGCAGGGCCGTCGTCTCGGGGACGCCGCCCTCGACAACGGCCACCGCCTGCGGGTCGAGGTGGAGGGGCAGCAGCCGGGCGAGGGCGGCGGAGGTGGCGGGGGCGAGTTCGCTGGGTTTGACGACGGCGCAGTTGCCCGCGGCCAGCGCGCCGACCAGGGGCGCCAGCGCCAACTGCACCGGGTAGTTCCACGGGCTGATGATCAGGACGGTGCCCAGGGGTTCGCGGACCAGCCGGGCGCGTGCGGGCGCGAGGGCGAGGGGTACGCGGGTGCGGCGCGGGCGCAGCCATGCGTTCAGGTGGGCGAGTGTGTGGTCGATCTCGTTGACGGTGAACCCGAGCTCGGTGGTGAATGCCTCCGTCGGACTCTTCCCGAGATCGGCTCTCAGCGCCTCCTCCAGCTCCGGTGCGTGGTCCGTCAGCAGGCTTCGCAGGCCCCGCAGCTGGGCGCGCCGCCAGGCCACGGGTCTGGTCAGGCCGGTCGCGAACGCGGTATGCAGGCGGGAAACGGTGGCCGCGGCTTCGGTGCCGGGCGCCCGGGTGATGTCGATGCCGTCCATGTCAGTGGCACTCCAGGATGGGGGCTGTGGCTGCGAAGGTGTCGGCGGTGGCGAGGTCGAAGTCTCCGTGGTCGCTGCCGAGTCCCTGTGCGACCAGGGCGGCGGCGGTGCAGCCGAGTACGCCGCATTCGCGGAGGCTGCGGCCCAGGCCGAGGCCGCGCAGGAAGCCGGCCGTGAAGGCGTCGCCGCAGCCGGTGGTGTCCACCACGTCGACCGCGAAGGCCGGGATCTCGATCACCTCGTCGTCGGTGACGACCAGCGCACCGCGGGCGCCCCGGGTGATGGCGACGCACCCGACCCCTTCCGCGAGGAACCTGCGCGCACCCTCCTCCAGCGTTGACGCGCCGGTGAGCCCGAGCACCTGGTCCTCGTTGGGCAGCAGATGGTCCAGATACGGCAGCGCGGGCGCGATCCACTCGAACAGGCCGCTGTCGCCGGAGGCGAGCAGGTCGGCGGAGGTGACCACCCCCGCGGCCCGCGCGGGAGCGAGGATCTTCGCCGCGGCCTCACCGCCCATCAGCTCGGGCGCGCCCATGTGCAGATGAGTGGCCTGGGCGATCTGCGCGTGGGGGGCGTCGTCGGGCCCGTAGGCGATGTTCGCGCCCAGGACATGGAAAGCCGGCCGACTGCCGTCGGGCCGGATGGGCAGCACCGAGGCCGAGGTCTGGGCGCTGTCACGGCGCAGCACGAGAGAGGTGTCCACGCCGTGGCGGGCCAGCATGCTCAGCAGCAGGTCACCGATCGGGTCGGCGCCCACCGCGCCGGCCGTGCGCACCGCCGCACCCAGCTTGGCCAGGGTCAGCGCGGTACCGGCGGCCGTCCCCGCCGGGCTGAACCGGATCTGCTCCACCAGGGTCGCGCCCTGCCCCTGCGGGATGCTCTCGACCGGACGGACCTGCACGTCGAACACGTGGGCGCCGAGGGCTATGACTGTCTGACTCATCGGGTGCTGTCCTCTCCTGTGGGACGGGTGGTGCCGTAACCGCGCCGCAGCGCGGCGTTGACGACGGCGGTCTGCTGGTCGACGTCCAGGACCCGCGGTGTGCCGATCCGGGCGGCGCGCAGGTAAAGACCGCACGCCCACTCCAGCAACAAGGCGTTCTCGAGGGCTTTGTCCAGCGTCGGGCCGTACACGACCGCGCCATGGTTGGCCATCAGCGCCGCCGACCTGCCCTCCAGCGCCGCCAGCACCTCCTCGGCCAGCTCCGGGCTGCCGAACACGGCGAACGGCGCCACACGCACCGACCCGCCCAGCCCGAGCTGCTGATAGTGCACGCACGGCAGTTCATCAAGTACCAGGGACAACGCCGTGGCCTGCGGCGAATGCGTATGCACCACCGCACCGGCGCCGTACCGCTCATAGATCCCCAGATGCAGTTCCAGCTCCGACGTCGGCTCCAGACTCCCGGCGAGTACCCCGCCGTCCCGGCCGACCACCGTCACCTCCTCGGGCGTACACCGGCCCAGGACCGCACCCGTCGCGGTGACCGCGACCCGGTCCCCGTCACGCACGCTCACATTGCCCGCCGTACCGATCAGCAGCCCCTCACCGGCCAGCCGGTGACACGCCACCGCCACAGCACGACGCCGCTCTTCGAGGGACTCACTCGTCGCCGACATGTCACCGCTCCGTCGTCGAGTGCTCGGAACGGAGCAGGGTGTTGAGGTTGGCCATGGAGGTGCGCATGCCGGCGCGCATCGCGGGCTGCTGGATGGCGTCGAGGAGGAGCCCGAGCGGGCCGAGGCCGATGGTGTACTCGACCTGGTAGAGCATTTCGGTGGCTTCTCGGCCGTCGGCGCTCTGGACGGGTCGGAATTCGAAGGTGTTGGTGAGGTCCTGGAGCGGGGCGAAGCCGGTGCCGGTGTCGACGCGGCGTTTGAGGGGCTCGATCTCCTGGACGGTCCAGATGGAGTCGGTCTTGAGCGGGCCGAGGGTGCGGTTGCGTTCGGCGTAGGTCCTGCCGACGGTGGCGAGGCCGTGGTGGTCGGTGACCTCGATGGCGCCGGCGACCCACTCGGCGTAGCGGTCGGTGCGGGAGATGACGTCCCAGACCCGCTCGACGGGGGCGTCGATGACGGCGGTCTCGGCGACGAAGAATCGGTTCATGGCAGGGGTTTCCTTTGCTTGTCGGTGGTTGTCGGGCTCAGATCTGGTGGAGGAGTTCGGTGGCGGTGTGCTGGCCGGAGCGGACCGCGCCGTCCATGTAGCCGTTCCAGTACGGGGAGAACTCGGCGCCGGCCCAGTGCACGCGGTGGTGGGGGCGGCCCATCCACTGGCCGAAGTCGGTGAGGACGCCGGGGGCGGCGACGGCGGTGGGGCCGCCCTGGGTCCACTGCTCGGCGGTCCAGTCCTGCTCGACGTAGTCGACGGTGTCGAAGGCGCGCTCCCCGACGACCTGGGCGAAGCAGCGCAGGACGGCGCCGCGGCGCTCGGCGGCCGAGCGGTGGGCCCACTTGCGCCATTCCCTGCCGCCGAGGAAGCCCATCAGCACCCCCGGTCCGCCGTCGGGCGGGGTGTTGTCGAACATCTCGCGGATCGGGGAGCCGCCGCGCAGCAGGCCCATCCCGGACAGGCCCTCGGCCCGCCAGAACGGCCGGTCGTAGACGGCGACGCACTTCATCAGGGTGCCGAAGGGCAGGCGCTGGAACAGCTGGTCCTGCTGGGCCGGCAGCAGCGGGTCCCACACGATCCGCGAGGCCACCAGCGGCGGTACGGCCACGATCACCCGGCCGGCCCGCCAGTCACCGGCGTCCGAGACCACGGTGACACCGGTGGAGTCCTGGCTGACGCGGCGCACCGGCGCGTTGAGCTGGACCCGGCCGTCGAGTTCCTCGGCCAGACGCTGCGCGACCAGCTGGGAGCCGCCGACGAACCGGCTGTCCTGGGCGCCGCCGGTGGTGCCGGTGCCGCGCTCCATCGTGCCGGGATGGGTCTCGTCGCCGAACGTGGAGACGTACCAGAGGCTGAACAGCGCGGACGCGTCACGGGCCTCACCGCCGTAGGCGGAGTTCAGGAAGACGTTGACCAGATCGACGGCGGCGCCCGTGATCCCGGCCTTGCGCAGCCACGTCTCATAGGTCATACCGTCCAGCTCACGGGCGTTCGGGGCCCGCCACGGCGCCGCCGGATCCACCTTGGCCGCGGCCTGCCCGATGCGGGCCAGCGCGATACCCATCTCCGGCAGCGCCAGCGGGTCCGGCAGCAAGTGCCCCGAGAACCGCCTGGCCCTGCCGTTGCGCACGTACACGTTCTCACCCGGGACGGCGGCCCGGTAAGTGGCCACCCCGACCTCCTTGGCCAGCGCCAGGATGTGGTCCTGGGTGGGACCCACGAACTGCCCGCCGATCTCGGTGACCTGACCGTCGCCGAGACGGTGGTTGAGCAACCGGCCACCGACCCGAGCCCGGGCCTCCAGGACGGTCACGGACCTGCCCGCCGCGACGAGTTCCCGCGCCGCCGTCAGACCGGCCAGCCCCGCACCGATCACCACCACATCGGCTTCGTTCCTCTGGCGGCCCCGCGTGGGCGCACTGCTCTGTGAACCGGTCATGGACACTCCTAGGTGATGTTCGGCGCCCTTGATGAGTACGGCCGTACGGCGTGACAGCACCGCCACGGCAGGCACGGCCCGGCGTTTGCGTGCCAGGGCGACTCACAGCCGCAGAAGAGCTCGAACCGATCGACCCGAGCGGCAGATGAAGCCGCTCTCTCCCTCAGCCGATCGGCGGTTTCGTTCTTCAGGGACTGAAGGGAATCTATTCATCTGCCGTTCGGCGGGAACTGGTCCGGGCGGTCGCACGGGGGGCCTCAGCGGCCAGACGGCTGTCTCCAAGGCAGACTCGTGCCCGGCCAGGCACACGGGGCGCGGACAGCGCCACCTGCAGCCGGACCGGACGCCGGGGAGGCAGCACCGCCGGTACGGGCGGCAGGCACCTGGCCACCCAAGCCCCGCCCGCGCTGTGGCCCGCCGTCGTGAGGGCAGTCGTCGCCGGGCGGCTGCTGCCGTCGACGAGCGGCACTGTCACAAGCCGACGGCCAAGGCCTGAGCGTGGTCCATTTCCGCGGCTGCCCGGGATGCCTCTGACGCCGCGGCGGCGGAGGTGAAGCAGCAGCGGTGTGCGTACCCGGACGTCATCGGTCACAAGATCACGCTCTTGGCCGGTGAGTACCTCTTTCTGGCCCCCTTCGCCCTGTTCGTCAGGCATCGACGGGACCTACAGTCGCCTCCGCCGGCGAGCCACACTCACTGCACCGGCACCGCGGGAGGCGAACATCAGGGTCGGGCCGGCTGTGCACGACGATTCCGGCTGCCCCCGCATCGGCGCTCTTCACAAAGTTGCGCCGCGGAGCGATCCCTTGATCATCGGCGGCCCCTGTCCGTGCCATGCCAACCAAGTACGCCCTGCCGGGGCGGTATCCAGGAAGGAGCCCTGTGCCGAACCCTCTGACCAGACGGCAGCGCTCGGGCCGAGCATCCTCCACGGCCCGATTCATCCTGCTCAATGGATGCCTGTTCCTCGGTGGCCTGACTCTCTCGGCACTGAACCCGCCTTGGCTGAGATCCCAGATCTTCGGAGAAATCACGGTGAGTCTGGCCCTCCCCCTCGTCCAGGGCACGCTGCTCGTCTGGACGGCCGTCCGGTACGACAACTCCGGATCCGAGAAGGCAGATTGACGACCATGGCGCTCGAAGCAGCAGCCCCCGTACTCATCGGGCACGGCACATCGCAGGTCCTGACAATCGGCTTCTGCATGTTCCTGGTCGGCGCACTCTTCCTCAGTTTGATGGCCGATCCGGAGAGGGATCTGGTAAGTGCCTACTACCGGGGAGAGCGGCCCCTGGGCACACTGCGCAATGCCTTTGCCCTGTCCAGTGAGTGCATCCCAGCCGGCACCATCATCGGGACCACCGGAACCATTGCCGTCAGCGGATACGACGGCCTCTTCGTCACGCTGAGTCTCCTGCTCTCCCTCGGCGTCCTGCTGCTGGTCGCGAAGACCATGCGCGACCATGGCCGCTTCACGGTCGGCGATCTGCTCACCCGACGCGCGGAGAGCCCTGCGGTACGCATCGCAGGGGCCGTGGTCACTCTCTCCATCTGCGTCCTTCTGCTCATGTTCGAGATCGCTGGAGTGGGGGTGTCCACCGCGCTGCTCTTCGGCCTCTCGGGACCCGGCGCGCAGCAAGTGCTTTCCCTCATGATCGGATCATTGATCATATGCGCGTCCGCCCTCGGCGGGATGAGGAGCGCGAACGCTCTCCACATCTTCAAGGCGGTTGTTCTCGCCGCGGCCAGTCTGCTCACTGTCGCCCTCGTGCTCCACGACTTCCACTGGAGTGCCGACGCGGTCATCAGCGCTGCACGCAGGAGCAGTTCCTTTCCCGACCGTTTCCTCGGCCAGGGCATGAGCGCGGTCCCCGGCGCTTCGGCCACCACGGCCGGCCTCGACTTCATTGGCCTGCAGCTGACCATTGTCCTCGGAGTCGCGTTTATGCCGCACATAGTGATGCGCATCAACACGACAGCCGATGGCCCGTCCGCCCAGCGGGTCGTCCGCCACGCCATCACGATCACAGCGGCTTTCTGTCTGCTTGCCGCCATCATGGGGCTCGGGGCCGCAGCGATCGCCGGAAGCCGGACCATCGCCACGACCGATCCAGGCGGCACCAGCGCCTTGTTGCGGCTGGCAAGCCACCTGGCCGGGGGTGCGTCCACAGGCGGCGGGGCCTGGTTCTTCGTACTCGTGGCCTGCGCGGTGTTCGCCGCCGTCCTGGCAGCCAGTGCGAGCTTCACCCTCTCCGCTGCCGCCTCGGTCGCCCACGACCTCCGCTCCCGCAGGAAACGCACACGCCCCGACGAGGGCACCGGGGTCGTGGCCGCACGCTGGGCCGGGGTAGGCGTCGGGAGTCTGAGCATGGTGCTCGCCGTCGCGGTGCAGGGGTGGAACATCCAGTTCCTGACGACTCTGGCCATGGCCATTGCCGCCTCCACGGTGCTGCCTGCGCTGATCTACTCCACCTTCTGGACGGGATACACCCGAGGAGGCCTTCTTTGGACGTTGTACGGGGGGCTCGCGTGCGCTGTGGTCCTGCAACTCTCCTCGCCGGCGTTCTCAGGGACCGCATTCGCCCTCTTCCCGCGCTGGCACGTCAACTGGTACCCGCTGCAGACAGTCACGCTGATCTCGATCCCCGCCGGGTTCCTGCTCGGATGGGCAGGAAGTCTGGTCAGCAGAGCCTCCGACCGATGAGGGGCCGGCCCGATGCGGCACAGTAAAACGCGCAGGCAGGAGGCGACCGCCGCACGTGCACTGCTCGGCGCCCAGGGCTGATGCGTCCTCGTCGACGACCGTGTCGAGTTGGCCGCGGACGGCGTTGGCGGCGTGCGTCACCGTGCACCGGGCGGTACACGCGAACGTGCACCACGCGCCATGGCCGACCTTGGGGGGACTGTCATGAAGCGGCGTTGCTGCCTCGGCCGGGATCCTTCAGGAACTGTCGCTGGCCGTCCGGGAATCGGTTCGCGAAGAGCGAGCGGGGGAGAAGATCGCGGTGGGCTTCGCTTTGAGGTTCGACTGCTCGATGGACTGCATGAGCAGTGCATGGGTCGCGTCCGGGTAACGCCTGACCGTCAGTGCACCGCCTGCGTCCAGCACCCTGCGGTAGGTGCGCTCGGTGTCGGCAATGTCCACGTTGATGTCATGGCCGGCGAGAGTCAGCAATACCGGTATGCCGCGCAGGGCGCGGAGGTCCAGCGTGGCGTCCGCGGTGTAGTTCTTGGAGATGAAGTTCCGGCGATCGGCGGTCATGCCGCGACGCCGCCCATCGCCGTGACGTACTCCTCGAAGGTCGCGTGGCGTTTCAGCAGTCGGCGGGTGGTGTCGCTCTTGGCGATCGCGGCCTTGGTGCGGGCTGCCGATGCACCGTCGGCGCGCAGTTCGGCGAGGAGGTTGTAGCGTCCCTCCTGGAACCAGTTGACCGCGGGCGAGACGGCGATGACGAAACCTACCGGGGGAGGCGGCGGGCGAGTCCGTTTCGCCCGGCGTTGGGCGGCCCTGCACGAACGAGACAGCAGCGAAGCCCGCCCGGCCCTCTTCCGCCTCTACGCCGACATCACCCGAGAAGCAGCAGACCGGGCAACCCGCTGAGTGCCCGTTTCTGGATCGCCCATCTGGATCTGTTAGGCCGAGCAGGCGGGCCATACGCGGCCTGGGCCGATGCAGCGTCTCCTGCGCTACGCCCCCTGGGACGCAGACGCTGTCCGCGACGACTTCGCGCCTACGCCGCCGAACACCTCGGAATGGACGGCAGCGTTCTCGTTGTCGACGAGACCGGCTTCCTGAAGAAGGGCCGCTCCTCGGCAGGAGTGCAAAGGCAGTACACCGGCACAGCGGGACGCAACGAAAAGGCCCCGGTCGGCGTGTTCCTCGCCTGGCCACCCGCCCGGGACGGGCCCTGATCGACCGGCGCCTCCACCTCCCCGAACACTCCTGGTCCCATGCCCCGAGCGCCGCGCCAGGGCCGGGATACCCGATACGGTGCAGTTCGCCACCAAGCCCCGTCCGGCCTCGGGAGGTGCTCACCGCTGCGCTGGACGCCGGGATCACCGCCTCCTGGGTGCCCGGCGGCGAAGCCAACGGCCAGGACCCCGCAGCTCCGCGCCGCCCTTGAGGCACGCGGCATCGGCTACGTCCTGACCATCGCCTGCTCGGTGCACGTAGACGGGAGGTTCGCGCCACGACGGCCACGGGCGCGTCGGCACCCGTGGCCGTGGAGGGGTGAGCGGCCGAGGCGGCTGAGGTCAGCCGGCCCAGACGTCCTCGACGTAGTGACCGGACTTGGTGAGGGCGGCCAGCCAGGCGGCCGCCTCCTCGTCACTCGCGCCGGTGTACTTGCGGTGGATCGACATGAACGCCTCCCGCACCGCCGGGGCCATGCGTCGGCCGTCGCCGCAGATGTAGACCCGGCCCCCGGCCTGAAGTGCTGCCCACACCTCGTCGCTCTCGCGCGCGATGCGGTTCTGGACGAAGCGGGCGCCGTCCTCGGGCGCGCAGCTGTAGGTGGGGCGCATGCTGACGGCTCCGGCCGCTTCGGCCGCCTCGAACTCCCCGCGGTGGAGGTAGTCGACGTCGGGGTGGTCGCAACCGAAGTAGCACAGCAGTGTGCCGGTCGACTTGGTGTGGTGGCGGTCGAGGACGGCACCGCGGAAGGGGGCCAGGCCGGTGCCCGCGCTGACCAGGATGACGGGCACGGAGGGATCCGCGGGGAGGCGGAAGTCCTCGCTGCACGGGAGCACCCTCGCCTGGACGGTGTCGCCGGCCGTGACGGTCTGGAGGTGGTGGGAGGCGATGCCGTGGAAGGTGCCCTCACCGCCTCGGTGGGGCGCGGCGAGCAGTGACACCATCAGGTCCACCTCGCCGGGCTGCGCCTGCGCGGAGGAGGAGATCGAGTAGTGGCGCGGGCGCATGACCGGCAGCAGCTCCAGGAAACGTTCGAACGGCAGCTCGCAGGCGTGGTAGCGCTCCAGCAGGTCCAGGACACTACGCCCGCGGGCCGTCACCTGCTCGTGGAAGGTCTCCGCATCCGTCGCGGCGAGTTCGGCCAGGGGCCGCTTCTCGGGCGGGCAGGCGGTGTGCTCGGCGAGCACGGCGACCTGCTCCTGGGTGGCGGGGTCCTGGAGTTCGACGAAGTCGGTGAGCAGGCGGCGCAGGGTCAGCGGCCGGTCGACGGGCAGGGCGCTCCGGCTGCGGCGGCGCGCCTGAAGGCGGACGGTGCGGTCCAGGTCGAGGCCGAAACGGTCGGCCACCCGCTGGACGAGGGCGTCGGGGTTGCTCGGGAGGACGGCCAGGTGGTCGCCGGTGCGATAGGTGACGCCGTCGGGCAGCCGCAGCTTGAGAAACCGCTTGGAGCGACCCAACTCGTGCTCCATGTCGACGAGTTCGTAGGCGTCGAGCACCTCCATCGGCTGCACGCCGTGCCGTGCGGCGAGTTGGTCGATGACCGAGTCGCCGGCGTCCTGGAGCTCGTACAGGCCCTGGCTCTCCTCCGGTTCGGTGGCAGCCGGGCCCCCGGCCGCCGAGTCGCCGTACCGCTCCAGCAGGGCGGTCCACACGTCGCCCGTCCACCGCTCGACCGTGCCCGCGAAGTCCCCGGAGGCGTCGGCGGCACCGCGCTCCAGCAGCGCCGTGGCACCGGCCGCGGTCAGGCGTTCGTCGATGAGGGCGGGGACGCGCTGGTAGGTGGCGGCCCAGTTGCGGTCGCCGACGCCGAGGACGGCGTACTGAAGGCCGTCAAGCGAGCCGGGCTCGAGCCCCTCGAGCCAGGTGACGAACTCCGCGGCGTCGTCGGTGGGCCTGCCGTTGTAGGAGGCGGCGACGATCACGACCGGTCCGCTGCCGGAGGAGAGCTTGCCCACCGCGTCGTTGAGCGGCGCGACGGAAGGGGTGAAGCCGTGCTCGTCGCCGTCCGCGGCCAGATCACGGGCGATACCCGCGCAGGTGCCGAGGTTGGAGCCGTGCAGGAGGGTCAGTGCGGTGCCGGTGGCGTGGCGGGCCGCGGGAGCGTCATGGCCGACGCCGGCACTGCGTGCGGCGGCGGTCAGGCGGCGCTCGCCGCTGGTGCGCCGGGCGAGCTTCAGGGTGAACTCGTCCGGCTTGATGGTGAGCGACTGCTTCACCCTGAGCTCGTAGTCGGTGTGGTCGATGAGCCGGTAGCGGTGCACCAGCAGGCCGAGCAGCAGGGTGGCCTCGTGCAGGGCGAACTGACGGCCGATGCAGGCGCGTTCACCGTTGCCGAACGGCTTGAACAGGTGGACCGGGCGGGCCTCCTCCTGTTCGGGAGTGAAGCGCTCGGGGTCGAACAGCTCGACGTTCTCGCCCCAGGCGGGGTCGCGGTGGAGGGCGGGGGTGAGCACCATGAGGGTCTCGCCCTTGCGCACGGCGTACTTGCCGCCGATGACGGTGTCCTCAAGGGGTTCCACGGCGAAGGCGGGCGCCGTCGGCCACAGCCGCAGGCTCTCGTTGAGGACCTGGCGGATGTACGTCAGCTTGCCGATGTCCCCGTACTCGGGCTCGGGGGTGTCCGTGTCGCCCCACAGCCCGTCCACCTCGGCCTGGGCGCGGGCCAGCACTTCGGGGTGCTTGGTGAGGTAGTACAGGGCGAAGGACAGCGCACCGCTGGTGGTCTCGTGCCCGGCGATGAGGAAGGTGATCACCTGGTGGCGGATGTTGACGTCGTCCAGCGGCTCGCCGGTCGCCGCGTCGCGGGTGTGCAGCATCCGGCCCAGCAGATCATCCGTGCTCGTGTCGCCTGACGCCTTGCGCTGCCGGATCACCTCGTCGACCAGGTCCGTCATCAGCGCCGCGTCCTTGCGGAACTGGTCGGCCTGCTTCCACTTGAACAGCTGCGTGCCGGGGATGGACTCACCCTTGGCCTGGGTGAACGCCAGCGCCCGTGACATCGCCTCGACGAAGGGGTGCGGCTCGTCGCGGCGGAACGACTCGAAGTCGTAGTCGAACCCGCACAGCCCGATCGTGTCGAAGGTCAACCTTGTCATGTCCTCGGGCACGTCCACGGGGCGCTCCGCCGCCGCCGCGTCCCACTTGGCGATCAGGGAGCGGGCGACCCGGAGCATGGTTGCGTGGTAGCCGCGCATCGCACCGAGCGAGAACGCCGGCATCAGAATGTCGTGCGCCTTCTGCCAGTTCGCCTCATGGCTGAAGGCGGTGAACAGGCCGTCCCCGCCGAGCCGGCGGATCTCGACCAGGTCCGGGTGCAGATTCTTGCGGAACCGGGTCTCGTCCGACAGCTCTGTCACCAGGTCCAGACCGCCGACGAGGACGGTCTCGGTACCGAAGATGCGGATCTTGAATACCGGGCCCAGGTCCTTGACTTCGTTCACCAGATGACCGAGGCCGTCGGCACCCCGGGGGATGCCCAGAGCGTGGCCGATCAGGGGCAGCGCCGGGCGCTCGGGGATTGCCTGGGCCGTGTCAACGGACGCGTGAGTCATGAGCGTGCCTTTCCTTTGCACCAGCAGTCGCTTGCGGACTACCGTACAGTCGACATTGTCAGACGACAATGTCGACTGATTGTGTTACATGACACGGTCAGACGACAGAACCGAACGGGGACACAGGTTGAGCTCCAGACCGCGCAGGCGTGCGGCGAATGCGGCGGTTGCCTGCGCCGTATTCCGACGCGCCGGTGATGAACGAGGAGACGACGGCCCCCTGCGGCACATCTGCCCCAGGGGCACCAGCGTTCATACGGGCAAGCCCGGGCGGCGGCTGCCCGCGGCCTACGACGTCGACCGGCGGTCGAAGGATCGTGCGGTCGTCAGGAGGGCGAGGACGAGCACGGCGGGTATCGCGTAGGCGAGTCGGAAGTGACCGGTGGACCCGAGGACTCCGCTGGCGGCCCCGCCGGCGAGCACGCCCGTGTAATTGAAAACGTTCATACGGGCCAGGACGGCTTCGGCCGCTCCCGGTCGCAGGCGTCCGGCGGAGGCCAGGCACAGGGGGACGAGTGCGGAGACCCCGAGCCCTGTGCACGCGGCGGCCAGGACCGCGTACGGCCAAGCGGGGGCGGCCGCCAAGCCGGCCAGGGCCGCGGCGGTGAGCAGGGTCGCGGCACGCACCACGGCCGCCGGGCCCATCCTGCGGACGAGGTGGTCGGCGCAGGCCCGCCCGGTGACGGTGCCCACCTGGTAGGCGGCATAGGCCAGGGGCGCGAGGGACAGCGAGGTGTCCAGGGTCTGGTGGAGATAGAGCGTCGACCACGACGAGACCGTGGAGTCGATGACATAGGCAACCAGGAGGACGAGGCCGAACGGGGCGAGTCTGACCCACAGACCGCGGCCGAGCACGACGGACTCCCCGTGGCCGGACACGGCGATCGGTGACTCGGCAGGCAGCGTGTGCGAGCGGACGGTCAGGGCGAGTGCCAGGATGAGGCCGGCCTGCACGGTCAGGGTGTACTCGGCCGGCCAGCCGAGGTCGGCTGTGCCCGCGGTCAGCAGAGCGGCAGTGACACCGGCGGCGCTCCAGGCGGCGTAGAAGGAGGCGAAGATGCTCCGGCCGTAGTGGCGTTCGACCGCCGCGGCCCGGGTGTTCGCCGACACGTCGATGCAGCCCAGCGCCATACCGAACAGTCCGTAGGCCACCGCGGCCACGGCCTGGTCGGGAGCCCAGCCGATCAGCAGCAGAGCCACGGCGGTCGCCACGACCGCGATCCGCATGGTGGTGACCAGCCCCAGACGGCGGATCACGGCCAGTCCGGCGAAGCTGCCGACGCCCGCGCTCAACGCGACGGCCACGACGAGCACGGTCATCGTCAGCGAAGAGAGCGAGAGACGCTCCTGGACTGCGGGCACCGTGGTGGACACCGCAGCGACCGCCGCTCCCTGGGCGGCGAACACCGTCGCCACGGCCCGTCGGGCCGGCGCAAGCGGGCTCCGGAACACAGATCGTCGCGGAACCGGGGTATGCAGAGGTGTTGTCATGGTGAGCTTTCGTATAGTGCGCTCTCGCGCTGTGCTCCATGCCGGGCGCGTACGGTGAACATGCGGGTTTCCGCAAAGGTAGAGAGGCGGAATGGCCATTTGCAGTGCGCCGTAGGCCGGAAGGGAGGCCCTGGCGGCCACCACGCCGCACCGGCGGGGCCCGGCTACGTACCGTGAAGCGAGAACTCCCTGGTGAGAGGGAATGCGATGCCCGATGTTCCCCCCCGGATCACTTCTCCGGGAACCAGCCGCAGCACCTCGGCCACCATCGCGCCGAACATCCTGCACTACCTCGTCCGGGTCACCGACGCGTGCGGCGTCGACCTGCAGCCGCTGCTGAACAGGGTGGGGCTGGACCCGACGGTGATGGGCTCCGCCGAGCTGCGGGTCTCCTACCGGCAGGGCAGTGACGTCATCCGTCAGGCGGTGGAGCTGACCGGGGACGAGCATCTGGGGCTGCGGGTGGGCGCGGCTCAGCACCTGACCGCGTGGGGGCTGCTCGGCTTCGCGATGATGGCCGCCGATACCCAGGAGGAGGCCATCGAGACGGGCGTGCGATACCAGAACCTCTCCGGGGCGATGACGGTGTGGTCGGCCGGCTGGGAGGACGTGGGCTACGTGCTGAGGGCCGATCTGCCGGACCCCGCGCTCGATCCGACGGTCGCCGTCTTCCTGATCGAGGAGGCGTTCTCCAGTGTCGTCACCCTCACCCGGCTCAGCATCGGTGCGTCGTTCGCCCCGCAGGCGGTCGAGTTCGCCTTTCCCGCCCCGCGCGACACGCGTCCGTTCGATGAACTGTTCCGCTGCCCCCTGCGCTTCGACGCCGCCGGCAACCGCATGGTGATCCCCGCCCGGTGGGCGCGTGCGGCCATGCCGGGGCGGGATCCCATCACCTACACCTCGGTGCTCGACGTGTTGGAGAAGGACATGACGTCACGGCGCGAGCAGCAGGACGTGCTCGAGGTGCTGGAGATCTCCATCGCGCAGAGCCTGCCGGACATCCCCTCGTTCATCGAGCAGGCCCGCAAGCACGCGTCCAGCGAACGCACCCTGCGCCGTCGCCTGGCCGAGTGCGGCACCACGTACGAGGCGATCGTCGACGGGGTACGCCGCGAACGGGTCGAACAACTGCTGCGGCGACCGGAACTGACGCTTCGTGACATCGCACGTCAGGCAGGCTTCGCGGACGTGAGCGCACTTCGGCGGGCGGTGCGCCGGTGGCACGGAGTGACCCCCCTCGAGTTGCGGGCTGGTCTGCTGCTGAGGGAGGCGCCGACCAGTCGGCCACGGGCGTGAGGTCTTCCTCGGCGGTCAGGTGAACGACGCGGTACCTCGCGGCAGGCCGAGCCGGTCCAGGATGTCGCGGGGTGCCGGCACGCAAGGGCCCGGCCCGGAGGATGCGCTCCCCTCCGGGCCAGGCCCTTGCGCGGACCCGGCGGGTCCGGCGGGTGTTCAGCCGGTTCAGTGGACTGGCTGGGGCTCCTTGTGCTCCGCCTTCGGGGCGTTCTGGAGGCGTGTGCCTTCGACGTCGAGGTCGGGCAGGTTGCGGTCGAGCCAGGCGGGGAGCCACCAGGCGTGCCGTCCGGCGAGGGCGAGGACTGCCGGGACGAGGGTCAGGCGGACGGCGAAGGCGTCGATGGCCACACCGACAGCGAGGGCGAAGGCGATGGGCTTGATCAGGGCGTCGTCGAGGGGGAAGAACCCGGCGAAGACGGTGAACATGATCAGGGCGGCCGCGGTGACGACGCGGACGCTGTGCCGCGCGCCCTCGGTCACCGAATGGCGGGCCGCGCCGGTGTGGACCCACTCCTCCCGCATCCCGGAGACGAGGAAGACCTCGTAGTCCATGGCGAGTCCGAAGAGCACGCCGATGAGGATGATCGGCAGGAAGCTGACGACGGGACCGGTGTGGGCGAGGCCGAGGGTGTCCGCCAGCCAGCCCCACTGGAACAGGGCGACGACCGTGCCGAGCGAGGCCGCCACCGACAGCAGGAACCCGACGGCGGCCTTGAGGGGGATGACCAGCGAGCGGAACACCATGGTCAGCAGGATCAGGCTCAGGCCGACGACGATCGCCATGAACGGCAGCAGGGAGTCGCTGAGGCGGTTGGAGACATCGATGTTGACGGCGGTGGTTCCGGTGACCGCGACCGTCGCTCCGGTGGTCTCGCGGATGTCCGGGGCGGCGGCACGGATGTCGCGGACGAGCCGGTCGGTGCGGGCGCTGTCGGGACCGGTCTCCGGGATGACCTGGATGACGGTCTGCGCGGGATCGCGTGTGGGCGCGGGGGGCAGGACCGCCTTGACCCCCTTGAGGTCCCGCAGCTTCTGCGCGGCCTGAGCGCCCGCGTGCGCCCCCGACCCCTTGTCGGTCTCGGTCAGCACCAGGAGTGGGCCGTTGAAGCCGGGGCCGAACTTGTCGTTGACCGTGTCGTACGCCTTGCGTTCGGTGGAGGTGACCGGGGCCGAGCCGTTGTCCGGCAGGCCAAGGCGCAGGTCCGCCGCGGGGAGCGCCAGTGCGACGAGGATGCCGGCGACAGCCAGGACGGTGAGGAGGGGCTTGGCGACGACGGTCCGCACCCAGCGGGCGCCCAGGGTCGCCCTGCCGGCGGATCCGTCAGGATCGGCGGCCCGCCGGGCCTCCTTCCTGCCGGGCTTCGGGGTCAACCGGGTGCCGGCGAATCCGGCGAGGGCCGGGAGCAGGGTGATCGCGGCCAGGACCGCGACGAGGACGGCTCCGGCGGCACCGAGACCCATCACGGTCAGGAACGGGATGCCGATGACGCTCAGTGCGGCCAGGGCGATGATCACGGTGCTGCCGGCGAAGACGACCGCGCTTCCGGCCGTACCGTTGGCCAGCGCGATGGACTCCTGCGGGTCGGTTCCGCGGGCGAGCTGCTGGCGGTGGCGGGTCAGGATGAACAGGATGTAGTCGATGCCCACGGCCAGCCCCAGCATCAGCGCAAGCGTGACGGCGGTGGAGGAGATGCTGACCGCCGGAGTGAGGGCGAGCAGCCCGGTGAGTCCCACGGCCACGCCGAGCAGGGCGGGCAGCAGCGACATGCCCGCGGCGAGCAGGGAGCCGAAGGTGACGACGAGGACGAGCACGGCGACGGCGACGCCGATGATCTCGGACGGGCCGATGTGCACGCCGTTGCTGCCGTAGGCACTGCCGCCGACCGACGCCCTGAGCCCGTTGTTCTCGGCGGCCTTTGCCGCCCGTTCGATCACCTCCAGGGACGAGGGGCGTACTTCGGCCCGCTGCACCGAGTACTGCACCTGCACGATCGCCGTGCTCCGGTCGGCCGAGACCGCCCCCGAGCGGCCGGGGCCTATGACGGCTTTGACCTGCGGCGCCTTCGCCGCCGCCGCCTCGGCTCCGGCGACCGCCGCGGTGTAGCGGGCCTCGGTGACGCGGTGTCCCTCGGGCGCGGTGAAGACGATCTGGGCGCCCGCTCCGGAGGCTTCGGGCAGCGTCTTGCCGAGCGTGTCCAGCGCGCGCTGCGACTCGGTGCCCGGGACGGCGAAGCGGTCGTCGAGCTTGCCGCCGAAGACGCCGGCGCACGTGAGGAGCGCGGCAAGGACCACGAGCCAGATGCCGAGCACCAGCTTGCGGTGGCGGTAGGCGCTGCGGCCCAGCCGATGGAGCAGGACTGCCATGGCGAACTCCCAGAGTCGGTAAGGAATGTCCCGCCACATTTCATGGCGGACGCGGGACGAACGGCGGGACGGGTGGGCCCGCGCCGTCGAGCGGCTACGGGCATGAGGCATGCCGGTGCCGTGGGCGGCATCCGAGCTGCTGCGAGCACCGACTTTATCACTTGCTCAAGTCGGTCGACCACATCGAACAACTAAAACACGTGACATTGTCATGCGACCATGTCGTCTGTATGGTGATGTCCACCGGAGCCCATCGCCCCCGGAAGAGGCCAGGTCATGCGCCGGAACCGCACTTCCACGACCAAGGAGTGACCATGAGCAGCACGCAGAACCAGGACACCGTCACGTCACACCAGGCCCGCAGGGCCGATGTGGTGGTGATCGGTGCGGGGCTGGCCGGTCTGACGGCGGCGCGGGAACTCGTCGCGGCGGGCAGGTCCGTGACCGTCCTGGAGGCCCGGGCTCGGGTCGGTGGCCGGTTGCTCAACCACCGTCTCGGCGACGGTCAGGTCACCGAGATCGGCGGGCAGTTCGTGGGTCCCACCCAGGACCACATCCTGGCGCTGGCCAAGGAGGTCGGGGTGGCCACTTACCGGGCCGCCGTCCCGGGTGAGAACGTGTACGTGCGCAACGGCAGGGCCAGGCGGTTCTCGGGGCACTTGCTGCCGGACCCGCTGGCGCTGCCGGAGATGGGTATCGCGCTGGCCCGCATCGGGCAGGCCGCGGCCAAGGTGGATCCGGCGGCGCCGTGGCGGGCCCCGAACGCCCGTGAGCTGGACGGTATGACCTATGAGACGTGGCTGCGCAAGGCCGGGATCACGGGCGCCGCCGTCGATCTGGTCAACGTCTTCCTGAACTCCGCCTACGGCGGTGAGGCCCGTGACGCGTCCGCGCTGTTCAGCCTCTGGTACGTCTCCACGTTCGGCGACGAGACCCATCCCGGCACGATGGAGCGCGGCACCGGCACCACCGGCGGCGCCCAGGACAGCCGGTTCGTCGGCGGCTCCCAGCTGGTCGCGCAGCGTCTGGCCGAGGAACTCGACGGCCGGGTCCAGCTCAACGCGCCGGTGCGCCGCGTCAGCCAGGACTCCACCGGTGTCACCGTGGTCTCGGACGCCGGTGACTGGCGGGCCGGCCGGGTGATCGTGGCCGTACCGCCGCTGGTGGCCTCGCGGATCGTGTGGGACCCGCTGCTGCCGGCCCAGCAGGACCAGCTGTTCCAGCGCCTGCCCTTCGGCACCCTGATGAAGTGCGTCGCCGTCTACGACCGGCCGTTCTGGCGGGCCGAGGGCCTGTCCGGGATGGGCCTGCTGCGCGGCGGCTCCCCGATCCGCGAGATGTTCGACAACACCCCGCCCGACGGCGGACCGGGGGTGCTGATGGGCTTCCTCGGCGGCAGGGAATGGCGCAAGTGGGCCCACCGCTCGGCCGCCGAGCGCCGCGGCGCCGTCCTGCGCTGCTTCGCCCAGGTCGTCGGGGAGCGCGCCTTCGACACCGTCGACTACGTCGAGCAGGACTGGACCGCCGAGCAGTGGACCCAGGGCGGCCCCACCGCCGTCGCCGCCCCCGGCGTCCTCACCGACTTCGGCCAGTGGATGGGCCGCCCCCACCACCGCGTGCACTGGGCCGGCGCCGAGTTCTCCCCGTACTGGAACGGCTACATGGACGGCGCGGTCCGCTCCGGCCAGCACACCGCCACCGAACTCCTCCACCAGATCTGAGCCCGACAACCACCGACAAGCAAAGGAAACCCCTGCCATGAACCGATTCTTCGTCGCCGAGACCGCCGTCATCGACGCCCCCGTCGAGCGGGTCTGGGACGTCATCTCCCGCACCGACCGCTACGCCGAGTGGGTCGCCGGCGCCATCGAGGTCACCGACCACCACGGCCTCGCCACCGTCGGCAGGACCTACGCCGAACGCAACCGCACCCTCGGCCCGCTCAAGACCGACTCCATCTGGACCGTCCAGGAGATCGAGCCCCTCAAACGCCGCGTCGACACCGGCACCGGCTTCGCCCCGCTCCAGGACCTCACCAACACCTTCGAATTCCGACCCGTCCAGAGCGCCGACGGCCGAGAAGCCACCGAAATGCTCTACCAGGTCGAGTACACCATCGGCCTCGGCCCGCTCGGGCTCCTCCTCGACGCCATCCAGCAGCCCGCGATGCGCGCCGGCATGCGCACCTCCATGGCCAACCTCAACACCCTGCTCCGTTCCGAGGCATCGAGGACCGCCCACTGACAGGCTGCGCGTGCTCCTGGGCCTGCGGCCGGTCCGCCCGTCCGACCGGCCACAGGCCCAGGAGCGGGCATCAGCATGTACCGGTGATTTGTCGAGCGACCTGTTCGGCAGACTGAGTCGAATAGGATCGTGGTCATGGCTCATGTGTCCGCGGCGGAGCGCCGCCCACAACTCATCAAGGCGGCCATCGCCCTCATGGCCAGGGAGGGCGTCGCCGCCGGCAGCACCCGCGCCATCGCCGCCGAACTCGGCGTGGCACAGGCGACCGTGCACTACACCTTCGGCACGAAGGAGGAACTGTACCGGTCCGTCATGGAACAGCTCACGCAAGACCTCGTCGACCAGGTGACACAGGCCGCACCCACGGACGCGAGCTTCGAGGAAACCGTCGTCACGCTCGCCGAAGCACTCTGGCGTACGGTGCTCGAACAGCCCGCCTCGCACCAACTGCTCACCGAACTGAGCATGTTCGCCCTGCGTACACCACACGTGCAGGAGGCTCTTCAGAGCCACTACAGCGAGGTCCTGGCGGTGACGACGAAGCTGGTCCGCCAGGCCGCCGAACGCACCGGTCACCAGCTCGGCCAACCCGCCGAGACAATCGCGAGGTTCTTCCTGGCCGGCTTCGACGGACTGACGATGCAGCACCTCTCCCTGCCGGACGAGGAAGCCGAGAACGTCTGCCTGCGGGCCTTGGTCTCGGCCGTCCTGGCCATGGCCTGAGGTCGCCCGGTCTCCCGGACCAGGACGCCCACGCCATCGCAGTCCGTTGACGCCGTATCCCTCGACTCGTGGATTGCTTTAAGCCGATGTCCTCCAAGCGGATGTGTCGGCCCGTCCAGCGCTACATCGAGGTGGACTGCTGCTGCGGAGAGCGGAGCACCAGCAGGGTGATCTCGCTGGGGGGCGAAGACGCGGAACGGCGGGCCCCAGAAGCCGGTACCGCGGCTGGTGTAGAGGAGCGTGCCGGGCCGTGGTGGCTGAGGCCGGCCACGGCGGGCTGGTCGATGCGGACCAGTGGTGGCCTGCCGCTTCCCGCGTCGCGACTCGCGGCTGCCGGCATGGCAGATGACCCAGCCAATGCTGATGGAGCTGGAACGGCGCAACTGCTGGACGCTCGCCGAGGCGCTGGGACATTGAGCTTCTTCAGCGTTGCCGCTCCAGGGTGAGGATGGCTTTGGCGATTGACGTCATGCGGTTTGGACTGCACCGGGATCTGCGGAAGATCCGCCAGGACTTCAGGCGCGCGACGCCTCGTTCGACCTGTGCCCGTGCCGCGGCCAGGGCCCGGTTGACAGTCTTCTCGGTGAGAGTGAGTTCCTGCAGGGGTCTGCGTTTCATGCCCGTGGTCACCCAGGGGCCGCCGCCCTGGTAGGCGAGGTCGGCCAGGATGGGGACGCCCTGGCGCTCGCAGATGCGGATGATCCGGTGGGTGCGAGCAGCGGTCAGGTCATGAGTCCGGCCCGGCAGCGCGGGTGACAGCCACAGCAGCCGGCCGTCCGGATCGGTGACCACCTGCACGTTCACCCCGTGCCGACGGTGCTTGTGGGAGTAGTCGGCCCGTCCGTCGCCGACCCAGTCGCACTCGGCGAGCGTGCCGTCCAGCAGGCGAAGTCCGCGTCGGCCTCGCGCAGGACTTTCAGCAGACCGGGGGCGCGTCCGGCGAGCAAGTGGACGACTGCGCTGGTGTAGGCGTGGGCGGTGGACTCGCTGATCCCGAATCCGGCAGCGATCTTCGCCAAGGTGATGTGTTCGCGCAGGTACACCAGTGCCACCATCGCGCGCTGCGACGGGCGGAGCTTGCAGCGCCGGTCGCCCTCACGGGTGACGACGAGCATGGTCACCCACTCCACGAGTGCATGGGGCAGGTCGAGTACGGCGGGATGGATGACCAACGAGGCCCCCGAGCAGCGTGGTTGAGACGTCAGACATCTCGATCAACAGCTCGGGGGCCTCGCTCGTTGCGCTGTGTGGGCCGTCACCTGATCGGTGGCCAGCTCGAAGAAGCTCATTGATCGGCAAGGACCACGAAGAGAGGTCCTGCCGGGGCACCTTGACCAACTGCACGACGGGCATCGTCGGAACAGTCCGGCGATGCAAGTCGCATCAGGTCCCGTCTACACCGACTCCCCGTCGGGACACGGCGGCAGGAGCGCTGCAGGTGTCACGAGCGTGTCACCAACCCCGTGGACGCTCTCGCACCACAAGGCCCCAACCCGAACATACCCACTCACTCTGGACCACGTGGACGCCCCTGGACGGTATCTACGACATGTGCCATGTGGTACCCAGGGAGGGACCCAAGATCAGGACGGGAGCCTCTTCTGGCCCGTCAAAGCGGTATTGCAGGGTGTTCGACGGTGTTTCACTCACGCCTCAGACCCTCTCACGTATCACGACTGCCCCTATGACGGGGGTTGCGACTGCACATGTCTGACCAGGTGGAAGACCTCCCTGGCCACGTAGCGCTTGAGGCTTCGGACTATCTCGCGCCGGGTTTTGCCCTCCTTGCCGCGGCGTTCGTAGTAGTCCTGGGTGCGCGGGTCAGCGCGCAGGCGGGTCTGCACGACCCGGTGCAGGGCCGCGTTCGCTTGCCGGTCGCCGCCCCGGTTCAGGCGACGGTACTGCCGACTGCCCGAGGAACGCTCGACTGGGCTGACACCGCACAGCGCTGCGAAGGACGCCTCACTGCCCAGGCGTCCGGGTCCCCGACCGTGATCAGCTTGGTGGGCCAGCTCACCGGTGGTATCGCCGCCGGCCGCATCTGCCTGCACAGCCCCCTGATGAACGCCTCCGCTGACGTCCGGTGACCCCGCTCGTCCCCTACGTACCCCTCCGGACCGGGTAGTTGGCTGAGCAAAGCCTGCACAGCACGAACTGCACGAAAGGGCAAGGCCGGCGCCCAAATCCCCATCCAGAGATGAGTATTCGTACTTACGGCCGGGCCGCCCCGAGCGGTGATTATTGATGCAGCGGCGCAGCCAAAGGCGCCGCTCAAGTTGACGCAATCACGGGGAGAACTGTCATGTCTCGACGCATCATCCTGGGCTCGGCCGCCGCACTCGTCGTCCTCGGCGGCGCCGGAGCGTTCGTCCTGGCCTACGCCGGGGAGCAACCGCCCGCCCTGGAGAACAGCACCGCCCGTTACACGGCCCCCGCCGGAGACCGCGAGGGCTCCCTCACCTTCACCACCGAAGTCACTGCGGCCTCCGGCGTCAAGAGTCTCAAGGTCCTGGCCTGGCCGGCCGACGGCCCCTTCGCGAAGAACGGGCTGACCGAGAAGGAACTGGCCGCCGCGGAGTCGGCCACGTGCAATCCCGCCGGTGAGGACACCGCCCGCTGCACCTACAAGGTCACGGTGAACGCTGCCGATGCCTCCGAGTCCGAGCACGGCCGCTGGCACGTCGCCACCCTCGCCACGGCGGAGGACGGCGACACCGCCTTCGACGACAAGACGGCGACCTTCACGATCGGTTGAGCGACGCCCGTCCAGCGGGAAACGGCCCCGTCCCCCTCAGGACGAACGTTCCGGCCGGGGCTGCCGGTTGTCAGCAGGTCTCGGTGGAGCTCGGCTGCTTCTCGGGGGCGGTGGAAGGCATGTCGAAGTGGGCAGCCCTCGCGCGGCGCAGTTCGTCGGCCTCGTCGCGGACCGCGTCGAGCCTGACCTCCAACATGCTCACTCGCTCGCGGCGTCGAACCCGTACACCACCTTCCCTGGACGCAACCGGATCTGCCCCTCCTTCGGCACTGGGCTGCGCGAATTCCTGGCCCCTTGGCTCTGGGCACGCCGAGCCATTCGGTCGATGTTGGTGGTTGGTCATGTCCGCGCGGGCCCGGGAGCGTCAGTGGCAATGCAGCATTCGCATCGCGAGGAGGCGAGGGGCCGCGCCCCCTCGCGTTCCGCCGTCCCGCCCACCGCCGGTCGTCCGACGGCCGGAGCGGGCGGTTTGTCGCCCACGAACCCCGCGGTCCTGCCTGTCCTCCAGCGGTTGGCCGGCAATGCCGCTGTCGCGCGGACGATCCGCACCGACCGTGCGACAGGCGCGGGGACGGCCCGGATGTCCGTCCAGCGGACAGTGCAGAGTGTGCTGCGTGCCCCTGGGCAGCCGCTCGACCCCGCCACCCGCACCGACATGGAAGCCCGTCTCGGAGCGGACTTCTCCGACGTACGGCTGCACACCGGGCCGGCCGCCCAGCGTTCGGCGGCCGACGTGGGGGCCCGCGCCTACACCTCCGGCAACCACATCGTCATCGGTTCCGGCGGTGCGGACCGGCACACCCTGGCCCATGAGCTGACGCACGTCATCCAACAGCGTCAGGGACCGGTCGCGGGGACCGACAACGGCTCCGGACTCAGCGTCTCGGACCCCTCCGACCACTTCGAGCGCGCCGCGGAGGAGAACGCCCGCCGTGTCATGTCCGGTCCCGCACCCACCGAGGCGGCGCCCGTGCAGCGGATCACGACCACTCCGGCACACACCGACGAGGAGTTCACGGCGCAGCCCGTGCGGCGCGCAGCGGGTGCTGTCGTGCCCGCTGCCGCTCAGGTCGTCCAGCGGGTGCCCGACTGGGCCGACGCGGCCGCGGCCGCGGCCCGTCAACGCGTTGCGCCACCGCCGGGCTGGGAGTGGAACGAGGAGGGTGAGCTCAGCAGAATCCGGGTGCCGGCGACCGGGGAGTTGGCAGGTGGCCCCCGGACGGAGGCTGCGCAGCAGGAGCAGGAGCAGGAGGCCGGGGACGACCCCATCACGCTGCGCATTCTGGTGCGGAAGAATGCCAGTTTCCGTGACGAGAACTACCTTCAGCGGGTCGGTCACTCCTGGGTGGCGTTCTACAAGGACAACAAGTTCGAGTCCTCTGCGGGCTTTTATCCCAAGGGCGGACAGATCAATCAGGACGCGCCGCACCAGAGCGTGCCCGGGGAAGTAAGGATGAACTATGACGATCCGAGCAACGCGACCACCGAACTGTCAGTCCCCCTCACACAGAAGCAGTTCTCGAAAGCCCAGAAGTACATTCAGAAGAATCTGAACCGGGAATACAACCTGCTGCGCTACAACTGCACCGACTTCGCGATCGGGGTGCACAAGGCCGCCACCGGCCACAGCCCGCCCGGCCGAAACCTGTTGCTGCCGAACAACCCCAATGACCTGCACTCCGGTATCAAGAAGCACAACAAGAGAAACACGTAGGGAGCCGGTGACGGAGCCCTACCAGGCGCCGTGGGGCTTGCGCTGGGCCCCGTCCCCCCGGCCGCCGTGTTCGTAGGAGCGGCGCTGCCTGGAGCGTCTTGCAGATCGACTGGTAGCGGTTGAGGGTTCCGAGGCTGTCGGACAGAGGAATGCCGTTGGGGTCGAGCGCGGACGCGTCGTATTCCCGGACGGGTGTCGTCCCGCCCACCACCGGTCGCCCGATGGCCGTGCTCGGCGCCTTGCCGCCCACGAACCCCGCGGTCCCGCCCGACCTCCAGTGCTCGGTCGGCAATGCCGCCGTCCTGTTCCCGCGGTGCGGACCGGCACACCCTGGCCATGAGGTCACGCACGTCACCCAACAGCGTCAGGGCCAGGTCGCGGGGACCGCCGCCGCGTCCTGGCCGGGCCCGAACGCGCCGAGGTGCCGGCCCCCGTGTCCGCGGGCGACGTCATTCGTCGCCCATGCTCTTGCGGAAGGCTTCCTGGAACTGGCGCATGTACGAGGTGGTGCCGCCGACCGTCCTCTGCAGGCGCACACGGGTCTGTACATCCACATCGATCGCGATCTGCGTGCCCCTCGTCGGGTTCGCCTTGTGCTGCGCCAGCCAGTACTCCCGCTCACACTCGGCGATCTTCTCGTGTGCATCCTTCGAGCGCGGGTCGCTGTTGGGGATCGCGTACAGCTCCGCCAGTTCGGGCTGCGTGAACACGGTGTGGATATCCCGGGACCCGTGCTCACCCGCCACCGTCCTGATGCCGTCAATGGCATCGGCAACGCGTGAACCCACCGTGTCCTCACCCTCGAGCCCTCGCGCCTTCAGCACATCGCGGATGTGCTGGGCGGCCTTCTGGCGGGGGGCGCCGGGGGCCACCTCGTCTCTGCGGAGCCCGAAGAGGCTTAGTGCGGCGCTGGCTTGCTTCTTGATCGCCTCCATCCGCTGCACCTGCGGCGCCTCGCCGGCTCGCGTCGGCGAGGCATCGGCCCGCTGCACCGCACGGCTCACCGGCACGCTCCCGGACAGGGCACGGACGGCGTTCGCCTCGGCCTCACGTTCGAAGCGGTCGGACGGATCGCTCACGCGCAGTCCGTCGCCGCGGTCCGTGCCGGCCACGGGGCCCGAGCGCTGCTGGATGACGTGGGTCAGCTCATGGGCCAGGGTGTGCTTGTCCGCGCCGCCGGCCCCGATGACCACGTGGTTGCCGGAGGTGTAGGCACGGGCACCCAGCTCCGCCGCGGACGCCTGGGCGGCGCCGCCGGTGTGGATACGGACGTCGGAAAAGTCGGCGTCGAGCCGTGCTTCCATGTCGCTGCGGGTGGCGTCGTCCAGGGGGCGGCCGCCCTCGCGCAGGACATCGTGGACGGCGGCGCGCTGGATCTGGGACTGCGCTGTCTGGTGGCCGCAACCGACCCCGTGCCGGTGGCGATTCTGCCCTTGGGCGCCGCCGGATCGGCGGAGGAACTGGACGACCGCGGCGTTGCCCGCACTGCGCTGCAGCGCGTGGAGCGGCGATCTGCCGTCCAGAGTCTCGGGGCGGCGGTTGGGGAGGCCGCCGCGTGCGGCCTCGGCGGTGTTCTTGTCTCTGTCTGGTGCGTGCATATGCCTTCCTCGGGTGACCGGTCGACTCACTGTGGACACAAGGTGCGGCCGAGGGCCAGGTATCCGCGGGCAGGGTTCAGCGGCCGTACGGGCACAACGTGGCAGCGGTAGGGACGGGCGGCGTAAGCCACTTGTCAGCCACGATGCCGTGGGGCTGCGGCCCGTACGTCGATACGTGGACCCGGGCTGCGTTCACCCGCCAAGGCTTCCGCACCCGAACCGAAAGAGGCCGCGACAGGAGACGGACGGAACGCCCTCTCAAGGGCGCGGGTTCTTGAACTCGACGTCCGCGCGTGTAAAGGGGACCGTTTTCTGCAACATCGCCTGTGGCCGGATGAAGTCCTTGAGCAGCACGTTGATCAGCTCGTCGCCCGACATGGCGCGGAGCCGGGCGCCTACGGATGGCTGCTGGCGTTGGATGCGGGCGATCTCGACGATGCAGCGCTGGGCCAGCCCCGGGATGATGTCGCCGCCGACGAGCACGTTCGACCGGGTCTTCTCCTCGCGGACGGTCTGGCTCGCGGGACCGGTGTACTGGGTGTGCCCGGTCATCGCCGGCATGTCGGCCGGCCGGTGGATGCGCACTTGGCGCGAGTACTTCTTGGAATTGTCGAGAGCGCTCGCGCGTTTCTGCTGCAGTTCGCCCAGTTTCACCTGGTCGATCTTCGCCACTTCGTCCCGCAGTGCCTTCTCCTGCTGCATGAGCTGCCGCATTTTTCTGATCAGGACGTCAGGTTTGTCTCCCTGCTGGGCCAGCCGACCCACCTGCTCGGAGGTCTTGGCCACCCGCTGGACACGCTCCTCGGCAGCGGCGTAGAGCGCCTTGGCCTCGTGCACCGCGTTCTTCAGCTGTCCCTCGGGGGACTTGGCCGGAACCGAAAGGTATTTATCTTGTTTCTGTGCAACGTCCGGCTTACGAGTGTAGGAGAGCATCTCCCCTTGATCGGTGGCACGGATGGTGGGGAACTCCCTGTCGAGGAAGTCGTTTTGCATCACCCAGCCGTTGTGCTGTTCCAGCATACTGATGGGGAGTGTGATGCGGGCGGGATCGGGTCCGCCGAAGCGGCTGCCGCGGAAACCCGCCCCAGCCTGCTCGATGTAGAAGAAGACGAAACCGTGATTGGTCAAGTCCACGAAATCGAAGCCGCCGGTGTTGTGCTGGAATGGCGTCGGTTCCTTCTCCAGGATCGCGGCTGACTTCAGAGCGGGGTTCGGCCGGGGGGCCTGCGCTGTGCCCATGATGCTCTCGACGCGGTCGGCCGGTGAGTAGTGCCGCAGCACACACTGCCGCAGGCCGGCCTCGATCTCCGCGCGCTTGCTGTCCACCCATGCCGGGCCCTGGGCGCCGCCGAGGTTGTGCCGCACCCGCTCGGTGCTCACATCGAGGTCGACCTCCAGGGTATGCCTGGTCTCGGCAGACAGGGACGCGAAGTGGCCGAGATAGGAGCCGTTGAATGGCTGTCCCCGCATCTGCGGTTCGCGCCACATCCGTCCGAAGTGGTACATCAGGAAGTAGCCGTAATTCTGTGTCTGTTCGGTGTAGCGCACGAGGTGGCCTGCGATCGTGCCGCGCAGGGTGTCCAGCGCCGGGGAGGCGGTGTACCACCGCTCAACCGCGGGATCGGCGGCTCTCCAGGCATCGAGATGCTGAAAGAGCTGCTGGATGTGCGTGCACCACGGGAGCAGGTCTTCCGGAGTCCTGCTGTTCCAGTAGTCCCCGTTCTTGAGGGCCTTCTCGTGATGAAGGCGAAACCCGTCGTAGGCCCTCAGATCACGTTCGAGTCTGGCGATCAGCGGGGCGATCTGGCTGGGCACCTGTGGTTGGGGTTGCTGCTGGGGTTGTTGCTGCTGGGGTTGCTGTTGCTGTGCGCCGCCCGGTGCCCGCTGGACGGTCATCGCACGGCTGACAGCGGCGTTGCCCGCGCTCTGCTGCAGAGCGAGCACGGCCCGCGCCCTCGTCGGGACGGAGGACGTCTTGCACCCGCGCGTGGCTGCGGGGCCGGAGGTGTCCGCCTTGGCAGGGGCCCGGTGGTGTGTGGGCAACGTCCGATCTCTCCTCGGTGCGATGGCGATCAAGGGCGCTGAGGGGTCTCGCGGTGCGGCGACCCCGGGCAGCCCGGAAATACCCCACGGAAATCTGCCCTTCGCGCGGTGACGGAAATCTGCCCTTCGCGCGGTGGACGACGGAAGGCCCGGGCGGGCAGATCAGGGTGCCGTGTGGTGGATCGAACAGTCCTCACGAAAGGGCAGCGGGCCCGGTAGCGCCCGCCTGTGCCGGGTGCGTGGCAGCGAGATCGGGGCAGGGTACGCAGTCGCGGGCCGACGCCGACCGTGATCGGACCCGGATCCCGGACCGTGTCACGGCGCCGACGTGTCCAGCTGCTCTCCTCAGCGTGAGAGGCCGGGGAGTCCCACGACGGGTGCGCGCATACAAGGTCGGACCGAGAACTGCCCTTTGGGGCACTGAGCTTGGCCGCAAGGTCCTGTGATGCCGCGGCGCTTGATCGCTAGCCTCGGAGCGTGGCGGAAGGCACTCCCCTCGTCAAGGAACAGGACGCGGACAAACCAGCGGTTGGCGAAGGCGCGTTGAGTCGTCCCGATCATCCCGATCGTGCTGATCGTGTCGATCGGCGCCCGCGCCAACGTGGCCCCGGTCTCTTCACGCTCGTCGTCATGCCGAGTCTGGTCGCGGTGGCCGGAGTGTCGACGTTCTTGGCTCTGCGGAGCGATCACCTGTCTCCGGGGCCGTCCGGTGGGGCCGGCGTCACGGAGACGGTGGGTGGCAAGGTCAACGGCTCCTACGTCCCCTGGCTGCGCAAGGCGACCCGCGACTGCCCGGTTGTCACGCCCGCGGTTCTCGCCGCCCAGATCGACCAGCTCTCCGGGTGGAACGACGACACCCCGAGCGTGTCGCGGCAGGGCATCGCGCGCTTCACCGACGCCCAGTGGAAGAAGTGGGGCCGCGACGACAACGGCAGCGGACGTTCCTCGCCGCGCGATCCGGTGGACGCGATCATGGCACTGGGCCGACAGGACTGCTCGCTCGCGCGAGAGGTGACCGCCCTAAGGACCCGCGGCACCGTCAACGGGGACCTCGTCGACCTGACCCTCGCCGCTCACACCGTGGGTACGGACGCGGTGGCCCGAGCGGGCCGGGTTCCGGCCGCCGCCCGTGACGTCCTCGACGAGGTCGAGGCGCGGCTTGCGCAGTACGAGTCGCTCGTGCGGCAGAACCCCGAAGCGACCGAGGTCCCGACCGCGTCGGCGCTCATGTCCGCTCCCCTCCGCACCCCCACTGTCACCTCAGCGTTCGGCAGACGCGAACACCCGCTCACCGGAGTGACCAAGCTGCACACGGGAGTGGATTTCGGTGGGCCTCAAGGAGCGCTGGTGTCCGCCGCGCGCTCGGGCCGGGTGGAGTTCGCCGGAATGACGCCCGCGTACGGAAATCGCGTGGTGATCCACCACGGAACCATAGCGGGCAAGCGGTTGGAGACGACCTACAGCCACCTGTCCGCGATCCAGGTCGTCCCGGGCCAGTCGGTGTCGGTGGGCTCCCCGGTCGGCCGGGTTGGTTCCACCGGCTTGTCCACGGGCCCCCACCTGCACTTCGAGGTCCTCCTGGACGGACAGTACGTGGACCCGATGCCCTGGCTCACACCGACCGGGTAGGACCCGGGCCGCACGTCGACGGTGACGAAGGCGCCGTCGCGCAGGGCGCGCAGGGCGCGCAAGGCGATGGTGTCGCCGGCCGAGGTGTGACGGACGGCCTTGGAGACGAGGTTGCCGAGTATCCGGCGCAGTCGCAAAGGGTCCGCGGACACGTCGAGCGCGTCCTGCGCGGTGACCGTGACCGTGACGCCCGATCGACGGCTGGGCCGTGGACCGCGGTGACGTGGTCGAGGACGCCGCGCACGTCGACGGGTTCCGGACGCAGGCGCATCTTGCCCGCGTCGGCGGCCGCGAGATCCCCTCCGTTCTGTCGGCACTGGCGATCTCGCTCGGACGCGCCACCCCACGCCGAGGTACACCGGTACGACCGGTACGACCGGAACAACCGCGCCGACTACACGGGCCTGAGCGTGCTGGCGGCCAAGGCCGACCCGCTGTCCCTGATCAACGGGCGGGTCGCGGCGGGGCGGTTCCTCGACCGCGGCTCCGGGCGGCGGGCCCTCGGCGCGAGTCGAGGCCAGATCCGGCTCCAGTTCCTCACCGAGTCGGTCGTGCTGTCCACACTCGGCGGTCTGGCGGGCACGGCGTTCGGCGTTCTGTCCGCGCCCGCCTACGCCGCCTTCCACCATCGGCCCGTGTTCGTCCCCCTGCCCGCGCTCGCCGCCGGTCCGTCGGCCACCGCCCTCATCGGCGCCCTCGCCGACGTCCACCCCTCGGTCAGGGCCTCCCGTCTGCATGGTCCTCTGCCACACCCCGTAGGCTGAGGCTCCCCGTTGATGGCCGTGAGGAGGGACGATGGCGGGCGTACTCGAAATGCCCCCGGACGACGTCCTGGTACAGCAACTGCGTGATGGTGACGAGCGGACCTTCGCGTTGGTGCTGGACAGTTGGTCCGGTGGCATGTTGAGGGTCGCGATGTCGTTCGTGTCGACGAGGGACTCCGCCGAAGAGGCCGTTCAGGACACCTGGCTGGCGGTCATCAAGGGCATTGGCGACTTCGAGGGACGCTCGAGTCTGAAGACCTGGGTCTACCGGATTCTGGTCAACACGGCCAAAGCGCGCGGCACGAAGGAGAGCAGGACCGTTCCCTTCGGTGATCTCCTGGCGGAGGAGGAGGGCCCGACGGTGGATCCCGCTCGGTTCCGCGGCCGTGGTGAACCGTATGCGGGGCACTGGGCCGTCGGGCAGGAGCCGCGCCCCTGGCACTTTCCCGAGGACCATGTGCTGCGTGGTGAGGTCCGCGGTGTGATCGAGGACGCGATAGACGGGCTTCCGCCGCGTCTCCGCACCGTGATCACGTTGCGCGATGTCGAGGGGTACGGCTCCGAGGAGGTGTGCTCCCTGCTGGAGATCTCGCCTGGGAACCAGCGTGTTCTCCTGCACCGGGCGAGAGCTTTGCTGCGCGGCAAGTTGGAAACGTATCTGTCGGGAGCCCACGAGGGCGCGATCGGGAGGGGGCAAGCGTGAACTGCGATGAGTTCGTGGAGTTGGTGACCGATTTTCTGGACGGCTCCCTGTCCGAGGAGGACGAGCAGCGCTTCGTGGGCCACCTGGCCGAGTGCTCCAAGTGCGAGCTGTATCTGGATCAGTTCCGGCAGACGATCGCCACGACGGGTGAGCTGACCCCGGAAAGCATCTCTGACGATGCCCGGGGCCTGTTGCTCACCGCGTTCCGGGACTGGCGACGGTCGTGAACCGGCCCTGAAGCGTCCGTCAGGCCGCCTGGTTCAGTTCGGCCGCGCCGAAGGACACGCTGAAGCGTTCGCACCAGATCGTCACCGTGGAGAACCTGCCGAGGTCGGCGGTCGCCGGAATCAGGTAGTTCTGGTTGCCCTCGTTGCCCTTCAGCGAGCCGAGGTCGATGTGCTCACCGTCGTCGAGGTTGCCGCCGCCGCCCTCGACGGGCTGGTCGCTGAGCCACACATGCAGAGCCGGGCCGTCGGAGGTGCGCAGGTTCGTCAGGCGCAGCGTCCGCACCCCGTCCCCGGACTCGAGAACCGCCACCGAGCCGCTGGTCTCGTGCTCGTGTGAGACGAACGTACCGCTCAGCGGTCGTGCCGCGGCGACGACGCCCGGCGGCGCCTCGTCCACCCGGACCGTGGTGAACGCCCGCCACGGCTGGAAGACGTAGAGGCCGACGGCCGCGGCCACGACGACCAGTGCGGTGATGATCCAGAGAGCGGGGCGGCGGCGCTTGGTTCGGCACATGGGAGTTTCCGTTTCTGTTCGGTGGTCGCTGTGACCCGGTGTCGTGGTCACAGCGCTTCAGAGACGGAAGGGGCGCCGAACGTTACACACCCCTCGCGGAATTCGCTCCAGGAGGCATGCGCGGAACCCGACGCCGGATCGGCTTGTAACGTTCGGCGGCTTCGGCGCACTGAGTAGGCACAAGCGACGACGCCCCGGTCGCGCCGGACTGAACAACCGGGCACAGGGCGGAAGTTCAGCTTCGTGACGTACGACCTCCGGAAACCTCCGAGCCAGCAACGAGAGGCAGAACCATGAGCACCAACGCCGTCGAGACCGCCGCCCCCACCTGTTCGTACCCGGACTGCACCCAGCCGGCCGAACCGGGCGCCCAGGGAACGGGGCCCCACTTCTGCGGGCACCCGGAGCACAACGCGCTCGGCGCGTTCCGGAAGTTCCGCGCCAAGCGGCAGCAGCGCAAGGAGGAGAAGCGCGCGGCCGCCAGGGCCAAGGAAGCGGCGAAGTTCGTACAGGCGCCGGCCGTCGAGGAGGCCCAGCCGGCGTCCCAGGGCCACCCGCACGGCTACGCGCAGGCGCCAGTCGCGTCCCAGGTCCCGGCGCAGGTCCCGGCGCAGGTCACGACTCCGGTGAAGGCCGCGGTCGCGATGGAGGCCGTGGACAGCGAGACGATGGAGCTCATGGCCTCGATGTCGGCGGCGGACGACAGCGGCCGGGCCGCGCAGTCCCGTGACGGCCTGGTCGCCCTCATCAAGCAGCTCTCGGCCGAACTCCCCGCCTACATCGAGGAGTTGGCGATCATCACCGACTCGGCCGCGGCCGAGGCCCGCATCGACACCGTCACCCGAGCCGCGGCACAGCGCATCCTGGCCGCCGAGGAACGGACCGCGCTCGCCGAGGCCGCGGCCGACATGGCCGTCACCGCCCTGGACGCCGCGGAGCAGAAGTTCGCGGAGGAGACCGCCGCGATCCGCGAGGACGCGGCCCGCCAGGTGGCGGACGCCGAGTTCGTCCGGGCCGAGCTGGAGCGCTACCGCGAGCGAGTGAGCATGCTGGAGGTCAGGCTCGACGCGGTCCGCGACGAGGCCGACGAACTGCGCCGCGCGAGGGCTGCCCACTCCGACATGCCTTCCACCGCCCCCGAGAAGCAGCCGAGCTCCACCAAGACCTGCTGACAACCGGCAGCCCCGAGGTAGCGCGGGGGCGTTTTCGGGGCGCTCGGGAAGGCGGCGAAGGCGGTCAGGTCGTCCTTCGCCGCCAGCAGCCCCTTGACCTTGGGGAACTTGAATCTGTAAGGCAGGCCACAGAGGAACATGGGGGAAGAGTGAGTGGTATGTCGGGCACCTCGGACACCGGTTCGGCCGGGACCACGGGCAGGGAACCGGACGGTTCCGGGTACCGGATCGGCGTCGTGGTCCACGCGCGGGACCCCATCTCCGGGGCGGGGGCGGCCAGTCAGCTGCGGCAGCATCCGGTGATCGACCTTCGTGACGAGGCCCGGCCCGGGGCCGATGCCGTGGCAGTGCTGGTCGAGGAGACACCGGACGAGACGACCTTCGAGCGGCTGCGCCGACTCGTGCGCGGAGAGGCCGCCCGCACGGTCCTTGTGGTGAGCGCACTTCGGGAGAGTGAACTCCTCACGGTCATCGAGTGCGGTGTCGGAGCCGTCGTCTGGCGTCACGAGGCGACCGCGCAGCGGCTGTTGCAGGCCGTCATCGCGGCATCGCGGGGCGACGGCGACCTGCCCGCCGATCTGCTCGGCCGGCTGATGAGTCAGGTGGGAACGCTCCAGCGCTGCGCCGCGGGAAACACCGGCGCCCCCGTGACGGGGCTGACGGCACGCGAGGCGGACGTTCTGCGGCTGGTCGCCCAGGGACTGGACACCACGGAGATCGCCGCCAAGCTCGCGTACTCCGAACGTACCGTCAAAAACGTGCTGCACGGGCTGACCACCCGACTCCACCTGCGCAACCGGGCACATGCCGTGGCCTATGCCCTGCGCGAGGGTTTCATCTGACCGCGAGGGCAACGACGCACGGCCGCCCGGGCAGGCCGCTCCACCCCGGCATCGTCCCTCCCGCGCCTGGGCACCGGGTGCGGAGACGCGAAGAATCGGACGCACACGCCCGTTCGGCGGACTCGACGGAGCGGCACGGCGGTACCTGAGCCAGGAACGGGAGACGACGGTGATCCACGAGGTGGACGAAGTCATCGAACGGCTTCTCAAAGGGGGCGCGTTGGCCGGTTCCGGCGTCGACGTCTCCTTCGAGGCCCCGACCCGCGACTGGGCCGCCCGACGCAACACCACTGCGGTCAACGCCTACTTGTACGACATCCGTGAGGACGTGCGACGGCGGCACCGTGGCTCGGCCCCGGTCGAGGACGGCCGTGGAATCGTGCTGAAACGGCGCCAGCCGCCGCGCTGGTTCCGGCTGTCGTACCTCGTCACGGCCTGGACGAAGCAGCCGAAGGACGAACACCGGCTCCTTTCCGCGGTGTTGGCGACCCTGCTCCCCCGTGAGCTCATCCCAGCCGACGAACTCCCGGGCGCGCTGGGTGCGTTGGGTCTGTCGATGCCCCTAACGGTCGCCGGTCTCCAGACCGAGGCGCGGTCGCTGGCGGAGATCTGGTCCGCGCTCGGCGGTGAACTCAAGCCGTCCCTGGACCTGGTGGTGACCGCGCCGTTCCCGGCCTACCCCGAGTACGACGTCGGGCCGCCGGTCACGGAGGGCGCCGCCGTGCGGGTACGCGCGGTTGACGGCAGCGCGGAGGGCTCGCCGGAGCGGCGGCACCGGCCGCGCCAGGTGGCGCAGGCCGCGGCGGCCAGGGCGGCCGCACGTGGTCTGCCGGGCGAACACGGGTCGAACGCGACGGCGGCCGGCCACCCGAATCCGGAGCCGGCACAGAAATGACCCCGTACACCTCCGCGCTCTCCGAAGACGCGCCGACGTATTCCTGCGACCCCGTATCGGACGTCTCCCGCGCGCTGCTCGCCCGGCTGGACCTGATCCGTGACCGGGCCGCCCTGCTGGTGGAGCGGCGCAGCGCCACCGACCCCACCGCGGACGACCCACTGCGCGGCATGTACCTGACCGAGGACGCGGTACGGCATCTGCTGGGCCGCGCGGACGCGGAGCCGGTGGACGCGCCTGTGCCTGCGCCCCCGGCCACAGCGTCGGGAAGCGACCGGCTGGCGCTCCTCGTGGAGCGGCACGCGCTCACCGAACTGGACACCGCCCTGCTCCTGATCGCCCTGGCGCCCGATGTCGACCGCGTCTTCGAGGCGCTGTACGGATACCTGAACGACGACGTTAGCCGCCGCCGAGCCACCACCGGGCTCGCTCTCGAGGTGTGCGGGGCACCCGTGCACCTGGCGTGGGCGCGAGCCAGGTTCCATCCGTCGGCCCCGCTGTGCGCGCTCGGACTGGTCGAGGTCGAGGAGCCGGAACGGCCGTTCCTCAGCCGGACGTTGCGTGTCCCCGACCGGCTCGTGGCTCATCTGCTGGGCGACGACACCCCGGACGCCGCCCTCGCCGCGCACCTGCGCCCGCTCGACGAGCCCTCGGGCCCCTACGACGAGGAGTTCACGCGCAGACTCGCCGCGCGCCTGAACGCCTCCCCAATCGTCGCCTACCTGCGCGAACGCCGCCCGGGTGACGGACCGGCCCTCGCCGCGGCGGCGCTGGGCGCGGCGGGACTCGACGCGCTGCACGTCATCGCCTCCGGTGGGCCGCCGCTCCCGGAGCTGCTCCGCGAGGCCCGGCTGCGCGGCTGCGCGCTCGTCGTGTCCCGGCTCCCCGACGATCCGTCCCCACTGATCCGGGAGTTGACCACCCCCGACATCCCGGTGCTGTTCGTCGGTGAGCGGCCCTACGATCCCCAGTGGTGCGACCGTGACCCACTGGTCCTGGAGGTGCCGCGCCGCTCGGCGGGGGCCGGGGCCGAGTGGTCGGCCGCGCTCGGCGAGGCACCGGGGTTCGAGCTGGCGGCGGCCGTGGCGCCGTACCGTCTCGGCGCCGACGGGATCGCCCGGGTCGCGCGGGCCGCCCGGGAGCTCGCCGCGTTCGACGGGACCGCGCTGACCGCCGCCCATCTGCGGCTCGCCGCCCGCCAGCAGTCCGCTTCCGGTCTGGAGCGGCACGCCCGCCGGATCAGGCCCGACGTCGGCTGGGCCGACCTCCTCCTGCCGGACCAGCCGCTGGCCCAGCTGCGGGAACTGGCCCTGCGCGCCCGCCACCGCGACCGGGTGCTCGGCGACTGGCGGCTCAGCGCGGGCGGCGGACGGGGCCGCGGCGTGCTGGGGCTCTTCGCCGGCGAGTCCGGCACCGGAAAGACACTGTCGGCCGAGGTCGTCGCCGCCGAACTGGGCCTCGACCTGTACGTCGTCCAGCTCTCCTCGATCGTCGACAAGTACGTGGGCGAGACCGAGAAGAACCTGGAGCGGATCTTCACCGAGGCCGACCGCACCGACGCCGTCCTGCTGTTCGACGAGGCCGACGCCGTCTTCGGCCGACGCTCCGAAGTCAAGGACTCGCACGACCGCTACGCCAACATGGAGAGCGCCTATCTGCTGCAGCGCCTGGAGTCGTTCGACGGTATCGCGCTGCTGACCACCAATCTGCGGGCCAACATCGACGAGGCGTTCACCCGGAGACTGGACCTGGTGGTCGACTTCCCGTTCCCCGACGCGCAGCAGCGACTGGCGCTGTGGCGGCACAGCCTCGCCGGGGTGCCCTGTGCGGCGGACGCCGACCCGGGCGGGTGCGCCCGCGACTTCGAGCTGGCCGGCGGGTCGATCCGCAGCGCCGTCGTCACCGCGGCCTACGCCGCCGCCGGCCGCGGTGAACCGGTCACCACGGCCGACCTGCTGGAGGGGGCCCGCCGCGAGTACCGCAAGGCGGGCCGCCTGGTGCCGGGCGAGGGCGGCTGGTAGCGGACGCGGATGTCAGGGGTGCGCGGATCTCAGGGGTGGACGATCGTCCAGTTCGGGACGGTCGGGTTGACGATCTGCCACCTCTGGGCCTCGCCCTCGACGCAATCCCTGATGACGAGCCTGTCGGGATTCCCCCTGACGCTGGTGCCCGCCATGTCCAGGCAGGCACCGTGGCTGGCGAAGTTACGGATCCAGTAGGTGTCCTTGTCCTGCTGGTCGAGCCACCACAGTTGGTTGTCCCCGGTGGTTCCATTACAGGCGTACGTGAACACCGCGCTGGCCGCGGGCTTGGCCCCCAACCCATTGAGGTCCATGCAGAGCCCGCCCTTGACCTGGCGTATCTGGAAGAGGGCGGTGTCCCCGGGACCGGCCTTCGGTTTCACCACCTCGATGTTCCAGCGTTCGTTCTTCTCGGAGCTCGGGTTGCAGGTGCTCACCGTGACCAGGTCGCCCCGCTCAGGCTCGTCCGTGCCCGGGACGTCCGCGCATCGCTTGACCGACCTGAGTCTGAGCAGGACGTTGTTCACGGTCCGCTGGCCGGACTCCTTCTCGGCCCTCGGGGAGGTGGCTTCGCCTCCGCCGCTTCCCCCGCCTTCCTTGCCGCCGCCGCTGCCCCCGCCCCCGCTTCCGCTGCCCCGCGGAGAGTCTTCAGGAGCCTCCTCCAGCGGCGGTGCGGCGGTCGGCTCCGAGCCGGGCGGCGAAGGCTCGCCGGCCACGTCGGTCTCCTCGGCGTCGGGCGGCGGCAGGGTGCTGACGCCGGCTTTCTGGAGCTGCTCCACGGCCGCGGTACGGACCTGTGGCTTGTACGCGATCCAGAGCATCACGAAGGTGATGGCCAGTGCCAGGGCCACGCCCAGGGAGGTGGCGAGCCAACCGGGCAGGAACCCGCGCTGGACATAGGTGCCGTCGACCTCCAGAGGCGTCGTCCCCGACCGTTGCACGGTCAGCGTGTAGGGGCGCCGCTGCTTCGAGCCGAACCAGATGATCTGGCGCGGCTTGAGCGTCGCCCGCACGAACGCGGCACGTCCCGGCTCGATCTGCACGTTGCTCGGAACAATGTCGTACGACAGTTCGTCACCGTTGTCGCCGCCGCTGACGGACGCCGTCAGGGTGGTGTTGCCGAGGTTGTCGACGGCGAGCCTGGGCCGTCCGCGGAAGCGGCCCTTGACGGTGGGCGGCACCAGCTCCGCGCGGACCTCGCTGAACGGGGTGATGGTGAGGTTGCCCTCGGGGACGGTGACCGCCTCGGGATGCTCGGTCGGCGTGATGCGTACGGCGTACGGGTTGGGGCCTGCTGTCGCGTCGGGTGTGCGCGGCGGCGCGAACGTCAGCTCCACCGTCCCCGTGGTCCCCGGATAGAGCCGGAGCGTGGCCGGTTCCACGGTGGTCCACGGTGCGGTGTCGCCGACCGCCTCGAAGCGGTACTCGTCGACGACGTCACCGGTGTTGCGCAGCCGCAGCCGCACGGTGGTGCTGGTGCCCGGGTCCACGGTTGCGGAGGCGGGTTCCAGGGAAGTCCATAGGCTCACGCCGCGACGCTACGCGGACGCACAGAGCGTCGGTCAGAGGCCATGGGGCAGCCTTCGCTGCCCCTACGGGCACGGGAGAGCCGGGGCCCTGGCCGGGCCGGGCAGGTCCGCGGGGCTTCGATCCCGGCGGGCAGCCGCGCGGGCAACGCCGCTGCCCTCGGACAGGTACCCGAGGACGTTCCCAGGGACCGGCCGGCGACCGACGCTTAATGACGACCTGTCTCGAACCCCGAGGAGAGCCGAGCATGCCGTCCTACCTGTCGCCGGGCGTCTACGTCGAGGAGGTGGCCAGCGGCTCCCGCCCCATCGAGGGGGTGGGCACCTCGGTGGCGGCCTTCGTGGGTCTCGCGCCGACCGGCCCGCTCAACGAGCCGACGCTGGTTACCAACTGGACCCAGTACGTCGCGTCCTTCGGCGACTTCACCGAGGGCTACTACCTGGCGCACAGTGTCTACGGCTTCTTCAACAACGGCGGTTCGGCCGCCTACGTCGTCCGGGTCGGCGGCGCCCCCGAAGGCGCGTCCGGCGACTCGGCCGCCCCCGCCGCGGCGTTGAAGGGCTCCTCGACCCCCACGGCGCTGCCGCCGGGCGAGCCGCAGCGGCTGGGCACCTTCACGGTGACGGCCGCCGCTCCCGGTTCGCTGAGCGTCGAGGTGGCCGACCCGGAGGGCGACGGCCCCGCCGAGCGGTTCCGGCTGATCGTCAAGGACAGCGGCAAGGTCGCCGAGACCTTCGACGTGACCGCCAAGAAGGGCGGCCGCAACTACGTCGTCACGCAGGTGAAGGAGCAGTCCAAGCTCATCACCGTGCAGGAGGCGGCGCCCGCCGGACAGTTGACCCGGCCCGAGAACCAGACGGTGGCCCTGCCGGCCCCGGCGCCCGCGCCGTTCGCCCCGTCCGAGACGGACACCGCGCACCCCGGCCCCGCCGAGTACCTCGGCGACTCCGCCGACCGCACCGGCTTCGGTGGTCTGGAGGCGGTGGACGAGGTCTCGATGGTCGCGGTTCCCGACCTGATGGCCGCCTACCAGCGTGGCGCGATCGACCTGGAAGCGGTCAAGGCCGTGCAGCTCGGACTGATCGCGCACTGCGAGCTGATGGGCGACCGCGTCGCCGTCATCGACCCGCCGCCGGGTCTGAATGCCCGTCAGATCCGCGTCTGGCGCCAGGAAACGGCTGGCTACGACTCCAAGTACGCGGCCCTGTACTACCCCTGGATCAAGGTGTTCGACCCGGCCACCGGCCAGTCCCGGACGATGCCTCCGAGCGGCCACATCGCCGGGATCTGGGCCCGCAACGACTTCGAGCGCGGCGTGCACAAGGCGCCCGCCAACGAGGTCGTACGAGGTGCGGTGGACCTGGAGATCCAGATCACCCGCGGCGAGCAGGACCTGCTCAACCCCGTCGGCGTCAACTGCATCCGCGCCTTCCCGGGGCGTGGCATCCGCGTCTGGGGCGCCCGCACGCTCTCCTCCGACCCGGCCTGGCGGTACCTGAACGTGCGCCGCTACTTCAACTACCTGGAGGAGTCGATCCTGATCGGCACCCAGTGGGTGGTGTTCGAGCCCAACGACCAGCACCTGTGGGCCCGGATCCGGCGCAACATCTCCGCCTTCCTCGTCAACGAGTGGCGCAACGGCGCCCTCTTCGGCTCCCGGGCCGAAGAGGCCTACTACGTCAAGTGCGACGAGGAGACCAACCCGCCGGAGTCGGTCGATCTCGGCCGGGTCGTCTGCGAGATCGGCATCGCACCGGTCAAGCCGGCCGAGTTCGTGATCTTCCGCCTGGCCCAGTTCTCCAGCGGCAGCGGGGAGCTGGAGGAGTAGCGGATGACCACCCGTCCCAGCCCCCGCACCGCAAGCAGCAAGTACCCCTCGGAAGGACAGAGCACGGATGAGTCTGCAGCCGGGTGACGCCCTCACCTCACACAATTTCGGCCTCCAGATCGACGGCGTGATGGTGGAGTACCTCGCGGAGGTCAGTGGCCTCAGCCTCGAACAGGACGTCATCGAGTACCAGCAGGTCTCGTCGCAGGGCAGGGCGGTGACGAAGAAGCTGCCGGGCGTGAAGAAGGCAGGCACGTGCACCGTGGTCCGCGGTATGACACAGTCGGCCGCCTTCAACCAGTGGATCAGCGAGTCGGTCGCCGGGAACATGGGCAGCGCCCGCAAGAACGCCACCATCCTGGTGATGGACTATCAGGACAACCCCGTCAAGCGCTACAACATGCGCAACGCCTGGTGCAGCAAGGTCGACACCAGCACGGTGAAGGCCGGTGAGGCCGCCGCGCTCACCGAGACCGTGACCATCACGTTCGAAGAACTGGTCATCGAGTAATGCGTCGTTCGGCACGCGGGGCGGGGGCGACGATCGCCGAGCGGGGCCCGGCCACGGATGCGGTCCCGTCCGCCGGAGCCGTACCGGAGGAGGCCGTGGCGGCGACGGTGCCGGGGCGGCAGACCGGCGCCCCGGCCGCCGCCCCGGCACCGCAGCGGCTGCTCACGGAGTTCGCCTTCGAGTTGCCCCGCGGATTCGTCGACGAGGCCGGAGTCGTGCACCGCGAGGGAACCATGCGGCTCGCGACCGCGCGGGACGAGCTGATCCCGCTGCGGGACCTGCGGGTGCAGGAGAACCCGGCCTATCTGTCGGTGGTACTGCTCGGCCGGGTGATCACCCGCCTGGGCACGTTGGCGGTGGTGCACGACGGGGTGGTGGAGAACATGTTCGCCTCCGACCTCGCGTTCCTCCAGGACTTCTACCGGCAGATCAACGCCGAGGGCCACACCCGGGCGGGTGTCACCTGCCCGCACTGCGAGCAGCCGTTCGAGGTCGAACTCGGCGGGAGCCGCCTGGGGGAATCGTGACGTACGCGACCGACCGGCTGCACGAGGAGATCGCGTACATCGCCTACCACTTCCACTGGAGCCTGGAGGAGATCCTGGACCTCGAACACCGTGACCGCCGCCGGTACACCGAGCAGATCGCCGGGTTCGTCGCCCGTGCCTCGGCGGAGGGGTGACGGCGTGGGACTTCTGAGTCGGCTGAGGAACGCCCTGACAGGTGAACCGGCGGATGGCCGGGAGCGGTCGACGGGCGCGGCGGAACCGGACACCGGAGCGGTTCGGCCCGCTCCCGAGACGCCCCGGTCGGCCGGATGGCCCACGCTGCCCCCCATTCAGCGGGCGATCACCGACACGGCCGGGCCGGTCGCGGACGCGGGGTTCGGCGGTCGGCTGACCACCTGGCGCAACCCGTCGTTCCGCAGCGGAATGTCCCACGCGGTGCTCGACGACGCGCCGGGCGGCCTGATCAAGGACGCGCTCACGGCGTCGGCGGTACCCGGCGCCGGGCTCGAACTGCCCTCTCTCGCCCTGCCCGTGGTGGCCTACGGCGATACGCCCGGTCGCTCCGACGACGCCACGCCGGTCCAACGGGCGGCCCTTCCGGTTCCGGTGTCCCGCCCGACCGGCGTCGCGGTCATCCCGCCAAAGCCCTCGCCCACCCCGCCGACCACACTGACCAGGTCCCGGCAGGCGCCCCCGGTGCAGCGCCGGGCGCTGCCGGTGGCCCGCCGGGCCGCGTCGGCTGCCGGCAGCCAGGGTGCACCGGCGCCCTCGGCTGCTACGACCTCCGGCCCGGACCGGGAGCCCTCGGACGGCCCCGCCCCGGCCCCGGCGGCGGGTGCGTCCCGCTCCTCGGGCACATCGTCGGCCACCGTCCAGCGGAGTGCCTCCGCCCCCGCCCAGGGGTCCTCCGGCAACCCGCTCCGAACTCCGATCCCTGACGTGGCGTCGCCTGGTGGTTCGGCCTCGGTCCAGCGGAGCGCGGTAGTGGGGCATACGCCTTCCTCGGCGTCCGAGGGTACCTCCGCAGACTCGTTCCGGGCCCCGATGGCCGAGGGTGCGTCGGCCTCCGTCCAGCGGAGCACGGCGCCCGAGCGGACGCCTGCCGCGGGCTCCGGACGGACGGCCGCCACGGGCTCGCCCCAGGCCCTGATGGCCGACAGTGAGCCGGACTCCGTCCAGCGGCGTACGCCCGCCGTGGGCCCGACGCGGGAGTCGTCCAGTGGCTCGGGCGCGGTTCCCGTTGCCGGCGTGTCCTCCTCCGCTTCCGTGTCAGGAAGGGCGCCGTCCGCCGGTGCGGTTGCGCCGGTTCAGCGGAGCGCGACAGGTCGGACGGGGAGTACCCCGGTCGACTCGGCGGCCTCGGACCTCGGTCCGGCTCCGACTCCGGCTGCCCGTGTGAACCGCGCGACCACGCCCGGGAAGGAACCAACACCGGGTACGCCGGCCCCGGTCCAGCGAAGCGCTGTCGACGGGGCTGCCGGGACAAGGCCCGGTTCTTCGGCAGGCACCAGCTCCGCCTCGGCCTCCGCGACCGCGTCACGCCACACATCGTCGGCCGGTCGGCAGGCCCCCGCAGGCGCCGGTCCCATCGGCGGCGCGCGACGCGCGGGGCTCGGCACACCGACGTCCAGCGGCCCGGCCCCGGCCGTGCCCGTGTCTGCGGAGCGGTCGAATTCCCGGCCCGTCGGCGAGGCGACTCCCTTGGTTTCTCCGTCATCCAGTACGGCGGCCCTGATCCAGCGCAGTGTGCCCGTCAGTACGAGGCCCCAGACAGAACCGCCCACGGCACCGACCCATGCCGTACGGCGCACGGGCCTCGGCACACCGACGTCCGGCGGCCCGGCCCGGGTGACGGCCGAGGGTATGGCCGTGTCCCGCGACACGCCACCAGCCGGTCAGGCCGCTCCGGTTCAGCGCAGTGCTGTTGACGACGGGCGGCGCGCGGGACTCGGCGCACCGATAGCCCCCGACTCGGCCTCGATCCCGGTCCTGTCGGCGGCTTCCGAGCCGTTGTCCGGGCAGCCCGGCAACGCTTCCACGTCCCGGAGCTCTTCGGCACCCGCTGGGCAACCCTCGGTCCAGCGGACCGCCGTCGGCGGCGGGACACAGGCAGCATCCGGTCTCCCGCTGCCCACCGCCTCGACACCTGCGCCCACGCCGACCACGGCTCCAGGTCCGCAGTCGCACACGGCTCCAGCCGTCGGCACGGCCCAGATTCAGCGGAGCACCGCCGACGGCACGCGGTTCGCCGGACCGGCCCCGGACGGGACCAAGGCACCGACGCGCCCTACGCCGGGCGGGCAGACGGGCATGCCGATCAGCGCCGCCACCCTCACCACCAAGCCCGGCGGGGGCCACGCCGGAGAACCCCACCAGCAGACGCCGCGCGAACCCCGCACCGTCCAACGCACGGTGAGTGGATCGGCGCCCCCGGCATCGGACGCCCCCCACAAGGCTCACCGCACCGGAACACCCCTCCCCGCACCCGCGCCACCAACACGGCCGTACGGGCCCGGACACGCCGTTCAACGTGCTGCCACTCCAGGCGCCCCCGTCGTGTCCGAGCACGATCCAGACCACCGGACGAGGAAGACCGGTGGAGGCACGGGTCACCCCCAGCCCGTGCCTCCACCCTTGCGTGCGCTCACTCCCGAACGGGCACTGACCTCCCTCGTCCCGACCACACCGGCCCCCGTTTCCCTTGCCCCGCCCCACCGCCAGGCCGGGGCAGCCGTACCACTGCGCCGCACCGCTCCCGGTCCGACGGTGCAGCGCGCCCCCGCGCCAGGCGTCGGCTCTGCCACCCCTGCCGTCCCCTCGAGTACCGGTCCCGCACTCCGACAGGCCGACGCAACCGCCCCATTGCCACGCGCCGGTGCGCATCCAACAGTGCAGCGCACCCTCACCCCGGGCGCCGGTTCCCGTTCCCCTGCCGTCCCGCCGGGCGGGGGTTCCGCTGCCCCCGCCTTCCCCGTCCAGCGCATGGCCTCCGCCACGTCTCCGGTGACGCCCCGCACCGACGCGCACCCCGACGCCCACCTCAGCGGCGTCTTCGGCGGCGGGGAACGCCGACAGGTCGGCACCGCCCCCACTCCGATGAACCGCCCGGCCCTGGCCCCGTCCCGCGGTCCCGAGCCGTCCGCCCGGCGTTTCGCCGTTCAACGGCTCGCTCACCACGAGCCAAAGACCCACGGCGACGCGGTTCCGGTCCGGTCGGCAGGTCCACGCGCACCCGTGCGACCGCCCGGCGGCGGCGACGTACCCGTCTCCGTACAGCGCGCTCCGATGCCCGTCGTCACACCTGTGCCGCCTCAGCCCGCCACCCCCGTCATGCCGGTGCAGCGCTTCCCGTCCACCCCGCACGTGCCGCCGGTCACCCGGGCGGCGCCGGCTCCCGCACCTCCGCCGAGTCCTCCGGTCGTTCAGCGCGCCCCCGAACCCGGGCCGAACAGAACATCCGCCGCACCCACCTCGCGCAGAACGCCCCTGTCGCCTTCGAGGCACACCGACTCCCCTCCGTCGACGGCCGATCCGACCGATCGGACCGATCGGACCGATCGGACCCCGGCGCCCGGCCCCGCCTTCGACCCCCGTTCCCTGACCGACTTCCAGCTCGACGACCTGACGCACCGGCTCGTCGGCCGGATCACACGGCACCTGCGTACCGAACTCCGGCTCGACCGGGAGCGCGTCGGAAGGCTCCGAGATCCGCGCGACTGACCCGCCCCCCGTCCCCGCCCCCATCCCCGTCCCCGCCCCACGGCTCGACCGACCAGCTCCGTCCCAGAAAGGCCCACCCGATGCCCCGCGATCTCGACCCGGGATCCACCATCTTCTTCACCCTCACCATCGACGGCGAAAGCCTCGGCTACTTCAACGGGTGCGAAGGGCTGGCCTCCACCGTGGAGATCGAGCAGCGCCAGGAGGGCGGGAACAACGGGTTCGTCTGGCAGCTCCCGTCCCGGGTCACGTTCTCGACGATCCGGCTGACCCGGCCCCTGACCCCGGACACGGCGAAGGTCGCGGCCTGGATCTCCTCCGTGAGCACGGGCATCACCCGGCCCACCGGCCAGATCGCGGCATTGCGCGCGGACGGCTCGGAGGTGGCGCGCTGGGGGCTGATCGACGTGCTGCCGGTCAGCTGGCAGGGACCCTCCCTTGACCCGGCGAGTCCCGCCGTGGCGACGGAGGTTCTGGAAATCACCCATCACGGGTTCACGGACTAGGGGCGAGCGCACATGGCAGTCAAGGCAGGAAGAGGCGGCGCGGGCAAGAGCCTGGTGCGGGCCTCGCTGGCCATTCACGAGCCGCCGATCGGCCGCAGCACCACCCCGGGCGCGCTGATCAGGAACTTCACCTTCGAGTTCAACCCCTCCCAGCTCGCGCTCAGCCGGCAGGCCCAGTGGAAGAGCACCCCGACCGCCGCGGTGCGCGACGGTTCCGTACCGGAGTTCATGGGACCCGAGCCACGGCAGATGACGGTGGAGATCTTCCTGGACACCTCCGCCGACCCGGGCGGCAACAGCGTGCTGAAGAAGGTGGAGGCACTGTTCTCGTGCTGTGAGGTGACCGCGAAGAGTATCGCCGCCAAACAGCCCTCCACCCCCTGGGTCGTGTTCCAGTGGGGATCCTTCTCGACGGCCCGCTTCACCGCGTACGTCTCCTCCGTGGAAGCCGCCTACTCGCTGTTCGGCACCACAGGAGTACCGATCCGAGCCACCTGCCAGGTGCGACTGCACGAGATCCCCAGCCGGACCAGGGGACAGAACCCCACCTCGGGAGCGCTCACCGCGCGGCGTGTGCACCGCGTCGTCGCGGGCGACACGCTGCAGTCGCTGGCGTGGCGGGAGTACGGCGACGCGAACGTCTGGCGGGCGATCGCCGAGGCCAACGGCATCGACGACCCGTCCCGGCTGCGGACCGGCACGGAAGTGGTGCTTCCGGCAGCCGAAGAGGTGGGCGGTCACTGATGGCGCAGGCGTCCTTCTCCAACGTCGTCCATGTCTCGATCGGCGGCGGCAAGCTCCCGGACCACATCGCCGACGATCTCGTCGGGGCCTGGGTGGACCTCGGGGCCGGCGTCCCCGGCGCGTTCCGGCTCACCTTCCGGGACCCGCACGGCCTGCTGCTCGGCGAGCTGAACGTACGGTTCGGCACCAAGGTGGTCGTGGCGCCGGTCTCGGACAGCCAGGGCGCGGCATCGCCGTTGCTCACCGGCGAGGTGACCGGCATGGAGACCGACTACGACGGCACCGGCACGTTCACCGTGATCCGCGGATACGACCTGGGCCACCGTCTGATGCGGCAGCGCCGGGTCGCCGCGTACCGCAACCAGACCGCCGCAGACATCGCCCGCAAACTGGCCGCGCGCAGCGGCATCGCGATCGGCAGGGTGCAGTCGACCAAGACTGTCTATGAGTTCATCAGCCAGTCGAACGTCACCGACTGGGACTTCCTCTCCCGGCTCGCCGGCGAGAACGGCATGGTGATGTCGCTGGACTCGCGGGGGAAATTCCAGTTCGTCGAGGCGGCGCCGGCGTCCGGAGCTCCACCGACCAGCACCGACGGCGACAAGAGCCCGTTCGTGCTGCACGCCGGGCAGGACGTGCTGCGCTGCCGGGCCGCGGTCACCTCCGCGGACCAGATCGGCAGGGTCGAGTCGCGGGGCTGGGACGTCACCACCAAGAGGACGCTCACCGCGACGGCGCCCACGACCAGCACCCCAGCCGTCGCCATCGGCACCACTCCGGGCGCGGCCGCCTCGGCGTTCCCGCCCGGGAGACTGGTGGAGACCGAGACGCCGTACGACCGTCAGTCCGAGGTCGGGCACGCCGCCAACGCGCTCGCCGACGACATCGCGTCCTCCTTCGCCGAGCTGGAGGTCACCGTGCGCGGCAACCCGAAACTGCGCCCCGGTGTGCCGGTCACACTCAGGGACGTGGGCGTCCCCTTCGAGGGCAAGTACACGGTCACCTCCGTACGGCACGTCTTCGGCGACGACAGCCATTATCAGACCTGGGTGACCGTCAGCGGCCGGCAGTGGCGTTCCCTGTACGGGCTCGCCTCCGGCGCCGGCGGCACCGCCGCGCCAAGGCTGCCGAGCGTGGCCAACGCCCTGGTCACCGACGTACAGGACCCGCTGAAGCAGGGCCGGGTGAAGCTGCGGTTCCCGTGGCTGGACGACACCTACGTCAGCGACTGGACCCGCACCGTGCAGTGGGGCGGCAAGTCGGGCGGCGGGATCTTCCCGCTGGACGTCGGTGACGAGGTGCTGGTGGCCTTCGACCGAGGGGCATTGGACCATCCGTTCGTCATCGGCGGCCTCTACAACGGCCGGGACGTGCCGACCCCTGTACCGGACGTGCCCCTGCACGACGGACTGCGGCAGAAGGCCATCCGGCACACGCTGTCCGACCGGGACGGGAACCGGGTGGACCTGCTCAGCCAGACCACCGGCGCCCGTCGGCAGGGCGTGCGCGTCGCGAGCGGCGACGACCGGCTCACCATCAATCTCGACCGGACGAGGACCGAGATCACGGTGGACAGCAAGGGCTCCGTCACCATCAAGGGCGGCCGGTCGGTGTCGGTGGAGGCGGGCACGGACCTCACCCTGAGTGCGCGGCGGGCCCTGACGATCAAGAGCGGCGGACCCCTCACCCTCCAGGGCAGGGGTCTGGTCAACCTCAAGTCGCTCGCCGGGGCCGTCAACGTGGACGCGCTGGGCGCGCTCAGCCTCAAGGCGGCGGGCGCGGCAACGGTCACCGCGGGAGGGACCGTCCAGGTCAACTCCGCCGCCAACGTGGGCATCCGGGCCGCCACGCTCATGCTGCAGGGCGTCGTGCTGGTCAACAACAAGCCGTATCCGATCCCGTGACGGCGGGAGTCCGGTGCGGTCCGCGCAGTACATGAGAGTCGTCGGGTCCATGAAGTCCGTGAAGTTCATGACGTTCGTGATGTTGGTGAAGTCCGCCAGGAGCGGGAGAAGGCGGGTGGTCTGCTGATGGCCGAGCAGTTCGTCGGGGCCGGCTGGGCGTTCCCCCTGCGCATCGGGCCGACCGGGGGCATCGCCCTGGTCAGCGGGGAGCGGGAGATCGAGGAGGCCATCCGGCTGGTCCTGTCCACGGCGCCGGGGGAACGGCCGATGCGGCCGGAGTTCGGCTGCGCCATCCACGATCTGGTGTTCGCACCGGTCAACGAGGCCACCGCGGGCCGCATCCAGCACGAGGTCTACGTCAGCCTCGACCGGTGGGAGCCACGGATCGAGGTGACCGAGGTGGAGGTCACCGCGAGCACCGACCAGGGGGTGCTCTTCATCGACGTCCGCTATGCGATCCGCGGCACCAACAACCCGCGCAGCCTGGTCTTCCCGTTCTACGTCATCCCCTCCCACGACGAGCCCGATGACGACGGCTCGGCCCCCTCCCCGGAAGGCGCCCGCTGATGGCCCTGCCCTCCCCGAACCTCGACGACCGGCGCTTCCAGCAGTTCGTCGACGACGCCAAGCGCTACATCCAGCGGCGCGCCCCCGAGTGGACCGACCACAACGTCTCCGACCCGGGCATCACCTTCGTCGAGACCGTCGCCCACATGGCCGACCAGATCGTCTACCGGCTGAACCGGGTGCCGGAGAAGAACCACGTGGCCTTCCTCGACCTGGTCGGCATCCGGCTGTTCCCGCCGTCGGCCGCCCGGGCCGAGGTCACCTTCTGGCTCTCCGCCCCGCAGGAGGAACCGGTGGTGCTGCCCGTCGGCACCGAGGTCGCCACCGCTCGCACCGAGAGCGAGGAGGCGGTCGTCTTCGCGACCGAGCGTGAACTGGTCGTCGTACCCAGCGCGTTGCGCCATCTCATGGTGCAGCGACAGGGCGAGCCCGTCACCGATCTGACCGCCGATCTCGCCGAGGCGAAGGACGTGATGTGCTTCGCCGAGGCCCCGCGCCCCGGTGACTGCATGCTGCTCGGGCTGGACGCCGCCGTGCCGCACTGTGCGGTGGCGCTGGGTCTGGACAGCCGGGTCGACGGTGTCGGCGTCGACCCGCGGCAGCCGCCGCTGGTCTGGGAGGCGTGGACCGAGGACGGCTGGGCGGCGTGTGAGGTGGACCGGGACGGCACCGGCGGCCTCAACCGGCCGGGCGAGGCCGTGCTGCACGTTCCCGGCGGGCATGTGCTGTCCCGTACCGGCGGGCGGGAGGCCGGCTGGCTGCGCTGCCGGGTCACCGAGCCGCTACCGGGCCAGCCCTTCTACACCACCTCGCCGACCGTGCGTGCCGCCGAGGCGTTCACCGTGGGCGGCACCACCGGCGTGGTGCACGCCGAGACCGTGTACGACGAGTCCCTCGGCGAGTCCACCAGCCTGCCCGGCCAGCGGTTCCGGCTGGCTCACGCGCCCGTCGTCGGGGACGATCCGCCGGTGCTGCTGCAGACGGCCGAGGACGACGGCTGGCAGGACTGGGACGTCGTACCCCATTTCGCCGCCTCCGGACCGCACGACCGCCACATCACCGTCGACGCCACGACCGGGGAGATCGCCTTCGGGCCGGCGGTCCGGGAACCCGACGGCACCCTGCGGCAGTACGGGATGGTGCCTGCGCAGGGCGCGGTCGTACGGGTGCGCCGCTACCGGGTCGGCGGCGGCCGGGCCGGGAACGTGGCCCGCGGAGCGGTGCGGGTGCTGCGCACCTCCGTCCCGTACGTCTCATCGGTCGTCAACCGGGAGGCGGCGCGGGGCGGGGTCGAGGGCGAAACGGTGGAGGAGGCCAAGACCCGGGCGCCGATCACCCTGCGGGCGCAGGAGCGCGCGGTGACCCTGCGCGACTACGAGGAACTCGCGCGGCGTGCCGCCCCGGAGACGGCCCGTATCTCCTGCCTGGAGGGCGAGGAGAGCGAGCACGGGGCGTACGCGGTACGGGTGCTGGTGGTCCCGCAGGCGGTGCCGGACCCCGGCGGCAGGCTGCGATTCGAGCAACTGGTCCCCGGGGACGGCCTGTTGCGACGCATCACCCGCTTCCTCGACGAGCGCAGGCTCATCGGGACCCGGCTGGCGGTGGGGCCGCCGTTCTACCAGGGTGTGACCGTCGTCGCGACGGTGCACGCCTTCCGGGGCGTGGACGCCGACCGGGTGCGGCGGCAGGCGCAGGACGCCCTCTACCGCCACCTCGACCCGCTGACCGGGGGCGCCGACGGCACGGGCTGGCCGTTCGGCCGACGGGTCCAGGCGGGCGAGATCTTCGCTGTGCTGCAGCGCGTGGCCGGTGTGGAACTGGTCGACGAGGTGCTGCTGCACCCGGCCGACCCACTGACCGGAAAGCGGGGCGAGGCGACGGACCGGATCGACCTGGACCCGGCGGCGCTGGTGTTCTCCTTCGACCACCGGGTGCGCGTGATGGGGGACGGCGCATGAGTGCGAGGGGTTCCGTCGACGGGCTGAGGTCCTCCGCACCGCTCGGCGAGATGCTGCCCGCCGTGTTCGCCGACGACGACCTGGCACAGCGTTTCGTCGCGGGTCTCGACGAGGTGCTCGCTCCGATCCTGAACGTCCTGGACTGCCTGGACTCCTACTTCACCCCCGCGCTCGCCCCGGCGGACTTCACCCGCTGGCTCGGCGGCTGGGTCGGCGCCGAGACCGACGGCACTGAGCCCGAGGAGTGGCTGCGGGCCGCCGTGGCGACCGCCGCGCATCTGCACCGGGTACGCGGCACGCGACGCGGACTGGCCGAGACGGTCCGGCTGGCCTTCGGTGTGGAGCCGGAGATCAGCGAGAGCGGAGCCGCCGACTGGAGCGCCGGGCCACTCGGCCCCGTCCCCGGCGAGCCCCGGCCACGGCTGCACGTCACCCTGCGGCTGCCCGACCCGGCCCCCGCGGATAGACACCGGCTCGACAGCCTCGTCGCCGCGGCCCGCCCCGCCCATATGCCCTACACGGTCCAGGTGACCGCCGCGGAAAGGATTCCCGAGAGATGACCAGCCAGCCCCCCGCCACCGGTTCCGGCAGGGACGGGGCAGCGCGCTGCGCCGACTGCGGCACCCGGGCGGCGCCCGGCCAGTTCTTCTGCGACTCCTGCGGCGCCGTGCTGCGCTGGGCCCGCCACACGGCGCGCGGTGAGACGGCCCAAGACGCCCACGCCCGCGAGTCGGACGCCCCGCGCACCGAGGAGCCGGCGTCCGGGCAGTTCGCCACCCGGACCGGCAACGCCCGTGGAACGGACGACGCGCACACCGCGGAAGCCCGCCCAGCCGCCGGGCGATCGGCCTCCCGGGCCGAAGGCGACCGGGCAGCTGAGGGTGGGGTCGGCCGGGACACGGGCCCGGACGACCGGGACGGAAGCCGGTCAGTCGATCTCGGGGCGTCCGCGACCGGGAGCACCGAGCCGTCGCCGGGATCGGGGCGGGCCACCGGGCAGTACGCCGATGCCGAGGACAACGCGTACGCCGATGTCGTGGCCTCGTTCGGGGAGGCCCCGTCGACCGCGACGCGAACCTCGGAAACGGACGGCACCCCGTCCGGCACGCGTACCTCTGGAGAGCCTGGGCCGGACCCGGACCGTCCGAGCCCCGGCCGACCGGACACCAGCGCGTCGAGCACCGAGGACCCCGGCACGAGCGCGTCGCGCCGCAGCGAGCCGCTCACCCCGAATCCGCACACGACTGGGGCAACCGACGAGCCCACCCGCACAGGCGGGGCTGAAGCCGCCCCTACCGCACCGCGTCCCTCGGCGTCCTCCGCAACCCCCGCCGCCGGAGACGACACGGTCGCCCGGGCCAGGTCTCTGATCGTGCCGGTCGCCGACAGCGACCGCCGGGACGCGCCGACAGCGTCCATCCCGCCGGTGTTGCCGGGCCGCCCGGTCGCGGACCGCCCGCAGGTCCGCAACCCCGGCCGGGAACCCGGCGCCGACGGCGGTGTGCCCTGCCCTTGGTGCGGCACGTCCAACCGGCCGGACCGGCACTACTGCGTCCTGTGTGCCATGCCGCAATCCGGCGGCCCCGCGGTCCCCGGACGCCGCCCATGGTGGCGCCGCGTGCTGGACTTCCGTCAGCGGGAGGCACCGTGGGCCGGTGACCGGCCGCGTCTGAAGCGCGGTCTGGGCTACCTCATGACCTGGGCGCTCTGGGCGGTGCTGCTCACTGTGCTGATCACCGCCGTCGTCAACGCCGACGACGCCGTCAGCGCGGTCCGCGACCACTTCTCCAAGCGCGGCCCGGTCGGACCGGACAGCGTCAAAGCCTCGCGCTCCTATCCGCGGCACGGTCCGGAACTCGCCTTCGACAAGCTCAACAACACCTGGTGGGGGCCGGGGGTCAACCAGTCCGGTGAGGGCGAATGGGTCGAGGCCCGCTTCGACCAGCCCACCCGACTGCTCGACGTCATCATCACCCCCGGCGTCTCCGTGCGCGCCGACGAGCTCTCCGAGTCGGCACTCCCCCGGCGCGTCGAGGCCGTGATCACCACCGCGGGCGGCAAGAAGGAATCCCGCTTCCTCACCCTCGACCAGGCCGCCGGGGGCCAGCGCCGCGCCTTCCGGGCCGATGAGGTCACCGCCGTACGTCTCATCGTGCGCTCGGCCTACGCGGCCTCCGCCGACAAACAGGTCGCCATCGCCGAGATCGAGTTCTTCGGCCCGTCCAACAGCGGCAGATCCCGGTAGGCCGGTCGTCCCGCCAAGGGGAAGCGAGACAGCGTGCGCAGTCACCAGCAGCCGGGAAGCGGCCGGAGCGGCGCTTCCCCACAGCGGTCCGGCTCCCGCCCCGATGCCCAGGAGAAGGGAATCGAGAGACCGGGGAGGGCGCCCCTCGCCGTGCGCGCCGTCCAGCAGACGGCGGGCAACAGGGCGGCCGCTGAGGCGATTCGGGCCGCGCGGAACGGGCAGGGGCAGCAACCGCGCTCAGGCAGCTGGAGCGGGTTCTCCGAGCGGCAGCCCGGCCCCGAGGAGGTCGGCGTCGGCCCGAACAAGGGGAAGGGCAGGGCGGGCGTTCTTCCGCCGGAAAAGCCGTTCGGCTTACCGGAAGAGCCGCATCTGACGGCGGTGTCCGGCATCAGGCCCGCCGCCCCCCAGGCCAAAGAGAAGGGGAAACCGAGCCCGCCCGCACCGCAGCGGTTCGAACTGCCGTCGTACCTGTTGAACCTGGAGGCGGGCGGGCTCTCCATGACGTACGGGCTGACCGGCGACGATCTGGTGCGATCCCGGATCGCCGCCCTGGTCGGGCAGGACGACGGCGCCCTCGCCGACATCGAGGCGGAGCTGGCCGGGCGGCCGGAGAGCTTCTTCGGGGCGGGCCGCGCCTTCCCCGTCCCGGGCACGAGCGGCGCCGAGTGGTACGACGTCACCGTCAGCATCTCCCGGGCCCCCGGCGACCGCCCTCCCCTCTTCCAGGCGGGACTCCCGGCCGACGTCACGGCGCAGCCGCTCGCCGAACTGGAGGATCCCGAGGGCAAGGACACGAAGCTCGACGTCCACCACACCAGCGCCGCCACCGTGAGCAGCACCGGCGGGGGCTCCTCCAGCAAGGGCGCCGGTGGCGTGGCCTTCGGTCTCGCGCCCGTCGTGCCGGGACTGTGGCTCGGCGGCGCCGTCACCGGCAACGTCCAGCCCTGGCAGTCCTCCCGCGAGTCCCGGCACCAGCGGAACGTGGCGGAGATCCGCGTACTGCGCAGCGACAAGGGAACGGTCGAGGTGCACCGAAAGGTGCGGTACACGGTACGGGTGCGCAAGGTCGGCGACGGGTCGACGCGGACCGCCCAGGTCCCGGGCGGGCTCACCCACCGGGTCCCGGTCGAGCACCTCACCCCGGCGGGCACCGGCGGGCCCGGAACGACACAGCGCTCCCGGCGTCCAGTGGGGTCGACCGCCCAGGCTCGGGCCGTCTCCCTCTCGGACTCCCTGGCCCCCATCGGGGTGACCGAGACCGCCGCACCCCATGAAGGCGGCGGCGGACTCTTCGACACGGTCGCCTCCGTCATGCATCCCGCCGTCACCTCACCCGGCGCCCCCGGCCGGGCCCGGCTGTACGCGGCGACCGCCACGGCGACGGTCCTGGAGGACCTGCCCCGGCTGCTGCGCGACGGCGTCGTCGGCGAGGACCTCGTGGCCAAGGACGGCAAGACGGTGGGCAGCTACCACCTGCGGGCGACGCTCGACCGGGTCGTCCCCGCCTGGGGAACCGGCAACACCCAGCTCCGCAACCACCAGCAGGCCCAGACGTCGGTCGCGCAGAGCGCGGGCAAGGGCCGTGCGCTCCAGGCCGGAGCGGGCCCGGCGATCGGGGTCGGGGCCGTGGCCAACGCGGCCGTCGTCCGTGGTGGCGCGATGCCGGTCGGCGGTGCCCGCAAGGCGCGCGGCACCGCGGCCGAACAGGCCGTCTCCAGCCGGCAGGGCGCCGAGGTCCGCGGGGCGAAGGCCCTGTACTTCGGCAGGATGACCCTCACCGCGGAGGGCACGGGCCAACGCGCGGGGGACATGGCCCTGCGTCCCGGGCCCCGGGTGGCCCGTCACTCGATGGACGTCTGGTTCAGTCTGAGAGCCGACGAGGCCAAGGCACTGGGTCTGCCCCTGCCACAGGGAATGAACGCCGGTGAGTTCACCGAGAAGCCGAGGACGACCGACGCACACGGCGCCGAGGTCGAAGTCGAGCGGTTCCTGCCCTTCGGCGGCAAGGGAGCGAACGTCGCGCTCAGCCGACTCGACACCGGGCCCATGGTGCGGACCGTCCGCCGACTGTTCGCCACCGACCCCCGGCTCGCCGGCTACCTCCCCGCCTTCGGCACCGATCCCGCGCCCGCGGAGATCGGCCAGGAGGAGGCCGAGACCCAGCGCCAGAACTACCGTGCGCTGATGGCCGCCATGTCGGAGACCAACCTCCGGGTCAACAAGGACCAGCTGCTGTCCACCGGCATCCGGGTACGGCTGCGCCGCAAGACGAGCCTGCACGCGCACGACGTGCAACTCCTCTTCAAGGGCGCGCTGGGCGAGACCGCCTTCGAGGGCGACATCAAGGACTGGTCGGTGCGCAGCCACGCCGGCGTCACCAGCAACTCGCAGAGCGGCAGGGGCAGTTCACGGTCCATCGGCGGTCTGCTCCTGGGCCAGGCACGGGTGGTTCCCGGCATCATGACCATGGGAGCCCGCTACGAGCATCACCGCAGCGGCGCCCGCCGCAACCAGGCCGGCCCCACCAGCCGTACGGACATCGTGTCCAACGGCTCCGACAGCGCGAGCGCGTTCACGGCGGCCATGCGACTCGATGTGGAGGTCACCATGACCTCCAGGCCGCGCAAACTCCTCCGTGGTGTCACCCCGGGCACACCGGGCCGGGACGTGCCGGAGGCCGAGACGGTCGCCTACCTCAACCTTGGTCCACAGGACATACGGCTGCTCACCCCGACCGAATTCACCGTGGACAGGGCGGACATGGACCGGATCGCCGCCGTGTCCGCCGCTCGCCGGAGCGCGCCCGCCGCCGCCGAGCACCAGTTCGAAGCCAAGGGGATTGGCGATCTGGCCGAGCTCACTCCACGGCCGTCCGTGGGAGAACTGCTGACGCAGTGGCAGCTGGTGGAGTCGCTCGACGGGGAACCGGTACGGGACCTCGCCCTCCAGCTGCTGTCCCGGGCGGCGGCCCGCGACAAGGGTCTGCGCGAGGACCCGGCGCTCGCGACGGAGGGGCTCGCGCCTCGGCAGGCGATCGAGGAGCGGTTCGGCGAGCGGGCGATCCAGGGCGCGCTGCGGCAGGCCGCGTCCGCCGGCTGGGTCGTGAAGAACCTCACCTATCCGCGGCGCCTCGCCGGGCTCAACGGCGCGGTGGGGACCCGGATCTCCCTGGCCAACCCGAAGTTCCTGCACCTGGCTCAGGGGCCGGGCACCGAGACCTTCGTGCTCGGCGGGCACCAGTCCACCGGGCAGAAGGGCAAGGGAACCTCCCACGCCTTCCAGTACACGGTCGGTGGTGTGGAGACCGGTCCCAGCTGGCGCGCGGGCCAGGGCCTGGCGGTTTCCCACACCTCGGGCAGGAGCAACGCCGAGGCGCTCACCGTGGCCGGTACGGTGGAGCGCAACGCCCACACCCCGAAGAAGGGCCAGCTGTACCTGGTCCAGTGCGATGTGCTGCTGAACATGGTCGCGGAGGTCAAGGTCACCGGCGGGGGCCCCTATGTCACCAAGGGCGTGCGCACCCTGCCTGCGGCGGCGGCCGTATGGCTGACGGAGGCACAGCTGCCGGAGTCGGTACGGCAGGAGGTGGCCGCTCGGACAACGCCGCCCGCCGACCATGGCCTCACGGCTCCGCATCCGAGCGGTGAGACGCAGGCGGAGAGTTCCCGGACGGCCGCCGCCCGCACACCGGCCGCCCACACGGACACCGCGACGGCGACGACCACGACCACCTCATCCGCACCGGCGCTCGCGGCGAACCGCGCCCTCGGCTTCGGCATGATCGAGGACCTGCCGGACTTCGTCCCCCTGCTCACACAGCTGCGCGGCCGCCTCGCCCGGGGCCCGCACGCGATCCTCGTGGAACGCCTGCTGCCCCGCCGCCAGACCGACGACCGCAACGACAACGTGCAACGGCTGTTGCGTGTTCTCGACCGGGACGGTTCCGCCGGGCTGCTGTCCAGTGCGATGGACGGCGGAGTCACCGTCGAGCTCCTCGACGACCGCAGGACACCGTACTGGGCGGTGTTCAAGCTCGGCAGGGCGGGCGACGGCATGTCGACGGGGCCCGCGAGCGACGGCCGGGACATGGAGTACATCACTTCGGCCGTCGCGCAGCAGGCCACCTCCCGCGACAAGGGACACACCACCGGCGTCGAGGGTGTCCTCGCCGGATCCCTCAGACCCGAGAACGGCACCGGTGGGCTGAGGAACGTCGGCGGAGCGGGGGGCATGGGCTACGCGTCCGGCCACTCACGACGCGACGCCGACGTGCGCCGCGGCCAGCTCGGCATGAAGTCCGTCGCGGACAGCTCTTTGACCTCGGAGAAGGTGCGGGTGCCGATCCGTGCGAGCCTCGAACTCTACAAGGGCGACAAGAGGCTGGCCCGCGCCGATCTCGGCAGGACCGCACTGACCCATCGCATCCTGCGCTCGGACCTGGAGGCGCTCTCCCGGGTGCGGATGCCGGTGGAGGACCATGCTCTCGCCTCGCGGGGAAGCCGCGACGGCGGCGCCACGGCGTTCACCCCCGCCTGGCGGGACGCGGGTGTGAAGCTGCCCCTGGAAGCACAGGTCAACGGCTTCCAGGGCGCGCCCCAGGTCCGGGAGCTGGTCAGCTCCGCCGTACGGGCGGCCGGCGGCGGCGACCGGTTCCGCGCCAAGGGACAGGCGGCCGCCTACGCCCTCGACGAGGCGGTGTCCACCGAGTGGATGATCAGCGCGCTGCCGCTGCTCACCGCCGCCGGGGCCGACCTGCCGCCCGTGTACGCGACCGGGTTGGAAGGGCAGGACCTGCGGGCTTCCGTGCACGCGCGGTTGCGCAACGGGCAGGTCCTCGGTCTCGGCGGCAAGATGACCTTCGAGACTCTCGGGCAGAGCGATCTGGCCGCTCCCCGGCCGACCCAGGCCGACGGCCAGAGCAGCACCGATCACAGCAGGACCGCCCGCGCGCTGGTCGGCGCAGGAGTGCTCAACGCCACCGAGTTCCGCCTCAACCAGCTGATCGGCAACGCGGGCGGCGCCGGCGGCACGAACGACGCCATGGCGAACTCCTCCGGCTCGATGCCCGTGACCAAACCGAAGATGAAGGCGGTCCTGGTGCAGTTCACCCTGGATGTCAGAGTGCAGGCCACCGTGACGGGCCGGGCGCGGGACCGCGCCGGCACGGCGGTACGGGAGCTGACCCTGCCGCACCCGGTGGTGATCCGTATGCCGGAGCCCGTCGTCCGCCACATGCTGGCCACTCAGGGCGACCGAGTGAAGGACGACGGCCACCACCTGGACCCGGCCGCACCGCCGCCGCCCACTTCCTGAGTTCCGGCCCGAGCCTCCGCTGAGTTCCCAACCAGGCGTCCCCACACGGCAGATGAGTAGGCGTACTCATGCCGGGCTTCGCGACGACCCCGAGGATGGCGCCACCACACAGACACGAGGAGCACCCAATGTCCGCCATCCACATGGCCGTCAACCCCTCGCCATCGGACGCACCATCCGTCCCCGGCGGTACCGGTCGCCGACTGCCCGCCGTTCTCGTGGCCGTCGTCGCCGCGGCGCTCATGGCGTCGGCGTGGGGTGCCAAGGACCCGACCACCTGGCTGCTGGAGACGGTGTGGGTGATGGTGGGCCTGCCCCTGGCGATCCTGCTGCGGCGGCGGTTCCCGCTGAGCGGCCTGCTGTGCGGTCTGCTCGCCGTGCACGCGCTGGTCCTGATCGTGGGCGGGCACTACACCTACGCGGAGGTCCCGGCCGGTGACTGGGTGCGCGACTGGTTCGGCCTGGAGCGCAACCCCTACGACCGCTTCGGCCACCTCATGCAGGGCTTCGTCCCGGCGATCCTGGTCCGGGAACTCCTCGTGCGCACCTCGCCGTTGCGCGGCAGCCGCTGGCTCGCCCCGTTGGCCGTCTGCGCCTGCCTCGCCTTCAGCGCCGTCTTCGAGATGCTGGAGTGGGCGGCGGCCGTGATCGGCGGACAGGCCGCCGACGCGTTCCTGGCCACCCAGGGCGATGTCTGGGACACCCAGTGGGACATGTTCTGCGCGCTGATCGGCGCCACCTGCTCACTGCTGCTCCTCAGCCGCCTGCACGACCGCAGCCTCACCCGCCTGCCGTTTGCGGCGAAGGACTGAACCGGTCCCTCAGCCCGGCGTGGTGTGCGGAGCGAAACGTCGTCAGATCAGCAGAGCAGAAGGTAGCGTCACGCACGGGCCTGGGGCGCAACCGCTGATGATCGTCCGGTGGCGTCTGGTCGATCAAGCGCGGTCGTGGAGCGTGACCTGGTAGCCGTCGGGGTCGGCGAAGGTGAACGTCCGCCCGAAGGGACCGTCGATCGGTGCGGAGACGATGGTGTGACCGTCGGCGACGAGTGCGTCGTGGATGGCCTGGACGTCGGTGGCGTGGAGCCAGATCGCGGCACCGATACCGGGCTGAGCGACGGATGCGAGGTCGGTGCCGGGAATGACGTCGCGGACGGCGAACGCGATCGGCTTCGTCTCGAAGACGACGGCGTGCGCAGGTCCGGCCGGCGAGCGGACGAGGCCCAGGTACTGCTCGTAGAACGCCTGCGAAGCGTCGAGGTCGCGCACTTGGAGCGAGATGAAGTCGGGGCCGGTGGCGGGCATGATGACACTCCTTCTCTTCGTGTCAGTTTTCTGACACGCATCAACCTATGTCAGAATACTGACATGAGGCAAGAAGGTGTCGGCGTCGACCTGGAGACGTCACTGGGCTACCTGCTCAAAGAAGCGTCGAGCGCGCTGCGCGCGGCCATGGAGGAAGTGCTGCGGCCGCTCGGGATGAGCGTGACCCACTACTCCTGCCTCGAGCTGCTGGCGCAACGACCGGGCTTGTCGAACTCCGAGCTCGCGCGGGGCGCGTTCGTGACACGGCAGACGATGAACGTACTGCTCCAGGCCCTGGAACGAGACGGCTACGTGACCAGGCCCGCGGAGGCACCCGTCGGGAAGGCGCTTCCCACGCGGCTCACGCCCCGCGGCCGACGAAGCCTCGAGAAGGCGAGCGCAGCCGTCCGGTCCGTCGAGGCCAGAATGCTGGCCGGCCTGAACGAGACCGAGGAGGAGGACGCGTTCCGGATCCTGCAGAGCATGATCCATTCCCTGCGCGGCGACAACGAGGGTGCATAGCTCGTTCGCGGCGCACGTCTCGTCGCGCTCGGACAGGCTGCGATGAGCCTGTTGAGGGCGGCCGGACGACGGTGCGTAACTGCGCGCAACTCGTCCGGTGGGACGCCGCCGACGCCGAGTGGGGTGCCGGTGGGCAGGTCGAGCAGTCGGGGGTGGCCGCCGCCGCGGACGAGGGCGGGTGGCAGGTGTCCGGCGTTGGCGATGTGACACTCGCCGCGGTGGGGATCGTAGGCGGCGTAACGGCAGGTGGCGATGTACTGCTCCAACCGTGACGTGCTCGTGTCGAGGCGCTGCGGGACCTGGTCGGGCTCCAGGTCGAGGTCGGCGAAGGCGGCGGTGGCGGCGCGCAGGCGACCCATCGTGGCGGCGGCTTCGATGCCGCTGCCCATGACGTTGCCCACGACGAGAGCGGTCCTGCCGCCCTCCAGCGGGAGGACGTCGCACCAGTCCCTGCCGACCTCGTAGGCGGCCTGCGCGGGCCCTCCTACACCTCCGGAAGTCCTTCGGGGGTTGACGCGGCGGTTGGTTTCGTGGCCGAGGCGCACGGATGTGCCGACCGCTGGTGGGACGCGACCATTACGGTCTTTGAGCAGCCTCACGGCCCTCACCCAGCCTCCATCCATCATCACCAACCAACGATGACCCCCTAGGTGCAACCTTTGGGTTGCGCCTAGGGGGTCGATGTGCAACTCTGGGGTTGCATTCGATGTCGACGATGGAGGAGTCCCTCATGAGCGCGGACCGGATCGAACGCGAAACCCTGATCGCGGCACCCCTGGAGCGGGTCTGGTCGCTGGTGGCCCAACCCGGGTTCTGGGTGGCCGACAAAGCGAGCCTGGCCGGTACCGTGGCCAAGGAGGGCGAGTCGATGGTGGTGAAGAACGCCGAGCACGGCGACTTCCCGGTGCGCGTGGAGAAGGTCGAGCCGCCGACGTACCTGGCATACCGCTGGACCAGCGCGTTCCCCGGAGAAGAGCTGCGCGAGGACAACAGCACCCTCGTGGAGTTCACGTTGACCCCGGAAGGCGACCAGACGCGGCTGCGCGTCGTCGAGAGCGGGTTCGCGGCGCTGGCAGGGTCCGAGGAGCTGCGCAGTCAGAATCTGAAGGACCACAGCGAAGGCTGGCCCCTGGAGCTCGACGCGCTCAAGGCACGCGCCGAACAGCCCTCCACGTGACGGAAGAACCTCCCGGCGCCGCCGAGGTCGTCGACAGCGTCCTCGGTGCGCTGGCCGACCCGACGCGACGCCAACTGCTTGATCTGCTCGCCGCACAGGGCGAGGCCACTGCAACGACGCTCGCCGAACGACTTCCCATCTCGCGGCAGGCGGTGGTCAAGCACCTCGCCGTCCTGGACGCCGCCGGGCTGGTTTCAGGCAGCCGGGTCGGACGTGAGGTGCGGTACGCGGTGCGGCCTGCGGCGTTGGACGCAACGGCACGGTGGATGGCCTCACTCGCGGCCGAATGGGACCGGCGGTTGGCGAACATCAAACGCGTCGCTGAGGCAGCGGAGCGGGATTCGAGTTCGACACGCCCCGACTGAAGGGAAGCACGTTATGGACACGACAGCCCTTCGCAGCGCCTACGACAGGTTGCTCGATGCAGCGGCCACCCCCGACCTCGGCGAGGCGGACGATGGAGGATGGAACGCCGACCAGATCTTGGCTCATCTCCTCAGCGTCGACGCCTCGATCGCAGCGGTTGCCATGGGCGTCGTCGCCGGCTCGCGGCCCACCTTCGACAACCGGGTCTCCCTCGACCGCTGGAATCTTGACCGGATCATCGCCGAGCACTCGGGCCGGGCGGACCTGATTGATCATGTCCGGAGCCAGGCCACCGTCCTGTGTGACATCGCCGACCAGCTCAACGCGGAAGCCGCCACGGTTCTGGTGCCGTCGCTCCTCCTGTCCAACGACGCACTCGTGCTGGACCAGCCGATTCCACTGTCGAGCCTCATCGATGGCCTCGCCGAAGACCACGTGCCCGTGCATACGCAACAACTCCTCGATCTTCGCATCGCCGTCCCTGGGCACGCCTGAAAGACGGCGCCTGAATCCAACATTGGGCGCCCGGGTCCCCGTCTCACTCGTCCACAGCCCCACTCGTAGCTGTTCCACAGCGGCGTGCTGCTAGGGGTTGGCCTGCATCACGTGGGCCCCTTCACCCCGGTGGGGGAGGGCCTTGCCATCGGTAGGGGGCGAACCACAGGCGCTCAGCCGCGAGCGGTGGCCCCGAACCGGGTGCGCGCGCCGCGTCTCCCACGGCATGCCGCCGGCGGTGCGGTGACCCGCCGAGTGGCTCAAGTGGGGCGTGCGCCACGGTCGTTGTCAGCCTTCCGACGACGTACCCAGGCCCGTCAGGGCGCCGACCGGGTCGAGGTCGGGGGTGCCATGGGGCCACCAGTCGTCATGGCCCGGTTCCGACTCGTACGGGTACCAGAGGCCGTCGCGGCCCAGTCGGAGTTGGACATGGCCGCGGGGATGGGTGAGGCGGTTGCGCCAGGGGCGGAAGGCGGGGAGGTCGGCGGCGAGGAGCAGAGGACGGGCCCGGTCGAAGCGGCCCGCGGGCGGGTCCCAAGGCTCTTCGAGCACGGCGAGACCTTCCAGGCCGCCCTGGCGCCACGCGGCCACCGCGCGGGCCAGCTCGGCCGGGGTGCGGTCGGCGGCGGAGGCGAGCGAGGAGTACAGGGCGCGGGTGGTGGCGGTGAGGCCGGAGCCGGGGCGTGCGGCGGCGAGCCGTACCGCGTCCTGCCACAGGGTCAGTTCGGCGACCGGGTCCCGGCCGGTGCTCAGCAGGGCGTGGGCGCGGGCGGCGGCGTCGGTCGCCAACTGGTCCAGCGTGAAGGGGTCCGGGCCACCGGGCGCCGCCGGGTAGACCGGGGGCTGCTCCGGGTGGGCGGGGACGGGCAACGGCGTCGGCAGGGGTGGGAGCCGGCGGTCCGGCGCGAGGGCGTCGGTGGCCCGCACGCCCGGGAGCGGCTCCGGTGCCCGCTCCTGTGCGGCGCGGGCGGCACGGGTGGCGTTGCGACGGGACAGGGCGTCGAGCAGCTCGCGTTCGCCCCGTCCGCGCAGCAGGAGCAGGACGAAGGGGTCGGCGTCCAGCAGGCGTGCGGTCTGGTAGCAGAGGGCGGCGGCGTGCTTGCAGGGATGGCCGCGGTCGGGACAACTGCAGTGGGGGTCGAGGTCGCCGGGACCCGGCAGCAGCGGCACGCCGCACTCGGCGAGGGAGTGGGGCATCTCCTTGTCGAGCAACGCGGCGATGTGTCCCGGCCTGTCGGCCGCCGCGTCCAGGAACCGCGCCCAGTCGTCCTCATCGAGCGTCCGCAGCCGCACCTGCACGCGGTACGGCCGCGGCCGACTGCCCTGCACATACGCCAGCACGAGCCCCGGGGTCACGGTGATGGCGTCGACATGCCCCTGCTCCGCGTAACCGCGTCCGCGGGCCAGCCGCTTGGGATCGAGGGCGCCCTCTTCCAGAGCGCTCACCCAGGCGTTGCCCCACCAGGTCTCGGCGAAGCGGGCGTCGCCGCTGTCGGAGGCGCGGGGCGCGAAGGCGGGGAACGTACGGCGGAGTTCACCGTCACGGCCGGGGGCGGCCATGGAGCGGGGGACCTGGGGGGTGGCGGGAGGGGGGAGTCCGGGGGACGTGCGGGGGACGGGGTGGTGTGCGGTGGTTCCTGTGGGCGGTTCTGCCTTGGGTGAGCCTGGATCGGTCCGCGGCAGGGACGTGGTGGGCTCCGAGGGAGGTGTGGCAGGAGCCGGGGTAGAGGGCGAGGGTGGGGGCGAGGCCGCGGTGGCGTCCGTAGGCTGGTTCGGCCGCTGTGCGGACAGTTCGGGCGCCGCCCCGTCCTCGCCGGAGGGCGAGTCCCACGACGGCATCTGGAAGGCGCCGGCGAGCAAGCTCCGTACATCCCGGGCACGCCGGACCTCGGCACCCTCCCCCACGGCCCGGCCGCCCGCGGAACCGGTCGATGCGGTTCGGCGCGACCGTCGCGTGTCCTCGGCCCCCCTGTCGGCAGCCTCCGCCTGAGCCCGCCGCCTCTCCCCCAGGGCGGCGCGCAGCGCCTCACGGGCGACGTCCGCGGGACGCGCCCCTTGTCGGACGGACGCGGGGTCGGCCCCCTCCGTCGGGGTCCCCCCGGTGGCACCGCCCCGTTCCGGATCCGGACCGGATGCGGGGGCTACCGCACGCCGCAGCGCCGCACGGGCCGCATCACCCGGCCGGGCTGCGGGGTGGTCGTGCGTCTCCGGTACCGACTCCTCGCCGGCGGACAGCCCCTCCCTCGGCTCCAGCCCCTCGGAGGCCGCGGACTCCTCGCGCCGCACGGTGGAACTCGCCGCCCCCGAAGGCGAACTCTGACCCGCGGAGTCGTCGGACACGGGTCCACGCCGCCCGTTCCTCCCCGCCGCCCCCTCCCGCCGCTCCCGCGCGGCCCGCAGCGCCCGGCGTGCCGCATCGGCCGGTCGAGGCTCGGGGTCCCCCCGTCCGCTCGACTCGTCCGCGGTCGGGGCGAAGTCCGTGGGCCGCTCGTCGTCGGACATCCCCGCCTCGCGCAACTCGGCCTCGCCCGACTCCGCCTCCTGCAGCTCGGCCTCCCCCGGACCCGCCCCCCGCAGCTCAGCCTCCCGCAGCTCCACCTCCCCCGACCCCGCCTCCCGCTCGCCCGAACTCCCCCACTCCCCCGCCCCGTTCATGACTCCCTCCGCAGCGACACCAGGTCGGACAGCTCACGGTCCGTCAGTTCCGTGAGGGCGGACTCGCCGGAGCCGAGGATCGCGTCGGCCAGCGCCCGCTTGGCCTCCAGCATCTCCGCGATACGGTCCTCGACCGTGCCCTCGGTGATGAGGCGGTGGACCTGGACGGGCTGGGTCTGGCCGATGCGGTAGGCGCGGTCGGTGGCCTGTTCCTCCACGGCCGGGTTCCACCAGCGGTCGAAGTGGACGACGTGGCCCGCGCGGGTCAGGTTCAGGCCGGTGCCCGCCGCCTTCAGGGACAGGACCAGGACCGGTGTCGCGCCGCTCTGGAAGCGGTCCACCATCCGTTCGCGGTCCGGGACCGGCGTGCCGCCGTGCAGCAGGTCGACGGGGACGGCCCGGGCGGCGAGGTGGGAGGCGATCAGCCGCGCCATCCCGACGTACTGCGTGAAGACCAGCGCCGAGCCGTCCTCCGACAGCACGGTGTCCAGGAGCTCGTCCAGCAGCGTCAACTTGCCGGAGCGGGCCGCCAGTCGCTCGGTCGGCGTCGCCGCCTCCTCCTTCAGGTACAGCGCGGGGTGGTTGCAGATCTGCTTGAGGGACGTGAGGAGTTTCAGCACCAGGCCCCTGCGCGCCATCCCCTCCGACGTCTCGATCGCGAGCATCGACTCACGCACCACCGCCTCGTAGAGCGCCGCCTGTTCACGGGTGAGCGGGACGGGGTGGTCGGTCTCCGTCTTGGGCGGCAGTTCGGGCACGATGCCGGGGTCGGACTTCTTGCGGCGCAGCAGGAAGGGGCGGACCAGGGCGGCCAGCCGGGTCACCGCCTCCTCGTCCTCGCCGTTCTCCACCGCGCGCGCGTGCCGGGCGCGGAAGGACTTGAGAGGGCCGAGCAGACCCGGTGTCGTCCAGTCGAGCAGGGCCCACAGTTCGGAGAGGTTGTTCTCGACGGGTGTGCCGGTCAGCGCCACGCGCGCGGGTGTCGGGATCGTGCGCAGTGCCTTTGCCGTCGCCGAGTACGGGTTCTTGACGTGCTGGGCCTCGTCGGCGACGACCATGCCCCAGTCGTGCCGGGCCAGCGTCGCCGCCGCGGACCGCATCGTGCCGTACGTGGTGAGGACGAAGCCGCCGTCCAGGTCCTCCAGGGTGCGGTCCGGGCCGTGGAAGCGGCGGACGGGGACGCCGGGCGCGAAACGGGTGATCTCCCGTTGCCAGTTGCCGAGCAGCGAGGCCGGGCAGACCACCAGGGTCGGGGCCGTACGGGCACGCTTGAGGTGCAGGGCGATGACCGTGATCGTCTTGCCCAGTCCCATGTCGTCGGCCAGACAGCCGCCGAGCCCCAAGGACGTCATGAGGTCCAGCCAGGCCAAGCCCCGGAGTTGGTAGTCCCGCAAGGTCGCCCGCAGTCCCGGTGGCGGTGCGGCCGGCCGCACCCCCGCCGTCAGCCGGTCGCGCAGAGCGGCCAGGGTGCCGACGGGTACCGCCTCGACCGTCTCGCCATCGACCTCCGCGCTGCCGGTGAGGGCGACGGACAGCGCGTCGACCGGGTCGAGCAGGCCCAGTTCGCGCTTGCGGGCCTTGCGGACGAGGCCCGGATCGACGAGCACCCAGTGGTCCCGCAGCCGGACGACCGGGCGGTGCGCCTCGGCGAGCTCGTCCATCTCGGCGTCGGTGAGCGGGTCGCCGCCGATCGCCAACTGCCAGCGGAACTGGAGCAGTTCCTCGCTCTCGAAGAAACCGGTGCCGTCGGTCGCCGAGCCCGGCGCGGGCCGTACGACCGCGGCCGCGCTCAGGTCGTGCGCCAGGTCCCGGGGCCAGTGCACCGCAACCCCGGCCGCCGCGAGCCGCGTCGCGGCCACGCCCAGCAGGTCGCCCAACTCCTCGTCGGACAGGGCCAGCACGTCGGGCGCGTCCTGCTCGGACAGCCGGTCGAGCGGTGCCCACACCCGGGCCGCGCGCCGCACCGCAAGCGCCGCGTCCACGCGCGCGCGTGGCCCGAACGCCGCGTCCGCCCCGCCGGACCAGAGGGCTGCCGCGTCGGCCACCAGGGTGGGGTCGGCGAGGCTGTGCACCTGGACGATCGCCGCGCCCGCGCTGCGTACGCCGTCGCCGCTGTCGTCGAAGAGGTCGTAGGCCGACAGATCCAGTCGCAGCGAGATCCGCACGCCCGCGTCCATGCCCGCGGCGACCTCGGCCGCCCAGTCGTGCGCGTCGGGCAGGCGCTGGGCCTCGCGTGCGGCGAAGGGCCTGCCCGAGGTGTGCGGGGCGGCGGGGGTGCGGGGCAGGGTGTCCGCCACCGCGTCCAGGAAGGAGCGCATCAGCGCCTCCGGCTCGGGCAGCCGGAGGGGGCCAGGGCCGGTCAGGGGTACTGCGTGCCCTTCGTACGGCAGGGCCGCGGCGACCGCTCGCAGGTGGGCGATGTCGTCCGGGTCGAGGGGGCCGGCCCGCCAGGCGTCGTGGCCGAGCGGGGTCAGGCCGGGCAGCAGCCGGCCGCGCGCGGTGAGCCGCAGGGCGTGCAGCGCGGCCGCGCCCCAGCAGGCGGTGGCGGGGTGGGCGGCCGGATCGCGCCGGGCGCGCACGAGCAGCGGCAGCGCCTCGGCGAGCGGCAACGACAGCGCCGGGGTGGTCCTGCGGCGGACTGCGGCTCCATGGCGTCGTACGACGGTGAGTTCGGTGTCCTCACCGGGCAGCGGGCCGCCCTCGGGGTCCCAGAAGGCCATCCGCCCCTCGCGCGGGAGGGGCGCGGGCAGGAAGACGGCCGCGAGCCGGACGGGGACGGTCTCCCCCGCACGCTCGGCCACCGCCGTGCCGCCGCTGTGCGCGGCCCTGTCGCTCATACGTCCTGTCACCTCCCGCCCATGAGTCGGATCAACCGTCTTCGACTCTACGGGCGGGGTCTGACAATCGGCCCCGGCGTCCGGCTCGGACCGGATGCGTCACGGCGTGATCAAGGGACCGTGCGCGAGACGACGTACACGAACGGGTTCTCCGGGTCGGCCATGCTCACGACGACGTCGTGCGTGGGAGCCGGGTTCTTCTGGTGGTGGATGAGGCCGTACCAGGGGCCCGGGCCGGTGAAGTTCCAGCCGGTGATCTTCTGGTCACGGGCGCTGATGGTGATCTCGTCCGGCTTCAGGTCGTCCCGGTCGAAACCCATGGTCGCCAGGTAGGCGTCCAGGTTCTCGTCGGTGGTCGAGAACTGGACGTAGAGCCTGCTGGTCCGCCAGTTGTTCGTCTCGTAGTAGCCGACGTTGTACGACGGGACCGGGATCGTCACCTGGTAGATGCGGCGCTGGACCCTCGACGGCCAGTGCGGGGTGAGGCCGGTCGCCGAGTACTTCTCCTCCTTGTCCTTGCCGCTCTCGCGGCTCTGGTTGGCGGAGATGACGAGATAGCCGGCGGGTACGCCGATGAGCAGCACGATGATGAGCAGGGTGAGCGCCCTGCGGCGGATCATGTGGCGACGGTCCTCGGCCGGCTTCTGGGGCTCGTCCGGGGAGTCGGCCTGGCGGGGTACGGTCACGGTCAGGCCGGCCCCTGCGACGCACGGCGGGCCTCCGCGAACCGGGCGTAGCGCTCGTAGCGCTCGACCCGGCGCCGGTTGGCGCGGCGGAAGCGGCGGGCGACCAGGCGGGCCAGGTCGGCGGCGCCGACCATGCCGGCCTCGGGACCGAGCTGGGCCCGGGTGATGCGGGCCTCGGGGCGGTAGCCGCGGCCGGTGAGGTGGCGCTTGAAGGCGTCGCGCGCGGGGCCGATCAGCAGGTCGTCGGCGGCCGAGACACCGCCGCCGATGACGAAGCAGGACGGGTCCAGGGCCGCCGCGAGGTTGGCGATGCCGACGCCGAGCCACTGGCCGATGTCCTGCAGCAGCTCGATGCACATGGCGTCGCCGTCGCGAGCCAGCTCGGTGATCATCGGGCCGGTGATGTCGCCGATCTGGCCCTTGACGTGCTCGATGATCCCGTACGCGACCGGAGAGTCGGCGGCGGCCAGCTCCTTCGCCTCGCGTACCAGCGCGTTGCCGGAGCTGTACTGCTCCCAGCAGCCGCGGTTGCCGCACGCGCAGCGGTGCCCTCCGGGGACCACCTGCATGTGGCCGAACTCGCCGGCGACGCCGTACTTGCCACGCTTGACCTGACCGTCCTCCAGGATCGCGCCGCCGATGCCGGTGCCCAGCGTGATCATGACGAGGTGGTCCTCGCCACGGCCGGCGCCGAAGCGCCACTCGGCCCAGGCGGCGGAGTTGGCGTCGTTGTCGACCAGGACAGGCACGGCGAGCCGGCCGGCGAGGCGGTCCCGCAGGGGCTCGTTGCGCCAGGACAGGTGGGGTGCGAACAGCACGCGGTTGCGGTCGGCGTCGACCCAGCCGGCCGCGCCGATGCCGACGGCGTGCACGTCGTGGCGGTCGGACAGGTCCAGGACCAGCTCGACGATGGTGTCCTCGACGACCTTCGGGCTCTTGGACTTGTCCGGCGTCTCCGTGCGGAGCTTCTCCAGGATGTTGCCGTCGGCGTCCACGACGCCCGCCATCACCTTGGTGCCACCGATGTCGATACCGACCGTCGGCACCCGGGGTGCGGTCAGATGTGACCGGCGTTCCCGGGAGCCGACCGTTCGGAGCACGGGGGCTCGGCGGGAGCCGATGGGGGCCGTGAAGTCGCGGTAGGTGCTCATCAGGGCCGATTGTGCCGCACGCTCACGCTGGGTGCCGAACGGGGCGCCAAAGGGGGGCACAGGTCACAGCACTTTGTCCGGACATTGCGACCAGCCGGGTCCCCGGACTCCCCCGTCGGCCAGGACCGTACGGCGGCCGGGCTCATGACCGTACGAGCAACTGGAACTCGAACGAGTACCGCGTGGGCCGGTACGTGTGCGTGCCGTACTCCACCGCTCGGCCGGTGTCGTCGAACGTCACGCGCTGCATGGTGAGCAGCGGGGCGCCCTCCTCCTCCGCGAGGCGTTCGGCCTCGACGGCGGTGGCCGCGCGGGCGCCGATGGTCTGGCGGGCGCTGTGCAGGGTGATCCCGGCGGCCCGCATCAGGCGGTAGAGGCCGGTGGCCTCCAGCTGCGCGGTGTCCAGGTCGAGCAGGGCGGGCGGCAGGTAGTTGCACAGGTACGCCATCGGCTCGCCGTGCGCGAGTCGCAGCCGCTCGATGCGGTGCACGTCGCTGTCCTCGGCCACCCCGAGCGCGGCCGCGACCTCGGCGGACGCCGGGACGACCGTGTTGACGATCACCCTGGTCGCCGGGCGCTGGCCGGCCGACTCCAGGTCGTCGTAGAGGCTGCTGAGCTCCAGCGGCCGCTTGACCTGGCTGTGCACGACCTGCGTCCCGACGCCTCGGCGGCGCACCAGCAGGCCCTTGTCGACCAGCGACTGGATGGCCTGGCGGACCGTCGGCCGGGACAGGCCGAGGCGGGCGGCAAGTTCGATCTCGTTGCCCAGCAGACTGCCGGGGGTGAGCGCTCCGTGCTCGATCGCGGCCTCGAGCTGCTGGGACAGCTGGAAGTACAACGGCACCGGACTGCTCCGGTCCACACTGAGCTCGAGTTCCACGGTCGGGTCCACTTCTGGTTTCGGCACGGGCCGAGCGTAGCTCTACGCGTTGTTGACGGGAAGTAGTGTAGTTCGATTGTCCTGACATATGCATTGACAGCGTACGCGCTGAAGCAGCACTTTGTTTCCATGCGCATCGGGGTCATCGGTACGGGCCGCATCGGCACGATTCACGCCAACACTCTCAGCCGGCATCGCGACGTCGGCTCCCTGATCCTCACGGACGCGGACGCCGCGCGGGCCCAGTCACTGGCGCAACGGCTGGGCGAGACCGCGGCGCCCGGGGTGGACGAGATCTTCCGGTGGGGCGTGGACGCTGTGGTGATCACCACGGCGACGTCGGCCCATGCCGAACTGATCGGTCGGGCAGCACGGGCGGGGCTTCCGGTGTTCTGCGAGAAGCCCATAGCGCTCGATCTGCCGGGCACCTTGCAGGCGATCGGGGAGGTGGAGACGGCCGGGACGATTCTCCAGATGGGCTTCCAGCGCCGCTTCGACCCGGGATACGCGGGCGCGCGCGAGGCGGTGCGGTCCGGCCGGCTCGGGCGCCTGCACACGGTGCGCGCGCTGACCAGCGACCAGGCGCCGCCGCCGGTCTCCTGGCTGCCGCTGTCCGGCGGGCTGTACCGGGACACGCTGATCCACGACTTCGACGTGCTGCGCTGGGTGACCGGGCACGAGGTCGTCGACGTGTACGCGGCCGGGTCGGACGCCGGGCCCGTGATGTTCCGTGAGGCCGGCGACGTCGACACGGCGGCGGTGGTGCTCACACTGGACGACGGCACGCTCGCCACGGCGACGGCGACGCGGCTGAACGGCGCGGGGTACGACGTACGCATGGAGCTGGCCGGGGAGTTGGACCAGATCGTGGTCGGCCTCGACGACCGTACGCCGATCGCGTCCACCGAGCCGACCGGGCCGCCCGCGGCGGACAAGCCGTGGTCGGGGTTCCTGGAGCGGTTCGGGCCGGCGTACGAGGCGGAGCTGAACGCGTTCGTGGAGGTGGTCCGCGGGGAGCGGGCCAACCCCTGCGACGGGCGGGAGGCCTTGCAGGCGCTGCGGATCTCGGAGGCCTGCGAGGTGTCGAGGCGGGAGCGAAGACCGGTCGCCCTCGCGGAGGTCGCGGGCGGGTCTGCGACCGCGGCACTGTGAAGCGCCCGTCGCACAAGGCCTTGGCACCGCTCAGCTACCAGCGCACCGGCAGACTCCGCACCCCGCGTACCAGCATCCCCGGCAGCCACTCCCCCGGCGGGCCGTCCGGAGCCAGGTCCGGAGCACGCTCCAGCAGCGACCGGATCGCCGTGCGGGCCTCCAGACGGGCCAGGGGTGCGCCCAGGCAGAAGTGGATGCCGTGGCCGAAGGCGACGTGGCCGCGAGTGTCGCGCCGGATGTCGAAGGTGTCGGGAGCGGCATAGCGGCTCGCGTCCCGATTGGCCGCGGTGAGACCGACCATCACCGCTTCGCCCTTCTCGATGTGGGTGCCGGCGATCGCCAGGGGCTCGGCGGCATACCGGAACGACGCCGTCTCCACCGGGCCCTCGTAGCGCAGCATCTCCTCCACCGCGCCGTCCAGAAGGCTCATGTCGGCGCGCAGGGCGGCGAGTTGGTCGGGGTGGGTCAGCAGGGCGTGGACGCCGCTGGTGATGAGGTTGACCGTCGTCTCATGGCCGGCGATCAGCAGGATGAAGGCCATGCCCCGCAGTTCGTCGGGGGAAAGCCGGTCGCCGTCCTCGGCCGTGGTGCGGATCAGGTCGCTCAGCAGGTCACCGCTCGGGCCGGCGCACCTCTTGTCCTCGATCAGATCGGTGAAGTACGCCCCGAGGCGGGTGAAGGCCTCGAGCTCGTTGCCCGGGGTGGTGGGCGCTATCGCCTCCGTCGACATCTTGCGGAACTCCACGCGGTCCATATCGGGCACGCCCAGCAGTTCGCAGATGACCGTGAGTGGCAGCGGGTGGGCGAACGATTCCACGAGGTCGGCGCGGCCCCGCGGCAGCATCGCGTCGAGCAGGTCGTCGGTGATCCGGCGGACCCTCGGGCGCAGTGCCTCTACACGGCGCATCGTGAAAGCGCGTGAGATGAGCCCGCGCAGCCGGGTGTGCTGGGGCGGATCAGTGGCCAGCAGGCTCTTGCCGATCAGCTCCTCCTCGAGCGACTTCAGGCCGATCTTGGCACCGTCCTTGGACAGCCGCTGATCGGCGAGGGCCGCGCGTGCCTCCTCGTGCCCGACGACGAGCCAGACCTCGGACTGCCAGCCGGGCAGCAGGACCCGGTGCACAGGGCCCCTTGCCCGCAGGCGCTCGTACACAGGATGCGGGTTCTCGCGGAACCCCTCTCCCCCGAACTCCCCCAGGTCGATCACTTCGGCCATGCCCCTCCCCTTCCCACCACCCCGACAACGCAGGGGAAGCCTCGCTAGTGCCCGTCGCCCTCCAGTTCCTCCAGAAGTCCCGCGTCGTACGCCAACAGGGCGATCTGCACACGGTTGTTGAGGTCGAGCTTGGCCAGGACGCGGGAGACATGGGTCTTGACGGTGGCGACGCTCATGAAGAGCTCCGCGGCGATCTCGGCGTTGGACAGGCCCCGGCCCACCACGACGGCGACTTCGCGCTCGCGGTCGTTGAGCGCGGCGAGCCGCTCACGCGCGCTCGTGCGGCGGGTGTCGGCGGCGCTGCCGGCCGCGTGGTCCATCAACTGGCGTGTCACGGTGGGCGACAGGACCGGGTCGCCGGCCGCCACGCGGCGCACGGCGTCGACGATCTCGGCGGGCGGGGTGTCCTTGAGCACGAACCCGGCGGCTCCGGCGCGCAGGGCGCGCAGCACCTGCTCGTCGGCGTGGAAGGTGGTCAGCAGCACGACCTGCGGGGCGTCCTTCCTGCCGCGCAGCCGTTCGGTGGCCGTGAGCCCGTCGACCGACGGCATCCGGATGTCCATCAGGACCACGTCGGGGCGGGTGCGGTCGACCAGCGTCTCCACCTCGGAGCCGTCGGCCGCCTCACCGACGATCTCGATGTCGTCGGCGCCGCCCAGCATGAAGGACAGGCCGGCCCGGACCAGCGGGTCGTCGTCGACGAGGAGGAGTCTGATCGCAGTCATGTGCCTTACGTAATCACGGTTGTACGGCGTGGAGGTGCCGGACTGCCTGGAGCGTGCCCCTCGGGCACGAGCGGTGATCCCGTGACGCACGCGCGCGTGGGCGCGGAACCGCGGGAACCGCAACAGCCCACACCCGGGCGGCTCCTGGGCACCGCGCGGCCGGACCGCCCGGCGTCACCCCCACGGCAGCCAGGCCCGCAATTCGAAGCCTCCGTCCGCGGCCGGCCCGTGCTCCAGCCGGCCGCCCGTCAGCGTGGCCCGTTCCGTCAGGCCGATCAGGCCCTGCCCCGAGCCGGGCACATGCGGAACCTCGCCGTCGGGCGCGGGATTGCGCACCGCCACGGACAGCCCCTCGCCCGGTGCGCCGGTCACCGTCACCGTCACCTCCGTGCCGGGAGCGTGCTTGCGGGCGTTGGTCAGGCCCTCCTGTGCGATGCGGTAGGCGGTGCGACCGACGGAGGCGGCCACGGCGGCCGGGTCGGCGACGCGCTGGTCGAGGGTGACCTTCATGCCCGCCTCGCGGGACTCGGTGACCAGCCCCTCCAGGGCCGCGAGGGTCGGCTGCGGGCGGCCGGCGTCGTCGCCCTCGCCCGTCCGCAGCACGCCGATGATCTCCCGCAGGTCCTGGAGGGCCTCGTGGGCGCTCTCCCGGATGACACCGGCCGCCCGCGCGATCTCCTCGCGGGGCGCGTCGGGCCGGAACTCCAGCGCGCCCGCGTGCACGCTGAGCAGGGTCAGCCGATGGGCGAGGACGTCGTGCATCTCCCGGGCGATGGCCTCACGGGCGAGCCGCTGCGCCTGCTCGGCACGCAGCCGCGCCTCCGTCTCGGCACGCCGGGCGCGGTCGCGCAGGCTCACCATGAGCTGCCGTTTGGACCGGGCGACCATGCCCCAGCCGACCACTGCCACGGTCAGCAGCGAGGCCAGGAAGACCGACCACAGGTACGACAGGTCGGGCTCGGGGCGGTACAGGAAGTACACCGGGTTCAGCAGCGCGTACGTTCCGGCGACCCAGGCCACGTACCGGAAGGGCCGGTGCACGGCGAGGGTGAACAGGGCGATGATGCTCGCGCCGCCCGCGGTGCTCGACACCAGGGCGAGCGGGACCATCGCGACGGCGAATCCGACCGGCCAGCGGCGCCGCAGCCACACCGCGGCGCAGGAGAGCGCGCCCACCACCTGGTCGAAGGCGGCGTAGCCCGGCGGAAGGTCCTCGCTCTTCATCGTGTCCGCGGCGAGCAGCCCGATGAAGACGGCCAGCAGGAAGCAGGTGAAGTCGACCACCCAGTCGCGCGCGGTGCGCCGGGGCCGCCCGGAGCGCTCGGGGTCCGGGTCGAACTCCTTGATCAGAGCCGAGGGCAGCAGCCAGCGCCGCCCCGCGAACGCCTGCGGTGCGGACACCTGCTTGTCACCACTCACGGTCGACAAATCTACGCAGTATGGGGTCCCGACGCGTCCGTTCGGGCGTGATCGCCGACCAAAGTCGCGCCGTCGGAGACCTTGGTCGCGCCGTCGGAGACCTTGGTCGCGGCATCCGAGACCCTGGTCGCGGCGAGCCGCTCCGGAACGTGGACTTCCGTCGGACATGGCTCGCCCCGCGGCCGATTGGCGTGGGGGGTCCGCGGGGCGAGAGTCATGGCATGAAGCAGTTTCTGGAGATCCTCGGAGTCGTCGCCCTGGTGCAGGGCGTCGCAGGCCTGGTGAACGAGTTCACCGACTGGGACTGGGGCCTCGTCCAAGGACTCGACTTCCTCGACGGCTTCGAGATCTACGCGAGCGTCGCACTGCTGGTGCTGGCGTTCGCGCTGTTCGCGGCGGCCGAGAGCCGGAAGTCCGGCTGAGCTCGGACCGGACTTCCGGCCGATCGCGCCGCTGCGCGGCGTCGACCGTGCCCTTCAGGGGCTCAGCAGCCGTAGTCGACCAGGTCGAACGACTCGTAGTGGTCGGCCGTGTAGTAGTCCTCCTGGTTCTCCTCACCGGTGACGATCCGGCGAGCTCCGCGCGTGGAGGAGCCAGGCGTGATGACCGTGTACTCGTGGTAATCCGACCGCACCCCTCTGACCTGGGCTCATGAAGGTCGAAGCGGCTGTGACCTGCTAGGACGGGTTGCAGAGGCGATCGGAGGCAGTCAGAGGGAAACGCTCGATTCGACCCCGGTTCGACCTGGGTCGCTCAGAGGCAGTCAGAGGCGATCCTTCTGTAACTTGCCGCTGAGGGACCCGAGTTGACGGAGATCGATCAGGAGCGGTGACCTCGGCGGCTCTCTCTGTTCCTGCCTTGGTCGAGTTGTGATGGGGACGCCTGCCTCCGGAGCGGGGCCAGGCATACGAATGCCTCCAGGACGGCAATCCTGGAGGCATCGCTGGCACCGATTGGAGGTCGGTTCCGGGCATCACCCGTGGTTTTAGCGGGCCTGGGTGGCGCCCTTGTCTTTGCGAGACGACCTCACCGTGCCACACCACAGTCATCAGGCAGAACCACAGCGGCAGATCCCTCACCCGTTCGGCCGACTGGGCCTTCACCACCTTCGCCCGGCTGCGGCCGAACTCGTCCTGCTCGGGGATCTCACCGGCCGCTACGCGACGGGCAGTTACAGCAGGCTCGGCTCCGATGGCCGGACCGTGACCGTGCGCCCCGACCAGGCAGGGGCAGCCGAGCACGGGCACCGCGTCACAGCGGCGATCGCCTGCCATGTCGCCCGGCCCGGCGGAAGCATCGACGAGCTGATCCGGCTGCTGCTGCACCCCGATCACGAGGGTGGCCGGCACGCCCGGCACATCGCACTGCGTTCGGGCAGGCACGCGCCCTGGACTACATCCGCCGGGTGTGGGCCAGCGCGACAGCTGTGGTCGCCGGAACCCGGGTGCTGGACTCTCGTCACCACGCCTACGAGGTTCTCGCCGCACTGCGGGACCGCATCGAGACCACGCCCTGGCCCGGCGAGCGGGGACGGACCGCGCTACGGGTGCTGCGGGCCCATCTGAACTTCGCCGAGATTGCCGGTGGCCCGCTGCACCACGCCAGCGAACGGCAGACCGCGGAGGAAGCAGGGATCTCGCGGACGACGCTGCGCGTGGTCTACGAGACCGTTCTCAAGCCTGGGGGCTGGCTGCGGCGGCTGCGGGTCGGTCACGGCCGGGAGGGCTCCACCTGGTACCTCGACCACGGCAGCGCCGGTGGCCGTCGTGGCTCCGCCTCACTGTCTCGTTTCTGGACCACTCAGTACCCCCCCGACCTGGCACTTGAGGAGTGGACCACCCCTGAGACGGCCATGACGGCCGACATCGACTCGACCGTCATCGCCCGCCTGATGGGCCACGACGCCTTCGCCCACCGCGGCCTTGGCAGCTCCGCCCTCGTGATCATCGGGGCGCTGCACGTCCGGCCCGCTCAGACGGTCAGCGATCTTGTCGGTACGGCCTCCGTGTCCCGCGCCACTGCCTACCGGACCCTGCGGCGCCTGGCCGACCACGGTCTGGTGCACCACGAGGGCGAGACCTGGACCCTCGCTCCCCACGCCGTGGAGGGCTTCGGTAACAGCTCTCAGGACGCGGCCTCGGAACTGGGTGCACGGCCGGCTGAGGGCTGGGACGGCATCGCCCAGTGCTACGCCACGGCGGGCGTCGCGGTCCGCCGCAGGACTCTGCACACAGCCGAGCGGGCGGCGTACCGGGAGGCGCTGGACCGGTTCGCGGAGCACCGCAGCAAGGCCGTTGTGATCGTCCGCGACGGGCGCCAGGTCCTGGTTCCGGCACCGCGGCCCGATGAAGTCCCGTCCGCGTGGCAGACGCCGGGCGGGAGCGTCCTCGACCCGGTCACCGGTCGGGCTGCCGCCGATTGGCGCCTGGCCACCGATGGCCGACTGATCCTCATCACCCCTGCTGACCAGCGCAGTTACGACGAGCTGGCCGCTGCCCATGCCGAAGCCCTCAGGGAATGGAACTCCGCCGCGTGACTCCACAGCCTCCACCTATCGATGTCGAGAGTGAATCGGTCACTCCTCAAGGTCTGCGTGAGCAGTACGAGTTGGGTGCCACGGTCGCCGAACTCGTCGCCACGAGCGGTCTGTCGTACGGCACGGTCCTCAACCGTCTGCGCGAGGCCGGGACCGTGATGCGTACCTCGTGGCAGACGCGCAGGCTGCGCGACGGGCAAGCCCGCCGCAACCTCGCGGCTCGCCTGCGCCGCCTCTACGAGCAACAGGGCGCCACGCTCGCGGAGTTGGCTGTGGCGGGGTCGGTGACGCGACGTGTGGCGCGGCGGCTGTTGATCGAGGCCGGGGGCACGCCCCGTACCACTCAGCAGACGCTGCGCATCCGTTCCGCAGCCCATGCCGCACGGCGCATGAAGCTCGCGTTGTCCCTGCGGGCGCGGTACGAGGCCGGCGCCACGGTGCCGGACCTGGCCGAGGAGTGCAGCTACTCCGTCGGCACCGTGTACCGGCTCCTGCACCTGGCGGGCACACGCATGCGCCCCAAGCACAACCACGGCCCGGCCCGCGCCCCGAGGAAGCGCTCATGAGCGCCCTAGATGTATTGACCCGCAGGGTTGTTGACGCGGGTGATCGGTGGGTGGCCGCCGAGTGCGGTGTGGCAGCGATGGTAGTTGTAGGTGTGCAGGAAGCTGTCGAGGGCTGCGGTGCGTTCGGTGTTGCTGGTGTAGGGCCGCAGGTAGGCCCATTCCTCGAGCAGGGTGCGGTTGAAGCGTTCGACCTTGCCGTTGGTCTGGGGCCGGTAGATGCGGGTCAGTTTGCCGGTGGCGCCGATCCGGGCGAGGGCTTCTTTCCAGGCCAGGCTCTTGCGGTAGGCCCAGGCGTTGTCGGTGAGCACGTGCTCGATGCGGGTGATGCCGTGTGTGTGGAAGAACGCGGCGGCGCGGGTGAGGAAGCCGGCGCAGGTGGTGGCCTTCTCGTCCGCGTGGATCTCGCTGTAGGCGAGGCGGGTGTGGTCGTCGACGGCGGAGTGGATGTAGTCGAAGCCCATGCCGCCGCGGGTGGCCCGGCCGGCCTGGCGGCCGAGCGTCCTGTGGCCGCCGCCGTCGGGGATCCGGCCGAGTTTCTTGACGTCGATGTGGACCAGCTCGCCGGGCCGGGCGCGTTCGTAGCGGCGGATGACCTGTCCGGTGGGCCGGTCCATGAACGCCAGCCGGTTCAGGCCGTGCCGGGTCAGGATGCGGTGCACGGTCGAGGCGGGCAGGCCCAGGATCGGGCCGAGGCGGGCGGGTCCGAGCTTGCGGTCCTGGCGCAGTCGGCACACCCGGGCCCCCATGGCGGCCGCGGTGCGGTGGGGTGTCGTCACCGGGCGACTGGAGCGGTCGTGCAGCCCTGGTTCACCTTCTGCCCGCCAGCGGCGGATCCACTTGTGGGCCGTGACGCGTGAGATGCCCATCTCGGCCGCGACATGCGCAACCGGGCGGCCGGCACGGACGCGTTCGACGAGCAGCCTGTAGTGACCACGAGCGTTGTTGACAGTGTTCTCGATCCCAGCAGGTCCTCAGGACTGGCGCGTCAGCGTGTCGAGGTCGACGGGGCACCTGGCTGCTCTCCGCAGCGAACAGGTATGCCGGGCCCGGGAACTTGATGGCACCGCTCGTCGTAGTGATGGACTGACGGGAGCGGGAGCTGCCCTTGTCGCGCGACGTCGGTCCCACGCGAGGGCGTCGGCCCAACGCCCGGCTGCTATCGGTGCGGGTGCGCGGCTGGGTCGGGATCGTGGTCGGCGGCCCAGCTGGCGAGGATGCGCAGGGCGTCTTCGGAGTCGCTGCCCGGCTCGGCGCCGTAGGCGAACAGGATGAGGCCGTCGGCGGGCAGGTCGAGGGATTCGTAGGCGAGGTGAAGGGTGCCGACCAGGGGGTGGTGGATGGCTTTGGCGCCCTGGTGGTACTGGCGGACGTCGTGGCCGGCCCAGCGGGTACGGAAATCGTCACTGCGGGTGGACAGCTCACCGATGAGGTCGGTGAGGTCCTTGTCGTAGGGGTCGCGGCCGGCCTGGGCGTGCAGGAGAGCGACCAGGTTGTCGGCGGCGCTTTCCCAGTCGCCCCAGAACTGGCGGGAGCGGGGGTCCAGGAATATGAACCGGCCATGGTTGGGGGTGGCTCCCCCGGCAGCTTCGATCATGGGGGCGTACAGGGCACGGCCGAGGCTGTTGGCGGCCAGGACGTCACCACGGCCGTTCAGGACGAACGCCGGGCAGGCCATGGAGTCCAGGAGACGCTGCAGGTTCGGCCGCACCGAGGCGGCGACCGCCCGGCGTCGGCGTCGCCGTCCCTGACCGGCGGCACGGGCAAGATCCTCGAGATGGGTGCGGTCGTCCTCACTCAACCGCAGCGCCCGAGCGAGGGCGTCAAGGACCTGCTCAGAGACTCCGGACAGGTCACCGCGCTCCAGCCGCGCGTAGTACTCGACGCTGACGCCGGCGAGCTGCGCGACCTCGGCGCGCCGCAGTCCCGGTACCCGACGGGGGCCATGGGCGGGCAACCCCGCCTGCTGCGGGCTGATCCTGGCGCGGCGGGAGGTCAGAAACTCCCGGGTCTCGGCTGCATTGTCCACGGTTTCCAGATTAGGGCGACATCTCGGAGCCATCCCTGAATGAGGGGTGCCCTGCCAGTACACCTTTCACCAGTGGCTTCTCCCCAGCCCGAAAGTTACGTTCTTATAGCCGAAGGAAATACCAGATGATCTCACCGAGAAACAGAAAGAGATACTGTCATGGCGGATATTTCGGAGATGGTCAAGGGTCTGGCGAAGGGCCTCAGCAGCCCGGTGCGTGCGCCGATCCTGCACACGCCGGACGAGTACGGGATGGCGTACGAGGACGTCACGTTCCCGTCCCTGGACGGCACCCCGCTGGAAGCGTGGTGGATTCCCTGCCCGGGCTCGGACAAGCTGATCATCGCCAACCACCCGATGCCCATGAACCGCTACGGCTTCCCCTCGCACCTGCCCCCGTGGCAGTTCGTCCCCGGCAACACCATCGAGGTCAACTACATGCGCGAGTACCAGCACCTGCATGAGGCCGGGTACAACGTGCTGACCTACGACGCACGCAACCATGGCCAGAGCGGCGACGCCAACGGCTTCATCTTCACCTGGGGCCAGTTCGAGTCCCGCGACGTGGCCGGCTCGCTGCGGTACGCCAGGTCCCGCCCCGACGCGGCCACCATGAAGGTGGGCCTGCTCAGCCGCTGCATGGGCGCCAATGCCACGTTCATGGCGATGAACCGGCATCCGGAGCTCTTCGCGGACGTGCACGCCCTGGTCGCCATCCAGCCGATCTCGATGCGCGCGATGGTCGAGCGCAACCTGGAAGCGATGGGGATCGCGGACCAGTTCGAGGCCGTGGACCGGGAGGTGGAACTCAACCTCAGCTTCACCATCGACGAGGTGTCGCCGATCGAGTACGCCAAGAACTGCCAGGTGCCCACCTTCATCACCCAGGTGCATGACGACGCACTGACCAAGCCCTCCGACGTGCAGGCGATCTTCGACGCCGTCCCTGTAGGCGACAAGAAGCTGTTCTGGATCGAGGGCAGCACCCGGCGCTGGGACGGCTACAACTACTTCTCCGAGCACCCCGAGCAGCTGGTCGAATGGTTCGACAAGCACGTGGACTGAACCCGAGGCACCCTCCCGGTCCGTTTCCGTCCCGCTCCCGCACCACCCTTGGCGGCAACACCGACCGTGGGCCCTCCTGGAGCGGGCCGAGTCTGCGCAGGTAGGCCAGGATCCTGCGGGACGAGTGGCCCTTGTCCGCCACCACCCTCACCGCCGGGCCCGCGGCCGGCTAACACCACGCCTGGCCACCTTGATCCTGCTTATGACCTGACCGGCTCGACGCATTGCGTGCAGCCGTCCAGGTTGTCGCCGGTGACGGCGAAACGCCAGCACTCACGACCTGACCACAGCTGTGGTGCACCAGTGTTGCAGCACTGAGTGACGGCGAATTCCGCTCGGAAGCCAAGGCCACCGGAGTCGCCGAGGAGGCGGTGCCGCTCCGTTTCATCCAGCAGTAAGCACCGCTGGCCGAGAGCTGAAGGCATCGGCCGCAATTCAGTTGAGCTGGAGCATCAACTTGATGCTTCGAAGGAGAAGCAGCCATGAACCGCAAGAAGATCATCGCGGTCACCGGCGCCACGGGAGGCCAGGGTGGCGGTGCCGCCCGGGCGATCCTCGCCGACCCTGATGCGGGTTTCGCAGTGCGCGCCCTCACCAGGAATCCCGATTCGCCCGCGGCCAGGGAACTCGCCGCACGTGGTGCCGAGGTCGTTCGGGCCGACTTCGACAACGAACCGAGCGTGCACAAAGCATTCGAGGGCGCCTACGGTGCCTTCCTGGTCACCAACTTCTGGGCCCACGGCTCGGCGGCGAGGGAGACCGAGGAGATCAACGCTCTGGTGCGGGCCGCCAAGGCGACGGGCCTTCGGCACGTGGTCTGGTCGACGCTCGAGGACACCCGCGAGCTGCTTCCCCTGGAGGACGACCGGATGCCCGTCCTCCAGGGTGAGTACAACGTGCCGCACTTCGACGCCAAGGGCGCGGCGAACGAACTGTTCCGGCAGGCCGGGGTCCCCACGACCTTCCTGAACACCACCTTCTTCTTCCAGGGCTTCCAGCGTAACTTCGCTCCCCGGCGCGGCGAGGACGGCGTGCTGACCCTTGCCCTGCCCCTCGAGGACGGCAAGCTGCTCGCCGGGGTGGACGTCGAGGACATCGGCCGCACCGCATTCGCCGTGCTCAATAGTGGCGAGCGGTTCATCGGCGAGACCATCGGCCTGGCAGGCGACCACCTGACCGGGGCGCAGTACGCGGAGAAGTTCGCGGCCGCGCTCGGCGAGCCGGTGCGCTTCCAGGCGGTGCCCTACGACGTCTTCCGCTCCCTCGACGTCCCGGCCGCCGACGAGGTCGGCAACATGTTCCAGTACTACGGCGACTTCGACCGGGAATTCACCGGGGCCCGCGACCTGACCACGGCACGGCAGCTCAACCCCGCGCTCAAGAGCTTCGACGACTGGTTGGCCGACAACATCGCGCACGTGAACTGAACCGATGTCATCCTCGGGCCGCCCGAACGGCCCGAGGATCTCCACGGCCGCCGCGGCAGCGACGCGAACGTCCCGGCTCCACGCATCTCGATTGCACCCCTCATGACTGCGACCCGCCCGAAGCCGGGTCCAGTGGCGTGTCCGCGGTAACCGGCGACATCCCCCGCACACATCACCGCAGAGGTCTTCTTGTCCCACCCCAACGCCCGGCTGACCGTCCACGGCAGACGGCTCCTCGTCGACCGGGTCCGAGGCGGCAGGCCCATCGCCCACGTGGCCGATGAGATGGGCATCTCCCGTGCTACAGCCCACAAGTGGGCCCGCCGCTGGAAAGCCGAAGGCGACGCCGGCCTGTACGACCGCCCCAGTCGGCCACGGACCACTCCCCACCGCACTCCCGCCGACGTCGAGGCCCGCATCTGCGAGCTGCGGCGTGAACGAAAGCTCGGCCCAGCGAGGATCGGCCCGATTCTGGGACTGCCCACCTCGACCGTCCACCGAGTTCTTACCCGGTACAACCTGAACCGTCTGCGCTGGTTGGACCGACCCACCGGCCAGGTCATCCGCCGCTACGAACGCGAACGCGCAGGCGAACTGGTCCACGTCGACATCAAGAAACTTGGCAACATCCCTGACGGCGGCGGGCACCGGATCGTGCCCCGCCAGCAGGCTGCTGGCAACTGACAGGCCACAACCGAGGTCCGCAAGGGCGGCAGTCCCGTGATCGGCTACAGCTTCGTCCACACAGCCGTAGACGACCACTCCCGGCTCGCCTACAGCGAAGCCTTGACCGACGAGCGTAAGGAGACCGCCGCAGCCTTCTGGGAGCGCGCCAACTCCTTCTTCGCCGGGCACGGAATCACCGTCGAGCGAGGCCTCACCGACAACGGCTCCTGCTACAGGTCCAAGGTGTTCGCGCAGATCTTGAGCGATGCCGGCATCGTTCACAAACGCACCCGCCCCTACCGCCCGCAAACGAACGGCAAGGTCGAGCGCCTGAATCGCACCCTGCTCGATGAGTGGGCCTATGTACGCCCGTACTCCAGCAATGCCGAACGCACCGACGCCTTGGCGGAATTCATCCACACATACAACCACCACCGCAGCCACACCGCGCTCGGTGGTCAGCCGCCCATCAGTCGAGTCAACAACCCTGCGGGTCAATACAACGGGTGTGATCCTCGACCTGGACGACACCTGCTTCGAGGTCAAGATCGAAGCGGCGCTAGAGGTCGCACGCCCGCACGAGTTCCTCAAGGACTTCTGGTCGGCCAGCCAGCGGGAGCAGTTTGATCGCATCAAGTGGCTGCGCAAGAACTTCTCGGACTACTTCGCCCCGGCCTATCGCGCGGTCAGCCCCTTGGACGAGAACGTTCCCAAGGAGATCAAGCGCGGCGCCGCCGAGTCCATCCTGTCGGTCAAGTTCGTCTACGCGCAGACCAAGATGGATGACACACCGAGCGACAAGGCCCGCACGTTGTCGAAGACGTTCGAGGCCTACTACAAGGTCAACAGCGGGCAGGAGGACCGTCACCAGAGCATCGAGCAGATCGAGACAGCTCTGGCGTCCGCCTCGCAGCAGCTCGACGACAACTACGCCACGCTGTTCGACCCGATCTTTGAGGACCTGCGCACCTTCGGGGTGGGCACCATCACCCCGGTCCAGAAGCCCCGCATCGTCTCCCTCATCGAGGCCTCCGGCATTCTGCGCGGCAGTACCCGCATCCAGTACCCATCCGGGGACGACGACTTCCATATTCCCGAAGGGCACAATGGGCTGGGCTACAGCAAGCTGATCTTTACGATCCTGCAGGTCATCAGCTTTCACCAGACCTATGAGCGCACCACGCCCAAACCGGCGCTGCAGGTGCTGTTCATCGAGGAGCCCGAAGCCCATCTGCATCCCCAGATGCAGGAGACGTTCATCAAGAACATCCAGGACTTCATTGACCGTAAGACGGGCTGGAAGGTGCAGGTGGTCATCACCACGCACTCCTCCCACATCGTTGCCAGCAGCGGCTTCCACACGGTGCGCTACTTCGACCGTTCCGATCCGCAGCTCACGGTCAAGGACCTCTCGACCTTCGAGGCCAATGTGAAGGCCACTCCACAGGGTGACGAGACCCTGCGCTTCCTGCGCCAGTACATGGTCTTGCACCGGTGTGACATGTTCTTCGCGGACAAGGTGATCCTGATCGAGGGCACCGCCGAACGGCTGATCCTGCCGGAGATGGTCCGGCGGTGTGCCAAGGGGCTTCTGCACCAGTACGTATCGGTCATCGAGGTCGGCGACGCCTACGCTGTCCGCTTCCGGGAACTGCTCGCCTTCCTGAACGTCAAGACACTCGTCATCACCGACATCGACTCCGTGTGCCCGAAGCACCGCAAGGCCTGCCCACCCGGCCAGGGGCAGACGGTCACCTCGAATACGACGCTCAAGACCTGGCTGCCCGCAAAGTCCAGCATCGCCGAGCTGCTCGCCACCGACCCGGCTGACAAGGAGCAAGGACACGTCCGCGTCGCCTACCAGATCCCGGAGAAGGATTCGGGAGCCTGCGCGCGGAGCTTCGAGGACGCCTTCATCATCGCCAACGCAGAGTCCCTCGTACGTGGCTTTCGCCAGCTCGCCTTGAAGGCGGCCTTCGTCAAGGAAGTCGGGGCCGACCCCACCGCCGACGACATCGAAGCCAAGGCCTACGACATCGCACAGCAACTCAGCGACCACAAAACGGACTTCGCCTTCGACGTCATGCTCCTGGAGGACTGGGCCGTTCCCCGCTACATCGCCGAAGGACTGCAGTGGCTCGCCTAGACACCCTCGAAGCCGTCGCCACCGAACTGGAAGCCCGGCGCAGCTTCCTCGTCGAAGCAGGGGCCGGCGCCGGCAAGACGACCACCCTGGTACGCGCCCTGCAGCACCTCCTGACCCACCGCCGTGCAGACCTGGAAGCACACGGCCGGCGGATCGCCTGCATCACCTACACCAACGTCGCAAAGAAGAAGATCCACGAACGCATCGCCGCAGATCCGCTCGTCGATGTCGACACCATCCACGAATTCCTGTGGAGTGTCATCCAGCCGTACCAGCATGAGCTCTGGCAGCAAATCCTCGACTACAACAAGGACCTGTCCAAACCAGAAGACCTTGATGACGTCACCGATCCTCCCGCCATCGAGTATTCCGACCGCGGGCGCAGGCTGCACGAGGGGCGCATCTCCCACGACGACGTCATCGCGCTGTCGCTGCGTCTCGTCACGGCCCACCCCAAACTCGTACGCATCATCACCAGCAAGTACCCGGCCATCCTTGTCGACGAGTACCAGGACACCTCACCCAAGACGATCCAGCTGCTGCGGGACCACCTGGCAGGCGCAGGCCGCGAGAAATGCGTGGTCGGCCTCTTCGGCGACTCCATGCAGAAGATCTACGAGTCCGGAGTCGGAGCGGTAAAACGGCCCGGTCTCCTCACCGAGATCACCAAGCACGAGAACTACCGGTGCTCGCCTCCGGTCGTCGAGGTGCTCAACCGGATGCGTCCCGAGCTCACCCAGGATGCCGTCGGCGAGCAGCAGACCGGCGAAGTCCACCTCTTCCTCAACAGCAGCACCCCAGCCGGCCCTGAGCGACTCACCGCCGCCGAAGCAGTCCTGGCCCGGAACGGCTGGACCCGGGAGAACTCCAAGTACCTGCTGCTCACCCACCGAGGGATAGCCGGCACCCTGGAGTACGCGAACCTCCTGGAACAGTACCGAAAGCTGGGCCGCTACGGCCCCGACGACCTCATGGCCCGCAACGAGCCGTACATCCAGTACCTCACACGCGTCGAAGCCGTAAGCACCGCGTTCCACAACAACGACTTCGCCGAGCTGACCGAGCTGCTGGACGAGGGACGGACCCGGATCACCCGTCACGCCCACAAACGCGCGATCAGTGACGCGATCCGTGCACTCGACGCCGTACGCACAACCGGCACCATCGGCGAGGTGCTCGATCTGATGGCCGACGGCCATCTCCTAGCCCTGCCAGGAAAGCTCAAGGACCTGGAACACCGGAGATCCGCAACAAACCTGGACGAGCGCGACCAGCGACGAGCGGACTTCTCCCACAACCTCCGCACCGTGTCCTACCGTGAGGTCATCAGCATCACCCACTTCATCGATGAACTCACCCCGTTCTCGACCCAGCACGGCGTCAAGGGTGACGAATTCGAAAACGTCGTAGTGGTGGTCGACGACCGCGCCTGGAACAGGTACAGCATCGGCAAGATGCTCGCCGGCACCGACAAACCCGACCGCACCGAACGCTCACGCAACCTGTTCTACGTCTGCTGCTCCCGAGCCCAGCGCGGCCTGGCCGTCGTGTTCATCGACGATCTCCCGGACGGAGCAAAGTCCACGCTCCACGCCTGGTTCGAGTCGGGCACCATCCACCCGTGAACTACGTACCAGTCCTACCAGTTGCACATCCCGCACGCTGGCACGTGCAGCGCAGGCCGCCGAGGGGCGACCTGACTCTTGTTCCGCAGGTGAGTAGCCGCGCGCCAGCGCCAGGTATCGGCCCTGCTCGGGGCGTGGAGGTCGAGCGGCTCCGTTGGTACGTCACCGGGCAGTACAGCCGTCTGTGAGGACGGCGTGGTGACACTCGGCCACAAGTTAACTCCGCGAAAACTCATCGGACTTGACGGGAAAATCTCCGGAGTTGTCATTGACATGCCACTGTCTACGCGCGTCATCATGAAGGCATGAGATTCCCCCCACGAATCACTCGCATCGGCGCCGCAGCCGCCGTCCTGTCCGCCCTCCTCGTCGGCGGAACCGTCGCCACGGCTTCCCCCGCAGCCGCCGCGGTCGGCAGCATCTGCTACAGCGACCTGCCCTCCCAGGCGTACGACACCCTGGACCTGATCGAGCAGGGCGGCCCCTACCCGTACTCCCAGGACGGGACCGTCTTCCAGAACCGGGAAGGCATCCTGCCAAGTCAGTCCTCTGGCTACTATCACGAGTACACCGTGATCACGCCGGGCTCCTCCACACGCGGCGCGCGCCGCATCGTCACCGGTGAGGAGACTCGGGAGGACTACTACACGGCCGACCACTACGAGTCCTTCGATCTGATCAACTACGGCTGCTGAGTCCCCCACGACTCAGTCCGAGGTACAGCGCAACGGGCTGGAGGTCCGGTCCTGCGTTCAGCCGGACCTCCAGCTGCCACCAGCAATTGGTCTGCATCACTAAGCAGGTGCATGCGGCATCCGACAGGTGAAACAGGCCCGTCACTCGCCAAACTCCCGGCCTCGCGGTTCGCCGCGTCTGGGCGACAGCGGCGCGGATTGACGTCGCCCCAGTCCCCGACCGCAGAGCTCCTTGCCCCGTGTTCCCCCCACTTCGCCGTAGGCCGCGGGGCAAGGCAGGAACTTGAAGCTGCGGCGGCCGAGTTGGCCGTGCGGCTGGAGCGGGGCCGGAAAGATTTGCCGCGACGGGAGATCACATAGGAGATCGTCGCGTAGGTGTTCGCGGAGCAGTCAGCCGCTGAGAGCGAACCGATCCGGACGTCCCGACGGAGCATGCGCCGGACTCCGCGGCGTCATCAGCACCTCACGGCGTCGGGGTGAGGGTGGGTGCCTGTCGGCGACGCGTGAATCGTGACCCAGTTCCGACGCTTGGGTTCTAAGGTGGATTTGCATGATCGTCGCAACGTTGCAGGCTCATAGTGCCAGAGCGGCGGTGAATGCCTGGGCGGGGGTCTGCCAACTCAGTGTTTTGCGGGGTCGGTTGTTCAGCCGATGCTCGATGCTGCGGAGATCGTCCACGGTGTAGAGCGACAGGTTCGTGCGCTTGGGCAGGTACTGGCGCAGAAGGCCGTTGGTGTTCTCGTTCGTGCCCCGCTGCCAGGGGCTGCCAGGGCGGGCGAAGAAGATGCCGTCGGCGAAGTAGGGCGCGAGTTCATGATGGCGGGCCATCTCGGAGCCCTGGTCCCAGGTGAGACTCCGTCGGGCATGGGCCGGCAGCCGGCTGAGGACGGTGATCAGGGCATCACGTAGGTGGCCGGCCGAGTGTCCCTCGGGCAGCGGGACCAGCCGGAGATAGCGGGTGCGTCGGTCGACGAGGGTGGCGACGGCGGACTGGCTGCGGACGCCCACGACGAGGTCGCCTTCCCAGTCGCCGAGACGCTCGCGCAGCTCGATGACTGGTGGCCTGTGGTCGATCAGGACGGCGGGCGCGACAAATCTCGGCATGCGCTGGTCAGGGCGGCGACGCTTCTTCCTCAGCGGCCGTCCGGTGCGGAGCTTACGCGTCAGAGTCCTGCTCAGGCCGCCTTTCGCGCCCTGGTAGAGGGCTCGGTAGATGGTCTCGTGGCACAGGTGCCGCTCCGGCCGGTCAGGCCAGCGGGTGCGCAGGTGGGACGCGATCTGTTCCGGGCTCCACTCCAGATTCAGCTTCGACTGCACCTCCACCTTCAGTTCAGGATCCGTGGCCAGCTTGGCGCGTCTAGGACGTCCGGCTCGCTCACGGCAGCCGTGATGCGCCTGGTCGGCGTCGTGAGCGCGACGTCATGGTCTTCTCCCTCGTCGCCGGCGAAGGCATGCACGACAGCGCGATCGGCTGGGTCCACCGCCAGCTCAACCTCTGGAACGTCGCCATCACCCGCGCCCGCAGCCACCTCATCGTGGTCGGCGACATGAACCTGTGGCGCAAGTGGGGCGGTGTCGCCACCGAGCTCCTGAACGCCGCCACCACGACCGGGCCTCGCATCGAAGACCATGCGGGAGACGACCTGCTGCAGCGCCTCTACCAGGTCATGTCCACACAGCCGGGAACGACAGCGGCGCTCGGCGAGAGCGTCCACGGCCACCCCGTCGATGTCCTGGTACGAGCCCAGGACGCTGCCCGTCCACAGGCCGTCCTGCTCGACCGCGGGCCGGACGAAGGCGCTGACGAAGCCCGCCACCTGCGCCTGATGCTGCACCGCCGTCGGCTCGTGGACTGCGGCGAAGAGAGCGCTCACGCCCTGCGGTACCCGGCGTGGCGACTGTACGACACGAGCACCCGCTGACCGGTGAACGGCTCTTGGACGCCGGTCACTTCCCGTAGGCCTGCTTCCAACGCGCCCGGTGACGGGAGTCCCCCTGTCCGCGACCGTTCACACGGCTCAGCGCCAAAAGGGACGCTCCGTTGTTCCACAAGCCGAGGTGATCGCGGTGCACAGCGAGAATGCCGTGCTCCACCGCGAACCTCTCAGAAGGACGGCTGAACCTGGTGGTCGTCACAAACACCGCCACGTCGGCCTGGAAGTGGACCTTGGCACCCAGCAGATCACGCAGCTCACGGCTGGCGATGGTGCTGCTGGGCGCGTACCGCTTGCACTGGATCACAAACGTCCGGCCATCCGGCAGACGACCGACGACATCAGCACCGTTGTCGTGCGAACCACCCCCCGCCGCACCTCCGTACACCCGTCCCTACGGCACAAGTCGGCGACCAACTCCTCGAACTCAGTACCCGTCATCGCATCCACCTCGGCCAGGGTCCGCCGACCGGCCTTCACCGCCTCGTCCTGGCGCCAACGGCGGTCCCGAGCACGCACCCTCCGGTCGGTGCGCCACAGCCACCAGCCCACGGCTCCGATACCGCCGAGGACCACACTCCCAACGACGTACGGCCACACCTCCGACCAGAACACCATCAGCACGATCAGCAGCCCGCCACCCCCGAGCACGATCGGCTTCGCTCCTGTCGCCCGCGCACGACGACGAACCGGATTCCGTCCACGTCGAACAGCCATCTCGCCCTCCCCCGAACCTTCCTGAAGCGAGAGTCTCGGCAACGCAGGACAAGCCCCGTCCCGACCGGCCGGATAAAAGGTCGGCTGTATCGAGGTCCGCACCGTGTTCGGCTCGCTTCTCGCCATGGGAGTGGGCCAGGTTGCGGTAGGTCCGCAGCAGGTCCGAGGACAGGGGAAGCCGTCCGCGTGGGGTGCGAGCACGCAGCGCCCGAGCCCGGAGGGGTCGACTCCATGAGCCCGAGGGCAACGAGGCACCGTATGATTTGGATCCGAACAATTCTGATGTCTCATGCCTTCACAGGCGGCCCGAAGGAGCGTGCTCGTGCCCGGCCATCGATCCATCGCCGAAGCCGAGAAACTGGCAGCGGCCAGGCTCGGCGGTATCCCCGTCCGGCATGACCAGATGGCCGTTGTCGCCAACATCTATCGCGCCGCCTCGGCGGTGCGGCAGCACCTGGAGAACTCCGTGCTGCGCGGTGTCGACCTGACCTGGACCGCCTTCGTGGTGCTCTGGGTCATCTGGATCTGGGGCGAGTCGGAGACGCGGCACGTGGCCGAAGAGGCCGGGATTTCCAAGGGCACGCTCACGGGGGTGGCCCGGACGTTGGAAGGACGAGGGCTTGTGCAGCGAGCAGACCATCCCACCGACGGCAGGCTGGTGCTCCTGAGCCTGACCGACGAAGGGCAGGAGCTGATGCAGCGCCTCTTTCCGGCGTTCAACGAGGAGGAAGCCTTCGTCACCGGGCAGCTCAGCGACGCGGACTGCCGAACCGTCGCCGACGGACTGCGCCGGGTGGTGCTGCAGGTGGAGGAGAACGGCGAGCAGCGCCGCCAGGATCTGCTGGGCGGTGCCGCCCCCGCGCCACGCCGCAGCGGCCGCCGCAAGGCCTGAGCCGCAGCAGTCCCGGACGAGGGAGCCCGGATCTCTGCGGCTAGCCCCCGGGCCCAACTCCCCCGATGTGTGGCTGGACTCGGTGAACGCGGCGTGGCTCGCCACGGCTGCCTGGGGTGTCGCGATGGGGGTGCGGCACGTGGTGGTCCTCCGGGCCCATCTGCTGACCCTCCGGCGGATCGACCAGCCGCTCGCCTGGCGCGAGTTGACGGTGGCTCAGCTGACCTTGCTGTGGCAGAAGCCGCCGCGCGGACTGCCGCCTGCGCCGGCACGCGTGGAGCGCCGCATCAGCGGCCGGGACCAGTTCGAGGCGCTCCTCGCCGAGCCGGGACCGATACCCGCGCGCCCGTCCTTCCCTCCCGCTCTCCCGGCGATGGCGACGGCTGCGGGGCATTCACCCTCCCCGCAGCCACGCGGGACCGGGGCGGCGTCGACGAGGCCCGGGCGGCGAGCACACCCTTGTGCCGGTGCGTTGGCCACGGCGCAGCTCGTCCAGGCCGCCCCTGCCATCCGGGCCGCGTCCGAGGAGGCCCCCGCGCCGGCCGCTCTCGCGCACCCGATCATCGCCGGAGCACTGAGCGTGCCAGCCTTCACCCGGGCCGGCCTGGGCAGCCTGCGCTTCACCCGCGACCTCGACATCACCGGCGACGTCTGCGCCATCGAGCTCCACCGGGTCGGCCATCGGCTCTGCCCTTTGCACGCCGTCCCTGCCTGGGCACGCCCGCTGCTGGCCGGCGCCCGCGCCTGACGGCCCACTCTCCCGAGGAGGGCGGCGTGTTCGCCCCCGCCATGGTCGCCGAAGCACCCTCGTCCCATGAGCTGTGTGTGCCGACCGCCCGCATTGCGCGCCACCCCGCTCTGTCCGCCTGGCGTGAAGTCAGCAGCTGCCGGGCAGGTGCAGGGCTTTCAGCAGGCCTGGGAGTGTGGGCAGGACTTCGTCGTAGAGGGTCTCCTGTTCGCAGCCGCGCCCGCCGGTTCGAGCGATCTCGTCGGCCAGATCGCGCAGAGCCTCGATACCCTGGTGCGCAAGCCGGGCGGCGAGCTTGCGGTTCTCCTCCGGTTTCGCGGGCTCCTGGTGGTATTTGGTGCTGGCACGGTAAAGGTCGGCGGTCATCGCGACGGGTGTGACGGGCCGCCCAATGCGGTCGGCGAGGTTGCCGATGATGCGGACGCCGTGGGCGTGGAGGTCGTCCATGCCGCGACGGGCAGACCGTCGAGGCCGCAGAGGAATTCGGCCAGGCCTTCGGTTGCGTAGCCCTTGCCCCAGATGCACAGCCAGGTGTCGGCGATCTCCGGAATCTTGCAGACCTGTTCGAAGGTGTCCTCGTTCTCGATCAGGAAGATGCCCTGGGCATCGCTTCCACCTGGCGGAGCAGTCGCCTGCGAAGTACGCCTCTCCCGTCATCCACGACGCCATCCCGGTCGAGGACAAGGAGATGCGCCTGCCGCTCGAAGTGATGGAGCGCGCCTCGGCTCCCCCCTTTGAAGGGAATACCGGGGACGGTCAGGTGGAGCTGTCGCTGGTCGTGCGGCTCGGGTCGGCCGCCCATGAGGCCAGCATGCGCAGGCTGTCGTGGGTCGGGGTGCCGGACTCGGCGGTCCAGACGATGATGTGCAGGTAGGGGTCGGCGGCCCAGGTGACGGCGTTCCAGTCCAGGTGCAGGTCCCCGACGACAGGGTGGCGCAGGTGTTTGGTGCCGGTGTCGCAGAAGGCGACGTGGTGCGCGCCCCACCACTGGCGGAACTGCTCGTCCCGGGCGGAGAGTTCCCCCACGATGGCAGCGAGTTGCGGGTCCCCGGGGTTGTTCGTGTTGTGCATCCGCATCAGGGCGATGGCCTGCCGGGTGACACCCTCCCAGTCCGCGTACAGCTGGCGCATCGCGGGGTCGGTGATGAGCAGCCTGATGTGGTAACGCTGCTTCTCGGGGATCTTGGCGAAGTCGGTGATCAGGGCGGCGCCCATGGCGTTCCAGGCGACGATCTCGGTGCGCGGTCCGATCACGAAGGCGGGGGTGTGCGCCATGTCGTCGATCATGCGCTGCAGCTGCGGCTGCGCCTTGGGGCGAGGCTTCCGGCGGGGCGGGCGGAACTCCTCCTTGGCCGCGAGCTCGTACAGGTAGGCCCGCTGGTCGTCGTCCAGGTGCAGGACGCGGGCCAGGGACTCCAGCACGGACGGCGAGGGCTGGATACGGCCCTGCTCGAGGCGGGCGTAGTAGTCGGTGCTGATGGCCGCCAGTACGGCGATCTCCTCACGGCGCAGACCCGCGACGCGCCGCGGGCCGCCGCCGTCGGGCAGGCCGACGGCGGCCGGGTCGAGCTCGGCGCGGCGCGCCTTGAGGAATTCCCCCAGATCGTGGCGGTGAGGATCGCGGTTCATGCCATCACCCTGACATCGGAGAGCGGTGTTGTCAGGGGGAGAGATTTGTCCCTGGAAGCCCCTCACCTTCAAGATGAAGTGCGACCTGCGGCCGTCACCACGGGTTCAGCGGACGCGGGTCCACTTCCCGTGGAGCTGGACAAACTCGCCACCGATGACGGAGCCGGCCATGCAGGTCCCCTCGGTGTAGTCCTCGATGTGGGTGACGTGGTCACCGGCTCGGTCCAGCGCACGACGTACAGGCCGGCGCGGAGCTGGGTGGTTCTGGGTTCAGGCGGCCAGGGCGGCGCGGCCGGCGCGGAAGAACGCGGTCTGCTGCGCGACGCGGGCGCCGAGGCCCTCGGCGGTGGCGATGTCCGCCTTGTGGACCGCTTCCGGACCGGCATCGACCGGGGTCTGGGCGCCCGCACCGGCGAAGTAGCCCAGACGGTTGATGTCGTCCTCGCTGCCTTCGGTGGAGGCCCAGCCCGGCTGCACGCCGAGGCTGACCCAGTGCATGCCGTGCTGGGCGGCCAGGGTGAAGAAATAGCCCAGGGTCGAGGACTTGTCGCCGTTCTTCGCACCGGAGTTGGTGAACCCGGCGGCGATCTTGTCGGCCCAGGTCTGGGTGTACCAGCGCTTGCTGCTGGCCTCGGCGAAGGTGTGGAAGGCGGCGGAGGCGGTGCCCATGTAGGTGGGGGCACCGAAGATGATCGCGTCGGCGGCGTCCAGCTGTACCCACTGCTCATCCGTGATCGTGTCCACAGGAATGGAGATCACCTCGGCCCCGGCCTGCGCGGCACCACGCGCCACGGCCTCGGCTATCACGGCGGTGTGGCCGTAGCCGGAATGGAAAGCGACGGCGACAGCGGGACGGGAGAGAGAGGACATGGGGATATTGCTCCTCGGAAAGCATTGCGTGAATCGTGCTCCGGAAGCGTGACACGAAATCCGAATGCGAAGGTAGGAAGGATTAGTCCCTGGCTGCGCTGTCCCTGCTTTTATGCCCGGGCCACCTGTTGGTTTTACGAATTCATGGCGCAGGTTGCCGCCCAGGAGGAGAGGAAGCTCAGCCCCGCATAGGTGCGCGAACCGGGTTCGGCGCTCCAGACGATCAGTTGCCGGTCGGGGTCGGCCACGTAGGTGAGAGCGTCCCAGGCGAGGGTGAGTTCACCGGCGACCGGGTGGCGGAACACCTTGGTACCTCCGGTGCGGGGCACCCCATGACCGCCTCCCCACCACCCCATGGCCGGGTCGGTGAAGAGCTGCCGGACTTAATTGCGCTGCCGCACGGGGACCTCGGCGAAATCGGTGCCGGACAAGGCGGTGGCCATCGGGTTCCACGCCAGGACGTCCAGGTACCGGCCCAGGATCACCCCCGGGGGTCACGCTGAGCTCGTTCAGTACGGTACGCAGTCGCGGATGCGCCTTCTGCGGCGCCCGACCGGCGTCGGCCTCATTCCGGCCAGCTCGAACATATGGTTCCGTTGGTCGTCGCTCAGGTGCAGGACCCGGACGAGCTCGGACAGCACGGACGCGGAGGAGTTGTGCGCCCCTGCTCCAAGCGGGTGCAGTAGTCGGTGCTGATCGCCGCCAGCATGGCGCCCTCGTCCCGGCGCAGGCCGGCCACGCGGCGCGGGCGGTCACTTTCGGGCAGGCCGACCGTACTGGGGCTGAGCTCGACCCGACCGGCCTTCAGGAATTGGCCCAGCTCCTTACTGCTGTTCATACTGGCCAGTGTGCGCTGTCCGCTACGCGGCCGGGTAGGACAGTTTTATCCCTGGATACGCCTCTCCGAGCGTGGAATTCTCCTCCGTACAATCCCTGCGGTCGGTGACAGAGCCAGAGACCGGGAATTGTTTGCACAGGCCGTCGACGCTTCTGCATACCCCATTGGCCATCGTCGAGAAATCCGGCACGTCCGTGCGACACCGCTGCCCGGACATCAGTACCTGTTTTCGATCCTCGGTCTCGTCACGGTCAACTTCCGTGCCCGGCCTGCTGGTTGGCGGTGAACCCATGCCCGAAGAGATCGAGCTGTGCGCGGGCGCGGCGGAGGGGCGGCGGATGAGGGCTCCTTCACGGTGAAGGAGCCGCTGTTCCGCCTGTCCGAGGACATCGGGATGTCCTACTGCACGGTGAAGCAGGCCCGGCAGACCGCGTCGAAGTGGCCCAAGGACCGGCGGGTTGCGGAGGTGTCGTTCACCGTCCACAACATCCTCGCGTCGATCGCCGATGACGAGGAACGGTTCGCGGCGATCCTGACGCCGCCGCTCCAGAAGGAGGATGTCCGCCAAAGGGGACCAATCCCAGCACAGCTGACAACCCGCTCAACCCGAGCGTCACATCATGTGACACCAAACCGCACTCGCTGCATGGCTCCTACTCGCCCCCGTAGGTACCGGGCGTCTGCCCGGTCACGCGCTGAAAGGCGGCGATGAAGGCGCTGGGCTTTCGGTATCCCACAGCCCGCGCGGTGGCCTTGACGGACGTGCCGGTCGCCAGATGGCCCACTGCGGCGCGGACACGGACCCGAGTCCTCCACTGCGAGAAGGTCAGTCCCGTCTCGGCGAGGAAGAGCCGCGACAGAGTACGCACCCCGCTGTGCACCTCCGCCGCCCACATCGCCAGTTCTCGCTGATCTCCGGGCGAGTCGATGAGTCGCTCGGTGATCGTACGCAAGCGCGGTTCGGCGGGCATGGGCACCTGGATCGAGTGGGCCGGCAGCGGCCGGAGGACCTCGAAGAGGAGAGCTTCGGCATGCCGGCGGCTCGCCGCGTCCGGCTCGGCCCGCAGGTATCGGATGAGCTCACGAAGCAGCGGCCCGACGGCGACGCCGGTGGGCTGCGCCCAGTCGATGGGGCAGCGCGTGGCCATGAACCGGATGACGCACAGTTCACCGGCGTGCCGTGTCGTCCCCGTGTGCTCGACGCGGCCGGGAATCCACAGGCCGTGCCCCGGAGGTACCAGCCAGTCGTGCGAGACCGTGCGCAGGGTGACGGAAGTGGTCGACGCCCACAACAGCATCGGCTCCGCATGGGTATGGGGTGCCATCTGGAGGGGCGGATGCGCACGCCGGTGATCGATGCCCAGGATCGGAGAGGCGGTTCCCTCGCCCAGAGCTGTCACCTGAGCCAAGACGCTCACCTCTCCATCCGCCGATCCGTCCCGTCCCAGCCCACCAGTCCCGTTCGCCCCGTGCTCCGATCACGGTCTGGCCGTTCCGGGGTATCGCATGGCCACCATGCGCACAAGCGCCATTCTACGGTTAGGCATGCCTTACTTGATGCCCGGGCGTGGTGCGTACCCACCCACCTCCCGTTGCGGCGTCGACGCAGAGGAAGAGGACGTCACCATGAACCGGATCAAGCCCGTCAGCCGTCGGGTGCTGTCGGTCGCAGTCGTGCGCAAGGAGTGGAGGCCCGGAAACTTCCTGCTGGTGACCGTGGGCGGAGAGGACCTCAAGGACTTCCGGCCGATCGGAGTCGACCAGGCATTCAGGCTCCTGTTCCGGCGGCCCGGCCAGGACCGGCTCTGGCTGCCCTCCCGGTCCGACGCCACATGGATGGCGCAGTACATGATGACGGGCAAGGCGGCACGCCCCTACGTCCGTTTCTACACGGTCCGGCACTTCTGGCCCGACCGCAACGAACTGGACATCGAGTTCGTGCTCCACGAAGGGGACAGTCCGGCCTCCACCTGGGCGCGGGGTGCCCGCCCCGGCGAACCGGTCGGCATCCTCGACGAGGGAGCCACCTACAGCCCGCCCCATGGCGTGGAATGGCAACTGCTCGTAGGGGACGAGACCGCGGTACCGGCCATCCTGTCCATCCTGGACTCCGACGAGGGCGCGTTGCCCAGCGAAGTGTTCCTCGAGGTACCCAGCAGCGCGGACATCCAGAAGTTGAACACGCCACAGAACGTCAGCGTGCACTGGCTTCCGCGCGACGGCCGCCCCGGACTTCCGGGGCGCTACGCGCTCGAGACCGTGATGAAGGCCGCCCTGCCGGCAGGGCGCTTCGCCACCTTCGTGGCGGGTGAGAATCACCTGCCCACGACACTGCGGCGGCACCTCGTCCATGAGCGCGGCGTCGACAAGTCCGACATCACTTTCGTCGGTTACTGGCGGCACGGCAGGGCGACTCCGGGATGACGACCGGTTCGTTCGGTCAAGGCCGCCCGCGTGGACCGCCCTTCGCACCCCACTCCGGAGGCAGATCTCGCTCGACGCGGCACGTGGCCGAAAAGGCCGGGATTTCCAAGGGCACGCTCACGGGGGTGGCCCGGACGTTGGAAGGACGAGGGCTTGTGCAGCGAGCAGACCATCCCACCGACGGCAGGCTGGTGCTCCTGAGCCTGACCGACGAAGGGCAGGAGCTGATGCAGCGCCTCTTTCCGGCGTTCAACGAGGAGGAAGCCTTCGTAAGCTGGTTGCAGGCCAGCGAACGCGCTCGTTCCACTTCTCGGGGTCGGAGGCCACCTCCCACGTCGCCACCAGTCCCTCGGCCACGGCGTGGAAGCGGAGCAGCAGCAGTACGGCGGCGTCCTCGGGGGCCTGGGGCCAGGACGGCGTCGGCGGGCCGACCGAGGACTTCTTTCGGACGCCGGACCGAACAGCTCCTCGGCTTCCCGGCTCCACCCGGTGAACCGCAGGCCCTGGTCCAGCACCGCGGTCGCGCCGACGGGCGCCGGCATGACTGAGGAAAGCCTGCCGTGTGGCCGGAATGGCTGGTCACGCCCTTTGAAAATGCTCGTCATCGCCGCTCCTGAAGCCGGTGCAGGAGAGTTTCGGCTCATTCAGGGTACGGCCGGTCGCCCCCCGGTGACGCCTGCGCGCGATGGGCCGCGAGGAGCCGGCGCAGGGCGTCGACACTCTCCTTGGTGCGGTCCGGCGCGCCGGACGTGACCTGGTGGAAGACCAGGCCGTCCAGAGCCGCGAAGACGATCTCCGTCATCTCCTGTGACACGTCGAAGCAGGCCAAGGCCTCTCGGACGGCGTCGCGATAGGCGTCGTAGAGCACGTCCACGTGGTGGCACAGCTCCGGCCGTCGGCGGGATTCGAGCTTCAGCTCATACTGGAAGGCCTGGACGTCGGGGTCGGCCGCGATGAAGTCGGCCAGGGTCGCGGCGAAGTCCTCCAGCCTTCCACTGGCGGGCACCAGCGAGGACGTCTCGATGCTGCGGGTGACACACCACCGCAGCGCCTCTTCGAGCAGGGCGTCACGCGATCCGAAGTGGTGGGCTACCAGCCCGTGCGTGACACCGGCTTCGGCTGCGACGGCACGGTAGGTCAGCTTGCGCAGGCCGCCCCGGGCCACCACCCTGACGGCCGCCGCCAGGAGCGCCTCCCGCCCTTCGCCGTAACCGGGCCGGGCCTCCTGGCCGGCCTCGCAGTCCGTCTCTGCCACGGCAGTCACTCGCCCTCCCTCTGCCTACCGCCCCCAAAGGTCAATCTATCCTATTGACAAGTTATCCAGATGGATAGATTCTCGCTGCAGCGCATGCCACCTCTCTCCACTGGAGTCCCCATGGCCATCCCCGAAGGACTGAGCACCACCCCGTTCGCTCCCCGCTACGCGGACCGGGTCGAGGAGTGGATCGACGTCTACGGCAACGCCGTACCGCTGGCCATCGGTGATCCGGCCGAGGAGTACGAGGCGATCCGCACCACCGTCGGGGCCTCCGAGTACTCGATGCTCTACAAGTGGCATGTCGAGGGTGAGGACGCGGTCCCCGCCGTCGACGCCGTCTTCTCGCGCAGCGTCAAGGGGCTGGGCGCCGGACGCATCGCCTACGGGGTCGTGGTCGACGACGACGGGATGATGGTGGACGACGTGACCGTGGCCGTCCTCGCGCCTGACCACGTCGTCGTCACCGGCGGCAATCCGGCCACCCAGCAGTCGCTGGCCGCGCACACCCCCGCCGGGACCACGGTCACCGAGCGCCGCGACGAGTCCGCCGTCCTGACCCTGCAGGGCCCGCGCAGCCGCGACGTCCTGCAGCGCCTCACCCACGTCGACGTGTCCAACGCCGCGTTCCCCTACTACACCTTCGTGCGCGACGCCCTCATCGCCGGCATTCCCGCACAGGTCAGCCGGCTCGGGTTCACCGCCGAGCTCGGCTACGAGATCCAGGTCCCGCGGGAGCGCGCGCTGGAGCTGTGGGACGCGGTCCTCGAGGCCGGAGCGGACCTGGGTATCAGGGCGTTCGGCGCCCTCGCCCTGCTGACCTGCCGCACCGAGGCCGGGATGATCATGGGTGAGCTGGAGTACGACCACACGGTCACCCCGTTCGAGTGCCGGATGGGCTGGGCGCTCGACTTCGACAAGGGCCCCTTCCAGGGCCGGGACGCACTGCTGGCGAAGAAGGACAGCGTCACCGGCCGCGTCGTCAGCGTCGTCGTGGACGCCGCGCCGGAGGCCGCCGAGGGCGCCCGGCTGGAGTTGGACGGCCGGGACATCGGCTACGTGACGATGGCGCTGCCCTCCCCCGTCCTCGACGGAGTCACCCTCGGCCTGGCCCGGGTGCACCGCGACGCCGTGAAGTCCGGCACCGCGCTGACCGCCGTCGCCGCCGACGGTTCCAAGGCCGACGCCACGGTCCGGCCCACGCCCGTGTACGACCCCGAGCGCGCCCGCGTGCGGGCCTGACCCGACGGAGTTCCTGACGTGCAACGCTACATACTCACGCTCCGCTGCCCCGACCAGCCGGGCATCGTCCACGCACTCGCCGCGGGCGTCGCAGAGGCCGAGGGCAACATCCTGGAGAGCGCCCAGTTCTCCGATCCCGGAACCGGCATCTTCACCATTCGTGTGAGCCTGGAGACACCCGCGGCCGACACCGAGAAGCTGCGGGACGAACTCGCGCTGCGGCTGGCCCGCTTCGACCCGGTGCTGACCGTCCGGCCCGAGGGGCAGCGCCGCCGGGTGCTGCTGATGGTGTCGAAGTTCGACCACTGCCTGGTCGACCTGCTCTACCGCTGGGACCTGGGCGAACTGCCCGTCGACATCCCGCTGATCGTCTCCAACCACCCCGACCTGGCACCGGTCGCGAAGCAGTACGGCATCCCCTTCGTCCACCTCCCCGTGACCCGGGACACCAAGCCCGAGGCGGAGGCCGAGCTGCTGCGGCTGGTGGCCGAGCACCAGGTCGACTTCGTGGTGCTCGCCCGTTACATGCAGGTCCTCTCCGACGACCTGTGCCGCAAGCTGTCCGGGAGAGTCATCAACATCCACCACTCCTTCCTGCCGGGCTTCAAGGGCGCCAAGCCCTACCACCAGGCCCACGACCGGGGCGTCAAACTCATCGGCGCCACCGCCCACTTCGTCACCGCCGACCTGGACGAGGGCCCGATCATCGAGCAGGACGTCGTCCGCGTCGCACACCGCCACACCGCTCCCGAACTCGTCGCGATCGGCCGGGACGTCGAGCGGATCGTGCTGGCCCGGGCGGTCCGGCTGCACGCGGAGGACCGCGTCGTCCTCACCGGCTCCCGCACCGTCGTCTTCGCCTGACGACCAGCACCGAGAGGCTCGTACGACATGACCACCGCGACGCTGCTCGACGGGAAGGCCGCGGCAGCCGAGACCAAACGTGAACTCGCCGAGCGGGTGGAGGTGCTGAAGAGCCGGGGCATCGCTCCCGGCCTTGGCACCATCCTGGTCGGCGACGATCCGGCCAGCCGCTCCTACGTCGGCGGCAAGCACCGCGACTGCGCCCAGGTCGGCATCGCGTCGATCCGGGTGGAGCTGCCCGGCACGGCGACCCAGGCCGATGTCGAGGCCGCCGTGCTCAAGCTCAACGCCGACCCGGCCTGCACCGGTTTCATCGTCCAGCTACCGCTGCCGGCCCACATCGACATGCACGCCGTGCTGGAACTCATCGACCCGGCCAAGGACGCCGACGGGCTCCACCCGGTCAACCTGGGCCGACTCGTGCTGGGCATGCCGGGGCCGCTGCCCTGCACCCCGCGCGGCATCATCGACCTGCTGCGGCGCAACCGGGTGCCCATCACCGGACAGCAGTTCTGCGTCATCGGCTGCGGGCTCACCGTGGGCCGCCCGCTCGGCCTGATGCTGACCCGCAGCACCGAGCACGCCACGGTGACCCTGTGCCACGAGGCCACCCAGGACACCGCCGCCCACGCTCGCGTCGCCGACGTGGTCGTGGCCGCGGCCGGCGTGGCCCATCTGGTCAGGCCCGACTGGATCAAGCCGGGCGCCACCGTCCTGTCCGTGGGCATCACCCGGACCGTCGAGGGCATCCTCGGAGACGTCCACCCGGACGTCGACCAGGTCGCCGGCTCCTTCGCGCCGCCGGTCGGCGGAGTGGGGCCGATGACCCGCGCCATGCTGCTGACCAACATCGTCGAGACCGCGGAGCGCGGCTGACGTCGACGCAGTGCGTGGGGGCCGGGCCGCGCGAAGGTCCTGCCCCCACTCCGCATGCGTCGCCGGGCGGCTGGAGAGCCGCCCGCGCACCTACGCCCGACCGGAGTAGTTGGTGTAGCACTCCACCGGGTCGCCCTCGAAGCTCCATGGCCAAGGCGTCACCAGCCCGCCGACCGCGGAGAAGACCGGGCCGGCGTCACCGCTGCGGCCCGCCCGGATCAGGGCGTAGGCGAGGATTCCCAGGTCCGCGACGGCGGCCGCGTGACGCGGGTGCCCCGGTTGCAGCCAGTAGTCCGTGCCTTGGTCCAGCAGCCGTGCGGTGTGCGGCTGCGACCAGTACCGGCTCACCCCCAGTGCCTGGATTCCGCCGCCGCTCCTTTCGCGGTGGTACTGCCGCACAGCCGCCGTCAGGGGCAGGCATGCCGTCGGCGCGTCCCACGGCATGACCGCGATGGCGTCGTCGAGGAAGTCCCGCAGCGCGGTCTGGCTGCCCTGCTCCTCCGGGGAGAGGTAGCCGAGGATCTGCAGGTGCGCCTCCCGGTGCCATGGATCACGCGCGCGTATCTCCTGCCAGACGGGGGAAAGTTCAGAGCTCGGCCGCCCCAGGAGTCGCAGCGCCGCCAGCGCACCCACCCACGGGGTCGGATCAGCAGGGCGGGCATCGGAGGCGACGCGGCAGAGCACCAGGGCCCCGTGCGGGTCGGTCGCCAGTTCGGACCACACGGCCAGCGCCAGGGCATCCGGGTCGCGGGGGCGGCGCTCGCGCCAGCCCCGGGCCAGCGCGGGCGCGGCCTGCGCGAGGACGCCGACACGGTGGCAGCGGCGGTCCCAGTCGTCGCCGGTCTCCCGCAGGAGCCGCTCCACCTGGGCGACGGCGAGGTCCTGCGGCCCGGGGCCGCGGGCAGCGGTGATGCCTCTCAGCACCCGGCCCAGCGGAACGTCGTCGAGTTCGGGGGCGAGGCGGGGTGCCTGTCGCTTGGGACCGAAGAGAGCCATGTCCGGGTCAGTGTCTGGGGTGGGCGGCTTGGACCAGTGCGTCGAACAGGGCCTGCTGGGCCGGGTCCTGGTCCGCGGTGTCCTCGGGGTGCCACTGCACCGCCGTGAACCACCCCGGATGTCCGGGCAGTTCGAGCCCCTCCACGGTGCCGTCGGCGGCCCGCGCGGTGACCGTGAGCCCGCCGCCGAGGCGGTCGACTCGCTGGTGGTGGTAGCAGGAGGCATCCGTCTTCTCGGCGCCGGTGGCCTGTTCGAGCAGAGTGCCGCGCTGGATCGCGACCGGGTGCACGATGTACCGGTGTTCGCGGTCCGCGCCGCCCATGTCCTGTTCCAGGCTGCCGCCGAGGGCGACGTTCACCACCTGCAGCCCGCGGCAGACCGCCAGCAGGGGTAGTCCCAAGTCCATTGCCTGACGGGCGACTTCGAGGTCGAACACGTCCTGGAGGTCGTCGACGTCATAGACGCTGTCATGGGTGTCGGTGGCGCCGTAGCGGTGCGGAGCCAGGTCTCCGCCGCCCGGGAGCAGCACGCCGTCGAAGCGGGCGAGCCGCTCGGCCACGTCGGCTCCGGCCGGGTCGGCGGGGTGGACGCTCACCGGCTCTCCCCCGGCCCGCCACACGGCCTCGACCAGCGCGCGGGCGTTGACCTCGGCGGCGTAGCGGAGCGCGGACGTGGTGGCGGCGAACCGGGCCGGAATCGCGATCAGAGGTCGCGGGTGCGTACGGGTCACAGCTGGATCCAGGTGGTCTTGAGCTCGGTGTACTTGTCGATGGCGTGGGCGGACTTGTCGCGGCCGTTGCCCGACTGCTTCATGCCGCCGAAGGGGACGGTCAGGTCGCCCTCCTCGTAGCAGTTGACCCAGACCGTGCCGGCCTTGAGCGCACGCGAGACCTTGTGGGCGGTGGACAGGTCGGAGGTCCACAGCCCCGCGGCGAGGCCGTACTCGGTGGCGTTGGCGAGCCGTACCGCCTCGTCGAGGTCGTCGAAGGCGAGGACGGACAGGACGGGGCCGAAGATCTCCTCGCGGGCCAGCCGCATGCCCGGGTCGACCCGGTCGAACACGGTGGGCCGCAGGTAGCTGCCGCCGGTCTCGGCCAGGGCCCGGCCCCCGCCCACGCGCAGCCGGGCGCCCTCGTCCAGGCCGGAGGCGACATGCTCCAGGACCCTGCCGAGGTGGCTGTCGCCGACCAGCGCGCCCATCTCGGTGTCCGGATCGAGCGGGTCGCCCACCCGCAGCTCGCGTGCCCGCGCCACGACGGCCTCCGTGACCTGTTCGGCTATGGAGGAGTGGACCAGCAGCCGGGAGGGCGCCGTGCACATCTCGCCCTGGTTGAAGAAGATGCCCCAGGCCGCGGTCGCCGCCGCCCTCTCCAGATCGGGGGCGTCGGGCAGCACGATGTTCGGTGACTTGCCGCCGAGTTCGAGCCAGACGCGCTTGAGGTTGGAGTCGGCGGCGTAGCGCAGGAAGTGGCGGCCGACGGCCGTGGATCCGGTGAAGGCCAGGACATCGACGTCGGGGTGGAGGCCGAGCGCCCGGCCTGCCACCGGACCGTCGCCGGTGACGACGTTGAGGACACCCGGCGGCAGTCCGGCGTCGGTGGCGACGCGGCCGAGGAGGAGGGCGGACAGCGGAGAGGACTCCGACGGCTTCAGGACGACCGTGCAGCCCGCGGCGAGCGCGGGCGCGACTTTCCAACTCGCCAACGTGAGCGGGAAGTTCCACGGCACGACGGCGCCGACGACACCGGTCGGCTCCCGGGTGATCAGGGCGAGCGAGTCCGGTGCGGTGTGGAGGGACTCGTCCGTGAGTTTGTCGGCGAGCTGCCCGTACCAGCGGAAGGTGTTGATCGCAGCGCGCAGCTCGATGGCGTACGCGTCCGTGATGGGTTTGCCCATCTCCAGGCTCACGGTCAGCGCCAGTTCCTCGCGCCGCTCCTCCAGCAGCTCGGCGATCCGCAGCAGGACCCGGCCCCGCTCGACGGGCGCCAGGTGCGGCCACGGCCCGGTGTCGAAGGCGCGGCGCGCCGCCGCGACGGCGAGATCGACCTCCGCCTCCCGCGCGTCGGCGACGTGGACCAGGGTCTGGCCGTCGCGCGGGGAGACCACGGCGAACGATCCACCGTCACCGGCCTCGTCGTTGCCGTCGATGTGGTGCTGCGTGGGCAGGTCGAGTTCCTTGGCGCGGCGCAGCAGTTCCTCGCGGGTGGCGTTCAGCATGCGCTCTCCATCTCCGTTTCATCCGTCTCGTTCATCTCGTTCGATCACGAACGACTCACGCTGTTCGACAAGGCCCGATACGGCCGGGGCGCAGGCTCCGGCCGTATCGGTGAGGGATCGCGGTGTTCAGTCGGTGGTCGCTGCCCTGGATCGCGTCAGCCGGGCGGCGACGACGCCGAGGATCAACACCACCGGAACGGTGGCCTGGAGCCACAGGGCCGTGGTCCGGTCGCCGCCGATGAGGGTCGTGAAGTTGGCGATGATGAGCCAGATGGCACCGGCGATGCCGAGCGCGCCCAGGACGGGGGCGATCAGGGTGTTCCAGCGGCGGGTGTCGGCGCCGGAGCGGCGGAAGAACACGATGACCGAGACTGAGGTCAGGAAGTACAGCAGCATGATGCCGAGGACGGCGACCCCGCTGAACCAGGAGAAGAGGGTCAGCACCGGGTCCTTGCCCAGGACCGCGAAGGGCACCACGAGCAGCACCGCGATCGCGGTCTGCACGGCGCCCGCCACCCAGGGCGAGTGACGCCGGTTGAGGGCGGTCAGTCCGTGCGGCAGGAGCCCTTCGCGGCCGAGGGAGAACAGGTAGCGGTTGGCGGAGTTGTGGAAGGCCAGGAGGCCGGCGAAGAGGGAGGTGGCCAGCAGGATCGGCAGTACGTCGCTCACCCAGCCGCCGAACTGGGCGGCGATCGGCGCGAAGACGAAGGCCGCGGCGTCGCCGCTCTCCAGGGCCTTGCCCGCCTCGGCCGTGGCCTGGGAGGCGCCGTGCGCGGAGACCAGCATCCACGAGGCGAAGGCGAAGAAGCCGGTGATCACCGCGACGGACAGGTAGGTGGCCCGAGGGACGGTCTTGTGGGGTTCGCGGGCCTCCTCGCCGTAGATGGCGGTGGCCTCGAAGCCGAACATCGACGCTACGGCGAACATCAGCGCCACGCCGGGAGCGCCCTGGAGCGCGGCGGACGGCGAGAAGCTGTCCGTGAGGCCGAGCCCTTCGGGGCCGCCGCCCTTGAAGAGGGTCACGAGGGCGAAGGCGATCAGGATGCTGAACTCGGCCAGCACGAAGACGGCGAGGATCTTGGCGCCCATCTCGATGCCGGAGGCGCCGAGCACCTGCACGATCGCCATGGTGACGAGGGCCCAGACCCACCACGCCACGTGGGCCCCGGTGTGGTGCTCGACAAGGCCGCTCATGATGCTGCCGTACAGCCCGTACATGCAGGCCTGGACGGCGCAGTAGGCGAAGAGCGCGACGGCGGCGCTGCCGGAGCCGGCCGAGCGGCCGAGCCCTTTGCCGATGTACGTGTAGAAGGCGCCGGCGTCCACGACGTGGCGGCCCATGGCGACGAAGCCCACGGAGAACAGCAGGATGATGATGCCGGCCGCGAGATAGGCGGCCGGAGCGCCGGCGCCGTTGCCGATGGCGATGGCGATGGGCACGGCCCCGGCGATGCCGGTCAGCGGCGCCTGGGCGGAGAGAACGAAGAAGAGGATGCCGAGGACACCGAGAGAGTTGGGCTTGAGTCTGCCTGCCATGGATGCGTCATGAGCGGTCTGCGTGGCGACCGCGGTCTGACTGTCCACTCGAATCACCTGCCGGGGACGGGGAGGGCGGAGTTTTGTTTTAGGCCAAACGAGTTGCCTCATGGTGGGCTGGAACTATCCGTTTGGCAAGGGGTTACGGTGAGATCCTTCTGCGGACACGAGGTCTTTACAGGACCGTGATTCAGGCGACGGGCCGGTCGGCCGCACCCCGGCGTACGAGTCGTACGACGACCGGCTTCGACTCGGTGCCCGTCTCTACTCGTGCACCGTGATGGCCTGGAGCGGACAGACCTCGGCGGCCTCATGCAGTTCCTCGGCTCTCGCCTCGTCCACGTCGGCCACATAGACGTCGGTCGCCTGCGACCGCAGGGACAGGCGTCCCTCGTCGTCCAGTGCGAACAGGTCGGGGGCCGCGTACACGCACTGGCCGTGGTCCTGGCACTTGTTGAGATCGACTTCGACCTTCATGACGGCTCCTGCCTCTCGAAAGGGGTCGGGGGAATCAGAGAAAACGGACGGGGAGGTGGGTGATCGTGCGCAGGAACTCGGTGTGCGCATAGGCGGGCTCTCCCGCCAACTCGACACCGGAGAACCGGTTGACGATCGAGCTGAAGACGATGTCGGCCTCGGCGCGGGCCAGGACCTGGCCGGCGCAGCCGTGCATGCCGGAGCCGAAGGCCAGGTGCTGGCTGGCGGCGACCGGGCGGGCGTGGTCGAAGGTGTCGGGGTCGGCGAAGACTTCGGGGTCGCGGTTGGCCGAGGCGATGAGCAGGGCCAGCGCCTCTCCGGCCGGCACGGTGGTGTCGCCGATGACCGTGTCCTGCGTGGTCAGGCGCACCACCATCGACTCGGGCGTGTCGATCCGCAGGATCTCGTTGATGATGCCCGGCCGCGCCTCCGGCTCGTCGCGGTAGGCGGCGAACAGCTCGGGCCGCTGCGTCATCAGCCAGATGCCGTGGTTGATCAGGTGCTTGACGTCGAGGTGCCCCACGGCGAAGAACAGGAAGATCGTGTAGACGACCTCTTCCTCGGTCATCCTGCCCTCCTCCTGCGCGGCGATGAAGGCGTCGATCAGTCCGTCGCCGGGGTGGGCGCGCTTGTCGGCCACCAGCCGGCGAATGTGCTCGGCGAACCAGACGAACGCCTCCGTGGTGGCGCGGGCCTCCTCGTCGTTGCCGCCGGGGCCGAGGCTCAGCCCGATCTCGTAGGTCTTGCGCTGGATGGCGTCCATCTCGGTCGGCTCGATGCCGAAGATGTGGCAGGTCGTCTCGAAGGTGCACTTCAGGGAGAGGCCGTCGGCAGCGTCCAGGGTGCCGTCGCCTTTCTCGACCTCGTCGAGCACGGCCTCCACGCAGGCGCGCATCACCTTGGACCACTCCTCGACGGCCTTGGGCGTGAACCAGCGGTTGGTGATCCGCCGCAGCCTCGTGTGGTCGGGGGCGTCTTTGCCGAGCATGGTGTGGTGGATGGGGTCGGCGACCCCGAAGTCGAGCTGCTGCACGCTCAGGGTGGGGTTGCGGATCAGCCGGGCGACGTCCTCGTAGCGGGAGACGACGTACAGGCCGACCGGATGCCGGTAGACCGGGTGCTCCTGCCGCAGCCGCGCGTAGTACGGGTACGGGTCCGCACGGAAGCCGGGGTCACGGAAGGGCAGCAGATCCTCGGTAACGGACGCGGGTCCGACGGTGGTGACGGTCATGGCGAGGCACTCCTCGTATCGGGCGCGAGGCGGAGCGGAGGTGGGGAGCGGCAAAAGGGAGGGCGACGGGGGCCCTACACCGCCGAGAATTATCCAGTCGGATAATTTCGTCAATACTTCGCGGGCAGGTAATCAACTCTTTACGCCGCCTGAAACAGACGAGTCCCCGTCGCTGGGCGACGGGGACTCGTCCTGACCTGCTGTTATGGCAGGGACAACGACATGGGCGGCTACTCTGCCTCTCCAGGCTTCCGGGTCAGCAGTGACCGCAGCTCCTTCAGCGCGGCCTCGGTGACGTCCGGCTCGTCGAGGACCAGCTGATGCAGTACGAGACCTTCCAACGCGGCGAAGACGAGCCGGGTCAAGGCAGGGTTGGTGCCTTCGGGCAGGCTGCGGGACAACTCCCTCTCCGTGGCCTGGAAGTACTCGTCGTACAGCGCGCGGATCTGTGGCAGCAGCTCGGGCCTGCGCCGGGACTCGAGCATGAGCTCGTACTGGAACGTCTGCAGGGCCGGCTCACGGGTGACCATGTCCGCCAGTCCCGCCGCGAAGTCGGCGATGTCACCTGTGCCGGGTTCCAGGGAGCTCGTACTCGCGCTGGTGCGCACCGCGTGTTCGAGGGCGGCCTCGATCAGCGCGTCCCGGGAACCGAAGTGGTGCACCACGAGCCCGTGCGTGACACCCGCCTCCTCCGCGACGGCGCGATAGGTGAGCTTGCGCAGCCCGCCCCGGGCCACCACGCGCACGGCCGCGTTGAGCAGAGCCTCACGGCCGGTCCCGTAGTCCACCCGCTTGCGGGGCCTGGCCGGGGGCTTCTCGGAGGAATCGCTCATGAGCGCGAGCTTATCCGTACACCGGGACCGGCAGGCCGCCGCATGGCGTCACCGCTTCGGCGGGCGGATGCCGCGGAACTCCCAGTCGCCGCCGAGCGCGGTGGACAGCACCTCCTCGGACTCGGTGGGCTGCGCGCCGACGTCGGCGCGGATGGGAGTGGGGCCGGTGACGATGTGGTTGGTGAGCCGTCCGAGGCCCTCCACCTCGACCTCGACGACGTCACCGGGCTGTACGGGCCGGGAGTTGGCCGGTGTCCCCGACAGGAGGACGTCGCCCGGGTACAGGGTGATGGTGCGGGCGATGTCGGCGACGAGGTAGTGCATGTCCCATTGCATCTCGTCGGTCGAACCGTCCTGGACGACCTCGCCGTTGACATACGTCCGCAGGCTCTTGCCGTGGAAGTCCCAGTCGGTGACCAGCCCCGGACCGAGCGGGCACAGGGTGTCGGAGCCCTTGACCCGGAGCATCGAGCCGGCGTCGGTGTCACGGAAGTCGTGCAGGCCGTAGTCGTTGGCGACGGTGTAGCCGGCGATGTACTCGCCCGCCTCGGCCGGGGAGATGTTGCGCGCGGTCTTCCCGATGACGATGGCGACCTCGCCCTCGTAGTTGAGCCACTTGCAGCCCTCGGGACGGACGATCGCGCCCTTGTGGGAGTTGAGGGTCGAGGTCGGCTTGTGGAAGTAGGTGGGCGTGTCGGGCAGGCCGATCTGGAACTCGTCGACACGGCTGCGGTGGTTGAGGTGGACCGCGATCACCTTGGAGGGGACGACCGGGGGCAGGTGGTGCGCCTCGTCGGTCTTGACGCGGCGGCCGTCCCCTGCGACCAGCTCGTCAGCGTCGACGGTGACCTGGACTGCGGCGCCGTCGAGGAGGATGCGGCGGTACTCGGGCATTTTCACGGGCTCCTAGATACGACTGTGAGGGGTGCGCGGGGCGGGGGCCGCGGACGGGCCGGTGCCGGTCCAGCCGTCGGCCGGGCGGTCGAACCACAGATGGACCTGGCCGGTGCCGATCGAGTTCTCGTACTCGCCGTACTGACGGGCCTTGGCGACGCACGCCTGCTCGCCGAGGGCGCCGGCCATCATCAGGTAGTGGAAGAACTTCGCCTCGGGCTTGTGCTTCGAGAACTCCGGCATGGTGTCGAGGACCTTGTCGTGGCGGCCCTCCTTGAACCAGGCGATGCGCTCGTGGTCGGCCTCGCGCGCTTCCGGCGTGAAGATGTGCACGGGGTCGCTCGACTCGTGGTCGCGCAGCTCGCGCAGCGGCCAGAAGGTGTGTGACAGCGCGCCGGAGGCGATGAGCAGGACCCGGCGGCCCGGGGTGGCGGCGATGCCGTCCGCCAGGGCGCGGCCGAGCCGCAGATGGTCCTCCATGTCGCCGGTCTGGCAGACCCCGATGGTCACCCACCGCTTGTCGGGCAGGCCCTCGCCGAGGAACTTCCAGAGGTTGATGGTGGCGTAGTAGATCGGCAGGTACTCGTCCTCGATCGCGGTGATCCAGGTGCCGTGCTTGTCCGCGAACTTCTCGATGTTGTGGGCCAGTTCGGGATCGCCGGGGAAGTCGTACGGCATCCGGCACATCCCGCGCGGCAGCTCCTCGGAGGTGAACAACCCCGCCCGGCGCTGCTGCGCGGTCACCACGAACTCGACCGTGGTCGCCCAGTGCGAGTCGAGAACCACGACGGTGTCGTAGTCGTCCCGCTCGAAGACGTCCTTCCGGAGCTGCTGGAGGCCCGTGACGAGGGTGATCTCCTTGCCCTCGTTGAGCTCCAGCCGGGTCTCCTCGGGCAGCACGATGGTGGGGACGTGGGCGAGGAGGCCCGCCCCGACGATCTCACCCATGGTTGTTCCATCCGTTCGGTGCGGTGACCGTGTTCTTCAGGTCGCAGTAGAAGTCGAAGCTCCAGGTGCCGCCCTCGCGGCCCACCCCGGACTGGCGGGAGCCGCCGAAGGGCGCCTGGAGGTCGCGGACGAAGAAGCAGTTGACCCAGACCGTGCCCGCGACCAGCTGCCCGGTGACGCGTTCGGCGCGCTCCGGGTCGCCGGTGGCGACGGTGGCGGCCAGAGCGAAGCGGGTGCCGTTGGCCAGCCGGACGGCCTCGTCCTCGTCGGCGAAGGTCTGCAGCGTCAGGACCGGGCCGAAGACCTCCTCCTGCACGATCTCCGCATCCTGGTCGACATCGGTGAGCAGGGTGGGCGCGTAGTACTGGCCGTCCCCCCGGTGCCCGCCGATCACCGCGCGGGCCCCGGCCGCCACGGCCCGCTGCACGAAGCCGTCGATCTTCTCCAGCTGGCGGGGGTGGATGTTGGGCCCGATGTCGGTGGCCTCGTCGCGCGGATCACCCTGCCTCAGCGCGCTCGCCTTCTCGACGAACAGGCGCGTGAACTCCCCCGCGACCGACTCCTCGACCAGCAGTCGGGTGGCCGCCAGGCACACCTGGCCGGCGTTGTCGTACTGCTCCACCGCCAGGTCGACGGCAAGGTCCAGGTCCGCGTCGGCGAACACCAGCAGTGGCGACTTGCCCCCCAGTTCGAGACTCAGGGGCGTGAGGTTCGCGGCCGCCGACTCCGCGATGCGCTTGGCTGTGGGCACCGAGCCGGTGAAGCTGATGCGGCGCACGTCAGGGTGCGAGGTCAGCGCGTCGCCGATCTCGGAGCCGTAGCCCTGGACGACGTTGAGGACACCTGCCGGGAGCCCGGCCTCGGCGGCGATGTCGGCCAGCAAGGAGGCGGTCAGCGGCGACCACTCGGCGGGCTTGAGGACGACCGTGTCGCCCGCGGCGAGGGCCGGTGCGACCTTCCAGGTGGCCAGCATGAGCGGGGCGTTCCACGGGGTGATCAGGACACAGGGGCCCGCCGGGTCCCAGGAGACGTGGTTGGTGTGGCCCCGCGTCTCGAAGTCCTCGTGCTCCAACTGGAGCAGCCAGTCCGCGAAGAAGCGGAAGTTGTGCGCCACGCGCGGCATCACTCCGCGGCGGTGGGAGCGCAGCAGGGCTCCGTTGTCGGTGGTCTCGACGATGGCGAGCTCTTCGATCCGCTTCTCGACCCCGTCGGCGATCGCGTGCAGGATGCGGGCGCGCTGCGCGCGGGAGGTGGCCGCCCAGGCGGGGAACGCGGCCTTCGCGGCGGCCACGGCGGCGGCCGCCTCCATGGCCGTGCCCCGGGAGATGTGGCCGATCGTGTCGCCGTCGATGGGTGAGACGTCCTCGAACGTCTGAGGAGAGGCGACGCGCTCGTCGCCGATCCAGTGCCGGGTGTCGACGGCGACCCCGGCCACGGTGATGGTGTGTTCGCTCATGCTCTGGTCCTCCGGTCTCACGAGGTGGTGGGGTCTACTCGGCGCCGGAGGTGCCGGATTCCAGCAGTCGGCCGCCGTCCCAGACGACGCCGACCTGGCGGTAGTAGGCGGCGATCGGCTCGCGGATCTCCAGGCGGGCCAGTTCTTCGGTGGGCGCCTCGAACAGCTCCAGCTCGGCGTCGCCGCGCCAGGCCTGTCCCGCCTCGAAGGACGCGGCGCCCGACTCGATCAGCTCGTCCAGGGCGAGGCCCTTGCCCTTCTCGATGGAGGGCAGCCAGCGGTGGTGGGCCATCGGGTGGGCGTTGACGAAGCCGTTCGTCTGCGACGGCTCGCGCAGGGTGACCACGGTGTGCGCGAGGCGCCGGTCGGCGGCGGCGAGCGTGGCGCCGAACCGGGCCCCCGCCTCGATGCGCGGCGCGGGGCCGTACGGGTGCGGGCGGGTCTGGTGGATCGAGCCGAGCTTCTTCGGGTAGCCCTGGTGCAGGCCGCGCGCGATGGCGAAGTCCTTGTCGACCCAGATGTAGACGCAGCGTGAGTAGGTCTGTCCCCGGTACTTGCAGCGGACGACCGCGAAGGCCTCCTTGTACTGGGAGAGCACGGGATCGAGCAGCTCCGCGCCGGACGCCGAGCAGGACTGCCAGTCGGCCCAGATCAGCGCCACCGCGCCGGGGTCCTCGTCCGCCAACTCCAGCGGTTCGGGCAGCAGTTCACGCACGCGTGCCGGGTCGGTGCGGTACTCGACGGTGAGCAGGTCACCGGAGTACCGCCAGGGCGGTGAGGGGACCAGCGACGAGGCTCCGCTCGCCGTCTTGGGGAAGAAGAATCCACGGACGGTGGTCATGTCAGCAAGGTCCTTAGGCGGTGAGGGCGGGCTGCTTGAGCAGTTCGGCGCGGTAGCGGGAGGCGGCGGCCGCCGCGGCCTGACCGCCGAGGGCGACGACACCAGCCAGCCGGCCACCGACGTGGTAGCCGACGACGACATCACCGTCGAGGTCGCCTTCGAGTACGCGCACGTCCTCCTTGCCGAGCACCGGTGCCCCGAAGGACTGCAGGCGGAAGTCGTGCTGGTCGCTCCAGAAGGTGGGCAGCGGCGCGAACGGGGACAGGTCGTGGCTGGCGCCGGTCAGGTGGGCGACGAGGGTCTTCGCGGCGTGCTTGGCGGTGTCCGTGGGGATGCACCAGTGCTCCACACGGCGCGGTACGCCGTCGTAGCGGGCGTTGGGGAAGCGGGCGACGTCACCGACGGCCACCACGTCGGACCGTCCGCCGACGCGCAGGTGCTCGTCGGTGGGCACGCCGTCGCTGAGGTCGAGGCCGTTGCCGTCCAGCCACTCGGTGTTGGCGACCGAGCCGACCGACTCGACCACCACGTCGGCGGGCAGGACGGTGCCGTCGGCGAGGGCGACGCCGGTGACGTGGTCGTCGCCGGTGAAGCCGGTCACCCCCGTGCCGAGGGCGAAGCGCACACCGCGTTCCTCGTGGCGCTTCAGCAGGGCCCTGGCGAGAAGCTCGCCGAGGGGGCCGACCATCGGCAGGGGCAGCGGGTCGACGACGGTCACCTCGCGGGCGCCCAGAGCGACGGCGGTGGCGGCGACCTCGCAGCCGATGAAGCCGCCTCCGACGACGACCACTCGGGTTCCGGGCCTGGTCAGGGCCTGCCGCAGGCCCTGCGCGTCGTCGATGGTGCGGACCGTGTGCCGGCCGGCGAGCGGGCCGGGGCAGCGCAGGCGCCGGGGCCGCATTCCGGTGGCCACGACCAGACCGTCGTACGAGAACGCCTCGCCGTCGTCGAACTCGACGATGTTCTGCGCGAGCCGCGCGGCGACGACCTTCGTGCCCAGCCGCCACTGAACGTCGGCCACGCTCGCCCGCGGGCGGAAGGAGAGCGACTCGAAGGCGGCCTTGCCGGCGAGGACCTCCTTGGACAGGGGCGGGCGGTTGTAGGGCATGTGCGGCTCGTCACCGACGAGCGTGATGGCTTCGGTCCAGCCGGCGGCCCGCAGCTGCTCGGCCGCGCGCAGGCCGGCCATGGAGGCGCCGGCCACGACGATGCGTGCACTCCTCGACGTCATGGTCAGTCCTCGATACGGATGGCCTGGAGCGGACACACGTCGGCGGCTTCCTCGACCTCGTCGCGCAGCGCGTCGTCGGGGTCGGAGACGTAGGCCAGGTGGCCGCTGTCGTCCATGGAGAAGACATCGGGGGCGGCGAAGACGCACTGGCCGTGGTCCTGGCACTTGTTCATGTCGACGACGACCTTCATGGCCGGTCCTCCTGAAGTGAGGGCGTCGGGGCGGGGTGTGGGAGGAAAAGGGGCCCGCCCGTCGTCGAATCACGGTCGGCCGGGCCCCGGCCAAGGGTTCGGCGGCTGACCGGACCCTTACTCATTTGGCTTCAAACAACATAGGAAGCCGCCTGGCCCTGGTCAATACCTATCCATGCGGATAATTTTTTTCCCTCACCTCTTGCGAGGTGCTCGCAGCCCTCATACCGTTTGGCACCAAACAAGTCAGCCCTGCCCACCAGCACCGGCCCTCTGACTTCCCTCGCCACCCTCATCCCCAAGCGCCCGAGGAGACATCGGTGAGCGCAGCCCCAACCCCCAGCCTCCGTCAGCACATGCAGCGGCTCGCCGCCGAGGGCATCGACGTGGTGCGCGTGACCTATCCCGACCTCATCGGCACCGACCGCGCACGCGACATCCTGCTGGACCACCTGCCGTCGGCCTGCGACCACGGCCTGGCCTTCTGCCGGGCCGTCTACCACACCAGCCCCCAGGGCGACGTGGTCCCCGTCTCCGGCGGTCTCGATGCCGGCCTGCCCGACATCACCGTGCGACCGGACCTGGACACCCTGGTCCCCCTCCCCTGGGAACCCGGCGTCGCCTCCTGCCTCGCCGACGTCACGGACCCGGCCACCGGCCTGCCCGCACCGGAGTCACCCCGCGATCTGCTGCGCACCGTCCTCGCCCGGTGTGCCGAACACGGCCTGCGTCCGGTGGTCGGCCCCGAGCTCGAGTACTTCCTCTGCGACGAGGACCAGGCCTCCCCGAGCGGCTGGAAGCGTTACTCGGGCGCCGCCGGCGTCGTCTACACCGCCGGTCTGCGCGCCGACGGCGACAATCACCTGCTGCGCACGCTGCGTCTGCTACGGGACATGAACATCGGCGTGACCAGCGGCAACCACGAGTTCGACGGCGGGCAGTTCGAGATCAACCTCACCCACTCCGAAGCCCTGTCCGCCGCGGACCGCGCCTTCCGCTTCAAGTCCGCGATCAAGGAGCTGGCCCGGAAGGAGGGGAAACTCGCCACCTTCATGGCCAAGCCGTTCAACGACGCCGGCGGCTCCGGTTTCCACCTCCATCTGTCCTGCGAAAACGACGAGGGTGGTAACGCCTTCGACGATCCCGCCGGGCGGTACGGGCTGTCCGCCACCGCCCGCCACGCCGTCGCCGGCATCCTCGCCCACGCCCCGGCCCTGGCCGCACTGGCCAACCCGACCGTGAACTCCTACAAGCGTTTCGGCCCGGACACCCTCGCGCCCTGGCTGATCGACTGGGGCCTGGACAACCGCAGCGCCATGGTGCGCATCCCGCCCGAGCGCGGCTTTGGCGCACGGTTCGAACTGCGCCTCGGTGACGCCAGCGCCAACCCGTACCTGCTGATCGCGGGCGCGATAGCCGCCGCGCTGCTCGGGGTCCTGGCCGGCGAGGAGCCCCCCGCCCCACTGGAGGGGTACGGCTACGACACCGCAAGGGCAGCCGTACTGCCCATGAGCCTGCCGGCCGCGCTGGACGCCCTGGAAGCGGACACGGAACTGACCGACATCCTCGGCAAGGACTTCACCGCGTCCTTCCTCTCCTACAAGCGCGACGAGATCGAACGCTTCCAACGGCACGTCACCGACTGGGAGTTCACCGAGTACGCCTACCACCTGTGACGACTGGGAGCCATGCGATGACGACCGAGACCCCGACCGCCGCCGTGCACGAACCGATGCCGCTGGCGGACGTCAACCTCGCCGATCTGGACAACTTCACCGACGGGACCACCCCGTGGCGCATGTTCCACACCCTGCGCCACCAGGACCCGGTGCACTGGCAGCCCGAGGAGGCCCCCAACTCCGGCTTCTGGGCGGTGACCCGGCACGCCGACATCGCCCGCGTCGACCGTGACGCCGAGACCTTCACCTCGACGAAGTTCGTGAACCTCGAAGAGGTCGACGACGACCAGATCAAGACCCGCGCCTCCATCCTGGAGCTGGACGGCGTACGCCACCGCGCCCTGCGCAGCCTGCTCCAGCGCCAGTTCGGCGCAAGCGTCATCAACAGCTACACCGACTTCCTGCGCGGCCTGACCGCCACCACGCTGGACGCGGCGCTGGCCAAGGGGACCCTCGACTTCGTCAAGGAAGTCTCCGCCGACTTCCCCATCAACGTCCTCGCCCGCCTCCTCGACGTACCACCGGAGGACAACCAGCAGCTCATCGACTGGGGCAACCGCATCATCGGCAACACCGACCCCGACTACGCCGACGTCCTGCTGGACAGCGCGGAGAGCGAGCAGTACCGCCACCTGCCCTTCCGCTCCCCCGCCTCGCTGGAGGTCTTCGAGTACGGCCGTGAGCTGGCCCGGCAGCGGCGCGGCGGCGACGGCACCGACCTGGTCTCCAGGCTGGTGAACACCACCCCGAAGGACGGTGTGCCGCTCTCGCCGCAGGACTTCGACAACTACTTCCTGCTTCTCGTGGTGGCCGGCAACGAGACCACCCGCCACACCATCACCCACTCCATGCTGGCCCTCCTCCAGCACCCCGAGCAGCTGGCCCGCCTCCAGGAGGACCCCTCCCTCATACCAACGGCGGTGGAGGAGTTCCTGCGCTGGGCCTCCCCCGTCTACCACTTCCGCCGCACGGCGACCCGTGACGTGGAACTGGGCGGCAAGCAGGTCAAGGAGGGCGACAAGATCGTCATGTGGTACGCCTCCGGCAACCGCGACGAGGAGGTCTTCGGCAACCCCTACGACTTCGACGTCGCCCGCGCCGACAACGACCACGTCACCTTCGGCAAGGGCAGCCCGCACCTGTGCCTGGGCAACCTCCTCGCCCGCACCGAGATCCGCATCATGTTCGAGGAGCTCATCCCGAGGATCGCCGACATCCGTCTGACCGGCGAAGTCCCGCGCGTGCGCTCCAACTTCGTCAACGGCATCAAGAAGCTGCCGGTCGAGGTCACCCTCGCCTGACCGCCTGCGGGGGCGGCCGCCGGGACCACCGGGCCCGAACGAGCGGCCGCCCCTCATGTCTGCCCTCGGACACACTCGCCCGGAGGATCGCCACGATGACCACTCCCCGCATGCAGCTCGTCCTGAGCGAGAACTGGACCATGACCGCAGGCCGCGCGGATCTGCCGGCCGTGATCCGCTGGGCCCGCGAGGCCGAGGACGCCGGATTCGACTCCGTCATGATCAGCGAACACATCGTGCTCGGCCCCGACGCCGGAGCAGGCGGCGTGATGGGCAACCCCCGCGACTACGCCCTGCCCGGCAACCAGGACCCCCACACCCCATGGCCCAACTCGCTCATGCTGCTCAGCGCGATCGCCGCTGTCACCGAACGCCTGCGACTGGCCGCGTCGGCGGTCATCGCTCCCCTGCGCCATCCCCTGCTCCTGGCCCGTGAGCTCGGCACCCTCGACCTTCTCTCCGAGGGCCGTCTGATCGTGCTGCCCAACGTCAGCTGGAGCCGGGACGAGTACGCGGCACTCGGCGTCCCGTTCTCGCGGCGTGGCAAGCTCCTCGACGAACACCTGGAGATCTGGGCGAAGTTGTGGGGCCCCTCTCCCGTGTCCCACGAGAGCGAGCACTACGCCTTCCAGGATGTCTACTTCGAGCCCAAGGCACACCGCCCGGACGGCCCCCGACTGTGCTTCGGCGGCGCGGGCATGCACGAGGCGATGGTCCGCAGGATCGTCCGGTACGGCCACGCCTTCAACCCGCTGGGCAAGGTGACGCCCGAGCACATGCAGACGCTGAGGACCGCGATGGCCGCCGCGGGCCGCGACATCGCCGACCTGGAGATGATCGGCAGCACCCGCGCCGTGTTCCCCGACGACAGCTCCTGCGCCGACCTGGCACAGGCTCTCGAGGCCATCCCCGAGCAGGTCGCCCAGGGATTCACCACCTTCTGCGTCAAGCCCTCGCAGTTCACCGACGACCCGAACGGAGTGGGCGCGTTCTGCCGCGAGGTGATGCGCCGCGTGGAGTCGGTGACCGCCTGACGCCACCGACCGATGTCCCGCATCGCGGCCCCAGCAGCCCGCTGACGACCGACGGCACCGGGCCACGGAAGAACGAACCGAACGAGCCAAGGACCACGACATGACGACTCCCGACGAAGCCGCCGGCACCCGCCCCTCCACTCCAGCCGAAGCCACTCGAAACGATCCCCATCGCCTCCCCGATGTGTCCGGCCTGGTCGTGGGCATCCTCGGCGGCACCGGCCCACAGGGGCGCGGCCTCGCCTACCGGCTCGCCGGCGCGGGCCAACAGGTCATCATCGGCTCACGGGACGCCGCCCGGGCCGCCTCCACGGCAGCCGCCATCGGCGCTGACGTCCGGGGCGCCGACAACGCCACGACCGCACGGGAGAGCGACCTGGTGATCGTCGCCACGCCCTGGGAGGGACACGCCGAGCTGCTGGCCACGCTCCGCGCGGAACTCGCCGGCAAGATCGTGGTCGACTGCGTCAACCCTCTCGGCTTCGACAAGAAGGGCGCTTACGCACTCACACCCGAGGAGGGCAGCGCTGCCCAACAGGCCGCCGCGCTGTTGCCGGACTCCCGGGTGACCGCCGCATTCCACCATCTCTCCGCCGTCACTCTGGAAGACCGGCAGATCGAGAAGATCGACACCGACATACTCGTCCTCGGTGACGAACGCGCCGCCACCGACACCGTCCAGGCACTCGCCTCACGCCTCCCGGGCGCACGCGGCCTCTACGGCGGACGAATGCGCAACGCCCACCAAGTGGAGTCGCTGGTAGCCAACCTGATCTCGGTGAACCGCCGCTACAAGGCCCACGCCGGCCTGCGCATCACCGACGTCTGAGAAGACCCTTGAGCCGGGCCGCGAACGTCTCCGAGACGCGTTCGGGCAGCTCGTCCGCGGCCCGACCTGCTTCGACGTCGACGATCACAGTGCTGTAGATGCAGCCCTGGCGGAAGGGAATTCGTCCCCAGCACCCGGCGGGGCACGGTCCGGCACCGCCGGTGCCGTCAGCGGTCTGAGCAGCCGGTTCCGGCCCGCGGCCAGCCGCAGCCGACGGCATAACCTCGCGGCCGACCGCCCACCCGACGGCGACCGAACGCAGCCGGCCCGTCAGCCCGTGCTGGAGCGGCGGTGCCGCTCGGACGGCACCTGCTCAGTGAACCTCCGGCGAGAACAGCCTTCCAGTCGCAGAAGTACCGGCGCACCCACAGCCGCACTACGACCCGACAGGGGCCCAACGGCGTCATCACTGGTCCGCATGGCCTGTGATCGGGCCGCGCGGCTGAGCCGGGCTGATAACGGCGGCATGCCCGACAAGTTCCCGGGTGGCGGACGGATCAGCGCCGCGATCTGCGGCATCACGAAGGCGGCTCGACTACACCCGCCGGGACACCGCACACTGCTGACCAGTCCGCACGGGGGTTCAGTCCGACGCGTCCCGCGACGCCTGAGAGGGCGGCATGGGCAGCTGTCTCGACACGCCGCGAGCAATGTCACCCGTTCCGGCCCGGGCACGGCTCACTGGAGGACTCGCCATCGGTGCTCAGGTTCAGTCAGAGCAGCTAGGCAAGAAGACACCTCGTACATGTACTTCCGAGTGCATCAAAATCCGAGATGTCTGCTCCAGAACGGCACTGGACCGCATTTGGCACCCACATTGCCCGAATATGCCGCATGGATGGCAGACAGAAACGACGATACCTCTAGCGCAGATTCGACCCGGATTCGACCCCGATGGTTTGTTCAGCTGGTAAACATTGCCTCTGGCCTGCGGAAATATGGAGCGGCAGACGAGTCAGGCTGTACGCCGGGTACTGTTCGAGCGGGAATCAATCTGAATTCACCAGCGGCCAATCCTCAGGATGAGACTCCCCAGCCCTCCAGAGAATTTCCGTTTACTGCCCGGCCACTTCGACCCGGATTCGACCCCACACCTTCACCTGCCCCTCGCACACCCGCCTGACCTGCACAAATGGTCACGCTAAGCGGTCAGAGGCAGTCAGAGGCAGTACTCGTGGTAGTACCCGGACGCCTGGCTCGGCAGGATCCCTTCCCGGTTCTGGAAGACGGTGCCGTCCTGCGAGTACGGGTAGGGACCGCCCTGCTCGATCAGGTCGAGCGTGTCGTGGGCCTGGGAGGGCAGGTCGCTGTAGCAGATGCTGCCGACCGCGGCGGCCGCCGGGGTCGCGGTGACTGTGCCGCCGACGAGGAGGGCGGACAGGACGGCTGCTGCGGCGCCGATGCGGGTGATTCGTGGGGGGAATCTCATGGCTTCATGATGACGCGCGTAGACAGTGGCAGGTCAATGTCAAGGCCGGAGATTTTCCCGGCAAGTCCGATGAGTTTTCGGGAAGTTAACGTGCGCCCCGGCGTCCTCACGCGATCGCCATGAGGCGCTCGTGCGAGAACGCCGGCGAGGGGGCGTCACGCGTTCTCGGGGAGCCCGAACGTGCCGTAGTCGGGGCGTCCGGCCAGGTCGTACGAGTGGATGGCGACGCCGGTGCTCGTGGTGAGGCCGCCGGTGTGCTCGAACTTGGTGGGCACGGCGCCCTCCGTGAACAGGCGGTGGCCCGTGCCGAGCACGACCGGGAACGTCAGCAGGTGGAGGGTGTCGACGAGGCCGTGGGCCAGCAGCGACCTGACGAGGGCGCCACTGCCGTGGACCTGGAGTTCGCCGTCGGTGCGCTCCTTCAGGGCGGTGACCTCCTTGGCGAGATCGCCGCTGATCACGGTGGTGCCGGCCCACTCGGGGTCCGACAGCGTCGAGGAGGCGACGTACTTCGGGAGTGCGTTGAGCTTGGACGCGACCGGGTCGGCGGGGTCGGTCACCTTCGGCCAGAACGCCGCGAAGATGTCGTACGTACGGCGTCCGAGGAGGAAGGCGGCCGGGCGCGCGAAGACCTCGTTGATGAACTGGCCGAATTCGTCGTCGGCGTACGGAAAGACCCAGCCGCCGTGCTCGAAGCCGCCGCGGGTGTCCTCCTCCCGGCCGCCGGGTGCCTGGTAGACGCCGTCGAGCGTGACGAAGAGGGTCGAGACGAGCTTGCCCATGAGGAGTGCCTCTTTTCGGGGGTGCGGTCTGCTGTTCATCACCTCAGACCCCGTCGGCACCCGCAACTCATCGGTGCGTCGTGCGCGCCCTCACCGGTGGCCGGGCCCCACGATCTCGGTGTCCGTTCACCGCCAGCCCTTCGGTCCGCGCGGCGCTGGGATGGACCCATGACAACCATCCATGAACCCACGACGGCCACTCACGGAACCCTGCACGGAAAGGTCGCTCTGGTCACCGGCGGCAGCCGGGGCATCGGCGCGGCGACGGCCCTGCGGCTCGCGCGGGAGGGTGCGGACGTCGCCGTGACCTATGTGAACGGCAAGGAGGCGGCCGAGGAACTCGTACGGGCCGTCGAGGCCCTCGGGCGGCGGGGCGTGGCCCTGCGTGCGGACGCCGCCGACCCGCAGGAGGCGGCGAGCGCGGTGGGGCGTACGGCGGACGCCCTCGGGGGTCTGGACGTGCTGGTGAACAACGCCGGTGTCGGCGTGCTGGGACCGCTGGAGGGACTCTCGCTCACGGACGTCGACCGGGTCCTCGCCGTGAACGTCCGGGGTGTCTTCCTCGCCTCCCAGGCCGGGGCGGCCCGCATGGGCGCCGGGGGCCGGATCATCACCATCGGCACGTGCATGTCCCAGCGGGTTCCGGGCCCCGGCGGCACGCTCTACGCCACCAGCAAGTCGGCCCTCATCGGCCTGACGAAGGCCCTGGCCCGCGAGCTGGGTCCGCGTGGGATCACGGCGAACATCGTCCACCCCGGGCCCATCGACACGGATCTGAACCCGGCCGACGGCCCCTACGCGGCCGGCCAGGCGGCGATGACCGCCCTCGGCCGCTTCGGCACGGCCGACGAGGTGGCGTCCACGGTGGCGTACCTGACCGGGGCGGACTACGTCACGGGGGCGGAGTTCTCGGTGGACGGGGGCCACGCTGCGTAGGCCTCCGGCGGTTGGGCCGGGTTCGGTGCGGGTGTGAGTCGGTGGCTGTCGCTGGGGGCTGCCGCCCCCAGACCCCCGCTTCGGCCCTGAAGGGGCCTCGTCCTCAAACGCCGGACGGGCTGAAATGCCGGGACGGCGCTCGAGGAGCGAGGGCCCTTCACGTTCACCCCAGGAGCGAGGCCCTCCGGGCTCAGCCGCCCAGCTCCTGATGCCGCGCCGCCAGCCCTGCCGCGCCCTGCTCCGTCAGGGAGCCGTGCAGGCGCAGTCGGGAGATGCCGCCGTCCGGGAAGATGTCCACGCGCGCGTGGGTGCCGACGGCGGGGGTCGGCAGGACGAAGCGATGGTTGGTGTCGGGCTGGAGGCGGGTGCGCGGGAGGACCTCGGTCCACTCACCGTCCTCGCCGTCCTTCACCGAGACCGACGCCCAGCCCGCGCTGTTGCCCTTCAGGTACGCCGTGTCGATCTCGATCGCCCGGATCCAGGACTGCGCCGCCAGCCGGTAGCGGATCCAGTCGTTGCCCTGGTCGCGGCGTCGGCGCGTCTCCCAGCCGTCGTCCATCTTGCGAGAGCGGCCCGGCTGGATGGTGTTCGTGGCGGGCGAGTAGAAGAGGTTGGAGGCGTCCTCGGCCTGGCCGCCGTTCTCCAGCGCGACCACGTCGAAGGTGCCCAGTACCGACAGCCACTCGGGGTCGGGCACGACCTCGCCGTACACGCGCAGGCGAGCGATGCCGCCGTCGGGGTGCTGGTTGACCCGGAGGTGGGTGAAGCGCTGCTCCACGGCGATGGAGAAACCATTCGCCGCGTGGCCGCCGACCGGCGTGCGCGGCACGAGGGTCGTCCACTTCACGTCGTCCGCCAGCAGCTCCTGCGGCGACGGAGAGCCCGGCACCGACGTGCCCTCGACGGACACCGCCTGCGGGTAGTTGCCGCGGAAGTGGGCCGTGTCGACGACGATGCCGCGGATCACACCGGGCGCACCCAGGCGCACCAGCGCCCAGTCGTGGTCCTCGGCCGTCGGCCACGGGTGCTCGGCGGAGGCACCGCGCCGCCGCCGCGTCTCCCAGCCGTCCATGATCTTGCCCTTGTGCCCGAAGTGCTCGGGGTCGAACTCGGCCCGCTCGGGCACCAGCAGGTTCTCGCGCTGGGCGAAGAACTCGTCGTTGGCGGCGATGACACCGGCGCCCAGCCGGCGGTCGGCGAGGTTGGCGTACTGGGTGAAGGGGAAGTCGGCGGTGCGGTAGTCCGCGTAGGGGTCGCCGCCGCCGTAGGGGTTCGAGTCGCCGGTGAAGCTGGGTATCGCCGTCACGGGGTGTGCCTTTCTGGAGTCGGCCGCTGCGGGTGCGGGAGAGACGGTCAGGGGGTGCGGGAGAGCAGCTGCCCCTGCGGCTCGGTGAACTCGCCGTCCGCGACGATGCGTTCGCCGCGCAGCCAGGTGGACTTCACCACGCCGTACAGGGTCTTGCCCGCGTACGCCGTCACGCGGTTGCGGTGCTGGAGGGCGGCCGGGTCCACGGTGAACGTCTCGTCGGGCGCGAGGACGGCGAAGTCTGCGTCGCGGCCGGCCTCGATGGCGCCCTTGCGGTCGTCGAGGCCCACGAGCTCGGCCGTCCGCGCGGACATCCAGCGGACCACGTCCTCCAGGCCGTGGCCGCGCTTGCGTGCCTCGGTCCACACCGCCGCCAGGCTCAGCTGGAGGCCGGAGATGCCGCCCCAGGCGGTCGCGAAGTCGTCGGTCTTCAGGTCGGCCGTGGAGGGCGAGTGGTCGGTCACCACGCAGTCGATGGTGCCGTCGGCCAGCGCCTGCCAGAGCAGGTCCTGGTTGGCGGACTCGCGGATCGGCGGGCAGCACTTGAACTCGCTGGCGCCGTCCGGGACTTCCTCGGCGGTCAGGGTCAGGTAGTGCGGGCAGGTCTCGACGGTGATCCGTACGCCGTCCCGCCTGGCCTCGGCGATCAGCGGCAGCGCGTCGCTCGACGACAGGTGCAGGACGTGCACGCGCGCGTGGAGGCGCTTGGCCTGGGCGATCAGCTGGGCGATCGCCGTGTCCTCCGCGTCGCGCGGGCGCGAAGCCAGGAAGTCGGCGTACTTGGGGCCGCCCTGCTGCGGGGCGGCGTCGAGGTGGTGCGGGTCCTCGGCGTGCACGATCAGCAGGCCGCCGAAGGAGGCGATCTCGGCCAGGGACTGGGCGAGCTGGTCCTGGTTCAGGTGCGGGAACTCGTCCACGCCGGACGGCGACAGGAAGGCCTTGAAGCCGAAGACGCCGGACTCGTGCAGCGGGCGCAGGTCCTTGACGTTGTCGGGCAGGGCGCCGCCCCAGAAGCCGACGTCGATGTGCGCCTTGTCGGCGGCGACGTCCTGCTTGGTGCGGAGGTGGTCGACCGTCGTGGTGGGCGGGAGGGAGTTGAGCGGCATGTCGACGAGCGTGGTGATGCCGCCGGCCGCCGCGGCGCGCGTGGCGGTCCAGAAGCCCTCCCAGTGGGTGCGGCCCGGGTCGTTGACGTGCACGTGCGTGTCGACCAGGCCGGGCAGCAGGACGTCGTCACCGAGGTCCTCCAGCCGGGCGCCGGACGGGACTTCGGCGTCGTACGGCAGCACAGCCGTGATCTTTCCGCCGGCGACCGCGACCGAGGCGGCACGCGTCCCCTCGGGTGTGATGACGCGCGTCGAGCGCAGCACCAGTTCAGCGTCGGACACCCGGACCCCTCTCTGCCGCCGTTTACTTCCGCGTAACGGAATTCAACTTTCTGTTGAAGGAGTCTTCACTCCCGCTCTCGCGCCGTCAAGGGCACACTTCTCCACAGTGCACCCGATCCGCACTCTCTGGACGTTTCCACAAAGCGGAATTAGAATTCCAGCACGCAGAACGTAGCTACGTACAAGCGGGGAGTCAACCGACTGACGGGTAGGCTTCTGCCCTCCCACCGGTCCCGAAAGGAACGCGCCGTGCCGACGTCCAGCGCCAGCACCACCGACTCCGCCAAATCCAACGGCGGCGGGGTCCAGTCCCTCGAGCGCGCCTTCGACCTGCTGGAGCGGATGGCGGACGCGGGCGGTGAGGTCGGTCTGAGCGAGCTCTCCGCGAGCAGCGGGCTGCCGCTGCCCACCATCCACCGCCTCATGCGGACCCTGGTCGCCTGCGGGTACGTCCGCCAGCAGCCCAACCGCCGCTACGCCCTCGGCCCGCGCCTGATCCGCCTCGGCGAGTCCGCCTCCCGCCTGCTGGGCACCTGGGCACGGCCGTACCTCGCCCGGCTGGTCGAGGAGACCGGCGAGACGGCGAACATGGCCCTGCTCGACGGCGACGAGATCGTGTACGTCGCCCAGGTGCCGTCCAAGCACTCGATGCGCATGTTCACCGAGGTCGGCCGGCGCGTGCTGCCGCACTCCACCGGCGTCGGCAAGGCACTGCTCGCCGGGTTCCCGCCGGAGGAGGTGCGCGCGCTGCTGTCCCGTACCGGGATGCCCGCCGCCACGGAGAAGACGATCACCACGCCGGACGGCTTCCTCGCCGCCCTGGAGGACGTACGACGCAACGGCTACGCGGTCGACGACAACGAGCAGGAGATCGGCGTCCGCTGCCTCGCGGTCTCGGTCCCCGACTCCCCCACCGCGGCCGCCATCTCGATCTCGGGCCCGGCGGGCCGCGTCACCGAGGCGGCGACGGACAAGATCGTGCCGGTGCTGCAGCAGGTGGCCGGTGAGCTGTCGGAGGCGCTGGCGAGCTCGAACCCGACGGCGTAGATCCGCGGGCGCGCCTACCCTGGAAAGCAGGGGACCCTCAGCACAGCGAGGTGGCCACCATGCTGCAGGAGAACAAGCACTGGTCCTCGGGGAAGTGGCAGGTCAAGGAGGGTAACGCCGACGAGTTCATCGAGCGCTGGCGGCAATTCCTCACCTGGACCAAGGGGGCGCACCAGGGGTTCCTGGGAGCCCGGCTGATCCGGGACCTCAAGAACCCGGACTCCTTCGTGTCCTTCGCCGCCTGGCAGGACCTCGACTCGATGCGCGCCTGGCAGGGTGACCCGGGATTCAAGGAGCACTTCGACGCCGCCTACGTCCTCTGCGACGACATGCAGAGCAGCGGCTACGAACTGGTCGTCGAGATCTGAGCACGGGCCGCGGCTCTCAGGGGCGCGGCGGCTCCCCGAACAGGTCCACCGCCTCGCGTACGTCCGACAGGCCCTGGGACAACGCGCTGACCGACCCGATCGCGCCGGCGATCAGCAGCAACGACCTGCGCAGCCGCGGAATCTCCGGCGCCCGGTCGATCGTCATCGCGGCCAGCGCGGCGAGTTCGTCCTCGGCGATCATCCGGTCCGGGAACTCGGCGGGGTGCGCGGCGAGTTCGCGGCGCAGACGGGACACCGCCGTCCGCAGTTCCGCCACCCTCGGGTCCTCGTCGCTGCCCGTCACCGGCCTCTGCCCCAAGCTCCGCAACACAGCACTCCCCCCTCGCACGCCGTTGTGCGCCAGTAGTCCCGCTCCCCCACTGAGCACCCCTCGCGTCGGTCGGGCGCCGGGGACGCGGGTCAGTAAACGCCACCCGTTGCCGATACGCCACCGCGCGGGCGGAAATTCAGTCGTTGGAAGTCGGGCGCTCGCGCAGGTGTCAGGTATGCAGGACGCATGACGGAGAAAGAGGCGTCCCCGGTCGTCGGTCTACTCCTCGCCGCCGGCGGTGGACGACGGCTCGGCGGACGGCCCAAGGCACTGCTCCGGCACCGCGGCCGGCCCCTCGTCGAGCACGCCGTCGGAGTGCTGCGCGCGGCCGGCTGCGCCCGCGTGCACGTCGTACTGGGCGCCCGCGCCGCCGCCGTACGGAAGCAGGCCGAGCTCGGCGGCTGCGTCCTGGTCGAGAACCCGGACTGGGCCGACGGAATGGGCTCCTCGCTGCGCGCCGGCCTCGACTCGCTCACCGGCACGGGGGCACGGGCGGCGCTCGTCTCGCTCGTCGACCAGCCCGGCATCGGTCCGGAAGCGGTCGCCCGGGTGCTCGCCGCGTACGAGGGGACGACGTCGCTCGTCTCGGCCGCATACGACGGGGTACGCGGCCACCCCGTGCTCTTCGGCGCCGCCCACTGGGCGGGCATCGCGGCGACCGCGACCGGCGACCGGGGAGCACGCGCCTATCTGAAGGAGCACGAGGAGGCGATCCGGCTCGTGGAGTGCGGGGACGTGGCACTGCCCTACGACATCGACACGGAAGCCGATCTGAGCCACCTTGAGTGAGCGTGGTGGCACTGAGCGACACCTTTCCTCGACTCAGAGAATCTCGACATCAACAAACGATTGAACTTCCACCATGAGGAAACTAGTATCCACTGTTCAGAAGCGCCCGACCGCTCCACGGGCGCTCCAAGCCGTATCCGGGAAGACTGGCACCCGGTGCCAAAGCTCGTACGCAGTTCGCTTGTAGCTCGCTGAAGGAAGTGACGCTCATGTCCGCACCAGCGCCGTCCCCGCTGGCCATCGTCGACGCCGAGCCCCTGCCCCGGCAGGAGGAGGTCCTCACGGAGGCGGCCCTCGCCTTCGTGGCCGAGCTGCACCGCCGGTTCACGCCCCGGCGTGACGAACTCCTCGCCCGCCGTGCGGAGCGCCGCGCCGAGATCGCCCGCACCTCCACACTCGACTTCCTCCCGGAGACCGCCGCGATCCGCGCGGACGACTCCTGGAAGGTGGGTCCCTGCCCGCCCGCGCTGCAGGACCGCCGGGTCGAGATCACCGGTCCCACCGACCGCAAGATGACCATCAACGCCCTCAACTCGGGCGCGAAGATCTGGCTCGCCGACTTCGAGGACGCCTCCGCGCCGACCTGGGAGAACGTCGTCCTCGGTCAGATCAACCTCGCCGACGCCTACACCCGCAACATCGACTTCACCGACCCGAAGTCCGGCAAGTCGTACGCGCTCAAGGCCGACGAGGAACTCGCGACGGTCGTCATGCGCCCGCGCGGCTGGCACCTGAACGAGCGCCACCTCCAGATCGACGGCGAGCAGGTCCCGGGCGCCTTCGTCGACTTCGGCCTGTACTTCTTCCACAACGCCCAGCGCCTGCTCGACCTCGGCAAGGGCCCGTACTTCTACCTCCCGAAGACGGAGTCGCACCTGGAGGCCCGCCTCTGGAACGACGTGTTCGTCTTCGCGCAGGACTACGTCGGCATCCCGCAGGGCACCATCCGCGCCACCGTCCTGATCGAGACGATCACGGCGGCGTACGAGATGGAGGAGATCCTCTACGAACTGCGCGACCACGCCTCCGGGTTGAACGCCGGCCGCTGGGACTACCTGTTCTCCATCGTGAAGAACTTCCGTGACGGCGGCGCCAAGTTCGTCCTCCCGGACCGCAACGCGGTCACGATGACGGCCCCGTTCATGCGGGCGTACACCGAGCTCCTCGTCCGCACCTGCCACAAGCGCGGCGCGCACGCGATCGGCGGCATGGCGGCGTTCATCCCCTCCCGCCGGGACGCCGAGGTCAACAAGGTGGCCTTCGAGAAGGTCCGCGCCGACAAGGACCGCGAGGCCGGCGACGGCTTCGACGGCTCGTGGGTGGCCCACCCCGACCTGGTTCCGATCGCCATGGAGTCCTTCGACAAGGTCCTCGGCGACAAGCCGAACCAGAAGGACCGCCTGCGCGAGGACGTCCACGTCGAGGCCGCCGACCTGATCGCCGTCGACTCGCTGGACGCCAGGCCGACCTACCCGGGCCTGGTCAACGCCGTCCAGGTCGGCATCCGCTACATCGAGGCCTGGCTGCGCGGCCTGGGCGCCGTCGCCATCTTCAACCTCATGGAGGACGCGGCCACCGCCGAGATCTCCCGCTCCCAGATCTGGCAGTGGATCAACGCGGGCGTCGAGTTCGAGAACGGCGAGCGGGCCACGCCGGAGCTGGCCCGCAAGGTCGCCGCCGAGGAACTGGCGAACATCCGCGCCGAGATCGGCGAGGAGGCCTTCGCGGCCGGCCACTGGCAGCAGGCCCACGACCTGCTCCTGGAGGTCTCCCTCGACGAGAACTACGCGGACTTCCTGACGCTGCCGGCCTACGAGCAGCTCAAGGGCTGACGTCCCGCAGCGGTTTCAGGAAGCAGGCTTGTCCGAGTGGCCCAGGGACCTTCCCGGGGCCACTCGGTCACGTACGACCTGCTTGACCGCCGTGGGCTCCGGGAAGCCCTGCTCCTTGCGGTCCCAGACCACCTCGTCGTCGACGCGGACCACGAAGATCCCGCCCTTGCCGGGCTTGAGCGCGAGTTCCGTCAGCTCCGCCTCGAAGGTGGTGAGCAGCTCCTGCGCCAGCCAGGCCGCGCGGGGCAGCCAGCGGCACTGGGTGCAGTACTCGATCTCGACACGGCCACTCATCCGAGGTGCACCGACCAATCCTGTTCGGCCGCGGGCTTGCCGTGCAGGTCAGGTACCTGCTTGAGCCACGCGGGGCGTCCTTGCTGGTTCCTCGCCGCCCGGAGGGCTTCCTCCGCGGCGAGTTCCTCCCGGGAGGGGAAGTCCGTGGGCAGCCAGGCCTCGGAGGCCTCCACGCGCGCGTGGAGGTACGTCACGTAGGCCTCGCGTGCCTCGTCGGGTGTCGTGAAGTCGGTCAGCCAGGCGTCGGGGACCTCGGCGACGATCCGGCGCAGCAGCTCCCGCGTGACCTTGGGCGCCAGCTCCGCGTCGGCGGCCCGTACCTCGGGGGCGTAGTGGCCGAGGGCGTGGTGCCGGAAGTCGTACCGCTTCGCGGGGTCCGTGGCGTCCCAGCGGTGGTGGAAGACGAGGGCCGCGCCGTGGTCGATGAGCCAGAGGCGCGGGGGCACGGTGCCGAGTGTCGGCCAGACCATCAGGTTCGAGCTGTGCACCGTACGGTCCACGTTCACGGTCAGCGCGTCGAGCCAGACGATCCGGCCCGCCTCCAGCGGATCGACCCGGAAGGTCCTGGCGACCTCAGGCGTGAAGTCGACGGCGCCCGGCAGGTAGTCCATGCCGAGGTTGACGCCCGCGCTGGCGCCGTGGAGCTCGCGCACCTCCTGGTGGGGCTCGCTGTCCGCGATCGCCGGGTCGAAGTGCACGAGGACCAGCTCGGGGAAGCGCAGGCCCAGCGCCCGGGCCAGCTCGCCGACGATCACCTCGGCGACCAGCGCCTTGCGGCCCTGCGCGGAGCCGGTGAACTTCACGACGTAGGTGCCCAGGTCGTCGGCCTCGACGACTCCGGGCACGGAGCCGCCGGACCGCAGCGGGGTCACGTATCGAACAGCAGTCACGTCGCGCAGCACAACGGCCAGGGTAATTCAGATCATGTACGGGCCAGCGGGTTCGGCAGGGGCCGGTAGCGGGCGTCGGCGCCGTCGGCGTTCGTCCAGCGCAGCAGCAGGTTCGTCTTGCCGGGGAGGGTGGGCGCGGTGAGCAGGCCGGCGATCTCGGGGAGGTCGTGTCGGGTGAGTTCGCGGCGTACGGCGGGCCAGGGATCCAGTCCCGGGTGACGCTCGGCCATGGCCGCCGCGACCTCCCACAGATGATTCACGACCAGGGTGTACACCAGCCGCTCCCAGCCGGACTCACGGGAGACGTCCCGCAGCAGCTTCACGCCCTCGGCGTCCCGGAACAGCGCCTGCACCGGGGTGCCGTCCGCGTCGACGGCGACCAGTGTGTTCTGCAGGTGGGCCTCGAGGACGACGCCGTGCTCGGCGAAGGCCGACAGCGCGGGCGGCACGACGGCGCGCAGATACGCCTCCCACCAGGCCGTACCGCCGAACGGGCTGCCTTCGAAGCCCTCGACGAGGCCCGCGGCGAGCAACGGAGTGGCGCCGGGCGCCAGCCTGCCGTGGAACCCGTCGCGCGCCAGGACCGCCAGCTCCTCGAACGCGAAGTCGGCGGTGCGGTAGCCGCGGTCGGACAGCCAGGCGGCGGGGCCCGTGGCGAAAGCGCGGGCGGCCGCCGTATCGGTCCTGCGCAGATTCAGCAGGTCATGGCGCCACAGCCGACGGATGTCGTTCGTGATGCGGACGTCCAGGCTGAACTTCAGGAACAGGTCGCGCTCGGGGGCGTACAGGGTGCGGATCGCGGCCGTCGGCCAGACGTCGAATCCGGTCGTGCCCAGCCGGATCAGCCGGCCGTCGGCGAAGGCGGGCGTCAGGTCGACGAGGTCGAGCTGCCAGGGATGGGCGGGGAGCAGGCGGTACCCGGGCGGGGCCTCGCCGAGGGCGTCCAGGGCCGAGACGTCGCCCTCCTCGACGACCGCGTCCTCGCGCAGTCCGAGCAGCGTCAGCGGGAAGCGGGCGTGGGCCTCCGGGGCGTACGGCAGCCAGGCGGCGACCGGGCCGCCGCCGCGCGCCTTGGGGGCGGGGTGGTAGGGGTGGCCGGTGAGGAGGGACTGCTCGGAGCGGAGGTACGGGTCGTCCGGCGGCGTCGCACGCGCGCGTGCCGTGAGCAACGCGGCGACCGTCTCCCGGCTGTCGATCATCTCGGCGGGCAGTTCGTGGTTGGACTGACCGGTGTGGCGGCGCAGCTCGTCGGCCACGAGCTTGACGAGCTCCGGGTGCCCGATGCGCTGCCAGGTGCCGCCCGTGTGCACCTCGGGGTCGGCGGGCCGCCGCTCGCCGCGCACCCGCAGCAGGCGGCCCGACCCGGGCAGCCGGTGGACCCGCCGCCCGCCGGACCCTCCGTGCGGTTCGGCCACCTCGCGCAGCAGGCAGTTGAGCAGGGGCGCGACCGCCAGGGCGTCGGCGTGTTCCGCGACGTCGGCGGCGGGTGGAGGGTTGAGGTGCACGCGATCCACTCGTTCTCTACGGTCCGTTCAGGACGGTCTCTACGGTCCGTTCAGGCGGGAAGACGATCAGTATGTCTGTCGTCGGTGCCTGCCCCGACGCCCTACTCGTACCCGAGGAGCCCGCCCGTGCACCGTCCCCCCAGCGCCGAGGCCGAGGTCGCCGCCGAACTGGCCGATGTACGCCCCGAACTCGCCTCGCGGTATGCCGCCGAGCTCCCCGGGGCACGGGCTGCCGTGCTGACCCGGCTGTGGCGGGCGCTCGCGTACGAGCCCCTGCCCTGGGTCGCGCGCCGGGAGGCCGGCCGGGAGGGCCTCACCCTGCGTCTTTCCGACGGCCGCCGACTGTACGGTCCGCACGCCGACCCGTTCGCCACCACCGCGTACGTCACCGCCGTACGCCTCGACGAGACGTCGTACGAGGATCCGGCCCGGCTGCTGACCGACCTCTCCGTACCGCACGGTACGTCCTTCGCCGCCGAACTCGGCCACAGCGTCGCCTCGTTGGCGCTGTCACGGGCGGGGCAGGATGACCGCTCGAAGGAGTGGCCCGGGCACGACCGGGAGTGGGAGCAGCGGGTGGTCGACGGGCATCCGTTCCATCCCAACTGCCGTTCCCGGCCCGGCTTCTCGGTCGCCGAGCAACTGGCCTACGGTCCGGAGCACCGGGCGGTCGTCAGGCTGGGGCTGGTGCCGGCGCGGGCGGACGAGTGCCTGGTGACCGGCGGGTGGCCGCAGGGGATGCGGGACAGGGAGCGGCTGCTGATCCCGGTGCACCCGTGGCAGGCCGAGCATGTGCTCAAGCGCCCCCGCGATCCTCAGGGCGACGGGATCGACGCCCACCCGCTGATGTCCCTGCGCACGCTCGCCCTCCCCGAAGGACCGCACGTCAAGACCGCGTTGAGCGCCCGGCTGACGTCCTCGGTGCGGGACATCTCGGTGTACTCCATCGGCCTGTCGGCCAAGCTGTCGGACTTCGCGGAGACCCTGGCGGCCCGCATGGACGGACTTCTGCACGTCACCCGCACGCTGGGGGCCGTCACGGCCAACTCCCCCGATCTGGCGGCCGTGTTGCGCGAGTCGCCGCAGGTGTACGCGAGTCCCGGCGAACGGGTCGTACCGGTGGCCGCGCTCTCCACCACGGACCTGCCCGAATCCCCCGCATGGCGGGCCGAGTTCACGCGTCTCGCGCTCACCGTGGGGCTGCGGCTGCTGGAGCTGGGCGTGGCGCTCGAAGCCCATGGCCAGAACCTGCTCGTGGTGCTGTCGCCGACCGGCTCCCCGGTGCGGCTGGTCTACCGCGACCTCGCCGACATCCGGGTCAGCCCGGGGCGGCTGGCCCGGCACGGCATCGCGGTGCCGGAGCTGACCGGCCGGATCGTCACGGACGACGTACCGGCCCTGCGCCGCAAGCTGTTCGGTTCGCTGGTGGCGGGGGCGCTCGCGGGGACGGCGGGGTCGGGGGCGGCGTTGCGCGGGGCGCTGGAGGCGGTCGTAGGGGAACTGCCGGGCACCGTGGATCTGGCCGCGTTTCGCGAGGAGGCGCTGCCCACGAAGGCGTTGACGCTGATGCGGCTGTCGCCCGGCACACCCGGGGACCAGTGGGCACGGCTGCCCAATCCGCTGGTCACCGAGGTGTTCTGAGCTCGTTTTGAAGCAGGACACCTCTGATCAATAAGATCCGCCGATGATCACAAGAACACGGCTGGCGACCGGGGCCTGCGCCCTGCTCGCCGCGCTCGCGGCCGGGATGGCGTTCCCGGCCGGGGCGGTTGCCGATGAGACCAGTGCGACCGCGCCGAAGGTCGACCTCGTCCTCGATGTGAGCGGCTCGATGCGGGCCCGGGACATCGACGGCCAGTCGCGGATGGCCGCGGCGAAGCAGGCGTTCAACGAGGTGCTCGACGCGACACCCGAGGAGGTCCAGCTCGGCATCCGCACGCTGGGCGCCGACTACCCGGGCGACGACCGCAAGACGGGCTGCAAGGACACCGCGCAGCTCTACCCGGTCGGCCCGCTCGACCGCACCGAGGCGAAGGCGGCGGTGGCGACCCTGGCGCCCACCGGCTGGACGCCGATCGGCCCCGCGCTGCTGAAGGCCGCCGACGACCTGGACGGCGGCGAGGGCTCCAAGCGGATCGTGCTGATCAGCGACGGCGAGGACACCTGCGCCCCGCTCGACCCGTGCGAGGTGGCCCGGGAGATCGCCGCCAAGGGCATCGGCCTGACCATCGACACGCTCGGCCTGGTCCCGAACACCAAGATGCGGCAGCAGCTGAGCTGCATCGCCGAGGCGACCGGCGGGACGTTCACCTCGGTCGAGCACACCGAGGAACTCGCCGACAAGGTCAACCAGTTGGTGGACCGGGCGGCCGACCCGGTGGTGACGCCGGTCGCGACGACGGGCGCGGACCAGTGCGCGAAGGCGCCCGAGCTGAAGTCCGGCCTGTACACCGACCGCGAGGAGTTCGGGCAGCAGCGCTGGTACCGCGTCAAGGTCCCGCACGGCTGGGAGCTGCGCGCCTCGGTGAGCGTCTCGGCCGACCGGGCGGTGAACCCCTCGTACGGTGTGCTGCTGCGGGCGGTGACCGAACGCGGCCGGGAGATCGTCCGCGGTGAGGCGGCGGGCAACGGCCGTACCGATGTGATCTCGACGGGCCTGCGCTACCCGAAGGCCGAACAGGAGGGCGCGGAGGGCGAGCTCGCGCCCGAGACCGTGTGTCTCCAGGTGACCCACTCCTTCTCGGCGGGCTCGGGTGTGCAGGCCTCGCCCGGTCTGCCGCTGGAGCTGACGGTCGACGTCGTGGAGGGGCCGTCGGAGTCGAGCGACGTGGCCGCCTTCGGGCTCGGGCGCGGCTGGTGGCTGCTGGGCGCGCTGGTCCTCGCCGGCTTCCTCGCCGGGCTTGTCTGGGGCTGGGTGTCGCGCTGGCGGATCGCTGTCTGGAGGACCAACTGATGCGGATCACACGTGTGCTGAGCGCGGCCCTGCTGACGCTCGGGCTGGCCGCCGGCCCTGCCGCGGCCGACTCCTCGCCGTCCCCGAGCGCGTCGCAGGACAGTGGCGCGCCGACCGAGGCCGGCACCTCCTTCCGTACGGCGACCGAGATCGAGCAGGGGCAGACGGCCACCGCGAGCGCCTCCACCGGCGACTACCTGTACTGGTCGTTCCCCGCGGACGCCGGGCAGCGCCCCACCGTCAAGGCCACGGTGAAGCTGCCGGACACGCACGCCACGGAGGCATGGCAGATCGACGTGTACGACGGCCTGCGGCGCCGCCAGTCCTGCCAGTACGGGGCCCAGACGCGCACCGCCGCGGCGGACGCCGCCTCGGTGGAGCTGACCTGCGTGCTGCGCACCGTCCGGGCCTGGTCGGAGCCCTGGGCCGACGACCCGCTGCCGGGCACGTACTACCTCCGGCTGACGGCCGTGGACGTGCCCACCTCCGACCTCGGGCTGCCGGTCGACGCCGAGGTGCGGGTCGACTCCAAGGACATCGGCGGCGCGGCGGCGGTGGACGGGGCCCTGGCGGCACCGCTCGTGCCGGGGGCGGGGGTCCTCTCCCAGGGCGACGAGGAGGAGTCGACCAAGGAGGCGCTGCTCGCGAGCCTCGAGCCCAGTGACGGCTGGTCCTCCGGTTGGTGGTCCGACCGGTGGGTGTGGACGGCGTTCGGCGGCGTGCTGGCCGCGCTCGCGGGAATAGGCGGGTACGCGCTGACGCGCGGGTCGGGACGGCCGTCCCGGGTGCCGCCGGGAGCCTGACGGATCGTCAACGATGTGCAGAGCCCGCCGTGCGCATCCGCACGGCGGGCTCTGCGCTGCTCAGACGGCGAGCAGGGCCTTGGCCACCGTGCCGTCACCGCTCACCGTGATCCGCCCGCCCCGCACGGCGTCGGCCACACTCAACTCCCCTCGCGCGAGCGCCTCGCACGTCCCGGCGTCCAGGACCAGTCGCGCGTCCGGCTCCCCCGGAGCGGGCCCGTCGCCGTAGACCGGCCCGTCCTCGGCGCCGACGTACAGATGGAAGTCCCCCTCCTCCAGCCGGACCTCGACGACCCCCTCCCCCGCCCCGCCTGCCGGAAGGGCTCGCAGCAGCGGCAGCGCGAACCAGTGCGCGCGCACGGCGTCGGTGGGGCGCCGCTCGCCGAGCTCTGCCCGGCCCCACTCCCCCAGCGCCTGGAGCACCGGCAGCAACTCCCGCCCGCGCCGGGTGAGTTCGTACACGTACGCCGCTCCGGGCGGGGGCAGCTTGCGCCGCGTGGAGAGGCCGTCGCGCTCCATGTCCTTCAGCCGAGAGGCGAGTACGTCCGTGCTGACGCCCGGCAGATCGGCGTGCAGGTCGGTGTAGCGCCGCGGGCCGGCCAGCAGCTCCCGGACGATCAGCAGGGTCCAGCGGTCGCCGACGACGTCGAGCGCGCGGGCGGCGGAACAGTACTGGTCGTAGCTTCGGCGAGGTGACATGCGACGCAGTCTAGACATGTCGTTGGACTTTCCAAGCCGGAACTTGGTAAAACCAAGCAACACACGAAACCGGAGGGCGAGCGCGCATGGAGTTCCGGCAGTCGAGCAAGCTGAGCGAGGTCTGTTACGAGATCCGCGGCCCGGTGATCGAGCACGCGAACGCGCTGGAAGAGGCGGGCCACAGCGTCCTGCGCCTGAACACGGGCAACCCCGCGCTCTTCGGCTTCGAGGCGCCGGAGGAGATCCTCCAGGACATGATCCGGATGCTCCCCCAGGCGCACGGCTACACCGACTCGCGCGGCATCCTCTCCGCCCGCCGGGCCGTGGCCCAGCGCTATCAGACGCTCGGCCTGGAGGTGGGTGTCGACGACGTCTTCCTCGGCAACGGTGTGTCCGAGCTGGTCTCCATGGCCGTACAGGCGCTGATCGAGGACGGCGACGAGATCCTCATCCCCGCCCCGGACTTCCCGCTGTGGACGGCGGTGACGACCCTCGCCGGCGGCAAGGCCGTGCACTACCTCTGCGACGAGCAGGCCGACTGGTACCCCGACCTGGACGACATGGCGTCGAAGATCACGGATCGCACCAAGGCCGTGGTCATCATCAACCCGAACAACCCCACCGGCGCGGTCTACCCCAAGGAGGTCATCGAGGGGATCCTCGACCTCGCCCGCCGCCACGGCCTGATGGTGTTCGCCGACGAGATCTACGACCAGATCCTTTACGACGACGCGGTGCATCACTCGGCCGCCGCCCTCGCCCCCGACCTGGTGGTCCTCACCTTCTGCGGCCTGTCGAAGACGTACCGGGTGGCGGGCTTCCGCTCCGGCTGGCTCGTCGTCACCGGCCCGAAGCAGCACGCGAAGGACTACCTGGAGGGCCTGACGATGCTGGCCTCCATGCGGCTGTGCGCCAACGCGCCCGCCCAGTACGCCATCCAGGCCGCCCTCGGCGGCCGCCAGTCGATCCGGGAGCTGACCACCCCCGGCGGCCGCCTCTACGAACAGCGCAACGTGGCCTGGGAGAAGCTCAACGAGATCCCCGGCGTCTCGTGCGTGAAGCCGAAGGGCTCGCTGTACGCGTTCCCCCGTCTCGACCCCAAGGTGTACAAGATCCACGACGACGAGAAGTTCGTCCTGGACCTGCTGCTGCGGGAGAAGATCCAGGTGGTGCAGGGTACGGGCTTCAACTGGCCGACCCCCGACCACTTCCGGATCCTGACCCTGCCGTACGCGGAGGACCTGGAGGCGGCCATCGGGCGGATCGGACGGTTCCTGAGCGGGTACCGTCAATAGCGCGGTGCGCGGACGACGGCGCGGGGCGGGGCCGGCAAGTCACGCGGCGCGGGCGACGCCGACGTCCCGCAGCTCCCGCTCCAGCGCCCCCACGGTGAACCGGATCTGGTCGGGCGTGTGGTCGCGGGTGACGAAGAACCGCAGCCGGGCCAACTCCTCGGGGACCGCCGGGTACAGGATCGGGTTGACGCTGACGCCCAGCCCGAAGAGCGCCCGGGACAGCCGCAGCGTGCGCTCCGAGTCCCCGACGACGCACGGCACGATCGGTGTGTCCTGGCTGTCCCCGGTGTCGATGCCCGCCTCGCGGGCCAGGCGCACGAACAGCGCGGAGTTCTCCCTCAGCCGTGCGAGCCGCTCCGGCTCGGCCCGCATCAGCCGCAGTGCGGCGAGGGAGGCGGCCGCGTTGGCGGGCGTCATGCCCGCGCTGTAGACGAAGCCCGGCGCGGTGTACCGGAGGTACTCGACGACGGTGCGGTTCGCGGCGACATACCCGCCGCATCCGGCCAGCGCCTTGGACAGCGTGCCCATCCACAGGTCGACGTCCGCCCGCTCGACGCCGAAGTACTCGCCGACGCCGCGTCCGCGGGCTCCGAGCACCCCGACGCTGTGCGCCTCGTCGACCATCAGCAGCGCCCCGTGCCGGCGCTTGACCTCGATGAGGTCCGGCAGGGCGGCGATGTCGCCGTCCATGCTGTACACGCCCTCGACCACGACGAGCACCCGGCGGTACTGGTGGCGGACCCGGGCCAGGAGGTCGTCCAGGGCGGCGGCGTCGTTGTGCGGGAAGGGGCGCCGGGTCGCGCCGGAGAGCCGGCAGCCCTGCAGGACGCTGTCGTGGGCCAGCGCGTCGTGGACGATCAGATCGTCCGGCCCGACGAGATGCCCGATCACGGTGACGTTGGTGGCGTGTCCGCTCACCATCGTGATGGCGTCCTCGGTCCCGAGTGTGCGGGCGAGTTCGGTCTCCAGCCGCACATGGAGCGGACGGCTGCCGGACAGCAGCCGGCTGGCGGACGCCGACGTGCCGCACCGTTCGACGGCTTCCTTGGCCGCCTCGCTCACCTGGGGGTGCGTGGCCAGGCCCAGGTAGTTGTAGCCGGAGAAGGAGATGAGTTCCCGGCCGTCTACGACCGTACGGTCCGTCATGCCGCCCTCGTGGACCAGGAAGTAGGGGTTGGGCAGCTGGAGTCGGCCCAGTATGTCCATGCGGTCCCGGTGTGCGGTGACCTCCGGGAAGCATTCGATGCGGGTCTGCTCGTCGGCGGGTGCGGGGACCGCTGGGGCGGGGGCTGCGGGGGCAGCGGGGGCAGCGGGGGCAGCGGGGGCAGCCACCGTGAGAGTGGGCGGTGTGACCGGTTCGGCCGTCTCGGCGGTGCCCGTGATCATCGCGACGACGCTTCCGACCGTCGGCCGGGCGCTTCCCTCGTCGACCGTCAGGGACGGCCACCGACGCTTGAGCGACGCGAACAGGTCGGTCAGCATCAGCGAATCGAAGCCGAGTTCCTCGACCAGCAGTTGGTCGCGGCGCAGATGGTCCACCGGGTACGCGCTGATGCGGGCGACCTGTTCGAACACGGCGTCCTCCGCCTCGGCGCGGGGTTCGGCGTCCGGTGGGGCGCACGGCTGGGAGGACGGGGCGGGAACGGGGGCCGGAACGAGGGCGGGGGCGGGTGCGGGGGCGGGAACGGGAGCGGGAGCAACGGCCGCGGGCAGTGTCTCGCTGAGGCGCCTGAGAGCCGACACCTGCTGCTGGATCAGGTCGAGCAGTTCGTACATGGGGTTTTCCTTGTTCGGGTCGTTTGTCGACGTGTCGGTCGGGTTCGGAACCGAGGCAATGGGGCGGGGCTCGTCGCACGCGGGCTTCGGCTGCCGCACCCAGTAGGACCGTGCCTCCAGCCGCGCCACCGGCAGGTCCAGCAGCCGGCGGTCCCGCTCCCGCACCAGGGCCCGGGGGTCGACCGGGACGCCCAGGACCGCGAGCCGGCCAAGGGCCCGCAGGAATCCGTACGCGTCGTCCGGCGCCGTGCCGTCGGCGGCCACGACATGCACGTCGCCCTGGCCCGCGAGATTGCGGCGGACCGAGGTGAGGAGCGAACCGCCGCCCGCCACCTGGAGGAAGACGCGGGCTCCCGTGTCGTAGGCGCTGCGCACGGCGTCGCCGAAGCGGACCGGCGCGGACGCGTGACGTGCCCACAGTTCGCGCAGCCGCCCGGGCTCCTCGCACACCGTCCCGCTCACCGCCGAGACGAACGGCAGGCGGGGAGCGGCGAGGGGACGCCGCGCGAGGTCCGCGCGCATGACGTCGTCGGCCCTCGCGAGCCGCGGGGAGTGGAAGGCGTTCGACACGTTCAGCGGCGCCGTCACGACGCCTGCCTCCGCGCAGACGCGTCGCAGCGCGCCGAGCCCCTCCGCACTGCCGCTGACCACGATCTGCCGCGGCTGGTTGAAGCAGGCGAGCCAGACGTCGTCGATGTCCCGCACGAGCTCACGGCAGGTCTCCTCATCGGTCTGCACGGCGAGCATCCCGCCGCGGGGCTCGGCCTCCGCCTCTCGGAGCACCGCACCGCGGTGGGCCAGCAGCCGTACGGTCTCGTCGTCGGTGAGGACGCCGGCCGCCGCGGCCGCCGCGAACTCCCCGACGCTGTGGCCGAGTACGAGGTCGGGAGCGACCCCGCACGCGGCCAGCAGCCGGGTGGCGGCGATCTGCACGGTGCCCAGCAGGGGCTGGCACACCTCCGTGCCGGTCAGCCGCAGCCCGAGTTCCGTGTCCTCGTCGACGCCGTCGGACGTCCCGCCGTACAGCAGACCGGCGACATCCACGCCGGCGGCCTGCCGGGCCACGGCGCCCAGTTGGTCGACGGTCCGCCGGAACTCGGGGAACCGTTGGTGGAGGTCGCGCATCATGCCCGGCCGCTGACTGCCCTGGCCGGGGAAGAGGAGGGCGAGGCGCCGTTCGGCGGGCGGCAGCGGAGCGTCGGCGGCGTAGGCACCGTCGCCGAGATCGCCCCGGGCGCCGTCGGCCAGCTGCCGACGTGCCCGCCGCAGCCGCTCGGTGAACTCGGCCGGGTCGGCGGCCACGATCGCGAGCCTGCTCGGCAGCGGCTCGCGGCCGCCCAGGGTGTGGGCCACCGCGGCCATCGACGGCGCGGGTGTGTGCTCCAGGGTGTCGAGCAGCGCCCCGATGTGCTCCTGGAGCGCCTCCTGCCCGCCTGCCGAGATCAGGGCGAGGTGGGGCTCGGCCGCGGACCTGGTGCGGACCGGCCGTGGTGCGGGGGCCGGTGCCGGGGCCTCCTGGAGGACCACGTGGACGTTCGTACCGCCGAAGCCGAACGAGCTGACGGCCGCGCGGCGCGGGACGTCGCCGCCCGGCCACGGCCGGGCGGTGTCGGCGACACGCAGCCCCGCGGCGTCCAGCCCGAGCTCCGGGTGGGGGCTGAAGTCGGGCTGCGGCACGACCGTACGGTGGTGCACGACCAGGGCCGTCTTGATCAGCCCGGCGATACCGGCCGCGGACAGCGAGTGCCCGATGAGTGCCTTGCCCGAGGAGAGGTGGCAGGGGGCGGGGTCCCCGTCCGCGTGCTCGGTCCGCAGCCGACGCAGCGCTTCCACCTCGACGCGGTCGCCGACGGAGGTGCCCGTGCCGTGGGCCTCGATGAAGCCCACGGCGGAGGGCGAGACGCCCGCGTCGGTGTAGGCGCGGCGCATGGCCCGCAGCTGGCCGTCGGCGGTGGGCACCAGGGGCCCGGGGGCGGTGCCGTCGTTCGCCGAGCCGATGCCCTTGATGACGGCGTAGACCCGGTCACCGGCGGCGAGTGCGTCCCGCAGCGGCCGGACGACGACGGCGCCGGCGCCCTCGCCGAGGACGAAGCCGTCGGCCCGCTCGTCGAACGGGCGGCACACCCCGTTGGCCGACAGCGCGCCCAGGCGGGAGAAGCCGACGAGGCTGTCCGGGGTGAGGCTGAGGTACACACCGCCGACCACGGCCGTCGTGCAGGACCCGCTGCGCAGGTGGAGTACGGCCTGGTCGAGGGCGATCAGGGCGCTGGAGCAGGCGGCGTCGACGGCGAAGCTGGGGCCGCCGAGGCCGAAGTGCCGGCTGACGGTGGCGGGCGCCATGTTGAGCAGGCTCCCCGGCAGGGCGAAGGTCTGGACGGGGCCGAGCTGCTCGTTGGCCCGGTCCTTCAGCGCCTGCACGAGGCCGGAGTCGGCGAAGCCGCCGAGCGACCCGTCGGCGAGGGCGATGGCCCGTAGGCGGGCCGTCATGAGCTCCTTGTAGTCGGACACCGACAGGCCGAAGAAGACGCCGGTGTTCTCCCGGTCGAAGCCGCCCCGGCCCATCCCGGCGTCGTCGAGGGCCTCGCGGGTCACGTCGAGCATCAGCCGGTGCTGCGGGTCCATGGCCTCGACGCGGCGTGGCGGCAGGCCGTAGTGCAGGGCGGCGAAGCGGTCCACCTCGTCCAGAAAGGCGACCTGGTCGGTGTAGGCGGAGTCGGCGGCGCGGCGGTCGGCGGGGGCGTGGAACGTGTCGTGGTTCCAGCGGTCCTCGGGCACCGGGGCGAACTGCCGCTCTCCGCCGAGGAGGAGCTGCCAGTAGGCCTGGCTGTCCCGGGCGCCGGGGAAGCGGCAGCCGAGTCCGACGATGGCGATGTCATTGAGGGCGGTGTCATTCACGGCGGTGCCGTTCACGGCGATGTCATTCATGGCGATGTCATTCATGGGGAGACCTGCTTTGGTTCGGTGGCCCGAGGCGGGCGGGCGGTGCGGGAGGGGGCGTGGGAGAGGGGATCGGGGGTGGCGGCGGCGGGGGCCCGGGCGGGGGCGGGCGGGCCGGCGTCCTGCCTCCGAGGGCACGCGGCGCCCACCAGTTCAGGCGGCCGGCGAGCCGCATGAGCGCCGGTACGAGGACGCCGCGCACGAGGGTCGCGTCGAGGAGGACGCCGAAGCCCGCGCCGATTCCGAAGAACTGCAGCAGGGCCACCTCGGAGGTGCCGAAGCCCAGCAGGGTGAAGGCGAGCAGGGCGCCGGCGGCCGTGACGATGCCGCCGGTGCGGGCGACCCCGGTGACGATCGAGTCGGCGGTGTCCTGCCCGGCGTCGTGCGCCTCCTTGATGCGGGCCAGGACGAAGACCTCGTAGTCGACCGAGAGCCCGAAGACGATGCAGAACAACAGCACCGGCATGGTGGTGCTGAGCGGTCCGGGGGTGAAGCCGAGCAGGGTCTGCAGGTGTCCGGTCTGGAAGATCCACACCATGGTGCCGAGCACCGCGGCGAGGCTCAGGAAGTTCAGCGCGATCGCCTTGAGCGGAAGGAGCAGGCTGCGGGAGAAGCAGAACAGCAGCACGAACGTGCCGGTGGTGATCATGGCGCCCGCCAGGGGCAGCCGCCGGGCGATCGTGTCCTTGGCGTCGACGAGCACCGCACTGGGACCGCCGACGTGGATGTCGGTGCCCGCGGGCGTGGGCGTCCTGCGGATGTCACGGACCAGCCGCTGGGCGGCGTCCGAGCGGGGGTCGGCCGACGGCACCACCGAGAGGATCGCCGGAGCGCCGGAACCGGACAGCACGAGGCCGTTCGCGGCGCTGCCGGGCCCGGTCACCCGCTCGCCGTCCCGCCACACTCCGGACGGCCCCGTGACCTCGGCCACGCCCGGCAGGGCGGACAGCCTCGGGGCGTAGTCGAGCGCGACCTCGGGGGTGGGGCTGGTGGTGAACACGGTGAGGGCACCGGCGTTCCCGCCGCCGAACTCGCCGCGCACGAGGTCCCCGGCCTGCCGGCTGGACGCGCTTCGCGGCAGCGCCCGGTCGTCGGGGGTGGCGAATCCCGCGTGCGTGAACGGCGCCGCGAGCACCGCCAGCAGGGCCAGGACCGGCAGCGCGGCGAGCAGCGGACGGCGTACGACGATCCGGGCCAGCCGCTCCCAGAACCGCGAGGCGGAGCCGGCCCTGGCCCTGCGGCGCCACGGCACCGCCCAGGCGTTCACGCGCCGTCCGAGCAGCACCAGCAGCGCCGGCAGGACCGTGGTGGCCGCCACCGCCGCGAGGACCACCACGGCGATGCCCGCGTAGGCGAAGGAGCGCAGGAAGTACGGCGGGAAGACCAGCAGGGTCGACAGCGCCGCACAGACCGTCGCGGCGCTGAAGAAGACGGTGTGTCCCGCGGTGTTCACCGTCCGCCGGACGGCGTCGCGCGGCGGGTGTCCGGCGGTGAGCTCCTCCCGGAACCGGGAGACGATGAGCAGCCCGTAGTCGATGCCGAGGCCGAGGCCGAGCGCGGTGGTGAGGTTCAGCGCGAACACCGACACATCGGTGACGCTGCCGAGCAGGCTGAGGATCAGCAGGGTCCCGCCGATGGCCAGGACCCCGATGAGCAGGGGCAGGGCCGCGGCCACCACACTGCCGAACACCAGGATCAGCAGCACGAGGGTGCCCGGCAGGACGACGGCCTCGGCCCGTTTCAGGTCGGCGGCGGTGATCTCCTGCATCTCGGCCTCGGCGAGGGCCGCACCGCCCACGTGCACCGTCAGGGCGGACGGTCCGTCCGCGGGCCGGGCTGACAGGGTCTCGCGCACCTGCTCAGCGCGGGGGCCGAGCTGCTCCGCCTCGCCGTCGATGTGCGCGAGCAGCAGGGCCGAGCGGCCCTCCCGGCTGCGCAGCTCGGCCGCTCCGCCGCTCCAGTACGAGGACACGTCGCTCACATGCGGCTGGGCGGCGAGTCGCCGGGTCAGTTCCCGCCCGGCATCGCGGGCGGCGTCGCCGTCGACACCGTCGTGCGGGGCCCGCGCCACCACGATCAGGTTCGACGCCGTCCCCCGGTACTCGGCGGTCATGCGGGCCGCGAAACTCGAGTCGGACGAGGGGTCGTCGTACCCCTGCGTCTTCAGGCGGCCCGTCGCTTCCGCGCCGACCACCACCGCAAGGACGAGGAAGCCCAGCGCGGCGAGCAGGACCAGTCGGGGACGACGGGTCGCCACGGCACCCAGCCAGCGGTACATCCGTCCTCCTCTCCGGTTCGCGTCCCGCTGCGGCGGTCGCACGGGCGGATGTCTGCCACGGTCTCCCGCGCCCGGGGAGGCGCCCCAGCCCCGACTGTTCGTCACTTGACGGCGGGCGGGTCATCCGTTACGCGGCCACTGGACGGCCGTCCGGCCCAGTCCGCCGGGCGGGCCGCCGCGCCGCTGTGGCAGGGTGCCGGGGAGGCGAGCTGGAAGGGTGCGCACGTGGCTGACCTCTTTCTCGTCCGGCACGGTGAGACCGAGTGGTCGCGGTCCGGGCGGCACACGGGATGGACGGACGTGCCCCTGACCGAGCACGGACGGGACGAGGCGCGCCGGCTGGTGCCGCTGGTCCGCTCGCACCGGATCGCGGCCGCGTTCGTCAGCCCTCTGCAGCGGGCGCGGGAGACGGCCGAGCTGATCGGCCTGCGCGACGGTCGGGTCGACGCCGATCTGCGGGAGTGGGACTACGGCGGGTACGAAGGGATCACGACCGTCGAGATCCAGCACGAACGGCCGGGCTGGTTCCTGTTCACGGACGGGGTCGCGCCCGGGCCGCCCGACCATCCCGGGGAGAGCCCGGAGCAGGTCGGCGAGCGTGCCGACCGGGTGCTGGCCCGGGTGGAAGCGGCAGCCGCCGCCCACGACGGGGACGTGATGCTCGTGGCGCACGGGCATTTCCTGCGCGTGCTCACGGCCCGGCGGCTCGGGCTGCCGGCGACGGACGGGGCGCTGTTCCAACTGGCCACGGGGGCGCTGTGCCGGCTGGGCACGGAGCACGGGCGGCCGGTGATCGCCGAGTGGAATGTCAGACCCGGGTCGTAGCCTTCCCAGCAGACAGGGCGAGTGCCTGCCGAGGAGGTGGGGCGGGTGCCCGAACGCCCGGGGAGGAGCACGCCGTGACGAGACCACCGACCGCGGCCCAGCGGCGTGTCATCGATGCCGCCGATCCCGTGACCGGACGGGTCAGAGGTACGGAGGCGCAGCTCGCGGCGCTGGTGAAGCGAGGCCTCGCCTTCCGGCACCCGCGGCCGCCGCACGCTCACTTTCTGACGCCTGCGGGGCATCGGATACGGGACGCGGAGCCGGCGCCGGCCGCGGAGTCCGAGGCTCCGGCGGCCGGCGGGGTGTTCGCGGCGCGGATCGGCGGTGAGGAGGACGCGCCGGTGCCGGGCCCGGCCCGCGTCCGGGAGGTGCACAGCGCCTGGCAGGGGCTGCTGGAGCTGCGCCGGATGACCAATGCGGACGGGGCGGTGGACCGGCCGTGCGCGTGGGAGCGTACGCATCTGGTGCGGGCCGCCGCGCTCGCCCTGGAGGCCGCCGGGCACCGTCCGGCCGAGCGGGACTCCGAGGAGGGGTACCGGGTGCGGGCCACTGTGCAACCGGAGGCCGTCTCCGTGCACGAGCCGGACGGCGAGCGGCTGCGGGCCTGCGCGACCACACTGGAAGAGGCGGGCTGGCAGGTCGGCGAACACACCGAGCCGCGGACCAGAGCGCGCTATCTGCTGGCATCCCCGCGCCGGGCGTGATGGCCATGCCAAGATCGGTGCACAGAGCATCGAACACGAGAAGGGGAAACCGTGAGCGAGCCGTTCTCCGTCCGGGTCACCGTGCGCGGCTACGAGACCGATGTGCAGGGGCACGTCAACCAGAGCGTGTACATCAACTACGCGGAGCACGCCCGCTGGTCGTTGCTGCAGGCCGCGGGCATCACCCAGACGGGGCTCATAGGCAAGGGGGTGGGTCCGGTCGCGCTGGAGACGACCATCCGCTACAAGCGGGAGCTCCTCGCCGGCGACGAGGTCGACGTGACCTGCGCCTTCGAGTGGTCGGGCGGCAAGACCTTCCGTATTCGGCAGATCATGAGCAAGGCGGACGGCACCGTGGCGGCCGAGCTCACGGCGGTCGGCGGCCTGCTGGACCTCAAGGAACGCCGGATGGTGGCGAACCCGCAGGACTACTTCAAGGAACTGGCCGCGGACCCGAGCCTGTTCGGGCTCTGATCAACGCCTGTCAGAACTCCGGTCACCGCCTGCCACGCCCGGCCTCCGGTCACACCGGCTCCGGTGCGTGCTCCTCGTCGTAGGCCGCCCGCGACTCGGCGATGTAGACCCTGTTGCGCTCGGCCCAGTCGGTCAGGCGTTGCAGGGTCTCGTGCAACTCCCGTGCCACCGGCGTGAGTTCGTACTCCACCTTCGGCGGCACCGTCGGATGGACGGTACGGGTGACGAGACCGTCGCGCTCCAGATTACGCAGGGTGAGAGTCAGTATCCGGCGGCTGATTCCCTCGATGCTGCGCTCCAACTCGGTGAAGCGGATGGGCCCGTGGGCGGCCGCGACGAGAATCTGGACGCTCCATTTCCCGGAGACCCTGTCAAGAACCTCGCGGACCGGGCACGCGTGCGCGTTCACTGCCTGGACGGTAACACCGGTGTTCCTCTGGGACATCGGACTGCCTCCTTACGCCGCCCTCCATGGTCACTCACGATGTACCCCGTTACAAGTCGTGCACCATTGGAGAACCCGGAGGCAGCGCCGCCATGACGGCCATCGTCGAGACCCCGACGCGCACACCCCACCCGCCGCAGCGAACCTACTCCCGCCAGGCATCCCTCGTCGTCCTGTGCGCGGGGACGCTGATGACGATCCTGGACGGCAACATCGTCACGGTCGCCATGCCGGCCATCCAGAGCGACCTGGGCTTCTCGGGGCCGGGCCTCGCCTGGGTCGTCAACGCCTATCTGATCCCTTTCGGCGGTCTACTCCTCCTCGTCGGGCGGCTCGGCGATCTGATCGGCCGCAAGCGGATGTTCACGGCGGGGCTCGCCGTGTTCACCGCGGCCTCCGTGCTGTGCGGGGTGGCGACCGCGCAGGGCATGCTGATCGCGGCACGCGCGTTGCAGGGCGTGGGCGGAGCGATGACCTCGGCCGTCGTGCTCGGCATGCTGGTGGCAATGTTCCCGGAGCCGCGTGAACAGGCCCGCGCCATCGCGGTGTTCAGCGCGGTCGGCGCGGCGGGCGGAGCGCTCGGGACGTTTCTGGGCGGGGCGCTGACCGAGCTCCTCGACTGGCACTGGATCTTCCTCATCAACCTCCCCATCGGCATCGGGGCGTTGATCATGGCCGTGCGGGTGCTGGAGCCGGACCGCGGCGCCGGGCTCGGCAAGGGCGCCGACTACCCGGGCGCGGCGCTGGTCACCGCCGCGCTGATGCTCACCGTGTACGCCATCGTCGGCGCGGGCGACCGCGACCTCACCACCACCCTCCTGTTGGCGGCCCTGGCCCTCACCCTGTTCACGGCGTTCACCCTGCGCCAGGCGCGGGCCACGCGTCCGCTGCTGCGGCTGCGCCTGTTCGGCTCCCGGCTGCTGAGCGGGGCCAACGCGGTGCAGATCCTGATGATCGCGACGATGTACGGCTTCCAGTTCATCGGCGCGCTCTACCTCCAACGGGTCCTCGGCTACGGCGAGTTGCTCACCGGCACGGCGTTCCTGCCGGCGCCGGTCGCCATCGGGGTGCTGATGCTGGGCCTGTCGGCGAGGACGGTCGGCCGCTTCGGCGCCTACCGCGTACTGCTGGCCGGGCTGGCGCTCATCGTCGCCGGAATGGCTCTGCTGAGCCGCGCACCGGTCGACGGCTCGTACGTCACGGACGTCCTCCCGCCGCTGCTTCTGCTGGCCACCGGCTTCGCCGCCGCGATGCCCGCGCTGACCGGGCTCGCGATGGCGGGGGCGCGCGCGCAGGACGCGGGGCTGGCGTCGGGGCTGTTCAACACCACGCAGGTGGTGGGCGGTTCGCTGGGGCTGGCGGCACTGTCCGTCCTGGCGGCGAGCCGCACCGAGGGGCTGCTCGACCGGGGCGCGGAACTGGTGGCGGCCACGGCGGAGGGCTATCAACTGGCGTTCCGGGTGGCAACGGTGGTCGCGGTGGGGGCGCTGGTGCTGGCGGCGGCGGTGCTGAGGAAGCGGCAGAACTGAGCGCAACCATTCGCATACCCCGCGGGTCACACCATGCAGGAGCAACCACCCGCAATGGTCACTAGGGGGAAATATGCGATTGATCCGTTCTGCACTGTCCGCCACCGCGTTAGCGGCCCTGACGGTGGGGACCACGGCCGCCCTCGCGGCGCCCGCCTCCGCCGCGCCCAACACCACCCCGCAGAAGGTCTGCGGAAGCGGCTACAAGACCGTCAACTCGGCGCCGGTCGGCTCGCTGGGCACCGTCTATCTGACGTACAACGCCTCCAACGGCGAGAACTGTGTGGCGACCATCCGCACCAACCCGGGCACCGTCCGGGAGATGTCCGCGTGGGTCTACGTCCCCGACACCGAGGAAGGGGACGACGACTGGGGTCAGTACACGTCGTACGCCGGACCGACCTACGTCTACGGCAAGGGCCACTGCGTCGACTGGGGCGGCCACATCAGCAACGTGTACGTGCAGGTGACGGGCTCCAACTGCGGCTCCCTGAAGGAGAACCGGGTCACCTACACCCGCTGACCCGGCACGGCGCCACGACTGTCGCCCTGGCAGGACTCCCGGAGTTCCGCCAGGGCGAACGCGTGCCGCCGGGAGAGGCCGGCGAGCGGAATTCGGATGCGGGAAGCCCCGGTCACCTGGGAAGCTCCCGCTCCATGGCCGCACGACGTGTCAAAGCCAGCCTCTACATCTCCGTCGACATCGAGGCGGACGGCCCGATCCCGGGGCCGTACTCCATGCTGAGCATGGGCGCGGCGGTCGCCGGGGTGCAGGACGCCGACGGGTTCACCCCGGCCGATCCCGAGCAGCGGACCTTCTACCGTGAGCTCCGGCCGATCAGCGAGGAGTTCGTGCCCGAGGCGCTGGCGGTGAGCGGCCTGGACCGGGAGCGGCTCCGCACCGAGGGCACCGAACCGGCCGCCGCGCTCACCGAGTTCACCGCCTGGGTGCGCGAGGTGAGCGCGGGCGCCCAGCCGGTGATGGCCGGCTATCCGGCGTCCTACGACTGGACCTTCCTGTACTGGTATCTGATCCGTTTCACCGGTGCGAGTCCCTTCGGGCACTCCGGCTGCCTGGACATGAAGACGCTGTACGCGACGAAGGCCGGGCTGCCGCTGCGGGCCGTGGCCAAGGGCACCATGCCGCGCGAACTGCTGTCGAGGCGCCGTCACACCCACCATGCGCTGGACGACGCCATCGAGCAGGCCGAGCTGTTCGCCAACCTCATGGCGTGGCCGGGGCCCGGGTCGCCCCGGTGATCTCCTCCCCTGCCTCCATCGGATGGGTCACGTCCTGGGCGTCGCCGCTCCTGCCCAGGTGGTTGAAGACGAGGTTCAGCGCCACCGCCGCAACGCACCCGGTCGAGATGCCCGAGTCCAGCACGATCCGCACCGTCTCCGGGAAGGCGTGGTAGAACTCCGGCGCCGTGATCGGGACGATGCCGACGGCCAGCGAGACGGCGACGATCAGGACGTTGTTGTCCTTCTCCAGGCCGGCCCGGACGAGGGTCTGGATGCCGCTGGCGGCCACCGAGCCGAAGAGGACCACGCCCGCGCCGCCGAGCACGGGGCGCGGTACGACCGCGATGAGCGACGCGGCCATCGGGCACAGGCCCATCAGCACCAGGAAGCCACCGCCCACGGCGACGACGTACCGGCTGCGGATCTTCGTCATCGCGACCAGGCCGATGTTCTGGGCGAAGGCGCTGCACATGAAGCCGTTGAAGAGCGGGCTGATCGCCGAGCCCAGGGTGTCGGCGCGCAGGCCCGCCGCGATGGTCTTCTCGTCGGCCGGGCGCTCGACGATCTCGCCGAGCGCCAGCATGTCGGCGGTCGACTCGGTCATCGACACCACCATCACCACGCACAGCGAGATGATCGCGGCGAGCTGGAACTGCGGGGCGCCGAAGTGGAACGGGGTGGGGAAGCCGATGACGTCCGCGTCCGCCACCGGGCCGAAGTCCGTGACGCCGAACGGGATCGCGATCAGCGTGCCGATGACCAGGCCGAGCAGTACGGCGATCTGCTTGACGAAGCCCCGGGTGAAGCGGCGCAGGAGCAGGACGATCAGCAGAGTCCCGGCCGCCAGGCCCAGGTTCGTCGCCGAACCGTAGTCGTCCGCCGCCGGGTTGGGGCCTTGCGCCCAGCCGAAGGCGACCGGCAGCAGGGAGATGCCGATCAGCGTGATGACCGTACCGGTCACGACCGGCGGGAAGAACCGCACGGCCTTGCTGAAGAACGGGGCGGCGAGGAAGCCCAGGAGGCCGGCGACGATGACCGCGCCGAAGATGATCGGCAGCGCGTCGGACTTGTCCTCGGTGGAGGCGGCGATCGCGGTCATGGGGGCGACGCCGGCGAAGGTGACGCCGTTGACGAACGGCAGCCGGGCGCCGATCTTCCAGATCCCGAGGGTCTGGAGGAAGGTGGCGAGGCCCGCCGTGAAGAGGCAGGCGCCGGTGAGGAAGGTCAGTTCGGTGGCGGACAGGCCTATGGCCGCGCCGACTATCAGGGGTGGGGCGACGACTCCCGCGTACATGGCGGCCACGTGCTGAAGACCGGTGGTCGCCATCTTCAGGGCGGGGAGTTTCTCGTCGACTGGGTGAGCGGACTTCTGGGCGGACACTGCGGCTCTCCTCCGGTCGGTTGAACACGTCGGCTCTGACGCGGGTTCTTGGAGGTGGTGCAAGTGGTCGTGCGGGACCGGGGACGGGCCCGTTCTGGGGGAAACGGAGACCGTTCCGGGGCGCGTGCGTCCAACACGCGCCCCGGCGACGGCCGCCATGGACCCCGCTCGGGTCCACGGCTACCGGCCGGGAGCCGTCCCTCCTGGCCGGAGATCAAGTGCCGTACGGCGGTACGAAGTTACTGCGCGGCGATCCTCGCCAGCCGCTGCGCTTCCTCCCGCGTCGAGCGGGCGATCGCGTCCTCGTCGGCCGTGAGCAGCCGGCCGTCCTCGACGATCTGGCGGCCGTTGACGAACGACGCCGTGACCGGCGCCGCCGCGCCGAAGACCAGTGCGGTCACCGGGTCGGCGATGGAGGCGTGGGCGAGGGTGTCCAGCTTCCACAGCACGAAGTCGGCCAGCTTGCCCGGCTCGAGGGAGCCGATCTCCCGGGCGCGGCCGAGGACCTGGGCGCCGCCGTACGTCCCGAGGCGCAGCGCCTGCCGGGCGTTCAGGGCGGCCTCGCGGTGGGCGCCGAGGCGGTTGATGAGCAGGGCGTTGCGCAGCTCGGTGTGGAGTTCGCCGGACTCGTTGGAGGCCGTGCCGTCGACGCCGAGGCCGACCGGGACGCCGGCCGCGAGCATGTCGGGGACGCGGGCGATACCGGCCGCGAGGCGGGCGTTGGAGGACGGGCAGTGGGCGACACCCGTCTTCGTACGGGCGAAGGCGGCGATGTCGGAGTCGTTCATGTGGACGCAGTGCGCCATCCACACGTCCTCGCCGAGCCAGCCGGTGGACTCGAAGTAGTCGGTCGGGCCCATGCCGAACAGCTCGTGGCAGAACTTCTCCTCCTCCACGGTCTCCGAACCGTGGGTGTGCATGCGCACGCCGAGGCGGCGGGCGAGCTCGGCACCCTGCCTGAGCAGCTCGGTGGAGATGGAGAAGGGGGAGCACGGGGCGACGGCGACCTGGGTCATCGCGTCGAAGGAGGCGTCGTGGTGCTCCTTGACGGTCTCCTCGGTGGCGGCCAGCGCGCCTTCGAGCGTCTCGACGGCGAAGTCCGGCGGCAGCCCGCCGTCCTTCTCGCTGCGGTCCATGGAGCCGCGGGCGAGGGTGAAGCGGACCCCCATGTCACGGGCGGCGCCGATGATGGCACCGGACAGGTCGCCGGAGTTCTTCGGGAAGACGTAGTGGTGGTCCATGGCGGTGGTGACACCGCCGCGGGCCATCATCCCCAGCGAGCCCTGCGCGGCGGAGCGCACCATCGGCTCGTCGATGCGCGCCCAGGTCGGGTAGAGGGCGACGAGCCAGTCGAAGAGGTTGTGGTCCGTGGCCAGGCCGCGGGTGATCCACTGGTAGAAGTGGTGGTGGGTGTTGACCAGGCCGGGGGTCACCAGGTGCCCGGTGGCGTCGATACGGCGTACGACGTTCTCCAGGCCCTCGGGAGCCCTGCCCGCGCCGAGCGACTCGATGCGGTTGTCCGCGACGACGACATGGCCCGTGGCGTACTCGGTGTCGTTCGCGTCCACTGTCGCGATCGAACAGTTCTCGATGACGATGCGCTGGGCTGCTGCCATGATTCGTCCCTTTCCCTGAGGGGGTGCCGGGTTGGAGAGGGCACGGCAGGACCCTGGGAATTTGAGTACCGCGGCCGGTGGGCCTTCACAGCCCGGCCCGCCGGCCGCGGGTGCCGAAAGGGAGTTGCCTGCTTACAGGTTGGTGAGGTCCACCGGGATCTTCGGCTCACAGCCGTCCCGCAGGATGGTCGCCTCGATCAGGCCGTAGGGCCGGTCGGCGGCGTAGTACACCTCGTTGTCGTTCTTCAGCCCGAACGGCTCCAGGTCCACCAGGAAGTGGTGCTTGTTCGGGAGGGAGAAGCGGACCTCGTCGATCTCGCTGCGGTTGTTGATGATCCGCGAACCCATTTGGTACAGGGTCTGCTGGAGCGAGAGCGAGTAGGTCTCGGCGAAGGCCTGGAGCATGTGCTTCTTCACCTGCTCGTAGGACTTCTCCCAGTTGGGCATCCGCTGCTCGTCGTCGGTCCAGTTGAACCGCCAGCGGCCCGAGACCTGGGTGGCCAGGATGCGGTCGTACGCCTCCTGGAGGGTCGTGTACTTGTCCTTGACGTAGCCCCAGAATTCGGAGTTGGTCGAGTTCATCACGATGAGGTCCTTGAGGCCGGAGACGACCTCCCACTTCTCACCGTCGTAGGTGATCTGCGTGACCCGGATCTCCTGGCCCTTGCGGACGAAGGAGTGCTTGACCTCGTCCGCGCCGATGAACTGGGAGTTGGCGTCGGAGGCGGCGATGCGCTCCCAGGCGTACTCCTCGATCCGGATGCGGGCGACCTTGATCGGCTCCTGCGACGTCACGAAGTGGCGCGCGAGGTGGATGCCGAACTGCTCGGCCGACTCGATGCCGTACTCCTTGGCGAACGCGTACACCGTGTTCTTGGTGGTGTCGGTCGGCAGACAGTTGGCGTTGGAGCCGGAGTAGTGGACCTCCTCCATGTCGCCGCTCAGCGCGACGGACACGTTCAGGTCCTTGATGTGATGGGTGGCGCCGTCCCGCGTGATCTTTACGACTCGGTTCTCGGCCTTGCCGTACTGGTTCTGTCCCAGGATCACAGGGCGGGCAGGGCGGGAATTGAGTGTCATGTGTCTGCTAGCTCCCTCGGTAAACGGAGTAGCCGAACGGGTTGAGCAGCAGCGGTACGTGGTAATGCTCCCCGGGCTTCACGGCGAAGGTGATCGCCACCTCGGGGAAGAACACGGCACCGCTGTCCCGATTCGCGGGGGCGTCCTGCTGCGCATCGGCTTGCTTCTTCTCGAAATACGGCTCCACCGCGAAGTCGAGCCGTACGTGTGTGGTCCCCTCCGGCAGCGCCGGGAGGTCCTTGCACCGCCCGTCCGCGTCGGTCGCGGAGCCGCCGAGCGCCTGCCAGTCCGCGTCGCGGCCGCTGCGGGCCGCGAGCTGGATGGCGACGCCCTCGGCGGGGCGGCCGATGCTGGTGTCCAGGATGTGCGTGGACACGGAGGCGGTGGTGCTGGTGCTCATGGTCAGGCGTCCTCTTCAGTCTTCTTCGACGAGGCGGGCGAGCCGGATACGGTTGATCTTGCCCAGTTCGACACGGACGATCTCCCGCTCCTGCTCCGGCGAGTTGCCGATCCGTTCCTTGACCGCGTCGCGCATCTGCTCGCCGGTGCGGCCGGTGGCGCAGATCAGGAAGACATGGCCGAACCGGTCCTGGTAGGCCAGGTTGAGTTCGAGCATCTCCGCCTTGAGCTCCTCGGAGGCGCCGGCCATGCCGCGCTGCTCCCGGGCCGAGGTCGGGTCGCCCGGCTTGGGGCGGCCGATCGGCGGGTGCCCGGCCATGGCCTCGGCCAGGTCCTCGGCGGTCAGCTCGGCCGTGGCGGCGTCGCTTGCGGCGTAGAGGTCGTCGGCGGTGGCGTAGGGGCGGGCGGCGAGCAGCCGCTTCCCCCACGCCGTGGAGGCGCACGCCTCGTGGAGAGCGGCGTGGGCCGCGTGCTCCTCCAGGGCGTTGAACCGGGCCAGGCCCGGGGGCGTGGAATACGACGTCACGGGAGCCTCCGTGGCCGCGGCGGGCGGCCTTCGTACTGAACGGGCGTGCCGCTAGCTAACGCCCTACGACGACGAGACGTCAACACTTTGTTGAAAATTCGCGGTAACGAAACCGGGCGGGCCGCCCACGTGTCCTCATGGCCCGTTGCCTCAGGCGTTCTTCTCACGGTTGAGGTAGTTGTAGACCGTGAAGCGGCTCACGCCGAGCGCGCTCGCCACGGTCTCCACGCCGTGCCGCACGGAGAAGGCGCCGCGCGCCTCGAGTATCCGCACGACCTCCTGCTTGGCCTTGCGGTCCAGATCGGCCAGCGGCTTGCCCTTGCGGCGCTCCATGGCGGCCAGGATGTGGTCCAGGGAGTCGGCCAGCTGGGGCAGGCGTACGGCGAGGACGTCGGCGCCGTCCCAGGAGAGCACGACGTCCTCCGGGCCGGCCTCGTCCGGCGCGATTATCTCCCCGCCCATGGCGTCGACCAGCGGCTTCACGGCCGCGATGAAGGGCTCCTCGCCGGTGCCGGTCACTGCTCGCCCTCCCCGATCACATTGACCTGGAGGGAGATCCGGGTGGCGCCGGCCTCCAGGCTCTTGCGCAGCAGGGCGTCCAGGGCGGTGAGCACGGCGTCGGCACCGCCCTCCGCCGTGTTGCCGAACGGGCCGACGTCCACCTCGTCGAGCTCGGCCGCCTCGATGACCTCGCGGGCCACCAGCGCGTGCGCGGGCGCCTCGTCGAGGTCGAAGGGTTCGGTGGTGAACTCCACTCTCAATCGCATGCTGCCCCCATGACACCCCTCTGACCTGCACTTCAGCCGGATTGCCCACCGCGAGGGCACATCAGGGCTCTACAGGAGGCACCGATCGACAGCACCAGGGCCACGATGCACCGCAGGCCGATCACTTTCACGGCGGCGGAGCCGGGTCGTCCGCCCAGCTGCGACTGTAGCCGACGCAGGACCCACCTGACGGGTTCGAGAGACATCACTTGAGCACCGTTCACACCACGTGGCTCCACCACTCCGAGCCGCGAACCGACACCCGGCGGACGCGGGCACCGCGGCCCACCCACTCCCTCGATTGCGCACCCCACCGGTCGGCCACCCAGCCCCGCAGCCCCACCCGGCATCCACCGCCGATCCACCCCCCTGCACCGACGCGCCGCGCTCCACCTCACCCTCACCGACGACCGCTGCGACACCGCCACCGATGCGCCGCCGCCCGCCTGCCCAATGGCCCCAGCCTGCCGGCGCCACACCCCTCACCGACGGAGCCGACCGCGAACCGACACCCTGCCGACGCAGGTGTCCCGGCACGCCCACGGCGCGGTGCCCGGACGGCCGGCTGCCCCACCGCCCCGACCGCCGGCCACCCCGCCGCCCGCCTCCCGGTTCAGCAGATCCGCGGCAGCTGCTCCCCGAGGGGCAGGTCGACCACGCGGGTTCCGCCCAGGCCGGTTCGGGCCACGAGCATGCCGGGGTGGGAGTCGACGGCCTCGCCGATGATCGCGGCGTCCGTGCCCAGGGGGTGGGCCCGCATCGCGGCCAGTACGGCGTCGGCGTGCTCGCGTGGGACGAAGGCCACCAGCTTGCCCTCGTTGGCGATGTACATGGGGTCCAGGCCGAGGATGGCGCAGGCGTTGGCCACGGCGGGCGGCACGGGGACGTCGCGTTCCCGGATGACCACCCCCGCGCCGGACGCCGCCGCGATCTCGTTGAGCGAGGCCGCGAGGCCGCCCCGGGTGGGATCGCGCAGCACGTGCAGATCCGGGGTGACCGCGAGCATGGCCTCGACCAGGCCGCCGAGCGCCGCGCAGTCGCTCTCGATCTCGACCCCGAACTCCAGGCCCTCACGGACGCTCATGATCGCCACCCCGTGGACGCCGATGGCGCCGCTGACGATCACGACGTCGCCGGGGACGACCCGCTGCGGACGCAGGTCGACGCCCGCGGGGACGACACCGATGCCGGCCGTGTTGAGGTAGATCCCGTCGCCGTGCCCGGCCTCCACCACCTTCGTGTCCCCGGTCGCCACCTCCACCCCGGCGGTGCGCGCGGCCGCGCCCAGCGCCTCGGCGACCCGGGTGACCGTGTCCAGCTCGACGCCCTCCTCCAGGATGAACCCGCAGGAGAGGTAGGCGGCCCGGGCCCCGCTCATGGCGAGGTCGTTGACGGTCCCGTTGACCGCCAGGTCGCCGATGCTGCCGCCGGGGAAGAACAGCGGCCGTACGACATAGGAGTCCGTGGAGAACGCCAGCCGTGCTCCGCCCAGGGAGAGCACGGCCGCGTCGCCCATCTGCGAGAGCGCCTCGCCGCCGTACGAAGGGGCGAAGATCTGCTGGACGAGTTCGGCGGAGAGGGCTCCGCCGCCGCCGTGGCCCATGACGACGCGGGGCCGGTCGCGCAGGGGGGCCGGGCACGTCCACCCTTCGACGTCGAGGGACGGGGCGGGGAGATCGGTCGTGTCAGACAACGGGGCTCGCCTCCCGGGCCTTCGCGGTGGCGGGCACGTCCAGCCGCCGGTACAGGTAGTACGCCGCACAGGCGCCCTCGCTGGAGACCATCGTGGCGCCCAGCGGCGTGCGAGGGGTGCACAGGGTGCCGAAGGCCTCGCACTCGTGCGGCTTGAGCAGGCCCTGCAGGACCTCCCCGCTGCGGCACTCCGCCGGCTCCTCGGTCCGGATCCCCTCGACGGAGAAGCGGTGCTCGGCGTCGTGGTCGCGGTATTTCGGCGACAGCCGCCAGCCGCTGTCGGGGATGACCCCGATGCCCCGCCAGGCACGGTCGGTGACCTCGAAGACGTCCTCCAGCATGGCCCGGGCGGCCGGGTTGCCCTCGGCCCGGACGGCGCGGGCGTAGGCGTTGTCGACGGTGTGCTCGCCGCGTTCCAGCTGCCGTACGGTCCGGCGTACGCCTTCGAGGATGTCGAGCGGCTCGAAGCCCGTCACGACGATCGGCACCCGGAAGCGTTCCGCCAGCTCCGGATACTCCTCCACCCCCATCACGCTGCACACGTGCCCGGCCGCGAGGAAGCCCTGCACCCGGCACCGCGGCGAGGACATGATCGCCGCGATGGCGGGCGGGACGCGGACGTGGGAGACCAGCATGCTGAAGTTCCTGATGCCCAGCCTGCGGGCCTGATGGACCGTCATGGCGTTGGGCGGCGCGGTCGTCTCGAAGCCGATGCCGAAGAACACCACCTCGCGGTCGGGGTTCTGCTGCGCCACCCGCAGGGCGTCGAGCGGTGAGTAGACGACGCGTACGTCGCCGCCCTCGCCGCGCACCTGGAACAGGTCCCGGCCGGTGCCCGGCACGCGCAGCATGTCGCCGAAGGAGCAGAAGATCACCTCCGGCCGGGAGGCGATCTCCAGCGCCTTGTCGATGACCTCCAGCGGGGTCACGCAGACGGGACAGCCGGGTCCGTGGATCAACTCGACCTCCTTCGGCAGGAGTTGGTCGAGGCCGTGCCGGATGATGCTGTGCGTCTGTCCTCCGCACACCTCCATCAGCGCCCACGGCCTGGTCACCGTGGCGTGGATGTCGTCGAGGAGCCGGCGGGCCAGCTCCGGGTCCTGGAACTCTTCGATGTACTTCACTGGCCACGCGCCCCTTCCACCGGTTCCACCGGTTCCACTCCCGCCTCCGCCGCCGCCATCTCCCAGGCGTCGCCGAACTCCTCCTGGAGCATGCCGAGTTCGGCGAAGAGCTCCAGCGTCTGCTTCGCCGAGTCCTCGTCCAGCCGTTGCAGGGCGAACCCGACGTGCACGATGGCGTACTCGCCCACCTGGAGGTCCGGCAGGTACTCCAGGCACACCTCCTTGACCACGCCGCCGAAATCGACGTCGGCCATCCGGGTGCCGTCGCGTTCCTCGATGTCCAGCACTCTGCCGGGTACCGCCAGGCACATGGGCCTCTCCTCGCTGTGGGGTCGCGGGTCGCTCAGTCGTGGGTCGTCTTGCGGGCGGCCACCATCAGCTGGCCCAGCGCCAGGCCGCCGTCGTTGGGTGGCACCAGGCGGTGCCGCAGGACCGTGAAGCCGTCCTCGCGCAGGCCGGCCGAACAGGCCGAGGAGAGCAGCGTGTTGGCGAACACCCCGCCCGTGAGGGCCACCGTGTCCAGCCCGTACCGCTCCCGCGCCCGCAGGCACATCCGGCGCACCAGTGCGGTCACGGCGCGGTGGAAGCGGGCCGCCACCAGTGCCGGTTCGACGCCCGCCCGCAGGTCGGCGACGATCGCCGCGAAGACAGGCGCCGGGTCGGCGCGCACGGGGTCGCCGCCCCGCAGCTCGAAGGGGTACGCGACGGTGTCCCCGGCGGGCGCGCGCAGTGCGGCGCCCTCCAGCTCCACGGCGGCCTGCGCCTCGTAGCCGGCCACGTGGCAGACCCCGGCCAGCGAGGACACGGCGTCGAAGAGCCGGCCCATGCTGGAGGTGGGGACGCAGTTCAGGCCGCGCTCCAACTGCCGTTCCAGCAGCCGCAGTTCGTCCGGCGGGCAGGCGGCCGTACACGCGAGGTCGGCGGATAGGGCGAGCCCGGCCGTCCGCAGTTGGGCCAGCGCCATCCGGTACGGCCTGCGCACCGCCGTGTCACCGCCGGGCAGGGGGACGTACGCGAGATGCCCGAACCGTGTGAAGCGGTCGTAGTCGGCGAGCAGGAACTCCCCGCCCCACACGGCGCCGTCGTCGCCGTGGCCGGTGCCGTCGAAGGCGACGCCGATCACCGGCCGGGTGCCGTCCAGCCCGTGCTCGGCCATCGCGGCGGCGATGTGGGCGTGGTGGTGCTGGACGCGTACGACGGTCCGGCCGGCCGCGTTCCGGTCGGCCCACCCGGCGGAGCGGTAACCGGGATGCCGGTCGCCCGCCAGGCTCTTCGGCCGTACACCCGTGATGGACTCCAGCTGCCGCACGGCGCGTTCGAAGGCGCCCTGCGTTTCGAGGTCGTCCATGTCGCCGATGTGCGCCGACAGCCAGGCCTGCCGCCCCTCGCCGAGGCAGAAGGCGTTCTTGAGGTCGCCGCCGACGGCGAGGGCGGGGCGGACGGGCAGCGGGAGGGCGAGCGGCAGCGGGGCGTAGCCGCGTGAGCGCCGGATCAGCAGCGGCTCTCCGTCGCAGACGCGGACCACGGAGTCGTCGCACGGCACGTGGATCGGCCGGTCGTGCGTGAGCCAGGCGTCGGCCAGGTGCGCGAGTCGCTCCAGGGCTTCGGCGTCGTCGGTGACGATGGGCTCGCCGGAGAGGTTGCCGCTGGTCATGACGAGCAGCCGGGGGCCGACCGGGTCGCCGGGCAGCCCGAGCAGGAGATGGTGCACGGGCGTGTACGGCAGCATCACACCGAGGTCGGGGCTGCCGGGCGCGACGGCCTCGGCGGGTCGCGCCGCCCCCGCGGGGTACGACGGGTCCGGGCGCCTGCGCAGCAGGACGACGGGCCGGGCGGCGCCCTCGAGGAGGCTCCGTTCCTCGGGTCCCAGCCGGACGAGGTGCTCGATCTCGCCCGCGCTCCTCGCCATGAGGGCGAACGGCTTGTCGCCCCGCGCCTTGCGGTGGCGCAGCAGACGGACCGCGGTGTCGTCGGTGGCGTCGCAGGCGAGGTGGTAGCCGCCAAGTCCCTTCACGGCGAGGATCGCGCCGCGGGCGAGCAGGGCGCGGGCCTCGGTGACCGGGTCCTCCCCGGCGGCGCTCCCGGCCCCCGGGACGATCAGGCGCAGCCGGGGTCCGCAGGAAGGGCAGGCGACCGGCTGCGCGTGGAAGCGCCGGTCGGCCGGATCGCCGTACTCGCGGGCGCAGTCGGGGCACATCGGGAACCCGGCCATCGTGGTGTTCGCCCGGTCGTACGGCACGCCGGTGACGATGGTGAAGCGCGGCCCGCAGTGGGTGCAGTTGACGAAGGGGTGGCGGTGGCGCCGGTCGGCCGGGTCGGCCAGCTCGGCGAGGCAGTCGGCGCAGGTGGCGGTGTCCGGGGAGACCAGGGTGCGGGCCGGGCCGCCGGTGCGGGAGGCGAGGATGGTGAACGCCTCGCCCCCGGCGGCGGGCAGCTCCTGGTGGTGGACGGACTCCACGCGGGCCAGCGGCGGTGCCTGGACCGCGAGCCGGTCGCAGAAGCGGGCCACGGCCGAGGCAGTGCCCTCGACCTCGGCGACGACGCCCTCCGGCGTGTTGGTCACGTGTCCGACCAGGGCGAGTTCGGTGGCGAGGCCGTACACGTACGGCCGGAAGCCGACGCCCTGCACCACGCCCCGCACGACCACCCGACGGCGGTTCGGCGGGTCCGCGGCGACGGCGGCCTGTGCCGGAGCGCTCACGAGCGAGGGGCGGCCGGGGCGACGGCGTCAGCCGCGTCCGTGTGTACGTGTGCGTGGCCGGCGCCCTCGGCGCCCGTGTGTGCGTGCGTGTGACCGGACTCCGCCGCGCCCGAGTGGGCGTGCGTGTGACCGGCGTCCGCCCGGCGGGCCATGACCGGTGTGTGCAGGGGCGCGCCCTCGGCCGCGGCGAGCGCGCGGTCGAGCAGTGCGCCGGTGCCCCGGCCCCGCCGTGCCGAGGTCAGGACCACCTCCACGCCCGGGTTGACCCGCTCCACGTTCGCGCGGAAGGCGCGCTCGTCGAACTCCACCGCCTCGGCGATGTCGGTCTTGGTGACCATGACCAGATGGGCCAGTCCGAAGGCGGTGGGGTACTTCAGCGGCTTGTCCTCGCCCTCGGTCACGGAGGCGAGGACGACCCTCAGGGTCTCCCCCAGGTCGTAGGAGGCGGGGCAGACCAGGTTGCCGACGTTCTCCACGAACAGCAGCCGGGTGTCGTCGGGCAGCCATCCGTCCAGGTGCCCGGCGAGCATCGCCGCCTCCAGATGGCACAGCCCGTCGGTGAGCACCTGCTTGACCGGAACTCCGGAACGTGCCAGCCGCGTCGCGTCGTTCTCGGTGGCGAGGTCGGCGCTGAGCGCCGCGACCGCCACGGACCGCTCCCGGGCCCGCAGCAGTTCGCCTTCCAGCAGCGCGGTCTTGCCGCTGCCGGGGCTGGACAGCAGGTTGACGACCGTGGTGCCCCGGGTGTGGAGGTGGGTGCGCAGGAGGTGGGCGGTCGCGTCGTTCTTCGCGAGCACGGCCTGCTGCAGGTCGACGACACGGCACATGGTTCAGCACTCCTCGGCGATCGGTACAGGGGTGGCCGCGAGTGTGGGGTCGCCGTCCTCCCACCGCACGTCGGCGATCCGCAGCTCCCGGCCCGAGATCAGCTCGACGTCGGCGCCTTGGCACTCCGGGCAGGTCAGGCTGGGCGGCATGCCGACGGCCCATTCATGCGCGCAGGGCGTGCAGCGGGCCCGTCCGGGCACCGGTTCGGTGACCAGCTCGGCGCCTTCCAGCAGGGTTCCGGCGCAGGCGAGTTCGAAGCAGAAGGCGAGGGAGTCGGGTACGACACCGGCCAGTTCGCCCACCCTGAGCCGTACCGAACGCACCGCCGTGACGTCCGGGGTCTGTGCGGCGGCGGTTTCCACCTGGTCGATCACGGCCAGCGCGACGGACATCTCGTGCATGGGTCCTCGTCCTCCCGGGGCCGGTCTTCATTAGAGACACGCGCCCCGCAAGCGACGGCCCGGCACGCCGAGGCCGGGGTGCCGGGTACGCCGTTCGACGCAAGGCGGAGCGCACCCGGCGGTCGCCCTGCGGCCAGTGGTTCACATCCGGCGGATCCGCAGGTAGCGCCTGAGGTCGGGCAGCACCTGCGCGGCGACGGCGGCCGCAGCCGCCATGGCGGCACCGGCGGCCCCGGCAGCGATGATCTTCTTCATCCCGTCTCTCCTCATGTCGAAGCCTCGGCGCCCGGTGCCTGTGCGACAGCCGGCTCGCCGCCCTGCAACAACTCTTCGATCAGCCGAACGGCCCGGGGAACGGCATCGGACACCGGTGCGCTGAGCCCCATGCCCTCGTCGATCGAGGCCGGTTCGCATCCGACGATCAGGACACGCTCCGGCGGTTGCCCGCCCGTGCCGGCGCAGAGGGTGTCCAGCAGCGCCAGCACGGTGTCGGGGGTCATGCGGTGGCCGTCGATCGCCGGAGCGGCATCGCCGCCGTCACCGGCGCCGGGACCGTCGTACTCGATCACGTACAGCGTGCCCGGGGCCTCGCCGCGTGCCGTGGCGTCGACGAGGACGAGGGTGTCGTAGCCGTCGAGGAGCTGGTATGCGAGGTGCACGCCGCGTACGCCGATGTCGACGACCTCGACGTGTGCGGGCAGGGGCCGTTCGGACAGCCGGCGTGCGGTCTCCACGCCGAAGCCGTCGTCCCGCAGGAAGATGTTGCCGATGCCGGCCACGAGCGTCCGTGTCATCGGGGATCCTCCAGTGGTACGACTTCGTCCGGCTGGAAGTACAGATAGCGGCCCTGCTCGCGTCGGATGTCGGCGCCGGGGTCGCCGTCGACGGTCACGGCGAGGTGCACCGCGCCGTCGACGTCGTGCAGCACCGCCTCGACGGTCGCGGCGCGGCCCTGGAGGAACAGGTCCTGGGCGTCGGTGTGCCGCAGGCCGGGGCGCAGCTCGACGCGGCTGCCCTTGCCGACGGACCGGCCGTCGACCATGACCCGGTCGTGCTCCGGGTCGAATCCCGCGTCGCTCGCCGGGTCCCACCAGGGCGTGTCGGGGCGTTGCACTGCGAACTCGTCGGGGAATCCGGCGGACTCCCCGGTGACTTCCCGCAGGCCGCGCACCGCGCCGTGCAGGCGTTCCAGCACCTCGGCCGGCATCGAGTCCGCGAGGTCGATGACCGCGGCGGCCCGTGCGTCGGTGCCGCGGGCCTCGCGTTTCTCCTCGTCGGTGAGGGCGGCGGTGCGCAGGGCGAGGATCTCGTCGATCTCGGTGGCGTCGTAGAGGGCACCCAGGCTTTCGGGGGCGATGGCCGGGTGGTCCTCCAGGATGATCGGCGAGGAGAGCACCAGGTCCGTACGGCCGGGTTCGCCGGCGAGGACGGGCCAGGTGTGCAGGTTGCGGCAGGCGGCGACGGCGGCCTTCGCCCACTCGGGGGGATCGGTCATCGACAGGAACGAGCCGGCGTCCAGGGCCATGAGGAGGTGGGTGGCGACCAGGGAGTGCGGCAGCGCCGCGTCCCGGTCGGCGGCTCCGTCCTCCGGGGGCGCCCACGGGGTGGTGTTCTCGACGACGGCGGTGAGCCGCATCGTCCGGTAGGGGCCGTCGAGTTCGCGGGCGGAGAGCCGCACCACCCCGCTGACCTCGGCGCTGCGCCGGACCAGTCGGCCCACGGTCCGGCCTGCCGCGTCCAGGACGGGCTCGGTGTCCTCGGCGGCCTGTCTCCGGAAGGGGAACTCGATCCCGTCGCCGAGCAGTTGTCCGACCGGCGCGACCAACTCGACGCGTTCCTCGGCTCCTTCGTCCCAGGGCACCAGCACCCGGTCATCGAGGTGGAGTTCGGACACGGTCTCGAAGTCGCCGTCGGGCCGGACGCGTTGCACGGTGCGGCGCCGGGCGTGCAGGAAGCGGACCTCGACCGCGAGGGTCGCGCCCTGCTTCGGTTCCATCAGGCATTCCGTGTGCTGGAAGTCGTGCTCCTCGCATTCGGCGCCCCAGGCGGGCGGCACCAGCACTCCGAACTGCCAGCGCAGCCGGTTCTTGGCGGCCGAGGCGCGGTACGGGTAGAGCACGTAGCCCTCGAAGAGCACGGCGTCGGCCACCTGCCGGGCGAGGGCGAGGCGCTCCTCGGTCTCGGGGGCGAACGCGGGGGCGGTCACGGATCGGTCCTTCCGACGGTGGCGGTGAGCGCGCGCAGCGGGTCGTTTCCCGGCGGGGCGGCCGTGTCGAGCAGCGCCTTCAGCGTCGCCTCCCAGGAGGGCAGCGCGTGCCGGGAGCGGTAGGCGAGGAGGGCGTCCATGATGTCGCGGGGCAGCCGGATCCAGCCGCAGCCGGGGAAGTGCTGCTCGATGGCCTCCCGCCAGGTGGCGACCGGCATCCTGAAGGCCGCCTCGCGGTCCCACGGCACGGGCTCCACCTGGAAGCCGCCGCTTCCGGTGAACGCCGTCCCGGAGAACAGCATCAGCAGCGGGACCTCTCCGTCGGTGAGGGCGTCCAGGTAGCGGGGCGCGGCGATGTCCGTGTCGTAGGTGCAGGGGACGACGAGGTCGGCCTCGGTCTCGCCGGTGAACGCGGAGACCATCAGCGGGACCTGCGCGAACTGCACGGGCTGGAGCGTGGCGCCCCAGCGGGAGCGCTCGCCGAAGAGGTCCGTGATCCCGTCGGCCTCGGCACGGGCGTAGCCGCGGCGGGCGGGTTCGATGCGGATCTGGCAGCGCAGCGCGAGGGCGTGCACAGGGGTGTCGCCGGACGCGGTGACGCGCAGCCGGAAGACGAGGGTCGGTCCGGCGGCGTACCGGTCGGCGCGGACGCCGGTGCAGGCGAAGGTGAACCCCGTCACGGCCGCTCCGCCTCGTCCAGGGGCCGGGCTCGGCGCAGGACGTCCGCGAAGAAGGCGTCCAGGGCGGCCCGGGCCTCGGCGCCGCCGTCGAAGCCCTGCCACAACAGGCGCATCCGGCCGACGAGTTCGTAGCAGACGTCGATCGGGACGAGGTGGCACTCGACCCGGCCGTCGGTGCGGCGCAGCAGGAGCGCCTCGACGTCGGGTTCGAGGAGCGCGGCGAGCTTGCTGCCGCCGAGGACCTCGGTCCAGGTGTCCGGTTCGAGTTCGCTCTCGGTGGCGCCCGCCGGGCTGGGGTAGAGGGCGACCAGCCGGTCGAGCGCCGCGTTGCGGAAGAAGAAGGCGACGCCGACCGGGATCCGCAGCGCCTCCCACGCCCGCTCGTCGAGGCGGTGGCCGGGGTCGGTGAGGTAGCGGGCCGGGACCGCGCGGAAGCGGCCCGCGGCAGCCCCCGGCCGCTCCATGAGCACCGCGCAGGCGGTGCAGACGCAGACGAGGGCACGCTTCTCGGTGTCGACCATGTGGCGGTGGTCCTCGGGCACCACGACCGCGCACAGTTCGCACCGCTCGGGCTGCGGCGGACGCTCGGTGAGGAATCTCCGCAGGCCGACCGTGGCCGCGGTCACCGGGTCTTCGTCCCGATCTGCAACAGGGCCGGCGCCGACTCCACCTCGACGGCCCTGACCTCCGGTGCGAAACAGGCGAGCGCCGCCTGAGCGGCCTCGCGGGCGCCCGCGCCGGAGCCACAGCCGCAGCCGCCGCCCGCCGCGGCCGCCCGCAGCGTCAGGGTGCCGCTGTCCTCGTCGAAGCCCACGACGTCCAGGTCGTGCTCGCGCACGCTGTCGAGGGCGCGGCCGATCCGGGTGTCGCGGTCCTCGGGGTGCAGGTCGTGCAGGACGAGCAGACTCGCGACGAGTTCGTCGCCGAGGAGCCGTGCCAGCGGGTCGCCGGGCGCGGCCGACAGCAGGTGGAGGGCGCGGGCCAGTCCGGAGCCGTAGTAGTCCATGAGGGACCGGACGAGTTCCTCGGCCGCGGCGGCGACGGCCGGGTCGCCGTTCGCGGTCAGCCGGTCGAGCACCTCCTCGACCCGGCGGCCGGTCTCCTCCGCGGACACCGGCCGCGCCGTCGTCGTCGCGCTCATCCGCCCAGTCCGCTCAGGCCGGTGGGCATGTGCAGGCTCTTCACCGTCTTGCCGCCGCCGACGTACATGTGGACGCCGCAGGGCAGACAGGGGTCGAAGCTGCGGACGGTGCGCATGATGTCGATGCCCTTGAAGTTCTCCGGGGAGTTCTCCTCGAAGATCGGGGTGTTCTGCACGGCGTCCTCGTACGGGCCCGGGGTGCCGTAGCTGTCACGCACGCTGGCGTTCCAGGGGGTCGGCGGGTAGGGGTGGTAGTTGGCGATCTTGCCGTCGCGGATCACCATGTGGTGGGAGAGGACGCCGCGGACGGCCTCGGTGAAGCCGCAGCCGATGCTCTCGTCCGGGACCTCGAACTTCTCCCAGGTCTGGGTGCGTCCGGCCCGGACCTCCTCCAGGCCCATCTCCGCGCAGTGCAGGGCGACCGCGGCGGCGTACGCCTGGAAGTAGGTGCGCGCGCGGTTGCGTTCGAGCGCGTTGCTCCACTCCGGGATCTTCCACTCGAAGGTGGTCTCGGGCTTGGTCATCGTGCGGGGCAGGTTGATGACCACGCTGTGGCCGGTTGCCTTGACGTACCCGATGTCGACGAGCCCGGACAGGGCGGTGGACCACAGGCGGGCGATGGGGCCGCCGCCGGTGTCCAGGGCGAGGTGGTCCTTGCCGTCGAACCAGCGCGGGGACATCACCCAGCTGTACTTGTCGTCGAAGTCCCGCTTCTGCGGGGCGGGGATGGTGTGCTGGTTCCACGGGTGGCGCGGGTCCACCGGGTTGCCGAGCGGGTCCTGGGTGACGAACTGCTCCTGGCCCTGCCAGTCCTCGTAGTAGGAGCTGCCGAGCAGGATGCGGATGCCGAGGTTGATCTCGGTGAGGTCGTTGGTGACGAGCTTGCCGTCGACGATGACGCCGGGCGTGACGAACATGCGCCGGCCCCAGTTCGTCATGTTGGCGTAGGTGAAGTCGCAGTACTCGGGGTCGTTGAGCGCGCCCCAGCAGCCGAGCAGGACACGCCGGCGGCCGACCTCCTCGTACCCGGGCAGGGCCTCGTAGAAGAAGTCGAACAGGTCGTCGTGCAGGGGCACGACCCGCTTCATGAACTCCACGTACCGCATGAGGCGGCTCATGTAGTCCGTGAAGAGCTGCACGGAGGCGACCGTGCCGACGCCGCCCGGGTAGAGCGTGGAGGGGTGCACATGGCGGCCCTCCATGAGGCAGAACATCTCCCGGGTGTAGCGGCTCACCTGGAGCGCCTCGCGGTAGAACTCGCCTTCCAGCGGGTTCAGTGAGCGCATGATGTCGGCGATCGTGCGGTAGCCGTGCTCCGCGGCGTGCGGGGCCTCGGTGCGCTCGGCGAGTTCGAGGACGCCGGGGTTGGTCTCTTTGACCATCTTCTCGCAGTAGTCGACCCCGACCAGGTTCTCCTGGAAGATGTTGTGGTCGAACATGTACTCGGCGGACTCGCCGAGGTTGATGATCCACTCACCGAGGTGCGGGGGCTTCACGCCGTACGCCATGTTCTGCGTGTACACCGAGCAGGTGGCGTGGTTGTCGCCGCAGATCCCGCAGATGCGGCTGGTGATGAAGTGGGCGTCGCGCGGGTCCTTGCCGCGCATGAAGACGCTGTAGCCGCGGAAGACCGACGAGGTGCTGTAGCACTCCGCGACCCGCTTCTGCTTGAAGTCGATCTTCGTGTGGATGCCCAGGCTGCCGACGATCCGGGTGATCGGGTCCCAGGACATCTCCACCAGGCCGCTGCCGTCGCCGGCCGCCTTCGTCCTCGCTGCCATCGTCTTTTGCCGTGCCCTTCGTCGTGCGGGAGGTTCGGGTTGTGTGCCAGGGGGTGCGCGAAGCCGTGGTGGATCAGGGGTGGCGGGGCGTCACCAGGGCGGCCGGTAGCCGGTGGTGATCCGCTCTCCGGTACGGCGCCACTTGGGCTCCTTGTCCACCGTGCGGGCCGTGATCGTCCTCAGCCTGCGGACCACGGCGCCGTAGACGCTGCTGCCCGTCCTGGACACCTTGGCGCCGGGGGGCTCGTCCATGAACGGCATGAACTTGTCAGGGAAGCCGGGCATGGTGCAGGCGATGCAGATGCCGCCGACGTTCGGGCAGCCGCCGATGCCGTTCATCCAGCCGCGCTTGGGGACGTTGCACTTGACCACCGGGCCCCAGCAGCCGATCTTGACCAGGCACTTCGGTGAGTCGTACGACTCCGCGAACTCGCCCTCTTCGTAGTAGCCCGCCCGGTCGCAGCCCTCGTGCACGGTGGCCCCGAACAGCCAGGTCGGGCGCAGCTTGTCGTCCAGCGGGATCATCGGGGCGGCGCCGGTCGCCTGGTAGAGCAGGTAGGTGAGCGTCTCGGCGAAGTTGTCGGGCTGGATCGGACAGCCGGGGACGCAGACGATGGGGATGCCGGCCTGGGACTTCCAGTCCCAGCCGAGATAGTCCGGGACGCCCATCGCGCCGGTCGGGTTGCCGGCCATCGCGTGGATGCCGCCGTACGTGGCACAGGTGCCGATGGCGACCACGGCCAGGGCCTTGGGCGCGAGCCGGTCGATCCACTCGCTGGTGGTGATGGGCTGGCCGGTCTCCGGGTTGTCCCCGAAGCCGCACCAGTAGCCCTCGGGCTTGATCGCCTCGTTGGGGACGGACCCCTCGACGACCAGCACGAACGGGTCGATCTCGCCCCGCTCGCCTTTGAAGAACCACTCGATGAACGTGTCCGCACCGCCGACCGGGCCGCACTCGAAGTCGATGAGCGGCCAGTGGACGGCGATCTTCGGCAGGCCCGGCAGCGCGCCGAGGACGATCTCCTCGATGCTCGGCTGCATGGCGGCCGTCAACGCGACCGAGTCGCCGTCGCAGCTCAGACCCGCGTTGATCCAGAGGATGTGGATCGTGGGTGTCTCGTCGGCGGGCGTGCCCGTGGTGCGCGCAGCGCCGACCGTGTCCGGCGTCGCCTCAGTCATGAGACCGCCTCCCGGGGAGGTAAGGGATGAAGGCCTGCATTTCGGACCCTCTGATTCTTCGTATCAGCCGTCCGGTGGGGGTGAAACGCGACTGTGGGCCATTCCGGTGACAGGAGCGGCAGTGGTGGGAGAGCCGGTTTACGCAACCGGGGGCGGAGCGAGGTGCGGCGGGGTGCACGGGGGCCGCCGCTTGTGGACGAACGCGCGGCGCAGGGCGTGGTACGGGGCGTCCGGGTCGTCGAAGGTGCGGCGCATGCGGGCCAGCTCCCGCTCGCGGAAGGCGGCGAGCGGGGTCGTGGCCTCCCGCCGGTCCAGCTCCGCCTTCTTCGTGGCGATCCGGGACGCCGTCGCGGGCAGTGCCGCGAGCCGCGCGGCCAGGGCGCCGGCCTCGTGCGCGAACTCGCCGGGACCGCAGTCGATCACCCGGTCGGCCAGCCCGAGCCGCAGGGCGCCCGCCGAGCTCACGGGCAGCGCCTCCCGCATCAGCCGCTCGGCCGCGCCCTGCCCGACCCTGCGGGGCAGCGTGTACGTCCAGTACTCCGAGCCGTACAGCCCCATCAGGCGGTAGTGGGGGTTCAGTACGGCCCCGGAGCGGCACCACACCTCGTCGGCGGCGAGGGCGAGCATCACCCCGCCCGCCGCGGCGTTGCCCGCGACGGCCGAGATCACGAGCCGGTCGGTGGTGGTGAGGATCGCCTCGACGAGGTCGTCGATGGCGTTGATGTTCGCCCAGGACTCGGCGCCGGGGTCGGCGGCGGCCTCGATGACGCCGAGATGGATCCCGTTGGAGAAGAAGTCCCGCTGACCGCCCAGCACCAGCACGGAGGTGGGTCGGGCGCACGCCTCCCGGTAGGCGTCCAGGAGGCGCCGGCACTGCTCGGTGCTCATGGCTCCGCCCGGGAAGGAGAACGAGAGGAGGCCGACGCTGCCGTCCTCCCGGTAGCGGATGTCCGTCCAGGTGGACTCCCGCGCATCGGGCAGCGGGGGCGGTGCGTGCTCGGGCAGGGGCGGCAGCCGGTCACCCAGGGCCCGCACGGCGGGGAGCTTGAAGGTGGGAGGCTGCCCGGGCAGGCGTCGGGGCCGCAGTTCGGGGATCCACACGGCGCCGTCCGTGGTGGCCCGGCAGATCGCCCCGGCCCGGGTGGCCAGGAGCTCACCCGGGGCGCCGCGCAGCGCGCTCTCGGGGTGGCCGCCGTGCAGGTACCACTCGCCGCCGAGCAGCACGTCCAGGACACCGGGCTGCGAGTCCGCCGCCCGCAGCTTGCGGACGACCGTCTCCATGGAGTCCACGGCCCAGTCGATCCGCCGCACGCCCTGGTCGAGGTACGGCCGGACACGCAAGGGCGTGCCCGCCAGGCCCGCCTCGTCCTGTTTGCACGGAACGTGGGATCCGCTCGCGAAGCGCTCCACGGCGAGCAGGACGGCCGCGAGCGCGGCGTCGGCGACCTCGCCTCGGTACAGGTCGCTCTTGGCCAACGGAACCCGGCACCGGTCCCGCTTTGCCCCGGGCGGAACCCGGCACAGCACGGAGGCCCACACGTCACCCGCGTCCATCTCCGCGTCGGCCTGCAGGACGGTGACGCCCCACCGGTCGGCGCCCTCGTGGATCGCCCAGTCCAGGGAGGAAGGTCCCCGGTCGCCCACCGGCCCCGGATGGACGACGAGGCAGGTGTGTGCCGCCCACACCTCCTCGGGGATCGCGGTCCTCAGCATCGGCGCCACGACGAGCTGAGGCGCGTGCCGCCGTACGGCGTCCGCCAACGAACCGTCCGGCAGGGCGAGTTCCACCGCCACCCGGTGGCCGCGGTCGCGCAGCTCCGCATGGACACGCTGGGTGAGGCTGTTGAACGCGCTGGCCACGAGCAGGATCTGCACGGCTGCCTCCGGGCGGACGGTCGGCGGCCGGGGATGACCGCCGACCGCGATCTTCGGTCAGGTCGGCCTGCGGTCGGTGGTGACAGACGGTGAGGTCATCCGAAAAGCGGGGGGCGATCCGCCGACCGGCCTCACCAGGTGCCGGTCATGCGCTGCCAGAGGGAGCGGGTGGCACCGAAACCCGTCTCGTGCGTCCACACATGGGTGCACGAGCGGCACTGCAGGTGCAGCAGGCTGCCCGTGTTGGAGAGCAGGTAGCGCCAGTGCTCGGAGCAGGTGCGGGACTGCTCGCAGTCGCCGCACCCGCGATGGTCGCTGCAGTTCGGGCAGGCCACCCACGCGCGGCGGCCGATGTCCGCCTGCGGGTCACGGGGCAGCATGCCCCTCCCCTCGCGGCGGGAGCACACCGGCCGAGACCAGTTCGTCGTACACGCGCTGCTGCTCCGCGTCGAGGCCGGAGTACAGCAGCGCGTACGCCTCCTCCTCACCGCGCAGCGCCTCGCCGGGGTCCCAGTCGGGGCCGAGGGCGTCCAGGACGTGAGCCCGCCGGAGCATTTCGTGTGCGCTCAGGTCGACGGCGAACTCGACCGGAGCGGGGCCGTGGGAGGACATGCGATCGAACGTAGGTAAGCCTTCCTGGCCGCGGCAAGGGCGGGTGGGGGAAGTCACAGCAGGTCGGCGATCGCCCCGCACGGCCCACGCGCCCTCTTGACAAGCCGCGACACACGGCGGCAATCTTCCAGTAAGCAGAAAACAACTTCCGTAATACGGAATTTCAACCACGGAAGGAGCGCGGACCCCGATGCCGGGCTTTGAATTGGGCACTGCCGCAGACCAGCGCTTCAACGTCAACCTGTCGATCCTCTTCACGGAACTCCCGCTCCTGGAGCGCCCCGCGGCAGCCGCCGCGGCCGGCTTCACCGCGGTCGAGCTGTGGTGGCCCTGGGTCGACTCCCCCACCCCCGAGCAGTCCGAGCTCGACGCCCTGAAGAAGGCGATCGAGGAGGCGGGCGTCCAGCTCACCGGGCTGAACTTCTACGCCGGCCGGCTGCCCGGACCCGACCGGGGCGCCCTGTCGCTCCCGGGCGAGGAGTCGGAGCGGTTCCGCGCCAACATCGACGTGGCCGCCGACTTCGCCCAGTCGCTGGGCACCAAGGCGCTCAACGCCCTGTACGGAAACCGCGTCGAGGGCGTGGACCCGGCCGAGCAGGACGCGCTGGCACTGGAGAACCTGGTGCTCGCCGCCCGGGCCGCCGACCGCATCGGGGCGATCCTGCTGATCGAGGCCCTGAACAAGCCCGAGTCGCCGCTGTACCCGCTGGTTTCGGCGCCGGCCGCCGTCGGCATCGTCGACAAGGTCAACGAGGCGACGGGGCTGGACAACGCCCGCTTCCTCATGGACCTCTACCACCTGTCCATGAACGGCGAGGACCTGCCGTCGGTGATCGAGCGGTACGCCGCGAAGACCGGCCATGTGCAGATCGCCGACAACCCGGGCCGCGGCGCCCCGGGTACGGGCTCGCTCCCGCTGAAGGAGCTGCTCGACCAGCTGACGAAGGCGGGCTACGAGGGCTGGGTCGGCCTGGAGTACAAGCCGGGCGACAAGCCGAGCTCCGAGGCCTTCGAGTGGCTGCCCCGCGCAGCGCGCGCCGCCCGCTGAACACATACCCGCATTTGAGAGGCACCCCATCATGAGCAACCTCCCCAAGATCGCCTGGATAGGCCTCGGCATCATGGGCTCCCCCATGTCCGAGAACCTGATCAAGGCGGGTTACCAGGTCACCGGCTTCACCCTGGAGCAGGACAAGCTGGACCGGCTCGCCGCCGCGGGCGGCACCGTCGCCGGCTCGATCGCCGAGGCCGTCAAGGACGCCGACGTCGTCATCACGATGGTGCCGGCCTCCCCGCAGGTCGAGGCCATCTCCTACGGCCCCGACGGCATCCTGGAGAACGCGAAGTCCGGCGCGCTGCTGATCGACATGTCCTCGATCACCCCGCAGACCTCGGTCGACCTGGCCAAGGCGGCGAAGGACAAGGGCATCCGCGTCCTGGACGCGCCCGTGTCCGGCGGTGAGGCCGGCGCCATCGAGGCCGTACTGTCGATCATGGTCGGTGGCGAGCAGGCCGACTTCGACGCCGCGAAGCCGATCCTCGAGGCGCTCGGCAAGACCATCGTGCTGTGCGGTCCGCACGGCTCGGGCCAGACCGTGAAGGCGGCCAACCAGCTGATCGTCGCCGTGAACATCCAGGCGTGCGCCGAGGCCGTGGTCTTCCTGGAGAAGTCCGGCGTGGACCTCCAGGCGGCGCTGGACGTCCTCAACGGCGGCCTGGCGGGCTCGACCGTGCTGACGCGGAAGAAGGACAACTTCCTGAACCGTGACTTCAAGCCCGGCTTCCGCATCGACCTGCACCACAAGGACATGGGCATCGTCACGGACGCCGCCCGCAACGTCGGCGCCGCGCTGCCGGTCGGCGCCGTGGTGGCCCAGCTGGTCGCGTCCCTGCGTGCGCAGGGCGACGGCGGCCTCGACCACTCGGCCCTGCTGCGGGCCGTGGAGCGCCTCTCCGGCGCCCAGGTCTGAGCCAGCCCGCCCCAGACTTCCGGGCCGTGGCGCCGCTGACACTTGTCCTGTCGCGCCCAGGCGTCGCCACGGCCCGGAATCATCTTCAACAAATCGTCGAGTTGGCTTCAACAAACTGTTGACGTCCAGATCGCCCCCTCCTAGGCTCCACAAAGCGGAAACAGTTTTCCGCTGAAACCCGCACGGAAGGTCCACGATGTCGAAGCGCGCGCTCACCGCTCGAACACTCACCACGGAGTCCGGCGCCCCGGTCGCAGACAACCAGAATTCCGCCTCCGCCGGCGTCGGCGGCCCGCTCCTGCTCCAGGACCAGCACCTGCTGGAGAAGCTGGCCCGCTTCAACCGTGAGCGCATTCCGGAGCGCGTGGTGCACGCCCGGGGCTCCGGGGCGTACGGCCACTTCGAGGTGACCGACGACGTCACCGGCTTCACCCACGCCGACTTCCTCAGCGCGGTCGGCAAGCGGACCGAGGTGTTCCTGCGCTTCTCGACCGTGGCCGACAGCCTCGGCGGCGCGGACGCCGTCCGTGACCCGCGCGGTTTCGCGGTCAAGTTCTATACGGCGGAGGGCAATTACGACCTCGTCGGCAACAACACCCCGGTGTTCTTCATCAAGGACCCGATCAAGTTCCCCGACTTCATCCACTCGCAGAAGCGCGACCCGTTCACCGGCCGCCAGGAGCCGGACAACGTCTGGGACTTCTGGGCGCACGCCCCCGAGGCCACGCACCAGGTGACCTGGCTGATGGGCGACCGCGGCATCCCGGCGTCGTACCGCCACATGAACGGCTACGGCTCGCACACCTACCAGTGGACGAACGCCGAGGGCGAGGCCTTCTTCGTCAAGTACCACTTCAAGACGAACCAGGGCGTGCGCTGCCTGAGCGCCGAGCAGGGCGCCGAGCTCGCGGGCAAGGACCCCAACTCCCACCAGACGGACCTGCTCCAGGCCATCGAGCGGGGCGTGCACCCGTCCTGGACGCTGTACGTCCAGCTCATGCCGGCGGCCGAGGCGGCCGACTACCGCTTCAACCCCTTCGACCTGACCAAGGTCTGGCCGCACAAGGACTACCCGCTGCAGCGCGTGGGCCGCCTGGTCCTGGACCGCAACCCGGACAACGTCTTCGCCGAGGTCGAGCAGGCCGCGTTCTCCCCGAACAACTTCGTGCCGGGCATCGGCCCTTCGCCGGACAAGATGCTGCAGGGCCGCCTTTTCGCCTACGCGGACGCGCACCGCTACCGCCTGGGCGTCAACCACACCCTGCTGGCCGTGAACGCCCCGAAGGCGACGACCGCGCAGAACTACGGCCGCGACGGCTTCATGGCCACCAACTCCCAGGGCCGCGCGGCGAAGAACTACGAGCCCAACTCCTACGACGGCCCGGTCGAGACCGGCCGCCCCCTGTCGGCCCCCCTCGCGGTGGCCGGCCACACGGGCACCCACGTGGCGCCCCTGCACACCAAGGACGACGACTTCTTCCAGGCCGGCGAGCTGTACCGCCTGATGTCCGCCGAGGAGAAGTCCCGCCTGATCGCCAACATCGCCGGTGGCCTCTCGCAGGTCTCCCGCGACGACGTGATCGAGAAGAACCTGGCCCACTTCCACGCCGCCGACCCGGAGTACGGCAAGCGCGTGGAAGAGGCGGTCCGCGCCCTGCGCGAGGACTGAACCCCCGGACTGCGTCCGCCTCCTGACGGGAGGTCAGGAGCCGGACGCATCGCCCGTGCCACACGCCGATCGACCCGGATGAGGGGTGGTCGCTCGGAGACCGGCGCGGGCAACGTGAGGACCGCGGCGGCGTGCGAGCCAGTGCGGTGGTGAAGGTCCCGGCCTCCTTCTCGACCTGAGGGAAGGAGCCCCCGGTTCCATCGCTGCCGCCGCGGTCCCAAGCCTCCCCCGAAGGCACCGTCCGGCGGCGCGAATGTCCTGTCGCGCCCAGCCTCGCGCCGTCGGACGGCCACAACCGAATACCTCACCGGCTGAAGAGCGCCGGGTACGGACGGTCCCGTACCCGGCGCTCTTCGGCGTCCTGGGGCCGCGTGGGTCGGCGCCGTGTCTGCCGTACCGGTGGTCGCTGACGACCCGCGGGTCATATCCGGCCTCTCGGCCGAGTGCACCCCGTCGTGTCCCTCGCCGAGCTTCCGTGAGACGTGGTGGTCGTCGGCGGCGGCATCCGCAGGACCGAGCAACTGCCTCCGCTCTTCGGACTGACCGTGAACCTGATCCGGCGCCATGGCCGCGTACGCCATCGGTCGTAGGCCGGCTACGGAACCCTCAGATCAACCTCTGAACCCACGCCGGGAGGCTTCAACCACCCCTCGTGGTGGGCACATTCTCGTCACGTGGGACCCGCCGACACGGGGGCGGCGGGTTCCGTGAACGGGGGAGCACCACAACGGGGGACACCAAAGGGGCGGCCCAACCTCTCGGTTGGACCGCCCCTCGCTGTCGGGAGGCGTCAGGCCCTGCCCCGTCAGACCTTCAGCGTCTTGAGCGACGTCGGCGCGTGGCCCGGCTCCGTCGCGATCTCCTCGAACTCGACGACGTTGCTGATGTCGTTCGTGGTCGACATGGAGATGTTGGTGACGCGCTCCAGGATCGCCTCGACGACCACCGGGACCCGGTACTCCTGCGCGAGCTTCTTCGCCTGCTCGAAGGCGGCGCCGAGCTCTGCCGGGTCGGTCACCCGGATCGCCTTGCAGCCGAGGCCCTCGGCGACCTTGACGTGGTCGACGCCGTAGACGCCGAGCTCGGGCGAGTTGATGTTCTCGAACTCCAGCTTGACCTGGAAGTCGATGTCGAACGCCCGCTGCGCCTGACGGATCAGGCCCAGGTAGGAGTTGTTCACCAGGACATGGACGTACGGGATCCTGTGCTGCGCCCCGACCGCCAGCTCCTCGATCATGAACTGGAAGTCGTAGTCGCCGGACAGGGCGACGACCTGCGCCTCCGGGTCGGCCTGGGCGACGCCCAGCGCGGCCGGGATCGTCCAGCCCAGCGGGCCCGCCTGGCCGCAGTTGATCCAGTGCCGCGGCTTGAAGACGTGCAGCATCTGGGCGCCCGCGATCTGCGAGAGGCCGATGGTGGAGACGTACCGGGTCTGAGGGCCGAAGGCCTTGTTCATCTCCTCGTAGACGCGCTGCGGCTTGATCGGGATGTCGTCGAAGTGCGTACGGCGCTGGAGAGTCGCCTTCTTCTCCTGCGCGGACGCGGCCCAGGCGGAGCGGTCGGGCAGCTTGCCGGCCGCCTTCAACTCCCGTGCCACCTCGACGAACAGCTCCAGCGCGGCCTTCGCGTCGGAGGCGATGCCGTAGTCCGGGGCGAAGATCTTGCCGATCTGGGTGGGCTCGACGTCGACGTGCACGAACTTGCGCCCGGCCGTGTAGACGTCCAGCTTGCCGGTGTGGCGGTTGGCCCAGCGGTTGCCGATGCCGAGGACGAAGTCGGATTCCAGGAAGGTCGCGTTGCCGTAGCGGTGCGAGGTCTGCAGGCCCACCATGCCGGCGTTCAGCTCGTGGTCGTCGGGCAGCAGGCCCCAGCCCATCAGGGTCGGGACGACCGGGGTGCCGGTCAACTCGGCGAATTCGACGAGGAGTTCGGCGGCGTCGGCATTGATGACACCGCCGCCGGCCACGATCAGCGGACGCTCGGACGCGTTCAGCATCCCGATCGCCTTCTCGATCTGGGCGCGGCTCGCGGCGGGCTTGTAGACCGGGAGGGGCTCGTACGTCTCCGGGTCGAACTCGATCTCCGTGAGCTGGACGTCGATCGGCAGGTCGATGAGGACCGGGCCGGGACGGCCGGAGCGCATCAGGTGGAAGGCCTGCTGGAAGACGCCGGGGACCTGCGCGGCCTCCAGGACGGTCACCGCCATCTTCGTGACCGGCTTGGCGATCGAGGCGATGTCGACGGCCTGGAAGTCCTCTTTGTGGATCACGGCGGTCGGCGCCTGGCCGGTGATGCACAGGATCGGGATGGAGTCACCGATCGCGGAGTACAGGCCGGTGATCATGTCGGTGCCGGCGGGGCCGGACGTGCCGATGCAGACGCCGATGTTGCCGGGGTGCGTACGGGTGTAGCCCTCGGCCATGTGCGAGGCACCCTCCACATGGCGGGCGAGGGTGTGCTGGATTCCGCCGGAGGCCTTGAGCGCCGCGTAGAACGGGTTGATCGCCGCGCCCGGCACGCCGAACGCGTTGCTGACGCCCTCGCGCTTGAGGATCTCGACTGCCGCTCGGGCAGCGGTCATACGAGCCATTGGTTACTCCTGCTTCGGCTGTCGGATTCGCACCCCCGTCGCGCCCCGCGGTGAGCAATTCCGTGACGATGACAATCCCGCGAGCCGTTATTCCGTATCGCGGAAACTGTTTTCTACTATCTGGAAGCAATGTAGGTGTGCCGGTGAAGACCGTCAAGGGGCGGACAACCAGGCGGGTCCTGGAGGACGATGGGACCGCTGTCCCGATGCGAGGTCGTCCTGGAGTGGCCATGTCCGAGAGCGTGTCGGTGCGCTGCCCGGCCTGCCGGCGCGAGCATGTATACGAGGCGCCCGCCTATCCCTGCGCGTGCGGGGCGCCCGTCTCGATGCCACTCGACCCGGACGGGATCGCGTCGGCGGTCACCCGGCGCGCCTGGGACGACGAATGGATCAGCGTGCGCTGTACGGCGTGCGGCCGGGACGGCGAGTGGCCCCGTCCGGAGCTGGGCTGCTCCTGCGGGACGGTACTGCTCGTCCCGGTGGCGCGGACGGCCGCGGACGACGCGCCGCGGCGCAAGGAGCCCGCCGCGCGCCGCGCCTTCCAGCCCGTCACGATCCGCACCGCGCGCGACGCGGTGACGGCGGCCGCCGTCTATCTGCGCTGGCTCGGCTACCGGGACATCCGCCGCGCCGACCAGCGGCCGCCGACCGGCATCGGCATCGCCGCCCACGGCCTGCTCGCCCAGGTCGACCCGACCGTGAGCCCGGCCTCGCTGCGGGACGTGGAGTGTCTGTGGCTGACGGCCATGACGGAGTCCGCGACCTGTGTCTACTTCTCCCTCGCCGGATACGCCCCCGACGCCCGCACCCGCGCCGACGCCCTGGGCGTCCCCCTGTTCGTCCTGGACCTCACCGGCACCCCGCAGCCGGTCAACAGCCTCGCCGACGAGCTGGACGCGACGGGCGCGCGGTAATCCGCTCGCGCCCCCTGCGGTCCTCGACGGACACTCGGCACATGCGCATCCGCCCCGCCGCGCCGGACGAGCTCCCGGCCCTCCAGGACATCGAACGCGCGGCGGGCGCCGCCTTCCGCGACCTCGGCATGTCGGCGATCGCCGACGACGACCCGCCTGCCCTGGGCGTCCTGGACCGCTACCGCCGGGCGGGTCGCGCCTGGGTCGCCTGCGCCGACGGCGACCGGCCCATGGCCTACCTGATCTGCGAGCCCGTCGACGGTTCGCTCCACATCGAGCAGGTCTCGGTACACCCGGACTTCGCACACCGCGGCGTGGGCCGCGCCCTCCTCGGCCACGCGTCCGACCGCGCAGCCGAACAGGGCCTGACCGGTGTCACCCTGACCACCTTCACCGAGGTCCCGTGGAACGCCCCGTACTACGCACGGCTGGGCTTTCGCCCCCTCGACGAGACCGAGCTCACCCCCGGACTACGGAAGATCCGCGCCCACGAAGCAGAACTCGGCCTCGACCAGTGGCCCCGGGCCTGTATGCGCCGCGACCGGAGCCGGTCCGGCGGACGGACCTAGCCGTCCGTGGCGTACCGCTCCCGCAGCTCGATCTTCCGCACCTTCCCGGACACCGTCATCGGGAACGAGTCGAGGATGCGCAGGCCGCTCGGGACCTTGTAGTGCGCCAGTCGCCCGTCGCAGAAGGCCCGCAGCTCCTCCAGTGTCAGCGGGTCACCCGGATCGCGCGGGATGACGCACGCCAGCACCGCCTCGCCGTACCTCTCGTGCGGGACCCCGACGACCTGGACGTCCGCGATCTTCGGGTGGGCGTACAGGAACTCCTCGATCTCGCGCGGGTAGATGTTCTCGCCGCCCCGGATGATCATGTCCTTGATGCGGCCGACGATCTCGACGTAGCCGTCCTCCCGCATCGTCGCGAGGTCACCGGTGTGCATCCAGCGGCCGGCGTCGACGGCCTCGGCGGTCTTCTCGGGCTCGTTCCAGTAGCCCAGCATCACGCTGTAGCCGCGGGTGCACAGCTCGCCCGCCGTGCCGCGCGGCAGGGTCACCCCGGTCGCCGGGTCGACGATCTTCACCTCGACGTGCGGCAGCACTCGGCCGACCGTGCCGGTGCGGTGTTCCAGGTCGTCCTCGCGCCGGGTCTGGGTGGAGACGGGCGACGTCTCCGTCATGCCGTAGCAGATGGACACCTCAGCCATGTTCATCTCGCTGACCACCCGCTTCATCACCTCCACCGGGCAGGGCGAGCCCGCCATGATGCCGGTGCGCAGGGAGGAGAGGTCGTACGTCGCGAAGTCGGGGTGGTTCAGCTCCGCGATGAACATGGTCGGGACGCCGTAGAGCGATGTGCAGCGCTCCTGCTGGACGGCCTCCAGCGTGGCCTTCGGGTCGAAGGAGGGGGCCGGGATGACCATGCAGGCGCCGTGGGAGGTGGCCGCCAAATTACCCATCACCATCCCAAAACAGTGATAAAAGGGCACGGGGATGCACACCCGGTCCTGCTCGCTGTAGGCGATCATCTCGCCCACGAAGTAGCCGTTGTTGAGGATGTTGTGGTGGGAGAGGGTGGCCCCCTTGGGGAAGCCCGTCGTGCCCGACGTGTACTGGATGTTGATCGGGTCGTCGCAGGACAGGTCCTCGTACGGGACAGGGGTCCCCCGCGCGATCAGTGCCTGCCAGCTCGGGTCCCCGATGAACACGGTCTCCCGCAACCGCGGGCACCTGCCCCGCACTTGCTCCACCATCGCCCGGTAGTCGCTCGTCTTGTGGCTGAGGGAGGCGAAGAGCAGGGAGATGCCGGCCTGGTTGAGGACGTACTCGACCTCATGGGTGCGGTAGGCCGGGTTGATGTTCACCATGATCGCGCCGATGCGGGCGGTGGCGTACTGGACGAGAACCCACTCGGGGCAGTTCACCGCCCAGATTCCCACCCGGTCGCCCTTGCCGACCCCGCTCGCGAGCAGCGCGTACGCCAGCTCGTCGACGTCTGCGGCGAACCGGGCGTAGGTCCAGCGCCTTCCGGACGGAACGTCGACCAGCGCCTCCCGGTCCGGCCACGCGGCCACGGCCCGGTCCAGGTTGGCCCCGATCGTGTCCCCGAGCAGGGCGGTCCCGCTCGTGCCGTGCGTGTACGACAGCTGTGCGGTCACCGGAAGTCCTCCTCGCGGTACTCGGCGTCCGAGCCCGCCGCCGTCGCCTCGCGCAGCTCGATGCGGCGGATCTTGCCGGAGACGGTCTTGGGCAGCGGGGCGAACTCCAGGCGGCGCACGCGCTTGTACGGCGCGAGGACCTCCCGCGAGTGCTCGAAGAGCACCTTGGCCGTGTCGGGACCCGGCTCCCAGCCCTCCGCGAGGACGATGTAGGCCTTCGGCACCGCGAGCCGCAGCTCGTCCGGCGCGGGCACGACGGCCGCCTCGGCCACCGCCTCGTGCTCCAGCAGGGCGCTCTCCAGCTCGAAGGGGCTGATCTTGTAGTCCGACGCCTTGAAGACGTCGTCGGCGCGCCCCACGTAGGTGATGTATCCGTCGGCGTCCCGCGAGCCGATGTCCCCCGTCCGGTAGTAGCCGCCGGCCATCGCCTCCGCCGTACGGTCGGCGTCGCCGTGGTAGCCGGTCATCACGCCGACGGGGCGGGCGGCCAGGTCCAGCGCGATCTCGCCCTCAGCGGCGCCGGGCGCGCCGGAGACCGGGTCGAGGAGTTCGACGCGGAAGCCGGGGCTGGGGCGGCCCATGGAGCCGGTCTTCAGGGGCTGGCCGGGGCTGTTGGAGACCTGGACGCAGGTCTCGGTCTGCCCGAAGCCGTCCCGGATGGTCACGTCCCAGGCGCGCCGGACCTGCTCGATGACCTCGGGGTTCAGCGGCTCTCCCGCCGCCACGACCTCACGCGGCGGGGTGCGCAGCGCGCCGAGGTCGGCCTGGATGAGCATGCGCCAGACGGTGGGCGGCGCGCAGAAGGTGGTGACGCCCGCGCGGTCCATCTCCGCCATCAGCCGGGCCGCGTCGAAGCGCGTGTAGTTGTGGATGAAGACGGTCGCCTCGGCGTTCCACGGCGCGAAGAGATTGGACCAGGCGTGCTTGGCCCAGCCGGGCGAGGAGATGTTCAGGTGCACGTCGCCGGGCTTGAGGCCGATCCAGTACATGGTGGCCAGGTGCCCGATGGGGTACGAGGTGTGGGTGTGCTCGACCAGCTTGGGGCGGGCAGTGGTGCCGGAGGTGAAGTAGAGCATCAGCGGGTCGTCGGACGCGGTCGGCCCGTCGGGGGTGAAGTCGGCGGACGCCGCGTACGCGTCCTCGTACGTCTGCCATCCCGCCCGCTCCCCGCCGACGGCGATGCGCGTGTAGCGGCCGGGCACGTCGTCGAACTTCCCGGTGTCCTCGGCCCGCACGAGCACATGCCGGACGCGTCCCCGCTCCACCCGGTCGCGCAGGTCGGCCGGGCCGAGCAGCGGGGTGGCCGGGATGACGACGGCGCGCAGCTTCATGGCGGCGAGGGCGGTCTCCCACAGCTCGGCCTGGTTGCCGAGCATGACGAGGACGCGGTCCTCGGCCCGCACGCCCCGCGCCCGCAGCCAGTTGGCGACGCGGTCGGACCGCTCGGCCATCTCGGCGAAGGACAGCCGGACCTCGCTGCCGTCCTCCTCGACGATGTGCAGCGCGGGGCGGTCGTTCCCCGCGGCGATCACGTCGAACCAGTCGAGCGCCCAGTTGAAACGGTCCGGCCGGGGCCAGACGAAGCCCGCGTAGGCCGTGGCGTAGTCCTCGCGGTGGTCAAGCAGGAAGTCCCGCGCGCTGCGGAACGACTCCGTCCCCGTGGTCATCTGTCCTCCTAGATACCGGACCTTGCCGGGCGGCTCTCTGCCATCGTGTAATCCGTGACGTGGGTCTCACTACCCCCGAACGGGGGTGTGCGCTCCGGAAACAGCGGTGAAAGGGCGAGAGCGTGGCAGTGAACGCGGCCGGATCGGTGGAGATAAGGAGCGCGCTGCTGCGCCTGCGCCGCTCGACCGGCCTCCCGGTCGCGTTCGGCGGCCTGGTCGAGGCCGGGCACCGGCGGATGCGCATCAGCGAACTGAGCGGCACGGCCACCGACTCCCTGAGCAGGCTCGCGGTGACCGCCGGAAACGGCCTGGGCGGCAAGGCCGTCGCCCTCGCCCGGCCCTGCGCGGTCACGGACTACTCGGCCTCACGGCAGATCACCCATGAGTACGACGCCGCCGTCGCGATGGAGGGGCTGTGTTCGGTGGTGGCGGTCCCGGTCGTCGTACGGCGCCGGGTGCGCGGTGTCCTGTACGGCGCCCTGCGCACGGCCCAGCCGCTGGGCGACCGCACGCTGACGGCGGCCGTGGACGCGGCGCGGGACGTGGAGCAGGCGCTGGTCGTGCGGGACGCGGCGCGCGGGCTGCTGGAGGAGACGGCGCGTCCGCAGACGGTGCCGTCCGACCGGGGCGCCACGTGGGAGCAGGTCCGCGAGGCCCACGCCGCGCTGCGGGCGCTGGCCCCGCGCATCGGCGACCCCGCCCTGCGCGCGGAGCTCCTCGCCGCCTGCGGCCTGCTGACGGACGGGCCCCGGCGCGCCGACGTGCAGCTGGCGCCCCGCGAACTGGACGTGCTGGCATGCGTGGCCTCGGGCGCGACGAACGCGGCCACGGCCGAGCGGCTGGGGCTGCGGGCGGAGACGGTCAAGGGCTATCTGCGCTCGGCCATGCGCAAGCTGGGCACGCACACCCGCGGTGAGACGGTGGCCGCGGCACGCAGGGCGGGGCTGCTGCCGTAGGTCCGCGGGGCAGTACGCCTGCTGATCCGCGAGGGCCGTAGGCCGCCCGCCGCCGACAGGGGCAGCGCAGGGCCGCAGGTCGCCCCCTCGGGCCGTCCGGCTCCGACGAGCATCATTCATTCACCCGACCCTTGAATTTCCCCATGCTCCACCGTTGTTATTTGCCTCACCATGTCTTCGGTCCGAATTTCAAAGATCCGTTGCCTAATATTGGCCCGAACACGACACACGGAGGGGAGCGGTGACCGTGCGACGGGACTTCAAGGAGCCTGCCAGCTGCCGCCCCGACCAGGTCATCGGCAGGGAGGAGCCGTTCAGCGCGGCGCGTGAGCAGCTCGGACGGGGCGGCAGCGTGCTGCTTCACGGGCCTGCCGGAATTGGGAAGTCGACCGTCCTGCGGGCATTGGCCGCGGATTACGGCGCGGCGGCCCGCACCGTGTTGCGCTGCTCGCCCACGGAGTCCGAATCCCATCTGCCCTTCCTGGCCCTCGCCGACCTGCTCGGCCTGGTCCTGGACGAGGTGTCCGACCGGCTCCCCACCGCCCAGCTCACCGCCCTGGAGTCGGCACTGACCGGCCGCGGCGAGTCCACCCTTCAGCGCGACGGCCTCGCCCTGCGCCTGGCCGTGCTGTCCGCCCTGCGCGCCCTCGCCGACACCGGCCCCGTCCTCGTCGTCGCCGACGACCTCCAGTGGCTCGACCCGGCCAGCGCCGAGCTCCTCGGCTTCGCCGCCCGCCGCCTCGGGGACACCCCGGTGCGGATGCTGTGCGCGGTACGGACCGATGGCCAGGAGTACGACCGCCATCTACGCGCGTGCCCGCCGGACACCCTCGCCGTACGGCTGGGCCCCCTCTCCCGCGCCCAGATGTCCGTCCTGCTGGACCACCGCGGCTTCACCGGCCTGCCCCGCTCCACGGTCCGGGACATCCACCGCACCAGCGGCGGCAACGCCCTGTTCGCCCTCGAACTGGGCCGCGCCCTCGCCGAGAACCCCACCCCGCCCCGCCCGGGCGAGCCCCTGCCGGTGCCCACCTCGCTGCGCGCCCTGGTGCTGAACCGCCTGGAGATGCTGTCGGAGGAGGCCCGCCGCACCCTCCTGGTCGCGAGCGCCGGCGCCCGCCCCACCCTTGCCCTGCTGCACGCGGCCGGCCGTGACAACGCCGAGGCGGAGACCGCCCAGGCCGCCGGGCTCGGACTGCTGGCGACGGAGCCCGAGGGTCCCGCCGTACGGTTCGCGCACCCGATGATCTCCGCCGCGCTGTACGCGGAGGCGCCCGCACAGGAACGCCGGGCCGCTCACGCCGCGCTGTCCACGGCCGCCTCGGACCCCATCGAGCGCGCCCGACACCTGGCCCTCGCCACCACCGGCACCGACCCGGAGGTCGCCGCCCGTCTCGCCGAGGCGGCCACCCAGGCCCGGGACCGCGGAGCGCCCTCGGTCTCCGCCCAGCTCTGCCTGCTCGCCGCCCGGCACACCCCGGCGGACGGTGACCCGAGCCCCGAGGCCCTGAGGCTGCAGGCCGTCGAGGACGCGATCACCGCGGGCGAGCTGGACCTCGCCCGGGACATCGCCCGCGAGGTGCTCGCCCGTACGACCGTCCCCGCGGAGCGGGTACGGGCCTGGATCGCCGTGATCGACACGGCGGGCCACGCGATGAACGAGGTCGACGCGATCTTCCCGCAGGCACTGGCCGACGCGGGCGACGACCCGCAGCTGCTCGCCCTGGTCCACTACCAGCTGACCTGGCGCGCCCTGCTCGTCAAGGGCGACTTCGACGAGGCGCGGGAGGAGGCCGCGTACTCGGCGGAGCTGGCCGCGCGGGCGGGCGACCGGTACACGGAGCTCATGGCGCTCGCCTTCCGGGCCCAGATCGAGACCCTCATGGGCCACCCGGACGCCCCCGCGACCATCCGGCGTGCGCTGCAGGAGCCCCAGGACCCGAGGGTGGCCTGCCATCACAACGGGGCCGGGTACTCCCGCTTCCGCTGGCTGGTCATGAGCGACCAGCTGCCCGAGGCGCGCGCCGCGGTCACCGCGCTGCTGCGCGAGGTGCGCCGGCACGGGTGGGTGGAGAGCGAGGTGCACTTCCTGCGCGGGATCGCCGAGACCGAACTGCACTCCGGCCACTGCGGGCGCGCCCTCGACCTGGCCCGCGAGAGCCTGCGGCTGGCCCGCGACACCGGCATCGGCGAGGTGGCCTCCGCGGTGCTCACCTCGTTCGCCGAGGCCGCGGGCGGGGAGGTGGACCGGGCCCTCGCGCTCGCCCGGGAAGCGGTGGAGCACGCCGAGGAGGACGGCGACCAGATGTACGTCTCCCGCGCCCTGACCGCCCTCGGCCACGCCCAGCTGGTGGCGGGGGACACACCGGCGGCGGTGCGTTCGCTGCGCCGGGTGCGTGAGGTCGAGCAGGGCCTCGGCATCACCGACCCGGCGCGCGGCCGCTGGCACGGCGACCTCGCCGAGGCCCTGGTGCGCAGCGGCGAGTTCGCGGAGGCCCAGGACGTCATCGACGTCACGCGCGAGCAGGCGCTGCGGCTGGACCGCGGGAGCGTGCTGGCCGTCCTCGACCGCGCCGAGGCGCTGATCCGCGCGGCACGGGGCGAACAGGACGCGGCGATGGCCCAGTTGACCTCGGCACAGGACCGGCTCGGCAAGCTGGGCTACGGCCTGGAGGAGGCCCGGGCCGCCTTCGCCCTGGCCCAGCTGCGCCCGGGCGCGCCCGGGCCGACGTCGTACGACGAGGCGGCCCGGCTGTTCCGCCGCTGCCGGGCGCTGCCCTGGCTGCGGCAGGTCGAGGCGGCCGCCGAGACACGCCCCGCGGAGGTGGCCCCCACCCCCGCCGCCGCGCCGGACGGCCTTGACGGGCTGGACGGGCTCGCCTCGATGGAGCGTCAGGTCGCCGCGCTCGTCATGGAGGGCGCGACCAATCGCGAGATCGCCGCACGCCTGTTCATCAGCGTCAAAACGGTCGAAGCGACACTTACCCGGGTCTATCGCAAGTTGGGGATCCGATCGCGGGTCGACATCGTCAGACTCGCGGCGGGACGTCGTACGACCTGATTTCGGGGCGCCGGGATACGTGCGTTCGGGACACCTGGCTCCGCGCGTTCGAGGCACCGCGCGAGGCACGTTCGGCATGCCGTGAGGCGTAGGTTCACCCGTCTTTGTCGGTCCGCGCGGGTTTATCCGGCACGACCGAGGGTTTTCCCTGCCCAACTCCCTTAGGGGGTTCCCTCATTGGGAAGGGGAACTGCCGGGACCTACCTTATGGATGTGCCGCTCGCCGGGCACACGGGGGTCGGTCCCGCGGCCCCCGTGCTCAACCCCCCACACCCGCGCGACCCCCCACCGGCAATCCGCAATGAGGAGACTCATGTTCGGGCTCACCCGTGCCAGAAAGACCGCCGTTGTCACGGCGACCGCAGCCGCCGCCGCGGCCGCACTGCTCAGCGCCCCCACCGCTGAGGCCGCCGACTCGCGCATCGTTGGCGGTACGACGACAACGGCGTCCGCGTACCCGTTCATGATGCAGATCACGGACGCCTCGCAGAGCCAGTTCTGCGGTGGCACGCTCGTCTCCGCGACCAAGGTCGTGACCGCCGCGCACTGTCTGGTCGACGAGACCACCAGCAGCGTCCGCGTCGTCGGCGGCCGCACCTACCGCAACGGCACGAACGGCACGGTCAGCCGGGTCAGCGACATCTGGATCCACCCCGACTACACGACCGCCACCGAGGGCAACGACGTGGCCGTGCTGACCCTGTCGACCTCGATGCCGTACACGACGGCCTCGTACGTCGACTCCTCGGACACGGGTGTGTACGCGGCCGGCACCACCGCCCGCATCGTGGGCTGGGGCACCACCTCCTCGGGCGGCAGCTCCTCCAACCAGCTGCGCACGGCGACGGTGCCGACCGTCTCCGACTCCAGCTGCCGCAGCTCGTACGGTTCGGACTTCATCCAGTCCGACATGGTTTGCGCCGGATACACCTCCGGCGGCGTTGACACCTGCCAGGGCGACAGCGGCGGTCCCCTGCTCATCGGGGGCGTCCTGGCAGGGATAGTTTCCTGGGGCGAGGGCTGCGCCCAGGCCGGTTACCCGGGTGTCTACACCCGGCTGACCACCTTCTCGGACGAGGTGACCGAACAGGTCCAGTCGTAGCCGGGATCGGCGCCCAGAAGGTCTCCTGAGCACACCTCAGGTGAAAGACCAGGGGGCGTTGCGGGCCTCCACGAGCGGCCCGCAACGCCCCCTATCCATGTCCATTGCCAGTGGCGCCTGTTTGAATGGCTGCCGGATGGGGGTGATGGGCATGGTGTCCGCAGACCGTCTGCTCGCCTTCGCGGCGATGTCGGTGTTGGTGATCGTGATTCCGGGGCCGAGCGTCCTGTTCGTCATCGGCCGCGCCCTGGCGCACGGCCGTCGCACCGCCGTGGCCACCGCGCTCGGCAATGTCTTCGGCTCGTATCTGCTGGTGGTCGCGGTCGCGGTGGGGATCGGCTCCCTGGTGGAGCGGTCTGTGACGGTCTATCTGACGGTGAAGCTGGCCGGCGCTGCCTACCTGGTCTACCTGGGCGTACAGGCGTTCCGGCACCGCAAGGAACTGAAGGCGGCGGCGATACAGTCCCGGCCGCCGGGCCCGGCACGCGGTGATCTCCGTACGGTCCTCGACGGCGCCCTCGTCGGTGTCACCAACCCCAAGGGTGTGGTGTTCTTCGCCGCCGTACTCCCCCAGTTCGTGGACCACTCGGCGGGCCACGTCCCGCTGCAGATGCTCCTGCTGGGCCTGGTCCCGATCACCATCGGCCTGGTCACGGACACCCTGTGGGGCCTGACCGCGTCGGCGGCCCGCTCCTGGTTCGCCCGCTCCGACCGCAGACTGTCGCTGATAGGCGGCGCGGGCGGGTGCACGATGATCGGCCTCGGGGTGACGGTCGCGGTGACGGGCCGGGCGGAGTGACGGCAGGGGCCGGCGGCAGGGGCCAGCGGCAGGGCTAGGGGATGACAGTCCCGAACCGGATGTCGTACGGCGTCTGCGGATGCAGGACCTTCAGCATCCGCTCCCCCTCCTCGGTCACCTCCGCGCGCTGTCCCTTGGTGAGCTCGGTGAACTCCTCGATGACGAGGGCGTCGTCCAGGATCCGCCACACGCCGGCGAGGAAGCCGTCGACGAGGAACGGGCAGTAGACCGTGTTCACCTGCCAGGTGCGGCCGCGGTTCGCGGGCGGGATCACGCGGGTGCGGTCGGCGTGGGACAGGAGGAGGTTGTCGAACTCGGGCAGGAAGCGGGGCGGGGCCGGGGTGTCCGGGTCCGGGCGCGGGGCGTCGGGGAGGTCGAAGAGTTCGACGTCCTTGTCGTCGCGGAAGGTGACCAGCTCGGAGCGGAGCCGTTCGAAGGCCTCGCGCATCCTGGTGAGGCCGGACCAGGTCTGCATGTCCTTCACCGAGGCCGGCCCGAAGGCGGCCAGGTAGCGCAGGACCGTGGCGTCGGCTGATGCGGCCGGCTCGCCGGGGCGGCCCAGCCAGTGCTCGGCGGTGGTGAGGGCGACCTGGGCGCTGCGGCCCCACATGCCGCGCGGGGTGACCTGGACGAGGGGGAGTTTGCAGCGTGCGGCGACGGCCAGGGACTGCGGGTCGGCGTCCGGCCACTCGCCACCGAGGGCCTCGCGGAGCTGCTTCATGGTGCGGGGCTCGGCCTCGACGAGGTCGCGGGCGAGCAGGGCGAGCCGGTCCAGGTCGACGCCGACGAGACCTTTGCGGAAGTAGTTGATCTCGCGGTCCCGGGCGGGCTGCACCAGCGGCCGCAGGGTGAGGCTGTCGTCGGCGGTGTGCAGATGGATCGTGGAGCGCATGGTGACGATGCGCACGGCCGCGCGGTCGGCCAGCAGTCCCGACAGTTCCTCGGGCGTGAAGCCTTCGAGGCGGGCGGCGAGCGCGTAGTACGGCGGCTTGACCTCTTGGGCCTGGAGGCCGACCAGGTGCTCCACGGCGGCCAGGGCGGTGAGCGGGGAGCGGCGCAGGAGCAGCTGCCGGTCGAGGGTGGCGCGGTTGAGGGCGCGGGTGCTGAGCACAGGGCCTGCTGCGGCCTTCGTCTTGTTGGTGCTGCGCTTCGTCATACCGGGCACGCTAGCGAGAGTTGCGGACAGCTTCCGTCCGCGACTGTCGCGGAATCCAGAGAGGGGTCCCGCCCCGCCCATGCGATTCGCCCCGTATATCCTGCTCCGAGATCACGTACTCGTCGTCCCGACCGGGAGGCAGCCGCGATGTCCGAGCGACGCGCCCGCCCCGCCTCGAAGAACGCCATGAAGTCCGTCTGGCGCCGAGCCCTCACTCCCCCGTCGCCACCGGAGCCAGAGCCGCCGGCACCTCCGGCCCGCTCCGTGCCCCCTGACTCCTCCGAGGTGGCGAGCGTCGTGCAGGCGGCGCTGTACCGGGACGGCGTCCGCGTGTCCTCGCCCGCCACCCTCGCCGAGACCTACCGCGAGCTGCGCGACCAGCCGTCCGGCATGGCATGGATCGGCCTGGCCCGCCCCACCGAGGCGGAGCTCCTCTCCCTGGCCGCGGAGTTCGACCTGCATCCCCTCGCGGTGGAGGACGCGATGGAGGCGCACCAGCGGCCCAAGCTGGAGCGCTACGGCGACACGCTCTTCGTGGTCCTGCGCGCGGCCCGCTACCTGGACGCGCCCGAGGAGGTCGACTTCGGCGAGCTCCATGTGTTCGTCGGCCCCGACTTCGTGATCACGGTCCGCCATGGCGCGGCCCCCGATCTGTCGGCGGTGCGCCGGCGCATGGAGGAGACGTCGGAGCTGCTCAAACTCGGCCCGGAGGCGGTGCTCTACGCGATACTGGACGCGGTCGTCGACGGTTACGAGCCGGTGGTGGTGGGCGTCCAGAACGACATCGACGAGATCGAGACCGAGGTCTTCCGCGGCGACCCCGAGGTCTCCCGCCGTATCTACGAACTCTCCCGCGAAATGGTCGAGTTCCAGCGCGCCACCCGCCCGCTGGTCGGCATGCTGCACGGTTTGATGGCGGGCTTCTCCAAGTACGGCACGGACGAGGAACTCCAGCGCTACCTCCGCGACGTGGCCGACCACGTCACCCACACCAGCGAGCGCGTCGACGGCTTCCGTCAGGCCCTCACCGAGATCCTCACGGTCAACGCGACGCTGGTCACCCAGCAGCAGAACGCGGAGATGCGGGCGCTGGCGGAGGCGGGGTTCGAGCAGAACGAGGAGATCAAGAAGATCTCGTCGTGGGCGGCGATTCTGTTCGCGCCGACGCTGGTCGGGACGATCTACGGGATGAACTTCCGGCACATGCCGGAGTTGGGCTGGGTGTTCGGATACCCCTTCGCAATCGCCCTGATGGGGATTGTTTGTACCAGTTTGTACGTCATCTTCAAGCGGCGCGATTGGCTCTGAGTCTCTGGCGTCCGGCCTCTGGGATGACGTGGGCGTAGCAGTCCAGGTGCAAGCCGGTCACTTGGGGCCCGCCGGCCTGGCGAATCCAAGGTCTGTCTTCTTCCGGGAACCTCCAGTCAAATGTGGTCACTTGACTACGGACATTGACAACCTGGAGTCCCTCCGCCACCGGCACCCGGCGGCGACGTCGTCCGACGTCACCCGGTGGGGCATTCCGCCACGACTGCTCCGTTCAACACTCGCTAAGGATGCGTGGCCAGCGGATCGAGGAACGTCAGGACGGAGGCGTCTTCCTCGATCAGCGGCGTGAGGGCGGCGTTGAACGGGGGGCCGTACGGGGCGTCCAGGTGTGCCTTGAAGGCGTCCTCGTCCCGGTAGACCTCGAAGATCCAGTAGGCGCGCGGGGTGGCCGCCTTTGTGTAGACGTCGAAGGTCAGGTTGCCTTCCTCTTCGCGCACCTTCAGGGCGTAGTCCCGGATCAGGCGGGCGACCTCGTCCTCCGCTCCCTCTCGGGCGGTGAACTCGGCGAGCAGGGTTTTCGTCATGGTTTCGTCTCCTCGTCAGTGGGTGGAGTCGGGGTGGTGGGCAACGTACGGTCCCTCAGGCGTCGCCGGCGGTCGCGAGCAGTGCCGGCTGGTCGCGCCATGGCGGGTTGGGGCCGGCGACCGAGCACGTCAGGGAGGCGACCCGGGTGGCGAACCGGCAGGCTTCCGCGACTTCGTCGAGACCGAGACCGGTCAGCCGGCCACCGAGGCTGCCGCGAGTCGCGAGATGGTGCAGCAGCCCGGCGGTGAAGGAGTCGCCCGCCCCCACCGTGTCGACCACCTGGGTCGTCACCGCCGGCACCCGCAGCCGTTCGCCGTCGAGTGAGGCCAGGGCTCCGTCGGCGCCGAGGGTGATGATGACGAGCCGTGCCCCTGCGGCGTGCCAGGTGTCGCATGCCTGCTCCGGCGGGGTGCCCGGCAGGAGCAGTTCCAGGTCGTCCTTACTCAGTCGCAGGATGTCGGCGAGGGCGCACCAGTGCGCCAGCCTGGCGCGGTACACGTCGGGGTGCACCAGCAGCGGCCGGACGTTGGGATCGATACTGATGGTGGCCTGACGTGAGGCCGTCGCCAGGAACTCCTCCACCACCGCCGCGCCGGGTTCACGGACCAGGGCCAGCGACCCGGTGTGCACACAGGCCGTCTCGGACAGGTCCAGCCCCGCCAGTTCCCCGGAGGTCCACTGCCAGTCGGCCGTGTTCTGCGCGTGGAAGGAGAAGGCGGCCTGCCCGTGGGCGTCCAGCTCGGCCACGGCCAGCGTGCTGGGCTCGGCCGCCGCCACGGCGTACGACAGGTCCACGCCCGACGCCTCCAGGTGCGTCCGGAACAAGCGGCCGAACACGTCGCCGGACAGCCGCGCGAGGAATCGGGCCGGTGTGCCCAGCCTGGCCAGGGACACGGCCGTGTTCGCAGGTCCGCCGCCCGGCAGCACCCGCAGCGCGAGCTCGTTGCGGGCACTTGCGGGTTCGGTGAACGCGTCCGCGACGCACTCCCCCAGGACGGTGATCTGATGCGGGCTCATGGGCTGCTCTTCTCTGAGAACGCGCGGGCGAAACGGGCACTTCACGGGCAGCCGCTGAGCGGGTTCGGGCGGGCGACGGCCCCGGGCGTTGCCGATTTGTGACGAGTGCAAGGCATTGACGTTGCCTGGAGGCGGAGTCCATCATCCTCGCCATGAAGTGTCAACGATGACATAAGTCAACGATGACACCTCCGGGACGGCATGCCCGATGCCGGCCGCTCGCCCGCAATCCCGCAGGAGTTGTTCATGTCTCGCATCTCTCGTCTGCCCGTCTCCTTGCTCAGAGCCGCTGCCTGCACGGGTGTCGCAGCCCTCGCCCTGACCGCCTGTGGATCCGGATCCGGATCGGGCACGGCGAACGCCGGATCGGGCAGCGTCAAGGTCGGTCTGATCACCAAGACCGACACCAACCCGTTCTTCGTGAAGATGAAGGAGGGCGCGGAGAAGGCCGCCAAGGAGAACGGTGTCGAGCTGTCCACCGCGGCCGGCAAGTTCGACGGGGACAACGCCGGTCAGGTCACCGCCATCGAGAACATGGTCGCCGCCGGGGTGAAGGGCATCCTGATCACGCCGAGCGACTCCAAGGCGATCGTGCCGGCGATCGAGAAGGCCAAGGCCAAGGGCGTTCTGGTCATCGCCCTGGACACCCCGACCGACCCGGAGAGCGCGGTCGACGCCCTGTTCGCCACCGACAACCTCAAGGCCGGCGAGCTGATCGGCGAGTACGCCAAGGCCGCCATGAAGGGCAAGGCGGCGAAGATAGCCACCCTCGACCTCGCGCCGGGCGTCTCCGTCGGCGTCCAGCGGCACGACGGTTTCCTGAAGGGCTTCGGCGTCAAGGAGGGCGACCCCTCCGTCGTCTGCTCGCAGGACACCGGCGGCGACCAGGCCAAGGGCCAGACCGCCATGGAGAACTGCCTGCAGAAGTCGCCCGACATCAACGTCGTCTACACCATCAACGAGCCCGCCGCGCTGGGCGCGTACACCGCGCTGAAGGCCAAGGGCCGGGAGAAGGACGTGCTGATCGTCTCCGTCGACGGCGGCTGCACCGGCACCCAGGCCGTCAAGGACGGCAAGATCGCCGCGACCTCGCAGCAGTACCCGCTGAAGATGGCCGCCGAGGGCGTCAAGGCCGTCGCGACGTACGCCAAGGACGGCAAGAAGGCCTCCGGTTACACCGACACCGGCGTCACGCTGATCACCGACAAGGCGCAGGACGGCGTCACCTCCAAGGACACCGCCTTCGGCCTGGAGAACTGCTGGGGCTGAGCTGCCCCCGACGACCGTACGTTCGCCGCCTCTCCCTCAGCGGGGCGGCCGTCCCCTCCTCCCCGACCGGGCTCGGCCGCCCCCTCGTCCTCCTGCCGTCCGACAAGGACCGACAAGGACCTGAGTCTTCCGACAAGGACCTCGCATGACTGCCACGTCCACGCCACCCTCCACACCCTCCACGTCCAAGGCGTACGCCGACCTCAAAGCACCGACCACGGTCCGCAGACTGCTCACGCAACCGACCACCGGCCCCCTCGTCGCCCTCCTCCTGGCCTGCGCCTTCTTCTCCATGTCGACCGACCAGTTCCTCACCGGCGGGAACTTCTCGCTGATCGTGCAGCAGGTCATGGTCGTGGGCACCCTGGCCATCGGCCAGACCCTGATCATCCTCACCGCGGGCATCGACCTGTCCTGCGGAGCGGTGATGGCGTTCGGCAGCATCATGATCGCCAAGATGGCGGCCGAGGGCTCCCTGCCTCCGCTGGCCGCGATCGCGTTGGGCCTGGTCGTCTGCGGCGGCTTCGGCCTGCTCAACGGGGCGCTGGTGCAGAAGATCCCGCTGCCGCCGTTCATCGTCACCCTCGGCATGCTCAACGTGGCGTTCGCGCTGACCCACATCTACTCCGAGGAGCAGACGGTCACCAACCTGCCCGGCCCGCTGACGGCCCTCGGGCAGACCTTCCCGCTCGGCAACACCGACATCACCTACGGCTCGCTGGTCACGATCGCCCTGTTCCTGCTCCTCGCCTACGCCCTGAGCAGCACGAGTTGGGGCCGGCACGTATACGCCCTGGGCAACAGCCCGGAAGCGGCCCGGCTGAACGGCATCCGCACCTCCCGCCTGACCATCGGCGTCTACACCGTGGCCGGCCTCCTGTACGGCATCGCCGCCCTGCTGCTCATCTCCCGTACCGGGGTCGGCGACCCGCAGGCCGGGCAGACCGACAACCTCGACAGCATCACCGCCGTCGTCCTCGGCGGCACCAGCCTCTTCGGCGGACGCGGCTCGGTGCTGGGCACCTTCATCGGCGTCCTCATCGTCGGTGTGTTCCGCAACGGCCTGCAGCTGATGGGCGTCGCCTCCATCTACCAGACCCTGATCACCGGAGTCCTGGTGATCCTCGCGGTGACCGTCGACCAGATTTCCCGGAAGAAGGCCCGATGACCACCACCACTGCGACGCCCGTTCTGCAGGCCCGCGGCCTCGTCAAGCGCTACGGCCACGTCACCGCCATCGACGGCGCCGACTTCGATCTGATGCCCGGTGAGGTCCTCGCCGTCATCGGCGACAACGGCGCGGGCAAGACCAGCCTCATCAAGGCCCTCACCGGCGCGGTGGTCCCCGACGCGGGCGAAATCCGCCTGGGCGGCGAACCCATCACCTTCTCCGGCCCGCAAAGTGCCCGTGCCCACGGCATCGAGACGGTCTACCAGGACCTCGCGGTGGCCGCCTCCATGGACATCGCCTCGAACATGTTCCTCGGGCGCGAGCTCCGCCGCCCCGGCATCCTCGGCAGCGCCTTCCGCATGCTCGACAAGAAGCGCATGCGCCAGGAGGCCGCCGAGCACATGGCCGACCTGAAGATCGGCCTGCGCTCGCTGACCCAGTCGGTCGAGACCCTCTCCGGCGGACAGCGGCAGGCCGTGGCGGTCGCCCGCGCCGTGGCCTGGGCCCGCAGCGTCGTCGTCATGGACGAACCCACCGCCGCCCTCGGCGTCAAGGAGTCCGGGCAGGTCCTCGACCTCATCCGCCGCGTCCGGGACAAGGGCATGCCGGTCGTCCTGATCAGCCACAACATGCCGCACGTCTTCGAGATCGCCGACCGGATCCACGTCCACCGGCTGGGGAAGCGCGCTGCCGTGATCAAGCCGTCGGACTACTCCATGGCGGAGGTCGTCGCCATCATGACCGGCGCGCTCACCGTCGATGCGGCCGGAGGTACTGTCGTCGCGGATTCCGAGGCCGCGAAGGCTGCGGGAGTCCAGGCCGACTGACGACAGGACCGAAGCACTCACAGGTTCCGGCCGAGGCCGAGGCCGGGACCGACGAGCACAGGAGACCGTTTCCTCCATGGCAGCGAACCGCCGCCCGACCATGGCAGACGTCGCACGTGAAGTGGGCGTCAGTGCCAAGACCGTCTCCCGGGTTCTCAACGAGGACGGATACGCCTCGGCCGAGACCAGGGAACAGGTGCTCGCCGCCGTCGCCAAGCTCGGCTTCCAACCGAACCTCATGGCCCGCAACATCCGCGTCGGCGGCCCGGACACCACCATCGGACTGGTCATCCCCGACCTTGCCAACCCCTTCTTCGGAGCAGTGGCCCGCGCCATCGAGGACACCGTCCGCGAACGCGGACTGACCCTGCTCATGGGCTCCTCCACCGACGACCCCGACCGCGAGCGCGCCCTGACGGACAAGTTCCTCGCCCGCCGCGTCAGCATCCTGATCGTCGTTCCGTCCGTCGGCGCCGACCACGCCCACCTCAAGTCGCACCGCACGGCGGGACTGCCCATCGTCTTCCTCGACCGACCGGGAGTCGGCCTGTCCACGGACAGCATCGTCAGCTCCAACCGTGCGGGGGCCCAAGAGGGCGTCGCCCACCTGATCACCCACGGCCACCGACGCATCGGATTCGTCGGCGACCTGCCCGTCAAGCTGTACACCCGCCGCGAACGCCTGGCCGGATACCGCGCGGCCCTGCAGGAAGCCGGCATCCCTTACGACCGCTCGCTCGTCGCCAACGCCCACGACCAGCCAGGCGCCCAGGCCGCGACCGCCCAGCTCCTCGAGCTGGCTGAGCCTCCCACCGCCCTGTTCGCCGGCAACAACATCATGGCGCTCGGCATCGTCGCCGAACTCGCCCGCAGCAAGCGCAAGGACGTGGCCGTCGTCGCCTTCGACGACGTATCACTCGCCGAAGCACTGGAACCGGCTCTGACCGTCGTCGCCCAGGACCCCGAAGAAATCGGCCGCAGCGCCGCGGCCACCGCCCTGGACCGCCTCGACGGCGACCGCACCCGGGCTCGCACCATCACCGTGCCCACGCGGCTGATCGTCCGGGGCTCGGGGGAACAACCGGCGCCCAGGTCTTAGGCGGCTCACCCACGCCGGCCGAAAGCCGGGGCCACACGCACGGAATCGATCTCCGCCAGGCACCGTGCGCCGACCTTGGTGGGACGCGGGCCATGCGGTTGGAGCGTCGTTCATGCTCGGCAGACCGTCGCTACGATCACTGGGATGCGGGCAGCGAGTTGCTGTCACAGCGTACGAGTACCGGTGCGCTTCGTCGGACCACCAAGCGCCGCCAAAGCGTGCCCCGATGTCAGGCACGCGCGAGTCCCGCGGCACCGAAGGACACGTCGAAACGGTCGCACCAGATACTGACGCTGGTGAAGCGAGCCGGGTCGATGTCGTCGGGCAGGCGATAGTTCTGGCTTCCCTTGTTGCCCTTGAGTCGGCCGAGACTGACGTGTTCCCCGTCGTCGAAGACGCGCCAGCCTCCCCTGCCCTCCTTCACCGGTGCGTCGGTCAGCCATACCCGCAGGTCCGGTCCGTTGCTCGTGTCGAGGTCCTCAAGCCGGACGACGTGGGTGCCGTCCGCGAGCCGCAGCAGCTTCACCGTGCCCGACGTCGCGTGTTCGTGGCTGACCAACTCGCCGCTCGCCAGCGTCTGCGGGGCGGTGACCGCGGAGACAGTGGGCGAAGGCGCCGTCGCGGGAGTCCCGGAGGTCTCCACGATGCCGGGCAGCGCCTCTTCCACGGTCTCGTCCTGCCACAGCTTCCAGGGCTGGAACCAGTACAGCCCGAACCCCGTCGCGGCCATGGCCACTGCGAGGGCGCCGACGATCAGCGGTCCGCGCTGCCTCTTCCGCATCCGTCCCATTCCTGCCTCGCCTCCTGAGGATTTCCTGTCGCTTCCCAGTTCAACGGATCGGACGGCTCTCATACAGCGCGGGAGGGATGACGGAAGTCTTACGCCTCGGGCGTGCCCGTCTCAGCGGTGTTCGGGGTTGGCCGCGTCGGCACGGCAGCCGGCGTCCCACTCGGAGCGCTGGTTGCCGTGGGCGGGGATGCCGCCCGAGCGCTTGAGCAGGGCTGCAAGGTGCATCAGGTTCCAGGTCATGAAGGCGGTGTTGCGGTTGGTGAAGTCGTTCTGCGGGCCGCCGGAATCCGGGTCGAGGTACGACGGTCCGGGGCCGGCCGCGCCGATCCACCCGGCGTCGGCCTGGGGCGGGATCGTGTAGCCGAGGTGCTGGAGGCTGTAGAGGACGTTCATCGCGCAGTGCTTCACGCCGTCCTCGTTTCCGGTGATCAGACAGCCTCCGACTCGGCCGTAGTAGGCGTACTGGCCCTGGGAGTTGAGCAGCGAGGAGCAGGCGTAGAGCCGCTCGATGACCTTCTTGGTGACGGAGCTGTTGTCGCCGAGCCAGATCGGGCCGGCCAGGACCAGGATGTCGGCGGCCATCACCTGCTCGTACAGCGCGGGCCACTCGTCGGCCGCGAAGCCGTGCTCGGTCATGTCCGGATACACACCGGGGGCGATGTCGTGGTCGACGGCCCGGATCTCGGATGTGGTGATCCCGCGCTCCATCATGACCGCCGCGCTCTTGTCGATCAGTCCCTGGGTGTGGCTGAGCTGCGGGGACGGCTTGAGCGTGCAGTTGATGAACAGGGCGGTGAGGTCGTCGAAGCGGTAGGAGTCGTTCGCGGAGGGGGAAGGCGGCGTTGTCATGACGGTCTCCCTGGGCGGCGATGAGGGGCGCGTACGGCAGCGTCTCGCGGAGGTGCCGGTTTGTCCCTTTCCGACGCGCCTTCCCACGCTCCTTCGACGCCTTACGGAGTGATGACATGCCGGGCCGGTCACGGGGGCGCGGCACCTCCACGGACCTAGCGTGGCCGTATGCGTGTACTGGTCACCGGCGGTGCCGGGTTCATCGGGTCCCATGTCGTCGAGGCGCTCACGGCCCACGGGCACGAGCCGGTCGTGTACGACGTCCGGGCGGATCCCGGCGCCGATGTGCGGGACCCGGAGGCGGTCGCCCGCGCGCTGGCCGGAGTCGACGCCGTATGCCACCAGGCGGCGATGGTCGGGCTCGGCAACGGGGTCGCCGACGCGGCGGAGTACGTCTCGCGCAACGACCTGGGCACCGCCGTCCTGCTCGCCGCGATGGCCGACGCGGGAGTACGGCGTCTCGTGCTGGCCGGGTCGATGGTCGTGTACGGGGAGGGGCGGTACGAGTGTCGGCGGCACGGCGTGGTGCGGCCGGGGCCGCGCGACGTCGTCGATCTGGACGCGGGGCGGTTCGAGCCGCCGTGTCCGGTGTGCGGGGAGGCGCTGGCCCCCGGGCTGGTCGGGGAGGACGCGCCGGTCGACCCCCGGAACGTGTACGCCACGACCAAGCTCGCGCAGGAGCACCTGGCCGCCGCCTGGGCCCGGTCGACGGGCTGCTCGGCGGTGTCGCTGCGCTACCACAACGTGTACGGCCCCCGGATGCCCCGCGACACCCCGTACGCCGGGGTCGCCTCCTTCTTCCGGTCCGCACTCGCCCGGGGCGAGGCGCCGCGTGTCTTCGAGGACGGCCGTCAGCGGCGGGACTTCGTGCATGTGCGGGACGTGGCCGCCGCCAACGTGGCCGCGCTGGAGGGCGAGGCTCGGACAGGGGTGCTGGCCACGTACAACACCGGCAGCGGTGAGCCGCACACCGTGGGCGAGATGGCGCGAGCGCTCGCGGACGCGTGCGGCGGACCCGAGCCCGTCGTCACCGGCGAGTACCGGCTGGGCGACGTCCGGCACATCACCGCGGACTCCGCACGGCTGCGGGACGAGTTCGGCTGGAAGCCCCGGGTCGGTTTCGAGGAGGGCATGGCGGAGTTCGCGCGGGCCGGGATGCGGCGGGCGTAGGACCGGTGGTGCTGCCCGCGTTCAGGAAGCGGCGGCGGGCAGCACCACCTCGAAGCGGCAGCCGCCCGGGATGTTGCGTACCGTGGCCCGCCCGTGGTGGGCCTCCACGATCCCGCGGACGATGGCCAGACCCAGACCCGCGCCGGCCGGGGGCGTGCGGGCATGCGTGCCGCGCCAGCCGGTGTCGAAGACCCGCGGCAGGTCTTCCTCGGGGATGCCGCCGCAGCCGTCCGTCACGGACACGACCACGCCGTCGGGCGAGCGCTCGGCGGCGACCGCGACCGTGCCGTCGGCGGGGGTGCGGCGGATGGCGTTGACCAGGAGGTTGCCGAGGACGCGGCTCATCTCCTTGCCGTCGACCTCGACCGGGACGGCGGCGGCGTTCGCGTCGACGCCGACCAGCCGCACGCCGTGCTCGCGGGCGAGCGGGTCCGCACCCGCGAGGGCGTCGCCGATCAGGTCGTACAGGGAGATCCTGGCGGGGTTCAGGGGCAGGGTTCCGGCGTGGATGCGGGAGAGTTCGAAGAGGTCGCCGACCATGCCGTTGAGGCGTTCGACCTCGGTGCGGATCTGCCTCAGGTACCGGTCGGGGTCGGCGGCGACCCCGTCCTCCAGCGCCTCGGACATCGCTCGCAGGCCGGCCAGCGGGGTGCGCAGGTCGTGGGAGATCCAGGCGACCAGTTCGCGCCGGGAGGTCTCCAGCGCGCGTTCCCTGTCGCGGGATTCGGCGAGCTTCGCGCTGGTGGCCGCCAGCTCCCGGCTGAGTGACTCCAGTTCGGCGGTGGCCGGGACGTCGGGAGCGGAGAAGTCGCCGCCGTCGCCGAACGAGCGGGCGGCGAGGGCCAGTTCGCGGCTGCGGGCGACGACCCAGCGGCCCAGCAGCAACGCGGTCGCGAGGGAGACCACGGCCGCCATCGCCACCACGGTCGTCACCACGGTGAGGTCGTGCGGTGACAGGAACATCGCCCAGGCGACGGCGAGCGTGCCCGCGAGCATGGCGACCACTGCGACCGCGGCGACCACGGTGAGCGACGCGGTGAGCGAGCGGCGGCGCAGCAGGCGCAGCGCACCGGCTCCGGCCAGGCCGGTGACGGCGGCACCGGCGAAGGCGTACAGGGCGATGAGGAGCATGTCGCGCACGGTCAGTCCCCCTCCCCGTCGCCGGGTTCGAAGCGGTAGCCCACGCCCCACACGGTCTGGATGAGCCGGGGCCGGGCCGGGTCGTCCTCGACCTTGCCGCGCAGCCGGCGGACGTGGACGGTGACCGTGGACAGGTCGCCGAAGTCCCAGCCCCACACCTCGCGCATCAGGTCCTCGCGGCCGTACGCCCGTCCCTGATTGCGCAGGAAGAAGGCGAGGAGGTCGAACTCCCGGAGGGTGAGGGCGAGTTCGATGCCGTTCTTGGTGGCGCGGCGGGCGGCCGGGTCGACGGTCAGGCCGGCCGCGCTCAGCGCCCGTGTGCCCGCGCCGGGCCGTGCGCGGCGCAGCACCGACTCCACTCTGAGGACGAGTTCACGCGGGCTGAACGGCTTGGTGACGTAATCGTCGGCGCCGACCTCCAGGCCGAGGATGCGGTCGTCCTCGTCGCCGCGCGCGGTGAGCATGATGACCGGCACGGGCCCGTGGCCGCGCATCCGGCGGCACACCTCCAGCCCGTCCATGCCGGGCAGCATCAGATCCAGGACGACAAGGTCCGGCCAGTGCGCGGCGGCCCGGGTCAGGGCTGCCGGACCGTCGTCGGCCCTGTCCACGGTGTATCCGGCCCGGTCCAGGTAACCGGCGACGACTTCCGCGACCGTGGGGTCGTCGTCGACCACCAGGATCCGCCCGGCCTGCCCTGTGACCTCGTACGACTGTTGCATGCCTCCAGCCTCGCACCGCACGGCCCCCGAAGTCCCCCACCGCCTTCGACGTCCCTGTTTCGTAAGGAGCCGGAGCCCGATATGTCCCGTTCAGGTTCGTAGGGTGAAAGCCGTGACCACCGACACGAACACCGTGGACGTCGTGCTCCCCTGCCTCGACGAGGCCGAGGCCCTCCCCTGGGTCCTGGCCCGCATCCCGGCAGGCTGGCGGGCCCTCGTCGTCGACAACGGCTCCACCGACGGCTCCGCGGACATCGCCCGCGCACTCGGCGCGACCGTCGTGCACGAGCCTCGCCGGGGTTTCGGCGCCGCCTGCCACGCCGGGCTCGGCGCGGCGACCGCCGACGTCGTCTGCTTCTGCGACTGCGACGCCTCCCTCGACCCGACACTGCTCGCGCCCTTCGTGCAGGAAGTGCGTGAGGGCGCAACCGACCTCGTACTAGGGCGCAGGCGGCCCAGCGGTCGCGGCGCGTGGCCCGCGCACGCCCGCGCCGGCAACCTCGCGCTCAGCCTGCTGCTGCGCCGCCGCACCGGTCTGCGCCTGCACGACCTCGGACCGCTGCGCGCAGCCCGCCGAGAGCCTCTGCTCGCGCTCGGCCTCACCGACCGGCGCTCCGGCTACCCGCTCCAGATGGTGGTGCGCGCCGCCGACGCGGGCTGGCGCATCACCGAGCACGACGTGCCCTACCTGCCCCGCACCGGCGCCTCGAAGGTGACGGGCACCTGGCGCGGCACCTGGCAGGCGGTACGGGACATGAGCCGCGTGCTGAACGAAGCCCCCGTACGCGAGAGGACGGCGGCCCGGTGACCACCCTTCTCGTCATCGCCAAGGAGCCTGTGCCGGGCCGGGTCAAGACCCGGCTCACCCCGCCGTTCACGCCGTCGGAAGCCGCGGCGCTCGCGGAGGCGGCCCTCGCCGACACCCTGCGGGCCGTGGCGGCGACGCCCGCCGCCCGCCGCGTCCTCGTACTGGACGGCGCTCCCGGTCCCTGGCTTCCGCCCGGTTTCGACGTCGTACGGCAGGGCGCGGGCGGTCTCGACGAACGGCTCGCGGCCGCCTTCGCCGGGTGCGACGGCCCGGCCCTGCTGATCGGCATGGACACCCCGCAGGTGACGCCCCGGCTGCTCACCGTCGACTTCACGGACTGCGACGCGTACTTCGGACCGGCCGAGGACGGCGGCTTCTGGGCCCTCGGGCTGGCCGAGCCCGACCCCGCCCTGCTCCGGGGCGTGCCCATGTCGACGCCGGTCACGGGCGCCGCACAACGGGAGCGGCTGGTGCGGGCGGGACTGCGGGTACGGGACCTGCCCCGGCTTCGGGACGTAGACACAGCCGCTGATGCGGACGCCGTCGCCGCGCTCGCCCCGCGCGGGAAGTTCGCGGCACGGCTGGCCCGGTGCCGGGCGGTGACCCGCCCATGACCACGACGCCTGCCGCCTGGGCGGTCGCCGACCCGTACGCCACCGCCCTGCGCGCCGGTCGCGGCCCGCTCTTCCTGCGCCGCGCCGACGGCTGGCTGCTGCCGCTCGACGTCGAACGCTGGTGCGCGCACGCCGACCCGGTCGACCTGGACGTCCTGGACCGGTGCGAGGGCGCTGTGCTGGATGTCGGCTGCGGGCCCGGGCGGCTGGTCGCGGAACTCGCCGCGCGTGGCCGGACGGCCCTCGGTATCGACGTCAGCGAGACCGCCGTCCACCACGCCGTACGGCTCGGGGGCCAGGCACTGCGCCGCTCCGTCTTCGACTCCCTGCCCGGTGAGGGCCGCTGGGGCACCGTGCTGCTCATGGACGGCAACGTCGGTATCGGCGGCGATCCGCGCGCCCTGCTGGACCGGGTGGCCCGGCTCCTCTCCCCCGGCGGCCTGTTGATCGCCGAGACCGCGCCGGTGGACATCGACGAACGTGTCGAGGTGCAGGTCGTCGACGTCACCCACGGCTGCGGATCGGACGGCGCGTTCCCCTGGGCGCGGCTCGGCACCCCGGCCCTGCTGCGGCACGCACGCAGGGCCGGGTGGAGGGCTGTCGGTCAGTGGACGGCCGGGGGGCGCTGCTTCGCCGCCCTGCGCAGCCGCAGCGCCAGCAGCAGCGCCGAGGCGCCGAAGAGCACGGCGGTGATCAGCAGCCAGCGGGCCAGGAAGCCCTCCGGAGACAGTCCGGTGCCCAGCCGGTAACGCCGGTCCACCATGCCGCTGATCAGCGGGAACCACACGAGCAGGAGCAGGCCGGACAGCGCTGCCGGGACCCGGACGTACATCGCCCAGTCCCGTCGTCCTGTCGCGCCGAGCCCCTGCACGACGGACCGGTCCGCCAGCGCGTACAGCGGCAGCAGGACGAGGTCGTGCAGCAGCGCCGCCCCCACGAACCACACCGCCACCCCGAACCAGTCGTCGGCGAGGAGGCGGACGCCCGCGTAGCCGGCGAGGGCGAACGAGGCGGCGAGCAGCAGAAGCTGGAACGGACTTCCGACAGGGATCCGCGATCGGAGCGTCGGTCGAGGCATCGGTCGGCGCATCAGAGATCTCCGAACGTCATACGGACCACCCACTTGGTGTTCAGCACGCCGGGCGCCGCCGGCACGATGATCCGCGCCGGGAAGCCGTGGTCGGGGGACAGATCCTCGCCGTTGACGTACAGGGCGAGCAGGGAGCGCGGGTCGGCGACCTGGTTGGCCCGCAGGGCGGCGCGGCGGAAGGCTCCGCGCCGCTGGAGGGACTCTACGAGCACGTCCGGCGGATCGTCGTCGTACCCGACGAGCGCGGCGAGATCACGCAGCCGCACCCCGCGCCACCACTGGTCGGAGGTCGACCAGCCCTCGACGCAGGCGATGGGCAACGCCGCGCTGTGCAGGGGAAGTCGGGCCAGTTCGGCGCGGCTCAGGCGGACGGTGCCGGTGCGTCCGGTCACGACGAGGCGCCAGGCGTCCTCGGCCGTCTCCGCCGTATCGATTCCGGCGTACCGGGCCGTCTTGTTGATCTGGAAGCCGTTCGGACCGCTGCCCGGGTCGCCCCCACCGTGCGGGGCCAGCAGGGCGGTGCGCCGCAGCAGCCCGTCGAAGCTCTGCCCGACCGTGGTCACGAAAAGCAGCAGCGAGCCGCCGCCGACGAACCACAGGGCACCGCGCCGCGAGACGGTCGGCGGATCCGGGCGTGGGGAGACCAGGTCGTCCTTCTCCTCCCGCAGGTGCCGCAGATTGCGCAGCGCCATGGGCGTCTTCAGTACGAGGTGGACGATGAACGCGGCGAAGAACACCCACGCCCCGTAGAAGTGCAGGGTGTAGAAGGACCCCGGGAAAATGTAGTCCAGCTGGATGTTGAGCACGCCCGTCACGAACTCGAACAGCGCGCCGCCGACCAGCAACAGCAGCGAGATCCGCTCCAGCGCGTGCGCGAGCGAGCGGGCCGGCGGCAGGGCGAACAGCCTCGGGATCACCGACCACAGCTTGGCCAGCAGCACGGGGATCAGGGTGATGCCGAGCGTGACGTGGACACCCTGGTTGAGCCGGTACAGCCAGTGCGGATCGGTGGGCCAGGGGAAGAGATAGAAGCCGAGGATCCCCTTGTCCGGGGTCTTGTCGTTCACCGGCGCCAGATTCGGGTTGTAGGCGGCGTAGGACACCAGCCCGGTCACGAACAGCACCGTGATCCCGCCGAGCAGGACGACACCCAGCACCGAGGTCAGCCAGGGGCCGCGCAGGGGACTGCGCCAGAAACCCGGCGAGGAAGGAGACCGTGTCATGGCTCGACCGTAGGTCCGGGACACCCCCGGAACGGCCCCACGACCCATGACGAAACGCTGACGTCCGGCCCGGACGGAGGTACTTCAACCCATCGCCCGGCCTAGCGTGCGGATGTGACCCGCCCCCTCCTGCGCGATCTGTACGCCGCCCTGGCCGCCGCCCTCCTCGTCACGGCGGCCGTACTGGTCGGACGGCACATCCAGAGCTCCCACCACACACTGTTCGTCAACTGGCCACCGTTGCTGGCCACTTGGTCCCCGCACGTCGGCCCCGGCACACCGACCGCCCTCCTTGTGTCGGCGGCCGTGGTGGCATACGGCCCCGTCCTCGCCGCCCGGCTGCCCTGGCGGGCCCTGCTGGCGACGGCCTGGGCGACGGCAACGGCCTGGATCGCCTCCCTCGCACTGATCGACGGCTGGCAGCGAGGCATCGCGGGCCGCCTCACCACCCCCCACGAGTACCTCCAGGTCATCGACCGCTTCGACGACATTCCGGCAACCCTGCGGGACTTCACTCACCACATCCTTCTGGAGTCCCCCGACAACTGGCCCGCCCATGTCGCCGGGCACCCCCCGGCGGCGACGCTCACCTTCGTCCTCCTCGACCGGATCGGCCTGCGGGGCGGCGGCTGGGCAGGGGTGTGGTGCATCGCCGTCGGCGCGACGGCATGCGTGGCCGTGCTGGTCGCGCTGCGGGCACTGGCCGGTGAGAGCCTCGCGCGACGAGCGGCGCCCTTCCTGGTCCTGGCCCCGGCCGCGGTGTGGATGGGCACCTCGGCCGACGCGTACTTCGCGGCGGTCGCGGCGTGGGCGGTTGCGCTGCTGGCACTCGCGGTCACCGGCCGGTCGTTGTGGTGGGCGGCAGCAGCCGGACTCCTCTTCGGGCTCACCTGCTACCTCTCGTACGGCCTCACCCTCGTCGCCCTCATCGGCGCGGCGGTGCTGCTGCTCGGCCGACGACATGTCCGGGCACGCCCCATGCTGCTCGCGGCACTGCTCGCAGGCCTGGCCGTGGTGCCGACGGCCTTCACCCTCGCCGGGTTCGACTGGTGGGAGGCGTACCGCCTGCTGGTCACGCGCTACCACCAGGGCGTGGGCGGCATCCGCCCCTACGGCTACTGGGTATGGGCGAACCTCGCCTGCGCGGTGATGATCACGGGCCTGGCGACGGCACCGGGGCTACGGCGGACGGGTGCCGTGCTGCTCCGGCGGCACTCCGAACCCCCCGGCCACGTCGACCTTGCCCTTCTCGTGTCCGCGGCCCTCCTCGCTCTCCTGGTCGCCGACCTGTCCGGCATGAGCAAGGCGGAGACGGAGCGCATCTGGCTCCCCTTTGCCGTGTGGCTGCTGCCTGCCTGCGCGTTCCTCACCCGACCCCGTCCCTGGCTCGCCGCCCAGGCGGTACTCGCGCTGCTCCTCAACCATCTGCTGCTCACCGGGTGGTGACGCAGGGCGGGAGCGAGGAAGGCGGGAGGCAGACAACGGGGGATATCGCGTGGGGACATGATCTCGGTGGTGGGCCCGATGCCGATGCACGTCACCTACCCCTTCGATCCCCATCCTGAGGGCACCCTTGCCCGCATCCGCGTCCAGGGCGGGGCCGGTGGCCTCTCGGGTCAGGTTGCCGCGCACCATACCCGCTGTGATGGCCAGGAGGACGAGAACAGCAGCCTTGTCGCCGTCCCGCTGCGTCTCCGTGTCCGCGGTCCTATGCTGATATCCAGGGTGGAGACGACCTGGGGGGGTCATGCCTGATGGGGGCAGTCGGCAGGGGAACGTCCGTAGTGAAGTCGGGGGTCAAGCGGCTCTTGGGACGTGCTGGATTCGACATCGTGCGCAGCACCAACAACCTGGGGGGCGTAGACGACTTCCTTCCCTTCGAGGCAACGATGCGGGCTGCCCGCGCGTCCGGTCTGTCGGTCGGTGACCACATCGACGAGGTCATGAACGGGACGCCTGGCGCAACCCAGTCCACCGTCGATGAACTACGCGCGGTGGGCGTCTTCGCCGCCAACCCGCACACGGTGCTGGAGATCGGCCCGGGGTCCGGACGGTACCTGGAGAAGACGCTGAAGGAGTGCTCACCGGGCCGCTACGAGATCTACGAGACGGCGGCGCCCTGGGCCGACTACCTGGTGGACACATTCGGCGTGGTCGCCCAACCGACCGCGGGATCCAGTCTCGCTCCGACACCCGACGGCAGCATCGATCTCGTTCAGGCCCACAAGGTCTTCAACACCGTGACCTTCCTCTGCGCCTCCCGCTACTTCTTCGAGATGGCGCGTGTCACGCGACCCGGTGGTCGGATCGTCTTCGACGTCATGACGGAGACCTGCCTGGACCCGGCCGCGGTGCAGGCCTGGGCGACGAAGGGCGGCGCGGGGCACGACTCCTACCCCGCCGCCATGCCTCGCCGGACATGCGTGGACCTCTTCGCGACCCTCGGCTGCAGCCTGGAGGCCAGCTTCCTGGCGCCCATGGGCGTCGCCTCCACGGAAGTACTCGTCTTCGCGAAGGGGGCTTGACCTCTCAGAAGGCTTCCGCCAGGCCCCGCCGGAGCTTGCCGGTCGGGGCCTTCGGAGCGGATGTTCTCAGTGCGGTACGGGAGCCGCACGCCCAGCCTGCTCCACGGCGGCTGCCGCCCGGGGAACCAGTACCCGCTCCGCGAACACCCCGAGGACGAGCCCGAAGACGGTCCACAAGGCCACCTGGACGGCGAGCGTCGCCAAGCCGAACTCCCACAGCACGTCCTCACCCGGCCGGCGCCACCACGGGTGCTCATGCTGACCGCATTCGACTCCGGGACACGACCGACTTCTACAAGAACCCGAAGGCTCCTGAGCTGGGCAAGTTCGGTGCCCTGCGCAGCCGGGCGGCGCGTGAGGCCTTGCCGTCGAGGCTGCTGGTCTTACACCGGCCTTTCGACTTTTGTCCTTCGGCCCGCCGTGGTCTCCGCTGGTGAGCTGCACGCGCTGGGAGGCATCGAGAAGATCCCGTGCGGTGGGCCGGGGCTGGGCCCGCGTCCTACGCACGGAGCCTGGCGTCATGCCTCCTCGGCGCCGCGGGCCGGCACGGAGCCGTACTGGCTGCGCAGGCGGGCCTTGAGGATCTTGCCGGTGGCGTTGCGGGGCAGGGCGTCGACGAGGACGACCGACTTGGGGAGCTTGTACTTGGCGAGTCGGCCGGACAGGGAGTCCATGATGTCGTCGGGCGACACGTCGGCGCCCGCGCGGGGCACGACCAGCGCTCTGCCCACTTCGCCCCATCGTTCGTCGGGTACGCCGATCACCGCGCATTCGGCGACCGCGGGATGCTGGTAGAGGAGTTGCTCGACCTCGGCCGGATAAACGTTCTCCCCGCCGGAGATGTACATGTCCTTGATGCGGTCGACGATCGTGACGTACCCCTCCTCGTCGACCGTGGCCGCGTCTCCGGAGCGGAACCAGCTTCCTTCGACGAAGGCGTCCTCGGTCGCTTCGGGCCACTGCCAGTAGCCCTTCATCACGTTGAGGCCCTCGATGATCACCTCGCCGACCTCGCCCGGTGCGACATCGGTGAGGTCGGGCCGCACCACGCGTACGTCGGTGAAGAAGCAGGGTTTGCCGGCCGAGCCGGCCTTGCGGATGCTGTCCTGTGCGCGCAGGCCCAGCGCGGCGGGAGCGGTCTCGGTCAGGCCGTACTCCTGGAGGAAGGTCAGGCCACGGTCCTGGTAGGTGTGGATGAGGGCCTTGGGTACGGGTGCCGCCGCGCACATCAGGATCCGGATCGACGACAGGTCGGCCGTCGCCCACCGCGACGACCGGGTCATGGCCTGGTACATCGCGGGCACGCCGAACATCCTCGTCACCCGGTGCTCGGCGATGACGTCGAGCACCCGTTCCGGGTCGAAACCGCGCATCAGCACCGACGTCCCTCCTTTGAGGAAGCCCGGCAGGAAGACGGCGTTGAGGGCGGCGGTGTGGAACATCGGTGCCACCACCAGAGCGACGTCGTCGGAGGTGATGTCCACCTCCAGCAGGATGTTGAAGCAGTTCCAGGCGATGTTGGCGTGGGTGAGCATGACCCCCTTGGGACGGCCGCTGGTGCCGGAGGTGTACTGGATCATGCACACCTCGTCGAGGCCGACCGTCTCGTCCAGGGGGTCGTCGGGTGCGTTCGCGAGCAGCTCCTCGTACGCGCTCCCCACCTCGACGTAGTGCTTCACCTCGACGTCGTCCCTGAACGCGTCGACGGTGTCGGTGAGTTCGGCCCCGAAAACCAGCACCGTCGCTCCCGAGTCGCCCAGGATGAAGGCCAACTCGGGTGCCGCGAGGCGGGTGTTGAGCGGGACGAAGACGGCGCCCAGCGCGTTCGCGGCGAACAGCGTCTCCGCCAGGGCCGGATGGTTCGCGCCGAGGTAGGCCACCCGGTCGCCGTGGCCGACCCCCAGGGCACGCAGGGCGTGCGCGAGCCGCGTCACGCGCGCCGCCAGCTCTCCGTAGGACAGGGATCCACCGTCGTGCACGACGGCGGTGGCCTCCGGTGCCATGCGGGCACGCCGCGCGGGCCACGAGCCGAGCCCTTGATCGCGCATGGTGCGCCTCTCCTCTCTCAAAGCTCTCAAAGCTCTCAGAACCAGTCGGGCCAGGTGTAGGCGGCCGAGTCGTCGTGGTCCCGGCGGGGCGGCAACGGGGTGAGCCGCCCCCGGGAGAAGACCAGCGGTGCGGTGCCGGTCTTCTCCACCCCGAGTTCCCGGACGCGGCCGAGGACGAAGTAGTGGTCGCCGAGGGTCCACACGTCGGCGATGTCGCAGTCGATCCAGGCGGCGACGCCCGCCAGGACGGGGCTGCCCGAGGCCGCGCCGCGCCACGGGTGGCGGTCGAAGACGTCGGGTGCCTTGGCGCTGACGTCCCGGCAGAGGTCCTCCTGGACGGCGGCCAGCACGTTCACGCAGAAGGCGCCGCCGGCCATGATCCTGGGCCAGGTCGTGGAGGAGCGGCCGGGGAGGAACGCGACGAGCGGAGGGTCCAGGGACACCGAGGTGAACGAGCCGATCACCATGCCGACCGGGGTGCCGTCGGGTTCCTTCGCGGTGACCACCGTGACACCCGTCGGGTAGTGGCCGAGCACGTGCCGGAACTGGCCGGGGTCGTCCGCCGGGCCACCGCCGGGCGCCGTCGCGGCGGGCGTCTGCCGGTTCACGCCGCGGTCTCCAGCCCGAGCAGAGAACGGGCGTACCCCGTGGCCCACGAGCCGTGCTGCGCGTTGATGTGTGTCTTGTACGTGGCGACGTCGCGCAGGTACCGCTGCATGCGCTCGCCGTTCGCCAGCGCGCTGGAGCCACTGGCGAAGGCCAGCATCTCGACGGCCTGGCAGGCGAGTTGGCCGGACTGCCGGGCCGTGACGGAGAGGGCCTGGTCGTCCAGTTCGGAGAAGGGCTCGCCCCCTGCCAGGCCCCGGGCGGCGTACGCGATGTAGTCGTCGGCGACCGACAGGATGATCCGCTGCGCGCTGTCGGCCAGGGCCGTGGCCAGGCCGAGGTTGCGCTGGTGTTCCGGATCGTGGCTGCGTGGCTTGAAGGGCGGCAGCGTGGTGTTCTTGGTGGTGATGATCCGCCGGTACTCGTCGACCGCGGCCCAGGCGGTGCCCGCCACGATCGAACACAGCTGGATGTTGAAGAACGACATCAGCCGGCCCGCGTACAGCGGGTTGCCGTGCAGTTCCACACCCGGCCCGTCGGTGACGTCGCTCGCCGCGAGGTGGGTCCTGGACACGTACTCGTACGGTACGAGGACGTCCTCGGCCACGACGCTGTTGGAGCCGCTGCCGCGGAAGCCCAGGATCTCGCCCCAGTTGTCGAGCATCCGCCAGCCGGAGGGCACGAGCACCATGCCCGGCGTGGGGATGCCGCCCTCTTCGTCGATGATGAGTACGCCACCCAGGAAGTGCGTGGAGACGTTGACTCCGGAGGAGTAGTCCCAGCGGCCGTTGACCAGGTACCCGTCGGGGGTCCTCGTCGCGGTGGCGCTCGGGGCGATCGGCAGCGGGGCCCGGAAGTCACCGTCCGGCCCGAACACCTCGCGCTGGGTGCTCTCGGGGAAGCGGCCGGCCACCACCAGGCTGTGGGAGGCGGCCAGACACAGGTTCCAGCCGCTGGACGGGCAGCCGCGGGCCAGCTCGGTGACCATCCGGGAGTAGGTCCGCAGGTCGAACTCGTAGCCGCCGAAGCGGCGTGGCTGGAGGGACCGGTAGAAACCCGCCTCCAGGAACGCCTTGTGCGTGTCCTCGGGGATACCGGTCCGCTGTTCGGTCTCGTCCTGGTGATCACGAAGCCAGGTCCTCATGCCGGCGGCCCGGCGCACGAGTTCCTCCGGTGTCAGGTCCGGCTCCGGCTGCGGAATCTCGATGATTTTCTCGGCTGCCTCGGTTGTCTCGGTTGTCTCGGACAATTCGCACCCCATCCGCTGGTGTTCTGGGTCGGCCTGAAAGGAGTGTTGGCAGCGCGGCGAAGGACCGTCCAATGCCGGTAACCCGGGGCTTGATGAGTGTCGTGCATCACAGCAGGTCGGAGGAGGTGACGGGAATGCCGCACATTTCTGCCTGGTGACGTGCGGGGAAGCGCGCTGTAACCTGGCGCGGACCACAACGTCGTGGACCCCGCCTTTCTGGAGGGCTGAGTGGAACTCCGGAACCTGCGCCATTTCTCGGCGCTCGCCGAGATCTTGAATTACCGGGTCGCCGCCGAGCGTCTGCACCTCACCCAGCCCGCGCTGACGCGATCGATCGCCGCCCTCGAGCGTGAGCTGGGCGTCCAGCTGTTCGACCGCGACAAACGGCATGTGGCGCTCACCGCCGACGGCGCGGAACTGCTCGAACGGGCGGGCGACGTGCTGGCCGATGCCGAGCGGCTCGCCGCCGCCGCGGACGCCATCAGGGCCAGGCAACGGGACGAGGTGCGGGTCGCGCTCTACGGGGTGGCTCTCGCGGAGCTGACGCATCCGGTCATCGAGGCGTTCTGCGAGCGGTATCCCAGAGCCACGATCCGGGTGCACGAAGCGGACTTCCACCAGGGGCTCGACCCGCTGCTGGCCGGCGAGCACGACGTGGCGCTGTTGCCCCTGAACGTCGACATGCCGGGCGTGACACGCGTACCGATCTTCACCGAGCCCGCTTCCCTCGCGCTGTGGAAGGGGCATCCGCTGGCTGGGGCAGCCGCGGTGGACGTGACCGAGGTCTTCGATCAGCCCTGGGTCACCCCCGAGCCGGGCCTCGACTTCTGGCTGGGCGGACGAAACGGGGACGACGCCCCGACGGTCGGCTTCCACGCCCGCTCGGCCCAGGACGTGTCCTTGAAGATCGCCTACCAGCACATGGTGGGACTGATGCCGCTGTCGGCCACCCGGATGTTCCCGCACCCGGGAGTGGAGAACGTCGCTCCGAAGGAGACCCTCGGCTTGGTGGCCGCCGTCGCCTTTCCGGAGGCCGGTCACTCGCCCGCCGCCCCGGCGTTCGCCGAGGTCGCACGCCGGGTGGCCCGACGTGCGAGCGGCGTTCCGTACGCCGAACTCGCCCGGTAGAAGCGGTCAGCCGCCGTACGGCGGCTCGCCCGCCCAGGCCGCGTGCAGGACGGCGCGCAGATCGTCGGCGGAGGCCGGGCGGGGATTCGCGTACGGCGCCCCGAGAGCGACATCGACCGCACGGTCCACGTCGGCGGCGGTCAGGCCCAGCTCGGCGAGCGATCGCGGGATGCCAAGACGCTCGCCCAGCTCGTGCAACTCCCGTACCGGATCCGGGACATCGAGCGCCCGGCGCAGCGCCAACAGTGTCTCGGGAACCGCCGGCGCGTTGAAGGCCAGCACATGGGGCAGGACGACGGCGTGTGTCTCGGCGTGCGGCAGGTCGAAGGTGCCGCCGAGCACATGGCAGAGCTTGTGGTGCAGCCCCATGGTGGTGGCGCCGAGACAGGCACCGCACAGCCACGCCCCGTACAGCGCGCGGCTGCGCGCGTCATGCCCCGAGGGGTCGGCGACGATCTCGGGAAGGGCCGCGGCCAGCGCCCGCACACCCTCCTCCGCCATGAGGGAGACGATCGGAGTGGAGTCCGGGGCGTACAGAGCCTCGACGGCGTGCGCGATCGCGTTCATGCCGCTCGTCGCGGACCCCACGGGCGGCATGGTGAGCGTGAGCAGCGGGTCGTACACGACGCTGCGCGGCAACACCTTCGGGTCGCGCCCGGTGCGTTTGACCGCGCCCTCGGTCAGGCCCCAGACGGGTGTCATCTCCGATCCGGCGTACGTCGTCGGGACGGCGACGATGGGCAGGCCGGTCCTGAGCGCGACGGCCTTGGCCAGGCCGGTCACGGAACCGCCGCCGACCGCCACGCAGCCGTCCGCCTGGGCTTCGCGAGCCGCTTCGACGGCCAGGTCGGCGACCTCCACCGGGACGTGCGTCACCGCCCCCGCGTGCAGCCCGGCGCAGGCGTCGCCTAGAGACGCGGCGACGGCACGGGCCGTGTCCAGGCCATGGTGGTCGCACAGCACGAGGACGCGGCGCAGGCCGAGAAGCGCGACCTCGTCGGGCACCGCGTCCGGGACGGCACCCGACCGGAAGAGGACGCGCATCGGCTGGGCCTGGTGGGTGAAGTCCAGGGCGCGTTCCCTCACGCGATCACCGGTTGCAGCACGATGTCGAAGCGCGCCCGGCGGAAGGGGTTGGCCAGGCCCAACTCCGCGGCCTCCTCGGGGGAGTCCACCTCGACGAACTCCTCGACCAGGCTCTCCTTCACGGCGAAGACGGCGTCCGACTCCAGATAGTCGCTGCCCGCCACGAAGATGTGCGTCGTCACCGGGCTGTACCCCTCGGCGCCCACGATGAAGTGGACATGGGCCGGACGGTAGGGGTGGCGGCCGGTCGCCTCCAGCAGCGAGCCGACCGGTCCGTCCGTCGGAATCGGATACGGGCTCGGAACGCACGAGCGGAACCAGAACCGCCCTTCCGCGTCCGCTGTGAACAGCCCGCGCCCATTACCCGGCGGCTGCTTCTCCGGCTGCTGGACGTCGTAGAAGCCCTGGTCGTCGGCCTGCCACACGTCCAGCGTCGCGCCGGGCAGCGGGGTGCCGTCGACGGAGACGACCCGTCCGCTGATCACGCAGGGCTCGCCGCCGCCGACCAGATCGATGTTCGCCCCGAGTTCACGGACCGGGGACTCGGTCATGTGGAAGGGGCCGAGCACCGTCGAGTCGGTCGCGGCGGCGGCCTTGTGGTCGTTGATCGTCTCGACGAGCATCGACACACCCAGGACGTCCGACAGCAGGATGAACTCCTGCCGGGTGTCGTCGCACATGTGCCCGGTTGCGGTGAGGAAGTCGATCGCCCGCTCCCACTCGGCCTGGGTCGGCTCGATGTCCCGTACGAAATCGTGCAGGTGACGCGTCAGGGAGGCCAGCACCTCGCGCAGTCGGGGATCGGAGGTGTGGGCGAAGCTTTCCAGCACCGACGTCGTCGTCGCGGTCTTCTCGGTCGTCCCGGTCTTCGCGGTGAGGTCCATGGCCGCTCAGCCCCATCCGAGAATCTGCCGCAGCGCGTCGCCCAGTGCGGCCGTGACGTCACCGGTGGCGTCCTGGCGGCGGAAGGCCACATGGTTGTCCGGCCGCACCAGCAGCGCGCCCGAGTCGCCGATCTCCCGCAGCCGGGCCCAGTCCCCGTACGGGTCCTCGTACTCCTGGCCGGGGCCGATGAGCGCCGTGGCGATCTCCAGGCCGAACTCCTTGCCGAGGATGCGGGCGGCCTCCGTCCAGGGCTCGCCGCCGATGCCGGTGACCAGGGTGAACCGGCCGTTTCCGCCCAGGTCCAAGGTGGACAGGTTGCGGATGCCCGCGCAGAGCCAGGCGTGCGGGAGTTTGGCGCCGGGGCGGGTGCTCGGCTGGGAGTGCAGCTCGGGGTCGCGTGCGAAGCCGGGGTCCTCGGTGCCGTCCGGGACGATCGCGGCGGAGGTGTAGCGCTGGTTGAGGTCCACGCCGTGGGCGTTGAACTCGTACGCCTTGAAGGCGATCGCCTCCCGCAGCCGCGCCCGCTGCTCCTCGGCCTCCGTGGTGGCGTCCTTGCGGGCGGCGATGTTCCGCCACAGCTGCTCGGGGGTCTGCGGCGCCAGGCCGCCGAGCGCCTCGAAGACGGGTGCCGTCTCGCCGATGGACTTGTTGGCGCGGGTGACGATCTGGCGGCCGATCGGGGCGCGTTCGGCGGTGTAGGTGTCGAGGAGCTTCGGGGAGGCGGTGCCGTCGAGGACGAGCTTGAGCTTCCAGGCGAGGTTGTAGGAGTCCTGGATGGAGGTGTTGGAGCCGAGGCCGTTGGACGGCGGGTGGCGGTGCGTGGCGTCACCGGCGCAGAAGACACGGCCGTTGGAGTAGGTCTCGGCGTACATCTCGTTGACCGTCCACGCGGAGGACGACTTGATGGTCACCGGGATCTCGTCGTCGCCGATCAGCTTGCGGACGACGGACAGGGCGTACTCCTCGGTGAGGTCCGGCGGCCCGGCGTCGACGTCGTAGCCCCACACGATCAGCCACTCGTTCCACGTCCGTACGCAGCGCACCAGGCCGGCGCCGATGCCGCCCACGGTCGCGCCGGGCGCCAGCACCCAGTAGAGGGTGGCGGGTCGGTGCGCCACGTACTTGCTGAGGTCCGCGTCGAAGACGATGTTGATGCTGCCGGCCACGCCCATCTGGCCGCCCATCGGCAGCCCGGCGTCCTCGGCCACCTTGCTGCGGCCGCCGTCCGCGCCGATCAGGTACTTGGCGCGGATGGTGTACGTGTCGCCGCGCAGCCGGTCGCGGACCGTGGCGGTCACGCCGTCCGCGTCCTGCTCGTGCGACAAGTACTCGGTGCCGAACCGCAGTCGGCTTCCGCGTGCTATGGCCGCGTTCACGAGCACCGGCTCCATGAGGTGCTGCGGCATGTCGCACATGCGGGTGGGGCTCGCCAGCTCGTGCGCGGCCTGCACGAGCGGTTCGTTGCCCCAGGACCTCAGCCGGCCGAGCTCCTCGCCCGCGAGGGCGGTGCAGAAGACGGTGTTGCCCATCAGATGCTGCGGGGTGGCCTGGGCGATCACATCCTCTTCGACACCCAGGTCACGCAGCACTTCCATGGTGCGCTGGTTGGTGATGTGCGCCCGGGGCGTGTCCGCGAGGCGCGAGTAGCGGGTGACCATGACGTTCGGCACGCCATAGGTGCTCAGCGCCAGTGCGGCGCTCGCTCCCGCGGGCCCGCTTCCCACGATGAGCACATCGGTCTCGACGGTCGGCACGGTTGTCGCGGTTGTCATCGGGACGTTTCCTCCACAGCCGCCAGCCGCTTGTTCAGCCAGGCCATCAGTGCCTCGGCCACGTCGTCGGAGTTCTTCTCGCCCATGGGCAGGTGACCGTTGCCCGTGAGCCCCAGGTCCGCCAGGCGCAGCAACTCGGCGTCGGCACCGGCCTGGACGAGGTAGTCGGCGACACCGTGCTGGAACGCCGCGAACGGCGAGTGGTCGGTCGCGACCACGGCGATCGGGAAGCCCTGGAGCCCTGGCAGGGACCGCACGGCGCCTGCCTCTTCGTCCTGGACGAGACAGTCCTGCAGCCCGTCGCCCCCCGCCTCGCGCAGCCGAAGGCGCAGTTCGTCGGGGGTCGTTACCGGCGGCTCGTAAGTGATCGGGGCGGCGGTGAGCCCCCACTCCAGCTTTCCGAGGCCGGGCAGTTCGGTGAACGGCGGCCCGATCGGCTCGATGGAGACAACGGCCTTCACCAGCCCGGGCCGGGCATCGGCGACCAGCCAGCCGAACGGCCCACCCATGGAGTGGGTGATCAGCACGGCCGGTCCGATACGGTCCAGCAACTCGGCCCCGCAGCGCCGCATCTGCTCCTCGTTCTCGGCGAAGGTGGGCAGCGTCGGGCCCTGGCTCGCCATCAACTGGTCCAACGCGGAGTCGTCGCCGACCTCGCCGCTGCCGGGCCACTGGCTGCCCGGTCGTCCCGCCCCCTCGCAGAACAGCCAGCGGATGAACTCGTACGTCGGCGCCGCGCCCTCGATGGGCCCGAGGACATCGGGGTGGTACGGGGAGCGCCCGTGACCTGGACGGTCGACCACGTACACGGCGTAACCGGCCTGGAGGAACCGGGTGGCCCAGCCGGGGCGCCCGTCCGGCGTCGACAGATAGTCCGAGCCCTGGCCGCCGCCCCCGTGGACCATCACCACGGGCAGCGGATGCCGGAGATCGGCCGGGATCTGGTACTGGGCGTACATCGCGGCCTGGGCGGCGGTCCCGGCCTCGGTCGGCTTGCGCCCGACACCGACCCAGAAAGCGCCTTGCTCGCTGATCGTCAACGGCGAGGCGGCACGGGCCGGCTCGGCGGTTGCGGGTGGTGGGGAGATGGTCATCGGCGAACCTCCGTCACGGCGTCTGCGCCCATGCCCAGCACTATTGGTGATCGGCTCCGGGGCGGTCCAATGCCGGTTGGGGACGCCGTGATGCATGGCGCTCATCAGTGTCCCCGAGGGCGGCCGCTTCACCGGGAAGGTGCGCGTGGCGGCGAGGGTGACCAGGGCGTCGGTGCGGAGCGCGGCCCCCAGCAGCTGCTCGACGACCGGCAGTTTGTACTGCGGGTCGCGGTCGGAGAGGCCGGTCACGTGGAGGCTGCCGGTGCCGACCCACCGCTTGGCGCGTACGACCTCGAAGGATCTGCGCTTGCGGCCGGTTCCGGACCCACGCCAGGGCGGTGGACCGCACGTCGAGGGGGTGGACGGTCACGTCCGACCGGATCGCCACCACATAGCCGATGCCCCGGCCGTGCGGGCCGTCGCGGAAGTCGGCGTTCTGCCCGTAGCCGACGTCGGCCACCACCACCCGGGTCAGGCCACCGCCCGGAGCGGCACCTGAGCATCCTCACAGTCGAAGCACGATCCCACTCGGGCCATGGACTGGAAGGCGCCCGAGATGGAGGTGGCAGAGCCGCTCGCGACGGTGGCCCTGGTCGTGAAGCCCACACTCGAAGGCAGGCCGTCGAGGGCGGTGCCATCGCTCAGCATGGTGCCGATCGTCCGGCCGGGGAGCGGGGACGGCTTCGTGGACGATCACCTTGTCGGCGCGGGAGACGAGCGCGCGGCGTCGGGGAGGCACTGGCCGAGGTCCAGGGAAAACCGGTCGAAGAGCCCCCGGTAGTCGGCGACGTGTGCGGTGCGCAGCGCCTGACCCGCGAGGGCGCACGGGTGACGGTCCCGGGCAACCTGAACGACAACCAGATGCGCTTCGAGTCCCAGCTCTACGTGACCGCCGAGGGCGGCTCGGTCGGGGGGCACGAACACCAAGGTGCGGCTCGACAACTCCGACGCCGTGACGAACGTCCTCGGCGCGGGCGTGCACCACGCCGACAAGTACCCCGCTACCGGGGCGAGGACCCCCACGAGCGGGTGACCAAGGTGGTCGACCGCGGCGCGGAGCAGGACTCCTGGGTCTTCGCTGGACGCGTCCGCGCCTCAGGCTTGCTGCTGCCGGGGTGCACCCGTCGGAACATGTCTGGATCTGGAGAAGGCGGCAGGGCGCGGTTCCGGGAGGAGCCTCGACGCAACCCATTGACGCGATTCGGGCAGGGACATAATCTCCGCTTGCATTTGTTCGGCACGCGGACGAATGTTCGCAATGCGCACGCACTCGTTCCTGTTCAGGAGGCCCCCATGCAAAGGCGCGTTCTCGGGCTTGCCATAGCGGTAGTGACGGTCGCAGCCGCGGCCGGATGCGGATCTTCTTCCGGGACCGGTGGTGCGTCCTCCGCGGCCGGGGACAAGACCACCCAGGTCAAAGTCGGGATCATCCCGATCGTCGATGTGGCCCCCCTGTATCTGGGGCAGCAGAAGGGGTTCTTCAGCAGCCGCGGCATCGACCTGAAAATGGAGACCGCCCAGGGCGGCGCCGCGATCATCCCCGGCGTGGTGAGCGGCCAGTTCCAGTTCGGATTCAGCAACGTCACGTCGTTGATGATCGCCCAGACCAAGGGTGTGCCGATCAAGTCAGTGGTCAACGGGACCGCCTCCACCGGTGACACCGGAAAGGACATCAGCGGGGTGGCCGTCAAGGAGGACAGCCCCATCAAGTCGGCCAAGGAACTTGCCGGCAAGACGGTGGCGGTCAACACCCTGCAGAACATCGGGGACACCACGGTCCGTGAGGTGGTGCGCAAGGACGGCGGCGACCCCTCGAAGGTCAAGTTCGTCGAGATGCCGTTCGACCAGATGCCGGCCGCGCTGGACGGCGGGCAGGTGGACGCCGCGTGGGTGGGCGAGCCCGCGCTGACCATCGCCAAGGGCCAGGGCGCCCGCGTCGTGGCGTCGCCGTTCGCCGAGACCGACCCGAACCTCACCATCGCGACGTACTTCGCCTCCACCAAGCTGGCCCAGGAGAACCCCGACCTGGTGAAGAAGTTCACCGAGGCCGTGACCGAGTCACTGAATTACGCCTCCGAGCACCCGGACGAGGCACGTCAGATCGTCACGACCTACACCAAGATCGACGGCGAGGTGCTGAAGAAGCTGACGCTGCCGACCTGGCCGGCCGAGTACGACATGGCCTCCCTGGAGAAGCTGGCCTCGCTCGGCGAGCAGGACGGCATCTTCGGCGGTCAGAAGCCCGACCTGGATGCCCTGTTCTCATGAGCGCGTCCGGGAGCACTCCTGTGCTGACGAAGCCCGCCGGGACCGCGACAGGTCCCGGCGGGGTGGGCGGTGGCCGCGTGCGGCGCACTCTGGACAGAGCGCGCACCCCGTTGCGCGGACTGGCAGGCCTGGCCGGGCTGGTGGTGTTGCTCGAGGTGCTGCCGCACATCGGTGTGGTCTCCGCCGACTACCTTCCGCCCGCCTCCGAGATGGGCCGGGCCCTGTGGCAGCTGCTCGGCGAAGACGCGTTCTGGACCGCGCTCGGTGACACCCTCACCGGTTGGGGCCTGGGCCTGGCCATCGCGGTGGTGGCCGGGGTGGTGGCCGGCGTGGTGATCGGATCGGCGCCGGTGCTGCGGGCGGTGACCGCCTCCACCATCGAGTTCCTGCGCCCCATCCCGTCGGTGGCGCTCATCCCGGTGGCGGTGCTGCTGTACGGCACCGACCTGGAGTCGAAGCTGCTGCTGGTCGTGTACGCCTCCTTCTGGCAGGTGCTCGTCCAGGTCCTGGCGGGCATGCAGGACGTCGACCCGGTGGCCGAGGACACCGCCCGCAGCTACCGGATGGGTAGTTGGGGACGGGTTCGGTACGTCCTGTGGCCCACCGCGCTGCCGTACGTGATGACCGGCGTGCGGCTGGCCGCGACCGTGGCACTCGTCCTGACGATCACCGCCGAACTCGTCATCGGTTCGCCCGGCCTGGGCAACCAGCTCGCGGTCGCGCAGACCTCCGGCGCCGTACCGCGGGTCTACGCCCTGGTCCTGGTCACCGGACTCCTCGGGGTCGCGGTCAACCTGGTGGCCCGGGCGATCGAGCGGCGGGCACTGCACTGGCACCAATCGATGCGCAGGGAGGGACAGCGATGACCGTCCTCACACTCGCCCGGCGGACCGGGCTGGTCCTGGGCCTGCCCGCGGTCCTGTTCGCCATATGGTGGTTCGCCACCGCGGGCAGCACCGACTTCTATGTTCCCCCCCTGTCCACCATCCTGGGCAAGTTCGGGGAGGTATGGACGGGCGAACGACTGCTCTCGGACGTCGTACCCAGCCTGGTCCGCCTGCTCACCGGCTATCTCCTCGCCGTCGCCGTCGGTGTCGGACTCGGCCTGGTGGTCGGCATGCACCGTGGCGTGCGCGACGTACTGGAGCCGGTCCTGGAACTCTTCCGGGCCATCCCGCCCCCGGTGCTCGTACCCGTCATCATGCTGTTCGCGGGCATCGGCGACACCATGAAGGTCATCGTCATCGTCAGCGGCTGCATGTGGCCGATCCTGCTCAACACCGTCGAAGGCGTCCGAGCCGTCGACGAAGTGCTCAGCGACACCTGCCGCTCCTACGGCATCACCGGGCCCTCCCGGCTGTGGCACCTGGTGCTGCGCTCGGCCAGCCCTCAGATCGTCACCGGCATGCGCCAGGCCCTCTCCATTGCCATCATCCTCATGGTCATCAGCGAGATGTTCGCGGCCAGCAACGGGCTCGGCTTCACCATCGTGCAGTTCCAGCGGTCCTTCGCCATCCCCGAGATGTGGAGCGGCGTGCTGCTGCTCGGCCTGCTCGGATTCGCCCTCTCCCTGCTCTTCCGCGTCGCCGAGAACCGGGTTCTGGCCTGGTATCACGGCCTGCGCCGGGCCCAGCGCAACCCCTGACAAGGAGACGTCGATGCTCGACGTACGCAACCTGCAGAAGATCTACACCGGACGTAACCGCAGCGTCGAAGCACTGCGGAATCTCACATTCCATATCGGTGCCGGCGAACTCGTGTGCCTGGTCGGCCCGTCCGGGTGCGGCAAGACCACGCTGCTGAAGTGCATGGCGGGACTGATCGACCCGACCGACGGCGAAGTGCGCCTGGACGGCCGCCCGGTGGACGGGCCCCCGCCCGGCATGGCGGTCGTCTTCCAGGAGTACGGCCGCTCCCTGTTCGCCTGGATGAACGTACGCGACAACGTCGCCCTGCCCCTGCGCCGCAAGAAGCTCGGCAAGGCCCGCGAGAAGGAACTGGTCGACCACGCGCTGGAGGTGGTCGGGCTCGCCGACGCCCACCAGGCCTACCCGTGGCAGTTGTCCGGCGGAATGCAGCAGCGCGTCGCCATCGCCCGCGCCGTGGCCTTCGAGCCGAAGGTGCTGCTCATGGACGAGCCGTTCGCCGCCGTCGACGCGCAGACCCGCGCCGAACTGGAGGACCTCATCCGGCGGTTGTGGCGCGAACTGGGCGTCACCGTCCTGTTCGTCACCCACGACATCGACGAAGCCGTCTATCTCGGCCAGCGCACCATCATCCTGTCCACCTCACCGACCGTGGTGCTGGAGGATCTGACGATCGATCTCCCCGACGAGCGCGACCAGTTGCACACCCGCTCCAGCACCCGCTTCGCCGAACTGCGCGCCCACGTCTACGAGCAGATCCAGCGCGCCAAGCACCACAACGGCGACACGCATGCAGCAGTGGCCGACCGCAGCGACGAGCTCGCCCTGCACAAGTCCGAGTCCTGACACACCGTCCGACACAAGGGCCGTAGCACATGGACGACAACGAACCCGGGCGGTACTTCGTGCAGTCCCTCGAACGAGGGCTGGCCGTCATCCGTGCGTTCACCGCCGACACACCCGAAATGACCCTCTCGGAGGTCGCCAGGATCACCGGCACGAGCCGTGCCACCGCACGGCGCTTCCTGCTCACCTTCGCCGACCTGGGGTACGTGGCCACCGACGGCCGCCACTTCCGCCTCACGCCCCGGGTCCTGGAACTGGGCTACGCCTACCTGTCCAGCATGTCCCTGGCGGAGATCGCCCAGCCCCACCTGGAGCAACTGGTCGCCGAGGTCCACGAGTCCTCGTCGGTGGCGGTGCTCGACGACGAAGACGTGGTGTACGTCAGCCGGGTACCCACCCGGCGGATCATGACGGTCTCCATCAGCATCGGGACCCGCTTCCCCGCCCATGCCACCTCCCTCGGCCGGGTCCTGCTCGCCCACCTCGACGAGCCCCGGCTGCGGCACTACCTGGACACCGCCTCCCTCAAGCCGCTCACCCCCCGCACCATCACCTCAAGGGAGGCACTCGCCGCCGAACTGGAACACGTGCGGGCACAGGGCTGGTGTCTGGTGGACCAGGAACTGGAACAGGGCCTGATATCGATCGGCGTACCCATCCGGAACGAAGCACGACGGGTGGTGGCAGGCATCAACCTCTCCACCCACGTCAGCCGGCGAACGCCGGACTCGATACGCCACGATCTGCTGCCGCCGCTCCTGGCCACCGCCGCCGACATCGAGGCCGAGCTGAAGGTCCCCGGCTAGCCGGTCCTGATGCCGTGCCCCCGCGACGGCAGCACGGAGCAGCACCGGCCTTGGCGACCGGCCGGAACACACCGCCCCGCGCGACGGGCGTTGCCGTGGGCTCGTCACGGCCACCCAGACCTGTCGGCTCTCTGCCCCCACCAGGCATCATTCACTGCAGTGCTGAGACAGTCGCCGCGGAGAGCCCATGACATCGCCCCACGCCCTGACGTCTACCGACCCCATGGCGGCTCCCGCGCCACCCGAGGAAGCCGTGGCCCCTCTCATCCGGGGTATCGCCGTGCTGCGCGAGCTCACCGACGCCGGAGGGACGGCCGGCCTCAGCGATCTGGGACGGGCCACCGGCCTGGCCCGCGCCACCATCGACCGGGTCACCGGAACTCTCGCTCGCATGGGGTACATGCGGATGGACGGCAGCAACGCCGTCCTTGCCCCCCGCCTGATGGAGCTGGGGAACGCATACCTGGCCGCCCTGCGCCTTCCCGCGCTGCTGAGTGCGCACGCCGATACCCTCGCTGAGGAACTCGACGAGTCGGTGTCCCTCGCGGTGGCGGACGGTGACGGCATCCGCTTCATCCACCAAGCGATCCGCCGCCGCGCCCTGTCGCTGAGCTTCCGCATCGGCGACCTGCTGCCCGCCGAACGCACCGCGCCAGGCCCGCTGCTGGCAACCGAGTGGAGCACGGACGACTGGGCGCGGTGGCACAAGCGGCAGGACGCCGACCCCGAGGACCTCGGCTTCCCGGCGGTCCCCCCTCGATCGCACCGTACCGCCACGACAGACTTCGAAGAACGGGTGGAACGGGCGCGCGCCCATGGCTGGGCGATGGACGACCAGTTGATCGAGCCGGGGCTCGTCGCCGCAGCCGTTCCGGTTCGCGCCCCCGACGGCCGGATCGCCTGTGTGGCGAGCGTCGTGAGCCATACCAGTCGGCACAGCGCGGACTCGCTGCGCGACGCCCTTCTCCCCAGGCTCCGTACTGCCGTGACCGTCATGGAGCGGAAGTTGGCCGACGCTCCGCCTCCGGAGCCGCCGAGCAAGAGCACTGCCGTCGGGCTCGCCACCTGGACGAGCGCGTCCAAACAGGAACTGGGCGGGGAGTTCATCGAATCCCTGGCCCGCGGCCTGACCGTGGTCACCGCGTTCGGTGAGGGCCGTGCGGAGCTGACCCTCACCGAGGTCGCCGAAGCCACGGGGCTGTCCCGCGCCACGGCTCGCCGTGCCCTGATAACCCTGGGACACCTCGGTCACGTCACGCGGCACGGGCGGGTCTTCCGGCTCACTCCACGCGTCCTCGCCCTCGGTTTCCCGCCGCTGTCCAAGACGACACTCACCCGGATCGCGCACCCCCACCTCGCCGCCCTCACCCGCAAGGTGGAGGACTCGACGTCCCTGGCAGTGCTCGCCGGTGACGATGTCCAGTGCGCGGCCTCGATCGCCGCGGGACGCATCATGGACGCTGATATCGCCGTGGGCGCGCGCGTGCCCGCCTATGCGACCTCCACGGGCCGGGTGCTGTTGGCGGGGCTGCCGGCCGAGGAGCGCACTGCCCGGCTGGCGCGCGTGCGGATGGGGGCGCTGACCGCTCGCACGGTCACCCGGCCCACCGACCTCGAGCTGATTCTCGACCGAGTCCGTGAGGACGGTTATGCCCTGGTCGATGAGGAACTGGAAGAAGGGCTTCGCTCGATCGCCGTACCGGTACATGACCGCGACGGCGGCCTCATGGCGGCGATCAACGTCACCATGCACAGCGGTCGCCGCCCCGCCGCGGAGTGCGTCACGACCATCTTGCCGGAACTGCGGGCCACGGCTGCTCACATCGAGGCCGACGTGCACATAACTGGGCAATTCGTTCGAGTTCCGACATGGCAGCTGTAGTTGGTGAGGAGTGAGGTTCCTGTCCTGTCAGGTGACGGCTGAGCGCGTGCGCGGGATCGGGCGTCCTGGCGGGCCGGTAAAGGACGAAGACCCGGAGCAGGGCGAGGAGTTCACGCGGGCTGACGGGCACCATGGCCTGGTCACCTCGCGACGCTCGTCGTCACCGGCCCAGTCCTCGCCCAGGTACAGGCGACGGTTGATCAGCGCGTGCCGTCCGTGGTCACGTAGGACAGGTGCACCGCGACCTGGCACAGGCCGACCCCGCCCAGGACCTGTATTTCATCGGATCTCGGATCCCTCGCCAGCCACCCCTGTGAGGCTCCCGCGCGTTCACCAGCAGGACTCTGCCCTCCAACGGCAGGCTCGGGGCGACCTCTGCGCACCAGATCGGTTTCCTCCCGCCGCAATGCGGTCCGGCGGGACATATCTCGGTCGCCCGGACGGAATCGGCATGAGAGCCTCCCGCCCGCTCTGGACCCCGCAGATCAAAGCTCTGGACGAACGGTACAAGGCCGTGACCGTCGACGACGACGGCCAAGCACTCGGCCAGTTCCACAGGCTGCCCGGCCCCGATCTGTGGTGGTGGCGACGACATCCCCGAATCCTCACCGGGGACCTCGGGCGTTCGCTTCGCTCGGCCGGTGCGATCGGCACCGACCCTGACACAGCATGACCCTCAGCCTCGTGGACTACAGGACAGCTCCAGGGCCCGGAGCGGCCGCCCCTCCGGGGAGCGCCATTTACGGCATGAACTTCAAGCACATGCCTAGGCCGAGTTGGAGCTTCGGATACCCGTTCGCCGTCGGCTTGATGGGCGTGGTCTGCATCAGCCTGTACGTGATTTCAAGCGGCGGGACTGGCTGTAGACCGAACCAGGCCGGGCCCGACTCCTCCAGGAAACGGCGCATGTCCACGGGCTGGGAGTGCGCCTGGCGGCGCCGCCTGTGGTCGTCGCCGAACGCGCCCGGGACACGTGGCAGGCCGCTGCTACGGCACACATCAAAACGTTTCTTTCAATGAGCGCATACACGGGTTCAGAACGAACGCAGCGCCAAAAGCAACCACAAGGCGGGGGGCGCACAACCCCATGAAATGGAAGTTTCCATATTATCTGAGCTTCGTAAACGCTCTTGCCATGGGCTCACGTTCTGCAGCTAGCTGAATGCCACGCCCACTTCCTGGCCCGGGTTCCCGATGAACCCTGAGGCCGTCAGGGAGGTGGTCGGGACCCGCATGTGAGGAGTGGTCATGAAGAAGGCATATGAGTCGCCGACGCTCGTCCGGCTCGGTACGTTCCGGAAGGAGACGGGGCTCCTCGGGCGCCACGGCAACGACCGTCTGATCCTGAGCAAGAACTGACGGCCGGCGGTCCTTGACCCGACGTCATGACTGAACTGCACGAAAGTGCGGGGACGGGCCCCGGCGACGCGCACTTCACGGTCTTCACCGACCGTGCGGACGCGGCCGCCGTGGCCCGCTCCTTCGCCCGCCCCGGAAGCCGGAGCCTCACGCATGCGTCGGGACGGCCCTGGCTGATCGGCCACTGGCACGACGACGAGGTCGTCACGGCGAACGCCGGCACCGCGGCCCTTGCCGTCGTCGGCTGCTGTCCCGTCGACGCCGACGAACTGCGGCGCCGGGCGGCACGGTTGCGTGATCTCGCGGAGCTCGACGCTCTGGCCCGGTCCCTGCCCGGCAGTTTCCACCTCGTCGGCGCTCTCGACGGACGGATCAGGGTCCAGGGCACGGCCTCCGGACTGCGACTGGTCTTCCACGCGGAGATCGACGGCGTACGAGTGGCCGCCACCCGTGCCGACACGCTCGCCGCCGCCCTGGGACTCGACCCCGACGTCGAGGAGTTGGCCGTAAGGCTGCTGTGGCCCGCCCCGTATCCGCTGTTCGAGACGTCCCTGTGGCGTGCGGTCACCGCCGTTCCTCCGCAGGACGCCCTGGTCGTGTCCGCCGACGGGCGCACCGTACGGCACACCCGGTGGTGGACGCCGCCAGAGCCGGTCCGGCCGCTCGCCGAGGCGGCGCCCCTGATCCGGACGGCGCTTCAGGAGGCCGTCGACGCGCGTACCCGACAGGGCGGCGTCGTCAGCTGCGACCTGTCCGGCGGCCTGGACTCGACCTCCGTCTGCTTCCTCGCCGACCGCTCCCCCGCCCGTGTGGTGGCCAGTACCTGGCCGGGACGCGATCCGGCGGACACCGACCTGCACTGGGCCGAGCGGGCGATCGAGCACCTCCCCGAGGTCGAGCACGTGGTCTGGGACGCCGACGACTCGCCGCTGGTCTACGAGGATCTGCTCGACATCGACGACCTCCTCGACGAGCCCACCATCGGCGTCATGGACCGCTCCCGGGTCCTGCACCATCTGCCCGGCCTCGCCGAGCGCGGCAGCCGACTGCATCTGACCGGCATCGGCGGAGACCACGTGGCATGGTGCTCCGAGGCGTACTACCACCGACTGCTGCGCACCCAGCCGCTGTTCGCGCTGCGTCAATTGCGGGGATTCCGGGCGCTGTGGCAGTGGCCGCTCGGCGGCACGGTCCGCGCGCTCTCCGACTGCCGGCCGTACCGGAAGTGGCTCGCCGACACCGCCGACCATCTGCGGTGCCCGTCGCCCGCGACCGTCGCGACGGGGCTCGGCTGGGGCATGGCTCCGCGCCTGTTCGACTGGGTGACCCCCGAGGCCGAACGGCTCGCCCGCCAGGCCCTGCTCGACGCCGCGGCGACCGCCTCGCCCCTGCATCCGGACCGTGGTCTGCACAGCGACCTGGAGCAGATCCGCTCGTGCACCCGCATCATCCGGCAGTGGGATCGGATGGCCGCCCGCGTCGGCCTGCCCATGGCCTCTCCCTTCCTCGACGATCGCGTCATCGAGGCGTGCCTCGCCGTACGTCCGAGCGAGCGCGTCACGCCCTGGCGGTACAAGCCCGTCCTGGGCGCCGCGATGCGCGGGATCGTGCCCGATGCCTGCCTGCGGCGGACCAACAAGGCCGCGGCCTCCATGGACGCCTCCAACGGACTGCGCGAACACCGCGCCGACCTGTTGGCCCTGTGGGAGGACTCGCGGCTGGCGGCACTGGGCCTGGTCGACGGCGCCGAGTTGCGCCGCCTGGCCCGGCGGCCCGCCTCCAAGGGGCTGTCCGACGCCATCCTCTACTCCACGATCGCCGCCGAGGTGTGGCTGCGGGGAACGGCCCGCGGTCCCGCCCGAGTCCCACAACCCTGACCAACCACGTCCCCTCGTCAGAAGACGTCAGACACGTCACACACGTCAGCCACGTCAGGCACGTCAGGCACGTCAGAAAGGCCCTCATATGCCCCTGCGGTTCGGTGACAACGTCTCCACGGCCGAGACCGACTACGGCACGGTGCTGCTGGACGAACGCGCCGGCGAATACTGGGAGTTGAATCCGACCGCCACCTTGGTGGTGCGGACGCTGCTCGCCGGCGGCGAGGAGTCGGAGGCGGCCGCCGCCCTGGTCCGGGAGTTCGACATCGACCAGGCGCAGGCGTTGCAGGATGTCGAGACGCTCGTGGGGGAGCTGCGCAGGTCGGGGCTCGCCTCATGACGACACCCAGCGCGCTGGAGCGGCCCACCGGTGTGCCCCTGGCCCGACGCCTGGCCGCCCACCTCGTCCTGTTGCCCGCCGTCGCCCTCGCCCTCCTGCCGCCCCGTCACATCCGCACCGTCCTCGGCGTCCTGCGGCGCGGTGCCGCACCCGCCACCACCGCGCAGGCCCAGGCCGCCCGCGACGCCATGTGCGCGGCCAGCCTGCGCTGCGCCGGACCGAAGGGGTGCCTGCCGCGCTCGCTGGGGGCCGCGTTGCTGTGCCGGCTCGGCGGGACCTGGCCGACCTGGTGCACCGGCGTACGCGTCGTACCGCCCTTCACCGCGCACGCCTGGATCGAGGCCGAAGGCCGGCCCGTCGGCGAGGGTGTGCCGGAGGGCTACTTCACCCCGCTGGTGACCGTCGGCGCGCTGTCCCGACCGTCGGACCGATGACCGCCACGACCGATCCCCACGGCACGACTCATCCGACCGGCCCCACCGAACCGCACGACGGCCGAGCCGCGGTCGCCGACGGTGACAGGTCCACCCGGGCGGCGGTGGCCACGATGTACCGGCTCACCGCCGGGCACCGGGGTGCCATCGCCGTCGCCACCGTGCTGACCCTCGTGGCCTCCGCCCTGGGACTGGCCCAGCCGCTCGTGGCCAAGCACGTCGTGGACGCGAGCGGCCGCGGGCAGGTCATCTGGCCGCTGCTGGCGCTCCTCGGGGCGCTGTTCGTCGCAGAGGCGGCGACGGGATCCGTGGGGCGCTTCCTTCTGGAGCGGATGGGCGAAGGCGTCGTACGACAGCTCCGGCACGGGCTGGTGGGGCGGCTGCTCCGGCTGGAGATGAGGGAGTACGGCCGTCACCGGGGCGGCGACCTCATCTCCCGGGTGACCACCGACACCACCGTGCTCCGGGAGGTCGTGTCGCAGGCCCTCGTCGATCTGGTGACGGGAAGCCTTGTCGCCGCCGGGGCGATCGTCCTCATGGCGTGGCTCGACCCTCTGCTGCTGCTCCTGGTCGCCGGCACCGTGGCCGCGGCGTCCGTGGTCGTCGCCTCGCTGCTCACGGGAATCCGATGCGCTTCCGAACGTATGCAGGACTCGGTCGGTGCCATCGCCGCCGACCTCGCACGCGCCCTCGACGCCCTGCCGATGGTCCGCGTGCATCGTGCCGAGGAGCGCGAGGCGGCGGGTATCGGCGCACGTGTCGAGGCTGCCTACGGCGCGGGGGTACGCACCGCGAAGCTCGCCTCGGTCATGAGCCCCGCCGTGGAACTCGCCGTGCAGGGCTCCTTCCTCATCGTCCTGGTGGTGGGCGGTCTGCGCGTCAACGGCCACGCCGGCTCCCTCGGCGACCTGGTCGCCTTCCTGCTGTACGCCTCGTACCTCGTCCTGCCGCTGTCCTCCGTGTTCCGTGCCGTGGGCCTCATCCAACGCGGGATGGGCGCCTACCGGCGCATCGAGGAGGCGCTCGGCCTGCCGGTGGAGCCGAGTGCACCGCTGGTGCCGGGAGTTCACGCACACACGCCGCAGCCGGCAAGGCCGTCCGCCACCCCCGAACAGTCCGCCTCTGATCAGCCCACCCCTGAGCAGGCCGCCCTCGCCCTGCGCGACGTCCGCTTCGGCTACGACCCCGAACGGCCGGTCCTGCGCGGCGTTTCGTTCACCGTGGCGCACCGTCAGCACGTGGCACTGGTGGGCCGGTCGGGAGCTGGCAAGAGCACCGTGTTCGCCCTGGTGGCGAGGTTCTACGAGCCGGACGCCGGCACCGTGCTCTTCGACGGGCGGCCCGCCACCGAACTCACCCGTGACGCCTGCCGCCGACGCATCGCCGTCGTCGACCAGAACGCCCACGTCGTCCACGGCACCCTGCGCGACAACATCGCCTACGCCGTGCCCGACGCCACGGAAGCGGAGATCCGGCGCGTCATGGAACTGGCCCGGCTCGAAGAGGTCGTCGCCCGGTTGCCCGGCGGTCTGGACACCGTCGTCGGCGAACACGGCAGCACCCTCTCCGGTGGCGAACGCCAACGTGTCGCCGTCGCCCGCGCGTTGCTGGCGCGCCCCTCGCTGCTCCTGCTGGACGAGCCCACCTCCCACCTCGACGCGATCAATGAATCGGCGCTCATCGGCGTCATGAAGGACGTCGCCCAGGAATGCGCCCTGCTGGTCATCGCGCACCGCCTGTCGACCGTGCAGCACGCCGACCACATCGTGGTGCTGCACGACGGCCGCACCACCGCCGCCGGCCGCCACGAGGAACTGCTGACCGGCAGCGCCCTCTATCGCGAGCTGGCCGCGAGCCAGATGCTCCGTCCGGGCGGGGTCACCGCAAGCGGCGACGGCGCGGGGGCGACCGGTTGAAGTCCGGCCCTGTCCCTCGGCCCCAGCCGCCCGTCGCATTGTCGACGACCTCGACGTAGATCCGTTCGCCGATGTTTTCGGACAGGTCGCCGACGACACGGCGGTACTGCTCGCACCGTCGGCCAAGGGCAGGACGCGTAACGCGCGTGCCTGCCCTTACATGTCCTCAAAACACCGTAGTCGCCTTGCCCGTCGGCCTCGGCGGACCAGCCGGACCCATGCGCCGAAGCGGCAGCCCTCACCCCCTCCCCCGCCGTGTGACACCGGTTCTACCGGGCCGTGCCCGGGGTCGGGCGGGCTGTTGGAGCGGGTGGTGGCGACATTGCGCCCCTGGGTGGTGGCCGATCGATGGATCAATTCTCAAAGGTTAAGCACAAATTACACACACCCTCTCTACACACTGGCCCCGATGCTCTAGATTGACCGTGCTTCAGCTGTTCGATCACGAGGCGACCATTAATGATCTATAGGTCCGGCGCTACGGAAAGCCAGCAGTCGCACCCCCGGCGCCAGACGTGGGGGTGATCAATTCTTGGCCCGGGAGGGGCCTTGGATGCGGGGAGCATCCGGGGTTTCGACGGGTTCCCACGCACCTCGAGGGCCTGGCCGGCCATGTTCGTGCTGCCGCCAGGGTGGGGTGTCCAGTAGGTCTGAAGTAGCCGGGACGCCATACGCGGGGAGGCGGGGGCATCCCACGGGGAGGAACAGCGCGGCGCGGGGGGCGGGGGCCTCCTGTCGGGAGAAACAGGGTTGGGCGAACACGTCGAACCACTGGGAACCTGGGGGGTTCTGTGCGGCAAGGGGGATTAGTCAGCCCGTTTCCGTCGGAGCGCGGGCATCTGGCGAACGGGGCGATCAGCCGGCCCGCGATCGACTGGGAGCAGCGGTACCGCCGTACCGTGATCATCAGCGACACCGTGGCCACCGCCACCGTGGTGGCGGCGATCGGCAACTTCTTCGGGGCCCGGGACGCGGCCAACTGGCATGAGAAGTGGGTGATTCTCGCCTTCTGCACCGAGCTGCTGGTGCTGGGGGCTCTTGCGGTGGGCCGGGCGTGGGCTCCGGCCGTTCTCGGCCAGGGCGCCGAGGAATTCCGTCGGCTCGGACGCTCACTGTTCGCGGCGACCGTCGTGCTGGCGCTCGGCGGGATCGCCCTCACTTCGCGCAACATCAAGCTCTGGATCTTCGTCGCGATTCCCGCGATCGCGCTGGTCACCATGACCGAGCGGTATCTGCTCCGCCTCTGGCTGCACAAACAGCGCAAGGAAGGACGGTGCTTGAGACCGGTGCTCGCTGCCGGTAGCCCGGCCACCGTGCGCGACCTGATCATCCGGACCCGCAAGTTCCCGCACCTCGGCTGGCGGGTGGACGGGGTGTGCACGACGGACGGTCGCGGCGTCGACGGGGACAAACTGGAGGGAGTGCGGGTCGTCGGCCGACTGACGGACGTCGCCAAGCACGTCCGCCACGACGGCTACCGTGTCGTCGCGGTCACCCCGGACGCGCACTGGTCGCCGGACCGGCTGCAGCGGCTGGCCTGGAACCTCGAAGGCAGCGACACCGAGATGGTCGTGGCCCCCGTACTGATGGAGGTGGCCGGCCCTCGGCTGCACATCGACGCGGTGCTCGGGATCCCGCTGCTGCGGGTCAGCATGCCGACCTTCACCGGGGGCCGCCGGGCGGTCAAGGCGGTCGTCGACCGGATGGGCGCGGCGATCCTGCTGATGCTGTTCGCGCCCCTGATGGTGCTCGTGGGGCTGCTCGTGCTGATGGACAGTCGGGGCGGGGTGTTCTACCGCCAGCGCAGGGTCGGCAAGGGCGGCCGCGAGTTCACCATTCTCAAGTTCCGCACCATGGTCGCCGGTGCTCACGGGGCACGTGCTGAGCTGGCCGACCGCAACGAGGGCGCAGGGCTGCTGTTCAAGCTCCGCCGGGATCCGCGGGTGACCCGGGTGGGAGCAGTGCTGCGCCGGTACTCGATCGACGAACTCCCGCAGCTTTTCAACGTACTCACCGGATCGATGTCGCTCGTCGGCCCGCGGCCTCCGTTACCGGAGGAGTCTGCCGCGTACGGCCCGGACATCCGGCGGCGGCTGCTGGTCAAGCCCGGACTCACCGGCCTGTGGCAGATCAGCGGACGCAGCGACCTGTCGTGGGAGGAGGCGGTCCGGCTGGACCTGCGGTACGTGGAGGACTGGTCGCTCGCCCTGGACACAGTGATCTTGTGGAAGACGCTGCGTGCGGTGCTCTACGGGCAGGGGGCCTACTGATGTGCGGGGGGCGCCGTCGGGTCGGCGCGCGGACGGCAGGCCGCAAGGGTCTGCCTGGGGGGAGGAACGGGTCATGAGAGTCAGCGTTTTCGGGCTCGGTTACGTGGGCTGCGTGTCGGCCGCGTGCCTGGCGAGCCTGGGTCACGAAGTCATCGGGGTGGACGTGAACCAGGTGAAGGTCGACCTGGTCAACGGCGGCTTGGCCCCGGTGGTCGAGGAGCGGATCGGCGAGCTCATCGCCGACGTCGTGCGGACCGGAGCGTTACGCGCCACCGGGGACGTCCGCGAGGCGGTCATGGGCAGCGAGGTGTCGCTGATATGCGTGGGCACGCCGTCGGAGCCCAACGGCAGTCTGTGCACCACGTACTTGGAGCGGGTCACCGAGCAGATCGGCGCCGCGCTGGCCGAGAAGGCCGCGCAGGGGGGCCGGCACACCGTCGTGTTCCGCAGCACCATGCTCCCGGGCACCTGTCTGAACCTGCTGGTGCCGATCCTGGAGAAGTCCGTCGGCGGCACGGCCGGGGTGGACATCGGGGTCGCGGTCAATCCGGAGTTCCTGCGCGAGGGCACGAGCGTGCGGGACTTCTTCGACCCGCCCAAGACCGTCATCGGCGAACTCGACGCGGCAAGCGGCGATGTGGTGGCGGCGCTCTACGAGGGCCTGCCCGGCGAGGTGTTCCGGGTGCCGATCCCGACGGCCGAGGCGATCAAGTACGCGGACAACGCGTTCCACGGCCTCAAGATCGGCTTCGCGAACGAGCTGGGCGCGGTGTGCCAGGCGCTCGGGGTGGACTCGCACCAGGTGATGGACGTGTTCCTGGCCGACCGCAAGCTGAACATCAGCCCCGCCTATCTGCGGCCCGGCTTCGCCTTCGGTGGCTCCTGCCTGCCCAAGGACCTGCGCAGCCTGGTCCACGCGGCACAGCGGGCCGACGTCTCGGTGCCCATCCTCTCCCACGTGCTGCCCTCCAACTCCGACCATCTGCAGCGCGCGGTGGAGCTGGTCGAGCGCACCGGCAAGCGCCGGGTGGGAATGTTCGGGCTGTCCTTCAAACCCGGCACCGACGACCTGCGCGAGAGCCCGCTCGTCGAGCTGGCGGAGAGGCTCTTCGGCAAGGGGTACGACCTGCGGATCCACGACGCCAACGTGAGCCTCTCCCGGCTGATGGGCGCGAACCGCGAGTACATCGAGACCCGGCTGCCACACCTCGCGCAACTGCTCGCGGACTCCGTCGACGAGGTGCTCGAGCACGCCGAGGTGTGCCTGGTCGGGACCAGGGATCCGGCCGTCCTGTCGGCGCTGCCGCACGGCGACGGCCCGGTGATCGTCGACCTCATCCACCTTCCCGACGCCGATGCGCGCCGGGCCGAACCGGGGTACGTGGGCCTTGCTTGGTGAGACAGCCGGCGGCGACGGGCCTGCCCGTCGCGCGCTGATTCTGGTGGAGAACCTGTCGGTGCCGTTCGACCGGCGGGTGTGGCAGGAGTGCACGACGCTGCGCGACGCGGGCTGGGAGGTGCACGTCATCTGTCCCCGGGGGGAGAAGCGGGACACGGAGTCGGAGGCGGTGATCGACGGGGTGCGGATCCACCGCTACCCGTTGCGCGCGGCCACCGGAGGGCCGCGCGGCTACCTGCGGGAGTACGGTTCGGCGTTGTGGCACACGGTCCGGCTGGCCCGCAAGGTCGGCCCGGTCGACGTGGTCCACGCCTGCAATCCGCCCGACCTGCTGTTCCTGCCCGCGCTGTGGATGAAGCGGCGCGGCGCGCGGTTCGTGTTCGACCAGCACGACCTGGTGCCCGAGCTGTATCTCTCCCGGTTCGGCCGGGGCAAGGATCTGCTCTACCGGGCCGTGTGCGCGCTGGAGCGGCGGACCTACCGGGCCGCGGACGTCGTGCTCGCCACGAACGAGAGCTACCGGGACGTCGCACTGCACCGGGGCGGTCTTCGGCCGGAGGACGTCTTCGTCGTACGCAGCGCGCCCGACATCGACCGCTTCCATCCGGTGCCGCCCGAGCCGGAGTTGAAGCGCGGCAAGCCTCATCTGCTGTGCTACCTCGGCGTCATGGGACCGCAGGACGGTGTCGACTACGCCTTGCGGGCCCTGGCGAAGCTGCGCGACGAACTCGGGCGGACCGACTGGCATGCGGTGTTCGTCGGCGCCGGCGACGCGTTCGACGCGATGGTGGAGCTGTCCCGGCGGCTCGGGCTCGCGGACCGGGTGCAGTTCACCGGGCGCATCCCGGACGCCGACCTGGTGCGCTACCTGTCCACCGCGGACGTGTGCCTCTCCCCCGACCCGCGCAATCCGCTCAACGACGTGTCGACCATGAACAAGGTCCTGGAGTACATGGTGATGGGCCGGCCGATCGTCTCGTTCGACCTGCGGGAGGCGCGGGTCTCCGCCGGTGACGCCGCCGTCTACGCGCCCGCCAACGACGAGGCCGAATTCGCCCGGCTCGTCGCGCTGTTGCTGGACGATCCGGAGGAGCGGGCCCGGATGGGCAAGATCGGCCAGGAGCGGATCAGCGGGCCGCTCTCCTGGCGGAACTCGCAGGCTGCGCTGCTCGCCGCCTACGCCGCCGCCTGCCGTGACCGCGCCGCGGTGTCGGCGGGCGACCCGAAACGGGCAGGGAAGAGGCCGCGTCGTTGAGCGATGACACGATACGGCTGGTCACGATCGGCCGGATTATCCGTCGGCGCCGACGGCTGCTCACCATCCTCGCTCTGGTGGGTGCGCTCGTCGGCTACGGCACCTCTTTGCTGTTCCCCCCGCGTTACACGACGTCGGCATCGGTACTGCTGCCAGGGGCGTGGGAGGAACGCGAGCTGCTGACCCAGGCGGAGGTCGCGACCAGTTCTGTGGTGGTCGACCGCGCGGCCGCCACGCTCGGCTGGACCGGGGTCGGCGGCAGCGAGCTGCGGGACCGGGTGAGCGCCGAGGCCGCCGACGGGAACATCATCAAGATCTCGGGTACCGCCGACACCCCGAAGCGCGCGCAGCAGCTCTCCGACCAGGTGGCCAAGGAGTTCGTCGCATTCGCCGCGCGGATCGCGGGCGACGGCACCGACCCCGAAGCGGAGGCGCCCGAGGCGCTGCGCAAGAGGGTGGAGGAGACCAGCCGCCGTATCACCGACCTCGCGGAGGCGGCCGATCCGGGGCGGACCGTGGAGAGCGTGCAGGGCCGCGCCGAGCTCGCGAAGCTGCGCACCACCCTGCAGGAGGCCATGGACAAGCTGGAGCAGGCCGACCCGGCTACCAACGAGGCCAACATGGTCGTGATGGGCCCGGCGGCGCGGCCGACCGGCGAGGCACCGCCGACGAGGACGCAGCTCATCGTCGCCGGGGCGCTGCTGTTCTTCCTGGTCGCGGTCGTCGGTCATCTCGCCGCCGCGCGGGTGAGCCGCCGACTGCGCACCGAACCGGAGATCGCCGCGGCACTGGGCTCGGCGCTGCTGGGTACCGTCGACGTACTCGATGAACGGACCGCGCACCGGCCGGAAGACCGTGACCCGCGGGCGGCCCGGATCCGCCGGCTGCTGGGCGTCGACATCCGATGGGACATACCGACCCCGCAGTTCTCCGGCGACGAGGCCGGCAGGCAGATCCGCTACCGGCGGGTGTGCGCCCGCCTTCGGGACCAACTGCCTGCCCCCCGGCGACTGCTGGTCGTCGTCCCCGACGGCGACGAGATCGCCCGCCGGGCCGCGGGGCAGCTCGCCGTCGAGGCCGAGAGAGATCCGCTGCTGCGGGTCGTGGGTGTTTCGGTGTCCCAGCCGATGGTGCCGGACCGCGACAACGAGTCCGGTGTCCTGGTAGCGCTCAGCGCGGGCAGCTGGACCGCGGAGGAGCTCGCCGGCATCGCCGAGGCGTGTGCGGACGCGGGGCATGAGGTCGTCGGCGCTGTCGTCGCCGGCTCGGTCCGGGCCCGTCCGACGCGGTCCGCCGGCCGGCTTCCGGAGGGCGCCGCGCCGCCGATCGCGGTCGGCGTCGACGCGAGGGGAGGTTCAGGGTGACGACGAGTACGACGTCGCAGTCGTCGGCCGCCGCTCCGCTGATCGATCTGCAGGCACTGGTGGTCGCGGTGCGCAGGCGCCGCCGCCTGTGGTGTTCCATGGCGCTGCTGGGGCTGCTCGTCGGCGCGGCGCTGGCGGTCCTGATGCCCCCGCCGCCCACCGCGGTGACCAAGGTGCTGGTGGCGCATCAGGAGGACCAGCCGAACGACCCCGGAACGCTGATCCGCACCGATGTCGCGCTGCTGCAGACCACGCGGATCGCCGACAAGGCCCTGCGGTCCCTCAAGTCCCGGGAAAAACCTGAGGACTTCATGGAGGACTACGGGGGGACCGGCTTGACCAACAACCTGCTGCAGATCAATGCGACAGGTGCCAGCGACGCGGAAGCGGTGGCCCGGGCCAAGGCGCTGGCCGACGCGTTCGTCGCGGACCATGTGCGGCGGATACGGGAAGCCGCGGACGCCGAGGCCAAGACCCTGCTCGACCAGCGTGACCGCATGCGGGACGAACTCGCCGAGGTCAACAGGGCGATCGAGGACGGGGCGCCGCAGAGCGGCCCGGAGAGCTCGGCGAACCTCGAGTCGCTCTTCGCCCGCCGGGCCGAACTCACCTCGCGGATCAGCGATTTCGACCAGCGCGCGGCAGAGGCGCGCACGGGCACACCCCGGCTCGTCGCCGGCACACAGATCGTGGACGCTCCGCGCGCGGTGCGGCACTCCCTGCCCAGGGCCGCTGCCACCAACGCCGCGATCGGGCTCGTCCTCGGGCTCGTTCTCGGGCTCGCGCTGGCCGCCGTCGGCTCGGTGGTGGCGGACCGCCCCGTGCTGCGCCGGGAGATCGCGGCGAACCTGGGCGCCTCAGTCATCGCCGAGCTGCGCCGCACGCCCCGTCGGCCGGCCGGGCTGTGGCAGCGCCGACGGACCCGGGCGGCACGCGAACGGCTCACCACGTCCCTGGCCCGCACCGTGCGCGGCTCCGCGGAAGGGCTGTCGCTGCTGGAACTGGGCTGTGCGCGCAGCGCGAGTGTGATCGCCCTGGACCTCGCCCGGGCACTGACGGCGGACGGGCCGGTGGTCATCATCGACGGCCTGCCCCGTCTGCAGCTCGCAGGCCGCCGCCCGAAGCCCGCAGACCCGACCGTGGTCAGCGGCGAGCGTGCCGCGGACATGTCGCATCAGGAGCGCCGGATCGGCGTCGGCTCGGTGGCGCCCGGCACGGCGTGGACCGACCTGCAGTACCTCGGCACCCGGACCGTGCTCGTCGTGCGTGCCGGACACGGCAACGCCGCATGGCTGCACACCGTGGCGCGGCAGCTCGCGGACCAGCGCATCCCGGTGATCGGTGTGGTGCTGATCGACCCCGATCCGCGTGACCGGACCGACGGCACGCTGTGGGACGGGCCGCACACCGCGCTGCGCGGCCGGAGCGAGCGGCCGACCCGGCAGAACGGGACCGCCACGGCTGCGGGCCGGCCGAAGGCGGAGCAGCCGTCGTGGGCCGTACGAATCCCCGACAGCGACCAGGAGGCGCGGTAAGACGTGTGTGGCATTGCAGGCACCTACTTATGGCCGGACGGGAAGGTCGTGACCGACCGGCTCACCGACACCCTCGCCCACCGCGGTCCGGACGGGGCCGGCCGGTACAGCCACCCCGCCGGTGACGGCGAAGTGCACCTCGGGCACCGTCGGCTGGCCATCATCGACCTGTCCGAGACCGGCGCCCAGCCGATGGCCTCGGACGGCCTCGTCCTGACGTACAACGGCGAGCTGTACAACGCGCCCGAGCTGCGAGCCGAGTTGGCGGCCGCCGGGGTGCGCTTCCGCGGTACTTCCGACACCGAAGTGCTCCTTGAAGCGTGGCGGCGCTGGGGCACGGACTGCCTGCCGCGGCTGCGCGGCATGTTCGCGTTCGGGATCTTCGACGAGCGGACCGGTGAACTGGTGCTGGCCCGCGACCAGTTGGGCATCAAGCCGCTGTTCCTGCTCCGGCGCGGCGAGGGCCTGGTGTTCGCCTCCGAGCTCAAGGCGCTCGCCACCGCCACCGGTGGGTCGCTGGAGGTGGACCAGGCGGCGCTGGTGGCCTCGCTCCTTTACTACTGGGTGCCGGACTCGCGGTGCGCGTTCCGCGAGGCGGAGAAGCTGCCGCCGGGGAGCTGGCTGCGGATCCGGCCCGACGGCCGGGTGGAGCGCGGCCGGTACTGGCATCTGAAGGACGTCGCCGCCGAAGGCCGGGAGCGGGCCCGCAGCGGCGAGCGGCCGGACCTGGCCGCCATCGTCGAGGAGTCGACCCGGCAGCACATGCTCTCGGACGTACCCGTGGCGACCTTCCTCTCCGGCGGTCTCGACTCCAGCTACCTGACCGCGCTGGCGGCCCGTCACCAGCCCGGGATCTCCGCCTACACGATCGGGTTCCGGGCCGAGGACGCGAAGTTCGAGGCGATGCCGGACGACCTGCGCTACGCCCGGCAGGTGGCCGGGCGGTTCGGCGTCGACCTGCACGAGATCGAGATCGCCCCGAACGTGCTCGACCTGCTGCCGCAGATGACGTACCACCTGGACGAGCCGATCGGCGACCCCGCCGCGATCAACACGTTCCTGATCTGCTCGGCCGCCCGGGAGGCCGGGGTCAAGGTGATGCTCTCGGGGATGGGTGCCGACGAGCTCTTCGCCGGGTACCGCAAGCACCTGGCCAACCTGCTCGCGCTGCGCTACCAGCGCGTCCCACGGCCCCTGCGGCGCGGCCTGTCCGCGGCGGTGGACCGGCTGCCGGTCGCCACGGCCCGCCGGGGGTACCGGTCGGTGCGGTTCGCGAAGCGGTTCCTCTCCTTCGCCGATCTGCCGGAGGAGACCGCGTTCCGGCGCAGCTACACCATGTACGACCAGGACGAGCTGCTCGCCCTGGTCGATCCGGACCTGGCCGGCACGGTCGACGACGTGCTGACCGAGCATGCCGACATCTACCGGGACAACGACCTCGACGACTTCGTCAACCGCATGTGCCTGGGCGACGCCCGGATGTTCCTGCCGGGTCTGAACCTCACCTACACGGACCGCTCCAGCATGGCCGCCTCGACCGAGGTGCGGGTGCCGTACGTGGACGTCGAGGTGGTCAAGGCGGCGTTCGCCGTGCCCGGTGATCGCAAGATCGTCGGACGGCAGGGCAAGGCGGTCCTGAAGGAGGCGGCCACCTCGATCCTGCCCCGGGAGATCGTCTACCGGCCCAAGGGCCTGTTCAGCGCCCCGCTGCGCGCCTGGATGAGCCGGGATCTGGCACCGCTGGTGCGCGAGGTGGTCAACGACGGTGTGCTCGTCAGCTCCGGGCTCCTGCGGCGCGACGCGCTGGCGCGGATGGTCGCCGAGGACGCCGCCGGGCAGCGGGACTTCTCCAAGCATCTGTGGCATGTGCTGACCCTCGAGTACTGGTATCGCGACGCGACCTCCGGGTCCGGCCAGCGCACTCGGTCAACGGCTTAGGAAATTCAGAGGAGTTTGGGTGAAGCAGGTCGTGCAGAACTACAAGAGCGGCGAGCTGGCGGTGCTCGACGTGCCGGTGCCGGGGTGCAAGCCGGGCGGTGTGCTGGTCCGCAGCGCCTTCTCGCTGATCTCCACCGGGACCGAGCTCATGAAGGTGTCCGAGGCCGGCATGTCGATGCTGGGCAAGGCCCGCTCCCGGCCGGACCAGGTGGCCAAGGTCATGCAGAGCGTGGCCACCAACGGGGTGCCCGCCACCTACCGCAAGGTGATGGGCAAGCTGGACTCCTACACGCCGCTGGGCTACTCGCTGTGCGGGGTGGTCGAGCAGGTCGGCACCGGGATCGACGACGTGAAGGTCGGCGACCTCGTGGCCTGCGCCGGCAACGAGCACGCGTTGCACGCCGAGCTGAACTGGGTGCCCAAGAACCTCTACGTCCCGGTGCCGGACGGCCTGGCTCCGCGGCACGCCGCCTTCGGCACCGTCGGGTCGATCGCTATGCAGGGCGTCCGCCAGGGCGAGCCCCAGCTCGGCGAGGTGGCGCTGGTCATCGGCCTCGGTCTGATCGGGCAGCTGGTGGTGCAGCTCCTCACCGCCTCGGGGGTCCGCGTCGTCGGGGCCGACCCCGACCCGGTGCGCTGCGAGCTCGCCGAGCGCCTGGGCGCCGCGGCCTGCGGCGATCCCGCGTCCGCGGCCGTGGAAGCCGCCGTCGCCGAGCTCACCGGCGGTCACGGCGTGGACCAGGTGTATCTGGCCGCCGGCGGCGGCAGCAACCAGCCCGTCGAGCTGGCCGCGCGGCTCTGCCGGGACCGCGGCCGGGTCGTCGACATCGGCAAGTGCCGCCTGGACCTGCCGTGGAACGCGTACTACGAGAAGGAGCTCGACGTCCGGTTCTCGCGGTCCTACGGCCCCGGGCGATACGACCCGGAGTACGAGCTGGAGGGCCGGGACTACCCGATCGGCTACGTGCGCTGGACCGAGCGCCGCAACCTGGCGTGCTTCCTCGATCTCGTCGCCCGCGGCAGCGTCGACGTGGAGCCCTTGATCTCGCACATCGCCGACTTCGACGACGCCGTGGAGACGTACCAGCGCCTGAAGGACGGCGAGTTGAAGGCCGTGGCCGTGCTGTTCCGGTACCCCGAACAGGTGGTGGAAGGGGGAGCCAAGGCCCCGGCGGTGGCCGTGCCCGCGGTGAACGTGCGCAGCAGCGGCAAAGTGCCCGCCCCGGCCCGGTTGGCCAACGCGTCGGTGCGCCTCGCCTTCGTCGGAGCGGGAAACTACGCGACGTCGATGCTGCTACCGCACCTGACCGGGCGCGACGGCGTCGAGTTGGCGACCGTCGTCACCACGACCGCGCTGTCCGCGGCCAACGCCAAGCGGAAGTTCGGCTTCGCCGAGGCGACCACCGATCTCGACGCCGTACTCGGCGACAAGTCCATCGACGCGGTGTTCGTGGTCACCCGCCACAGCTCGCACGCCGAACTGACCCAAAGGGCACTGCGGGCCGGCAAGGCGGTGTTCGTGGAGAAGCCGTTGGCGCTCACCGAGGACGATCTGGCCGGTGTGCTCGCCGCGGTGGAGGAGTCCGGCAACGACCGGCTGCAGGTGGGCTTCAACCGCCGGTTCGCGCCGCTGCTGACCGAGGCCAAGAAGCGGTTCGGCGCCCGGACCGGTCCCGCGAGCCTGCGCTACCTGGTCAACGCGGGCAGGCTGCAGCACGGCAGCTGGTACCTCCAACAGGGCACCGAGGGCTCGAGGTTCGCCGGCGAGGGCGGGCACTTCATCGACACGGCGAGCTGGCTGCTGGGGGCCGACCCGGTGTCGGTGTACGCGGTCGCCCCGTCCGGAAACGAGGACCTCCAGGTCGTCCTGCGCTACCCCGACGGGTCCACCGCCACCATCAGCTACGTCACCACCGGTGCGCCCGGCTTCCCCAAGGAGACGCTGGACCTGGTCGCGGACGGCAAGGTGCTGCGGCTCGACGACTTCGTCCGGGCCTCGGTGTACAGCTCCAAGAAGTGGGTCAGTTCGCGGCTGCCCAAGGCCCGGGACAAGGGGCAGAACGCCGAACTGGCCGCGTTCATCAAGGCCGTGCGGACCGGCGGGCCGATGCCGGTGCCGCTGGAGTCGCTGGTCGCCACCACGGCGGCCACCCTCGCCGTGCAGGCCGGGTTGGCCGGTGGCGCGCCGGTGACGTTGGAGCGGGCGCGATGACCATGAGCGCGGGCTGGTACCTGCGGCGCCTTTCCCGGATGGGACCGCAGGAGGTCGCGGGCCGGGTGAGCGACGCCGTGCGCAGGCGGCGGTGGCGGTCGGCGCGGCCCAACTGCCCGACGGTGACCGGCGCCCGGTTCACCGCGGTACTGCCCGCCGGGACGATCGCCGCCATCCCCCCGGACGCCGCGAAGCGTCTCGTCGCCGAGGCGGACCGGCTGATGTACGGGCACGCCGAGTACTTCGGGGTGGTCCGCGACGACCTGACCGACCCGGACTGGTGGAGCGACCCGAAGACCGGGCGCCGGGCTCCGTGGGGCTACGCCTTCGACGTGCCGTACCGCAGCGAGGACGCGGTCGGGGACATCAAGCAGATCTGGGAGCTGTCCCGGCATCAGTACCTCACCGTGCTCGCCGCCGCCTACGCGATCACCGGGAACGAGCGGTACGCCGAGCGCGTGGCCGAGCATCTGCGGTCGTGGTGGGCGGCCAACCCACCGCTGCGCGGCGTGCACTGGATCAGCGGCATCGAGCTGGGCATCCGGCTGCTGTCCTGGGTGTGGATCCGCCGGCTGCTCGACGGCTGGCCGGGCGCGGCCGGGCTGTTCGAGGGCAACCCGGTGGCGGTGAAACAGATCTGGCACCACCAGCGCTGGCTGGCCGCCTTCCCCAGCCGGGGGTCCTCGGCGAACAACCACGTCATCGCGGAGGCCGCCGGGCAGTTCGCCGCGGCCTGCGCGTTCGGGTGGTTCCCCTCCTCGGCGCGTTGGCAGGCCGACGCGCTGCGGTCGCTGGAGCGGCATCTGCGCGGCAACACCTTCGGCTCCGGCCTCAACCGCGAGCTGGCCACCGAGTACCACGGGCTGGTGCTGGAGCTCGGCCTGGCCGCGGTGGCCGAGGCGGATGCCGCCGCCGTGCCGGTCCCCGCGTCGATCCGGCTGGTGCTGCTGCGGATGACCGACGCCCTCGCGGCCGTCGTGGACGGCCGGTTACGGCCGCCGCGCCAAGGGGACGCGGACGACGGGCACGGTCTGGTCGTGGACGGCGCGGGCACCGACCGCTGGGGCTCGCTGCTGGCCACCGGGGACGCCGTGTTCGGCCGGCTCGCCTGGTGGCCGGAGGTGACCGGCACCGATGTACGCACCCCGCTGCTGGCCGCGCTCATCCGGCCGTACTCGAAGAACGCAACCGCGCCGGCCGTGTCCCGCCCGGCGAGCCGACCGGGCCATTTCGCCGACGCGGGCATGACCATCCTGCGCGGTTCGGAAGGGGCGGGAGAGATCTGGTGCCGCTGCGACGGCGGACCGCACGGCTTCCTGTCCATCGCCGCGCATGCCCACGCGGACGCGCTGTCCGTGGAGGTCCGGCACGACGGGGTCGACGTGCTCGCCGACCCGGGGACGTACTGCTACCACGGGCAGCCCCAGTGGCGGCAGTACTTCCGGTCGACCCTCGGCCACAACACCCTGCAGTTGGACGGCGTTGACCAGTCGGTCTCCGGCGGCCCGTTCCTGTGGACCCGGCAGGCCCGCAGCCGTGTCCTGGTCGCGGACACATCCGACGAGGGTGTGGGCCGCTGGAGCGCCGAGCACGACGGCTACCAGGGCTCCGTGCACCGCCGCCGGGTGGAACTGACCGCTGCGAGCCAGGAGTTGAGGGTGGTCGACGAGGTGCGCGGGGCGCGCCGGGCCGCGCGCCTGGCGTTCCACCTCGGCCCGGCGATCGCCGCGGACCTGGTGGGGAACCGAGCCGTGCTGACCTGGACGCGGGACGGCGAGGACCGCTCCGCGGTGCTCGATCTGCCCGGGCAGCTGAGCTGGCGGGCCCATCGCGGCGAGACCGACCCGCCGCTGGGCTGGTACTCCCCCGGCTTCGGGCGCAAGGAACCCGCCACCACGCTGATCGGCACCGGCTTCGCCGACGGCACGGAGGAGTTCACCACCCTGCTCAGGTTCCGCGGCTAGGGGGGCGCGTGGGGATCAAGAGGCGGAACTGGGCGTTGGCGGCGGCACCGCTGGCGCTGGCCCTGCTGGCGACCACCGGCTGTACGAGCACGGCGGATGCCCGGGCGGAGCCGACCGGTGCGCCCTCGATGTCCGGGGCGCCGTCCACGTCCGTGGCCCGGGTGTGTGCCAAGCCCGCGGCCGGGCCGGCGAAAGCACCGGCCGGCGCGGTGACGGTCGACCCCGCGGTGGTCGGTGACCTGGCCGCGAAGACCAAGAGCAGTCCCCCGAACACCACGTTCTGGCTTCGACCGGGCAAGCACCGGCTCGACCCGGACCGCTACGCCCAGGTCATCCCGAAGAAGGGGAACCGCTACCTCGGCGCGCCCGACGCGGTGCTCGACGGCCGGAAGAAGAACCAGTACGCGTTCGGCGGTACCGCGGCCGACGTCACGGTCCGCCATCTGACCGTGCAGGGTTTCGTGCCGCCGCACAACGAAGGCGTGGTCAACCATGACTCGGCCGACGGGTGGGTGATCGAGCACGCGACGATCCAGAACAACTCCGGTGCCGGGCTGATGGCCGGTGCCCGCCAGCAGGTCCGCGCCAGCTGCCTGCGCGGCAACGGTCAGTACGGCCTGAACGCGTACAAGTCCGGCGACACCATCACCGACCTGGTGGTCGAGGGCAACGAGATCGTGGGCAACAACACCGACGACTGGGAACGCAGGCGTGAGGGCTGCGGCTGCACCGGAGGCATCAAGTTCTGGGCCGTGAACGGCGCCGACGTACGCGGCAACTGGGTGCACGACAACCGCGGAACCGGGTTGTGGGCGGACACCAACAACAACGACTTCCGTATCGAGAACAACGTGATCGAGGCCAACGACGGCGCCGCGCTGATCTACGAGACCAGCTACAACGCGGTCATCCGGAAGAACACGATCCGGCGGAACAACTGGGTCGAGGGCCGCAGGGCCGCCGACGGCGGCGACAACTTCCCGTACGCGACCGTCTACCTGTCCGAGTCCGGCGGCGAACCACGGATCCGCGCCCGCACGGACAAGATCGAGATCTACCGGAACGTGCTGGAGAACAACTGGTCCGGGATCACCCTGTGGGAGAACGCCGACCGGTTCTGCAACAGCCCGGCCAACACCTCGTCCGGTGACTGCACGTTGCTGGTGAAGAACACCGCCCGCTGCGCACAGCCGGCGATCGCCACCGCACCGCTGTACGCCGACTGCCGGTGGAAGACCCAGCGAGTGGACATCCACGACAACCGCTTCGTGCTGGACAAGTCCGTCGTCGACTGCACGGCGAAGTGCGACCGGATGGCGGTGCTGGCCAACTACGGCACCTATCCGCGCTGGTCGCCGTACAAGGGCGAGCGGGTGGCCGAGGCGATCACCCGCAAGCAGCACAACCGCTGGCATGACAACGTCTACCTCGGACCGTGGAAGTTCGTGGCCCACGATCCGAGCCGGGTGCTCGACTTCGGGCAGTGGCAGGGCACGCCGTACCAGCAGGACGCGGGCAGCACCTTCCGCGCGCGGGACGGTGGTTGAGATGGTCGCGGACCACACGCCGAAGATCGCGGACCACACGCCGAAGATCGTCGGGACGGCCTGGGGACTGCTGATCCTCAACACGCTCGGCTCCGCCGGGGCCAAGACCATCGTCCCGCTGCCCCGTTCCCTCATCCAGATGGCCACCATGGGCGCGCTGGTCGCCGCGTTCATGCTGGCGCTCGCGGTCAATCTCCGGCTGCGCATCCGGGCCAGCGCCTTCGTGTTCCTGCTCACCCTGCTGCTGGTGCCCAGCGTGATCTCCAGCGCCAACCTGGAGTCCGGGTTCGGCGCGGTCTTCCGCTGCGCCCGGCTGGCTCTCTTCGTCGCCACGCTGTGGCTGCTCAGCCGCTGGTGGGACGGCGGCCTGACCTTCGCCCGGCACCACATCCGGATGTACTTCGCGGTGCTCGGGTCGGTCGCCGCCGGGCTGGTCATCTCACCGGGCGCCGCCCTGCCCGAGCTCTACGGCGGCCGGCTGGTCGGCGCGTTGTGGCCGCTCACCCCGCCGCAGATCGGACAGTACGCCGCGGTGATCATCGGCCTCACCGTGCTGCTCGCCCTGGGCCGCCGGACCGACAGGACCAGTGCGGCGGTGGTCATCGTGCCGTCACTCGTCCTGCTCGCGCTGACCCACACCCGGACGGCCACGCTCGGCCTGCTCATCGGGCTGGTGCTGGCGATCGGCTCGCTCGTCCTGACCAGCGCCGCCGCCCGCCGGTTCTTCGCCTGGGCGGTGCTGTGCGCCACGGTGGCCGCGGTGGCGTTCAGCTCCGCGCTGCAGGCGTGGTTCCTGCGCGGGCAGAGCCAGGAGAACTTCTCCAACCTCACCGGTCGGGCCAAGGTCTGGGACGCCCTGCTGGCCGCGCCCCGGTCGACCTCGGAGCAGCTGTTCGGCGCGGGCCTGGGCGACAAGTCGTTCGGCGGGCTGCCGATCGACAACAGCTGGCTGGCCGTCTACAACGAGCAGGGTCTGATCGGCGTCACCCTCGTCGCGGCGGTCATCATCGTGCTGGGCGGTGTCGCGTTGCTGCGGCCACCGTCGCTGCAGAGGGCATGCGCGATCTTCCTGATCAGCTACTGCGCGATCGCGTCGTACACCGAGGCCGGGCTGGGCGACGCCTCGCCGTATCTGCTGCATCTCGCCGTGGCCGCCTCCCTGCTGGCGGCGCCTGCCACAGCCGCTCCCCTCTCGACGCCCGAGGTCCCTCGACTGTCGACGCCCGAAGTCCCTCAACGGCGCGTACCGCGCTGGGCCCGTAGATCGGAGGTGACCTGAGCATGCACGTCCTCGTGGTGCACAACCGCTACGCCTCGGCGCAGCCGAGCGGGGAGAACAAGGTCGTCGACCAGGAGGTGGCGCTGCTGCGCGGGGCCGGCCACCGGGTCGAGGTGTTCGAGCGGCGCAGCGACACCATCGCCGACCGGTCTCTCCTGGCCAAGGCCGCGGTGCCGCTCCTAGTGCCGTGGAACCCGGCGGTGCGCACGGAGCTCGCGGCCCGGCTGCGCAGCGAGCGGCCGGACGTGGTGCACATCCACAACGTCTTCCCGCTCCTGTCGCCCGCGGTGCTCGCCGCCTGCGCCGACGCCGGCGTACCCGCCGTCGCCACGCTGCACAACTACACCCAGGTCTGCCCGCCCGGCACGCTGCAGCGGGACGGCCGGCCGTGCGCCGAGTGCGTCGGGGCGGCGCCGCTGCCCGCCGTCCGGCACGGCTGCTACCGGAACTCACGGCTGGCGACGGTGCCGCTCGCGGTCAGCCTGTCGGTCAACCGGCGGCGGTGGTGGTCCGGCGTGGAGCGGTTCTTCTGCATCTCCGCGGCGCAGCGCGACGTCCTGGTGGGGGCCGGTATGCCTGCCGAGCGCCTTGCGGTGAAGCACAACTTCGTGCCGGAGCCTGGAACTTGCCGGGAGGGCATCGGCGAGCAGGTGCTCTATCTCGGCCGGCTCGCGGAGGCCAAGGGCGTGCGGCTGCTCATGGCCGCGTGGGACGAGCTCGCCGCCGGCGGCGGTGTGGGCGTGCCGCTCGTGATCGCCGGCGCGGGGCCGCTGGAGCAAGAGGTGACAGCTTGGGCGGCGGACCGGGACGACGTCCGGTACGTCGGCCTGTATGACACGGCGGAGTGCCGGAAGGCCATCGCGCGATCGGTCGCCGTGGTGGCTCCCTCGACGTGGCTGGAGGCGTTCGGCCTGGTGGTCGTGGAGGCGATGGCGGCCGGCGTCCCGACCGTCGCCGCCGGTCACGGTGCCTTCGTCGAACTCGTCGAGGACGGGACGACCGGACTGCTGCACCGGCCGGGCGAAGCAGCCTCACTCGCGGACTGCATACGCCGGATCACGGCCGAGCAGGCCCGCAACCAGGAGATGGGCCGGGCGGCCCGGCGCCGTTACGAGCAGGGGTTCAGCCCGGCCGTCGGGCTGGAGCGCCTGGTGGAGGGGTACCGCACCGCGATCGCGGGGCGGACGGAATCAATGGGGACCGAATCAATGGGGCCCGAATCGATGGGGGACCGAATCAATGGGGGGCAGTAAATGACACGATGCCGACTCTGCGGCTCGGCGACGCTGGCGAGCGTCGTCGATCTGGGGGCGACGCCACCGTGCGAGAGCTTTCTCGCCGCGGACCAACTGGACCAGCCGGAACCGGCGTACCCGCTGCACCTGCGGGTCTGCACCGACTGCTGGCTGGCGCAGATCCCTCCGCTGATCACGCCGGAGGAGACGTTCAAGGAGTACGCGTACTTCTCCTCGTACTCGACCTCGTGGGTGGAGCACGCGCGGACGTTCGTCACCGACGCCGTACAGCGGCTGGCTCTCGGCCCCGACGCCTTCGTCGTCGAGGTCGCGAGCAACGACGGGTACCTGCTCAGGCACGTGGTGGACCGGGGGATCCGCTGCCTCGGCATCGAGCCCTCGGTGAACGTCGGCGCCGCGGCGCGGGACGCGGGTGTGCCCACGCTCACGGAGTTCCTGTCCCCGGACACCGGCTCGGCCGTCCGCACCGAGCACGGCCCGGCGGACCTGGTCGTGGCCAACAACGTGTACGCGCACATTCCCGACGTGGTCGGGTTCACCCAGGGGCTGCGCGCCCTGGTCGCCGAAGACGGCTGGGTCTCCATCGAGGTGCAGCACCTGCTGACCCTGATCGAGGAGAACCAGTACGACACGATCTACCACGAGCACTTCCAGTACTACACGGTCGCCTCCGCGATCCGGGCGCTGGCGAGCGGCGGACTGGCGCTCGTGGACGTCGAGTTGCTGCCCACGCACGGCGGCTCCATCCGGCTGTGGGCCCGGCCCGCCGAGGTGGCCGGCGAGCCGACACAGCGCGTGGCGGACGTGCTGGCCCGGGAGAAGGCCGCCGGGCTGCAGGAGCTGTCCGGGTACGCCGAGTTCGCCGCGCGGGTGGCCAAGGTGCGCCGGGATCTGCTGCGGTTCCTCATCGAGGCGGCCGAGCGCGGCGAGACGGTCGTCGGCTACGGCGCCCCGGGCAAGGGCAACACCCTGCTCAACCACTGCGGCATCCGGCCCGACCTGCTGCCGTACACGGTCGACCGCAACCCCTACAAGCACGGCAGGTTCACCCCGGGCACCCGCATCCCGATCCTGCCGCCCGAGCAGATAGCCGCCGACCGGCCGGACTACGTCCTGGTCCTCCCGTGGAACCTGCGGGCCGAGCTGATCGAGCAACTGTCCTTCGTGGGCGACTGGGGCGGCCGGCTGGTCTTTCCCATCCCGGAACTGAGCATTGTCGAGGTAAAGCGATGAAGGTCGTTCTGTTCTGCGGCGGTTACGGGATGCGGATGCGCAGCGGCGCCGCGGACGACGTGCCCAAGCCGATGGCGATGGTCGGCCCGCGACCGCTGATCTGGCATGTCATGCGCTACTACGCGCACTTCGGGCACACGGAGTTCATCCTGTGCCTCGGGTACGGGGCGCACCACATCAAGGAGTTCTTCCTCAACTACGAGGAGACGACGTCCAACGACTTCGTGCTGCGCGGCGGGCGCACCGAGCTGCTGTCCACCGACATAGCCGACTGGACGATCACGTTCGCGCAGACCGGCATCGAGTCGCCGATCGGGGAGCGGCTGCGCCGGGTGCGCCACCATCTCGACGGCGACGAGATGTTCCTCGCCAACTACGCCGACGTGCTCACCGACGCCCCGCTGCCGGAGATGATCGACCGGTTCGCCCGGCGCGACGCCGGTGCGTCGATGATGGTGGTGCCGCCCCAGTCCTCGTTCCACTGCGTGGACCTGGGTGAGGACGGCCTGGTCGGGGGCATCACCGCGGTGAGCGACATGCCGCTGTGGGAGAACGGCGGCTACTTCGTGCTCCGCCAGGAGGTCTTCGACCACATACCCGAGAACGGGGACCTGGTCGCCGACGGATGCGCCCAACTGGCCAAGCGCGGCCGGTTGGTGGCGCACCAGCACCGCGGCTTCTGGAAGCCGACCGACACCGTGAAGGAACGGGCCGCGCTCGACGACGCGTACGCGCGGGGCGAGCGCCCCTGGGCCGTCTGGGAGCGGGACACCGCCGGAGCGAGGGCGTGATCCGCCTCGGGGCCGGACCCCTGGACCGGATCGTGGCGGTGGGCGCGCACTGCGACGACATCGCCATCGGCGCCGGCGGCACGCTGCTGACGCTGTGCCACGCACGGCCGGGCATCCGCGTCGACGCGCTGGTGCTCTCCGGCGGCGGCACCGACCGGGAGCAGGAGGAGAAGGCCGCGCTCGCCGCCTTCTGCCCGGGCGCCGACCTGCGGCTGACCGTGCTCAAGCTGCCGGACGGCCGGATGCCCGTGCACTGGGACGAGGCCAAGGCCGCGGTCGAGGAACTGCGCGGGCAGACCGACCCGGACCTGATCCTCGCCCCGCGTACCGACGACGCGCACCAGGACCACCGCGGCCTGGCGCAGCTGATACCCACCGCGTTCCGTGACCACATGGTCCTCGGCTACGAGATCGTCAAGTGGGACGGCGATCTCGGCCGTCCGTCGGCTTACCAGCCGCTGTCGCCGGAGACCGCCGAACAGAAGGTGCGGCTGCTGCAGGAGCACTACCCCTCGCAGCGGCACCGGCCCTGGTACGACCGGGAGGCCTTCCTCGGCCTTGCCCGGATCCGCGGCATCGAATGCCACGCCCGCTACGCGGAGGCGTTCGCCGTCACCAAACTCACGCTCGATCTGGGCACTTCCACTGTGGGGGACTGAACTTTGCGCGTACTGCTGACCGGACACCAGGGCTACCTGGGCACCGTGATGGCCCCGATCCTCGCGGCCGCCGGGCACGAGGTCGTCGGCCTCGACGCCGGCCTGTTCGCCGACTGCGTGCTGGGCGAGCCGCCCGCCGACCCGTTCGGGCACCGGGTGGACCTGCGTGACGTCACGGCCGAGCACGTGGCCGGGGTGGACGCCGTGATCCACCTGGCCGCGCTCTCCAACGACCCGCTGGGATCGCTGGCGCCGGAACTCACCTACGACATCAACCACCAGGCCTCCGTACGGCTGGCCCGGCTGGCCCGCGACGCCGGAGTGGAGCGCTTCCTGTACGCGTCGACCTGCTCCGTCTACGGTGCCGCAGGCGGTGACGACCTGGTGGCCGAGGAGGCCCCGCTGCGCCCGGTGACGCCGTACGCGGAGTCCAAGGTGCGGGTGGAGGACGACCTGCACGCGCTGGCCGACGGCGACTTCACCCCGGTGTACATGCGCAACGCCACCGCCTTCGGCTACTCGCCCCGGCTGCGCGCCGACATCGTGCTGAACAACCTGGTGGGCCACGCGCTCCTGTCCGGCGAGGTGCTGGTGCTCTCCGACGGCACGCCCTGGCGCCCGCTGGTGCACGCCGCCGACATCGCACGGGCCTTCACGGCCGCGCTGACCGCGCCGCGCGAAGCGGTGCACGACCGGGCGTTCAACATCGGTAGCGAGATCAACAACGTCACGGTCGCCGAGATCGCCGAGCAGGTCGCCGAGGCGGTGTCCGGCTCGAAGGTGGTGATCACCGGGGAGACCGGCGCCGATCCTCGGTCGTACCGGGTGGACTTCTCCCGGTTCCGCGCCGCGATCCCCGGCTTCGACTGCGAGTGGACGGTGAAGCGCGGCGCGCTCGAACTTGCCGACGCCTACCGGGAGTTCGGGCTGACCCGGGAGGACTTCGACCGACGCTTCACCCGCCTTGCCGTGCTGCGCGCGGCGTCCGAGGCCGGCACCGTCGACGACACCCTGCGGTGGCGCCGATGACCGCAGTCGGCGAAGAGATGCACGCACTGGTGGAGCGGCTGTACCCGCTCTGCCGGAGCATCACCGGCGACGGTGTGCGCGCCACCCTGGAGATCGTCGGCGAGTACGTCCCGCTGCAGGTGCACGAGGTACCGACCGGGACGCAGGTGCTCGACTGGACGGTGCCGCAGGAGTGGAACATCCGGGACGCGTACGTCGCCGACGCCACCGGCCACCGGGTCGTCGACTTCGCCGCGTCCAGCCTGCACGTGCTCGGCTACAGCGTGCCGGTGTCGGCGACCATGCCGCTGGCCGAGCTGCGAGAACACCTGCACACCCTGCCGGAACACCCGAGCTGGGTGCCGTACCGCACCAGCTACTACCAGCCGGAATGGGGGTTCTGCCTGGCCCAGGACACCTTGGACGCGCTGCCCGACGGCGAGTACGAGGTGCGCATCGACTCCACCCTCGCCGACGGCCACCTCACCTACGCCGAGCACGTGGTCCCCGGGCAGGTCACCGACGAGGTGATCGTCTCCTGCCACGTCTGCCACCCGTCGCTGGCCAACGACAACCTGGCCGGCATCGCGGTGGCGACGTTCCTGGCCCGGGCGCTGGCGGAGCGGACGCCGTACTACACCTACCGGTTCATCTTCGCGCCCGGCACCATCGGGGCGATCACCTGGCTGGCCCGCAACGCGGAGCGGATCGACCGGGTCAAGCACGGCCTGGTGCTGGCCTGCGCCGGCGACCCGGGCCAACTGACGTACAAGCAGAGCAGGCGCGGCGACGCGGAGATCGACCGGGTGGTGCGGCACGTGCTGGACGCCTCCGAACGCCCGCACCGCATCGCCGAGTTCACTCCGTACGGCTACGACGAGCGGCAGTACTGCTCCCCCGGGTTCGATCTCGGCGTGGGCTCGCTCAGCCGGACCCCGTACGCCGGCTACCCCGAGTACCACACCTCGGCGGACAACCCGGACTTCGTCTCCCCGGAGGCGATGGCGGACACCCTCGCGGTCTGCCGAGAGGCGTTCGCGCTGCTGGACCGCAACCGGCGGTACGTCAATCTCAGTCCCTACGGCGAACCGCAGCTGGGCCGACGTGGGTTGTACGACTCGCTCGGCGGCCGCAGCGACGCGAAGCAGGCCCAGATGGCCATGCTCTGGGTGCTCAGCCTCTCCGACGGCGAGCACAGTCTGCTGGATGTCGCCGAGCGGTCCGGGCTGCCGTTCGACACCGTCGCCGTCGCGGCCGGTGCCCTGCACGGCGCCGGGCTGATCAAGGCATGACGCGGATGACCACCGAGGAGGAGAAGGCGACGGCGCCGGCGGGATCCACCCGACGGGCCTTCGCCGGCCGGCTGTCCTGGGGGCTGGCCGACCAGGCGGCCTCCAGCATCAGCAACTTCGCGGTGGGGATCTACGTGGCCCGCTCACTGGGGGTGACCGCGTTCGGCGTGTTCAGCCTCGCCTGGGTGACCTACGGCGTCGTGCTCAACGTCTCCCGGGGCCTGGCCACCGACCCGCTCGTGGTGCGCTTCAGCGGCGTGCCGGACACGGCCTGGCGCGGGGCGGTGGCCCGGTCGTCGGGTACGGCGCTCGGCGTCGGTGCCGCGATCGGTGCGGCCTGCCTGGTGGCCGGGCTCGCTCTCGGCGGCAGCGTGGGCCCCGCGTTCGCCTGCCTCGGCGTCATGCTGCCGGGGCTGCTCCTCCAGGACGCCTGGCGGTACTCGTTCTTCGCCGCGGGCACCGGGAAAAAGGCGTTCGTCAACGACCTCGTGTGGGGCGTCGCGCTCGTCCCGGCCATGGTGGTGGCGGCCCGCGTGGGCACCGTGGCCGCTTTCGTGCTCGCCTGGGGCGCGTCCGCCACGGTGGCCGCGGGGTACGGCTACGTCCAGTCCGGCATCCTGCCCCGCACAGCACAGGCACGCGCGTGGCTCCGCGAGCAACGCGACCTCGGCTACCGCTACCTCGTCGAGAACGTCAGCCTCAGCGGGGCGAGCCAGCTGCGTGCGTACGGGCTCGGCGCGATCGTCGGGATCGGCGCGGTGGGTGCGGTCCGGGGCGCCGAGCTGCTGCTCGGCCCGTTCCTCGCCGTGCTGATGGGCCTCTCGCTGGTCACCGTCGCGGAGGCGGCACGGGTACTGCGGCGGGCCCCGCACCGCCTCGGCAGGTTCTGTCTGTTGCTGGGAGGCGGGCAGGCCGTCGCCGCCCTGCTCTGGGGCGGGGCGCTGCTGCTGATGCCGGACCGGCTCGGCGAGCTCGTGCTCGGCGACGTCTGGCACTCCGCCGCACAGCTCATCGTGCCGGTCACCTTCGGCGTCGCGGGCGCCGGCCTCGGCACCGGCGCGGCGGCGGGGCTGCGCGCGCTCGCCGCGGCCCGGCGCAGCCTGCGCTGCCAACTGTTCGCCTCCGCCTGCTACGTGGCGGGCGGGCTCGGCGGAGCTGCCCTGGCCGGCACGGTCGGCTCGGCCTGGGGCGTCGCCACCGCGACCCTTACCGCCTCCGCCGTGTGGTGGCTCCAGCTGCACTCCGCCCTGCGCGAGCACCACCAGAACTCCATCCCCGAAGTGAGGACGCCATGACCGCCCGCCCCAGGCTGAGCATCGGCCTGCCCGTGTACAACGGCGAGGAGTACCTCGCCGAATCGCTCGACGCCCTCCTCGGCCAGACATACGAGGACTTCGAGCTGGTCATCTCCGACAACGCCTCGACCGACGGGACCGAGGACATCTGCCGCAAGTACGTCGCGCAGGACTCGCGCGTCCGGTACATCCGGCTGACCCGCAACATCGGCGCCGCACCGAACCACAACTACGTGTTCACCCAGTGCCGCGGCGAGTTGTTCAAGTGGGCCTCGCACGACGACCTCTACGCCCGGGACCTGCTGCGCCGGTGCGTCGAGGCGCTGGACGAGCGGCCGGACGTCGTCCTCGCGCACTCCGACCAGGCGGTCATCGACGGCGACGGTCAGGTGAAGGTCCCCTACGAGTACGGGCTCGCCACCGCCTCGCCGCACGCCCCGGAGCGCTTCCGCAGCTTCCTGTTCGAGCCCGGCGGCGACGACTTCTACGGGGTGATGCGCGCCGACACGCTGCGCCGGGTGCGGCCGCACGACAGCTACCACCACGCGGACCGCACGTTCGTCGCCCAGCTCGTCCTGCAGGGGCCCTTCCATCAGGTGCCGGAGCTGCTGTACTTCCGCCGCGACCACCCCACCCGCGCCGAGCGGGCGAACCCGAGCAAGCGTTCCCGGTGCGTCAACCTGGACCCGCGCCGGGCGGGCCCGCTGCACCCGACGCCCCGGCTGCTCGCCGAGTACGTCCTGGGCTTCGTCTCGGCGATCCGGCGGGCGCCGCTGACCGCGGCCGACCGGCGCGCGTGCTACCGCCACCTCGGCGAGTGGATGACGAGCCGGGCCCGGCCGGGCGCCGGCGAGCGGGTCGAGGACCGCGCCCCGGCCGACCCTGACCGGCTCACCGTCTCGGTCGACGCCCTCGTCGCCGGCCGTGAGGGTCGCACCGGAGGGAAGGCATGAGACCCAAGGACGAAACCCCGGTGCGCGTCGGGGTGTTCGGCCTGCTCGGCTCAGGCAACCTCGGCAACGACGGGTCGCTGGAGGCGGTGCTCGGGTACCTCCGCGCCGAGCACCCGGAGGCGGTCGTGGACGCGCTGTGCGGCGGTCCCGAGGTCGTCACGGCCCGGTACGGGATCCCCGCGACGCGGCTGCACTGGTACCGCGGGGAGTATCGGACCGCGTCACGTGCGGGCGCTGTCGCGGGCAAAGGGCTGGGCAAACTCGTCGACGTCGTCCGCACCGCCGCCTGGGTGCGCAAGCACGACGTGGTGATCGTGCCGGGCATGGGCGTCCTGGAGGCCACGCTGCCACTGCGGCCGTGGGGCTTCCCGTACTCGCTGTTCCTGCTCTGCGCGAGCGGCCGGCTGGTCGGCACCCGGGTCGCGCTCGTCGGCGTCGGCGCCGCCCCGATCGGCAACCGGCCGACCCGAACCCTGGTGCGCTGGGCGGCGCGGCTGGCCGCGTACCGGTCTTACCGGGACACCCAATCCCGCGACGCGATGCGGGAGATGGGCGTGGACACCGCGCGCGACGAGGTCTACCCGGACCTCGCCTTCGCCCTGCCGACACCGTCGGCGAGCGCGCCGCCCTCCGGTCGGCCCGGCCAGGTCTGCGTCGGCGTCATGGACTTCCACGGCGGCAACGACGACCGCGCCCGGGCCGAGGGGATCCACCGGCGCTACCTCGACGGGACGACCCGTTTCGTCCGCGCCCTGGTCGAGGACGGCAGGCCGGTCCGGCTGCTCACCGGCGACGAGTGCGACGCGCCGGTGGTCGCCGCGATCCTCGACGCGGTGGACTCGCCGCTGGTCACAGCTGCCCAGGCGACCTCGCTGGCCGACCTGATGAAGGAGACGGCGGCCGCCGACACCGTGGTGGCGACCCGGTACCACAACCTGGTCTGCGCGCTGAAGGCCGGCACGCCGACGCTCGCGCTCAGCTATGCGGCGAAGAGCGACGCGCTCATGGCTCGGATGGGGCTGGACACCTTCTGCCACCCGGCCCGCGAGGTCGACGCCGACCAACTGCTCGCACAGTTCAGGGCGTTGGAGAAGAGATCGGCTGAGCTACGGCGGACCCTCGCCGAGCGGAATTTGGTCGCCGTCCGTCAACTCAGGGATCAGTTCGCCGAGTTGACCGCGGCTCTGTTCCCCGCGACCGACCAGGCCCGCGCCCGCACCCACGCCCGGCAGGAGGCTTCATGAAAGCGACCCGAGTACCGGAAATCGCCGGAGCACACCTCTTCGAGCCGACCCCGTACGCCGACGAACGCGGCTTCTTCTGCCGCACCTTCGACGCCGACGTGGTCCGCTCGGTGGGCCTCGACCCGGAGGCCTTCGTCCAGGACAGCGTGTCCCGCTCGGTCCGGGGTGTGCTGCGCGGCCTGCACCTGCGCTCCGGCGCGGGCGAGGCCAAGCTCGTGCGGTGCTCGTACGGGAGGATCTTCGACGTCGTCGTGGACCTGCGCCCGGACTCGCCGACCTACCGCAACGTCGCCTCCTTCGACCTGTCCGGCGAGACGCAGGTGACCCTGTACATCCCGGCGGGGTGCGCGCACGGCTTCCAGGCGCTGACCGAGACCGCCGACACCTCGTACCGGATCGACCGCCCGCACGACCCGGCCGAGGACGTGACGATCGCCTTCGACGACCCGGAGCTCGCCATCCCCTGGCCGCTTGCGCCCACATCGATGTCCCAGCGGGACCGGGAGGCGCCGAGCCTCGCCGAGGTCCTGAAGCAGAGAGAGAGCTGAAGTCAGCGTGGACACTGAGGAGTTCTTCCTGCCCCGGTCGCGGGAGGCGAACGAGCGGCTGCACGCCATGGTCCCCGGGGGCGCGCACACCTACGCCAAGGGCGACGACCAGTACCCCGAGAACCTGGCCCCGGTCATCAGCCACGGCCATGGTGCCCACGTGTGGGACATCGACGGCAACCGCTACATCGAGTACGGCTCCGGACTGCGTTCGGTCAGCCTCGGCCACGCCCACCCACGCGTGATCGAGGCGGTGCGGCGGGAACTCGACCGCGGCAGCAACTTCGTCCGGCCGTCCATGGTCGAAGTCGAGGCCGCGGAACGCTTCCTGGCCACGGTGCCGACCGCCGAGATGGTGAAGTTCGCCAAGAACGGCTCCGACGCCACCACCGCCGCGGTGCGTCTCGCCCGCGCCGCCACCGGACGCCCGCGGGTGGCCCTGTGCGCCGACCATCCGTTCTTCTCCGTCGACGACTGGTTCATCGGCACCACGCCGATGTCCGCCGGCATCCCGGCAACGACCACCGACCTCACCGTGGCGTTCCCCTACGGGGACCTGGCCGCCACGGAGGAGTTGCTCACCCGCCACCAAGACGAAATCGCCTGCCTGATCCTCGAACCCGCCACCCACACCGAGCCACCGCCCGGATATCTCGCCGGCCTGCGCGAACTGGCCGACCGGCACGGCTGCGTACTGATCTTCGACGAGATGATCACCGGCTTCCGCTGGTCCGAGGCGGGCGCCCAGGGCCTGTACGGCGTCGTCCCCGACCTCTCCACGTTCGGCAAGGCGCTGGGCAACGGGTTCGCCGTCTCCGCGCTGGCCGGGCGCCGCGACCTGATGGAGCTGGGCGGGCTGCGTCACTCCGGCGACCGGGTGTTCCTGCTGTCCACCACGCACGGTGCGGAGACGCATTCCCTGGCAGCCGCGATGGCCGTGCAGAGCACGTACGTCGAGGAGGGCATCACCGCCCGACTGCACGCGCTCGGCGAGCGGTTGGCCGCCGGTGTCCGCGAGGCCGCGGCCGGCATGGGCGTCGGCGACCACATCGTCGTCCGGGGCCGGGCCAGCAACCTGGTCTTCGCCACCCTCGACGAGAACCGGCAGCCGTCGCAGCAGTACCGCACCCTGTTCCTGCGTCGGCTCCTGGCGGGCGGGGTGCTGGCCCCGTCGTTCGTGGTGAGCAGCGCGCTCGACGACGCCGACATCGATCGCACCGTCGATGTGGTGGCCGAGGCATGTGCGGTGTACCGGAAGGCACTTGACGCCGCCGACCCCACCCCCTGGCTGGCGGGGCGACCGGTGAAGCCGGTATTCCGCCGCTTGGCGTGACGTGACGTCAGCGGCGCTGCCGCCGCCGCTGCTGCCACACCTCGGCGTCGACCGTCCGATCCACCAGCCAGGCGGTCGCCGGTACCACCGCCAGCGCGGTGCACCAGCCGCCCAGGACGTCGGTCGGGTAGTGCGCACCCAGGGCGACCTGCGCCCAGCCCATGGCGGCGCCGGCAACCAGCGCCGCGGCGAGCACGAGTGACGTGCCGGCCGTCCTGCCGAGGCCGAGCCGGCCGGTCGCGAGCAGCGCCACCACGAGGGCGAGCGCGGTGAGGAAGGCGGTGTGTCCGCTCGGGTAGGACAGGTGCCCGTCGTGGATGGTGCGTCCCACCACGGGCTTGAGCAGCGTCGTCGTCACCACGGCCTGGCCGGCGCCGGCGACGACGAGCACCGCTGCGCGAGGACGCCGAAGCAGCAGGCAGCCCGCCACGGCGGCCACGACCAGCGTCGCCGCTCCGGCGGGCTCACCCAGGAAGTCCGTGGCCAGAGCTACGTTCCGCCACGGCGGCCGCACGCTGTCCGCCGTCGGCCGGACGATCCACCTGTCCACCGTGCCGGGCTCGTCATGGCCGGCATACAGGACCCCGATCACGACGACCACCAGCGCGGCAAGAGCCGCAATCGTCCCGAGCCACCCGCGCAGAGACGGGGGCAGCACCACGGGCGCCGGCCGCCTGCCGTGCTCTGCCGTGACCGGTGGAGGGTGTTCCGGATCTTGACTTCTTGAGGCGGGGTGAGCGTGCGACTCTTCGTCCGACCGGTGGACAGCCATGGACAGCGGCTTCCTTTCCCCTGCTCCAGGCCCTCTTGAAGACCGCCCGGCCAGCCGGGCATCGGAATCAACCCCTACTTGCCACCCTAGCCAACTACTCCTCGATTTTGTCGAGTTGTCGGCGGTCAGGCGGTGGGCAGGAGCCAGGTGGTGAGGGGATCGGTGGTGGGCTTGGCGGAGCCCGTGCTCGGTTCGACGGTGACGGCAAGGGCGGCGGCGGTGTCGGGCGGGGGAAGGGACACGGCCTGGAGGGTGGATTCGGCGCGAAGGAGGCCTGCGGAGCGGACCTTGTTCCCGGGGGCGACGTACCACAACTGGTAGATCTTGTCGGCGGGCAGCGGAGTCAGTCCCCGGCAGAAGTAGGCGGCCTGGTTCAGTCGGCGTGAGACCGCGACGGTGCCGGAGCCGCCGTAGGACAGGTCCTTCTTGACGAACGCGGTGTCGGGGGCGGCGAGGAGCCGGGCGAAGTCGGCGGCCTGGCTCGCGGCCTCCTGGCGGGTCTGCCGCGCCTCCTGGTGCTGCCAGGCCGCCAGACCTCCGAGCGCGGCGGCCGCGGCCAGGCTGGCGGCCAGCGCGAGATGCACCAGGCGTGGCGTGGATCGCCGCCTGCGGCGCTCGCCCGCCTGAGCGGGGAGCGTCGGGGGGAGCTGGGGGGTCCGGGCCGCCTCGGCGAGAACCCGTTCTCTCAGACCCGGCGGCGAGGTGCGGGCCGCCGCGAGGGCGAGCCAGGCCGCGGCCTCCTGCTGCAGGGCGGTCTCGGTGGCGCAGTCGGGGCAGTCGGCGACGTGCCGCAGGAACGTCTCCCGCTCCTCCCCGGTGAGGGCGTCCGCCGCGTAGGCACCCGCGAGGTCGTGTGGATCGGCGGTGATCACGGCGGAGCTCCCAGACAGTGCCGCAGGCGGGTCAGTGCCCTGCGCAGGCGGCTCTTGACGGTGCCGAGCGGCAGGGACAGCGCCGCGGCGATCTCGGTATGGGTCAGGCCCTGGTAGTAGGCGAGCACGACCGGTTGTCGCAGCTCGGCGGTGAGCTCCTTCAGGCACGAGCGGACCTGTTCGCGTTCGCCGAGCGCCTCCACCGTCTCCACGACGTCGTCGAAGGCGAGAGTCGACTCGTGCTGGGAGACGGCGCGCTCGCGCTCAGCCGACCTGCGCAGCGTGCGGACGCTGTCCACGGCGCGGTGGTGGGCGATCGTCATCATCCAGGTCATGGCGTGCCCGCTCTCGGGCCGATAGCGGGGGGCGCTCTGCCAGACCTCGAGCATGACCTCCTGGGTGACCTCCTCGGCGCGGGCCGGGTCCTGCAGCACCCGGCACGCGATTCCGTAGATCGGGCCGGCGGCCGCGTCGTACAGCCGGGCGAAGGCGTCCTGGCTGCCGGCAGCGACGGACACCAGCAGCCGATCCGTCTCGGATGTACGGATGTGCCCGGCCCCAGGGGCCTGCCGTTTCGCCACACCCCCTCCTACCTGTGTGTCTGCCCCGATCCATCATGTTGGGTTCACCCGCCCTCCCCCAGTGTCCGAGGCCCGGCCGCCGTCCGCATCTCGCAGCCGGGCGGGTTCGGTTTCCCAGGAGCCCGGGGCGCCGACGGCGACCGCGTCGTCGGGGTGGAGCGCGTCGGCGCCGTAGAGGGCCTGGACCCAGTTGGCCTGGTAAACGGTTTCGAGGTAGCGCTCGCCCAGGTCAGGGGCTATGGCCACGGAGGTGAGGCCGGCCGAGTCGTGCGCGGCCAGCCAGCGCATCGCGCCGCTGACGACGGTTCCGGTGGAGCCGCCGAAGAGGAAGCCGCGTCGGGCCAGGTGGTGGCAGGCGCGGATGGTGTCCGCCTCCTCGACGTGCACCGCCTCGTCCACGTAGGACTCGTCGAGCAGCGGAGGGCTGACGCTCATGCCCAGGCCGGGAAGCATGCGGCGTCCGGGGGTGCCGCCGAAGGTCACCGAGCCGACGCTGTCCACCGCCACGATGCGCACCGGCCGGTGCCACTGCCGGAAGTAGCGGGCGCATCCCATCAGGGTCCCGGTGGTGCCGGCCCCGACGAACAACACGTCCAGTCCCGGGAAGGAGCGGGCGATCGACGGTGCCGTCCTGCGGTAGTGCGCTCTCCAGTTGCCCGGGTTGGTGTACTGGCTGAGCCACACGTACCGCTTGTCGAGGGCGGACAGCGCGCGGACGTAGTCGAGCCGCGCACGGAGGAAGCCACCGTGGGCGCTCGGCTCCGTGATCACGTGCACCTGGGCGCCCAGGGCCTCCATCACCAGCCTGGTCGACAGGTTGCAGCGGGAGTCCGTCACGCACAGGAACCGGTAGCCCTTGCTCGCCGCGATCATGCTGAGTGCCACGCCCATGTTGCCCGACGAGGACTCCAGCAGGACCGACCGCGGGGTCAGGACGCCCAGTTGCTCGGCGGCCTCCACCATCTCGGTCGCGGGCTTCAGCTTGATCGAGCCGGCGAAGTTGAAGCCCTCGCATTTCAGGAAGAGCCTGCGCCCCAGTATCGACTCGAGGTCGACGTAGAGATCCTCCTCGTTGAAGGTGTAGGGAGCGGATATGACTGACACGATGGCCTCCGCGGATCGAAGAGCGGCCGGGCCGGCGTTGTTCATCCGTACCGGCGCAGCTCATGGAAGAAGCCGTCGACGACGTGCAGCTCTCCGGAGCCCGCCACCTCGTCGTAGACGTACTTGCCGACTGCCAGGTCGAGCACCCCGAGGCCGAAGGGCGAGAACACCACCGTCCGGTCCGTGGACGGCGTCACGCGTGCGGCCAGCACGTCCGCCAGCGTGCCCGTCAGGAAATCCCGGTTGCCCGTGAGCCGTTCGGTCAGGTGGACGGAGGTCTCCGCCCTCAGACAGTGGTCGACGTCGTCGACGAAGTTGTCCGAGGCGAGCACGACCTCCGGGGCCAGGTCGCGCAGTGACACGTGCAGCACGAGCGGATGGTGTGCGAACCACGAGGGATCGCTGACGTGCGGCCGGGCGGCGACCGTGGCGAAGACGACCAGGTCGCTCCGGCGGATCAGCTGCTCCGGGCCGTCGTGCACGACGATCGAGCCGGTGGCGCCGGACTGCTCCAGGTAGCAGCGGAAACCGGCCGCGCTGTCGGCGGACAGGTCGTGTACGCCGATCGAGTCGAAGGACCAGCCGGTACCGGCCAGGAAGGTGTGGATGTAGCGGGCGATCAGGCCCGTCCCGACGAATCCGACGCGCGTCGGGCGCCGTCGGCCGCGGCTGAGCGTGTCCGCCGCCAGTGCCGCCGAGGCGGCCGTCCTGGTGGCGCTGATGATCGAGGCTTCCATGCAGGCGAAGGGATAGCCGGTGTGGCGGTCGTTGAGGATGAGTACCGCCGAGGCCCTCGGGATACCTTCCGCCACGTTCTGCGGGAAGCTGGAGATCCATTTCAGGCCGTCCACCCCCGCCTCCCCGCCGATCGAGGCGGGCAGGGCGATGATCCGTGAGGTGGGGCGGTCGGGGAAGCGCAGGAAGTGCGACGGCGGGTTCACCGAGTCGCCGGCGCTGTGCAGCCGGTAGGTGTCCTCGACCACCTCCACGATCTGCTTCTCGCGCCCCTGCAGCGCTTGCTGGACCTGGCCGCCGGACACGACCGCGAACGGCGGCACGGTGACCGGTCCGGGCGGTGCGGCCGCCCAGGTGGTCGACGGGGTGTCGGACATACCGGTGGAACGGGTGGTGGTCATTCGGTGATCACCTCCACGGTCGGCGAGCAGTCGGCCAGGCGCACCGCGTCCGTCATCGCGACGAGCACCTCGCGCGGCCCCTCGTACGGCTCCCTGCTGTGGGCGGTGCGCACGTTGTCGACGAGCATCAGGTCGCCGGCCTGCCATGGCTCGCGCACGGTGTGGGACTGGTAGACCTCGTTCAGCAACTGGACGGTGTCCTCGCCGATCGGTGCGCCGTCGCCGTAGCGGGTGTTGAACGGCAGCCCGTCGGCGCCGTAGACGTCCACCAGGTACTCACGTATCTCGGGGGCGAGCGTCCACTCGTTGAGGAAGGCGATCTGGTTGAACCAGCAGCGCCGGCCGGTGACCGGGTGCCGCACCACGGCGCTGCGGCGCTGCCAGGTGCGCAGTGCGCCGTCGGGTTGCCACTCGAACTCGATCGCGTTCGCTCGGCAGTGGCTCTCGACCGCACCGCGGTCCTCCGTGCCGAAGGCGTCGGCCAAGGACGCCCCGATCTCCTCGTTGTAGGTGCGGGTGAGCAGCCAGCCGTCTCTGAGGAACCGTTCGACGAGATCGGTGGGCAGCGCGCCCAGCACGGTCGGCGCGTCGGCCAGCGCGGTCGCGCCGCCGGCGGCGGGGGCACCGAGGCAGGCGAACAGCATGAGGCCGGGGAACTCCAGGATGTAGCTGAGTTCGTGGTGCATGCACATCGGCTGGTGGGGCGGCCACTTCGAGGAGGAGTACACGCCGTCGGCGTAGGTCCGCCGGGATGCGAACGCCTCCTTCTCGGTCATCAGACCGGACGCCAGCCGCCGGAAGACGGCCGCGGCCGCGGCCTGGTCGCCGAGCCCGAGGCCGCGGACCAGGACCGAACCGTGCTCGGCGACGAGGGCCCGCACCGCGTCCCGGTGCTCGGCAGCCCAACTCGCCGCGTCGCCGGTGGAGTCGGCACGCACGATCGGGGGTTTGCCGGGCTGCAGGTCGACGGCGAGCGTCGACACGGGGAGCAAGGACGGCATCGCGGTCTCCTTTCGGTCGTGGTTCAGGAGGAAGCCGGTGGTGCGGGGCCGACCGTTGCCGCGGCGGCCGGGCGGGCGGCGGCCCGGGACCTGCCGTCGACGACGCGGGCCAGGTCGGCCAGGACCGGGTGGCGCGTGAGGTCCTTGATGTCCACCGCACGGTCCAGGGCGATCGCGAGCCGCACCGCCGCCAGAGAGGTGCCGCCACGGTCGAAGAAGTGGTCGTGCCTGCGGATCGTGCACTCCGGTATGTCGAGCTCCCGGGCCCACAGGGCGGCCATCCGCCGCTCGGTCGGCGTGCGGGGCGTGTCGCGGTCCTCCTCGGCGGTGTCGAGGTGGGTGCCGGCGGATCCGGCGTCCGGTACCACGGTGCCGAGCTGTGCGGCGAGTCGGACGGCGAGCGCGGTCAGCGCCTTGCGGTCGACCTTGCCGTTGGCGGTCAGGGGCAGGCTCTCCCGCCAGTGGAACTCCGAGGGCACCATGTACCCGGGCAGCGACCGGCCCAGCCGGTCCCTGAGGGCACTGTCCTCCAGCGGGTCCTGACCGGAGTAGAAGGCCACCAGGCGCCCGCCCTGGCCGGCCCCGTCGACGGCCACCACCGCGCCGTCTCGGACCCCGGGTGCCCGCAGCATGGCGCTCTCGACCTCGCCGATCTCGATCCGGAAACCGCGGATCTTGACCTGGTGGTCCTGGCGGCCGAGGAACTCCAGCTTGCCCGCGGGCGTCCAGCGGCCGTAGTCGCCGCCCCGGTAGAGCCGTCGGCCCGCGTGGTGCGGGTCCGCCATGAAGGCATGCCGGGTGCGCTCGGGGTCGTTGACGTAGCCCCGGCCGACGCAGATGCCGGAGAAGACGATCGCGCCGGGGGCGCCGAGCGGCACCGGTGACAGGTTCTCGTCGACGACGTGGACGTGCACGTTGCCGATGGGCGAGCCGAGCGAGATCCGTCCGTCGTCCGGCGCCCGGTCCATCACCTCGTGGTTGGTGTCGTCCGATGTCTCGGTCAGGCCATACGCGTTGACGAGTCTGACGCCGGGCCGGGCCGCGAACCAGCGCTGTACGAGCTCCCCTTTCAGCGCCTCGCCGGTGACCGACACGCAGCGCAGATCCGGCAGGGCGCGCGGGTGGCGCTCCAGGTAGGACACGACGGCGTCGAGGTACGACGGCACGACCTGGAGCACGTTGACCCCGCCGCGGGCGATCGTGTCGACGAACCGCGGGACGTCCAGGATCGCGTCCTGTTCCACGAGCAGGGTCCGCCCGCCGCTCAGAAGCGCGCAGGCCAGCTGCCACAGGGAGATGTCGAAGCACTGGGGCGCGGTCTGGGCGACCACCTGCCCCTCGCCGATCCCCAGGTCGTCGATCTTGGCGTAGAGGTGGTTGAGCATGCCCGCGTGCTCGCACATGGCTCCCTTGGGCTCGCCGGTGGAGCCGGACGTGAAGTAGATGTAGGCGAGTTGGTCCGGCTCGACGCCGACGCCGGGGTCGGAGTCCGGGTGTCCCTCCGCGTAGGCCGCGTCGACCGGGAGCGCCCGGACCGCGGGCAGCGTGTCGAGGGCCCGGTCGAGCATCGTGGTGCTGCCCGGCTCGGTCAGCACGAGCCGGCACCCGGCACGCGTGAGCATGGTCGCGATGCGCTCGGCCGGGAAGTGCGGCTCGACGGGCAGGTACACACCGCCGCTCTTGAAGACCGCGATGACGGCGGCCGCCCAGTCCAGGTTCCGCTCCGTCACCACCGCGACGACGCCTTCCCTGCCGAGCCCCCGCGCCAGCAGGGCCCGCGCCAGCCGGTTGGCCCGCGCGTTGAGTTCCCCGTACGTCCACCGCTGGTCGCCGCATACGGCCGCCACGGCGTCCGGGTGCGCCCTGACACGTTGTTCGAACAGCTCGTGGAAGCGGCGGTCGGGCAACTCCCGGCGGGGGCCGGCGAGTCCTTCGAGCTGGAAGCGGCGCTCCTCGGCGGAGAGCAGGCTCTGCCGGGCATGCGCGGCGTCCGGATCGGCGGCGATCTGCGTGAGCGCGGTGAGGTGGTAGCCCACGATCCGCGCGGCGCAGTCCGCGTCGAACGACTCGGTCCGGTACCGCAGCCGCAGTGTGCGCGGAGCGCCGGGTCGCGGGATCTCCAGCCGCAGCACGGCATGCGCGGCGAGTTCGCCGCCGTCGCCGACCGGATCGAACTCGGCCTCGCTGGACGGTCCGGGCAGGCCCAGCTCACGCCGGAGACCGTCGACGGGGAAGTCCTTGTGCGCCAGCAGTTCCGACGCGGCCCGGTGGGTGTGGAGGACCAGCGTCCGCCACGAGTCGGGGTCGACGGTCAGTCGGCAGGGCAGCGGCCGCCCGGCCGACCCGGCGACGTACCCGGTCGTGACCTCCTGCTCGCCGGACAGGGCGGCCAGCACCTTGGCGTGCGCGGCCAGCAGCACGGAGCGGAGGGGGACCGCCAGTTCGTCCGCCAGGCGGCTCAACTCGCCCATCAGATCCTCGGGAAGCGTCGCCTCGTGCTCGGCGACGCCGGTCACCGGGTCGAGGGTCCACCGGGGGACCGTGGTGACCCCGCCGACGGCGAGCACGCCCCGCCAGAACTCCCGGCCGGTCTCCGCGGACGTCGTCATGGCTGCCATGGGGCCGGCCTCCCCTCGTCATCGCTGTGTGAGCCGTCCCCGCTGTGCGAGCCGTCCTCGCCGTGCGAGCGGAACGGCCTGGCCGGATTCCCGCCCCACCACGCCTCCCGCGGGACCGCCTCTCCCTTCATCAGGAAGGAGTCGGGGCCGAGCACCGCGCCGTCGCCCACCGTCACGCCGTAGTGGACGAAGGCGCCGACCCCGAGGGTGCATCCGGCGCCGATCGTGCTCCGGTCGGACTTGAAGGCGCCGTCCTCCTGCGAGTGGCACTGGAGCACGCTTCCCGAGTTGAGCGTGCAGCCGTCTCCGATGGCGGCCATGGCCCGTTCCGTCAGATAGCAGCCGTCGTCGAAGACCATGCGGCCGATCCGCACCCCCAGCAACCGCCAGATCAGGTTCTTGAACGGGGTCCCGTCGAAGACCTTCAGGTACGTCTCCGACGGCACCTTCCAGTAGCGCTCGCGCTGCCAGAAATCCGGGGTGTAGATCGAGCAGAACACCGGCTTCACGGGACGCAGCGCTGTGACGAGGCGTTCGACCAGCACGAAGTACGCGACGGTGAACGGCAGGACGAGGAGGTCGGCCAGCATGAGCCCCGTCACGCCGAGCGGCCCGTACAGCTCCGCGGCCGCGGTGACGAGCAGGGTGAGAGCGAAGACGTAGATCCAGCGCGTCAGCAGGTACCACGCCATGGTGGCGACGTTGTGCCGGTTCTTGGCGGCCAGGCCGCGCCGCAGCTCCGCACGGCCCTTGAGCCCGTCGAACGTGCTGTCCCGCAGGACCGAACGGGGAATCTCGAAGCTGGGCGAGCCCAGCAGGCCGACGCCCTCGCGGACCTCCCCGTCGACCGGCACCATCACCTTCGTCGCGAGGAGGCAGTTGTCGCCGGTCCTGCCTCGCGTGGGGTACGCGATCCGGTTCCCGAGGAAGTTGCGCGGCCCGATCGACACCCGGGACACGCGGAACGCGGTACTGGAGAAGTCGGCATTCATGATCGACAGACCGTCCGCGACCATCGTCCCGCGCCCGACGGAACTCAGGTACGGCGTCTCGTGCTTCATCTCGGTGCCGAAGTTCGACCCGGTCTGCTCGACGCGGGAGAGGTCGTACCCGAGGCCCCGCAGGTAGTGGACGATGGCGGAGCTGTCACCGAACAGGCGCTTCAGGAACCGCCAGTTGGTCAGGAGCGCGATCGTCCGGTGCACCTCGAAATGGAAGCCGTACAGAGGGTAGGTCCTGCCCGGTGTGATCGTGAGGCTGAGCAGACGGGGAAGGGCGGTCAGGACGAGGAGACCGGCGGGCACGGCGCCGAAGACGAGCACGAATGCCGTCACCAGGGCCTCGAGGTAGAACATCCCGTCGCTGAAGACCGCGGGACCGGGCTCCAGAGCCGTGCTGAGCTGCGGGACGGCGACGAGCAGCGCGGCCACGCCGCCGACCGTCAGGGGTACGTACACGACCAGCGCGAGCAGCAGCTGCACCACGCTGTGGGTCGCCCTGCGCACCGCACCGCAGCGGGCCTGCCCCACCACCTGATAGTCCACGTCGGTCCGCTGTGCCGGGGACCCGTGCCAGTGCTCGCCGTCGGGCACCGCCTGCCCGCGATGCAGCGAGGAGGCGTGTCCGAGCTGGGCCCCGTCGCCCAGCGACGTGTCGATGTCGAGCACTGTGGCCTCGCTGACCAGCACGTTTCTGCCGAGGGTGACCGGGCCGGTCTGGATCAGTCCGGCGTGGGCCCGGTAGCAGGCGAAGGACGAGTCCTTGCGGACGACCGTGCCGTCACCGATGGTGAGCAGGTCGGTGCACACGGGCACGGTCCGGGACAGGACCACGGCGCCCCTCCCGACCTTCGCGCCCAGTGCCCTGAGGTAGAGCAGGTAGAGCGGCGAGCCGCTGAACAGCACCATCGGACCGGACCGCACCAGTGTCTTGACGATCCAGAAGCGGACGTACGCAAGGCTCCAGACAGGGAAGTGCCGGGCCTTCCACCGGCCGACGAGCGTCCACTTGGCGAGGACGGGAAGGACACACAGGACCACAAAGGCCGCACCCCCGAACAGGGCCGAGCGCAGGTACACGTCGAGCACACCCGATCCGGCGGAGATCCACCCGTAGCCCCGGGCGGTGCCGAAGGCGAGGAGATAGACGTACCCGAGGAAGGCCGCACACTGGAGGGCGCCGCACAGGACGTACCGGCGCATGCCCGCCGGGGACCCGACCGGCACCGGGGCAGGGGGTGGGGGCGCGAACGCCTCCTCGGCCGGGGCCCTGCCCGCCGACTCCGCTCGGTGAACCGGCGGGGTGTCCGCGAGCGCCGTCGCCAGGCTCCTGATCGTCGGATGCCGATAGACGTCCTTCATCGACACCGACGGCAGATCCGCACGCTTCCTGACGCGCGCGCAGAAGTGCGCCATCACCAGCGAGTCGGCGCCCAGGTCATTGAAGAAGTGACCGTCGACCGGCACCTGTTCGGTCCGTACGACCCCGGCGAGCACCGCGGCGAGGGTGGTCTCGATTGCGGCCGGTTCGCCGCACCCATCCAGGTGGGCCGTGGATTCCTCCCGAGCGGAGGGCAACGTTTCCACTGGCTTTTCCACCATGTCAGCTCCTACGAAGGGTGCCGAGGAAGTACCGACCCGCTCTGACCGGCGTGCGTCGCACACCGGTTTCGCACTGCTACGGAGTGCGAATGGCGCGGGCTGGGGCCAAAACCACCCATGCTCTTGATTCGACACCGAGAGGCGGACGGATCCCCATATCCCAAAACTTCATGGAATTAGTCGCTTTCGCCTCCTGAGCACTGGCCCAACACGATTTGCGCGGTGCGGGCCCGCGGTGTCCGTGCGACGCTGGAGTGGGTGGGTCCTGACAGGCTGTGCCCACTCCGAGTGATCTGCCCGATGCCCACCGGGAGTTGCCCAGCTGGTTCACCGGCTCAACGGCGGTCGTGACAGCCCGCGGAGCCGGCTGCACCGAGACGGCGGCGAACGCCCCCGCCCCGGCGGATCGGCGGGTGCTGTGCGGGCACGGTCTCGGCACTGGCGGAGCAGATGATTGCCCGACGATGCGCAGGCTAGTTAATTGCTCACCCATGTGCAAGTATTGAGGCGTCCGCCCCGTCGACCGGAGGCCCGCCATGACCAACCCGCACGTCACAGGCGGTGGACGCCGCCAGACCCAGCTCACCCGCCCCTCACCACGGTCCGGGTGCCGTACGAAGAACTCGGCCGTACCGCCGTACGTCTGACCCTGGAGCACGAGGTGTCACCGGCCGGTGACGACCATGTTGTGCTCGGCACGCAGTTGGTCATCCGGCAGTCGGTGCGGCGGCTGTCGTCGTTGCGAGAATATTCGGTTGTCCGTCGGCGGCAGGGGTGGATGCAATGTCCGGCGTGATCAGCCAGGCGCGCCCAGCACGCCGAATCGCCACGAAGGGGACGTCAACGCATGAGTACGCCACCATCGCCGCCTGGAGTGGGGCGGGCTGACGGACCGTCCGTCCGGATCGGTGCTCTCGTTCCGCTGACTCGGCCCGGCTGGGTCGAGGCGGGCCGGCACTTGCTCGCCGGCCTCGAGCTGGCCGTTGGCGAAGTCAATGAGGCCGGCGGGATCGTCGGGAGGCCGCTCGAACTGGTGGTCCGGGACACCGCGGCCGATCCGCAGCGGGCCGCGACGGCCGTGGACGAACTGGCCGGCCTGGGCGTGGCCGCCCTGGCGGGCGAGTATCACAGCGTCGTCGCCCGCGCCGCCGCCACCCGGGCCGACGCCCTCGGCCTGCCGTACCTGTGCTCGTCGGCGGTTCTCGACGCGCTCACCGAACAGCCGACGGAATGGGTCGCGCGCCTGTCCCCGCCGCAGTCCCGGGGCTGGCAGATCTACGCGGACTTCCTCCTCGGCGCGGGCCACCGCCGAATCGCCGTAGCAGCGCAGCCGAGTGTCTACTGGGCGGCCGGGACCCGCATTCTGCGGGACTGCCTCGCGCCACGCGGCGGCACCGTCATCGAACTCGACATGAGCGCGCTCAGCCCCGCGGCCGTGCGCGACGAACTCGTCGACCAACGCGCGACGGCCCTCCTTCTTCTGGTCGGCCACCCGGATCCGGCCGTGCCGATCGTCGAGTCCGTCCGCCGTGACCAGCGCCTCGCCGAGATCTTGATCGGCGCTCCGGCCGGACAACCGGAGTTCGCCGAGTGGGCGACCGCGCTGGGGGACGACGGCGCCGGGGTCCCGTTCCTGCGCTACCTGCCCGAGCGTCTCGGCCCACTGGGTGCACGAGTCGAGAAGGTCCTCCGCGAGCGGCTGGGCGAAGCGCCCTCCTTCGTCGCCTACGAGGGCTACGACACGGTCGCCGTCCTCGCCGATCTGCTGCGTTCTCACGGTACGGACCGGGCGCGCACCGCCGAATCCTGGCCGCGCGTCGCAGTCGAAGGCACCCGGGGGCGGATCCAGTTCTCCCGCACGCCGGGCATCGGCGTTTGGCAATGGGCTTGGCCACCGGTCCAGGTCGTCGATCGGGACCCCGGGGCACCGGATCGCTTTCGGGTTCTTCACGCCGGCTGAGAGCACCGGGGGGCGACGGCCAGTCCGGGGCAGCCCAGGGGGAGGCCAGGGGCCAGGGAGGAGGCCAAGGGAGGCCGGCGCTTCGGTCGGCACCGAGACGGAACGGGTCGTGGTGCGGTGCGGGAGGAGCACGGGCCGGCCGCCACCGGGGCCGCGCCCTCCTCGACGCCCGCCCCCCGGGGGGCGTACGGGAGCCTCGGCGTCCCTGGCATGTCGGCGGGCGCGGATCAGGCGGTGAAGTGACTGTCCCGTCGGCCCTGTTCACCGAGGGGGCTGTGAGCAGATCTTGCGCTTCGCCTTCGGCCCGGCACGGGCGCGAGTCGGGTGCAGGGTGTCGTCGGCCGTCGTCGCCTCTCCGAGCGACCGACGACGTCTCCAAGGTGCTCATCGGCACGCTGAACTGCTGACGGTCGCGGTCTGCAGGCGATGTGACGGTCCGTCGGATGCGTGTGGCGCACCGGCCGTTCTGTGCTGCGACCACCCGGGCCAATCCGTGACCCCGAGTACTACACCATCCGGTGGCTTATGGCCGTCGCAGCGTTATTCATATCAGCCGATTTCCTATTCATTCCACTGTCCGGCTCTTGGTGCTGACCAGCCGTCACGAGGCCCTGAACCAAGTCGAGGAGAGTGGAGACAATGACGTCATCGCCGAAATGGCGATCTGTTCTGGCGCCGGCCGCAATGGCTGCCGCGCTCGCCGCAGCCGCGCTGGGTAGCGCGAGCCCCGCCAACGCACAGGACCACACCACCCCGCACCCGCCTTACCCGGCGAAGCCCGCCCATCCTCCGCACGGGGAGAAGCCGGTTCATCCGGTGAAGCCGGGGCACCCGGTGAAGCCGGGGCACCCGGTGAAGCCGGCGTACCCGATCAAGCCGGGGCCCCCCGTCAAGCCGGCCTATCCGATCAAGCCGGCCTATCCGATCAAGCCGGACCACCCCATCAAGCCGGACCACCCCATCAAGCCGGCCTACCCGGTCAAGCCGGACCACCCCGTCAAGCCGGTTCACCCGGTGAAGCCGGTTCACCCGGTGAAGCCGGTTCACCCGGTGAAGCCGGCCTACCCGGTCAAGCCCGACCACCCCGTCAAGCCGGTTCACCCGGTGAAGCCGGCCTACCCGGTCAAGCCCGACCACCCCGTCAAGCCGGTTCACCCGGTGAAGCCGGCCTACCCGGTCAAGCCCGCGCTCCCGGCCAAGCCCGCGCACCCGGTCCACCCTGTCAAGCCTGCGCTGCCTGAGAAGCCTGCGCTGCCGGTCAAACCCGCGATCCCCGCCAAGCCAGAACTACCGGCAAAGCCCGTGCACCCCGCCAAGCCGGTACTGCCCGCGAAGCCCGCGCTCCCGGCAAAGCCAGAACTACCGGCAAAGCCCGTGCACCCCGCCAAGCCGGTACTGCCCGCGAAGCCCGCGCTCCCGGCAAAGCCAGAGCTGCCGGCCAAGCCCAAGCTCCCCGAGAAGCCCTCGCTCCCGGCCAAGCCAGAGCTGCCCGCGAAGCCCGCACTCCCCGCCAAGCCAGAACTACCGGCCAAGCCCGCACTCCCCGCCAAGCCAGAGCTGCCGGCCAAGCCCAAGCTCCCCGAGAAGCCCTCGCTCCCGGCCAAGCCAGAGCTGCCCGCGAAGCCCGCACTCCCCGCCAAGCCAGAACTACCGGCCAAGCCCGCACTCCCCGCCAAGCCAGAGCTGCCGGCCAAGCCCAAGCTCCCCGAGAAGCCCTCGCTCCCGGCCAAGCCAGAGCTGCCCGCGAAGCCCGCACTCCCCGCCAAGCCAGAACTACCGGCAAAGCCCAAGCTCCCCGAGAAGCCCTCGCTTCCCGCCAAACCGGCGATCCCGCAGAAGCCCTCGCTCCCGTCCAAGCCCACCATCCCGGCGAAGCCTTCGCTCCCGTCCAAGCCCACCATTCCACAGAAGCCTTCGCTCCCGTCCAAGCCCGCGATCCCGGCGAAGCCTTCAATCCCCTCCAAGCCGACGATCCCGCAGAAGCCTTCACTCCCGTCCAAGCCCACCATCCCGGCGAAGCCCTCAATCCCCTCCAAGCCGACGATCCCGCAGAAGCCTTCAATCCCCTCCAAGCCCACCATCCCGGCGAAGCCCTCAATCCCCTCCAAGCCGACGATCCCGCAGAAGCCTTCAATCCCCTCCAAGCCCTCAATCCCCTCGAAGCCTTCAATCCCCTCGAAGCCTTCACTTCCCTCCAAGCCCTCCAAGCCGTCGCTCCCGGACAAGCCCTCCAAGCCCGACCACCCGAAGAAGTCCGACCACTCCAAGGACCAGGACTGGTGACCAGGACAAGGAGAAGCTGATCCGCTGTCCCTCAAGGGACGGCGCAGGTTCGGCCGTATGCCGGGCCCGGGTATCCGGGCCCGGCACTGCGCTGTTCCGGGCCGGGTGCGCAGGCTCGCAGGCGCCTCGGGTGGCCGGCGCGGGCCGTCCGGTGCGAAGTCGGCGTTCCAGGAGGTCATCCAGGGCATGGATGAGACCGATCCGCGATTCGGATCGCCCGGAGGATGGCGGCGGGGAGCCGGGCGGCTCATAGTCGTCCCTACCCGCACGCCGCTGTCCGGACCAGCCGCCGGCGCGCGGTCGTCCACCGCATCCGCCGTGTGGGCGTCCACAGCATGCCGTGCGCCGTCGGTGCCCGTGAAAGGCATGCCCGCTCCCGTACGCCGTCCCCTGGAGTCGCCATGCCCGGTTCCGTGTCCCCGACCCCGCCTTCCGCCACGGTCGACGACGCCGCCCCGTCGCCCCTCGCCGTGTCGGGCCCCGCCCACCTCCTGCGCGTGACCCTGCTGATGGCGGGCAGTTGTCTGCCGATCCTGGGGGCCGTGCTGATCGCCCCGGTGCTGCCGAAGATGCAGGACCACTTCGCCTCGACGCCGGGCGCCAAGGCGCTCGTCCCCCTCGCCCTGACCGTTCCGGCGCTGTCGTTGGCGCTGCTGGCCCCGTTCGCCGGGGTGATCGTGGACCGGCTGGGCCGCAAGCGGCTGCTGGTCGTCACGACCGTCCTGTACGCCGTGTTCGGCACGGCACCGCTCTGGCTGGACTCGCTCGGCGCGATCATCGCGAGCCGGGCCCTGGTCGGTGTCGCCGAGGCCGCCATCATGACCTGCTGCACCACCCTCATCGGCGACTACTACACCGGTCACCGTCGGGTGAAGTACCTGGCGCTGCAGACGATGTGCGCCTCCGCGTCGGCCACCGTCTTCTTCGTGCTCGGCGGCGCCGTGGGCGCGGCGGGCTGGAAGGTGCCCTTCTGGGTCTACGCCGTGAGCCTCGCCCTCGCCCCGCTGATGGCCTCCGCGCTCCCCAGACCGGCGGCCCGCGCGGCCACCGACGAAGCCACCGACGCGGCCACCGCCGGGGACACCTACGAGGCCACACCTCGACTCCAACGCCCCTTCCCCTGGCGACAGTTGGCGGGCATCAGCGCCCTCACCTTCTTCGGGGCGATGGTCTTCTACACCGTCCCGGTGGAGATGGCGTACCTGCTCGACGACCTCGGAGTGGAGAACTCCGGTGTGATCGGGCTGGCCACCGCGATCGCCAGTGCCGCGACCGTGGGCGGAGCGATAGCGTTCGCCCGGCTGAAGCGCGCCCCGGACCCGATGCTGCCCGCCGTCTTCGCGATCTGCGCGGTCGGCTTCGGGGTGATGTTCCTCGCGGAGAACGCGCCGCTGCTGGTGGCCGGAGCGGTGGTCAACTGCCTGGGTACGGGGATGCTGCTGCCCGCGTTGCTGACGAGCGCGATGTCCCGGCTGGCGTTCGAGGACCGGGGGCGCGGGACGGGGCTGTGGACGGCGGCCTTCTTCGGGGGTGAGTTCGTCTGCCCGCTGGTGCTGCTGGCCTTGGAGGCGTGGATGGGTTCGCTGGTCGGTGCGGTAGGTGTGCTGGGGCTGGCCGCGGCGCTGGCCGCGGCCGGATTGTGGACGGCGGCGCGGCAACGCCCCAGGGGCGCGGGGCCGCAATGAGACATGCGGCCCCGCCGCGTGAGCGCGGCCGGCCAGGACGGGCCCGCAGCCGGCCCGCCTCGGCCCGTCTCACCCCCCCTCCATCAGCCCCGCCCCCACCTCCGCCGCCTTCTCCCGCAGCCAGATGTGCGCCGCGTCCTGCGCATGCACCGGATGCCACCACAACGCCACCTGCACCGGCACCGCCTCGAAGGGACAGGGCAGCACACGCACCGCCGCCGAGCGCACCGCCCTGCGCGCCAGCCGTTCCTGGATCATCGCGACCCGGCGGGTGCCCTCGACCATGTGCGGCAGCAGTTGGAACGTCTGGACGGAGACCTCCACTTGGGGGCTGATGCCGAGCATGCTCAGCTGGCGGGCGGCCGGGGCGTCGTAGGGGCGCTGGTAGACGGCCCAGGGCAGTCGGGCGAGGTTGTCGAGGGTGAGGGCGTCGCCGACCTCGGGGTGGTCGTCGGCGATCATGCACAGCCAGCGGTCCTGGTAGAGGTCGATGGAGGGGAAGCCGTCGATGACACCGTGCGGCATCAGCAGTCCGTCGACGGTGCTCAGCAGGGCGGCGGTGTTCTCGTCGACGGAGGGCGCCGGGTGCTGGAAGGCGACCCGGATTCCGGGGGCCTCGTGGTGTACGGCGCGGGCGAGCGCGGAGCCGAACACGGACGCGCTGTAGTCGGAGGCGAGGAGGGTGAACTCGCGTGACTCGGCGGCCGGGTCGAAGTCGGCCTGGCTGGCGAAGACGCGTTCCAGCAGATCGCAGGCGGTGGCGCTGCGGTCCCGCAGCGCGACGCCGAGCGGCGTCAGTTCGTAGGCGTTGCCGGTCCGGGCGAGCAGTTCGTCGTCGAAATGGCGGCGCAGCCGGGACAGGGCCGCGCTCATCGCCGGCTGGCTCAGTCCGATGCGCTCGCCGGCCCGGGTGACGTTGCGTTCCTCCAGCAGCGCGCGCAGGGCCACGACCAGGTTGAGGTCGAGTCGGGACAGGTTCACCGGGCACCACCTAGCGAGCGAAAGCCATCCGTGTCGTGGATACGGCACATCCACAAGATTGATTTCCGTGATTCGTCGACCAGGGCCAGAGTAGACCGCAACCCAGCAGGAGGAAATCTGATGGCAACGCTCGTGCAACCTGCCGGCCCGTTCGCACTCGGCACGTTCTCCGCCCCGGACGGGGACCCGTTCCCCGGTCTCCTGGCCGGGGAACGAGTGCTCGACCTGAGCCGGGCCCTGGACTCGGCGCCGTCCGACGTGCGTGCCGTACTGGGACGGTGGGCGGACACGCTCCCCCTGCTGCGCGCCCTGGCCGACGACGACGCCCGGGACTGGCAGCCGCTGGAGGGGCTGCGGGTGCACGCCCCGGTCGAGCCCCGGCAGATCTTCCAGTCCGGCGCCAACTACCGGCAGCACGTGATCGACCTGGAGGTCGCGCACCGCTCCCCCGACGATCCGCGCACGGTCGAGGAGGCGCGGGCCGAGGTAGCGGCGGTCATGGACCGGCGGGCCGCCGAGGACCTGCCGTACGTGTTCATCGGTCTGCCGAGCACCGTCGCCGGTCCGTACGACGACGTCGTCCTGCCCGCGTGGGCCGAACAGCCGGACTGGGAGCTGGAGTTGGCGGCCGTGATCGCCGAGCCCGCTTACCGGGTGTCGGTGGAGGAGGCGCTGGGGCACGTCGCCGGGTACACCATCGCCAACGACCTCACCGATCGTGCGACCGTGTTCCGGCGGGACATGAAGGCCATCGGCACCGACTGGCTGCGCTGCAAGAACGCGCCGGGCTTCACCCCGCTCGGGCCGTGGCTCGTGCCGGCCGAGTCGATCGCCGACCCGGGTGGTCTGCGGGTCACCCTCAAGCTCAACGGCGACACCATGCAGGACGAGTCCACCAAGGACATGCTCTTCGGCGTCGCGCGGCTGGTGTCGTACATCTCGCAGACCTCCCGGCTCCTGCCGGGCGACCTGGTGCTGACCGGCAGCCCGGCCGGCAACGGCCTGCACTGGGGGCGGCTGCTGCGCGACGGCGACGTCATGGAGGGGACGATCACCGGGCTGGGCGTACAGCGCACGCGGTGTGTGGAGGAGGCGTCGTGAGCCTGGACCGGACCGACCCCGAGGGCGCGATCGCCGAAGCCGCCAAGGCCTACTCCAACTGGGGGCGCTGGGGCGCGAACGACGTGCTCGGCACCCTGAACCTCCTCGACGAGGCCAAGCGCCGGGAGGGCGCCGCGCTGGTGCGGCGGGGCGTGAGCTTCTCGCTGTCGCAGCGGTTCGACATGAACGGGCCGCAGAAGGGCTGGCGCCGGCGCACCAACCCCGTGCACACGATGCTCGACACGGGCACCGACGCGGCGCTGGGCAACCAGGGCTTCCCACACGGCATCGGCGGCGCCGACGACGTGATCGCGATGCCGCTGCAGTGCTCCACCCAGTGGGACGGGCTCGGGCACATCTTCGACCACGGCAACGCCTGGAACGGGCGGGCGGCGGAGAAGGTCGTCACCTCCGACGGCGACCTGGTCACCGGCATCGAGCACATGGCGCCCCACGTCGCCGGGCGTGGTGTGCTGCTGGACGTGGGCCGCGTGGTCGGCCAGGACGGCGAGCTGCCCGACGGGTTCGCCGTCACCGAGGAGCACCTGACCGCGACCGCCGCGGCGCACGGGGTGAGCGTGGGCCGCGGCGACATCGTCGTCGTACGGACCGGGCAGCTGGCCCGGGTGCGCCGCGACGGCTGGGGCGACTACGCGGGCGGGCCCGCGCCGGGGCTGTCGTTCACCACGGCCGGCTGGCTGCACCGCGGCGAGATCGCCGCGATCGCCACCGACACATGGGGGTTCGAGGTACGGCCGAACGAGTTCGAGAACGCCTTCCAGCCGCTGCACCAGGTCGTCATCCCCCACCTGGGACTGCTGATCGGCGAGATGTGGGACCTGGAGGCGCTCGCCGGGGACTGCGCGACGGACGGCGTGTACGAGTTCTGGCTCACCGCCGCTCCGCTGCCCATCACCGGGGCCGTGGGCTCCCCCGTCAATCCCATCGCCGTCAAGTAGCGCCCGCACGCCTGTCGGCCACGTCCTTCTCCCCCGCCACGGTGGCCCGTCCGGCATCCGGCCCCCTGGCCACCCGTCAGTCCGCTCACTGACGGGTGGCCTCTCACACCACCGCAACCGAGTATCCGCCGGATTTGTCCGGCTCGCACTCGGAGCGCACGAGCCGCACCCCCGCACACACGCACTCCCATGCACCCCCGCACTCCCATGCACACCGCGTCTCCCCTGCACACCCGCACCCCCGCCGCCCGACGCCGCGCGGCCCCACCTCGGGAGGGACCCCGACATGACCGACAGCCGCACCCTCCCCCAGCCTCCCGCTGGGGGCACCGCCACCCCCACCGTCCTCGTCATCGGCGGGGGCGCCTCCGGCAACGCCGCAGCCATCCTGCTGCGCCGCGCCGGCATCGCCGTCGACCTGATCGAGGCCAGGCCCGACTGGAACGCCACCACAGGCTCCGGCATCACCCTCCAGGGCAATGCCCTGCGGGTCCTGCGCGAACTGGGCGTGTGGGAGCGCATAGCCGCCTGCGGCTACCCGTACGGCTCGCTGGGCGTGACCACCCCCGACGGCACCGTCCTCTTCGTCGCCGAGGACTTCCGGACCGGCGGGGAGGACCTGCCCGCCACCCTCGGCATGCAGCGCCCGCAGCTCCAGCAGATCCTCATCGACGCGGTCCGTGAGTCCGGCGCGCGGGTTCGGCTCGGCACCACCGCCGAGTCCCTGGAGCAGGGCGCCGACGGGGTCTCGGTGCGCTTCAGCGACGGCAGCGAGGGCCGCTACGACCTGGTGATCGGCGCCGACGGGCTCAATTCCGCCACCCGTGCCGCGATCGGCATCACCGAGAGACCCGAGCCCACGGGCATGGCCATCTGGCGTATCGCCGCCCCGCGGCCGGCGGGCGTGACGCGCACCGACCTCGCCTACGGCGGCCCCGCCTACATCGCCGGCTACACCCCCACCGGCGAGCACACCCTCTATGCCTACGTCGTCGAGGCGTGCCGCGACCGCGCCGCGCTCGACCCGGCCGCGTACGCCGACGAGATGCGCCGGCTGGCGCGGGCCTACGGCGGGGTCTGGCCGGAGATCACCGAGCACATCACCGATCCGAAGCAGGTCAACTACACCTGGTTCGACCGGCTGCTGGTCGAGGGCTCCTGGCACCGGGGCCGGGTCGTGCTCGTCGGCGACGCCGCCCACTGCTGCCCGCCCACGATCGCGCAGGGCGCGGCCATGTCCCTGGAGGACTCCGCCGTCCTCGCCGAGCTGCTGAGCAGCGGTCGGGAGTGGGACGACGAGCTGTTCCAGGCCTACTACGACCGCCGCATCGCCCGAGTGCGCACCGTCGTCGAGGCGTCGGTGCAGATCGGCCAGTGGCAGCTGGACGGCGTGCGCGACCCCGACATGGCCGGGCTGCTCGGCCGCACGATGACCCTGCTGAAGGAGCGTCCGTGACCGCGCCCACCGTCGACGTGCACGCGCACGTCCTGCTCCCCGAGGTCGACGCCCTGGTGGCCGGCCGGCCCGGACTCGCCGAGGCCAGGGCGCTGGACGCCCTCCGCAACGGCCCGGCCGCGCTCGCCGTCAACGGCCCCATGGTGCGCGAGCGCGTCCCGGCCCTGACCGACGTCGCCGTGCGCCTCTCCGCGATGGACGCGCAGGGCGTGGACGTGCAGCTCGTCAGCCCCTCCCCGTCGCACTACCACTACTGGGCGGACGAGGAGACGGCCGAGAAGCTCTGCCTGCTGGCGGGTGAGGCGACGGCCGCGCACTGCGCCCGGGCGCCCGGCCGGCTCCACGGCCTCGGTCTCGCGCCCCTGCAGCACCCGAAGTTGGCGGTGCGCACCCTCGAACACGCCATGGGGCTCGGCCTGCTGGGAGTCGAGATCTCCTCGCACGCCCCGGGCCGCGAGCTGTCGGACCCGGCGTACGAACCCTTCTGGACGCGGGCCGAGGACACGGGCGCGATCCTCTTCCTGCACCCCTTCGGCTGCACGCTCGACGAACGCCTGGACCGGTGGTACCTGTCCAACACGGTCGGGCAGCCGACGGAGAACGCCGTCGCGCTGTCCCATCTCATCTTCTCGGGCGTCCTGGACCGCCATCCAGGACTCAAGCTGATCGCGGCGCACGGCGGCGGCTATCTGCCGACGCACCTCGGCCGCTCCGACCACGCCTGGTCCGCGCGCTCCGACGCGGGTGCGGGCTGCGCCCACCTGCCCAGCAGCTATCTCAAGCGCCTGTACTTCGACTCCCTCGTCCACGACCCGTACGTCCTGCGGGAGTTGATCCGGGTGGCGGGTGCCGACCGGGTCCTGCTCGGCTCCGACTTCCCCTTCGACATGGGCACCGAGGACCCCGTCGGCGCGCTGCGCGCCGCGCGGCTGTCCGATGCCGACTTCGACGCCGTACGAGGCGGCAACGCCGCCCTGCTCCTCCGGAAGGACTGACACCATGCGTCTGCTCACCCACCTCCGCCACGTCGACCTCGCCGTACCCGACTACGACAGGCAACTCGACTTCTACGCCGGCGTCTGGGGCCTGACCAAGGTCGCCGAGGACTCCGGCATCTCCTTCCTGGCCGCCGAGGGCTCGCCCGAGCAGTACGTCGTACGGCTTCGCAAGGCCGAGGAGAAGCGCCTCGACCTGGTCTCGTACGGTGCGGGCAGCCCGGCCGACGTGGACACGCTCGCCGAGCAACTGCTCGCGCGGGGCGTGCAGTTGGTGTCCCGGCCGGGGAAGCTCGACACTCCCGGTGGCGGCTACGGCTTCCGCTTCTTCGACGGCGACGGCCGTACGGTCGAGGTCTCCGCCGACGTCGCGGCGCGGCGGCACCGTCGCATCGAGGAGAAGGAGGCGATCCCGGTCCGCCTGTCGCACGTCGTCCTCAACTCCCCCGACCTGAACAAGACCCGTCAGTGGTACGAGACCCACCTCGGCTTCCGTCTCTCCGACACGCTCAGCTCGCCGCACATGGGCGAGGTCATGCACTTCATGCGGATCAGCAACCAGCACCACTCGATGGCCATCGCCCAGTGCCCGCACACCTCCCTGCATCACATCTCCTTCGAGATGCGTGGCCTGGACGAGTACATGCGCGGCTCGGGGCGGGTGATGCGGGCCGGTGTCCGCAAGATATGGGGTCCCGGGCGGCACATGGCGGGCGACAACACCTTCACGTACTTCCTCGACCCGCACGGCAACACCGTCGAGTACACCACCGAACTGGAGGAGCTGGACGAGGACACCTGGCACCCGCACGTCTACGACTTCTCCCAGCCCGAGGTCACCGACCAGTGGGGCACGGCGAACCCGATGAACGAGCTGGTCGCCAAGGAGTCGTTCAACGACGTCGACCGCGGCGTGTTCGTCGCCCCGCCGGTGTAAGGGGCGCCGGCCAGTGCGCATCGCCACCTACGAGTACGAGGGACGCCGTCGGTGCGGGGTCGTGGAGGGCACCGTCGTACGGGCCCTGCCGGACGGCACCTCCCCCCTCGACGCCATCGGCGCCCACCCCCTGGGCGCGGCCGTCCCGCTGTCGGACGTACGTCTGCTGCCGCCCCTCCAGCCGCCCACCGTGCGGGACTTCGTCACCTTCGAGGAGCATGTGGAGGGTGTACGGCGGTCGGTGGACGGCGCCGCGGGGGTGCCGGAGCGCTGGTACGCGGCGCCGACCTTCTACTTCACCAACCCCTACGCCGTGTACGGCCCGCACGACGACATCCCCGTGCCGCCGGGGTCGGCCGTGCTCGACTTCGAGCTGGAGGTCGCCGCCGTGATCGGCCGCGAGGGCCGTGACCTCACCCCGGAGCAGGCCCGCGAGCACATCGTCGGCTACACCGTCTTCAACGACTGGTCGGCCCGCGACCTTCAGTCGGCGGAGATGCGGGTGGGGCTGGGCCCGTGCAAGGGCAAGGACACGGCCACGACGCTGGGGCCGTACCTGGTCACCGCCGACGAGCTGGAGCCGTAACGCGACACCGACGGTTTCCTGCGCCTGGCGCTGACCGCCGAGGTCAACGGCGAGGTGATCGGCAAGGACCTGCTGTCCAACATGAGCTGGACCTTCGAGGAGATGGTCGCGTACGCCTCGCGCGGGACGTGGGTGCGTCCCGGGGACGTGCTCGGCTCCGGGACCTGCGGCAACGGCGGCTGTCTGGCCGAGCTGTGGGGGGGGTGCGCGGCAGACAGGACCCGCCGCCTCTGAAGCCCGGCGACACCGTCACCCTCACCGTGGAGGGCATCGGTTCGGTGTCCAACACCGTGGTGGCCGGCCCTGATCCGGTGCCGGTTCCGGTCGCTCGACGTCGTCCCAGGGAGCGGCCGTGAACGGCCTCCCCGCCGGGCGGCTCCTCGGCAAGGTCGTGGTCGTCACGGGCGCGGCCCGCGGCCAGGGCGCCGCCGAGGCCGAGGCGCTGACCCGCGAGGGCGCCCGGGTGATCGCCACCGACGTGACGGACGCCCCCGGCTGCCGCCGCCTCGACGTCACCAGCGACGAGGAGTGGGCCGAACTCGCCGCCGACCTCAGGCAGTCGTACGGCCAGGTCCACGGCCTGGTGAACAACGCGGGCATCACCTGGCGGGCCCGGATCGGTGAGGTGCGGCCGGAGGACTTCGACCGTGTCCACGCGGTCAACGTCACCGGCCCGCTGCTCGGCATCCAGCGCCTCGCCCCGCTGATGCCGCCGGGGTCGTCCATCGTCAACGTCGGCTCGACGGCCGCGCTCACCGGTCACTACCCGGTCGCCTACACGGCCGGCAAGTGGGCGCTGCGGGGCCTGTCGAAGGCGGCCGCCCTGGAGCTCGGCCCGCGCGGCATACGCGTCAACATCATCCACCCCGGCTACATCGAGACCGAGATGACCGCCTCCGCGGCCCCCGCCTTCCGCGAGGCGAACATCCGCGAGACCCCGCTCGGCCGCACCGGGACCGTGGACGAGATCACCCCGCTCGTGGTGTTCCTGCTCTCCGACGGAGCGTCCTTCATCACCGGCGCCGAGATCCCCGTGGACGGGGGCCTCACGGCGCACGGCGGCGTCAAGTCGCTCTCGGACGCGCTGCGTTCGTGAGCGGTCACCGTCATGCACGGCGTGCTCCCGGGGCAGGCGGACACTGACGGTCCGGGCCACCCGGTCGTCGCTGCCCCGTCGCCGCCCCGTTGCCCATGCCCCGTTGTCGCTGTCCTGCCGTCAAATCCCTAGGGAATCTCCTGCTCGGCCCAGATGATCTTTCCGTCGGCCGTGTAGCGGGCGCCCCAGCGGTGGGCGAGTTGCGCCACCAGGAACAGGCCGCGGCCGCCCTCGTCCATGCTGCGGGCATGGCGCAGCCGTGGTGCGGTGCTGCTGGCGTCGGCGACCTCGCAGGTCAGCCGGGAGTCGCGGAGCAGTCGTAGGCGGATGGGGGGGTCGGCGTAGCGGATCGCGTTGGTGACCAGCTCGCTCACGATCAGCTCCGTCGTCATGGCCAGTTCCTCGAAGCCCCATGCCTCCACCTGGCGGGTCGCCCGGGCCCGGACGTCGGCGACGGCGGCCGGGTCCACGGGCACCTCCCACGAGACGACGTGTTCGGCGCCCAGGGCGTGGGTGCGCGTCAGGAGCAGGGCGATGTCGTCGGGCTGCGGCACGGGCACCAGCTGCCCGACCGCGGACGAGCACAGGGCACGGAGGTCGAGTTCGGGGCGGGACAGCAGATCGCCGAGCCGGGACATGCCCCGTTCCATGTCGCCGTCGGCCGCCTCCACGAGGCCGTTGGTGTAGAGGCCGAACAGGCTGTTCTCGGCGAGCTCGATCTCGGCGGCCTCGAACGCCATCCCGCCCAGGCCGAGCGGCGGGCCGGCAGGGGGCTCGGGGAAGGAGACCTGCCCGTCGGGGGTGATGACGACCGGGGGCGGATGTCCGGCGCGGGCCATCGTGCAGCGCCGGGTCACCGGATCGTAGACGGCGTAGAGACACGTCGCGCCGAGGAAGGCGGTCGCGCTGCGGTGGGCCGCCTCGGCCGTCCCGGCCGCCCCCGTCACCGCCTCGTCGGCCGCCCCGGCCACCGCCTCGCCGGGCTGTTCCTCGCTGAGGCGGAGCACCAGGTCGTCGAGGTGCGCCAGCAGTTCGTCGGGCGGCATCTCCATGTCGGCGAGGGTCTGCACGGCGGTGCGCAGCCGGCCCATGGTCGCGGCCGCCGTGATGCCGTGGCCGACGACGTCGCCCACGACGAGACCCACCCGGGCGCCGGACAGCGGGATCACGTCGAACCAGTCGCCGCCGACGCCGCCCGTCGCGTCCGCCGGGCGATAGGAGGACGCCACCTCCAGCGCCGTACCGCCCGTCAGGGCCTGGGGCAGCAGACTGCGCTGCAGGGTGACCGCAGCCGTGTGTTCCCGGGTGTAGCGGCGGGCGTTGTCGACGCACAGGGCCGCGCGGGCCACCAGCTCGCGGGCGACCAGGACGTCGTCGGGCTGGAACGACACGGGGTTGAGCGAGCGTACGAACGTGGTGAGGCCGAGGACGGTGTTCCGGGCCCGCATCGGCACGGAGATCAGGGAGTGCAGGCCGAACTCGCGCATGCTGGCCGCCCGCTCGGGCTGTTCGGTGGCCCACAGCTCGTCGGACGGATCGAGGACCGGGATGAGGATCGGCTCGCCGTCGATGAGCAGATGCGCGTCGTGCGGCGGGGGCACGAAGTCCACCCGGTCGCCGACCTGCGCCACGGCCTCGGGGGCGCCTTCGCGCACGGAGCTCAGGCCGGCCCGGCGCATGACGGGCTTGACGGGGGCGGGTCCCGCGTCGGTGAGCCACGTTCCGTGTCCCTCGGTGCTGAGAACGGGCTCCAGCAGGTCCACGACGACGAAGTCAGCGAAGCGTGGGACGGCGAAGTCGGCGAGCTCCTGGGCGGTGCGCAGCACGTCCAGCGTCGTGCCGATCCGGGTGCCGGCCTCGTTGACCAGCGCGAGCAGCTGGCGGGCGTTCCAGCGCTCGGTGACGTCCAGGACCATGTAGCAGACCCCGGTGATCGAGTTGTCGGAGTCCACCAGCGGGAAGAAGGACGTGGAGTAGGCGTGCCGGCGGTGCGGGTCGGCCCAGCTCCAGCCGACGTACTCGTAGTCGGTGACCGGGACTCCGGTGTCGATGACCTTGCGCATCAGGCCCTCGATGGTCTCCGCCTGCAGCCCGGGCAGCAGCTCGCTCAGCCGCCGGCCGAGGCGCTGCTCGCGGGGCACTCCGCCGAAGCGCTCCAGGGTGTCGTTCAGCCAGACGTAGCGCAGCTGCGTGTCCATCATGGCCATGCCGACCGGCGAGCGGGTCAGGAAGCCGTCGAGGACGGACTGGTCCACCGTCCACTGCTGGCGCTGCTCCCGTGCGGAGATCAGAAAGCACTCGTCCGCGCCGAGCCGGAAGGACGCGGAGACGCGCAGGTGCGCCTCGATACGGCGGCCGCCGCGGTGCCGTAGGGGGATGAGCCCGCTCCACCCCATGCCGGCACGGCAGCGCTCCGCGACCCCGGCCACCCGCACCGGATCGCCGGGCATCGCCAGCAGGCGCGCGGCCGGACCGCCGACGATCTCCGACGCGGGGTGGCCGAGCAGTTCCTCTGCGGCCTTGGTCCAGCCGAGCACCACGCCGTGACCGGACACCACCGCAGCCGCGTCGGAGGACGCGTCGAAGGGCGCGCGCGCTCCTTCGGACGTGAGCGCGTCCGGTTCCTCTCGCGGAGCATCCATGGGTCCTCACGCAGCGTCCATGGGTCCCATCCCGTACACGACCATGTTCCTGCTAGTCCGCCCGATGTGCACGGGCCCGACGACCACTGTCCCGCCCGGAGGACGGGGCTGCGTGCGTGGGGGTGGGCGAGGGGTGGGGCGCGGGGGTCCGGTCTGCGCGGGCGGAGGCAGCCTTGGTCTGCGGGGGGTGGAGGCAGCCTGGTCTGCAGGGCGGAGGCTTCCTCGAAGCCGCCCCGGCCTACCCGGACCGGGCTGGGCCCGGAGTCGGAGGCAGCCCCACGGCCCCAAGGCGACACCACCAACGCCAGGGCCCACGCCGAGCACGTCGAAACGACCTCCGCAAACGGGGCGCCCCGCCCCCAAGCCACCCCGGCCGACGGCTCCACCCCCGACCCTCCAAGCCCCCCGCCCCACCCTGACTGGGCAAGGCGCAACAGCGGAGGGAGCATGGAGGTGCCGGTCGGCCTTGTCGTGGTACCCGGGTGGGGCCGGGGGCGGCAGGGTGTGGCGGTCTGTGGCGGAGGAGCTGGGATGACAGCCGAATCCGAATCCTACGAACCCGACGGTGGCGGGTACGGCCCGCAGCCGCCGCGTCCGACCGGTCTGCTGGACGTGCTGAGCGTGGCCGCGGTGGTCGTCGACGCCGCCGGGCGCATCGTGTTCTGGACACCGCAGGCCGAGGACCTCTTCGGCTACACCTCCGAGGAGGCGCTCGGTACGTACGCGGCGCGGCTGTTCATCCAGCCCGAGCACCTGCCGGCTGTGGCGAAGCTGTTCGCCGAGGTGCTGGAGACGGGCCGCAGCTGGGCCGGCGCGTTCCCGGTGCGGCACAAGGACGGCAGCACCCGGCTGACGGAGTTCCGCAACATGCGGCTGCTGGACGATCTCGGCGACGTCTACGCGCTGGGCATCGCGGCCGACCACTCCCTGCTCAAGCGGGTCGAGACCGACCTGGCGCTGTGCGAGCGGCTGATCAGCCAGTCCCCGATCGGTATCGCCCTCCTCGACCCCGACCTGCACTATCTGCTGGTCAACCCGGCACTGGAGCGCATCGACGCCACCCCGGCCGAGGAGCACATCGGCCGCCGGCTGCGGGAGACCCTGCCGCTGCCCGACATCGACACCATCGAGTCCGCGCTGCGCCAGGTGCTCACCACCGGTACCCCGCTGCTGGACCAGTACCACGTGGGCCGGCCGCCGGCCGACCCCGACCACGAGCACGCCTGGTCGCTGTCGTTCTACCGGCTGGACGACTCCGGCGGGCGGGTCCTGGGCGCGGCCATCTCGTTCGTCGACGTCACCGAGCGGCACCGCGCGGCCGCCGAGGCCGACCGGGCCCGCCGGCGCCTCGCCCTCGTCGCCGACGCCTCCACGCGCGTGGGCACCACGCTGGAGGTGGAGCAGACCGCCCGCGAGCTGGCCGAGATCGCCGCCCCCGAGCTGGCCGACGTGGTCGCCGTGGACGTCCTGGACTCCGCCCTGGCCTGCCGCCGTATGCGCAGGCCGGACAACGGCCCCGAGCTGTTCCGCGCCCTCGCCCTGAAGGCGGCCTACCCCAGCGTGGCCCTGCGCGCCGCCGACCCGCCCGGTGACCTCGCCGCCTACGACGGCGACCGCCTGGTCACCCTGTGCGTGCACACGGCCCGCCCGGTGCTGGTGCGCCATGTCGGCGAGCACGATCTGCGGCGCATCGCCCGGGACGAGGAGGGCACCTCCCTGCTGGCGCGGGCCGGCGTCCACTCCTATCTGGCGGTGCCGTTGATCGCCCACGGCGAGGTGCTCGGCGCCCTGGACCTGAAGCGAACCCGCAACCCGGTGCCGTTCGACCAGGACGACGTGGTCCTGGCGGGCGAGCTGGCCTCCCGTGCCGCCGTGGCCATCGACAACGCCCGCTGGTTCCAGAGCGTGCGCAACACCGCCCTCACCCTGCAGCGCAGCCTGCTGCCCGACCACGCCCCGCACCACACCGGCCTGGAGCTCGCCTCCCGCTACCAGCCCGCCCAGGCCACCAGCGAGGTCGGCGGCGACTGGTACGACGTCCTCCCGCTGGCCGACGACAGAACCGCCCTGGTCGTCGGCGACGTCATGGGCAACGGCATCGACGCCGCCGCCACCATGGGCCGGCTGCGCACCGCCACCTGCGCCTACGCGGACCTCGACCTCGAACCCGGCGCCGTGCTCCAGCACCTCGACAAGATCACCTGCGATCTGGAGCACTACATCGTCACCTGCCTCTACGCCGCGTACGACCCCCGCACCAGGCGGTGCCAGATCGCCAACGCCGGACACATGCCGCCCGCGCTCTCCCGCCCCGGCCACCCGCCCGAACTGCTCGAGCTGCCCGCCGGAGCCCCGCTCGGCGTCGGCGGCATTCCCTTCGGGACCACCACCGTCGCCCTCGACCCCGGCGACCTGCTGGTCCTCTACACCGACGGCCTCGTCGAGACCCGCCTCCACCCCATCGACGACCGTCTGAACGTGCTCCTCGGCTTCCTCGACGAACCCAGCCGCCCCCTGGAGGAGATCTGCGACCTCCTGCTGTACGGCCTGCGTCATCCCGACGACCACGACGACGTCGCCCTGCTCGTCGCGCGGGTTCTCTAGCCGCACACGCCAGCCACCGGGCAGGCGGCGGCTTGCCCCCTCGCCGCACCCGGAGCACCCTGTTGTCATGGGTGCTGACAACGGCCCTGGCCCTACGCTCATCAGCTCCGTCCAGCGCGCGTTCCGCCTGCTGGAGGCGGTGAGCGCGCACGAGAACGGCGCGCCGGCCAAACAGCTGGCCCGGGAGACGGGCCTGCCCCTGGCCACGGCGTACCACTTGCTGCGCACGCTGGTCCACGACGGATACGTGCGCAAGCTCGCCGACGGCGGGTTCATCCTGGGCGAGCGGCTCCAGACGCTGCACACGGCGGGCCGGACGCAGGCGCTGCTCAGCCGGATCCGGCCCACGCTCGCCGCGCTGCGGGACGAACTGTCGACCGCGGCCTATCTCACCTTCTACGAGGAGGGGGAGATCCGGGTCGCCGAGATCGTCGACGGGCCGCGCGCTCCCCGGGTCGATCTCTGGGTCGGGTTCGAGGACGCCGGGCACGCCACGGCGCTCGGCAAGTCGGTGCTGCGCGAGCTGGACACCGAGTCGCGCAAGGAGTACCTGTCCCGGCACACCCTCTCCGACCTCACGCCCAGGACGATCACCGATGCCCCGGAGCTGATCCGGCGGATCGACTCCTCGCCCATGGCGCCGGCCGTCACGGACATGGAGGAGTACTCCCTCGGCACGGTCTGCGTCGCGGTCCCCGTCTACAGCGGGACCACGCTCGGCTCGCTCGGCGTCTCGCTGCGCAAGGACCGGCTCTCCCGGCTGGAGGAGGTCAGGGCGCGGCTGATCCCGACCGCGAGCCGTGTGACCAGGGGGCTGTCGCTCACTATCTGAAATCCCGCGCCTTGTCCCGTCCGGGGTCGAGCCCGTTTCCTAGACGAAACGGACATTTCCAAGGGTTCGTGCGCCCTGCCCCGGGTGCAGCACCCCCGCACAGGTGAGGACAGCGGACGAGACATGCGCCAGGCCCCGCACCATGGTCACGATCACTGGCCGAGGCGATCGGTCGCCGCTCTGCCCCTTCTGCCCATCGTGATCGTCTCCGCCGTCGTGCTCGTCGACCTCGGCGGCTCCGGGATGACCTGGCTGCCGCTGCTCGCCACGGGACCGGCGCTCGCCGCGACGACCAACGGGCCGCGCGGGGTCCTCTGTGTGGGGCTGCTGGGCGCGGCCGTGGGCGCGGTCCTCGGCATCCGCGACGATGCTCCCGACGACCAGCTGGCGGTCGTCCTGGCCGCGCTGCTGGCCGTCACCCTGGCGGGCTGCCTGGCCAGCGCGCTGCGCGGGCGGCGCGAGCGGGTGCTGGCGGCGGTCCGCTCCGTCGCCGAGGCCGCCCAGCACGCGCTGCTGCAGCCCATACCGGCGACGGTCGGACCGTTCCGGGTGGCCGTGCGCTACAGCGCCGCCGCCGCGGAGGCCCGGATCGGCGGCGACCTCTACGCGCTCGTGTCGACGCCGTACGGGGTCCGGATGATCGTCGGCGACGTGCGCGGCAAGGGGCTGCCGGCCGTGAGTACGGCCGCGCTCGTGGTCGGGGTCTTCCGTGAGGCCGCCTACGACGAGCCCGACCTCCTCGCCGTCGTCGCGCGGATCGAGCGGAGCCTGGCGCGCAACCTGGGCAGCGACGACTTCGTGACCGCCGTGGTCGCCGGGTACCCGCGGGAAGGGCAGCTGGAGGTGGTCAACTGCGGCCACGCGCCGCCGCTGCTGGTGCGCGACTCCGGCGTCGTCCCGGTCGACCCGGACCGTCCGGCCCCGCCCCTCGGGCTGCGCACGCTCTCGGGCGAGACGCCCGCGCTGCAGGTGCTGCCCTTCGCCGACGGCGACCAGCTGCTGCTGTACACCGACGGCGTCACCGAGGCCCGCAACCACGCCCGCGAGTTCTACCCGCTCGCCGACGGCCTGGCCCGGCACACCTGCGAGGAGCCGTCCCGCACCGTCACCGCCCTCCACGACGAACTGCTGGCCCACGTGGGCGGCCGCCTCCACGACGACGCTGCCCTGCTTCTCCTCCACAAGCCGGCCGCCGCCCCCGAAGCCCCCGTCCTCCACGCGCCGGCCGAGTCCCACGAAATGGACTCGTGCTCGCCCCGGATCGGCTGACCGCCCGATCCTCCCCCCGTCAGCCCGGGGCGAACCCCGTCCCCGTCCCCGTAACCCTGCCCACCCCCACCCAACGGTGTTAAAAAAGACGCATGGCCGGATTCCTCGGCCGCCTGCGCTCGCTGTTGAGCGCGCGTACCGTCGCCCGGCAGGTCTTCATACTGCAGGCGGCGATCGTCGCGCTCCTCGTCGTCGCCGCGGTGGTGGCCCTGGTGCTGCAGGTCCGCACCGATACCGAGCGGGAGGCCCGCAACCGCTCCCTCGCCGTGGCCGAGGCGTTCGCGAACGCGCCCGGTCTCGTCGAGGCCCTGGCGGACCCGGACCCGACCGCGCTGCTCCAGCCGCGTGCGGAGGCGGCCCGCAAGGCGACCGAGGTGGACTTCGTCGTCGTGATGACCAAGGACGGGATCCGCTACACCCACCCCAACCCCGACCGGATCGGCCGGCACTTCGTCGGCACCATCGCCCCGGCCGCGGCGGGCGGGATCGTACGGGAGACGTACACCGGAACCCTGGGCCCGTCCGTGCGGGCCGTGGTCCCCGTGACCGACGGCGAAGGCAAGGTCGTCGGCCTGGTGGCCGCCGGGGTGACGCTGGCCAGCGTGGGCGGCGTCGTGGACAACCAGCTGCCGATGCTGCTCGGCGCGGCGGCCGCCGCGCTCGTCCTCGCCACCGCCGGGACCGCGCTGGTCAGCCGGCGGCTGCTGCGGCAGACGCACGGGCTGGGGCCCGCCGAGATGACCCGGATGTACGAACACCACGACGCCGTTCTGCACGCCGTACGGGAGGGCGTGCTGATCCTGGACGGCAAGCGGCGCCTGGCGCTGGCGAACGACGAGGCGCGCCGGCTGCTCGGGCTGACCCCGGACGCGGAGGGGCGGCCCTGTCTCGCCCTGGGCATCGGCAGCGACCTCGCCCGGCTGTTCGCCTCCGGCCGGGAAGCCACCGACGAGGTGCACCTCACGCAGGGCCGGCTGCTCGCCGTCAGCCAGCGCTCGACCGACCGGGACGGCGGACCCCCCGGCAGTGTGGCGACGCTGCGGGACACCACCGAGCTGCGCACCATGACCGGCCGGGCGGACGTGGCCCAGGAGCGGCTGAAGCTGCTGTACGACGCGGGGCTGGAGATCGGCACCACCCTCGACGTCACGCGCACCTCGCAGGAGCTGGCCGACTTCGCGGTGCCGCGGTTCGCCGACTTCGTCTCCGTCGATCTCGCGGACCCGGTCCTGCGCGGCGGGGAGCCGAAGCAGGGCCGCACCGACATGCGCCGGGTCGCCTTCCGCGGCGTGCGGGAGGGCAGCCCGCTCTTCCCGATCGGCAAGCTGATCCACTTCGCCCCGGCCACCCCGCAGGCCTTCGGCTTCGGCACGGGCAGGACCGTGCTGGAGGCGGACATGCCCGCCTTCTCCGGCTGGCAGGAGCAGGATCCCGACAACGCCCGCAGGATCGTCGGCTTCGGGATCCACACGATGCTCACGGTTCCGCTGCGCGCCCGCGGCGTCATCATGGGCATGGCCACCTTCTGGCGCGCCGACCGGCCCGAGGCCTTCGAGCAGGACGACGTCTCCCTGGCCGAGGAGCTGGTGGCGCGCGCCGCCGTCAGCATCGACAACGCCCGCCGCTACACCCGCGAGCACACCCTGGCGGACACCCTCCAGCGCAGCCTGCTGCCCCGGGCCCTGCCGGAGCAGAGCGCCTTGGACGTCGCCTACCGCTATCTGCCCGCGCACGCGGCCCAGGGCGGCGTCGGCGGGGACTGGTTCGACGTCATCCCGCTGCCGGGGGCGCGGGTGGCGCTGGTCGTGGGGGATGTCGTGGGGCACGGCCTGCACGCGGCGGCCACGATGGGGCGGCTGCGTACGGCGGTCCACAACTTCTCCACCCTGGACCTCCCGCCCGACGAGCTCCTCGGCCATCTGGACGAGTTGGTCGCCCGCATCGACCAGGACGAGGGCGGCGACGGCGAGATCGCGCCGGTCACCGGAGCGACGTGCCTGTACGCCGTGTACGACCCGTCCACCGGGCTGTGCACCCTCTCCCGCGCCGGCCACCTCGAACCGGCCCTCGTCCACCCGGACGGCGAGGTCGAGTTCCCGAGCGTCCCGGGCGGGCCGCCGCTGGGCCTGAGCGGCAGCCTGCCCTTCGAGGCGACCGAGCTGCGGCTCGCCGAGGGCAGCGGGCTGGTCCTGTACACGGACGGGCTGGTCGAGCACCAGGCGCGGGACATCGACGAGGGGCTGGAGCTGCTGCGCGGGGCGCTCGCCGCGGCGCCGCCGACGCACGGCCGGACGCCGGAGGAGACCTGCAAGGCGGTCCTGGAGGCCCTGCTCCCGGAGCGGCCGCGCGACGACGTCGCCCTCGTCGTCTCCCGGACGCGGATGCTCAGCCCCGACCGCACGGCGGCCTGGGACGTCCCGGACGATCCCGCCGCGGTGGCCCGGGTCCGGGCGGCGGCCACGCGGACGCTGGACGACTGGGGCCTGACGGAGGAGGCGTTCACGACCGAGCTGATCCTCAGCGAGCTGGTCACGAACGCCCTGCGCCACGCCACCGGCCCCATCCGCGTCCGCCTGATCCGCGACCGCGCCCTGATCTGCGAGGTCTCCGACGCCAGCAGCACCGCCCCGCATCTGCGCAGCGCGGCGACGACGGACGAGGGCGGCCGGGGGCTGTTCCTGGTGGCCCAGTTCGCCGAGCGCTGGGGCACGCGGTACTCGGCGCACGGCAAGGTGATCTGGACGGAGCAGCCGCTGGCGGGAAGCCCAGGGAGCGACCCGACCGCGCTGTAACGGCCGTAACGCGCGATACGACGGCAGTCAGTGGCCTCAGGCCTTGCGCGTACGCGGCTCCTTCTGCGCGAGAAGCTGTTCGCGCAGTGCCGTCAGCTGGTGGGAGTGCTCCCCGGCCCGGGTCTCGTCCAGGGTGGTCAGGGCGAGTACGAGCGCGTCGGCGACGACCAGGCCGGTGAGGGCCTCGTTCGTGTTGCCGGTCGGGGTGTGGGGCGCGGTGAGGACGGCGTCGACCCGGTCCTCGAAGACCTCTCCCAGCTCAGGGAGACGATGGTGATGCGGCGCGGCACGCTGGTCGAGCAGGGCCCGACGGACCGGGTGCTCGGCGCGCCCCAGGACCCGTACACCCGTCCGTCGCCGGCCTCCGTACCGCGCCGGGGATGGGATCCGGCCGACGCGGTACGGGCCAGGGCGGAGGCGGACGCCGCCTAGCCGCACGGGGGCTCAGTCCCCGTGCGCCTCCAGCGCCGCCCGCACGCCCGACTCGAGCGCACCCTCGATCCACGACGGCTTCACCGACGTGTGGTCCCCGGCGAAGTACAACGGGCCCTCGGGGGTGCGGATCGCTTCCAGCAGTTCCGTGTGCTGGCCGGGGAGAAGCACGGACGCCTCCCCGTACGCGTACGGGTCGCGCAGCCAGCTCTGTGTGCGCCCGGCCCCGGTGTAGAACACCTCGACGCGCTGGCCGTAGACCTGTTGCAGGCCCCGCAGCGCGTGCGGGTAGCGGGCGTCCTCGTCGAGGGAGTCCCAGCGGGAGGCGTCGTCGGCCCAGCTGTAGGAAGCGAGGACGACGCCGCCCTTGCTGCCCTCGATCGGGTGGGAGGGGTTGATCATGAACCGGTTGGAGTTGTCGGAGACCGAGCCGCCGCCGATGATGTGCGCCGCCTCGGGCTGGTCACGGGTGCCCCAGCGGTTGGCGGCGTAGTGCACGCGCTGCGCCTCGCTGATGTGGCCGTCCGGGACGGAGGGGTGGGCGCCGAGGAGGCTGCCGTCGGCGGGCGCCTTGCCCTTGCGGTAGTCGTCGTAGAGGCCGGGCCGTACGGAGTCGAGCTCGCGCTTCCAGTCGGCCTCCGTGAACTCCCACCAGCGCAGGCCGAATTCGAGCAGCACCTTGGTCGCGCTGTCGTAGTGCAGCTCGGCCACCGCCCGCCGCTTCCGGTACGACATCAGCGGGCTGACCTGCACCTGCCTGAGCCCCGAGAACGGCACCGTGACGATCGCGAGGTCACCGGTGAACCCCTCGCGCACGACCTTGCCGTCCCGGCCCTCGGAGACGGTGTCGATCCAGACGTGCGGGCCCTTGGCGCCCACGTGGGAGGTGTCGTCGGCGCCGGGCCGGCCGGGGGCCCAGTACTCGATGTGCGTGGCCCGCCGGTCGAGGCGCAGGACGTCGGCGACCTCCTTCAGCAGCGCGTCGGGAAGCGTCGCCGTGCCGCCGACCAGCTCCCAGAACGCGGTGTCCGGGCTGATCAGCGACTGGCTGATGAAGCTGTGGATGAAGGAGAGCGGCAGCCGTGAGGTGAGGTTCTCCAGGGTGCCGATCAGGTCGATGGTCCGCTCGTCGAAGCCGGCCTCCTCGGTCAGGAAGCGGTACATCGACCAGTCGCCGTACTTCTGCACGACCCGCGCCCAGCCCTTGACCCGCTCGGGCATCGGCTTGTCGACGCGTTTGCCGTCCGGGCCGACGGTGCTGAACTCGTCGCGTACGGGGTCCAGGGCCCGGCGCAGGATGGTCGAGGAGGGCGTGTCCCAGTACTCGCGGGGCACGCCGAAGGAGCGGTTGATCCTGCGCGGCTCCTTCGCGTACGCGGAGCGGCGCACGCGGACGCCGTTGACGTGCAGCCAGGCGTTGTTGACGGGCTTGCCCTCGCCGTCGACGTCGACGAGGTGGAACCGGCGGCGTTTCACACCGAGTTGGTCGATCAGTTGCATCACCAGCGGGTGGCTGCCGGGGATGCGCATGGCGCCGGCCTCCGCGTACTGGGCGGGGTCGGCGAAGGCCTGCGCCGCGTGCTCGTGCCCGCCGGTGCGGAAGGTCTTGATACGGCCGCCGACGCGGTTGCCGTTGGCCTCGACGAGGGTGACGTGGTGCCCGGCCCGCTTCAGCAGCCAGGCGGCGACCAGGCCGGCCGGTCCTGCGCCCACGACGAGGATCTTTCTCGCGGTCTTCGTCGCCGTGCGCGGGAGTCCGGAGTCGAGGATCCTGCGGTACTCCGGCACGAGCGGCCGGTCGTGTTCGTCGACCACCAGCAGGGCGCGGGCGACGGCCAGGCAGGTGTCCCAGTCGGCGGTGGACTTCGGTCGGTGAGGGGCGGCGGGCGCCGCGGGTGCGGCGGCCGCCGACGCGGGAGTCAAAGCGGCGAGGGCGACGGCCGTCGTGGCGGACGCGGTCGCGAACGTCCGCCGGGAGAGGGAAGTCGGGCCGTCGGACGCGCGGTGATTTTCCATATGCCCTGGATACGGGGGCAGTTGGGGTTTCGGGAGCCATCCGTCGGTTGATCACCTGAACGGGCAAGCGCACCATCGCACACCCGCGCCGGGCGTGCGTCCGCACGCGGGTTTGTAAAGCACGTATGACGAAACCGTTGACGGAGACATGCCCCACTTTTATCTTCTGACCCAGCAACGATCGGAATCACGAACTCCGTTCGAAATCACGGACAGAATTACGGATAGGGACGGTTTCGTATGCCCCGGATGTCTCACCGGTCGCTCAGGAAACGCCGCAGATCACTGATCCTCTGTGTGCTCACCGCCCTGCTGGCCCTGGTGGCGACCACACAACCGGCGTCCGCGGCGGACGGCCGCCCGTACACGAACCCGCTGAAGTCGTTCAAGGGCGCCGACCCCTGGCTGCAGTACCACGACGGCAACTACTACCTGATCACCACGACGTTCACCGGCATCCTCGGCATCCGCAAGTCGCCGACCCTCGCGGGCCTCGCCACCGCGCCCAACGTGCAGGTGTATGCGGACACCACGTCGACGCGCAACACCAACTTCTGGGCCCCGGAAATGCACCTCCTCAACGGCCGCTGGTACGTGTACTACTCGGCCGGCCAGAGCGGCGTCGCCTGCTGCGACTCGCAGCGCACGCACGTCCTGGAGAGCGCCGGCACCGACCCGATGGGGCCGTACACCTACAAGGGCTCGCTCACCGGCTCCAATCTCACGCCGGGCGGCTGGCTGATCGACGCGAGTGTGCTGCAGGCGAACAACAAGCTGTACCTGGTGGGCAGCGGGTTCATCAACGGCAGCACGCAGAGCCTGGTCATCGCGCCCATGAGCAATCCGTACACCCTCGCGAGCAGCACCTTCACCATCATCTCCAGCCCGACCCTGGACTGGGAACGCTCCGGCAGCCCCGTCAACGAGGGCCCCGAGCCGCTCTACCACAACGGCCGCACCTTCCTGACGTACTCCGCGAGCTTCTGCGGTACCGCCGACTACAAGCTCGGCCAGCTCGAGCTGACCGGCTCCGACCCGCTCAACCCGGCATCCTGGACCAAGAAGCAGACGCCCGTCTTCCAGCGCAGTGACGCCAACAGCGTCTACGGCCCCGGCCACAACGGCTTCTTCACCTCGCCCGACGGCACCGAGAACTGGATCGTCTACCACGCCAACTCCGCGTCGAACGGCGGCTGCGGCAACGGACGCGCCACCCGCGCCCAGGAGTTCACCTGGAACGCCGACGGCACCCCGAACTTCGGCACCCCCGTCGCCCTCGGCACCACGCTCCCCGGCCCGTCCGGCGAGACGGCCGCGACGCCGACGTCGTACACCCTCGTCAACCGGGGCAGCGGCAAGTGCCTGGATGTGAACGGCGGCAACACCGCCGACGGCACCAACATCTTCCAGTGGACCTGCACCGGCGGCGCCAACCAGAAGTGGCGGGTCGAGGACCTCGGCGACGACACCAACCGGCTGGTCAACGTCGCCACCGGCAAGGTGATGGACACCGCCGCGTGCTCCGCCGCCGACGGCGCCGACATCCGGCAGTGGTCCTGGCTCAACAACAAGTGCCAGCGCTACCGCCTCGTGTTCACCGCGAGCGGCGACTACGTGCGGATCGTCAACGAGTCCAGCGGCAAGGTCGCCGACGTCGCCGACTGCGGCACCGCGAACGGCACCGACGTACGGCAGTGGACGTGGCTGAACAACAACTGCCAGCAGTGGCGCCTCGTACCCGCGACCTGATCTTCCGACTCCCGCATTGGAGAAGCACCTTGAGACGCAATGCCGTACGGCTGCTCATGGCCGTCCTGATGGCCCTCGCGGCCTGCCTCGCCGGGCCCGGTCCCGCCGCCCGGGCGGCCGTGCCCGCCTCCCCCGCCGTGACCTTCACCAACCCGATCGCGCTGCAGCGCGCCGATCCACACATCTTCAAGCACACCGACGGCTTCTACTACTTCACGGCGACCGTTCCGGCGTACGACAGGATCGTCATGCGCCGGGCCACCACTCTGCAGGGGCTCTCCACCGCCCCGGAGACCACGATCTGGACCAAGCACGCGAGCGGTGAGATGGGCGCCCACATCTGGGCCCCGGAGATCCACTTCATCGACGGCAAGTGGTACGTCTACTTCACCGCCGGCTGGTCCAACGACAAGTGGCGGATCCGGCCGTACGTCCTGGAGTCCAGCTCCGCCAACCCGCTCACCGGCACCTGGACCGAGAAGGGCCGCATCTCCCTGCCCCTGGACACCTTCTCGCTCGACGCCACGACGTTCGTGCACAACGGCACCCGCTACCTCAGCTGGGCGCAGAACGACCCCGCCGTCGGCGCGGGCACCAACATCTACCTGGCCCGGATGTCCAGCCCATGGACCATCACCGGCAGCCCCGTGATGATCGCCCGGCCCACCCACGCCTGGGAGAAGGTCGGCGCGACGGTCAACGAGGGCCCGGCCTTCATCCAGCACGGCAGCAAGGTCTTCATGACCTTCTCCGCCAGCGCCACCGACGCCAACTACTGCCTCGGCCTGCTGACCGCCGACGCCACGGCCGACCTGATGAACCCGGCGTCCTGGACCAAGAACCCCGAGCCGGTCTTCAAGAGCAACGACGCCACCGGCCAGTACGGTCCCGGTCACAACAGCTTCACCGTCTCCGAGGACGGCAAGTCGGACATCCTCGTCTACCACGACCGCGACTACAAGAACATCAGCGGCGACGCGCTCGCCGACCCCAACCGCCGCACCCGCTTCCAGAAGCTGTACTGGAAGGCCGACGGCACCCCCGACTTCGGCATCCCGGTGGCCGACGGAGTCACGCCGCAGCGCTTCTCGTCGTACAACTTCGCGGACCGGTTCATCCGGCACTGGGAGTACCGCGCCAAGATCGAGGCGAACGTCTCGCCGCTCGCCGACTCGCAGTTCCGGGTCGTCACCGGTCTCGCCGGCACCGGCACGGTCTCCCTGGAGTCGGCGAACTTCCCCGGCTACTACCTGCGGCACAAGAACTCCGAGGTGTGGGTGGAGAAGAACGACGGCACGGCGTCGTTCGCGTCCGACGCCAGCTTCTACAAGCGGGCGGGACTGTCCGACTCGGCGGGGGTCTCGTACGAGTCGTACAACTACACGGGGCGCTACATCAGGCACTACGCGTACCTGCTGTACATCCAGACGCCGAGCACGGCGACGGACAGGGCGGACGCCACGTTCTACGCCCAGTGAGGCACCACCTCACCAGGTGAGGTGCAGACGGTACGGAGAGCGGTGGATCATCGTCGGTCGCATGGTGACCGGGTGGTCCACCGCCAGCCGTATGCCGGGAAGTCTGCGGGTCAACTCCTCAAGGGTCAGGCGCAGTTGCTCGCGGGCGAGCTGTGCGCCCGGGCAGCCGTGCACGCCGAGGCCGAAGGCGAGGTGGCGGCCGGGGGTGCGGGTGATGTCGAAGGTGTCCGGGTCCGGATGGCGCCCGGGATCGCGGTTGGCGGCGCCGAACGCCACGAACACCTCGGATCCGGCCGGGAGTTCGGTGCCCGCCACGGTGACCGTGCGGGTGGTGACCCGGCGGAAGCCCTGGAGGGCGCTGTCGTAGCGGGCGGCCTCCTCGACCGCCGCGGGGATCCTCTCGGGCTCGGCGCACAGCAGCTCCCACTGGCGGGGATGCCGCAGGAGGTGCATGACGCTCGTGCCGATCAGGGCGGTGGTCGTCAGGTGGCCCGCGATGAGCAGGTTCTGGAGGTGGGCGACGGCTTCGTGCCGCTGCTCCAGGGTGAGTTCGCCCTCGGTGCCCTTGGTGGCCCCGGTGGCCTCGGCGCCCTCGGCGACCGACGCGACGATCTCCGTGACCAGGTCCTCCCGGGGCCGTGCGTGCCGCTCGCGGACGTACCGGTCGAGGATGTGCTGCATCGCCACGACGTCCTCGGCGGCGGCGATCTGCTCGTCCTCCTCCAGCGGACGGAACAGCAGTTCCTCGGCGCGACGGCCGCCGTGCACGACGGCCGGCACGTCGGCGGGGTCGAGGCCGACGATCCTGCCGATGACGTCGCCTGGAAGGCGCTGGGCGTAGGCCGACATCAGCTCGACCCGGCCGTTCTTCGGGTCCAGGGCGAAGGCGTCGACCAGAGCGGCGGCGCGCTCGGCGGCGTAGGGCAGGACGGCGGCGACCCGGGACGGGGACAGCCCGCGCACGATGGGGGCCCGCAACCGCTGGTGCCGGGCGCCGTCGGAGGTGACGACGACGGGCCGCCCGCCGAATCCGCCGCCGAGGACGGCGAGCGCGGCGGGCGAGGGCAGCACGTCGGGCAGAAGGCTGTTCGCCGACGAGAAGTCCTGCGGCCTGCGCAGCACTTCGCGTACGTCGGCGTCCCGGGCGACCAGCCAGGCATCGAGCTCGGGGACGCGGGTCAGTCCCTTCGCACGGCGGGCGCGGTCGTAGTGCGGGTAGGGATCGCGCTGCAACTCGTCGCGTACGTCGTGCGGTTGACCGTCCACGAAACGCCCCTCCCCCGACGGTGGTGCGGGTCGCGCTCATCGTGCCGTACGGGTGTACGGATGCGGTAGACGGCGTATCGGCGGCCGCCCCCGGCCCGCACGCTCCGTCAGAAGACGACGGACCAGCCCTCCCGCCCGGCCTGCTCGGCGGTGTAGGAGACTCCGTCGACCTTGCTCCTCCTGGCGTCGAGGAGGCTGATCTCCCCGCCATGGTTGCCGAGTTGGGCGCCCCCGCTCAGTCGGACGGTGAGGCAGGCGCCGGCGGCGAGCGGGCCGGGCGGGACGGCGGACCGCTGACCGAGCCGGTCCTGGAGGTGCCAGCCGGTCAGGTCGACGGCGTCGGGCGAGGCGTTGAGAAGGGTCACCGTCTCGGCCTCGGGGGCCGGGCCGCGCGGGTTGACCAGGGCCGCGACGATCCGGACGGGCCGGCTGCCGGGCACCGGACGTGAGCCGTCGACGTCCTCGACGGCATGGCCGGTGACGTCGTCCGTCTTCCAGGACTGGCTCTGGAAGGCGAGGAAGATGCCGACCCAGCGGGACCGCGCCGGGAAGTGGATGAGCATCCCGCCGTCCTGCCAGACGCCGTCGTCGTCGCGGAAGCGGCGGCTGTTGCCCTGGTTCATGTGGATGTCGTGGACGCCGTTGCCGGGCTGGAAGCCGAAGACCTTGTCCTTGACCCTGGCCTCGGGCCCCCAGCGCTCGCCGAACAGATACACGCGGGCCTCGGAGTCGGCCACCGCGCGGCGGACGGAGTGGTCGAGGAGGTCGGCGAGGTCGTTGTCGGGGCCTTCGAGGTCCGGGGGCAGCTTCCGCAGCAGGGCCGGGTCGAAGAGGTTGCCGCGCACGTAGTCGAGGTTCGGGCCGCCGGGTCCGGCCGGCAGGGTGTGCCAGCCGCTTCCCAGCCCCGCCAGACGGTCCGTGATCGGGTGCCGGAAGTCCTCGCTGACGAAGTAGAGCAGTTCGGAAGGCTGCTGCTGGGAGAGGACGTTGACTGCGGCACGGTAGTTCGTGCCGCTGTCGTCGGTGAGGTGGATCTGGTAGTGCGGTGTGTCGTCGGCGCCCTCGCGCCGGGTGTCGACGGCCCGTGCGATGAGTACGCCGTAGGTCTTCAGTGGCATGGCGACCAACTCCCCCTGAAGGCGGGCGGAATGCCCACCCTTGGGGGGAAGCGTAAGGGCAGGGCCCGGTGTCCGAAGCCGAGTTCACCTCACGTACGTCCGCCCGCCGACATCCGGCTGGACCGCCTGCACGACCCGTATACGACCGCGCCGTGACCAGCCCGGATTCCACAGGACCGTTCCGTAAGATCGCCCCCGTGGCGAACTTCCTCCTCGAACGCACGGTTCCGCTCCCCCTCCCGGAGGCGTGGCGCCGCCTGACGGAGTGGCCCCGCCATGCCGACGTCGTCCCCCTGACCCGCGTCCGCGTCACGACCCCCGAACCGACCCACGAGGGCACACGCTTCGTGGCCCGCTCCGGTCTCGGCCCGCTCTCCTTCGAGGACCCGATGGAGGTCACGGTGTGGCAGCCCCCGGGTGACGACACCCCGGGCCGGTGCCGGCTGGAGAAGCGCGGGCGCGTGATCACGGGCTGGGCCGAGATCGAGGTGCGGCCCGGGCCGGGCGGACGTGCGCGGGTGGTGTGGCGGGAGGAGCTGCGGGTGCGGTTCGTGCCGGGGGTCTTGGACGGTGTGGTGGAGCGGGCGGCCAGGTATGTGTTCGGGCGGGCGATGAACCGGTTGCTGAGGCGGGCGTGACGCCCGTCGAACGATCCCGCTGGGACGACCACTTCGCGCGGGGGCGAGGCTTTCGGGGCGTCCGTGAGCGGGAACTGCGGCTGCCCGGCCAGGCGGTGCGCCCCGCGCGGGCACCCGGGCCCTGGGCATCGGCTGGACTTCGAGGACGCGGCCGAGGTGCGGGCCAGACTGCCGCGAGCCGGTTTCGACCTCGTGGCGATGCGACTCGTCATCGCCTTCATGGCGGAGCGGGCGGTCGGGGAGCGAGGGCGGGAGGTGCCGGCACCCGGCGAGGCGCGGTGTTTCCTGCTGCGGGCGTGAGGCCCCGGAATCCGCCGTTCCAGAGTGGGCGCCATGACGGAGGCTGAGGCAACGGGCATGGGGCCGGACGAGGTCGAGGCGCTCGCCGTGGACGGGCTGCGGTGGCTGCTGTCGGGTGCGCGGGAGGCGGGGAACGGTGGGCTCGGCTGGCCCGTCCGGAGGTCGGACGCCGAGGTCGACCCGATGTTCTACAACGGTACGGCCGGGGTCGTGCCGGTGCTGCTGGAGGCGTGGCGGCACTTCGGTGACGACGCGTATGCCGACCTCGCGCTGCGCGCCGCGCGTTCCCTCGCGGACGTGGTCGACGCGTACCCGGACGACTCGCTCTACTTCGGTCTCACCGGCATCGCGCTCGCCCTGCGGACCCTCCATCGTGAACTCGGCTGCGCGGACGCCGGCCTGGCCGCCGGTCGTGCCCTCGACCGGGTGCGGTCACGGTTCGACGGGACGCGCTGGGGCGAGCTGTTCGAGCTGATGGGCGGCAACGCGGGCATCGGGCTGGGCGCGTTGGCGGCGGGCGACGCCGAGCTGGCCGTACTGGCGCTGGAGCCGTACGCGCGGACGGCCGAGGCGACGAGCGCGGGCGTCACATGGGAGTTCCGGCGGGGTGTCGAGTCGCGGCTGCACCACATGTCGCACGGCACGCTCGGGATCGCGTACGCGTTGGCCGCCGTGGGGTCGGCGACCGGCCGTACGGATCTCACCGAGCTGGGGCTGGCCGGGGTCGCGGACGTCGTGGCCCGCGACGAGGGCGGCCCCGAGGGGTTCCTCGTGCCGCACTCCGACCCCCAGCGGCTGCCCGACCTGATCGACCGCCACAGCTACGGCTGGTGCCACGGCCCGGCCGGCGACGCGCACGCCTTCCGGCTGCTGCGGGACCTCACCGCCGATCCCGCCTGGTCGGCCCTCGCCGACCGCTGCTGGCACACCGTCACGCACTCCGGTCTGCCCGGGCGGCTGCGCCCCGGCTTCTGGGACAACAGCGGCCGCTGCTGCGGCACCGCGGGCGTCCTCGCCCTCGCCTGCGACCGGATCGCCGAGCAGGGGGACTCCCCCGGGTTCGCGGACGTCCTCGTCGCGGACATCGCCGCCCACGCCACCCGGGACGCCGACGGCGCCCGCTGGTCCAACGTCGAGTTCCGTGCCACCCCGAGCGCCCGGGAACCGGAGACCGGGTGGGCCATGGGCAGTTCGGGGATCGTCCGTGAGCTCCTGCGGTACGTCAGGATCGGCCGGGGCGGTGAGCAGGCGTACGCCTTCTCCTGGCCCGACCAGCCGGTGCCGCGAGCTCAGGCCACCGACCCGATCCGCCCCGTCGGCGACGACGTGGACGTGGCGTCGTGATGGATCGGCGTGTGCGCGCCGGTCAGTGAGACGCCGCTGCCGCCGCGCCGGTCGGCGACGATCTCGGAGGCGATCGACAGGGCCGTCTCCTCGGGCGTACGGGCGCCGAGGTCCAGGCCGATCGGGGAGCGGAGGCGGGCCAACTCCAGTTCGCTGACGCCGACTTCGCGCAGTCTCTCGTTCCGGTCGAGATGGGTGCGGCGCGAGCCCATCGCGCCCACGTACGCCACCGGGAGGCGCAGGGCGAGCCGCAGCAGGGGTACGTCGAACTTGGCGTCGTGCGTGAGGACGCACAGGACGGTCCTGCCGTCGACCCGCGTGCGCTCCAGGTAGGTGTGCGGCCACTCGACGACGATGTCGTCGGCCTCCGGGAAGCGCGCCTTCGTCGCGAAGACGGGGCGGGCGTCGCACACCGTCACGTGGTAGTTCAGGAACTTGCCGATCCGCACCAGCGCCGACGCGAAGTCGATCGCGCCGAAGACGATCATCCGGGGCGGCGGGACCGAGGACTCGACGAGCACGGTGAGCGCGGCTCCGCAGCGCGAGCCCTGTTCGCCGATCTCCAGGGTGCCGGTGCGGCCGGCGTCCAGGAACGCGGCCGTCTGCGCCGCGACCGTGCGGTCCAGTTCGGGGTGGGCGCCGAAGCCGCCCTCGTAGGAGCCGTCGGGGCCGGCCAGAAGGGCGAGGCCCATCAGGTCAGGCGGCCCGGACACGATCCGTGCCAGTGCCGCCGCCTCCCCGCCCGCGGCCGCCCGCAGCGCGGCCGCGAGCACCGGGCGGGCCGGATCGGCGGCCCGTACCGGCGTGACAAGGATGTCGATGACGCCGCCGCACGTCAGGCCGACCGCGAAGGCGTCGTCGTCGCTGTACCCGAAGCGCTCCAGGACGGTCTCGCCGTCCTGGAGCGCTTGTTGGCACAGGTCGTAGACCGCGCCCTCCACACAGCCGCCGGAGACCGAGCCGACCGCCGTGCCGTCGGCGTCCACCGCGAGTGCGGCGCCGGGCCGGCGGGGTGCGCTGCCGCCGACCGCCACCACGGTGGCCACGGCGAAGTCACGTCCCTGCTCGACCCACCGGTGCAGATCTTCGGCGATGTCCAGCATCTGTCGGTCTCCTCAACGCTGTTGTGCGGAGGGCGGTTCAGGCACCGGCTAGTGCACCCCCATCCAGCTCTCAATGGGATTGAGGGCAAAGAAGACCAGGAAGATGCCTGTCAGGGCCCACATAAATGCCCCGATCTCCCTTGCCTTGCCCTGAGCGATCTTGATGGCGACGTACGAGATGACGCCGGCCGCGACGCCCGCGGTGATCGAGTACGTGAACGGCATGATCACGACCGTGAGGAACACCGGGATCGCGGTGGCCCGGTCGGCCCAGTCCACGTGCCGTGCGTTCATCATCATCATGGCGCCGATCACCACCAGGGCCGCCGCGGCTACCTCGCCCGGCACGATCGCCGTGAGCGGAGTGAAGAACAGGCAGGCCGCGAAGAACAGGCCGGTGACCACCGAGGAGAGCCCCGTACGGGCACCCTCGCCCACGCCGGTCGCCGACTCGACGAACACCGTCTGGCCGGAGGCCCCGGACACGCCGCCGATCGCACCGCCCGCGCCGTCGATGAACAGCGCCTTGGACAGGCCCGGCATCCGGCCCTTGTCGTCGGCGAGCTTGGCCTCGGTGCCGACGCCGATGATCGTCGCCATGGCGTCGAAGAACCCGGCGAGCACGAGCGTGAACACGATCATGCCGACCGTCATGGCACCGACCTCGCCCCAGCCGCCGAACTCGACGTTGCCGAAGATCGAGAAGTCCGGCATGGACACCGCGCTGCCGTGCAGTTCGGGAGCGCCGCTGGCCCACTGCTTGGGGTCGATGACGTCGAGTGCGTTGAGGGCGACCGCGAGGACGGTGCCGCCGACGATGCCGATCAGGATCGCGCCGGGGATGCCGCGCGTTTGGAGCATGAAGATCGCGAGGAGCGTGGCGGCGAAGAGCAGCACCGGCCAGCCGGCCAGTTCACCGGCCGGGCCGAGGCTGAGCGGGGTCGCCTCGCCCTGATGCACGAAGCCGGCCTTCACCAGGCCGATCAGGGCGACGAACAGGCCGATGCCCATGGTGATCGCGTGCTTGAGCGCGAGCGGGATCGCGTTCATGATCATCTCGCGCAGGCCGGTGACGACCAGCAGCATGATGACCACGCCGTACATCACACACATGCCCATGGCCTGCGGCCACGTCATCTGCGGGGCGACCTGCGAGGCGAGCACGCCGGAGACGGAGAGGCCGGCGGCGAGGGCGAGCGGCACCTTGCCGAAGAAGCCCATCAGCAGCGTGGTGAAGGCCGCCGCGAACGCGGTCGCGGTGATCAGTGCCTTCTGCGCGAGGGTGTCCCCCGCCGCGTCCTTGCCGGACAGGATGAGGGGGTTGAGCAGGAGGATGTACGCCATCGCCATGAAGGTGGTGATGCCGCCGCGCACCTCGCGCGCGATCGTGGACTCTCTCTTGGTTATGTGAAAGTACCGGTCGAGCCAGGACCTGCCGGCCGGGACGCGAGTGCCTTCTCCCGCGTCTTCGGCTGCGGTCGCCGGCTCAAGTGACTGCTGGGTCATGTGGGCCTACTCCCAAGGTTCAAAGGGGCACCCGCGTGTTGCGTGGAAGATTGCGGGATTTGGGAAGGTGCTGCGGCCGCACGACCCGGGGGACGGCCCGAGACGAACGAACTGGGTACTCCGGGCGGCGCGGCGAAGTGTGACGTTCCCGGCGCCGCCCGGAGAGTTCCTACTGGGTTTCCTTACGCCGTGCCGGTGAGGTGTTCCGGTCGTACAGGCGTCCGGTCGAGCTCCAGCCCGGTCGCGCTCCGGATCGCCGCGAGGACGGCCGGGGTCGACGACAGGGTGGGGGCCTCGCCGATGCCCCGCAGCCCGTACGGGGCGTGGTCGTCGGCGAGTTCGAGCACGTCGACGGGGATGGTCGGCGTGTCGAGAATCGTGGGGATGAGGTAGTCCGTGAAGGAGGGGTTCCGCACCTTCGCCGTCCTGGGGTCGACGACGATCTCCTCCATGACCGCCACGCCGAGACCCTGGACCGTACCGCCCTGGATCTGGCCGACGACGGACTGCGGGTTGAGGGCCTTGCCGACGTCCTGGGCGCAGGCCAGCTCGATCACCTTCACCAGGCCGAGCTCGGTGTCGACCTCGACGACGGCGCGGTGCGCGGCGAAGGAGTACTGGACGTGGCCGAAGCCCTGGCCGGTGCGCAGGTCGAAGGCCTCGGTCGGACGGTGCCGCCACTCGGCCTCGATCTCGACCGTCTCGTCCTCGAGGACGTCGACCAGGTCGGCGAGGACCTCGCCGCCGTCGGTGACGACCTTGCCGCCCTCCAGGAGCAGCTCGGCGTCGGCCCAGGCGGGGTGGTAGGAGCCGAACTTGCGGCGCCCGATCTGAAGGACCTTCTCCCGGACCAGCTCGCAGGAGTTCTTGACCGCGCCACCGGTGACGTACGTCTGCCGGGAGGCCGAGGTCGAACCCGCCGAGCCGACCCGCGTGTCCGCCGGGTGGATCGTCACCTGGGCGACGCCCAGCTCGGTGCGGGCGATCTGCGCGTGGACGGTGACACCGCCCTGGCCGACCTCCGCCATCGCGGTGTGCACGGTGGCGACGGGCTCACCGCCGACGACCTCCATGCGCACCCTGGCGGTGGAGTAGTCGTCGAAGCCCTCGGAGAAGCCGACGTTTTTGATGCCGACCGCGTAGCCGACGCCGCGTACGACGCCTTCGCCGTGCGTGGTGTTGGAGAGGCCGCCGGGCAGCTGCCGTACGTCCGCGCCCTCGCTGCTCTCCCACTGGCGCTCCGGCGGGAGCGGCATCGCCTTGACGCGGCGCAGGAGTTCGGCGACCGGCGCCGGGGAGTCGACCCGCTGCCCGGTCGGCATGACGGTCCCCTGCTCCATGGCGTTGAGCTGCCGGAACTCCACCCGGTCCATGCCCACCGCGTCGGCCAGCTTGTCCATCTGCGCCTCGTAGGCGAAGCACGCCTGGACGGCGCCGAAGCCGCGCATGGCGCCGCAGGGCGGGTTGTTGGTGTAGAGGGCGACGGCCTCGATGTCGACGTCGTCGACCGCGTACGGTCCGATGCTGAGCGAGGAGGCGTTGCCGACGACCGCCGGGGAGGCGGAGGCGTACGCGCCGCCGTCCAGCACGATCCGGCACTTCACGTGGGTGAGCTTGCCGTCCTTCGTGGCGCCGTGCTCGTAGGAGAGCTTGGCCGGGTGACGGTGGACGTGCCCGAAGAAGGACTCGAACCGGTTGTAGACGATCTTCACGGGCTTGCCCGTGCGCAACGCCAGCAGGCAGGCGTGGATCTGCATCGACAGGTCCTCGCGGCCACCGAAGGCTCCGCCGACGCCGGACAGCGTCATCCGGACCTTGCTCTCGGGCAGGCCGAGGACGGGCGCGATCTGGCGCAGGTCGCTGTGCAGCCACTGGGTGGCGATGTACAGGTGGACGCCGCCGTCCTCGTCCGGCACGGCGAGGCCGGACTCCGGGCCGAGGAAGGCCTGGTCCTGCATGCCGAAGGTGTACTCGCCCTTGACGACGAAGTCGGCCCGCTTCGCGGCCTCGGCCGCGTCGCCGCGGAAGATCGGCTGGCGGTGCACGATGTTCGGGTGCGGGACATGGCCGGCGTGGGGGTCATCTCGGCCCTCGTGGACCAGGATCGCGTCCGGGGCGGTCGCGGAGGCCTCGTCGGTGATGACGGGCAGCTCGCGGTAGTCGACCTTGATCTTGGCCGCGGCCCGGCGGGCCGTCTCCGGGTGGTCGGCGGCGACGATGGCGACCGGCTCGCCGTGGTGGCGTACCTTGCCGTGCGCGAGGACCGGGGTGTCCCGGATCTCCAGGCCGTAGTTCCGCACGTCGGTCGGCAGGTCGTCGTACGTCATGACGGCGTAGACGCCTGCCGTGGCGAGGGCCTCGCTCGTGTCGATGGACACGATCTCGGCGTGCGCGACGGTCGACCGGAGGATCTGGCCCCAGAGCATGTCCTCGTGCCACATGTCGGACGAGTACGCGAACTCGCCGGTGACCTTGAGGGTGCCGTCCGGGCGGAGGGTCGACTCGCCGATGCCGCCCTTGGTCCTGGACCCCTGGGTGATCTTGGTGGGAGCGCCGTTGGTGGGCATGTGGCTCAGACCGCCTCTCCCTGCCGGGCAGCCGCGAGGCGGACCGCGTCCATGATCTTCTCGTAGCCGGTACAGCGGCACAGGTTGCCCGAGAGGGCCTCGCGGATGTCCGCGTCGCTCGGGCTGGGGTTGCGCTCCAGCATCTCGTCGGCGGCGACCAGCAGACCCGGGGTGCAGAAGCCGCACTGGACGGCACCGGCGTCGATGAACGCCTGCTGGATCGCGGAGAGTTCGGTGCCCTCGCCGGTCTGCGAGTCCTGCCCCTTGGCGGCCCTCCCCCAGGCTTCGCCCGAGGGGACCCCCGGCTGGGCGTCCTGAAGCGAGGTACCGCACGCACCGGTCGCGCAGCCGCCCTCGGCACGCTGCTTGGCGTAGTCGGCGAGCCCCTCGACGGTGACGACCTCACGGCCCTCGACCTGCCCGGCGGCCACCAGACACGAACACACCGGAACCCCGTCGAGACGAACGGTGCAAGACCCGCACTCGCCCTGCTCACAGGCGTTCTTCGAGCCCGGAAGCCCCATCCGCTCGCGCAGCACGTACAGCAGGGACTCGCCCTCCCAGACGTCGTCGGCTTCCTGCGGACGTCCGTTGACAGTGAAGTTGACGCGCATCAGGCGACCCCTTCCACGTGAGCGGCGGTGCCGCGGTACGACTCCCAGGTCCAGGTCAGCGTGCGGCGGGCCATGATGCCGACCGCGTGGCGGCGGTAGCTCGCCGTGCCCCGGACGTCGTCGATCGGGTTGCAGGCGGCGGAGCACAGGTCCGCGAACCGCTGGGCGACCGACGGGGTGATGATCTTGCCGTTGTCCCAGAAGCCGCCCTCTTCGAGCGCCGCGTTCAGGAACTCCTCGGCGGCCTTGGCACGCACCGGGGTGGGCGCGGCCGAGCCGATCCCGGTCCGTACGGTGCGCGTCTCGGGGTGCAGCGCGAGACCGAAGGCGCACACGGCGATGACCATGGCGTTCCTGGTCCCCACCTTGGAGAACTGCTGCGGCCCGTCGGCCTTCTTGATGTGCACGGCCCGGATGAGCTCGTCGGCGGCGAGCGCGTTGCGCTTCACGCCGGTGAAGAACGCGTCGATCGGGATCAGCCGGGTGCCACGCCGGGCCGACTCGACCTCGACCTCGGCGCCGGCCGCCAGCAGGGCGGGGTGGGCGTCGCCGGCCGGGGAGGCGGTGCCGAGGTTGCCGCCGACGCCGCCGCGGTTGCGGATCTGCGGGGAGGCCACCGTGTGCGAGGCGAGAGCGAGACCCGGCAGTTCGCCGCGCAGGTTCTCCATGATCCTCGTGTAGGGGACCGAGGCCCCGAGCCGCACGCTGTCCGCGCCGACCTCCCACTCCTCGAGGTCGCCGATGCGGTTCAGGTCGAGGAGGTACTCGGGCCGGCGGTGGTCGAAGTTGATCTCGACCATCACATCGGTGCCACCCGCAATCGGCACAGCGGTGGGGTGCTCGGCCTTGGCGGCGAGCGCCTCCCCCCAGCTGGCGGGGCGAAGGAAGTCCATGACCGACTCTCTCCTTCGTCTGGTGGGTCGTACGGTTTGAGCCAGATCAGGTGCGACGGGCCCGGCTCGTTCATGTGTTGTTAACGAGGACTGACGTCAGTACACAGCGCCGAACTCCGACCCTGTCAGTCACGGAAACCATGAAGGAGTTGGCTGGCCAGGGCGGGCATCTTGTAGATTCGTATGAACAGAGGTCACCAGTAACCTCCTCGTTTTTCCGTGGAAACGTGCGTTACAGCCCTTGTGACCAGGGACACAGCCGGAACACAGCCCGGCAGACGCCGGTCACCACCCACAGGTCCTCGAACGGGCCGCTCACATCACGACCCTCATAGATCCATCGTAGATTTCGAGACAAAGAACGGCGGCGACGAGAATGCGGCTGCGCGCACTGCTGGACACCGACGCGCTGGGCCTCAAGCTGCTCGGCGGCGAGGACGAGCTGGACCGCACCGTGCGCGGTGTGATGACCACCGACCTCAGGGACCCCAGCCGCTATCTCTCGGGCGGTGAGCTGGTGCTCACGGGGCTGGCCTGGCGGCGGAACGCCGCGGACTCCGACCCTTTCGTGCACCTCCTGGTGCAGAACGGCGTGGTGGCGCTGGCCGCGGGCGAGGCCGAGCTCGGGGACGTACCCGACGACCTGGTCCTGGCCTGCGCCCGCCATCGGCTCCCCCTGTTCGCCGTGCACGAGTCGGTGGCGTTCGCGACGATCACCGAGCACGTCGTACGGCAGGTGAGCGGCGAGCGGGCCGGGGACCTCGCGGCCGTCGTGGACCGGCACCGCCGGATGATGACGTCGGGCCCGGCGGGCGGCGGCCCGGACGTGGTCCTCGACCTCCTCGGCTCGGACCTGGACCTGCGGGCGTGGGTGCTGTCGCCGACGGGGCGGCTGATCGCGGACCCGAAGGTCGCGGCCCCGGCGCTGCCCGCCGAGGTGTGCGCGAGGCTGGCGGCGGAGCAGTTGTCGGCCGCCCGCACGGGCCGCCGCGGCCCGCACCGGATGACCCTCGGCACGACGACGTACTCCCTGTTCCCGATCCGCAGCAGCGGCCGCGCCCCGCAGGCCGCGCGGGACGTGCGCGAGACCGTGCTGTCGGACTGGCTGCTGGCCGTGGAGGCGGACGCGAGCGACTGGCCCGAGGAGCGGCTCGACCTCCTCCAGGGCGTCACGCAGCTGATCTCGGTGGAGCGGGACCGCAGGGACGCGGCGCGCACGGTCCGCCGCCGCCTCGCCCAGGAGGTCCTGGAACTGGTCCAGACGGGCGCGGCCCCCGCGGAGATCGCCGCCCGCCTGCGGGTGGCGGCCCCGGTGCTGCTGCCGGGCCTCGGCGCGGCCCCGCACTGGCAGGTGGTCGTGGCCCGCGTCGAATGGGACGGCGGCGAGATCGAGGCGGGCCCGATCGCCCAGTCCCTCCTGGAGGAAATCCTGGTGGACCCCCTGGCGACCGGCCCGGAACCCTCCGACCGCATCGCCGTGGCCCACATGGGCGACGAGGCCATCGCGCTGGTCCCCCTGCCGGCCGTCTCCACGGAGCACGACGGCTCGGAGGCCGGAATCCTCGCCGACGCGCTCCTCGACACGATCCGGGAACCGCTGTCGGCGGGCCTGGACGACGACGGCCGGGTCACCCTGGGCGTCAGCGCGGCGGTGCACTCGGCGGAGGGCCTGCGCGGCGCCCTGGAGGAGGCCCGGCACGCCCGCCGGGTGGCGGCGGCCCGTACGGGCCGGGTCTGCGCGGCAGGCCACCAGGAACTCGCCTCGCACGTCCTGCTCCTGCCGTTCGTACCGGACGACGTACGCCGGGCCTTCACGGCACGCCTGCTCGACCCGCTCCGGGAGTACGACCGCCGCCACCGCGCCGAACTGATCCCCACCCTGGAGGCCTTCCTGGAGTGCGACGGCTCCTGGACCCGCTGCGCGACCCGCCTTCACCTGCACGTCAACACGTTGCGCTACCGAGTGGGGAGGATCGAGCAGTTGACGAGCCGGGACCTCTCGCGCCTGGAGGACAAGCTGGATTTCTTCTTGGCATTGCGGATGAGTTGACCTCGCGGAACCCCTCGCACGGGCGGCACGGGGATGGCACCAAGTGCCGCCCCTGTCCCACGACTTTGTGAAATCCTTCACCCACCCTCTTGGCCGGGCCCGGAGATTCGTGCTGAGATGCCGCCACCACTCAACAGCTCGATGGCGCGCTGGAGGGACAGTGCCCGGCGACGCCGGTGAGCAGGGCGTGGTGCGTGCAGTTGCGAGGCGGAGGAGCCGTGTCGACCAGCCGTTACCGCGGCGAACCGACGCCGCCGCCACGGCTGTGCGTGCCCTGCCCCGCGACCCCGAGCTGATCCGCAGGACAGAAGCTTGGGGAGGGCGAGGTGGCGCAGACCGCCATGTCTGGTAACGGAACGACCGCCGGTGACGATCCACTCCAGACCGCGGTATGGCGGCTGCGCTCACGCGCCTGCTGGGCGGACGCGGCGGCCCTGCTCCAGCCGGTCACCGCTCAGGCCGCGCTGCAGCGGGCCGCGCTGCTGGTGGAGCGGTGTCTCTACACCGAGCAGGGCTGGGAGGAGGCCGAGGACGCGCTGCGCACGGCCGAGGCACTGGCCCACAGCGACGACGAGCGGGGGGCGGCCGCTTGTGAACGCGGGCAACTTGCCTACGCGGCGACCCTGCACTCAGTGCGCGACCGGGCCGACGAGGCGCGGGCCGCGCTCGGGCGGGCGGCGGCGCTGATCCCTCCGGGGGCGGCGGGGCGGGCGGTGCTGGACTTCCGGCGGGGGCTGCTCGCGGAGAACCTCGCGCGTTCCCCCCAGGCGGCCCGTGCGGCGTACCGGCGGGCCCATGCGGGCGCGACGGCCCACGCCGACCCGCTCCTCCTCTCCTTCACCTGGCGTCACCTGGCCGGACTCGCCCTGCGCGACGGCGAGTTGGCGGAGGCCCGCCACGGCTTCGCCGAGTCCCTGCGCATCCGCGAGGAGCTGGGCTATCTGGTGGGCACGGCGCCCGCGCTGGCCTCCCTCGCCGACGCGGAGGCCGAACCCGAGGCGTCGCGCCTGCGCGAGGAGGCCCGCCGCCTGTTCCGCCTCCTGGGCGGCGTCCCCACATGGCTCGCCCACCAACTGACTCCCCCCACCCCGGGGGCGGCCGCCACGGCGTGACCCGCCCCAGCCTTTTCCTCGCCCCCGCCGCCCCTACCCGTCCCGTCCCTGGGGGCTGCCGCCCCCAGACCCCCGCATCGGCCCGAAGGGCCTCGTCCTCAAACGCCGGACGGGCTGAAATGCCGGGACCGGCGTCCAGAGGTGACGGCCCACCGGGGATGGCGCCACCTCGCCCTCAAACGCCGGACGGGCTGGAATGCCGGGACCGGCGCCGAGAGGTGGCCGCGTACCCCCACGCACCCGGCGGCCGCGTACGGCGGGAAGGGGACGTGTCGGGGGGTGTCCGCCCGCAGTGGCCGGCGTCAACACGCGGCACCTCCCGGCCTAAGTCCAACCGCCGGTCCGAGGACGGACACCCCCCGGCACGGCCCCGACCCACACCCCACCCGCAGGCGCTACGCGCACCCCCACCCCACCCGCACAGGCCGCCGCAGGCAGGGACGCGACAACCTCAGCCCGCCCCCGCGAAGTGCTCCCCCACCAACGACCGCACAACCTCCAGCTCCCCGGCGACCAACGCGTCCAGCAACGCCGTGTGCTCCGCCGCGTCGGCGACGAGGTCGGCATGGCCGCGGCCGGTCGGGCGGGCTGGGCTCACCAGGGGCCACTGGGCGCGGCGGTGGAGGTCGTCGGCGATCTGGACGAGTTGGTCGTTGCCGCAGAGGGAGAGCACGGCGCGATGGAAGGTGCGGTCCGACTCCGCGTACGTCGCCCGGCACCCGGTCGACGCCGCGCGAACCGTCGCCTCGGCCAACGGCCGTAGTTCCGCCCAGCGTTCGGCAGGGACGGTGCGTGCGAGCCGGAGCATCACCGGGACCTCGATCAGCGCACGGACCTCGGCCAGCTCGGCCAGCTCCCGGGCCCCGCGTTCGACCACCCGGAACCCCCGGTTGGGAACGACCTCCACGGCCCCTTCCAACGCGAGCTGCTGCATGGCCTCGCGAACCGGCGTCGCGGAGACCCCGAAGCGTTCGCCGAGCGCGGGAGCCGAGTAGACCTCCCCGGGCGCAAGGTCACCGGTGACGAGCGCCGTACGCAGCGCGTCGAGGATCTGCCCCCGCACCGAGACCCGCTGAAGGACCGGCCGCGGCCGCGGAATGGGCTGCTCACTGTGGGTGTGCTCACCACGAGCCGCCGGTGTCCCCGAAGTCCCCGAAGTTCCCGAAGTCTCCCGGGACCGGGTCTGCCCCGACACCGGACCCAGACCAGGACCCGAACCCAGCCCCGCGCCCGCGCCCAGACCTGGGCCCCGGTCCACGCCCCCGCCCTGCGGCGGCACCCTCGGCACACCCGACGCCCCCGAGGCATCCGAGACCCGCGAAACACGCGGGCTCTGCGAGACCTGTGGATTCCCCGTTTCCGCGGAGCCCTGCGCGCCCTGCTTCACGGGTCCTCCTCCGGACGTGTCGGTACTTGGCGTCATTACGGCGGGTTGTTACTCGCCCGTCAAGCACCTTAGGCGCAGAACTCGACAGTTCAAACCGCAGCGATCTTGGGTAAGGTAAGCCTTACCTTTGAAGTCGAGCGAATCGGCGGCCCCCATGCCCGTGCCCCCCATAGCCCTCGCGGACGCGTACACCCGTCTCACCGAGGCCTTCCCGGGGCTCGACATCATCCAGCCGACCGGCGACGAGCACCTCCCCGAACACGGCGGCTGGATCCCCGCCACGGCGCTCGCGGAGGGCGGCGCCGGCCTCGACGCGTTCCTGGCATGGGACGACGCACAGGTACTGCGCGACTACGGACAGCCCGCACGCCCGGACGTCGTCGCCAGCTTCGGCCTGCACCGCTACGCCTGGCCCGTCTGCCTGCTGATCACCGTGCCCTGGTTCCTGCTCCACCGTGTCCCCCGCTTCCCCGTGACACATGTCTCCTACGACCGCACGGCCCCCGGCCTCCCCATAGGCCGCCTCGCCGCCAGCCCCACCACCTTCGCCTGCCTCCCCGACGACCCGGCGGCGACGCTGCCCGGCGCCAGGGTCGTACCGGACGAGGAGGCGCTGCGCGCGGAGGTGCGTACGGCCGTCGCCGAGCACCTCGAACCCGTTCTCGGCGGTTTCGGACCCCGCATGCGGCGACGCGGACGCGCCCTGTGGGGCATGGCGACCGACGAGGTCGTGGAGGGCCTGTGGTACGTCGCCCACCTGTTCGGCGACGGCGAGCAGGACCGCGCACGGCGCGAGCTGGAGCTGCTGCTGCCGGGCGCGACGAAACCGTACGTCGGTTCGGCCGCGTTCCGTGAACTCACCGGCCCGAACGGCGAGTCACTGCCCACCCGGGACCGGGCGAGCTGCTGCATGTTCTACACGGTGCGCCCCGAGGACACCTGCGCCACCTGCCCGCGCACCTGCGACGTGGACCGGGTCAACAAGCTTCTGGCCGCCGCCGGCTGAGGTACCGTCACTGCCTGCTGAGCCCCCCTCAGACGTGGCTGTAATCCGCCGTGCCGTAAGATCACCCGAGAGCGCGACACCCGTTACGGTTACAGGCGTTTCACAAATTCCTCACTCCGCGCAGGAACTTTTCCTGGAACCACCCGTACGGGTAGTGTTGCTCGAACTCAACTCCCGCCCCTCAAGCGGCAGTTCGAGCAGAACGCCGCCCTGGGCATCCCCTTGCACTTCCTTGGCGGCCTCTTGCCCCGAAACCCTCTGAGGGCCGGTGGGATTGGGCCACTATGGCGGGCGTTACGCCCTATCCCAATGCAAGGGACCCCAGATGAGATTGACCGACATATCGCTGAACTGGCTGCTTCCGGGCGCCGTCCTGCTCCTGGGCCTGCTGGCGGCGATAGCGGTGCTCCGGCGCGGGAAGGCCGCGGGGAAGGACACGAGCGCGGACGACTCGTGGGAGCGCAGCGAGGAGCGCCGTCGGCGCAAGGAAGCCCTGTACGGCACCGTCTCCTACGTCCTGCTGTTCTGCTGTGCGGCCGTTGCCGCGGCACTCTCCTTCCACGGCCTGGTCGGCTTCGGTGAGCAGAACCTCGGCCTCACCGGCGGCTGGCAGTACCTCGTGCCCTTCGGCCTCGACGGCGCGGCCATGTTCTGCTCCGTACTCGCCGTCCGCGAGGCCAGCCACGGTGACGCGGCCCTCGGCTCCCGCATACTCGTGTGGACGTTCGCGTTCGCCGCGGCCTGGTTCAACTGGGTGCACGCGCCCAGGGGCCTCGGCCACGACGGCGCCCCGCACTTCTTCGCCGGCATGTCCCTGTCCGCGGCGGTGCTGTTCGACCGGGCGCTCAAGCAGACCCGCCGGGCCGCCCTGCGCGAGCAGGGTCTGGTGCCCAGGCCCCTCCCGCAGATCCGGATCGTCCGCTGGCTGCGGGCGCCCCGCGAGACCTACAAGGCCTGGTCGCTGATGCTGCTGGAGAACGTGCGCAGCCTGGACGAGGCGGTCGACGAGGTCCGCGAGGACATGCGGCAGAAGGAGACGGCCCGCCTGCGCCGGCGCGAGCAGCAGCGCATGGAGCGTGCCCAGCTGAAGGCGATCAGCCGGGGCCACCGCGGCTTCGTCGGCCGCGGCGGCGGCGGACGGCACGTGGAGCCGCAGGCGGCCCTGGAGCGCGCCTCGGCCCAAGTCTCCGCGGAGCCTGCCATATCCACGCCGGAACAGTTGCCGGTACGCTCACGTCCCTCACTGCAGCCCGTACGCACCGGTTCTGACCCGGTGACCGTCGACCTCACCGCGGAGGACGACACAATGGCGCTGCCGCGACTCGACTCCCTGGAGCGCAAGCTCAAGGACCTCGAGCAGCAGTTCGGCTGAGAACGCCGCACGCCTCTCGTCGACGGGAAGGGGCGCGACCCAGGTCTCGGGTCGCGCCCCTTCCCGTTGTCGTACGTCGTCACGCCGGAGCCGCGTACGTGTTACGCCGCGTCCGCGTCGAGCTCGAACCACACCGCCTTCCCCACGCCGTGCGGCTGCACACCCCAGGCGTCCGCGAGGGACTGGACCAGGAGCAGGCCTCTGCCGTTCGTACCGTCGTCGGCGTTCGGTACGCGCGGTCTGGGCCTGCGGGACACGAAGTCCCGCACCTCCACCCGGAGTCCGCCCGGTCCGACGGTGGCCGTCAGGACCGCTTCACGGTCGGTGTGCACCATCGCGTTGGTGACGAGTTCGCTGGTGAGCAGTTCGGCTATGTCCGATCGTCCGGGCCTTCCCCAGGTCCGTAACAGTTCGCGCAGTGCCTTGCGTGCCTCCGGGACCGCGCGCAGGTCCGCCCGCCCGAGTCTGCGCCTGAGTTGAGGCGTCTGCGTGTGTTCCCCGGCGCTCGCGGCCCTGCCCTCCACCGCCTCCACCGAGGAGGCCCCGAATGTCGTGGGACCGCCTCCCCATGCCTGCCTCTTCATGACCCCCGCCCGCGTGCCGATGTTCGTTCCCCTCCTGCTCGAACACGTTCACGGGAACCATTTCCCGGACGGACCCCCGACAGTCATGTCGAATCGTCAACGACCGGGTGTTCGGCCATCGTTGTGGCGGCCCGGGCCCGGTGGATGAATCCTGGAACGTCACCCACCGGCCGCCCGGGAGTCGTCGTACGCGACGGACGAACCGTGTCGGCCACCGGCCACGCACGCTCCCGTCAGGCCGGGGACGGGTTCCGGCGAGGGGAGGCGAGGCGGTTCTTCTGCTTCCGGCCGGGGCGGCCGACCAGGGCAGTCCCGCACGACCACATGCCGACGGGCATGGAGACCTCCTGACGGTGGAGGATCGGTCCGCTCGCCGACTACCGCCTGCCGCTACCGCCGTACCCGACGCAGAGGTGTGACGGTTGGGGCTCGGCACCGAGGCGCTCCCGGCGCTCGTGCCCGAGGGCGGCGAAACTGGCCGGAAATCGGTTGTTCAGCCGGGATGGTGCGGCCTGCGCGAAGGGGCGTTCCGATGGTGCGGGGCCGCCCGCCCGACCCCCGTCCGGGAGGGCGGCCCCGCCGGCGCGGCGGTCAGTAGAGCTTGTTGACCGCGGTGGTGGTCGTCTTCTTGAAGGCCTTCACCGGCGCGCTCGTGAAGTCGCCCATCTGCCCCCACTGCACGACGGTGACGGTGCCGCCGTCCCGGCCGACGGAGAGGAGGCCGATGTCCATGGCGCCCCAGGAGGCGCGGGTGTGCACGCCGTGGACGCGGGCGCCCTCCTCGACCGGCAGGCTGCCGTAGCTCCGGTACTCGGCCTCGATCTCCGGGTCGGCGTCGCTGCGTTCGACGCAGGACCGGACCTCCTTGTTGAGGCGCGTGGCGAGGGCCTTGGCCTTGGCGTTGTCGCCGACGACGACGTTGAGCTGCTGGGCATTGGTCTCGAGGTCGGTGCGGAAGGTGCGGTAGCGGGAGTCGTAGGCGAGCAGTGCCTCGCCGAAGCAGTACTGCATCTCCTCCGGGACGCCGTCGGTGACCTTGCCGGCGGTCCAGGCGGAGGAGGGGTGCGGCGGGAGTTGGGAGGCCGACAGGAACTTCGGCGCGGGCGCCTTGGTCGCGGCGCCGGCCGGTGCGGCGGAGAGTGCGGCGCCTGCGGCGAGGCCCGCGACGGCGAGTGCGGCGAGCATGCCGGCTCGGGTGCGCTTGGGCATGGATGTCCCCCGTGAGTGAGATGAGAGCGTGAAAGATCGCAAAGAGGGTCGTCACCGGGGCCGGATGGTCCGTCCGGCCTCCCGGCCCTGTCGGCCCGGTCGGTGCGACACCAAGAGCATCAGCGGTCACAGCGGACGGCCGCAAGCTCCGCCGCCGGATCCGCGACGGTGGAACCATCCCAGCCCTTCTGACGTGCAGGTATATGGAGTGCCTGGGATGCCGTCCCGGGACGGTGAGGACGCGGGGGAACTGTGTCGGAAGTACAGGACGACGTCCAGGAGTTCGCGGCGTTACTCAGACGCCTGAAGGAACGCACCGACCGCAGCTACGGCCAGCTGGCCCGCCGCCTGAACATGAACACCTCCACGCTGCACCGCTACTGCGCCGGTGACGCGGTCCCCCTCGACTTCGCACCCGTGGAGCGCTTCGCCGCGCTGTGCCAGGCGACGCCGGAGGAGCGGCTGGAGCTGCACCGGCTGTGGATCCTGGCGGTGGCGGCGCGCCAACGGGCACGGACGGCGAGCCCTCCCGCGACGACGCCCGCTGCTCCTACGGTTGGCAACGCCCCCTCGGACAGCGACCTTTCATCCGCGGACGGCTCCTCCTCCGCGATGCCCGACGAGGCACCGACCGAGCCACCCCGCCGCCCGTGGTACCGGCGCCGACGCCTCCTGGTCTCCGCCGCAGTGGCGACGGCACTCCTCGCCACGCTCGGCAGCCTCTCCGCGCTGCCGGACGACGACGGTCCCCGGGCGAGCGATTCCGTCCAGGCGACCGATCCGCCCCGTACGACGGAGGCGGCCACCCCCCGCCCGAAGTCGGCCAAGTCCCCCAGCCCCTCACCCACCACCTCCTCGCCCTCGTCCGGCACGTCCGAGGAGCCCTCGGCGAAGCCCACCGAGAGCGCCGGCAAGCCCTCGAAGGGAGCCGGTCAGGAGCCGCCCTCGACCGGTGTCCCCCTCACCTGGAGCACCGACTCCCATGTCTGGCAGGCCGGCTGCGGCCACACCTACGTCGTCACCAGGTCCCCGCAGCAGGTGCCCCCGCCGCCGGCCCCGCAGGACGCCGCGGCCTGGGCGGCGTCGCAGAGCGCGGTGCACGGACGGCAGACGCTGGTGGAGATCAGCGTGCAGGGGCGGTCGTCTGCGGCCGTCGTCCTGAAGGCGCTCCGGGTACGCGTCGTGGGCCGCTCGGCACCCGCCGAGGGCAACGCGTACGCCATGAACAACGGCTGCGGCGGAGCGCTGACGCCCCGCTACTTCGACGTCGACCTCGACAAGGACCGGCCCATCGCACGCCCGGTCGACGGCAACGACACGGGCGTGACGATCCCGGCGATGCGGCTGCCGTACCGCGTGTCCGACGAGGACCCGGAGGTGCTGCTGATCGACGCGCGGACGGAGGGGTGCGACTGCAGCTGGTACCTCGAGCTGGACTGGTCCTCCCAGGGCCGCACCGGCACGGTCCGCATCGACGACCACGGCCGCCCGTTCCGCACGACGAGCACCGAAGGACTGCCGCGGTACGAGTACGACACCTCGGCGCGCAAGTGGATGACATACGGCTGAGCCGTACCGCCGGGGGCGGGTCGTCTCCTCACGCCTCCCACACGCCGGCGGCCGTACGGTCGTCGGCGTACCCCTTCACCCTGACCTGGGTGTCGGCGAGGAACTCGGCGAGCCCCGGCGGTTCGGGGCCGGACCAGCGTCCGGTCAGGTGGGCGGCGAGTTCGGGTTCGCCGCGCAGCGGGTCGGCGAGGCCGCCCGTGCACATCAGGAGGGTGTCGCCGGCGCGGGCGACGGAGGCGCGGAAGCGGAAGGGTTCGCGGGGCGGCTCGGGCGCCGGGTCGTAGGGACTCGGAGGTGTGGTGATGCCGAGGTCCATGGTGAGGCGGTCGCCCTCGGGGGTCTCGGGGGGCAACGAGCCGAAGCCGACGACGGGTTCGCCGGTGGCGTCGGTGACGCGGGGCTCGATGTCCTGCCACTCGCCGTCCCGCAGGCGGAACAGTCCGCCCGCTCCGACGCCGAAGAAGACGCGGGTACGGCAGTCGGGGTCGGCGGGAAGGAGCAGGCACCGCAGGGTCGCCGCGTACTCCTCCGGCTCTATGCCCTGTTCCGCGGCGCTGGCGCGGAGTTTGCCGAGGCTGCGGTCGGTGAGGCGGTGCAGGCCGGACTTCAGGTCGGCGCGCCGGGCGGCCCTTATGTCCTCCGCGAGCTGCGGATGACTGCGGCCGACGGCCCGGCCGATCCAGTGACAGGCCTCGGCGGCGGCGCGGTGGGCGTTCGGGGTGGCCCGGGCGCCGGTCGCCATCGCCACGAGGATCAGGGCGTGTTCGCCGGTGCCGAAGCGGGCGGTGAGCAGGGAGTCGCGGCGGGGTTCGCCCCGGTAGCGGGCGGAGTCGCCGCGCAGGGAGACGGCTCGCAGGGTGCAGGCGCCGTAGTGCGCGCCGTCCAGGACGGTGTCGGCGACCAGGTCGTCGAGGTCGTCGGGGTCCGCGGGCGGAAGAGCGGTGGGTTCGGGGGCGTAGGTGGGTGGGCCGCTGCCCACGTAGTCGACGGGGGCCGGTAGGCGGGTGGGGACGTCCACGTGGGTCGCCGTGCGGGGCTCGTCGTCCTCACGCGTCGGCGTCGCGCGCTCCGGGGGCGGTGCCTCCACCGCGATTCCGGGTGGCTCCACCGCGGGTCCCGGCTCCTCCACCGTGAATCCCGGCGGCCTCGGCAGACCGGGCGGGAAGGTCGACGGAACCTCCACGGCGTCCGCGCCCGCCCGTGGCGCCGGAACCGCAGCGCTCTTGCCCGACACCCCCGCCGCCGAGGCGAACCGGTCGTCGAGCGAGTCCGGCGCGGCCGTGGCGCCCGTGTCCTCGGCGGAGTCGCCGTACAGCTGCCCCCACCAGTCGTCCTCGTGACCGGTGGGCCTTCCCCCCTGCTGGCTCATGCCCCCAATTGTCCACCGCACGGGCCGGATGAAAACGGGGCATCCGGAAAATCCGACCCCAAGAGGCGACACAGGTCGCCGGGCAGCCCCACCCCCCACGGGAGAGCCGCCCGGCGACTTTTGTGTGACCCGGGCCCGGATCCCCTTCGCGCGCGTCAGCGCACGTCGTGGGCCCGGCTCACGATCTGGGTGACCGAGGTGCCGTTCGCGTCGGTCAGGACGGCCCTGAATGTGACCGTGCGCGACGTCGGTCAACTCCCCCGGCTCGTAGCCCGCGTGGCCCGTAGCCGTGAGGGTGATCGCCTGACCGCCCTCGGCGGGGAGTGTCTTGAGGCCGTCCTCGGGCAGCGTGTACCTCAGGAATAGCATCGCTATGCCTTGCTAGTACACGTTCTCGTCCAGTGCCGAGCGGAAGGGTGCCCGCCGAGGGAGGGCGACACCGTCGATCGGGTCGAGGACGAGGCCGCGCCCTCGGGGTAGACGTACAGGTCGTCGCCGGACGTGACGAGGACGCGGTCGCCGGAGACGAGGGTGACGACGGAGCCGGCGCCGGTACCGGGGGTGGCCCGCGAGCCGGCGCCGGTCAGCGATCCCGGCCCGTCGGTGGGCACGTCGGTGGCCACGGGTGCGGGTACGTCGGTTGCCGCATATGTCGGTGCGGCGTCTGCCGCGTGCGTGGGTACGGCTGTCGTGACGGCCAGGATGGCGGCGGTCGCCGCGCCCAGGGCCGTACGCGGTATCGCTCCTCCCCAAGATCGTCTCTTTCCGTGCTGCCGCCTGCCCACGGGCGCGAAAGCACAGGCCAAGACTGCCCAAGTCGGGCAAAGCGGGCGACGGTTGATGCTGCGGTGGCGACACCTTGGCAGAGTCACAGGTGGTGCGGCGATGATGTGCGGAGGCGGTTTTGCGCCGTGGCCGCTTTCCGCCACGGACCGGACACCGGTGTTCGACCTGGGGAGGGGCGCGGCCCGATGCTGGGAGCGATTGGTCTCGACGAGACGCACGAGTCGGCGTACCGGGCCCTGGTGTCCGTGGGCGCCGCCGACGTACCGGATCTCGCGCGACGGCTGACCCTCGGCGAGTACGACACCGAGCGCGCCCTGCGCCGTCTGGAGCGGCACGGTCTCGCGGCCCAGTCCTCGGCCCGCCCCGGCCGCTGGGTCGCCGCACCGCCCGGGGTGGCGCTGGGCGCGCTGCTCACCCAGCAGCGGCACGAGCTGGAGCGGGCGGAGCTGGCGGCCGCGATGCTCGCCGAGGAGTACCGGGCGGCGGCCGCCGAACCCGCCGTGCACGACCTGGTCGAGGTGGTGATCGGGGCGGCCGCGGTGTCGCAGCGCTTCCTGCAGCTCCAGCTCGGGGCGAGCGAGGAGGTGTGCACGCTGGTCACCGGCAGCCCCGTCGCCGTCACCGGCACGGAGAACGACGCGGAGGAGCAGGCCGCCGATCGCGGCGTCCGCTACCGCGTGGTCCTGGAGCGCTCGGTCCTCGACCAGCCGCACGGCATCACCGAGCTGTCCGCCGCGCTCGGCCGCGAGGAACAGGTGCGGGTCGTGGACCGGGTCCCGACCAAGCTGGTGATCGCCGACCGCACCCTCGCCCTCGTCCCGCTCACCTCGCACACCGCGGAGCCTGCCGCCCTGGTCGTCCACGCGAGCGGGCTCCTGGAGCTGCTCTCCGGGCTGTTCGAGTCGGTATGGCGGGAGGCGCTGCCGATACGCCTCGGCACGTCCGGCATCACCGAGCAGCAGCCGGACGGGCCCGACGAGACCGACCTGGAGGTGCTCTCCCTGCTGCTGGCCGGACTGACCGACGCGAGCGTGGCCAAGCAGCTGGACCTGGGCCTGAGGACCGTGCAGCGCCGGGTGAAGCGTCTGATGGAGCTGACCGGGGTGACGACCCGGCTGCAGCTGGGGTGGCACGCGTACGACCGGGGGTGGGTGGCGCGGGAGCGGCAGGGGTGACGGGGCGCACCCCCGGCGACCACGCTGATCTGCGCGTCCTCGCGGGCTCCGGCACTCTGGTCAGATGGGAGTGTGGGACCTCGTGCTGGTCGGCCTGGTCCTCCTGCTCGGCCTCTGCGGGGTGCTGGTGCCCGGGGTGCCGGGGTCGTGGCTGGTGTGGGCCGCGGTCATGTGGTGGGCACTGCAGGACCCCCAGCCGGTCGCGTGGTGGGTGCTGGTGGGGGCCACCGTCGCGCTGTTCCTCTCCCAGGTGGCGCGCTGGGCACTGCCGCCGCGCCGGCTGCGGGAGAGCGGCGCCACGCCTCGGATGGCGGTGTACGCCGGGGTGGGCTCGTTCCTCGGCTTCTGCCTGATCCCCGTACTCGGCTCCATCCCCGGCTTCATGGCCGGCATCTACGTCGAGGAACGGCGCCGCCTGGGCCGCCACGGCGAGGCGAGGGCCGCGCTGAGGACGGCGATGCGGTCGGGCGGGTCGAGTGTGCTGGCGGAGCTGTTCACGTGCCAGCTGATCGCGGCGGCGTGGGTCGGAGCGGTGTTCTCGGGCTGATACATCGGGTCTCTGTATTTAGAGATCGACGACCAGGACCCCTTCTCGACGTTGCACCGGGAGATAGCTCCGATGAATCGCCGTACAGATGGAGGTGCGATGCCCGTCACGCGATGGTCCGTCACGCGTTGCCCTGGATCGCGCCCTCCAGCGTCAGCAGCCGGACCTTGCGGTCGAGGCCGCCCGCGTACCCGGTCAGTGACCCGTCGGCGCCGATCACGCGGTGGCACGGGCGGAGGATCAGCAGCGGGTTGGCGCCGATCGCGCCGCCGACGGCCCGAACCGCGGCGCGGGGCGCACCGATGCGGGCGGCCACCTCGCCGTACGTGGTCGTGGCCCCGTACGGAACGGTGCCGAGGGCGGCCCAGACCCGCTCCCGGAACTCGCTCCCCTCGCTGCGCAACTCCAGCTGGAACTCCTTGAGTTCACCGGCGAAGTAGGCGGCGAGCTGTTCCTCGGCCGCGCGGAAGAGCGCGGGGTCGTGCCGCCACCCGTCCTGGACGGCGCGGCCGCCTTTCTGCCCGGGCACGGAGAGCGAGGTCAGGGCACCGGTCGTCGGGTCGGCGGTGAGGAGGATGCGGCCGAGCGGGCTGTCGAGCTCGGTCCAGTGGAGGGCGTTCAGGGTGGTCATGCTTACTCCAACTCCCCTGCTGCGCGCAGGTGTTGCCAGGCATAGGTGCGCCAGGGGCGCCAGCTGTCGGGGACGTCGACGCCGGGTGGGGCGACGTCCGGGTCGCCGAGGGCGCGGGCATGGATGACGGCGACGGTACGGGCGTCCAGGCCGGGCAGACCGAGCAGCGCACGCCGCGCCTCGTCCCGGTCGGCGCCGGGGTCCAGCCGTAGGGCACCGTCGGCGAGGGCGGCGGTGAGCGCGCCCAGAGGACCGTCGGGCTCGGCGTCGGCGAGGACCGCCGCCTCGGGGAACAGATGGGTGAGGCTGCCGCAGGGCGAGTCGAGCGCCTTGCCGTACCGCGCCACCAGCCGCTCGGCCCGCGCCGGTCCGACCAGTGCCCTGACCGCCGACTCCTCCGCGTCGGCGGCACCGGGCGAGCGCAGCCCCGGCCGGGCGGCGACCATGGGCCCGAGCCGGGGGTCGGCGCCGAGCCGCTCGTCCACGGCGTACGGATCGGCATCGAGGTCGAACAGCCGCCGCAGCCGGTGGACGGCGGTGGTCAGGTCGCGGGGGTCGGTGAGGTGGATACGGGCGTCGAGCCAGCCGCCCGGATGGGCGCCGCCCCGTGCCCTGGAGGCACCGGTCCGCTCGTCGACGGCGACGATTGCGGTGCCGTGAGGCAGGCGGAGCGTGCGCCGGTAGGTCCGACGCCCGGGCGGCCCGGTCACGACCTCGACGCCGGGCACAATCTCGCGCTCCAGCAGGTCGAAGACGGCACCGCTCCGGTACGGACCCCGGTACGCCAGCCGCAGCGGTATCCCGGCCGACGGTGTGCCGGCACTGCGGGCGCCGCGACCGCCCTTCGGCGCGGCGGCGGCCCGCAGTTCGCTCGGCGTCGACGCGTACACCTCCCGGATCGTGTCGTTGAACTGCCGCACGCTGGCGAACCCGGCGGCGAACGCGATCTCGGTGATCGGCAGCTCGGTGGTCTGCAGGAGCACACGCGCGGTGTGCGCCCGCTGGGCCCGCGCGAGCGCCACCGGCCCGGCGCCGAGCTCGGCGGTGAGCTGCCGCTGCACCTGCCGGGCGCTGTAGCCGAGCCGCGCGGCGAGCCCGCAGACGCCTTCCCGGTCGACGACCCCGTCGCCGATCAGCCGCATCGCCCGCCCCACCGTGTCGGCGCGCACATTCCACTCGGCGGACCCCGGCACGGCGTCGGGCCGACACCGTCGGCAGGCCCGGAAACCCGAGCCCTGCGCGGCGGCGGCCGTCGCGAAGAACCGCACGTTGTGCCGCTTCGGCGTGACGGCCGGGCAGCTGGGGCGGCAGTAGATGCCGGTCGTCTCGACGGCGAAGAAGAACTCGCCGTCGAAACGACCGTCCCGGCTGCGTACCGCCTCGTACCTGGTGTCTTCGTCCATCACGGGGTCCAGTGTCCGCCGTCGGCGAGGGGGCGGGCCAGCGGAAAACGGACATGGCGCTGACCGACCAGCCCGTTGGGGGGTGCCCCCTCTGAGGGAGTTTGAGGACGAGACCCGTTCAGGGCCGAAGCCGGGGGGCCGGGGGAGCGGCAGCCCCCGGACACGGCCAAGCGGACACCGGAACCGTCACCGCCAACGGCCCCGCTTCGCCTCCATCGCCGCGCGCCCCTCCGCCCCCTTCCGCTTCCAGTCCCGCCTGATCTCGGCCCGAAGCCGCGCGTCGGTCTTGGCCACGATCCGCTGGTTCTCCCGCATCAGCTTCCGGTAGCTCTCCAGCCGCCGCTCGGGCAGCTCACCGGTTTCGATCGCGGCCAGCACGGCGCACCCCGGCTCGGCCTCGTGCGCGCAGTCGTGGAAACGGCACCGCTCGCCCAGCTCCTCGATCTCCGAGAAGACCTGGCCGACGCCGGTCTCGGCGTCCCAGAGCCCGACGCCGCGCAGCCCCGGGGTGTCGATCAGGACCCCGCCGCCCGGCAGGGCGAGCAGATTCCGTGTGGTCGTCGTGTGACGCCCCTTGCCGTCGACTTCCCGGGCGGCCTGGACCTCCATGACGTCCTCGCCGAGCAGGGCGTTCGCGAGCGTCGACTTGCCCGCGCCGGACTGCCCGAGCAGCACGGACGTACCGCCGGAGACGAGGGCGACGAGCACGTCGAGCCCGTCCCCGTCCACGGCACTGACGGGCAGCACGGGCACCCCGGGTGCCGTCGTCTCGACGTCCTGGACGAGATGCGACAGCGTCACCGCGTCCGGCACGAGGTCGGCCTTGGTCAGGACCACGACGGGCTGCGCGCCCGACTCCCAGGCCAGCGCGAGGAACCGCTCGATCCGCCCGAGGTCGAGTTCGACGGCCAGCGACACGGCGACGATCGCGTGGTCGACGTTGGCCGCGAGGATCTGCCCCTCGGACCGCTTGGAGGAGGTGGAGCGCACGAAGGCGGTACGGCGCGGCAGATACGCGCTCACGTACCGCGGGCTCCCGGCGGGTTCGACGGCGACCCAGTCCCCCGTGCACACGACCCGCATCGGATCGTGCGGGGTGACGAAGGCCGTGTCGGCCCGTACGACCCCGTCGGCGGTGACGACGTCGCACTGCCCGCGGTCGACCCGCACAACCCGCCCGGGCAGCAGCCCCTCGGCGTCGTACGGGGTGAACGCGTCGGCCCAGGCCGAGTCCCAGCCGTAGGGAGCCAACGCGGAGAAAACAGAGGTGGAAGTCAACGGGTGACCCTTCACAAAGGGCGGCCCCGGCAGCCGCGTACGCATGACGCGGAGAGATCGGGTGAGTTCAGCCGGCGGCCACGGAGGTGGACTTGATGAACTGGATGCGGGCAGCGCCCATCGCAATGACAGCCATCGGTCGACACCTCCTCACCTACGTCGGATACGTCCGCTCGACGGCGGCGGCCACCGGCCACCGCCCTGAACAGCCGTCACTGTAGCCCGGCCCCACGAACACCCGTCAACTGGTTTTCGCGCAGTCGTGCCCGTTCAACGAGAAGTCGTACGCGGCCGAGTTCTCGCCCTCCCAGGAGGCGATGAACCCGAAGGAGAGCGTGCCGTCCGCGGGGACCGTCCGGTTGTAGTCGGCGGCCTTGGCCGTGACCCGGGAGCCGTTCTGGGCGAAGCTCGCGTCCCACATCTGGCCGACCTCCTGGCCGTCGCGGAAGGACCAGGCGACGCGCCAGTCGTCGAGGGCCCGTTCGGTGGTGACGGTGACGGTGGCCTGGAAGCCGTCGGGCCATTCGTTGACGAGGTCGTACTCGACGCCGCAGGTCGCCGGTTCGCTCGTGGACGGGGACGGGTCCGGGTCGTCCTCGTCGGCCGTGGACGACGTGGTGCCCTGGGGCTCCGGGTCGGGGTTCTTCGGCTCGGGCGAGTCGGGGCGCGGGGTCGTCCTCGACGGTTCCGGCGAGTCCGACGCGGCCTGCGTGGCGGACGTCACCGGCGCGGAGAAGCCGGGGCCGGCGACCGGCTGGCGGTCGGAGGGGTCGCCGCCCGCCGTGCTGCCGTCGCCGGTGGAGCCGGCGGGCATCACCGACACCGCGAGGGCGAGCGCCGAGACGAGGACGGCGGCGACGAGGAGGCCGTTGCGCACGACGCGCGCCTTGTGCGCGCCGGGGTTCGGCGGGCCGTCCGCGTCCGCCGGGTCGGGGCGTCGGGCACCGAGCCGCACCTCGGCGGCCCGGCGGCGGCGCTCCAGGTAGGCGAGGCCGCCCCAGCCGATCACACCGCCGGCGAGGGCCCCGGGCAGCCCGCCGCCGTGCAGCCGCAGACAGGCGGCGGCCTCGGCGCACCGCACGCAGGTGGCGAGGTGGCGGGAGAGGTCGTCCGGGGTGTCGGCGCCGGTCGAGCGGGTGACGGCGTCCAGGAGGCGGGCGTAGCTGCGGCAGTGCGCGTCCATCGGTGTGTCGAGGTGGTTGCGCTGGCAGCGGTCCCGGAACAGGCCCCGGACCTGGGCGAGTTCCTCGGAGACGGTGTCCGGGTCGAGGCCGAGCCGGCGGGCCACGGCGGGCAGCGGCAGCGCCTCCACCTCGGCCAGCCACAGCAGCGTGGCGTCCGGTTCCTGCATGTCGCGCAGTCCGCGCAGCGCGACCGGGCGCTGCAGCGGCGGTCCGGTGTAGCGGGCGGCCTTGTCGGAGTTGAGCCACAGGCGCAGGTCGGGGTCGAGCTTGTGGCCCTGGCCGGTCTCCTCCCAGGCGGCCGCCGTGGAGCGTACGGCGGTCAGGAGGAGCGGGATCCGGGGCAGGCGGGCCGAGCGGCGGCCCGCGCTTCTGAAGCTCCCGGTCTCGGCCTCGCGGGCCTCGCGTATGCCGGCCGAGAAGGCCTCCGCGGCCAGTTGGTTGGCCGCCGAGGAGCCGGCCGTGCACAGGTCGGCGTACGACAGCACGGCGTCCCAGCACTCGGAGAACAGCGCGGCCTCGGTGGCGTCCTGGGGAGTCGGCAGGTCGGGCATGAGTCTCCTGCATCCACATGCGAGGTCAACTCGCCATATTGGCAGTGGAGTTGGGGGGAACCTCGCGGCAGGGCATGAGCCTTTCACGTATTCAACACAACTGACAAGCGTCGTGTTCAGATGTCATGACAGACCGTCGCGTCCCCGCAACTCCAACCACTTGTACGGATACAAGTCCCGTCCGTCTCACCCGTACCGCCAACTCACTCACACCGTCTATACCGTCGTGGACTCCCCCGCGGGAAGGCTGTCCATGAAGGAGCTCACCGAGAACACCGCGCGGCCGGGGCCGGGCTCGCCGTAGCCGGGGGGCGAGGACAGGCCGAACTCGTCCATCGTGGCGCGGTAGGCCTCGAGCAGACGGATGTGGTACTCCAGCGGCGCGCCCTGCGGGTTGGCCTTGCCGAGCGGGGTCGTCGGCTCGGGGCACCAGGTGGTGAAACGGGGCGTGATGCCGTGGGACATGAAGAAGCGCAGGCCCTCGGTGGTGGACGCGATGGCCTCGTCGACGGTCGTGAAGCCGAAGGGCTCCGCCATCTCCACGCCGGCCACGAAGTTGGGGATGACGTTGCGCGCGCCGAAGACCTCGGCCGAGTCGAGGATGCGCTTGTGCCACTCGTCGCGGCCGACGTAGCGCTCCTTGCCCGGGCAGTACATCTTGAAGAGGTACTCGTCCCACACCTCGTAGTTGGGGTGGTAGATCTGGACGCCGTAGTCCTTGAAGCGCTGCACGTCGTCGCGCGGCAGCGCCTGTGCGACGACCTTGCCGATCCAGCGGCCCGGGAAGCGCTCCTCGATGGCCTTGGCGTAGTGGCCGTAGAAGTCGGCCTCGTCGCGCCCCGAGACCGTCTTGGTGATCGCGCCGCCGGTGAGGGTGTAGGCGGTGGAGGCCTTCGCCGTGTCGTACCGATCGATGATCTCCAGGGCCTCGAGTACCTCCTCGACGTCCTTCACCCCGGTGTACGGACGCCCGGCCGCCTTGTGCTGGCGCCAGTTGTGGTTGATGTCGCAGTACTGGCACTCCTCCTTGGCGCCGAAGTACTGGCAGACCCGGAAGACGGTGAGGTAGATCAGGTAGCCCCACTGGATGGTCGGGGCGACCTCCATCACCGACTTCCCGTTGGCGAGGGTGTGCCGGTAGTACTCCGGCATCGGCGGCACGCCCACGTCGGCGATCCGCTTGCCGTCGAGGTAGAGGCCGAGGACGCCGTCGTCATCGGCGGCGACGCGATACGGCGACGCCGGGTTCACCCGCACCGAGACGACGGTGCGCCGCAGGTCGTACGGCCCGCCGGTCAGGATGATCTCCTCCGGCGGTCGCCGCAGCGCTGCCTCGCCCAGCTCCGGCAGGGTGCCGTGGTCGAAGGAGAAGATGAAGTACGACTTCGGCTTGACCTCGCCGTCCTCGTTGTCGCTGAGGGCAGAGGGATCGAAGGCCACCCCGCCCCGGAGCAGATCCTCCTTGAAAACGGCTTCCCGCGGTACGTGCGGGAATCGCTCCATCAGATCCTCGACCAGTGCGGTGCGGCTGCCCATCCGTAATCTCCTCCCGGCTCTCTGGCGTACGACTCCTCACGGTATGCCCCCGGCCGGGCGTGAGCGGCGCCGGGGCCCCTCGGGGCGGTCGCGGCGAGGGGATGGGGGGAGTAGGAGGTGGCCGCGGGGACGCTTCGGGCTTGTGTCCCCCGGTCGCCGTCGCGCGCGTTCCCGCGCATGGCAAGCCCGCACCGGCGGGCGTGGCGGCCAACACGAGGCCCCGGCGAAGTACCTTCCCGCCCTGAACCGGGCGCACGAACAGCGCCCGGCGACGGCGTCGAGGCGGGCCGACCGAACTCCCCCAGCGGCGCGGCCGTGCCGCGCACGTCAGCGCGCGGCGCGCCGACGCCGGTGCCCGCCGTGGCTCATGCCTCCCGCTCCAGCACCGCCGGATCGACCGCGTACGCCACCTCCCCGCCCGCCGCCAGCCGTTCCGCCTCCCGCGCGACCGCGAGCCCCAGGCGGGCCGCCTCGTTGCCCTGGGAGCCCGCGAGGTGCGGGGTGATGAAGGCGCCCGGCAGGTCGTACAGGGGGGAGTCGGCGGGCAGGGGCTCGGGGTCGGTGACGTCGAGGATCGCGGAGAGGCGGCCGGTGCGGAGCTCGGCGATCAGGGCGTCGTGGTCGAGCAGACCGCCCCGGGCGGTGTTGATCAGGACCGCCCCGTCGGGCATCAGGGCCAGCTCGCGGGCGCCGATGAGATGGCGGGTCTGCGGGGTCTCGGGGGCGTGGATCGTCACGATCTCCGAGGTGCGCAGGAGGTCGTCGAGCGGGAGGAGGGGGACACCGAGCGCGGCGGCGCCCGCCTCGTCGACGTAGGGGTCGGTCAGGCTGGGGACCAGGTCGAAGGGGCCCAGGAGTTCCAGCACCTTACGGCCGATGCGGGAGGCGCCGATGACGCCGACCCGGCGGCCGTGGTTGCCGATGCCGGGGACGAGCCCCCAGCCGGGGAAGGCCCGCTCGCCGCGCAGGCGGTCGCGGGCGGCGAAGAGGTCCTTCCCGGCGAGCAGGATCATGGCGAGCGTGTACTCGGCGACCGGCACGGCGTTGGCGACGGCGGCCGAACTCACCGCGATGCCGCGCCGCCACAGCTCGGGCGTGGCGAGGCTCTTGACCGAGCCGGCCGAGTGCAGCACCGCGCGCAGTTTCGGTGCGGCGTCGAGGACCGCCGCGTCGAGGCGGGGGCAGCCCCAGCCGGTGACGAGGATCTCGGTGCGGGCGAGGGCGTCCGCGAGGCGAGGGTCCGTGAAGTCCTCGGCCACCAGGCCGGGGTCGATGTCCACCGACTCCCGCAGCCGCGCCAGCACTTCCGGCGGGAAGACCAGCGGCACGTTGTGGGAGGACATGGCGAACACGGCGTGCGCCCGCTGGGTCAAGGCGTGGCCTCCGCTCGGCAGGGTGAGGGGCGATGAGAAAGCGTTCTCTACCGTAGGCAGCAGCGGATGAGAGGGTCAACGCACAGGCACTCACCTTGAAGGACGGCAAGGATGACCGAGACGATCACCAACTGGGCGGGCAACATCACCTTCTCCGCCAAGGAGTTGCACCGGCCGTACTCGTTCGACGCGATCAGCGCCCTGGTCGCCGGAAGCGAGAGGGTGCGGGTGCTGGGCAGCGGGCACTCCTTCAACGCGATCGCCGAGCCGGGCCCCGAGGGCGTCCTGCTGTCGATCGCCGCCCTGCCGCCGGCGATCGACGTGGACCGCGAGGCCCGTACGGTCCGGGTCTCGGGCGGCGTACGGTACGCCGAACTCGCCCGCGCGGTGTACGCGCACGGCCTCGCCCTGCCCAACATGGCTTCCCTGCCGCACATTTCGGTGGCCGGCTCGGTCGCCACCGGCACGCACGGGTCGGGCGTCGGCAACGGTTCGCTGGCCACGTCCGTGCGGGAGGTGGAGCTGGTGACGGCGGACGGTTCGGTGGTGACCGTCGGCCGGGACGACCCGCGGTTCGGCGGTGCCGTCACCTCGCTGGGCGCCCTGGGTGTCGTCACGGCGCTCACCCTCGACCTGCAGCCGTCCTTCGACGTCGAGCAGCACATCTTCACCGAACTGCCGCTGGACGGACTGGACTTGGGGAAGTTCGAGACGGTGATGGCGGCGGCGTACAGCGTCAGCCTGTTCACCGACTGGCGCGAGCCCGGCTTCCGGCAGGTGTGGCTCAAGCGGCGCACCGACCAGCCGCTGCCGGACTTCCCGTGGGCCGCGCCCGCCACCGAGAAGCTGCACCCGGTGCCGGGGATGCCGGCGGTCAACTGCACGGAGCAGTTCGGGGTGCCGGGGCCGTGGCACCAGCGGCTGCCGCACTTCCGGGCTGAGTTCACGCCGAGCAGCGGGGCCGAGCTGCAGTCGGAGTATCTGCTGCCGCGCCGGTGCGCCGTCGAGGCGCTGCGGGCCGTCGACGGGATACGGGGAACGGCCGCCCCCGTACTGCAGACCTGCGAGGTGCGCGCGGTCGCCGCCGACGAGCAGTGGCTCAGCCCCTCCTACGGCCGGGACACGGTGGCGCTGCACTTCACCTGGATCGCGGACACCGCGGCCGTCCTGCCGGTGGTGCGGCGGCTGGAGGAGGCACTCGACGCCTTCGAGCCGCGGCCGCACTGGGGGAAGGTGTTCACGGTGCCGGCGGAGGTGCTGCGCGGGCGGTATCCGCGGCTGGCCGACTTCCGGGCGCTGGCGCGGGAACTGGACCCGGCGGGAAAGTTCGCCAACGCGTTTGTGCGGGATGTCCTCGAGGGCTGATACTTGCCAGTACCCTCGCACCGGGCCCTTCCAGCGGAAAGACTTTCTACAGCCCCTTTCCTAACCCCTTGTCGAAAGTCCGCGCACGCCATAGCCTTGCGCCGCGCCGGTGCCGACGTCGACCCGGCCTGGACCGAAGGGACGGGGCAGCCCGGTGCTGTGCTTTCCCGGGGGACAGCCCCCGGACCCCCAGCCGGTCCGAAAGCAACGGTGCTTGCCAGTGAGGGGAGTTCGATGAAGCGCGGCACATCACGTGACATCCGCACCGCGAACCGCTACGAGGTGCTGCGCCAGATCATCGCCTCGTCGCCCACCTCGCGGCAGGAGCTGGCGGCCGCCACCGGTCTCAGTCTCGCCACGGTCGCCACCCTGGTGGGCGAGCTGCTCGACCTCCGGATGATCACCGAGGTCGGGTTCGAGGACTCGGCCGGCGGCCGCCCCCGGGGGCTCGTGGCCGTCAACGCGTCCGGCGGCGCGCTGATCGGCGTCGACATCGCGGAGACGTACGTCCGGGTCGAGCTCTTCGATCTCGCCCTGAACGTCCTGGCCCGCGCCGACGAGGACATGCGCCCCGGCGAGAACCGCCCCGAGCAGGTCGTCGGCCATGTCGCCGCCGCCGTCGGAGCGGTGGTCGCGCAGGCCGGCGTGGAGGGCGCCCGGGTGCTCGGCGTCGGGGTGAGCGTGCCGGGGCAGGTGGACCGGGACACCGGCGTCTGCGAGTACGCGCCCAACTGGGACTGGCACGACGTGCCGCTGCTCGCCCTGCTCGCCGAGCACATCGCCTATCCCCTGTACATGGACAACCCGTTGCGCGCGAGCGCGGTGGCCGAGCTGTGGTTCGGTGCCGTGCGCGGCAGCGGGGACGCCGTGGTGGTCAACCTCGGCACCGGTGTGGGCGCCGGGCTCGTGCTCGGCGGCGGGCTGCACCGGGGCGTGAGCAACAGCGCCGGCGAGTGGGGCCATACGACGCTCGTGCTGGACGGGAGGCCGTGCCACTGCGGCAACCACGGCTGTGTGGAGACGTATGTCGGCGCGCCCGGGATCATGGTGAACCTGCGGGAGCTGGCCGCCGACAGCACCCTGCTGCACCCGGAGGACCAGACGGCCACGATCGACGCGCTGGCCCGTGGGGTCGCCGCGCACGATCCGGTGGCACTCAAGGTGGTCCGGGACACCGCCCGCTATCTGGGCGCGGGCATCGCGGACCTGGTGAACCTGTTCAACCCCGAAGTCGTCGTGCTGAGCAGCTGGGTCGCCGCGACCCTCGGCGAGCCGCTGCTGCACGAGGTGCGCGAGGCCGTGGCCCGGCATGCGCTCAGGCGGCCCCTGGCCGCCACCCGGATCGTCCTCTCCCCCATTCCCACCGACCCGGTGTGCCTCGGCGCGGCGACGTTCGCGCTGGAGGGAGCGCTGCAGTCGGTCGGCCAGAAGACCCCGTCGGTGGGGCACAGGACGGCGAAACGCACCGACCGCGCAAGGAGTCGTACCGCACCACCCGTGTGACGGCGGGCAGGGACCCGACCCCGTTACGTCCGGTATTCCGAACGTTGCGCAACGCTTCGTGCAGACTTCGTCCAACCCCTTGCCGAAGCCTTAGCCGAAGGTTAACGTCCCGCACCGCAACCCCTTTTGAGCCACCTGGCGCTGAGCCGCATCAGCCACCGGCGCAGGGCGCAGCCGCACTCGAGACAAGGACGTCAGCATGTCGGCATTGAGCAGCAGGAACTTCGACCGCCGTACCGCACTGCGAGCCGCTCTGGGCCTGGCCGCCGCCGGCGGGCTCGCGGCGTGTGGCAGCAACACCGGGCGCGGCGGAGGTTCGGGCGACGGCCTCGTCCAGTACTTCCACGCGTATGGCGAGGCCGGCGTCGAGCAGGCCGTCAAGAGGTACGCGAAGGCCTACGACAAGGCCGACGTGACCACGCAGTGGATCACCGGCAACAACTTCGAGCAGAAGCTGTTCGCCGCGCTGCTCACCGACAACGCCCCGGACGTCTTCGAGTTCCACCCGCAGATCCAGATGGTCAAGAGCGGTCAGGTGGCGGACCTGACCGACATCATCGATCCGGTCAAGGACGACTTCAATCCGGCCGACATCAAGTCACACACGGTCGACGGCAAGATATACGGCGTCCGGATGATCGACGACCCGCAGTTCCTCTTCTACCGGCCCTCGCTGTTCGAGAAGGCGAAGGTCGAGGTGCCGACCACGCTGGAAGAGCTGATCGAGGCCGCGGACAAGCTGACCACCAGCAAGGTCAAGGGCATCTTCCTCGGCAACGACCTGACCTCGGTGGACCGCCCGCTGATCTGGTCGGCCGGCGCCGACACCCTCACCGCGGACAACAAGCCCGCCTTCAACACCGACGCCGTCGCCGACGGCCTGAAGCAGCTGCGCGGTCTCTTCACCAGCGGCAACCTGCTCCTGGACGCCCCCGCCGACTCGTGGGACCCGTCGGCCCTGATCCAGGGCCTGACCGCGATCCAGTGGTGCGGCATGTGGGCCATGCCGGCCATGCAGAAGGCGCTCGGCGACGACATCGGCATCTTCCCCTTCCCGAAGGTCGGTTCCGCCGGAAAGCAGTCGGTCTACAACGGCGGCTGGTCGATGTTCGTCAACGCCAAGGGCAAGAACGTCGAGGCGGCCAAGGAATACGTCAAGTGGCTGTGGATCGACCAGAAGAAGTACCAGGAGGACTTCGCCACCTCGTACGGCTTCCACATCCCGCCACGCACCTCCCTCGCGGAGTCCGCGACCAAGCTGAAGTCCGGTCTGCCGGCCGAGGGAGTCAAGCTCTTCAACGAGTTCGGCCACTTCGACAACATCGGCTGGACCCAGGCCATGATCGCCGCGTTCTGGGACGTGATCGCCAACACCGTCCGCAAGGACGGTGACCCGAAGGCCGCGCTCGACGCCTGCGAGAAGAAGGTCGACGCCGAGCTCAAGAAGCTCTTCGGATAGACCGCCGGACGGATCTCGACATGTCGACCACCACCACACGCGGGGTCGCCAAGAACCCCGCCTCGGCCAAGGTCTCCAAGGACCGGCCGCGGCGGGGCCTCACGGCGAACAGCACCTTCAACTTCTGGCTCTTCACCGGGCCGTTCCTGACCGGCCTGGTGATCTTCGTCTTCGTGCCCATCGGCTGGAGCATCTATCTCAGCTTCTTCGAGGCCCGCTTCACCGTCACACCGAGCGAGTTCGTCGGCTTCGACAACTACAAGCAGATCCTGACGGACGCCGACTTCAGGAACTCCCTCGTCACCTTCACCGTGTTCGCCGCGTTCATCGTGCCGGCCACCTGGGCCATGTCGCTGGGCCTCGCACTGCTGGTCAACCGGCTGCGGTTCATGCGGGCGTTCTTCCGGTCGGTGTTCTTCCTGCCGACCGCGGTCAGCTATGTCGCCGCCGCGCTGATCTGGAAGATGTCCATCTTCAACGGCGTCCGCTTCGGTCTGATGAACACGGTCATCGGCTGGTTCGGCATCGACAACGTCGCCTGGCTGGCGAACCCGGATCCGCCCTGGTACTGGCTGGTCATCGTGACCGTACGCCTGTGGCTCCAGTCGGGCTTCTACATGATCCTGTTCCTGGCCGCACTCCAGAACATCCCGCGGGAGCTGTACGAGGCCGCCGCCATCGACGGCGCCAAGTCGGGCTGGCAGACCTTCCGGTACATCACACTGCCCCAGCTGCGGGCCACGTCCACCGCGGTGATCCTGCTCCTGCTGATCGCCGCCTACCAGGCCTTCGACGAGTTCTTCAACCTGCTCCCCAAGGCCACCTGGGGCCAGCCCCCGCTGGTCGAGCTCTACAAGATGGCCCTCGGCGAGAACCAGAACTACGGCGCGGGCAGCGCGGGCGCGGTCGTCCTGACCCTCCTGATCTGCGTCGTCACGCTGTTCCAGGGCAAGATCATGGGCTTCGGAAGGGGTGAGGAGTCCAAGTGACCACCACTGCACCCGACCTCAGGAAGGTCACGAAGCCGGCGAAGGCCAAGACCAGGCGTGGCGGCGGCGTCATGGGCAACACCGGTCTGTACATCGCGACCGGCGTCGCCGCGCTCCTCTTCCTCGTCCCCTTCTACCTGATCGTCCGCAACGCGCTGATGACGGACCAGGAGATCACGGGCGAGGAGTGGAAGTGGTTCCCCACCTCCATCCAGTGGGGCAACATCACCGAGCCGTTCGACGACGTCACCGTCGACTTCGCCCAGTCCCTGTGGAACTCCGTGGTCGTCGCCGTCCTGCACACCACGGGCATCCTGCTGATCTGCTCGATGGCCGGCTACGGCCTGGCCCGTATCCCGTACAAGCACGCCAACAAGGTGTTCTACGCCGTCCTGGCGACCCTGATGGTTCCCACGGCCGTCACCTTCGTGCCCAGCTTCGTCCTCGTGTCGTCCCTCGGCTGGGTGGACAGTTACCGAGGTCTCATCATTCCGGGCCTGTTCAGTGGTTTCACGTGCTTCCTGTTCCGGCAGTACTTCCTCGGGTTCCCGAAAGAACTGGAGGAGGCGGCACGCGTGGACGGGCTCGGCTACTGGGGCGCCTACTGGCGCGTCGTCGTGCCGAACTCGCTGAACTTCTTCGCGGCGATCGCCACGATCACCTTCATCAACGGCTGGAACGCCTTCCTGTGGCCGCTGGTCATCGGCCAGGACCCGAGCGCGTGGACGGTCCAGGTCGCGCTCTCGTCGTACATGACGAACCAGACCGTCAACTACCACCTGATCTTCATGGCCACGGCCATTTCCATCCTGCCCCTGGTGTTCGTGTTCCTCTTCCTCCAGCGCTGGCTGGTGCAGGGGATCGCGCAGACCGGCATCAAGGGCTGAGCAAGGAGACCGATGTCTTTCCGCACCACCCCGTCCGCCGACTACGTGGAGGACGTCTCCCCGGGCCGCGGGGCCCTTCCGCCCCGCGCCTGGTACGCCTCCTCGGACGCGAAGTCCCTGTCCCTGAACGGCAGCTGGCGCTTCCGTCTGTCGGCCACCGCCGACGCCGAGGACGACTCCTTCGCCGCGCCGGGGTACGACGCCGAAAGCTGGGCCGAGGTCGCGGTCCCGGGCCACTGGGTCCTGCAGGGCGACGGCGCGTTCGGTTCGCCCATCTACACCAACCACCTCTACCCGTTCCCGGTGGACCCGCCGCACGTGCCCACCGAGAACCCGACCGGTGACCATCTGCGGGTCTTCGACCTGCCGGCGGACTGGCCGGCGGACGGCGGGGCGGTGATCCGCTTCGACGGCGTGGAGTCCTGCGCCCGTGTCTGGCTGAACGGCACGGACATCGGCGAGTTCAAGGGCTCCCGGCTGCCGCACGAGTTCGCGGTCGGGCAGCTGCTGAAGCCGACGGGCAACGTGCTCGCCGTCCGTGTGCACCAGTGGTCGGCGGGCTCGTACCTGGAGGACCAGGACCAGTGGTGGCTGCCCGGCATCTTCCGTGACGTCACCCTGCTGCACCGCCCGGCGGGCAGCGCGGGCGACTTCTTCGTGCACGCCTCCTACGACCACAGCACGGGCGAGGGCACCCTGCGCGTCGACTCCGACGTCGACGGGCGGGTGTCCGTGCCCGCCCTCGACATCGATGTCGCGACCGGCGAGCCGGTGACCGTCGCGGTCGAGCCGTGGTCAGCGGAGTCACCGAAGCTGTACGACGGCGAGCTGGTCACGGCCGGCGAGCGGGTGCCGCTGCGCATCGGTTTCCGTACCGTCGTCCTCGAAGACGGCCTGATCAAGGTCAACGGCAAGGCGGTCCTCTTCAAGGGCGTCAACCGGCACGAGTGGCACCCCGAGAAGGGCCGCGCGCTGGACCTGGAGACCATGCGCGAGGACGTGCTGCTGATGAAGCGGCACAACCTCAACGCGGTGCGCACCTCGCACTACCCGCCGCACCCGGCCTTCCTCGACCTGTGCGACGAGTACGGCCTGTGGGTCATCGACGAGTGCGACCTGGAGACCCACGGCTTCACCGAGCAGGCCTGGCGTGACAACCCCGTCGACGACGACCGCTGGACCCCGGCCCTGCTGGACCGCGCCGCCCGCATGGTCGAGCGCGACAAGAACCACCCGTCGATCGTCTTCTGGTCCCTCGGCAACGAGGCCGGCACCGGACGCGGGCTGACCGCGATGGCCGAGTGGATCCACGGCCGGGACGCCTCGCGGCTCGTGCACTACGAGGGCGACTGGGACTGCCGGGACACCGACGTGTACTCGCGGATGTACGCCTCCCACGAGGAGGTCGAGCGCATCGGGCAGAGCCTGGACGGCGGCACGCACAAGCGGCGCGGGCTGCCCTTCATCCAGTGCGAGTACGGGCACGCGATGGGCAACGGCCCGGGCGGCATCGCGGACTACCAGCAGATCTTCGAGCGGTACGAGCGGCTCCAGGGCGGCTTCATCTGGGAGTGGATCGACCACGGCATCAAGCACCCCGAGCTGGGCTACGCCTACGGCGGCGACTTCGGCGAGGAGCTGCACGACGGCAACTTCGTCTGCGACGGGCTGATCTTCCCGGACCGGACGCCGTCGCCGGGGCTCGTCGAGTACAAGAAGGTGATCGAGCCGGTCCGTATCGAGGCTGACGGCGCGGACGGCACGGTGCGGGTGACGAACGCGTACGACTTCGGCGATCTCTCGCACCTGGAGTACGAGTTCTTCTACTCGGTGGACGGCTTCCCCACGGGCGCTCACACGCTCGCGGTGCCGCAGCTCGCGCCGGGCGAGTCGGCGGAGGTCAAACTGCCGACGGCGGCACCGGACGGCCAGGGCGAGGAGGTCCTGTGGACGGTCCGCGCGCTGCTCGCCGCGGACACCCCCTGGGGGCCCAAGGGGCATGAGGTGGCGTGGGGCCAGGGCACCGTCGCTGCCCGCACACCCGTGTCCGTCACCGCCTCGCAGCGGCCCGCGCGCGGCGAGCACCTGATCACCCTCGGCCCGGGGACCTTCGACGCCCGCTCGGGCCGGCCGACGTCGATCTGCGGCGTCGATGTCACCGGACTGCGCCTCGACGTGTGGCGGGCGACGACGGACAACGACGAGGGCGCGTCCTGGCAGGACGACACCCGCTACGGCGTGCTGTGGCGCAAGCTCGGCCTGCACCGGATGCAGCACCGGCTGGACGCCGTGGAGCTGGGCGACGACGCGTTGACCGTCCGCACCCGGGTGGCACCCGCCGCCGCCGAGGTGGGCCTGCGCACGGAGTACCGCTGGACGTCCGACGGCACCCTGCTGAAGCTGACCGTGTCCGTGACGCCCGAGGGCGACTGGACGTTGCCGCTGCCGCGGCTCGGCATCCGCTTCGGGATCGCCGCCGACTCCGCGCGGGAGGTCCTGTACTTCGGCGGCAGTGGCGAGGCGTACCCGGACACCCGGGCCGCCTCCAGGCTCGGCCAGTGGATGCCGGACATCGAGCACATGCAGACCCCGTACGTCCGCCCGCAGGAGAACGGCGCCGCCGCCGACGTCCGCTGGGCGGAGCTCGGCGGGCTGCGGATCGAGGGCGTCCCGGAGTTCTGGTTCAGCGCCCGGCCCTGGACCAACGAACAGCTGGACGCCGCCCGGCACCTGACCGACCTCACGCCGGGCGACACCCTCTGGATCAACCTCGACCACGGCCAGCACGGCATCGGTTCGCAGTCGTGCGGCCCCGGCCCGCTACCGCAGTACTTCCTGAAGGCCGAGCCTGCGGAGTTCTCTTTCGTGTTCTCGAACCACGAGTGAGAAACATTCGCAAGGAACCTGTAAATCGATTGACCGATTGATCGACTTTCCGACAGCGTCGGAGAGCCACCAGCGGCCGGTCGGCAGAGATGCCGACCGGCCGCGACTTGCGTTCACCACAAGGGAGTTGATGTCGCTTGAATGGCAATATCGAGGTTCGCGGTCTGTCCCGAACCTTCCACACCACGACCCGCCGCCCCGGCTTCGCGGGAGCACTCCGCTCACTCGTCAACCCGGAGCGCGTCGCCAAGCACGCCGTCTGCGACGTGACCTTCTCCGTCGCCCCGGGCGAACTCCTCGCCCTGCTCGGCCCGAACGGCGCCGGGAAGTCCACCACCATCAAGATGCTGACCGGCATCCTCACCCCCACGTCCGGCGAGGCCCGGGTCGCGGGCGTGGTGCCGTACGAGGAGCGCGAGCGCAACGCCCGCAACATCGGCACGGTGTTCGGACAGCGCACCCAGCTGTGGTGGGACCTCCCGGTGCGCGAGTCGTTCGCGATCCTGCGCGACATCTACGAGGTCCCGAAGCCAGAACACACGGCGCGTCTGGCGGAGTTCGACGACCTCCTGGACCTCTCCTCCTTCTGGGACACCCGGGTCCGCCACCTCTCCCTCGGCCAGCGCGTCCGCTCCGATCTGGCCGCCGCCCTGCTGCACGACCCGCCGGTCGTCTTCCTCGACGAGCCGACCATCGGCATGGACGTGGTGGTGAAGGAGCAGGTGCGGGAGTTCCTGCGGCACCAGGTGGAGGAGCGCGGCCGTACGGTGCTGCTCACCACCCACGACATGACGGAGGTCGAGCGGCTCGCCGAGCGGGTCGTGCTGATCAACCACGGGCGGCTCGTCCTGGACGGCACCCTCGACGAGATCCGCCGCAGGTTCGGCTCGACCTGGCAGGTGCGGGTGACGCTCGCCGACCCGCACACCGAGGTCGGCGCGCTGCCGGGCATCGCGCTGCTGCGGCGCGAGGGCCCGCAGGCGGTCTTCGGGCCGGACGGTCCCGACGCGCCGACCGTGCACCAGGCGCTCAAGCAGGTCATCGAGCGGTACGAGGTGACGGACCTCGCCCTCGACGAAGCGGACCTGGAGGACGTGATGCGGGCCGCGTACGTGCAGGCCGGGCCGGCGCCGGAGGGTGCCTGAGATGGCCGCCGTACTGCACGGCTGGCGCGCCGCCCGCGTCACGCCGCTCGGCGAACTGCACACACCGCCCCGGATGACGGCCGTCCTGCTGCGGCTGACCGTCCAGGTGGTCCTGGTGGCGTCGCTGTGGCGCGGCCTGTACGCCCAGACGGGCACCACAGCCGGACTGAGCCGCGACCAGGCGGTCACCTACGCCGTCATGGCCGTACTCGCCTCCCGGCTACGGGAGTTGGACCAGTACGCCGGGCGGGACACGGTCCTTCAGCACATGCACTTCGGCACGATCGTCTACTGGTATCTGCGCCCGCTGCCGCCTCAGCGCTACTACGCCCTGCGCGCCCTCGGCGAGCAGCTGTACGGGCTGGCGTGGGCACTCGGCGGATACGCGGTGTGCCTCGCGGCCGGAGTCGTGGAACCCCCCGGGTCGGCCGCCGTGGCCGGGGTGTTCGTGCTGAGCATGCTGCTGGGCCAGTGGGTCCTGTACTACGTCATGCTCACCCTCGACCAGCTGTGCTTCTTCACCATCCGCAACAACTCCGCGATGCTGATCCTGATCTTCGCGCAGAACCTGCTGTCCGGGGTGTACGCGCCGCTGTGGTTCTTCCCGGACTGGTTCATCACGCTGAGCGGCTTCCTGCCGTTCCAGGCGACGCTGAGCGTGCCGTTGTCGATCTACGTCGGCCGCATCGAACTGTCCGACGCGGGCGCCCAGTTGGCGATCCAGGCCGCGTGGGTCATCGTGCTGGCGCTGTTCACCCGGTGGGTGTGGCGGCGGGCCGCGCGGCGCGTGATCTCGCAGGGAGGCTGAGATGTCGTTGAAGACCGCGAAGTCCCTGCGCATCGTGTGGCGCGTCTCGCTGCTCAACATCCGGGCCGCGATGGAGTACCGCACGGAGTTCCTGCTGAACATTGCGATCGGCGCGATCTGGCAGGTGTCGGTGATCGTGTTCGCGACGGTGCTGCTGGCGCGGTTCACCGGGATGGGCGGCTGGGACAGCTCGGACGTCCTGCTGATCCCGGCGATCCGGATGCTCGCGCACGGACTGTTCGTGCTCTTCCTGGGCCGGATGCACTTCATCGGCCGGCAGGTCCAGGAGGGCAGGATCGACGTCTATCTCCTGCGCCCCATGCCGGTGCACCGCCAGGTCCAGCTCGCCTACTTCCCGACCAACGCGATCGGCGACCTCACGGTCGCGGCCGGCCTGATGGTGGGCGCGCTCAGCCGCAGTCAGCTGGAGTGGACAGCGGGCCGGGTCTCGTACCTGATCGCCGCGGTCATCGGCGGGATGCTGCTGGAGGCGGCCCTGTTCACCGCGGTGGCCGGCGCCTGCCTGCGCTTCCCGGCCGCCGACTACTGGGGCCGCTGGCTGGAGGAACTGCTCGGCACGTTCGGCAGCTACCCGCTGAACGTCCTCCCCCGGGCGGTGGGCGGCTTCCTGACGTACGCCCTCCCGCTCGCCTTCGTCGCCTACCTCCCCACCGCCGTACTCACGGGCCACGACCACGACATCGGCGTCCCCTACTGGCTGGCGGCGGCCTCTCCGCTGCTCGGGGTCGCGCTGTATCTGGCGTCGCGGGTGGTGTGGCGGTGGGCGTTGCGGCATTACACGGGGGTGAACGGGTAACGGGTGCGGCGGCCCGGCAACCTCGGGGGCGTCGGCGGCAGCCTGGCGGACAAGTACTCGTGGGTGCCGGGGACCTTCAGCGGGTACGGGGCCGCCCTGCCGTACAACGAGGGCTACGGGGCGAAGCCCGCCTACACCGGGCTGTCGAACGGGCTCAATCCGGCTGCCTGAGTCAGTGGTCCGCGCAACACGGCGTCGGATCGGGCACCTCGAAGGGGACGAGGGTGCCGCCCACGGCGGGCATGGCGGTCAGGACGAGTTCGCCGGTCTGCCACTGCGGACGGACATGATCCCCCGTCACCAGCCTTGTCTCCGGCGACGGTCGGCCGGTCGCGCCCAGGACCGTGACGCGGTCGATCGCCGAGTGGGTGAGCACGTCGGCGATCGTCAGGGTGCCGGTCAGTGACGAGACGCCCGGGTAGATCACCGCCCGGCCCACCGTGTCCGGCGAGCCCGGGGACACCTCGTGACCCCGGGCGGTGAGCCGCTCCTGGGCGGTACGCAGGAGCGGCTCGGACGGGAGGGTGAGGGAGAGGGCCACGTGCGGGCGCTCTCCGCGCACCAGGTGGGTGCAGCCGAACGTGCCCTCGGGGAGGGCGAGTTCGGCCGCCAGGGTGTGGAGCAGGTGGTCGGCCGTGCGGAGGTCCCGGACCTCCGTGTCCACCGTCAGGACGTGCGGCGTCACGAGGGCAGGACCCACACCGGGTTGGAGTAGAACCACAGGTCTCGCCACGGGTCGGCGTCGCCTACGACGTCGATGGCCGGGCCTGCCGGGTCGACTGCGGCGCCCATCGGGCCGGGCGCGGTCCGGTTGCCGTCGGTGCCGCGCAGGCGGACGTAGACGGGATGGTCGACCTTGCCGAGGTCGTACGTGAGGCGGACCATGCCGGTCGACTTGTTCACCTCGTACGACTTGACCACCTTCGCCGTCGGCGCGGTGAACGTGTCCTTGTCGGCGACCGGGCCGGTCACATCGCCCTGGATGACGTCGACGCGGGCCAGCTTCGGCACGAAGCCCGCCCAGTTGGGGCCGCCGGCCAGCGCCACGTCCACCGTCAGCGTGACGTTCGTGCCCTTGCGGACGTGCAGGGCGCCGCCCAGCGTGGCCCACCGGCGGCCACCGGTGACGCGGACGTCGAGGCCGCCGATGAGCCGGCCGTGGTCCACCCAGACGCGGCCCGCGCGGATGCCGTCCATGACGGCGGCGTAGGAGAAGCCGTCGGCCCCGACGTGCGTACGGCTGTACTGGCCGGGCCAGTAGTCGCCCTGGGTGATGTCGATCTGGCCGCCGTACACCGGGTCGGGGTGGCGGCCGTCGGTGTTGAAATCGCCGCCGGTGCCGCGCACGGCCGTGTCGGCGTAGACCTGGTGGGAGTCGGAGTTGGCGGTGATCCACCACGGCTTGCCCTCGGCGAGGAGGCTGTCCCACAGGCCGCCGACGGTCGCGGTCATCCAGTCGAAGCCGCCCCAGGTCCGGTAGCTCTCCAGCGGGTAGCCGGCGAAGGAGTTGGCGCTGGGGTTGTTGTCGTAGATGCCGCGGGCACGGGCCATGCCGAGGGGCGCGGGCAGGCCTGCCGCCTGGTGGCCCGGGGCGCCCTCGAAGCCGACGGCGATCTGCCGCGTCGGGCTCGCGTCGCGCCAGCCGCGGATCTCGTGCGGGGAGTCGACACCGCGCCGCGCCGGGTGGTTGGCGAGCATCAGCGCGTCCTTGACCTTGCGGCGCTCCACCTGCCCGGCGAGGAAGTTCAGGCCGGCGACGGCGAGGGCCTCGTTGGCGGGCGTGGAGTCGGAGGCGCCCTTGACGCTGCCGTCGTAGTCGGTCTCGAACTGCTTGAGGACGGCGACCTCGTTCTTGCCGGCGTGCACGAAGACGGTGCCGTGCTCGGCGCCCGGGATGTTCCACTCCAGGCCCTGGAAGACGAGGGTGTCCTCGTAGGCGGCGCGGGCGGCCCGGATGTCCGGGTTGACCTTCTCGACGCCGATCCTGGCGTGGGTCGCGCTGCCGTGGTCGGTGATGACCAGCCAGTCCATGCCGTGCCTGGCACCCTGGCGGACCTGGTCGACGACGCGGTACTTGCCGTCGCTGCTGTACTGGGTGTGGATGTGGTGGTCACCGGCCAGCCACAGGAAGCCGTTCGTCCTGCGGCCGCCCGATGCGGGGGACGCGGGCGACGCGTCGGTCGGGGCGGCGGCGGCCGTGGTCGGTGCGACGACGCTGCCGGCGGCCAGCCCGGCGCCCAGCAGACCGGCCCGGCGCAGCAGCCCGCGGCGCGACTGCTGTTCGGGGGTCAGGGCCTCGTCGGGGACGGAGATGTCGAAGGCGGCGGGCAGGGCGTCGGACGACGCCGCCGGATCGTGCGAGCCGTGGTGCCCGTGTCCGTGTCCGTGGTGGTGATGACCGTGCGCGTGCCCGTGACCCATGAACGCCTCCCCATGCCGCTGCCTTCTTCGGCTGCCGTCCGCAGCCGCCTCCCCCTGCGCTTCTGCGCCGTCTGTGGAGGATCAAGGCGAAACGTGAACGTTGAACGAGCGGCGGGTGGCCGCCCGGTGCCCCGCACACGGCGGAACGCCACGCCCCTCACTGTTTCCCCAACCGCCCTTGTACGTCACCCTGGTTGACACCGAACCTGAGCACGGCTCACCTTCTGGCCGTTCCCCACCCCACCGGAGACACCCCCACCATGAGAAGACGACTGACAGCCACCCTCGCGGCAGCCGCACTGGCCCTCACCGGCCTCACCACCACCGCGGCCACGCCCGCGACGGCCGCCACCTCCGGCACCTTCAACGTCCTGACGTACAACGTCGCCGGCCTCCCCCTCGGCCTCGGCGACAGCGACCCCGAGACGAACACGCCGCTCATCGGGCAGCGTCTGGCCCCGTACGACATCGTGAACGTCCAGGAGGACTTCAACTACCACGCGTCGCTGTACGCCAACGACGCCCACCCGTACCGCACGGCGACCAGCGGCGGAGCGGCCATCGGCGACGGCCTCAACACCCTCTCGGACCAGCCCTTCGAGGACTTCCAGCGGGTGAAGTGGAACAACTGCACCGGCACGAACTGCCTGACCCCGAAGGGCTTCACGCTCGCCCGGGTACGCCTCGCCGAGGGCGTGTTCGTGGACCTGTACAACGTCCACACCAACGCCGACTCCGACGACGCCGCGCTCGCCGCCCGCCGCGCCAACGTCGAGCAGCTGTCGGACTTCATCCAGGCCAACTCGTCCGGCAACGCGGTGATCGTCATGGGCGACACCAACACCCGCTACACCCGCACCGGCGACAACATCCGCACGCTGGTCGCCGAGAACGGTCTGACGGACGCCTGGGTGCGACTGATCAAGGGCGGTACGCCCCCGGCGGCGGGCAGCGACGCGCTGCTGTGCGACTCGGCGGCCCCGACGAACGACTGCGAGGTCGTGGACAAGGTCCTGTACCGCGGCAGCGACCTGGTCTCCCTCAACGCCACTCGCTACAACAACGACTGGGCCAAGTTCCTCCGCGCGGACGGCAAGCACCTCTCCGACCACTTCCCGCACACGGTCGACTTCTCCTACACCGTCGACTCGTCCCTGCGGGCGAGCGACTTCTTCGGCGGCCCGCACGGCACCGCCTTCAACGACGCCGACGACCTGCCGGCCACCCCCGCCCCCCGCACCCTCACCCTGCGCGGCGCCTCCCGCCTGGACGCGGTCTCGCTGACCCACGACGGCGGCACCGCCCTCACCCACGGCGGCACGGGCGGCACGGCCGCTTCCCTGACCCTGGCATCCGGCGAACACCTCACCGCCGTAAAGCTGACCCAGGGTCAGAAGGACGGCCGCACACGGATCTTCTCGGCGTCGTTCACCACGGACAAGGGCCGGACGCTGTCCTCCGGAACGGCGACGTCGGACACGAAGACCTTCTCGGCGCCGTCCGGTTGGCAGATCGTCGGCTTCACGGGGCGGTCGGGCGACGAGATCGACAAGCTGGGGGTGCTGTACGCGCCGATCGGCTGACGGTGCGAGACTTCCCCGGTGACACCGGAGCCACAGGGACCGTACAACCGCAGGGTGCGCCTGGTCGTCGAGGTCCGTGACGACCAGGACGAACTGGAGCTGGCCACCGGTGTGTTGGCCGCCCAGGGGTGGGGTGTACGGCCCGCGCGCAACGGTGACTCGGTGACCGTCGACGACGGGTACGCCGCGCTCGTCGTCGAGATCCCCGTGCACGGCTCCCGCTGGACCGCTCGGCCGACGGCCGTCGAACGGCTCACGTCGCTCGCCGGGCGGCGCAAGCTCGACCTGTGGGTGCGCGAGAGCAAGCTCATCCCGCCCAAGCCGGCCGAGTGGCAGACCACTTACCACGTGCACCGCAAGGCGCCGCAGGACGCGGGCCCGGTCCTGCGGCGGCTGGCCGAGCACTGGATCGCCGTCGGCGGGCTGGACGTACGGCACACCCTGCACCTGCGCGGGGAGCACTCCGACGAGCAACGGGACCGCGCGCTCGCGGAGTTGGCGGCACGCAACATCGGCGGGCCGCCGTTCGACCCCGACACGCACGACATACGCCGGGCCATGGGACCCCGGACCGGGACCGGATCGGCCGCTCCGCATCGCGACGCGGGGTTGATCGCGGTGGTCTGCGCGACCGTGCTGGTCTGCGTCGCGAGCGGCGTCGTGCTCGGCGCCCTCGCCTCCCCGTGGCGGCTGGCCGCGGTGCTGGTCCCCGCCGCCATCTGCTGGCCGGTGGGCGCGTGGATGACCTCGAACGCACCGCCTCCGAAGCTCGTCCGGCTGGGCTGCGGCGTGATTCTGACGGGCGCCATGACGTTCGTCGGCTGGATGTGGGGGCGCTCCGCGGACACGGACCTGTCCGGGTTGCTGACCGGGCTGGGCATGGTCCTGGGCATCGGGCTGACGCTGTTCGGGCTGTGGTACGCACTGAGCGCCTCCTGGTTCAGCCGCAACGTGCAGTGGTTCCTGCCCGTGCTGGCCGCGCCGCTGCCGTTCGTCATGCCGTGGGTCGGGGCGTTCCTGCACGCCGTGTACCTGGAGGAGTTGTTCGGCGTTCCGGCCGGCGCGGTGCACGTGGGCTTCTACTGGCAGTACGCGGTGGCGTTCCGGCCGCTGGCCGTGGCCGTGGCGTTCGTCCTGGTGCTCGTGGCGCTGGCCGGCTGGGCGCGGCACTTCAATGTGCAGGCGCCCGTCAGCGGGTTCTTCCGGCTGATGCTGGTGCTCGCGGGGATCGTCGCGGTCCTGACGGTCGTGCAGATCTCGTTGGACGACCTGGACAAGGCGGCCGACCGGACGATGAACGCGGCCGCCGAGGGCCGGCGTCCCCCGGCCTACTTCGGCATCCGGCCCGAACTCGTCTGCGTCGAGCCCGTGGGCGACAAGACACCCGTCATCAACGGCCCCGTCCCGACCGGGCATCCGGTGCTCTCCTTCCAGGCGAGCGGCGACACCGTATGGCTCTGGGACCCGGCCCCCGCCCGCGGCGAGGACACCACCCGCCACGCCCTGCGCGTACGGGCGGAGGACGTGGCGCTGGTGCGGGCGGAGGGCAGGCGCTGCTGAGTACGGTCCGGTCCGCGCCGCCTGACAGACGCACAGCAGCAGCCGTTGGTCGAGCTGAAGCTGACCCGCATCAACTACGTGCAGCCGGGCTCCTGGGGGACGCTCCGGTGAGGCGCCGCAAGGACTCCCGGGCCGGCGGGCCCCAGCTGGGCTTGCCTCCGGGGCGGCCCCGGACACCCGCCTCTCCGATGAGCAGGCCGCTGAGAGCGCGCCCCACCGCCCAGCCGCGGGCGCGGCGCAGGGTCGCGGCGTCGGGGGTGGGCCGGTAGGCGGCGTGGAAACGGTCCTCGGCGCCCTCCGGCAGCAGGATCCAGGCGGCGGCGAGGTCGCAGGCGGGATCACCCGCGCACAGGTCGCCGAAGTCGATCACCCCGCCGATGGTGCCGTCCGCGGTGAGGACGTTGGCCGGATGCAGGTCGGCGTGGAGCCATACGGCCGGGCCCGTCCAGCGGGGCGCGGCGACGGCGTCCTCCCAGACCGCACGGACGGCGTCCGGGTCGGGGACCAGCCCCATCTCGACGGCCGAGGCGAGCTGCCTGGCGAACCCCTCGGTGTGGTCGGCCAGGGCCCCGCCGCGGTCACGGCCCGCGGGCGCCCCGTCCGGGGCGGGCCGGTGAAGAGCCGTCAGGAAGGCGGCCAGGGTGTCGGCCGCCTCGGCGCCGCGCGTGACGGGGTCGCGGTCGGCGGGCGAGCCCGGTACCCAGGTGGTGACGATCCAGGGCCGCGGAAACCGCTCGGATGGCTCGCCGAGGCGCTGCGGGACCGGGACCGGCAACGGCAGGCTCGGGGCGAGGCCGGGCAGCCATGCGTGCTCCTTGCGCAACAGCTCGTCGGCGCCCTGCGTCGCCCAGGGCAGCCGGACGGCGAGGTCGTCGCCGAGCCGCCACAACTGGTTGTCCCAGCCCCGCGCGCCGAGTCGGACGGGGCGTTCGGCGAGGTCGGGGTGCTGGTCGTGCAGCAGGTCCCGGATCAGCTCCTCGGTCATCTCGATCTCGGTGTGGGTCATGCGGGGCAACGGTAGTCGGCCGATCGACCAGCCGTGGGCCGTTCGGCCAGTCAACCCCTCGGCCCTTCCGTCAGTCCGCCTTGGAGGCGTTCCTCGCGGACCGCTGACCTACCTAGGATGTTCCCTAGAGCTTTTAGGCCACGTTCGTATCCGGAGGTCAGCCAACCCCATGGCCCGCGCAGGACTCACCGCCGACCGTCTCACCGCGGCCGCCGCCGAGCTCGCCGACGAGGTGGGGTTCGAGAACGTCAGCCTCTCCGCGCTGGCCCGGCACTTCGGGGTGAAGGACGCGAGCCTGTACTCGCACGTCAGGAATCTGCGGGACCTGCGGGCCCGGGTCGCCCTGCTGGCCGGTGGCGAGATGATCGACCGGATCGCCGCCGCCGTCGCCGGACGCGCCGGCAAGGACGCGCTCGCCGCCTTCGCGGACGCGTACCGGGAGTACGCCCTGCGGCACCCGGGCCGCTATGCGGCGACCCAGATCCGGGTCGACCAGGCCCTGGTCGCCGACTCCCCCGCGATGCGCCGCACCGCCGAGATCACCTACGGCATGCTCCGCGCCTACGACCTGGAGGAACCCGACCTCACCGACGCCGTCCGCCTGCTGCGCAGCACCTTCCACGGCTACTGCGCACTGGAGTCCGCCGGCGCCTTCGGCGCGCCACGGGACGTACGGGAGTCCTGGGACCGCGCGGTCGACGCCCTGCACGTGGCACTTGTGAACTGGCCGCGGAACGGGCGCGGCCGGTGACCGCCCCAGTTGTCACCCTGACCACTTAGACTGGAGGCTTCGCGGAGGTCACACGCCGCCGCCACGGGGGAGGGAGCGTGTCTTGTCCCAACAGCAGCTCGGACGCGGCCCCTTGAGGTCCCGTCAGCCCGGCCCCACCCCTCCCGCTCCCGACGAGGAACCCGCGGACGACTCACCCCCGGCGCGCTTCGTCGGCTGGCTCGGCGGTCTCGGCTGTCTGGCCGCCGGGTACGGCGTGTTCCAGTTCCTGTTCAGTGTGCTGCCCGGCTCCATCGAGGGTTCGGCAGCCCGGTATGTGATCGCCGGGATCAGCGGAGTCGGCACCTCCGTCGCGGCGTGGCTGGCGGCGGCGCTGCTGCGGGCCAGGACGGCAGCGGCGGCGGATCCCGCACGGGCCACCGCCGTGGGGACCGCCGCGATGGCGCCGGGGGCGCCCGGCCCGCTCCCGAAGGTCTTCGCCTCCGCCTACGAAACCCTCGTCGACCAGGTGTCCGTGGTCGACGACCCCGAGAGCGGGCGGCTCACCGGCTGGCCGCACTCCCTCGGCGAGGACTCGCCGTCCCGGCCCACCCCCGTCGGCACCGCGTACGGCCTGCACATCATGCTCGACCTGGGCGTGCCGGACGGGCGGCTGAGCACCGGCGACCTGGTGGACACGCTGTGGCGGCTGCGGCTGCCGGACGGTGGCTGGTCGGCGCGGTCGCAGGGGTCCGAGGCGCGTCCGGAGGTCACCGCTCTGGTGCTGGGCGCGCTGGCCCGGGCGGGCACGTCCGCCGAGCGGCTGGCGGCGGAGGTGGACCACTGCACGAGCGGCTTCACGCGCCAACTCGACCGCGCGGGAAGGGAGTCGACCCATGTGGTGACGACGGTGCTGCGCGGGCTGCTGCGCGCCGCGCCCCGCTCCGAGAGCCTGCCCGTGCTGCGCGAGGCCCTCGCGGACGGCGCGATCAGCGACCCGCGCCGCGAGCACCTGCGCTGCTGGGGCTACCGGCTGCAGCCGCCGTACGGCAGACCGTCCCCGCTGCACACCGCCCAGGCCGTCGTCGCCCTCGACCGGGCCGCCCGGGTCCTGGGCGAGGACGGCGACGCCCGCGCCGCCCGCGCCAGGACCGCCCGCGAGGACGGCGTCCGCTGGCTGCTGTCCTGCCCGGACGCACCGCACGACACCTGCCCCGACCTGGAGAACCTGCACGAGGAGGTACGCCGGCCCCGCACCGACGACCCCTCCCGCCACGAGGTGCTGAACGTACGGCACTTCACCGCGTCCTGGCTGGTCCGCGCCCTGCTCTCCCCCGGCGCCCTGGAGATCGCCCGCGGCGACGGGCTGGAGGACGAGTGGCGGGTACGGCTGGACGGGGCCCTCGCCGCGGTGTGGGCGGGGCAGGCGGACGGCACCTGGTACTGGGGGCTGGGCGCCGGCACCGAGCTGCGGCGGCCCATGTGGATGACCTATCAGGGGCTGTCGGCGCTGCGCGCGCATGCCGTATGGATGTATCAGCCGGGTGGCTGAACTCAAGGGTGAAGAGCGGCTGTTGGAGGATGAGTGCATGGGCGGTCGGCAGGTCCTGGCGGCGCGACGGCGGCTGGCCGGGGCGCTGGACGCTGAACTGCCCGAGCACGAGCTGGCGGCCGCCGCACGCTCGGTCGTCACCGAACTCGGCTCCCCCGACCGGCTGTGGGAACTGGTCGCCGAACTCGCGTCCGGCGAGGGCGATCCGGTGGGCTGCGCTCGGCTGTCGTACCGTCATGTCCTCGGCTTCGACAAGCTGCTGCTGATCGACGGCGGCCCGCGCCACATGCTGCGGGCGCACGTGTGGCATCCGGGCACGGGCGCGATCGGCGAGGAGGACATCCACAACCACCGTTCACCGCTGGCGTCCTACGTCGTCCAGGGGCGGCTGGCGATGGAGTTGTACGAGGTCCGCGACGAGGCCGACGGTATCGCGGCGGCCCGCTACGAGGAGTCGCTGGCGGAGCGGTCCGCGGACTGGGTGCTGAGGCCGGCCGGTCCGGCGCGACTGCGGCTGACGCATGTGGGGCAGTACGCGGCGGGCAGTTCGTACGCGCTGCCCGCGCACACCCTGCACCGGGCCTGGTGCGACACGGACGCGCCGACGGTCACGCTCTTCCTGGAGACCGGCGCCGAACGGCGGCCGCACACCGATGTGTTCACGGCGGCGGGACCGCATCCGGGTGCGGTGGCGAAGGTCCCGCTGGAGGTGCCGGACTATCTCGACGCGTTGCGTGAACTGGCGGAGCGGCTCAGGGCTGTGTGAAGGCCTGCCGGACGATGTCGAGGTTGTAGTCGTCGATGTCGACCGCGGTCAGCTCGGCCGGGGCCAGCCAGACGCAGTCCTGGTCGGGCTCGGGCAGGGTGATCGCCGTGGACAAGGGCCGGACCAGGAAGTTCTCCTGCCAGTTCTTGATCTCGTGCCCTCGGTAGTCACTGAGGAAGGACGACTCGCCGACCTTGCGGACGACCTCGCCGAGCAGTCCGGTCTCTTCCTTCAACTCCCGCAGCGCGCCGTCCTCGGGACTCTCACCGGGCTCCAGCTTCCCGCAGGGAACGCCCCACACGCGCGGCAGGAACCGCTCCTTCTCGCTGCGGCGCACCAGAAGCACCCGCTGCTTGTCGTCCATCACGACGGCGGCCGCCAGTCGCCTGTCGCCGGGGATGTCCATGGTCATGGTTCCTCGGTCCCTCGCCGGTGATGAGTCCAAAGGGTCTGATACCCGGGAAAGTGTCAACGGTAACAGGAACGCGCGATCCGCCGCTGTGAGTCAGGTCGCGCCGTGGGCGGTCTCCCGGCGGCTGAGTGCGTCGACCTCCTGGTACGTCGGTGTGGCGCCCCGCGGTGTGCGGCCCGCCCGGATCTCCGCGACCGCTTCCAGGGCCGCGCCGAGTGCCCGCCGGTACGGCAGCGATCCGAGGCTGACGCGGCGCACGCCGAGGTCGGCGAGGTGCGGGACGGTGGGCCCGCCCGGCGAGTAGAGGATGTTGAGGGGCACGTCGAGGCTCTTGACCAGGGCGGCGATCTCCCCGGGGTCGGTCAGTCCGGGGACGAACGCTCCGTCGGCACCGGCCCGTCGGTAGGAGTCGAGCCGGGCCGTGGTCTGCGCACGGTCACCGTCGCCCAGCCAGTACGTGTCCGTGCGGGCGTTGACGAAGAGGTCCGGTACGGCCGACTTGACGGCCGCGATCTTCGCGGCATGCAGGGCGGCGGAACCCATCCGGTCCTCGAGATTGATGCCGACGGCGCCGACGGCCGCGAGCTCCCGGGCGAACTCCCCCACTGCGGCGGGATCCTCGCTGTACCCGTCCTCGGCGTCGACGGAGAGCAGGTAGGGCTCGGAGCCGAGGGTGAGGGCGAGGCGGAGCGTCTCCACACGGGTGGCCGACGTCCCGTCGGGCAGACCGGCGGCCGCGGCGACACCGAGGCTCGTCGTGCCGATCGCCGGGAAGCCCTGTTCGGCGAAGGCGGAAGCGGAGGCGTGGTCCCAGGCGGTGGGGAGCAGGAGGGGCCGGCCTGTGCGGTGCAGGGAGGTGAAGGGTTTGTCGGTCATCCCGGCACGCTAGAGCCGGGTCGCTTCGGTGCTCGCCGAAGTGTGCGGCTCGGTCACATCGACCGGACCGGCACATCGATCACATCGGCCGGACCAGGGCCGTGACCAGGGCGGCGACTCCGCCCTGCACCGCGGACAGAACGGCGTCCCTGGCGCCGCCGGCGAGGGCCCTGGTGAGCGCCTGGAAGCGGCCCGGCCGGGAGTTGACGGCGGCCACGACCGCGCCCGGATCGGTCACGGTGCCGTCCGAGGCGACCATGCCGTCGCGCGCCGGCTCGGCGACGAAGGAACGCAGTTCGGCGAACGCCCGCCTGAAGCCCTGAGGTCCCAGTCCCGGCACGGCTGGCTGCCCCGGGGGACGCCACGTCACCCGGCGCAGCCGGTGCCCCTAAGGGCGTACCGCACCGCTGGCCGGCCTTCGCGGCGGCGCCGGCGGTCGGATGGGTCGTCGACCGGCTCGCCCACGTCCTCGTACCCGCCGCCTCCGATTCGCTGTGGGGCGAGTACGGCGTCCACGTGGCCTGGACCCTGGCGGCCCTGGCGACCTTCGCCGCGATCACCCGCCTTCCGTCGCGGGACCGCTGATCCGCTCCACCATCCGGCGCACGACCTCGACGGGCAGCGCCGGATTGCGGGCGGCGGTCTCCGCGTTGCCGGCGCCCCGCAGCAGGTCGGTCAGGATCCGCACCGGCAGCCGGGGATGCAGGGCGGCGGCCTGCCGGACGTCGTCGCGCGGGTCCTCCAGCAACCGTGCTGCGGCCACCGCCGACAGGCGGGGGTCCCTGGCGGCCCGGTAGCGCACCTCCTCGCTCGGATCCCGGCTGAGCCGCTCCACCAGTTCGGGTGTCGACTCCGGGTCGTCGAGGGCCAGTGTGCGCATACGCGGGTTCGGGTCGTCGGCGTAGCGCAGGAGGTCCTGACGGGGGAAGTTCGGGTGGCCGCGCGGGCGGTCGGGGGTGCTCAGGCTGCCGGTCCACCACTGCCACACCCGCATGAGCATCTCGGCGGGCGCGTCGTCGCAGGACTCGGCGAGGAAGAGCTGGACGACGCGGTCCTCGTCCTGGGCGAGGCGCTCGACGACGTCCGGCGGGAGGCGCCGGGCGCGGGCCACGCTGCGGCGGACGAGGGGGTGCGAGGAGGCGGCCAGGCGGCGCATGGCGTCGTGGTCGTGGTGGAGGTCGACGATCCAGTCGAGCGGGTAGTAGTGAATGCCGGGGTCGAAGTCGATGCGGATGCCCGCGCGTTGGTCCTCGGTGAGGTCGGCACGCGTCGACACCTCGAAGCGGACGGCGGCATCGGGATCGTCGCCGAGGACGGCGACCAGGTCCGCGTCGAGGCGGGGGTTTCCGGCGAGGGCGCGGCGCTCGGCGTGCTCGCCGTGGTGTGCCAGGTGCTCGGCGAGGTCGCGTTCCAGGCGGCAGGCCTCCAGTGCGGGGGTCTTGACGTCCAGGGCGTCGTACACCGAGCGGGGCATCGGGTGCTCCCGGTGGTGCAGCAGCCTGGCCGCCGCGCGCACCCTGCCCTGGGCGTCGGTCAGCAGCGCCTCCCGTGCCGGGGCGTCGAGATGCGGCCATGCCACGTCGCAGGCCGCGTACCGGACTCCGCCGTCGGAGTCGTTGGCGAGTTCGACCGCCAGGGAGGCGGGCAGGCCCTTGAGGCGGGCGGTCTCGGAGCGGACACGCGGGGAAGGATCGGCGGCGAGCCGGCGGCAGGTGTTCTCGTCGAGTTCGGCCCAGCGGTCCGCGGCCAGCAGGGTGAGGATCCACCGGCGCCGCTCGTCCCGCTCGCCGAGGATCACACGGGACCACTGCTCGGGGGTGATGTTCGGCTGGACCTCGGCCGCCTGCGACCGCAGTTTCCAGTCCGGGTGGGCCAGCAGCGCGTCCACGACCTCCGTCGGCATGGCGCTGTACACGGCGTAGGGGGATCTCTCCAGCAGCTGGGGGCGCAGGTCCGCCGGGGTGGCCGCGTTGAGCGAGAGTCCGCAGGCCCACGCGTTCAGCAACTCCTGCGTGGGCTCCGGCTCCTCGAACAGCGACTCCCAGGCGGCCGCCCGCTCCTGGGGGGTCTCCTCGGCCGCCGCCCGCGCCGCCTCCTCCCGCCGCTCGCGGAGCCGGTCGACGGCGACGAGCCGGACCTCGTGCTCCTGCGTCGTGGCCCCCACCAAGGCGTCCCCGGCCGGCGACAGCGTGACGAACTCCGGCTGCCCGGGCCGCTCCCCCAGCACTCCGGCCAGATCCCAGCCGTCGCCGAGCCGAACCCTGAACCAGCGCCTGGCGCACCTGCACGTGCCGACGCATTCGACGTGGATGAGGAACACCCCGTCCGCGCCGAGAATCCCCGCCTCGGACGCCAGCCGGTGCCACTGGGCGTTGACCTCCGCGACAAGGCCGGTCCGGTCCGCCGCGACGGTCACGGTCGGCTCGGCATCCGGCCCGACGACAAGACGCCGGGCGAAAGGCGTCGGCAACACCTCCTCCGCCTGCGGGTCCCCCACGATCAACAGCCCGGCCCGCTCCAGCAGTTCAGCGGCCCCGTCTCTCCCACCCACGATCCCCATGATCCCCATCCTCCCCTGCCCCATTCTGGGCTCGGCGGTCGCCGCCGCGGTGTGCCGGTCCTGCCGGGCGGGCGTGCGGACGACGGTGTGGAGCACGGTGACGGGCACCCTGCTGGAGGCGAGAACCTCTACCCCCTGTGCGCGAACGTCACCGACGCCGTGTTTGGGTCCTCGTCCTCGTCCCCGCCTGGGGCCTGCTGCCGTTCGGCGTGATGGGTGCGGCCGTCGGCAGCGGACTCCCGCGGCGGCTCAGGCTCGCACGCTGACACCGTCGCCGTCCGCCAGGCGTGCGCGGATCTCCCGCCCGTCGCTCCAGCGGACGTGGATCGTGCCTTCGTCGTCCACGCGTACGGTCACCAGGCCGCCCAGCGGTGCGGGGTCCGGTTCGGCCGTGAGGCGGGCGAGGGCGACGAAGAGGGTCGGGCCGTCGCCGGTGGCGCCGGTGAGGTCGTTGGCCAGGCCCGCGACCGGCCGGATCTCCGCGCGCACACCGTCCCGGCAGGCCCAGCCGGTGATCCTCACCGGCGTCCCCGCCTCGGCCCCCGCCACCAGGTGCGCCCGCACCTCCACGGCCCCCTGCGCGAGCACGAGGCTGGTCACCCGGGCGCCGCCGCCCGCCGAGTGCCGCGACGCCGCCCAGCCCTCCCCAACGCCCAGCGGCACGATGTCCGTACGGCTCGGGTCGTGGCCGAGGATCACGCTGTTGTCGTACGCCGGTGCGGGCCGCGTCAGCGTCGAGTAGGCGAGGCGGGTGTAGTACGGGTCGTAGCGGACGTCCTCGCTGCCGTGGTTGTGGAGGCGGACGACGCCGTCCGAACTCGTGGACTGCAGAAGCCAGTTGGGGGCGGCGATCGCGGTGACCGCGTCCGTACGCTCGGCCGGGGCGGGCTCCTCGGCGGCCGTCCAGACCTCGTGGTCCGCCGGCAGGAGCAGGCCGAGGAAGCCCTTGCTCGCCCAGTACGGGGACGCCGGGCCCGAATAGCCTTGCAGGACCGCCTCGTCGGGGCCGTGCCAGCCGAGGGTGAGGAGTCCGTCGGCGTTCACCGCGCCCCGCTCCAGGAAGTACTTCAGGGCGCCGGAGGCCAGCCGCCTCGTCTCGCCCGGAGCGAGCGGCGTACGTCCCGTCAGGGCACCGAGCCACAGGGGGGCGGTGGTCGCGAAACGGTAGGTCAGGGAGCGGCCCTGGTGCATGGGGGCGCCGTCGCCGCCGAACAGGCGGGCGTAGTCCTCCAGGTGGCGGGAGAGCCGGCCGCCGTACAGGTCCAGGAGCCGTTCGTCCTGCGCCAGCCAGGCGTGCAGCACCGGGTAGAGGTGCATCGCCCAGCCGTTGTAGTAGTCGTACTTGCGGCCGTCGCCGTCCGTGTACCAGCCGCCGCCGACGTACCAGTCCTCGATGCGCTCCAGGCCCCGGTCGATCGCCTTGCGGGACTCCTCGGTCTCGTGTCCGATCTCCGCCAGGAAGCCGCCCACCGTCACCGGGAACAACTCCCAGTTGCAGGGCCAGGCCTCGGCGGTCAGGGCGTCGCCGAGCCAGTCCGCCGCGCGCTGCCGCACCCGGTCGTCCAGGCGGTCCCACAGCAGCGGCCGGGTCAGCCGCAGCGCGAGCGCGATCGACGCCGCCTCGACCAGGGGCTGGCCGCGGTCCTCGATCCGGGGCCAGACGCCCGAGACGCCGGCCGCGAGTCCGTCCGCGTACCGCTGAAGGGCTGTCTCGTCGCGGCGGAAGGCCGCCAGGAGGAGCGTACGGGCGTATCCCTCCAGGCCGTCGGAGAGACGCCCGGACCAGCTCCCGTGGTCGCCGGGGAAGTGGTAGAGGGCGCGGCCCTCGGTGGCGTACGGCTCCACCGCGGCGAGCAGGGCGTCGGCGGCCGCCTCCCAGTGGGCTCGGGTGTAGCCGGTGTGCGGGCTGAGGGTGCGGTCGTCCCGGGGCAGGTCCATCGGTTCTCTTTCCGGCTTCGTGAAGGTCAGGCCTGGGGCGCCCCGGTTCCGGTCAGGACGCCCCAGGGGCTCATCCCACCCGCACCGTGCCCTGCGGCACCAGACGCAGGGCCGCGAGTTCGTCACGGACCAGGCCCGCGTACACCGTGGCTCCGTGCACCGAGGTGTGGGTGTTGTCCCGCTTCTCGTCGTAGAGGTACAGGGCCTTGGAGGCCTCGACGCCCAGGGACTCCACCAGCGCCTTGGTCTTCGCCGTGAGGTCGATCAGGGGGACGTCGTGGGCGGCGGCGACCGAGCGGAGGACGGCGGGGTGGTCCACGCCCAGGCCGTTCACGAGGAGAGCCGTGTTGTTGTTCAGCGTGCCGTCGGCGTTGAACCAGCGGCGCACGACCGGGGTGACGAGGACCGGCCGGCCGCCCTTCTCCCGGACGCCCGCCACCAGGGTTTCGAGGTTGGCGCGGTAGGTCGCCTCGTCGGTCGTCTTGTCGTTGTGGGCGAGCTGGATCAGGACCAGGTCGCCGGGGTGGATCTGCGGCTGGACGGTGGCCCACAGCCGCGGGTTCCCCAGATAGGTGACGGTACTCTCCCCGGAATCCGCGTAGTTGGCGACGGACACGCCCTTGCGGAGGTACCGCGGGAGCCGCTGGCCCCAGCCGGAGTACGGGTCGCCGGGCTGGTCGCAGACCGTGGAGTCGCCGACGAGGAAGATCTGGCGGGCGTGCCGGGCCGGGGTGATCCTGATGTCGGCCAGGGCGGGGGCCGCGCCACCGAGTTGAAGGTCCAGGCCAGGGCTTCCGTCGGGGCCGGTGGGTTCGCCCTCGGGGGTGCGGACGTTCACGGTGAAGCTGCGGGCGACGCGCCCACCTGCCGGGGCGGGCGTCTCGGGGAGCAGGGCGCGGCGGGTCTCGCCGGTGACGCTCGTGCTCGACGCGGCCTCGCCGCCGAGGAGGACCTGCACGTCGTAGGTGCCGGGCGGGACGTCGAAGTGGCAGGCGGTGGCGGTGCAGTTGTCGATGCCGAGGGGGCGCTGCCCGCCGTACGCCTGGGCCGGTACGGCCGACAGGACCGGCAGGCCGGTGCTCAGCGTCACCGCCGTCAGGACGGCGAGGTTGAAACGTCTCATGCGTCTCATGCGTCGAAATCCTCCACGGACGAACAAGGCCTGGCGGTGGACCGTACCGCGATCTGCAAGCGCTTTCTAGAGCTAGGGCTCATTTCACAGAATTGCCAATCCCCTGCCATCGAAAGCCCTTTCGCGAAATCGATTCAACTGTCACTCTCGCTCTCACCCGCACCACCCCCACAACCGTCGAGACCCGACACCTCTCGACACCTCTCGAAGGAGGCACCCCCATGTCCGGATCCGCGAACAGACCGGTCCGACGCCGCACCTTCGTGCTCGGCGCCGCGGCCGCGGCAGGCACGGCCGCCCTGAGCGGCACGGCCTCCGCCGCGGCCTTCGGCTGGAGCGACGACGGTTCGAACTACGTCGTCGACACCGGCGCCAACCTCGTCTTCAAGGTCAGCAAGACCAACGGCGACCTGACTTCGCTGGTCTACCGCGGCACGGAGTACCAGGGCTACGGCGGCAAGAACTCGCACATCGAGTCCGGCCTCGGCACATCCACCGTGTCCATCAGGCAGTCGGGCTCGACGATCCTGATCTCGGTCGCGTACGGCACGCTGCGGCACTACTACGCGGCCCGCAGCGGCGAGAACAACATCTACCTGTGGACCAACCGGGCCGACACCTCGGTCGCGTCGACCCGGTTCATCCTGCGCGTCAAGGCGGGCCTGTTCCTCAACGACGAGCCCGACTCCTACACCTACGCGCCCACCGCCATCGAGGCCTCGGACGTGTTCGCGAAGTCCGACGGCCAGACCCGCTCCAAGCACTACTCGAAGCTGCGGGTCAGCGACTACGACTACGTCGGCTGGAGTGCCGGCGGCGTCGGCCTGTGGATCGTCCGCTCCAACCACGAGAAGGCCTCCGGCGGCCCCTTCTACCGCTCGCTGCTGCGGCATCAGAGCGCGGACGGCGGCGGTCTGTACGAGATCCTGCACTACGCGCAGAACCAGACCGAGAACGAGCGCTTCGGGCTCCAGGGCCCCTACGTCATCGCCCTCACGGACGGCGGCGCCCCGTCCTCGTCGCTGTTCCCGGGGACGCTCACCACCTCATGGGCGGACTCGCTCGGCATCTCGGGCTACGTCCCGGCGAGCGGCCGGGGCCGGGTCGCGGGCGTCGGGATCACCGGGCGGAACACGGCGTACCCGTACACCGTGGGGCTCGCCAACTCGGCGGCGCAGTACTGGGGTTCGGCCCGCTCCTCGGACGGCTACTTCTCCGTCACCGGGATCCTGCCGGGGACGTACACGCTCACCGTCTTCAAGAGCGAACTCGCCGTGTACACCACCTCGGTGACCGTCACCGCGGGCGGCACGACGACCCTCAACTCGATCGCGATCCCCTCCACGAACGACCCGTCGGGCGCGAGCGCGATCTGGCGGATCAACGACTGGACGGGCACGCCGAGCGGTTTCAAGAACGCCGACCTGATGACGTACGCCCACCCGTCGGACGTCCGGGCCGCCGCCTGGACCGGCAACGTGGTGATCGGCAGCGGCAGCGAGACCTCGGCCTTCCCCTGCTACCTCTGGAAGGGCGTCAACAGCGGTCTGCTGGTGTACTTCCGGCTGACCGCCGCCCAGGCCGCCGCCGCGCACACCCTGCGCATCGGCGTGACGACGGCCTACGCCAACGGCCGGCCGCAGGTCGTCGTCAACGACACCTGGACGTCGGCGATCCCCTCCCCGCCCACCCAGCCGAGCACCCGGTCCCTGACCAACGGGTCCTACCGGGGCAACAACCACACGTTCACCTACAGCGTCCCGGCGAGTGCCTGGCGCACGGACACCAGTCAGTACAACGTGCTGAAGATCAACGTGGTGAGCGGTTCGGGATCGACCGGCTATCTCAGCGCGGGCACGGCGATCGACGCGATCGACCTGCTCGCCTGAGGCGGCTACTGACGTAGCCTCAGATTCCGCGCGTCCACTGCTGGTTGGTTCCTCCGTTGCAGGTGTAGGTGATGATCGCGGCGGAGTTGGCGGTGGACGCGCCGTTCACGTCCAGGCACTCGCCGGTGGCGCGGGAGACGACGTTCACGTAGGAGCCGGTGGCGGTGAGGGACCACTGCTGGCCGGTCGAGGAGGCGTTGCAGTTCTCCTGGGTGACCGTGCTCGCGTTCTCCTGGACGCACAGGGAGCTGTGCCGGGTCATCAGCTGGTAGTAGCCGCTGCCCACGGACTTGAACCAGTACTTCTGGTTGTTGCCGCTGTTGCAGTCGTACTGCTTGATCTGGGCGCCCGCGAACTGCGACTGACTGGTGACGTCGGCGCACCTGCCGCTGTGCCGGGCGACGAGCGTGTTGTATGTGGCGCTCGTCCCGCTGATCGATCCGGTCGCCGTGTCGATGGTGACCTCCGGGGACCAAGACATGGACATCGAGGTCGAGGAGGGGAAGGTCAGCGGCAGCCAGACGTAGCGGGAGTCGTTGACCGTGCCGCCGAAGGAGTTGCCCCAGCGGTCGCCCAGGTAGAGGTACGAGGTGGTCGACGTGCCCTGCACGGGGAGGACGTACGCGGTCTGCGAGCCGTAGGTCGTGGAGTCGCCGATGTTCGTCATCGCGGTCCAGGGGCCGGCGATGTTGGTGGCGGTGGCGTACTGCTGCTGATTGGGGTTCCAGCCGGTGGCGCCCGAGGTCAGCATGAAGTAGACGCCGTTCCGCTTGAACAGCGCCGGGGCCTCGCGGTGGCCGGCGTGCCAGGGGTCGGCCACGAGGGCGGCGATGCCGGTGTAGTCGCTGGTCAGGCGGTAGATCTGGAGGTCGTAGTTCTCGCGGGCGGCGGAGATCATGTAGCCGGTGCCGTCGGTGTCGACGAAGACCGTGATGTCGCGGGACATGTGCTGGCCGAGCGGACGGAAGCTGCCCTGCCAGGTGTAGTTGCCGTCGACCGTGTCGGAGACGGCGACGGCGGCGCGGGCCTCGCTGTAGTCGGTGCCGTTCTCCTTGTGCATCCACATGACGAACTTGCCCGTGGAGGCGTTGTACATGACCTTCGGGCGCTCGATGTTGGCGGTGGCGAGCTCCGGGTCGCTGGACTGGGTCAGGACGTGGTTCCTGAACTCCCAGTTCTTCAAGTCGGTGGAGCGGTAGGCGTCCACGTACCGGAAGGTGTTGTCGGCGTTGCGGTGCTCGCCGAACCAGTAGTAGTACGAGCCGACCTTGAGGACACCGCCGCCGTGGGCGTGCACCGGGTTGCCCGAGGTGTCGGTGAACTGCGTGCCGTTGGTGACGGTCCGGGGTGCGGCCTGGGCGGGGCCGGCGGTGGCCAGGGAGGCGGCCAGGGCCAGACAGAGGGCGAGCAGAACCGCGTACGCACGTCTCATCTCACACACTCCCCTTCACGGTCCCGGCGGTCGTGTCCGCCGCCGTGTCTGCCACGGGTATACCGAAGTTCGGGGTGCCGTCCGGGTTCCAGCCGAGCTTCTGGATGCGGGTGTGGCGGTTGGGGTCGTTCAGTGGGTCGCCGACGATGTCCTTGTACTGGCGGGCGTGGTAGACGAGGACGTCGGTGCGGCCGTCCTCGGCGACGGTGAAGCAGTTGTGGCCGGGGCCGTACTGCTTGGTGGTGTCGTTGGTGGTGAAGACCGGAGTCGGCGACTTGGACCAGGTGGCCGGATCCATCAGGTCGCTGTCGGCGTCGGCGGTCAGCATGCCGACGCAGTAGTGGTGGTCGGTGGCGGAGGCCGAGTAGGTGAGGAAGATCCGGCCGTTGCGCTTGAGGGCGTAGGGGCCCTCGTTCACCTTGTAGCCGATGCACTCCCAGTCGTACTCGGGGGTGGTCAGCCGTATCTGAGGCCCCGTCAGTGTCCACGGGTTCGCCATCTCGGACAGGAACAGCGCGGTGTTGTTGTCCATCCCGGGCTCGTGCTGCGCCCAGCACAGGTAGCGGGTGCCACGGTGGGTGAAGGTGGTGGCGTCGAGGGAGAAGGTCTCCCAGGCCGTCTTGACCTGGCCCTTCTCCACCCAGGTGCCCTTGAAGGGGTTGGGGTGGGAGTTCTCCAGCACCCAGATGCGGATCCGCCAGACGTCCTCGGCGGGCGCGGCGGCGAAGTAGATGTACCACTTGCCGCCGATGCGGTGGAGTTCCGGGGCCCAGATGTGCGCGCCCATGTCGCCGGTCTCGCGGGCCCGCCAGATGACCGACTCGTCGGCCGTGGACAGGCCGTTCAGGGTGCGGGAGCGGCGCAGGATGATCCGGTCGTACTCGGGGGCGGTGGCCGTGAAGTAGTAGTGCCCGTCGGTGTGGCGGTGAATGTGGGGGTCGGCGCGCTGCTGGACGAGGGGGTTCACGTAGGGGGCCGCCTTCGGGGGTGCGGCGGGGACGGCGGCGTGGGCGACGCCGGGGACGGCCGAGGCGGCGGTCAGGGCGCCGGCGGCTACGGCGCCCCTCAACAGCAGTCTGCGGCCGAGGACTTCGGGCAGATCGTGATCGCGGCTCATGCGTCCTGCCTCTCGGGGGGAGGTGGGGGAATGTTCGAGAATGTTCGGCATATCGAACAAGATCTGACATTACGAACGGCTGAAAGGTAAGGGCGTGTCACCAGGAGGTCAACGGGTCGGGCGGGACGAGGGGCAAGCGTTTTCCGGGCGCCTCACTCGAACGCTCACCTGAAGGCGCAGGGGCGCTGCGGTCGTGGTCGGCTGGGGTCACTGCCAGACCACGACGCCGAAAGGTGAACCCCGATGAGACCAGCCCGGTTCCTGGCGGCCCTCGTGTCCGCCGCGCTGGCGACGATGTCGGCCGGTGCCGGTACCGCACAGGCGCAGCCTTCGCCGGATCACAACTGTGTCTTCGAAGGCATCAACATCAACCAGCTCCTCGGGATCACCGAGCGGGTCATCGGCCCGCCGCCGTGCCGCGAGGCGCTCGCCGGTGAGCGCTGGGTGCGCGTCGGGCCCAGCTGGCAGACGGCGGGCGAGAACGAGCGGAAGGTCTACCCACCCCGTTACCAGCCGCAGGACCCGGACCCGATCGACGACTTCAACGCGAAGTTCCTGGGCGCCCGGTACGTACTCGACCGCGGCACGGCCCAGGAGAGGACCTTCGTATTCGGCAGGGAAGTGCTGCGGACCGGCTTCGTCGGAGCGGACGGGCGGCCGTTCTCCATCCCTGCCTCGCCTCCGTTCGAGCCGCTCAGCATCGGCCGGCACACAGTCATCACCTTCCTCCGGTTCAGCGCCGAGCACTGCGACGGCCTGGGCCGCGTCCGCGAGCAGAACTGTGTGCCCGCGGGTGAGCTCCCATGGACCGGCGACACCCCGTTCGAGGTCTTCCCGCGCAGCGCCTGAGAGCAGCGGTTCGGTTCGGGACGCCGATTTTCTGTTATCGCCGTCGCTGCGCACCGTCTCCAAGGGTGTGCGCAGCCTTAACCACAAGACAGCAGCGGCCGCCGGCGCCCTCGCCGCGGTCGCCGCGCTCACCGTCACCGCTCCCCCCGCGGTGGCAGCCGGCCCCCGGGACGTCACCGCCGACGTACTCGGGGGCCGGGACGTGACACTGACCGGCGACACGGTCGTCACCGTGCCGTCGGGAACGACGACGTACGACGGTGTCTTCCGCGGCGAGGGCACCCTCACCGTGCGCGGCACCGGGACCCTGATCCTGACCAGGGACAGCGACTTCACGCTGACCAGGTCCCGGCAGCGGCAGAACGTCCGGATCCAGGGCGGCAACCACCCGTACGTCACCACGGCCGACCCGGACCCGCCCGCGATCACGGTCGAACGCGGGGCGACCCTGCAGTACGGCAACGGCGGCACGACCGGCCTGATCGGCCACTTCCCTTACGACACCCCGGCGTTCCGGCTGAACCAGGACAACATCCGGGTCGACGGCACCCTGCGGCTCTCCCTGAAGAGCGCCTACAACCTGGGCACGATCAGCGGCTCCGGGTTGATCACCCAACCGAGGTTCCTGTGGGGCACCTGGGACCTGTCGGGCACCCACTCCTTCTCCGGGGTGATCGACAACGGCACGCAGGTGAACGCCGGGCGCCCGGAGTTCGCGACGTCGCTGCCGAACATGCGCAAGGTCCTCAACCAGGGCACGTACACCGTGGACACCCCGCTGGGGCAGACCGTCACCATGGGCATGGACTTCTACCAGCGCGAGTACGGCAGTGACATCAACGTCCAGTCCCGGCCCGGCAGCAAGGTGATCCTCACCGGGCAGTACAGCTGGTCGAACCAGGGCGGCGACACCGACCCCTCGCTCTCCGACCCTTCCCTGAACTGGACGCCGGCGCGCAAGAACGTCAACAAGCGCGGCACCAACATCAAGGGCGCGAACGTCCAGTGGGGCGACGGGACGACGAACAAGATCTTCATGCCCGGGACCGCCGAGACCGTCTACATCAACCTGCTGGCGGCCCGCTCCCGCTCGCTGCTGACGTTCGACTACAACGGGCCCGTGACGCTGGGCGCCCCCATCGGCGGCGGCGTGTTCCACGACACGCTCTCCGCGCCCGGGGCCGGGGACGTCGTCATCAAGGGGACGAAGGGCAACGACGTCACGTTCGCCGCCGTGCAGTACTACGACGGCTCGACGACGGTCGAGAAGGGCGCCGTGCTGCGGCTGGGCAGCGGCAGGCCGGGCGGCGACGGCGGGCTCTACACCGGGGGCGGCCGCTACAAGGTCGTCAACAACGGCTCCCTGGTGCTGAACAACACGCGCAAGGCCCTGTCCCTGTCCCGGATCGGCGGCAGCGGGTCGCTCACCCAGGCGGGGGACGCGACGACGACCCTGACGGGCCGCGCGGTGACGTACACCGGCCCGACGACGGTCAAGAAGGGCACCCTCGCCCTGCGCGACGGCGCGACGCTCGCCCGGAGCCGGGCCATCCGGCTCTCGTCGGCGAAGTCCCGGCTGGACGTGGGTACTTCGGGGCTGCGCGTGGGCGCGGGGAAGTCGCTGAGCGGCAGGGGCACGGTCAAGGGAGCGGTGACCAACGGGGGTGTGGTCGCGACCGGCCTCACCGTCTCCGGCGGCTACAGGCAGTCGGCGAAGGGCGAACTGGTCCTGCGCGACGGGCCGTTGAAGGTGACGGGCCCGGTCCGGCTGGCCGGTGACCTGGACCTCGCGACCGCGGCCACCGCGACCGGGCCCGCCCGGAGGATCACCGTCCTCGACCATCAGGGGCGGGCGAGGACGACCGGCGCCTTCACCGGGCTCAAGGAGGGCGGGAAGCTGCAGTTGGGCGACACCGCCTACCGGATCAACTACCGGGGCGGCGACGGCAACGACGTGGTCCTCACCGCCGTCACCACGACCCCCTCCCCCAGCGCCGACGGCCTCCGCTCGGCGGCCGGCCCGGTCACCTCCCCCGGCGCCTCCACCGCGAACGCCGCGAGCAGCGGCCTCGGCTGGTGGCCGTACGTCCTGGCCGCCGGGCTGCTCGTCGGGCTCGCGGTACCGGCGACGCGGCTCGGGCGGGGGTGGGGGCGCGGGCGCGGGCGACGCCGGGCCGGGCGGCACTCGGCATAGGGTCGGCCCTGGGCAGGACCTCTTCGGCAGCGAGGGACGGGGGCATGGGCAGGAGGCCGGGCAGCGAGGCGCGTCGTGCGGCCGTCGGCATCGGGGTGCCGGTGGCCGCCTTCGGGATCCCGGCGCTCTCCGAGCCGCCGGGCAGCGGGACGTGGCTCGTGGGCGGCGCCTGTGTGCTCGTCGGAGCGGCGCTCGTCCTCGGCGCGTGCGCGCTGCACATCCGTGACGCCCGCCGCCGGGGTCGCCGGGGACGCCAGGCAGGCCGGGCGGCCGATGGGGTCGCGCCGCCGAGGTGACACCGGCGCCTCGCCCGGCCCGGCGGCCCGACCCCGCGCCCACCTACACGGACGGCTTGACGGACGTGTCGACGGGCGTCTCGTCGGGCGCCTCGGCCGACTCCCGCCGTCCGCGCAGCCACACGTACACCGGGATGCCCGCGAAGAGGAACAGCACGCCCTGGTAGACGGCGGCGTAACCGGCGCCCGCGATCAGCCAGAAGGAGAAGGCGAAGGAGAGGGCGGCGACGATCAGGTCGCGGACCAGGCCCGCCGGGCGGACGCGTTCACGGGTGCCCCGGGCCAGCCAGTACAGCTGGGCGGCGGCCGACAGGAGGTACGGGACGCAGCCGGTGAACGTCGTGATGAGGACGAGGACGCGGAAGGTGGTGTCCGGGCCCGCCGTGTAGTTGAGGGCGATGAGGACCGTGCCGAGGACGGCCACCGCCCAGACGCCGAAGCCGGGCACACCGCCCTTGCCGACCTTCGCGAACGGCGCCGGGAAGAGGCCGTCGCGGGCGGCGGCGTACGGCATCTGCGCGGCCAGCAGGATCCAGCCGTTGAGGCAGCCGGTGATCGAGGCGACGGCGACCAGGGCGATGGCGGTGCCGCCCCAGGTGCCGCCCGTGATCGCGTTCACGGCGTCGGCGAAGGGAGCGCCGGAGTCGACCAGCCTGTCGTGCGGGACGAGGCCGAAGACGGCGACCGTGCCGAGGATGTAGACGAGGGCGGAGGCGAGGGTGCCGAGCACGCTCGCGCGGCCGACGTTGCGCTCCGGGTTCTCGACCTCGCCCGCGCTGACCGCGGCCGACTCGACGCCGAGGAAGCTGTAGAGGAGCAGGGCGGCCGCGGCGGCGACCGCGCCGGCGGTGCTGTCGCCGGAGGCATTGAACGGGCCGAAGTTGTCCGCGTCGACGAAGAACAGGCCGATGGTGGCGACCAGGAGGAGGGGGACGAACTTCAGGACGGTGGAGACCACTTGGACCGTGCCGACCCAGCGGGTCCCGGCGAAGTTCGCGACGGCCGGCAGCCACAGCGCGGCGAGGGCGACGGCCGCCTGGAGGGCGTGACTGTCGTGCAGGGGGATCAGGACGTCGACGTACCCCACGACGGCGGTGGCGAGGGCGGCGATGCTGACCCAGCACATCGTCCAGTACGACCAGGCCGACAGGAAGCCCGCGAACTCACCGAACGCGTCGCGCGGGTACACGTACAGGCCGCCGGTGACCGGGCTGCGCCGGGCCAGCCGGCCGAAGAGCAGGGCGAGCAGTACGGCGGCTATGGACAGGATGACGAAGGCGAGCAGGCTGACCGTGCCGTACGGGGCGACGGCGGCGGGCAGGGCGAAGATGCCTCCGCCGATGATGTTGCCCATGACGAGGGCGGTGGCGGCGGCCAGGCCGAAGGAACGGCGGCGTGGGGCGGCCGGGTTCGCCTCGGGCTCGGTCGCCTCGGGCGTGCTGGTGGCGGTCATGGCGGTTCCCGGGGGATGGGGTGAGCTGGGGGGAGCGTGATCGTATCCGGTGTCCCACATAGTGGTCGATCTGTTCATGGAGTGGACACAATCCACGTGGTTTCCGGCTCCGGAGGGGCTACCGTCAACGGCATGACCAGCACCATCACCCTCACCGAAGCCCTCGCCGCCGGGACCGTCGTGCTCGACGGCGGGATGTCCAACCAGCTCGAGTCCGCCGGGCACGACCTGAGCGACGAGCTGTGGTCGGCGCGGCTGCTCGCGGAGCGGCCCGAGGCGATCACGCAGGCGCACCTCGCGTACTTCGAGGCAGGGGCGGACGTGGCGATCACGTCCAGCTACCAGGCCACGTTCGAGGGGTTCGCGAAGCGGGGCATCGGACCCGAGCGGGCGGCCGAACTGCTTGTGCTGAGCGTGGAGTTGGCGCGCGCGGCAGTGCGGCAGGCGCGGGCCGGGGGCGTCACGCGGCCGCTGTGGGTGGCCGCGTCGGTAGGGCCGTACGGGGCGATGCTGGCGGACGGCTCGGAGTACCGGGGGCGGTACGGGCTGAGCGTGGACGAGCTGGAGCGCTTCCACCGGCCCCGCCTGGAGGTGCTCGCCGGCGCCCGTCCCGACGTGCTGGCGCTGGAGACGGTCCCCGACGCCGACGAGGCCCGGGCGCTGCTGCGGGCGGTGCGCGGGCTCGGCGTCCCGGCCTGGCTGTCGTACTCCGTCGCCGGTGACCGCACCCGCGCCGGGCAGCCGTTGGAGGAGGCGTTCGCCCTGGCCGCCGACGCCGACGAGGTGATCGCGGTCGGCGTGAACTGCTGCGCGCCCGAGGACGTCGAGGGCGCCGTCGAGACCGCCGCCCGCGTCACGGGCAAGCCGGTCGTCGTCTATCCCAACAGCGGCGAGGCCTGGAACGCCGAGGCCCGCGCCTGGGACGGACGCTCCAGCTTCGCCGCCGAGCAGGTACGGGGGTGGCGGGAGTCCGGGGCACGGCTGATCGGAGGGTGCTGCCGGGTGGGGCCGGAGGCGATCGAGTCCATCGCGCGTACGTTGGCGGAGGCGCGGTAGTCCCCGGGGACCGGACCGATCAGATCGATGCCCGCGCGGTGGTGCGCGAGGCCGACCGGCGTCATCGACCTCACCGAGACCGTCACCGACTGCGCCACGGCGACCGTCACCACCGCGAGCCGGCCCCGCGACGAGGCAGCCACGGCGGCCAGTCCGGCGCGCGGCGAACGCGCCGCGGGCGACTGCTCCTCGGCCGGGGCGAGCGTCCGGCGGCGGAGTGCGCGTCGCTCGCCCTCTGCTCGGCCCGAGCCATGTCGGTTTCCGGTGACCGCGGGCCGCGCTCGCCGCCGTTCTCGAACAGTGATCGGTTACGCTGGCCGCGCCGCCGCGAGGCGATCACCGGCCGGCCCCTGGGGCCCCGGATCGCCCGGCGAGAATCACCGGCACCTGCCTCAGGCAACGCGACGTGCCCGTCCGCCCGTCTCGTAGGACGCATGTGTCGCGAGCGCACGAAGGAGACAGCGATGGGGGACCGAACACCCGACACCGACGTCCTTGACCAGGACGACCCGTCGGCGGAACGCTCCGGCGACGAACACGGGTCGGGCCCGGATTCGGCCGAGCAGGACAGCGTGCGGCCGTCCGGGGAGGAGACGGCGGCATCGGCCTCGGCGGAAGCGGCGAAATCGGCGGAACCGGTGGAGGAGCCGGAGGCGCCGGAGGTGGAGCCCGAAACGTCGGGGGCGGTGGAGGGGCCGGAGACGCCGGCGGCGGTTGAGGAGCCGGAGACTCCGGGAGAGACGGAGACGCCGGACGAGGCGCGCAAGCCGGACGAAGCGCGCAAGCCGGATCAACCGGAGGACGCTGCTGACGCACCGGCAGAGGAACCGGCCGAGGCCAAGGACATCGCCGACGCGCCGGAAGAGCCCCATGCGCCGGAGGCGTTGAAGGGATCGGAGCGGGCAGAGGGACCCGAGACGCCCGACGGGACGCAGAAGCCGGATCAGCCGGAGGACACTGCCGACGCACCGGCGGAGGAACCGGCGGAGGCCAAGGACACCGCCGACACACCAGCCCAGGAACCGTCCGAAGCGAAGGACACCGCCGCTGAACCGGCTGAGGAAGCCGATGGGGGCGACGCTGGCGACGCTCCCGCCGAGGTCCCGGCTCAGGACGCCGGGTCCCTCCCCGAGGAGGCCTCGGACGCCGAGGACGACGGCACGGCACCGGAGGAGAACGCCGAGGCGCCTGCCGACGCGACGACCACGGACGACGACACCGCACCGGCCCCGAACACCGACACACCCACCGAGGACGAACCCGAGGAAGCCGCCGACGCGGCGGAGCCCAAGGAAGCCCCCGGAGCGAAGTCACCCGCGGAACCCGCCGTCCCCGAGGGCTCCGAGAGCACCCGGACCCTGGCGTTGCGGCCCCCGGAGGCCGCCGCCGCGGCGGAAGCCGACAGGACGATGGCGATCAGCGTCGCCGACCTGCCGAGCGCCGCGCCCCAGTCCGCGCCGCCCCAGTCCGCGCCGCCGCAGGACACGCCGCCGCAGCCCGCCCCCACCCCGATCGACCTGCTCGCGCAGCTCACCAACACCCCGCCGCCCCCGGCCACTCCCCTGCGCACGACCCTCCGCAGGGTCAAGATCTGGTCGCCTCTCGTGGCGCTGCTCGCGCTGGTCTTCCTCGTCGTCCAGTTGCTGCGCCCGCTGCCCGACCCGACCCTCGCCCTCGACCGGAGTGCGTCGTCCTTCACCATCGGCGGCGACGCGTTCACGATGCCGTGGCCCGAGGAGGGGCAGGCCGCGGTCATGGTCGTGGGGTCGGGCACCATCGGGACGTTCGGGGAGCAGAAGCCCGTCCCGACGGCGAGCGTCGCCAAGATCATGACGGCGTACGTGCTGCTGCGCGAGCACCCCCTCAAGAAGGACGAGCCCGGCCCTGACGTCACCGTCGACGCACGGACCGTGGAGGAGGGCAAGTCGAAGGACGAGTCGCGCATCGAGGGGCTGCGGGCCGGCCGGACGTACAGCCTCCAGGACATGCTGAAGATGCTGATGATCCCGTCGGGCAACAACGTGGCCCGGCTGCTGGCCCGGTGGAACACCAAGAGCGAGGACGAGACCGCGTTCGTCCGGAAGATGAACGCCGCGGCCAAGTCGCTCGGCATGACGAACACGACGTACACCGACCCCAGCGGCCTGGACGAGGGCACCGTCAGCACGGCCGTCGACCAGCTCAAACTGGCCGAGGCGGTCATGAGGTTCGAGTCCTTCCGCGCGGTCGTCGCGATGCCCAACGCCGACATCCCCGAGGTCGGGCGCATCTACAACAACAACGACCTGCTCATGGCGGGGCTGAGCGTCAGGGGAATCAAGACCGGCTCCAACACGGCGGCGGGCGGCACGCTGTCCTGGGCGGCGTACCGGACCGTGGACGGCGAGGACCGGCTGGTCCTGGGCTCGTTGATGGACCAGCACGCCCCGCCTCCGGACCCCAGCGGCACGACCAGCCTGAAGTTGGTGCAGGAGAACAGCAAGGAGATCATCAAGGCGGTCCGGGAGGCGCTCACCTCGGCGACGGCGGTGAAGAAGGGCCAGGTCGTCGGGTATGTCGACGACGGTCTCGGCGGCCGTACGCCCTTGGTGGCCACGAAGGACCTGAAGGTGGTCGGGACACCGGGGCAGAAGCTGACGCTCGCCCTCCACGACGGGGGCAAGGACCTCACCGGCGGGACGAAGGCCGGGACCGTGGTCGGCGAGCTGGCGGTGGGCGGCGGTGCGGGGGCACAACGCGTACCCGTGGCGCTGAAGTCGGAGCTTCAGGAGCCGTCTGTCGGGGCGAAGCTGACTCGCCTCGGGTGAGAGGAGCGGGCGCCGTCGGGCACCGGTTCCGCGAGGACGGAAGCGCCCGAGCCGGGACCTTCGGAACCGGCGGAACCGGCGGAGCCCACGGCACCTGCGGCCCCGCAGATCCGGCCGCCCCGACCAACCGCGGTCAAGTCAGCGCGGCGGCGACCCGCTCCGTGGCCTCGGCGATCACGGCCTCCTTCGGCCGGGCCTCACGTTCCGAGCGCTCGGACATGAAGACCGGCACGAGAGGCGCGGAGCGGGGCGGCCACACGACGGCGATGTCGTTGGCCCGGCCGTAGGTGCCGGTCCCGGTCTTGTCGGCGACCCGCCAGCTCTTGGGAAGGCCGGCCCGGATGCGGTTGCCGCCGGTGGTGTCGCCGAGCTCGCGCAGGTAGGCGGTCAGCCGCCGAGGTCGCGCAGCAGGAGGTTGGCGGCCGTTCCGTCGCTGTGCCGGACGGCGGCGTCGCACAGCTGACGGATCGTCATGCCCTGGTCGACGTTCTTCCGGGTGACGGGCGAGACGGAGTTGATGTCGTTCCAGCCGTAGGTGACGCGCGTGTCCAGGTGGCCGAGCGGGTTGCGGTCGAGGACGGCGGCGACGGTGAGGGCCTTGAACGTGGAGCAGCACGCGAAGCGTTCGTCCGCCCGGTGGGCGACCGTCGCGCCCGTACCGGTGTGCAGGGCGTACACGCCGAGCCGGACGTCATGCTCGCGTTCGAGCGCGCGCAACGACGGGAGGTCCAGGGTCGTCGCGGAGGCGGAGGGCGAGGCGGAGGGCGCGACGGACGAGCGTGTCGGCGCCGGGGACACCCGGGCGGCCGCACGGTCCCGTGAGTCGCCGCACCCCGTCAGTGGCAGCAGGGCCGCCGCGGTGAGGAGGCCGCGGCGGGACGGGCCGGAGTGCTCCGGGGTCATCCGCTGGCACCTGCTTTCGAGAGCCGGGTCGTACCCTGCCGCGGCCGGCACGCCGGTGCCCAAAGGGGGTGGTGACGGCTCCCTCACCCCTCGCGGGCAGGGGCCGTCGTGGCATCGGGCACCGGCTGCTCACTTCTTCAGAACGGCCTCCATCACGTCCCGCGCGATGGGTCCGGCCAGGCTGCCGCCGGAGATGTCCTCACGCGAGATGTCCATGTCGGTCGGGTCGATGAAGACGGCCACCGCGACGGACTCGCCGTCGGGCTTCACGCCGTACGAGACGAACCAGCCGTAGGGAACCTGGTCGCGCACGTTCGCACCGCGCTGCGCCGTTCCGGTCTTGCCGCCCACCGTGATTCCGTCGATCAGGGCCTTCTTGGCGCTGCCCTCCTTGGCGGTGTGCTCCATCATCTCCCGGACCTTCTCGGCCGTGGCCTCGGAGACGGCCTCGCTCATGACCTGCGGCTCGTGAGTCTCCAGGGCGTTCAGATCGGGGGACCGCAACTGGTCGACGATGTACGGCTGCATCACCTTGCCGTCGTTGACCAGCGCGGCCGTCACCATGGCCATCTGCATGGGCGTGCTGGTGAGACTGCCCTGGCCCATGCCGGTCAGTGCGGTGCCGGGCTTGTCCAGGTCCTCGGGGTAGAGGCTCTTGGTGGCCCGCAGGTCGCCGAACTCGGACGCGTAGACGTCCTCGTTGAACCCGAACTTCTCGGCCGTCTCGCGCATCTTGTCCGAGCCCACCTTCACGGCCGCGTCGAGGAAGACGTTGTTGCAGGAGTACTGCATGGCGGTCTTCATCGAGGCCTTGTTGCAGACGGCGTCCCCGGCCTGGCTGCCGATCCTGTTGGTCGACTGGGGCAGGAGGTACGGCGAGCTCGCGTCCGAAGCGGCGTCGATGTCCGTCACCACGCCGTGCTCCAGGGCAGCGGCGGCGGTGAGGATCTTGAACGTCGACCCCGGCGGGAAGGTTTCGCGCAGCGCGCGATTGGCCAGCGGCTTGGCCTTGTCGGCGCCGAGCGCCTTGAACCGGTCGCTCTCCTTGAGGGAGTTGCCGGCGAACGTCGCGGGGTCGTAGGACGGAGTCGAGACGAGCGCCAGCACCTTCCCCGTCTTCGGGTCCAGGGCCACCACCGAACCGCGGGCGCCGAGGTCCGTCAGACCCTTGTACCCGGCCTCCTGCGCCTTGGGGTCGATCGTCGTGATGACGTCCCCGCCGCGCCGTTCCTTTCCGGTGACGACGTCCGTGAAGCGCTCGAACGCCAGCCGGTCGTCCTGGCCGCTGAGCACGCTGTCGTACGTGCCCTCCAGGAAGGTCATGCCCATGGACTGGGAGGCGTATCCGGTGACCGGCGCGTACATGGGTCCGTTCTTGTACGTGCGCACGAACTTCAGTTCCGCCCCCTCGACCTCCTTCGAGCCCGTGATCGACCGCGCGCCCACGATGATGTCGCCGCGCGGCGCCGAGTACTGGTTGATGAGCACGCGTCGATTCTTGTCGTCGGTGGCGAGCTCGTCCGCCTTCATGTACTGCAGCCAGTTGGCCCGAAGCAGCAGCGCGAGCACCAGAATTCCGCAGAATATGGCTATGCGCCTCAGCGGCTTGTTCACGCGGCCGCACCCCCGGTGAGCGGCCGGGGCTCGCGTGACAGCACCAATCGGGCATCAGTCGGATTACAAAGAACCATGCCTGAACCATAGTTGAGCGCGTTGCCGGGTTCCCGGATCACTGATCAGGTTCGCCGCGGCACGTCGGCGGTGGGACACCTGCCGGAGAGCCGCCCGCACAGGTCTCGTCCACGCCCTTCACCCGCTGCCGGCCTCCGGGTCGGGAACCGCACGATCCGGGATGTGGCGACCCGTGCGGGGGTGTCCGCGTCGACCGTCTCGCGCGTGCTCGGCGGGGTGTATCCGGTGAGTTCGGCGACGCGTACGCGCGTGATGCGGGCGGTCCGGGACCTGGACTACGTCGCCGACGCGCGCGCCAGGCGGTCTCCGGTGTCGGCACGCCGACGCCGGCGTTCGTGCTGGAGGACATCACCGGGCCGTCGTTCGCGCACATGGCGCACGGCGTGGAGCGGGAGGCCCGGCGGCTCGGGCATCTGTACCTGGTGTGCACGACGGAGGGCGACGTCCAGCACGAGGTGGAGTTCGTCGAGATGACGCGCGCCCAGCGCGCCGCCGCCGTGATCCTGGTCGGCGGCTCCGCCGACACCCCCGAGTACCGCGAGCGCACCCGCCGTATGGCCGACTCGCTGGCGTCGGCGGGGTCCCGGCTGGTGCTGTGCGGGCGGCCACCGCTCGGCCCCGGCGCTCCCGTCACCGTCATCGAGTACGACAACGAGGGCGGGGCCTACGCCCTGGTCGCCCACGTCCTGTCGCCACCGACATGGTCGCCGCCGGCGCGCTCACCGCCCTGCACGAGGCGGGCCTGGACGTGCGCGGCGACGTCTCGCTGGCCGGCTACGACGACATCCCCGCCGCCCGCGACCTGCACCCCACCCTCACGACCGTCCACGTCCCCTACGAGGAACTGGGCCGCCTCGCCGTACGCACCGCGCTGGGCCGCACCCCGGAGAACCCGGACGAGCACCTGCTGCTGGGCACCCATGTGGTGGTACGGACCTCGGTCGCGCCGCTCGACGCGTAGCCGACGCGCTGCCCGACTCGCGGCCGGCGCGCCGGCCCCCGGCGACAGCCTCACCGTCGACCTGACGACCCGGCACGCCCTTCGGCGGCGTGAGCGTCGTCAGTGCCGACGGACTGTGCCGGGGAGCCGCAGCCGCCGTACGACCGACCTCAGTTCCGTACCACGCGTGGGCGAACCGTCGGGCAGGGCCGGTGCGGGTGCGGATTCCCCGGGCGGGACGGGCGCGGCGGCGGCCCACAGGGCGAGCTCGGCGTCGCGCGGGCCGTAGGCCGTACGGGTCGGGCCGTCGCCGAAGACCCGCACCGGATGCGAGTCGTCCCACGACTGCCAGCCGGGGTCGCCCTCCTGCGCGAACCGCACCCAGGCCCGGTGCATCTCGTCCGCCAGCTCCTTCGGGGCCCCCTCACCGGCCAACTTGCGGGACTCGGGGACCTCCCCGGTGTCGAAGACGAAGCCGAGTTCCAGGGCGTGGCAGGAGCCGAGGTCGGGGAGGGTGGAGGGCCAGGCGAACTCGTACACGTACGACGACCCGGGGCGAGCGTCGGCCAGGCGGTGCAGGGGGAGGCGCAGCAGGTGGTCGGTGACCATCTGGCCGACGATCTCGGCGGTGCCGGCCTCCGGGTGCAGGGCGCGGTAGCCGCGGGGCACGTCGGCGCCGACGCGGCAGCGGGCCATGGCGCCGGCGAGGGCGACCGCGCCGAGCCGGTCGATGCGCTCCAGGAGCCCGCCGGGCACCAGCCACAGGCGGTACTCGTCGCGGGTCCAGCCCGTCATCAGGTCGATTCCGCAGGCGGCGTCGCCGTCTGTGAGCGCCTCCAGGGGGTCGCGGGGCACGATGTCGCCGTCGACGACGATCCCGAACGCGGGCCCGCCCACCACGGGACTGCTGAGCCGGCCCACCTCGGCCTGGGTGCGCAGCAGCAGCTCGCGGTCGACGTCGGCGAAGGCCGCGGCGGTGGCCGGGATCCTCAGCCGGTTGGCCATACGGCGCACCATCCGCCGTACCTTGTCCCGCTCGGCGGCCTCGGGCGGCCCGCTCTGCAGGACGGCCCGCCGGACCAGGCCCTGGGCCTGCGGGGCGGCGAGCAGCGCGCCGATGCTGATGGCGCCGGCGGACTGGCCGAAGAGAGTGATGCGGGCCGGGTCGCCGCCGAACGCCTCGATCGAGGCGTGCACCCACTCCAGGGCGGCGAGCTGGTCGCGCAGGCCGGGGTTGGCGGGGGCGTCCGGGAAGAGGCCGTAGCCCTCGACGCCGAGCCGGTAGTTGAGGGAGACGAGGACGACCCCGTCCCGGGCGAAGGGCAGCCCGTCGTACACGGGCATGCCCGACGATCCCCTGGTCAGGGCGCCGCCGTGCAGCCACACCATGACCGGGAGCCGAGCGCCGGGGCCCGGTTCGGGCGTCCAGACGTTGAGGTTGAGACAGTCGTCGCCGGGCACGTCGGGGTCGGACAGGTACTGCGCGAACGACTCGGAGTACGGGGGTTTCGGCGGGGTCGGCCCGAAGGACCCGGCGTCGCGCACGCCGTCCCAGGGGTCCGGCGGCAGAGGCGGCCGGAACCTGTTCGGACCGAACGGGGGCGCCGCGTACGGGATGCCCCGGAACACCGCCACGCCGTGTTCGAACCGGCCCCGTACGGCACCGTAGGGAGTGCTCACCACGGGGTCTGTCTGGACTGCCGTCATACGTCCACCAGCCTCCTCACCGCGCTCGTGCACCGTGAAGATCAGAGCAACTCATTGTGGCCCGATATTCCGGCGCACGAGCGGATGTGGGGGCTATTCGGCGTACACCGCTACTTGGCGTACATCAGCGTGCCGAAGCCCAGCTGGTCGTAGCCGCCGCCGGCGGAGCCGTAGTCACCGCCCCCGCCCTCGGGACGCACCTTTTCGGCCATGGCGGTGATGTCCTCGCCCTGTGACCAGGCCATCTCGCAGAAGGCGCCCATCAGGCCGAGTTCATGTTGCACAGGTCCCAGTTGGCCCAGTAGTTCGACGACGGAAGGGCCCGGTTCTGGTACGTCCGTCAGGGCGTGCGCACACCGGTCGGGCCGCCGTTGGACTTCACCAGGCTGTCCGACGACTACGGCTCCAAGCTGCGCTTCACCGGGGCGATGGCGGGCATCCACGCCGTGGATCTCGTGGACGCCGCGTTCACGGCCGACTTCACGGGATTCCGCCTCACCTGCTGGTAGCCCCGGCCCTGCTCGAAGTCCGGGCAGCACCGGCCCTGTTCGAGGTTTCGAAAGCCAGAGGACATGCGGACCTTGCGAACTCCAGCCTCTTCCCGACTCATCGCGGTGAACCTAGGGTAGGAAGCGCTTACTACATCCGCGCTGGTCGAAAACTTTTCATGGCCCTCGGGCGGGCCGGAGAGGTGGTTCCCCATGGTCCGTACGGGCAGTGCGAGCGTGGCGGCCGGGCCTACCCTGGCGGTCGTCGCGCGCGAGGCCGGGGTGTCCGTGCCGACCGCTTCCAAGGTGGTCAACGGCCGGGAGGACGTGGCCCCGGAGACTCGCCGCCGGGTCACCGAGGCGCTGGACCGGCTCGGCTATGTCCGCAGACCCCGCTTCGACGCGGCGAAGACACCGGGCCTGGTCGACCTCGTCGTGCACTCGCTGGACACCTCCTGGTCGGGCGCGGTGCTGCACGGGGTGGAGGCGGCGGCCCACGACGCGGGGCTGGAGATCGTGGTCTCCGCCGGGCTGACCCGCACCCGGGGCGCGCGTCCGGAGCGGGGCTGGCTGGACAAGCTGATCGCGCGCGGTTCGTCCGGGGTGCTGTTCAATCTGGCCGAGCTGACGGCGTCGCAGTACGCATGGCTGGAGCAGCACCGCATCCCGTTCGTGATGATCGACCCGGTGCTGGAGCCTCCGCCGGGTGTGGTGTCGGTGGGCGCGGCGAACTGGCACGGCGGGGTGACGGCGACCGAGCACCTCCTGGCGCTCGGCCACGAACGCATTGCCGTCGTCGCCGGACACCAACGCAAGATGTGCAGCAACGCCCGGGTGGCCGGCTACCGCTCCGCGCTCGCCTCGGCCGGGATACGGCACCGTCCCGAGTACGTCCGGCACGCGGGCTTCGACGAGAGCGTCGCCCACCGCCGCACGCTGGACCTCCTCGACCTGCCCGAACCGCCGACGGCCGTCTTCGTCTGCTCGGACCGGATGGCCCTCGGCGTCTACCAGGCGCTGGCGGAACGGGAGTTGAGCGTGCCGGACGACATGAGCGTGGTCGGCTTCGACGACCTGCCGGAGGCCCGCTGGATCAGCCCGGCCCTGACCACGGTCCGCCAGCCGCTGTCGGAGATGGCGGCGACGGCGCTGAGGCTGCTGGTGCGGATGATGAACGGGGACCGGCCGGAGAGTACGCGGACGGAGTTGTCGACGCGGCTGGTGGAGCGGGGCAGCACGGCGATACCGCGCCAGGGGTCGGGGTCGTCCGGTTGAGAGCCTGTGAAGAGACCCCCGTCGTCCGCCCGGAGGGCGGGCGCCGCGGCGCAGGCGGGGGTTTCTTCACACGCTCTGAGCTTGTTCTTTATCTACCAGCCTGCCCAGGCACATGAGGAGCGCCCCTTAACCTGCACCTCTCAGCCTGCGGCTGGTCTCGGGCTGAGATGCTTCAGCTCATGATCGAGCCGCCTCTGATCGGCATCACGCCGGTGATTCCGCCCGTCGCCACCTCCTGGCAGCGCATCGACGCATGGCTGGCCCGGCATGCGCCCGCTCGACTCGCAGAGCTTGCTCCCCCGGCTTCGCCACAGGCCATCGACCAGCTCGAAGTCGCGTTGGGCGTACGTCTTCCCGCCGACCTGCGCGCATCGCTCCTGTGCCACGACGGGGATTCGTCCTACCTCGGCATTCTGCCGTGCGGCCCGCTGTACTCCACGGACGCAATCGCCGACGTGAGACAGAGGCGCATGAAGACCTGGGAGGGCGAGGACGACCCAGACGAGCAGGAGACTCCGTGGTGGGGAAGGCAGTGGATCCCCTTCGCAGGCGGCGATGGCGATGAGCACTTCATCGACGCGGGCCCGGGCTTGTGGCAGGACCATCTCGGTCGCGCCCCGCACGCCGACCATGCCTACTTCCTGGGGTGGCCGAGCCTTGGAACCTGGCTCCACGAGGTGGCCGAGGCCATGGAACACCACGATCGGACCGACCGGCTCGACTCCGTCGCCCATCCCTCCGTAGACGAGGACGGAGAGATCGACTGGTGAGCAGAGGGACGCGCTGTTGAGTCGGTCGGTCGTACTCGCCTCGGCATGCCTGGGTCGGTGTGGCACCTGGCATCGAACGACGTCTCGCACTAGGTCGCTCACCTGGGGATTCCCCGGACACGGGGGCGGCCTTCGTCTGAATCATGTGCTCCGACCAAGGTGCACATATCCACGACGAAGGCCGTGAGGGTGAGTCTGCTGCCAGATGCTGTGCGGAGGGAAGCGTTCGCGGAAGCGTCACGCTTCCGGGGTGAGTTCTATGAGTGTCTGACCGCCCGGCGTGACGAACTGTTCGAGCTGACCGACGCGCTGCTGTGTGTCGACGGGCGGGTGGTCTCGCCGGTGGACCTGACGCTGGTGCCCGAGCACCGTCGTGGGCACGGAGCGTTGTACGGCGCCCTCAACCACGGCCGGATCGACGTCGACAGGTTGCGGTCCTTGCTGGCCGACATGCCCCTGCCCCGCTTCGACGGCGGGCGTCTGGTGCTGGCGGTCGATGTGTCGCCGTGGCTGAGGTCGGACGCGCCGTGCTCGGCGGACCGGCTGTTCTGCCACGTCTACGGGCGGGCGAAGTCGGCGTCGCAGTTCATTCCGGGCTGGCCGTACTCCTTCGTCGCTGTCCTGGAGCCCGGTGCCACGTCGTGGACCGGGATCCTGGACGTGGTCCGGCTCGGGCCCGAGGACGACGCGACCGCGGTCACCGCTGCCCAGCTGAGGTCCGTGGCCGAACGGCTCATCACGGCCGGCCAGTGGACGCCGGGAGACCCGGACATGACGATCGTCATGGACGCCGGCTACGACGTCACCCGCCTGGCCTGGGTACTGCGGGATCTGCCCGTCGAGCTGGTCGGGCGGATCCGCAGCGACCGGGTGATGCGTCTGCCGAAACCACCGAGGATGCGCGGCGTCAACGGCCGGCCACCCAAGCACTGGCCGGAGTTCCGCTTTGCCAAGCCCGAGACCTGGCCCGATCCGGCGATCACCACGGCCACCGACACGGTGAACTACGGAAAGGCCGAAGCCCAGGCGTGGGACCGGGTCCACCCGAGACTGACCCACCGCTCGGCCTGGCTGGAGCACGACGGCGAACTCCCCATCGTCGAAGGCACCCTGGTCCGGTTGAAGGTCGAGCACCTCTCGAAGGAACGAGAGGCCCCGCCCGTGTGGTTGTGGTCCTCGAAGACCGGCGCCGCCCCTGCGGACGTGGACCTGTGGTGGCAGGTGTTCCTCAGGAGATTCGACCTGGAGCACACCTTCCGGTTCGGAAAACAGACGCTCGGCTGGACCACCCCGAAAATCCGTACTCCCGAGGCAGCGGACCGCTGGACCTGGCTCCAGGTCGTCGCCCACACCCAGCTCCGCCTCGCCCGGCCGCTGGCCACCGATCTCCGCCGGCCCTGGGAGAAGCCTGCGAAACCCGAACGCCTCACCCCGGCCCGGGTCCGCCGAGGGTTCAGGAACATCCGCGCCCACCTGCTCTGCCCGGCCCGTGTTCCTCAACCCACCGGAACCGGTCCCGGACGCCCCCTCGGCTCGAAGAACCGGCGACCCGCCACCCGCTACGACGTCGGCAAAACCGTCAAACGCCCCGAGACCCTCAAAGCCATCGGCAAGCCCGGAAGATCTTGGTAGATAAAGAACAAGCTGAGGTGCCCCCACCCGTGGTTCAGCCCCGTGCGCGGGCGAGCAACGCGGCGTGGGGCAACGTGAGGACACCGTTCTCGTCGGCGAACTCCTCGCTGAAGAGGTCGAAGTGGCGCTTGATCTCGGCGCGGATCGCAGGGGTCTGGCTCTGCACCGTGCGGCCGCCGCACGCCACGCCGGCCGCAGGGCCGCTCCACCACTCCTCGACACCGGCCCGGTGGTCCCAGCGCAGGGTCTCGCAGGCGGCCTCGCGCAGTCCTGCCGAGCCCATGAGGCCGGTGAGGCCGCTCTCGTCACGGGGGAAGTCGTCCTGCGGGGCCAGTCCGGCGGCGAGGTGCGGGGGGCGTACGGCGCCGGCGGCCTGGATCGCACGGCCCAGCAGAGTCTGGCCCGGGGCCGGTGGTGCCGCCCAGATCGTCAGGGCGACCCAGCCGTTCGGCCTGACGACACGGCGCAGTTCGGCCAGGGCGAGCCGGGGCCGGCCGACGTGGTTCAGCACGAAGTTGGCCACGACGGCGTCGAACTCACCGTCAGGGAAGGGGAGTTCGGGGAGGACCGCGACCCGCACGTCCGCCTCGGGCGCCGCTCGTGCTGCCAGCTCCACCATGGTCGGCTCCGCGTCCACGGCCGTCACCCGCGCGCCCCGGGCGCATGCGGCGGCAGCGACCGTACCGGGACCGGTTCCCACGTCCAACAGCCGTATTCCCGGTCCGACTTCAGCGGCATCGAGCAGCCTGGGCACCGGATGGGCGCACAGTCCGGCGTAGCTTCCGGCATAAGCGGCCCCTCGGCCCGCCCACACCAGTCGCTCACTCTCGTCGAAGCTCGTCATCGACATCCGCCGCACCCCCGGGCTCGGTCAAGATCAACGTGTCGGGTCCATCTTCCCGGACGCGGCCTCCGGGCAGGTCCTCCCCCAGCCAGACGTGCAGGACGTCGCGCCGCTCCTCGGGCGTCGGCCGGCTCCTGGAACTCGACGACGTGCGCGTCCAGGGGCGGGAAGCCGAAGGCGCCGAAGGTACCGAAGGTGCTGACCGAACCGCTCCTCGAGGAGCTGCGCGCGGGCCGGCACGACCCGCTGATCGCCACCCGCCGCCCCGGGGGCCGCGCCCTGCTCTCCGTACCGCTCGCGGACGAGGAGTACGTACTGGTCGCGGCACCGCGATGGACACCGCGCACCGGCAGCGCCCCGGCGCCCGACGACCTCTGCGCCCGGCTGAAGGACGTCCCGCTCGTCACCTGCGCCGAGGACCTGCCCATCGTGCGCCGCTACTGGCGGCTCGTCTTCGGCAAGCAGCTCACACCGATGCCAACCCCGACGTCCTGCGCGTCGTCGACACCCTCCGCCGGGCCGCGCTCGGCTGGCAGGAGCCCGATTCCGAACGCCGTACCGGAACCCAAACGTTGGACCGACAGAGTGGTCGCTGCACTTATCGGCCCGTATGCCCCGGTAGCGATCATTTTGACTGCTAGCTTCGCGAGCTGTCGGAGGGGTCCCGGGGGCGTGCGAGCCGAGGCGGGACCATCGCTATGAGCTGAGGCGAGGGTGACGGGTATGAGCGAAGTGCCGGAGAGGCCGGCGGTGGCTCCGTTCAAGCGCAGGAGTTTCCTGGCGTCGGCGGCGGTGGCGGCCGGAGCGCCGGCCGCGGTCGCCGGTCCCGCCCAGGCTGCCGCCGCACTGCCGGAGAGCGGGCCGCTCGCCGCGCCCGCCCTCGGGTCAGTGGCGCGGCTGATGGCCGTTCCCGAGACCGGGCGCGGCGTCGAGTGGCTCAGGTCGTCCCTGCAGGTCGCGGTGGGACTCGAACTCGCCACCATCCCGCCGTACTTGTGCGGCTGGTGGTCGGTCAAGGACCGCCGCAGCGAGGTCGCGCGGATGATCCGGCGCATCGTCGGCGACGAGATGTTCCACCTGAGCATCGTCAGCAACCTGCTCGTGGCCGTGGGCGGCAGGCCGCAGATCAAGGCCGCCGCGCCCGTCTTTCCCGGTCCGCTGCCCGGCGGTGTGCGGGCCGGGGTGAACGTCTACCTGTCGGGCCTCAGCAAGCCCTATGTCCGCGATGTGATGATGGCGATCGAGGCGCCCGAGGAACCCCTCACCCGCAACGCGCAGACCTCGCCCACCGTCGGCGAGTTCTATGCCGGGATGCTGAAGGCGTTCCTGACCGTGCGGCCGGAGCTGTCGGTGCGGGGACAGGTGTCCGAGCACGTCGGCGGCGACGACCTGCGGCCGATCGAGAACCTCGACCACGTCGAGCGCGCCATCGAGATCATCAGGGAGCAGGGCGAGGGCACCTCCGGTTCCCCGGCCGACCCCTTCGAGGACGACGAACGGGCGCACTACTACGCCTTCGGCGAGATCTACTACGGCCGGGAGCTGCGCGAGACCGACGAGGGCTGGCGGTACGTCGGCGCGCCCGTGCCCTTCCCCGACGTGCGCCCCATGGCCCCGGTTCCGGCCGGCGGCTGGCCCACCCCCCAGGACGCCCATGTCCGCGGGCTCCTGTACCGGTTCGACGCGACCTACAGCACCGTGCTGGACACCCTCGACGCGGCCTGGTCCGGTGGCGGCCACCGCGCGCTGAACGCGGCCGAGCACGCCATGCGCGGGCTGGAGCGTCCCGCCGTGGAACTGATGGAGACCCAGATCCCCTACTCCCCGGGCCACACCTACGGCCCCCAGTTCCGCGCACTCCCCAGGCCGCCCCGCGCTTCGTAGCACGGCAAGGGGTCGGAGGGCCGCTCCTGCGAGCGGCCTTCCGCCGTGTCTAGTCCAGCCCCGCCGACCAGTTGACGCCGCCCAGCAGGTGCGCGCGGAAGTCCGGGTCGTCGTAGGCCTCGGCGGCGTGGCCGAGGGCCGTGTAGAAGACGCGGCCGGATCCCTGCTCGCGGCACCACACCAGCGGGTGGTCCTCCCCCATGCCGCCTCCGTCGTACGACGACTCCTCGGCGCAGGCCAACACCCGTACCGAACCTCGGGGGTTGCTGCGGAAGTCGTACCACTCGTCGGCGAAGTCCCACACGGCGGGCAGATGCCGGGTCGCCGGATGGTCCCGGTCCTCGACGACCGCCTTGCCGGGCTGGTACTCGGGGTGCCGGCCGAACCGCGCGCCCAGCAGCTCGCCGTAGTACGGCCAGTCGTACTCCGTGCAGGCCGCCGCGTGCACGCCGGTGAAGCCGCCGCCCGACTCGACGTACGCGGCGAGCCGCTCGCGCCCGGCGGGGGTGAGCACCTCGCCGCTGGTGGAGAGGAACACGACGGCCGCGTAGCCGTCGAGGGACCTCTCGAAGGCTTGCGGATCCTCGGTGTGGTCCACCTCGAAGTCGCCGATGGTGCGTACGGCTTCGACGCCGGCCGGGATGGATTCGTGCCGGTAGCCGGTGGTGCGGGTGTAGACGAGGAGCCGTGCGGACATGCCGTCGAGCCTAGGTGAGCCGGGGTCGGGAGCCCACTGCCGCCGGTGATCCGAAAGTTTCGGATCGCCTGGGACGGGGCCGCCCAACACCCCGCGTTGTTGGGTCGGTTCACCCTCACGCACACCCTCGGTCTCGCGACAATGCGTGCATGACCCATGACTGGCAGCAACAGATCCACGCGCTCCACGACGAGCTGATCCGCCGCGACGACCCCGCTGCCTGGGTGCGGGAGGCCGACGCGGTGGACGCCTCGGTGCGCTATCCGGGGTTCGCCCTGCGTGGGCCGGTGTTCGGGGTCGCCGCGCAGGAACCGGCGGTGGGGCCCGAGTGGCGGGTGCTGAAGCCGGTCGTGCACGGGATGCCGCAGATGTGCCGGGACTCGCTGAACAGCCATCTGTGGTTCCGCGCGAAGGACGACACCGACGATCCGGCGGTGCGACGTGAACTGCTCGCCGCCGTGGACGTGTTGGAGCGGGAGCCGGTGAACGAGGTCGAGGCATGCGGGGTGCGGTACCGGATCGTGCGCGGGGACGAGTTCACGCGCTGCGACGGCAGCGACCGGCTGGAGCCGCCCCGCCCCACCGACCCCGAGCCCACAGTGCGCACGTGGGAGCGGCGCGCGGGTCACACCCCCTCCCCCGACCTCGACCTCGTCCTCGACCCGGGCCCCGGGGACGACGGTCCGATGGCGGGCGCCCTGCGGGCGGGGCTGCGCGGCTTCGTGTACCGGGGCGTGCGGTTCCCGGCCGAGGTGCGCCGGGACTCGGAGCGTGCGGTGCGCTCGCATCCGGGGATCGTGCTGCTGCCCGTCTGTTTCGGCGTGGTCGAGCGCGAACGGACCGGCTGGGAGCCGGCCCTGGCGCTCCAGTCCACTCCGCACGACGCCCGGCGTGCGCTCCATGACGCGATGGTCGAGTTGTGGCCCCTGCTGTACCAGTACGACGACGAGAAGAAGGCCGTCTACGAGAAGGCGGCCGAGGAGTTCCGGGCACTCGAACGCGCCGACGAGGCCCGGGTGGCGGGGCGGACGCTCCGGGTCTGCCGGGTCGAGCGCATGCTCCGAATGGGCCCCGACGGCCCGGAGCCCCCGCGCCCCTCGGACGTCGACGAGTACGGCCCGATGAAGATCCACCCGAAGCTGCTCGACGACGGCACGGTCGTCCACGAGGAGTGACCGGGCTCCCCATCCCCGTTACCGGCGCACAGGTGTTCCATTCCGCGGGCCGTTCTGCGTAGCCTCGGCAGCGATGAACGCCATTCCCGCGCTCCTGGATCATCTCGTCCTCGCGACCCCCGACCTGGCCGCCACGGTCGCCGACTTCACCCGGCGCACGGGCGTGACCCCGGCCCCGGGCGGCACGCACGTCGGGCTCGGCACCCGGAACCACCTGGTGTCCCTGGGCGGCGCCCGCTATCTGGAGATCATCGGCCCGGATCCCGAGCAGTCCGAGCCCGGGCAGCCCCGCCCCTTCGACGTCGACGGGTTCACCGCCCCGCACACGGTCACCTGGGCGATCAGCCCGCCGGACCTGGACGCGGCGATCGAGAGCGCCCGAGCCCAGGGCTACGACCCGGGCTCCGCGCAGGCGATGAGCCGCCGCAGACCCGACGGCACCCTGCTGCAATGGCGGCTCACCGACGGCGACGACGCCCACCCCTCCGGCCTCGTCCCGTTCCTCATCGACTGGGGCACCTCGCTCCACCCCACCGCCTCGGGCCTGCCCACCACACCCCTGCTGTCCCTCTCCGCGACCGCCCCCGACCCGGACGAGATCCGGCGCCTGCTGACGGCACTCGGCACGAACCTCGACCTCACGACGGGCCCGGTGGGGATGTCGTTCACGGTGGACACGCCCCGAGGCCCGGTGACCTTCCACTGACGCGGCGGCCGCGAGGCGTCCGATTCCTTCAAGACCCGCCGCTCCCCGGCTGCCTACGGTGGCCGCATGACTCCACGATTCGATGCCATCGGCCTCGTCGTCTCCGACATGGCCGCCTCCGTCACCTTCTACCGCCGTCTCGGCTTCGCCTTCCCCCAGGGCTCCGAGTCCGAGCCGCACGCCGAGGCCGAACTGCCGGGCGGGCTGCGGCTGTTGCTCGACACCGAGGAGACCGTACGGTCCTTCCATGCCGGCTGGCAGCCGCCCACCGGTGGCAGCCGGGCCGGGCTGGCCCTGCGGTGCGCGGATCCGGGTGAGGTGGACACGGTGTACGAGGAACTGGTCGCCGCCGGCTGCCACGGCGAGCTCAAGCCGTGGGACGCCTTCTGGGGCCAGCGCTACGCCACCGTCCACGACCCGGACGGAAACGGCGTCGACCTGTTCGCCCCGCTAGGGCCGGCAGAGTAGCTCGCCCAACGGCATGCCCGCCAACTCCTTGACGTCCCGCGCCAGATGGGCTTGATCAGCGAATCCGGCCCGGGCGGCCGTGTCCGCGAAGGGCACACCGTCCCGCGCCAGGGCGAGGGCTCGCTGCAGCCGCAGGATCCGGGCCAGCGTCTTGGGGCCGTAGCCGAAGGCGGTGAGACACCGGCGGTGCAACTGCCGTGCGCCGATGCCGAGTTCGTCGGCCGTGGCGGCGACCGGTTGCCCCGCCTCAAGGGCGGCCACGACCCGCCGCAGCAGAGGATCAGACGGCCCGGCGTCAGCGGCACGCTCCAGCGCCAGGTCTTCCAGCGCGGTCACGGGGTCGGGCGCGGCCCCGATTCGACCACGCAGTCGTCGTACGTCCGAGGCCGGCCACAGATCCGCGAGCTCGACCCGCCGGTCACGCACTTCATGCGCCGGCACGCCGAGAAACGCGGGCGCGGTCCCCGGACAGAAACGGACACCGACCCAGGTACTCGGCTCCCCTTCGGTGACGTAGGCGCGCGTGTCGGGCCCGGCGACCAGCAGCCTGCCGTCGTTCCAGAGCAGATCCATGCATCCGTCAGGGAGGACACGCCCTACGCCGGACTCGTCCGGGGTGTTCGTCCAGACCACAGCACCGGCCAGCCGGGACGCCCGTTCCGCGTACATGACGGCAAGGCTACGCCGCAACGCCCTGAAGGGGCGCGGGGCTGTCTCGATGTGCGGCTCCGCCGCGTGGGCGCGACCAGCCACGACGTACGCGCAGCCCGCAGACAGCACGCACCCCCACGGCGATCCCCGCCCTACCCCACGACCACCCGCCCCCGATGCTCCTGCGGACTCACCCCGTACACCCGCTTGAACGCACTGGACAACGCGAACGCGCTCCCGTAGCCGACCCTGCGCGCGATGGAATCCAACGTGTCCCCGGTGTCCCGCAACGCGTCCGCCGCCAGCGCCAGCCGCCACCCCGTCAGATACGTCATCGGCGGCTCCCCCACCAGTTCGGTGAAGCGCCGCCCCAGCGCGGCCCGCGACACCCCCGCCTTCGCGGCCAGCGAGGCGACCGTCCAGGGGTGCGCGGGATCGTCCTGGACCAGCCGGAGGACGCGCCCGACGACCGGGTCCGCCAGCGCCCGGTACCAGGCCGGCGCCTCCGCCTCCGGACGGGAGAACCAGGCCCTGAGCGCGGCGATGACCAGCAGATCGAGCAGCCGGTCCAGGACGACCTCCTGACCGGGCTCGTCGCGGACGACCTCCTCCATGAGGTACGGCGTCAGGGGGCAGTTCCACACGTCGGCCGTGAGCGCCAGCAGCGGCGGCAACGCGTTCAGCAGCCGCCCGCTGATCTCGCCCTCCCACAGATACGTGCCGATCAGCATCACGGCCGAGCCGTCCACCCGGTCGCCCCAGGTGCGCACGCCGAGGTCCATCGAGCCGTTGAGGGCGCGTCCGTCGGGGTAGCGGCACTCGGCGCCCGGCAGGATCAGGGCCTGGGGCGGGGTGCCGGGGTCGTCGGCGCAGGTGTAGTGGTCGGGGCCGCGGGCGATGGCGAGGTCGCCCGCGCGCAGCCGGATCCTCCCCCAGCCTTCGGCCGGGGGGACCCCCATCTCGCTTCGCTCCCCCTGGTCCTGGTCGGGGATCACCCAGGCCTCGCCGCGGACCATGACCATGACGGTGAGCGGGGCGCGGTCCTCGACCCTGATGGACCACGGCGGCTCGAAACACGCGCGGATCATGAAGGCGCCACGCGCGCGTGGCCCCTCCAGCAGGCCTGCAAGGGCATCCATGCCGCCAGCGTAGACGCGCGCGCATGGGAATGAGCCGTTCAGCGATGGGCCGTTGAGGCGCGCGACCGTTGACTGGAGGCATGACTCAGAACACGGCCGACAAGGCGAACACACAGCGGATGACGGTGGTGGTGACCGGTGCCTCGGGTCGTACGGGCAGCCGGGTGGCGCAGGCGGCGCACGCGGCGGGACTCACGGTGCGGGCCGCGTCCCGGGCGCAGGGCTTCGACTGGGAGGACCCGACGACGTGGGCCCGGACCCTGCGGGACGCGGACGCGGCGTACCTGATGTACCCGTTCGACATCGGCTTTCCCGCGGCGGCCGAGGGCATCGGGGCGCTCGCCCGCGAGGCGGTCGGGCTGGGCGTACGGCGACTGGTGCTGCTGTCGGCGCGCGGCGAGGACCAGGCGCTGCCGGCCGAGGAGGCGCTGAGGTCCTCCGGCGCGGACTGGACGATCGTACGGGCCACGTGGTTCTCGCAGAACTTCAGTGAGGGGCCGCTGGTGGAGGGGATGCTCCACGGGGAGCTGGTGTTCCCGGCGGGCGAGGTGCGCGAGCCGTTCGTCGACGTGCGGGACATCGCGGACGTGGTGACGGCCGTGCTGACGTCCGGGGACCGCTATGCGGGCCGGACGCTGGAGCTGACCGGGCCACGGCTGCTGTCCTGGCGGGAGGCGGTCGCGGAGATCTCCGCGGCCACGGGCAGCACGATCACGTACACACCGGTCCCGACCCGGGCCTACGGCGAGGTCCTGGCCGGCTTCGGGGTGCCGCCGCAGGAGGTGGAGCTGCTGATCGAGGTCTTCGCAGGTGTCACGGACGGCCGCAACGCCCATGTCACGGACGACGTCCGCGCGGTACTCGGCCGTGAGCCGCGCGACTTCGGTGACTTCGTGCGGGAGGCAGCGGCGGCGGGGGCGTGGAAGCCCTGAGCGGCTGCCGTCCTCGGTCGCCGGCCCCTGCCCGCGACCCGGAACCGACGCGCTCAGGACCGGTCCGGGTCCTCCGGCTTGTGCGGGGTGTGGTGCGTGCTCTTCACATGGGTCCGCAGCCGTGACGACACGTCCTCCGGCGGCAGGAACCGCGACCACCTCTCGGGGAACTCCGACGGCATGTCCGGATCGTCGGGGTCCTCGAGCCCGGGCTCGCGGCCGACGGCGTGGCGGGCGACGTACTCGGCGACCTGGGCCTCGCGCAGCCGCTCGTTGGCGGCGCGGGCCGCGGCCGTCGCGGCGGCCGGCCAGACCCGGTCGATCGCGGCGTTGACCGCGGCCCCGACAAGCACGGCGAACGCGGACACACCGATCCACAGCATCACGGCGACGGCGGCGGCGAGGGAGCCGTAGATCGACGCGCCCTCGATCGTGTTCGTCAGGTAGATGCGCAGCAGGAAGCTGCCCAGGACCCACATGCCGAGGGCGACCAGCGCGCCGGGCACGTCCTCGATCCAGGGGGAGCGGACCGGCACGGACACGTGGTAGAGCGTGGTCAGGAACGCGATCGACAGGACGATCACGACGGGCCAGTACAGGACCTGCACCAGGGTCTCCGACCAGGGCACGATCCGTACGACCGCGTCCGGCCCGGCCACCATCAGCGGCAGCGCCACCGAGCCGATCAGCAGGGCCGCGATGAACAGCAGGAACGCCACCAGCCGGGTCTTGACGATGCCCCGGACGCCGTCGAGGCCGTACATCACGGTGATGGTGTCTATGAAGACGTTCACCGCGCGCGACCCCGACCACAGGGCGAACAGGAAGCCGACGGAGATGACGTCGGGGCGGCCGCCGTGCATCACGTCGTCCAGGATCGGCTGGGCGATCTGGCGCACGCCCTTGTCGGACAGGACGGTGCGCGAGGCCTCCAGGAGGTTGGCCTCCAGGCTGCTGATGGTGTCGGTGCCGGTCCAGTCGTCGACGTAACCGAGGAGGCCGATGAGGCTGAGCAGCAGTGGCGGGACGGACAGCAGCGTGAAGAACGCGGCCTCGGCCGCGAGACCCAGGATGCGGTACTCGATGCAGGAGTTGACGGTGTCCTTCAGCAACAGCCAGACGGTCCTGCGTTTCGAGACGTTCCGGTAGAGGACACGCGCCCGGTGGAGGCGGCCGGAGGTCGGCTGGGGGGATTCACTTGCCTGCTGCACGACCTAAAGGTATCCGCCCCATGGGGGCGCACTCATAGCGGCGCCGGGTGCGCACACCGTCGCCACCTGGCCGGTCCTGCGCGCCGTCGACGTGTCAGGGTGGAATCCACCGCCCCACGGAGGGATAGGTTCACAGGTATGGCAGGCAGCACGCACACCGTGACCAACCAGCCCCCGCCCCTGATCGGCCACGACGTCTACACCTCCGACCGGGCCCTGACCGCGGCCGTCGAACGTCATCTCGCGCCGGAGCTGCTGGACGAGGCGCGGGGCGAGCTGACCGCGCTCGGCCGGACCTGCGGATCGCGGCAGGTGCAGGAGTGGGCCGTCCTGGCCAACGAGAACCCGCCGTGGCTGCGCACGCACGACCGCTACGGCCGGCGGATCGACGAGGTCGAGTTCCATCCGTCCTGGCACCGGCTGCTCGGCAAGGGCGTCGCGGCGGGGCTGACCGCGGCCTGGGCCCGGCCGGGCGGGCATGTGCGACGGGCGGCCGCCTTCCTGCTGTGGACGCAGGTCGAGGCCGGCAACGGGTGCCCGCTGTCCATGACCCACGCGGCGGTGCCGGCGCTGCGGACGGAGCCCGACCTCGCCGCCGAGTGGGAGCCGCTGCTGACGTCCATGATCTACGAACACGAGCTGCGGCCCGCCCGGCAGAAGGCCGGGGCGCTGTTCGGGATGGGCATGACGGAGAAGCAGGGCGGCAGCGACGTACGCGCCAACACGACGGCGGCCCGCCCCCTGCCCGACGGCGAGTCCTACGAGCTGACCGGGCACAAGTGGTTCTGCTCGGCCCCCATGTCGGACGGGTTCCTCGTGCTGGCGCAGGCGCCGGGCGGACTCACGTGCTTCCTCGTGCCGCGCGTCCTGGCGGACGGCACCCGCAACGTGTTCCTGATCCAGCGCCTCAAGGACAAGCTCGGCAACCGCTCGAACGCCTCCGCCGAGGTCGAGTTCGAACGGACATGGGCGCGCCGGGTCGGCGAGGAGGGGCGCGGGGTGCGCACCATCATCGACATGGTGGCGGCGACCCGGCTCGACTGCGTCCTCGGCTCGGCGGGACTGATGCGTCAGGCGGTCACGCAGGCGGTCCACCACTGCTCCCACCGCGAGGCGTTCGGCGGGAAGCTCGTCGACAAGCCGCTCATGCGCAACGTACTGGCCGACCTGGCCGTCGAGTCCGAGGCGGCGACGACCCTCGCGCTGCGGCTCGCGGCCGCCTACGACGACGGCGGCGAGCAGGAGCGGGCGCTGCTGCGGATCGCTGTGCCGGCCGCCAAGTACTGGGTGACCAAGCGGTGTGCGCCGGTGACGATCGAGGCGTCCGAGTGCCTGGGCGGCAACGGGTACGTCGAGGAGTCCGGGATGCCCCGGCTGGTGCGCGAGTCACCGCTGAACTCCATCTGGGAGGGCGCCGGCAACGTCCAGGCGCTGGACGTACTGCGCGCGTTGCAGCGCGAGCCCGCGGCGCTCGACGCCTATCTCCGCGAGGTCGGCAAGGCACGCGGCGCCGACCACCGCCTGGACGGCGCGATCAAGGCCCTGCTGACCGAACTCGCCGACCTGGAGGGCATCGAGGCAAGGGCCCGACGCCTGACGGAACGGCTCGCGCTGGTCCTACAGGGCTCCCTGCTCGTCCGGTTCGCACCACCGGAGGTCGCGGACGCGTTCTGCGCGTCGCGCCTGGGAGGCGACGGGGGCGCGGCGTTCGGCACACTGCCCCACAGTCTCTCGCTCGCATCAATCGTGGGGCGAGCCCTGCCAACCTGAGGGGCGCGGGGAACTGCGCGACCAGCCACACACAACCACCAGCCGCCGACGCACAGAAAGCGGCACCCCCCGCCGCGAAACCCGCCCAACCGCCGGAGGTAGGGGGTGGTGCTGCGCCGACACGGCACCACCCCCATCCAGGCCCGTTCGAGCCCTCGAACGCCGCTCGGGACGGCGTTGCTCAAGTTTCAATCACGCCGGCGCGGACCACCAGGGTTGCAAGGGGTTGCAACTTGTTGGCGTCTGTGTGCGGAGTGTGTGCCTCCGCGAGAGGCGGACGGCAGTATGAGTCACACAGTCAGTGCGAGCCCGAACCGGGAGGACCCTTGGCGCTCTCGCCGACGGACGTGACGCAGCTGGCCGCCGTGGACTCGGCACGGGCGGCCCGGGTGCTCAGCGATGTCCGCGCCGCCACGCTCGCCGGGCAGCCCGCGCCCGTCGCGCCGCGCCCGGTGATCGAGCAGTCCTGGGAACGCATGCTGCGCGGCGGGGTCGACCCCGACCACGACTTCCGCTCCGGGCTGCTGTCCCGAGAAGAGGTGCAGCGGCGCCGGGAGAGCACCGCGCTGAGGCATGTGCTGCCGGTGCTGCGGGAGGGGCTGCTGTCGGTCGCGGACGTCGCCCACCACATCATGGTCGTCGCCGACGACGAAGGCCGGGTGCTGTGGCGGGAGGGCAGCTCCGCCGTGCTGCGCAAGGCCGACGGCCTCGGGTTCGAACTCGGCGCCGACTGGCGGGAGAGCGTCGTCGGCACCAACGGGGTGGGCACCCCGGCGGTGGTGCGCCGGCCCGTGCAGGTCTTCGCCTCCGAGCACTTCCAGCGCTCCCAGACCTCGTGGACCTGCACCGGCGCGCCCATCACGGACCCGCGGGACGGCCGGCTGATCGGCGTGGTGGACGTCAGCGGTCCGCTGGAGACCATGCACCCGGCCACGCTCGCCTGGGTCGACTCGGTGGCCAAGCTGGCCGAGGCCCGGCTGCGTGAGCTGCATCTGACCTCGCTGGAGCGGCTGCGCGCGGTGGCGGCGCCGGTGCTGGCCCGGATGCCGGGGCGGGCGGTCGTGGTGGACCGGGACGGCTGGACCGCCGCGGTGACCGGGATGCCGTACGCGAACCGGGTCGCGCTGCCCAAGTCCCTGTCGCCGGGCCGCCGGTGGCTGCCGCCGCTCGGCCTGTGCTCGGTGGAGCCGCTGGCGGGCGGCTGGCTGCTGCGGCCCGCCGACGAGCCGGTGCCGGCCGGTTCGACGCGGATCGCGCTGGACCTGACGCAGCCGCGCCGCTGGTCGGTGACGGTGTCCGGCGGCGCGGGTTCCTGGAGCCATGAACTGAGCCCCCGGCACGCCGAGTTGCTCTACCTCCTGGCCCTGCACCGCACCGGACGCAGCGCGGCGGAGCTGGCCGAGGACATGTTCGGGGACGCGGGCCGTACGGTGACGGTGCGGGCCGAGATGTCCCGCGTACGGCGCTATCTCGGGGCGTTCCTGGAGCACCGGCCGTACCGCTTCCGCGAGGACGCGGAGGTCGGGGTGCTGCTGCCGGACGACCCGCGCGAGTTGCTGCCGCATTCGACGGCACCGGCGGTGGTGCGGGGCAGGCTCTCGGCCGAGGTGTGAGCGAACCGGCGTTTCGAAGAATCCGCATATTTGCGGGGTCTTAGTCCGCAAGCGTGCTCACCTGCCGTAGCATCCCTCTACGAGCCACCCCACCTGCTCCTTTGGTCAACCTACGGACCAATAGAGGCAGTTGGCTCGCCTCGGGAGGTTTGATGAAGCACCGCGGCAGACACCGTCGACGAAAGCAGGGGCGTGCGGTACGCGCGTTCCTGGCCGGAACCGCCCTGGCACTCACCGCCGCCGCCACGATGATCAGCGCCTCGCAGGCCACCGTCGGTGACAACCCCGGGGCGCTGGAGCCTCTCACCAGGGACGCCGAGACCCGCGCGCTCCGGCTCCAGGAGCAGTTGGTCCCGCAGACCACGCTCGACGAACTCGCCTCCGGGATGGGCAAGCCGGTCGGGGTACGCGCCGTCCTTCAGAGCGCCGACCGCACCCTGCGTGCCGCGTCCGGCTGTACGGCCGACGAGCGCACGGCGCTGCCGGTCGCGCCGACCGCCACCCGCGCGTACTGCTGGGACGCCGCCGACACCCGGAACTGGCGGGCGGGCGCGGTCACCACCTCGGGGGACGCCGACGACGACGGCTGGTGGAACGACAACCGCGTACTGCTCTCCGGCTGGAGCCGGGGCACCGCCGACCGGGGCCTCGCCCGGGTCGCCTTCGTCGACGCGAACGACGTGGACCACCTCAGGTACGCCTCGGCCCTCCTCGTCGTCCCGGTGGACGGCGGACGCGACTACCGCGCCCTGTCCTCCCGTCTGACCGGCATGGTCTGGTACCAGGACAAGCTGCTGGTGACCGCCGCCGACGGGCTGTACGTGTACGACATGAACCGCGTCCAGCGCACCACGGTCGACAGCGCCGCCGTGGGCCGCGTCGGGGACGGCTGGTCGGCGCACGGCCAGCGCTTCGTCCTGCCGGCTGTCGGCTCGTACCGCCTGAACGGCACGGGCACCGCGCCCCGCCTCGGGGCTGTCTCCCTGGACCGCAGCACGGCGCCCGACAGCCTGGTCGCGAGCGAGTGGACGCCGGCGGACAGCGAGGAGCACTCCCGTCTGTGGCGCTACGACTTCAGCAAGGACCCGGCCCGCGCCGGCCTGCCGGCCACCGATGCCACCGGTGCCGCGTCCGCGGTCGAGGCGTACGAGACGGAGGCGTCCGGCATCAGGGGCCTGCTGTCGCACCGGGCCGACGGGACGGAGCGCTCCGACTGGTACCTCGGCCGCGCCCCGGGCGCCACGGACCGGCAGGGCAGCCTGTGGCGCCAGGACACCGAGGGCGCCGAGGCGACCCGCTGCGGCTCGGAGAACGCCCCGCGCTGCTGGGGCGTCCAGGCAGGTCCCCTCTCCTACTGGGAGGCGACCGGCGAGGTCTGGTCCCAGTCGGGCCGGATGCTGTTCGCGGTGCCGCTGACGTCGATCGACCGGGCGCTGGGGTAGCCGCCGGGGACGCGGAGACTGTCGCGTCGGCGGTCCGCCGGCCGCCGATCGACAGATCTGCCGCTGGGATGATTCCCTGACGGCCATGACCAACATCCCCGTGACCACCTGGTCCCTGGAGCAGACCTCGCCGGACGACCTCCTGCCGGCCGCCGCCCCGGAAGGGGACGTGAGGATCGTCCGGGCCGAGGCGCCCTCGCCGGAGTTCAGCCGGTTCCTGTACGCGTCCGTCGGCGGGGACATCCAGTGGATCGACCGGCTCAGCTGGACGTACGCGCAGTGGCAGCGGCATCTGGAGCGTCCGGGTGTCGAGACGTGGGTCGCCTACGACCGGGGGACCCCGGCGGGGTACGTGGAGCTGGATCCGCAGGACGACGGGGTCGTGGAGATCGTCTACTTCGGCCTGATCCCGGCCTTCCGCGGACGGCGGATCGGCGGGCACCTGCTGGCGTACGGCGCCGCCCGCGCCTGGGACCTCGCGGAGCGCTGGCCGGGGCTGGCCCGGACCAAGCGGGTGTGGCTGCACACCTGCAGCAAGGACGGGGAGCACGCCATGGACAACTATCTGCGGCGCGGCTTCAAGCTCTTCGACACCAAGGTCGAGGAGGAGGCCGAGGCGGCCACGCCCGGTCCCTGGCCCGGGGCGTACCCTGGCTGACCAGGGCAGAACCGGCCGATTCGGGCCATGTGACCGACGACACCCTTGTCTCGCCCTTCGGGACAAGGGTGTCCGCATGACGGACAAAGCTGGACTGTGTCCAGATCTCCGTGCCACGCTTCCGTCATGTCTGGAACTGGAATCGCCTTGGTGAGTCGACGACACGTCGACCTCGGCCGCATGTCCAGCGCCATCTGTCCGGCGCGCTGAGCACAGTCCGTCCGCGCCCGACACTCCCCTTTCGCCTCATTCCTGCGCAATGAGGCGCATGTATGCCCATGCGCCCATGCGCGCAGGTCAGAGCCGCTTTCCCGCCTGTCCCGAAGGACGTAAACAACCATGGCCGCCACCCCGCAGAAGCCTGCCGCCGCGACTCCCCGCCGCAAGGTGAGCCGTCACCGCGGTGAGGGCCAGTGGGCCGCGGGGCACTTCACCCCGCTCAACGGCAACGAACAGTTCAAGAAGGACGACGACGGTCTCAATGTGCGGACACGCATTGAGACGATCTACTCCAAGCGCGGCTTCGACTCCATCGACCCGAACGATCTGCGTGGCCGTATGCGCTGGTGGGGGCTGTACACCCAGCGTCGCCCGGGGATCGACGGCGGCAAGACCGCGATCCTGGAGCCGGAGGAGCTGGACGACTCCTACTTCATGCTGCGGGTGCGGATCGACGGCGGCCGGCTGACCACGCAGCAGCTGCGCGTCATCGGCGAGATCTCACAGGAGTTCGCGCGCGGCACCGCGGACATCACCGACCGGCAGAACGTGCAGTACCACTGGATCCGGATCGAGGACGTGCCCGAGATCTGGAACCGCCTGGAGGCCGTCGGGCTGTCCACCACCGAGGCCTGCGGTGACACGCCCCGCGTGGTCCTCGGCTCGCCGGTCGCCGGTATCGCCGCGGACGAGATCATCGACGGCACCCCGGCCATCGACGAGATCCAGCGCCGGATCATCGGCAACAAGGCGTTCTCCAACCTGCCCCGCAAGTTCAAGTCCGCGATCTCCGGCTCGCCGCTGCTCGACGTGGCGCACGAGATCAACGACGTCGCCTTCGTCGGTGTGAACCACCCCGAGCACGGCCCCGGCTTCGACCTGTGGGTCGGCGGCGGCCTGTCCACCAACCCCAAGATCGGCGTCCGGCTCGGCGCCTGGGTTCCGCTGGACGAGGTGCCGGACGTCTACGAGGGCGTCATCTCGATCTTCCGCGACTACGGCTACCGGCGGCTGCGCACCCGCGCCCGCCTGAAGTTCCTGGTCGCCGACTGGGGCGCGGAGAAGTTCCGTCAGGTGCTGGAGGACGAGTACCTCAAGCGCAAGCTGGTCGACGGGCCCGCGCCCGCGCAGCCCGTGGAGCGCTGGCGGGACCACGTCGGTGTGCACCGGCAGCAGGACGGCCGGTTCTACGTCGGGTTCGCCCCGCGCGTGGGCCGCGTGGACGGCACGACCCTCACGAAGATCGCCGAGCTGGCCGAGGCGCACGGCTCCGGGCGGGTCCGTACCACCGTCGAGCAGAAGATGATCATCCTCGATGTCGAGGAGGCGCAGGTCGAGTCGCTGTCCGAGGCCCTGGAGGCCCTGGACCTGACCACCAGGCCGTCCCCCTTCCGGCGCGGCACCATGGCCTGCACCGGCATCGAGTACTGCAAGCTCGCCATCGTCGAGACCAAGGCGCGCGGCTCCCAGCTGATCGACGAGCTGGAGCGCCGGATCCCGGACTTCGACGAGCCGATCACCATCAACATCAACGGCTGCCCGAACGCCTGCGCCCGTATCCAGGTGGCGGACATCGGTCTCAAGGGCCAGCTGGTCCTCGACGACAAGGGCGAGCAGGTCGAGGGCTTCCAGGTGCACCTGGGCGGCGCGCTCGGCCTGGAGGCCGGGTTCGGGCGCAAGGTGCGTGGCCTGAAGGTCACCTCCGAGGAGCTGCCCGACTACGTCGAGCGCGTCCTGAAGCGGTTCCAGGACGAGCGCGAGGACGGCGAGCGGTTCGCGACCTGGGCGGCGCGCGCCTCCGAGGAGGCCCTCTCATGAGCGAGCGGGCCGCCCCCTTCTACTGCCCCTACTGCGGCGACGAGGACCTGCGTCCGTCCGAGCAGGGCCACGGCGCCTGGGAATGCGCGGCGTGCAACCGGGCCTTTCAGCTGAAGTTCCTCGGGCTCCTCGCCCGGGGTCTTCAGCACACCGACGCAGGGGGTGACGAGATATGACGACGGCTCAGGAAGAGCGCACGGCGGCGGATCTCAAGGCGCTGGCCGAGCAGGCGGGCCGTGATCTGGAGGACGCCTCCGCGCTGGAGATCCTCCAGTGGGCGGTCGCCACCTTCGGCAAGCGCTTCTGCGTGACCTCGTCCATGGAGGACGCGGTGGTCGCCCACCTCGCCTCCCGCGCCATGCCCGGCGTGGACGTCGTGTTCCTCGACACCGGCTACCACTTCGAGGAGACCATCGGCACCCGTGACGCGGTCGAGGCGGTGATGGACGTCAACGTCATCACCCTCACCCCCGTCCAGACGGTCGCCGAACAGGACGCCGAGTACGGCCCGAAGCTGCACGACCGCGACCCCGACCTGTGCTGCAGGCTGCGCAAGGTCGAGCCGCTGGAGCGGGGCCTCAAGAGCTACGTGGCCTGGGCCACCGGTCTGCGCCGCGACGAGTCCCCGACCCGGGCGAACACCCCGGTCGTCGGCTGGGACGAGAAGCGGCAGAAGGTGAAGATCTCGCCGATCGCCCGCTGGACCCAGGACGACGTGGACGCGTACGTCGCCGAGCACGGTGTCCTGACCAACCCGCTGCTGATGGACGGCTACGCCTCCGTCGGCTGCGCGCCCTGCACCCGGCGGGTGCTGGAGGGCGAGGACGCGCGGGCCGGCCGCTGGGCGGGCCGCGGCAAGACCGAGTGCGGGCTGCACGGCTGACCATGACCGAGCTTGCTACGAATTTGGAGAACCACGTGACGAGCGGAGCCACCGTCTGGCTCACGGGTCTGCCGAGCGCCGGCAAGACCACCATCGCCTACGAGCTGGCCGGACGGCTGCGCGAGGAGGGCCACCGCGTCGAGGTGCTCGACGGCGACGAGATCCGCGAGTTCATCTCCGCGGGCCTCGGCTTCAGCCGCGAGGACCGGCACACCAACGTGCAGCGCATCGGCTTCCTCGCCGAACTGCTCGCCCGTAACGGCGTCAAGGCGCTCGTCCCGGTCATCGCGCCCTACCAGGACAGCCGGGACGCGGTGCGCAAGCGCCACCAGGAAGGCGGGGCGCCGTACCTGGAGGTACACGTGGCCACGCCGGTCGAGGTGTGCTCCGTACGCGATGTGAAGGGTCTGTACGCCAAGCAGGCCGCGGGCGAACTCAAGGGCCTGACCGGCGTCGACGACCCGTACGAGGAGCCCGAGTCACCCGATCTGCGCATCGAGTCCCAGAACCAGACCGTGCAGGAGTCCGCGGCGTCGGTGTACGCCCTGCTCAGCGAAAGGGGACTGGCATGACGGCGACCGTCGCCGCAGTGGAGGAGGGTACGGACTCCCCGTACGCCCTCTCGCACCTGGACGCGCTGGAGTCCGAGGCGGTGCACATCTTCCGTGAGGTGGCGGGCGAGTTCGAGCGGCCGGTGATCCTGTTCTCCGGCGGCAAGGACTCCATCGTCATGCTGCACCTGGCGCTGAAGGCCTTCGCCCCCGCGGCGATCCCCTTCTCGCTGCTGCACGTGGACACCGGGCACAACTTCCCCGAGGTCATCGAGTACCGGGACCGCACGGTCGAGAAGCACAACCTGCGGCTGCACGTCGCGTCGGTGCAGGACTACATCGACCGGGGTGTGCTGCGCGAACGTCCCGACGGGACACGCAATCCCCTGCAGACGGTGCCGCTGACGGAGAAGATCCAGAGCGAGAAGTTCGACGCCGTGTTCGGCGGCGGGCGGCGCGACGAGGAGAAGGCGCGGGCCAAGGAGCGGGTGTTCAGCCTGCGCGACGAGTTCTCGCAGTGGGACCCGCGCCGGCAGCGCCCCGAGCTGTGGAACCTGTACAACGGCCGCCACGCGCCCGGCGAACACGTCCGCGTGTTCCCGCTCTCCAACTGGACCGAACTGGACGTCTGGCAGTACATCGCCCGTGAGGGCATCGAGCTGCCGGAGATCTACTTCGCTCACGAGCGCGACGTCTTCAAGCGCGGCGGCATGTGGCTGACCGCCGGTGAGTGGGGCGGGCCGAAGGACGGCGAGACGGTCGAGAAGCGACTCGTCCGCTACCGGACCGTGGGCGACATGTCCTGCACCGGTGCCGTCGATTCGGACGCGGTGAGCCTGGAGCAGGTCATCACCGAGATCGCCGCCTCCCGGCTGACCGAGCGCGGCGCCACCCGCGCCGACGACAAGCTCTCCGAGGCCGCGATGGAAGACCGTAAGCGCGAGGGGTACTTCTAAGCATGAGCACGACGACGACCGAGGAGCTCTCGGCCACCACCCTGTTGCGGTTCGCCACCGCGGGCTCCGTCGACGACGGCAAGTCCACCCTCGTCGGACGGCTGCTGCACGACTCCAAGTCGATCCTCACCGACCAGCTGGAGGCCGTGGAGCGCGCCTCGGCGAGCCGCGGGCAGGAGGCCCCCGACCTCGCGCTGCTGACGGACGGCCTGCGGGCCGAGCGGGAGCAGGGCATCACGATCGACGTGGCGTACCGTTACTTCGCCACGCCCCGGCGCCGGTTCATCCTCGCCGACACCCCCGGCCATGTGCAGTACACGCGCAACATGGTCACGGGCGCCTCGACGGCCGAGCTGACGGTGATCCTCGTCGACGCCCGCAACGGCGTCGTCGAGCAGACCCGCCGGCACGCCGCCATCGCCGCGCTGCTGCGGGTGCCGCACGTCGTCCTCGCCGTGAACAAGATGGACCTGGTGGACTACCAGGAGTCCGTCTTCGCCGCGATCGCCGAGGAGTTCACGGCGTACGCGCTCGAACTGGGCGTCCCGGAGATCACCTCGATCCCGATCTCGGCGCTGGCCGGCGACAACGTGGTGGACCCGTCCGCGAACATGGACTGGTACGGCGGGCCGACCTTCCTGGAGCACCTGGAGACGGTCCCGGTCAGCCACGACCTGCGGCACTGCCACGCCCGGCTGCCCGTGCAGTACGTGATCCGGCCGCAGACCGCCGAGCACCCGGACTACCGGGGCTACGCCGGTCAGATCGCCGCCGGTTCGTTCCGCGTCGGCGAGTCGGTGACCGTGCTGCCGTCGGGCCGTACGTCGAAGATCTCCGGCATCGATCTGCTGGGCAGGCCGGTCGACGTCGCGTGGACCACCCAGTCGGTGACCGTCCTCCTGGAGGACGACATCGACATCTCGCGCGGCGACCTGCTCGTGCCGACCAAGGACGCGCCCGCGACCACGCAGGACATCGAGGCCACGGTCTGCCACGTCGCCGACCAGCCGCTGACCGTCAACCACCGTGTGCTGCTCAAGCACGGCACCCGCACGGTCAAGGCGATCGTCAAGGACATCCCGTCCCGGCTCACGCTCGACGACCTGTCCCTGCACCCGCACCCGGGACAGCTCGTCGCCAACGACATCGGCCGGGTGAAGATCCGCACCGCCGAGCCGCTGCCGGTCGACTCCTACGCCGACTCGCGCCGCACCGGCTCCTTCATCCTCATCGACCCGAACGACGGCACCACGCTCACCGCGGGCATGGTCGGCGAGTCCTTCGCCTCGCCGGAGCCGGTCAAGGACGAGGCCGAGGACGACGGCTGGGACTTCTGAGATCTCCGGTGCCTGCCACCCCCTTTCTGGAGCATGTCCATGAAGCCGGTCCTTCTCGTCATCGCCCACGGCAGCCGCGACCCGCGGCACGCCGCGACGGTGCATGCCCTGGTGCGGCGGGTGCGCTCGCTGCGCCCTGACGTACGGGTGGAGACCGGCTTCCTGGACTTCAACATCCCGTCGGTGCAGGGGGTGCTGGAGTCGCTGGCGGCGGAGGGGGTACGGGACGTCGTGGCGCTGCCCCTGCTGCTGACCCGTGCCTTCCACGCCAAGGCCGACATCCCGGCGGTCCTGCGGGCCGCGCCGCCGCAGCTGCGGATCCGGCAGGCGGAGGTTCTGGGCCCCTCGCCGCTGCTCCTGGCCGCCCTGGAGCGGCGGCTGTACGAGGCGGGGCTGACGCCCGCCGACAAGTCCTCGACCGGGGTCGTGCTGGCCTCGGCGGGGTCCACCGACCCGGAGGCGATCGCAGTGATCGCAGAAATCGCGCGGGAGTGGCGGCACACCGGTTGGTGCGCCGTGCGGCCTGCGTTCGCCTCCGCCGGTTCTCCCGCGGGGTTCCCCCGCACCGAGGACGCGGTGCGTGCGCTCCGCGAACTCGGCTGCGAGCGGGTTGCCGTGGCGCCCTACGTCCTGGCACCCGGCTTCCTCCCGGACCGCATCGCCCGGGGCGCGGCCGAGGCGGACGTGCTGGCGGACGTGCTCGGAGCAGCGCCCGAGGTGGCGCGGGTACTGCTGGACCGGTACGACGCGGCAGGGCTGCCGGTGCTGGCGGCCGTCGGGGCCTGAGACCGGGTCGGCGCGACGGGCTCTGCCGGTCCCACCTGGTCGGATTCCGAAAAAACCGCCTCCCCGAGCACGGGGATCTGCTGGGATGGTCCCTCGAGGTTCTATCGGGGGAGAGCGGCACACGTGGCTGGGCGCGAGTTCGGGCATCATCTGGGGCTGCCACGGGCACTGTCCGGGCTGCCGTTGAGTCCGCTCGTACCCGGTTACGCCGAACTCGCCACGGCCCAGCACGCGGCAGGGTTACGTCACCTGGGCGCTGCGCTGCTGCCCCCGGGTGGCGGCGGATTACGCGTCCTCGACGGGTTGTACGTGCCCTCCGGGCCCCGTGGCCGACAGCGGGTGGACGGCACGCTGCTGGACGACCTCGCCCGTGCCGCGACCCCGACGGCGCCCCTCGCGGGCCTGCTCGCCGCACTGCACCGAAGTGATCCGCAGGCACCGCGCAGGGTCGTGCTGTACCAGTTGATCGGCCTGCTGCAGGACCGGGACCGGGGTGAACGCCCGCGTGTCGCCGTCGAGTTGGGGGTACACCCGGACGAGGTCGCCGGTCTCGTGGCGGCGGCCCGGCTGCGACCCGCCCTCACCCGGCGACAGCGCGACGCCGCCGAGTCCCTCGCCGACGCCTGGGCACGGCACCGGCTGCACCGGGTGCGGGCTCTGCTGGAGCGACTGCCGCAGGACCGCACCGATCCGGCCCTCGATGCCCTGCGGGGCTCGCTGTCCGCCCGGCTGGCGGTGGTGGAGGCGGCACTGCGTGCGGCTCGGGAGGCCGAGGGGCGTGGGGACACCGAGCGGGCGGGCGAGGAGTTGCTGGGCGCGCTGCACGAGGCCGCCGACGACCGGCGGGCCCTGCGCGCCCTGGTCCGTCACCACGGGCCCGGTTCCGGGCGGCACGCCCCCTTGCACGCCGAACTCGCCCCCGATCACGTCGAGTTGACCTGGCCGGAGACGGACGCCGACGGCAACGGCGACTGGTTGCTGCTGTGCCTGTACCGGGACGAGAAGGGGGCGCCGAAGGTCCGCGAGGTGGCGGGACAGGGGGCCGGGACGGCGCGGGACACCGCCGTCGCGCTCGGGTCCGCCGTCCGGTATGCCGCGCTCCCGTTGCGCGACGGTCGCGTCGCCGGGGCGCCGCTCGTCTCGCGCCGGGTGCTCGTCGCGCCCGAGGTGGAGGGGCTCACGCTCACGGACGGGCCCGAGCGGATCGAGGGCACCTGGCGGCGGCCGGGCGGTGCCGCGGAGGTGACGGTCGAGCGGACCGGGCCGGACGGGGATGTCGGGCAACTGCCGCCCCGCGTCGACGGGTTCACCGCGACCGGCCTCGCGACCGGCGTCCACGCCTTCCGTGTCGTCTGCCACTACCGGGCGCCCGGCGGGGCCCTGGTCCCCTCCCCCGGCGTGCACGCCACCCGCACCGTGCACCCCTGGCCCGAAGCCGTCCGCACCCTCACCGCACACCCCGACGGCACGGCCCTGCGGTTCGGCTGGACCGGCGCGCGGGACACCGAGGTCCGGTTGGTCCGGTGGCCCGGCGAGGCCCCGGCCCCCGGCAGCGAACTGCGCACCGACGGGCTCCCGGCACGGCTCGACCGGCCCGAGCGGGCCGGGGTTCTGGATCCGCCGCCGGCCGGGTTCACGCGGGTCGCCGCCGTCGCCGTCCTCGGCGAACGCGCGCTGGCCGGTCCCGCGGTCGACGTCGAGGTGCTGCGCCCGGTGACGGGGCTCGCCGCCCAGCGCCTCCCCGAGGGACACGCCGCGGTCACCCTCGACTGGCCCGACGGCGTCGGCCATCTGCTCGTGAGCTGGGAGCACCTGGACGGGGGTGCGGCGGGAGACGCCGCCGGCCTGCTTCAGGCCGGCGGCCCGGACGCCGACTCGGGGCTGGACACCGGCATCGGCTCCCCGGCGAGTACCGGCACAGCCACGAGTGTCGGTACAGCCACCAGCACCGGCACGGCCACCGTGACCGCCAGTGGGGGCCGACGTACCGTCACCGCCCATGCCTACCGCCGCAGCGGACTGCGACTGCCCGTCGGACCGGGCGGGGTGCTGATACGTGCCTCGACCGCTCCGCAGGCGACCGGCGCGGTCGTCGTACCGGCCGCGGACGCCGAGGTCGTGCTGCCGCCGGACACCACGATCGGCTACCAACTCCTGCGCGCACCACGCCGGTTGCTCGGCCGCGGCCGAACCCTGTTGCGCGTCACCCTGACCGCTCCCCGAGGTCACATGGGCCTCCCCGAGTTCGTGTGCGTCGCCCGCAGCGGCACGATCCGCCCGCGCAGCGCGACCGAGGGCACCACCGTGCTGCGCGTCTCCGGCACCGACCTGGCCCGCCTCGGCACGGTCGAGCGGGAGCTGCCGGCCGCGCCCTGCCCGGCCCCCTACACCCTGCGCGGCTTCCTGCTGGGCGAGCACGCCGCCGCCGTACGCCTCGAAGAACCGTCCCCCGCGACCCTGGTGGTGCGCTGAGTCATGACGACCGTGATCTGCCCCTACTGCTTCGACCGCTCGTCCGCGGCCAAGCTGCCCTACCGCTGTCTGATGACCCCGAGCGGCGTCCGCGGCGGTTCCCCCTGCGGCCCGCAACGCGACGACATATGGGCGGGGTTCATGGGGCCCGGCGCTCCCCCTGCGGCCCGGATGCGCGGCCCCGTGTTCACCCCGGCCCGCAGGCTCGCCGCACTGCCCGTGCCCGTCGGACCGCGCGGCGGCAGCAGCGTGCCCTGTCCCGACTGCGGGGTGCCCACGCCGGTGCGGGTGTGCCGGGGCTGCCACAACGACCTGCCGAGCGACTACTGCGACCAGGACAGCCGCATCATCGCCCTGGTCGGCGCGAAGGCCTCCGGCAAGAGCACCTATGTGTCCGTCCTGCTCAACGAGTTGAACCAGCGCGTCGGGCAGGCCTACCACGCCTCGCTCGCGGCGATGGGGCAGACCACCCAGCAGCGGGACAAGGAGATGGCCGAGGATCTCTACGAACGGCTGCGGCTGCCGGACGCCACCCGCCCGGCCGCCCTCGGCTTCAACGACCCGCTCCTGTACCGGCTCAGCGTGCCCAGACGCGGCCGCCCGGGCTCGGGCACCCGGCACACCACGCTGGTCTTCTTCGACGCGGCGGGCGAGGACCTCGCCGGCGCCGAGGCGATGGACCGCTACACCCGCTATCTCAGCGCCGCCGACGGCATAGTCATGCTGGTCGATCCGCTCCAACTCGGCTCCGTACGGGACCGGTTGCCGGTGCACGACGGCCCCCCGCTGCCCGTCGTCGAGACCCCGCCGCAGCAGATCGCCGCCGACCTGGCGGCCCAGCTGCGCGCCCACGGCAAGGGCGGATCCCGCGGCCGGGTGTCCACGCCGATCGCGGTGGCCGTCACCAAGACGGACATGCTCAGGCCGCTCCTCGACCCGCATTCCCCGCTGCTGCGCAACGCGTCCCACACAGAGGGCCGGTTCGACGAGGACGACCGGCTCGGTGTGCACGAGGAGATCCGGTCGCTGATGGCCGACTGGGACTCGGGGGCGCTGGTACGGCAACTTGAGCTGGACTTCGCCGAGTTGTCGCTGTTCGGGCTGTCGGCGCTCGGTGCGCCGCCGCCCGCCGACGCGCCTGCCGACGTACCGAAGTCGGGCCCGCAGCCGGTGCGGGTGGAGGACCCGCTGCTGTGGCTGCTGGCCCGTCGGGGCGTGCTGCCCGTGCGGTCCACCGCGAAGGGACGCGCAGGAAAGGGGCGTGTCAAATGAGCCTCGCCCAGCTGCACTACACCTCGGCACCGCCCGGGCCCGACGGTTCGGGTTTCCGGTTCACGGCGGTCACCGCCGGGGTCCCGCAGGCACTGCTGCGGGAGGCCGAGCAGCTCATCGGCTACGAACCCCCACGTGACTTCCCGGCCCGCCCCGACGCCGAGCAGCTCAAGAGCTTCCCGAAGGCCTTCAGCTTCTCCGAACTCGCCGACGGCGGACGGCTGCTGAGCCGCTGCGTCTACACCGGCGCGGACTACAGCGGCCGTTGGGGCAACTTCCACGCGCACGCGCTGCATCTGCCGCCGGGAACCAGGCTGCCGGACGGTGCGCTGCCGATCACGGCGTGGGAGTCGCCGCGCTGGGCCGACACCACACCGCCGGACGGCCGGCCCGGACCGGTCGACCGCTTCGAGCCGTCGGGCCTGCTCCGCAAGGCCGGCCTGATCGCGTTCGCCGTCTCCCGGTCCGACCGCCTGGCGGCGTTCTTCGCCGACCTGCGGGCGTTGACCGAGGAACCCGACACCGCCGGCCAGATCGTCATCGTCGAGCACGACAGCGCGGACGTCGCCCAGTGGATCGCGCTCGCCTGCGCGGTGCTGCCGCGCGAGCAGGCCCACCGGCTGACGTTCACCACCTACACCCGCCGCCCGCAGCAGGCCCGTCAGCAGATCATCGGCGTCCTGCCGTCCTCCGAGCCGGTCGCCCACGACCACCGCTACCGGGTCCACGACTGTACGACCGGACCGGCGCCGTCACCGGCGACCCCGCCGGTGACCGACGTATGGGCGCGGATCTGCGCGCACATCTGGTGTGCCGGACGACCCGACCTGTTCCGCGACACGTCAGCGGAAACCGGCCCGTTGGCGGTGGCGGCGCTGGTCGCGGGGATCGAGCTGGGTGCGGTCGGTCGTACCGCGGCCGCACAGTGGGCGGTCGATCACGCGGGCACGCTCACCGACGACACGTTGACCGCGCTGGTGGGAGCCCTGTGCGAGAGCGGCGAGCCCCTCGACGGTCGGAGTGCGGGCCACGCCGGAGCCGGTTCGGACCTCCGCGGCAGCATGTCGTCCGCCCCGGACGACGCCGAACAGGCCGCGCTGGCCGCCCTGTTGGCCCGGCTGGAGGGCCAGGTGCCGACCGTGGTGACAGCGCCGCTCGCGGCACGGGTGCTGGCCGCGGCCATACGGGGGCGCGGGCCGATTCCCGCGCTGCGTGCCGGGTCGCTGACGGCGGAGGCCCAGGCCGCCCTGGCCCGGGATCTGGCGCCCGCGCTGCGTGCCGGTATCGCCGACGAGCGCGAGCCGGCCGCCGGCCGCCCCCTGGCACTGCTGCGGATCGCGGACCTGCTGGACATCGACTGCCAGGACCTGCTTCCGGAACTCGCGGGCCGACTGGCCCGCGGTCTGGTCGCCGAGCCCTCGGCGGGCGGGGCGGGCGGCGCGGACCCGGCGGGGAAGGACGCTGCGGGGTACGGGGCGGCCGACCCGGCGGGGCACGCGGAGGGGCGGTCCTCCGCAGACGCCGCGGGGCGTGGGGCGGCAGACGGCTCGGGTCGGTATCCGGCCGACGGTACGGGTCGCCGTCCTGCCGACGGCTCGGGTCGCCATCCCTCTGAAGGTCCGGGGCGCCGACCGGCCGACGCCTGGTGGAGCCAGGCCCCGGCCGACGGTTCCGGCACGCCGTCGGTCGACAGCGCGGGCCGCCGGGGCACCGACAGTTCGGGCCGCCGGTCCGCCGACCGCGCGGAGCGCCCGTCGGCCGACGGCACGGATCGTCGCCCGGGCGACGCGTGGTGGAGCCAAGCCCCCACCGACAGCCTCGGCAGGACGCCCGCCGACGGCGCGGGCCGTACGCGGGACGACCTCCCCGGTCGTACCTCCGCCGACTTCCAGGGCCGTCCCCCCGTCGGTGCCCCGCCGGCCGGTCTCGGCACCACCCCGTCCGGCGACCCCACCACCGCGGCCGCGGGCGGCCCGCCCGCACAGCCCCCGTACCCCTCCTCCCCCTCCCCCGCCCTGCTCGACGCCGTGCACGAGCATCCGGCCCTGCGCATCGCGCTGTTCGGCGCCCTGAACGCGCTGGCCGCGGCCGATCCGCCCGGCGTCGCGCGGAGGCTGGCCGGGTCGGGGCTGCCCGCCGAGCTGCAGACCGGGTTCCCGCATCTGCGGATGTGCGTCATGGCGGGCGAGTCCGCGGGCGCCTCCGGCGGTGACCGGCTCGGGCGGTTCCACGAAGTCCTGCGCGCCGCCGGGGTGTCACCGCACGCCGACACGGCGGTCCTGCGCACCGCGCTCGGCCTGGTGTGGTCCGGCGATCTGCCGACGGGGCAGGAGGCGAGCCTGCTGCTCAACCAGCTGGGGTCGGACATCCACCGCGCGGCCGGTACCCGGGACATACTGATCGACGCCGCGCTCGCCGCGCCCCCGGACGACCGCGACATCCCGGATCTCGCCGCCGACCTGCTCCGCTGCTTCCCGACGGAGCTGCGGCCGGGGCAGCGCGCGGCCCTGCTCCTGCTGGAGTTCGCCGGTCTGCTCGGCACCGAGGGCGAGGGCGAGGACTGGGTCGGCCGGGCGCTGGCCCTGCGGGACGGTGCGGCCGAGCCCGTTCCGGAGACGGTCGTGGAGCGGGTGTTCCACGCCCTCGCGCGGCGGCTCGTGCTGGGACCGGCGCCCGAGAGCGAGCTGTACACCCTGGCCAGGGCGGCCGAGCCGGGGCTGCTCGCGGCCTATGAGCGGGCGGCGCGTTCGGACCGGGTGGGCGACCGGCTGCGGACGGCGCCGTCGTACGTCGCCATGTGCTTCAGCGCCTGGAGTTCCTTCGCCGGGACCCGCCCGGCGTGGGACGAGACCCGCACGGCCCTGCTGACCAAGGTGCTGCGGCCGATCGTGCGGGCGCTGCCCGCCGAGGACGTCGCCGCGGTCGAGGAGTCCCTCGGCCGCGCGGGCCGCGGCAGGCTCGACGCGTTCCGCACCTGGAACCGCCCCGGCGCGCTGGGCCGACTCGCCGGCCGCCTGTCCGGCCGCGGCCGCCGCGGCACGGACCAGCCGCAGGCGTGGCCCGGGGACGTGGAGCCGCCGACCGAGGGGCGTCGCCGATGAACGCCGTCATGCCCGCCGGCGGAAGGCCCGGCACGTCCTGCGGCGGAAGACCCCGCCGGACCATACCGAGCCCCGCGTTACGCACGGGCCCCCCGCCCCAGGCGTCCGCCACGCCCGTCATCACCACGGCCACCCTCGTCTTCCCCACGGCCACCCCCGACTCGCCTCGCCAAGGGGGCCGCCGATGAACACGGTCACGCTGGCCTCCCCCCTCGCCCTCGTGCTCGGCTCCGCCCTGCTCATAGGCGTCGGCCTCTGTGTCTTCCGTCTGCTGTGGGTGTTCCTCGGCATCGGTGTGCGTGCCGTGTGGCTGGGGCTCGGGCCCTGGCAGACAGGGCGGAGCGATCGGCGCGTGCCGGTCGTCGGAAAGGGCGAGCCAGCTCAACTCGGATACTGGTGGCGGCAGATGTGGGTGGACGCCGTCTCGGCCGCCGGATACGGGATGCGGGTCGTGTGGACCGCGTTCTCCGACCCGTGGATGGGCCGGTTCGTACGGAACCTCTTCCACGGGCGTCGCCCGTCGGGCATCCGCGGCAGCTCACCCGGCTCCCGCTTCTGGATGGTCGTGTTCGTCGCCCCCGGCGTCGCCCTGGGCGCGCTGCTCGGTGCCTCACTCGCCACCGTCGTCCTCGGCGTCGTCCACGCCGTGTTCGCCCTGCTGCTCGGCCTGGTGTGGCTGGGCTGCGCGACGGCCGTGCCGGTGCTGCGGGGTGCGGAGCGCGGGTGGCTGCTGGTGCGGCGGGTGCGCGTCAAGTGCCCGTACCCCGGCTGCTACCAGCCCGTCCCGCTGGCCGTGCACCGCTGCCCCACCTGCCGGGCCGAGCATCGCGGGCTGCGGCCGGGACGGTACGGCGTCCTGTGGCACGCGTGCGCGTGCGGGCACCGGCTGCCGACGACCCGGTTCGGGGGCCGCGGGAAGGTGACCGCGCTGTGCCCGCACTGCGACCGGCCGCTGCCGGAGACGGCCGGCACCACGCGCGTGGTGCACGCGCCGCTGGTCGGCGGGACCTCGTCCGGCAAGACCATGCTGATGGCGGCGATGGTGGAGGGTCTGCACGCCTGGGCGCGGCGCGGCGATCTGACCATCGAGTACGCCTCCGCCGACGACCGCCGTACGGCAGGCGACCTCAACCAGGAGCTGAAGCAGACCGGTTGGGCCCATGCCACGACCGGTGGCCAGCCACGCGCCCTGATGCTGACCGTGGGACGCGGGCGGCGGCGCAGGCTGCTCTACCTGTACGACCCGATGGGTGAGTCGGTGAGCGACGCCGAACGTGTGCGCGCCCAGCACTACCTGGCACACACCGACGGTGTGGTCCTGGTCGCCGACGTCCTGGCCGAACCCAAGGTGCGCGGGCAGTTGAGCGCCGACGACGCCCAGCGGGCCAAGGCGGCCCGTCCCTCGCCGCAGGGCCCCTGGGAGACGTACCAGCGGCTGATCGGCGAGCTGACGGCGCTGGCCGGCCGGCGTGGGCGGCTGTCGGTGGCGACGGTCGTCACCAAGCGCGACGTGCTGGACCAGCTGGGCTCGCTGCCCGTGGCCGGCGCGCGCATCGACAGCTGGCTGGAGGAGATCGGCCTGGGCAACCTGGTCCGGGCCCTCGGGCACGACTCCAGGTCGGCGCGTTACTGGGCCGTCAGCGCGCACGCCGCCACCGGCACCGGCCCACTGGAACCCGAGCAGCGCAGGGCCGCCGAGCCGGTGCTGTGGCTGCTCGCGGCCTCGGGGCTGAAGACCGGGGCGCTGATCGGACCCGCCGACCAGGGCGAGGGGAGGTAGGCCCGGCATGACCCAGGTGACCCGACCGATCGGGCGTGGACGGCGCATGGCGGCAGGGCTGTTCGTCGCCTCGCTCGTCCTGACGGCCGCCGCCCTGGCCCTGCTCGCCCTGTGGCTGCTGCCCTGATCCCCGACTTCTGACGGACCACCCGACCATGTGACGGACCACCCAACCACCGGAAAGGACAAGCCAAGTGAGCGACATTCCCGGCGGGCCCATGGCCAACCGGCCGGTCCACTTCATCTGGCTGCTCGACTGCTCGTACTCGATGCAGGGCGAGAAGATCGCCAGACTCAACTACGCGATCAGGGAAGCGATTCCCGAGATGCGTTCCGTGGCCCACGACAACCCGGCCGCCCAACTGCTGCTGCGCACCATCACCTTCTCCACCACGGCCCAGTGGCACCACCCGACGCCGGTCCCGGTCGACGACTTCACCTGGCAGGACGTCGAGGTGGACGGCATGACCAACCTCGGTGAGGCGCTGTCCCTGGTCTCGCGGGAGCTGCAGAGCCCGCCGATGCCGCAGCGGGCGCTGAAGCCGGTGCTGGCGCTGGTGTCGGACGGGGTGCCCACGGACGACTGGAAGGCGGGCCTGAAGGCGATCGACGCGACGCCGTGGGGCCGTAAGGCGGTGCGGGTCGCCATCGCGATCGGCGCCGACGCGGACCGCTCGGTGCTCCAGGAGTTCCTCGGCAACCCCGAGCTGCAGCCGCTGGACGCCAACAGCCCCAAGCAGTTGGCGGCCGCGATCCGCTGGGCGTCGACGGCGGCCGTGAAGGCGGCCTCGCAGCAGGTGGCGGCCCCGGCGGATTCGGGCGCCGTGAAGCAGCCGTACGCGCCGCCGGTGCTCGACGACGATGACGACGACGTGTGGTGACGCTCGGGGTGCGGCGCTGGGAGACGCTCGGCGACAGCGTCCAGGGAGTCAACAAGCGGCACAACCAGGACTGGTACGCCTGTGAGGGCACCGGCGGCGGTGACGATCCGCTGGTGCTGGCGGTCGCCGACGGGCACGGCTCGGCCAAGTACGCGCGCAGCGGGCTCGGTGCGCGGTTCGCCGTGGACCGGTTCCTGCTGCGGGCGGCCGAGTTCGGGCGGGCCGCCCGGGACTGCCATGAGCCGGGGCGGCTGGCCCGGCTCATGACGTACGCCCGGGACGACTTCCCGCGTGCCCTGGTGCACGACTGGCGGGAGGCGGCCCTCGGTCACTGGGCCCGCAACCGTTCGGTCGCCGACGAGGGGGCGCGGGAGCCGGAGCAGGACGAGAAGCTGGTGCTGTACGGCACGACGCTGATCGGCGCGGTGCTCACGCCGTGGCTGTTCGTGGCGTGGCAGATCGGCGACGGGGATCTGGCGGTCGTCGAGCACGACGGGGTGCTGCGCCGGCCGCTGGCGCCCGCCGAGGAGGACCTGGGCGACGAGACGGAGTCGCTGTGCGGTCCGCAGGCCTGGCGTGCGGTGCGGACGCACTGGGCGCCGGTGTTCGACGAGGCGCGGACACCGCGGCTGGTGGTGCTGTCGACGGACGGGCTGTCGAAGAGCTTCGCCTCGGCGGACGGGTACCGGGAGTTCGTGGCGGGCTTGGACGACCGGCTGACGGCCGAGGGCAGCGAGGGTGTGCGTTCCGCGCTGCCCGAGTGGCTGCGGCAGGCCTCGCAGTACTCCGGGGACGACACGACGCTCGCGGCGGCGCTGCGCCCGGTCGGCCCGGTGCCCGCGGACGCCGGGGCCATGGAAACGGAACGGAAGACGGAGACGTAGAAGATGAGCGGCATGCTCGACAGCGGGACGCGGCTGACCGCGGAGAACGGCGACGAGGTCGAGATCATCGACATGCTGGGGGCCGGCGGGCAGGGCGAGGTGTACCGGGTGCGGACGCCCGGCGGGGACAAGGCGCTCAAGTGGTACTACCCCACGTGCGCCACGCCCGAGCAGGAGGCGATCGTCAAGGAGCTGGTGAGCCGGGACTTCGACGACGACCGGTTCCTGTGGCCGGAGGCGTACGTCAGCGCGCACCGGGGTTCGTTCGGCTATCTGATGGCACTGCGCCCCGATCGCTTCAAAGGGCTGCCGGATTTGTTCCGGCGCCAACTGCGCACCACGACACGGGCGTTGCTGACGGCGTGCCTGTACACGGTGGAGGCGTACCAGGCGCTGCACTCGCGCGGTATCGCCTACCGGGACATCTCCTGGGGCAACGTCTTCTTCGACCCGGCCACCGGTGAGGTGCTGGTCTGCGACAACGACAACGCGGTCGTGGAGGGCGACGTCAGCGGTATCTCGGGGACGATGAAGTTCATGGCGCCGGAGCTGGTGCGCGCCGAGCCGGGTGCGCGGCCGGGCACCCAGTCCGATCTGCACTCGCTGGCCGTGCTGCTGTTCATGCTGCTGATGAACCATCACCCGCTCGAGGGCAGGCGCGAGTTGGGCATCCACTGCTTCGACGAGGCGGCGGAGAAGCGGCTGTACGGCAAGAGTCCGCTGTTCGTCTTCGACCCGGCGGACGACTCCAACGCGCCCGACCCGATGGAGCACACGACCGTGCTGGCGACGTGGGACGCGGCGGTGGGGACGCTCCAGGAGCTGTTCCGCCGCAGCTTCACGATCGGGCTGCACGACCCGGCGGCCCGGGTGCGGGAGACCGAGTGGCGCAACGCGCTGCGGGCGGTGCTGGACTCGGTGGTCGAGTGCGCGTCCTGCGGGCGGCAGAACATGACGGAGCCGGGCGAGAACCCGCCGTCGCGTGGCTGCTGGGGGTGCGGGGCCCAGCTGGTGCTGCCGCCCCGGCTGACGGTGACCACTCCTCCGCCGCGCGCCCAGCACCACATCCGGCTGCGCCGCGCGGCCCGCGTCCAGGCCCATCATCTGCTGCCGGAGCCGACGCGGCACGACTTCTCGGACGCCTCCCTCGTCGCGGAGCTGGTCGAACACCCCAGCAAGCCGGGCCGCTTCGGCATCAAGAACCACTCGAAGGACACCTGGACGGGCACCCGCTCCGACGGCACCCCGCAGCAGATCGGCCCCGGCCAGACGGTCCCCCTGCGCTCGGGCCTGGAGCTGGACCTCGGAAGCGGGGTGCGGGCGGTCGTACGGGCCAAGTGACCTGGTGGTGCGCCCCACAGCCTCCTGTGGGGCGCACCCCTGTCACAGTCCGAGCACGCGCCCGATCTCCTGGGCCAGGGCCAGGCTGCCGCTGCCCGCCGCCACGCCGATGCCGATGGTCTCCAGGGCGGAGCGGATGCGGCCGCCGTTGGCGGGACGGCCGTCCTGTCCAGCGTCGGCCAGCTCGCCCTGGATGATCTGTGCCTGCGGGACAAGCGCCGGGTTGTCGGTGCGCAGCCGCTCGACGAGCTGCTCCGCGAGGCGGACGACCGCGGCCGGGTCGGCGCCGTTGTTGATCTCGATACGTCCGTGGTCGCCGATGTTGGCCGGACCGTTGATGTTGCGGATGTTGTACGTGCCCATGTCCCGTCTCCTGTGATGTGCGCGGTTCAGGGCTTGGCCGGAGGCGCCCCGCCGCCGCCCTGGGGCCCTGAAGGACCGCTCCCCTGTTGCCCGTTGTTGTTGATCTGGCCCTGGTTGCCGAGGTTGCTGTTGCTGACGTTCTCGATGTTGTAGGTCTGGTTGCTGATGATCTGCTGCGCCTTGTCGAACGAGCTCGTGTCGACGTTGTGGTCCTGGAGGAACTTCTCGGTCGCGGTCAGCACGCCCTGCTGGAGCCGGAACAGGAAGTCCTGCGAGTCGATGCGCTCGGCGTAGCCCGCCTCGTCCCAGTCGGCGTGGCGCTCGCGCAGGCTGTCGAGGGCGCCGTAGTCGTAGATCGCGTGCTGGTCGGTGATGTCGCGGCGCGCCTTCTTCAGGAACCGCGCTTCGGCCCGGCGTCGGCGTCCCCGCTCGCGGATGCGGCCGAGGGCGCCACTGAGTTCGGGCCAGGTGCGGGTGGTGGCGTACGAGACGAGGCTCCACCAGCGGTCGAAGGGGGCGACCGGCAGCCGGTCCACCCGGTGGAAGCGCCCGCTCAGCGGGGGTATCGCGTAGGCGGCGACCTCCCAGGTGAGGCTGGGCTGGTTGAGGATCGCCCGCAGGTACAGGGAGACGATGAGCCGCCCGCCCTCTCCGACCCGTTCCAGGCAGAGGTGGGTCCGCATGCCCGCGCCCGGGTTCAGCAGGCCGGCCTGGACGAGCTGCTTGGGGAGCTGGGCGCGCGGCCGGCGGGTGCGGTCGGGTACCAGCTCGCCGAGCATGTAGGCGTTGCTGCCGAGGACGTAGAGCCGGTTCCTGGCCCGCAGTCCGTCCAGGCCGGAGATGCCCTCCATGTGGCGGGCCACGTAGGTGTGGAGGTCGACGGCGTCGAAGGGCTTCATGGGGAGCTTGCCGCCGGTCGGTGCCTCGGCGGGCTTGCTCACGTCGATGGGCTGCCAGACGACTTCCTTGATCTTGCTGCCGCTGCCGACGAACGGGTTGGTGAGGGCGGCCGCGTCGGCGTACGGCAGGACGTTGGCCCGCTTGAGGTCCTGCAGCCAGGCCTCGGCCTCCGGCTCGACGGGCGGGGCGAGCTTCTCGGCCTTGTCGGGGTTGCGGAGCACCTGCTGCGCCCTCGCGCGGGCCTGGGACTGTGCGCGGTGGACCAGCCACCAGCAGGCCGCGAGGATGCCGAGGGGGCCGTACAGCCCGACCTGAGCGACCGAACCGTTGCCGCTGGTGAGCCCCGACAGGCCGACCAGCAGGGCGATCAGCAACGCCAGCCCCAGCCAGGCCAGTTGCCGGTCCAGTGCCTCGCGCCGCCGGACGGCCACGCGCGCGTGCCGGGCGAGGGCCACGTAGTTGACGCCGAGGGTCAACCCGATGGCGCGCAGCCCGTCCCCGGTGAGATCCCGGTCGACCTCGAAGGCGAAGTCGTCATCCACGTGAACCGACGCACACAGCCGCCGGGTCACCCCGTCCTTGCGGTACTGCGGCAACGACGGTAACCCTCTGCCCGCCACGGCGACCTGCCCTTCCTGCTGTTCTCGCGCGCTTCACCATAGGGACAACGCCCGCCATTTGTCCCGGAGTTCGGGCGAGTCGCCCGCAGTGGTTCAGCGCGCCGCGCGGACCGCGTCGTCGGCCAGTCGCACCAATTCCCCCACCTGCATCGATCCCGCCGCGCGCCGCTCGCGCGCGAAGGCGTCGGCGAGGTACTGGAGGAGCTCGTTGAGCGGGGTCGGTACGCCGTGCAGGCGGCCCAGCAGAGCGATCTCGCCGTTGAGGTAGTCGGCCTCGATGGTGCCGGTGCCGCGGATGAGGGACTGCCAGGAGGAGCCGCCGCCGCGCGGGGCGCCGTCGAGGGCGACCTGGGACACCTTGTCGCCCCGTGCCGCCTGCTGTTCCTCGGCGGTCGCGTAGGCGATCCCGGCGGCGTCGAGGACGGCCGCGCCCTCGGCCCGCACGCGCCGGAAGAGCGCCGCGCCCTCCTCGCTGTCGACGGGGCCGGTCACCGCTTCCAGGGCGTTGCCGAGGTTGGCCAGCAGCTTGGCGTACTGCCAGCGGGCCACGTCCGGCACGACCGGCGCCTCGAAGTGGGACTTCTCCAGGTCGGCGGCGACGAGGCGGGCGGTCTCGTCGGTGCCGTGCGGGTGGCGGTCGGGGCCTGTCCAGGCGGGCCCCAGGTGCAGAATGCCGGTGAGGGGGTGGCCGGCGGCGGAGACGACGCCGGGTTCGACGTACGTCGACGGCAGCCAGACGCAGACGCCGTACACGCGCCGGAAGAGCCGCAGGGCGAGGCGCTGGCTCTCGACGCCGTTCTGCATGCAGAACAGCGGCAGGCGTTGGGCGGCCGTACCGCCGCCGGCGACCGGTACGGCCGCCCACGTCTGCAGGGCCGCCACGCTGTCCTGCGTCTTGACCGCGAGGATCAGCACGTCGTCGGGGCGCAGTTCACCGAGCGCGGCCGGCCCGTCGACGACCGGCAGCCGACGGGTCAGCTCGCCCTCCGGCACCCGCAGCCGCAGCCCGCTCTCCCGCAGCGCCTCGAAGTGCGCGCCCCGCGCGACCAGTACGACCTCGTGTCCCGAGCCCGCGAGCCGCCCGCCGACGACCCCGCCGATCGCCCCTGCCCCGATGATGATGTAGCGCATGGGAGGAGCCTCGCACAGCTGTGTGTAGGTGCCATGAACGGGTCGGGGCCGACCCGCTCGCCCCGCTCGTCGTGTGTTGTGACGGTGCTCGTCAGAGGCTGCGCGCGGTGATGTCGCCGTAGGCGGTGGTCGCGTGGATGTCCAGCCGGGCGGCGGCACCGTCGGTGTTCACCAGCGTGTTGCGGATACGGCCGTAGGAGGTGCCGGCGTCCAGGGACGCGCAGACTCCGCGGGCGGCACCGACCGAGATCTCGCCGTGCTCGGTGCGCAGCGTGACCGTGCCGCGCACGGCCTCGGTGATGCGGATGTCGCCCTTCTGGGTGCCGATCTCGCCGGGGCCGCCCAGCCGGCCGACCGAGATGTCACCGGCGAGGAGGGTGAGGCGGGCACTGTCGGTCTCGTCGAGCTTGACCGAGCCGTGCGCGCTGTCGAGGACGACGTCGCCGAGGCGTCCGACGCCCCGGAATTCGGCGGCGGCTGCCTTCGCCTCGACGTGGGAGCCGGCGGGCAGCTGGATGGTCACGTCGACGGATCCGGAGGGGCCGAGGATCTGGTTCTTCACCGGGACCTCGATCCGCAGGACACCGTCGCCGTATTCGACCCTGGTCTGCTCCGCGGCCTTCACGTCGCGGTCCGTCGAGGCGTCCGCGGGGAGGACCTCGACGGTGGTGTCGGCCCGGTCGGCGGCGATGAACCGGATGCGTCCGGCGGGAATGCCGAGGACGGCGGAGATCGGGGCGGGGGTGTCGAACTTCTGCATCGTGCTCTCCTTCGACTCACTGTTTCTGATGACGGAAAAGCTACGTTGCATTCAAAGATCCTTCAACTCATTCATTGCGCAGAATCGGCATCAGTGCAGGTCGCTGCCGATAAATCGTTGCAATGGATAGCGAGCTAACGCAACATCAGTCACTCGTTCATTGCAATGGATCGGGAATGAACGCTATGCTGACGACACCAGGGAGCACGAAGGAGACCGCCGATGCCGGGAGGCAGACTCACCCAGCAGGACCGCCAGCAGATCGCGCTGGGACTGGCCGACGGCCTCGCCTACGCCGAGATCGCCAGACGTCTCGACCGCCCGACCTCGACGGTCACACGCGAGGTGATGCGCAACGGCGGCCCCACCGCCTACCGCGCCGAGGCGGCCCACCGTGCCACCGAACGCCGCGCCCACCGACGCAGGCAGTCCGCGCCCCGCGGGCCGCAGGCGCCCGAACAGGCCTACGGGCGCGACGCCGAGGCCGTGCACGAGTACGAGGAGACGTTCACCACCGTCATGACGGCTTCGGGCATGCCCACGATGCCGGCCCGGGTGATGGCCTGCCTCACCCTCACCGACTCCGGCAGCCTGACCGCGTCCGAACTCGTTCAGCGCCTCCGGGTCAGCCCGGCGTCCGTCTCCAAAGCGATCGCGTTCCTGGAGAGCCAGGGCATGGTCCGCCGCGAACAGGGCGAAGGCCGTCGCGAGCGCTACGTCGTCGACGACGACGTCTGGTACCAGTCGATGATGGCCAGCTCCCGCGCCATCGCCCAACTCGTCGAGACCGCACGGCAGGGCGTCCGCGTCTTCGTCTCCGGCACCCCGGCCGCCACCCGCCTGGAGAACATCGCCCGCTTCCTCGACTTCGTCTCCGAGAGCACCGCCCGCGCCGCGGAACAGGCCCGCGAGATCCTCCGCATGAAACCCGACACGACCTCCGGCGGCGCTGCCCCGTCACGCCGGGATCCGATCAGGGAGTGAACGGCGTTCCCTGGTGGAACCACATCTGCCAGCCGTCGTCGGTCCGCCGCCACAGTGAACTGCGGTGCGCGTACTGGCCGTCGTACACCGTGTCGAAGGTGAGGTGGACGACGTCGGGGGCGAGCCGGACGCCCTGGAACTCGGACGTGACGACATAGCGGTCCGCCACGTCAGTCTGCGCGGGCAGGCGGGACACGGTCGACTCCCCGTCCCAGCGCCGCCCCGACGAACCGAACTCGTGGAACTCGGGGTGCAGCAGCGCCCCGAGCAGCTCGGGCGAGCGGCGGACCTCGGGGTCGAGCAGCCTCAACTCCCCCTCGATGGCGGCCTGTACGGCGGAATCAGGTTCGGTCACCTGTCATCTCCACGAGTTTCACGACGGTGTTCCAGTTACGGCTGGTGGCGATCAAACCCTTGTTGAACCGAGGCCGCGACAGGATTTCGGCGAGCTTGGAGCGGCCGAGGCCGTTCGGGGCGTACAGGTACAGCGCGCGGTCGCCGAGGCGGAACTCCTCCGGGAGGTGGGCGGCCCGGTCGATCTCCGCGAAGCGGTCGGCGTCGACCGGGGCGGAGAAGTAGGTGACATGGAGCTGCTTGGGCTCCAACTCTGCTGCTGGGAAGGGGCAGTTGTCGGCGATCGCCCGGAGGTAGGCGTGGTCGCGCACGATCACGTCCACGGCGAAGCCGAAGTGCTTCTCGATCGCCGCCGCGAGTTCCGCGGCCAGGGACTCCTCGTCGCCGCGATCGGCGGTGAAGACCACCTGACCGCTCTGCAGATAGGTGCGTACGCCGTCGTGGCCGAGGCCGGTCAGCAGGGTGCGCAGGTCGGCCATCGGGACCTTCCTGCTGCCGCCCACGTTGATTCCGCGCAGGAGTGCCGCATACGTCGTCGTCATTCGGCCACCCTAAGGCGACCCTCTGACACCGGCGCGGCTGTCGTGCCCCGTGGGGGTGGGCACGACAGCCGCCCGGACCCGTAAGTTACTTACCAGTCAGCACGAGCACAACCACTTTCGCCCTGACCGGCGTCCCCGACACCGCCGGATAGATGTAAGGGACCCCCATCCTCCCCAGTGGGGAGAGCCCGGGGGCCGAGGGGATGAGTTCCGGCCGCCGCACTTCACCGGGCAGCACGACGAGATGCCTTTATCCAGCTCATACCTTCGAAGCGAAAGGAGGCGGCAGGGGGCCGCCACCGCGACCAAGGGGGCAAGCCCGTCATGGGGAACGGAGACACACGCGTGCGGGGCATCGCCGCCCGCGCAGGCGGCTGGAGCGCCCGCCATCGATGGGCGGCCGTCGGCATCTGGGTGCTGTTCGTCGTCCTGGCGATGGGGCTCGGTTCGGCGGCGGGCCGGGTCGACGTCAAGGACAGCGACCAGCTGAAGGGCGAGACACACACCGCGGCCAGGATCATCGAGGACGCGGGAATCGAGGAGCCGGCCAGTGAGACCGTCCTGATCCAGGCGAAGGACGGCGGCCTCAAGGCCACGGACGCCGAGTTCAGGTCGGCCGTCACCGCGGTCGTGAAGGCGGTCGAGGACACCGGCAAGGTCACGGACGTGACGTCGCCCTACGACACACAGACGATCTCCAAGGACGGCCGCAGCGCGCTGGTGCAGTTCGACATGCGCGGCGAGTCGGACACCGCGGGCGAGCGCGTGGAGCCCGTGCTGAAGGCCGTCGAGGACGTCCAGAAGGACCATGAATCGCTGCGGATCGAGGAGATCGGCAGCGCGAGCATGATGAAGACGTTCGACGACGCGTTCGGGGACGACTTCCAGAAGGCCGAGTACTCCGCGGTGCCGGTGGCCCTCGGCATTCTGCTCATCGCCTTCGGCGCGCTGGTGGCGGCCCTGCTGCCGGTGCTGCTGTCGATCACCGCGATCATGGCGACGATGGGCCTGATGGGCGTTGTCAGCCATGTGATGCCGATGACGGACGCCGCGAGCTCCGTGATGCTGCTGGTCGGCCTGGCCGTCGGCGTCGACTACTGCCTGTTCTATCTGCGCCGTGAGCGCGAGGAGCGCCAGGCCGGCCGGGACGCGCAAACCGCCCTGCGGGTGGCCGCCGCCACCAGCGGCCGCGCGATCATCGTCTCCGGTGTCACGGTGTGCGTGGCGATGGCGGGCATGCTGTTCACGGGTCTCGCCGAGTTCGAGGCGATGGGTCTGGCCTCGCTGATGGTCGTGGCGGTCGCCATGGTCGGGTCGGTGACGGTGCTGCCGGCGCTGCTGTCGCTGCTGGGCGAGCGGGTCGAGAAGGGCAAGATCCCCTTCTTGCACCCGGAGAGCAAGCTGCGCCGCAATCGGGGCGGCGCAAACCGTGAGAGCCGGTTCTGGACGGCCGTCCTCAAGGGCGTGCTCGCGCGGCCGGTGATCTCGGTCCTCGTCGCGGCCGGTGCGCTCCTCGCCATCGCGGCTCCCGCGGTCGGCATGAAGACGCAGAACCTCACGCTGGACCAGGAATTCGGCGACTCGCTGCCCATCGTGCAGACGTACAACCGGATCAACGAGGCCTTCCCGGGCGGCTCCGAGCCGGCCGAGGTGGTCGTCAGGGCGAACGACATCAACGCTCCCGAGGTGAAGTCCGCGCTCGCCGACTTCCGTGAGCGGGCGATCAGTTCGGGCGCCTCGCGCGGACCGGTCGACATCAAGCTGCACGACGAGCAGAACATCGCCTTCGTGTACGTCCCGCTGGTCGGCGGCTCCGACCTCGACAAGGCGGGCGCGAGCCTGGACAAGCTGCGTGACGAGGTGCGGCCGGCCACACTCGGCAAGGTGGACGGCGTCGAGGCGCCGATCACCGGGCAGGTCGCCGGTTCGAAGGACTTCAACGACCAGCTGGCCGGAGCGGTCATCCCGGTCTTCGCGTTCGTCGTGGTCTTCGCCTTCGGCCTGATGCTGCTGTCGTTCCGCTCGCTGACCGTCGCGATCACGTCGATCGTGCTGAACCTGCTGTCGGTGGGCGCGGCGTACGGCATCCTCGTCGCCGTCTTCCAGCACGGCTGGGGCGCCTCCCTGGTGGGCGCGGAGGGCGTCGGCGCCATCATCACCTGGCTGCCGCTGTTCCTCTTCGTGATCCTGTTCGGCCTGTCCATGGACTACCACGTGTTCGTGGTCTCGCGGATCCGCGAGGCACGGCTGCGCGGCCGTACGACGAAGGACGCGATCCAGCACGGCGTGGTCACCACGGCCGGTGTCGTCACCAGCGCCGCGGTCATCATGGTCGCCGTGTTCGCGATCTTCGGGACGCTGTCGATGCAGTCCATGAAGCAGATGGGCGTCGGCCTCGCGGCCGCGGTGCTCATCGACGCGACGATCATCCGGGGCGTGCTGCTCCCGGCGGTGATGGCGCTGCTGGGCGAGCGCAACTGGTACCTGCCGAAGTGGCTGAACCGCCTGCCGGACCTGACGCACGACGAGGCGCCCGAGGCCGTGACGCGCGGGACGGCCCGGGAGGACGAGGGCGAGCGGGTGCCGGTCTGACGCCGCCTGCCCGACGAGCGGGGCCCGTTGACTCTCGGGGGAGTCAACGGGCCCTGTCCTTTCACGTGTTCCTTCAGGTGTTCCTTCAGGTGTTCCTTCAGGCGTTCTTTCAGGTGTTCTTTCAGGCGTTCCCGTGCGCCGCTCGCGCGGCTGTCAGTTCGGCCTCGATCAGATCCGCCGCCCGCCGGGTGCCGCCCTCCTCGGCCATCTGCGCCTGGATGCCCTTCAGCCGCCGGGCGACCTCGGGGTCGTCGACCAGGGCCAGGGCGGTCTCGCGCAGGACCTCGGCCGTGGCGTCCTCGGTCGCGACGTGGCGGGCGACGCCGAGCCCCTGGAGCATGTCCGCGTTGCCGAACTGATCCACGGCCTGCGGTACGGCGATCATCGGGGTGGCGGTGGCCAGGCCCTCCTGACTGCCGCCGGCGCCGGCATGGGTGACGAACAGGTCGGCCTGCTGAAGGATCGCCAACTGCGGTACCCAGGAGCGCACTTCGACGTGGGACGGCACGTCCCCCAGCTCGGCCGGGTCGACATGCCGGCCGATCTGCAGGACCAGATGCCAGCCCGGCAGGTCACCGAAGGCGCGCACGCACTCCCGGTAGAAGGCGGGCTGCTTGGTGAAGGACGACCCCAGCGACACGAGGACGACCTTCTCGGCATCCGCCGGCCGCCGCCAGTCCCCCTCGGCGGCCCGGTCGCCCTGGCAGGCGCCGACGAACGTGTACACCGTCTCGTCGACGCGGTCGGCGTTGGGCTGCAGCGCCCGGGGGATGAGGACGAGCGAGCGGTCTGGGCGGCCGCCGAACGCGTCGGGGTGCAGGGTGATCCCGTTCTCCTCCAGCCAGGCGTGGAAGCGGCGGTAGTACTCCTGGCCGCGCTCGGTCCGCTTGGGCTCGGCCCACATCGGTTCGGCGATCTCCTCCTCGTAGCCCTCCCAGGCGACGAGGTTCGGCGAGAGCGAGATCACGGGCACGCCCCAGCGGTGGCCGAGGGCGCGCGCCGGGTAGGCGGTGATGTCCTGCAGGACGAGGTCCGGTTCGTCTCCGTCGTACGCCTCGATCAGCTGCGGGAGCGCCTGGATCGCGTCGGCCAGAAACGGCTCGACGTTGTCCAGCAGGGTGCTCCCCCAGGCCTCGGGGTCGGCGTCGGGCCCGGGCAGCGTGGAGTTCCAGAGCTTCGGCTCGGCGCCGGTCCCGGCGACCTTCTCGGCGAAGGCCGGCGGGATCGCGTAGGTGACCCGGTGGCCGCGCGCCACGAGCTCGCGGATCACTTCGAGGCTGGGGTTCACATGGCCGTGGGCGGCGATGGAGAACATCGCGATGTGAGCGGGGCTGGGGGTGTGAGCGGCACTGGTCATGACATCGAGACTAAACGAGACGATACGTCTCGTGCAACACGGTTTCGCGGAGACGTCCACATCTCCTGCGGCTCGGCTCACGGAGCCAGCACCTCGTGCAGCCTGAGCCACGCCCGCGGCGGTACCTCCCCGACGAGGGCCCGCGCGTCGAGGCGTGCCACGCGGAACGCCGCGTCGACCCGCCGCCTCGGGGGGCCCGGCGCAGCGACGCGTGCAGCGAGCCGCCGACTCCGGAGAAGCCCAGCTCGACCAGGCGCCGCCAGCTGTCGTACGCACCGGCGTCGAGCAAGGGTGTGCGGCGCCGCTCGATCCGTACGATCCCGGCGTCCACGCTCGGCACCGGCCGGAAGCTGCGCCGCCCGACCCGGCCGACCAGCCGCCACTCTCCCCCACTGCCTTAAGGGCGTGGGAGGTGCCCCCATCGGGGCCAGGTCAGCACCGTCAGCCGGCTCCAACTGCCGTAGTCACCCGTGCGTTTGCGGGCGTACTCGAGCTGGGTCAGGAGTGTGGCGTCGGTGAGGGCGGGCGCCCGCAGACACCAGTCGACGACCGCGGCGGTGCGGGAGAAGGGCACGTTCCCGGCGACGGAGAACGGGGTGCGCGGGGGCCGTGCGGTGAGGAAGTCCTCGCCGACGACGCGGACCTGCGGTGTGCCCGTGAAGCGGGTGCGCAGGACGGGGACGAGCCGTGGGTCGATCTCGTACGCGAGAAGACGCCGGCAGCGTGGGGCGAGCAGCTCGGTCAACGCGCCTTTTCCGGCGCCGACTTCGAGCAGCAGGGGCGCCTCGCGGCCGTACGGTACGGCGAGCCGGGCGAGCTGTCCGGCGGCTGCGCGGTCGGCGAGGAAGTTCTGGGAGAGCGCGCGGGATACGCGGGTGGGGCGGGCCATGGCCTGCGGTCCTTGTCTTCCGTGGAGAGGGAGAAGGGCAGACGAAGGCCCTGACCGGAAGACAGGAGAAAGGGGGAGGCAGAGAAGTGGGTCCGCCGCGGATCAGCGGGCGTGGCTCCCCGGGCCGGTCAGGGCTCCGGGGCCGCGGCGCATCCGTACGGAGTGCGCGTAGCCCCGGCCGTGACCGGAGAAGAAGATCGCGTTGTTCGCTGCCACGGACGGCACGTTAGGCGGGGCCGGGGGACGCGGACCACCGAATTACGCCCGCGCCGAAATCGAGGGGGCGGAGGTGTACGTGGGGCTCGTGGCGCACGTGGCGCACGTCAGCGCTGGTAGCGGGCCAGTACGAGGTTCCCGTCGTCCTCCAGACGTCGACGCAGTTCGGCGAGGCCGATGGCCCCGCTGTAGTACTCCTGGAAGGCGGGTGTGGCGACCTTGTCCTTCCACTCCGGATAGCCGCGTACGGACTGTGCGGGCGCCGAGCGCAGATGCCCGGCGAGGGAGGTGCCGGTGGCCCAGTCGTTCTCGGCGGTGTGCAGGGCCGGGTCCTTGAGCGCCTCGGTGCCGGTCGGCAGCATCCAGTCCCCGAGTGCCAGCCGGACCATGTTCTTCGGCCGGAGCAGGAAGTCGATGAACTCGGCCGCCTCCCGCTTGTGCGAGCTGTCCTCGGCGATGGACAGGGTCTGCGGGCTGACGCCCTGGGTGAGCCCGTCTGCGCCGGCAGGGGCGGGCAGCACCTGCCAGTCGAAGCCCTTCGGTGCCTGCTGGACGATCTGCTGGCGGTAGGAGAAGCCGAGCGGGACCATCGCGTAGCGGCCGCCGAAGAAGCCGGGCAGGGTGTCCGAGCCGCCGCTGCCCAGGGTCGTGGGCGAGGCGCTGCGGTCGGTGTTGGCCTGGTCGTGGACGGTGCGCGGCATCACAGCGTCGGCCGCCTCGAAGCGGACGGTCACCTTGCCGTCGGTGTCTCGGTGGAACAGCTGTCCGCCGGCCGACAGCGACAGGTTGAGGGTGGCGGAGACGGGCTCCTTGAGCGGCCAGGCGACGCCGTACTTGCTGTCCCCGCTCAGCTCATCGGTAATCTCCCGGAACTCCGCCCAGCTCCAGGGCCGTTCGGGCGTGGGGATGCGAACTCCGGCGTCCTTCAGCCACTTCGCGTTGGCGATGAGCACCCGGGGCTCCTGGAGGAAGGGCACGCCGTAGATCCCGCCGCCGAAGGTCGCCGTGTCCCAACTGCGCTGCGGGATGTCGGACCTGAGCCGCTCGGGCAGCAGGTCGGTCAGGTCGGCGAGGTAGCCGCCGTACGCGAAGTCCGCGAGGTCGTCCGAGGCGTCGTGGATGATGTCCGGCGCCTCACCGCCCTCGAAGGAAGTGAGCAGCTGGTCGTGGACGCTGTCCCAACTCCCCTGGACATACTCGACCTTGACGTCCGGATGGCTCGCGTTCCACTCCTTCACCAGCTCCTGGTTGACCTCGACGGACTCCTCCTGCCAGGCCAGGGACTGGAAGCGCAGGGTGACCCGCCCGTCCGGTCCGCCATCGTCGTCACCGCCGCATCCGGTGAGCAACAGAGCCAGGACGACCAGGGGCAACAGCACTCTCGTACGCATCAGCTCTTCACCGCCCCGGTGAGCATGCCGCCCGTGATCCGCCGCTGGATGACCGCGAACACCACCAGCGAGGGCAGCGTCGCGAGGAACGCGGCGGCGGCCAGCGGGCCGAGGTCCGCGACGCCCTCCGCGCCGATGAAGTGGGTGAGGACGACCGGCAGGGTCTGTTTCTCAGGGGTCTTCAGCAGAACGAGCGCGAAGAAGAACTCGTTCCACGCCGTGACGAACGCGAACAGCGCCGTCGCCACGATCCCCGGCGCCAGCAGCGGCGCGGTCACCGACACCAGGGTCCTCAGACGCCCGGCCCCGTCGACCGCCGCGGCCTCCTCCAACTCGGGCGGCACGGCGCGGACGTATCCGACGAGCATCCACAGCGCGAACGGCAGCGCCCACACCACGTACACCATGATCAACCCCGGCATCGAGTTGATCAGCCGCAGGTTCTTCAGCACCAGGAACAGCGGGATGATCACCAGCACGAGCGGGAACGCCTGGCTGACGACCACCCAGCCGGTCGCCGCCCGCGCGAGCCGGGTGCGGTGGCGGGCCATGACGTACGCCATCGGGGTCGCGAGCAGTACGGCGATCAGGGCGGCGCCGAGCGCGGCGATGAGCGAGTTGGCAGCGGCCTGCAGCAGGGGCTGTTCGTCGAAGGCCTGGCGGAAGTTGGCGAGGGTGGGGTCCTCGGGGATCCAGGTGGGGTGCAGACTGCCCAGCTCGCGGGGCGGTTTGAAGGCGGTGGAGATCAGCCAGAGGAAGGGGAAGGCGAGGAAGAGGAGGTAGGCGAGCAGGGCGAGATACTGGCCGGCGCGGCCGGTTCGGCTGGTCCTCACGCCTCGTCACCTCCCCTGAGCCGTCCGGCGAGGAACACGGCGAGGAGGATCGAGATCGCCGCGACCATCACGCATCCCATCGCCGCCGCGTAGCCGAACTGACCGTAGCGGAAGGCCTCTTCGTAGGCGAACAGCATGGGCAGCCGGGTGCGGCCGCCGGGGCCGCCGCTGGTGAGCACGTAGACCAGGGCGAAGGAGTTGAAGTTCCAGATCAGGTTGAGGGCCGTGATGGAGAGGGCGACCGGTTTCAGGGCGGGCCAGGTGACCGTGCGGAAGCGGCGCCAGGCACCGGCGCCGTCCACGGCCGCCGCCTCGTGGAGCTCGCGCGGGGTGTTCTGCAGGCCGGCGAGCAGGGCGACCGTCGTGGTCGGCATGCCCGCCCAGATGCCTACGACGATGACGGCCGGCAGCGCGGTGCCGAGCCCGCTGAGCCAGTCGCGGCCGTCGCCGAGACCGAGGTTTCGGATCGTCTCGTTGAGAATGCCCGCGTCGGGGTTGTAGACGAGCCGCCACATCACGCCGACGACGACCTCGGGCATGGCCCACGGGACGATCGCGAGGGCGCGGGCCAACCAGCGCAGGCGAAGGTCCTGGTTGAGGAGCAGGGCGAGACCGAGCGCCAGCAGGAACTGCGGGACGGTTACGCCGACGGCCCAGACCAGGCCGATCCGGAACGACTCCCAGAACAGCGTGTCCTGCAGCAGATCCCGGAAGTTGAGGCCGCCGATCCACTGGGTGGGCGCGGTCCGTCCGGACTGCGCGTCGGTGAAGGCCAGCAGGATGCCGTAGAGCAGCGGACCGACGCTCAGGATCAGGATGGGGATCAGCGCGGGCAGTACGAGGAACCAGGCGCCGTGATCCGCGAGGCGCCGCGGGGTTCTGCTCCTGGGCGCGCGTCTCACCGCCCTCTGCGCCTCGGTCACCGATGTCACGGAATCAGCCCCTTTGCGCGGCTCGGGTGGGCCCGGTCATGGTCGTGAAGGCGCTCTGCCCCGTCAAGACCGCGCGCACGCGGTCCGACCTGTGGGAATGCGAGACTGAGCGCCGATGGCGGGAATCCGACGCCGTTCACGCAGGCGAACGACCACACGGAGGCGGACGATGGACGAGGCACGGGCGCGGGACGTACTGGCCGCGGCGGGCGTACTGCCCGCTGCGGCGCGGGACGCGCGACTGCTCGCCCTCGGCGAGAACGCGGTGTTCGCCGCCGGTGACCTGGTCGTCAAGGTGGGCCGCGACGCGGAACTCCTCGACCGGGCCCGACGCGAACTGGACATCGCGGGGTGGCTGGCCGAGGCGGGCGTACCGGCGGTGCGCGCGGCCGAGCCCAAGGCGCTGCTCGTGGAGGGGCACCCGGTGACCGTGTGGCATCGGCTGCCCGATCCGGTACGGCCCGCCGAGCCACGGGATTTGGCCGAACTGCTACGGGTCGTGCACGCCCTGCCCGCACCCTCCTTCGAGCTGCCTGCGCGGGAGTTGCTGGGCGGCGTGGAGCGGTGGTTGCGGTTGGCCGGTGATGCGATCGATCCGGCGGACGCGGCGTATCTGCGTGAGCGGCGCGACGGGTTCGCGGCGGCCGCGGCGGGGCTGACGCCGCATCTGCCGCCAGGGCCGATTCACGGGGACGCGCTGCCTCGCAATGTGCATGTGGGGGCGGACGGGCCGGTGCTGGTGGATCTGGAGACCTTCTCCTTCGATCTGCGGGAGCACGACCTGGTGGTGATGGCGCTCTCGCGCGATCGGTACGGGTTGCCCGCGGCGGCTTACGAGTCGTTCGTCGCGGCGTACGGCTGGGATGTGCGGGAGTGGGAGGGGTGTTCGGTGCTGCGCGGGGCGCGGGAGACCGCGAGTTGTGCGTGGGTGGCGCAGCATGCGCCCGGCAATCCGAAGGCGTTGGCGGAGTTCGGGCGGCGGGTGGGTTCGCTGCGGGAGGGGGACGAGACGGTGCGGTGGTATCCGTTCTGACGCCTGCTGTCCGGGGGCTGCGCGTCGTCGGGCGACCGCGGGTTCGCTGTGGCATGTCGCGCCCGAGCGGCAGAGCCGCATATCAAGTACGGCGCCCCTCTACGGCGTGGCCCCACCGTCGCCTTCTCTGTTCTGGATGCTGCGTGCTGCGCCGCCCAGCTCGGTCAGGACCGTACGGACCGCTGTGCGGGCTGTGCGTTCGGGGCGGTAGAGGGCGTCGATGTGGCGTCTTGCCTGAACGCCGCTGAGGGGTCTGAGGACCAGGGCCGGATGTCGACGCATCGTCCAGCGCGGCATCAGCGCGATCCCGCCGCCGGCCGCCACGACCTCCGCCACCACCGCGAACTCGTTGATGCGGTGGGCCAGATGGAGGCGGCGGCCCGCCGCTGCGGCGACGGCCTCGATGACCGCCAGGACCGGGAAGCCGTCGTGCACGGTGATCCACGGCTCGTCGGCCACGTCGCGCGGGGTGACGCGGCGCTTGGCGGCCAGGGGGTGGTCGGCGGGCATGGCCACGTCCAGCGGTTCACGCAGGAGCGTCGTCGTGGCCACCGTGTTCGGCCACGGCGGGGCGTGGTCCAGGCGGTGGGCGAGGACGATGTCGTACTCCCGGGTGAGCCGCGGGAAGTCCTCCTGGGGTACGTCCTCGTCGACCAGCCTCGGCACCGGCCTGCCCGGGCCCGCCAGTGCTCGCAGGAGGAGCGGGAAGAACGCGGTCGCCGCGCTGTGGAAGGCCGCCACCGACACCTCCCCCTCCGGTCGCTCGACGAACCCCTCCACCGCGTGCCTGGCCCGCGCGAGCGCCGTCTCCACCTCGACGGCCGCGCCCGCCAGCGCCTGCCCGGCGTCGGTGAGCACCAGGCGGCGCCCCTGCCGCTCGGTGAGCGGCACCGGGATCGCGCGCTGCAGCAGCCGTAGCTGCTGGGAGATCGCCGACGGTGTCACCAGCAGCGCCTCGGCGACCGCCGTGACACTGCCCAGTTCGCCGAGCTCGCGCAGGATTCGCAGCTGCCGTTCGTCCATGGCCCCAGTCTAGGGACGATGTAGTGCTGCTAAATGATCGTTTTAGAAAGTGGTACTGGGCTTCAGGGTCACCTCCGGTGCACCGTAGGCGCGTGTCCGACGTCCGCCGTACCGATGCGGTACTCCTCCTGGTCGCGCTCGTCTGGGGTTCCAGCTATCTGTCCGCCCAGACGGCCACTGCAGCGCTCCCCGTCCTGCTGGTGCTGTTCGCCCGCTACGCCCTGTCCGCCGTCGCCTGTCTCGGTGTCGTCGCCGCACGGCGGCGCGGGTCTCGCCGCTGGACGCGGGACGAGCTGCGGGCCGGGGTGGCGCTGGGGGTGACCCAGGCCGCGGTCCTGGTCGTGGAGACGTACGGCGTCGCCCACACCAGCGCCGCCAACGCCGGACTCATCATCAGCCTGACCATCGTCCTCACCCCGCTCCTCGACCGCGGCGGCAACCGCGGCACGCTGCCCGTCCCCTTCTTCGCCGCGACCGGCGTGTGCGTGCTGGCCGTGGGGCTGCTCATGTCCGGCAACGGCTTCCACGCCCCGCGCCTCGGCGACCTGCTGATGCTCGTCGCCGCGCTGATCCGCGCCGTGCATGTCGTGCTGGTCGGCCGCCGCACCGCGGGGCGGGCGATCCGCCCGCTGCAGCTGACCACCGTGCAGACCCTGGTCGGCACGGCCCTGTTCCTGCCCGCCGCCGCCCTCGACCTGCCGACGCTGGTCCACGCGGACCCGGCGACCTGGGCGCAGCTCGTCTATCTCGCCCTGTTCTGCAGCGTGTTCGCCTTCCTCGCCCAGACCTGGGCCGTGCAGCGCACCTCGGCCAGCCGGGCCAGCCTGCTGCTGGGCACCGAGCCGATCTGGGCCGTCGCGGTGGGCATCGCCCTCGGCGGCGAGCACCTCACCCCGCTCACCGGCCTAGGCGCGGCCCTGATGCTCGCCGGCACCTACTGGGGTCAGTCGGTGGAACGGGCCCACCGGAGCGCACCGGAACGCCGACTCCCCTCGACCCACGCCCCCGACAAGGAACCCGAATGCCCGACAGCGCTCACGACACCTACGACCACCTGATCTCCCTGCTCGACTCCTCCTCTGTCGACTACCGCCTCATCGACCACGAACCCGAAGGCAGCACCGAGGCCGTCTGCGCCCTGCGCGGGCACCCGGCCTCGGAGGCCGCGAAGTGCATCGTGCTGCGGGTGAAGGTGGACCGGCGCACGACACGTCACGTCCTCGCGGTCGTCCCCGGGGACCGACGGGTGGACCTGGACGCCGTCCGGACGCTGTTCGCCGCGCGCTACGTCGGCTTCAGCGACCCGGAGACCGCCGAGCGGCTGGCCCGCGCCGTCCCCGGCACGGTCCTGCCGTTCAGCTTCGATCCCGACCTGGAGCTGGTCGCCGACCCGGACGTCCTGGACCGGCCGAAGCTGTACTTCAACGCCGCCCGGCTGGACCGCTCGCTCCTCATCTCGGGCGCCGACTACGAGCGGTTGGCCAAGCCGCGGGTCGAGCGCATCGCGGGTCCCGCGGAGGGGTGAGGGAGGGCGCCGGGAAGGCTCGGGGCGCCGCGGCCACCGGCCTGCGCACCCGCACACCGGCGCACCCGCGTGTCGGACTCGGCCCGAACCGGGCCGGACTGCCCGCCGGGCCTCAGACCGCTTCCCCGGCCACCTTCTCCTCCGTCGGCTCCCTCAGCGGCCATGTCCCGTCGACCACCGCGGTCGCGTCGCCCTTGCGGCGCAGGAAGTTCTGGAAGTCCGCCGCCCACTCGGCGTACCACTCGATCTGGCGGCGGTGCAGCTCCGCCGGACCGAGAGCCGCGATCTTGGGGTGGCGGACGGCTATCGCACCGGCGAGCCGGGCCGCGGCGAGGGCGTCGGCGGACGCGTCGTGCGCGGAGTCGAGGGAGATGCCGTACTCCCGGCAGACCGCTTCGAGGTTGCGCTTGCCGCGGCGGTAGCGGTCGGCCCAGCGGTCGATGGTGTACGGGTCGATGACCGGGGCCGGGTCCTGGCCGCCCAGGCGGTCGCGCAGGGACGGCAGTCCGTACCGCCGCAGCTCGGCGGAGAGCAGGCTCAGGTCGAAGGCCGCGTTGTAGGCGACGACCGGCACGCCCGTCTTCCAGTACGTCACGAGGACGTCCGCGATGGCGTCGGCCACCTGGTCGGCCGGGCTGCCCTCGGCGGCCGCTCGTTCGTTGCTGATCCCGTGGACCGCGACCGCGTCCGCCGGGATCTCGACGCCCGGATCCGCCAGCCACTCCTTGTGCCCTATGGGCTGCCCGTCCCTGACCTCGATCACGGCGCCCGTGACGATGCGCGCCTCACGCGGATCGGTTCCCGTCGTCTCCAGGTCGAAGCCGATCAGCAGCTCCCGGTGCCAGCCCATGGGCGGTCCCCCTTCTTGGTGGTGCTTTCCCCCAGTGGTCTCCACCTTCCCATGCGCCACTGACAATCAGGGGACCGCATTCCGTTTGTGCGGCAGGAGATGGGCACGGTAGGACAGTTCAGGACACCGGACGCGAATCCGCCCACATGAGCTCGAACTCCTCGCGGTAGGTCGGGAAGAGCCCGCCCTCGTCGATCTCGTCCGACTTGACCACCCTGCTGCCGTTGCGCAGCACCAGGACCGGCGCCTCCAGCCCTCGGGTCCGCCGCAGATAGGTCTGCACGACCGCGATGCCGTCGGAGCCGTCGCCGTCCACGAGGTAGGCCGTGAAGCGGGGCGTCTCGTCGAAGACCTGGATCTCGAAGGCACCGGGGTCGCGCAGCCGGGACCGTACCCGGCGCATGTGCAGGATGTTCATCTCGACCGCGCGGCTCAGCTCGCCGCGCTTGATGCCCAGTTCGCGCTCGCGCCGCTTGACCGCGCTGGAGGCCGGGTTCAGGAACAGCAGCCGCACCCGGCAGCCGGACTCCGCGAGCCGCACCAGGCGCCGCCCGGAGAAGTTCTGCACGAGCAGGTTGAGACCGATGCCGATGGCGTCGAGCCGGCGCGCGCCGCCGAAGATGTCCTCGGCCGGGAACTGGCGCAGCAGCCGCACCCGGTCGGGGTGCACGGCGACCACGTCGGCGTACCGGTCACCGACCAGGTCCTCGACCGCGTCGATGGGCAGCCGGCGCGCGGACGGGACGTCACCGCCCGTGCCGAGGATCTCGAGCAGACGCGCCGAGGCCCGCTCGGCCTGGTTCAGGACCGCCTCGGACAGTGCCCGGTTGCGCGAGACGACGTTCCGGGTCACCTCGAGCTCGTCCAGGGCGAGTTCGACGTCCCGGCGGTCGTCTACGTACGGCTCGAAACACGGCCAGTGCTGCACCATCAGCTCGCGCAGCTGCGGCAGCGTGAGGAAGCTGAGGACGTTGTCGTCGGCCGGGTCGAGCAGGTAGCCCTTGCGGCGGCTGACCTCGCGGACGGCGACCGCGCGCTGCACCCACTCCTGTCCGGCCGGCCCCGCCGCCGCCACGACCCAGTCGTCGCCGTGGACGGGTTCGTAGATGGGACGCAGAACAGCGGCCACGACGGCGCGCAACCGCTGTTCGACGAGGTTCAGCCAGATATAGGCCCGGCCGGCCCGCTGGGCGCGCGTACGCACCTCGCGCCAGGCGTCGGTGTCCCAGTCGAGCTCCGGGCCGATGGAGCTGGTCTCCATCGGCCTGGCCAGGGACACCGTGCCGGGTGGGACGTCTGTGGAGTTCCCCTCGTGACCCTCGTCACCAGGGGGCAACTCCAGCCCTCCCGAGCCCACCCGCGCACCGCCTTCCGCTCCCCCGAGCACTCCCCGTCCCAACGATCAAGGAAGGGTACTCCGGGAGCGGTCGGCGGTGCAGCCGGATGGACAAGAGGGATTCTCAACTATCGCGGCCGACATGGCCATTGATGCCCTTGAGATCCGCCGGAGTGAGCGGATTCATAGCGGTGACGTCCCGCGGGACGATGGAGAAGCCCTGCCAGTGGACCGGCATCGGCTGCTGGTCCTCGTCCCGCACGATGTGGTGGAAGCCCACGTTCATCCAGACCACGGGGTGGGTGAGGGACTGCCCGTTGACCCACTTGTCGACGTCCTTGGGGTGCCCGGCACCGCAGGCGCCCAGGTTGCCGCTCGCGTACTGCTCGCACTTGTTGTACTCGGTGAAGTACACGTCGTGCGCGGTGAAGGGGCGGCCCGGGAACTTGGTGGTGGCACCCGGCACGAGTTCGTAACTGCGCGCGTGCCCGTCCTTGTTCTTGCCCGTCCCGCTGACCACCCGCCACCAGCGCATGTTCTTGGCGTCGCCGGCGAGTTCCTTGGTGACCTTCGTGAGGGTCGTCTTGTTGGTCGGCCCGCGGTCGCCCGCCGCCGGGCTCACCTTCGAGTCGTACTGCTCGACCCGGGTCTTGGAGGAGCCGTCGAGGCCGAAGTCGAGCCGCCAGAAGACGTTGTGGCTGTGGCTGTCGGCGTAGTCCTTGGCGCCCTTGCCGATGGGCCAGCCGCGGCCGTCACCGGCGTCGTAGTCCTCGGGCGCGAGGCTGCCGGTCGCGCCGACGTTCATGCTCACCGTGCCGTCGTCCGAGAAGCGCCACTCGGTGATGTACTCGTACCAGCTCACCTTGTTGATGGTGTAGAGCAGCAGGTCCTTGCCCTGGGCCTGGTAGGTCTTGCCGATACCGCCGTTCAGCGGATCGGTCTGCATGTGGTACGCGTGGCCGCGCGAACGGGTCGTGGCGCACAGGCCCTTGACGTCCTGCGAGTCGGAGTAGGCGGGCTCGCGGACCTTGACGGTCTTGATGGTGCCGCCCGGGCATTCCGCCGGCTTCATGTTCAGCAGGCCGTTGCCGAAGTTGTACTCCGTGATGTCGTTGTACTCGGAGTCGCCGTCGTCGTAGGGCACATGGATCTGGGCGAGCTTGGCGCTGTTGAGGACCTTGATCGGCTTGGCCTCGCCGGGCGGCTGGTAGGAGATGTCCTCCAGCATGACCCCGGCCGTGCCGTTGAAGCGCCAGCACATCCGCCAGGTCGTCCCGGTGGAGAGCTTCTGTTCGATGCGGTACGCCGCGCTGCAGTTGGGGGTCGGGGCTGCGGCCGCCTTCGGCTGGGCGGCAGCCGGTCCCGCTCCGGTCGTCGCGCCGGCGGCCAGCGCGGCCAGGGACAGGCCGAAGGCCGCCCGCCTGCGGGCACGGCTGATTCTGTTGACGCGCATGAAGAAGTGACTCCCTTACAGGAGGTGCAGGGTTGGAAAAGTGAACGGAGGTAGGCTCAGCCGAGCCGGATCACCTTGCGGGCGCTCAGGTCGATCACGAAGTCCCGGAGGTCGACCCACGACCCGTTCTTGATCTTCGGGAACAGCCGGGTGCAGCGGTGCTCGCCGCACTTGGCGACCGATGCCGACCCGCCCGGGTTGGCCTTGTACACCATGCTGTTGAGCTGCAGCTGGTCCGGGGAGGTGAGCTCCTTGCCGGTGGCGTCCTTGTAGTCCGCCTTCAGACCCGCGCCCAGCGGGTCTGCGATCAGCAGCTTGGCGGCCTCGGTCTCCTCGGAGCGGCTCAGCGGCGGCTGGACACCGCGCTGGGTGGCGGTGTGCTCGACCTTGCCCGTGTCGAGGTTGACGGTCCGGGTGACGAGGGTGTCGTCCCGGTAGTCGTAGAAGGTCACCTCGGCGCGCCGGGGCGCGTTCGCGTCGTCGACCTCGTCGGCCTCGGGCTCGGCGAGCTGGGTCTCGATCCGCTGCGGGCCGCGTGCTCCCCTGACGTTCTCACTGCCGTCGAACAGCTGCCGGTTCACCGCGAGCTTCTCGACGCGCGTGATCTCGTCATCGGTCAGCGGGTCGTTGCCCTTGCCGCGGTCGCCCTCGACGGGCGCCTCCTCGACGACGCCGGGCTGCACGGCGGCGGCGGCGTCCTGCCCCTGAGCCGCCTGCTGCGCGGACCGGCCGCCGCCGTCGGCCCCACCCGTCGTGTCGGCCCCCGCCGTCCCCGGCAGGGTGATCCCGACCATCACGGCCGTTCCGGCCACCGCGATGGCCGCACCTGCCACCACCTTGCCCAGGTGGCGGTGCACTATCTTGCGCACATCTTCCCCCTACTCCCCCCTACTCCCCGGGAGTACGTGTCTGCCCCACTGGTACGCCCCTGATGGCCGTACCCGCATCTGCACTGGTCGACCGGTAAGAGGGACGTAAGTCATAGGTGGTTCCCTCACTTTCGGGGAGACTCGACGGCAAGGCGCCCCCGACGGCGGGCCCGAGCTGAAAGAGTCGTGTCCATGCAGGTCTGGCCTGGAGAGGCATATCCACTCGGTGCCACCTACGACGGCGCCGGCACGAACTTCGCGGTCTTCACGGAGGCCGCGGACCGAGTAGAGCTGTGTCTGCTGCACGACGACGGCTCGGAGACGGCGGTGGAACTGCGGGAGAGCGACGCGTTCGTGCGGCACGCGTACGTGCCGGGCGTCATGCCCGGGCAGCGGTACGGCTTCCGGGCGCACGGCCCGTACGCACCCGAACACGGCCGGCGCTGCAACTCCGCGAAGCTGTTGCTCGACCCGTACGCCAAGGCGATCAGCGGCGCGATCCGCTGGGGCGAGGAGGTGTACGGCTACCACTTCGACCGGCCCGAGCAGCGCAACGACCTGGACTCGGCGCCGCACACGATGTCGTCCGTGGTCGTGAACCCGTACTTCGACTGGGGCGACGACCGGCGGCCGCGCACCGAGTACCACCACACGGTGATCTACGAGGCCCACGTGAAGGGCCTCACGATGCGCCACCCGGGGCTGCCGGAGGAGCTGCGCGGCACCTACGCCGCCCTCGCGCACCCGGCGGTCATCGAACACCTCACCGAGCTGGGTGTGACGGCACTGGAGCTGATGCCGGTCCACCAGTTCGTGAACGACCACCGGCTGGTCGACATGGGCCTGAACAACTACTGGGGCTACAACACGATCGGCTTCTTCGCCCCGCACAACGCGTACGCCTCCTGGGGCGACCGCGGCCAGCAGGTCCTGGAGTTCAAGTCGGCGGTGCGGGCGCTGCACGAGGCCGGCATCGAGGTCATCCTCGACGTGGTCTACAACCACACCGCGGAGGGCAACCACCTGGGCCCCACGCTGTCCTTCCGGGGCCTGGACAACGCGCAGTACTACCGCCTGACGGACGACCCGCGCTACTACATGGACACCACGGGCACCGGAAACTCCCTGCTCATGCGGTCCCCGCACGTCCTGCAGCTGATCATGGACTCGCTGCGCTACTGGGTGACCGAGATGCACGTCGACGGCTTCCGCTTCGACCTCGCGGCCACCCTGGCGCGGCAGTTCCACGAGGTGGACCGGCTGTCGTCGTTCTTCGACCTGGTGCAGCAGGACCCGGTGGTCTCCCAGGTGAAGCTGATCGCCGAGCCGTGGGACGTGGGTGAGGGCGGCTACCAGGTGGGCAACTTCCCGCCGCTGTGGACCGAGTGGAACGGCAAGTACCGCGACACCGTACGGGACCTGTGGCGCGGCGAGCCGCGCACGCTGGCGGAGTTCGCGTCCCGGCTGACGGGCTCGTCCGATCTGTACCAGGACGACGGGCGGCGCCCGCTGGCCTCCATCAACTTCGTGACCTGCCACGACGGGTTCACGCTGCACGATCTTGTCTCCTACAACGACAAGCACAACCACGCCAACGGCGAGGACAACCGGGACGGCGAGAGCCACAACCGGTCCTGGAACTGCGGGGCGGAGGGCGAGACCGACGACCCGGCCGTCCTGGAGCTGCGCGCCCGCCAGATGCGCAACTTCATCGCCACGCTCATGCTGTCCCAGGGCGTGCCGATGATCAGCCACGGCGACGAGTTCGCGCGCACGCAGCGCGGCAACAACAACGCGTATTGCCAGGACAGCGAGCTGGCGTGGGTCGCGTGGCCGCAGGACGGGGCGGACGGCTCGGACGACGGGGCCGCGGCCGGTCTGTCCCGTGAGCTGCTCGCCTTCACGCGCGCGATGGTGTGGCTGCGGCGGGACCATCCGGTCTTCCGCAGGCGCCGCTTCTTCCACGGACGGCCCGTGGAGGGTACCCACGACGACCTGTCGGACATCGCGTGGTTCACCCCGCAGGGCACGGAGATGACCCAGCGGGACTGGGACCGGACGCAGGCGTCGGCGCTGACCGTGTTCCTCAACGGCAACGCGATCTCGGAGCCGGGTTCGCGCGGGGAGCGCATCGCCGACGACTCCTTCCTTCTGATGTTCAACGCCTCCCCCAAGACCCTCGACTTCGTCGTGCCGATCAACCACGGCCGCCAGTGGCAGGTGGTCGTCGACACGGCCCGCGCGGACGGGGTGCCGCCCGGGACGGGGGCGAAGGTACAGGCCGGGGACCGTTTGACCTTGGTGGACCGGAGCCTGACGGTGTTGCAGCGGCCGGTTTAGGGGCGGGGGGTCGGCGGGTGGTTGCCCGGTCACGTCGGGACGGCACTGTTTCGTCACGTCGGGCGCGTCGGGCGCGTCGGGACGGCACTGTTTCGTCCTGTCTCGCACGTCAGGACGGCTCCGTTTCGTCCTTCCGGTGACGTCGGGACGGCTCCGTTTCGTCCTTCCGGCGGCGTCGGGACGGCACCGATCCGTCCTGACGGGGACGTCGGGACGGCACCGGCTCGTCGTGTCCCCCGCGTCGGGACGCGACCGTTGCGTCGTCTCGCGCGCGGCCCCACGTGGCGGGGACGATGACACGAAGCGCGGCAAGGCGGGTACGTAGCTTTCCATGACGTCTGAGCGACCTGACCCGACGGTGCCGACCGCCACCTACCGGCTGCAACTGCAGCCCGCGTTCCCGTTCGCGGCCGCGGCTGCCGCCGTGCCGTACCTGGCCTCGCTCGGTGTCTCGCATCTGCACCTGTCCCCCGTCCTGGAGGCGGTGCCGGGTTCGGGGCACGGCTACGACGTCGTGGACCCCGCGCGCGTGCGCGAGGAACTGGGCGGCGAGGAGGGGCTGCGCGCACTGGCGCACACCGCGCGCGAGCACGGCCTGGGCCTGGTGGTGGACATCGTGCCGAACCACATGGCCATGGCCCCGCGCCACAACCGCGCCCTGTGGGAGGTCCTGCGCGAGGGCCCCAAGTCGCCGTACGCACGATGGTTCGACATCGACTGGGAGGCGCAGGGCGGCCAGGTGCTGCTGCCGGTTCTGGGGCACCCGCTGGGCGAGGAGCTCGGCAACCTGGAGGCGGACGGCGACGTCCTGCGCTACTACGACCATGTGTTCCCGCTGCGCGAAGGCACCGCGGACCTGCCGCTGCCGCAGCTCCTGGACGCTCAGTGGTACCGGCCGGTGTGGTGGCGGCTGGCGCGCACGGAGCTCAACTACCGGCGGTTCTTCAGTATCTCGGAGCTGATCGGGGTGCGGGTCGAGGATCCGGAGGTGTTCGAGGCCACGCACGCCAAGATCCTTCAGCTCCTCCACGAGGGCGTGGTCGACGGGCTGCGCATCGACCACCCCGACGGCCTCGCCGACCCCGACGCGTACCTCCAGCGCCTCCACGAGGCGACCGGCGGGCGCTGGACGGTCGTGGAGAAGATCCTGTCGGACGGGGAGCACCTGCCGGCCTCCTGGCCCGTCGCGGGCACCACCGGCTACGACGCCCTGCGGCACGTGGACGGCCTCTTCACCGATGCGGCGGGCTTCGGGGAACTCCTCGGCCAGTACCGGCGGTTCGCGGCCCCGCAGACGGACCGGGGCGGCGACTGGGAGGCGACGGTGCGGCGGGCGGCGTACAAGGTGCTCACGCATGAGCTGGCCGCGGAGATCGACCGGCTGACGCGGGTGGCGAACCGCGTGTGCGGGACGTCCCCGGAGCCCGCGCTGCGCGATCGGGCGCCCTGGGCGCTGCGCACCGCGCTGCAGGAACTCCTCGTCCGGCTGGAGGTCTACCGGCCGTACGCCTCCGGTGACGCGGCCCTCGTGGTGACCGAGGAGGCCGCCGAGGAGGCCCGGCTCGCCTTCGTCGTGCCCGAGGAGGCCGGTGCGGTCGACGTCGTGCGCGAGCTGGTGCTCGGGCGGGCCGGTGAGGGGCCGGAGCATGTGGAGTTCCGGACGCGGTTCGCGCAGACGGCGTCGGCGCTGCGGGCCAAGTCCGTGGAGGACACGGCGTTCTACCGCTATGTGCCGCTGCTGTCGGCGACCGAGGTGGGCGGCAACCCGGGGAGCCCGGCGGTCTCGCCGGACGAGTTCCACGCGTACTGTGCGCGCGTGCAGCGCGACTGGCCCGTGACCGGGACGGTCATGTCGACGCACGACACCAAGCGCAGTGCCGACGTACGGGCCGCGCTGGCCGTGCTCACCGAGTGCCCGGAGCGCTGGGCGGACGTCCTGACGGAGGTGACGCGCGACGGCGAGGGCGTACCGGACGCGCAACTGGCGTGGGCCGCCTGGCAGACGGTGTTCGGGCTGGGCGAGGCGGCCGTCGACCGCGTTCAGGGGGCCCTGCTGAAGCATGTGCGCGAAGCCGGGCTGTTCACCAGCTGGACGGAGCAGGAGCCGCCGTACGAGGAGGCGGTGGCGGCGTTCGTCGCGGCGGGGCCGTGCGGGGCGCCGGGCGAGCGCGTGGCCGCCTTCCGGAGCAGCCTGGAGCCGCACATCCGGGCGAACCTGCTGGGCATGGCCCTGGCCCAGCTGACGATGCCGGGCATCCCGGACGTCTACCAGGGCACCGAGGGCGAGTACCGGGCGCTGGTGGACCCGGACAACCGGCGGGCCGCGCGGTTCCCGCACGAGGCTCCGGGCGACAAGGGCGCGGTCACCGCGGCCGCGCTGCGGCTGCGCAGGCGGCGCCCCGACGTGTTCGGCGACTCGGCGTCGTACACGCCCCTGACCGCCGAGGGACCGGCGGCCGCCCACTGTGCGGCGTTCGTGCGCTCGGAGGAGGTCGTCACCGCCGTGACCCGGCTGTCGCTGCGGCTGGCCCGGGCGGGCGGCTGGCGGGACACTCTGCTGCCGCTGCCGCCGGGGCGGTGGGCCGATGTGCTGGCTCCGGAACGGGAGTTCACCGGGCACGCGCGCGTGGAGGAGCTCTTCGAGCGGCTGCCCGTGGCGTTGCTGGAGCGGGTCGGCGCGGAGGAAGGAACACAGGGGACGCAGAGGACTCGGCGGACGTAGTGCCGCTCGCGCCGCCCGGCCCGCAGCTGCCGCGGCCGAAGAAGCTCTCGTCAGGCGCGTACGGCGTCACCGCGCGCTGTGCCGTCCTGCCGACGACCGGCTCGTACCCGCGCACGCTCCCGGCGCTCGGGCACGACGGTCGGCGCGTGGTGACGAGCGGCGATGCGCACCGGCCCGGCGGGCTCCGGTGACCTCTTGGGGCCGGCGGGCGGTGCTCGGTGGGACGTACGTCTCGCCAAGTCACTCCTGGGGCGCGCAGACCGCACTCCCGGAGCGGTCGGGTGGGCCTCGCCCGCCCGCTGACGCCGACCGTTTCCCACCTGCCGGCGGTGAATGCCACTGGGCGCCCCCTGGAGCCTCCCCCGCGAACTCCTTGACACGTCAACGAGACCGTGGGGTACTGCGGATTGCGAAGCCGGGCGGATGTGACGGGGGTGAGTCTCCTGCCGGAGCTGCGCTACCCCACCGTTGCCGAACTGGTCCGGTCCGCCCGGGCTCTGGCCGCTCACCGACCCGGCTTGTGCACGCTGAGACAGGTGGGGACCTCCCGGGGCGGCAGACCCCTCCATCTGCTGTCCATCGGCCACGCCCGCCACGCCGTCCTGGTGGTCGCGGGCGCACACGCCAACGAGCCGACAGGCAGCTCCACACTCCTCGCGGTCGCCGAGCGCGTCCTGCACGAGCGGGACCTCCGGGCCGACATCTCCTGGCACTTCCTGCTGTGCGCGGACCCGGACGGGGCGAGCCTGCACGTCACTCCGGCGCCCCGCAGCCTGTACGAGTACCACCTCGGTTTCTTCAGGCCGGCTGCCGCGGAGCAGCCGGAGTGGGCGCCGGCCGCGCTGCCGCCCGACAGGCTGCCGCCGGAGACCCGCGCGCTGACCCGGGTCATCGACGAGCTGCGCCCCTACCTCCAGGTGACCCTGCACGGCACCGATCTGGGCGGCAGCTGGGTGCAGCTGACGAAGGAGATCCCCGGGCTCGCCGAACCGTTCGCGAAGTCCGCGGCTCAGCTGCACATCCCGGTGGAGACCGGCGCTTCGGACGCGGCGGGCTGGCCCGCGGCCGGGCCCGGGGTGCATGTGATGCCGGCGCCGGGCGCGGGGGCGGCGTACCCGAGCATGCCGGACGACGCGCGCAGCAGCACCTGGTATCACGTGCACCGGTACGGCGGCCTGACCGCGGTCGTCGAGGTGCCGATGTGGGCGAGCGACCTGGTGGACGACCCGGCGCCACATCCGGATCCGGCCCGGGCGATGCGGCGGCTGGGGAGCCGGCTGCGGCGGGACGCGCTGGAGGTGGAACAGGTGCTGGCCGAGGCGCTGCCCCGCCTGAACGGCCTCGACGGGCCCCTGTTGCGGGCCTCGAAGTGGGCGCTGGAGCTGGTGCCGGGGCTGGCCGCCGACTGGATGCACACACCGCCCGCCGACGGCACCAGGGCGTACGTCGGGAGCGTGGACGCCTTCGGGCGCCGGCTCCCGCTGCGGGCGGCGGCCATGCTGCTGCGCGTCCTGCAGGAGGCCGACGACCGTGCGGCACCGCGCCTCGAACACCTCGTGGCGACCTGGAGCGACGCCTTCGCCGAACGCTTCCGCGCCCGCTGGGTACCTCTGGAGCACCAGGTCGAGCACCAGTCCCGCACGGTCGTCGCGGCGGCGTTGCACGCACGGGACCGAGCGGCGTGAGACGGAACCGCGCCGCGCGGGCAGGCCGGCGCCACGCGCGCGTGAACGCCCTCCACGCGCGCGTGCGGCCCGCCACGGCACGCGGCGACCCGGGCGGCCCCGTCGGCTCGAACGACCGTGTCAGCTGTCCAGCGTGAACAGCGACCCGGTCCGCGCGGCCAGCGCGCAGGAGTTGGAGAAGGTCTCCCGGTACTCGACGGACCGTCCGCCCCATGTCCCGCGCGCGTGGGCGGTGACGGGCGCGTAGATCATCGGGCAGAAGGTGTTCTTGGGCTGGAGCCCCTGGAGCCGGCTGACGTCGCCGTCCACCTTCGCGAGCTCGGCGCAGGCCTCGACCGCCCGGTCGTGCCCCTGGGGCGGGTCGCACGAGAGGAGGACGCCGCGGCTGTGACCGCCTTCGCCGCGGGTTCCGGCGTGTCCGCCGTCGCCACGCGTGTCGGCGCGCCCGCCGTCGCCGGGGGTGATCGTGAGGAAGAGCCAGCGGGTCGGCCCGGGCTCCAGGAGCGGGTCGTGCGCCGCCGTGGGCGCCGGAGCGGCGCCGAGGACGAGAAGGGTGGTGGCGGCCGCCAGGCCGGCCCGGACCGTCTTCGCCGCGCGGGAGTGCCCGGTGAGGTGGCGCCTCGTGAGGGATTGTGTCATTCCCGATGCATCGGCACGGCGGCACCGGCATTCCAGCCCGGCTCACCCGAACGGGAACACGCGGGCGCGTACCGGCCGGCGAGTTCGAACGTGGCGAGCACGACCCGCGACTGGTACTCCACCTGGCGGGCGACCGGTATCCAGCGCGCCCCGCAGCCGTCGCGGTAGTCCTCGCACCACTCGTCCAGCAGGCGGTCCAGTTCCGGCATCACGGCGGCCGGGTCGCGTCCGGCGGCCGTCACGAGCTGGTGCAGCAGCCCGGCCGTCCGCAGGGCGAGGCGCCGCCCGGCGATGCGCAGAGCGGCCAGATGGGCGGTGCTGAGCGGGGGAAGGGGGCGGGCGTCGCCGGGGTCCTGAAAATCGGGGTCCCAGGTGTCGGCGAGCCCCGGGCAGACCAGTAAATAGTCGTCCACCGGGGCGAGCAGCCGGGCCGTCTCGGGCCCGGCCGGCAGGTGCGGGCGCAGGCGCTCCAGCAGCCGTTGCAGCATCCCGGCGTCGTGGCGCAGGGTGTGGCTCACCATGCGCAGGACCGTTTCCTCATCAACGTGCCGGGCGCCGTCCTCCACTGCTGCCACGCCCCACATGGGGGCCTCGACGACCGCCGTGACCGTGCCGTGCCGGTGCGGATGGAACCAGGTCGACTCGACGGCCGCCTCGGTGATGGCGGCGGCCAGATCGCCCCGGCGCGGCCTGGGGATCCGGTAGACGGCGGGTCCCAGTTCCGGCCAGTACAGGGTGTCGTAGGGGCCGAGTTCGCGCGGTATGCCGAGGCGGGCGGCGGAGTGCGCGACACGCTGGGCGAGGCCGGGCAGGTCGTGGGTCAGCTCGACGAAGCCGCCGCCGACGTCGACGCCGTGCAGGGAGCACTGGAGGAAGGGCCGCAGTTCGTCCTGGAGGTCGAGCAGGGCGCGGGTCTCGGGCAGTGAGGCGGCGTCCGCGCCGTCGGGCAGCCACTCGGGCTGTTCCAGGAATCCGGGCCGGAAGAAATGCCGGAAGTAGGCGCCGAGGGCATACGGGCCGTGCAGCCAGCCCTCGTTGCGGCGCAGGCCGTCGGGGTCCAGGCACAGCAGCAGGTTCCAGGTGGCGTCGGCGCCCTCGTGCAGGCGGGGGTCGGCGAGCACCCGTTCGGCCAGCCGCAGTACGGTCGCACCGCCCACCGGCTCGTTGGCGTGCGGGCCGGCCACGACGAGCGCCTGGCGGGTGCCGTGACCGACGGACAGCAGCCACAGCGGGGTGCCCGCGCGGGACGTCCCCACACGGCGCAGCCGAGCGTCACGGGGACGGCGGGCGACGAGTGCGGCCGCCCGGGCACCCAGCTCGTCGACGGTCGGGTAGCGGAGGAGTGGCGGCAGGGCACACCTCCACAATGTGGTGCCGTCGATTCACCTGGTGTACATGGTGTACGCACAGTCAGTCACGAGTTGACGGGTACGTCAACACCACAGAGAGCAAAGGGACTTCGGTCGAGCGTCACGTGGAGCCGAGGCCGGAGCCAGGGCCGGGGCGGAGGCTGCGCTCAGCTCGCGGCGAGCCGGAACGACATCCGGCCGAAGCCCACCTGGTCGCCCTCGCGGACCACTACGGCGCCGATGACGCGTCGGCCGTTCACCGTGGTGCCGTTGGTGGAGCCGAGGTCGCGCAGGACCCATATGCCGCCCTGGTTGCTCAGTTCGGCGTGCACCCGGGAGACCGTCTCGTGGGTCAGCCGCAGACCGTTGGCGGGATCACGGCCTATGCGCAGGGGATGGCCGGACGCGGGGTGCGGCAGCAGCAGCTTGGGCAGCCGCTCGGCCTGCCATGCCCTGCGCAGTCGTACGGTGAAGCCGGAGATCGCCTCGACGGTGCCGAACACCAGGCGGGACACACGGCTCTCGACAGGGAGGTCGGCGGTGAGGACGGCGAGCTCGTCCGCGCGGCGGGCGGAGAGGGCGAGTTCCATGCGGCGCACGAACGTGTCGTGGGACAGCCGGCCCATGGCGACGCCGTCGCGGAGCACCTTCAGCGCCTTGTCGCGCTCCGCGTCGGAGAGCCGCGCGGGGTACGTGTTGAACTCGAAGGACGACGTCACGGTGCTGATTGTCGGTCAGTGAACCCCCGGTGTCCAGAAAACGCGGAAACGGCGGCCACGCGCGCGTGTCCGACGGGACCGGTCACGACACCCGCCGCAAAAGGGAAGATTCAAAAGCGGATTGATCTCGTTTGAAGCACCATGGACGGGCTACATCACGGTGAGCAGACGAAGGGGAACCGTCCGTGCAGTTCGAGGTGTGGGCACCGCAGGCCGACCGAGTGACACTCCATTGCGAGGGCGCCACGCGCGCGTTGGGGCGCGATCCCGATCGCGCGGGATGGTGGTGGGGGGAGGCGGAGGCGCGGGACGGCACGCGGTACGGCTTCGCACTCGACGACGGCCCCGTACTGCCCGACCCGCGCTCCCGCCGGCAGCCGGACGGCCCGGACGGGCTGAGCGCGGTCGTCGACCACGCGCAGTACGCGTGGCGCGGCGAGTGGGGCGGGCGTCCGCTGCCCGGCGCGGTGCTGTACGAGCTGCACGTGGGCACGTACACGCGCGAGGGCACGCTGGACGCGGCGGCCGAGCGGCTCGGGCATCTCGCCGAACTGGGGGTCACACACGTCCAGTTGATGCCCCTGAGCCCCTTTCCCGGGCGGCACGGCTGGGGCTACGAGGGCGTCTCCCTGTGGGCCGTGCACGAGCCCTACGGCGGCCCCGAGGCGCTGAAACGCTTCGTCGACCGGGCGCACGAGCTGGGCCTGGGAGTGGTACTCGACGTCGTGCACAACCACTTCGGCCCGTCCGGGAACTATCTGCCCGCCTTTGGGCCCTACCTCACGGACACGCATCAGACGCCCTGGGGCGCCGCCGTCAACCTGGACGCGCCCGGCTCGGACGAGGTCCGTGCGTATCTCGTGGAGAGCTCACTGGCCTGGCTGCGGGACTACCGGATCGACGGGCTGCGGCTGGACGCGGTGCACGCCCTGGTGGACACGCGCGCGTGCCACTTCCTGGAGGAACTTTCGACGGCCGTCGACACCCTCTCGGCCGAACTCGCCCGGCCGCTGTATCTGATCGCCGAGTCCGATCTCAACGACCCTCGGCTCATCACGGCGCGCGAGGCGGGCGGCCTCGGTCTGCACGCCCAGTGGAACGACGACTTCCACCACACCCTGCACACCGCGCTGACCGGCGAGTCCCAGGGCTACTACGCCGACTTCGCCCGCGCTCCCATGGCGGGCCTCGCCAAGACCCTCACCGACGGCTACTTCCATGACGGCACGTACTCCAGCTTCCGCGGCCGGCACCACGGGCGTCCCCTGGACCGCACGCGCGTGGCGGCGCACCGCCTCCTCGGCTACAGCCAGACCCACGACCAGGTCGGCAACCGGGCCCAGGGCGACCGCCTGGCCGCCTCCCTCTCCCCCGGCCTGTTGGCCTGCGCGGCCACGCTGACGCTGACCGCCCCGTTCACGCCGATGCTGTTCATGGGCGAGGAGTGGGCGGCGGGCACGCCCTGGCAGTTCTTCACCGACCACACCGACCCGGAGCTCGCCGACGCCGTACGGCGGGGCAGACGGCGGGAGTTCGCGGCGCACGGCTGGGCGGAGGAGGACGTGCCCGACCCGCAGGACCCGGCGACCCGGGACCGCTCCTGCCTCGACTGGTCCGAACTCGACAGCGAGCCCCACGCGCGCGTACTGGCCTGGTACCGCCGCCTCATCGCCCTGCGGCACGAGCAGCCCGACCTCACGGATCCCGACCTCGCCGACACCAAGGTGGCCTTTGACGAGCAGCAGCGCTGGCTCGCCTTCCGCCGCGGCGACGTACGGGTGGCCGTCAACCTCGCCAAGGAACCCGCGGCGATCCCGCTGGGCCCCCGCAAGGCGGCCGTACTGGCCGCGTGGGAGCCCGTGGAGGCGCCGGGCGCGGACGGGGTGCTGCATGTGCCCGGGGAGTCGGGCGTGGTGCTGTTGCAGGGATGACCCGGGAGTCCGGCATCGCGCTGTTGCCGGGCTGACCGGGGAGTCCGCCGTCGAGCTGTCGCCGCGCCGGCCGGGGAGCTGTCAGAGCTCCTCGTCCGCGTCCTCCTCCCGGTCCTCCCCGCCCTCCCTCAGCTCCGTCACGCGCTCCAGCAGGATCGCCTCCCATGCGTGGCGGAGCTGTGTCCTCAGCAGCGGCAGTGGTGTCTCGCCCTTGCCGTCGAGGCGCCCCGCGAGGTGGACGACGGCGTCGCAGCGGGCGAGCCAGAGGCCGCGCAGGCAGGGGCGGGCGCCGTAGCCGGCCAGGGTGGCGGCGCGCACCGCGGCCGGGGAGCCGACGGCGAGGGCGAGACCGGCGATGTCCTCGGCGGGGTCGCCGAGGACCGTGTCGGCCCAGCCGAGGACGCCGCGCACCCTGCCGTCGGCGCTGACGACGAGGTGGTCGCCGGTGAGGGCGTGGTGGACGAGGACCGCGGTGCCGGGCTGGGCCGCGAGTTGGACGGCGGCGGGCTGGGTGAGCTGACGCAGGCGGGCGGCGTCGAACTCGTCGGCGGCGGCGAGGCGCGCTGCGGCGGGTTCGGCGGCGCGCCGCATGGTCTCCAGGGAGCGCGGCACGGCACGCGGCACGCCGAGCGTCTCGGCCTGCCGTACGGGGACCTCTCGCAGCCCCGTGAGCAGCCCGGCCAGATCGGCCTCGCCGACCGCGGACACGTCGTGCTGGGCGCCCGCCCCGCCGGGCACCTTGTTGTCCAGGGTGTAGGTCAGCCCGGGCGCCCATTCTCCGTACGCGACGCTCGTCGGGACCGCCACCGGGACGTGCGGGCGGACGAGGTCGCGCAGGCGCAGTTCGCGGCGCTGGCGGACGGCGGCCTCCCGGTCGGGGGCGAGGCGCAGCACATGGCGGGTGCCGACCCACCAGGTGGCGGGTTCGGCGCCCGCTTCGACGGGCCGGACCTCGGGTCCGGCCGAGTCGGCCACGTTGTCCTTGAGCAGGGAACGGACCAGTCGGCGGACGGTGTCCGCGGTGGGTGTCGGTGCCTGGGTCATGGTCGCGCCGTTGTCGCTCGGGGGTCTACGGGGGCTCCTTGCTCCGGGACGGGTCGCCGGCTCAGTCCACTATGACCATCTCGCGGGTGGTGTCGTTGAGGCGCCGGCCGCCGTCCTCGGTGACCGTCACGATGTCCTCGATGCGCACTCCGAAGCGGCCGGGCAGGTAGACGCCGGGCTCCACGGAGAAGCACATGCCGGGCACCAGGGGCTGCTCCTCGCCCTCGATCATGTACGGCGGTTCGTGCGTGGTGACGCCGATGCCGTGCCCGGTGCGGTGGATGAAGTAGTCGCCGTAGCCGGCGTCCTCGATGACCGCGCGGGCGGCCCGGTCGACCTCCTGGCAGGCGGCTCCGGGCCGTACGGCGCTGAAACCCGCCTCTTGGGCCGCGCGCACCAGGTCGTGGACCCGGCGCTCCTCGTCGGTGGGTTCGCCGACGTGGACGGTGCGGGAGGTGTCGGAGCCGTAGCCGTTCTTCAGGCCGCCGAAGTCGAGGACGACCATGTCGCCGCGTTCGATCACGCGGTCGCCGACCTCGTGGTGCGGGTTGGCGCCGTTGGGACCGGAGGCGACGATGGTGAAGTCGACCTGGGAGTGGCCGAAGCGCCGCAGCAGGTGGGCGATGTCGGCCGCGACCTCGGACTCGCGGCGGCCTGCGAAGGGAACCTTCCGGATCTCCTCGAACGTTGCGTCTGCGGCCGCACCCGCGGCCGCCAAGAGCTCCAGCTCGGCGGCGTCCTTGACGGCCCGCAGCATCGGCAGGGCGTCGGTCAGGGAGGCGTACGAGGTGCCGGGCAGCTCCTTCTGGAGCGCCAGCAGATGCATCGCCCAAGCGTTGTCGCTGATGCCGAACCGGCCGCCGGCGTCCAGGAGGGAGGCGGTGGCGGCGTAGGGGTCCTGGCCGTCGGTCCAGCCGCGCAGGGCCAGGCCGGGCGCGCCGACGGCCTTGGCCGCGTCCGGGGCCTCCAGGGCGGGGACGACGAGGACGGGGTCCCGGCCGGGGACGAGGACCAGCAGGGTGAGCCGCTCGGTCTCCGCGGGGGGCGCGTAGCCGGTGAGCCACACCATGTCGGGACCGGGTGCCACCAGGAGAGCGGCCAGCCCGGCGTCCGCGGCCGTCCGCGCGGCACGTGCCATGCGGGCCCTGTAGTCGTCGGCGGTGAAGGGCGCGGGTGCGGTGCCGGTCATCCGGGCCTCCCTGGGCGCGTGAAAGGACTACGGGCAGCATCCTGCCCGTACGGAGGGGGTGGCGCGAGCCGATCGGCGGAGCTTTCGGACGGCTCGCCGGGGGGCCTGCCGGGCATGGGGTCAGGTGTCCAGTGCCATACGGACGCCGAGGAGCAGCAGCACGCCCCCGGAGACCTGTTCCAGGCGCCGGCGCACGCCCGCGCGGGACAGCAGGGTCTTCATCCGGCCGACGAACCACACGTACAGGCCGTAGTAGCCCACCTCGTAGACCGCCCACAGCGCGGCGAGCCCGACCATGGTCGGCAGGTGCGGGGCCCCTTCCGGTACGAACTGCGGGAGGAAGGACAGGGCGAAGACGGCCGCCTTGGGGTTGGCGAGGTTGAGCAGCAGCCCGCCGCGGTAGGAGGCCCAGCCGCTCCGGCCGCCGCCCTCCCATGCGACCTCCGGCGCCTCCTTGGTACGGCGTGCCTCCCGCAGCGCCTGGACGCCGAAGCCGACGAGCACCACCGCGCCGACGATCCGCATCACGTCGTACGCCACCTCGGAGGCGGTCAGCAGCGCGGTCAGGCCGAACGCGGCGACGACGCCCCAGATGAAGACACCGGTCTCGTTGCCGAGCACGGTCAGGAATCCGGAGCGCCTGCTGTGCAGGGACTGCTTGATGATCAGCACGGTGCTTGGCCCGGGCGAGGCGGCGACGAGGGTACAGGCCCCCAGGAAGGCGATGAGGCTGGTCGGCATGGGGCCATCGTGGCCCTGTCGACGGGGCGTGGCGAGTGGTTTTCGCGTCCTCGACCGGGAGTGCGGGGCGGTCAGGTGACGACGCCCGGGACCACCCTCAGCTGCTGGTAACCGCCGCTGCGGTGGCGCACGGTCAGGACGGCCTCGCGGCCCGGGCGGGCCCCGGCGACGGCTCGCGCCAGGTCGGCGGCCGAGTCGACGCGGGTCCTGTCGAACGCGAGGACCACGTCGCCTCTGACCAGGCCGGCCGCGTATCCGGGACCGGGCACGTGCACACCGACGACCAGGGCACCCGGCTTCTTGGCGTCCACGACCTGCACGCCGAGGATCGCGACGGCGGCGGGAGCCGGTGCGGCGGGCGACGGCGGGGACGGCCGGGCCGAGGAACCGGGCGGTGCGGAGGTGGCCGGGCTTCCGGGGGCGCCCCGCTCCGCCTGGTGCCGCAGCTCGGCGAGTCTGCTCATAGCGATCACCGTGGCCCCCATCGTGCCGAGTCCGACTCCGGACAGGAGCAGGACCAGCCCGGCCAGCAGCGCGACCAGCAGGGTCGTGAGCCGTCGGCCGCGTCGAGGGGGCGCGGCGTGCGGGCGCCGTGCGCCGGGGTCCGGCCTGTCGCCGTCGCCGGGCCCCTGACCTGGCATGGGCTTCGGTCGCAACACAGTCTGTTCCATCGGATCGCCTCCGCCTGGTGACTACCCTGCGCACCGGCGCACAACGAGCCACGATCGAGTGAGACTGACCGGTGGTCAAGAACGGGAAGCCACCCAGGAAGCCATGGACGTCCCGACGGAAACGGGACGTCAGGGAAGGTGGCCGGGTAGGTGGGCGGCGAGCTGGCCCCGTCTCACTCCCGTTCGGCCAGCGCCCGCGCGAGCCCCGCCGCTGCTCCCCCGAGCGTCCCCGCGTGCACCAGTTCCGTCCGGTGCACGACCCGAGGTTCCGTGACGGGTACGGCGACCGTGCCGGGCACGCCGTCGGACGCCGGGCGCGGCAGCAGGGTCAGGCCGTGACCGGCGGCGGCGAGCGCGGTGAGGGCGCGGACGTCGGTGCCCTCGTAGCGCAGGGCGGACCGGAAGCCGTGGCCGCCGTTCGCGGCGCGGAGGTGGGCGAGCGGCAGGCCTGCGTCGGGGGCGTCGAGCCAGCGGGCGTCGGCCAGGTCGGCGAGGCGCAGGGCCGTGCGCCGGGCTAGCGGATGGGTGTCGGGCAGGAGGACGCGGACGGGCTCCTCGCCCACGCCGTGCGTGGTCAGCGGTGCCACGTCGGGCAGGGGCAGCGGGTCGCTCGGGGCGGCCAGGCCGTCCACCAGGCCGAGGTCCGCCGTGCCGGTGGCGACCGCCGCGGGGATCTGGTCGCGGGCAAGCACGCGCAGGGTCACCCCGGAGGCCGGGAGCGCGGCGAGGACGCGTGGTCCGAGCGCGGTCGACGAGGCCGCGAGGGTCAGGCCGTGAGCGGGTGCGGACGCGATGCGTACGACGTCCGCGCGGGCCGCGTCCAGGCGCAGCAGCAGCGGGTCCGCGTGTTCCAGCAGCCGTGCGCCCGCCGCAGTGGGCGCGACGGGGCGGCGGGTGAGCAGCGGGGCGCCGAGGTCCTGTTCGAGCGCGGCGATGTGCTGGGAGACCGCCGACTGGGTGTAGCCCAGCTCGCGCGCTGCCTCGGAGAACGAGGCGAGGCGGGCGACGGTGACGTACGTGCGCAGCAGGTGCGGGTCCATGTCCGACAGCATCCCCTACGACATCAGCCTCGCTTATCGAGCATGCAGAAATCATCGTTGGACGTGAACTCGGGGCCGCGCCCAGGATGAGCTCATGACACACACCGCCGCTCGGACGGCCAAGCTCGCCCTGATCGGGGACCGCTCCCCCAATGTCGCCTCGCACACGCGCGTGCCGCTTCTGCTGGACGCCCTCGCCGAACGCGACCGGCTCGTCCTCGACGCCTACTGGATCCCTTCGCAGGACGCGGCGGACGACGACGCGGTGCGCGGCTTCGACGCCGTGTGGGTGCTGCCGGGCAGCCCGTACCTCAGCGAGGCGGGGGTGCTGTCCGCGATCCGCGCCGCGCGCGAGGAGGGCATCCCGTTCCTCGGCACGTGCGGCGGCTTCCAGCACGCACTCCTCGAGTACGCCCGTGCCGTGTGCGGACTGACCCGTGCCGCGCACGCCGAGAACGACCCCGACGCCGACGACTTCCTCATCGAACCCCTGGCCTGCTCGCTGGTCGGTCATGAGGCGGTGGTCCGGATCGAGCCCGGCTCGCTCGCCCAGTCGGTGATCGGATCGGAGCGAACCGTCGAACGGTACTTCTGTGCCTACGGCCCCACCCGCCACCTCGACACCCTCGGCGCGCACGGGCTGCGCTTCTCCGGGCACGACGAGGACGGCCACGTCCGGGTCGCCGAACTGCCCGGCCACCCCTTCTTCCTGGCCACGCTCTTCCAGCCGGAGCTGTCCGGTGACGGCTCGCGCCCGCACCCGGTCGTCCGGGCGCTGGCGCGAGCCGCGGTCGAGCACGCGGCGCGCAAGGCCGTCACGCGCGCGTGACGCATCCCCGGCACGGCACACGCCACGCGCGCGTACGTCAGCCCGTGTGCCCCTCCCCGTGACCGCCGTGCCCGCCGCCGTGGTCGAACTTCAGCGCCTCCGCGGGCATGACGACGAAGGGCCGCATCATGCCCATGTCCTCGTGCTCTAGCAGGTGGCAGTGGTACATGAACCGGCCGTACGCGCCGTCGAACTTCCCCATCACGCGCAGCATCTGGTTGCCGGGCACCTGGAAGACGTCCTTGTGTCCCAGCTCGTTGGGTGCGAGCGGGATCGACGTGCCGGCGTCGAACCGGATCGGGCCGCGGGTGCCGCCCACCGCCGGGTCGAAGCCCGAGACGTCGTAGGCGTCCCTGCCGAGCAGTTGGAAGTCGGCCAGGTGGATGTGCATGGGGTGGATGATGGGCGCCAGGTTGAGGAAGCTCCACTGCTCGTGGCTGCCCTCGGCGATGGTGAAGCCGAGGCCGTCGTTGAACGTCCGGGCCGTGCGCCGGTATGTCCTGGTCCTCCCGTCCGGGCCGGTGACCTGGATGACGCCCTCGGTGGGTACCTGGACGTCGCCCGGGTGCTCGACCTCCGCCATCTCCCAGATCTCCGGGTGACCGCCGGCGCCCTTCGTGGCGGGCGGGGTGAGCACGATCAGCCGGTGCCCGTGCTCGATGTCGTGCGTGAGCCGCCGGAAGGAACCGGAGAGCACCTCGGGCAGCTCGAAGGTGTCCGTCTCGCAGTTCTCCCGGATCCTGAACTCCATGACCGCCGGAAAGCGCACGTCGCCCGCCGGGTCGGGTACACCGGGCGGCTGGTTGCGGCCCTTGTTGACCAGGCGGAGCGTGCGGCCCGCGAGAGCGTGGAAGTCGACGAGCAGATCGAAGCGCTCGGCCGGCGCCGCGCTGAGCGTGGGCAGCGCGCCGTCGAAGTCGATCGGCACCGGACGCGGCAGGAGTCCGCCGTCGCTGCCGATCTGGTGCACGATGCCCGGGACCGGGTTGTCGTCCTCGTCGACCAGGACGAGGTTGTAGATACGCGCGTTGGACGCGTTGACCAGCCGGAAGCGGTACCAGGCGGCGTCCACCTCGGCGTGGGGCCAGATGCGGCCGTTGACGGTGGTGTACGGGCCGGTGAACGGGATGGAGACCGGCTTGCCCGTCTCCGGGTTCTTCGCCTGGACGATCACCGTCTTGTGCAGCAGCCGGCCGTTGAGACGGCCGTCCTCGTCGGTGTCGAGGTTGCGGTCGGCCAGCAGCAGCGGGATCTCCCGGTCCCCGCGGGGGAGATGGAGGGCGTCCTCCTCGTCGTCACGGACGAGGTAGGTGCCGTACAGGCCCGTCATCACGTTCCACCGCGTGATGTTCATGGCGTGGTCGTGGTACCACCACTGCACCGCCTGGTGGTCGTTCGGATACTCGGACAGCTGGGCGTCACCGAAGCCGACCGCGTTGTCCGCCCAGCCGTCGTTGCCGCCGCCCGTCTGGGCGCCGTGCAGATGGGTCACCGACCAGGCGGGCAGGGCGGCCACGTCCTTGTCGGGTTCCACGCCGTCGCGGCCGGGCTCGGTGGTGGACTGCGGGCGGCCGTCCGTGCGCAGCGGCACCTCCACCGAGGTCACCGGGTACTCGCCGTCCTTGGGAATGCGGTTGGTCCACGCGATGCGCACCCGCTGTCCGCGCCGCACCTCGATGGTCGGGCCCGGCACCTGGCCGTCGTACCCCCACATCAGGGTCGGCGGCAGCTGCGGGTGCAGGCGGACCCAGGTCGGGCGCAGCGCGATCTCGGTCTCACGCAGGACGTCGTCGGAGGCCGGGCGCAGGACGGGCGGGACGGGCAGCGGGGCCACGTACGGCGTGAGTTCACCGGTGTCGAGCGACCGCTCCCCCGCTTCGTTCTTCGCGTCGCTGTCCGTGAACCTCTCGATGATGTCGGTCAAGGTCGAACACCCCCGTGTGTTCTCGTCGTCTGTTCCCCTCACCCCAGAAGACTCGCGGCGCACCGCCGAAGTTCCCGGAATATCCCGTTCCGTACGGAAAGTTTCGGAAACGGCATTCGGAGGCCGGAAGTCCGTTGTCAGTGGCGGCTGTTACGTTCTGTGACATGACCGATCACGCGCTGCGGCTGCTCCGGCAGAACCCACGCCTGGCCGAACTGGCCGCCTTCCCCTTCAACTTCGACCTGGCCCGCGCCGCTGACGGCCATGTCGAGGAGGTCCGCCTCGCCTCGGGCGGGCAGCTGGAGTCGGTGGCGGGGGACGACACGGGCGGTACGTATTTCGTGTGCGCGGACGGCTCGGTGCTGTACGCCGACTCGGAGGGCAGCGCCGGGATCATCGGCTCCGGTGTCGACGAGGCGCTCGAGATCACGATCGGCCTGCCCGGCTGGCACGACTACACACGCCTGTCGCCGGACGACGGTGCGGAGAGGATCCTGGCGTGCGTCGCGGAGACCGAGGAGGAGATCCGCGAGTACCACGGCATCGACGAGGAGCGGGCCGAACTCCGCGCCGCGCTGGGCTTCCCGGAGCGCTCCCCCGTCGAGCTCGTGGGCATGCTGCATGCCGCACTCCTGCGCACCGAGCCCGACTTCGTGCTGCTCAACGCCGACGAGGGGTGCGCGTACGAGCTGCTCGGGCCGCCGGGTCCTCCGCTGTGGGAGCCGGTACTCGCGGCGGGCCGCGCCGACCTCGCGCTGCTGCGGGCGGGTGACCGCGCGGCCTGGGCCGCGGTGGCCGAGGATCCGGTACGGCGTCGACTCGCCCTGCGAGCCGCGCAGTTCGACCGGGCCGAGGGCGACCTGGAGTTGCTGCGGCATCTGCTGCGGCATGAGGCGGAGTCCTCGATGACGGACGAACTGCGGCTCGCGGCCGTACTGGTGGGGTTGCGTGGGGATGTGACGGACCTGCCCCTGCTGTACGAGGTGCGCGAGACGACCTACGACACCTGGTGCGGGCTCGGGGGAATGCCCGAACCCGGGGCGAGCGGGGACGCGTTACGGGAGTGGGCGAAGGAGCTCGACGAGTCGGCGTTCGGTACGGATCCCGCGGACGAACCGGTGGGCACATGGACCGAACTAGCCCGCAACCAGGGCATGACCGAGCTCGCCAGGGTTGCGCTGATCCGACGTCTCGACGAGATCGTCATGGATCAAAGCAGACTCCGGCGGCCCGACGCACCGCGGGAGTTGACCACCGCACCGCTTCGCGCGCTGGCGCACGACTTCGAGGGGCTCGGCGACCGCATCCAGGCACTGCGCGCCCAGCGCCTGTACGTCTCGTTGCGGGAGGGGGCGGCCCGGGTGTTGGCCTGCCTCGACCAGGCCCGCCTGGAGCGTGCCGTCGGCCAACTACCGCAGGCTGCACGGACCTTGGCCGGCCTTCGCGAAACCCTCGCGGCCTCGGAGGACGACTCCCTGCGTGACTGGCGATGCGGGAGCCTCGGCCGCTTCATGGCCAAGGAGCACTACCGGCTGACCCGCGCCCTGGCCGACGCGGGCCAACCGGAGGAGGCCCGCGCACTCCTCACGTCCGCCGAGGCGATACTCGGCGAGCTCCCGGAGGTTGCCGCGAAGACCGTACGAGAGCTCGCCGAGGAGGCAGTGGCACGAGTTTGGGAGGTCAGCTGAGGACCGGCACGGCAGGCGCGCGGCCCGGCAGGAAGCCGTGGGCGCGGCGGGCCAGGTACTCGGCCTTGTAGCGGTCGACCTGCTGATGCCAGTGCAGGATGCCCGCCAGCCAGTTCTGGAGGTCGGTCACGTAGTTGCCCATGATCTCCCGAGCCTCGTCCGTGAGATCGAAGTCCTCGTAGACGACGGGCAGTTCGTGGGCGGCCACATGCTCGAACTGCTGCATGCGCTGGGTCATCAGATCGTGCACGACCTCCAGCGCGGTGGGGTAGTCGATGCCGAAGAAGTTCTGCACGACGAGGATCGCGTTGTGGATCTCGCCCTCGTACTCGATCTCCTTCTGGTACGAGAAGACGTCGTTGATGAGGCAGGCGTAGTCGACAGCGGCGTTCTCCAGCGCGCGCACGGGCCCGCTGCGGTACACCTCCGGCGGGATGGCGGGCCCGTGGCCCATCCGGCACAGGCTGAGGGTGAGGTCGGCGCCGAAGGTGGCGCGGCGCATCTCCAGGTAGTCGACGGGGTCGGGGACGCGGTTCTGGAGCTGGTTGGACAGCTCCCACACCCAGCTCTCGGTCATGACGTCCACCGAGTCCTTGAAGGTGCGTCGCTGGTCGGGTGTCATGTCCGCCGTCGTACGCGCCCACAGGTCGATCAGGCCGCGTTCCATGCCGTTGACGGCGACGGTCACCGGCTCACCGTCGAGGGGCATGCAGTCCGACAGTCGCTGGGTGGTGAGCCGCGCGGCGGCCAGGTCGCGGCGGTTGCCGAAGACGAGGGGGTAGTAGTCGTCGCCGTAGGTGCCCCAGGCCAGCCACTGTGCGCTGAGGTCGAGGGCCTCTGGTGTCGCGTCCGGGTCGAGGCCCGCCGAGCACAGCGCGAGATCGTAGGCGGCGAGCTTGTCCTCGTCCCAGACACCCTCCTGGAGCATGCCCATGCGGTGCATCCACTCGGTCAGGCGCGGGCGAGCGTCGTTCAGATGCGGGCTGAGCTCCACCTGGAACGGCATGTAGAAGTCGGGCAGTCGCGACGGGCCGACCTTCTGGAACGGCACATGCGTGTAGGCGCGCAGGCGTTCCGCACCCGCCGAGGCGAGCAGCGCTCCGATGTCGGCGGCTGAGGTTCCGGGGCCGGTCAGGCCCCGCCAGGGGGCGGTGGACACGGCGTGCTCGTTCATGTACCGGCTGGAGCGCAGGTGCCACTCATGGCCCCCGGACTGCCAGTCCTGCAGCCCCTGGGTGTACGCCGCGACCGCCGCGACCTCCTGCGGGGTGAGCCGCTTCTCCAACGCCACGGCGGGGACTTCGGTGAGGGCGGTGTGCTCGAACTGGTGGAGCCGGGAGGTGAGGACGTCGTTGACGGTGTCGGCGGCTTCCTGGGTGGTGCAGCCGAAGAACTTCTCCAGCACCAGGACGCCGTTGCTGAGTTCGCCCTCGTCCTCGACCTCCCGCTGGTAGGAGAACAGGTCGTTGCGCAGGTGCACGGCGTCGGAGAACGTCTCCATCAGGACCCTGAGCGGCCTCGACTCGGCGACGGACGCCGGGACTTCGGCCGTCGCGTACTCCACCAGGCCCGACGACCAGGGGGCGCCGCCCACCTTGCGGCGCATCTCGATGTACTCGACGGGGTTGGCGACGCGGCCCTCGTTGATGTTGGACAGCTCCCACAGGGACTCGTTGAGGAGGTGCTCGGTGGCGACCGCGAACCGGCGGCGCCAGTCGACCGACATCGCCGGCACCGTACGCGTCCACAGGTCGGCGAGGCCCGCCTCGACCGGGTTCTGCGGCTCGGGCATCGGGGTCGACAGGTCCATCGGCATGAACAGCGGGAGCCGGTCCAGATAGGCCTTGCCGCCGGCGCGGTCCTGGGTGCGCTTGAAGATCTCCAGGAAGTGGTCGTCGAAGAAGAAGACCCACACGTACCAGTCGGTGATGAGGGAGAGGGCGTCGGCTTCGCACTCGGGGTGGGTGTAGGCGCAGAGCAGTCCGTAGTCGTGCGCGTCGAGGTCCGCCTGCTCCCAGACCCCGGATCCCTCCAGCATGCCCATCTCGCGCGCCCACTCGGTCGAATGGGCACGCGCCTCGTCGACATGTGGGTTGAGCCGCGCGGGATACGGCATGTAGAAGTGCGGGAGTTCGAAGGGCTGCTGCGTCATGGCCCGGCCCTACCCCCGCGTCCCAACAGGCATCCGCGGCGCGGCACATGATCACACCATCGCGTGAATCGCGGGTGAATCCGGGAGTTCTCGCCGGGCCTTGTGGCGTTCATCTCTACGCGCGCAGACTTTTCGAGCTTCATGTGTCCCCCGTGTCCCCCTCCCTCCCCGGAGTCGCGATGAACCACACCGCATCTCTCTCCCGGTCTCTCTCCCGCCGCACCGCGCTGGCCTCCCTCGCCGGGGCGGCGCTGGCCACGACCGCGGCGTTCCCGGCCACGGCGGCCGAGCGGCACGGCAGCCGGTCCGTACGGTTCGCCACCTTCAACGCCTCCCTGAACCGCTCCGCCCAGGGCGCGCTGATCACCGACCTGTCCACGCCGGACAACGCCCAGGCGCGCAACGCCGCCGAGACCATCCAGCGGGTCGACCCGGACATCGTGCTGATCAACGAGTTCGACTACGACGAGCAGGGCAGAGCCGTCCGCCTGTTCCTGCGCAACTACCTGTCCGTCGGCCACAACGGGGCCAAGCCGGTCCGCTACCCGTACCACTTCACCGGCCCGGTGAACACGGGCGTCGCCACCGGGGTGGACCTCGACGGGAGGAACGGCGCCGTCACGACGCCCGGTTCGGACGCGTACGGGCAGGACGCCTTCGGCTACGGCTGGTTCCCGGGGCAGTACGGCATGGTCGTCCTGTCGAAGTACCCGATCGACACGCGCGCGGTGCGCACCTTCCAGCGCTTCCTGTGGAGGGACATGCCGGGCCACATCATGCCCCCGGGCTACTACAGCGACGAGGCGCGCGCGATCCTGCGGCTGTCGTCGAAGAGCCACTGGGACGTGCCGGTGCGCATCGGGCACTCCACCGTGCACTTCCTGGTCTCGCACCCGACGCCGCCCACCTTCGACGGCACCGAGGACCGCAACGGACGGCGCAACCACGACGAGATCCGGCTCTGGGCCGACTACATCGGCGGGCGCCGGCGCAGCTCCTACCTCTACGACGACAAGGGCGTGTACGGCGGACTGCGGCCCGGGGCGCGGTTCGTGATCGCCGGTGACAACAACGCCGACCCGTACGACGGCGACAGCTTCGACCACGCCATCCGGCAGCTGCTCGACCATCCCGCGGTGAACCTCCCGGCCAACCCGCCGTCCAGCGCGGGCGGCGTGGAGGCCGCGAGGCTCCAGGGCGGTGCCAACGCCTCGCACACCGGCAACCCGGCGTACGACACCTCCGACTTCGGCGACACCGCCCCCGGGAACCTGCGCGTCGACTACGTCCTTCCGTCCAAGGGCCTGATACCGGGCGCGAACGGCGTCTTCTGGCCGACGTCCGACGACCCCCTGTACCGCCTGGTCGGGGACGGGAAGACGGTGCCGACGTCCGACCACCGGCTGGTGTGGCAGGACGTGCGCCTGGGCTGACGGCCTACCGTTTGCGCACCGCCCGCCCCACCTCCGACCTCAGCGCGACGAACTCAGCCAGGCCCCGGGTGGTGATCTGGTCCCGGCTGCCGGGGAGTTCGACCGGGAGGTCCAGGACGACCTTGGCGCCGGGCCCCTGGGAGAGGACGACGACGCGGTCGCCCAGGTACACGCTCTCGTCGATGTCGTGGGTGACGAAGACGATCGTCACGCCGTCCGTGCGGTGGACCTCCAGAAGGAGGTCCTCCAGGTCCTCGCGGGTCTGGGCGTCCAGGGAGCCGAAGGGTTCGTCCATGAGGAGCAGGGAGGGGCGGCAGACCAGGGCGCGGGCGATCGCCACCCGTTGCTGCATGCCGCCCGAGAGCTGCCAGGGATGGCGGCGGGCGGTGTCGGTGAGGCCGACCTGGGCCAGGATGCGGTCGGCCTCGGCCCGGCGTTCCGCTCTCGGCAGGCCCCTGCGGCGCAGCGGCAGCGCCACGTTCTCGCGGACCGTGAGCCAGGGGTAGAGGGAGCGGGCGTAGTCCTGGAAGACGACGGCCAGGTTGTCGGGGACGCCCCGCACGGGTGCGCCGTCCAGCGTGATCGTGCCGTCGTACGCCGGCAGCAGGCCCGCGACGGTGCGCAGCAACGTGGACTTCCCGCAGCCGGACGGGCCCACGACGCACAGGAGTTGGCCGCCCGGCACGGTGAGGGTGATGTCGTGCAGTACCTGGTGGTCGCCGTAGTGCTGGCCGACCGTGTCTAGGCGGAGCATGGCTGTCCCTGGACGGAGGTGGTTGGGGGCGTTCGGGTCATACGGTTGGGGTCCTCCCTCTGCCGACGAGCCGTTTCTCGACGGCCAGCAGGCCGGTGTTGAGGAGGTAGCCGAGGGCGCCGAGCAGGACCAGTGCCGCCCAGACGGTGAGCAGGTCGGAGCGGGACTGGGCGTCGGTGAGCGTGAAGCCGATGCCGTTCGCGGTGCCCGGCAGCAGCTCCGAGAACACCATGAGGATGAGGGAGAGCGAGAGGCTCAGACGGAGACCGGCGAAGATGCGGGGCAGCGCCGAGGGCAGGACGAGGAAGCCGAGCCGTTCGGCCGGGGTGAGGCGGAGGACCGCCGCGACCTCGAGACGGAGCGGGTCGGTGTCGCGGGCGCCTTCCGCGGTGTTGATCAGCACCGGCCAGACGGCGCTGAAGACGATCGACGCGATCTGCATCGGCGTACCGAAGTCGAAGATCACGACGAAGACGGGGACCAGGGCGGGCGGCGGGACGGCGCGGGCGAACTGCAGGACGGGGTTGCAGAGGGCGTACGCGCGTCGCGAGCGGCCGACCGCGACGCCGAGTGCGATGCCGACGACCGCGGCGAGCGCGAACCCGGCGGTCATCCGGCCGAGGCTGGGCAGGATGTCGGCGACGGCGGCATCGGTGAGGAAGACGTGCCGGGCGGGGCCCGAGAACCACAGGGCGTGGGCATGGCGCGCGATCTCGGCGGGCGGCGGGAAGTAGACACTCCCGTGCGCCCGGGCGACCAACTGCCAGACGGCCACGGCGAGCGCGAGGACGATCCAGCGGAGGAGGGCGTGGCGTACGACGGCGGGGGCGCGGGGACGGCGCGGAACGGACGCGGATCCGGCGGATCGGGCGGATCGGGTGGATCGGGATGCGCCGCCGCCAGGCTGCTTCATTCAGCGCTCCTCACGGCACGGCGCGGAGAGCCAGGACTGGGCGCGGCACGCATCGGTACGGAAGCCGGCGGGCGTGTCACAGGCACGGAGCCCGGGACCGTCCGTCGGCACGCCGGCCGCGCCCGCCCCGTCACCCCACACCCCGCCGCCCCGGCGTCCAGGGAAACAACCGCCGCTCCCCCCACACCAGCACCCCATTGATGACCAGCCCCAGAACCCCCGCCCACACCACCCCCGCCAGCACATCCCGCGTCCCGTCCGTGGCCAGCCCGGCCTGGGCGATGAAGATGCCGAGTCCCTCGCCGAAGCCGGAGAGGATCTCCGTGGCGACGGCCAGGATGAGGGCGACGGCGGCCGAGATGCGGATGCCCGCGGCGATGAAGGGGGCCGTGCCCGGTAGTTCGACGCGGAGGAGGACGGAGAGGCGGCCGAAACCGAAGGCGCGCAGGGTCTCCTTGGCGAGGGGGTCGCTCTCGCCGAGGCCGTAGACGGTGTTGAAGAGGATCGGCCAGACGGACGCGTACGTCACCAGCGCGACCTTGGTCTCGGTCCCCGACCCGAGGAGCAGGGAGACCAACGGGATCAGCGCGACGGACGGCAGCGGCCGCAGGAACTCGACGATCGCGCGCGCCGCGGCATCGACGACCGGAACACTCCCGAGCACCAGACCGACCGGGACGGCGATGGCGCACGCCAGGGCGAGACCGAGCGCCCAGGCACGCAACGTCGCGGCGATGCCGTCCAGGAACACCGGGTCACCCGCCAACTCCATGGCTCGGGCGAGCACTTCGGAGGCGGGCGGCAGATAGCTGCGCCGCACCACACCCGCACGGGAGACGGCCTCGCAGGCACCGAAGGCCAGCAGCACCCCCGAAGCACCCAGCAACAGCTGCTCCTGACGGCCCTTCACGTCACGTCACTCGACCATCAGCGTCGCCGGATCGATCGGCTTCTTCAGCATCCCCTGCTTCTCCATGAGGTCGGTCAGCCGCTTGAGCTGCACGGCGTCCATCGTGGGCGGATAGACGGGCAGATCGATCGCCTCGGCCTGCTTCGCGGTCACCTTGGTGTACGTCGGCAGGGTGTCGCGCACGACGGAGGGGTCCTCCTCGGCGATCCGCACGGCCGCCTTGACGGCCCGCTGGAACGCGGCCAGCGTCTTGCCGTTCCCCTCGACGTACTTGCTCGTGCTGACGTACCCGCTGAGCGGAATGGCCTCCACCGGCGCGGACGAGCCGTCGGCGATGACCCTGGCCTTCAGCTCGTCCTGGATGGCGCTGTCGTAAGGCTCGACCGCGTGCACGGCGTCGACCTGCCCCTTGTCCAGGGCGGCGCCCATCTGCGGGAAGGGAATGGCCCGGTAGACGGGGGAGCCGACGCCCTGTTTCGCGAGGATCTCGTCGAAGGTGAGCGACTGGACGTTGTTGAGGGTGTTGACCGCGAGCTTCTTGCCCTCCAGGTCGGCGACGGTCTTGATGTCCGAGTCCTCGGGCACCAGGACCTCCATCATGCGCGGCGCGGCCCTGATCGCCTCGGCGACGATCCGCATGTCGAGGGTGCCCTTCTCGTGGGCCTGCAGATAGGTCACGTAGTTCGCGCTCGCGACCATGTCGATCTGCCCCTTGGCCAGGGCCGGCAGCGCCTGGAGGCTCTGCTGGACCTGCTGGATACGGACGTCGAGGCCCTCCTTCTCGAACAGGCCGCGATCCCGCGCGATGTAGAGGGCGACGCAGTCGATCAGCGGCAAGGCGGCCACAGTGACGGTCTCGCGTCCCCCGGCCCCGGACGAGGAGCCCCCGTCGTCGCCGCAGGCCGTGAGGGCCACCAGCATGAGGGTGGCCGCGGCGGCCGCCGCTGCCCTCGTTCCCGAGCGCAATTGACGTAACGGCATGGCGACATGACTACCAAGAATTTGTCATGATCACCACAGCGCCATACAAGACACGTGAACGACGAACAACGACAGCCGGCACCCCTGAACCGCGACAGTCGGCACCTGAACCGCGATAGTCGGCACCTGAACCGCGCCAGTCAGCACACCGACCCGGACGAGTCCATCTGTCGGTCTTCACCGATATGCGCCACCTTGGTCGCATGACCTCCTTCACGCTCCCTCACGAGCTGCACGGCGACGGCGCCCACAAGGTGTTCGCCGTGCACGGCTGGTTCGCCGACCGTTCCGCCTACGCGGGCGTCCTCCCCGACCTCGACCGTACGGAGTTCACCTACGCCCTCGTCGATCTGCGCGGCTACGGTCGGGCCAAGGACGCCGTGGGCGCGTACACGACGTCCGAGGCGGCCCTCGACCTCGTCGAACTGGCCGACCGGCTCGGCTGGGATCGCTTCTCGGTGGTCGGGCACTCGATGGGCGGCGCGGTCGGACAGCGCCTCCTCGCCGTCGCACCGCACCGGCTGCGCCGACTGGTCGGCGTCTCTCCGGTTCCGGCCTCCGGGCTCGCGCTGCCGCCCGAGCAGTGGGAGCTGTTCGCGGACGCGGCGCACAAGCCGGAAAACCGGCGGGCCATCATCGACATCACCACCGGTGGCCGCCGTCCGGCCGCCTGGCTCGACCGCATGGTCGCCCGTTCGCTCGTGGTCAGCGACCGGAAGGCGTTCCGCGCCTGGCTGGACTCCTGGGCCGGGGAGGACTTCCACACCCGGGTCGAGGGCTCCCTGGTCCCCGCGCTCGCCGTGACCGGCGCCCTCGACCCGGCCCTGTCCGCCGCCCTCCTCCGACAGACGTGGATGACCTGGTATCCCCGCGCCGAGCTCCACGAGCTCCCTGCCGCCGGCCACTACCCGATGGACGAGACCCCGCTGGAACTGATCCGGGTGACGGAGGACTTCCTGCGCGCCGACGAGGGCGAGCAGGCGTGACCGTCCACCACGCACCCCCCGTCCCCGACGTCTTCGACCCCCGCCGGTACGCCACCGGCATCCCGTACGACGCCTACCGCGTCCTGCGCGACCACCACCCCGTGGCCCGGCAGCACGAGCCCGAGGTGCTGGGCTGGCCCGCCGGGCCCGGGTTCTGGGCGGTGACCCGGCACGCGGACGTGGTGCGGGTGCTCAAGGACTCGGAGACGTACTCCTCGCATATCGGCGCGACCCAGATCCGTGACCCCGACCCGGACGACCTGCCGTTCATCCGGCGCATGATGCTCAACCAGGACCCGCCGGGGCACGGGCGTCTGAGACGGCTGGTCAGCCGGGCCTTCACCCCCGGACGCATCGAACGCTTCGCCAGGCTCGCCGAGGACCGTGCCCGCACGCTCCTCACGCACGCCCTGGACGAGGCCCGCGCCTCGGACGGCGCCGTCGACCTGGTCACCACCGTCACCGACGACTACGCCCTGCTCAATCTCGCCGACCTGCTCGGCGTGCCGGAGGCCGACCGCAGGCTGCTGCTGCACTGGACGCAGCGGGTCATCGGCTACCAGGACCCCGACGAGGCGGGTCCGCAGGTGCTGGACCCGGCGGGCAAGCCCGTCAATCCGCGGTCGCCCGCGATGCTGCGGGACATGTTCGGGTACGCCCGGCAACTGGCCGCGCACAAGCGGCGCTACCCCGACGACGACGTCATGACGACGCTCGCCCACGACGCCGAACTCTCCGGGGCCGAGCTGGAGATGTTCTTCTTCCTGCTCACCGTCGCGGGCAACGACACCGTCCGCAGTGCGGCACCCGGCGGACTGCTCACCCTCGCCGAGCACCCGCAGGCGTACGCCCGCCTGCGCGACGGACGCGCCGAACTCCCCTCGGCGATCGACGAGTTGCTCCGCTGGCATCCTCCGGTCCTCACCTTCCGCCGCACCGCCGCGCAGGACACCGAGCTCGCCGGACGCCGCATCCGCGCGGGCGACAAGGTGGTCGTCTTCCACGCCTCCGCCAACCGCGACGAACGGGTCTTCACCGATCCGGACCGACTGGACCTGTCCCGCGCGCCGAACCCGCACGTCTCCTTCGGCGACGGTCCGCACGTCTGCCTGGGCGCGCACTTCGCCCGGCTCCAGCTGCGCGTGCTCTATCGGGAGACCCTGCGGGCACTACCCGAGCTGCGCACGGCGGGCACGCCCAAGCGCCTGGTGTCGAACTTCATCAACGGCATGAAGTCGCTGCCGTTGCGGATCGGTTGACGGTGACCCGGTGCGGTCGTCACGTCCGCACCTGGATCAGCGCATGCGTTCCGCCGGTGCGCCACTTCTGCCCCTCCGCCTCGACCAGCGCCGCCTCGGTGCGGGCGTCCAGCCCGGTGATCACGTCGGACTTCAGGGTGCGCAGGGCCGCGACCGGACCGGGGAAATGCGCGGTGACCTCGGTGAACGGCGTGGTCGGCGGCCAGCGTCGGTCGCCGACGAGGCGGCGGTAGTTGAGGTCGCCCTTGACGACCGTGAGGGTGGCCGCGGCCAGCTCCTCGCGGAGGTCGCCGGGCATGTCCGCGAACGGCAGCGGGGCACTGGAGAAGGGGTGTGCGCGGACGGTGAGACGGCCGTCGGTCATCGCCGACCAGAGGGTGTCTCCGTACGTCGCGGCCGCGCCCGGAGCCGCCGTCAGCCGGCGCAGGGCGTCGAGTACGTCGGCGTGCGTGGCGTCGGAGACATAGTAGGGGTACGGCTTGACGTGGAGGACGGCCCGCCCGACACGCCCCTGGGCGAGGAGGTGGGCGATGAGGAGCAGGTCGGGGACGAGTTCGCGGCCCGCGTTGTCGGCGATCAGGCACAGGGTGGCCGAGCCGGCGGGCGGGAGCAGGGACCAGAGGGTCTCGCTGTCGTCGGCCACCAGGGGCGGGGTGTCCGAGGAGGTCTCGTCGCGCCCGGCGTCCAGCCGGAAACCGAGGTCGGCGCGGTTGCCCCACAGGGAGCCGTGCAGCAACGCCCTGTCCCGCTCGTCGGCGGGCCGGTCCGCCAGGGCGTCGAGGGCGGCGAGTTCCTCGTCCGTCTCCCGGGCGTCGAGTTCGGCCAGCTTGGAGGGGCGGAAGGGGTCGATGCCCTGCCAGGGGCCGGGGGCGAAGTAGCCGACGGCTTCGAGGAGCCGGCGGTAGAAGTAGCTCTCCGACCACAGCCACGGCACGTCGAACCAAGGCCGGCCGGTGTACGCCTCGGCGCCCCACTGCGTCCAGCGGTCCCGGTCGAGCGCGTCGGCGGGGAGTGGTTCGAGCACGCCCTCGGTGCAGCTGGCGAGCAGCGCGTCCAGCGCGCGGTGCCGCTCGGGGCCGTACGGGAAGGACTCCCGTACCTGCCGGATGATCGCGGGATGCCGTTCGGCGAGCACGCTGTGCGGGAACGAACCGGGTTCGTCGCCGAGGAGTACGGGCGCGAGCGGGGTGTCGGACCTGTCGGGCATGCGGCTCACCGTATCGCGGGCGTCATACGGCTCTGATCTCCCGCTCCAGCTGTGTCGCGAGGGTGAGATAGGGGGCGCGGCGGGGGACCGGGACCAGGCCCCGGATCATGAGGTGCCACATCTCGGCCACCCTGCGGGGCTGGCGTGCGACGGGTTCGAGGGAGCGGCCGACGACGCGGGTGCCGACGAAGAAGCAGACAAGGGAGTGGGCGGCGGCCTCGACGTCGACGTCCGGGTGGATGTCGGCCTCCTTGGCGGCGCCGTGGAGTCTGCGGGTGGCGATGTCCACCAGCTCGGTGAACGGGTGCCGCAGGGGCGGCCGTATCACCACTCCCCCGGTGGCCAGACGCAGACCGGCCCGGGGTATCGGGCCCTCGACGCTCAGGCGCGTGATGCCGAACGTCGTGCGGATCAGCGACTCCAGGGAGGAGTGGCCGCGCACGTCCATCTCGCTCGCCACCTGGCGGGAGGCCCGCGACTGGAGCTCCATGATGGCCTGCGCCAGGTCCTCCTTCGCCGCGAAGTGGAAGTAGAGGGCTCCCTTGGTGACTTGGGCGTGCTCGACGATGTCGCTGAGGCTGGTCGATTCATAGCCCTGGCGGTCGAACAGTTCCGCGGCGGCTGTGAGGATCGTGGTGCGGGTCTGCTCGGCGCGTAACTGCCTCACCATCGGCTGGACTCTCCTGGGACTGAAAAGAACGGGTCATGCCGTTTGTTTTTTACTCTGCGTACAAGATAACTCACCCTTCCTCGGTTCCCACCGCGCACTCGAAAAGCGTCGACTCCCCCTGCCGTCCCACGACTTGCACATCGGCGTCGTACGGGCCCCGCCGGTCGACCGCCTCTATCCAGGTGGGCTGGTCGAGTTCGGCGTACTGGTGGAAGACGGTGCGGAACGAGACGGGGGCCCGGTGGCCGCCCCGGGTCCGGGCCCGCACGGCTTGCCGGGCTGCCTCCAGCAGCAGCATGCCCGGCACATGGTCGAGCGGATGGTCGAAGAAAACAGCATGGCCGGTATCGACTCGCAGCCGCCAGCGGTCCGGGCGGTCGGACGGGGCGAGCACGACGTCCGCGGGCAGGGCGCGGTCCACCGCGGTCGGCGGGAGACCGGGCGGGACCGGCAGTGTGGACACGGTGGCCGCGGTACGGCCGCCGCGCAGCCGCCGGTAGACGGCGTCGCTGGTCCAGGTCGCGGCGATCCGCGCGGTCGCGACCCGCTCCCGGCCTATGCGCACGTCCGCGTCGTAGGTGAACCCGGCCGGGCGGCCGCCGCGTCGGTCGATGTCGGAGACGGCGATGTCGATCGCGGGTTCGGCGGGCACGGTGCCGACGGCCAGATGCTCGGGGCGCGTGGTGATCCGCATTTCCTTGAGCACGAACTTATGGCCGAGAGGCACCTTGTAGGCGGTGTGCGCGAGGAGCGTGCCGGCCTGGCGGACGGTTTCCGCGACGAGCAACGGATCGTACGCCGTCCGGTCCGGCGACACGTGTAACTGATGAGCGCGCGGCCACTGGGCGAAGACGGTGAACCGGTCGGTGTCCGTGCTGGTCCCGCCGGTGAGCAGCGTTTCGGCCACAGAGGCGCGATGAACGAGTTGGCGGGGTACGGTGGCCGTCAGGCCGTCCGGCACTGCCAGATTCTCGGCGAGCGGGTTCGTGGCGAGCTGCCGCGGATGAGGCATGTCCCCTCCTTGGGTCCCCCGTGTGTGCGTTGACAGACGGCGAGGTGGCCCGTGCCGCGAGCGTTAGAATACGAGCCGACCGGTTTGTTTTCAATGCGGCCTGGGGTCGCCCGACCGTGCCCGACTCCGCTCCGGCGCACGCCGGGGCGTACAGGTCAACTCGGCGCAGTGGAGGGGCGGTTATGGCGAGGCAGGAGCGCGCCGTCAGGACGCGGAGACTGATCCTGGAGGCCGCCGGCGCGGTCTTCGACGAGCACGGGTACACCGCGACCACCATCTCGATGGTGCTGGAGCGGGCCGATGTGACCAAGGGTGCCCTGTATTTCCACTTCGCGTCGAAGGAATCCCTCGCCCAGGCCGTCCTTGACGAGCAGGTGGCGCTCGGCGCGGTGCCGCCGCAGGCATGCAAGCTGCAGGAACTGGTCGACATGACCTTCGTGTTCGGGCAGCGGCTGCTCTCCAACTCGCTGCTCAAGGGCAGCGTACGGCTGGCGGTGGATCAGAGCGCGCCGCCCGGCGTCGACCACGCGGGGCCGTTCCGGCAGTGGGTGGAACACCTGGTGGTGGTGCTGGAACGGGCCCGTGAGCAGGGCGAGTTGCTACCCACGGTGCAGCCCCGGCAGACGGTGGAACTGCTGGTCGGGGCGTTCGCGGGCCTCCAGCTGATGTCCCGCGCGCTGACCGACCGGGAGGATCTGGCGGAGCGGATCTCGGTGCTGTGGGGACACATCCTGCCGAGCATCGCGCTGCCGGGCCTGCTGATCGGCATCGACCGCAGGCCCGATCGAGGGATCCGGGTGCTGGCCGCTGCCGACGCGGCGGCCGACGAGCAGGCCGCCATGGACGTGACCGCACGCTGAGTACACGGCACCGACCGGAGTGACGGTTTCCGTCACTCCGGTCGGTGATCACGGATGTCGGCCATGGACGCAACGTAAGGCGGGCCCGCCGATGCCCCATCCGCATCGGCCGGCCCGCCCGCTTGTGATACGCGCCCGTTCAGGGCCCGTGTTCAGTGCTCGCTCAGAAGGTCAGCTTCCAGCTGTTGAGCGTGCCCGTGTCCTGGGCCGCTGTGTCCTGGACGCGCAGCTTCCAGGTGCCGTTGGCGGTCTCGCTCGACGCGTTCACCGTGTAGGTGGTGTTGACGTTGTCCGCGGAGTCCGAGGAGCTGGCGGACTTCAGACGGTAGGTCGAGCCGTCCGGGGCCACCAGGTCGATGACCAGGTCACCGCGGTAGGTGTGGGTGATGTCCACACCGACCTGGAGCGCCGAGGGGGCGTTGCCGCTACGGCCGCTGACGGTGATGGAGGACTCGACGGCCGAGCCGTTGTCGGGAACGGAGACCGCGCCGGAGCTGGTGAAGGTGGTGCCCCCCGTGGAGCCTCCGGAGCTGCCGCTCACCGCCTGCACCGTCTTGGCCGCGTCGGCGAGGCCCGCACCGCAGCCGCCCGAGCAAGTGCCGGGCAGAGCACGCGAGTTGGTCTTGATCGCGGACTCGATCTGGGCCGGCGTCAGTGCGGGGTTCGCCGACTTCGCCAGCGCGGCCAGGCCCGCGACGTGCGGGGCGGCCATGCTGGTGCCCTGGTAGTAGTCGTAGTTCTCGGAGGACGGGCTCTGCCCGCCGGAGTTCAGCGTGGACAGGATGCCGTTGGAGGTGACCGAGTTGGTCTCACCACCCGGGGCGGCGATGTCGACGACCGAGCCGAAGTTGGAGTAGTAGGAGCGGTTCCCCTGGCGGTCGGCGGCGGCCACGCTGATGACGTTGTTGCAGCTGGCCGGCGAGTAGTTGGCCGCGTTGGCGTTGCTGTTGCCCGCCGCGACGACGACCGTGGTGCCGCGGTTCACGGCCGCGTTGATGGCGCTCTGGGTCGCGGTGGAGCACGCGCCGCCACCGCCCAGGCTCATGTTGATGACCTTGGCGACGTTGGCGTTGGCCGGGACACCGGAGACCGTACCGCCGGACGCCCAGGTGATGGCGTCGATGATGTCGGAGTCGAAGCCACCGCACTTGCCGAGCACACGCAGCGGTGAGACCTTCGCGCCGTACGCGACGCCGGCGACGCCCTTGCTGTTGTTGGTGACGGCGGCGATGGTGCCCGCGACGTGGGTGCCGTGCCAGGAGGAGGTGGAGGCCGGGTCGCCCTGCGCGCACTCGTTGGCGGCGGTCCAGTCGCCCGGGTCGGCCGGGTTGCTGTCGCGGCCGTTGCCGTCGTTGCCGACCGTGGCGTCGGAGATGAAGTCGTAGCCCGCGACGATGTTGGCGCCGAGGTCGGAGTGGGAGACGTAACCGGTGTCGATGACGGCGACGGTCACCCCGCTGCCGGTGGCGACGTCCCAGGCACCCGGCACGTTCATGCCCGCGGTGGTCTCGAACAGGTCCCACTGCTTGCTGTACTCGGTGTCGTTGGGGGTGGCCAGCGGCTTGTTCAGCCGGTCCGGGACGACGTAGGCGACCTGCGGGTCCGCCTGGTACTCGGCGACGACGTCCGCGACGTCCGCCTTGGTGAGGCTCTCGCCGAGGTCGACGAGGGCGGCGCCGGAGCCGAGGCGGCGCTGGAAGTCGAGGTCCTCGCCGGCCTCCTTGCCCTTGGTCGCGGCGTCGGCCTCGGCCGCCTTGTTCGACTTGGCCTCGGCTGCGCCGGACTTGTAGCCGACGATGAGGCGCTCGGCCGGGGCGCCCGGCGCGGCCTCGGTCTGCGCCGTCGGCACGGCGGCTTCCCGGGCAGCGGGTTCCTGGGCCATGGCCACCGAGGTGGTGGCGGCCGTGAAGAGCGCGGCGGAGACCGCGGCGACGGATATCAGCTTCCGTCTGGTGGATGCGGAGGTGCGCAAGGGTTTGCCTTTCGTGGCCGGCCGTGTCTCCGGGCAGCGCGGAGCGGCGGTCGAATCGCTTCCTCGTCGAAGCGGAGGGGGGTACGCCGAGAAGGCGGGAGAGGTGACGCCGGGAATGCAGGTGGGATGACGCCGGGAACGCAGGTGGGGGCAGTGCGGCAAGTGGGGGGGGCGCGCGGCGGCCGGCCGGCGCGAGAGCCGACCCGTTCGGGGTCACCTGTGGGTCGGCTGTGGTCGAACGATAGGCAAAGAATTAGTCATCGGGATACAGGGGAAACCCTCGATCAGGCCGGAAACCCACCCTCTACGTCGGAGAGTTGACCGGTATGAGCGGGCTCTGCCCGGTTCGTCGCGCAGTGAACGCGCCGGGCCGGTTTCCCGTACTGCACGAGGACCGTTCCCGCGCCGGCCGAGGAGACGTTCCGGATGCCCCGGATGCCCTGGATGAGATCGCACCGCACCGCCCTGGCGGCCGCCGCTGTCACGCCGTTGCTGCTCACCGTGTGGACGGCGGGCCCCGCTCACGCGCACGGCGCGCCGACGGATCCGGTCAGCCGGGTCTACGCCTGCTCGCCCGACGGCGGGAGCGCGTCCCGGTCTGCGGCCTGCGAGGCGGCGGTCGCCTCGAACGGGGCGCCCTTCACGGCCTGGGACAACCTGCGGATCGCGAACGTGAACGGCAGGGACCGGCAGGTCGTCCCCGACGGAGAGCTGTGCAGCGGCGGGCTGCCCGCCTACCGGGGCCTCGACCTCGCCCGCGCCGACTATCCGTCGACCCGGCTGACCCCGGGCGGTGCTCTGACGATGCGGTACGTCTCGACGATCCCGCACACCGGCACGTTCCGGCTCTACCTCACCAAGCCCGGCTACGACCCGACCAAACCGCTCACCTGGTCCGACCTCCCGGAGCAGCCGTTCGCACAGGTGAAGGACCCGGCGCTGACGGACGGGGCGTACCGGATCAGGGCGAAGCTCCCGTCCGACCGGGCCGGGCGGCATGTGCTGTACACGATCTGGCAGAACACCAGCACGCCGGACACGTACTACTCGTGCTCGGACGTGGTGTTCCCGGAGGCGAAGGAGCCGGGCGGCAAGACCTCCGCGGCGGCCTCCGCGAGCAGTGGTGACAAGCGCGCGGACGGCAGTCCTTCGCCTACGGCACAGAAAGGCACGGACGGCAGTCCGTCACCGGCGGCCGAGCGGCGCGCGCCTCAGCCGTCGCGGACCCCGGTGTCCTCGCGACCCCAGGGCGACAGCACCCCGGTGGCCTCCGGCACGGACACCGGCTCGGGGCCGTCCACGCCCATGCTGGCGGGCGGCGCCGCGGCGGTACTGGTGCTCACCGGCGGCGCCGCCCTGGTCATGCGTCTGCGTCGGCGGTGAACCGCCGCCGTACGACGGTCAGTTGACGTTGACGGCGACGCCCGAGCTCGTCACCGGGGCGTACTTGGCGGTGAAGTAGGCGTTGCTGAAGCACAGCGACGAACCCGACGTCTTGGTGAAGGGCTGGTTGGTGAAGGCGATGCTGTTGTCGGCGTTGCTCGACGTGCCGGACAGGCTGGGCGCCTGGTAGACGCAGGTGATGCTGCCGAGCAGGGTGCGCAGCCGGACCGTGGACTGGATGACGGAGCCCTCGGCCGGCGTCACGGTGACGGTGCCGTCGGAGGACACGCTGGTGGTGTACGGCAGGTTGTCGACGGTGATGCCGCTGACACCGAGCACACCGGTGACGTTGGCGGTGCAGCCGCCGGTGTCGAAGGTGTGGGAGGTCAGCGACTCGGTGGCGGTGCCGGGGGCGGCCGGGTTGTCGGTGACGGTGGCGGAGAACGCCGAGCTGGTGCAGGAGATGCCGCTGGTGCCGGTCGCGCTCGAGTAGAACGTGGCGGCGGTGCCACTCGCCAGGGACGCGTCGAGGACGGCACCGACCGCGACGGCCGCTCCGTCGGTGGTGGTCAGGACCGGGGTGTCGGCGGCCGACGCGGGGACGGCGAGCCCGAGGGCGGCGACGGTTCCGGCGAGGGCGATGAGGGTGCGTGCGCGCATGCGGGTGTACCTCGGCTTTCGTTGCGGGGGTGTGCCCTGAGGGTCTGAGGGCTCAGGGGGTTCGGGGGGTGCCGGGGGGGGTGCGCGAGTCCGGTCGGTGTGCCGGGCCCGGAAGACCAGGGTCGTTGCCGGTCCGTGACGCCTTCTCCGTACGACACGGACCGGCAACGGCAGCCCGTCCGGTGGCCGGCCGGAGACCCGGGGGGAGGACTCCGGCCGGCCCGGGCGGGGGGGTGGCCGGCACGGACCGAGGGGGAAGCGACCGTGACGGCGCCAGGAGTGATCTCGCGAAAAGGAAATGTGAAGGACATCAGGTCCGGGAACGCGGGCAGAGGCCGCGCGGCGGCGGATCCGGCGCCACGGATCCAGGGGGGAGCCAGGGAGAGTTGTAGACCTGAGGGTCAGTCAACGTCAAGGAGTAGGAAGGGAGTTGATGTTGCATCCGGCGCTTTTCGTGACTCCCGGAAGCACGTGACCCACAGGCGGCACACAACCAACACCCTTTTTGCACAACTACCTTGACCCTCGAGTGTAACCACCGGTAACTTCCCGGCTGGCTACTGCGGAGTACGAGAAAGCCCTTGCACCCGCCGGGAGTTGCGAGGAGACGTGCGCCGTGGGCGCTGTCCGCGCCAGGACAACGTGCCGCTGATGCCCTACCCGCACTTACATGCACCTGGGAGCAGTTATGGCCTCGTCCTCGGACGTCACCTCGTCCGCCGACAACACACCCGAGAACCCGGAAAGCGGTTCCGTCCCCGAAGCCTCCGAAACCCCCGACGGGCCCGCGAGACGCGGCCGGGTCCGGGCGCGCCGGGCCGCCGTGATGGCGGTACCGGCCACGCTCGTCGCCGGCGCCCTCGCCGTCCTCACCGCCGAGGGCGCGCTGGGCGTGCAGTTCGCCATCTCCGGCATGCCCTTCACGGTCACCGCGACCGAGCTCAACGGCACCGGATTCGAGCAGTTCGGCGGCCTCGACGAAATGGCGCCGGGCAGCCCCAACGCGGGGGACACCGGCGGCCAGGTCCTGGTCGTCACGTCCGCGATCAAGAACGCGACGCTCACGAAGCTGTGCCAGAGCGTCGACCTCGGCGGCACCAACCTGCTCATCACCGCGGGTGACGGGTCCCAGAAGGTGACGGCGGTCGATCTGACCACCGACTCGACCGAGCTGTCGGGTGACGCGGCGTTCAACAACATCGAGATCGGCAACGACGCGAGTACGTTGACCAAGGCCGGGGTGAAGGGGCCGATCGGTGTCTTCAGCCAGCAGGCGGACACCGTGCGCATCGCCAACCTTCGGCAGACCAACTATGCGACGACTGCCGGGGTGTTCAGGCTTCCCGGACTGAAGCTTCGTTTCAGCGGTTCGGGTTGCCCGTGAGCGAGCGTGCGGGTTTTCGGTCGGCCTTCCGTCGTTGGCGGGCCGACCGGCCGTTCTGGGGCGGGTTGCTGCTCGCGCTGGGCGGGGCGTGGATCCTGCTCACGATGAAGGCTTCGCTGAAGGTCGTTCTGCATGTCGGTATGCAGGGGCTGGCCGGGTATCTGCTGCCGGGGCTGATGGTGTTGCTGGGGTTGCTGGTTCTGTTCAATCCGGCGCAGCGGCTCTTCTACTCGATCACCGGGGTGCTGGTCTCCTTGGGGACCTGGCCCACGTCGAATCTTGGTGGGTTCTTCGTGGGACTGCTGCTGGGTGTGGCGGGGAGTTCTCTCACGTTCGGGTGGCTGCCGGATCAGGAGCCGCGGCGCAGTCGGCGGGAGCGGCGGAAGGAAGCAGCAGCGGCAGCGCCGTAGGGGCTGTTCCTTGTGGGCGAGTGCGGGTGTGTGGGGGCTGGTCGCGCTCACGCGGCGGAGCCGCATATCGACACGGCCCCGCGCCCCTGAAGTCGGCATGGATACCACCAACTTCCCAGCCCCGTCGGGACGTTGCAGACTGATCCTGCCCGACACCAAGGTCCCGGAGGCCCCATGTCCACCGACCGTATCGACACCGAAACCGCCCACTCCGCCCGCATCTACGACTACATCATCGGCGGCATGGACCACTACCCCGCCGACCAGGAGGCCGGCGACGCCATGGTGCGTGAGTGGCCCGCGTTGCCCGTTCACATGCGGGCCAACCGGGACTTCATGAACCGTGCCGTGCGGTATCTCGCCGCCGAGGCCGGGATACGGCAGTTCCTCGACATCGGGACCGGGATTCCGACCTCGCCCAACATCCATGAGATCGCCCAGTCGGTCGCCCCGGAGTCCCGGGTCGTGTACGTCGACAACGACCCGCTCGTGCTCACGCTGTCCCAAGGGCTGATGTCCGGCGCGCCCGAGGGGACGACGGCGTACATCGAGGCCGATATGCGTGACCCCGCGGCCGTTCTCGATTCCCCGGCCTTCCGCGAGACCCTCGATCTCGGTGAGCCGGTCGGGCTCACCGTCATCGCGATCGTGCACTTCCTGCTGGACGAGCACGATGCCGTGGGGATCGTGCGGCGCCTGCTCGAACCGCTGCCCGCGGGGAGTCACCTCGCGATGTCCATCGGCACGGCCGAGTTCGCGCCGGACGAGGTCGGCCGGGTCGCCCGGGAGTACGCGGCCCGGGGCATGCCGATGCGGCTGCGCACCCTCGCCGAGGCCGGGGAGTTCTTCACAGGTCTGGACCTCGTCGAGCCGGGCATCGTCCAGGTCCACAAGTGGCGTCCGGACGGCACGGGCACCGAGGTGGTCCGGGACGCGGACATCGCGATGTACGGGGCGGTGGCCCGTAAGCCGGGTTGACCCGGTTTGCGGGCGCAATCGGTGGTGGCGGGCCGGAGCCCGGTCCGCCCCCCCGGCCAGCGGTTCATCACGATGTGGGAGCAACGACTCACACCGTGTGGTTGCACACTTGACTACCGGTGGTCACACGCGATTGGCTCCGCCTCAGCGAGAGTTCACAGGTCGGCGCACCCCCCCTCCCGGCACCGCCCGGTCTCTCGTTCGTTCCTCCGGCTCGGCCGCACAGCGAGGTGCCGCACCCTCATGAAGACCCCACCCCCCTCCCCCGGTTCCGTTCGATTCGCGGCCCTCACGGCCGCCGCCTGTCTGCTGCTGGCCGGCTGTTCCGCCCTCGGCGGGACCGACGAGGCGTCGGGCGCCGACGCGGCGGCGAGCACCGGACGGCTGAAGGTCACCCTCGTCACCCATGGCGGCGAGGGGGACGACTTCTGGGAGCTGGTGCGCAAGGGTGCCCAGGCCGCGGCCGCCAAGGACGGCATCGAGCTGACCTACGCGAGCGACTCCGACCCGGCGGGACAGGCCGAGTTGATGCGGGACGCGGTCCGGCAGAAGGTCGACGGCATCGCGGTGACCCTCGCCAAGCCGTCGGCGATGACGGGTCCCGTCGGCGAGGCGCGCAGCGCCGGCATACCCGTGGTGGGTCTCAACTCCGGTATAGACGACTGGCAGTCCGCGGGACTGCTGGGCTACTTCGGCCAGAACGAGAGCGTCGCGGGCCGGGCCGTCGGCGGCAAGCTCGACGATCTGAAGGCCAAGCACGCGCTGTGCGTCATCCACGAGCGCGGAAACGTCTCGTTGGAGGCGCGTTGTGCGGGCGTGAAGAAGACGTTCGGCGGCGAGACCGAGAACCTCTATGTGGACGGCACCGACATGGACGCGGTCACCGCCACCGTCGCGGCCCGGCTGGCGCAGGACCCCAGCATCGACGAAGTGGTCACGAACGGCGCGCAGTTCGCGCTGGCCGCGGTGAGGTCGACGAAGGAGGCGAGCAGCCAGGCGCGGGTCGCGACGTTCGATCTCAACAAGGATCTGGTCGCCGCGGTCCAGGACGGCGACGTGCAGTTCGCGGTGGACCAGCAGCCGTATCTGCAGGGCTATCTCGCCGTGGACTCGCTCTGGCTGTACCGGACCAACGGCAACACCCTCGGCGGCGGCGAGGCCCCCGTGCTCACCGGGCCGGCGTTCGTCACCAAGGCGAACGTCGCCGCGGTCGCGAAGTTCGCCGCCAACGGGACCCGCTGACCGGACACTTCCGCCGACGATGTCGCCAAAGATTCGGTCACGTGTGACGCGTACGTCCACATGTACGGATAACATCCTGCGAACCCCCTGTGACGCACCGGACACGCGCCCACCCCACGCGCCCGTCCCCATTCCGCTTGTCCCCCGTTCTGCTTGTCCCCCATCCGCTTGACCCCTCCGCTGATCGCCCTAGGACGACAATGTCTCCACGGACAGGTCCCCGGCGCCGCCGCCTCGGCTCCATACGTCTCTCCCTGATCCTCCTCGCGCTGGTGCCCAGCGTCACGCTCGCCGCCGTCTGGAGCGTGACGACGATCCAGATGTTCTCGGAGGGCCTGCGGCTGCGCGCCCAGACCGGGTTGAGCAGGTCGACCGGGGCCATGGGCACGGAGGCCACGCTCGCGCTGCAGCAGGAGCGCAGCTACTCGGCCGTATGGCTCGCCACCCGTCAGGAGGCCGCCCGCACCGAGCTGGACGAGCAGCGCCGCAAGACCGACAAGGCGGTCGCCGGACTCCTCGCCCAGTCGGACGCGATCCAGCAGGCACCCTCCCGGATCAAGGACCGGCTGTACTCGGTCGTCGCGTCCGTGAGCAGCCTGGAGTACTACCGGGGCCAGGTGGACAACCCGACCGACATCCCCGCCGTGCAGGCGCTCGGTCAGTACACCTCGATCATCGACGACCAGATCCACGCGTTCCAGGAGCTCTCCCAGGTCGACGACGGCGATCTCACCTCGCAGGCCGGTCCGCTGGTCTCGCTGGAGCACGCGGCGGAACTGGTGTCCCGGGAGGACGCGCTGCTGACGCTGGCCTCGCCGTCGCGGAAGATGGACGAGAAGACGTGGACCGAGTTCGCGGAGCTGGTGAACACCCGCCGCTGGCTCGTCGAGGACCAGATCCTCCCGTCGCTCACGGGGAGCGCGAAGGCGGAGACCGAGCGGATCCTGGGGAGCCCGCAGTGGCGGACCCTGGAGACGGTCGAGGACCGCGTGCTCGCGGCCAGGGCGGCGGCCCGTGCCGAGGGGGACATCGCCGTTCCCGAGGCACAGAAGGAGTGGCGGGCCGCGCTGGTCAAGGTCTCCGACGAGTACGAGGTGCTGATCCGCCGGCAGACGACCGGACTGCTGCAGCAGAGCGCGGACAACGCGCGCAACCTGCTGATCAAGGCCGCCTCCCTGAGCGCGGGCGGTCTGGTCGCCCTGCTGCTGTGCGCCGGGATGTCCTGGCGGATCACCCGCTCGCTGTCCCGGCGGCTGCGGGGCCTGCGGGAGGCCACCCTGGGCCTCGCCCAGGAGCGGCTGCCCGACGTGGTGGCCCGGCTGGAGCGGGGCGAGAAGGTCGACGTCGAGCTGGCGACCCCGCCGTTGGACTACGGCCACGACGAACTGGGCCAGGTGGCCGAGGCGTTCAACACCGCGCAGCGCACGGCCGTGCACACCGCCGTCGAACTCGCCGAGGCCCGGCGCGGCTTCCAGAAGATCATCCTCGGCATCGCCCGGCAGAGCCAGAACCTGGTCAATCTCCAGCTCACCAAGCTGGACGCGCTGGAGCGCGCGCACCAGGACCCCGAGGTCCTCAAGGGCCTGTACGAACTGGACTCCACCGCCAGCCAGTTGCGCCGCTACGAGGAGAACCTCGTCATCATCAGCGGCGAGCGGCCGGGCCGCAGCTGGAGCGAGCCGGTCGCGCTGATCGACATCCTGCGCAGCGCCGTCGGCGAGGTCGCCGAGTACCAGCGGGTGGAGGTGCAGACCGAGGAGGAGGTGCACCTCGCGCCCCCCGCGGTGGCGGACGTCATCCATCTGCTGGCCGAGCTCATCGAGAACGCCACGCTGTACTCACCCGCGCCCTCGCCGGTCGGGGTGCGGGCCGCGATGGTGGCCAAGGGCCTGGCGGTGGAGATCGAGGACCGCGGCCTCGGCATGTCGGAGGAGGAGTACGACTCCTTCAACGCCCAGTTGGCCGAGCCTCCGCAGTTCGACGTGGTGGCGCTCGCCGACGACCTGCGGCTCGGCCTGTTCGTGATCGGCCGGCTCGCCCGGCGGCACGGCATCGCGGTCACGCTGCGCTCCTCGCCGTACGGCGGCACGACGGCGATCGTGCTGATCCCACACGACGTCGTGGTGCGGGACGTGGCCGTCCCGGACCGGGAGGAGGTGGAGCACGCCGGTGCCGCCGAGCCCGAGGAGCCCGTACGGGAGTCCCGCCCCGTCGTCCCGGCCCGTACCGCGCCCGCCCCTGCCCCCGCACCGACCACGCGCGCTGACGGCCTCACCCCGCTCCCCCGCCGCGTACCGCAGACCAGCCTGGCCGCGGAACTGCGCGAGGAGGCACAGCCCGCCGAGGAGAACGGGCACCCCGACGACTTCACCGCGGAGCAGGCCGCCTCCTCCCTCGCCTGCTTCCAACGGGGCACGCTGCAGGCCCGCGACGAGACCCCGGACACGTCCGAGGCGTCGGAGCTGCGGATCCCGGCCGCTCGGCGGGCCCGTGACGACGGCGACGGTACGGAGCCGTCCGCGGCCGCCGACACCGCCTCGTCGGGCTCGTCCGCCTCCTCCCCCACGTCCTGCACTCCGCCCGCCGACCGCTCATGAAGGACATCGCCATGACACGCCCCACCCCCGCCACGGACACCCAGCTCGACCAGTTGCTCACCGGACTCGTGGAGCGGGTCGCCGACGTCAACCACGCCGTCGTCCTCTCCGAGGACGGGCTGGTGGTCAGCAAGTCCACCGGGTTCCTGCGCGACGACGCCGAGCGACTGGCGGCGACCGCGTCCGGCCTGATGAGCCTCAGCAAGGGCGTCAGCCTGGACTTCCGGGGCGGCCCGGTGCGCCAGGCGCTGATCGAGATGGCCAACAGCTATCTGATCCTGACCTCCGCCGGGCCGGGCGCCCATCTCGTCGTACTCACCAACCAGGGCGCGGACGTCGGTGTGGTGGCGTACCAGATGAACATGCTGGTGAAGAAGATCGGCGAGCACCTCTCGGCGGCACCGCGGGCCCATGTCGGCCCTGGCGCGTGAGGTGGGCTCAGACGATACGGCGGGGCGGCTGGTACGTCCGTTCACGCTGACCGGCGGCCGGACCCGGCCCAGCCGCACCGACTTCACGCTCATCACGACGGTGACGGCGGTGGATCCGCCGCCGGAGCGGGCCCCGCGGCCACAGCCCGAGCAGACGCGGATCCTGCGGCGCTGCGCGCGGCCGATCGCGGTCGCGGAGCTCGCGGCCCATCTCGACCTCCCGGTGAGCGTGGTCGCCATCATGCTCTGCGATCTGCTGGAGGCCGGCCTGATCACGGTGCACCCGCCGCATCCCGTCACCCCCCGCACCCCGGACCTGGACCTGCTGCAGAAAGTGAGGGACGGCCTTGGCCGGCTCTGACACCACCGTGGAGACGATCGCACCACCCGACACGGTCAAGATCCTCATCGCCGGCGGTTTCGGCGTCGGCAAGACCACCATGGTCGGGTCGGTCAGCGAGATCGCCCCGTTGCGCACCGAGGAGCCCCTGACCGTCGCGGGCCTCGGCATCGACGACCTCAACGGCATCGAGCAGAAGCAGGCCACGACCGTGGCCCTGGACTTCGGCCGGATCACCATCAGCCGGGAACTGGTGCTGTATCTCTTCGGTACGCCCGGGCAGCAGCGGTTCTGGTTCATGTGGAACGACCTGGCGATCGGCGCCCTGGGGGCGGTGGTGCTGGTGGACGTCCGCCGGCCCGATTCCAGCTTCGCGGCGATCGACTTCTTCGAGCGCCGGGGCATCCCCTTCGTCGTCGGCGTCAACGGCTTCTACGGCGAACACCCCTACCCCGCCGAGGACATCAGGGACGCCCTCGCGCTCCCGGCCGATGTGCGGGTGCTGCTGTGCGACGCGCGGGATCGAGAGTCGTGCCGGGACGTACTGATCGCCCTGATCGACCAGCTGATCGCCGACGCGCGCAGGGCGAGCTGAGCCGAGGAGGCCGTAACGAGTGGCGGGAAACCGCCAAGGGCGACCATGTGATTGACGCGCAACGGGCACTCTCCTACCTTCTGGTCGATCAACCGAACCTAGTTCGAAATACCGACCGTTCGGGAGCCCCCCGCACCCCTGGAGAGCCGCATGACGAACCCCTCCCGCAGACACTTCCTCGGCATGGCCGCCACCGTCCCGCTCGCCGCGACCGGCGCCCTGGCCCTCGGTGCGGGAACCGCCCACGCCGCCGACTCGGCGTACGCGATGGTCTACTTCACCGAGTCCAACACCATGCTGGAGGCGGACTACAACCTCCACCTGGCCGTCAGCACCGACGGCCTGCGCTGGACGCCGCTCAACCAGAACGCCCCCGTCGCCACCCCGACCCTCGGCGCGAAGGGCCTGCGCGACCCGTTCCTGCTGCGCAAGCAGGACGGCACGTTCGTCGTCCTCGCGACCGACCTGAGCGGCACGGACTGGACCCGCAACAGCGTCTACATCCACGTCTGGGACTCCACCGACCTGCGCACCTTCACCGGCTACCGGCTGCTGAAGCTGCACGACATGACGGGCACGCACAGCTGGGCGCCGGAGGCCTTCTGGGACGCCTCACGCGGTCAGTACGGCATCCTCTACTCGTCGGTGAACAGCAGCGGCCACAACGTCATCATGGTCAGCTACACGACCGACTTCCGTACGACGACCAACCCCCAGGTCTTCTTCGACCCCGGCTACGACGTCATCGACGGCAACCTCACCCTCGGCGTGAACGGGGTCAACTACCTCTACTACAAGAAGGACCAGACCCTGGTCGGTGCCCGCTCGACCACCCTGAACCCGGGCAGCTTCACCCCGTTCAGCACCGGGGTCGCGCACGGCGGCACCGAGGCCCCGACGGTGGTGAAGTCCCTGACCGGCAATACCTGGTACCTCTGGGGCGACACATACACGCCCAACGGGGTCTTCTACGCCTGGCAGAGCAGCGATCTGGCCTCCGGCACCTGGACGGCCGTGGACCAGAGGCTCTACACCCAGCCGCTCAACTCCAAGCACTGCGGCATCCACCCGATCACCTCGACCGAGTACACCAACCTCATCGCCAAGTGGGGCGCCCCGGCCTGGAACCGCCTCAAGTCGTACAACTACCCGGCGCGTTACGTCCGGCACAGCGGATTCGCGGGCCGGATAGACGAGTACCCCTTCGACCCGTTCCCCGACTCGCAGTGGAAGCTCGTGCCGGGCCTCGCCGACTCCTCCGCGGTCTCGCTGCAGTCGGTCAACTACCCGACCCGGTACCTGCGGCACTACAACTACGCCCTGCGCCTGGACGAGAACGACGGCACGTCGACGTTCGCCGGGGACGCGACCTTCCACCGGACGGCCGGGCTGGCCGACTCCGCCTGGTCGTCGTTCCGCTCGTACAACAACCCGACGCGTTACATCAGGCACGCGAACTACGCCCTGCGCATCGACCCGGTCTCCACGGCCACCGAGCGGCAGGACGCCACGTTCCAGGTCGGCCACTGAGCGACTCCCGGCAGCAGTACGGCGGGGTGGTGGCGGCGCGCAGGCCGGCCCTCACCCCGCCGTGCGGGAGGTCATTCCAGGCCGGCCGACTTCAGCCAGGCCTTGGCCACGTCGAGCGGGTCCTTGTTCTCCAGCTGGACCTGGGAGTCCAGGTCGAGGAGGGTCTTGGTGTCGAGCTTGGCGGAGACCGCGTCGAGGGCCTCGACGCCCTCCTTCGAGAGGCCGCTCTTGTATACCAGCGGGGTCACGTTGGCGTACCCGAAGAGGTTCTTCGGGTCCTTCAGGACGACGAAGCCCTCCTTGGTGATGGTCGGGTCCGTCGTGAAGATGTCCGCCGCCTGCACGGTGTTCTTCGTCAGCGCCGCCTTGGTCAGCGGGCCGCCCGCGTCCAGCGCCTTGAACGACTTGAACTTCAGGCCGTACTCGGACTCCAGGCCCTTCAGTCCCTGCTGCCGGGTCTGGAACTCGGGCGAGCCGCCGATCACCAGGTCCGGGGCGATGTCCTTGAGGTCCTCGAGGCTGGACTCGGCGGTCAGGTCGTACTTCTTCGCCGTCTCCGCGTTGACGCTCACGGAGTCCTTGTCCTCGGCCGGCGACGACTCCAGCAGCGTCAGCTCGGAGTCCAGCTTGGCCTTCACCGCGGCGTTCACGGCGTCGGCCGACGTCTGCTCCGCCTTCGGGTCGAGGTAGGCGAGCAACGAGCCGTTGTACTCCGGCAGCACCGTGACCGAGCCGTTGCGCAGCAGGCCGTAGGTGGTCTCGCGGCTGCCGATGTTGGGCTTGTAGGTGACCTTGATGCCCTTGGCCTTCAGAGCCTCGCCGTAGATGTCGGCGAGCAGGATGCTCTCGGCGAAGTTGTTCGAGCCGACGACGACCGTGTCGCCGCTCGCCCCCTCCTCGGCGAGCGGGTCGGAGGTGTCGGAGGAGGAGCATCCCGCCAGCAGCACAGCCGTGGCGGCGAGCGCCACGGCGGCCGCGCCGGGATGGTTCCTGAGGGACCTGCTGCGTGAGGCGGTGAGAGTCACGATTCCCGTTCCGGATTCTGGGGATTGGGTGAGCGAAGAAAGCTCTTCCACTGATCCAATCCAGCCGGTTCTCCCCCAGTCAAGAGCGATCCGGTCACCGATTGGCCTCGAACAATGGTCACTTGTGATCCGGTGTGACTGGGCAGGTTAACGGGGGACGGTTGGGGCGGAGGGTGTTGTAACGGATTCTTGACGTACAGTTCCGGTCACGAACGGCAAGAGGCGATAGTCTCCCCGACGTTGACCGGGGTGACGTGCGCATACAGCCGATCAGGAGACGATCGACAACGGTCACGTGAGACCTCGCGCGCACCGTGTGACGCCCATGAAGGAGGCAAGTCGGTGTCCACGCAGGAGGTGGGCGCGCTCCGCTCGCGTCGTCCACGCGGTTTCGCCGGCCGCTGGACCTTCCGGCGCAAGCTCAACCTTCTGGTCGGTGTGCCGCTGACCGTGGTCGCGGTCCTCCTCGCGTACCTCATCGCCGAACAGACCGCGCGGTCCCGCAACGCGGCGGACGCCGCCCGCCTGGTCCGGGAGAGCGTCGAGGTCGCCACGCTCGTCGACCGGCTGGCCGCCGAGCACCAGCAGGCCGTCCTGCTCTCCGTGCGGCACGAGGCCACCGAGGGCAGGGCACCTTCCTCCGCCGCCTACCGCACCGCGCAGTCCATGGTGAACGCCCAGGTCGAGCGGGTGCGCGACGCCTTCGGGGACCGGCTGCCGGAGACCGAGGCGCAGGCACTGCGAGGCGTCGAGGGCCTGAGCAGCCTGCGGAACACCGTCGAGCGGGCGTATCTGCCCGCCGAGAACATCGACCCGGCGTACACCCACGCCACACAGGGCCTCATCGACGGCCTGGCGCTGGACCGCAACCCCGATCTCGCGACCACCTTCACCGGCAACCTGCTCGACTCGCTGCTGCGCGCGGGAGCCGCGCACAGCGCCTTCGAGACCGGCGTCTTCTCCGCGTCGACCGGTGACTCCAACGCGCTCATCGAGTTCATCGGCGCGATCGGCTCCTACGACGAGTACACCCACCAGGCCGACCGGTTCAGCCGGTTCGCCACCGACGCGCAGACCGCCCAGCTCGCCGGGATCAAGTACACCGCCGCGCAGAGCGTCATCAGCCGGCACTTCGCCGAGCTGCAGATCGACCCCGGCGGCGTGCAGGGCGGCTCGCCCGCGGAGATCCGCAAGTCGCTCGCGCAGGCGCTCGACTCCTACCCCGCCTACCGGGACCAGGCCAGGACCCGGCTGGCAATCACCACGTCGCTCATCGAGCAGATCGCCGACCGGGCGGACAACGCCTCCGAGGAGGCCGCGTTGAACGCGGTCCTGCTGCTCGGGCTCGCCGTGCTCGGCTTCGCCGTCTGGCTGGTCCTGGCGATGCTGGTCCGCCGCTCCGTGGTCCGGCCGGTGCAGGCCCTCACGGGCGCCGCGCAGCAGGTCGCCGACGTCGCCGAGCGCGAGCTGGCCCGGGTGGCCGACGACGACGCCGAGGACGACGGCCCGCCCCGGCTGCACGAGATCCCGGTCGCCGCGCGCGACGAGATCGGCGAGCTCGCGCAGGTGTTCAACCAGGTGCAGAGGACAGCGGTCGCGCTGCTGGAGCGGCAGGTGCTCAGCCGGCGCAACGTCGCCGAGATGTTCGGCAACGTGGGCCGCAGGGTCAGCAACCTGACGACACGTCAGCTCGCCCTGATCGACGCGGTGGAGCGGGGCGAGACCGACCCCGCGCTCCTGGAGCGCCTCTACTCCATCGACCACATCGCGGTACGTCTGCGCCGCAACGCCGACAGCCTGATGCTGCTCGCCGGCATCCACGAGGCGGACCTCGACGCCGGGCCCACCGCGCTCACCAACGTCGTACGCGCCTCACTCGGCCAGATCGAGGGCTACCAGCGGGTGGAGCTGCGTGCGCGGACCGAGGCCAAGGTGGAGCCGGAGGTCATCGGCGACCTGACGCTGATGGTGGCCGAACTCCTGGAGAACGCGGTGTCGTTCTCACCGCAGGGCCGCCCGGTCGAGGTGACGGTGGCGAACGGCGAGCACGGCGCCGCGGTGATCGTCGTCGCCGACCACGGCCTCGGCATGAACGCCGAGCGCCTCGACGAGGAGAACACGCGCCTGATCCGCCGCGAGCGACTGGATCTGGTCCCGACGAAAGTCCTGGGCCTGTTCGTGGTCGGCACGCTGGCCCGCCGCTGGGAGATCACGGTCACGCTGTCGCGCACGCCCGGTGGCGGTGTGACGGCCGAGGTGACGGTACCGCCGTCGCTGCTGGTGTCGGGGAGCACGACGGGGGTCACGGCCACGGCGGCCTTGGCGGCGGTGGCAGCAGCGGCGTCCGAGGAGACGCGGGCGGACGACGCTGCCCCCGACGTTTCGGCCACCGGCCCGGTGCCTGCCGCCACGACGCCGTCGGCCCCCGTCTCCGGACCCCGACCGTCGGCGGACGCGCAGAGGGATGCCGCACAGCCGGACAGCGGTGCGGACGGCGACGGGCCACGTCCTCTTCCCCGCCGGGTCTCCCGGCGGGAAGGCGCCCCGGGCGACGCGGCGAAGTCGGCCGCCCCGCGTGGCGAAGAGCCCCCCGAGCAGCCCTCCGAGCAGCCCCCCTCGGTGGTCCGGCCCCGGACCGGCGACGCCGACCCGGCCCCGGCGGACCACGCCCGCGCCGACCGGTCCGACCCGTCGGCCCGCTCCAGGCCCGGCCGGCACACCTCGGCCGACGCGGGCGAGGCGAACCAGGCACCCTCCTCCCGCACGGGCGAGGCGCACCGGCCGCCCTCCCCCGCCGAGGACCGGAGCGACCGGACACCCGCCGCTTCCGCGGGCCGCCCCGACGCGGCGCCCACGGCCGCCCCTGTGGCGACGGGCGAAGCCCCCGTCACCGGCCGCCCCCTGCGTCGCCGCGTCCGTGGCGCGACCCTGCGCACACAGGTCGGCGCCTTGGCCCAGCAAGCCGTGGTGCGGCAGGGCGTGCGGGCCCTGGACGCGGAAGCCGTGCGGGCGACGATCGAGGAGTTCGAGGCAGCCGTGGAGCGCGCGCACCGCGACAGCGGGCACGGCGGCGATCGAGCAGGCACCGGAGAACCCTCCGCACCGGCCACACCCCCAACCCCCCAGAAGCACGACCAGAACGACCCCCCGGAAGGAGCGGAGCAGTGAGCACGTCGACAGGTGGCACCCCGACGGGAGGCGCCACGCCGGCCGAACTGCAGGCCGCCGCAGCCGACTTCACCTGGCTGCTGAATCGCTTCGCGACCGAGACGGCCGGCGTCGTGGACGCCATCGCCGTCTCGTCCGACGGGCTGCTCATCGCCGTGTCCGAACTGCGGGAGCAGGCCGACTCCGAGCGGCTCGCCGCGATCGTCTCCGGCATCACCAGCCTGGCCGCCGGCGCGTCCGGCAACTACGGCCTCGGCGGCCTCAACAAGGTCATCATCGACCTGGAGGGCGGCCACGTCCTGGTCTCCGCGATCGGCAGCGGCGCCGTGCTCGGCGTCGTCACCGACAAGGAGGCCAAGCTGGGCAACATCGCCTACGAGATGACCGTGTTCGCCAACCGCGCCGGCGCCGCCCTCAGCCCGCAGCTCGTGCTGGAGCTGAAGAACAGCGTCGGCGCCGCGTCGGCCCGCTGACCGGGGAGAGACGGACAACCCCATGGCGGACGGCACCCCACCGCCGGACCCCAGCGGCCCGGACGCGGTCGGCCCCGCCTCCGCCGTGCGGCCCTTCCTGGTCACCGCCGGCCGGGTGGCGGCCGGCGACGACGGCCGGTCGATGCCCGTCGAGACCCAGGTGGTGGCCACCGCCGAGGGGCTCGACGCGCTCGACCTGCTCGCCTTCGAACGGCACGACATCGTCGCCGTGTGCCGGCTGCCGCAGTCCCTCGCCGAGATCGCGGCCCGGCTGCGGCTGCACCTGAACGTGGTGCGCGTCCTCGCCGAGGATCTGCGCGATGCGGGGCAGTTGACGGTGCACGTGCCCGACTCCGACCTCGTCCACGACGCTTCCGTCCTGCGCAGGGTCATCGAGGGCCTGCGCGCCGTCCCCGACTCACGAGGGGTGCCCAGTGACACCGACTGAACCGGCCGCCGTCCCAGCCGCGCGGTCGGCCGCCGTACGACCGCCGCTGCCGGTGAAGATGGTCATATCGGGCGGCTTCGGCGTGGGCAAGACCACCACGGTCGGCTCGATATCCGAGATCGAACCGCTGACCACCGAGGCCGCCATCACGGAGGTCGCGGCGGGCGTGGACGACCTCACGCACACCCCGCGCAAGACCACGACCACCGTGGCCATGGACTTCGGATGCCTCACCATCGACCCCACGCTGAAGCTGTATCTGTTCGGCACGCCCGGCCAGGAGCGCTTCGGCTTCATGTGGGACGACATCGTCGAGGGCGCGGTCGGCGGGCTCGTCATCGTCGACACCCGCCGTCTCGACGACTGCTACGCCGCCGTCGACTACTTCGAGCACAAGGGCATCCCCTTCGCGGTCGCCGTCAACGCCTTCGACGGCAGGGTCGAGCACACCCTGGAGGAGGTCCGCTGGGCCCTCGACGTCACCGACGGCGTCCCGCTCCTGGTCTTCGACGCCCGCGAGCGCGGCTCGGTACGGGACGCCCTGCTCGTCGTACTGGAACTGGCGCTGGCGCGCACGCAGGACTGACCGCGGGGGCGGCGGGCGCGGAATGCCCGCGCCGGCAAGCGCGTTGGGACGCGGCATGAGCCTCGACGAGCGCACGATCACCAACCCGCCCGCCCTGCACGACCCGACCCCGTTCAGCTACAGCCACGCCGTCTCGGCGCCCGGTGAACTCGTCTTCATCGCGGGCCAGTACGCCTCCGACGGCAACGGCGCACCCGTGCCGGGCGACTTCCCGGCCCAGGTGGAACTGGCCCTCGACCGGCTGCGCTCGGCGCTGGAAGGCGTCGGCCTCGGCTACGAGCACGTCGTCCGTCTGGGCACCTTCATCGTCGACCACGACGCGGCCAAGCTGGAGGCCGTCGGCAAGGCGCTGCACGCCCGGTTCGGCGACCGCCTGCCCGCCCAGACCCTGAGCGGCGTCGCCTCGCTCGCCCTGCCGGGCATGCTGTTCGAGGTCGACGCGGTCGCCGTACGACCGTCCCCGCGGCAGGCGGGAATGTGACGACAGGGCCTGGGACCGGCGGTCTCACCGTGGGTGTGTGGCTAGCCGCGGCCGCGCACCCCCGGTGAGACCGTGAACCGCGCCACCGCCCAGAACAGCGCCAGCGTCGTGAGCGCCATGGCGGCGACCAGGGTGGCGCCGCCCACGACCTTCTCGTAGTCGCGCTGGTAGAGGCCGTCGATGATGTAGCGGCCGAGACCGCCGAAGCTGACGTACGCGGCGATGGTGGCGGTCGAGACGATCTGGATGGCCGCCGAGCGCAGGCCGCTGAGGATCAGCGGGAGCGCCACGGGCAGTTCGACCCGGAACAGGACCGCGGACTCGGCCATGCCCATGCCGCGGGCGGCGTCCACCGGTGCGGGGTCGACGGAGCGCATCGCCTCGTAGGTGGTGACGAGGATGGGCGGGACGGCGAGCACGACCAGCGGGATCATCACGGGGGCCATGCCCAGGCCCAGCAGGATGAACATCAGCACCATCAGCCCGAAGCTGGGCAGCGCCCGGGCGGCGGTGGCGATGAGGGCGAGCGTGTTGCCGCCACGCCCGGTGTGGCCCGTGAGCAGGCCGATCGGCAGTCCGACCGCGGCGGCGATGCCGAGCGCCGTCAGCGTGTACTGGAGGTGCTCGCCGAGCCGCGTCGGGATGCCGTCGTAGCCATGCCAGTGGGCGCTGTCGCTGAAGAAGGCGTTGATGAAGTTCAGGACGTTCACCGGGCGGCCTCCTTCACGGCGAGCGGGCGAGTGTTCTCGCGGGTGCCGCCGCGCGGCATCCAGGGCGTCAGCAGCACACGCAGGCCGATCAGTACGGCGTCCACGAGGATGGCGAGGACGGCCGTGCCCACCACGGAGAGCCAGATCAGGCGGGGCTGGTGGTAGATCATGCCGCTGTTGAGCAGGTTGCCGAGGGCTCCCGCGTTGCCGATGAGCATGCCGACGCTGACGAGGGAGACGCTCGACACGCACGCCACCCGCAGCCCGGCGATGATCGCGGGCGCCGCGATCGGCAACTGCACCTGGAGATAGCGTCGTACGGGTCCGAAGCCCATGGCGGTCGCGGCGGCCAGCGTCTCCTGCGGCACCGACCTGACCCCGTCCACGATCGCCGGGACCAGCACCACGAGGCTGTAGACGGCCAGCGGGATCATCACCGTGAGTTCGCTCAGCCCGGTGTAGTCGATGAGGACGACGAAGAAGGCGAGCGAGGGGATCGCGTACAGCACGGTCGTCACCCACAGCACGGGCGGGTACAGCCAGCGCACGCGCACGCACAGCTGGGCGACCGGCAGCGCCAGCAGCAGTCCGGCCAGCACCGGGAGCAGCGCCTCGCGCAGGTGCAGTGCGACAAGGCCGAAGTAGGTGTTCTGGAGGTCGCTGGGCATGTCGAAGAGTTCGCTCATGGCGCGACCTGCTCGACCTTGCCGTCCGCGCTCCGCTCCGCGTGCGCCCCTCGAATGGCCTCGCCGATCACCTGCTGCGAGACCACCCCGGCGACCCGGCCCTCGGCGTCCACCGCGACGGCCCATCCGGTCGGCGAGAGCACGGCACAGTCGAGGGCGGCCCGCAACGAGTCCGTACCGGCCGCGAACGGCCGCCCGTACGGCAGCAGTCGCCCGGCCTCGATCTCCCCGGCGGTGAGATCTCCCGGCTCGCCCCAGCCGAGCGGCTTGCCGTCCGGGTCGGTGACGAGGAGATAGGGGGCCTCGCCCGAGCCGGCGGCGGCGATCCGCTCCGCTGTCGCGTCCACGGCGACGATCGGCTCGGTCAGCAACTCCAGGCCGGCCGAGGAGAAGAAGGACAGCCGGCGGATGCCGCGGTCGGCGCCGAGGAAGTCCTCCACGAACGCGTCGGCGGGGTGGGAGAGCAGTTCGGCGGGCGGGGCGTACTGGGCGAGGTGGCCGCCGGTGCGCATCACCGCGACCATCGTGCCGAGCTTGACGGCCTCGTCGATGTCATGGGTGACGAAGACGATGGTCTTCCCCAACTCCTCCTGGATGCGCAGGAGTTCGTCCTGGAGCCCCTTGCGGACCACGGGGTCGACGGCCGAGAACGGCTCGTCCATCAGCAGCACCGGCGGGTCCGCCGCGAGCGCCCGCGCCACGCCGACGCGCTGCTGCTGGCCGCCGGAGAGCTGGTACGGGTACCGCTTGGCGAGCGCCCCGTCGAGCCCCACCCGCTCCATCAGCTCCCGCGCCCGTGCCCGGGACTTCTCCTTGCCCCAGCCCAGCATGCGGGGCACGGTGGCGATGTTGTCGAGGATCGTGCGGTGCTGGAAGAGACCGGCGTTCTGGATGACGTAACCCATGGACCGGCGCAGGGTGTTGACGGGCTGCTGCCGGCTGTCCACGCCGTCGATGAGGATGGTGCCCTCGCTGGGCTCGACCATCCGGTTGATCATCCGCAGCGTGGTCGTCTTCCCACAGCCCGACGGCCCCACGAGCACGGTGATCGAGCGGTCGGGAATCTCCAGCGACAGCCGGTCGACCGCCACCGTGCCGTCCGGGTACCGCTTGGTGACTGAATCTATCCGTATCAAAACGCCGAATACCCTTCGGGGCTGGCAGGTTTCGCCCGCTTTCGGACCACGGGCTCCGGGCCGTTGAGGGCAGAGTCTAGACCTGTCGGGACCGAGCTTTTGGAAGGTCTCCACCATGGCCTGGGCCCACAGGCGCCGGACGACCGTGTGGAACACGAAGAGACCGGGCGAGGTGAGGATGCCCACCAGCACCCCGTGCGGGGCCGGCCCCGCGACCAGTTCACGGAGCCTCAGCAGATGCCCCGTTCCGAAGCCGCCGTCACCGGTGACATGTGTGATCGCCGGCCCCGGGGCGCCCGCCGCGGCGGTCCGCAGCTCTACGGGTTCCGCGCGCACGTGGTCCAGGGCGTCGTCCCACAGCACCTCGGGATCCACGCCGATCGCCGTCGCCTTGCTGCGGGCGACGGCCCGGGTTCTCTCCGGTGCCCGGGCGCACAGCAGCGCCATCACCCCGTCCGACCACTGCCGGACCAGGACACCGCCGAGGTCCTTGCCTTCGACAGGGGTCACGAGGAGCGGGCGCAGGCGCTCCTCCTCGTTGCCGGCCCGCAGGAGCCGGGGTGCGCGCCCGGCGTGGAACACCAGCTCGCGCCGGACATGATGCCGTCGCCGTGACCGTCTCGTCAGCCGTGGAATCGGCCGTGGTCACGCCGCCCGCGCCTGCGCCCGGGCCACCGGAAAGCCCTCCGTACGCAGGACCCGCCGCTCCGCGTCCACCGCGAACACCTCGCAGCCCTCCCGCGAGGCGGCCCACTCGACACCCTCCGCGCCCATCGCGAACGCGGCGGTCGCCACGGTGTCCGCGACGGTCAGGGAGGACGCCACGACGGAGAGGGAGAGCAGCCCGGTCGCCGGACGACCGGTGCGGCCGTCGACGATATGGTCGCCTCGCTCGTAGCGCGCGGAGGTCGCGATCGCCCCGTCGGTGAGCTCGGCCACCGTGCACACCTTGTCGGCCTGCTCGGGGTGCCGTACCCCCACCCGCCAGGGCCCGCCGCGGGCCACCACGTCGCCCCCGGCGTTGAGGACGAAGCGCCGGGCTCCCGCCGCCTTCAGCAGCTCGGCGGCCCGCTGCACGGACCAGCCCTTCACCACCGCGCACGGGTCGAGCCCGCGCCCGGGCAGCCGTACGTCGAACGCGCCGTCGGTGGCGATGCGGTACTCCTCGCACAGCCCCAGCACCTCGTCGAGGTCCGCGCTGACGTCGCCGCGCGCGATCTCACCGCGGTCCAGCCGGCAGACCTCGCTGTCGGCCTTGAACGGGCTGAACCGGGCGTCGACCTCGCGCAGCCACGCGAACACGGCGTCCGCGGTCTCCGCGCCGCTTTCGGCGAAGCGCTCGTCGTCGACCCGAAGCGAGACCGGGAACCCCATGACGTGTTCGACTCGGTGCATGATCAGCCCTTCGCGTCGATCGCGGCCTGGAGGGACTCCTTGTAGCCGTCGCTGGTGATCGTCGCACCGGACACCGTGTCGATGTCCGCGCTCTGGGCTTCCAGCGTCTGAGCGATGAGCTTCGGCACGGCGGCCGTCGTCTGCGGGTGGTTCGGCTGCTGGAGCATCTTCACGGACGCGATCTTGTCGCCCTCGAAGGTCACCTGGACCTGGACGGGGCCCTTGTCGGTGGTGACCGTCGAGCCGTCGACCGTCCGGGCGGCCGACTCGGCGGACGCCGAAGTCGAAGGAGAGGCCGAGGAGGACGCCGACTCCGCGTTCGCGTCGATCGCGGCCTGCAGGGACTCCCTGTAGCCGTCGCTGGTGATCGTGGCGCCGGACACGGTGTCGATGTCCGCGCTCTGCGCCTCCAGCGTCTGAGCGACCAGCTTCGGCACCGCGGCCGTGGTCTGCGGGTGGTTCGGCTGCTGGAGCATCTTCACGGACGCGATCTTGGTGCCGGCGAAGGTCACCTGGACCTGCACGGGGCCCTTGTCGGTCTGCACGGTCGAGCCCTTGACGACCGTGCCGCCGGAACCCGACGCGGCGGAGGAGGACGCCGAGGGCGTCGAGGCGGGCGTGGCGCTCTCGGCGACCGTGCCGAGGGACGGCTCGTAGAGCCAGACCGGGACCAGGCCGGCGATGCTGAGGACCAGGACGGGGATTGCGCGCTTCACTGTTTCTTCCTCGTTCTTCTCAGCCGGCCAGGCTGAAACGCTCGAAGTGGACCTGCTGCTTGGGCACGCCCAGCTCGCGCAGGCTGCCGATGACCGCGTTCATCATGGGCGGCGGTCCGCAGAGGAACACGTCCCGGTCCGTGATGTCCGGAACCAGCCGCCGCAGTTCGGCGGGGGCCAGCTTGTCCGGCGTGACCGGGCCGGTCACCAGGTGCAGCTCGGCGCCCTTGGCGTGGGCCAGTTCCACCAGCTCGCCGTAGAGGACCGCGTCCCGGTCCGAGGCGACGCGGTAGATCACGACCGCGTGGCCGTGCAGCTCCTCCAGCAGCGCCCGGATCGGGGTGACGCCGACGCCGCCGGCGATCAGCACGGCCTCCGGCCGGGTGCGGTGCAGGGCGGTGAAGGCGCCGTAGGGGCCCTCGGCGAAGACGCGTGTGCCGACCTTCATGTGCCGCAGGGCCGCCGAGCCGTCACCGGCCGCCTTGGCGGTGAGCCGCAGCTGGTTGCCGTCGGGCGCGGCCGACAGGGAGAAGGGGTTGGCCTGCCACCAGCGGTCCTTGGTCAGGAAGCGCCACAGGAAGAACTGGCCGGCCCGGGCGGGCAGCTTGTCCAGGTCACGGCCGGTGATGTAGACGGAGACCACGTTGTCGGACTCGGGGACGACCGCCGAGACCCGGAACTGGTGGCGCCAGTTCCGCCACAGCGGCAGGACGAGACGGCCGACGAACACCGACGCGAGGGCGACGCCCCAGACCGCGTACCAGTACGCCGTGGCGGCGGACGACGACGTGAAGGACGTACCGACCGCGACCTGGTGCGTGAACGCCAGGACCACCGCGACGTAGGTGTACAGGTGGATGAAGTGCCACGTCTCATACGCCAGCCGGCGCCGCGCGAACCGGGCGGACACCACGCCGATCACGATGATGATCCCGAGCGCGACGACGGCGCGCAGCACGCCCTCGACCGTCTCGGCGAGGTCGATCAGCTGGTTCACCGGGTCCAGGGAGGACGACTCGGCGTAGCCGAAGGTGATGAACACGGCGTGCGCGAGAAGGGCCCACAGGACGCTGAAGCCGGTCCAGCGGTGCCAGGAGGTCAGCCGGTCCATGCCGATCCTGCGGTCCAGCCAGGGCAGCCGGGCCACCAGCAGCAGCTGGAACGCCATGAGCAGCGCGCCGAACAGACCGGTGAGGCGGCCGAGCACGATGAGCGTGTTGGAGGCGAAGCCGGCGGCGAAGAAGAAGTAGAGCACCACGGCCACGTTCGCGGCGAGCACGGCGTACAGACCCGTGCGGGCGACCACCCTGGGGCGTATCGCCGTGGGGGGCGCGGGGGGCGATTGGACGGTCGTCACGGCGACAGCTCCTTGATCTCGTCTGTGGCTTCCGAGCTTGTCCGCAGGGAGCTGTCGAAAAGCTGTCGTTGTTCTTTCAAGTGTTTATCGATGTGGTCGCGGCTCCCCACCCGGCTCCGAGGACCGGCGCCGGGTGCCGCAGTATGAGCGGGTGGAGAAAGTACGCCTGCTGGTCGTGGACGACGACCCGCCCATCGCCGATCTCGTCGCGACGGTCGCCCGCTACGAGGGCTGGGCGGCGGTCACCGCGAACTCCGGCGAGGAGGCGCTGCGGCTGTCCGCCGAGTTCCACCCGGACATCGTGGTGCTGGACCTGATGCTGCCAGACCTGGACGGCTTCGGCGTCCTGGACCGGCTGCGCGCGGCCGGGACGATGGTGCCCGTGGTGTTCCTGACCGCCCGCGACGGGGTCGCCGACCGGGTGGCCGGACTGACCCGCGGCGGTGACGACTACCTGGTCAAACCGTTCGCGGTGGAGGAGCTGATGGCCCGGCTGCGGACCGTCCTGCGACGCAGCTCCGGCCCCGGCTTCCAGCGTTCCGTCCTCCGGGTGGCGGACCTGATGATGGACGAGGACACCCGCGAGGTGCGCCGCGGCGACAAGCTGCTCACGCTCACGCCGACCGAGTACGAGGTGCTGCGCTATCTGATGCGCAAGTCGCCGACCGTGCTGACCAAGGCGCAGATCCTCGACCATGTGTGGGAGTACGGCTTCGGCGGCCGCTCGAACGTCGTCGAGCTGGTCGTGAGCCGGCTGCGCCGCAAGCTCGACGACACCGGCACACCGCTGATCCACACGGTGCGCGGCTTCGGGTACGTGATCCGGCAGGCGGCCGAGTGATCGGGCGGCTGCGGCGGACGTACGGCAGGCTCCGGCTGGGCACGCGGCTCGCGCTGGGTCTTGGCGGGCTGTCGCTGGTGGTGTTCGCCGTCGTGGGCACGGCCCTGACGACGTACATGCGCGACTATCTGTCGGCCCAGCTCGACACCCAGCTGGCGCAGGGCCAGATCGCCCAGTCCAAGAGCATCGTCGACTACGGCACGCTCTCGGGGAAGAAGTACTACAGCTGGTTCTACGCCGTGTACGACGTGTCGGACGGCACGCCCGTGCTGCGCAGGCCCGAGGATCCCGGCGACCTGCCGGCGGACGTCGACGACTTCACCTCCGTGGCGCAGGCGCAGACCGCCGCACAGACGGAGGTCCTGCGGACCCGGCATCTGAAGGGCAAGGGCGAGTACCGGCTGCGCGCCTGCGAGGTCGAGCCCGGAGTGGTCCTGGTCAGTGCCGCGCCCATGGACGACATCGAGGACACCGTGGGCCAGCTGATCACGATCCAGGTGGTCACCTTCGGGCTCGCGCTGCTCGCCCTGGTGGTGTTCGGGCGGGGGATGCTGCGGCGCGGCCTGCAGCCGCTCAGCGACATGGCGCACACGGCCCGCGACATCACCTCGCACGACCTGACGGACTCGGCGCGGCTGCCGATGCGGCACGACGGGCGCAGCGGCGGCCCGGAGGTCGAGGAGCTGCGCACCGCGTTCAACACGATGCTGGAGCACATCGACGACTCGCTCGCGGTGCGTGCGGAGGCCGAGCAGCGGCTGCGCCGTTTCGTCGCGGACGCCTCGCACGAGCTGCGGACGCCGCTGATGTCGGTCCGGGGCTACGCCGACCTCTTCCAGTACGCCGCCGCCAACGCCCCCGAGGAGCGGGAGAAGCATCTGGCGCGGCTGCGGGCGGAGGCCGCCCGGATGGGGTTCCTGCTGGACGACCTGCTGCTGCTCGCCCGCCTGGACGCCGCGGAGGTGGAGACGCCGCTGCGCCCGCAGGAGGCGGATCTGGTGGAGCTGGTCGAACAGGCGGCGGACGCGTTCCGGGTCACCCACGCCGGCCACCCGCTGACGGTGGCCCCCGGCCCCGGCTCCGTGAAGCTGCGCCTCGATCCCCAGCGCATCCGCCAGGTCTTGGACAACCTGCTGACCAACGCGGCGATGCACACGCCGACCGGCACGCCGGTGTCCGTGGCGGTGTCGGTGGCGAACGGCACGGCACAGGTCCGGATCGCCGACGCCGGCCCCGGTATCCCGCCCGCCGACCGGGAGCGGGTCTTCGACCGCTTCTACCGCGTCGACAAGGCCCGCAGCCGGGACCGGGGCGGGAGCGGGCTCGGGCTGGCGGTCGCGCAGTCACTGGTGCACGCCCACGGCGGCAGGATCGACATGACGAGCGAGCCGGGGGCGACGGTGTTCACGGTGACGATCCCGTTGGCGGTGGACCGGGGCAGGGGGCCGGCTGACGGGTTGGTGAACACGGACACGGCAAGCTAAGGTAAGCCTTACCTAACCCGAAAGGTTGCCATGTCCGCTGCCACCTGCCCTGAGCCGACGCCCGCCGAGCGTGCCCGCTCGGTGCTCTCGGCGGCCGGCTCGCTGACCGTCACCACGCACGGCCACCGCGTCGAGCTCATCGGCCTGCACACCGTCGACGCCGCCGCCCGGCTGCTCCTGCGGAACCCGCCGGACGCACACCTGGTCGCCGAGCTCGCGATGGCGCCGCACGGCGATCCGGCCTCCCTCGTGGAGTTCACCGACATCGCCCCCGTCGCCGTACGCGACCGGGTGCGCGCCCGGCTGACGCTGGGCGGCCGGCTGACCGCGCTCGGCCCGAAGGCCGTGGTGTTCAACACCGCCCGGGCCGTGCTCACGGAGGACGACGGGACGACCACCATCGGCCTCGACGAGCTGACCCTGGCATCCCCCGACCCCCTGGCCACCCACGAGGCGGAGATGCTGGCCCGGCTGGACGCGGCCCACGCCGACACCGTGGCCCCGCTCACCCGGCTGCTCCCGCCCCGGCTGCAGCTCGGCGCGATCGAGGTACGGCCGCTGCGGCTCGACCGGCACGGCCTGGTGCTGCGCGTGCAGACACCGGACGCGCACCACGACGCCCGCCTGCCCTTCGCCGCCCCGGCCACCCACCCGGGAGAGGCCGTGCGCCAGTTCCACCTCCTGCTCGCCCGGGCCACCGCCCGTCCGCGCCGACGCCTGCCGACCAGGTCGTAGGCGGCGCCGCACCCCCCGTACCGCCGACCTCCGGGCCCCTCGCGCCGAGGCCTTCCCGTCTCCTCCGCGCACGCGCCCGGAGGTCGGCTCATGTCCGGCTCATGTCCGGGTCCCCGCCTCCAGGCGCTCCGTCGTCTCCATGAGGGAGACCGTGAACGGATGCCGAGGCTCCGTCAGGACCCGTTGTGCCGGGCCCTGTTCGACCAGCTCACCCGTGTCCAGTACGGCGATGCGGTGAGCCAGGCGTGCGGTGTCCAGGTCGTGGGTGATGAGGACCAGGGACAGGTCCTCGGCCTCGCCGACCAGACCCGCGAGGACGTCGAGGATGCCGCGCCGGGTGACCGTGTCCAGGCCGGAGGTGACCTCGTCGCAGATCAGCACCCTGGGGTGGGCCAGCAGGGCGCGGGCGAGGGCGGCGCGCTGGAGTTCGCCGCCGGAGAGTTCGCCGGGGCGGCGGTGGGCGAGCGCCTCCGGCAGACCGAGGCGGTGCAGGGTCGCCGACGCCTCGTCCGTGGCCGCCCGTTCCTCGGCGCCGCGCAGCCGCACCGCCGTGCGGGCCACCTGGTGCAGGACGGGCCGGTGCTCGTCGAAGGCGGCGCGGGCGTCCTGGAAGACGTACTGCACGGCGGCGAGCTGGGCGCGGCCGCGGCGGCGCAGGCTGCGCGGGAGCGGGGCGCCGTCGAGCAGGATCTCTCCGTCGTGGTCGCGGTGCAGGCCCGCGAGGCAGCGGGCGAGCGTGGTCTTGCCGCTGCCCGAGCGGCCCACCACGGCCAGGCATTCGCCGGCGTGGAGTGCCAGCCTCGGGGCGTGCAGGACGGCGGTGCGACGGTCGTGCACGGCGGTCAAGTCCCGTACTTCCAGGACTGGTCGACCGGACCCGACGTCCGCCCCGCCCTGTGGCACCGCGCGCTGTTCGTCGAGCAGGCGCCGGGTCCACTCGTGGCGCGGCGCCGTCCACAGCCGCTCCACCGGGCCCGACTCCACGACCCGGCCGGCACGCATGACGAGGACCTCGTCGGCGAGGGCGCGGACGACGTCCAGGTCGTGGCTGAGCAGCACGATCGCGATCCCGCGGGCCGCCACCGCCTTGAGCTGCTCGACGACCCGGCTCTTGGTCAACGCGTCCTGGCCGGTGGTGGGTTCGTCGGCGACGATGACGCGGGCGCCGAGCAGCAGGGCCTGGGCGAGGACGACGCGTTGCTGCTGGCCGCCGGAGAGCTGGTGCGGGTAGCGACGCAACAGGGCCTCGGCGTCCGGGAGTTGGGCGTCGGACAGGGCGCGCAGGACCAGTGCGCGGGCCGTCGTACGGCGCTGCGCGCGGGGCAGGTGGCGGACCTGGGGGCGGGCGATGTCGTCGAGGAGGGCGCTGACGCGGCGGGCCGGGTTGAGGACGGCGGCGGGGTGCTGGGGGACGTAGCCCACCGGGCCGTCGGAGCCCACCGTGCCGTGGGCGGTGCGCCGTACCTCGCCCGTGACGCGGGCGCCGGGCGGGTACTCGCCCAGCAGGGCCAGACCCGTGGTGGTCTTGCCGCTGCCGGAGGCGCCGACGAGCGCGGTCACCTTCCCGGGCAGTACCCGCAGGCGCACCCCGTCGACGATCGCGCGGCCGTCGATCTCCACCCGCAGGTCACGGATCTCGGCCACGGAGTCCGTCACGTCGCTCACGGGCGCCGCCCCCTCTTGTCGGTCTGGTTCTTCTCCAGCGCGGCGTCGAAGAGCAGGTTGGTGCCCGTCGTCAGCGCCACGATCAGCAGCGCGGGCACCACCACGGCCCACGGCTGCACGAACAGGCCGGTGCGGTTGCGGTCGACCATGACCGCCCAGTCGGCGGCGTCCGGCGCGACGCCGACCCCCAGGAACGCGGCCGTCGACACCAGGTACAGCACGCCGGTCAGCCGGATGCCGGCGTCGGCGGCGAGGGTGCGCAGCGCCGACCGGCCGACGTAGCCGACGGCGATCCGCCACCGGCTCTCCCCCTGCATGCGCAGCGCCTCGACCGCGGGGCGTGCGGCGGCCTCGCCCGCGGCCGCCCGTACGATCCGGGCCGCGTCGGGCACGTTCACCAGCGCCACGAGCAGCGCGAGCCCGACCGCTCCCGGCGCGAGCACGGAGGCCACCAGCAGGATCAGCAGCAGCGACGGCACGGCGAGCAGCACGTCCAGGGGCCGCATCAGCAGTTCCTCCAGCCACCGCACGCGGGTGAGCGCGCTCATGAGCGCGACCGGGACGGCGACGAGATAGGCGAGCGCGGTCGCGGCCAGGGCGGTGACGACGACCGTACGGCCGCCCAGCAGGACCTGCTGCCAGACGTCGCGGCCCACGAAGTCGGTGCCCAGCCAGTGGCCGCCGCCGAGGGTGAAGGAGGTGGCCCGGGGGCCGGGTTCTCCGGTGAGCAGCGGTCCGAGGAGGGCGAGGACGAGGGGGACGACGATGACGCCGAGGCCGAGCGCGAAACGGCGACGCGTGGTCATGCGGCCACCCCCGCGCGAGGGGTGAGCCGGTGGGCCACCAGGTCGGCGCCGAGGTTCAGGACGACCGTCAGCACGCCGAACACCACGGCCAGCCCCTGCACCACCGGTACGTCCCGTTCGGCGACCGCGTTGAGGAGGACCGTGCCCAGGCCCGGGATCACGAAGAGGGCCTCCACGACGATCACGCCGCACAGCAACCAGTCGACGGTACGGGCGAGTTGCTGCACGGCCGGAGCGAGGGCGTTCGGCAGGGCGTGCGTGTAGCGGACACGGGCGCCGGGGACGCCGTAGCGGCGGGCGTGAGCCGCGTAGGGGGAGGCGAGGGCGTCGACCATGCCGGCCCGCACCAGGCGGGACAGGGAGCACACCGGGCGGGAGAGCAGGACCAGCACCGGCAGGACCAGTGCCGCCGGATGGGCGAGCAGGTCGGTGCCGTAGCCGAGAGCCGTCGGCGGCAGCCACGCCAGTTTGATGGCGAGGACCGTCACCAGCAGCACCCCGAGGGCGAACTCCGGGACCGCGTACACGGCCAGCGTCACCGAGCTGACCAGCCGGTCGACGAGCCGCCCCTCGTGACGGGCGGCGAGCACACCGAGGCCGAAGCCGATCGGGACCAGGAGGGCGAGGGTGAGCGTGGCGAGCAGCAGCGTCGGGCCGAAACCGTCGGCGATGTAGTGGGCGACCGGGCGGCCGGAGGTCAGGGAGGTGCCGAGGTCGCCGTGCAGCAGGCCCGTCGCCCAGCCGGCCAGCCGCTCGTACGCCGGCCGGTCCAGGTCCATGGCCTCGCGGATCGCCGCGATGCGCGCCGGGTCCGGCTGGTCGCCCGCGAGGGCCACCGCGGCGTCGCCCGGCAGCGCCTCGGTGAGCGCGAAGACCAGCAGCACGACGGCCACGGTCTGCAGGGCGCCGAGGAGCAGCCGCCGGGCGACGAAGGAGCGCAGTCCGCTCACGCGAGCCACACCTTGTCGAAGCGGGCCCAGTCGAGGGTGTTGGCCGGCGCCTTGGTCTCAACCCCCTTCACCGTCTTGGCCGTTCCGATGATCCAGTCGGCGAAGCCCCAGATCAGGAAGCCGCCCTCGGAGTACAGCCGGCGCTGCATCCGCTCGTAGACGGCGGCCCGTTCGGTCTTGTCGCGGGTGGCCTGGGCCTGCTGGTAGAGGGCGTCGAAGTCCTTGTGCTGCCACTTGGTGGCGTTGGTGGTGGAGTCGGTGAGCAGGCGCTGGGAGATGTGGGCCTCGATGGGCATGGCGCCGGAGCGGTAGCAGGACAGGGTGCCGCCGTCGAGGATGTCGCTCCAGTAGGAGTCCTTGCTGCCCATCTTCACGTCGATCGTGACGCCCGCCTTGGCGGCCTGGTCGCGGAAGATGCCGGCGGCCTCGGTGAACCCGGCGGCGACGGCCGAGGTGTCCAGGGTGACCTTGAGCTTCTCGGCACCGGCCTGCTTGAGCAGGGCGCGGGCCCTGTCGAGGTCCTGCTCGCGCTGCGGCAGGTCGGCGGCGTAGTACTCGTACCCCTTGCCGAACAGGTCGTTGCCGACCTCGCCCGCGCCGGACAGCGCGCCGTCGACGAGTTCCTGCCGGTCGGCGATCAGGAAGAAGGCCTCGCGGACCCGCTTGTCGTCGAAGGGCGCACGGTCGGTCTTCATGCAGAAGGCCTGCATGGCGCTGTTGCGCAGCCGCACGATCTCGATCTGGCCCTTGCCCTCGTGCGCGCGGGCGGTGGTCGGGTTGAGCTCGTGCGCGTACTCGACCTGGCCGCCGAGCAGGGCGTTGACGCGGGCGGACTCCTCGTTGGCGACGACGAACTCGATCTCGTCGAGGAGCGGGGCGCCGTCCCAGTGGTCGTCGTAGCGGCGGAAGACGGCGGAACGGCCGGGTGTGAAGGAAACGAACCGGAAGGGGCCCGAGCCGATGGGCTTCTTGTCGAACTCGGTGGCGTTCTCGGGGACGATGTACGCGCCGAACGCGGCGAGGATGTTGGGGAATTCGGCGGTGGGCCGCTTGAGGACGAACTCGATGGAGCGCTCGCCGGTGGCGCGGCTGGCGTCGAGGTCGATGGGCTCCAGGGACGCCTTGGCGCGGAAGGCCTGCTTGGGGTCGGCGATCCGGCGGTAGCTGTAGAGGACGTCCTTGGCGGTGACGGGCTTTCCGTCGTGGAAGGTCGCCTGACGCAGCGTCACCTGCCAGCGGTCAAGGCCCTTGTCGGCCTCCCACTTCTCGGCGAGGCGGGGCTCGGCGGAGAGGTCGGCGCCGTAGTCGGCGAGCTTGTCGAAGAGGGCCTTGGCGCGGGCGACGTCCGCGAAGAGGTTGGCCAGGTGCGGGTCGAGGGTCTCGCTGGCCCCGCCTCCGGCGAACGCGGCACGCAGGCGTCCGCCACGCTTCGGGGTGCCGGAGCCACCGGCCGCCTTGTCGTCCGTTCCGCCGCCGCAGCCTACGAGGGCGAGGGCGGCGGCGCCGGTGGTGGCGGCGAGGAAGCCGCGACGGCGCAGGCCGGGGAAACGTTCGTCATGCATGGGTGAGTGATCCTTCGGGTCAGAGGGTGTGGCGGCGGCGCGCGACGACGTGCAGCCGGTCGGCGTCGGTGGCGGTACCGGGCAACTCGCCGTCCCGCCAAGGGGGTTCGGTGCGCGGGCCGGGCCCGTCGTTCAGTTCGAGCACCTCGAAGCCGTGCGTGGCGAGGAAGTGCCGCAGCTCCTGCGGGAACAGCAGCCGCCAGGCGGAGCGCTGTTCGACGGGCGGCGTTCCGTCGTCGGCCGTCCATACGCGGGTTCGGCGCAGAAGCTGCGCCGTACGGTCGACGGTCAGCGTCGTGGTCGACCGGTAGGCGGTGCCCTGCCAGGTGAAGGCGTTGACGGACGGGGCGTCCAGGAGGTCCGTACGGCCGAGGAAGTACGCCCCGTTGCGCATCTCCGCGACCAGCAGCCCACCCGGCGCGAGGGCCCGGCGGCAGGAGGCGAGGAAACCGTCGAGCTGGTCGTTGGTGTGGCAGTACAGCAGGGAGCTGTCCAGGCAGACGACCGCGTCGAAGGCGTCCCGGCCCAGGTCCCGCGCGTCGAAGCCGTGCAGGTCGGCCCTGACGTACGCCGGGCCCGGGTGGTGGGCGCGGGCGTGGGCCAGCATCGCCTCGGAGAGGTCGGCGCCGGTCACCGTACGGCCGGCGGAGTGCAGGTGCGCCGCGTCGCGGCCGGTACCGCAGCCCATGTCCAGGACGCGCGGCCCGGCGCCGTGGCGCCGCAGGCAGTCCTCGGCCCAGCGTCCGGCGAGCCGGTCGGGGTCGGGGAAGCGGGCCTCGTACAGGGCGGGGTTGTCGGTGAGGAGGTTGCGACCGGCGTGCCGGGCACCGCCCACGGAGCTGCCGCTCCCGCCAGGGCCGACGTCACCGACGCCGGTCCCCCCACCCGGACCACCGACATCGAGGCCACCGTCCCCGCCCACCGCCGAAACGGCCCGACCGGACTCCCGCTCGCCCCGCGCGCCACTCCCGTACCGGCCGGCACCCGCCCACTCACCCGGCCTCACGACCGCCAAGTCCGGCCCACAGCCGACCGGCTCGCCGGTGCCGGCACCGGAACCACCGCCGGCCCCTTCGCCGCCGGCCGTGTGCGGATACACCTCTCCGCCCCGCATCGCGCTCACGCCGAACTCCTCTCGCCGGCCCGCACGGGAGCCGCCGGTGCCGGATCCGCGGGCAGCGCCCCGCGCCGGTGCAGCCACGCCACCCCGGCCGCCGAGGCCGAGCCGAACACGGCGCAGCACACCCACGGCAGCCACGCGCGGCCGTCGCTCTCCCCGGCGTCCATGGCCCAGCCCACGACGGTGTTGCCGACGGCGGCGGCGACGCCCGAGACGACGTAGAAGATCCCGAAGTACGTGCCGGTCAGTTCGGGGCGGCCGAAGCGGGGGATCAGCTCCATCACGAACGGCGAGGCGATCATGATGCCCAGGTAGAGCAGCAGCGCGCCGAGCAGCACGGGTACGGCGTCGAGCCACCCGGCCGTTCCCGCGCCCGCCACCAGGGCCGGCGGCAGGAAGGCCAGGCCCATCAGCGCGAGCCCGGCCGCGATCCAACCGGCCCTGTGGCCGCGGGACTTGAGGCGCCGGGTGATTCTCAGCTGCAGCGCCAGGTTGGCGACCGTACCGACGAGGAAGACGATGCCCGCCGCCCCGTCCCAGCCGGTGGCCGCACGGGCGCCGTCGGGCAGCAGCAGATAGAGCTGGTTCTCCAGGGTGAACATGCCGACCATGGCGAGCGCGAAGGCCAGGAAGGCCCGGTTGCCGAGCACCTCGCGCCAGTCCCCGAGGACACCGCTCCCGCTGGGTTCGACCTTGCGCGCGGGCAGGACGAGGGCCTGCGCCACGGTGAGCACCGCGAAGATGCCGGCGGCGGTCAGCGCGGAGGTACGGAAGTCGACGAGGAGCAGCGCGCTGCCGAGCAGCGGCCCGATGAGTGCGCCGGTCGTCGCGAAGACGTTGAAGAGCGCGAACGCCTCCGCCTTGCGCTCCCCCGACTCCTGGGCGAGATACGCCCGCACGGCCGGGTTGAACAGCGCCCCCGCGAGCCCGCTCAGCACGGACGCGGCGAGCAGCACCGCCAGCCCGTCGCCCAGCGCGAACAGCCCGAACCCGACGGTCCGCAGCGCACACCCGGCGATGATGACGCCCCGCGCCCCGAGCCGGTCCGACGCCGAGCCGCCGATGATGAACAGCCCCTGCTGGCTGAGGTTGCGCACGCCGAGGACGATCCCGACGACCGCCGCCGACATGCCCAGGTTCTCGCCGAGGTGGGTGGCGAGGTACGGGATGAGCAGGTAGAAGCCGGTGTTGACGCCGAGCTGGTTGACCAGCAGGAGCTGGACGGCGACGGGGAAGCCGCGCATCTCACGCCACGTCCTCATGTGCCGTCACCTCCTCGACGCCCAGCCCCGGCCGGTCACTCGCGCGTACGAATCCGTCGGCGCCGCCGATCCCGCGCCACGGATCGTCGGCGAGCAGCAGATGTCCGTCGAGGTCGGTCCAGCGGGCGCGGTCGGCCAGCTGGACGGCGGGCGCGAGACCGAGGGTGCTGGCGGTGAGGCAGCCCAGCATCAGCTCGGTCCCGCTGCCCTCGATCGACTCGGCGATGCGCAGGGCGGCGTGGACGCCGCCGCACTTGGCGAGCTTGACGTTGACACCGTGCACGCGCCCGGCCAGGCGCCGCGCGTCGTCCAGGGACACGGCGTCCTCGTCGGCGATGACGGGCAGCGGCGACCGCTCGGCGAGGGCGCCCAGCGCGTCCGGGTCCCCGGGGGCGAGGGGCTGCTCGACGGCCTCGACGCCGAGGTCGGCGAAGCGCGGCAGCAGGGCCGAGGCCTGTGCCGTGCTCCAGGCGCCGTTGGGGTCGAGCAGCAGCCGGATGCGGGGAGCGGCGTCGCGGATGACCCGTACGCGTTCGACGTCGTCCTCGGGGTCGGGTGTGCCCGCCTTGACCTTGACGATCTCGAAGCCGCTCGCGGCCAGGCGCCGGGCCTCGGCGGCCGCACGGGTCGGCGAGGTGATGCCGATGGTGCGCGCGGTGGCGGCCACCGGGGGCTCCGACGCTCCCAGGAGACGGTGGACGGGGACGCCCGCGCGCTTGCCGACGAGGTCGAGGAGGGCGGACTCGACGGCGGCGGTGACGGCGGGAGGCGTTTCGGCTTCCTGCGATGCCAACGCGCCTGCCCGCAGGGCCTCCAGGGCACGCTCCGGATCGGCGAATCGCCTCAGATTCACGCCCGCCAGCAGCCGTACCAGTGTCTCGGCGTCGAGCCCGTAGTACACGCTGCTGACGGCTTCGCCGTACCCGGACAGCCCGTCGTGCTCGACGCGGAGCCACACGGCCTCGCGTGCGGACATGGTGGATCGGGAGATGCGCAGCGGCTCGGCGAGTTCGAGACGTACGGTGCGCAGGTGGGCCTTCACTGTGTCCTTCCGAGAGAGAGCGGGTCCGCGACCCGGGTGCACCGCGCCCATCCGCTCGCCTCGGCGGCGTACGGGTGCGGTATCTCCACGGGCCGGGTGGCGGCACCGGCCGGGTCGAGGCCGTGGGCGGCGAGGAAGTCGTCGTCGTAGACGGTGCCGAGGTAGCGGTGCGGCCCGTCGGGGAAGACGGTGGCGACGACCGCGCCCGGGTGCACACAGGCCGCCCAGGCGGCGACCCGCGCGACGGCCCCCGTGCTCCAGCCGCCGCTGACGAAGCTGCCCCGGGCGAGCCGCCGGCAGCTGTCCACGGCCTCGGCGGGGCCGATCCAGTGGACCTCGTCGAAGGCGTCGTAGGCGACGTTGCGGGGGTGGATGCTGCTGCCGAGGCCGCGCATCAGGCGGGGCCGGGCGGGCTGGCCGAAGATGGTGGAGCCGGTGGCGTCGACGCCGATGAGCCGCAGCGCGGGCCAGTGCCGGCGCAGCGGGGCGATGATGCCCGCGCTGTGGCCGCCGGTGCCGACGCTGCACACCAGGATGTCCAAGTGGTCGAGCTGAGCGCCGAGTTCGGCGGCGAGGGAGGCGTAGCCGACCGTGTTGTCGGGGTTGTTGTACTGGTCGGGCCAGTAGGCGTCAGGCAGTTCGGCGAGCAGTTCGCGCAGCCTGCCGAGCCGGGCGGCCTGCCAGCCGCCCTGTGGGGCCGGGCGGTCGACGAGTTCCAGGCGGACGCCGTGTGCGCGCAGCAACTGCCGCATGGACGGCTCCAGTTCGCTGTCGCCGACCAGGACGACGGGATGACCGAGGGCCTGTCCGGCGAAGGCCAGCCCGATGCCGAGCGTGCCGGACGTGGACTCCACCACCGGGGCGCCGGGCCGCAGTTCACCGCGCTCGCGCGCACCGAGCAGCATCGACACGGCGGCCCGCGCCTTCATGCCGCCCGCGGCGAGCCCTTCGAGCTTGGCCCAGAAACCGGGGTGGGAGTGCGGCAGTTCGCTGGTGACGCGGACGACGGGGGTACGGCCGAGCAGGGCGAGCAACTCGGGGCGCGCGGCGGGCGGGCGTACGGCGGCGGTGGTCGTGAGGGTCATCGCGCACCCCCGGGACAGCGGTACCGGTGGACGATGCCGGGCCCGCCGTCGAGCCAGAAGAAGGGGTACGGCTCCGCGCACACCGCGCTCACGCCGTGCCCGAGGAAGCGGGGCAGTACCGCGCTGCCGGTCTGCGCGAACATCACCAGCTGCTTGCCGTGCCGCAGGGCGTGCTCGCGCAGCGGCTCGAAGGTGCCGTTGCCCAGGGTCATCCCGGACACGAGCAGCGCGTCACAGCGCCCGGCGGCGGCGAGCGCGTCGGTGACCACGGGTTCGCCCCACTCGGTCACCCCGCCCTTGAGGTCGCACGGCACATAGCCGAGCCCGCGCGAACGCAGCGCCTCCAGAAGCGAGTTGACGACCCCCACCACCAGCACCCGCGAACCGCCCGGCAGGTCCAGCAGCTCCACGACCGCCTTCGCCCGCGCCGTGGACTTCCCCAGCGACGACCCGGCGGGCAGCGCGACCGGCAGCGCCCCGTGGTCCGGCGTGTGCGGAGTGACGTGCATCAGATAGGCGTCGAGGGCGGCCACCCGCACGGCTGCCAGCGGATGGCCGAGCAGCCGTGCGACATCGGCGCCGACGCAGTCGTCGAGCGCGCTGTCGGGCAGCTCCCCCGGCTCCACGGCGCACGATCCGACGGCCTCGGCGAGGCGGAGGCTGAGGACCTCGTTGCGGTAGCCGGTGCCGCGCCCGTCGTGCCGTACGGCCTGGCGGGTGGTGAAGGCGACGGCGATGCGCTGAGTGTGCGGGTCGGGGCCGAGGGCGCCTTCGCGGACGCGGGCGACGAGTTCGTCGTACGTCCGGCAGGGCGCCGTCGGCGAGGCGGCGATGCCGGTCATCGGATCACCAGCCCCGCGCGCAGCCCGGCCAGCAGACCCTCGACGCGGTCGCGGGCGCCGAGGCCGTCCGGGTCACCGGCCATGACATGACCGAGGTACTCGTTGTTGCTGCCCGCCGCCTTCACGGTCTTGCCGGACTCGGCGAGCTGCACCTCCAACACACCTGGTTCGTCGGCAAGTTGACCACCGTCCAGCGTTTGGAGCGTGCCCGCGCGGTCCGGGACGAGGAAGCCGATGGCGGCGCTGCGCAGCCCGGTGTCGGTGCGCCTGAGGTCGGGCTCGCGGCCGAGGGCGACGTCCACGAAGGCGGCGGCGAGGTCGATGCCGGTGACATGGCGGACCAGCTCGGTGATGCGGTTGCCGGCGGGCCGGGGGTTGACCTCGACGAGGCGCGGCCCGGCGGAGGTCAGCTTGATCTCGGTGTGCGCCACGACCCCGTCCGTCAGCCCCAGCGCCTTCAGGGCGCCGAGCGCGGTCTGCTCGACGGCGTCCGTGTCGGCGAGCGGCAGCGCGGCGGGGAACATGTGGCCGGTCTCGATGAAGGCGGGCGCTCCGCCGATGCTCTTGTCGGTGACGCCGACCAGGTGCACCGCACCCCCGTGCGACACGGTCTCGACGCTGACCTCGGGGCCGTCGAGGAGCTCTTCGAGGAGGACGGCGGGGGTGCGCCGCTGCCCGCGGGCGTTGACCGGGAACTCGGCCAACGCGCGGAACAACTCGGCCAGTTGGTCCTCGTCGTCGACGCGCCGCACATACATGCCCGCGCACAGGTCGACCGGCTTGGCGACGAGCGGGTAGCCGATCTCCTTCGCGGCCCGCGCGAGGTCGGCCCACTCCTCGTGCACCGCGAAGCGCGGTCCGGGCAGGCCCGCGTCGGCGAGGACGCGGCGGGTGGCGTCCTTGCGGCAGGCGTTCTCCACCGCCTCGGGGCCGGGGCCGGGCAGTCCGAGGTGTCCGGCGATGCGGGCCACCGTCGGCAGGTAGTAGTCGCAGGAAGTGATCACCCCGTCGAAGCCCAGGACCGAGTGCAGCCGCTCCACTTCGGGCAGCAGGGCGTCGAGGTCGTTGGTGTCGGCCGTGATCACGTTGCGGGCGCCGAGCAGCGGATGCGCCACCCCCTCGGGTGCCGAGCGCAGGTAGTGATGCAGGTCACGGGTGAGGAAGGTGAACTCGTGTCCGCCCTCCCGGATCGCGCGTGGCAGCAGCCTGCTCATCGACCCGACCCAGCTCTCTACCACCAGCAGATGAGCCACAACTCCCCTTTTCGTGCCGCGAGTTCAGACGTCAGGGCAGCCCGGGACACCCCTCGACGGGAGGGGTGCCGGACTTGACACGCACACGCTATCGATAATCATTTTCATTTGCTACCCCGTTCTTACCCGGCTGTCCCTGCTGCCCTTCCTGCCGCCTGCTGCCTGCTGCCTCCGGAGCGACCTCTTGTCCGTCCCGCCCCGCCCCACCGCCCTGCTGTGCGCCCTCGCGGCCGCGGCCGCCCTGCTCCCCTCGGCCACGGCCACGCCCGCCCGCGCGTCGGCCTCCCTCGCCTTCGGCCCCTGCCCGGACTCCGTACCGAGCCCTCCCGCACCCGACCGCGTGGAGTGCGGGCGCCTCACGGTCCCGCTCGACCGGAACGACCCCTCCGGCCGGCGCATCGAGATCGCCGTCTCCCGCGTCCCCGCCTCCGGCACCCCGGCCGAGCGCCGCGGCGTCCTGCTGGTGAATCCCGGCGGCCCAGGCGGCTCCGGGCTCCCCTACGCGGTGACCAAGCGCGCCAAACTCCCCGCGAGCGTGCGGCGTTCGTACGACGTCATAGGCTTCGACCCGCGCGGCGTGGGCCTCAGCACCCCGGTGGACTGCGGCCCGATGGGCGGTCTGTTCACCGCCCCGGGCACGGACCCGGTACCGACGACCCCGCGGGCCGAGCGGACGTACCTCACCTCACTGCGCCGCATGGCCGACGACTGCGCGGCGGGCGCGGGAACGGACACGCTGCCGTACCTGTCCACCGAACAGACGGCGTACGACATGGACGCGATCCGCGCCGCGCTGGGTGAGCCGCGGACGAACTTCCTCGGCGTCTCGTACGGCAGCTATCTGGGCGCGGCCTACGCGGCACAGTTCCCGCACCGGGTCGGCCGCATGGTGCTGGACAGCGTGGTCGGACCCTGGGACTGGTACGACTTCGACGTCGTCCAGAGCCGTGCGATGCTACGCGCCCGCGACACCTTCTTCGCCTGGACGGCCGCGCACGCGGAGCGCTTCGGACTCGGCGCCGGCACGGACGCCGTACGGCGCTCGTACCTGCGCGTACGCCACGGCCTCGCCGCCCGCCCGGTGAACGGCTTCGGCCCCGCGGAGTTCGACCGCGCCGTCTATCGCGCCCTGGGCCGCACCGAGCGCTGGGCGGGCCTCGCCGACGGACTGCACACCTACCTGACCGACGGCAGCCCCGACGGCCTGCGCCCCGCATCCGCCTTCGACAGCCCGGAGAACCGCAACTACGAGGCGGCCAACCGGATCGTGAAGTGCGCGGACGGCCCGGGACCCACCCCGCGCGAGATCCTGGCGGACATCCACCGCACCCGCCGCCTCGACCCGCACCCGGTCCTGACCGGCATGGAGGCATCGACCTGCGCGTACTGGCACCACCGCCCGAACCACCGCACACCGCTGGGCAGTCCGGCCGCCCCGCCGGTCCTGCTGGTCGCCTCCGCACACGACCCGGTCACGCCGATCGAGGGCGCCCGGCAGCTGCGGAAGGTACTGCCCGGTTCCCGGCTGGTGGTCCTCGACGACGACTACTCCCACGGGGTGTTCGCCAGCCGGGGGAACGCGTGCGTGGACGGGACGGTGGCGGCGTACCTCGTCGAGGGGGTCGCGCCGGGGGCGGATGTGCGGTGTGCGGGGCCGGGGTTGCCGGGGGTGTCGTGACCCCGGTCGGCAATATTCAGCCCGTTGGGGGTGCCCCCTCTGGGGGAGTTTGAGGACGAGGCCCCTCAAGGGCCGAAGCGGGGGTCTGGGGGCGGCAGCCCCCAGAGGCGTCACGGCAGCGGCTGCTCAGCCCAAATGATCTTCCCGTGGGGCGAGTACCGCGTCCCCCACCGCTCGGTGAGCTGCGCGACGAGGAACAGCCCGCGCCCGCCCTCGTCCTCGCTGCGCGCACGACGCAGGCGCGGTGAGGTGCTGCTGCCGTCGGAGACCTCGCAGATCAGGGCGCGGTCGCGCAGGAGGCGGAGCTGCAGGGGGCCGGTGGCGTGGCGGATGGCGTTGGTGACCAGTTCGCTGGCGATGAGCTCGGTGGTGAAGGCCAGCTCGTCGAGATGCCAGGCGGCGAGCCGCTCGGTGACCGCCACGCGCGCCCGGGAGACGACCGCCGGGTCGCTGGGCAGGTCCCACTGGGCCACCCGGTCGGCGCCCAGGGCGTGGGTGCGGGCGACGAGCAGCGCGACGTCGTCGCCGGGTCGGGCCGGGAGCAGGGCGTCGAGGACGGCCTCGCAGGTCTCCTCCGGCGGGCGGCCCACGCAGCCCAGCACGACGCGCAGCTTGTCCAGACCGGCGTCGATGTCGCGGTGCCGGTCCTCGATCAACCCGTCGGTGTAGAGCACGAGTTGGCTGCCCTCGGCCAGCTCCAGCTCGACCGTCTCGAACGGCATGCCGCCCAGGCCCAGGGGCGGACCGGAGGGCAGGTCGACGAACTCGACCGTGCCGTCGGGGGCGACGACCGCGGGCAGAGGGTGCCCGGCGCGGGTGAGGGTGCAGCGCCGGGACACCGGATCGTAGACGGCGTACAGACAGGTGGCGCCGACGATGCCGCAGTCGGGGGAGCTCTCCGCGGCCCAGCCCTCGCCGCGGTCGAGGCGGCCGACCAGGTCGTCGAGGTGGGTGAGGACGTCCTCGGGCGGCAGCTCCAGGGAGCAGAAGTTCTGGACGGCGGTACGCAGTCGGCCCATGGTCGCGGCCGCGTGCAGCCCATGGCCGACGACGTCACCGACGACGAGCGCGACCCGGGCGCCGGACAGCGGGATGACGTCGAACCAGTCGCCGCCGACCCCGGCCTGCGCGGGGAGGTAGCGGTAGGCGACCTCGACGGCGCTCTGCTCGGGGCGGCCCCTCGGCAGCAGGCTGCGCTGCAGGGTGAGGGCGGTGTTGTGCTCGCGGGTGTAGCGGCGGGCGTTGTCGATGCAGATCGCCGCGCGGCCGACCAGTTCCTGGGCGAGGGAGAGGTCGTCGTCCTCGAAGGGGGCGGGCCGCAGGGAACGGTAGAAGCTGACCACGCCGAGGGTCGTGCCGCGTGCCCGCAGCGGCACGGTGATCAGGGAGTGGATGCCGGCCGCGAGCACCCGCTCCAGCCGCTCCGGGTCCTGCGCGATCCAGCCGCCCGCCTCGGACAGGACGGGTTCCAGCACGGACTGTCTGGTCTCCAGGGAACGGGCCTGCGGCGTGGACGGGACGTACTCGACGAGGTCGCCGACGTCGTACAGGTTGTGCGGATCCTTGCGTACGGCCCGTATGGCGACCCGCCGCAACGCGGTGCGGCCGCCGAGCACTTCGGGCTCCTCTCCGCGCAGCACGGGGTCGGGCAGATCCACGGCGACGAAGTCGGCGAACCGGGGGACCGTCACCTCGGCGAGTTCCTCCGCGGTGCGGGTCACGTCGAGGGTGGTGCCGATGCGGACGCTCGCGTCGTGCAGCAACTCCAGCCGCCGCCGCGCGAGCACGGCCAGCCGCCCGACACCGGGCTCGCCGACGAGCAGCAGCCAGCCGTCGGCGCCGACGCCGTCCGGCTCGGGTTCGGGGAGGGTGGCGGGCCGGGGCGGGGGTTCGAGGGTGGGGGCGGCACGGTCGCCGTCACGTTCGGCGTCCGGTGCGGGCCGGGTGGTGTGCGGCTGGGGTACGACCGTGTGCGTCGCGGCGGGCGGCGCTGCGGGCCGGGTCGGCGCGGGCGGTGCTCCGACGGACTCGGGCGCGGGGCGGGCGGATGCCGGTGTGAGCGGCGGTGACTCGGCGGAGGTGGGCGGCACCCGCCGCGTGGTCGGCATGCCTTGTGCGGGCGGCGGCACCGCTGCGGAAGGCGCCGCGGACGCAGGCGCGGGTGGCGCGGGCGCCGCGGACCCGCGCGACGGTGCCGGGGACCTCGCCACCGGCCCACCCGGACCCCGCACGGCCGGCCCGACCGTGCCCTGCCCGGCGGAAACGCCGGCGGCCCCCGCCCCGCCCACGCCCCGCACGGTCAACGCGTCCAGTCCCAGCCCGCCCACCGACGCCGACCGCACATGCCGCAGGCGAGCCCCGCCGAGCACCCGTACCTCCACCGCGACCCCGCTCTCCCCGGCCGCTCCCCGCACCGGCCGGCGCAACAGCGTGGCGTTCCGGCCGCTGGGCAGGGTGATCTCGTCGAGGGTGCGGTGCGGTGAGGCGAGGAGTTCCTCGGCCTTCTCGCGCAGGACCGCCAGGTCGAGCCGGCCGAGGGCGCCGAGGTCCTGGCCGGGTGGCGTTTGCGCGGGCTGTTTCGCCCGGCCCCGCGCATGGCCGTCGGCCAGCCGGTACGCGGCGAGGAGCGCCCGCTCGCGTTGGGTCGCCTGCTCCAGCAGCCGGACCTCGATGGTGCGGGCGGCCTCGCGGACCATCCGCACCATGGCCGGGTCGCCCTGGTCGCGCAGGCAGGTGAGATCGAGGACGGCCTCGATGCGCCCGCTGAGCGGATCCCGGACGGGCGCCCCCGCGCAGGCGAAGGGCTGCAGACAGTCGGCGAAGTGCTCCCGGCCGGCGACGTAGACCGGTCCGCGCTCGGCGAGGGCGGTGCCGATGCCGTTGGTGCCCACGACCGCTTCCGAGGCGTCGAAGCCGGGGGCGAACCGGACCGCGTCGAGCCGTTCGCGCAGCGGTCGGTCACCACCGAGCCGCTGGACCATACGCCCTTGTGCGTCGCAGAGCGCGATCGTCATGCCCACATGGGCGAGGGAGGCGGACAGCTCCCGCAGGACCGGGTCCACGGCACGCAGAACCCGGTCGTCCAGCGCCACGTCCTCGGTGTAGCGGACCGTCAGCCGGTGCGGCTCGAGCCCCGCGGATCGGCATCGCTTCCAGGAGGCCAGCACCGAGGCCCGGACGTCCGACTCGACGAGTGAGCCGGCGAGGAATCGTTCGTGGGCATCGACGAGCCCGCCGATGTCGTCCCAGGCGACGGACAACGGGATCACTTCCCTCACCTGAAGCCGTCCCGGTCGCGCACACCGCCACTCGGCCCACGGCCCGGCGAGGCTTCTCCAAGCGCTATCACCCTAGCCCCATGTGATGTGGCTCACAACGGATCGCTCAGGCCTCGCGGAGCGGAAGCGTCCGCAGACCGAGGGCCGGATACTGGACGTCATGCGGTTCCTGCGGGGCGCCTCGTGTCTCTCCGCCGCGCTCGCGCTGGTGGCCGCCGCGGGCTGCACCGGGACCGACGGCCGGGACACGGCTCGTACCGCGGCCCCGCCGACGTCACCCCGGGCCACGAGCGAAGCCCCCGCCGCGCCGCCCTCGCCCTCCCCGACGCCCGCCGACCCCGTCTCCCTCCCCGCCCTGATGCAGCGCGAGCACCACGGCTCCGACCTCCGCCTCGGCGCCGCACGCGTGCGCACCGACGCCTACACGCAGTACGCCGTCACGTACCGCGCGAACGACCTGACCATCTCGGGGATCATGAACGTCCCCCGCGGCGAGGGCCCGTTCCCGGCGCTCGTCCTGGCGCACGGCTATATCGACCCCGACGTCTACCGCACCGGCCAGGGCATGCCCCGCGAACAGGACCTGCTCGCCCGTAACGGCTACGTCGTCCTGCACACCGACTACCGCAACCACGCGGGCTCCGACGACGACCCCGACAACGACGTCAACCTGCGGCTCGGCTACACCGAGGACGTCATCGCCGCCGCCCTGGCGCTGCGCTCCGCCGCCCGGCCGAACGTCGACGACGACCGGATCGGCCTGCTGGGGCGGTCGATGGGCGGTGGGGTGGTGTACAACACGCTGGTCGTGGCGCCGGGGCTGTTCGACGCGGCCGTCGTCTTCGCGCCGGTCAGCTCGCGCCCGGAGCAGAACATCGACCGGTTCCAGCGGCCCGAGGGCGATCCCCTCGTCGAGGAGATCGAGGCCGCGCACGGTACGCCCGAGAAGAACCCGCAGTTCTGGCGGCAGGTCTCCCCGGTCACGTACGTCGACCGGGTCACCGAGCCCCTGCTGATCCACCACGGCAGCGCCGACGACACCTGCCCGCCGGCGTGGACGAGGGCGACGGTCGCCGCGTTCGAGGCGGCGGGCAAGGACGTGGAGCTGCGGACGTACCAGGGCGAGGGGCACACCTTCGGGCCGCGCTGGCCGGATTCCATGGACGTCACCATGGCCTTCTTCGAACGCCATCTGCGCTGATCGACAAGGGGAGCAAAGGGCATGCCACAGGTCGCGGTGAACGGCGTCGAGCTCTTCTACGAGGTGGCGGGCGACGGCGCTCCGCTGGTCCTGGTCCATGGGTCCTGGGGCGACCACCACAACTGGGTCCCGGCCCTGGCGGCCCTCACCCGCGACCACCGCGTGCTGGTGTACGACCGTCGCGGGCACAGCCGCAGCGAGCGTCCGCCGGGACAGGGGGCACGACGCGAGGACGAGGACGATCTGGCGGCCCTGATGGAGACCCTCGGCTTCGCCCCGGCGTTCGTCGCGGGCAACTCCTTCGGCGCGTCGACGGCGCTGGGCCTGGCCACCCGCCGTCCGGAGCTCTTCCGGGGCATCGTCGCGCACGAGCCGCCGCTCATGGGCATCGTGGCCGACGACCCCGAGGCGCGGCCGCTGATGGCGGCCACCGAGCGGCTCATGGCGTCCGTCGTCGACCGGTTGCGGGCGGGTGAAACGGCCGCGGGGGCACGGCAGTTCGTGGACGAGGTCGCGTTCGGCCCCGGGGAGTGGGAGCGGATGCCGGACCGGGTGCGGGAGACGTTCCGCGCCAACGCGCCCACGTTCGCGGACGAGCAGGGCGACCCGCAGTGGGCCGATCTCGACCTCGGCCGGCTCTCCGGCTACCCCGGGCCGGCCCTGCTCACGAAGGGCAGCGAGAGCCCGCCGTGGTTCGCCAGGATCGTCGGCCGGCTCGGCGGCGCGCTCCCCCGGGCGGCGACGTACACCTTCGAAGGCGCCGGACACGTCCCGCACGTCACCCACCCCGCCGAGTACGCGCGTCAGGTGGCCGCCCTGGTCGCGGAGGGACGCCGAGCGCCGTAGCGGGCCGGGCGGGGGAGCCGTGGCGGACGCGCGGCGCGTGCCGTACGCGCGTTTCGCGGTGGATTGTGACGGACGACGCACAGCGGACCGCAAGTTTTTTCCCGCGGCGATGATTGTTTCGCGTGATCCATCCGTACCTGAAGGGGTACCGGCCGTTCACGTCAGGAGTAACGATGCCCGTCTCGCGCCGCATGGTAGGCACCGTCTTCGTGGGAGGCGCCCTCGTCCTCACCCTCTCCGCGCTCGCCTACCCCGCCATGCTGGGCGTGGAGAACACCTCCGCCAACCAGGACCGCATCATCGCCAACACCCGCTACGGCCCGCTGACCGAGGCCGACCGGGACTTCGTCGTCAAGGTCCGCGCGGCGGGTCTGTGGGAGCACCCGCTCGGGTTGATCTCGATGCGGAAGGGCACGACCGCGGCGATGAAGGAGGCCGGGGAGCACCTGGTCGTCGGGCACGGCCGACTCGACGAGACCTGCCGCAAGATCGCGCCCGAACTGGGCATCACCCTGCCCAACCAGGCGAGCCCGCAGCAGCAGCAGTTCGTGGCGACCGCGGACTCCAAGAGCGGCCAGGAGTTCGACGCCACGGCGACCGCCATCATGCGGGTGACCCATGGCCAGATCTTCCCCGTGGTCGCGAAGATCCGGGCGAACACCCAGAACACGCTGGTCCGTCAGCTGGCCGACCAGGCGAACGACACCGTGCTCGACCACATGACGGTCCTGGAGAAGACCGGCCTGGTGAACTTCGACGCGAACAACTTCCAGCAGACCACCCCGCCGAAGCTCCCCAAGGACCAGACCACCCCGCCCCCGCCGCAGCCGGGCACCCCGGTCCTCGTCCTCAACATCCCGAAGGACCTGCAGGACCTCAACACCGCCTCCCCGGCCCCGAGCCCGTCGGCCGGCTGACGGAGCGGGAACGTCACACAGCGGTACGGCATCCCTCGCCACGGCTCGGTTCGGCTCGGCCGCGGCGACGGGTGCCGTGTCAGCCCGGCTTCCGGGTCAGCCCGTCTTCCATCCCCACGGGGTGTCCATCCGCTCCCACTCCGCGGCCCACTGCTCCATCCGCCGCCGCTCCAGCCCCAGCCGCACCAGCCAGGAGCACCCGACCACGACGCCGCCGGCCGCCCCCGCGGCCAGGACGCCACCGGCGATCGCGTGCAGCAGGATCTCGGTCTCGGACAGCGGCTGGTTGACGACGGCGCCGTTCCGGTCCGCCCACACGTCGACCTTGCTGCCCGCTTGCGACTTCGGCGGCACCCGTGCGTCGTCCGTGCGGATCGTGCCGTCGGGGTCGGTCCACCGGACCACGCCCCACACGAGATGGTCGGTGCCGACCCGCGAGGCCTCCGGTGCCTGCGCGTCCTTCACCAGTACGGCCGTCACCTTGCGGCTCTGGGCCCGCTGCTCCTCGGCGGAGTGCGTGACCGCGTCCGCCGCCACCATCCCCGCGAACAGCGCGCCGACCAGCGCGAACACCCACGCGCACAACACGACCCAGGCCTCGACGAGGTCACTGCGCCGCCTCAGTGGGCTGCGCCGCCACCGCCACAGCCGCACCCTCGGGCACTCCGACGCAGCCATGCCGACACCCCCTTGAGCACCGACGCACACACATCCAGTGTGCGCCCCCTACGGCAGCCTGGCTCCCGAACGGACCCGAACCGCGTCGGGCGCCACCGAGGAGCCGTTGCGGACAGGGGCCTATCCGCTGGCCGTGGCGCTGACGCCGGTACCCGTGGAGTGATCAGCGCGCCGCAGTGATCAACTGGCGGTGCGCCGGATCCGTCCGGCGTACCGCTTCTCCAGTTCCAGGTTGCCCTCGAAGCCGCCGGGCACATTGGCCGAGACGTACACCGGCGGGCGTTCCCCAGCGGCGATGAGCCGGGCGGAGGCCTCGGCCACGGCCATCTGGACGAGCAGCACGCCGGTCAGCGTGGACAGGGCGCAGACCGCGCCGCCCTCCGGGAGCTCCAGCAGCGCGTCACCGCGCGGGGCCCGGTTGTCGAGGACGACGTCGGCGAGGTCGGCGAGCTTCTTGCCGCTCGGGTGGCCGGCGGGGACGGCGCGGGTGTGGGTGAGGGAGGTGATGGCGAGGACGCGGTGGCCGTGCTCCTTGGCCCGCAGGGCCATCTCCACGATCACGTTGTTGACCCCGGAGTTGGAGATCACGACGAAGAGGTCCTGGGGGCGCGGTGCGGCGAGGTCGTAGATCCGGGCGGCGACTCCGGCGCGGCGCTCCAGGAGCGGGTCGTCGAGGACGCCCGGGGACTCGCCGCCGTACAGGACGAGGTCGGCGATGCTCAGCCGGTTCGTCGGGACCAGCCCGCCGGCCCGTCCGGCGAGTTCGAGGACGACGGCCTGGGAGTGCCCGGTGCCGAAGGCCTGGATCACGCCGTCCGCGCGCACACAGTCGGCGATCAGCCCCGCGGCGCGGGCCACGTCGCCCTGGGCGGACTCGGTCACGCGGTCGAGGACGGCCATGCTCTCGCGTGCGAAGCGCCGGGCGCTCACGGACTCGTCGGACACGCGTCACTCCCCACCGGTGGATTGAACCACCTCGTACTACCTCATCGATGAATCAATAAATCACACACCGGATGGTACGGGCAATGAGCCCGCCGGCTCCGTCCCGGCTCGCCCCCGCTCCGCCCCTGGCCCGGTCCTGGTATTCAAGCTGTGGGACAAACGGTGGCTGATACCTTCTTCCCATGCCCCCGACGGACGTCACCACACTGATCCGCACCGAACTGCCCCGGCTGGCCGGCTCCCTGCGGAAGGTCGGCGAGCTGATCCTGGAGGATCCGGCCGCCGTCACCCACTGCTCGGCCGCCGAGCTGGGCCGCCGCACCGGCACCTCCCAGGCGACGGTGACCCGCTTCTGCCGGGCCATCGGCCTCGACTCCTACCAGCATCTGCTGATCGAGCTGGCCCAGGAGCGCGGCCGGGGCGAGGTCTCCGACTGGGGCACCGCCGAGATCGGCCCGGACATCTCCCCCGACGACAGCCTCGAGCGGGTCGTCCAGGTGGTCGGCAGCGCGGATCTGCGCGCGATCCAGCAGACCATCGACCGGATCGACCTGGACGCGCTGGAGCGCGCGGCCCAGGCCCTGGCACGTGCCCGGCGTATCGACGTCTACGGCGTCGGCGGCAGCGGCGCGGTGGCGCAGGAGACGGAGACGCGGCTGTTCCGCATCGGCTGCCAGGTCCGCGGCTGGACCGAGGTGCACGGCGCGGCCACCTCGGCGGCCCTGCTCACCCCCGCCGACGTGGCCATAGGCATCTCCCACTCCGGTGCCACGCGCGAGACCCTCGAACCGTTCGAGATGGCCAAGGAGCGGGGCGCCACCACCATCGCCATCACCACCGACCCACGCTCACCCCTGGCCAAGGCCGCCGACATCCGGCTCATCTCGTCCACCTCGGAGACCAGCTTCCGCACGGGCAGCATCGGCGGCCGGCACTCCGTCCTGATGATCGTCGACTGCCTCTACGTCAGGGTCGGTCAGGTCTCCTACCAGCGCGCGAGCGCCTCGCTGGCACTGACCGACCACATCACGCCGCAGCACGCGGTGAAGTCGCGCCGGACGCGCTGAGCCCCTCCACCCCCGTCCGGGACTGCATGGATGAACCACCAAGGAAACACAGAGATGGTTGTTTGAACCAACTCCTCGGTGCCAGGATGGGGCTCCCCACGAGCACTCGTAGGAGCCCCATGCGCGTCATCTCTGTCGAGTCGACCGAGCTCTTCGTCGGCACCGAGGACCGTCCGCAGCAGGTGGTGGCCGTCGAGATCGGGCATGAACCCGGCCGGGCCGTCCGCCTCACCGTCGAGGGGCCGGGGGTCGGCGGCACCGCCGAGGCGACCACGGGAGACGACGGCACCGTACGGGCCGAGATACCGGTCACGACCGACCTCGCTCCCGGCGACGGCACGCATGTCAGGGTCACCGCCGCGGACGCCGAGGACCCGGCGCGAACCGCGGAGCACTCCGCCAGGTTCACGGCCGCCGAACCCGGCTGGACCATGTTCATGGTCAGCCACTTCCACTACGACCCGGTCTGGTGGAACACCCAGGGCGCCTACACCGAGACCTGGGACGTCGCCGACGACCCCGCCGGCACCGGCCTGCCCGCCCGCACCTTCGACTCGCGCGGCCAGTCCGGGACGAGCCTGGTCCGCGCCCACAGCGATCTGGCCCGGCGCGACCCGGCGTACACCTTCGTGCTCGCGGAGGTCGACTACCTCAAGCCCTACTGGGACGCCTTCCCGGAGGAACGCGCCTTCCTGCGCCAGCTGATCCGCACCGGCCGCGTCGAGATCATGGGCGGCACCTACAACGAGCCGAACACCAACCTCACCGGCGCCGAGGCGACCGTACGCAACGCGCTGTACGGCGACGGCTTCCAGCGCGGGATCATCGGGGCGTCCCCGGAGACGGCCTGGCAGCTGGACGCGTTCGGGCACGATCCGCAGTTCCCGGGGCTGATGGCGGACGCGGGGGTGAGCTCCAGTTCGTGGGCGCGCGGGCCCTTCCACCAGTGGGGGCCGACCCTCTCCGTGTTCGGCGAGGAGCCGCGGGACCCGAAGCGGATGCAGTTCCCGGCGGAGTTCGACTGGATCGCCCCGTCGGGGCGCGGCATCCTCACCGCCTACATGGTCAACCACTACGGCGCCGGCTGGGCGATCGACAACGCGCCCACGCTCCCCGAGGCGGAGGCGGCCGCGCTCAAGCTGTTCAAGGGGCTGAAGCAGGTCGCGCTCACCCGCAACGTCCTGCTCCCGGTCGGCGGTGACTACGCGCCGCCCTGCCGCTGGGTGATGGACATCCACCGGGGCTGGAACGCCCGGTACGTCTGGCCGCGCTTCGTCAGCGGCATCCCGAGGGACTTCTTCGCGGCCGTGCGGTCGGAACTGGAGGCGCAGGGCCGCAAGGCGTCGCCGCAGACGCGGGACATGAACCCGGTCTACACCGGCAAGGACGTCTCCTACATCGACACCAAGCAGGCCCAGCGCCACGGCGAGACCCTGCTCGCCGACGCGGAGGCCTGGGCGACACTCGCCTCGATGATCACCGCGCGCCCCTTCCCGGACGCGGCGCTCGACAAGGCCTGGCGGCAGCTGATCTACGGCGCCCATCACGACGCCATCACCGGCTCGGAGTCGGACCAGGTCTACATCGACCTGCTCACCGGCTGGCGGGAGCTGTACGACCTGGCGCGGACCGTGCACGCCGACGCGACCGACGCCCTTGCGCGCAAGGTGGCCCAACTACCGGGCGGAGCATCGGACTTGGTGGTCTTCAACGCGGCGACCTGGGAGCGGCGGGACGTTCTGGCGGTCGAGGACCCCGGGCTCGTCCCGCTCGACGACACCGGGCTGCCGCTGCCCGCCGTACGGGAGGACGGCGCACTCCGCGTCGTCGTACCGGAGGTGCCCGGCATGGGACTCAAGGCGCTCCCGCTCGCCGAGGGCAGCGTCCCCGAGTGGACGCACGCCGAAGGCGCCACCATCCGCAACGAGTTCTACGAGGTGACGGTCGACCCCGCGCGCGGAGGAGCGGTCAGCAGCCTGCGGGCGTTGGCGGAGGACGGCCGGGAACTGCTGCGCGCGGGCGACATCGGCAACGAACTGGTCGTGCAGGAGGAGTACTCCAGGCACCCGCGCTTCGGCGAGGGCCCCTGGCACCTCACACCGACCGGCACGACGGCCGCCCGCAGCCGCGACGTCACGGCCGACATCGATGTCGAGCACTCCCCCGCCGGATCACGTATCACCGTCCGCGCCGACCTCGGCCTGTTCCGCTACACCCAGCGACTCACGCTCTGGAAGGGCGTCGATCGCCTCGACCTCACCACCACCGTCGACGGCTACGACGGCGCCGACCGCCTGATCCGGGTCCGCTGGCCCTCCGACGTGCGCGGCGGGCTGCCGGTGCACGAGGTGGCCGACGCGGTGATCGGGCGTGGGTTCGGGTTCGTGGAGGTGGACAGCGAGCGGTTCCCGTGGACGCTGGACAACCCCGCCAACACCTGGTTCGGGCTGGGCTCCACCGCGCGGGTCGCGGTCTCCGACGGCTCCGGCCGTCCGCTCGGGGAACGGTCCATCGGTGTCGCCGAGTTGGTGTACTCCTCCTGGGACGACGCCGGCGAGCTGGGCACCGGGCTGGCGGCGGCCCTGGTGCGCGTGGGCGTGACGGCGACCTCGACGATCGCCGGTGGCCCGCGCTACGGCGACCTGGAGGTCGACTCCAACCTGCCCGACATCCGGATCGCGGTCGGCGCCCCCGAGCGCAACTCGCTGGTCGCCGAGGCCCTCGGCTGGGACCCGGCCGCCGGGCGCGAGTTGCGCCGACAGCTCGCCGAGCGGGGCGTGGCGGCCGTCTGGGTCGCGCCGCGGGCCTCGCTGCGCGAGGAGTGGGTGCCCGGCGCCGACCTGCGCGACCTGGAGCGGCTGCCGCTGCTCGTGGTGGCGGGCGCCCGGCCCGAGGACGACGCCAAGGCCGTGGACGCGCTGATCGCCGACCTGGACGACGCGGCCCTGCGGGCCACGGCGGCGGGCGGCGGGGAGGCGCTGCCGCCCGGCGACGCGTGGGACGGCCGCAGCTTCGCGGTCCTGAACCGCGGGACGCCGGGCTGCGTGGTGACGTCGTCCGGCGACCTCTACATGTCCCTGATGCGCTCCTGCACCGGCTGGCCCTCCGGCATCTGGGTCGACCCGCCCCGGCGCACGGCCCCCGACGGGTCCGCCTTCCAGCTCCAGCGCTGGTCCCACACCTTCGAGTACGCCGTCGTCGCGGGCACGGGAGACTGGCGGGAGCTGCGGCTGCCCCAGGCCGGGCACGCGTTCAACCATCCGCTGACGGCGCGGCTGAGGGAGACGGCCGCCGAGGATGCCGTACTGCCCCGGAAGGCCGTGCTGTTGGGCCTCGACCCCGCCGGGGAGGTGCTGCTCGACGCACTCAAGCCGGTCGGGTCGCCCCTGGCGCGCGGGAGCGTGGCGGCGGCCGATCCCGGGCGCGGGGTCGTCGTACGGGTGCATGAGGTCAACGGGCGGCCGGTGCGGGCGCGGGTGCGCGGGCCTCGGGAGTGGACGGACGGTGCGCGGGCGGACGTACTGGAGCGGCGGGGCGAGCCGCTGACGCCCGCCGGCCAGGGCGCACTCGAACTCGACCTGACCGGCTTCGAGGTGACGACCCTGCTCGCCACGGCCGCCGAAACGCAGCCCTCACCCGGCCCCGGCATCGCCGCCCACGAACCGGCCCAGCCCGTCCGCACCCGCTACTGGCTCCACAACTGCGGCCCTGCCCCACGCGGCAACATGCCGGTCGCGGTGTACGTCTCCCCGACCACCCTCACCGTCTCCGACGGCCCGGTCACGGCAACGGTCCGGATCGGCTCGGAACTGACCGACGCGCCGGTGTCGGGCACGGCGACCCTGCACGTCCCGCCCGGCTGGTCCGTCGAACCGGCGGAGCTGCCGTACGCGCTGGGCCCAGGCGGCTTCACGGTCGCGGAGGCCACGGTGACCCCGCCGTCCGACCCCGATCCCGGCCGACACTGGCTCGCCGCCCGGCTGACGTACGGCGGGCAGACGTACGAGGACGTCGTGGCGCTGGATGTGGGGGACGGACACAAGGGTCCAACACTGGTGACACGGCTGGGAGTCGAACGGATCAGCGTACGACGCGGCGACCGGGCCCGCATCCCCGTGACCCTGCTCAACCCGACCCGGGGCCCGGTCAGCGGGACGCTCTGGGCGGTCTCCTCCTGGGGGACCTGGGCGGGCGTGACGCCGGCCTGCCAGGGCTTCACGGTGGCCGGCGGCGAGCAGGCGGAACGCGTGATCGAGGTGGACGGCGGGGCGGTGCCGCCGGGTTCGTACTGGCTGATGGCGAAGGTGGGCTGGCACGGGTGCGTGGCGTATACGGCGGCTGTGGAGCTGGAGGTGACGCCGTGAGGGAGCACGCCGCAGGGCCGAATCACGCGGCCCTGGTTCACGGCCAAGCCGTCGCCAAGGCCCGTGTCGACGCCCTCCTGACGGTCGTACCTCCCCTCGACCGCGCGGCCCGCCCCGAGGCGCTCGCACGGGCCGAGCGGCAGCGGCGGCGGTGGGCGACGCAGGTGGTGGTGATCGACGAACTCGCCCGGCGGGCCTGCACGGAACGCGGACTGCTCGACGCCGGTTCGGCAACGCCCCAAAGGGGCGCGGGCGGTGTCGATATGCGGCTCCGCCGCGTGGGCGCGACCAGCCACGACGGCGCCGCACACGACCCACAACCCAACGCGGCACTCCCCGCGGAGCGCGACGTCGCAGACCTCGGCAGCATCGTCGCCGCGGCCCTCGCCCACTCCCCCGCCGCCCGCGCCCTCCTCTCCGAACTGGAGGCAGAACAAGGCATCCCCGAAGCCGCGGCACGGGACTACTACGACCGCAACCGTGACCGCTTCCTCACCCCGCAGGCGCTCAGAAGCGGCGTCGACCCCTACCACGAAACCGCGGACGTCCTCCCGTACGAGCAGGTCCGCGAGGCGATCATCCGCGATCTGCGCCGCGCGGCGGGACGGCGGGCGTTCTTCGACTGGCTGGACCGCGCCCGGACGGGCGTGGTGTACGCCCCCGGACACGAACACCCCGGTGACCCCGCACACCAGGATCACGAACACCGGCACTGACCCGACCGGAACCCAAAAGCAACACGGCAGCCCATTGACCTCCGATGAATTGTGGTCCACATTTTCATCACCCGGAGCTGAAGTTGGTGAATTGAACCAGCCGCATTGACCCAGCCCCTTCCCTTGCCACTTGGTCGCAGGAGGCCCCCGACATGCGCGCAAGAAGACTGACCCGCACCCTGACCTGTATCGCGGCCCTGTCCCTCGCGGCCGCCGGCTGCGGCCTCTCCGGCGGCTCCGACGACGGCGACGCCACCGCCGGCGGCTGCAAGGTCGACAAGGCGAACGTCGGGTCCGGTGAGCTCTCCGGGGACGTCAAGGGCAGCATCACCTTCCAGACGACCAACTTGAAGAAGGACTTCGGCGACTACTTCAACGGCGTCATCGCCGCCTTCGAGAAGGAGCACCCGGACGCGAAGGTGAAGTGGATCGACGACCCGGGCGACGCCACCTTCACCCAGCGCCTGGTCGCCGACGCACAGGGCTGCACCCTGCCGGACGTCGTGAACATCAACGTCAACACGGCGATCGCGCTCACCAGGAACGGCTATCTGCTCGACCTGGACAAGAAGGCCCCGGACGCGGGCGAGCCGTTCGTCCCCGCGCTGTGGAAGTCGAGCCTGTACGCGGACGCCTCCGGCACCGAGGTGCACTCCGTGCTGCCCTGGTACTCCGGCGGCATCGTGCAGACCTTCAACACCGAGCTGATGAAGAAGGCGGGCCTGGACCCGGCCAAACCTCCGACGACCGTCCTCGGTCTGTTCGACGACGCCGAGAAGGTGGCCAGGGCCTCGGGCGGCAAGTACTACGCCTTCCTCGCCAACCCGCAGCTGCGCATCCCGGCCGACTGGCAGCAGATGGGCATCCAGATCTTCTCCGCCGACGGCAAGTCGTTCACCTTCGCCGACGATCCGAAGACCGTGCGGTGGGTCGAGGCCATGACCAAGCTGTACAAGGCCGGCGGGATGCCCCGGGACTCGCTCTCCTCCACGCAGGACCCGGCCAACGTCTACGGCCAGGCCAAGCTGGTCTACGGCCCCACCAACCCCAACTTCCTGCGGTTCATCCAGCAGAACAACCCGACCGTCTACAAGAAGACCGGCGTCGCCCGCTTCATGCTGGACGACCTCGGCCACACCGTCGGCGCCCCGCAGTACATAGGCACCGCCTCCACCAGCAAGAACGCGGTGACCGCACTCGCGTTCGCGCAGTTCCTGACCAACGCGAAGAACCAGCTGGAGTGGGCGAAGGACCCGAACGTGGTCATCTTCCCGTCGACCACGGCCTCCCTGGACGACCCGTTCTTCCAGTCGGTCAAGGGCACCGACCCCTTCGCCGAGGCCCGGAAGATCGTGGCCAGTGACCGAAAGACGGCGACCGCCGACGAAGTCGCCCTCACACCGGGCGAGTTGAACGCCATCTCGGCCCAGATCCAGCTGGCCATGCAGGGCAAGAAGAGCGCCGAGGACGCCCTCGAGGACGCCCAGTCCAAGGGCAACGAGTTGATCGAGCAGGGCAGCTGACGATGGCTCAGCACACCGTGGACCAGGCGCCCGTTCCCGCTCCCCTCGGGAAGGGCGCCCCCCGCCCCGGCTCCGTACCCGAACCGCCGGGGCGCCTGCGCCGCGCCCTCCGCTCCGTCACGCCCGGCCCGACGGCGGACGCGGGGGGCGCGGCGCTCTACCGCCGCTGGTGGCTGCCGTGGCTGTGGATGCTCCCGGCGATCGTCGGCACGACGGTCTTCGGGGTGTTCCCGTTCCTCAACACGATCCTGGTGTCCTTCACCGACGCCAAGCCGCTCGGCGGCGCGTACGACGTGGTGGGCCTGGACAACTACACCCGGATGCTGGGGGATTCCGACTTCTGGCTGGCGACCCGCAACAGCATCCTGTACGCCCTGATCGTCGTCCCCTTGATGGTCATGCTGCCGCTGCTGCTCGCGGTCCTGGTGGAGAAGAACCTCCCTGGCATCGGCTTCTTCCGCTCCGCCTTCTACACCCCCGTCCTCGCCTCCAGCGTGGTCGTGGGCCTGAGCTGGCAGTGGCTGCTGAGCGACCAGGGCCTGGTCAACACCTGGCTGCAGAAGGCGCACATCATCCGTGACGCCATCCCGTTCCTGTCCGACTCGTGGCTGATCCTGCTGTCGGCGATGGGCCTGACGGTGTGGAAAGGCCTCGGCTGGTACATGATCTTCTACCTGGCCGCGCTGGGGAACGTGCCCAAGGAGCTGCACGAGGCCGCCGCCGTGGACGGCGCGGGCGCGGTCCGCCGTTTCCGGCACATCACCGTGCCCGGCGTGCGCACCTCGATGATGCTGGTCGGCACCCTCACCGGCATCGGTTCGCTGCGCGTCTTCACCGAGATCTACATGCTGGGCGGGGCCACCGGCGGCCCCGGCGGCGCCGACCGCACGCTCCCCTTCTACATCCGGGACGTCGGCCTCGACCCGCTCACCGGCAACGCCGGCTACGGCGCGGCGGTCAGCGTCGCCCTGTTCGCCCTGACCCTGGGCCTCACGCTGCTCGCCCAGCGCCTGACGAAGGAGGACGAGGGATGACCACGGCCGTCGAGAAGAACCGGCGTCCGACCCCCCGCCGGCGGGACTACGGCCGTCCGCGCGAACTGGTCGTCCGCTACCTGCTGTTGGTGTTCGTCCTGTTCATCACCGTGGGCCCGCTGGCGTGGCAGGTGCTGTCGTCGCTCAAGGGCCCCACCGAGGACGTCTTCGGCGCGGGCGCCTCCCTCATCCCGCACCACCCCACCCTGCGGGCCTACAAGGAGGTCTTCGACCAGGTCCCGGTGTGGACGTACATCGGGAACAGCCTGTTCATCGCGGTCATCTCGATCACCAGCCAGCTCGTCTTCTCCACCATGGCGGGCTACATGCTCTCCAAGCCCGGCTGGAAGGGCCGCAAGCTGGTCTGGGTGCTGCTGATGGCGTCCATGATGTTCCCCTTCGAGTCGATCATGGTGTCGCTGTTCCTGAGCGTCCGGGACATGGGCCTGGTCGACAACCTCGTCGGCGTCTGGCTGCCCGGCTTCGTCGCCGCGATCAACGTCCTCATCATGCGCGCCGCGTTCCTCTCGGTGCCGCGCGAGATCGAGGACGCGGCGATGTTGGACGGCGCCGGCGAGTGGAAGAGGTTCCGCCACCTGTACCTGCCCTCCGCCTACGGCGCCATCCTGGTCGTCACCATCAACACCTTCATCAGCGCCTGGGACGACTTCCTGTGGCCGCTGATCGTGCTGCGCTCCGAGGAGCACTTCACGCTGACCCTGGGTCTGGCCCGGCTGCAGACGTCGTCGTTCGGGTACGACCAGCGGCTGGTGATGGCGGGGTCGGTGATCTCGGTGATTCCGGTGCTGGTGCTGTTCGTGATCACGCAGCGGTGGTTCTACAAGGGCGTCTCGTCGGGGGCCGTGAAGCTCTGAGTCGGTACGGCGGTCAGCGCCGCCCGTGCCGACTCGGCGACGCGGAACTCGACCACCGTGCCCCTGCCGGGCAGGTCGGCGCCGAGCGGGAACGTGACCGTACGGGTCTCGCCCGGCGCCAGGTCGACAGCCCGGAAACCGCACAGCTCCAGCGTGCGCGGCCACACCGGCGTCCGCAGCCGACGCAGATAGAGCTGGGCGACGGAACGGCCGTGCCGGTGGCCGGTGTTGGTGATGTCGACCTCGACTGTGTGCCCGGCCGGCCGCGGTGGGCCGTATTCGAAGCTCGTGTACGACAGCCCGTGCCCGAAGGAGTACAGCGGCTCCGCGCTTTCGTCGACGTAGCCGCCGTACTCCGTGTCCTTGTGGTTGTAGTAGACGGGGAGCTGGGCGGCCGAGCGGGGCACGGAGACCGGCAGACGGCCGACGGGTTCGGTGAGCCCGAGCAGCACCTCGGCGATGGCCTCGCCGCCCCACGGGCCGGGGTACCAGGCGGTGAGCAGTGCGCCCGCCGTGTCGGGCACGACGTGCGGGCGGCCCTGGATCAGTACGACGGCCGTCGGCGTGCCCGTGGCGGCCACGGCGGCCAGGAGCGCGTACTGGGCGCGGCCCAGCTCCAGCCCGGCCAGGTCGGCGCCCTCACCGCAGGTCATGTGCGAGACGGCGGTCCGCGCGGCCCCGTTGGCGTCGAACTCCGTGTCGGGCGTACGGGCGCTGCTGCCGCCCAGCACGAGCACGGCCAGGTCGGAGGCGGCGGCCGCGGCGACGGCCTCGGGGACGCCGGAGAGGTCGCCGCCGGTGAGCGCGCAGCCGGGGGCATGGCGGATGTCGACGCCGGGCGGGGCGAGGGTGCGCAGGGCGTCGAGGACGCTGGTGCCCGTGCCGGGGTGTCGCGGCGCTGTGTAGTCGCCCGACTGGTGGGCGACGGTGGCGGACTGGGGTCCGAGAACGGCGATACGGGAGACGGCCGCCGGTATGGGCAGGGTGCCGTCGTTGCGCAGGAGGGTGACCGCGGCCCGGGCGAGGGCGGTGCTGAGCTCCCTGCCCCGGGCCGGGAGGGGCGGCGCCGGTGCGCCCTGCCGGTCGAACAGTCCCAGCCGGAACTTCAGCCGCAGGACGCGGGCGACGGCGGCGTCGAGGACCTCCTCGGCCACCAGCCCCCTTACGACCGCCTCCGCCAGATGCGTGAAGCCCTCGTCCCAAAGGCTCAGATCCACACCGGAGTTGAGCGCGAGCGCCCCTGCGGAGACCTTGTCGCCCGTGATGCGCGCCAGCCGGTCGACGGCCAGCCCGTCCGCCATGACCAGCCCCTCGAACCCCCAGCTCTCCCTGAGGAGTTCGGTGAGCAGTGCGCGGTTGCCGGAGCAGGGCATCCCGTCGGCCTCGTTGTACGCGGCCATGACGGCGGCGGCCCCGGCGCGGATCCCGGCGCGGGCTGCGGGGAGGTGGATCTCGTGCAGTTCTCTCGGGCCCAGCTCGGACTCGGCGGAGTTGCGGCCGCCGACCGTGGCGCCCTGACCGGCGAAGTGCTTGAGGACGACGGGAGCCTTGTCGGCGGCGAAGCGGCCCGCGGGGGCGCCGTCGGGCTCGCCCTGCATGCCGCGCACCACGGCCTCCGTCAGCCGGGCCGCCAGGTACGGGTCCTCGCCGAAGCACTCCTCCGTACGTCCCCAGCGCGGGTCGCGGGCGATGTCGAGCGCCGAGACCAGGGCGACATGCCCGCCCCGGGCGCGCAGTTCGGCGGCGGCGTGCGCGGCGGCACGCTCGTACAGCTCGGGGTTCCAGGTGGCGCCGACGGCCAGGTTGACCGGGAGCACCGTGCCGTCGAGGGCCATGAGCCCGTGCGGCACCTCCTCGACGAACAGCGCCGGGATGCCCAGCCGGCTGCGCTCGACGACATGCCGCTGCACCAGGTCGGCGAGGGCCGCGGCGTCCCCGGCGCCGGGGCCGTTGCCGTGGTCGACGCCGGACCAGGCGTCGGCGCGCTGGAGTCCGTACAGGGCGCCGAGTCCTTCGAAGCGGTCGGTCTCGGCGTACAGGGCGTCGGTGAGTTCGAAGCCGCCGTCGGGGGTGCGGCGGTAGGCGTTCCAGCCGTACATGCGCTGGTTGAGCTGGCCGGCCTTCTCGCGCAGGGTCATCCGGGAGAGCAGGTCGCGGACGCGGGCCTCGACCGGCGCGGTGGGGTCGAGGTAGCGAGGGCGGTCGGCCGCGGGGGGCACGGCCGCGTGATCCGGAGTCGGCATGCGGCCGGTCCCTTTCTTGCGTTCGGTTCGTGCGGGCGGTGCGTGTGAGTGCTTCGTGGACGGGCAGCTGGTGCGGGCGGTTGGTGCGTTCAGACGGCGAGCCGCGCGAGTGCCACCGCTCCCCAGGAGCCGTCCGCCACCCAGTCGAGGGTGAGTCCGAGCGGCCGCAGCCGGACGGTGAGCGGCTCCGTGAGCGGGCCGTCGGGGCCGAGCAGGCCCCCCGTGGCGACGACCCGCTCGCCGGGCCGGGGTTCGAGGGCGCGGACATAGCCGGTGAGGTGGTCGGCGGCCGTGTCGAGGATCCTCGCGGCGACGGCGTCCTCGTGCCGGGCGGCCTCGGCGACCAGCGGTGCGAACTCGGCGAGCGCGACCGGCGAGCGCGCCATGACGGCGGGGAGCAGGTGCATGCGGTAGGCCTCGCGCCGGGCCCGCGTCCAGGATCCCGCGTCGTACGGCTCGTCGTACGGCCCCGGAGCCTCGCCGGGCAGGACGTCCTCCGGTACGCCCAGCGCCCGCCCGACCGACGCGGCCAGCGCCGTCGGTCCGCCCCGCCCATCGGCCATGCGCAGCGCCAGCCGCACCGCCTCGCGTCCGATCCAGAAGCCGCCGCCGTCGTCGCCGAGCAGCCAGCCGTCGCCGCCGGCGGTCGTGGTGCACGCACGCGAGGTGACGCGCGCCGCGACCGCGCCGGTGCCGGCCACCAGGGCGAGGCCGTCGGCGGGGTGGCCGGGCGCGGAGGCGAACGCGGCCTCGATGTCGCTGTGGATCTCGACCGAGTCGGTGCCGATGCCCAGCCGCCGCAGCGCGACGGTGAGCGCGGCGTGCGCCCTGACCCGGCCGGGCTCGTCCGGAGCGGTCCGGGAGGCTCCGGCGAACCCGCCCGCCACCGCCACGACCCGGCCGCGCAGCCCTTCCGGCACGGCGCCCGCGAGTGCCTCGAGGAGATGCTCGGTGAGCTGCGCACCCGGCACCGTCAGGGCGTTGCCCGGACCGCCGACGCCCTCGCCCTCGGGGCCGCCGTCGCGCACGGGCGCCAGGACGGCACGGGTACGGGTGCCTCCGGCGTCCAGGCCGACGACGTACGCCGAGGTTTGGTTCAAATCACTATTCATCGTTGCCCATGGTGGTTGATACATTCGCGGCAGACAAGAGACAGACGGCGGCCGAGGGACAGACGGCAGCCCAGCCAAGCCCAGAGCAGGCCCGGCCCGAGGAGGATCCCATCCACCCGCTCCGCTTCGGCGTCAACTACACGCCCCGCCACGGCTGGTTCCACTCCTGGCACGACTTCGACCCGGCACGCGCGCGTGCGGACCTGGACGCGATAGCCGGGCTCGGCCTCGACCACGTCCGCGTCTTCCACCTCTGGCCGCTGCTCCAGCCGAACCGCACCCTCGTCCGCACCGCCGCCGTCGACCAGCTGGCGCACCTCGTCGACCTGGCCGGCGAGGCCGGTCTCGACGTCATGGTGGACGGTGTGCAGGGCCATCTGTCGAGCTTCGACTTCTACCCGGAGTGGACCCGCAGCGGGCACCACCGCAACGTGTTCACGGACCCCGAGGCCATCGACGCCCAGGCCGCCCTCCTGCGCACGCTCGGCCGCGCCCTCGCGGGCCGCCCCCACCTCCTCGGCCTCCAACTCGGCAACGAGCTCAACAACCTGGTCGAGCACAACCCGGTGACGCCGGACGAGGTCGACCACTACCTCGACACCCTGCTGGCCGCCGCCCGGGACGGACTCGGCGAGAGCGGCGGCCTGGTCACGCACTCCGCGTACGACGCCGCCTGGTACGGCGACGACCACCCCTTCACCCCGCAGGCCTCCGCCCGCAAGGGCGACCTGACCACCGTCCACCCCTGGGTGTTCTCCGGCGACTGCGCCCGCCGCTACGGCCCGCGCTCCCCGCAGGTCGGGCACCTCGCGGAGTACGGCACCGAACTGGCCAAGGCGTACGCCACCGACCCCGCCCGCCCCGTCTGGGTCCAGGAGACGGGCGCTCCCGAACCGCACATCCCGGCCGCCGACGCCCCCGACTTCGCGCGCGCCACCGTACGGAACGCGGCCGGGTGCGCGGGGCTGTGGGGCGTGACCTGGTGGTGCTCGCACGACGTTGACCGGTCGCTGGCCGACTTCCCGGAACTGGAGTACACCCTGGGCCTGTTCGACTCCACGGGCCGCCCCAAGCCGATCGCCGAGGCCCTCGCCGAGACCGTCGCCGACCTGCGCGCCGCACCCCCCGCACCCGAGACCCGCGACACCGCCCTGGTCCTGGACTGCACGCCGGGCACGCGGTCGGTGTCCGGTCCGGGCGGGGCGTACTTCGAGGCGTGGATGCGGGCGCGGGCGGACGGCGGTCGGCCCGCTGTGGTCCTGGCCGGGCGGGCGGACGACGCGGAGTATTTGGCAGCGCGGGGGATCAAGGAGGTCGTACGGCCGTCCTGAGCGCCGTCGCCGTGACCCGGTTGGCGCGCCTCAGCCGTGGGCGACGCCCGCCACGACCTCGGCGACCGCCCGCAGGTTCACCCGGCCCCGCCCGTACGAGCACAGCGCCCCGCCCTCCGGCAGTCCCGTGTCCACTCGTACGGCGTCGGGCCTGCGGGCCAACAGGGCCTCCCGCAGCCGCAGTTGCCAGGGGTGCAGCCCGGCGTCGCAGGTGGCGACGACCAGCGGTGCGGTGCCGCAGCGGCGCAGGATTCCCTCGACCAGGGCGTCCGGGTCCGCGCCGCACTCCCCGGTCACGGCCGTCCCCGTCGCCGTGGGGTCGAGCGCGCGGACCTCGGTCAGCAGGTCCTCGCCGCCCCAGTTGAGCGCGGGGTGCGGCGGCGGGAACAGGTCGACGACGTGGGCGCCGCGCGCGGCGGGCGGTACGCCGCGGCCGCGTACGGCGCGACGGGCGGCCGTGAGACCGGCCCGCGTGTCCCAGCCGGCGACGTCGGCGGGCGGGGTGGCGTAGCGCGCGGCGAGCCGCCGCACCCGGCCCGCGGCCTCCTCGATCCGCTCCTGAGCCAGCACGCCGGTGCGCAGCGCGTCGAGCACCGCGTCCCGGCAGGCCAGCGTGACGTCCAGGTCCCCCACGGCGACGACGACCTGGTCGGCGCCGGCGGCGAGGGCGATGCGCGCGCCGGCCGCCTCGCCGTACTGGTCGGCTATGGCCCTCATCTCCAGCGCGTCGGTGACGAGGACGCCGTCGAAGCCGAGGTCGTGGCGGAGCAGGTCGCCCAGGACGCGGCGGCTGAGGGTGGCGGGGCGGTTGGGGTCGAGCGCCGGGAACACGACGTGGGCGCTCATCAGCATCGGCACGCCCACGGCGACGGCAGCGCGGAACGGTTCGAGGTCGGCGCGCAGTTCGTCGTACGACCGCGGGTCGACGGCCATGCCGTGGTGGCTGTCGGTGACGGTGCCGCCATGGCCGGGGAAGTGCTTGGCGCAGGAGGCTATGCCGCGGGCCTCGGTGGCGGTGATCCAGGCGCGCAGATGGCGGGCGGCGAGGTCGGGGTCGGCGCCGAAGGAGCGGGTCCGCACGATCGGGTTGTCCGGCCGGTGCTGGAGGTCGGCCACGGGGGCGTAGGAGGCGGTGATGCCGAGGCCGGCCAGGTGCCCGGCCAGCGCGTCGGCGCAGCGGGCGGTGAGGTTCGGGTCGTCGACGACGCCGAGGGCGTAGGAGCCGGGGACCTCGGGGGCGCCGGCGGCGACCAGGTGGCCGATGCCGCCGCCCTCGTTGTCGATGGCGACGAGAAGGTCGGGGCGGATGGCCCGCAGCTCGTCCGTGAGGCGCCGCACCTGCTCCGCGTCGCGGACGTTGCGGGTGAACAGGATGACCCCGCCGAGGCCGCGGTCGATGAGCTCCTTGAGGATGTCCGGCACGCTGGTGGCCCCGTCGAACCCGGCGACGAGACAGCGGTGGGCGGCTTCGTCCAGATCGACGGGGAGTGAGGTGGTCGACCCGAGGGGGACGTGCTCGAAGTGGCTCACCCCGGCAATGCTCTGGCTCGGTCAGCCGAAAGTCAACCGTCCGATGGTTGCCCGATTCAGCAGCTCGTCATGCGGACAGCTTCTTCGCCTTCCGCACGGCGTGGGCGAGCCGTTCGAGGACGGGCGCGTACCCGGCGTAGCTGTAGCGCTCCTCCATGGCCCAGGGCACGGCCTGGCCGGCCTTGACGGCGGGCAGCTGCCGCCAGGTCGCCTTCGCGGCGCATGCAGCGCGGCGGCGGTGCTGACGAAGGCGACGAGGGTTTCCGGTGTCTTGTCGAGCGTGACCGTACGCCCGCGTTCGTCCTTGATGGACCAGCGCCCGCCGCCGGTCCCACCACCCGCCTCGCCCGGGCCAAGGTCCCCCCACGCGGCAGCAGACCCGACGGAAATCCGGTTGTACGGTGATCATCCCGACGTCTACCGTCGACCTTCATCGGCGTGTAGCTCAGCAGCAGAGCACCGGGCTTGAGACCCGGAGGGCGCAGGGGCGGAACCTGCCACGCCGGCTTATGAACGACAACGCTGACCAGCAGCCCCTCACCGCGGCCCCGTCCTATGCGGCGGCCCAGCTCGCCAAGGCCTTCACGACCGCGCTGACCCACGAGGACGCCGACACCCGGCGCCGCGCCGAGGTGCGCGGGCAGCGCTGGCGTGCGGTCCTCGCGGGGATGGCGGCGGGCCGGCTGACGGTCGGTTCACGCACCCCCGTGGCCGGGCTTCCGGCCTGGGTGACCCCCGAAGTGGTGCGGGGCGGCTTCGCCACGGGCGCCGCGGGCGCGGGCGGCCCGCTCCAGCCGTACGAGACCGAGGCCGCGCGGAGTTTCGGGGTACCGGCCGAGCGGCGCGCGCTCTTCGCGCACTGCCTGACCGAGGGCGGACTCGCCTGGCTGTGGGCCCTGTTGGACAGCGGCCACTACGAGACCGGCGTGCCCGAGGAGGCCGCGCTGCTCACGATGGCCTGGCTGGTGCGGCACGGCGAGACGGACGCGGCGCTGGACCTCGCGGCGGAACTGGAGCCGTTCGCGGACCGGCTCCGCTTCCTGCCCCGCCCGGCGGACGGCCCCGCGCCGAAGGCCGGTACGGCGGACGCCGCCGCGGCCGTCCACCGGCTCACCGTCTCCGACGCCGTCGGCACGCTGGCACGCCGGCGGCCCAACGCGGCCATCGAGACCCAGCGCGAGGCACTCGCCGTATGGCAGCCGTTCGGCGACGAACTGCTCGCCCACTGGCTGCGGACCGCGCGGGACGGGCGGGTGCTCGAACTCACCCCGGACGCCCACTGGTTGGCACACGCGGCCGCTCTGCTGGAGCGCTACCGGCTGCTGGCCACTGAACACACCCGCTGCACCAAGCACCGCAGCCCGAAGCAGAACCTCGGCATTCTGCGCGGCGCGCTGGAGGAGACCGTCGCCGGCCGGCCGCTCGACGCGCGCCGGCTCGGCCTGCTGCGGCACGCCGTGGAGTCCATGGTGCGGCGGCGCGGCCTGCCGGGCTCCGCACCGCACACCGCCCTGCGCCGGAACCAGGCCGAGCAGGCGGCGCTCCCCTCCCACCACGCCCTGGCCCAACTGGTGCTGGGCCGGCTCGCCGGGCTGCCCCAGGAGACGGGCATCCCGGATGTCGCCCCCGTCGTCGCCGCGGTCACGCCGGAGGAGAGCCAGGAGACCGGCCTGCCCGCCGGGGCGGCGGTACCGCCCGCCGTCCGCCAGGTGGTCGAGGCCGCGCTCAGCGCGCCGCTCGGCACGCTCGTGGAGCGGGGCGTCGTCCCGTCCGCCGAGGTGCTGGCCGAGCTGGTACCGCAGCTGGTCGCCGCCACCACCGCGCAGGCATACCGCGACGAGTCCCTGCGGACGCTGATGGCCGCGAACTACCGGGCGTTCCGGGGCCGCCGCTCCCTGCTCCTGCTCAACCTGGAACACCAGGTGCGCGTCGAGGAACTGCCCTGGGTACGGGCGGTGTCCGGACAGCGCGCCGCGGTGCCGGGCAAGCCGGACGGCGAGGGTGCGCTCGGCGTACTGCGGCAGCTCGGCGAGCTGGCCGTGCAGGCCTTCCCCGGCACGATCCTGCCCAACCCGCTCGTCCGCGAACTCGGCGTGCTCGAGCGCCAGGCCGACCTGGGCGCCCCGTTCGTGGAGGAGCTGGCCGCCGACATCTTCATGGACACGTTCAGCCCGAAGTTCCTCAAGGCGGCGCGGATCGCGGGCGAGTTGCTCCGCGGCACGCTGTACGAGCGCTACTACGGCATCGACTACGCCGCGATCCGCAACCTGGCGATCACCGAGACCGGTGTCGCGCTCAGCCACTCCCGCGGTGCCCGTACGTCCCCCGGTTTCGCGCGGCTGTGCGCCGAGCGGGCCAGGGCGGCGTCCGGGGCCGGGGCCGGGTCCTGGTCCGTGGCGGCGAACGGCACGGTGATCGAGCAGGCGCAGATCCTCACCACGCACAACCTCGCCACGCTGGTCCACCGGGTGGGCATCGCCCCGCAGCCGGGCTGGGCCGACCTGGCGCGCCGCAGCTTCGACACCGTGTGCCGCCTGACCGCCCGCGTCCACCACAACCCGCGCCCCCTGGCCACCATCAAGGACGCGGCCTACGCCTGGCGCCAGACCCTGTTCCACCTGTCCCTCTGCCCGCCCGACGAACAGCTGCGGGTCATCGCGGGCCTGGACGAGCAGACGGCCCGCCACCCCGCCCACGTCACGACCCGGCTGGCGCCCGCGCTGGCGGGTCTGGTGCTGGTCGCGGAGGGCGGAAGCTTCGGCGCGGACGGGACGGCGGACGGGGGCCGTGCCCGGCGCCTGACCGGGTGGAGCACCGACGGGCACTGGATGCGGTGAGAGTGAAGGCGGGTGCGCGCGGGCAACATCCGTAGCAGGACCACGTCGCCCACCCGCCGACACCGCTTCCGCTCCCGGACACCACGGCGTCACGTCGAACGGGCACGTTTCCGACGTCCCCTCCTGCCTCGCCCTCTAGCCGTCCGCCCCGCGCCCGCGCGGGTAGGACGCGGAAGGACGACCGCGCTGTGTCCTCGCTCCCGCTCAGCGATCTCCCCGGACCGCTGCCCGCCCCGGCCGCCCCCGCTCCGGCCCGCTCCCCCTTCTCCCCCGCCCGCCCCACCCGCTTCTCCCCGGCGCGCCTCACCCGCCACGCGCTGACCCTGCTCCCGCTCCTGCTGATCGGTACCTGGGCGGCGGCCGACTGGCACACCTTCCGCGACGGGGCGGCCCGGCTCGCCTCCGCCGACCCGTGGTGGCTGCTCTGCGGCCTCTTCTTCACCTGCACGGGCTGGGTGGTCGCCGCGGTGGTCCGCCAGGGCGCCCTGCCGGAACGGCTGCCACCGGGCCCGCTGCTCGCGTCGCAGTTCGCGGCCGGCGCCGCCAACCACGTGCTGCCGGCGAGCATCGGCGCCCACGCCGTCACCCTGCGCTTCCTGCAGAACCAGGGCATACCCCTGGCCCGGGGCACCGCCTCGCTCGCCCTGTACTCGCTGGTCAAGCCGATCGCGAAGACGGCCGTCCTGCTCGGCTTCCTCGTGGCCTTCCCCGACCTGCTGCACCTGGGCGAACTCGTCCCGGACAGGCGGACGTTGCTGCTGGTGGCCGTCGGCGTGACAGCCGCCGTCGGCACGGCGGGCATCCTCGCGGCGGCCGTACGTCCGCTGCGCCGGCCCCTCGTCTGCTTCGTACGCACCGCCCTGACCGACGCCCGGATCCTGCACACCCGGCCCAGCCGCGTCCTCGCCCTCTGGGGCGGGGCGGCCGCCACCCCGCTGCTGCAGGCGAGCGTGATCGCCTCGGTCGGCTTCGCGCTCGGCCTGCCGCTGTCCTGGACGCAGGTGACCCTAGCCCTCCTCCTGGCCAGCACCGCCGTGGGCGCCGTGCCCGCACCGGGCGGCATCGGCCCCGTGGACGCGGCGCTGGTGTTCATGATGGTCACCTTCGGCGCGCCGGTGGGCCTCGCCGCGGCCACCGTCATCGGCTACCGCGTCCTGACGGTCTGGGTGCCCCTGCTGCCGGGCGCGCTGGTGCTGTCGATCATGGTCCAGCGCAAGATCCTCTGAGCCGGCGGCGCCACTCGCGCCTCGTGCGCCAACCGCCGCGAGTGCCCGCCCGCTACTCCTCCACCTCGACCCGCACCACCGCCACCGTGATGTTGTCGGGCCCGCCCGCCTCGATGGCGGCCTTCCACAGCTCGAAGGCCGCGCGACCGTCGTCGTGCTTGCGCAGGATCTCGTCCAGTACGTCCGTGGGGAGCGGGTCGGTCAGGCCGTCCGAGCAGATGAGGTAGCGCTCGCCCGGCGTCAGGGTCTCGGAGGTCACATGGGGGTGGACGGCGCGGAAGGTGGGCGAGCCGCCCAGGCACTGGGTGACGAGGGCCGTGGTCTGCCCGGCCGGGTGCGGCGGGCTGTCGTCGACGCTCAGCTGCCGCAGCCCGTCGGGGGAGGCCGCGAAGACCCGGCTGTCGCCCACGTTGAACACGCACAGCGAGCCGGACTGCACGACGACCCCGGCGACTGTCGTCCCCATGCCGACGAGGTCGGCTCCCTGCTCGGCGCCGGCGGCCTGGAACACGGCCCGGTTGCAGACGTTCAGTGCCTCCCGGACGGCGACCTCGCTGCTCAGCGCGGGCCCCAGGGACGCGATCTGCCGGACGACGAGAGCGCTGGCCACGTCCCCACCGGGATGTCCGCCGAGCCCGTCGGCCACGGCGACGACGAGGGGCGTGCCGAGCGGGAAGATCAGCGTCTGTGGATTCTCGGTCACGGTGGAGCACAGCGTCCACGGCCCGACGACGAGGCTGTCCTCGTTCCGCTCACGCAGCAGCCCCGGGTGGCTGATCGCACTCACAGCGACGTACGGCACGCAGCGACACCGCCTTCCCGCAGCCCCTGACCGCCGGGTCCGGACACCTCCTTCGAGTCTAGGAACACCCGCGTCAACCGTGCCAGCGCGACCGGAGTCCACTGCTGAGCACCCTCGCGCACGGGATGCCAGGACAGGCTGCCCTGGCATCCCTCGGTGCCGGTGTGCGTGGTGTGCGTCGTGCGCGGTGGGCCCTCGCTACAGGCCCTCGTCCTCGGCCACCTGCTCAGGCGCTGTCCCGGCGACCTTCCGCTGGGAGGAGACGCCGGAGATCTCCAGCTGTCCGCGGTCTAGCCTGATCCGCACGGACACCGCGGGCAGTCCGGGAGCCTGCACGGAGACCAGCTCGAAGACCGCTTCGTCACGCTCGACGGTGCCCTTGCCCAGGAGGAAGGGCTCGCCCTTCAGCCGGCTCACCATCGCCTCGACGCCGCCCTTGCCCGGATGGGTCAGCACCAGCAGCGAGGCGAAGGACTCGCCCGACGACTCCTTCCGCGCGGTGATCACCGCGGCGACGAGCGGCCGCGCGGTGAGCTGCGCGATGCCGTCCTTGCCGGTGATGCCACGCGGTACCAGCACCGTCAGCAGTTGGCGGCCGCACTGGATCTCGTAGGAGTCCTGATCCTCGCTCAACCAGGGCAGGTCGTGGCGCGCCGCGTTGAGGGACTCGCGCCTGCGGAACTGCCCCGCCGCCGTGGACCGGAACACCGAGGCGCCGGTGGCCTCGGGTCGCGGCTGAAGGCCTGCCTCGGGGAACTCCACCACCTGGTCGGCGAGACCATGGCGGTGGGCCAGGAGATTGGTCGCGAACCGCGCGACCTGACGGACCCGCTCATGGGAGGTGGAATCGACCAGCCCACGGACCGTGCCCACCTGCTCGGCGCCGCCCACACGTCCCAGGGCGGTGGCCACGGCGACGGCCACCGCGGAGTCCTGCTCGGGAGCTTCGCGGAGAGCATCGAGGATGTCCGGTACGGCCTCGCTCCCCCTGAGCCGCGCCAGAGAATGGATCACAAGAGCCTTGACCGGAGATTCGGTCCGCGAATTACGGAGGACGGCCTGAAGAGCCTCGCTCCGTTCCTGTTCGGATATCTCCAGCTCGGCCAGCAGATCGACTGCCAGAGAAGGAGGGATGCGTTCCACTCCACCGGTGGCAGCCTCCGACAGAAGGCTTTTCTGCCTGTCACGCTCGGGTATTTCAACCCGGACCATTTTTGGTCACCTTGCCGATCTGTTGCCGGTGGACGACTACTCGATGAAGCAGTGTCCCTTCATGGTGTTCCCCTGACTCGTGGAGAGATTCCCACCGTTCGGGACACTGGGGAACATGAGGTTGGTGGAGTCGTTGTTGAGATGAGGCAGCCCGAGGTAGTGGCCGATCTCATGGGCCAGAATGTGGCCGGTGATGCCGGGGATCAGTTCGACGACAGCGCCGTCCATCCCCTTGGCGTCCTTGTTGCAGGGGCCTCCGACCGGCGAGAGCCCGGCCACGGAGCCGACATAGGTCTTCACGAAGAAGACGTCGACGGCGTTGTTCTGCACCGTCCACTCGTCCGTGAGGGCGACCGCCTCGTCGTTGCTGTCGATCACATCCCGGCCGCCCGCGCGCGCCAACGGGATGATGTAGTGCTCCACACGGGCCAGCGTCACGCCGACCGAGGCGTACGTGGAGCGAGTGAAATTGACGGCTTTCAGAATCTCGGAGAGGTCGGAAGACGTGAAGTTTTCCGACCCCACACGGATCACATTGATGCTGATGCTCGGCATTCCTGGCCTCGCATTCTGCGGGATCACATTGATTCGACGTCCCGATGGGTATCCGTCGAGGATCCTGAAAGTAGCGCCAACCAGTGCCAACGTCCAGGGCGTACACAGTTTTTGAAAACCCTGCGGACACCAACTGTGCCGTAAGGAAACACTCCACCTGTCCGGCACCAAATCAAAGGAGCCGTTCCGTCTGCCGAACGGGGCGCGTCCAGGGGCACTTGGGCCCCTGGACGGACCTCAGCCCTCGTCCGCCGTCAACCGCAGCGAGATGCTGTTGATGCAGTACCGCTGATCGGTCGGCGTCGGGTACCCCTCGCCCTCGAAGACGTGCCCGAGGTGCGACCCGCACCGGGCGCACCGCACCTCGGTCCGCACCATGCCGTGCGAGCGGTCCTCGATGAGCTCCACCGCTTCGGTGTCCTTCGGGTCACAGAAGGACGGCCAGCCGCCCCTGGCCACGATCGAGGCTCTCGCCGCAGCACTTGCCGCCGATCACGGCCTGGTCACGCTGCTCACCTTTCCGCCCGCAGCCCACGAGCAACCATCGAGCGGAAACCTCCCTCTGACCTGGTGCAACACCAGCGGATGGCCTGGTGTGCCACCAGCGAACGGAGATCACGAAGAGACATTCCGGACAACATCCCAGGAGTCCTGACTCACCGCAGCCCCAACGGCCTGCCTCGCCGACCGCGCTGCGGGCCATGGGGGTGACCCGTGCGGACCGCAAATGCCGCATGCCCAGAAAGAACTTGATGCGCCACCGAATACAAACAGCCGTCCGTCTTGCTGCGTTCGGCGCGGCCACGGCGATCCTGCTGGCCTCGCCCGGCGTGGCATCAGCCACGTCCAGTCCTGCCGTACCGACTGCGACGCCGTCCGGCTCCTCCGGGGTTCCGGTCACCCTGGACGATGCCTCCCCCGCGCCGTCAGGCACCCCGTCCACGTCCGGGCCGACGGATGAGGCGAAGCAGGAAACCACTGCTCCGGCATCCCCTGCTCCCAGTTCTGAGGCGGGCCCCGCGAAGCCGGAGGCCCCCGCGAAGGCGACGCCGGAGGGCTCCGCGGATCCCAAGGAATCCGCAACGCCGGATGACGGGTTGAAGGCGACACCCGAAGAAATCGCGGAGGCGAAGAGGGCGGAGGCGTACTGGACGCCGGAGCGCATCGCGGATGCGGTGCCCGCCAATCCGGACAAGGGTGTTGAGGACTCGCCGACGCTGCGCGACCTGATGAGGTCTCCCTCGCACGTCGACAACAACGGTGTGGCCACCGCCGGTGTCTTCCTGATCAGCCAGGACGACGACCCGCAGTCGGATCCGGGCAAGCGCGACCAGTTCTGTTCCGCGTCCTCGGTGGCCTCACCCACCAAGTCACTGGTGCTCAGTGCCGCGCACTGCCTCAACGACAACGACCGGTTCCGTAATCTCGCCTTCGCCCCGGGGTGGAAGGTGGACCCGAACAACAGGGCCAAGGGCATCGCACCGTACGGAATCTTCCCGATCAAGAAGGGCAAGATCTGGATCGACGGGCGCTATCTGTCCCAGGGCACGGTGAAGGCAGATGACCTCGACTTCGCCTTCCTGAAGACTGGCCCGAACTCCAAGGGCCAGTTCCTGGAGAACGCCACGGGGATGGGCAACCAACTGACCACGCTGCCCGCCTCCGGGAACCTGAACCAGAAGAACGTTACCCTGATCGGTTTTCCGGGCGGAGCCAAGTCGCCGCTCGTCTGCCCCTCGACCACCACGAAGGAGTTCGAGGGCCGCTTCCTGGAGATTGCCTGCGACGGATTTGCCCCCGGTGTGTCCGGCGGCCCGTTCCTGCGGAACTTCGATGGCAAGCGGGGAGATGTCATCGGTGTCATCGGCGGATACAAGACCGGCGGGAAGTTCGACAACGTCTCCTACTCTTCCCAGTTCGACGCCGACGTGGTGCGCCTGTACAACCAGGCGGTCAACGACTCGGCGCCGGATCAGCCGACCGGGATCGAGGGCATGGGCGACGCCAACCTGTGGACCCATGCCGAAGCCGCCGCCACCGGCCAGTTCCACACGTCTTCGCAGAAGACGCAGGACGGTGACCTGATCGTCAAGTGGTCCGATGGAGAGGTCACCCTGTACCCGGGCGACCAGTCACAGGGCTTCTACACCGGCTGCGCCGCCGGCCAGCCCTGCGAGACCCGGCTGGCGAAGCCCAACAAGCTGTGGGCGGACCACGCCGAGGTCATCACCGCGGGCGACTACACCGGTTCCAACGCCTTCGACCTGATGGTCAAGTGGAGCGACGGCGAAGTCACGATCTACAAGGACATCGACGAGACGACGAAACTGCCGACCGCCGGCGATCAGCACCCGGCGAACGAGATCAAGATCGCCGCTGCCGGCTCGACATGGAAGTACGCCAAGGGTCTGGCGACCGGCAAGTTCGGCGGCAACAAGTGGCCCGACGACGTGGTCGTGCGCTGGGTCGACGGCGAGGTGACGAAGTACACCAACGTCGACGGCACGGGCTTCCACGCCGAGCAGAAGCTCCAGGCCCCGAATGACCTGTGGAAGAACCACGCCACGATCATCGCGGGCGGCGACTTCGACGGCACCACCAACTCCGACTTCGACCTCCTCGTCCGCTGGTCCGACGGTGAACTCACCGTGTACGAGGACCTCGGCGCCAACGGTCTGAAGAGGGAGCGGCAGCTCAAGCCCGCGAACCGGTTGTGGACCCACTCCCGTGTCCTTGTGCCCGGCGAGTTCGGCGGCAATCTGTGGGAGGACGACCTCTTTGTCCGCTGGTCCGACGGAGAGGTGACGGTCTACGGAAACACCCAGGCCGACGCGCTGGGCCGGGAGTACCAGCTCGTGCCCCCGCCCGCCAGGGGCAGCGCGCTCCTTCGCGGGCAGCACAGTGGTCGGCCCGCCGGAGGGGAGACAGCCGCCGAAGAGTCCTGCGACTCGGTGTGCGGCCCCGGTCTGCTGCGGCGGATCACCACGGACAAGTGAGCAAAAACCCGCGTTGAGCCGGTGGCGGGGCGACGGCCCCGCCACCGGCCCCGTACCTACGGTGGATACATGCGTACACGTCAATTCCTGCCGGTCTACGTCGCAACGATCGCTCTGCTCGCCGGCTGTGCCGAAGCGAAGGACGAGCCGAACGGTGCAGCGGACCGGTCGTCCCCCCGGCCCTCGGCATCTGCGGGTCAGCAGAGCAAGCCGCCGGGTGACGGCGGCCGGTCCTGGGAGCCGGACGACGCGATGCAGCGGGCGGAGCGGGCCCTGAAATCGGCCTCCGACAGCGACGCGCGTCCGGAACTCGTCGACACCGCGAGCGCGTTCATCGCGAGCGGCATGGACAAGAAGCACAAGACGCCCGGCGACCGGCCGTACCTCCTCAGCATCACCTGTGACACGGACGGGATCGGGGAACTCACCCTCACCCTGTCGCGAGGCGATCAGGAGCAGGCGTACGGGATCGAGTGCGGGGATCGGGAAGCCGACCAGTTCAACATCCCCGCGGGTAAGCCGTTCACCGCACGGGTCGACCCGGTCAAGGACGGCACCGGCTTGATCCTGTGGCGCCTGGACACCATCGACCGGGACGCGGTGGAGGGGTGTGACGACGACCTCGACGGTTGTGACGGCTGAGCGGTGGGCGTTCTTCGAGCAACGGTGTCAGAGCCGTCTGTGTTCTGGGCGGCCACGATCCGCACCGGTGTGGCGCAAGCTCCTGGTAGACGGGTTCTCGACCAAGATCGCCCGTACTGCCAGGAGCTCCCCGTGTGCTCGTGCACCCGTCGTCGATCGACCTGTCCAGCCGTTCCCTGCGCTACCTGACCAGCCGCTGCGGTGCGGCGACACCTGCGCCCAGCTGGCACGCCACTTGGCTCTTGCCGGGGTGGAATGCTGACCCTCCGAGGAACCTTCCTCAGCCCTCGTCCGCCGTCAACCGCAGCGAGATGCTGTTGATGCAGTACCGCTGATCGGTCGGCGTCGGGTACCCCTCGCCCTCGAAGACGTGCCCGAGGTGCGACCCGCACCGGGCGCACCGCACCTCGGTCCGCACCATGCCGTGCGAGCGGTCCTCGATGAGCTCCACCGCTTCGGTGTCCTTCGGGTCGTAGAAGGACGGCCAGCCGCAGTGGGACTCGAACTTGGTGGTGGAGGTGAAGAGCTCGGCGCCGCAGGCGCGGCAGGAGTAGACGCCCGTCGTCTTGGTGTTGGTGTACTCACCGGTGAAGGCGGGCTCCGTGCCGGCCTGGCGGAGCACGGCGTACTCGGCCGGGGTCAGCTCCGCGCGCCACTGCTCGTCCGGCTTTTCGACGTCGTACGACATGGGTCCTCGTCCCTCACTTCGACAGGCGGTCCAGGATGAGCGGGCCGAGGTCGGTGACATCGCCCGCGCCCATGGTGAGAACGAGATCACCGGGCTTCGCCATTCCCGCGACGAGCGCGGGAACCTCGGACTTGTCGTGCACGGCCGTCACCTCGGCGCCGGCCACCCGGGCCGCCTGGATGATCAGGTCGCTGGTGACGCCGGGGATCGGGTCCTCGCGGGCCGGGTAGATGTCCAGGACCAGCGAGGAGTCGGCGAGGGCGAGGGCATCGCCCATCTCCTTGCCCAGTTCCTGGGTGCGGGAGAAGAGGTGGGGCTGGTAGGCGACCAGGATCCGGGCGTCCCCGGCGGCCGCGCGCATGGCCTCCAGGTCGGCCGTCATCTCGGTCGGGTGGTGGGCGTAGGAGTCGATGACCTGGACGCCCGCGGCCTCGCCCTTCAGCTGGAGCCGCCGCTTCACACCCGTGTAGGCGGCCAGCGCCGGGGCCAGCTCGGCGGCGGGGATGCCCAGGGCCGCGCCCGCCGCGAGGGCGGCCACCGCGTTGAGGGCGTAGTGGCGGCCGGGCACCGAGACCCCGAAGGTGAGCTCCTGGCCGTCCAGCAGGACGGTGACCTGGCTCTTCAGCCCCTGCGCCAGCACGGACAGCACCCGGACGTCGGCGTCCTCAGCCTCGCCGTACGTCACCGTCCGCACGGTCCCGGACACCCGCCGGGCCAACTCCCGCGCCCCGTCCTGGTCGGCCGAGATCACCAGGGTGCCGCCGTCGACGATCCGGTCGGCGAACGTCACGAAGGACTCGTAGATCTCGTCCATCGACGCGTAGTTGGCGTGGTGGTCCAGCTCGACGTTCAGGACGATCGCGACCTCGGGCGCGTACTTGTGGAAGCTGCGGTCCGATTCGTCCGCCTCGGCGACGAAGATGTCCCCGTCGCCGTGCAGGGCGTTCGAGCCGGGGGCGTCCAGGTCGCCGCCGATGGCGTACGACGGCTTCAGGCCCAGCTCGGTCAGGGAGACCGCCAGCATCGACGTCGTGGTCGTCTTGCCGTGCGTTCCGGCGACCGCGATCGGACGCAGCCCGTCCATCAGCGCGGCCAGCGCGTCGGCCCGGTGCACGACCGGGATGCCCAGCTCCGCGGCGCGGGCCAGCTCGGGGTTGTCCTGCCGGATCGCCGACGACACCACGACACAGCTCGCGTCGTCGGCGAGGTGCTCCGCCGCATGCCCGATGTGCACGGTCGCACCCAGCGCCCGCAGCGCCGCGGCGGTCCCGGACTCCTTGGCGTCGCTGCCGGCCACCGCGGCCCCGCGCTGCGCGAGAATCTTCGCGATCCCCGACATCCCGGCCCCGCCGATGCCGATGAAGTGCGGTCGGTCCATGGCGGAGGGAATGCCGGGTGCCATGTGTGTTCTCCCCAGATGCGGTACGACGATGAGCCCTCAGCCTATTAGCTGGCGGTGGCCGCAACGCCCAGGGGCGCGGGGCTGTGCCCTCCTCGGCCCCTACGGCGCTACGCCTTGCTGTGCGAGAACAGCTTCAGCACCGGCACTCCCACCTTGTGCCGAGCCCTCGACGCCCAGTCCCGATGGAAGAACTCCTCCACGTAGTGGGGGTCGGTCAACACGATGACCTCATCCGCGCCGACCTCGTCCACCACGGCCCTCAGCGCGTCGAGCGGATGATCCTCCAGCAGCCGCCCCTCGGCCTCCGCCCCGGCCCCGCGCAGGGCCGTGAGCGACACCTCCAGCGCCCGCTCACCGGTACTCATCGCCTCCTCGCCCTCGGGTGTCTTCCCTTCCCGTACGGCCTCGTCCAGCTCGCCGAGCGCGATGTCGTCGATGGCGCGCAACAGCCGGTCGGCCTGTTCGCCCCGCGGCTGGAGCAGCACATGGAAGGAGACCTCCTCGTCCCCGTGCAAGGTGGTGACGAACTCCACGTCGGCGGACGTCAGGGCCTTCTCGATCATCAAAACGCTTGTGAACACCGGGCGCCCCTTCTGCGGAAACCATCCTGCCCCGTGCTCGCACGGGGACTGCGATTTTTAGTGTGCCCGGCGGAAGCTAAACGGAACGGTGGATTCCGCCGTTTTCAGGATCACGGCGTCCAGAGGACCCATGTCCGGACCAACCTCACCTCCGCCGGTACCGGCCGAACAGGAAGCCGTCCTCCTCCAGCAAGGACGCCAGCTCGAACCGTTCGGGGACCGCCACCGAGGGCCCGCCGGCGATGCGCTGGGCGTCACCTGCGGTCAGCATCGGGGAGATCGTCAGACAGAGCTCGTCGAGCACACCGGCGGCCACCAGCTGGCCGAGCAGCCGCGGCCCTCCCTCGGTCAGCAGCCGGGTGTGGCCGAGCTCGGCGAGAGCCTGGACGGCCCGGACGGGGTCCACGCCGACGCCGTCACCGGCGATCACCACCCGCGCGCCCGCCTTCTCCGCCGCCGCGATCCGGTCCGGGGCCGCCGCGGCGCCCGTGAGGATCAGGGTCGGCACCGACGGCGAGGTGAAGAGCGGCAGGGTGTAGTCCAGGTCCAGGCTCGCGCTGACCACCGCGATGGCCGGTGCGGGCCCCTGCCCGGCCGCCTCGCGCGCCTGCGCGAACTCGGCACGCGCGCGTGCCGGACGGTACCCCTCCTGACGTACCGTTTCGGCACCCACGATCACGACATCCGCCAGCGCCCGCAGGGTGCCGAAGATCCGCATGTCGGCCGCGCAGGAGATGGGCTGCGAACGTCCGTCGTGCTGGGCGGCGCCGTCCAGCGTGGACACCATGTTGGCCCGCAACCACGGCTGCCGGCCGCCAGGCGCCGGGCGTGGGTAGGCATAGGCGGCGGCGAGCTCGGCGAGGCTCCACTCCCGGTCGGCCAGATCGGCGCCGGGGAAGCCGGCTCCGCCAACGGCGTCACGACGAGCCCCGCGCTCGACCCCATCGCCGCCGACGCCAGCCGGGCCACCGCCCCCGACCAACCCGACCGCCGCGCCACCACCCTCGGCCACTCCACCGGCGGGCCCACCGTCCCCGGCCACCCCAACCGCCGGGCCACCGCCCTCGTCCGCCCCGGCAGCCGGGCCACCACGCTCGGCCACACCACTCGCGGGACCACCGACCCCGGCCGCCCCACCTGCCCGCCCACCAACCCCGGCCACGCCATCCACCGGGCCTCTGCTCTCGTCCGACCCGCCCGCAGGGCCACCGCCCCCGGATGCGCCACCGGATGCACCGCCCCCGACCTCGCCGCCCGGGCGACCGCCCTCAGGGCCCACCCCGGCACCCCCGGCCTCCTCCCGACGGCCATCGGTCCGTCCCGCCCCTCCGGGGCCCGCAGAGTCGGGACGCGCCCCAGGGATCCCCGACCCTCGCTCATCACGAGCTCCGCCGGCCGCGCCGGGACCCGCGGCATCGCCGGAATCCCCGCGCACACCGCCCCCACCGGGGGCACCGGCCACAGGCCCCCCTTCGACCACTCCGGCCCCGTCGTCCACGGCCGAACCGCCGGAGGCCCTCGCTGCTGTTTCGTCGGTCACAGGGAACAGGCGTCGCATGTCATGGAGTGTGGCACGGCGCTTAGCATGGTGAACCGTGTCGTCCTCCTCCGCCGCCTCCGGTACGCACCCGATAGCCGAAGCGAGCCCGCTGTCCCTGTGCGCCCGCGAGCCGCACGTCCCCGCGGACCGGCTTGTCGCCGAGATGGTGCCGCCGCCGCGCTTCGACTCGGTCCGCTTCAGCACGTACATCCCGGACCCGAACCAGCCCAGCCAGACCGAGGCGGTCGGTGTGCTGGAGACCTTCGCGGGCGGACTCGGCGGTGCGCACGCCAGCGGTGCCGGGAAGGCCGGCAAGCGCGGCTTCCTCGGGTTCGGCCGGTCCAAGGCGCCGAAGACCCCGGCCGGGCCCCGTGGCGTCTACCTCGACGGCGGCTACGGCGTCGGCAAGACCCACCTGCTCGCCTCCCTCTGGCACGCCACCCCGGCCGAGCCGTCCCTCAAGGCGTTCGGCACCTTCGTGGAGCTGACCAACCTCGTCGGCGCCCTCGGCTTCCAGCAGACGGTGCAGACCCTCTCCGGTCACCGCCTCCTGTGCATCGACGAGTTCGAACTGGACGACCCGGGCGACACCGTCCTCGTCTCCAGCCTGCTGGGCAAGCTGGTCGACGCGGGCGTCGCGCTCGCCGCCACCTCCAACACCCTGCCCGGCAAGCTCGGCGAGGGCCGCTTCGCGGCTGCCGACTTCCTGCGCGAGATCCAGGGCCTGTCGGCCCGCTTCCGCACGCTGCGCATCGACGGCGAGGACTACCGCCACCGCGGCCTGCCCGAGGCGCCGGCGCCGTACTCCGACGAACAGGTGACGAAGGCGGCGTACGCCACCGAGGGCGCCTCGCTCGACCACTTCCCGCACCTGCTGGACCACCTGGCCCGTGTCCACCCCAGCCGCTACGGCGCGCTGACCGACGGGCTCAAGGCGGTCTGCCTGACCGACGTACAGCCGATTCCCGACCAGTCGACGGCCCTGCGTCTCGTCGTCCTCGCCGACCGGCTCTACGACCGCGAAGTGCCCGTCCTGGCCTCGGGACTGCCCTTCGACAAGCTCTTCAGCGAGGAGATGCTGAAGGGCGGCTACCGCAAGAAGTACTTCCGCGCCATCTCGCGCCTCACCGCCCTCGCGCGCGACGCGAAGGGTGTCGTCGGCGCCTGACGCCCCCTAACCCGCCAACTCCCCCTGGTCAAGGGGGAGTTCCGGCCATCCCACCCACGCGTTTCAGGCTCTCTTCAGCTTGAAACGTTAAGTTAACCCTGCAAACAACTTTGCCGGGCTAATGTGTTTCTTGACCAACGGTTGACCAAGTGTTGGCTCGCGCAAGAGGTGTGGACTCACTGGAGGGGGGCGCATGTTCCGAGGTACGACGGCCCGGACCGTGGTTTCGCTCCTCGCCGCCGTCCTGCTCGCCCTCCAGTTCTTCGCACCTGCCGCGTACTTCGCAGACGCGCACACAGTCAGTCAGGCAGAGGCCAAAGCCCAGCCCGGAATCAAGCTGTCCGGGAAGGCGCTGCGCGACGAAACCCTCACGTCCCGCCACTGCATACCGTCGGGCGATGGGGACCCGACCGGTCCGTTGCGCACCCGCGACCGTCTGCGTATCGCCGATTCCGGGCCCGAGGCGCCCTGTCGGCCCCTGCTCACCCGGGACCCCGCGGCCACGCACGAGCCGGCCAGAACCGGCGCCGCGCACCAGCGCACGTCGAGACCCTCGGTGTCCCACACTCCGGCCGCACTTCAGGTCTTCCGCTGCTGAGAAGCAGAGCAGTCACACCCCCCACCTCTGTCATGTAAGCCCCGACGCGCCACTGCGGCGCGCCAGGAGGAGTCACCACATATGCAGCCCCTCATCGACAACGCCCGTTCGTTCGGACAGCGCCCTGAGGAGTTCGCCCAGCTGGCCGCCGGTCAGTCCCCCCAGGTCCTGTTCATCACCTGCTCCGATTCCCGGGTCGTTCCGGCCCTGATCACGGGCGCCCGTCCCGGCGAGCTCTTCGAGCTGCGCACCGCGGGCAACATCGTCCCGCCGTACGCCTCCGAGCACCCCACCAGCGAGGCGGCCACCATCGAGTACGCCGTGGAGGTCCTCGGCGTCAGCGACATCGTGGTCTGCGGCCACTCCCACTGCGGGGCCGTCGGCGCGCTGGTGCGTGGCGACGACCTGGACGCCGTACCGGCCGTGCGCGACTGGCTCTCGCACGCCACCCCGCGCCCGACCGGTGCCGCAGAGGACCCGGAGGTCGCCGAGGGCGTCCAGGCCCATGTGCTGACGCAGCTGCTGCGGCTGCGCTCGTACCCGTTCATCGAGAAGAAGCTGAAGGAACGTCAACTGACCCTGCACGGCTGGTACTACGAGGTGCACAAGGGCGCCGTGCGCGCCCACAGCGCCGAGACCGACGCGTTCGAGGCGCTGTGATCGGCATGATGACCAAATACCCTCACCTGCGGCAGGACTTCGCCGCCTCGTTGGTCGTCTTCCTGGTCGCGCTGCCGCTGTGCGTGGGCGTGGCCGTAGCCTCCGGTGTACCGGCCGAGCTCGGGCTCGTCACCGGCATCGTGGGCGGCATCGTCACCGGGCTGATGCGTGGCAGCAGCCTTCAGGTCTCCGGGCCCGCCGCCGGTCTGACCGTGCTGGTCTTCGAGGCCGTGCAGGAGTTCGGGCTGCCGGTCCTCGGTGTGCTCGTGCTCGCCACCGGCCTGCTCCAGCTGCTCATGGGCGCCCTGAAGCTGGGGCGCTACTTCCGGGCCATCTCGGTCTCGGTCGTCGAGGGCATGCTGGCCGGTATCGGCCTGGTGCTCATCGCCGGACAGCTCTACGCGGTCGCGGACGCCAAGGCGCCCGCCTCCGGTCTGGAGAAAATAGCCGGGCTGCCGAGCGCACTCGTCCAGGCCGTCGGGAGCACCGACGCGCTGGCCTCGATCGGACTCGGCGCCGGCACCGTCGCCGTGCTCGTGCTGTGGAAGCGGATGCCGGGCAAGGTGCGCACGATCCCCGGTCCGCTCGCCGCGGTCGGGCTGGCGACGGCCACCGCCGCGGTGTTCTCGCTGCCCGTCGCAACCGTCGAGGTCAAGGGCCTGCTGGGCTCCATCCAGCCGCCGTCCCTGAGCGCCTTCGGCGAGCTCGCCGACGTCGGTGTGATCGGCACGATCATCGCCTTCACGCTCATCGCGTCGGCCGAGTCGCTGTTCAGCGCCGCGGCCGTGGACCGGCTGCACGACGGGCCGCGCACCGAGTACGACAAGGAGCTGATGGCACAGGGCGCGGGCAACGCCGTCTGCGGCGCCCTCGGCGCGCTGCCGATGACCGCGGTCATCGTGCGCAGCTCCGCCAACGTCCAGGCAGGAGCCAAGACCAAGGCGTCCCGGGTCATGCACGGCGTGTGGCTGCTGCTGTTCGCGGCGCTGCTCCCGGCCACGCTGGCACTCATCCCGATACCCGCGCTGGCCGGCATCCTGGTCCACTCGGGCTGGAAGCTGATCCCCTTCCGCGGAATCGTCTCCCTGTGGCGGGGCCACCGGGGCGAGGCCCTGATCCTCGTCGCCACCGCCGTCTCCATCGTCGCGGTGAACATGTTCGAGGGCGTGCTCATCGGTCTGGCCCTGTCCATCGCCAAGACCGCCTGGGAGGCCTCGCACATAAAGCTGGAGATCATAGACAAGGGCGCGGGCCCCATCCAGACGTACCTGTCGGGCAACGCGACCTTCCTCAGGCTGCCGAAGATCCTCGACAGCCTGGAGGCCCTCCCGCAGGACCGCCCGGTGGAGCTGGACCTGTCCGGCCTGCACCACCTCGACCACGCCTGCCGGACGGCCCTGGAGAACTGGGCCGAGCGGCACAGCGCGGCGGGCACGGACCCGGTGCGGGTCACGGCGCCCTGACCGGCGTATGACTCCCGCTGAGGTATGACCCCTGGTCCGGGGCCGTCCATGGCCCCGGACCAGACACCGGGCATATCGTTACAGGTGCACAGGGAACGGGCCTCTCGGTCAGGAGGTCGTCATGGTCGAGGAGCTGCTGGGAGCGGCCGTGGCGGCCGGTGCGGCGGGGCTGGTGTATCTCGCGGCCGCCGCGCGGGTCGTCAAGCAGTACGAGCGTGGGGTGATCCTGCGGCTCGGACGGCTGCGCGGCACGGTACGCCCGCCGGGATTCACGCTGATCGTCCCCGCCGTGGACCGGCTGCACAAGGTCAACATGCAGATCGTGACGATGCCCGTGCCCGCCCAGGAGGGCATCACCCGCGACAACGTGACCGTACGGGTCGACGCGGTCGTGTACTTCAAGGTCGTGGACGCCGCGGCCGCGATCATCAACGTCGAGGACTACCGCTTCGCGGTCTCCCAGATGGCACAGACGTCGCTGCGCTCGATCATCGGCAAGAGCGATCTGGACGATCTGCTGTCCAACCGCGAGAAGCTCAACGAGGGCCTCGAGCTGATGATCGACAGTCCGGCCATGGGCTGGGGCGTGCAGATCGACCGTGTCGAGATCAAGGACGTGTCGCTGCCGGAGTCGATGAAGCGCTCCATGGCCCGGCAGGCGGAGGCCGACCGCGAGCGGCGGGCCCGGGTCATCAACGCCGACGCCGAACTCCAGGCCTCCAAGAAGCTGGCCGAGGCCGCGCACCAGATGGCCGACGCGCCCTCCGCCCTCCAGCTGCGCCTGCTGCAGACGGTGATGGCGGTGGCGGCGGAGAAGAACTCCACGTTGGTGCTGCCGATCCCGGTGGAGCTGCTGCGGTTCCTGGAGCGGGGGGCCGCCCAGCCGCCGCAGGATCCCGCGGCCGAGCAGGCCGGCGAGCAGACCGCCGGCCGACAGACCGCCGTCGAGCAGGCGGCCGTCCAGCAGACCGCCGTCCGACCGGCCACCGAGCAGGCCGCCGTCGACCCCTTCTCCGAGCATGTCGCCGTCGAGGAGTCCACCGCGGACACCGACGGGCGGCCCGAGCGGAAGTGACACACGCTACGCGCGTGGTTCACGGGACCCGCACCAGGTGATAGACACGGCGGGGTCACAGTTCCTGTCCGCCAGCAGGAAGGTTGCCCCATGTCCCAAACAGCGTCGACGCGTCGTCAGCTGCTCGCCCGTACCGGCGCGTTGGGCGTCTCGATCGCCTTCGCCGGAAACCTCTCCGAACTCTTCGCGGGCACCGCCGCCGCGCAGAACCTGGGCCACACCGGGTACGGCCCGCTGATCCCCGACCCGGACGGCCTGCTCGATCTGCCAAAAGGTTTCCGCTATCGCGTCCTCTCCCGCGAGGGCGACCGGCTCCGTTCCGGGGAGGGCCCGGTCCCCTCCAACCACGACGGCATGACCGCCCTCGCCGGGTACTCGGCCGGCGGCCACGGCCGCCGCGTCCACCTGGTGCGCAACCACGAGAACCGCAACACCGCGAAGATCCCCGTCCCGACCGTCGCGGGCCTCACCTACGACCCGGCGGGCAAGGGCGGCTGTACGGCGCTGACGCTGGACTCCCGTAACCACGTCCTGTCCGAGCGCGTCGCCATCGCCGGTACGGCCGTCAACTGCGCGGGTGGCCCCACACCTTGGGGCACCTGGCTGACCTGCGAGGAGACCGAGGACAAGGCCGGCACCAACGGCTACACCAAGGACCACGGCTTCATCTTCGAGGTCGACCCGGCGAACCCCTACCGCTCCGGCGCGGCCCCGCTGACCGCGATGGGCCGCTTCCAGCACGAGGCGATCGCGGTGGACCCGCGCAGCGGCATCGTCTACGAGACCGAGGACGCCTTCGAGAGGCCCTTCGGCCTCTTCTACCGCTTCCTGCCCCACGCGCCGCACGGCGGTCTGGGCTCGCTGCGTGCGGGCGGCCGCCTCCAGGCGATGCGCGTGCCGGGCGTACCCGACCTCTCCTCGATCCAGCAGACCGGCGCGAGCTTCGAGAGCATCGAGTGGGTCGACGTACCGGACCCCCTCGCCGCCCGGACCCCGATCCGCTTCCAGGACTTCGGCCCGAAGGGCATCACGCACGCGCAGAAGCTGGAGGGCTGCTACTGGGGCGGCCGCAGCGTCTACTTCGTGTCCTCCTTCGCCCGCAGCGCGGACGGCTCGGCGGCGGACCACTACGGCCAGATCTGGCGCTACGACCCCGCAGCGCGCCGCCTGACCCTGGTGATCGTCTTCGGCCCGGACACGGACATCCAGCTGCCCGGCGAGTCCCCCGACAACATCTGCCTCGCGCCCAGCGGCGGCCTGATGGTGTGCGAGGACGGCAACGGAGCCCAGCACGTCTACGGCGTGACGCGACGCGGCGAGGTGTACGCGATGGCGCGCAACGCCCAGAACATCGGGACTCCCGAGCAGCCGGAGTGGGGCGAGTTCGCCGGCGTCACCTTCTCGCCCGACGGCGGGACGATGTATGTCAACTGCTACACGCCGGGGACGACGTTCGCGGTGACGGGACCCTGGAGAAGGTAGGCGTTCCGCCTCGGGGCCGCCGAGCGGAAGCCTCCTCTCCGGCCCTTGCGGCGCGTCCTCTAACCTGTGCGGCATGAACGCACCGGGGGACCTCGTCGACGGCCGTTTCGAGCTGGTGGAGCGGCTCGGCAGCGGAGGAATGGGCACCGTGTGGCGCGCCCGCGACACGGTGCTCCACCGCGAGGTCGCGCTCAAGGCGGTGCGGTCCGACGCGGACACCGTCGGAGTGGTGCGCGAGCGGGTGATGCGGGAGGCGCGGGCGCTGGCCCGGCTCAGCCATCCGCATGTGGTGACGGTCCATCAGATCGTGGACGCCGACCCGCATCCGTGGATCGTGATGGAGCTGGTGCCGGGCGCCTCGCTGCAGCAGCGGCTGAGCGAGGCGCCCTTGTCTCCGGCGGAGGCCGCCCGCGTCGGCCGCCAGGTGCTCGCCGCGCTGCGGGCCGCGCACGCGGCGGGGATCCACCACCGGGACGTCAAACCCGCCAACATCCTGCTGCGCCCCGACGGCGACGCCGTCCTCACCGACTTCGGCATCGCCGCCCTGCAGGGCACGACCGGCCTCACGGCCACGGGCGAACTCGTCGGTTCGCCCGAGTACATGGCGCCCGAGCGGATCCGCGGTCACGAGGACGACCCCGCGGCCGACCTCTGGTCGCTGGGCGTGGTCCTGTACGTGTGCGTGGAGGGCGTCAGCCCCCTGCGCCGCCCCACCACGCTGGCCACCCTGGCCGCCGTGATCGACGACCCGCTCCCGCCACCGGCCCGCTCGGGCCCGCTGGCGCCGGTGCTCGAGGCCCTTTTGGTACGGGATCCGGCGGCCCGCCCCGACGCCGCACGGCTGGACGCGATGCTGGCGCAGGTCGAGACGGGGACGGCACCGCACTGGACCCGGCCGACGCTGACGGCCGTCGCCCCGCACCCGACGCCGGCGCCGTCACCGACCCCCACCCAACTGGACACCCCGCGCCCCACGGTGCCGCAGCAGGCGTCCGGCCGACGACGCCGTACACCTCTCGTGGTGGCCGCGACCGCGGCGCTGGCGATCGGCGCCGCCACGGCCCTGGTGTTCGCGTTGCTCCCCGACGGCACCGCCGACGACGACAAGGTCGCCGCCACACCAAGCCCGAAGGCCTCGACGTCCGCTCCCGCCCCGACGAGACAGCAGCCGACCACTCCCCCACCGAGCCCCACCCCCACCGGCGCGGCTCCCTCCCCCGCCACGGACGGCCGCTGGATCGCCCAGCTCCACTCCGAACCCATCGCCACGGGCACCGCCGTGCGGGACCAGAGGCTCGCCACGATCCGCGAAACGGTGCCGGACGCGGCCGTCGTACGCAGCGGCGACTACGCCTCCCTGCGCCCCGGCTACTGGGTGTTCTACGCCCCCGGCCCCTTCACCGACGGCCGCGCCGCCCTGGCCTTCTGCGCCGAGCACGGCCGCACCACCCCGAACACCTGCATCGGCCGCTACCTGAGCACGAACGCGTCCGACGTCGCCTTCCAGTGCCGCCCACCGGCCACGGCTCCGACGGGCCGCTGCACGCGCAAGGACTGAGCGGGCCGGCCCCGCCGGGCGGGTGACACCGCCCCGGCACACCCGTCGGAACATCGGATTGTCCCTTTGATCCTCATATCTTCCTGCGGTGATCACTCTTGTGCGACGCGTCACCACCGGCTGCGCCCTGGGCGCGGTACTCGCCGTCCTCGCCGCGTGTGCGCCGGCCGACGAGTCCCGCGCTCCCCGTCCCGCGCCCAGCGCCTCCGCCGTGTCTCCCGCCGCCCCGTTGTCCAGGCCACCGACCCTCGCTCCCGGCCCGGCCGGTCAGGCCCCGGTCTTCGAGCACGGTCCGAGGACCCGGGACAGGACCGTCGCGCTCACCTTCGACGCCGACATGACCGCCGATCAGGGGCCGCGGGCGGATCGTGGGGAGCGGTTCGACAATCCGGGGCTGGTGGCGGCGCTCCGGGAGTTGAAGGTGCCGGCGACCGTGTTCATGACGGGACGGTGGGCGCAGGAGTATCCGGGGCAGGCCCGGGCCATCGGGCGGGACCCGTTGTTCGAGGTCGCCAACCACTCGTACAGCCACTACGCCTTCACCGACGACTGCTACGGGCTGCCGACCATCGACGAGGAACGGATGCGGGCCGACGTGGAGCGGGCGTACGACGTGTTCCGCGAGGTGGGGGTGCGGGACGCGATGCCGTACTTCCGGTTTCCCGGCGGCTGCTCCGACCGGCGTGCCCTGAAGGCGCTGGCCGCGGTCGGCGTCACGGCCGTGCAGTGGGACGTGGTGAGCGGGGACGCCTTCGCCACGGATGCCGATGCGGTCGCCCAGGAGGTGCTGGACGGGGTGCGCGCGGGGTCCGTGGTCGTCATGCACTGCACGCTCAGTGCCGCTCCGACGACCGAGCGGGCGGTCCGGCGCATCGTGCCCGAGCTGCGGGAGAGAGGCTTCCGGTTCGTGAAGGTGTCCGAGCTGATCGGGGCCGCGGGCGGGCGGGGCTGAGGCTCGTACGCTGGACGTATGAGTGAGGAGCAGCCCACGACCGACTACTGCCTGATCGACGCGACGAGGCCGCCCAAGGCTGACGGGCCGCCGTACGCGGTGGGGGTCCCCCCTTTGGGGGAGCGTGCTGTGCCGGGAGCCCACGGAGTACCCGGAGTCGTACAAGGGGATCACGCTCTGCCCGGTGTGTGAGTGGCAGGAGGCGCAGCGCACGGCCTGTTCCGGGTGATCCGGCGTTCAGGGTGATCTGCGGGAGGTCAGGGCGCAGGCCACGGCGATCGCCACCGCGGTGAACACGGCCGCCGCCACCAGGGGCAAAAGGGGCGTGGGGACCGTGCCCGAGCGGGAGCCGGTGACCAGGCCGTTGACCGCCGCCTGGGCCGGGGAGCCCGTCACCACCACGGACAGCAGGGCCGCGAGCAGCATCGCGGGCACCGCACGGCCGGTCGAGCGCAGCACCGGCCAGGTGGTGAGGGCACCGACCGCGGTGCCGAGCAGGGCGCAGGCCAGCGCGGCGAGCAGGCCGGCGGCGCCCGCGGGCAGCCGGGGCACCCGGATCTGGTGGTCGGCGCTGGCCGGGTCGCTGATCAGGGTGAGGACGACGATCGCCGCCGTACCGAGCGCCGCCGCGCCGGCCAGCGCCACCAGCAGCGCGGCGAGGTGCGCCCGCCCCGGTCCGGCCGCCGCGGCGACGCAGCTGCGGGCGGCGGGCGGCTCGTTGGTGACGCAGATCCGCACCAGCCAGGCGGCGACGGGCAGCAGCGCCGCGGCCGCGTAGCCGAGCGAGTCGAGGATGGGCTGGCCGCCCTGCACGCCGACGGCGAGGAAGACGGCGTACAGGATGAACGGCGGCAGCCAGCGCTGCGAGCGGGCCAGCAGGGCGGCCTGGTAGCGGAGGAGGGCTCTCATCGACGTCATCGGCGACTCTCGGCTTCGGAACGGTCGGAAGGGGCGGAGGGATCGGAAGGGGCGGAGGGGTCGGGAGGAGTGGTCGTCTCCTGGCTCACGCTGACCACGTGCCACGGCGGGTGGGCGGCCAGCAGGGCGCGCAGGACGACGTCCGAATGGGACGCGGGGACGGTGAGGCGGTGGGTGCCGGGGACCGGCTCGTCCACGACGGTGGCTGTGCGGGTCGCCTCGGCGGGGAGGCTCGAACCGCTCGGGCCCTGGACGACGACGGTCGCGTGCGGGCCGGCGGGTGAGGAAGTCCCTTGGCCGGTACGGACGTTCAGGGCCCCGTCGTGCACGGTGTACGTCGCGTCGGGCGCCCCGGCGAGGCGGCGCGGGTCGTGGTCGACGAAGACCACCGCGGTGCCGTCGGCGGTCCGTTCGGCGACGGCTCGCTCCAACTCCGCGCGGGCGGCCGAGTCGAGCCCCGTCCATGCCTCGTCCAGGACGAGCAGTTCCGGTTCGGCGAGCAGGGCCTGGACCACGGCGACCTTCTGGCTGCTGCCCTTCGACAGCTGGGCCATCGGCGTTCGGGCGTACGCGGCCGCGCCGAAGCGGTCGAGCCACTCCAGGGCGGCACGGGTGGCCGCCGGCCGGGAGAGGCCGTGGACCGTGCCGAGGTGGGTCAGGTAGCCGAGGGCGGTGAAGGGCAGGGCGGTGGGGAAGCGTTCGGGGACGTACGCGGTGCGGGGCGCTCCGCTGATGCGGCCTTCCGAGGGGGCGTCTATGCGGGCCAGGAGGCGCAGGAGGGTGGACTTGCCGGTGCCGTTGTGGCCTTCTATTCGGATGAGGGTGCCGGGGGGCACGGTGAGGTGGACGCCTCGTAAGACCCATGGGCCGCGCAGGCCGTAGCGGCGGCCCACGTTGTCCAGACGAAGATCACGTTGCATGAGCACATCTTCGCCCAGATCTTCGTCCTGGCAGACTGGACCCCGTGAGTTCCGACAGCCCCACCGCCCAGGACAGCCCGTTCCGGTCCGAATCCGGCGACCGCGAACAGGCACCGCAGTTCGTGCTGCCCCTCGTCGTGCGCATCGAGCGGGCGGATCCTCCCGCCCGGACGGACGCGCTGGAGACCGCCGCCCGCGCTGTACTGATCATGCTGAGCGACGAGCGGTCCGTCGGCGACGGCGAGTGGGCGCAGGCCGTGCGGGACTGGCAGGACGCGCGGATCCGGAAGGTCGTGCGGCGGGCCCGCGGGGCCGAGTGGCGGCGGGCGGAAGGCCTGCCGGGGATCACGGTCACCGGCGGGTCGGCCGAGGTGCGGGTGTTTCCTCCGGTGCCGTTGGACGGCTGGCCCAAGGAACTGGCGAAACTGCAGGTGTCCGGCACCGACCTCGATGATCCCGAGCCGCCCCCGGCCGCCGATCCGTCGGCGCCGGTGCTCTGGGTGAATCCCGAACTCGACATGTCGGCCGGCAAGACGATGGCGCAGGCGGGGCACGCGGCGCAGCTCGCCTGGTGGGAGCTGTCGGACGAGGAGCGGGACGCCTGGCGCGAGGCGGGCTTCCCGCTGGCCGTGCGCACCGCGCGACCGGGGCACTGGCGTGAACTGACGACCTCCGGGCTGCCGTTGGTGCGCGACGCCGGGTTCACGGAGATCGCACCCGGGCCGACGCTGGTGGCCGAAGGACATCACCGCGTGGGCTCGCTGCCGCCGCGGGTACGACGGCCGCTGGCCTTTCGCTGAGCGACGGGCCTCGATCGCCCGGCGCGGGGACGCGGTTCGCCGCGGACGCCGACGCTCGGGCCGGAGGAGGAGTCTTCGGGGAGCGTGCGCGGCCGGGGAGTTCCCCGGCGGGTCTCCCGCGCCGAGGGTGAGCGCGCCGACCGGGGCGGAGCTGTTGCGAGGGCCTCTGGGGCGACGGCGATCGCGCCCGGTGCACGCGGTCCGCGGGAAGCCTGACGGTCCGGCACCGTTCAGCCATCGTGGCGTCGCGGAAGCGCCCGGATCAGAGCGCTTCCGGTATCAGGCGCCGAGGGCCGGGAGACCCGCCGGGCGCCCGGCTCAGCGGCGCCGCTGCCCAGGGTCTGACCATCGGATGCGGTGCACCGACGCGCGGCCGACGCCCAGGACCTCCGCCGGTTCGGTGGGCGCGGCCTGCGGGATTCGCCCGGCTCGCTCGCCTGGAGCGCACTGCATGGACCACAGCGGTGGTGCTCGGTTTGAACATCTCCCGTGTGCCGCTTGAACATCCCCGGTGTGCCGCGCGTACGACCCTGCGAACCTCAAATGTTGCTCTGAAGGTGTCCGCCCCGGGGTTCGGGCCGAGCCTGCGGGGCCATACCCCCGTCACGTCCGGCACGTCCGAGAGACGGGACAGCGGGTACGGAAGAGGCCGAGGAGGGGACGATGGAGCGACTGGGCACGGGGATCGGGTGGCGTCCGGAGATCGCGGACGCGGTGGAGCGCATGCCGGGCATCGACTGGGTCGAGACCGTCGCCGAGAACGTCTGTCCGGGGCATCTTCCCGAGTCGCTGGTACGGCTGCGGGAGCGTGGGGTGACCGTGATCCCGCACGGCGTCTCGCTCGGCCTGGGCGGCGCGGAGCGGCCGGACGCCGGGCGGCTGGCCGCGCTCGCCGAGCGCGTTCAGGCGCTGGGGTCGCCGCTGGTCACCGAGCACATCGCGTTCGTACGGGCCGGCGGTCCGCTGACCGCGTCCCCGCGGCTGGAGGCGGGACACCTGCTGCCGGTGCCGCGCACGCGGGACGCCCTCGACGTGCTGTGCGAGAACATCCGCATCGCCCAGGACGCGCTGCCCGTGCCGCTCGCCGTGGAGAACATCGCCGCGCTCATCTCGTGGCCGGGCGAGGAGATGACCGAGGGGCAGTTCCTGTACGAACTCGCCGACCGTACGGGCGTACGGCTGCTCATCGACGTCGCCAACCTGCACACCAACCACGTCAACCGGGGCGAGGACCCGGCCAAGGCGCTCGCGGAGCTGCCGCTGGAGGCCATCGCGTACGTCCATGTCGCGGGCGGCTTCGAACGCGACGGCGTCTGGCACGACAGCCACGCACACCCGGTCGCCCAGCCGGTCCTCGACGTCCTGACCGACCTCGCGTCCCGGGTGTCCCCGCCGGGCGTCCTGCTGGAGCGCGACGAGAACTTCCCCGAACCGACCGAACTGGAACGGGAGTTGGGGGCGATTCGGGAGGCGTTGGAGAAGGGGGCCGGGGAACGGGTCGCCTGTGCGGCCGACAGGACCTCCGCCCAGGGCACCTCACCGCAGGCAGCGCTCAAGGAACCGGAGGCACCGCGCGAGGAAGAGGCAGCGCGCGAGGAAGGCGCCGCGCAGACCGGCGCCGTCACCGACCCCGCCCGGCAGCGACTGGCCCTCGCCCAGGCCGCCCTGCTGTCCGCCCTCGTCGCCGGGACGCCGGTGCCCGAGGGGTTCGACCGGGTGCGGCTGGGGGTGCAGGCGCGGGCGCTCGCCGGGAAGCGGGCGGACGTCGTGGCGAAGGTCGCGCCGGAGTTGCCGGTGATCCTGGGGAGCGGGTACCGGCGGGCCTTCCTCGCCTACACGCACGGGCACCCGATGACCGACGGCTATCGGCGCGACGCGCTGGACTTCGCCGGGTATCTGCTGACCGAGGGACGGCTCGAAGACGCGCGGGTGCGGGCGGAGTTGCGGGAGTGGTGGCTGGAGCGGTCGGGGCCGAGGCCGCGGTCGCGGCGACCGGGGGTACGGCTGGCGCGGGCCACGCGCCGGGTGCTGCTGCGGCGCTGAGCGCACTGCGCGTACGCCTTCCGCCCCTCCTCGACCGGACGCCGTCGCCCTGCGAGTGTGCGTGGATTAACAGCCTGGCCGCACAGCACCGTCGAAGCGACCGCTTCGCCCGGATTTACCCCGAGACGCCCCCCACACCCACTCCCCTATTCGCCCGTTTCGACCCCCGTTTACAACCATTCACCCCTGTACGGCAGTTGGCGTAGCACCCGCAGTACCCCGAAGTAATATGCCAACCCAACCCTCGAAGCGCACTAACGTGCGGTGCCGCAACAGGAGGCACCATGCGACCGCGACCACCCATCAAAGGCCGAGGCATCTTCAGCGGCACCGGGCTCATCATCACGGGCCTGACGGCGACGCTGCTGGCGATGATCTTCCCGATCTGGTCGTACGCCGACCGGTCCGGGACCGGTTTCGACGTGCTGAACGCCGAGACCGTCTCGACCGGCTACGGGCCGCTGTCCGCCCTCGACCGCGACTTCATCACGAAGGTCCGGCTGGCCGGGCTGTGGGAGTTGCCCGCCGGTCAGCAGGCCGGGCTGAAGGGCACGACGCCGGCCGTACGGACGGCCGGCGAGCACCTCATCGAAGGGCACACGTTCCTGGACGAGCGGGTGCGCGACGTCGCCTCCAGGCTCAGCCTCGAACTGCCCAACGAGCCCACCGAACAGCAGCAGGAGTGGCTGGCGACCCTGGACTCGGCCCAAGGCGTCGAGTACGACCGGCAGTTCGCCAACATCCTGCGGCTGGCGCACGGCAAGGTGTTCTCCGTCGTCGCCCAGGTGCGGGCCAGTACGCGCAACTCCCTCGTCCGCGAGCTCGCCGATGACGCCAACTCGACCGTGCTGGACCACATCACGGTCCTGGAGGCCACCGGCTACGTCGACTTCGACGCCCTGGCCCAGGACATGGTCGCGGGCAGCACCCCTCCGCTCACCCCCGCCCCGGCCCCGCCCGGTCCGACCCTCGACCCCGCTCCGGCCGTCCCGGTGACCCCGTCCCCGTCGCCGACGTACACACTGCCCCCGGCGGCGACCAGCCGCCCACCGGAGAGTTCCGGCAAATCCTGAAAAGCGCCCCGAAACCGCAACCAGTATTTGAGGAACCCCTACGCCGAGCAACCAAGTCCGCGAGAGCGGCGGCGGTTCAGCCGCAAAATGGGGGCATGTTCTGGGTGGTTCTTCTGCTGCTGGCGTGGGCCGTCGCGGGCACGGCGTGTACGCGGCTGTGCCTGGCCGCCGTACATGCCGCGGCCATGGACGCGAACGAAGTGACGGCAGGCCAAGGACGCGATCTGACGCTGTACGAGGCCGCGTTCCTCTCGGGCGGCCCCCGGCGGGTCGCGGACCTGACGCTCGTCTCCATGGCGCGGCAGCGGCGGCTGCTGCTCGCGCACACCGGCTGGGCGACGGTGGTCGATCCGCGCGGCCGGGACGAGATGGAGCGCTCGGTGATAGGGGCCATCGGGCCGGAGGGCCAGTCCCGGATCGAGCCGGTGCGGGACGCGGCGGCCGCCGCCGACGCGGTGGGCAGCCTGGGCGACCGGCTGGTCAGCGCGGGGCTCGCCGTGCCCGACGGGGCGCGCGGCGGCGTCGCGTCGGCGATCCGGCAGGTGCGGCTCGCCGCGCTGTTCGTCCTGGCGCTGGGGGCCCTCGCCCTGCTGGCGCCGGCCCAGTCGGACATGCCGGCGCATCTGGTCGCCCTCTGGTTCGCGCTCCCCTTCGTGGTCACGCTGAGCTGCCTCGCCATCGCCCGGATGGAGATCCACCCGTACGCGCGGTGGGCCTCCCCGGCCGGACAGCGGCTGCTCAGCACCCTGGTCCGGCGCTCGGGGGGCGGGGACGACCGTACGTATCTCACCTCCGTCGCGGTGCGGGGCGTACGGGCGATCGACGAGCCGGACCTGCGCGCCGCCTTCGCGCACCGCGAGCCGCACCATGAGCGCTCCACCGACGCGGCTGACGGCACCGGCGGTCACTGACGACGGCAAGGGCAGTCGATGACGCATCGGGGGCATTGACGCCGACACCGGCAGGCGGTGCTTGCCTTCATCAACAGACGAACGAAATATCCCTTTTGTTGCTGCCGTGCACTGAAGGGATACGCGATGAGAGCTCCAGCCCTCTACTCGGTTGCCGGAGCCCTGCTCCTGACCGCCCTCTCCACCGCCCCGGCCGGCAGCACCACGGCCGCGGCCCCGCGGGCGGACGTGCGGGACGGCACGGCGGTGGCCGCCGCGCGCGCCGCGGCGTCCGGCATCACCTTCGGCGCCTGTCCCAAGAAGCTGGAGTTGCCGGACGACGTGAAGTGCGGCACGGTGTCCGTCCCGCTCGACTACGCGGATCCCCACGGCAAGCAGATCCGACTCACCGTCAGCCGGATGCAGGCCACGCACAAGGACCCGCACAACAGCAAGCGCCGGGTCCCGCGGCAGGGCGCCCTGGTCTACAACCCGGGCGGGCCGGGCGCGTCCAGCCTGCACTTCCCGCTGATCGGTGTCCTGCCCGCGTGGAAGCGACTGGCGGGAGCGTACGACCTGGTCGGCTACGCCCCGCGCGGGGTGGGGCCGTCCGCGCCGATCTCCTGCGAGAACCCCAAGCAGTTCTTCAAGGGCGCCACGCACCTGCCGACATACCCCTCCGAGCCCTACAAGCGGGAGCGCATCGCACGGGCGAAGGCATACGCGCGCGGCTGCGCCGAGCGCACCGGCAGCGCGCTGCAGCACTACAATTCCCTCAACAACGCCCGTGACCTGGACGTCCTGCGCGCCGCGCTGGGCGAGAACAAACTGACGTTCATGGGCGCGTCGTACGGCACCTACTTCGGCGCGCTGTACGCGACCCTGTTCCCCTCACACGTGCGGCGGATGGTGTTCGACTCGGCGGTGAACCCGGACCCGAGGCAGATCTGGTACCGCAGCAACCTCCTGCAGTCGGCCGCGTTCGAGGGGCGGTGGGCGGACTTCCGGCAGTGGGTCGCCAAGCACCACGCCGTCTACGGCCTCGGGGCCACCCCCGACCAGGTACTGCGCGCCTACGAGAAGGTACGGGCGCGGCTGGCCGTGGAGCCGGCCGGCGGAAAGGTCGGGACCGGGCAGTTGCAGGAGGCGTACCTGCAGGTCGGGTACTACGACGACTACTGGCCCGCGCGGGCGCAGGCGCTGTCGGCGTACCTGAAGGGCGACCCGAAGCCGCTGATCGAGCTGGCCGCGCCGGCGACGGAGTCCGCGGCCGAGGAGGAGAACACGAACGCGGTCTACACCGCCGTGGAGTGCAACGACGCGCCCTGGCCGACGGACTGGGCGGTCTGGGACCGGGACAACACCCGGCTCGCGCGCGTGGCGCCGTTCGAGACCTGGGACAACGCGTGGATGAACCTGCCGTGCGCCTACTGGCAGATGCCCCGGCAGCAGCCCCTCGACGTGCGGACCGGGCCGGGTGAGGTGCCGCCGGTGCTGATCCTGGCAGCCGAGCGGGATGCCGCCACGCCGTACGAGGGGGCGCTGGAGATGCAGCGGCGGCTGTCGGGCTCGGTCCTGGTCACCGAACGGGACTCGGGCACGCACGGCATCGCGTACGGCCCGAACGCCTGCGTCAACGGATACATCGACGCGTATCTGCTGTCGGGGCGTCTCCCGGAGCGGCGGGCGGCGTGCGAGGGGCACCCGGAGCCCAAGCCGGAGCGCCCGCAGGACCGCAGGGCGAAGAAGCTGAGCAAGCAGACCGAGACGAAGCCGGGCGGCCGTCCCCAGGACACCGCCGCCCGGCTCCCGCACTGATCAGGCGAGCCCGGCGACCAGCTCGGCGACCGTCTTGCGGCGCCCGGTGTAGAACGGCACCTCTTCGCGGACGTGCATCCGGGCCTCGGAGGCCCGCAGGTGGCGCATGAGGTCGACGATGCGGTAGAGCTCGTCGGCCTCGAAGGCCAGCAGCCACTCGTAGTCGCCCAGCGAGAACGAGGCGACCGTGTTGGCGCGGACGTCGGGGTAGCCGCGGGCCATCTTGCCGTGGTCGGCGAGCATGCGGCGGCGGTCCTCGTCGGGCAGCAGGTACCAGTCGTAGGAGCGCACGAAGGGGTACACGCTGACGTAGTTGCGCGGCGTCTCGTCGGCGAGGAACGCCGGGATGTGCGAGCGGTTGAACTCGGCGGGGCGGTGCAGCGCCATGTTCGACCAGACCGGCTCCAGGGCGCGGCCCAGCTTGGTGCGGCGGAAGAGGTTGTACGCCTCCTGCAGCTGGTCGCTGGTCTCGGCGTGCCACCAGATCATGAGATCGGCGTCGGCGCGCAGCCCGGACACGTCGTACGTGCCGCGGACCGTCACATCCTTGGCGGCGAGCTGGTCGAACAGCTCCTGGACCTCGTCGGCGTAGCCCGCGCGGTCCTCGGGGAGGACGTCCTTCAGCTTGAAGACGGACCAGAGGGTGTAGCGGATGACCTCGTTGAGGTCCTTGGCCAGCTTGCCCTTGTTCGGGATCCTGCCGGACTCGGTGGTGGAGGCGTCGTCACTCATGTCCCCTATTCTCCCGCTCCGCCGTGCAGACTCTGCACCGGGTTGGCGGTGAGCTCCTGCACAGCGCTCAGGTCACCGTGGATCTGGTCCACCGCGGCGTACGCGCTCGCGATGCACGCCGGGATGCCCACGCCGTCGTACTGCGCCCCGCACACCGCGAGGCCGGGCAGCTTGGCGACGTGCTCGCGGATGCGGGCCACGCGCGCGTGGTGGCCGACGGGGTACTGGGGCAGGCCGTCGGTCCAGCGGGTGACGCGGGTTTCGACGGGCGTGGCGTCGAGGCCGGTCGCGGCCCTGAGGTCGTGCCGGGAGACGTCCACCAGCCGGGCGTCGTCCCGTTCCAGGATCTCCGTCTCGCCGTAGCGCCCCACGGAGGTGCGCAGGACGACGACGTCCGGGTTCTCGTCGGCGATCCAGCCCCACTTCTGGGAGGCGAACGTCGACGCCTTGATGGTGCGCCCGTCGACCGGCGGCACCAGGAAGCCGCTGCCCGCGGGAAGGTCGGTGCCGGCGCGCCGGTAGGCGAGGGTGACCAGGGCCATCGAGGCGTACTCGATGCCGTCCAGTTCGGTGGCGGCCTCGGGGGCCTCGGCGCGCAGCAGCCCGGCGGCGGCCGAGGCGGGCACGGCGACGACGACCGCGTCGGCGTGCAGCACCCGGTCGCCGGTGACGACGCGCCACCCGACCGAAGCCTCGCGACGCAGCTCCGTCACCGGGGCGCCGGTGACGATCTCGCCGCCCCGCGCGCGGACCGACTCCGCGACGGCGAGCGGGAGAGAGCCCACCCCGCCCTCGATGCCCATGAACACCGGCCCGGTCTGCTGATTGGCAGCGGCCCTGGCCTGGATCTCGCGGACTGCCTCGGTGATCGAGTCGTGGGTCTGCGCGGCCTGGAAGAGCTGCGGGACCGCCGAGCGCATCGAGATGCGGTACGCGTCGCCCGCGTAGACGCCGCCCAGCAGGGGCTCGACCAGGCGGTCGACGACCTCGCGGCCGAGGCGCGCCGCGACGTACTCGCCCACCGCCATGTCGTCGCCGACCTCCGTGCGGGGCAGGTCGGCGTCGCGCTCGATGCGGGCCAGGCCCTCGTCGGACAGGACGCCGCGCAGGGCGGCCGCGGTGCCGGGGACGCCCATGACGTGCCCCTTGGGCATGGGGCGCAGGGCGCCGCGGGTCCAGATCGAGGCGGTCGCGGTGGCGGGCGGCTGGAGGCGCTCGTCGAGGCCCACCTCGCGGGCGAGGGCGACCGCCTCGGGGCGGCGGGCCAGCATCGACTCGGCGCCGAAGTCCACGCGCGCGCCCGCGATCTCCCCGGGCAGCAGCTTGCCGCCGACCCGCTCCGAGGCCTCCAGGACGGTCACACGTCTGCCGTCGGCCAGCAGCCGGTGGGCGGCCGCCAGCCCGGCGATCCCGCCGCCGATGACGACGGCATGGCCGTGCCCCGCAGGGCCGTCCGCGGTGCGTGTGTCCTCGCTGTGCTCGCGCATGATCCCACTCTCTCAAACGCCGCTGACAGCGCCGCCGGGGCCGTACCGTTCACGGCGCGCACCACCCCGTGTGCCCGCTCCGAGTCCCGACCGTGACCTCATCGGGACCGTTTCCCTCCAACGTTCGGACCGCCCCCGGCGTCGAAGGAGCATCAGTCGCGACGACGACCCTCGGGGGTACACCACATGCGCACACGACGTTCCGTACGACCCGTCCGGGCCCTGGCCGGCCTGGCGCTGGCCGCCGCGCTCGCGCTCACCGGATGCAGCGGCGCGAGCGACTCGGCCGGCTCCAACAAGGCCGCCGCGGACGAGGCCGCCCAGGCGGCGGAGCCGCAGGCGAGTGCGGGGCAGGGTGCCCCGGGCAGCGGCTTCGGCGGCGGGAAGGCCGCGCCGGCCAAGGTCGCCGCGAGCCACATCATCCGTACGGCCTCGCTGACCGTGCAGGTCAAGGACGTGCCGAAGGCCCTGGACGAGGCCCGTGCCACCACCGAGGACGCGGGTGGCTACGTCGGCAACGAGACCACCACACGCGACGAGGAGGGCCACGAGCGCACCCGCGTCGTCCTGCGCGTGCCCGTCGACAGGTACGCCGACGTGCTCACCGAACTGGAGGGCGCGGGCAAGCTGGTCGAGCGCAGCGCCAAGGCGCAGGACGTCACCGACCAGGTCGTCGACGTGGAGAGCCGTATCAAGTCGCAGCGCGCCAGCGTCGCCCGGATTCGCGAGCTGATGGACCAGGCGACCAGGCTCAGCGACGTGGTCACGCTGGAGGGCGAGCTGAGCACCCGTCAGGCCGACCTGGAGTCGTTGCTCGCCCAGCAGGCGTCCCTGAAGGACCGCACCAGCCTGGCGACGATCACCCTGACCCTGTCGGAGACGCCGGTGAAGAAGGTCGCGAAGGACGACGACCCCGGCTTCCTGGACGCGCTCGCGGGCGGCTGGGGCGCGTTCGTGACGATGCTGCGCTGGATCGCGGTGGCGTTCGGCGCGGTGCTGCCCTTCGCGGCGGTGGCGGCGCTGATCGTGCTGCTGTGGCTGAAGGTCCTGCGGCCCCGCCTGCCCGGTCGCCCGGCCACCGCGCCCGCGACGACCGCGATGGGCCCGCTGCCGACCGCGCACCCGGCACCCCGGCCCACGCGCGCGGGGGACGAGGGCGGCCGCGAGCAGGGCGGCGGGCAGGACTGAAATGCCCGGCGCTCGTAGCGTGTTCGCATGAGCATGAGCGCTGCGAGGGATGTGTCGGGTACGCGAGAGCGACTGGTCGTGATCGGCGGCGACGCCGCGGGAATGTCCGCGGCGTCGCAGGCACGGCGGCTGAAAAGCCCCGAGGAGCTGGAGATCGTGGCGTTCGAACGCGGCCACTTCACCTCCTTCTCGGCCTGCGGCATCCCGTACTGGGTGGGCGGCGACGTCCCCGACCGCGACCGGCTGATCGCCCGTACGGCCGAGGAGCACCGCGCGCGGGACATCGACCTGCGCATGCGGACGGAGGTCATTCGGATCGACGTGGCCGGCGGCCGGGTACGCGCGCGTGACATCGACTCCGGTGCCGAGTACTGGACGTCGTACGACAAACTCGTGATCGCGACCGGCGCCCGCCCGATCCGCCCCGACATGCCGGGCGCCGACGCCCCCGGTGTCCACGGTGTGCAGACCCTGGACGACGGCCAGGCCCTCATCGACACGCTGACACGCACGCGTGGGCGGCGCGCGGTGGTGGTCGGCGCCGGGTACATCGGCGTCGAGATGGCCGAGGCGCTCATCAACCGCGGCTACGAGGTGACGGTCGTCAACCGTGGCAGCGAGCCCATGTCCACGCTCGACGCGGACATGGGCCGGCTGGTGCACGAGGCCATGGAGGGCCTGGGCATCACGATGGTCAACGACGCCGAGGTCACCAAGATCCTCACGGGTGACGACGGCAGGGTCCGCGCGGTGGCCACGCAGGACGCCGAGTACCCGGCCGACGTGGTCGTCCTCGGCATCGGAGTCCGCCCGGAAACCACCCTGGCCAGGCAGGCCGGCCTCCCCATCGGCGACCACGACGGCCTGCTGACCGACCTGGCCATGCGCGTACGCGGCCACGAGAACATCTGGGCCGGCGGCGACTGCGTGGAGGTCCTCGACCTGGTCTCCGGCCGCGAACGCCACATCGCGCTCGGCACCCACGCCAACAAACACGGCCAGGTCATCGGCACGAACGCGGCAGGCGGCTACGCCACGTTCCCCGGCGTGGTCGGCACGGCCGTCAGCAAGGTCTGCGACCTGGAGATCGCCCGCACCGGCCTGCGCGAGAAGGACGCGCGCAGGGCGGGCCTGCAGTACGTGACGGCGACGATCGAGTCCACGAGCCGCGCCGGCTACTACCCCGACTCGGCTCTGATGACGGTCAAGATGCTCGCGGAACGCCGCACAGGCCGACTGCTGGGCGTCCAGATCGTCGGCCGGGAGGGCGCGGGCAAGCGGGTCGACATCGCGGCGGTGGCGTTGACGGCCGGGATGACGGTGGAACAGATGGTGTCCCTGGACCTGGGTTACGCACCCCCGTTCTCACCGGTGTGGGACCCGGTTCTGGTGGCAGCCAGGAAGGCCGCAAAGGCGGTACATGCCGGCACTTCCCAGTAGACGGCGCGGGCAACGCCTCAAGGGGCGCGGGGAACTGCGCGACCAGCCACAACGGACCCGCGGCCGCTCGAACAACCGCCCCCCTACGGCGATTACGCGCTGCCGTTGATCCTCTCGATCGCCTGCCGAGCCTGCTCGGCCGGCGGCCGCGAAGGCAACGAGGACACGGAGGCACTCACACTCGGCGGCATGGCGGCAGCGGGCTGCTCACCCGCCGGCTTCGCATGCGCCGCGGCCGGCCGAGCCGACCGCAACCGATGGCTGACGGCCTCGTCCAACGTCACCGGCCGCTGCATCTGCGTCGCGAGCCGCCCCGCCTCCTGGCCCAGCCGCGCGACGTCCTCCCAGGGCAGCCGCACCACCAGGGCGATCTCGGCCTCCCCGTCGGGCAACGCGTGAATCGGAGGATTAACTCGGTCGTTCATCGCCTGTTCCTCACGTAGTCCCCGCGACCCGCCTTCCCCGTGCCGCGGGCGGTTGCCGACACATACGCACGCGGCCGCGGCCACGTTCACCGATTTGCCGCACGCATCCCGGGCAGATACCTGTCGTGGTCATCCCCGTCCATGACGTGAACCCGGTCCGCCGCACCCCTTGGGTGACTTACGCGCTGATCGCCGCGAACGTCCTCGTCTTCCTGTCCATGCCCGGCATAGCCGGCTCCGTGGCCGGTGAGAGCAGCCTGGCCCAGCTGTGCCGTCTGCACGCGTTCCTGGACCACTACGCGGCGGTGCCGAGGGAGTTGATCCACGACCAGTTGCCCGGGTCGGTCCCCACGGGCGAGGTGGCCGTCGGCGCGCAGGGCCCCGGCTGTGTGATCGGTGCGCCGGACTACGCCAAGTCCCCGGTGCTGTCGGTCTTCACCGCGCTGTTCCTGCACGGCAGTTGGCTGCACCTGCTCGGCAACATGCTCTTCCTGCTGATCTTCGGCAACAACATCGAGGACCGCATGGGCCATGTGCGGTACTTGCTCTTCTACGTCGTCTGCGGCTACGCGGCGTCGTACGGCTTCGCGTTCCTCAACGACGACTCCGCCGACCCGCTGATCGGCGCGTCCGGGGCGATCGCGGGGGTGCTGGGCGCCTATCTCGTGCTGTATCCGAAGGCCAGGGTCTGGGTCCTGGTCCCGTTCCTGATCTTCCTGCCGCTGCGGTTGCCGGCCTGGCTGGTGCTCGGGTTCTGGTTCGGGCTGCAGGCGGCGTACTCGTCCGGTGAGGGCCTCACGGACGCGGGCACCGTGGCGTACGCGGCGCACATCGTGGGCTTCCTCGCGGGCATGCTGCTCGCCTGGCCGCTCAAGGCGGGCACGCCCCCGCCGCCGGAACCGCGCGGTCTGCTGTTCGGCAGGAAAGCCCGGCCCCGGCACACCTGGTGAGCCCCGGAGAACGGCCTAGCGGGCGGTCTGCGTGTGGACGTACTCCACGAGCCGGGTCAGCGCGTCCGGGTCGGTGGACGGCATGACGCCGTGGCCGAGGTTGAAGACATGGCCCTCGAGCTTCGCGGCGGTGTCGAGGACCTCCCGGGTCTTCGCCTCGACGGCCTCCGTGCCGGCGAACAGGACGGTCGGGTCGAGGTTGCCCTGGAGCGCCTTGCCGGGGCCGACCCGGCGGGCGGCCTCGTCGAGCGGGACGCGCCAGTCGACGCCGACGACGTCCGCGCCGGCCTCGCCCAGCAGCTTCAGCAGTTCACCGGTGCCGACGCCGAAGTGGATGCGGGGGACGCCGTATCCGGCGACCGCGGCGAAGACCTTGGCGGAGTGCGGCATCACCGAGTTCGTGTAGTCGGCCGGGGAGAGCGCGCCGGCCCACGAGTCGAACAGCTGGACCGCGCTCGCGCCCGCCTCGATCTGCACCTTCAGGAAGGCGGCCGTGATCTCCGCGAGGCGGTCGAGCAGGTCGGCCCAGAGCTCGGGGTCGCCGTACATCATCGCCTTGGCGTTCTCGTACGTGCGGGACGGGCCGCCCTCGACGAGGTAGCTCGCAAGGGTGAAAGGCGCGCCGGCGAAACCGATGAGCGGGGTCGAGCCGAGCTCGGCGGTGAGCAGGCCGATCGCCTCGGTGACGTACGAGACGTCCTCGGGGGTCAGGTCGCGCAGTTGGGCCAGGTCGGCGCGGGTGCGGATCGGCTTCTCGACGACCGGTCCGACGCCCGGCCTGATGTCGAGGTCGATACCGATGGCCTTGAGCGGCACGACGATGTCGCTGAAGTAGATCGCCGCGTCCACGTTGTGCCGGCGCACGGGCTGCAGGGTGATCTCGGTGACCAGTTCGGGCCGCATGCACGACTCGAGCATCGGGATGCCCTCGCGCACCTTGCGGTACTCCGGCAGGGAGCGCCCGGCCTGCCGCATGAACCACACGGGCGTGTGCGGCACGGGTTCGCGCCTGCACGCCTTGAGGAAGGCGGACTCGTACGTGGCTGACGGCGGCGTCTGGTTGGCACTCACGGGGGCAAGTCTCGCACGGCCTCACCGGGCCCGGCTCGGGGGTCGCCGTGTTGTCCGGGTGTCCCTCCCTGCACGAAGCCCCCGTTCCCTTTAATCTTCCCGGCATGGCTGCGGCTCAGGGAAGACTGTCGGACGGCACTGGCGGAATGGATGACGCGAAGGAGGCCGGGGAGGGGGACCGGCATTCGCACAATACGGCTCCACCGGCTTTCCGGGCCGCTGTCGAGGCTCTGCGCGCCGCGCGTCTGCGCCCGCAGATCGAGGTCGAGCAGACCAAGGCGCCCCAGCGCCTGGCCCCGTACGCGTACGCGCTGGAGGCCGCTGTCGTCGACGGCGACCAGGATCTGGCCGACGGCCGGCTGGTGCTGCTGCACGACCCGGCGGGGCACGACGCCTGGCGGGGTGCCTTCCGGCTGGTGACCCTGGTGCGCGCGGAACTGGAGCCGGAGATGGCCGCCGACCCGCTGCTGCCGGACGTCTGCTGGTCCTGGCTGACCGGCGCGCTCCAGGCGCGCGGGCTGGCGTACGGCGAACCGAGCGGCACCGTCACGCGCGCCAGTTCCCACTACTTCGGCGGCCTGTCCGAGCGCCCGGCGGCCTCGCAGATCGAGATCCGCGCCTCCTGGACGCCGCGTGAGGGCCTGGGCGGCGTTCCGGACACCGCGGCCCATCTGGCGTCCTGGTGCGACCTGCTCGCCCAGGTCGCGGGGCTGCCGCCGGCGGGGCCGGGCGACGCGTCGGTGGTGACGCTGCCGCAGCGCCGTGATCCACAGTCCCGCTGACCGCCACCGGCTTGACCGTCACTTTGTCGATACGGCCACTTTCGGTCAGGAACAGCCTTCGATCGAAGCTTCATGCTCACTGAACGATCGACCACGTGTCTGAATTGCCCGATTGTTACTAACTAAATCGTGATCTTTCCCTAAAGGGCCATGGGTTTAGTGCCGAAGACGACTGTGACCTTGAAGTCGTCCCCGCACCCAGGAGGCCTGGTGTCCGTTCTCCTCGAGCAGCCTGCAAGCCTGGTCGCCTACCGCCCGAACAAGCCGACCGCCATGGTGGTCGTGGCCGATCCCCGCGTCCGCTCCACCGTGACCCGCCACCTGTGGGCGCTCGGTGTGCGCGATGTCATCGAGGCCTCGTCCATCGCGGAGGCTCGTCCCCGCATCGGCAACCCCCGCGACATCTGTGTCGCCGACGTCCACCTGCCCGACGGCTCCGGCCTCACCCTCCTGTCGGAGACCCGCGCCGCGGGCTGGCCCAACGGCCTCGCCCTCTCCGCCGCCGACGACATCGGCGCCGTCCGCAACGCCCTCGCCGGCGGTGTGAAGGGCTACGTCGTCACCGGCACGCGCACCAACGTCGGGCTCCCCACCCGGCCCGGTGCCGCCCCCATCGGCTCCGCCGCCGCCCGTATGCACCGTCGCCACCCGGGTGCCCCGAGCCACCCGGGCGGCTACCGCGAGCTCTCCGGTCGTGAGGTCGAGGTGCTGCGACTGGTGGCGGAGGGCCAGTCGAACAAGGCGATCGGCGTCTCGATGGGCCTGTCCGCGCTGACCGTCAAGAGCCACCTCGCCCGGATCGCCCGCAAGCTGGGCACCGGCGACCGCGCCGGCATGGTCGCCGTGGCCCTGCGCACCGGGATCATCCACTGAAGGTCCGACCGAAACCGCATGAGCCGCATCCCACCTATGTGAACGCTTGATCATTCACTGACGTGAACGGGATCGGCCGCCTGCCGGGCCGCTGATCCCTTCCCGCGTCCTCACCTGTCGTGAACCGGACCTTTCGCTTACCTGACTGGTTTACGACCCTCAGGCGCCCGCCGACGGAACGTTCCGTCGGCGGGCGCTGTCCATACACAGATACCCTTGACATGTGACCGACGCCCAAGAGACCGCAGCAGACAGTTCACTGCGAACCACCGGAGGCGCCCCTCCGGACGACGGCGGATCTTCTGTTACGGAGGCGCCGATCCCTTTGCTGGAGCCCCGCGAGGGCATTCCGCCCGTGATCGCCGACGAGGCCGCCCTCACCGAGGTGATCGCCGCCTTCTCCGCGGGCTCGGGCCCGGTCGCCGTCGACGCCGAACGCGCGTCCGGCTACCGCTACGGTCAGCGCGCCTATCTGGTGCAGCTGCGCCGCGCGGGCGCGGGGTCCGCGTTGATCGACCCCGTGGCCTGCCCCGATCTGTCGGGACTCGGCGAGGCGCTGTCGGGCGTGGAGTGGGTGCTGCACGCGGCCACCCAGGATCTGCCCTGTCTGCGCGAGATAGGCATGGTGCCGAGCCTGCTGTTCGACACCGAGCTGGCCGGGCGGCTCGCCGGGTTCCCCAGAGTGGGCCTCGGCGCGATGGTCGAGGGCGTGCTCGGGTTCGTCCTGGAGAAGGGCCACTCGGCCGTCGACTGGTCGACCCGGCCGCTGCCCGAGCCGTGGCTGCGGTATGCGGCGCTGGACGTCGAGCTGCTCGTGGACCTGCGCGACGCGCTGGAGAAGGAGCTGGACCGGCAGGGGAAGCTGGAGTGGGCGCGACAGGAGTTCGAGGCGATCGCGGCCGCGCCGCCCGCCGAGCCCCGCAAGGATCCCTGGCGGCGGACGTCCGGGATGCACAAGGTGCGGCGGCGTCGGCAGCTGGGCGTGGTGCGGGAGCTGTGGCAGACGCGGGACCGGATCGCTCAGAAGCGGGATGTCTCGCCGGGCAAGGTGCTCAGTGACGCGGCCATTGTGGAGGCCTCGCTCTCCTTGCCGGCCAATGTGCATGCCCTTGCCGCGCTGAACGGTTTCGGGCATCGGATGGGGCGGCGACAGCTGGAGCAGTGGCAGGCCGCGGTGGACCGCGCGAAGGCGTTGCCGGAGTCGCAGCTGCCGGCGCCGGGCCAGCCGGTGACGGGGCCTCCGCCGCCGCGGGCGTGGGCCGACAAGGATCCGGTTGCCGCGGCTCGGCTGTCCGCGGCCCGGGCCGCTGTCTCCGCGCTCGCCGAGCAGCTCAACATGCCCCAGGAGAACCTGATCACTCCGGACACCGTGCGGCGGGTCTGCTGGGAGCCGCCGAAGGTGGTCGACGCCGACTCGGTCGCCGAGGCGTTGGCCGGTTACGGGGCTCGGGCCTGGCAGGTCGAGCAGGTCACGCCGGTTCTGGTGGCTGCCCTGTCCGCCGAGCCGACGTAGCACCCGCGGCACCTCACCGGGTCGCACCTCTCATGAAGCCGTCGTAGATGAACCGCTGCAGCAGCAGGAAGACGATCAGGGTCGGCAGGATCACCAGCACCGCTCCTGCCGAGATCGTTTCCCAGTGGGCGCCGAACGGGCCCTTGAAGCGGAACAGGGACGTCGAGATCACGCCAAGGTCTTCCGACGGCATGTAGAGGAACGGGATGCAGGAGTCGTTGTAGGTGGTGATGCCTCGCAGCTGTGCCGGCTGACGCATCCGACGCTGTCGGCGATGAGCCATGACGTGCACGGATTCGGGGCGGACGTGGCGCGGACCCTGTTCGGGGTGATCACGGGGGACGGGCCGGGATCGCATCCCGTACCCACTCCCGTGCTGACTCCGCGGGAGTCGACGGCGCCCCCGAGGTGAACGCCGAGGCGAACCGCGCGGGGAACCCCGGAACGACCCCCGAGGCGAACCTCGGGGTGTGACCTTCGCCGCTCCCGCCCCCAGGACTGTGCAGCTACGTTACCCGTAAGTAGCATGGGCACCTGAGCGCGCGCTCAGCGTGCCGCGCAGCAGTAGTGCCATCCCGCACCCTGGAGGAGAGCCATCGTGCCTCGTACCGTCAGGGACGTCGTCTTCGTAGACGGCGTCCGCACCCCGTTCGGCAAGGCGGGCCCGAAGGGCATCTACCACGAGACCCGCGCCGACGACCTCGTCGTGAAGGCGATCCGGGAGCTGCTGCGCCGCAACCCCGGTCTCGACCCCAAGAAGATCGACGAGGTCGCCATCGCCGCGACCACGCAGATCGGTGACCAGGGCCTGACCCTCGGCCGCACGGCCGGCATCCTCGCCGGTCTCCCCCAGTCGGTCCCCGGCTACTCCATCGACCGCATGTGCGCCGGCGCCCTGACCGCCGTGACGTCCGTCGCCGGTTCGATCGCCTTCGGCGCCTACGACGCCGTCATCGCCGGTGGTGTCGAGCACATGGGCCGCCACCCGATGGGTGAGGGTGTGGACCCGAACCCGCGGTTCGTCAGCGAGAAGCTGGTCGACGAGTCGGCGCTGTTCATGGGCATGACCGCCGAGAACCTGCACGACCGCTACCCGACGATCACCAAGCTGCGCGCCGACGAGTACGCGGTGCGCTCGCAGGAGAAGGCCGCCAAGGCGTACGCCAATGGCAAGATCCAGCAGGACCTGGTGCCGATCTCGGTGCGCCGCACCAACGCCGAGGCCGGTGAGACGGGCTGGGGCCTGGTCACCGCCGACGAGCCGATGCGCCCGGGCACCACGCTGGAGAACCTGACCGGCCTGAAGACCCCGTTCCGCGTCCACGGCCGGGTCACCGCCGGTAACGCGGCCGGTCTGAACGACGGTGCCACCGCGTCGATCATCGCGAGCGAGGACTTCGCCCGCGAGCACAACCTGCCGGTCAAGATGCGCCTCGTCTCCTACGCCTTCGCGGGCGTCGAGCCCGAGGTCATGGGCTACGGCCCGATCCCGGCCACCGAGAAGGCCCTCGCCAAGGCGGGCCTGTCCATCGAGGACATCAACCTCTTCGAGATCAACGAGGCCTTCGCGGTCCAGGTGCTCGCCTTCCTGGAGCACTACGGCATCGCCGACGACGACGCCCGCGTCAACCAGTACGGCGGCGCCATCGCCTACGGCCACCCGCTCGCCTCCTCCGGCGTCCGCCTGATGACGCAGCTGGCCCGCCAGTTCGAGGAGCAGCCGGAGGTCCGCTACGGCCTCACCACCATGTGCGTCGGCTTCGGCATGGGCGCCACGGTCATCTGGGAGAACCCGCACCACAAGGACGCCGGAGGCGACAAGTGAGCACCACCGAACTCCTGAAGGGCGCCGCCGAGCTCTTCCCCGACGAGGTCGTGACGTCCGCGCACGTACGCCACCTCGACCTGCCGTTCGGCGCCGGGCGCTTCGCGCTCATCACGCTGGACAACGGCTTCGACCACACCAAGCCGACCACCTTCGGCCCCCAGTCGCTGGCGAACCTCAACACCGCCATCGACCAGGTCGAGGCGGAGGCCGCGGCCGGTGACATCGTCGGCGTCGGCATCACCGGCAAGCCGTTCATCTTCGCGGTCGGCGCCGACCTCAAGGGCGTCGAGCTGCTGAAGGAGCACAAGGACGCGCTGGCCATCGGCAAGGGCGGCCACGAGGTCTTCAAGCGCCTGTCGGGCCTGGCCGTGCCGACCTTCGCGTACTACAACGGTGCCGCGATGGGCGGTGGCGTCGAGGTCGGTCTGCACTGCAAGTACCGCACCGTCTCCAAGGCGCTCCCGGCGTTCTCGCTCCCCGAGGTCTTCCTCGGCCTGGTGCCCGGCTGGGGCGGCTGCACGATCCTGCCGAACCTGATCGGCGCCGACAAGGCCGTCTCGGTGATCATCGAGAACAGCCTCAACCAGAACAAGCAGCTCAAGGGCCAGCAGGTCTTCGACCTGGGCATCGCCGACGCCATCTTCGAGGGCGCCGACTTCCTGGAGCAGTCGCTGATCTGGACGGCGAACGTCCTCAAGGGCGACATCGAGGTCGAGCGTCCGGTGATCGACCGCGGTGAGGCCTGGGACCAGGCCGTCGCCAAGGGCCGCTTCATCGCGGACTCCAAGGTGCACGGCGCCGCTCCGGCCGCCTACCGCGCCCTCGACATCATCGCCGCCGCCAAGAACGGCGACCTGCAGCAGGGCTACGACGCCGAGGACAAGGCGCTCGCCGACCTGATCATGGGTGGCGAACTGCGTGCCGGCATCTACGCCTTCAACCTGGTGCAGAAGCGCGGCAAGCGCCCGGCCGGCGCGCCGGACAAGAACCTGGCCCGCCCGGTCACCAAGGTCGGTGTCGTCGGCGCCGGTCTGATGGCCTCCCAGCTCGCGCTGCTCTTCCTGCGCCGCCTGGAGGTGCCGGTCGTGCTGACCGACATCGACCAGGAGCGCGTCGACAAGGGTGTGGGCTACGTCCACGCCGAGATCGAGAAGCTGCTCGGCAAGGGCCGTATCAACCAGGACAAGGCCAACCGCCTCAAGGCGCTGGTCTCCGGTGTCCTGGACAAGGCCGAGGGCTTCTCCGACGCCGACTTCGTCATCGAGGCCGTCTTCGAGGAGATCGGCGTCAAGCAGCAGGTGTTCGCGGAGGTCGAGGCGGTCGCCCCGGCGCACGCCATCTTCGCGACGAACACCTCCTCCCTCTCCGTCTCGGAGATGGCGTCGAAGCTGAAGAACCCCGAGCGGGTCGTCGGCTTCCACTTCTTCAACCCGGTCGCGGTCCTGCCGCTGCTGGAGATCGTCCGCGGCGAGAAGACGGACGACGCCTCGCTGGCCACGGCGTTCGCCGTCGCCAAGAAGCTGAAGAAGACCGCGGTCCTCACCAAGGACGCCCCGGCGTTCGTCGTGAACCGCATCCTCACCCGCTTCATGGGCGAGATCCAGAACGTCATCGACGAGGGCACGCCGGTCGAGGTCGCCGAGAAGGCCGTGGAGCCGCTCGGTCTGCCGATGTCCCCGCTGGTGCTCCTGGAGCTGGTCGGTCCGGCGATCGGTCTGCACGTCTCGGAGACCCTCAACCGGGCCTTCCCGGACCGCTTCACGGTCTCCCCGAACCTCGCGGCCGTCGTCAAGGCGGGCAAGCGCGGCTTCTACGTCTACGACTCCGGCAAGCCGGAGCTGGACCCCGAGGTCGCCGCGCTCCTGAAGCAGGGCGACTCCGTCCTCACCGAGGAGCAGGTCCGCGACCGCGTCCTGGACGCGGTGGCCCAGGAGATCGGCCTCATGCTCGACGAGGGCGTCGTCGCCGAGGCCCAGGACATCGACCTCTGCCTGATCACGGGCGCCGGCTGGCCCTTCCACCTGGGCGGCATCACGCCGTACCTGGACCGCGAGGGTGTCTCCGAGCGCGTGAACGGCAAGAAGTTCCTGGCGCCGGGCGTGGCGAGCGTCCCCGCGTAAGCGCTCCGCTGTGACCGCCGGTGCCCCGCACGCCTCCGGGTGTGCGGGGCACCGGCGTTCTCAGTCGCCGGTCGCGCGCCGGTCCTCCACATGGACGACCCGCAGTTCCGTGCCGTCCCGGTGGCGCTTGGTGCGGCCGTGGATGCCAACGGCCAGGTGCGACGGATCGACGGGTTCGTCGGGGGCGACGTGGGTGACGACGTCCGGGTGATGGCTGGTGACCAGCCAGCCCAGGTCGTCCTTGAGGGTGAGCACGTTGAAGTCACCGGCCGGGGAGCCCACGTTCACCGGGCCGAACTCGCCGAGAATCCCTGAGGCCTGTCCCGCGAGGTCGTCCCCCGGCTCCTTCAGCACCACGCAGGTGCCGTGCTCGAAGAGCACCCAAGAGGTCCCGGAGGGCGCCAGGATCCGCCGCCAGACCTCGACCAGGCTTTCCGTGCTTTCCGCGTCCATGAGGGTCATCCTGACGCAGGCGCGGCCGAACAGTCCTGCGAATTGCGTCCGCTAGACCGCCCGCCATGCCTCCAGCGCCAGCCCCGCTTCGTCCTTGCGCCGGGTGACGAGCAGTTGCCCCGTCGACGGCGACAGCGTCGCCGCCACCACCCGCTCGTCCTCGTCCAGCGCCAGCGCCACCACCGCGTCCGCCGGCAACTGCGGCCCGGACTCGGTCCACCACGCGCCCGCCGACTCCTGCTCCGTCGGGTACGCGGCGAAGGCGACGCGACCGCTCGCCGAGCGCTGGGCGAGCAACGTGCAGTCGTGGCCGTCGAGTTCACAGCGGATCGCGGACACCGGGCCGGGTCCGGCGGAGGCCAGCAGGGTCACCGGCTTGGTGCCCGGGCGCCAGGCGCACAGGTCGCCGGAGTCGTCGGCGTAGAAGAGGGTGGTGCGCTCGGCGGAGGTGGCCAGGGCGTGCAGGGTGCCCGGGCGGACCGGGGTCTGCATCGCCTCCTCCAGGACCGGCACGCTGCCCGGCTTCTCCTGGCGCCAGTGCAGGACGGCACCGGGGACGGCCGCGTACAGCTCGACGAGCCCGCACTCCCCCGTCACGGCGGCGAGGCGGTCGTCGACCTCACGGCCCTTGAGGTCACGCCACGGGCCCCAGCCGCCGACCTCCTTCTGGCCGCGCATGCTCACGCCGCCCGCCTTGTTGCGGACGAAGACATGGGCCCGCCCCTGCGCGTCGACCGTGACGGCCGGTGTGCCGGTGCGGTCTCCGGCGCTGTCCGGGTGGCCGATGGAGATCCAGTCCAGGGCGGCCAGGCGCGGCCGGAAGTGCGTGGAGTGCACGAGGCCCGCCTCGCCCGCCTTGGTGGGACGCCAGGCGGCCAGATGGGCGTAGTCGTCGGCGCCCTGGCCGACCGCGGGGCCGGGCCGCAGTTTCTGCTCGCCGCCGACCTTGCGCGGGGGTTCCCAGGGGCCGCCGGGTCCGAGTTCCGCCCGGCACAGGACCGCGTCGTCGGTCGGCAGATAGACGCTGAGGCGGCCGTCGCGGCCGCGGATGAGCCAGTCGCCGTTCACCGGTTCACTCTATTCGGGGTCGGCGCGCCGCCACGGCCCGGCCCCGGGCAAGCTGGATCACAGCAGCAACGTCCGTACGAGAACAGGAAGTCGACGTCATGACCGACAAGCTCACCGTGAGCGTCCTGGGCACCGGCATCATGGGCGCCGCGATGGCCCGCAACCTCGCCAGGGCCGGACACACGGTCCGCGCCTGGAACCGCACCCGCGCCAAGGCCGAGCCCCTGGCCGCCGACGGCGCGTTCGTCGCCGACACGCCCGCCGAGGCGGTCCAGGGCGCCGACGTCGTCCTGACCATGCTGTACGACGGCCCCGCGACGCTGGACGTCATGCGCGAGGCCGCGTCCGAGCTGCGCTCCGGTGCCGCCTGGGTCCAGTCGACGACCGCCGGCATCGAGGCGATCCCCGACCTGGCCGCCTTCGCCCGGCAGCACGGCCTCGTCTTCTACGACGCCCCGGTGCTCGGCACCCGCCAGCCCGCCGAGGCCGGCCAGCTCACGGTGCTGGCGGCGGGGCCGGTCGCCGGGCGGGAGACGGTGACGCCGGTGTTCGACGCCGTCGGCGCCCGTACCGTGTGGACCGGCGAGGACGGCGGGGCGGCCACCGCCACGCGGCTGAAGCTGGTCGCCAACAGCTGGGTGCTCGCGGTGACCAACGCGGCCGGAGAGGTGCTGGCCCTCGCCAAGGCCCTCGACGTCGACGCCCAGCGCTTCTTCGAGGTGATCGACGGCGGCCCGCTCGACATGGGCTACCTGCGGGCCAAGACCGGCCTGGTGCTGAACGGCGGGCTGACCCCGGCCCAGTTCGCGGTGAGCACGGCGGCGAAGGACGCACGGCTCATCGTGGAGGCGGGCGAACGGCACGGAGTACGCCTGGACGTGGCCGAGGCGAGCGCGCAGCGCTTCGAGCGGGCGGCTGCACGGGGGCACGGGGAGGAGGACATGGCGGCGGCGTACTTCGCGAGCTTCGAGGAGGACGGGGACGCCTGAGCCCGCCGGCTTCGGCAGGGCGGCAAGGGCCGGTAGCGGGCGGTCGCCGTAGGGCCAGTGCCCCCATGACCGCCGTGCGACCCTTGCCCCATGAACGATGACGTCCCCCTGCTCGTGATCGTCGACGCCGCGAATGTCGTCGGGTCGGTGCCCGACGGGTGGTGGCGGGACCGGCGCGGGGCCGCGGAGCGCTTGCGGGACCGGCTGGCGGTGGACGGTGTGCCCGGTCGGGCGGGACCCGTGGAGCTCGTACTCGTGGTGGAGGGGGCCGCCCGGGGCGTGGAGTCCGTGCCGGGCGTCCGCGTGGAGGCCGCCGCCGGAAGCGGGGACGATCACATGGTCGAGCTCGTCGCCCGGGCCGACGGACGGCCCTGCCTGGTGGTGACCGCGGACCGGGAACTGCGCCGGAGGGTGACGGATTTGGGGGCGGAGGTGGCTGGGCCGCGTACAGTGCGGCCCTAGCGACTTCTGTACGCCGCTGCCGCACACCGACTCGGTACGGCCGCGCCCAGCCGCGCCGGTCTCCCGGCCCCGTCAGCGCGGCGGCCGGCGGCTGGGCACCGGCCGCCAGGACCCGCACCGACGCCAGCGATCCGGACCCGCTACCGCGAGAACGGCCTCGTACAGCCGCGGCACCGGCGGCGGCTTGCGGTCGGCGACCGTCTCGTACGGCGCTCCGCCCTCGCCCTGCGTCGGCAGCCGCGCCTGTACGGCCTGCACGGCGGGACAGCCCCCGTCGAGGCTCCGCAGCGGCCGGGCGAAGCAGGGGCTCGGGGTGAACGCCGTCCGGCCCCGCGGCCCTGTTCAAGCAGGGCATGCGGGGCCGGAGAGTCGGGTGGCGGCAATCCGTCGAACGCCGGTTCCGGCTACGGAATGTCTCCCTTCGGCGGCTTCATGACCTCGTCGACGGTGGTCTCCTCGTGTCGGCCGAGGCGGCTGTGGGAGCGGCCGTAGATGAAGTACACGACGAAGCCGACGGCCATCCAGATGGCGAACCGCACCCAGGTCTCGGCCGGCAGGTTGATCATCAGCCACAGCGAGGCGAGCACCGACAGGATCGGCAGGACCGGCACCCACGGGGTGCGGAACGACCGCTCCAGGTCGGGGCGGGTCTTGCGGAGGATGATCACGCCGATGGCCACGACGACGAAGGCGAACAGGGTGCCGATGTTCACCAGGGCGGCGAGTTCGGTCAACGGGGTGAAGCCGGCGAGGACCGCGATGATCACGCCGAGCAGGATGGTCGGCCGGTGCGGGGTCTTGAACCGCGGGTGGACGCGGGAGAAGAAGCGCGGCAGCAGTCCGTCGCGGCTCATCGCGAAGAAGACGCGGGTCTGGCCGAGGAGCAGGATCATGCAGACCGTCGTCAGGCCGACGGCGGCGCCGAAGCTGATGAAGCCCGCGAACCAGGGATGCCCAGTGGCTTTGAAGGCGTCGGCGAGCGGGGCGTCCACGGACAGCCTGCTGTAGTGCTGCATGCCCGTGACCACGATCGACACGGCGACGTACAGCGTGGTGCAGATGAGCAGGGAGCCGATGATGCCGCGCGGCATGTCGCGCTGCGGGTTCTTGGTCTCCTCGGCGGCCGTCGCCACGACGTCGAAGCCGATGAAGGCGAAGAACACGACCGAGGCGGCGGTGAAGATGCCCATCACGCCGAAGTTGGAGGGCGCCCAGCCGAACATGAGCTGGATCAGCGGGGCGTCGAGATTGCTGCCGGCGTCCACCGTCTGGGTCTTCGGGATGAACGGGTCGTAGTTGTCACCGTCGATCAGGAACGCGCCGGCGATGATCACGGTCAGGACGACGGTCACCTTGATGGCCACGACCAGGGACGTGATCCGCGCGGACAGCTTCATGCCCAGTACGAGGATGAAGGTGAGGACGAGGACCAGCGCGGCGGCGAGGATGTCGAAGCCGAAGGCGTCGGCCCCCTCTCTGCTGCCCAGGGCCGCGGGCATCTCCCAGCCCGCGTTGTCCATGAGCGACTGGACATAGCCCGACCAGCCGACGGCCACCACCGCCGTACCGAGCGCGAACTCCAGGACCAGGTCCCAGCCGATGATCCAGGCGGGCAGTTCGCCCAGGGAGGCGTAGGAGAACGTGTACGCGGACCCGGCGACCGGGACCGTGGACGCGAACTCGGCGTAACAGAGTGCGGCCAGCGCGCAGGCGACGCCGGCCGCGACGAACGCCAGGGCCACCGCGGGACCGGCGTTGTTCTTCGCGACGGTGCCGGTGAGCACGAAGATGCCGGTGCCGATGATCACGCCGACGCCGAAGACGGTCAGGTCCAGGGCGGACAGGGACTTCTTGAGCGCGTGCTCTGGCTCCTCGGTATCGAGGATGGACTGCTCGACTCTCTTCGTCCGGAAGAGTGTGCTGCTCACGGTCATACCTCCCACGCTTGTCGTCCTCGACATGATCGAGAGGGGGCGTGGTACGCATGCCCCGGCACGGGCGGATTCACACAGATGGGCCGGTTTCGCCACCATCATGAGTGGCCAACCGGCCCATCCGGCCGTACCGGTGTTGTCAGTCCCCGGCGGACTCGGTCCCGGGAGCTCCGTCCCGGGAGCTCCGTCCCTGGCTGACTCAGTCCCTGGCCGGCTCCACCGAGTCGACCTCGGCCGCCGTACGGTCGAAGCGGCCGTCCAGCTTGGCGACCAGTCCGGTGACCTGGCGGGCGATGTCGGGGGCGGTGAGGCCGATCTCGGCCATCACCTCGGCGCGCGAGGCGTGGTCGAGGAAGCGCGGCGGGATGCCGAAGTCACGCAGCGGGACGTCCACGCCCGCGTCGCGCAGGGCCTGTGCGACCGCCGAGCCGACACCGCCGACGCGGCTGTTGTCCTCGACGGTGACGACCACGCGGTGCCGCTCGGCCAGCGGGGCCATGGCCTCGTCCACCGGCTTGACCCAGCGCGGGTCGACGACGGTGGTGGTGATGCCCTGCTTGTCGAGGAGCGAGGCGATGTCCAGGCACATGGGGGCCAGCGCGCCGACGGAGACGAGCAGGACGTCGGGCGTGTCCGTCCCCGGCTCACGCAGCACGTCCATGCCGCCCACCCGGCCCACCGCGGGTACGGCGGGGCCGACGGCGCCCTTGGAGAAGCGCACGACGGTCGGCGCGTCCTCGACCTCGACGGCCTCGCGCAGCTGCGCCCGCACCTGGTCGGCGTCGCGCGGGGCGGCGAGCCTGAGGCCGGGCACGACCTGGAGGATCGACATGTCCCACATGCCGTTGTGGGAGGCGCCGTCGGTGCCGGTGACGCCGGCCCGGTCGAGCACGAAGGTGACACCGCACTTGTGCAGGGCCACGTCCATGAGGACCTGGTCGAAGGCACGGTTCAGGAAGGTGGCGTAGACGGCGAAGACGGGATGCACCCCGCCCGTCGCCAGGCCGGCGGCGGACACGGCGCCGTGCTGCTCGGCGATGCCGACGTCGTAGATCCGGTCCGGGAAGGTGTCCGCGAACTTCTTCAGGCCGACCGGCTGCAGCATCGCCGCGGTGATCGCCACGATGTCCTCGCGCTCCTTGCCGAGCTTGACCATCTCGTCGCCGAAGACGGACGTCCAGTCGGCACCCGAGGCCTTGATCGGCAGGCCGGTGTCGGGGTGGATGGGGCCGATGCCGTGGAAGCGGTCGGCCTCGTCCTGGAGGGCGGGCTGGTAGCCGCGGCCCTTCTCGGTGAGGCAGTGCACGATGACCGGCCCGCCGAACCGCTTGGCCCGGGCCAGCGCCGACTCCAGCGCCTCGATGTCGTGTCCGTCGATCGGCCCGACGTACTTCAGGCCGAGGTCCTCGAACATGCCCTGCGGCGCGATGAAGTCCTTGAGGCCCTTCTTGGCGCCGTGCAGGGTCTCGTAGAGCGGCCTGCCGACGACGGGCGTGCGGTCGAGGATGTCCTTGGTCCGGGCGAGGAAGCGCTCGTACCCGTCGGTCGTCCGCAGCGTGGCGAGGTGGTTGGCGAGACCGCCGATGGTCGGCGCGTACGACCGCTCGTTGTCGTTGACGACGATGACGAGCGGGCGGTCCTTGGCCTCGGCGATGTTGTTCAGCGCCTCCCAGGCCATACCTCCGGTCAGCGCGCCGTCGCCGATGACGGCCACGACGTGGTCGTCGCGTTTGCGCAGCTGGTTGGCTTTGGCGAGGCCGTCGGCCCAGCCGAGGACGGTCGAGGCGTGCGAGTTCTCGATGACGTCGTGCTCGGACTCGGCCTGCGAGGGATAGCCGGACAGGCCGCCCTTCATCTTCAGCTTGCTGAAGTCCTGGCGGCCGGTGAGGAGCTTGTGGACGTAGGACTGGTGGCCCGTGTCCCAGAGCACCTTGTCCTTCGGTGAGTCGAAGACCCGGTGCAGGGCGATGGTCAGCTCCACCACACCGAGGTTGGGGCCGAGGTGGCCGCCGGTCTTGGAAACCGCGTCGACCAGGAAGGTCCGGATCTCCTCCGCCAGCTGGTCCAGCTGCTCCGGGCTGAGCCGGTCCAGATCGCGCGGTCCCGTGATGCGGGTCAGCAGCGGCACCCGTGCCTCCTTGCAGTAGAGCTGTTCGAGCTGTTGCCGGGCTCGTCGAGTCTAATGTTCCGGCTCGGCGGAAGGTTCCCGGCCCACCCGTCGTACATCACGCAATCGGCTCTACCCAGTGACACCCGGTACTACAACGCCGAGAAGGGGCGCGGGGAACTGCGCGACCAGCCCACACGGACCGGTACCCGCCAGCTCACCCACGCCCCTACGGCGCTACGGGGTTCCCGCTGCGCGCTACGCGCGCCCCGCGGTCTTCTGTGTCTTACGGGTGATCGAGTCGATCACAACCGTGGTCAACAGCACACCTGCGGTGATCATGTACTTCACCGGCTCGGCGATGGACTCCAGCTGCAGCCCGTACTGGATCGACACGATCACCAGCACACCGAGCAGCGCGTTCCACGTACGCCCACGCCCACCGAACAGCGACGTACCACCGATGACGGCCGCCGCGATGGCGTTCATCAGCAGGTCACCGGTACCGGCGCTCTGGTTGGCGGACGCGATCTTCGAGGCCAGGAACAGACCGCCGATCGCCGCGAAGCCACCGGAGATGGCGAACACGGAGATCCGCACCGCGGTCACGTTGATGCCCGCACGGCGGGACGCCTCGACGCTGCCACCGAGCGCGAAGATCTTGCGGCCGTACGAGGTGCGCCGCAGCACGAAGTCCGTGGCGACCAGGAACACGAGGAAGATCACCGTGGCCAGCGGCAGGCCCTTGTACTGGTTGTACATGATCGCCGCGGCGAAGGAGACGATGCCCAGCAGCGCCGTCCGCAGGATGGTGTCGCTCAGCGGGCGGAACGGGATGCCCGCGGCCTCGCGGCGGCGGTTGCCCAGGAACGAGGTGATGAAGAACACCGCGGTCACCACGGCCGCCAGGCCGTACGCGGCCGCCACGTCCGTGAAGAAGTACGTCGTGAGCTTGCCGATCAGACCGTCGCTGTCGAGGTTGATCGTGCCGTTCTCGCCCAGCGTCTGGAGCATGAAGCCGAGCCAGAACAGCAGACCGGCCAGCGTGACGGCGAACGCGGGAGCGCCCAGCACCGCGAAGAAGAAGCCGTGCGCCGCGCCGATGACGGCACCCGCGCCGACGGCGATGAGCACGGCCGCCCACTCGGGCCAGCCCTGGTTCACCGCGAGGACGGCCGCGATGGCGCTGGAGGCGCCGCTGACCGAGCCGACGGACAGGTCGATCTCGCCGAGCAGCAGCACGAAGACGATGCCGACGGAGATCATGCCCGTGCCGACCATCGTGACGGTGATGTCGCTGATGTTCTGCGCGGACAGGAAGGCGGAGTTCAGGCTCTGGAAGATGACGCAGATGGCGACCAGGCCGAGGATGACCGGCAGGGAGCCCAGCTCACCGGCCTTCAGCTTGCGCCGGAACTCGGTGAGGTAGCCGGCCAGGCCCTGCTCCTGCACCAGCAGGCGGGGGTCGACGGCGGTCACCGCGGCCGCGGCGGCCTCGGTGTTGAGGACCTCGTGCTCGTCCGGCGTCGTGGAGGTCTTGTCGATGCTCACTTGGAAACCTCCCCGTTCGTGCGCGCCGCACGGCGGGTCACGGCGTTTTCGGTGGCGCCGGTGATGGCGGAGATGATCTCCTCCTGCGAGGTCGTCTTGACCTCGAAGACGCCGTTGTTGCGGCCGAGGCGCAGCACGGCGACCTTGTCCGCGACGGCCTTCACGTCGGCCATGTTGTGGCTGATGAGGATCACGGCGTGGCCACGCTCACGCAGCCGCTCGACCAGGTCGAGGACCTGTGCGGTCTGCTCGACGCCGAGGGCGGCGGTGGGCTCGTCGAGGATGACCAGCTTGGGCTCGCCGAGCATGGAACGGGCGATGGCCACGGTCTGGCGCTGACCGCCGGAGAGCGAGGCGATCGGGATACGCACGCTGGGGATGCGGATCGACAGCGTCTGGAGCAGCTCGCGCGAGCGGCGCTCCATCTCGACCTCGTCGAGGACACCGCGCTTCTTCAGCTCGCGGCCCAGGAAGAGGTTGCCGACGACGTCGATGTTGTCGCACAGCGCGAGGTCCTGGTAGACCGTCGCGATGCCCAGGGCCTGGGCGTCGTGCGGCCGGTTGATCGAGACGGCCTTGCCGTCCCACTCGATGGCGCCCTCATCGATGGGGTGCACGCCGGCGATCGTCTTGACCAGCGTGGACTTTCCGGCGCCGTTGTCGCCCACCAGGGCGACCACTTCACCGGCGTGGACCTCAAGCTCTACGTCGGTGAGCGCCTGAACGGCACCGAACCGCTTGGAGACCCCGCGCAACGCCAGCACGGGCGTAGCGGACACGTGAACCATCTCCTTCGCCGCCTGACCCGGCGGAAGGGTTGTACAGAGAGAGTTGGGGGGTTCCGTCCGGCGCCCCGCGCCGAGCTTGCGGGGCTGACGTATGCGCGGGGCGCCGGAGGAGTCTGGAGCAGTCATGCCCCGTGCGGGAATTCAAGGACGAATTCCCGCACCTGGAAAGGGACCTGATGCCGCTTACTTGATGCCGAGCTTGTCGCAGGCGGCCTTGTACTTGCCGGTGCAGATCTCGGCGGCCGTGTAGACGCCGTCCTTGATGACGGTGTCGTTGACGTTGTCCTTGGTCAGCGAGGTGACCGGGACGAGGACCGACGGAACGTCGTTGGCGCTGCCGCTGGAGACCTTGTCCTTGGCGATGGAGTCGAGCGACTTGCCCTGGGCGAGCGCGACGGCCATCTCCGCGGCGGCGGAGGCCTCGGGGGCGTACGGCTTGTAGACGCTCATGTACTGCTCGCCGGTGATGATCCGCTGCACCGCGGCGAGTTCGGCGTCCTGGCCGGTGACCGGGATGTCGCTGAGGCCGGCCGCCTTCAGGGCGGTGATGATGCCGCCCGCCATGCCGTCGTTGGCGGAGTAGACGCCGATGATCTTGTCCTTGCCGATCGCCGAGATCGCCGCCTCCATGTTGGAGTTGGCGTTCTCCGGCTTCCACTCCTTGGTGTCGTACTCCTTGCCGACGTTCACCTTGCCGTCGAGGGCGGAGTGCGCGCCCTCCTTGAACTGGGCGGCGTTCGGGTCGGTGACGGAGCCGTTCATCATGACGATCTGGCCGTCCTTGGCCTTGTCGCCCAGGGCCTTCAGCAGGGCCTCGCCCTGGGTCTTGCCGACAGCCACGTTGTCGAACGAGGTGTAGGCGCTGATCGGGCCCTCGGCCAGGCGGTCGTAGGCGACGACCTTGATGCCGGCGTCGACGGCCTTCTGGACGGAGTTCTTGATCGCCTTGGCGTCGACGGCGTCCAGGATGAGCACGTCGACCTTGTTGGTGATCATGGTGTCGACCTGCTGCGCCTGCAGGTTGGCGTCCTGCTTGGCGTTGTTGTAGTCGACGGTGGCCTTGCCGTTCGTCAGCTCCTTGATCTTCTCCTCGATCAGGGGCCGGTCGAACTTCTCGTAACGCGCGGTCTGGTTCTCCGGGAGCAGGAGACCGACCTTGATGTTGTCGCCCTTGGCGGCGGAGGCGGTGGAGTCGTTGTCGCCACCGGCTTCCTCGGCGCTGCCACAGGCAGCCAGCGAGACGGCCATCGCACCAGCGGCAATGGCAACGGCGGCGCGACGCATACGCGTGTTCACTTCAGAAACCTCCCTGACGAGGCCGCGACATTGCGGCCGAGGTGGCTGGAAGTCAACTCGGCCACACGTGCGACGTCAAGAAGTAAATCCTTAACGGGTTGGCAACGGTGCCATCCGTTCTCTAAGTGAAGGCAGGCGCAGCCGCGTGGAGGGTGCCGTCCAAAAGGGTTGAATCACCCATCTCGCTGAGCGCCAGCGCGAGCGCTCCGAGCACCTCGGCGCGACCGCCAAGTGCCCCGGGAAGAACGGACAGTTGGCGCGCCGCACTGGGAATGGCGTAGCGGCCGACGGACTCCCGGATCGGCCCGAGCACCAGCTCACCGGCCTCGGCGAGATCACCGCCCAGGACCACGCGGCTCGGGTTCAGGAGATTGCAGAGATTGGCGACTCCACTGCCGATGTGGCGGCCGACGTCGGCGATCACCCGACGGCAGCCCGGATCTCCGTCCCTGGCCAGCCGTACGACGCCCTCCATGGTCAGATCGGTGCCGTGACTGGACTGGAGGAGCGGGAGCACATAGCGCGCGGCCGCGAAGGTCTCCAGGCAGCCCCGGTTTCCGCAGCGGCAGACCGGGCCGGATTCATCAAGGGTAATATGACCGATTTCTCCCGCTGTGCCGCCCGGCCCCCGGTAGATCTTTCCACTGATCACCAGACCGGCGCCGACACCGCTGGCGACCTTGATGTACGCCAGGTCCCGCACGCCCCGCCCGCTGCCCCAGACCAGCTCGCCCAGGGCGCCCAGGTTGGCGTCGTTGTCCACGTGCACGGGCACCCCGAGCCGGCCGCGCAGCTCCTCGGCGGGCTTGGTGCCGGTCCAGCCGGGCAGGATGGCGGTCGAGCCGAGGGTGCCGGACTCCACGTCGATCGGGCCGGGCACGCCGAGGCCGACCCCGGCGATCTTGGAGCGGTCGACGCCGGTCGCCGCGATCAGCCGGTTGACCAGCTCTTCGGCCCGGTCGAACCCTTGCGTCGAGGAGGCGTCGACGTCCAGCGGCTCGGACTCCTCGGCCAGCACCTGGTGGGCGAGGTTCCCGACCGCGACGCGCAAATGGGTGTGGCCGAAGTCGACCCCTATGACGATGCCCGCGTCGCCGCTCAGCGAGACGCTGCGGGCCCGGCGGCCACCCGCCGAGGTGGGCGTGACCTCGACCGTTCCGCCGTCCTTGAGCTCACGGACGATATTGGAGACCGTCGCCGCGGACAGACCCGTCGTCCTCGCGATCTCCGCCTGGGTGAGAGATCCGGCCAGCCGTACGGCCCGCACGACCCGCTCCAGATTGGCTCGGTGCAGCGACGACTGCGACCCCGGAGTCTCCACGACGACCTCCTGCGCGCGGGACCGCTTCGATGAGGCCCCGTCAGTGTCCAACTAGTGAACTCTAAGCTGAGCCGTTCGGGTTGCCTCCCGTCAAGAGGTTGAACCGGATCCGGGTACGTGCACATACGTGTACACGCCGTTCCCGGGACCGGGAACGGCGTGCGTACGCGCGGTTTCGGAGCGCTACCTCCGGCTCGGCCGGCGCCTGAGTTCTATTTCAGCGCCCCCGCCGTCAGCCCCGCCACCACCTGGCGCTGGAAGACGATGTAGGCGGCCAGCACCGGCAGCATCGCCATCACCAGACCGGCGAAGAGGCCGGACCAGTCGCCCTTGTACCCCTGGCTGACCGCGAGCTGCACCAGGCCCTGGGTGAGGACCCGTTTGTCCGGGTCGGTGTTGAGCACCGTCGGCAGCATGTACTGGTTCCACTGCCCCAGGAAGTTGAAGATGCCGACGCTGATCAGACCCGGTTTGGCCATCGGCAGCATGATCTGGAAGAACGTGCGGGAGTGGGAGGCGCCGTCGACGAAGGCCGCCTCGGCCACCGAGGTCGGCAGTGTGCGGAAGAACGCCGTCAGGAAGAACACCGTGAACGGCAGCGAGTACGCGATGTAGACCAGGATCAGGCCGTGGATGGTGTTCAGCAGGCCCATGTTGTTCACGACGTAGAACAGCGGGACCAGGGCGAGCATGATCGGGAAGCTCATGCCGCCGATGAAGAGGAAGTAGATGAAGCGGTTGCCCGGGAAGTCGAACCGGGCGAGGACGTACGCCGCCATCGAGCCGAGCACCAGGGTGCCGATCAGCGAACCCCCCACCACCAGGATGGTGTTGAGGAAGTAGTCGCTCATGTTGGCCTGGGTCCACGCCCGCGACCAGTTCGAGAAGTGCAGTTCGTCCGGCAGCGACCAGGGCGAGCTGAAGATGGACCTGTCGTCCTTGAAGGACGTCATCACCGCCCAGAGCAGCGGCATGACGACCATGAACGCCCAGATGACGAGAACCCCGTGCGAGAAGACGTTGAGGACGGTGCCCTCTTTCTTCTCCTTGGCCGCCTTTTTGGCCGGTACGTCGATCTTGGTGACGGGCATACCGGACTCGGCCGGTACGGGAGCGGTGGCCTCGGTCGTCTTCATCGGGTTCCTCCATGGATACTGCACCCTTCAGGGCGGATCGGAGTGCTCTGCCCCGGTTTGATCTTTACCTGTAGCCCCGCTAGTTTGTGAGTGTGGCCACGACGTGCGTGAAGCGGGCGTTCAAGTACCGCTTCTATCCGACCGATGCGCAGACTGCCGAGCTGTCGCGCACGTTCGGCTGTGTGCGGAAGGTCTACAACCTTGCCCTCGCCGCCCGTACGGAGGCGTGGGCGCGGCAGGAACGGGTCAACTACAACCAGACCTCGGCCATGCTGACAGCGTGGAAGAAGACCAGGGAACTGGCATTCCTCAACGAGGTGTCCTCGGTCCCGCTCCAGCAGACGCTGCGCCACCTCCAGGTGGCGTTCACCAACTTCTTCGGCAAACGGGCCAAGTACCCGCGCTTCAAGTCCCGGAAGAAGTCCCGGAAGTCCGCCGAGTACACCACCAGCGGGTTCCGTTTCCGTGACGGGAAGCTGACGCTGGCAAAGATGTCCGAACCGCTGGATATCGTGTGGTCCCGACCCCTGCCCGAGGGGGCGAAGCCGTCCACGGTGACCGTGTCGCAGGACGCCGCCGGACGCTGGTTCGTATCGATGCTGTGCGAGGACCCGGGCGTGAGGCCGCTGGCCGCCGCTGATGGCGCGATCGGTATCGATGTGGGCCTGGACCACCTGCTGACTCTCTCTACCGGGGAGAAGATCGCCAACCCGAGGTGCGAACGAAAGGACCGTGCCCGGCTCGCCGTGGCCCAGCGCAACCTTGCCCGCAAGCAGAAGGGTTCGGCGAACCGGGCCAAGGCCCGGCGCAAGGTCGCCAAGGTCTACGCCCGCATCGCTGATCGCAGGCGTGACCACCTGCACAAGCTCACCTCGAAACTCGTGCGTGAAAACCAAACGCTCGTGATCGAGGAACTGACCGTGCGCAACATGGTCAAGAATCGGAAGCTCGCCCGCGCCATCAGCGATGCCGCGTGGAGCGAGTTCCGCGGCATGCTGGAGTACAAGGCCGCCTGGTACGGCCGCGAATTGATCGCGGTCGACCGGTGGTTCCCCTCCTCCAAGCTGTGCTCGACCTGCGGCACCTTGCAGGACAGGATGCCGCTGCATGTCCGCACCTGGACATGCGGCTGCGGCACGACCCATGACCGGGACGTGAACGCGGCGAAGAATCTGCTGGCGGCCGGGCTGGCCGTTACAGCCTGTGGAGCTGGTGTAAGACCTCAACGGAGAACTCCGGGCGGGCAGTCGGCGACGAAGCAGGAATCCCCACGGCGCGAGCCGTAGGGATCCCCCTCGTTCACGAGGGGGAGGAAGTCAACTGTCAGAACTCCAGCCGCTCGCGCCGTCCCAGCCGCATCACGACCGCGGCGAAGGCCAGCGTGACGATGAGCAGGGCCACACCGATCGTGGTGGCGTAGGCGGCCTGCCCGTCACGGAACGCTTTCTGGTACACGTACAGGACCATGACCGTGGTCGAGTAGTCCGGGCCACCGGGTCCGGTCGTCATGATGTGCACGACCGCGAACGACTCGGCGCCGAGGGCGAGGATGCCCATGTAGACCCAGCCGGACTGCACGGTGTCCCACAGCAGCGGCAGGGTGATCCGGAAGAAGGTGCTGGCGCGGCCGGCTCCGTCGAGCAGCGCGGCCTCGTACAGATCCGCCGGGATGGACGCCATACCGGCGGAGAACAGGACCACGAAGAAGCCGACCGTGGACCAGACGATCACGCCCATCACGGCCCACAGCGCGAGATTCGGGTCGCCCAGCCAGAGCGGCTGGACGCTGTCGAGGCCGATCCCGCGCAGGATCGAGTTGATCGCGCCGCTGTCCGGGTTGTACGCGAAGGCGAACAGCAGCGCGACGATGGCGATCGACAGCACCTGCGGGAAGAAATAGACGATCTTGTAGAACGACGAGCCGCGGACTCCGGTGATCGCCGGGCCGCCTTTTCTGCGCCGTCCACCCACATTGATCATGAAAGCGAGGAAAAGCGCGAAACTCAGCGTCACCAGCGGCAGCAACAACGCGAAGAACAGACTGTGCTGCAACGACTTCCAGAAGATGTCGTCGTCGAGCATCCGCTCGTAGTTGTCGAAGCCGACCATCTTGAATTCGGGGCTCAGACCGGTCCAGTCCGTGAACGAGTAGTAGATGGACTGGATGAACGGCCAGACGACGAAGAGCGCGTACAGCCCCAGGGGCACCGCGAGGAACCCCACGATGAACCGGTACTTGCCGTGCTGCATTGCTATCGACCCCGATCTGCGCGCGCGTGCAGCCGCTGGTGACGGATCCTCACCGGATCTACTGGTGCTTGTAGTGCTTGATCGACGTGTCCTTGGCGGCCTCGTCGGCGAAGCCCTGGATCTTCTTGATGGCCTCGGCCGGGGTGAGGCGCCCGGCCATCATCTCGCCGAGACCGGACACACCGATCTTCTCCTTCTGCAGCTGCACGTACCAGTCCTGCAGCCGCGGGTTCACCACGTTCTGGCCGGCCTTGTCCAGCGCCGCGACACCGGACTTCAGACCCGGGGTCAGGGTGATGCCGTCCGTGCCGCCGTTGTAGGCGGTCAGCGACTTGACCTTGCTGGTGAAGTTCTTGGAGCTCGCCTCGCTCAGCATGACGCGCAGCTGCTCCATACCGCCGGCGGCGTTCCTCGCCTTGGCCGGGACGATGAACGGCTCACCGCCGGAGGCCCAGATCGTGCCGAAGGGCAGCTTGTCGGAGCTGTCGATACCGGTCGGCGCGGAGACGGCCAGGCCGAAGTCCGCCGGGATGACCTTCGCCGACTCGTTCTCCACCCAGGAGCCGTTCGGGATGAACAGCGCCTTGCCCTCGGCCCACGCGGTCTGCGACTGGATGTGGTCCAGACCTGGGGTGCCCTTGAGGACGTAGCCCTTCTTGTAGAGCTCGTAGTACGCCTCGAAGCACGCCTTGACCGCCGGGTGCTTCCAGGCGTTCGGCTCCAGGTTGTCGATGGCGTCGAGGACCTCCACGCCGCCGACCTTGCCGATCATCGGGTAGAGCGAGAAGGGGAGGTAGTACGGGTACTTGCCCGCGTACGTCCAGCCCGCCATGCCCTTCTTCTTGGCCTTCTCGCAGACCGCGAGCATCTCGTCCCAGGTCTCGGGATACGTGGCGTCGAGCGAGTCCAGGGCCTTCTGCGAGTACCAGACGCCGTACACCGTGTAGGCGTAGTACATGATCCAGACCGGGTCGCCGTCGAACTGGCCCATCTCCACGATGCCGGGGCGCAGCGTGTCGCGGACCTTCTTGTTCGGGTCGTCGTACGACGGGGCGTCCAGCAGCGGCGTGAGGTCCGTGAGCTGGTCCTTGCCGACGAGGACGCCCATGTCCATCTGTTCGGCACCGGAGTTGTCGATGAGGTCGGGCGGGGTGCCCTGGTTGAAGCGGGGCTGGAGCGTGGACTGGATCTTCTGGGTGGCGGAGAACTTCACGCTCACCTTGGGGAAGTTCTGCTCGTAGATCTTCACGGCGTCCTCGGCGTACTCCTTGCCGAAACCGCCGTCGAAGAGCACGAACTCCATCTGCGCGGTGTCATTGACGCCGAGCGGGTTCTTCGCGGTCTTCGTGCCCTCCTTGGCTTTGTCACCGTTGCCGCCGCCCCCGCCACTGGCACACGCGGACAGGAAACTCATCGTCGGTACGGAGATCAGGCCGAGCGCGGCGGACCGCTTGATCAGATCGCGGCGTCCGACACCCGCGGAGCCGTTGTTCTCGGGATTCTGGGCAGAAGTGGATCCCATGCTCAAGTCCTCGCCTTCTCCAGGACTCAGGCGGTGAACCGGATCCTCCCCGGCACCGCGATCGGGTCAAGCTGGGGTCGTGCAGGAAGTGCGCAATCATGTGAAGTGCCGACAGGTATAGTCCACTTCCCGCCAGCGGAGCAAGATCGAATGCAAGGTTGGCCGGTGGTCTTTTCCGAGTTGAGACCTCCCGGAAATATGAGTGGCCTGTGCGCCGCTTGCCCGAAAAATCCGCAGCATAAGCCCCGAATGCCACAGCCAACACCCTTGACAATACTTGGCACTTGAGCCACAACTGATCCTTGCGCAGCGAAGTTGACAACGTTGTCCCGTGCGCAGGGAGGGTACCGGCTTATGCAGCAGAGAGCTCGGCACAGATGGGGTACGGCGGTCGTGTCGGCGGCCGCCTTCGCTTTGACCGTGGGCTCGCAGGGGGTGGCCGTCGCCCTGCCGGAGGCGCCCTCGGCGGCCGACCGGGAGTTCGCCTCCTCGTTCGAGGCCGGCGACCCGGCACCCGACTGGCTCAGCACCGTCGACACCGCGCCGGACGGCACCAAGCGGTCCTCGGGCGTCGACGGCGGCTACAGCAGCGGCATCCCGGGCAATGTGACCGACCATGTGACGGACGTGCGGGCGAACGGCGAGAACACCGGTGGCGGGGAGGTGAAGGAGAACCTCGTCGACGGGGAGCCGAGCAGTAAGTGGCTGGTTTTCGAAGCCACCGGATGGGTGGAATTCGATCTGGACAAACCAGCGAGAATCGCGAAATACGCGCTCACTTCGGCCAATGACTACGCCGAGCGCGACCCGCGGGACTGGACCCTGAAGGCGTCCACGGACGGCAAGGACTGGAAGACCGTCGACACCCGCTCCGGTGAGACGTTCGCCGAACGGTTCCAGACAAAGACGTACGACATCGCGGAACCGGCCGAATACCGGCACTTCCGGCTGGAGGTCGCCAAGAACAACGGCGCCTCCGGCATCCTGCAGCTCGCCGACGTCCAGTTCTCCACCGGCGGCAGCGAGGGCCCGGTCCCGCAGGACATGCTCTCCCTGGTCGACCGCGGCCCGAGCGGCTCCCCGACCGCCAAGGCGGGCGCCGGTTTCACCGGAAAGCGGGCCCTGCGCTACGCCGGCCGGCACACGGCGGACGGGAAGGCGTACTCGTACAACAAGGTGTACGACGTGAACGTGGCCGTCGGCCGCGACACCCGCCTGTCCTACCGCGTCTTCCCGTCGATGGCCGACGGCGACCTCGACTACGACGCCACGAACGTCTCCGTCGACCTCGCCTTCACCGACGGCACCTATCTGAGCGACCTCGGCGCCACCGACCAGCACGGCTTCCCGCTCTCCCCGCGCGGGCAGGGCGCCGCCAAGGTGCTGTACGTCAACCAGTGGAACAACGTCGCCTCGCGGATCGGGTCGGTCGCGGCCGGCAGGACCGTCGACCGGATACTCGTGGCCTACGACTCCCCCAGGGGCCCGGCGAAGTTCCGGGGCTGGCTGGACGACATCGCGCTGCGGACGGTCGCCCCCGAGAAGCCGAAGGCCCACAAGTCGGACTACGCGCTCACCACCCGCGGCACCCTCTCCAGCGGCGGCTTCTCGCGCGGCAACAACTTCCCGGCGACCGCCGTGCCGCACGGCTTCAACTTCTGGACGCCGGTGACGAACGCGGGGTCGCTGAGCTGGCTGTACGACTACGCCCGATCGAACAACGACGACAACCTGCCGACGATCCAGGCGTTCAGCGCCAGTCATGAGCCGAGCCCCTGGATGGGTGACCGGCAGACCTTCCAGGTGATGCCGTCGGCCGCCGCCGGCACCCCGGACACCGGACGTGAGGCGCGCGAGCTGGCCTTCCGGCACGAGAACGAGACGGCACGGCCGTACTACTACGGGGTGCGGTTCGAGAACGGCCTCAAGGCGGAGATGGCGCCCACCGACCACGCGGCGGTGCTGCGCTTCACCTACCCGGGTGACGACGCGAGCGTCCTCTTCGACAACGTGACGGACCAGGCGGGGCTCACGCTCGACAAGGAGAACGGGATCGTCACCGGCTACTCGGACGTGAAGTCCGGGCTGTCGACGGGTGCGACCCGGTTGTTCGTGTACGGCACGTTCGACAAGCCGGTGACCGAGGGATCCTCCAGTGGGGTGAAGGGGCACCTGCGCTTCGACGCCGGCGACGACCGGACCGTCACCCTCCGTCTCGCCACCTCCCTCATCAGCATCGACCAGGCGAAGGACAACCTGCGCCAGGAGATCCCCGACGGCACCTCCTTCGACACCGTGAAGTCGCGCGCCCAGCGCCAGTGGGACCGCCTGCTCGGCAAGGTCGAGGTGGAGGGCGCGACGCCGGACCAGCTGACCACGCTGTACTCCAGCCTGTACCGGCTGTACCTGTACCCCAACTCCGGTTTCGAGAAGGTCGGTTCGAAGTACCAGTACGCCTCGCCGTTCTCCCCGATGCCGAACCCCGACACCCCGACGCACACCGGCGCGAAGATCGTCGACGGCAAGGTGTACGTCAACAACGGCTTCTGGGACACGTACCGGACCACCTGGCCGGCGTACTCGCTCCTCACGCCGGGCCAGGCGGGCGAGATGGTCGACGGGTTCGTGCAGCAGTACAAGGACGGCGGCTGGACCTCCCGCTGGTCCTCCCCCGGCTACGCGGACCTCATGACCGGCACCTCGTCCGACGTCGCCTTCGCGGACGCCTACGTCAAGGGCGTCGACTTCGACGCGAAGTCGGCCTACGACGCGGCCGTGAAGAACGCGACGGTCGTGCCCCCGTCGTCCGGCGTGGGCCGCAAGGGCATGGAGACCTCGCCCTTCCTCGGCTACACGAGCACCGAGACGCACGAGGGCCTGTCGTGGGCGCTGGAGGGCTATCTCAACGACTACGGCATCGCGCGGATGGGCCAGGCGCTGTACAAGAAGACCGGCGACAAGCGGTACAAGGAGGAGGCGGAGTACTTCCTGAACCGCGCCCAGGACTATGTGCACCTCTTCGACGGGAAGGCCGGCTTCTTCCAGGGCCGTGACGCGAAGGGCGACTGGCGCGTCGAGTCCTCGAAGTACGACCCGCGCGTGTGGGGCTACGACTACACGGAGACCAACGGCTGGGGCTACGCCTTCACCGCCCCGCAGGACAGCCGGGGCCTGGCCAACCTCTACGGCGGCCGCGGCGGCCTCGCCGACAAGCTCGACGAGTACTTCGCCACCCCGGAGACGGCCTCGCCCGACTTCGTCGGCTCCTACGGCGGGGTCATCCACGAGATGACGGAGGCGCGGGACGTCCGGATGGGCATGTACGGCCACTCCAACCAGGTCGCCCACCACGCGAACTACATGTACAACGCCGCCGGGCAGCCCTGGAAGACACAGAAGAACGTCCGTGAGGTGCTGTCGCGGCTCTACGTCGGCAGCGAGATCGGGCAGGGCTACCACGGCGACGAGGACAACGGCGAGCAGTCGGCCTGGTTCCTGTTCTCGGCGCTGGGCTTCTATCCGCTGGTGATGGGCAGCGGCGAGTACGCGATCGGGTCGCCCTTGTTCACCAAGGCGACGGTCCATCTGGAGAACGGCCGGGAGCTGGTCGTCAAGGCGCCGAGGAACAGCGCGCGCAACGTGTACGTACAGGGCGTGAAGGTCAACGGCGTGCCGTGGAGGTCGACTTCGCTGCCCCACTCGCTGATCGCGAAGGGTGGCGTCCTGGAGTTCGACATGGGGCCGCGGCCCTCGTCGTGGGGCACCGGCAAGAACGCGGCGCCCGTGTCGATCACCAAGGACGACGAGGTGCCGGTGCCGAGGGCGGACGTCCTGAAGGGTGAGGGCGCGCTCTTCGACAACACCTCGGCCACCCAGGCGAGCGTCACCTCGGTGGAGCTGCCGGTGTCCGAGGACGCCGAGGCCGTGCAGTACACCCTGACGTCACCGTCGGACCGGACGAAGGCGCCGACCGGCTGGACGCTCCAGGGATCGGACGACGGGACCACGTGGCAGACCCTCGACCAGCGCTCGGGGCAGTCCTTCGCGTGGGACCGCCAGACACGGGCGTTCACGGTGGGGTCACCGGGTACGTACGGGGAGTACCGCCTGGTGCTCGACGGCGAGGCGGTGGTGTCGGAAGTCGAACTGCTCGCCTGAGCGGACGCGTTGGGGGTCTCATGCAGGGTGTCGATCCGGCCTGGCTGCCGGACGAGGCGTTCCGGCCGATCGGCACCCGGCGGACGCTGATCCGTGGCTCGGGTCCGCTGGTGGACACGGTGCACGCGGAAGTGGCGGAGGCCTGCGTACGGTTCGGGGGAAGCGTCTCGCGCGACGGGACTCTCGTGTCCTGCGCACCGTACGAACGGTACGACCTGGTACTGGAGCTGACCGGCGCCGAAGACGGCGGCGGCGGTGAGGCGTTCACCTTCGAGCGCGGTGACGGCCCTGCGACCGTCACCGCGTCCGGCGGGTCCGGGCTGCTGTACGGCCTCTTCCACGTCGTCCGGCTCGGGGACACGGCGTTCCAGGGCTCGTACGGACGTGAGGAGCACCGGCCCGAGTCGGCGGTGCGCATGCTCGACCACTGGGACAACGTGGCCGTGCACCCGGTCATGGGCCAGGTGGAGCGCGGGTACGCCGGCGGGTCGCTGTTCTGGCAGGACGGCAGGGCGCGCGGGGAACTGCTGGGGCGGGTGCGGGCGTACGGCAGGCTGCTGGCGGCCTGCGGGATCAATGCCGTGGCGGTGAACAACGTCAACGTGCACGAGGCCGAGGCCCATCTCCTCACGGACCGGATCCGTGAAGTCGCCGAGATCGCGGGCGCGTTGCGGCCGTACGGCATCCGCACGCATCTGTCGGTCACCTTCGCCGCCCCGATGGTGCTCGGTGGGCTGCCGACCGCGGATCCGCTGGACGAGGCCGTGCGGGGGTGGTGGGCCGAGGCGAGCGCGCGGGCGTACGCGGCGATTCCCGACTTCGGCGGGTACGTGGTGAAGGCCGACTCCGAGGGCCGGCCGGGGCCGTTCGCGTACGGCCGCAGCCACGCGGACGGCGCGAACATGCTGGCCGCGGCGCTGGAGCCGTACGGCGGCACGGTGCACTGGCGGGCGTTCGTCTACGACCACCGCCAGGACTGGCGGGACCGGACGACGGACCGGGCGCGGGCGGCGTACGACCATTTCACGCCGTTGGACGGGGAGTTCGCCGACAACGCCGTCCTCCAGGTCAAGCACGGGCCGATGGACTTCCAGGTGCGCGAGCCGGTCTCGCCGCTGATCGGCGCGATGCCCGGCACCCGGCTCGCGGTGGAGACGCAGGCCACGCAGGAGTACACCGGGCAGCAGCGGCACGTGTGCTGGCTGGGGCCGATGTGGAGCGAGGTGCTGCGGTTCCGGCCGCACGGCGGGGCGGACGGTGCGTCCGTCGGGGAGCTGGCGCGCGGCGGTCTCGTCGCCGTGTCCAACGTCGGCGACGACCCGTTCTGGACCGGGCACCCGCTGGCCCAGGCGAACCTGTACACCTTCGGGCGGCTGGCCTGGCAGCCGCACGCGGATCCCGGCCGGATCCTCGACGAGTGGATCGGGCTCACCTTCGCGCCCGGCCCCGCCGACACACGCCTGCACGCGGGGCTGCGGACCGTGCTGGACGGCTCGTGGCGGACGTACGAGAAGTACACCGCCCCGCTCGGGGTGGGCTGGATGGTGCAGCCCGGCCACCACTACGGCCCGAGCGTCGACGGCTACGAGTACAGCCCCTGGGGCACCTACCACTTCGCCGACCGCGACGGCATCGGCGTCGACCGCAGCGTGACGACCGGCACCGGGTATGCGGGTCAGTACGCCAAGGTGTGGGCCGAGGTGTACGAGTCGCCGGACACCTGCCCGGACGAGCTGCTGCTGTTCTTCCACCACGTGTCCTACGGGCACACGCTTCAAAGTGGGAAGACGGTGATCCAGCACATATACGACACACACTTCGAAGGCGTGCAAGAGGTGGAGGAGGCCCGGGAGGTGTGGGCTTCGCTGGCCGGGCTCATGGACCCGGCGCGCCACGCGCGGGTGGCGGAGCGGTTCGAGGAGCAGCTCCGCAGCGCCCGCGAGTGGCGCGATCAGATCAACAGCTACTTCTTGCGCAAGTCGGGTGTGGCCGACGCACATGGGCGGCGCATCCACTGAAGGGCTGTGGCTACCGCGTCCGCAGGATCGCCGTGCCGAGCGGGTCGAGGGTCAGGGGTTCGCCCTCCTCGACCCGTTTGCCGGTGAGCAGGTCGGTGGCGGTGGTGTGCGCGGTCAGGTGGGCGGGTTCAGGGGTGTGGTTGAGGAGGAAGAGGAGGCTGGTCCCGTCCGGGGAAACCCGGGTCGCGGTCTCCAGCTCGGGGTGGTCGGCGTACGGGCCGAGCAGGTCGTGGCGAGCCAGGATCCGGCGGACCACCCAGTGGACGCCGGGCTGGTCGAGGGCGGTGGCGACGTACCACCCCTCGCCCTGTCCGCAGGCGTGCCGGGTCACGGCCGGGGTGCCGGCGTAGAAGTCGGCGCCGTACGTGCCGACCGCCTCGGCGCCGCGCGGCAGCACGATCTCGAAGACCAGGCGTGCCTCGCAGGTCAGCTCCCCCAGCCGGACCGGTCGCACGACGTCCGTCGGCCGGGAGTCCCACTCGTCGACGCGGACCCCCATGAGCGGACCGAACGGGCCGGGAACATCGGTGAGAAAGGCTCGGTCGTGTTCGTCGACGCGGCCCGAGAGGAACGTCGTCAGGACCGTCCCGCCACGCGCGGCGACGGCCTCCAATCGGCCGGCGAGGTCGCCCTTGACCATGTGCAGGACGGGGGCCAGCACCACGTCGTACGTGGTGAGGTCGGCGGTGACCGGGACGACGTCCACGTCCGCGCCCGCCTCGCGGGCGGCCCGGTAGTAGGCGTGGACCACCTCCTGGTACTTGACCAGTCGAGAGGGACCGTCGGAGATCTCCAGGGCCCACCAGCTGTCCCAGTCGAAGAGAAGGGCGGTGCGGGCCGGGGTGCGCGCACCGAGGGTCGCGTCGCCAAGAGCCTCCAACTCCCGTCCCAGTTCCGCCACTTCACGGAACACGCGCGTGTCGTCCCGGCCCGCGTGACCGATGACCGCGCCGTGGTACTTCTCGCAGGCTCCGCGGGATGCGCGCATCTGGAAGTAGAGGGCCGCGTCTGCGCCGTGGGCGATGGCCTGGAAGGTGGCCAGGCGGAGCTCGCCCGGGCGGCGCAGCGGATTGACGTCACGGCAGGCCGTCGTGGACGGGGTCTGCTCCATCAGCCAGAACGGGGCGCCGTCCTTGAGGCCGCGCATCAGGTCGTGGGCGAGGGCCGGCCAGGTGGGCGGGGCGTCGAGGGGCGGGTAGCTGTCCCAGGATGCGAAGTCGAGGTGGGGCGCCCAGCGGTGGTAGTCGAGGGGGCGAAACATGCCCATGAAGTTGGTGGTGACCGGCGTGTCCGGGTCCTGGGCGCGGATCACCTCCTTCTCGGCGAGGAAGCAGCCGAGGAGGGCGTCGGTGGTGAAGCGGAAGTAGTCGAGGGTGATGCCCTGGAAGGCGGTGTGGTCGGGGCCGCGCCAGTGTTCGGTGAGGGCGTTGGGGGGCTCGATCTGGTCCCAGTCGGTGTAGCGGTGGGACCAGAAGGTCGTCCACCAGGCGTCGTTGAGGGCATCGAGGGTGCCGTACGTGGCCCGGAGCCGTTCCCGGAAGGCGGCGGCACACAGGTCGCAGTAACAGGCCCCGCCGTACTCGTTGTTGATGTGCCAGGCGAGCAGCGCCGGGTGGTCCGCGTAGCGTTCGGCGAGGCGGGCGGCGATCGCGGTGGCGTGCTCGCGGTACGCCGGTGAGCTGGGGCAGAAGCTGTGGCGCCGGCCGTAGCGGTGGCGGCGGCCCTCGAAGTCGGTGCGGTTGACTTCCGGGTACTGCTTCGCGAGCCAGGGCGGGAGGGCCGCGGTGCCCGTGGCCAGGCAGACCCGGCGGTTCTCGGCGGCGGCTCGGTCGAGGATGCGGTCGAGGTGCGTGAAGTCGTAGGTGTCCGGGGCGGGTTGGGTGAGGGACCAGGTGAAGACGCCGACGGTGAGGGTGTCGATGCGGGCCTGGGTGAACAGGCGGTGGTCGTCGTCCCAGACCTGCTGCGGCCACTGTTCGGGGTTGTAGTCGCCGCCGTACGGGATCCTCGGGGTGCGCGGCGCGGTCATGCGGTGAAGTCCTCCTGGGTCTCGGCGATCACCGGGCGGCTGCTGTGCAGCAGGGAGAGCAGCAGTGGGGCCGCCAGCAGGGCGGGCAGGGCCTCGGTCAGCAGGGCGGTCGACGCGGCCGTCAGCAGGAGCAGGGAGGCGGCGCCGAGGGTGGCGCGGCCGTGCCGGAAGAGGAAGTACGCGGCGAGGCGGGCGGTGTCGCGGCCGCGGAAGGCGAACAGCGAGGTGAGGACCAGCGCGTGCGCGCCCCACAGCAGGGAGCCGGTGCCGATCACGCCGAGCAGCACCGCCCACCAGCCGGGCAGACCGGTGGCCGAGAAGTGGGTCAGGGTGAAGGCGATGACGGTCAGCCAGGCGAGCAGTGGTGTCCAGAGCCGCAGCGCCGGGAGGGCGTTGAGCCGCCAGCCTCGGACGTAGGCGCGGGCCGGGTGCAGATCGGTGAGGTCACCGGTGCGGTGGTGCAGGGCGTAGACGGCGGCGGACAGGGCGGGGCCCAGCGGCAGCAGGCATACGGCGGCCAGGGGCAGGTTGGCCGGGTCGGGGCCGAGGAGGAGCAGGCCGGCGAGTCCGGGTGCGGCGGCCAGGAGCAGCAGGGCCTCGACGGTGACCAGGGTGTGGATCAGGGCGGCGGCGCGGGAGAGGACTCCGGCGCCGAAGTCGGCCGTACGGACGCCGCCGCTCACCCGTTCTCCTTCTCGAAGCGTTCCTTCGCCTTGTTGTGCAGGTCCACGAGTTGGTCCATGTTCTTGGCCTTCGACTCGGCGACGTAGTCGTCCCATTCGGACAGCGGGCGCTTGCCGAGGACGAACTTGAGGGTGTTCTGGATGGCGTGGTCCTTGAGCGGGGTGTCCCAGAGCGTCGCCTGTTCCTGCTCCATGGACTGCAGCGGGTGCGCCGGGTCGATCGGGAGCTGTTCGCGCTGGGTCATGGCGTCCTGGAACTTCTTCTCGTCCGGGCTGAAGTTGGAGGAGACCAGGGCCCAGCTGCCGCCGTAGGTGAAGACGCCGTTGAAGAAGCCGTAGTCCTTCTGGAGGTCCTTCGGGGCGTCCGGGTCGGAGCCCATCAGGGAGATGCCGGGCTTGAGCTCGTAGGTGTCGCCGGACTCGGTGTAGGTGACGCCCGGGACGCCCCACTTGCAGAACTTCTGGCCCTCGTCGGAGTACCAGAGCCAGTCCACGAACTGCATCATCGCGACGAAGGTGTCGCTCTTGAGGGCCTTGCTGGAGATCATGATGCCGTTCTCCAGCCGGGCCCCGCCGAGCACCACCGGGCCCGCCGGGCCGAGCGGCACCGGCACCATCTCGATCTTCGCGCCCTTGATCTGCTTCCGCAGGTTGTAGCGGTAGTTCTGCACCAGCTCCTGCGGGTTGGCACTGATCACATAGGACTTCTCGGCCAGCAGCTTCTGCACCGCCTGGTCGTCCTGCTGGGTGAAGCTCTCCGGGTCGAGGAGCTTCTCGGCGACGAGCTTGCGCAGGTACTCGATCATCTGCCGGTAGCCGTCCTGCGTGGCGGTGAAGACGAACTTCTGCGCCTTGGAGTCGAAGGAGATGTTGTCGTACGTCCACCCCGCCTTGACCCCGTACGCCTGGCCGAGGTAGCTGAACAGCGCGCCGCACGGGAAGGGGGTGTTGGTGCTCCAGCGGTCGGTCCAGGGGTATGTGTCCGGGTACTCGGCCTTGAGTGCCTTGAGGACGTCGTACACCTCGTCCCAGCTGGTGGGCAGGGCCAGTCCGTGCTTGTCGAGGACGTCCGTGCGCAAGGACAGTGAGTAGCCGGACTTGGCCTTCTCGTGCAGGCCGGGCAGCAGGTAGTACTTGCCGTCGGACTGGCGTATGGAGTCGAGCTCGGGCTCGAGCTTCCATCTCCTCACCTTGTCCTGGAAGTTGGGCATCAGGTGCACGTAGTCACTGACGGCGAGGATCGCGCCGGACGACACGAAGGCGACCTCGGAGGGGTGGTAGGTCTTGGGGATCAGGAAGGGGGCGTCGCCCGCGCCGATGAGGACGCTGCGCTTCTTCTCGTAGTCCGCCAGCGGGACGTCGACGGGCTTGAGCGTGATGCCGGTGCGCTTGGTGACCTCCTGCCAGAACAGCCAGCCGCTCTTCGTCGGGTAGACGGGGTTGTTGTTGTGCAGCAGCGAGAAGGAGAGGGGCTTCGCGGCCTTGAACTGCTGTCCGGTGCGGTACTCCTTCATCGCGCCGTTCTGCTTCTTCGACAGGTCCTTGGAGTCCCCGCCGTCGTCGCCGCTGCCGCAGCCGGTGAGGGTGGCGAGGCCGATGAAACCGGCGGCGGCGAGGATCTGGCGCCGCGACAGTTGTCCTGCGTTCTTCACGGATACTCCTTTGTTCCGTAAGTGGGTTGACGCTCCCCGCCGGCTCCCCGTCGGCGCCCCGCCGGTCAGCCCTTGACCGCGCCGAGCATCACGCCCGAGACGAAGTAGCGCTGGACGAACGGGTACACGCAGAGGATCGGCAGCGCGGTGAGCACGATGGTGACCGCCTGGATGTTCGCCCCGACCTGGCTGAGCTGCTCCGCGCCGGCACCGGCGTTGGAGCCTGCGGTGGCGCCCTGGATGAGGTTGCGCAGATAGACGGTGACCGGCATGAGGTCGGTCTGGTCCATGTAGAGGAACGCGCTGAACCAGGAGTTCCAGAACGACACCGAGTAGAAGAGCACCATCGTGGCGACGACCGCCTTGGACAGCGGCAGCACGATCCGCAGCAGGATGCCGTACGTACTCAGCCCGTCGATCTGCGCGGCCTCCTCCAGCTCGGTCGGCAGGCTCTCGAAGAAGGCCTTCATCACCAGCAGGTTGAACACGCTGATCGCGTTGGGCAGGGCGATCGCCCACACGCTGTTCTTCAGACCGAGGCTGGTGATCAGGACGTAGTTGGGGATCAGACCGCCGGTGAAGAACATGGTGAACACGGCGATGCCGACGAGTGCGGTGCGGCCCTTGAGGTGCTTCTTCGACAGGACGTAGGCGTAACAGGTCGTCAGCACCATGGCGACGGCGGTCGCCACGACCGTGTAGAGCACGGTGTTGCCGTAGTTGCGCCAGAACATGGAGTCCTGGAACACGATCTTGTACGTGGTGAGGTTGAACCCCTTGGGCCACAGGGTCACCTCACCGGCGCGGATCTGACGCTCCCCGCTGAAGGACCGGGCGACGATGTTGAGGAAGGGGTACAGGGTCACGGCCACGACAAGGGTGAGGATCACCCCGTTGACGCCCTGGAAGACACGGTGGGAACGACTCGGCTTCACCACAGGCTGGTCCCCACTGTGCGGCGCGAGAGCTGGTTGGCGGACGTGATCAGGACCAGGCCGATGATCGCCTCGAACAGGCCGATGGCGGCGGCGTAGCTGAAGCTGTTGGACTCCACACCGGTCCGGTAGACGTACGTGGAGATCACGTCGGAGGTCTGGTAGGTCAGCGGGTTGTACAGCAGAAGGACCTTCTCGAAGCCGACGGCGAGGAACGTGCCGACGTTGAGGATCAGCAGCGTGATCATGGTGGGCCGGATGCCGGGCAGGGTGACGTGCCAGATCTGCCGCCAGCGGCCCGCGCCGTCGATGCGGGCGGCCTCGTACAGGTCCTCGTCGATGGTGGTGAGCGCGGCGAGGTAGAGGATCGTGCCCCAGCCGGCGGTCTGCCAGATCTCCGAGCCGACGTAGACGGTGCGGAACCACTCGGGTTCCTGGATGAAGCGGATCGGGTCGTGGCCGAGCCAGCCCAGTACGTGGTTGATCGGGCCGTCGGTGGCGAGCATCTGCATCGTGATGCCCGCGACGATCACGATCGACAGGAAGTGCGGCAGATACGAAACCGACTGTACGAATCGTTTCAGCGCACGGCGTCGCACCTCGTTGAGCAGCAGGGCGAGCACGATCGGGATCGGGAAGCAGAAGACGAGCGTCAGTCCGCCGAGCCACAGGGTGTTGCGGAACACCTGCCAGAAGGTGGGGTCGCTGAGGAACATCTCGACATAACGCAGCCCCACCCAGTCCTCGCCGAACATCGACCCGCCCGGCTCGAAGCGCCGGAAGGCGATCACGTTGCCGATCATCGGCAGGTAGCGGAAGACCAGGAAGAAAAGCAGCGGCAGCAGCGCCAGTGAGTACAACCGCCAGTCCCGGCGCAGCGCCCGCCGCCAGCCGGTGCGCGTCGGCGGCCGGCCCCGCCGGGGTGGGTTCTTCGTCGGCGGCGGCTCCTGTGTGCCGGGCGGTGGAGCCGACGTGGTGGAGGTGCTCATACGGTGGGCCTCCCGGTGGCACCGAAAGTTTCGGATTCGTACCGGCAACTTTGCGGCGAGGTTAGGGGCGGGTGTAATGGCTGTCAATGGGACTGACAGGGAAGGGGAGTTGAGGAGCCTGGCACACGGAGAAGACCGGGACGTCGAAACATTCAGATTTTCAAGCGCAACAATCGGAGGCCGCTGGTGCCCGCGTTCGACCTGCCTTTGGCGGAGCTGGAGCGCTACCGTCCGGACCCCCAGGAGCCCGCCGACTTCGACGAGTTCTGGCACGACACCCTCAAGGAGGCGGCCCAGCCGGAGGTGTTGGTGTCTGCGCACCCTGTGCGCACCGGGCTACGGCTGACCGAGACCTGGGACGTGACTTTCCGCGGGTTCGCCGGCGACCCGGTGCGGGCCTGGTTCAGCAGACCGGCCGGGGTGCGCGATCCGCTGCCGGCCGTGGTCGAGTACGCCGGTTACGGCCGTGGCCGAGGTCTCCCCCACGAGCGGCTGACCTGGGTCAACGCCGGGTACGCGCATCTGCTGATGGACAACAGGGGCCAGGGCGACCAGTACGGCAGCGGAGGTGCCACCCCGGACCCGCACGCCACGGCACCGGGCGGCCCGGGCCCGGCGGTGCGCGGGCTGCTGTCGCCCCACGACCACCACTACCGCCGCCTGATCACGGACGCGGTACGAGCCGTCACGGCCGTGCGGGCTCTGCCCGGGGTGGACGCCGCCCGCATCGCGGCCGTCGGCAACAGCCAGGGCGGCGGGCTCGCCCTCGCGGTCGCCGGTCTCGTCCCGGACCTCGCCGCACTCCTCGCCACCGCCCCGTTCCTGTGCGGCATCCGGCGCGCACTCGACCTCACCGACGCGGGGCCGTACGGCGAGATCGCCGCGTACCTCGCCGTGCACCGGGGCGCCGAGCGGGCCGCGTACGACACCCTCTCCTACCTGGAGGGGATCGCCTTCGCCCGGCGCGCCCACGCACCGGCCCACTTCGGGGTCGGCCTGCGCGACACGGTGTGCCCGCCGAGCGGGGCGTACGGCGCCGCCAACCGCTATGCGGAACTGTCGGGCGCCGCTCCCCGCAAGGAGATCCACGCCTATCCGTTCAACGGCCACGAGGGCGGCGACGCCGTGCACGTCCGTCGTCAACTGGACTGGCTGTGCGACGTGTTGGACTTCAGCCCGCGGCCGGTGTGACCCCGGGTGCACCGAGCCGCTCGCCCTCACGGAAGGACGGCGGCGCCTCGGACGCTCCCCAGGCGGGACCGGAGCGGCCGGATACCCAACTGGCTTGACTGTGTTCTCCGTTGAGGCGGTAGAGTCGTGTGGAGACTGCACGACAACGTTGTCGCACCTCACGGCTTCGCGCAGACACAAGCCACTCCCCAACCGGACGGTCCTCTCTCCCCCTCGGGTCCGTCCGGCTCGCGGACCCGGTGGACGACGGCTCAACGCCCACCGGGTCCGCTCGAGGACACACATCACGCCGTCGCGGCGGTCACCTCCACGGAGAGGTCGTTGTCGACGGTGTAGTAGGGACGTACGGCGACAGCGCCGATCTGGGCCGCCGGATGGACGAAGATCTCCTTGCGATCCGCCACGTCGTCGAACAGCCGGCCGAGTCGGACGGGAGAGGCTGTGGCGTCGAGTCGGGACTGGACGGAGAGGTCCCAGACACGACTTCCCTTCCCCTGTCCGACGGCCAACTCCCCATAGTCCACGGTGAAGGAGAACGCCCGGCCGTCACTCGCGACCCTCGGTTCCAGGGTCCGTACGACGCCGTCCCCGCCCCGCAGGCGCAGTCGTACGGCGGCCCCGTCGGCGAGCGTGGTGCCGTGCAGTCTGGCCCTGACCGTCATCGTCCGGTCCGTGACCTCGATGCCCTCGACCTCCGCATGGGCGGTGCGCAGCCAGGCCCGCACCGCGAGGTAGCCGTCCTTGGTGGTGTACGGCACCCGTACGGCGACCGGCGACGGCCAGTCACGGGCCTGTCCGTCGACGAGGGCGCGCAGGTCACGCAGCCCGGGGCGGACGCGCTGCCGTGCCGCTCCGGGTTCGGCAAGGAGGTACACGTCCCACCGGCCCTCGGCGAGGGCGGGCCTCGGCTCCAGGACGGCGCACAGGCGGCCGTCGTCCAGGGGCTCCAGGTCGAGGGCGTGCGGGACCTTCTCGGGCTGCCCCTTCTTGGGGCGCGGCCGCAGCAGCAACTGGGGCGGCCGGGAGCCGGGAGCGGCCGCCGGCGACCGGAAGGTGAAGGCGATCCGGCCGTCCGCGTCGATCGTGCAGTCGGCACGCAGGTGCGCGTCACGCGTCGCGCCGGGCTCCGTCGTCATCGCTGTCCCCTCCGAACCGTGCGCAGCGCGCGGGCGGCCGCGGCGTGCGCGGTGTCGCGTGCGGCGAAGCCCTGGCTCACCAGGGCGTTGCGTATTCGGCCGCGTTCCGGCGCGGTCCGTCGCCCGGTCCGGCGGGCCGACATCGCCTCGTCCATCAGGCGTTCGGCATGTTCCACGACCGGGACGGGGGCGAACCGTCGCGCGTTCGCCATGGCCGTGCGGCCCATCCGCCGGCGTCGCTCGTCGTCGCGGACGAGGTCCAGCAGTGCGGCGCCGAGCGCGTCGCGGTCCCCGACGGGCACCAGCCGGCCGTCGACCCCGTCCTCGATGATCTCGCCGGGTCCGTACGGGCAGTCGGTGCTCACGACCGGCAGGCCGCAGCGCATCGCCTCGACGATGGTCATGCCGAACGGCTCGAAGTTCGACGCGGCCGCGCCGATCGAGCCCTTGACCCACTCCGCCTCCATGGGGGCGGCGGCACCCATGAGGAAGACGTTCTCGTACAGGCCGAGGCGGTGGATGAGCTGCCGCAGGCGGTCCTGCTCCTCCCCCTTGCCATAGATGCGCAGCTGCCAGTCAGGGTGTTCGGCGGCGACCAGGGCGAACGCCTCGATGAGCAGGTCGTACCGCTTCACCGGGACCAGTCGTCCCGCCGCGACCACGATCCTGGCGGTGCCGTCCGCGGCGGGCAGCACCGGATCGGGGACGCTGTTCGGGAGTGCCTCGACCCGGACCCCGGGCAGCCGCATCCTGCGCCGGTACGCGGCGGCGTCCGCCTCCGTGACCGCGGTGAGCACGTCGAGCCGGCGGTAGGCCCGGCGCAGCACGGTGCGCAGCCGGGGCGGATGGTTGCCGAGGGTGAGGTGCTCCTGCCCGATGCGGACGACGTGCTCCGGTGCCTGCAGTGCCAGGTGCACGTTGAGCCCCGGCCGGGTGCCGATGACGACGTCGGCGTCGATCGCGGCCAGGCATTCGCCGATCCGCTGGTCGGTCAGCTCGCTGTACTGGTGGTGGCGGTACTCTGCGACCGGAAACACTCTTGCCGGTCTCAGATGCAGGGGATGTTCCTTCTCGTGGCGCAGGTCCACCAGTGGCGTTAAGGAAACCTTCGGGTCCAGGGTGAAGTTGGGGCGCTCCCGGTGCCGCAGCACGGAGACGATCTCCACCTCGTGCCGCTCGGCCAGCGCCTGGGCCAGGTTGAACGTGGTGGTGATCGTGCCTCCGATCCCGTAGGCGTTGTGCAGCAAGAAACTGATCTTCATATGGGCTAGACCACGGCGAACCCCCTTACAGTTGCCTGCCGTTACCAGTTCGTTCTCCTGTCAATCACTCTGTCGACAGACTGCGGACCCGGCGGGCGACGTCCGACGCCCACCGGGTCCGCCGCGGACCGCGGTTCAGCCCACCCGGCAGGGCAGGGTCGCCGTGCTGTCGCCGCCGGAGCCGGAGACGACGTAGCCGAACGTCGTGCTCTCCCCCGGATCGAGGGAGCCGTTCCAGTCGGCGTTGTGGACCATCACGGCCTGGCCGTTGTAGGTCGCGTTGCCGCTCCAGAGGCTCTCCACCTTCTGGCCGGCGGGCAGCGTCCAGTCGACCATCCAGCCGAGCATCGGGACGTCGCCGGTGTTGGTGACGGTCACCTCGGACTGGTGGCCGCCGGACCAGGTGCCGGTCGTGCGGCGGGCGGCGGAGCACTCGCCGGGCACCGGGTCGGTCGGGTTGCCGGGCTCCTTGATGCCGGTCACCTCGCCGTTTCCGCCGTCGAAGACGATGTCGGAGCAGGAGTAGAAGGTTTCCTGACTGTCGGAGCGCTGCCAGACCATGTAGACGATGTGGCGGCCCGACTTGTTGTCAGGAAGCTTTCCGGTCCAGGAGTAGTTGGCCTCGACCGTGCCCGGGGAGCCGTTGAGCGGCGGATGGTCGACCGAGAGGAAGGGCCGCTCCTCCATGTCGTCCCAGGTGAGGGTCTGCTTCGGGTCGAAGCCGTCCTTGGTGATGTACACGTAGAACCAACCCGGGTGCGCGGCCCAGGCGTTGTAGGAGAAGTCGACCGTCGCACCCGAGGTGAGATGGGTGAGCGGCCAGTCGTCGCGCGGCACGTTGAAGCCGGTGAAGTTGGTGTTGCCGCCGCTGCACAGCTCGCCGTCGGGCACGAAGCCGCGGGTGCGGCCCGCGCCGTCGGAGCGGAGCACCGAGAACCAGTTGTAGAACGGCGTTGTGCCACTGATCTGTTGGGCCGCCTTACAGGCGGGGTTGACCGGCTTGATCTCACCGGTGTCGGTCAGACCGTCCTGCCAGCACAGGAAGGTACGGCTGCCGGGCTTCATGGGGGTGCCGTGAGCCTCGGCCTCGCCGCCGGTGCTCATGACGAGGGCCACGGCGGGGATGGTCGCGAGGAGGGAGACCAGGACGAGGAAGAGGGCTCTGGCTCGGGTCGGGAGGGTTGATCGGCGCGGCGGGCGGGCGCCCGCGTCCGTTGTGTTTGTCAGGATCATGACAGGAGGGTCCGTTCCTTCAGGTACGGGCTGTGCGGATGCGTGTGTACGGGTGCGGCGGTGCGGGTGCCGCTTCGCTGGCGCAGCCGTGCGGGTGCCGCCGCACAGGTACAGCCGTGCGGATGCGCCGGCGCGGACGCGGACGCGGTGCGGCCGGGTGAGGTGGGAGCGGCGCACAGGCGGGTTCCGGTCCACCGTATGGGAGCGCTCCCACCTTCCCTTGGTTCGGAAAGTAGCGCCGAGTGGCGCGGATGTAAACGGCTGACGCACGAGGCGCCACAGGCCTGCGGGACGGGCCGCCGCCCGTCAGCGGTTAACGGCGAGCGTCCGCGGGGATCGCGCCGGTGCCGGAGCGGACGGGCCCGACAGGGTGTCCAGCGGCGGCGGTTCGGCGTCCACGGGCGGCAGTTCGATCGTGAACTCCGTGCGACCGGGCTCGCTCTCGACGTCGATGCGGCCGCCGTGCGCGGAGACGATCGCCGCCACGATGGCGAGGCCCAGACCGGATCCCCCGTCGTGCGGGCCGCTGCGGGCGCGGGAGGTGTCGGCGCGGGTGAAGCGTTCGAAGACGGTGGGGAGGAAGGCGGGCGGGATGCCCGGGCCGTCGTCGCGGATGCGGATCACGACGCCGGAGCGGTCCCCCGCCACACCGGAACGGTTCCCCGTCACACCGGAGCGGTTCCCCGTCACACCGGAGCGGTTCCCCGTCACACCGGAACGGTTCCCCGTCACACCGGAACGGTTCCCCTTCCCACCCGATCCGTTCCCCGCCTCCACCGTGGCCACGACAGTCGTGCCCGCCGGTGTGTGCACCCGCGCGTTGGCCAGGAGGTGAGGACGGGCAGCTTCGGGTTCTCCTGCCGCAGGCGGCGCAGCGCCTGGTGGCCGTCCAGGTCGGGCAGCATCCCGTCGAGCACGACGACGTGCAGCGCGCAGCCGCGGGCGACCTTCAGCGCGCTCTGGCCGTCCATCGCCGGATAGGCGCGCCAGCCCGCCTCTTCGACGGCCACAGAGAGCACGTCGGTGAGCGCGGGCTCGTCATCGACGATGAACACACGGACGCGGCCGTTTCGGAACCCAGCGGTGCCAGTCATGTCCCGATCGTGTCCCTGTCGGCTGAGGGAACCCTGTGTACCGCATGTGCACAGCCGACGAGTTCGAGAGTCACAGACAAACGATCGAGAATCGCACACATCCCGTAACCCATTCGCCACCTTGGCGTTAGCCCGTTTGGCGACCGGGGGGGGACCATGAGGGCCGACACCGGACGGAAGTACCGCGCCTACCCGCGCGCAGATCAGGAACAGATGCTGATCGACTGGGACCACGACGCCCGCGCGCTGTGGAATCTCGCGCTGGACCACCGTCTGATGGTCGGCCGCAAGCATGACGGGAGTTGGGTGTGGTCCACAGAGCAATGCGTCCTGTTGACCGAGATCCGTAACGACCCCGACCCCTCCGTCAATTGGATCCGTGACCTCCCGGCCCAGTCCGGGCAACAGATCCTGCGCCGCCTCGACCGAGCGTTCGCCAACATGGCCAATCCTGATCATCCGGCGGGCCCTCCTGTTTTCAAGCGTCGTGGCGATCGGATCGGTATTCCCTTCACCGGTCAGGCCGTGCGGTTTCGCAAGCTCAACAGGCATTGGGCGGAGGTCCGCTTCCCGGTCCTGGGTTGGCTGAGGATCCGGCTCTCCCGGGCGCTGGGCGGAACCATTCGCAACGCGACGATCGCCCGCGACGGACTTGGATGGCATGTCTCTCTTGGCGTGCACTCCGGCGCCAAGCCGACTGCCCCCAACGAAGGCCCCGGCTGCGGGGTCGACTTCGGTGTCTCCGTCTCGGCATGGGTGTCCACTGAGCCAGCGGGGCGGTTCATGCGCCCCACGCTGACGCCTGGTGAGGAGAGACGCCTCACAGCTCTGGAACAACGGAAGGAGCGCCAACTCGCATATGCCGAGAAGCGCAACGGCGGTGCGCGGTCAAATCGATTGATGCGCACCATTGCCGCGATCGGAGCGCTCCGGGCGAGGCAAGCAAGAAGAAGACTGGACTTCACCCACAAGTTGACCACCGACCTGTCCAAGAGCCACGGATTCGTCGGAATCGAAGACTTGCGCGTGAGGAACATGGCGGCGTCGGCCAGCCGGTCTCAGGCCGCAGGAGGGAAAAAGAACAGGAATCAAAAAGCGGGGCTCAACAGAGGCATCTTGGATAACGCTCCCGGCGAACGCCGTCGCCAACTGGCGTACAAGTGTGCCCTGTACGGGAGCGATCTACGGCCAGTCCCCCCGCAGGGAACGTCCCAGACATGCCCTTCTTGCAACAAGCGCGATCCCAGGAACCGTCTCCGTTGTGGACGAGAATTCTCTTGTGTTCACTGCGGACACACTGAGCACGCAGATCGCGTCGCCTCGATCGAAATCGAGGCCCGTGCACGCCGGATGGGCGACACGGATATCAAAGGCACGCGCAGTCTCCGCTCGGAGGCAAGGGGCCAGGCAACTGGCGCTCGGTTGCGTGCAGCACCGGCCGCCGCCCGATGACGGGCGACGGCCGGAATCCTTAGGCGTTCACGCCAAGGGGCACATCAATTGCGGATCAGGCTGCGCAGCACGTACTGCATGATGCCGCCGTTGCGGTAGTAGTCGGCCTCACCGGGGGTGTCGATGCGGACGACCGCGTCGAACTCGACACCGGTGTCGGTGGTGACCTTCACCGTGCTCGGGGTGGTGCCCTCGTTGAGCTCGGTGATGCCGGTGATGGAGAAGGTCTCCTCGCCGGTCAGGCCGAGCGAGTCGGCCGACTGGCCGGCCGGGAACTGCAGCGGCAGGACGCCCATGCCGATGAGGTTCGAGCGGTGGATGCGCTCGTACGACTCGGTGATGACGGCCTTGACGCCGAGCAGGGCCGTGCCCTTGGCCGCCCAGTCACGGGACGAGCCGGAGCCGTACTCCTTGCCGCCCAGGATGACCAGCGGGATGCCGGCGGCCTGGTAGTTCTGCGAGGCGTCGTAGATGAAGCTCACCGGGGCGTCGGCCTGGGTGAAGTCGCGGGTGTAGCCGCCCTCGGTGCCCGGCGCGATCTGGTTGCGCAGGCGGATGTTGGCGAACGTGCCGCGGATCATGACCTCGTGGTTACCACGGCGCGAGCCGTAGGAGTTGAAGTCGCGGCGCTCGACGCCGTGCTCCGTGAGGTACTGGCCGGCCGGGGTGTCGGCCTTGATGGCACCGGCGGGCGAGATGTGGTCGGTGGTGACCGAGTCGCCGAGCTTGGCCAGGACGCGGGCACCGGAGATGTCGGAGACCGGCGTGATCTCCATCGTCATGCCCTCGAAGTACGGGGGCTTGCGGACGTACGTCGACTCCGCGTCCCACTCGAAGGTGTCGCCGGTGGGGATGGAGAGGGCCTGCCACTGGGCGTCGCCCGCGAAGACGTCCTGGTAGGACTTGGAGAACATGTCCTCGCCGATGGCGTTGGCGACGACGTCGTTCACCTCGGCCTCGGAGGGCCAGATGTCCTTCAGGTAGACGGCGTTGCCGTCCTGGTCGACACCGAGCGCGTCCTTGGTGATGTCCACCTTCATGGAGCCCGCGATGGCGTACGCGACGACCAGCGGCGGGGAGGCCAGGTAGTTCATCTTGACGTCGGGGTTGATACGGCCCTCGAAGTTCCGGTTGCCGGAGAGGACCGAGGTGACCGCGAGGTCGTGGTCGTTGACGGCCTTGGAGACCTCCTCCGGCAGCGGGCCGGAGTTGCCGATGCAGGTGGTGCAGCCGTAGCCGACGAGGTTGAAGCCGACCTTGTCCAGGTACGGCGTCAGACCGGCCTTGTCGAAGTAGTCGGTGACGACCTTCGAACCCGGGGCGAGGGTGGTCTTGACCCACGGCTTGCGGGTCAGGCCCTTCTCCACGGCCTTCTTCGCGACGAGCGCGGCGGCGACCATGACGTACGGGTTGGAGGTGTTGGTGCAGGAGGTGATGGCCGCGACCGTCACCGCGCCGTGGTCGATCTCGTACGTCGAGCCGTCGGGGGCGGTCACGGTGACCGGGTTGGACGGGGCGCCGTTGGGCGAGACGGCCGGGGCGTCGGAGGCCGGGAAGGACTCCTTGCCCGCCTCGTCGACGTCGTCGACGTAGTTGCGGACGTCCTGGGCGAACTGCTGGGCGGCGTTGGCGAGGACGATACGGTCCTGCGGACGCTTCGGGCCGGCGATCGACGGGACGACCGTCGACAGGTCCAGCTCCAGCTTCTCGGAGAAGTCCGGCTCGGCCTTCGGGTCCAGCCAGAGGCCCTGCTCCTTGGCGTACGCCTCGACGAGCGCGACCTGCTGCTCGGAGCGGCCGGTGAGCTTGAGGTAGTTCAGGGTCTCGCCGTCGATCGGGAAGATCGCGGCGGTGGAGCCGAACTCCGGCGACATGTTGCCGATGGTGGCGCGGTTCGCCAGGGAGGTGGCGGCGACGCCCTCGCCGTAGAACTCGACGAACTTGCCGACGACGCCGTGCTTGCGCAGCATCTCGGTGATGGTGAGCACTAGGTCGGTGGCGGTGGTGCCGGTGGGCAGCTCACCGGTCAGCTTGAAGCCGACGACACGCGGGATGAGCATGGAGACCGGCTGGCCGAGCATCGCGGCCTCGGCCTCGATGCCGCCGACGCCCCAGCCGAGGACGCCGAGGCCGTTGACCATGGTGGTGTGCGAGTCGGTGCCGACGAGGGTGTCGGGGTACGCCTGGCCGTTACGGACCATGACCGTGCGCGCCAGGTGCTCGATGTTCACCTGGTGGACGATGCCGGTGCCGGGCGGGACGACCTTGAAGTCGTCGAAGGCGGTCTGGCCCCAGCGCAGGAACTGGTAGCGCTCCTTGTTGCGGCCGTACTCCAGGTCGACGTTCTGCTTGAAGGCGTCGTTCGTGCCGAACTTGTCGGCGATGACGGAGTGGTCGATGACCATCTCGGCCGGGGAGAGCGGGTTGACCTTCGCCGGGTCGCCGCCGAGCGCCTTGACGGCCTCACGCATGGTGGCGAGGTCCACGACACAGGGAACGCCGGTGAAGTCCTGCATGATCACGCGGGCCGGCGTGAACTGGATCTCCTGCGACGGCTGGGCCTGGGAGTCCCAGCTGCCGAGGGCGCGGATGTGGTCGGCGGTGATGTTCGCGCCGTCCTCGGTGCGGAGGAGGTTCTCCAGCAGCACCTTCAGGCTGTAGGGAAGGCGCGCGGCGCCCTCGACCTTGTCCAGCCGGAAGATCTCGTACGACTCGTCGCCCACCTGCAGCGTGCTGCGGGCGTCGAAGCTGTTCGCCGACACGACAGTCTCCTTCATTTCTGTGCGCTTACCACCGCATCCTGCCGCCACGCCGTCTTGGCCGATCCGCTAAGGTAAGGCTAAGTTAGGCATGCCTTACTGCCAGACTGGCGACGGCGTGCGGCTGCGGTACGCCTCGGCAGATATCTCGATGTCGAGATAACTCTAGTACATGGGGCCGGGATGGTCATGTCCCGGGGCTTCGACATGCCCCCTTTGCATGACCATGCGTCTTGATGCATACTCTTCCTATGTCCAAGGTCCTCACCTCCCTGCCCACCGGCGAGCGCGTCGGCATCGCCTTCTCGGGCGGTCTCGACACCTCCGTCGCGGTCGCCTGGATGCGCGACAAGGGCGCCGTCCCGTGCACCTACACCGCCGACATCGGCCAGTACGACGAGCCCGACATCGCATCGGTGCCCGGCCGCGCCAAGACCTACGGCGCCGAGATCGCGCGCCTGGTCGACTGCCGCGCCGCCCTGGTCGAGGAGGGTCTGGCCGCGCTGACGTGCGGCGCGTTCCACATCCGTTCCGGCGGGCGGGCGTACTTCAACACCACGCCGCTGGGCCGCGCCGTCACCGGCACGCTGCTGGTGCGGGCGATGCTCGAGGACAACGTCCAGATCTGGGGCGACGGCTCGACGTACAAGGGCAACGACATCGAGCGGTTCTACCGCTACGGCCTGCTCGCCAACCCCCACCTGCGGATCTACAAGCCCTGGCTGGACGCGAACTTCGTGACCGAGCTCGGCGGCCGCAAGGAGATGTCGGAGTGGCTGGTCGCCCACGGCCTGCCCTACCGGGACGCCACGGAGAAGGCCTACTCCACCGACGCCAACATCTGGGGCGCCACCCACGAGGCCAAGACCCTGGAGCACCTGGACACCGGGATCGAGACCGTCGAGCCGATCATGGGCGTGCGGTTCTGGGACCCGTCCATCGAGATCGCCGCCGAGGACGTGACGATCGGCTTCGAGCAGGGCCGCCCTGTCACCATCAACGGCAAGGAGTTCGCCTCCCCCGTCGACCTGGTGATGGAGGCCAACGCCATCGGCGGCCGACACGGCCTCGGCATGTCGGACCAGATCGAGAACCGGATCATCGAGGCCAAGAGCCGCGGCATCTACGAGGCGCCCGGCATGGCCCTGCTGCACGCGGCGTACGAGCGCCTCGTGAACGCGATCCACAACGAGGACACCCTCGCCCAGTACCACAACGAGGGCCGGCGTCTCGGCCGCCTGATGTACGAGGGCCGCTGGCTGGACCCGCAGGCGCTGATGATCCGCGAGTCGCTGCAGCGCTGGGTCGGCGCGGCGGTCACGGGTGAGGTCACCCTGCGCCTGCGCCGCGGCGAGGACTACTCGATCCTCGACACCAAGGGCTCGGCGTTCAGCTACCACCCGGACAAGCTCTCCATGGAGCGCACCGAGGACTCGGCCTTCGGCCCGGTCGACCGGATCGGCCAGCTCACCATGCGCAACCTGGACATCGCCGACTCGCGCGCCAAGCTGGAGCAGTACGTCGGCCTCGGCCTGATCGGCACCGGCAGCCCCACCGTCGGCGCCTCCCAGGCCGCCGCGACCGGCCTCATCGGCACCATGCCGGAGCTGCCGGAGGGCGGCGCCGAGGCCATCGCCTCCCGGGGCGAGGTCTCCGAGGAGGACGCGCTGCTGGACCGCGCCGCGATGGAGTCCGGCACGGACTGACGCCCACGAGGTCCTGGACTACGGAAAGGCCGGCTCGGCACCCTGGGTGCCGAGCCGGCCTTCGTACGTCGTCCCTGACGCGCACAGTGAGACTCCTCCCGGTCGGGTGACTGCCGGCACTCCACAAGGGGATGGAGAGGCAAGACATCCCGATCCCCGACCATCACGCCGGAGTGCCCCGCACCATGAGACGGACCGACTTCTTCTGGGACGACTTCGCGTGGACGACGCGGGTGCCGCTGCCACCGGGAATCCCGGCCGCCGGCCGGACAGCCGTCCCCCTGCGCTACGCCCCCGAGGGCCGCGAAGGCCACCCCACCTGGGCCGTCGACAACCCGCCCGCCCTCCTCCACGCCCTGCGGCCTGCGGTACGCGCCCACTGAGCGGTTCTTCGGCCACCCGATCACCAGGGACGGCATCCCCTACGTCGGCGTCGAGTTCGACTGCCCGTCGGACGAGGAGCACGGCCTGGGCGTGCTCATGTACGGCACCCGCGTCGTCGATTCGGGAGGCGCCGCCGTACCGCTCGGCTCGGCCGAACCGGTGACATCGGTCACCTTCGAGGAGTCGGTTAAGTTCTGCCATCAGTTCGCCAAGTCGGGGTAACCGAGGGATACGTACAGGAACAGAGAGAGGAATTAGCGACAGGAACAGGTACAACGACCCCACAGGAACAGGTACAACGACCCCACAGGAACAAAGTACGCCGGCCTCGGAGGGAGGCGTCCATGCCCCTCACATTCCGCAAGAGTTTCCGGATCCTTCCGGGAGTGCGGCTGAACATCAACCGGCACTCCTGGTCCATCACGACGGGCGGCGGGCACGGCCCGCGACATACCCACAGCAGTACCGGACGTCGTACGACATCAGTGGATTTGCCCGGACCTTTCGGGTGGCGTCGCAGCCGCGCCGCCAGGCGACGTTGACGGTCTGTCACCCTGTCACCCGAATGGCACCCCCCAGGGATGTGTCATCTCATATCTGAGATAACCTCAACCCCATGGCAGACGACTACCTCGTACGCATCGGCAAGCTCATCCGTGACGCCCGGCAACACCGGGGCTGGACACAGACGCAGCTCGCCGAGGCGCTCGGCACCTCCCAGAGCGCCGTCAATCGCATCGAGCGCGGCAACCAGAACATCAGCCTTGAGATGATCGCCCGAATCGGTGAAGCCCTGGACAGCGAGATCGTGTCCCTGGGGTACGCCGGGCCGATGCATCTGAGGGTCGTCGGCGGACGTCGGCTGTCCGGTTCCATCGACGTCAAGACCAGCAAGAACGCCTGCGTGGCCCTGCTGTGCGCCTCGCTGCTCAACAGGGGCCGCACGGTGCTGCGTCGCGTCGCCCGCATCGAGGAGGTCTACCGTCTCCTGGAGGTGCTCAACTCCATCGGCGTGCGCACCCGTTGGATCAACGACGGTGTCGACCTGGAGATCGTGCCGCCGGCCGAGCTGAACATGGCGGCGATCGACGCCGAGGCGGCCGTACGGACCCGGTCCATCATCATGTTCCTCGGCCCGCTGCTGCACCGTATGGACCTCTTCAAGCTGCCGTACGCCGGCGGCTGCGACCTCGGCACCCGGACCATCGAGCCGCACATGATCGCGCTGCGCCGGTTCGGTCTGGACGTGGCGGCGACCGAGGGGCAGTACCACGCCACGGTCGACCGGGCCGTCCGCCCCGACCGTCCGATCGTGCTGACCGAGCGCGGCGACACGGTGACCGAGAACGCGCTGCTGGCCGCCGCGCGGTACGAGGGCGTCACGGTCATCCGCAACGCCTCCTCCAACTACATGGTCCAGGACCTGTGCTTCTTCCTGGAGGCGCTCGGCGTCCGGGTCGAGGGCATCGGCACCACCACGCTCACCGTGCACGGCGTGCCGGACATCGACGCCGACGTGGACTACTCGCCGTCGGAGGACCCGGTCGAGGCGATGAGCCTGCTGGCCGCGGCGGTGGTGACGGAGTCGGAACTGACGGTGCGTCGCGTCCCCATCGAGTTCCTGGAGATCGAGCTCGCGGTCCTGGAGGAGATGGGCCTCGACCACGACCGTACGCCGGAGTACTTCGCCGACAACGGCCGTACGCGCCTGGTGGACCTGACGGTCCGGCCCTCCAAGCTGGAGGCGCCGATCGACAAGATCCACCCGATGCCGTTCCCGGGTCTGAACATCGACAACGTCCCGTTCTTCGCGGCCATCGCGGCCGTCGCGTCGGGCAAGACCCTCATCCACGACTGGGTCTACGACAACCGCGCGATCTACCTCACCGACCTCAACCGCCTCGGCGGCCGCCTGCAGTTGCTCGACCCGCACCGCGTCCTGGTCGAGGGCCCGACCCGCTGGCGCGCCGCCGAGATGATGTGCCCGCCCGCGCTGCGGCCCGCCGTGGTCGTGCTGCTGGCGATGATGGCGGCGGAGGGCACGTCCGTGCTGCGGAACGTGTATGTCATCAACCGGGGGTACGAGGACCTCGCGGAGCGCCTGAACTCGATCGGGGCGCAGATCGAGATCTTCCGGGACATCTGACGCAGCTCCGGATAACGCCGCTGCACCCATTTCGACCAGTACAAACACAGGTCGGGGTGGATGCGGCAGCGCCTCTGGGACTTCTCAGGGACTTGCGGCCTCATGGGGAGTGCTCCCGGTTGGCCGCGATGGGTAGCCGTCGCATCGGGAGCAATCCGCTATCACCCTGCGAGACTTCGAGCTACAAAGGTCAGGTGCTGAACGTTCCCCACCCGATTCCAGACGGTGTGGTTGCCCGTGCTGGTCATGCCCTGGGTCCGGTCTCGCAGCCACCTCTCCCCTGCGCCCGCCCCGGGACCCCGGAAGTCCGCGAGGCGGGTGAGAGATCCGGCGGCCTCCCGGTTGGTGTCGTCGTACTTAATACCGTGCGGCACTTTGGACAGGTGGTAGGAACGGGCGGTCGTGTACCGAAGGACACCCCACGGCGGACCCCCGTTGCGGGAGGGTGGAACCTGTGCCACATATGTGGCGGGATGAATGCCGTAGTCGCCGTAAATCAGTCGGGAAAGGTAGCTACGTTCGCTGTGCTGAATCTCTTCCCAGGTCTCCCAGTCCGAGCGGGGCGCCTCGTACGGGACACCTTCACGGAAGTCGGACGGCGGATCTGGGAAGCCACCGGCCATAGCGGTGACCGTGCGCCATGAGGTGAGCGGGACGAGGGCATCCAGGGCGCGCAAGCCCTCCTTTGCCGCATCTGGGCGGTCGGGCAGGACAGTGCCGAGGTCGAGGAGCAGGTCGACGGGGTACCTCGGCGGAAGTCGTTCCAGCAGGTCAATGACTTCCGAAGTCGTGCTGTCGTTCCACGCCCCAGGAAGCCTCACCCGCAATCCCAGCCCGTCCTCGCGTCGTCGTGCCACGGCAAGGGCCAGCGATTGCTGTGCGGCCGGGCGCCCCGGCCCGGTGACGGGCCACAGATTGCGGTGATCCCACCACCCAGGAGAGAGAGCGTCGGACAGGACGTCGGCTTCGATGTCGTCGGCAAACGGCGCGTCCAGCCAGCCGACCCCATGACGATGGGCAGTGGTGACGTCACCGGACTCCTTCCGGATCCGTTGGGCCAGCGGGGCCGGCAGGAAACCGGGACGAGGTGGCAGCGTCCACAACGGAGCGATCCGGCGCTGTATGTCCGGCGTCAACGCGCGGTAGGCGGACACAGCATGTGGCCGAGTCGGCAGCACGGGAACGTAGAGCGGTACGGACATGGCGTCCCCCTCAGCGCTGCCCGTGCACGGCTTCCTTCACGTTCCTTCAGGGTGAAACCATCGACGAGGCCCGAAAAGGGCGCCAATCAGCCAACGCCTGCCTGCACACCTGCATTACGTGCATCTCGCCCGGCTCGGCAGAAGGGGCGTGCCCTCAGGAATCGCCGTCTCCGTCAAGACGGTTCGGCAACCATCTCGACGCCTGCTCGCGGCTGACGTGGTCCGCATCCACATACCACTGGCGGCGCGCACTGTCCCACCGCGCACCGAGCAAACGCTTCGCCTCGTCCTTCTCGGCATAAGGAACATTCAGGTAGAGCCGACTTCCACCCCGCGTCGCGGTCGGGCCGTCCGACGGACGAGAGGCCCTTGGATTCCACGCGGCTCGCTCCTTGCGTGCCCGCTCGATCACGCGCCCTACGCGTTTGCATGCGGCGGGGTCCGTGAGGCGCATCATCAGATCCGTCGGGCCCGAGTTCGCCAGCAGGTTGAGCGAACCGTGCCAGAGCACAGCGGCATCGAGAATGAGCACCTTCTCATGCATGCGTTCACGGAACTCCACCTGGCATCCGGCCGCCCGCAGTTCCTGGACGAGTCCGCGGACGCGCTCCACAGCAGCGTCCGAGGACTGCTCCTCGGGCGGCCTGGTGCGGACGGTCACGCTGACACCGTCCGCCACTCGCTTGGCCAGTTGCGTAGCCCATGTGCGTACGGGTCGTGGATCGAGGAAGGGACAGTAGACCTCGATGCTGCGCGCGGCCCGGTCAATGTCCCAGCTCACGGCGCGAGGCACCTCGTCGGCCGGAAAGAAGGCCGGCCGGGCGAGTTCGTCCTCGGAGAGCGAGGCGAGTTGTGCGGCCTCACGGACGGGGATGAGCTGGTCGACGGATATGCACTGGGCGTGCGCTTCGAGATGGTCGAGCATCCGTCGTGCTTCGCTGGTCGCGGACAGGTGCTGCCGTAGATGCTCGACGTCCGCGATGACGATGAGGTGGTCCTGGGCCCGGCTGAGCGCGACGTTGAGCAACCGGCAGGTGTTCGAGGACAGTCCGGTGCCCTGGAAGAAGTAGCCGGGCTGACTGCCGGCCCCTGCCGTCGTGTCGACGATGACGATGGGGCGCTGGCTGCCCTGGAAGCGGTGCACGGTGTCGACCAGGCCCTCGAACTGTTCCCCGAAACGGTAGCCGAGGCTGCCCTTGAGCGCCTGGACCTGCTTTTTGTACGGGGCGATCACGGCCAGACGGCCGGTTGCCCTCTCACCAACCGGCACGTCATCCCACTTGCGGCCGGGCAGCACGCCCTCGTACTGAAGTCCGCGGACGAGTTCGTGGACGGCGGCCTCATGAACGGTGTTGGTCTGGTGATCGCGACCACGGATGCGCCGGTGCGAGGTGTCGACGAGGATCAGTGGCGCGTCGACCAGTCCGTTGAACGGAATCCGCGAATCGTCGTCGCGGCCGGTCCTCAGTGGTGCGTCCGGGTACGCGACGGTGTTGACGAGGTCGCAGATCGCGCTCCGCATGCGGTACTGGGTGTCGAGTGCGACGAGCCGGGCATCCGGCATCACCGATCCGCCCACGCTCACCAGGCCCGCACTGGAGAACACGTCCCGGGCCGTCCACTGACGAGTGTGCTCCTGCTCGGCCTCCGTTGCCTTGCGGTCGCTGTCCCCTTTTGTCACCGCTGGCAGCTGACGGAAGTCCCCTGCGAACACGATCCGCTTCCCTGCCAGTCCGGCGGCGTACCAGGCGGACGGCAGATTGACCATCCCGGCCTCGTCGACGACGACCACGTCCACTCGGTCGAGAAGTTTGCGCACCTGCACGGCCATGGTCACCGTCGCACCGAGGACCCGGCATTTCGAGCGCACGGTCTCCTTGATCTTCCGGCGCTGTTCCTCCAGTTCGCCGATCTGCTGCTGGATGTGCTCGGCCTGGGACAGCAGGGTCGAGCGGGCGGGCAGCACGGAGAGCTTCGGCTGTTCGGCTGTGAGCGCTTTGTCCAGCCTCTCGGCCTCGCCCGCAGCCCGGCGCAGGTCACGGTCCGCTGCCGCCAGCCCCGTCGACGCCTGCTGGACGTCGATGCGGGCCTGGTGGAGAGCGGCCTGCGCCTTGTCGAGCTGGGCCTGCTTACGGCCGGCGAAGATGCCGGTCGGGGCTCCTGTCTTCCTGATCACTTCCTCTTGGGCGGCGATCACGGATCGAGCGGTGTTCTGGGCTTGAGCGTGGCCCGTCCGTCTGATGCCCGCATCGGTCTGAGCACGCCGAGCAGCGGCGAGGTCCGTACGAAGGCCATCCACCCTGTCGTGGACGGCGATGCCCGCTCGGGAATGCCGCAAGGCCGCGGCGAGGTGTGTGAGGGACTCATCGAGGTGGGCGCTCAGTCGCGCCGCGATCCGTTCGGCGTCAATTTGGTCTCCGTACTTGTCCCTCAGCGAGACGCCGGCGATGGCCCCCGCGCGCTGCACGAGCCCGTCGTCGAACCCCTCCTCTTGCGAGAGCAGCTCACATATGCGTTCCAGAGCCTGGTCCACGGCGACGTTGGTGGGAGCCAGGAAGAGCACCGAGTGCCCCTGGCGGTAGCACCCTTCGACGATGTGCCCGACAACATCGGTCTTCCCCGTCCCCGGCGGGCCCCACAGGAACAGCACGTCACCGTCGAGGGCTTGTTCCACCGCCTGGCGCTGACGAGGGTTGAGCTGGAGAGACGCCCAGTTCGCGACCCATTGGGCGGTGGCTCCTGCACGTCTCCCCGGCCGGGGGTCCCCCTGTCCCAGAGTCCAGGCCGCGCGTTCCGCCCGGACCGGGTGATTCGGCTGCCCCACCGTCTCCAGCCGTTCTACGAGAACGCGCCAGGGAGCCGCGTCGTCTTCCCTGATCTGCGCATGGGAGGGGGTTGGTCCGAGGTCCGCCTCTGTCACGACGCGCACCTTGCCCTCGGGCATGCGCGACACCTCCGCCGGTGTCCACGCACCCGTCGATCTCGACGCGCGCACAAGCACCGCCTTGCCGTCGAGTTCGTCCAGCCATCTCTTGCAGTCGAACAGGTACTCGTGACTGCCGTCGACACTGGACACCCGGCGCCCCGCCGAGAGCGAGACCTTGCTGCCGTCCTTGCCGTCGCTGCGCAGTTCCGCGGCGACTTCCAATCGCGCGGCCGTCAGCAGTTCCTTGACCGGATACGGCAATCCTGCTGGCTTGTTCAACCCCGCCCCCTGTCACGCCACAGCCCTGGCCAGCCCCGGCCTCCCTCGAGACCTGCACTGAAAAAGATGACTGTAAGCACGGGGAACAAAGGAGCGAGGCTTTCAAGCCAAGGCCCGCATGAACGACGCGTTGACAACGTCAACAGGATGATGTGATGCTCGCAACAGGTGAAGGTATACGCTCCCTACGGAATGTACCCACCTTGTATGCGACGGGTGAGACGGGGAGGGCAAGTGCGCCTGGAGACGGTCGACGGACGGTTCCGGATCGTGGGGATCCTGGGCCGCGGGAACATGGGCGAGGTGCACCGGGCCGAGGACCTTCAGGCGGCCGCGGACTCCCCGCACCGGGAAGTCGCCGTCAAGACCGTGTTGCGCAGCCGGACCGGAGTCGCCGTCGATGCCTCGGGGTCCGGCAAGGAGATCGACCGCTTCCGCCGCGAAGTGCGGATCATGCGCATGCTCTCCCAGGGCCACCCGAACCTCACCCTGCTGATCGACGGCGGCGTGGACCGGGCGCCGGGCGGCAGCGGCCTGCCCTACCTGGCCATGGAGTTGCTGGACGGCCATCCGCTCGCGGACCTCATCGACGAGGAGCCTCAGCTGCCGGTCTCCTGGGTCGCCGCCATCGGGGCACAGCTCGCCGCCGGTCTCGCCGCCGCACACACCGCCGGGGTCGTCCACCGTGATCTGAAGCCGGCCAATGCGATGCTGACCCGCGACGGCACCGTAAAGGTCCTCGACTTCGGCATGGGTTCGGTTGTCGACGATCCCGACCAGACCCGTCTGACCAGCACAGGCGTCAGCGTCGGCACGGCTCGCTACATGGCCCCCGAACAGTTCCGCGCCGAACGGGTCTCCGCGTCGGCCGACCTCTACGCGCTCGGCTGCATCCTGTACGAGCTGCTGATAGGGCGGCCGCCGTTCTCCGCCAGAACCCCGTACGAACTCTCCGAACAGCACCAGCACGAGAAGCCACCGCGGCTCACTCTGGTGCGCCCGGACCTGCCCGCCGAACTGGTCCGGCTGGTGGACCGGCTTCTGGAGAAGGATGCCGACCTGCGGCCCGAGAACGCCGCCCTGGTCCGTGAGACGCTGGTCCCGCTCGCGCTCGCACCGGACGACACGGCCGCCCTGCTGGCTCCGCACTGGCAGGTGATGGACCCGGTGGCACGACTGCGTGCCCTGCTCCCCGAGCCTGCCCCGGCCGCCCCCGCACCCGTGCCGCGCAGGGAGCCGCGCCTTCCCGAGGCGATGGACGTCTTCGGCATCCATGCCGACCTGATCAGCGAGTACAAGAACTTCACCAAGAGCGCGACGGTGATCCGGGACGCCCGGATCGACAACTTCGTCGAGGAAGACCTGGCGGCGAAGTCGCAGTGGCCCGACCCGTGGCTGTCGCTGAACCCGTTCTTCGCCGACGGCGGGCAGGTCACCGACCTCGTACGAGACGGAGTGCTGCACCCGAAGTGCGCGGAGATCTTCCAGGCCGACAAGAAGGAGACCTCGCAGCGTCCGGACGGCCGGCCGCTGACGTTCCACCTCCACCAGCGGCAGGCGATCGAGGCCGCGCAGGCAGGCGACTCCTATGTGCTCACGACCGGCACCGGTTCCGGCAAGTCCCTGTCGTACATCGTCCCGATCGTGGACCACGTACTGAAGGAGCGTCAGGCGGCGGGGCCGGGCGCCGGCGGCCGGGTGCGCGCGATCGTCGTCTACCCGATGAACGCGCTGGCCAACTCGCAGCTGGGGGAGCTGGAGAAGTACCTGCGCCACGGTTTCGGGAAGGGGCGCGAGCCGGTCACGTTCGCCCGCTACACCGGCCAGGAGTCCGACGAGGACCGCCGGCAGCTGCGGAAGAACCCTCCGGACATTCTGCTGACCAACTACGTGATGCTGGAGCTGATGCTGACCCGGCCGGACGACCGGTCCAGCCTGATCCGCATGGCCGAGGGGCTCCAGTTCCTCGTCTTCGACGAGCTGCACACCTACCGGGGCCGGCAGGGCGCGGACGTGGCGTTCCTGATCCGCCGGGTGCGTGAGGCCTGCCGCGCGTCCACGACGCTGCAGTGCATCGGCACCTCGGCGACCATGTCCACTGAAGGCTCCTGGGAGGACCAGCAGCGTGAGGTGGCCAGGGTCGCCGGCCGGTTGTTCGGTACGACGGTGCTGCCGAAGCGGGTCATCGGGGAGACCCTGGTCCGGGCGACCGGGGAGGCCCCCGAGTCCCTGCCCGCCGAGCGGCTGCGGGTGCCGGCGGCGCCCCGCTCGTACGAGGCGTTGACGAAGGATCCGCTGGCCCGCTGGGTGGAGTCCCGGTTCGGCCTGGAGGACGAAAAGGGTACGGGGCGGTTGCGCCGCTGCCCTCCGGGCACCGTCGAGGAGGCGGCGGCCGAGCTGGCTGAAGAGTCCGGGGTGCCCGAGGAGAGCGTGCGCGAGGCGATCCGTACGACCCTGGAGGCGGGCGCGCAGGCAAAGCACCCGGTGACGGAGCGGCCGCTGTTCGCGTTCCGGCTGCACCAGTTCCTCTCCAAGGGCGACACCGTCTACACGACGCTCGAGGATCCGCTCACCCGGCCGCTGACGCGCACCTACCAGCTGGAGCAGCCGGACAGCGACGGCAAGCCGCTGTTCCCGCTGGCGTTCTGCCGTGAGTGCGGCCAGGAATACCTGACGGTCTGGCGCACCGAGGACGGCGGCGCGTTCCGCTACGAGCCGCGCCGGGACACCTCCGCCTCCGGTGGCCGCGCGGGCGAGGGCTACCTGTACCTGGGCATGCCCGGGCAGGACTACGAGTGGCCGGCAGATCCGCAGAAGGCAGTGGACGACAGACGGTTGCCGGAGTCGTGGCTGGAGCCGGACGCGCAGGGCGTGACGGTCGTCAAGAAGTCCTACAAGCCGCGTCTGCCCAAGCGTGTCGTCGTGGACGCCCACGGAAACGAAGCGGGCGAAGGGCTGGTGGCGGCGTTCGTCCCGGCGCCGTTCCTGTTCTGCGTGCACTGCCAGGTCTCCTACGAGCAGACCCGCGGCCGGGACTTCGCCAAGCTGGCCACCCTGGACCAGGAGGGACGGTCCTCGGCGACCTCGCTGATCTCCGCGTCGATCGTGAAGTCGCTGCGGGCTGTACCGGAGGAGAGCCTGAGCAAAGAGGCGCGCAAGCTCCTGACGTTCGTCGACAACCGGCAGGACGCCTCGCTCCAGGCCGGGCACTTCAACGACTTCGCTCAGGTGACCCAGTTGCGTGGCGCCCTCTACCAGGCAGCTGTGCGTGCCGGTGAGGAAGGGCTGAACCACGACGACCTCGCCGAGGCCGTCACCGAGGTAATGGGCCTGACGCCCCGCGAGTACACGGACGGCGCGGACCTGACCCCTGCCATGGAGCGCCGGGCGGTGAAGACCTTCCGCGACGTCGTCGGATACCGCCTCTACCGCGACCTGGAGCGCGGCTGGCGCATCACGATGCCGAACCTGGAGCAGACGGGACTGCTGCGGATCGACTACGAGGATCTGGACTGGCTCGCCGCCAACGACGAGCGCTGGCAGTCCGCGCACGCCGTGCTGCGCGACGCCGATCCGGCGCTGCGCGAGGAGGTCGCCCGTACGCTGCTCGACTTCATGCGTCGGGCTCTCGCCATCGACGTGCAGTACTTCCGCGACGACTTCGACACCCTTCAGCGGGCGAGCGAGGAGCGGCTGACCGGGGCGTGGGTGCTGAGCGAGAGCGACCGGCCGGTCGTCGGAACCGCCTATCCGTATGGCTCACGACCGGGTATGGAGCGCTCCGCGCTGTTCCTGTCGGCCCGCGGCAAGTTCGGCAAGTACCTGCGGCGCAACATGCCGGAGCTGCGTGAGGCGTCCGTGAGCCTGGACGACGTTCAGTCCGTCATCGAAGACCTGCTGAAGGTGTTGCGCGACGCCGACCTGGTGCGCGAGGTGGACGCGACCCCCGAGTCCTCCGGTCCGGCCTACCGTCGCCGTGCGGCGCAGAAGCGCACCGGCTACCGGGTGTCCGCCGCGCACCTGATCTGGCGCGCCGGGAACGGTGAACGCGGCGCGGTCGACCCGCTCGCGCGCACCTACAGCAGCGGGGAGGGCCCGCGCGTCAACCCGTTCTTCCGGGACCTGTACCGGACGGCGGCCGCCGAGCTGGCCGGTCTGTTCGCGCGGGAGCACACCGCTCAGGTGCTTCCGGAGGACCGGCTGGAGCGCGAGGAGCAGTTCCGGGAGGCCAGACTGCCTCTGCTGTACTGCTCGCCGACGATGGAACTGGGCGTGGACATCTCCTCGCTCAACGCCGTGATGATGCGCAATGTGCCGCCGACCCCGGCGAACTACGCACAGCGCTCGGGCCGGGCGGGCCGTTCCGGTCAGCCCGCGCTGGTGACCACGTACTGCGCGACGGGCAACAGCCACGACCAGTACTACTTCCGCCGCTCCCAGGACATGGTGTCGGGCCAGGTGGCCCCGCCGCGGCTGGACCTGGCCAACGAGGACCTGGTCCGCTCTCATCTCCAGGGCATCTGGCTGGCCGAGACCGAGATGAAGCTCGGCACCGCGATCCCGGAGGTCGTCGACGTCGCCTACGACCCGGACGGCGACGACCGCCCCGATCCGCAGATGCCGCTGCCGCTGCGTTCCGAGATCCTCAACCGGTCCCTCGACGAGGACGCCCGCAGACGCGCGGCCGACACCGCCCGTACCGTCCTCGCCCCGCTGATCGCGGACTTCGAGGCGACCACGTGGTGGTACGACGAGTGGATCGAGGACCGGATCGAGCGGGCTCCGCAGGAGTTCGACGCCGCTTTCGACCGGTGGCGCCAGCTCTTTCGGGCGGCGGTCATCGATCAGTACGAGCAGAACAAGCGGGTCGTCGACCACACTCTCTCCCCGGGCGAGCAGAGCCGGGCGCGCTCCCGCCGCCGGGAGGCCGAGACACAGACGAACCTGCTGCTGAACCGCTCCACCGACAGCAAGTCCGTGATGAGCGACTTCAACCCGTACCGCTATCTGGCCTCCGAGGGGTTCCTGCCGGGCTACAGCTTCCCGCGGCTGCCGCTGGCCGCGTACATCCCGCGCTCCGGCAACCGTCGCAACGCCGACGGCGACTATCTGCAGCGTCCCCGGTTCCTCGCGATCCGCGAGTTCGGCCCCGGCGCGCTCATCTACCACGAGGGCGCCCGCTACCAGGTCACCCGCGTGCAGCTGCCGCCGGACGCGTCGGGCGAGCTGGCGACGGCGGAGGCCAGGCGCTGCGACGGCTGCGGCTACCACTACGCCGTCAAGCCAGGCTCCGACAAGTGCACCATGTGCGGGGAGGAGTTGCGCGGCAAGCGCACGGGCCTGCTCCACCTGCACACCGTGTACACCACACCGCGCGAGCGGATCTCCTCCGACGAGGAGGAGCGCCGCCGGGCCGGTTTCCGCCTGGAGACGTCGTACGCGTTCCAGGACCACGGCGCCCGCAAGGGACGCCTGACCTCGCACGTCGCCGACGCCGGCGGGGCGCCCGTTCTCGACCTGGACTACGGCGACTCGGCGACCGTGCGCATCACCAACCTCGGCCGCGTCCGCGACAAGGAGGGCGAGCCGGACGGCTACTGGCTGGACCTGGGCGACGGCCGCTGGCTCAACGACCGGGCCGCCGCGGACGCCATCGAGGGCACCGGCATGCCGGTGGTCGACGAGGACGGAAACGAGAAGCGCCGCAAGAAGCGCGTCCTGCCCTTCGTGGAGGACCGCCGCAACATCCTCGTGGTCACTCTGGAGGAGCCGCTGCCCGAGCCGGTTGCGCTGTCGTTCCTGTACGCGCTGGAGCGGGGCATCGAGGCGGCGTTCGAGCTGGAGGACTCCGAACTGACTGCGGAGCTGCTGCCGCCGGACGACGGCCCGCGCCGACGCATGCTGTTCACGGAGGCAGCCGAGGGCGGTGCCGGTGTGCTGCGCCGGATCCAGCACGACAAGGACGCTCTCGCCAAGGCCGCCGAAACCGCCCTGGACATCTGCCACTTCGACCCGGAGACCGGCGAGGACGAGGGCGGACCCGCGGACGGCGAGAAGTGCGCCCGCGGCTGCTACGCCTGTCTGCTGACGTACGCCAACCAGACACACCACCGCCAGCTGAGCCGGCACGCCGCCCAGCCGCTGCTGCTGCGGCTGGCCAACTCCCGTACCGAGCGGGAGGACCGCGGCGAGTCCCGCAGCGAGCGCTTCCGCAGGCTGGCCCCGGCGGCCTCGCCGACCCCGGTGGAGGCTGACCTCGCGGACCTGGTCGCTCAGGGTGATCTGCTCGGCTGGCTGAGGGCGAAGGGCTATCGGCTGCCGGACGAGGTGGAAGTCCTCGTCCCGGAGGCCGGGGCCTGCCCCGACCTCGTTTTCCGCCTCGACGGCGCCAACCTCGCCGTGTTCGTCGACGTCCCCGGCCACCCGGCCGACTCCACCCGTGACGTCGAGGCCGGGTACCGGCTGGAGGACGCCGGCTGGGACGTCCTGCGGTTCGCGGCGGACACTGACTGGGACGCCATCGCGGACCGCAATGCCGCCTACTTCCACCTCCGTTGACCGCTCCGCCCCGCCCCCCTCTCGACCTCCTCTCGACCTCTAGGAACTGAGACATCTCATGAGCCTCACGTACACAGCCGGCTCGCTGGTCGCCGCCCGTGGCCGGGAATGGGTGGTGCTGCCCGAGAGCGCCCCCGACATGCTGGTGCTGCGCCCCCTGGGCGGGAGCGAGGACGACATCGCGGCCGTGTTCCCCACCTTCGAGGAGGTGCGGCCGGCCGAGTTCGCGGCGCCGAGCCCTGCCGATCTGGGCGACCAGCGGGCCGCCGGTCTGCTGCGTACGGCGCTGCGCATCGGGTTCCGCTCGGGTGCGGGCCCGTTCCGCTCGCTGGCGTCGATCGCGGTGGAGCCCAGGGCCTACCAGCTGGTCCCGCTGCTGATGGCGCTACGGCAGCGCACGGTACGGCTGCTGATCTCGGACGACGTGGGCATCGGCAAGACGGTCGAGGCGGGCCTGATCGCCAAGGAGCTGCTGGCGCAGGGCGAGGCGACCCGGCTGGCGGTGCTCTGCTCCCCTGCGCTGGCCGAGCAGTGGCAGGGCGAGCTGCGGGAAAAGTTCTCCATCGACGCCGAACTGGTCCTGGCCTCCACGGTGACACGCCTGGAGCGCGGCTTGGAGCTGGGCCAGTCCCTGTTCGACAAGCACCCCTGCACGATCATCTCGACGGACTTCATCAAGTCGACCCGCCACCGCGAGGACTTCGTACGGAACTGCCCCGACCTGGTGATCGTCGACGAGGCCCATGCCTGCGTGGCGGCCGACGACAGCGCGCAGGGCGGCACGTCGTCCGCCGCCAACCAGCTCCGGTACGAGCTGCTGCGCAGGATCTCCGCCAAGGAAGACCGGCACCTGCTCCTGCTGACCGCGACGCCGCACTCCGGCAAGGAGTCCGCGTTCCGCAACCTGCTCGGCCTCGTGCGTCCCGAACTCGCCACGCTGGACCTGGAGTCCCCCGCGGGGCGCGCGAAGCTCGCCGAGCACTTTGTGGCCCGCAAGCGTGCCGACGTCCGCGACTACCTCACCAAGGAGGACGGTCTCGCCGACGACTCCCTGGCCGAGCGGACCGCCTTCCCGTCCGACCGCTGGACCAAGGACGAGCCGTACAAGCTGACGCCCGCCTACCGGGCGCTGCTCGACGACGCCATCGCCTACGCACGGGACCGCGTGACGGCGGCCGGGGAGCAGGGCAAGCGGGAGGCCCGGATCGCCTGGTGGTCGGTGATCGCTCTGCTGCGCTCGATGGTGTCCTCCCCGGCGGCCGCCGCACAGACCCTGAAGACACGTTCCGAGTCCGCCACCGCCCGCACCGCGCAGGAGGCGGACGCGCTGGGCGCCCCGGTGGCGGCCGACTCCGCCGAGAACGACCGGCTGGAGGGCATGGACGTCGCGCCGGGCGCCGCCGAGTCGGAGGAGGCGGGTGCCCGGCTGCTCGAACTCTCCCAGCGGGCAGCGCAGTTGATGGGACCGGCCGAGGACGCGAAGCTGAAGGCACTCACCCGGCATCTGAAGGGCCTGATCGCCGACGGCTACCACCCGATCGTCTTCTGCCGCTACATCCCCACCGCCGAGTACCTCGCCACACAGCTGGAGGGCAAGCTCGGCAAGAAGACGAAGATCGCCGCGGTGACCGGCACCCTCTCCCCGCAGCAGCGTCTGGAGCGCATCGAGCAGCTCGCCGCCGAGTCCGACGCATCGGGCTCGGAGGCCGGCGACCCGGCCGTCCGCCGCGTGCTGATCGCCACGGACTGTCTCTCCGAGGGCGTCAACCTCCAGCACTACTTCGACGCCGTGGTCCACTACGACCTCGCCTGGAACCCGACCCGCCACGACCAGCGGGAGGGCCGCGTCGACCGCTACGGCCAGAAGCGCGACCAGGTCCGTGTCATCACCATGTACGGCGAGGACAACGGCATCGACGGCAAGGTCCTGGAGGTGCTGTTCAAGAAGCACCGGCAGATCAAGAAGGACCTGGGCATCTCCGTCTCCGTCCCCGACGAGACCGCCTCCGGTGTCACCGACGCCGTCGTGGAGTGGCTGCTGCTGCACGGACGGCAGGGCAGCCAGGAGAGCCTGTTCGAAATGGACGGCCACCAGGAATCGTTCGACCGTATCGAGCGCGAGTGGAGCTCGGCCGCCGAGCGGGAGAAGACCTCCCGCTCCAAGTACGCCCAACGTGCCATCCACCCGGAGGAGGTGGCCCGCGAGGTCACCGCCGTACGGGCCGCGCTCGGCGGCGCCGACGAGGTGCGCGATTTCGCCCTCGAGGCGCTGCGCGACTTGGACGCGCTGGTCCGCGAACCGCGCGACGGCACCGGCGACTTCACCGCTCAGGCCGGCGGCGCCCCGGCCGGCCTGCGTGACGCGCTCGCCGCCACCCTCGGCGGACGGCTGATCGAGGAGGACCGGGAGATCCCGTTCCGTACGACACCGGCGATCGCCCGCGGCGAGGCGGCACTGGTCCGCACCGACCCGGCGATCGGCGCCATCGCCTCGTACGTCCTGGACTCGGCGCTCGACGCGAACACACCGGGCCCCCGCCCGGCCCGCCGCTGCGGTGTGGTGACCACGGACGCGGTGACGATCCGCACCACGCTCCTCCTGGTCCGCTACCGCTTCCACCTCACCCTGCCGTCCCGTACCGGCGAGCGGCAGCTGGTCGCGGAGGACGCCCGGCTGCTTGCGTACGAGGGAATGCCGTCGCGCGCCCGCTGGCTGGACGACGACGCGGCCACCGCGCTCCTCACGGCCCGTGCCGCCGCCAACACCCACGAGCAGCTCGCCCGCAACCAGATCACCCGTGCCCTCGACGGCCTGTCGGACCTGTCCGCGCACCTCACCGAGTACGGCACGCGCCTGGCCGCCGAACTCGACGCCTCGCACCGCCGGGTGCGCAAGGCCAACGAGGAGATCGTCCGCGGCCTGAAGGTCCTCCCGCAGGAGCCGGCCGACGTCCTGGGCGTGTACGTCTACCTGCCGCAGCAGCCCGTTTCTATCTCGTCGGGAGCCGAAGCCTGATGTCCGCCGCCACCCGCACCGCCCTGGCCTTCACCGCCGTCACCACGGTCGGCGGCCTGCTCCCCGCCGACATGCTGCTGCGCATCGCCGAGGCGCGGAACCTGCCGGGTACCAAGTCCGCCGACTACGGCCTGCCCGCCTCGGTGCCCGTGCGCGACGAGGCCGAGCGCGCCTGGGAGTACCTCAAACCGCTCTGGCGCGACCTGCGCACGGCCCTGCCCTCGGACCCGAAGACGGGGGCGCCCGCCGCCGACCCGACCGGCCGGGCGGGGACGGACTGGCTCGCCCAGCTCTTCCGCAAGCTGGACTTCGGCGCGTTGACGGAGGTCGGGGCGGCGGGCATCCCGGCCGACTCGGACCCGGAGAAGCGGTTCCCGGTCTCCCACCGCCACGGCCCGGCGCTGGTGCACCTGATCCCCTGGAACCAGGAGCTGGACAAGCGCCCGGCGCCCGGCCAGGTCCCGGCCCAGTCCATGCTCCAGGACTGCCTCAACCGGACTGAGGCCCACCTCTGGGCGGTCCTGACCAACGGCCGCCGCCTGCGTCTGCTGCGTGACTCGTCGTCCTTCTCTACGGCTGCCTACGTCGAGTTCGACCTGGAGGCCCTGTTCGACGGTGAGCTGTTCAGCGAGTTCGTGCTGCTGTACAGCTTGCTGCACGCGTCGCGGTTCACGGTGGCGGAGGGGGCGGCGCCTGCGGGGTGCTGGCTGGAGAAGTGGCGTGCGGAGGCCGTCACTTCGGGGGCGCGGGCGTTGGATCAGCTGCGGCTGGGGGTGCAGAACGCGCTGACGGTGCTCGGGACCGGGTTCCTTCGGCATCCGGAGAATGTCCGGTTGCGGGAGGACGTCGATCCGAAGGCGCTGCGGGATGCTCTGCTGCGGCTCGTCTACCGTCTGCTGTTCGTCTTCGTCGCCGAGGACCGCGATGCGCTGCTCGACCCGGAGGCCGGCGAGCGGCAGCGAGAGGCGTATGAGCGGTACTTCTCCTCGGCGCGGTTGCGTGAGCGGGCTCGGCGGCGTCAGGGCACGGCGCATGGTGATCAGTACGAGGCTCTGCGGATCGTTCTAGATGCTTTGGGGACGGAGGGTGGCCGTCCAGAGCTTGGGCTGCCCGGTCTCGGTGGTCTGTTCTCGCACACGGAGGCCGACGCGCCACTGGACGGGTTGAAGCTGTCCAACGAGTCGCTGCTTGCTGCCGTACGGCACCTGGCGCAGGTCCGTGACCCGGGCGCGCGGCGCTGGCGGGCGGTCGACTACCGGCACCTGGACGCCGAGGAGCTGGGCTCGGTGTACGAGTCCCTGCTGGAGCTGGAGCCGAAGCACTCGGCGACGGACCGCTCGTTCGAGTTGATCGAGGTGGCGGGCAACAGCCGTAAGACGACGGGGAGTTACTACACGCCGTCGTCGCTGATCGAGTGCCTGCTGGATACGACGCTCGACCCGGTCATAGACGACGCCGTGAAGCGTGGCGAGCAGCGGGCGGTTGAGGCCGGTCGTCCCGACCCGGCCGACGACATCGTCGATGAGTTGCTGTCGCTTACGGTGTGCGACCCGGCTTGTGGGTCCGGGCACTTCCTGGTTGCTTCGGCCCGTCGCATCGCCAAGCGGGTGGCGTCGGTGCGGGAGCGCAACCCTGAGCCGACAGTTGATGCGATGCGGCATGCGTTGCACGAGGTTGTCGCGCGGTGTATTTACGGTGTCGACCTCAACCCGATGGCTGTGGAGTTGGCCAAGGTCTCGCTGTGGATCGAGGCCATGGAGCCGGGTAAGCCGCTCGGGTTCCTGGACGCCCACGTGAAGCACGGCAACGGCTTGATCGGCGCGACGCCGAAGCTGCTGGCGGACGGTGTTCCGGATGACGCCTTCAAGCCGATCGAGGGGGACGACCGGAAGTACGCGGCCGGGCTCGTCAAGCGGAACAAGGCCCAGCGGGGTGGGCAGGACGAGCTTCTGTTTGACACGGACACGCTGCCTGGCAACGAGCGTTACGCCGCAGAGCTGGCCCGGATCACTGCTGCCCCGGCCAACTCGTTGAAGCAGGTGCGGGCGCAGGAGTCGGCGTATCAGGCGTACGTGGAGTCGGCCGCGTATGTGCAGGACCTGCATGCCGCCGATGCGTGGTGTGCCGCGTTTGTGTGGCCCAAGCATGAGGGTGCGCCGGAGGCGCCGACGGATCAGGTGTTTCGGGCGCTGCTTGGGCGTGATCAGTCTGTGGTGCCGGATGGCACGCATGAGGAGATTCTGCGGCTGCGGGATCAGTACAGCTTCTTTCACTGGCACTTGGAGTTTCCGGAGGTCTTCTCCGTCCCGGAGTCGGGGATTGGGGTTCAGCCGGGTACGGGCTGGGCTGGGGGATTCGATGCGGTGGTGGGGAATCCGCCGTGGGAGCGGGTGAAGCTTCAGGAGCAGGAGTTCTTTGCTCAGCGGGATCCGCGTATTGCTGAGGCCAAGAACGCTGCGGCCCGGAAGAGGCTCATTGCCGAACTGCGTGACGACCCTGACGGCGCGCGCCTGTACGCCGAGTTCGAGGCTGCGAAGCGCCGCTCAGAAGGCGAGAGTCACTTCCTGCGCACCAGCATCCGTTTCCCGCTGACGGGGCGCGGTGACATCAACACGTACGCCGTGTTCACGGAATCAGACCGCATGCTGACAGGGCCGCGCGGCCGGACGGGCGTGATCGTTCCGACGGGAATCGCTACGGATGCGACGACACAGTTCTTCTTCAAGGACTTGGTCGAGCGCGGGTGCTTGGCCAGCTTGTTCGAGTTCGGAAACGAAGAAAAGCTCTTCGCCGCAGTCAAGGACTACGTGCGCTTCGTCCTCCTCACCATGCGCAGCCAGGGCGCCCCTGACGCCCCCATCTCCATGGTTGCCAAGGTCCGCCAGGTTGCACAGATCGCCGACCGCGCGTACACCCTGACATCGCGCGACATCCTCCGCGTCAACCCGAACACAGGGACGTGCCCCATCTTCTCGTCCCGTCGGGATGCAGACATCACGCTCGGCATTTACCGTCGAGTACCGGTCCTGATCAACGAGACGAATGAAGTGGGCGGGAACCCCTGGGATATCTCGTTCATGACCATGTTCCACATGTCGAACGACTCCCACCTGTTCCGCCCCGCCGCCCAGAACGGCGAGACATTCGACGACCTCCTCAAAGCAGGATGGACCCTAGACGGCAACGTTCTCGTCCGCGGCAAGGAACGTCTGCTCCCGCTGTACGAGTCGAAGATGATGCACCACTACGACCATCGCTTCTCCACATACGAGAACGCCACTGAGAAGCAACTCAACGAACGCACTCTGCCCCGTTTCAGTGTGGAGCAACACCAAGACGCCTCCGCCGTCCCACTACCTCGCTACTGGGTGCCGGAACAGGATGTTCCGACCGGCGAAGTCGATAGGAATGGCAAGCCCATCATGGAGTCTGGCGTCCACAGCCGCCTGATTTCCAAGGGGTGGAACCGGGGTTGGACGATTGGATTTCGCAAGATTTGCCGCGCATCAGACGAACGCACCGTAATTACCTACGCCTTCCCCCGTGCGGGTCTCGGAGATTCCGGAAACATTCTGATTCCTCGGAACTTCGAGCAATCCCCCCTGTTCTATGGAAACAGCGTATCGATGGCACTCGACTACGTTCTGCGGCAGAAACTCGGCGGCACCAACCTGAACTTCTTTCAGTTCGAGCAACTGCCCTTCATAGCCCCGGAGGTCATCGCTCTTCACGCGAGCTCCTTGACCCCTCGAATTCTAGAGCTCACCTACACGTCACACGACATGAGCCCATTCGCCCGCGACCTCGACGACACCGGTACCCCCTTCCGCTGGGACCCCTCCCGCCGAGCCGTCATCCGCGCCGAACTGGACGCCCTCTTCTTCCACCTCTACGGCATCACCCGCGACGACACGGCGTACATCCTGGACACCTTCAATGTCGTCCGCGACAACGACATCAAAGCGCACGGCGAGTACCGCACCAAGAACCTGATCCTCGCCGAGTACGACCGCATGGCCGCCGCCGGCCTCACCCTGGAGAACCCGCTCACCGAGGGCGAGTCCGGCACCTACCGCTCCACCCTCACCCCGCCCCCGGGCCACGGCCCCAGGCACCCCGCCTGACCCCGACCCTGTCCGATCGAAGGCCGGTGCGGGCCCACCCACCGTGCCTGGGGCCGCACTTGAGGAGTTATACGCCGCATGAACCCGTACAACACGCCAGCCCCAGCCCCGTCCCGTCCCTGGTGGAGGACGACACCGGCCGCGCTCGGCGTCCTCGCCCTGGTGGCCCTGCTGGGCGCGTTCAGCTTCGCGGTGGGCTTCCTCGTGATGATCGCCGCCATGGTGGCCGTATGGATGCTGCCGCCGTGGCGCTGGTTCGCCAGGCTCGGAGCGACGTTCGGAGCGTTGGTGCTCCTTACGGTGGGCGCGGGCCTGGGTGGGCAGCTCGACGACAGCGGGACGGGCAAGTCCGACGCCAAGTCGGCAGGCGGGGGCGGGGCAAGTGCCGAAGCCGTCTCCGCATCCCCGACCGCGTCCAAATCGAAGCCCGCCAAGGCCGCTGACTACGTCGGAAAGCGACTGGACGAGGCCGAGAAGCAGGCTAGGTCCGCCGGCTACACCGCCGGCCACCATGACGCGGCCGACGAGGATCGCGCGATCATCCTGCGGTCCGGATGGACCGTGTGCTTCCAGAAGGCGGACACGGCCGCGAAGACCATCGACTTCGCGGCCGTCAAGAGCGCCGAGCCGTGCCCTGCGAAGGACGGCGGCCCGCTGCCGTGGCCGAAGATGCCGGATGTCGTCGGCGCCACCTACAACAAGGCCGTAAAGGATCTGAAGAAGGCCGGTATCGGCCTCGACCGTGTCACGCTCGACGACGTCTACCTCGACGTCGACACTCCGACCGCCGAGGAGGCTGCGGAGGACGGCGACGAGTGGCGGGTGTGCTTCCAGTCCCCGGACGAGGGAACCGAGGTCGAGTCCGTCACCAGGGTTCGCCTGGACCTGGGCCGGTGGACCGACGCCGACCTCGTCCAGCACTGCCCGTCGGCGAAGGACACAACCTACAAGATCCCCGCCAACGACCCCGACTACAACAACGAGGACGACAACAGCACCACCGGAGGCGGCGGTTCGACCGGCGGTGGCTCCTCGTCCTCCTCCGGCGGCGGCACCAGCGTCGGCACGGTCCACCCCGGCTCGTTCTGCTCCCCGGCCGGAGCGACCGGCGTCACGGCAGCCGGAACCCCCATGGTCTGCGGCCCCGGCTCCGACGGCCGTAACCGCTGGCACAGCGCCTGACGGCCCGCCATTACCCGTCACCAGGAGCCCCGTTGCCGTTCGCAGAGGAAGAAGACACACGTAAGGTCCAGACGGCAGTCGTCGGCCGGGCCGGGTCGGACCGGCCGGTGTTCCTGCCGTACGACCATGACGACTTCGACCGGTTCATGCGAGGTCGGACGCGCGACGACTTCTACTGCGGCGTCCTGCTCGGCGGCTGCGGCAAGAAACTGTCCCCGAAGCGGTACACGGACAAGAAGTGCCACTTCGCGCACCGGCCGCCCGTGCACTGCCACCGCACGGAGGTCGGTGAGGACAGCGCCGATCACCTCTACATCGGGCGGGCTGTCGCCGACTGGCTGAAGCAGCAGGGGCAGCGGGCGGTGCAGCCCGTCTACCAGCCCAAGGGGCACCAGGTCCGCGATGCCGTCGACGTGTCGTACGAGGCTGGACGCCGGCTCGTACGCGTCCAGCTCGCTCGGCGGTCGAAGCGGGAGTGGGAAGCGGCCGACGCGGAGCTACGAGTCCGGCACTCTGAACTCGACTGGTTCTTCGGGCCCGACAGTCTCCTGGCCAACTGGCAGGTCGAGCGGCAGGGGTACGCCCTTCGCGTGCAGTGCCGGTCTCTCGGGGCGACCCGAACCGTGGAGATCGGCACCCAGTTCCCGGACGGGCCTGTGGAGTGGACCTCCCTCGCGGAGTGCACGCTCACACCCGAAGGAATCGTCACCCCGAGTCTCCTCCGCACACCGAACGGCATCGTTCCACGTCATACCGCCGCGGCGGTCCCCGTCCCTCCCCCGTCCGGCCTGCCGCTCACCCCGGCCTCGGTTCTCATCACCGACGCCACGCTGTCCCACGTAACCGGCACCCACCGCTGGTTCGATGTCTCCGTTCGTGTCAACGCCCGCCTGTCGCTCCCTGTCGACGCGGACGCGCCCGACGTTCGGTCCGCGTACCTGCCCATGGAGGTCGCCCTCTCCCTCGACCGTGACGGCACATGGCTGATCACGGCCGCTGCACTGCACCTCGTCCGAACCGACACCCCCGTCGGGTCCACGGACAGTGCTGCCCCCTCGTCCGACACGCACGATCCGTCACCCGAGGAACAGCCCCTTCCCCCTGACGCCGATCTCGTCGCCTCCTTCCGCAGGACGCTGGAGAACACGGCGCGCAGCAAGAACGTCGTGACGATGGCAGCCCTGCTCCGGGGAGCGTCCCTCCACGGCCGCACCCTCTCCGTGGAGCGGTGGCGGGAGCTGCTCCTCCAGGTCGAGCAGCCCAGGACCCCGGGCAAGCCCGTTCTGTCAGCCCTCATCAAGGGGCGAGACGGCGGTCCGGCCCCGTTCTTCGGAGACGTACTGCACGGACTCGGCCTGCCGAAGGGGCTCTCCGACGCCGTGTTGCTCGACATCTGGAACCGCGAGCGTGGCCGCGTCCACGCCGCCTACAGCAGAAGCAGCCAGGCGAACCCACCGTCGCTTCCCCGTCAGGAAACCCACCGCGAGCCACCGGGGCATGTCAGAAGAAAGTGGACCGACTCCGCCGCCGCCCGACGCCGCGCCGCCTTCGACGCTCTGCTTGACGTGGCTCACGAGGCACGCCAGGCCGGTGACCTCGATGCCTTCGAGCAAAACCTGTTCCTGGCGGAACGAGCAGCGCTGTCGACGGATGCCCAGGAGGCCGTGCGGGACCAGACGGACTGGCTGTTGGACCAGCGCGCCGACGAGCTGTACGTGACCTGGGAGCGTCTGTCAGCGCTCGTCGACACGATCAACCGCGACGGGGACGACCTCTTTCCGGACCAGTTGCGCCGTGCCCTGCGGGGCGCCGAGGCGCTCGCCGAAGAGGTCGGAGACGATCTGGCGGCGGAGGAACGTCGTGACATTGCGCGCTGGCACCGGCACCTGGAGCGGCTGACCGAGCGCCTCACGCTGTCGCAGATACGCGGCCATGCCGTCGCCGTACGGGTCGCGCTGCGGCAGGCCGCGCGTGAAGGGCGTACGACGACATGGGGTGAACTGGCCATGCGGATCGGGGCTCCGCTCGCGGCTCTCCACCCCGACGACAAGACCGCCGTACTGGTCGAGGTGGACCGCGAGACACCGGACGACAGGCCTCCGCTGTCCGCGCTGGTCACCGCGCACGGAGGCGACCGGCCGCATCCCCTTTACCAGCAGATCCTCTTCAACCTGGACCGGATCGCTCCCCCACCCGACGCACTGTTCATGCACTGGCGCATGGCTTTGCGTCGCCACTCAGAGCTGCGCTGACGCCTGCTCCACGAATCGCACGAACCGCCCCCAGCCGTCACGGCCAACCGCGAACGCCGGGCGGCTCACGTCCTTGGAGTCCCGTACGTGGACGGCCTGTTCGGCGATCGCGATCTCCACGCAGCTGTCGCCCTCACTACCGCTGTAGCTGGACTTGAACCAGGCCAGTTCCGTCGTCCCGCTGCTCATAGCTCTCCTCGCAGTCGCTCCAACAGGGCCCTGGATTCCTCGGGATTCAGGGCCTGCGAGCGCAGTGTTTCATAGCGTTGGCAGAGCATACTTACCTCTTTCGGGTCAGAGATCAGCCGCCCGTTCTTCTGGCCCTCGGAGTAAGCGAGCCGCCGCCCCTCCGGTGTCTCCAGAACCTGCACCGGCCCATCCAGGCAGGCATGCAACCCTGCCTCCAGCGGCACCACTTGAAGCGTCACATTGCGCGGCGCGCTCCGCTCCAGAACATGGTCGAACAGCTCCCGCATCGCCTCCGCATCCCCGAACCGCCGCCGGAACACATGCTCCTCCACGATGAAGCTGAACGGCACGGTAGGCCGCTCCCGCATCATCCGCTGGCGGTCCATCCGCGCGGCGAGCTGCGCCTCCAGCTCCTCATCCGTCCGCAACGGAATCGTGCCCTCGAACACAGCCCGCGCATACGCCTCCGACTGCAACAACCCCGGCACCAACCGGCACTCGTACGTACACAGACTCACCGCATCGCGCTCCAGCCGAGCCCACCGCCGGAACCAGGCGGCAAGTCCCGCCTCGCCCCGGGTGAGATGGCGAGCGGCCTTCCGCAGCGCACCGGTGTTTCCGGTCGCTTCCTCCCCACGCTCGATGAACGCCTCGTCCGGCATTCGTCGGCCCAACTCCACAGACGCCACCGTGTGCTTGGAGTACCGGACGATGTCGGCGAACTCACTACGGCTGAGCCCCGCGTGCTCCCGTAAGGCCTGGACGACCGCGCCGAACGTACGCAGACTGTCCGACGGATGCGGTTCGCGCTCCCAGTCCCCCGCCGGAACCGCCCGGTCGCCCACGCCCGTGGCCGCTTCCCCCGCGCCGATGTCCATCCGCCGCCCCTTTCTCCAGCCGCTCCGGCCGCACACGTTTCAGCACACAGAGTGATGGGTCGGCCCACGTACTGTCCACTCCCTGTGCTCGTACGCTGACTCCGCGTACGCGGTCCGGAGCTCGCAACGGACCTTCACGGACGCCAAGCTGGCGCCATGAACCAACCCGCTCCCCAACTCACCACCTCCCCGCACACCTTCACGCAGCTGCTCTCCTCCACGCGGCGCGGCGCTCGGCTCGCCCGGCTGCTCACCGTGAGCCAACTCCAGTCCTGGAGCGCCCCGCAGGACCTCACGGAGCGTGCCGAAATCGTCGTCGCGGAGCTCGCGGCGAACGCCGTGCTCCACGGCCGCCTGCCCGGACGCAGCTTTCGCCTGACCCTCGTACTCGACCCACCGGTCGACCGCCTCCGGGTGGAGGTCACCGACGCCCGCGGGGACCTCTACCCGCAGATCGCGACGGGCTCCGACACAGATGATGCGCCCCGCCCCGGCGGACGCGGCCTGTCACTCGTCACCGCCCTCGCCGACCACTGGGACTGCGTCCCCTACCCACCCACCGGCAAGACCGTCCGGGCAGTGCTCTCGACGCGGGGGAAGGCAGCTGCCGTCACCCGCTGAGCGTCCTGCGCTGTTCCATGGCCAGAGGGTTAGAAGAGGTCGGCCAAGGTGCCCTGCCTGAGATTCTCCAGGACCGAGCGCATCCACGGGCTGCGAACCGCGGGGAGCCGGACCAGGGTGTGCTGGAACGTTCCCTGGTCGGCCCGGAACGGCTGGTTGGGGAGCAGCGGGAGCGGGTCGTCGCGGAGGACGTCCTGCGGTATGCGGCCCGACGCGGTGACCGGCAAGTACGGCTGGGGACAGACCAGCCAGAGCCACACCCCCAGCGGCAGGGGCACCAGGTAGGCCGACGCGGTCGTGCCGGCGGGGGACCAGGTCTGCCCCGTCTGGGGCTGGACCGGCACGAGGAGGATGTCGACGCCGGCGTCCGGGGAGGGGCGTCCCGGTCCGGCCAGGACGGCACGCCGCTTGGGGGTGCCTGGGGCAGCAGGGCGTCGAGCATGCGTTGGAACATGTCCGCGGTCAGACCGCCCGGGACCTGCACCGGCTGCCCTTGGGAGGCGACCAGCAGGTGGGCGAGCGCATGGCCGGCTGCCGCCTCCCACTGCGGACTCCACGACCAGTAGTGGTTCGTCCCCGACCGTCCTCCCCACGTGGAGATCGGCTCGAACGGCGGCGTCTTCTCTCCCTTCTCCGCCAGCTCGGCCCAGGAGAGGGGCCCGGCGTGGACACCGTCGACGGGGAGGCGGTGCACGGCGTCCGGGCTGAGTCACACCGCCTGCCAGAGCGAACAGTCGTCGATCCTGGTCGCCACGGGGAGGTCGCATGTCCCGCAGGCCATGTTGGGCCCGTCGGCCCCGGCGAGGCCACAGCAGGCACCGCCGCGCTTCTCAGGAATCAGCCGGGTTCCACGGATGTTCCGAGCGCGATGACACTCGCCCCACGCGTACCTTCGGAAAGGGAGTGGACCGGCGCGTAGATGCCGCGCGCCTCCGCCTCCCCCGGATCGGTTTCGTCCCACCTCCGCCAGGGCCCTCTCCATGGGTCCGGGTCCATGGCGAACGTCCCTGATCGCATGAGGACCGGGAGCTGGGCCCCGTTCCCGTACGTCTGACGGGTGTGGACCGGCAGTGAGACCTGGGACAGCGGAGTGGTCAACTCGGCGCCGCACCCCGCACACACGAAAACGAACAAATGCCCTCCGCTTGGGAAACGGACGCATCTTCGCAGCTCGCCGACAGCCGGCCGACACCCGGGACGCGCACGCCGCATCGACGCCGCTGAGAGCCGGGAGGATCAGACCGCCCTCACCTGGCGCAGCCAGTCGCCCACCAGCCGGTTCCTGTCGGTGCGGTCAAGATCGTGATGCGCCACGAGGAAGCGGCGGGCCGGAGGCGCCATGTCGACGGCACCCGCCGCCGGGCTGCCGCACCGCCCGGCTGCGGCGAGGCGGCCTCGACGGCGCGGCCGAAGCCCCCGAACAGGTGTGGGTCGTGCCGCGCGACCAGTGCTCTCGACATCAGAGGACTACTGTCCGTTTCCCACACGGAGCGCCCACGCACCACGCGTGCACGACGTGGACGCCTACCCGAAACGACATCTATCATGGCCAAAGAGAGATATCGTTTCACTGGCAGACTCGCTTGGGAAGGGACCACCCGCATGGCCAGAACCGTCATCGACCTCGACGAGGACATGGTCGCCGAAGCCATGCGCATCTTCGGGACCAAGACGAAGGCAAAGGCCGTCCGCCTCGCCATGGAAGACGCCGTCAAGAGGCACCTGAGACAGGAGGGCTTCGACGCCATGGACGCCGGCGAGTTCGACTTCAGCGAGATCGTCGAGAACACCGGCCCCCGCAACGCAGACGGCTCCCTCAAGCGCGACGGAGGCCGAGCCGCCTGATGCAGGACCGCTATCTGATCGACAAGTCCGCCCTCGCCCGCTGGACGAAGCCGAGCGTCAAGGAGGTACTCAAGCCTCTGCACGAGCGCTATCTCCTCGCCGTATGCCGCCCCACCGAGTTCGAGATGATCCACTCCGCGCGGGACAGCTCGGAGGCAACACGTATCAGCACCTGGCTCCACGCCTTCGACTACCTCGGAACAGACGACGACGCCTTCACCCGCGCTCTTGAGATCCAGCGCCATGCCCTCAACGCGGGCTTCCACCGCGCCCTGTCCCTGCCCGACCTACTGATCGCCGCCACAGCGGAACTGAACCAGCGAACAGTCCTCCACTACGACGGGGACTTCGACATGATCGCCTCCCTCACCGGCCAGCCCACCGAATGGGTCGTCCCACCCGGCAGTGCCGACCGGTGAGGAAGCCCGGGACCATCGAGTCACTGGGCACACAGAAACCAGCCATCCCACCCGTTAGTGCGTTGACGTCGCCAACACGCTTATCTACGGTGACGGTTGATGCGCAAGGGGCTCAGGGGGGCAGCAAACCGTGCAGGTCGACGACACCGGTGAACCCGGAGGAGCCGTCACGGCCGGCCGCCTGCTCAACGCTGCCGAACGCGCGTTTCTGCGCGCTGAGTTCGGCGTCGTACGACCGCTTCTGCAGCGTTTCCAAGCCGAGTTCGGCACCCACGACGCCCACGAGGCGACGGTACGGTACGCCGTGCTCCGCGCCGCCCTGGCCGCACGGGTCGGGAACTGGCCGGAGGCGGTCCGGCGGTGTCCCGACAGCGACCTGGACCTCGCGGCGACAGGGGTCGTACACGCCCTCGCGGTGGGGGCCCTCCGCCGGCTGAGCGAAGAGGGCGGGCGGCACACCGACTTCGGCACGGCAGCGCTCGCGATCGTGCTGTGGGCGCATCTCCTCGACGAGGACGACCCGGGTGACTTCCGCGCACTGCTCACCGAGCGGCGCGGCGCTCCCGTGCCCGACGAGGTCTGGGAGGGTGCCCACAGTCATCTGCTCGGGCGCATCACCGAGCTGCTGCGCGCCCTGGACGTCCGGGCCGGCCGGGACATCCTCGCTGCTTGGGAGACGGCCTGGGAGACCGAGCGTGCCGTTCTCGCGGTCCTCCTCTCGGACGCCGGGCCCGACGGCCTGATTCCACTCGAAGAAGCTGCCCGGCACCTCGTGAGCCGCGACCGCGGCGAGGCCCTCCTCGACGCCTACACCGCACGCCACCCCGACCCCGCCACCTGGACCGCGGACTCCCCTGACCACCGGGCGTGCGCCGACGTTCTCGCCCAGGCCCTCGCTGAACGGGGCCAGGGCCGGGTGCGGGCCAAGAAATGGAGCGAGGCGCTCGCGGACTTCAGCACGGCGGCGCGGCTCGGGCACCCCCTCGGCCCTGGGGATCGGGCGGCCGTCCTGCGCGCGGGAAAGAACGTCGGGCGGAGCCGCACCGGGCGCGACTACTCCCCCGTCACACGCATCCAGGGCCTGGAGATGGCGCAGGCGCTGCTGCCCGAGGACGGCTCGCTGGCCGCCGAGCTCACCGCCGAGCTGGTGCGGCAGGGCCGGAAGGTCTTCGGCACCGACCCTCGGCAGAGCAGGAACCGCTTCGCACGGGCCCTGGTCGTGTCGCCCGATGACAGAGACGCCAGGTCCGGCCTCGACGACCATCTGAGGGCGGACCTGCGCCAGGCACTCGACGGGGCAGAGCCTCGGGACAGGATCCGCGCAGTCGCGGTGCTGGATCTACTGCAGCGCGATCCGGACTGTGCGTCGGCCCGGGAGTGGCTGAGAGGCCATTACGCCGAGCAGGCTGTGGTCGCCGCCTCCGACGGACGTACGGCGACGGCGCGCTCCGCCGTGCGCGACGTGATCCACTACGACGGCGGGGAAGGTCCGTGCGAGGAGGAGCGCATCGACAACGTGCTCGTCGACCTCCTGATCGACGCGGCCCGGGTCACCGAAGCCGAGAGCGCTCGCGCCGGGATGGAACGCCGCGTCGACCTGCTGAGCACGGCTGCCGACATCGCAGGGCCGACGCGCGGCGACGTCAGGGAGGAACGCGACGCGGCGGTGCTCGACCTCGCCGAGCACCTCGAGGCCACGGCGTCGCCGTCCGACGTCATCGGGCTGTTCCTGCGGGACCTGATGCGCACCGGCGTCAGTGCCCGCTTCGACCGGACCGTGAAAGCGGCCTATCTGCGCCGCGCCGAGACGCGCGCGGAGGAAGGCGACTTCGGCGGGGCACAGCACGATCGCGCGTGCGCGGAACGGATCGGCACCGGACTACCAGACCAGGGCCTGCTGTTCGGCACCGTCCCTCGCAGCCGCCGCCACCCCCGCCACGACTCGGGACAGGGAGCCCTCTTTTGACCGTCGCCAAGCCCGCCTCGGGAGCCGGAGGCGCCGAAGCACCACCGATTCCCTGGTTCGGTCCCACGCTGCACGAACTCGTCGCGGGCGCCGCGCCGGGCACCCGGCCCCCGGTTCTCCGCAGGCAGGTGGGGCAGGCCCTCACCGCGGCCCGGCAGGATCCGGTCAGGCGGGAGCTCATCCGCCGGGCCGACCATGCCTCCCGCGGCGCCGTCGGCTCCCTCGTCGCCGAAATGCTCACCCCGCCCCTGCCCCGCCACGACCCCGAGGAATTTTCGTGAACGGTCCCGACCCGGCCGCTCCCACCGGCCCGCCGTCCGAACTCGACAAGCTGCGGCGCCGGGTCGAGGCCCTGTCCCGCAAACGCGACGAGGCCGAGTCCCGGCTGCAAGCCCTGCTGAGCTCCCTGCTGCCGCTGGACGACCTGCTCGCCGACACGCGTCGCCGGACCGGTGCCCTCTACGAGGCGCGATCCGCCCGTGAGGCGACCTCGGCCGCCGTCGCGCTGAGCGAGCAGATCGACGCGGCCCACCTGATGCTGCGCGGTGAGTTCGCCCGGCACGACGTCAGGCCGATGGATGCGGTGGGCAGGGCCGTCGATCCGGCGGAGATGCGGGTAGTCGGGAGGGAAGCTCATCCGTCCGCCCCGGACGGCACGGTGCTGAGGGAGAGGGTCACCGGCTTCCGCCTGGGCGCGTCCATCCTGCGCCCCGCACAGGTGGTCGTCGCGGTTCCGGGCCCCGCACCGGAATCCGAGCCGGTTCCGGGCGCCGGGGACGGCCCCGATCCGGCGGCGTCCGAGGTGCCTCCGGCAGACGGCGTGCGGGCGCAGCCACGTCGTACCACTCGCTCCCAGCGCAAGCTCCCGCGCAAGCCCTCGGCCGGGCGGAGACGTCGCTCCCGTCGCACCTGACCCGGCGGCCGCGCCGTCCCTCTCCCGTCCTACGCAGGACGCCCACGACAATCAGGAAGCAACCTTCCATGCACCGGACTCTCGGCATCGACCTCGGCACCACCAACTCCGTCACGGCCTGGCTGCACGACGGCGTCCCCGTCGTACTGCCCAACCGGCACGGTGATCAGGCCACCCCCTCGGCCCTCGGCATCGACTCCCACGGTGCTCTGCTGGTCGGGCAGGAAGCCCTCAACTGGCGTGTCACCGACCCCAGTTACGTGATCACTGAGGTCAAGCGCCTGATCGGACGGCGCTGGGACGACGAACTCGTGCAGCAGGCGCTGAAGGCGCGGCCTCACGACGCGCCGCCCGTCCGGGCGAGCGCCGACGGATCGGTGGAGATCCGGCTCGGCGAGCACTACCTCTCCCCGGTGCAGGTCTCCGCCATCCTGCTGCGCCGGCTGAAGGAGGACGCGGAGAGCACCGCTGGGGTGCCGTTCCGGCGTGCGGTGATCACGGTGCCGGCGTACTTCGCCGAGCCGCAGCGGCATGCGGTGCGTGAGGCAGGGCGACTGGCCGGTTTCCACGTGGCGCGCATCGTGGAGGAACCGACCGCCGCCGCGCACGCCTTCGGCGTCAGGTCGGGCGAGAACGGAACCGCGGACTACGCCACCGTGCTCGTCTTCGACCTGGGGGGCGGCACCTTCGACGTGTCACTGCTGACGATCGGTCCGGGCTACTTCTCGGTGAGTGAACTGGGTGGGGACAACCTCCTCGGCGGCGCCGACTTCGACGCGCTGCTCGACGGCCACCTGCGCGAGCAGCTCGACGGACGCGACCACAGCGGCGAAGGAGACGCCTCCCGCATCCGGGCAGCCGCCGAGCGCGCGAAGGTCGAACTGTCCTCGCGGGACGTCTCCGAGGTGACCCTCGCTCCACTCGGCCGCCAGGGCGGATCCTGGTCCGGCGCGGTGCGGCGCACGGTCTTCGAAGGGCTCCTCACCGAGCACCTGCGCCGGATGCGGGAAACGGTCGAGTCGGTGCTGAAGGAGGGCGAGGCATTGCCGGAGGACGTCCAGCGCGTCCTCCTCGTTGGGGGCTCCACCCTCATCCCGGCCGTCCGACGCGACCTGGAGGACGTGTTCGGCAAGGAAACGGTGGCGCACACGGTCGATCCCATGATGGCCGTCGCCCACGGTGCCGCCGTGGAGGCCGGCCTCCTCAACACCCTCGACTGCCCAGCCGAAACCTGCACCGTCCAAGGCATTCCCGTCACCGCCGACGCCTGCCCGAGCTGTGCCACCCCGCTGCTCGGCACGGCCACGGTGGACTGCCCGACCTGCCACGTCCCCGCCCCCGAACTCACCACCGCCTGCCCTGTGTGCACCACGGACCTGTCCGGACTGCGCGCGACCGCTCCGACGGCCAACCGCACGGAGTGCCCGGAATGCGGCCGGGCCGACAACCCCGCCTCCGCGACCGTGTGCCTCGACTGCGACGCCCCGCTGGACACGGGCGGCCTGAAGTGTCCCGGCTGCGGGATGGTCAACGCCGCCGGGCTCAGCGCCTGCTCGCTCTGCGGCAGCGACTTCGGCACCGCACCCGCCGAACAGGTCACGGCACAGCACCTCGGGCTCGAACTCGCCGACGGCACGGTGGAGCTCCTCTTCCCCAGTGGTACGCCCTACCCCACCGAGTGGCGCCCTGTGGACGACCTCGTGGTCCGCGGGGGCAACGGCAGATCAGTGCGGCTCCAGGTCTGGGAGGGGCCGCACCTGGGCTCTGCTCAGCGCAACGAGTTCTGCGGGGGCTTCGTCGACGAGCACACCGACGGGCTCAGAGGGGACGTATCACTCGACCTTCAGGTGCGGCTCGACTCTGACCGAACCGTCGAACTGAAGTACCGCATCGGCTCCGGCGACTGGCGCGGTGCCCGGCTGCGGCGCAGCATGGTCTCCGCCGCCGTCGGCCGGAAGGCGTCCGAACTCCACCACCGCTACACGGAGTTCCTGCACAACTGGGGCCAGGAAGCCACCCCCGCCGAGCGTGACGCGCTCACCGAGGTCATGGCAGATCTGGCGGTCCTCAGCAAGGGGGACACAGTGGGCCGTTCCCTGGACGGACTCCTGGACTCGGCCCGCGACACCCTGGAGACGTGCACACAGGCCCGAAGTGTCTTCGCCCGGGCGACGATCGCCGCACGGGGTGGACGTGGACTGCTGCCACCGCCACTCCTGGAGGACCTCCGGAAGGCCGCGGAGGCGGTCATGGACGCGCGCAGGGCCATGAACGCCGACGCGATGCGGGCTGCCACGGAGCGGGCCGAGGAACTCCTGACCGCACTCGACCCGGCGGTCCGCTCCTCGCTCCTCACCATCCGCCTCGCCGAACAGGACGCCTACCCGGCGACCCTCCGCAAGGAGGTTCTGGCCGCCCGCGACGCCCTGCGTGACGCTGTGGAACGCGGCGACCAGGCCGACCAGGACACCCATCTCGTACGCCTGGGGCGGCTCGCCGAACAGGGCCGTGGCGAGTTCGCGGAGGTGAGCACGCCCACCACCGGGAGCGTACTGCCGTCCAAGCGGTGACCGCGCAATCCGGTTCGGTACAAGGGCAGCACAGCGTCACTCCAACAGGCGCGGCGCGCTCCGGAACGCGGGGATGTCCTGGCCCCGCCGCCTGGGCGTAGGAGCGCTCGGGCGAACCTCCGCTTCTCCAGTTCCTGAGGTTCGGGTCCTTCTTCTCGACCGGCTTCGGTTCCAGGGCCTTGGCCGGTTTCGGTTCGGGAGCGACGCCCCCCGGCCGGGGTGACGGTGATGGGGCGGCCGATCAGACCGATGAGGAGGTCGAGGACTCGGTCGCCCTCTCCCAGCCGGTCGCGGAGGGGGCTACGAAGGACAAGGAAATGAAGCGCCCACCCGGTATCAGAAGAGATCGGAGGTCCCACCGAAGCCGTTCATCGGCCTCCCGCTGACCTCTCGGAACTCGTCCGAGCTGTAGTGAAGCTGGAAGGTGTGGGTGTGGTTCTCGTCAACCCAGTACATGGTGATGGCGGACAGGAGGTTCCGCGTCATCCAGTGAGCGCGGGACCGCGTTCCCTCCTCCTGGTCCAGGATCCATGCCTCCACCTGTTCCGGCAGGCTGAAAGTCAGCCTGTAGGCATGGCCTACGCGCGGTTCGATCAGCCACAGCGGATGCCCCCCAGACCGGTGGCTCCTATATACGCGGACGGCATGAGTGGGTTCTTCGAGCGCGTATCTGACAAAGGCTTTGAGGTCGTTGGAGACAAGTCCGAGGACGAAGGGGGCGGCGGGAAAAGCCAGGACGAGACCCAGCGACGATCGGCGGCGCAGGCCCGCCGCCAACGTGTCGAGCGGATCGGTAACCGAGGGAGCCTCAGTCGCGGGTTCGTCCCACATGTCCAACAGGTGCCGACGCAAGTAGTTGCGCATCTCATACACGGTGGGCCGCTGGCTCCCCACCATCGACTTCGTGGCGTCGTAAACCGACTTGGCCGCCACTCTCACCAGGTCACACAATGGCTGGAAATCGGGCAGAGACAGGTCGATAAGAGAGATCTGGTGGGCAAGCGCGAACTCCTGAGCATCTTGGGTGAACCCTGATGTCGAGAAGATCGCGTAGCTGTAGTGATAGCGCGCCCTTGGGCGGTGCGGCCCGTAGCCGTTGCTCAAAGTGGTTACGACATTTTCGTTGAGGTCATGCACGACGCCATGGCCGTTGCGTACGGTGGCGAGACCGACCTTGGTGCGTGTGAACTTCGCCTCGGCGAACAGGCGGATCGGGAGCGAGAACGGGGGCACGTACTGGAACTCGCCAAGAGTGTCCGCCTGGTGCCAGGCCCCGCGGCCCCGCACCACCAGTCCGTGTTTGCGTTTCTCCAGCACCTTCCACGGCGGCCTGGCCGGGTCGTCCTTCTCCGTCAGCAGACGGTACCCACTGGACCGCAGCAGCCAGGCGAGGACCTCTTCGAGAAGGTATCCCCGCAGTGTTTCCAGCCTCACCATGTCGTGACCCTATGCATGCGTCTCCTAAGCGGCCGTACAACCGTGCTGAATCATGAATGAGAGCGACTACCGCGTTCGCGGTTCCGGGCGCCTGCGCACCACTCACCGGGTGAGTGCGGGCGCGCCTGCGCCTACGCGGCCAGCGCGGGGAACACGACCACTGAGCCGTCCTTCTCGCGGGCGATCTCAATCGCCACGTCTGTCTTACGGCTGTTGACTGTGACGCCGTCGCCCAGTTGGTGAATCCGGTGGGCCGCGCTCATGAGGCGATCGACTTCACCGGTCGTGAAGACGGGTCGCAAACCATTCGGGCGTGCCAGTTCCAGTGCCGACAGGCGTACCAGGACACCGGCGATGCCCGACTCCAGATCGTCGAGGCGCTGCTGATCGCGCTTGAGTGCGCGGGTGAAGTTCTCGAACGGATTGCCGGGTTCGCTCTGGGCGTGCTCGACGGCCTGGAGGATGACGACCCGCCGCATCAGCGCGATGGCCAGGGAAGCGAGTTCGAGGTGCGTGCGGAACGTGCCTCCATGTTCGTCGACGCCGGGGAACGACTTGGTCACCGTGCCGAGTTCGACGGCCTCGCCGTCGGGCAGTTTGTCGAGTGCACTCTGCCACCGGGCCAGGCGGAGGCCGGCTTTGCTCAGCGCCGTGTCGATGGTGTGCACCGCCGAGTCGAGTCCCAGCGAGACACCGAGCTTGCCCTCGTCGAGCAGGATGGCGGTGGCCTTGTCGATGGCGGCACGGCAGCCGTTGAGCGCACTGTGCTCGTCGTCGAGCTTGTCCTGCTGCAGCTGCTCCAGCAGTTCCGTGATGTGCTCGATGGCCTGCTGGCGCTTCTGGTCGGCGTGCGCGCTCACCCCCACCGCCACGGCCATGAGCACGAGCGGAGCGGCCACGGTGAGCACAGTGCCGCCGGCGGCCACGGCACCGGCGGTCGCACCGGCCCCGCCGACCGTGCCCGCCGCTGCCGCTCCTCCGACCGGCACGAACGTCGCACCGCCGGCGATTTTGCCCGCTGTGTCCATGAGCGGACCGCGAATGCCACCGGCCACCGCCTTCGACGCCATCGGGCGAACGAGGCCCTGCCCGAACTGGGCAGCGACCTTCGCCGGGACCACCATGCGATACAGATTCTCGCCGGAAGCGGTCGCTCTGGCCGCCGTAAGGGAACTTCGCGCCGATTGCGTGATGAACTGCGACAGATGCTGCGCCAAGGGACTCGCGGCGTCGAGCGGGATGCCACGGCCGCGGTCGATCTCGTCGGGCAGCGGATGCACCTCAAGTGTGGCAATCGGCTCGTCGGCCAGGACGGCCAGCACTCCGCGCAGTTCAGCCAGGCGCTCAGCCGTCATCGACTCGCCCGCGGTCAACCCGGGCACCCGGACGTCAGCGGTCGCCAGCGTCCACACGGGCACGGTCGTCTTGCGGTCGTCAGTCATCGTCTCCCCTTGGTCTTCCAGCATGCTCGTAGCCTCAGTCGCGCCATCACCGCATGTGCACCCACCCGTGCAGCCCCTCCAGGTGCCGCGGCAGCCGACTCCCCTGCCAGCCCAGCACCAACCGCTGCCGGGCACGGGTGATCATGACGTAGTAGGCCATGCGCAGGATCGCCGCCGTGGGATCGGTGGCGGAGTCGGACTCCGCGTCGGCGATGACGACGGTGTCGAAGTCGAGCCCCTTGGCGCTGGCCCGGTGGACGACGACCACTCCCGGGCGGGCGAGGTCGAGGTCGCGATAGCGGCCGGACGATGCCGCCGAGCTGTAGAGCTGGGGTTCGTGGGCGAGGCCTGCGCGTTCCAGGCGGCGCATCAGGTCGGCAGCCGTGCGCAGGGAGTTGACGATGACGCCGATGCGGTCCCGCGGGTGCCGGGCCGCCAGGCCGGCGATGTCGTCGGCGAGGTCCGTGGTGCCGGAATAGTGGCGGACCACGGGCAGCGTCCCGCTGCGGAAGGGGATGTCGGGGCGGGTGCCGCCCGTGCGGAAGTACTCCGCGAGGGAGGCGATTTCGCGGCTGTTGCGGTGGTTCCCGGCGATCTCGACTCGTCCCGTGGAGCGGCCGAGGGCGTCGGTGATCTCGGTGAGGGTGGAGTTCGTCTCGGTGAGGCGCTGGCACTCGTCGGCGAAGACCGTCACGGTGGCGGCGGCGAGGCGGGCCATCCGGTAGAAGCCCGGCGACAGGTCCTGGCCCTCGTCGACGACGAGGTGAGGGGTGGCCGCCTCGTTCTCGCCGAGGGCGGCGGCAGCCTGTTGGGTGAGGGCAGCCCAGTCGAACCAGCCGTCCTGGGTTCGCGGTGCGCCGTATCCGAAGTGGCGCAGAACCCAGCCGTGGACGGTGGCGGCCTCGACCGGTGTGCCGGGGACCGTGAGGCCCTGGAGCATGCCGTTCAGCAGCTGGCGCAGCAGGTTGGAGCGGGACAGCAGCAAGGTGGGGCGGCCGGTGAGGGCGAGGTGGACGGCGCGGTGCGCGGCGAGCAGGCTCTTGCCGCTGCCGGGCGGGCCGCTGACGACGCGGCTGCCGGTCAGCGGCAGGGCGTCCAGGCAGTCGCGCTGGGCCGGGGTGAGGTCGGGGTGGAGCACGGGGGTGTTCGCGGTGGTCATGGTGTCATCCCTGGGCGATGGCGGCGGCGGACTCGCGGCTCGCGGTGAGGACGTCGGTGAAGTAGCCGGGCACGCGGGCGGAGCCGACGACCAGGGCGCGGTCGAGCAGGGTGTTGCCGGTCTGGCAGCTGGTCTCGGGCAGCAGGGTGCAGGCGTGGCAGGCGGCCCGGTTGAGATTGCCGAAGCCCTGGCCGGTGTGCTCGGCGCACAGCGGGTCGGCGGAGCACCAGGCGGCGGCCTCCAGCATCCGGATGAGCGTCTCGGCGAAGTGTGGCGCCTCGCCCTGCCGGACCAGGCCGCCGAGGGTGCCTTCCGCGTCACCGGCGGCCGTGTAGATGAGCAGTCCGTGCTGGCCGTACTCGGGGCGGCCGTAGACGCGCTCGCGCAGGCTGGCGGTGGTGTAGCCGGAGTCGAAGGACAGCTGGCGGATGAGGAGATGGGCGACGGTGTGCAGGAGCAGGAAGCGGGGCGAGAGTTCACTGCCCGTCGTCTCGGCGAGCTGTTCGTCGCGGAACGACGCGTCGAGGTCCGTACGGACACCGCGGACGTGGGCGCGTACGCGGGGGTCGTTCTCCCAGGCGGTGAGGCGCTGTTCGTCGAGGGTGAGGACGATGCCCTCGCCGTACACCTCGGTCGCGGGGAGCCAGCGCAGACGGCCGCCGGTGTCGGCGGGGACGAGGGTCCCGCCCGGGGAGTGTCGGCGGAAGCCGGTCAGGGCACGGACCTCGCGGAGGCGGTCGGCCAGGACGACACCGCCGATATGCGCGTCGAGGGTGGCCCAGGGCTCCTCCTTCTCGCCGTCGAGGCCGAGTCCGCTGCGGCGGACCGCGAACTCCTTCGTGGCTTCCGGGAGTTGGGCGGCGTCGAAGGCATACCACTCGTCGCGACTCAGGTCGATCTTTCCCGACTTTCCGGACTCCTGTCGATCGGGGAACGGCGGCGCGGGGGCGCCCGTGGCCTCCGCGACCAGCTGGTCGATGAGGCGGTCAGAGGCGTCGGTGTCCTCCTTGATCATGCCGCGGAAGACGTCGGCCCGGGGCGTGCCGAGCGCGTCGATCAGGTTCGTCCAGTAGCCGTGGTCCAGGACAGCCTCCGCCATGGTCCGTTGGGCACGCGGGGCTTCAGCGGTCTGCGGGATGTCGAGGGCCGAGTAGACGACCGGGTAGTAGACGTTACCGGCGGTGCGCTGCACGTTGTGCACCTGCTGGCCGCAGGAGACCCTCGAATCCCAGTGCTGCCACGGGTTGCGGCCGGAACAGCGTCCACCCTGGGGGCCGAGGACGTCGAGCAGGTCGCGTTCGGCGCCGCAGGGCTTGCCGCCTTCCCTGATTGCCTCGCAGCGCACCGAGAGCGCTTCGAGTCCGGAGGCGCGGTCGGCGACGCGGAAGCTGAGCCGGCGGGCCTTCCAGGCATGCTTCGACTCCGAGCAGGACTCGCGCAGTTCCGGCACGAGCTTGGAGTGGGCCCAGTACCACCAGTCGACGTCGTCGAGGTGCCCGTCCGGGCAGATGCGGACGAACCGCATCGGGGTGAGGCGGGGTGCCGCGGCGCAGGACGTGCAGACGGGCGGCTCGCCCGGCTTCTCGTGCTCGCGCAGAAAGCGGACCATGGCCCGGCAGGAGCCGCAGAACAGCCAGCCGGGGAAGCGCACATAGGGGACGCCGGGGCGATCGGCCTTGTCGTAGCGGTCGTTGAGGGTGTGGGGCGCGGCGAAGAAGCCCTTGACGCCGAGGCGGGTGGCCAGCCGGTCCGAGGAGACGGGGGTCTTGAGGTCCGGCCACCTCTCGATACCGGCGGCGACGAAGGACTCGCCCTGGACGTCGAGTACCGCGCCCACGCCGAACGGCAGCACGGTCTGCGCCTGGCGGACCCGGAGTTTGCGCTTCACTTTCCTGCTCCCGTCACGGTGATCTGGCACTCGCGGTCCACGCTGCGCATCGAGTTGAGGGTCTCCCACAGGCCGTAACGCTGCTCGAAGCCCTTGAGCAGGTTGTGCTGGCCCTTGCCCTGACTGCGGTAGTAGAGGTCCTTCCCCTCGGCCGCGGCGGTGTCGGCCTGCCGGTACCAGTCGTCCAGGAGGTAACCGAGTTCTGTTCGTACGTCGGCGCGTACGGCGTCGGCGTCGGCTCCCGTGGCGCCGCGCTCGGCGGTCGCGGCACGCTCGGCGAGGGTGTCGGCGATCCGCCCTGCCTCTTCCTTGTGGTCGGTGATCCGCCCGGCGCGGTTCTCGGCGGCCAGGCCGAGCCGGTGGCGGACCAGGATGACGAGCGCGGCGTGCAGTGCGCGGCGGCGCGCGGGCAGGGACCAGGGGGTGACGCTGGCGGGTTCGACGTAGCGGTAGAGCGCCCGGTGGTAGTCCATGAAGGTCTCGTAGTGGGACCGGTCGCGCGGGCGCGTGGCGTTGAAGTAGGTGACGACGAGTCCGGGCACGTGATGGCGGCCGACGCGGCTGGTGGCCTGGATGTACTCGGCGGTGGTCTTGGGCTGGCCCTGCATGAGCATGTACGCGAGCCGCTTCACGTCGACGCCGACGGAGAGCATGTTGGTGCACGGCAGGAACGACACAGACCGAGGGTCCGTCCAGGGCTTTTCGAGGCGGTCGAGGAGGACGGGCTGCTCGGCACGCGGCAGGTTGCTGGTCAGCTCCTGTACGTCGCCGTCGCCGAGCGGGCGTACGCCGACGCCCTCGTCAAGTCCCCAGAGCTGGGCGGGGATGTCGTCGCCGGCCGCGGTGACGGTACGGCCGAGTTCGCGCAGGCTGTGGTGGTAGGCGACGAGCGTCCAGTAGTCGTCGCGGTGTTCCTCGGGGAGCTGGTGGACGCCCTGGAGCATGGACGCCGTGGTGGCGACGGCGCCGCGACCCGCGGTGTGGCCCTGCGCCATGACGCCGAGGTAGAGGCGGCCGGGGCGGCCGGTGTCGGGGACGGCGAAGAAGCTGTCGCGGGCGTCGAGCCCGGATGGCGGGAAGAGCTGGACGTCCTGATGGTGCAGCGCGCGGACCTGTTCGGCGGAGCGCCGGATGGTGGCCGTAGCGGCGACGATCTTGGGTGGGCGGCCGTCCGGGCCGGTGCACAGCTCCAGGATGGCCGCCTCGTAGAGGCCGACTGTGGTGCCGAGCGGTCCGGTGAGCAGGTGCAGCTCGTCCTGGATGATCAGGGATGGGGGCCGATGGCCGGTGCCTGCGCCGAAGAGGCGACCGGAGTCGGGCTCCCAGGCGAGCCGGGCGAACTTGTCGACGGTGCCCAGGACGAAGGTGGGCGGATCCTCGTAGAGGTGCTGGTCGACGACGGCGACGGGCAGATGGTCGTGGAAGGCACACTCGTCACGGGTGCAGTGGAAGGCGAACTCGTCCGCCTCGGCGCGGACTCCGTAGTCGGAGCGGACGCTGGACCAGGTGGGAGGCAGGATGCGGGTGCCGCACCACGGGCAGCGGTCGAGAATGAAGACGTCCTCGGGGTGGCTGGCCGCGCGCTGCTCGTCGAAGGCGACCTTGGCCGCCTCGAACTTGTTCGGGGTGGTGGTGTCGCCGACCCACAGGCCGATGGTGATGGGTTCGAGGCCGAGTTCGGGTTCGGTGCGGCGAAGGTGCTCCAGTGCGCAGATCGTGGTGGCGGCGCGCTGAAACTGCTGGGTGGTGAGCAGACTGAGGGTGTAGCGGCTGAGCACGGTGGTCCCACCGCCTTCGCCGCGGATCCGGCGCAGGGCGATGGTGAAGGCGGCCAGGAGCAGATACGCCTCGGTCTTGCCACCACCGGTGGGGAACCAGATCAGGTCGGTGGTCTCGCGGTCACGGTGTCCGGGATCGGCGACGCCGTCGAGGGCAAGGAGGAAGAAGGCGAGCTGGAAAGGGCGCCAGGAGGCGTTGGGGTCGACCGGCGGGTCGAGGGCCACGGGGTCCGCGCGGTGACGCCGCTGACCGGCCTGGTCGGGGGCGGAGCGCCGCATCTGCAGCAGCATGGCGCGCTGGGCGATGCGGAAGGCGTCGAGGAGTTCGGGGCGGTCGAGGTCGCACAGGGTACGCACGCCGGCCTCGATGCGGGTGACCGCCCGGCGGATGCGGTCGAGGATCCGCTCCGCGGCTTCGCGGCCCCAGGGCGGCACCTCGACGGATCGCTGGCCCACGTACCAGGCGTGGTACGAAGCGGCGAACTCAGCGAGCTCCTCGCGGAGTTGGTCCCTGTCGACGGCCGGGTCGGCCAGGTGGGAAATCGTGAGCGCGGGGGCGTCGAGCGGGCCGCCGGCCCGGACGGCGGGCACCTCGGCGCGTGGCAGGGCTTCGCAGGCGAGGAGTTCGACACCGCCGTCCTCGCCGCGGTCCTCGCGGACGGCGCAGCCGTGGCCGACGGCGTGGGTGACGACATGCCGGTACTGGAGGCGCAGTTCGCGTTCCTCGGGATCGCGACTGGCGAGCCGGACGCTGGGATACGGCAGCACGGCGCCCTGGGCGGGGCGGACGCTGAGCCGGCACTGGAACAGCATGTCGTCCCAGGCCGGCGCCTTGTCGTCGGCACCGTTGTGGCGCTTTTCGTTGACCAGGGCCACGGTGATGAGGGTGCCCGCGCCATAGGAGCGCCGGGTCAGCTGGATCTTCGCGCGGCCGTCGAAGACGGGCACCTCCTCCCGGTCGGGGCCGATCGGATGCGTCTCGGGCGTGAGGGGGACGCGCTTCCAGCGCCGGCCGCGCCCGGGTTCGTTGCGCTGCGTCTCGTAGCGGGCGGCGGCACAGCTGACCTCGACGTCCACGGCATCGGTGTAGAAGCTGATGCCGAGGGACGCGGGCAGCCAGCTGTTGGTCTCGGGCACGGGGTCGGCGGCCGGGTCCACGTCGGGGGCGTCCTGCTCGGCGCCGGGTGCCTCCGGATCGTCGGCGGCGAGGTCGAGCCGGCGCCGGCGGTCCGCCTGTTGCGGGTAGAGGGTGCCCATGAGGTACTGCCGGTCCGGCGGCGCGTCGAGCACCTCGTCGTCACCGCCGGCGGGGCCGACGAGCTGGCGGGTGAGGTAGTCGACCAGTTCCTGGCGCGGGTCCATGTGCGGGTTCCTTCGGATCAGTTGGGCTGCGACAGGTTCACTGGTGCGACGGGGTCATCCCGTGGCGGATCAGCTCGCCGCGGAACTTGGCCTTGGCCTTGGATTCGATCTGGCGGATGCGCTCGCGGGTGACGCCGAAGACGACCCCGATGTCCTCCAGGGTGTCCGGCTCGTCGCCGTCGAGTCCGGTGCGCCGGACGAGGACGTGCTGCTCGCGCTCGGAGAGGTGCCCCAGGACGTGCCGCAGGCGTGCCTGAAGCTCCTTGCGGAGCAGCACGATCGGAGGTCCCGGGAGGCGGCTCGGCCCGATGATCAGATCGCGCAGGGCCGTGTCATCCCCGATGATCCGGTCCAGGGAGTCGGTGGGCCGACTGATCCGGCGCACCTCCTCTACCTCGGCGAAGGTGAGGCCGGTCGCGTAGGCCACGTTGTCGACGGTCCGAGGGCGGCCCTCGTTCAGCAGCTTGCGCTCGGCCGCCGCGACCTTGCTGACCCTTTCGTGGATGTACGCGGGCAGCCGGATCATGGTGCCCTCGTCAGCAATGGCACGGGTGATGGACTGCTTGATCCACCACGTCGCGTAGGTCGACAGTTTGAAGCCCTTGGTGGCGTCGAACTTACGGACCGCTCGCATCAGTCCGAGGGTTCCGTGCTGAACGAGGTCCTCGATGTCCAGTCCGCGTCCCTGGTAACCGTGCGCGATCTTCCACACAAGCCGCTGGTTGTGCAGGACGAGGCACTCGTAGGCGCGCCACCGCTCTCCGTCGCAGGGCAGCGCTTTGATCTCCTCCGCCGGGACGTCGCGGCCGAGGCGGTCGGTGCCATCGCGGAGAAGCACGGCGAGGCCGACTTCCTCGTCCGCCGTGAGAATCACCTTGCCCGGGCTCCGACGCCACCGGTCGTCTTCCAGCACGGCCCGGGCCGCGCGGACGGCGTCCACCTGACTGTCGTCCGTGGCAGAAGCAGCGGAACGGGCTGCGCGCTTCTTGCCGGTCGGCGGCTTCGGGGAGGCGGAGGTGGTAGACCCGGGAGTCGTCGAGCGGCCTGCCCGGCCATCGGCAAGCGCCTGGGCGGACGTGCGGGGCGGGCGGGGGCGGGTGATCGGGAAGTCTGCCGTCAGCTCCCGCGCTTCGGAGGGACTGAGCCCGTGGAGCCGTACGACACCGTCGTGGGCGAGCTTGCCGACCGTCCCGTCGGCGTCGGCGTAGCGGGCCAGCATCCGCCGAGCCTGGGCCAGGCGTCCGGCCGCTTCGCTGGGGACGGGCGCGGGTTCGGCTGCGGCCTTCCGCAGTGCCGCCGGCGACAACACCGTCCCTGCGGCTTGCGGGACTGATACGGCGACCAGTTCCATGGCAGAGGTCCGGCACCGTTTTTGGCGCGCGGACTTCACGTGCAGCCCGACAGCGGCGAGCCCATTGCGCAACCTTCGCTGCTGCTCCTCGCTCGTGAGCCCGAGCCGATCCGCCTCCAAGGCGAAGGCCCGATGACTCACGAGGCCCGAACGAGACGCGGAACGTCTCAGCCTCTCAATGACCGACGGCAACTCCGCCTCGATCGTGCGCCGTCTGGCCTCAGCCGTCGGCTCCCCACCCATAGTGCCCCCCACTTGAGCGTTCGAGCACCCGGACTTCCGGCGAAGGGTCGGCCGGGCGCGACCAACACTTTAGAACCGATGCGTTTACACCGTCAACACGTTTCACTGATTTGTTTACACACCTACAGGGTCACTTGACGGCGTCAACAGGTAGGGTGGGTACGTCGGCCCAGGCCTCGCGACTCCCGGAAGGTCACCCGTGCCCCAACCCGAACTCCTCCCCGGCACTCCCGAGTTCCGCATCAAACTGCCCAAGGGCGGTGAGGCGCGCGGACATCTCCTCGCCGAGTTCGGCGGCAACGGCACCCACAAGTTCCTTCTGCGGGAGGGTTCCCTGGTGGCCGCCGAGGCCTGGCCCGGTCTCGGCGACCATGCCCGCCGCAACCGCGCGGAGCTGCGCGCGAGCGGCGGCCTCGTCGACGCGCCTGCCGATCCCAGCTTGCCGCAGGCGGAGCGCCGTTGGGTGGCGATTCGGGACATCGAGTGCAACTCATCCTCGGCCGCGGCCGCGCTCGTGTACGGCTACGACGCCTCCGGCCCCGAGTCCTGGCGCACCGCGGAGGGCCACCCGCTCGCCGACTATCTGTCCACCGGCTGGCGTGCCCCGCGCAAGGCGTGGCTGGTGCGCGGCTCCAATGTCTCCGGGCACAACCTGGTGCGGCAGCTGTGGCTGACGGAGGGTTTCGTCTCTCTCGCGGCCGCGCATCTGCCGCCCCTGGAGGAGACCGACCCGACCAAGAGCGCGCTGCGCCGCTTCGTGGAGGAGGGGTACGAGGGGGCTGCCTCGTACAACCAGAAACGGAGCCTCGTCGACGAACTGCACGCCTTCCTGACGCAGATGCGCATCGGCGACACCGTCGCCACCATCGGCGACGGATGGCTGCACATCGGGCGGATCACCGGGGATGCCGTGCAGACCTCGTCGCCGGGCGGGCTGTCCAATCTGCGAAGGACCGTCGCCTGGATGCCGCAGAGCCATGCGTACGAGGAGCTGCCGGAGGAGGTCCAGCAGAAGCTGTCCGTCCAGCACGATGTCGTCGATCTGACCGGTGTGCTGGACGCGCTCGACGGGCTCACGGGGCAGACGGACCCCACGACCCCGGCGGCAACGGGCGACACCGGCGAGCACCGCCCCGTGGAACGACCGGCGCAACGCGAGCTGTCGCTGCCGCACATCACCGAGGAACTCGCCACCGATCTCCTCGTCCACGATGGCGCCTGGTTGGAGGAGATGCGCGAACTCCTCATCGATGAGCGGCAGTTGGTGCTCTACGGCCCCCCGGGCACCGGTAAGACCTATCTGGCGATGAAACTCGCCGAATACTTCGGTGGCGGTCCGGAGCAGGTCAAGATCGTGCAGTTCCATCCCTCGTACGCCTACGAGGACTTCTTCGAGGGGTTCCGGCCCGTGGAGGACCCCGAGACCCGGGAGGTGGCCTTCCGGCTGACGGCGGGCCCGCTCCGGGAGCTCGCCGATCTCGCCTCCCGCGAGGGCAACCGGCACATCCCGCACTTCCTGATCATCGACGAGATCAACCGTGCCAATCTGGCGAAGGTCTTCGGCGAGCTGTACTTCCTTCTGGAGTACCGGACGCGGTCGGTCCGTCTGACCTACTCCGGGGACGACTTCGCGCTGCCGCCCAACCTCTTCGTGATCGGCACGATGAACACCGCCGACCGTTCGATCGCCCTTGTGGACGCGGCGATGCGGCGCCGCTTCGCGTTCGTGGAGCTGTCCCCGCGCACCGAACCGACCGCCGGCCTGCTCGCGCGCTGGCTGAAGCGAGAGGGCAAGGACGTGGAGCCCGCCCGCCTTCTCGACGCCCTCAACGCCCGTATCGACGACGCCGACTTCGCCATCGGGCCGTCGTACCTGATGAAGCCGGGCGTGTACCGCGACGGCGGACTCGAACGGACCTGGCGCACGAAGATCCTTCCGTTGCTGGAGGAACACCACTACGGCGAGGGCCTCGACGTCACCGCACGCTACGGCCTCGACTCGCTGCGCGAGCAGCACCCGTGACCGTGTCCGCGACCGTGCCCGTGGCCGAGGTGTCGCTGCGCGAGTACGGGCCCGCCGTCTCCGTCCCCCTGGGCGCCGAAGCCGGACAGGCCCTGGCCGCCTCCGGCATCCTCCAGAGCGCGACCCCCGACCCCCACCGGAACGGGCACTGGCTGCTGCGGGCGGGCAGCCGAGTCGGCGCCGTGCGCATGCCTGGAGGTCCGGTCGTACGGATCATGCCCAAGACCTCGGTGAGCCGGCTGTTCTTCCTCCTCGGGTTCAGCATCGACCCGGCCCGCGCCTGGCGCGACAGCCGGGAAGGCACCATCGACACCGGCGCGTACGACGACGTCGTCCCCGCACTCGCACACGCCGTGGAGCGGCAAATCGACGGGGCACTGCGCCAGGGTGTTCTCCAGGGTTACCGGGAAGTGGAGGAGACCGCGCTGGTCGTGCGCGGCAGGCTGCGGGAGGCCGAGCAGATCCGGCGGCACTTCGGCCGTACTCCGCCCGTGGAGATCGCCTACGACGCGTACACCGCCGACACCGCCGAGAACCGCCTCCTGCGCGCCGCCACCGAGCGGTTGCTGCGGCTGCCCGACGTTCCCGGTCCCGTCCGGCGGCGCCTCGCTCACCAGCGCGTACGCCTGGCCGACGCACTGCCACTGATACGAGGGCAGGAACTGCCGCGTTGGCAGCCGTCACGCCTCAACTCCCGCTACCAGCCCGCGCTGCGGCTCGCCGAAGCCGTCCTGCGCGGAACCTCGCCCGAGCACCGGCCGGCCGAGGCCGACCCGCTCGCCATGGACGGCTTCCTGCTCGACATGAACAAGCTGTTCGAGGACTTCGTGACCGTCGCCCTGCGCGAGGCGGTCAGGGAGCACGGCCTGACCGCGCGCCTCCAGGACTCCCATCACCTCGACATCGCGGGTCTCGTGGGCATGCGTCCCGACCTGGTCGTCCGCACCGGTGACGGCCGTACTCCGCTCGCGGTCGTCGATGCCAAGTACAAGGTCGACAAGGCCGATGGACTGCACAACGCCGACCTGTACCAGGCGCTCGCGTACGCCACCGTGCTCGGTCTGCGCGAGGCGCACCTGGTGTACGCGGCCGGACGGCAGCCCGAGCGCTTCCACGAGGTGCGAGGAACGGCGGCGGGGCCGGACGGACGGGGAGTGCGGCTTTTCCAGCACAGCCTCGATCTCTCTCGCGAACCAGAACAACTCCTCATATCTTTCCGAGAGATCGCCGGACAACTGGCGTCCGGGAGAAGGGAAGTGATCTGATGCCCCGGCTCGCCTTCGCCCAGAGCTTCTGGGACGGCTATGACACCTTGGAGAAGCCGGTCCGGGCCGGGGTGCGCAAGGCCATGGCGAAATTCCAGGCCATGAGCGCCGCCGAACTCAACGCGGACAAGGGGCTGCATCTGGAGTCCGTCCACAACGCCCGTGACCCGCGGATGCGCACCATTCGCATCACCGACTTCTGGCGCGGGGTGGTTCTCGCCCCCGACGACGGCAGCGACATGTTCCTCCTCGTCAACGTCCTGCCGCACGACGACGCCTATACCTGGGCGGCGAAGCGTCTGTACAGCGCGAACTCCGCGACACGGGCCCTGGAGGTGCGCAACGCCGTCGCCCTGGACGAGCTGACACCCCTGTACGAGACGGCCGCACGCACGGCTCCCCGGCTGCTGTTCGCGGACGTCTCCGACGGCACACTGCGCGAACTCGGCATCGACGACCAAGTCCTGCGCGCCGCGCGTTCACTGGTGGACAAGGCTCAACTGGAGGCTTTCTCCACTCTGCTGCCGGAGGATCAGCTGGAGGTGCTCCAGTATCTCGCCGAGGGCTTCAGCCCGGAGGAGGTCTACCGGGACGTCGTGGCGGTACGTCGCCCCGCCGACGCGCCCGCCGAACCGGTCGAGGACCTGGCCACGGTGATCACGAACACGTCCGCCCGCATCCGACTGGTCACCGGGCCGCGGGAGTTGGAGGAGATGCTGGCGAAGCCGTTCGCGGCCTGGCGCGTCTTCCTCCACCCCTCCCAGCGGCGCGTCGCCTACCGCACCTCGTACGGCGGTCCCGTCCAGGTCACCGGCGGACCCGGTACGGGCAAGACCGTGGCTGCCCTGCACCGGGTCAAGCATCTGCTCGGCCGCTCCGAGAACGGCCGCATCCTGCTCACCACGTACACGAACGCGCTCGCCGCCGGACTGCGCGAGATGCTCGGCCTGCTCCTCGACGAGGACGAGAAGCTGCTGGCGCGGGTCGATGTGACGACGGTCGACGCCTGTGCGAACGGCGTCGTGCGCGCGCACTCGGCGGCCGTGCCCAAACCGATCGGGGACCGGGAACAGCGGCAGTTGTGGGAGAAGGCGGTCAGGCAACTCGATCTGGCGTTCACCGCCCAGTTCCTGGCCCAGGAGTACCGGCACGTCGTTCTCGGCCAGAACCTCCGCGATCTCGACGCCTACCTCGGCGCGAGCCGCCGCGGCCGCGGCACCGGTCTCGGTCCCGCGCGCCGGCGGGAGGTGTGGAGCGGCGTGGAGCGGTTCGAACAGTTGCTGCGCGACCGCGGCGAGACCACGCACCTGCGCATCTGCGCCCGCGCGGCGGAGCTCCTGGCCGACGCGCCGGCTCCGTACTCGCATGTCGTCGTCGACGAGGCACAAGACCTGCATCCCGCGCAGTGGCGGGTGCTGCGCGCCGCCGTCTCCCCCGGCCCCGACGACCTGTTCGTCACCGGCGACCCGCATCAGCGGATCTACGACTCCCGGGTGTCGCTGGGCTCGTTGGGCATCGCCACAGTCGGCCGCAGCTTCCGGCTGCGCGTCAACTACCGCTCCACGGAGGAGATCCTCGCCTGGTCGGCCCGCCTCCTCGCACCTGTCACCATCGACGCGCTCGAGGGCGAGGGAACGGACTCGCTGGCCGGCTACCGTTCCCTGCTCCACGGCAGCCGCCCGCGGGTGCGGGAATACGCCACCCGGCAGGAGGAGACCGACGCGCTGGTGGAGCGGGTCCGAACCCTGCTCGCCGAGGGCCTCGCGCCGCACGAGATCGGTGTGTGCGCACGCTTCAACCTCGCCCTGGACACGGCCGAGGAGAAACTGAAGGCCGCTGGCATCCCGGTGCTACGGGTCAAAGGGCAGGTCGCGCAGGGGTCCGAAGGAGTGCGGCTGGCGACGATGCACGCGATGAAGGGGCTGGAGTTCCGGGCGGTGTCCGTGCTCGGTGTCGCCGAGGGCACCGTCCCGTTCGCCCGTGAGATCACCCCGCGTGAGGCCGACCCGCTCCAGCACGATGCCGACCTGCTCCGCGAGCGCTGTCTGCTCTTCGTCGCCTGCACGCGCGCTCGCGAAATCCTGAGTGTCACCTGGAGCGGGACCGCGAGCCCGTTCCTTCCGCCCGTCGTCTGATCGGCCGCCCGGCTCGGTCCTCATTCCTCCGGCGTCAGGGCGCCCGTTGCGAGACCGTCACGGGCGACCTCGGCGAGCTGCCGGCTCAGCTCGTCGACCTTGCGCATTCCCTCCTCGAACGCGGACAGGGCCCGGAAGGCAGAGCCGTACCGACGCTGCTCGTCGATGCCCATGCGGGGAATGCGTGAACCCCTGCCGTCAAAGCGGTAGGTGCCGCTCGCGCTCGTGGCCCTGCGGGTGTTGGCGGAGCTGCGCAGGAACCCCTGCAGATAGTCCGTGTCGAGCTGCTCGCTGGCCGAGACCGGCTCCGGACCGTCGTACGCCACGAGCCCCGCACGGGCGAGATCCGCGACGCTGGTGGTGGCCCCGTCCAGCGAGCCCGGCCCGCCGCCCGTCGCCAGCTCGGGCAGGAGGACGGCGAGTCGACGGATCTGGTCCTCCAGTTCCTTGCGCAAGGCGGCGTACTCGCCGGGGTAATCGCGGTGCCGGGAACGGAGATGGCTCGCCGGTGTCAGGTCGACGGTGTCGTCGAGGAGTTCGATCAGCGGTACGTCGGCAACCTGGTCGGGGCGTGGTTCCAGGTCCCCGTCGGGGCTGTTGTCCGTCAGGTCGACCATGCGCACGGTGTGCTGTGTGTCCGCCCCTCCCGGGCTCTCAGGGCGCTGCAGACACCACAGATGGACAGGCAGGGCGTGCGAGGTCGCCGTACCCGGTGGCAGGGCGATCACTTGGCGCACGATGCCCCGGCGTACGAGTTCCGCTCGGATGCGGCGGCCTGCCTTGCGGTAGGCGACCGATGCCGGCATGACCATGAGGACCTGGCCGCCGGCCACGGTGTGGGCGTAGGCGTGCTGGAGCCACGCGAGCTCGCCTTCGGCCTTGGACGGGGTGCCGAGGTCCCAGCGGGAGTCGAGCAGCAGTTCCTCCCGCCCCCACTCGGTCACGCCGGCCGGAGGGTCGCAGACGACCAATTCCGCCTTGAGGTCCTGCCATTCATCCGAGCGCAGGGAATCACCAGCCACGATGCGCACGCCCGATCGGCCCAGAAGATCGGCGCGGAGCTGTGCGAAGCGAGCGCTGTCGGTATCCAGCTCCTGGCCACGGCAGAGAATCTGGGCTTCCGAAGCCACGGACAGGAGCAGCACCCCAATTCCACAGGCCGGATCGAAGACCGTGGCGTCGGCCGGCAGCTCGGGAGCGAAGTGGCACACGGCACGCACCACACGCTCGGAAGTCACCTGGTCGGACCCCGCGCGCCGAGCGGAGTCCATGAACCGTTCGGTCAGTCCGTTCACGAGGTCGACGGGCGAGCCGGTTCGGGCGAGCTCGCGTACCCGGGCGGCGACGTCGTCCGGCAGCTCCGGTCCGGCCCGGTCGGCCAGCGCCGCGGCGACCTGCGCCAGGCCCGCGACCATCTGCTCGCCGAAAGCGGCCCTCATGGCCTGCCACAACTCGACCTCGGGTGACACCTCCTGGCCTTTGCGTTGCGCGTCCAGCCATTCCTGGACCTCCGTGAGCGCATAGAGCGGACTGTTCGCGGCCCCTCCCGCCGGCGCGGGGAAGTCCTCGTAGCGCCGACGCCAGTTGGAGACAGCGGCCCGAGTGACTCCGGCCAGCCGGGCGATCTCGGCGCCGGTGACCAGTGGGCCGACCGATGAAGCGGCATTGTCCGTCATAGCCCCAGCGTACACGGAGCGTGAAACATTTTCCACAGTTGAGTCCGTTGACAACGTACACGGATCAATGTCACTCTCACTCGTGTACTTGGTTCATCCCTGAACCAGCACGCCGCAGAGCGTGCCCCAGCCACAGCTGTCCCCGGAGGCACCCCTTGGCACCGAACACCGCAGTACGCACCGTCTACCGGCTGTCCGACGTCGCTCCCACCACGGAAGCCATGCTGTACGCCCTTGACCTCGAACTTCTGGACAGGCTCGGTGCCGATCCGCATTTACCGGAGGCGCTCGGGGTCCCGGCCGTGTACATCACCTGCGGGATGGAGCGCACCGAGGCCCCTTGATGCGAACCCATGTCGCGGAGCACCGGCATCACGGTCAGCGAGAGTGTCCGGCGCACCGCTGCGGTGCTTCTGCTCGCCGTCGACGACACGGTGTACGCCATCGGCTGTGACCAGGGGTACCGGCTGATCCCCGACCACCTCAAGGACAAGCGCTTCGGTCTCTCGTTCGCCATCCGACAGATGGACCCGAGCATGATCCGCGGAGCCGTATCGAGGTCTCTCGGGCAAGCACGCACGGACATCTCCTTGGTTCCGGGCGGCGCCCCGGTCCCACTGCTGGGCATACGTGACCACTCGCGCATCGTGCGCAGCCTGGGCGGATACCTCGACGACCTGCCGCTCACCCGGTCGCGCTACACGCGCGGAAAGGCCGTGAGTGCCCAGGGCGGGTGCGGACTGAGGATCGCCCTCGGAGTCGAGCCCGAGGCCCTGCTCTCCGACCTGCGGACCATCACCAGAATCTGCCGCGAAGACATCCCGCACCAGGAGCTGGAGTTCGTCGACCACATCGTCCCGGTCAGCGCTCCGACGACCCTCGACGCCCTGGACGAGGCCCTGGACAACCGTCTCGGCCGGCCCGCCGACGGAAGCATCTCCGCCTGTGTCCCCTCCGAACATCACCTGGCATACACCGAGGCCACCACGTACATGACGCAGATCAACAGCAGCAACGGCGCCCTGCGCTCCGACGACTTCGACCTCGGATACATACTCACTCGGGCCCGCCTCGCACAGCCTGGGCAACGCCTCAAGGCGCTGCGCGAGGGAACCGTGACGCTTGCCCGGGACCGGCGGGCGGGGGCCGCCGACTCGCTCGCCGTCACCAGCGCGCTGACGTGGTTGGAGACCGGCGTCTCGCTCGGCTCCAGACGGTTCTTCCTGATGGACGGTGAGTGGTACGAGGCCGGGGCCGCCTATGTCGAAGAGTGCCAGGCGGCCGTGCGGGCGCTGTTCTCGCCTTCGCCCTCCGTCTCCCTTCCCGCCTGGGCGGTCGGCGAGTCGGAGAACGCCTACAACAACAGGGTGGCTGACGACCGGCCCAACTGGCTCTGCCTCGACACCAAGAACGTCGCCAACCCTCTCCGGCCCAGGGACCAGGTCGAGATCTGCGATCTACTCATGCCCGACGGCACTCTGATCCTCGTCAAGCGCGCAGGCGGTTCCGGTCCGCTGAGTCACCTGTTCAGCCAGGCCAGGGTGGCGGTGGAACTTCTCCAGGAGTCCGCCCAGGTCCGCGCGGACTTCACCGCGAAGGTGGCCAGGCTGAGCGGCGGCGCACGCCTGCTTCCGAATGACTACACGCCCAAGCGGATCGTCCTTGCGATGCTCCTCAAGAAGCGCGGGAGCCTGACCCCGGATTCCGTCTTCGGGTTCTCCCAGATCACCATCGCCCAGACCTCGAAGGCCCTGGCAGCACGAGGGGTGACTGTCCAGATCGTCGGCATTCCGCAAAGGGGCGCTGACACACTTTCCCCACCTTTGTGCGACGTGGGAATGCGTGCGCGGTCCCCGGCTGAGTCTCCCGGAAACCACACCTCCGCACTCCAGAGTCAACTATTCACATCGTGACCAACTGTCGCGGGACACCGATCCTCGAAACACCCTGTCAGAAGCAGGATCCTGCGGGGACATTGCTGGGACTTCCGGGCTTGTGCCCCTTCGGACACCTGAGTCGCGGATGCCGCCGTGGCCCAGCCGCGGCAAGGATGCCCAACGGGGCACCACTACCGCTCGAGGCGGCGGATCCGCGCCTCAACCCGTCGCCGTCGACGCCGGGTTGCCCTGGTGGGTGAAGGCGGCCCAATGATGAACGCGGTGGAGGTCGGGGCGGGTGGCCTCGCGGCGGAGGGGGCCGGCGAGGGTGGGCGGGAGTTCTCGGTGCGGGTTGAGCATCCACAACTGGGCGGCCCGCAGGGCGTCGGGCGGGGCCAGTCCGCCGGCGGTGAGGTGGTGGTGGAAGACGGCCATCATCACGGCCGTCGGGCCGTCCCGCACCGCCCAGCGGGACCCCACGACATCGGCGGCACCGCCCGCGACCAACACGGTGGCGAGGGTCAGCGCCTCGTCGTGGTGGCGCGTGCTCAGGTCGGTCTCGCAGGCGCTGAGCACCACCAGTGGGCCGGCGTCCGGCCGTCGACCGGCGGCGCCGTCGAGGATGTCGGCCACGGTGAGCCGGCCGGCGTCCGGGCCCGCGCCGGGCGGGGCGGCCAGCCACAGCGCGGAGCCGGTGGGACGCGGCGCGGCAAGAGCGTGGCAGGACAGGTGCACCACGGACGCCGGTGACGCGCCTCCGGGCAGGACGGCGAGCAGGTCCGCCGGTGTGCCCTCGGCATCGGGTACCACGTCGGTGGTGATGAACTCGCCGTACCGGAGCGCGTCGGGGTAGCACCCGGCCCGCAGCGCGGCCGCCTCCATCTCGGCCCACGGGAGGGTCAGTTGCGGGTCGGCGACGAGCACCTGCCGCCCGGAGGCAGGAGGCATCCGTCGCCGGGCGGCGGCGGCCAGGAACTGGGTGCCGGACGGGGCGTAGCTGAGTACGGCTTCCTGGCAGGCGTACCGGTGTCCGTGCGCGCCGAGACCCCGGATGCGCGCGGCGTGCCACGGGACGACGCCGAGCGGGCCGCACGGCACCAGCACGATCCTCGGTGGCGGGGCCGGCGGTCCCGGGGCCGCGAGCAACGGGTGTACGGCCGAGAGCACCGGGCCCATCACCGCCTTCCAGGCCCACTCGCACAGCTCTTGCAACGCGACCTGCCAATCCGCATCGTAGGCGGCCTTCCAGGATGCGTGCATGTGCGGGTCTGCGAGCGCCCGGGAGCGTTCCGCCGCGGCGTCGAGGTAGCGCTCCAGTGGCTCGCTGCCCGGGGTGGTCAGCTCCGGCAGGGGAAGGAAGGTGGGGCGATCGGCACCGGGGCGCAGGATCAGCGCGTAGCCGGGCATCGAGCCATCGGCGACGGGCGCCCCGGGCACCAGGTAGACCAGCGCTTCGGTGCCCGTGGCGGCGAGGCCGGCCGTCAGTTGGGCCACTTCGGCGGCGCCCACCAGATGCCGGATGCCCGGGCTCTCCCCGGCACCGGGGCGGACGCCCAGCGCGGCCAGCGCCCTGCGCCGCAGTCCGCTGGGGATCGACGGGCCGGATGCCGTCGGGGGCGATGCGCCTTCGGCTGTCGGCCGCAGCGGGTCCGTCGGCACCTGCGCGCGCCACTGCCGGGCCAGTTGGGGGTGGCCGGCGGCGTCGAGGAGCTCGGGGATGCTCAGAGAGGCGAAGGCGGCCTGGAGCACCAGAGCCCGCCCTCTCTCCAGATCGGCCACCGCGTCGGCCGGTCGACCCGTGCGGTAGTCGGCGAGCGCCAGCCGCCGCGCGAGCATGCTGCCGTTCAGGGCCGCCGACAGACCGTGGTCGGCGCCGAGTTGGAGAAGGACGTCGGCGGCCAGCTCGGCCAGCGCCTCGCGGGTGATCTCCACAAATGCCCGCATGTCGGCGTCGGGACGCGGGCCGCGCCGGGCGGCGCGGATGACGTGTGCTTCGGCAAGATTCGTCAGGATGTCCACGCGCTGTGCCACGCCACGTCCCTCGGCGATCAGCGCGCGGACGCGGGTCAGCTCGGTGATGGCCTCGTCGAGCAGTGCCGGGTCCTCGTCACCCCCCACTACGGCGACAAGCAGCCGCAGGCCGAGGTAGGAGCGCCGGTCGTACTCGTGCTCGTAGTGCGCCTCCGGTTCGGTGAGCTTCCGGCGCAACTCGGCGACTTCGCGGTCCAGGGACGCCCGCTCGGCGACGGGGTCTGCCGTGCCGACCGGTCCCGGCGCTTCGGGCGCCTCGGGCGCCTGACGCCCGGTGGCCCGCTCCCCATCCGCGCGCAGCTCTTCGAGTCGGCTCAGCCGCTCCGTCAGCCTCTCGCGTGCGGCGCTGTCCGCCGGGAGGGTGGCGTGCAGCGCGCGTAGCTTGTCGATCAGATGCGGGAGCGCCTCATGGTTTTCGGTGCGCCGTGCGTGCCGCAGTTCGCCGTCGGCGGCGGAGAGCGCGAGGTCGAGGACCAGCGGTGCGTCGAGCGGCAGTGTGCCGTCATTCTGCAGGGCGGCGCCCAGCTCTCGCATGGCGGCCAGGGAGAAGTCGGCGTCGTGGTGGCTGCCGCCGCGCGAGGCGGCCTGCTCGAGGACGTCGGTGAGCTCCACCCGTAGAGCCAGAGCCCACCAGGAGTCCGCTGCGCTCGCGTCCGGCGCCTCACCGAGCAGGGTGGCGGCGTCCTCCAGATAGCCGTGGTCGCCGGTTCGGCGGGCCAGGAGCCGGTCGTACGAGGCCGCCATGCGTCGCTCGCGCATGCCGAGGTGGGCGACGAAGTCCCGTAGGTAGTTGTCGAGATGGGGAACCAGACCCGGCTCCACGGGGCAACTGATCGGCCAGTCGTCGAGGCGGTTGCCGCCGTCGTCCGGTTCCGACGTGGGTCGCCGTACCGTGCCGAAGTCGACCGATCCGGGCTCCAGGAGTTCCGCCGTGGCAAGCAGGTAGGCGTGGAGCCTGGCGACCCTGGCTCCCTCGGGTGCGTCCGGCGGCAGGGCACACAGCGCCTCCAGAGCCAGGTCGGCGCCGCGCCGAATGCCTTCTGCGCCGGCTGCCCCACAAAGCGAGGCCTGACGCAGCAGCACTTCGGCTTCCGGGTCCGCCATGTACAGCGAGCGAGCGGTCGGTCTGCCGGCCCCGGACTGCAACTCGACCGTCAGCCAGACCAGCACGCGGGTGAACTGCGGCGTACTGCGTGCGCCGGCCAGGGCCAGCAGACCACGGACGGTTTCGAGGAGCACGGCGTGGGCGTCATCGGGGGAGTGGGCCTCGTCGGAGACAGGCGCTTCATCGGAGACAGGCGCTTCATCAGGGACAGGCGACGCGGAGCCTGAGCCGAGCATCCGCTCGATGTCCCCTTTGAGCCTCGCGGTCTGCTGCTGGATCTCCGGCGGGAGCGAGGCCCCGGCGATGCGGTCGACCACGTCCTTGGCCTCGGTGAGGTCCCGGCGCAGCGTTTCGGTCAGCACCCGCCGGTCGGCGACTGCGAACAGCGCCTCCCCGAGAGCGGTGCGCCTGCCGTCGGGGCGAGGCAGAGCCCAGGGCGCGAGCAGGAAGACCAGCATCATGCGGGCCTGTACCACGATCAGGTCCGTCGGCGGGCCGTTGCGGTCCGCCCACCGCAATCGCCGTAGCGCTTGCGCCCGCTCCTCGGAACCGGACGACGCGCCCTCGCGCCTGGTGAGGCTGTGCGCGGCGAACATGATGCCCAGGACCACGAAGACGATGTGGGAGAGATTCACCTCGTCCTTCTCCGCCAACGCGGCCTCGATACGGGTCAGCCGCCCGATCACCGGCTCCAGTGCCTCGACGGGTGGCCAGCCGTCCGGGTGGTCCAACAGCCGTCGGGCCTCCCCAAGAGCGTCGAACGCCTCCTCCCGCACCGCCGCCGACCCGGCGTCGTCGTCCCGTCGAACCTCGCTGACCACCGGCTCCCCCCGATACGTCTGCCTCGTTCCGTTTCCCCGAGAACTGCCCCACGCCCGCTCGCCGCGTGCGTCGGCAGACTCTCTCAACGTGCCTGTGGTTGCGGTGGTTCCGGGTTGTCCGGGCCGATCCGCATCACGCACCGCACCGCACCACGGCGATACGCTGTCGACCAGGACGGCCTGGGTCGCCGAGCGGCCTCGCCGAGGACGAGGGGGGATTCGTGCGCGACCACAGGCAGGAGATCGCGGACGCGCTGGCGGACTCCACGCGCACCGACCGGGATACGGCACACCGGGTGCTGGCCATTGCCGTCCACTGGGCCGCCAACAGCCCCGGTCTGCCGGACCGAGCCTCCGACGACGGTGCGCCGGACGGGGCCGACGCCCTGACCGCCCTGTTCGCCATGGACGACGCGCTGACGGACGCCCTCGGCCTTGCCGATGCGTTGCCCGGGCTGCTGGAGGCGGCCCGGCCGGGCGAGAGCGTGAAGCGGCGCATCACGGAACTGATGGACAAACTCACCGCGGCCGCCGGACGGGTGACGTCGGAACGGGCGGCTCTGGCCGAGTTCCTGAAGAAGGAGGAGGAGCTGCGTCGCTGCGAGGTGGAACACGAGAAGCTGCGGCGAGAGGTCGAGGAGTTTCGACGGCTGGAACGGTTGGCGGAAATGCGCGACCAGTTGCGGGCGCAGCGGGAAGCCCTCGACACCCGGTTCCGGGAGCTGCGCGCCCGTAACCTCGGGGCGCTCGACGAGGAGCTGCGCACCGCGGCCGACGCCCTGCTGCAGCTCACCGAGGAGCAGCTCGCCGTGCTGGAGCCGCGGACCCGGCAGGCGCTGGAGCAAGCCGTCTCGGCGCAGGAGGTACTGGCGAACGCGGAGTACGACCTCAGCGAGGGTTCCCATCAACTCGCGGCCGACCAGGACCGGTTGGAGCGTATCCAGGCGGAACAGGGCAAGGTGTTCACGTCCCTGGCCCGCTATGCCCAGGCCGACCGGGAGCTGGCGCAGGCCTTGCGCAAGGGCGCCGGTGCGGACACCCCCGGCCCCGTGCCGGGACAAGGCCTCACCCTGGAGGAGGTGGAGGACCTCACCCGGACCATCGAGCAGCAGCTCATCAAGGCGGACGAGATCCTCGGCCGCATCCTGACGGCCCCGCAGGAAGAGGACGGCGGGACGAGGATCACCGGCACTCAGCCCTGATCGTCGGCGGGATCCGGCACGTCCTCGGGCAGATACTCCGAATCCTTGTCGCCCTTGTTCCAACGTGCTCCCTTGCGGTGCTCCATGAGGTCTACCAGCCTGCGCACCTCCCGGGCATTGCCGAACGCGGCCCCGCGGGCCCATCGGATCTCCTCAAGCCATTGCGTGGCACGTTCCGCGGTCCCGGGTCCGAGGGTGTCGCCGGACTCGGCAGCCATCCGGCGGAGGATCTCCACCAGCTCGTCCTGGGTGTAGCCAGGGAAGGGCACCGTGGTGGTGAACCGTCCCGGCAGCCCCGGGTTGAAGGCGAGAAGCTCCTTCATTTCCTGGGGATATCCGGCCGCGATCACGACCAGCCGGCCGCGCCACTTCTCCATTTCACGCAGCAGGGTGTCCACGGCCTCCGCGCCGAAACCGCCCTGGCCCCCTGTGTCCCGGACCAGGCTGTATGCCTCGTCGATGAACAGCACACCGTCCAGCGCGCGCTCGACAGCCGCACGGACCCTGGGCGCGGTCTGCCCCACGTACTCGGCCACCAGGTCGGTGCGGGTCGCCTCCACCACATGTCCCTTGCGCAGGAGCCCCAGTCCGCGGAACAGATCGCCGGCCAACTGGGCCACCGTGGTCTTGCCGGTGCCCGGAGGGCCGGTGAACAGCAGGTGGGGAGGAGCGAATGCCTTGTTGCCACGCTCCTGGCGCATCCTCAGCCGGTACGCGAGTCCTTCCAGCTCCCCGCGCACCGCCCCGAGGCCGACATACTGGTCGAGTTCGCCCAGCAGTTCGGCGACCTCGGGTACCGGGCGCGGCAGGTGGTCCCGGTACTCCTCCGGGATGTCGTCGACGATGACGGGTTGTTCGACGTTCCGTCCGACGCGTACGGCCCACGGGACGAAGAGCGCGTCGGCGAGGGTGCGCATCTCCCGGGCGTTGCCGAAGCGCTCGTCCCTGGAGTCGTACATGCCCTCCACGATCTGCCGCAGCGCCTGTGCCGCCTCCTCTCCGGGGCGCAGGCCCTGCTCAGCCACGCGTTTCAGCAGGATCGCGTACAGGGTGGCAGGGTCATAGTCGGGGAATGGGACGGTTTTGGGGAACCGGCTCCTGAGGCCGGGGTTGGAGCCAAGGAACTCGTTCATCTCCTCCGGGTAGCCGGCGGCGATGACCACCAGACGACCGCGGTCGTCCTCCATGCGCTTGAGAAGCGTCTGGATGGCCTCGTCGCCGAATCCGCCGCTCTGGTCGCTGAGCGCGTACGCCTCGTCGATGAACAGCACACCATCCAGAGCCCGGTCCACCACCGCGTTGGTCCGGATGGCGGTCTGCCCTATGTATCCGGCGACCAGGTCGTCGGCATCCACCTCCACAGTGTGTCCACGGCTCAGCACTCCCAGATCCCGGAACATCTCGCCCACCAGCCGGGCCACGGTCGTCTTCCCGGTCCCGGGGTTGCCGGTGAACACCATGTGCCGGGCGGGCGGTTCACCGACGGTGGCCAGCCCGCGGACGCGCAGCTCCTCGGCCGCCTCCGTCTCGGCCCGCATGCGCTCGAAGAACCGCAGCACAGGCTCCATGCCGGGCATCGCGGCCAGTCGCTCCCAAGGCGTCCGTTCGTCGGACACGGCTCCTCTCACCCACGGCCGAACCGTGTGCTGGCTCAACGATGCTTTGTGCGCCCGTAGTTGCTCGAGGCGGTCCCTCCAGACACGGGCGGTCTCGGGCTGGCCGGACATCGCCCTGACCACCCGGTCCAGGTCCTGCCACTCGACCTTCAGCCCCTTCCGCAGCCGTACCGAGTGCACCAGGCGCTCCAGCTCCGCCGCCTCGGGAAGTCCGACCCGAAGGGTGCCACCGCGGCCGGGCTCAGCCAGCCGTTCGTCCACAAAGGTCTCCAGTTGCGGATAGCCGCGCCCCGCCAGGAATTCGGCCACTCCGTTCAAGGAGGGCCTGCGGAACACGAAGATCCACTGGTTCCCTTCGACCGTGTCGGACGCCCACTCGGCCATCGCACCGGCCAGCTGCCGCGCGGCCCGGTTGTGGAGCAGGAACTCTTCCGCGTGCGGGAAGACGACAGCGGTACGGTTTTCCGCATCGTGGAGATGAGCGGCGAGGGTCATCACGCCGAACGGATCGGAGATCCCGGACGCGCGTGCCGCACCGACTCCCCGGTCCTGGTCGGGGGCAGGTTCCGCCGCGGACCGTGAAGCGGCACCCAGCAACTGCGTCGCGCCGAGCGGCCCTTGCAGGCTTGTGTGTCGCATGGTGCGCGAACCGCGGCGGGCCGTCTCCCCATTGCGGCCGGCCGGTCGGCGGGACAGATCCCGTGACGCCCTGTCCCGGAAGTAGACAGGGTGCTGCAGGGTACTGAAGACGATCCGTTCGAAGCCCGCGGCACGCAGCATGCGCCAGAGCGCCTGCTCCATGGTGCACACCCGGGCCACGCTGTCGACGAAGACGTCGCCCACACCGGGCCCGTGCAGGACGGTGAAGGGCTCGCCGGTGCGGACGGCGTCCGGGTCCAGCCGCTCCGTCCCCGGCGGGCGGGGAGGAGGGCCTTCCTTCGTCAGGGTCCTGTTCATGTGCCAGGGGTTCCCGGACCCGAGGAACCCGGTCGCTCCCCGGTACCGGGGTCCGGCGGGTGAACCTCGGTGACGGGCGCCGCCGCGACCAGCCCCATGGGCGCGCCCTGCTCCTGCACCACCTCGTACACCGCGACGCCCCGGTCCTGGAGTTCGGCCTCGGAAGTGACGTCGTAGTCGTGGGAGACCACGCGGATCACGCACTGGTCCGAGTCCTTGTCGGCCTGCTCGATCTCGACCGTGATCTCGTTGCCGGTGGCCTCGTTCCGGAGCCGGGCCCGGAAGGCCTTCCGGAAATCACCGTCGATGTATCCGGACTCCTTCTCCATGAGGTCGTAGAAGCCGATCTCGGCGAGTCTGTCGGCCACGATGTCGGCCAGGTTCAGCCTCATCTGCGAGGTGAGCTGGCGCATCCCGGCCCTCTCGACGGTTTCGCCCAGGCTCTGTTCGAGCCGGGGCGCCTCGTCGTCACGCAGGCCGCGCAGGTCCTCCACGCCCGTCCGCGGGTCACGGGCCCGGGCAAGTGCCCGGTCGGTGTCCCGCAGTACAAGGTCGAACTCGCCCTCGGACCAGTGGGCGACATCGAGCACGTAACCGGCGACGACCTCGTCGTCCGGTCCGACGACCGGACGCTCCCGGTTCTCCTCGGCCAGGGTCTCGACCTGCACCAGTGCCTCGATCGCCTCCTTCTGGGCCAGGCAGCGCTCGAACTCCCGCTGCTCGATGTCCACCCGCAGGTCGCTCAGCCCGTGGAAGGTCTCCTGCGCCCCGGCCAGAGCCGCGTCGTAGTGGCCGTCCGCGGTGTTCTGCTCGGCCGTGGCGATACGGCCGCGCAGGCTGTCCAGACGGCCGGGCGCGTACCGTTCGTGGGGCAGTTCTCCGTCGATCAGGTCAGCCATGATGCGGGCGTCCGACAGCCAGGTCCGTGCGGTGATCTCGGCGCGCTCCCGGGCCCGTACCACGCCGTCTATCCTTTCCCGCTCGACGGCGATGGCACGCTCGGTCTCCTTCCGCTGATCTTCCAGGCGTCGCCGGGTGTCCTGCTCGATCCGGCCTGCCGTCTCCCGCAGTTCTTTACGGAGGCTGTCGGCCTGTTCGCGGAGCCTGCTGGTGGTCTCGGCCTCCAGGCGGCGGGTCTGGTCGCTCAGCTTGTCGACCGCCTCCTGCTGGCGGCGCTGTCGTTCCGTCACGGAGTTGAATGCCCGGTCGATGTCGGCCTGGGTCCGGGCCCGCACATCGGCGAACAGCCGGGGGATGTCCCGCTTGACCTCCCGCAGCTGCCGCGCCCTCTGTTGCAGGCGGTACCACTCCGACTGGTCGACCTGAATGCGTTTCCTGCAGCTCATGACCACCCTTCCTGTCCTGGACTCGGGTTGTTGGCGTCCGCTCCCCGCATCCGGGCGCGCACCGTGTCGACCGCGGTGTCGAACACCGCGGGGAACCCTCTCGGCGCCACTCCGACGAGCAGCGTCTCCGGGCCGTTGACCACGATCTCCGCGTCACGGGCCCGGTGCGCGAAGTCGTATCCGCTGTCCGCCAGCCGTCGGGTGAGGTGGTGGACCCGCTGGTTGGTGCTGCCGCGCAGGCCTCGCCCGTCGTTCAGTGCGGCCACGTACACCCCGTCGATCAGCACGTCGACGACGGCGAGCAGGTCCGGTACGCCCGCCGACGGAGGCCGGGCCAGCAGCCGTTCCAGTCGATGGCCGGTGAAACAGACCACGGAGACGTCCCGGGTCTCCCGCGCCCGCCGGACCAGTGCGGCCAGCCCGGCCGCCTGCTGCATCGGCTCCCCTCCGGACAGGGTCAGACCGGTGACGCGAGGGTCGGCGAGCAGCTCGGCCGCCAGCTCCCCGGGGGCGGCCTGCCGCGCGGGGCGGTCCGGAATCCACTCCGGGGAGACGCACCCGGCGCAGTGGAACGGGCATCCCTGCACCCACACCACCGATCGGATGCCGGGCCCGAGCGCCCGGGTGCCGACATGCGTGGCCGCCACGTTGAGCAGCGGCTGGGCGGTCATCAGGGCCGCCCGCCGCCCGGCACGGCGGCGTCGGTTCCGGAACCGGGAGCAGGGCCGGAGGCCGACTCCTGCGGGATATGCGTGAACGACAGGCCGCCGAGGACGACCTGGCCGCCCGGCCCGCAGATCACCTGGTCCGGCCGTCCGGAAGCGCTGCCCGGTGTGTAGCGGATCAGCAGGTCGACCCTGGGCCCGTCAGCCGTCCGGCGACGTCGGCCGTGCACCGTGCCCTGCCCACCGCCGCGTGGCCGGAACCCCACCCGCCTGCCGGACAGCGCGATGCGGTCCGGAATCTCCTCGTCGAATACGCGAACGGCCGTCAACACGCCGTGCAGCGGAGGCCGGTTGACACTGCGCCACCACAGCCACCCGAGCACCAGGGTCGCCGCCAGCGCCGAGAACACGGTCGGCAGGAAGTACGCCGAGCCGACCTCCGCGCGCACCTCCAGGGGATCGCCGGCGACACCGACCTCGTCGGGAGTCTTCAGGTCCACGTCGGGGGCGAGCGCCCGCTGCCACGAGGTGGACACCTCGCCGGACACCCGCAACGCCGCCTCGCCGTCCTCGGTTCGGCGGTAGGGCAGTCCGCCCTCCCGAGGGCCCCCGTCCAGTCGGACGGTGTACTTGCGGGACTCACCCGGTCCCAGGGTCAGTTGGCCCGGCACCCCGGTGACGTCGAGCGGGACACCGTCCGCCGAGACCCGTACCCCGCTCACCGTCAGCGGCACGTGGCGGGTGGTCGACCGGAAGGTGACGGAGGCGGTGGCGGAGCCGTCGGTGAGGTCGCGGACACCGGTGTCCGTCCAGGACACCGTGACGCCCTTCCTCCTGTCCGTGGCGAGCAGTTGCGCCGCCGACCGGGCCCGGGTGCTGTCCCCGGCCCGTTCCAGATAGGCGCCGAGGTCCTGGATGCCGTCCGGGCGCAGGACGAGCGCGTCCTCCACGACCTTCCCGAGCAGGTTCGCGCCGGTCGCACCGCCGCCCAACGGCAGTGCGTAGCCGACGAGTTCGGCGCGCTCGCCGAGGGACTCGGCCCGCTTGTGCAGCTTGTCCCAGGAGGTGCCGGACGACTTGGGGTAGTCGGACCCCCGGGGCGGATCGTGCTTGCCGTCGGTCAGCAGGACCACGGAGGCGATGTCCGCGGCGTCCGTCCGTTCGAGTTCGCGCAGGGCCTGGTCCAGGGCGGCCCCGATGTCGGTTCCACCGGTCGGGTTGGGTTTCGCGGGCAACCGGGAGACGATCTTCGCCGTGTCGCCGGCCGATCCGATGTAGCGCTCCTCGGGGCGGTCGTCGAAGGTGACGAGGGCGATATGGTCGGCGGACGACAGCCCGTCCAGAAAGGTGCGCAGGGTGGAACGGACCGTGCTGTAGCGGCCTTTGGCGGCCATCGACCCGGAGGTGTCCACCAGGATCACGTAGTCGACCGGTTGATCGGCCACGCCGAGTTCCCGGTAGATCTCGTCCCGGGTCGGCGTCGTCCCGGCGGCAGTCGCCGGCGCGGCGGTCACGGGCAGGACGGCGAGCAGGGTGGCGGCGGCCACGGCGGCCCCGCGCCACAGCACGGTCACCGCGCGCGGTGACCAGGCGGATCGCTTCACGTGCGGGCTCCCTGAGTGTCGGGCGGGGGGTCGGGCTGGAGATCGGCCGGCAGGACGCCCAGCGGGAACTCCGCGGGCGGGGGCTGCTCGGGCCGCCGGTTCCCGGCCTGGTGCGTGTCGGACCGGCCATGGTCGAACGGTTGCAGGACGAGGCGGGCCGTCCCGTCGGTGGCGAGGCGGACGCCGACGTGGAAGCGCGCACCGTCGCCGGCCGGAGGGATGGTGACCACGCCGACCGGGGCGGCGGTGCCGGTCCCGGCCGCACGGACCAGGATCCGGACATCGCGGCCGCCGGTCCCGTCGGCGGGGCCGGTCCGGACCCGCAGCCGTTCCCCGTCGGCCTCGGCGAACACGGTGGCTCCTCCCGGCTCCAGCGTGCCGGGAGGACTGATCAGGAGTTCTTCGTCTCGGGGCCGACCCGCCGCGGTCCGGTGCACGCGCACGGACACGGCATGCGGATAGCGGTCGGCAGGCTCGACGTGTTCACCGGCGACCAGGGCGGCCCCGAACACCGCGGCCAGTGCTGGGTCCGTCCCGTCGGGCAGCGGGACCGGCCGTCCCAGACGACCGGTCAGATGCCGTAGGAGCGCCCCGAACCGGGCCGCACCCCCCACCACGATCACCGGTGTGCGGAACGGGTCCGGGCGGTTGGCGGAGACTCCCGGCAGACCGGCCAGGGCCTTGTCGAGGCCGTCCGTGAGCCGGCCCAGCGACTGATGCACCAGGCCCGCGGTGATCTCCTGGCCGGCCACGCCGAAGAGCACCGTGTCCGCGAACCGGTCGGCCCGGTCGGGGTGGGACGCCATCCGGTCGAGAGCGACCTCGATGCGCCGGGCGTTGTGCGCCCTGGCCTCGCCGAGTTCCAGCAGCACGCCGGTGTCGTCGGCCGACAATCCGACCCCCTCCAGCACGACATTGTCGGCAGCGGCGCCGTAGCCGCCGTCGGCGGGTGGGGACGGTTCGGCCGGGACCATGGCGATGGCCCCGCCTACGTCGGCGCACTCCGTGACCCCGGCCGCCGAGGCGCCCAGGTCGCACATGAAAAGGCGGCGCGCGATCGGGGTGCCCGCATGCCGGAGCAGGGCCAGCACCGCGTGCGGGGTGTCCAGCAGCCGGGGCGGCGGCATCCGGCCGTCCCCGGGCGGTACGGTCCGTTCCCCCGGCGGGACGACCAGCACCAACTGGCCGGGTATACCGCAGTGTTCGCGGTACGTGGTGTACGCCAAACTCAGCGCCGCCTCGCGGTCGCCGCGGATCTCGGCAGGGGTGGGCAGCCCTTCTCCGGGCACCGTCCCGGGCAGGTCCACCAACGCCGGTGTCCCGTCCGCGCGGGTCCGGGCGATGCGGAGGAAGCGGGTGCCGGGGTCGATGGCGATGGTGGACGCGGGCGGAGTCTTCATCCGGATGCCCCCCGCCTGAGTATCTTGCTGAAGACACCCCGGCGCTCCGTCCCGGCCCCGGACGCCTCGCCCGATGCTTCCGGCCGGCGCCGCACTTCCGCCAGGATCCATCCGTCCCGGTCCTGCCGGGCCTCGATGTACTGCACCACCAGATCACGCACTTCTGCGTATCTGTCCCCGCGTGCGAAGGCCGCGTACAGCCCCAGTCCTGGCCAGCCCTTCGCCTGGCTGTCCATCCTCAGGGTGACCTGCTCCAGGTTGTGCGGTCCCTTCTCGAGCGTCCAAACGGCGATCGCGTCCAGCAACGGTGCGGGGAGTCCTGTCGGCCCACGGGATTGCAGAATGATCCGGGCCAAGTCCCCTTCCGACGCCCGGTCCTGCACTGCCTTCCGGAAGGCACGGACCGGCCCCCGCCATCCCAGTTCGTACCGTCCCGCCTTCTCCAGCTCCTCCATGAGCCAGTCGGGTACGTCGAGATCGTTGAGGGGACGGCCCCGTCCGGTGAGCCGCCCGTACAGTTCGTCAAGGAGCTCACGCAGGAACTCGTCCGGCACTTCCAGGCTCAGCTGCTCGATCACCTGTCGCCATGCGCTCCGGCCCAACTCCCCTTCGAGAAGTGCCTCGACCGCCAGCCTCCGGAGTTCTCCGTCGGATTTGATCCTGCCGGCCAGAGCAGACGCGTAGTCCCGCAGCTCCCCCTCCTCGGTGAGCCGCTCCAGCCGGGGCATCCCCGGCCGGGCTCCGGCCCGGACAGCCGTGCAGAAGAGGTCGGCGTCGGCTGCCACGCCCGCGGAGGTCTGCGTCTGCGCGACAGGGACCAGCCGCTCCACAGCTTCCCCCAGCCCTCGGTCTGCGCGGGCGGCCCTCCACAGCCCACTCCACATCAGACCGAGCACCTCCGGCCGCCTCTGCAGCCGGGCGATCTCCAGAGTGGCCCGCCAGCCTCCCTTGACGGACTCGGCGAAGTCGGTGGCATCCGTCGAGGTAGCAGAGGCCGGGGAGTCGCCCAGCAGGACGGCCGCGAAGCGCAGCCAACCGGGGGTGGCGTCGACGGACATGTCCTCCCGCGCCCGCCGCACCAGGCGGCGGAGCGGTTGCAGGCTGCGGTCCTCGTGCGTCAGCAGGTACTTGAGCCAGGTCTTCCCTACGGCGGACTCGCGCACGAGGAGGCGGTCGGCGTCGTATGTGCTGCGCTTCCACTCGGCCTCGGCCATGTAGATGAGCGCACCGGTCCACTCGCGCGTCGGTTCCGGGGCCCCGACCAGGGCGTTGAAGAGTTCGTCGAAGCTGCCGCCGCGGTGCGCCTCGACCGCGTCGTGGATGACGCCCAGATACCGCTTGGCCCGTTCGAAGGACTCGGCAGGAGTTCCGGCAGCCAGGGCCTCGCGGACGAGCAGGGATCCGGTGCGCTCGGTCCAGTGCGCCGCCAGCAGGCTCCCGGCGCCCCGGTCGCCCTGGCGCGCGCTCCGGACCAGGAAGAAGGTCAGCACGGCCAGCCGACGGTCGTCCAGGGATGCGGCCGGATAACGGTCCAGGACCCTCCCGACGTCCTCGGCCTCGCCTGCGCCGGACCGGATCTCCTCGACCACCGTGTCCAGCAGGTCGGCCTCGCGCAGGACCCGGAGCGCCGCACCGGGGCGTGGGGCCGTGGCCGGTTCCGAGACTGTCAGCAGATACTCCACGATCTCGGTGGTGTCGCCGGTCTTCGCCCGCAGCCTGCGGAGCCTGTGCAGATAGGTCCGGGCGGCCTCGTCCCGCGGCTCGTCCGGCGGGCCGCCGCCGAGCACGGCCGCGATCTGGCCCGTCCTTGCCGCGGGTGCGAAGAACAACCTCAGGTCGTGCTGCGCCTGGCCGGTCCAGGTCGCCGCGCTGAGCCAGGACCGGTACCCGTACGGCAGGAGAGAGCAGACCGCGTCGAGTACACGGACGCGGTCGGAGACTCCGGGCAGCACCTCGCCCGGTCCCGGCGTGATCGCCACCTGACGTTCGTCCAGCAGCAGCGCCGCCACGCCGGCCGCCCACTCGAAGCCCAACCGGTCGACCAGTCCGGCGAGTTCAGTGGGAGGCGTGCGCGGCACGGCAACAGTCATCGGGACCGCGTCATCGGGCAGGGGCGGCGGCTCCGACAGCAGCGCACGGTCGATGCCGGACCAGGTCAGGGCGGCCCGGCCCGCTTCCGCCCAATCCAGCAGGGTCAGCCTCCAGGTGTAACTGGGGGCGCCGGTGCCGTCGGTCGACCCGTCCCACGTGGTCTCCACGCAGGCGCAGACGGGTTCCGGATCCGTGTCCGTTCTGCCGAGGAACACCCGCCACGGCAGTTCGCCCTCCGGGTCGCGGCCGCCGGGAGCGCCGGTGGCGGAGGCCTTCCAGAGGTAGGTGCCGGCCCGGTCGCCGGGAAGGCTGCTCCGCAGCACCTCGTAGCCCATGGTCTGCCCCGGATGCTTGCCCAGCACCGCCCAGTGGGCGGTCACTCGTTCCTCTCCGAGGCCCTCGTTCACCGCCGCTTCCCCCCGAGCCACCCGCCCCGGCCGCGGCCGCGGTCCTGGTGAATGCGGCTCTCCAGGTCGATCAGCGGCTCCAGGGCGTTGATCGGCACGGGGGAGGTGCGGATGCGCGGTGTCCCGTCCACCGCGACCGGCTGGACGTAGTCCTCGAGGTCGAACACGTGCTGCGGGTTCAGCCGGAAGCCGACGGAGGAGGTCGCGTAGTAGGAGATGCGATCGGGGTCGAAGTGGGAGTACAGGGCGTCACGCACCAAGCGGGCGTTGGAGCCTCGGAATTCCTCGCACATCCACTGGAAGTACTTCTCGCTCCGGTCCCTGGGCACGCGGGGAAGCTGTGAGCCCACCGTGTCCTGGACGACCCAGCCCGCCTCCACCGCGGGCCGGAAGACGTCCGGATGGTCGAACTTGGCTATGCAGACTGACACATGGTGCGGAAGCCTGCCTTTGACCAGTTCACCCCGGTCCCGGACCATCGCGGTCAGCTGGGTCAGAGTCGCCTGGAGATAGGTGAAGCTCCCGGTGGCCTCCTCGGCGTCACCGATCGGGTCGAAGAGATAGATCAGCCCCTGGGACCGCGCGAGATGGGCCACGAGCTGGGCCTGCTGGGGATGATTGTGCAGGAACACCTCACCGGCCGCGTCCTGGATCTCCAGCACGAAGTCGGGCCGCCGAGTCCGGAGTTTCTCCCTCTTCTCCGGCCCCTGGACGGACCAGGCCATTCCCTGGACACCCATGCTGGCCGGAGGGAAGGCCCGCTCCCTGGTCAGCAGGTCAACGCCTCGGGCGAGGAAGTCGTTGGCCTCAGGCGTCATGCCGGTGATGTGCCAGCTGCCCTCGTTGTGCCGCTGGTACTGCATCGCTGCGATCGGCAGGGCGGTCAGATAGGTCGTCTTGCCCGAGCGGGGTGCGCCCCACAGTCCGACTCTTATACGGTCCTCGTCCGGGCCGACGGGCGAGATGCGAGTGGGCTCCCGGGACGACACAGCATCCGGTACCAGCCCGAACCCCGGCACAGGCCCGGGGTCCGGGGCATCGCCCGCACCGTTCACGGGCGGCGTCGGTGGTGGTGCGCCCGGCGGAAGGCCGCTCCCGGACGACGTGCTCGTGGGGTCCGGTGAAGGGCCGTCGGACTCCCTCTTGTTCGGGTCGTACAGGTCAGACATGGACTCTCCTCGTACCGTGGACGCTGGGGCGGCGGAGACGCGGGGCGGTGTCACATGAGCGGGGCGGCGAAGGCGAGAGGGCAGTTCGGGCCCTGCACCCTCCAAGGCGGGGCGAGGCTGCGGGCCACGGCTGCCGCCGAGTCGACGCCTGGCCGGAAGGCGCCGTCGGCGCCGAGGTCCCTCCAGACCCCGTCGGCGTAGCGCCGGGCGTCCCGGCCCGGTCGGTCCGCAGGGGGCGGCCCGGCTGCGGGGTCCGCCCGGGTCATCACCCGGCAACGGTGGGAGCGCAGCCGGGCGAGGGCCGTTTGCCAGTTCACGCCCTGCGAGCAGGCCGGGACGACGCCGTGCTGGCGGGCCGGCGCGGGCGGACGGCGGGCGACGATCAGAACCACCCTGTGCACGCAGGGGGCGCCCGGGTCCTCGGAGGCCCGCCGGCCACCCACGTCCCACAGCGCGTCCCCGGTGATGAGCCGAGCCACCTCTGGCAGCGCGTCCTCCAGGGACGACACCATGTCCTGCCGCCGCCGGGCGGGCGCCCATCCCGCCAGGGCGGCCGCCAACTCGGCGGGCGGCCGCGCGGACACGGGGGCCTGCAGCAGGATGCCTTCCTTGGCCCGGATGCTCTCGTAGACGGTGTGGTCGTAGTGGCCGACGGCTCCCACGCGGATCGCGGCGCCGGTGCGATCCCGCCGGCCCAGCAGGTCTACGACGTCCCGCACGAAGGTGAGGCGTTCCTCGGTCTCGGCCGGATCGGCGCCGCTGAGCTCGACGGTGAAGTACAGCTCCAGCCGCGGCTGCGGATCGATCCGCAGCAGCGGGGAGGGGATCAGACTCGGCACGTCGGCGGCGGTCGGATCCCCGAGCGTGCGGGCACCGGGCGGCGCGACGAGGTCCACCTCCCCCGGCCCGCGCAGTACGAAGGTCAGCCGCGCCGGTTCCAGTGCCCCGACCTCGATCTGATGCGTGCTCACGGGTGACGCGCCGGTCCCGTCGGCGACCGGCACACCGGCCAGCACCGGAAGGTACAGGGCATCGCGGTCGGCCGGTCCGCCGTACACGGTGACCTCGGCGGTCTCGGTCTCACCGGGGCCGAGCCGGAAGCCCTCGGGAAAGAGCACATGACTTTCGGCGTGCACGGCGCCGGTTTCCCGGTCGAGCCGGGCCAGCAGCAGCGTGTGGTCGGCCTGGAGCGGAAGGGTTCGCACGAGACGCCGCACCGCGTCCGCGGTCGTACGGTGGGCCGACGTGCCGTGCGCCGAATCCGCACCGCCCGCGTGCAGTTCCGCCTGAGGGGCGCAGGCTTGCCGCGCTGTGGCGGCCGCGCGCTCCAGCAGCTGCCACCCGGGCGAAGGCCGTAGCAGGACGAGCGGGGGGTCGGAAACCGGCAGGGATGCTTTGAGCCATTCCAGAACGGCGGTGTCGAATTCCCGACGGTCCACGGGCGGCAGGGTGCCTATTCCTCCCGCGAGCTGGAATCGGCGTACATCCTCATCGGAATCGAACGCGGGTACGGCGAAAGGCCATGCGATGCTTTCTGTGTCGTTCTGCAGCGGGATTCCGGCCTCCCCGACGGTGACCCTGATCATGTGAAGACCGTCGGCCGTGAATTCCACGAACGACAATTCCCTGAGCGTGCCGTGGCGGAGTTCGTCGAGGAGACCGCCGTATCCGGACGGAATCCCGAGGTCGGCCGAACCGGCCGCGTGCGGCTTCTCCTCGTCCCGGCGAGGCGGACCTCCCCTGATCACCTCCGTGACCCGACGAGCGCTCTCCGGGCCCCGGGCCGACAGCGCCGCCGCCCGGGCGTCCCAGGCATGTCCGGCCGCCAGGAGCGCGTCTCCGGCGTCCTTCAACTCCCGGGCCGTCAACTCCCCCAGTACCAGGTCGCTTTGGAGACACCATTCGCACACCGCGCAGAAGTCGCTCCGCTGATCCGGGGTCGCACACACCGGGCAGGCAGCCTGCGGACCACAGGCCCCCGTCATCTCCACTCCCCCGACCCCCCGTCTCGGTCCGAGTCCTGCCCCGCCCCGGCAGTCGTCGACGACCACCTCACGCAACACCCGTTCCAGGGAGGCATCACGATGACACGACGGCATGATCAATTCCTGGTTTCCACAGATCGCCGACAATCCGTTGACAGTCCGTTGACAATCCAGCCGACTTCACCTGCCGGAACTCCACAATCCGATTCCCGGCGGCAATTCGCGGCGCGGAGAAGCGGATTACACAGGTCGATCTGCTACCTGCCCGGCTCCACGACCGGCCGCAGGCGCCACACTCCATGGACCCACTCATCCGTCCCACCGCTCCGCATCCCCGTAGCCCCCCTGGCTTCTCCTCATGCGGAGCGGTGGGACTTCCCTCCATTCCACCGGGTCACCCGGGCGAACACCGGTCGCGGACCGGTCACATCCCGGCCGGGATGCGCTCGACGAGCGCTGCTGCCTTGGGCGCGCGCACCACGAAGTGGACGTCCCAGCACGCTCCGCGCGCCAACTCCGCCTCGACGGCGGCCCATATCGCGGACAGACTGACCTGATACGGCAGCCCGCCGCGCCCCGAGCCGAGCAGCGGGAAGCACACCGAGCGCAGCGGTGGATCGTGCCGGTCGGATTCCTCTGCCAGCAGCGTGAGAGCCCGGGACACCGCCCGGGTGACGTCGGTCGACAGCACGTCGTAGTCGTTGGTCCCCGCCCGGGGAACGGCGATCGCGGCGTGGTAGATCCGCCGCACACCTTGTCCGGCCAGGGCCCCCGAGCCGGTGGCGGCCACCGTGCCGGGCAGCACCGCGCGTCCCGCGGTCCCGTGCCGGGCAGCCCAGTCGCGCAGTTCGTCGTGGAGCGGGTCGTCCACCACGTCCCCGGTCACGCCACGCACGGAGGCCGCCCGGCGAAGCGATGCGCCGACCGACGACTTGTACGGCTCGGGCAGCGCGAGGTGGACGTTGACCGGGGAGACGACCACGTCCACGTCCCGCAACAGGTCCACCGGGTGCACATGGACGGTGAGCCCCACCTGCCGAGCGCCGGCCCGGACCTGCACGGACCGGTGGGTGCCGACGCTCCACTCGTCCTCTGCGGCGCCGGTCGCCCCGCTCTCCTGCGACACCACCCGCAGGATGTGCTCGGCGACCTCGCCGAGGACCATCACCTCGTGTTCTTTACGGAAGCGCTCAATACTCACGCCGTACACCGAGGCCGCCCTGTCGCGACGCGAGGACGCCGGCCAGTCCCGGGTTCCCTGCGCCAGGCCCAGGGTGTACTCGGCGGCGGTGCGCAGCGTGCCCGCGTCGAGGTGCGACACGGCGAGCCGCAGCAGCGCCTCGACAGCCGCGCCCGGAGTCCGGGCCGCGCCCGCGGTCACCGCTTCCGCGGCCGCCTCCAGGGCCGGCAGTGCGCGCCCGCGCAGCCGGACCAGCCCCGTGAGCCTGACTTTCCTGAGTTCAGCCAGAAGTGACGCATGGTCAGGATGGGACGATGACATGCGTTCACGATGGCTCACGCATCACCTGCGGACAAGCGGACCCATCGACCTCGGCTCGTCACTCCCTTCTCGGCTGCGAGATCTTCGACCGCAACGGTTCGAGAAGCTGGTTCGCCCGGGCGATGCCGGCGTCGGAGTCGAGTTCCGGAATTCCTTCCGTCGGCGACACCTCCAGCGGTCCGCCGTCACCGTGGTCGAACCGATCGTGGAAGAGCACCAGGGCGCGCTGGGGCCGGTTGTGCCGGGACTGCCAGATCAGCCCCATGACGTCGGGTGCCTGCGCGCGGATCTCGCTCGCCCAGCGCCTTGCCTGTACGTAGTTCCGCTCGTCCTCCAGGAGCGTGGCGTCCTGGCAGACGGCGGCCAGGTCGGGCGCCTCGATCAGGGAGACCAGGGTCAGTTCGCACCTGGTGCGCAGCACGCTCAGCGACCGGCGCCAGACCGTGGCGTAGGGGATGACCCGCATGCCGGCCGATGGCTCGAAGGGCCTGGATCGCAGCACGCTCTCCGCGAGGGCCGTGGTCGGGGTGTCCGCCAGGTACAGGCAGTGATACGGATCGAGCGGCGTGCCGTCGAAACGGTTGCCGTTCCTGAACTCGAAGGGGTCCGCGAGGTTCGGGTTGAACTCGTCCGGCCTGTACTTGGTGTTGTGCACCCGCCACAGCTCCGTACCGGCCGGGATCTCATGGCGGACGGGGCGGAATTCCAACGGGGTCATGGGGAAGTGGCCGGTCATCAGTCCCCCTCCACCAGCGCGGTGGCCGCGCCCACCAACTGCTCGTCGGGCAGCCGGCCGAGGAGCGACGCGGGCGTCCCGCCCAGCCAGGTGTTCCCGCTGAGCCACCAGGCCGCGGCGCCCCAGGGGTCGATGTCCGCGAGGAGAAGGCGGTTGACCTCGAGGACGACCTGGTAGGGGGTGCCGCTGCCCGCGGCGAACTGGAACTCCGGGTAGCGGTCGCCGCCTTGGGGATCCGCCAGCCTGATCAGCTCGGGGGGCGGGGCCGCGCCGCCGCACCGGGCCCGCGCCTCCTCCGCCGAAAGGGCCGGCGCCAGGAGCGGCTGGTCCGGGGTGGTCGCCTCGGGGCCGGGGGAAGGCGACGGGCTCGACGACAGCAGGGCCATCAGTTCCCGCGCTCCCGCCACGGTCGCCGGTTCGGGCGGAGCGGCGACCAGTCGGGTGCGGTCCAGAACGACGCGCACCGGATGGTCGAACGGCAGACGCAGCAGGGCGAGGCGGACGCCCTGAAGTGCCCTGCGGACCGCCCTGTCGTCGTCGGGCGCCGCTTCGGTGAGGGCTCCCAGCCTGGCGAGCAGCACCGTGTACTGCTCGTCGTCGAGCGCCTCGCGGATGGTGGTCCGGTGCTCCCCGATCAGGGCAAGCAGCCGGCCGGCCGAACTCTCGCGGCCGTCATTCATCCGTTCCCCCTTCCTCTTCCTGTCCTGTTCCTGTTTGTCCTGCCTTGGTTTCTCCCCGCCCCTGGATGCCCCTGGTGAATGAACGCGGCCCAGAGTGAGATCCGGTCGAGGTCCGGTCGCCGCATCTGCCGCAGCAGCTCGCCGCCGAGCGAGCCGGGGTTCTCACGGTGCGGGTCGAGCATCCACTGCTGCGTGGCCCTGAGCGCGTCGACGGGGCTGAGCCCCTCGACGGTCAGGTGGTGGTGGAACACCGCCATCAGCAGCGCCGACGCGCTGTCGTTGGTCGTCCACCGTGATCCGACGACGTCCCGCGCTCCACCCGAGACGAACGCCGTGGTGAGGGTCAGCGCCTCGTCGTGGTCGCGGGTGCTGAGGTCGGTCTGACAGGCACTCAGCACGACCAACGGCCCGTCCTCGACGGCTCGTCGAGGGGCCGACCGATCGAGCAGCCGGGTCACCGTCAACATGCCCGGATCCGGTTCCGGTCCGCTCGCTTCGGCGGACGTGCCACCCGTGGACCCGGGGGCAGCGAGATGCAGTGCCGAGACCGTGGGACGCGTACCCGCCGATCCGTGCGAGGCCACGTGGAGCAGCGAGGCCCCGTCGGCGAGGAACGCGAGGACCTCGTCGGGAGTGCCGGGGACCAGCTCCTCCTCGGGCATCTCGAAGATCCCGCCGACCATCCGGGCCTGCTGATAGAAGGCGTCCCTCAGGGCCATGACCTCGACCTCGGCATGCGTCAGGTCCAGGGTCGGGTCGGCCAGCAGGACGGGGGCGGCCGCCGGATCCCGCGGCGCGCGTCCCACCGTACGCAGGAACTGACTGCCCGAGGCCGCGTAACTGATCACATCGGTCTCGCACAGGTAGCGGTGAGGCGCGTCGTCCGGGTAGCGCGCGGCGTGCCAGGGGACGAGGCCGAGTCGGCCGCAGGGCACCAGGACGATCCTGAGCGGCCGGCCGTCGGCCCCGAGCCCCTTGTCCACGTCGGCGAGCACGGGGCCGAGCACCTGGAAGGCCCAGTCGCAGAGCGCCTTGAGGGCCTCCTCCCAGGTCTGTTCGACTGACGGGTCGCTGTGGCCACCGTCGCGTGCGGCGGCGTCGCGTGCGGCGGTGGCGTCGAGGTAGCGCTCCAGCGGGCCGCTCTCGGCGCCGGACAGGTGCGGCCGCACCGACAGCCCGGCTCCGAGTGCCGGGCTCACCGCGATCGCCACGCCGGCGTCTCCGTCCTCGCAGGGAACCAGATAGACGAGCGCGTCGGCGCCGCTCTCCGCGACTCCGTCGGCGAGTTCACTCAGGGTGGGCGTGCCGAGCAGGCCGCCCTCGCGCCGGTAGCCGAGGGCTTCGAGGGCCTGGCGGCGCAGCCTGCCGGGCAGTTCGTCGGGGACGCGGTCGTCGTCGGCGGCAGCGGGGCTTCGGCCGGAGTCGGCCGCCCGCCATGCCTCGGCGAGATCGTGGTGCCCGCCCGTATCAAGGAGTTCGGGGACGGCTGACGAGGTGGACGCCGCGTGCAGCACCAGGGCCCGGCCCAGTTCCAGAGCGGCCACGGCCTCGTGCAGCCGTCCCTGCGAGGCCGCCCACAGAGCGGCTTGAACACCCCTGCTCGCCCCGGAACGGGCCGCCAGCAGGCCGTGCTCCGCACCCGACTGGAGGAGGACGTCGGCGGCGAGCACCGTCAGCGCCTCCTGGGCGGCTTCCAGGGCTCTGATGTTCTGCACGTCGTGGTTGAGGACGTCGCGCTCGCGGTACGCCATGGCCAGATTCCACAGCGCCTCAGCGGCGATCCGCGGCGCCCTCCCCTCCCGGACGCGGTCGCGGACCCGCTCCAGTTCGTCGATCAGCCTGTCCAGGACGGCCGGGTCACGGTTGAGGGAGTAGTACACGGCGACCGAGTGCGCGGAGCGGTGGAGATCCTCGGTCGAGGCGTCCGGGGGCAGGCGAACGGGCTCGTGCGCCTGCGTCGGGTCGCCGGTGAGGCCGGCGCGCACCAGATCGATGTCCGGGATGTACGGCAAGGGCATCTCGTCGGCGAAAGGGAGACCGCTGTCCCTGACACCGGATATCCCCTTCTCCATGTACGGCAGGGCACGCAGCATCAACTCCCGGTCCCGGGTGACGATGCCGAGCCGGCAGTAGGCCGCGCCCAGCGTCGAGAGGACCATGTAGCGGAACTGATGGTCCTCAGGGACGGACTTCTCCAGCGCCTCGGCCTCGTCCACCAGGTCCCGGAGCGCCTCGACGTCCTCCGACTCGCCCGCGTCGAGGACCCTGGTGTACAGCGCGATCGCGCGCCCCAGGACGGCATGACCCGTCACGCCCGTAGGCGCCGACCCTTCGAGCGTCGCGAAGTGGTCGACGATCTTCTGCAGGTTGGCCCGTCCGGCCGCTTGGTCCTGCCTCGCACCGCCGGCCACGGAACTGATGTTGAGCAGGAGCGCCCGCATGGCCTCCAGCCCGGCGGTCGGGTCCGGACCAGGTGGCGGGTTCTTCTGTACGGAGCCCAGTCGGCGGAGAATTTCGTTGAACGCCTCGGGGTCACCACTGTTGAGCACGTCGTCGAGGCCACGTGTGGCGGCGTTCATGGCGTCCAGGCCGGCGGCGAGCCGACGGATGTCGTCGGGGGTGAGCCCGGGCCCGGAGGCGGGGTCGGGGGCCGGGGCGGGGTCGGGATCCGGAGCGGCGGACGAGTCGGGCTTCCGGGACGGCCCGGCATCAGGGCTCCTACGAGGTCCTGGGGCAGCGGGTCCCGAGGCGTCCGTCCGCCCGCCCGCAGGGGCGCCGGCCATGCCGAACATCTGGTTCATCATCCGCCGCAGCTGGTCCGTGTGGGGATCCCCCGCGGGCATCATGCTGGTCAGCAGGTCGGTGAACTCCGCCCCCGGGGGAGTCGAGAAGATCCCCTGCATCTGCCGCAACTCCGCCAGAAACGACGGCGGCAACGGCAGCTGGAGCACCTCCGCGGTCAGTTCCTCGAGCTCCGTGTTGAAGGCGGCCATCCCGGCGAGCCCCGCCTGCGAGAACCAGTCGACCAAGGCGGAGAGGTCGGGTACCGCCCCGTACCCGCCCTGCTGCGACCGTATCGGCGCGATGACCGACACCAGGAACAAGGCCGCCCACCGCCGGTGCTCGTCGCCCGCCGCGGCTCCCAGTGCCGTCCCACGGTCCCGCGCCTCCCGCAGCAGCCGCTCCGCGCGCTCCCGGTCCGCGGGTTCACCACCCCCGGCGGAGTACCGCATGGCCAGCGCACCGCCCAGCCACACGCTCACCGCGCTGCGCAGAACGGGGTCATGGTCCAACAGCCCTGCCAGCTCGTCGAGTTCGGCGATCGACGGCTCGTACGCCTGAGGCGGCACATCTCTCGCGCCCATGGCGGGGGTCAGCCGCTTGACCCGCTCCGCGGCGTCCGCCGCCCAGGCCCGCAGCCCCTGGACGCCGCCGCTCTCCTCGTCGCTCACCGACATCCTGGCTCTCCCCCGAGAACTCGACAGCCCTTGGAATCAAGGCCACTATGCCGATCGGCCGGACGTATGGCGACGAGATCCCGCGCTTCTCCTCGTCAACGCCCCAAATCCGCCCGGGAAGCGCCCAGATCGGCCCGCATCGCGCGGCGCACCTCCCTCAGCCCGTCCCACAGCGCGTCGATGCTCTCCTGCACGGCGGCAGGCGAGTCCCCCGTTCGCGGCGCACCGTCGTCCAGACGCCGCACCATGCCGTACACCGCGCCCAGGTCATGGCTGAGGTCGCCCGCGAGTTCGAGCACGCGCTCCGGCACCTGCATCTGAGCCTCCGCGTACACGTCCCGGTGCTGGTCACGCGCCTCGGTCAGCCGCTGCCGCACGGACCGCAGATCCTCGCCCCGGCCCAGGGCGTGCACGTGGTCGGTGAGCGCGGCCAGATACTGGCGAGCCGTCGTGTTGAGCGCCACGTAGCACGACCGCAGTTCCTGGGCCTCGCTGCGCTGCTTTCGCATCTGTTCGGCCCGCTCCTGCTCACGCTGCCGGCTGCGGTCCGCCGCGCGCTGGGTCAACAACGCGGACAGCAACGTCCCGACGACTCCCGCAACCGCGGTCAGGAGGGCGGTCGCGCTACCGCCGTCCACGCGACCTCCAGCGTTCGTCCGGCACATGGCCAGCGAAGCAGCGGGCCTGTGCTCGTGTGAACCCCCACCCGAAGAACGCCCGAAGTTCGGCCCACCACCGACCAGTTGGGCAGCGGCGAGGAAGACCTGGGCGCGTCCGGGCACGGTTGGGTCGGAGAGAGGCAGCTGGCGGCGCACCAGACCCGGTTTCTGGAAACGCTCGGACTCGGCCACGTCGGGCACAGGCCGCGGCGGTGCTCGCGGCTCGGGCCGCGGGAGCACGGGCCGAGCCGAGGCCCGGCATCGGAGCGTACCGTTCGCCGGACGTCTCCCGCGGCGAGCAGGACGGTGAGCACCCTGCCGGAGATCGCCCGGCAGGAACGGCAACGTGGTCGGCCCAGGCCGTGCGCCTCCCCGTCATCGCCCCCGGCCCGTCGCGCGCGAGGGGCTCGGCAAGCAGGTCGGCCGAAGACGCCGGACGGTCTGTCGCGGACGTGAGGCGAGACCCGGTGGCCGGGGGGTACCACCGGGCCTCGCCCGTTCTGTGCCCGGTTCGGCTACCGGGGCTCGCCGTGGATCAGGGCCGCTGCCCGCTCGGCCAGCATGACGGCCGGGGCGTGGGTGTGGCCGCGGATGATGCGGGGGATCACGGAGGCGTCCACGACGCGCAGGCCGGGGACGCCTCGGACCCTCAGTTCGGGGTCGACCACGGCGGTGTCGTCGTCCGGGAGGCCCATGCGGCAGGTGCCGACCGGGTGGAAAAGGGTGCTCGTGTGTTCCCGGACGTGCTGGTGCAGGGCGTCGTCGCTCATGCCGTCGGCCCAGGGGGCCATGGCCCCGGCCACCAGGGGACGCAGGGCGTCGGTGGTGAAGAGACGTTCGGCGAAGCGGGCTCCCGCCGCGAGCCGTTCGAGGTCCGCACCGGCCGACAGATACCGCGGGTCGATCAGGGGCGGCGTCGCGGGGTCGGGGTCCTTCAGCGTGACAGTGCCCCGGCTCTCGGGTTGCAGGAGGACGACGCCCACGGTCAGTCCGTCGGCGAGGGAGTCGCCCTGGAAGGCGATCGGGGCCCAGATCACTTCGAGGTCGGGCGGACCCGGCCGGCCGTCGCTGCGGAGGAACCCGACCGCCTCGGCGATGTTGGAGGTCAGCGGACCGGTGCGGTCCTGCTCGAACTGCTGCTTCGCGCGGGCCGTTTCGGCGTCCGCCAGGCGTACGGGGTCGACCGCGTGCCGGATCACGTCGAGCGTCGCGTGGTCGTGCAGGTTGCGGCCCACTGCGGGGAGATGGACGCGAGGCTCGACGCCCGCGGCCGACAGTTCCCGCTCGTCGCCGATACCGGACAGCATGAGGAGGTGCGGCGAACCGATGGCCCCCGCGCTGAGGATGACTTCGCGGCGTGCCATGAGACGGGCGGTCGCCAGCTCCACGCCGCGGGCACGGCCGTCCTCCAGCACGACGCGCCGGGCCTGTTGCCCGGTGAACAGGGTCAGGTTGTCGCGTTCGAGGGCCGGGCGCAGATAGCCGTCGGCGGAGCTCCACCGGGTGCCGCGCCGCTGGTTGAGCGGGGTGAGCGCGCTGCCGCCCAGGTGGGGGCCGCCGAGGCCGCCCGGCACGGGCCCGAGCCCGAGTTCGGCGCAGGCCCGCAGGAAGTGGGCGGTGGTCGGGTCGGGATCACGGGGCGGCGAGATCCACAGGGGACCGTCATCGCCGTACGAGGTCCCCTCGGCCGGGTCTCCGGCCCAGTGTTCCGCCTTGCGCAGGTAGGGCCGGACGGTGTCCCAGGACCAAGTGGGGCCGGCGGCGCGGCCCCAGGCGTCGTAGTCGTCGGCGCAACCCGGTATCCACATCTGGAAGTTGAGCGACGAGGAGCCGCCCAGGACCTTGCCCCGGGGCCAGCCGACGCTGCGGCCGTCGATGCCGGGCTGGGGCACCGTCTCGTATCCCCAGTCGAGTTCGGTACCGAGCAAGGCGAGTGAGGCGCTGGGAACGCGGATGGCGGGGTCGGTGTCGGGTCCGCCGGCCTCGATCAGCGCGACGCGTACGGCGGGGTCCTCGGTGAGCCGGGCGGCCAGCACGGAGCCTGCCGACCCGGCGCCCACGATCACGTAGTCGAACAGCTCGTCCTCCATGGTCAGGCCTGCTTCAGGAGGACGGGCAGCGTGCGGTGACCGTTGGACACGAACGACTCCAGGGGCTGGAGTTCGTCCGTGGCCACGGCCAGGCCGATGTCGGGGAAGCGGGCGAAGAGCTCGGGCAGGGCGAGCGAGGCCTCCAGCCGGGCGAGCGGAGCGCCGACGCAGCGGTGCACCCCGTGGCCGAAGGAGATGTGGTCGTGGCGTGTGGGCCGGGCGATGTCGAAGGCGTCGGCGTCGGCGCCGTGGACGGCGGGGTCCCTGCCCACCGCGCTGTAGGAGATGATCAGGGCGTCGCCCTTGGGGATCGTCACCTGGCCGGTGTCGATGTCCTCGACGGCGAAGCGCATCGGCAGGTTGGCGATCGGCGCCTCGTGGCGCAACGCCTCGTCGATCGCGTCGTCCCAGGTGGCGTCGCCGTTCTGGAGGAGGCGCAGCTGCTCGGGATGGGTGAGCAGGGAGTGGATGGCGTGGTCGAGCAGGTTGACCGTGGTCTCGTGGCCGGCGCCGATCATCAGCAGGACCATGTCGACGAGTTCGGTCTCGTCGAGTCCGGCGGACTCCTCGTCGTCGCGCGCGGCGATGAGCGCGCTCACCAGGTCGTCGCCCGGCGTTTGGCGTTTGTGCGCGATGAGTGCCGTCATCAGGCCGTACAGCTCTTCGCCGGTGGCCTGCACCTCCTCCAGGGTGGCGGAGGTGCGGAACATGTCGGCGACGACCCGGAAGAGGTCGGCGCGCATGGCGGCCGGGATGCCGAGGAGCGCGCAGATGACCCGGATCGCCAGGGGGTAGGCGAACTCGCCGCGGATGTCGACGGGGCGGCCCGGCGCGGTGGCGGCGATGTCGTCCAGCAGGTCCGAGACGAGCGTCTCGATGGTGGGGCGCAGGACGGCGGTGCGGCGGGCGGTGAACGCCTTGGCGACCAGTTTGCGCAGCCTGCGGTGGTCGCCGCCGTAGGCGTTGATCATGCTGCGTTCGGCCACCCAGGAGGCCAGCGGCCAGCTGCGGGCCAGTTCTCCCTCGCCGTTCTCCCAGGCGGGCCAGTGCAGGTAGGCGTCCTTGGAGACCCGGTCGTCGGTCAGCAGGCTCTTGGCCAGGTCGGCGTCGGTCACCACCCAGGCTGTCACGCCACCGGGCAGTTCGGCCTGTGCGACGGGTCCGCGGGCGCGCAGCCGGTCGCCCTCGGCGTGGAGGTCGCTGCCGCTGGGATCGATACGAATGGGATCGGTGCGTTGGGATGCTGTCTGATCGGTCATCGCTTCTCCGGCACGGTCGCGGGATGGGTGTTCACCGGCCGAGGACCTGGCCGGCGGCACGCAGGCCCGACTCGATGGCGCCGTCGACCCAGCCGCTCCAGCCGAGGGCGATGTCGCTGCCGGCGAAGGAGAGGCGGCCGACCGGGCGCTGGACGGCGCGCAGCGGTCCGGTGAGCTGGCCGGGGCGCTTGTAGGTCCAGCCGCCGCGCGCGTAGGGGTCGTTGCCCCAGTCGTGGCCCCGCACGGCGAGCACCTCCGTGTCGGGAGCCCAGCGCCGCAGGGAGGCCTGGATCTGGGCGCGGTCGGTCACGTCGAGAGCGGGGTCGGTGCTGAAGGCGTAGGCGAGGTGACCGTCGCCGAGGCGCTGGGTGGGGATGACGTCACCGATGCCCGGCACGCCCTCCGCTCCGGCGGCGTAGAACAGGCCCTGGTCGCTGCGGAGGTGGAGCCAGATCTTCTTGGCCGACGGTACGGCGACGGTCTCCTCGGCGAGGCGGCGGTACTCCGCGGGCAGTCCGGGCGCGAACGTGATGCGGTTCCAGACGTTGACGGGTACGGCGACCACGGCGGCGCGGGCGCGGTAGGTCGTACCTCTTCTGGTGGTTACCCGGACGTGGCTGCCGTTGTCCTCGATCCTGGTGACGGGCGAGTTCAGGCGCAGGTCCGCGTCGGCGTCGGCGAGCATCGCCTCGATGAAGGCGGCCGTGCCGTGGACCAGGCGGGAGGAGGTGGCGCTGGAGAACTTGTCGTAGTTCCAGTCGGACAGGGCCCACCACTGGGCCATCTGGGTCAGCGAGCCGCGTGCGGAGCCACCCGAGAGACCGCCGAGGTTGCCGGTGACCCAGGCGCGGTCCACCGGGGCGAGGTTCAGCGCGTCGATCCGTTCGATCAGGGTCGTGCGGTCGAGCGGACCCACCAGGTCCTCACGGGCGAACGGGTCGAGCGGACGCGGGAAGTACTCCTTCGATCCGTCGAAGACGGGGGTGACCAGTTCGGCGAGCCGTCCGAACCCCTCCGCGGGGGCGTAGGCGCGATAGCCCTGCTCGGCGGGGAAGAACGCCACCTCGGGGGCCTGGTCCACGGTGCGCTGCTGGCCGTAGTGCAGCAGTTCCTTCCAGGCGTGCGGGTGTCCCTCGTCGAACCAGGCGCCGCCGAGTTCGACCTTCTCGCCGGCGAACTCGGCGGTGTAGGTGCGTCCTCCGATGCGGCCCTGGGCCTCGAGGACGAGCGGGCGCAGCCCGCCCCGGCTCAGTTCGCGGGCGGCGGTGACACCGGCGAAGCCGGCGCCGATGACGATGACGTCGTGACCGCCCGCCTCCGCGGGTTCCGCGGCGGCGGCACGGGTGACGCCCGTGGCGCCGAGCAGAGCGGTCAGACCGGCGGCCCGGAGCACGGTGCGTCGGCTCGCGCCCTGGTCTGCGGCCGGCGGTATCGCGGGGTCACCTGGACGGGTGTCGGGGCTCACGGTGTCTCCTTGATGATCTGGGGTGCGGACGGGCACGGCTCACGTGGCGGGATCGCGCAGTTCCTCGATGAGGCTCGACAGGCTGTCGGAGCCGTGGCCGCGCGCGACCCGGCGTTCTATGAGGGCCTGGACGGGAAGCAGCAGTTCCGGGCTGACGCCCTGGGAGTGGGAGGCGCTCACCAGGTGCGCGATGGCTTCCCTGTTGACGTTGAGCGTGGAGATCTCCGTGGCGTACTGCTTTTGGTCCACCTCTTCCGCGAGCCTGGGCAGGAAGGGCACGGCCACGTGGTTGAGCCAGCCGGTGGCGTACGGCAGGAAGGCTTCGGCGGTGACGCCCTCGCTGCCGACGAGGGCCAGGGCGTGGATGTTGCCGGCCACGGTCGCCCAGAGGATGCCGAGCAGGGCGACGTCGTAGAGCGAGGGCAGGCCGGTGTCCTCGCCGAGGAAGGTGGTCGCGCCGCCCAGGACGCGCAGGGTCTGCTCGTGGTCGGAGTACGCCCTGGACGAGCCGCCGTAGAAGATGAGCGCCTGGGGCTGTCCGACCAGCGGCGGGATCGCCATGATCGCGCCGTCGAGGTACTCGATGCCGTGCCGTGCCGCCCAGGCGGCCGTGTCGCGGGCCTCTTCGGGTGTGCTCGACGTCAGGTTGACCAGGACGCGGCCCTTGAGGTTCTCGGTCTCGGGTTCGAGGACCTGGTGCACTGCCTCGTCGTTGGAGAGGCAGACGATCACGAGGGCGGCGTCCGAGACGGCCTCGCCGACGGTGGCGGCTCCGGTGGCGCCCCGGGCGGTGAGCTGCTCGGCCTTGTGGGGGGAACGGTTCCACACGGTGGTCGGGTGGCCCTGGCCGAGGAACGCGTCGGCCAGGGCCGTTCCCATCATGCCCAGACCGATCACGGTGACCGCGGTGCCGGCGGTCGGGGCGGTGTTCGTGCTCATACTCGGAGTCCTCCGGCACAGCCGAGCGGCGAGGCTGCGCGTGGTCGATGCGACGGTTTCTGGGGAGCCCTCGGGCCGGGCCCAACGGCCTTACAGCAGCGGCGTGTCGGGGTCGAGGCCGAGCAGGACCCGCCCGTGCAGTTCGAGGTTGGTGCTCAGCAGCAGGAAGCCGTGCAGGGAGAAGCCCTCGACGTCCCGGAAGAACCGCTGCAGGGGGACGCTGCGCTGGATGACCGAGGCGCCGCTGGTCCGGTAGAGGATCTCGACGGCTTCCTTGGCGAGCTGCACGGCGTAGGCGCCCTGGCCCCGGACGGCGGCCTTCTCCTCCAGCGTCGGCTGCTCACCGGCGTCGGCGCGGTCCTGAAGGACCTTCAGCCACCCGGCCTCCAGGGCCTTCGCGGCAGCGATCTTGTTGGCGGCCTCGGCCACCCGGATCTGGGTCAGCGGGTGCTCGGCCTGGTTCTCCCAGGAGGTGTAGGCGATGGCACGGCCGGGGATCCGCTCCAGGAACAGCTCCAGCGCACCCTGGGCGGTGCCGAGGAAGGTCGCCACGGTCTCGGCCATCACGAAGGCGAAGAGCCCGTAGTTGCGGCCGTTCGCACCGGTGTTGGTGCGGTCGGGGGTGACGTTGTAGATCGCCTCGCCGAAGTCGACGACCCGGTGGGCGGGCACGAACACGTCCTTCGCCGTGCTGGTCGAGCTGCCGGTGCCGGAGGCGGCGGAGGTGTGCCAGTCGTCGGCGATGGTGAACTCCGACATGGGCACGATGGCGATGACCTCGGCGTGCGTGCCGTCGGGGTTCTCCAGGACGGTGGCCGCGATGTTCCAGTCGGCGCCGCGGCAACCGGTGTTGAAGCGCCAGCTGCCGTTGAGGAGGTAGCCGCCCTCGGTCGGCGTGAGGCTGCCGGTCGGGGTGAAGCCGCCGGAGACGCGTACGGAGGGCTGCGCGAAGATCTCCTCCTGGGCGCGGTCCGGGAACAGGGTGGCCAGCCAGGTGCTGGAGACCCACACCGAGGCGACCCATCCCGTGGACGGGCAGCCGCGTGCGATCTCCGCCAGGATCCTGGTCTGTTCGGCGACCGGCAGGTCGAGCCCGCCGAAGCGGCCGGGCGTGGCGATGCTGAACACGCCGGCCTTCTCCAGGAGGTCGATGTTCTCCTGCGGGATCCAGCGCTGTTCCTCGGCCTGCTGTCCGTTCTCACGGAGCTTGGGAACGATCTCCTGGACGGCGTGCACGACGGTGTCGGCGTCGATGGCTGCGGTGGTCACCACGTCTCCTTGTGCTGGTCTGGGTTGAGGGGCCGCGATACGGGCGTCCGTAGGGGTGCGGCGGCATGCCGCCGTCCCGCGTCCCTCCGCGTCCCGGTGACGGTTTTCCGCGTCGCCGGAGTCGGGGTACGTGCACGCTAACGGGGCCTGCCGAACCGCCCGCGCATCGTGCGGTAACCGCCCATCCACTGCGGTCCTGGCCTCAACTGGCGACGGCCGTGGTGGGCACCGGGGCGGGTACGGCGCCTGGGCGGTGGTCGATGCGCAGGCGCAGCGCAAGGGGTGCTTCGGGGCCGGCCGCGCTGAGGATCTGCGCCTGGAGACGCTGGAGTTCCACCGAGGGCGCCAGGCCCAGTTCGCGCTTGAGGATGCGGTAGAGGTTCTGGTAGGCCTGCAGGGCCTCGGCCCGGCGGCCCGCGCGGTGGAGCGCGGTGATGAGCTGCCCGTGGAGCCATTCGTGCAGGGGGTGGCTGTTGACCAGCGACCGCAGCTCGGGGAGGAACTCCCGGTGCCGGCCGAGCCGGAGCTCGGTCTCGGCCCGCAGTTCGAGGGCGCGGATCTTGAGTTCTTCCAGCCGCGCCGCCTCTCCGACGAGTACGTCTCCGGCGGGGACGTTGCTGAACACGGGGCCGCGCCACAGGGACATGGCCTGCTTCAGGTCCTCGGCCGCCCGGTGGAGTTCGCCCTCGACGAGTTTGCGCTGGGCCCGCTGGACGAACCGCTCGAAGCGGCTGGCGTCCACCTCCTCGTCCTTGACGTCGATGCGGTAACCGGGCGCCTGGGTGGCCAGCAACTGCCTTCCGGGCGCGGTCACTCGCATGTCGGAGAGCATGCGGCGGGCGTGGTAGACGTGCGTCTGCAGGGTCCGGGTGGCGGCGGCGGGGGCGTCCTCGCCCCACAGCTCCCTGATGAGGGTGCCCGTCGCCACGGCCTCTCGGGGCTGGAGCGCGGTCACGGTGAGGATCTGGCAGAGCTTCGGTGCGTTGGGGGCAAAGGTCCGGTTGTCGTCGGTGACTATTTCGAAGGGGCCGAGAAGACTGATCTGCACTGCGGACACTCCTGGTTCCGGGGCCGTTTGCGGCGGGCGTCGGGACATGGTGCGGCTTTCCCGACAGTAAGAAGATGGTTCGAGTCGAAGCGCCGTCGAGGCACAGAAAGTGTCAAGTTACCGGACGGTAAGCTTGTTTCTGTGTCCGACCTCACACGCCGACGGCGGTGCGCATCGGCCAGGCGGCGATGCAGTGGGCGACCGACGCCAGCGTGACGTGCCGGTGCCAGCCCGGGAAGGAGCGGCCGGCGAAGTCCCGCATGCCGACGCTCTCCGAGATCGCGCCGAAGTCCCGCTGCACCACGTCCGGCAGGCGGGTCAGCGCGAGGGCGGACGCGAGCGCCGCGGGCGGGGAGTCCGTCAGCCAGAGCCGGCCGTCGGAGCGGCCGTCCCGGATCTGCTCACTCACCAGGAACAGTCCGGCACCGCCGGCCGACGGCGGGACCCGCGGCCCGACAACGGGGATGGCGGCGGCCAGGGTCGGACCGTCACCCGGGTTCACCGCCCACCGCAGGCGGGTCAGGGCCTTCACGAGCTCGCCGGCGGGACGCTCCCGGCCCCCGTACATGGGCAGTTCGACGGGGTCCAGGCGCAGGTGCTCGGCCGGATCGACTCGCACGAGGAAGGACAGGCCCCGGGAGGCGAGATGACGGGCCAGCCCCACGGCGTCGGCGAGCTCCGCGTCCACCACCACCGGGACGCGGGGCACCCCGCCGGCCTCCACGGCGTCGGCCACCAGCCCGCGGACGCAGTCGTCGAGAGTGCCCGCGGCGGCTCCCGCGGGGATGCCGGCCCGCTGGCGCAGCGGCTCCCGCATCCAGCGGTCGGAGAGCAGCAGCCGCCAGCCGACGGGGAGGGCGCAGCGGCCCGAGGAGAGCCACGCGCCCACGGCACGCTGGCCGTTGACGGCATGCCCCAGCTGCGGCACGTAGTGCTCGTCGACACCGATCGTGTGGCTGCCGGCCCTGGGGATCACCGTGGGGCTGATCACCCAGGCGAGCGGGTCGAAGGCTTCGTGCACGCTCCGGGCGAGGGCGTGCCGCACCGGCATCCACTCCCACGAGGACGCGGTGATGAAGTGGTGGACGCTCTGGCGTGCCCCCACGCCCTCGAACTGGGCGGCGACATTGCGCAGGGTCTTGCGCCCCGGCTCGACGAGCAGGCCGCAGACGTACTGACGCGCCTTGTGGCGCTGCTCCCTGCGGCGCAGGGAGGCGAACAGCAGTGACGCGAACTCACCGCAGAATTGGTGGGACGACGGGGGCGTCAACGTGCCCCCCGTGCCCTTGGATTGAGACAGCTCTCCGTCCATCGATCCCCCTGTCGCGGATGGCAGCCGTAGCCGCGGCCGCGCCGCGGTCGCCCGCTGATCCCCCTTGTCCCACCGCGAAAAGCGGCGGGTGGTCCGGTTCCGGCGCACACCCGCTCCGAGACTTCAGGATCGCCTCTGGCCAGGCGAAACATCGGTCACCGGAGGGGCGGGTACGGCGCTTGCCGGACCGCACGACGGGAGGACCGGGTCAAGAGGCCCTCAAAAACCGGACGGTAAGCATCTTAGGCAAAGACAAGTTCGAATCCACCCCTTTGAACCGAGGATCACGGCGGTGAGCCGATGACCGGTCGGTGGTCCTGGAGTGGTTGCGAACGACGTAAACCGATGCTTCGTCCGGTTCTACGGCCGTGTCGGCGTCGTCGCCGGCACTTGGGCCCGCTCCCGCACGTCAGTCGGCCTGGGAACGCGCCTCCTTCAGCAGGCGCTCGGCCCGGTACGGGGACGTGTCCAGCCGCGCGAGCACACCGCTGGAGGCGACGTTGGGAAGGATCAGCGCGAACAGGCTGGAGATCTCCTCGGACAGGGTCCGGCCGGGCAGCACCTCCGTGACCAGCTGCACCCCGGTCCAGGCACCCACGAGCAGCCGCGCCGTCTCGGCGGGATCCACGTGGGGCAGCAACTCCCCCTTCTCCTGCGCCTCGACGAGCAGGGACTCCCCCACAGCCACCCAGTCCGGCCACCGGGTGCCGAACAGAGCCCGCGAGAGCGGGTCGACCGACAGCCGTATCGAGGCGCGCAGGAGGGGCTCGCGGGGAACCCGGTGGGCGAGGAGAAGCGCTATGTCCACCCATTCCTGCAGCTTGAAGGCCTGGGGGCGCACCCCTTCCAGGGTCACGGCCTCGTCCAGCACCGCCCGGGCCAGCTGTTCCTTCGTGGTGAAGTGGAAGTAGAGGCCGCCCCGGGTGAGGTCGATGCGCTCCAGGAGGGCGCCGATCGTGGTCGCCTCGTACCCCACCTCGTTGAACAACACCGAGGCCGCCTCGAGGATCGCCCTCCTGGTACGGATCGCTCGTTCCTGTCTCGCCAACGTGGCCTCCAGATGAAATCTTTACTCGTGCTTGAAGTCACATTTACTCGGGCCCAAAAACCGACCGGAAGACCGGTACTTTACAAGTTCAGCTCACTAGCTCCACGCATGGACCTGGGGGAACCTTGCCCAAGCACAGTGAACAGCTCCCGCCTGCCCGCCGGTCGACGGAGAGCCTGGCCGCCTACACCCATCTGCGTCACGGCTCATCGGTGCTCGTCACCGGCTGGCACCGAATAACCGACCACAGCTTCGACCTGACCGCCCGTTGGCCGGCCTCCTACGAGAAGTGGCCCTACGACCCTCGCCTCCTGACCCAGACCATCAGGCAGAGCGGGTTGATCGTGGGCCACGCCGAACGGGGGGTACCACTCACCCATCAGACCCTCTTACACCATCTCAACTTCACCATCGCGCCCGGCTTCCGAGTGCCGCACGACCAGCGGTCCGAACTGGACGTCGAAGTCGTCGTGAAGGACGGTGCCGGACCCGGGCACACGGGCAAACCCGCCGGCAACAGCCTGGACCTCGACATCCGCATCGCGTACGAGGGCGAGACCGTGGTCCACGCGGACTCGGTCTTCAGCTGGGTCTCGCCGGCCGCATACCGGCGGCTGCGCGGAGATCACCTCGACGTCGCCTGGGGGCAGTGGCCGGTGCCCGACCCGATCGAACCGAACGCGGTCTGCCGCCCCACCAAGGGCGACGTCGTCCTCGCCGCCACCGACGAGCCGCTGCGCTGGCAGTTGCGCTACGACGTGGACAACCGGCTGCTCTTCGACCATCCCGTCGACCATGTGCCGGGGCTGGCCCTCCTGGAGGCCGCCCAGCAGGCCGCCCACGCCGCGGCGCCACCGGCGTGCTTCGAGCCCACGAAAGTCGCGGTCACCTATCAGCAGTACGTCGAGTTCGACCAGCCCTGCTGGATCGTGGCCGAGCCTGCGTCCGCACAGGGGCCGGACACGCTCGGCCTCGTCGTCACCGGGATCCAGGGCGAACAGCAGGCCTTCCGGGTCGAGTTCACCGGACGGGCGGGGTAACCACGGCACGGACGCGGCCGGGGCCGGGCGGTGGGGGACACCTGCCCGGCCCCGGCCGGCCGGTCATGTCACTGGTTGACGAAGCCTCCGTCCACCGGCACCACGGCGCCGGTGAGGAACGGGCAGCGGTCGCTCAGCAACCATGCGGCCGCCTCCGCGATCTCCTCGGGAGCCGCCGTCCTTCCCTGTGGGGTGAGGGAGTTGACGAGCCCTTCCAGTCCGGGGTTGCGCCCGAACCAGTCCGCCGTGATCTCGCTGTGGGTGGTGCCGGGGGCGATGGCGTTCACCCTGATGCCCTGTTTGGCGTACTCGTCGGCAGCGGCCCGTGTGAAGCCCACGACCGCGTGCTTGGAGGCGATGTACGGCGCGGCGGCCGGGATCGCCACAAGTCCCGCGACGCTGCTGTTGTTGACGATGCTGCAACCGCCCCGCCCCTGCCTCAGCATCGCCGCTATCTCATGGCGCAGGCAGTTCCAGAGGCCGCGCACGTTGACGTCCATGATGGCGTCGTACACATCGTCCTGCATGAGGTGCAAAGGGGTGCGGTCGCCGCCCGTTCCGGCATTGTTGAAAGCGGAGTCCAGGCGTCCGTATTCGGAGAGGGCGAAATCCACGGCAGCCGCGGCCTGTTCGTTCACCGACACGTCACTGACGACGGACGCCGCTTGTGCTCCCTTGGCCCGCAGTTCATCCACCAGCGTGTCCAGCCGGTCCTTTCTGCGCGCGGTGAGGACCACGACGGCGCCCTCCCGGGCGAAGACACGCGCGGCCGCCGCACCGATTCCACTGCTCGCCCCCGTGACGAGAACTACTTTGTCCAAAAGAAGAGAACTGGTCATGAGCGGATTCTGGCAGACATTCGCCACGGCATTCCGTGGCGAGGCCCGGGTGCGGTCTTCACGCGGAATCCGGAATTGGGGATTCACGCAGCGAGCGACCCAACGCGCGGACGAGCGCGACCCGTTCGCGCGGCGGGGCGAGCGAGTTCCCGGGCTCCATGAGCAGGGTCACGGCGCATTCCAGGAGCAGGGTCGCCACCACCGCCTCCTGCCGGTCCGGCAGTGTCGGCGGGGTCGGCAACGGACGGCGGCGGGCCGGCTCCCGGACGGGGGCGAGGGCGCGCGCAAGGAGGTCCCGGGCCCGTCGCACCAGTGCGGTGTGCAGGGCCCGGTCGTCACGTTCCCGGGGGCCGAGCACGGTCGGCAGGCAGTCCTCGAAACGCCTCAGCACGGAGGCCGCGAAGGGATCGGCCAGGACGTCGTCGTTCTGCGCCCTGCGCGGCAGCGTATGGACAACCGACCTGTTCAGGCCCTCGTTGAGGGCGTCGACGAACCATTGGGCGATGGCCGTTTCGGAGACGCTCATGACGCGTCGGCTGATCCGGTCCCCTGGAACGCCCCGTCGAAGAAGAGCAGTCCGGAGCCGTCGGCGCTCTTGCTCGAGTTGATCACGGTCCCGAGGAATATCGAGTGGTCGCCGGAGTCGTGGAACTCGGTCAGTTCGCACTCCAGCCAGGCCAGCGCACCGTGCAGCAAGGGGGCTTGGGTGAACTCGCCCGGTTCCCATTCGACCCGGTGGAACTGCTCCGGCCCCAAAGGGCGACGCTTGTCGGCGAAATGACGGGCCAGATCCTCCTGGTCCGATCCCAGGACAGAGACGGCGAACCGCTTCTGTGCCAGCAGTGCCTTGTGCATCACCGCGCTGTGGGCCACACAGCACAGCACCGTGGGCGGGTCGAGCGATACCGAGGTGAAAGCGTTTGCGGTCATTCCATGGATGTCGTCTCCACCCACGCTGAGCACGATGACACCTGTGGCGAAGCGCGCCATCGATTCCCGCAGGGATGACGGTGTCATCGAAATCCGGTTGGCAATCTCGTCAGTGGATACAGAAATCATGCCGAACCCTTCAGGAGTCTGATACTCAGAACATAGGGCGGGCAAATCCCTGAACGCTCATTCACAGGTAACCCCCCGCACAGCGGCCCTGTGCCGGTTCAGCCGGCCGCGGGTGTGTAGGCGTCCCCCACCTCGCGCAGTTCACGCGCGGCCGACCGGAGGAACTCCACCAGCTGCCTGCTGGTGGTGGCCTCCTCTGCCCGGCCCAGGGTGAGGGTGGTCGCGTGGCTCTTGCCCCCGGCCCAGGCAGGCCTGCGCAGCAGCAGTTCGGGGCTGGCCGAGACGACCACGAAGAGGGGGACCGGCCCGGCGGACTCGGCCAGTTCCTCCACGACGTCCAGGACACGTGTGTCCGCCCGGTGCAGGTCGTCGAGGCACAGCACGACCGCCTGGTGCTGCGCCGCCTCCTGGAAGAAGTCCCGCCAGGCTGCCAGGGTCTCGGCCGCGGGCACCGCCGATGCCGCGGCGTCGGTCCGCGCGTCCAGCAGCGGCATCAGGCACGACCCGATCCGGCGCGCGGTCCGGTCGGAACGGAACAGGAAGCGCACCTGGGCGTCGAGTGCCGACCGGGCCGACTCCGGATCGTCGCCGGGCCGGATACCGCAGTAGGCGGCCAGGATCTGCGCCTGGGCCTTCAGAGGGTGCTCGGTGGGCGCGGCCGGGGTACGGCCCGTCAGGACCGTGGCAGCGCCCGGACGGGAGCCCAGCCTGCTCCCGAACTCCCGCAGCAGGCGGCTCTTGCCGGCACCGGACTCCCCCAGCACCGTGACCACGTGCGGGATCCCCCGTTCCCGGCTGCGCTTGACCAGCCCGCACAGCAGGTCGAGTTCGTACGCCGTTTCCGGGTCCTCCGCTCCGGTCTGCTGCCGCACGGCCCGGTGTCCGACGGCGAGCCAGTAGGACGGACGGGCGTCCGCGGGACGATAGGAGACGGTGTCCTCGGTCGCCCGGCGGACCGTGTCGCTGACCAGTACCTGACCGTCGGTCATGTCGGACAGCAGGCACTGCGACTCGTCCAGCACCGCGCCGACTGCCGTGGGCGCCTCGCCCTGGCCGGAGTACCGCAGCAGCACCTCGCCGGTCATGACCGAGGCACGCACCGACAGCGGTGCCGGGCCGGGCTCGCCACCGCCGCGCACCTCGAGGACATCGCGGATCGCCAGCGCTGCGGGCACGGCCTGGTCCGCGCCCGCGTCGTCCGGGCCGTCGAGCCCGAACAGCGCCTGCGTGACGGAGCCCATCGAGGCCGTCACGGTGCCGCCGTGCCGCTCGACCTGTCCCCGGACCATCGTCACGGCGGCGTCCAGCAGGTCGTCCACGCCGTCACCGGCGCCGTCGCCCAGGGAGGGGGTGAGCCGGGTGCGGACCGACACGACGGTGACCAGGCGGCGCTGCATCCCGGAGTGCTGCGGGGCGGCTTCCGTGCGGGCTTCGGCCGGCGCGCCGGTGCGCTCGGCGGGACGGTGCGCGGTCTCCGGGCGGGACGGCTCGGTGCGTGGCACGCTCGGGCCCACCGGCTCGGAACGGGTTCCCTGACGGGGGACCGTCGTCATGCGCACCGGCTCCGAGCGCGCCGGAGCCGGGTCCAGGGACAGCAGCGGGTCCTGGGTCAGGATGGCGCGTTGCAGCTCCTGGATGGCATGGCCGGGTTCCAGGCCCAGGTTCTCGATCAGCAGCGACCGCACACGGCTGAACACGTTGAGCGCGTCCGCCTGCCGGCCGCAGCGGTACAGGGCCAGCATCAGCTGGCCGCAGGACCGTTCCCGCAGTGGCTCGGCGGCCACCATGGTCTCCAGCTCCGCGAGGACCGCGTGGTGACGGCCGCAGCCGAGCTGCGCGTCGAAGTAGTCCTCCGTCACGTCGAGCCGGGTGTTCTGCAGGGAGGCCAGCTCCGGCCACTCGATGCCGGCCTCCACGAGGTCCGCCAGGGCGGAGCCGCGCCACAGGTCCAGCGCGTCGCGCAGCAGCGCGGCCGCCTCGGCCGGGGCGCCCTGCGCGCGCTTGTCGCGGCCCTCGCCGACCCACCGATGGAACAGGTGCAGGTCCACCTGCTCGGGTGCCACGCGCAGCATGTAGCCGGGCGGCTGGGTCAGCAGGGTCGCGGCGCCAGGGGCGTCGTCCGGCCCGGACGAGAGGACTCCGCGCAGTCCGTACACCGCGTTCTGCAGGATCTTGCGGGCCGTCGTCGGCGCGTTGTCGTCGGGCCACAGGGCGTTCAGCAGCCGACTCGTCGGTACGACCCGGTTGGCCTGGAGCAGCAGGCAACCCAGCGTGCCCCGCTGTTTGGTTCCTCTCAACTCCACCGGCCTGCCCTCGTGAACGACCTCGAGCGGCCCCAGTACACGAAACTCCATGACTCCCCCATCCGAACGCATCGTCGGCACCGGCCGCCGGAGCACGGTGCGCACACCGCGGCCCAGGACTGCCAGGATCCGGCCACCATGCTGCTGCGCCGCGGTCCAAGCTCACACAAACCTTGGACAAAGCGGCCCTGGTCAGGTCAGCAGGGCCGCTTCGGGCCGGGGCGTCACGGACGGGAAGAGCGAGGTCAGGACGCCATGAAGCGGCCCTCGTCCTGGTCGCGCAGAACGGCGCAGACGTCCTTGAGGGCCGCTTCCAGCTGGGCGATCTCGGCGTCGGTCAGTCCGGCGGAGGGCTCCAGGCGCAGCGTGTTCGCAGCGCTGCCGGTCGGGAAGAGCCGGACGCCGTGGCCGCGCAGCAGGTACCCGGCCACGGCGTAGCCGAGGAAGCCGGAGCGGGAAAGACCCTGGATGGTCGCGGCGGTGGACCCCGACTGGTCCTGGAACTCCACGCCCAGCATCAGACCGGCACCGCGCACGTCCTTGAGGATGTCGGGGAACTCGGCCCTGACCGCGTCGAGCATCGCCCTCAGGCTCCTGCCGCGCTCCTCGACGACGCGGTACAGCCGGCCGTCGTCGGCCTCCAGGAGTTCCAGCACCTTGAGCGCGACGAGGCTGGAGAATCCGTCCTTGGCGAAGGTCGAGCTGTGGACGAGCTCGAACTCCTTGCGGTAGCGCGACTCCCGGATCAGCGCGACCGACGTCTTGGCGACGCCGCCGCCCAGGCTCTTGGCGAGGGTGTAGTAGTCACCGCGCAGCCCGATGAGCGAGCTGGCGAGGAAGGCGCCCGAGCGCCCCATGCCGCTCTGGATCTCGTCGACGACGACGGGGCAGTCGATCGCGTCGCAGGCCTTGCGGACCGCCTCGGCGAACTCCCGGCTGACCACGTTGATGCCGCCCTCCCCCTGAATGGGTTCCAGGACGAAGGCGCAGAAGACGGGGAAGTCCCGCTCGACCACGGTGACGGTGCCGTCCTCGACGGCCAGGTCGAGGAGCACGGTCCGCTCGGCGTCGATGGTCTTGCGGATGGCTTCCGGCTGGTCGAGGGGGACGAAGCGGGCCTGCGCGGCCAGCGCCTTGAAGGGCGTCCGGAAGGCCTCGTTGTGGGTGAGCTGCACACTGCCCACGAGCTTGCCGTGGAAGGCGCCTTCGGGAGCGAGGAAGAGGGGCGCCCTGGACAGCCGCGGGGCGTTCCAGCGATCGACGCGGGCGATCAGCTCCTCGATGTCCCGCACCGGGTCACCGGAGCGGTCCGCGTCGCCGAACCTCTCGTGGGCGCCCGCCGCCGGCACGACGAGGCCGTCCCGGACCAGGGTGCGTATCCGCGCGACGTGGTCGTTGATCTCCTCGCTCAGGGCGGCCACCTTGAGCATCCGGTCGAACTCGGCGTGCTTGACGGCCGCCTCGACCGCCTCCGCACCGCTGTTGGCGAAGATCGCGAAGTAGCGCTCGTCGTCGCCCAGTTCTCGGCTCAGTACGGAGTTGAGGGCGGCGGCCAGCCGGTTGGCGTGCGGGGCCCGCGAGAACTGCGCGTGGATCGGGAGCCGCGAGCGGAGCAGGTCCTGGGCGAAGGCCACGATCTCGGGGTGGTTGTGCCCGAGGATCAGCGACCCGAAGCCCCCCACGAAATCGAGTACGGGGACCTCGCGCTGATCCTCGTCGAGTCGGTAGAGGGTGTTGCCCTCCGCCCGGACATACTCGACGTCGAGTCCGACGGCGGCCAGCACCTCGGCGAGGTGGGGTTCCGCGAGACCGGTTTCGGAGGCTGTGGCGTTCATGTCGACTCCTTTGGGATCCGGGGGCGTTGGGCCCCGGCTGTTCGTTTGCGGGTGCGGCGGGGCGGCGCGGCCGACGGCGCCGCGCACGACGGAAGTGGGGCACGGCCGTCCGTCCCCGGTCGGCCGTGCCCCACTCGCTCGGCTCGCCGGCCCGTGCCGGCCCTGGAGGTGTCGCTCCGCCCGTCAGACGACGGCGAACCCCTTCTCGTCCTGGCGCCGCAGGACGCCGCACACGGCGCGCAGGGCCGTCTCCAGCTGGGCGATGTCCTCGTCGCCGAGGTAGATGGACGGCTCGAACCGGAACGTGTGCAGGGCGCTCGCGGTGGTGAAGGTACGGATGCCGTGCTTGCGCAGGAGGTAGCCGGCCACGGCGAACCCGATGTAGCCGTGCTGGGTCTGCTCGCGAATGATCTCGGAGGCGGCCTCCGACTGGTCGTGGAACTCCAGCCCCAGCATCAGGCCCCGGCCGCGCACGTCCTTGACGACGTCGGGGAAGTCGGCGCGGACCGCTTCGAGCATGGTCTTCAGCTTGGCGCCGCGCTCCTCGGCGGCGCGGTACGCCGCCCCGCCGTCCGCCTCCAGCATCTCGATCACCTTGAGGGCGATCAGGGAGGAGAAGCTGTCCTTGCCGAAGGTCGAGCTGTGGATGAGCTCGAAGTCGTTGCGGTAGCGGCCCTCCCGGACGAGCACGACGCCGGTCTTGGCGATGCCGCCGGCCAGGCTCTTGGCGAGGATGATGTAGTCGCCGACCAGCCCGATGTGCGACGCGGCGAAGAAGGCACCGGAGCGGCCTGTGCCGCACTGGATCTCGTCGGAGACGACCGGGCAGCCCAGCTCGGCGCACACCTGCTGGATGGTCCGCGCGAACTCCTCGCTGAGCGGACGGATTCCCGCCTCGCCCCGGATGGGCTCCAGGAAGAAGGCACCGAAGACGGGGAAGTCGCGCTCGACGACGCGGACCACGCCGTCCTCTACGACGAGGTCGAGCACCGCGACGCGCTCGTCGCTGACGATCTTGGCGAGAGCGTCGGGCTGGTCGGCGGGGACGAACCGCGCCTGCGCGGACAGCGACTTGAACGGCAGGCGGAACATCTCGTTGTAGGTGAGCTGGATGCTGCTCGCCAGCTTCCCGTGGAAGGACCCCTCGATGGTGAGGAAGAGCGGCGGGGTGGCCGCCGCCGCCTCGTTGTGCCGCCGGACCTCGGCGACCAGGTCCTCGAGGCCGGCGCTTCCCGCGACACCGGCCAGGGCGTAGGCCTCGGGCGACACCTGCGCGCCCCCGTCGCTCACGGCGTCGCGGACGGCCGCGATGTTGTCCTCGACGCCGTCGAGGAGCTCCCGCGCCCGCTGCAGCCGGTCGAACTCCGCGTGCTTGATCGCGATTTCGACGGCCTCCGCGCCGGAGTTGCCGAAGAGGGCGTAGTAAGGCTCGTCGGTGTGCAGTTCGCGCGCGATGATCTCGTTCAGCGCGCGGGCGAGGTCGTTGGTGTGCGAGTGCTGTGCCAGCTGGGTGTGCACCGGCACCTTGGCGTCCAGGATCTCCTTGGCACGCTCGGCGATCTCGGAGTTGTTGTGGCCGAGCATCAGGGACCCGAAGCCGCAGGCGAAGTCCACGACCCGGTGCTCGCGGCCCTCTTCGTCGGTGTAGTGGAGAGCGTTGCCCTCGGCTCGGGTGTACTCGATGTCGAGCCCGAACGGAGAGAGCATCTGTCGCACGTTGGCGTCGGCGAGCACGGGCGCGGCGGCTTCAGTCATTTCGTCCCCAGTTTCCTTTTCCGATGGTGCGTCAATGGACCTGGGCGCGCGGGACCCTGCCGCGGCGGCGGTAAGCGCGTGCGAGGGGGAGGTCCCGGTGCCTCTGTGAGGCTAGGGTCGGCCTCTCATCGGCCGGTCACTGAGCAGTCTGCGGGCGGTGGGCCCGCCCGGCAGGTCACCGGGGTTCCGCGGACAACCCCTCTTCGGGCGTCAGCCCGGTACCGCGCCGGTACGGAGTGGCCACATGGGCCGCGTCAAGCAGCAGGGCGGCGTACGCGTGCAACCCCGGCCAGAGGCCGTGGACACCCGCACGGCCTCACAGAGCCGGCGCCATGCCCCCGGCCGGTCACCAGGGCTCCGCCTCCGCCGACAACCCCTCCTCGGGCGTCAGACCGGTACCACGCCGGTACGCGGCCAGATAGGCCTCCTCGTCCAGGTGCTCCCGAACCGCCGCCGTGATCCGGTCGACATCGCCCCGTTCGGCCGGGGGAAGCGGCATGCCCACGGAGTCCCTGGCCGCATGGGCCGCGCCGAGCAGCAGGGCGGCGTACGCGTGGCGTCCGGCGAGGGCGTGGGCGCCTGCCAGGCCCTCCAGGGCCAGTGCCATGGCCCGGGCGTCTCCGGTGTTGCGGGCCGAGGTCCAGCCCTGCTGGTGCAGGCTGAGGGCCTGGTCCGCGTCGCCCCGCTGCTCGGCGGCGAAGCCTAGTTCGGCCAGGACGAGCGCGCGGCCGGGCTCGAAGGACATCTTGGTCTGCCAGCGCAGCACATGGCGCATGTGGGCCTCGGCGGCGTCGAGCCGTCCTTCGCGGCGGGCGCCGAGGCCGAGCCCGACCTCGGCGTGGATCTCCCCCGGCTTGAAGTTGTGCTCGGCGGCCAGGCGAAGCGCCCGCTGGTGGAACTCCCGTGCCCTGGCGTGGTCGCCGGTGAGCATGGCAGTGCTGCCCAGGCTGGTCAGCCGGTCCGCGGCCTCCGGCCACAACCCGAGGTCCTCGGCCATGCGCAGCCCGTCCTGGTGGAGGCGCGCCGCGCGTTCGTAGTCGCCGGCCATCTCGGCCAGCGATGCGAGCGGTTCGATGGTCTGCAACCGGCCCCAGCCGTCGGCGAGTTCGGCGAAGAGTTCCGCGCTGCGCCGCCCGTCGCGCGCGAGCCGCTCCAGGTCGCCCCGCACATGCGCCTGGTTGGCCCGTACGCTCAGCGCGGCGGCGGTGCCCCAGGTGTCGCCGAGGGCCTGGAACCCTTCGAGTGCCTGGTCGATGAGTTCCTCGCTGGCGGCCTGGTCGCCGACGCCGAACAGGGCGAAGCCGAGGAACCACTGTGCTCCGGCCCGCTCCCGAGGGTCCGTCAGCTCCCGGAACAGCTCATCCGCGACCCGGCTGTACTGCGTCCGCTCGCTGCCGTCGCCGACGAGCACGGCGAACCCCGCTCGCCACGCCCGGGCCCGCGCCCGCAGGGAGGCCACGGCCCGCGAGGCGCGGGTGGCCTCGGTCCGCTCCGTCGCCGCGAGCGCCGCCTCCAGCGAGCGGCCCGCCTCGCGGAGCCGGCCGCGCAGGAACCAGTACCAGACCAGCGCGTTGACGAGCCTGAGGACGTCCTCGACGGCGCCCTGCTGGATGGCGTGGTCGAGCACCCGGCGGACGTTGGCGGCCTCCGCGTCCAGCAGGCGCAGCCATCGGCCCTGCTCGGGACCCCGCATCAACGGCGCCGCGCGTTCGGCCAGTTCGATGTAGTACCGGCGGTGGCGCCGCAGTGCGTCCTCGCTCTCACCCGCCTCGTCCAGGCGGGCCAGACCGTAGTCCGCGACGGATTCGAGCAGCCGGTAGCGGGGCTCGTCACCGCTGTCGGTCATGACGACCAGTGAGCGGGCTACCAGGCGGGCGAGCAGGTCGAGTACGTCGTCGGGGTGCACCTCTGCCCCGGCGCAGACGGCCTCCGCCGCCACCAGGGTGCACCCTTCGGCGTGGACGGCGAGGCGGCGCAGTACGGCGCGCTCGGGGCCGGTCAGCAGGTCCCAGCTCCAGTCGATCATCGCCCGGAGCGTCTGCTGGCGGGGCGGGGCACCCCGGTATCCGGTGGCGAGGAGCCGGAAGCGGTCGTCGAGGCGGGTGATCAGCCCTCGCACCCCGAGGGCCCGTACCCGGGTGGCGGCCAGTTCGAGGGCCAGGGGGATCCCGTCGAGTCGACGGCAGATCACCGACACGTCCCGGGCGTTGCCGTCGTCGAGCGTGAAGCCGGGTGCCGTGGCGGCGGCCCGGGCGACGAACAGCTCGACGGCGCTGGAACGGGCCACCTCGTCGAGGCCCGCCTCGCGCGCGGGGTCGGGCACCTCCAGCGGGGGCACGGCCCACACCACCTCGCCGAGGACCCCGAACGGTTCCTGGCTGGTGGCCAGGATCCGCAGCTCGGGGGACCGCTTCAGCAGCAGCGCCGCGAGTTCGGCGACCGCGTCGACGATGTGCTCGCAGTTGTCGAGGAGCAGCAGCAGCCGTTTGCCGGCGAGCGCCTCGGCCAGGCTCTCGGCGGGTGAGGAAGGTCCGTTCGCACCGCGAGAGGCCGGCCCCGGCTCCTCCCGGATGCCGAGTGCCGTCATCACGGCCTCCGCCACCGGGTCCACCGCGTTCGCGCCGGCGGTACGGCCGAGCGCGGCGAGCTCGACCAGCCAGGCACCGTCGGGGAAGTCGTCGGCCAGCCGGGCCGCCGTCTCCAGTGCGAGCCTGGTCTTGCCGACACCGCCGGAGCCGGTGAGCGTCACGTGCCGCGCGGTGGCGAACAGGCCCTTCACCTCGGCCACCGCGCCCTCACGGCCGACGAGCTCGGTCAGTGGAGCGGGCAGGTTCGTGGCGGCGCGTCGCCGGGGGGCCGCCACGGCCGTGGAGGGAGCCTCCAGCTCCGCGTCCCGCTCCAGCATCGCCTGGTGCAGGGCGGTGAGTTCGGGGCTGGGGTCCAGGCCCAGTTCGTCGGCGAGCCGGGTGCGTAGCTCCTGGTAGCAGGCCAGGGCCTCGCTCACCCGGCCGGCCGCGTAGAGCGCGCGCATCTGCAGGGCGCGCAACCGCTCGCGCAGCGGGTGGCGTACGACGAGTTCGTGCAGTTCTCCCGCCACGTCGAGGTGTTCGCCCAGTTCGATCCGGGCCTCGGCGAGGGCTTCGAGGGCGGCGAGGCGGGCCTCTTCGAGGCGGGTGACGAGGGGGCGGGCGAACGCGGCGTCCTCGAAGCCGGAGAACGCCTCGCCCCGCCACAGCGCGAGGCCGTCGGAGAGGAGTGCCGCGCGGGTGCCGGGGTCGTCGGCGGCCCGGGCGCGGGCGGTCAGGGCCGCGAACCGGTCCATGTCGACGCTCTCGGGTTCCGTACGCAGCAGATAGCCGTCGTCGCGCAGGGTCAGCAGCTCGCGGCCGCCCGCCTCCGCGTCCTCGAACACCTTCCGCAGCTGCCAGACCTTGGTCTGGAGGGCGGCGGAGGGGTTGCCCGGGAGCTCCCGCTCGTCCCACAGCTCGTCGACGAGCCGGTCCGCGGACACGGGGCGGCCCTCGTGCGACAGCAGAGCGGCCAGCAGCGCTCGGGTCTTGAGCCCGGGGACGGTGACGAGGCCGCCGTCCGCCCGCCACACGGCCAGTGGCCCCAGCACTCCGAATCGCATGGGCGTCACGTTAACGCAGCCCCGTGACGTGCCGGGAGTCGACCGTGAGCGGACCGTGAGCGGGCCGTGAGCGCCCCGCCGCAGGCTGGAACACGTCCACCACCGTCGGCACCGCCGACCCGGCGCAGGAGCATCCGATGTCCGACAACAGCCCTCTGCGGTTGGCGATCATCATCGGCAGTACGCGCCGGGGTCGCTTCGGTCCCACCGCGGCCCGGTGGTTCACCGGGCACGCCCGCCGGCGCAGGGACTTCGACGTCGACCTGATCGACCTGGCCGACACGAACCTGCCCGACACGCTCGGTGACGAGTGCGAGGAGCTGCCCCGTCCCGTGGCGGAGCTGGCTCCTCGGCTCGCGGCCGCCGACGCCTTCGTCGTCGTGACCCCGGAGTACAACCGCAGCTTCCCGGCACCGCTCAAGACCGCCATCGACTGGTACCTGGACGAGTGGAAGGCCAAGCCGGTCGCGTTCCTGTCCTACGGCGGTCCGTCCGGCGGGCTGCACGCCACCGAGCAACTGCGCAGCGCCTTCACCGAGGTCCACGCGGTCGCGATCCGCGACGGCATCAGCATCCCCAACTACTGGGACGAGTTCGACGCCGACGGCCACTGGCCCAAGACGTCCACGCATTTCACGGCCGCCGTCAAGACGACGCTCGACCAGCTCACCTGGTGGGCGCGCGTCCTGCACGACGCCCGCGACAGCCGTCCGTACGAGTCCTGACCCCCGGGGCGCCCAGCCGGTGCCCCGCCCCCGTCCCCTGCCCCGGACCACCGGGGCGCAACGACCCACGAACCATGGAGGGTTCCCCCATGACGACAGATACCCAGGCCTCCGCGGACCTCAGGGCCGGCCCACGGGAGTGGCTCGGGCTCTTCGTGCTCACGCTCCCCACGATCCTGCTGGCCCTCGACGCGACCGTGCTGAACCTCGCGGTCCCGCACATCAGCGCGGACCTCAAGCCGAGCAGCACCGAACTGCTGTGGACCGTCGACATCTACGGCTTCATGATCGCCGGTTTCCTGGTGACCGCGGGCACGCTCGGTGACCGGATCGGCCGGCGCAAGCTGCTGATGATCGGCGCGCTCGGCTTCGGTCTCGCCTCGGTCCTCGCCGCGACGGCCACCAGCCCGGAGATGCTGATCGCGGCCCGCGCGCTGCTCGGTATCACCGGTGCCACGCTGATGCCGTCGACGCTGGCGCTGATCAGCAACATGTTCCAGGACCCCCGTCAGCGCGGCGTCGCCATCAGTGTGTGGGTGACCTGCTTCTCGGTCGGTATCGCCGTCGGTCCGGTGCTGGGCGGTGCGCTGCTGGAGTGGTTCTGGTGGGGTTCGGTGTTCCTGCTCGCCGTGCCGGTGATGGTGGTGCTCCTGGTGGCGACGCCGCTGCTGCTCCCCGAGTACAAGGACACCGACGCGGGCCGCATCGACCTGGCCAGCGTGGCGCTGTCCCTGGTCACGGTGCTGCCGGTGATCTACGGCATCAAGCGCCTGGCCGAGCACGGGGTCGACGGCGTCGCGATCGGCACTCTCCTGGTCGGTGTGGTCTTCGGCGTGGTCTTCGTGCAGCGTCAGCGCAAGCTGGCCGACCCGCTGCTGGACCTGCGGCTGTTCAAGAACCGGGCGTTCACCGCGGCGCTGCTGGTGCTGCTGCTCGGCCTCGGCCTCATGGGCGGGCTGTACCTGTTCATCACGCAGTACCTCCAGCTGGTGGCGGGCCAGTCGCCGATCAAGGCGGGCCTGTGGCTGCTGCCCGCGGCCGGCGCGCTGATCGTGGCGTCGTCGCTGACGCCGGCGATCGCCGCCAAGGTGCGACCCGGGTTCGTCGTCGGCGGTGCGCTGTTCCTCTCGGTGCTGGGGTACGCCCTGATCGCCATGGTCGACAGCGTCGACGGGCTGCCGCTGCTGGTGACCGGCTTCGTGCTCATCTACACCGGCATCAGCCCGATGATGGTGCTCGGCACGGACCTGGTCGTCGGCTCGGCGCCGCCGGAGAAGGCCGGTTCGGCCGCGGCGATGTCGGAGACGGCCATGGAGTTCGGCATCGGGCTGGGCATCGCCGGGCTGGGCAGTGTCGTGACCGCCGTGTACCGGGACGAGATCGGCGGTGCCCTGCCGCAGGACCTCCCGGCGTCGGTCGAGAGCACGGTGCGCGACACCCTCGCGGGCGCCGACGCCGTGTCCGGCTCGGTGAGCCCCGAGCTCCTGGACCAGGCCCGGGAGGCGTTCACCAACGGCCTGAACCTCGCGAGCGGTCTCGCGGGGGCGATCGTCGCGGTGGTGGCCATCGCCGCGATGGTGCTGCTGCGGCACGTCCCGGCGGGCGGCGACGAGGAGGCCCCCGACGCCGACGAGACCGGCGCGATCCCGGCGCCGGCGGAACCGGCGACCGCCGGGGAAGGGCGCTGAGGCTCGGCGCGAGGAAGTTCGCGGGGCGGCCCGGTCGATCGATTCGACCGGGCCGCCCCGCACGTGTGTGGTGGGGGTTCGCGCACGCGCACGCGCCCGCGGTGAATCGGTGGGTGGCGTGCCGGGCTCGGGTGAGAATGTGGCCCTGGTCCGGGGCCACATGTGCCGACTCGGATGACCGAGCCGTGGGCGTTGGGTGCCGATGTCCGTGCCCGACTCGTACCGGTGCAGGGCGCCCCCTACGGCAAGCTCCAAGGGCGGCCCCACAGGTTCCGGTGCCGTGGGCGAGGTGGGGCGGGCTCCGTGGGGCCCTCCTCGTGCCGCAGCCCATGTGGGTGCCTGTCAGGGGCAGTTGGGCTGCGGGGTCCGGAAGCCGCGGGGTGCGCGGTAGGCCCCGTGCGGCCGGTCCCGCGGCCGTACGGTGGGTGCGCCCGCTCTCGTAGGGCGCGCGGATACGACGACGGCCCCCGGCCGGGCGGTGGGGACCGCTCGGTCGGGGGCCGTGATCGGCTCAGGGGCTAGGCGGCCGCGGTCGGCTGCTCCAGCGGGATGGGCCGGTCGATGGCCATGAGCCACTTGCCGTCCTCGCCGCGCCGCAGGACGTCGGTGCAGGTGCCGCGGAGTTCCTCGCGGCCGCCGTCCGGCGTCGGCACCTCCAACTGGTAGTCCACGACGATGAGCTGGACGTCCCCGGCCGTGTACGAGTGGCGCAGGGTCGCCTTGAGCGACGGCTTCAGCGCGAGCATCTCCGTGATCTTCGCCTTGCGCGCCGCACCGGTCAGGGGCGAGCCCGACAGGTTCGAGATCGCGTCGTCGCGGTACAGCCGGTCGAAGACTGCTCCGTCGTAGGAATTGAAGGCCAGGAGGAAGACCTCGTTCTGCTGGTCGGGGTCGGCCGTGAGTTCCAGGTTGTACAGGTCGGTCTCGGTGCTCATGACGGGCTCCCTCTCTCCGGGGCGGGGGTGGGGGTCTGGTCGTTGTCACGGTGGGACGCGGCGGCCGCGGTCCTGCGCCGGGCGGCCCGTGCCTTGTGCTTGGCGCCGGCGCCTCGCTCGGTGAGCCACCACTCGGCGATCAGGAGGGTGGTGATCCACGCGGGCCAGTCGGCGTTGCCGATCAGGGCGTCGTTCCAGGCGTCCATCACGGCCGGATCGGCCGAGGCGGGTTCCGGCAGGACGGTGGCCATGAGCAGCAGCAGGTAGACGCGGCTGAGTACGATCGCCATGGTCAGCGCGAAGCTGCGGACCATCCACCGGCGGTGGTCACCCCATCTGCGCTGTCTGGCGGTGCGATAACCCGCGATCGCGGTGATCAGCCACAGCGACGACAGCATGAGGCTGCTCATGCGCATGGTCAGGCCGCTCGGACTGGTGGCGCCGAGGACGAGCCCCAGTACGCCGGCCGGGAGGACCCCGGCGAAGACGTACAGCCGCCCGCTGACGCGGTGGACCGCGGGGTGGGCCTGCCGGAGCCAGGGCCAGATCTGGAGGCAGCAGGTGACGATGGCCACCGACCCGAACAGGATGTGCGCCACCAGCAGGGGGTAGTGGAACGTGAAGTTCTCCGGCTGTGGGACGCGGGACCGGCGGGGGTCGAAGGTCAGGTAGCGCGGCAGCGACAGTACGAGGAAGACCACGCAGACCAACGCGAGCGGTCCGATCCAGGGGCGCTGCCACCACCGCCGTTCCGCCGTCCCTCTCTGCCGGGGCCCACCCGTGGCCGGGGGCGACGCCCGTGGTGTTGACGAGGGCCGCGGTGACGAGGGCGGGGAATCGGTCGCTTTCACCACCGAGTCACTCGGCAATATCGTTCCGCGGATCGCCGTACGGATCGTCGATGGCATAGCGCCAATTACCGTCGGCACCGCGACGCAGAACGTCGGTGGCGAGTCCGCCGAAGGACTCCCGCTTTCCTTCCTCGCCGTCGATCTCCATGTTCCAGTCGACGGACAGCAGAGCGGTGTCGCCCGTGACGTGCGACTCACGGATTTTCGCGCTCAACCGGGGGTGCAGCTTGAGGAATTCCGCGAGATTCGTCCTGCGCTCCTCCCCCTGCAGCGGCTTTCCGGGCTCCCACACGGACACCGCTTCCTCGGTGTAGAGCTGGTTGATGGCGTCGGCGTCACCCGAGTTGAAGGTGCGGACGTAGAAGGCGAGATGCTCTTCCACACCGCCCGCGTGCACGACGGCATCGGTCTTCCCTGCCATGACTGAAACCTCCTACGGCACAGGCCTGCTGTGGTTTTCCAGGACATCTCGGCAGGTGGCCGAGCAAATCCGCGACCAACGTAGCCGGGGCCTTCCATCCGTGGGTAACAAAGCGTCCACAAGGCCGCCTCACGTGCCGGGTTATCGGCACGTTACCGCTCACTGATCGCCGGTATTCGGCCTGTTGCTACGTTCGTTGACACGGTCACCAATTCCACGTTTCCAGGCGCGTGTTGAACAAGCGCACGCGTCTGGACCACGCCGCGGGTCCGGCGGCGACGAAAGGGCGGACAAGCAGATGGCGAGTGAGCACCGGCCGGTGGCGGCGGATTCCTACGCGGAGAACGACGGGGCGGTAGCGGTCGTCGGAATGTCGTGCCGACTGCCGATGGCCGCGACTCCCGAGGAATTCTGGGAACTGCTCCGTGAGGGCCGCAGCGCCGTCACGGACGTGCCGGCCGGCCGCTGGGACGCGCACTCGGCAGAGGCCGCGACCGACGCGCCCCGACTGCCGTCGCGCGGCGGATTCATCGACGGGGTCGGCGACTTCGACGCGGCCTTCTTCGGCATCTCGCCCCGCGAGGCGGTCTCCATGGACCCCCAGCAGCGGCTCGTACTGGAGCTCGCCTGGGAGGCGCTGGAGGACGCGGGGATCGTGCCGGCGACGCTGCGCGGCAGCCGTACGGCGGTCTTCGTGGGGACCTTGCGGGACGACTACACGAACCTGGTCTACCAGCACGGTACGGACGCGATCACCCAGCACACGATGGCCGGGGTGAACCGGGGCGTCATCGCCAACCGTGTCTCGTACTACCTGGGTCTGCACGGGCCGAGCCTGACCGTGGACTCCGCCCAGTCGTCCTCCCTCGTCGCCGTCCACCTCGCCTGCGAGAGCCTGCGGTCGGGTGAGTCCTCGATGGCCGTCGCCGCCGGTGTGAACCTGAACGTCCTCGCCGAGAACGCGGTCACCGAGGAGCGCTTCGGCGGTCTGTCGCCCGACGGCCTCAGCTACACGTTCGACGCCCGGGCGAACGGCTTCGTGCCGGGTGAGGGCGGCGGTGTGCTGATCCTCAAGCCGCTGGCCGCGGCCCTCGCCGACGGCGACCGCGTACACGGCGTGATCCGCGGCAGCGCGGTGAACAACGACGGCTCGACCGCCGGTCTGACCGTCCCCAGCCAGGACGCGCAGGAACACGTGCTGCGGTCCGCCTACCGCAAGGCGTCGGTCGACCCGTCGACGACGCAGTACGTGGAGCTGCACGGGACCGGCACTCCGGTCGGCGACCCCATCGAGGCCGCTGCGCTCGGAGCGGCGCTCGGCGCCGGGCGCGGCGCGCAGGACGCGTTGCTGGTCGGCTCGGCGAAGACCAACGTCGGGCACCTGGAGGGCGCGGCGGGCATCGTCGGCATGCTCAAGGTGCTGCTGAGCCTGCGTCACCGGGCCCTGCCGGCCAGCCTGAACTTCGAGACCCCCAACCCCCGTATTCCGCTGGGCGAGCTGGGTCTGTCCGTCCAGCGGGAGCTGACGCCCTGGCCCCACGAGGACCGGGAGCTGGTGGCGGGCGTGAGCTCCTTCGGCATGGGTGGCACCAACTGCCACGTCGTGCTGTCGGAGGCTCCCCGCACCGCGGAGGGGCGGGAGGCGACCGCCGCCCCGTCGGGCACCTCGGCCGCCCCCGGTGTACTGCCGTGGGTGCTCTCGGGACGCGGCCCGCAGGCGCTGCGCGCCCAGGCCGGGCGACTGGACACGTTCCTGTCCGACGGCTCGCCGACCGCCACCTCCGACGGCTCGCCGACCTCCGCCGACGTGGGCTGGTCCCTGCTGTCGTCCCGGACCATGTTCCCGCACCGGGCCGTCCTGCTCGGCGGTGACGGGGAGTTGCGGGCCGGGCTGCAGGCCCTGGCGGACGGGATGCCCGCCCCCGGTGTCGTCACCGGCTCGGTCCAGCCGGGCGGGCTCGGTGTGCTGTTCACGGGACAGGGCTCGCAGCGGGCCGGCATGGGCCGGGAACTGTACGAGGCCTTCCCCGTCTTCGCGCGCGCCTTCGACGACATGTGCGCCCTGCTGGACCCGCTGCTGGAGCGCCCGCTGGCCGAGGTGATCCGCTCCGGCGACGGCCTGGACCGCACCGGGTGGACCCAGCCCGCGCTGTTCGCGCTGGAGGTGGCGCTGTACCGGCTGGTGGAGTCCTGGGGTGTGCGCCCGGACTTCGTGGCCGGGCACTCGGTCGGCGAGGTGGCCGCGGCCCATGTGGCCGGGACCCTGTCGGCGCAGGACGCGGCGCGCCTGGTCGCGGCCAGGGGCCGGCTGATGGAGGCGCTTGCGGAAGGCGGCGCCATGGTCGCCGTCCAGGCCTCGGAGGCCGACGTGCTGGAGCTGCTGGCTCCGTACGCGGACCGTGCCGGGATCGGCGCGGTCAACGGTCCGCGGGCGACCGTGGTCTCGGGAGCCGAGGACGCCGTGCTGGCGGTGGCCGGGCAGGCGTCCGAACGGGGATGGCGCACCAAGCGGCTGACGGTCAGTCACGCGTTCCACTCGCCGCTCATGGAGCCGATGCTGGACGACTTCCGCCGGGTGGTGGAGACGCTCGCGTTCGAGGTCCCGCGCGTCCCGGTGGTGTCCACCGTGACCGGCCGGGTCGCACAGGGCGGTCAGTGGTGCTCGCCCGAGTACTGGGTGGACCAGGTTCGCCGTCCGGTCCGGTTCATGGAGGCGGTGCGCGCCCTCGAGGCAGCGGGCGTGGGCACGTTCCTGGAGCTGGGGCCGGACGGGGTCTGCGCGGCCATGGCCGCCGAGTCCGTGCTCGACCCGGAGGCGGTCGCGGCGGTCCCGGCGCTGCGCGGCGGCCGGTCCGAGCCGCAGTCACTGCTGACCGCGCTCGCCTCGGTCTTCGTACGCGGTACGGAGGTGGACTGGGCGTCGGCGTACGCGGGCACCGGCGCCCGCCGCACCGATCTGCCCACGTACGCCTTCCAGCGGGAGACGTACTGGATCGACGGCACCCGGCGGGCCGCACAGGCCCGTTCGGGCGCGGCGGCCCCCGCCTCATCCGCCCCAAAACCCCCTGCGCGGCGTCCCGTCGTCCCGGCCGGCGGGCTCGGTGAACGGATCGCCGCCCTGCCGGCGGCCGAGCGGCTGCGCACGGTGACCGAGCTGGTCTCGGCGCACACGGCGGCCGTCCTGGAGTACGGGCCGCAGGACGACGTCGGCCTGCGGGCCGCGTTCAAGGACCTCGGCTTCGACTCGCTGATGGCCGTGGAACTGCGTAACGCCCTCGCCGCGGCCACCGGTCTGACGCTGCCCAGCGGTCTGCTGTTCGCCCACCCGACACCGGCCGCGCTGGCCGGGCACCTGCTGGCGGAGCTGACCGGCGCGGGCGAGACCGGCGACGAGCGTTCGGCACCGGCGACGGCCGGGGAGCCGATCGCCATCGTGGGCATGGCCTGCCGCTACCCCGGTGGCGTCGACTCCCCCGAGGCCCTGTGGAAGCTCGTGTCCGAGGCGGGCGACGCGATCTCGGGCTTCCCCGAGGACCGCGGCTGGGCCGAGGACCTGTTCGACCCCGAGCTGCGCGAGCCGGGCCGGAGCGCGGTCGACGCGGGCGGCTTCCTGCGCGACGCCGGCGGCTTCGACGCGGGCTTCTTCGGCATCGCGCCGCGCGAGGCCCTGGCCATGGACCCGCAGCAGCGGCTGCTGCTGGAGACCGCCTGGGAGGCCGTCGAGGGGGCGGGCATCGACCCGACCTCCTTGCAGGGCAGCCGTACCGGCGTGTTCGTCGGCGGAACGGCCCTCGAGTACGGCCCGCGCATGCACTCCGCGCCGGCGAACGTCCAGGGGCACGTCCTGACCGGCACCACCGCGAGCGTGATGTCCGGCCGGGTCGCCTACCAACTGGGGCTGATCGGCCCGGCGGTGACCGTCGACACGGCGTGCTCCTCGTCCCTGGTGGCCCTGCACATGGCCGTACGGTCGCTGCGCTCGGGCGAGACCAACCTGGCCCTGGCGGGCGGTGTCACCGTGATGTCGACCCCCGGCATGTTCGTCGAGTTCTCCCGGCAGCACGGGCTGGCCCCGGACGGCCGGAGCAAGTCCTTCGCCGCGTCGGCCGACGGCACGTCGTGGGCCGAGGGCGTCGGCCTGCTGCTCGTCGAGCGGCTGTCGGACGCGCGCCGCAACGGCCACGAGGTGCTCGCGGTCATCCGCGGCACCGCCGTCAACCAGGACGGTGCCTCCAACGGGCTGACCGCGCCGAGCGGGCTGTCCCAGCAGCGGGTGATCCGCGAGGCCCTCGAGGACGCGGGGCTGCGCGCCGACGCCGTGGACGCGGTGGAGGCCCACGGCACCGGCACCCGGCTCGGCGACCCCATCGAGGCCGAGGCGCTGCTCGCCACGTACGGGCGAGACCGTGGCGGTCCGCAGCCGCTGTACCTCGGCTCGCTCAAGTCCAACATCGGCCACACGCAGGCCGCGGCGGGCGTCGGCGGCATCGTCAAGATGGTCCAGGCGATGCGGCACGGAGTCCTGCCCAGGACGCTGCACGTGGACGAGCCCACGCCGCACGTCGACTGGTCCTCCGGGGCGGTGGAGCTGCTCGCCGAGGAGCGGGAGTGGCCGCGTACCGGCCGGCCCCGCCGGGCCGCGGTCTCGTCGTTCGGGATCAGCGGTACCAACGCGCACGTCGTGCTCGAACAGGCCGCGGAGGCGGAGGTTCCGGTACCCGCCGTCACGGCCGCGCCGACGACGACGGTGCCGTGGGTGATCTCCGCCCACGACGACACGGCGCTGCGCGCGCAGGCCGCCCGGCTGCGCGACCACGTCGCCGGCCACCCGGGGCTGCCGGTCTCCGACGTCGGCCGCTCACTGGCCGCCCGTACCGTCTTCGACCGGCGTGCGGCGGTGACGGGCACGGACACCGCCGGGTTCCTGGCGGGCCTCGACGCGCTGGCCCGTGGCGAGCAGGCACCCAACGTGGTGCGCGGCGACGCCGGGCGGGCCGGCCGGACGGCCTTCCTGTTCACCGGTCAGGGCGCCCAGTACCCCGGCATGGGAAGGGAGTTGTACGCCTCCCATCCGGTGTTCGCGCGGGCCCTGGACGAGGTGGCCGCCGCCCTGGACGGGCATCTGGAGCGTCCTGTGCTGCAGGTGATGTTCGCCGCGGACGGCTCGGAGGACGCCGAGCTGCTGCACCTGACGTCGTACACGCAGCCCGCCCTGTTCGCCGTCGAGGTGGCGCTGTTCCGGCTGCTGGAGCACCACGGGTTCGTCCCCGACCGGCTGGCGGGCCACTCGGTCGGCGAGCTGGCCGCCGCGCACGTGGCCGGTGTGCTGTCCCTGCCCGACGCCGCCGCGCTCGTCGCCGCGCGGGGCCGGCTGATGCAGTCCGCGCGGCCCGGCGGTGCCATGATCGCGGTGCAGGCCGACGAGGCCGAGGTGGCCCGGACGTCGGCCGCTCACGGCGGCGCCCTCGCCGTCGCGGCGGTCAACGGACCCGCCGCGGTCGTGGTGTCCGGCGACGCGGAGGCCGCGGAGCAGGTCGCGGCCCACTGGCGGGAGCAGGGGCGCAGGACGCGCCGGCTGCGCGTCAGCCACGCCTTCCACTCACCGCACATGGACGGTGTCCTCGAGGAGTTCCGCGCGGTCGCCTCCGAGCTGGAGTTCCGGTCGCCCGCGATCCCGATCGTCTCGACCGTGACCGGCGCCCTCGCCTCCGACGACGAGCTGCGGTCCCCCGCCTACTGGGCGGGCCAGATCCGCGGCACCGTGCGCTTCCTCGACGCGGTCCGCACACTGGAGGCCGAGGGGGTCACCACGTTCGTCGAGGTCGGGCCCGACGCCGTGCTCACCGCGATGGCGCAGGCCTCCTTCACCACGGAGCGCGCCACGGCCGTCCCGCTGCTGCGTTCCGGGCGTCCCGAGGCGGAGGTCCTCACCTCGGGGATCGCCCAGGCCCATGTGGCGGGAGCCGCGGCGGACATCGCGTCGTTCTTCCCCGGCGCCTCGCGGACCGCCCTGCCCACGTACGCCTTCCAGCACGAGCGCTACTGGTTCGTGCCCGAGGAGCGCACCGACGGGCGCGGGCTCGGCCTGACGGTCTCCGAGCACCCGTTGCTCGCCACGTCGGTCGAACTCGCCGACCGGGACGAGCGGATCCTCACCGGCGTGCTCTCCCCAGGGCGGCACCCGTGGCTGGCCGACCACGCCGTCGGCGGCAGTGTCCTGGTGCCCGCCACCGCCTTCCTCGAACTGGCCGTGGCCGCCGGCCAGGAGGTGGGGTTCGGGCGGGTCGAGGAACTGGCCCTGGAGACCCCGCTGTTCCTGGGCGAGCGCCGGGGCACCCGGGTCCAGGTCACCCTGGGCGCTCCCGACGCCTCGGGCCTGCGGGCGTTCGCCGTGCACTCCCGTGCGGAGGGCGACGACGAGCCGGCCCCGTGGACCCGGCACGCGTCCGGCACCCTGGCCGAACCGGCGTCCGCGCCCGCCCCCGAGGATCTGGCCGCCTGGCCGCCGGCGGACGCCGTCGCCGAGCCCCTGACGGACGTGTACGAGCGGCTGGCGCACCTGGGCTACGCGTACGGCCCCGCTTTCCAGGGGCTGCGGGGCCTGTGGCGCCGGGGCGACGAGATCTACGCGGAGCTGCGCCTGCCCGACGAGCAGCGCGACTTCGCCGGCCGGTTCGCGATCCACCCCGCGCTGCTGGACGCGGCGCTGCACCCGCTGGTGCTCGACGCGGCCCGCGGCGCCGGCGACGCGCGGGAGATCCGCCTGCCCTTCGCCTGGGACGGGACGACCGTGCACGCCGTGGGCGCGACCGAGCTGCGGGCCCGTATCGCTCCGGCCGGACCCGACGGTTACACGCTGACGCTCGCCGACGGCACGGGGGCGCCCGTCGCCACGGTCGAACGGCTGTCGCTGCGGCCCGTCCCCAGGGACCGGCTCGTCCCCGCCGGGGACTCCGTCGGCGACGCGCTGTTCACGGTCGAGTGGCCCGTCGTCGGCACCCCCGCCGAAACCGGGCCGAGTCCGGTCGAAGCGGCCGGTGACGAACTGCCCGACCCCGCGGGCGCCGACGCCGTCGTCGTCAGGTTCGCGCCCGCGGCGGGCGGCGGCCACAGCGCCGAGGCCGCGCACGAGGCCGCGCGGCGGGCTCTGCGCATCGCCCGCGGCTGGCTGTCGGACCCCCGGTACGCCGACACCCGGCTGGTGTTCGTGACGCACGGCGCCGTCGCGGTACGCCCCGGCGAGCGGGTCGAGGACCTGGACGCCGCGCCGGTGTGGGGCCTGGTCCGGTCCCTGCAGTCCGAGCACCCCGACCGGGTGGTCCTCGTCGACCTCGACGACTCGGGCGAGCCGCTGCTGCCCGCCGCCCTCGCCGCCGGGGAGCCGCAGGTGGCCGTCCGCGACGGGGCGCTGCACGTGCCTCGGCTGGCGCGGGCGACGCGTACGGACGCGGCACCGCGGCGCGCCCTCGACCCGGACGGCACGGTGCTGGTCACCGGCGGCACCGGTGGCCTCGGCGGGCTGCTGGCCCGCCATCTGGTGGCCCGGCACGGGGTGCGGCATCTGCTGCTGACCAGCCGGCGCGGCCCGGACACGCCGGGCGTCGAAGCCCTGTGCGCCGAACTCGTCGAGCTGGGCGCCCAGGTGACCGTCGTGGCCGCGGACGCTGCCGACCGCGCGGCGCTCGCCGACGTGCTGGGCTGCGTCCCGGCCGAACGTCCGCTGGTCGCGGTGGTGCACACCGCGGGCGTCCTCGACGACGCCACCGTGGAGTCGCTCACCGAGGAGCAGCTCGACGCCGTGCTGCGGCCCAAGGTCGACGCCGCGTGGAACCTGCACGAGCTGACGCTGGACAAGGACCTCGCCGCGTTCGTCCTCTTCTCCTCCGTCTCCGGTGTCACCGGCACCGCGGGACAGGCCAACTACGCCGCCGCCAACGTCTATCTGGACGCGCTCGCCGCCCGGCGGCGCGCCCTGGAGCTGCCCGCCACCTCGATGGCCTGGGGCCTGTGGGGCGGGGAGCACGGCATGGGCGGCACGCTGGGCGACGCCGACCTCGCGCGCTGGACCCGGGCGGGCATCTCGCCGCTGGCTCCGGAGCAGGGGCTGGAGCTGTTCGACGCCGCCCTCGCGGGCACGGACGTCCTCGCCGTCCCCGCGGCGTTCGACCTGGCGCGGCTGCGCGCCACCGGTTCCCTGCCGCCCGCGCTGCTGCGCGGCCTGGTCAAGCCCCGTCCGCGTACGGCCGCGGCGACCGGCGGCGCGGGTGCCGACGCGTCGTCCTGGGTCCGGCGGACCGCCGAGCTCGGCGACAAGGAGCGGCGCACCGCCGTCCTCGCGCTGGTCCGCTCGACGGTGGCCGGCGTGCTCGGGCACGCGGACAGCGAGGCCGTCGATCCGGACCGGGCGTTCAAGGAGGCGGGCTTCGACTCCCTGGCCGGAGTGGAGCTGCGCAACCGGCTCGGCACCGCGACCGGCCTGCGACTGCCCGCCACCGCGGTGTTCGACCACCCCTCGCCGACCGCCCTCGCGACGTACCTGTACGACCGGATCTCGGGCACCCGCCCGGCCGCGACGGCCGCGGTACGCGCCGCACGGTCGGCCGACGAGCCCATCGCCGTCATCGGCATGGCCTGCCGCTTCCCGGGTGGTGTGCGCTCGCCCGAGGAGCTGTGGCGGCTCGTGGCCGACGGCACCGACGCGATCAGCGAGTTCCCCGTCAACCGCGGCTGGGACCTGGAGGCGCTGTACGACCCCGACCCGGAGGTTCCCGGTACGTCGTACGTGCGTCACGGCGGGTTCCTGCACGACGCGGACCTCTTCGACCCCGCCTTCTTCGGCATGTCCCCGCGTGAGGCGACGGCGACCGATCCGCAGCAGCGGCTGCTGCTGGAGACCGCGTGGGAGACCTTCGAGAGCGCCGGTATCACCCCGGACTCGCTGCGCGGCAGCAACGCCGGTGTGTTCACGGGCGTGATGTACGACGACTACGCGTCGCGGCTCGCGGCCACGCCGGAGGAGTTCGAGGGCTTCCTGCTCGCCGGCAACCTGTCCAGCGTCGTCTCCGGCCGCCTCGCCTACACGTACGGCCTGGAGGGGCCTGCGCTCACCGTCGACACCGCGTGCTCGTCGTCGCTGGTGGCGCTGCACCTCGCGGCGAACGCCCTGCGCCAGGGGGAGTGCGACCTGGCCCTGGCCGGTGGCGTCACGGTCATGTCGGGGCCGAACACGTTCATCGAGTTCTCCCGCCAGCGGGGGCTCTCGCCGGACGGCCGGTGCCGTTCGTTCGCCGCCGGCGCGGCCGGCACGGGCTGGTCGGAGGGCGTCGGACTGCTCCTGGTGGAGCGGCTCTCCGACGCGCGGCGCAACGGCCACCAGGTGCTCGCGGTGCTGCGCGGCTCGGCGGTCAACCAGGACGGCGCCTCCAACGGCCTCACCGCCCCCAACGGCCCGTCCCAGGAGCAGGTGATCCGCCAGGCCCTCGCCAACGCGGGGCTCGCCCCCTCCGACGTGGACGCCGTGGAGGCACACGGCACCGGTACCACCCTCGGTGACCCGATCGAGGCGCAGGCCCTGCTGGCGACGTACGGCCAGGACCGGCCCGGCGACAGGCCCCTGTACCTGGGCTCGCTGAAGTCGAACATCGGCCACGCGCAGGCCGCCGCCGGTGTCGGCGGTGTCATCAAGATGATCGAGGCCATGCGGCACGGCACGCTGCCGAGGACGCTGCACGTCGACGAACCCTCGCCGCACGTGGACTGGGAGTCCGGGGCGGTCGCGCTGCTCGTCGAGGAGCGGGAGTGGACACGGGACGGGGAGCGGCCCCGCCGCGCCGGTGTGTCGTCGTTCGGCATCAGCGGCACCAACGCGCACGTCATCCTGGAGCAGGCACCGCAGGACACCGGGCCGGGCGACGCGGAACCCGCCGCGGCCGGCCCGGGGGGCGACGAGGTCGTACCCCTGATCGTCTCCGGCCGCGGCGAGAGCGCGCTGCGCGCCCAGGCCGAGCGACTGCACCGGCACCTCGTCGAGAATCCCGGGCTGCGCTCCGCCGACGTGGGTCTGTCGCTGGTGACCACGCGTTCCCCGCACGAGCACCGGGCCGCCGTCGTCGGCGACCGGGAGGAGCTGCGCGCCGGCCTGGAGGCGCTCGCGCGCGGCGAGTCGGCGCCCTCGGTGGTGCGGGCCCCGGGGACCCGGCGGGGCGGGACCGCGTTCCTGTTCACCGGGCAGGGCAGTCAGCGCCTGGGCATGGGCCGTGAACTGTACGAGACCCACCCGGTGTTCGCCGAGGCGCTGGACGCGGTGTGCGGGCACCTCGACCGCGAGCTGCCCCGGCCGCTCAAGGACGTGTTGTTCGCCGCGCCGGACTCCGCGGACGCGGAGCTGCTGGACCGGACCGTCTTCACCCAGGCCGCGCTGTTCGCCGTCGAGGTGGCGCTGTTCCGGCTGCTGGCCCACCACGGGGCGGCACCCGACTACCTGCTCGGGCACTCCATCGGCGAGGTCACCGCGGCGCACGTCGCGGGGGTGTTCGGCCTGGAGGACGCCTGTGCCCTGGTGGCCGCCCGCGGCCGGCTCATGCAGGCCGCCCGTACGGGCGGTGCGATGGCCGCGGTGCAGGCGAGCGAGGAGGAAGTCCTCCCCTCGCTCGAGGAGTTCGGTGGCGCGGTCGCCGTCGCCGGGATCAACGGGCCCCGGTCCGTCGTCGTCTCCGGCGACGAGAGCGCGGTGGAACGGATCGCCGCGCTCTGGCGGGAGCGTGGCCGCAAGACGAAGCGGCTGACCGTCAGCCACGCCTTCCACTCCCCCCACATGGACGAGGTGGTCGAGGAGTTCGCCTCGGTCGCCTCGGGCATCACCTTCCACTCCCCGGCGATCCCCGTCGTCTCCAACGTCACCGGGGAACTCGCCACGGACGAGCAGCTGCGGTCGCCGGACTACTGGGCGGGGCACATCCGCGCCGCCGTCCGGTTCCTGGACGGGGTCCGCTTCCTGGAGGCCGAGGGCGTGACCGACTTCGTGGAGGTCGGCCCCGACGGTGTGCTCACGGCCCTGGCCCAGGACTGCCTCACGCAGGAGGCGGCGGTACTGGCGCCGGTCCTGCGCTCCGGCCGGTCCGAGTCCCGTACCGTCGGCGCCGCGCTGGCGGTGCTCGGCCTGCGGGGCGCGGCGCTGGACTGGTCCGCGCTGTTCCCCGGCGCCCGCCGGGTGGCGCTGCCGACGTACGCCTTCCAGCACGAACGGCACTGGCTGGAGGCCCCGTCGGTGCCCGGTGACGCCGCCGGACTGGGGCTCGGCCCGACCGGGCACCCGCTGCTGGGCGCGGCCGTGGCGATGGCCGGGCGGGACGCCTTCCTGTTCACCGGAAGGGTGTCCCGTCACACCCACCCGTGGCTGTGGGACCACGCCGTGCACGGTGCGGCCCTGCTGCCGGGCACCGCCTTCGCGGACCTCGCGCTGCGCGCCGGGGAACAGGTCGGCTGCGCCGAGGTCGAGGACCTCACCCTCGCCGCACCGCTGCTGCTGCCCGAGCAGGGCGGAGTACGGCTCCAGGCGGTGCTCGGCGAGGCGGACGACGCCGGGCGGCGCACGCTGGAGGTCTTCTCCCGTGCGGGGGAGGACGATCTCGCCCCGTGGCTGCTGCACGCGACCGGCCGGGTGGCTCCGGCGTCCGCCGAGGAGGCGGTGCCCGACCTGGGCGCCTGGCCGCCCGCCGGGGCGACGGAGGCCGACCTGGAAGGCGTGTACGAGCGGCTGGCCGAGCACGGTTACGCGTACGGGCCCGCCTTCCAGGGTCTGCGCCGGGTCTGGCACACGGACACGGAACTCTTCGCCGAGGTGGCGCTCGCGGAGTCCCGGCACGCGGACGCCGCACGTTTCGTCCTGCACCCGGCGCTCCTGGACGCCGCACTGCACCCGCTGCTGCCCGGGGTGACCGGCGACGACCGTCCCGCGGTGCTGCCCTTCGCCTGGTCCGGCGTCACCGTGCGAGCCACCGGCGCCACCGTGCTGCGGGTCCGACTGTCCCTGAACGGGACGGAGTCCGCCGCGCTGACGGTCGCCGACGGTCTGGGCGCGCCAGTCGCCTCGGTGGCCGAACTGGCGCTGCGGCCGCTGTCCGAGGAAGCGCTGCGGACGGCTGCGGACGCCCACCGCGAGGGCCTGCTGGAGGTGCGGTGGAACGAGGCCGGCACGGTGCGCGGCGTGGACGCCGCAAGCTGCGCGGTGCTGGGCGAGGGACCGGCCGGCGGGCTCGACGCCCTGCCTCGCTACGCGGACCTCGCCGCGCTCGTGGCGGCGGTCGAGGGCGGGGCGGCGGTACCGGACGTGGTGCTGACCGTTCCCGAACCGCCCCGGGAGAGCGACGCGGATCTGCCCGCCCGCATCCACGAGACCACCCGGCACCACCTCGAACTGGCCCAGGCCTGGCTGGCCGACGAACGGTTCGCCCAGTCCCGCCTCGTCATCGTCACCCACGGCGCCGTCGCCGCAGGACAGGAGGACGTCACCGACCTCGCCCACAGCACCCTGTGGGGCCTGCTCCGCTCCGCGGACAGCGAGAACCCCGGCCGCTTCGGCCTCGTCGACCTCGACGGGGACAGCGAGTCCGACACGGGGCTGGTCATCGCGGCCGCGGCGAGCGAGCCGCAGGCTGCCCTGCGCAAGGGCCGGATCCTGGTGCCGCGGTTCGCCCGGGCTGCGTCCGGGCCCACGGACACCGGGCAGCATGCACCGCGCTGGGACGAGGGCACCGTACTGATCACCGGTGCGACCGGTGCGCTGGGCCGGATCCTGGCCCGCCGACTGGCGGACCGGCACGGTGTCCGGCACCTGCTGCTGCTCAGCCGACGCGGCGCCGACGCACCCGGCGCGAACGAACTGCGCGACGAACTCGCCGAGTCGGGAGTCACCGCGACCTTCGCAGCCTGCGACGCCGCCGACCGCGAGGCGTTGGCCTCCGCCCTGGCATCCGTCCCGGCCGACCACCCACTCACGGCGGTCGTCCACACCGCCGGCATCGTGGACGACGGCCTCCTCACCGGCCTGACGACCGAACGCCTACAGGCCGTACTGCGGCCCAAGGTCGACGCCGCCTGGAACCTCCACGAACTCACCCGCGACCTCGACCTGTCCGCCTTCGTCCTCTACTCGTCCATCGCAGGCCTCCTCGGCACGGCAGGACAGGCCAACTACGCGGCCGGCAACACCTTCCTGGACGCCCTGGCCCACCACCGCACCGCCCACGGACTGCCCGCCACCTCCCTCGCCTGGGGCCTGTGGAGCGGTGAGCACGGCGGTATGGGTGGCTCGCTGTCCGACGCCGACCTCAAGCGGCTGGCCCGCAGCGGCCTGAAGGCGCTGGCGCCGGACGAGGCGATGGACCTGTTCGACGCAGCGCCGTACACGGACCGGGCGGTACTGGCCGTCAGCGGCCTCGATCTGGACGCGCTGCGGTCGAGCGGCGAGGAGCCGCCCGTCCTCTTCCGCGACCTGGTGCGCCGGCCCGTGGCGCGCGGCACCGCCGCACGCGGCGGGGAGCAGTCCGGGCCGTCGCTGGCGCAACGCCTCGCCGGTCTCGCGGAGGCCGAGCGGGTGCGGCTGCTCGTCGATCTGGTGCGGGCCCGGGTGGCCGACGTGCTCGGCCACGCCGACCAGAGTGCCATCGGCGCCGACCGGGCCTTCCAGGAGCTGGGCTTCGACTCGCTCACCGCGGTCGAACTGCGCAACCGGCTCGGCGAGGCCACCGGACTGCGCCTGCCCACCACCCTGGTCTTCGACCACCCCACCCCGACCGCCATCGCCGCGTATCTGCGCGACCAACTCGTCGTGGCGGACGACGGTCCGGCCGAGGAAGCCCTCGCCGGTCTGGACCGGATCGAGGGGCTGATCCGGTCGGCGGCGTCCGACGGGACGCCCGACGACATCGCGCAGGACCGGATCGGCACCCGCCTGCGCCAACTGCTGCAACTCATCGAGAAGACGGACCGCACCACACGGGAGGAGCTGGGTGATGACGATCTCGAATCCGCCTCGGACGAGGACCTGTTCGCCCTCGTCGACGAACTCGACTGACCGGGCTCCCGAGCCCGTGCACCACGCATCACCCGCAATTGAGCGCAACACACTTGGGGAGCTGACGACAGGTGGCTGACGAGAAGGAACTCCGCGACTACCTCAAGCGGGCGATCGCCGACGCGCGGGACGCTCGCAGGAAACTGCGCGAGGTGGAGGAGAAGGCGCAGGAGCCCATAGCGATCGTGGGGATGGCCTGCCGTTACCCGGGCGGGGTGGCCTCGCCGGAGGATCTGTGGCGGCTGGTCGCCGACGAGGTCGACGCCGTGTCCGAGTTTCCCGTCAACCGCGGCTGGGACCTGGAGAACCTGTTCGACCCGGACCCCGAGCGGGTGGGCACGTCGTACGTCCGCCACGGGGGTTTCCTGCACGACGCCGACCAGTTCGATCCCGAGTTCTTCGGCCTCTCGCCCCGTGAGGCGCTCGCCGCCGACCCGCAGCAGCGACTGCTCCTGGAGACCACGTGGGAGGTCCTGGAGCGCTCGGGCATCGACCCGGCGGCGCTCAGGGGCAGCCGTACCGGAGTGTTCACGGGCCTCATGTACACGGACTACGGCTCCCGTCCGCACCTTCCGGCGGAGGGTTTCGAGGGCTATCTCTACAGCGGCAGCGCGGGAAGCATCGCCTCGGGCCGCCTCGCCTACACCTTCGGTCTGGAGGGGCCCGCGGTCGCCGTCGACACGGCGTGCTCCTCGTCGCTGGTGGCGCTCCACCTCGCGGTGAACGCGCTGCGCGCGGGCGAGTGCGACCTGGCGCTCGCCGGCGGGGCGGCCGTGATGTCGACTCCCACCGGGTTCGTCGAGTTCTCCCGGTTGCGCGGGCTGGCGCCCGACGGACGGTGCAAGCCGTTCGCGGCGGCCGCCGACGGTACGGCCTGGTCGGAGGGTGTGGGCCTGCTGCTCGTGGAGCGACTCTCCGACGCCCGCCGCAACGGCCACCAGGTGCTGGCCGTCATCCGCGGCTCGGCCGTCAACCAGGACGGCGCCTCCAACGGCCTCACCGCCCCCAACGGCCCGTCGCAAGAACGTGTCATACGGCAGGCCCTCACCAACGCCGGCCTCACCCCCACCGACGTCGACGCCGTCGAAGCCCACGGCACCGGAACCCGCCTCGGCGACCCCATCGAAGCCCAAGCCGTGCTGGCGACCTACGGGCAGAACCGACCCGACGACCGGCCCCTGTACCTGGGCTCCCTGAAGTCCAACATCGGACACACCCAGGCAGCCGCCGGCGTCGGCGGCGTCATCAAGATGGTGCAGGCCATGCACCACGGGGTGCTGCCCAGGACCCTCCACCTCGACGAACCCACCCCGTTCGTCGACTGGGAGGCGGGTGACGTCTCCCTGCTCACGGAGGCCAGGGAGTGGGCTGTCTCCGGGGCGCCGCGACGCGCCGCCGTCTCCGCCTTCGGCATGGGCGGAACCAACGCGCACGTCATCCTGGAACAGCCGACCGCGGAGGACCCGGCGGAGGATCCGGCCGGAACGACGGCGGACGGAGCGACCGACGCGGCTGCGGAGGCCGCCGAAGGCCGCGACCTTCCCGTAGTGCCCTACCTGCTCTCCGCCAAGACCCCCCAAGCACTCACCGCCCAAGCCCAACGACTCCTCACCCACCTCCAAACACACCCCCACCTCACCCCCCTCGACACCGCCCACTCCCTCGCCACCACCCGCACCACCCACAACCACCGAGCCCTCCTCCTCACCCCCACCCACACCCACCCCACCCACCAACTCCAAGCCCTCGCCCACAACACCCCCACCCCCGACACCATCACCGCAACCGCCGCCGAGCCCTCCAAGACGGCGTTCGTCTTTCCCGGGCAGGGGTCCCAGTGGGCGGGCATGGCCGTGGAACTGATGGCCGACTCACCGGTGTTCGCCGCCCGGATCGCCGAGTGCGCGAAGGCGTTCTCCGCCTATGTGGACTGGTCCCTGGAGGACGTGCTGCGCCAGGCGGAAGGGGCTCCGTCCCTCGACCGCGTGGATGTGGTCCAGCCCGTCCTGTTCGCGGTGATGGTGTCGCTCGCGGAACTCTGGCAGGCCCACGGGGTCCGGCCGTCCGCGGTGGTGGGGCACTCCCAGGGCGAGATCGCCGCCGCGTACGTGGCGGGCATCCTCACCCTCGATGACGCCGCCCGCGTGGTCACCCTGCGCAGCCAGGCCATCGGCCGGGTCCTGGCCGGCCTCGGCGGCATGGTGTCCGTCGCGCTCCCCGCCGACGAGGTGCGCGAGCGCATCACCCCGTGGCAGGACCGGATCCAGGTCGCCGCCGTCAACGGCCCCGCCTCCGTGGTCGTCTCGGGTGAGGTCGAGCCGCTGCGGAGCCTCGTGGAGGCCTGCAAGGCGGACGGCGTACGGGCCCGGACCATCACGGTGGACTACGCCTCCCACTCGAAGTACGTGGAGCTGCTGGAGGAGGAGCTGGCCGCGCTCCTCGCGCCGGTCAGCCCGCGCCCGGCCACGGTCCCGTTCTTCTCCACCGTCACCGGCGACTGGGTCGTGGGTACCGAACTGGACGGCGGCTACTGGTACCGCAACCTGCGGCAGACCGTGGAGCTGGAGAACGCCGTACGCGCCCTGCTGGAGCAGGGGTTCGGCACGTTCATCGAGTCCAGCCCGCACCCCGTGCTCGCGCTCGCGGTGCAGGAGACGGCGGAGGCGGCCGGCCGTGACGCCGCCGCGTTCGGCTCGCTGCGGCGCGACGCGGGCGGCATGGAGCGGTTCCTGCTCTCCCTCGGCGAGGCGCACTGCCGTGGCGTAGCCGTTGACTGGCAGACGGTCTTCGCCGGCACGACGGCGCGCCGGGTGCCGCTGCCGACGTACGCCTTCCAGCGCACCCGTCACTGGCTGGAGGCGGTCGGCGCGCCGAGCGACGCCGCCGGTCTCGGGCTGGGTTCGACCGACGGGCACCCGTTCCTCGGTGCCGCGGTCGCGGTCGCGGACCGCCGCGCATTCCTGTTCACCGGCAGGATCTCGCGCCGCTCGCATCCGTGGCTGGTGGACCACGCCGTCCACGGCTCGGTGCTGCTGCCCGGCACCGGCCTGGTCGAACTGGCGCTGCGGGCCGGGGAGTACGTGGGGTGCGAGCGGGTCGAGGACCTCACCCTGGCCGCACCCCTGCTGCTGCCCGAGCAGGGCGGCGTGCAGCTCCAGCTCGTCGTCGGGGAGGCCGATGACGGCGACCGGCGCGGGCTGGAGATCTACTCGCGCCCCGACGGTGCGCTGGAGGACGCGGCGGCGTGGACGCTGCACGCGGAGGGCCTGCTCGCCCCGACGCCCGACGAGGCGCCCGCGGGTCTGCTCGTCTGGCCGCCCGCCGGGGCGGTCGAGGCCGACCTTGACGGCATGTACGAGCGGGTGCGGGAGCAGGGTTACGAGTACGGCCCGGCCTTCCGTGGCCTGCGCAGGGCATGGCGGGGCGAGACCGGGGACGAGATCTTCGCCGAAGTCGCGCTTCCGGAGGAACTCCAGTCGGACGCGGGGCTCTTCACCCTGCACCCGGCGCTCCTCGACGCGGCGCTGCACAGCCTGCTGCCGGGCGTGGTGGACGAGGACCGCCGGCCTCTGCTGCCCTTCGCCTGGTCCGACGCGACGGTGTACGCGGCGGGAGCCTCGGTGCTGCGGGTACGGCTCTCCCTCACCGGGCCGGAGTCGGCGTCGCTCCTGGTGGCCGACGGCTTGGGCGCACCGGTGGCCTCCGTCGGGTCGCTGGCGCTGCGACCGCTGTCCGAGGAAGCGCTGCGGGCTGCGGCGGACGCCCACCGCGACGGGCTGCTGCGGGTGGAGTGGAGCGGCCTCGCGGCGGTGAACTCCCCTGCGGACACCGGCACATGGGCCCTGCTGGGCGGTGACGGCGGCCTCGGCCTGCCGGTCGACGCCGCACGGTCCTTCACCGGCCTCGCCGCGCTCGTGGCGGCGGTCGAGGGCGGGGCGGCGGTACCGGACGTCGTGCTGACCGTTCCCGAACCGCCCCGGGAGAGCGACGCGGATCTGCCCGCCCGCATCCACGAGACCACCCGGCACCACCTCGAACTGGCCCAGGCCTGGCTGGCCGACGAACGGTTCGCCCAGTCCCGCCTCGTCATCGTCACCCACGGCGCCGTCGCCGCAGGACAGGAGGATGTCACCGACCTCGCCCACAGCACCCTGTGGGGCCTGCTCCGCTCCGCGGACAGCGAGAACCCCGGCCGCTTCGGCCTCGTCGACCTCGACGCCGGCCCGTCCGCGGGCTCCCTGCTGCCCGCGGTGGTGGCGTCCGGCGAGACGCAGGCCGCTGTGCGGGGTGACACCGTGCTCGTGCCCCGCCTGGTCCGGGTTCGCCAGGAGGCGGACGACGCCGAGGCGACGGCGCCGCGCTGGGATGCGGGCACCGTACTGATCACCGGAGCCACCGGTGCGCTGGGCCGCCTTCTCGCCCGGCATCTGGCGGACCGGCACGGTGTCCGGCACCTGCTGCTGCTCAGCCGACGCGGCGCCGACGCACCCGGCGCGAACGAACTGCGCGACGAACTCGCCGAGTCGGGAGTCACCGCGACCTTCGCAGCCTGCGACGCCGCCGACCGCGAGGCGTTGGCCTCCGCCCTGGCATCCGTCCCGGCCGACCACCCGCTCACGGCGGTCGTCCACACCGCCGGCATCGTCGACGACGGCCTCCTCACCGGCCTGACACCCGAGCGCCTCGAAGCCGTACTGCGGCCCAAGGTCGACGCCGCCTGGAACCTGCACGAACTCACCCGCGACCTCGACCTGTCCGCCTTCGTCCTCTACTCGTCCATCGCAGGCCTCCTCGGCACGGCAGGACAGGCCAACTACGCGGCCGGCAACACCTTCCTGGACGCCCTGGCCCACCACCGCACCGCCCACGGACTGCCCGCCACCTCCCTCGCCTGGGGCCTGTGGGAGGAGAGCAGCGCCATCACCAGCCACCTCGGGGACGTGGACGTGCAGCGGATGGCCCGCTTCGGGCTCCGCCCGCTGTCCTCGGACGAGGGCATGGCACTGTTCGACGCCGCCGGCGCGTCCTCGGACGCGGTCCTCGCGGCGACCGGGCTGGATCTTGCGGCGCTGCGCCGCAAGGGCGCCGAGCCCCTGCCGATGCTGCGCGCCCTCGTTCCGGCGGTGCGCCGTCGCGCCGCGGCCGGGGCGGCCGGAGGGGCGTCGCTGGTCGATCAGTTGGCCGCGGTCTCCGGGACCGAGCGGGAGCGGGTGCTGACCGACCTGGTGCGCGGTCATGTGGCCGGGGTGCTCGGCCATGCCGACCAGGGGGCGGTCGACTCCGACCGTGTCTTCAAGGAGCTGGGGTTCGACTCGCTGCTCGCGGTCGAGCTGCGCAACCGGCTCGGCGAGGCCACCGGACTGCGCCTGCCCACCACCCTGGTCTTCGACCACCCCACCCCGGCCGCCATCGCCGCGTATCTGTCGACCCTGATCGCCCCCGCCGCCTCGCGGGCGCCCGACGCGGTCGTGCCCTCCGGGGCCGCCGCCGAGGACCCTGTCGTGATCGTGGGCATGGCGTGCCGCTACCCGGGCGGGGTGGCCTCGCCCGACGACCTGTGGCGGCTGGTCGCCGACGAGGTCGACGCCATCTCGGAGCTGCCGGCCGACCGAGGCTGGAACATCGAGGAGCTCTACGACCCGGAGCCGGGCACGCCGGGCAGGACGTACTCCCGGCACGGCGGGTTCCTGTACGACGGTGACCACTTCGACCCCGAGTTCTTCGGGATGTCGCCGCGCGAGGCGCTCGCCACCGACCCGCAGCAGCGGCTCCTGCTGGAGACCGCCTGGGAGGCGCTGGAGGACGCCGGCATCGACGCGTCGACGCTGCGCGGCAGCCGTACCGGCGTGTACACGGGCGTGATGTACCACGACTACGCGTCGCGGGTGAAGCAGGTCCCGCAGGACATGGAGGGCTATCTGTTCAGCGGCAACGCGGGCAGTGTCGCCTCGGGCCGGGTGTCGTACACCCTCGGCCTGGAGGGTCCCGCGGTCACCGTCGACACGGCCTGCTCCTCGTCGCTGGTGGCCATCCACCAGGCGGTGAACGCGCTGCGCGCGGGCGAGTGCGACCTGGCGCTCGCCGGTGGTGTGACGCTGATGTCGACGCCGCAGGGGTTCGTCGAGTTCTCGCAGCAGCGCGGCTTGTCGGCGGACGGCCGCTGCCGGTCGTTCTCGGCCACCGCGGACGGCACCGGGTGGTCGGAGGGTGTGGGCCTGCTGCTCGTTGAGCGACTCTCCGACGCCCGCCGCAACGGCCACCACATCCTCGCCGTCATCCGCGGCTCGGCCGTCAACCAGGACGGCGCCTCCAACGGCCTCACCGCCCCCAACGGCCCGTCCCAGGAACGCGTCATACGCCAGGCCCTCACCAACGCCGGCCTCACCCCCACCGACATCGACGCCGTCGAAGCCCACGGCACCGGAACCCGCCTCGGCGACCCCATCGAAGCCCAAGCCCTCATCGCCACCTACGGACAGAACCGACCCGAGAACCGCCCCCTCCACCTCGGCTCCCTCAAGTCCAACATCGGACACACCCAGGCAGCCGCCGGTGTCGCCGGCGTCATCAAGATGGTGCAGGCCATGCACCACGGCGTGCTGCCCAGGACGCTGCACGTCGAGGCTCCCAGCCCTCATGTCGACTGGGAGGCCGGTGACGTCTCCCTGCTCACCGAGGCCCGGGAGTGGGCCGTGTCCGGGGCGCCGCGGCGCGCCGGAGTGTCGTCCTTCGGCATCAGCGGCACCAACGCGCACCTGATCCTGGAGCAGCCGTCGTCGGACGAGCCGGAGGAGGACCGGCCGGCCGAGCCGCAGGCCCTGCCCGCCGTGCCGTGGCTGCTGTCCGCCAAGACCCCCGAGGCGCTCTCCCGGCAGGCTGCCCGCCTGCTCGAACACCTCGAAGTCCACCCGGAGTTGTCCCCGCTGGACGTGGCCCGCTCCCTGGCCACCGCGCGCACCGCGCTCGACCACCGCACGAGTGTGACCGGCGCGGACCGGGACGAGCTCGTCGCCGGGCTGCGTTCGGTACGGGCCGGTGCGGCCGAACCGGTGCGGGCACGTGCGGACCTGTCGGGCCGTACGGCGTTCCTGTTCACCGGGCAGGGAGCCCAGTACGCCGGCATGGGCCGGGAACTGTACGAGTCGTTCCCGGTGTTCGCCGAGGCCTTCGACGCGGTCTGCGCCCAGTGGGACGGCGCGTTCGAACTGCCGCTGAAGGAGGTCGTGTTCGCGGAGCCGGACAGCACGGAGGGCGCCCTTCTCGACCGGACCGGCTATGCGCAGCCGGCCCTGTTCGCGCTGGAGACAGCACTGTTCCGGCTCGCCGAGTCCTGGGGCCTGCGCCCCGACTACCTCGCCGGCCACTCCATCGGCGAACTCACCGCCGCACACGTCTCCGGAATCCTGACCCTCGAAGACGCCGCCAAACTGGTCGCCGCCCGCGCCACCCTGATGCAGGCACTGCCCGGCGCAGGCGCGATGATCGCCGTACAGGCCACCGCGGACGAGGTCCACCCACTCGTGGCCGAACACCAAGGCCGGCTGGCCATAGCCGCGGTCAACAGCCCCTCCTCCGTCGTCATCTCCGGAGACGAGACAGCCGCCGAAACCGTCGCCACCCACCTACGCGAACAAGGCCGCAAAACCAAACGACTCACCGTCTCCCACGCCTTCCACTCCCCCCACATGGACGACATGCTCGACGCGTTCCGGGACGTCGCCGACACGGTGACCTACCACGCGCCGCGCATCCCGGTCGTGTCCACGCTCACCGGTCGTGTCGCCACCGGAGGGGACCTGATCACGGCCGAGTACTGGGTCGAGCAGGTCCGGGGGTCGGTTCGTTTCGCGGACGCCGCCGAGATCCTCGCCAAGGAGGGCGTCGCGGCCTTCGTGGAGATCGGCCCGGACGGTGTGCTCAGCGCACTGGTCGCGGAGGCGGTGGAGAGCGCGTTCGCGGTGCGGCCGTTGCAGCGCCGCGGCAGGCCGCAGCCCACGACGCTCGTCGGCGCGGTCGGGGCCCTGCACGACGCGGGTGTCCGGGTCGACTGGCAGGCGTTCTTCGCCGGCAGCGGTGCGCGGCACGTCGCGCTTCCCACGTACGCGTTCCAGCGCCGCCGCTACTGGCTGGACGCGGGTCCCGCCGGGGCCGACGCCGCCGAGTGGGGCCTGCGGCCGACCAGCCATCCGTTCCTCGGGGTGGCCGTGCCGCTGGCCGGCGGCGAGGGCACGGTGTTCACCGGCCGGGTGGCGGCCGGCCGTCACCCCTGGCTGGCCGGGAACATCGTCGTGGACGAGCCCGTACTCCCCGCCGCCGCGCTCGTCGAGACGGTGCTGCGCGCGGGTGCCGAACTCGGCTGCGACGTTCTGCACGAGCTCACCGTCCCGGCCCCCCTGGTCGTCCCGTCCCAAGGCGCCGTACAGCTGCAGGTGGCCGTGGGGGCGCCCGACGCGGACGACCGTCGTGCGGTGCGCGTGTTCGCGCGCCCGGACGACCCGGACGCGGCCTGGCAGTCGCTGGCCGAGGGCGAGCTCGGCACCGGTGGCGGGGACGACACGGCCGCGGTGGCCGGGGCGTCCTTCGAGGTGGCGCTGCCCGCGGGGCTCCGGGACGAGGCTGACCGGTTCGCACTGCACCCGGCCCTGCTGGACGCGGCGCTGGACGCCCGGCCGACCGCCGCGCCGGGCACCGTCGCCTTCCCGACCCGGTGGCGCGGCGTGCGTCTGTACGCCACCGGCATCACGGAGGCCCGCGCCGAACTGACCGGGACGGGCGAGGACAAGGCCGCGATACGGCTGACCGATGCGGACGGCAGGCTCGTCGCCACCGTCGCGTCGGTCTCCTTCGTGGAGCTGCCCGAGTCCCGGTTCAGCGGGGCGCGCAACTCGGCGTACGCGGCCCTGTACACGACCGACTGGGTGCCCTTGGGCACGACCGTCCTCGACGTCCCCTTCCACTGGGGCGTGTTGGGCTCCGGGCGGACGGGCGCCGAGCCGGCCGGTGCGACACCGCTGCGCGACGCGGGTGCGGCCGGCGAGGCCGTCGCCTCCGGTGCGGACATCTCCGCCGTGCTGTTCGAGGCCGGGACGGACGACTCCGGCGACCCGGTCGGCGCGACGCACGCGCTGACGCGCCAGGTGTCGGCCGTCCTGCGCGACTGGCTGGCGGACGACCGGCTCGCGGACACCCCGCTCGTGGTCGCCCTGCGTTCCCCCGCGGCCGTGGCGCCCGGGGAGTCGGCGGATCCCGTGGCGGCCGCGCTGCGCGGACTGGTGCGGTCGGCCCAGGCCGAGGCGCCGGGCCGGGTGGTCCTCACGGAGACCGACGGCTCTCCCGAGGGGTACGCGGTACTGGCGTCGGCCGTCGCGTCCGGTGAACCGGAGACGGCCGTACGCGGCGACCGTGCCTTCGTGCCCCGTCTGCGACGGATGACGGAGCCGACGGATCAGGCCGCGCCGGCCTGGGACCCGCAGGGCACCGTGCTCGTCACCGGAGGCACCGGATCGCTCGGCGGACTCTTCGCCCGCCACCTGGTGACCCGCCACGGCGTGCGGCACCTGCTGCTGCTCAGCCGTAGCGGCGCCGACGCCCCCGGGGCGGCCGAACTCCGCGCGGAGCTGCGCGAGTTGGGGGCGACGAGCGTGACCGTCGCCGCCGGTGACGTCGGCGACCGGGAGGAGCTGGCCGCGCTGCTCGGCCGGATCCCGGCGGAGCAGCCGCTGACCGGCGTCGTGCACACCGCGGGAGTGGTGGACAACGCCCTCCTGGCCACGCTGAGCCCGCAGCAGCTCGCCGCCGCGCTGCGGCCCAAGGCCGACGGGGCATGGCATCTGCACGAGCTGACCCGTGATCTCCCGCTGTCCGCCTTCGTCATGTTCTCGTCGAGCGCGGGTGTACTGGGCAGCCCGGGCCAGGCCAACCACGCCGCCGCGAACGCCTTCCTGGACGGCCTCGCCCGGCACCGGGCCGACCAGGGCCTGCCCGCCGTCTCGATCGGCTGGGGCAGGTGGCAGCGGGCCTCCGGGATGGGTGCCTCGTTCACCGACGGGGAACGCGCCCGCTTCGCCCGCGAGGGCTTCCGGCCGGTCGAGGACGAGCAGGGGACGGCGCTCTTCGACGCGGCGCTCGCCGTGGGGCGGCCCGCGCTGACGGCGCTGCCGGTGGACACCGCGGCGCTGCGTGCCCGCGACGTCCTGCCGGCGCCGCTGCGCGGCCTGGTCACGGTACCGGTGCGGTCGGACGCCGGGGCCGGAGCGGAACCCGCCGTGCCGCTGGCGGACCGGATCGGCGCGATACCCGCCGAGCGGCGGTACGACACCGTGTCGGAGCTGGTGCGCGCCACGCTCGCGGCGGTGCTGGGCCACTCGGGCGCCGACGCCGTCGCCGAGGACCGTCCCTTCCAGGAGCTCGGGCTCGACTCGCTCACGGCGGTCGACCTGCGCAACAGGCTCGGCCGGTCCGTCGGCCGCAGGCTGCCCGCCACGCTGGTCTTCGACTTCCCCACGCCCGCGGCGCTCGCCGCGTACGTGCTGGCGGAGATCGAGCCGGAGACCGGCACCGAGTCCGGAACCGGTACGGGCGCGGGCGGCGGTTCGGCGCTGGCCGAGCTCGACCGGCTCGAGGCGGTACTCGGTGCGCTGCCGAGGGAGGGCGGCGAGCGTACCGCCCTGGCCGCACGGCTGCAGTCCCTGCTGTCCCGGGTGACCGGCCCGGAAGTCCCGGCGCGGGCCGACGCAGTGGACGGGATCGAGTCGGCGTCGGCGGACGAGATCTTCGACTTCATCGACAACCAGCTCGGCCGCACGTCCGGTTGATCAGCCCCCAGCAATTGTTCCGAGGAGATGTGGGTGTCGCATGTCTGACACAAGCAAGGAAGAAAAGCTCGTCGACTACCTCAAATGGGTGACCGCTGATCTGCAGAAGACGCGCCAACAGCTCGCCGAGCTGGAGGCGGCCGCCGCCGAGCCGGTGGCGATCGTGGGGATGGCCTGCCGCTACCCGGGCGGCGTGGCCTCGCCCGACGACCTGTGGCGCCTGGTCGCCGACGAGGTGGACGCGATCTCACCGTGGCCGACCGACCGTGGCTGGGACGTCGGTGAGTTGTACGACCCGGAGCCCGGGAAGCCGGGCAGGTCGTACACGCGTGAGGGCGGCTTCCTGGACGGTGCCACCCGGTTCGACGCGGAGTTCTTCGGGATCTCTCCTCGTGAGGCGGTGGCCATGGACCCGCAGCAGCGGGTCCTGCTGGAGACCGCCTGGGAGACGTTCGAGCACGCGGGCATCGACCCGGACTCGCTCAAGGGCAGCAGCACCGGTGTGTTCGTCGGTGTGGTGGAGGAGAGCTATCTGGGGCTGGAGGCGCCCAGCGAACTCCAGGGCTACCTGATGACGGGCAAGTTGGGCAGTGTGGCATCGGGTCGCATCGCCTACACCCTCGGTCTGGAGGGCCCTGCGGTCTCGATCGACACGGCGTGCTCCTCGTCACTGGTGGCGCTCCACCTCGCGGTGCAGTCGGTGCGTTCGGGTGAGTCGGCGCTCGCGCTGGCGGGCGGGGCCACGGTCAACGGGGATCCCGGCGGCTATGTGGACTTCTCGCAGCAGCGCGGACTGGCTCCGGACGGACGGATCAAGTCCTTCTCGGCGGCTGCGGACGGTACGGCCTGGTCGGAGGGTGTGGGCCTGCTGCTCGTGGAGCGCCTCTCCGACGCCCGCCGCAACGGCCACCAGGTGCTGGCCGTCATCCGCGGCTCGGCCGTCAACCAGGACGGCGCCTCCAACGGCCTCACCGCCCCCAACGGCCCGTCGCAAGAACGTGTCATACGGCAGGCCCTCACCAACGCCGGCCTCGCCCCGACGGATGTCGACGCCGTCGAAGCCCACGGCACCGGAACCCGCCTCGGCGACCCCATCGAAGCCCAAGCCCTCATCGCCACCTACGGACAGAACCGACCCGAAAACCGCCCCCTCCACCTCGGCTCCCTCAAGTCCAACATCGGACACACAGTCGCCGCGGCCGGGGTGGGCGGCGTCATCAAGATGGTGCAGGCCATGCACCACGGCGTGCTGCCCAAGACCCTCCACCTCGACGAACCCACCCCGTTCGTCGACTGGGACGCCGGCGACGTCTCCCTGCTCACCGAAGCCCGCCCGTGGCCCGTGTCCGGGGCGCCGCGACGCGCCGCCGTCTCCGCCTTCGGCGTGAGCGGAACCAACGCGCACGTCATCCTGGAACAGCCGACCGCGGACGGCCCGACGGAGGCGCAGGAGGACACCGAGCCCGCCGAACGCCGCGACCTTCCCGTACTGCCCTACCTGCTCTCCGCCAAGACCCCCCAAGCACTCACCGCCCAAGCCCAACGACTCCTCACCCACCTCCAAACACACCCCCACCTCACCTCCCTCGACACCGCCCACTCCCTCGCCACCACCCGCACCACCCACAACCACCGAGCCCTCCTCCTCACCCCCACCCACACCCACCCCACCCACCAACTCCAAGCCCTCGCCCACAACACCCCCACCCCCGACACCATCACCGCAACCGCCGCCGCCAGGCGGGGCAAACTCGCCTTCCTGTTCACCGGGCAGGGCGCTCAACGGCCGGGTATGGGGCGTGAGTTGTACGCGTCGTTCCCGGTGTTCGCCGAGGCCTTCGACGCGGTCTGCGCCCAGTTGGACAAAGAACTGGAGCGGCCGCTGAAGGAGGTCGTGTTCGCGGAGCCGGGCAGCACGGAGGGCGCCCTTCTCGACCGGACCGGCTATGCGCAGCCGGCCCTGTTCGCGCTGGAAACAGCACTGTTCCGGCTCGCCGAGTCCTGGGGCCTGCGCCCCGACTACCTCGCCGGCCACTCCATCGGCGAACTCACCGCCGCACACGTCTCCGGAATCCTGACCCTCGAAGACGCCGCCAAACTGGTCGCCGCCCGCGCCACCCTGATGCAGGCACTGCCCGGCGCAGGCGCGATGATCGCCGTACAGGCCACCGCGGACGAGGTCCACCCACTCGTGGCCGAACACCAAGGCCGGCTGGCCATAGCCGCGATCAACAGCCCCTCCTCCATAGTCATCTCCGGAGACGAGACAGCCGCCGAAACCGTCGCCACCCACCTACGCGAACAAGGCCGCAAAACCAAACGACTCACCGTCTCCCACGCCTTCCACTCCCCCCACATGGACGACATGCTCGACGCGTTCCGGGACGTCGCCGACACGGTGACCTACCACACGCCGCGCATCCCCCTCGTCTCGACCCTCACGGGACGGCTCGTCACCGCCGCCGAACTGAGCACACCGGACTACTGGGCGGACCAGGTCCGTGAGGCCGTCCGCTTCGCCGACGCCGTGGGCTCGCTCGCGGACCTGGGTGTCACGGCCTTCGCCGAGGTGGGGCCGGGCAGCGCGCTGAGCGCCCCCGCCCGCGACGTGCTCGCCGACATCGGCGGTGACCACACCGTGGTGCCGCTGCTGCGACGACTCGACGCGGAGGCCGAATCACTGGTCGGCGGAGTGGGCACGCTCCACACGCACGGTGTCCCGGTGGACTGGGCGGCCTTCTTCGAGGGCACCGGCGCCCGGCGGGTGGATCTGCCGACGTACGCCTTCCAGCAGCGGAGGTACTGGCTCGACGACCGGCGTTCCGGCAGCGCCGCGGCGGCAGCGGGGCCCGGGGCGACCGGGCATCCGCTGCTCGGTACGGCGATCGAACCGGCCTCGGGCGAGGGGCTGCTCTTCAGCGGCCGGTTCTCCACGGCGGACCTGCCCTGGTCGACGGGGCTCACGGCCGAGGGCTCCCGGATCCTGCCCCACGCCGCACTGGTCGAACTCGCCGTGCGCGCCGGTGACGAGGCCGGCTGCACGGTACTGGACGAGCTGACCGTCACCGCGCCGGTTCCGGTGCCGGAGCGCCGAGCGCTCCAGCTCCAGGTCGCCGTCGGCGCGGAGGACGGCGACGGCCGCCGGATGCTCACCATCCACTCCCGGCCGGACGCCGGCACCCCGTGGACCGCGCACGCCCACGGCACGCTGAGCTTCGGCGGCCCCGCGGAGCCCTTCGACCTCTCCCAGTGGCCCCCTGCCGACGCTCAACCGATCGATGTCGCCGAGGGCTACGCGGCGCTGGAGACCGCCGGTCTGGCACACGCGCCGGCGCTGCGCGGGCTGCGGGCGGCGTGGCGGCGGGGCGACGACCTGTACGCGGAGGTGACCCTGCCGGAGGAGGCGGGCACGGTCCCGGCCGGGTCCGTGCTGCATCCCGCCCTGCTGGACGCCGCCGTGCACCCGGCCTGGTTCGGTGACGCGGCGGTCGCGCTGGCGACCGGGCGTTCCTCCGAGTGGCGCGGTGTGCGGCTGTACGCCACCGGGGCCCTGTCGCTGCGGGTGCGGCTGAGGAGGTCCGCCGGTGGCGGCCTGTCGCTGTGGCTGGCCGACGCGTCCGGGCAGCCGGTCGCCTCGGTCGACTCGCTGGCGGCGGGCCCGGCGCCCGCGCGCGGGCCGGCCGGCGACCACGCCGCCCGGCTCGGCTCCCTGTTCTCCGTGGCGTGGCGGCCGATCACGCTCACGGAGCCTTCGGACGCCCCGCGTTGGGCCGTACTCGGCCAGGTGGCGCCCGGTGTCGGCGGGCCGTGGCCGCAGGGCCCGGAAGCAGAACTCCTCGCCGATGTGGCGGCGGTGCGCCGGGCCGTCCGTTCGGGGCGTCCCCTGGACGCGGTGGCCGTGATGTGCGGCGCATCCCACGGCGGCGATGTCGCCGGCACGGCCCACGAGATGACCCGGGGCATGCTGGCGCTGCTGCGGGACTGGCTGTCGGACGACGAACTGGCCGGGGTCCGCCTGGTGGTGCTCACCCGGGGCGCGGTGGCGGTCGCGCCGGCCGAGGCCCCGGACCCGGCGGCGGCCGCGCTGTGGGGTCTGGTGCGTTCGGCCCAGTCCGAGGCGCCCGGCCGCGTGGTGCTGGTCGACGTCGCCGCCGGGGACCTGGACCATGAGGCCGCGGCGGACGCGGACACCGTGGCCGAGCGGCGGCATTCGCTGTCGCGCGTCCTGGCCTCCGGCGAACCGCAGGCCTCCTTGCGGGACGGGCGGGTGTTCGTCCCCCGGCTGAACCCGGTCGACGCCGACGCCGCGCGAGCCGCGACGGGCGCGTGGAACCCTCGGGGTACGGTCCTCGTCACCGGCGGAACGGGCGCCCTCGGCGGCCTGTTCGCCCAGCACCTGGCCGCGGAGCACGGTGTCGCGCACTTCGTCCTCCTGAGCCGGCGCGGCCCCGAGGCCCCCGGTGCCGGTGAACTCGGCCGGAAGCTCGGGGAGTTGGGGGCGAAGGTCACGTTCGTCGCGGGTGACGCGGCCGACCGGGACGCGCTCGCGGCGCTGCTGGCGGATCTGCCCGCCGCCCACCCGCTGACCGGCGTCGTGCACACCGCGGGTGTCGTGGACGACGGTCTGGTGTCGACGCTGACCGCCGACCGGCTCGACGCGGTGCTGCGCCCGAAGGTGGACGGCGCCTGGAACCTGCACGAGCTGACCCGTGATCTCGACCTGTCGGCGTTCGTGCTGTTCTCGTCCGTCGCGGGCGTGGTCGGTGGCCCCGGCCAGTCCAACTACGCAGCCGCCAACGCCTTCCTGGACGGCCTCGCCCAGCACCGGGCCGCCCAGGGCCTGCCCGCCACGTCGGTCGCGTGGGGTCTGTGGTCGCAGACCACCGGGATGAGCGGGCACATGGAGGAGGCCGACTTCAAGCGGATCGCCCGTTCCGGACTGCTTCCCATCGAGGAGAGCACCGGCCCGGCGCTCCTGGACACCGCGCTCGCCCTCGGCGAAGCGGCGGTCGTGGCCACGCCCGTCGACCGGGAGGCCCTGCGGGAGAACGCGGCACAGGCACCGGTGGTGATGACGGGCCTGGTCCGCACGCCCGCGCGGCGTACGGCGGTCAACTCCGCGACCGCCGCCCTGGCGCTGGCCGACCAGATCGCCGGGCTCGACGACGCCGCACGCTACGAGCATGTCCTCGCGCTGGTACGGGCCCAGGTGGCGGCGGTGCTCGGCCACCCGGACGCCACCGGGGGCGCCGTCGACCCCGAGCAGCAGTTCAGCGCTCTCGGTCTCGACTCGCTGACCTCCGTGGAGTTGCGCAACCGTCTCTCGGCGGCCGTGGGCAGCCCGCTACCGAGCGGGCTGGTCTTCGACCGGCCGAGCCCGCGTGAACTCGCCGGCCACCTGCTGCAGACGGCGTTGCACGGGCCGGGTGGCCAGGGGGCCGCGGCCCGGCCGGCCGTCGATCTGGAGGCCGAGGTCCGGCTGGCCGAGGACGTGCGTCCGGCGTCCGAGGTCATCCGGGTGGCCGTCGACCCCGACACGGTGCTGCTGACCGGGGCGACCGGGTTCCTCGGAGCGTTCCTGCTGCGCGACCTCCTACGCGGGACCCGGGCGCGGGTGCACTGCCTGGTGCGCGCCGCCGACGAGGCAGCGGCGTGGCAGCGGCTGCGGGCGAACCTGGAGTGGTACGGGCTCCAGGACGAAGTGGACTTCGCCCGTGTCACCGTCCTGGTGGGCGACCTCTCCGAGCCGTGCCTCGGCCTCGGCGAGGCGGAGTTCGACGACCTGGCGCGCACGGTCGACGCGGTGTACCACGCGGGTGCCCACGTCCACTGGCTGCGCCCGTACACGGAACTCAAGGCCACGAACGTCCGCGGCACCGAGGAGATTCTGCGCCTGGCCGCCCGTCACCGCACCGTCCCCGTCCACCACGTCTCCACCGTGGGCGTCTTCCCCAAGGCGCTGACCGAGGGCGTACCGGTGCGTGAGGACGACCCGACGGGTCCGGCGCGGGAGCTGCCGACCGGGTACGTGCAGAGCAAGTGGGTGGCCGAGCAGATGATCGGCCTGGCCCGGGAGCGCGGCCTGCCGGTCAGTGTGTACCGCGTCGACGTGGTGTCCGGGGACCGGGTCAACGGTGCCTGCCAGACACAGGACTTCGTGTGGCTGAGCCTGAAGGGTCTGCTCCAGGCGGGCGCCGTCCCCGAGGGCCTGTCGGCGGCGGTGCACCCCGTTCCCGTCGACTACGTCAGTGAGGCGATCCTCACGATGTCCCGGCAGGAGAAGGCCGCTGGCGGGACGTTCCACCTGTCCAACCCGAGCAGCCTGGACTTCGCCGCCTGCGTCGAGCACTTCCGCTCGGCCGGCTACGGGCTGGCGGAACTGGGCTGGGACGAGTGGTACGCGCGGGTGGCGTCCGACACCGACAACGCCATGAACCCGCTCCTCGACGCATTCGAGGTACTGGCGACCGACAGCCGGCGGTTCTACCCGCGCTTCGACACCACCGGCACCGAAGAGGCCCTCGCCGGTACGGGGGTGGCGTGCCCGGAGATGACACCGGAGCTGTTCGCCCGGTACGTCGCCTTCTTCGTGAGCAGGGGCTACTTCCCCGACGCCCCGGTGAGCGCGGGCTCGGTGTGACATGAGCGGGGAGGGGCCGGGTACCGCCATCGGTACCCGGCCCCTCCCCGCGTTCGTGTCGCCATGGCTTCCCGGGTGCCGCAGCCGCCCGTCACACCGGTTTCAGTACGGCGCAGCCGAAGTCCGGCCCACTGCCCGCTCCGGCCAGCACGACCAGGGGAGCCTCGTCGTCGGGCTCGCGCCGCAACAGGGCGGCGAGCGCGGCGAGTTGGTCGGCGGAGCGTACGATCCGCGCGACGTCCGACAGGGTTCCGCCCGCCTCGTCCAACGCCTGGACCACGGCCTTGCGCTCCGGCCCTTCGAGCAGGGATACGTCCCCGCGGTCCGGCGGGGGCGTGCCGCGCCGCCGACGCGGGAGTGACAGCGGTCCTGAGCGGTGTCGGGCGGGGGAAGGCTCCCGCCACGGCAGGTCCGCGCGGAAGAGCGCCTCGTCGGGCGGCGCCCCGAGGAACACGGTCGACAGTATCCGGGCCGTCCCCGCGCCCCTGGCGACGACCGCTCCGGCCTCACCTCCCTCGGCGGCCCGGCCGGAGAACGGGTGCGCGGGCACGGCGGCGGGCTCCCCGGTGACCAGGGCGGCGCGCAGTTCGTCCGAGGCGGACAGGTAGCGCGCCGCGACGTGCAGCGCGGCAAGGCCGCTGTCGGCCGGCCGGAAGATCTGCAGCGCGGTGGCGCGGGCCCGGCGCTCGGCCGTACGGCCCGGCCGGCGCCGTCCGCCGCACCAGGCGTGGACGACCAGGTCGATGTCGTCCCTGGTCATCGAGTCCCTCACGGACTCCGGCCCGGTGGCGGCGACGAACACGTCGTCCCAGTGGGTCACTCGTTTCCTTTCGCGGGTACGACCAGTGCGGCGAGGACGAGGGAGGCCGGAGGTACGACGGTGTGCGGCGGAGCCATGTGTGGCGGAGCCATGTGTGGCGGAACCATGTGCGGCGAAGCCATGTGTGGCGAAGCCATGTGCCGGATCCGCCGCGAAGGCACCGCTCGCTGCGGCGTCAGCGTGTCGCGGGGACGGCCGTGAGGTGGCCGAGGGCGTCGTTGACCGTCTCGGCCACGCGCGGGAGGTTCGCGTCCAGGAAGAAGTGGCCGCCGTCGAAGACGTACGTCCGGGCCGGTGCGGTGGTGAGGTTCTCCCACGCCCGCGCCTCGGCGACGCTCGCCACCGGGTCCCGGTCGCCGACGAGCACGGTGAGCGGTATGGACAGCGGCGGCCCGGGCTGCCACGTGTACGAACCGATCGCCCGGTAGTCGGCGCGCAGCGCGGGCATGACCATGTCGCGGAGTTCGGGGTCGTCGAGCAACTGCGGGGTGGTGCCGCCCAGTTGGCGGACCGCGCGCAGGATGTCCGCGTCCGTGCTCAGCCTGTCGTGGGGGCTCGTGCGCGGGGTGGGGGCGCGCCGGCCGGACAGCACGAGTGCCGCGGGGCCGGGCATCCGCCGCTCCTGGAGGACTCGGGTGACCTCGTAGGCGAGGACGGCTCCCATGCTGTGTCCGAAGAAGGCGAAGGGCCGCTCGTCCCCGTCCGGCACATGGTCCGCGAGCGCCTCGGCGAGGCGGACGATGTCGGTGAGGGGCTGCTCACGGCGGCGGTCCTGGCGGCCGGGGTACTGCGCGGCCAGGACGTCGAAGTCCGGCGTCAGCGCCCGGGCCAGCTGCAGGAACGTACTGGCCGCTCCTCCGGCGTGCGGGAAGCAGAACAGCCTCGGTGCACGGCTCTCGGACCGGGCCGGGCCGGTGGGGTGGCCGAACCTGCGGAACCACTCGTTTCCCACTGCGACTCCCCGTCCTCGTCGTCCTCGGCAACGCGCCACCTGCGGCGGCCTACTGGCCCCCATGGTGCGTGCGGGTGTTCAAAGGGCGCACAAGCCGCGCACAAACGGGTCGTCAGGCCACGCAGCAGGCCCCTTCGAGTTCCCAGCACTGTTCCGGACTCCCCTCCGCGGGCCAGACCATCGGCGCGGTGCGGTCGGCGGCGGCCTGCCGTCGCGTCCCGTCGCCCGCGAGCCGGGGCAGCATCAGCCGCCAGAAGCCGGAGACGGCACGCGGCGAGGACGCCCGCGGCTGCTTCCGGGAAAGGACCGCGAACCCGGCCACGGCGGCCGTGATGGCCGAGCCCGCGTCGGCGAGGTCGACGTCCGGGGCCAGTCCGCCCCGGTCCCGCGCGACGGTCAGCATCAGGTGCACCCAGTCGTGCCACTGCTCCCACAGGTCCACGCCGCCGTGCCAGCCCGCGTCGTCGCAGAGGCTGAACCCGCCCCGCAGGACCGCGTCGCCCTTGATCTCCCGGGCCAGTGCCTCGGAGGTGTCGACGAGGTGGCGCAGCGGGTCGGGGTGGCGCAGCGAGACGGGGCCCGTGAGACACAGCAGTTTGTGCGCGGCGGCGGCCTCGACCGCCTCGCCCAGGGCGCGCTTGCTCTTGAAGTGGAAGTGCAGCGCCCCGTTGCTCACCGCCGCCCGCGAACTGATCGTGGTGATCGAGGAATCGGCGTATCCGCAGCGGTGGAAGACCTCCGCGGCCGACCGGATCAGTTCCTGGCGTGTGCTCTGAGCACGGTGCTGCTGGGCCATGTTGGCGCTCCATGGGTGACATCGCGCGACTTGTTGTGGGCACGAGAAGATGCCACAGCATCGGCGCAGGGCAAGACGGACGAGGAGCACTTGCCCGGCGATTGACCGGAAGTTGACCGTCCGCAATACGGGGGTCACCAAGCCTGCGAACCACCCGCGGGGGCGCGGCCCCGCGGGTTACCGTTGACCATGATCGCCATACGCTTCGACCGCTTCGGCGGCCCCGAGGTTCTCACGCCCGTGGAGCTGCCCACTCCCACCCCCGGCGAGGGGGAGGTGCTCATCACCGTCGAGGCCGCCGGTGTGAACTTCGCGGACACCCACCGGACCGACGGTTCCTATCTCGACGCGGACCAGCTCCCGCACATCCCCGGCAGCGAGGTCGTGGGCCGCACGGCCGACGGCCGGCGGGTCCTGGCCTGGGTCTCGAACGGCTACGCCGAGCAGGTCGTGGCCGCCGGGTCCCGGCTCGTGGAGATCCCGGACGACCTCGACGCCGCGCAGGCGCTCGCCCTCAACATGCAGGGCCTGACCGCTTGGCACCTGCTGCGCTCGGCGGCCCGGATGAGCGCCGGCGAGACCGTCGTCGTGCACTCCGCGGCGGGTGGAGTGGGCAGCCTGGCCGTGCAGTTGGCCAAGGAGTTCGGTGCCGGACGGGTGCTCGCGCAGGTGTCCACCCCGGCCAAGGAGCGGCTGGTTCTGGACCTGGGCGCGGACGAAATCGCCGGGTATCCGCTGCGCGAGCCGGCCGACGTCGTCCTGGACGCGGTCGGCGGGCAGCTCTTCGACCAGGCGCTGGACTCGCTGGCCTCCTTCGGGCGGCTCGTGACGTACGGCAACGCCTCGCGCGGCGGTTTCACGCCCGTCGACCCGGCCCGGCTCGGCCGGCTCAACGCGTCCGTCGTCGGCTTCTGGCTGCGGCCGACGCTGGCGGCGCCCGGCGCGATCGAGGGGCCGCTGAAGGAGCTGTTCCGTCTGACGGCCACCGGCCGGCTCAGGCCGGTCGTCGGCGGCGACTATCCGCTGACCGAGGCGCGGCGCGCCCACGAGGACCTGCTCGCCCGCCGCACGGTGGGCAAGGTGGTGCTCCGTCCGTAGGGATCACGGTGGTCCTCGGCCGAAAGCCCGCCGGGACCCCTCCCGATGCGGCTAGCGTAGCTTCTCCGCAACTCCGGTTAAGGGGGAGAAGTTGGGCTGGTTGAGCGGCGGCCGGGACACGGTAGCGGCGGGCTCGACGGAGGACGCGGACGAGGGGCGGCGGCTGTCCACCCTGGATCTCGTGGGTCTCGCCGCCGGCGGGGTCCTTGGTTCCGGCTGGCTGCTGGCCGCCGGTCCCGCCTTCTGGGGGCTCGGCAAGTACACCGTGTGGGGGTGGGTGGCCGGCGCGGCGTTGATGCTGCTGATCGCCGCCGTGATGGTGGAGCTGGGGATCGCCGTCCCCAAGACGGGCGGGCTGATCTTTCTCCCGCTGCAGGCGGCCGGGCCGCTCGTGGCCTCGGTGGTGGCCGCCGGGCTGTGGATCGTGTACGCCGCGAACCCGGCGAGCGAGGCGGCGGCCATGGTCCGCGGGCTGGCGTACGAGTTTCCCTCGCTGCTGAAGCACTCGGACGACCTGCAGCGGGCGGGCGATCTCGCGAGGAACGTGGACCAGCCCTACGACCTCTCCACCATGGGTCTGCTGGTCGCCGTCGCGTTCATGGCGCTGATCGTGGGGCTCAACCTGCTGCCGCCGCGTCGGCTGATCAGGCTGAACCTCTTCGTCACCGTGGTGAAGATCGTCATCCCGCTGCTGGTCGTCGTCTTTCTGGGGCTCGCCGCGCTGGACGCCTCGCACAAGTGCGCGCCGGACGAGGTCTGGTATCTCAGCGGGCAGGAGGGGACCGCCGGGAAGCTGCGGGAACAGGCCGGGAATCCGTCGCACTTCCTGTACACGGTGCTGGGCGGAAGCATCATCTACGCGTACATCGGCTTCCAGGCCCCGCTCGACTTCGCAGGCAACGTCAAACGGCGCGGCGTGGGAGAGGCCGCGCGGCTGCGGTGGGCGGTGTACGGCACCCTCGTCGGCGCGTTCCTGCTGTACGCGGCGTTGCAGTGGGTGTTCGGCCGGCACTGCGGGCTGCTCGACGGGAACATGCTCGAATCGCCGTACGCCCAGCTGGCCTTCGGGCTGCAGCTGACCGGACTGGGCTGGCTGATCCGCGTGAACGCGCTGCTGTCCCCGATGGGTTCCGGCATCGTCTTCACCCACGCGCTGACCCGTGAGGTCGCCGCCCTCAGCCGCGCCCACCTCACCCACCGGGGACTGCAGACGGCCCGCCGGGCCTCATTCCGGTTCCGGGGCGGCGCGATCGACGCGTACTGGATGATCCTGCTGGTCAACTTCGCCATAGGGCTGGTGATGCTCACCTTGACGCGGGGCAGCTGGGAGGAGCTGGTCGCCCTCAACAGCGTGCCCGCGCTGGTCGTGTACGCCATGCCGGGCGTCGTCCTGGTGGCGCTGAGACCGGCGGGGTTCCGGGGACCGCGGCGGGTGGTGCACCTGGTCCTGTCCTACACCGCGTTCGTGGCGATCGCCGTGGTGATCCACGAGGCGCGGTGGGACGACGTGTGGCGGGGCATGGCCGCCGTGGCGATCGGCTCGGCGCTGCTGCTCGGGCTGCCGTGGCTGGCGGCGCTCGACCTGCCCGTCGTGGGGCGTCTGTTGCGGCGCTACGACGCACGGGAGCACGTCTCCCGCCTCGCCGACCCCTACGACCCCGCGGTCCGGCCGGTGCTGCTGTTCCTCGCGTATCTGGCGGTGCTCGTGCTGTGCACGCTGCTCGGGCACGAGTACGGCCTTGCCCGGGTGACGCTGCCGGTCACCGCTCTGTCCGCCGCCGTGGTGTTCCCGCTGCTGGTCCGGTCGTGCCGGCGCTACATGAGGGCGGTTCCGCCCACCCTGCCCGCTCCCCGCCAGGAGCTCGAGGTGGAGCGGTCCGTCACCGCAGGGACTTGATGACCCAGTCGGCCGCCTCGAACCGCCCGGCGGCCCGCAGCGCGGCCACCGTGTCGTCGCGGTGTCCCACGTCCGACCAGCGGCCCACCGTGGCCCGCAGCAGCAGCTCCGCGTCCGGCAGCGGCAGCTCCAGCACCTGACCGACGACCTCCACGACATCGGCCCGGGTCACCAACTGCTCGTTCTCCAGGAACCGTTCGAGCAGCGTCCAGGCCACGTGGTCGAGGCCCGCCCGGTGCAGCCGGCCCGCGACATCGGCGACCAGCGCGGCGTCGACCGCTCCGGGGGAGGCGGGGTCGGAGAGTTCACGGCAGGCGGCGCGCACGGCGACCGTGTGCCGGGCGTCGTGCAGCGCGCGCAGGCAGTCCACGAACCGGTCCCGGTCCGCGTCCGGTTCCATGACGGCCACGGCCAGACGCCGCCCGGCCTCGAGCGCGGCCCGGGTCCGGTCCCGGCTGCGCTCGACGCGACCGAGGAGGGCCACCAGGTCGGCGCCGGAGCGGTCCTCGACCCGTACGGCGGCGGCATGGCGCAGCAACCGGGAGCACTCCGGGGCGGCGTCCTCCAGGGGCAGCCACTCGTCCAGCTGCCGCAGCTCTTCCAGGGTGCGGGGTGCGGAGCCGGAGTCGGACGGGCCCGCCACGATGTCGGCCAGCAGGTCGCGGGTGCTGCGGGTCAGGACCGGGTCCCGGTGCCAGGACGCCACGAGCACGGCCAGTTCCTGCACGCTCTTGTGCCCGGCCGCGTATCGCCGCACCAGGGCGCACTTGGCGGGGGACGCCTCGTCCTTGGCCAGCATCGCGCAGAGCTTCACCAGGTGCCGGGGTTGCGTGGTGCGGCCGATGTGCTCGGCGAGGGCGTCGTGGCCGGTGCCGCGGCGGGCGATCAGCCGCGCCACCAGTCGCCGGGTCCGCTCCACCTCGGTCGCGTCCGAGGCGTTCAGCCGCTCCTCGACCCAGCGCTCCAGGACCCGTACGGCCGGGCTGAGGTGCTGGAACGCGCCCGCGAGGTCGGCGATCTCCTCGCCGTCCTCGCTCGTCCCGGAGGTGCCCGGAGGTCCGTCGGCGATCGTCCGCAGGGTCAGCCCGAGCAGCCGGTCGGCCTCGCGGTGGCAGCCCTCGTCGCGCAGCGCGGTGTGCAGCAGCGCCTTGTCGAGGTTGGTACGGCCGGAGCCGGCGCCCGCGAACACCTTCACGGTGCGCTTGGCGAGCCCCGACTGCCGCTGCTCCAGGACCCGTACGAACACCGCCACGTCGAACGCCGTCCGCTGGCAGGCCACGTCGTGCACGATGCTCGCGGTGATCGGGGCGCGCTCGTTCCCGGACTCCGCCTCCTGCTGCATCACGGCCAGCTCGGCCGCCTCCCCGACGGGCCGGGACAGGGCGGCCGTGGCCATCAGCATGACCGCGTCCCGCCGGTCGAAGTGGTGGGCGAGCTCGACAAGTTCGTCGACGGGGCGGCGCAGTGCGAAGGCGTGCAGGGCGCGCATGGCCATCGCCCCGCGCTGTTCCTGCCGCATCCTGCTCAGGATTCCCACGAACTGCCCGACCTCGACCCGGCTCACCCAGGCGTACGCCTCGTTGAGCGACTCGCTCAGGTCCGGTTGGAACAGATGGTCCGTGCGGCGGGCCTCGTCGCCGTCCCCGGTGCCGGTCATCCGCCGCCCAGCATCGCGGGTTCGATCTCACCCCAGTACCTGACGAAGTCGACCGGGTCGGGCAGCAGTTCGCCGGCCCTTCCGTCGACCCGCCGGGCCAGCTCGCGGCTCTGCTCGTCGCCGGCCTTGAGCCGCACCACCACGCGGCCCGCGAGGTCCGGGACACGCATCAGATCGGGCAGGCTGCGCTCGCCGTTGAGGAGGAGTTCGCGCACCCACTCGTCCACCGTGACGGGCGCGCGGGTCCGGGGCCGGCGGCCCTTGGCGTGGTTGGTGAACAGCGGGGCCGCCTCCGAGGCGTCGTTCAGCAGCATCCGGGGGGTGTGGTGGACACCGCACTCCTGCATGCTCTCGTCGATGCCGGCGCGCAGCGCGCCGAGCGTGAGGTCGTCGGGGTGCTCGGGCATGCCCTGGGCCAGCACGTTCAGCAGATGGCCGCTGAAGGTCGTGCAACTGTCGAGGGGAGCGGGGAGGTTCGGGCAGGCGCCCGCCCACGCGTTGTGGACGTTGCCGCCGACCGCGGTGAGCACACAGGTGCCCTGGTAGCGGGTGCCGAGAATGCCCGGCAGGGCGGACTCGGGGCCCAGGTGCGGCAGCATGCTGGAGTAACAGCAGTCCGCGATCAGCACTTTGAGTCCGGCCTTGCTCTTCCTGATCGCCCGGTACACGTACCAGGCGGACAGCCAGGTCCAGGGCTCGTTGACCCGGGACGAGCCGAGCGCGAAGTGGACCTGGCCGCCGGGCACGTCCTGCCAGTACGCGCCGTGCCCGACGTACACCACGAGCAGGGTGTCCTGCGGCCCCTCACCGGCCGCGGCCGCCTCATGCAGGGCCCGCATCACGCCGTCGGCGGTGCGCACCTCCTCCCGGTCCAGCACCGGGGACCGGGCAGCCGTGCCCCACCGCGGGTCCCGGTCCAGCGCCTCGCCGTACGCGCGGGCGCTGGCCTCGATCGTCGGGTATCCGTGTATGCCGGAGTCGTCGGCGTAGGTCCCGACCCCCACCACCACCGCCCGTGACGCCATGCCGTCAGCTCCCCTCGGGGGTGTCGGGGCCGTCGGGGCGGGCCGGCGGCGGTGGGTCCTGCGGCGGCTCGGGGGGCCGTACGACGACGATGACGGGCGGCGGGTCGAGCCTGCGGCGCCGCCAGTTGTCGACCGCCAGCTGCGTGGCGGCCTGCACCGCGGCCCCGACCGCGCCGCCGAGCACGGCCTGCAGCATGGTCACGGCGAGGCCCCCGTCGAGGGTGCCGTCCCGCCCGACGGGCTCCAGCCGCCAGGCCAGCCCCGTCACCTGCCCGAGCTCTTCGAGGAGTTCCTGCGGGTCGTCCAGCCCGACCGGCCCCTCGACCTTCACCGAGATGGTCGCCGTCATGTCTGCCATGTCTCCCCCGCCGCAGTGTGCCGTACCCATCCACTTTGCCAGTTCGTCCACCTGCTTCACGAGGGCGAATCGATGCCCGTTACCGGGTCGGTGCGCCCCTGGTCGCCGCCCGCGCGCCCCTGATCGCCACCCGAACGGGTGCCGACACCGCGGAAGTGAGGGAGGCGCACGGCGCGTCCGCCGGGTTACGCCGAGGCCAGTGCGGCGAGATGAGCGGTGCGTACGTCCGTCGTCTGGCCCTGCACCAGCAGGAACAGCCCTTCCCGCGCCAGGCGTTGGGCGCGGTCGCGCAGGTCCATGGAACGGCCGCCGCCGGACACCACGGCCGCGGTCGTGGCCGCCCGCATGACGTCGTACGCCCGTGTCTTGAGCGCCAGCCGCTCCTCGATGCGCTCGTGCGGCACAGGGTGGTCGGCGAGGGCGTAGGCCTGGCGCCGGACGCCGTCGAGGCGGGCCCGCAGCGCCTGCGACGCCTCCTCGGCCGCGGGGTCGCCGGCCGTGTCCAGCAGGTCCAGCGCCGCTCGGGCGACGCCGAAGACGGCCGGGGAGGCGTTGGTGTTCCGGGGGCGGTCGGTGGTGGCCCACTTCTCGTAGGACGTGCACAGCACCACGGACTCCTCGGGCAGCCACAGGCCGTCCAGTGTCAGGGAGACCGTCCGGGACGCGGTGAGCGCGGCGAGCCGCATCTCGGGTGAGGGCCTCAGGCCCGGCTGTTCGCGTGCCTCGGTGAAGGCGAAAAGGGCCTCGCCGGCCTCGGTGACGCCCGCGAGCAGCATGACGTCGTTGAGGCCCCATCCGGTGTACCAGGGGACCGTGCCGTCGAAGCGCCGGCCGCCCCGCTCCCGGGTGACCCTCACCAGGACCCGGGGGTGGGCGCGCAGGTGGGAGAAGGCGATCCCGGAGAGCAGTGCGCCGGTGGCGAGAGGGCCGAGCAGCCGTTCCCGGACGGGGAGTTCGCTCGCGGCCAGGGTCTTGACCGGCGTGTGGTGCTGGGTCTGCACGAACCAGGTCGAGCAGCACGCGCCCGCGAGGATCTCGGCGGTCTCCCGGACGACATCCGCGGGCGCCGCCGAACCGCCGTACGCCACGGGGGCGCCGATCCCGAGCAGGCCGGACCGCTTGACGGCCTCGATATGGCTCGCGGGCAACCCCTCCTGGTCGACCCGCTCCGCACGGGGTGCGAGCACCTCCGTGGCGAGTTCGTGCGCTCGGGTGACGAGGGGGTGGGGGGCGCTGGTCATGCGGGGTCCTTCGGTGCGGCGCGGCCGGGTGCGCCGACACTAGGTGATCGCGGCGGTCTTCGCCGTGTCGGCGCCGCCGGAGGACGAGGTCGTGTGCCCGGTCGTCCTCCTGGTCCGTTGCCGGGTCGTCCTCCCGCTCAGCAGAACTCGACGGTGTTCACGCGGTTGAGCAGGTCGTGTCCGTCGAGGAGCCGGGTGGCGTCGGCCGCGAAGAGTTCGGCGATGAGACGGTCCTCCGCGGCGCTGAGGGCGGCGGTGTGGGGGCTCACCGGGACGCGGTCGTGGTCCCGGAGCGGGCTGTCGCCGGGCAGCGGTTCCGTCTCGAAGACGTCCAGCGCTGTCGAGGGCGTCGACGAGGGCGGCCTTGTCGACCACGGTTCCCCGGCCGACGTTGACGAGGGTCGCGCCGGGACGGACGATCTCGCACACTCCGGAGGCGCCGACGCCGTTCCTGCTCGTGCCGATGACTCCGGCCCCCAGCGGGTGCGGTTTCGCGGCGACGACCCGGCCGATCCCGCCGAGGCCGAGCACGAGCACGGTCTGCTCGCTCACCTGCCTCATCGTCCAGCGGCCGCTCCACTCGCGGTCGCCCTGCTGACGGCCGAGGCGGGGCAGGTCCTTGACCCCGGCGAGCACACCGACGACGGCGAACTCGGCGAGCGGCTGTCCGTGCACCCCTGCCGAGGCGGTGAAGACGACCCGGTCGAGCTCTTCGGCGCCCGCTACTGGGTGTCGCTCGTCCTCGAACACGGCGGGGCGATAGGCAGATGCGCTCACCGAGCCGCTGCGGCAGACCGCCGAGGACCTCGGCCTCGGCGACCTCGGGGACGAGGCGCTGTACCTGTGGAACGCCCTGTTCGACCCCCGCGACATCCTCGACCTCATCAAGAGCGGCCGCACCGAGGACGAAGCCGCCTCCCGCCTGGTGGCGGCGCTGCGCGGCGCCCTCATCGGCTGGTCGACAGCCCCGGAACGCAGGGACGACTGACCGGCGGTCACTTCGTGACTGCAGGATCTCTGGGAGGCCGGCGAGCGGGGCGTGGTGGCCACGGCGCACACGATCGGCCCGCAGGACGCCAAGTCGATGAGCGAGAGCCCCTGAAGGCAGGCGGATCCGCTCAGCCGAGGGTGAGCAGTTCCTCGTAGAACCCGCCGAACTCCCGCCCCCGGTCGACGAGATGGATCTCCAGGATCCAGTGGCAGCGGCGCCCGGCCTTGTCGGTGCGCCGCAGCGGGGTGTCGTTGCCGGGCGCGATGTACGACTCCACGTCGGCGCCGTCGATCCACTCGTGCGGGAACTCCCCGACGAGGTGCCCGGCATGCCAGCCGCCCAGCTCCCACCCGGCCTCGGCGGCCAGCCGCTCGACCTCGGTGTACAGCCTCTTGCCGGTGATGTCGGGGTCGCTCTCGAAGAACCGCTTCCCGGCGGCGAAGACCTTCGGCAGATCGTCCGCGAGCCGCCGCTTGACCGGGTCGTCGCCCAGCACGAAGGTCCGCCCGAAGTCGGCCTCGTACTCCTCGAAGATCGGCCCGAAGTCGGCGAACACGATGTCGTCCGCGCCGATCACCCGGTCCGGCGGGTTCTCCCGGTACGGCAGCAACGTGTTCGGTCCCGAGCGCACGATCCGCTTGTGCCAGTGCCGGGTCGTGCCGAACAGTTCGTTCGCGAGATCCCGCACCCGGTCGCTGACCTCCCGCTCCCCCTCCCCCGGCGCGACGAGCCCGCGCTCCTCGATCTCCGCGAAGAGCCGCTCGGCCTTGCCCTGAGCGTCCAACAACCGTGCCGCGCGCGTGTGTTCGTCGTCAGCCATGGGCCCGACGGTAGGTCGTCGGATCGTTTCCCGGCAAACGGGATTTCCGACGGGTGGGTCACGTCGGCGCGGGGCAGCCGCCGTCCACCCGGATCGCGGTGATCCCGCTGATGTAGCGGGCCCGCAGCGGTCCTGCGGCAGGACGAGCTGCGGTCCGGCCCGGTCGAGCGGGGTGTCGTCGATGCCGGCCGCGAGGAGGACGGGGGCGCGGCCGAAGTCCGGGTCGATCCGCCGCCAGCACGTCATGCAGGAGCGGGCCGGTGAAACGGTGGTGCACCGACTGCGGCAGACGGTGATGCGGGCCGGCCCGGGTGACCGTACCCGAGCGGACCTCCTGTACAAACGCATATACCAACCTTCATGAGCCACAGCCGGGCTCATGCGATGTGACAAGGGACTTACGGCTTGCATCTGCGGCAGTATGCTCGGCGTATGCACACCTACCGGATCGGTGAGGCGGCCGCCTTACTGGGCGTCAGCACGGACACCGTGCGGCGCCTGGTCGACGGCGGCAGACTGCACGCCGACCGCGACGAGTCAGGGCACCGCCTCATCCCCGGAGCCGCCCTGGCGGCCTTCGCCCGGCAATCGCACCGCACGGAGCGGGAGAACCCCGGCTCCTCGGCGCGCAACCGGCTCTCCGGCATCGTCACCGAGGTGCGGCTCGGCGATGTCTCGGCCCAGGTGGAGATCCAGGCCGGGCCGTACCGGGTGGTGTCCCTGGTGAGCCGGGAGTCGGTCGAGGAACTGGAGCTGGAGCCCGGTGTGCCGGCGATCGCGGTGATCAAGTCGACGAACGTCGTCGTCGAGAGGCCGTAGCCGCGCCGCCGACCGTCACCGCAAGACCCTGGAAGAGCCTTGAGAAGGAGTAGATCCGTGATGACCCGTACCGTGCGCCGGACCCGCCGGATGCTGCAGGTGACCGGCGCGAGCGCCGCCGCGCTGCTGGCCCTGAGCGCCTGCTCCTCCGCCGACTCGGACACCGCGGGGTCGGACTCCTCCCCCTCGGCGTCCGGCTCCCCCCGGCTCTCCGGCACGGTGACCGTCTTCGCCGCCGCCTCGCTGAAGGAGAGCTTCGAGAAGCTGGGCAAGCAGTTCGAGCAGGAGCACCCGGGCACGAAGGTGACCTTCAGCTTCGGCGGCAGCGACTCGCTGGCCGCGAGCATCACCGGCGGCGCCCCGGCGGACGTGTTCGCCTCGGCCAGCCCCAAGACGATGAAGATCGTCACGGACGCCGGGGACGCCTCCGGCACGCCCGCCACCTTCGTCCGCAACCAGCTGGAGATCGCCACCCTGCCGGGCAACCCCGACAAGGTCGACTCCCTCAAGGACCTCACGAACGCCGATCTGAAGGTCGTGCTGTGCGACGAGGAGGTGCCGTGCGGCGCCGCCGCCCAGAAGGCCCTCGACGCGAGCAGCCTGAAGCTCACGCCGGTGTCGTACGAGCAGGACGTCAAGGCCGCCCTGACCAAGGTCGAACTGAAGGAGGCGGACGCCGCCGTCGTCTACAAGACCGATGCGAAGGCCGCGGGTGACAAGGTGGAGGGCGTGGAGTTCCCCGAGTCCGCCGACGCCATCAACGACTACCCGATCACCCTGCTCAAGGACGCGACCAACGCCGAGGCCGCCAAGGCGTTCATCGCGCTCGTGCGGTCCGCCGAGGGTCAGCGGGTCCTGACCGAGGCCGGGTTCCTCAAGCCGTGACCTCCCCGCACGAAAAGTCCGACGCCGCGGCCGACACCCTGACGGGCGGACCGCGGCGCCGGCGTGGCCGGACGGGCTTCAAGGCCTTCAATGCCTTCAATGCCTTCAATGGCGTGCCACTGCCTCTGCTGGTGCCCGCCCTGCTGGGCCTGGCGTTCCTGGTCGTGCCGCTGATCGCCCTGCTCGTCCGCACCCCCTGGCACAGCCTGCCGGACCAGCTGACCAGCCCCGAGGTGTGGCAGGCCCTGCAGCTGTCCCTGCTGTGCGCTACGGCGGCCACCGCGGTGAGCCTGGTGATCGGCGTACCCCTGGCCTGGCTGCTGGCCCGAGTCGAGTTCCCCGGACGCGGGCTGGTTCGGGCCCTGGTCACGCTGCCGCTGGTGCTGCCCCCGGTGGTCGGGGGCGTGGCGCTGCTGATGGCGCTCGGCCGCAACGGGGTCGTGGGGAAGTGGCTGGACGCGTGGTTCGGGATCACCCTGCCCTTCACCACCGCCGGGGTCGTGGTCGCCGAGGCGTTCGTCGCCATGCCGTTCCTCGTCATCAGCGTCGAGGGCACGCTGCGGGCCGCCGACCCGCGCTACGAGGAGGCCGCGACCACGCTGGGCGCCTCCCGCTTCACGGCGTTCCGGCGGGTCACGCTCCCCCTGATCGCGCCGGGCATCGCGGCGGGCGCGGTGCTGGCCTGGGCACGGGCGCTCGGCGAGTTCGGCGCGACGATCACCTTCGCGGGCAACTTCCCGGGCCGTACCCAGACCATGCCCCTGTCCGTCTACCTGGCCCTGCAGAGCGACCCGGAGGCGGCCATCGCCCTCAGCCTCGTCCTGCTGACCGTCTCGATCGCGGTCCTGGCGGGGCTGCGCGACCGCTGGATGACCGCATCATGACCGACGTGGGATGACCGCTTCATGACCGACATCGACAAGACCGCGCACGACACCGGCACGGAACCCGGAGCAGGCTCCGCCACGGAATCCGCAGCGGGCTCCGCCGCGGATACCGCCCCGCGTTCCGACCGGGAGGGGCTGGACGCCCGGCTCGTGGTCGACCGGGGGCGCTTCCGCCTGGACGTGTCCCTGACGGCCGCTCCCGGTGACGTCATCGCGCTGCTGGGCCCCAACGGCGCCGGCAAGACCACGGCCCTGCGCGCGCTGGCCGGGCTCACCCCGCTGACGCAGGGTCATCTGCAGCTGGACGGTGCCGAGTTGGACCGTACGCCACCGGAGTCCCGCCCGGTCGGCGTCGTCTTCCAGGACTACCTCCTCTTCCCCCACCTCACCGCCCTCGACAACGTCGCCTTCGGCCCCCGCTGCCACGGCGCCGGCAAGGCGGAGGCGCGGGCGCAGGCCGCCGAGTGGCTGAAGCGGATGGACCTCGCCGCGCACGCCGACGCCAAGCCCCGCCGGCTCTCCGGCGGCCAGGCCCAGCGCGTGGCCCTGGCCCGCGCCCTGGCCAACCGTCCGCGGCTGCTGCTCCTCGACGAACCGCTGGCCGCGCTCGACGCGCGCACCCGCCTCGACGTCCGCGCCCAGCTCCGGCGCCATCTGGCCGACTTCGAGGCGGTCGCGGTGCTGGTCACACACGATCCGCTGGACGCCATGGTCCTGGCCGACCGCCTGGTCGTCATCGAGGAGGGCCATGTCGTGCAGGAGGGCACCCCGGCCGACATCGCCCGTCATCCGCGTACGGACTACATCGCCCATCTCGTCGGCCTGAACCTCTACAAGGGCGAGGCCGAGGGGCACGTCGTACGCCTGGACGCCGGACCGGAGATCACCACCACGGAGGACCTCACCGGACCGGTCTTCGTCACCTTCCCCCCGGCCGCGGTGACCCTGTACCGCGACCGCCCCACCGGCGCCAGCGCCCGCAACCTCTGGCCGTGCGAGGTGGCCGGCCTGGAGACCCACGGCGACCAGATCCGCGTGGCCCTCACCGGCACGCTCCCCCTCACCGCGGACCTCACCACGGCCTCCGCGGCCGAACTCGGCCTCCGCACCGGCGCGCGGATCTGGGCGACGGTGAAGGCGACACAGACCCACGCGTACCCGGCGTGACACACGGCGGCGCCTGGATCGGGCGCAGGGCGACCGGTCGAGCATCCCTGCGCGAGTGGTGAGCCGGCCCGACAACGGTGCCTGGAAGGCCCCGCCGAGCACCCGCCGAGCCGTCCGAGCCGTCCGAGCCGTCCGAGCCACACATGACACCGCGCCCCTCCCGACCGGAAGGGGCCGCGGTGCGCGTCGTGCCGCAGAGGGCTGCGGCTTACGCCTTCTTCAGGGTGACGTCCTGCCTCAGCAGCGCGTGGAAGCGGGGCAGGGGCAGGATGCCGACGGGGTGGAGTTCCACGATGGCGGCCTCGACGTCCGCCTTGCCGTGCTTGAGGGTGGTCGGGGAGGGCCTGCTCTCGTTCTCCCAGCGGTGCAGCTTGCCGTCGCACACGGCGGAGGTGCCGCCGATGGCGTGCCGGACGGAGTCGGACCGCTGGCCGATGGACGAGCTCACGTACACCGGGCCCACGCTGTCGACGCAGCGGTAGGTGCCGGACAGGGTGACGGTGCCGTCCGCGGCCATGAGGCCCTTGGAGTCGACGGTCACGATCTCTTCCGGCGCGGGCGCCGAGGAGTCCGCGGGGGCCGAGGGAGCGGCGACCAGCAGGAGCAGGGCGGCGCAGGCGGCGGTGGCGAGCGCGGGGCGCAAGGGCATGGGATGACCTCCCGGGTGGGCGGAGTGGGGCCCCTCCACTGGTACCCGGCAGGCGCGCTCAAGGACGTGATCGTCACCCACTCGGTGGCGAGTCCGCCCCGACCTTCGTGGATCGGTCAGAGTGTTGTCCGCGTGTTGTCACCGTTCACGACCCGCTGTTCCGATGAGTTCGGAGCGGGAGCATGGTCTACCCATATGGACGAGCCACACGGCTCGTCCGCCCAATGTGGAGGTGCGCCATGTGTTCCCACTCGTCCTCGTGCCCGTCCACCCATGGCCGCACCGCACATGTGGTGGCCGCACACCCCGAGCAGGGCTGGAGCCTGCTCTGCACCGGCGCGATCGTGTTCGACGACAGCGGCGAGCTGCTGCCCGACGGCCGCGTCGTCGCACCGCACCGGGTGCCGGCCGAGCGGCTCGCGATGGCGGCGTGAGCGCGGACTACGGCAGCACCGCGAACCCGTCGAGCTCCACCATCGCCTGCTCGTCCCAGAGGCGTACGACCTCGACGACCGCCATGGCCGGATAGTCACGGCCCGCCAACTGCCGCCAGATACGACCGATTTCGGCGGCCTGAGAGCGATACGCGGCGACGTCGGTGGCGTAGACCGTGACCCGGGCGAGGTCCGCCGGGGTGCCGTCGGCGGCGGTGAGCGCGGCCAGCAGATTGGCCAGGGCCCGCTCGAACTGTTCGGGCAGACTGTCGCCCGTCACCTTGCCGTCCGTGTCGAGCGCGGTCTGGCCGGCCAGGAAGACGATCCGTGAGCCGGTGGCGACGACCGCGTGGGAGAAGCCGGTGGCCGGGGACAGATCGGGCGGGTTGACGCGCTCGGTACTCACTGGGCGCCCTCCATGTCGGCGTACAACTCCTTGGCGATGATGCCCCGTTGGACCTCGCTGGCCCCCTCGTAGATACGGGGGGCGCGCACCTCGCGGTAGAGGTGTTCGAGCAGGTGGCCACGGCGCAGGGCACGCGCACCGTGCAACTGGACCGCCGTGTCGACGACATACTGCGCGGTCTCGGTGGCGAGCAGTTTCGCCATCGCGGCACGCTTCGGCACGTCCCCGGCCCCTTCGTCGTACGCCGTCGCCGCCGCGTACACCATCAGGCGGGCCGCCTCCGTGCGCAGGGCCATCTCGGCGACCTGGTGGGCGACCGCCTGAAGGTCCTTCAACTTGCCGTCGAACGCCTCCCGTTCGGCCGTGTGGGCGAGGGTCGCGTCCAGGGCCGCCCGGGCCATGCCGACGGCGAAGGCGCCGACGCTGGGCCGGAAGAGGTTGAGGGTGCCCATCGCGACCCGGAAGCCCCGGTCGGCCTCGCCGAGCATGTCGTCGGCGGTGACGGGGACGGCGTCGAAGGAGAGGGCGCCGATGGGGTGCGGGGAGAGCATGTCGAGGCCCGCTCCGGTGAGACCGGGACGGTCGGCCGGAACCAGGAAGGCGGTGACACCCCGGGCACCGGCGCCGGGAGTGGTGCGGGCGAACACCGTGTAGAAGTCGGCCTCGGGGGCGTTGGAGATCCAGCACTTCTCGCCGGTGAGCCGCCAGCGGGCGGGGCCGTCGGGCTCGGCGGCGAGCGATGCGAGCGAGACGCCGGGCGTCTCACCCGGCCCTCGCGGGCCCCCCGGACCACCCGGGCCCCCCGGGCCGCCCGGCCTGCTTGGACCGCCCGGCCCGCCGGGGCCACCCGCTCCACCGGGACCCTCCGGCCCTCCCGGCACCGATTCGTCCCGCTCCGCCCGCAGCTCCAGCGCCGCCGCGTCCGACCCGGCCCCCGGCTCGCTCAGCGCGAAGGCTGCCACCGCGCTCCCCTCGGCCACCCTGGGCAGCCAGCGCTCCCGCTGGGCCGGGGTGCCGTACGCGTGGACGGGATGCGCGCCCAGGCCCTGCAGGGCGAGCGCGGTCTCGGCCTCCGTGCAGGCGTACGCGAGGGACTCCCGCATCAGGCACAGGTCGACTGCGCCGGAGCTGAACAGCCGCTCCAGCAAGCCCAGTTGACCGAGTTCGGCGACCAACGGGCGGTTGACGTGTCCGGGCTCGCCCTTCTCCGCGAGCGGGCGCAGCCGTTCGGCGGCCAGGGCACGCAGCTCGGCACACCATGCGGTTTGCGTCGGATCGAGTGAGAATGCGGGCATTGTCGACCTCCCTGCGGAGCCGTCCGCGACGGGCCCTGGCGACGGACTTCCTCGACGAACCCCTCGACGATATCGCGCACCATTGACTGTCGTCACCAACACGATACGCTCGCCCTGCGAGCCCACCACGACGCCCACAAGGCAGCCCACACGGCAAGGGGGCGAACCGCCATGGCCGGTCTGCACCGCTCCGCCCACGTCGACAGCTTCGCCCGCGAGCACCTGCCACCGCCCGACCAGTGGCCCGAGCTCCGCTTCGACCTTCCGGGACTGCGCTACCCCGAACGGCTCAACGCCGCCGCCGAGCTGCTCGACGGCCCCGACGACGAACGGCCCGTGTTCCACACACCGTCCGGCGACACATGGACATACGGCACACTGCGCGCCCGCGTCGACCGGATCGCACATGTGCTCACCGACCACCTCGGCGTCGTCCCGGGCAACCGCGTGCTGCTGCGTGGCCCCACCACACCGTGGCTCGCCGCCTGCTGGCTGGCGGTACTCAAGGCGGGCGCGGTCGCCGTCACCGTGCTGGCCCAGCAGCGGCCGCACGAGCTGCGGACCATGTGCGAGATGGCCGAGGTGCGGCACGCGCTGTGCGACATACGCGCCGTCGACGACCTCGCCAAGGCCGAGATACCCGGCCTGCGCATCACGACGTACGGCGGCGACGCCCCCGACGACCTGCTGCGCCGCCCGGCGCCCGACACTCCGTACCCCGCCGCCGACACCGCGGCCGACGACGTCGCGCTCATCGCCTTCACCTCCGGCACCACCGGACGGCCCAAGGGCTGTATGCACTTCCAGCGGGATGTGCTCGCGATAGCCGACACCTTCTCGGAGCATGTGCTGCGCCCCCATATGGGTGATGTCTTCGCCGGCAGTCCGCCACTCGGCTTCACCTTCGGCCTCGGCGGTCTCGTCATCTTCCCGATGCGGGCCGGCGCCAGCGCCCTGCTCCTCGAACAGGCCGGCCCCAAACAGCTGTTGCCCGCGATCGCCGAGCACCGGGTGTCCGTGCTGTTCACCGCCCCGACGGCGTACCGCGCCATGCTCGACGAACTCGACTCGCACGACATCTCCTCACTGCGCCGCTGCGTCTCCGCGGGCGAGAACCTGCCCGCCGCCACCTGGCAGGCGTGGCACGAGCGGACCGGGCTGCGCATCATCAACGGCATCGGCGCCACCGAACTGCTGCACATCTTCATCTCGGCGGCCGACGAGCACATCAGGCCCGGGACCACGGGGATGCCGGTACCGGGGTGGCACGCGCGCGTGGTCGACGAGGACGGCCGCGAGAAACCCGACGGGGAGCCGGGGCTGCTCGCCGTGCGCGGGCCCGTCGGCTGCCGCTATCTGACCGATCCCCGGCAGCACGAGTACGTGCGCCACGGCTGGAACATCACCGGCGACACCTACGTCCGGGAGAGTGACGGCTACTTCCGCTATGTCGCCCGCGCGGACGACATGATCATCTCGGCCGGTTACAACATCGCGGGCCCGGAGGTCGAGGAGGCACTGCTGCGCCACCCGGACGTGCTGGAGACGGCGGTGGTGGGGCGGCCCGACGAGGCGCGGGGGCAGGTGGTGGTGGCATACGCGGTGCTCAGGGACGGTGCGCGACGGGATGTGGAGGCGCTGCGCGCGTTCGTCAAGGCCGAGCTGGCGCCGTACAAGTGCCCGCGCGAGATCGTCTTCCTGGACGCGCTGCCACGCACCGCGACCGGCAAGCTCCAGCGGTTCCGGCTGCGCGACGGTGTTGCCCCGCGGGGTGACCGGCAGTGATCCGTACGACCTAAGATGATCAACGTGTCCGACCAGCATGCACCACGGTCTCTCATCGTCACGCTCTACGGCGCCTACGGCCGCCACATGCCCGGCCCGGTGCCGGTCGCCGAGCTGATCAGACTGCTGGCCGCGGTCGGCGTGGACGCCCCTTCCGTACGCTCGTCGGTGTCGCGGCTGAAGCGACGCGGGCTGCTGCTGCCGGCCCGCACGGCACAGGGCGCGGCCGGATACGAACTCTCGCCGGACGCCCGGCAGTTGCTCGACGACGGCGACCGGCGCATCTACACCACCGCGCCGCCCGACGACGAGGGCTGGGTGCTCGCGGTGTTCTCGGTGCCGGAGTCGGAGCGGCAGAAGCGGCATGTGCTGCGCTCCCGGCTGGCCGGGCTCGGCTTCGGGACGGCGGCTCCCGGCGTGTGGATCGCGCCCGCACGGCTCTACGAGGAGGCCCGGCACACCCTGCAGCGGCTGCGCCTGGAGGAGTACGTCGACTTCTTCCGCGGCGAGCACCTCGGCTTCACGCCGACCGCCGAGGCCGTCGCCCGCTGGTGGGACCTGGCCGCGATCGCCAAGGAGCACGAGGCGTTCCTCGACCGCCACGCGCGCGTGCTGCACGACTGGGAGCGGCGGCAGGACACCCCGCCCGAGGAGGCCTACCGCGACTACCTCCTCGCCCTGGACTCCTGGCGCCACCTCCCCTACACCGACCCCGGCCTGCCCGCCCGGCTGCTGCCCGGGGACTGGCCGGGCGCGCGCTCGGCCGCCGTCTTCCGGGGACTGCACGAGCGCCTGCGGGACGCGGGAGCCGTATACGCCGGCCTGTGACCTCGGGCCCACCATGCGCCCCTGAGGGCTGCCGAGCGCGGGCAAGACCACGATCGCCCGTCTGCTCGGTGACCGTCTGAGGACCGAGGGACACCGCGTGGAGGTCCTGGACGGCGACGAGATCCGGCGTTTCCTCTCCGCGGGCCCGGGCTTCTCGCGGGCGGACCGCAACACCGACGTGCAGCGCATCGGCCTGGTCTCGGAGGTGCTCGCGCGCACGGCAGGCGGCCGGCCGGCTGACCGGGCTGATGGGAGCGGACGACCCGTACGAGCCGCCGGTGGATCCCTCACTCATGGTGCGCACCCAGCTCCAGACGCCCCAGGAGCCGGCCGCCGCCGTCTACGCCGAATTTTGATCGACCCGGCGGACGGCGCGACGCTGACCGCCGGGATGGTGGAGCTCAACCGCTGAGCGTCAGACGGGGCTTGGGGGCGTCCGTGCGTCCGGTCTGCGGGCGGCGGCTGCCCGCCCGGTACGGGGCCGGCCAGACGACGCCCGGACCGTCGTAGCCCTGCTCGGCCGCCGCGTGCAGCGTCCAGTGCGGGTCGTAGAGGTGCGGGCGGGCGAGGGCGCACAGGTCCGTGCGGCCCGCCAGGATCAGGGAGTTGACGTCGTCCCAGGACGAGATCGCGCCGACCGCGATCACCGGGAGACCGGCGCTGTGCCGGATCCGGTCCGCGTACGGCGTCTGGTACGACCGCCCGAACTCCGGCTGCTCGTCGGCCACGACCTGCCCGGTCGACACGTCGATGGCGTCGGCGCCGTGCGCGGCGAAGGCACGGGCGATCTCGACGGCGTCCTCGCCGGTCGTGCCGCCCTCGGCCCAGTCGGTGGCGGAGATACGGACGGTCATCGGCCGCTCCTCGGGCCAGACGGCGCGTACGGCGTCGAAGACCTCCAGCGGGAAGCGGAGCCGTTTCTCCAGGGAGCCGCCGTAGGCGTCGGTGCGCCGGTTGGTGAGCGGCGAGAGGAAGCCGGAGAGCAGATAGCCGTGCGCGCAGTGCAGTTCGAGGAGGTCGAAGCCGGCACGGGCGGCTCGCCAGGCGGCTGCCGTGAACTGCTCGCGGATGTCGGTGAGTTGGGCGCGTCCGAGTTCGCGCGGGGTCTGGCTGTACTGCTTGTAGGGGAGCGGGGACGGCGCGACGAGCGGCCAGTTGCCGTCGTCCAGCGGTTCGTCGATACCCTCCCACATCAGTTTGGTCGAGCCCTTGCGGCCGCTGTGGCCGAGCTGCACACCGATCGCGGTGCCGGGCGCCTGGGTGTGCACGAACCGGACGATCCGCCGCCAGGCGTCGGCCTGCCTGCCGCTGTAGAGGCCGGCGCAGCCAGGGGTGATCCGCCCCTCCGGGCTGACGCACACCATCTCCGTCATCACCAGGCCTGCGCCACCGAGGGCGCGGGCGCCGAGATGGACGAGGTGGAAGTCGCCGGGGACTCCGTCGGTGGCCGAGTACATGTCCATCGGGGACACGACGACCCGGTTGCGCAGGGTCAGGCCGCGCAGCCGGAACGGGGTGAACATCGGCGGCGTGCCGGGCGGGCAGCCGAAGTCGCGCTCCACGGCCTCGGTGAAGCCGGCGTCGCGCAGGCGCAGGTTGTCGTGGGTGACGCGACGGCTGCGGGTGAGCAGGTTGAAGGCGAACTGCCGGGGCGGCTGGTCGAGGTAGAGGCCGAGGTTCTCGAACCACTCCAGGCTGGCCCGGGCGGCGCGCTGTGTGGACGCGACGACCGGCTTGCGCTCGTCCTCGTACGCCGCCAGCGCCCGCTCCAGGGAGGCCTGTTCCTCCAGGCAGGCGGCGAGCGCGAGGGCGTCCTCGACGGCGAGCTTGGTGCCGGAGCCGATGGAGAAGTGGGCCGTGTGGGCGGCGTCGCCGAGCAGCACGATGTTGCCGTGCGACCAGCGTTCGTTGACGACGGTGCGGAAGGTCGTCCAGGCCGACTTGTTGGACTTCAGCGGCCGCCCGCGCAGCGCTTCCGCGAAGATCTTCGCGCAGCGCTCGACGGACTCCTGCTCGTCGAGTTCCGCGAACCCGGCCCGCTCCCACACCTCTTCGCGCATCTCCACGATCACGGTGGAGGCGTCGGCCGCGTACGGGTAGCCGTGCAGCTGCATCACGCCGTGCTCGGTCTCGGCGATCTCGAAGCGGAACGATGTGAGAGCGAAGTCGGCGGCGAGCCAGATGTAGCGGCAGTGGTGTTCGGCCACATGGGGGCGGAACACATGGGTGTAGGCCTCGCGGGTGGTGCTGTGCACACCATCGGCGGCGATCACGAGGTCGTACGTTTCCGCGAGCCAGGCCGGGTACGGGGCCTCCGTGCGGAAGCGGAGCTCTACGCCGAGCTCGCGGCAGCGGGCGTGCAGGATTTCGAGGAGGCGTTTTCTGCCCAGGGCCGCGAAGCCGTGTCCTCCGGAGGTTTGGCGGGTGCTTCGGTGGACGATGTCGATGTCGTCCCAGCGGGTGAAGTGTTCTTGCAGGGCGGCGTAGACCACGGGGTCTGCGTGTTCGATGCCGCCGAGGGTTTCGTCGGAGAGGACCACGCCGAAGCCGAAGGTGTCGTCGGGGGCGTTGCGCTCCCAGACGGTGACCTCTCGGGTGGGGTCGAGGCGTTTCAGCAGGGCTGCGGCGTAGAGGCCGCCGGGGCCGCCGCCGATGATCGCGACTCGTAGGGGGTGACTGATCACCGCTGGCGGCTGCGAGTCGTCTGTGGCTGGTCGCGCAGTTCCCCGCGCCCCTGAGGGGGTTGCAGTCCCCTTGGCCGAGAGCATCCCTACCTCCCCTGCCATTTCGGTGGGCGCTTCTCCGTGAATGCCGCGTGGAACTCCGCGTAGTCCTCGCCGTTCATCAGCAGGGCCTGCGTCGAGGCGTCCATCTCCACCGCCGCCGCCAGCGGCATGTCCAGCTCGGCCGTGAGCAGGGCCTTCGTCTGGGCGTATGCCAGCGCCGGGCCGTCGGACAGGCGGCGGGCCAGCGTCTGGGCGGCCTCGTCGGCCTGACCCTCCTCCGTCAGCTCGCTGATCAGGCCGATGCGCTCCGCCTCGGGGGCGCGTACCGGTTCGCCCAGCATGAGCAGCCGGGTCGCGTGGCCGAGGCCGACGACCCTCGGCAGCAGATAGGCCGCACCCATGTCGCCGCCGGACAGGCCGACCCGGGTGAAGAGGAAGGCGAAGCGGGCGGTGGGGTCGGCGATCCGGAAGTCGGCCGCGAGCGCCAGTACCGCCCCGGCCCCCGCGGCCACCCCGTGCACCGCCGCGATCACCGGGAACGGGCACTCCCGTACGGCTCGCACGACCTGCCCGGTCATCCGGTTGAAGTCGAGCAACTGGGCGGTGTCCATGGACAGGGTGGCGCCGATGATCTCGTCGACGTCGCCGCCGGAGCAGAAGCCGCGGCCCTCGCCGGCCAGCACCAGGGCCCGTACCGCCTTCTCCCGGGAGAGCTCGGCGAGCAGGTCGCGCAGGTCGGCGTAGGCGCCGAAGGTGAGCGCGTTGAGTTTCTCGGGGCGGGCGAGGGTGACGGTGGCCACCCCGTCGGCGTGCTCGACCCGCAGATGCTTCCAGTCGGAGGTGCGGGCGGCGGAGCCGGTGAAGGGACTCATGACGTGCGGCCTCCTCGGGCGGACGGCGCGGGCACTGACTCACGGAGCTCTACCCTCCGAGCTCTACCCTTCGAAGCTATCACCCAAGTTTGACCGTCGTCACGGTTGCGCAATAACCCATTCGGGTACCGCTGTGAATGTGGGCCTCACATGTGGGCCTCACATGTGGGCCTCACATGTGGGCCTCACATGTGGGCCTCACATGTGGATCTCGGATGTGACCTGGCCCCGTCACATCCGTCACGGATCGTCGACGCCCCCGTAACGGCGGGATCAACCGCGCGAGGCCGACCGTTCACCGGGGTAAGCCGCCCAGCAGTCGGGGCCGAAGGTCTCGAACGGTGCCCGTCGGACGCCTTCGCCGGGTGGCGCCGTACCATTCATAAGGTTGAAAGCAGGACAGCCTGCTCATGAACGGACCCGCCTTGCAAGATCGCCCGCCCGCCTCCGCCTCCTGGCGCATCGCGCTGCCGCACACCGTCGCCGCGGTGCCCGTCGCACGCGCTCTGGTCCGTACGGCGCTGGCGGAGCTGGAGCATGCCGCCGACAGCGACACCGCGGAGCTGCTCACGGCGGAGCTGGTCGCGAACGCAGTGGAGCACACCGCGGGCGACCGCCCCATAGAGCTGGTGGTGGAGCTCCTGCCCTCCGGCTGCCAGGTCGAGGTGCACGACCCGGACCCGGCACCCCCCGGCAACCTCACCCGCCCCGTCGTCGGCGACCCCGACCCCTGGCAGGAGCACGGCCGCGGCCTGCTTCTGATCCGGGCCCTGAGCTCGTCCTGCGGCCACCGGCCCACGGACTCGGGCAAGGCGGTGTGGTTCAGACTGCCGGTCCTGCCGGCTCAACGCCGCCCGGTGTAGCCCTCCCGCTCAGGCCAGCGTCGCCACCAGCACCGCCTTGATCGTGTGCATCCGGTTCTCCGCCTCGTCGAAGACGACCGAGTGCGCCGACTCGAAGACCTCGTCGGTCACCTCGAGCGAATCCAGGCCGTGGGACTCGAAGATCTCCCGCCCGACCTTGGTGCCGAGGTCGTGGAAGGCCGGCAGACAGTGCAGGAACTTCACGTCCGCGTTCCCGGTGGCGCGCAGGACGTCCATGGTCACCGCATACGGGGCGAGCGCGGCGATCCGCTCGTCCCAGACCTCCTTCGGCTCCCCCATGGAGACCCAGACGTCGGTGGCGACGAAGTCGGCGCCGAGGACACCCTCGTCGACCTTCTCGGTGAGGGTGACACGGGCTCCGCTGGTCTCGGCCAGCTCCAGGGCCCGGTCCACGATCTCCTGGGCGGGCCAGTACGCCTGGGGAGCGACGATCCGTACGTCCATGCCGAGCAGGGCGCCGGTGATCAGGTAGGAGTTGCCCATGTTGAAGCGGGCGTCGCCCAGGTAGGCGAAGGCGATCTCCTTGAGCGGCTTGGCGGTGTGCTCGGTCATGGTGAGCACGTCGGCCAGCATCTGGGTGGGGTGCCAGTCGTCGGTGAGGCCGTTGTAGACAGGCACGCCCGCGTACTCGGCCAGCTCCTCCACGTTGCGCTGGCTGTCCCCGCGGTACTCGATCGCGTCGAACATCCGCCCCAGTACGCGGCCGGTGTCCTTCACGGACTCCTTGTGCCCGATCTGCGAGCCCGAGGGGTCCAGGTACGTCGTGGATGCGCCCTGGTCGGCGGCCGCGACCTCGAACGCGCAGCGCGTGCGCGTCGAGGTCTTCTCGAAGATCAGCGCGATGTTCCGGCCCCGCAGGTACTGCGTCTCGTCCCCGGCCTTCTTGGCGGCCTTCAGCTCGGCGGCCAGCTCGACCAGCCCACGGAACTCCTGCTCGGTGAAGTCGAGCTCCTTGAGGAAGTGGCGCCCGGCGAGGGCGGTCGGGACAGTCGCCATGAGGGCGCTCCAGAGGTACGTGAACAGGGACTCTGGAAGTCTATACGACGATTGGCATTTCTATACAGGCACCCCTCGTCGTCCGGGCACTCCTACACAGGTGCCCCTCGCGCGGACACCCCTACACCGGCGCACGTTCGACCGGACAGCTCATACAGCGCGGCCCCCCTCTCCCCCGCCCCAGCTCGCTGCCCGGAATCTCGATCACCTCGACGCCCTGCTTGCGCAGATGCGTGTTGGTGGTGGCGTTCCGTTCGTAGGCGACGACGACACCCGGCTCGACGGCGAGCACGTTGCAGCCGTCGTCCCACTGCTCGCGCTCGGCAGCGTGGACGTCCTGGGTCGCGGTCAGGACGCGGATCTCGTTCAGGCCCAGGGCGGCGGCGATCGCGCGGTGCATGTGCTCCGGCGGATGGTCGGTGACCTTCAGCTCCTTGTCGCCGGCGCCCGGCTCGATGGTGTACGAGCGGAGCATGCCGAGCCCGGCGTACTGGGTGAAGACGTCGCCGTCGACCATCGTCATCACGGTGTCCAGGTGCATGAGGGCACGCCGCTTGGGCATGTCGAGGGCCACGATCGTCTCGGCCGATCCGGCGGCGAACAGCTTGTGGGCGAGCATCTCGACGGCCTGCGGGGTGGTCCGCTCGCTCATCCCGATGAGGACGGCGCCGTTGCCGATCACCAGGACGTCCCCGCCCTCGATGGTGGACGGGTAGTCCGCCTGCCCCTCCGACCAGAAGTGGAACGTTTCGTCGCGGAACAGCGGGTGATGCCGGTAGATCGCCTCGAAGTGCACGGTCTCGCGCTGCCGGGCGGGCCAGCGCATCGCGTTGACGGAGACGCCGTCATAGATCCAGGCGGAGGTGTCGCGGGTGAAGAGGTGGTTGGGCAGGGGCGCGAGGAGGAAGTCGTCGAGCTCCATGACATGGAAGCGCACGGAGGTCGGCTCGGGGTGCGCCTCCAGGAACTCCCGCTTGGTCATGCCGCCGACGAGCGCCTCGACCAGTTCGGACGAGGGCAGGCCCTCGAAGGCCGCACGGAGGTGGTCGGTGGCGAGCACCCCGTACTCCTTCTCGTCGAAGACCCGGTCCAGGACGAGCCTGCGGGCCGCCGGGATCTCCAGGGCCTCGGTGAGCAGGTCGCCGAAGAGGTGGACGGTGACGCCGCGGTCGCGCAGCACGTCGGCGAACCCGTCGTGCTCGGCGCGCGCCCGGCGCACCCACAGCACGTCGTCGAAGAGCAGCGCGTCCTTGTTGCTGGGGGTGAGCCTTTTGAGCTCGAGATCCGGCCGGTGCAGGATGACGCGGCGCAGCCGCCCGGCCTCGGAGTCGACATGGAATGCCATGCCTCCATCCTGACCATCGGGGCGCGTGTTCACCCCCCACTTGCCTCCATCTTTCTTCTTTTCGTCCCCTTGACGACAAGCGCATGGCACGGTTATCGTCGGCGTGACGAAAAAGAGGGGGCAGGCTCCATGGCCGACATCACCCGGCGCCTCGGTTGGCGCCATCTGCGCGGCGCGCCCACGGCGCACATCCGCCACCACCGCGGCGGAAAGCTGCTGCACGACGGCCCGGGACTCAGCTTCTGGTTCCGGGCGCTGACCGCCGCGCTCTCCGAAGTACCGGTCGACGACCGGGAGTTGGCGATGACCTTCCATGCCCGTACGTCCGACTTCCAGGACGTGGCCGTACAGGCGACGGTCACCTACCGGATCAGTGACCCGGCGGTGGCCGCGACCCGGCTGGACTTCTCGGTCGACCCGGACACGGGCGCGTGGCGGGGCACGCCGCTGGAGCAGTTGGGCACCCTCCTGACGGAGACGGCACAGCAGCACGCGCTGGACGTCCTGGCCCGTACGCCGCTGTCGGCCGCGCTGGTGGACGGGGTGACGGCGGTACGGGAGCGGATCGCGACCGGCCTCGCGGGCGAGCCCCGCCTGCCCGCCACGGGCATCGAGGTCGTCGCCGTGCGCGTCATGGCGCTGCGCCCGGAACCCGAGGTGGAACGGGCGCTGCGCACCCCGGCCCGCGAGCAGATCCAGCAGGAGGCCGACCGGGCGACGTACGAACGCCGGGCGGTGGCCGTCGAGCGGGAGCGCACGATCGCCGAGAACGAACTGGCCAGCCAGATCGAACTCGCCCGCCGCGAGGAGCAGTTGGTGGACCAGCGGGGGACGAACGCGCGGCGGGAGGCCGAGGAGCACGCGGCGGCCGACGCGGTCAGGGCCGAGGCGGAGGCGGCACGGACGGTACGGCTCGCGGACGCGGAGGCGGCACGGACGGTGCGCCTCGCGGAGGCGGAGGCCACGCGGTCCGTACGGCTGGCCCGGGCCGAGGCCGAGGGGGCGCGCGAGGTCGGTGAGGCGCGGGCCCAGGCGCAGGCGGCCTGGCTGCGGGTGCACGCGGAGGTGGACGTGGCGACCCTGCATGCCCTCACCGGGACCCGGCTCGCGGAGAACCTGCCGCGGATCGACAGCGTGACGGTGTCCCCGGACGTGCTGACGGGGTTGCTGGCCAAGCTCGGCGCCCAGGCCCAGGCCCCGGCCCAGGAGCAGGCGTGAGCCTCGCTCCCCGGGTCGTCCTCGTCCATCGCACCACGGAGTACGAGGAGTTGGTGGCCCGGCACGGCACACACGGCCAGGCCGCCTTCTTCCTCTCCTCCCGCGGCCGCGACATCGAGGAGATCGCGGAACGCCACCGCCGCACGCGGCAGGCGCTGACGGAGGTGACCTCCGCGATCCCTCTGACCTGGCGTCGGACCAGGGTGGAACGGGCCGACCTGGACCGCTTCCTGTTCGCCCCCGAGGACGTCGTGGTCGTCGCCGGACAGGACGGCCTGGTCGCGAACGTGGCGAAGTACCTCACCGGCCAGCCGGTACTGGGCATCGATACCGACCCCGGCCGCAATCCGGGCGTCCTGGTGCGCCACCGCCCCGAGAACACCGGCAGTCTCCTCGCCGCCGCGCAATCCGGAAGCGGCCGCTGCGACGAACTCACCATGGTCGAGGCGGTGGCCGACGACACACAGCGGCTCGTGGCCCTCAACGAGATCTACCTGGGCGCCGTCGGACACCAGACGGCCCGATACCGCCTGGGCCTGGAGGACGACGGGGGTGTCGTCGAGGCCCAGGCCTCGTCCGGGGTGCTGATCGGCACCGGGACGGGGGCGACCGGCTGGATCCGGTCGGTGTGGCAGGAGCGGGGAGGGCGGCTGCGGCTGCCCTCCCCGACGGAGGACCGCCTGCTGTGGTACGTCCGCGAGGCCTGGCCGTCCCCGGCCACCGGTACGTCCCTGGTGGCCGGCGAACTCGCCGCCGCGACCCGCCTCCGGCTCACCGTCGAATCCGAGCGACTCGTCGCCTTCGGGGACGGGATGGAGGCGGACGCGCTGGAGCTGACCTGGGGGCAGACGGTGCGGGTGGGGGTGTGCGAGGAGCGGTTGCGGTTGGTGGGGTGAGGGGGTGAGGCCCTGGTGCCTCGACCCTGCAGGGCACCGGGCAGCGGCTGGAGCGGTTCCGGACGCGCGAGCATACGGCGGGCCGCGCGGCCCCGGGGCGGGAGCGTCGCGGGCGACGATCCAGCCGGCCGGCGCGTGCGGCTCGGCCGCGGCGGCGGCCGGTTCGTCCGCCCACCGCGAGAGCGCACCGGCCGGGTCCCCGGCGGCGAACGCAGCACGCCGACTCCCGATTGTCCAGGCCGCCCGGACATCCGTGTTGACGGCCGGCGACGCGCCGTACGACCGGCCCTACAGCGGGCGGGCCCGGACACACGGATCACAGCCGAGGGTCCACCGGCTCCGACTCCAGCGCCAGCACGCCGAACACCGCCTCGTGCACGCGCCACAGCGGCTCGCCCTCCGCCAGCCGGTCGAGGGCTTCCAGTCCCAGCGCGTACTCGCGGATGGCGAGGGAGCGCTTGTGGTTGAGGAACCGCTTGCGCAGTCGGTCCAGGTTGTCCGGGCGGGTGTACTCCGGGCCGTAGATGATCCGGAGGTACTCACGGCCCCGGCACTTGATGCCGGGCTGTACCAGCCGCCCCTCCGCGCTGCGGACCACCGCGCCGATCGGCTTGACGACCATGCCCTCGCCGCCGCGGCCCGTCATCTCCAGCCACCAGTCGACGCCGGCCCGCACCGACTCCGGGTCGCCGGTGTCGACGTACAGGCGTCGGGTCGTCTGGAGCAGGCCCGTGCTGTCGTGCTCCACCAGCCGGTCGAGGAGCGTGAGCTGCTCGTCGTGCGGCAGGCCGGCGAGGCTGCGCCCCTGGACCGCGAGGATCTGGAAGGGAGCCAGGCGTACGCCGTCCAGGCCGTCCGTCGGCCAGCAGTAGCGGCGGTAGGCCTCCGTGAACGCGGCCGCGTCCGAGGCCCGTTCGCGCTGGCGTGCCAGCAGGTCCGCCACGTCGACGCCGCGCGCCGAAGCGCCCTCGAGCGCGGCCAGCGCACCCGGGAACGCCGCCCCGGAGGCGGCGCCGACCGCCGCGTACTGCGAGCGCAGCAGGCCCGACGCCTTCAGCGACCACGGCATCAGCTCGGCGTCCAGCAGCAGCCAGTCGGTCTCGAGCTCGTCCCACAGGCCCGCCTCGCCGATCGCCGTCCGCACCCGGTCGAGGATCGTCTCCGTCACCGACTCGTCGTCGAGGAACGGACGGCCGGTACGGGTGTAGAGGGAGCCGGTCGGGCCGTCGACGCCGAAGCGCTTGCGTGCCGCCTCGGCGTCCCGGCACACCAGGACCACCGCGCGCGAGCCCATGTGCTTCTCCTCGCACACGACCCGCTCGACGCCGTCCCGCGCGTACTGCGCGAAGGCCTCCGCGGGGTGCTCCAGGTAGCCCTCCTCATGGCTGGTCGCCGTCGGTGCCATGGTCGGCGGGAGGTACGGCAGCAGGCGCGGGTCGACCGCGAAGCGGCTCATGACCTCCAGCGCCGCCGCCGCGTTCTCCTCGCGGATCGCGACACGGCCCTGGTGCCGGGTCTCCACGACCCGGCGGCCGTGCACGTCCGCCAGGTCCAGCGGCCGGCCGTCGTGCCCGCCCGGTGCCTCCGTCCGCAGCGGCTTGGCCGGCTCGTACCAGACCTTCTCGGCCGGTACGTCGACCAGTTCCCGCTCCGGCCAGCGCAGCGCGGTCAGCTTCCCGCCGAAGACGGCGCCGGTGTCCAGGCAGATGGTGTTGTTCAGCCATGTGGCGTCCGGGACCGGAGTGTGGCCGTACACCACGGCCGCCCGGCCCCGGTAGTCCTCGGCCCACGGGTAGCGCACCGGCAGCCCGAACTCGTCGGTCTCGCCGGTGGTGTCGCCGTACAGCGCGTGCGAGCGGACCCGGCCGGATGTACGCCCGTGGTACTTCTCGGGCAGACCGGCGTGGCAGACGACCAGCTTGCCGCCGTCGAGGACGTAGTGGCTGACGAGTCCGTCGATGAACTCCCGCACCTGCGCGCGGAACTCCTCGCTCTCGGTCTCCATCTGCTCGATGGTCTCGGCGAGGCCGTGCGTGTGCTGGACCTTGCGGCCCTTGAGGTAACGCCCGTACTTGTTCTCGTGGTTGCCCGGCACGCACAGCGCGTTGCCCGACTTCACCATCGACATCACGCGGCGCAGCACGCCCGGGCTGTCCGGGCCGCGGTCGACGAGGTCGCCCACGAAGACGGCGGTACGGCCGTCCGGGTGCACGCCGTCGACATAGCCCAACTTGGCGAGCAGCGACTCCAGTTCGGCGGCACAGCCGTGGATGTCGCCGACGATGTCGAACGGGCCGGTGAGGTGGGTGAGGTCGTTGAAGCGCTTCTCGGTGACGACGGTGGCGTTGTCGACGTCCTCCACACCGCGCAGCACGTGCACCTTGCGGAAGCCCTCGCGCTCCAGGTGCCGGACCGAACGGCGCAGTTCGCGGATGTGCCGCTGGATGACGCGGCGCGGCATGTCGGCCCGGTCGGTGCGGGCCGCGTTGCGCTCGGCGCACACCTCCTCCGGCACGTCCAGCACGATGGCTATGGGCAGCACGTCGTACTTCCTGGCCAGCTCGATCAGCTGCCGCCGGGAGTCCTGCTGCACGCTGGTGGCGTCGACGACGGTACGGCGGCCGGCGGCCAGCCGCTTGCCCGCGATGTAGTGCAGGACGTCGAAGGCGTCCCGGGTCGCGCTCTGGTCGTTCTCGTCGTCGGAGACCAGGCCGCGGCAGAAGTCGGAGGAGATGACCTCGGTGGGCTTGAAGTGCCGCCGGGCGAAGGTGGACTTGCCGGAGCCGGAGGCGCCGACGAGCACAACGAGGGAGAGGTCGGTGACGGGCAGGACACGCCCGTTCGTCGCCCGGGTGTTCTCGCTCATGCGGCCTTCGCCTCCTTCTCGTCGTTCACGTTCACGACGGCCGTGAACACGGCCATCTGGGTGGGCGGCCCCACCTCCGGGTCGTCGGGCCCCACGGGTACGAACTCCACGCCGTACCCGTGCCGTTCGGCCACCGCCCGCGCCCACGTCCGGAACTCCTCGCGCGTCCACTCGAACCGGTGGTCGCCGTGCCGGACGTGTCCGGCCGGGAGGGACTCCCAGCGGACGTTGTACTCGACGTTCGGGGTGGTCACCAGAACCGTCCGCGGGCGCGCGGCGCCGAACACCGCGTACTCCAGGGCGGGCAGCCGGGGCAGGTCGAGGTGCTCGATGACCTCGCAGAGCACGGCGGCGTCGTAGCCCCCCAGTCGCTTGTCGGTGTAGGCCAGGGAGCTCTGGAAGAGCGTCACGCGCGAGGCCTGCCGCTCTCCCATCCGGTCCAGCTTCAGCCGCCGCCCGGCGATGGTGAGCGCCCGCATCGACACGTCCACGCCGACGATCTCGGTGAACGCGGGGTCCTTGAGGAGGGCCTGCACCAGCTGGCCCTGTCCGCATCCGAGGTCGAGCACGCGGGCGGCGCCGGACGCCTTGAGCGCGGCGATGATCGCGTCCCGCCGCTGCACGGCGAGCGGGGTCGGCTTCTCCTCCGTCTCGCTCTCGGCCTCGACGGCGTTGTCGATCTCCTCGACCTCGCTGTCGTCGGCCTCCGCGAGCCGCACGAGTTCCAGCCGCTCCATCGCCTCCCGGGTCAGCGACCAGCGGCGCGACAGATACCGGCTGGTGATCAGCTTCTGCTCCGGGTGCTCCGGCAGCCAGCCCTCACCGACCCGCAGCAGCTTGTCGACCTCGTCGGGGGCCACCCAGTAGTGCTTGGCGTCGTCGAGGACCGGGAGCAGGACGTAGAGGTGACGGAGGGCCTCGGCGAGGGTCAGCGCGTCCGACTCCAGGACGAGGCGGACGTAGCGCGAGTCGCCCCACTCGGGGAACTGCGGGTCCAGGGGCACGGGCTCGACGGTCACCGCCCAGCCGAGCGGCTCGAACAGCCGCCGTACGAGCTCCGGGCCGCCCCGGGCCGGCAGCGCGGGCACCTCGATGCGCAGGGGCAGCGGCTGGGCGGCCCGCTCGGGCCGGGCGTTGCACACGCCCCGCATCGCGCTGGAGAACACGCTGCTGAGCGCGACCGCGAGCAGCGAGGAGGCGGCGTACGGCCGGTCGTTGACGTACTGCGCGAGCGCCGCGTCGGGCGCGCCGCCCCGGCCCTTGCCCTTCCCCCGCCGGACCAACGCCACCGCGTCGACCTCCAGGAGCAGCGCCGCCGTGCAGCGCTCGGCGTCCGCCTCCGGGTAGAGGACGTGGGCCGTGCCGTAGGAGGTGGAGAACGCCTGCGATTTCTCGGGGTGCTTGTGCAGCAGGAAGCCGAGGTCGGTGGCCGGGCGCTCTGGAGAGCCGGTGGTGGTGATGGTCAGGAACACGGTGGGCAGGCCTTGGAGTAGTCGTCTGAACTGCGGATACGCCCACCGTACAGATCCGGCATCGGCGGCACCCGAGAATTTTCGCTAGCCTCCGGACCGTCCGGGCGTTCGAACGGCGCACGACCGATCGCCCACGTATGTCCACCAGCGGAGGCCTCACGTGACAGACGCCGGATTACGGGCGACCCCCATCGACACCAGCAAGCCCCACTCGGCCCGCATGTACGACTACTTCCTCGGCGGGAAGGACAACTACCCGGTCGACGCGGAGGCGGCCGAGCAAGTGGTGTCCCTCTTCCCCGCCGTGCGCGACATGGCACGGACCAACCGCCGGTTCATGCACCGTGCCTCCCGGCTGCTGGCCGAGCGGGGTGTCCGCCAGTTCCTCGACATCGGAACCGGAATCCCGACCGAGCCGAACCTCCACCAGATCGTGCAGGGGATCGTCCCCGACGCCCGGGTGGTGTACGCGGACAACGACCCGATCGTCCTCAGGCACGCCGAGGCCCTGCTGCACAGCACCCGCGAGGGAAGAACGGCCTACGTCCACGGTGACGTACGCGAACCGGGCAGGATCCTCGCGGCGGCACGGGAGACCCTCGACTTCGCGCAGCCGATCGCGCTGTCCCTCGTGGCGCTGCTGCACCTGGTGGCGGACGAGGACGAACCCGGCCGGATCGTCGGCGAGTTGCTCGAACCCCTGGCGCCGGGAAGCTGTCTGACTCTCTCCCATGCGACGGGGGACTTCGACCCGGAGACCTGGGAGCGCGTCGTCGAGGTGTACCGCAAGGGCGGCACTCCGGCGCAGGTGCGCTCGCGCGACGAGTTCACCGGGTTCTTCACGGGGCTCGAACTGGTGGACCCGGGCGTGGTGCTCGCCGCCGAGTGGCACCCCGAGCTCGGTGAGCGGCACGGGGGCGAGGAGATACCCCTGTACGTGGGGGTCGGCCACAAGCGATGACGACGCACCCGGCGGATCGTCCTCGTCGGCCCGATCCGCCGGATGACGCGGGAACCACTCATACCGGTCGGGGCCGGTCCGGTGCTACGACAGCTGCGACTGCACCTGGGAGGAGATGAGCTCCAGGTGGTCCAGGTCGTCGAGGTCGAGGACCTGGAGGTAGAGCCGCTGCGAGCCGATCTCCTGGTACCGGCCGATCTTCTCGACGACCTCGGCCGGGGAGCCGGCGAGCCCGTTGACCTTCAGCTCGTCGACCTCCCGCCCGATCGCGGCGGCACGGCGGGCGACCTCCTGGTCGTCCTTGCCGACGCAGACGACGAGGGCGTTGGAGTAGACGAGCTCGTCGCCCTTGCGGCCGGCCTCCTCGGCGGCGGCCCGCACCCGGCCGAACTGCCGCTCGCTGTCCTCGATCGAGGCGAACGGCATGTTGAACTCGTCGGCGTACCTGGCGGCGAGCCGGGGCGTACGGGTGGCGCCGTGTCCGCCGATCAGGACCGGGATCCGGTCCTGGGCGGGCTTGGGCAGCGCGGGCGAGTCGGTGAGGTCGTAGTAGGTCCCGTGGAAGTCGAAGGTCTGACCGACCTCGGTGGCCCACAGCCCCGTGACGATGGCGAGCTGCTCCTCCAGCCGGCCGAACTTCTCCTTCGGGAACGGGATGCCGTACGCCTTGTGCTCCTCCTCGAACCAGCCCGCGCCCAGGCCGAGTTCGACCCGGCCGCCGGACATCCGGTCGACCTGCGCGACCTGGATGGCGAGCACGCCGGGCAGCCGGAAGGTGCCGGCGGTCATCAGGGTGCCGAGGCGGATCCGCTTGGTCTCGCGGGCGAGGCCGGCGAGCGTGATCCAGGCGTCGGTGGGGCCGGGGAGGCCGTCCCCGGAGCCCATCCTGAGGTAGTGGTCCGACCGGAAGAACGCGTCGAATCCCAGGTCTTCGGTGGCCTTCGCCACGGTGAGGAGGGTGTCGTAGGTGGCCCCCTGCTGGGGCTCGGTGAAGATGCGAAGATCCATACCTCCATCCTGCACGCCGTGGCACCGGTCGCCCGCACCGGTCCCCCCAGGGCCTGTCGTCCCCGGTCGGGTGAATTCCGCCCGCGCGGTTGCCGCCCCTGGCCCGGGCCAGTGACCGCCCCCGACGGTGATCGTTGGCTCGGTCGGAGCCGGACCGCCCGGCGCCCGCGCCGGCCCTTGAGCGCCGGAGCGTCACCGTGTCGGCCCACCTTCTGTCAGGGGGCCCAAGGCCGAGGAGGCCGTCATGTCCGAGGAACTCGCACCACAGCAGACCGGTGGCGCCGGACCGCAGAAGGGGCTGCTGCAGCAGATGGAGGAGCTGATGGCGGCGCTGAACGCGGACCTGTCGGCCCTGGACGCGGATCTGCAGGCGACCGGAGGGTCCGGCGTGGGCGCGCGGCAGGACGGGGAGGCCGGCCGAAGTTCGAGTCGCTGACGAATTACTCCGCGCTGAGGCTGGGCGGGGGTGGGTCGCGCAGCCCGGCGCCACGGGGTGCCGCCCTTCTTCGGGAAGGGTGCCGGCCCCTATCCGCCGTTCAGCCCCTACCCCGCCTCCCGCTCCGCCAGCACCTGGTCCCGGTCCGCCAGTCTTCGCAGCATCTCCAGCACCCGGTCCCGGGACTCGTCCGCGGCGTCGATCGCCTCCATGCACTGCCAGTACGTCGTCTCGTCGTCCGCCCCACTGGCCATCCCCACCAGGGCGATCCCCACCTCCCCCAGCAGGCTCCCCAGCTGCATCAGTGCCTGCCGCGCATCTCCCAGCTCCGTGAGCTGGGCGGCGCGTAAGTCCGCCTCCGCCAGGTCCGGCGCGTCCAGGACCCCGCAGCCACGCCCCGCCAGCTCCGTCAACCCCAGGGCCTCGCCGCGCAGTTCAGGCGGGCCGAAGACGGCCAGGCGGCTCCCTATCGCCTGGGCCAGGGCCTGCGCCTGCCACACCTCCGTCATGGTCTCCGGCACGCCCCCGGTACCGGCCAGCGCACGCCTGCTCGTCACGATGAGTCGCACCGCGTCCATCCGCTGTCCCCGTCTGTCCGACGCGCTGCCCACGCGTCCGCCCGAACTCCCTTGTTCACTACCCAGCGTGAAGGGCTCTGAGACTAAAAGCCAGAGGAAGGCGGAAATCTGCGGACAACTTTTCAGCTACGGACGCCGAATCGGATACGGAGAGTGAAAGCGGATGGAATCCTTCCCACGTCCGACGGAGCCCCGCCCGCGTCCGACGGAGCCCCGCCCGCATCGGACCGAGCCGCTTCCCCGCACCCCCTACGGCGCCGGAAACCTCCGCTCGTTCCGGTCGATCTTCGCGTCCAGCGCCGCCAGCGGATCGATCCCGAGCACCTCGCACAGCTGCAGCAGATACGCCAGCACGTCCGCGACCTCGTCCGTCACCCGCTCCGCGGTCTGCGCGTCGGCCATGACCCGCGCCGACTCCTCCGGCGTCAACCACTGGAAGATCTCGACCAGTTCGGACGCCTCGACGCTGAGCGCCGCGACGAGGTTCTTCGGCGTGTGATACGGCTGCCAGTTGCGCGCGGCGGCGAACTCGGCCAGCCTGCGCTGCAGCTTGGCCACATCAAGAGGTTCGGTCACGGCTCCAGGTGTACCACCGTCACTCCATCCGCTCCCGCCACCCCCGAGGCGTCGCTCACCGCCCCGACCACCCGGATGTGCCCGCGCTCGCACATCCGCGCCGCCAGCCGCACGACTTCCCCGCGCTGCCCGGGATCCAGCCCCCGATCGAACCCGTCGGCCAGCACGGTCAACGTCTGCATGGCCTGCGGCACCTCACCGACCGGGTCGACCTCCAGCACCCCGGGTCCGGTCAGCAGCACCAGCGACAGCGCGAGATACCGCAGCTCACCGTCGCCCAGCCGACCGAACTCCGTCCGGATCCCGTCCCCGCGGTCGAGCACCGCCCGCACCGTCCCGTCGTCCATCACCTCCGCGACCGCGTCCGCCACCGGCCCGGCGCAGCCCGCCCGCACCGCGGCGACGAACTGCGCATGCCGCCGCCCGCACTCGATCCGGGTCCGCCGCAGCACATCGGCGAGGTTGTCGCAGCCACCGTGGAGGCGACCGGACCCGGCCGGCATCCGAGCCCGCATCCGGTCGGGCCGTGGGTCACAGGCGAAGACCGACCGTAACGCCACCACCATCTGCTCCGCGGCGGCGAGCACCCGGCGCTGCCCGTCGGTCTTGCCCGCGACCCGCAGCGGCAGCAGTGCCGTGCCGAGCCGGTCGTCGGGTAAGGGCGCCCGGGTCACCGGCGACTGACCCGCCGTGTGCCAGGCGGCCTGCACCCAGGGCCTGCTCGGATCGCGCAGGGCCGTCTCCAGCAGCACCACGCCGTCCGCGCTCAACCGCTCGCCCACGATGCGCAGTCCGGGCTCGGCCTGCACGGCGACGTCGAGCCGTACCGGCCCCTCGGGACCGTCGGCGGTGCAGCCGATTCGGAAGCCCCGCCTGCGTTGGGCATCGGGCCGGGCCCGTTCGGGCACACAGGCCAGCGGATCGGGGAACGCCTCACCGACCCCGGCACCGCCGGCGAGCCGCGCCAGCGCCTCGTACGCCCGCAGAGCGGTCGACTTCCCGCACCCGCTCGGCCCGGCGAAGAGCGTGAACGGCCCCAGCGCAAACGCCGCCCGCCGATGCCCGGCGAACGCCGACAGCCGCAGCTCGGTGAGGTAGGACCGATCGGAGCGGGCCGCGGACGGCTCGCACCGAGGGCGTTCCGGCGAGGGCGGGGAACCCGCACGACCCTCCCGAGGCGGCGGGGAACCCGCACGGCCTCCCTGGGACGGCACGGAAACGGCACCAGACGCAGATGACACGGCCATTCCCGGACCGTAGGTCCCGCGCCGTCAGACGAACCGTTCCACCCCGAGGCCCTTCCTACGATCGAGGGACCGCCCGGCCGGGCCGCCTCACGTACCCGGCACCCCCGCCCCCTCCATCAGCCCGCTCACCTCGGTCCCGGGCGGCGTCAGCAGAAACACGTTCCGATCCACCCGATGCATCCCACTACCCAGGCCGAATACGACGCCTGTGCTGAAGTCCAGGACCCGCTTCGCGACCTCGGTCTCCGCCCCCGTCAGATCCAGCAGCACCGGGATTCCCGCCATGAGCGTCTCGGCGACGTCGCGGGCGTCCGCGAACACGTTGACCCGCAGGACGACGAACCGCCGTCGCGGCTCCGTCACCGCCTCCGGGGGCACTCGGTGGTCCACCGCGGACGGCCAGGCGTCACGGCCGCGCAACGGCACGACCTGGGCGAGCCCCTCCCACTGTTCATCGGTGACGTCGTGGCTGTTCACCGGCTCCCCCCGCCCTGACTCGCCTTCATTTCCTGCACCTGCCAATTCTTACGCCAAGTCACCCGTTCGGCCCAACAGCGACACGGTGCGCGACCGCCATCCCCCCCCTCACATCGCGCTCCGGACGGCTGTGTGGCCGACGTAACTCCTCATGATCAAGCGATGTGACATCGACGTAACGGGCAATTCGTACGCTCTACGCATCACCCCGACCACCGGAGAAGGGCAGCACGTGACCGAGACCACCTCCACGACTCAGGTCCGGACGGTCTGCACGTACTGCGGGGTCGGCTGCGGAATCCTGCTGGACGTCGGGACGGGGCCCGACGGACGGCGGACGGTTCTGAAGGCCTCCGGCGACAAGGCGCACCCGGCGAACGCGGGCCGGCTGTGCACGAAGGGCGCGACGACGGCCGAGATGCTGGCCGCGCCCGGCCGGCTGACCAACGCGCTGGTCAGGGACGACCGGGGAGAGGAGCCGGTGCCCTCCCCCATGGCCGACGCCATCGCCGAGACCGCCCGCCGGCTGCGCGCGATCATCGACGAACACGGGCCGGACGCGGTCGCCTTCTATGTCTCCGGGCAGATGAGCCTGGAGGCGCAGTACCTGTCCAACAAGCTGGCCAAGGGGTTCGTGCGGACGAACCAGATCGAGTCGAACTCGCGGCTGTGCATGGCGAGCGCGGGCATGGGCTACAAGCTGTCGCTCGGCGCGGACGGGCCGCCCGGGTCGTACGACGACTTCGAGAAGGCCGATGTCTTCCTGGTCATCGGCTCGAACATGGCCGACTGCCACCCCATCCTCTTCCTGCGGATGATGGAGCGGGTCAAGGCGGGCGCGAAGCTCATCGTGGTCGACCCGCGACGCACCGCGACCGCCGCCAAGGCCGATCTGTTCCTGCAGGTCAAGCCGGGCACGGACCTCGCTCTCCTGAACGGCCTGCTGCATCTGCTCGTGGAGAACGGCCACACCGACCCCGCGTTCATCGCCGCCCACACCGAGGGCTGGGAGGCGATGCCCGAGTTCCTCGCCGACTACGCGCCGACCGCCGTCGCACAGGTCACGGGGATCGCCGAGAGGGACCTGCGCAGCGCCGCCCGGCTGATCGGCGAGGCGGGCGAGTGGATGAGCTGCTGGACGATGGGGCTCAACCAGTCCACGCACGGCACCTGGAACACGAACGCCCTGGTCAACCTGCATCTGGCCACGGGGGCCATCTGCCGTCCGGGCTCCGGTCCCTTCTCCCTCACCGGGCAGCCCAACGCGATGGGCGGGCGGGAGATGGGGTACATGGGGCCGGGGCTGCCGGGGCAGCGGTCGGTCGCCGTCGACGCCGAGCGGGCCTTCGTCGAGGAGCTGTGGGAGCTGCCGCAGGGCACCCTGCGCGCCGACGGGGTCGGCAAGGGCACCGTCGAGATGTTCCAGAAGATGGCCGACGGCGAGATCAAGGCCTGCTGGATCATCTGCACCAACCCCGTCGCCTCGGTCGCCAATCGCCGTACGGTCATCGAGGGTCTTGAGGCCGCCGAGTTCGTCGTCACGCAGGACGTCTTCGGCGAGACCGAGACCAACGCCTACGCCGATGTGGTGCTGCCCGGTGCCATGTGGACCGAGGGCGAGGGCGTCTTCGTCAACAGCGAGCGCAATCTCACGCTGACCGCGCCGGTGGCCGACCCGCCGGGCGAGGCGATGGCGGACTGGCGGATCATCGCGGCCGTCGCCTGTGCGATGGGGTACGAGAAGGGGTTCTCGTACGACAGTGCCGAGGACGTCTTCGAGGAGATACGGCGGGCCTGGAACCCGGTGACCGGCTGGGACCTGCGCGGGGTGACGTACGAGCGGCTGCGGGACACGCCCGTGCAGTGGCCGGCCGCCGACCTGGACGGCCCGGAGCGCAATCCCATCCGGTACGTCGACGCGGACGGCGGGCTGCGGTTCCCGACGGCGAGCGGGCGCGGTGTCTTCCACGCGCGGCCGCACATGCCGGCCGCCGAGATGCCGGACGACGACTATCCCTTCGTGCTGAACACCGGGCGGGTCCAGCACCAGTGGCACACGCTGACCAAGACCGGGCGGGTCGCCAAGCTCAACAAGCTGAACCCGGGGCCGTTCGTGGAGGTGCATCCCGAGGACGCGGGGGCGCTGGGGATCGCCGACGGGGACCGGGTGGAGGTCGCCTCGCGGCGCGGGCGGGCGGTGCTTCCGGCGGTGGTGACGGATCGGGTGCGGCCGGGGGGCTGTTTCGCGCCGTTCCACTGGAACGACCTGTTCGGGGAGTATCTGAGCGTCAACGCGGTGACGAGCGACGCGGTGGACCCGATCTCCTTCCAGCCCGAGTTCAAGGTGTGCGCGGTGTCCTTGACCAGGGTGGCGGCTCCGGTGCCGCAGGCGCCGGTGGAAGCCCTGAGGCCCACGGCCGTCACCCCCGGCTCGGCCGATCCCTTCGGCCTGGAACCCACTGCGCCGCCCGTGCTGACCGCCCAGGAACGCCTGTATCTGACCGGCTTCCTCGCCGGAATCCACCGCGGCGCGCCCGGCATCCCTGTCCTGCCACCGGACGCGCCCTTCAGCCCCGAGCACGCGATGTGGGTCAACGGCGTGCTCGCCGGGATGTACTCGCGGACGGCGGCGGAACCGGTCACGCGGGACGGCCGTGAGGTCGTCGTGCTGTGGGCCTCGCAGACCGGCAACGCCGAGGGGTTCGCCACCGCCACCGCCGAGCGGTTGGGTGCGGCGGGGCACCGGGCCACCGTGGTCGACATGGACCAGGCCGATGTCCGCGCTCTCGCCCGCGCGGCCGACCTCCTCTTCATCACCAGCACGTTCGGCGACGGTGACGCGCCCGACAACGGGGCGGGCTTCTGGGACACGCTGTCCGACGCCGGGGCTCCACGGCTGGACGGGGTGCGGTACGCCGTGCTCGCCTTCGGCGACTCCTCGTACGACGACTTCTGCGGGCACGGGCGTCGGCTCGACGCACGGCTGGGCGAACTGGGCGGGGTGCGCCTCGCGCCGCGTACGGACTGCGAACCGGACTACGAGCCGACCGCCGGGGCGTGGCTCGACCAGGTCCTCACGGCACTGGGCGGCACGCAAGCGCCCGCGCTCCCGAAGCCGGTCGAGAAGCCGAAGGCAAGTGCTGCGACTCCCGCCGGGCCTGCCCCCGCCACCGCCCGCCTCGTCGGCAACCGGCTGCTGAGCCTGCCCGGCGCCGGCAAGGAGGTGCGGCGCTTCACCTTCGACACGAGCGGTACCTCGCTGGCGTACGAGGCGGGCGACGCGCTCGGTGTGCGGCCGGTCAACTCGCCCGCGCTGGTGGCGGAATGGCTGGCGGTGACCGGCGTGGACGGGTCGACCGAGGTGGAACTGGCCGGCGTCGGCGAGGTTCCCTTCGCCGAGGCCCTTCGCCGGCATCTCGACATCACGAAGATCACCCCGGATCTGCTCCGTTTCGTCGCCGAACGCGTCCGCGACGACCGGGAGTTGCGTCGGCTGCTGCGGCCGGACAACAAGGACGGCCTGGCGCAGTGGAGCTGGGGGCGACAGGCCGTGGATGTCATCGCCGAGCACCCGGTGCGGGCGGGCGCCGCGGAGTGGGCCGGGGTGCTGAAGAAGCTCCAGCCGCGGCTGTACTCCATATCGTCCAGCCCGCTCGTCGATCCGCGCAGCGTCTCGTTGACGGTCTCCGTCGTGCGGTACGAGAACCTGCACGGCCGGCCGCGTGGCGGCGTCTGCTCACCGTTCCTCGCCGACGCCGAGCCGGACACCGAGGTGCCGGTCTTCGTACAGCGCTCCCCTCACTTCCGGCCGCCCGCGGACTCCTCGACACCGATGGTGATGGTCGGCCCGGGAACCGGTGTCGCACCGTTCGTCGGCTTCCTCCAGGAACGGCACGCACTCGGGCACAAGGCCCCCAACTGGCTGTTCTTCGGCGAGCAGCACCGCGCCAGCGACTTCTACTACGAGGACGAGCTGACCGCCCTGCGCGACGAGGGCACCCTCGCCCGCCTCGACACCGCCTTCTCCCGCGACCAGCGCAACAAGGTGTACGTCCAGGACCGGATGCGCGAACACGCCCCCGAGCTGTGGCGCTGGCTCCAGGACGGCGCCCACTTCTACGTCTGCGGCGACGCCTCACGCATGGCCAAGGACGTGGACCAGGCGCTCCGTGACATCGCGGTCACACACGGCGGGCTGGCGGAGGCCGAGGCGTCGGCGTACGTGAAGCAGCTGGCGGCGGCGAAGCGGTATGTGCGGGACGTCTACTGACCACCGGGCGCCGACCAGTGAGGCGTGCAGATTTGCCGGGAACTCACCTCTGGTTCGCATCCGAGTTACCGGTCCGCGGCTCCGGTCGATCGATCACGGAGCCTTGGGAAATGTCCTCTACAGACGGAAAGTTGTCAGTCTCCGCATTGCGGACAATCTTTCGTACGGCCTCAACCTGCTCGAAGTACTTGTCGATCTGCTCCCTTTGGGTCGCACCGAAGGCGCCAGGGCGGTCGAGCATTCTCCGATAGATGTCGTAGAACTCGGACTCCCCACTCCTGAAGGCCTTGTAGTGTGCTTCGACCCTGAAGGCGCGAGAGATTCCGAGCAGTAAAGCGGAATGAGTGGCGACAACAGTGAGGAGCCACTTGGACCACGGGTCCGCCGTCGTGGCCTGAGCCAACAGCGGAACGCCTACCGAGGACAAGCTGATCCAGGTCAACGAGTAGACATGAAACAGGCGGTAGCGTTCCGCCTGGGTCTTCCAGAACTTGAGTGTTCCCTGCATACGCTCGTAGTTCTGACCGAGCAGCAGCTTTCCGTCCTGCGTGAAATGAGGCGACTCATTGAAGGATGGGCCGCCGGGATTCAGGTCGGACCACGCGACAAGGGCCCGCAAAACCGGCAAGAAGGACAAAAGCGCCAAAGACGAGTAAATAATCAGTGCGAGGGCCCAGTTGCTCACCTGACGCCTTTCTTCCTCCTCTGTCCTGATTCAGATCGTAGCCCTGCGGGAGTCACTCCGATGGGCAACGGAGTGTGCACACTGTCCAGGGCGACTCCCGGCGAACCCCCGGGATCTTCTCACCCGCCTCACACCGGACTCTTCACCTCCCTCGGCACGCCGCTCACCAGGGCTGATTACGGTCCGGTGGCGTGCAGTCGGCAACACAGCAGCCGGTGACACCGGCCCGGGGGACACGTTCGCCGGCGCCCGCCGTCCCGGAGACGCAATCCCCCGCCCCGTGGCACCGCGTGCTGACCCTCCTCGCGGACATCAGCCTCTTCATCGGCACCCGGGCGATCTGGACGCAGGCGGCGAGCCACCGACTCGTCGTGGCCGCCGCCATCTCGGCGTGCTACGCCTCGATCCTGGTCTGCGGGGTGCTGGCGCTGGTCGTGCGGCGGACGCGGTCGCTGGCGCGGCTGGATCTGTGCGTGCTCGTGACCGCGGTGACGCTGACGCTGTGCGCGTGGGCGATGAACCACGGCGGCAGCGACGAGGCGATCCTCACCACCCAGGCCGCCCGTGAGCTGGTCGCAGGGCATCCGGTCTACGGGCAGCCGTGGCCCTGGCTCTTCGGCCACGGCGTCGCACTCACCCCGACGGTCACCGGCGGCTACGACTTCACGTACGGCTATCCGCCCTTGACCCCGCTGCTGACCGCACCGCTGCTGTGGCTGGGGCACGGGGCCCTGCCCGCGACCGTCGTGAGTACGGCCGCCCTGCTGGCCGGCACCGTCGCCCTTTGGCGGGCACTGCCCACGCCGTGGCGGTCTGCGGCGACCATGGCGTGTCTCGGCTTCGGGTTCCTGCCGTCGTACGGCCGCCTCGGCTATCCGGCGATCGTGGCGCTGGCCCTGCTGGTGCCGGTGGTGGTGCGGTGGCCGCGGACCGGGCGGGGCGGGCGGCTGGGGGCCGGCGGGCTGGCGCGGGCGGCGTGTCTGGGGGCGGCGTGCGCGGCTCAGCAACTGCCGTGGTTCGTGGCGCCGTTCCTGCTGGCCGGGATCTACGCCGTGCGGCGCGGGGAGCTGGGTGGGCGGGCGGCGGCGCTGGTGGTGGGGCGGTTCGCCGGGATCGCCGGGATCGTATGGCTGCTGCTGAACACCTACTTCGCCGTGAGCGAGCCGGACACCTGGATCCGGGGCATAGCGCTGCCGCTGACGCAGGGCGCGGTGATCCACGGGCAGGGCGTGGTCGGCATCTCGCTGTACTTCACCGGCGGCAGCGACCGGCTCGACTGGTACTCCCACGCGAGCATGCTGCTGGCGGCGGGGCTGCTCGCACTGTTCGTGCTGTTCGTACGGCGGCTGGGGCCCGCGGCGACCGTGCTGCCGTGGTGCGCGTTCTTCGTGGCGACCCGGTCGCAGGACGGCTACTACCTGATGATGACGCCGCTGTGGCTGGCGGCGGCGATCACCGCGCCGGCGTCGGAGTTCGCCTCGGCCTGGCAGCCGCGTCCGCCGGTGGTCTGCGGGCGTCCGGCGCGGATCGCGGCGGTCGCGCTGCTGCTCACCCCGGCCATGGCGAGCGTGGCATGGGCGGCGACCGGGTCACCTGCGCTGGACATGCGGCTCAGGTCGGTGCGCCGGGCGACCCCGACTGCCGTGTCCCGCCTGGAGATCGAGGTCACCAACACGGACGCCGCCGCTCTCGCGCCGCACTTCACGCTCACCACGGGCCAGGGCATGAACGAGTACTGGACGGTCGTACGAGGCCCGGCCACACTGCCCGCGCACGCGACGGCGCGCTATGAACTCCGGCCGCCCGCTGGGGGGTTCCGGCTGCCCCGGCCGGGCGTACGGATCCGGCTGCGAGCCTTCACGGCCGTACCGCAGACGCTGTCGAGCGCCGACGTCAGGCTGTCGCGGTCCGGGTGAAGCGGAGCGTGGCGGCGATCGTGGCGAGGCCGCGCATCATGCCGAGCTGGTTCCAGCCCATGCCGAACTGCTCGCGGTCCACGGTGAACTCGGTGTCCAGGGTGAGCGCCTCGGCGTCCGCGCCGACGAGGCGTGCGGTCACGGACAGGGGGCGGCTGACGCCGCGGGCGGTGAGCTGACCGACCACGTGCACGCTGTCGCCGTCGCGGAGTTCGGCGCTGCGGACCGCGAAGGTGATCTCGGGGTGGTTGGCGGCGTCGAAGAAGTCGGCGGAGCGCAGATGCTCGTCGCGCTTGGCGTTGCGAGTGTCGAGGGAGGCGACGTCCAGGGTGATCGTGCCCACGGCGGAGCCGTCGGGCCGCACCTCGCCGTTGCCGGTGACACCGGCGAACGCGCCCTTCACGTTGACCAGGCCCCACATCGTCCGGTGCCGGACGGCGACGGTGGAGGCGGACGAGTCGAGCTGCCACAACCCGGTTTCGACGGCGACGGTCATGATCCTTCTCCTGCGAACCTTGTCGTTCAAATTTGGATGACTGCACGCTAGCCCATAATCCAAATATGAACAACCGGGTCGCCCACTCCATCGTCCAAAAATGAACGACAGGTAGAATCGAGCCATGTCCGCCGCTCAGGAAGACCCCGCCGACCAGCTCGAATGCCCCGCCGCCTTGGGCGGCGGGCTGCTCCCGGCCGAGCTGCGCGGCTGGATGCTGCTGCTGGCCGCCACCGGGGCCGTGGAGCAGCAGCTGCGGACCGTCGTCAAGGAGCGGCTGGATGTCTCCCACGACGAGTTCCTCATCCTGTGCCTGCTGGCCGAGCAGCCCGCGGCGGGCAGCCTGCGCATGACCCGGGTCGCGGAGCTCCTCGGCCGCCCGAAGACCCGGCTCACCTACCAGATCGCCTGCCTCCAGCACGCCGGCCTCGTCACCCGCAGGTCGGTGTGCGGCGACAAGCGGGGCGTCGAGGTCGCCCTCACGGAGAAGGCCCGCCGCCTGCTGACGGAGGCCTCCGAGGCCCTCGGCGAGACGGTCAAGGCTGCCCTCGCGCGCTTCGTGGGGGCGGAGCAGCGGGAGGCGCTGTGCCATCTGCTGCCGGATCTCGCCGGGCGGACCGAGCGGGAGACCGGCCGCCTGCCGGATTGAGAAAGGTGAACCGGCACACCCGCGGCGTGCGGGCGGCCGGTCAGTCCTCGCGTCAGGCGGAGGGCGCTCCGGTGAGGACCTCCACCTGGCCAGTGTCGAGCGAGTAGTAGGCGCTGACGACGGCCAGGTCGCCGTTGCGCACGAGCGGGGCGAGATCGGCGTTGGTCTGCAGGTCGCCGGCGGTCCGCTTGATGTGGACGCGGGTCATGGCGTCGACCGGGTCGCCTTGTACGCGGCCTTGACCGCACCGCAGCGCGTGTGGCCGAGGACGACGATCAGCGGGGTCCCCGAGGTCATGGGCCCGTACTCGACGGAGCCGGTCACGATCGGGGCGACCACCTGGCCGCCGGTGCGCATCACGAACAGGTCGCCGATCCCGGTGTCGAAGAGGAGCTCCGGCGGCACCCGGGAGTCGATGCAGGAGAGTATGACGCCGTAGGGCTTCTGCTCCTCGGCGACGAACTGCCGCCGCCCGGGGTCACGGTGGGGGTGCTGGAGCGACCCGTCCACCCAGCGCTTGTTGCCCTCCATCAGCCGCGCGAACGCCGACCACGGCGAGTCCGGCCGTGCGGCCGCGGCGGCGGAGGGAGACGACACCGCGCCGACGGACGTCGTCTTCTGCTCCGCCGAACCGGAGTCCGTCTTCGACGAACAGCCGGTGATCACGGCCGCGGCGCGCCCAAATCATGGAGCGTGACCCGAGGAGAGCGGCCCGAGCGCCGCTTCGGGCAACGGCGAACGTTCAGTGGGCGGGCGGCGTCATAGCGGTAGCCGTTCGCGAAGGGACCACTGTCATGATCACCGCAGCTGTCACCGCCCGTTTCACCGCCCGTGCCGTGTCCAGGACCGCGCTGATCGGAGGGCTGCTCTGCGCGGCCGCCGCCTGTGGTGCCGATTCGAACAGCGTGTCGGCGCAGAGCAGGGCAGCCTGGCAGGAGCCCGCCTCGTACACGTACACGCTCCGATCGACCGAAGGGGAGCGGGCGTTGCTCGGCACCTTCCGGATCACGGTCCGCGACGGCGCGGTGGTCGAGGCGGTGGGGCTGGACGACAGCGGCCGGCGCGTGGTCGAGGACGTCCCCGACGCGGTGCCCACCATCGGGGAGCTTCTCGGCAAGCTGGAACAGGCGCGCCGGGACGACGCGGACCGGGCCGAGGCGGAGTACACGGCCGGCGGGAGGCCGGTGCGGATCTCCCTGGACTGGGAGGAGAACGCGATCGACGACGAGGCGCTCTACGCCATCAGCGACTACAGCGAGCTCGGCTGACCCCAGCCCCCGTCAGGCGTCCTCGCGCCGCTCCAGGGCCTCCTTCAGGCGCCGGGACCCACCCTCCATGTGGGCGGCCATCGCGGCGCGCGCCGCCTGGGCGTCCCCCTTCTCGACCGCCTCGAAGATCGGCCCGTGATCGGCGTACGCGACCTCACGGGAGCGGACCTCGCCGGTGCGCTCGACCCAGCCGCGCTGGATCATCGCGCGCATCCCCTTGAGCATGTCCCGCAGCACTGTGTTTCCGGCCGGCTCGCCCAGTGCGGCGTGGAAGGCGGTGTCGGCGTCGGGGAACCGCTCGTCCGGGCAGTCGCGCGTCTCCGCCAGGCGGGCACGCAGCAGCTCCACGCCGGCCTCGTCGCGCGCCTGGGCGGCGAGCCCCGCGACCACCACGTCCATTTCGGCACGCGCCTGCAGCATGTCGTTCGCGCCGCGCTCCCCGAGGACCAGTCCGAATTCGAACAGGCGGTAGAGGACATCGGAATCCGCGCCGCGGAAGTACGTGCCGCTGGACTGGCGGATCCCAGCAGGCCGAGGAAGCCCAGCGACTTGATCGCCTCGCGGAGGGTGGGCCGGTTCACGCCGGGCGCTGCCGCTCGGAGGGAATCCGATCTCCGGGCCGCACCTCAACCAGCTCGTCCGTATCGAGGAGGAGCTGGGCACCCAGGCACGCTACGCGGGCCGGGAGGCGCTGGGCCTGGGCCGCTGAGCGGTTGTCGCTTCGGCCAACCCGGCTTGGTCGTCGGCGAGTTGTTTTCGGAGGACGGCCCGATGGACGGTGCCCCACCGCGGCCGATCCACTGGGGACGTGGACAGCAGCGACGAGCCGGACATGACCGGCGTGATGGTGATAGAGCCCATGGGCAACGCGGGACCCTTCCTCGTGGAGGCCGCCGCCCGGTCGGGCATACGGCTGTACGCGGCCACGGACGCGCGGGTCCACGCCGGTTACGAGCCATGGCTGACCCGCGGCCTCGCCGGAGTGTGCCTGACCGAACTGGCCGACACCGCACGCGCGTTGGACGACATGGAGGCGTTCTGCCGTGCACGGCGCATCGCGGGTGTCGCCGTCTCCTGGGAGTTGCTGACCCCGCTGGCGGCCCTGCTCGCCGCGCGCCTCGGGCTACCGGGCAACGATCCGCTGCGCGCCAAGGCCGCCCGCAACAAGATCGCCATGGCTCGGGCGTTCCGGGAGGCGGGCGTGCCGGCACCCGCGGGGGCGGTGGTCACGGGCACCGAGCAGGCCCATCGCGTCGCCGTCTCCGGCCGGCTGGGGTGGCCGCTCGTCGTCAAACCGGCCGAGCAGGGCGGCTCCTGGGGCGTGAGCGTGGTGGACGGCCCGGACGGGCTCGACGCCGCGGTGGCCGCCGCCGGACTCGTCACCCGAGCCGAGCCGCACGGACTGGCGCTGGACCCGCGCGTGCTGCTGCAGAGCTATGTGCCCGGGGAGGAGTTCTCCGCCGACACGGTCGTGCACGAGGGCGTGCCGTACCCGCTGCCCGTGGTCCGCAAGGACACCACGGCCGGCCGGTACCGAGTGGAGACCGGGCACTCCTGCCCCGCCGGGCTCGACGCGCGCACGGTGCGGACGATCCAGGAGACGGCGGCGCGCGCCGCGCTCGCCGTCGGGGTGCGCAACGGCATCGCCCACACCGAGGTGAAGATCCTTCCGGGCGGCGGGCCGGTCGTCATCGAGACCGGGGCCCGGCTGCCCGGGGACAACATCTGCGAGATCGTTGAGGCCGCGACCGGCGTCAGCGAGGCGGCCGCCTATCTGCAGGCCGTGACCGGGCAGGTGCCGGACACCGCGCCGACCCGCGACGCGGCGGCCGCGGTGCGCTTTGTGCTGCCCGACCGGGCGGGGGTGCTGGAGCACGTCGTCGTCCCCGACCTGCCCGGCACCCACAGCCGGCTGCACATCCGTCCGGGGCAGCGGGTGCCCGAACCGGCCGACAGTTCCGGCCGGGTCGGCCACGTGGTGGCGCGTGCCGCGTCCGTCGAGGAGGCGGGCCGTCTTGCCGACCGGGTGATCGCCGGCACGCGGGTGAAGGTCGGCTGATCCGTGCGCGGGCTCGTGCGGAGGATCGCCTTCCTGCGGTCCGTGGAGATCCGCCGTACCGAACCGGACATCCGGCGATGCGTCGGCGACCTGGCCGAACTCGGCCTGGAGATCTCCATCTCCCTTCCCTGCGACGCCCTGCGGGACCTCACCGTCAAAGCCATCGACGCGCATACGCCTTCCCCCTTCCGTCATTACCCGCATCGCCCAGGGGTACCCGGTGGCCGCACCGGACGCGCTCCCGTGCGCGCCCGGAGGCCCGACCACCTCTGGAAGGATCCCGATCATGTCGACGAAGGTCTCCGACCACCTCCTCGAGCGGCTGCGCGAGTGGGGAGTGGAGCACGTCTTCGCCTATCCCGGCGACGGCATCAACGGGCTGCTGGCCGCCTGGGGCCGGGCGGAGAACGTCCCCCGGTTCATCCAGTCCCGTCACGAGGAGATGTCCGCGTTCGAGGCCGTCGGTTATGCCAAGTTCTCCGGCCGGGTCGGCGTCTGCGCCGCCACCTCCGGGCCCGGCGCCATCCATCTCCTCAACGGCCTCTACGACGCGAAACTCGACCACGTGCCCGTCGTCGCGATCGTCGGCCAGACCGACCGCAGCGCGATGGGCGGCTCGTACCAGCAGGAGGTCGACCTCCTGAGCCTCTACAAGGACGTGGCCTCGGACTTCTGCGAGATGGTCACCGTCCCCGAACAGCTGCCCAACGTGCTGGACCGCGCGATCCGCACCGCCGTGGCGCGCCGCTCGGTGACCGCCGTGATCGTCCCGGCCGACGTCCAGGAACTCGACTACTCCCCGCCCGAGCACGCCTTCAAGATGGTCCCCTCCAGCCTGGACATGCCCCACTACGCCCCCGTGCCGGAGGACGAGGACCTGCGACGTGCCGCCGATGTCCTCAACTCCTGCGGAAAGATCGCCCTGTTGATCGGGCAGGGCGCGCGCGGGGCCCGTGCGGAGGTCGAGGCCGTCGCCGACCGGCTCGGCGCGGGCGTCGCGAAGGCGCTGCTCGGCAAGGACGCCCTGGACGACGACCTGCCGTACGTCACCGGCGCGATCGGTCTGCTGGGCACCCGGCCGTCGTACGAGATGATGCGCGAGTGCGACGGTCTGCTCGTCGTCGGCTCCAGCTTCCCCTACAGCCAGTTCCTCCCGGAGTACGGTCAGGCCAGGGCCGTCCAGATCGACCTCGACCCGCACATGGTCGGCCTGCGCTACCCCTTCGAGGTCAACCTCGTCGGCGACGCCGCCCGCACCCTGCGCCGGCTGCTGCCGCTGCTGGACCCGGTCGAGGACCCCGCCTGGCGCACCAAGATCGAGGACAACGTCGCACGCTGGTGGGAGGTCATGGAGCGGCGGGCCGCCGTCGAGGCCCGCCCGGTCAACCCGGAGTACGTGTTCCACGCACTCGACGGCCTGCTCCCGGAGAACGTGATCCTGAGCGCGGACTCCGGATCGGCCGCCAACTGGTACGCCCGGCACTTGAAACTGCGCGGCGCGATGCGCGGCTCGCTGTCGGGCACGCTCGCCACGATGGGGCCGGGTGTGCCGTACGTCATCGGCGCGAAGTTCGCGCACGGGGACCGGCCGGCGATCGCCCTGGTCGGCGATGGGGCGATGCAGATGAACGGCATGGCCGAGCTGATCACCGTCGCCAAGTACTGGCAGGAGTGGACGGACCCGCGGCTGGTCGTCGCGGTCCTCAACAACCAGGACCTCAACCAGGTCACCTGGGAGATGCGCGCCATGTCGGGCGCCCCGCAGTTCCTGCCCTCCCAGTCCCTCCCCGACGTCGCCTATGCCGACTTCGCACGCTCCCTCGGCCTGACCGGCCTGCGTGTCGAGAAGCCGGAGGACGTGCGCGGCGCCTGGGAGAGCGCGCTCGCGGCCGACCGGCCCTGCGTCCTCGACTTCGTCACCGACCCCGCCGTACCGCCCATTCCGCCGCACGCCACCCTCGACCAGATCGAGGCCGCCGCGGCCGCCGTCCTCAAGGGCGACAGCGACCGCGCCGCGATGGTCCGGCAGGGCTTCAAGGCCAAGGTGCAGGAGTTTTTGGCGGGCCGTCACTGAAGGGTGTTGAAGGGTGTTGAAGGGTGCTGAACGGCCTCGACACCTGGCTCCGGGCGAAGGGACACCCGCCCGATCCCGGCTGCACCAGGCAGCCTGGCCTGGCCGGTCCGGGCTGGGCCGGGCCGGGCTGGGGAGCGCGAAGACGTCGGCGACGTCGGACGCGGGATCGAAGAGGATGCGCGGTCCGGTAGAAGTGATCCGCCATCGGGAACTCCTTCGAGTGACGGACGTGTCGTGGTGTGGGCCACGCGAGTGGCGCGTTGACAAGCCTGAGTAGTGAACTGATGATGTAATCAGTCCTGTGGAGATGGTCAGAAGAGGGGCCTCTTCCCGTTTGCGCACCATCTCACCAAGGCCTATTTGTGGCGGTATGCGAAGTATTGCCACACCCGTCAGGAGAGGCGCCATGAGCGAAAACGCCCTGCATGCGAAGTTCCAGCAGTTCCCCGAAGTCGTCCGCGAAAAGGTGGACGCCGCACTCTCGGACGCCAAGATCGCCCTCAAGCTCAGGGCCGCCGAGATCCTCGCCGACAAGGAGGAGATGGCCGAACACGCCGTCACCACCGCCGGCCGGATCGGCGCCAAGAGCGGTGAGGTGTCCGAGCTGACGACGATCCTGCCGCTGAAGCCGAACGGCGCCGAGCGGCTGCGGAAGTTCTTCGGCCTGGTCGGCGGGAACCTGGCGGGCGCAGGCCAGGTCGGCACCCTTCACAACATGCGGTTCGTGTTCCTCGACAACGACACGAAGCTGCTGTTCGCGACCGCCTTCGACGGCGAGTGGGATCCCTACATCGACGACTTCGCGACGAAGATCCCCGAGTTCATGGACTACCTGTTCAGCAACGTCGAGGGCTGGCCCGGCATCACCTCGCCGGACGTGAAGGACTTCATCGTCAAGTACCAGATCCCGGCGGAGGCGTGGTTCGTCGCCCACCCCAACCTCACCGTCGCGGAAGGCCACCGGCTCAAGCGGCAGGAGGCCGCCGTGCAGCGTTTCCTGTCGGACCTCAACTGAAGGCAGGCACGCCATGCCTTCCCCGCTGTTCCGGCGGCTGCGCCGCCCGCCCACCCTGGACCTCGACGACATCCAGGCGACCCTGCTGCGGGCCCGGCCCGAGCCCTACTTCGGCACCCACGCGATCCTGGAGATCACCGAACCGGCCGCGGGCAGGGAACTGCTGCGCCGACTGGCGCCGAGGGTGACCTCGGCGGCACGCTGGGACGAACCGCAGCCGTCCTGGCTGGCCCTCGCGATCAGCTACCAAGGACTGGTCGCGCTGGGGCTGCCGGAGACTTCACTGGCCTCCTTCCCGGCCAACTTCCGTGCCGGGATGGCGGCCCGCGCCGAGCGGCTGAGGGACACCGGCGTGAACGCACCGGAGCGCTGGGAGTTCCCCTTCGGCACGCCGCGGGTGCATGTCGCCGTCACGGTGTTCGCCGCGAGCGAGGACGACTGGCGGGCCGAAGTCGCCGCCTACGAGAAGGAACTGGGCGAAGTCCCGGGCGTCCGGCTGCTGTCGCACCAGGACTTCGCGGCCGACGGGTTCAACGTCTTCGGCTACCGGGACGGCTTCAGCCAGCCGGTGGTCGAGGGCAGCGGCGCCGAACCACTGCCCGGCGACGGACGGCCCATCAAGGCCGGGGAATTCGTCCTCGGCTACCCGAGCGAGACCGGCGTGCCGCTGCCCGTGCCTGCTCCGGATGTCCTCGGCCGCAACGGCACGTACGTCGTCTTCCGCAAGTATCACTCCCACGTCGCGGCCTTCAACAAATGGCTGCACGACAACGCCTCCACCGAGGCCGAACGCGAGCTGCTGGCCGCCAAGCTGGTCGGCCGTTGGCGCAGTGGCGCACCACTCGCCCTGACCCCGGAGCGCGACAACCCCGCGATCGGTGAGGACCCGAACCGGATCAACGACTTCGACTACTCCGCCGACCCGCGTGGACTGCGCACCCCGCTCGGCTCCCACATCCGCCGGATGAACCCGCGCGACACCAAGCTGACGGTCCTCACCGACGTCAACATCCGCCGGATCATCCGGCGCGGCACCTCCTACGGCACCCCGCTGCCCCCCGACCGCGTCAAGGACGACCGCAAGCCGCGCGGCCTGGACTTCATCGCCCTCGGCGCCCGGGCCATCGACAACGTCGAGTTCCTGCAGAGCGAATGGGTCGGCTCCGGCAACTTCATGGGCCTGGGCAAGGAGAAGGACCCGATGATCTCGCTCCAGGACAAGGGCGCCTACTTCACCGTGCCCGGGACCCCGCCACGCCGGGTGCAGAACATCCAGTCCTTCAACACCCTCCTCGGCGGCGAGTACTTCTTCATGCCGAGCCTGTCCGCCATCCGCTGGCTCGGCAGCAACTGACCCCCACCTCGCGCGGAGACACTCCCCATGACCTCGTACGTCCGCTACAGCCCTGACCTCGAACAGCCCTTTCCGGACGAGGACGAACTCGTCCGCCAGGTCGTCGCGGCCATGGGCAAGGCCAACCAGCAGGTCGCCGACAAACACCGGCACGGCCTGCGCGACGCCCACGCCAAGAGCCACGGCGTCCTCGCCGGCGAGCTGCGCATCCAGCCCGACCTGCCCGCCCACCTCGCCCAGGGCCTCTTCGCCGCACCGGCCACCTACCCGGTGATCGTCCGCTTCTCCTCCGCCCCCGGCGACCTGCGCTCCGACCAGGTGCCCGTCCAGCGCGGCCTCGCGATGAAGGTGATCGGCGCCCCCGGGCCCCGCGCCCTCGACGACGGCTTCACCACCCAGGACTTCCTCCTCGTCAACCACCCCACCCTGCCCTTCGGCAACATCGCCGAATACGCCAAACTCCAGGACCTGTTGGAGAAACAGCCCCGCCAGAGCGACCAGCAGCTCCAGCTCACCGGCGCGGCCGCCCGGGTGGCCGCCAAGGCCCTCACGCGCGTCGGACGTCCGCTTCCGCCCGCCGTCGAGACCCTGGCCGCCGCCAACGACCACATCCTCGGCGAGACCTTCCACTCCATGGCCGCGCTGCGCTACGGCGACCACGTGGCGAAGATGTCCGCCGCGCCCCGCTCGGCGAACGTCAAGGCCCTCACCGGCAGCCACGTCGACAAGAAGGCCGGCGAGTCGGCCCTGCGCGACCTCGTCATCGACTTCTTCGCAGACAACAGCGCCGAGTACGACATCCGTGCCCAGCTGTGCACGGACATCGACCGGATGCCGGTGGAGGACGCCTCGGTCCTGTGGCCCGAGGAACTGTCACCGCACCAGACCGTGGCCGTGCTGCATCTGCCCGCCCAGGACGCCTACAGCGACGCCCGCCGCCGCTACGCCGACGACGTCCTTTCCTTCAGCCCCTGGCACGCCCTGGAGGCCCACCGCCCACTGGGCTCGATCATGCGCTCCCGCCGCGCCGCGTACCCCGCCTCCAGCGACTTCCGGCACCGCTTCAACGGCATCGAGCCGCAGGAGCCGTCCGACATCAAGGAGCTGCCCGCCTGACCACATGTCCCGACCGACCCCGGATGCGGCCGCGGGTCGGTCGGGACTCGCGTGCCAGAATGGAGAAGTCCATTCTCCGCCCTGGCTTCTTCGAGGTTCCCTTCGTGTCCCAGCCCGTCGGCCGTGTGCCCCAGCGACGCAACGCCCGGTCCAACCGGGCGCGCATCCTCGCCACCGCCCGCCAGGAGCTCGGGCGGAATCCCGACATCACCCTGGAGGAGCTCGCCCGCGCCGCCGGCGTCGTACGGCGCACGCTGTTCGGGCACTTCCCCGGGCGGGCGGCGCTGCTGGACGCGCTGGCCGAGGAGGCCGCCGAGGCGCTCCAGGCCGCCGTCGCGGTCGGCGCGGGGGTAACGGAACCGGCCGACCGGGCACTCGCCCACTTCACGTTGTCGCTCTGGCCCGTGGGCGACCGGTACCGGATGCTCCTGGCGCTGGCCCGACGGGACCTCGGCATGGACCGTGTCGCCGGGATCCTGGAGCCCGCCCGGGTCAGGGTCACGGCCATCGTGGAGCAGGGACAACGGGACGGCGTCTTCCACACCCAGTTGCCGGCCCCGGTGCTGAGCGCCGGCCTGGAGGCGATGACGGTCGCCCTGCTGGAAGAGGTCAACACCGGGGCGCTGGAGGACGACGGCACCCGGGTGGCCGTCACCACGCTCATCGCGGCCGGTGTGCCGGAGAAGCGGGCGCAGAGCGTAGTCGACGAGGTGGCCGCCGCCGAGGGGTGAGATCGCCCCTGCCGTACGACGTGACCCCGGTGCGAAGCGCCGGGGTCTTTCCGTGTTCGCCCTCACTTCTTTACTTACCCCTGCATGTGCAATTATCTTGTGCATGAACTTCGGTGGACCAGACGATCTGGCCTTCTCCCACCCTGCGCCGGTGGCGGTCCTCGGCGACAGGTACGAACTGCGGCTGCTGCTCGGCTCCGGAGGCATGGCCGAGGTGCATCTCGCGCACGACCTCCGGCTCGACCGCGGCGTCGCGGTGAAGACTCCGCGCACCGACCTCGCCCACGATCCGGCACTCCAGGAGCGGTTCCGGCGGGAGGCCCAGTCCACCGCCTCGCTCAACCACCCGGCCATCGCCGCGGTCTACGACACGGGCGAACACTTCTCGTACGGGGCGCAGTTGCCGTACCTCGTGATGGAGTACGTCGACGGCATGACCCTGCGCGAGGCCCTGCACTCCGGACCGCCGCTGACCGTCGAACGCGCCTTGGAGGTGACGGCCGGCGTTCTGGAGGCGCTCGCCCATTCCCACCAGCACGGCATCGTGCACCGGGACATCAAGCCGGCCAACGTGATGATGACCTGGTCCGGTCAGGTGAAGGTCATGGACTTCGGCATCGCCCGTGACGCACGGGACGTCGGCATGACCCAGACCTCCCTGGTGATCGGCACCGCGCAGTACCTCTCCCCGGAGCAGGCGATGGGACACGCCATTGACGCCCGCTCCGACCTGTATTCGGTGGGCTGCCTTCTGTACGAACTCCTCACCCTGCGCACGCCGTTCACCGGTGATTCGCCGATGGCGGTGATGTATCAGCACGTTCAGGAGGAACCGCGACCGCCGAGCCTCTACAACCCCGAGGTCGGCCCGCAGGTCGACGCGATCGTCCTGCGGGCACTGTCGAAGGACCCCGCGTACCGCTACCAGTCCGCGCGGGAGATGCTCGCCGACGTCGAGGCGTGCCTCGGGGCGCAGACCGTCCTGGACCGGGGGTTCGACGGCGGCGACGAGAAGCCCGACGGCGATGACGCGGCGGAGAGGGGGCGCCGCAGAGGCAGAGCCGCGCTGATCGGGATGGGTGTCGCGGTCGTCGTCGCGGCACTCGTGCTCGGCTGGTTCATGTTCGGGCGGGGCGCAGCCGACGACGGCAAGACGGACGTACCCGATCTCGTCGGTCAGACCCTGGAGGAGGCCCGGCGCACGGCGGACAACGTCGGGCTCACGCTCACCGTCACCAAGAAGGAACCCTGCGCGGACCAGCCCAAGGGGCACATCTGCGAGCAGACCCCACTGGACGGCCGGCTCGACAAGGGCGAGGCGGTGTCGGTCACCGTCTCCACCGGCGCGCCGAAGGTCGAGGTGCCGGACGTCACGGACAAGGACGAGGACGACGCGTCCCGCATCTTGGAGGACAAGGGCTTCAAGGTGAAGCTCCGGCACAAGGTGTCCACCGAGGACGCCGGGACCGTCCTGGAGCAGGATCCGGCCGGCGACGAGAGCGTCGAGAAGGGCACCGAGATCACGCTCACGGTGGCCAAGGAGGCCGAGAAGGCCACGGTTCCCGACCTCACCGGCAGCACCCTGAGCGAGGCCCGCAAGCTGCTCGCCGAGCACCGCCTCGAGCTGGGCGACAGCACCGAGGTGGAAAGCAGCGCCGAGGCCGGGACCGTCGTCGAACAGAGCGCCGCCGCGGGAGATGAGGTCGAGCCCGGTTCGTCGGTCGACGTCCAGATCGCCAAGTCGGTGCAGACGGTGCAGATCCCGACGGACATCGTCGGCAAGACCCTTGCCGAGGTCCAGAACGAACTGGGTGGCCTCGGCCTCCAGGTGACCGTCGCCTCCGGGTACTCCCAGGCCTCCGACGCCGTGGTCACCTCCAGCACCCCGGCGGCCGGGAGCGAGGTCGAGGCGGGCAGCACGGTGGTCGTCGTCACCGAGGAGGCCCAGGACACGTCGTCGGACGACGGGACACCGGCCGATGACACGGCGACGACGCCGGAGGCGACGAACGGCGGCCAATGAGACGCCGTTCACCGGCGGCGGACGTCATCGAGGCCGTCCGCCGGCGGTATTGACCTGGCTACTCCTCGGGCTCCCAGGCGATGATCCGCTCGAACACCTGCCGGTCGCCCTCGATCTTCAGGTCGTTCAGCGTGAGGCGGCCCCAGACGAAGAGGAGCAGTTGCTCAGCCGTGCCCGTGGCCGAAACGGAGGCGGGCGCGGCGTCGTCCGTGAGGGGTGCGGGCCAGGCGCCGGTGCCGTCCAGCGCGAGGAGCCAGGAGCGGCCCTCGGTGGCGTGGTAGTGGATGGTGGCCGCCTCGTGCGGCCACGCCGCCGGGGTGGAGTTGCAGGTGTCGAGAAACTCGGCCACGCCGTCGATCGCGACGTCCGCCGGCATCGGCTGCACGGCGCCTGCGGCGAGCTGGGCGTCGTAGGTGTGCACCAGCACCTCGTGCACCCGGCGCCGGGCAACGCCCCAGGCATTCGCCGGCGACACACCGGCGCTCCACCACGTCCAGCACTCGCGCTCCGGGCCGGCCTCGCGCAGCGCACTCAGCAGCAGCTCGTTCGACTCCGTGTACCAGGCCAGCAGCGCCTCGAGCTCGCGCGGCGCCTCCGCGGCATCCTTGGCCGGCGGAGCCTCGGCCGGGCCCGCGGCGACGATCGCAGCCCACCAGCGCTGGCCCGTACCCAGGTGCTGCACCAGATCGAACACCGTCCACTCGGGACAGGACGGCACCGGCGCGTCAAGGCCGGGCGCGGCGGCAACCGCACTCCGGAACGCGGCCGACCGCTCGTCGATCAGTCGCAGCAGGGCGGAATACTCAAGACTCTCTGTCACATCGCTTACCTATCAACCCAGTTCAGCGACCGCACCCCATTTTTCCAGGCCGTCAGCTGCGGCTGTGCGCTGCGGCGAGGCGGATCTGCTCAGGGCGCCCCGCGCGCCGGCCGTCGAAGATCGCGGACGGATGCTGCCCTCGAGGGGCCGAGGTGGCGTCTTGGCCGCGGACAACAAAAAAGGGGACGGTGCCGGGTGTCCCCTCCCGGCACCGTCCCGGGGCCGTGCGCCGCTCAAGGCACGACCCGTCCTGGGGGTGGAGGAGGCCGGAATCGGGGTTCCGGCCTCCGCTGTACGGGGCTCAGGCGCCCACGGTCTCGGTCTGCTCCTCGGTAGCCGGTGCCGCATCTTCCTCACCATGCTTGGTGGTGTGCTTGCGGCCGGGCAGGACAGCGATGACGATCAGGGTTCCGGCGGCCATGATGATTCCGCCGATGAGGCTGGTGTGGGCGATGGCGTGGGCGAAGGACTCGTGCACCGCTCCCAGGAGGGTCTGGGCCTGCTCGGCGCCGCCCTGGGGGTTCTTGGCGACCTGCTCGGCGACCGCGATGCCGCCGCCGACGGAGTCCTTGGCGACGTCCATGGCCTCGGCCGGGAGGTGGCCGCCGACCATGTCGGTGAGCTTGTCCTTGTAGGACGTGGCGAGCAGCGAGCCGAGGATGGCGATGCCCAGGGCGCAGCCGAGTTCCAGGGCGGTGTCGTTGGCGCCGCCGCCGACGCCCAGCTCGTCCTCCGGGAAGGAGCCCATGATGGTGTCGGTGGCCGGGGACAGGCTCAGGCCGATGGCGAAGCCGAGCAGCAGCAGGGGCGTCAGGAAGTCGGTGTAGGTCGAGCCCGACTCGATCTGCGTGAGCAGGAAGACGCCCGCCGTGCCGATGACCATGCCGGTGCCGACCACCAGCTTCACGCCCAGCTTCGGGGCGAGCTTTCCGGTGACCGCGGCGCCGACGAAGACCGCGCCGGCCAGCGGCAGCAGGCGAATACCGGTCTCCAGGGCGTTGTAGCCGAGGACGAACTGCAGGAACTGGGTGGAGTAGTAGATCGAGCCGAAGGTGCCGAAGAAGAAGAACAGCACCGCCAGCATCGAGCCGCTGAAGGGGCGCTCGGTGAACTTGCGCACGTTCAGCATGGGGTTGGGGTGCTTCAACTCCCAGGCGACGAAGGCCAGCAGGCCCACGCCGGCGACGACGGCCGCGGTGATGGGGCCGGCGCCCCAGCCGAAGTGCGGGCCCTCGATGGTCGCGTAGACCAGGGAGCCGACCGACACGATCGACAGCAGACCGCCGACGTAGTCGATGCGGCCCATGCCCTCCGCCTTCGACGGCGGCACGAGCAGCAGCGCGCCGACGACGCCGAGGACGGCGACGGGGACGTTCATCATGAAGGTGGAGCCCCAGGCGTGGTTCTCCAACAGCCAGCCTGCGGCCAGCGGGCCGGCGGCGATGGCGAGGCCGGAGGTCGCGGACCAGGCGGTGATGGCCTTGGCGCGCTCGGCGCGCGGGAACATCGCGACCAGCAGCGACAGCGTGGCCGGCATGACGACGGCGGCGCCGACACCCATGATCGCGCGGGCGGCGATGACGAGGTTCGTCTCATCGACCAGGCCGCCCATCACCGAACCTCCGGCGAAGATCAGCAGACCCAGGACCAGGGCACCGCGGCGGCTGTACTTGTCGCCGATCGCGCCCAGCACGAGCATCAGCGCGGCGTAGGGGACGGTGTAGCCGTCGATGACCCACTGCAGGTCACTGCTGGACAGCCCCAGGTCCTTGGTCATGTCGGGGGCGGCCACGATCAGAGACGTGTTCGCCATGACGACGATCAGCAGGCTCAGGCACAGGACCAGCAGGGCCCACCAGCGCCGGTGGTAGGGCTCCGTCATCTTCTCGACGGGTGTGTTCGGAAAGAGCGGCATGGTCAGGCTCCTCGGCAGGAGGTGAAGCGGAGGCTTCGGGGGTGCGGAATCGATGGGATCGGTGCACGCGGGGCCAAGAGGGGCCCGGCACCAGGGGCGATTAATTGCCCACTGATGTGCAGACTAGTTTATTGCCCGCCGATGTGCAACTATCGAGTCGCCCTCCCCCGTCCACTGGAGGTTCGACATGATCCACGCACACGTGACAGCCGCCTCGGAACGCAGCCGCACTCTGCTCACGCGCGCCCGCATCCTCGAAGCGGCCCGGCAGGAACTCGACCGTGACCCCGACAGCAGCCTCGGTGACATCGCCGAGGCGGCAGGGGTGGTGCGCCGTACGGTCTATGGCCACTTCAACGGCCGGGCCGCACTGATGGAGGGGCTGGTGGAGGAGGCCACGTGGGCCTTGCGGCAGGCTCTCGCGGTCCCGCGCGCACCGGTGGCGGATGCCGTCACGGAGTTGGCGCGTTTCGTCCTCGCGGTGTGGCCCGTCGGAGATCGCTACCGCATCCTGCTCCGCCTCGCTCCCCAGGACCTCGGGGCCGATCGGCTGGCAGAAGTCCTGGCTCCCGCGCGGGACATGGCGGAGGCGATCATCGGCCGGGGGCAACGGCAGGGCGCCTTCCAGACCGGCGTCCCCTCGGTCGTCCTGACCCGGGCGCTGGAGGGGCACCTGCTAGGGCTTCTCGACTGCGTGAACAGCGGGGTCTGGAGCGATGACGGCACCGGCACCGCGACCGCCGCCCTGATCGCGATGGGCGTGACCGGAGACAGCGCTGCGGCGTGCGTCCACGGGCTTGTCCGGCCCGCGGGCGACGCCGCGTAGGCGCACTTCCCAAGCACCACTCGAAGAGGAGCACCATGTATCAGTCCCACAGCGACGAGGAGTACGTCGGCGAGGCCTACTACGGCGACGGCTCCGTGTATGCGAGCCCCCCGACCCGGACCAGGCGACGCATGATCATCGCCGCCGCGTCCCTGGTGGCCCTGGTGGCCCTGCTGGTCGGCGGAGTCGCGGTCGACCGGATCGCCGCTGTTCGCGCGGAGAGCCGTACGGCCAAGGCGTTCCAGGACGGCATGGGAACCGCCGCTCCACCGTCGGTGCACGTCAGGGGCTTTCCCGTACTGAACCAACTGGCTGCGGGCAGCCTGGACCATGTCGACCTGACCGCCCACGACATTCCGGCCGACGGCACCACCCGGCCGCTCCCGGTGACGAAGCTGACGGTCGGGATGGACGGGCTGAAGACCTCGGGGAGCGCCGACGAGGCTCACGCGGACAGCGTCACGGCGACCGCGTTCCTGTCGTACGCGGACGTGTCGAGCGCGCTCGGCGTGCAGGTGTCACAAGGGGACGAGTCCGGCCGGGTCGACGCGACCGCGAGTCTGCCGCTTGTCGGCGACGTGACCGTGAGCGCGGCCGTCTCGGCGGCCGACGGCAACAGCATCGCCTTCACGGACGTACGCGCGGAGCAGGGAGAACTACTCCCTCCGCTGAAAGCACTGCTCGACAAGGCCCTGGACGAGCCCATTCCGCTGCAGAACGTGCCCGAAGGGCTCAGGCTGCGGTCGGTCACCACCAACGAGGACGGAATCGACGCCCGCTTCACCGGCCGCTCGGTCACGTTCCACCCGGACTCGTCGTCCGCGTGAGGTCAGGCGGCGTCAGGCAAGGGGCGTCGGGCGACCTCGTGCGCGTCGTCCGCGGGCAGGCCCAGCATCCGCAGGACCATCTCGGCGAGGTTGACCGCGGCCTCGTCGCCGTCCGCCTCGGGGCGGGCGAACCGCAGTTCCACCAGGGACAGCAGGGTTCCGCCCAATGCGGTCAGGGCGACCACGGGGTCGAGAGTGGCGGTGAAGCGGCCGGAGGCGATGCCGACCTGGAGATCGCGCAGGGCGCGTCGGGCCAGGCCGTTGTCCGAGTGGATGTGCCCGAGGCCGCGGCGGCGCAGGACCTGCATCAGCTCCGGGTGCGAGTCGGCCATGCGGGCGCTGAGCCGGAAGCCGGCCGCGAGCAGCTCCGCCGGATCGTCGATCCCCGTCAGGCGCTCGTCGAAGGCCTGGCCGAACTCCTCCAGGGCGTCCACCACCGCCGCCTCGAACAGCTCCGCCTTGGAGTCGAAGTGGTTGTAGAAGGAGCCGAAGCCCACGTCCGCGCGCTCGGCGATCGTCTGGATGCTCGCGCTGGTGTCGCCGCTCTCGGCGAGGATCTGCCGGGCCGCTCGCACAAGAGCCCTGCGGGTCTCTGCGCGACGCCGCTCGAACCGGTTGCTGGGCGGGGCTGACGTAGACATGCGCAGAGTCTAACCGCCGGGCGATGGGGATCGCAGTCCTGATGGATTCATCATTTCCTGCCGCGAACATCTTGACGACGGAACTGTCACAGTTGATGATTTCCTCATTACGGCAATGTTGCTCGGAGGGCACCATGTCTGAAATCCGCGTCAACGGGGCCGACGTCATCACGGCCCACCAGGACCTCCACAGCGAGCAGGGCGCCCTGCGGGGCGAACACCCCGGTCGCTCCCGGAACCCGGTGATCAAGGTGGCCGACCTGGCCTGGCTGGAGTTCCAGAAGCCCGATCTGGACCGGGCCGAGGTCTTCGCCCGGGACTTCGGGTTCCAGATCGCGGCCCGCACCGACACCGAACTGTGGCTGCGGGGAACTTTCGGCGGCTCGCCCTGCATGGTGATCCGCGAGGGGCGCACGTCCCGCTTCATCGGCCCGGCCTTCCGCGCCGCCGAGCGGGCCGACCTGGACCGGCTGGCCCGCGCCACCGGATCGTCCGTGCGGGACTCCGACGTTCCCGGCGGCGGCAAGGTGGTCGACCTGCTCGACCCGTCGGGCTTCCCGGTCCGGGTCGTGCACTACGGCGAACAGCTCCCGGCACTGCCGGAACAGCGACCGCTGTTGCTCAACTTCGGCACGGATCACCGTCGTACGAACACCACCCAACGCCCGCCGCGCGAGCCCTCGCGCATCCAGCGTCTCGGCCATGTGGTGCTGGAGACAAGGGTGTTCGGCCAGGCCCTGGACTGGTATCTGGACACCCTCGGGATGATCGTGTCCGACTTCCTGTTCCTGGACGGCCAGCGCGACCGCGGCCCGACGATGGCGTTCATCCGCTGCGACCTGGGCGGTGTGCCGGCCGACCACCACACTCTCGCGATGCACCTGGGGCCGGGGACGGGGTACGTCCACTCCGCCTACCAGGTCACCGACCTCGACTCCATCGCCGCCGGTGGTGAGTACCTCAAGGAGCGGGGCTACAAGCGCAGTTGGGGCATCGGCCGGCACATCCAGGGCAGCCAGCTCTTCGACTACTGGCGCGACCCCGACCACTTCATGCTGGAGCACTTCGCCGACGGCGACCTGTTCTCCTGCGACGTCGAGCCCGGCTGGGCGCCCATGTCGACCAGCGGCCTGGCCCAGTGGGGCCCGCCGGCCACCCGCGACTTCCTCGGCGCGAGCCCCTCCCCGCAGCGGGTCCGCGATGTCATCGAGGCCCTGCGCGGCGACAACGAGATGGACCCGGCACGCCTGTTCGGCCTGCTCAAGGCCGCCAACTCCTGAACCCCCGCACGCGAATCCCTCACAAAGGTACTGACATGAGCATCAATGTCCTGCGCACCGCCGACGGCTGGTGGGTCGTCCGAGGCGACCGGGCCGTCCCCGTCGAGACCAAGGCCGCCACCACCGCCGAGCTGCTGGCCGACCGGCCGGCTGTCCGCGAGGCCGCCGCCTCCGGCGAACCGGGCACGCCCGTCGCCGACCTGGTCGCGCTCTCGCCGGTCACCACGCCCTGCCGGGTCGTCGCCCAGATGGTCAACTACCGCAGCCACGCCCGCGATTCGGGTTTCAAGGGAGAGATCCCGCCCGCCTTCTTCCGCAAGGCGTCCGGCTCGGTCAGCGGCCCGGGCGACGCCGTCGTCCGCCCCTCCCACGTGAAGTTCCTCGACTACGAGATCGAGCTCGGGCTCGTCATGGGCGCGCCCCTGCCCGTCGGCACCGTGGTCGAGGAGCGGGACCTGCCGTCGTACGTCGCCGCACTGGTGATCACCAACGACATCAGTGCCCGCGAGGTGCAGCTGACCAAGACGCAGTTCTACGAGAGCAAGTCGTACCCCACCTTCACGCCCACCGGCCCGCACCTCACGCTGCTGGAGCCGGAGGACTTCGCCCATCTCCTCGATCTGCGGCTGAAGTTGAGCGTCAACGGTGAGCTGCGTCAGGACCGCACCCTGGCCGACATGATCGTCCGCCCGGCGCAGGCACTCACCCTGTTGGCCCGATTCCAGACCCTGGACGCCGGCGACCTGCTGCTCACCGGCACCCCCGGTGGCACGGCCCTGAAGGCCCCGCCGAAGGCCGTCGAGAAGATCGGCGCGCTGCTGCCGCCCGCCGTGAAATGGAAGGCGTTCTTCAAGAGCCAGGCGAAGAACCCGCACTACCTGAGTCCGGGCGACGTGATCACGGCGACGATCGCGACCCCCGACGGCCGCATCGACCTCGGCGAGCAGCGCACGCCCGTCGCGGCCGCGAACTAATACCCGAGGTGAGCCGCACATGACCGTCGATGAAGCCGCACGTGTGCCCGTCGTGATCGTCGGGGCCGGGCCGGTGGGCGTGACCGCCGCCCTTCTCCTGGCCCGGCGCGGAGTCCGCAGTGTCGTTCTCGAACGCCACCGGGACATCTACCCGCTGCCGCGCGCCGTCGCAGGCGACGACGAGATCCACCGGATCCTTCAGGCTGCGGGCGTCGGTGAGGAGTTCGCCGCGATCGCCCGCCCGGCGAAGGGGCTGCGGCTGCTGGACGCCCGGCACCGGGTGATGGCCGAGTTCCGGCGCTCCCCGCACGGCCACCACGGCTACCCGCAGACCAGCATGTTCGACCAGCCCGAGCTGGAACGCGTGCTGCGCGACGCCCTGGCCCAGCGCCCGGAATGCGAACTGCGCGGTGGCGTGGAGGTCACCGGCGTCGGCCCGGACTCCACCGGCCCGGTACGGGTGACCTACCGTGACGAGGATGGCGGCGAGCATGAGCTGTGGGCCGACGCGGTCCTGGGCTGCGACGGCGCCAACAGTCTCACGCGCGAGGCGATCGGCGGCGCCTGGGAGGACCTGCGCTTCGAGGAACGCTGGACGGTCATCGACGTCGACACGACGGGCCCCGTCCGTTGCTGGGAGGGGGTCGACCAGGTCTGCGACCCGGCCCGGCCGGCCACCTTCATGCGCGTGAGCGAGAACCGTTACCGCTGGGAGTTCCGGCTCGGCGAAGGGCAGGAGACGGTCCGTGAGCTGGTCGCCCCGTGGCTGCCGTCCTCGTACGACGGGGACTTCGAGGTCGTCCGCGAGACGCAGTACACCTTCCGGGCCCGGGTCGCCGACCGCTGGCGAAGCGGACGGGTCTTCCTGCTCGGCGACGCCGCCCACCTCACCCCGCCGTTCATCGGACAGGGCCTCTGCTCGGGACTGCGGGACGCCTACAACCTCACCTGGAAGCTCGCCCGCGTCCTCCAGCAGGGCGGCGACGAAAGGCTGTTGGACACCTACGAGAGCGAACGCAAACCGCACGCACGGCATGTGGTCCGCCTCGCGGTCGCCATGGGCTGGGCCATGACCGGCGGCCAGGACGGCGCCGCCGCGATCCGCCGCCGAGCGCTGGCCGCGGCCTGCCGCATACCCGGCCTGACCGAACGGGCCGGCCGCGACCTCAGCCCACCCCTCACCGCCGGACCGCTCGTGCGGCGCGGGGTCCGCCGACGCCTGCCGGGCACGCACTGTCCGCAATCGTGGGTGAGCGTCGACGGACGTCGTACCCGTCTCGACGAGCTGCTCGGCGACTCCTTCACCGTGCTGACCGCCACCGAACCCTGCCCCTCACTGACCGCGCTTGCCCACAGCCTCGGCATACGCGCGCTCTCCGTGACCGACCTCGGCGACGACGGCACCCTCGCCGCCTGGCTGCGCGCCGGCCGCGCGGACGCGGTCCTGCTGCGGCCCGACCGCGTCGTGATCGACGTCGTCCCCTCAGGTAGTCACGACTTCACGTCGACCGCCGCGTGGGCCTCCCTGCTGCACACCACCCGAAGCCCCGTCCCTTCCGAACGGACGGCCCCGAAACGCCTGTTGAGGAGTACGACGCGATGAGTACGCCCTTCTTCACCCCCGATCCGGAGACGGTGGCCGCCAGTCGCATCGCGGACTTCGCCCGCTACGTCGGGGTGGACGGCACTGACTATGCCGCCCTGTATCGCTGGTCGGTCGCCCATCTGGAGAGCTTTTGGGGCGCGGTGTGGGAGTACTTCGGCATCGACGCCAACACCCCCTACGAGCAGGTCCTGGCCGAGGACAGCATGCCCGGCGCCCGCTGGTTCCCCGGCGCCACCCTCAACTACGCCCACCACGCCCTGCGCAACGTCCGCGACGACGACGCGGCGATCCTCGCCCTCGACGAGACCGGCTCCGGATACGAGGTGACCGGCGCACGGCTGCGTGCCCTCGTGGCCTCCGTCGCCGCCACCCTGCGCGACCTCGGCGTCGGCAAGGGCGACCGGGTCGTCGGCTACCTCCCCAACACCCCGCACGCCATCGTCGCGTTCCTCGCCGCAGCGAGTCTGGGTGCCGTGTGGTCGGTGTGCGGGCAGGACTACGCACCCAAGGCGGCCGCCGACCGGTTCGCCCAGCTCGAACCCACCGTGCTGATCGCGGCTGACGGCTACCTCTTCAACGGCACCACCCACGATCGCCGCGACGCCGTCCTCGAACTGGCCCGCACGCTACCAACGTTGAAGGCGATCCTGTTGGTGGACCACGTGGGGTTGCCGTGGCCCTCGCAGGCCTACCCGTCGCTGGTGATCCCCTGGGAGGACGCCTCCACCCGAACCGAGCCACTCACCTGTGTGCCGGTGCCGTTCGACCATCCGCTGTGGGTTGTGTTCTCCTCCGGCACCACCGGCCTGCCCAAGGGCATCGTCCACGGCCACGGCGGAGTCCTGCTGGAGCATCTCAAAACCCTGGGCCTGCACTCGGACTTGGGCCCCGGCGACCGCCTCCTCTGGTACACCACCACCCACTGGATGATGTGGAACCTGGTCGCCTCCACCCTCCTCACCGGTGCCACGACCTGCACCTACGACGGTAGCCCGGCGCCCTTCGCCAAGCTCGACCGCCTGTGGGAACTGGCCGCCCGCCACCGGGTCACCGTCTTCGGCACCAGCCCCCAATACCTGCTGGGCATGGCCAAGTTCGGCATCGACCCGTCAGCGCACGACCTGTCGTCGATCCGCGTCGTCGGCTGCACCGGCTCGGCCCTGCCCGCCTCCGCCTACCCCTGGGTCCGCGACCACGTCGGCGACCACGTCCTGCTGGCCTCCATCAGCGGCGGCACCGACATCGTCTCCGGCTTCGCCGGCAGCGCGCCCAACACCCCGGTCTGGGCGGGCGAGTTGTCCGCACCACACCTGGGCGTGGCGCTGGCCGCGTACGACGCCGAGGGCTTCCCCGTCATCGACCAGGTCGGCGAGCTGGTCGTCACGCGCCCCATGCCCTCGATGCCTCTGTACTTCTGGAACGACCCGGAGGGCCCCCGCTACCGCGACGCCTACTTCTCCTCCTACCCCGGGGTGTGGCGACACGGCGACTGGATCACGGTCACCGGACACGGTTCGGTGATCATCCACGGCCGCTCCGACTCGACGCTCAACCGCAACGGTGTACGGCTCGGCAGCGCCGACATCCATGACGTCGTCGAACGTCTCCCCGAGATCGCCGAGGCGCTGGTCATCGGCGCGGAGGAGCCGGACGGCGGCTACTGGATGCCGCTGTTCGTGGTCCCGGCGGCCGGTGTCGAGCTGGACGACGCCCTGCGCGACCGTATCCGCGACGCGATCCGCACCGGCGCCTCACCCCGCCATGTCCCCGACGAGATCCTCGAAGTGCCGGGCATCCCGCACACCCGCACCGGCAAGAAGCTGGAGGTCCCGATCAAGCGACTGCTCCAGGGCGCCGCAGTGGAGCAGGTCGTCAATCCGGCCACTGTGGACAGCCCCGAACTCATCGACCACTACGTCCGGCTGGGCGAGGAGCGCCGCAAGGGCAGGTCCGCCTCATGACCACCGTGCTGGCCGTCACCCTGTCCCTGATCTTCCTTCCGCTGGGGCTGGCGAAGCTGGCCGCGGTGCCGTTCATGCGCCAGGCGGCGGCCCATCTCGGCATGTCGGTACGGCTCTACCGTGTCGTCGGCGCGCTGGAGGTGGCCGGGGTCGCCGGTCTGCTGCTGGGGCTGACCTGGATGCCGCTGGGCGTGGCCGCCGCGACAGGCCTCGCGCTGCTGATGGCCGCGGCGGCGGTGGTCCACCTGCGCCACGGTGACCCGCCGCCCCGGGCCGTCCCGGCGGCCGTACTGGCCCTGATCTCCTTGACGTACGCGGCAACGGCGATGGCCGCCGGCTGACGCGTCCTGTACGGCCGGGCACGGGCGGCCTCCTGTGAGGGTGGCGGCCGCCCCTCCCCGGCTCCGCGCGGGCTGCCATCGCACACTGGCCTCCCCCTCCCCCCCCCGAGGCCGGGCGGCCCGCGCCGACGTCCGGATGCTCAAGGGCGAGCGTTTTCTGCACTGTCCGTGATGCGGTCCAAGAGGTCCAGGCCGTCGGGGCCCAGGAGGCCGGCGCCGGCCATGGCCGTCCTGAGCAGCGCCGCGTACGCGAGGCCGGCCGGTGTGCCCCCCCGCCCATGAGAGGAGCCGTGATGGGTGAAGTCGTCGGTGTACCGGGCCGTCGGGTGGGTCAGGGCAGCAGGAGCAGGGCCTTACCGATCACCTCTCGGGCCTCCAGTGCCCGGTGCGCCGCGGCGGCCTGTGCCAGTGGGAAGGTCCGGCCGATGAGTGGCCGCAACTCGCCGCGGGCCGCCGCTTCGACAGCCTGCGTCGCCAGTCGCCGCCGGTCCTCGGCGGAACGTTGCACATCCTGGATGCCGCGTAGCCGCACACCCCGCTCCTGTGCGGCCCGCGTGTCGACATCGGTGAAGGAACCGCTGGGCGCGCCATGCGCGGAGAACCGGGCGCCCGGCGCCGTGAGTTCGAAGGCGGCTCGGCCGACCGCCCCGCCCACGCCGTCGAAGACGACATCGACGCCCCGGCCGCCTGTCGCCTCCCGCACCCGTGTGGTCCAGTCGGGGTCGGAGTAGTCGGCGAGGACATCGGCACCGCGCTCGTGGGCGGTGGCCAGTTTGCGCTCGCCGCGCGCCGCGGCGATGGTGCGGGCGCCGGCCGCGTGCGACAGCTGGACCAGCAGGCTGCCGAGCCCTCCGGCCGCCGCCGTGATCAGGACCTGGTCGTCCTTGGTGACCTCGGCGGCCTCGAAAACCGTCAGCGCGGTCGTGCCGTCGTTGAGGAGCGCGGCGGCCTGCGGCAGCTCCAGCCCGTCCGGGACGGGGATCAGCGCCTCGACCGGTACGACGACCTGCTCGGCGTAGCCTCCGTAACCACCGGCGTGGGCGGCCACCCGTCGGCCCACCCACGCGGGGTCGACGCCCGGGCCGACCGCACGCACGTGTCCGGCCACGCCGTCGCCCGGTACGTAGGGCGGCTCCACCGAGAAGAATTCCCGGCCCCAGCCGTTCCTGACCTGGGTCTCGATGAAGAGGATGTCGGCGACCGCGACGTCGATCACCGTCTGTCCCTCACCGGCCACGGGGTCGGGCGCCTGCGTCGGCGTCAGAACCTCGGGGGGCCCGAATCGGTTTACCTGGGCGACGAGCAAGTCGGCACTCTCCTCATACGTGTGCGGTGGGCGGGGACGGACTCGCCGTGCCCCCCGTCGGCAGTCGGTGCGCCGAGTGTCCTACGCGGGATGCCGCGTGCCGACGGAAACAGGACACCGGGCGAAGGAAGGAAGGAAGGCGGGAGATGGGGGGCCTGGTCGACGTCAACTCGCCCAGCGCCGGTGTGCCTCACCGCTCGGGATCCCGGCCCCGGGCATTCACCGCTCGGGCTTCTGACCCCAGACGCAGAACCGCAGCATGGTGACGTCACGGTCGCGCGGGTCGTCGAGGCCCGCCACGAACGCCTCGAGGGTCTCGGCGCTCACCACTCCCTGCTCGATCATCGCGGGGCCCTGGAGCTTCATCCGCAACCGGATCAGTTCGCTGTCCAGTTCGTCCTGTCCCGGACCCAACGGGGTCACCCGCATCGAGACCGAGGTCAGTCCCGCCCTGGCGAACGTCGACGGCAGCCTGCGGCCCCAGTGCATGTCCGCGCCCACGGCCTTCCAGCCGGCGAAGTACGCGCCGATCAACGCCCGTGCGGCAGGGCTGACGGCGTGCTCGCTGGGCAGGAAGTAGAAGTCCTCCAGCAGGATCCAGCCGCCCGGCGCCAGCCAGCGCACCACCCGCTCAAACGTCTCCTCGGCCTTGGGCAGGTGCTCGAACACGGCCCGGGCCAGGATGAGGTCGATCGAGTCCGGCTCGAACTCGGCCTCCGCGACGTCCTGGCGCACTACCGTCAGGTTCGGCGCGCGCCGCTCGTCCAACCGCCGGATGTCGGTGTCGAGGGCGATCACCGAGCCCTGGTCGGCCTGTGCGGCCAGCCAGTACGACATGGAGCCCGCCCCTGCGCCCACCTCCAGGCAGCGCCAGCCCCGCCCGATCGGCAGGCTCGCCAGAATCTCCGTGGTGAGTGGGTCGTAGACCCGCTCCCACAGCAGGGCCAGGGCGTCATCGCCCTCGGCGCCCGCGGGGGCCTTCGTGTCCTCGGCCCGGAAGGCATCGACGTTCTCCTCCACCCATTCCCGGAAGGTCCGCGCCGGTCGGCCGGTGGCATCGGCCACGACGGTGGATCCCACCTCCGGCTGCGTGGTGAGCATGGCGAAGTAGTCCAGCGCCCCGTCCGCGTACGCGGGGGGCCAGCCGGATTTCACCATCTCCTCCCGCGCGGCCTGTGCCTGGACGTCCTGCCAACCGAGTTGACGGCCGATCACCTCGCCGATGACGTGGACCTGTTCCTCCTGGGTGAGCACCTCCGGCCCGGTCACCAGGTACTTCTTGCCTGCGTGCCCGTCCTCGGTGAGCGCGTGCACCCCCACGGCCGCCAGGTCCCCCTCGTGCACCGACGTCCGGGCGGCCGCGCCGTGCGGGAAGTGCACGGTCCCGCCGCCCTTGATCTGACCGGCGAAGCCGAACGCGTTCGCCATGAACCCCGTGGTGCGGAGAAACGTCCAGTCCAGACTTGTCTGCTCGATCAGCTCTTCCAGATAGGCGTGGCAGTTGTTGTCCCGTCGCTCCAGGCCTATGTGCACGCCGACCGACGAGACCAGCACGATCCTTTCGGCCTGACGTTCGATCTTCGCCAGCACGGCGGGCGCGGTCTCCACGCTCAGGGTGAAGAACGGCCACATCCAGAAGACACCGTGGACACCGTCGAGAGCGGGGTCGAGGCTGTCGGGGTCGGCCAGGTCGCCGTAGTGCAGTTCGACGCCCTCGGGAAGCTTGGCGATGTTGGGGTCGTCCTTCAGTACCAGGGCCCGGACCGTGGCGCCCGTCGCGAGCAACTGGGCGGCGGCGTGCGGACCCACGTTGCCGGTGGCCGCGGTGATCAAGAACGTGCGCTGGGCGGTCATGGGGCGGTTCCTCTCGAGCACTGGAGAAAAGACGGATTTCCGCGAATGGACCCTGATGAAAGCTTCTTCGTCATGCCGGGAAGCAGTCAAGGCTTCAATTCCAGATGCTCGTAAGTCTTCTTCAGAGAAATGTCAACTGCGTGCGGCCCGGTGTCGTTCCGGGCGCCCGCCCGTGCACACTGGCGTGGAGCCGCACAGGTGACGTAGGAACATAAAGGCCGAGAGCCGAAGGAGTTCGGAATGTCCCAGATGGTATTGACGGAGCCGGAGCCGGGCATCTTCGTCTTTGACAGCATCAAGGTGGCGGGTGGCGGGGGCGCCGTCGAGTTGGTGGACGCATTCAAGGAGACGGTGGAACGCGAGTACCGCGAGGCGCCCGGGTTCCTCGGCGCACGCGTCCACCTCAGTGTGGCGGAGGACACGATCGTCACACGGATGCACTGGGAGCGGGAGCAGGACCTCAAGGCGTACTCGGCCGCGGTGGCGGCGCGGGGCAACACCTTCACCGAGTGTCTCGCCAAGGCCGCGATCACCGATCGGGCCGCTTTCGCCGGTACGCAGGTCCCGGGGTTCACCGGCCCGGACGCCGACAAGGAAGCCGGGTACAGCGTGGTGGCGACGCGACCGGTCCAGGACCGCGAGACGGCCATGAAGATCCATGACGTCCTGCTCAGGACAGGGGAATGGAAGCACACGATTCCCGGCTTCGTGTCCGCCACCCCGTATGTCAGCCTCGACGGCACGCAGTTCCTCAACAACCCCGCATGGGTGGACGAGGACGCCTTCCACGTCTACATGAACCACCCCAGCATCCCGGGCGGGTTGGCAGACGCGAAGGACCACGCGCTCGCCGAGCCGTGCGTGATCTCCTGCCGGTACTCGCAGGACATCGCTTCCTGATGGGCGAGCACGGCTCAGCCAGGGCTCTTGCGTCGAGCAGTTGAGCAGCTTGAGCACGATGGCGGCTTCGTCGCCGGGGCGGATGGGCCGCAGATCGCGGCGCATCCTGGCCTGGTCGGCGACGACCTAGGCGTCGCGGGCGTCGGTCCTGCCCTAGGTGTATTGATCACGAGCGTTGTTAACGCCGACGGGGCTTGATCATGGCGAAGACCTCCGGTGTGGTGGAGCTGTCTAGGACTGCACCGCACGGAGGTCTTCGTGTCCCACCGTAATGCCCGTCTGACCGTTCACGGCAGGCGGCTGCTCGTCGAACGTGTCCGCTCCGGTCGCCCGGTCGCGCATGTCGCAGCGGAGATGGGCATCTCCCGTCCCACGGCCCACAAGTGGATCCGACGCTGGCGATCCGAGGGCGAGCAGGGGCTGCACGACCGCTCCAGCAAGCCGGCGAGGACACCGCACCGCACCGCGGGCGCAGTGGAAGCCCGGGTATGCCGGCTGCGCCAGGACCGCAAGCTCGGTCCCGCCCGCCTCGGCCCGATCCTGGGCCTGCCCGCCTCGACCGTGCACCGCATCCTGGCCCGGCACGGCCTGAACCGGCTGGCCCACATGGACCGGCCCACCGGGCAGGTCATCCGCCGCTACGAACGCGCCCGGCCCGGCGAGCTGGTCCACGTCGACGTCAAGAAGCTCGGCCGGATCCCGGACGGCGGCGGTCACAAGACGCTCGGCCGCCGAGCCGGCCGGGCCACCCGCGGCGGGATGGGCTTCGACTACATCCATTCCGCCGTCGACGACCACACCCGCCTCGCCTACAGCGAGATCCATCCCGACGAGAAGGTCGCCACCTGCGCAGGCTTCCTCACCCGCGCGGCCGCGTTCTTCCACACGCACGGCATCACCCGCATCGAGCGGGTACTGACCGACAACGCCTGGGCCTACCGCAAGGGCCAGGCCTGGAAACAGGCCCTCGCCCAGATCGGCGCCACCGGCAAGCTGACCCGCGCCTACCGGCCGCAGACCAACGGCAAGGTCGAACGCTTCAACCGCACCCTGCTCGACGAATGGGCCTACCTGCGGCCCTACACCAGCAACGCCGAACGCACCGACGCCCTGGCAGACTTCCTCCACGCCTACAACCACCATCGCTGCCACACCGCACTCGGCGGCCACCCACCGATCAGCCGCGTCAACAACGCTGCGGGTCAATACACCTAGGCCCTGTCGTTTGGATCATGCCGGCGTCGCGGGGTCTGGCACGCACATCTGCCGCGTTGTCGTCACTCGCCGACTCCCCCACGCTCGAACAACCTCGCGCGGGGGGACCCCCATCGCGTCGACTCCCTCCTCCGCCTTGCAGCTGCACGCACCAGACCCCGCTCGGGTCGGCCGGAAGGCACTGCCCCTCACAGCCGGCCTGATCCAAACGACAGGGCCTAGCCGCGGTAGCCGTCGGAGGCCCTGACCAGGCGGCCGGGCATGTAGAGGACCTCCTGGCCGTGGTTGACCGGCAGGGCCGGCAGCAGCGCGGGTTCCCCGCCGGTCATGTCGATGGCCCAGGTGACCTGACGGCTGTCGGCGAGGCCGAGGGCGTCACCGATCAGCTCCAGCAGCTCAGGTTCGCCGTTGGCGACCCGCCGCGACAGCAGGGTCTTACCGTCGGCGTGGCTGACCGCACTTCACTTCTGCGAAGTGTCGGCCGCCGCGTCGTACGCCGTCTGGGCGTCGACGATGTCGTGAGTGTGCAGGGTGATCCACTCGACGAGGGCGTGTGTGTACTGGGCGAGTCCGCTGCCGAGCGGAGTCAGGCCGTACGAGACCCGGGGCGGCGAATCGGGCACGACCTCCCGGCTGACCAGTCCGTCCCGGCACAGGACGCGGAGGTTCTGGGACAGCATCTTCTCGCTGATCCCGCCGATCCGGTCCCGTAGCTCGTAGAACCGCAGGTCGCCTTCGCGCAACGCGCTGAGGATCAGCACACCCCAGCGGCTGGTGACGTGGTTGAGGACATGTCGTCCAGGACAGTCCGTGTGGAACGCGTCACTTTCCCGGGCCGACTGATGGTGTGTGAGCTCGTGACGGACCTTCATGTACTGAGCTTACCCAGAGGTATGGGCTCACTTCCAGTAAGCCCATGTACCTAGGCTTGACGTCATGACTGAGATCACCGTGGACATCTGGTCCGACATCGTCTGCCTCTGGTGCCCGATCGGCAAAGCCCAGTTCGACACCGCTCTGGCGCAGTTCGACCATCGGGACGCGGTGACGGTGCGATATCACAGCTTCGAACTCGACCCGAGCACACCGCGCGACAGCGCCCAGCCCATGCTGGAGAGGTCGGCCCGCGACATGGGCACCAGCAAGGCGCACGCGGCCGAGGTGCTCGGGCAGGTCGCCTCGATCGCCGCGGATCTGGACCTGGAGTACCGCATCGACGCGATCCGCGTGGTCAACTCCTTCGATGCGCACCGCCTGACGCATTTCGCCGCCGGCCACGGTCGCGCCGACCTCATGCTGGGCCGACTGATGGCGGCCTATACCGGCGAGGGGGCCGTGCTCTCCGACAGCGACACCCTGGTCCGCCTCGCAGGCGAAGTGGGGCTCGACCAAGAGGAGGCCGCGGAGGCGCTCAGGAGCGGCCGGTACGCCGACTCCGTCCGCCAGGACCAGCAGCTGGCTCGGCGGCTCGGTCTTCGCGGGGTGCCCAGCTATGTCGTTCAGGAGACCTACGCGGTCTTCGGGCCGCAGAGCCCGGACGAGATGACCGCGCTGCTCCAGCGGGCCTGGGAGGACGCCGTCCGCTCCGACTCGGGGGCGGGCCATGGGGCCCCGGGTCCCGTCAGCCCCTCCGCGGACTCCGGCGCATGAGCGGTCCGCGGCCCGCGACGCAGATGACCATCAGTCAGTTCGCGCGGCGCGCCGGTGTACCCACCTCCACGTTGCGCTTCTACGAGCGGCAGGGACTGGTCCGCAGCGCGCGCACCTCCGGCAACCAGCGTCGTTATGCGCGTGACACACTCCGGCGGGTCTCCTTCATCCGGGTGTCCCAGCGTCTCGGCATACCGCTCGCGGCGATCCGGGAGGTCCTCGACCTGCTGCCCGAAGGCCGTACTCCGACTCCGGAGGACTGGGCCCGCGTCTCGGAGCACTGGTACGAGGACCTGACCCGGCGCATCGAGCAGTTGATCGCCCTCCGGGACGCCCTGACCGACTGCATCGGCTGCGGCTGCCTCACCCTGGAGCGGTGCCAGTTGGCCAACCCCTATGACGTACTCGGTGAGAAGGGGCCGGGTGCCCATCGCCTCGGTTTGCGCTGAAACCCGCGGGGATTCAGCGCGGCGATTGAGATTCCTTTGACGTTACCCGTGGTACATGCGGACGCCTTGACATTCTTCTGATGATTCAACACGGTCCTCTTTATTTCTCGCCTTGACCTGCCCGTGCGGAAACGAAGAGGATTTACATCACCAACCGATTCTCTTTCCTCGGCACTCCGGAAGAGAGGGGTTTTTTGAGGTGGTGTTTCCATGCCAGAAAAGGTCCTGATATCCAATCGTGGCGAAATAGCCGTCCGTGTGGCGCGTGCGTGCCGGGATGCCGGTATCGCGAGCGTGGCCGTCTATGCCGACCCGGACCGGGACGCGCTGCATGTCCGCGCCGCGGACGAGGCGTTCGCCCTCGGCGGCGACACTCCGGCCACGAGCTACCTCGACATCGAGAAGGTGCTGGGTGCGGCCCGTGAGTGTGGGGCGGACGCCGTGCACCCGGGCTACGGCTTCCTCTCGGAGAACGCTGACTTCGCACAGGCGGTCCTGGACGCGGGCCTGATCTGGATCGGCCCGCCCCCGCAGGCCATCCGCGACCTCGGCGACAAAGTGGCGGCCCGTCACATCGCCCAGCGTGCGGGCGCGCCCCTCGTCGCCGGCACCTCCGACCCGGTCTCCGGAGCCGACGAGGTCGTCGCCTTCGCCGAACAGCACGGTCTGCCCATCGCCATCAAGGCCGCCTTCGGCGGCGGCGGACGCGGCCTCAAGGTCGCCCGCACCCTCGAAGAAGTCCCCGAGCTGTACGACTCCGCCGTCCGCGAGGCCGTCGCCGCCTTCGGCCGCGGCGAGTGCTTCGTCGAGCGCTACCTAGACAAGCCCCGCCACGTCGAGACCCAGTGCCTGGCCGACTCCTACGGCAACGTGGTCGTCGTCTCCACCCGCGACTGCTCCCTGCAGCGCCGCCACCAAAAACTCGTCGAAGAAGCCCCCGCCCCCTTCCTGACCGACGAACAGAACGCCGAGCTGTACCGCGCCTCCAAGGCCATCCTCAAGGAAGCGGGCTACATCGGCGCCGGCACCGTGGAGTTCCTCGTCGGCAACGACGGCACCATCTCCTTCCTGGAGGTCAACACCCGTCTCCAGGTCGAACACCCGGTCACCGAGGAAGTCACCGGCATCGACCTGGTACGGGAGATGTTCCGCATCGCCGACGGCGAAGAACTCGGCTACGGCGACCCGCCCCTGCGCGGCCACTCCTTCGAGTTCCGCATCAACGGCGAGGACCCGGGCCGCAACTTCCTGCCCGCCCCCGGCACGGTCACCACGTTCACCGCGCCCTCGGGTCCGGGCGTCCGCCTGGACGCGGGCGTGGAGTCCGGCAGCGTGATCGGCCCGGCCTGGGACTCCTTGCTCGCCAAGCTGATCGTCACCGGCGCCACCCGCCAACAAGCCCTCCAGCGCGCCGCCCGCGCCCTGAACGAGTTCACCGTCGAGGGCATGGCCACCGCCATCCCCTTCCACCGCACGGTCGTCACCGACCCGGCCTTCGCCCCCGAACTGATCGGCTCCACCACTGCGACATCTGAAGACGTGTTCACCGTCCACACCCGCTGGATCGAAACCGAGTTCGTCAACGACATCAAACCCTTCAGCGCCCCCGCCGACACCCCCGAGGCCGAGGACGAGGCCGGCCGTGAAACCGTCGTCGTCGAGGTCGGCGGCAAACGCCTGGAGGTCTCCCTGCCCGCCTCCCTCGGCATGACGCTGGCCCGTACCGGCCTGGCGGCCGGGGCCAAGCCGAAGCGCCGCGCGGCCAAGAAGTCCGGCCCCGCCGCCTCCGGCGACACCCTCGCCTCTCCCATGCAGGGCACCATCGTCAAGGTCGCCGTGGAGGAAGGCCAGGAAGTCAAGGAAGGCGACCTGGTCGTCGTCCTAGAGGCCATGAAGATGGAACAGCCCCTGAACGCGCACAAAGCGGGCACTGTCAAGGACCTCGGAGTCGCGGCCGGTGCCGCCGTGGCCCAGGGCGCGGTCATCTGCGAAATCAAAGACTGACGAACCATCCGGACCGCAGACCATCCGGACCGCAGACCATCCGGGCCGCAAACCATCCAGGCCACACGCCTGATCGGCCGGGCTGCTTGCCGACATGTGCGCCCGAAATCCGCTGAATTGTGACCATGCTCGACCGAGGAGAACACATGGACGCCGAAGTAATTGTCGTCGGAGCGGGGCCGGCCGGGCTGATGCTCGCCGGAGAGCTACGGCTGGCGGGTGTCGACGTCGTCGTCATCGAGCGCCTGGCCGCACGGACGGGTGAGTCCAGGGGCCTGGGGTTCACGGCGCGCACCATGGAGGTCTTCGACCAGCGGGGGCTGCTCTCGCGGTTCGGTGACATCGAGATCAGCAACCAGGGCCACTTCGGTGGTCTGCCCGTCGACTTCGCCGTGCTCGACGGCGCTCACCAGGCCGCCAAGACCGTGCCGCAGTCCCACACGGAGACGGTTCTGGAGAACTGGGCCGAGGAGCTGGGTGCGGACATCCGGCGCCGGCACGAGCTGCTGTCCCTCAAGGACACCGGTGATCTGGTGGAGGTCGAGGTCCAAGGGCCGGACGGCGTACACCAGTTGACCGCCGGTTACCTGGTGGGCTGTGACGGCGGGCGCAGTGTCGTGCGCAAGACCGTGGGCTTCGACTTCCCGGGCACAGCGGCCACGTTGGAGATGTTCCTCGCCGATGTGAAGGGGCTCGACCTCGAGCCCCGCATGATCGGTGAGACGTTGCCGGGCGGCATGGTCATGGTCGGTCCGCTGCCCGGTGGGATCACCCGGCTGATCGTGTGCGAACGGGGCACGCCGCCGCAGCGGCGGGAGACGCCGCCCTCCTACGACGAGGTGGCGGCGGCCTGGAAGCGCCTCACCGGCGACGACATCTCGCACGGTGAGCCGGTCTGGGTCAGTTCGTTCGGCGACGCGACGCGCCAGGTCACCGAGTACCGGCAGGGCCGGGTCTTCCTGGCCGGCGATTCGGCGCACATCCACCTCCCGGCAGGCGGCCAGGGGATGAACACCAGCATCCAGGACGCCGTGAACCTGGGCTGGAAACTGGCCGCCGTGGTGCGGGGCCGGGCCCCCGAGTCCCTGCTGGACACCTATCACGACGAGCGCCACCCGGTGGGCAAGCGGCTGCTGATGAACACCCGGGCCCAGGGGCTGCTCTTCCTGAGCGGGCCCGAAGTGCAGCCGCTGCGCGACGTGTTCACCGAGCTGATCACCTATCTGCCGGTGAGCCGGCACCTCGCCGGGATGGTCAGCGGTCTGGAGATCCGGTACCCGGTCGCCGGGGGACGGCATCCGCTGCTCGGTCGCCGTATGCCGCACCTGAAGCTGTCCGACGGCACCGGCAGGAGCGTCGGCAGCAGCACGCAGGCGCTGCACGCGGGGCGCGGTGTCCTGCTCGACCTGGCCGGCAATCCGGAGCTTCGGCGCCGCGCCGCCGGGTGGCGGGACCGCGTGGACATCGTGACCGGGCAGCCGCAGGACCTCGCCGAGGACAGTGAGCTGGCGGGCACCACTGCCGTGCTGATCCGTCCCGACGGCTACGTGGCGTGGGCAGCGCCCGGCTGCCACAGCGATCTGCCCATGGCCCTGGACCGCTGGTTCGGTCCCGCCGGCTAGGCCTTCCTCCGGAACCGGTGTCCCGTACCGGAAACCGCAGGAAACGAAGGAAAAGCAGAGGAAAGCGAGAGAAGCATGCACAGTACCCTGATCGTCGCACGGATGGCGCCGGACTCCAGCGCTGACGTGGCACAGCTGTTCAGCGCCTTCGACACGACGGACATGCCCCACCGCATGGGCACCCGACGCCGCCAGCTCTTCTCGTACCGGGGCCTCTACTTCCACCTCCAGGACTTCGCCGAGGACAACGGCGACCGGCTCATCCAGGAGGCAAGGACGGACCCGCGGTTCGTCGCCATCAGCGACGACCTGAAGCCCTTCATCGAGGCCTACGACCCGGCGACCTGGCGCTCCCCGGCCGACGCCATGGCCACCCGCTTCTACCACTGGGAGGCGCGGTGAGCGGGCGACGGGTCGTCATCACCGGGATGGAGGTCCTCGCTCCCGGCGGTGTCGGTGTCAAGAACTTCTGGGAGCTGTTGAGCGGGGGACGGACCGCGACCCGTCGTATCACCTTCTTCGATCCTTCGCCGTTCCGCTCCCAGGTCGCGGCCGAGATCGACTTCGATCCCGAGATGCACGGACTGCGCCCGCAGGAGGTGCGGCGCATGGACCGGGCCGCGCAGTTCGCGGTCGTCGCGGCGCGCGGTGCGGTCGCGGACAGCGGGATCGAGCTCGACTCCTACGATCCCTTCCGTGTCGGCGTCACCATCGGCAGCGCCGTGGGCGCCACGACGGGTCTCGACCAGGAGTACCGGATCGTCAGTGACGGCGGCCGGCTGGAACTCGTCGACCACGAGTACGCCGTACCCCATCTGTACGAGTACCTGGTGCCCAGTTCCTTCACCGCCGAGGTCGCGCGGACGGTCGGTGCCCGGGGTCCCAGCACGGTGGTGTCCACGGGCTGCACCTCGGGTCTGGACTCGGTCGGTCACGCCGTCGAGCTGATCCGTGAGGGTTCCGTCGACGTCATGATCGCCGGTGCGACGGACGCGCCGATCTCCCCGATCACCATGGCGTGCTTCGACGCCATCAAGGCGACCACGCCCCGGCATGACGAACCGGAGCGGGCCTCCCGCCCCTTCGACGGCACCCGCAACGGATTCGTGCTGGGCGAGGGAGCGGCGGTGTTCGTCCTGGAGGAGCTGGAGAGTGCCGCCGCGCGCGGCGCCCATGTGTACGCCGAGATCGCGGGGTACGCCACACGCAGCAACGCGTACCACATGACCGGTCTGCGGCCGGACGGTGCGGAGATGGCCGAGGCGATCCGGGTCGCGCTCGACGAGGCGCGGATGCCCGGTGACCAGATCGACTACATCAACGCCCACGGCTCGGGCACCAAGCAGAACGACCGTCATGAGACGGCGGCGTTCAAGCGGAGCCTCGGCGACCACGCCTATCGGACCCCGGTCAGCTCCATCAAGTCGATGGTCGGCCACTCGCTCGGCGCGATCGGGGCCATCGAGATCGCCGCGTCCGCCCTCGCCATGGAGAACAACACGGTGCCGCCCACCGCCAACCTGCACACCCCCGACCCCGAGTGCGACCTGGACTACGTCCCGCTGGAGGCGCGCGACCAGCTCACGGACGCCGTGCTCACCGTCGGCAGCGGCTTCGGCGGTTTCCAGAGCGCCATGGTGCTGGCCCGGCCCGACCGGAGGGTCGCATGAGCACTTCGGCGGTGGTGACCGGCCTCGGTGTGGCCGCGCCCAACGGCCTGGGCACGGACGAGTACTGGAAGGCCACACTGGTCGGCCGGAGCGGGATCGGCCCGATCACCCGCTTCGACCCGAGTTCCTATCCGGCGCGGCTGGCGGGTGAGGTTCCCGGCTTCGTCGCGCAGGAGCACATCCCGGGCCGTCTGATCCCGCAGACCGACCGGATGACCCAGCTCGCGCTGGCGGCGACGGACTGGGCCCTGCGGGACGCCGGGGTCGAGCCGGGCGAACTGCCCGCCTTCGACATGGGTGTGGTCACGGCCAGTTCCTCCGGCGGCTTCGAGTTCGGCCAGGGCGAACTGCGCAAACTGTGGTCCCAGGGCAGCGAGTACGTCAGCGCCTACCAGTCGTTCGCCTGGTTCTACGCCGTCAACAGCGGCCAGATCTCGATCCGCAACGGAATGAAGGGCCCCAGCGGAGTGGTCGTGAGCGACCAGGCCGGCGGACTGGACGCCCTCGCGCAGGCCAGGCGCCAGATCCGCAAGGGGACCCCGCTCGTCGTCTCCGGCGGTGTCGACGCCTCGATCTGCACCTGGGGCTGGGTGGCCCAGCTGGCCGGCGGCCGTCTGAGCACCAGCGACGATCCCGCGCGGGCCTATGTGCCGTTCGACGCGGAGGCCCGGGGCCATGTGCCGGGCGAGGGCGGCGCCATCCTGATCGTGGAGGACGCCGCGGCGGCCCGTCGGCGTGGAGCACGCGTCTACGGCGAGATCGCCGGCTATGCCGCGACATTCGACCCCGGGCCGGAAACCGGCCGTGATCCGGGGCTGGGCAAGGCGATCGAGCTGGCTCTGGCGGACGCCGGGGCACAGCCGTCGGACATCGACGTGGTGTTCGCGGACGCGGCGGCGGTCCCGGAACTGGACCGCGCCGAGGCGGAGGCGATCAACGCGGTCTTCGGCCCGCGCGGGGTGCCCGTGACCGCGCCGAAGACCATGACCGGCCGGCTCTACTCCGGTGCCGCCGCCCTCGATGTCGCGACCGCGCTGCTGGCCGTCCAGGACGGTGTCATACCGCCGACCAGCAACGTCGAACCCGCCGCCGACCATGACCTCGACCTGGTCACCGGCGAGCCCCGCCGTCTTCCCGTGCGCAGCGCCCTGGTGCTGGCCCGTGGCCACGGCGGTTTCAACTCCGCGCTCGTCGTACGGGCCGTCTGACCCGCCCGACGGCACGGGCCGCCGACCGGGCGCGCCCCATCACACGCCACGCCCCCATTAGCACACCCCGAAGACCGGAAGGGAAAACACACATGTCCCCGTTCACTCTCGTCGACCTCAAGCGGATCCTCCTCGAAGGCGCGGGCGCCGACGACGGCGTCGACCTCGACGGCGAGATCCTCGACATGGAGTTCGTGGATTTGGGCTACGAGTCCCTCGCCCTGCTGGAGACCAGCAGCCGCATCGAGCGTGAGTACCACATCTCGCTGGACGAGTCGGCGATGGCCGACGTGACGACGCCGCGCGCGCTCATCGACCTGGTCAACAGCCACCTCGCCGCCGCGGCCTGAACCGAGCACGGAGGAAGAACATGACCGTCACCCCTGTCGCCGAACAGCGGGACACCGACAGCGAAACGACGCGGAAGGTCGCGCTCGTCTCCGGTGCCACCAGCGGTATCGGGCTCGCCGTGGCCCGGCTGCTGGCCTCGACCGGCCATCGGGTGTTCATCGGCGCCCGGAACGCCGAGAACGTCGCCGCCACCGTCAAGGAGCTGCGCGAGGAAGGCCTCGACGTGGACGGCGCCGTCCTCGACGTCCGTTCGACGGACGCGGTGCGACAGTTCGTCGAAGCCGCCGTCGAACGGTTCGGCACCGTCGACGTGCTGGTCAACAACGCCGGCCGGTCCGGTGGTGGGGTCACCGCCGACATCGACGAGGAGCTGTGGCAGGACGTCATCGACACCAATCTCCACAGCGTGTTCCGGATGACCAAGGAAGTCCTCACCACCGGCGGCATGCGTCAGAAGAAGCGCGGGCGCATCATCAACATCGCCTCGACGGCCGGTAAGCAGGGCGTGGTCCTGGGCGCCCCCTACTCGGCCTCCAAGCACGGCGTCGTCGGTTTCACCAAGGCCCTGGGCAATGAGCTGGCGCCGACCGGCATCACCGTCAACGCGGTCTGCCCGGGCTATGTCGAGACGCCGATGGCGCAGCGCGTCCGGCAGGGCTATGCCGCGGCCTACGACACCACCGAGGAGGCGATCATGGAGAAGTTCTCCGCGAAGATCCCCCTCGGCCGCTATTCCACCCCGGAAGAGGTCGCCGGTCTCGTCGGCTACCTGGCGTCCGACCCCGCTGCCTCCATCACCTCGCAGGCCCTCAACGTCTGCGGCGGCCTCGGCAACTTCTGACCGCCGACCGTACGGCACCCGCCCCTCGGGCTCCTTGGGATCCCCGCCGGAAAGGAGAACAGACATGCCCCCCAGCGCACTTCGCGAGGTCGAGCACGAGATCGTCGTGGCGGCACCGGCCGCCGACGTGTACCGGCTCATCGCCGAGGTCGAGAACTGGCCGAGGATCTTCCCACCGACCATCCACGTGGACCATGTGGAACGCGGTGAGAAGGAGGAAGTCATCCGGATCTGGGCCACCGCCAACGGCGAGCCCAAGAACTGGACCTCGCGCCGCACTCTCGACCCCGAGGCCCTGCGGATCGGTTTCCGCCAGACGATATCGACCCCTCCGGTGGCCACGATGGGCGGCACCTGGATCATCGAGCCGCTCTCGGACAGCGAGTCCCGCATCCGCCTGCTGCACGACTACCGCGCGGTCGACGACGACCCGAAGAACCTGGAGTGGATCGACAACGCCGTCGACCGCAACTCCCGCTCCGAACTGGCGGCTCTGAAGGGCAATGTGGAACTGGCCGTCGCCCAGTCCCGGGAGCTGCTGCTGTCCTTCGAGGACAGCGTCCGGATCAACGGCTCCGCCAAGAACGTCTTCGACTTCGTCAACGAGGCCCAGCTGTGGGCCGAGCGACTGCCGCACGTGGCCAAGGTCCGGTTCGAGGAGGATGCAAACGGTCTGCAGACCCTGGAGATGGACACCCGGGCCAAGGACGGTTCCACGCACACCACGAAGTCCATCCGGGTGACCTTCCCCCACCACAAGATCGCGTACAAGCAGATCACCCTGCCCGCGCTCATGTCCCTGCACACCGGTTACTGGACGTTCGTGGAGCACGAGGAGGCCGACGGCACCGTCGTCACCACCGCGTCCTCGCAGCACACCGTGGTGATCAACCCGGAGAACATCGCCCGCGTCCTCGGCCCCGAGGCCGGCGTCGCCGAGGCCCGCGAGTACGTCCAGGGCGCGCTGAGCACCAACAGCCTGGCCACGCTGGGCCACGCCAAGGACTACGCCGAAGCCAAGGGTTGAGCATGACCGGCGCAGCGGACGTACAGCCCCGTATCGACACCCAGGTCGTCGTGGTGGGGGCGGGCCCCGTGGGGCTGATGCTCGCCGGGGAACTGCGGCTCGGCGGGGTGGACGTCGTCGTGGTGGAGAGCAGGGCCGAACCGACCACCGAGTCACGTGCGTCGACCCTGCACGCCCGCACCATGGAGATCTTCGCCTCCCGGGGGCTGCTGAACGGCTTCGGTGAACTGCCGAACGACGTCATGGGCCACTTCGGCGGCATCCCGCTGGACCTGACACTGCCGGGCCCGTACCCCGGCCAGTGGAAGGCCCCCCAGGTCCGCACGGAAGCGGTCCTCCAGGAGTGGGCCCTGTCCCTCGGGGCCCGTCTCCGACGCGGTCACGCACTCACCTCGGTGACGCTTCATCAGGACCGGGTGGAGGCCGAGGTGTCGGGGCCCGCCGGGCCGGTCCGGATCAGCGCGCAGTACCTCGTCGGCTGCGACGGCGGGCACAGCACGGTCCGCCGGCTCACCGGGGCGGAGTTCCCCGGCCGGGACGCGGGCCGGGAGCTGATCCGGGCCGATGTCGCCGGGATCGACATCCCGGCCAGGCGCTTCCAGCGGCTGGAGCGGGGGCTGGCCATCGCGGCCCGCAGTCCGCAGGGGGTCACCCGGGTCATGGTGCACGAGTTCGGCAGCGCCGCCGCACAGCGCACCCGTGACCCGGAGTTCGCCGACATCCGCGACGCCTGGCGGCGCGTCACCGGCGAGGACATCTCCCATGGCACACCGCTGTGGGTCAACTCCTTCGACGATGCCTCCCGCCAGCTGGCCCGGTACCGGCACGGCCGCGTGCTGTTCGCGGGCGACGCGGCCCATCAGCAGATGCCCATCGGCGGCCAGGCGCTCAACCTCGGCCTCCAGGACGCGGTCAACCTCGGCTGGAAGCTGGCCCTCCAGGTCCGTGACCGGGCGCCTGCCGGACTTCTCGACAGCTACCACGCCGAACGTCACGCCGTCGGCCGGCGGGTCCTGGCGAACATCAACGCCCAGGCGCTGCTGCTGCTCGGCGGCCCGGAGGTGGAGGCCGCCCGCTGCGTCCTCGCCGAACTCATCGCCCTGGAACCCGTCCGGCAACGGCTGGCCGGGGCGATATCCGGCCTGGACATCCGCTACGACACCGGCCCCGGCGGCCATTCGCTGCTGGGCGCCCGCCTGGCGCACGGTCACCCCGTGCGCTCCGGGCGTGGCCTGCTGATCGACGCCTACGGCGACCCGGAACACCACCTGCGGCTGCGCCGGGCCGCCGCGCCCTGGGCGGACCGGGTGGACGTCGTGGCGGCCGAACCCGAAACCGTCGGGCTGTCCGGCACCGATGCCGTGCTCGTCCGCCCGGACGGCCATGTCGTCTGGATCGCCTCGGCCGGACCCCCCGGCCCGGAACCACTGGTCGCGGCCCTGCGGACCTGGTTCGGCGAGCCGGCGCGGCTCGACCACGTCAGCGCCACACGAGACCTCTCGGTCGAACGGACCACACGAAACCCCCCAGCCGAACGGAGACACGACATGAACAGGCTCACCGGCAAGACGGCACTGGTCACGGGATCGAGCCGGGGCATAGGCCGCGCGATCGCCGAACGGCTGGCCCGGGAGGGGGCGCTCGTCGCGGTGCACTGCTCCACCGGCGTGGAGGCGGCCGAGGACGTCGTCGCGTCGATCGAGAGTGACGGCGGCCGGGCCTTCGTCGTGCAGGCCGAACTCGGTGTGCCCGGCGACGTCCACGAGTTGTTCCTCGCCCTCGAACAGGGGCTGAAGGAGCGCACCGGGTCGACCGATCTGGACATCGTCGTCAACAACGCCGGGGTGATGGGCGGTGTCTCCGTGGAGGACACCACCCAGGAGAAGTTCGACCGGCTGTTCGCCGTCAATGTCAGGGCGCCGTTCTTCATCATCCAGCGGGCCCTGGCCAACCTGACCGAGGGGGGCCGTATCGTCAACATCTCCTCCGGCCTCACCCGTTTCGCCAACCCCGACGAGATCGCGTACGCGATGACGAAGGGAGCGGTGGAGCAACTCGCCCTGCACTTCGCCAAGTACCTCGCACCGCGCAACATCACCATCAACAGCGTGGCGCCGGGCATCACCCGCAACGGCAGTCCCGTCTTCGACATACCGGAGGCGGTCGAGCAGATGGCGCAGCTGTCGGCGTTCGGCCGGGTCGGGGAGCCGCAGGACGTCGCCGACGTCGTGGCCTTCCTCGCCTCCCCCGACGCACGCTGGGTCACCGGGGCGTTCATCGACGCCAGCGGCGGAACGCTGCTCGGCTGAGGGACGGACCACCGATGACGAGATCCAGGAGTGTTCCCGAGGGAGCGTGGGGACCCCCCGAAGCCAGGCCGACGGCCGGGCGCTGGGGGGCGGGGCAGTGGGGCCTGCTGATCGTGCTGGCGGGCAACATGCTCATCGACGCGCTCGAGGTGTCCGTGGTGATCGTGGCGCTGCCCTCGGTCGGCGCGGACCTCGGGATGCCGCTGGTCGCATCGCAGTGGCTGGTCAGTGGGTTCGCTCTGGGGTTCGGCGGGCTGCTGCTGTTCGGTGCCCGTGTGGTGAAGGCGCTGGGACGCCGCCGGGTCTATCTGGCCGCGCTCCTCGTCTTCGCCGCCGCCTCCGTGACGGCCGGGCTGACGAGCGAGCCGTGGCTGCTGATCGCCATGAGGTTCGTCAAGGGCTGCTGTGCCGCGCTCACCGCTCCCACCGGCCTCGCGATCATCGGTGCCGCGTTCCGCGAGGGCCCGGAGCGCGACCGGGCGGTCTCGGTGTACGCGTTCTTCGGCGCCGCCGGGTTCACCTCCGGACTGCTGTTGTCCGGGGCGCTCACCGGGGTCGGCTGGCGGTGGGCCTTCCTGTTCCCCGCTCCCGCCGTACTCGTCCTCCTCGTCCTCGGACTGCGGCTCGTCCCCGTCGACGAGCCGGGTCCGTCGACACGGCGGTCCTTCGACGCGACCGGCGCCGCGTCCTTCACCGGAGCGCTGTCGGCACTGGTGTACGGGGTGATGTCGGTCCCCCGGGCCGGCTGGTCCGCGCCCTCCACGGTCATCGCCTTCGCACTCGCCGCGCTGCTCGCAGCGGTCTTCGTCACCGCGGAACGGTTCGCGCGGCAGCCGCTGATCCCCTTCGAGGTGCTCGCCAACACCATGCTCGTCCGCTCGATGCTCGGCGCAGCGGCCCTCAACGGCTCCTACCTGGGGCTGCTGTTGCTCGCCACGACGCGCCTGCAGACCCAGCACGGTTGGTCCCCCTGGCAGACGGCGCTGGCCTTCCTGCCGGCGAGCGCCCCGGTGGTCGTCACCACGCTGCTGACGCAGCGGCTGGTGAAGCGGTTCGGCACGGCTCGGCTGATCGCCCTGGGAGCGCTGTGCCCGGTGGCGGCCTGTCTGCTGTACGCCGTGCGGGCGTCCGGTACGACCGTCCGCTACACCACCGACGTACTGCCGTCGCTGCTACTGATGGGCGCCGGGTTCGTGCTGGCTTTCGCAGCGCTGAACATCCAGGCCACGTCGCGGATCGCGGCATCCGGGCGGGCGACCGCCACGGCCCTGTACCAGACCGCCGTTCAGTTCGCGGCGGCCCTGGTCCCGGCCGTGGTCGCCGCGGTCGTCGCCTCGGGCGCGGGAGAGCGGACGGCCGCCCTGTCCGTCCTCGCCGTCGCCCTGGTGGGCGTCCTGCCGTACGCCGCGGACCGCGTGGTCGCCCACCACGGTTCCACACGAGAGTGAGAGACCCATGCTCGCAACCGACACAACCACCGCCGACCCGGCCGTCAGGACGGCCTCGCCGCCCACCGCGCGCGAACGCCTGGACGAACTCCGGCTGCTCAAGGAGGAGGCCCGGGACGGAACGGACCCGAAGGCCACCGAACGCCAGCACGCCAGGGGGAAGTTGACCGCCCGGGAGCGGATCGAGCTGCTGCTGGACCCGGGTTCCTTCCGGGAGGTCGAGCAGCTGCGCCGGCACCGTGCGGTCGGGTTCGGTCTGGAGGCCAAGAAGCCGTACACCGACGGTGTGATCACCGGCTGGGGCACGGTGGAGGGCCGTACGGTCTTCGTGTACGCGCATGACTTCCGTATCTTCGGCGGCGCGCTGGGCGAGGCCCACGCCACGAAGATCCACAAGATCATGGACATGGCCATCGCGGCCGGTGCCCCGCTGGTCTCGCTGAACGACGGTGCGGGCGCCCGTATCCAGGAGGGCGTCTCGGCGCTTGCCGGCTACGGCGGCATCTTCCAGCGCAACACCAAGGCGTCCGGCGTCATCCCGCAGATCTCGGTCATGCTCGGCCCGTGCGCAGGCGGCGCGGCGTACAGCCCCGCCCTGACCGACTTCGTCTTCATGGTGCGCGAGACCTCGCAGATGTTCATCACCGGCCCGGACGTGGTCAAGGCGGTGACGGGCGAGGAGATCACCCAGAACGGGCTCGGTGGCGCCGACGTGCACGCCGAGACCTCCGGCGTCTGCCACTTCGCGTACGACGACGAGGAGACGTGCATCGCGGAGGTGCGCTACCTCCTGTCGCTGCTCCCGCAGAACAACCGCGAGAACCCGCCCCGGGTGGAGTCCTCGGACGCGCCGGACCGCCGCAGCGAGGTGCTGCTGGACCTGGTCCCGGCGGACGGCAACCGCCCGTACGACATGGCCAAGGTCATCGAGGAGATCGTCGACGACGGCGACTACCTCGAGGTCCACGAGCGCTGGGCCCGCAACATCATCTGCGCGCTGGCCCGCTTGGACGGCCAGGTGGTGGGCATCGTGGCCAACCAGCCGCAGTCCCTCGCCGGCGTCCTGGACATCGAGGCCAGCGAAAAGGCCGCACGCTTCGTGCAGATGTGTGACGCTTTTAACATCCCGATCGTCACTTTCCTGGACGTCCCCGGGTTCCTCCCGGGCGTCGACCAGGAGCACGGCGGAATCATCCGGCACGGCGCGAAGCTCCTGTACGCCTACTGCAACGCGACCGTGCCGCGGATCTCGCTGATCCTGCGCAAGGCGTACGGAGGTGCCTACATCGTCATGGACAGCCAGTCCATCGGTGCCGACCTCACCTACGCCTGGCCGACGAACGAGATCGCCGTGATGGGCGCGGAGGGTGCGGCCAACGTCATCTTCCGCCGTCAGATCGCCGAGGCCGAGGACCCGGACGCCATGCGGGCCCGCATGGTCAAGGAGTACAAGGCCGAGCTCATGCACCCGTACTACGCGGCCGAGCGTGGCCTGGTGGACGACGTGATCGACCCCGCGGAGACCCGCGAAGTGCTGGCCGCAGCGCTGGCCACGTTTCGCGGCAAGCACGCCGACCTGCCCTCCCGCAAGCACGGCAACCCCCCGCAGTGAGCAATTGACTTGAAGTTCGGTTCAACTTCTACGTTCGTCGACGCACGCCCCCTCACTCGTAAGGAGACTCGTCCATGTCCACCACCCCATTGCGGATCGTCGTGATCAGCAGCAGTGTCCGGGAGGGCCGGTTCGGTCCCACCGTCGCCAACTGGATCACCTCGCTGGCCAAGGAACGCGAGGACATGCAGGTCGATCTGATGGACCTCGCCGAGCACCCGCTGCCGCACTCGCTGTCCTCCGGCCCCGGTGAGGAGGTGGCCGCCGAACTGGCGAAGGTGTCACCACGGCTGGCTGAGGCCGAGGCGTTCATCGTGGTGACTCCCGAGTACAACCACAGCTTCCCCGCCTCGCTCAAGACCCTGGTCGACTGGCACAACACGCAGTGGCAGGCCAAGCCCGTCGGCTTCGTCTCCTATGGCGGGTTGTCCGGCGGTCTGCGCTCGGTGGAGCAACTGCGTCAGGTCTTCGCCGAGTTGCACGCGGTGACGGTCCGCGACTCGGTGAGCTTCCACAATTGTTGGGGGCAGTTCGACGAGACCGGCGCCCTCAAGGAGCCGGAGGCGGCGACCCTCGCTGCCAAGACTCTGCTGGATCAGCTCACCTGGTGGGGCAAGGCGTTGTCCGAGGCCCGGTCGAGGACTCCGTACGGAAGCTGACCGCGGCTCGCCGGATCCCCGTGGGGTGTGCCCGGTGCCGCCGGGCACACCCGCCGCCGTACGCCCCCGTCGACCGTCGTACGCCCTGCGAAGGAGATCTGCCATGACCATCGACCAGACGACGCATCAGCCCGTGCGCCGCCCCTCCGAGGCCACGGTCCCGTCCGCCGAGGACTCCGTACCCGTCGCGCTGACGGCTCCCGTGCCGTCGGCGGTTCCCGTCCTGCTGGCAGGGGAGGACGAGATCGACGGGGCGGAACCACATATCGTCCGGGGAATCGACTGATGCCCCGAGGGCGCTCCGTTCTCTTCGTACTCCTGGCCGGCTCCACCCTCACCGTCATGGCCGGTACGGTCCTCAGTCCCGTTCTGCCCCTCATCCGCCGCGAACTCCAGTTGGGCGGCACAGCGGCCGGGCTCCTGCTCACGGCGCACGGCCTGGCGCTCGCCGTGGCCAGCCCGCTGGCCGGGTGGCTGCTGGACCGTTACGGCATCCGCCGTCCCCTGGTCGCCGGGCTGCTGCTGTACGGCGTGGCCGGCGGCTCGGGTCTGTTCATCGACTCCTACGGCGTGCTGTTCGCCGCGCGGCTGGCCTTCGGGGTCGGCGCGGCGGCGGTCTTCTCCGGCACCACGCTCGCCCTGCTGACGCTCTATCAGGGGCCCGAGCGGGACCGCGCGATGGGCCGGCGCTCCACGGCCATCAGCCTCGGGGGCATCCTGTGGCCTCTGCTGGGCGGGGCGCTCGGCACGATCTCCTGGCACGGCCCCTTCGCCGTCCATCTGATCGGCCTTCCGCTCGCCCTCGGCGTACTGCTCCTGCTGCCCGCCGACACGGGCACCCGGACGGCGGGCGGCGGAACCGCGTTCACCCTGTTGCGCCTGCGGCCCCGGCTGCTGGGCCTGTACGCGATCTCGTTCACCAGCTCGCTCCTGTTGTATGTGCTCTCCGTGTTCCTGCCGCAGCGGCTGGCCCAGGCGGGCATCGACGAGCCGGCGCTCATCGCCCCTTACACCGCGGCCAGTTCGCTGGCGGCGAGCGCGGCGGGGTTGGCGTACGCCAAGGCCAGGGCGTATCTGGGGTACGCCGCGTTCCTGCGCGTCGCCGGGGCCTGCTGGACGCTGGGGCTCCTGGTCGCCGGGACGGCCACCCGTCCGGCAGCGCTCCTGGCCGCGCCCGCCCTGTTCGGCCTGGGCATGGGCATGTCCGTACCGGCCATGACCGTGCTGATCAACCGCACAGCTCCACCTCATCTGAAGGGGCAGGCCACGGCGTTGTCGGGCACGGCCGCGTTCTCCGGGCAGTTCCTGTCCCCGGTGTTCTTCGGCCCTTTGGTCGCCGCCACCTCGCTCGCCCACGGACTGCTCGCGGCGGCGGGCCTGGCGGCCGTCGTCCTGCTGGCCGTGCTGGTCCTGCCCCTCCCGCTCCCCGACGCCGGCGAGGCGATCCCGTCCTCCGCAGCCGGCGCGCACCGGCCCTCCCGGACCGATCCGGCCGGGACGCGACATCCGTAGGAGTACCGATGCCCGTCGAATGCGCCCACTCCCTGCCTGCCCCGGCCGTCGAGAACGTACGGGAGGTCGTCCTCGACGGCGGCCACAGCCCGCTGTCGGCCCTGCTGGCGCTGCCGCGCGACGCGCCGCCCCGGGCGGTCGTCGTCGCCCTCCACGGGGGCGGCATGCGCGCCGCGTACTTCCATGGCACGGCCCATCCGAGCGTGTCCCTGCTCGAGCTCGGGGCGTCTTTGGGGTTTGCGGTGCTGGCCGTCGACCGTCCCGGCTACGGGCTCTCGGCCACCGTGGTTCCCCGGGGGGAGAGCCTGGTCGAGCAGGCCGGTACGCTCAGCACCGCCCTCGAGGACTTCACCGCCCGTCAGGCCACCGGGGCGGGGCTCTTCCTGGTCGGTCACTCCTACGGCGGCAAGGCCGCCCTCGCTGTTGCGGCCCACCGCGGCGAGGCGGACGGTCCTCTCCTGGGCCTCGACGTGTCGGGGGTCAGCCACCGGTACGCGATCGACGTCAACGGCCTCGGCGGCTTCCACGGCCGTCGCACGACACGGCTGCACTGGGGACCGCTGCGGCTCTACCCGCCGAACACCTTCCGCCTGGCGGAAGGGCTCGTCACCACCATGCCGGAGAGAGAGGAGACAGAAGCCTCGCTCTGGCCCGAACTCTTTCCCGGCATCGCGGGCCGGGTACGGGTACCCGTGCGCTTCACCTATGCCGAGTACGAGCGGTGGTGGCTCCACGACGAGGCCACGCTCGACGAGATGACGGGGCTTCTCACCGCACCCCGGGTGGTCGTCGACCGCCTGCCCCGCGCCGGCCACAACATCAGCCTGGGCTGGGCGGCACGGGCGTACCACCTGCGAGCGCTCGCCTTCCTGGAGGAGTGCCTGTCCGGTCGGGAACAGTCCCCGCGCGGGGCTTAGCCGTGCATCGCGCCGGTCAGGCGTCGGCGGCGAAGCGGAAGCCGACGCCGTGCACGGTGGTGATCCAGCGACCGCCGCCCAACTTGCCGCGCAGACTGCTGACGTGGGTGTCGATGGTGCGTCCGGTGCTGTTCCATCTGTCCCCCCAGACCTTCGTCATGAGTTCCTGGCGGGACACCACCGCGCCGGGGCGCGAGGCGAGCGTTTGGAGGAGGTCGAACTCCTTGTCGGTCAACCGGACGGACCGGCCGCCCAGCACGACCTCACGCGTGTCGAGTTCGATGCGCAGCGGACCGAACGACAACTCTCCGGTGTTGTGGCACTGCAGCCTCACCCGCCGCATGACCGCGCCCATCCTGGCCGTCAGTTCCCGGAAACCGTACGGCTTGTCCAGGCAGTCGTCGGCTCCCGCCCGCAGTACCAGGGTCCGGGTGAACTCGGAGTCGTGCCGCGAGGTCCCGATCACCGGGATGTCGGAGACGGCTCTGATGCGCCGACAGGCCTCCACTCCGTCCATGTCGGGAAGGTCGAGGTCGAGCAGGACGAGATCGAATTCCGTCAGCACCCGCAGGGCATCCTCGACGGCCGAAAGACTCACCGCCCGGTGCCCGGACCTCCTGAGCCCGCGGACGAGGCAGGCGGCAAGCTTCTTGTCGCTTTCTAACAGAAGAATATCCAAGGCGAACCTCCGAGAGAGTGACAACGTTCGACTCTTTTCACCATCCACAGTGAGTCAAACGATGTGCACTGTTAACAACGGAGGATGCGACGAAGGTCACTCCTTGCGCCCTCGCCCAAACACGAATCCGGCGCCACGTACTGCCACGATCCAGTCACGTGAACCGAGTTTGCGGCGAATGCTGCTCACATGACTGTCCAGGGTTCTGCCCGTACCGGGCTGAATGTCACGCCACACTTCCTGGAGGATCTGCCGACGCGGTATCACCTCGTCAGGACGGCAGGCGAGAAGTGCGAGCAGGTCGAATTCCTTCCGGGTGAGCGGCACGATCCGGTCATGGAGGCGCACTTCCCGTGACTCCAGATCGATCCGCAGCGGACCGCTCTCGATGGTCTTCGGCGGCTGTCCGGTCAGCGAGCCGTGGAGCCGACGGGTGACGGCCTCGATGCGTGCCGTGAGTTCATGCAGACCAAAGGGCCTGACCAGGCAGTCGTCCGCGCCTGCCTGAAGGGCCAGGACCCGGTCGAGTTCCTCGGTGCGGACGGTGACACACACGACGGGCAGATCACTCAGTTCCCTGATGCCCCGGCATACGTCCAGGCCGTCACGATCCGTTATGTCCAGATCGAGCAGGACGAGGCCGACCCGGGCGAGGTCACGCAGGGCATCCGCACCGGCGCGGACGACCTCCACGGTGAACCCGCACCGGGTCAAGGGGGCTTCGAGGGCCGCAATCCTGGCGTCGGCAGTCACAAGACGTATGTGCAAGGGGGTCACTCTCCCTCGGCGGCAGGCATCGGTCTCGCCAGATGCGGGACACGCGCCCACGCCCATAGGACCTTTCGGGACAGCTTCGGGCGACAGTGGTACGGCCGGATCCCCTGACCGGCGGCGCCGCCGATCGGTGCTCCGCCTGGAGGCAGCGGAGCACGACTACGGACGCTGGCGGTCACAACGGATCACCAGGGATGAACGAGGCACCCGGCGGCGTGGGAGCAAGGGCTTCTACAAGGGCTTCCACGGCGGAGACCGGCGGGAAGGGCGAGTCCTTCGCGGTGCGCTGAGACGACATCGAAGAGGACGTGTCGCGGGGCCACGGCCGGAAAAGGGCACACTTCGACTGCCCGAAGAAGCGTGACACCCCACTCACGCACTGTCAACACGCGCTCGTCCCGTCACTCCGTATGACGGGAGCTGCCTGACAACTGCCAGGGCCGAGCGGCAACCGCAACGCAAAACGACAATATGTGACCGATTCGCAATATTCCTCATCTCTGCCGGGCTTGACGAACTCCTTGAGGCTTCATCAAAATTGGCCTCGGTAACCGCTTCCACGCTCTGCCCCTGAGGAGCACTTCAAGGTGGGCCCCTCACCGAGTCCATTAAACGTCTGTTAAATCAGCGTCAGATATCCCTTAACCGTGCGACAGCCATCTTCCTGCCGGCCGCAGCGCGATTCGTTTTTGTAATTCAAGAACATGTCTCCGGGGCCGGAGGGAGAACTGTCGTGCCCTCATCCAGGAAATTACCTCGAACTCTCCACATCCCCCTCTACACATCTCTCGAAAGCATCCATGAACCGAGCTGCCTCCGGGCGGAGCGCCTGCGCGTCGCTCTGTGCAAAGCCGTGAATTTCCACCACGAGAGCGAGCACGAACTGACGTCGTCCGCGCATGGGCTGCGGGAACGTGTCAGCGGCAGCAGGCCGACGGGTATCACCCTCGACGAGTCCGTGCTCGCCCTGCGGTCGCGGATCACCGAGCTGCTCACCTCGTGGGCCCGGCTGGTCATCGAGGAGCGCGGAGTCGCCGCGCCCCGGAACTGCAGCGTTCCGGGCCTGGCCGAATTCCTCGGCCGACACCTCTCCTGGCTGACGGAGCATCCGGCGGGACCGGACTTCGACCGGGAGGTCACCGCGCTTTTGCGCTCCTGCCACTCACTGCGCGAAGAGACCAGGCCGGCACGCCGGGAGCTGGGCGGCTGCCCGGAGCCCGGCTGCTCCGGAACGTTGTATGCAGCACTGCGTCCAACCAAAAGCGTCCCAGGACGGCCCGGTTCAAGGGTGATGTGCGACCAGGGGCATGCCTTCGCGCCACACGACTGGCTGATGCTCGCCGGTCCGCGGCAGTCGGCCGGGATCCGGCCGTGACCACCGGGGGAGGCAGGCGCACCGTACCGACCGAACTGGCGGCCCTGGCCATGGGGGTGTCGTCGGCGACCATCCGGAAATGGGCCAGTCGAGGAAAGATCACCCGTCTTGGCACCGCACAGCGCGCGGAGTACGACCTCGACGAGTTGTACAGGTTGCGACAGACCCGAGACCGCGGAGCCCCGAGCCGGGCCCAGACGGTCGATGACGCAGCTGATTCCGGCTCGGATTGAAGAGCACGGTCTCGTTGCCGTTGCCTGCCACCCCGCAGCACTTCGCCCATACCCCGTTGCGTGGCGCGATCGCTGATCAGCACGCCGGGATGATGACGGAGACGACAGGAACACAACGCCCCGCCGTGCGCCCGGGAGGGCATGCGCTGCCGGCAACTGGCCGTCGCTCACCGGATCCGGCCTCGGTGACCGAAGCCCGGCGGAAGTTCCACGAACGCGTTCCGGAATCCGCCGCCAGGGCATTGACGCTGTGGGGGCTGGAATGGCTGGACTAGAAGGGCACTGGACCCCAGCCTGACTCGAGAGCCGCTGGTGCCGTGGGCGGCCCGGTGCGATCGTGGTCTGCGCACTGAACTGCTCCGCGCGAGGGTCGCTACTTCCTTCCGTGCAGAGAAGAGTTCAGTGCCCAGGTCAGGGCCACGGGGACTGAACTGTTTCCTTTCGTCCGACACAAGGGTGCTGAACGGCGCTGAAGAGTTCAGTTGCGCACGGCAGGTCCCGGCTGAGCCGGCTGCGGCGTCGGATCATGGACGCACGTCGACGTAGTCACCGGTGGCCTTCGCCGGGCCGGTGGTGGTCGTGCCCGTGAAGTTCCAACGCCAGTAGCCGTCCTTGACCGCCTTGACCGTGGTGTGCAGGGTGCCGGTGTTGCTGGTCTTCACCGCGGCCACCGTGGCGTAGGTGGTGCTGTCCTTCGGGCGGAACTGCAGTTTCACTGTCTGGCCCGCGTATCCCGCGTACCGGTAGGTGTCCCAGTTGGCACGCACGAGCTTGCCGGTGACTGTGATACGAGCGCCCTTGACGACCGGCTCCGGTGACGCGTTGACCGTGAGCTGCGCCGCTCGCTTGAGGCCGAACGACCCCACGCCCTGGGCGAAGACGGAATCGCCGTCGTTGGCGTCGGCCAGGACGTCGACCGACCACGTTCCCGCGTGGGCGTTGGCCAGGTCCACCGGATCGTCGCTGCCTGGGGCGGGGTGGGCGTTGACGGTGAACACCGTCGTGCAGACCGTCGCGCTCTCGCAGTACGCGTCGGTGGTGTAAAAGCCGCCGTTCGGGCCCTTCAGATCCACATCGACGAAGGACAGGCCGGAGTCATCCGACCCGCTGACCGTGACCGGGAACACCACGTTGTGCGTGACACCCACGATGACGTCCTGTCCGGATCCGACGATGACACCACTGACCTCCGGTCCGCCGGTCGCGGCACCGGCCGAAGCGCCGACGGCCGTCAGCAGAACGGCGACGGTCCCCAGCACGACACCGCGGCTTGTAGCACGCCCGACGGACTTGTCCTGCGGGGCACCAGCGGTGGCGATGGGCGCGGCGGTGACGCGCCCGCCGCTCGGTCTGTCGCCGAGCGGTGCAGCGAAGCGGCTCATGAGCCCTCCTGGGGATGACAGGCCCTGCTGCCAACCACCGGATCAGGGGCGATAGTCGGTAGAGAGCTCCAGAGACGGAAGTGCGTCACTCCCTACGACTGCCGAGCCGGCCCGATCGTTGCCCCGCGGTCTCACCGCAGAACCCGCCCCACACGGGGGTATGCGCACCGAGGCGCGGGCCGTACGCGAGAAGCTGCCGCCCATGAAGATCGGCGCGCGGGGGCAATTGCAGGAGTGGCAGGAGGGCTGGGACGCGATCGCTCCCGAACAGAACCACGGGCACGCGGCGTGGAAGATCCACTTCGGGGCGACGGCAGGGGTTTCACAGTGGCTGCTCCAGTCCCACGCGGGTGAACCGCACTTGCTGCCCGCGCTGCCCCCGGCCCTGCCAGATCACCGCGTCCCTCGTCTGCTGAGGGAACAGAATGGGCTGCATGGCCATGGTTGAGGACATCGATCTCCGCGGTATGCAGCACTGCGAGACGACGGCGCTGGGCGTGCTGCTGCGGCATGAGGGACTCGACCTGTCCGAGCCCATGCTGTTCGGGCTCGGCTCCGGGCTGTCCTTCATCTACTGGGACAGCAAGAGCATGGGCTTTCCCTTCCTGGGCGGCCGGGTCAAACCGTTCGAGCTCACCAGGAACCTGGCCGCCGCACTCGGACTTGAACTGCTGGTCGGGGAGACCACCTCCCCGCGCAGGGCCTGGCAGAACGTGGCGGCAGTCATCGACGCCGGCCGGCCGGTCGGCCTTCAACTCGACAGCTACCACCTGGACTACTTCAGCACCAAGGTGCACTTCGGCGGGCACGTCGTGGCCATGTACGGCTACGACCGACAGGACGCCTACCTGGTGGACACCGAACCGCAGGGCGGAGCCGTCTCGACCAGCCTCGCCGGCCTCGCCAGAGCCAGAGCCGAGCGCGGCCCCATGACCGCCAAGCACCGCTCCTTCACGATCACGGCGCCCAGCGACCCGACGCCACCGCGGGACCGGATCATCCCCGCGATCAAGGCCTGCGCCGACGCCTTCCTGAACCCGCCCATCGCGAACCTGGGCCACCGGGGCATCGAGAAGACCGCCGGGCAAGTGCCCAAGTGGCTGCAGCGCAGCGGCAATCCGCGCGAGGACCTGCCTCGGACCGCCGTCCTCATGGAGAGGGCCGGCACCGGCGGCGCCCTGTTCCGCAATCTCTACCGGGACTTCCTCGCCGAGTGCGCCCAGCTGATCGACAACAGCCACCTGCGCACCGGCCACACCCTGTATGCCGAAGCCGCCACCCTGTGGACACAGGTGGCCGCACTCATCGCGACAGCAGGCGAATCCGGCGACGCGACGCACCTCGCGCAGGCCGGCTCCGCCCTCCACGAGCTCTCGCGCGTCGAACGCGATGCGATGCAGGCACTCAGCAGGATCTAGGGAGGCCTGCCCGGAGGTTCTTACGCGGAGCCGGAGCCGGATCGAGCCAACGGTGAAGGCGCCATCGAAGGCGTAGGCGCTCCAGTCGAACCTCGCGGCTACGGTCCTGAAGTTCTTGCGGGCTTTGTGGTCGGCCCGCTGGTCGTTCGGCTCGGGGATGGCGTGCTTGATCTGCCGTCGTCGCAGGTGGCGAGTGATGCCACCTCGGCCGTGCTCACCGTCTCGGGCTCAGGCCCGACGGCGTGCGCCGGGGCCCGGTCGGGCGGTGACTTCCTTGGGGGTCAGCGCGGCGTGCTCCTCGGCGCACGCGACGACGGCGCGCACCGGGGCCCCGCACGCGGAGTGCCGCATGTCCATCACGGGGCCGTCGGGATCCGCCGCGTACGTGTCGCCCCACTGCCGCAGCGCGACGAGCACGGGCCACAGGTCCCACCCCTTGCGGGTCAGCCGGTACTCGTTGCGGGACCGGCTGCCCGGTTCCTGGTAGGCGACGGTCGTCAGGATGCCGGCCGCGGTCAGCTTCCGCAGCCGGTCGCTCAGTACCGCCTCCGACAGTCCGATGTGCCGCCGGAAGTCGTCGAACCGGCGCACGCCGCAGGCGACGTCCCGCACGATCAGCAGCGTCCACTTCTCGCCGACCAGATCGAGCGTGCGCTGGACGGGACAGTTCTCCGTGCTGACCTCAAGCCACTCCATGCCTCCATGCTAGGGGCTGGCTTCACCTTTGACAGCCAGAGGCGCACCCGGCTAGCTTCAATCAACGAAGTCAGCCGAGAGGATGCCAAGTCATGGGACGGTCACGCACCTACGAGTGGGACGACCCCACGATCACCGCCGCCGCCGTGGGACGCGCCTCGGGCCTGGAATTCCTGCGCGAGGTGCAGGCGGGGAAGCTGCCCGCGGCCCCCGTCGCGGCGACCCTCGACTTCACCCTCGACGAGGTGGACGAGGGCAGGGCGGTCTTCTCGATCACGCCGGGCGAGGAGCACTACAACCCGATCGGCAGCGTGCACGGCGGCGTCTACGCCACCCTGCTCGACTCGGCGGCCGGGTGCGCCGTGCAGTCCACGCTCCCTCCCGGCATGGGATACACCTCGCTCGACCTGACCGTGAAGTTCCTCAAGCGGATCACCGCGGACACGGGCCGGGTCCGGGCCATCGGAACGGTCGTCAGCCGGGGCCGCCAGACCGCACTCGCCGAGGCCAGGCTGGTCGACACGGACGAGCGCCTGCTCGCCCACGCCACCAGCAGCTGCATGCTGTTCCCGGTGCCCGCCTCCACGGCCTGAGGGTGCAGACACGCGGGCAGACCGGCCGAGGGCGCCCCGGGAACGCGCTGCACGCCAGCCGTTCGGTGTGAATTTCTCCAGCGCCATCGCCGTCGGCACCGTGGGCCTCACCGAGGGCGCGCCCGCCGCCTTCGCCGCCTGCATCCGGCAGCGGGTCACCATCGTCGTACATGCGGTCCATGCCGGTCAGCAGGTGGACGCGGTCGGCATCGAGGTCGGCGGCGGCCTCCGAGCGCCTGACCTCTTTGCATCGCCCGACAAACGGTTCAGCAGCGCACGAAAGCGTTCCCCGTCAGCGCAGCACGCGATAGGTCAGGTGCGTGACCAGTGTCGCCGACCGCGACCTCACCTGCTCCAGGTTCAGCGGTGGGACACCGTCGAACAGTCGCGTGCCGGCGCCGAGTGTGAACGGCACGATGTGCAGGCGCAGTTCGTCGATCAGGCCGGCGGCGAGGTACTGGTTGACGGTGGTCGCGCCGCCGTGGATCGAGACATCACCGTCGCCGGCCGCGGTGCGTGCCTGTGCCAGCGCCGACTCGATTCCGTCGGTGACGAAGTAGTACGTGGTGCCGCCGGCCATCGGCTGCGGCTCGCGCGCGTAGTGGGTGAGCACGAACACCGGCGCATGGAAGGGCGGTTCGGCACCCCACCAGCCGTTCCACCGGCGATCCCACTCGCCGCGCACCGGGCCGAACATGTTGCGCCCCATGATGAACGCTTCGGCGGCGGCCAGTTGGTCGACCTCGGCCCGGTTCTCGTCGGGGGTGTCGAACATCCAGGCGTGCAGCCTGTCCCCCGTGCCGTCGCCGCCGTCGTCGCCGAACGGGCGTTCCTCGGTCTGGTTGAGCCCGGCCGAGTAGCCGTCGGCCGAGATCGTGATGTCGCAGACCACCTTGCCCGCGGGCTGAGTCATCGCTCTCCCTCCATGCTCCCCTTCTGCCCTCTCCCTGCTTTCTCCGCGCCCCCTACCCTCTCCCTGCCCTCCCCTGCGCGGACAAGCCCAAGCAGGGGCCTGACCCACTGTCATGGATCAAGCCCCTGCCCGGTTTTCCGAGGGGTAGTCAGCCCGGTGGCCTCGGTATCGGCATCGGTATCGGCATCGGCATCCATCTGCGGCCCAGTCGGCACGGCTCGCCGGACACCGGTGCGCTGCCATCGGCGGGACCCATGGACCGTATGCCACGGTCCGTACTCCACCGGTGAGTCCCGCCACGAGGCGCCGGTCCGCTCCCGCCGGCGGATCCCGTCGATCAGTCTCCGTCGACCTGCGGACTGCCTGCCGACCTCGGCAACAGGCACCCGCGATTCCATACGGCCCACTGCTCGTCCGGGATCCCCACGTCCCACACCGCGGTCGTCACGGTGGGAACGTGGCGAGAAGCCCCGTACCAAGGCACAGGCTAGAAGGCCTTGTTGGTGCAGCCCATCCCCGAGCCCAGGTGGGTACCGTCCTGGCCACCGGCGATGCCCTCACCGTTGAGGGCGTTGCCCAGCGCGCCGTTGAGCACGCCGACCTGGCCGAGGACGTCGACGTTCAGGTCGTGCGACTTGCAGTTGGAGCTCTGCAGGACGCTGAGCTTGTCCCCGCCCTTGCCGCCGTCGAGGCCCTGAGCGGTGGCCGAACCGGCGCCCAGAAATCCGACACTGCCTAGGGCGACGGCCACGACGGCAGCCTTGCGAAGCTTGTGCATGTCATCTCCGATGGAGCGAGGTGGGTGCGATCCGTGAAAGATCGACTTCGTACAGTGAGCAGAGATTAATGGGAAAAGTCCCAATATATTCTCAGACGCGCCGAGGCAAGTGATCTCGCAACGGAAGCCGCCTACAACGCCGCTGAGCCTCCGTCGGAGAGTCCGCCCCGGCCGCCCGGCCGGCGCGCGGCCGGGCCCGGCGGCTGAGCGCCCTACCGCGCGAGGCCGTCAGCGGGCCGGCCGGATGACCTCGAGGATCACTTGCGCCTGACCGATCAGGCGGTCCGCGGTGAACCTGCCGGGATCGGTGAGCGCGATGCGGCCGAAGTGTTCCGCGCAGGCAACGAGAGCGTGCGCGAGAACCTGCGGGTCCAGCCGTGGATCACCCCCGTCGGCCAGGACGCGGGAGATCCAGGCCTCGACGCGCCGCCGGAACCGCTCCCTGTCCGCCTCGATCCGGTCACGGACGACCGTGGGCGTGTTGCCGGGAGTCAGCAGGATCAGTCGCCAGGTGTCCGGGTCCTGTTCGAGCATCGCGCCCATACGGCGCACCGCCTCGGCGACGAACGCGGCGGGGTCGCGCAGCGCGTCCACGTCGGGAACCGTCCGCAGCAACCGGTCGAAGGCGCGCGCCTGTTGCCGGTCCAGCAAGGCCGTCAACAGGGCGTTGAGATCGCCGAAGGCGCTGTAGACCACCGCCCGCGCGACGTCGGCCCGCTTGGCGATGGCGTCGATCGAGACCCGGTCGTAGCCGTCGCTCACGATGACGGCGAGGGCCGCGTCGAGCAGTTGCTCACGGCGTTCGGCGATCGGCAGGCGCCGAGCGTAGGGGCGCCGTTTGCGCGGCCTGTCCGGCGAGGAGGGGGGCGCTGACACCCTGGCAGTTTACGACACAGGTGTCTTATATTTACGACAGCAGTGTCGTAATCGAGGGCGGCGCAGACCGCGAGTGGCACAGGGAGCGGCTCATGGCGAGGCTGAAGCGCAGCGAGGTCGAACCCCACGAGGACTACGGCTTCTTCGGGCCGGGCTCGGTGGTGTGGAAGGTCTGGGGCCATCCGACGGCTCCGACGGTGGGTTTCCAGCGGGCCGTGGTGGTGGAGGAGCTGGACCCGCCACTGGTGGCCGCGGTCCACCGGACCCAGGGCATCTACCGGCGCTCCCGCACGCGCTACGACCGGACTCTGCGCTACTTCGCCATGGTGGCCTTCGCCGGATCGCGACAGGTGTGCCAGGCCGCGGACGTCCTGGTCAAGGTCCACTCCAAGGCGATCGGTGAACTGCCCTACGGCGGCGGGACCTACGACGCCAACGACCCCGCCTCGCAGCTGTGGATCCAGCTCACCGGCTGGCACTCGGTCCTCTACGCGTACGAGCGGTACGGGCCCGGGAAACTCACCGAGGAGGAGGAGCGGGAGTACTGGCAGGCATGCGCGGTCGCCGCGGAGCTGCAGACGTGCTCCCCCGACGACATCCCCCGCAGCCGCGAAGGCGTCCGCGCGTACTTCGAGCGCATGCGACCGCGGCTGTCCGCCAGCCCGATCGCGCGACAGGCCATGCATCACCTCCTCAGGAGCGAGCTCGTCCTGCCGCCGACACCCCGCTGGGCACGGCCGGCCGCCCTGGCCGCGGCGAAGACGCAGCGGATCGCCACGATCGCGACTCTGCCCCGCTGGATGCGGGAGATGGCGGGGATCCGCCAGTCACGCCTGCTCGACGTCCTCGTCGTGCCCGTCATGAAGACGGCCTTCGCGCTCGCCCGCCTGAACACCTGGGTCGAACTGCGCCTGCTGGAAAGGCTCTCTCCGTCCACCGTCGCGGTGGTCGCGCCCGTCAAGCTGGGCATTCCTCCTCACAGCGAGGAAGTCCTCACCCCGGCCCAAGCCCGGGCCCGCCACGGCTACCCCAGGCCGGCCGAAGCACATCTCGAGTTCCGGGCCCGCCAGGCCGCGCGCGTCTTCGGTGACGGAAAGGCCCCCAGCGACCAAGGGCTCATAGAGTCCCAGGACATCCTCGGACCGCTCGCGTAACGCCTGCGTCGCGCCCCGATGACCAGGAGGCCTGCTGCGGCCGACGACGCGTGACGGCGCGGCGTCGGCCCCGGTGGCCCGGGTGATCCGGCGGACGCTCCGGCCGTCCGCGCGACCGAACGCCTGCTCACAGGGCCGCCCACGAGGCACTGGGGCCGTTCGGCCCTGGCAGGGGGGACGGACAGCACCTGGCGGGCCGGCGCCCCGCGTTCGACGGTGGGACTGTGTCACGGCGGAAGAGCCGGGGCGCACCCGTCGAGTCGAGGAGCACGGCGTCATGGACCGATACGTCCCCGCGAAACCGGCCGGGATGACGCGCCGCGCCCGCTGCCGCCGGCCGGCCGGAACCGGATCAGGGCCCATTGGCTCTTGGCGCCGGCCATGACCCGAGAGACAGTGGAGACAGGAGCGGCACCGATCCCCCGCGGTGTCGCTCCGTCCACGTGTCCGGCAACGCAAGAAGCGCGTCACGCACCGGTACGGAAGCCCGCCATGGCCCACGACAACGATCAACAGGTCCAGCCGGTCCCCGCAGGACCTCGCCGCCGCGTCGAGCTCGACGGCGCCGAGGCGCTGCGGCTGCTGGGCAGCGTGTCCCTGGGGAGGATCGTCTTCACCCGGCACGCGCTGCCGACCGTACGCCCGGTCAACCATGCCCTGGACGAAGGGGACATCGTCATCCGCACCCACGAGGACGCCGCCCTGGTCTCGCGGACCCAGGCGGCCGGCGGCCCCGGTGTCGTCGTCGCCTACGAGGCCGACGCGATCGACCCGCGGACGCATCTCGGCTGGAGTGTGGTGGTCACCGGATACGCCCGGCTGGTGACCGACCCCGACGACCTGGCCCGCTGCCAGTCGCTGGTAGGGCCATGGGTGGAGCAGACCATGGACCAGGCGATCCGTATCCGGCCCGGCCTGATCACGGGCATCCTGCTCACCGCGGCCGACAGCTCGGGCGGGGCCTGAAACCAGGCCGGAGCGGGCACCGGCCCCGGCATGGTCCGCGCGGGCCCACGGAAGGGCCGGCACGACCGTCGTGTCCCTTCCTCAGGCCGCGCCCACCGCCACGACCTCGTGCTGCTCCCCGCCGAGCACGACCTTCAGGGCGCCGGTGTCGGCGGCGCGGGCGAAGACGTCGTACGCCTCCTGCATGCGGCCCAGCGGGAAGGTGTGGGTGACCAGCCGCGAGGTGGGCAGGCGGCCGGCGGCCGTCATGCGCAGCAGGGTCGGGGTCGAGTAGGTGTCGACCAGGCCCGTGGTGATGGTGACGTTCTTGATCCACAGGTCCTCGAGGTGCAGGGTCGCGGGGGCGCCGTGCACGCCGACGTTGGCGACGTGCCCGCCGGGCCGGACCATGCGGGTGCACAGCTCGAAGCTCTCCGGCACCCCGACCGCCTCGATCACGACGTCCGCGCCGAGCCCGTCGGTCAGGTCGGCGACCAGGTCCTCCGGGGTCTCCCCGACCTCGGCCACCGCGTCGGCGCCGAGTTGCCGGGCGGCCTCCAGCCGGGCGGGGGCCAGGTCCACGGCGATGATCCGTTCGGGAGAGAACAGCCGGGCCGTGCTGATCGCGGCCAGTCCGACGGGCCCGGCCCCGACGATGACGACGGTGTCCCCCGGGCGGACCTGCCCGTTGAGCACGCCCACCTCGTAGGAGGTCGGGAAGATGTCGGCCAGCAGGACGGCGTCCGCGCTGTCCATCGCGCCCGGCAGCGGGTGCACGGAGAGGTCGGCGTAGGGCACGCGGACGTACTCGGCCTGGGTGCCGTCGATCAGATGTCCGAGGATCCAGCCTCCGCCGCCCCGGCACTGGCCGTACGTGCCCTGACGGCAGTAGGCGCAACGCCCGCACGCGCTGATGCAGGAGACCAGGACCCGGTCACCGGGGCCTACGGTCCGGACATCGCTACCGACCTCGACGATCTCGCCGACCGCCTCGTGGCCGAGGACGGTGCCGGGGCGCACCTCGGGGACGTCGCCCTTGAGGATGTGCAGGTCCGTGCCGCAGATGGTGACGACTCCGACGCGCACGACCGCGTCGGTGGGCTCCTTGACGTCCGGGTCCGGGACCTCTTCCCAGGCGGACTCGCCCGCGCCATGGAACACATAGCCCTTCATGACGTCCTCACCTCGCTCGATGAGCCACGGAACCCCGCCCCGACGGCGAGACCCGGCGCCGGTACGCGCCTGGCGCGGCCCCGCGTCGGAATCGCCCCGCACCTCCAGCTTGACCCGCACGCGTGCGGACCGCTTGTCGTCCACCGCGTCCGTCACTCACCACCCGCCACCTCGCCGGCCGCACGCCCCGCCCGCTTGTCGATCGCGGCGAGGACCCGCAAGCACGGTCCCGCGGGCCTGCCCGACGTCGGAGATGCCGGGCCGTAGGGCTGAACGGCTCTGGCCGCAGGGCCCGTTGGGGTGCATGATCGGCCGAGCACGGTCCGCCGTGCGCGGCGGTGGGCGCCGCGGTGGATCCTGAGGCCGGACGGAGAAGGGTGGCCGATGTCGCAGGGCAAGGGCGGGCAGGTCCCGCGGTGGCGCCGTCCGGTGCCCGGCGGCGTCGCACTCCTCGGGTACCGGCGGGCATGGCTGAGGGGCGACCTGCTGGCCGGCGTCACGGTCGCCGCGTATCTCGTACCCCAGGTCATGGCATACGCCGGCGTGGCCGGGCTCCCGCCGGTCGCCGGGCTCTGGGCGATCCTGCCCGCCCTGGGCCTCTACGCGCTGTTCGGCTCCTCGCGGCTGCTCTCGGTCGGCCCCGAGTCCACGACCGCGCTGATGACGGCCACCGTGGTCGCCCCACTGGCCGCCGGCGACCCCGACCGCTACGCCACCCTGGCGGTCACGCTCGCGGTCACGGTCGGCCTGCTGTGCCTGGTCGCACGCGCGGTACGGCTGGGCTTCATCGCGGACCTGCTCTCCCGCCCGGTACTCATCGGCTACATGGCCGGTGTGGCGCTGATCATGATGGTGGACCAGCTGCCCAAACTCACCGGAGTCGACACGACAGGGACCAAGTTCCTCCCTCAACTTTGGTCATTCGTACAGAACTTGGCGGACTTCCACACGGCCACCGTCGTCCTCTCCGCAGCCGTCCTCGCGTTGCTCTTCACGGTGGCGCGGTACGTCCGTGCCGTGCCCGGCCCGCTGCTCGCCGTGGTCCTCGGCACGCTCGCCGTGGTGGTGTTCGACCTCGACGACCGGTACGGCGTCAAAGTGATCGGCGAGGTCCCGTCGGGGCTGCCCGGCCTGGCGTGGCCGGACTGGACCGAGGTGCCGCGTCTCGTCCTGCCCGCCCTGGGCGTGCTCCTCGTGGCGTACACGGACTTCATCCTGACCGCGCGGGCGTTCGCCGGCCGCGCGGACGCCGACGGTCCCGCTCTCGACGCCAACCAGGAGTTCCTGGCGCTGGGCGCGGCCAATCTCGGCGCGGGCGCCTTGCACGGCTTCCCCGTCAGCAGCAGCGCCAGCCGTACCGCGCTGGCGGACTCGGCGGGCGCCCGCAGCCAGGCGTACTCGCTGGTCGCCGGGGCCGTGGTCCTCGCGGTCCTGCTGTTCCTCAGCCCGCTGCTCTCCCGCACGCCGTCCGCCGTCCTCGGCGGGCTCGTCGTCTATGCCGCCGTCCGCATGATCGACCTCGCGGGCTTCCGCCGCCTGGCGTCCTTCCGCCACCGCGAACTCCTGCTCGCGCTCGGCTGCCTGGCCGGGGTCCTCGCCCTGGACATCCTGTACGGCGTCCTTGTCGCCGTCGGCCTGTCGGTGGCCGAGCTGCTCACACGGGTGGCCCGCCCGCACGACGCGGTCCAGGGAGTGGTGCCGGGGGTCGCCGGCATGCACGACGTCGACGACTACCCCGAGGCCCGCACGATCCCCGGCCTGCTGGTCTACCGCTACGACTCCCCGCTCTTCTTCGCCAACGCCGAGGACTTCCGCCGCCGCGCCCTGGCCGCCGTGGACGAAGTGGACGAACAGACCGGCCCCGTCCGCTGGTTCGTCCTCAACACGGAGGCCAACGTGGAGGTCGACATCACCGCCCTCGACGCGCTCGACGATCTGCGCCGCGAACTCACCGACCGGGGCATCGTGTTCGCCCTGGCCCGCGTCAAACAGGATCTCCTGGAAGAGCTGAGGGCGTACGGCCTCACGGACGCCGTCGGCCCCGACCTCGTCTTCCCCACACTGCCGACCGCCGTGGCCGCCTACCGGGAATGGAGCCGCGCCCGGTAGGCCGACCCACCGTGCCGGGATCGCGGCAGAGCCCCGCACGTCCCCCGGCCGGAGTCGGGTGGCCCGCCTCGACGGGCTGCCACGCCACGCCCAGCATGCTGCGCGCTGTGCCCGCCGAGCACCGGCAGCGGCTGATGCGCGTCGCCGGTTCTGGATCATCCGCGCGGGCACCGTCGAACTCGGCATGCGAGTGCCCGGCCGCCGCGCGGCCGTCATCGAGACCCTTCAGCACAACGAACTCATCGGCTGGTCCTGGCTCTTCACACCAGTGGGGGAGGGTCGGTGGCATCCTCGCCCACCGCCTGCGCGCCGCCCGGACCCGGCTGCTGGACCTCTACGCCTCGTACGGCGCCGGCAGCCGCGTCTGAACCCACGCGCGCGAGCCGAGGCGCGGATGAGGCCGCCGTGCGCCCGGCCCCGACCGTCAGCGCTCAGGCGAGGAACTCGGCCACCAGACGGTTGAGTTCGGCGGGCCGCTCGGTGGGGATGGAGTGGTGGGAGGCCTGGGGCAGGGTGACGACGCTCGCCTCGGGCAGGAGCCGGCGTGCGGCGGCCGCCGCACGCGGCACGTCGTGCGCCCGGCTGTGTTCAGCCAGGAGCACCAGGGTCGGGACGGTGCAGGCCCTCAGGTCCGCTGCCTTGGGGCGTCGCATGGGCACGACCTTCGACCGGCGGGCGGTGGCGGTGCTCTCCAGGAAGGCCCGCCACACGGGGTCCTCGGGGGCGCCGCCGGTCTCCCACCGGTGGAAGGCCCGCACGCGCTCGACGGTGGGCTTCAGCAGCATCGGCAGCCCGCGCATGAGATAGCGCGGGCTCATGCCGACGAAACAGCTGGTCGGGTCGAGCAGCACCAGCCTGCCGAGCCGTTGGGGCGCCTGCAGCGCGTAGTTCAGGGCGATCCAGGCGCCGTAGGAATGGCCGCACAGGTGCGCGCCGTCCAGGCCCAGCTCGTCGAAGAGCGCGTCGAGCCACGCCACCAGGTCACCGGCGCCGCGCAGGGGTGCCCCGTCGTGCACGCTGCGCCCGAAGTCGCCCATCAGGTCGACGGCGTACACGCGATGGCCGGGCACCAGGTCCGCGACATTGGCGAACCAGACCGCCGAGGTCGCTCCGCCTCCGGGCAGCAGCACGATCGGAACGCCGTCCTCCGGGCCGCAGATCTGGACCCGGGTGCTGCCGTACGGGGTCGGAACGTCAATGCCGCGCACCTCGACCGGCCACCGTCGCAGGACGGCGTCGTACGCCGCGAAGAAGACCGCCTCGTCACCCAAGGCCCCCACCATCTGCCCCACCACCGTATGATTACTCGACTGTCAATAATCTCGACCATCGAGATATTGCGGGAGTGAGCGTGGACGACCAGGACCCCGGCCTCCAACTGGTCCATCTGCTGCGGGCCGTCACCGTGGAACTGGACCTTTTCGCCGCCGAGTTCGCCGGCCGCAACGGGCTTCACCCCACGGACGTGCGCGCCCTGATCCACCTGCTGGACGCCCGGCGCGAGAACCTGCGGGCCACCCCCGGGTGGCTCGGATCCCAGCTGGGGGTGAACTCGGCATCGACCACGGCGCTGGTCGACCGGCTGGAGCGACTGGGGCTCGTGCGCCGGGAACGGGACACCGGCGACCGCCGGCGGGTGCTGCTGGTCGTGCGGGACGAGGCGATCACCCTGGGCTGGTCGTTCTTCGGGCCGCTGATCGACGAAATGGTCACCGAGATGCGGTCCTTCGACGAGAGGGAGCTGGCCACGGTGCGCCGCTTTCTGCTGGCCATGCGCGACATCGCCGCCGCACGGCGGGCACACGACCGGGACTCGGGCGGCTCAGCGCGTCAGAAGGCCGACCAGCCAGGCGAAAGGCAGGAAGACCAAGGGAACTGACATGAGCCAGCCCACGCTCGAGGACGTCCTGGAGCCGATGAGGACGCAGAACGGCCCCATGAGGAGCACGTAGAAGAAGAACACCGCCCAGACGACGCCGAACGCACCGGACCCCAAGGCTTCCTCCCCGCGACACCCACCGCAACAGCGGCGGCGACTTCCGCACGGCGGTCCCCCGTGCGCCACTATTTGAACACGTTCAAATAGGCTCCGTCCAGATCCGGAACACCCCCACGTCTCCTCGCCGCACCCGTCCCCGACGGCGACGGCATCGCCAACCGCGGGATCGGCCAGGAGCCCCACCTCCCGGAGGGCCGCTCCTACCGCCCATCGCGGCCGACCGTCAGCCGGGCCGGGCGGTACGGGACGTACGCCGCCCCGTCCAGACCGAGTTCGGTGGCGGACCGCTGGAGTGCCTCCGGGGTCGCGGCGTCGTCCCAACGGCCGGTCTCGACGCGGTGTTCGAGAGCGTGCAGGGCGGCCACGGTCTCGGCGGTGGTGAACGCGCAGTGGCCCTGCCGCTCGACGTAGGCCTGCCGCAGCAGCGCGCCGTCGCCGGAGGCGCGCACGCGGGCGGCGAAGCGGTTCTCCTGCTCCACCGGGACCAGGTTGTCGGCGGTGGTGTGGACGTTGAGCAAGGGCACCTCGAGTCCCTGGCCCGCGGTGGACGTCCGCTGCGCGGTGCGGACGGCGTCGGGATCGGCGGCGATCGTGGCGCCCTCGGTCAGCGTGCGCAGATCGGCGCGGAGATCGAGGCCGGCCACCCGGTAGAGGGCGCGGACCTGGGGTGCGTGTGCGGAGCCGGCGAGCAGGCGGGCGTAGTCGACGCCCTTGTTCCAGGAGTTGTTGCCACCGACGGACTGCTCGATGGCGTACCGGCCGCCCTCGACGAACGACAGGACGCCCTGCGCGAACCAGTCGTACTGCTGCTCCTGCAGGCCCGCCCAGTCGGTCGGGGCGGGCCGGTCCTTTCCGGGCGACCACGCGGGCAGGTTGAGGAAGGCGGCGGCCAGCGCGACCCGGGCCCGGCCCCGCGGGGTGCTCTGTGCGGCGGTGACCGCCTTGGTGAGCAGGTCGGCGGTGGCGGACGCCTCGGCGGCGGTGCCGAACCGCACGAGTTTCACGTCCTGTCCGGGCAGCAGCAGGCGGGCGATCGTGTACTCGGCGTCCAACTGGTAGTTGTCCAGGTCGGTGCCGCCCGCGACGAGACCGCACTGGCCGAGCGCACCGTCGATGCGCCCGCCGCCGTCCCGCGCCAGCTGCGCGTTGACGAGCCCGCCCATCGAGTTGCCGATGGCCAGCGTGCGCCGCGGGGTGCCGATCTTCGTGGTGACGGCGTCGAGCGTGGCGAACTGGTCGCGTTCGGCGCTGTTCAGGGCCCACATCGAGCCATGGGGGTCGTACGACGACCCGGCCATCGCATAGCCCTTGGCGAGCAACTCCGTGCGTACGGCCTCGGTGGGGGCGTTCCTGGCGACGAGGGGGCCGAATCCGTGGCTGAACAGCAGCAGGGTGCCGTTCCAGCGGTCGGGGACGTCCGCGATCCAGGTGGCGCCGTCGGGGAGGGTGCCGGTGAGGTGGGTGGTGGCCGCCGTGTCCGCCTGGGCGGCCGGCGAGGGGAAGGTGGCGAGGGCCGCGGACGCCAGTGTGGCCAGGGCGGCGAGGGCGATGCGCAGGCGGGTGCGGCGGATACGGGGGCGCGTGCCGGCAGGCATGGGCGGCTCCTTGCGGGTGGGGGTGGGGCGGGGCCGGAGCAGATGCTCAGTGCGCTGAACGAAGGCGTCCGAGAATGTAGGGCCAATTTCTTGCGGCCGTCAAGAGATTGCACAACTTCACTGGCGTGCTGATCGACGCCCGCCGACACCGTCCCATCAGCCGCCACCCACCCCGGCGGCAAGCCCGGCCGGCTGATCACCGGATACGACCTGGTCAGGTCGGTCCTGGCCGATCCACGGTTCAGCTCGCGCACATGCGGATCGCCCTCTCCGCACTGATCAACCGCTTCCCCACGCCGCGTCTGGGCGTACCGGCCGAAGAAGCCGGCCTGCGCCCGGAGACCGCGGACATCTACGGGGTGAAGAGCCTCCCGGTCACCTGGGACGTGTGACCACGAACCGGTGACGGGCGAGTTGGGCGCGCTCGCGGGCGTGGGGTTCGGTCCTACGAGGCGTGGCGGCTCCTGACGGCCGTGAGGAACTCGACGAGTGCCCGGTTCACGTCGTCCGGGCGCTCCTGCTGGGTCCAGTGTCCGCAGCCCGCCAACTTGACTGGCTCGCGCCACAGGTTGGGCATCAGGTCGGGGAGGCTCTCGATGAGCTCGGGTGTGCCGGGGAACGCCGGAACCAGGTCGCGGTCGCCGTAGACGTACAGGGCGGGCGGGGTGACGACGGCGCCGTGCCAGGGAGCGGTCAGTTCCCAGTTGCGGTCGAGGTTGCGGTACCAGTTGAGGGCGCCGGTGAAGCCCTGGGAGAAGCTCTCGGTGAGGGTGTCGAGGTCGTCCTCGGTGAACCAGGCCGGCAGTACTTCGGGGTCCGTCATGTCCGCGAGCCAGCCGCGCTCGGGGTCGACCAGCGGCTGCTTGCCGTGCTCGGCGTCGGGAGCGTCGCCGGACGCCGCGTAGAAGAACTTCCGCAGGGTGGTACGCGTGTCCTTCGCGAACTCGGCGTCGGCGACACCGGGGCGGTTGAAGTAGTTCCAGTAGAACCGGCCGCCGAACCTCTCCTCCATGGCGGCCAGCGGAGGTTCGGTTCCCCGGAACGGGGGCGGCACGCTGAGACCGGCCACGCCGAGCACCATGTCCGGCCGCAGCAGGGCGGTGTGCCAGGCGACCGGTGCGCCCCGATGCTCAACCATGCGGATGAGTGTACGGGCCATGTTTTTACGGCTTCGACCGTGCCCCCTGCAGACCCGCGTAGCGGTGTGCGACTCCGCCCGGAAGCAGGTATTCGGCCAGTAGGTTGCCGGCGCGGCGGGACGGCAACCCCATGTCGTGCAGGAGTTCGTCCGCGCAGTGGATGTCATAGGGGCCGAAGTCGTAGCCGCCGGAGCCGGGCAGCACCTGCTCCTGCCAGGTCAGGCGGGCGTCGATGGCCTCCTGCATCTCCTGCTCGCCCGGGGTGGTGCGCAGGGCTGCCCGGAAGTGACGGGTCAGCCAGTGCGCGGTGAGTTCCACGCCCATGATGTTGTTGAAGACCTGGCGGAAACCGACGAACCCCAGCCGGTCGGCGCCGGGTGGCACGATGCCTCGGTAGAGCCGCAGCCGTCCGTCGGCGTCGTGCACCGGCACGCTCGCGTCCAGGAACGGGAAGACTTTGTGGTGCCCCGTGGCGAACACGATGACATCCGCCGTCACTTCCTCACCTGTCGCCAGTCGCAGCCCCTTGTCGGTGTACGCCTCGACGGCACTGACCTTGGCGTCGATCAGGCCGCGGCGGACGGCCCGCGTGTACCCGCGTGGCATCACTCCGGCGTGGGCCAGGTGGAAGGGGAGCGCGTAGGCGGGCCGCAGCCGCTTCGGCAGCCGGTAGAGCCCGCTGGAGAACAGCATGTCGCGCGTGATGAGCCACCACAGAGCCCGCTTGACCCGCTCGTCGACACGGTCGACCGGACGGACGCAGGCAGGATCGTGGTAGCGGGGCAGGAGCGCCTCACCGAGCCGGGTGAACAGGATCCACTTGTAGCCGACCAGACCGAGCAGAAGCCGCTCGGGGACCATCCAGTTCACCTTGCGCTGCACGAGCGTGGCCGAGGCCGCCTCGCGTGAGGCGCGGGTGGCCAGGTCCAGCGCGGACTTTCCGCCGCCTACGACGACCACCCGCCGGTCGGCGAAGGTGCCGGCGCGCACCTCGTTGGAGTGCAGCACGGTCCCCCGGAACAACTCCCGCCCGGGCAGCTCGGGCAGGTGGGCATGATGATGAGCCCCACTGGCGACGACGACGTAGTCGAAGGTTTCCCGATGAAGGTCCGCTGTTTCCCGATGAGGGTCCGCCGTCCTGTCGCCGACGGGCCGGGAGTCGACCGACCAGCCGCGGGCACCCACCCGCCCGGGCCCCTCCACCGGCCGGACGGAGATCACCTCGGTGCCGGGCCGTACGCGGTCCAGCACGCCGAACTGCTCGGCGTAGTCCTCCAGATAGCGTTGCGTGTCCCGCGCGTCGGCGAAGTGCAGGCGGTTGGGCAGGTCCGCGAACTCGAAGAGGCGGAGCGCGGCCTGGTTGGCCAGCCCGTCGTAGCAGCCCTCCGCCGACCAGATCCCGCCGACCTGCTCGTACTTGTCGAAGACCGTGACGTCGAAGCCGTTCTCCAGCAGCACCTTGGCGGTGACGATTCCGCCGGGGCCGGCCCCGACCACACACGCTTTCATCAGCTGCCACTCCCCCGAGGTGATCGCCACATCCAGCTCGCCCATCATCCCGGCTGGCGACGCCGATGCCCAGGGCGAGCAAGGGACGCTGCCGACCATGCCGAGCGGCGCCGTGGCCATGAGCGGCCAGATCACGGCGAACCCCGACGGCCCACCGGAACATGCTCATCTCCTACGCCGCGGCCTCGGATTCGTTCGCCGCGGACGGGTGAACGTATCTGCCCTCCTTGAAGGGGGTGAACCACGTCTTGAACTCCATGGGCGCGACCCCGAGCGTGACGCCCACGGGAGACTCGTCGATCCCGTCCGTCGAGTCGTCGTAGAGCCACTCGTGGTCCCGGTCCTCGTACACGTTGTCGGCGAAGGCCTCCAGAGCGGCTGACACGTCGTCGTCGAGAAGGTCGTACAGCTCCAGGGTCATGGTCGTCCGGCTCAGCAGGAACCTCAGGGCGAGTTCCTCCGCCACGCAGCTGAGCCGCTCGAAGCTCCCGTCGGTGAAACGGGTGGTCATGGCGATCGCCGTCACCAGGAAGCGGCGGGCGAAGTGGGCGTCGTACTGGAGCGCGTACCGGTCGGGAAGGCGTTCCAGGTGCCACAAGGGGCCTTCGCATTCGGCGACGGCGGCGTCCTCCTGTGTCAGGACCTGCACGTCTTCGAACAGCTCGTCCACCAGGATGTCGGTTGCGTAGACCAGGGCGCCGGCGGCGAGCCTGGCGCTTTCCGGCGGGACGGCGAACCCGTCGTCGCCGTCCTCCCGCTCCCCGTCCTCGTTGTCTTTGTCGTTGTCGTTGTCGAGCACGCCGAACATGACCGGAGGGAAGGAGCGCAGATCGTCCGCCAGCCGCAGCATCTGCGTTCGCACAGCCGTCGCCTTCGCCTCGGCGTCGTCCGACTCATCTGCGCCTTCGGGCGTCGGGGGCTCGGCGTGGCGTGCCTTCCGGGCGGCGGGATCGTCGGGTGGGGCATCCGGCCCGTCGGCCGCGTCGAGGCTCGCCTTCGCCAGGTCCTGGTGCAGTTCGACCTCGCACCGCTCGATCGTCCAGTCCGCCAACAGTTCGGTGCGTTCCAGCAGTTCGTCCACGAGCGCCCGCACCGAGTCCTCGGCGAACGCCAGGGCCGGAGCATCGACGATGACCTTCAGAAGAGCTCCTCCGGGGTGGACCGCCACGATGGTGTCGAGAAGATCGACTTCCACACCGTCGGGCCCTTCGATCGCCCGGACGGAGTCGAATCCGTCCTCGATGAGTGCCACGGCGCCGGCGCGCTGCAGCGGGTCCATCTCCGGAGTGTCCTCCGGGATGCAGGTGTCCACGGTCACTACGTACGTCACATGTCCGAGCCTGACAGGAAGGAACCGCTTCGCGCGCGGAAATGCGCGTGTCCGCAGGGGCGGGTTTGGCCTGTGCGACCTGCGTTGTCAGTGGCATGCGTTCTCCGTACGGTCGCCACGGCGGCGAACCCGGGTTCGCGTGCGCTGGGTTGCCCGCCATGACCGCCCTCGGACTCGGCGCCTGGCCGCAGGGCTCGACGGAGCGACGATCGGCATGATCACGCTCGATCGGCGTGACGCGGAGCGTCCGGGCCACGTCCGTCCGGATGCCGGGGAGGCCGAGCTCGGCTACCTGTTCCTGCCGGAGGCGTGGGTGTGCGGGTACGCCGCCGAGGCGTGCGTGGCGGCACTCGACTGGTTCACCGGCGCGCTTCCCGGCGAGCCGGTGGTGCTCAGCACCCGGACCGCCGACGACCGCGCGATGGGCCTCGCGGCGAAGCTGGGCACCCGGTTCGGGCACGGGGCGCGCGAGGGCGCGAGCGGTGACGGCACGGCCGCGGGCCCGGGCCCGGGCCCGGACGACCAGGGTGTCGCGGGCGTGGGCGGAGCCGACGACCGGTTCCGGTCCAGGGTCGGAGCAGGTCGTCACCTGATGTGGCGGGCCGGCCGGGTCGCGGTATGGAGGAGGTACTCCAGCGGACCCCGGCGGAAATGGCGGGTCCAGACCATGGCGAACACCATGGCTCCCGCGATGTAGCCGGACAGCACCGGCAGGGCGGACATCGAGCCGCCCTCAGTGCCGAGGACACGGACGGCGACGACGTGCAGCACATAGGCGCTGAGCGCCACCATGCCCACCGCGGCGGCGGGGCGCAGCAGTCGCATGACGCGCGGTGTTCGGTCCGCGACGGTGACGCCTGCCGCCACGACGACGAGGGCGACGCCCGCGTTGCCGAGGAGGGAGAAGGTCGTCTGGCTGTGCGGCGCCGCCACCAGCAGCCACTGCGGCGGGGTGCTGTCCGTGATGTCACCCACGGTGTCGGACCACCAGGCGGAGGACGCCGAACCGCCGTCCGTGGCGTCGGCGATGACGGTGCGGGCCTGCGGGACGAGGCGCAGGGCCAGCCAGGAGCCGCCGTAGCCGACCACGGCCAGCGCGCCGCCGGTCAGGGCGAGGCGGGCGCGGACCTTGGCGTCGGTGAGGTCGAGCCGGGCCACCGCCATGGCGGCGATCATGAACGGTGCCCAGGTGAGCACCGGGTACTCGCCGGTGAACAGCAGTTCCGTGAATCCGTCCGAGTCGCCGATCCGGGCCGGCGGGTCCCAGGCGATGACCGTGTCCGACCACGCTCCGTCGTAGATCGACTGCTGTACGCCGTACAGCACCTGGGGCAGGACGAGGGCTCCTGCGGCGATCACCGCGAGCGTCGTGGCCCGCAGTCGGTACAGCGGGAGGACGACGAGGAAGATCAGCCCGTAGAAGGAGAGGATCACGTCGATCGAGGTGTCCAGGGCGGTCAGGGCGAAGCCCAGCGCGATCAGGACGACGCCGCGGGTGACGACCCGGCCGGCCGCTTGCCGCCCGTCGCGCCCGGTCCGTGGGGACGGGCGCCCGGTGATGATGACCAGGGTGAATCCGGCGAGTACGGCGAACAGAGCGGAGTCGCCGGGGCGGGTTTCACCGTCGGCGGTACGGCCGAGGATGCGTTGCCGGTCATGGGCTCCACGATCTGCGGTGAACGTGCCGCCAACCACCCGTCGGCCCGCCGGAGCCACCCCGCCGACCGGCGGTACTTTTCTCACCATGTAGCAACAACCGGCACAAAGTAACCTGAAAGCCGCGCAGTGCGTCGTGGGAGTCCGGCGTTGGTCCGACGACGGGTGGAGCACAGGTGATCCGGGTACTGGTGGTCGACGACGAGGCCCTGATCCGTACGGGCTTCCAGCACATTCTGAACAGCGCGGACGACATCGAGGTGGTGGCGGCCGTCCCCGGCGGGCAGGCCGTCGGCGCGGTACGGCGATCACGTCCGGATGTGGTGCTGCTCGACATCCGTATGCCGGACGTCGACGGGCTCACCGTCCTGGCGGATCTGCGGCGGCTGCCGGATCCACCGGTGGTGGCCATGCTCACGACGTTCGACATGGACGAGTACGTGGCGGCGGCGCTGCGTTCGGGGGCCGCCGGTTTCCTGCTCAAGGACACCGATCCCCAGCAGCTGCCGCATCTGGTGCGCACCTTGGCCGACGGCGGTGCCGTGCTGTCGTCCGCGGTCACCCGCACCGTCGTGGACGGCTATCTCGACAACAGCCACCAGCAAGCCGCCGTCCGCGCCGTCGCCCGGCTGACCGAGCGCGAGCGTGCCGTCCTCGCCCTCGTCGCCGAGGGGCTGTCCAATGCCGACATCGGCCGGCGGATGCACCTGAGCACCGGCACGGTCAAGGATCATGTGAGCACCGTCCTCGGCAAGCTGGAGGTGGGCAGCCGGGTCCAGGCCGCCCTGCTCGCCGAACGCGCGGGTCTGCTGAGACAACCCGGACACCGGGAGGGCGGATGAGACCACGCCGCCCGCCCGCCCCGCTGATCGACCTCGCTCTGGTGGGAGTGTCGCTGCTGGACGTCTGGGTCAATGTGCACGGCGACGAGCGGCCGGCCCTGGCCTGTGCCCTGCTCGGAGCCTTCGCGCTCATGCTGCGCCGCCGGCTGCCGCTGACGACCTTCGTCCTCACCCTGCCCAGTGTCCTGGTCACCGACGCGGTGTTCGCCACCCTGGCCGCGCTGTACACGCTGGCCTCCCTCACCCGCCACCGGGTCCTGCTGGGTGTCTGCGCCGCCGCCTTCACCGCCTGCAACATCACCGTCTGGTCCTGGCCGACACCGGAGTTCGCCGATCCTTCGGACGCCTCTTCCACCCTCATCGCCGTCAGCTACAGCCTGGCGGAAGCGGTCGCGCCCGTCTTCCTGGGCCAGCTCGCCCAGGCCAGACGTGAACTGTCGCTGCGGCTGGCCGAGATCTCCAAGGTGCGCGAGCGCGAGCAGTCGCTGATCACGCAGACGGTGCTGGCCAAGGAACGCGCACAGCTCGCCCGGGAGATGCACGACGTGGTCTCCCACCAGGTCAGCCTGATCGCCGTGCAGGCCGGGGCGCTGCAGGTGCGCAGCCATGACGCGGAGGTCCGGGAGACGGCGTCCGCGATCCGGCGGCTCAGCGTGCACACCCTCGACGAGCTGCGGCACATGGTGAGCGTGCTGCGCGCCTCGGGGAGCCGCCCGACGGAGCTGACCCCGCAGCCGTCCCTCGCCGATCTGCGACAGCTGGTGGTCGGCAGCGGCCTCGACGCCCAGCTCAACACCGACCTGCCCGACGGCCTGGCGCCGCCCCTCCAGCGCGCCGTCTACCGCACGGTGCAGGAGGCGCTGACCAACGTACGCAAACACGCGCCAGGGGCCAGAACGACGATCCGCGTCCAGCACGAGGACGGCACCGTGCTCGCCACCGTCACCAACACCGCCCCCACCCGGCCCCCGCTCCCGCTGCCCGGCTCCCGCCACGGCCTGGTCGGACTGCGCCAGCGTGCCGAGCTCCTCGGCGGCACGATCACCTCCGGCCCCACGGCCGACGGCGGCTACGAGGTCCACCTCGAACTCCCGGCCGACGGCACGTCCTGACCGGTGACTCGGCAGTGAGGGTCCACGTACGACACCTCGGCTCAGTCGTGCGGAGCCGTCCCGCTCACCCGGTGGTCCGCGTGGCTGAGCGCTTCCACGACCAGGCGCCGCAGATGCCCGTCGCTGAGGCGGTAGTAGATGTGCCGCCCTTCGCGACGGGTGTCCACGAGCCCGGCAAGCCGCAGCTTCGCCAGATGCTGGCTGACCGCTGTGCGCGAGGCGTCGCACTGCTCGGCGAGCGAACCGACGTCCGCCTCGTCCTGCGAGAGCAGCCACAACAAGTGCAGCCTGGTGACGTCCGAGAGCATCGCGAACACCCCGGTCGCCTCGGCGAGCCGCGCGCTGTCCGGGGCACGCAGATGCGCACCGACTGCAGGTGATACGGCGTGGCGCTCAGGCATGGGATCAGCCTAGAGCCATACGGGAGTTCTGCGACCGGATCGCCAGCCGGCCTCGGCGGGAGGGCCGCCTCAGAAGTTCTGCACGGCCCAGGTCGCCGCCAGCAGCAGCACCGCGACGCAGGCCAGCACGGCGACGGCCTGGGCGACCCAGCGGGGAATCTTGTTCATCGCATCCCACCTCCCCTCGGGTCCTGCCCGGTCTCTACCCCGTTTTGCTCGGCAACGACCTCACGGTGGACGCAGGCCCGCAGGCGGGAGCGGCGGATCTCCAGGACCCGGCCGCCGCCCAGCCCTTCGTCTCACTGGCGGACCTCGCCGAGGAGCGCTGGGTGCTGGAGTCCGGCCGGGCCGGCTTCCTGGCGGCCTGCCGCGACGCCGGCTCCCCCCGGATCGCCGCCACCGTCGACGACCAACGCACCCTGCACCCCCTGGTGGCCCACCGCATCGGCCTCGCGGTCCTCAATACCCTGGCGGTCACCGCCCACACCGACCCCGGTGTGGTCGCCCGCCCGCTGACCGGTTTCCCGATCCGCCGGGTCTTCGCCCTCTCTGGCCGGACGCCCGGAACATCCCCGCGGCGGCGGTCCTCCTACGAACCCTCAGCGACGCGACCCGCCCGACGACCGAGGGCGTGCCGTGCATCCTGCCCACGGCTGCGGCCCGACCGACGTGACGCGATCGGCCGGCGCGACGCACAGACACAGCTCCAGAACAGCGCGCGGGCGGCCTGCCCCCCCTCCCGAGGCGACCCGAAGCCGTCGTGACCACCGGCGTCGTTTCGGCCCTCAACCCTCCGCCCCGCCCGGCGCATTCACCGCCCGACCTAGACTCTCGCCATGAGCCTGCCCTCCCTCGCCGCCGACCTCGCGCCCACCGGTGTCCTGCGCGCTTCCGTCAACCTCGGCAATCCCGTCCTCGCCCAGGGCACGCCGGACGCGCCGAGCGGCATCACGGTCGATCTGGCCCGGGAGATCGCGGCCCGACTCGGCGTGCCCGTGGAGTTCCTCTGCTTCGACGCCGCGCGGAAGTCCTTCGAGGCGATGGCCGACGGACGGGCCGATGTGTGCTTCCTCGCGATCGACCCCGCCCGCGAGGCGGAGGTCGCGTTCTCGGCCCCGTACGTGCTCATCGAGGGCGTGTACGCGGTGCCCCGGGACTCCGAGCTGACGAAGCCCGAGAACGTCGACGCACCCGGGGTCAGGATCGGCGTGAAGTCCGGGTCCGCCTACGACCTCCACCTCACCCGAACCCTGCGCCACGCCACCCTCGTTCGCGGCGACGAAGGCGTCGACACCTTTGCCGCGCAAGGCCTGGAGGCGGGCGCGGGCATCCGGCAGCCGATGACCGCCTACGCGGACGCACACCCCGAAGTGCGGCTGATCCAGGAGGGGTTCATGCAGATCCGGCAGGCCGTCGGCACGACAAAGTCCCGGCGTCCGGAAACCGTACGGTTCCTGCGGGAGTTGGTCGAGGAACTCAAGGCGAACGGCTTCGTCGCCGCGTCGTTGCGCCGCGCGGGACAGTCCGACAGCCTGGTGGCTCCGCCGGCCTGAACCGCAGGCCGGGATCCTTTGCCGCCGGTTCCGCGGTTTCGTCGGCTACATCGAGACCGCCGGTGCGATGCAGGCCGCCGACCATGGCTTCGCCGACGTCCTGACCACGCCCTTCCCCACCGCCAAGGCCATGGAGGAGCGCCGCAACGAGGCGTACGAGGGCATGGTGCACCTCATCGACCGCGCCAAGGCCTCGGGCCGGCTGCGCGAGGACTTCGATCCCTCGGACTGGACGGCAGAAGTACGAGGCGCACCTGACGTCCGTCCGGGCCCGCAGCGCGGGCGCCCACGACGACCCCGCGGTGCTTCAGCACCAGGACCACCTCGCGCTGCGCCTCGCTCGCATAGCCAACAAACGCGCCACCGTCGTCAGGCTCCGCGACGAGCACCAGATCGACGACACCGTACTGCGCCGCCTGCAGGCCGCCCTCGACAGCGAAGAGGTGCGCCTGTCGGGAGGGGCGGCGGTCGAATGAGTCATCCTGCGCATCGGCTGCCGCACCCCACATAACGGGCAGCGGCAAATCCGCAGCTCAGGAGCCCTTCGCGGCCGGTTCCAGGATCGCAACGCACTCCACATGATGAGTCATCGGAAACAGATCAAACGCCCGAAGCATCCGCACCCGATACCCCCCATCCCGGAAGTACCCCAAATCCCGGGCCAACGCCGCCGGATCGCAAGCCACATACGCGATCCTCCGCGCCCCGAGCGACGCAAGCTGCGCCACCGTCCCCCGCCCGGCCCCCGCCCGCGGCGGATCCAGCACGATCAGATCCACCTCGGTGATCCCGGTGCGCGGCAGTACGGCCTCCACCTTGCCCTGCTCGATCCGCACGCGGTCGAAGTCGGCGAGGTTGTGCCGGGCGTCCTCCACGGCACGCTTGCCGGATTCGATGCCGAGGACCGCGCCCTTGTCGCCGAGGCGGTCGGCCAGGGCGCCCGCGAAGAGGCCCACGCCGCAGTAGAGGTCGAGGGCCATCTCGCCCTTGCGTGGCAGCAGGCCCTGCATGACGGCCGTCACCAGGGTGTCCGCCGCCTTCGGGTGGACCTGCCAGAAGCCGCCGCTGCCGACCCGGTGGGTACGGCCGTCCGCGCGCTCGCGGACGAAGGGGCGGCCGTGGACGCGGTGGGTGCCGCCGTCCTTCTCGCCGACCCGCATCACGGAGACCGGCTTGTCCAGCTCCACGATCGGCAGCCGCGCGCCCGGCCGAGGCGTCAGGATCACCTGGCGGTCCTGCGAACCGGTCGCCGCGATCGCCTCCACCGACGCCATGCCCGTCCAGTCCCGCTTCTCGATGCCCAGCTCGCTGACACCCTCCGCGGCGATCATGCAGTGGTCGACCGGCTCCACCTCGTGCGAGCGGTGCCGGCGCAGTCCGGCGTGACCGTCGGCGTCGACGGCGTACTGCACCCGCGTCCGCCACTGCGGCACCTGCCCGGCCGGCAGTTTGTCGCCCTCGGCCGGCATCACCGTGCCGTCCCAGCCGACGTCCTCCGGCGTCAGCCCCGCGAGCCGCTGCAGCTGCTCGGCGATGACCTCGCCCTTCATCCGGCGCTGCGCCCCCGGCTTGGCGTGCTGCCAGTCGCAGCCGCCGCAGCGGCCGGGGCCGGCGAAGGGGCAGGGCGCCTCGATGCGGTCCTTGGAGGCGGACAGGATCTCGACCGCGTCGGCGCGCAGGAAGCGGTCACCCTCCTCGCCCTCGGTCACCCGGGCGACGACCCGCTCACCGGGCAGCGTGTGCCGGACGAACAGCACCTGGCCGGCATCGGTGCGGGCGATGCAGTGCCCGCCGTGGGCGACGGGGCCGATCTCGACCTCGTACTCCTCCCCCACCAGCGACCCCGCCTGCGATTTGTTCGGTTCTGCCTGCATGGCGGGGTGACTCCAGATCGAGAGGGGATGCGGCCCTCTCCCCAAGGGCTGTGGAGGGCCTGACAACAGCCCACCAGTCTACGTGCTCCCCGCCCGCACCCCGCCCCGCCGTCAGCGCCGGCCGTCCGGCTCCTTCGCCCGCTCCTGGGCGGGCCCGCGCCGCACCGAACCCGGAGCGTTCCACTCCTGCCGCTTACGGGCCCGGGCCTTCGCCACCTCCGAGGACTGGAGCTGGTAGGGCACCGAGGTCACCATGATGCCCGGCGTGAAGAGGAGCCGGCCCTTCAGGCGCAGCGCGCTCTGGTTGTGCAGCAGGTGCTCGTACCAGTGGCCGACCACGTACTCGGGGATGATCACCGACACGGCGTCGCGCGGTGACTCCTTGCGCAGGCTCTTCACGTACTCGATGATCGGCCGCGTGATCTCGCGGTAGGGCGAGTCGAGGACCTTCAGCGGTACGTCGATCCCGCGCCGCTCCCACTCCTCGCGCAGCGCCTTGGTCTCCGCCGGGTCGACGTTGACGCTGAGCGCCTCCAAGGTGTCCGAGCGCAGCAGCTTGGCGTAGGCCAGGGCGCGCAGCGCGGGGCGGTGGATCTTGGAGACCAGGACGACCGAGTGCACACGGGACGGCCGTACGCTGTCGTCGCTCGGGCCCTCGGGGGCGGCGAGTTCGTCGGAGACGTGGTCGTAGTGGCGGCGGATGGCCGTCATCGTCACGTAGAAGATCACCATGCCGAGCAGGGCGACCCAGGCGCCGTGCGTGAACTTGGTGACGAGGACGACGACCAGGACCAGGCCGGTGAAGAAGGCGCCGAAGGTGTTGATCGCGCGGGAGCGGATCATGTGGCGGCGCTTGGCCTGGTCGGTCTCCGTCGCCAGGAGGCGGTTCCAGTGGCGGACCATGCCGATCTGGCTGAGCGTGAAGGACACGAACACGCCGACGATGTACAGCTGGATCAGCCGGGTGGAGTCGGCGCCGTAGATCCACACCAGCAGGATGGCCGCGCCCGCCAGGAGCACGATGCCGTTGGAGAAGGCGAGCCGGTCACCGCGGGTGTGCAGCTGGCGCGGCAGGTAGCGGTCCTGGGCGAGGATCGAGCCGAGCACCGGGAAGCCGTTGTAGGCGGTGTTGGCCGCCAGGAACAGCACCAGGGCGGTGGCCGCGGCGAGCACGATGAAGAAGAAGCTGCCTTTGCCGAAGACGGCCTCGGCGACCTGGGTGATCACCGGGTTCTGGACGTAGTCGGCGCCGACCGCGACACCGTCCTTGAGCAGGTCGACGGCCGGGTTCTCGGCCATGCGGACCTTGGTCACCATGGCGAGCCCGATGATGCCGCAGAACATGGTGACGGCCAGCAGGCCCATCATCGCGAGCGTCGTCGCGGCGTTCTTCGACTTGGGCTTGCGGAAGGCCGGGACACCGTTGGAGATCGCCTCGACACCGGTCAGCGCGGCACAGCCGGAGGAGAAGGCGCGCAGGAGGAGGAAGACGAGCGCGAAGCCCGCGAGACCCTCGTGCTCCGGCTTTATCTCGTACGACGCCGTGGGCGCCCGCATGGTGTCGTCCAGGACCAGCCCGCGGAACGCGCCCCACGCGATCATGATGAAGACGCCCGCGACGAACACGTACGTCGGGATCGCGAAGAGGCTGCCGGACTCCTTGACGCCGCGCAGGTTCATCAGCGTCAGCAGCACGATCACGCCGACCGCGCACTCGACCTTGTGCTCGACGACGAACGGGACCGCCGAGCCCAGGTTCTCGATGCCGGAGGAGATGGAGACGGCGACGGTCAGGACGTAGTCGACGAGCAGGGCGCTCGCGACCGTCAGGCCGGCCTTGGGGCCGAGGTTGGTGGTGGCCACCTCGTAGTCGCCGCCACCGCTGGGGTAGGCGTGCACGTTCTGCCGGTAGGAGGCGACCACCGTGAACATCAGCACGACCACCGCGACCGCGATCCAGGGGCTGAAGTGGTAGGCCGACACGCCCGCGATGGAGAGGACCAGCAGTACTTCTCCGGGCGCGTATGCCACGGAGGACAGCGGGTCGGAGGCGAAGACGGGCAGTGCGATGCGCTTCGGCAGGAGCGTTTCCGCCAGCCGATCACTGCGCAGCGCGCGCCCGATCAGAATCCGTTTGGGCACGTCGGTCAGTTTGGACACAACAGAGAATCGTAGGCCCCCAGCCTGGGGCGGAGCACATCCGGGTGAAATCGCGCGCGGCGCGGGGGTGAATTCCGTGCCGCGCACGCGCCGAGCGCCGGTCCGGGCGGCGCGCGCGTGCCTCCATGACCTGCGTCGGTACGCTCATCACATCCAGGAGACCTCATGTCGCAGACGACCGCTCAGCTCGTCGGAGCCCTCGTCTCGCTCGCCGGACTCGGCGCCCTGGTGCTGGCCAGCGTGCGCAGCTTCAACCGCCGTTGAGGGCTCGTACGGGACACGGCGAGCCGAACGTTACGGTGGACCGAGGCACACGCGAGCCCACGATCCGAACCGCGAGGGATCATCCGCGGCATTCCCCGGCATGATGTTGCCCAGCGGTCCGCGACCGGTCCGCGCCTGTTGCCCGGCGAACCGAGAGAAGGATATGAGCACCACGTTCACGCAAGTCAGACGCCTCACGAGGAGTGCGGGGTAAACGCCGTGCACATCGTCATCATGGGTTGCGGAAGGGTGGGCTCCGCTCTGGCGCAGACCCTGGAGCAACAAGGGCACACGGTCGCGGTGATCGACCAGGACCCCACCGCCTTCCGCCGCCTGGGCCCCGGATTCGGAGGCCGCCGGGTCACCGGCGTCGGCTTCGACCAGGACACCCTGCGCGAGGCGGGCATCGAGGAGGCCGGCGCCTTCGCCGCGGTCTCCAGCGGTGACAACTCGAACATCATCTCCGCGCGCGTGGCCCGCGAGATGTTCGGCGTGGAGAACGTCGCGGCCCGTATCTACGACCCCCGCCGCGCCGAGGTCTACCAGCGCCTGGGCATCCCCACCGTGGCCACGGTCCGCTGGACGGCCGACCAGATGCTGCGCCGTCTGCTGCCCTCGGGCGCCGAGCCGCTGTGGCGGGACCCCACCGGCGGCGTCCAACTCGCCGAGGTGCACGCCTCCACGGAGTGGGTGGGCCACAAGATCAGCAAGCTGCAGGAGGAGACCGGCGTGCGCGTCGCGTTCCTCACCCGGCTCGGCGAGGCGATCCTGCCCACGTCGCAGACGGTGCTGCAGGAGGGCGACCTGGTGCACGTGATGATGCGCACCGACGAGGTCGACAAGGTCGAGGCGTCCTTCGCCAAGGGTCCCGAAGAGGAGGGCGGTCACTGATGAGGGTCGCCATTGCCGGTGCCGGCGCGGTGGGTCGCTCCATCGCGGGCGAACTGCTGGAGAACGGCCACGAGGTCCTGCTCGTCGACAAGGCGCCGACCGCCATCTCGGTCGAACGCGTCCCGCAGGCGGAATGGCTGCTGGCCGACGCCTGCGAGATCACGTCGCTGGACGAGGCGGCCCTGCAGCGCTGCAACGTGGTGATCGCCGCGACGGGCGACGACAAGGTCAACCTGGTCGTCTCGCTGCTGGCGAAGACGGAGTACGGCGTCCCGCGCGTCGTGGCCCGGGTGAACAACCCCAAGAACGAGTGGCTGTTCAACGAGTCCTGGGGCGTGGACGTGGCGGTCTCCACCCCGCGCCTGATGTCGGCCCTGGTCGAGGAGGCGGTGAGCGTCGGCGACCTGGTCCGCCTGCTGCGCTTCAGCCACGGCGACGCCAACCTCGTCGAGCTGACCCTGCCGGAGGAGTCGGCCCTGGCCGGCACCCAGGTCGGCGACGTGGAGTGGCCGGAGGACACGTCCCTGGTGACGATCATCCGCGGCACCCGCGTCCTCACCCCGTCCCGCGAGGACTCCCTGGAAGCGGGCGACGAGCTGCTCTTCGTCGCCGCCCAGGCCCGCGAGGAGCAGCTGGAGGACCTGCTGTCGGTGCGACGCGAGGGCAGCTGAGCCCTTCGAGGCCTACGACGACCAAGGGCGCCCCGCGTGTGCGGGGCGCCCTTGGTCGCTGTTGGAGAGATGGTCGTACAGAGACCGTCGTACGGAGATCTAGGGCTCTCGGCGGTGCTGCCCGCCCGCGGCCTCTTCGCGCTCCGCGGCGAGCGCCGCCTTGCGGTCCTCCTCGGCCTTCTCCGCCGCCTCCATCTCCGCGAACACGTCGATCGGCGCCGGCGCCTTCGCCAGGAACACCCACGTCAGCCACACGGCCAGCAGGAACGGCGGGATCTTCAGGGCGACCAGCACCCAGCCGAACTGGGTGGTGTCGGCCCACCAGTACAGCGGGAAGAGGATCGCGCACTTGGCCAGCAGGATCAGGCCCCACGCGTAACTGGCCTTCGCGTACGCCTTCTTGCGGCCGGGATTGCGCTTGCGCCAGGAGAGGTTCTCCTTGAACACCGGCCCGAGGATCAGGCCGATCAGCGGCACCCCGCACAGCGTCGTGATGATGTACGCGAGCCCCAGCCCCAGCGTGTAGAGCATGCCGGGCAGGTAGAAGTCCTTCGCGTTGCCCGTCATCATCGCGAACACGACACCGAAGGCGACACCGAAGACACCGCTGAACGCGTGCTTGATGGTGTCCCGCATCACCAGGCGCACGACCACGAGGACAAGGGACACCGCGAGCGCGGCGATCGCCGAGAGGTGCAGGTCCTTGTTGATCGTGTAGATGGTGACGAAGAGCAGACCGGGCAGCACTGTCTCGATCATGCCGCGCATGCCGCCGAAGGCCTCGAACAGCGCGGCCTCGGTCACCGCCCGGGCGTCGTGCTCGGCGTCTGCGGTGGTGTCTTCGGTCGGCTTGTCGAGCGACGTCACCGGCTACTCCCGTCCGAGGGGTCTCAGTTCGTATTTCGGGTTGAACAGCACCCGGCGGCCCCGGCTCATGGAGATCCGGCCCGATGCGATCAGCCGGCGCCCCGGCTCTATGCCGACGATGGAGCGTCTGCCGAGCCACACCACGTCCAGGGCGGCGGAGCCGTCGAACAGCTCGGCCTCCAGGGCCGGGACTCCCGCACGCGGCCGCAGGGTGACCGTGCGCAAGGTACCAGTAACCGTCACTATCTGTCGGTCACGGCAGTCACCGATCTTGATACAGCCGGCCGTCTCTGCGTCCTCACGCAGCTCCTCGGACTCCAGGTCCTCCTGCGACGAGGAGAGCCGGTCGAGCATGCGCCGGAACCGGCCCACCGACTTTTCGGAACGAGGAACAGCACTCATGACTTGAAGCCTACCGGGCATCACTTCTCGAACCGATAGCCCATCCCCGGCTCCGTGACGAAGTGCTTGGGGTGCGACGGGTCGGCCTCCAGCTTCCTGCGCAGCTGAGCCATGTAGACCCGCAGGTAGTTCGTCTCCGTCCCGTACGACGGCCCCCACACCTCCTGCAGCAACTGCCGCTGGCTGACAAGACGCCCCGTATTGCGGACGAGCACTTCCAGCAGATGCCATTCGGTAGGTGTCAGCCGTACGTCCTTCCCGCCCCGGTTGACCTTCTTCGCGGCCAGGTCGACGGTGAACTCCTCGGTCTCCACCATCACGTCGTCCTCGCCGCCCCCGGCGGGCTCGGCCCGGCGTACGGCGGCCCGCAACCGGGCCAGCAGCTCGTCCATGCCGAACGGCTTGGTGACGTAGTCGTCGGCGCCCGCGTCGAGCGCCTCGACCTTCTCGTCGGAGGAGTGCCGGGCGGACAGCACCAGGATCGGCACCCGGGTCCAGCCGCGCAGCCCCCGGATCACCTCGACGCCGTCCATGTCGGGCAGTCCGAGGTCGAGGACGACCACGTCGGGGTGGCGGGTGGCGGCGAGTTCCAGGGCGGTGGCCCCGTCATGGGCCGCGTCGACCTCGTACTTGCGTGCCTTGAGGTTGATCACGAGGGCGCGCACGATCTGCGGCTCGTCGTCGATCACCAGAACCCTTGTGGAGGTCTGGGGGGTCCCCCCAGTAGGGCTCAGCATGTGGCCTGCCTTTCCGGTCGTACGAAGTGAAGAGGCTCCTCGGAGCGGACCGGCCGCCCGTCGGAGCGGAGCGTCCCGTCGGCGTGCAGCAGCCGGTCGGAGTGCGGCAGCTGCCCGGCGTGCGCGGACTCGCCCGGGCCGGGAGGTTCTCCGCCCCGCGAAGCCGCGCGGAGGGTGAGCACCATGGTGAGGCCGCCGCCGGGTGTGTCCTCGGCGTTGAGGGTGCCGCCGTTGGCCTCGGCGAAGCCGCGCGCTACCGCGAGGCCGAGGCCCACTCCGGCGCCGCGCGGGGCGTCACCGTAGCGCTGGAAGGGCGCGAAGATACGTTCCTTGGCCTCGTCGGGGACGCCCGGCCCGCGGTCGACCACCCGGACCTCGACCCGGTCGGCGATGGCGCTCGCGGCGACGAGGACGGGGCTGCCGTCCGGGCTGTACTTGACGGCGTTCTCGACCAGGTTGGCCACCGACCGCTCCAGCAGCCCCGGGTCCACGGCGACCATGGGCAGCGTCTCCGGAATGTCCAGCTCCACGCTGTCCTCCGGCACCCCGCCCAGCGCCATCGGCACCACCTCGTCGAGGTCGATGTCGCGGATGAGCGGTGTGACCGTGCCGGTCTGCAGCCGGGACATGTCGAGGAGGTTCCCCACAAGGTGGTCGAGCCGGTCGGCGCCCTCCTCGATGCCCTCCAGCAGCTCGGCCTCGTCCTCCTCGGACCAGGCCACGTCGTCGGACCGCAGCGAGGAGACGGACGCCTTGATGCCGGCGAGGGGGGTGCGCAGGTCGTGGCTGACAGCGGCGAGCAGGGCGGTGCGGATGCGGTTGCCCTCGGCCAGCTCCTTGGCCTGGTCGGCCTCGTGCCGGAGGCGTTGGCGGTCCAGGACGACGGCGGACTGCGCGGCGAAGGCGGCGAGCACCCGGCGGTCCTCGGCGGGCAGCACCCGGCCGGTCAGCGCCAGCGCCATGTGGTCGCCGACCGGCACGTCCACGTCCGCGTCCTCGGGCCGCGCCAGTGAGCGCCCCGTACCGACGCTGCCCGCGCAGGTCCACGGCTCGACATCGCTCGCCCGCTCCAGCAGCGCCGCCGACTCCATGCCGAAGGTCTCCCGGACGCGTTCCAGCAGCGCCTCCAGGCTGGTCTCGCCGCGCAGCACGTTGCCCGCGAGGAAGGAGAGGATCTCCGACTCGGCGCGCAGCCGGGCCGCCTGCTGGGTGCGGCGGGCGGCGACGTCGACCACCGAGGCGACCGCCACGGCCACGAACACGAAGATCACGAGGGCGAGGAGGTTCTTCGGGTCGGCGATCGTGATGTGGTGCACCGGTGCGGTGAAGTACCAGTTCAGCAGCAGTGACCCGACCGCCGCCGAGGCCAGTGCCGGATAGAGCCCCCCGAGCAGGGCCGCCGCCACCGTCAGGGTCAGGAACAGCAGCATGTCGTTCGCGAGCCCGAGGTCGGCGTCGACGTGGGTCAGCAGCAGGGTGAGCAGCACGGGACCGCCGACGCCGACGAGCCCGCCCCACAGAATCCGCGACCGGCCCAGGCGCGCTCCCCGGGCCACGGGCAGTCCGCGCCCCTTGGCGGCCTCCTCGTGCGTGACGATGTGCACGTCGAGGTCGGGGCCCGACTCCCGGGCCACGGTGACGCCCACACCCGGTCCGAGGACGTACTGCCAGCTTCTGCGGCGTGAGGAGCCGAGCACTATCTGGGTGGCGTTGGCACCGCGTGCGAAGTCCAGCAGAGCCGCGGGGATGTCGTCGCCGACGACGTGGTGGAAGGTGCCGCCCAGGTCCTCGACGAGGGTGCGCTGGACGGCCAGTTCCTTGGGTGAGGCGGAGGTGAGGCCGTCGCTGCTGGCGATGTAGACGGCGAGCACCTCACCGCCGGCGCCCTTCTCGGCGAGACGGGCGGCCCGCCGGATCAGGGTCCGGCCCTCCGGGCCGCCGGTCAGGCCGACCACGATCCGCTCCCGGGAACCCCAGATCGTCGAGACCTCGTGCTCGCTGCGGTACGCGTTCAGGTACTCGTCGACCCGGTCGGCCACCCACAGCAGCGCCAGCTCGCGCAGCGCGGTCAGGTTGCCCGGACGGAAGTAGTTCGACAGGGCCGCGTCGACCTTGTCCGGCTTGTAGATGTTGCCGTGCGCCATACGACGCCGCAGCGCCTGGGGCGACATGTCGACAAGCTCGACCTGGTCGGCCCGGCGCACCACCTCGTCCGGCACGGTCTCCTGCTGGCGTACCCCGGTGATCGACTCGACGACGTCGCCCAGCGACTCCAGGTGCTGGATGTTGACGGTCGAGATCACGTCGATCCCGGCCGCCAGCAGCTCCTCCACGTCCTGCCAGCGCTTGGCGTTGCGCGAGCCGGGGATGTTGGTGTGGGCGAGCTCGTCGACGAGCGCCACCTGTGGGCGCCGCGCCAGGACGGCGTCGACGTCCATCTCGGTGAAGGAGGTGCCCCGGTACTCCAGTTCCCGCCGCCGCACCTGCTCCAGCCCGTGGAGCATCACCTCGGTGCGTCGCCGGTCGTGGTGCTCCACGAAGGCGACCACGCAGTCGGTGCCGCGCTCGGCACGGCGGTGCGCCTCGGACAGCATCGCGTACGTCTTGCCGACGCCCGGTGCCGCACCGAGGTAGATCCGAAGCTTGCCGCGTCCCATGGTCCCCATTGTGTTCCGGCCCCTACTGCCTACGCAGCGTCGACCTTACGGCCAATAATCGCGACAAAGAGGACCGGGTACGGCGGCGGGACCGTCTTTGACGGAACTCTGACGCTCCCACCGCCGCCGTGCCCCGACTCAGCCGGGGTTGTCGCCGTGAGTGAGGGTCTCCCAGGCGACGAAGAGGTTGTTGCTGCCGGACGGGCGGTTGCGCTCGGTGAGCGTCTCGGTGTTGGTCATGCCATGGCCGAGCCGATTGGCCAGCGCGTTGTGCCCGACCTCGGTGACCGGACCGAACCCGAGCTTCAGCGAGCCCCGGCACAGCCAGCTGGGCACGGCCGTTCCGAGTTCGTACTTGGCCTGGAACCCGAGCGCGTGCCGCAGCCGCTCGCCGACGTCGGTGCCGTACAGGTCCTGCCCCTGGATCCGGCTGGTCTCCGCCACGTGCGAGATCGCGGAGACGCCGTATCCGGTGTGGGTGAGGTCGCGGCAGGTCTCCTGGGTGAGGCCGGTGACGAAGGTGGACTGCCCCTGCCAGTAGTTGACGATCTTGTCGCGGGTGTCGAGGTTCTGGCTCGGCACGGTCTTCGGCAGGTCACCGTCGGAGGACAGGTAGACGTAGGCGGCGGTGCGGGTGCGGAACTTCGCCATGGCCTTGTCGTACGACGCCTTGTCCTCCAGGACGACCGAGATGCCGACGGCGGCCTCCATCATCGACAGCTCCCAGTTGCCGTTGGAGTTCGAGCCGTTGATGATCTCGGGGAGATAGACGGTGCGGAGCATGGTGGCGAACCGGCCGGAGTTCGGCCAGCTCCCGGTGTACGTGTACTTGATGATCTCGGCTGCCTTGGGCCAGGAGGAGCCGGCCCAGCCCGTCTGCAGGGGCGCGTTGCTGTTGGTGTGGTCCCTGATCACAGCGGACCAGGCGTCCATCAGCTCGATGGCCTTCTTCGCGTGCCGCTCGTCGCGGGTGACATACCAGGCCAGGGCCTGCGTGTAGGCGGCTATCGCGTCCTCGCGCTCGTCGGTGCAGCCGTAATTGGGGTTCGAGTACGAGCCGCACTCGACGACCGCGCGGGGCTTGGGGGTGCGGTTCAGATCGGCGTACTTGCCCGCCATCATCCGGTCGAAGGCGCCCTTCCAGGGCTGGGCGCCGGCGTTGACCTGGGAGCGGGCGAAGTCCAACTGACCCTTGGAGACGGTGACTCCGGGGTGGACGAAGGTGGTGGGAGCGGCGCCGGCGGGCCAGGCGAGGACACCGGCGACGAGGGCGGCCGCGGCCGCGAAGAGTGCGGTTCTGCGCATACGTGGGGGGCCTTCCGTTCTCGTATGTGAACGCGAAGCGCCTTTATGAACAGACGCGTTGGCCGGAGACGGTAGGTACAGACCAATGCACCGTCAAGGGTTCACGCACGAGAAAGGGCCGCACCCTGAGGGGTACGGCCCTGGTTGTCTCTACGAAGCTCAGCGCACCTCGGTGATCTCCGGACCGCGCTGGAGCTGGCCCATGCCGCCGGAGAAGCGCGAACCCGCCTCCTCCTGCTGGACACCCTCGGGAACCATCTGGGCGTCGTTCGGCAACTGCAGGACGATCGGGTCACGGGGGGCCATCGGACCCTCGCCGCGGACCACGACCGTGTCCCGGAAGATCTGCTCGAGCAGACCGGCCGCCTGCGGCTGCACCGCGCCCTGGCCCGAGATCACACCGCGCAGGAACCAGCGGGGACCGTCCACACCGACGAACCGCACGACCTGGAAACCACCCGTGCCGTCCGGCAGCTGTACCGGCACCTGGGCCCGCAGCTCCCAGCCCAGCGGCCCCTCGACCTCGTCGATGATGCCACCCTGCTGGGTGATGCCGGAGCCGATCTCCTCGCGTACCTCGCCCCAGATGCCCTCGCGCTTGGGTGCCGCGAAGGCCTGCAGCTGGATGGCGCTGTCGCGCAGCACGACGGTCGCCGCGACGATCGCGTCGCCCGCCACCTCCACGCGCAGTTCCATGCCGTCGACGCCCGGCACGAGCAGGCCGCCCAGGTCCACCCGGCCCTCGCCGGGCTCACGGACCTCGGTGCTGTCCCAGGGCCCGTCGGGCCGCGGTTCCGGCTCGAGCCGAACGCGCTCGCGCGTGCCGTCGTCGTCCGCCTCAGTGTCGATGTCGACGACCTGCTCGGGCTCGCCGGCCGCGTCCTCGGCGGCACCCTTCTTCTTGCGACGTCCGAACACGTCACTGTCCTTCCCGGTCGGATACGACCGAAGCGTATCGATTCCCACCCGCCCGGCCGCCGTCGGCGGCCTGACCGCTTGTGCTGCTTGTGCCGCCCACCGCGGCATGGCCCCCGGTGGACCCGAAGCCCCCTTCGGCCCGTGCCGAATCGGGAAGCTCCGCGACCTCCTGGAAGCGGACCCTCTCGACCTGCTGGACGACCAGTTGGGCGATCCGGTCGAAGCGCTCGAACCGCACGGTCTCATGCGGGTCGAGATTCACCACGATCACCTTGATCTCCCCACGGTACCCGGCATCAACCGTCCCCGGGGCATTCACGAGAGCGACACCGAGGCGGGCGGCGAGACCCGAGCGCGGGTGCACGAAGGCCGCGTACCCCTCCGGGAGGGCGATCGACACCCCGGTGGGCAGTACGGCCCGCTCACCCGGCTTGAGTTCGCGGCTCTCGGTGGTGCGCAGATCGGCTCCGGCGTCACCGGGATGCGCGTACGTCGGAAGCGGTACGTCGGGGTCGACGCGCCGGATCGCCACGTTCAGGGGGGCACGGCTCACGGGTTCACCTCGAAGGCACGGGCACGCCGGACCTGGTCCGGGTCGTCCATGGCGGCCCGGATCTCCTCCGGGCGGCCGTTGTCGATGAAGTGATCGACCTTCACCTCGATGAAGAGGGCATCGGCGCGCACGGCCACGGGCCCGTCGGGGCCGCCGATCCGTCCGGTGGCGCAGGAGTAGATCTTGCGCCCCGCCACCGCCGTCACCTCGGCCTCCAGATACAGCACCGTGCCCACCGGAACCGGCCGGACGAAATCGGTCTCCAGCCGCCCGGTCACGGCGATGGTCCGCAGCAGCCAGTTGAGCGAGCCGAGAGTCTCGTCAAGGGCGGTCGCGAGCACACCGCCGTGCGCGAGCCCGGGCGCTCCCTGGTGGGCGGGCTGCACGGTGAACTCGGCGATGATGCTGACGCCGTCCCCCGCCCGCGACTCCAGATGCAGCCCGTGGGGCTGCTCGCCGCCACAGCCGAAACACTCGCCGTAGTGCGCGCCGAGAAGCTCACCGGGCGCGGGAGCATCCGGGTGCCGCACGGGTTTCACGGCGTCGGCCGGCGGCTTAAGAGCTGCGGAAGTACCTCTCACAGCCGCAGACCTTACCCGCCCGCCCGTCTCCCACCGCCGCCCTGCCTGACGGCGCTTCGCGCCGGGCCCCCTGACTCCGGACGTAACCGGACACCGTGCCAAGCTTGGCTCCATGCAGCTCTCCGCCGCCCCCTACGAAGAACGCCTCACGGCCCCGCGCTCGTGGTGGCTGGTCTCTTTCCTGGTCGGGCTCTCCCTGGCCCTGATCCTCCTGCCGTTCGGCACGCTGCCCCTGCTCGTGGGCCTGGTCGGCGGCACCGCCGCGGCGGCCGTCATGGCCAGTTCGTACGGCTCGGTCCGCATCCGTGTGGTGGGCGACTCGCTGATCGCGGGCGAGGCGAAGATCCCGCTGCGGGCGCTGGGTGAGGCGCATGTCCTGGACCCGGAGGAGGCCCGCGCCTGGCGGACGTACAAGGCCGACACCCGGGCCTTCCTGCTGCTGCGCGCGTACATCCCCAGGGCCCTGCGGGTGGAGGTCACGGACCCCGAGGACCCGACCCCGTACCTGTATCTGTCGACCCGCGAGCCGGAGCGCCTGGCAGAGGCGATCAAGGCGGCCAAGGCCTCGGCCTAGCACACCCGAACGGGCCGTCACCGCTCCGGTCAAGACTTGGTGTGACCGGAGCAAAAACTTCGCGGGACTCGGCCGCGGGCTCAGCCGCCCCCGAGTTTCCGGCGCCTGCGCGGCCGCATGATCTCCCCCATGTCCAGCGGCCGTTCGGGGCGCTCCAGCGGGGGCAGTTGCGGCAGTTCCTCCCACGCCACCTGGACCTTGCGCAGGTCCGCGCGGATCCGCGCGGCGAGCTTCTTGGTGTCCCGGCGGTTCATGACCGCACCCACGGCGGCGCCCACCAGGAAGGGCATCAGGTTCGGCAGGTTGCGGACCATCCGCTTCATGATCTGCTGACGCAGCTCCCGCTTCATCTGCACGCCGAGCGCGGCGTTGACCGTCGCCGGCTTCATCGGGTCGATGCCGCGCTCCTCGGACCACGAGGTCAGGTACGCGGTGCTGCGGGCCTTGAGATTGCCGGGCGGGCGTACGCCGTACACCTCGTGCAGTTCGGCGATCAGCTTCAGCTCGATCGCCGCCACACCGGTGATCTCAGCGGCCAGCTCCGTGGGCATCGCGGGCGGCACCGGCAGCATCGCCGCCGCGCCGACTCCCGCGCCGACCGTCGAGCTCGCGTTCGCCGCGCCGGCCACGAGCTTGTCCGCGAGTTGCTCGGGTCCGAGGCCCGGGAACTGCCGGCGAAGCGTCGCGAGGTCCCGTACGGGGATCCGCGGGGCGTTCTCGATGATCCGGTCGGCGAGGTACCCGAGCCCCGCTTTCGCGCGGCTGCCGCCCTTACGGACGCCTTCCCGGGCCCTCTCCCGGATGACCGCGACCCTGCGTCCGGCCACAGGCGCGCGAACCGCCGACTGCGCCGCAACGTCGGCCCGGCCGGGCGCCGGTTCGAGCGAGGCTCCCGCACCGGGTGAGCCCCGCTCGTCGTCACGCGGGCCGTCGGACGGCCCTGGGTCCGCTCCCCGCGACAGGAAGCGGCGCTTCCGAGGAGGGGTCGAGCCAGTCATGCCCGACCCGACCTCAGTCGCAGTCGCGGCAGATCGGCTGGCCGTTCTTCTCCCGGGCCAGCTGGCTGCGGTGGTGCACCAGGAAGCAGCTCATGCAGGTGAACTCGTCCTGCTGCTTGGGCAGGACCCGAACCGCCAGCTCCTCATTGGAGAGGTCGGCGCCGGGCAGCTCCAGGCCCTCCGCGGCCTCGAACTCGTCGACGTCCACAGCGGACGTCGACTTGTCGTTCCGCCTGGCCTTCAGCTCTTCAAGGCTGTCCGAGTCGACGTCGTCGTCGGTCTTGCGTGGGGTGTCGTAATCCGTTGCCATGTCGCTCTCCCCCTCTGGGTGTCTGCGGTGTCTCCAGCGCACGTAACGCGTGAGAGGCCGGACTTGTGCCCGACCCGAGGCGGAGATTTTGCCTCACATCAAGGTCTGTTACTCAATCGACACCCAACCGGACTCCTCAAGAGTGATCGGCTTGGATGGCGAACGGGACCGTACACGGTCCTAATGCCGCAGTTCAAAGGCGTCTCACCGTGTACTTCCCGTGATCAAGACCCCTGAAAACCCGGATTTTCCCGGCTTTCCGACTGGCCACATGATCACGGAGAGTAGATGGCCGGAAATTCGCCCTTGTGATCGATCACACACGAGACTGCTCGACGAGTGCCCAGAAAATTCCGCGCAAAGCGAACATCCCCGCGTAGCGGCAAAGTGTCGGCGCACATGGTCTCAGATCGGCAGGGTGACTCGCATCACGAGTCCTCCTCCCTCTCGCGGCTGCGCCGCGATGTGCCCGCCGTGCGCCCGCGCCACGGACCGCACGATGGACAGCCCGAGGCCCACACCCTTGTCACTGCCCGTGCGCTCGGTGCGCAGGCGCCTGAACGGCTCGAAGAGGTTGTCGATCTCGTAGGCCGGCACCACCGGCCCGGTGTTCGTGACGACCAGGACCGCATGTCCGTGCTGGACCTCGGTGGTGACCTCGACCCAGCCGCCCTCCGGGACGTTGTACCGGACGGCGTTCTGCACCAGGTTCAGCGCGATGCGCTCCAGCAGCACACCGTTGCCCTGGACGACCGCGGGCTTCTGTTCGCCGCGGATCACCACGCCCTTGGACTCCGCTTCCGCGTGCACCTGGTCGACGGCCTGCTCGGCCACCTCCGCGAGGTCCACCGGTTTGCGCTCCACGATCTGGTTGTCGCTGCGGGCGAGCAGCAGCAGGCCCTCCACGAGCTGCTCGCTGCGCTCGTTGGTGGCCAGCAGCGTCTTGCCGAGCTGCTGGAGCTCCACCGGCGCGTTCGGATCGGACAGATGCACTTCGAGGAGCGTGCGGTTGATCGCGAGCGGGGTGCGCAGTTCGTGCGAGGCGTTGCCGACGAAGCGCTGCTGGGCGGTGAAGGCCCGCTGCAGCCGCTCCAGCATCTCGTCGAAGGTGTCGGCCAGCTCCTTCAGCTCGTCGTCCGGTCCGTCCAGCTCGATACGACGGGACAGGTCCGAGCCGGCCACGGCGCGCGCGGTACGGGTGATCCGGCCGAGCGGCGACAGGACACGGCCGGCCATGGCGTACCCGAAGGCGAAGGCGATGACGGCGAGGCCGAGCAGGGCCAGCAGCGAGCGGCTGAGGAGATCGTCCAGGGCGACCTGGCGCTGGTGGTCGATGCAGGCGCTGATCGCGGAGTTGAACTGGGTCAGCGTCAGGCCCGTGGCGTTGTTGACCGCGGGACAGTCGGCGCTGGCGACCTTGATCTCGTCAGTGGCGCCCACGATCTTGAACGGCGGCTGGTTGCCCGTACTGATGGCCTGCGCGGCCAGCAGATAGATGATCGACAGCAGCAGGATGCCGGCGATCAGGAACATGCCGCCGTACAGCAGCGTGAGCCTTATCCGGATGGTGGGGCGCAGCCACGGGAAGGGGGGCTCCACCCTCCGGGGGGCCCAGGTGGGCTTGGGGGGCGCCTGGGGAGGCGCGGGAGTCGCTGCCATGGCCGATCAGATCCGGTAGCCGGAGCCGGGCACGGTGACGATGACCGGCGGCTCGCCCAGCTTGCGGCGCAGTGTCATCACGGTGACCCGCACGACGTTGGTGAACGGGTCGGTGTTCTCGTCCCAGGCCTTCTCCAGGAGCTGCTCGGCCGAGACGACCGCGCCCTCGCTGCGCATCAGCACTTCCAGGACGGCGAACTCCTTGGGGGCGAGCTGCACCTCCTTGCCGTCACGGAAGACCTCGCGGCGGTTCGGGTCGAGCTTGATGCCTGCGCGCTCCAGGACGGGCGGCAGCGGCACGCTCGTGCGACGGCCGAGGGCACGCACGCGTGCCGTCAGCTCGCTGAAGGCGAAGGGCTTGGGCAGATAGTCGTCGGCGCCGATCTCGAGCCCCTCGACACGGTCGCTGACGTCGCCGGAGGCCGTGAGCATCAGCACGCGTGTGGGCATGCCGAGTTCGACGATCTTGCGGCAGACGTCGTCGCCGTGCACCAGCGGGAGGTCGCGGTCGAGGACGACCACGTCGTAGTCGTTGACGCCGATGCGTTCCAGGGCGGCCGCACCGTCGTACACGACGTCGACGGCCATGGCCTCCCGGCGCAGTCCGGTGGCCACCGCATCGGCGAGCAGTTGCTCGTCCTCGACGACGAGTACGCGCACGTCGCTTGTCCTTCCTGTGTCCACCCGCGTAGCGCTCGTCCAGCGCGCGGGCAGGGTCCTGTGAATGGGGTTTCCTGGCCTCCATCCTGCCCTTTTCCGCCATAAGTCGGCGGTAAGACGAGTGGGCGGTGCATGAAGGGCGGGTGTGAAGCCCGGGAATGCGAGATTTCCTCTTCCGGTTGAGGTTTCCGTGGAAGAGAGCGGGGGGAGGACGGCTTGTACACCCCGCGATCACGCTCTGCATGTACTGCACCACCATGCGGTACAGCGCAATCCGCTTTCCGCAGAGTGGGTGTGGGTGTCCGGCACCGTCGCCGCCCGGCATGGGCAGCGCTGGGCATCTACTGGAGACGTGATCGCCCCTTCCGAACGGCACACCCCCGTGCCACCGACCCACGACCCAGGACGAGGGGGCGCAGCATGGACGCATTCACCGCAGGACTTCTGCAGCGCATAAAGGCGACCGAGTCCGACCTGACGCGGGCTCGCGACGAGGGCGACGACTTCCTCGTCGAGGTGGAGCAGGGCGAGCTCGACGACCTGCGCCGCCTCGCCGCCGAGCACGGTGTGGAAGTCGGCGCGTCTAGCGTCTGACCAGCTCGTACGCACGACGGCGGGCCCCCGGCGAATCCAGCGCCCGGGGGCCCGCCGCGTTGTCGTACGACCGCGTTCACGTGCTGTTGGCCGTGCGGCGGTCTGCTCGACACCCGGTCAGTCGTGCCAGGCGCCGAAGTCCTCCAGCAGCTGCTGGAGGGGCTCGAAGACGCCCGGGGTGGCCGCGACCGCCAGGTCGCCGGACGGGCGCTCTCCGGGCCGTCCACCCGTGAGGGCGCCCGCTTCCCGAGCGATCAGGTCCCCCGCCGCCATGTCCCAGGCGTTGAGACCCCGCTCGAAGTAGCCGTCGAGCCGGCCCGCCGCGAGGTCGCACAGGTCGATGGCGGCCGAGCCGCCCCGTCGGATGTCGCGCAGCAGCGGGATGAGCTTCCGGGCGACCTCGGCCTGGTGGGTGCGCACCTCGGTGACGTAGTTGAAGCCGGTCGAGACCAGGGCCTGGTCGAGCGGGGCCGTGGGGCGGCAGGTGAGCCTGCGCTCGCCGTCCCAGGGGCCGGTCGCCCAGGCACCCTCGCCCCGGACCGAGTGGTAGGTCTCGCCCCGCATGGGGGCCGCGACGACGCCGACCACCGTCTCGCCGTCCTGCTCGGCGGCGATGGAGACGGACCAGGTCGGCAGCCCGTAGAGGTAGTTGACCGTGCCGTCGAGCGGGTCGATCACCCAGCGGACGCCGCTCGTGCCCTCGGTGGAGGCGCCCTCCTCGCCGAGGAAGCCGTCGTCCGGGCGCTGCTCGGAGATCAGGTCGGTGATCAGCTTCTCGGCCGCGATGTCCATCTCCGTGACGACATCGATCGGGCTGGACTTGGTCGCGGCGACGGCGAGGTCGGCCGGGCGCCCGTCGCGCAGCAGCTCGCCGGCGCGCCGGGCGGCCTCCTGGGCCAGGGTGAGCAGTTCCGTGTGCAGGGCGTCGGTCACAGGGCTCCTCATGCGTAGGGGCTGTCGGCGCCCGCGGCGGCGGGCCTGGGCGCGCGGGCCGGGCAGCAGCCCACCGGGCACAGGTTGTGGCTGGCGCCGAGCGCGCCGAGGACGCACGGCGTGACCTCCTCCGAGCGCTCCACCGCGGCACGCTCCAGGACGAGGTCACGGATCGCGGCGGCGAACCGCGGGTCGTCGCCGACGGTGGCCGAGCGGCGCATCGGCAGGCCCAGCTCCGCGGCCTTGGCCTTGGCCTCGGTGTCGAGGTCGTAGAGGACCTCCATGTGGTCGGAGACGAAGCCGATGGGCGCGATGACGACGGCCGGTGCTCCGGACTCGTGCCGCTCCTCGAGGTGGTCGCAGATGTCGGGCTCCAGCCACGGGATGTGCGGGGCACCGGAGCGGGACTGGTAGACGAGCTGCCAGGGGTGGTCGACGCCCGTGCGCTCACGGACGGCCTCTGCGATCAGCCGGGAGACCTCCAGATGCTGCTCGACATAGGCGCCGCCCTCGCCGTGGTCCTCGACGGGGCCGGAGGTGTCCGCGGAGGCGTTCGGGATCGAGTGGGTCGAGAAGGCGATGTGGGCGCCGCCGCGGACGTCCTCGGGCAGGTCGGCGAGGGACTCGAGCACGCCGTCGATCATCGGCTCCAGGAAGCCCGGGTGGTTGAAGTAGTGCCGCAGCTTGTCGATCTTGGGGAGTTCGACGCCTTCGGCCTCCAGGGCCGCGAGCGAGTCGGCGAGGTTCTCGCGGTACTGGCGGCAGCCCGAGTAGGAGGCGTAGGCGCTGGTGGCGAGGACGAGGATGCGGCGGCGGCCGTCGGCGACCATCTCGCGCAGGGTGTCCGTCAGGTACGGCGCCCAGTTGCGGTTGCCCCAGTAGATCGGCAGATCCAGGCCGTGCTCGGCGAAGTCCTTGCGCAGGGCGTCCAGCAGGGCTCGGTTCTGGTCGTTGATGGGGCTGACCCCACCGAACAGGAAGTAGTGCTCGCCGACTTCCTTCAGGCGTTCCTTGGGGATGCCCCGCCCACGGGTGACGTTCTCCAGGAACGGGATCACGTCGTCCGGGCCCTCGGGACCTCCGAAGGAGAGGAGGAGCAGGGCGTCGTAGGGGGTGGCTTGGCGCGCGTCTGGCATGGGTCGATCCTGTCATCCGGTACTGACAGCCAAGAAACGGCGGGGTGACCACCCGGGTTCCCGGTTCATCCGGACAGGTGCGTTAGGGTCACCTAACTCGTAAGCTGTATCGGCCGTCCACGCGCCTTACTGAGTCGCCCCTTGAATTGCCCTTGCGCTGCCCCGAGTTGCCCCTGCTCCACCCCTGATCCGCCTTTGATCCGACCCTGATCCGCCCTGCCCTGCCTGAGTCGCAGCAGCCCCGCTGCTTCCGCCTGACCGGAGTCCCCCGTGCCCAGCCCCTACCGCGCCCTGTTCGACGCCCCTGGCACCAGGGCCTTCTCCGCCGCGGGCTTCCTCGGCCGGATGCCGCTGTCGATGATGGGCATCGGCGTGGTGACGATGGTTTCGCAGCTGACCGGGCGCTACGGCCTGGCCGGTGCCCTGTCGGCCACCATCGCGCTCGCCGCGGCGGTGGCGGGCCCGCAGGTCTCGCGGCTGGTCGACCAGCACGGGCAACGGCGGGTGCTCCGTCCGGCGACGCTGATCTCGCTCGCGGCGGGGGCCGTGCTGCTGTTCGCCGCGCACTACGGGTGGCCGGACTGGGTGCTGTTCGTGGCCTGCGCCGGCATCGGCTGCGTGCCCAGCGTCGGGGCGATGATCCGCGCCCGCTGGGCCGCGCTGTACCGGGGGACGCCTCAGCTGCACACGGCGTACTCGCTGGAGTCCGTGGTGGACGAGGTGTGCTTCATCTTCGGGCCGATCATCTCCATCGGCCTGTCCACGGCGTGGTTCCCGGAGGCCGGGCCGCTGCTCGCCGGCTGCTTCCTCGCCGTCGGCGTCTTCTGGCTGACCGCACAGCGGGCCACCGAACCCACGCCGCATCCGCGCGAGCGCCACGGCGGCAGCTCGGCCCTGCGCGCCCCCGGACTGCAGGTCCTGGTGGCCACCTTCGTGGCGACCGGAGCGATCTTCGGGTCGGTCGACGTGGTCACCGTGGCCTTCGCCGACGAGCGGGGTCACAAGGGCGCCGCGAGCGTGGTCCTCGCCCTGTACGCCGCCGGCTCCTGCGCGGCGGGCGCCGTGTTCGGGCTGCTGCGCTTCAAGGGGGCGCCGGAACGCCGTTGGCTGCTGGGCATATGCGCGATGGCCGTGAGTATGATCCCCCTCCTACTGGTCGGAAACTTGCCGTTTCTGGCCGTGGCGCTGTTCGTTGCGGGCATGGCCGTCGCTCCCACGATGATCACCACCATGTCCCTGATCGAAGAGCACGTACCACGCGCGCAACTGACCGAGGGCATGACCTGGGTGAGCACCGGGCTCGCGGTCGGGGTGGCGCTCGGCTCCTCCGGGGCCGGCTGGGTGATCGACGCGGCCGGTGCGAAGGCCGGGTACGGGGTTCCGGCGGTGTCCGGGGCCGCCGCGGTCGCGGTCGGTTTCCTGGGGTACCGCCGGCTCAGCAGGCCGGCTCCGCGTCGGGGAGGCACCGTTGAGCAGCACAGCGAGCGGGAAGAACGGCACGTGGCGTAACTGGGGCGGCAATGTCGCCGCCCGTCCCGCGCGGGAGGTCGCTCCGGCCTCCGTCGAGGAGCTGTCGGCGGCGATACGCCGGGCCGCCGAGGACGGCCTGAAGGTGAAGGCGGTCGGAAGCGGGCATTCCTTCACGTCCATAGCCGCCACCGACGGCGTGTTGATCCGCCCTCAACTGTTGACCGGTATCCGCAACATCGACCGGGACGCCATGACCGTCACGGTCGAGGCCGGCACTCCGCTCAAGCGGCTCAACATGGCCCTGGCGCGCGAGGGCCTGTCGCTCACGAACATGGGCGACATCATGGAGCAGACGGTCTCCGGCGCCACCAGCACCGGCACGCACGGCACCGGCCGTGACTCCGGCTCGATCGCCGCCCAGATCAAGGCACTGGAGCTGGTCACCGCCGACGGCTCGGTGCTGACCTGCTCCGAGAAGGAGAACCCGGAGGTCTTCGCGGCCGCCCGGATCGGTCTCGGCGCACTCGGCATCGTCACCGCGATCACCTTCGCCGTGGAGCCCGTCTTCCTGCTCACCGCGCGCGAGGAGCCGATGCCCTTGGACAAGGTCCTGGCCGAGTTCGACGAACTCTGGGCCGAGAACGAGCACTTCGAGTTCTACTGGTTCCCGCACACAGGAAGCACCAACACCAAGCGCAACAACCGCAGCGCCGGCCCCGAGAAGCCGGTGCCGCAGCTCCAGGGCTGGATCGAGGACGAGTTCCTCTCCAACGGCGTCTTCCAGGTGGCCCAGTGGGTCGGCCGCGCGGTGCCCGGCGCGATCCCGGCGATCGCCCAGATCTCCAGCAAGGCCCTGTCCTCGCGGACCTACACCGACATCCCGTACAAGGTCTTCACATCGCCGCGCCGGGTGCGCTTCGTGGAGATGGAGTACGCCGTCCCGCGCGCGGCCGTCGTCGAGACGCTGCGCGAGCTCAGGGCCATGGTCGACCGCTCCGGCCTCAGGGTCAGCTTCCCCATCGAGGTGCGCACCGCCCCGGCCGACGACATCACGCTGTCCACCGCGTCCGGCCGCGACAGCGCGTACATCGCCGTCCACATGGTCAAGGGGACCCCGCATCAGCGGTACTTCACCGCTGCCGAGCGGATCTTCACCGCGCACGAGGGGCGACCGCACTGGGGCAAGGTGCACACGCGGGACGCCGAGTACTTCGCCCAGGTGTACCCGCGTTTCGGCGAGTTCACGGCGCTGCGGGACCGGCTCGATCCCGACCGCCGGTTCCAGAACGACTACCTGCGGAGGGTGTTGGGGGCGTAGCGCTCGACCGGCGCGATCCAGCCGTTCGGGCAACCGCGCGGCAAGGGAACGTACGCACGAAACCATAAGTTCCGTTTCTGCGGATTGCGTGAAGTGCGCCACGCAGAAGATCGGATAACCGCCCAACGGACGGCCGAGTCACGGTCCTTGCCAGAAGTTGGGCGGCGTGCCAATCCACGCACGTGGCCCAAATGGAGTACTGTTGCGAGCCCTGGGTCCGGTCTCCCGCCTGGGCGTCCGTGGCCTTCAAGGACCGCCGGGAGGGGGCTAGTTGCACAGGGTGACGGAGTTGGTCACTTAGCGTTGCGAATAGGTAACCGTGCCATAACGGCGATCCAGGGCCCGTGCCCGACACGCCGGGCAACTCGGCAAGGTTGTGGCAGGCTGCACCCGGGCAGGCCACACTCGACTAGCGGAAGCAGCGACGCACGTGACGTCGGCAGGCACCACCCGGGAGGTCCCCATGCCCGAACTGCGTGTCGTGGCCGTCTCGAATGACGGCACACGGCTGGTGCTGAAGGCTGCCGACGCAACGGAGTACACCCTTCCGATCGACGAACGCCTGCGCGCAGCCGTGCGCGGCGACCGTCCGCGCCTCGGCCAGATCGAGATCGAGGTGGAGAGCCATCTCCGCCCCCGTGACATCCAGGCGCGTATACGCGCTGGTGCGACCGCGGAAGAGGTCGCCCAACTCGCCGGCATCCCCGTCGACCGCGTACGGCGCTTCGAGGGCCCCGTGCTCGCCGAGCGCGCGTTCATGGCCGAACGGGCCCGCAAGACTCCCGTCCGCCGACCCGGCGAGAACGCCGCCGGTCCGCAGCTCGGCGAGGCCGTCCAGGAGCGGCTGCTGCTGCGCGGCGCCGACAAGGACACCGTGCAGTGGGACTCGTGGCGCCGCGACGACGGCACCTGGGAAGTGCTGCTGGTCTACATGGTGGCGGGCGAACCGCACTCGGCGAGCTGGACGTACGACCCGCCCCGGCGGCTCGTGCAGGCTGTCGACGAGGAGGCCCGCTCGCTGATCGGCGAGTCCGAGGACCTCGCCGCGCCGGAGCCCAGCTTCCCGTTCGTGCCGCGTATCGCCCGACTTCCGCGCGAGCGTTCGATGGACCGTGCCCTGGACACCGCGCGGCCCAGCCTGCCCGCCCAGGCCTCCGAACCGGCCGAGGAGACCGCGGAGGAACGGGACTCGCTGACCAGCCTGCTGGAGGCGGTGCCCAGCTTCCGTGGCGACCTGGTGGTGCCGGAGCGCCCACCGGAGCCGGAGGTGGAGGAGCCCCCCGCCGAACCGGAGGCGGAGGAACCTCCCGCCCCCGCGGCCTCGGCAGGTTCCGCCTACGCGGACGTGCTCATGCCCCGCTCCGTCGGCAGCCACCGCGACCGCCTCATCGGCGCCACGGACCGCCAGGCCGAAGCGGACGGCGTCCGCCCGGGCCGCCGGGCCGCCGTCCCGAGCTGGGACGAGATCGTGTTCGGGACCCGGAGGAAGAAGCAGGAGTAGTCGGTCGTACGGCTGCGGATGCGGCCGTACGAGGACGAGGGCCGCGTGGGTGACCACGCGGCCCTCGTGCCGTTCAGGGTCGTGACCGGCCCTGCCCTGCTGGCCCTACTGCGGATCCGGCCCCACGGCGACCGGCCGGGACGGGTCCGAGGACCACTCCGACCAGGAACCGACGTACAGCGCCGCCGGAATCCCCGCGACCGCCAGGGCCAGCACCTGGTGCGCGGCGGAGACGCCCGAGCCGCAGTACACGCCGACTTCCGCGCCCTCGGCGGCGCCCACCTTCTTGAAGCGGGACCGGAGTTCCTCGACGGGGAGGAAGCGGCCGTCCGCGCCGACGTTGTCGTTCGTGGGTGCGGACACGGCGCCCGGGATATGGCCGCCGACCGGGTCGATCGGCTCGACCTCGCCGCGGTACCGCTCCCCCGCACGGGCGTCCAGCAGCACCCCCGACCGGGCGAGCGCCGCGGCGCCGTCGGCGTCGAGCAGCGCCGTCGCTCCCGGCGCCGGCTCGAAGTCGCCCTCCGCCGGGGTCGGTACGGACGTCTCCAGTGGCCCCTCCCAGGCCGGCAGTCCGCCGTCGAGGACCCGCACATCCGGGTGCCCGGTCCAGCTCAGCAGCCACCATGCCCGGGCCGCCGCCCAGCCCAGCCCGCCGTCGTACACGACCACCGGCGTCCCGGACGACACGCCCGCGCGCCGCATCGCCGTGCCGAAATCGGTCAGATCCGGCAAGGGGTGGCGGCCGCGCGGGCCGGGCGCGGAGGCCAGTTCCCGGTCCAGGTCGACGTAGACCGCGCCGGGGATGTGCCCCGCCTCGTACTCGGCACGGCCGTCGAACGGGGGCTCATCGGCCTTCGGCATGCTCAGTTGCCAGCGGATGTCGAGCAGCACCGGCGGGTTCCCGCCCGCCGCCGCGCTCGCGAGTTCGGATGCGGAGATGATGGCGTTCATGCCCCCATCCTTGCGCACGGGGTGGCCGCGTCGGCGCGCTCCGGATACTCTGCCCGCCGGACAGGCCCGATCACGAGGCGTACGGGACCGGGCACATGCTGTACAGACGATCGACATCCGTCGGCAATCGCACGGAAACGGGCGGTAAATCGCACACCGGGCATCCTCCGGGCACCGGCCGTCGTGCGCGGCGCGCCCGCAGCGCGCGCGGCCACGGGTGGTGCGAGCATCGGCACGGGGTGCGGACAGCGGAAGCGACGCGGCCACCGCGAGGGACCGAGGAGAGAGTGACGATGACCGAGGCACGGGGGTCGGCCGGCCCGACCGGCGCCACGCACGCCCTGCACGCGCCCGGCACGCCCTGCTGGGTGAGCCTGATGGTGCACGGGCTGGCCGCGACCCAGGAGTTCTACGGTGCGCTGTTCGGCTGGGAGTTCCAGCCCGGACCCCAGCAACTCGGCCCCTATGTGCGGGCCCTGCTGGACGGCCGTGAGGTGGCCGGCATCGGCCAGCTGCCGCCCGACCGCCACCTCCCCATCGCCTGGACGCCCTACCTCGCCTCGAACGACGCGGACCTGACCGCCGACACGGTACGGCTGTGCGGCGGCACGGTCGGAGTGGGTCCCCTGGACGCCGCCGAGGCCGGCCGGATGGCGATCTGCTCCGACCCCTCCGGCGCCGTCTTCGGCGTGTGGCAGGCGGCGGCCCACCGGGGCACGGCGGTCACCGGTGTGCCCGGCACACCGGCCTGGAACGAGCTGCTGACCTTCGAGTCCGTGACCGTCGCCAAGTTCTACGAGACCGTGTTCGCCTACGAGGAGGAGCCGGTCGTCTCCGCCGACTTCGACTACGTCACCCTGCACATCGACGGCCGCCCGGTCGCCGGCATCCACGGCGTCGGCAACGCCCTGCCCCGCGACCGGGGCCCGCACTGGATGACGTACTTCGAGGTCGCCGACGCGGACGAGACGCTGGCCCGGATCACCGACCTCGGCGGCCACGTCCTCAAACCGGCCCACGACAGCGCCCACGGCCGCGTGGCGACGGTGTCGGACCCGGAGGGGGCGCGGTTCTCCGTCATCGAGAATCCGCGCTGACGCTCTGACCTCACTGCCGCCTGACGGCGCCCGGGAGCCGAGCGCACAACGGGGCCGTGATTCAGGCCGGCTGCACCGGCAGGACGTCGGGGGACAACGCCGCTGCCCGTGCGGCGGCCGCGGTCATACGGCGGCGGTGGTGGCGGCGGCACAGCACCTCGTAGCCGACGGCGTCGGCCTGGTTGACGTCGCCGACGACCACCTGGGCACCCTCGACGACCATCTGACCGCCTGTCGTGCGGGCGTTGTGCGTCGCGCGGGCGCCGCACCAGCACAAGGCCTCGACCTGGAGCACCTCGACGCGATCGGCGAGTTCCACCAGGCGCTGGGAGCCGGGGAACAACTTGGTGCGGAAGTCGGTCGTGATGCCGAAGGCGTAGACGTCGAGGCCGAGGTCGTCGACCACACGCGCGAGTTGGTCGATCTGCTGCGGCGCGAGGAACTGGGCCTCGTCGGCGATGACGTAGTCCGCGCGGCCGCCCCGGGAGAGGTGGTCGACGACGTAGGCGTACGGGTCCATGCCGTCCTCGACCTCCACCGCGTCCGTGACCAGGCCGAGCCGCGAGGACAGCTTGCCCTCGCCCGCGCGGTCGTCACGCGTGAAGATGATGCCCTGCAGCCCACGCGCCGAACGGTTGTGCTCGATCTGGAGAGCCAGCGTCGACTTCCCGCAGTCCATCGTTCCGGAGAAGAACACCAGCTCGGGCATGTTGAGTTGAGCACCTTTCGGCAGCGGAGGGGGCGGGAGGTGGTGAGGACGGCTTCAGGAGCGTACTTCGAGCAGGGGGACGAACTGCTCGGCGGGGGTCATCGAGCCGTGGTTGCCGACCATCGCCGACTCCTTCGGCTCCCGCTCGGAGGCGATGATCAGGACGTCGTCCCGAGCGGCCGCGACCACGTCGCCGAGGCGGTCGTACACCCGCTCGTCGATCCGCGGCCCGAACCAGCCCGCCTCGATCGCCTCGTCCCGCGACGCCACCCAGAACTGTTCGCCGAGGACCTCGCGCCAGCAGGTCAGGACGTCGCTCGCGGCGCCGGGCACGGCGTACACGTGCCGCGCCCGGCCCTCGCCGCCCAGCAGGGCGACGCCGGCGCGCAGTTCCCAGTCCTCGTCGAAGTCGATGCGGTGCTGCTCGTCGAAGGGCACGTCGATCATGCCGTGGTCGGCGGTGACGTAGAGCGCGCTGCGCGGCGGGAGTTGCTCGGCGAGACGCTGGACGAGGCGGTCGACGTACATGAGCTGGCCGCGCCAGGTGTCGGAGTCGACCCCGTAGCGGTGGCCGGCGCCGTCCAGTTCGGCGTAGTACGTGTAGACCAGGGAGCGGTCGCCCGCGGCCAGTTGCTCGGCCGCGAGGTCCATGCGGTCCTCGCCGGTCAGCCGCCCGTGGAACGTTCCTCCACTGAGCGCGACCTTGGTGAGGGGGGTGCTCTGGAAGGTGGGCGAGGACACCTGGGCCGCGTGCACGCCCGCCTTCTGCGCCAGCTGGAAGACGGTGGGATACGGCTGCCAGACGTGCGGTGGCGTCCACGGGTTCCAGCGCAGCTGGTTCATGAGCGCGCCGGTCTCCGGGTTGCGCACGGTGTACCCGGGCAGGCCGTGCGCGCCCGGCGGCAGGCCGGTGCCGACGGAGGCGAGGGAGGTCGCGGTGGTCGCCGGGTAGCCGGCGGTGATCGGGCGTCCGGTGCCCCCGCGGGAGCTGCCGAGCAGCGAGCTCATGAAGGGGGCTTCCTCCGGGTGCGCCCTGAGCTGCTCCCAGCCGAGGCCGTCGATCAGGAACACGCAGTTCCGGTCGGCGGGGGTGAGCTCGGGGATCGCGGCGGTCATGCCCGGTACGGCCATGCCGGCGGCCAGGGTGGGCAGCAGGTCGGCGAGCGAGCCGCTGCCGTACTCGGGGGGAGGCGCGGAGTCGACGGCGAGAGGTTCCGGGTGGGAGTCCCAGGCGGTGGACTGGATCATCTCAGCGAGTGACGTCCGCGGTCGCCTCGGAGAGCGACTGCGCGAAGACGAGCGCCTGGCGCACCGTCTCCGGGCCGTCACCGGCCTCGCTGACGCGCAGGCTGAGGTCGTCCGCCGTCGAGCTGCCCGTGTAGCCGTGGTCGGCCTCGCAGTTGGGGTCGCCGCAGGCGGCGGGCTCCAGGTCGATGCGGGAGACGGCGCCCCAGCCGATGGTCAGCACGACCTCGCGGGGCAGCGTGCCCGGGGCGTACTGCTCCGGGTTGGCGACGACACGGCTGACCACGACCGAGGAGATCCGGCCGAGTTTCACGGACTCCGTGGACGTCGTGGCGTACGGCGTCGGGGAGGTGTTGTCAGCGGCCTGCTCGTCGGTGTGGCTGACGATGAAGCGGTTGCCGGTGAGGACGAGCACGGTCACGTGCCGCCGCACCTCGTTCTGGTCGAACGTCGTCTCCTGGTGGACCAGGTACGACCGGATGGGCTCGCCGCCCACGGCGGCCTCCACCGCCTCGGCCACGAGGGCCGGGTAGTAGCCGCTGCGCTCGATCGCCGCTCGCAGCCCCTGGGTCGTCGTACTGGTCTTGGCCATGACGCCCATCCTACGGGGGAGCACTGACTGCGAGGCACCGCTCACGGCGGTCTCAGTACGTCGGGAGGGTCCTCGGCCCGAGGTCGTCGCGGGCGGGCGGCGGCGCGAGCCGCACGGAGGCGCCGAGCACGCTCAGGCCGTGGGTGGCGACGACGACCGGTTCCAGGGTGACCGCGACGACCTCCGGGTGGTCGTCGACCAGGCGGGACACCCGCAGCAGCAGTTCCTCCAGGGCAGGTGTGTCCACGGGAGCGGAGCCCCGCCAGCCGAACAGGAGCGGCGCCGTCCGGATCGACCGGACGATCGAGGTCGCCTCGCGGTCGGTGACCGGGATCAGCCGGTGCGCCATGTCCCCGAGCAGCTGCGAGGCCGCTCCGGCGAGCCCGAAGGACAGCACGGCCCCGGCCGCCGGGTCGATCACGGCCCGTACGACGGTGTCTACGCCGCGCGGTGCCATACCCTGCACGACCGGACGCAGTTCCTCCGGCTTGCCGAACAGCGCGGTCAACTCGGCGTACGCCCGCCGCAGTTGCTCCTCGTCCGCGAGGTCGAGCCGTACGCCGCCGAGGTCGGCGCGGTGTCGCAGGTGGGGGGCGGTGGCCTTGAGGGCGACGGGGTAGCCGAGGGCGCGGGCGGCGTCGGCCGCGGCGTCGGGGGTGGGTGCGTGCAGGGCGCGGTGCACCCGGATGCCGTACTTGCCGAGCAGGTCGCAGGTCTCGTCCGTGCCGAGCGTGAGTCCCTGCCCGCGCGCGAGCAGCCCGTCGATCAGCTGGGCGGCGCCCTTCTCGTCGATGTCCTCGTACTCGGGCACCTTGCCGGGGTCGGCGGCCTCGCGGCGCCACTGGGAGTACTTGACGACCTCGGCGAGGGCACGGACGGCGCGCTCGGCCGCGGGGTAAGCGGGGATGAGGCGTGAGGTGGTCTCGGAGGGGTCCGACTGCTCCGGCGGTGCCTGGGCCGGGAAGTCCAGGGGGCGGAAGGGGTGGGGGCGGAACGCGGTGCCGGGGGCCGTAGTGCCCGGCTGTGGTGCGGTGCTGGCCGCGGCCGACAGCGCTTCCGCGAGCCCGCCGAGTTCCACGTGCACCACCAGCACCGGCTTTCCCGGCACTCGCTCGGCCGCCGACCTCAGGGCCTCCGCCAGCTCGGCGTCCCCGGTCGTGGCATCGCCGATCGCCGGTATCGCGGTGACGACGACCGCGTCGCACGTCTCGTCGGCGAGCGCGCGCGACAACGCCGCGTGGAAGTCCGCCGCCGACGCCCCCGTGGTCAGGTCCAGTGGCGGCAGCGGCCGCAGTCCCTCGGCGAGGCACGCGTCGTAGGTCAGCAGCCCCAGCGACTCGGAGTTGCCGAGGATCGCCACCCTCGGTCCGGTCGGCAGCGGCTGGCGGGCGAGCAGCAGCCCCGCGTCCACCAGCTCGGTGATCGTGTCCACCCGGATCACACCGGCCTGCCGCAGCAGCGCGGACACCGTGGTCTGCGGCAGCCGCGTGGCCCGGACGGCGTGCCCCTGCGGCGCCGCGCCACCGTGCCGCGCGCCCTGCACCACGACCAGCGGCTTCGCCGCGGCCGTACGCCGGGCGAGGCGGGTGAACTTGCGCGGGTTGCCGATGGACTCCAGGTACATCAGGACGACGTCGGTGTCCGGGTCGTCGTACCAGTACTGAAGGACGTCGTTGCCGGACACGTCGGCCCGGTTACCGGACGAGACGAAGGTCGACACCCCCGTGTCCCCGGTCACACCGCCGCCGCGCCGGTGCAGCCGGGACAGCAGGGCGATCCCGATCGCGCCGGACTGCGCGAACAACCCGATCCGGCCGGGGCGGGGCATCTCGGGTGCCAGGGAGGCGTTCAGCCGTACGTCGGCCGAGGTGTTGATGATCCCGAAGGCGTTCGGCCCGATGATGCGCATGCCGTACGCGCGCGCGTGCCGTACGAGTTCGCGCTGCCGCTCGCGCCCGTCGGGCCCGCTCTCGGCGTACCCGGCGGAGAGCACGACCAGCCCCTGCACGCCGTGCTCGCCGCACTCGGCGACCACCTCGGGGACGTACTCGGCGGGCACGGCGACCACCGCGAGGTCGACCTGCTCCTCGATGTCGCGCACGGAGCGGTGCGCGGGCACTCCGTCGAGCTCCTTGAGGTCCTCCGCGAACGCCCTGTTCACGGCGTACAGCCGCCCCGTGAACCCGGCGTCCCTGATGTTGCCCAGGACGCCGCGGCCCACCCCGCCGGGCGTGCGGCCGGCGCCGATGACGGCGACGGAGCCGGGCACCAGGAGCCGCCGCACGGAACGGGCCTCGGCACGCTGCTCGCGCGCGTACTGCACGGCGAGCGAGCGGTCGGTCGGCTCCAGGTCGAACTCCAGGCGCACGACGCCGTCCTCGAAGCTGCGCTTCTGGGTGTATCCGGCGTCCGTGAACACCTTGATCATCTTGGTGTTGGCGGGCAGCACCTCGGCGGCGAAGCGGCGGATGTCACGCTCGCGCGCGACCGCGCCGATGTGTTCGAGCAGGGCGGAGGCGACGCCGCGCCCCTGGTGGGCGTCCTGGACCAGGAAGGCGACCTCGGCCTCGTCGGCGGGTGCCGACGCGGGCATTCCGTCGGCTCCGATCCGGTCGTAGCGTACGGTGGCGATGAACTCGCCGCCGATCGTGGCCGCGAGTCCCACCCGGTCCACAAAGTCGTGGTGCGTGAAGCGGTGGACGTCCTTCGCGGACAGTCGCGGGTAGGGCGCGAAGAAGCGGTAGTACTTCGACTCGTCCGACACCTGCTCGTAGAAGCTGACCAGGCGCTCGGCGTCATCAACGGTGATGGGGCGGATGCGCGCGGTGCCGCCGTCGCGCAGCACCACGTCGGCTTCCCAGTGGGCGGGGTACTCGTGCCGGTCCGAGGCGCTCTGCATGGGGCCCAGAGTACGGCTCGCGTACGACAACGGCGCGAGGCAGTCTGTGGAGGACGTATGTCGGGTCGAGGCCGCGACCCGACGGTCACCGGAGGAGGGACGTTTTGTCCCTCCCGGCATGCTTCACGGGTGTGGGAAACTGGTCTAGACAACCCTGAACACCGAAGGGCAGCATCACATGGCTGAGCGCCGCGTCAACGTCGGCTGGGCCGAGGGTCTTCACGCCCGCCCCGCTTCCATCTTCGTCCGGGCCGCCACGGCCGCAGGTATCCCGGTGACGATCGCCAAGGCCGACGGCAACCCCGTCAACGCGGCCTCCATGCTGGCTGTTCTGGGCCTGGGCGCCCAGGGCGGGGAGGAGATCGTCCTCGCCTCCGAGGCCGAGGGTGCGGACGCCGCCCTCGACCGCCTCGCGAAGCTGGTCTCCGAGGGCCTCGAGGAGCTGCCCGAGACGGTCTAATACCGTCCGAAGGGATCTCCGGACATGCGGTGAAGCCGCGTCGGTCTTTCCGGCCGACGCGGCTTCGCTGTTTTCGGGCAGGAGCCACAGGAATTACCGGCGCACCTGAAAAAGGGCAGCGGAAATTACCCGCCACCGAATTACTCCTCTTTGTATACGGCGCCCTTGTTAATGCCGCAGGCTCGGCATGTTTACGGGATGTTGCGAATTCCTCACACGCTCCGCGCGGTCACCGCCGGTGCCGAACCGCAGCCGGTGCACGGACAGCGAGCGCTCGGTGTGCAGCGCCGTGATCGCGCGGGCGCGTTCGCCGTCGCCGCGCGCCACCGCGTCCACGATCGCGCCGTGCTCGGTCCAGGACTCCACGGGGTTGACCGGCGACTCCACGGCGTACATCCAGGCGATCTTGTGGCGCAGCTGGGTCAGCATCGAGGTCAGGGCGGGGCTGCCGGAGGCCTGGGCCAGCGTCTCGTGGAACCAGCCACCCAGGGAGCGCAGATCCTCGCTGTTTCCCCGCCTGGCCCGCTCCTGGCCCAGCCTGACCAGGCCGCGCAACACCTTGAGATGGGCCTCGGTGCGCCGCTGGGCGGCCCGGGAGGCGCCGAGCGGCTCCAGGAGGGTGCGCATCTCCAGCAGGTCGGCGGCCTCCTGCTCGGTCGGTTCGGCGACGCACGCGCCCGCGTGCCGCCGGGTCACCACGAAGCCCTCCGCCTCCAGGGTGCGCAGGGCCTCCCGGACGGGGACGCGGGAGACGCCGTAGCGGCGCGCGAGGAGTTCCTCGGTGAGCCGGCTGCCACGCTCGTAGACACCGGCGACGATGTCGTCCCGGATCGCCGTGCATACCGAATGCGCCGGAATACGCATGACCGACCTCCGCCTTAATCCCCGTGAAACGTCGACGAATGACGTGTGTTGAGTGACTCTATTGCAACCGGCCGGAATTTCCGACGGCGGGCCGGAATCCATGGATATTTTTTGGACAGCGGGTCGTGCGAAACGCCGAAAGCCCCGGCTGGGGGAACCGGGGCTTCGGGGAGCGGACTGTCTGTCGTCAGACGATCACGGGGGCAGCGGCGAGCGCGGCACGCGTGCGTGGAAGGCGTCGGACGATCACGGGGTGGTGAGCGCCGTACGCGTGCGTGGCAGGTGTCAGAGATTCACACCGTGCGAGCGGAGGTAGGCGACGGGGTCGATGTCGGAGCCGTACTCCGCCGTCGTGCGGGCCTCGAAGTGCAGGTGCGGTCCGGTGACGTTGCCGGTGGCGCCGGACAGGCCGATCTGCTGGCCCGGGGTGACCGTCTGGCCCACCGAGACGCCGATGGACGACAGGTGGCCGTACTGGGTGTACGTGCCGTCGTTCATCTTGATCACGACCTGGTTGCCGTACGCCCCGCCCCAGCCGGCCTCCACGACGGTGCCGGAGGCGACCGCGTGGACGGAGGTGCCGCTGGCGGCATGGAAGTCGACGCCCGTGTGGCTGCCGGAGGACCAGACGGCGCCGCCGGTCTTGTAGCCCGTGGAGACGTACGAGCCGGTGATCGGGGAGACGTAGGAGAGCAGGCGCTTGCGCTCGGCCTCGCGGGCGGCGCGCTCCTTGGCCTCGCGCTCCCTCTCGGCCTTCTCGGCCGCCTTCTTGCGCGCGGCCTCCTGGGCGGCCTTCTTCAGGGCCGCGGCCTCCTTGGCTGCCCGCTCCTGAGCGGCTGCCTGGGCGTCGATCTGGTCGGCGATCGAGTTGTCGACGCTGATCACGGGGATGAGACCGGTCTGCTCGGCGGCGGGTTCCGCGGCGAGCGCGGGGGCTGCCAGGGTGCCTATGACGCCGGTGGCGGTGAGGGCGGCGACGCCGGCCGCACGGGCGGTGGAGCGCTCGATCCGGCTGGGACGACGGTGTTTCCCGGTGGGACGATTCGCCCCGGTGGCGCAGCTGAACGCCATGAAGTGGCTGGTCCTTTCCTTCCTTCTCGCCTACCGGGTTAGCTGACGGGTTCGGAGCAGGAAGGTCTCCTACGGGCCCCTCGCCATGGCGCGGGCGTCCGATTCACCCCAGGGACTACTGGGCCCCTCCAGCCGCGATAGCGGCGGCAGGAGGGCGGGTCCCCGGCTCCCCTGGCTCGCGCCGTGCGGGGACTCGGCGATGACTGTCCGGTGCCGCGGGCGCGGCGCACTGCCTGACGGACAGCCCGGAAGACGCTAAGCGGGACGTCTTTCAATCCCCAAACGGATCCCGGCTTTTGTAGCGCATCCCACAGGCCAGACAGGCAACCTCTCCCCCAATTCGGGCATAAGGGGGCCCTGGTGACTCTTTCGTCACCAGGGCCCCTACGCGCGCGTGGCGGGCGCAGCCGCCTACTCGCCTGCCGGCACGCCGTCTACTCGCCTGCCGGTACGCCGCCTACTCGGCTGCCACCACGGTGACTTCGCCGATGCCGAGGGCCTCGACGGGCTCCCGGATCGCGGCCGCGTCACCGACGAGGATCGTCACCAGGCGGTCCGCCGGGAAGGCGCTCACGGCCGCGGCGGTGGCCTCGACCGTGCCGGTGGCGGCGAGCTGCTGGTACAGCGTGCCCTGGTAGTCGTCGGGCAGGTGCTGCTCGACCTGGTCGGCCAGTGTGCCCGCCACGGACGCGGCGGTCTCGAACTTCAGTGGCGCGACGCCGACGAGGTTCTGCACGGCGAAGTCCCGCTCGGCGTCGGTGAGGCCCTCGGCCGCGACGCCCCGCAGCACCGTCCAGAGGTCCTGCAGCGCGGGACCGGTGTTCGGGGTGTCGACGGAGCCGCTGATGGCCAGCATGGCCGCGCCCGTGCCGTCCGGGGCGGAGCGCAGGACCTGCCCGAACGCGCGCACACCGTAGGTGTAGCCCTTCTCCTCGCGCAGGACCTTGTCCAGCCGGGAGGTGAGGGTGCCGCCGAGGCAGTAGGTGCCGAGCACCTGCGCGGGCCACACGCGGTCGTGCCGGTCGGCGCCGATCCGCCCGATCAGCAACTGCGTCTGGACGGAGCCGGGGCGGTCCACGATGACGACACGGCCGGTGTCGTCCGCGGTGACCGGCGGGACGGGCCGCGGCTCGGCCGAGGAGCCGGTCCAGGCGCCGAGGGTGTCACCGAGCAGGGCGTCGAGGTCCACACCGGTGAGGTCGCCGACGACCACGACGGTGGAGGTGGCGGGGCGGACGTGCCGCTCGTAGAAGGCGCGTACGCCCGCGGAGTCGATGCCCTCGACCGTCTCCTCGGTGCCCTGGCGCGGACGGGACATGCGCGAGGTCGCCGGGAACAGCTCCTTGGAGAGCTCCTTGGCGGCTCGGCGCGAGGGGTTGGCCATCTCGTGCGGGATCTCGTCGAGCCGGTTGCGCACCAGGCGCTCGACCTCGGCGTCGTCGAACGCGGGCGCCCTGAGGGCGTCGGCGAGCAGGCCCAGTGCCTTGGGCAGACGGGAGACGGGCACCTCGAGGCTGACGCGGACACCGGGGTGGTCGGCGTACGCGTCGAGCGTGGCGCCGCAGCGCTCCAGCTCGGCGGCGAACTCCTCGGCGGTGTGCTTGTCGGTGCCCTCGGAGAAGGCGCGCGCCATGATCGTGGCGATGCCGTCGAGGCCCTTCGGCTCGGCGTCCAGGGGCGTGTCCAGGAGCACCTCGACGGCTACCACCTGCTGGCCGGGGCGGTGGCAGCGCAGGACCGTCAGGCCGTTGTCCAGCTTGCCGCGCTCGGGCGCCGGGAACGCCCAGGGCCGGGCCTCGCCGGCCTGAGGCTGCGGGTGGAACTCCATGCTGGCGAGCTCGGTCACTGCGCCGACTCCTCGTTCTCGTCGGTGGTCCCGGCGGGTCCGGCCCCGTCGGCTTCCAGGTCCTCGGCCTCGCCGGCGACCGGCTCGTACACGAGCACCGCGCGGTTGTCGGGGCGCAGGCGGGCCTTGGCGACCGCCTGGACCTCCTCGGCGGTGACGTCGAGGACGCGCTGTACGGCGGTGAACGCGAGCTGCGGGTCGCCGAACAGGACGGCGTACCGGCACAGTTCGTCGGCACGGCCCGCGACGGTGCCGAGCCGGTCCAGCCATTCGCGCTCCAGCTGGGCCTGTGCGCGCTCCATCTCCTCGGCGGTGGGGCCGTCCGCCGCGAAGCGGGCGAGCTCCTCGTCGACGGCCGCCTCGATGACGGGGACCTCGACGTCGCCGGAGGTCTTCACGTCCAGCCAGCCCAGGGAGGGCGCCCCGGCCAGGCGCAGCAGGCCGAAGCCGGCCGCCACGGCCGTACGGTCACGCCGTACGAGCCTGTTGTAGAGGCGGGAGGACTCACCGCCGCCGAGGACGGTCAGCGCCAGGTCGACCGCGTCGCACTCGCGCGTGCCGTCCTGCGGCAGACGGTAGGCGGCCATCATCGCGCGCGCGGGGACGTTCTCCTCGACGACCTCGCGCAGCTGCTCGCCGATGATCTCGGGCAGCGAGCCGTCGCGCGGCTCGGGCTTGCCGTCGTGGGCCGGGATGGTGCCGAAGTACTTCTCGACCCAGGCGAGCGTCTGCTCGGGGTCGATGTCGCCGACGACGGACAGGACGGCGTTGTTGGGCGCGTAGTACGTCCGGAAGAACGCGCGGGCGTCCTCCAGGCTGGCCGCGTCCAGGTCGGCCATCGAGCCGATCGGCGTGTGGTGGTACGGGTGTCCGTCGGGGTACGACAGGGCGGTCAGCTTCTCGAACGCGGTGCCGTACGGGACGTTGTCGTAGCGCTGGCGGCGCTCGTTCTTGACGACGTCGCGCTGGTTCTCCAGGCCCTCCTCGTCGAGCGCCACCAGGAGGCTGCCCATGCGGTCGGCCTCCAGCCACAGCGCGAGCTCCAGCTGGTGGGCGGGCATGGTCTCGAAGTAGTTGGTGCGCTCGAAGCTGGTGGTGCCGTTCGGCGAGCCGCCCGCGCCCTGGACGAGCTCGAAGTGGCCCGTGCCCTTCACGCTGTTCGAACCCTGGAACATGAGGTGCTCGAAGAGGTGGGCGAGTCCGGTACGGCCCTTGACCTCGTGGCGGGAGCCGACGTCGTACCAGAGGCAGACGGCGGCGACCGGCGTGAGGTGGTCCTCGGAGAGCACCACGCGCAGGCCGTTGGCCAGGCGGTGCTCCGTCGCGGTGAGGCCGCCGGATTGTGCCTCCGGTGTGGCCGTGTGACCCATGGGCAAGGTGTCCTTCCGGTCGCGTGCACTGCGTTGTGCCGAGCAGTTCGGCTTAAGTTCCTGCCACTGTATGCAGCGTCCGAAGGGTCGGCGAAGTTCCCGGTCAGAACGCTTTGACTGCGGGGCTGGGTGCAGGGCGGTGTCACGAGCCGGGGGCGCCCCGCGGGACGGTCCGTTGTCCCGCTCCTCGACGCGCGGATCGGCGGGCGGCCATCGCTCTCGCCTGCTGGGCCTGCGTCCGTCGCTCTCACCCCTTGGGTACGCGTCCGCCGCTCTCACCCGCTGGGCCTGCGCCCCGTCCCGTCACCGCTCGTGCCGAGTGGCGCCGCCACCCTGGGACCCGCGCCCGCCACGCCGCCTCCGGCGTCGGCACCGGGTGCCGGGCCGGCCGCCTCGCACGCGCGCGTGCCTCGTCGCACACGGCCTGCCGGTGCCCCTAGGGGGGTGCGGCGGCGCCGAGTCCCTTCGGCTGTCTCGCCCGGCTGCCCGTCGATCACTCCGGCGAGTGAACGGTCTCGCGGCGCGAGCTTGCCGCCGTGGTCGGAGCGTCCTTGCGGGCGGCCTGGGAGCGGCTGGGGCGGCACCTGCCAGGGGGAAGCATCTGCCGGGGGCGCTCGCGGGAGGGGGCGGCGCTCGCGGGGCGCTCACCGACCGTGCTCGGTCCCAACGAGGGGTGCGCCGGTCGCCGGTCGCCGGTCGCCGGTCGCCGGTCGCCGGTCGCCGGTCGCCGGTCGCCGGTCGCCGGTCGCCGGTCGCCGGTCGCCGGGAAACTCCGTCGGACGCTTGGTCGTTCCGGTGGCAAGCACCGCTTTGACCGGGGCGGTCGGTGTCCGATGAGTCCCCCCGCTCGCAGACGGGGCCGGGCGTCGGGGACACTTCTCACGCGCCGGGCCGGAGCCCAACATCGGGTCCTGGTCGGTGGTTGTCAGTGCCTCGGTCCACAATGGTCCGCGTCAGATCCCGTCAACGCTTCAGCAAGGAGCCGGCAGCGATGGCCCGCCGCAGCACGAAGACCCCGCCGCCCGACGACTCGTACGAGGAGAAGATCCTCGACATCGACGTCGTCGACGAGATGCAGGGCTCCTTCCTCGAGTACGCGTACTCGGTCATCTACTCCCGAGCCCTGCCGGACGCTCGCGACGGCCTCAAGCCGGTGCATCGTCGCATCGTCTATCAGATGAACGAGATGGGCCTGCGCCCCGACCGCGGGTATGTGAAGTGCGCGCGCGTCGTCGGCGAGGTCATGGGTAAGTTGCACCCGCACGGCGACGCGTCGATCTACGACGCCCTGGTGCGGATGGCCCAGCCCTTCTCGATGCGCGTCCCGCTGGTCGACGGTCACGGCAACTTCGGCTCGCTGGGCAACGACGACCCGCCGGCCGCCATGCGGTACACCGAGTGCCGGCAGGCGCAGGCGACGAGCCTGATGACCGAGTCGATCGACGAGGACACGGTCGACTTCACCCCCAACTACGACGGCCAGGAGCGGGAGCCGGTGGCGCTGCCCGCCGCCTTCCCGAACCTGCTGGTCAACGGCGCGTCCGGCATCGCCGTCGGCATGGCCACGAACATGCCGCCGCACAACCTCGCCGAGGTCATCTCGGCGGCCCGCCACCTGATCCGCTACCCGGGCGCGGATCTGGACACCCTGATGAAGCACGTCCCGGGCCCCGACCTGCCCACCGGCGGCCGGATCGTCGGCCTCGCCGGTATCCGGGACGCGTACGAGACGGGCCGCGGCACCTTCAAGATCCGCGCCACGGTCGAGATCGAGACCGTGACCGCCCGCCGCAAGGGCCTGGTCGTCACCGAGCTGCCCTTCACGGTCGGCCCGGAGAAGGTGATCGCCAAGATCAAGGACCTCGTCGGCTCGAAGAAGATCCAGGGCATCGCCGACGTCAAGGACCTCACCGACCGTGAGCACGGCCTGCGCCTGGTCATCGAGATCAAGAACGGCTTCGTGCCGGAAGCGGTCCTGGAGCAGCTGTACAAGCTGACGCCGATGGAGGAGTCCTTCGGCATCAACAACGTCGCACTGGTCGACGGCCAGCCCCTCACCCTCGGCCTCAAGGAGCTCCTGGAGGTCTACCTCGACCACCGCTTCGAGGTCGTACGGCGCCGCAGCGAGTTCCGCCGCAGCAAGCGCCGCGACCGACTGCACCTGGTCGAGGGCCTGCTCACGGCGCTGCTGGACATCGACGAGGTCATCCGTCTGATCCGCTCCAGCGAGAACAGCGCACAGGCGAAGGAACGCCTGATGGAGCGCTTCTCCCTGTCCGAGATCCAGACCCAGTACATCCTCGACACGCCGCTGCGCCGTCTCACCAAGTACGACCGCATCGAGCTGGAGGCGGAGAAGGAGCGGCTCAACGCGGAGATCGCCGAGCTGACCCGGATCCTCGACTCGGACGCGGAGCTGCGCAAGCTGGTCTCCGCCGAACTGGCCGCGGTGGCCAAGAAGTTCGGCACCGAGCGGCGTACGGTCCTGCTGGAGTCGGCGGGCGCCCCGGCCTCCGCCGTACCGCTCCAGGTGGCGGACGACCCGTGCCGGGTGCTGCTGTCCTCGACGGGTCTGCTGGCCCGTACGGCGAACGGCGATCCGTTCGCCGAGGACGGCGAGGCGAAGCGCTCCAAGCACGACGTGATCGTCTCGGCCGTGCCGGCCACGGCTCGCGGCGAGGTGGGCGCGGTGACGTCCACGGGCCGCCTGCTGCGCATCAACGTCATCGATCTGCCCCAGCTGCCGGAGACGGCGTCGAGACCGAACCTCTCGGGCGGCGCGCCGCTGTCGGAGTTCCTCTCCCTGAGCGACGGCGAGACGGTGGTCTGCCTGGCCACGCTCGACGAGTCCTCCCCGGGCCTGGCGCTCGGCACGGAGCAGGGCGTCGTCAAGCGTGTCGTGCCCGACTATCCGACCAACAAGGAGGAGTTGGAGGTGATCACCCTCAAGGAGGGCGACCGGATCGTCGGCGCGGTCGAGCTGCGCACCGGCGAGGAGGACCTGGTCTTCATCACCGACGACGCCCAGCTGCTGCGCTACCAGGCCTCGCAGGTCCGCCCGCAGGGCCGCGCCGCCGGCGGTATGGCGGGCATCAAGCTCACCGAGGGCGCGAAGGTCATCTCCTTCACCGCGGTCGACCCGGCGGCGGACGCGGTGGTGTTCACGGTCGCGGGCTCGCGCGGCACGCTGGACGACTCCGTCCAGACGACCGCCAAGCTGACCCCCTTCGACCAGTACCCGCGCAAGGGCCGCGCCACCGGCGGCGTCCGCTGCCAGCGCTTCCTGAAGGGCGAGGACTGCCTGTCCGTGGCCTGGGCGGGCCCCGCACCGGCACGCGCCGCGCAGAAGAACGGCACCCCGGCGGACCTCCCGGACATGGACCCGCGCCGCGACGGCTCGGGTGTGTCACTGCCGAAGACGGTGGCGGTGGTGGCCGGGGCGTTCTAGGCCTCCTCGGAGGCCGGCCGCGTCAGGCCTCCTCGAAGGCCGCTTCCTCCGGATCCCGCACATAGCGCAGAACGCCCCACATGCCCTGCTCGTCGGCGTGTGGGGCGTCGCTCTTGCACCCCTCCAGCTCCTTGCCGAGAGCGGAGGCGTCGATGCCGGAACCGATGAGCACGAGCTGGGTGAGGCGGGTGTCGGCGGGCCCCCAAGGCTCCGGGTAGAAGCGGAGGAAGCGGCCGACGGCGTGCACGGCGTAGCGGTTGCGGACGTCGTACGGCCCGAAGTCGACGTACCCCTTGATGCGGTACAGCCCCTCGGGCCGGGTGTCGAGGAAAGCGATCAGCCGGCGCGGGTCGAGGGCGACTTCGGAGGTGAAGGACAGGCTGTCGTAGCCGGTGTGCAGATGGCCGGAGTGGTCCTCGTGCCGCTCGTGGTCCTCGCCTGGCTCGTGGTGATGATCCAGGTCGTCGAAGGACAGCTGCCCGATGCGCTCCTCGCTGGGCCTGCACTCGAAGAGGAACTCGGGGTCGATCCGGCCGTAGATGGCGGGGACGACGGCGGCGCGGTCGGTGAGCTCGCGCACCACCGCGAGGACGTGCTCACCGTCCGCCGCCCGGTCGAGCTTGTTGACCACGACGAGGTCGGCGAGGGCGAGGTGCCGGTCGATCTCGGGGTGCTTCGCGCGTGTGTCGTCGAACTCGGCGGCGTCGACGACCTCGACGAGTCCGCCGTACACGATGCCCGGGTGCTCGCTGGCGAGCACCATGCGCACGAGCTCCTGCGGCTCGGCGAGTCCGCTGGCCTCGATGACGATGACGTCGATGCCGGTGGAGGGCCGGGCGAGCCGCTCGAGATAGACATCCAGCTCACTTGCGTCGACCGCGCAGCACAGACAGCCGTTGCCGAGGGAGACGGTGGAGTCGCCGAGCGCGCCGGCGACGGCCATGGCGTCGATCTCGATGGCGCCGAAGTCGTTGACGACGGCGCCGATGCGGGTGCCTCCGCTGCGGTGGAGGAGGTGGTTGAGGAGCGTGGTCTTGCCGGAGCCTAGGAATCCGGCGAGTACGACGACCGGAATCTGCTGCGGACCAGGGCTCGGCTGACTCAACGTGCGACCTTTCTCACGCCGCCGGGTGCACCGGCTCACGGCTCGGCGCACGTACGAAGATTGAATGCCGATCCAGGATACGAGCCGGAATAATCACTGCGAAGTGAACGATTGTTAGCAGCACTTGCCGGGCAGACGTTCGTCAAGGCACCGGAGCGTGCGACCCTCGCTTCCCTCCGTGCGCCTCCTCTCGGCCTCCCCGCCGATCAGAGCCGCTCGGCACTCTGGGAGACGGCAAGCGCCGCCCACCGCTCGCCGGTCCCCTCCAGTCGACCCGCACCCCGACGACCGGCGGACGGCCGCCTGATTCGGGGGTTGACATGGCCACACGGAAACGTTCTGCACGGAGGCTCGGTTCCGCCGCGCTCACTCTCCTGGCCGCCACCGCCACCGCGACGCTGGCAGCGCGTCAATGGCGGTCGGAGCAGGCACGCCTGCATGAGCGACGGCTGGAACTCGAAGAGCTGGCGATCCGGCGAACAACGCTGGCCCATCAGCAGCGCATGCACTGGGAGTTGCTCGCGAGGGCGATCGACGACCCCTCCCTCGCCACGGTGATCGACACCTACGACCAGAGCATCCCGGCGGAGAGGCGACGGCAGTTCTTCTACGCCAACGCCTGGTACGCCCACCTCTACCACCTCTACCAGGCGGAACTCCTGGACCGGGAGGAGCTGTACACGCGCCTGCGGGAGTTCTTCCAGAGCCCGGTCTTCCGGGAGTACTGGGAGGCCTCGCGACACATGCGCGCCAGTCTCAAGGAGTCGTCCGTGGAAGCCCAGCTGGGGCATATGGTCGATGGACTCGTCCGGGACCTCGACGAATCCGACACCGACGAGTGGTGGGTCGTCGGCGAGCCGCCGACCGACTGACCGGAGCCTGCGGGTGCAGCGGTCGACAGGGGCAGCCAGGGCGTGACTGCGCCAGATCCCTTCGGGGTGACGAGCCGGGTCCCTCACCTGAGGACAGCGAGGTGGCCTCAGCGGCACGGGACGCCATCCCGCGCTCACGGCCCTTGGGCCGGAAGGGAGACCGGTCGGTTCACTCGCTGGTTCTGGCAGTGGCCTGACGATGTCTGCTGACCGGGGGCAGACCACACACAACGCCACATGGGTCAACCCCACAGCTGTACGGGCGAACAACCGGGTGACTTTTCGCCATCCAGCCACTAGGGATTCAGAAACACCAGTAGCCTGCTCCCCACCCAGTATGCCTACCCCCTTTTTTGTAAGGACCGGTACCTTTGAAGATCGTGCGCCGCATCGGTGTGCCTCCCAGCGCCCGAGGCAGTAGTTCAGGAGCTACCTGCCCGGACGTGTTCGAACTCAGCGACGGTAACTTCGCCGTGATCGGCACCGAGGCCACCGAGGCGCTTGAGCCGGAACTGCCCGCAGACGCTGCTCGCGCCGACTACGAACGCATCGTCATTGTGAGCAGAGAGACTCTGATCCGCGCCAAGGCAGACATCCCCGACTCCTGAACCCACGGCACGAGCACGCGTCCACCCCAGACCCGTACCGTCACACTCCCCCGGCCGCGCGCAACCGTTGAGCGAGCCGGGTGCCGACCCGGCGAGCAGCCGGCACCCCGTCACTGCTCGATCACCACCGATGAGGCCTGGCGCCAGAACGGCACCAGGCCACACGCGTTTCTCGGGCCGCTCTCAGGCCGCCTCCGGCACCCGCACCGGCGCCCCCGGCCCCACGTACCGAGCCGCCGGCCTGATGATCTTCGAGTCCTGCGCCTGTTCCAGGATGTTGGCGCTCCAGCCCACGACCCGCGCCGCAGCGAACGTCGGGGTGAACATCTCGCGCGGCAGACCACAGAGTTCCATGACCACGCCCGCGTAGAACTCGACGTTCGTGTGCAGCTCGCGGCCGGGCTTCAGCTCGGCCAGGATCGCTTCCACGCGGCGTTCGACCTCTACGGCGAACTCGACGCGTGGGCCGCCGAAGTTCTGGGCGATCTCGCGGAGCATCCGCGAACGGGGGTCCTCCGTGCGGTAGACCGGGTGGCCGAAGCCCATGATGCGGTCGCCGGCGAGGACGCGTTCACGGATCCAGGGGTCGATGCGCTCGGGGGTACCGATGGCGTCCAGCGTGTCCAGCGCACGACTGGGCGCACCGCCGTGCAACGGCCCCGACAGCGCGCCCACGGCTCCGACGAGGCAGGCCGCGATGTCCGCACCCGTGGATGTGATGACCCGGGCCGTAAAGGTTGACGCGTTGAATCCGTGGTCAATGGTTGAGATCAAGTATTGCTCGACCGCCCGAATCCGCGCCGGATCGGGCTCCGAGCCGGTCAACATGTACAGGTAGTTCGCCGCGTACGAGAGATCCTCACGCGGCTCAACAGGGTCAAGCCCTTTGCCCAGCCGATGCAGGGCGGTGAGCAGCGTCGGTACGACCGCGGCCGCGAGAAGGGCGTCCCGGCGGCGCTCGTCGGTGTCGATGTCGTACACCGGCCGGAAGCCCTGTGCCGCGCCGAGCAGGGAGAGCGCGGTGCGCAGGCCTGCCAGCGGGCCGGACCGTCCGCTCGCCGCCGCGATCGCGGGCAGGGCCGCTCGCACGTCGTCGGGCAGCCGCCGCAGTGCCGCGGTCTCGGCGGCGAACGCGGCGGCACGTTCGGCGTCCGGCAGTTCGCCGTGGACCAGGAGATGCCAGACGTCCTCGAAGGGGCGGGTCTGCGCGAGTTCGACGGCCGAGTACTGGCGGTAGTGGTAGAAGCCCTCGAGTCCCCGGACGTCACCGATCTCGGTGTCGGTGACGACGACACCCGCGAGTCCGCGTGGCACCTCGACGAGCACAGTTGCTGACCTGTTGACGGACATGATTCCTCCCTGGACTTGATTCGACTGTCTATGCTTGACTCAATTCCTGTCAATGTTGATTCAATCAATATGCGAATCAATGTCCAGCACCCTGGATACGGTGACCCCATGCGCGATCAAGAACCCGGCCCCGGTCCCGCCGAACAGCGGCTGACCACCCAGGAGGCCGCCGAGCTGCTCGGCGTGAAGCCCGAGACCGTGTACGCGTACGTGAGCCGCGGTCACCTCAGCAGTCGCCGCGCGCCCGGCGGCCGGGGAAGCACCTTCGACGCCAAGGAGGTGGAGACGCTCGCCCGGCGCAACAAGCGGGAGAGTGCGGGCGGTTCGGCATCGGGCGGCGAGCTGTCGGTACGGACCCGCCTGACGTTCATCGACACCGACCGCTACTACTTCCGGGGCGTGGACGCGACCGAACTGGCTTCCCGGCACTCCTACGAAGAGGTCGCCGAGTGGCTGTGGACCGGCCGGTTGCGCCGCGGCGTCACCTTCACCGCCCCCGAGGCCTACGTCGCCGCCGCCCGCCGTGCCGTCGGCTCCCTGCCCGAACACGCCGACCCCACCGACCGGTTGCGGGTCGCGGCGATCGCCGCCGCCGCAACGGACCCGCTGCGCTTCGACCTGTCCGAGGAGGCCGTGCTCGGCACCGCCCGCGTCCTCATCCCGACCTTGGTCGCCGCGCTCACACCTGCGGGGTTCACCTATCGCGACGAGGGCTCGGTCGCACAGCGCCTGTGGGACCGGCTGAGCGGACGGCCCGCCGACGAGGCCGCGCTGAAGGTCCTGGACACAGCCCTCGCCCTGCTCGTCGATCACGACCTGGCCGCCTCGACTCTGGCCGTGCGGGTCGCCGCGTCGGCCCGCGCACACGCCTACGCGGCCGTCTCCGCCGGGCTCGGCGTGATCGAGGGGCCCCTGCACGGCGCGGCGAGCGGCCTCGCCCACAAGCTGATCATGGAAGTGCTCGACCGGGGCGACGCCGGGCCCGTCATCGCACAGGAGCTGCGGGCCGGCCGGAGCATTCCGGGACTCGGTCACCGGCTCTACCCCGGCGAGGACCCACGCGCGCGTGTCCTGTTCGAGCTCCTGGAGGAGCTCCCCCACTCCGCGCCCGCCCTCGCCGCGGCCCGCGACATCGTCGCCACCGCCGCCCGCCACACCCCGCTCCACGCCAACGTCGACCTGGCCCTGGCCGTGTTCACGGCGTCCTCCGCCATGCCGTCCACGGCCGGTGAGACGATCTTCGCCGTGGCCCGCACGGCGGGCTGGATCGCCCACGCGCTGGAGGAGTATGAGGAGCGACCGCTGCGCATGCGCCCGAGCGGGCACTACGCGGGTCCGAAGCCGCCACAGCCACTGCCCGAGTAGGCCTCCAGCCCTATCGGGACAGGGCAGTGGCGCAGGGTTCAGGAGTCGCCCCAGGAGCCCCCTCGGGAAGTCACCCCGACTCAAGTCAGGTTAGGCTCACCTCTGTGAGTACGTGCTCAACCGTCTCGCGGGACCTCGACGAGCCCATCGCGGGGACCGCGGCGACCGCGACGACCTGGCTGCTCCTGGAGCAGTCCGGTCCGTGGGGTGCCAAGGCGCTCACCCAGAGCCACCTGGACCCCGCGCTGGGCCGCGCCCTGGAGGAAGCCGCGAAGGGCACGGGCGTACGCGTCGCGCTGATCCGCCGCCCCGGCCGGCACGCCGACTGCGGGACCTCCGCCGAGCGCCAGGTCTATGTGGCCCACACCGTGCCCGGCAACGTCTGGCTGCACGCCGCCACGACTCACGCCCCACAGCAGTTGCTCGACCTGGACTTCGCCGCGCTGGGCATGGGCGACCCCCACACCTTCGACTCGGTCCTCCAGGGACGTCCCCACACAGGCGACCCGCTTGCCCTCGTCTGCACCAACGGCAAGCGGGACCGCTGCTGCGCCCTCCTGGGCCGCCCTCTCGCGGCCGAGCTCGCCACGTCCGGCGTCGACGGCGTCTGGGAGGTCACCCATCTGGGTGGACACCGGTTCTCGCCGACGCTGCTCGTGCTGCCGTACGGCTACGCGTACGGCCGGGCTCAGGCCCACGCCGTCAAGGAGGTCCTGCACGGCGTCCAGGACGGCCGAATCATCGTCGACGGCTGCCGCGGGAACTCGGCCTGGGAGCGGCCGGGCCAGGCTGCCGAGCTGGCCGTGCGACGGGCCACCGGCGAGGACGCCGCGGAGGCGCTGAGCGTCGTACGGACGGACGGCGCGGCCCCGAGGTGGGAGGTGACCGTCGCCCACGTGGACGGCCGTCACTGGCGCGTCCACGTGGCTCAGGGCGCCTCCCTGCCGCCCCGCCCCGAGAGCTGCGGGTCGGTGCTCGGCTCGCCCGCGCGGATGGACGTGGTGGCGCTGCGGGAGCTGACGATTACGGCGGCGCTCGCGAGCTGACCCCACCCCCGCAAGGACCGGCCACCCGACCCATCTCTCCGTGACCGGCCGTCCCACCCCACCCCCGCAAGGACCGGCCACCCGCCCCCACCTCTGAGGGAGACCCGCCGCCCCGACGACCAGCCCCTCCCAACCGGCCCCCAACCCGGCATCCACCACGAGATCCACGCCACACCCCTCTACGGGCCATCCCACGCACCCACGTACCGTCATGGGTATGAGCCCCACTCCCCCCGCCCGCCGCCTGCGCCTCGGTCTGCCCCGGCAGATGTTCGCGCAGGTGCTGCTGATGCAGGTGGCGATCGCCGCGGGAGTCGCGGTGCTCGCGACCGGCCTGTTCCTCGCCCCGCTCAGCGACCAGCTGGACGACCAGGCGATGCGCCGCGCGCTGTCGATCGCGCAGACCACCGCGGCACAGCCGCAGATCGCCGAGGACCTGGCGGGCACGCCCGCGACGGCCGGCGGGCCGGTCCAGCGGGAGGCGGAGCGGATCCGTGAGGCAACCAAGGCCGAGTACGTCGTCGTGATGGACCGGCGCGGGGTGCGCTGGTCCCATCCCACGTCGAGCGAGATCGGCAGGATCGTGTCGACCGACCCGGGCCAGGCCCTCGCGGGCCACGAGGTCATGCAGATCGACAGCGGCACCCTGGGCCGCACCGCACGCGGCAAGGTGCCGTTGCGCGACGGCGACGGGAAGATCATCGGCGCCGTCTCGGTCGGTATCGCGTACGACAGCGTGCGGGCCAGGCTGCTGCACGCCATCCCGGGGCTGTTCGCGTACGCGGGCGGCGCCCTGGCGGTCGGCGCGCTGGCCGCCTGGCTCATCTCCCGCCGGGTCCAACGGCAGACCCGTGACCTGGCCTTCTCCGACATCTCGGCGCTCCTTGCGGAGCGCGAGGCGATGCTGCACGGCATCCGGGAGGGCGTCGTCGCCCTGGACCGCGGCGGCCGTATCCGCCTCCTGAACGACGAGGCACGGCGGCTGCTCGGCATCGGTGACGAGGCCGTCGGCCGGTCCCTCGACGAGGCGCTCGGCGAGGGCCGTACGACCGACGTGCTGGCCGGCCGGGTGACCGGCACCGATCTGCTCACGGTCCGCGGCCAGCGCGTCCTGGTCACCAACCGCATGCCCACCGACGACGGCGGCGCCGTCGCCACTCTGCGCGACCGCACCGAGCTGGAGCAGCTCGGCCGGGAGCTGGACTCGACGCGCGGCCTGATCGACGCACTGCGCGCCCAGGACCATGAGCACGCCAACCGTATGCACACCCTCCTCGGTCTGCTCGAACTGGAGATGTACGACGACGCCGTGGAGTTCGTCGGCGAGGCGGTCGGTGATCACCGGGCCACCGCGGAGCAGGTCGCCGAGAAGATCCAGGACCCGCTGCTCGCCGCCCTGCTGGTGGGCAAGGCGACCGTGGCGGCCGAGCGCGGTGTCGCGCTGCGTCTGGCGGACCGCACGGGGCTCCCGGACCGGCTGATCGACCCCAGGGGGCTCGTCACGATCGTGGGCAACCTCGTGGACAACGCGCTGGACGCCGTCGCGGGCACCCCGCACGCGCGCGTGGAGGTCGAACTGCGCGCCGAGGGGCGTACCGCGATCCTCAGGGTGCGCGACACGGGGCCGGGAATCCCCGAGGAGCAACGCGAGTTGATCTTCACCGACGGGTGGTCCACCAAGAAGCGCCCGGCCCACCGCGAGCGCGGCATCGGTCTCTCCCTCGTCCGCAGGCTCGCCGAACGGCAGGGTGGCAGTGCGGTGGTGGAAGAGGCGGCCGGCGGGGGCGCGGAGTTCACCGTCGTCCTGCCCGAGGCGCTGGCCGAGCCGGACCTGGAGCCCGCCCTCGCCGTGCCGTCAGATGCGCAGTCCGTCGCCGAGGAGGAGTCGCGATGATCGAGGTCCTGGTGGTGGACGACGACACACGCGTCGCGCGGGTCAACGCCGCCTACGTCGGGAAGGTGCCGGGCTTCCACGTCGCGGGCGAGGCGCACAACGTGGCGGAGGCGCTGCGCCAGGTGGAGGAGCTGCCCCAGCTGGACCTGGTCCTCATGGACCACTATCTGCCCGACGGGACGGGGCTGTCGGCCGTCCAGGAGATGCGGCGTCGCGGCCACCACACCGACGTGATCATGGTGACGGCGGCGCGGGACGTGTCGACGGTGCAGGCGGCCATGCGGTACGGCGCGCTGCAGTACCTGGTCAAGCCGTTCGCCTTCGCGGGCCTGCGCGCCAAGCTGGAGGCCTACGCGGAGCTGCGCCGCACCCTCGACGGCGGAGGCGAGGCGGAACAGGCCGAGGTGGATCGTATCTTCGGCGCCCTGTCGGCCCCCTCGGAGCCCGACCTGCCCAAGGGCCACTCCCCCACGACCGCGGAACTCGTACGCCGCTCCCTGATGAACGCCGAAGGCCCCCTGTCGGCCCAGGAGATCGCCGAGCGGACCGGGGTGAGCCGGCAGACCGCCCAGCGCTATCTCAAGCTCCTGGAACGCACGGGACGGGCCCGCCTCACCCTGAAGTACGGGGACGCGGGCCGCCCGGAACACCGTTACGTGTGGGCGACCCGCGCCTGAGGCACGGTCCGTGGGGGCGGGGGAAGGGAACCGTGCCACCCCTACATACGGATGCGGGCCGCCCAAGCGTCAGCCGTCCGGTGAAACGTACGGCGATGAAGGCGCCCGCCAGTGCCGGGTCCGCGATCCCGGCATGGCGGGAAGACGCCTCCTAGACCCCTCGTAGACCACTCCTAGACCCTCCTAGACCGCCCCCGCCCCTGTCAGCGAGCGCACCTCGGTCTCCGCATGCTTGGCCTCGTCGGGGACCTCGGCCGAGGTGACGGTGCCGAGCCAGCCGGCGACGAAGCCCAGCGGGATCGAGACCAGGCCGGGGTTCTGCAGGGGGAAGTACTCGAAGTCGACCCCGGGGAACAGCGAGTCGGGGCTGCCCGACACCACGGGCGACAGCAGCACGAGCACCACGGCCGGGATCAGACCGCCGTACACCGCCCATACGGCCCCGCGCGTGGTGAAGTCCCGCCAGAACAGCGAGTAGAGCAGCACCGGCAGGTTGGCGGACGCGGCGACGGCGAAGGCGAGGCCCACGAGGAAGGCGACGTTGAGGTCGCGGGCCAGCAGTCCGAGGGCGATCGCGACCACGCCGATGCCGACCGCGGCGACCCGTGCCACGGCCACCTCGCTGCGGGGCTCGGCGCCCCGGCGTCGTAGTGAAGCGTACAGATCGTGGGCCACGGAGGCCGAGGACGAGAGCGTGATGCCGGCGACGACCGCGAGGATCGTGGCGAAGGCGATGGCCGCGACAAGCGCGAAGAGAACCGTTCCTCCGGTGGAGTCCGCGCCACCGCCCAGATCGAGCGCGAGCAGCGGTACGGCCGTGTTCCCGGCCGCGTTCGACCCGCGGACGGCCTCGGACCCGAGGATGGCGGCCGCGCCGAAGCCGAGGACGATGGTCATCAGGTAGAAACCGCCGATGAGCCCGATCGCCCAGACCACGGAGCGCCGTGCGGCGCGGGCGGTGGGCACGGTGAAGAAGCGGGACAGGATGTGCGGCAGTCCGGCGGTGCCGAGCACGAGCGCCAGGCCCAGGCTGATGAAGTCGAACCGGGCTGTCCAGTCCCCGCCGTACTTGAGCCCGGGCGCCAGGAACGCGTCACCGTGACCACTGCGCTCGGCCGCCGTGAGCAGCAGCCGGTCGAAGTCGCCGTGGAAGCGCAGCAGGACGAGCACGGTCAACGCGACGGTACCGCCGAGCAGCAGGACCGACTTGACGATCTGGATCCAGGTGGTGGCCCGCATCCCTCCCAACGACACATAGATCACCATGAGCGCGCCGACGCCGATGACGGTCCAGGCCTGCGCCGCCTCGCTCCTGCCCCCGAGCAGCAACGCGACCAGGGTGCCCGCGCCCACCATCTGCGCCACCAGATACAGAACGGACACGGTGACCGAGGAAGTTCCCGTCGCGATCCGCACGGGACGCTCCCGCATCCGAGCGGCGACCACGTCGGCGAGGGTGAACCGTCCGCAGTTGCGGACCAGTTCGGCGACGAGGAACAGCACCACCAGCCAGGCCACGAGGAAGCCGACCGAGTACAGCAGCCCGTCGTAGCCGAACAGGGCGATGAGCCCCGAGATGCCGAGGAAGGAGGCTGCCGACATGTAGTCACCTGCGATGGCAAAACCATTCTCCATGGGCGTGAAGAGCCGGCCGCCCGCGTAGAACTCCTCGGCCGAACCATGCCGGTTGCGGCTCACCCACGTCGTGATCCCCAGCGTGATCGCGACGAACACGCCGAACAGCAGCAGCGCCAGGGTCTGGTGATCGACCGTCACGAGGCACCGCCTACCGGTCGCCCCTGTGTGACGCGCGTCAACTCCTGGGTGTCCCAGCGCAGTTCGAGCGCCGCACGGTCCCGTCGCAGCCGCGCGTGGCGCGCGTAGGCCCAGGTGAGCAGGAAAGTGCTGAGGAACTGTCCGAGCCCGGCGATCATCGCGACGTTCACCGCGCCCGCGACGGGACGGGCCATCAGCCCTGGCGCGGCGGTGGCGGCCACGACGTACGCCACGTACCAGGAGAGGAACACGGCAACCGCCGGAACCACGAACCTCCGGTAGCGGCTGCGCACTTCCCGGAAGGCCGCGCTGCGCTGCACCTCGAGGTACACGTCGCCCGCGGTCGGCGGGGTCGCCTCGGGAGCGCCCGTATCGTCCAACTCCCCCCACCCGGAGGCGAGGGCGTCGTACCAGGGATCGTCGAACCGCGCGCTTCCGGCTTCGCGGGGACGACCGTCGCTTGAGTGCATGACCAAGCATGGACAGAACGGAAAGATCCCCGACTCTTCTTCTTTGGGCGCTTCACCCCATCAGGTGACGCACCCCACAAAGACCCGATACCGGATAACCGCCGACAGTCCGTCGACGGCCGCCAACTGCCGCCGACGGCGAGAACACGCCACTGAGGCCACCCGCACCTGGCGACGAATGCCGCACGAGCGGTGCGGGTGGGAACCCGAGTCAGGGCCGAAGGCGGAGCCAGGGCCGAAAAGCACGGCCCAAGCCCAGCGCGGCGGCTACGCGTCGATGCGCGACCTGTCCAGCGTCGCCGCGGAGCTTGAGATGAACTCCTTGCGCGGCGCCACATCGTTCCCCATCAGCAGATCGAAGACCCGCTCGGCGGCCTCCAGGTCGGACAGGGTGATCCGGCGCAGCGTGCGATGGCGCGGGTCCATGGTCGTCTCGGCCAGCTGGTCGGCGTCCATCTCACCGAGACCCTTGTAGCGCTGGATGGAGTCCTTGTACCGGACCCCCTTGGTCTCGAACTCCATGAGCTTGTCGCGCAGCTCACGGTCCGAGTACGTGTAGACGTACTTGTCCTGCCCCTTCTTGGGCTGGACGAGCTCGATCCGGTGCAGCGGCGGCACCGCGGCGAACACCCGGCCCGCCTCGATCATGGGCCGCATGTAGCGCTGGAAGAGCGTCAGCAACAGGGTCCGGATGTGCGAGCCGTCCACGTCGGCGTCGGTCATCATGATGATCTTGCCGTAGCGCGCGGCGTCGATGTCGAAGGTCCGGCCGGACCCCGCCCCTATGACCTGGATGATCGCGCCGCACTCGGCGTTCTTGAGCATGTCGGTCACGGACGACTTCTGGACGTTGAGGATCTTGCCGCGGATCGGCAGCAGCGCCTGGAACTCGGAGTTCCGGGCGAGCTTGGCGGTGCCGAGCGCGGAGTCTCCCTCGACGATGAACAGCTCACTGCGGTCGACGTCGTCGCTGCGGCAGTCGGCGAGCTTGGCGGGCAGCGACGAGGACTCCAGCGCCGTCTTCCGGCGCTGCGCGTCCTTGTGCTGGCGGGCCGCGATACGCGTACGGGCCGCCGCGACGGCCTTCTCGAGAACCACGCGCGCCTGTGCCGCGGCGTCCCGCTTGGTGGACGTCAGGAACGCCTTGAGCTCCTTGGAGATCACGGTGTTCACGATGCGCCGGGCCGCCGAGGTGCCCAGGACCTCCTTGGTCTGGCCCTCGAACTGCGGCTCGGCCAGGCGCACGGTGACGACCGCGGTGAGGCCCTCCAGGGCGTCGTCCTTGACGATGTCGTCCTCGGCGACGCGCAGCAGCTTCTTGCCGCGCAGCACCTCGTTCATGGTGCTGGTCACGGCCGTCTCGAAGCCCGCGACGTGGGTGCCGCCCTTGGGGGTGGCGATGATGTTCACGAACGACTTCAGGGTCGTGTCGTACCCCGTGCCCCACCGCATCGCGACATCGACGTCGAGCTCACGGGTCACCTGGGTGGGGGTCATCTGGCCGTGCTCGTCCAGGACCGGGACGGTCTCCCGGAAGGTGCCCTGGCCGGAGAAGCGCAGGACGTCGCAGACCGGCCTGTCGGCGGCCAGGTACTCGCAGAACTCGCTGATGCCGCCGTCGAAGCGGAAGGACTCCTCGCCCTTGCTGCCGCCGTCGCCGAGGCCGAACTCGTCGCGGACGACGATGGTCAGGCCGGGCACCAGGAACGCGGTCTGGCGGGCGCGCTGATGCAACGTCTCCAGAGCGAGCTTGGCGTCCTTGAGGAAGATCTGGCGGTCGGCCCAGTACCGCACGCGCGTGCCGTTGCGGGTCTTGGGGATCTTCTTGGTCTTGCGCAGGCCGCTCTTGGCGTCGAACTTCGCGTTCGGGCCGTCGGCGGCGAAGGCCCCGGGGACACCGCGCCGGAAGCTGATGGCGTGGGTGTGGCCGTTGCGGTCCACCTCGACGTCCAGCCGCGCGGACAGGGCGTTCACCACGGAGGCGCCCACGCCGTGCAGACCGCCGGAGGCGGCGTAGGAGCCGCCGCCGAACTTGCCGCCCGCGTGCAGCTTGGTCATGACGACCTCGACGCCGGACATACCGGTCTTGGGCTCGACGTCGACCGGGATGCCCCGGCCGTTGTCCCGGACCTCCACGGACCCGTCGTCGTGCAGGATCACCTCGATGTGATCGCAGTAGCCGCCGAGGGCCTCGTCGACGGAGTTGTCGATGATCTCCCACAGGCAGTGCATGAGACCGCGGCTGTCGGTCGACCCGATGTACATACCCGGGCGCTTGCGCACGGCCTCGAGCCCCTCGAGGACGAGCAGGTGCCGCGCGGTGTAGTTGGAACCGTCCCGGTCTGCTCCTGCCAGCAGCGCTGTGGACGGCACGGACGTCTCGGCGGTCACGCGGTTCGCTCCTCGCTGAATTTCAGATGACGCCCTGATGGGTAAGGGCGCGGCTTCGGTCGCCGTCAAGAGGGTACCGAGGCCTGGTAGAGCCGTTGTAACGCCACCCTCGTGCGAACCACAGACTAGTCCAGGGTCGCATGCATGTTCGATCCCTCGATGGGGTGAAGTACATATCACGTTCCCTTCCAGGCATGAACCAAATAGGCTCCGGGCACGTCCTCATGAACAAACCGGCAAGCCAGCCGGGAGGACCGACCTTGACCGACAGCGCGAAACCGTAAGCACGACAGAGACGCAATACGGCACATTCGCCGCCAAACCGGCAGCAGCCGGCCGCCCCGGAAAAATTTCACTCTGGGTGAAGCCACGAGCGGGAACGTTTTGGGGCTGGTTGGATGTTGACCCTGGTACGACAGCTCGTCGAGCTAGAGAAGAGGCGACGTGACTACTGTTCTGACCCCCGCGAGCCCGCTGACGGCCGCTGACCGCTGCGACCGTTGCGGCGCCCAGGCGTACGTGCGCGTCGTCCTGCTCAGCGGCGGAGAACTGCTCTTCTGCGCCCACCACGGTCGCAAGTTCGAGCCGGAACTCAAGAAGATCGCCGCTGAGATACAGGACGAGACGGAGCGGCTGACGTCCGTTCCCGCATCGGCGTCCGAAGAAGAGCGCTGACACCTCGCATCCACGACGAGCCAGCTCCGGCACAGGCCGGTTTGACGGGCGGCCGCCCCTGACCTCAGGGGCGGCCGCCCGCGCTCATACCCCGCGATCCCTCAGGCCCTGTCAGCCGCCCGGACGGTCCACCGCAGGGTCCGTGCGATCTCGGACACCCGCGTGTAGACGCCGGGACTGCCGGCGCGGCCGCAGCCGGTGCCCCAGGACACCAGCCCGATCAGCTTCCCGTGAGCGACCAGCGGCCCTCCGCTGTCTCCCTGACAGGCGTCCCGCCCTCCCTGCGGCTCTCCGGCGCAGACCATGCTGTCTGCCATGTACGTGCCTTCACCACCGCCCGGATACGCCCTCCTGCAGTGAGCGTCGGGCAACACGTGCACCCGCGCCGCCCGCAGCCCTCGCGCGTAGTCACCCGCGCCCGTGATGTCCCCCCACCCGTAGACCAGGGCGCCGGCTCCCGGCGTGTAGGCGGGATCGCCCGCGCCTGCCATCCCGATCACCGAGCCGGCGGGAAGCGGCTGGGCGAGGGTGAGCACGGCGAAGTCGCCCGCGTTGGTGGCACTGTCGTAGGCCGGGTTGACCCAGATGTTGCGGACTCGGATCTCCTGGCCCCGGTTCGACAGCAGGTCCGTACGGCCCGCGATGACACTGAAGTCGCGCATCTGTTGCGGCGACGTCCCGAGAACCTCCTCGCTCATGCAGTGAGCCGCGGTGAGGACGGTGGACCGACTGACCGCCACCCCGACACAGAACTGGCCGGCCCGCGTACCTCCGAACCGGTCACGACTGGACAGCGCCACGGTCCAGGGACTGACTGACACATCAACCGGGGCCCCGCCGACGACGACGCTGTCGGCAGCAGCAGGGGCGGCGGACACCAGCGGTATGGCGGCTGCCGCGGCCGCCATAACCAGCGGCCCGGCCAGCGCCCGGGCAAAGGTACGACGCATGACGCTCCTCACTCTCGGGTGCTCGTGGAAAACCCAGAGTGAGTCAGGCCGCCGCACCCCGCACCTGCGGCAACAGCGCGAAGGCCCGGTCCCCACTCGGGAGACCGGGCCTTGTGTGTCGTACGAAGGCGACTTAGTCGAGGTAGTCGCGCAGCACCTGGGACCGCGACGGGTGGCGCAGCTTCGACATCGTCTTGGACTCGATCTGGCGGATGCGCTCGCGCGTCACGCCGTACACCTTGCCGATCTCGTCGAGGGTCTTCGGCTGACCGTCGGTGAGACCGAAGCGCATCGAGACGACGCCCGCCTCGCGCTCGGACAGGGTGTCGAGGACCGAGTGCAGCTGCTCCTGCAGAAGCGTGAAGCTGACCGCGTCGGCCGGGACGACGGCCTCGGAGTCCTCGATGAGGTCACCGAACTCGCTGTCGCCGTCCTCGCCCAGAGGAGTGTGCAGCGAGATGGGCTCGCGGCCGTACTTCTGGACCTCGATGACCTTCTCCGGGGTCATGTCGAGTTCCTTGGCCAGCTCCTCCGGGGTGGGCTCGCGGCCCAGGTCCTGGAGCATCTGACGCTGCACGCGCGCGAGCTTGTTGATGACCTCGACCATGTGCACCGGGATACGGATGGTGCGGGCCTGGTCGGCCATGGCGCGGGTGATCGCCTGACGGATCCACCAGGTGGCGTACGTGGAGAACTTGTAGCCCTTGGTGTAGTCGAACTTCTCGACCGCGCGGATCAGACCGAGGTTGCCCTCCTGGATGAGGTCCAGGAAGAGCATGCCGCGGCCGGTGTAGCGCTTGGCCAGGGAGACCACCAGACGGAGGTTGGCCTCCAGGAGGTGGTTCTTGGCGCGGCGGCCGTCCTCGGCGATGATCTCCAGCTCGCGCTTGAGCTTGGGGGCGAGCTTGTCGGCGTTGGCCAGCTTGTCCTCGGCGAACAGACCGGCCTCGATGCGCTTGGCGAGCTCGACCTCCTGCTCGGCGTTGAGCAGGGGGACCTTGCCGATCTGCTTGAGGTAGTCCTTGACCGGGTCGGCGGTGGCGCCGGCCGCGGCGACCTGCTGCGCGGGCGCGTCGTCCTCGTCCTCGTCGGAGAGCACGAAACCGGCGCTCTCGGCGCCCTCGGGCTCATCGCCGGGCTTGGCGTCCTCGAGCACCTCGTCCTCGAGAACCTCGGCGTCGTCCTTGCCGGCGGTCGTCTTCTTGGCCGCCGTCTTCTTGGCGACGGTCTTCTTCGCGGCCGCCTTCTTCGCGGTCGTCGTCTTCTTGGCGGCGGCCTTCTTCACGGGCGCCTCGTCCTCGACGGCGGGCTCGGCGGCGGGCGCAGCCGGGGTGGCGGTGGCGGTGGCCTTCTTGGTGGTCACCGTCTTCGCCGCGACCGTCTTGGTGGCGGTGCGCTTGGCCGGACTCTTCGCTGCGACGCTCTTTCGGGTGCGCTTGGGCTCCGCGGCACTGACCATCAGCGTCACACCCTCTTCCTCGAGGATCTGGTTGAGGCTGCGCAGTACGTTCTTCCACTGAGTGGCCGGAATCTGGTCAGCTTCGAAGGCCCGACGCACATCGTCGCCGGCGATCTGCCCCTCAGCCTTTCCCCGCTCGATAAGAGCCATGACAGAGACGGACTCGGCGATCTCCGGCGGGAGCGTACGGGATGTGCTGGCCGACACGAACAACCTCTCGGAACGTTGGAAAACGGCTTCCGGCCCCGTCCACGGCGGACAGGAGCCGACCACCGACCTGGGGATGGGCCGACGGTGCGGGCGGGGGCCGGGAAGATGCACAGCGCCTTGAACGGCGTCCGTATTCCCTCCTCGGCTGTCACCTCTTAGGTCATCGCGCTGCATCCCCGAGCGTTACGCCCAATCTGCGTGGCCCGAGTCACATCCCGTAACCATTCAAAAACGGGCAGATACTCACAGAAGGTGTCACCCGAAGCCTTGACCCATGAACTGTACGGCGATTCCGCGGCCTCGTCGCACCGTCGGACCCGCAGGATCCGGGGTGGATCCTGCGGGTCCGACGGGAGGACGCGCGGACCGAGTGGCGCCCCAGGAGGGGGGAGGCGCCTTCCTCAGCCGCGCGACCGGGGTGGGCGGTCAGTGCTCACGGGGTGCGGGCACCACGCGCTCCACCTCGGGATGGACGGTGAGAAGTTGACGCATGGCCGTCTCGGCGGCCGCGCCGTCGCCGGCGGCGAGCGCGTCGACGATCCTGCTGTGCTGCGCCAGCGACGCCTCGTTCGGCCGGTCACAACCCGTGACAGGCCCGCCGGAGACCTGCAGGGCGGCCGAGACGATCCCCGACAGATGCTCCAGCATGCGGTTGCCCGCGACCTGGATGAGGAGCGTGTGGAACTCGGTGTCGGCGCGGGAGAAGGTGAGGACGTCGCCCTGGCCCATCGCGTGGCTCATGATCTCGACCATGTCGGCGAGCCGCTGCTGGACGTCGTCGCGCCCGTGCCCGGCCGCGAGGCGGGCGGCGAGCGGCTCGATCGTCCAGCGCAGCTCGCTCAGCTCCCGACGCTGATCGTCGCGCTGCGGCCCGAAGGCGCGCCACTCGATGATGTCCGGGTCGAGGAGGTTCCAGTCGCTGACGGGACGCACGCGCGTGCCCACGTTGGGGCGGGCACTGACCAGGCCCTTGGCCTCCAGGACGCGGAGCGACTCGCGGACGACGGTGCGGGAGACCTCGAAGCGCTGGCCGATCTCCTCGGGCACGAGCGGACGGTCGGCGCCCAGGTCGCCGGAGACGATCATCTGGCCGAGCTGCTGGACGAGTTGGCCGTGCAGCCCGCGTCCGCGGCTGCCGGCGGCGCGCCTGCCGACACGGCCCAGATCCGGGTCCGCGCCTTCCCACGCGGGGACGCCGACGCGGTCGGCGACGGGGGCCTCGGCGTAGGGGTAGCGGTCGAGATCGCCCGGGCCGGCCAGACCGGAGTCGGCGGAGCGGGCGGCGGTCATCATGGTGTGCGCAAGGGTACTCACGGATCCTTTGTCGGCGCCGTCCCCAACTCCCTTGAGGTCTTTGGTGAAAAGCACACGAAAGGGTGATCGCTCACCCCGTCGCAATTGACGCCTTATCGGAAAGAAATGGGCTTTCCCCAGGGAGTTGCGTGCAGGACAGGGCCGGGACGAGCAGGAACGGTCGTCATCGGACCCTGCTACGCGTGGTCGTGAGCAGATAGGCGGCGAGCAAAGCGGCCAGCGACAACGCCAGTGCGCCGCCGACGGGTTGGGCGATGACGCGTGCGGCCGCGGCCAGATATCGCTCTCCCCCGAACGGCCACTGCGACAGCAGCAGCTCGCGCAGCCGCAGCGGAAATCCGGCTGCCGTCCGCACCGAAGGCCCTTCCAGGACCTTCTGCACGAGGGGTACGAGGAGAACGGGTACGGCGACCACCGCCGCGAGCCCCGCCGTGGTCGACCGGAAGAGACCCGCGGCCAGCACGCCGGCCCAGGCACAGCCGACCACGAGCCCGATCCAACTCGCGCTCAGCGCAAGCCAGTCGGCGGGAACCTCCGCGAGCTCCCGTCCGTAGACGAGATAGAGCACTTCGAGGTCGCAGCCGACGGTGAGGACGGCCAGCGCCAGCGCGGTGGCGGAGGCGACGAGGAGTTTCGCGGCCAGCAGCCCCAGCCGACGGGGGACGGTGCCGCGATCCGCCGCCAGGGCGGGGTGGCGGAACTCCTCGCCGAACGCGATCGCGCCGAGCAGCCCGGCCCCGAGCGCCGCGGGCGGCAACGGGAGCTCCCGCGGCCATGCGACCAGCAGGCGCGGATGCGGAGTGTGCCCGACACGGGCGAGCAGTACGGCGGTGAGGGCGGACACCACGAGCACGGCGGCGGCGGTGAGGAACCCGGTGCCGACTCCGGCGGCGCGACGGAGTTCGTAACGGAGAGGGCGGAGGGGGCTGGGGGCGGGGTGGACGGCGATGGGGGGCGGGAGATCGGGAAGGCAGTCGGGAGAGAAGTCCGCGGCGCGCGAGTCGTCGAGCGGCGGGACGGTGGCATGCGGATCGGCGGCATTCGGGGCAGCGGCATTCGGGGCAGCGGCATGGGGGGTGGCCGGCGAGGAAGGCCCATAGTCCTCGGTGGGTGCGTCGGCCCGTCTCGGCTCGCCGGTGGACGCCTGCGGCGTGGTCGGCTTTCCGTCCGGCGCCGCTGATGCCTCGCGTGGCGCCGGGAGGTCGTCGGCTGTGGCCGACCCTTTGTGTCGCATCGGCACCGTCACCGGCGGCGCGGCCGCGCGCTCGTGTTCACGGGCCGTGATCGTTTCCCGGGCCGGCGTCAGCGGCGCTTCGTCGGCTCGCGACTCCGCGGAGAGCCGCGCCGCACTGTCGGGACCCATGTCGCCGATCTCGTCGGCGAGTTGGTGGACGAGGATGCCGTGGCGGTACGCGGTCTCACCGATCGCGGCGCATGTACTGCCGTACACGGAGAGCCGGTTGCCGCTTTCACGCACGACCTCGACGGAGCGCCGAGTGGTGCGCGCCTCCTTGGCGAGCAGCGCGGCGAGGCGGGAGGCGTGCGGGGTGCGGACGGCGACGCGGGGGCGCAGCCGTGTGCGGGAGAAGTCGGCGGCTTCCTGGTCGGCGAGGAGTCTGCCCCGCTCCAGGGTGACGACCCGGTCGGCGGCGCGTGCGGCCTCCTTGGGGTCGGCCGTGGTCAGCAGAACCGTGCCGCCCTGGGCGGCGTGTGCGCGCAGCATGCCGTGCAGCCAACGGCTCTCGCGGGTCGACAGCCCGTCCGCGGGTTCGTCGAGCACGAGGGTGTGCGGGTCGGCGAGCAGCGCGCAGGCCAGACCGAGCCGGCGGTCCATGCCACGCGAGAGGGTGCCGAGGCGTTCTTCGCGCAGGCTGACGAGGCCGACCACCTCCAAGACTTCGTCGGCGCGCCGTGCCGGGACGCCCGCGGCGGCGCACAACATGCGCAGATGGCCGCGGACGGTGCGGGCCGGGTGCCCGGGAACATCGCCCAGTAGCACACCGACCTCGCGCGACGGATGGGCGATGCGGTGCAGGGGACGACCTCTGAAGTAGGTGATCCCACGGCCGTGTTGGAGTTCGAGCATGAGTCGGAGCGCCGTCGTCTTGCCCGCTCCCGCCGCCCCGAGCAGCGCGGTGACACAGCCCGCGCGCGCCTCGAAGGACACGTCGTCGACAGCGGGAGGAAGCTGCTTGCGAGGGTCGCTGGTCAGTCCGATGGCCTGGATCACCCTTAGCAAGATAGCGCGTTATGTCCGTTTTTCCGGGCAGCGCAAGGCCCGTAGCCCGGGCGGCAGTCGACTCGGCCGGATCCTTGCCCCTCTGAGTGCGCCCGGATTCGCCATCATCTGCCCTTCGCCTCGGCCGTTCCAGCGCCCAGATCCATGTCGTCAGACCCCGACGGGGCCCCGGCGGGACGCCTCGCCTCAGGCGCTCCGGTCAGACCTCGGGGCGCAGCATCGGGGGGTTGAGCAGCGTGGCTCCGCCGGCCCGGAAGAGCTGGGCGGGGCGGCCACCCTGCCGCGTGGTGGTGCCGCCGGTCGGGACCAGGAAGCCCGGCGTGCCCGTCACCTTGCGGTGGAAGTTACGGGGGTCGAGCGCCACGCCCCACACCGCCTCGTAGACACGGCGCAGCTCGCCGACCGTGAACTCGGTGGGGCAGAACGCCGTCGCCAGCGACGAGTACTCGATCTTGGAGCGGGCGCGTTCCACCCCGTCGGCCAGGATCTGCGCGTGATCGAAGGCGAGTGGCGCGACCGGCTCGCCGTCGCGGCCGTAGCCGCCCTGCTGCAGCAGTTCGTCGACCGGCGCCCAGCGGGCATTGCTGGCGTCGCCGCCCGCACGGGGTGCGGGCAGGTCGGGGGCCAGCGCGAGGTGGGCGACGCTGACCACGCGCATCCGGGGGTCCCGCTTGGGGTCGCCGTACGTCGCGAGCTGCTCCAGGTGAGCACCGTTGTCCTGCACGGGGACAGCCGGATCGTGGGCCCGCAGCCCGGTCTCCTCGGCCAACTCGCGTGCCGCGGCCTGCGCCAGGTCCTCGTCGGCCCGTACGAACCCGCCGGGCAGCGCCCAGCGCCCCTGGAACGGCGGTTCACCCCTGCGCACCGCCAGCGCGCACAGGGCATGGCGGCGCACGGTCAGCACGACCAGGTCCACGGTGACGGCAAAGGGCGGAAACGCTGACGGGTCGTAGGGCATGCGGCGATCATAGTCGTCTGCCTGACGATAAACACTCCCTTCGCCGGTCCCGTCGACCGTTGATCCAATTCAGCCGGGTATGCGCCTCACGGTCCCTCCGGCATGTCGTGCAGTGCGGCGCCGTACGAGGTGGCGTGTGCCGTGCCGTGGGGCGTCGTCCGAGGTCAGGTGCGTTGTGCAGTGTGGTGTCGGCCTAGGTCGCGTGCGTCGTGCCGCGTGGTTTCGGCCAAGCTCATGTGTGCCGTGCCGTGTGGTGTCGGCCAAGGTCACGTGAGCCGTGCCGTACGACTCATCCGAGGTCACGTATGCCCTGCCGTGGGTCGTCATCCAGGTCACGTATGCCCTGCCGTGGGTCGTCATCCAAGGTCACGCATACCGTGACGTGGCGGGCAGCCGGAGGTCACGCTCGCAGTTGGAGTCCGTCGGCCGCCTCCTCGACCATGGCGAGGCCCAGCCTGCTGACGCGTATGGAGAAGGGGGCGCCGGCGACGCGAAGTCCCGTCAGGACGATCTCGCCCAGTGGGGCACTGCGCATCGGCCGCATGGTGACCGTCCGTCCGGGAGCGTCCGGGCGGATGCCCGCCAGCGTGGTCAGCAGGAGCACCCCGGCCGCCGCCGACGTGGCAGCGGGGCGGCAGGCCGCGGGGTGCGGGAGTGGAGCGCTCCCGTCGGTGCGCTGCTCCCCCGCGTACATCTCGGGAAGCCGGTGGCCGAATGCCGCTGCCGCCGCCAGCACGCCCCGCAGCAGCGCACTCGCCTCCTTCTCGTAGTCGGCCGCGGCCAGGCCCGCGACGGCGAGCGCGGTCGCGTGGACCCGCACCGCGCCGCTGCGGTGACCGAACGGGTTGTACCCCGCCTCCTTCGCACCCAGCCCCCGCAGACCCCAGCCCGAGTCCATGGCCGGTGCGCCGAGCAGCCGGGCGAGTTGTTCGGTCTGCACCTTGTCGAGCAGGCCGGGCGCCTGTTCTCCCCCACCCAGCAGGCCGGTGTCGAGGAGATGGACGGCGGCGGCGCCCAGATGCGGCACCAGGCGTCCGTCCGGGGCCCGGGCGGCGGCAGGTCGGCCACCGCCCACGTCGTCGATCCAGAGGTCCGCGCGAAACGCCGTCCGCATCGCCCCGGCCCACTCCCGCAACCCGGCGCCACCCGGTCTGCCGCAGGCATCGAGGAGATCGGCGCCGAGCAACGCCGCACGATGGGCGTGCGCCTGGGTCTCGCAGCGGACGGGTCCGCCGGGGTGCGGGTCGCGCAGACAGGTGCCGTCACCCACTGTGGTCCGCAGCCAGGTCAGACACCGCTCGGCCGCCGGGAGAAGTTCCTCGGTATCGGGCTGAGGCAGACCCCAGCGTCGGGCTTCCGCGAGCAGCGCGGGAAAGAGCAGCGTGGCCTCCGTACCCGTGCAGCTCGGGGGCAGGTGCGTGCCCGCGTCCCGTAACGGCCCGGGGATCATGCCGGACTGCGGTCCCCGGCCCCGGAGTTGGGTGCGGGCGAGGGCTCGCAACGTGCCCGCCGCGAGCCGGGTACCCAGGGACAGGGTCATCCGAGCCGCGGCAAGGGCGTCGGCCGGAGCCGGACCGCAGCGCCAGGGCACCCCGGCGGCAAGGTGGGTGTCGGAGGGGTGGGCGGGGTCACGCAGCAGGAGTGCCTGGAGGTCCTCGATGCTCGTCCGTAGCAGGGCCTCCGCTGCGGGCTCGTCGCCGGACGCCCGCGCGGAGGCCAGCGCGGAGGCCAGCGGGCTGGTCGCCGCGCGGCCCACCGCCCGGACGGGTCCCGCCCCGTCCAGCCGCACCCGCAGCTCGATGCTCGCACTGCCCCCAGGGGGCAGTGCGAACTCCCAGCGCAGCAGCCCCGCGGAGGCCAGCGCGTCGGCGGGCGGCGGGTCGGCCGTCACCGTCGAGCTCCCCTTGGCGCACGACCAGCGCAGACCGGAGTCGTGGACAGTGGCGGGCAGCTCCGGTCCCGGGTTACCGGACGCGATCGCACCGAGGTCGGCCAGGTCCGTCCCCAGGGCGACCTCGACCGGCACCCACAAGGGGCGAACGGCCGCGCTGCGCAGCGTGATCCGCTCGCTGCCGTCCGCGCGACGGGTCCGCTCGACGAGGACGTCCGGGTCGGGGCCCGCCTGTGGCGAAGCGCGCAGTGTGCCCACGAAACGGGCACAGTCGGCCGCGGTCATCCGAGCCTGGACCGCCAGCGGTTGGCGTCCGGCCACCCGCACCTGACAGCGCGAGAGCACACGCCGCCCCGCGCGGTAGAACCCGTCGAGTCCCCGGCCGGTCAACTGCCCCTGCCCCGTGGAGATGGCGAGGCCCGGGAGGGCGACGCAGATCAATGCGTCGTGGGTGGGAGGGAGGTCGGTGGACCGGTGTGTGAAGGAGGGGGGTGTTGCCGAGGTTACTGAGGGCCGGGTTGGTGCGGGGACCGGTGGGCCAATCGGTGCGGGGGCCGAGGACCGAGCCGGTGCGGGGACTTGTGGCAGCGTCGGTGTGGGGATTGGTGGCAGCGTCGGTGCGGATGACCGGAGCGGTGCCGGTGAGGGCTGCGAGGACCGAGCCGGCACGGACGTCGATAACTGTGTCGGCAGGGAGACCAGCTGCGATGCCGGCGGGCGAGCCGACGTTTGAGCCTGCACTGAGGTCGATGAGTGTGGTCGGGAGGCGGCCGACGAGCGAGCCGACGAGGGGGCGTCGCATGGCCGACCAGAAGGCGGGCTGGAGAGCCTCGTGGTGTCGGCATGCGGTGACGCGGTCGGGTCCTGACCCAGGGGCGATGAGTGCGAGGGGCTCAGGCTCTGGTCTGTCGGCTTCGCGCGCCACGTCGGCCCGGTCGGCTGAACCGGCAGCTCAGTCCGCCCTTCCCACGGGTAGGTACGACCGTCCTGGTCCGCCGTCGGCCGCCGGACAGGGCGTGGGACCTGGTCCGCCGGTACAGCAACGGAACGCGCCTGGTCCACCGCGTCCGGAAGGGGCCAGTCGCGCCCGGCCGATGGGGAACTGCGAGCGGCATCGCTCGGAGACCTTGGTGCGCCCCGCCCCGAACTGCACCCGAACCCAGGCTGCTCGTCACCCAGTCCGAAGTGCGACACCGGTTCATCCGTCGCGGTGCGATCGTCGGCGGCCGGAGAGGTCGGAGTCGGCTGTGGCATGGGGCGGCTTCCTCTGCGCTCAGTGCGCCTCGGGCGGGTGCGGCGCGGGCTGGGGGACCCGGAGTGACAGGGGCGGTGCGGCGGCACAGCCGGTCCAGCCGTTCCGCCACTCAGGTGAACGGGGAGGGACTCCTCCAGGTCACGCCGGGTATGGGGTAACTCCGCCGAAGGGAAGCCGCGTCCAGCGTGTTCGCCGGACAGGTTGAGGCGATGCGGGGCACCGGGGCGCAGCCCTGCGATCGATCCGGGCTGTAAGCGTCGGCTCGGATCAGGGAGTTGCTCGTGGCGACCCGTTTCACGGACGCGGTGGCCTGATCGACACCCGCGCCGCGCCCCGCAACCACTCCCTCCTGCACGGCATCAGTCAGTGCGCGGCAGGCGACGGCCGTCACCATGCCGGCATCGGTCAACGGCCTGCCGACCACGGCCGTCATCTCCATCCCCTCCATCAGAGCCCTCGCCACCACGGCCGTCACCACGACGGAATAGCTCAGCGGTCCGCCCGTAAGAGCCCTTTCCACGGCCTGCTCCCTCAAAGCTCCTCCGACGACAACCCTCGTCGCGACCTCCTCCCTCAGAGCCCCGCCCGCGAGGGCTCTCTCCGCCAGCACCTACCTCAGAGCCCCGCCCGCAACAGCCCCCGCCGCGACCGCCTCCCTCACAACTCCGACCCCAACAGCCGCCATCTCGAGTACTTCGGTCCGGGCTCTGCCCTCGGTGACTCACGCATCCCCCTCGACGCCGGCGTTCTTGGATCGCGCACCTTCCGGGCGAGATCCAGCCCGACGCACGCCGCCTCCCTTATTCGGGGTACCCGGAGCCATGTTCTTCGGTGTACGCGGAGCCGTATTCTTCGGTGCGCGCGACGCCGTGCTGCCCGGGCGCGAGGCATCCAGGCGCGCACCCGCCGAGGTACGAGAGCGCGGGGCGCGGGTAACCCGATCCCGCCCGGCAGCCGTTGCAGAGCGAGGCAGGCTGCCCGCCGAACCCGCAGGGTGCCGAGCCCGGCGACGGACACCCGCGTCAGACATCGGCCCGGTGCCCACCGCCTCACCCGGTACCGGCTGTGCGACACCGCCCTCCGGCTTCTCGAGCCGCCCGGCGTCCAGCTGCTCGCGGCCCGAACGCTCCGCGCGCAGGCAGCGGCGGATCGACTCGGGGTCCAAACCCTCGTTGCAGGCCTGGTGCAGGAGACGGGCGAAGAGGTAGTCGGAGTCGGCGCCGAGTGCCATGGCAAGGGCTTCTCGGGCCTCCAGGTCGTCGCCGCTGGACCAGGCGACCCAGCCGGCGAGAGTGAGGGGCGCCGCCGCGTGCTCGCGGTACGGTCCGACGCAGCGACGAGCCAGCGCTCGCCAGAGCCGGAGGGCGGGAGCGGCCTCGTCGCCCTCCATCCACTCGGCCGCCCGGTCGCGGGTCGCGCGGTCCTGCAAGCCGAGAATGAGCCTCGCGGCCTCTTCGTGTCCGAGCAGTTCGTCGTCGCGGAGATCAGCGGTGAGCGTCCCGGACATCAGGGGTGCTGCGGCGAACCGGGTCATGAGCCGTTCGGCCAGCCGCAGCGTCTCCTCTGCCACGCCCGTGCGTGTCGCTTCGTCGAGGATGCTGGGGACCAACGTCATCCCTGCCGTGTCCAGGGCGATTTCCTGCTCCAGGGCGGCGGCTGTCTCCCAGGGCAGCAGCCTGGCCCGCAACTCGCGCAGCGTGCCGCGCACCTGAACCCCGGCGTACGTGGCCGCTGCGGCCAGCACGGACGTACCCGGCAGGCCCATCGGCCGACCCTCACGCGGACAGCACTCCTCCCTGTCGCAGCAGTAGGACCAGAAGCAGCCGTCCGAGATGCACAGGGCCTCGATCACCGGCACGTCCAAGCTGCCGCATGCGACACGCATCCTCTGCGCCAGTGGTCGCAGCCGCTCCATGACCTGACGGCCCGTCTCCCCCTTCACCGGTTCCTGGCAGAGGAAGGCGACCATCTGCTCGGGCCGGGCTCCCTTGCGCTCGCTGCCCCTCACCAGTCCGTCGGCCAACTGCCTGGCGGCGGACTCCCAGTCGTCCGCGCTCGCGGGAATGCCGAGCCGCGCACGGCCGCCGAACCGACCACGCCCATCCCTGTCATGCAGGGCCACGAGCACGATGCTGTCCTCCGGGCGGTACCCGAGGAGATACGGCAGCGCGTCGGCCAGTTCGGCCGGGGTGCGCAGGGTGACCTGGTGCTCGGCCAGCTGGCCGTCGTACGACGTGCAGTCGAGTTGATCCGCTTCCTGCGAGCGCCCTCGGTGCTCGTCGTGCCCACCCCGCACACCGTGCGCCTCAGAGGCCTCAGGCGTCTGGGATGCCTCAATCGCCTTGGATACCTCAGCCGCCTCGCATACCTCGTGCACGCCATTCGACTCGGTTGCCCCAGGGCGGCGATGCTGTGCGCTGCCTACGCCGTCGTTGCCTGCGATGCACTCGCCTGCACTGTCGTCGGGAGATCCAGTCGCTTCGCTGTGATTCGTCATGCGAAGACGATCTCGCGGATCGCAAGGCTCCGGTTTGGCCTGTGGATAAGTCCGACCAGGGACACGACAACCCCCTGCCCACGGCGTCGCTGGGCCCACAGGAGGCATGCCACGATGTCGGTCAGGCCTAGAGATCGACTCCTGCCGCTCGCACATCTCCCCGACGGCTTCAGACCCGGCACCTCCCCGTGGCCGCCCCCAGGATCAGCCCGAAGCCGCGAGGACCAGCGGGAGAACCTGCTCAGCGCCTGCCTGGCGTAGCAGCCGGGCAGCGACCGCGAGGGTCCAGCCGGAGTCGGTGCAGTCGTCGACCAGCAGGACGGGGCCGGGAGATCGAGCCAGCGCACCGGCCAGTTCCTCGGAAACGGTGAACGCGCCGAACAGACCTCTGAGCCGCTGGGCGGAGTTGCTGCGGCGCGCCGCATGTGCGCCGCCCTGCCCGCCGTACGTCAGGGTGCCGAGGAACGGGAGCCGGCCGACGGACGCGATTCCCTCCGCGAGGGAGCCGACCAACTGCGGGCGGGTCACGGACGGTACGGCGACCACTCCCACCGGCCGGGCAGAGGCGTCCGGGACGTCGCGCGCCCAGCCACCCGGGGAGCGCGCCCAGTCGGCGAGGACCGCCACCGCGGCCTGCAGGACATCGTCAGGTACCGGACCGTCGGGGGCGTTCTCGGCCAGCAGCGGGCGCAGCCGGTTGCCCCAGCCGATGTCCGACAGCCGCCCCAGGGCACGTCCGGTGGAGCACTGCTCCTTGGCCGCGATGCGCCCCTTGAGGTCGATACCCAGCGCGGGCATCCCCGTCGGCCACATGCGGCGCGGCTCGATCTCCACGCCCGGGCGGTCCAGTTCCTTCACCGCTCCCGTCAGCGTCTCCGCCGAGACGTCGGAATCGACCCAAGGGCCGGCGCAGTTGTCGCAACGTCCGCACGGTACCGCCCCCTCGTCGTCCAGTTGACGGCGCAGGAACTCCATCCGGCACTGGGTCGTGCTCACGTAGTCACGCATGGCCTGCTGCTCGGCCGCCCGCTGCCGGGCGACCCAGGCGTACCGCTCGGAGTCGTAGACCCACTGCTCTCCCGTGGAGATCCAGCCGCCCTTCACACGTTTGACGGCTCCGTCCACGTCCAGCACCTTGAGCATGGTCTCCAGCCGGGTGCGCCGGAGGTCGACGACGGCTTCCAGGGCCGGCACGGACAGCGGCCGTCCCGCACCGGCGAGAGCCGACAGAGTCTCGCGCACCCGCGCCTCGGGCGGGAAGGCCGTATCGGCGAAGTAGCGCCAGATGGCCTCGTCCTCCTTGCCCGGCAGCAGCAGCACATCGGCGTGCTCCACGCCGCGCCCCGCGCGCCCCACCTGCTGGTAGTAAGCGATCGGCGAGGACGGCGAACCGAGGTGGACCACGAAGCCCAGGTCCGGTTTGTCGAAGCCCATGCCCAGCGCCGAGGTCGCGATCAGCGCCTTGACGCGGTTCTGCTGCAGGTCGGCTTCTGCCTGCAGTCGGTCGGCGTTCTCGGTGCGCCCCGTGTAGGAGGCCACCCGGAAGCCACGCTGCCGCAGGAAGGCGGTGGCTTCCTCGGCCGCGGCCACCGTGAGGGCGTAGACGATCCCGGAGCCCTGCAGGTCGTCCAGGTGCTCGGCGAGCCAGCCCAGGCGATGCGCGGCGTCCGGCAGCCGGACCACTCCGAGCCGCAGGCTCTCCCTGTCCAGCGGGCCGCGCAGCACCAAGGCCTCGCCGCCGCCGGTGCCCAGCTGCTCGGCCACATCCGCGGTGACGCGCGCGTTGGCGGTCGCGGTGGTGGCCAGGACCGGCACACCGGCGGGCAGCTCGGCGAGCATCGCGCGCAGCCGCCGGTAGTCCGGGCGGAAGTCGTGGCCCCAGTCGGAGATGCAGTGCGCCTCGTCGACGACCAGCAGTCCGGTCGTGGCAGCCAGCTTGGGCAGCACCTGCTCGCGGAAATCCACGGCATTGAGGCGTTCCGGGCTCACGAGGAGAACATCGGTCTCTCCCCGCTCCACCTCCTCGTGGATGGCCTCCCACTCCTCCGGATTGGCCGAGTTGATCGTGTGCGCCCGGATACCCGCCCGCGCGGCCGCCTCGACCTGGTTGCGCATCAGCGCCAGCAACGGCGAGACGATCACGGTGGGCCCGGAGCCACGTCGGCGCAGCAGGGCGGTGGCCACGAAGTACACCGCCGACTTTCCCCAGCCGGTGCGCTGCACCACCAGGGCGCGCCGACGCTCCTCCACCAGGGCCGCCACCGCCTGCCACTGATCCTCCCGCAGCCGCGCCGACCCACCGGGGGCACCGACGAGCTCGGCGAGGATGGCATCGGCTTCAGCGCGCAGCTCCAGAACGTCCATGCCCCCATGCAACCCGACGGCACTGACAATCGGCCACTTCACCTCGCGCATCGACACGGAGCGCCTGCTCATGACCATCCTCGACCTGCCCACGGACCGAGTGGTCGAGCCTCCGAGGGCCGCACGGGACGCCCGACCGTGATCTCGGTGCCGCACACATCCCGGCCCGCGCCGCCCCGCGCCCCGGGTTCCTCCGGCAGCAAGCCGTACGACCAGGTTGTGCACGGTCGCCGCATGCGTCGCCGAGTGACGCACTGGGTAGGGATATAACCCGCACACCCTTGGATATCGGACGGTGGCCCCAATTGCTCGTTGCCGCTTTCCGGTTCGCCAGGAAGAATTGAGGTCCGCTCCCCGCACGGCTCGCCCGTGATCCGGTAGGGCTCTGCTGCGGCGTGCGCTCCCCCGATTCCGACCTCGCCCGCAGTGTGGGCGCGTAGCCGAAGGGAGGACCGTGACCTTCGGATTCGCTCCGTCCTCCGCGGCAGCCACGTCGACGTCAGCCGACCTGTCCGCCGCATCCGCCAACCCTCTGGCCCGCATGCTCGAACCCGCGGAGTGGGCTGCCGCGGGAATCCCCCTGCTGCGCAACCCGCGGGAGGTCGTCAGCGGGCTGCACTCACGGCACCTCCCCAAGCCGGACACTGCGATCGTGGCCGTACTCGACTCGGACGAACGGCTGCGGGCGAGCGCCTCGTTCACCCGCCGCCAGGCACCGGCCGACGGCTGGATGTTCCGCAACGCCCTGCTCGCACAGTTGCGCCGCGTCATCCCGCACGACCTTCGCCGCCGCACCCCGGTACGCACCGCGGTGCTGCTCTACTGCCGCGAGGGCGACGCCCGTTGGACCGAGGAGGACGGCGCCTGGATGTGGGGCCTGCGTGACGCCTGCACCCTGCACGGCCTGCGCTGCGGCGCGTACATCACGCTGACCCGTGACGGCTGGCAGGTCCTCGGCGAGGGCCGCGGCGGCCGCCGTCCCAACACCGACTCGTCACCGGAGCCCTTCGCCACGTCAGAGGCACCGCTCCCGCTGCCCCGCACCGGCGGCGCGGCTTCGGAGGTCATGCGCCGCGCGGCGGCCCGCTGAGGACACCGACAAGGGTTCACGGCCCCAGAGGGAGCGCCCCGCCGCCCTGCGCATGCGATGCGGCGGCCTGAGGCTGCCCCTGGCGCGACGCCCGAAGCCGTCACGCGTCCGAACGCCTCCCATGACGACACATGCGTGCGCGCGTACGTCCTGGAGCCGCATCCCGCTCCTCCGAGGTCCGCACAACGGCCTCCGACGAGGAGCGCGCGGCGAGCCCCGCACACCATCCCCGTACATCCGCGCACACCGAAAACCCCGCCGTGCTGACGACGCCACGGCGGCGTCCGTCTCCTGGTGTTCTGCGGAATGTCCCTCGGACGAGCCGGAACCGGCTCAGACGCCCGCGCCCAGCACCGAGTTGATCCGCTGTGGGTCACCGCAGACGATCAGCAGGGCACTCGCCCGGCCGAGGGCCAGAGGCAGGGCGGTCGCGGCAACGGCGTCAGAACCGCCGTTGACGGCGACCACGACCACGGGACGCGACGCGGCACGGCCGACGGCGGAGGCATCGGCGTAGAAGACGTCGTCACCCGCATCGTGCTGCGCCCAATAGGCGGCTTCGCCGAAGGACAGCTCGTGGGCGGCCCACGGGTGCTGTTCGCCCGTGGTGATCACCAGAACGTCGCCGGGGGCACGGCCGGACTCCAGGAGCAGATCGACAGCCTCCTCGGCAGCGTCGAGCGCACCCTCGGGCGAGGCTGGGATCAGCTGGATCTGTGGAGTCGCCGCAGCGTGGGCGGAGGCGGCAGGGGCAGCCGGGCCCGAGGGGCCGGGCTTGGCCACGGCCACGTCGCGCGGCGTACGTTGCACCGGCGGCGCGGGCCGCGGGGGCCCGGGTCGGCCGGGGCGCGACGAAGCCGCGGGGCGGGGGCCGGGTACGGGACGAGGGGTCGGCGCGGTGCGGCCGCTGGCCGGGGTGGCGCGGGGACCCTGGGCACTCTCGTGAATCTGAGGCTCCTCGGGAATGAGAGGCATGAGCTGATGTTTATCAAACGCTGGTGCGACTCGCACGAGCGGGTGGCACACAAGTGCGATCGGAATCGTCAGAAATCGAAGCCGAGCTGTCCCTCGATCTCCGGAGCGCTTCCTTCCACCCAGACGCGGACCTTCTTGAGGTGCCGCCACTGGGGCAGCGCATCAAGATACGCCCACGACAACCGGTGGTGCGGGGTGGGTCCCCGCTCCGCCAGTGCGGCCTTGTGCACGGGCGACGGATACCCGGCGTTGTCCGCAAAACCGAAGTCTGCATGGTCGATACCCAGTTCGGCCATCATTTTGTCGCGCTGGACCTTGGCGATCACCGAGGCCGCCGCGACGGCCACGCAGGACCGGTCACCCTTGATCACCGTACGGACCCTCCAGGGATCCCCGAGATAGTCGTGCTTCCCGTCGAGGATCACCGCGTCGGGACGGACCGGCAGGGTCTCCAGGGCACGCATCGCGGCGAGCCGCAACGAGGCCGTCATCCCCAGCTGGTCGATCTCCTCCGGAGAGGCGTGCCCCAGGGCGTACGAGGTCACCCACTTCCGCAGCTCGCCGGCGAGCTCGGTGCGCCGCTTGATGGTGAGCAGCTTGGAGTCGGTGAGACCCTCGGGGGGTCGACGTAGTCCGGTGATCGCCGCACAGACGGTGACGGGCCCGGCCCAGGCACCCCGCCCCACCTCGTCGACACCGGCAATGATCTTCGCTCCGGTCGTGGCTCGAAGGGAGCGCTCGACGGTGTGAGTAGGCGGTTCGTACGGCATGGCGCCCTTAGCGTACGCCGCCAGGAGCCCGCTTCGACACCCCGGTCCACCGAAGCAACCTCCGGGCAGGTGAAGTGATCGCTCAGAGCTCCGTCGCACAGAGCGTCAGAGCCAGCCGGGCCGAACCTCAGGACCCCGTCGGGCGGAACCCCAGGGCCCCGTCGAGCTGAGCCTCAGGCCCCGTCGGACGGAGCAGAGGGACCATCAACTGGTCAATCATCTCCTCCAGATCCCGATCACCCCATTCGCTCGCGCACATTTTCGACCGGTACATCATCATCGCCGGGATGGCGTCGAAGACATAGCCGTTCGCCGCATCGGCACGCACCTCTCCACGCTCAATCCCGCGGGTGATCACCTCACGGAGCAAGGCTATGGTCGGTTCGACGACCCCCTTGAGGATCACGCCATGAAAGCGCTCGGCCTGCAGGCTGTCGCATTCGTGAATCACCGACCGCAGCGCGGAACCAGGGCGCGAGTACATCGCCTCCCGCGCCTGCCGACACAGCTCGAGAAGATCCTCGCGCACGCTCCCCAGGTCGGGAGCCGACTCGAAGCGAGGCAGTCCAGCACGCAGCGCATCGGCGACGAGGTCCTCTTTGGACGGCCAGCGCCGATAGACGGCGGCCTTGCCGGTCTGGGCACCGGCGGCGACACCCTCCATGGTGAGACCGTTCCAGCCGACGGTACTGAGCTGCTCCAGTGCGGCATCGAGGATCGCGCGTTCGAGCACGGCGCCGCGCCGACGGAGGGAGGCCGCCTGAGCGGGGGCGGCCGTCCAGCGCGAGGTAACCATCTGAGCATCTCCAACGAACAAGGGAAGCGGGGCTTACGGGGAACACGGGACCACCACCATGCGGCAACTGCGGGGGACGCACCGCGCGGTGACGACACAAGTGAACGCTTGCGTTCACTACCGGGGACTCACTACGGTTGACGCGACAGTGAACGCGAGCGTTCACTAACGCTCTTGTGGGGGACCCATAGTGACAACCTCTCAGTTGATCAAGGATCAGAAACCAGGTGCGGCCCGCCGGGAGGGGCATCCCGGCATCGCGCTCACCGTCATCGCGGCCTGCCAACTCATGGTGGTACTCGACGCGACGATTGTGAACATCGCACTCCCGCACATTCAAGACGCGCTCAAGTTCAGCACCACCGACCTCACCTGGGTCGTCAGCGCCTACACGCTCACCTTCGGCGGTCTGCTGCTTCTCGGCGGCCGCGCCGGTGACATCCTGGGGCGCCGCCGGGTCTTCATGGCCGGCATCCTGCTCTTCACCCTCGCCTCGCTGCTCGGCGGACTCGCCCAGGAACCCTGGCAGTTGCTGGCCGCGCGCGTGCTCCAGGGCGTGGGTGGCGCGATAGCGTCGCCCACTTCGCTGGCGCTCATCACCACCACGTTCCCCGAAGGCCCGGAACGCAATCGGGCGTTCGGCGTCTTCGCCGCCGTATCCGCGGGTGGTGGTGCGATCGGTCTGCTGGCCGGCGGAATGCTCACCGAGTGGCTCGACTGGCGGTGGGTGCTCTTCGTCAACGTGCCGATCGGCATCCTGATCGCCGTACTCACACCCCTGTACATCAGTGAGTCCGAACGGCACAGCGGGCGCTTCGACATAGCCGGCGCCCTGACCTCGACACTGGGCATGGCATCCCTGGTCTACGGCTTCATCCGCGCGGCGGACGAAGGCTGGCGGGACAGTCTGACCATCGGGTCCTTCGGCGCCGCGGTGGTCCTCTTGCTGGCCTTCGCGTTCATCGAGTCGCGGGCCAAGGAGCCCATCACCCCACTCAGGATGTTCGCCGACCGCAACCGCTCGGGCACGTACGTGATCATGCTCAGTCTGGCCGCGGCGATGTTCGGCATGTTCTTCTACATCGTGCTGTTCGTGCAGAACGTCCTGCAGTACACCCCGATCGAGGCCGGTCTCGCCTTCCTGCCCGTGACGGTCGTGATCGCGCTCGGCGCCGGTCTTTCGCAGCGCTTCCTGCCGGTGCTCGGCCCGAAGCCGTTCATGCTGGTGGGCTCGGCACTCACGGCGATCGGGCTGGCCTGGCAGACCCTCATCAGCGCCGACAGCTCGTATGTCGGCGGGGTGCTCGGGCCGATGCTGTTGTTCGGCTTCGGCATGGGCCTGAACTTCGTGACGCTGACGATCACCGCGGTTTCCGGCGTCGCACAGCACGAGGCCGGTGCCGCGTCCGGGCTGCTCAACGCCACGCAGCAGGTGGGTGGTTCGCTCGGACTGTCCATCCTGACGACGGTGTTCGGGTCGGCCAGCAAGGACGAGGCGGAGAAGCAGATTCCGGCGTTCCTGGCCGAGGCGTCGCCCGAGCAGAAGGCGGAGTTCGCCAAGACGCAGCAGCTGCCGGGCCCGTGGGGTCACGACGTGCTCACGCAGGGCATCTCGATGGGCTTCGTGGCGGCCGCCGCGATGGCCGTCCTCGCCCTGGTCACCGCATGGCTGGTGATCCGGGTGCGCAAGAGCGACCTGGAAGCCCTCGCCGGAACGGCGGGCCCGATGGCCGGCTGACCCGGCCGGGCCCGCGAAGGGCAGCGGATGGCCGGATCGCGTCCGGGGGACGAAAGGCGAGGACGACGGGCCGGCCATCCGCACCACCCTCACAGCGACCGACGTCGGGCGGGCCACGGCAGCGTAGGGAAGCCGGAGCCCGCCCCACACGGCAGCCGCCACGACGATCAGCGCACCCAGCACCGACGTGACTCCCATGACCCCACCCCCGCACCCCTCGGACGTCACCTGGCCTGTGCGGCCCAGCGGTCGCACACCAACTGCCATGACAACGGCTTGACTGTCACGCAGAGTTCCCGGCGGGCACAGAAAGTTATCGATGGTGCGCGAGGTCGAGGGTTCCACCAGGTCCGAGGCGCCGCGCTACGCAGACGTCGGCATCCACTCCGGGAAGGCCTCGGTCCGCTCCACCCACTCGGTCGGCACTGCCCCGGCCTTCCCGGAGCCGATCACGCCGCCCACGATGGCGCACGTGGTGTCCACGTCACCGCCGACCTGCGCGGTGGTCCAGAAGGCCTGCTGGTAGTCGCCGAGAGCCCGCGCGGCCGACCAGAGCGCGAAGGGCACGGTGTCATGGGCCGTCGTACGCCGACCGCAGCCGAGGACGGCCGCGACGGTGCCCGCGTCGCCGTAGTCGAGCATGTCCCGGGCGCGCCGGAGACCCGCTCCGACCGCGCTCTTCGGGACGAGGGCGATGACGTCGTCGAGGAGCGCTTCGGGGCTGGGCGGCCCGCCAGGTGAGCCGGCCAGGGCGGCAGCCGCGGCAACGGCCATGGCGCCGACCACGGCCTCGCGGTGCTGGTGCGTGGGGTAGGCCGAGATCTCGGCCTGGTGCGTCGCCTGCTCCGGGTCATCGGCGTACCACGCGCCGAGGGGTGCGATGCGCATCGCGGCGCCGTTGCCCCAGGAACCCTGTCCGTTGAAGAGCGCGGCCGAGAGTTCGCGCCAGTCCCCGCCCTCGCGGACCAGGCGCAGCAGCCGGTTGACGGCGGGACCGTAGCCCCGGTCGAAGTCGTGGTGCTCGGCGAAGGAGCGGGCCAGAGCATCCTGATCGATGCGGTGGTGAGTGGCCAGGACGGCGACCACGGAGCAGGCCATCTCCGTGTCGTCGGTCCACTGCCAGGGGCCGGAGGGCAGCTCGCGGCGCTTGAGCAGCGGGTAGTTCACCGGCACGAAGAACTGTGAGCCCAGCGCGTCCCCCACCGCGAGTGCGCGCAGGCTGGCGAGGGCGCGCTCCAGGCGCCCGTCGGTTGAGGAGTCAGCGGTCATCGCTCTGCCACTCTATCCGGTGATCCCATACGGTTCCGGATCCCGCCAGCGTTCGAAAGGCCGGTCAAGCGTGTACTTGCCGTCGTCCCCCAGAACGAGCATCCGCATCTCCGCGTTCCCCGGGTTCGAGAGCGACTCGAATTCCGCGACGGTCCAGTGGAACCAGCGCATGCAGAACAGCCGCATGGCCAGGCCGTGGGTCACGAGCAGCACGTTCGGCGGGTGGTCGGGGGCTTCGAAACTGCGGTAGAGGCTCTCCAGGAAGTTGCCGACCCGGTCGTACACGTCGGCGCCGGACTCGCCCTGTGCGAAGCGGTAGAAGAAGTGGCCATAGGCGTCCCGGTAGGACTTCTGGAGGCGTACGTCGTCACGGTCCTGCCAGTTTCCCCAGTCCTGCTCGCGAAGCCGGGGCTCCTCGCGCACCCGTATGAGCTCGGGATCCAGATGGAAGGCGCGCAGCGTGTCGTGCGTGCGGCGGTAGGGCGAGACGTACACGCTGACGCGCTCACGGCCGAACACCTCCCGCAGCCGTTTTCCCGTCTCCTCGGCCTGCCGCCAGCCCCGCTCGGTCAGGGCAAGCGCGTGGTCGGGCTCACGCTCGTAGACGGTGTCATCAACATTGCCCGTTGACTCGCCGTGCCGGACAAGGACGATGCGCCGTGGTCGTGCCATGCCAAAACCCTAGATCGGGTGAAGACCGATCGAGCACTCGTACGGGCCCTATACGGCGTAGGTCACACATTTCCTGCACCACTGGCCCCACCAGGGAGCACGATCAACAGGTCCGGAAGTCAAACGGTCCAGGTGGGTTCGAGCTCCACGATGTCACCCGTGAGAGCCGCGACGTCCGCCTCCGTCTGGGCTCGTAGCGCCAGTCGCTCCACTCGCTCCGTGCGGTACTTGCCGTGCTCCGCGGCCGAGTGCCACATCGACAGGACGAGGAATTCGTGGCCCGGCGCCTCGCCGAACAGTCCGCGCACCATGCCGGGCGAGCCGGCCATCGCAGGGTTCCAGACCTTCTCCTGCATGAGCGTGAAGTGCTCGGCGCGCTCCTCGTGAACGCGACAGTGCGCCACTCTGACGAGGTCCGCGTCGGTGAAGCGCGGCTCGAAGCCGGTCTTCACGTCGAAGCGGTAGTCGAAGAGCTTGACCTGCATGTCCTTGTAGGTGCCCGACTGGGCCGCCGCCAGTCTGTCGTGGGAGCGGGCCATGAAGGAGTCGTAGAAGGAACGGCTCTCCCAGAACGAGAAGACGTGCACCACCCCCTGCCGCCCCCGGCTCCAGCCACCCCCCTGCCCCCGAAATCCCGGCTCCCCCAGAAGCCCCGCCCATTTTCGCTGCCCCCGCTCGAAGCCGCGGCGGTCCACCACGGTGCAGCGAATCCACTTGACCAGCACCGCGCCATGGTAAGGCCACGGAGCGTGGCGTCGGTCACGCTCGACCGCACAGCACCCCGGCGCGCGATCCCTCGCGCGTGGCAGGATGGACAACCGGCCTCATCTGCTGGGCAGTTCAGGCTGAGGGCATACGCGAAACGGGGAAGGGGAAGCCTGGTGAGCGCCATCAACAAGGGGATCCGGAAAGTCGAGGTCTCGGTCAAGTGGGATCCCAGTCCAGCCGGGGAACCGCCCACCGACCTGGACATCGTCGCCGCGACCTACCTGGCGAGCGACCCGTACGGCGATCCCGCCTACGTGGTGCACTTCGACAGCCGCTCGCCCGACGGCACCATCTATCTGAACCGGGACAGCAAGGACGGCAAGGGCTTCGGCTGGGACGAGGTCATGACCTTGGAGCTCAACCGGCTCGACAGCCGGTACGCGCGCGTGATGGTCGGAGTCGTGATACAGCAACGCCCTGCCAAGCGCACCTTCGTCAGCGTCATCAAGCCTGCCCTGCGCATCCGTGAGGACTACACCGTCCTGGCCGAGGACGACTTCGGCGGCGTGCTCGGTTCGACGGCGACGACGGTCGCGGAGTTCGTACGTCAGGACTCGGGCACATGGGAATTCCGCCCGGGCATCCTCGGATTCGAGGACGATCCGGCGACGTTCACCGCGACCATGGGCAGGCCTCGCCAACCGTAAGTGCCGTTTCCACGCGCGCGTGGACATACGGCAGGGAGGGGCGCCGACATGTGATCGGCGCCCCTCCCTGGGGGCCTTCCGTCAGGTCACCTCAAGGGCGTCCCAACGGTCGGGGCCAAGCCCCTGCCCGCGTCAGCTGCAGCCGCTCGTCGAGCCGCAGCCCTCGCAGATGTAGCAGGAGCCGGCCCGCTGCATCTTCGTGCCGCAGGAGAAGCACAGCGGGGCGTCCGCCTGGATACCCAGCTGCATCTCCACCAGTTCGGCGCTGGTGTGGGCCTGCTGCGGAGCGGGCTTGGCCACCGAGGCCTCGGCCTTCGGCGCGGCGACGGCCTTCAGCTCCTGGGCGCGCGGCGCCGACTGGGCCAGGCCCTCGACGTCGACCTCGTCCTCGGCGGGCTCGTACGAACCCGTCTCCAGGTGACGCTGACGCTCCTCGGCCGAGTGGATGCCGAGCGCGGAGCGCGTCTCGAAGGGCAGGAAGTCGAGCGCGAGACGACGGAAGATGTAGTCGACGATCGACTGCGCCATCCGCACGTCCGGGTCGTCCGTCATGCCGGCCGGCTCGAAGCGCATGTTCGTGAACTTCGAGACGTAGGTCTCCAGGGGCACGCCGTACTGCAGACCGACCGAGACGGCGATCGAGAAGGCGTCCATCATGCCCGCGAGAGTCGAGCCCTGCTTGGACATCTTCAGGAAGACCTCGCCGAGACCGTCGTCCGGGTAGGAGTTGGCGGTCATGTAGCCCTCGGCGCCGCCGACGGTGAAGGACGTGGTGATGCCGGGACGGCCCTTCGGCAGGCGCTTGCGGACCGGGCGGTACTCGACGACCTTCTCGACCGTCTCACGGATGGTGGCCTCGGCCTTCTCCGTGATCTCGGTCTTCTCCTTCTCCTTGGTCTTCGCGGAGAGCGGCTGGCCGACCTTGCAGTTGTCGCGGTAGATGGCGAGCGCCTTGACGCCCAGCTTCCAGGCCTCGAAGTAGATCTCCTCGACCTCCTCGACGGTCGCCGACTCCGGCATGTTGACCGTCTTGGACAGGGCGCCGGAGATCCAGGGCTGGATCGCGGCCATCATCCGGACGTGGCCCATCGCGGAGATGGAGCGCTCGCCCATGGCGCAGTCGAACACCTCGTAGTGCTCGTGCTTGAGGCCCGGGGCGTCGACGACATTGCCGTGCTCGGCGATGTGGGCGACGATCGCCTCGATCTGCTCCTCCTGGTAGCCCAGGCGGCGCAGGGCCTGCGGGACGGTGCCGTTGACGATCTGCATCGAGCCGCCGCCGACCAGCTTCTTGAACTTGACCAGCGCGAGGTCGGGCTCAAGACCGGTGGTGTCGCAGGACATCGCCAGGCCGATGGTGCCGGTCGGGGCGATGACGGACGCCTGGGAGTTACGGAAACCGTTCTTCTCACCAAGACGCAGCACGTCCTGCCAGGCCTCCGTGGCGGCGGCCCAGATCGGCGTGTCCAGGTCGTCCATGCGGACGGCCACGCCGTTGGCGTCGGCGTGCTGCTTCATGACACGCAGGTGCGGCTGGGCGTTGCGGGCGTAGCCGTCGTACGCGCCCACGACCGCGGCGAGTTCGGCGGAGCGCTTGTACGAGGTGCCGGTCATCAGGGAGGTGATGGCACCGGCGAGCGCACGGCCGCCGTCGGAGTCGTACGCGTGGCCGGTCGCCATCAGCAGGGCGCCGAGGTTGGCGTAGCCGATGCCGAGCTGACGGAACGCGCGCGTGTTCTCGCCGATCTTCTGCGTCGGGAAGTCCGCGAAGCAGATGGAGATGTCCATCGCGGTGATGACGAGCTCGACGACCTTGGCGAACCGCTCGACGTCGAAGGACTGGTTGCCCTTGCCGTCGTCCTTCAGGAACTTCATCAGGTTCAGCGAGGCGAGGTTGCAGGACGTGTTGTCCAGGTGCATGTACTCGCTGCAGGGGTTCGAGCCGTTGATACGGCCGGACTCCGGGCAGGTGTGCCAGTGGTTGATGGTGTCGTCGTACTGAATGCCGGGGTCGGCACAGGCCCAGGCGGCCTCGGCCATCTTGCGGAACAGCGCCTTGGCGTCGACCTCTTCGATGACCTCGCCGGTCATCCGCGCGCGCAGGCCGAACTTGCCGCCCTGCTCGACCGCCTTCATGAACTCGTCGTTCACCCGGACCGAGTTGTTGGCGTTCTGGTACTGGACGGACGTGATGTCGTCGCCGCCCAGGTCCATGTCGAAGCCCGCGTCACGCAGCGCGCGGATCTTCTCCTCTTCCTTCACCTTGGTCTCGATGAAGTCCTCGATGTCCGGGTGGTCGACGTCGAGGATGACCATCTTGGCGGCGCGCCGGGTGGCACCACCCGACTTGATCGTTCCTGCGGAGGCGTCGGCACCGCGCATGAAGGAAACGGGACCGGAGGCGTTGCCACCGGAGGACAGCAGCTCCTTGGAGGAGCGGATGCGGGAGAGGTTCAGGCCGGCGCCGGAGCCGCCCTTGAAGATCATGCCCTCTTCCTTGTACCAGTCGAGGATCGACTCCATGGAGTCGTCGACGGCCAGGATGAAGCAGGCGGAGACCTGCTGGGGCTGGGGCGTACCGACGTTGAACCAGACAGGGCTGTTGAAGCTGAAGATCTGGTGCAGGAGGGCGTAGGCCAGCTCGTGCTCGAAGATCTCGGCGTCGGCGGGGGAAGCGAAGTACTTGTAGTCCTCGCCGGCCTTCCGATACGTCTTCACGATGCGGTCGATGAGCTGCTTCAGGCTCACCTCGCGCTGCGGGGTACCGACCGCACCGCGGAAGTACTTGCTGGTGACGATGTTGACCGCGTTCACCGACCAGAAGTCGGGGAACTCGACGCCACGCTGCTCGAAGTTGACCGAGCCGTCGCGCCAGTTGGTCATGACGACGTCACGGCGCTCCCAGGCCACCTCGTCGTACGGGTGTACGCCGGGGGTGGTGTGGATGCGCTCGATACGCAGTCCCTTGGTCGCCTTGGTGCCCTTGGCGCGGGAACTCCGTGCCGGACCGCTCGCCGTCTCTGTCATGCCGCCTCCCTCTACGGGCTAAAACGCCCTGAAGTGCCCCGATGTTCCCCGTGGCACGTGTTCTGTCTGGTGCTGCGGGCACCCTCTGATCGCCACCCGCAGCAGGTCTTGTGTCGCCGCCTCGCGGCCGGATCCCGAGTCCGAGGACCGGAACCGGCCGGCCCTCAGTCGGCGGCGTTGGCGGGCACGGGGACCTGTGCAGCCCCGCCGGACCCGCGATCGTCTTCCCGGCCCCCCGCGACAGCTTCTGCGTCGCCTTCGCGGTCGTCGTCGTCCGCGGCGGGGCGTCCCGTCGCCTCCCTCAGTTCCACGATCGCGGCCTCGAAGTCCTCGAGCGAGTCGAACGCCCGGTAGACAGAGGCGAATCGCAGATATGCGACGAGGTCGAGCTCCTGCAACGGGCCGAGTATGGCCAGCCCCACGTCATGGGTGGTCAGCTCGGCGCTTCCGGTGGCCCGCACCGCCTCCTCGACCCGCTGGCCGAGCTGGGCGAGCGCGTCCTCGGTGACAGGCCGTCCCTGGCATGCCTTGCGCACACCATTGATGACCTTGGTACGGCTGAACGGCTCGGTGACTCCGGACCGCTTGATCACCATCAGCGAGCAAGTCTCCACGGTCGTGAAACGACGGGAGCAGTCAGGACACTGTCGGCGCCTGCGGATCGACGTGCCGTCGTCGGTCGTACGGCTGTCGACGACACGGCTGTCGGGGTGCCTGCAGAAGGGGCAGTGCATAACTCCAACCCTCCTCACAGCAGACTCAATAGCCTCGCTGGGCCTCACGGGCCCCTCGAAGCAGCCCCAAGCATAGGCGATCTCCGAGCGTCCGAAGACCGGGGGGACCACAACTTCTGGGCTGCTGCTGCAATCCAACCACTAGATGTGGGGATTGGCTCATACACGCACGCCCTACGCGCGTGTCGCACGCGCACAGCTATGTGCGGTACTGCCATACCGACGCGCCGCACGCGTGCGTGCACTGCCGTATCGCTGCGACACATACGGAGATACCGTGAGCGCCACACGGAGGGGACGTGGGACTCCCGCACAAATGGGGGTCACTTCACGGTCGGCCCGATGTCGGATGGCAGACTTGGACCATGACCCACGAGGTCGTTCACCGGCGGTGAAGAGTACAACAATGGACCCTTTTATCCGCCGGGAAGCGCGTTAGCTATACACCCAGACACATGATCACGTCAGGCGATTCGCGATTTTTCACTCGAACGTGTGTTTGGCGCAACCTTTCGAAAGCAACTACCGTTGTGCAGCAGGGAGACCATCGAGAGGGGCCGACGTGACCACCACCGCAGACAGTGCCACCATCACTGCCCAGGACCGCTCCCAGGGCCGACTCGAGCCGGTGCATGCGATGAACGAAGCCATGAATCCCGAGGGGCACAAGCGCTCCCTACCGGGCCGACCTCCGGGCATCCGGGCGGACAGCTCGGGGCTCACGGACCGGCAGCGCCGCGTGATCGAGGTCATCAGGGATTCCGTGCAGCGGCGCGGCTACCCGCCGTCGATGCGGGAGATCGGCCAGGCGGTCGGCCTGTCCAGCACGTCCTCGGTCGCTCACCAGCTGATGGCACTGGAGCGCAAGGGCTTCCTGCGCCGCGACCCGCACCGCCCGCGCGCGTACGAGGTGCGCGGCTCCGACCAGGCCGCTTCCGTGCAACCCACGGACACCGCGGGCAAACCCGCCGCGTCCTACGTCCCTCTGGTCGGCCGTATCGCCGCCGGTGGCCCGATTCTCGCCGAGGAGTCGGTCGAGGACGTCTTCCCTCTCCCCCGGCAGTTGGTCGGTGACGGCGAGCTGTTCGTGCTGAAGGTCGTCGGTGACTCGATGATCGAGGCCGCGATCTGCGACGGCGACTGGGTCACGGTGCGGCGCCAGCCGGTCGCCGAGAACGGCGACATCGTGGCCGCGATGCTCGATGGCGAGGCCACGGTCAAGCGCTTCAAGCGCGAGGACGGCCACGTCTGGCTCCTCCCGCACAACTCCGCGTACGAGCCGATCCCGGGCGACGACGCGACCATCCTCGGCAAGGTGGTGGCCGTGCTGCGCCGCGTGTGACGGCTGCGGCGGGCGACGCCGGAAGGGCGTCGCCCCCTGACCGGGCCCCGGGACCCCTGCGCCGGTTCCGGGGCCCTGTGCTGTCCGGTGCCCGGTGGTGTGGGGCCCTGTGCGGTGTGGGGCCGAGCCGCCCTGGTGCTGTGCGGGGTCCGACGTAGTCACCGGATCCCGGATCGGGGTGGGCCTGTCGTGGTCGCGGCGGCGCGGCCACGACAGGCCCACCCCGATCACTGTGGCTGGTCCGCCTCCGCCTGCTTCGCCGTCGCGTCGATCGCGGACAGCGACTTCCGGACCTGGTTACGGTCCGTCGTGTACCAGAAGTCGGGCAGTGAAGCCTTCAGGTAGCTGCCGTACCGGGCTGTAGCCAGCCGCTGATCCAGTACGGCGACCACGCCGCGGTCCCCCGACGCCCGTACGAGGCGGCCGGCGCCCTGGGCCATGAGCAGGGCGGCGTGGGTGGCCGCGACCGCCATGAAGCCGTTGCCTCCGGCATCCTCCACCGCCTTCTGGCGGGCACTCATCAGCGGGTCGTCCGGGCGCGGGAACGGGATCTTGTCCATGACGACCAGCTGGCAGCTGGTGCCGGGCACGTCGACGCCCTGCCAGAGGGACAGCGTGCCGAAGAGACAGGTCTTGGGATCGGCCGCGAAGTTCTTGATCAGCTCGCCGAGCGTCTCCTCGCCCTGAAGAAGGATCGGGAACTCGGGGATGCGGGAGCGGAGCTCCTCGGCGGCCAGCTGGGCGGCCCGCATGGAGGAGAACAGACCGAGCGTGCGACCGCCGGCGGCCTGGATCAGCTCGGTCAGCTCGTCGAGCATGTCGACACGGTCGCCGTCTCGCGCGGGGCGTGACAGGTGCTTGGCGACGTACAGGATTCCCTGCTTGCGGTACTCGAAGGGCGAACCGACGTCCACTCCCTTCCACTGCGGCAGGTCATCGCCCTCTGTCCCCTCGGGAGCGAGCCCCAGGGACGCGCCGACGCCGTTGAAGTCGCCGCCCAGCTTCAAGGTCGCGGAGGTCAGGACGACGGAGCGGTCCGCGAAGAGCTTCTCCCTCAGGAGTCCCGACACGGACATGGGGGCCACGCGCAGGGACGCGCCGAAACGGTCGTGGCGCTCGTACCAGACGACGTCCCACTCGGAGCCGTTGGTGATGCGCTCCGCCACGTCGTGCACGGTTTCGACCGAGGCGAGCGCCTGCTTGCGGACCGCGTCCTCGTCCTGCACGGACTTGTCACGGGTGGCACCGATCGCGGAGATGACGGTGCGGCATGCGTCGCGCAGTGCCATGAGCGCGTAGGCGAGGTCCTCCGGGATCTCCTCCAGGCGGCCCGGCAGGGCCAGCTCCATCAGCCGTTCGAAGCCCTCGGCGGCCGTCTGGAGCTGGTCGGCGGCCTTCTCGTTGACGAGCTTCGCGGCACGGCGAACCGCGCGGTTGACCTGGCCGGGAGTGAGTTCGCCGGTGGCGACTCCGGTGACCCTCGAGACCAGTTCGTGCGCCTCGTCGACGATCAGGACCTCGTGCTGCGGGAGGACCGGTGCGCCCTCGATGGCGTCGATCGCGAGCAACGCGTGGTTGGTGACGACGACCTCCGAGAGCTTGGCCCGCTCACGAGCCATCTCGGCGAAGCATTCGGCGCCGTACGCGCACTTCGAAGCGCCGAGGCACTCCCGCGACGACACCGAGACCTGGGCCCAGGCCCGGTCGGACACGCCGGGCGTGAGGTCGTCGCGATCGCCCGTCTCCGTCTCGTCCGCCCAGTCGCGCAGCCGCAGCAGGTCCTGCCCCAGCTTGCTGGTGGGGGCGGCTGCCTCGAACTGGTCGAAGAGGCCTTCCTCCTCGTCCTGCGGGACTCCCTCGTGCAGGCGGTGCAGACACAGGTAGTTGGACCTGCCCTTGAGCATCGCGAACTCGGGGCGACGGCGCAGCAGCGGGTGCAGTGCGTCAACGGTGCGCGGCAGGTCCCGCTCCACCAGCTGGCGCTGCAGCGCCAGCGTGGCCGTCGCCACGACGACGCGCTCCCCCTGCGCGAGCGCGGGCACGAGATAGCCCAGCGACTTTCCGGTGCCGGTGCCGGCCTGGACCAGCAGATGGGATCCGCCGTCGATCGCCTCCGCGACGGATTCGGCCATGGTCACCTGGCCGGGGCGCTCCGTACCGCCGACGGCGGTGACGGCAGCATGCAGGAGTTCGGGGAGTGAGGGCTTCGTCATAGCGCGACCACCCTACGGCCCGGCACTGACAAGCGGGTGATCACGGTGGTGACGAGGGGCGGGATCAAGACCGGGGGTTCCTCGGGTGTGGATCGGATCGGTTCGGGTTCGTGTGGGGTCGGTTCGATCGAAGTCAGGGAGGGTTCGGGCGCGATCGAAGTCGGTTCGGTTCCGTCGAGGTCGGTTCGGAGGTGTCCGAGGCGTTTCGGGGTCTGGTCTGGAGCGAATGTCGTGGAGCGACGGGGCGAGATGTGAGATCGGCGCAGCGGGATCCGAGATCGGCTGGCCGAATGTGGGAACCGGTTCGGCGTGAGCGGTGTACCAAAAGTGACGCTGCAGCGACACGGCGTCACACCAGATAGCGCAGGCTCCGGTCTCTGACCATGAGGGCGGCCCGCTTGGCGGGCAGGTCGACCTCGGCAGAGAACCGGAAGCCGGCGCTCAGGAAAGCGGCGATGGAAGGGGTGTTGCGAATGTCGGGTTCGGCTACGACGCGAGCGCAGGCAGGCCGCCGGTCCAGCACGAGGTCGGCGACGGCTCGGAGCAGGGTTCCACCGAGCCCTCTCCCACGATCGCCGACGGCGCCGATGAGGAGATGGAGTCCGGTGTCATGAGGCCGAGCCGGGTAGTGCCGGGCCAGCGGGTCGAGGTCGGCGCGGTAGATCTCCCAGTAGCTCATCGGCGTGCCCTCCAGCATCCCCAGACAGGGAACGCTGCGGCCGTCACCGGAGAGCTGGGACCACAGATGTTCCTCGGCCGCGGCCTGAGGTCCGCCGAGTTCCCAGAACGCCGCCACGGCAGGGTCGTTCATCCACTGGCTGATGATCGGGAGGTCTCGCCCGACCCTCACGGGGGCAAGGTGAAGCGCTCCTGCCGGTGTGCGGATCGGTCCCCAGTCGGCAACGCAGTCGAGTAGATCATCGGCGATCGACAGGACGGAGGAGGGTGCAACCGTGCTGAGACCACCCAGGCTCCGTTCCCCGACCGAGTCAGGCCCGTCCCCGAACAGCGCGACGAATTCGTCGGGCAGGCGTAGGTCCAGCGTGTCCTCGCTGTCTGCGTCCTTGCCGGCGCCAGTGTCGATCGAACTCTCACGAGTACCCGGGCTCGTGGCGATGCCGATATCGGAGACGGGGACGGTGCCGGCGTTGGTACTCGCATCGGTGGGAGGCACGGCGACACTCCTCTCAGGAGGCGGGGTGGGTCATGTTCCCCAGGAATGACGGAAGTTGGTGAAGTCAGAGGCCTTGATCAGGGACGCAGGCAGACAGCGGAGTCGGTCGACCATGATCGAAAGACAGCGGTGCTCGTCAACCGTGGTCGAAAGTGGCGCTGCCGAGGTGTGACGGTGGTGATCAGGAATGCAGGGGGTTGGCGATGGTGACGTAGACGGACTGAGTGTCGACCGGGCCGATCAGTTCATCGAGGCCGTGCAGCCGGGTCAGCATGTTGGCCTTGCAGCGCAGAACCGGTGAGTCGAGCAGTCGGGCAGGCAGTGACGTGCGCAGCCGGGTGGGGCCGGAGGCCACATCTCCCAGGAACCGGCGGAAGGCGGCAAGCAGCAGTTGTTCGTCGGCGAGACGCTGCGAGCCGAACGCTCCGATGAGACCGAGCACGTTGTTGATCGCCAGGTAGTACGTGAAGCGTTCGTCGGTGACCTCGTCCGAGACGAAGGTGTCACTGTGCTCGCCGATGCCGGGCAGCCGGGCAGCGAGATCCGCGTGGCGGGACGCACGGAAGTAGTAGCCCTGGTTGTCGCGGTAGCGGCCACCCGAAGGCCAGCCGTCGCTGTCCAGCAGGAGCAGCGTGTTCTGCTGGTGCGCTTCCAGGGCGATCCCCGCCTCGGCGTCCAGCCAGAGCACCGGTCGGACGACCTGCTCGAGGTAGCGCAGGAACCACTCGGCGGCCACGGCCCCTCGAGGGCGGCCCGTCCGGGCGGCCAGGCTCATGATCAGGTCGGCCAGTCGGGACTGCAGAGGTTGCCTGCCCGACCGGGGTAGATCCGTGATGGCGCCGATCTGTGCCCGAGGGCGCGGCGAGACGAGTCCGGCTACGCAGGACACGTCGTCGGTGGGCTTGAACGGGTTGTGCCGGATCACCACATCGAGGCCGACCACGGGATCACCGCCCGGCGCATCGACGGCCAGCCAGGCCGGGTCGCGAACGATGTCGAATCCGGGGTGTGCGGCCTGCCACTGTGCCGACAGGCCGCTGCGCAGGAGTCGGTGGACCTCGACGCCGCGGTGCAGCTCCTTGCGGAGGTTCTCCCGCCGGGAGTTGGTGATGCGCAGGCCCAGCGACAGCTTGAGCATGGCTGCGGCGTCGGATCTGTGGACGGTTCGGACGGAGGAGGTGGGATGCCAAGGTGCGCCGTGGGCGCCGAGGTCCCGGAGCAGCCCGGCGTCGAACAGGGCCGCGGTCTCGGGTCGGTGCCGGATCTCTCGCGACTGCCAGGGATGCAGAGGCAAAGCCGCGTAGCCGTCGGGCAGCGGCAGGCCCGGGCCGGCCACGCGGGCCGTGAGCTGGGCCGCGGGTACGACACGACCACGCTCGGTCCACGCCGAGTCGGTGGCGAGGAGGGAGGGAGCGACAGCCAGCCAATGCAAGGGGAAGGAGCCGCGCAACTCGGGTGAGTACAGCCGTGCTTCGGTCTCGGAGAGACCTTCGCGGCTCTTCGGGGTCGGGTGGAGTGGGTGTCCGAGCACGAGGGCCTGCTCGGCCGTGAGGAAGAGGTCGGCGCCTTCGGCGGGACTGTCCCGGCGCTCACTGATGAACGTGACGGTCCGTCGGACGGAGTCGGCGACGCGAGCGACGAGGTCGGTGGCAGCGGAGGTGGTGTTCGCTCTCTCGCTTGCCTCCCGGCTGAGCAGTGCCGCGAGGGTGACGGCGTCGATCGGTGGGGCGTGGTCAGGTGCGTCGGCCAGGCGGGGGTGGCCGAGACGGTGCCATCCCGTCGGGGACCAGTACGGGACCGGGATCAGCAAGTCCGTACCCGTGGCAGGCAGTGGAATGCGGAGAATCCCGTTGTCGGGAGCCGGGATGTCGGTCTCACGGATCCAGCAGCGGAGCAGGTTCTCCACTGCGGCGGCCTGGGCCGCGGCGTGCGGGTCGGGATGCTCCAGGAGGTCGGCGGTGGCGCCGTGCAGTTGCTCGGCTCGTGGGGCACCTGCCTGCGTCGGCGGCCGTACCGGCACCTGTGCACCGGCAGTTCCCTGTGCCGGCGCGGGTGCCTGCGACACGGCTTCGTCCAGGGCCGGTGCACTCGCCTGTGCGGGTGTTCCTGTGGGTGCGGAGGGGCCTGTCCGCGCGGACGTACCTGCCTGTGCGGAGGTACCTGGCTGTGCAGAGGTACCTGCCAAGGTGCAAGCACCAGCCCCCTCGGGAGTACCTGCCGTGGCGGGAGTACCTGCCCCGGCGGATGTACCGACCTGCTCGGAAGCTCGTCCCTGCCCGCGGGGAGCCGACGCGGTCGTCGATGCGGGCGGCGGCTGGGGGAGGTGTGCGTCGGAGGAGCCTCGCGCGCTGGTGTCGGCACGGCCGTCGGATGCGGGGGTGGTGATCAAGGCTGGTCCTCTTGGGGTGGTTCCGGCTCGTGCGGGGCGGCCGACGTTCTGCGATGAGGCGGGGCGTGGGCGTGTGGTCCGCGTTGAGGCGTGTGGTCGGAGGAGCTGTGAAGTGGGGGTTGGAGGAGGTGCGGCGGTTGGGAGAGACGTTCGGAGCGGAAGGGATGCGTCGATGGGGAGCGAGCCACTTTGGGGTAGGGGCGTCAGCGGACGTCGGCGCGAGGGCAGCGGTCGGAGTGCGTGTCGGCGCGACCTCCTCGGCTGCCGCGCTATCCCGCGCAGTCGGCCCGGTCGTCGTGCCGGCGGTGCCGTGGGTTCGGCTGGTGCGTCCGGTCGTTGCCTGTGTGGCCGCGGGAGACCGCGTCCACCGCGTCGGACAACCGGTCCAGTACCGCGGCTGCCTGTTCATCGCTGATGGTCAAGGGCGGAAGCAGCCGCACGACGCTGGAGTGTCGGCCGCCGAGTTCGACGATCAGGCCGCGTCGCAGGCACTCCCGCTGGATGGCGATCGCCAGTTCCGGGGCGGCTGGTCGAGGGTGACGATCCGGGACCTGCGCTGCCGCTCCTGCGGCTCGGGCCGTGGAGGCGAGGCCTGCCGAGGAGCCGTCCGCGCTTCCGGCAGGTTCGAGCCCTACCAGGGCGCCCCTCCCCCCTCCGGCACGACCGAGGTCAGCAGCCCTCCCTTCGGCCTGGCCAGGGGCACCCTGATGACCCCCTTCAAGAGCTGCCAGAAGCTCCAGCCCCTGCCCGCTGGCGTCCCCCTCGCCCCCTGCCGGGGTCGCCCGATGACGCTCGCCCCGCTCGGGGGCGCTCTCTGGTTCCACCACCTCGACCCCGATCATCAGCCCCCTGCCCCGCACATCGCCGATGCACGCGAACTCCCCCGCAAGTCCCTGAAGTTGGCCGAGCATCCGCGAACCCAGTTCAGCCGCACGCTCGGCGAGACGGTTCTCGCGGACGTAGGCGAGCGTCGCCGTGCCGGCGGCCATGGCGAGTTGGTTGCCGCGGAAGGTGCCGGCGTGGGCGCCGGGCTGCCAGGCGTCGAGGTCGTCGCGGTAGACGATGACGGCCAGGGGAAGGCTGCCTCCGATGGCCTTGGAGAGGACCATCACATCAGGAGTGACGCCGCTGTGCTCCACCGCCCAGAAGGAGCCGGTGCGACCGACCCCCGTCTGGACCTCGTCGGCGATCAGCGGGATGGATCGGTCGGCCGTGATCTGCCGCATGCGGCGCAGCCAGCCGTCCGGTGCGGGGATCACTCCGCCCTCGCCCTGGACGGGTTCGAGGATCATCCCGGCGGGGCGCGGAACGCCCGACTTGGGGTCGTCGAGGACGGATTCGGTCCAGCGAGCGGCGAGTTCGGCACCGCGTTCCCCGCCTACTCCGAAGGGACAGCGGTAGTCCTGCGGGTAGGGCAAGCGCGCGACCCGTACGTCGCAGGCGCCGCCGGATGCTTCGAGCGCTCCGGCGGTCATCCCGTGGTAGGCGCCGGTGAAGGCGAGTATTCCGGTGCGTCCGGTCGCGGCGCGGACGAGCTTGAACGCGGCCTCCACCGCATCGGTGCCGGCCGGTCCGCAGAACTGCACGCGTGCGCGCCCGGCGAGACCGGGCGGCAGAGTGTGGAACAACTCCGTGATGAAGGCGTCCTTGACGGGGGTCGCCAGGTCGAGGACGTGCAGCGGTGCGCCCGAGTCGAGGACCTTGCGGATGGCTTCCAGGACGACCGGGTGATTGTGTCCGAGCGCCAAGGTCCCGGCGCCCGAGAGGCAATCCAGGTAGCGGCGGCCGTCCGCGCCCTCGATGGTCAGTCCACGCGCCCGCACCGGGACGATCGGCAGGGCACGGGCGTAGGTGCGCGCCGCCGACTCGCGCGCCGACTGCCGTCGCAGGATCCCCTCGTGCACGGCGCGCGCCCCCGCCGACTCGGACGTCCCCCCGCGCAAAGATTCGGTCACGGCCATGGCTCCCTGTCCTCCCGCTGTCCAGGGGCGAGCAGGTCTCTCGTGATCCTCGCCCGACCCGACATACGAAGCCCCGCGAGCGTCCACTCGAAACTCCGGGGAACTGGGCACTGGGGGCCGCCCACGGGCGGCGGGCCCCCAACCGCTACCAACCCCGGACCATTCACCGGGTTACGGGTTGCTTCAAGATCCTTTCCGTAGCGAAACCGTTGCCGTACCGTCGGAACTCCCCCACAGCGACCGCATAGTGTGTGATGCCGTCACAACGCGCCGTGACATCACGCGGAACCAGAGAGTGATCAGCGGGAGTTCACGGCTGCGGCTTCTAAGTACTGTCACCTCAGGGGGAGTCAGATCATGCGATCGATACGGCCGTCGTTCACCGCTCGCCGGGGGAGGAGCGCGCTCCGCAGAACCTCCCCGCTGCCCGTGGTCGCACTCGCCGCGGCGCTGGCCCTTACCGTCACGGCCTGTGAGTCGGGCAAAGCCGACGCGGGCGGCGAGGCCACCGCGTCCGCGGCGGCCGGAGGTGACGGCAAGATCACGATCCCGGACGACATCAAGGACAAGCTCAAAGAGCACGGCATCGACGTCGACAAGTGGAAGGACGGCGCCTGGAAGAACTGGGACAAGGACGACTGGCTGCGCGAGGCCAAGGACTACATCAACCCCATCATCGAAGGGCTCTGGAACCCGGACCGCATGCGGGAGGCCGAGGACCCGGACCGCAGTGTCGACGACAGCGACCTCTCCGGTGACCAGGGTGTGACCGACCCGACGCCGAAGCCCGTGGACGCGCAGGCCGTGTCGCCCACGTACCACGCCAACGCCCCCCAGGCGGGCAAGGTGCTCTTCGACACCCCCGACGGCTCGGCCGTCTGCTCGGCGACGGTCGTGAAGGACCCGGCCAACCCCGGCAAGTCCAACATGGTGTGGACAGCGGGCCACTGTGTGCACGCGGGCAAGAGCGGCGGCTGGTACCGCAACATCGCGTTCGTGCCCTCGTACAACGACGAGGCCATGGGAACCGCGGAGTTGGAGAGCGCCACCAGGGAGGAGATCGCTCCGTACGGCGTGTGGTGGGCCGACTGGGCGAAGACCTCGGACCAGTGGATCGCGCAGGGTGGCCAGACGGGCGGGGACGGCGCGTCGTACGACTACGCCGTGCTGCATGTGAAGCCGGAGGCGGGCGGCAACGGCAAGTCCCTCGAGGAGACGGTGGGTTCGGCCCTTCCGGTGGACTTCAACGCCCCGGCCGTGCCCGACGTGGCCAGCATCAAGGCGCTCGGTTACCCCGCCGCGAAGCCGTTCGACGGCGAGACGATGTACCAGTGCCAGGACAAGCCGGGCCGGCTGTCGATCAACGCATCGGATCCGACGATGTATCGCATCGGCTGCACCATGACCGGCGGTTCGTCCGGTGGCGGCTGGGTCGCGACGGGCTCGGACGGCAAGCCGGCGCTCGTGTCCAACACCTCGATCGGGCCGGTGGAGGCGGGCTGGCTCGCAGGCCCCCGGCTGGGCGAGGGTGCCAAGGACATCTACGACTCGGTGAGTGAGAAGTACGCCGGTCAGTGACGCCCCCGGATGCCGGCCGGTGAGGTGACGGCACCGCGGGGATCGGCGGCGAGGTGGTGGGGAGAAACCTTCACCGCCTCGCCGCCGTTCGCCCTCAACTCCACGGGCATAGTGGGATGTCGCGTTCGAAGGGTCGGCACTGGAGCCTGCACGCCCTTCGTCACCTGCGCATGACACCAGGCATGACAACAAGGCACGTTCCAACGGGGGTTACCGCACCATGCGTTCCACACGTACGCCCGCAGCTCCACGCCGCAGGCGGCGCTCCGTCCTCACCGCCACCGGGCTCGTCGCCGCCCTGGCCCTGACCGCGACCGCCTGTGGCGGCTCGGCGCAGGACATCGCGAGCGACAAGGCCGACGCGACCGCGTCCCAGGCCGCCGACGGCCTCGACGGCAAGATCCAGATCCCGGCCGACATCAAGGACAAGCTCAAAGAACACGGCATCGATGTCGACAAGTGGAAGGACGGCGCCTGGAAGAACTGGGACAAGGACAAGTGGCTCAGCGAGGCCAAGGACTTCGTCAACCCGGTGATCGAGGGTCTGTGGAAGCCTGAGCGGATGCAGTCCGCGCAGGAGGCCAACAAGACGGTCACCACGCAGGACACCGCGGCCGACCAGGGCGTGAGCGACCCGGAGCCGGCGCCCGTCGAGGCCACGGCGGAGAAGACGCCGTACCACGAGAACGCGGCCCCCGTCGGCAAGGTCTTCTTCGACTCCCCCGACGGACCGGCAGTGTGCTCCGGGACGGTCATCAAGGACGTCAACCACCCCGGCAGGTCCAACCTCGTCTGGACCGCCGGCCACTGCGTGCACGCCGGTGGCAGCGGCGGCTGGTACCGCAACATCGTCTTCGCGCCTGCCTACAACGACCTCGGCCAGTCCGCGGCGCAGCTGCGCAACGCGAACGCGTCGGAGGTCGCCCCGTACGGCAACTGGTGGGCCGACTGGGTCTCGACCTCGAACGAGTGGATCCAGGGCGGCTCGGAGACGGGCGGCGCGGGTGCCACGTACGACTACGCCGTGCTGCATGTGAAGCCGGAGCAGGGCTCCAAGTCGCTCGAGGAGACGGTCGGCGCCGCGCTCGACGTGGACTTCTCGGCCCCGGCGGCGACCGAGGTCGCCACGATGGGCGCCTGGGGCTACCCGGCTGCGCCGCCGTACAGCGGACTGCAGATGTTCAGGTGCCTCGACCGGCCGGGTCGCCTCTCGCTGAGCCCGACCCTGCCGACGATGTACCGCATCGGCTGCACCATGACCGGCGGTTCGTCGGGCGGTGGCTGGTTCCGGGTGGTGGACGGCGAGACCAAGCTGGTGTCGAACACGTCCATCGGCCCGGAGGACAACACCTGGCTCGCGGGCCCGCAGTTGGGGGCGAAGGCCGAGGCGCTGTACCAGAACATGAGCAAGACGTACGGCGGTCGGTGACACGCGCGGACTGACACATGCGGAAGGCCCGCTCCCTGTGACAGGGGGCGGGCCTTCACCGGTTCTACGGCAGCTCCGAAGGCTCAGACGGTGGGCGCCGGAAGGTACGGCGCGAGATCCGCCGCCAGTTCCTCGTGCACCCGCGCCTTGAGCAGGGTGCCCTCCGGGGTGTGCTCCTCGGAGATCACCTCGCCCTCGGTGTGGGCGCGGGCGACCAGCTTGCCGTGCGTGTACGGCACGAGCGCCTCGATCTCGACCGACGGGCGCGGCAGCTCGTTGTCGATCAGCGCGAGCAGCTCGTCGATGCCCTGGCCGGTCCGGGCCGAGACCGCGATGGAACGCTTCTCGATCCGCATCAGCCGCTGAAGCATCAGCGGATCGGCCGCGTCGGCCTTGTTGATCACGACGATCTCGGGTACGTCGGTGGCGCCGACGTCCCTGATCACCTCGCGTACGGCGGCCAGCTGCTCGTCCGGGTTCGGGTGCGAGCCGTCCACCACGTGGAGGATCAGGTCGGACTCGCCGACCTCCTCCATGGTGGAACGGAACGCCTCGACCAGGTGGTGCGGCAGATGCCGCACGAAACCGACCGTGTCGGCCAGCGTGTACAGCCTTCCGCCCGGGGTCTCGGCCCGGCGCACGGTCGGGTCGAGGGTCGCGAACAGGGCGTTCTCGACCAGCACGCCCGCGCCCGTGAGGCGGTTGAGCAGGGAGGACTTGCCGGCGTTGGTGTAGCCTGCGATCGCGACCGACGGCACCTTGTGGCGCTTGCGCTCCTGGCGCTTGATCTCGCGGCCGGTCTTCATCTCCGCGATCTCCCGGCGCATCTTCGCCATCTTCTCGCGGATCCGGCGCCGGTCCGTCTCGATCTTGGTCTCACCGGGACCACGGGTGGCGAGGCCGCCGCCCTTGCCGCCGCCCATCTGACGGGACAGCGACTGACCCCAGCCTCGCAGCCTCGGCAGCATGTACTGCATCTGCGCGAGCGCGACCTGCGCCTTGCCCTCTCGGGACTTGGCGTGCTGGGCGAAGATGTCGAGGATCAGGGCCGTACGGTCGATGACCTTGACCTTGACGACGTCTTCCAGGTGGATGAGCTGGCCGGGACTGAGCTCACCGTCGCAGATGACAGTGTCCGCGCCCGACTCGAGCACGATGTCCCGCAGCTCTTCGGCCTTGCCGGAGCCGATGTAGGTGGCCGCGTCGGGCTTGTCGCGGCGCTGGATCACGCCGTCGAGCACCAGGGCGCCGGCGGTCTCCGCGAGGGCGGCGAGCTCGGCCAGCGAGTTCTCCGCGTCCTGCACGGTCCCCGAGGTCCAGACACCGACGAGCACGACCCGCTCCAGACGGAGCTGGCGGTACTCGACCTCGGTGACGTCCTCGAGCTCGGTGGAGAGGCCCGCCACGCGGCGCAGAGCCGCGCGCTCGGAGCGGTCGAACTGGTCGCCGTCCCGCTCTCCGTCGATCTCGTGGCTCCAGGCGACGTCCTCTTCCATCAGGGCATCGGCCCGAAGACCTTCGGCGTAGCTGTGCGCGAAGTGCTGACTGTCCTGGGAAAAGGAAGAAGAGGAGGTCATTGGGTCCTTACGTCTATGGGAATCCGTTTGCGCCGACGGCGGCAGTGACGCCGGCGCTTCGGAACGTGTCCGTAGCGCCCGGGAACTGATCCGTCACTGCTCCCAACGCACGAGTGCCCCGGGAGATTCCCGTGTCCCGTGCCGCGCCGACCTGAAAATGGTCGCACGGCACGGGACGTCTCGTCACCGCCTTATTTCGCGCTCCTCGCGACCTTCCCGGCCGTCGTGGTCTTCGCGGGCTCCGTGGTCCTGCCCGTCCGCCCGCTCTTCCCCGTCTTCACGGTCTTCCCCGTCTTGCCGGCCCTGGCAGCTTTCCCGGCCTTCGCAGCTTTCCCGGCCTTCGCAGCGGCCGCGGCCTTCCCGCCCCTCGCGGGCTGCTTCTCGGGGTCCGCGGCCTTCCATTCCGGCTGACCGGGCATCGGCGGGGTCTTCTCCCCGTACAGCCACGCCTGCATGAACCCGTCGAGGTGGCGTCCGGAGATCTCCTCCGCGAGCGCGATGAAGTCGGCCGTGGAAGCGGAACCGTCCTGGTGACGGCTGACCCACTCGCGTTCCAGGTTCTCGAAGGCCGTACGGCCGATCTCCTGGCGGAGTGCGTACAGGACCAGGGCCGCGCCGTCGTAGACGTTCGGCCGGAAGATGCCGTTCTTCTTGCCGGCCTCGGGCTTCTTGGGAGCCGCGGGTGGTCCGCCTGCCGCGCGCCAGCGGTCGGATGCGGCGTACGCGGCCTTCATCCGCGCCTCCACCGGCTTACCCGCCTTCTCCGCCGCGTACAGGGCCTCATACCAGGTGGCGTGCCCCTCGCTGAGCCACAGGTCGGACCAGGTACGCGGACTGACGCTGTCGCCGAACCACTGGTGCGCCAGCTCGTGCACCATGATCGACTCGACGTACCACTTGGGGAACGTGGTCCCGGTGAAGAGTTCTCTCTCGAAGAGAGACAGCGTCTGGGTCTCCAGCTCGAAGCCGGTGGCGGCATCGGCCATGAGCAGGCCGTACGTCTCGAAGGGGTACCGGCCGATCTTGCCCTCCATCCAGGAGATCTGCCCGGCGGTCTTCTCCAGCCACGGTTCGAGCCGTTCACGGTGCTCGGTGGGCACGACGTCCCGGATGGGGAGTCCGTGCGGGCCGGTGCGGTGCAACACCGTGGAGCGGCCGATGGAGACCTGGGCGAGCTCTGTGGCCATGGGATGCCCGGTGCGGTACGTCCAGGTCGTCGTCTTGCCCGAGCGGTCCACGTCGGTCCGCAGGCCGTTGGCGACGGCGGTGTAGCCGTTGGGCGCGGTGACCCGGATGGTGAACATCGCCTTGTCGGAAGGGTGGTCGTTGCACGGGAACACCACGTGGGCGGCGTCGGCCTGGTTGGCCATCGCGAGGCCGTCGGAGGTCCGTAGCCAGCCGCCCTCGTGCTCCTTGCCGTACACGGGGTTGCTGCTGTGCCGCACGGTGATCCGCGTCCAGCTGCCGTCGGGCAGCGGGTTCTCGGGCGTGACCACGAGGTCCTCGCCCGCGCTGGTGAACGACGCGGGCTCCCCGTCGACCTCGACGGACTCGACCTTGCCGTGGGCGAAGTCCAGATTGATGCGGTCGAGGTCCGTGGTCGTCCAGGCGTCGATTTTGGTGACGGCCTGGAGGGGCTTGGTGTTGGTGCCCGGATAAGTGAAAGAGAGGTCGTACGACGCCACGTCGTAGCCGGGGTTGCCCAGGTGGGGGTAGAGGCGGTCGCCGACACCCAGAGGCCTGGCCGGGGCACTCGCGGCGAGGAGACAGGTGGAGACGGCCACGGCGAGCAGCGCGGGCATTCTGAGGCGCCGGGTGGATCGGGGACGGGGGTGAGGGGCGCCAGGGACTGGTCGCCGAGCCTCGTTGCGGGGGGTGAGCAGCATGGACCACGGCTATCAGCGCGCGCGTGCGGGGCGTCGACGACGCGCGATCGGCACACTCGAACGGGTATGTCAGGTGGGTGCAGGGTTTGGGGAGCCGCGAGGCGGGCCAGGCCGGCCCCTGCCGACGGAGGACGTCATCCTCACCGACCCGTACGACCCGGTGCACCGGACGATGCCCGCGCACCCACCCCCGCACCAATCCACCCGGCGCGAACCCTTCCCCTCACGCCCCCTGCGTCTGCGGCTGCGCCCTGCTCACGTCGTACACGCCCGCCACGTTCCGCATCGCCCGCATCAGTCCCGGGAGCTGTGCCGCGTCCGGGAGTTGGACCGTGTACGTGTGGCGCACGCGCTGCTGGCTGGGGGGCTCGACCGTCGCCGAGACGATCTCCGCGCCCTGCAGGGCCATCGCCTCCGTGAGGTCCGCCAGCAGATGCGGGCGAACGAACGATTCGGCGACCAGGGTGACCCGGCATTCGGTGGTGTCCCCCCAGCGCACGCCGACCTCCGGGCGCCCCGCGCTCTTCATCCTCGCCACCGCGGCGCACTCCACGCGGTGGACGGTCACCACTCCCCCGCGCACGGCGAACCCGACGGCCTCGTCGGGCGGTACGGGCGTGCAGCAGCCGGCGAGGCGTACGGTCGCGCCGGGGCGGTCGACGAGGACGCTGGCGGCGGTGGGGCGAACAGCCGCCCCTTCAGCGACCCGGCGGACATCAGGTCCCTCGACGCCCCGTCGGACGTCCGGTGCTCCCGCCGCTCGTCGGGTATCCGGCCCCTCGCCGGCGGGACTGCTGTCCGCGCCCTCCACAGTCGGCCGGGCACCCTCTGCCTCCTCCGCGACGGCCTTCCGGCTCGGGGATGCGTCCACCGAGGACCGGAACAGCGATCCGTCCACCGTGGGCCGGAACGGCACCACTCCGGCTCCCTCGCCCCCAGGGGTGTCACCTTGCGGCGGATGGGCGGCCAGCCACCGCTGGATGGCGATGCGGGCCGCGGCCGTGTGGGCGTGCTCCAGCCACTCCCTGGAGGGCTCCGAGGCCGGGTCCTGGCCCATGAGGAGCTGGACTGTGTCGCCGTCCCGCAGAACCGTGCTGAGGGTCGCCAGGCGGCCGTTCACGCGGGCGCCGATGCACGCGTGCGCGTCCTCGCCGTACTGCGCGTACGCGGCGTCCACACAGGTCGCGCCCTCGGGCAGCCCCAGGGTGCCGCCATCGGGGCGGAAGACGGTGATCTCGCGGTCCTGGGCGAGGTCCTCGCGCAGGGTGGACCAGAAGGTGTCCGGGTCGGGTGCGCCCTCCTGCCAGTCCAGGAGGCGGGACAGCCAGCCGGGGCGTGTGGGGTCCGCGCGCTCGCCGTCGCTCGAAGCGGTCTGCTCCTCCGCGGGAGGAGCGTAGGGATTGCCGAGCGCGACGACACCGGCCTCGGCGACCTTGTGCATCTGGTGGGTACGGATGAGGACTTCGGCGACCTGGCCGTCCTCGCGGGCGACGGCGGTGTGCAGCGACTGGTACAGGTTGAACTTGGGGACCGCGATGAAGTCCTTGAACTCCGAGACGACGGGCGTCATACAGGTGTGGAGTTCGCCCAGGACGCCGTAACAGTCCGCGTCCTCGTGCACCAGCACCAGCAGTCGTCCGAAGTCGGCGCCACGCAGCCGCCCCCGCTTACGGGACACGCGGTGCACTGAGACGAAGTGGCGTGGCCGGATGAGGACTTCGGCCTGGATGTCGGCCTCGCGCAGGACCGTGCGCATCTCGTCGGCCATCACTGCGAGCGGGTCGTCCGCGCGCGAGGCGTTGTCGACGATCAACTCCCGTGTGTGCTCGTACTCCTCGGGATGCAGGATCGCGAAGACCAGGTCTTCCAGTTCGGTCTTGAGCGCCTGGACGCCGAGTCGCTCGGCGAGCGGGATGAGGACGTCGCGGGTCACCTTGGCGATGCGGGCCTGTTTCTCGGGGCGCATCACGCCGAGGGTGCGCATGTTGTGCAGCCGGTCGGCGAGTTTGATCGACATCACGCGGACGTCGTTGCCGGTGGCGACGAGCATTTTGCGGAAGGTCTCGGGCTCGGCGGCGGCGCCGTAGTCGACCTTCTCCAGCTTCGTCACACCGTCGACGAGGAAGCGGACCTCCTCCCCGAACTGCTCCCGCACCTGATCCAGCGTCACATCGGTGTCCTCGACGGTGTCGTGCAGCAAAGAGGCCGTCAGGGTCGTGGTCTCGGCGCCGAGTTCGGCGAGGATCAGGGTCACGGCGAGCGGGTGCGTGATGTACGGCTCGCCGCTCTTGCGCATCTGGCCGCGGTGCGAGGACTCGGCCAGCACATAGGCGCGGCGCAGCGGTTCGAGGTCGGCGTCGGGGTGGTGGGCGCGATGTGCGTCGACGACATGGCTGATCGCGTCCGGCAGCCGGTCGCGTGAGGCCGGGCCGAGCAGCGCGGCCCGGCCGAGGCGGCGCAGATCGATCCGGGCACGGGCCTTCCTGCGGGGTACGGCAGGCGTCGCAGGGCCTGCTACCGGGCCTGGCGTCGCGGGGTTCGTGGCCTCCGCACTCATGGGCACCTCCGGCTGCGTGGACCGGCGGACGGGGTGCCCCATGGCGGACACGGCACAGGGGATGGCGACTTCATCCCCGTCCGGGCCGGTGCTTGATGCTACCGAGCCCATCACGTGCGGCTGACCGCCTCTCGCCGAGCGTGAAACGGATCACCCATTCGAGCGAGGGTTTGCAGGTTTACGGTTTCGCGCCATGCAACGAACCGGAGTTGGCGATTCCGAACGCGCCCGGGGCACCGACGGCCGCACTCTCAGGCCGTGAGCCGCCCCAGGCTGTGATGCCAAGCCACGGAGCCGTTCAGAGAGCGAGCGTTTCCAGCCACTGGGCGTCGATCTCGCCCTCGGCCACGATCACCGCGGGGCCGGTCATCTCGATCTCGCCGTCGGGCCGCTCGGTGATCACCAGAGTGCCGCCGGGCACATCGACGGTGTACGTCGCCGGGGCACCGGTCGCCGCCGGGTCGGCCCCGTCCCGCCGCGCGGCGGCCACGGCGACGGCACACGCGCCCGTGCCGCACGACCGGGTCTCGCCGGCACCGCGCTCGTGGACGCGCAGCGCGACGTGCCGCGGGCCCCGGTCGACCACGAACTCGACGTTGACCCCGTCCGGGTAGGCCGAGGCCGGGCTGAACGGCGGCGGGGAGTACAGATCACCGGCGTGCGCGAGGTCGTCCACGAAGGCCACGGCGTGCGGATTGCCCATGTTCACGTTGCGAGCGGGCCAGCTGCGCTCGCCGACGCTGACCGTGACGTCCCCTTCGGGCAGCCGCGCCTTGCCCATGCCGACCGTGACGTCACCGTCCTTGGCGATGTGCACGGTCTTCACGCCACCGCGCGTGGCGACCGCGAGGTCACCCTCAGTGACGTACCCGGCGTGCTGGAGGTAGCGCGCGAACACCCGCACGCCGTTCCCGCACATCTCCGCGATCGAGCCGTCGCCGTTGCGGTAGTCCATGAACCACTCGGCGTCGCCCGCCATGTCCCGCGCCTCGGGGTGCTCCGCGGACCGCACCACGTGCAGCAGTCCGTCACCACCGATGCCCGCGCGGCGGTCGCACAGGGCGGCGACGGCGGCCGGGGGCAGGTCGATGACGTTCTCCGGGTCCGGGACGATCACGAAGTCGTTCTCGGTGCCGTGACCCTTGAGGAAGGCGATCCGCGTGCTCATTCCTCGATCGTAAGGGGTCGGTACGACACCCCATGCGCGTGCGGGGCGCCGCCAAGCGTGCGGGGGGCTACGGCGGCCCACGCGCGCGTGAAGGTCAGCGCAGTCGCGCCACGCGCCACACGGCCAGCACGACCACCGCGGCGACGACCAGGGCGTAGGCCAGTACGACCCGCCAGTCCGCTCTGCGCCCGGAACCCCGCTGGGGCAGTCCGGGCCAGGTGTAGCCCACGCGGCGGGCGGCCATCATGCCCCAGCCGGCCGCGCAGGAGCAGATCAGGAGCCCCAGCATGGCGATCACGGCCCCGCTGTCGCCGAAGTCGAAGGCCAGGGGGAACGCGAACATCAGGGAGCCGACCGCGGCCAGGGTCACGATGGGTGCGAGCTGCCAGATACGCAGTCGCCGCTGCGGGCGCAGCTCGACCTCGACCTCCGGTCCGCTCGCGTACATCTCCTCGGGCTCCGGGCCGTCGTCGGTGACGCCGCCTTCCGCCTCGTCGAGCCCGTCGGGGCTCAGACGGTCGCCGTCCTGCTCCCGCTCACCCCGGTCGGAGGTGACGTTCTCGGTGTCTTGTGCGGTGTCGCGAGGGCCGGCCTCCATCGCCACGCGCCCTCCCAACTCGGACTCCACTTGGTCGATCGAAGCTCGATGATGGCATGGCGTCGGAGGCCGCGATGACGGCCGGAGCGTCCCGATGCCATCACGTGATCAGGCTGTAACCGGTCGTTCGACCAACGCCAGTGCGAGCTGCGGAAGTTCTGTGAGGTCCGCCGCAGCCCCACTCAGCCAGTGCACCCGCGGGTCGCGTCTGAACCATGAATCCTGACGGCGCGCGAAGCGCTTGGTGGCACGTACGGTCTCGGCCCGCGCTTCTTCGAGGGTGCACTCCCCGGCGAGCGCCGCGAGCACCTGCTGGTAGCCGAGCGCACGCGAGGCCGTACGCCCTTCGCGCAACCCCTGCGCCTCCAGCGCGCGGACCTCGTCGACGAGCCCGGCGTCCCACATCCGGTCGACCCGGCGCGCGATGCGCTCGTCCAGTTCGGGGCGTGCCACATCGACGCCGATCTGGATCGTGTCGTAGATCGAGTCGTGCCCCGGGAGGTTGGCGGTGAAGGGCTTGCCGGTGATCTCGATCACCTCGAGGGCCCGGACGATACGGCGGCCGTTGCTCGGCAGGATCGCCTGCCCCGCCTCGGGGTCGGCGGCGGCCAGGCGGGCGTGCAGAGCACCCGAGCCGCGCAGCGCGAGCTCCTCCTCCAGCCGGGCCCTGACCTCGGGGTCGGTGCCGGGAAACTCGAGGTTGTCGACAGCGCCACGGACGTAGAGCCCCGAGCCGCCGACGAGAATCGGCCAGCGCCCCTCGGCGAGCAGTGTGTCGATCCGCTCCCGCGCGAGCCGCTGGTACTCGGCGACCGATGCGGTGACCGTCACGTCCCAGACGTCCAGCAGGTGGTGCTGGACGCCGGCGCGTTCCTCGGGCGTCAGCTTGGCGGTGCCGATGTCCATCCCGCGATAGAGCTGCATGGAGTCGGCGTTGACGACCTCACCGCCGAGCCGCCGGGCGAGGAATACGCCCAGATCGGACTTTCCGGCCGCGGTGGGTCCGACGACGGCGATGACACGGGGGGTGGAAGGCGCACTGCTCACCGCCCCAGTCTCGCAAACCTCAAGGGGTGGACTCGAACGAGTTAGGTGACGCCACGCGCGCGGCGTCGTTGCCAGTTGCGAGGTTTCCGCCGCCGGTTTCACGGAGGCGGCGACCCGGGGGCGCGAACGGACGCACCGGACGACGCGGGATTTCGCCCGCACGAGTAACGTATGGAGTGGATATGGGCGTTTTTGCACGACTTCTTCGGCGGTCGAAGGCCACGGAGGAGGCGTCAACCGCCGAGGTACAGGCCGACACACCAACGGCCGAGCCCGCGGCGGAGGAGGCCGCAGAAGCGAAGGGGTCCACCGAGACCAAGGCCGAGGACGCGGCCCAGCCGGCCGCGGCGCAGTCCACCGAAGCCGACGGCGACGACGGTGTCGAGATCCCCAAGCAGCAGTCCTCCGACGAGGCGGCCGACAGCGAGGCCGGTGAGGGCGCCCGCACGTAACTGCCCCGCGCGGGAAGGTGAACGATGGGTCTTCTGGACAATTTGAAATCCAAACTCGGCCCGGCCAAGGGCAAGGTCTCCGACTTCGCGCACCGGCACGAGGACACGGTCCAGCACGGTCTCGACAAGGCCGCGAAGGTCGTCGACAAGAGGACCAAGGGCAAGTACAGCGAGAAGATCCATACGGGCACGGGCAAGGCCAAGGGCGCCGTGGACCGACTCACGCACAAGGGCCACGACAGGGCGACCGGAAGCAGCACGCCGCCTGCGGACTCACCCCCGCCGACGACCTGAACGGCACATCGCCGGACGGCCGCGGAGCTTGACTGCTCCCGGCCGTCCGCCGTTTGACCGGCGTGCCCCACCGGCGGCTTCGGTCGGCGTGCCCTACGACCAGGTCGCGACCAGGTATCCCACCCCGTACGGCGCGTCGTCGTACAGCAAGGTTCCGGATAGCCCCGCCTGCTCGGCGGCGCCCGCGAGGATCTGCCAGGGCGCTCGGCCCGAGGCCTTCAGGTCACGCGCGAGCTCGATGTCCAGCGACTTGAGCGCCGCCACGTCCGCCTTGCCCAGCGCACGCGCGACGGACGCGTCGAACGGCTCCGCCCGCTCGTCGAGGTAGCCGGGTGCCTTGAGCGTGCGGCAGGCGCTGGCGTCGCCCATCACCAGCAGCGCCACCCGCTCGGCCCGGGCGGCGATGTCCCTTCCGATATCAGTACACCGCTCGGCCGCCAGAGGTTCCCCCACCGCGAGTCCCTCGATCGGTGCGTCCGCCCATCCGGTCCGCTCCAGCAGCCACGCGGCGACGGCGAGCGAGGACGGCAGCGGTCGACGCGACGACTCCGGGGCCGTCGCCCCGTCACCGGCACGCCCCAGCCGTACGTCGACGTCCACGCCGAACCCCCGGAACGACCCCCGCGCCCCCTCGGCGTACGCCCCGTGCCCGTTCCCCTCTTCGGAGACCCCGCGCCCGCTCTCCCCGGCGGGCCCCACAACGACGAGTCGGTCCGGCCGGGCGGCCGCGAGCACGCCGAGCGCGTCCGTGCAGGCGGCACGTGCGGCGGCCAGCTCGGGTGCGGCGCCCGCGGCGAGCTCGGGCACGAGGAGGGGCGGGCAGGGGCAGACTGCGGCGGCGACAAGCATGATCGGGAGCCTACGTCTCCTCGCCCCTACGCGTCCGCGCCCCACCCGCGCTCGGCGAGGCAGTACCGCAGGCGGCAGGTGCCGGCCGGAGCCTGTGCAGGCACTCCTCGGTGATCACCCAATGGGCCATGCGGCCCCCCTTGGTGTTCGATCAGTCGACGGCGCAGCCCCCGGTGGCCAGCGGCAGCGGCTCCGGCACGCCCACCTTGGGCAGGCCGAGCATCACACCGGCCGGCTTGGCGGCCTCGGCGGCGTTGCGCTTCTCCCAGGCGTCACCCGCGCGCGTGCGGCGCACGTCGAGGACAGGGCCCTCGGCGAGCAGGTGGTGCGGGGCGGCGTACGTGACCTCGACGGTGACCACGTCGCCGGGGCGGACCTCCTGGTCCGGCTTGGTGAAGTGGACGAGGCGGTTGTCGGCGGCGCGGCCGGACAGACGGTGGGTGGTGTCGTCCTTGCGACCCTCGCCCTCGGCGACCATCAGCTCGAGCGTGCGGCCGACCTGTTTCTTGTTCTCCTCCCAGGAGATCTCCTCCTGGAGGGCGACGAGACGCTCGTAGCGAGCCTGGACGACCTGCTTGGGGATCTGGTTGTCCATGGTGGCCGCCGGAGTGCCGGGGCGCTTGGAGTACTGGAAGGTGAAGGCCTGGGCGAACCGGGCCTCGCGGACCACGTGCAGGGTCTGCTCGAAGTCCTCCTCGGTCTCGCCGGGGAAGCCCACGATGATGTCGGTGGTGATCGCGGCGTGCGGGATGGCGGCGCGGACCTTCTCGATGATCCCGAGGTAGCGCTCCTGGCGGTAGGAGCGGCGCATCGCCTTCAGGACGGTGTCCGAGCCGGACTGGAGCGGCATGTGCAGCTGTGGCATCACGTTCGGCGTCTCGGCCATGGCGGCGATGACGTCGTCGGTGAAGTCGCGCGGGTGCGGGGAGGTGAAGCGGACACGCTCCAGGCCTTCGATGTTCCCGCAGGCCCGCAGCAGTTTGCTGAACGCCTCGCGGTCGCCGATGTCGGAGCCGTACGCGTTGACGTTCTGGCCGAGCAGCGTGATCTCGGAGACGCCCTCGGCGACCAGGGCCTCGACCTCGGCGAGGATGTCGCCGGGGCGGCGGTCCTTCTCCTTGCCGCGCAGGGCGGGGACGATACAGAAGGTGCAGGTGTTGTTGCAGCCGACGGAGATCGACACCCAGGCCGCGTAGGCGCTCTCGCGCCGGGTCGGCAGCGTCGAGGGGAACGCCTCCAGCGACTCGGCGATCTCGACCTGCGCCTCCTCCTGCACGCGCGCGCGTTCCAGCAGGACGGGCAGCTTGCCGATGTTGTGCGTGCCGAAGACGACGTCGACCCAGGGCGCCCGCTTCACGATGGTGTCGCGGTCCTTCTGCGCGAGGCAGCCACCGACGGCGATCTGCATGCCCGGGCGCTTCGTCTTCATCGGGGCGAGGTGGCCGAGGTTGCCGTACAGCTTGTTGTCGGCGTTCTCGCGGACCGCGCAGGTGTTGAAGACGACGACGTCGGCGTCGCCGTTCGAGCCCTCGGGGGCGCGTACGTAACCGGCCTCTTCGAGCAGCCCGGACAATCGCTCGGAATCGTGGACGTTCATCTGGCACCCGTAGGTGCGGATCTCGTAGCTCTTAGATGATCGAACGTCCACTGCCGGGCTCCGGTCGCTGCTGGTGGTCATGAGTCAAGGGTAGGTGGTCCCCGGAGATGCCAGACCCGAGGTCCGCCGGACCGCAGGGCCCCCGGAGGAACCCGTGGAGCACCACACCGTCGGACCCCGGCCGCCCCCTGCTCATCGAGGGGTGTCGGAGCCGTCGCCGCCACGCGGCGCGATGTGGAAGTCGAAGGCGAGCGTTCCGGGGTCGAGGGCGGTCGCCCCGCCGTCGACGGTGAGCACCGCGCCGTTGACGTACGACGCCGCCGGGGACAGCAGCCAGCCGATCGCTTCGGCGATCTCACGCGGCTCGCCCGGCCGCCCCATGGGCAGCAACCGGGTCGCCTCCTCGTAGGCGCCCTCCACGCCCCCACCGGCCAGGTCCGTCTCCTCGGCGAAACGCGCCATGCGCCGATCCGCCATCTCGCTCCGGACCCAGCTGGGGCACACGACGTTGGCGCGCACCCCCTGACGCCCGTAATCGACGGCGACGGAACGGCAGAGCTGGAGCAGGGCCGCCTTGGAGGTGGCGTACGGGGCGTTGCTCGTGCCGTTGCGCAGCGCGGACACCGAAGCGACGCCGACGACCGCGCCTCTGCTCTCCAGCAGGTGCGGGACCGCCGCGCGCAGCAGGAGCAGCGGACCGGTGACATTGGTGCGCATCACCTCGTCCCAGTCCGCCAACGACAGGTCGCCGACGGCTCCACCCCGCCCGATGCCCGCGTTCAGCACCAGCCCGTCGAGCCGCCCGTACGCGGCCAGAGCCGCCTGGACGAGACCCTCGGCCGCTGCGGGATCACCCACGTCGGAGGGATGGGCCAGAGCGCCGGTCTCCCGCTCCACGCGCCGCAGCGGCTCGGCCCGCCGTCCGGAGACGACCACACGGTGACCCTCCTCGCGCAGCAGCCGGGCCGTGGCCTCCCCGATGCCCGTACCTCCGCCGGTCACGACGACAACCCGCTTGTCCGACACCGTAGTCGGGCCCCCTCACCAAGATCACCGAGCGTGCGTCCGAGTCTAGGATCAGCTGGCCGTCCACGGCCACCGAACGGCCGGCGCCCCGGCGGGGAGTGCGGACCTCGGCGACACAGGGCCCGTGCGAGGTCGGGGCCGGGCTCGCGGCGTTCTGTCCGCCTTCACCAACCCCTTTTGAACAAAGGTCTGTTGACCGTGTGAAGAGCGCTAGTAAGCGGTCTCTGCAGGGTTACTTGAAGCTGATAACATTCCGCCGTCTGCGACCTTGATCATCTTTTCTCAGGTGCTCACCTGACATCGGCGTGCGCTTCACGCCGGCATTCATGCAGTCCCCTCGTGACGGGTCGCGGATCCTCGCGATGCGTATCCGTCGACGCCTGCATGCCACGCGCCGGGAAAGGTTTCCATGACTCAAGACGCGCTTCTCTGGTGCCTGGTTGCGATAGTGGCGACAGCCACCGCCGCGGTCGTGGCTTTCGCTCTCCGCAACAGAGCCCTCGAGGTGAGAAAGCGGGAAGCCGAAGCCGCTCTGGGGCAGCGGCTGAGTTACACCGAAACCGAGCTCAGCCGTGTGCGGGGCGAACTGCAAAGGCTCCGGGACGAGCAGGACGGTGCCATCCGTGAGGCCGAACGAACGGCCGAGGAGAGCACCAAGGCGGTCCTCAAGGGCGCCGCCCGCTTCCTGCAGAGCCTCGCGGCCGAGCAGACGAACCTGCTGGACGAGATCCAGCGCACCTACGGCGGGCACGCCGTCCTCACCGACCTGATGGACGTCAACCACGCCAATGCGCAGATGGCGCGGAAGGCCCAGGGCATCGCGGTCATGTGCGGTGCGCCCCTCGGCCGCCGCAACCAGCCTGCCAGCGTCTACGACGTCGTCCGCAGCGCCCAGAGCCAGATCCGCAACTTCCACCGCGTCGAGATCATGCAGCCGAGCGGCATCGCGCTCAAGGCGTCCGCCGTGGCGCCGGTCGCCCTGGCCGTCGCCGAACTGCTCGACAACGCCGCCAGTTTCTCCCAGGCGGACGCACCGATTGAAGTGACGTTCCAGCGGGTCCAGAAGAACCTGTGCATCGTCATCGACGACGCCGGCGTGAGCATGAGCGACGAGGACCGCCAGAAGGCGACCGCGCTGCTCTCCGGCGAGGCCGTGCCGCGGCTGTCCCAGCTGGGCACCCAGCCGAAGTTCGGTTTCCCCGTCATAGGCCTGATCGCCCGCCAGTACGGCTTCAAGGTGGATGTCACCGGAGTCTCCCGGTACGGCGGCGTCCGTGCCGTCGTCCTGCTGCCCGAGGAGCTGTGGACCATGGAGGAGACCCCGCCGCAGGCCACCGAGGCAGCGGCGCCGGTGAGCGGCATCCGACGGGTCGACGCCCGCGAACAGGGCGACGCCCGTACGATGCACGGCCTGCCGAAGCGTGGCGCCCGCAAGTCGCCCATTGTCGGTGTCCCGTCCGGCGGGGGCACCGCCGGCGGAAGTGCCCTTGGCGGCAACGCCCTTGGCGGCGAGCAGAAGCCCAGAAGAGCTCCTCGTGGCTCCGGCGGAGGCCTCGGGGCTTTCCAGCGCGGCACGCTGACGGGCCGTGACCTCGACGCCCCGACGCCGGAAGGGTCCGAAGACGGATGACTACTACAGACATGTCGTGGATGGTCCAGGACATCGTGGACAACGTCCCCCGGGCACGGCACGCCGTGGTGCTGTCCGCCGACGGGATCACCCGCGGGGCGACGAACGGCCTGGCCCCCGAGGACGTGCGGACCATCTCCGCGGCCATGGCCGGCATGCAGTCACTGAGCCGGGCCACAGCTCACTTCGCCGGGCCCTCGCAGGACCGGCAGTGGAGCCAGACGATCATCGAGTTCGCACACGGCTGGGTGTTCCTGATCGGCGCCGGGCAGGGCGCCTACCTGGCCGCCGCCGCGGAATCCGATGTCGACATGCAGCAGATCTCCTTCCGGATGCACCGGCTGGTCGCCCGGCTGGGCAACAACCTCACCGCAGCGCCGCGGGTGAACGCCGGTGACCCCGCCCGCACGGGACGCGATACGTCGGTGCGCGACGAAGGGGCGGGCACTGCGGGGTTCGCCCTCGCCGAACTGGACGAGGCGATCGCCTCCGTGCACGGCGCGCGGCACGCCCTGCTGCTCGGAGCGGACGGTCTGCCCCGCGGTGCGAGCGCGGGGATCGGCCGGGACCTGGCCGACACGATCTCGGCGGCCATGACCGGCATCCACGCCTACAGCCGTGCCACGGCGCCCTTCGCGAGCGGGCTGCAGGACGACGAGTGGCGGCAGACGGTCATCGAGTTCCAGCACGGCTGGATCTTTCTCATCGCGGCCGGCGAAGGCGCCTTCCTGGCGGCGGCCGCGGAACCGGACTGCGACATCGAGGAGTTCACCAGCAGTCTGAGCGACGTGATACCCACGCTCACCGCGCGGCAGGTGCCGCAGGGAGGGGTGTTCGGCGATGCATGACGAACCGGACAGCGAGCTGGAGCTGACGTCCGCGTTAGTCCCGCTCTTCGTCATCGCGAAGGGACGTGCGCTGCCCGCGGAGCACGAGTACGAGCACACCACGCTCGTCACCGCCCAGGAGGGCACGTCGGCCGCGGCCCGCACCCTGACCCCCGAAGGCCGCGCGGTCATGGAGCTGATCACCGACGGCTTCCTGTCCGTTGCCGAGGTGTCCGGCCACACGCGGCTGCCGCTCGGGATCGTGCGCATCCTGCTGGCGCAGCTGGCCGAGGACGGCCTGATCTTCGTGAGGAATCCGGTGCCGCACCACCAACGTGCCGACCGGGAACTGCTCACCGCCGTGCTCGACGGCCTGAAGACCCGATTCGGAGCGTAAGCCGTGTACCTGGATCCAGCCGTCTCGCGCTCCGTGAAGGTCCTGGTCGTGGGCCACTTCGCGGTCGGCAAGACGACCTTCATCGGAAGCATCTCCGAGATCGAGCCCCTGCAGACCGAGGAAGAGATCACCGAGGCCAGCGAGGGCCTCGACGACCTCTCGGAGACGCCGGACAAGACGACCACGACAGTGGCCATGGACTTCGGGCGCCTGACCCTCAGCGACACCCTGGTCCTCTACCTCTTCGGAACTCCGGGACAGGAACGCTTCAAGGAGATGTGGCAGGGCCTGTCCCGGGGTGCGCTGGGTGCCCTGGTCCTGGTGGACCCCGAGCGGCTGCACGAGAGCTTTCCCGTCCTGGATCTGGTCGAGCAGTTCGGCCTGGCCTATGCCATCGGCGTCAACCGCTTCGACGGCACCCCCGACTACCCACTCGACGAGGTGCGCGAGGCCCTCAACCTCTCCGAGGACACCCCCATCGTCCACTGCGACGTCCGTGACGAGAACTCCTCGGCCAAGTCACTCATCACCCTCGTGAAACACCTCATGTCCACACTCGGCTAGGAGCCACGGCATGCAACAGCACTCCGCCAGGACCGGGGCACCCGCCGGCTGCCCCGCTCACGGCAACATCCAGCTGTACGGACCCGAATTCGGCTCGGACCCCGAGCGCCACTACGCCCACCTGCGCTCGCTCGGACCCAGTGCCCCGGTCGACATCGCACCGGACGTCCAGGTCGAGCTGGTGACCAGCTACGACGCGAGCCTGCACATCCTGCAGAACCCCACCCTGTTCGTGCGGGACTCACGCCGCTGGAACGCGCTGAACGAGGGGCGTGTGCCCGCGGACAGCCCGGCTCTGCCCATGATGGGTTACCGCCCCAACGCGCTGTTCAGCGACGGAGCGGCACACGCCCGGCTGCGGCAGGCGGTCACGGACAGCCTCGCCACCCTCGACGAAGCCCGGCTCGTGCGTCTGACCCAGCAGTCGGCCGACTATCTGATCAGCCGTTTCGGCGCCGAACCCCTCGGCCAGGCCGAGCTGGTCTCCGCCTACGCCCAGCCGCTGCCCCTCCTGGTCTTCAGCGACCTGTTCGGCTGCCCGCCCGAGATCGGCGACCGCGTCATCGTCGGGATCAGCGGCATCTTCGAGGGCACGCCCGGTGCCGACGAGATACTCGGCGGTGCGCTCGCCGAGCTGATCGCCCTCAAGCGCCACCAGCCCGGCGAGGACCTCACCACCCGCCTGATGGTGCACTCCGCCCGGTTGTCCGACGAGGAGGTGCTGCACCAGCTCGTGACCCTGCTCTCCGGCGGCACGGCACCCCTGACCGCCGCGATCGGCACCAGCAGCGCGCTGTATCTCAGCGACGACTGGCCGGCCGGCCTGCCGGTCGAGGAAGCGCTGGTGAAGACCCTGTGGAACTATGCGCCGATCGCCAACTACGCGGCCCATTACCCCACCCAGGACGTCGAGTTGAACGGCCGGACGCTCCGGGCCAACGACCCGGTCGTGATCTCCTTCGCGGCGGCCAACACCGACCCCAAGCTGACCGCACACCGCGAACAGCTCAGCGCCAAGGCCCATCTGGCCTTCGGTGCCGGCCCTCACTCGTGCCCGGCCAAGGACCCCGCGTTCATGCTCGTGTCCACGGCGGTGGAGTCCCTGCTCAACCGGCTGCCCGACGTCGAACTGCGCGTCCCGTTCAAGGACCTCGCCTGGGCTCCGACGCCGTGGAGCCGCTCCTTGGTGACGATTCCCGTCCGGTTCACCCCGCGCACCGTGGCCTCGGCCCAGGCCGCCCAGCCCGCGCCACCGCGCTCCGCCCAGTCGGCGCCCCCTGCCTCGCCCCAGGGGTACGCGGCGCCGCGGTCGGCCCAGCACGCGGCGCAGCACAAGGGTGGGCTGTTCAGCCGCTTCCGCGCATGGGTGAGAGGGGAGTGACGCAGGTAACCCTGTGAGGACACAGTGTTAGTGGATGTTTCAATTACCCCAGGGGTACGTATGGCGGCTGGCAGAAAGGAGCCGCCAACGTGGCGAGCATTACCACTCCGTCCTTTGACCGTCGGGCCAACCTCTCCCTCTTCTCCCGTCTCCGGAAGGCCGAGGGCCAGGCAGATCCGTTCCCGATCTACGCGGAGCTCAGAGCGCGGGGCGCCATCAGTCCCGCGCCCTGGGGAGGGTTCCTCGTGACGAGTTTCAGCACCTGCGACCAGATACTGCGCGGCAACGCCTGGCTGGAACCGGATACGCGATGGCGAGAACGGCAGGGGGTGAGCACACGCTGGGGCGCCAGCTCCTCCCGTGAGATCAGCCGCACGCTGCCCGCCCTCAACCCCCCGGAGCACACCAGGGTGCGCCGGTCTGCCGGCAACTTCGACCGCACCACCATCGACCGCATGGGCCGCAGGGTGAGCCAGGTGGTCGACGACCTGCTCGACACCGTGATGGAGCATCTGCACACGGGGGAAGCGGACTTCGCCGCCCTGGTGAGCGAGGAACTCCCCGTCGCCACCATCGGTGACTGGCTCGGGCTGCCGCGCGCGGACTGGCCCCGCCTGCGCGAGCTGACCCACGACCAGGTCTTCACCCAGGAGCTGCTGCCCTCCGCCAGCCAGCTGGCCCGGTCCGACGCCGCCATGGCCGAACTTCGCGCCTACTTCCTGCACTTGGTGCACGAGCGGCGCGCGCGTCCCGGCGAGGATCCCGTGTCGCGGTGGATCAGGACATGGGACGCCATGGAACCGGACCGGGACAAGGCCGACGAAGCGGTCTACTTCCTGGTTCTGTTCGTCCTGCTGGCAGCCCTGGAGACGACCTCCACCCTGCTGTCCACCATGACGCTCCTGCTCGTCGAACACCCCAGCCGGTGGAGCCTGCTCGCCGCACAGCCCGACCTCGTGCCCGCGTTCGTGGAGGAGGCGCTGCGCTACGACCCTCCGACCCATGTGATCAGCCGGGTCGCAGCCGAGGACTGCTTACTGCACGGCGTCGAGGTACGCGCGGACGAGATGGTCCACCTCTTGGTGGGCGCCGCCCACCGGGATCCCGCCCAGTACGACCGCCCTGATGCGTTCGACCCCCGCCGCAAGGCCCCTCACCTCTCCTTCAGCGGAGGCATCCACTACTGCCTCGGGGCGCCCCTGGCCCGGCTGGAGGCCCAGACCCTTCTGCACCGAACAGTCACACGCCTGCCTCGCCTGACCCTGGCCCGCCGCCCTGACCGGGCGCCCCGGGTGGCGTTCAGGCGTCTGCTGAACCTGGATGTCGCCCTCGCATGAACCCGCCGACCGCCACCACCTCCATACCCCCGCGCACGCCCATCGGCGTCACGCAGGACGGCCCCGTCCTGCACGTGCGGCTCAACCCCTCCGTCCAGGACGACACGCTGAGCACCGCCGTCCTGGACGACCTCATCGCCGCACTCGACAACCTCCACGAACGACCCGACATCCGCATCCTGGTCCTCTCCTCCATGGGCGACGACTTCTGCCTGGGAGCCGACCGCCGGGAGTACCGGGACGCCCTGGCGCTGGATCCGACCGGAGCCGCGCTGCGCCGCGTCACGGACAAGGCCCACCGGCTGTGCCAGGCCCTGGAGAACACCCACGCCGTCACCATCGCCCGACTCCACGGCAAGGTCATCGGAGCCGGCCTCGCACTCGCCGCCTACTGCGATCTCCGCGCGGGCGCGGACTCCTGCCGGTTCCGCATGCCGGAGGTCGGCATCGGTCTCGCCCCCGCCTGGGGCGGCGCCATGGGGCGCCTGATCGCGGAGGCCGGCGCCGCGAGGATCCGCGAACTCATGCTCACCTGCGACGCCTTCGACGCCGTCACCGCCCACCGACTCGGTCTCCTCCACAAGGTCGCCCCCCTCGACCAGCTGGACGACACCGTCGCCGCCTGGACAAGACCCCTCGCCCGGCGCTCCCCCGAGGCTCTCCTCCTGACCAAACGCATGCTCACCGGCTACGCGAAGGCCGCCCGCACGGCCGACGTCACCCTGCTCGACTCCCATCTCCTGACCGCCCAGCTGGTTCCCTACGGAGGCGATGGCTGACAGCGCCCGGCGAGGCCGTGCACGGTGGGCCGGGAGCGGTCCACCTCACGGGGTCGGCCTCGCCGTCCCGCATGGGCGCGACATGGCCCGACGCACCCACGCTCAGGACTGACCGAGGAGAGCCGCGTCCCAGGACCGGCCTGTAAGGCCCGCGCCCCAGGACGGACCCGGCACGCACGGGCCCTCCGGCCGACGGCGGCACTACGCCCCGTCGGCACCCCATCCCTGGCTGCGCAGCACACCCGACACATCCGGTGCCTCGTAGTGCTCGCCCTTGAGCACCTTGCCGTCGGCCCGGCGGGCCACCTGGCCGTCGGGGCCCAGCTTGGTCATGTTGGAGCGGTGGATCTCGGCGAGTACGGCGTCGAGGTCGATGCCGTGCACCAGGGCCGTGCCGTACGCGACGTAGACGACGTCCGCCAGCTCGTGCGCGAGCCTGTCGAGCGGGCCGGTGACGGACACCTCGGCGACCTCCGCGGCCTCCTCCGCAAGCAGCTCTCCCCGGTGCGCGGCCATGTTCGGGGACACCTCGGTCGGCGTACTGCGGGCGTCGAGGCCGAAGGCGAGGTGGAATTCACGGACCAGGTCGGCGGGCGAGGAGCTCATGCGCCGACTCTAGCGGCCGGGTCCGACAGTCCCCCGTGCGAAGGCCCGTGGGCTCGAGAGGCCGCCCGCGCACCCGCCCTTTGTGACCCCTGCCCTGGTCAGCACCGTGCACCGGCTGGCAGGATCTCGGCCATGTCCAAGGCACTCACCCGCATCAGCAGGCGCCGGGCCCTGCAGGGCGCGGCCGCCGGGTTCGTTGCCTTCGGGTTGCTGCTGTGGTGGCTGCTGCCCCTGGGCGAGGAACCGCCGAGCGGGACGATCACGTTCAGTACGGGCACGCGCGCGGGTGTCTACCAGGAGTACGGCGCCCTCCTGCGCAAGGAGCTCGCCAAGGACATGCCAGAGCTGAAGGTGCAGCTGCAGACGAGTGACGGCTCGCAGGAGAACGTCCAGCGTGTGGCGACCGGGCAGGCCGACTTCACGATCGCCGCGGCCGACGCGGTGGACACGTTCAAGATCGACGGCAAGCCCGTCACCGACCGGCTACGCGGTGTCGCCCGCCTCTACGACGACTATGTCCAGCTCGTCGTACCGCCGGACTCCGACATCCGCTCCGTCGCGGACCTGAAGGGCAAGCGGGTGGCCATAGGGCGGGCGAACTCCGGCGTGCGGCTGATCGCCACCCGGGTGCTGGAGGCCGCCGGGATCGACCCGGAGAAGGACATCACGCCCCGGTCGGACGGCATCGACACCGGGCCCAAGAGGCTGGGGCGCGAACTCGACGCGTTCTTCTGGTCCAGCGGGGTGCCCACGGACGGGCTGGAGGAGATCGCCGAGACCTCCTCGTTCCGGTTCGTGCCGATCGACGCCCGCCTCGTCGCCAAGGTGCACGCCGCAGGGGACACGGCCCACTTCTACCGCGCGACCAACATGCCCGAGTCGGCGTACCCCACCATCCAGAACGGCGACACGGTGCCGACGATCGCCGTCTCCAACCTGCTGATCACCCGCAAGGACATGGATCCCCGGCTCACGGAATGGCTGACCCGTACGGTGATCAAGAGCCGTGACGGCATCGGGGCCCACGTCCACTCGGCGCAACTGGTCGACCTGCGTACGGCGATCTACACCGACCCCCTGTCCCTGCACGAGGGCGCCAAGCGCTACTACCGCTCGGTCAAGCCGTAGGAACCGGCGAGTCCCGGCCGTGGGAACGCGGCGCCGCCGGGCCGCAGCACGGGGCGACGCCAGGCCATGGCACGCGGCGACGCCGGGCCGCAGGAAGCTGACGGCACCTGGTCGGCCATGGCCCCCGCCCCGTCACTGCGTCGGCGCCGACCTGGGCACCGTCACCGTCACCCGCAGCCCGTGCGGTTCGTTGCGGCCGTACGAGATGGAGCCCTCGCCCGCCGCGAGCAGCGCCCGCGAGATCGACAGGCCGAGGCCCGAGCCCTTGATGTTCTGGTGCCGGCCGCTGCGCCAGAAGCGGTCACCGATGCGAGCGAGTTCCTCGTCGGCGAGGCCGGGGCCGTGGTCGGCCACCACGATGGTCGACGCACCGCCGTTGGAGGTCACCGTCACGTCGACGCGCTCGTCCTTCGGAGTGAACTTGACCGCGTTGTCGATCACGGCGTCCAGCGCGCTGGACAGCGCCACCGGGTCGGCCCAGGCTGTGGTCGGCGGGCAGTCCCCCACCAGGCGCACACCCTTGGCCTCGGCGGTCGGAGCCCACGCCGCGACCCGCTCGGCGGCCAGCGCACCGACGTCGGTGAGCCTGAGGTCGGCCTCGGTGTGCTCGGCCAGAGCCAGGTCGAGCAGGTCGTCGAGGACCTCGGCCAGCCGCTTGCCCTCGGCCTGGACCGATGCGATCTCCTGGTTCCCCTCCGGCAGCTCGAACGCGAGCAGTTCGATGCGCAGCAGCAGCGCCGCGAGCGGGTTGCGCAGCTGGTGCGAGGCGTCGGCGACGAAGGCGCGCTGCTGCTCCAGCACGTCCTCGACGTTGTCCGCCATCTCGTTGAACGACCGGGCCAGCCGCCGCAGTTCCGGCGGACCGCTGGCAACCGCCACGCGTGACTTCAGCCGGCCGCTCGCGATCGCGTGCGTGGTGGTGTCCAGCACGCGCACCGGCCTGAGCACCCAGCCGGTCAGCCGGAGCGCGGCCCCGACGGCCACCAGCATCGCGGCCGTCAGACCGGCCCCGATGATCAGCCAGCCCTCCAGGATCCGCGAACGCATCTGCCCGGTCGGCGAGTCGGTGACGACGACCGCGACGACGTCACCGTCCCGGATGACCGGCGACGCGACGACGAGACGGCCCCGCTGCCAGGGCCACACCTGCTTCGGGTCGTGGCTGCGCCGGCTCAGCAGCGACTCCTCGAAGGCGTCGCGCACCTCGCCGGTCCTGGGCAGGAACCAAGTCGTCCGCCCCTTGGCCAGGGGCGTGTCGGTGGGCAGGAAGACACCCGCCCGGATGCCGTAGACGTCGTAGTAGCTGTCCAGTTCCCGGCTCAGGATGCGGAGATCGTCGCGGGAGCCGGTGGCGACGTCGGCGGCGGGGCGTGCGATGGCCGCGAAGTACGCCGTGTCGTCGATCCGGTCGACGACCACCTTCTGCTGCTGGGCCGAGGCCAGGCTGACGGCGAGCGGAACGCCGAGTGCGAGCAGGACGGCCGCCATCAGGACGATCAGCAGCGGGAGGAGACGAGTGCGCACCCTTGCCCGCTACGACGCCGGGGCGACGAGTCGGTAGCCGACGCCGCGTACGGTCTCGATCAGGGCCGGCATGCGCAGTTTGGCGCGCAGAGACGCCACATGCACCTCAAGAGTGCGCCCGGTCCCCTCCCAACTCGTGCGCCACACCTCGCTGATGATCTGCTCCCGGCGGAAGACCACCCCGGGACGCTGGGCGAGCAGGGCAAGGAGATCGAACTCCTTGCGAGTCAGTTGGACAACCGAACCGTCGACACTGACCTGCCGGGTGGGCAGTTCGATGTGGACCGTGCCCAGACGCAGCACACCCTCGCCGCCCGCCCCGGCATCATCCTCCTGCACGGTGCGCCGGCTGACGGCGTGGATCCGGGCGAGCAGCTCTCCGGTGTCGTACGGCTTCACCACATAGTCATCGGCCCCGAGGTTGAGGCCGTGGATGCGGGAGCGGACGTCGGAACGCGCGGTGACCATGATCACCGGGGTGCTGGTGCGCTTGCGGATCTTGCCGCAGACCTCGTAACCGTCCTGGTCGGGCAGGCCGAGGTCGAGGAGGACGACACCAAAGCCGTTGCCCTCCGGAACGAGCGCCTGCAGGGCCTCCTCGCCGCTACGCGCGTGCGTGACGTCGAAACCGTGCCGTGCCAGCACCGCGGACAGAGCGGCGGCGACATGGTTGTCGTCCTCGACGAGGAGCAGTCTCATCCCGGCCTCCTTCGGTTCACTGGCCGTACGATTCAGGTAGCTACACAGTGCGTGCACGCGCGCGTGCACCATGGAAGTCACGCTGATGGACGAGTACGCCGTCAAGTGGGTTCCGGTTGCGGGCGGCTTCCGTTATCCACCCGGTACGCGCCCAGGTCGCAAGTGCTACGACACGTGTCCGATTGCTATCGGATCGTGATGCTCAGATTCCCCTCAGAACTAATGACGCAGGTCGGATACGGTTATTACTGTCCTCCGAAACCGAGGAGGACGGAGCCTGAGAGCGATGACCGAAGTATCGGTGGCCAAGGAAGACATGGCCGCGACCGGCGAGCTGGTCGTCCTGAAGAGCGTGAACAAGCATTTCGGCGCGTTGCACGTGCTCCAGGACATCGATCTGACGATCGCCCGCGGCGAGGTCGTCGTGGTCATCGGACCCTCCGGGTCCGGGAAGTCCACCCTGTGCCGCGCCATCAACCGCCTCGAGACGATCGACTCCGGCGCGATCGCCATCGACGGCAAGCCGCTGCCCGCGGAGGGCAAGGCGCTGGCCAAGCTACGTGCTGACGTCGGCATGGTCTTCCAGTCCTTCAACCTTTTCGCGCACAAGACCGTGCTCGAGAACGTGATGCTGGGCCAGATCAAGGTCCGCAAGGCGGACAAGAAGAAGGCCGAGGAGAAGGCCCGCTCCCTGCTCGACCGGGTGGGCGTGGGCAACCAGGCGGACAAGTACCCCGCCCAGCTCTCCGGCGGCCAGCAGCAGCGTGTGGCCATCGCCCGTGCGCTGGCCATGGACCCCAAGGTCATGCTCTTCGACGAGCCGACGTCGGCTCTCGACCCGGAGATGATCAACGAGGTCCTGGAGGTCATGCAGCAGCTCGCCCGCGATGGCATGACCATGATCGTCGTCACTCATGAGATGGGCTTCGCCCGCTCCGCCGCCAATCGGGTGGTATTCATGGCAGACGGCAAGATCGTCGAAGAAGCTGTGCCGGACCAGTTCTTCAGCAACCCGCGCAGCGACCGTGCCAAGGACTTCCTGTCCAAGATCCTGCACCACTGACGGACCGCTTCACGCACCCGACGACCTGTGTCACCCGTCTCTGACGGGCGACGCATCTCTTCATCACGCAAAGGATGTTCACCATGAAGCTCCGCAAGGCCTCCGCCGCGGCCGCCGCTGCACTCGTCCTTTCCCTCACTGCCACCGCCTGTGGTGGCGGCGACGGTGACAACGAGGGCGGCTCGGGCTCCGGCGGCGGCGACAAGATCAAGATCGGCATCAAGTACGACCAGCCGGGTCTGGGCCTGAAGGAGCCCGACGGCACCTTCTCCGGCTTCGACGTGGACGTGGCGACGTACGTGGCGAAGGAGCTCGGCTACGACGCCGACCAGATCGAGTTCGTCGAGACCAAGAGTGCCGACCGTGAGAACGCGCTGAAGCGCGGCGACGTCAAGTTCATCGCGGCCACGTACTCGATCACCGACGAGCGCAAGAAGTCGGTCGACTTCGCCGGCCCGTACCTGCTGGCCCACCAGGACCTGCTGGTCAAGACCGACTCGGACATCACCGAGGCCACCGACCTCAACGGCAAGAACCTGTGCTCGGTGACCGGCTCCACCTCGGCGGAGAACGTCAAGAACGACTTCGCCCCCAAGGCCAACCTCAAGGAGAACAGCGGTTACTCGGAGTGCATCTCCTCGCTGCAGAGTGGCACCGTGGACGCCCTGACCACGGACGACTCGATCCTCGCCGGCTTCGCCTCGCAGGAGCAGTACAAGGGCCAGTTCAAGCTCGCCGGTCTCAAGCTGAGCAACGAGAACTACGGCATCGGCGTGAAGAAGGGTGACACCGAGACCCTGAACAAGATCAACGCCGCCCTCGAGAAGATGGTCAGCTCGAAGGCCTGGGACAAGGCGGTCACGGACAACTTCGGTCCGGCCAACTACAAGAACGAGCCCGCGCCGAAGATCGGCGTCATCGTCCAGTAGCGCAAGGATCCACCGGCGCGCCGCCGTCCACCGCGATCAGGGCGGCGGCGCGCCGCGCTATCCACATACGCCACCCACCCGGAAGCGCGGGAGATCGTGTTCGACTTTCTTTCTGACTACAACAACCCAACCCTGTTGGGTGCCTTCTGGATGACGGTGAAACTCACCGTCATCTCCGGCCTCGGTTCCCTGATCTGGGGCACTCTCCTGGCCGCGATGCGGGTCAGCCCGGTCCCGCTCATGCGTGGGTTCGGCACGGCCTATGTGAATATCGTCCGGAACATCCCCCTGACGGTCATCATCATCTTCACCTCGCTCGGCCTCGCCGATGTCTTCGGCGTGACGATGGGCGCCTCCGACTTCCAGGTCCGGGGCTTCCGCCTGGCGATCCTCGGTCTCGTCGCCTACACCGCGGCCTTCGTCTGCGAGGCGATTCGTTCCGGCATTAACACCGTGCCGCTCGGCCAGGCCGAGGCGGCCCGCGCCATCGGGCTGACCTTCAGTCAGACCCTCCGGCTCATCATTTTGCCGCAGGCCTTCCGCGCGGTCATCGGCCCGCTGGCCAACGTGTTGATCGCCCTGACCAAGAACACCACGGTGGCGGCCGCGATCGGCGTGGCCGAAGCCGCCTACCTGATGAAGGGAATGATCGAGAAGGAGGCTCAGGTGCTGCTCATCGGCGCCGTCTTCGCCTTCGGTTTCGTGGTACTGACCCTGCCCACCGGCCTCCTCCTCGGCTGGCTGAGCAAGCGACTGGCGGTGAAGCGATGAGCTCCGTTCTCTACGACGCCCCGGGCCCTCGCGCCAAGCGGCGCAATGTGTTCATCTCGGTGATCTTCTTCGCCCTCCTCGCCCTTCTCGTGTGGTTCGTCTGGGACGCCATGAACGAGAAGAACCAGCTGGAGTGGGCCCTGTGGAAGCCGTTCACCGAGTCCCAGGCGTGGACGACCTACCTGCTGCCGGGTCTGGCCGACACGCTCAGGGCCGCAGCGCTGGCCATGGTGATCGCCCTTCCGCTCGGCGCGGTCTTCGGTATCGCACGTCTCTCCGACCACCTGTGGGTGCGACTTCCGGCGGCCTGGGTGGTCGAGTTCTTCCGAGCGATCCCGGTCCTGCTGCTGATGCTGTTCGCCAACGAGGCCTACGACCGCTGGGCGAACCTCACCACTGAACAGCGGCAGCTCTACGCGGTCGTCACCGGCCTGGTGCTCTACAACGCATCCGTCCTCGCCGAGGTCGTCCGGGCCGGCATCCTCGCCCTGCCCAAGGGGCAGTCGGAGGCCGCCAAGGCGATCGGCCTGCGCAAGGGCCAGACGATGCGGATCGTCCTGCTGCCGCAGGCCGTCACCGCCATGCTGCCGGCCATCGTCAGCCAGCTCGTGGTCATCGTGAAGGACACCGCCCTGGGCGGCGTGATGATCGGCTTCACCGAGCTGCTCAGCACGCGCGGCACCCTGGCGGCCGCCTACGGCAACCCCATCGCCAGCTTCGTCGTGGTGGCGATCATCTACATCGTGCTCAACTTCATCCTCACCAGCTTCGCGAGCTGGCTGGAGAAGCGGCTGCGGCGCAGCAAGAAGAGCACGGGTGCGGTGCTCAGCGCCGAGGACATGGAGGAGCTGAACCCGGCGGCGACGGGCGGCACCTTCGGGACCGGTGCCGGAGGGTCCATCTGACGCATCGTCAAGTGGCGTGAGCAACACGGAGGGCAGTGGCTTGATCGCCACTGCCCTCCGTCACTTGACGCAAGCACCGGCAATGGGTTGCATACGTTCTGTGATCGTGCACCCTGCTCCAACTTTCTGTTCACTTGCGTCCTTCGGGACACCGCTGCGGGCAGGGGGCGCCGCGCCGTGGACCCGGTGATCATCGTCGGAGCGGGGCCCGTCGGGCTCACGCTCGCCCTGGCGCTGGCGCGTCAGGAGGTACCGTCCGTCGTTCTCGACGAGGGGCCCGGCAAGGACGAGCCCCGTCTCGCGCGCACCGTCGTACTGCGCGAGGACACCGCCGCCCTCATGGAGCGCCTGACAGGCGTACCGCTCGCCGAAGCAGGGGCCCGTTGGGCCGGATGGCGGGCGATCCGGCGCAAGCAGGTGATGCGCGAGGTCAAATTCGACGACGCGGCGGAAGGCCCCGAGAGCGGCACGAACCCCGCGCCCCTGCACATCGCCCAGCACGTGCTGACCGGCGCCCTGCGCGCCGCCCTCGTCGGCGAACCGCTGGTCAAGGTCGCCGTGGACAGCCGACTGGACGCCGTCGAGCAGGAGCCCTCGGGCGTCACCGCCCACACCCGCGGCCCCAAGGGCACCTGGTGGCGCGGCAGCTACCTGGTCGGCTGCGACGGCCCGCGCTCGACCGTCCGCAAGCTCCTGGACATCCGTTTCCCCGGCCGTACGGCGGTGGAGCGACACGCCGTGGCCGCACTGCGGGCGGAACTTCCGTGGGGCGGTGAGGCGTTGCTCCATCGGATGCCGCCGTGGCGGACGTCCGGACCCTCGGGCGGGGAGGTCACCGGACGGCCGCTTCCGGACGGGGTGTGGCGCCTCGACTGGCTGCTGCCGCCGGGCAAGGACCTGGTCACGCCCGAGGTACTGGTAGCTCGCGTCCGGGAGACGCTCGCCGGCTGGGCCGACGGGCCGACACCACCGTACGAACTCCTCGACACCGGAGTTCACACGGTCCACCACCGGCTGGCCCGCCGCTGGCGCGTGGGCCGCGTCTTCCTCGCCGGGGACGCGGCGCACTGCCTCGGCACGCTGGGCACGCACGGGCTCGACGAGGGGCTGCGGGACGCCGACAACCTCGCCTGGAAGCTGGCGCCGGCCTGGCACCACGGGCACCACGAGGCGCTGCTCGACAGCTACCAGGCGGAGCGCCGCGCCGTCGTCTCCGCCCGGCTGCGCGCCGCTGACCAGGCGCTGCCGCTGCTGCGCGGCGGCGGAGGGCTGCGCGCGTACGTGCCCGGCTCCGCCCGCGGCCACGACGCGCTGCTGATGGACGGCCACCTGGGACAGGGAGCGATCGGTGGGCCGGGGTCGTATGCCGCCTCGCCGCTCGCGCCCCAGGACCTTGAGGGCGAGGTCCCCGTGGACACACCACGCGGCGGGCAGGTCGTGGACGTACGGGTCACTGCCGAGGACGGCTCCTTCGTACGGCTGCGGGACCGGCTCGGTCGCAACGCTCTGCTGGTCCTGCTGATCGCGCCGGGCACAGGCGTGTGGGAGCGCAAGCACTGGGTGACCGCGGGGATCATGCCCCGGCTGGTGGCGGCGGTGACGGCGCTCCCCTATCCGGCGGAGCTGCTGGTCGCGGAGAGCTACCCGGGTGCGGCCGCGCACTCGGTCCTGCTGGTGCGGCCCGACGGGCACCTGGTGACGGCGTTGAGCGGGGTGCGGCCGGCCGATCTGTACGCGGCGGCCGAGGCGGCGCTGGGCGGACCGGTCAAGGTGCAGGCCGGGGCGGCGGCTGGGTCGCGCTGACGGTGCCCTACGGAAGTGGTACTCATTTCATACAACTGTGCGGTCCGCATATTGACTGCTCCCCTCCCTGACGGGATGGGATTCCTGGCTCAGGCTGCCTCTGGGAGCAGCGCTCCCAGAGGTCTTACGCCCTCGGCACCAGCCGGGATCAGACCTGCCCGGACGAGCATCACGCGTGCGGAGTTCTTGTCTCTGGGAGAGACGACAGCGCACGCAGTGCAGTTGTAGGTGCGCTCGGACAGCGGCAATGCGTGCTTGGTTCTCGCTCCGCACGACGCGCAGTCCATAGTGGTGTGCGCGGGATGCACGAGACGGATGTCCCGCCCATGCTTGCGGCCCATGTCGATCAGGGCCTTCTTGGTGGCGCCGATGGCAGCGTCCGCCGCCTTGCGCGCCAGCGAGGACTTGGCGAGGAAATTCGGCTTGAAGTCCTCGACGGCGATGGCGTCGTGGTCGGTCACGACCCTCTTCGCCCACTTGCGGCCGGTGTCCTGCCGCTGCCGGGCGATCTTCTGATAGGTCTTCGCCCGCAGCTTCTTCGCCTCGCGGTAGCCTTCCGAGGCGGCCTGCCCCTTTTTCGGTTTTCGACGGGCCATCATCCGGTCGTACCGGGTCAGCCTGGCATGGGCCTTCTTCCCGTGCTGAGCGTGCACGAGGTCGTGGGCGTCGGAGGTGGTGGTGGCGGTCTCCTTGACTCCCCAGTCCACGCCGAGTACCCGGCCGGTCTCCGGTAGCGGCTGAACATGCGTGGGGGCCACGAAGGAGCAGTACCAGTGCCCGACGCTGTCTTGGTACACACGCACCGAGGAGGGTTCGGCGGGCAGGCTACGCGACCACACCACGGTTAACACGATCCCGCCCGCCAAGTGCAGGCGATCGCCCTTCAGCCGGAACCCGCGCCGGGAGTAGTTCAGCGTTGGCAAGGCATCGCGCTTCTTCTTCCACTTCGGCATACCAGCCCGCCGCCGCTGAGGCAGGCGTTCCCGGACGTCCTTCTGTGCCTTGGCGCGGGACTTGCCGAAGTCCCGGATCAGCTGCTGTTGCGGAACGCTGGAGCCCTCGCGGAGCCACGGCGTAAGCTCTCGCGCCTCGGTCAGCATCTTGTCGAGCTGCGCCGGGCCACAGGTCTGCTTGCCCTCCGGGTGCGCCTTGTTGTGAGCATGCACGACCTTGGACTTGGCCACGCACTCGTTCCATACCCACCGACAGCGGTCCCAGTCCGCAAGCAGTTGCGCGCGGGCGGTCGAGGACACACGCAGGCGGTACGTGTACCGGGCATGCCCTCCCTCCTTCAGCACCGGCACGCCACCACCCTCCTCCACAGCTTCGCCCGCTCATCCCCAATTCCCTGACAAGACCGTACGTGCGATAGACGTACACCCGTACCCTCATCGCGCCGCAGCCACCACAACTAGCGAACACGCGAACGTGCGTTCGCACCCTATCTGCTTCCCTCGACGGTCTCGCGGGCGCTCCGCGCCTCAAGACATTGGACACGGCGACGCTCCGCGTCGCCGTCACAGGGCTCGATTGTTCCCCGGCATGCGCGCCGGGGTGTCCTCGCAGGAATCAAATGGCAGCGAGTTGACCGGTTCGCACCGCCATGGTGTACTCCCGACCATGACCGACACCTGTGTGCGCCTGTGGCGGAGGGTCCATATGGACCTCGTCCGCTATGCGGGCTGCGTGTGTCGCCCGTCCTGCTGAACTCGCATCCCTTTTCCTCCAGCGCGCGCCGCTCCCGTCGTATGACGCCTCTGCCGTCGCGCGCTCTTCGCGAACTCTCTTCAGGACGGTGCCCGTGTCTGTCCCTTCTGCCGCCGTTGCCGCTTCTCAGCCGGTAGCCGCACCGGTCTCGACGCCCACTTCCTCACCGGTTTCCACGTCGGCTCCCGCTGCCACGCCCACGCAGGCGGATCTCCTCGACTTCGTCCGGCGTGCCGCCGCCGACGCCGACTTGATCGCCTCGCTTCCGCTCGACCCCGAGGGCCGTACCTGGGTGCGGCTCGAAGGCCCCGGCGGCAGCGAGGCCTGGCTGATCGGCTGGCCGCCCGGAACCGGCACCGGCTGGCACGACCACGCCGAGTCGGTCGGGGCCTTCGTGACGGCGGCCGGTGAGCTCAAGGAGCACTCACTCGCCGTCCGGTTGCCCGCCGACGGCTGGAAGACGCTGGAACTGGCGGACGGCGTGGACCGCGAACGCCGGCTGCCGGCCGGCAAGGGCCGCTCTTTCGGCCGCCACCATGTACACGAGGTCCTCAACGACTCCAGCGCCGAACAGCACGCGATCTCCGTTCACGCCTACTACCCGCCCCTGCCGCAGATCCGCCGCTTCAGCCGCAGCGGCCCGATTCTGCGCCTGGAGCAGGTGGAGCGGCCGGAGGACTGGCAGTGAGTGGCACGGGGACGTGATCTGTGCAGGTGAGCGGCGCTGCTTCGGTGCGGGGCTTGGCCGGACGGCCGGTTGGTGGGGGTGAGCTGGCTGTGAGTGGCGCGAGCGGGCCTGCGGGCGGCCAGGGCGAGCTGGAAGTAGGCATAGGCGGCGCGAGCGCGCAGGCGCTCCGTGGAGGCGAGGCTCAGGCGGGTGTGGGCGACGGCGTGGCTGAACCGCCTGTCGGCATCGACGAGTTGCTGGAGCGGGTACGCGCCGGCTACACGCGGGTCGAGCCACGTGAGGCGTACGAGTTGGCGCAGCACGGCGAAGCGCTGCTGGTCGACATCCGCTACGCAGCCCTGCGCGAGCGGGACGGGTTGATCCCAGGCGCCCTCGTCGTCGAGCGCAACGAACTGGAGTGGCGCCTCGACCCACAGGGCAGCCATCGAGCCCCCGAGGCCACGAGCCACGACCTGCGAGTCGTGGTGATCTGCAACGAGGGCTACGCGTCGAGTCTGGCAGCCGAGTCGCTACGACGCCTGGGGCTGCACCGGGCCACCGATCTCGTCGGGGGGTTCCAGGCGTGGTGGGCGGAGGGGCTTGCGGTGACGTCGGGAGCGGGTGTCGCGGCTGGGGTGGAGGCCTAGAGGCGTTCCGAGGACGACGCCCGGAGGGCAGGGCAGGGGCGCGGCGGTCAGGAGAGCGGCCGTGTCCGCGTGGCCTTGGAGCCTCTGGCGGCCGCTCCATCGCGCCTTGAGCGGGCGGGCGGCACGCACGGTCCCGAAGGGCCGGTAACGGCCCCGCAGTTCCGCGAAGCTCTGCACCAGTGCCATACCCGTACACCAGGGCCGTATCCGCACGCCCGTGTCGTGCCCGTAGTCACGGCCTGCCATCTGGCTGGGCGAGCGAGACGCGCCCTGCGGCCCGCCCTCCGCTCCGAACCCGGCCCCGAACGCGATGGGCGCCCCCGCGCGTCCACCGTGCCGGGGCCAGGGCCGGAATCCCGCGGCCACGGACCTCGCCGCCCGCCTGCTCCCAGCGCCCGCTCCCGGCCGCACTACCAGGATCAGAACCCCTCGTCCTCGAGGAACTCCGTGTCCTCGCCCTCTTCCTCCAGTGCCTGTCGGACCACCCGCAGAGCCATCCCCTCGGGGTAGCCCTTGCGGGCGAGCATGCCCGCGAGGCGGCGCAGGCGCTTGTCGCGGTCGAGGCCGCGTGTGGAGCCCAGCTTGCGGGCGACGAGTTCGCGTGCGGTCGCCTCTTCCTGCTCGGAGTCGAGCTGTGCGACGGCCGCGTCGATCAGCGTGGAGTCGACGCCCTTGGTCCGCAGTTCCCGGGCGAGCGCGCGTCGGGCCAGTCCCCGGCCGTGATGCCGGGACTCCACCCAGGCGTCCGCGAACGCGCTGTCGTTGATGAGGCCGACCTCCTCGAACCGCGACAGCACCTCCTCGGCGGCGTCGTCCGGGATCTCCCGCTTGCGCAGGGCGTCCGCGAGCTGCTTCCGCGTGCGCGGGGTCCCGGTGAGCAGGCGCAGACAGATCGCCCGCGCCTGCTCCACCGGGTCCCCTGGGGGCGTCCTCTCCTCGGCCCTCGACGAGGAAGAGGCACCTCCGTCCTCACCGGACGGCTCTGTGCGGCCGCGCCGACGACGCCCGCGTGAGCCGCCCGAGCCTTCCGAACCCCGATACCGAGCCCCGCCACGGCCCCGGCGCGAGCCACCGCGGGGCGCACCGCCCTCGGCATCGAGCACCGAGCCGTCTTCCGGCCACGCCTCGCCGTCCACCGCACCATGGCCGGACCCGTCGCCATACGTCCGGCCCGGGCCGTCGTCATACGCCAGGCCCGACTCGCCCTGGAACCCCCCGTACGACGCCCGCGTACTCGTGCCGTACGGCCGCGTGCCGCCGCTCCCCCCGTCCGTGTCATGGGCCGTGTCCCCGCCGTAGACGTCTCCGCCCATCCTTGAGGAGCCCTCGTCGCCGCCTTTCCCCCGCTCCAGCGGAGCGTCCGGATAGGCGGCGTACTCGGCCCAGTCCGTTCGTCGCGTCACGGGTCAGCTCTTGGCTGCGGCGGCCTTGGTCTTGGCTGCCTTGGCCGCCGGGGCGGGCACCGTCTTCGCGGCGTCGTCCGGGGTGGCGGAGACCGCGGCGTCCGCACCGGGTTCGGCGGCGGGCTCCTCCGGTCGCACGCCGACGCCCAGCTTTTCCTTGATCTTCTTCTCGATCTCGTTGGCCAGGTCGGGGTTGTCCTTCAGGAAGTTGCGCGCGTTCTCCTTGCCCTGGCCGAGCTGGTCGCCCTCGTACGTGTACCAGGCGCCGGCCTTGCGGACGAAGCCGTGCTCCACGCCCATGTCGATCAGACCGCCCTCACGGCTGATGCCCTGGCCGTAGAGGATGTCGAACTCGGCCTGCTTGAAGGGCGGCGCGACCTTGTTCTTGACGACCTTGCAGCGGGTGCGGTTGCCGACCGCCTCGGTGCCGTCCTTCAGGGTCTCGATGCGCCGGATGTCGATACGCACCGAGGCGTAGAACTTCAGCGCCCGGCCACCGGTCGTGGTCTCCGGCGAACCGAACATCACGCCGATCTTCTCGCGGAGCTGGTTGATGAAGATCGCGGTGGTCTTGGACTGGTTGAGCGCGCTGGTGATCTTCCGCAGGGCCTGGCTCATCAGACGGGCCTGCAGACCGACGTGGCTGTCGCCCATCTCGCCCTCGATCTCCGCGCGCGGGACGAGCGCGGCGACGGAGTCGATGACGATCAGGTCGAGCGCGCCGGAGCGGACCAGCATGTCCACGATCTCCAGCGCCTGCTCGCCGTTGTCGGGCTGGGACAGGATCAGGTTGTCGATGTCGACGCCGAGCTTCTTCGCGTACTCGGGGTCGAGGGCGTGCTCCGCGTCCACGAAGGCGACCTGGCCGCCCGCCTTCTGGGCGTTCGCCACCGCGTGCAGAGTCAGGGTCGTCTTACCGGAGGACTCCGGGCCGTAGATCTCCACGACACGGCCGCGCGGCAGGCCGCCGACGCCGAGGGCCACGTCGAGGGCGGTCGAGCCGGTCGAGATGACCTCGATGGGCTCCATCGACCGCTCGCCCATGCGCATGACCGCGCCCTTGCCGAATTGCCGTTCAATCTGTGCGAGCGCGGCGTCGAGCGCCTTCTCGCGGTCGGTTCCTGCCATGGGTTCCACCCGGTTTGCTTGAGTCGATCGCTTCACGTCAAAGACGCTAACGCCTGCCACTGACAATGCGCCCCGACGCCCGTCCGGCCTGTGGATAACTCGGGCACTTCTACGTCGAAACCGTGGCGAAATGCCCGCCGGGAGCCTTGCCGGAGCTTCCATGAGAATGGATGTTCGATTTTCGTGTCAAGCGCACCACACGGCACCTCCGAGACTACGTTCGCGGTCCGCCAACGCCCCGGGCTCGCACGGCCTCTGTCACGCCGGCCTCCCGCCCCACCGCTCTCACCGCCGGTTTCCGGCGCGGACCTCCGTCGCCACCGGATCCCCGCCCAGCAGCTGTCACCGCGGCACAGCGGTCCGCACGTCCGGGCTCAGGAGGAGGAGTTCTCCCCGGAACTCCCCGTCTCCGTCGGGGGCCGCTCCCCCGGGCGTCGTCGTGCCCACAGCTCACGCGCGCGTGAGAACAGCCTGGGCCCCGTTCCCCGTCTCCGGTGTCCGTGGACGCGGGGGTCGTCGGTGACGTCGTACCGCTTCACGTACGCCCCCAGGAACGCCTGCAGCGTGGCGATCGCCGGGATGGCGATCAGCGCGCCCACCGCGCCGAGGAGGGCGGTGCCCGCGATCACCGACCCGAAGGCGACCGCGGGGTGGATGTCGACGGTCTTCGCGGTCAGCTTGGGCTGCAGCACGTAGTTCTCGAACTGCTGGTAGACCACGACGAAGATCAGCACCCACAGCGCGTACCAGGGATCGACCGTGAAGGCGATCAGCATGGGCAGGGCGCCCGCGAGATAGGTGCCGATGGTGGGAATGAACTGCGAGACCAGGCCGACCCACACGGCGAGCACGGGCGCGTACGGCACGTCCAGGCTCTCCAGCAGGATGTAGTGGGCTATGCCGGAGATGAGCGCCATCAGACCGCGCGAGTACAGGTAGCCGCCGGTCTTGTTGACGGCGATCTCCCATGCGCGCAGTACCTCGGCCTGCTTGGCGGGCGGCAGCACGGAGCACAGGGCCCGGCGCAGTCGCGGGCCGTCGGCGGCGAAGTAGAACGAGAACAGCGTGATCGTCAGCAGTTGGAAGAGACCGCCGAGGACCTGGGCGGACACGTCGAGGACCCCGGTGGCGCTGTTCTGCACGTAGTTGCGCAGCCAGTCGGAGCGGAGGAGGCCCTCCTGGACGTCCACGCGGCGCAGGTCGGTGTTGAAGTGCGTGTTGATCCAGTTGATGACGGAGTCGAGGTAGTTCGGGAAGTCCTCGACGATCTTGATGATCTGGCCCGCGAGCATGGACCCCAGCAGCGTCACGAACCCGGCGGACACGACGATCACGGCGAGGAAGACGACTGCCGTGGCCAGCCCCCGGCGCATGCCGCGCGAGGCCATCCAGCTCACCGCGGGCTCGATGGCCAGGGCCAGGAAGAACGCGATGACGATGTTGATCAGCAGCCCGGTGAGCTGGTGAAAGGCCCAGCTGCCCAGCTGGAACGCGCCGACGAGCGCCAGCGCGAGCACCATGGCGCGCGGCAGCCAGCGTGGCATGCGGGCGTCCGGCCCGGCGGCGCCCTCGCCCGGCGGCGGGGTGGGCGGCGTCGTGCCGAACGGTGATTCGTGCCGGGCGGGCCGCCCGGTCTCGTCAGTGCGTGCCACGGAGCAAGTGTCGCCCACGCCACCGACAACCGGCTGCCGTCCTGCGATCTTCGTTACCGGTCAGCGCTGCTCTCCCGGAACGTTCATGACGGAGCAGACCACACGCCACACGTCCTTGGCCTCCCAGCCCGACGCCAGCGCCTCGTGCACCGTGCGTCCGCCGAGCTCCGACATCACGTGGTCGCGCGCGAAGGTGTCGGCGTACCCCGGACCGAAGTGGTCCGCCATCCGCTCCCAGAAGACCGTCAACCGCATGCGTCCAGTATCCCGCCCCTGAGAGTGGGCCTGCGCCGGGACCGCTTGCCGAGACCGCTTTCCGTCCTACGGTCTGTCGCATGGCCGAAACAGGAGCCCCCCTCCCCCCGACGTCCCCGGCGCACTCCCCGCTCTTCCGCGCCGAGCAGTTCGTCTGGCTCACCGCGCGCGTGCTCGAACAGCGCCTCTTCGCGTACCACTTCCTGAACGGCGCCGCCGACCCGGTGGAGACCGCGCTGGACGCCTACCGCAACGAGGACGGCGGGTACGGCCATGCGCTGGAACCCGACCTGCGCGGTCCGGTGAGCCAGCCGCTGCACACCGGTCACGCACTGCACATCCTGGACGCCATCGAACGCTGCGGCGGACAGCGCGTGGACCGCGTGTGCCGCTACCTCACCTCGGTCTCCACGCCGGACGGCGCCCTCCCCGCGATCCACCCCAGCCAGCGCGGCTACCCCTCGGCTCCTTTCCTGCCGATCACGGACGACCCGCCCAGCGCGCTCCTGGTCACCGGGCCGGTGGTCGGCCTTCTGCACCGCAACGAGGTGTGGCACGCCTGGCTGTTCCGGGCCACGGACTTCTGCTGGCAGGCGGTCGAGTCCCTGGAGAAGTCCCGTCCGTACGAGATCGAGGCCGCCGTGGCCTTCCTGGACTCCGCTCCCGACCGCACGCGCGCGGAGGCGGCCGCCGACCGCCTGGGCCGCATGGTGCGCGAACAGCGCCTGGCGGCGCTGGAGCCGGACAGCCTCGACACGCGCCCGGCCCCGCCCGACCGCGCCCCGGACGAGCACCACTTCCCGCACGACTACGCGAGGACACCGCGCTCCCTCGCGCGCGCGTGGTTCACGGACGACGAAATGGCCCGCTCCCTGGACCACCTCGTCGGCGAGCAGCAGCAGGACGGCGGCTGGCCCGTCCGCCGGCGCCAGTGGGCACCGGGCACCGCCCTGGAGACACGCCCCATGGCGACGATCGAGGCGCTGCGCACTCTCAGGGCCCACGGCCGCCACATCGGCTGACCTGCCGCGGCATCGGCGGCCCCGCCGCGGCATCGGCTGACCTGCCGTGTCACCCTCCCATGGCCCGCACCCCCGCCGTCACCACGACGGACGCCGCGACGACGAGCAGGAACGGCGCGCGCAGGACGAGCGCCACGGCAGCCGCGGCGACTCCGGCCGCCCTCGCGTCCAGCACCAGCGCATGCCCGTCGCCGAACGCCTGCTGAGCCGTGAGGGCGGCGAGGAGCGCGACGGGCAGCAGGGCGGCAAGACGCCGGACGAGCGGCTGCTCGAGAGCACCCGCGGGCACGAGCAGCCCGACGAGCTTGACGACGTAGCAGCCGAGAGCGGTGACGCCGATCGCGATCCAGGTGCTCACAGCTCTCCCTTCCGCGCATCTCCCCTGCGCCGCCCCTCGGCCCACAGCACGACCGGCGCCGCCAGAGCGGCCACCAGGACAGGCACTCCGGCCAGCAGCACGGGCAACAGCCCGAGCCCCAGGACCACGGCCAGGGCGGCGACGGCACGCTCGGTCACGGACTTCAGCATCGGCGCCAGCAGTGCCAGGAACACGGTGGGCCCGGCGGCATCGAGCCCCCAGGCATCGGTGTCACCGATGGCCTCGGCACCCCACGCACCGAGCAGCGTGGTGAGGTTCCACAGCACGTACAGACTCAGCCCTGTCACCACGAACCCGATGCGCGCACTGCGCCGCGTCGGCTGCGCCAGCGCGACAGCGGCCGTCTCGTCGATCACCCATTGCGCGGCGAACGGCCGCACCGCGCGCGGGAGACTGAGCAACTGCGACAGCCGCAGCCCGTAGAACGCGTTGCGCACCCCCAGGAAGAAGGCGCCCGCCGCCGCGGTCAACGGGTTGCCGCCGGCCGCGAGCGCCCCCACGAGCGCGAACTGCGACGCTCCCGTGAACACCAGCAGGCTGAGCGCACAGGTCTGCAGGAGCGTGAGGCCGCTGCCCGCCGAGGTCACCCCGAAGGCGAACCCGGACAGCCCGACGGCGACCCCGACGCCCAGGGCGTCCCGGACGACAGCCGCGTCGGGCTTGCCCCCGGCGGTGCGGAGGTCTGCGAGAGTTCTCTGTTCTGCCACGCCTGCGACGCTACGAAAGCCCCTGTCAGGCGTCTTGTACGTTCTTGCGCCCCCGCTGATAGGCCCCTGGCGGCACGCCCACGATCCTGGTGAAGTGGCGGTTCAGATGCGGCTGGTCGGTGAACCCCACGGCGACTGCGGCCTCGGCCGGTGAGCCCCCCGCGTCCAGCAGCCGCCGAGCACGCCGTACCCGCGCGTCGGTGAGCCAGGTGTGCGGCGGCATCCCGTACAGGTCCCGAAACGCCCGCAACAAGGCGAACGGCCCGGTACCGAGATCGGAGGCCAGCCTCTCCAGGCTCGGCGGCTCGGCCATCCGCTCCTCCAGCACCTCACGCGCGCGTACCGCGATCCTGGCCCCCGCCGTCCCCACGTCCCGCTGCGGCAGGGCCCCGCCGTTCAGCCGCAGCAGCCGCGTCACGGCAACGCGCAGCAACGTGTCGGCAGCCAGCGCGTTGCCCTCGTCGGCGGCGCGCAGCACCTGATGCACCAGGCCCACGGTGTACGGATCGTCCAGCACCGGCCTGACGAACCCCGGCGTCCCGCGGATCGAGGTGGTCTCGGCCGCTATCTCCGCCACCACCTCCGGCGACGGATACACCGCCCCGTACTGCCACCCCTCAGGAACCCCCGCCCGCCCGGTGTGCGCCGTATCCGGATTGACCAACGCCAGCGCACCGGCTCCCGCGTACTGATCGGCACCTCGGCAGTGAAATACCTCCACGCCGTCCGCGATGGCGGCGATCACGAAGTTCTCGTGGGTGTGCCGCACGAACGTCTTGCGGATGTACCGGGCCCGCAGCAGATCGACGCCGGGCAACTCGGTGTACTGCCAGTGCCGCGCCTGCTCGCCCGAACCCGCCATGGGTCCATTCTCCGACAGAGCGCGGAGGGCTGTAGGCCCGCCGGCCCGCAGCCGCCCACGACGGGATGGGGACGAACGCCCTGCCCCACCCGGAGGCCGACCGCCGTCGCTGCGCCAACCCCCACGACGCACACGCAGGCCGCCACAGGCATCGACGCGCAGCCCGACCCACCCGCAGGCCGACCACATTTCCCCAGCTCAACCCCATTGTCAGTGCCCGGGTGCAGGATGGACGCATGGTCAGCAACGCGCAGCGAGCCCTCGCCGGCTTCTCCCCCGCAACCCGCGGCTGGTTCGCGGGGGCCTTCTCCGCGCCCACCGCGGCCCAGGCGGGCGCGTGGCAGGCCATCCGCGAGGGCTCGGACGTGCTGGTGGTCGCCCCCACCGGATCCGGCAAGACCCTGGCCGCCTTCCTCGCCGCCCTCGACCAGCTCGCCTCCACACCGCCACCGGCCGACCCCAGGAAACGCTGCCGGGTCCTCTACGTCTCCCCCCTCAAGGCCCTGGCCGTCGACGTGGAGCGCAACCTCCGCAGCCCACTGACCGGCATCCGCCAGGAATCCGTCCGCCTGGGCCTGCCCGAACCCGAGGTGAAAGTCGGCATCCGCTCGGGCGACACCCCCGCCGCAGAGCGCCGAGCCCTGTCGACCCGCCCCCCGGACATCCTGATCACCACCCCAGAATCCCTGTTCCTGATGCTGACGTCGGCCACCCGCGACGCCCTGACCGGCATCGAGACGGTGATCCTCGACGAGGTCCACGCGGTGGCGGGCACCAAGCGCGGCGCCCATCTCGCTCTCACCCTGGAACGCCTGGACGAGCTCCTCCCGAAGCCGGCCCGTCGCATCGGCCTCTCCGCGACCGTCCGCCCGGTCGACGAGGTGGCCCGCTATCTCTCCCCCCAGCGCAAGGTGGAGATCGTCCAGCCGAAGTCGGGCAAGGAGTTCGACCTCTCGGTCGTGGTGCCCGTCGAGGACCTGGGCGAACTGGCCGGTTCCCCGGTGGCCGACGGCGGCGAAGGCGCGGAGCGCCCGTCGATCTGGCCGCACGTCGAGGAGCGGATCACCGACCTGGTCCAGTCCCACCGCTCCACCATCGTCTTCGCCAACTCCCGCCGCCTCGCGGAGCGCCTCTGCAACCGCCTCAACGAGATCGCCTACGAACGGGCCACCGGCGAATCCCTGGACGAGCACCACGCCCCGGCCGAGCTGATGGGCGGCTCGGGCGCGGCGCAGGGCGCACCCCCGGTCATCGCCCGCGCCCACCACGGCTCGGTCTCCAAGGAGCAGCGCGCCCTGGTCGAGGAGGACCTCAAGGCCGGCCGCCTCCCCGCAGTGGTAGCCACCTCCAGCCTCGAACTGGGCATCGACATGGGCGCCGTCGACCTCGTCGTCCAAGTCGAGTCACCCCCCTCCGTGGCCTCCGGCCTGCAACGCGTCGGCCGTGCGGGACACCAGGTCGGCGCCGTCTCCACCGGTGTGGTCTTCCCCAAGTACCGCGGCGACCTCGTCCAGGCAGCCGTGGTCACCGAACGGATGCGCACCGGCTCCATCGAGTCCCTCAAGGTCCCGGCCAACCCCCTGGACGTCCTCGCCCAGCAACTCGTCGCCATGACGGCGATGGACACCTGGCAGCTCGACGACCTCCTCGCCACCGTCCGCCGAGCCGCGCCGTTCGCGTCCCTCCCCGAATCCGCCTTCACCGCGGTCCTCGACATGCTCGCCGGCCGCTACCCCTCCGACGCCTTCGCGGAGCTTCGGCCCCGCGTGGTCTGGGACCGCGTCGCCGGCACGATCACCGGCCGCCCCGGCGCACAGCGCCTCGCCGTCACCTCCGGGGGCACGATCCCCGACCGCGGCCTGTTCGGCGTCTTCCTCGCCGGAGCGGACCCCAAGAAGGGCGGCGGCCGGGTCGGCGAACTCGACGAGGAGATGGTCTACGAGTCCCGCGTCGGGGACGTCTTCACGCTCGGCACCAGCTCCTGGCGCATCGAGGACATCACACGCGACCGCGTCCTGGTCTCCCCCGCCCCCGGCGTACCGGGCCGACTCCCCTTCTGGAAGGGCGACCAGCTGGGCCGCCCGCTGGAACTGGGCCGCGCGGTGGGCGCGTTCCTGCGCGAGGTCGGCTCGCTGTCCAAGGAGGACGCCCGCCTGCGCCTGCTCGCCGCCGGCCTGGACGCATGGGCGGCCGACAACGTCCTGTCCTACCTGGACGAGCAGCGCGAGGCCTGCGGCCACGTCCCGGACGACCGCACGATCGTCGTCGAGCGCTTCCGCGACGAACTCGGCGACTGGCGCGTCGTCGTGCACTCCCCCTTCGGCGCCCAGGTCCACGCCCCCTGGGCCCTCGCCCTCGGCGCGAAGCTCTCCGAGCGGTACGGCATGGACGCGCAGGTCATGCACGCCGACGACGGCATCGTGCTGCGCCTGCCCGACGCCGACCTCATGGGCCTGGACCTGCTGGACCAGGAACCGAGGAAGGCCGGCACGGAGTACGACGCCGACCAGGCACCCGTGGGCGCGGCGGACGTCGTCTTCGACAAGGGTGACGTCGACCAGGTCGTCACGGACCAGGTCGGCGGCTCGGCCCTGTTCGCGTCCCGCTTCCGCGAGTGCGCCGCCCGCGCGCTGCTGCTGCCGCGCCGCAACCCGGGCAAGCGCACACCCCTGTGGCAGCAACGCCAGCGGGCCGCCCAACTGCTCCAGGTGGCCAGCGAGTTCGGCTCGTTCCCGATCGTTCTGGAGGCGGTGCGCGAATGCCTCCAGGACGTCTTCGACGTCCCCGGACTCGTCGAGCTGATGGGCGACCTCGAGTCCCGCAAGGTGCGCCTGGTCGAGGTCACCACCCCCGAGCCGTCGCCCTTCGCGCGCTCCCTCCTCTTCGGGTACGTCGCCCAGTTCCTGTACGAGGGAGACTCCCCGCTCGCCGAGCGCCGCGCCGCCGCCCTGTCGCTGGACTCGCGGCTGCTGGCCGAGCTGCTCGGCCAGGCGGAGCTGCGCGAGCTGCTCGACGCCGAGGTACTGACCGAACTGGAGCGAGAACTCCAGTGGCTCACCGAGGACCGTCGCGTCAAGGACGTGGAAGGCGTCGCGGACGTCCTTCGCCTCCTCGGTCCGCTCACCAGCGCCGAACTGGTCGAGCGGGGCGCCGACGCGCACTGGGCACAGGAGTTGGCGTCCGCCCGCCGCGCCATCAAGGTCCGCATCGCCGGCACCGACCACTGGGCGGCGATCGAGGACGCGGGCCGCCTGCGCGACGCGCTCGGCACCGCCCTGCCGGTCGGCGTCCCCGAGGCCTTCACCGAGCCGGTCAAGGACCCGCTCGGCGATCTCCTCGCGCGCTACGCCCGCACCCACGGCCCGTTCACGTCGGCCACCGCGGCGGCCCGCTTCGGCCTCGGCGTGGCGATCACGGAGGGCGCCCTCCAGCGGCTGGCGGCGAGCGGACGGGTCGTACAGGGCGAGTTCCACCCGGCCGGCATCGGCCAGGAGTGGTGCGACGCGGCGGTCCTGCGCCGCCTGCGCCGCCGCTCCCTGGCCGCCCTGCGCCATGAACTGGAGCCGGTGCCGCCGACCGCGCTCGCGCAGTTCCTCCCGCAGTGGCAGCACATCGGCAAGGGCCACGGCCTGCGCGGCATCGACGGACTCGTGCGCGCCATCGAGCAGTTGCAGGGCGCCTCCGTGCCCGCGTCCGCCCTGGAGAAGCTGGTCCTGCCGTCCCGCGTCATGAGCTACACCCCGGCGATGCTCGACGAGCTCACCGCGGCCGGCGAGGTCGTCTGGGCAGGCGCGGGCTCGCTTCCCGGCAAGGACGGCTGGGTCTCCCTCTACATGGCGGACGCGGCCCCCTTGCTCCTGCCGCAACCCCACCCCCTGGAGCTGACGGCACTGCACCAGTCCGTCCTGGACGCCCTGTCCGGCGGCTACGGCCTGTTCTTCCGCCAGATCGCCGACCAGATCCGCGCCACCACCCACCCCGACGCCACCGACCCCCAACTCGCCGACGCCCTCTGGGAGCTGGCCTGGTCGGGCCGCCTGACCAACGACACACTCGCACCCATGCGCTCCCTGCTGGGCTCCGGCCGCACCGCCGGCTCCACCGCCCACCGCGCCAAGCGCACCGTCCCCCGCGGCCGTTACGGCTCCCTCACCGCCGCCGCCCGCCCCGCCTCCCGCACCGGCCCGCCGACCGTCGCCGGCCGCTGGTCCCTGCTCCCGGCCCACGAGCCCGACCCCACCGTGCGCGCCCACGCCCTGGCCCGCACGCTCCTCGACCGGCACGGTGTGGTGACCCGGGGCGCGGTCACCGCGGAGGGCGTCGAGGGCGGCTTCTCGGCGACGTATCGCATCCTGTCCGCCTTCGAGGAGAGCGGCCAGGCACGCCGTGGCTACGTGGTCGAAGGGCTCGGCGCCGCCCAGTTCGCGATGGACGGCGCGGTGGACCGCCTACGCGCGGTCGCCAACGCCCGCGACCGCGGCGAGACCCTGCCGGGCCCGGGCTCCCCCGACGCGTACGGCGCTCCCGGCACCAACGACTCCGGCTCCGACGGCCTCGGCACCACTGACGGCCTCAGCACCACCGACGACTTCGACGCCTCCGACGGCTCGCCCCTATCGGACACCGGCCAGGGCAACGCCTTCGGATACGACGCCCCCGACAGCCCAACTCCGTACAACACCCCGGAGAGCCCGACCCCGGAGAGTCCGACCCCGTACAACACCCCTGACACCACCCCCACGTACGACATCCCGGACCTCGACCACGACTTCCTGGACGCCCACCTCGGCCCAGGCGACTACGTCTCCCCCCGCGACCTCGCCCCCCAGGCCGGCCGGCGCACCCCGAACAACCCCGCGTGGCACAACAGCGGCACACCGTACGGATCCGGCCCCGGCTTCGCCTCCCGCCACACCCGTCCCGGCGCCGACACCAGGGCCGTCGTCCTCGCCGCCGCCGATCCGGCGAACGCGTACGGCGCCGCCCTCGCCTGGCCCGAGCCCCCCACGGGCGCCGGGCACAAGCCGGGCCGCAAGGCGGGCTCCCTCGTGGTGCTCGTCGACGGCGAGCTGACGCTCTACATGGAGCGCGGCGGCAAGACACTGCTGGCCTGGCCCTCGGCCCCGGACACCGAGCCCACCGACGACCCCCGCCTGCACACGGCCGCGGAAGCCCTCGCCGCAGCCGCCCGCGCGGGCTCCCTCGGCACGGTCACGGTGGAACGCGTGAACGGCGCCGCGGCCCTGACCTCCCCCATAGGCACCCTCCTGGAAGGAGCGGGCTTCATCGCGACCCCCCGAGGCCTACGCCTACGCGCCTGACCCGAGCCGCGGCTCCCTCCCCCGCGACTCCTCGCCCCTGGCACACACCCACCCCCTGCCCCGCCGACCCGTGCCACCCTTGACCCATGCCCGAAGGAGACACGGTCTGGCAGACCGCGAGGCGGCTGCACACCGCCCTCGCGGGCAGGACGCTGACCCGCACCGACTTCCGGGTCCCGAAGTACGCCACGGTCGACCTCACAGGCCGCACCGTCCTGGATGTCACCCCGCGCGGCAAACACCTCCTCACCCGCATCGAGGGCGGCCTGACAGTCCACTCGCACCTCGGCATGGAGGGCTCCTGGAAGGTCTACGCCGACCAGCAGCGCTGGACGGGCGGCCCCGCCCACCAGATCCGCGTGATCCTCACTGCCGCCCCAGCCAGCGACACCCGCACCGGCAAAGACCCTGGCACCGGCACCGCCCGAACAGCCGTCGGCTACCGCCTCCCCGTCCTCGACCTCCTGCGCACCACCGAGGAACACCGCACGGTCGGCCACCTCGGCCCCGACCTCCTGGGCCCGGACTGGGACCCCGACCGCGCCCTTGCCAACCTCCTCACAGACCCCGCCCGCCCCCTCGGCGAGGCCCTGCTGGACCAGCGCAACCTCGCCGGCATCGGCAATGTCTACAAAAGCGAGCTCTGCTTCCTGCTCCGCGTCACTCCTTGGCTCCCCGTCGGCGCACTCCCGGCCCAGCACACGGCCCAACTGCCCGTCCTCGCCAAGAAGCTCCTGGAAGCCAACCGCGAGCGCCCGGTCCGCAGCACGACGGGCCGCCGCGGCCAGGATCTCTTCGTGTACGGCCGCGCCGACCGCCCCTGCCTGCGCTGCGGCACACCGATCCGCGCCGCCGACCAGGGCGACGGCTCCCGCGAACGCCCCACCTACTGGTGCCCCGACTGCCAGGCGGGACCAACTCCGAGCACGCCATCCGGCACCACCGCACACCGCGGAACACAGCACCGTACGACCAATTGACGGCCCGTCAGAAACCCTCGTACCGTCCCTTCATGGCCGTCAAGGCGTACGACCTCACCGGACGCACCGCATTCGTCACCGGCGCCGCCAGCGGCATCGGCCGCGCCTGTGCCGTCCTGCTCGCCGAGGCCGGCGCCACCGTGCACTGCGCCGACCGTGACGAACAGGGCCTGCACGACACGGCGACCCAGATCAAGGCCGGCGGCGGCACCGCCCGGACCCACCACGTCGACGTCACCGACCGCGCACAGCTCCGCCAGGCCGTCGCCTCCTGCGAGCGCCTCGACGTGATGGCCGCGGTCGCCGGGATCATGCACAGCAGCCCGGTCCTGGAGACCCGCGACGAGGATCTCGACCGGGTGCTGAACGTCAACTTCAAGGGTGTGCTGTACGCCTGCCAGGAGGCCGCCCGAGCGATGCTCGCCCAGCGCGTCAGGGGCAGCATCATCACCATGGCCTCGGGTGCCGTCGACACCGGCGGCCCCGGCCTGCTCTGCTACGGCGCGGCCAAGGCGGCCGTCGTGCAGCTGACGAAGACGCTGGCGACGGAGATGGGCTCGCACGGCATCCGCGTCAACGCGGTCGCCCCGGGCTGGATCCGCACCCCCATGACCGACCGCCACGACAGCGCGGCACAGACACAGACCGAGGCGTTCATGGCCCGCATGTCACCGCTGGGACGGGTGGGCGAACCCGAGGACATCGCCCACGCCGTACTGCACCTGGCGTCCGACGCCTCGTCGTTCACGACGGGGCAGATCCTGCGTCCGAACGGCGGTGTGGCGATGCCTTGGTAGGCCGCCCTCGCCGCCAGGCTTCCGCCCACCGCCGCGGGTCGACGGCTCCGACGGCCCGCGCCTTCGGCACACAGTGCACCGGCAGCAGGCTCAGCCCCCATCCTCCGGCGGCGACGGCCGCCTCCAGCGCCCCCGCCTCCGGAGCGAGCGCGAGCCGCAGCACGGCCCACCACCACAGCGCCCCGAGCCCGAGGATCACCCCCCAGCGCGCTATAGGCCGTGCCATCCACCCACCTCCAGCCCGAGGCTAGGCCGCTCGTCCACCCGCCCGGGAGGGCGCACCGACGGCACACGGATGCAGCGCGGGCCAACGTCGTCACAGCGCGTCAGCGCGCCGTGAACACCCTCCACGATGACCTCCGCGCCCCACGGCGGCAAACGGACCCGGCACGTCCCGTACGGCCCCGCACAGCACGAAACCCCGACCGCGCTCCCCCAGGTTTCCCTGGAGAAGCCCCGGCCGGGGCCTCACACAACTCCTCAGCGCGTGGTCATCCCACGCGCACCGGCGGCGCCGTCAGGCGGCGACCACGTCCACCGCCTCGGAAGGCGCCTTGATGGTCACCCGTTCCGGTGGCACGCCGGTCACCGAAACGGAACCGAGCATCGGACGCACCGATGCCGGTACAGGCTCGCTGGGGGTGGCCGCAGCGGACTGGGCCAGCTCGGCGAGGGCGAGTTCGTCGCTCACTTCTCGCATGAGCTCGGACATCCGTACGTCCAGCGCGTCGCAGATCGCGGCGAGCAGCTCGGAGGAAGCCTCCTTCTGCCCCCGCTCCACCTCGGAGAGATAGCCGAGTGAAACTCGGGCGGACGAGGAGACTTCGCGCAGAGTACGGCCCTGGCGCTGGCGCTGCCGACGCAGCACGTCACCCAGCAGGCGACGGAGCAGAATCATCGGTGGCTCCCTCCTCGGACCGCGTAGCCGCATCCTTCACGCCCCACCGTACCGCCTTGCGCCGCGGCCGTGCGGGGAGCGATGTCGTGTTCACTAAGGGCTGCAAACATCAAAACCCCCCGTTCTGTTCCGTATCCTGTGCCCGCTCATTCCCAGTGTGTTCGCCCGCAAGCTCCTTCAGGAGCAGGGCGAGTACGCTCCGTACACTCTCCATACGAATTTCCTCGCGGCCGCCGTTCAACCGCAGGGCCTCTACTTTTCCGCCACCGGCAGAACCGGAACCGGGTCCGAGAGGTCCGTCCACGGCCACGAAGACCGTCCCCACGGGCTGACCGTCCTGGGTCTCGGGCCCCGCGACGCCAGTCGTCGCAATGCCCCAGTCGGCCCCCAGAGCCTTCCGCACGCCGGCCGCCATCTGGGCCGCCACCTGCGGATTCACCGCTCCGTGCTGGGCCAACAGAGTGGCGTCGACCCCGAGCAGCTCATGCTTGAGCCCGGTGGCATAGGCGGTCACCGACCCCCTGAAGGCCTTGGAGGCCCCAGGAGTGGCTGTGATTTCCGCCGCAACCAGTCCGCCCGTGAGCGACTCGGCGACAGCGAGCGTCTCGCTCCTCACTGTGAGTAGTCGCACCACGTCGGTGGCCGGGGAACTCACGCTTCCGTCTCCTCCAACGCCGCCTTGCGCTCGGCGATTCCCTGCCTGCGCAGCACAATGGCTTGTCTCACATAGTCGAGCCCGGTCGCCACGGTCAGGACGACCGCCGCGGCCATCACCCACCACCGCAGGGTGGCCAGCCAGCCCGTCAGCGCCAGGATGTACATCCCGACGGCCACGCCCTGGGTGAGCGTCTTGAGCTTGCCGCCCCGGCTCGCCGGGATCACGCCGTACCGGATGACGATGAAACGCAGCAGCGTGACCCCGAGTTCCCGGCCGAGGATGACGCCCGTCACCCACCACGGCAGATCGCCCAGCGCCGACAGACAGATCAGCGCGGCCCCCATGATCGCCTTGTCGGCGATGGGGTCGGCGATCTTCCCGAAGTCGGTGACGAGGTTGTACGTCCGTGCCAGATGACCGTCGAACAGGTCGGTGATCATGGCGATGGCGAAGGCCGCCCAGGCGAGCGAGCGCCACGCCGGGTCGTATCCGTCGTCGGCGAGCATCAGCGCGACGAACGCGGGCACGAGGACCAGCCGGAGCATGGTCAGGAGGTTGGCGATGTTCCAGACGCTGGCCTGGTTGACGGCCGCGGCCGCGATCTTCCCGCCGCGCGCGGGCTTGGCACCGTCCGGCCCGTCGGATTCGGTGCCGGAAGCCTTCGAGGCAGCGACCTTCGCACCGCCCGCCTTCGCGCCGCCCGCCTTGGACAGACCCACAGCGCCGGCCTTGCCCGCCGCACCCGCCCGGGAGGAGCCACCCGCGGCGGACGCCGGAACTCCGGTCATCTGCCCGCCTCCTCACTACACGCGAGCGTGCCCTGCAGCGGCTCGGCCATCAGGTCGACACCTTCCGTGCCGACCACCTTCGCCTCGACCATACGACCGATGCCCAGCCCCGCGCCGCTCGTGAGCAGCACCTGGCCGTCCGTCTCGGGAGCCTGGTGGGCGCCACGGCCGTACGCGCCCTCCGTCGAGTCCTCGGCGTCCACCCCCTCGACGAGCACGTGCACGGTCTCCCCGAGGCGCTCCTCGGCCCGCTGCGAGACCAGTTCCTCGGCCAGCCGGGAGACTCGTGCCAACCGTTCGGCGACAAGGTCCTCGTCGAGCTTGTTGTCGTACGTCGCGGCCTCGGTGCCCTCCTCGTCGGAGTAGCCGAAGACGCCGATGGCGTCGAGCCGCGCGTTGTTCAGGAACCGCTCCAGCTCGGCCAGGTCGGCCTCGGTCTCGCCGGGGAAGCCCACGATGAAGTTGGAGCGCACGCCCGCCTGGGGGGCCTTGCCGCGGATGGTGTCGAGCAGCTCCAGGAAGCGGTCGGTGTCACCGAAGCGACGCATCGCGCGCAGCACGTCGGGAGCGGAGTGCTGGAAGGACAGGTCGAAGTACGGGGCGACCTTCGGGGTGGAGGTCAGGACGTCGATCAGCCCGGGCCGCATCTCGGCCGGCTGGAGGTAGCTGACGCGGACGCGCTCGATGCCGTCGACCTCGGCCAGCTCCGGCAGGAGGGACTCCAGCAGCCGGATGTCGCCCAGGTCCTTGCCGTACGACGTGTTGTTCTCGGAGACCAGCATGATCTCCTTGACGCCCTGCTCGGCGAGCCACCGCGTCTCGTTCAGGACGTCCGAGGGCCGACGCGAGATGAAGGAGCCGCGGAAGGACGGGATGGCACAGAAGGTGCAGCGCCGGTCACAGCCGGAGGCGAGCTTCACCGAGGCGACCGGGGCGCCGTCGAGGCGTCGACGCAGGGGTGAACGCGGGCCGGAGGCCGGAGCGACCCCCTGCGGAAGGTCGGCGGGGCCGTGCCCGGGGAGCGCGACGGCCACCGCGGACTCCTGCCGCTCGGCCGGACTGATCGGCAGCAGCTTGCGCCGGTCGCGCGGGGTGTGCGAGGCGTGGACACCGCCGGACAGGATGGTCTGCAGGCGGTCCGAGATGTCCGCGTAGTCGTCGAAGCCGAGCACGCCGTCGGCCTCGGGGAGGGCCTCGGCGAGGTCCTTGCCGTACCGCTCGGCCATGCAGCCCACCGCCACGACGGCCTGGGTTCTTCCATGCCCCTTGAGGTCGTTGGCCTCCAGGAGGGCGTCGACGGAGTCCTTCTTGGCGGCGTCGACGAAGCCACAGGTGTTGACGACGGCGACATCCGCGTCCCCGGCGTCCTCCACGAGATCCCAGCCGTCCGCCTCCAAACGGCCTGCGAGCTCCTCCGAGTCCACCTCGTTGCGGGCGCAGCCAAGAGTGACGAGTGCGACGGTACGGCGTTCAGGCATGGGCTCAAGACTACTTTGTCTCACTGACAGCCCATGTCGACGGGGCCAGGGCCTCCCCGGCCGGCCATACCGCGGTGCCGTGCGTTGCCGACGCCGTCCAGATACGCCGGACGGGGCCTGCCGATCCTGGCAGACCCCGTCCCGAGCTCATCCCTTCAGCCGGTCCTATCCGGCCTGCGGGTCGCCCTTCGTGTACGTGAGGCGCTCCACGGCGCCCGGCTGCCAGTCGTCCTCGATCTTCTTGCCGTTGACGTAGAGGTCGATCGCGCCCGCGTCACCGAGGACGAGGTTGATCTTCTCGCTGTCCTGGAACGTCTTCGAGTCGCCCTGCTTCAGCAGGTCGTCGAAGAGAAGCCGGCCGTTGTGGTCCTTGACACCGACCCAGCTCCTTCCGTCGACGGCGCTGACCTTGACGGTCACCTTGTCCTGGGGGACGGCGGCGATGGCGCTGTCCGACGGTTCCGGCTTGGGGTCCTTGGGCTTGTCGGTCTTCGGCGTGGGCGTGGTCTTGTCCGCCGTCGACGTCGAGCCGCCCTCGGCCACCGACGACTTGCCGCCCTCGCCATCGCCCTTGAACGCGGTGAAACCGACGAATCCGACCACGGCGACGATCGCGGCGACCATGGCCGCGGTCCAGTTCGGCCCGCGTCGCTCGGGACGGATGCGTTCCGCCTCGAACAGCGGGGCAGCAGGCGTGGGCGCCGGTCGCCCGCCGTGCGAGTCGTCGTACTGGGCGAGAAGCGGGGCCGGATCGAGGTGGACGGCCTTGGCCAGGGTCCGGATGTGGCCTCGGGCGTACACGTCACCCCCACAGGGAGCGAAGTTGTCCGCCTCGATGGCGTGCACGATGGCGATGCGGACCCGGGTGGCGCTGCTGACGTCGTCGACGGTCAGACCGGCATCGATACGAGCCTGCCGCAGGGCTCGGCCGATCGAGGGACGGGCTTCGTCGGACACGTCTTCGAACGGACGCTCGTCTTCAGGGGAGTTGCCGATGGACACGGGGGCGCCTTTCGAGCGTTTAAGCCACCTGTGCTGGAGGTTCAGTCTAGGGGGGGTACGAAAGGGTGGGGCAACCGGGCGGTGGGACTTTATACGCCATCAGAATGGCCGGACACGCTGATGGTGGGGTACGAGGTTGTCGCCTCGCTCAACTTGACGTACGTCGACGGGAAACGGTTGCTCAATGATCCCTTACGGGTGAGTCACGATCGGACATCGACCCATCACCCACCCGTCCGCAAGGTGATCATCATGTCCCGTTTCCACCCCGGACTCCCTTTAAGCCTCCCCGCGGATCACGGCCAGCACGCCGTCCAGCTCGTCAGGTTTCACAAGAACGTCACGAGCCTTTGAGCCCTCGCTGGGCCCGACGATGCCCCGCGACTCCATCAGGTCCATCAGCCGTCCGGCCTTGGCGAACCCGACGCGCAGCTTGCGCTGCAGCATGGACGTCGACCCGAACTGCGTGGAGACCACCAGCTCGGCCGCCTGGCAGAGCAGGTCGAGGTCGTCGCCGATCTCCTCGTCGATCTCCTTCTTCTGCTTGGTGCCCACGGTGACGTCGTCCCGGAAGACGGGCGCCATCTGGTCCTTGCAGTGCTGGACGACCGCCGCGACCTCCTCCTCGGTCACGAACGCGCCCTGCATACGCGTCGGCTTGTTCGCGCCCATCGGCAGGAACAGCCCGTCGCCCTTGCCGATCAGCTTCTCGGCGCCGGGCTGGTCGAGGATGACGCGCGAGTCCGCGAGCGACGAGGTGGCGAAGGCGAGCCGTGAGGGGACGTTCGCCTTGATGAGACCGGTGACGACGTCGACCGACGGCCGCTGGGTGGCGAGCACCAGGTGGATGCCGGCCGCGCGCGCGAGCTGTGTGATGCGCACGATCGAGTCCTCGACGTCGCGCGGCGCGACCATCATCAGATCGGCGAGCTCGTCGACGATCACCAGCAGATACGGGTACGCCTGCAGCACCCGCTCACTGCCCTCGGGCGCCTTCACCTTGCCGTTGCGGACGGCCTCGTTGAAGTCGTCGATGTGGCGGTAGCCGTACGCCGCCAGGTCGTCGTACCGAAGATCCATCTCCCGTACGACCCACTGGAGCGCCTCGGCGGCCCGCTTCGGGTTGGTGATGATCGGCGTGATCAGGTGCGGGATTCCCTCGTAGGCGGTCAGCTCGACGCGCTTGGGGTCGACCAGCACCATCCGCACGTCCTCCGGGGTCGCCCGCATCATGACCGAAGTGATCAAGCAGTTAATGCACGACGACTTACCGGAACCGGTCGCACCGGCAACCAGCACATGCGGCATCTTCGCGATGTTGGCCATCACATAGCCGCCCTCGACGTCCTTGCCGAGCGCCACCAGCATCGGGTGGTCGTCCTCGGCGGCGGCCGCGAGGCGCAGCACGTCACCGACGTTGACCATCTCGCGGTCGGTGTTCGGGATCTCGATGCCGACCGCCGACTTGCCGGGGATCGGGCTGATGATCCGCACGTCCGGGCTGGCGACGGCGTACGCGATGTTCTTCGTCAGCGCGGTGATCCGCTCGACCTTCACGGCGGGGCCGAGCTCGACCTCGTAGCGCGTGACCGTCGGCCCGCGGGTGAAGCCGGTGACGCGGGCGTCGACCTTGAACTCGGAGAAGACGGTGGTCAGCGACTCGACGACGGCGTCGTTGGCGGCGCTGCGCGACTTGCCGGGGCCGCCGCGCTCCAGGAGGTCGAGCGACGGCAGCGAGTAGGTGATGTCACCGGACAGCTGGAGCTGTTCGGCGCGCGGCGGCAGGTCGCGCATCTCGTCGGGCGCGGCCTTGGTGAGGTCCGGCACCCCGGCCTTGGTCAGGTCCGGGACCTCGGTCTTCGGGAGCTTCTCCTGCTTGGGGCGCGCGGCCGGGACGGGCGTCGGCACGGGGGTGGTCTCCGCGCGGTCGCCGACGGTGACGCCCTGGGTGAGGTCGGCGACGATCGGCGAGGGCGGCATCCCGTGCAGGACGGCGCCGTCGAGCGCGGCAGCGGCGGCCGCCGCGACGTCCACAGCGTCCATGGGACGGTCCATCTCGGGCTGCGGCACTGCGGAGCGCCTGGGACGTCCGCGACGCCGCGAGAGGGCCTCCTGCTCGGCGCTGTCGGGGTCGTACGCCTCGGGGGCCGCGGTGCGCTTGCGGCCGCGCGACGCGGGCAGCGCCCCGCGCCACTGGTCGTCGTAGCGCTGGTCGTCCTCGGTGTACTCGTCGTCCTCCGCGGGGTCGGGCAGGACGCCGAGCTTCACTCCCAGCTGCCGCAGCCGCTGCGGGATGGCGTTGACCGGGGTGGCCGTGACGACCAGCAGCCCGAAGATCGTGAGCAGCACGAGCAGCGGTACGGCGAGGACCTCGCCCATGGTGTACGTCAGCGGAGTCGCCGCGCCCCAGCCGATCAGCCCGCCGGCGTCCCTTATCGCCTGCATGCCGTCGCTGCGGGCGGGCGAGCCGACGGCGACGTGGACCTGGCCGAGCACGCCGATGACGAGTGCGGACAGGCCGATGACGATCCGGCCGTTGGCCTCGGGCTTCTCGGGGTGCCGGATGAACCGAACGGCGATGACCGCGAGCAGGATCGGCACGAGCAGGTCGAGCCGGCCGAAGGCGCCGGTCACGATGATCTCGACGAGGTCGCCGACGGGGCCGCGCAGATTGGACCAGGTGCCGGCGGCGACGATCAGCGCGAGGCCGAGCAGCAACAGCGCGATGCCGTCCTTGCGGTGGGCCGGGTCGAGGTTCTTCGCGCCCTGCCCTATGCCGCGGAACACGGCGCCCACGGCATGTGCGAGCCCTAGCCAGACGGCGCGCACGAGCCGGTAGATGCCCCCGGTGGGGTTCGGCGCGGGCTTGGGTGCGGGCGCGGCTTTCTTCGCCGCGGCCTTCTTGGCCGGCGCCTTCTTGGCGGGGGCTTTCTTGGCGGCGGCCTTCTTCGCCGGAGCCTTCGCGGAAGCGGCCGCCTTCTTCGCGGGCGGCTTCTTGGCTGCGGAGGAACGTGAGGCCATGGATGTGAGGTTACCGGTGGAGAAGACAGTGGACACGTGTGCCCACTGCTTCACCCGTTCGTGTCGCCCTTGCGGAGGCGGCGAACTGACGCCCGTTCACGGACCCGTCACACACCGGACGATCCGGCGCCGCCGGCCCGCCAACCGGCGCCCTCACGGCGTCAGTTCTGCGAGGACACCGAGGACGTGCTCCCGGTGCCCGGCTCCAGCGCGTCGAGCGCCCGCCGCAATCCGGTGAGTTTGCGTTCGAGATGGGCCGCGGTGGCCACCGCGGCGGCGTCCGCCGAGTCGTCGTCCAGCTGCTTGGACAGCGCCTCGGCCTGCTCCTCGACCGCGGCGAGCCGCGCCGACAGCTCGGCGAGCAGACCCGCCGGCTCCTTCGACTCGGCGCCCGCGGTCTTGCCGCCGCCCTCCAACTGGAGCCGCAGCAGCGCCGCCTGCTCACGCAGCTGGCAGTTCTTCATGTACAGCTCGACGAACACGGAGACCTTCGCCCGCAGCACCCACGGGTCGAACGGCTTGGAGATGTAGTCCACCGCGCCCGCCGCGTAACCGCGGAAGGTGTGGTGCGGGCCGTGGTTGATCGCGGTGAGGAAGATGATCGGGATGTCCCGGGTCCGTTCCCGCCGCTTGATGTGCGCCGCGGTTTCGAAACCGTCCATTCCCGGCATCTGGACGTCCAGCAGAATGACCGCGAAATCGTCCGTCAGAAGTGCCTTGAGCGCTTCCTCCCCGGACGATGCCCGCACCAGGGTCTGATCGAGCGCAGAGAGGATCGCCTCCAGCGCCAGCAGATTCTCCGGCCGGTCATCGACCAGGAGGATCTTGGCCTTCTGCACCATGGCCCGCCCTCCTCGCCCCGGCAGTGCACCGGGCTCCGCCCCAGGGGACGACTCCCTTACGCCGCCCGCCCTCGTGCCGGTCATGGTAGCCGCACCCTGCCTGTCGCCACACCCTGTCACCGCGATGTCACTGTGCACGTAGCAGAAACGCAGCAGGAGACCAGAAGGTTCCCCGAATACCGCGCTTCTACACGACTTCGAGCACACTGAGTCAGCAACTCCGTGTGAACACTGTTGGTTCCTGTCACTGCTCCCTCATCCACTGATTCATCACCGTCAGCAGATGATCGGGATCGACCGGCTTCGTCACGTAATCGGAAGCGCCCGACTCGATCGCCTTCTCCCGGTCACCCTTCATCGCCTTGGCGGTCAACGCGATGATCGGGAGCCCGGCGAACTGCGGCATCCTGCGGATCGCCGTGGTCGTCGCGTACCCGTCCATCTCGGGCATCATGATGTCCATCAGGACGACCGCTACGTCGTCGTGCTGCTCCAGGACCTCGATGCCCTCACGGCCGTTCTCGGCGTACAGCACGGACAGGCCGTGCTGCTCCAGGACGCTGGTGAGCGCGAAGACATTACGGATGTCGTCGTCGACGATGAGCACCTTCTCGCCGCCGAACCGGATGCCCCGCATCGACTGCGGAGCCACGTTCTGCTCCGCCGCCGACCACTGCTCCTGCTGCGCGGGCCGGGCCTCCAGCTCGTTCGCCATCCTGCGGCGGCGCCTGAAGAGCGCGGCGGCGCCGTTCTGCGTCTCCCGGTACGACCGCACCTCGGCCGGCGTCTCGATCTCCGCGTCGGACAGCTCCGCCAGGTCGGCCGCGGAGGCCACCAGGGCACCGGCGTCGAGCGGCGGCAGCTGCTGCTGGTATCCGTGCGGGGGCAGTTCGCTGGGGTGCAGCGGCAAATACAGCGTGAACGTCGAGCCGCGTCCCGGCTCGCTCTGGGCGTGGATCTCCCCGCCGAGCAGCTGCGCGATCTCCCGCGAGATGGACAGCCCCAGCCCGGTACCGCCGTACTTGCGGCTGGTCGTGCCGTCCGCCTGCTTGAACGCCTCGAAGATCACCCGCATCTTGCTGGCAGCGATCCCGATCCCGGTGTCGGTCACGGAGAACGCGATCAGCGGCGCGTCCGCCTCGGTCAGCGAACCGGCCTCCAGCAGCTGCTCCCGGATCTTCATCGGGACATCCATCCCGGCGGGCCGGATGACCAGCTCGACCGATCCGGAGTCGGTGAACTTCACCGCGTTGGAGAGCAGGTTGCGCAGCACCTGCAGCAGCCGCTGTTCGTCGGTGTGCAGCGTGGCGGGCAGCTCCGGCGAGACCCGGACGGACAGGTCCAGGCCCTTCTCCGCGGTCAGCGGCCGGAAGGTGGCCTCCACGTAGTCGACGAGCTGGACGAGCGCGATACGCGTCGGCGAGACGTCCATCTTGCCCGCCTCGACCTTCGACAGGTCCAGGATGTCGTTGATCAGCTGGAGCAGGTCGGAACCGGCACCGTGGATGGTCTCGGCGAACTCGACCTGCTTCGGCGAGAGGTTGCCCTCGGCGTTGTCGGCGAGCAGCTTGGCCAGGATCAGCAGCGAGTTGAGCGGCGTACGCAGCTCGTGCGACATGTTGGCGAGGAACTCGCTCTTGTAGCGCATGGAGACCGCGAGCTGCTCGGCGCGCTCCTCCAGGACCTGCCGCGCCTCCTCGATCTCGGTGTTCTTGACCTCGATGTCGCGGTTCTGCTGGGCCAGCAGCTCGGCCTTCTCCTCCAGTTCGGCGTTGGACGCCTGGAGGGCCTTCTGCCGGTTCTCCAACTCTTCCGACCGCTCACGCAGTTGCTCGGTCAGCTCCTGCGACTGCTTCAGCAGCACCTCGGTCTTGGTGTTGACGGAGATGGTGTTGACGCTGGTCGCGATCATCTCGGCGATCTGGTTGAGGAAGTCCTTCTGGATCTGCGTGAACGGCGTGAAGGAGGCCAGCTCGATCACACCGAGCACCTTGCCCTCGAAGAGCACCGGAAGGACGATCACCTGCGCCGGCGGCGCCTCGCCGAGCCCGGAGGAGATCTTCAGATAGCCGCTCGGCGCGTTCTCCACGAGGATCGTGCGCTTCTCCATGGCGGCCGTCCCGATCAGACCCTCCCCGGGCCGGAACGACGTCGGCATGGAACCCATCGAGTAGGCGTACGACCCCAGCATCCGCAGCTCGTACTGGTCCTCACCCTCCGCACTCATGTCCTTGCCGTCCACCAGCGGCATCGCCAGGAAGAACGCGCCGTGCTGCGCGGACACGACAGGCGTCAGCTCGCTCATGATCAGCGAGGCCACGTCCTCCAGGTCGCGGCGGCCCTGCATCAGCGCCGAGATCCGGGCGAGGTTGCCCTTGAGCCAGTCCTGCTCCTTGTTGGCGATCGTGGTGTCGCGCAGGTTGGCGATCATCTTGTTGATGTAGTCCTGGAGCTCCTGGATCTCGCCGGACGCGTCGACGTCGATCTTCAGGTTCAGGTCACCGCGGGTCACCGCGGTCGCCACGCGCGCGATGGCACGCACCTGCCGGGTAAGGTTTCCTGCCATTTCGTTCACGGACTCGGTGAGGTCGCGCCACGTGCCGTCGACGTCACGCACGCGTGCCTGACCGCCCAGCTGCCCCTCCGTGCCCACCTCGCGGGCGACTCGGGTGACCTCCTCGGCGAAGGACGACAGCTGGTCGACCATCGTGTTGATCGTCGTCTTAAGCTCGAGGATCTCGCCGCGAGCGTCGATGTCGATCTTCTTCGTCAGGTCACCCTTGGCGATGGCTGTGGTGACCATGGCGATGTTCCGCACCTGACCGGTCAGGTTGGACGCCATCTGGTTCACGGACTCGGTGAGGTCCTTCCACGTACCGGCCACACCCGGCACATGCGCCTGACCACCGAGGATGCCGTCCGTGCCCACCTCACGGGCCACCTTGGTGACCTGGTCGGCGAACGAACTCAGCGTCTTCACCATGGTGTTGAACGTGTCGGCGAGCTGGGCGACCTCACCGCGTGCCTCGATCGTCACCGTCCGCGTGAGGTCGCCGTTGGCGACCGCGTTCGCGACCTGGGAGATGTTCCGCACCTGCATGGTGAGGTTCTTGGCCATCAGGTTGACGTTGTCGCTGAGGTCCTTCCAGATGCCGACGACGCCCGGGACGTTCGCCTGGCCGCCCAGAATGCCCTCGGTGCCCACCTCACGGGCCACCCGGGTCACCTGCTCCGCGAAGCTGGACAGCTGGTCCACCATCGTGTTGACCGTGGTGACGAGTTCGAGGATCTCGCCCTTGGCATCGACGGTGATCTTCTTGGACAGATCGCCCTTGGCAACCGCGGTCGTCACCTCGGCGATGTTGCGCACCTGAATGGTCAGGTTGTTCGCCATGAAGTTCACGGACTGGGTGAGGTCCTTCCAGGTGCCGGAGACGCCCTGCACCTCGGCCTGACCGCCGAGCTGGCCCTCCGTACCCACCTCACGGGCGACCCTGGTGACCTCCTCCGCGAACGACGACAGCTGGTCGACCATCGTGTTCAGCGTGTTCTTGAGCTCCAGGATCTCGCCGCGCGCGTCCACGGTGATCTTCTGCGAGAGGTCACCGCGGGCCACCGCGGTGGCGACCTGCGCGATGTTGCGCACCTGGGCCGTAAGGTTTCCTGCCATTCCGTTCACGGAGTCGGTCAGGTCCCGCCACACACCGGCGACGCCGGGCACCTGCGCCTGTCCGCCCAGGCGACCCTCGGTGCCCACCTCACGGGCCACCCGCGTCACCTGGTCGGCGAAGCCGGAGAGCTGGTCGACCATCGTGTTGATGGTGTTCTTCAGCTCCAGGATCTCGCCGCGCGCGTCGACGTCGATCTTCTGGGACAGGTCACCGCGGGCCACCGCAGTGGTGACCTGCGCGATGTTGCGCACCTGAGCGGTGAGGTTTCCTGCCATTCCGTTGACGGAATCGGTGAGTTCCTTCCACGTACCGGCCACACCCGGTACGACCGCCTGACCGCCCAGCCGACCCTCCGTACCCACGTCCCGGGCCATCCGCGTGACCTGGTCGGCGAAGGACGACAGCTGGTCCACCATCGTGTTCACGGTGTTCTTCAGCTGGAGCATCTCGCCGGAGACGTCCACGGTGACCTTCTGCGACAGGTCACCGTTGGCCACCGCCGTCGTCACCTGGGCGATGTTCCTCACCTGTCCGGTGAGGTTCCGGAACGCCGTGTTGACGGAGTCCGTCAGGTCCTTCCACGTGCCCGCGGCCCCCGGCACCTGTGCCTGCCCGCCGAGCTCACCCTCGACACCGACCTCCCGCGCGACACGCGTGACCTCGGCACCGAACGACGACAGCTGGTCGACCATGCCGTTGACGGTGTTCTTCAGCTCCAGCATCTCGCCGGCCACGTCGACCGTGACCTTCTGCGACAGGTCACCGTTGGCCACCGCCGTCGTCACCGCCGCGATGTCCCGCACCTGAATGGTCAGATTCCGGAACACGGTGTTGACGGAGTCCGTCAGGTCCTTCCACGTACCCGCCGCACCCGGCACATTCGCCTGACCGCCCAGCCGCCCCTCGGCGCCGACCTCGTTGGCCACACGCGTGACCTCGTCCGCGAAGATCCGCAGCGTCTCGGTCATCTGGTTGATCGTGTCCGCGAGCTGAGCGACCTCACCGCGTGCCGAGACGGTCACCTTCTGCGACAGGTCACCGTTGGCGACCGCGGTGGTCACCTGGGCGATTCCGCGCACCTGGGCGGTCAGGTTGCCGGCCATGAGGTTCACCGAATCGGTGAGGTCCTTCCACACACCGGCCACGCCCGGCACCTGCGCCTGCCCGCCGAGCTCGCCCTCGGTGCCCACCTCACGGGCGACACGCGTCACCTCGGAGGAGAACGAAGACAGCTGGTCCACCATCGTGTTGACGGTGTTCTTGAGCTCCAGCATCTCGCCGGCCACGTGAACCGTGACCTTCCGGGACAAGTCACCCTTGGCGACCGCCGTGGTCACCAGCGCGATGTCCCGCACCTGGGCCGTCAGCCGGTACGCCATCGTGTTGACGGAGTCCGTGAGGTCCTTCCACGAACCCGACATGCCACGCACGCGTGCCTGCCCGCCGAGCTTGCCCTCGGTGCCCACCTCGCTGGCCACACGCGTGACCTCGTCGGTGAACGTCGACAGCTGATCGACAAGGTTGTTCACAGTCCGCCCGACCTTGAGGAACTCACCCCTCAGCGGATGCCCGGTCCCGTCCGGGGCCTGTGTCCGCAGCTCCATGCGCGGCGACAGATCACCCTCGGCCACCGCGGACAGCACCCGGCCGACCTCGGAGACGGGCCGTACGAGGTCGTCGACCAGGGCGTTGGAGTTGTCGATGGCGGCCGCCCAGGAGCCCTCGCAGGCCCCCGTCTCCAGCCGTTCCGTGAGCTTGCCCTCACGCCCGACCATGCGCCGCACCCGCGCCAGCTCACCCGTCAGCTGGAGATTCCGGTCCGCGACCTCGTTGAAGACGGCGGCGATCTCCGACATCACGCCGTCCCCGGACACCGTGAGCCGCTTCCGGAAGTTCCCGTCCCGCATCGACACCAGTGCCGCCAGCAGCCGGTTCAGGGCGGCCGTGTCCACGGCAGTGGTCCCGCCACGCGATTTGCGCTCGTTCTTCAGGGACTGTCCGCCTTTCGCGCGCGTCTTAGTGCCCCGCGTCGCTGCGCCAGACTCCACTGTGTCCCTCCCGCAGGGGTCGACCGTTACTGCTGTGCTCGGCTTCTACTGCTGCGCGTACCCGTTACTGCTGGGTATTCCTGCCGGATATACCAGGCCACACCACGTGCTGCTGCCCGCGGTACGCGAATGACACTCAGCCTGCCCGGACCTTCACAAGAAGCTTGCCCAGTGTTTCACCCCGGCTGAACCCGGCCATAACAGTTCGGCAGCTTCGCACATCGTCCGCACACCCTCCGGACGGAAACACTGCAGACCGGCATCCGCATGGACGGCGAAGGTAAGTAACCTTGCATGCGGCTGTCCAGCCGCGCCGGTCCCGTCCGGCCTGGGCGGTGGCAGGAGGAGTACGAGCGGGTATCGGAGGGGCAGCCGGACATGACCACCGGACTGATCCCGGGGGGACCATCCCCGGACCGGCCGACGGGCGCGCAGATGCCGCACCAGCGGCGCGACCCGGTCGGCCACGGGGTCCTGCACGTCGACAACCGGACGAGGAGTTCTGTGATCACCGCGCGCGCGGCAGCCAGCTTCGATCCCGTCGGGCGATCGGTCGCGAGCGCCCGCTCCTTCGTCCGCGACACCCTCCAGGGGTGGGGCTTCGCCGACATCGTCGACGACGCCGTAGTCCTCACCAGTGAACTGGTGACCAACGCCGTCGTGCACGCGGGCACGTCAGCGGACGTCCTGTGTCTGCGCAGTGACGACGGTGTACGGATCGAGGTGGCCGACCGGTATCCGGAACGCGAGATCCCCCTCCAGGGCTCGCCCGTCAACATGGGCAGCCCCGACCGCGAGGGCGGCCGCGGCCTCCAGCTCTGCGCCGCTCTGGCCGGCCGCTGGGGTGTCGAGTACACGCCGACCCACAAGCAGGTCTGGTTCCAACTCGATCTCCCCGAGCGCCCGGTGGGCACCCGCGCCGCGGGCCCGTCCCTGCCCTCCGACCTCCTCCCGCTCGCCGACGGCCGCGTCCGCGTCGCCGTGGTCCAGATCGACCGTACGGGCGCCATCGCGTCCTGGAACGAGGACGCGGAGGATCTCTTCGGCTATGCGGCCGAGCAGGTCATCGGCAAGCCCCTCACCGACCTCGCGGCCTGGCCGCACACACCGGGCACCAGCACCGGCATCGCGGAGGCGCTCCAACTCTCCCGCTGGGAGGGCAGCTACGGCATAAGGGGCGCCAACGGCCGCGTCACACCGGTGTACGCCTCCCACCTCCGCGTCCGCGACACCGGCGGCGAACCGTCCACGGTCTGCCTCCTGGTCCGCGACCACGAACGCGCCGTCCTGCAGACCCCGTTGCGCGTCCCGTCCTCCGACGCCGCCGCGACCGGCGAGGCCCAGAGCACCGACCCCTTCGAGGTGTTCATCGGCTCCCCCGCCCCGGACGACCTCGACGGCCTCCTCCAGCGCACGGTGGAGCGCGCCCGCGACATGCTCGACGGCGACTCCGCGTTCCTGCTGCTGGCGACCGACGACGAAACGGAGCTGGAGGTCCGCGCCTCGACCGGCCTGCCCTCCGCACGCCAGCGCTTCGCGCGCGTGCCCGTGGAAGCGGGACCCGGCCGCTACGGCTCGGCCCGCATGCCGTCGGTCCACGAGGACCTCACGATGGTCCCCGGCGCCGTACCCCTGCTGAGCGGCACCGGCATGCGCTCGGTCGTCACGGTCCCGCTGAAGGTCGAGGGCCGCCTCACCGGCTCCCTCGGCGTCGCCGCCGAAGCGCCCAACAGATACTCCAACGAGGAGGCCCTGCGCCTCCAGTTCGCCGCCGACCGCATCGCGCTGGCGGTGGAGTCGGCCCGCCTCGGCGAACTCGAACGCCTGCGCCGAGGCTCCCTCAGCTTCCTCGTCGAGGCCTCCGACCTGCTCGCCGGCACCCTGGACCGCGACCAGACCCTGGCCCTGATGGCCCAGATGACGGTCCCGACTCTGGCCACCTGGTGCGCGGTCTACACGATCGCCGACCAGGCCTCGGAACCGTATCTGTCGTACGTCCTGCACGAGGACGAGGAACTCATCGACGGCATCAAGTCGTTGCTCTCGAAGATCCCCCCGCCGGACCCGGTCCCCACCCCCGGCGCCCGCGTCTGGTCGGCCCCCGCCCAGTCGGCCCACCAGGCGGCCCTGCGCACCTCCATGCGAAGCCTGGGCCTGGGCCAGCCCATCGGCCGCATCAGCGCGGGCATCGGCCCCACCCTCGCCACCGCGTCCGCGGTGGGCGGCGAGACGGTCGTTCTGCCGCTGGTGGCCCGCAACCGCGTCATCGGCATGTTGACGCTGGGCAAGCCGACGGACGAACACTTCCGCCAGGAAATCCTGGAACTGGCCGAGGACTTGAGCCGCCGAGCCGCCCTGGCCCTGGACAACGCCCGCCTCTACTCCGAGCGCACGGCCATCAGCCAGTCCCTCCAGCGCAGCCTCCTGCCGCCCGAGCTCCCCGAGATCGACGGCGTCGAGGTCGAGGTCATCTACCGCGCGGCCGGCGAGGGCAACGAGGTCGGCGGCGACTTCTACGACCTCTTCCCGATCAGCGACGGCGCCTACGGCTTCGCCATCGGCGACGTCTGCGGTACGGGCCCGAACGCGGCTGCGGTCACGGGCCTGGCCCGGCACGCCCTCCGGCTCCTGGCCCGCGAGGGCCTGAGCGGCCCGGCGGTACTGGAGCGCCTGAACTCCGCGATCCTCGACGAGGGCGCCCGCAGCCGCTTCCTGACGCTCCTCTACGGCGAGTTGCGGCCGCAGGAGGACGGCAGCGCGGAACTGAAGGTGGTCTGCGCCGGCCACCCCCTCCCCCTCCGCCTGCGCCAGGACGGCACGGTCGAACCGGCCGCCGAACCCCAGCCGCTCCTCGGCGTCATGGAGGACCTCGAGCTGTACGAGCAGACGGTCACCCTCGACCCCGGCGACGTCCTCCTGTGCGTCACCGACGGTGTCACCGAACGCCGCGAAGGCACCCGCATGCTGGGCGACGACGGCCTCACCGACGTCCTCACCACCTGCACGGGCCTGACGGCCGGCGCGGTGGCGGCCCGCATCATGCGCGCGGTCGAACGCTTCGCCTCGGACGCCCCGTCCGACGACATGGCCATCCTCGCAATGCGCGTGCCAGGCATCCACAAGGACTGAGGAAGGAACTGACAGAAGGGCATGAAAAAGGCCCCGCCCAAATGGGCGGGGCCTTTCTGTCTGGAGCCCCCAAACGGAATCGAACCGTTGACCTTCTCCTTACCATGGAGACGCTCTGCCGACTGAGCTATAGGGGCTTGCTACCTTTTGCGAAGTTTCCCTCGCGGCAACGGAATAGATCATACCCCGAACACACCCGTGCTCCAAAACCCGCTCAGAAGGCAGGCTGGAGCAGTCCTCCGAGCGCGTTGCAGGCAGACACGATCCGCTGCATCTCCCTCTTGGTCAGAGAGGCGTCAACAGGAAGAGCCAACGTTTCATCAGCTGCCCGCTCGGTCTCCGGCAGGGACACACACCGCCGGAATTCCGGCAGCCGATGCACGGGCGTCTTCACCGGCACCCGACACTCAACCCCCCTGGCCCGAACGGCCCGAGCGAAAGCGTCGCGATCCGGCCGCCCGTTCCCCGGGACGCGCACGACGTACTGCTGATAGGTGTGCCCATCACCGCCATCGGGCGTGAGCACGCCCTTCAACTTCGCATCCAGATACGACGCCCGCTGCCGCCGCTGAGCAATCTCGTCGTACGGAGCCTCCGACTCGCCCTGCTCCAGCACCAGCAACCCATGCCGCTGCCCGATCTCGTGCAACCGCGCGATGTCGGCAGACCGACCGAAGCGGTGTACGGCGACAACCGCCGCCGTCCGCGGGGTGACGGCCGCCTCGACGGCGACAGCGTCCACGCAGTAGGTCACCCGGTCTATGTCGGCGAACACCGGCAGTGCCCCGGCCAGGACCACGGCCTCGGCGACTTCGACGTTCCCGAAGGCCGGTACGACAACCTCATCACCGACACCGACGCCGGCAGCCCTGAGCATTGCAGCAGTACCCATGTGGGGGATGTTGGTTGCGGAACGTGAACTTCAGGTGACGCACAACAAAAAAGGGTTGGACCCGGAACCGAAGTTCCGGGTCCAACCCGATAAAAGGAGTTCGGCGGCGTCCTACTCTCCCACAGGGTCCCCCCTGCAGTACCATCGGCGCTGTAAGGCTTAGCTTCCGGGTTCGGAATGTAACCGGGCGTTTCCCTCACGCTATAACCACCGAAACACTATGAAACTGTCAAACATGCCGCACCACGCTCCATGGGAACGTGGGGCCGTTCGTGGTTTCAGAACCAACACAGTGGACGCGAGCAACTGAGGACAAGCCCTCGGCCTATTAGTACCGGTCACCTCCACACCTCACGGTGCTTCCAGATCCGGCCTATCAACCCAGTCGTCTACTGGGAGCCTTACCCCATCAAGTGGGTGGGAGTCCTCATCTCGAAGCAGGCTTCCCGCTTAGATGCTTTCAGCGGTTATCCCTCCCGAACGTAGCCAACCAGCCATGCCCTTGGCAGAACAACTGGCACACCAGAGGTTCGTCCGTCCCGGTCCTCTCGTACTAGGGACAGCCCTTCTCAAGACTCCTACGCGCACAGCGGATAGGGACCGAACTGTCTCACGACGTTCTAAACCCAGCTCGCGTACCGCTTTAATGGGCGAACAGCCCAACCCTTGGGACCGACTCCAGCCCCAGGATGCGACGAGCCGACATCGAGGTGCCAAACCATCCCGTCGATATGGACTCTTGGGGAAGATCAGCCTGTTATCCCCGGGGTACCTTTTATCCGTTGAGCGACGGCGCTTCCACAAGCCACCGCCGGATCACTAGTCCCGACTTTCGTCCCTGCTCGACCCGTCGGTCTCACAGTCAAGCTCCCTTGTGCACTTACACTCAACACCTGATTGCCAACCAGGCTGAGGGAACCTTTGGGCGCCTCCGTTACCCTTTAGGAGGCAACCGCCCCAGTTAAACTACCCATCAGACACTGTCCCTGATCCGGATCACGGACCCAGGTTAGACATCCAGCACGACCAGAGTGGTATTTCAACGACGACTCCACGAACACTGGCGTGCCCGCTTCACAGTCTCCCACCTATCCTACACAAGCCGAACCGAACACCAATATCAAACTGTAGTAAAGGTCCCGGGGTCTTTCCGTCCTGCTGCGCGAAACGAGCATCTTTACTCGTAGTGCAATTTCACCGGGCCTATGGTTGAGACAGTCGAGAAGTCGTTACGCCATTCGTGCAGGTCGGAACTTACCCGACAAGGAATTTCGCTACCTTAGGATGGTTATAGTTACCACCGCCGTTTACTGGCGCTTAAGTTCTCAGCTTCGCCACCCCGAAGAATGACTAACCGGTCCCCTTAACGTTCCAGCACCGGGCAGGCGTCAGTCCGTATACATCGCCTTACGGCTTCGCACGGACCTGTGTTTTTAGTAAACAGTCGCTTCTCGCTGGTCTCTGCGGCCACCCCCAGCTCAAGCAGCAAGTGCCATCACCAGGTGTGGCCCCCCTTCTCCCGAAGTTACGGGGGCATTTTGCCGAGTTCCTTAACCATAGTTCACCCGAACGCCTCGGTATTCTCTACCTGACCACCTGAGTCGGTTTAGGGTACGGGCCGCCATGAAACTCGCTAGAGGCTTTTCTCGACAGCATAGGATCATCCACTTCACCACAATCGGCTCGGCATCAGGTCTCAGCCTTAACGGTGTGCGGATTTACCTACACACCGGCCTACACCCTTACCCCGGGACAACCACCGCCCGGGCTGGACTACCTTCCTGCGTCACCCCATCACTCACCTACTACAAGTCTGGTCCGTCGGCTCCACCACTCCCCTTTGCCCGAAGGCTCCAGGGCGGCTTCACGGACTTAGCATCGCCTGGTTCGATGTTTGACGCTTCACAGCGGGTACCGGAATATCAACCGGTTATCCATCGACTACGCCTGTCGGCCTCGCCTTAGGTCCCGACTTACCCTGGGCAGATCAGCTTGACCCAGGAACCCTTAGTCAATCGGCGCACACGTTTCTCACGTGTGAATCGCTACTCATGCCTGCATTCTCACTCGTGAACCGTCCACCACTGCCTTCCGGCGCGGCTTCACCCGGCACACGACGCTCCCCTACCCATCACGATCCCCGTTGGGGGTATATATCGCAATGACACGACTTCGGCGGTACGCTTGAGCCCCGCTACATTGTCGGCGCGGAATCACTAGACCAGTGAGCTATTACGCACTCTTTCAAGGGTGGCTGCTTCTAAGCCAACCTCCTGGTTGTCTCTGCGACTCCACATCCTTTCCCACTTAGCGTACGCTTAGGGGCCTTAGTCGATGCTCTGGGCTGTTTCCCTCTCGACCATGGAGCTTATCCCCCACAGTCTCACTGCCGCGCTCTCACTTACCGGCATTCGGAGTTTGGCTAAGGTCAGTAACCCGGTAGGGCCCATCGCCTATCCAGTGCTCTACCTCCGGCAAGAAACACACGACGCTGCACCTAAATGCATTTCGGGGAGAACCAGCTATCACGGAGTTTGATTGGCCTTTCACCCCTAACCACAGGTCATCCCCCAGGTTTTCAACCCTGGTGGGTTCGGTCCTCCACGAAGTCTTACCTCCGCTTCAACCTGCCCATGGCTAGATCACTCCGCTTCGGGTCTTGAGCGCGCTACTAAATCGCCCTGTTCGGACTCGCTTTCGCTACGGCTTCCCCACACGGGTTAACCTCGCAACACACCGCAAACTCGCAGGCTCATTCTTCAAAAGGCACGCAGTCACGAGATACGTGCAAGCACGTATCCGACGCTCCCACGGCTTGTAGGCACACGGTTTCAGGTACTATTTCACTCCCCTCCCGGGGTACTTTTCACCATTCCCTCACGGTACTATCCGCTATCGGTCACCAGGGAATATTTAGGCTTAGCGGGTGGTCCCGCCAGATTCACACGGGATTTCTCGGGCCCCGTGCTACTTGGGTGTCTCTCAAACGAGCCGCTGACGTTTCGACTACGGGGGTCTTACCCTCTACGCCGGACCTTTCGCATGTCCTTCGCCTACATCAACGGTTTCTGACTCGTCCTGTCGCCGGCAGACGACAGAAGAGAGATCCCACAACCCCGCATACGCAACCCCTGCCGGGTCTCACACGTATACGGTTTAGCCTCATCCAGTTTCGCTCGCCACTACTCCCGGAATCACGGTTGTTTTCTCTTCCTGCGGGTACTGAGATGTTTCACTTCCCCGCGTTCCCTCCACATACCCTATGTGTTCAGGTATGGGTGACAGCCCATGACGACTGCCGGGTTTCCCCATTCGGAAACCCCCGGATCAAAGCCTGGTTGACGACTCCCCGGGGACTATCGTGGCCTCCCACGTCCTTCATCGGTTCCTGGTGCCAAGGCATCCACCGTGCGCCCTTAAAAACTTGGCCACAGATGCTCGCGTCCACTGTGCAGTTCTCAAACAACGACCAGCCACCCATCACCCCGAACCAACAGATCCGAGTGCACTGGGGCCGGCATCGAAGGCTTCCCGGCCTCACGGCCGTACCCTCAGACACCCAACAGCGTGCCCGACACACTCCCCGCTCCCCTCAACGTTCCACGCTCCGAAGAGCAGTACTAGAAGGAGAAGACGACCGAGTGTGCCGAATAATCAACGTTCCACCCATGAGCAACCAGCATCAGACATTCGCTGATGTACTGGCCTCTGACCTCGCCCCGAAGAGCTCGGTAAGAAGTGCTCCTTAGAAAGGAGGTGATCCAGCCGCACCTTCCGGTACGGCTACCTTGTTACGACTTCGTCCCAATCGCCAGTCCCACCTTCGACAGCTCCCTCCCACAAGGGGTTGGGCCACCGGCTTCGGGTGTTACCGACTTTCGTGACGTGACGGGCGGTGTGTACAAGGCCCGGGAACGTATTCACCGCAGCAATGCTGATCTGCGATTACTAGCAACTCCGACTTCATGGGGTCGAGTTGCAGACCCCAATCCGAACTGAGACCGGCTTTTTGAGATTCGCTCCACCTCACGGTTTCGCAGCTCATTGTACCGGCCATTGTAGCACGTGTGCAGCCCAAGACATAAGGGGCATGATGACTTGACGTCGTCCCCACCTTCCTCCGAGTTGACCCCGGCGGTCTCCTGTGAGTCCCCATCACCCCGAAGGGCATGCTGGCAACACAGGACAAGGGTTGCGCTCGTTGCGGGACTTAACCCAACATCTCACGACACGAGCTGACGACAGCCATGCACCACCTGTACACCGACCACAAGGGGGCGACCATCTCTGGCCGTTTCCGGTGTATGTCAAGCCTTGGTAAGGTTCTTCGCGTTGCGTCGAATTAAGCCACATGCTCCGCTGCTTGTGCGGGCCCCCGTCAATTCCTTTGAGTTTTAGCCTTGCGGCCGTACTCCCCAGGCGGGGAACTTAATGCGTTAGCTGCGGCACCGACGACGTGGAATGTCGCCAACACCTAGTTCCCACCGTTTACGGCGTGGACTACCAGGGTATCTAATCCTGTTCGCTCCCCACGCTTTCGCTCCTCAGCGTCAGTAATGGCCCAGAGATCCGCCTTCGCCACCGGTGTTCCTCCTGATATCTGCGCATTTCACCGCTACACCAGGAATTCCGATCTCCCCTACCACACTCTAGCTAGCCCGTATCGAATGCAGACCCGGGGTTAAGCCCCGGGCTTTCACACCCGACGTGACAAGCCGCCTACGAGCTCTTTACGCCCAATAATTCCGGACAACGCTTGCGCCCTACGTATTACCGCGGCTGCTGGCACGTAGTTAGCCGGCGCTTCTTCTGCAGGTACCGTCACTTTCGCTTCTTCCCTGCTGAAAGAGGTTTACAACCCGAAGGCCGTCATCCCTCACGCGGCGTCGCTGCATCAGGCTTTCGCCCATTGTGCAATATTCCCCACTGCTGCCTCCCGTAGGAGTCTGGGCCGTGTCTCAGTCCCAGTGTGGCCGGTCGCCCTCTCAGGCCGGCTACCCGTCGTCGCCTTGGTGAGCCATTACCTCACCAACAAGCTGATAGGCCGCGGGCTCATCCTTCACCGCCGGAGCTTTCAACCCTCACAGATGCCTGCGAGAGTGGTATCCGGTATTAGACCCCGTTTCCAGGGCTTGTCCCAGAGTGAAGGGCAGATTGCCCACGTGTTACTCACCCGTTCGCCACTAATCCCCACCGAAGTGGTTCATCGTTCGACTTGCATGTGTTAAGCACGCCGCCAGCGTTCGTCCTGAGCCAGGATCAAACTCTCCGTGAATGTTTTCCCGTAATCGGGACGACACATCACGAGAGCGGAACAGTCGAGCGGAATAGGCCCGACCGTTCACAGCGTCCTCGCTGTGTTTTTTCAAAGGAACCTCGTCCCGACCGTGATGGCCGGAGACGGGGTATCAACATATCTGGCGTTGATTTTTGGCACGCTGTTGAGTTCTCAAGGAACGGACGCTTCCTTTGTACTCACCCTCTCGGGCTTTCCTCCGGGCGCTTCCCTTCGGTCTTGCGTTTCCGACTCTATCAGATCTTTTCTCGATCCGATTTCCTCGGTGCTTTCCAGGTTTCCGCTCTCGCGTTTCCCTTTCCGGCGGTTCCGACTTTATCAGAGATTCTGAGTCGGAATTCCCGCCCCCTGCGGGAGCTGGTTCCGGCGCACGAAGCTGCCGGGTTCCCGTTCAGGCGGAGCCGTAAACGTACTGGAGCGGGGCGCCTCGATGCAAATCGAGGCGCCCCGCTCCGGGTTCACGTGGTCGAGCGTCCGACGGACCGTCAGACCTCCACCACCACAGGCAGGATCATCGGCCTGCGGCGGTAGGTGTCCGAGACCCACTTGCCCAGGGTCCGGCGTACCAGCTGCTGGAGCTGGTGGGGTTCGACCACGCCGTCCTGGGCCGACCGCTCCAGCACCTCCGTGATCCTCGGGACGACGTCCCCGAAGGCGGAGTCCTCGATGCCGGAGCCACGGGCCTGGATGTGCGGGCCACCCGTGATCTTGCCGGTGGAGGAGTCCACCACCACGAAGACCGAGATGATGCCCTCGTCGCCGAGGATCTTGCGGTCCTTCAGGGCCGGCTCGCCGACGTCGCCGACCGAGAGGCCGTCGACGTACACGTATCCCGCCTGGACCTTGCCGGAGATCTTGGCCTTGCCCTCGATGAGGTCGACGGCGACGCCGTCCTCGGCGATGACGATGCGGTCGTGCGGGACGCCGGTCAGGGCGCCCAGTTCTGCGTTGGCGCGCAGGTGGCGCCATTCGCCGTGCACCGGCATCAGGTTCTTCGGGCGGCAGATGTTGTAGAAGTACAGCAGCTCGCCCGCTGACGCGTGGCCTGAGACGTGGACCTTCGCGTTGCCCTTGTGTACGACGTTCGCGCCCCAGCGGGTCAGGCCGTTGATGACGCGGTAGACCGCGTTCTCGTTGCCGGGGATGAGGGACGACGCCAGGATCACCGTGTCGCCGTGGACGATACGGATCTGGTGGTCGCGGTTGGCCATCCTTGACAGGGCTGCCATCGGTTCGCCCTGCGAACCCGTGCAGACCAGGACCACCTCGCTGTCCGGGAGGTCGTCCAGTGTCTTGACGTCCACGACCAGGCCCGGCGGGACCTTCAGGTAGCCCAGGTCCCGCGCGATGCCCATGTTGCGGACCATCGAGCGCCCGACGAAGGCGACCCGGCGGCCGTACTCGTGGGCCGCGTCGAGGATCTGCTGGATGCGGTGGATGTGGCTGGCGAAGCTGGCCACGATGATCCGCTTGCGGGCGCCCGCGAAGACCTGGCGCAGGACGTTGGAGATGTCGCGCTCGGGCGGAACGAACCCCGGGACCTCCGCGTTCGTGGAGTCGGAGAGGAGGAGGTCGATGCCTTCCTCGCTCAGCCGCGCGAACGCGTGCAGGTCGGTCAGGCGGTTGTCCAGCGGGAGCTGGTCCATCTTGAAGTCGCCCGTGTGGACCACCATGCCGGCCGGCGTGCGGATGGCGACCGCCAGGGCGTCCGGGATGGAGTGGTTGACCGCGACGAACTCGCAGTCGAAGGGGCCGATGCGCTCGCGGTTCCCCTCCGCCACCTCGAGGGTGTACGGGCGGATGCGGTGCTCCTGGAGCTTGGCCTCGATGAGGGCGAGGGTCAGCTTGGAGCCGATCAGCGGGATGTCCGGCTTCTCGCGGAGCAGGAAGGGGACGCCGCCGATGTGGTCCTCGTGGCCGTGCGTGAGGACGATGCCCTCGATGTCGTCGAGGCGGTCCCGGATGGACGAGAAGTCCGGCAGGATCAGGTCGATTCCGGGCTGCTCCTCCTCGGGGAAGAGCACTCCGCAGTCGACGATCAGCAGGCGGCCGCCGTACTCGAAGACCGTCATGTTTCGGCCGATTTCGCCGAGGCCGCCGAGTGGGGTGACCCGCAGGCCGCCTTCGGGGAGCGGCGGGGGCGAGCCGAGTTCAGGATGCGGATGACTCAAAAGACTCTCCTCACCACACGCGCCACGTACCGGTAGGGCACGTGGCGCGCGTGACGTTCGTGCAGAAGCAGTTGTCATTGTGTGTAGTGCGCAGGCACCGGTGGCCCGCTTATTCAGTTGTGGAGTCTGCTGCGCGCCGGGCGCGCCAAGTCTGTTGTCAGAGCTGTACCCCGCCTGCGGCAAGATCGATCTTGAGCTGCTCGATCTCCTCGGGCGAGCACTCGGCCATGGGCGCGCGCAGGGGGCCGGCGGGCAGGCCCTGGAGGGCGAGCGCGGCCTTCGTCGTCATGACGCCCTGGGTGCGGAACATGCCGGTGTAGACCGGGAGCAGCTTCTGGTGGATCTCGGTGGCCTTCTGGACGTCGCCGGAGGTGTACGCCTCGACGAGCGCGCGCAGGTCGGGGGTGACCAGGTGGCCGACGACGGAGACGAAGCCGACCGCGCCCACGGAGAGCAGCGGCAGGTTCAGCATGTCGTCGCCTGAGTACCAGGCGAGGCCGGAGCGGGCGATGGCCCAGCTGGCGCGGCCGAGGTCGCCCTTGGCGTCCTTGTTGGCGACGATCCGCGGGTGCTCGGCGAGGCGGACGATCGTCTCGGTGTTGATCGGGACGCCGCTGCGGCCGGGGATGTCGTAGAGCATGACCGGCAGCTCGGTGGCGTCGGCGATGGCCTTGAAGTGCCGGTACAGGCCCTCCTGCGGGGGCTTGTTGTAGTACGGCGTGACGACGAGGAGGCCGTGGGCGCCCACCTGTTCCGCCGTGCGCGCGAGCTCGAGGCTGTGGCGGGTGTCGTTGGTACCGACTCCGGCGACGACGTGGGCCCGGTCGCCGACCGCCTCCAGTACGGCTCGTACGAGGTCCGATTTCTCCGCATCGCTGGTGGTGGGGGACTCGCCGGTGGTGCCGTTGATGATCAGGCCGTCGTTGCCTGCGTCCACCAGGTGCGTGGCGAGTCGCTGCGCGCCGTCGATGTCGAGTGCGCCGTCCGCCGTGAAGGGCGTGATCATGGCGGTGAGGACCCGCCCGAAGGGGGTCTGCGGAGTGGAGGTCGGAGCCATGGGTTACACGCTACTCGTTGCGCACGGCCAGGTCTGCCCTCGGGGGGTTCGGATAAGTCAGGACAAAGATGGAGCCCGGCACTGCCTGCTCGGGGGTTCAAGCAGTGCCGGGTCCGTTTGATCAGGCTAGATGAACTTCACTAAATGCCGCAATACGGACACCTCATGAGGCTGGTCCATGCGCCTGGGGTCGACCGTGGAACGGATGTGCCCGGCCGGGGAACGCCGGTGCGTTACGGCGCCACGCGGCCGTTCGCGTTGAAGGCGGCGTGCGTCAGCGGCATGAGCTTGGCCCACTGCGCCTCCATCTGCTCGCCGACCATCTCGATCTCCCGCTGCGGGAAGGACGGGACCTTGGCGAGTTCGTGCTGGGTGCGCAGGCCGAGGAAGTGCATCAGCGAGCGGGCGTTGCAGGTGGCGTACATCGAGGAGAACAGGCCGACGGGGAGGACCGAGCGGGCGACCTCGCGGGCGACGCCGGCGGCGAGCATCTCCTGGTAGGCCTCGTACGACTGCCGGTACGAGTCCTCCATGACGCGGCCGACCAGCTCCTGCTGGGCCTGGGTGCCCTCCACGAAGACGTACTTGCCCGGGCGGCCCTCCTGGACCAGCTTGCGGGACTCGTCGGGGACGTAGAAGACGGGCTGGAGCTCGCGGTAGCGGCCGCTCTCCTCGTTGTACGACCAGCCCACGCGGTGGCGCATGAACTCGCGGAAGACGAAGATCGGGGCGCTGATGAAGAACGTCATCGAGTTGTGCTCGAACGGGCTGCCGTGCCGGTCCCGCATCAGGTAGTTGATCAGGCCCTTGGAGCGCTCGGGGTCCTTCTGCAGCTCCTCCAGGGACTGCTCGCCGGCGGTGGAGACGCGGGCGGCCCACAGCACGTCGGAGTCGGCCGCGCTGTGCTTGACCAGCTCGACGGTGACTTCGCTGCGGAAGCTGGGCTTGAGGTCGTCGGCGGGGGTGTCGGTCACGGCTCGGAGGGTCCTTCCATCACTTCGCTGGGCGGCGCCCACTCTACGGGTCGGCACTGACAACAGGGCGTTCGGTGCCGGGTCGCGACATACGTCGGCGAATTTCTGTGAATTCGGTGAAACCGGGCACCATTTGGGGCACTCGCTCGTCTGTGTTGATGACGGTCACCCATACGATCCCGAGAGGAGACGACCTCCCGATGTTCCGTCGGCGCGAGCCCGTTCCCTTCGCCTTCCTCGCCGAAGCCGACCGATTCCGCAGCAATGTCGCTCCCCCGCCCCGTGAGCGGGCGTCCATCGGTCAGATCGCCGGACGCTGGCTGCTGGGCCTGACCATCGTCGCCGGGCTCGTGGGCTCGCTGGTGGTCGGCATGCCGGCGCTGTCTACCGACACCGGCGCGCAGACCCAGCAGTCGCAGGCGTCCCAGGGGCGCTGACTCCTTCGGCCCCCCAAAGGTGGTGAGGGGGCACCCGGGTCGATAACCTCACCGGGCACAGCCCATGCATGGATTGAGTGAGGACCAGCCGTGCCCCTGCCCTTCCTGACGGCCGACCGCACCTTCGAGGCGGCCGACGATGTCGCGTTGCCCTTCGAGGACCGTGAGCGCTGGCGGCGCCCCTACCGTCCCGGGCCGTGGCGGGTGGGCGTGGCGGCGCTGTGGTTGCTGCTCGCCTCGTACGTACTGTTCGCGGCGGTCATCATCGCCCTCACCGGCACGGTGACCGGGGCGGCCGTCGTCTTCGGCATCGCCCTGGCGATCATCACCGGCGCCCTGCGGCTGCTGCGCATGGGCGTGTGGGTGAGCGCGCACGGGCTGCGCCAGGTCGGCTTCCTGCTGACCCGTACGGCGCCCTGGGAGCAGGTCGTCGCCGTGCGGACGGTGCAGCAGCCCGTGCGCTGGCTGGGGTTGCCGCGCACGGTGCAGGGACAGGCGCTGTTGCTCGTACGCCGAGGTCGTGCGGCGGAGGACATGCCGGTGCTGATGACCACGCACAATGCCGACTTCCTGGGGCGGGTCACGGCGTTCGACCGGGCCGCCGACGCAGTCGAGGCGTGGGCCGCGGAGAACTCCCGCGGCTGAGGGTGAAGTGTATGCCGAAGGGGCCGGCCCGCGGTGAATGCGGGCCGGCCCCTTCGGCGTACGGCTGAGGAGTCGTGGCGGGACTCGGGGCTCAGGCCTCGACGGTCTTGCCGTCGTGCAGGGCGATCGCCCGCTGCATGGCCTTGCGGGCGCGTGGGGTGTCGCGGGCGTCGTGGTAGGCCACGGCCAGGCGGAACCAGCTGCGCCAGTCGTCGGGGGCGGCTTCCGTCTCGGCCTTGCGCTTGGCGAAGACCTCGTCGGCCGAGTCGCGGTCGATACGGCCGCTGGGCGTGCGCCTCAGCTCGTCGACGGGCAGGGCGCCCTCGGCGTCGAGTTCGGCGGCTAGGGAGTTGGCCTTGCGGACGAACTGGGTGTTCTTCCACAGGAACCAGAGCCCGATCACCGGCAGGATGAGCACCGCCACGCCGAAGGTGACGGTGAGGAGCGTGCCGGACTGGATGAGCATCACGCCACGGCTGCCGACCAGGACGAAGTAGACGACCAGGACGGCGGCCGTTATGGCGTAGGAGAGCTTCGCGCGCATCAGTGAGCCTCGTGTCAGCCGAGGTCCAGGAAGTGCTCCAGGCCGAAGGTCAGGCCCGGAGTGGTCACCACGCGGCGCGCGCCGAGCAGGATGCCCGGCATGAAGCTGCTGTGGTGGAGGGAGTCGTGGCGGATGGTGAGGGTCTCGCCCTCACCGCCGAGGAGGACCTCCTGGTGGGCCAGCAGGCCGCGCAGGCGGACGGAGTGGACGGGGACGCCGTCGACGTCCGCGCCGCGCGCGCCGTCCAGTGCCGTCTCCGTGGCGTCCGGCGCCGGGGCCGTGCCCGCCTCGGCGCGAGCCGAGGCGATGAGCTGGGCCGTGCGCGTGGCCGTACCGCTAGGGGCGTCGACCTTCTTCGGGTGGTGCAGCTCGACGACCTCCACCGACTCGAAGTAGGGCGCGGCGATCTGCGCGAACTTCATGTTCAGGACGGCCCCGATGGAGAAGTTCGGCGCGATGAGCACGCCCGTCTCCGGGGAGTCGGCCAGCCAGCCCTGCAGCTGCGCGAGGCGCTCGTCGGTCCAGCCCGTCGTACCGACGACCGCGTGGATGCCGCGGTTCACGCAGTAGTCGAGGTTGGCCATCACCGAATCCGGCGTGGTCAGTTCGACGACCACCTCGGCGCCCGTCTCCGCGAGGGTCTCCAGCTTGTCACCCCGGCTCAGGGCGGCGACCAGCTCCATGTCCTCGGCGGCCTCGACCGCCCGTACCGCCTCGGAGCCGATACGGCCCTTGGCGCCGAGGACCGCCACGCGCAGCTTGCTCATGTCTCTTGCTTCCTTACGTCGGATGTTCCGAGGTTCCGAGGGCGGACGGGTCAGGCGACGGCGTCGTTCAGCCGGGACGCCTGCTTGTCCTTCAGCGGGCCGATGACCGACAGCGAGGGCCGCTGGCCCAGGATGTCGCGGGCGACCGAGCGGACGTCGTCCGGGGTGACCGCCGCTATCCGGGCCAGCATGTCGTCGACGGACATCTGCTCGCCCCAGCACAGCTCACTCTTGCCGATGCGGTTCATGAGCGCACCGGTGTCCTCCAGGCCGAGGACCGTGGAACCGCGGAGCTGACCGATGGCGCGGCCGATCTCGTCGTCGGACAGGCCGTGCTCGGCGACGTGGTCGAGTTCGTCGCGGCAGATCTTCAGCACGTCGTGTACCTGCGAAGGCCGGCAGCCCGCGTACACACCGAACAGGCCGCAGTCGGCGAAGCCGGACGTGTACGAGTACACGCTGTAGGCCAGGCCCCGCTTCTCGCGGACCTCCTGGAACAGGCGGGACGACATGCCGCCGCCCAGCGCCGTGTTCAGCACGCCCAGCGCCCAGCGGCGATCGTCCGTGCGGGACAGGCCGGGCATGCCGAGGACGACATGGGCCTGCTCGGTCTTGCGGCCGATCAGCTCGACGCGGCCCGCGGTGCGCAGGGCGCGCCGGCCGTTGCGCGGAGCGATGGGGGCGGCGTCGCCGTTCTTGAAGGCGCCCGCCTTCTCGAAGGCGGCGCGGACCTGTCGTACGACCTTGTTGTGGTCGATGTTGCCGGCCGCCGCGACCACGAGGTGGGTCGGGTCGTAGTGCTTCTTGTAGAAGCGGCGGATGCGGTCGGCGGTGAGGGCGTTGACCGTGTCGACCGTGCCGAGGACAGGGCGGCCGAGGGGGTTGTCGCCGAACATGGTGTGCGCGAACAGGTCGTGCACGCAGTCGCCCGGGTCGTCCTCGGTCATGGCGATCTCTTCGAGGATCGCGCCCCGCTCGACGTTGACGTCCTCTTCGAGGATGAGCGAGCCGGTCAGCATGTCGCAGACGACGTCGATGGCGAGCGGCAGGTCGGTGTCGAGCACGCGCGCGTAGTAGCACGTGTACTCCTTGGCCGTGAACGCGTTCATCTCGCCGCCGACCGCGTCGATGGCGGACGAGATGTCCAGCGCCGACCTGCGGGTGGTGCCCTTGAAGAGCAGGTGCTCCAGGTAGTGCGTGGCGCCGTTCAGGGCCGGCGTCTCGTCACGGGACCCGACGTGCGCCCAGATGCCGAAGGTCGCCGAGCGGACCGAGGGCAGGGTCTCGGTGACGATGCGCAGGCCACCGGGGAGGGTGGTCTTGCGTACGGTGCCGATGCCGTTGGTGCCCTTGATCATGGTTTGGGTACGGGCGACGGCCCGCGCCTCCGAAGAGGTGCGGGCCGTCGCCGTGGAGCTACTCGACGTCACTTGTCGGTGTCGTCCTTCTTGTCCTCGGAGGCCTCTTCCTCGCCCTCGACCACGGGGACGAGCGAGAGCTTGCCGCGGGAGTCGATCTCGGCGATCTCGACCTGGACCTTCTGGCCCACACCGAGGACGTCCTCGACGTTCTCCACGCGCTTGCCGCCGGCCAGCTTGCGGATCTGCGAGATGTGCAGCAGACCGTCCTTGCCGGGGAGCAGGGAGACGAACGCACCGAAGGTGGTCGTCTTCACGACCGTGCCCAGGTAGCGCTCGCCGACCTCGGGCATCGTCGGGTTGGCGATGCCGTTGATCGTCGTACGGGCGGCCTCGGCGGCCGGGCCGTCGGCGGCACCGATGTAGATCGTGCCGTCGTCCTCGATCGTGATCTCGGCGCCCGTGTCCTCCTGGATCTGGTTGATCATCTTGCCCTTGGGGCCGATGACCTCGCCGATCTTGTCGACCGGGATCTTCACGGTGATGATCCGCGGCGCGTTCGGGGACATCTCGTCCGGCGTGTCGATCGCTTCCATCATCACGTCGAGGATGTGGAGGCGGGCGTCACGGGCCTGCTTCAGGGCGGCGGCCAGGACGGAGGCCGGGATGCCGTCCAGCTTGGTGTCGAGCTGGAGCGCGGTCACGAACTCCTTGGTACCCGCGACCTTGAAGTCCATGTCGCCGAAGGCGTCCTCCGCACCGAGGATGTCGGTGAGGGTGACGTAGTGCGTCTCGCCCTCGATCTCCTGGGAGATCAGGCCCATGGCGATACCGGCGACGGGGGCCTTCAGCGGCACACCGGCGTTCAGCAGCGACATGGTGGAGGCGCAGACCGAGCCCATGGACGTCGAGCCGTTGGAGCTCAGCGCCTCGGAGACCTGGCGGATCGCGTAGGGGAACTCCTCGCGCGTCGGCAGGACCGGTACGAGGGCGCGCTCGGCGAGGGCGCCGTGACCGATCTCGCGGCGCTTCGGGGAGCCGACGCGGCCGGTCTCGCCGGTGGAGTACGGCGGGAAGTTGTAGTTGTGCATGTAGCGCTTGCGGGTCACCGGGGAGAGGGTGTCCAGCTGCTGCTCCATGCGGAGCATGTTCAGGGTGGTGACGCCCAGGATCTGCGTCTCGCCACGCTCGAACACGGCGGAGCCGTGGACCCGCGGGATGGCCTCGACCTCGGCGGCCAGGGTGCGGATGTCGGTGACACCGCGGCCGTCGATGCGCTTCTTCTCCTTGATGACGCGCTCACGGACCAGGGTCTTGGTCAGCGAGCGGTACGCGGCGGAGATCTCCTTCTCGCGGCCCTCGAACTCCGGCAGGAGCTTCTCGGCGGCGAGCGCCTTGACGCGGTCCAGCTCGGACTCGCGCTCCTGCTTGCCGGCGATGGTCAGCGCGGAGGCGAGCTCCGGCTTGACGGCGGCGGTCAGCGCCTCCAGGACGTCGTCCTGGTAGTCGAGGAAGATCGGGAACTCGCCGGTCGGCTTGGCGGCCTTGGAGGCGAGGTCGGCCTGGGCCTTGCAAAGCACCTTGATGAAGGGCTTCGCGGCTTCCAGACCGGCGGCGACGACCTCCTCGGTGGGGGCCTCGGCGCCACCCTGGACCAGCTTGATGGTCCCCTCGGTGGCCTCGGCCTCGACCATCATGATCGCGACGTCGCCGTCCTCCAGAGTGCGGCCCGCGACGACCATGTCGAAGACGGCGTCCTCGAGCTCGGTGTGCGTCGGGAAGGCCACCCACTGGCCGCTGATCAGCGCGACGCGGACGCCGCCGATCGGGCCGGAGAAGGGCAGGCCGGCCAGCTGCGTGGACGCGGACGCGGCGTTGATCGCCACGACGTCGTACAGGTGGTCGGGGTTGAGCGCCATGATCGTGGCGACGACCTGGATCTCGTTGCGCAGGCCCTTCTTGAAGGACGGGCGCAGCGGGCGGTCGATCAGGCGGCAGGTGAGGATGGCGTCCTCGGAGGGACGGCCCTCACGGCGGAAGAAGCTGCCGGGGATCTTGCCGGCGGCGTACATCCGCTCCTCGACGTCCACCGTCAGCGGGAAGAAGTCGAGCTGGTCCTTGGGGTTCTTGGAGGCGGTGGTGGCCGACAGCACCATGGTGTCGTCGTCCAGGTACGCCACGGCGGAGCCGGCGGCCTGCTTGGCCAGGCGGCCCGTCTCGAAGCGGATGGTGCGGGTGCCGAAGGAGCCGTTGTCGATGACGGCCTCGGCGTAGTGGGTCTCGTTCTCCACTAGCGTTTTCTCCGTTACTTGTCGTCTTTTGTCCCGTCGCTGCCCGTGTGGCAGGGGGACGGTGGCGGAGAAGCGCTCCGTGCGGTGCGGGCCGGTCTTCGATCGAAGCACCCGGGGTCGCTTCCCCCGGGGGCCACTACCGAGGACCGGCGGCGGCTAGGTGCGCTTCTCCTCGTTCTGTACGTCGTTCCGTACGTCGTGCGGTACGACGTCCTGTACGCCGTACTGTGTCGTGCGTATTGCGTTGTGCTACCACACTACAAAGCGTGAGTGACACTCCGCATGTTTCCGCACGCACGGCAATACTTTCCGTACGTACGGCAAAGGGAGCGGCCCCCGATCGTCACGGGAACCGCTCCCCTTCACGGCGTCTTACTTGGCGCCCGCCGCACCGCGGCGGATGCCGAGGCGGTCGACCAGCGTACGGAAGCGCTGGATGTCCTTCTTGGCCAGGTACTGCAGCAGGCGGCGGCGCTGACCGACCAGGATCAGCAGACCACGACGGGAGTGGTGGTCGTGCTTGTGGGTCTTGAGGTGCTCGGTCAGGTCCGAGATACGACGCGAGAGCATCGCGACCTGGACCTCGGGGGAGCCGGTGTCGCCCTCCTTGGTACCGAACTCGCTGATGATCTGCTTCTTCGTAGCGGCGTCGAGCGACACGCGTACTCCTCATGTTCTGTGGTTGCCGCCGAGTGCCCCTGGTCTTCATCTCAGGGAAGCTTCCGTGACTCGGGAGGCGGGGATCCGCTGGGTGCAACCCCAGGTGAACCGGGGGCGCAAACACAAACGGCCGTTACACAGCGTACCAGCCCGGCGGCGCGGCCCCGACCGCGGTACGGCGGGGCGGGCACGCGTGATCGTCGTGGGGTGGGCACAGCACAGCGGCTGCCACCCTCGCAGGTGACAGCCGCTGTGCGCTGCTGGTGGACGACCGCTGTCAGCTGGTCATGCCCCGGGCGGCCGCGTACAGGTCGAGGACGGCCAGGCAGAGCGGGACGAGCGACAGCAGAACCGCTCCTTCGCTCAGGTCGAGCATGCGCCCCCAGAAGGGGGTCACGCCCTTGCGCGGGACGATCAGGGCGATGGACACCAGGAGCATGGCGGCCAGGGCCACCGCGGCGGAGAGCCAGATGGTGCGGATGTCCAGCGGGGCGCTGTTCTTGTTGTAGAGCAGTTCCTTCAGGATGTCGGCCGGCGGGTTCAGGGCGAGGCCGAGCACCAGCAGGCAGATCGTGATGATGCCGGAGACCATCAGGGTCACGACCTGGGAGGTGTACAGGAAGAGGCGGGCCCGCATCAGCAGGGCGAGGCCGGCCGCCAGCGACAGCAGCTGGGCCCAGCCGCTGGTGGAGAAGCCGAGCACCACACCCGCGGAGGCGACGCCGCCGACCGCGCAGCCGCCGACGAGGCCGAGCAGCAGCTCGTGGCCGCGGCGCGCCTGGTCGTTGATGACCTGGAAGTCGACGGGCTCCTGCTCCTGCTGGTCCTCGGAGCGTCCGCGCTTGGCGATCTGGTCGGGCGAGCGGAAGCCGATGGGGAGCTTGGCGAAGCGGGCGGACCAGCCGGGCAGGAAGCCGATGACGGCGATCATGACCACCGCGGTGACGGCGGCGGTCTCACGCGGCTCGGCCTCGGTGACGATCGCCAGGAAGGTGGCGAGGACGCCGACGCCGGCGGCGAACGCGGCGGCGATGAAGGGCGCGTCGTTCTGAGGCAGCATCAGGACGAGCAGCACCGAGGCGACGAGGACGACCGAAAGCCCGATGAGGAGGTGCAGCCGTCCGGGCCCCTCGCCGGCGGAGACGCCCACGATGCCCGAGCCGCCCACCATCAGGTGGGGCAGCGAGGCCAGGCCCAGGGCCGCCGCCGCGAGGTGGTCGTCGTAGACCCGCGCCCGTACGGCGGCGAGTGCGACGAGGACGACTCCGGTGACGCCGGCGATGATGCCCGGCAGGCCGTTCATGTCGTGGGCGATCGGCTCCGAGAACCACAGGGCCAGGGCCATCATGGTCAGCAGCAGCCCGCCGGCGACCAGTCCGACGCTGCGCATCATGCGGTCGTTCCAGCTGCGGCGGTCGGTCTCGACGGCGGAGGCCACGGCGTCCACGACGTCGTCGAAGACCGCCGGCGGCAGTGAGTCCGCGAACGGCCGCAGAAGCAGCAGTTCGCCGTCGCGGATTTGCAGTTCGGCGAGCGAGCGGCCGTCGTCGAGGACGGAGCCGTCCCTGCGAACCAAGTTGTACCCGGTGGGCGCGGCCTCCTCAGGCGTCTGCCCCGAAAGCCGGAGGATCTCCGGGTACACGTCAGAGAGCGGCACATCCTCGGGAAGTGCCACATCGATCCGGCTGTTCGGTGCCGCCACCGTGACTCTGCAGAATCCGGTTGCTGAAACCGTACTCACTGACGGTTCCCCCTCGTCCAGTACTCGGTGATTCGTCGCGGTTTGCCAGGGCGATTCCCGCTCCGCGCTTCGGTTGGAGCGTCACCCTACCGTCCCCACGCGGCATCTCCCCATCCCCTCCCGACTCAATGTCCCCGCAGAACAGTAGGATCAACGCCCGACTCCTGGACCCGGCTTCGACCGGCACGAGTTGGCGTACGTACGGGGGCCGTCACGACGGGGGCGGTTCAAGATTGCGATTGCGTGAAGGACTGGTGGATCGGTGAGCGTCGTCATCGTCAAGCGCCCGCCGCGGGTGTTCCCGCCGGAGGTGCCGAGTGAGGAGGTCAAGCTCGAATCCCCTCCCGAAATCCCTCGCAACGAGGACGACAGCCTGTTGATGAACCTGCTGCCGATGCTCGGCATGGGTTCGTCGGCGGCGTTCTTCTTCATGCCGGGCGCGCAGGGCTTTATGAAGATCATGGGCATGCTGATGATGGTGTCCACGGTCGCCATGCTCATCGCCCAGATCGTGCGGGCCCGGAAGGGCCCCTCCGGGCAGATGGCCGAGGGGCGGCGGGACTACCTCAAGTACCTGGCCCAGAAGCGGCGTGAGATCCGGCGCACCGCGCACAAGCAGCGCGACGCCCAGTACTACCTCCACCCCGCGCCGGAGCAGCTGTGGGCGCTGGTCGCGGAGGGATCGCGGCTGTGGGAACGGCGTTCCACGGACCAGGACTTCGCCCAGGTGCGCATCGGTCTCGGCCCGCAGCAGTTGGCGACTCCGCTGGTCGCGCCCGAGACGGCGCCGGTGGACGAGCTGGAGCCGCTGACCGCCCATGCGATGCAGCAGTTCATCGCCAGCTACGGCACGATCAACGAACTTCCGCTGGCGATCGGGCTGCGCTCCTTCTACCACGTGACGATCTCGGGCGAGGCGGAGACGGTCTACGGCCAGACCCGGGCGGTGCTCGGCCAACTGGCCTCGCTGCACTCGCCCGAGGACGTGCTGATCGCGGTCGTGGCCGCGCCGGGCGCTGCCGTCGACTGGGAGTGGACCAAGTGGCTGCCGCACATGCAGCACAAGGAGTCCGACGGTGCCGGTACGCGGCGGCTGCTGTGCTACGACCTCGGTGAGCTGGAAGAGGCGATCGCGCACCAGCTGGAGGGACGGGCCCGCTGGAGCCGGGACGGTCAGCCGGTCCTGGACCAGCCGCACGTGGTCGTCGTGCTGGACGGCGGCGGCGTACCGCCGGACTCGGTCCTCGCCTCGGCGGAGGGCTTGCAGGGCGTGACCATCCTCGAGGTGGTGCCCGGTGAACTCGACGAGCTGCGTGGCTCGCTGTCGGTTCGGGTGTACCCCGACGGCATGGAGCTCGAGGCGGGCACCGGCGTGTTCACCGGTATGCCCGACGTGCTGTCGCAGGCGCAGGCGGAGTCGCTCGCCCGGCAGTTGGCACCGCTGCGCCTCGGTGCGGCCGACGCGGACGAGCCGCTGCTCGCGAACCTGGACTTCACCGATCTGATGCAGATCGGTGACGCGGCGAGCGTGGACGTCTCGCGCACGTGGCGGCCGCGTACGCTGCATGAGCGGCTGCGTGTCCCGATCGGCCTCGGTGAGAACGGCGAGGCGGTCATGCTGGACATCAAGGAGGCCTCGCAGGAGGGCATGGGCCCGCACGGCCTGTGCGTCGGCGCCACGGGTTCCGGTAAGTCCGAGCTGCTGCGCACCCTGGTCCTCGGCCTGGCGGTGACCCACTCGTCCGAGACGCTCAACTTCGTCCTCGCGGACTTCAAGGGTGGTGCCACCTTCACCGGCATGGGATCCATGCCGCACGTCTCCGCGGTGATCACCAACCTGGCCGACGAGCTCACGCTCGTGGACCGTATGCGCGACTCCATCACCGGTGAGCTGACGCGCCGCCAGGAACTCCTGCGGCAGTCCGGCAACTACGCCAACATCACCGACTACGAGAAGGCACGCGCGGCGGGCGCCGCGCTCGACCCGCTCCCGTCGCTCGTCCTGATCATCGACGAGTTCAGCGAACTGCTCGCCGCCAAGCCCGACTTCATCGAGATGTTCATCCAGATCGGCCGGATCGGCCGTTCGCTGGGTGTGCACATGCTGCTCGCCTCGCAGCGCCTCGAAGAGGGCAAGCTGCGCGGTCTCGACACGTTCCTGTCGTACCGGATCGGTCTGCGGACCTTCTCGGCGGCGGAGTCGCGTACGGCGATCGGTGTGCCCGACGCCTACCACCTGCCGAACGTGCCCGGCGCGGGCATCCTGAAGTACGACACCGACACGATGGTGCAGTTCAAGGCCGCGTACGTGTCGGGCACCTACCGGCCGAACGGGCCGACGGTCCAGGGCGGCGGACGGATCGACCGCTCCCCGGTGCTGTTCACCGCCGCACCCGTGCCGGTGCGGATCCTCGCCGAGCCGGAGCCGGAGACCCGCAGCAACCAGGTCGACGACGCGCTCGCCGACACCGTGCTGGACGTCATCGTCAGCCGCCTGGACGGTCAGGGCCCGCCCGCCCACCAGGTGTGGCTGCCGCCGCTGGACGAGCCGTTCAGCCTCGACCAGATCCTGCCGGTGCTGGGCATCAGCGCGGAGCGCGGTCTGCACGCCGAGGGCTACCACGCCCAGAGCAAGCTCGTCGTCCCGGTCGGCCTGGTCGACAAGCCCTTCGAGCAGCGCCGTGACGTGATGTACGCGGATCTGTCCGGGTCCGCCGGTCACGCGCTGATCGTCGGTGGTCCGCAGTCCGGCAAGTCGACGCTCGTGCGCACGATGATCACGTCGTTCGCGCTCACGCACACGCCCACCGAAGTGCAGTTCTACGCCCTCGACTTCGGCGGCGGCGGCATGCTCGCCCTGGAGAACCTGGCGCACATGGGCGGCGCGGCCTCCCGTCTGGACCAGGAGAAGGTCCGGCGTACGGTGGCGGAGGTGCACGGCATCCTCAACGCCCGTGAGGAGTTCTTCCGCTCCAAGAGCATCGACTCGATGGCGACGTTCCGTAACCGCCGTGCGCAGGGGCACTACCCCGACCAGCAGTGGGGCGACGTCTTCCTCATCATCGACGGCTGGGGGACGTTCAAGAACGACTACGAGATGCTCGACCCGGTCATCGCGGACATCGCGACCCGCGGTCTCGGTTTCGGTGTCCACCTGATCATCACCGCGACCCGGTACACCGAGATGCGGCCGGCGCTGCGCGACCAGATCCTGAGCCGTCTCGAGCTGCGTCTCGGTGACGCGATGGAGTCGGAGTTCGACCGCAAGCGGGCCGAGAACGTGCCGATGGGCAAGCCCGGTCGTGGTCTGTCCCCGGACAAGCTGGACTACCTCGCCGCCACGCCCCGTATCGACGGGTCGACCGCGGTGGAGGACCTCGCCGACGGCATGGCGAACCTCGTGCAGAACGTCAACAACGCCTGGCAGGGCCCGACGGCGCCCAAGGTGCGGATGCTGCCGACGATGCTGCACGCCTCCGAGCTGCCCGGCGGCGGCGACTTCGGCAGCCGCGGTATCGCGATCGGCGTCGACGAGCTCACGCTGTCCCCGGTCTTCGTGGACTTCGAGACCGACCCGCTGTTCGTCATCTACGGCGAGAGCGAGTCCGGCAAGTCCTCGCTGCTGCGGTTCATCGCCAAGCAGGTGTCCGAGCGGTACGCGACCGACAAGGCGCTGTTCGTGGTGTCGGACTTCCGGCGCGCGCTGCTCGGCCAGGTGCCCGAGAGCCACATGTACAAGTACTGCGCCTCGGGTCCGCAGCTGCAGGAGGTCATGGAGTCGCTGGCCGGCTCGATGAGCCGCCGTATGCCGGGGCCGGACGTGACGCCGGACCAGCTGCGCAACCGCAGCTGGTACAACGAGCCGGACGCGTTCATCTTCATCGACGACTACGACCTGGTCGCCACGTCGATGGGCAACCCGATGTCGGTGCTCATGGAGTACCTGCCGTTCGCGCGTGACCTCGGTCTGCGCATCATCCTGGCCCGCACCACCTCGGGTGCCTCGCGGTCGTCCTTCGAGCCGGTCCTCACCCGGATCAAGGAGCTCGGCGCGCAGGGCATCGTGCTCGCCGGTGATCCGTCGGAGGGGCCGGTGTTCAACAACATCAAGGCCGCGCCGATGCCGCCGGGACGTGGTCAGTTCATCTCGCGCCGGACGAGCGGGCAGCTTGTTCAGACGGGGTATCTGCCGGAGAGCTGAGTCTGCTCCGGTTGAGGGGGTGGTCCGGGTTTCCGGGCCACCCCCTCTGCGTTCCCTGCGTTCCGGCCGCCGAACGAAACTCTGACTCAGCCGGACGAGTCGTGCAGGACCGCCTGGGCGTAGGCCAAGCGCGGATCCAGGCGCTTCACGCGGACCTTGTACTTGTCCGTCGTGCCATAGAACTTCAGGGCCGCGCGCCCCAGTTCGAGGCTGTCCTTGGTCCGCCACACAGTGCGCGTGGGCAGAAACCAGTCGGGCCCGCCGTACCCGCCGAGGAAGCCGAGCACGTTGTAGATCGCCAACAGCGGGCAGAGCACGACGTAGACGCCCCACGAGGTGACGGTTCCGCTGCGGCCGACCAGTCTCGTGCCGTCCGGCAGGCCCATCTCGTACGACCGCCGCCAACGTTGGGTTCGGGCGGGCGGCCGCAGCACACCCAACTCCGCTCCGTCGGGCGCCAGCACGACCAGGATGCCGTCCGAACCGGCCTCCGTCGCCCGCGGGGCCACAGAACACAACGGCTTGAGACCGGCAAGGTCTTCATAAAGGGTGAATCCAGCGCGCAGGTCGTCCGGCGCGAATTCGTTCGGAAGTCCTCGTCCGACCAGGACAGGGTTTTCGCCGCTGACCTTGATGATGTGCCGAAGACCGTAGGCCGCATTTTCCCTCTCGTCCGCTGAGGGCACATGCACCTTGAACGCGGTAACACTCACAGTCCTGCCTCTGCTTGACTCGTCGCTTCACACCGCTCAAATGCGGGAGTCGAAAAGCTTGCGGAGCTGAGGGGAGAGTTCTGGGACGACGGCACCAGCCGCCTGAGCGCTGGTCAGTTGGTCGAGATACCGTCGCGCCTCCACGGCCAGCTCCCGCTGCCGCTTGCCGAGCCTGTACCCGGCCAGCCAGGTCCAGATGCCGAGGCCGACCAGCAGCACGGCGGCGAACGCGGCCGGCACGTCCTTGACCACGGCGTAGCCCACCCCGGCTGCTCCGGCGCCGACGAGGATCCAGCCGCCCTCGTCGTGCCAGCCGCCCTGCTCCGCGATCCGCTCGTACTCCGCGACCGCCGTGGGCTTGGACGGCAACGGCGCGGCGCCCCCGGCTCCGACCGGGGACCGCGGCCGGCCGGGGGCGGTGCTGCCAACCGGCGGCGCGGTGAACGGCGGCGCGGTGAACGGCGGCAGCGGGGCCGCCTCAGCTCCCCCACCCCCACGCCCGGTCAGCCAGGCGGGGACGAAGGCCACGGGCGCGCCGTGCGCGAGCGCCGCAGCGAGGACATGGCGGTAGCCCTCGAGGAAGGGGTGACGCAACTTCCGCGTCCCCTGCCGGTAGACACGGACGAAGGCGACGACCGCCAGCAACAGCAGGGCGGCACCGGGTGTGACGGCGAGCCCGACGTTCTCCGGCTTGCTGAGACCGCCCCACAGCAGCCAGGCCAGCCCGACGGTGCCGGCGAGCGAGGCGGTCCACACCAGTCCGCCACGTGCGGTGCGGCGCAGGGACGCCTCGTGCTCGGCCAGCTGACGTCTGACCGCCTCGTCGTCGAAGTAGTCGTAGCCGTAGGTCCTGCCGAACTCCCGTACGGCGTTGCCCAGCCGGGAGTCGGCGGTCAGCGCACGTGCGCTGACCGGCAGGGGATCACTGCCGTTGTTGCCCATGTGGTGGCCGCCTCCTCCGGCCGGGGTCCTACCCGAAAACGGAGTCGCCCGGGCTACTCACCGTTCGCGTGCAGGGAGCGACGACCTCGATGACGAGCCGTCGTCGGCCGACGACCAGGGTGGCGTCGACTTGGTGCCCGGAGCCGCCGTGCGCGGCCAGGGACACGCTCTGGCCCGGTGTGCCCGAGAGCTTGAGCCAGCCTTGGCTCTGGAAGGCCTCGCCGAGGCGATCGACGGCGGCGGCCAGCAGCGCGTCGTCGACGTCGTCCACCTGCCAGTGGTGGCGTGCCGTACACGCCGACCGCAGGCCCTTGGTCCAGCAGTCGGGGCAGGTGATCGCGGAGACCTGGTTCCCCTGGTCCATGCGACCGAGGACGGACAGGGCGTCCAGGACCCGGCTCGAGTACCGGTACAGCTCCTGCACGACCTCGGGGGTAGGAGCGATGGCTTCGGGCGGCCGCGTCTCGGCGAGCGAGGCCGCCATGCGGACCTCCTCGTCGGTGGACCAGTCGAGGCTCCGTACGGTCTGCGCGAAGAGCTCCGAGTAGTAGTCCCAGTCCTCCATGGAGGGGGTGCTGAGCTCGAAGGTCAGCAGCTCGAAGTTGTTCGGCAACGGGACGAAGGCTTGGATCTGGCCTCGGGAAACCTCGATCGGCTCCCCGGACGGTGAGACTTCCGGGGACAGGACGAAGGGGGCCTCCCCGATTCTCACCACGGCCTTGCCGGAGGCCAGCTCAACGATCCGTATGTCGTCGTCCGGGTGTGCCTGTGCGAGGCCGGTGGACAGATCGCTCAGCATGTCCTCGGCAGTGGTGTCCGGTATCTGTGTCCGGTACACGGAGATAGTCGCCGTACTGGGCCGCCCATCCATGTCGATGGCGCCGATGCCCGCGTACACGGCCCCGGCATCGACCAGTTGCTCCAGGATGTGCGCATAGATCACGTACATCCTCATCTGCTCGTACTCGCTGGCGTGCCCGAGGAAGGTCTGCACCAGGTCGAACAGGCGTTGCGCTGCCTCGTCGGTGTCCTCCGTGTCCACGGGAAGCTCGTGGAAGAACGGGGGGACGAACCAGCCAACGTGGTAGCCGGCGTTGACCGGCTCGTCGGTCGCCATTTCGGTCATCTCGGTCACGCCGCCAGGGACTGGTGGAACTTATCGGGGCTGGCCGGATACGGCATGGTGGTGACGGGCGGGGTACCAGGGGCCGGCATGGTCCTGACCGGCTGTTCGATCTTGCTGAAGTGGCCTTCGCCTCCCCCGCCGAAGAGTTCCTTGCCGACGCCGATTCCCGTGGCAAGGCTCTTGGTCCCGAGCGAGACGAGATCGGGCGGCAACGGCTTTCCACCGAACAACTTGATCCCGCCGTTGATCAGCTTGGTGCTGAGCGGATTCTTGATGCCATCCATCAGCCCGTGCGCGGCGCGTGCCATACGGGAGCTCTGGCCGAACACCGTCGCCAGGGCTTTGGGAGCCTTCGCCGCGGCCCAGAGCGCCTTTCCTCCCGGGATGAGGCCGAGCGCATCGAGTCCGATCTTCAGGGGCGAGGCACCGCCCATGATGTGGCCGGCCATGGCCGCGCCGGCGAAGGCCACCGATCCCGCACCGAGGATCGCCGAAGCTGCCTGGCCGAAGACCGGGACGACGTTGACGACGAGCGCGGCGGCGGCGAGTGCGCTGGAGATGGTGGAGAACAGGTCCGCGTTGTCGATCAGGAAGTTCTTGAAGCCGTCCCAGGCGCCCTTCAGGCCATCCGTGATCTTGTCCCAGATGCTGATGTCCGGCGGCCGGTTCTTCGAAGCCTCGCGGATGGCCTTCTCGGCCTTCTCCGCCTGCTCCTCCCAGTTCTTGCGGAGCTCCTCGCCCTTCTTGATGAGCGACTGCAGATCGGCCGCGGCCTCCTTGGCCGCCGCCGAGGCGGAGTCGGCCTCCTCCGAGAGGGACTTGGCCTCCTGCTCGGTGAGCTGGCGGAACATCGCCCCTTCGATCTTGACGTTGACCCGGTCGACCGCTTCGTTCTTCTGGTCGAGCCGCTTGCGGGCATCGAGCGCCTGTTCCTCGAGGCTCTTGGCCCGCTGCTGCATGGTCTGGAGCTCGTCGTGCCAGCTGCGGAGCGCCCTGGAGCAGGCGTTCATCGACTCGTGGCCCTGCTTCAGGTACTTGGGCAGCTCGCCGACCTTGTCCTGGAACTTCTTGGCGGCGTCACCGTCCCAGACCCCGTCCGTCTTACCGATGCTCAGGAGCATCTCGCGCATCTCGTCGAGCTCGTCGCCGACCGTCTTGACGTCGTACGCCAGCGACTCGATCGTGTGCAAATCGCCCTTGGCCGGGTTGAACGTCAGACCGGGCCAGTTGGGATCGTCGAACATTCCCATCGTCTTCTCCCCGTTGTGTGCGAGTTGTGCAGGTTTTCGGATCAGCGGGGCCGGAACTACGCCTGGCTGAAGCCCTTCTGCAGCTCCTTGTCGGTCGACTCGTACGACTCGACCGTCTTCTTGAGCCCCTCATGCAGCTGCTTGGCGCCGTCGGCGATCCGCTTGATGCCGTCGCCCCAGTCGTCCTGGAAGTCGTCACAGGCGTTGTCGAGACCGTCCGTACCCAGTCCCTTGGGACCCACCTTGTTGAGCCGCTCCTGGGCGCCGCGCATGCGGTCGTCCACCTGGTCCAACCTGTTGATCAGGGTCTTCATACGATCGACATCGATCTGGAAGTCCGCCATCCCCGTGTCTCCCCGTAGTTGTGATCAAGTGACCGCCGCACAGATTATCGGAGCCAACCTCCGTGATACACGGAGAGGTTCGCTGTCGCCAACATGGCATGGTGCCCCTCAGATGCCGTCCCACATGTGCAGCACGGCCTGTGCGTAGGCGAGCCGGAGGTCCAGCCGCTGCGACTCGATGTGAAAGACGCTGCCACCCCGGTAGTCGACGACCGCGCCGGAGCCACCGGACGGATGCCACACGGCACGGCTCGGGGGCTCCAGTTCCCAGGCCGATTCCTTCTTCGCCTCCTCCTTGTCCCCGACCAGCAGCAGAAGCAGCCCCTGGGCGGCCGAGACCACCCAGAAGACCAAGTAGAGCGGGAACCCGAGGAGCGACCAGGCCACCCAGCCCCCCGCGCTTCCCCGCTTCGCGGTCAAGGGCTCGGCCCTGGTTGCCGGCTGGAGAGTCCACTGCACTCGACGCGGCCAGGGCAGCACACGTCCGCCGCGCCGAGTGATCCGCCCGATGACCGTGCCGTCGCCACCGTGAACGTCGTAAGCGCCTTCACCGACGGCCCGGACGGAGCAGAGCACCTCACCCTGCAGGCCGCTGATGTGGAACGGCGGCCGTGCCGTGCGCCCTCCCTTCGGGGCGTCCGGCGGCACATGGACGTACGCGATCGCGTTGCCCTTCGTCGCCGGGTCCACCGAACGGATGGTGACGGTCGGCTCCCCGGCCGGGACCCGGTCGTACCTGCTCAGCCTGTAGTTCTGGATCTCGATCATGGTCAGTGGCATGGGGTTCGGATTCGGATACGGCGTTGAAGCCGGGGCCTGCCCGTACTGTCCCGGCGCCTGCGGCTGCCCCGGCGGCTGTCCTTCCGAAGCCCGTCCCTGGCCCTGGCTGCTGTAATTCATGGCCGCCCAACTGTCGTTGCCGTGTGACGATGACGATGACGAGACTCAGGATCGCAGAGGTGGGTCGGGCATGTCGTGGGGCGGGTGGTGGCCGAGCGATTCGCTGACCGCTCCTCCACAGGACGGCCACACCACCACGCCGAACTCGACGTACGAGGTGTCCGGACCACACCATGTCAACGCCCATTGACCGAAAGACCCTGGAGTCGGCATTCAGCCCGGACGAGCTCACGACGTTCTCAGCGGCGGCAGTGGCAGGCATCCGGCACCAGCCGAGTTCGCGCTTCCTGCGCCACGTCGGCATTCCGTCCCGCCCCAATCCCTGGTTCGACCTCGTGGACGGGAGTGCAGAGCAGGCGAGGACACTCGGTGACTGCTACGACGATCTGCGCGAGCGGTGGACGAACCTGCCCGAAAGCGCCGAGAGTTGGCTTCTTCTCGGCGTGATTCCCTACGATGACATCGCCCTCGACGGGGTCACAGGGGTCGTCCACTGCCTTCCGGGTGACGAGTCCGAGATCTATCCGCTGAACAAGGACCTCGACTCGTTCGCTCACTTTCTCCACCTGCTGGAGAAGGAGCGTCCGAACTACGACTTCGAGTTCGAGTCGGAACAGGAGACGCTCGACCCGGAGGGAGCGGCGCGGCGTCTGGCCGACGAGATGCGGGAGATCGATCCGGAAGCGCTGGCAGTGAGTCATTCCCGCTGGCACGGAATTCTCGAGTATGTGGCCTGTCCCGAGATTCGGTGAGCAGGCAGAATGATCGCTCCGGTCACCGCCGAAATCCTTCGCAGCGTCCTCCCGGCGGACCAGATTTCACGCACGCCGCTGGACCGGCAGGTCCGCTGCCTCGCCACACCGACTCCCGCACGTTCCTGGCCCACATCGGGATCCCGAGAGCCGAAGGCGTGCTGTTCGAGATCAGGGGCGACCTCGCCGACGGCCTGACGCCGCTGCTGTCCCATCGGCCGACGGCGGGTTTCTCGACGTACCAAGGAGCGCCGGCGGACTTCACCGACTGGGTTCAACTCGGCAAGGCCGTTTACAGCGACATCGCACTCGACGGCGCATCCGGCATCGTCTACGGCATGTGGCCCCTGGAGAAGCGGCGGACCCGCTTCCCTTCGCAGGCCCCTCCGAAGGGGCAGCGGCGCCGCACCTGTGAAGACCGGCCCCACAACATCTTCACGAGCTTTATCACATGGATAGGGAACCGTCCCGGCCTGCAACTGACCTGCTTGTAGGGTGTCATGAGCATTAACGGGGATGCTGAGGCATGAGCGGCGAGTCATCGCCCGTGCGAACACACTGAAGTTGGTCACGCTGAGCTGATCAGGCTCAGCCGAGGGGGTTGAGCGTTCAGGCAGCGCTCCATTTCTCTGTGGGCTTCGCGGCCACGAGCTCTCCGATGCATGCGCGGCACTTCCCGGTCCCGCGCACCATCGAGATTCAGGGGAGAGGGAGTTCATGTCGTACCCTCCGCCGCCCACAGGCCCGGGCGGCGCGTATCCGCAGGGGCAGGGAGGGTGGGCGCCGGCGCCACAGCACGGTGGCGCGCCGTACCCGCCCCAAGCCGCGCCGGGACCTGTCGGCTACCCGCCGCAGTATCCGCCCGGCACGCCTCCGAGCTGGCCTGGGGCGGCGCCCCACACGCCGTACCCGCAACAGCAGCCCCCGGGTGGAGGCGGCGGCGGTGATCAGGGCAAGGGTCTGAAGAAGGCCGTCATCGGCGTTGTCGTCCTGGCCGTGCTGGCGGTCCTGGGTGTCGGCGGGCTCGCCGTGTACAAGGCCGTCGGCGGCGGCTCGCTGCCCTCCGCGGGCGGCGACACGCAGAGCGAGCAGTTGCTCAGCCCCGAGGACATCGAGGAGTTGCTCGACGGCCGTAGCCAGGCGTTGAAGAGCGGTGACGAGGACGCCTATCTCGCCCCCTTCACCGGCAAGGCCAAGGACAAGCAGCAGAACCTCTTCCGGAATCTGCGCAAAATACCCTTCGCGCAGGCCGAGTACTCCATCCTCAACCAAAGCGGCAACACCACCGACGAATACGGCGACGGGGCGACGGTCGCTCTCGATGTCGCCTTCGTCCACAAGATCCAGAACGTGGACGTCCGGCCGGTGTCCGAGTGGTACCGCTGGATCATCAAGCGGGAATCGAAGGACGCCGAGCCGCAGATCACCCGAGTGGGGCCCGCGACCGACGCCTACGGCTCCGCGAGCTACGTGTACAACTCGGCGCCCTGGGACCTCTATGAGGACATGCACGTCGTGAAGCAGGACCACACGCTCACGATCTCGGACAAGAAGTACGCCGCGGACACGGACCGTTTCGCGCCGTACATCGAGAAGGCCGCGAAGGACGACATCGAGCTGTGGAAGGCGAAGGGGCCCGCGGGAACCGAGACTCCCACAGGATTCGTGGCAGTTCTCGAGCGCGACCGCAAGACCTATTCCTCCCTGTACGGCTCGGAATCCGTCTCGTGGGAAGCCGGCCAGAGCGTGGCGATGCCCGCCTTCGACGCCAATTCCAGTGGCGACGAGAAGGACCTGGAGTACGGCGGCGCCCGAGTGAAGATGGACATGTCCGGGAAGCGCTTCACCAACGCGACGTACTGGCCGAAGCTCGTTCAGGAGATCTCCCACCACGAGTTCGCGCACGCCATCGTCCAGCCGCTCGAGGGTGCTTCCGGCTTCGACTCCGAGACCTACACGAACTGGTGGGTCGTGGAGGGTTTCGCCGATTACATGGCGTTCCGTTTCGACCGCGAGCTCGGCGAATGGAGCATCCGGAACGACGTCACCGGTAAGGCGTTCGGGGGCTCGCTGCCCAATGAAGCCGGGTTCGACGACGAGGTCTCCACGAATTACACGCTCAGCTACATGGCCATCCGGTTCATCGCCGAAAAGGGCGGCGAGGCCGCTGCGTTGAAGTTCGTCACCGACCACTACGACAACCCTGACCAGCTCGACCAGCAGCTGCGCGAGGCCACGGGCATGGGCAAGAGCGAGTTCGAGGCCGCCTGGGCCCGTTACGTGAGGAGCAACAGCTGATGTCCACAGACGGTATGCAGGGAGCCGGCGGCGGGTACGGCCAGCAGCCTCCACCGCCCGTACCCCCGCCGGGATACGGCTACCCCCAGCAGCCTCCGGCGCCGCCGCAGAGCCCGCCTCAGGGCCCGCCGCAGAGCCCGCCACAGCCTCCGCAGCCTCCTCAGCAATACGGGTACGGTGCGCCGCAGCAGGCCCCGCAGCCTGGGCCGCCGCAGGCACCCCCGCCCGGGTACGGCTATCCCCAACAGCCGCCGCAGGGTTACGGCCATCCCCAACAGCCCCCGCAGGGGTACGGACACCCGCAGCAACCTCAGCAGGGCCCCGGCTACCCCCAGCAGCCCCCGCAGGGGTACGGCTACGGCGCACCCGGGGGTCCTGCAGGCCCCGTCGGCCCGCCTCACCATGGGAACGCGCGCAAGAAGCCGGTCGGGATGATCGTGCTGCTCGTCATGGCCGTACTCGTCCTGAGCGGGGCCGGTTACGGGGCCTGGTACATGTTCGTCGGCTCGGCCAGCAACAACGTGCTGTGGAGTGTTGCCGCCCCCAAGCCTGCGGGAAATTCCGTCGGCTCGAACATCGACGGCAACCGGGGCACCTGGTTTACCGACAAGGCGGTGGTCCAGGTCCTGACCGGCGGTGTGAAGGCGTACGACCTCGATACCGGGAAGCAGCTGTGGGCCACGTCCCTCCCCGGCGGCAGCAACCATTCGTGCATCGCGCCCGAGTACTCCTCGGGCGACATCGGCGTCGTCACCCATGGTGAGGGCAAGGCCTGCGACCACGTCGTGGCATACGACCTCAACACCGGCAAGGAGCTCTGGGACAAGAAGATCAGCCTGGGTGACTCCTCGGACGGTGCGTCGGTCGCTCGTGCCGGCGATGTCGTCCTCATCAATGGCGGAAACACGGCGCTTGCCCTGAAGGCGGCCGACGGCACCCCGGCCTGGAACCCGAAGCGGTTCGCGACGGCTGACTGCCCCAGCGGCGGCTTCAGCGGTGGCGAGGCGCTGCTCAGGGTCCGTCACTGCCAGATCAACGACCCCGACGACCCCGACTGGGGCGATGGATGGGACGAGGTCTCGCTGGTCGACCCGGCCACCGGTAAGCCCCGCTGGACCTACCGTCACGAGATTCCCGAAGACAGCTTCGGCGAGCTCTCCAGCGGCAACGTCCTTTCGACCTCTCCCATCGTCATGATCCGGGAAGGCGACAACGGAGAAGCGCTCTTCTCCCTCGACGACAAGACAGGGAAGGTACGCAGCGAGTTCTCCCCCGCCAAGCCCGCCGAATACCTCCAGACTCACGGCTCGGACGGCGGTCGCTGGCCGGAGGCCGGCGTCTTCGGTGACACGTTCGTGATGGGCGTGTCCGAGGGGAACAGCAAGGGCCTCATGGTCGCGTACGACCTCGACAGCGGTAAGCAGCTGTGGAAAACGGAGTCGGTCCAGTTCAAGGAGTACTACCCGCTGCCGGCGGCCGGAAGCGATCGCATCCTGGCCTACGTGACCAACAATGACAACGACAAGGGGGCCGAGCTCGTCGAGTTCGGTGCCGAGGACGGTGCGATGAACACCGTCGTCGAGTACCCGGAGAAGGTCGACAAGGGCATGTCCATCTCCGCCATGCCCTTCTGGAACAAGGACCGGCTCTATGTGTCCGAGGCGAAGCCGAGCGTGCTCGCCGGGGAACAGGCGTACACGCTGGTCGCCCTTCCGACAACCGACTGACGTCGGCGCGGACGGCACCGGGTGCCCGACTCCCACGAGGATCGGGCACCCGGCCGTATGACGACCCCGACTACTCGCGCCAAGGAGACCGCCGGCCTCATGCCGCCCGACACTCCCACCCCACCGACAACCCCCGAGCAGGCCCTCGCCATCGTCCGCAGCCGCTACGCACAACCCGAGCTGCCGGACGGCACCCCCGCTCCCCTGCACGTCCACGAGTTCGACATCGGCTACCTGGTGTACGCGACGTTCCCACCCGCCACCGGTGCCTCGGCCCCGACCCGGCCCGCAGCACCGGCCGCACCGGGCGGCAGCAAGATCATCGTCGCCAAGGACACCGGCGAGACGGTCGCCGTCCCCAACTACCCGGTGGAGACAGCCATAGCTCTCTACCGCAGACAAGCCCGTCAATAAGATCGTTATAGGAGCTCCACGGGACCCCACGCACCTTGCGTCTGCGAAGGTCATAAGGTGTCGGGAGACTCACGGGGGCGCCGAAAGGTGTGCGAGTGGCTCGAGTCGAGCCTCGCGGTGACCTGGGTACGGGTCGGTGGAGATGCGGGCTCCTGTCGTGTGAGCCCGGACCACGCATCGTGCTCCCTCGCAGAAGGACGTGTGAGAGGGAACCATGTCTTACCCCACGCCGCCCAGCGGCGGTAATCCGTATGGGCAACCGCCACCGCAAAGTGGTTGGCAACCGCAAGGACAGGGAGCGGCACCGGTACCGCCGCCCATGCCGGCGGCGCCCCCAGGGCCTCCGCCGGCTGCAGGGCACCCCCCGGCTGCCGCTCCGGCTCAGCCGGGTCCGTCTCCGTACGGTGGATACGCCGCCCCGCCCGCGCATCACCCCGCCCCCGGCGGTCCCGTCCCCGGAGGGCCTGTCCCCGGCGGCCCTGTTCCGGGGTACGCCGTCCCCGGCGGCCCCGTGCCCGGGGCGCCGGTACCTCCCTCGGGTGGCGGACGGACCGGCCGTAAGGCGTTCGGCATCGTGCTGACCGTCTTCGGCGTGCTCGGCATGCTCGGCGGCGGAGCGCTGGTGGCGCACGCGTACAGCAACGCGCAGCAGGTGATACCCAACCAGGCCTACGACGCGGTGGTGTGGCGCAACGAAACCACCGACAATCTCTTCCCGGAGACCATCGGCAACCCGCCCAACTACACGTACGAGGCGTCGGACAAGAAGATCGCCCAGTGGAACCGGATGGGCATCTCCGAGGACACCTCGTGCTCCAAGGGCCTCAGCGGAGAGACCAAGGAGAAGGCGCTGGAGCTCGGCTGCGAGGCCGTGCTGCGCGCCACCTATGTCGATCTCACCGGTGAGATGGTCGCCACGGTCGCGATCGTCGTGATGCCCAAGGACAGCGAAGCCGGGTCGGAACTGGGCCAGTACCTCGAGGATCAGTCGGGGGAGGACGTCCCCGACGCCGCGGTGGTTCCGCTGCAGGTTCCCGGAACGCTCGCGGCCAAGTGGCAGGACAGCAGGCGCAACGGCATGGGCGGGGACCCCCTCGGAACGTACGCCGTCGCTGTCACGACCGGTGCGGTCGACGGACGCAATCCGGCCACCCTGCCCGGCGACTTTGGCGAGGGCATCGGGACGGTCGAGGACCGAAAGCCGTGGATGGACGAGGCCGACGCCCTCGCCCGCACCTTCGGCAGCCACATCATGAACCTGGCGAGGTGAACCCCACGGTGAAGTTTCAAAGCATACGCGCGACCTGCACCGCGGTAGCCCTCACCGGCCTGGTGGGCACGCTGGCCACCACGCCCGCGCAGGCGGCCACGCCGGTCGGCTGGGAAGGGCAGGCGCTCGGGCTGTCCGCGGCGCAGCAGCAGAGCCAGGGCGAGGGAATGACGGTCGCGGTTCTCGACTCGGGTGTGATGGAGGACCATCCCGCCCTCAAGGGCAGGGTGACCACCGGCCCCGACTTCCTCAAGGACGGGCTGGAGCCGGGAGACCCGAAGTGGGGAGAGCATGGCACCGCCATGGCCTCGGACGTCCTCAAAGTCGCTCCCAAGGCCAAGATCCTCTCTGTGCGCGTGATCGACGACAGCGATGACGAGACGCCCGACGTCAAGGACCTGGAAGAACTTCGGAACCAGGGCAAGAGCCCCATCGAGGCAGGCATCCAGTACGCGGTCGACCACGGGGCCGACGTGATCTCCATGTCGCTCGGCAGCAGCGACTGGTTCAACACCTACTCCGCCGAGGAGTCCGCAGCCGTGGACTACGCCCTGCTCGCGGGCGTGCCGGTGCTCGCCTCAGCCGGCAACTCGGGCGACGGGCTCAACAGCGTTTCGTACCCGGCCGGTTACGCCGGAGTGATCGCGGTGGCCGCCACCCAGCAGAACGGCACCCGCGCCGAGTTCTCCACGGTGCACACCTACAACGACGTCGCCGCGCCGGGCGTCGCCATCACCAGTGCGACGAACAACGGCGGCTACAAGGCGGTCAACGGCACCTCGCCTGCCTGCGCGCTGGCCGCCGGCGTCGTGGCGCTCATGAAGGCGAAGAACCCGAAGCTGACCCCCGCCCAGGTGAACGACGTCCTGATCGCCAGCGCCAACCGCCCCGTCGGCGGCGGCAGCGCCCTGCTCGGCTACGGACAGATCGACGCGGCCGCGGCCGTGAAGGCCTCCTCCACGCCGCCCGCGGACAAGACGGCGCCGATGGCGTACAAGGGCAAGCAGTACCTGGGGACGCCGGACGGCACGCCGAAGACCACGCACCCCGAGCTGGAGCAGGAGCTGTGGATGACCGGCGCGGTCGCCGGTGGCGTGGGGGTGGTGATGCTGATCGGCGGTGTGCTCCTGATTCGGTCCGGCCGCCGCAGGACACCGGCGCCCGCGCCGGTGCCCGGGCCGATGGGACCGGCGGGCACGATGCCGCCTCAGGGGCCCAATCCGGGCTGAGTCCCCGGACTGCTGCTCGATGAGAAGCTCCTGTCGGCCGGAGGCGCGCATGCGTTCCTCCGGCCGACAGGAGTTTTCGCTTCCCGTTCAGGCAGGTGGTGCGGCGGCAACCCGGTCAAGGTCCTGTGCCAGCCCCGAGCAGTCATGTCCACCCGGTGGATCCGGCTCGTACACCCAGGCCAGGGCCGCCAGTTGCACCAGCAGCAGTACGGGGACGAGGCACACGGCCACCATGGCCACGCGTCCCTGCCACGCCGCCCCCGGTCGCTGCCCCCGCCGACGCGCCCCACTGCGCAGGCCCGTCAGAAGCAGCAGGGCTGCCAGCGCACACACCGGGCCGGCCCAGGCGGTGACGTACATGCGTGTGGACGGACCCAGATACCGGCAGTTCTGGAAACTGTCGCCCTCGAACGAGAAGTGCGCCGCCACCAGCCCCGCCGAGGCGACGACCAGGACGGGCACCAGCAGGGACCAGCGGCGCCAGGAGGTGGGCGAGGCTGCGGTGGTGGGTTTGGGGTGCGTGTCTGTCCTCATCGGGTGTGGTCACGATCGTCGCGGGGTGCGTGGGGCATGGGAGCTGGGGAATGGGGCGATGTGCGTGGGGCCTCTGTTGCTGCCGGCTGCCTGATCAATAGAAGAACAACTCAAGATCTTCGATGGACCCCGGCCCGGTCAAGAACCCCTCGGCTTCGGCGATCTCACCTTCTGGTGGCGGGCAGCCCTCCCGGAGCTGCTTCATCCATATCTCGCCCTGCTCGCCGACCGCGTAGATGCCGGACAGCAGCTCGGCCATCCCCGCAGGGTGCGCCGGTCTCTGCCCGATGACGGGTTGGAGCTCCCACCCACCCGCCCGCGCCGCCAGCCGAAGGACACCGGCCCAGTTGGCGATACGCCCGATGCGCACATGCCAGGAGTCCTCGGTGAACGGCGGCAACCGCCCACCGTGCAGCGCATTGGTCGCCGCCCTGATGTCCGCCATCACCTCCCGTTCCACGGCATCGCGGACCCAGCCTCCCTCTTGCGCTTCGTCGATGGCGGCGGACCACCACTCCCAGGCGCCCTCCAGCCGGGCGGTGAACGAACAACTGCTGACGATCCGATCCATCCGCAACTCCCTACGCCTACCCCCGCCGAGAGCCGAGCCCACGCTCCTCCTCGGCACTCGCCGACCGTCAGCTACGATCCGCTCAGACAACTGCCGGGAACACAGTGAGAGACATAATCGCGTGAGATTCTCGGAGTTGCTCACCTGGTCGGGATTCAAGGACTGGATCTCAGGTCCCGCAGCTCCCGACCATCACGCCATCGCTCGCGAGGCCCGCACGCGGGCCAAGGCAGCCCTTCCCGCCGGAGAGCGACTCAGCGATTCCCACGTAGTCGCGATCGGCGAGGGCGTTCCGACACCTCCGAACCGCCTGCGGCCGGACGTGTTCTCGCAACCGGAGGCCAGGTCGACCAGTGATCGCTGGCTGAACCGCGCGGCCAGGACCGAGCAGTTCCTTGACCGCATCAATCCGGTGAACGCGGCAGTGGACGCCTTCGACAACCGGGGCGAGCGCAAAGAGCAGGCGCTGTTCGGGGAGTGGGGCAGCGCTGCGGGGCACATGGCAAGCGCTCTGCAACCCCGTGAGGAATGCCATGCCGTGTCGGTCCTCCTGCTGGGGGACCGCGGCCTGCACCTGGTCCACGTCCAGAAGTCTCCGGACGGGCGGGAGGTGGAGCCAGGTATCCGATACGGGTGGGGTGTTCCTCGGGCACGTGTGGCATGGATCCGTAAGCGCAATGGCGCGCGCCACGGCACCCACGAGATCGGGTTCGATGACGGATCTTGGGTGAGCGTCCACTTCCCTGTCGCCGGCTGGGGAACGCTGGTGGAAGCCCTCGCCAACCTGAACGGCGGCTCCGGCGGCCCGGCCCGGTGATGCACAGTCCCGTTTCGTTCCCGGAGCCGCGAGAGGGAAAGGGAAAAGGGGGAGGATATGCGAGAACCATCTGTGCGGGGACGGGATACACAGGTCCCCATGGACAAGGCCGCCTTCGACCACCCGGGGACTCGTACTGCCTGGGACAAGGCAAGGCGCGCGATCCGCACACGCCTGTCGCTCGCGACCTTCCTCTTCGTGGCGTCGTTCGTCACGCTCAGCGTGCTGCAGGGGTTCGGCATCGTCGCTCTGCCCGGCACGGAGAAAAAGGACGGCGGCATCCTCGGCTTGGTCCTGAGCCTGCTGCTCTTTGTCTACGTCGTTTTCCTCTACCTCTACGTCAGCACCCTGCGCTCCCTCCAGCGAGTCCGGCGCCTCCTCGAGGCCCACCCGTGGCGACGGATTCCCGGGGCTCGCAGGCACCCCGCCCTCAAGGATCCGAACGGCGTGCCCATCCAGCTCCAGCTGAACGAGTCGGCAGGGCCCACTCAGTCGGACCACTTCTTGTCGGCCCGCGGTGCCGTCCACCGCCGCCACTGGCCGCAAGCCATGGAGTACGGCGCCTGGTACGCGGGCGATGTCGAGGGCCACGGTGTCCTCGCTCTCCCCGGCGGCACCGACCTCATGGAGGTCGAGCCCCGTCGCTGAGCCGGGGCAACGCCCGCGGAGGACCAGCGTGCAGCGCGAGTGCGCGGCCGGCCCGGACGTGGCCTCGTCGAACTACCGGTAGGAAACAGCCTTCTTGACGATGGCCGCGCCACCGAAGGGATCGTCGCCGGCGAACGACACGCCGTTCTCGATGCCCGTGGGCCAGCCGTAGCGTACAAGGACGGATTTCGCCTGCATCGTCGTCGATTGATCAGCCTTCTCGCCGAAGCGCAGTCGGAGCCTGACCTCGCGTACTTCTCCAGATTCATCTTCTCGATCGGCCCACGGAATTCCATGGGGTACGTACGGAAGACCCGCGAGCACCTCCAGATCAAGGAGAGCCTCGCGTAGAAGCCAACCGCGGTGATCAAAGATCCAAACATCCCGATGATCGCGAGAGGGATGAGGTATTCGCGACGCCGTAATGGTCCTTCAGCGCACGCCTGACATCCGCTCCGGCCGTCGCGCCAGGCACCTGACCGATCTCTTGCACAGCATCTCTCCCGGATTCGGCCCGGGGCCGCCCGCAAAGGCCGACTACCGATAACGCACAGCCCTCTTGATCCCGGCCCGCTTGGCCTGCCCGATGCGGACCTCCCCGGCGCTGTCGCGCTCCTTCGCCGACAACGCCCACTCGGTGGGCTGCATGAAGAGCAGCTCACCACTGCCGGGCACGATGGCCGCGCCGCCGAACGGATCGTCCCCGGCGAACCACACGCCGTTGGCGATGCCGTCCGGCCAGCGGGAGCGCCCCAGGGGGTCCTTGGCCAGCAGGGTCACCGGCTGACCGGCCTTGTCGCCGTATCGCAGGTGGAGCCGCAGGGGCCTTTCCAGCTTGACCTTCTCGACGGGCGAGCGGAATTCCAGGGGGTACGTACGCAGGGCCCGTGCGCACCGCCAGGTCAGGAACAGACGGCCGTAGAGAAGGAAAAAGGCGAACAGGAATCCGAACATTCCCACGATGGCCACCGGCAACAGGTATCCGCGGACGTCCATCGGCCACAGGAACATCTGAACAAACAGGACCGCACTGGGCAGGCCGAGCTTCGCGAACCGCGCGAGCGCGGAGCGGTAGTAATACCTCAGTGCGCCCTTGAAGTCCGTGCCGTCCGTCGCATAAGGCGCCTGCGCGGTCTCTGACACAGCGGAACCTCCTGTTTCGCCCGTGCTCATTCGAAGGGGTTCCTTTTCATCCGAAGGGATTCCTCGTATCGGACCCGGCCCCAGGAGCTCCGAACGGTCCGGACGCGCCGTTCGCCGCGGCCGGTGCCGCCGGGTCGGTGAAAGTCACCGTACGGGCGACGCCCAGCAGCACTCCACGGTAGTCGTCGGCGAGCTGCGTGGACGAAGTCACCAACTGCACGGTGATGACCGACGAGGAGCGCGTGTCCGGAATGACCACCGTGCCCTGCCAGACCGTGTCCTCCACGGGCTCGTCCTGCCCCTCGGGCGGAGCGCCCGGCGACACGGTGCTCCGTTCCGACTCGATGAGGAACCCCGTCCCGACCGGCAGTTCCACCGGAACGACGCCGTTGTCCACGCCGGTCCCGGCGCCGGCCGCCAGCATCTGGGTGAGCGCGGCCTTGGCGTTCCCCTTGGGCGTCGCGAGCGTGGAGACCGTCAGGACGGACATCAGGGGGTCGCCGTTGTCGTCGGGGTGCATTCCGAGGGCGCAGCCCTGGACCTGCTGGCTCTGCAGCATGCTCACCACGACGGCATAGAGGCGGAACACCTGATCGGCGCGGTCACGGGCCTCAGCGGGCAGCTCGTTGATCTGCCGGGCCATCTCCAGGAGTCCCTCGGCCGTCGGCTGGAGGTCCAACTTGAGGTAGCCGTACGGGAGTCCGTACCAGTACTCCGGCTTTGGCGCGGGCGGCGCGATGTCAAGGAAGCTGTTCACAGTCGGATGCCCCTCATCATTTCGCCCATGTCCGTCAGGATTCCGATGGCGCCGCTCTTCAGCCCGGTCGAGGCGGCGCCGATCTTCGTCACCTCGGCGGAATCGTGTCCGTAGCCGTTCTTCGGAAGAACGCCGGCGGTCTCCAGCGACGACGCCGCGTTCGCGAGTACGTTCGCGCCTTGGATGGAGTACTGAAGCGCTCCGACCGCGGGATCCGTCGCGGCCTCCAGAGCCTTGAGTTTGAAGGCCGGCACGATTTCACTGCCGAAGTTGGCCATCTTCGACCCGAGTGACAGGGCCTCTCCACCCTCCCGGGCAACCGCCGCCGCGAGCCCCGCCTCACTGCCGGCCCTGGCGAGCGCTCCGACGCCGGGCACCATTCCGAGGGTGTCACCGACCATCGCGCCCCAGGCGAATGCCCCTTCCTTCCACCCGTACTTGCCCATCAGGGAATCCCTGAAGTCCTCGCTCGAGAGGTTCTTGGTCATGGCGAGCGCGCTGGCGCCCACGGCGATCGCCGCGAAGATCGGCGCGGCCGGCGTCGGGAGGAGGGCGAGGAGACCGGCGATCGCGCCGATGGTTCCGGCGTGCTCGTAGATCTGCTTACCGACCCAGGCGATGCCCTCACCGATGGCCTGAACGGCCGACATGAACCAATTCGGCTCCTTCGGAGCCAGCTTGTCGTCGGCCTCGTCGAGCTTTCCGGCGATGAACTTGGCCCGCTCGGTGTGGTCGCCCTCCAGCTCTCGCGCCTTCTTGATGACGTCGTTGTACGCGGTGGTGGCGTTGTTGAGCTGGGTGGTGGCTTCGTTCAGCGCGCGCTCGGCGGCACGCAGCCGAGCCGTAGCGGCATCGGCCTCCGCCTGGGAGGGATACTCCTTCCCTGCGAGCTTGAGGTCCGGGTGCTTGCTGGCTTCGTCATGACGCTGCTGGGCCGAATCGCGGGCGGTCTTCTTCTCCCCTGCGGCGTCGTCGTACTTCTTGGCCAGGTCGCGGTGAGATGCCAGGTCGCCGTCCCAGGTGCCCAGCCAGCCGGCGGCCTTCCCCAGGGACTGCCCGGCGTTCCTCATGTACTCCTTGAGGTCACCGTCGAGGGCGTCCCGGAAGGCATTTGCCGCGTCCCCCTCCCAGGAGGAACTGGCCGCGAGCAGTCTCTCGATCTGGCTGTGGCAGTTGTCCAGCGTGTCTGCTGCGGACTTCACCTTCTTCTGCAGCGTCGAAACCGCTTCCGGTACACCGGGAACGGGATTCCAGCCGAGGTTCGCATACGGGTTGGCAGCCATCAGCGGGTCCCCCCTGCGTTCGCGGCCGCCGTGTCGTTCATCTGCTTCAGGGCCTTGGACAGTTCCTCTTCGAACTTCTTGTAGCTCAGCATGGTCGTCTCGACGCCCTCGCCGACCGCCTTGATCAGGTCCTTCAGCTGGTCGGTCCCGTACGCCCACCTGTCCTGGAACGTGTCACAGGCCTCGTCGAGCCGAGGCGTGCCGATCTGGTCGGCCCGGACATCCGCGAGCGCTTTGCGCGCCCCCTCCAGTTCCTCAACCGACCGCTTCAATGTGTCACCAAACGACTTCAAATGGTCAAGATCGACCTTGAATTCCCCAGCCACTGAGGACCCCCTTGTTGGTTGCGCGAAGCGATCAGTTGCGACGCAGGGGGCGATAGGGCACCCCCGTGGCGATGACGCGGGCACAGACTATCGTCGAGTCTTGGAGATTTTGTGACGACTGAATCGTCACATTGAGTGAGCGAGCGATCATGAAACATTCGAGTGCACGCGCCCTGCCATTTCAAGATCGCCAACAAGATCAACGAATGGCCGATCGAGTCAGGCGCGTTCGAGGATTGCCAGCGCGAACGCCAACGGCAGTGCGGCAACGGCCAGGACGAGCCCCGTAGCCGCCACCCCAACACGGATCTCCCGCTTACCCCTGACCCCCAGGTAAGCGGCGATCAACGGCAGGAGGCAGCAGACAAGAAAGCTGTAGTGCCAGCCCTCTTCCTTGACGAGGAAGACGGTGACCCCCAGACAGGCCGGCACCGACGCGACGCTCATGGCCTGGCAACGCGAGAGGAAGAGCTCCAGGCTGTCGCTCCCGCCGAGGAATGCCATGTTCCGGACCGCCTTCTGTGCCTGTACCGCACGGTGGCCGGGGCCACGGGTGCATCTGAGGGGCGTACGCTGATGATCTCGCCGCAGGTGAGCATAGTGGGCCATATGCATAGTCGTGCCGCGTGAGGTACGCCCGCGGACGCCCCACACCCACACCGGCACCGGCACCGGCACCGGCACCGGCACCGGCGGGCAACTACTCACCCGCTGGGCCGCCTGCCCGCAACTGGATTCCACGCCAGCCCATTTACCGGCCTCCCAGCTCTTCGCGTCGCGCCTCACCTCAGTCGCCTTTCGCGGCGCACGGGCACCTAGCGAAGCAATCGTCAGGGCGTCACAGGAGCAGAACAACCGTGGGCTTTCGCGGAGCAGACGGCGAAAGCCATGAGTGCGGCGCGTTCATAAGCAGACCCCGCTTTTTCGATCAGGACGCCATCGTCCCGATGACACCACAGGCCTGTAGAAGTGCATTGCCCACGTCCGTTCATGAGCGCGGTCGGGGTGACCACACGGCTCCAGCACTGAGAGTGATCCCAAAACCACAATTCAGCCGACGCCGACACTCCGCAAGACGCATCGCAGCTACTGAGTTTGAACTCATGAAGTCGTTGAGGTGAGGGATAGGCCGGTCCCGGCGAGGCATCCGTCGATGAGGTGGGGCCGGTACTGGATCTTTCTCATCCCTTGTCGGATGGTCTGGATGAGGTGCTCAGGTGTGGTGAAGGCGGTGTTGGACAGCCAGCCGCGCCGCAGCAGCGACCAGATGCCCTCGACGGGGTTGAGGTCGGGTGCGTAGGAGGGCAGCTGGTAGACGGTCAGCCAGTCCTGCCGGTCGATGAACTGCCGCATCCCGTAGGCGAGATGGACGTTGAGGTTGTCCCAGACGAGCACGATCGGCCCGCCGAGCTGGATGTGAGCGGTGGTGAGCAGGTCGCGGTAGTCGGTCCAGGCGAAGCTCTTGCGGCCGTCACGGCGGCCGTCGTCGCGGCGCGGCCGGTAGATCAGCCGCGAGCGTTCACCTGGCTTGTAGCAGGCCAGGGCAGCGATCGAGATCCGGCGGCGGGAACGGCCGCGGACCCGGATCACGGGCGTGTGCCCGCGGCGGGCCCAGGTGCGGGCAACCGGCGGCGTCATCGAAAAGCCGGACTCGTCCTCGAAGACGATCCACGCCCCGAGCGCCGCCGCGAGGTTTCCACCTGCGGCCAGGTCTCCTTCACCCAGCCGGTGACCTGGTCCTCGTCGCGTTCGACGGCCCGTCTGGCCGGGATCTGGCAGGAGAAGCCATGCCGGATCAGCAGCTTGCGCACCCCTTGCAGGGTGTAGCTGAACGGAAAATCGAACCCTGGGCGGGCAGGCGGCAGCGTCCGTTCTGCGAAGCAGAACGGACGTCTTGATCAGGGGCAGTGGGTTCAGACCGTGGGGGTGAGGGCAACCTGGTGCCCGAGTGCCTGCAGCTGGCGAACCAGGTCGCGGGTCCTGCGCGCGGGATTGAGGTGGCGTTGGTGCCAGTCGGGCCCGAGCTCCCGGTAGGAGGCGTCGAGGTCGTTGAGTAGGTGCCAGGCGATGACGAGTATCGAGCGGGCGACAGCGACCAGGGCCTTGGTATGGCCACGACGTTTGACGATGCGGCGGTAGCGGGCGCCGAGGAAGGTGTCGGTGCGGGCAGCGGCGCTGGCGGCTTCGCCCAGGGCGCCTCTGAGCCAGGGGTTGCCTTTGCCTGCCGGACCTGCGGTGTTCTTTGCGCCGGACTGGATGGTTCGCGGACACAGCTTTGCCCACGAGACCAGATGCTCAGGGGTGGGGAAGCAGCTCATGTCCGGGCCGATCTCGGCAAGGATGATCTGAGCCGTGGCCTGCCCGACGCCCGGGATGGCGTCCAGGCGCTCGGCCAGTTGCCGCCCGGTCATGTCAGCGCGTACGGGCGGCGTGCTGGTGTTGGCGGTGGCAGATGGCACTGGCCCGGTATCGGCATGCGGAGCCGCAAACTGATCCATGAGGTCTGTGACCAGCCGGTCAAGTTCCTGAATCTGTGCGGTGAGATGGTCGACGGTGCTCAGCAGCACGCTCAGCAGTCGGGCGTGATGGTCCTCGAACTGCCCGGTCAGCGCCTCAGCCAGGGCAGCCTTCTTCTTCACCAGGCTCCCTTTGGCGAGATCCGCCAGGATTCTGGGGTTGCGCTCACCGCCGACAAGTCCATCGAGCATGGCCCGGCCGGAGAGGCCGAAGAGATCAGAGACGACTTGGGAGAGCTTGATCTGCGCGTCCTGCAGGGCCTTGTCGACCCGGTGCTTGTGACGCGTGCGTTCCTGGACGAAGACGGTGCGGGTCCGGGTGAAATCCCGCAGTTGCCGAATGGGCTTGGGAGGCACGAACGAAGCCCGGATCATGCCCCGTTCGGCGAGCTTGGCCAGCCAGACCGCATCCAGCTTGTCTGTCTTGGGCCGGCCAGGGACGTTCTTCACCTCACGCGCGTTGACCAGCCAGCACTCCAGGCCGCGAGCTTCCAGGAGATAGAAGAAGGGCCGCCAATAGCTGCCCGTCGCCTCCATTACTACTCGCTCGACGCCTTGGCAGACCAGCCGATCGCCGAGCTCCAGAATCGCGTTCGTGGTGGATGCGACCGTCCAGATCTGCTGGACCCGCCTGCCCTCGATGGTGTCGTGCGGAAGACGCAGACACACCATCCCGGACGCCTTGGCGATGTCGATCGCCGCGACTCGGGCAACACTTCCGTCGTCGTGGTCCTCCTTCAGTTCCTCCATGTCTTTCCCCCTTGCGCACGGTGCGGACAAGGGGCTGCCCGGAGAGCCTGAGGGGAGGTGGAGAAGCTGAACGGCGTGTTCGAGACGACAGTGCGCGGCCCCCTCGGACGGCTCCCTCACCAGACTCTTGTGCGGGCTCGCAACCCAAACTACAAGCGGCGTCGGCGGGCAGCCCCAAACAGATTTTCACGCCCGCGAGGCGTCAACCGTAGGTGAACGCCAGACTCTTGTGGAAGCGCCGCCCGATCACGGTCTTGATCCGGGACAGTGTCCACCTCTGGTCAGGCCAGCCGTGCGCCACCGGCCCCTTCGCCAACTCCGCTTCCAGCTGGGTGAACTGAGCCTCGCTCAACCGTGGCACGGACGCGGATCCCGCTGATCGCAGGGCCCGCGGACCACCCTTGTCCCATAATCGTCGCCACCGCTGGACCGAACGGACGCTGACCCGTAACTCCTTCGCAATCGCCGAGCTCGGCTCACCCTGCGCGAACCGCTCGGCGGCCATCATGCGGATGCCCTCGCGGAACTGCCGGCGTTCGTCCGACAGTCCGCCACCCTGCGCGTACCTCATGACAACGGCGTACCGCGAGGATCAAGCCCTGTCAGTACCTACGACAACCCGAGTTCAAGCTCAGTAGTGCCGAGCCAAAACCCACCCGGGAGACGTCGTCAGGGCTTCACGGGAGGGGAAAGGGCGTGGGTTTTCGCCGAGCGCTCGGCGAAAGCCATGAGGGCGGCGCGTTCGTGAGCGGGGCGCGGGTCGCTCGCAGGGGTCTTGCGCTGGTCGTCCTGCTCGGAGGCGGGAAGCAGCGCGAACAGGTCAACGCCGTCAGAGCACTTGGCCGCAAGCGCCCGCTGGCCACATTAAGGGCTTCGCTAAGCTCACGGACCATGTTGCCCCCGCACACGCCCTCCCCCGCACCGGACGCCACGGTCATACGCACCGGCCGCCGCGGCGCCGTGACCGGGCTCCCCTGTTCCGTCCTCCTCATCGCGATCGGCGCGATCGGCGTCTTCGGCGCTGTCGTAATTGCTACCGGGAACCAGAAGGGAGAATTCACAGCCGCAGGGTTCGCGGGCCTCGTCTTCATGCTGGCGCTCGGCGCGCTCGGCGTGTTCCTCTTCATCGGCCATTGGGCGAACCGCCGCAACAGGATCCTCCTGGACCACACAGGCCTGTGGGTCGACAACGGAAAGCTTCGCAACGTCATCCCCTGGCAGACGCTCGCCGGAGTCAGCCTCTACTGGAGCAAGCTCGGCCGAAGCCAGAAGGTCTACTCCCTGGAGCTGTTCCCCGCCGGCCCCATCGACCAGGACGACCCGGTCCTGTGGGGCCTGGTCCGCGACGAGGAGCCGTTGCATCCCGGCCTTCCCCGCCTGCGCTACCGACTCCCCTTCCCGCCCGCTTTCCTGCAACAGATGGTCGCGGCTGTGCAGCAGCACGTCCCACAGCTGTGGCTCGGCGAGTCCGAGCGCGCGACGGGCCATATCGGCCGTCCCGACGTCAAGGGGCATCGGAAGCGGGGACTTCAATGAAGGAGGCGGAGGAAAAGGCGGCGAAGGTCCTACCGGCCGGTGAGTGGCTCGTGGCCAGCCAGTCGGCCTGGCCCGGACGCCACGTTCCCAAGCCGCGTAGGGGGCGCCGTCCCCGTGTCCTGCGCGGTCTGCGGATGCCCGGCGATCGCTGGGAAGGAGTCAAGGCCCGGTTCTGGTTCTTCCTGGTGGTGACGGATCTCCCCGGCGCCGCCTTCGAGGCCCTGTTCGACTGGGAACGCAAGAGGGCAAGCCCCTGAAAGGCGGTTGGAACAGCCTCGCCGGGCAGTTCACCGCAGCGCTGCATCCCATTTCCAAGACGACGGGCGTGGTACAGGTGCTCCTGCTGACCGACCGGCATCTGCGGGTCACCTACGTCCAGCGGGGCCGCCGGAGTGCCGAACTGGGCCACGCCGAGCCCGGTTGGGCAGTGGACATCCGCCAGGTCGCCTGGCTACGCAATCGTGACGACGTATCCAACAAGAACTACGAGATCGGATTCACGGACGGCTCCTGGACCCGCGTCTACTTCTCGCCGGTGGACCGGGACTTCCTCGAACGCCTTCCGTCCCAGCTCCGGCGCGACGCGCCCACGCCGTGAGCGGCGGTGACAACTGCGGCGCCCCTTCGCTCGACGGATGACCGCCGTCCCGGGCCGCAACCCCGCTGCCGCACCGACCAAGCATGCCCAGGCCATGCCTCGAGCCCACTCATCTCCAGCCGAGTCACAGCCTGCCCAGGGGACGCCGTCAAGGCTTCACAGGACTGGAACAGCCGTGGGCTCTTGCCGAGCGCTCGGCGAAAGCCCTGAGGGCGGCACGTTCGTAAGCGAGGCCCGGATCGCTCGCGGTGGCCTTCCGCTCGTCGGCTCTCTCAGAGGTGGGCAGCAGCGTGAACAGGGCAAGGCCGTCAGGGCACTTGGCGGTCGTCCAGCTGCGCAGGCCACCGGTATCGCGGTCATGCGCGGGGACGTCGGGGGACGGCAGGTCCTCCTCCCCTCCGAATTCCTGATAGTTGACAAACGACTCTTGCGCAAGAGGGCCGAACTCGGCGGCAAGCACATAGCGCTTACTGAGGTCAGCGCCGGCCAGTCGGCAGACCTCGTAAGGCGCATCCCCGCGGGCGGTCTCCGTGGCGATGGACACTCCCGGTGCCGTAGGAATGCCAGAGCACGTCCCGTCCGCCGTGTCGAGCGGCTTGTACTCGTCCTCGTTCACGGGCAGGTCGAGATCGCGTACTGGCTTTCCCAGCTCGGCATCGCAACGCCGGGCCTTCGATGCCTTCGCAGCGGTGGAAGTGGCGATCTTGACGAACTCCGGCCTGTTCACCGGGTTGTCGAGTGTCTTGTCGAGCTCTGTCTCGACGGTGACGTACAGGCCCTTGACGCTGCCGGCCTCGGTGCACTCCAGGACCACACTCGCGGTCACCTCCTCGGCATCGTCCGCGCCAAAGAGGTCTTCGTCGGCCTCGACGGGATCCGGGTCGGCCCCGAACAGCCCCGTCCATCCATGGCCGACCGGAACGGAGAGCGCGTCCCCTCCGGCCGGGCCCGTGTAAAGGGAGTCCGGACTCTGCCCGGCATAGGCAGTGTCAAGGATACGGATGTAGGCGGTGCCGCCACCGTCGACGTGCACCTTGCAGACGGCCACCCATCCGTCACCGCCCCAGTCCTCGTCCTCGGCCTCAACCGATCCCGGCCCGAGAACACTGCGCACCACGTTCCGGTCGAGGAGGCCACCGCAGGCGCCGTCGAGTGCCGACTCGTCTTTCCAGCGCTGGAAATCTCCGTGCGCGGCCAGATATCCGAAGACGGCAACGGCCGTAGCAACCAGGGCAGTTATCGCCCGGAGGGCGATCCGCCTCACCGCCATCCCTCCACCTCTCCGAGGATCTCGGTGCCGTGGCACCGCTGCTGCCGGGGCCAGCCGTCAGGGTCGGTGAGATAGCTGTCCAGGAGTTTGCGGGCGTTCCGGGAGTACTCGTTCCGTTCGGCATCGCTGAGCGTGCGCTCGCTGTAGTCGGCGTCCTCCATGCCCACCGTGACTCTGTGGTAGGTGCTGCCGGCCGCGCACTTCGACCTGGCCCACAGGGCGAGCTCGGTCGGCTCGCTCTCCGGGACGACCTTCGTACGACGCCCTGCCTGGAACACCGAGCTGTCACCGGTGCGGTCGTACTGGTCGAGGGCGGCCCAACCGAGAGCCCCAGCCCAGCTCGCCGCAGAGGCATCGATCGCGTCGTACTCCAAGGACGGATCGATCTCCGCCGGGTCCTCCCGGTCCCTGACGGTGGCCGTGCAGACGCTCAGCAGCCGAGAGTCCTGCAGGTCGCCGCTGGCGGTCCAATTGCCCGCGAAGCCCGCGCGTTTGCCGAGTCCGCGGCACTTCTTGACGCCCAGGCCGGGCTCGTCGATCCGAACGGTCCTGATATTGCTGCCGTCCGGATCCGCGGTGACCTCGGCCTCATAGGTGTCGATGAGCCGCGTGGGCTTTGCCAGCGGTGTGCCACCGCAGTTCTGCGCCTCGGTGATCCCGTTGGCGACCTGAACGGCGGTGGTGAAGTCCACGAGGTGCTTGGCCTGCTTCCCCTTGCCCGGAACGGGCAGATCGACATCGGCTGTCACGTACATCGCGGATACGTCCCGCACCTGGCCGTCGAGTCCGCCGGCGCACTCGGCAACAATCCACGCCCGCCCGTCCTCATCGACCCTGCCCGTGAGCCCGGGCACCTCGTACGACCCCTCCCCGTCTTCACCGGCCGCCACGATGTCCTCGAGCTTCACCGACATCGGCATCGGGGAGACAAGCGCGGCGGCACGTACACGCACCGACCCGTGCCCCGGCCACGTCACGGCACAATTCACCAGCGAACGGCTCTCCTCATCGGGCTCCAGCACGGTGCCGTACTGGCTCACTTCGCCCTCGACGCCGTCGGGTACGAAGCCGCTGAGTTCCTCGTACGGCAGCAACCCTGCGCAGGCATGCTTCAACTGCGCCCGATTCGCTGCCGCCTGGCCGCCCCCGGAACCATCGAAGCCGAGGAAGACGCCGACTGCCCCGCTTGTGAGCAACACGAGCGGCAGCCCTATGACCAGCGGCTTGCGCAACCGCTGTGGCACCCGGACCACGAAACGAACCCCCTGTTTACTGCCGGTGGATCCGAGTCGCTACCGGCGGATCAAGACGTAGAACCCATCAGCGCGGAAGCCACCTATGAGCACCCTGCCGCCTAAGGCAAGCAGCCCGTCCCCGTTGACAACGACCGCCGACATGCCTGTTTCGCTCACTCGGCTACAGGTTCATTCACCTCAGTCGTACGAGGAGAGCGTATGAGCGGGAACATGCCAATCAGGAGCCGAAGATACCGGATCCTCCTTTGGGTAGCACGTAGTTCAGCGGGCCACCCATCGAGCGAACCCGCAAAGTGGGCGGCGCGATGTGGACGCGGCTCATCCGCGGGCCGCAAGCGCCCCCTGGCCACGCGAAGGTTCGCAAAGCTCACGCACCATGTTGCCCCCGCACATGCCGTCCCCCACACAGGTCGCCCCGGCGCCATGACCTGGCTCCCCTGTCGGTCGGCCCGACAACAAGGGGCACCGGAGGCACGGACTTCAATGAAGGAGGCGAGGGAAAGGGCGGCGAAGGTCCTGCCGGGCAGTGAGCGGCTCGTCGTCGGCCGGCCGGCCTGGCCCGGGCGACGTGTTCCCAATCCACGCAGGGTCGCCGTCCTCGTGCGCTGCACGGCTTGCGGATGCCAGCTACTTCATGGAGTCCGTGACACACAACCGGCGTTCACCGGCGCATGTGCCGCCCAGGCCAACACCAACCCCCAGTAACGCCAAAGGACTTGAGCCCCCACCGGCGGACGTCCAGGCCGACGACCTGCCCGCCCTTCACGGCTTCGTCAACGGACTCGGCCAGGACCTCGACGCGGTGGTCGCCGGGATCAGCCTGCGCTACAGCTCCGGCGCCTCGAGGACCACAACAACAAGATCAAGATGCTGAAGCGGCAGATGTTCGGCCGCGCCACTTCGACCTGCCCCCCAAGCGGTTCTTCTCACGGCGCCAGGCCGTTCATGATCGCGCTTGTGGCGACCCTCCGTGGCTCCGGCACGGAAAGTGATCCAGAACCACTTTTCAGCCGTCGCCGACGCCAACCGGACCAGGGCTGAAAGAGCAGCGCCCGCCCACCTTTTGCTGGGGCGGCGCCTGCCGCGTGCGCTGTCGATCGTCTTGCAGTTCTTCGGCGCGGTACGGACAGCTCGTCTTCCCTGTCGGGCCCTGCTCAGGTCACCCCCGCCCAAACAGCAGCAAGCCCGGCAGGTCGAGTGTCTTGTTGTTGTCCCCGGGCCGGAGGCGTCCCTCGCTGCTGTTCTTCCAGGTCATGGAGACAGTTGGGGTCTGGCCGCCCCCGATCATGACCTTGGAACCCGCGTAGGTTTCGCCGTCCTTGGCCTTCCCGCGCAGTTTGGCGGCAGTGCTCCGGGCGGCCTTCTCGGAGGCGTTGACGGTGCAGATGGTCTCCGTTGAGGTGCCGTCAGCACCGAGCCGTGCGCCAAGCGCAAGGAGAACGACGCCCTCCCTCTCTACCTCACCATAGAACGACGCATAGTAGACATCGCCAAGGCAGTCGGCGACAGCCGCATATGCGCGATCGCCCGCGAGGGACTTCTCCGGATCGTCGAGCCCCAGGCCGGCTCCGTCCTTGTCGTGAACGGAGACTCGGATCGAGTCCGAGAACTGGAAAGTGGAATCGTCGCCCGACTTCGTGAACCGGGTGCCGCCGTCCACGTCGCTCGGGCCATAGCCCTTCTTCTCAAGGGCCTTGGTGAGTGCGGCGGTGTCGAACTCTCCCGTCATACGGGCGTTGTAGCTACCGACGACGATGGAGGTCGCTACGTCGCTTTCGTCGAAGCCCCACTCCTTGCGGGGGTCCGCGGCGTGACCGGACAGCTCCGGGATGCCATAGCCCCATAGACCGCTGAACTGCTTCTTGTCCCTGGCGACCAGGTCGCGCGTGGTGGCGGCATCGACGTACAGGATGGCCACGTCGGCAGCCGAATCAGGCACAGCAGCGAGAGCCTCCTCGAGGCCTGTCTCCTTCCCGCCCCCGTCACCGTTGTCTCCGTCGCCGCTTGGAGAACAGCCGACCACGCCGGCAGTCAGCGCGCCGAGGAAAGCCAGAGCCGCGAATGAGGGACGCACCGGTGATCGCATGAGGCGCAGTGTGACACAGAGAACCGTCAGTGAGCCCTTTTCAACCTCACGCTGATGCGTGCTGAAGGACGAGGACGGCCTTCACCACGTCGGTGATTCGGTTGGTGCTGCAGCGGAGCTTCCGCAGGAGGCGCCAGCCCTTGATGGTGGCCATGGCCCGCTCGCCGAGGCAGCGGATCTTGGCGTGGGTGGTGTTGTGGCGACGCTTCCATCGCTTGAGGCGGCGGCCCCGAAACGGTACGCGGACGGGTCCGCCGGCGCCTTGATATGCCTTGTCCGCCCAGCATTTGAGTCCCGCATCGGCGAGGGCTTCGATGATGCCGTGCTGCCGCGCGGCGGTCAGGTCGTGAGTCGAGCCGGGCAGAGCCGGCGAGGCCCAGAGCAGCCGTCCGAACGGATCGGTGAGGACCTGGACGTTCATGCCGTGGCGTTTGTGTTTCCCGGAGTAGTACGGGGTGTCGGCGGCGATGCGGTCGATCGGCAGCAGGGTGCCGTCGAGGATCACGAACGCCTTCGTCCGGATCGTCTTCATCGCCTCGGCCAGGGACGGGGCGAGGGCGGCCAGGGCTTCGACGGCTTCACGTATGTAGCGGTAGACGGTCGCGATCCCGATGTCGAACCCGGCAGCGAGCTGGGCGTAGGTGTCACCGCACCGTAGATGGGCCAGGGCGAGCAGTGCCTGACGTGCGGCGGGAAGGCGCCGCCACCGCGTTCCGATCTCCTGCCGCCGGGCTGTCAGTTGTCCGGTCAGGAACCGCAGGGTGCGGCTGGACAGATCAATCGAGGACGGGTAGACAAGCACGCGAAGCTCCTGGCGGACACGGGTGATCTTGGTCGAGAACCCGTCTACCAGGAGCTTCGTCGTTGCGCAGGACAGTCCAACTCGCGGTCAGGCACCGCAGCTTGAAAAGGGCTCAGTGCCCCGAGGGGACTTGCGGATCACGGTGGTCTCGACACCGGCAAGCATGTGCGTGGTCCAAGCCAAACTCAGAACGGTTCGGCTGAGAAAACCGCTGTGAATGCGGAGAGGAGGGCGTCGTCGTGGCCGGACCACCAACTCCGGTCAGGGTTTCATCGTGGCCCAGCGCGAAACATCCACGCAGAACGGGTGCAACTGCGCTCCTCCCGGTATCACTTGAGGACAGGTACCGTGCTGGGAAGTTCGTCGGCATTGAGGCACTCTGCGGAATGCTTGGTGACGTAGCGGGTGACGTCAGCTGCGAGTTCCACCATGGCCTCTCGCGCCTTCCTGATCTTCTGCTCGCTCCCATGAAGGCCAGGCGCAGCCACACTGACCCGTATCGCGTAATCCCGCTCGCCAGATGTTTCATTGCGGAGCGTGCAGGGAGTGCTAATTACTGCGAGTTCGGTGGACCCGCCACTGTAGGCATAACCGCGTGCCGGACCCCACTCAACGGAATTTCCACCTTTGTCGACTTGTTGTGCAATATGTTGTCGACCAACGAGCTCATTATCGAGTTCGGACGTGATCGTGGTGACTTCGTCGTCGATATTCAGCGCACACTGGCCGCCGTCACCGTCCGCAGATCGCTCTGTGAGCGGCGCGTTCAGTCCGCCGAAGTACTCTCTCTCATACGCTTCATGCACAGGCTTCGCATGAAACTGGAGGACTGCCTTTGTGGATATGGAGGTTCCGCAGAGGGTTGCGGGCAGAGTGGGTGGCGTCGCGGTCTGCCTCGTGGCGTTCTCGCTCCTGCTGCCCCACCAGACATATCCACCAGCGCTTGCCGCTGCCAATACCACGACAGCCATGAGGACGTAGATGGACCTCTTACGACTTTGCACGGCGTTTCCCTGCTCATCCATGGCGAGCGTCCTCAGCCTTAGCGCCGGCCGCATGACTCTGACTAATCTCACGCAGAGCTTCTTGTTTCACGTCGGCAATGGTGTCGTTGTCGTAGCCGCCGCGCTTACCAGCACTTTCGACCGCCACCTGGGCAGACCGGATAGCCTCGGCCTCACCATTGTTGTATCCGCGTCCCGCTTCGTGTTCGGCCTCAGTCGAACTGTCGCGCTTCATGGACTCCAGTACGCTCGCCTGAACGTCCTCGATCATCCAGCCCGCGACATCCCCCACGACGGGAACCTTGATGGCACCCGTCGCAAGCCCCGCGCCCCGACCGACCCACTTGCCGATGTCTTCGTTGTTCTTGTTGAAGTCGTCGTCCTCTGCACGTTTTGTGTCCCAGACCGCGTCAGCACGCGCCTCACTCATGATGCCCGAGACAACGGCTCCGGGGTGTACGGCGCCGGCGACACGATCATTGACTCCTACTTGGGAGTCAGTCGGCCTGTTCATAGCCTCGTCGACCAGACCCGCGGTGTATGCCTGTTGGGAAGCGGTGATGGCCTGGTAGGCATCGGGGTCCTGCCCGACCTCGGCGAGGAAGGCGCGGGAGGCATCCATTTCGAGCCCTGCTGAGGCCCCATGGACCGGGAGGCTGTCGTCGCCCGACACCCCTCTCTGGACGTCACCCATGTAGTTGGCGGCGATGTGCCCAAGACTGTCACGCATCGGCTCCAGTGGCGCTCCATCCTTGCCGTTGATCAGTTCGCCGCCGCCCTCGCCACCGAACTTACCCACGATGTCATTCACCAACTGGGCTTGTCCCTCGCTGTGCTTGGGCAGGGCCGTGCCCTCGTAGTCGTATGCGACGCCGCTGGTGGCCGCCTCCAGGGCATGGCCGAGGGCGTCGGGCCCGTACACGGTGGCCTTGGCACTTTCCTCAGGGTCGCGGCTGGCTGTATCGGGCAGCCAGTCACGTTCCGAGTCGGTGAAATAGTCCAGGTAGGAGGAAACGCCCTTCTCCCCGTTGCCGTAGTCGACCTTGACCGTGCCGCTCTGGTCGACGGTGCCGTCCTCGTTGTAGGCGACCACATCGCCGGTGAAGAAGTCCTTGGCGGCTTCGGGGCTGTGGCCAAGACCTTCCAGGATGCCTGTCATGGGGTCGAAACCATCGCCGCCCTTCCCGGAGGGGTTGGATGTGACGTTTTCGTTCAGCGAGCCACGGGGGGAGTTCTCGATCCACATGTCCGGATTCTTGGACTCCAGCGAGACCGCGTGCTGGGCGATGGGAGTGAGGAAGCTCGAGTCGTACTCGCCATACCGGAGGATGCCGCCGAGAACCTGGTATCCGTACGGCTGGTACGGGTAACCGGTGTTGTCGCTGACCGTGATCTTCTGCGCGCCTTGGGCGCGCAGTTCCTCGTTCCACTTCTCGGACAGGTGCGGGTCCTCACCCGGGTCGGTGGCGGTGGCCAGGGAGTAGCCCAGGTTCTTCTGAAGCTCCTGGACCTCTTTGAAGCGCCTCGAGTCCGGCTCGTCGCCTGCCTGGGCAGTGAGGTTGGCATAGAAGTCGAGAGTCTTCTTGGGGCCGAGCTTGTCGTAGAAACCGGTGGTGAAGTCGGGGTCCTTGCTGTTGGCGTGAAGGATGCGATTCAGCTTGTCGAGCTCGGCGTCCGACAGGTTCTCGCCCTTGTTGGCGAGGTTCACGGCCTGGTCGACTTCGACGGCGTCGAGGCTGGTGTAAACGCTGGTGTTGAAGGAGCGGCTGTCACCGTTGGCGTCACGTTCCAGAGCAGCACTGGCGGCTTCGTCGGCCGCGGTGGCCTGTTCGAGGATCCGCGTCAGCCGGGACACGAGCGAGTCCAGCTTCTCCTTGCGTTCAGTGGCGAAGCCCGGCGACGCGGAGGCGGTCGGACTGTCCCACCGCGAGTCGACGTCTTCGATCTTGCCGTCGTCGTGGACCTTGTACTTGTCGTTACGTGCCTCGTCGAGGAGAGTGCGGAGCTGCTTTTGGAAGCCGGCGAACTCGGTGTGGGCGTCCTGCAGCAGCTTGCCTATGCGTTCCGCCTCGGTGGCGGCGTTCTCGTACTCCGTACGGGCCTTGGTCATGGTGGCGAAGGCCGCCTCGGCCGCGTCGCCCTCCCAGTGACCCTTGAGGTGGTTGATGACGCGCCGCTCGAACTCGCGCTGCAGGCCCTCGTACTTGGCCGGCAACGCTTTCCAGGAAGCGGCGGCGTCGGCCAGCTTGCCGAGGTCGGCCTTGTCGAGGTAGGGGATGGACACCATGTGCGACAGCTCCTAATCCCGCCCGGGACGGGGAATGGGGTTTCGGTCCGGCTTGTGGGAAGGCACCGGACAGCGCTCCGCCTGCCCGGTGACCGGCCTATCCGAAAGGAGAGATCGAGGTCTGGCGGGCTCGCTCCTCCTGCTCGGCACGGGTGTAATGGCCGGAGGTGGTATGGAGCTTGTCGCTGATGTCCTGCAGCATGCGCTTGAGGTTGAGGACCTGGTCGCCCCACCGGAGGTCCATGGTCATCAGGGAGCCGGCAGTGGCCCACGAGCCCGCATCGGGCGGGCCCGGAACGGTGTGCGCGTTCAGGCCCCTGACCGCGCCCAGGGTGTCCTCGTCCGCGGCGTTGTCGACGTTCTCGGTGTCACCGCGCAGGTCGACCAAGGCGTTGGCGGCCTCGTCCAGGCGCTGGGTGTCGACCTTGGCGGTCCCGCTGGCACTTCCTCCGCTGCCTTGCGCGGGTAGCGAGTTCAGCCGCATGTGGGTGGTTCCGCTGTGCTGTGGCGCATCGAAGGGAGTGCTCATCCCTTGTCCCATCCCCGTTATCAACATGGCAGGCAAGCCCGGTCTACTCACTCCGTCACTGATTCATCACTGCATCCGTTACGGCGTGCGGTACCCCGCCGACTGAGCCCGGCGCTCAGCAAAGCGGGCGAGGACATGCCAATCAGGAGCCTGAAGATACCGGATCCTCCTGCACCTGGCTCGCTGTTCAGAAGGCTGTGCCACAGGCCCGTTCGCTCGGCCGGCACGAAGGCCCATGTTCCGGCGCGCCGCTTTGCGACGGCCACCTACCGCAACCGAGCATCGCCCCGTCGGCTTCCGCGGCGCGGTCCGCCCGGGCCGCCGAGCGTGCGACAACGACAGATATGATCACGTTACTGAACAGACCCGCACCCTTTGCATTCGGTACTGACAGCACACACGGGGACTTCAATGGGCGACCACTTCAAGGTTGAGGTCAACGATCTCGACCGGCTCATCAAAGAGCTGCACAGCAGCCAGGACAACATGCGCAAGGCCCTCAACGCGCTCAAGGACGTGGGGCCGAAGAGCACCGGCAGCGAGGCGCTCGACAACGCCTGCGACGAGTTCCACGACTCCTGGGACAACGCGATCAAGAAGATCGCGGACGGCACCGAGGCCATCGAGGAAAGACTCAAGCAGACGAAGAACAACTACGAGCAGACCGAGCAAGCGATACGCGACGCCTTTGAGAAGGCGGAGAAGGCGAACCAGCCTTCGTCCGGTCCGTCCCCGGCGCCAGGATCACCACTTACTCCCTCGAGTCCGGCTACCCCCTCGCCTTCGGCTCGTCCCGCGGCAGGTGCCCGATGAGCAGCGCGCAGGACTTCCCCGCGATCGGCTTCAATCCGGCACCCGGCAAGGTCGAGAGCGTCAATGACCTCGTTACAAAGCTCAACAGCGCGCTGAGCGGCCTGGACAGCGCTCACGAGATTCTGCGCTCGCTCCGCGGCGAGGGTGGTGGACGAGCCTGGGAAGGCGAAGCCGCGAAAGCCTTCGCAGACAAGGTCGGTGACCTACCCAAGTACGTCGGTGACAGTCGAGAGGCCATCCGCTCAGCCTCAACGCAGCTCAAGTCATGGCACGGCATGCTCAGCCACTACCAGTCCAAGGCACGGCAGTACGAGTCCGACGCGACCGAAGCCAAGCAGCGTGAAAAGACTCTCCGCAGGGACTACGACAGCGCCACCAACGCCTACAACCAGGCCGCCGAGGATCCCGCGTTCCGCCTCTCTGGAATGTCTTTCTCCGACCCAACCGCGCTCAGGGACGCCCAGGCAAAGATCGACGCGGCAAATGCCCGGTTGAAGCAGGCCGGAGAGACCCTCGACTCCGCGAAGGGCAAACTCGAGGGCGCCATTGACGAGTTCGAAGCGATCGTCAAGCACGCAAAGGAACTTCTCGAGGAACACCAGGCGGATGGCCGGAAGATCGCCGGCCAGATCAAGAAGGCGACAGACGGCGCACCAGATCCAGGATTCTGGGAAAGCCTTGCCGATGCCTTCACTCAGCTCGGGCACAAAATACAAAACTGGTGCACCAAACATGCCGACCTGCTGAAGAAGATCGGCGACTGGATGAGTATGGCCGCGACCGCCATGGGCGTGCTCTCGCTACTCACCCTTTGGTGTCCTCCTCTCTCGGGTGCGTTTGCTCTCGCCGGTGGAGCATTGTCCTTGGGTGCGCTGGCTACGCACGGCGCAGCAAAGATCGGCGGGGCCAACGTCAGCACGATGGATCTCGTGGGTGACGCGATAGGGATCGTCCCGCTGGGAAAGATGGCCACAACTGCCACGGCAGGCGTAAAGGTTGCCATGAAGACAGCCAAGAACGGCGTCCAGATGATCGACCGCGCCAGAAAGATCGAAGCTCTGGGCGAGGCCGGATACAACGCCGCCAAGCTCGAAGGAAGGTCCCTTTTTGGTCTCGGGCGGCAGTACGCCGAAGGAAGCCATAAGTTTACTACCTCCGGCCTGGGTAATCGCATGAAGATGGCCTGGGACAACCACGTCCTCGATAATATGGGCGCTTCTGTGAAAGAGCGCGCCCTCAGCAAGGTCGTCGAGTGGGGTCCGGAGAGCCTCAAGAATTCCTTGAAGAGCGCAATTCGCGCTGATGGAACTCTCGATCCGATGTCCTGGTGGTCCCGGGGTACCCAGATCGCCGGTCAGGCGCCCGGTATCGGGCTCGGCCTATACAACGCTTTCACAGGCTCCGACACTCCTGCAGCCGGCAGACTATGACGGCGTGCCGGAACTGAGATGATTGAGGACCTGATGACAACGGAACTCCGCCCGAATCACGAAGCTCTCATTGAGTTTGAAATACCCGAGGATTTCCATGAGATTCCGCTGATGCTGCCACCTGAAGCGTTCGAAGCAGCCCTCCAAGAACTGGCCTTGGCAATCTGGCCAGGGGGAACTGACTTTCAACGGGAAGTAACTGCAGCCGCTTACGGTGCCATGGCCGAGGCTTTGGAGGCGGACGGCACAGTACATGCGGCCGTTGGCCTGTTCGAGACTGAAGCAGGGGGGGTGAGCATCGCGAATCTGTTGGTCCGGATGGAAAAAATCGAACTGGACCGGCCCGAGGTGATCGCCGCCTCACTGCACGAGATGCTCTCCCTCGAGGAGCACCGTGATGTTCACCGAGTCGATCTAACCTGTGGTCCTGCCGTCGCCTCATTTCATGCCACAGAGTTCAGCGGTGACCAGATTCAGCAACCCATCGCTTTCGCTCATGTCGAACTGTACGTACCATCGCCATTGGGTGGTGACCTTCTGATCACCACCTTGAGCACTCCCAGTCTGGCCGACCTCCCTGTCTATGTGGGCTTGATGTCGCGCCTCGGAGATACGGTGCGGTTCAGTAGGGATAACTCCCAAGTCCAGAGCCCGGCACAGGAGAACGAAGGCGCTACACGGGGGCGAGATCAGCACCTGACCATCGAGGAAGAAACCCGGTCCGTCTTTGGTTGAACGTTGTCAGGCCGAGCGAGTCGCTTCGTTAAGGAGAATCGCCCGGCTGCGGATCCAAGCGATAGGTTCATCGGCCTGACAACCATCCGTGCGCTCCCCATCTCACGGTGAGAAGCTTCCATCCGCAGCACGTCTTTACGCGGCGGAGGATTCGCTGACGGGGATGCCAAGGTCGTCGGTCAGATAGACCCACAATCCTTGCGACGGGTCGCCAGTGACACAAGGTTTCGCTTTCAGTCCATGACGCGCCAGGGAGGCCTGAACCACAGGATAGTTCGCGCCACGGAATTCGCGAAAGTCGACCGTAAGCGCTCTGACGCGACTCTTGACACCTGCAGATTCGCGCGAGACATACATCTGTGGGTGCCTAATCAACGTACCCCAGGTAAACTTCTCCCCTCTCAACTGATCGGCCAGATGGCCAAAGAGACGGTCCACATGCCTTTCCCAACGACGGGGGTTGCGGCTCATGGACAAGGCCAGCTTTGCGGGCGACATAAACCGAGCCAAGGGCTCCTTCATTCCAGCGCCGTCCACGCCATCCCCGAAGAACATGGCCAGATTCCAGACGAGCCTGATGACGAGCTCCAGGGGGACACACAACCACTGGAAGGTGAACCATGTCAGCACAGCCAGCCTGGATGGCGGCTGCGGGCTTCCGTCAAAAGTGGGTGACTTCATCGGTCAATTCCCGTCCCTTCCTTGGAGCGCGGCATTGCACACAGGGACTACTGTGCCATGCGCGTTCAGGTTCTCGCTCAGAGGGGCCCAGTCTGACGACTACTGATCCGAAACTCAAAGGGTTCATTCGAGGATGTGGCAGACGTGTTGGAACCGCAGTAGCCGCGGACCATGCGTAATTAACGTCTACACGAATGAACCTGGCGGTGTCGGCGGCGAATTGAGCTTAGTCGCGGGCCCGGCTGTGCAGGGGAAGACGCCGGCGATGCGTAGCGGCAACCGTCGCCCAGTTCGCGATGTCGTCGGCCGGACCGGGCGCGCGAGGCACTCACCGCGCTACGAGCCGTCGATGCCACGACCTACAGAGTTTCCTGCAGCCGAGCGAACCCAAACCCGACACCGGCTGGAACGGACGATGGAAAGCACCGAGCTGACCGTCGATAAGGCCCCGCACGGTCGGCCACGGCAAGGGCATGCACGGTGGCAGAGCCAAGCCGGACAACTCTTGGCGCCCCACCACACGGCGGATTGTTTGCCGGCCATGAGGCTGGCAGTCGCGTTCACCGACCGCCGAGTGCGTGTACTCGCAGACCGCGCACAGGTCTGGCAAACCAACGAACGTTCGAACTGCAATGGGAGGCTCCTCGAGCCGCTGTCCTTGGGGTTCGCGCGAACCCCAAGGACGTTTTCCGGCGAGGTCGTCTCGAGCTGGGGTTTGCGGACGGGGCGTAGATCGCGTTGGTGGCGTCGGTGCCGGCACATCCGGAGCCACTCGCCGCGCAGGTGGGCAGCCCAATCGGTGCGGCGGCCCCGTCCGACGCACTCGTAGCTCTGCTTCGCTGGGAGCTACCGCAACGTCCCGAGGATCATCCTCACTGGCGACCTGCCAGTGTCAAGCAGCGTGGGCGTAAAGAGAAACGGGCGTCTTTACGCCCGCACAGTTGGCGTACCAAGATGCGCGCCAGACCCTGCGGCTACTCGTGGGGCGGGTTGGGCTGCTGATACGGATTCTGCGTTGACTGGGCAGCCTGCTGGTACGGGTACTGCTGCGGAGGTACCGGATGGGCGCTGTACTGCGGGTAGGCGACCGAACCACCAGGCCCGCCGTAATTGGCGCCCTGACGTTGCAGTCGACGACCGCTCTTGAAGAGCCAGAGGCCTCCGAGGATCGAAAAGAGTGTCGCGAACGCTCCGAAGACCGCAATTCCAACATTTGCGGAGTCCACACCCTGGTCGAACGTCTTGGGTGTGCCGTCGTCTCCGGGGCCGAAATGAAGGCCAACGCCCGTCTCGCCGGTCAGTACCGTCTTCTCCGGAGTGAGCTTTGCGGCAGCCTGGAGTGCCGCTTGGGCATTGATCACGCCATATCCGGTTTCCGCACTGTAGCCGCGGGAGGCATGCGAAGCAGTCTTCTCGAGGACTTGCTCTACCTGGCGAGGCGCAAGGTCCGGGTACTTCGAGACGATCAGTGCACTCACGCCTGCTGCCAGAGCGCAGGCCGCGGAAGTTCCCTCTCCAGACTTACGTCCGCTGGAGCGGTGGTCTGCTTCGTAGATGGAAACGCCCGGGGCGGCGATGTCGACGTAGGAGTGGACAGACGAGAACGACGCACGTGAGCCATCTGGGACCGAAGCTGCCACGGTGATGACCCCCGGATAGGCCGACGGGTAGGAAATGCCGTTGTCACCTCCGTCGTTCTTGTCTCCCAGGTTACCGACTGCGCCGAGGACTACGACTCCCTTGGACAGCGCATAGTCGATCGCCGTCAAGTCCTTCTCGGAGTAACCGCCCCAGGAGGTCCTGGAACCAAGGGACATCGAGATGACGTCGGCACCGTGGTCCGTCGCGTAGATGATCGCCTGCGAGAGCGCGTCAGGATTGTTCAAGCTCCCGCCCTGGTAGTCCGGGTCGTCATTGTCTCGGATTACCCGCAAGCCAAGCACCTTCGATTCCGGGGCAACGTCGAGGACACTGGAAGCCATTGCCGTGCCGTGTTCGCCGTACCAAGCCTCAGACTTGTCGTTCTCCTTCAGGTAGTCCGGTCCCTCCGTGGCACGGCCCTTCAACGCAGGGTGGTCAGTACGGATGCCGGTGTCGAGGACTGCGACGGTGACCCCTTCGCCCTTGCTGATGGTTTGAGCGGCGGGGACGGACATCGCTGCCCGTTCCCACCCGCGGGCCGTATCGGCTGATGCGGCGGATACACCTGCCACTGTCAAGACGGTCGTCGCAAGCACACTGGTCGAAATACGCTTGATCACTTGCCCAGCACCGTCCTCCGAAGATCGCTGGCATAGATTGTCGCAAGAGCTTTCGCCACGTCCCGGTAGGGATATCTTTCTTCGTAGCCCACAAAGCCCCATGGTTCAGGCAGTTGACCGACCGAACGGGCTGGGTCAGTAGGACCGGTTGTGGTGGTCACGGTGTATGGAGAATCCGGCAGGAAGACCTGCGCCGAGGCACCGCCAATGCCCGCCTTCTCGCCCCAATCAGCAGTCTGAGTACCAGGAACGGCAAACGGCAGGACCGTCGGCAATCGAGCCTCCCCAACCCCTTCGCTCTGCTCCTTGCTAATCTTGGCATCGATTACTTTCGCGGTACCGGATGACTTGGCGACAACGAGACCAATGGTCGCTGCCATATCGCCACCCAGGTCGGTGTATGTCGCCCGGAGTACTAACTTGCAGCTACTTTCCATCACATTGTCAGCGAAATCAGCGGGGAACGCTTCCTTGCATGAACTTTCCTTTGCAATGCCCTGCCGCGCCCAAATCTTCGCGCCACCGACAGTACTATCAGTGGCGATGCGGGCAGGGAAGATCTCATCGCTTCGAAGGTTGTGCCACGCTTTGGGAATGAACTCGTCATTCGAGTTCTGTTCCTTGGCGCTCTTGATTGTCTTGTAGACAGTCAAGGCCGTGCCAAGAAGCGGCAGGACGCAGAACACGAGCAGCAGGACACCGACGACCTTGCGGGCACGGCCTTTTGGCTTCGCCGGCGGTGTCGACCGATAGGTCGGACTCGGCATTCCTGGCGTAGGAGGTGGTGCTCCTTGATGAAAGACACCCTGTGGGGCTGACCCGGGCGTATGCCCTGGTGAGTGATTGGATTGCACTTGACATTTCCCTTTACGATGACTCGAGCGGGCGACTGGGCATACCCCGATCAATAGGGCGCCACACAGCCGCGACCGATCTTCGGGGTCGCAGGGCACTTCATTGGGACAGACGAAGGAGTGACCCCGCACTCGTTACTGCTGTTTCTCGACGTAACGGCTTTGCGCGACCATGCTCAATCTTGAAATCAGACCTGCTCCTCAATACCAGGACGGGCGTGACGCCTTACCGCGTCACGCCCGCTGGCTTCCAGTCATACCCGGCAACAGCTACTGCTGGGGCGGCCACTGGCCCTGAGGCGGAGTGGGCTGTTGGTACGGGTTCTGCTGCGAAGCCTGCTGCTGGTAGGGGTTTTGGTGCGGCGGAACAGGCTGCTGGCCGTACTGCAGGTAGCCGGCGGGACCGCCAGGGCCGCCGTTGGAGTTCCTGTTTCGCCTCGACCGTTTGACGATCAAGAGCACAATCAGGCCGATGACAGCCAGACCCACGACCGCGATGACAGCCCAGATAAGCATTGCCTTTTGGTCAGCCTTCTCTTGTTCCTCGTCGGACGTACCGGCCTCAGGGGCAGCCGACTTCTCTTTTAGAGACTCCGGAACGGTGAGCGGACCGTACTTTGAGCCAGCCGGGATGTCGTCCTTCAGCGCGGAGAGCGGCTGGATGATGCCATAGCCATAGCTCTTATCCGGCAAGGACAGCCCCTTCTCGGTGTCCGGCAACACCGCTGTCTTTACGAGACGGTTGGCAATCTGGCCCGCTGTCAGGTCAGGGAACTTAGATCGCAGGAGTGCGGCCGCTGCTGAGACGTATGCAGCCGCATCAGACGTGCCGGTCCCGCTGCGATATCCGTTGCCCTTGCCTTTCGCGCCAACGATGTTAGTGCCGGGAGCCGTCAATGCTACATGGGCTCCGGAGTTCGAGTTCTCCCAGATTTGCCCGTCATTCTTTACAGCACCCACACCTAGCGCCCCAGGTGACGCAGCCGGATAGCACTTTCTTGAGTCGCCGTCATTTCCAGCGCCACCAACTACCAATACGTCGCGACTCAATGCATAGGCCACAGCAGTCGATACTTTGTCCAGTTCTTCCTGGGAAGTGGAATCAAAGCACTGCGAGACATTGATCACGGACGCGCCATTGTCGACTGCATACCGAATAGCGACATCAGTTCCTGGCCCGTTGGTGCCAAATTCCCGGACCGGTAGAATCTTTGCCTCTGGCGCCAAGCCGATCACGCCAGCGTCAGCGCCATGGCCATGCCCGGCGATGATTGCCGCCATAGCCGTACCGTGGTCGTCATCGGCATCTGGGGTCGCACTGCCCCCATCCATGAAATCTTTGCCTTCAAGAACATTTCCCTGAAGATCAACGTGGCTGGAATTTACCCCGTCATCGATAACAGCGACTGTGACGCCTTGCCCTTTGGAGATTTTCCACACGGAGTCAGCATTGAGTGCCTCTAGGGCCCACTGCATTTCTCTGATCTGGTCCGCAGCCGCAACTGGTGCAGAAGCAAACAGCACCGCACCTACCAACGCGCCACAGCCAGCTGCGCGAAGTACTCGGGTGAAGCCCATCCGTGTGTTCCTCTCTGAGGTCGGTGCGGGGAGGACATTGGAAAATCCCCCCGCACCTTCCTATCAACTAGGGCATGCCGCGCGACTTACTCCTCGATGACCCGAGGTGCCACGTTACGCTGCGGGGCCCAGGTCTCTTCGTCCTCGACCAGGTAGTCGGGGCGCTCGCCCTCGCGCTGCTCTTCGTCCTGGGGACGACCGGTGCGTGGACCGGGTCCACCTACCATGCCGCCCCTACGAACAGCGCCAGCTCCCCGTCCAGCGGCACCGCGGCTGCCATGCAAGCCCGAACCACCGGAAGTGCCCCTGCCCGTGCCCCCACCAGCCTTGGGCGTGCCACCAACTACGCCGCCGGACTGGCGAGCCATACCGCCGGAACGTGCAGCACCGCCCTTGGCGGCACCTGTTCCAGCACCACCCACGCCTCCAGCACCAGGGCGCCCCCCCATGCCCGCAGCGCCAGCACGACCTGTCGTGCCAGCGCTGCCACCCATAGCACCACGAGCGGCCGTGGCACCCCGAGCCACTCCAGCTCCGCCAGCCGGGCCGCCAACGACACCTGTGCCGCCGGCCGGGCTACCAAGGTTCGCCGATCCACCTCCGACTGTGCTTCCACCACCAACCGTCGGCGCCCCGGTGCGACCACCGGAGATTCCATCAATCGCCGTTCCGACATTATGAGTTGGCACGGTTGGCTTATGCGCTCCACCCGTGACTCCCGAAGGCGGAGCCACAGGCTTGGATTGGCTGATCGTGCCTGTCTGGGCAGATCGTACGGTGCCCTGCGACACGTTCTGTGGGCTGCGAGGAGAAGGGGCAGTGGGCACGACTACCGGTGTGGGCGCGACACCGCCGGGGTCCCCCGGAACGTCAGACCCATCGTCGATCGGGGGCTTCCTGTTCCACGACCCCATAGCCATCGACTGGGAGTTGTAAGCAGCCCCCAACGTCTCCATCTTCGCAGCCATTTCAAGCTGCGCTTCCCGCCCCGCCGAAAGGTCGTCGTGGTTGGCGTCAAGCGCATCTTGCGCGCCCTTCCCCGAGGCAAGATCCTTGTTGAGCCCCTCATCGCTGCGGGTGAAGCCATCTCCCAGGCTGTTCATCGCGCTGGAAAACCCACCCGGCTTCTCCATAGACATGACCGCGGGCTTCGTCTTTTCCAGCATCGCGCCAGCGTTCGCCATCGCGGTCGAGGTGTGGCTGGCGTACTTGGCGGTGTCGCCGATGCTCTTGCTGACCTGCTTGGCCTTCTCGGCAAACCTGTCGGCAGCCGCACCCCTCCAGTGCTCCTGGATACGGGCGACCTCCTTGTCGAAATCCCTTTGGATATCGATCAGCTGCGACGACAGCCCAGACCAGCCCGTAGCGACGCCCTTCACAGCCACTGGATCGGCATGGCGAAGCATGGCCTGCATCTCGTCCATGTTCTTGCCACTGGCGAATGACGTCGTGTGCTTCTCGTTGAAGCACTTGTTCATCTCGGCGTAGTCGTAGTCGATCTGCTTGTCGCTGTCAGCCATGCCCCTGTACCCCCTCGTTACTCCGCGCCTCAGTCTGCACCTGGTTCATGGATCACTACTTTCCGGCGTTCGGGAAGCTCGACTGGGCGTCGTAGTCGGAATCCTGGTACGCACCCAGCGAATACTTCGTCTTCTGCCCGAACTCGTCCATGACCGTGTTGAGGTACTTCACAACGTCCTGGATGTACGTCTTGATCTCGTTGTGAGCGTTGGCGAGCTTGTGCGCCTCATCGAATCCGGTTCCGAGAGCACCTTCCGGAAGGTAGGTGTTGGTCTCCGTGTCCGTACCCGCCTTACCCAGACCACTGAGAACCTGGTTCAGTGCGGTGACAGTCTTCTCAAGTTCGTCGAGATCGACGCTTACTTCTCCAGCCATCTTCAGCTCCCCGTTGTCTCCACGTTGTTACCCACGCCCTGCCTGCGTCGCCAGTCACTCAAGACCCGACCACCCCCGAACAGAAGAAGCACCCCAGCGAACCCGGCCGCAAACACGTACAGCGCGTACCGCTCCGTCCGCTCCTGAGGAGACTCGCCGAGGACCAGGGTCGCGGCCTCGACATCGGCGGCGTCGCCCCCGGCGCCGACCTGGTCGGGCTTCGGGCCGTCCTCGGAGGGTGCCGTCGTGTCGTCGTTGACCGCGGCGGCCGGGTCGACGACGCCCCAGCCTACGAAGTCGTCACGGTTCGGCTTCGTGCGGTCCGCCGTCTGCTCGATCTGGGTGATGACCTGCTTGTAGTTCCAGTCCCGGTGCTTGGCCCGGATCAGGGCCGCGACACCCGAGACGTACGGGGCCGCGAAGCTCGTGCCCTGGTCCACGCAGTGGCCGCCCACGGGGACCGTCGAGACCATGTCGATGCCAGGTGCCGCGACGCCCACGAACTTGCCGGACTGGGAGAAGGGGGCGCGGGCGTTGTTGCGGTCGGAGGCCGCGACCGCCAGGACGCCTTCGTACGCCGCCGGGTACGTCTCCTTGATCTTGCCGTCCGCGCCGTTGTTGCCGGCCGCGGCGACGATCAGGGCGTCCTTCTCCTGGGCGTACTGGACTGCCGCCCGGAACGCGTCGTCGACCTTCGGGGGCATCTTCGAGGCGGTGTCCTGCGAGATGTTGATGATGTCGGCGCCCTGCTGGGCAGCCCAGATGATGGCGTTGATCATCGTCCCGACATTGCCACTGCCCTGGTCGTCGTTCTGTCGGATTGGGATGATCGTCGCTTCCGGGGCCAGGCCGACAAAGCCGGTGCCGTCGATCGGGCGGGCGGCGATGATGCCCGCCACCTTCGTACCGTGGCCCACCTGGTCGGTCTTGCCGGTTCCGCCCTTCGACAAGTAGTCCTTGCCGTTGGCGACGGCGCCACCCTTCAGCTGGCCGTTGACGGTGTTGACGCCCGTGTCGATGACAGCGACCTTGACGCCCTTGCCCTTGGTGTCCTGCCACAGCTGGTCGAGGACGACGCGCTGCAGGGACCAGGGGGTGCCCTTGATGGGGTCGGACGGGAACGAGCAGCTGGTGTCGTCGACCTGGAACCGCACGTCGTCGTCGGCCAAGGTGGTCCGTACGTGTTCCGCGGCGGCGGCCGGTGCGGCGCCCGCGAAGGGCAGCCCACAGGCGAGGACCGCCAGAGCGGCGGTGCCTGCGGCGCTCCGACGCGCGGCGCGCGATGCCCCGGATCCCACTGTCTTACGTCCTCCCGTTTCGTTTCCGTACAGGCAGTGCAGGCCATACAGGCCTTACGGGCCGTGCGGATCGGCGACCCGCCGATGAACCGCACGTCCCGTCAACCGCCAATGGGGGCGAGCGCGCTGTCGCGCACCCGCCCCCATCAAGCGATCACGTCAGCCGCCCCAGATCTGGGCGTTCTTCGACTCGGTGGCCTGGTAGTTCTGCGCGGCGCTGTCGAGGGCCTTGGCGATGGCCTCCAGCGTCTGCTGCATGGAAGCCGCGCGCTGGTCCCACTCGGTCTGCTTGGCGCGGTAGGCCTCCTGCGCGGAACCTTCCCAGCTAACCGCGATCTTCTTCACGCCGGCCTCAAGCTCGTCCAGCTGACGACGGATGTTGTTCGCCGTCGAGCGGACGTCCTGGGAGGCCTGGGAGATCGTGGAGAAATTGACGAGGATCTGCCCGGACATGTCTATGTCTCCTCAGATGTGTGAATGGTCGGTCACGGACGTGTGCCGCGCGCGGCACACGGGGCCGATCATCCGAACGGGGACGAGGCCGCGATGTTCTGGATGGAAGCGCGCTGCTCCTCTTCCGAGGCCGCGTAGCTCTTGGTGCTCTGGTCGATCGCTTCCTTGATGTCGTTCAAGATCTGGTTGATCTTGTTCGCATCCTGGTTCACCTGCGACTGCAGGTTGTTGTACGCGGTGGCCGCCGAGCCCTTCCAGCCGCCCGTGATCGTGTCGATCACGGTCTGCAGCCGGCGAATCTCGCCCTGGATCGAGGAGTTGACCGAGGAGATCTTGCCGCTGAACGCGACCATCTCCTCCTCGGTCATGGTGAACTGCTGTCCAGCCATGTTGTGTCCCCCATGAGACGTAGGAGTTCTAGATAGACCCACACTCGTACGCCACCGTCTCGCGACGACAGGCGTATCCAGTCTGGTCTGGCTCCACTCTAGTCGCATCCGCCGACAGAACGAACATCAGATGGGTTCTGTAGCAAGATCGCGATGAACTCAACTCACCTTTTTCACAAGTTGTTTGTCGAGTGGAAGTCGCGCCGCACCGGCTTCGCACAAGTGCCTCGCCCCCTCCGGAGGAGAGGGCGAGATCGAGAGGCGTGACCCGTCGCGGCGACCGCCCTGTGCACAGACTCTTCACCAGGAATTGCCACCGCGAACACACGCCCACACGTACACGCCCACACGTACACGCCCGAACGCATCGCGCCGACGCGCGGCTTCCGATGCATCCGCTGCATCCGCCTGATGGCACCCAATGCCACCGCTCGATGCCCGCGGGCGCCCTCCCGGCAAGAAGCCCTGGAGGGCGCCCACATGGCGTCGATGATCGTCCGGCCCCGCCTACGACCCCTGCGCCTGCTGCGCGTTGCCGCTGCTGAGCTCGGGCCCCGCGGCGAGCAGGTCCGCCCAGGTCGCCGGGACCGGGACCGGGCGGATCTTGCCGTACCCGAGCCGGACCTGCGCGGTGTTGGTCTGCTGCTGGCCGTCGGACTTCTCGCCGCCGGTCACCGCGCTGTCGTTACGTGTGGGGACCGAGTAGCGCAGTCCGGTGTCGGTCACCAGGAAGGTGCTACCGCCACCGCCAGTGGCCCCCGTCAGCTTGGTGAAGAGCAGGCCGCTGCCCGGCGAGACGTACGTGCTGGAGCCGCTCTGGGCGACGTCCTTCGGGTACTCCGGACCGGTCCAGACCGTCATCTTCTGCAGCCCGGTGTACTCGTCCTTCTTGCCGTGCCAGATGCTGCAGGAGACCCGGTTGCCGCCCTTTTCCCACCAGTTGGTGTTGCCCTGGGCCACCGTCTCCTGGGGCCAGTTCTTCTCCGACATCCACTCGCCCTTCTCCGGCTGGATGTCGTTGTAGTTGACGTCCACTGGCTTCGGGCTCTGAGCGCCGTACACGGTGCTGATGAATTCACTGCGCAGCCACATCTGCGCCGTGAAGTTGGACACAGGCTGAACCTTGTCCTTCAGCACGATGTACTTCTGCCTCTTGGGGCCCGAGTCGGCCTCGAGGACGAGGCCCACCTTCGAGTAGCGGGGGTCGAGGCCCTCGACGTTCGCCTGCGCTCCCGCGTCCGCCAGTTCGGGGAACTCGAGGGATCCCACGACGTTCAGCGTCTTGAGGAAGTCCACACTGACCGGCTGCGGCTCCACCCCGTCGCCGAGCACGGCGCGCTGCAGGTTGTTCAGCTCCCTCTCGGGCTGCAGCCTCCACGTCGGGCCGCCGACCGCGTAGGCCCGCCCGTCCGCGGTGACCAAGAACCGCTGTCCGAAGCCGCTGACCGAGCCGGGGTCCTTCGGGCCCTCGACGTACAGCACCTGGCGCTCGTTCAGCTCCTTGCCGCCCTTGTGGAGCAGGCTGTTGTAGTCGCCCTGGTCCAGCACGTACGTGGCCCTGACGGGCTTACCGTCCTTGACGGGCTGCCCGTTCTCGTCCTGGCCCGGCGCCTCGCACAGTGCCCACACCTTGGCCTTCTCCGCGTCGTCGGGAGAAGGCAGCCGGTCCGGCGCGAACGGGATGCCGACAGTCGCGCCCATCGGATACTTGCTCTCGTCGAGCACCGATTCCTTGATCTTGATGACCTGCGGGTTCTCGCCGTTCAGCAGCAGCTTGGCGGACGCGAGGTTGAGGACCGGGTGCAGACTGAGCTTGTTCTCGCCCTTGGTCTTCACCAGCACGTAACGCGTCGTCGACTCGCTGCCGACGAGGATGTTCTTGCCCTGGTCGTCCCAGCCCTTCGGGGCGGTCGGGCTGAGCATGCCCCATGCCCCGAATACGACGAGCACCAGCACCGCCACGCCCAGACTCGGCAGGACGGTCTTGAGGGGGCGCGGCGCGGCCTCCTCCGAACCGTGCGGGGACGGCTGCAAGAACGCCGCCACCGTGCGCCTGCGCGCGAAGGAGTAGGCGTTCAGCTCATCCCGACGTGTCGCCATCGATGGGTCAACTCCCCGTTTTTTCGCTTTGTTTCCGTATGCGGAATTCCCCAGGGCCGCCCGGTACTCCGTGGCGTTTGCTCCTGCAGGGACCTCTACTATGCCGTGTGACGATCGCACCGTACGGTACGGGGTACGGTGGTGCGCCGCCAGCTCAAGCAGCGGCCAGAGAATGCAAAGGGGTTGTAGCGGGGGATGAGCACTGCGACCAGGTCCCGGCGCCGTAACGGCAGCCGTCGCACGCAGGAGAACCAAGGGCCGGAACCCGCACAGCGGTCCGCACCCCCCGGTCGCCAGAGCCCGGCCGCGCCGACGCTCGCCAGGCGGCCCGGCAGCATCGGTCCCATCCGGGTCCAGCAGTTGGTCGGCTTCGAGCTGGCCGCCGCCGTGCTGCTGATCGGCTGGCTGCTGCGCCCCATCGGTCTCACCGTCGGAATCGTCCTGGCCGTGCCGCTGGTGCTGGTCGGGCTGCTCCGCCGGCGCGGCCGCCCGCTGGCCGAGGGGCTCGCCATCTCTCGTGCGCTGCGGGACCGCCGCAAGCGCAACGCCGAGCCCGTGCCGCCCGGCACCGACCCCGGCTTCGCCCCGGCCGTCGAGTGCGACCCGGCGCTGCGCACCTACGCCTTCCAGGACCGTGAGCAGCGCGAGATCGGCATGGTCGGCGACGGTACGTTCCTCACCGCTCTCGTGCAGGTGCAGGCCGCGGACATCCCGCTGCGCCCGACGCAGGGCACCCGGGACATTCCTCTCGATCTGATCCAGGGCCTGCTCGAGGTGGACGACATCCGGCTCGCCTCCGTCCAGGTCGTCCAGCACACCCAGCCCGCGCCGGCGACGCACCTGCCTCCGCAGGCCATGGCGGTCCGCTCCTACGGGCCGCTGCAGGCGCAGAGCATGACACCGGGGCTGCGGCTGACGTGGGTCGCGCTGAAGCTCGACCCGGAGCTGTGCCCGGAGGCCGTGGAGGCCCGCGGCGGCGGTATGCAGGGTGCCCGGCGGGCACTGCTGCGGGTCGCCGACCAGCTGGCCAGCCGCCTCATGGGCGCCGGCCTGCAGGCCAAGGTGCTGACCGAGTCGGAGATCGTCGCGGCCATCGCCACGTCCAGCTGCGTCAACCCGCTGGCCACCACCGGCGGTGCCGCGCTCGACGGCAGCCGCTCCAACCGCCGTACGGCCGAGAGCACCCGTGCCTGGCGCTGCGACGACCGTTGGCACACCACGTACTGGATCTCCAAGTGGCCGCAGCTCGGCGCCGGTACGCCCCCTCTTTCCCAGCTGGTCGGCGCGGTGACCTCCTCGCCCGCCCTCGCCAGCACCTTCTCGCTCACGATCAGCAAGAGGCGGGGCAACACCCTGGCGCTGGCCGGGCACGTACGCGTCACCGGTCGCGGTGAGAACGAACTGGCGCAGGCGACCCAGCACTTGGAGCGGTCCGCGTCCGCGTTCAAGGTTGGTCTGCTGCGGCTCGACCGCGAACAGCTGCCCGGAGTTCTGGCCACCCTGCCGCTGGGAGGTACTCGCTGATGTCCGCCCCCACCGTTCCCGCCTCCGGCCGCCCCGGCTTCGGATCCGCGGCACCGGGCGTGCCCGGGCAGCGTCCCGGCCATCTGCCGCGCAACGCCGAGCCCGCCCGGCTCGGCCCCGAGCGACGCCTGCGCTCGGCCTTCGGTCTGCTCGGCCCCCGGCGTGAGCGCCACCTCGTGGACGCCGATCTGCTGGCGCAGCTGGCGCTGCCCGTCGGGGACGACGGCCTGATCCTCGGGGTCGACCCCAACAACCAGCCGGCGATCCTGGGACTGTGCCGGCCCACCCGGCTGGACATCCTGCTGGTGGGCGGTACCTGGCTGGCCCAGGTCATCGCCCTGCGCGCCGCGGCGATCGGCGCCCGCGTGGCCGTGGAGACGGCGCGTCCGCAGCTGTGGTCGCCGATGGCGCAGGCGGCCGGTGGCGGCCAGCAGTGCGTGACCGTCCACCAGGTGGGGCGGATCGCTCCCCAGGGCCCGTCCCCCGCCAGCCCGGTGCTCATCATCCGCGACCTGGGCATCCGCCCGCCGAGGAGCCGCCTCAGCCCGGCGCCCTGGCAGTCGGTGCTGACCCTGCTGCCCTACCTCGGCCCCACCGCGCCGCGACTGCTGGCCAACGCCGACGTCGTCGGTGTGCAGCGGATCTCCCCCCAGGAGGCCGACGTCGTGGGCAAGGTGATGCGGCTGGGCCGTGACGACATAGCGTCCCTGCCGACACTGGCCGACAGTGTCGCCCTCTGGTCCACGCAGAAGCACCAGCAGTACGTGATGACGCAGCCCACCGACGCGGAGACCGGTCTCCTCGGAGCCGCCCGCCGTATGGACTGAGTTCGCGGCGAGGGAGCAGGGTGCCTCGTTCATGAGGCCCTCGTCCCACGACAGGCGGGATTCCGGTTTCGTACGGAACATGCAAGTCATGGCGGGGAGTTCGACCTGCGCGACGTCACCATCCGCCCGTAACGGCACATTCGAGAAGGAAAGCGACTGCTGCCGCTGGGCGGAAGGGCGCGCCGTGAGCGGAAAGTGCCGCGCAACTCGAACACCTCGACGCCTGGCTGCATTTCGTGACCAGATCGTTGCGCCGTGCGAGCCCGCGCAGTCTGAGTAAGGTGATCCTGCACGTCGTTCGCCCACCAGAAAGGGCCTTTGACCATGGCTGACGCACGCGACAGCGCCGCGGGGACGCAGGACGAGGACGTCAGGGCACGTAAGGAACGGGAGCGGGACGAGCTGTACGCCCTGGACATCTCCGATGTCGAGTGGCACAGCGCACCCGGCACCGAGGAGCACGAGGAGCGCGTCGAGATCGCCTATCTCCCGGCCGGCGCGGTGGCGATGCGCTCCTCCCTGGACCCGGACACCGTGCTGCGCTACACCGAGGCGGAGTGGCAGGCTTTCGTACTCGGCGCGCGTGACGGCGAGTTCGACCTGGAGCCCGCACCGCACAACGGAGGGCTCGCAGCGGAGTAGCCCGGGGAACGCAGCAGTGCTGCGGGCACAAGCGCACACAGGACGGGCCTGCCCCGCCGACACCTGTGGCGTTTACGCTTGATGCGGGTGCGACGACGGAACCCCCGGGTGGGTTGTTCGCGTCCAGGGGAAACCAGCGGATCGGACAACAGGAACGGTCGCCCCAGCCCGGCACATGAGTGCCCCAGGGCACGAGGGTGCTCGACCACACCAGGAGGAATTGTGCAGAGCGATCGGGACGGGCTGCGGGCGGGCTGGACCACGCCCAGCGATGACCAGTCCGACGCGGAGTCCGCCGTCGAGATGACGGGTGAGTTCACCATCGACTACGCCGCGCCTGCCTGGTACACCCAGGGCGCCGCACCCGCCGAGGAGGCGGCTGCTCCGGCGCCCACTCCTCCCGCGCCTCCCGCCGCCCCTGCCGCGCCTGTTCCTCCGGCTGCCCCGGTCCCCCCGACTGCCCCGGTTCCTCCGGCCGCGCCTGCTCCTCAGGCACCCGCGCCCCATCCCGGTTACGGCGACACGTCGGGGGGTGCGGCCGGTGTGACGCCGCCCGCTCCGTGGGCGGCGAATCCCCACGCGGCCCCGAACCAGTACGCGGCTCCTGATCAGAACGTGGCCCCGAACCAGTACACGACCCCCAACCAGTACGCGGTCCCGAACCAGCCCGCGCCGACCACCCCTGCGCCGGCGGCCCCCGAGGTTCCGGCACCGTCCGCCGCCCACCCCGGCAGCCCCGCCCCTGCCGCGCCCGTCGTCGGCGCCGCGGACTCCGGCAGCGGGGAGGCGGAGAAGCCTACCGACGCCCCGTCCGCGACTGACGTCCCGGAGCCCGCCGCCGCACCGGCCGCCCCGGTGACCGCCGAGGCCTCCACCGGGCAGGACACGGACGTCGCGTCAGCGGCCCCCGCCGACGGCGCCCAGGTGCCGACGGGAGCGGCGGCCGACGCCGGCGAGGTTGGCACGGCCGGGCAGAGCGCGGCTGACGGTGCCGGCACGGCAGACGCCCCTCAAGGGCCGGGTCCCGCCAACGACATGACCGCGGAGGGCACGGACGGCGCCGCAGGTACGGCCGCCGCCCCGGCCGGCGATGCCGAAGCAGGCCCCGCCGAGCCGCAGGCCGCCGCGCCCGCGGGAAGTGACCCGACCCCACCGAACGGCGTACAGCAGCAGGCACCGGCCCCTCCGACCGCTCCCGAGGCCCCGGCCCCTCCGACCGCTCCCCAGCCCCCGGCTCCCCCGACCGCTCCCCAGGCCCCGGCCCCTCCGACCGCTCCGCAGGCGCCGACTCCTCCCCAGCAGGACGCGGCTCCTCAGGCCGCTCCCCAGCAGGACGCGTCGGCCGGCTGGACTCCGCCGCCGGCTCCGCAAGGGGCCGTTCCCCCGCTCCCGCCCGAGTTCCCGTCGGCGGCCACGGGCGGCGCGGCGCCGGCCTCCGCGCCGGAGTGGTCCGCGGCGCCCGGGCAGCAGCAGCCCGCCGCCCCGCCCGCGGCCGCCCAGCCGCCGGCTGCCCCGGCTCAGCCCCAGGCGCCGCAGGCCACGCCGCCCGGCTGGCCCGCCTCCGCACAGCAGCCGCCCCCGGCCCAGGCCCCGGCTGCCAACCCGGCTCCGCAGGGCGACGGCTTCCCGCAACACGCCGCCGCGCAGAACCCCCAGGGCGCCTACGGCTACCCGCAACAGCCCGCACCCCAGCCGCCGCAGGGCGCCTACGGCTACCCCCAGCAAGCGGCACCTCAGCCGCCCCAGGGCGCGTACGGCTACCCCCAGCAGCCCGCACCGCAGAACCCCCAGGGCGCCTACGGCTACCCGCAACAGCCCGCACCCCAGCCGCCGCAGGGCGCCTACGGCTACCCCCAGCAGCCCGCACCCGCACACCCCCAGCAGCACCCGCAGGCACAGCAGGGTCACCCGGCGCCCGCGCCGCAGGCACCGGCCCAGCCGCAGGGGCACGGGCAGGGTCAGCCCGGACAGCCGCCCGTGGCGGGGCAGCCGCCGCAGGCCCAGCAGCCCTACGCGCAGGCTCCCGGCCAGCCCGGGGTGGACCCCCGCACCGGTGCCGCCTGGCCGCAGAGCGTGCAGCACGACCAGCGCAGCCAGGTCGGTCCGGGCGCGCCGCTCGGCTACAACGCGGCCGTCGAGCTGACGTCGGACCGGCTGGTCAACAGCCGGAAGCAGAAGGCCAAGAGCAGCCGTCCCGCTCCCGGCGGGTCGAAGTTCAAGCTCGGCGGGAAGAAGGAGGAGCAGGAGCGGCAGCGCAAGCTCGACCTCATCCGTACGCCGGTGCTCTCCTGCTACCGGATCGCGGTGATCAGCCTCAAGGGCGGCGTGGGCAAGACGACCACGACCACCGCCCTCGGCTCCACGCTCGCCACCGAGCGGCAGGACAAGATCCTCGCCATCGACGCCAACCCGGACGCCGGCACGCTCGGCCGCCGGGTGCGCCGGGAGACCGGCGCCACCATCCGTGACCTCGTCCAGGCGATCCCGTACCTCAACTCGTACATGGACATCCGCCGCTTCACGTCGCAGGCGCCGTCGGGCCTGGAGATCATCGCCAACGACGTGGACCCGGCCGTCTCGACGACGTTCAACGACGAGGACTACCGGCGCGCGATCGACATACTGGGCAGGCAGTACCCGATCATCCTCACCGACTCGGGTACTGGTCTCCTCTACAGCGCCATGCGCGGTGTGCTCGACCTCGCCGACCAGCTCATCATCATCTCGACGCCGTCCGTGGACGGTGCGAGCAGCGCCAGTACGACGCTCGACTGGCTGTCGGCGCACGGGTACGCGGCCCTGGTCTCGCGGTCCATCACGGTGATCTCCGGGGTCCGTGAAACCGGCAAGATGATCAAGGTCGAGGACATCGTCAACCACTTCGAGCAGCGCTGCCGGGGTGTGATCGTCGTGCCGTTCGACGAGCACCTGGCGGCCGGTGCCGAGGTCGACCTCGACATGATGCGGCCGAAGGTACGGGAGGCGTACTTCGACCTCGCCACGATGGTGGCCGAGGACTTCGTACGGGCCCAGCAGGAGCAGGGTCTGTGGACGGGGGACGGAAACAACCAGCCGCCGACCATGGCGCCTCCGATGCCCGGCCACCAGGCCCAGGGCGGACAGCCGTTCCAGGGCCCGCCCGGCGTCCAGCCCGGCCAGCCCTGGCAGTCCGGCCCGCCGCAGCAGCCCGGGTTCACCCAGCAGCCGTACGACCAGACCGGCGGCGGGCAGCCGCATCCGGGGTTCCCTCCGGGACAGGTGCCGCCGCAGCAGTAGCGGATCGTCCGACACGGCGAGAGGGCCGGCACCGTCACGGTGCCGGCCCTCCGGCGTCAGGTACGACAGTCGGCCTCAGGTACGGCCGTTGGCGTCAGGTACGGCCGTTGGCGTCAGGTACGGCCGTCGGCCGCCTCGATCAGTTCACGGCAGCGCTTGACGTCCTCGGCCATCTGCTCCAGCAGGGCCTCCAGCGACTCGAACTTCGCCTGGCCGCGGACGAAGGCGAGGAAGTCGACGGCGACGTGCAGGCCGTACAGGTCCAGACCCACGCGGTCGATCGCGTACGCCTCCACCGTCCGCTCCGTTCCGTCGAACTGCGGGTTCGTGCCGACGGAGATCGCGGCCGGCATCACCTCGCCCTGGGCGTGCAGCCAGCCGGCGTAGACGCCGTCGGCGGGGATGGCGGTGTGCGGCAGGGTCTCGACGTTGGCGGTCGGGAAACCGAGTTCGCGCCCCCGCTGAGCTCCTCGGACGACGACGCCCTCCACGCGATGCGGGCGGCCCAGGATCTCGGCCGCGCCCTCGACGTCGCCCTCGCCGACCAGACGCCGGGTCAGGGTCGAGGAGAAGGGCTCGCCGCCGCCCGCCTCACCGGTCACGTACAGGTCGACGACCTCGACCTCGAAGTCGTAGACCTTGCCCTGCTCGGCGAGAAACTCGACGTTGCCCGCGGCGCGGTGTCCGAAGCGGAAGTTGGGGCCCTCGACGACCGCCTTGGCGTGCAGCTTGTCGACCAGGACCTTGACCACGAAGTCGGCCGGCGACAGCTTCGAGAACTCGGTCGTGAACGGCAGGATCAGCACCGCGTCCACGCCCAGCTCGGCCATGAGGTCGGCGCGGCGGTGGTGCGGGGCGAGCAGGGGCGGGTGGCTGCCGGGGCGGACGACCTCGCTGGGGTGCGGGTCGAAGGTGACGACGACGGCGGGAACGCCCAGCTCACGGGCGCGGTCCACGGCGTGCCGGATGATCAGCTGGTGTCCGCGGTGCACCCCGTCGTAGGAGCCGATGGTGACGACGCTGCGCCCCCAGTCCTCGGGGATGTCCTCCAAGCCACGCCAGCGCTGCACTGTGCCTGCTCCTTGTCGCAAACTCGTCGAACCCGTGTCCGTCTGTGCCTCAGACGCTCTTACGCAGGTCTAAGGGTGCCATGCCGGGCGCCTGGGGCCCGCATCGGCATGGGGCTGTGACCGGGTACACGTAAGGACGCGCCGGTCAGGCGGGGACTCGTGCGCCGGCCAGGTTCTCGATCATCCGGCGTGAGCTCGGCCCGACCACCGCCGCCCAGTCCTGCGGGGCGTCGGTGAGCCAGCCGGCGACCCGTGCGGCGAACCCCGGGACGCGGCGGCCCAGGTCGACCAGGCCCCGGTCGAAGCGGGCCGCGCCGTCCGGGGTGCGGACGAGGAGCAGGCCGGTGTGGTGGACCAGCCCGCGCAGGTCGTCGTCCACCCGGTCGCCCCGCTGGACGGTGGCGTGCAGGAAGGCGTCCAGGACGGCGGGGGCGCGTTCATGGTCCAGGAGGAACTCGCGGAACTCGCGGCGCAGCGGGCGGGACTCCGGGCTGCCCGACGTGGCGAGTACGGCGGCCAGCGCGGCCCGCACCTGTTCCGTACCGCCGTCCAGCAGGCCGGTGACCAGCGGGAAGAGTACGGCTCGGGCAGTGGCTCCCTGGTCGAGGCGCCGGTCGACGTACGCGGCCACGTCGGCGGCGATCTCGGGCTGCCGCTGGACCGCCTCCCGTACCAGGGCGGCCGCGCGCAGGGCCAGGCCGGGCGTGGTGACGTCGGCGAGGGTGCGCAGGGCGTGCCCGGGGTCCGGGTGCCTCAGGCGTTCGCGGAAGGCGTCCAGGACCGGTTCGGGGTGGGTGGCCAGGGCGGCGACCAGGGCGCCGGGCGGGAAGTGCGGGTCGCCGTCCGCGAAGAGCGCCAGCGCCTGCGGGAGATGGCGGGCACGGGTGCGCGGGTCACGCACGAGGAGGGCGAGCGCACCGCCGTGCAGTGAGCAGTCGCCCGGGCGGGCGAGCAGGGCGAGGGAGGCGTAGCGGAGGAGTTCGCGGTCGGCCTCGGTGTGGACGTGGGGCGCGGCGCGCAGTCCGTACGCCACGGCCGCGACGCGCCGCGCCGGACGCTCGTCGTGCGCCCACCGGTCGACGGCCCGGCAGATGACGGAGGGTTCCTCCTCGGCCAGCACCGCGAGGAGCTCGTCGGCCCTGCGGTGCGCGCTGTCGACAAGGGTCTCGGTCAGCTCGTCCAGGGCGCGGTTGCGGTGGGCGTAGAGCAGGGCCTGGGCCGCGCGGGCGACGGTCGCGTGGGGGGTGGCGGGCAGGGGGCGGTCGTCGTCGAACCAGCGGGTGAGGTGGGGTTGTACGGCGCTGGGGGCCGCCGCGAGGAGGTGGGCCGTGGCGTCGAGGTAGCGGGGGGTGCCGGAGGAGGGCGAGAAGGGGGTATGGATGAAGGCGGTCGGCTCCGGTGCGCGGCCGCCTGCGGTGGGCGGGAGGGCGTCGCCCGGGACGCTGTCCGTTTCGTGCGGGGGCCCGTCGGCGCGGACGAGGTCGCGCAGGAGGTCGAAGCGGTCGGAGTCCGGGAGGCGCAGGGCGGTCCAGAAGTCCGGGTGAAAGTCCCGGGGCGCGGGCCGTCCCCGGTGCCGCAGGGCCACGATGCGGTCGGCGAGCAGGCGCAGTACGTCCAGATACGGCGTCGCGTCCGGGACCCGCAGCAGGGTCTCGGCGAGGAGACGGGCCGCCCACCAGGAGTGCGGGTCGGCGTCGACGGCGTGCATCAACTCCTCCATGCGGCAAGCGAGTTGGGCGGTGCCGTGCTGGCGGGCCAGGAGGAGTAGAGCCTGCACGACGGGGCCGATGCGGTGGTGCGGTACGGGGAGGGGGTGCGCGTCGTCGGGGTGGGTGCGGCGCCGGTGGACCAGGGCCTGGAGGGCCTCGTCCAGGTCGAGGTGCATGCCCTGGAGCCAGTCGGCGAGTTCCTCGTGGGCGAAGCGGTAGCCGTTTCCGGCGGGGACGAGGAGGCCCTCGGTGAGGACGGCGGACGCCCAGCCGGTACCGCCGCCGAGCCTCGCGGGCGCGGGACCCCACGGGAACACGGCCTCGAAGGACGTACGGTCCAGCTCTCCTTGCCCCGGGCCGAGGCTGCGTCGGGCGGCCTCGTGGACCTGGCCGGAGACCTTGGCGGCGAGACGGCGTACGGCGGTGCCGCGCAGGCCGTTCTCGGCGGCGAGGCGGACGGCGACGCGGAGGCACATGAGGTCGAGGTGGGCGGAGAGGACGTCGTCGCGGACGAGCCGGGGGTGGGAGGTGTCGGGGAGGGCTGCACGGACCTCGGCGAGGAGGCGGAGGGTGAGCGGGTGGCCGGCATCGGGGGCGGCCAGGGCGGCTTCCGGGATGCCGTAGCGGACGCGGGCCTGGTGGGCCTCGGAGGGGGTGAGGTCGCCGAGCGGTACGCAGGGCGGGGTGCGCCGGGAGTTCTTCTCGCCCGGCCGGGCTGGGCTTCCGTGCAGCAGCTCCTGCGGGAACTCCTCCCCCGCCCCCTCCCAGTACTCCGCCCGGCACGCCACCACCAACCGCGCCCCCGTCTCCCGCAGCCACCCGGCCGTGCCCTTCGTCCAGTCCGTGAGGCGGTGGGCCAGGAGTGGGGGCATTTCCTCGGGGCCGTCGAGGAGGAGCAGGAGGGGGCGGCCGGCGGTGCGGGAGTGGTGGGCCAGGTGTTCGGGGGTCGTGTCGCTCAGGGCGGTGGGGTCGGACGAGGTCGACGCCGCCACGATGCGGGCCGCCCGGGCCAGGGCGCGGCGGGCCGCGTCGGCCACGGAGTCGTCGTCGTCCTTCAGGTCGGCGCCGCGCAGCCACAGTGTGGGAGCCGGTGCGGGTCCGCGGTGGCGGCGGGCGGCCAGGGCGGCGAGTTCCGTCGTACGACCGCTGCCCGGTGGCCCGACCAGGCCCAGTACCGCCGACTCACTCCCGATGAAGGCGTCGAACTCCCTTGCCACCGAGGCTCGTTCGACCGGGGCCACCGCCCCGACCGCCGCCACTCCCCCGGCCTCCACCCGGCCCACACAGCCCGCCAGCGTCCCGGGCGGACCGTCCTGCCCGACCGACGTGGCCGTCAGTTCCAGCACGCCCGCCAGGTTCAGGTCGGCGCCGTACGCCGGAACCGTCGCCGCGTTCTCGGCGAGCAGCTCGGCCAGTGGCCCGCAGGCCGACGGGAGCAGCGGCACCGCGAACCCGGCATCGCGCCCACCGGACTGCAGAGCTGTGCCGAGGACTCCCACCACCGCGCCGGTCCTGGCGTCGAGCACGGGTCCTCCGGCCGCCCCTCCGCCCAGCCGCAGCGCGTCCCGGCCGGCCGTGCCGATGGCCAACTCCATGGCACCGTCGAGGAGATGGAAGCGGTCCGTCGCCGTGTACGTCACGGACGCCGTGCCCAGCACCCGCGCCTCGCGCCATCCGCCGGCCGCGATCCGTACGTACGCCCCGGTCTCGATCCGCTCCCGCGCGGTCACCGGCAACGGGTCCACGCCCAGGCCCTCCGTGCGGACGAGGGCCAGGTCCAGCGCGGGCAGCGGCGTCACCGCGGTCGTGGCCACCACGCAGCTGCGGTCGCTCCCGGCGGCGTGCAGGACCAGGCGGGGCAGGCCGTCGACGGCCTCGTGGCTGGTGACGACCGTGCCGTGATGGTCGGCCACGAAGCCGAGACCACGGGGCCGCCCGGCCAGGTCGTGGATGCGGACCAGGGAGTCGTCACGCGTGGGGACCTGGGCACTGTCGCGCATGCGGGCGTCCCCGCGCTCCCCATCCGGGCGCTCACCGCGTGAGTCCTCTGCGTGGCCAGGAAAGTCACCGTTCCGGCGCTCACGCGCGTGACGAGCCCGGTCCTCGTCGTGGGACTGGGAACGGCGCGAATGCCGTACACAGGCGTCCTTCTCGGACCGTCCGATGTCCTCCGGCGTGTCCCCCGCCGCTCCGGCCACTCCCGGCATCAGGCGGTCGCCGCCCGCCCGCGGGCCCCGTCCCGCCATCGTCGAACCTCCCCGCCGTACCGCCTGCCACACGCCCATACGCTCGCGCCCTGTGTTTGCGACGGTAGGTGCGATGTGATCAGCGGGACAGATCGCTCGGCGAACGCGCCCCCTTCCGCTCCCTCGGTTCACTCCGAGCGCCCGCACGGACGGGTGAACAGACGGGGGTCGCTGGATACACCCTAGGGGTGGGGGAACCGAGGGGGGACCGTGGAGCGGCGGGCAGAGGACAACCCCGTGACCGCCGCTCCACGGGCAGGCACCCGGATGGGGCACCCGGGGCCCGGCGTCTCAGCCGAACACGGCCAGGCTCTTCGCCTTGCCCTTGTGCTGCTCCACGAGCGCGAGGAAGCGTCCCTCGGGGTCGAAGACGCCGACGGGACCGGCACCGGCGTACTCGTCGGGCATGTCGAGGCGGACCCCGTTGAGGAGCAAGCGGGCGCGCTTGGCGTCCACGTTCCAGCGCGGGAACGCGGCCGTGGCGGCCTCGGCGATCGGCAGCACGGTCAGCTCCTGCTGGAGCTGGTCCAGCGTCTTCGCGGAGTCCAGCTTGTACGGGCCGACGCGGGTGCGGCGCAGCGCGGTGAGGTGGCCGCCGACGCCGAGGTCGGCGCCGAGGTCACGGGCCAGGGCCCGGATGTAGGTACCGGAGGAACAGACCACCGACACGACCAGGTCCAGGACCGCGGTGCCGTCGTCGGCCACGGCGTCCCGGACGTCGTACACCGCGAAGGAGGAGACGGTGACCGGCCGGGCCGGGATCTCGAACTCCTCGCCCTCCCTCGCCCGCTTGTAGGAGCGCACGCCGTCGATCTTGATGGCGCTGACCTTGGACGGCACCTGCATGATGTCGCCGGTCAGCTTGGCGACACCGGCGTCGATGGCGTCGCGGGTGACCTTCGAGGCCTCGGTGGACCCCGTGATCTCGCCCTCGGCGTCATCGGTGACGGTGGTCTGGCCCAGGCGGATCGTGCCCAGGTACTCCTTCTCGGTCAGGGCCAGATGACCGAGGAGCTTGGTCGCCTTCTCGACGCCGAGGACGAGGACACCCGTTGCCATCGGGTCGAGGGTGCCGGCGTGCCCGACGCGGCGGGTGCGCGCGATGCCGCGCATCTTGGCGACCACGTCGTGCGAAGTGAAGCCCGACGGCTTGTCGACGATGACAAGGCCGTCGGGCGTGGTGTGCTTCTGCGTCATTCCGCGGTGTCGCCGTCCGTCTCGTCCTCGGCGCCCGGCTTGCGGTACGGGTCCGCCTCTCCGGCGTACTTCGCGCCCGCGGACACCTCGCGCACCTTCTCGTCGGACTGGCGCGCCTTGTCGAGGAGGTCCTCGATGGTGCGCGCGGTGTCCGGCAGGGCGTCGGCGACGAAGGTGAGGGTCGGCGTGAACTTCACGCCGGCTGCCGCCCCGACGGCCGACCTGAGCACGCCCTTGGCGCTCTCCAGTCCGGCGGCCGCGGCTGCCCGCTCCTCGTCGTCCCCGTACACCGTGTAGAAGACGGTCGCCTCTCGCAGGTCACCCGTGACCCGGGTGTCCGTGATGGTGACGTGCGAGCCGAGCCGCGGGTCCTTGATCCCGCGCTGCAGCTTCTGGGCCACCACCTCTCGGATGAGGTCCGCCAGCCTTTTCGCCCGCGCGTTGTCGGCCACTGGTCCGTCTCCCGTTCTTTCTTCTTCTTCGTTCTTGGCTGTTGGTCGTCAGTCGTCGTGCTCGCCGTGGAAGCGCCGCCGTACCGACAGCAGTTCCACTTCGGGACGGCCGGCGACCAGCCGTTCGCACCGGTCCAGTACGTCGGTGAGGTGACCGGCCTCGCCGGACACCATGGCGATGCCGATCCCGGCCCGCCGGTAGAGGTCCATGTGGTCCACCTCGGCCGCGCTCACCGCGTACTTGCGCTGAAGCTCGGCGACGATCGGGCGGACGACGGAGCGCTTCTCCTTCAGCGACCGTACGTCGCCGAGGAGGAGGTCGAAGGACAGCGTCCCCACGTACATGTGTGTATCCGGTTCACCCGCCGGTACGGGATCGATGGCCCCGCCGACCGTGTGGGGCGGGGACATCAGAAACCGTACAACGAAGGGGCCGGGACGATCGACGGATATTACGCTCCGTAGACCTGGCCGCGGGCTCATATGAACCAGTGGGCAAACGGCGCGCTGGCCGACAGGACCGAAGTCCCGCCGGCCAGCACGAACCGTCGGCTGTTACGCCCGCGGCTTCTCACGCATCTCGTACGTCGCGATGACGTCGTCGACCTTGATGTCGTTGAAGTTGCCGAGGTTGATACCACCCTCGAACCCTTCGCGGATCTCGGTGACGTCGTCCTTGAAGCGACGCAGACCCTCGATGTTGAGGTTCTCCGCGATGACCTTGCCATCGCGGACCAGGCGCGCCTTGGTGTTGCGCTTGACCTCGCCGGAGCGGATGAGAACACCCGCGATGTTGCCCAGCTTGGACGACTTGAAGACCTCGCGGATCTCCGCCGTGCCGAGCTCGACCTCTTCGTACTCCGGCTTGAGCATGCCCTTGAGGGCCGCCTCGATCTCCTCGATCGCCTGGTAGATGACCGAGTAGTACCGGACGTCCACACCCTCGCGCTCGGCCATCTGCTGCGCACGCCCGGCGGCGCGCACGTTGAAGCCGATCACGATGGCGTCGGAGCCCATCGCCAGGTCGATGTCGGACTCCGTGACCGCACCGACGCCGCGGTGCAGGACGCGGATGTCGACCTCTTCGCCGACGTCCAGCTGGAGCAGCGAGGACTCGAGGGCCTCGACGGAACCGGAAGCGTCACCCTTGATGATGAGGTTGAGCTGCTGGATCTCGCCGGCCTTGAGCACCTTGTCCAGGTCCTCGAGCGAGACGCGGCGCGTGCGCTTGGCGAACGCGGCGTTGCGCTCACGGGCGGCACGCTTCTCGGCGATCTGACGGGCCGTACGGTCCTCGTCCACCACCAGGAAGTTGTCGCCCGCACCCGGGACGTTGGTCAGACCCAGGACCTGGACCGGCGTCGACGGGCCCGCCTCGGCGACGTTGTTGCCGTTGTCGTCGAGCATGGCGCGCACGCGACCGTAGGCGTCGCCCACGACCATCGTGTCGCCGACCCGCAGGGTTCCTCGCTGCACGAGGACCGTCGCCACGGCACCGCGGCCGCGGTCGAGGCGGGACTCGATGGAAATACCCTGCGCGTCCTGGTTCGGGTTGGCCCGCAGGTCGAGCGAGGCGTCGGCCGTGAGGACCACGGCCTCCAGCAGCGAGTCGATGTGCAGACCCTGCTTGGCGGAGATGTCGACGAACATGGTGTCGCCGCCGTACTCCTCGGCCACCAGCCCGTACTCGGTGAGCTGACCGCGCACCTTGGTCGGGTCGGCGCCCTCGACGTCGATCTTGTTGACCGCGACGACGATCGGGACGTCGGCCGCCTTGGCGTGGTTGAGCGCCTCGACCGTCTGCGGCATCACGCCGTCGTTGGCCGCGACGACCAGGATCGCGATGTCCGTCGACCGGGCACCACGGGCACGCATGGCGGTGAACGCCTCGTGACCCGGGGTGTCGATGAAGGTGATCGCGCGGTCCTCGTCGTTGACCTGGGTCGAGACCTGGTAGGCACCGATGTGCTGGGTGATGCCGCCGGCCTCGCCCGCGATGACGTTCGTCTTGCGGATGGCGTCGAGAAGTCGGGTCTTACCGTGGTCGACGTGACCCATGACGGTGACGACCGGCGGACGGACCACCAGGTCATCCTCGTCGCCCTCGTCCTCGCCGAACTCGATGTCGAAGGACTCGAGCAGCTCGCGGTCCTCCTCCTCGGGGCTGACGATCTGAACCTCGTAGTTCATCTCGCCGGCGAGGAGCTGCAGCGTCTCGTCGGAGACGGACTGCGTGGCCGTGACCATCTCGCCGAGGTTCATCATGACCGCGACGAGCGACGCCGGGTTGGCGTTGATCTTCTCGGCGAAGTCGGTGAGCGACGCACCGCGCGACAGGCGAATGGACTCGCCGTTGCCGCGAGGCAGCATCACGCCGCCGACCGACGGGGCCTGCATGGCCTCGTACTCCTGGCGCCTCTGCCGCTTCGACTTGCGCCCACGACGCGCGGGACCGCCGGGACGACCGAAGGCACCCTGCGTGCCACCACGGCCACCGGGACCGCCGGGACGACCACCGAAGCCGGGACGGCCACCGCCGCCACCGCCGGGACCACCCGGACGACCGGCGAAGCCGCCACCGCCGCCACCGCCACCGGGACCGCCGGGACGGCCGGCGAAGCCGCCACCGCCACCACCGGGACGACCGGCGAAGCCGCCGCCACCCGGGCGACCGCCGCCGCCACCGGGACGACCGCCGCCACCGGGACCACGGCCACCGGGGCCACCGCCGCCGGGACGCGGGCCGGCAGCAGGACGCTGCGGCATCATGCCGGGGTTGGGACGCGGACCGCCGGGGCCGCCGCCGGGACGCGGGCCGCCGCCCTGCGGACGGGGCATGCCGCCCGGAGTGGGACGCGCGCCGCCCGGAGCCTGCGGACGGGGACCGCCCGCCGCGCCCTGGGGACGGGGACCGCCCTGACCCTGCGGACGCGGAGCGCCGCCGGGAGCGCCGGGGCCACCGGGGCCGCCCGGACGCGGGGCACCGCCCGGACGGGGCGCCTGCGGGCGCGCCATGCCGGTGGAGCCACCAGAGGTGAACGGGTTGTTGCCCGGACGGGGACCGGCCGGACGGGCACCGGGACGCGGGGCGCCGCCACCCTGGCGCGGAGCGCCGGGACGGTCACCGCGGTCACCACGGCCCTGGCCGCCCTGCCCGGGACCGCCCGGACGCGGAGCGCCGGGACGCGGGGCCTGGCCGGCCGGACGCGGGGCGCCCGGGCGCGGGCCGGAGCCCTGGGAGGCGGCGGGCGCGGCGGGAGCCGCCGGGGGTGCCGTGAACTCGGGCGTGGTCGGAGCCGGGGACGCCGGGGCGGGCCGCGGCGCGGGCTTCGGGCCCGGAGTGGGACGGGGGCCGGGAGCAGCCGGGGCGGCCGGGGCCGCGGGCTTCTCGGCGGCTGCCGGCTTGGGGGCCGGCGGACGCGGCGGGGCCGGACGGGCAGCCTGCGCCGGGGAGGGGGCTGCCGGCTTGGCCGGGGCAGCCTTGCGGGCGGGGGCGGGCTTGCCGCCACCGTTGCCCTGCTGGAGGGCGTCCGTCAGTTTGCGGACAACGGGCGCTTCGATGGTCGAAGACGCCGAACGGACGAATTCACCGAGTTCCTGGAGCTTGGCCATGACGACCTTGCTCTCCACACCGAACTCCTTGGCGAGTTCGTATACCCGGACCTTAGCCACTTCGCTCCTTTTAGGTCCGGGTTGCGGCCGGACCGTCGCTACTTCATGGGCGTACTCATCGCGTGCTCATCGAGTGCTCATCGCAATCTCGACCTACTTCCAACTCGCGGGGTACCTGGGCCGCACGGCGGTTCCGCACGACGCTTCTTACGGTGTTGCCTGCTCAGCAACTGTTGTCTGCTCGACGTACCGGCGCAACGCCTTTGTGTCCAGCGCTCCCGGGGCGCGCAACGCCCGCGTGAACGCCCGACGGCGTACCGCCTGGTCGAGACAGACCAGGGCGGGGTGTACATACGCACCCCGGCCGGGCAGCGTACCGCTTGGATCAGGGACGCATTCGTCCTTGATCGCCACGATGCGCAGCAGATCAGCCTTGGCCGCTCGCTCCCGGCACCCCACACAGGTGCGTTCAGGGCATGCGCGGACGCGTGTCCGGCCAGACACAGCTAAGTCTACCTCCCCGTACCGACCTCACCCCTTTGGGGCAGGATTCGAACAGTTGCCGGGCGATAACCTGACGTGATCTAAGCGACCGGCGGCTTGGATCTATTCCCCGGCCTGCTCGGTGTCCGGGCGGATGTCGATCCGCCAGCCGGTGAGCCGGGCGGCAAGCCGGGCATTCTGCCCTTCCTTGCCGATCGCCAGGGACAGCTGGTAGTCGGGGACGGTCACGCGTGCCGAGCGGGCCGCCATGTCCACGACCTCCACCTTGGAGACCCGGGCGGGCGACAGCGCGTTCGCCACCATCTCGGCCGGGTCGTCCGACCAGTCGACGATGTCGATCTTCTCGCCGTTCAGCTCGCCCATGACATTGCGCACCCGGCCGCCCATGGGGCCGATGCAGGCGCCCTTGGCGTTCAGGCCGGAGCGGGTGGACCGTACGGCGATCTTGGTGCGGTGGCCGGCCTCCCGGGCGATGGCCGCGATCTCCACCGAACCGTCGGCGATCTCCGGCACCTCCAGGGCGAAGAGCTTCTTCACCAGGTTCGGGTGGGTGCGGGACAGGGTCACGGACGGCCCGCGCACGCCCTTCGCCACCCGGACGACGTACGACCGGATCCGCATGCCGTGCGGATACGTCTCGCCCGGGACCTGCTCCTGCACCGGCAGGATGGCCTCCAGCTTGCCGATGTCCACGAGCACGTTCTTCGGGTCGCGGCCCTGCTGGACCACGCCGGTGACGATGTCGCCCTCGCGGCCGGCGTACTCGCCGAGCGTCGCGTCGTCCTCGGCGTCGCGCAGCCGCTGCAGGATGACCTGCTTGGCGGTGGTGGCGGCGATACGGCCGAAGCCGGACGGGGTGTCGTCGAACTCGCGGGCCTCCTGGCCCTCCTCGAGGTCCTCGGGGTCCTCCTTCGCCCACACGGTCACATGGCCGGTCTCCCGGTTCAGCTCCACGCGCGCGTGGCGGCGGCTTCCCTCGGTGCGGTGGTAGGCGATGAGGAGGGCCGACTCGATCGCCTCGACCAGCAGGGGGAAGGAGATCTCCTTCTCCCGTACCAAGCCCCGCAGGGCGCTCATGTCGATGTCCACGGCTACGCCTCCTCTTCCTTCTTGTCCTTGCGGCTGAACTCGACCTGCACGCGCGCCTTGTCGATCTCCGGGAAGCCGAGTCTGCGGCTGGTGGCCTTGCGGCCCTTCACTCCGGGCACTTCGAGGTCGAGGCCTTCGTCGTCGACCTTCATGATTCGGGCCACCAGCTCGCCGCCCTCGGCCAGCTGGAACTTCACCAGCCGGTCGACGGCGCGCACGTAGTGCCGGTGCTCCTTGAGGAGGCGTTCCGCGCCCGGGGTGCCGACCTCGAGGGTGTACTCGCCCTCGCCCATCGCGTCCGTCTCGTCGAGCTTCGCCGAGAGCACACGGCTCACATCGGCGACCTTGTCCAGGTCCGCCCCGGTGTCGGAGTCGACGACGACGCGCAGCACTCGCTTGCGTCCGACGGAGTCCACGGCGATCTCTTCGAGATCCAGACCCTGGGAGCTGACGAGCGGTTCCAGAAGTTCTCGCAGCCTCTCGCTCTGGGTGGTGCTCATCCGGGTGACTCCTCGGCCGCGTGTGCTGTTGTGGGATGGGTCGCGTGTCTGGTCAAAGGGTATCGGGTCGCAGGGTGTGTTGCCGTCCACCTGCACGCGAACGGCGCCGATGAGTGGTGCCGTCCGATTGCGCGGGTACCGTGATCACGGGCCAGCGGCCCGTTGATTGCGCAACTGCTTCCGTAACTGCTTTCGTACGAGTTCCCCGAGGACGTCTGCCGTGCCGTACCCCTCGCCGCCGCGCTCCCCCTCGGGACCGCGCAGAAGGACCCTGCTCGTCTCGGCCGCCGGGGCCGCCCTGCTGGTGGGCTGCTCCTCCGGGTCCGAGGACTCGGACGGCGCCACGAGCGGCAGCCCGTCGCTCACCGAGCGGGCACGCGCGCGTGCGGCCCGGGAGAGCGAGGGCATGGTCGAGCGGTACGACGCGCTGCTCGCCGCCCATCCGGTGCTGGCGGGGCTGGTGGGGCCGTTGCGGGCGGAGGCCGTACGGCATGCGGAGGCGTTCGGCGGCGGATCCTCCGGGACGGCCGGAACCTCCGGGCCGTCCGCGGGCTCTTCCACGACGTCCGGGGCGCCGCGGGACGGGAAGGCGTCGCCGTCGGCCTCCCCGTCGGCCGCCGTGCCGGCGAACGAGAAGGACGCCCTCGCCGAACTCGCCGCGGCCGAGCGTGCGCTGGCGGACCGGCGGGCGAAGGCGCTCCTCGACGTGCCGGGCGAACTGGCGCGGCTGCTGGCCTCGGTGGCGGCGGCCGGGGCCGCGCACGCGTATCTGCTGACGGAGGGGGCCAAGTGAGCGAGACGGGCAAGAAGCAGCGGGTGAAGGCTCTCCAGGCGGCGCTCGCCGCCGAGCACGCCGCCGTGTACGGATACGGGGTCGTCGGCGGTCGCATTCAGGAAGGGCAGCGCTCGGAAGCACGCGCGGCCTACGACGCGCACCGGGCGCGGCGGGACGCGCTGGCGCGCGAGGTACGCGACCTGGGCGCCGAGCCGGCGGCCGCGAGCGCGGCGTACGCGCTGCCGTTCCCGGTGCCGGACTCGGCCGCTGCCGTAGCCCTCGCCGCCGAACTGGAGGACCGGGTGGCCGGGGTGTATTCGGACCTGGTGCGGGCAGCCGGGGGTGAGTTGCGGGGCACGGCGGCCGAGGCGTTGCGGGAGGCGGCGGTGCGGGCGGTGCGCTGGCGGGGCGAGAGCGTAGCCTTCCCTGGGCTCGCCGAGCGGTCGGGCACCACCTCGGCATCGGCGGCGCCCAGCGCGTGACGCGAGCCGCAGAACACGTACGGGCAGTACGGGAAGGGAACCACTCGCGCATGGCTTTCGAACCGCCGCAGCGTCTGGTCAGGGCGCTCGGTGAGACGGCACCGGACGGTGACGACTGGTTGGAGAAGCTGCCGGAGGCGGCCCGCCAGGCCGTCGCGCTACGCGAGTTGACCGTTGAGCGGGTGCAGATGCCGGGCGGGCGCAGCAGCCTGGTGGTGCTGGTGCGGCGCCCCGACGGGACCCCGGCCGTGCTGAAGCTGGCCCCGCCCCGGGCCCGCCCGGAGAGCGAACGGGCGGCGCTGGCGCACTGGGGTGGGGCGGGCGCCGTACAACTGCTCGACGAGCCCCCTGTCGAGGGTGTGCTGTTGCTGGAGCGGCTTCACCCGGATGTGTCGGTGCGGTCCTTGCCCGAGGCGAAGGCGTTGCTGGAGGCGGCGGGGACGTTGCGGCGGCTGTGGGTCGAGCCGCCCGGCGAGCACCGCTTCGAGACCGTCGCCGAGCGGACGGGCCGGCAGGCCGAGGCGATGCGGGCGACCGCGTCGGGCGATGCGGGGGTATCGGCGCTCGTGGATGCCGCTCTCGCCGCGCGTACGGAGTTGCTGACCGCGCCGCCCGAGCGGCGGTTGCTGCACGGGACGTTTCGGCAGAGCAAGGTGCTGGCCGGGGAGCGGATGCCGTGGTTGGCGGTGGGGCCGGATCCGGTGGTCGGTGAGTGTGCGTTCGATCTGGCCCGGTTGGTGCGGGATCGGGTGGAGGATCTGATCGCCTCGCCGTCGGGGGCGGCGACGACTCGGCGCCGGGTGAAGCGGCTTGCGGAGTCGCTGGACGTGGACCAGGAGCGGCTGCGCGGCTGGACGTTGTTCCGGGCCGTGGAGTCAGGGGTGCGGGCGCTTCGGGTGGGGCGGCCGAAGGACGCGGAGTTGTTGCTGGAGTTCGCGGGCTGGCTGTAGGGGCGGCGGGTCGGCACCGGGTCGCGGACAGCGGCGCGTGCCGTGGACCGGCCCACGCCCCCCTGCCATGGGTGCCTGCAGGGGGGCGTGGTGGGTCCGGCCGACGTGCCTCCCGAGCCTGCCGGCCGGAGTCTCGTGGGGTTCCCGCCGCGGCCCTCGGGGCCTTCAGTGGTCGCCGGGCCGCACGGGCCGAACGGGCCGCACCGGCGCAGGCCGCTTCTCGGCCGGCGCGGTGAACAAGATCCCCTCCATGGCCAGCAGGTGGATGTGCCTGCGGAGGTGAGCCGCCTGGTCCAGAGGTGCCTGACCGTCTCCTCGTGGAGGCGCGGTGGCGGGCTCCGTGCAGGGGACGTGCGTGAACAGCGGGAGGTCGGCGGGTGCCAGCCGCCAGGACAGCTGCTGTCCTCCGGCTTCGAGGCGCAACAGGTGGCTGCCGCCGGGGCCGTCGCTGTCGGTGACGGGGGTGAGGACGGCGCTCGACGGGTGCAGCACCGCCAGCCACGCAAGGAGGTGTGCGCGTTCGAGCAGGGCGCGGGTCAGTTCCCGCTCGTAGGAGTCGGCGTGCCGCTGCCAGCGGTCGCGCTCCTGCCGGCAGTCATCCAGGTCCAGCGCGAGGCGGTGAGGTGGCTCGGCCGGCGGCCCGAGGGTCCGGTCAGGAGGGCCCGGGGTCCGGGGGCTGCCGGCCCCGGGCTCGTCGGGCGAGCGGTCCGACGGGGGCGAGGGCATGGGGTACTCCGGTGGCGGTGGACGGGGTCAGTTGTGGTCGCCGGGGCGTGGCCCGGCCGCGTTACGGGCCGGGTCGCGGGTCCGGGCGTCCTCCTTCTGGCTCTCGTTGGTCTCGTTGGTCTCGTTGGTCTCATTGACCGCGTTGACTCTGTTGACTTTGTTGATCGCCCTGATCGCGCTGATCGCGAGTGGAGCCGGTGCGGCGGTAGCGGCCGGCGCCACGGGCGTTGGCGGCACGGCATGCCTCGTCGACGGGTTCGCCTCGGCTCAGATGGCGTTGGTAGGCCGCCCGGGTTCCGCAGGGGGCGGGCTGCCGTCGCGGAGGTCCGCCGGGTTCGCGCGCCGCGGCGGGATCTGCGGGCGGCCCGGCCTGCCGACGCCGCTCGGGCGCCGGCCGCTGCTCCGTCTGCCGGTTCGCGCTGCGCTCCAGTGCATGGCGCTGGGGGCCGGTCAGCCCGGCGATGACGCCCTGGCGACGGCACCGGGGAAGGCCCTTCTCCCGTTGCAGCACGGCGGCCCGACAGGGATCGAGCACGGGGCAGGACGCGCAGATCTCGACAGCCGCGGCCCAGGACCGGCGCGAGAACCAGAGGTCCGCGTCCCGTTGCCGGCAGGCCGCTCTCGCCTCCCAGACCCGCGAACCCCCGTCCGCCCCTGCGTCGGCACGGGTTCGTCGGACCGGGCCACCGCGGCTCATCCGACCGGCCCGGTCGTGCCGCCCACCGGCGTGCCTGTCCGCACCGGGGACAGCGGCCCCAGATGAGCCGCCACATTGGCGAGCGAGCACCGCTCGGGCCGGCCGACCAGGGACATCAGGGGCATGCCGTCGTGCTTCCGGCAGCCCTGGAAGTACCACACGTCCCCGTGCGCGTCGCGCTGCGGAAGCGCCAGGTCGTACGTGGCGCCGCCGAGCCGGAAAGGACGCGGCACCTGTCCGGTAGAGGTACTCGCAGGTGCCGCGGTGGCCCCGTGGGCGACCACCGTCACCCGGACGCCGCTGTGTTCCCCCTCCCCGATCGCCGTGTGGGGGCGGGTGCCCTCCCCGACCACCGCGATGCCGAAGTACGCACGCCAGCGGGCCCATTGGGCGGGACCCTCCACGCGGAGCACGACCCGCACACGGTCACCGTCGACGCGGACGCCGGAAGGCCCCGGGTGCCCGGTCAGGCGGCGCTCGATGACGCGCGCGACGGACCGCGCCCGGTCACAGGAGGCGTCCCAGGCCAGCGCCTGCCGCTCCAGGTCGGTGACCGGGCGCGGGGCCCGGGACCAGCCGCCGTCCGGCGCCGTCCGGTGCAGCACCGCGCCGAAGGAGCGCTCGGGGTCGACGAGGAGGCGGGCCAGGTCGAGTGCGTGCGCGACGGCGGTCGCCTGTTCGGACCGGACGGTCTCCAGTACCGCGCTGATCACGCCGACGGCGTGCGGGAGGTTGCTGTTCACGCGGACACCGCCCCGGTCGGCCGGCGCAGCTTCCGCAGTGCGCGGTAGGTCAGGGTCTTGACCGCGCCGACGCTCCGGCCCATCGCCAGGGCGGTCTCCTGCGCCGTCAGTTCGTCGAGGAAGCGCAGTTCCACGCAGTGCCGCTGATGGGCGTTGAGGGTGTGCAGGGCGGTGCGGACCGTCTCGTGCGCCTCGACGGCCTCCAGTTCGCGCAGGGCGAGCGCCTCCGTGTCCCGCCAGGACTCCGGGGGGTCGTCGAACTCGGCGACCGGGGTCTCCAGCCTGGTGCGGCCGTGGGCGAGTTCATCGAGGTAGAGGTTCTTGGCGATGGTGGTCAGCCAGGCGGCGAAGGCCGTGCCCTGCCAGGTGAAGGCGTCGATACGCCGCAGGGCTCGGGTGAACGCCTCCTGGGTCAGGTCCTCCGCCAGGTGTCTGTTGCGTGTGCGCACGAGAAGAAAGCTGTACACGAGGCGGTAGTGCTCGTGGTACAGGGCGGCGAACGCCCCACGGTCGCCCGTGCGGGCTCGGGCGACCAGTTCGGGTTCCGGGCCGTCCGGGGCCATGGTGACGTCGTCCGTTAAGGGCACGGTCGGTTCTCCCGTCGTGTCGTTTCGAGGTGCGGAGCGGAGACTTCTCGCCCCGTCGCATCTTCAATATTCATGTAGATGTAGATTCGCGAGACGAACGTCAGCGACCCACGCCAGGGGCCGCGATCCACATCCGGAGCCATCTACAGTCTTCACGTAGATGCATATCGTGTCAACCGGTCCACAGGGCGTGAGGGCCGCCTGCCCCGTAGCCCGCACCGGGCCGATCTGCGATCTACTTGCGCTTGTAGATATCGATGACCGATCCTCGGATGCGTGACGAACCACCAGAGCCGCCCAGGAGACCCGGACACCGGCCAGGAGCAACCTTCTCCCCGGGACGAGGACCTGGCGGCTCTGCTCGAACGACTTCTGGCTCAGGCCCCGGACAGGACCCAGAAGGACCTGGCCGCGGAGGCCGGCATCTCCTACCCGACGCTGAACGCCTGGGTGAACCGGACGCGCGGCACCTCGCGCATCGATCCGGAGAAGCTGCGGGCCATGGTCGAGGTGTTCCGGCGCTGGGGCGTGCGGACGACGCCGAGGGAGTTCTTCGAGGCGGTGGGCCGCCCCGTGCCGGGCCCCAATGGGGACGAGCGCGAGGCCCGGCTGCTGAAGCTGTACCGGCAATTGCCGGAGGCACGTCAGCGCGCACTGCTCAAGGACGCCGAGGCGATGCTGCAGGTCAGCCGCATCGTGTGAGGTCGGCGGCGGCAGGCCGCCCCGCGGGCCGGGACGTCGGCGTCCGTCGCGTGTGACGGACGTGGTCGGTGCGACGGAGGAATATGACGAAAGTCCGCACGGCCGCGACCGCCGTCGGTACCATCAGTCAGCCGCTGACCTCCCGGAGCGGATCACTCCATGCCGTAGTGCATCCCTGGGGAGACAGCTGTGTGCATCCACATCGTCATGACGGACGATCTGGCGAGAATCGCGATCTGGGACCCGGACGAGGTCAGTATCCGCGTCGCCAGAAGCGCCCCGGCACGTGACGCACTCCAGGAAGTACGGGACATCCTGATGATCGACCTCGGCGCCCCAGTGTCACGAGGGGGGCCGATGCGCTGCTTCTGCGGTATGCGCGTGGAGCTTCCGTACGAACTCCTGCCCTGCTTCCTCACGGCGGAGGCGGGCTGAGCCCGCGTCAGCCCGTCCGGGCGGCCCCGGCGGCCTGCTCCGTCGACCAGCCGGGAGCCTCTCTTCCGACCAGCGGGGAGCCCCTCTTGACCAGCCGGGAGCCCCTCTTGGGACCGCAGCCGCGGTGCCTTCCGAGGGGCTCCTGCACGCCTTCGCTCACGCCGTCAGGCGGGCGATCGCCTCGTCCACCGTCAGCTCCTCGCGCTCACCGGTCCTGCGGTCCTTGAGCTCGACGACGCCCTCGGCCGCGCGCCGCCCGGCCACCAGGATCTGCGGGACGCCGATCAGCTCGGAGTCGGTGAACTTCACGCCCGGCGAGACGCCCGCCCGGTCGTCGCACAGGACGCGCAGGCCGGCCGTGGCCAGCTTCTCGGAGACGTCCAGGGCGAGTTCGGTCTGCAGCGCCTTGCCCGCGGCGACCACGTGCACGTCGGCCGGGGCGACCTCGGCGGGCCAGCACAGGCCCTTGTCGTCGGCGGTCTGCTCGGCGAGGGCGGCGACGGCGCGGGAGACGCCGATGCCGTAGGAGCCCATGGTGACGCGGACCGGCTTGCCGTTCTGGCCGAGGACGTCGAGCTTCAGCGCGTCCGCGTACTTGCGGCCCAGCTGGAAGATGTGGCCGATCTCGATGGCACGGTCCAGCTTGAGGCCGGTGCCGCAGTTCGGGCAGGGGTCGCCCTCCTGGACGACCACGACGTCGACGTACGCGTCGACCTCGAAGTCACGGCCCGCGACGACGTTCTTGGCGTGCGTGCCTTCCTTGTTGGCGCCGGTGATCCAGGCCGTCCCGGGAGCCACGCGCGGGTCGGCGACGTACTTCACCTTCTCGCCCAGACCCTGCGGACCGACGTAGCCGCGCACCAGGTCGGGGCGGCCCGCGAAGTCCGCCTCGGTGACCATCTCGACGACGGCCGGGGCGAAGTGGGCCTCGACCTTGTCCATGTCGACCTCGCGGTCGCCGGGGACGCCGACGGCGACGATCTCGCCGTCGACCTTCACCAGGAGGTTCTTCAGGGTGGCGGAGGCCGGGACGCCGAGGTGGGCGGCGAGGGTCTCGATGGTCGGGGTGTCCGGGGTGGGGATCTCCTCGAGCGCGGCCGCGCCGTCGGCGTCCACCGGCTTCAGCTCGTACGTGATCGCCTCGGTGTTGGCCGCGAAGTCGCAGTTCGGGCAGTCCGCGAAGGTGTCCTCGCCGGCGCCGGCCGGGGCGAGGAACTCCTCCGACTTGGAGCCGCCCATCGCGCCTGCGGTGGCGGCGCAGATGCGGTAGTCGAGGCCGAGGCGCTCGAAGACGCGCTGGTAGGCCTGGCGGTGCAGGGCGTAGGACTGGGCCAGGCCCTCGTCCTCGGTGTCGAAGGAGTAGGAGTCCTTCATCAGGAACTCACGGCCGCGCAGGATGCCGGCCCGCGGGCGGGCCTCGTCGCGGTACTTGTGCTGGATCTGGTAGAGGATGACCGGCAGGTCCTTGTAGGAGGACGCCTGGTCCTTCACCAGCAGGGTGAAGATCTCCTCGTGGGTCGGGCCGAGCAGGTAGTCGCCGCCCTTGCGGTCCTTGAGGCGGAACAGCTCCTGGCCGTACTCGTCCCAACGGCCCGTGGCGTCGTACGGCTCACGCGGCAGCAGCGCGGGGAGCAGCACCTCCTGGGCGCCGATGGCGTCCATCTCCTCGCGGACGATGCGCTCCACGTTGGCGAGGACCCGCTTGCCGAGGGGCAGCCACGACCAGATACCGGCCGCCGTGCGGCGGACGTAGCCGGCCCGGACGAGCAGCTTGTGGCTGAGTACCTCGGCGTCCGCCGGGTCGTCGCGCAGCGTCTTCGCCATCAACTGGGACATGCGCTGGACCGGTGCGTTCGCCATGGTTCTCGTACTCCTGCTGGTTTGGGTTATGGCAGGAGGTTAGCCGGGGGGCAGGGGGCGGTGGAAATCGGTTAGCGGCGGCGGAGCGGGAGGGGGGCGCCCATGACGGCGTACGGCTTCGGGGCGCTGGGGAAGAGGACCTGGCGGGCGAGGTCCGTGTAGCCGAGGGAGTGGTAGAGGCCGCGGGCCGGGCTGTCGACGTCGATCGCCGAGAGGATCGAGCGGGGTTCGGTGGCGCCGTCCGTGATCGTGGTGATCAGGGAACGGCCGACGCCGCGGTTCTGGTAACGGGGGTGAACGTGGAGTTCCGTGATGACGAAGGAGTCGTCGAGCCAGGCGTCGTGGCCCTGGGCCCGGAGGTAGGGCTCCACGACGGTGGACCACCAGTGGGTGCGGTCGTTGGGCATGCCGTAGACGAACCCCACGAGGTTGCCTCCGGCGGTGGCGCCGAGGGCCCTTGCTCCTGGGTAGGTCACGTGGCGCAGGACGATCTGGCGGCGTACGGCAACCTCGTCGGGGCCCAGGCCGAAGGCCACGGCTTGGACTGCCAGGGCCTCGTCCACGCGGGCTGAGAGGTCCAGTGGGCCGATCACGATGTCGTCGGGGTGGCGGCGGTGTCCGTGACCGGGTAGACGCATGTGGGGAGCGTACCGGTGCACTTCAGTGGTTTGCGCCGGGGACTTCGGGTTGTCCGTCCGCTGCGGGCGGTGGGGGCTTGGTCGCGCCCACGCGGCGGAGCCGCGTATCGATACAGACCCGCGCCCCTGAGGGCACTGCCCCGCCGCCTTTGGAAGGGAACAAGATCAGAACAGGACGCTCATGAACGCGCCCACCTCTTGGAAGCCCACCCGCTGATACGTCCGCCTCGCCGCCGTGTTGAAGTCGTTCACGTACAGGCTGACCACCGGGGCGACGTCGGCGAGGGCGTAGCGCAGGACCGCCGCCATGCCGGGGGCCGCCAAGCCCTGGCCCCGGTACTCGGGGGCCACCCACACCCCCTGGATCTGGCAGGCCCGGTCCGTCGCCGCCCCGATCTCCGCCTTGAAGACGACCTTGCCGTTCTGGTCGAGGCGGGCGAAGGAGCGGCCGGAGCCGACGAGTTCGGCGACCCGGGCCTGGTAGAGGAGGCCGCCGTCGCCGGCCAGCGGCGATACGCCGACCTCCTCGGTGAACATCGCCACACAGGCCGGCATGATCGTTTCCATCTCGTCCTTGCGGATGCGGCGGACGTACGGATCCGGGGTGATGTCGGTCGGCATGCGGTCAGTGATCATGAGCGGCTGGTGGGCGCGGACCTCGCGGGCCGGACCCCAGCCGGGTTCCAGCAGGCGCCACAGCTGGCCGGTGGATTCGGCGGGGCCGACGATGGAGGAGCAGCGGCGGCCCGCGCGCCGGGCCCGGTCGGCGAAGGCCCGTACCGCTCGCGGGGTCGCGCAGATCGGGACGAGGTTGGCGCCCGCGTAGCACAGGGACGTCAGCATGCCGCCCTCGTACCAGCCCCACATCTCGCCGCCGAGGCGCCACGGGTCGAGGCCGGCGATCTGGACGCGGGACGTCACGAAGGCGTTCGCGACCGGCTCGCGGTCGAGGACGGCGAGCGCGGCGTCCAGGTCACTCGGATCGAGCACCCGTGAGGTGGTCTGGGTCAACACGTGCGGGGGCCCTCCGGGGAACTGCAGGTCTCCGCACTGTACCTGTGGAAGCTGAGCGACGCTGCCCGTGGAGGTCGGCGACCGTTGAGGAGGGACCGTCTGCTGCGGTCCCGCCCCTGGGGGATACCGCCCCCAGACCCCCGCTTCAGCCCCGAAAGGGCCTCGTCCTCAAGCGCCGGACGGGCTGGGACTGCCTGGACCGGCGCCGGGAAGCGGCCCTCGGCAGAACACCGGCCCCGTCAGCCCGCCACCGCAACCGACGGCTCGCCCGACTCCACCCCGTCCGCCTCCATCTGCTCGGCCAGCTTCATGGCCTCCTCGATGAGGGTCTCGACGATCTTGGACTCGGGGACGGTCTTGATGACCTCGCCCTTGACGAAGATCTGGCCCTTGCCGTTGCCGGAGGCGACGCCGAGGTCGGCCTCGCGGGCCTCGCCGGGGCCGTTGACGACGCAGCCCATGACGGCGACGCGGAGGGGGACCTCCATGCCGGTGAGGCCGGCGGTGACCTCTTCGGCCAGCTTGTAGACGTCGACCTGGGCGCGGCCGCAGGACGGGCAGGAGACGATCTCCAGGCCGCGCTGCTTGAGGTTCAGGGACTCCAGGATCTGGATACCGACCTTGACCTCCTCGGCGGGAGGCGCGGAGAGCGAGACGCGGATCGTGTCGCCGATGCCCTGCGAGAGGAGGGCACCGAAGGCGACCGCGCTCTTGATCGTGCCCTGGAACGCCGGGCCCGCCTCCGTCACACCGAGGTGCAGGGGGTAGTCGCACTGGGCGGCGAGCTGCTTGTATGCCTCGATCATGATGACCGGGTCGTTGTGCTTGACCGAGATCTTGATGTCCCGGAAGTCGTGCTCCTCGAAGAGGGAGGCTTCCCACAGGGCCGACTCGACCAGGGCCTCGGGCGTCGCCTTGCCGTACTTCTGCAGCAGGCGTCGGTCGAGCGAGCCGGCGTTGACGCCGATGCGGATCGGCGTGCCGTGGTCCTTGGCGGCCCGCGCGATCTCCTTGACCTTGTCGTCGAACTGCTTGATGTTGCCGGGGTTGACGCGGACCGCGGCGCAGCCGGCCTCGATGGCCGCGAAGACGTACTTCGGCTGGAAGTGGATGTCCGCGATCACCGGGATCTGGGACTTGCGGGCGATCGTCGCGAGGGCGTCGGCGTCGTCCTGCGTCGGGCAGGCAACGCGCACGATCTGGCAGCCGGAGGCGGTGAGCTCGGCGATCTGCTGGAGCGTGGCGCCGATGTCCGACGTACGGGTCGTCGTCATCGACTGGACCGAGACCGGGGCGTCCCCGCCGACCGCCACGGAGCCGACCTGGATCTGCCGGCTCCGGCGGCGCTCGGCAACCCTGGTCGGAACGGACGGCATGCCGAGAGAAATCGCAGTCATCTGCTGTGCAACCCCAAGTCGTGGATCAAGGTCCGGTCCCGTCAGCAGCGGGCTCCAGGCTTCGAGATTACGGCACGGGCGTTCACCCCAGCACATCACGCCCTGTAAACCCACTCAATGGAAGGCGGCCCGGGACATAGGATCCCGGGCCGCCTCGAACGCCGTGTGACTAGGAGATTCTGACCGGGTTAACGAGATCCGCGACCAGCACCAGCAGGGTGAAGCAGATGAAGACGCTGGCGACCACGTACGCCACCGGCATCAGCTTCGCCACATCGAAGGGGCCCGGGTCCGGGCGGCGCAGCACCTTCGCCGTGTTGCGGCGCAGCGACTCCCACAGGGCGCCCGCGATATGGCCGCCGTCGAGCGGCAGCAGCGGGAGCATGTTGAAGAGGAACAGGGAGAGGTTGAAGCCGGCCAGCAGGAACACGAAGGTGGCCAGCTGTTGTGAGGCGGGGATGTCGAGCGTCGCGATCTCGCCGCTCACCCTCGCCGCGCCGACGATGCCCATCGGGGAGTCCGGCTCACGGGGGCCGTCCCCGAAGGCCGCGTCCCACAGGGCGGGGATCTTGGAGGGCAGGGCCACCAGGGAGTCGACGGCGTCGCCGACCCGGTCGGTCATCCAGGACACGGAGTCCCCGAAGTCCTGTTTGACGACGCCGGTGGCCGCGCTGAAGCCGAGGAAGCCGGCCTTGATGTACTCGCCCTCGACATACGCCCCGCTCGCGTCCTTCTTCACGACGCGATTGGTGGCGATCTTCGCCTCCAGGGTGACCTGCTCGCCCTTGCGGTCGACGACGATCGGCACCTCTTTTCCGGCGCTGTCGCGGATGAGGTCGGAGAGGGTGTTCCAGTCGTCGGTCCGGACCCCGGCGAAGGAGACGATCTTGTCGCCGGCCTTCATGCCCGCGGCCGCGGCCGGGGACTCGGGGTCGGACGCCTTGCACTCGTCGCGTTTCTCGGTCTGGGCGATGACGCACGGGGAGACCGAGCTCACGGTGGTGGTCTGCTGCTGGATGCCGAAGCCCATCAGCACGGTGAGGAACAGGCCGAAGGCGAGGACCAGGTTCATGAACGGGCCCGCGAACATCACGATGACCCGCTTCCACGGCTTGCGCGTGTAGAAGAGGCGGGTCTCGTCGCCCGGCTTGAGCTCCTCGAAGGCGGCCGAGCGGGCGTCCTCGATCATGCCGCGCCACGGGGACGTGGAGCGTGCCTCCAGGCGGCCGTCCGGGCCCGGCGGGAACATGCCGATCATGCGGATGTAGCCGCCGAACGGGATCGCCTTGATGCCGTACTCGGTGTCGCCCTTCTTCCGCGACCAGAGGGTCGGGCCGAAGCCGACCATGTACTGCGGCACTCGGATGCCGAACAGCTTGGCCGTGGACAGGTGGCCCAGCTCGTGCCATGCGATCGAGAAGAGCAGCCCGACCGCGAACAGCACTATGCCGAGGATGAACATCAGGGTCGTCATGCACGGGCCTCCGCCGTGTGTGCCGCCAGTTCCCGGGCCCGCCTGCGCGCCCAGGTCTCCGCTTCGAGGACGTCCGCGACGGTGAGAGAAGTTCCCGCACTCGGGGCGCCGTGCTCCTCCACCACCCGCGTCACGGTCTCCATGATCCCGTTGAACGGCAGCGCGCCGGCCCGGAAGGCCTCCACGCACTCCTCGTTGGCCGCATTGAACACCGCGGGTGCCGTGCCCGCGAGCCCGCCCACGTGGCGCGCGAGGTTCACCGACGGGAACGCGTCGTTGTCGAGCGGGAAGAACTCCCAGGTCGACGCCTTGCTCCAGTCGAAGGTGGGCGCGGCGTCGGGGACGCGCTCCGGCCAGCCGAGGCCGATGGCGATCGGCCCGCGCATGTCGGGGGGCGTCGCCTGGGCGATCGTGGATCCGTCCGTGAACTCAACCATCGAGTGAACATACGACTGGGGATGTACGACGACCTCAATGCGGTCGAAGGAAATGTCGTAGAGCAGGTGCGCCTCGATGACCTCCAGACCCTTGTTGACGAGGGTCGCGGAGTTGATCGTGATGACCGGGCCCATCGCCCAGGTGGGGTGGGCGAGGGCGTCCTCGACGGTCACGTTCGCCAGCTCGGCCTTCGTACGGCCGCGGAAGGGGCCGCCGGACGCCGTGACCACGAGTTTGCGTACGTCGGCGCGTGAGCCGGACGCCAGCGCCTGGAACAGGGCGGCGTGTTCGGAGTCGACCGGGATGATCTGCCCGGGCTTGGCGAGCGCCTTGACCAGGGGGCCGCCGACGATCAGGGACTCCTTGTTGGCGAGCGCGAGAGTGCGGCCCGCCTCCAGGGCGGCGAGGGTCGGGGCGAGGCCGATGGAGCCGGTGATGCCGTTGAGGACGGTGTGGCAGTCGGAGGCGGCGACCTGCGTGGCCGCGTCCGGGCCGGCGAGGATCTCGGGGAGCGGCTCCCCCGTGCCGTACTGGGCCTGGAGGGCTTCGCGCAGCGCCGGTACGACGTCCTCGCGGGCGACCGCGACGGTCCGCGCCCTCAGCCGGTACGCCTGCTCGGCGAGGAGGGCGACCCGGCCGCCGTTGGCGGAGAGGGCGGTGACCCGGAACCGGTCGGGGTTGCGCAGCACGAGGTCGATCGCCTGGGTGCCGATCGACCCGGTGGAGCCGAGGATCACCACGTCCTTGGGGCCGTCGCCCGCCACGGGGTCGTAGACGAGATGCGGGTCGGCGAGAGGGGCTGGACTGTCGCTCATGGCCCCCATTGTGTCGGGTCGCGCTCGCGTCCGGGGACACACGTCCGACCCTCCCCGGACGTGTGTCCCCTCTCCCCCCGCGGGAGGCGGCCCGGCATGTCGGTTGTGTCAGTTGCCGACGTGGTCGACCTCACGGTCGTTGCGCTCCTGCACCGGCCTGTTGCCCACCGGGAAGAGCTCTTTGCAGGCGGCGACCTGCTCCGGAGTGACGTTCACCTCGTTCTCCAGGCGGTGTGGCCGTTGTTCACCAGCTCCGCGGTGACCGGCCTGTGGTTTACGGTGCCGGCCTTGCCCCGCTCGGCCGTGAGGACCGGGCGGGGAAAGCGGGAAAAGGGCAGGGAAAAGGGGACCGGGCTCAGCCCGGTCCCCCTTCGGTCCCGTCACCTCAGCGGATCGGCCGGTGCACGTTCTCCCGTTCGCTCGGGCCCGGCGTCGCGTCGGCGATCCACACGCCGCCGTCGTCCGACGGGTCGACGATGCCCTGCTCCAGCCACTCGTACGTGCCCGCCATCACGCCCTTGACGACCTTGCGGTCGAGGTCGTCGGTGTTGGACCACAGCCGGCCGAAGAGCTCCTCGATCCGCAGCCGGGACTGCCGGCAGAAGGCGTCGGCGAGCTGGTACGCCTCACGGCCGTGCTCGCCCTGGGCGCGCAGGTGCTCGGCGCGCACACAGGCCGCGCTCATGGCGAACAGCTCCGCGCCGATGTCGACGACACGGCCCAGGAAGCCCTGCTTGGTCTCCATGCGGCCCTGCCAGCGGGACATGCCGTAGAAGGTGGAGCGGGCGAGCTTGCGGGAGGTGCGTTCGACGTAGCGCAGGTGCGGGGAGAGGTCGACGCCGCGCTTGAACTCGCCGTACGAGTAGGGCAGTTGACCCTGTCCCGCGACCAGCTTCGGCAGCCACTTGGCGTAGAAGACGCCGGCGTTCGCGCCCGCCTTCGCCTTGTCCTGGAGGGACTTGTCGGGGTCGATGAGGTCGCCGGCGACCGACAGGTGGGCGTCGACGGCCTCGCGGGCGATGAGGAGATGCATGATCTCCGTCGAGCCCTCGAAGATGCGGTTGATGCGCAGGTCGCGCAGGATCTGCTCGGCGGGGACGCCGCGCTCGCCGCGCGCCCGGAGCGAGTCGGCCGTCTCGAAGCCGCGGCCGCCGCGGATCTGGACGAGTTCGTCGGCGATGAGCCAGGCCATCTCGGAGGCGTACAGCTTGGCGAGGGCGCCTTCGATGCGGATGTCGTTGCGGTCCTCGTCGGCCATCTGCGAGGCGAGGTCGGTGACGGCCTCCAGGGCGAAGGTGGTGGCCGCGATGAAGGAGATCTTCGAGCCGACGGCCTCGTGGTGGGCGAGCGGCTTGCCCCACTGCTCGCGCGCCGCCGACCACTCGCGGGCGATCTTCAGGCACCACTTGCCGGCGGCGACGCAGGACGCGGGCAGGGAGAGCCGCCCGGTGTTCAGCGTGGTCAGCGCGATCTTCAGGCCGGCGCCCTCGGGGCCGATGCGGTTGGCGGCGGGGACGCGGACCTGGTGGAAGCGGGTGACGCCGTTCTCGATGCCGCGCAGGCCCATGAAGGCGTTGCGGTTCTCGACCGTGATGCCGGGCGAGTTGGTCTCGACGACGAAGGCCGTGATGCCGCCCTTGTGGTCCTCGGACTTGGGGACGCGTGCCATGACGACCAGGAGGTCGGCGACGACGCCGTTGGTCGTCCACAGCTTGACCCCGTCGAGGACGTAGTCGTCCCCGTCCGGTACGGCGGAGGTGGCCAGGCGCGCCGGGTCCGAGCCGACGTCCGGCTCGGTCAGCAGGAAGGCGCTGATGTCGGTGCGGGCGCAGCGCGGCAGGAACCGTTCCTTCTGCTCGGGGGTGCCGAACAGCTTGAGCGGCTGCGGTACGCCGATCGACTGATGGGCCGACAGCAGCACGCCGATCGCGGGGGACGCCGAGCCGGCCAGGGCGAGGGCCTTGTTGTAGTAGACCTGGCCGAGGCCGAGCCCGCCGTACTTGGTGTCGATCTTCATGCCGAAGGCGCCGAGTTCCTTGAGCCCGTCGATCACGTCGTCGGGGATCCGGGACTCGCGTTCGATGAGGGCGCCGTCGACCTTCGTCTCGACGAAGTCGCGCAGTTTGGCGAGGAACTCCTCGCCGCGCTGGGCCGCCTCGTCGGTCGGCATCGGGTGGGGGTGGATGAGGTCGAGGCGGAAGCGGCCGAGGAACAGTTCCTTGGCGAAGCTGGGCTTGCGCCACTCCTGCTGCCGGGCCGCCTCCGCCACCTGGCGTGCCTCACGCTCAGTGACAGTAGGCTTCGTGGGTGCTGCGGACATGAGGCTCACCTCGCCGCGAATCGGGATCTTGGGCCGTTTGGTTACCGACGGGTGCTACCCGATCGTATGTACCCGATTCCGGGCGCCCCCACCACCCCACGCGCGCCTGTTCAGCCGATGTTGACGGAGTACGCCTTGGTGTCCAGTCGCCCCGTGCCCTTGAAGACCTCGGTGCCGGACTCGATGCGGAGACGTACGTGTCGTCGCTCAGCAGGTTGCGCCGGACGAGTGCCTGGGTGAAGTCGTCCAGGTCGAGGGTCTTGCGCTTCTTGGACAGGCACGGTCGGCGGTGTTGCATCGGGGGGTCCTTCCGGGGGACGGTTCCGGTACGACCTCCCCGTGGCCGCCGGCCCGCCGGGAGGTTGCGCCCACCGCGCCGACAGTCTCGTACGAGAAAAGCTGTCGAAGCGCTTCGACAACCTATGGACACCCGCGCGCGCCAGAGCTAGTGTCGAACCACCCTCACACACGCCCCTGTACGTAGCGCGCACTGTCGAAGCGCTTCGCAAAGCTTGGAGAGCTGGATGGTCACCCTCGCCGAGGTCGCCCAGCACGCCGGAGTCTCGGCGAGCACGGTGAGCTATGTCCTCAGCGGCAAGCGGTCCATCTCCGGGGCCACCCGGCAGCGGGTGGAGCAGAGCATCCGCGAGCTGGGCTACCACCCGAACGCGGGTGCCCGCGCCCTGGCCAGCAGCAGGTCGAACATCATCGCGCTGATGATCCCGCTGCGCACCGACATGTACGTGCCGGTGATGATGGAGATCGCCATCGCGGTGGCCACCACGGCCCGCACCCACGGCTACGACGTCCTGCTGCTGACCGGCGAGGAGGGCCCCGACGCCGTACGCCGGGTCACCGGCAGCGGGCTCGCCGACGCGATGATCCTGATGGACGTCCAGCTGGACGACGAGCGGCTGCCGCTGCTGCGCGGCACCGATCAGCCGTCCGTACTGATCGGCCTGCCCGCCGACACCACCGGGCTGACCTGCGTCGACCTCGACTTCAAGGCGACCGGCGCGCTGTGCGTGGAGCATCTGGCGATGCTCGGGCACCGCGACATCGCTGTCATAGGCGAGGCCCCGGCCGTCTACGAACGGCACACCGGTTTCGCCGAGCGCACCCTCGACGGACTGCGGGCGCGTTCCCAGGAGTTGGGGATGCGGCTGCTGCACCGGCCGTGCGAGGGCGGGTACGACGCGATGGCCGTGACCCTCGCCCGCATCCTCGACGAGCGCCCGAGCACCACCGGGTTCGTCGTGCAGAACGAGTCGGCGGTCGAGCCACTGCTCGCCCTGCTGCGCCAGCAGGGTCGTGCCGTGCCCGAGGACGTGTCGGTGGTCGGTATCTGCCCCGACCAGGTGGCCACCCAGGCGTCGGTGCGGCTGACGTCCGTCTCCATCCCCGCGCAGGAGATGGGCCGGCATGCCGTGGAGCAGCTGGTCGCCAAGCTCGACGGGCGCGGGAGCGACGAAGTCCTGCTGATCGCACCCGAGTTGACGGTGCGGACGAGCACGGGCCCGGCGCCGTCCGCCACGCACTGACCCACCTCACCCGCCGTGCCCTTCCGGGCGCCCCCTGGCCGCACCGCTGTCGCCTTCCTCACCCAGCCGCCCTCTTCAGGAGCGCCCCCGTGAATCAGCCTGCCGAAACACAGCCGTCCCTGCCGGGCACGGTCAGCCTCGCGCAGTCGTCCCCGACCGTCGGCACGTTCCGTGAGCGGGACGGCGCGCTGGAGTGGAGCGGCCGTCAGGAGACCGTGCGCGTCGAGCCGTGGGGTCCGGACGCGGTCCGGGTGCGGACCCGGCTCGGCGGCCCGGTCCTCGACGGGCTCCCCGGGGCGCTGCTGGACTCCGCCCCGGCGACCGAGTCGACCGTCAAGATCGAGGACGGACTGGGCGTGCTGACCGTCGGCGCGCTGACCGTCCAGGTCGACGCCGAAGGCCTGATCCGCTTCCTGCGCACCGAGGACGGCACGGAGGTGCTCGCCGAGGAGCGCGCCCATTTCTGGTGGCCGGGCCCGCGCCTCTACACCGCGGTCGGCAACGGCCACCACCGCCTGGAGCAGCGCTTCGCCGCGTACGACGACGAGAAGCTGTACGGCCTCGGCCAGCACCAGCACGGCCGGTTCGACCAGAAGGGCCTGGTCCTCGACCTGGTCCAGCGCAACGCCGAGGTCGGCATCCCGGTCGTGTCCTCCAGCCGCGGCTACACCCTGCTGTGGAACAACCCGGCGATCGGCCGCGTGGAGCTGGCCGGCAACGGGACGCGCTGGGTAGCCGACTCGGCCCGGCAGATCGACTACTGGATCACCGCGGGCACCCCGGCCGACGGCCAGCGCCGCTACAGCGCGGTGACGGGCCGTACGCCGATGCTGCCCGAGTGGGCGGCGGGCTTCTGGCAGTGCAAGCTGCGCTACCGCACGCAGGACGAACTCCTCGCCGTGGCACGGGAGTACAAGCGCCGGGGCCTGCCCATCTCCGCCATCGTCTGCGACTTCTTCCACTGGACGCACCTCGGCGAGTGGAAGTTCGACCCGAAGGAGTGGCCGGACCCGGCGGCGATGGTGCGTGAGCTGGACGAGCTCGGCATCAAGCTCGTCGTGTCCGTCTGGCCGTCGGTCTCCCCGCTCTCGGAGAACCACCCGGTCATGGAGCAGCGCGGCTACTTCATCGGCACCCAGTACGGCCCGATGGCGCACGCCGACTGGCCCGACAAGGAGGTGGCCTCCACGGTCCAGGTGGCGTTCTACGACGCCACCAACCCGGACGCCCGGCAGTTCGTGTGGTCGAAGGTCAAGCAGAACTACCTCGACCCGTACGGCATCACGGCCTTCTGGCTGGACGCCTGCGAGCCGGAGCTGAAGCCCGGCTTCCAGGAGAACCTGCGCTACTGGACGGGCCCCGGCCTGGAGGTCGGCAACAGCTACCCGGCCGAGAACTCCCGCACGTTCTACGAGGGCCTGCACGCCGCCGGCGAGACCGAGGTGGTGACGTTGAACCGCTCGGCCTGGGCCGGCAGCCAGCGCTACGGCGCCGCCCTGTGGTCCGGCGACATCGGCACCGACTTCCCGACCCTGCGCCGCCAGATAGCGGCCGGCCTCAACACCGCGCTGTCCGGCATCCCCTGGTGGAACACGGACATCGGCGGCTTCCACGGCGGCGACCCGGACGACGAGGCGTACCGCGAGGTGATGGTCCGCTGGTTCCAGTTCGGCGCCCTGTCCCCGCTGATGCGCCTGCACGGCTTCCGCGACCCGGGCATGCCGCTCGGCCCGGCGATGACCGGCGGCCCGAACGAGGTGTGGTCGTACGGCGAGGAGGCCGGCGCGATCCTGGAGAAGTACCTGCGGCTGCGCGAGCGCCTCAAGCCGTACGTCCTCGACGTCATGCGCGAGGCCCACGAGGAGGGCCTGCCGGTGATGCGGCCACTGTTCCTGGAGTTCCCCGAGGACCGGGCCGCCTGGTCGGTCGACGACGCCTACCTGCTCGGCCGTGACCTGCTGGTCGCGCCGGTACTGACGGCGGGCGCGACGACGTGGACGACGTATCTCCCGGCGGGCGCGCGCTGGACGGACGCGTGGACGGGTGAGACGTACGAGGGCGGTGCGACCGTGACGGTCGACGCCCCGCTGGACCGGATCCCGCTGTTCCTGCGGGACGGGGCGCGGCTGCCTGTAGCGGAGTAGCCGTGTCGAAGAGGGCGGCCGGACGATGGAGGTCTTCCGGCCGCCCTCAAGCATGTCCAACTTACCTACACTGCACGCCAGTTGAGCGCGATAGGGTCCCTCCGTGTCCACCCCTCCCCTCACCCTCGCCCTGGCCGACCAGCTGCTGCGGCCGGCCTTCGGCTCCCGCCGCAGCCCCGACCGTGTCTTCGACCGGATCGCCGTGGAAGCGGGAGAGGCGAAGGGGGATGGGCGGTTCGTCGACGACTTCCGGTCGCTGCTGGGCTGGTGGGCGAAGGCCGAGAACCTCACGCCGGTGGGCTGGCAGTCGGCGCAGGCCTTCGTCCGCAGGCATCTCGCCAACCGGGCGCGGGTGCGGGGGCTGATCGCCGAGCACCCGGAGATCGAGCGGGAGCCCATCGACAAGCCGGTGTTCGTGGTGGGCCTGCCGCGCACCGCGACGACGGTCACCCACGCCGTACTGTCGCTGTCCCGGGAGCACCGCAGCCCTCTGCTGTGGGAACTGCTCGCACCCGACCTGGAGTTGCCGCCACGCAAGCGCCGCAAGAGGGTCACGGCGGGCCGCCGTATGGTCCAGGGCACCAACCTGTTCGCGCCGCGCTTCCGCGACATCCACCCGATGGCCGCGGAGGGCCCGGAGGAGTGCACCTTCGCCCTGCCGCACGCGCTGATGCCGCTGTCGCAGGCCCTGATCCCCGAGTACGTGGCGTGGTACCGCGAGCGCGACTTCGTCGAGGACTACCGGTATCTGAAACAGGTCTTCCAGGTCCTCCAGTACGGCCGTCCGCGCCGCCGCTGGATCCTCAAGTCGCCCCTGCACCTGGGCAACCTGGACGCCCTGCACAGGGTGTTCCCGGACGCCACGATCGTGTGGTGTCACCGCGACCCGGTCACCGCCGTGGCCTCGTTCTGCAGCCTGATCGAGCACGGCATGACCGTCAGCACCCGCCCCCTGGACCTGCACGGCATCGGGGCGACCTGGTTCGCACTGCTGAGCCGTGCGATGGAACGCGGCCTGCGGGCCCGTGCCGCCCTGCCCCGGGAGGCACTGGTGGACGCCCCGTACTCCTGGCTCGCCGCCGAGCCCGCCACGGGCGCCCCCAAGCTCTACGCCGCGGTCGGCGCCCGCTGGGGCGACGCCGAGGCGGCCCGGCTCGCCGGGGCCGTGGCCCGCCCGAAGGGCACCCGCCCGCACCGCTACGATCTGGCTCGCTACGGCCTGACCCGCGCCGAGGTCGAGACCGCGTTCGCGCAGTACAACGCACTGCGGGCCGAGGTCGACCGCGCCTGAGACAGGACACGGACCGACCCCGGCCCCGATGCGGTGTCAGCTGCTGCTGACGGTCAGGAGGGCGAGGTAGACGCGGTCGGGATGGGCGGGGTCGACGGCTATGGCTTCGACGCGAGGAGGTTCCAGTCGTCCCAGCGGTATGCCTGGCCGGCGGCGGCCGCGGTCCCGGCGAGAACGGTTCTTCTGCTGGGCTGGGACGAGCGCATGACGCACCTCGTTCTTACAACTGGGGATGCGGATACCTGCCTAGGGGCGCGGGGAACTGCGCGACCAGCCACAACGAAGTCGCAGACAGCGAGCGACCGGTGGCCCTACGGCGCTGTTCTCCACAACTGACCGTCAGCCCTTGATGGCTCCCGTCAACATGCCCTTCTTGAAGTGCCTTTGGACGAAGGGGGAGGCGACCGCGACGGGGATCAGTGCGAGGACCATGACGGCCATCTGCAGCCCCAGCGCGGAGAGCTGCCCCGTACGGACCGCCTGCTGGAGCCCGGCCGGCGCCTCGGTGTTCTTCTGGACCAGCTGGATGAGCACGTTCTGCAGCGGCATCATCTGCTGGTCGGTGAGGTAGATGGAGGCGTTGAACCAGGCGCTCCAGTACCCGACCGCGTAGAACAGGGAGATGACGGCCAGGACCGCCCGGGACAGCGGCATGATGATGGTCAGCAGGATCCGCAGGTCACTGGCCCCGTCGATGCGGGCCGACTCGGTGAGTTCGGGCGAGATCCCCATGAAGAAGGCCCGCAGCACCAGGATGTTGAAGACACTGACCGCGCTCGGCAGGATCAGGGACAGATAGGTGTCGGTGAGGCCCAGTGACTGCACCAAAAGGTACGTCGGGATGAGGCCGGCCCCGAAGAACATGGTGGCCATCATGGTCACCAGGAAGAACCGGTGGCCCAGAGTGCCCGGCCTGGACAGCCCGTAGGCCGCGAGTACGGACACCGTCATGGAGAACAGCGTGCCGAAGAGCGTGACGCCGACCGAGACCATGATCGCCCGGCTGACCTGTCCGCCGCTGAGCAGTTCGGTGTAGTTGACGAAGGTGATGCCCTGGGGGATCACGACCAGACCGCCGACCCGGTCGATCACCGGTTTGGGCGAGAGGCTGGTGACGATCACGATCCACAGCGGCCCGAGGACCCCCAGACAGCACAGGACCAGGAATGCGCCCTTGGCGGTGAGCCCGGCCTTGCTGGGCGGCTCCTCCCACACGGGGCGAGCGGGAGCCTTCAGGCTGCGGATGAGTGTCGTGTTGAGGCTCACTTCTGATACACCCCCTGCTCGCCGAGCAGGTGCGCGACCTTGTTCGCGCCCAGGACGAGACAGACTCCGATGACTCCCTTGACGAGGCCGACTGCGGCCGCGTAGCTGAAGTCGCCGTTCTGGATACCCATGTTCCACACGTAGGTGTCGAGGACCTCGCTGGCTCCCGCACCGACCGCCCACCGCTGGAGCAGGAACTGCTCGAATCCGACGCTCAGCGCGTCGCCCACCCGCAGGACGAGCAGCAGCGCGATCACCGGTCGCAGCGCGGGCAGCGTGACATGCCACATGCGTCGCCAGCGTCCCGCGCCGTCCATGGCGGCGGCCTCGTACAGGTCGGTGCTGACTGCGGACAGGGCCGCGAGGAAGACGATGATCCCCCAGCCGGCGTCCTTCCACACGGCCTGCGCGGTGACCAGGTACTTGAAGAGGTCCGCGTCGGTCATCAGGTCGAAGCCGCTCCACCCGTGCTTCTCCAGGGTCTGGGCGATGATGCCCGCGCCGCCGAGGATCTGCTGGAAGACGGTGACCACGAGGACCCAGGAGAAGAAGTGCGGCAGATACATGATCGCCTGTGCCACGGCCCGTACCCGGGGCCGGATCACGCTGTTGATGACCAGCGCGAGGGCGATCGGGACCGGGAAGAACAGCACCAGTTGCAGCATGAACAGGACGATGGTGTTCTTCGTGGCGCTCCAGAACAGCGGGTCGTCGACCATCCGCGAGAACTGCTCCACCCCGACCCAGGGGCTGTGGAAGATCGCCGTGATGCCGTTGCCGGCGGCGTACGGGTCGTAGTCCTGGAAGGCGACGACGTTGCCGAGCAGCGGGACGTAGTTGAAGATCACGAGCAGGACGATGACCGGCAGGGTCATCAGGATGAGCGCGCGGTCGCGGCGCCACCGGACCCGGAAGGGTACCTTTCCGGCCTTGCCGGCCCTGCGCGGCACGCTCTCCTTCGCGGTGGCCGCGACGACCGCGGCCGCCGGTTCCTCGACCGCCGCGGGGGGACGTGTCCCGTCCGGCCTGCTCCCGGCCGTGAGGGCCATCAGTTGCCACTGCCGTTCTTGTCGAGGAGCTGCTTGTACCAGTCGCGCAGCTTGTCGCCGCCGGAGGACTTCCAGGTGGAGATGGCCTGCTGGACGTCGGACAGCTTCTTGTTGCCGCGCACGAAGTCGATCTCCAGTTGCTCGAACTGGCTGGAGAGGGTGGCGTAGCGGGTCGGCTCGACGATGTTCATGCCGTAGGTGGACGTCTTCTTCACGAAGGCACCCTGCCGCTGCTGCCACTCGACCTGCTTGCGGGCGATCTCGGGGAAGTCGGGGTGGGCCAGGTAAGGAGCCGGGGCCGCCAGCAGCACCCAGGCATTGTTCACCTCCTGGACACCCCGATCGTTCTTGACGGGGACGCCGTCCTTGACCGTGTAGTGGGTGCCCTCGACGCCGTAGTCGACGAACATCCGCTCCTTGGTGCCGTAGGGCGCTGCCGCGAAGTTGGCGGCGGCCAGCGCGTTCTCGACCGTCTCCTTCGAGGCGCCCTTGCGGATCATCGACCAGATGCCGGCGGGCTGGCCGGCGTACAGCGTCGGGGTACCGCCGTCGGCGCCGAAGTAGTCCATGCCGTCGACCTCGAAGTCGGGGTTGGACTGGGCCTGTTCGGTGGTCATGCCGTACCAGCCGGACATGTCGCTGTTGCCGACCAGGGTCTGCCCGGAGGTGAACCGCTGGGTGGGATCGCCCGTGTTTGCCTTGTCGTCGGGATGGACCACACCGGCGGCGAACAGCTTGCGGACCCACTCCAGATGTTCGAGGTACTCAGGATGCTCGATGCGATACGTCAGCTTGCCGTCGCTCCCGATGTTCCAGCCGAGCGGCCCGGCAGGCTGGACACCGAAGAAGCCTGCCGCCGACCATCTCATGTCACCACAGGCCCACACCTTGGCCTTGGCGCTGGTGGCCTCCTTGGCCCAGCTGAGGAACTCGTCGGCCGACTTGGGGACGGTGTAGCCCTTCGTGTCGAAGATGTCCTTGCGGTAGAAGGGCACGATGTTGGGCACGGGGGCGGCGGGCATCGGGATGCCGCGCAGTGCGCCGCCGAAGATGGACATGCGCCAGGCGTCGGAGGGGATCGCGGCCAGGTTCGGGTACTTCTTGACCTTGTCGCCCGCCAGGTAGGGGCCGAGGTCCATGAACTTCGCGGTGACCGCGCTGGAGATCTTGCCGACCAGCTCCCAGCTGGGCACGACCACCATGTCGGGTATGGAGCTGGAGGCGAGGACGGCGCCGAGCTTCTCGCCGTAGGTGTTGCCGTCCTGGTTCTGCCAGGTGATCTTGGTGCCCGCCTCCGCGTCGAGTGCCTTGTAGTACGCGCAATCAGGCTTCGGCGGAGTGCCCCAGAGCGGGGACATGATCTTGAGGGAAGCGCCGGTACCCAGCTTGTCCGGGACCGAGGCGGCGAGGGCCGCGAGGTCGATCTTGCTGGTGTAGCCGGCCGCGGAACCGTTCTTCGACGGAATGTCCGGCTGGGCGATCTTGCTGGCGACGTAGGCCGGGATCAGCTTGTCGGCTGCCTTGCCCGATGTGGCCCCTTCACGCTTCCCGCTGGCCGAACCGCCGCAGGCGGCAAGCAGCGGCATCCCACCGGCCACCGCTGCGGTGGCGACCGCTGTGGAGGCGAGGAAGCTTCTCCGGCTCGGTCCGGAGAAGGCGGAGGCGGAGGCGGCGTTCGGCGTCATTGCGTCAACCCTTCGTGGCGCACCTGGACACCCGGCGGTGGGCCGTCGGCTGCGGTGTCGTAAGTGGAACTGGCTGAGCTGAAGCGATTCTTCGACCTCTGCGGCGCAACTTTCGTAGTCGAAGCGCTTCGATGTTGCTGCGAGGTTAAGTGAAGCCCAGTGGGCACACAAGGGTCGTTCCCAAGATTCCTGTGAGGCCAGGGAAGGGACCTTTCCTTATGCACTGCTTGAAGTCATGGTGCCGATCCCTTGACACCCGCCCTTGCATCGAATGAGCATCGAAGCGCTTCGAAAGCACCGAACCGATCCATCGCAAAGGGATCCCCACGTGACCGCAAACACGCCGCCCACGCCGCCTTTCCGCGATCAGCACCTGCCGTTCGCGAAGCGCATCGACGACCTTCTGTCGCGGCTCACGCTCGACGAGAAGATCGGCTTCCTGCACCAGTTCGTCCCCGCCGTCGAGCGGCTCGGCATCGCGGATTTCCGCACCGGCCAGGAGGCGCTGCACGGCGCGGCCTGGATGGGTCCGGCCACCGTCTTTCCCCAGGCCGTCGGCCTCGGCGCGACCTGGAACACCGATCTCGTACGACGGGTCGGCGAGGCCGTCTCCAAGGAGATCCGCGCGATGCGCGCCCGCGACGACCGGGTGGGCCTGAACGTCTGGTCCCCCACCGTCAACCTGCTGCGCCACCCCCTGTGGGGCCGCAACGAGGAGGGCTACTCCGAGGACCCCAAGCTGACCTCGGCCATCGCCACCGCGTACACCCGCGGCCTGCGCGGCGACCACCCGACGTACTGGCGCACCGCGCCCGTCCTGAAGCACTGGCTCGCGCACAACAACGAGACGAACCGGGACACCACGTCCAGCTCGGTGCGCCCGCGCGTCCTGCACGAGTACGACCTGCGGGCCTTCCGCGAGACGGTCGAGGCGGGCGCGACGGCGGGGGTGATGCCGGCGTACAACCTGGTCAACGGCCGCCCCAACCACGTATCGCCGTATCTGCGCGAGCACCTGCGCACCTGGACCGACGAGGACCTGCTGGTCTGCTCGGACGCGGGCGCGCCGTCCAACCTGGTGGACTCCGAGCACTACTTCGACACCCACGAGGAGGCGACGGCCGCCTCGCTGCTGGCGGGCGTCGACAGCTTCACCGACCACGGCACCGACAGCTCGAAGATCACCGCGCGCGTCCGCGGCGCCCTGGACCGGGGCCTGCTGACCGAGGCTGACATCGACGCGGCCGTCCGCCGCCAGCTCTCGGTGCGCTTCCGGCTCGGCGAGTTCGACCCGGAGTACGACCCGCACGCGCTCACCAAGGACTTCGACACCCCGGCCCACCGCGATCTCGCGCAGGAGGCGGCGGAGCAGTCGGTAGTCCTGCTCAAGAACAACTCGGGCCTGCTGCCGCTCGCGCCCGACACCCGGCTCGCGGTGGTCGGCCTGCTCGCCGACGAGTGCAAGCTCGACTGGTACAGCGGCACGCTCATCCACCGCTCGACCCCGCTGGAGGGCTTGTACGAGCGGTTCGGCGTGGAGCGGGTGGAGTTCGCGGAGGGCGTGGACCGCGTCCTGCTGAAGACCTCGGCCGGAACCTTCCTGCACGTCCCCGAGGCCGACGCCGCCGACGAGGTGCGCGGCGCCGAGGGCGCCCTCGACCCGGCGCTGCTGGCGGGCCGCACCGACCTGCCCCCGCTGACCACCGACCCGGCCGGCACCGAACTCGCGCTCGTCGACTGGGGCGAGGGCGTGCTGACCCTGCGCGCACCGGACGGCCGCTACCTCTCCGTCGCCGAGGACGGCCGTGTCCGCGCCTCCGCCGACCAGCCCGGAGGCTGGGTCGTCCAGGAGACATTCCGCCTGGAACCACATGAGAACGGACACCTCCTGAGGCACATCGGTACGGGTCGCCATGTCTCGGTCGCCGCCGACGGCGTCAGGGTTGCCGAAGAGAATCCCGAGATCTTCGAGCTGGTCGTCGTCGAGCGGGGCGAGGACGCGGTAACGCGGATCACCTCGCAGGCCGACGTGGTCCTGGTGGTCGCGGGCAACGACCCGCACATCAACGGCCGCGAGACCGAGGACCGTACGACGCTCGCCCTCCCCGCCCACCAGGAGCGGCTGCTGCGCGCGGCCCACGCGGCCAACCCGAACACCGTGCTGGCGCTGGTGTCGGCGTACCCGTACGCCATCGACCACGGGTCCCTGCCGGCGATGCTGTGGATGTCCCACGGCGGCCAGGCGGCCGGCGCCGCCCTGGCCCGCGTCCTGGCCGGTGACGTCTCCCCCGCGGGACGCCTCCCGCAGACCTGGTACGCCACCGACTCCGACCTGCCCGGCCTCCTCGACTACGACGTGATCGGCAGCCGTCAGACGTACCTGTACTTCGAGGGCACCCCGCTGTTCCCGTTCGGCCACGGCCTGTCGTACGCGGCCTTCTCGTACGCCGACCTGAGGACGACGGTGGACGGCGACGCGCTGAAGGTCTCCTTCACGGTCACGAACACCGGCGACGTGACGTCCGACGAGGTGGCCCAGCTCTACACACGCGCCGTGGACCCGGCCGTGCCGCGCCCGCGCCGCGAGCTGCTGGCGCACGACCGGGTGCGCCTGGAACCCGGTGAGCAGCGGGAGCTGTCCTTCGAAGTCCCCTTGCGGGCCTTCGACTTCTGGGACGTGGCGCGCGGCGGTTGGCGCCGCGAGGCGGGCCCGTACGAGCTGCTGGCGGGCGCCTCCAGTGAGGACATCCGCCTGCGCACGACCGTGCTCCTGGACGGTGAGGCCCCGGCACCCCGCCCCGTCACCCGGCTCGGCCTGGGCGCGGCCGACTTCGACGAGCAGAGCGGCGTCGCGATCGTCGACCGCACGAAGACGTCGGGCGACGCGGTGACGGCGGCGCAGGGCAGGTCGGGCGAACTGGTCTACCGGGACTGCGACTTCGGGGGCGGCGTCACGGAGGTGACGGCCACGGTGTCCGGCGACGGAGTGGTCGAGATCTCGCTGGACGGGGGTCCGGCACTCGCCGTACTGACGCCCCAAGCGCCGGACGAGAACCCGTACGACTACACGACGCTGAGCGCCGGTTTCATCGCCGAGGGCGTCCACAACGTCCACATCAGGCTGCGCGGACCACTGCGGCTCGCGCACGTCGGCTTCTCCGGTTGAGGGTCCGGACGAGGCCGACGCGAAGAAGGGGCCCGGCACCGGAAGGCATCGGTGCCGGGCCCCTTCGGGGATTCTATGTGAAAATGGTTCCCATTAGCTAGGGGTGGGGCGGCAACACTCAGAGAGCGAGGCCCGTGAGGACCATCACGCGCTCGTAGGTGTAGTCGTCCATCGCGAACTTCACGCCCTCACGCCCCACACCGGACTGCTTGGCACCGCCGTAGGGCATCTGGTCGGCACGGTAGGAGGGCACGTCACCGATGACGACACCGCCGACCTCCAGTGCCCGGTGGGCCCGGAAGGCGGTCTGCAGGTCGTGCGTGAACACCCCTGCCTGGAGGCCGTACTTGGAGTCGTTGACGGCGGCGAAGGCGGCGGCCTCCCCGTCGGCCTTCTGCACGGTGAGGACGGGGCCGAAGACCTCCTCGCAGGCGAGGGTGACGTCGGACGGTACGTCCGTGAGGACGGTCGGCGCGTAGGAGGCGCCGTCGCGCTTGCCACCGGTGAGGAGGGCGGCCCCGGCGGCGACGGCCTCGTCCACCCACGTCTCTACGCGCTTGGCGGCGTCCTCGCTGACCAGCGGCCCGACGTCGGTCGCGTCGTCGCCCGGGTCACCGGTGACCTGGGCCTCGACGGCGGCGACGATGCGCGGCACGAGCCGGTCGTACACGGACGCGTCCGCGATCACCCGCTGCACGGAGATGCAGGACTGGCCGCCCTGGTAGTTGGAGAAGGTGGCGATGCGGGTGGCCGCCCAGTCGAGGTCCTTCTCGCTCGCGAAGTCGCCGAGCACGACCGCAGCGCCGTTGCCGCCCAGCTCCAGGGTGCAGTGCTTGCGCGGCACCGAGTCCATGATCGCGTAACCGACCGTCTCGGAGCCGGTGAAGGAGATCACGGGCAGGCGGGGGTCCTGGACGAGCGCGGGCATACGGTCGTTCGGCACCGGGAGGATGCTCCAGGCGCCGGCGGGCAGCTCGGTCTCGGCGAGCAGCTCACCGATGACCAGCCCGGACAGCGGGGTGGCCGGGGCGGGCTTGAGGATGATCGGCGCGCCGGCGGCGATGGCCGGGGCGATCTTGTGGGCGCACAGGTTCAGCGGGAAGTTGAACGGCGCGATGCCGAGCACGACGCCCTTGGGGAAGCGCCGCGTGAAGGCGAGCCGCCCCTGGCCGCCGAGGTCGGTGTCGAGGCGCTGGGCCTCGCCGCCGTTGAACCGCCGGGCCTCCTCGGCCGCGAACCGGAACACGGACACGGCACGGCCGACCTCGCCGCGGGCCCACTTGACGGGCTTGCCGTTCTCGGCGGAGATCAGCCGGGCGATCTCCTCGGTCCGCTCGACGAGGCGCCGGCTGACGTGGTCGAGGGCGGCGGCACGCACATGGGCGGGCGTCGCGGCGAACTCGTCCCGGACGGCGTACGCGGCGGCCACGGCCTCCTCGATCTGCGCGTCCGTCGGCACACTCACCGTGCCGACGACCCGCCCGTCCCAGGGGGAGGTGACATCAAAGCTGTCCTCGCCACTGACCTGGCGACCGGCGAGCCAGAAGGCGTGGGTGGAAGTCATGTCGATCCCGGCCCTTCCGCGTTAGGGGTGTCCTGGTGTGTCGGGGTCCACGGTAGGGGCGCGCGGGCGGAGGGGCGTTTGTCCGAGGTGTAGTGATGGAGGCCGGGGGTGTGCCGGTTTGGCGGGGTCGCGCAGCGCAGCCCTTCCGGCGTTCGAGGACGAGGCCCGTTCAGCGCGGCGGGGGCGAAATCGCCGGGCCCGCACCGCCCACCCCGCCTACTCGGCCGACGTGGCCTTCAACGCCAGCCAAAGCTCCATCCGCACATCGGCGTCGTCCAGCGAACGCCCCAGGATCTCCTCCACCCGCCGCATCCGGTAGCGCAACGTGTGCCGATGCACCCCCAGGTCCGCTGCCGCCGCGTCCCACTGCCCGTGCCGCGACAACCACGCCCGCAGCGAGGCCACCAGGTCTCCGCGCCCGGTCGCGTCGTGCTCGTGCAGTGCCCGCAGCAAACCGTCCGCGAACGCCTTCACCGCGTCGTCCGCGAGCAACGGCAGCACGGACCCGGCAGCCAGCTGCTCGTGCTCCACGCACACCCGCCCCCGCCGCCGGGCCACCGACACGGCCTGCTCGGCCTGCTTGTACGCCGCCGCGGCGGCGATGGGCCCCGCCGGTGCCGAGAGCCCCACGACCAGCTCGTCCTCGTCGGCGCCGCGCCCCTCGGGTACGGTCCCCGCCCGCGCCGCCTCCAACGCCGCCGCGTACTCCGCGCACCTAGCGACCGCCGCGCCCCCGTCCGCCGCGAGCACCACCACCCGAGCCGCTTCGCCCTCTCCCTCCGGCACCACGAGCACCGCCTCCCCGGCCCGCGCCGCCGCGGACTCCACGACCTCGGTGAGCGCACCCAGCGGATCACCGCCCGCCTCGGAGGCGGCGACCAGCACCGCGGCGGACGTCGTGGAGAGCGCCACCCGGGCCCCGGAGTCCACGACCCGCGCCGCCGACACCGGCGCCGCCTCGGCGACGATCACCCGGAAGGGCGCGTCCAGCAGTTCGCCGTACAGGTCCCCCGCCACGGCCCGCGCGTGATCGGGCTCCCCGGCGAGCAGCATGCGCAGCACCGCCGCCCCCACCCGCTGCTCGGCCGCGTGCAGCGACCGCGACCGCTCGGTCGTCAGCGTCAGCAGCGCGATCGCCGAGTGCACCGCGTACCGCTCCGCCGTGCCCAGCGCCGCCGCCGTGCCGACGGCCAGCGCGGCGCGGGGCCGCCGCCCGGTCCCCAGCGTGTGCAGCTCCACCCGGTCCTCGTGCTCCGGCCCGCCCACCACCGACGACGCCGGCGCGGGCCGCTCCCGCAGCCGCTCCACGTCCGCCGTGAGCCGCGCCGCCCGCCGGCCCGCCCACTCGGGCGCCGTCGCGACGACGGCACCGGACGCGTCGTACAGCGCCGCCCAGCCGTTCACCTGCGCCGCCAGCGCGGCCAGCAGCCCGTCCGGCCCGTCGGTCAGCGCCTGCTTCGTGAGCTCCCGTTGCGCGGCGAACCCGGCTGTCACCGCCCGGTACTGGTCCGCCGCGATCGCCGCCGACACGGCCTTGCTGATGGCGAGGAAGGGCGTGCGGCGCGGCACCTCCAGCAGCGGCAGGTCCTCCTCCGCCGCCGCGTCGACCAGCGCCTTGGGGATGTCGTCATAGTTGACGCCGACCGCGAAACCGAGCCCGACCACGCCCGCGCCCACCAGGCGCCGCACATAGCGCCGCATCGTCTCGGGGTTCTCCGCGTCCAGCTTGAGCGCGGTGATCAGCAGCAGCTCCCCGCCCTCCATATAGGGGACGGGATCGGCGAGCTCGCTGACATGCGCCCACCGCACGGGCACGTCCAGGCGGTCCCCGCCCGCCCGCACGGTCAGCTTGAGCGCGGAGTGGTGGACGAGCGAGGCGAGCGTGGGGGGCATGAGGCCTTCAGTCGGTGTGATCGCGGTGATCTCGGTGATCTTTTAGCCGCCATGTATGAACGACCTGTGCCGATTCTGCCTCACCGTACGGTCGCCGCGTGGCCCCGCGCCCGTTTACCGAGGTCACCCCCGCAGGTTCACCAGCAACGGCGGCGCGTGCTCCCCCTGGACGCTGGTGAGCGACAGCACCGCGTGCCCCGGCGGCACCCCGTGCGCCAGCTCGGACGCCGACCACCGCTCCCGCTCGACCTGGCGCACGGTCACCGCCCGCGCGGTCGGCGCCTTGCCGGTGATCACCCGCCGCAGCGCGTGCACCGCCTTCCCGGCCGGCGTCTCCGCGATGATCTGCCGGTCGGTGACGTCCCGCGCCTCGGTCCACTCCTTGCCCCAGACCTCGGCGAAGTCCTGCCCGTCCCACGGCGTGACCCCGGCCAGCGCCATCCGGCACCCGGTCGACCCCAGCAGCGGTCCGCGCAGCGGCCTCGGTACGTCGTCCAGGGTGCGCAGCGTGAGGACGGCGCCCGCGTTGCCCGACCGCAGCCGCTGGATGCCCCGGACGGCCTCGGGCGTCACGACCCCCGTCGCGTCGTCCAGCACCAGGCAGGCGAACAGCGAGCGGTCCTCCCGTACCGCGATACTCGCCGTGAACTGGGCCAGCACCAGCCGCGCCAGCATCCGCGAGGCCTCGGCGTGCCCGCGCGCGGGCAGGTCGATGCGGACCCGGACGGGGTGGTCGAGGGCCTTCAGCGAGAAGGGGCGCGACTGTCCGGACGTGTCGAAGAAGCCCGCGAACGCCGGCCGGTCGAGCAGCGCCAGCCGGTCCGCGAGCACGGCCGACACATCACCGGGGTGCCCCGACTGCCGCTCGCGCGCGTCCAGTTCGCGCAGCAGCGACTCCTGCCCGGAGCCCTCCAGAGCCGTGCGCAGCACGCCGAGCGCCCCGGGCGCGCCGTCCAGCAGCTGGCGCAGCTCCGGCACGGACGGGAAGCGGTCGTGCACCGCCCGGAACGGCCCGAGGAGCTGGGCCAGCACGGTCGTGGAGCGCCGGCTGTCGCTGCCCGGATGCGCGTCGGCGAGGTCACCGACGAGCGCCTCGGCGAGCACGGCCGCGGCCTCGTCGGGGTCGCCGGTGCCGCCGTACAGGTCCAGGTCGTGGACGGAGTCCGGGTTTCCGATCCGTACGACGACGTCGTACGCGTCCGCCGGTCCGAGCCCCGCGCCCGCCGCGCCGACCACGACCACGGCGGCCCGCCCGGCCAGCGCGTGCAGGCACAGTGACTCGGCGAGCGGTCGCACCACGGTCCCCGTCTTGCCGGACCCGGCCGGGCCGACGGCGAGCAGGGAGGTGCCGAGCAGGTCGGGTCCGAGGCCGAGGCCGGCGCCACGGTAGGCGTAGGGGTTGCGCGGGTCTTCGGCGGTGGTGCCGAGCCGCACCTGACCGGTGACCAGGTCGTGGCGGGCGGTCCGGGCGGGCAGGTCGCGCTCGCCCGACGGGTGCAGGCAGGCGGCGGCGCCTTCCCTGAGCACGGCACCGCTGAAGGTGGCGAGGTCGTGCCGTCCACTGCGCACGCCCTGCCAGGCGCGGGTGATCCGGGCGTAGTCGACGTCGCGCATCACTCCGGACCGCGCGTCGGCGGCGAGCCGTTCGGCGGCGTCGGCGGCTCCGGCGGCGCGCAGCGCGGGCCAGGACGCGGGGTCCTGCTCGGGGGCCGGCGGACGCTCGGGCGCGGGGGCGGCGCGACGCCAGGCGGGCGGGCCATAGCGGCGCCAGACCTCGCCCCAGCGGCCCAGGCGGCCGACGGCCACCAGGATGCCGAGGATGATCACGGCGTAGTAGCCGTACCAGAGGATCACGTTTCCCGCGTCGCCGTTGCGGCGCCAGGAGTCCGGGACGAGGAGCTCGACGGGCAGCACCCACCAGCCGCCGAGGTAGCCGTTCCACAGCAGGGACCAGACGAGCCAGCCCACGAGGAACGCCACCAGCGCTCCGCTCAGCAGCTGCCGCGCCGGAATCTGCTCCGGTTCCTCGTCCGGCCGGGGCACATGCCCGAACCGCCACACGCCCGGCGCCGCCTCCGGTCGCGGTGCCCGCAGCCAGGTCAGGAAGGCGGAGCTGTCCGGTGCCCGCGTCGGCCGCGGCGGCACCGCGGGGACCTCCGGCGGCACCGCCGGACGCGGCACCGGCGTCGCGTGCGTGCCCCGCGCGTCCTGCGTCCCGTCGCTGTCCATCGCCCTTGCCCCCTGACCAGCCGTTCCATCGGATGCATGCACCATCAGCGAGTCAATCTAACGCCCTCTCCTGGGGAGTTCACCGCTTACGCGGCCGACGGAACGGACCGAGATGCTCCGGATATCGTCGTGGCTTGCCTCCCACGCGCGGAACAGGAGACGGAGACTCCCCGGTGACGGACCAACTACCCCTCGGCGAAAAGGACTTGACCGGCATTGCGGGCGTCGCCTGGGACGATGCGGCGACTCGGCGGGCCTGGTGGCGGCAGACGGGGCGGAGCCTGCTGATCGTCGGGGTGTGCGCCGCATGGTGGACCTGGTACTCCGGAACCACCGTCGCGGTGCGCGAGCGGGTGGTCTGGCCGACCGTGGCGTTCTTCCTCGCCTCGCTCATCGGCCTGCCCCTCCACCTGCTGGCCGAACTCCCCAACGCCTGGCGCGTACGCCGCCTCCTGCGCGCCCACCCCTGGCGCACCGTGGACAACCCGCGGCACGGCCTCTCGGGCCACGCGAGGGCCCGGAACGTGAACGACGCCTGGTTCGAGGTCCCCGACCCCGACGCCCCCGGACGCCGTCTGCCCTTGATCATGAAGGTACCCCTGTGGTGGGGCCGGCGCATGGAGCGCTCCGCCCCCGCCGACCGCAGGGCCCAGATCTCCCGGCTCTGGTACTGCGGCCTCCTCGACGACCAGGTCGTCATCGCCGCCTCCCGCACCGCACAGGAGGCACCCCGCCGCCTGCGCCACCGGTATCTGCGCCACGGACTGCTGCCGGACAGCCCCGAACGGACGGACGTCCCGCTTCCGGACCCCGCCGGCAGCGCGCTCTCCCATCCGGCGACGGCACACGTGATGCGCCGCCGCCTGTTCAACCGGGTCGCCGCACTGCTCCTCGTCTGGCCGGCGGTGCTCGCGGTCCAGATCGCCGAGATCGTCGCCGACGAGGGCCACGACCTGATCGGGCTGGTCGTGTTGGGCGCGCTGTTCGAGGTGACGCTCCTCCCGGTCCACGTCTTCGTGATCGTCGCCACCCGCCGCATGGCCCGGAGGCTGGCCGAGCACCCCTGGCGCTGCGTCGACTGCGAGATCCGCAGCCGCGGCAACCAGCAGCTGATCAAGGTCGACGGCCGCACGCTGACGCCCAGCCCGTTCCGGGCCTACGTCGACCAGCGGGCGAGCCGGCTGTGGATCGCGGGCCCAGCGCAGGGCCCCTGCGTCGTCTCCGTCCCCGGAGGCGCCGAACCGATCGGCGTCGCTATGTCCACGACGGACAACCGCAGCCGCTGACAACGCCCACATGGAGCATGCCCACCCCCCGCTCACGGCCCTAGCCTGCGAGAAAAGAGAAGACAAACGTCCGTAAAACCCCGGGAGCCCCTCATGAGCGCACTTCCTCAGGAGCGCCGCGTCGTCACCGCCATCCCCGGCCCGAAGTCGCAGGAGCTGCAGGCCCGCCGTACCGCCGCCGTCGCTCAGGGCGTGGGCTCCGTACTGCCCGTGTTCACCGCGCGTGCGGGCGGCGGCATCATCGAGGACGTCGACGGCAACCGGCTCATCGACTTCGGTTCGGGCATCGCCGTGACGTCCGTCGGCGCATCGGCCGAGGCCGTCGTACGCCGGGCCACCGCCCAGCTCGCCGACTTCACCCACACCTGTTTCATGGTCACGCCCTACGAGGGCTACGTCGCCGTCGCCGAGGCGCTGGCCGAGCTGACGCCGGGCGACCACGCCAAGAAGTCGGCGCTGTTCAACTCCGGCGCCGAGGCCGTAGAGAACGCCGTCAAGATCGCCCGTGCGTACACCAAGCGCCAGGCCGTCGTCGTCTTCGACCACGGCTACCACGGCCGTACGAACCTCACGATGGCGCTGACCGCGAAGAACATGCCGTACAAGCACGGCTTCGGCCCGTTCGCGCCCGAGGTCTACCGCGTGCCGGTCGCCTACGGCTACCGCTGGCCGACCGGCCCGGAGAACGCGGGCCCCGAGGCCGCCGCGCAGGCCATCGACCAGATCAGCAAGCAGGTCGGCGCCGAGAACGTCGCCGCGGTCATCATCGAGCCGGTGCTCGGCGAGGGCGGCTTCATCGAGCCGGCCAAGGGCTTCCTGCCGGCGATCCGCGAGTTCGCCTCCGCCAACGGCATCGTGTTCGTCGCGGACGAGATCCAGTCCGGGTTCTGCCGTACGGGTCAGTGGTTCGCGTGCGAGGACGAGGGCATCGTCCCCGACCTGATCACCACCGCGAAGGGCATCGCCGGCGGTCTCCCGCTCGCCGCCGTGACCGGCCGCGCCGAGATCATGGACGCCGCCCACGCGGGCGGCCTGGGCGGCACGTACGGCGGCAACCCGGTCGCGTGCGCCGGTGCGCTCGGCTCCATCGAGACGATGAAGGAGCTCGACCTCAACACCAGGGCGAAGGCGATCGAGGCGACCATGAAGGCCCGCCTCACCGCAATGGCCGAGAAGTTCGACATCATCGGCGACGTCCGCGGCCGTGGCGCCATGATCGCCATCGAGCTGGTCAAGGACCGCGCCACCAAGGAGCCCAACCCGGAGGCGACCGGCGCGCTCGCCAAGGCCTGCCACCAGGAGGGCCTGCTGGTCCTGACCTGTGGCACCTACGGCAACGTGCTCCGCTTCCTGCCCCCGCTGGTCATCGGCGACGACCTCCTCAACGAGGGCCTCGACATCATCGAGCAGGCCTTCGCCCGCATCTGAGACCCCACCAAAACCACTGGTGAGCGACGGGTCCCCGGCCCGGGAACCTCATCCGCCCCAGCCCCGGCACCGCTCGCGGTTCCGGGGCTGGGGCGGCTACCGTCAGAGCGTGTGAAGAAGGTGTGCGAGGTGGATGTCAGGACGCGATTCCGCCTGTCTTACGCCCTCGCCCTGTCGTAGGTTCTAAGCAGATGAGAGATACACCCCGCCCAGAGGGGACTCTGGGTGACATCGGGCCGAGGCCTCCCCAGCTTCGACCTGGTCGTGCCCTCGCGCACACAACCGGCGCCTCCGGCTCCGGATCTCCTCACCGATCGGACAGTCGCCCGCCCCAAACCCCCCGGGGCGCGCGACCATCCGATCCGGACGGCCGCCTCGGAACCACCCCCCCTGTTCCGGGGCGGCCGACCTCCCTCTTCCTCTTTCTCGGACTTCCGGCCCTCCTCTTCGCCCTGATCACCTGGCAGGTCGAAGCGGACGGGCCGCTTGTGCGTGTGGACGAGCGGGCCTCCCGAGCCCTGATCCGCCCGGACGGCGTCTCCGAGTTCCTCGCCGACCTCGGCAACGTCCAGGTGGCGGTCCCGGTCCTCGCCGCGGTCCTCCTCCACGTCGCCCGCCGGGCCCGCCTCACTGGTACAGACCGGTGGTGGCTGCCGGCCACCGCGGCGGCGGTCCTGATGGCGCTGGTCCCGGCCCTGGTGGTGCCCCTCAAGGAACTCACCGACCGCCCGGGCACTTCGGCCGTTCCTCCTGGGACCGGCTACTACCCCTCCGGGCACACCGCCACGGCCGCCGTCGCCTACGGCGCCGCCACCCTGCTCCTCCTCCCCTGGCTGCGCAGCGCCTACGCGCGCCGTGAGCTCGTCATCGCCTGCGTGGTGGTCAACGCGGCCGTCGGCCTCGGCCTGATCCGGCGCGGCTACCACTGGCCACTGGACGTCGTGGCCAGTTGGTGCCTGGGCGCGGTGCTCCTGGTCTCGTTGTGGCTCTTCCTCAGCCGAAGTAGCCGTCGAACGTCCGCTGGAACTCCCAGCCGCCGTACCGGTCCCAGTTGATCGACCACGTCATCAGGCCGCGCAGCGCGGGCCAGGTGCCGTGGGTGGCGTACGAGCCGCAGTTGGTCTTCTTCGTCAGGCAGTCGAGGGCCTTGGTGACCTCGGCCGGGGGGACGTGGCCGTTGCCCGCGTTGGTCGAGGCGGGCATGCCGATGGCCACCTGGTCGGGGCGCAGCGGCTGGAAGACGTTGCTCGCGTTGCCCGCGACCGGGAAGCCGGTCAGGAGCATGTCGGTCATGGCGACGTGGAAGTCGGCGCCGCCCATGGAGTGGTACTGGTTGTCCAGGCCCATGATCGGGCCCGAGTTGTAGTCCTGGACGTGCAGCAGCGTCAGGTCGTCGCGCAGGGCGTGGATGACCGGGAGGTACGCCCCCGCCCTCGGGTCCTGGCCGCCCCACGGGCCGGTGCCGTAGTACTGGTAGCCGAGCTGGACGAAGAAGGTCTCCGGGGCCATCGTCAGCACGAAGTCGTCGCCGTACCTGGCCTTCAGGGTCTTCAGGGCCGAGATGAGGTTGACGATCACCGGTGTCCTCGGGTTCTTGAAGTCCGTGTCGTCGGCGTTCAGGGAGAGCGAGTGGCCCTCGAAGTCGATGTCCAGGCCGTCGAGGCCGTACTCGTCGATGATCTTCGACACCGACGTGACGAAGGTGTCCCGCGCCGCCGCGGTCGTCAGCTGCACCTGGCCGTTCTGGCCGCCGATGGAGATCAGCACCTTCTTGCCGGCCGCCTGCTTGGCCTTGATCGCCGCCTTGAAGTCGGCGTCGCTCTCGACGTTCGGGCACTCGGTGACGGGGCAGCGGTCGAAGCGGACGTCTCCGGAGGTGACCGACGTCGGTTCGCCGAAGGCCAGGTCGATGACGTCCCAGCTGTCGGGGACGTCGGCCAGGCGGGTGTAGCCGGAGCCGTTGGCGAAGCTCGCGTGGAGGTAGCCGACCAGGGCGTGCGCCGGGAGGTCCGTGTCCCCGCCGCCCGGCTGGGCGGTGGTCGTGGCCGTCACGGTGGCCGACTTCGCGGACTCGCCCGCCTCGTTCACCGCGCTGACCTGGAAGGCGTACGCCGTGGAGGGCGAGAGTCCGCCGACCGTCGCCGAAGTGCCGGTCACCGTCTGGATCTTGGAGCCGTCGCGGTGGACGGCGTAGCCGGTCGCGCCCGGGACCGACGTCCAGGACAGGGCGACGCTGGACGAGGTGACCGCGCCCGTCTTGAGGCCGGTGGGTGGCGCGGGCGGCTGACCGGCGTCCACTGCGGGGCCGACCAGTGAGATGTCGTCGGCGTAGTAGGCACCGGTGCCGTACCAGCCGTGGGTGTAGAGGGTGACGCGGGTGGTGGAGGGGCCGGTGCGGAAGGTCGTCGTGAGCTGCTGCCAGGTGGGGGCCGACTGGGTCCAGGTGGAGACGTCGGTGGTGCCGGTGCCGCTCGCGCCGAGATAGACGTACGAACCGCGGACGTGGCCGGACAGCGTGTACTGGGAGTCCGGTCTCACGGTCACCGTCTGCGCGCACCGGGCGTTGTCGCCGCCGGCCGGGGTCGCCTGCAGCGCGGAACTGCCGCTTCGCACGGGCGAGTTCACGGTCGTACCCGCCGTGCAGGTCCAGCCGTCGAGGCCCGCCTCGAAGCCGCCGTTGCGGGCGAGGTCCGCGTCGGCCGCACTGGCGGCCGACGAGAGCGCGGTGAGGCCGGACAGGGTCAGGGCCGCGGCGGTGAGCAGGGCGAGGGGTCTGAAGCGATCCACAAGTGCCTCCGGGCATGGGGGAATTGGAGGGTGGAGCCGCCCACAACTTGGTCCAGACCAATCTGTCTGTCAAGACCCCCCAAGGGGACCAGGAATTTCGCGGGCTACCCCTCCCCCTCCGTGGCCAGCCCCGCCGCCGCCTCATGCATGGCCAGCTCCAGGAGGGCCGGGTCGGTGAGGGTGCCGCTGCCGTCCGGTGGGACCAGCCAGCGGATGCCGCCGGTGGCGCGGCCCGGGTACGGGACGACGATCCAGGTGCCGGCACCGGCCGTACGGATACCGGTGCCGAGCCAGCGGGCAGCCGTGCCCGGCGGCACGAAGAAGCCCATGCGCGAGTCGCCGAAGTCGACCAGGACCGGGCCGAGTTGGTCGAGGATGCGGGTGAGGACGTCCAGGGTCGGATAGCCGAGCTCGCCCGGCAGGATCAGTACGTCCCAGGCCTTGCCTGCCGGCAGCAGCGCCACCCCGAGGGGGTTGCGCTCCCACTCCCAGCGGCAGGCTTCGGGATTCGGAGCAACGGATGTCAGCCACTCGACCGCCGGCTTCGGCGCTGTCATGACGGCGACCTCCCTTTCCTTCGTGGACGCCGGTCGCGTCACGGAAGAGAGGGAGGTCACCCCGCGGCATTACGCGGGTTCACTGCACCAATCTGAAGTGATCTGGGTCACATTCAGCTGTCGAACCCGAGGCCCAGCCTGTCCATCGTCCTCAGCCACAGATTGCGCCGCCCCCCGTGCGCGTCCGCGCGGGCCAGCGACCACTTGGTGAGCGCGATGCCGGTCCAGGCGAACGGCTCCGGCGGGAAGGGCAGGGGCTTCTTGCGGACCATCTCCAGCTGGGTCCGTTCCGTGTGCTCCCCCGCCAGCAGGTCCAGCATCACGTCCGCGCCGAACCGGGTCGCGCCGACGCCGAGTCCCGTGAAGCCCGCCGCGTACGCCACCTTGCCCTGATGGGCCGTCCCGAAGAACGCCGAGAAGCGAGAGCAGGTGTCGATCGCGCCGCCCCACGCGTGCGTGAAGCGGACGCCCTCCAGCTGCGGGAAGCAGGTGAAGAAGTGCCCGGCGAGCTTGGCGTACGTCTCCGGGCGGTCGTCGTACTCGGCGCGGACCCGGCCGCCGTACGGGTAGATGGCGTCGTAGCCGCCCCAAAGGATGCGGTTGTCGGCGGAGAGGCGGAAGTAGTGGAACTGGTTCGCCGAGTCGCCGAGGCCCTGGCGGTTCTTCCAGCCGATCGAGGTGAGCTGGTCCTCGGTGAGCGGCTCGGTCATCAGGGCGTAGTCGTAGACCGGGACCGTGTAGGCGCGGACCCGCTTGACCAGGTTCGGGAAGATGTTCGTGCCGAGGGCGACCTTGCGGGCGCGGACCTGGCCGTAGGGGGTGCGCACGGCCATGCCGGCGCCGTACGGCTTCAGGGTGAGGGCGGGGGTGTGCTCGTGGACGCGGACGCCGAGGTCCAGGCATGCCCGCTTCAGTCCCCACGCCAGCTTGGCCGGGTTGACCATGGCGACGCCCCGGCGGTCGTAGAGGCCCGCCTGGAAGGTCGGTGAGTCGACCTGTGCCCGCACCGCGTCGGCGTCGAGGAACTCGATGCCCTCGGCGAGGCCCTTCTCCCGCAGCTCCTCGTACCAGTCGCGCAGCTCCCACGCCTGGTACGTCTCGGTGGCGACGTCGATCTCGCCGGTGCGCTCGAAGTCGCAGTCCAGGGAGTAGCGGGCGACCGCCTTCTCGATCTCGTCGAGGTTGCGGACGCCCAGCTCCTGGAGCTTGTGGATCTCGTCCGGCCAGCGGGCGAGCCCGTTGGGCAGACCGTGGGTGAGGGAGGCGGCGCAGAAGCCGCCGTTGCGGCCCGAGGCGGCCCAGCCCACCTCGCGGCCTTCGAGCAGCACCACGTCCCGCTGCGGATCGCGCTCCTTGGCGATGAGCGCGGTCCACAGTCCGCTGTATCCGCCGCCGACGACCAGCAGGTCGCAGGTCTCGGCGGTGGTGAGAGCGGGCTCCGGGTGGGGCTTGCCGGGGTCTTCCAGCCAGTACGGGACCGGCTGGGCTTCGGATAGTGCCTTCGTCCAGTGATTGCCAGAACTCATGGCGCTTGGGGCCATGATTTCAACTCCCTACAGGGCTTATGCCTTTTGCTTGTTACGGCGGTTGCTGATGACCATGGAGGCCAGGACGAACAGTACGGCGACGACGAACATGGCCGTACCGATGACATTGATCTGAACGGGCGTTCCGCGCTGCGCCGATCCCCAGACGAACATCGGGAAGGTGACGGTGGAACCCGCGTTGAAATTGGTGATGATGAAATCGTCGAAGGAGAGCGCGAAGGCGAGCATCGCGCCCGCCGCGATTCCGGGGGCGGCGATCGGCAGGGTGACCCGCACGAACGTCTGGAACGGGCCGGCGTACAGGTCCTGAGCGGCCTGCTCCAGCCTCGGGTCCATCGACATCACGCGTGCCTTGACCGCCGTCACGACGAAGCTGAGGCAGAACATGATGTGGGCGATGAGGATCGTCCAGAAGCCCAGCTGGGCGCCCATGTTGAGGAACAGGGTGAGCAGCGAGGCCGCCATGACGACCTCGGGCATCGCCATCGGCAGGAAGATCAGCGAGTTGACGGCACCCCGCGCGCGGAAGCGGTAGCGGACGAGCGCGAAGGCGATCATCGTGCCGAGGACAGTGGCGCCGATCGTCGCCCAGAACGCGATCTGCAGGCTGACCGAGAGCGAGCCGCACATGTCGGCGACGCCGCACGGGTCCTTCCAGGCGTCCAGGGAGAACTGCTGCCATTCGTAGTTGAAGCGCCCCTTCGGATTGTTGAAGGAGAACACCGTCACGACGACGTTCGGCAGCAGGAGATATCCGAGCGTCAGCAGTCCCGCGATGACGACGAGATTGCGCTTGAGCCATTTGACGAAGGTCATTTAAACCAGATCCTCCGTACCGGACCTGCGGATGTAGACCGTCACCATGACGAGGATGGCGGCCATGAGGATGAAGGAAAGAGCCGCAGCCGTCGGATAGTCCAGGATCCGCAGGAACTGCGTCTGGATGACGTTGCCGACCATGCGGGTGTCGGTGGAACCGAGCAGGTCCGCGTTGACGTAGTCACCGGCCGCCGGGATGAAGGTCAGCAGCGTGCCGGAGACGACGCCCGGCATCGACAGCGGGAAGGTGACCTTGCGGAAGGTGGTGACCGGCTTGGCATACAGGTCGCCGGCCGCCTCGTGCAGCCGTGGGTCGATGCGCTCCAGCGAGGTGTAGAGCGGCAGGACCATGAACGGCAGGAAGTTGTACGTCAGACCGCACACCACCGCGAGCGGCGTGGCCAGCACGCGGTCGCCCTGGGTCATGCCGAGCCAGCTGGTGACGTCCAGGACGTGCAGCGTGTTGAGGGCGCCGACGACCGGGCCGCCGTCCGCGAGGATCGTCTTCCAGGCGAGGGTGCGGATCAGGAAGCTGGTGAAGAACGGCGCGATCACCAGGATCATGATCAGGTTCCGCCAGCGGCCCGCGCGGAAGGCGATGAGGTACGCGAGCGGGTAGCCGAGGATCAGGCACAGGATCGTCGCCGAGCCCGCGTAGAGCACCGAGCGCAGGAACTGCGGGTAGTACTCGGACAGGGCGTCCCAGTAGGTCGCGAAGTGCCAGGTGACCTTGTAGCCCGCCTCCAGGGAGCCCGTCTGCACGGACGTGGAGGCCTGGTAGATCATCGGCAGCGCGAAGAAGACCAGCAGCCAGAGGATGCCGGGGAGGAGCAGCCAGTACGGCACCAGGCGGCCGCGCTTGCGCGGGGGCTTCTTCTCGGGAGCCGTCGGGGTCAGAGGCGGTGGCGCCTCGGTCAGTGTCGCCATCAGACCGCCGCCTCTTCCTGGATGCCCGCGTCGATGTCCTGTGCGGCGTCCAGGCCGAACGTGTGCGCCGGGTTCCAGTGCAGGACGACCTCCGTGCCGGGCACGAGGCGAGCGTCGCGGTCGATGTTCTGGGCGTAGACCTCGAACTCGGGGCAGACGGGGCTGTCGACGACGTACTGCGTGGAGACCCCGATGAACGAGGAGTCGGCGATCCTGCCGGTGATCCGGTTGCGGCCCTCCGGGATGTCCCCCGCGTCGTCCGCATGCGTGAGGGAGATCTTCTCGGGGCGTACGCCGACCAGCACCTTGCCGCCGGTCGCCGTGGGCGCGGAACATCGCGCCTCGGGCAGGACGAGCTTGCCGCCGCCCGCCTTCAGCACGATGTCGTCGCCGTTCTTCGTGTCGACCTCGGCCTCGATGAAGTTCGAGGTGCCGAGGAAGTTGGCGACGAACGTCGTGCGCGGGTTCTCGTACAGGTCGGCCGGCGAGCCGAGCTGCTCGACACGGCCCGCGTTCATCACGGCGACCGTGTCGGCCATCGTCATGGCCTCCTCCTGGTCGTGCGTGACGTGCACGAAGGTGATGCCGACCTCGGTCTGGATGCGCTTGAGCTCCAGCTGCATCTGGCGGCGCAGCTTGAGGTCGAGGGCGCCGAGGGGCTCGTCGAGGAGGAGCACCTTGGGGTGGTTGATCAGCGCGCGGGCCACGGCGACGCGCTGCTGCTGGCCACCGGAGAGCTGGTGCGGTTTCTTGCGGGCCTGCTCGCCGAGCTGGACGAGGTCGAGCATGTCCTCGACCTGCTTCTTCACCGACTTGATGCCGCGCCGGCGCAGGCCGAAGGCGACGTTCTCGAATATGTCGAGGTGCGGGAAGAGGGCGTACGACTGGAAGACCGTGTTCACCGGCCGCTTGTACGGCGGGAGCGCGGTCACGTTCTGCTCACCGAGGTGGACGGTGCCGCTGCTGGGCTCCTCCAGTCCGGCGATCATGCGCAGGGTGGTCGTCTTGCCGCAGCCGGAGGCGCCGAGCAGGGCGAAGAAGGAGCCCTGGGGCACGGTCAGGTCGAGCGGGTGGACGGCGGTGAAGCCGTTGTCGTACGTCTTGCTGATGCCCGAGAGGCGGACGTCGCCGGTGTTGTCTGTCTTGTTGGTCACGGTGGTCACGCCCCAGTCAGCTTCGCGAACTTCTCTTCGAACTCGGTCTCTTCCTTCGAGCTCAGCGAGCGGAAGGCGTGGGACTTCGCGGCCATGGCCTTGTCCGGGATGATCAGCGGGTTGTTCGCCGCATCCGGGTCGATCTTCTCCAGCTCGGCCTTCACACCGTCGACCGGCGTCACGTAGTTGATGTACGCGGCGAGCTCGGCGGCCGGCTGCGGCTCGTAGTAGAAGTCGATCAGCTTCTCGGCGTTCGTCTTGTGACGGGCCTTGTTCGGGATCAGCATGTTGTCGGTCGACGTGATGTAGCCGCTGTCCGGGATCAGGAAGTCGATCTCCGGGCTGTCCGCCTTCAGCTGGACGACGTCACCGGCCCAGGCGATGCAGGCCGCGAAGTCGCCGCTGGTCAGGTCCGAGGTGTAGTCGTTGCCGGTGAAGCGGCGGATCTGGCCCTTGTCGACGGCCTTCTGGATACGGGCGATCGCCGCGTCGTAGTCGTCGGCGGTGAAGTTCGCCGGGTCCTTGCCCATGTCGAGCAGGGTCATGCCGATGCTGTCGCGCATCTCCGACAGGAAGCCGATCCGGCCCTTGAGCTTGGGGTTGTCGAGCAGGTCCGAGACGGACTTCACCTCGACGCCGTCGAGCGCCTTCTTGTTGTACGCGATGACGGTCGAGATGCCCTGCCAGACGTAGGAGTGGGCGCGGCCGGGGTCCCAGTCGGGATCGCGGAACTGCGCCGACAGGTTGGTGTAGGCGTGCGGCAGGTTCGACGGGTCCAGTTTCTGGACCCACCCGAGGCGGATGAGGCGGGCGGCGAGCCAGTCGGTGAGGACGATGATGTCGCGGCCGGTGTCCTGGCCCGCGGCGAGCTGCGGCTTGATCTTGCCGAAGAACTCGACGTTGTCGTTGATGTCCTCGGTGTACTTGACCGAGATGCCGGTGCGCTTCCTGAACTGGTCGAGCGTGGGGTGGTGCTTCTCGCTGTCGTCCACGTCGATGTACTCGGTCCAGTTGGAGAAGTTGACGACCTTCTCCTTCTCCGAGTGATCCTCTGCCGAGACGCCGCCCTTGGTGTCGCCGGCCGCGGGGATGCCGCAGCCGGTCAGCGCCCCGAGGCCGCCGACCGCGAGCGCGCCGCCCGCTGAGGCGCGCAACAGGGACCGCCGGGTCATGGCGGCCCGGCCGTTGCGGAAGCTGCGCCGCATGGCGGCCACTTGGGCCGGGCTCAGGCGGTCGGGCTCGTACTGCTCCATGCGCGTGGTGCCCTTTCGGAGGGTTCGGCCGCGGGTCGGGCGGCCTGTCTTCTGCTACCGGTCCCCGAAGATCGTGCGGTGCCAGTCCTTCCTGGCCACCGCGGTGTTGTCGAACATGACGTGCTTGATCTGGGTGTACTCGTCGAAGGAGTACGCGGACATGTCCTTGCCGAAGCCGGACGCCTTGTAGCCGCCGTGCGGCATCTCGCTGATGATCGGGATGTGGTCGTTGACCCACACACAGCCCGCCTTGATCTCGCGGGTGGCGCGGCCCGCCCGGTAGACGTCCCGGCTCCAGGCGGAGGCGGCGAGTCCGTACGGGGTGTCGTTGGCCAGCCGGATCCCCTCGTCGTCGCTGTCGAACGGCAGGACGACCAGGACCGGTCCGAAGAGCTCGGACTGGACGATCTCGCTGTCCTGGGCCGCGTCGGCGACCAGGGTGGGCAGATAGTACGCCCCGTTCTCCAGCGCCCCCTTCGGCGCGGCCCCGCCGGTCACCACGCGCGCGTAGGCACGCGCACGGTCGACGAACCCGGCGACCCGGTCGCGCTGGACATGGGAGATGAGCGGCCCGAGATCGGTGCCCGGCGCGAACGGGTCACCGAGCCGCACGCTCTCCATGAGGGCGGCGGTCCGCTCGACGAAGGCTTCGTAGAGCGGTCGCTGCACGTACGCGCGCGTGGCGGCCGTGCAGTCCTGCCCGGTGTTGATGAGCGCGCCCGCGACGGCGCCCTGGACGGCTGCTTCCAGGTCGGCGTCGTCGAAGACGACGAAGGGCGCCTTCCCGCCCAGCTCCAGGTGGATCCGCTTGACGGTCGCGGTGGCGATCTCGGCGACGCGCCTGCCGACCGCGGTGGAGCCGGTGAAGGAGGTCATGGCGACGTCGGGATGGCCGACGAGATGCTCGCCCGCCTCCTTCCCGGTCCCGGTGACGATGTTGACGACACCGTCGGGGATGCCGGCGTCGGTGGCGGCCTGGGCGAAGAGGAGCGAGGTGAGCGGGGTGAGCTCGGCGGGCTTGAGCACGATGGTGTTGCCCGCGGCGATGGCCGGGAGGATCTTCCAGGCCGCCATCTGGAGGGGGTAGTTCCAGGGGGCGATGGAGCCGACGACGCCGATGGGTTCACGGCGGACGTACGAGGTGTGGTCGCCGGAGTACTCGCCGGCGGACTGCCCCTGCAGGTGCCGGGCGGCACCGGCGAAGAACGCGGTGTTGTCGATGGTCCCCGGGACGTCGAACTCACGGGTCAGCTTCAGCGGCTTGCCGCACTGCAGGGACTCCGCGCGGGCGAATTCCTCGGCACGCTCGGCGATGACGGCGGCGAAGCGGTGCAGGGCGTCGGAGCGCTCGCCCGGGGTGGCGGCGGACCAGGCCGGGAAGGCCTCGCGCGCGGCGGCGACGGCGGCGTCGACGTCATCGGCGCCGGCCAGGTCGTACGTGTACACCTCCTCGCCGGTGGCGGGGTCGACGACGGCGTGCGTACGACCGGAGGTCCCCTTCGCCGGCCGGCCCGCGATGTACTGCGCGCCGTCCGCGAAGCGGTCCTGGGCGGGGAATCGCTGCGGGGGTGCGGATTCCGGGATGGCGGTTTCCGGGGTGGCGGTGCCCGGGTTCTGCATGTGGCTCTCCTCCGTGTCCCCGTGGTGGGGCCGGCGTGGCTCGGGCTCGATTTGAGTGCCGATCCTGACAGAGCAGGAGGACTCCAACAAGTGATTCCGTTGTTGCCTTTTGGTTACGCGACGGAATCTGTCGACCAGGTGTCGAGTCGGCCGGATAAACGCGGGACGGATTGTCGGTGGTGCGTGCCATGCTCGGGGGCATGACGAAGATCGATTCTTGGGACTCCCTTCTCCGGGAGGTCCGTGCGGGGGCGAGAGTCAAGTATCTGCACTTCTGGGGGCACCGGCCGCTGCCCGACGGCCGGGTGGGCGTGAGCTGTCTGAGCCAGTGGTGGCCGTCGCCGTTCACGGTGGACGGCGTGGCGTACGCGACCGCCGAGCACTGGATGATGGCCGAGAAGGCACGGCTGTTCGGGGACGCGGAGGCGGAGCGGCGGGTGCTGGACGCCGGGCATCCGTCGGTCGCGAAGAAGGCCGGGCGGCTGGTGCGGGGGTTCGACGACGGGGTGTGGGAGCGGGAGCGGTTCCGGATCGTCGTCGAGGGCTCGGTCCACAAGTTCGGCGCGCATGCGGATCTGCGGGGGTTTCTGCTGGGCACGGGGGATCGGGTGCTGGTGGAGGCGAGTCCGGTGGACCGGGTGTGGGGGATCGGGCTGGCGGTGCGGGATGAGGGGGCGGGGGATCCGGAGCGGTGGCGGGGGCCGAATTTGTTGGGGTTCGCGTTGATGGAGGCGCGGGAGCGGTTGCGGGGGTAGGAGGGGTTTCGCCCCCGCCGCCCCTACCCTCCCGTCCCTGGGGGCTGCCGCCCCCAGACCCCCGCTTCGGCCCGAAGGGCCTCGTCCTCAAACGCCGGACGGGCTGAAATGCCTGGACCGGCAAAATCCAGCGCCGCCGGCAAAATCCAGCCCCTCCGGCGTTTGAGGAGCGGGGTCTGGGGCGGAGCCCCAGACCAACCCCTAAGCCGTCGCGATCACGAACGCCAGCATCACCAGGCTGAGGACCAGCCCCGCCACTCCACAGATGACCCCGGCCAGCGCCTGCCCCCGGTTCGTCGCCTCGCCGCGCCGCGCCTTGCCCATCCCGATCGCACCGAAGATCACCGCGAGCACGCCCACCACGATCGCCACCGGCCACATGCAGAAGATCACGGCCGAGATGATCCCGAGCACCAGCCCCGCGGTCCCCATCCCGTTGCTCGGCAGGGCCTGCATACCGGGCCACCCGTAGTAGCCCCCCACACCCGGCCCCGGCGGAAACCCATGACCGCCGGGATAGCCGTACGGCACCTGCCCCGGCCCGTCGGGCGCGATGGGCGGCGGGGGCACATGCCCGCCATGGGCGCCATGAGCGCCGTAGGGCCCGGGCCCGTGCCCGGCCGGAGGCGCGAAGGGATTGACCGGCGCGCCGTGCGGCACGGAAGACATGGGAGTCGTGGGAGGCATGGGAGACGAGGCCCCCGGCGGCGCGAACGGGTTGGCAGGCGAACCGCCCGGCGCCATCGCGGGCCCCACCCCGGCGGAGGGGTTCTCCCACGGCGCCCCCGGCGGCACGGCGTCCCGCGGCTCGGACGGCACCTCCATGGGCGGCCCCGACGCAGCCGTCTGCTGATCGTGCCAGGGCGGAGCAGGCCAGGTCGGCGGGACGTTCGAGGCACTGGTGTTCCCGGGCCCCGCGGTCGGTGAGGAATCCGCCCGCGCGCCCTCGACGGGAGGCGCCCACGGATCCCGCTCGGGAAGCGGCTGCGCCCCACCGGGCACCGCATCACTCGGACCCGCCACCCCCGGCTTGTCCAAAGACGTCGACGGCGCCCTCTCGTCGTCCTTCCCGAACGACACCTTCGGCTCTTCCGGCGAAGCCCCTGATCCCCCTGCGCTCATGTCCCCCCGCACCGCCGATCCCCCCGATGCCTCCGGCGCCTGCGGCGTCTGCGCGTCCTCGGACATGCCCGGGCCCCCCTTTGTCGTACGTGCCGTCATGCTAAGGCCCCGTCTGCGCCCCCGCGGTCCCGGCCTACGATGATCCCCGAGTCACCGATCAGCCGATCACCTGCGCCCGCCCGCCGCTCACACACCCGGCCGCGGACGCCGTTCCCGGGGAGGAACCTTGACCGACCGTCTCGTAGACGCCCGCGTCCCGCGCGACCTGCACGCCTTCATCGCCGGACTGCCCAAGGCCGAACTGCACGTCCACCACGTCGGCTCCGCCTCCCCCCGCATCGTCGCGGCACTCGCCGCCCGCCACCCCGACTCCAAGGTCCCCACCGACCCGGAGGCCCTGGCCGACTACTTCACGTTCACGGACTTCGCCCACTTCATCGACGTGTACCTGTCCGTCGTGGACCTGATCCGCACCCCGGAGGACGTACGGCTGCTGACCTTCGAGGTCGCCCGCGACCTGGCCCGGCAGCAGGTGCGCTACGCCGAGCTGACCATCACCCCGTTCTCCTCCACCCGCCGCGGCATCGACGAGGGCGCGTTCATGGACGCCATCGAGGACGCCCGCAAGGCGGCCGAGGCCGAGTTCGGGACCGTGCTGCGCTGGTGCTTCGACATCCCCGGCGAGGCCGGCCTGGAGTCCGCCGAGGAGACCGCGCGGCTCGCCACCGACGACCGGGTGCGCCCGGAGGGCCTGGTCTCGTTCGGGCTCGGCGGGCCCGAGATCGGCGTGCCGAGGCCGCAGTTCAAGCCGTACTTCGACCGGGCGATCGCCGCCGGACTGCACTCCGTGCCGCACGCCGGCGAGACCACGGGGCCGGAGACGGTCTGGGACGCCCTCACCCACCTGCGCGCCGAGCGCATCGGGCACGGCACCAGCTCGGCGCGGGACCCGAAGCTGCTCGCGCACCTCGCCGAGCACCGGATCCCGCTGGAGGTGTGCCCGACCTCCAACATCGCCACGCGCGCGGTGCGCACCATCGACGAGCACCCGATCAAGGAGTTCGCGAAGGCCGGGATCATCGTCACCATCAACTCGGACGACCCGCCGATGTTCGGCACCGACCTCAACAACGAGTACGCGGTCGCCGCCCGCCTGCTCGACCTCGACGAGCGCGGACTGGCCGACCTCGCCAAGAACGCCGTCGCGGCGTCCTTCCTCGACGAGCCCGGCAAGGCCCGGATCGCGGACGAGATCGACACGTACACCGCCGACTGGCTCACCCCCTGACCCACCACAATGGCCTCATGCAGAACCTGACCGCCGTCGCCCACCGTGGCGACCCCTACCGCGTCCGCGAGAACACGCTCCCCTCCCTGCGCTCCGCGCTCGGACAGGGCGCGGACGCGGTGGAGATCGACGTACGCCTCACCAAGGACGGTGTGCCGGTACTGCTGCACGACGACACGCTGAAGCGGTTGTGGGAGCAGGACCGGCCGCTGCTCGCGTTGTCGGCGGCCGAGGTGCGGGGGCTGACGGCGGGCGGTGTGCCGACGCTGCGGGAAGCGCTGGCGGTGTGCGACGGGAGCCGGGTGATGCTCGACCTGCCGGGCACGCCCGATGTGCGGGCGGCGCGCCGGATCGTGGACGTCGTGCGCGAGTGCGGGGCGCAGGATCGCGTGTACTACTGCGCGGACGCCCCCGCCATGCTCGCCGTCCGCGCCGCCGACCCGGCCGCCGAGATCGCCCTGACCTGGACGACCCTGGCGCCGCCACGCCCGGCACTGCTGGACGCGGTACGCCCCCGCTGGCTCAACTACCGCTTCGGCCTGGTCGACCACGCTCTCGCCGAGCGCGTCCACCGCGACGGCTACCTGCTGTCCGTCTGGACCCCGGACACCCGACGCTCCCTGCGCCGCCTGCTGGACGTCGGCGTCGACTCGATCACGACGAACCGGATCGACGTCCTGCTGGGACTGCGCACCGCCTAGGCGGTGCCGGCGGCGAACGGCAGCGGCGGCGCGATCGCCTGCGCGTCCGCCCCCTCCCCCACCCACAGCCCGATCAGCAACGCCGCGGTCGCCTCCAGCAGCCCGGCCCGGTCCAGTCCCCCGGCGTTCAGCGGCTCACAGCCGAGGTCGCGCACGAGTCGTCGTACGACCGACAGGGCCGCCTCGTCGTCCCCGCACAGCGGCACCGCGAGGGGGCGGCCGTCGAACACGGGCGGTGTCATCCGCCAGACGTCGACGTGGCAGAGGTTGAAGGCCTTGACCACGTGCGCGGCGGGGGCGGCGGAGGCGATGCGCTCGGCCGCGGCGGGGCCGCCCGCCGTGAGCAGGCCGAAGCCCGGGCCCACCGGATTCGTGCAGTCGATCAACACCCGCCCGCGCAGCACCGGTTCGAGTCCGGTGACCACCCCGACTACGGCCGCGTACGGCACCGCCAGCAGCACCGCGTCCGTCCCGAACTCGGCGGCCTCGCGCAGCCCGCCCGCAGAGCGGCTCCCGGCCAGCACCTCGTGCCCGGCCCGCCGCCACTGCGTGCCGAGCGCGTCCGCCATTCCCCCGGTTCCCAGGATTCCTATTCGCATGGGCAGCACAGTAGGAAGCCGCTCGGGCACCATTCGGTGCGTGACCACCGACCGGCCCTTCCTCGCCGACTGCCGCGCCCGCCTCGCCTTCGACCTGCTCGCCAACACCTGGAACGCCGTGGTGCTGTGGGCGCTGCGGCACGGGCCCGTGCGGCACGGCGAACTCCGCGACCGCATCGGCGGGATCAGCCAGAAGGTGCTGACCGAGACCCTGCGCCGGCTGGAGTTCAACGGGCTCGTGACGCGGCGGGCGTACGGCGGTGCTCCGCCGCGCGTCGAGTACGAACTCACCGAACTGGGGCGGTCGTTGCTCGACCCCATCGAGGCCTTCGGGGCCTGGGCCTTCGAGCACGGCGACGAGGTGATGGCGGCTCAGGAGCGCTGCACGCGGGACTCCTGAGGCACGGTCGCCGCGTCCGCGGGGGTCGCGCGGGTGGCGTACTGCGGGACGGGGGTGTCGTCCTTGCCGGTGTCGCGGACGAGGCCGTAGCGGATCGCGCCGTCGGGTGGGCCGTGGTTGATGTCCTCGTTCACGGCGTTCCAGTTCGACGGGAACACGCTCAGGTTGTAGTCGGCGCCGCGTTCGTTCTGGACGAGGGTGACGCTGCCGTCGACGTAGAACCACTCGTTCTGCCACATCTGCTGGGTGCCGGGCGGCAGGACGGTGTACCCGGTGGTCGTGCTGCCCATGCCGGTGGCGGAGCTGTCGGTGCTGCTGACGCGGTCGTCCATGCGGCGGCCGCCACCCGAGGCGACGTGGAAGAGCCTGCCCTTCAGGCCGGTCCAGGCCGGCATGACGAGACCGCCCGGCCGGTACTGCGGTGCGATCTGCCAGCGGACGAGGACGTAGCCCTGGCCGGTGAGCGTGGCGCTGTCGCCGCGGTGGTTCATCACGGCGTGCGCGCCGCCGGTGCTGGTGATGCCGGACTCGGGGCGGCGCGGCAGGTCGGCGGGCGCGGCGTTCGGGTCCGGGGCCCGGTCGACGGCGTCGACGACCGTGCCGTACAGCTCGACCTTGCGCGTCTGTGACGGCGACGGTGAGGGCGTCGCCGACGGTGACACGGACGGCGTGGGTGACGGCCGCGGGCGGGCCGTGCTGGCCGCGGTGGGGGCCACCGTGGAGGCTGTCGCGCGCGGGGGCGGCGCGTCCGGGGCCTGGGTGACGACGTACGCGCCGCCCGCGACGAACGTGGCGCCCGCCGTCACCGCCACGGCGGGCTGGGTGATCGCGGCCATCACCTTCGCGGACCAGCCGACGGAGGTCGCCGTGACCGTCGCCGCGGCCGCCGTCTTGCCGCCGAGGGCGAGGGAGAGGGTGAAGCCGACCGGGATCGGGACCAGCGCGATGCCGACGAGGAGCCGTTCCGCCGGTACGACGGCCTCGCGGGTGTCGCCGCAGTAACCGCAGCCCCTGATGTGCCGGGCCAGCCGCTTGCGCCAGACCGAGTCGGGGCGGCCGTTCCAGCGGGCGGTCCGTTCGCGCAGGTCGGGGCAGGCGCCGTCCAGCGCACGGACGATGCCGCGCGCGGTCTCCAGCCGTTCCTTGATCCGCTGGACGCGCACCGCGGCATGCTGCCGGCTGATTCCGGCCGCGGCGGCCAGTTCGCGCCGGGTCAGCTCGCCCGCGACCTCCAGCCACCACAGCGACAGCAGCTGCCGGTCCTCGTCGTCGAGCCAGCGCACCGCCTCCGCGACCTCGCGCCGCTGTCCCTCCAACTGGAGCCGCAGCACGGTGAGTTCGGCGAAGTCGGTGGCCTCGTGCGCGGCCGACTCGTCCAGTTGGGCGGTCTGCCTGCGGCGCGCCCGGTCCCGGATCTGCCGCATGGCGATGGCGACGAGCCAGGAGCGGAAGCTGTCCGGGTCGCGCAGCGAACCGAGGTTGTCGACGGCGCGCAGCATGGTCTCCTGGACGACGTCGTCGACATCGGCATGGCCGTTCAGTGCGCGTCCGACCACGTTGTAGACGAGCGGCAGCCAGCCCTCGACCAGCTCGTCCAGGGCATGCCGGTCACCGGCCTGCGCCGCCGCGATGGTGGAGCGCCACTGCCTGCCGGCTGCCTCGTCCACGTACGTCCTCTCCCGGGTCACTTGCTGCCCGTACGCACCTTCTCAGCCTGACCTGCGCCGTTGGCTATGTCGGAGATCACATTCCGCTTCCGGGCCGGGCGGGGCATGGCGGGGACTCCCGGGGTGTGGGGGTGGGGGACGCGAATGGAGACGCGGTGAAGGGGGCGGCGATAACACTTTTTCGGTCCGCGCGTCCGAAGTACGCCGCCCCGGGCGTCCGCAGGCGTCCGCAGCCGCCCGTAGGGGCGAACCCCTACAACCCCCTTGCCGCGTACGGCATTTGCTCCGGGCTCGCCCAGGGTTCGAGCCCTCCTCACCGACGATCCGCCCAGGGCCGTACCGCCCCGACGATGATCACGGACATCCCATTCGACCTCAGGAGCAGCAGATGCCCGTACGCCCGCTTCCCGTCCTCCTCACCTCCGCGCTCGCCCTGGCCCTGACCGCGCTGCCGCTGGCCGGGACGGCCTCCGCGCGGCCCGCGCCGTCATCGTCGTGCTCCGCGCAGGCGATCGAGGCGGCCACGCCGGACGGACCCGACGTGAAGGCCCTCTGCGCGGCGCTCGCCGGACTGCCCGACCAGGACGCGACGGCGGCGCTGATCCGCGTCGGCGGCAAGGGGAGCTGGCAGGGGTCGGCCGGGGTGCGCGACATGAGAACAGGGGCCCCGGTGATCGAGAACGCCCGCTTCCGCGCCGGTTCCACGACGAAGATCGTGACCTCGGCGATCGTGCTGCAACTCGCCGCCGAGGGGCGGATCTCCCTCGACGGGACGGTGCAGCAGTACCTGCCCGGCCTGCTCACGAAGGACTTCCCGCCCATCGCCGTACGGCAGTTGCTGAACTTCACGAGCGGCCTGCGGCCGGGGGCGTCACTGGGCGACACCACCGAGGAGATGTACCCGCACCGCTTCGAGACCCTGACCCCGGCCGAGGTCGTCGCCGCGTCCGTCGCCAAGGGGCCGGACCCCGAGTACGCGCCGGGCGAGCGGCAGGACTACGGCAACATCCACTACACCGTGCTGGGCATGCTGATCGAGAAGGTCACCGGCGACTCGTACGCCCACCAGGCCGCCGTACGGATCTTCCGCCCGCTCGGCATGCGGCACACCTCGTTCCCCGACGGCCCCGATCCCCGCGTCCACGGTCCGCACAACCGCGGCTACGAGTGGCTCGACGGAAAACTGGTGGACGTGACCGACTGGAACATGTCCGACCGGTGGGCGGCCGGCGACATGATCTCGACGACCGCGGACCTCGAACGGCTGCTGGTGGGCGTGTTCAAGGGACGTGTCGTCCCCGAGCCGCAGCTGAAGGAGATGTTCGCGGTGCCGAAGGCGGTGGACGCCACGATGGCCGCGCCGTTCACACCGTTCGAGCTGAACGGCCGGACGGTCTGGGCCAAGACGGGATCGCGCCCCGGCTACCACACGGTCGTCGCGGCGACCCGCGACCTGTCCCGGAGCGTCGTCTACTCCGTCAACTCGACCGACGCGAGGGGCGACGGCGAGGCCATAGCCCGGCGCTTCGCCTTCCCCGCGTTCAACCGCTGACGACGGCCGCGGGGACCGGAGGCGCCGACCGCTCGGTCAGCACCTCCAGTCGCTTGATCCTCTTGCGCACGACGTACAGCGGGATCACTCCGAAGACGCCGAACGACATGTCGATCACCGACCACCAGAAGGGGATGCCGCGGATCGGCCCGCAGACGAGGGCGAGCGGGATGATGCCCGCGCAGGCGATCATCCCGAACTCGACGACCCAGATGTTGCGGACCGGGTCGCGGTACGGGCCGTAGAAGGCGACGGCGATGACGAGGTGGGCGAAGGCCAGCCAGTCGGTGCCGTAGAGCAGGAAGGGGTACTCGGCGTCGGCGGTGTCGAGCCCGCGCCGGACGCGCTCGACCCAGTCCATGAGGCCGGGAAGGTGCTCCGGCACGGACAGGGCGCGCAACAGGTCCTCGGTCCAGCGCAGTTCATGGACGAGGGGGAAGGCCGTGGCGCCGCTGAGCACCAGGCAGACGACGAAGAAGGCCAGCCAGACGCGGATGCCCTTGAGCAGGGCGGCTCTGTCGCTCATGAGGACAGCGTACGCCCGTATTGAACATGTTCAAAAGTGATTCCCGGGTACTGCCGGCCCTGATCGCCTACGTGCCGCCCGCACCGGACCTTCCCGTAACGCGCCGGCTCTACGATGTCCGCGGCGGACGGAGGAGCCATGAGCTGGGACTTGAGCGAGCGGGCCTACCGAGGCCAGCGGTGGGCGGCGCGTACGGCGTTGGCCGCGGCCGGTCTCGCGGTGCTCGTGCCGCTCGCGTACGGCGGCGTCGGCGGCGTGCTGCTGCTGGTGGCCGGCGCAGCGGGTCTGGTCCTCGGCGCGGTCGCGGTGTGGTGGACGCTGACCCTGCGCGGCCCGCTGCGCTGGGCGGCGGCCGTCCTGGCCGTGCTGGTTCCGGTCGCGCTCGTGGCCCTGTTCGCGGCCACCCTGTTCTGGGCACTGCTGGCGTCCGTGGCGCTGTGGACGCTGGCCGTCTGGAGCGGCCGGTACGCGCTGCGGGGCACGGGCAGCACGCGGGTGCGGGTGATGCGGGAGCGCAAGGCGGCCCCGCCGCGGCGGCCGTACCTGATCATGAACCCCCGCTCGGGCGGCGGGAAGGTGGTCCGCTTCGAGCTGAAGGAGAAGGCCGAGCGGCTCGGCGCCCACGTCATCCTCCTCGACCCGGACCGGCACGAGGACGTCACCGCGCTGGCCCGCAAGGCCGTCGCGGAGGGCGCGGACCTGCTGGGCGTCGCGGGAGGCGACGGCACCCAGGCGCTGGTCGCGGCCGTCGCCGCCGCGTACGACATCCCGTTCCTGGTGATCAGCGCCGGCACCCGCAACCACTTCGCCATGGACCTCGGCCTCGACCGCGACAACCCCGCCGCCTGCCTCGACGCGCTCACCGACGGGGTGGAGGTCCGCGTCGACCTCGGGTTCGCGAACGGCCGGCCCTTCGTCAACAACGCCTCCTTCGGGGCGTACGCGGCCATCGTGCAGAGCCCCTCCTACCGCGACGACAAGATCGGCACCACCCTGGAGCTGCTGCCCGACCTGCTCACCCGCCAGCAGGGCCCCCTGCTGACCGTCCGCGCGGCGGGCAGGACGCTCGACGCCCCGCACGCCGTGCTGGTCAGCAACAACCCCTACCGCACCGACGATCCCTTCGGGCTCGGCCGCCGCGACCGCCTGGACGCCGCCGTCCTCGGGGTCCTCGGTATCAGGGTGGACAGCGCGGCCGAGGCCGCCGCGCTGATCCTCGATCCCGCGCCGCGCGGCCTCACCATCCTCACCGCGCCCGACGCGGTCATCGAGGCCGACCGCGCGGAGATCGAGGCCGGCATCGACGGCGAGGCCCTCGTCCTGCCGGCCCCCGTCCACTGCCGGATCACCCCCGGCGCCCTGCGCGTCCGCGTCCCCCGCAAACGCCCCGGCGTTCCGCCGCGCGCACCCCGCCTGGACTGGCGCCGGTTGCGCAAGCTGGCGGCGACGGTGGGACGGACGGCGGTGCACCGGCGAGGGCCGTTCCTCTGACGCCCGGCCTGTCTCCGCCGTGAGCGGCCACCGGCCACCGCCGGGCACATTCCCCGACTCCCCTCCCTCGCACGTCTGTTGGATACTGGTGCGACTGGCACAGGGAGAGGGACGGGGGAGGTTCGCATGCCGGAGCGGCGCGACGTGGGCCCGGAGGAACTGCTGGACGTGGCGAAGGACGAGGACCGGGCTCGCAGCCTGCATCGCACACTGCGCAGCCTCAGCACCGGGCCCGATCCGAAGCTGCGGGAGATGGCCACCTCGGTCCTGCGCGGCGACATCACGGCGCAGGAGGCGTTCACCGACCGGGAGTACTCGGCCGCCCTGTTCTCCGGCGCCGCCGAGGTCCGTCGCGCCGGGGAGGCGCGTTCCGACCGCGAGGCCCGGGAGGCCGGCGAACGCTTCGCCGACTGGCAGCAGGAACGTAAGGCCGAGGACGAGCGCGAGCGCGCCGAACAGGACACGCCAGGCCACTCCGCGGCGAAGCGCCCGGAAAGCCCCTTCCGTCACCGCTAGTCCCGTACCCCCGCATCCGGACCACCCCATCTCCCGCTTCACTGGCGTGACTTGAGGGGCTCCGGACCGTCAGAAATACGCCAGCGTAGTAAAGTTCGAACTTCGCAGAGGTGACCGATTTGGTTCTGCCGCGGCGGAGGGGGAAACGCAGTTGGGAGTCGTACTGCCCGACGAGGCGGCTTGGGTGCTGGACCTCATCGGCATCGAATGGCCGAATGTCGACGAGGACGACTACCGCGACATGGCCGACGGCCTGCGGACCTTTGCCTCCCAGATGCGGGAGGGCAAGGACGCGACGGCAAGCGTCGTCCGCGAGTTCCTCGAAGGCAACGAGGGCATCGCGACCGCGGCCTTCCAGCAGCACTGGGGCAAGGTCAGCGACGTCCATCTGGAACGCCTGGCCGAGGCGGCCGGCCTCGGGGCGACAGCCCTGGACGGCGCGGCAATCGCGGTGGCCGGCGCCAAGGTGGCGGCCATCGTCCAGCTCGGCATCCTCGCCGCGGAGATCATCGCCGCCCAGGCCGCCGCGCCGTTCACGCTCGGACTCTCCGAACTCGGCGCGCTCGGCGCCACCCAGGCCACGCGCGTCATCGTCCGGCGGCTGCTGAAGGAGGCGGAGCAGCTTCTCGTCGAGGAACTGATGACCGTGGTCACCGGCCCGGTCTTCTCCGCACTCGGCAACATGGCCGCCGACCTCGTCATCCAGGTCGGCGCCAACGCCGTGGGACTCCAGGACGGTTACAGCCCGGGCAAGACCCTGCGCGCGGGCGGCGAGGGCTTCTCCGAGGGCCTGGACGCCGCAGGCGGGACGTTCACCGGACGGGGAGGCGGCGCGTGAGCGACACCGTACGCAACGACAAGGACCTGACCGACCGGCTGGCCGACCGGGTCACCTCCCAGGCCGACGAGCAGGAGTCCGGCGCCCGTCCCCAACTGCGCCGCAGCCGTGCCGGGCTGGACCGGACGCGGGGCCGGGGCAGCATGGCGGCGGCCGTGGAGAGCGGGGCGGAACGGATCCTCAAGGCCATCGAGGACGCCGAGGACCAGCTGCACAAGCACCTCCAGGACGTGTCCAAGGGCGTGCGGGCGATGGGCGAGAACCACGCGCGCAACGACAAGAACATCGAGACGATGCTGAACAACATCGTCAACCGCTCCCGCAACCAGGACACGGTCCGTGACGGTGGCGGAATCGGCAAGGACCGGCCGGATGCGAGCAAGGATCCCCATACCGTCACGCTGGAGTGGAAGCCCGGCATGCCCAAGCAGGCCTTCGAGCGGAAGGCGAGGGCTCTGCAGCGGCTGGGCGAGGAGGGGAAGCTCTTCAAGTTCAAGGGCAAGACCGAGGACTACCGCGACAAGGAGATCACCAAGCAGTACAAGGGCGCCCTGGAAGCCCTGATCCGCAGGAACCACAAGGACGATCCCGAGTTCGCCAACGAGGCGGCGGAGGCCGCCCGTGCAATGCAGCCCGACCACGTCAACGAGCTGCAGACCGGTGGTCCGGACGCGTGGCGTAACCTGCGGATGCTGGACCGGACGACGAACTTCGACATCGGCACGCAGCAGATACGCCCGCAGATCAAGGATCTTCCGGACGGCAATCCGATCAACATCGACATCAAGTGGTGGCCAGATGACTAGCGCGAGCCCGGGATCACCCCGTCTGATCGAGGCCGTCGACGCCCTGCGGACGGCGCTGGCGGAGAGCCCGGACGTGCTGAGCTTCACGCTCGGCGGGACGATCGACGAGGCGACCGCGGCCGAGGCGGAGGCCGACGGGGTGCCGCGGGAGTTCCTCGACTTCTGCCGGGTGCTGGACGGCGTGAGCTGCGGGCCGAATGTGCAGCTCTTCGGCCTGGAGGAGGCCGAAGAGCACCAGTTCTACTGCGGGCCGGTGGTCGACTCCCCGCTGGAGCTGTCTCCGGCGAAGCTGTTCTGCATCGGGTTGATCGGCGACACACCAGTCTTCCTCGACCGCGCGGGCGGCGGTGTCCTCGGTATCCCGGACGAACATGGGGAGTGGGTCGACGCTGAGCGCTTCGAGCCGCTCGCGCCGAGTGTTGAGGCGTACTTCCTGGAGCGGCTGGTCACTCCCGCCGAGTACGCGCGGCTTGAGTCGGTCGACGACGAGCTCTGGGAGTACAACGACTGGCTGAAGCTGCTGCGGCGGGCCGGTCTCACCGGCTGAACGTACAGAGTACGAGGGAAGAAAGGGAAGAAGAGGACGCATGGCCACCCATGACGAGATGACGGAGCTGTTCGGCGCGGACCGCGTGCTCACGCTGGACCGTGCCGTCGCCGAGGAGCGCGGACTGTCCGAGGCCGACGCCGAGGTGCTGTGCGACGTCGGTGTGCCCCTGTTCGTCGACGTCCTGTTCACCGTCGACACCGCCGATGAGGGGCCCGACCCCTTCACCGTGGTGCCGGTGGCCGCGGGCGGCGAGGAGACCCGGATCCTCGTGCTGGGCGGGCCCACCGACGACCCCGGGATGCGGTACTGCCTCGACATGGAGCGCGGCTACGTCATCCTCATGTCCTTCGGCGAGGAACCGCAGGCCGAGATCGTCAACCGCACCCTCGCCGACCTCGTCGAGTTCCTGTACCGCTTCGCGCTGCGCACCAAGCACCTGGAGCACGCCGCAGCGCAGGACCGCGGCCCGTACACGGACAAGCTCGTGGAGTACCTCCAGGCCCGCGACCGGTTCGCGTTCGCGCAGCCGGACAGCTGGTGGTCGATGGTCTTCGAGCAGGTCGGCTGAGAACCGAGTGGCCCTCGAGCGGGTCGGCTGACGACCGCTGCCGGCCGAGGCACCGGGATCCGGCTACAACCCCGCGATCACGTTCCACCGCTTCGCGAACTCCACCCGCTCCCCGGACGTGATGTCCCGCGCGATCGCCAGGCGCCCGCGCATCGCCGCGTCCGGGAAGATCAGCGGGTCCTCGGCCAGGGCGGCGGTCTCCTCGTCCTTGGCGGAGGCGAGGACGTCCTGGGCGGCCGGGACCGGGCAGACGTAGTTGACCCAGGCGGCCAGCTCCGCTGCGACCTCGGGCTCGTAGTAGTAGTCGATCAGCCGCTCGGCGTTGGCCTTGTGGCGGGCCAGGTTGGGGATCATCAGGGACTCCGACCAGAGCTCGGCGCCCTCCTCGGGGACGACGAAGCGGATGTCGGGGTCGTCCGCCTGGAGCTGGATGACGTCGCCCGAATAGGCCTGGCAGGCCAGTACGTCGCCGCTCGACAGGTCCTTGATGTAGTCGTTGCCGGTGAAGCGGCGGATCTGGCCCCCGCGCACCTGCTTCTCGACCTGGTCGCAGACCGTGTGGAAGTCGTCCGCCGTCCACTGGGTGATGTCCACGCCGTTGCCCTGCATGAGGAGTGCGAAGGCCTCGTCCAGGCCGGAGAGCAGCGTGACCCGGCCCTTCAGGTCGCTCGCCCACAGCTCGGAGACGTGCCGTATCTCGCGGCCCAGCCTGCGGCGGTTGTACGCGATGCCGGTGATGCCGGACTGCCACGGCACGGTGAACCTGCGTCCGGGATCGAAGGCCGGTGACCGCAGCTGCGGGTCCAGGTGCTTCGTCACGTTGGGCTGCCGTGCCCGGTCCATCTCCTGCACCCAGCCCAGCCGTACGAACCGGGCGCACATCCAGTCGCTGATGACGATGAGATCGCGGCCGGTGCGCTGACGGTTCATCAGGGCGGGGCTGACCTTGCCGAAGAACTCGTCGTTGTCGTTGATCTCCTCGACGTACTCGACCGAGATGCCCGTGCGCTCCTCGAATGCCTCCAGCGTCGGCCGCCGCGCCTCGTCCTCGTCGTCCGTGTCGATGTACAGCGGCCAGTTGGCCCAGGTCAGCCGCTTGTCGGTGGCTGAGAGATCGGCGGCGGCCCGCTCACCGGGAGGTACGTGGGCGGCGGGCACACCGCAGCCGGCGAGGCCGCCGAGCAGCGCGCCCGCGCCGAGGGTGCGCAGGAGGGTCCGGCGGGACAGCGATGGACGTTTCGATGGGAGCGCCATTGCCGCAGCATGCCGCCGCTGCCGATGACCGGGCAATCGACGCCACGTCGAGTGCAACGGCACAGGCCGGACACGTTGTCGATCAGAAACACCGAAGTCCCGGACGGAACTTGATCCGCCCGGGACTGCAACGCCTCAGGGGCGCGGGGCTGTGCTCGAAATGCGGCTCCGCCGCGGGCGCGCGACCGGCCCCCACGCACCCGCAGCCGAAAAACTACGCGTCCAGGGACGTCATCACGTGCTTGATCCGCGTGTAGTCGTCGAACCCGTACGCCGAAAGGTCCTTGCCGTACCCGGACTTCTTGAACCCGCCGTGCGGCATCTCCGCGACCAGCGGAATGTGCGTGTTGATCCACACGCACCCGAAGTCCAGCGCCTTGGACATCCGCATCGCCCGCCCGTGGTCCTTCGTCCACACCGACGACGCGAGCGCGTACTCGACACCGTTCGCCCACTCGACGGCCTGCGCCTCGTCCGAGAAGGACTGCACGGTGATGACCGGCCCGAAGACCTCCTTCTGGATGATCTCGTCGTCCTGCTTGACGCCGGAGACCACGGTCGGCGCGAAGAAGTAGCCCTTCTCGCCGACCCGCTTTCCGCCGGCCTCCACGCGCGCGTGCGCGGGCAGACGCTCGATGAAGCCCTCGACCTGCTTGAGCTGGTTGGGGTTGTTGAGCGGGCCGAACAGCACGTCCTCGTCGTCCGGCTGCCCGGTCTTGGTGTCGGCGGCGGCCTTGGCGAGCGCGGCGACGAACTCGTCGTGGATGGCCTCGTGGACGAGGACGCGACAGGCGGCCGTACAGTCCTGCCCGGCGTTGAAGAAGCCCGCGACGGAGATGTCCTCGACGGCCTTGGCGATGTCGGTGTCCTCGAAGACGACGACCGGCGCCTTGCCGCCCAGCTCCAGGTGGACCCGCTTGAGGTCCTTGGACGCCGACTCGGCGACCTGCATGCCCGCGCGCACCGAACCGGTGATGGAGGCCATGGCCGGGGTCTCGTGCTCGACCATCATGCGACCGGTCTCCCGGTCACCGGTGATGACGTTGAAGACACCCTTGGGCAGGATCGACCCGATGATGTCGGCCATCAGGGCCGTCGACGCCGGGGTCGTGTCCGACGGCTTCAGCACGACCGTGTTGCCCGCCGCGAGGGCCGGCGCGAACTTCCACACGGCCATCATCATCGGGTAGTTCCAGGGCGCGACCTGCGCGCAGACGCCGATCGGCTCCCGGCGGATGATCGAGGTCATCCCCTCCATGTACTCACCGGCCGACCGGCCCTCCAGCATCCGCGCCGCGCCGGCGAAGAAGCGGATCTGGTCGACCATCGGCGGGATCTCCTCGGACCGCGTGAGCCCGATCGGCTTGCCCGTGTTCTCCACCTCGGCCGCGATGAGCTCCTCGGCCCGCTCCTCGAACGCGTCCGCGATCTTCAGCAGGGCCTTCTGGCGCTCGGCGGGGGTCGCGTCACGCCAGGCGGGGAAGGCGCGCGCAGCGGCCTCCATCGCGGCGTCGACATCCGCCTGCCCGGACAGCGGCGCGGTCGCGTACGCCTCGCCCGTCGCGGGGTTGACCACCTCGGTGGTCCGTCCGTCGGCGGCGTCCCGGAACTCACCGTCGATGTAGTTGCGCAGACGACGCAGCTCGGTGCTCACTGCCGGCCTCCTGTCAGGTCTTCACTGCTTGCGGTTGTCCACTCTCTGAGACACCCACCCTAATCGGCTGCCCCACGTTTTCAACACCCCCACTCCCCCCACTTCTGCGAAATCCGCAGGCTTCAGTCACGTAAACAACGAATTTCATCGCCGTGGCCTTGCGGAACTGTCGAGACGTCGTGCACAGTGACGTCGTGGCCAGTCGAAGCGCAGAGCACAGGGACTCACGCGAGCCCAGGAGCGGGGGTCCGCAGCTGGACTCCGTCTCCCTCGCCATCATCGAACAACTTCAGGAGGACGGCCGCCGGCCGTACGCCGCCATCGGCAAGGCCGTGGGCCTGTCCGAGGCGGCCGTGCGCCAGCGCGTCCAGAAGCTGCTCGACCAGGGCGTCATGCAGATCGTCGCCGTCACGGACCCGCTCACCGTGGGCTTCCGCCGGCAGGCGATGGTCGGTGTGCACGTCGAGGGCGACGTGGAGTCCGTGGCCGACGCGCTGACCGCCATGTCCGAATGCGAGTACGTGGTGATGACCGCCGGGTCCTTCGACCTGATGGTGGAGATCGTCTGCGAGGACGACGACCACCTCCTGGAGGTCATCAACCGACGCATCCGGGCCCTCCCCGGAGTGCGCTCGACCGAGAGCTTCGTCTACCTCAAGCTCAAGAAGCAGACCTACATGTGGGGAACCCGATAACCGTGAGGACCCGATAACCGTGAGCACCAACAGCCCTCAGGACCTCAGCAGGACTGCGTACGACCACTTGTGGATGCACTTCACGCGCATGTCCTCGTACGAGAACTCCCCCGTCCCGACCATCGTCCGGGGCGAGGGCACCTCCATCTACGACGACAAGGGCAAGCGTTACCTCGACGGTCTCGCCGGCCTGTTCGTGGTCCAGGCCGGGCACGGCCGCGTCGAGCTGGCCGAGACCGCCTTCAAGCAGGCGCAGGAGCTGGCGTTCTTCCCGATCTGGTCCTACGCCCACCCGAAGGCCGTCGAGCTCGCCGACCGCCTCGCGGACCACGCTCCGGGCGACCTCAACAAGGTCTTCTTCACCACCGGCGGCGGTGAGGCGGTGGAGACCGCCTGGAAGCTCGCCAAGCAGTACTTCAAGCTGGTCGGCAAGCCCACCAAGTACAAGGTGATCTCGCGTGCCGTCGCCTACCACGGCACCCCGCAGGGCGCCCTGTCCATCACGGGTCTGCCGGGCCTGAAGGCCCCCTTCGAGCCCCTCGTCCCGGGCGCGCACAAGGTCCCGAACACCAACATCTACCGCGCCCCGATCCACGGCGACGACCCGGAGGCCTTCGGCCGCTGGGCCGCCGACCAGATCGAGCAGCAGATCCTCTTCGAGGGCCCGGACACGGTCGCCGCCGTCTTCCTGGAGCCGGTGCAGAACGCGGGCGGCTGCTTCCCGCCCCCGCCCGGCTACTTCCAGCGGGTCAGGGAGATCTGCGACCAGTACGACGTCCTGCTGGTGTCGGACGAGGTCATCTGCGCCTTCGGCCGCCTGGGCACGATGTTCGCCTGCGACAAGTTCGGCTACGTCCCGGACATGATCACCTGCGCCAAGGGCATGACCTCGGGCTACTCCCCGATCGGCGCGTGCATCGTCTCCGACCGCCTCGCCGAGCCGTTCTACAAGGGCGACAACACCTTCCTGCACGGCTACACCTTCGGCGGCCACCCCGTGTCGGCCGCGGTGGGCATCGCCAACCTCGACCTGTTCGAGCGCGAGAAGCTCAACCAGCACGTCCTCGACAACGAGGCCGCGTTCCGCTCGACCCTGGAGAAGCTGTACGACCTCCCGATCGTCGGCGACGTCCGCGGCAACGGCTTCTTCTACGGCATCGAGCTGGTGAAGGACAAGGCGACCAAGGAGTCCTTCAACGCCGAGGAGACCGAGCGCGTCCTGTACGGCTTCCTCTCCAAGAAGCTCTTCGAGAACGGCCTGTACTGCCGTGCCGACGACCGTGGCGACCCGGTCATCCAGCTCGCCCCGCCGCTGATCTCCAACCAGGAGACGTTCGACGAGATCGAGCAGATCCTGCGCGCGACGCTGTCGGAGGCGTGGACCAAGCTGTGACGCGCCCGGCCACCTGGCCGATCCCGCCGACCGGCGGAAGTTGATCTTCCGTCTGGATGATCAACACCGGCCCCGGAGCCGCCCGTTCGAGTGAGAAACGGCGGCCCGGGGCCGTGTGTTGTCCGGGGTCCGGGTGACGGCTGCCTAGCGTTCCTGTGACCGATCGGCCGAGCCATCGTTCCCCCGCACGGGGGATCAGGTACGGGAAACGGATCAGAAGCGAGGTGTACGTCATGGTGGCCCCGCCGGACAACGACGTGCTCTGGGCGCGCGCCCTGCACTTCACCTACAACGACGGCTCACCCGCGCTCAGCGGCGTCTCGCTCGGTGTCCAGGAGGGCGAGGTCCTCGCCGTCATCGGTCCGCGCGGCAGCGGCAAGACGACCCTGCTGCAATGCCTGTCGGGCCTGCTCCCGGTACGGCGCGGCGAGGTCTGGTTCAACAGCGTGCCGGTGCACAAGATGGGCCCGACGGACCGCGAACGGCTGCGCCGCGACCGCTTCAGCTGGATCGACCCGGCCCCGTCCCTGGTCCCCGAACTGAACGTCTGGGAGAACGCCGCCCTCCCGCTGATGCTGCGCGGCACCAGCCGTCGGCGTGCCAAGACGGCCGCGCTGGAGTGGCTGGAGCGCCTGGACGTCGGCAAGGCGGCCCGCAAGCGCCCGCACCAGCTGGTCCAGTCCGAACGCCAGCGCGTCTGCATCGCCCGGGCCCTGGCCCCCTCGCCCACGGTCCTGTTCGCGGACGAGCCGGCGGCGCCCCTGCACCGCACCGACCGCACACAGGTCCTGCGCACCCTGACTACGGCGGCCCGCTCGCACGGCATCACGGTCGTCCTGGCCAGCTACGACGCGGACGCGGCTCCCCTGGCCGACCGCAGGATCACCCTCCTGGACGGACGGCGTGTGAACACGGTGCAACTGCCCCCGGTCGGCGAGGCGGAAGGCCGGGCCGCGTGCTCGCTCTCCGTCTGACGCGCGGCGCCCAACCCGCCGTACAGCTGCGCCGCCTGCTGGTGGCGGCGGCGTCCGCGGGCACGAGTTTCCTGCTCCTGAGCGCCCTGGGCTACGCACTGTCCCACCCCGGCTCCCCCGGCTCCTCGCTCCTTCGCCTGGCCTGGTGCCTGCCCCCGCTGGCGGCGACGATCCACTTCGCGGTGGCGGTGGCCCGCACGGACCCCGGCGCCAAGCCCCGCTCCGGCCTCTCGGCGATCGGTCTGGGCCCGGCCCGCCTGATGGCCGTCTCGGCGACGACCACCGCCCTGTCCTGCACGCTCGGCTCGATGGTGGCCCTGCTGTTCTTCCTCCACCTGCGAGGCGACCTGACGGGCATGCCCTTCGACGGCGCCGCCGCGGAATTCCTGGCCGCCGACACCCCCCTGCCTCTCCCGGCCACCCTGACCCTCCTCACGCCGGTACCGGCGATCGCCTCCCTGGCGGTGGCCTTCGCGCTCCGCCCGAAGGAACGGCACCCGCGGACCCGGCCCGCGGGACGGTCGCCCGTCCGCGTCGGGGCGTACGGCACGTCGGCGGCACGGGGGACCTTCGGGGCGTACGGCAGGTTCGGGGCCCATTCGGGTCGGGGTGGGGCTCCCGCGCAGGGCGCGCAGGACGGCACCCCGCAGGCACAGCCGAGCGACCCGCCCCAGACAGCGGCCCCCACTCCGGGCGACCCGGCAACCGACTGGACGGAAGCGGTGGCCAACCCCACCGACGACGCCGCCGCCCCGGCTCCCGTGCTCCCTCCGGCTCCCGGCAAACCCCCCGCCGGCCTCCCCTGGGGCATCGCGGTGATCGCCGCGGGCCTGACCGTGGAGGCCTACGCGGTCCACGCGGCGACCGGCACCACCCTCACCATGCCCGTCGCCCTCCCCACCGGCCCCGCCGGCACCCTGCTGGGCTGGCTCCTCACCGCCCTCGGCCTCACCCTGGCGGCCCCCGGCCTCACCCACCTGTGCGGCCGCCTCCTCCAGACCGCACGCCCCGGCGCCCTGCGCCTGCTGGCCGGCCGTGTCCTCATGGCGGAAGCCGTCCGTATCGGCCGCCCCCTCGGCATCGTCTGCGCCGCGACCTCCGGCGCGTACGCGATGGCCACCCTCTCCGACCCCGACGCCACGTCCGCCTTCGGACCCCTCACCACCGTCGGCGTCACCCTGGTCACCAGCTGCACCGTGGCCACCCTCCTGACGGCCACCCTGGAGGCCAAGCAGGCACGCGCCGAGACCACCGCCGCACTGCTCCGCCTCGGCGCCCCCACCTCGATGCTCCGCAGCGCGGCCGCCCTGCGCGCCGGCGTCCTGATGGCCTTCTTCGGCCCCCTCACCCTGATCGTGGCCGAGCTGGCGGCACTGCCCCTGGCGCGCTGAGGCCGTAGGGCACCCCGCCGAAAAACTCACGGGAAAAAATCTCCCGCCCGGCGATGAGTTCCGCACGACCCCCCGGTCTACCCCACCGAACAGCAGCCACCCCGATGGGAGAGACCCCGATGACCGCGCCCGCGTACCAGCAGATGATCTTCGTGAACCTGCCCGTGAACGACCTCGACGCCTCGAAGAAGTTCTTCACGGAGCTCGGATACTCGATCAACCCGCAGTTCAGCGACGAGAACGCCGCCTCCGTCGTGATCAGCGACACCATCGTCGCGATGCTGCTCACCAGGCCGTTCTACGCGACCTTCACCGACAAGGAGATCGCGGACGCCACGAAGACCAGCGAGGTGCTGGTCTGTCTGAGCGCCGAGAGCCGCGACAAGGTCGACGAACTCGTCGACAAGGCCGTCGCCGCCGGCGGTACCGCCTCGGCGAAGACCCAGGACATGGGCTTCATGTACGGCCGCGCCTTCGACGACCTCGACGGCCACACCTGGGAGGTCGTCTGGATGGACCCCTCGGCCATCGAGGGCTGACGCCCGCCGGACGAAGCACGGTGCCTAGCATGGGCGCGTGCAGACGATGCCCGCCCATGCGGCCCACCACAACGACCGTGAGATAGAGACGCTGGAGGAGTTCGACGCGACCGTCTCGGCGCGCGGCAACCTGGCCGGATTCCGTGTCCAGGCCGTCGACCTGACGGACCGTACGCGCGAACTGCTCGGCACGGACACGGCGGGCGCCGTCTTCCTCGGCTGCCCGATGCGCGAGGAGGCGGCCGCGAAGATCCGCACGGACGGCGCCCTCGTCTTCCCGCCGGTCCCGGACCTGCCCTTCGACCCGTACCGCGGCCTGGTCTACTCCCCCGACGAACTCTTCGCGTCCTTGGCGGACGGCTACGAGGCCACGCCCGACGCCCGCGCGTACGCCTGGTTCCAGCGGACCAGGGCGGACGGCGACATCCACGCCTCCATGCTGCGCGCGGTCCACGACGACTCCGTCTCCGACGCCCTCGACGAACTCCTCTGCGGCGCCCGGGTGGTCGGCGTCATGGGCGGCCACGCGATGCGCCGCGGCACGGAGGCGTACGAGGGTGCCGCGCGGCTCGGCCGGGAGCTGGCCCGCGCCGGCTTCACGGTCGCCACGGGCGGCGGCCCCGGCGCGATGGAGGCCGCGAACCTCGGCGCGTACGCCGCCCCGCACGACGACGAGATGCTCGCCGACGCCCTCCAACTCCTCGCGAAGGCGCCCGGGTTCACGCCCTCGATCACCGACTGGGCGACGACGGCCTTCGAGGTGCGCGGCCGCTGGCCCAAGGGCGGCACGTCCGTCGGCATCCCGACCTGGTTCTACGGCCACGAGCCGCCGAACCCCTTCGCCTCCCACATCGCCAAGTACTTCGCCAACGCCACCCGCGAGGACGGCCTCCTGGCCCGCTCGAACGCGGGCGTGGTCTTCCTGCCGGGCGCCGCCGGGACCGTCCAGGAGATCTTCGACAACGCGACGCCGAACTACTACGAGTCGCGCGGTGAGCCCACTGCGATGGTCCTGGTCGACCGCACGCACTGGACCGAGGAACTGCCTGCCTGGCCCCTGCTCCAGTCGCTCGCGCGAGGCCGCTCGATGGAGTCCCGTATCGCCCTGGTTGACCGGATCGAGGAGGTACCGGAGGCGTTGAAACGTCTCGGCGATTAATAAGAGGGCAAAGCCAACGCCTGTGGGCTGCCTACACGTTGACACTGCTTATGTCACGCTTATAAACCTGTGAGACTGCTGGGGACGGTGATGACACATCACCGACCTCTCCAACCCCCCTCCGTGGTGCAACTCGTAAGGACAAACGTGTCCATAAACCGCCGTACTGTCGCACGTTCCGTGCGCGCCCTGGGTGTCGCCTCCGCCTCGGCGGCGCTCGCGCTCGGCCTCGCGGGCAACGCGCTCGCGTGCGACATCAGTGAATTCTCCGCCGAAGCCAAGTGCGACGGCGACAAGGGCGTCATCACGGTCACCGACGTGGACCCCAGCGGGATCCCGGCGACCGTCAGCGTGTACCTGCAGAACAACGGCGCCGACCTGAAGAAGATCGGCGAGCAGGTGGTCAAGGGCTCGCGCGAGGGTGTCACCATCACCTTCACCGAGAACTGGAAGCCGGACGCGGAGTACCGCGTCCACGTCAAGGCCGCCGGCTATGTCGACGAGGACATCAAGCCGAACCTGACGACGCCGTCCACGGCGTGCAAGAAGGAAGAGGAGGAGCCGCCGGCTCCGTCCGACACCCCGACCCCGTCGGACTCCGCCTCGACTCCGGCGGAGGAGACCGACACCCCGACCCCGACCCCCTCGGAGAGCGAGAGCACCGCTCCCGCGGGCACCGAGAGCAACGCTCCGGCCCCGGCGGACGCCGGTGACTCCAACCTCGCCGAGACCGGTGCGAACTCCAACACCGGGCTGATCGCCGGCATCGCGATCGGTCTGGTCGCGCTCGGCGGTGGCGCCGTCTTCTTCGGCATGCGCCGCCGTGGGGCGAGCAGCGACCGCTGACGCCGTCGTACGCCCGTAGGGCCCGTCCCCGCTTCCCGGGGGCGGGCCTTCGCCTTACTCGGCCGGCGTCAGCCGAAGGTGGCCCGCTCCAGCCAGAACTCCAGCAGCTCCCGCTCGCCGAGGACCTCCAACTGCGGGCTGTCCAGCGGCAGTCGGCGGTAGAAGGCGAGCAGGACGGCGGTGAGCGGGCCGCGCAGCGCGACGGTCGCCTTCTCGTGGCCCCGGCGCCAGGCGACGGCGTCCTCGGCGAGGTCGATGAACCACTCCGCGTTCACGTCGGGGGTGTTGTCGGTGGCGTGCAGATGGATACTGCTCCCCGGCCTACGCAGCTCCCTCGCCGGATCGTCCGGCAACGTCCGCTGCGCCCACTCGACGATCTGCAGCCACTCGTCGATCGCGTCGGCGGCCACATCCGGCGCGACCTCGTAGGGCAGCCCGGCGGCGAGTGTCGCGTCCGCGCGGTGGACGGTGATCTCGTGGGTCATACGGCGGGCCCAGAACCCGGCGTTGAGGATCCCGGCCCAGCCCCACACCTTGGCATCCGGACCGGCCTCTCGCAGGGCGGCGACCATCATCTCGCCGGTCTCCGCGAGCCAGGCGTCCAGGGCCGCGGGGTCTCCCCTGTCCTCGGGCCCCTCGACCCCCGGCACCTGCTCCTCCGGGATCTCCTCCTGCGCCCGCGTGCGCACCATCAGCTCCACCCAGCGCAGGGCGCCGCCCGTGTGCCGTACGAGCTGCTCCAGCGACCAGTCGGGGCAGGTGGGCACGGTGGCCGACAGGTCGGCACCGGAGGTCACGACAGTCCTCAACAGGCCTACCTGGTGGGCGATCTCGTCGCAGTAACGGTCATGTGCGAGCAGCGTCATGCCCCGCACCCTATGCGCGCGACGATCAACCGAGCACGACAATTTCCGCCGCGTCGAACTCCACCCCGACCGTGTCCCCGACCTCCGGCGCGTCGCGCAGCGCACACGCCGCCTCCAGGCGCGGCGCGTCCTCCGGCTGGAGGTGCACGGCGACATGCGTGCCCTTGAACGTGCGCGCCGCGACCGTGCAGCGCAGCCCGGCCTCGGGGGCCACGAGCCGCACCCCGGCCGGCCGGACCAGCAGCGTCCGCGTGCCCTGCGCGGCGCCCTCACCCACCGGCAGCTTGCCCCAGGGCGTGTCGGCGGCCTCCCCGGCGACGGTGCCCTCGACCACGTTGTCGAACCCGAGGAAGCGCGCCACGAACTCGTCCACCGGCCGCTGCCACACCTCGAGCGGCGTACCGCTCTGGGCGATCCGCCCGTCCCGCATCACCACGACCCGGTCGGCGAGCGCGAAGGCCTCGCCCTGGTCGTGCGTCACGGCCAGCACGGTGGTGCCCAACCGCCCGAACAGCTCCCGCAGTTCGACGACCAGCCGCTCCCGCAGCGAGCGGTCGAGCTGGCCCAACGGCTCGTCCAGCATCAGCAGCCGGGGCCGGGGCGCGAGGGCGCGGGCCAGCGCGACCCGCTGCTGCTCCCCGCCGGAGAGGGAGGCGACGGCACGCCCGGAAGCTCCCGGCAGTCCGACGAGCTCGAGCAACTCCCGTACCCGCTCGGCCTGTTCCCCCTTGGAGGCGCCGTGCATCCGCGCCCCGAAGGCGACGTTGCCGCCGACGTCCCGCTGCGGGAACAGCTGATGGTCCTGGAACATCAGCCCGACGCCCCGCTTGTGCGCGGGCACCCCGGCCTGGTCCCGCCCGTCGAGCGACACCCGCCCGGCATCGAGGGGTTGCAGCCCCGCCACCGCCCGCAGCAGCGTCGACTTGCCGCTGCCGCTCGGCCCGAGCACGCACACGATCTCGTGCTCGGCGACCTCGAGGTCGACGCCGTCGAGCACGGCACGCCCGCCGAAGCGCACGGTCGCACCCTCGAGGCTCAGCAGCCCCGGCACCGTCCGGAAGTCACCCGTCAGCATCTAGAACTCCCCCGTCCGATCCGTACGAAGCCGCTCCAGCACCAGCAGCGCCACCGCGCACACCACCATCAGTACCGTCGAAAGGGCCATCGCCTGGCCGTAGTTGAGCTCGCCCGCCCGCCCCAGCAGCCGCGCGACAGCGACCGGCAGCGTCGGGTTGTCGGGCCGCGCGATGAACACGGTCGCCCCGAACTCCCCGAGGGACACCGCGAAGGCGAACCCGGCCGCGATCAGCAGCGCCCGTCGCACCATCGGCAGATCCACCTCGCGCCAGACCCGCCAGGGCGAGGCCCCCAGCACCGAGGCCGCTTCGCGCAGTCGCTGGTCCACGGCCCGCAGCACGGGCAGCATGGTCCGTACGACGAAGGGCACCCCGACCAGCGCCTGGGCCAGCGGAACCAGGATCCAGGTGCTGCGCAGGTCGAGCGGCGGCTCGTCCAGGGCGATCAGGAACCCGAACCCGACCGTCACCGCGGACACCCCGAGCGGCAGCATCAGCAGCGCGTCGAAGCCGCGGACGAACCGGCCCGCGTCCCGTCGGGTCAGCGCGGCCGCCGCCAGACCTCCGATCAGCACGGCGATGAGGGTGGCGACCACGGCGTACTGCAGCGAGTTGCCGATCGCCTCGATAGGCGCGACGAGGAAGACCCCGCCGTCGGAGCTGGTCAGCGCCCGGTAGTAGCCGAAGTCGGGGGCGTCCAGCGACCGCTGCACCAGCACGGCCAGCGGCAGCAGCAGGAGTACGACGATGACGGCCAGGACACCGGCCAGCAGCGCCCACTGCCCCGCCCCGCGCGGCCGCCGCGCGGTCACCGACGCGTCCACCAGACGCAGGGCGCTCTCCCGTCGCCGTACCGTCCAGGCGTGCACGGCGAGGATGCAGGCCACCGCCAGGAACTGGATGATCGTCAGGACGGCGGCCGTGGACAGGTCGAAGATCTCGGACGTCTGCCGGTAGATCTCCACTTCGAGGGTCGAGAAGGTCGGGCCGCCCAGGATCTGCACCACACCGAACGAGGTGAAGGTGAAGAGGAAGACCATGAGCGCGGCGGCCGCCACGGCGGGCGCGAGGGCCGGGAGGGTGACCTGACGCCAGGCCTTCAGAGGCGACGCGCCGAGCATCCGCGCGGCCTCCTCCTGGCGCGGGTCGAGCTGGGACCAGAGCCCGCCGACGGTCCGTACGACGACGGCGTAGTTGAAGAAGACGTGCGCGAGCAGGATGGCCCACACGGTGGTGTCGAGCCGTACGCCCCACAGCTCGTCGAGGAGTCCGCCGCGGCCGACGAGCGCGAGGAACGCCGTACCGACGACGACCGTCGGCAGCACGAAGGGGACGGTCACCACGGCCCGCAGGACCTGCTTGCCGGGGAAGTCGAAGCGGGCGAAGACATAGGCGCCCGGCAGCGCGAGCAGCAGGGTGAGCGCGGTGGACGCGAGCGCCTGCCAGGTGGTGAACCACAGGACGTGCCGGATGTCGGACTGCCCGAGCACGTCCCAGAGCCGCCCGAACTGCCACACCCCGTCGACCTTCAGACCGCGCGCGACGATCGCGGCGACGGGGTAGGCGAAGAAGAGCGCGAAGAACGCGACGGGCACGGCGATGAGGCCGAGCCGCGCCGCGCCGCCCTTGAGGGCTTTCGTGCGGCCCTTGCCCGGGGCTACTTCAGTACGAGCGAGGTCCACGACTTGACCCAGTCGTCACGGTTGTCGGCGATCTTCGCCGGGTCCATGGTCTCGGGGTTCTCGGCCTGGGGGCCGTACTTCGTGAACTCCTCGGGCACCTGGGCGCCCTCGCGCACCGGGTAGACGAACATGTTGAGCGGCATGTCGTCCTGGAACGTCCTGGTGAGCATGAAGTCGACCAGCGCCTTGCCGCCCTCGGCGTTCTTGGCGTTGCTGAGCAGGCCCGCGTACTCGACCTGGCGGAAGCAGGTGCCGGTCGCGACGCCGGTCGGCGCGGTCGTCGGCTTCGGGTCACCGTAGATGACCTCGGCGGGCGGCGAGGAGGCGTACGACACGACGAGCGGTCGGTCGGCCTTGGCCTTCTTGCCGCCGGCCGAGCCCGAGAACTCCTCGTTGTAGGCCTGCTCCCAGCCGTCGACGACCTTGACGCCGTTGGCCTTGAGCTTCTTCCAGTAGTCCTCCCAGCCGTCGTCGCCGTACTTGGCGGCGGTGCCGAGCAGGAAGCCGAGGCCGGGCGAGGAGGTGGAGGCGTTCTCGGTGACGAGGAGGTTCTTGTACGCAGGCTTGATCAGATCGTCGTACGTCGTCGGCGGGGCCAGCTTGTGCTCGCTGAAGTACGCCTTGTCGTAGTTGACGCAGATGTCGCCGGTGTCGATGGGGGTGACCCGGTGCTTGTCCTGGTCGACCCGGTACTGCTCCTCGATCTCGGCGAAGCCCTTCGCCTCGTACGACTGGAACAGCCCGTTGTCGAGCGCCCGCGACAGCAGGGTGTTGTCGACACCGAAGAAGACGTCGCCCTGCGGGTTGTCCTTGGTCAGGATCGCCTTGTTGACGGCCTGCCCGGCGTCGCCGTCCTCCAGGACCTTGACCTTGTAGCCGGACTGCTTCTCGAACGCGGCGAGGACGTTCTTCGAGGCGGCGAACGAGTTGTGGCTGACGAGCGTCACGGTCTTGGACCCGCCGGACCCGCCGGATCCCTCGTCGTCGGACGACGATCCGCACGCGGACAGCGTGACGAGCCCGAGGCCGACGGCCAGGGCCAGATACTTCCTGGTGGTGCCGGTGGTGCTGGTGGTGCTCACTGACTTCCTCCTGGGATGGACCAGGAAGAGACGCGGCCCTGCCCGGGAGTCCTTCTTCGGCTCCCGGGCAGGGCGCAACAGCTTGAGTGATGACCGAACTTCCTACCCAGAATGACCTGGGCGAGGTTCAGAGGGTCTGCGGGCCTGATTGCCGCACTCTCAGCGCTGTGGCGCTCCCCTGTCGGAATATGAAGATGTACGTACGGGTGTACGCGCTCAGATTACCGCTCGGTGGCCGCCAGCTGACCGCAGGCCCCGTCGATCTCCTGACCACGGGTGTCCCGGATCGTCACCGGTACACCATGCGCGGCGATGGCCTCGACGAACGCCTTCTCGTCCTCGGGCCGCGACGCGGTCCACTTCGACCCGGGAGTCGGGTTCAGCGGGATGAGATTGACATGCACGGGCTTGCCCTTGAGCAGCCGCCCGAGCCGGTCACCGCGCCAGGCCTGGTCGTTGATGTCCCGGATCAGCGCGTACTCGATCGACAGCCGGCGTCCGGACTTCTCGACGTACTCGAACCCGGCGTCGAGGACCTCGCGCACCTTCCACCGCGTGTTGACGGGTACGAGGGTGTCGCGCAGCTCGTCGTCGGGCGCGTGCAGCGAGATCGCGAGCCGGCACTTGAAGCCCTCGTCGGCGAACCGGTGGATGGCCGGGACGAGGCCGACGGTCGAGACGGTGATCCCGCGCTGGGACAGCCCGAGCCCGTCCGGCTCCGGATCGGTGAGCCGCCGAATGGCGCCCACGACCCGGTTGTAGTTGGCGAGCGGCTCGCCCATCCCCATGAAGACGATGTTGGACAGCCGAGCGGGCCCACCGGGCACGTCCCCGTCCCGGAGCGCCCGCATCCCGTCCACGATCTGATGGACGATCTCGGCGGTCGACAGATTCCGGTCCAGCCCCGCCTGCCCGGTCGCGCAGAACGGGCAGTTCATCCCGCAACCCGCCTGGGAGCTGATGCACATGGTCACCCGGTCCGGATACCGCATCAGCACCGACTCGACGAGCGTCCCGTCGAACAGCCGCCACAGTGTCTTGCGGGTGTCGCCCTGGTCGGTCGACAGATGCCGTACGACGGTCATGAGCTCGGGGAAGAGCTCCTCCCGCAGCTTGGCGCGCGACCCGGCGGGGATGTCGGTCCACTGCTCCGGGTCGTGCGCGTACCGCGCGAAGTAGTGCTGCGAGAGCTGCTTGGCACGAAACGGCTTCTCACCGATCGCGGCAACGGCGTCCTTACGCTCACCGGGCGTGAGATCGGCAAGATGCCGCGGCGGCTTCTTGGCTCCGCGGGGGGCGACGAATGTGAGTTCTCCGGGCTTAGGCATGGCCGTACCAGTGTCGCAGATCCACTGGAGTGGCCCGTTCGGCACCGGGGCGCAGGACGTTCAGTCGGTCGTGCGCTCCAGCCGGTCCTTCAGCAGTTGCTCGTCGCGCGGGAGTTCCTTGCGGACCTGCGGACGGACGACGAGGGGCACCAGGACCTTGCCCAGGCCGTGCCCTTCGAAGTCGATCTCTATGGTCACGCGGGAGCGCCGTCCGTCGTCGAGCGGCTCGATCTCACCGTGGGTGCGTGGCCTGACGGGGCCGTCGACCCCGTGCAGATCCCAGCTGTGCGGTGGGTCGAGCTCGTCGAACTCCACGGTCATCGGGATCTCGCGGGTGCCGATGCGCCGGGTGACCCGGACCTGGGAGCCGGTGTGGACGGGCCCCTCGTCGAGTTGCTCCGCGGACACGGCGCTCAGTTGCCATTCCGGCAGGTGGGACGGATCGGTGATATACGCGTAGACCTCGTCCGGCGCGCAGTCGACGTCGATGACTTCTCGGATGGCGGCCATGATGACCCCCTTTGAGGTGCCTTGAGGACGTACACCGGAATCGTCCCACCAGACGACGCGCGGCACCATCGCGCGCAAGAACGAGGAGCCCCCGCTCTACGAAAGCGGAGGCTCCCCGGACACTGCCCGATCCGTCAGCCGCTCCCCACGAAAAGCACCAACAGGAGCCACACGACAGGAGCCGTCGGCAACAGCGAGTCCAGCCGGTCCATGATCCCGCCGTGACCCGGCAGCAGCGTGCCCATGTCCTTGATGCCCAGGTCGCGCTTGATCATCGACTCGCCGAGGTCACCCAGCGTGGCGCTGGCCGCGACCGCGAGGCCCAGCAGCAGGCCCTGCCACCAGGTGCCGTCGTCGATCAGGAAGTGCATGCACAGCGCGCCCGCCACCATCGCGAAGCTCACCGCGCCGAGCAGGCCCTCGCGGGTCTTGCCGGGGCTGATGCGGGGAGCGAGCTTGTGCTTGCCGAAGCGCCAGCCGACGGCGTACGCGCCGGTGTCGCTGACGACCGTCAGGAGCAGGAACGTCAGGACGCGGAACGCGCCGTCCTCGGCGGTGAGCATCATCGCGACGAAGGTCGCCAGGAACGGCACGTAGAACGCCGCGAAGACGCCCGCGGTGACGTCCTTGAGGTAGCCCTCGGGCGGTTCGGTCATGCGCCAGACGAGTACGGCCAGTGCGGTCAGCGCCATCGAGACCCAGGCACCCTCGGCACCGCGGACGTACCCGGCGACGACCATGGCGGCACCGCCGAGCGCGAGCGGGACGAGCGGCGCCTTGATGCCCTTGCGCTCCTCGAGCCGCTTGGTCAGCTCCCACAGACCCACGACGACGGCGACCGCGACCACGCCGACGAACACGGCCTTGACGACGAACAACGACGCGACGATCACCACGCCGAGACCGACACCGACCCCTATGGCCGCACCCAGGTCGCGCCCCGCGCTCTTCTTCTGCGGCTGGGGCGCCGGCTGCGGGACGTCGGGCATGGGCTCCGGATTCTGCGGCGCCGCCTCGTAGGGCCGCGCCTGCGGCGTGTCGTACGGCCGCGCGTGCTGCGGCTGTTCGCGGAACAAGGGGCCGCTCAGGCGAGCGGCCCCCCGGTCGTCATCCTGGTCGTCGCCGTATCGAGGTACAGCGGGTCCGTCGGGCACGATGGGCATGGGGCGAGTCTGGTGCGCCTCAGGCGCATCGTACGCGGGACCCGCCGGGGCAGCCCCCTGGACAGATCCACGCTCGGCGGCGGCCCCCCAGTACCCGGCTTGCCCGGTGTGTCCGGCATGCCCGGCTTGTGGCGGCGCCCCCCAGGAAGAGTCGTTCATCAGACCTCGAGCAGCTCCGCTTCCTTGTGCTTCAGGAGCTCGTCCACCTGGGCGACGTACTTGTGCGTGGTGTCGTCGAGCTCCTTCTCCGCACGGCGGCCCTCGTCCTCACCGATCTCGCCGTCCTTGATCAGCTTGTCGATGGCGTCCTTGGCCTTGCGGCGGACGGAGCGGATGGACACTCGCGAGTCCTCGGCCTTGCCCTTGGCGACCTTGATGTAGTCGCGGCGGCGCTCCTCGGTGAGCTCCGGGAACACCACACGGATGATGTTGCCGTCGTTGCTCGGGTTGACGCCCAGGTCGGAGTCCCGGATCGCCTGCTCGATGTTGCGCAGGGCCGTCTTGTCGAACGGGGTCACCACCGCCATGCGCGGCTCCGGCACGGAGAACGAAGCCAGCTGGTTGATCGGCGTCGGCGCGCCGTAGTAGTCGGCCACGATCTTGTTGAACATCGCCGGGTGCGCACGGCCGGTGCGAATCGCAGCGAAGTCCTCCTTGGCGACCACGACGGCCTTCTCCATCTTCTCCTCGGCCTCGAGGAGGGTCTCTTCGATCACCACTTGCTCCTGCGTGTCTTGAGTTAAAGGCCCGGCTGCGGTTCCAGGGTGGGGGCGGCGGCCGGCTGCGTCGCGTCTTCTTCCTGCACGGTTCCCGACCGGCAGGACATTGTCCATCCCCCGGTCAGGGTCCGTCCCGTCCGTCCCCCGGACGGGGTCGTTCTCGGGCGTCAGCCCTGGCTGCCCTGCTCACCCACAAGCGTGCCGATCTTCTCACCATTGACGGCGCGCGCGATATTGCCCTCCGCCAGAAGCTCGAAGACGAGGATCGGGAGCTTGTTGTCGCGGCACAGGGTGACCGCCGTGGCGTCGGCGACCTTGAGGTCGCGGGTGATGACCTCGCCGTAGCCGAGGGAGTCGAACTTGACCGCGTCGGGGTTGGTCTTCGGGTCGGAGTCGTAGACCCCGTCCACGCCGTTCTTGCCCATGAGCAGCGCCTCGGCGTCGATCTCCAGGGCACGCTGGGCGGCGGTGGTGTCGGTGGAGAAGTACGGCATGCCCATACCGGCACCGAAGATGACCACACGGCCCTTCTCCAGATGCCGTACGGCACGCAGCGGGATGTAGGGCTCGGCGACCTGGCCCATGGTGATGGCGGTCTGGACCCGGCTGTCGATGCCCTCCTTCTCCAGGAAGTCCTGGAGGGCGAGGCAGTTCATCACGGTGCCGAGCATGCCCATGTAGTCGGAGCGGGCCCGGTCCATGCCGCGCTGCTGGAGTTCGGCGCCGCGGAAGAAGTTGCCGCCGCCGATGACGACCGCGACCTGCGCGCCGTCGCGGACGACGGCTGCGATCTCGCGGGCGATCTTGTGCACCACGTCCGGGTCGACGCCGAGGCCCCCGCCGCCGGAGAAGGCCTCTCCGGACAGCTTCAGCAGAAACCGGCCGCGTACTTTGCCGTCGTCGCTCTTCTGGGGCTTGGTGGTCATCGAGATCCCGCCTTTGTTACGTGGTGCACATACGAAGAAGGCCATTGCCGGTTGGGGTGTGTTTCGCATCCCATGCGCGGCAATGGCCTCCTCGTCAGATCTGCTGTCGTCCGTCACGCGCGCGTGCGCGGTGACGGCGTCCGCCAACGACTGCCCTCGACCTTATAGGGGCCGGGCGCCGATCGCGGCACGGACTCAGATGCCGACCTTGATACGCGAGAAGCGCTTCAGGGTGACACCGGCCTCGTCCAGGATCTTCTGGACGGACTTCTTGTTGTCGAGCGCGTACGGCTGGCCGAGCAGCGTGGCGTCCTTGAAGAAGCCGTTGAGGCGACCCTCGACGATCTTCGGCAGGGCGGCCTCGGGCTTGCCCTCGGCGCGGGTGGTCTCCTCGGCGACGCGGCGCTCGGACTCGACGACCTCGGCCGGCACGTCCTCCTTGGAGAGGTACTTCGGCGCGAAGGCGGCGATGTGCTGGGCAACGCCCTTGGCGACCTCGGCGTTCGGCTTGTCCAGCTCGACGAGGACACCGATCTGCGGGGGCAGGTCGGGCATCGTGCGGTGCATGTACGCGGTCACGAAGCCGTCGGCGTACTGCGCGAAGCGGTCCAGGACGATCTTCTCGCCCAGGTTGGCGTTGGCCTCGTCCACGAACGCCTGGACGGTCTTGCCGGCCTCGATCTCGGAGGCGAGCAGGGCCTCGATGTCGGCCGGGGAGGTCTTCGCGACGTGCTCGGCGATCGCGTTGGCGACGGCCTGGAACTTCTCGCCCTTGGCGACGAAGTCCGTCTCGCACTTCAGCTCGACGATGACACCGGAGGAGTTGTCGTCGGCGATGAGGGAGACCACGGCGCCGTTCTCGGCGGAGCGGCCCTCGCGCTTGGCGACGCCCTTCTGGCCCTTGATGCGGAGCGCTTCGACAGCCTTCTCGACGTTGCCCTCGGCCTCGTCCAGCGCCTTCTTGCAGTCCATCATGCCGGCGCCGGTGAGCTCACGGAGCTTCTTGACGTCGGCGGCGGTGTAGTTCGCCATGAGTCTGTGAATCTTTCTCGAAGTCTGGAAGATCGAAGATCTACGGGGTCTACGGCCCCATGGAGTAGCCGGGGCCGCTGACCTTCCGTCGACCTACGGGTGAACGGCGGGAGCGGACCTCATGTCACTGCTCCCGCCGTCAACACCGACGGTGTCAGGCCTGCTCGCCCTCGGCGGCCGGAGCCTCGGCAGCCGGAGCCTCAGCGGCGGCAGCCTCGGCGGCGGGGGCCTCAGCGGCCGGAGCCTCGGCGGCGGCCGGAGCCTCGTCGGCCTTCTTCTCGCCCTCGAGCAGGTCGCGCTCCCACTCGGCGAGCGGCTCGCCCGCGGCCTTCTCGCCCTTGTCGCCGGTGGCGACGCCGGAGCGGGCGATGAGGCCCTCGGCGACGGCGTCGGCGATCACACGGGTGAGCAGGGTGACGGAGCGGATCGCGTCGTCGTTGCCCGGGATCTTGTAGTCGACCTCGTCGGGGTCGCAGTTGGTGTCGAGGATGGCGACGACCGGGATGTTGAGCTTCCGGGCCTCGCCGACCGCGATGTGCTCCTTCTTGGTGTCCACGATCCAGACGGCGCTGGGCACCTTCTGCATCTCGCGGATACCACCGAGGGTCTTCTCGAGCTTGGCCTTCTCACGCGAGAGGACCAGGAGCTCCTTCTTGGTCAGACCCGAAGCGGCGACGTCCTCGAAGTCGATCTGCTCGAGCTCCTTGAGGCGCTGCAGACGCTTGTAGACGGTGGAGAAGTTGGTGAGCATGCCGCCCAGCCAGCGCTGGTTGACGTAGGGCATGCCGACGCGGGTGGCCTGCTCGGCGATGGCCTCCTGCGCCTGCTTCTTCGTGCCGACGAACATGACCGTGCCGCCGTGGGCGACGGTCTCCTTGACGAACTCGTAGGCGCGGTCGATGTACGACAGCGACTGGAGCAGGTCGATGATGTAGATGCCGTTGCGCTCGGTGAAGATGAAGCGCTTCATCTTCGGGTTCCAGCGACGGGTCTGGTGACCGAAGTGGACGCCGCTCTCCAGCAGCTCCCGCATCGTGACGACGGCCATGGCCGTTCTCCTTGAATTTCTCGGTTGTGCCGCGGGGGCCGGTCGGCTCCCGCGCCTGACGCCCACATGCGCCGTGCCACGAAGGACCGAGGGGCGCTGACACGGACCGTTTCCGGTTGTCGTGTCGGGGCGTGCGAAGTCGACCCGGTGACCCGGATCGCCAAAAGAAGTGTACGGGACCCGGGAGGCGCCGGGTGACGCCGCTGTCCACAACTCGGGAGTTATCCACAGATCCCGGCCGTGATCGGCGGGCGTGCGGGACCGTTACCGGCATGCGAGAGATGCGATGGGCGAAGACGACACGCAGGGCAAGGACATGCGGGCGACTGGTGTTGCTGCTGCTCCTGACGGCGACCGTCCTGCTGGCACCGGCCCCACGACTGACCCCGACGGCCACGAGCGGGCCCGCTGCGCCGGCCCCGGACCCCACGGTGCCGGCGATCGGCCGAGCCTGGCCCGTCGGGTTACGTCCCCCGGTCCTGCGTGGCTGGGAGCCCCCTCCGACACCGTACGACCGGGGCCACCGGGGTGTGGACCTGTCGGCCCCTGCCGGAGCGCCGGTACGGGCGGTCGCGGCGGGCCGGGTGTCCTTCGCGGGCCGGGTCGCGGGCAAGGGCGTCGTGGCCGTGGAGTTGACGGGTACAGGAGATCCGCCGCTGCGGACGACGTACGAACCGGTGCGGGCGGCGGTGGAGAAGGGGGACGCGGTAGAGGCGGGAGAAGTGGTGGGCACCGTGGAGGCGACCGGCTCGCACTGTACGGCTACGTGCGTGCACTGGGGCCTGCGCAGCGGCGAGAGCTATCTGGACCCACTCTCACTCCTACCGCCACAGCTACTGGGCTGGGGCCCGTCGAGGCTGCTGCCGGTGCTGGGGGTGCCGCTGCCGTAATGATCACGGATGGGCGACGGCGTCCGCGGCCCGCGTGTGGCGCGGCGATGTCGCGAGCGGCACGGGTGGGCGCGGCTCAGCCCCGAACGCCCCTCAGTGCCATCGACACAGCCGCCTCGGTGATCGCCGCCGGCTCCTCCGCAGCCCCCAGCTCGATCCGCCGCACGGCCGCGTCCACGACACCCTGCAGCAGCATCGCCGCGAGCCGGGGCTCCGCGTGCCCCATCTCCCCCAGCGCCTCGACGATCATCGCGACGAGCCCGCCGTGTGCCGCCCGGATCTTCTCCCGCGCCCCGGCGTCCAGCTCGCTCGCGGAGATCGCCACCACGGCGCGGTGCCGCCGATCCCCCACCAGCGCGAGCTGCTGCCGCACATACGCCTCGACCTTGCCCTCGGCCGTCGACTCCCGCTCCATCGCCGCGGACACGTCCGCGGCCCACACGGGGAAGTCGACCTCGCACAGTTCCTCGACCACGGCGGCCCGTGACCGGAAGTACTCGTACACGGACGACCGCGCGAGCCCCGTCCGCTCGGCGAGGGCCGGGAAGGTCAGCGCCTCCGTACCGCCCTCGGACAACAGGGATCGAGCCGCGTCCAGCAGGGCGGCTCGCTGCATCGACCGGTGCTCGGCCACGGAGGCCGCTCGAATCCTTGGCACGTCAACCACTCTACGGACGCGCCACCGCCGACGGGAGTCTCTCCACGGATCCCCCCACACGTCCCGCCAGGTCAACGGCCGAAGCCGGCCAGCTTCGCCCGCAACTGCAGCACCGACTTGGTGTGGATCTGGCTGACCCGGCTCTCGGTCACACCCAGCACGTTCCCGATCTCTGCGAGCGTGAGCCCCTCGTAGTAGTACAGCGTCACCACGGTCTTCTCCCGCTCGGGCAGCGTGTTGATCGCCCGTGCCAGGAACCTCCGCAGCTCCCGGTCCTCGGCCACCTCGACCGGGTTGTCCGCGGCGGTGTCCTCCAGGGTGTCCATGACGCTCAGCCCGTCGCCGCCCTCGCCGCCGACGTGCAGCAACTCCTCCAGCGCCACCACGTTCGCTAGCGACAACTGGCTGAAAACGGCGTGGAGTTCGTCCACCGCGATCCCCATCTCGACGGCGACCTCGGCCTCCGTCGGCGTCCGCCGCAGCCGCGCCTCGAGCGTCGCGTACGCCCGCTCCACGTTCCGCGCCTTCTGCCGCACCGATCGCGGGATCCAGTCCAGCGCCCGCAGCTCGTCGATCATCGCGCCCCGGATCCGCGTGATCGCGTACGTCTCGAACTTGATCTCCCGGTCGATGTCGAACTTCTCGATCGCGTCGATCAGCCCGAACACCCCCGACGACACGAAGTCCGCCTGCTCCACGTTGGGCGGCAGACCGACACTCACCCGGCCTGCCACGTACTTGACGAGGGGCGAGTAGTGCAGGATCAGCTGCTCGCGCAACCGCTCGTCCCCCGTCGCCTTGTAGGACCGCCACAGCTCGTCGAGTGTCGAGGGTGCGGGCGGCCGCACGCTGCCACCGTCACGGGCGGCTGGGGGGATGGCCGCCCGGTCGGACCCGGAGGTGTGCTGGGGCATTCGTTGCCTTGTGCCGTTCTGCCGTGAAGTGGGGGCGCCTGGGGGAGCTGCCGGTCTGATGTCGTTCTGTCGCTGTTGCGGGGTCGAGGTGCCGGTCTGCGCCGGAATCCTCGTGAGCGTAGCGTGACTGCGGTGTCGCGGTGCGCGAAGGGCGGAGCACAAACCGTACGCAGATACGTTCCGCTGGACGCCCCGCCAGGGGACGGCGATAGCTCTACGTGATCACCCGAACACCCCAACTGGGGGAATTCACAAGGGCGTCCGTGTTCCCCCGTACGGCCGAACATGCTCGGTCAGCATGGACTTCGACTGGCCCGAACGGACATCATCGCCTGGCGTGTCAACTTCCAGCCGTCGCCATGTCGTTCGACGTAACCGAGTGAGCGGAGTTCGTACAGTCTCGCGATCGCGTCGTCCTCGGTGGTCTGCGCGCCGCGCGCGACCTCGTCCGCCCGTGCCGTGCGGCGCCCGGGCAGCGCGGCCAGGACTCTGCGAGCCCGCGGCTCCAGCAGGTCGCGCGGGAGGACGGGCCCGCGCCGCTCGGGCGCCAGTTCTCCCATGTCGCCCACGAGTTCGACGACCTCCGCGGCGTCGGTGACCAGCACGGCATCCCCGCGCAGGAGTTCATGCGCGCCCGCGGAGAGCCCGCTGGTGGCCGGGCCGGGCACCCCCATCGTGTGACGGCCCAGCCGCTGGGCCGCCCGCGCGGTGACGAGTGAGCCGCTGCGATGGGCGGCCTCGACGACGACCGTGCCCCGAGTGAGTGCCGCGATCACCCTGTTTCGCACGATGAATCTGCTGGGCGTCGGGTGATCACCAGGTGGCAGCTCCCCGATCACGAGTCCCTGGTCCGCGATCCTGTTGATCAACTGGGTGTGCCCGCGGGGATAGGGCCGGTCGACCCCGCAGGCGAGCACGGCGACCGTGGCGCCGCCGGCCCCCAGGGCACCCCGGTGAGCGGCTCCGTCGACCCCGTAGGCGCCGCCGGACACGACCACCCACCCCCGCTCGGCCAGCCCGCCGGCGAGGGTGGCCGCCATGTGGGCCCCGTACTCGGTGCAGGCCCGAGCGCCGACGACGGCCACGGACCGCAACGCCCACATCCGCAGACTGGCCCGTCCCCGCACCCACAACCCGAGGGGCCGGGCGTCGCCCAGATCATCCAGTTGCTGCGGCCACTCGACGTCGCCGGGACACAGAAACCGCACGCCGGCCTCCCGGGCCACGGCGAGATCCCGATCGGGCTCGGCCCGCAAGGCCCGAGCCCGCAACCCGTCCCACCGCTTGTAACTCACCCCGGGTAAGACCTCCACCCCCTCCCGCAGCCGCCGCACCACTTCCCTCACCCCGAACTCCCGTACCCACCGCCCGGCAACCTCGTCCCCGGGCTCGACGACCCGACCGAGAAAGACCCGGCCGAGCAACTCGTCGTCCGGAGCCTCCCTCCCGTTCACGTCAGCGCCCCGATGGCCATGGGCACGCCTCGCGGAACGCCGGTGCGCAGTTGCAGCGCCAGGGCGACGTCCGTCGCGTCGGGCCGGTCGTGCCCGACGAGGTCGGCGACGGTCCAGGCGACGCGCAGGACCCGGTCGAGGCCGCGGGCGGTCAGCACGCCGCGTTCAAGGTTCCGTTCGGCCTCGTCCATGGCACCGATCGCGGCATACCACCGGCTGCGCAGCTCACGTCCGGGGATCTCGCTGTTGGTCCGCCACGGGGTGCCGGCGAGCCGGGCCGCTGCGCGCTCCCGGGCGGCCCGCACTCGATCGGCGACCGTCGCGGTGGACTCGCCCCGGGCCCCGCGCGCCGTCAGCTGGGCGCGCGTCACACGGTCCACCTCGACCCGGAGGTCGACTCGGTCGAGCAGCGGCCCGGACAGCCGGGCCTGATAGCGGCGGATCGATGAGGGCGGGCACTCGCACAGGTCGTTGGTCTGGGAGAAGCGGCCGCAGGGGCAGGGGTTGGCCGCGAGCACCATCAGGAACTTCGCGGGAAATCGCACGACTCCCGCACTGCGCGCGATCACGACGTGGCCGGCCTCCAGGGGCTGCCGCAGGGCGTCGAGGGCATGGCTGTTGAACTCCGGCGTCTCGTCCAGTTTTCCTAGTCGACGAGTGTCCGTATTGGTGATGAACTGGATTGATGCGTCGCGTAGGCGTCCGGGACGTTGATCGGGCGGACCGGCCAGGTCTTTCAGATCAGGGCTTTTGCTGAAGTTCGAGCAGCTGGACCTCAAGGTCAGCAATGCGCTTCTCGGCAAAGCGGTTGTTGGAGCGGGCGCCTTCCAGCCGTTCCTGTAGCGAGCGGTGTTCTCGTGCGAGCTGCTGAACTCGTCGCTTCAGGGTGGTGTTCTCGGTGGTGAGGGCCTGGACGGACTCGCCGGGGACCATCTGCTCAGCGTCTCGGAGCTGGCCCATGAGCTCGCCAATCTGCTGACGCTGGGCGAAGACCGTTTGCTGGGTGCGGGTGAGTGCCGCCTCGGCATTCAGTGCCCGCTCGCGCCACGATGCTTCGATCTGCTCGTGTTTGTCCTCGGTCAGCCGGTCGTGTCTGCTCTTGCTGGCGGCGACCGCCTGACGGACGATCGTTCGAGCTTCCGCGTTCTCGTAGAGGAATGTGGACGAGACGTCCGCCCGTTCAGCGATTCCGCGAACGGTGAGCCGGCCGCGTTCGCGCCGGAGCTGACTGATCGCCTTCTCGATGCGGGCGAGTTTCTCTTGTGTCTGTCGGCGGCGGGCAGCGACGGCCGCCGCAGTCTGGCTGGACCCGGCGGTCATCGCGTCTCCGGGTCCTGTTCGTCATCGTCGGGCTCGGCGGCGTCCGCGGAGCGGACGTAGTGCTCAGCCGATGCGCTGGGGGTGTGTCGCAGTTCGCGGCGGACGTTCTCGGCCGGGGTATTGCGGATCAGTGCCGTGACCAGTTGGCGGCGTGCGGCGACGTTCATGCGCTGTCCTCGTTGTCTTCGGCGTCGTCGATGTGGTCGGTGCCGTACTCGTTGTCGGTGGCCTGCAGGTCGGCATGGCGAGCGAGTTCCTCTGCCCTGAAGGCGGTGGCCCAGACGCGTCCGAAGTAGTCCTGTGGCCGGCGCAAGTCGAGGGCGAGGGCTTCGTCAAGGAGTCCGACGGCCTCCAGGGCTCTCTCGAGCCCTGCGATGGCGCGGGCGGTGGGTTCGAAGAGCTCGTGGAGGTAGTCGGCCACCTTCGGGTCGGGTGCGCGTTCGGCGAGCGTGCGCCATTGGTCGCGTTTGCGGTGCCAGTAGACGAGGTCGGCGCCGGACATGACGAACTTGTCGCAGTTGTGGCAGTCCAGGTTCCACGGACAGGCATTGCCGTCGACGACGTGCTGGAAGGTGCAGAAGCCGCCTTCGGCAGGCGTGGACCGGCGGGTGAGGTCGATGGCCAGGGCCTCGGCCTCCTCGCGGCTCATGGGTTCGCCCTCGGACAGGATGAGGCCGGGCTGGGCCGCTCCCGGGCCCGCGACCCAGATCGCCTGGAGGGCCTGGTCGAGCATCGGGTCGGTGTTGGCGAGGTGGACGTAGTGCTCGGCCATCGCGTCGGAGACCTGGCCCAGGTAGCGCTTGACGTGCGTGAGGTTCGCGCCGGCCTTCAGCAGGTTCGTGGCCAGAGTGTGCCGGGCCTGGTGCGACACGGAGTGACCGATGTTGAGGGTGCTCACCCACTCGCTGAACAGCGTCCGATACCAGCCGTAACTCACGCTCTTGACGAAGGTGCGGTTGGTCGTCCGCCGTGGGAACAGAGCCAGAGTGCGCCGTTCGGCGTCGGCGGGCTGGCGTCCGTGGCGTTGAGCGAAGCGGGCCACGGTCTTGGCCTGTCGGGCCTGGATGCGCTGGTAGAGCCGTTCCGAGATGCGGATTCCCTCGTCCACGTTGCCCACTTTGGTCTGGTCATGCCAGAGAAGAGGGAGGTTCTTGTATCGGCCGATGCACTCCAAGCGCAGTTCGAGTACCTCGCTGGCGCGGCGACCGGTAGTGACGATCGCTTCCCAGGAGTCACGCAGTCCCCGGTCCTCAAGGTCCATCTCATCGAGGCATTTGAGGTTCTGTTCGTTGGCGAGTGCCCGCGCCACTTCGTCGGAGAACGGTCTGCGGCGGCCCGCCTTCCCGCCCCCGCCGTGCGGGAGGGTGACGATGAAGATCCGGTCGAGTCCGATCCGCTGCGCTTCTCCAGAGTCCAAAGCGTTGCGCAGGATGAGCCGCGCGCCACCGAAGATCCGGGACACCTGCAGCTTGGTGACGTCCGCAGCCGCTTGGGGACCTCGCCGGCGAACGGTGTGGTGGACTCCGAGCGGCTTCAGCCCGTGCTCGGCCCGATGACGCTGGTCAGCGACAAAGCCGACCATGTGGTCCTTGGTCAGCATGGTGGGATCGTGTCCGCCGCCCGGGGCCTGGGCTTCCAGATAGGCGCTGAGTTCGACGCATCCGCGCCGGGTGCGGTCGAAGGGCTGGCGACTTCGGGGCGGGTCGGTCGTCAGCCGTGTATCCATCCAGTCCCAGAGAAGATCACGGAGCCAGCGCTGACTGACGTTGGAGATGTCGACGTAGCTGCCGTGGTTGGTGAGTCGGACCCCGTAATGGGCGGTTTCGATGTAGCCCGCGTCCTTGGTGTCCTGCCGACTGAAGTAGACCACCCGCAGGTGGTGCAGCATCCTCTGGGCGACCTTGGACGGATGCTGGGGACACTGCTCAAGGTCGAGGTCTGCCAGTGAATTGACGTCCTGGCGGCGGCATTGGGTCGCCAACTGCTGCACGATGTTGAGACACCAGCGGGCGCCCTCCTCGGGGGACTGAGCGTGGTGGAAGAGCGTCCACTTGATCTCCGCCCGGACCAGAGGCCTCAGGCCCAGCAGCGACAGCATGCCGTCCATCCGGCCGATCGGCTCACTCTGCGTGCACCAGCGCCGGAAGAGCACCTGGTCCGTGTAGGTGACGGCGACGGGAAGCGACAGTTCCCGCGAGCGCTTGCCCCAGTTCCTCACCTTCTCGGCTCCACCGGGACTTCCTTCCCGGCGATAACGTTCAAGGTGGTGGTGACACAAGCCGATCCAGTGAGCTCCGGCCCGACCGCAGGCCACCACCTTGCACTGGCCGAAGTCGGGGTAGGGCAGCTGATCATCTGCCCAGAGTTCAAAGTCGCAGGGCTTCCCCTGGCGGCGTTGTCGGCTCCGCCACTTCACGAGGTTTCCGGCGTGCAGGAAGCACAGGCCATCACCGCTGTAGGCCGGCGCGTGCGAGCAGATCACGCATGAGTCAAGGTTCCGCCCGCCCCGGACCTTCAGGGGCTGGGCCTTGCTGAGGAACTCGACGATGCCATTGCCGACGCGCTGCACCGCGTTCCATTCGGCGGTGTGTTCGCCGCAGAAGTCCAGGAACGCGTTGCGGCTCCGCTCGCAGCCGGGGACCCGGCAGTTCCAGCCGTAGACAGGGTGGTCAGGGGCAACCTGGATGACGTCGTCACGGAAGACCGGGTCGAAAGTCGGAGCCGCGATCAGCGCATGGAGAATCTCCAGCCGGTCCGAGACCGTGCGTGTCTTCGCAGCAGAGCTGACGGTAAGCGTGAGCGGCTGGGCCGTCACTCCTCCTCACCCCAGACGCTCTGCAGCGCGGCCGTGAACTGGGGCGAGTGCAGGTCCGGGTGCCCGTAGACCCCGTCGACCATCTGCGCCGATGCCCAGTTGCCGACCACCTTGGCCACCATCGAGTTGCCGTCGGTGACGTCCAGGACGTCGTTGGTGATCTGGTGGCGAAAGGCCTTCGGCGTGACCCTGCCGGGCAGATCAGCCCGGCGGCCGGCGCGACGCAGCATCCCGCGGGCCGCGTCCGCGCTCCAGGGTTCGCCGACGTTCGGCCCGGCAAGCTGGATCAGCAGCATGCCGTGGCCTGTGGCGTACTTCGCGTACTCCGTCGTCATGTACTTGAAGTAGGAGCTGATCATGGCGGGGCTGGCGCGGTAGATCTCCCCGCCGGTGATCACGCCATCGACCATCTTCCAGTCCGGCTTGATCTTCGCCGCCGACCGGTTCGGGTTGCCCCACCGGTGACAGACATGCAGATGAGGACTCTGACACTCGTTGCAGGCCGCGTTCTCCCGCAGATGCAGGTCCACCAGGTGCAGCCCCGTCAGCCCGCCGATCCGTAGCGCCGTGTCGGACAGCCACCGCACGACCATCTCGTCCCGGGCGGTGTTCACCGCCTCGGCCAGCTCCGGCTTGGCACCCTCCGGCAACATCTTCGGATGCCGCCTGCGGGGCGGCCGCTTCGGCGCCAGCGGGTTGGACGGCATCGACTTCTTCACATGGCCCAAGAAGGCTCGACTGCGGTCCACCTTCGTCGGGAGCCGTTCCACCGCGAGCACCGCCCGCAGCTCCTCGTTCACACCCCGGCTGGCACAGACGTGAAGGTAGAAGCCCTTTAGGCATGCGGCCGCGACCTGGAGAGCCGAGGCTCCGTAGGGACGCTGCGGCGGCACCCGCCACGGCTGCCCCCAGGGCATAGGCACCTCTGCCCCCACCGCACCCATGTACCGCTTCAGATCGAGCAACGTGATCGTCTCGGTGGTCAGCCCCTCACGGACCCGCCACCGCAAGTGGTCCACCAAGGAGTAGGCATAGGTCTTCTGCGTCCCCGACCCCTCGAACGGCCTGAGATAGCCATCAGCTTCCTCATCGACCGAGCAGTCCGGACAGACGATCGTGTACGACAGTCCGCCGCCGGACCGCTTCAGTACCTGGACTCTCAGGTCGTCGAGTACCACCCGGCTCCGCGCCACCCATGCCTCCCCGCGTGTTCCCTTCTACGTGCTGAAAGGAACGGAGGCAGTCGGTTAACCGGAACGGGATGACCACAGGAAGGACCCAAACGAGTGACACGGACACCTGAAGGCCGGTTGGAAAAGTCCAGGAAGAGGACGCCTCGGTGGGAGAGCGACACCGCACCGGGCCGCGCGATCCCGGCGCCTCCGCCGACGAGCGCCTGCATCGTCGCCGAGTGATGCGGGGCGCAGTAGGGGGCCACGTCGATCAGGGGCTTGCCCGGAGGCAGCAGCCCCGCCACCGAGTGGACCGCCGTGACCTCCAGCGACTCCTCCCTGGTGAGCAGGGGCAGGATGGCCGGCAGCCGCTCCGCGAGCATCGTCTTGCCGGCGCCGGGCGGTCCCTCCAGGAACAGGTGATGCCCGCCCGCCGCAGCGACCTCCACGGCGGTACGCGCCGAGATCTGGCCGACCACGTCGGCGAGATCGTGCCCGTGGTCGGGCTGGGCGGCGCCCATGCTGTTCATGCCGGTGGCCGCGCCCGTCCCCGGCACCCGCAGACCCGCGAGCAGCGGATCCGGGCGGCCTTGCGCTTCGGGTTCCTCGTCGGGTACGGGTTCGTCCGCGAGGACGGCGATGAGCTGGCGCAGGCTGCGCACTCCCAGTACGGACACGCCCGGCACCAGCGACGCCTCGGCGGCGGCGCACTCCGGGACGACCACCTGCTCGTAGCCCGCGTCGGCCGCGGCCAGCACGGCGGGCAGGATGCCCCGGACGGGACGTACCCGTCCGTCCAGGCCGAGCTCTCCGATCATCACGATGTCGGCGAGGACCCGCGGATCGATCCGCTCGCAGGCGCCGAGGACGGCGCATGCGACGGCCAGGTCGAAGCCGCTGCCCGCCTTGGGCACCGATGCGGGGCTGAGCCCGACGGTCAGCTTCTTCTGCGGCCACTCGCCACCCGAGTTCACGACGGCCGCCCGCACCCGGTCCCGGCTCTCCGACAGACTCTTGTCGGGCAGCCCGACCAGAGTGAACGCCGCCACTCCCGGTTCCAGATCCGCCTGGACCTCGACGACGACTCCCTCGACGCCCACCAGGGCCACCGAGCACGTACGAGCGAACCCCATGTCAGGCCACCCCCCGCGCGTGCTCGACCACCGGCGCGCCGCGCTGTGGCAGGAGGACGCCCACCAGGTCGATGCGGACGCCTCCGGGTGGGGCCCCGCCATGGGCGTGGAGCCAGCTTTCCGCCAGGCCCCTGAGGCGTTCGGTCTTCTCAGGGGTCACCGCGGCCATCGGGTGCTCGAAGGCACCCGTCCTGCGGGTCTTGACCTCGCAGACGACCAGGACGTCGCCGTCCCGCGCCACGATGTCGATCTCGCCTGTCCTGCCGCAGCGCCAGTTGCGCTCCAGGATCGTCATCCCGGCCTCGACCAGCCGCCGTGCGGCCAGCGTCTCGCCGTACCTGCCCAGTGCGCTGCGTGCGTTTCCCGTGCTCGTGTTCGTGCTCATGTCGGCACCACCTCCGGCGCCAACATTGAGGGCAGCTCACCGAGCTATTGGATCTTGGTGGACAAGTTCGCGACTGTGGATAACTTCCTCACCCCTCCGGGTGAACCTCACCCACAGGGCGGCTAACCACCCGGAAGCTCCAGATCGCTCTTGTTCAACTCCTCGATGTTCACGTCCTTGAACGTGAGCACCCGGACCTGCTTCACGAACCGCGCCGGCCGGTACATGTCCCACACCCAGGCGTCCGCCATGGACACCTCGAAGAACACCTCACCCTGGACCGAGTGCACCTGCATCTCGTAGTCGTTGGTCAGGTAGAAGCGCCGCTCAGTCTCGATCACATACTTGAACAGACCGACGACATCGCGGTACTCCCGATAGAGCTTGAGCTCCATCTCGGTCTCGTACTTCTCGAGGTCCTCGGCGCTCATGGCATGTTCCCCTTCAGCCGTGCGATCCCACCATTGTGCGCCAGTCCCGTCAGCACCTAGACAATTTCGGGGTCAAGGGTCACGGGCCCGGCGGGGGGACCTTCGTCGAGCAGTGTGCGCAGCAGCTCGGCGAGTCTGGTCGGATACACCGTCTCATGTGCTCGGGCAAGTTCCTGACACGTCCACCAGCGCGCTCCGGCGACGCTGCGCCTCTCCAGTTCGGTGAGAGCGACGGCCCTGGTCGCCGTCTGCGTCGTACGGGCCAGGTAGTACCACTCGTCCTGGTCCCAGCGGCGGCCCGCGAACGGGAAGGAGCACATCCGCCGCCACAGCACGGGACCGAGTTCCACCTCTGTTATGCCCGTCTCCTCGGCGAGTTCCCGCAGCGCGGCCTGCGCACGGCTCTCGTCGCCCTCGACGCCCCCGCCCGGCGTGAACCACCAGTCGTCCGCCGGATCCTCCGGCTCGTGGCCGTGCAGCAGCAGAATGCGGTTCTGCGGGTCGAGCAGCACCACGCGGGCGACCTTGCGCAGCCCACCGTCGTACGAGTCGCCGTACGGGGTCTGTCCCGCCTCCGTCCCGTCGTACGGCTCGTTCCCCACGCCCACCGCCTCAGCGGGCACCCGCGGGCTCCGTCCGGGGCGTCGGCCGCTTGGCCAGCCGGTTGGCGATCGGCCCGTACGCCGCCCCGCCCATCACCAGCACACCGCCCAGGACGATCAGCGCGACGATCGTCCGCAGCGGCCCCGGCGACGACAGCGCGCCGAGTTCCCCGAAGCCGGCGGGGCGCTGCAGCATGCCGTCCATGGGCCATACGACGGCGTCCACCCGGGCCGACACTGCACTGCGCGCCACGGTGCCGCCGGCGGCGTCCGTGAGGTGGGCCGTGGAGTCCAGGGAGCCGCTGCGTTCGTCACCGAGCAGGAAGAGCCTGTCCTTCGGCACCGTCACCGTCGGGAAGTTCTTGATCTCGGCCGGGCCGTGCCCGGCCAGGTACGGTTCGTCGATCTTCTTGCCGTTGACGGTCAGCTTGCCGTCGGCGCAGCAGGCGACCGTGTCCCCACCGACGGCGACCACACGCTTGACGACGGGCGCGTTGGTCACCCAGGTCTTGTCGGTGAACACGACGACGTCACCACGGCGTACCTCAGCGCCGTCGACCCGCTGGGCCAGTACCCGGTCGCCCGCGCCGATCGTCGGCACCATCGAACCGGTGGGCACGGTGTACGGGCGGTAGACCACCGCTCCCCAGGCGAAGCCGCCCAGGAACAGCACCAGGCCCAGCGCCACGGCCAGCCCGGACAACCGCTGTCCGGTCCGGCTGCCCGCCGGGCCCCTGCTCGCGCCGCTGTCACGCGGCGCCGTACGTATCGTGCTCTCGCCACCCATGGGTCCGCACCCTACCCGGCGGTACCGACACCGGGCAGCCCCTCCCGAGCGGGCGAGGTCACACGCTCGGCAAAGCTTTCCCAAGGCGCCGGCCTTCAGCCCCTTCAGGCCTGCGGCAAGGCGCCTCGCCCGGTCAGCGGCTCTCCGCCGCCTTGATCCGCTGCCGGCGCCACAGCACCAGCGGCACCGCACCGGCCAGCGCGAGCCCCTGCGGCGCGACCGTCAGCGCGGCGGAGCGGGCGCTCAGGTTCTGCTCGAAGGTGTCCGGAACCGGCAGGTTGTCCCAGCGGTTGACCGGCCAGGCGATCACGATGGCGCGGCCGACGACCTGGTCGACGGGGACCATGCCGTGGTTCTTGTCGGACTGGTTGTAGCGCGAGTCGCGGGAGTTCTGCCGGTGGTCGCCCATGACCCAGATGAAGCCCTCGGGGACCTTCACCTTGAACTGGCCGCCCTGGTCGTCCTGGCTGCACGGCGTGTTGCCGGCGTAGACGTAGGACGCCTCGCTCAGTGCCTTGCCGTTGACCTTCAGGGGGCCGGTGCCGTTGCACTCGACCGTGTCACCGCCGACGCCGATGACGCGCTTGATGAGGTCCTTCTCCTCCGCGGACGGCATCAGGCCGATCCAGCTCAGGAAGGTCTGCAGTGCGTTCGGGTCGGGAGTGGGCTCACCCGCCAGCCAGTTGGCGGGGTCGTGGAAGACGACCACCTCGCCGCGCTCGGGCTCGGAGCCGAACCAGGGCGTGAGCTTGTCGACCAGGACGCGGTCACCCTGCTGGAGGGTGTTCTGCATCGAGTCGGAGGGGATCGAGAACGCCTGTACCAGGAACGTCTTGATCAGCAGCGCGAGGACGAGCGCGATGCCGATCAGGATCGGCAGCTCCTTCCAGAAGGAGCGCTGCTTGTTCGGCTTGGAGGAAGCCCCGCCCGACTCCTGGCCGCCGGTCGGGGGCTGCTCGCCCGACCCTCCGCCGGAGCCGTCCGGTCCGAGGTCATTCCCTGAGGTCACGGCGCCGTCCGTGGCCGGGTCGGCCGCGTCCACGGGGCGTCCGCGGTGCTCCTCGCCGTCGTGCCCGGATCGTGCGCCAACCGCCACATCCCCCACGCCAACTCCTTACTGTGTGCCGCTGCCTGCCCCATACGCGGCGCAGGCCCACCACTCCCATAACGAGCGGGAGTTCCGCAGGGCTCGGGAGCTGGATCGTTCCGTTCGAATCGTCGGAAGCAACCCTATGCGACAGCTGGGCGGACGCGGTCGACCCGGTCGCCGAGTCGGACACGGACGCGTACGTTTTCGGTTCGTCCAGGGAGGTCCAGTGACCGAGCGGCCAGGCGATCCACATGGCCCGTCCCACGACCTCCTCCTCGGAGACCGTGCCGCTGTAGCCCTGGTCCTGGTGCGCGCGGGAGTCCGCGGAGTCGGCTCGGTGGTCACCCATCACCCACAGCCGTCCCTGCGGGACGGTGATGTCGAACTCCGCTTTGGAGGGGGCGTTGCCGGGATACAGATAGTCCTCGTTCAGGGGAACGCCGTTGACGGTGACCCGCCCCTGCGTGTCACAGCACTTGACGCGGTCGCCGCCGACGCCGACGACGCGCTTGATGAGGTCCTTCTCGTCGTCGGACGGCAGCAGGCCGATGAAGGTGAGCGCCTCCTTGACCTGCTTGACGACGACGGGATCCTCCTTCTTCACCGTCGTCTGCTCGTCGTTGAGCCAGCCACCGGGGTCCTTGAAGACGACGACGTCCCCGCGCTGCGGCTTGGAGCCGAACCAGGGGGTGAGCTTGTCGACCAGGACGCGGTCGCCGACCTGGATCGTCTGTTCCATGGAGCCGGACGGGATCACGAAGGCCTGGACGAGGAACGTCTTCAGGACGAGCGCTATGAGCACCGCGACGCCGACGAGGAGGGGTATCTCCTTCATCGCGGAGCGCCTGCGGCGCCGCTTCACCTTGCGCTGGAGCTGGCGCCGCTCCGCGCGGGTACGACCGCCGGCGGGGCTGGCGGCGCGCCGGGCACCGGTGGGCAGCAGATTGTCGGCAGGGCTGCTGGGCACGCCGCGGGGCTTGCCACGGTTACCCATGCGCGCCCTCCTCGGCGGCAGGCACGCGCGCGTAGGCGTCCGGACGGTGCAGGCGGGTCCAGTGCGCGGTCGGCCATACGATCCAGTCGGCGCGGCCGATGACGTCGTCGACCGGGATCATGCCACCGCCGGGCGAGCCCAGACGGTCGCGGGAATCGCTGGATTCGCTGCGGTGGTCGCCGAGGACGAACAGGGTGCCGTCGGGCACGACGATGTCGAAGCGCACCCTGGACGGACTGTCACCGGGGTACAGAAACGTCGACTCGTCGACCGACCGGCCGTTCACCTGGATCCTCCCCTCCTTGTCACAGCAGACCACATGGTCTCCCCCCACACCCACAACGCGTTTGATGTAGTCGGCATCCCCGAAATACCCAGTTCCGTCGAACACGACAACATCGCCGCGCCGCGGCTCGGCACCGAAACGGTACGCCAACTTATTTACGAGAACGCGGTCGCCGATCCTCAATCCGGATTCCATGGATCCGCTGGGAATCTGGAACGGCCGCAGGACGAACGTGTTGAGCAGCAGCAGGAACGCCATGCAGACCAGCAGCGTCAGGCTGATACGCCCGCCCGGGAGCCACTCGGCGATCCGCGACACCAACGCGAAGCGCGACCGTTCCCCCGGCCCCTGTGTGTCCGAGGTCTCCTCGGAGTCGGAAGGGCGGGAGGAGCGGTCGCGCTCCGTCGGCTGTGCTTCGGTGTCCATCGAGGCCAGATGTTATCCGGCCCCGCTTTGGACCCCGCGGGGGCGAGCCCCCTGAAGCGCTCAGTTCTCGCGCTTCTCCTTGATCTTCGCCGCCTTGCCGCGCAGCTCGCGCAGGTAGTACAGCTTGGCGCGGCGGACGTCACCCTTGGTGACGAGCTCGATCTTCTCCACGATCGGGGTGTGCACCGGGAAGGTGCGCTCGACGCCGACGGAGAAGGAGACCTTGCGGACCGTGAAGGTCTCGCGCACGCCGGCGCCCTGGCGACGGATCACAACGCCCTTGAACTGCTGCACACGGGAGCGGTTGCCCTCGATGACGCGGACGTGGACGTTGACGGTGTCGCCCGGGCGGAAGGCCGGAACGTCGCTGCGCAGCGACGCGGCGTCGACGGAGTCGAGCAGGTGAGACATTTCGTCTGCTTTCTTCGCCCATGCCACAGGTCATAGGCGGGAGCTAGGTGTTTCATGAGGATGCTGTCCGTGTCGGGGCGGGCGTCGTGTCCCCCTGTGGCAGGGGCGCACGCCGGACGACGCACAACAGCGACCTATTCTTCCACGCCCTCGGTCCTGCGCCAAAATCGGCCGAACCGCTCCCCCTCCGGGTCGGGCATCCAGCCCAGGATGGAGAGCATCTCGCGGTCCTTCTTGTCGAAGGCCTTGGGGTCGCAGCGCTCGATGAGGTCGGGCCGGTTGGCCGTCGTACGCCTGAGCGCCTCGTCGCGGCGCCAACGGGCGATCTTGCCGTGGTGCCCGCTGAGCAGCACATCAGGAATGCCCCGGCCGCGCCACTCGGGCGGCTTGGTGTAGACGGGGCCCTCCAGGAGGTTGGCCATGGCGCCGGGCGCGAAGGAGTCGTCCTGGTGCGAGGCGGCGTTCCCCAGGACGCCGGGCAGCAGGCGGGCCACTGCCTCCGTGATGACCAGTACGGCCGCCTCGCCGCCGGCCAGGACGTAGTCGCCGATGGACACCTCGTGGACGGGCATCCGGGTGGCGTACTCGTCGACGACGCGGCGGTCGATGCCCTCGTAGCGGGCCGGCGTGAAGATCAGCCAGGGCCGCTCGGAGAGCTCGACGGCCAGCTCCTGGGTGAAGGGACGGCCGCTGGGGGTCGGGACGATCAAGGTGGGCTCGCGCGAGCCCGTCTCGTAGCCGTCGGCCAGGACGGAGTCCAGCGCGTCCGCCCACGGCTCGGTCTTCATGACCATGCCGGGGCCGCCGCCGTACGGCGTGTCGTCGACCGTGTTGTGGCGGTCGTACGCCCAGTCCCGCAGGTCGTGCACCTGTACGTTCAGCTGTCCACGCGCGCGTGCCTTGCCGACGAGGGAGACGTTCAGCGGCTCCAGGTACTCGGGGAAGATCGTGACGACGTCGAGCCTCATGCGCTGTCGTCCCCGTCCCTGGTGGAGGCGATCTCGGCCCGGTCGTCGATCAGCCCCGGCGGCGGGGTGATGACCGCCCGCTGCTCCTCCAGGTCGATCTCGGCGACGATCTCCGCGACGAACGGGATCATGACCTCGCTGCCGTCGGGCCGCTCCACGATGAAGAGGTCCTGCGAGGGCAGGTGCGAGATCTCGGTGATACGGCCTACCTCCACGCCGTCGGCGGTGACCACGTCCAGGTCCATCAGCTGGTGGTCGTAGTACTCGTCCTCCTCCTCGGGCAGCTCGTCCGGGTCGACCTCGGCGATCAGGAGGATGTTGCGCAGGGCCTCGGCCGCGGTGCGGTCGGCGACGCCCTCGAAGCGCAGCAGGAGGCGGCCGCTGTGCACCCGGCCGGTCGCGATGGTGAGCGGGCCCGCCGATGCGGGGTCCGTGGACAGTACGGCGCCGGGCCCGAGCCTCAGTTCCGGCTCGTCGGTACGGACCTCGACGGTGACCTCGCCCTTGATGCCATGGGCGCGGCCGATCCGCGCGACTACGAGCTGCACTTTCGAAGTTCTCCTGTCATCACGACGTCGGGCCGGGGACGGCCCAGTGGCCCTCCCCGGCCCGAGCCGGTGCTGCGTTCGGCGTCAGCGGACGTGGTCCACGTCGACGAGGTCGACGCGGACACCCCGGCCGCCGATGGCGCCCACGACGGTGCGCAGAGCGCGTGCGGTGCGGCCGTTGCGGCCGATCACCTTGCCGAGGTCGTCGGGGTGGACCCGGACCTCGAGCACACGCCCGCGACGCAGGTTGCGCGAGGCGACCTGCACATCGTCAGGGTTGTCGACGATGCCCTTCACGAGGTGCTCGAGAGCCTCCTCGAGCATGCTCAGGCCTCGGCCGACTCGGACTCGGCGGCAGCCTCGTCCTTCTTCTCCGCCTTCTTCTTCTGGGTGATCGCCTCACCCTTGCCCTCGTCGTCGCCACCAAGGGCCTCGAACGACGGGCGCGCCTTCTTCGGCTCGGCAACCAGCAGCGGAGCCGGGGCGGGCTCGCCCTTGAACTTCTGCCAGTCGCCGGTCTTCTTCAGAATGGCGAGGACGGGCTCGGTCGGCTGCGCGCCGACACCCAGCCAGTAGGCCACACGGTCGGCGTCCACCTCGATGACCGACGGGTTGTAGGTCGGGTGGTACTTGCCGATCTCCTCGATCGCACGGCCGTCACGGCGGGTGCGGGAGTCGGCGACGACGATGCGGTAGTGAGGCGAACGGATCTTGCCCAGACGCTTCAGCTTGATCTTGACTGCCACGGGAGTGGATTCTCCTGGATTTGACGTGGTTGGGCACGGCGAGACTGCCGCGTGGGGTTGCGGTACCCGAGTGCCCGATGGACGCGTCAGCCGGAGGAGAGAGGGGTCCTGTGCGGCTGTCGAGTACAGCTAGCCATTGTGCCACACCCTGCGGCTCACTTTTGGCCGAGGGGGCGGCGAGGGTGCCCGGGCACGACTGAGGGGCACCCGGCGCCTCGGGTGCCGTCAGGGTGGGTCGCGCAGCCCGGCGCTGACGGGGTGCCGCCTGAACGGGTGACAGCGGCACCCCGGCGCCGCGCGTACCGACGCGATTGCGTACCGACGCGCTGTGCGTCGCCGCGCGCCATGCGTCCGACCGGCAGCCACGAGATGCCGGTGCTCGACGAGGCGCTCTTACGCCGCTCCCACGACCTCCGGAATCCGGAACGGCTTGCCGCAGCCGCCGCACACGATCGGGGCCTGGGCCAGGACCGACGGAACGACCCGGACGTTACGGCCGCAGTCGCACACCGCCTTGACGCGGACACCGCCGCCGGAGGAGCCGTGGCGGGCTGCCGGGCCCCGGAAGGTCCGGCTCGTGTCGGCGGAGGTCGCAGCCGTGTGGGCCTTGAGGGCACGCTGGAGGCGTTCGATGGTCGGGCGGTAGCGGCGCTTGGCCTCGGGGTTGAGCGTGACCAGGGAGAAGCCGCTGCTCGGGTGCGGTTCCTCGGGGTGGTCCAGGCCCATCTCCTCGGCGATGGCAAGGAATCTGCGGTTGTGGTAGCGGCCGGCCCGGGAGGTGTCGCGGACGCCGCGCGCGGCGGCGATGCCATGGACTGCCTCGTGAAGCAGTCGCTCGAAGGAGAGCTCGTGACCGCAGGCGGACGACGACTCCCCGATCAGGGACTCTGGCGCGGCGAGATCCGGCAGTTCGGGGTGGTACCGCTGAATGTCGGCCCACGCCTCTGCCAGCTCTGCGGCGAGAACAGGTGGTGTCTGTGTCGTGCTCACGTAATGACAACGAGCCGGAGTGCCGCTGTGTTCCGATTCCGGGCCATCCCAAATAATTTGCACGTACCCGTCAGTTGCGAATGATGCGCCACGACGAGGGCGGGTGCGCCGATCTGCGGAGAAGCCTCACAGCTCATACCAAGCCGGTGCGTAGTCTGACGTACGCCCCGGCGCGTACGCCCTGTCCACGCGCCGGTGCGACTGTGGTCCGCGGATGCGCAAGAGGCGTTTCGGTCGCTCTCGTTCCACACGGGCGTCATCTCAATAAGCGCGCGCGACGACGGCGACGTTACCCGGCGCGTCGTCGGCGTCCGGCACCGACCCGTCCTCGGCGACCAGACACCGTACGGTCACGGCGTGCTCGGCCAGCCTGGCCTCGCCTTCTTCGCCGAGCTCGGCCCACGGGACGCGCGCCCAGCCGCCGGCGGCGGTCGCCTCGACGGCCTGCTCGATCGTCGAGACCTCGGACGTACGGGACTCGCGGCGTTCGCGGGACTGCCTAAGCAGCAGCTCCTGATCCTCTTCGAGGACGGTGGGGAGCAGTGCCGCCAGCGCGTCCAGGGGCACCGCTTCCTTGCCGCCCGGAATCCGCCGCGCCAGCATCGCCGTGCCGTTCTCCAGGTCACGCGGCCCGAGCTCGATCCGTACGGGCACGCCCTTCAGTTCCCAGTCGACGGCGCGGCGGCCGAAGGGGATGTCGGTGCGGTCGTCGACATGGACGCGGAGGCCGGCGGCCTTCAATCGGTCCCCGATCTCGCGGACCTTGGCCAGAACCGTCTCGTCGCCCTTGATCGCGAGGACGACGACCTGGATCTGCGCCAGGCGCGGCGGCACCCGCAGTCCGTTGTCATCCCCGTGAGTCATCACGAGGGCGCCGATCATGCGGGTGGTCGAGCCCCAGGAGGTCTGCCAGACGAGTTCCTGCTTGCCTTCCCTCGACAGGTACCGCGTGTTGAAGGCCTTGGCGAAGTTCTGGCCCAGCTCATGGCTGGTGACCATCTGGAGGGCCTTGCCGTCGCCCATCATGCTTTCGAGCGTGAGGGTGTTGACGGCCCCCGCGAAGCGCTCCTTGACCGTCTTGCGGCCGGAGACGAAGTCCATCGCGAGGACGTTGCGGATGAAGTCGCCGTAGACATCGCTCTGGATCCGGGCGGCGAAGTCGCGCGCTTCCTCGTACGTGGCGTGCGCGGTGTGGCCCTCCTGCCAGAGGAACTCGGTCGTGCGCAGGAAGAGGCGGGGCCTGAGCTCCCAACGGACCACGTTCGCCCACTGGTTGATCAGCAGGGGCAGGTCACGGTAGCTCTGCACCCACTTCGAGAAGTAGTCGTTGATGATCATCTCGGAGGTGGGGCGGACCACCGCCGGCTCCTCAAGCTCCTTGCCGCCGCCGTGCGTGACGACCGCGAGTTCCGGCGCGAAGCCCTCGACGTGGTCGGCCTCCTTGGCGAAGTACGACTGCGGGATCAGCAGCGGGAAGTACGCGTTCTGGGTGCCCGTCTCCTTGATCCGGGCGTCCATCTCGGCCTGCATCCGCTCCCACAGCCCGTACCCGTACGGTCGGATGACCATGGTGCCGCGCACCGGACCGTTGTCGGCCAGCTCGGCCTTGTTGATCAGATCCTGGTACCAGCGCGGGAAGTCGTCCGCCCGTGGTGTGAGTACGGGTGCCTTGGCCATGGCGCGATGGTACGGGCCCGTGTTGCCGGAATGTGAATTCTGGCCACGGACACAGCGAACCCACAAGCCGGGCTCCGCGACCCCTGGACGGGGCGTCGAGCGCGGAGTTTCCTGGCATACGGGGGGAGCGTGAGCGCATGTCACGGGGGCTAGCGAATCGGGCACATCATCAACTCTCGGTGGATTGGGGCGCTTTACATGACACCTACGCTCGTGCGGCAGCACCTGCCTCACGCGGGCGCGGCACCCCGCGTGGACCTGTGTGCACGCGCGCGTGACTGGTCCGAGATCCAGGAGCGGATGCTGGTTCCGCTCTACGAGGCCGTCTACGAGCGAGTGGAAGTGGGCCCCGGCACCCGGCTGCTGGGCCTCGGCTGCGGCAGTGGGCTCGCCCTGCTGATCGCGGCATCCAGAGGCGCGGCCGTCACCGGTGTCGAGTCCTCCTCCCCCGAACGACTCGCCCTCGCACGGCAGCGGTTGCTGCCGGAGGCGTGGGACACGCGCGCGCGTGCCGGCACACGGCTCGTCGACGGCTCGCCGCGCGACGCCGCTGACACCGCCGACGCGGCGACGCCCCCGTACACCCTGGTGACCGCCTTCGAACCCATCGGGTGCCTCGCGGGTGACTCCGAAGGGCTCGGTGAGACGCTCACGGCCGCCACTCCGCTGGCCGAGCGCGGGGCGCCCATGGTGCTCGCCGGCTGGGGTCCGCCGGAGCGCTGCGCCACCTCGTCCGTGCTGCGGGTCGCCACGAAGTTGGCCGATCCCTTGCGCAGCACGGGCAGTTGGCGCCCCGCCCTGCGCGACGACCTGGAGGAGGTCGCCCAGCGCGCGGGCCTGCGTCCCGACGGTTCCGGGCGGGTGGCCTGCCCCTTCGGGTACGCGGACGTCGACAGTGCCGTACGGGGACTGCTGTCGACGGGGCTCTTCGACGCGGCGATCTCCGCGACCGACCAGGCGCAGGTGGACAAGGAGGTGACGGAGGCGCTGCATCCGCACCAGCGGCAGGACGGCACGGTGTGGATGCCCAACGTCTTCCGGTACCTGATCGCCCGCGTGCCCTGAGCGGGTCCGCTACGCGTCCGTGTCCTTGCTCAGCCGGGTGATTCCGGCGATCCGGTACGCGTCTGCCTCCTCCAGCGTCTCGTTCTCCAGCAGCGCCTCGGCCAGGGCGTTCAACTGCCCCCGGTGGTCCCGGAGTTTGCGGATCGCTTCCTCGTAGCACTCCTCGACGATCCGGCGCATCTCGGCGTCGATCACGTCGAGGGTCTGCGGGGCGGCCGCGAGGCCGTACGCCTGCTGGGCGTCGCTCGGCAGGGCGGACAGCCGGCCCACGCGCTCGCTCATGCCCCAGCGGGCGACCATCCCGCGCGCGATGTTGGTGACCTGTTCGAGGTCGTTCTCGGCGCCCGTGGTGACGACGTCGTAGACCACCTGTTCGGCCGCCATACCGCCCAGGGCGCCGATGATGCGGCCGCGCAGGTAGCCCTCCGAGTGCGCGTACCGCTCCACCTCGGGCGTCGACATCGTCACCCCGAGCGCCCGGCCGCGCGGCACGATGGTGATCTTGCGTACGGGGTCGGCGCCCGGCTGCAGCATGCCGAGGAGGGCGTGTCCGCTCTCGTGGTACGCGGTGCGTCGGCGGTCCTCCTCGGGCATCACGAGGGTGCGCTCGGCGCCCAGCTGCACCTTCTCCAGGGCCTCGGACAGATCCGATGCGGTCACCTGCCCCTGCCCCCGCTTGACCGCGAGCAGGGCGGCCTCGTTGGCGAGATTGGCCAGATCCGCACCTGTCATGCCCGGGGTCGTGCGGGCCAGCTGGGTCAGGTCCACGTCCTCGGCGAGCGGTATCTCGCGGGTGTGGATCCGCAGGATCGCCTCGCGGCCGCCGCGGTCCGGCGGGGCCACGCTGACGACCCGGTCGAAGCGGCCGGGGCGGGTCAGCGCCGGGTCCAGGATGTCGGCGCGGTTGGTCGCCGCGATGACGATCACGCCTTCCGAGCCGGAGAAGCCGTCCATCTCGGTGAGGATCTGGTTCAGCGTCTGCTCGCGCTCGTCGTGGCCGCTCACCGAGGCGCCGCCGCCGCGCATCCGGCCGATGGTGTCGATCTCGTCGATGAAGATGATCGACGGCGCCACCTTGCGGGCCTCGGCGAACAGCTCCCGGACCCGGGACGCGCCGACACCGACGATCATCTCGATGAACTCGGACGCGGAGGCGGAGAAGAACGGCACGCCCGCCTCGCCCGCCACCGCACGCGCCAGCAAGGTCTTGCCGGTGCCGGGCGAGCCCGCGAGCAGCACGCCGCGCGGCATCTTCGCGCCCATCCTGCGATAGGCGTCGGGGTGCTCCAGGAAGTCGACGACGTCGTCCAGCTCGCCCTTGACCTCGTCGATGCCGGCCACGTCCGCGAACGTCGTGCGCTCCTTGCCGGGCTGTAGCTCGACCGGCTTGGGCGGCGCCTTGCGGCCGAGCATGCCGCCCGCCCCACCGAGCCCCCCGCCCATCCGCCGGGCGACGAAGATCCAGACCGCGAGCAGCAGCACGATCGGGATCAAGGAGAACAGCAGGTTGGACAGGACACCGCGCTCCCGCACGACGGGTTGGGCGGTCACGGTCACGTCATGGCGGTCCAGTTGCTGCCAGAGATCGTCGTCCGCGAAGGCCGGTCGCTGGGTCTTGAACCTGGTGTAGTCGCCGTCACCGTCGGGGTTGTCCCGGGCGCTCTTGAGCTCGCCCTGGATCGCGTCGCCCTTGGAGTAGATCTTGTCGACGTTGCCGGCGTCGACCTGCCTGCTGAACTCCGTGTAGGAGATCGTCGGCTCGTTGCCCCGGTCGAGGTACGTCAGCCCGACATAGGCGAGCAGGAACACGACCACCGCGGTGAGGAGCAGGCCCCACCAGCGGCCGCGCATCCGTCGGCCACGGGGCCGCCCGGGCGGCTCGTCCGGTGTGCCCTCGGTGCGCCACGGCTGGTCAGGGGCCTTGCGTGGTGGCGCGGCATTGCTCATATCTGGACGTTACGGCAGATGCCGGTCCCTGGCACGCGCTGAGGGCGCCCCTACGGAAGGAGCGCCCTCAGTGACGTACGCGAGGAGGCGGTCGTACGAAACGAACCGTCAGCCCATGAACTTCTTGAACTCGTCCGGCAGCTCGAAGTCCTGCCCGGCCTGCTGGCCCGGCAGCCCGAGGGCGCCTCCGGCCTGAGCGGCGGCGGCACGGCGGGCGGCCTCCTCCTGCTCCTGCTGCTTGCGCTTCATCGGGTTGCCGGAGCGCTGCTTGCCCTTGGCCTTCTTCGGCTGCTTCTTCGTGCGGCCGGGGCCGCCGCCCATGCCCGGGATCCCCGGCATCCCGGGCATCCCGCCGCCCTGGGCCATGCGGGACATCATCTTGCGGGCCTCGAAGAACCGCTCGACGAGGTTCTTGACCGCGCTGACCTCGACACCGGAACCCTTGGCGATACGGGCGCGGCGCGAGCCGTTGATGATCGTCGGCTCCTGGCGCTCGGCCGGGGTCATCGACTTGATGATCGCGGCCGTGCGGTCGACGTCCCGCTCGTCCAGGTTGTTGATCTGGTCCTTGATCTGGCCCATGCCCGGGAGCATGCCGAGCAGCTTGGAGATGGAGCCCATCTTCCTGACCTGCTCCATCTGGGCCAGGAAGTCGTCGAGGGTGAAGTCCTGGCCCTTCTTGGAGGCCAGCTTCTCGGCCATCTTCTGGGCTTCGGCCTGGTCGAAGGTCTTCTCCGCCTGCTCGATCAGGGTGAGCAGGTCACCCATGTCGAGGATGCGGGAGGCCATCCGGTCCGGGTGGAAGGCGTCGAAGTCGTCGAGCTTCTCGCCGTTCGACGCGAACATGATCGGCTTGCCGGTGACCTGGCGGATCGACAGGGCCGCACCACCGCGGGCGTCACCGTCGAGCTTGGAGAGCACCACGCCGTCGAAGCCGACGCCGTCGCGGAAGGCCTCCGCGGTGTTGACGGCGTCCTGACCGATCATCGCGTCGACGACGAACAGGATCTCGTCCGGCGAGACCGCGTCCCGGATGTCCGCGGCCTGCTGCATCATCTCCTGGTCGATGCCCAGGCGGCCGGCGGTGTCCACGATCACGATGTCGTGGACCTTCGCCTTGGCGTGCTCGATGGAGTCCTTGGCGACCTTGACCGGGTCACCGACGCCGTTGCCCGGCTCGGGCGCGTAGACCGCGACACCGGCGCGCTCGGCGACGACGCTCAGCTGGTTCACGGCGTTGGGACGCTGCAGGTCGGCGGCGACCAGCAGCGGCGAGTGACCCTGCTCCTTCAGCCAGTGGCCGAGCTTGCCCGCGAGGGTGGTCTTACCGGCACCCTGCAGACCCGCCAGCATGATCACGGTCGGCGACGTCTTGGCGAACCGCAGGCGCCGGGTCTCGCCGCCGAGAATCGTGACGAGCTCGTCGTTGACGATCTTCAGAACCTGCTGGGCCGGGTTCAGGGCCCGGGACACCTCGGCGCCGAGGGCGCGCTCCTTGACGTTCTTGATGAACGTCCGGACGACGGGCAGGGCCACGTCCGCTTCGAGGAGTGCGATGCGGATCTCGCGCGCGGTGGCGTCGATGTCCGCCTCGGAGAGCCGTCCCTTGCCGCGCAGGTTCTTGAAAGTCGCTGAGAGGCGATCGGAGAGAGTATCGAACACGGCGCTCGCGGTCCTCGGGGTCGGTGGCAGCTGGGAATCGCCCTCCAGGGTATCCCGGCATCGAAGGTTGCCGGGATCCCTGGTTCAGCCCCGCAACGTCTCCTCCAGCTTGCGGGCCACGGAAGCCGCCTCCTCACCGGGCAGCGGCGCGCCCCCGGGCCCTGTGACATAGAACGCGTCGACGGCGTTGGCGCCCAGCGTGCTGACATGCGCACTGCGCACCCGCACGCTCGCGTCCTCCAGCGCCCGGCCGATCCGGAACAGCAGCCCCGGCGCATCCTGGGCCCGCACCTCGATCACCGTGGCCAGCCGGGAGGCGGCCGGGTGGACCGACACCCTGGGCGGGGGCGGCACGACGCCCCGGCGGCGCGGATAGGCCGCGTCCCGCTCGGCGAGACGGCCGGCGATGTCCAGGGAGCCGTCCAGGGCCCGTACGAGGTCGGCGCGCAGCCGGGTGGCCTGCGGCAGCGAGCCGTACTCGGCGGCGACCCGCCAGTTCAGCAGCAGGACGGAGCCGTCGACACCGTCGGGCAGGTCCAGGGCGCGCAGCTCGGCGGTGCGGACGGTCAGGCGGTGCATCGCCAGGACGCCGGCCACCGCGGGCAGCACGCTCGGCTGGTCCGGTACGGCGATGAGGAGCTCCACGCCGAGCGGCTCCGGGTCGCCCGAGAGCTGCTCCTCGGTCGCGGGCTCGGTCTGGGCGCGCAGGGCAAGTACGGGGCTGCCGGTCGCGATCGCCTCGATGGCGAGCCGTTCCTGCTCGGCGGTGGGGGCGGCGGCCTCGGGCTCGTCGAGGTCGTCCCCGGCGAGCACGGCCGCGACCCGTTTGACCAGGTCGGCGACGAGCGAGCCCCGCCAGGACGACCAGGCGGCCGGGCCGGTGGCCAGGGCGTCGGCCTCGGTCAGGGCGTGCAGCAGCTCCAGGGTGCCCTGCGAGCCGACCGCCTCCGCGACCGCGCGCACGGTGGCCGGGTCCTCCAGGTCACGCCGGGTGGCCGTCTCGACGAGCAGCAGGTGATGGCGTACGAGGGTGGAGAGCACCGTCACTTCGTCGCGGTCGAAGCCGATGCGCGCGGCCACGTCCTTGACGATGATCTCGCCGGCCACGGAGTGGTCGCCGGGCCAGCCCTTGCCGATGTCGTGCAGCAATGCGGCGACCAGGAGGAGGTCGGGGCGGTGGACCCGGCGGGTGAACTCGGAGGCGCGGACGGCCGTCTCGATCAGGTGCCGGTCGACGGTCCACACGTGCACGGCGTTGCGCTGCGGGCGACAGCGCACCCGCTCCCAGTCGGGCAGGAACCGGGTGATCAGCCCCTCGGCCTCCAGTGCCTCCCACACGTCGACCGTCGGCCGACCGGAGCCCAGCAGGGTCACGAGCTGCTCACGGGCCTCGGCGGGCCAGGGGGTGGGCAAGGCGCGCACGGTGGCCGCCATGCGCCGTACGGCGTGCAGGGAGAGCGGGAGCCCTGCCTGCGCGGCGGCGGCCGCGGCGCGCAGCGGGAGCACGGGGTCGCGTTCGGGGCGGGCGGCGCGGGCGAGCACCACCTCGCCGTCCTGCTCCACCACGCCCTCCGCCAGCGGGGAGCGCTCCGCGGTCGGCTTGCCGCCCAGCATGGCGCGCAACCGCGGCCGCACGGCGCGCGATCGCAGCACACGCCCCACTTCACGCCAGGTGACATCGCTCGCATACGAGATGACGCGCGCCGCCTCGTACACCTGCCGCAGCAGGGTGTCGGCGTCGAGCAGCCCGAGCTCGGCGGCGACCTGATCCTGCTCCTGCAGCGACAGCCGGTCGGTCGCGCGCCCGGTGGTCAGGTGCAGGGCGTCGCGGACGTCGAGCAGCCGGCGCCGGGCGTCGTCGAGGCCCTCGCGCGGGGCGTCGGCCAGCCAGGACGCGGCGACGGCGCGCAGGATGGTGGCGTCGCGCAGGCCGCCGCGCGCCTCCTTCAGGTCGGGCTCCAGGAGGTACTGCAGCTCGCCCTGCCGCTCGGCACGCTCGGCGGACAGCTCCTGGAGCTCGGGCAGCCGCTTGGGCGCCTGGTTGCGCCAGTCGGCCAGCACCGCCGTACGCAGCCCGGCCGTGAGCCCCAGGTCGCCCGCGATGTGGCGGGCGTCCAGCAGACCCAGCTGGACCTTGAGGTCCTCGCCGGCCGTCTTGCGGGCCTCGGCGGGCGTACGCACGGAGTGGTCGAGGGCCAGGCCGAGATCCCAGACCGGGTACCAGATGCGGTCGGCCAGGGCGGCCACCGCCTTGCTGTCGGCGCCGTCGTGCAGCAGGAGCAGGTCCAGGTCGCTGCGCGGGGACAGCTCGCCGCGGCCGTAGCCGCCGACGGCGACCAGGGAGACGCCGCGCAGCCCCTCGGCACCGGCGGCGAACAGGCCGGTCAGCCAGTCGTCGGTCAGTTCCGCGAGGGCGGAACGGCGCGGCGGCCCGGACCGCGCCCCCTCGGTGAGGAGGCGCAGCCGGGCCGCCGCGTAGCCGCTAGGTCCCGAGTCCTCTGCTTCGTTACGCACATCCGTACTCGACACCCAGCAGCTCCTGTTCTTCTTCTGTCAGAGCGCGTCGGGGCCGCGCTCGCCGGTCCGGACCCGTACGGCCGTCTCGACCGGCAGGGACCAGACCTTGCCGTCACCGATCTTGCCGGTTCGGGCGGCCTTGACGATGACGTCGATCAGCTGCTCGGCGTCGTCGTCCTCGGCCAGGACCTCGATGCGGATCTTCGGGACCAGGTCGACGGTGTACTCGGCACCGCGGTAGACCTCGGTGTGGCCCCGCTGACGACCGTAGCCGCTCGCCTCGGTGACCGTCAGTCCGTGGACACCGAAGGCCTGGAGGGCTTCCTTGATCTCGTCGAGCCGGTGGGGCTTGACGACTGCGGTGATGAGCTTCATGCGTCCACCTTCTTGCTCGCAGCTTCGGCGGCCGGGGCCGCGGCGGCGGTCCGGGCGGCGCCGCCACCGGCGCCACTGAAGTCGTATGCGGTCTCGGCGTGCTCGGCCTGGTCGATGCCGGCCACCTCGTCGTCCTCGGAGACCCGCATACCGATGGTCTTGTCGAGGATGAAGGCGAGGATCGCGGAGACGATCAGGGAGTAGAAGAGGACCACGAAGACACCGGCGCACTGCTTCCAGAACTGGGTCAGGCCGCCGCCGTAGAAGAGACCCTCGACCTCGGACTGACCCTTGCCGCTGGCGAAGAAGCCGATCAGCAGGGAGCCGACGACACCGCCGACCAGGTGGACGCCGACGACGTCGAGCGAGTCGTCGTAGCCGAACTTGTACTTCAGGCCCACGGCCATGGCGCACAGCAGACCGGCGATGGCACCGACGGCGATCGCGCCGACCGGGGAGACCGCACCACCGGACGGGGTGATGGCGACCAGACCGGCGACGGCACCGGAGGCGGCGCCCAGCGTGGTGAACGCGCCGTGGCGGATCTTCTCGTAGATGAGCCAGGACAGCATGGCGGCAGCGGTGGCGACCTGCGTGTTGACGAACATCAGCGAACCGACGCCGTCGTCGTTGCCGAGCCAGGAGCCGGCGTTGAACCCGAACCAGCCGAACCACAGGAGGCCCGCGCCGAGCATGACCAGCGGGAGGCTGTGCGGACGCATCGGGTCCTTCTTGAAGCCGACGCGCTTGCCGATCACGAGGATCACACCGAGCGCCGCGGCACCGGCGTTGATGTGGACCGCCGTACCACCGGCGAAGTCGATCACACCCAGGTCGAAGGCCCAGCCGCCGTCGGCCCAGACCCAGTGGGCGACCGGGAAGTAGACGACCGTGGCCCACAGCGCGATGAACAGCGCCCAGGCCGAGAACTTCACGCGGTCCGCGAGAGCACCGCTGATCAGGGCGGGCGTGATGATCGCGAACATCAGCTGGAAGACGAAGAAGACCAGCAGCGGGATGTTGTACGTCGTCTCACCCAGGACCCAGAGGTCGCCCTTGTCGACGCCGCTGAGGCCGACCCAGTCGGAGGTCCAGCCGATGATGCCGCCGGAGTCCTTGCCGAAGGCGAGCGAGAAGCCGAACAACACCCACAGGATGGTGACGATTCCCAGACTGATGAAGCTCATCATCAGCATGTTCAGGGTGCTCTTGACGCGGACCATGCCTCCGTAGAAGAAGGCCAGGCCCGGGGTCATGAGCATCACCAGGGCGGAACAGATGAGCATGAAACCTGTGTTGGCGGGCGACAGCTCTACCTTGTCTGCCGCCATCATGATGGCTGGAGCCATCGGCGTCTCCTCGTCATTGGTACGGCCCCGTGCGGGCGAAGCCTGAGCGGATTGAGGGGTGGGCCGGTTATGCGCCACGAGATTGACGCAGCGCCGTTTCGATGGAAGCCCCTCGTTGTTTCGCCGCCGTGACGAAGGCACCCTGCGTGTTACGCGTTGATGAACTCCGAGATGTTCGGCTGCACGATCGTTATCGTGGCGCAACCTTCACTGAGGGAAAAGAAACCGGCCGCGGTCGGCCATCCGATGACCTGGCACGGGGGAGCCGAGTCGGGCAGTTCGGGAGGGCCGGCCGCGGCCGGGGTTCTGGGGTTTCCGGGATTTCGCCCGGCTCGGTCAGACCGCCTCCGCGGTCTCCGGCAGCTCCACGGCGAGCTTGTCGGTGAGGTCCACGACCTCGGCGAGATCCCCGAAGTCGCGGGCGGCCGTGTCCACCGTCTTTCGAATACGAGTGTTGACGCGCTCGGAGCGCACCTTCTTCGCGATCTGCATGGCCTGCTCGGCATAGACCGCGCTCCGCTCGGGCTCCCGCCGCAGCAGATGGACCGTGGCCATGCCGATCAGGTTCAGCGCGTACGACCGCTGGTGCTCGCCGTCCTTCGCGAACAGGTCCACGGCCTGCTGCATCACCGGTTCGGCCAGCGAGGCGTACGCCGGGCTGCGGCCTGCGACATAGGCGAGGTCGCGGTAGGAGTGGGAGTTCTCGCCGTACAGCTCGGCCTCGGAGAAGAAGCGGATCCAGTCGGGATCCGGCTCGTCCCAGTCCCCCGCCTCGGCGAAGGTGTCCTCGGCCATCCGGACGGCCCGCTTGCACTTGCCGGGCTGGCCCATGTTGGCGTAGGCGCGGGCCTCCATCGCATACAGCATCGACTGGGTGCGCGGGCTCGCGCAGTCCCGGCTTCCGTACTGGGCGAGGTGGATCAGTTCCAGCGCGTCGTCGGGCCGGCCGAGGTGGATCATCTGGCGGCTCATGCTGGAGAGGACGTACGAGCCCAGCGGCCGGTCGCCCGCCTCCTTGGCGGCGTGCAGCGCGAGGACGAAGTACTTCTGCGCGGTGGGCTGCAGCCCGACGTCGTACGACATCCAGCCGGCCAGCTCCGCCAGCTCGGCGGCGACCTTGAACAGCTTGCGGGTGGTGGCCTCGGGCTGGGGCTCCTGGAGCAGGTCGGTCACCTCGTGCAGCTGGCCCACGACCGCCTTGCGGCGCAGGCCGCCGCCGCACTGGGCGTCCCACTGCCGGAACATCACGGTGGTGGACTCCAGCAGGTCCAGCTCGGGCCTGGACAGCCGGCCACGCGCGCGTGAGGACGGGATCGGCGCGGGCTCCTGGTACGGGGCGGGCGGCGCGGGGACCAGCCAGCGCTGCATCGGCTCGATGAGGGACGGGCCGGCGGACAGGGCCAGCGAGGTCCCGAGGAAGCCGCGCCGCGCCAGCATCAGGTCACTGCGCGAGAACTCGCTGAGCAGGGCCACCGTCTGCGGGCCCGTCCAGGGCAGGTCGACACCGGACACGGAGGGTGACTGACGGGCGGCGCGCAGGCCGAGGTCCTCGACGGAGACGACGCAGCCGAACCGCTCGGAGAACAGCTCGGACAGGATCCGCGGGATCGGCTCCCGCGGGTTCTCGCCGTCCAGCCAGCGGCGTACCCGCGAGGTGTCCGTGGAGATGTGGTTGGCACCCAACTGGCGGGCGCGGCGGTTCACTTGGCGGGCGAGTTCGCCCTTCGACCAGCCGCTGCGCACGAACCAGGACGCGAGCAGTTCGTTGGGGCGCTTGTCAGCGTGCGATGCGCCACCAGCACTCGTACCGCTTCCGCTGTTGCCGCTCACTGGAACGCCCCCATCCCTTGGACCACTTGTCACCGAGTGCGCCAAGCCCTATCAGAATGCCGGTAAATACGGTCGCCCGTCCGGCAGTTCTCACCCTTCGAACGGAAAGCCGACTTGCCCCCGGCATACCCACGAGTGCATGTACCCCGAGGCTCCGTGCACTCACGGTAATCCTACGATCACGCCCTCAGCCATGGCGATCCCTGAATCGCCACCATTCGCCACCCCTTCGGATGAACTAACGGTGGCCTCCACGCGATTCACTTGACATAGGACGGCCGGGAGTGGGCGGAGCGAAGCACTCAGAGGCGCGCGTCACCGAGTCCGCGACCCGGTGAGCTTCCGAGCGCCACGTGGATCGAGCGGCGTCACGGGGTACCGGCCGCCCAGGAACACACAGGGTCACGTCACGCATCCGCGCCGTAACCACCGGCGCGCTGGACCCGTTGGAGGGGGCATGGGCTTCACGATCGGCGGCATCCGGGAGATCCGATCCGGCTCGCGTCGACGCGGCCGCTCCTCGGAGTGCACGGCCGTCGCCGAGTTCACCGGGTTGTGGGGCTGGGACGTGGTACCCGGCGCGCGAGCCGCGGCAGGCGCCTGTTCGTGCGGCCGCCCCGACTGTGACGCGCCCGGCGCACACCCCCTCGACTTCGCCCCCGAGGTTCCGGCCGGGGCCACGCTCGACGACGTGAGCAAGGCCTGGGCGGAGGTTCCGGGCGCCGCGGTGATGCTGCCGACCGGGCGCGCGTTCGACGTGATCGAGGTGGCCGAGCCCGCCGGGCGCCGTGCGCTGACCCGGCTCGAGCGCATGGGCCTCCCCCTCGGCCCGGTCACCGCCACTCCCGAGGGGCGCGCCCACTTCTTCGTCGCCCCCGGCGCCGCGGCCGAGCTCGCCGACCTCCTCTACCGCATGGGCTGGGACGACCCCACCCACCTCGACCTGCGCGGCCTCGGCCCCGGTGCGCACATCACGGCCCCGCCGTCCGACCGCGGCGGGCTGGGTCCGGTGCGATGGCTACGGCCGCCCGCGCTGGACACGGCGACCAAGCCGCCGGCGGCGCGGTTGCTGCTGGGCACCTTGGCCTACGTGGCCCACAGGTCGCGCGCATAGACGTACACAGCGAAGCGCCCGTCCCCCAACTGCACCTTGGGAGGCGGGCGCTTCTTCGAGCAGATACGAATGTCGTAGGTGCCGGTCTTCACTCCCCGATAAGGGCGTCAACGAACGCCTCCGGCTCGAACGGCGCCAGATCGTCGGCCCCCTCGCCCAGCCCGATCAGCTTCACCGGTACACCCAGCTCGCGCTGCACCGCGACGACGATGCCGCCCTTGGCCGTGCCGTCGAGCTTGGTGAGCACGATGCCGGTGATGTCGACGACCTCGGCGAAGACACGGGCCTGGACCAGGCCGTTCTGCCCCGTCGTGGCGTCCAGCACGAGCAGCACCTCGTCCAGTGGAGCGTGCTTCTCGACGACCCGCTTGACCTTGCCGAGCTCGTCCATGAGCCCGGTCTTGGTGTGCAGGCGCCCGGCGGTGTCGATGAGCACCACGTCGGAGCCCATCTCCTTGCCCTCCTTCACCGCGTCGAAGGCGACGGAGGCGGGGTCGCCGCCCTCCGGACCGCGCACGGTGTAGGCGCCGACGCGCTCGCCCCAGGTCTGCAGCTGGTCGGCGGCGGCGGCACGGAAGGTGTCGGCGGCACCCAGGACCACACTGCGGCCGTCGGCCACGAGGACGCGGGCGAGCTTGCCGGTGGTGGTGGTCTTGCCGGTGCCGTTCACGCCGACGACCATCACGATGCCGGGCTTGCTGGCCTCCGGCTCGGTCTTGACCGTGCGGTCGAAGTCGGTGCCGACCAGCTTGAGCAGCTCCTCGCGCAGCAGGCCGCGCAGCTCCTCGGGCGTGCGGGTGCCGAGGACCTTGACGCGTTCACGCAGGCCGTCGACCAGTTCCTGGGTGGGCAGCACGCCGACGTCGGCGGTGAGCAGCGTGTCCTCGATCTCCTCCCAGGTGTCCTCGTCGAGGTGCTCGCGCGACAGGAGCGTGAGCAGCCCCTTGCCGAGGGCGTTCTGCGAGCGGGAGAGCCGGGCACGCAGACGGATCAGGCGCCCGGCGGTCGGCTCCGGGATCTCGATCTCGGTCGGCGGGAGCTCTTCGACGACCGGCGGTTCCTCGACGGCGGTCGGTGCCCCGCCGCCGGGAAGGTCCACCTCCTCTATGGTCCGGCGCGGTTCGTCGCGCGGTGTCTCGGCCTCGTCGCCGACGTGCGGCTCGGCCGGAGGGGCGGTGATGTCGGGGGCGGCGGGCGGCGGCGGGGGCAGCTGCTTCTTGCGGCGGGTGCCGACGATGAGCCCGCCGAGCGCGCCGAGCACGACCACGGCGATGACTACAGCAAGGATGACGATGTCCATAACGCGTCCAGTATCGGCCATGGAGTCCCGCGACACCCCTATGGATGTCTGACACACCGTCAGCTAACGTCCGCCTTCACACCCGCCCGGTGAAGGGGGACCCCCATGCCCGTCACGGTCGTACGCTTCAACCTCGTCGAGCCCGACGCGACCCCCGCCTCCCTCGCGGCCCGCTACCAGGCGGCCGTACGGATGGCCGCGTACGCCGACGAGCACGGCATCACCACCGTGCAGACCGAGGAGCACCACGGCGCCGAGAACAACTGGGTGCCGTCACCGTTCGCCTTCGCGGCCGCGGTCTTCGGCGCGACGCGCCGCATCGCGGTCACCGTCTCGGCGATCATCGGCCCGCTGCACGACCCCCTGCGGCTCGCCGAGGAGATCGCCGTACTGGATCTGCTGAGCGGCGGCAGGCTGGTGACGGTCGCCGGGATCGGGTACCGGCCCGAGGAGTACGCCCTGTTCGACGTGGACTGGAAGCAGCGGGGGCGGATCCAGGACGAGCTGCTGGAGACCCTGCTGAAGGCGTGGACCGGCGAGGAGTTCGAGTACCGCGGCCGTACGGTACGGATCACTCCGCGCCCCTTCACCGACCCGCACCCCCTGCTCCTGGTCGGCGGTTCCTCGAAGGCCGCCGCCCGCCGGGCCGCCCGGCTGGGCCTGCCGTTCTTCCCCAGCGCGCATCTGCCGGAGCTGGAGGCGTACTACAAGGAGCGGCTGGTCGAGTACGGCACCGAGGGCTGGACCATGATGCCGGCCGCCGAGACACCGCTGCTGCACGTGGCCGAGGACCCCGACCGGACGTGGGCCGAGCACGGCGGGCACTTCCTGCACGAGGCGCGGACGTACGCCTCGTGGCAGTCCGGGGACGTGCGGTCCGCCGTGAAGTCGGGGGCCACGACGGTTCAGGAGCTGCGTGCCGAGGGCGTGTACCGGATCGTGACGCCTCAGGAGTGTGTGGCGCTGGGCCACGCGAACTACGTACTGCATCCCTTGGCGGGCGGGATGCCGGTGGAGGAGGGGTGGCGGAGCCTGCGGTTGTTCGCGGAGGAGGTGCTTCCGGCGCTGGGCCCGTGACCCTCGCGGATATTCGATGGCCCGGCCGGGCGGTGGCTGATCCACTGGGCGCATGAGTCTGCTGGTGGAAGTGTTCGTCCGGGAGCCGGACGGGAAGAGGCAGATACTCGACGTGCCGGACGACGCCTATCACTCCGGCGGCTTCGAGTCTTGGCGTAGGACCGTGTGGGGGTCGGAGTTCGTACGCTCGCTGGGTGCCCGCTTCCTCCCCGTGCTGGCCGAGCGGGATCTGGAGGTGGAGGCCGAGCAGGTGCCGGAGTTCCTGAGCGAGGTCGGACTGCTGCGCGCCCACCTGGACGCGATCGCTCATGGCACCGAAAACCCGCGGACGGTCGAGGAGCACCGGGACGGGATCGAGCTGCGTCTGCGGATCATCGAGGAGAGCGCCCGCAAGGCCGTCGAGATCGGCGGCGGCGTCCTCATCTGGTGAGGGAGCCCGCACGAAACCGCCGCCCCGGCTCGGGCAGTGGCCGAGCCGGGGCGGCGGCGGAGTTACGGGGAGAGGGGCAGCGGGGACTTGGCCCTTCTCCCCGAGTTCGGGGGGCCGGTCAGCCCATCTCCTCCAGCTTCTTGCCCTTGGTCTCGGGCACGAACTTGAGGATGAACGGGATGGAGAGGAAGGCGAACACCGCGTACATGACGTAGGTGAGCGACAGGTTCCAGTCCGACAGGTCCGGGAAGGTGATCGTGATCACCCAGTTGGCGATCCACTGGGCCGAGGCGGCCACGCCCAGGGCGGCGGCGCGGATCTTGTTCGGGAAGACCTCGCCGAGCATGACCCAGACGACCACACCCCAGGACAGGGCGAAGAAGAGGACGAAGGCGTTGGCAGCGATGAGAGCCACGTAGCCCTGCGCGGTCGGCAGCGGGTCGTTGCCGTTCTGGAAGGAGAAGGCCCAGGCGGCCGCCGCGAGCGAGAGGCCCATGCCGACGGAGCCGATGAGGGCGAGCGGCTTGCGGCCGATGCGGTCGACGAAGATCATCGCGATCACGGTGCCGATGATGTTGATGATCGAGGTCTCGAACGAGTAGAAGAACGAGCTCGACGGGTCGACGCCGACGGACTGCCACAGCAGGTTCGAGTAGTAGAAGATGACGTTGATGCCGACCAGCTGCTGGAACACGGAGAGGCCGATACCGATCCACACGATCGGCAGCAGGCCGAACCGGCCGCCCAGCAGGTCCTTGAACGTCGACTTGTGGTCGCTGCGCATGGCCTGGTCGATCTCGGTGACCCGGGCGTCCAGGTCGACGCCGCCCTCGACGTCGGCGAGCACCTTCTTCGCGTCGTCGATACGGCCGACGCTGATCAGGTAGCGCGGGGACTCGGGGATCGCGAAGGACAGCAGACCGTAGATCACCGCGGGTACGAGCATCACGCCGAGCATCCACTGCCAGGCCTCCAGGCCCGCGACCGTCCCGCGCTCCTCGCCGTCGGCCATGTTGAGGATGGCCCAGTTCACGAGCTGGGAGACGGCGATGCCGATGACGATGGCGGCCTGCTGGAAGGAGGCGAGCCGGCCTCGGTAGGCGGGCGGGGCGACCTCGGCGATGTAGGCCGGGCCGATGACCGAGGCCATACCGATGGCGATACCGCCGAGGACACGCCAGGCGGCGAGGTCCCACGCGGCGAACGGCAGTCCGGAACCGACGGCGCTCACGGCGAACAGCACCGCCGCGATCTGCATGACGCGGATACGGCCGATGCGGTCGGCTATGCGGCCGGCGATGGCGGCACCGAGGGCACTGCCGAGCAGGGCGCTGGCGGCGACGGTACCGGTGACCCCGGAGCTGAGGTCGAACCTGGCCTGGATGCCGCCGTTGGCTCCGTTGATGACGGAGCTGTCGTAGCCGAACAGGAAGCCGCCCATCGCGGCCGCCGCGGTGATGAAGACGACGTGCCCGAGATGTTCGGGGTGCGCCGCCTTGGCTCCTGACGTGGGTGCCTGCGCTGTGCTGGTCACGTGTACTCCTCGGGCCACCGGCAACGCTGCCGGGTGGGGGTCAGCCGCTCCAAGTAGTGATACCTGAAGGTAAAAACAACGTTGCTGAGACTATGCCTTCAAGTTTCGAAGTCAATAGCCCGGGTGCTGTGAGTTTCTAGACGTGACGAGGTGAGGTGTGTTCACTTCTTGAAGTGAAGGTGAAGGTGGTTGGCAGGAACCGAAACGACCCCGAGGGGCGTCAGCGAAGCCGCTGGCTGATGACCTTCGACACGCCGTCGCCCTGCATGGAGACGCCGTACAGCGCGTCGGCGACCTCCATCGTGCGCTTCTGGTGCGTGATCACGATCAGCTGCGAGGCTTCCTGCAGCTCCTGCATGATGCGGATCAGCCGCTGCAGGTTGGTGTCGTCGAGGGCGGCCTCGACCTCGTCCATGACGTAGAACGGGCTCGGCCGGGCCTTGAAGATCGACACCAGCATGGCGACGGCGGTGAGTGAACGCTCACCACCCGAGAGCAGCGACAGCCGCTTGACCTTCTTGCCCGGCGGACGCGCCTCGACATCGACACCCGTGGTGAGCATGTTGTCGGGATCGGTCAGGATCAGCCGTCCCTCACCACCGGGGAACAGCCGGCTGAAGACGCCCTCGAACTCCCGGGCGGTGTCCCGGTATGCCTCGGTGAAGACCTGCTCGACGCGCTCGTCGACCTCTTTGACGACCTGGAGCAGATCGGCGCGGGTCTTCTTCAGGTCCTCGAGCTGCTCGCTGAGGAACTTGTGCCGTTCCTCCAGCGCGGCGAACTCCTCAAGGGCGAGCGGGTTGACCTTGCCGAGCTGCTGGTAGGCGCGCTCGGCGGCCCTGAGCCGCTTCTCCTGCTCAGCCCGGTGGAAGGGCTTGGGCTGGTTGCGGGGGTGCTCGGGGTCCTCGGGAAGCTGCTCGCCCTCGGCGGCCAGGGAGGGCGGTACGAGCTGGTGGGGGCCGTACTCGGAGACGAGCCCGGCGGGCTCCACGCCCAGCTCCTCCAGCGCCTTGGTCTCCAGCTGCTCGATGCGCATCCGCTTCTCGGCGCCGAGTACCTCGCCACGGTGGACGGAGTCGGTCAGCTTGTCGAGTTCGGCCTTGAGGTCGCGGCCCTGGTTACGGGCGACGGTGAGTTCCTGTTCGCGCCGGGCCTTGGCGGCCTCGGCGGCGGTGCGCTCCTCGTCGGCACGGGCGAGGGAGACCTCGACGTGCGCGAGGAGTTGGCGCGTGCCGGAGGCGACGGCTTCCGCGACGGCCGCCTCGTGCCGCAGCCGTGCCCGACGCTGCTCGGCACGCGCGCGTGCCTCGCGTTCGGCACGGGCGGCCCGGTCGAGGGACTCGGCGCGTCCGGCGAGGCCCTTGACCCGCTCCTCGTGCGTACGGGCCTGAAGCCGGGCCTCCATCTCGGTCTGCCGGGCGTTGGCGCCGTCGGCGGCGAGACGGTCCCGTACCGACGTGTCGGGCTCCTCCTCGACCGGCATCTCCTCGGCCACGGCAAGCCGCTCGGCCAGCTCCTCGACCTCCTGGAGGGCCTTGTCGAGGGAGTCCTGAGCCCGCGCGGCGGCGGCGACGGAACGCTCCGCTTCGCCCGCCGCGCCTCTTGCCTGGCCCGCGAGCCGACCCAGTTGCTGGGCCACGGCCGACTTCTCGCGGTCGGCGGCCCTGCGCCGCTCCCCCAGTTCTTCGACCAGCGCGGCACAGTCCTTGCGCCGCTCGGTGGCAACGTGCTGCGCCTCGGTCAGTTCCTCGCACCGCACGGCCAGCTCTTCCAGCTCGGCGGCGGCCTGGTCCACGGAGGCCTGCACTTCGAGGAGGCTCGGCGCACCGGCGGACCCACCGTGCGCGAAGTGCGCGCCCAGCAGGTCGCCTTCGGCGGTTACGGCGGTGAGGTCGGGGTGGGAGTAGATCAGGTCCTCGGCGTCCTCGAGCGAGTCGACGACGACGATGCCGTGCAGGAGGCGGCGTACGGCAGGCATGAGGTCGGAGGGGCCACGGACGAGTTCGGCGGCGAAGTGCCCGGCGGGAGGTGCCGCGACAGGAAGTGCCCCAGGGTGCGGCGGGGCGTCCGCGGTTGCGACGTGGCTTGTCACGCCGTTCCCCGCGCCCCTTTGGGCCGCTTCCGGCTCCCCTGCCAGCAGCAGTGCGGCTCGGCCGCCGTCCTGCTTGCGCAGCAACCGGATCGCATCCGCCGCGACGGCCGGCGAGGTCACCGCGATCGCGTCCGCCGCCGCTCCGAAGGCCGCCGCCAAGGCGACCTCGTGGCCGGGGGTCACCGTCAGCATTTCCGCCGCCGGGCCGAGGAGGCCGGTCAGGCGGTCACGGGCGCCGAGCAGTATCCCGGTGCCGTCCTTTCGGCGCAGCCCGAGCGCCAGCGCCTCGTGGCGGGCCTGGGTCGCGGCCCGCCTGCGCTCCGCCGCCGTGGCGGCCTCGCGGGCAGCCGTGAGGGCGGCCTCAGCCTCGGTGAGCTGCCGTTTCGCCGCCTCGTGCTGCTCGCCGAGTTCGGCGTCGCCGGCGTCCAGGCCGTCGACCTCGGCCTTCAGCGCCTCGTACTCCTCCTGCGCGGCGAAGGCACGCTCCTGGGCCTCGTCGCGCGCGGCGGCCAGGCGGTCGATCTCGGACTGGGCGGCGGCGGCACGCGAGCGCGCCGCGTTGACCTGCCCGTTCAGCCGGGCCATCCCCTCACGGCGGTCGGCGATGGCCCGGGCGACGTCCTTCAGGCGCCGCTCTTCGTGGGCGAGCTCGCGTTCCAGTTCGGCACGGTGGGCGACTGTGTCCTCAAGAGCCCGCTCGGCCGCCTCCAGGGCCGCTTCGAGCTCGGCCTCCTGCTCGCGGATCCGGGCGGCCTCGCGCTCCATGTCCTCGGGGTCGCGGCCCCGGCGTTCCTCCGGCGGCGCGGAGGTGGCGCTCTTCACGCGCGCGTCGGCCAGCGAGATCGTGCCGCGCACCCGCTCGGCGAGCTGGGACAGCTCGTACCAGGTCTGCTGAGCCCGCTGCAGGCGCGGCGAGAGCTGCCGTACCTCGTCCTCCAGGAGCGCCTCGCGCTGCAGGGCCTTCTTCAGCTCCTGCTCGGCGGACTCCTTGCGCTCCTTCAGCGCGGCCTCGTCGGCGACCTCGGCCTGCAGCGCCTCCCGGAGCCGTACGAGATCGTCGGCGAGGAGGCGGAGCCGGGCGTCGCGCAGGTCCGCCTGGATGACCGCGGCCCTGCGCGCCACCGCCGCCTGGCGGCCGAGCGGCTTCAACTGCCTGCGCAACTCGTCCGTCAGGTCCTGCACGCGCGCGAGGTTCGCCTGCATCGCGTCCAGCTTCCGCAGCGCCTTCTCCTTGCGCTTGCGGTGCTTGAGGACGCCCGCGGCCTCCTCGATGAAGGCGCGCCGGCCCATGGGGTCGGCGTGCAGGACGGAGTCGAGCTGGCCCTGGCCGACGATGACGTGCATCTCGCGGCCGATGCCGGAGTCGGAGAGGAGTTCCTGGATGTCGAGGAGCCGGCAGGTGTCGCCGTTGATCTGGTACTCGCTGCCGCCGTTGCGGAACATGATCCGCGTGATGGTGACCTCGGAGTACTCGATGGGCAGCGCCCCGTCGGAGTTGTCGATGGTCAGCGACACCTCGGCGCGGCCCAGCGGCGGACGGCCGGTGGTGCCGGCGAAGATGACGTCCTCCATCTTGCCGCCGCGCAGCGACTTGGCACCCTGCTCGCCCATGACCCAGCTGAGCGCGTCCACGACGTTGGACTTGCCCGAGCCGTTCGGTCCGACGACACACGTGATCCCCGGCTCGAACCGGAGCGTGGTCGCCGAGGCGAACGACTTGAAGCCGCGGAGGGTCAGGGCCTTGAGGTGCACGCCGCTGGACTCTACCTTCCGGGGATGTCTCGCTCCATGAACCCACGGTTTCACCGATGAACGTGCAGGGCACACCAGACGTTAAAGAGGGTGAAAGGATGCGCGGGGCATTAAGCCGGGGGCAAGAAAGAAGGGACGCCGAAGCGTCCCTTGCAAACTTCTTACGGCTGACTGGCCAGCCGTTTGACAACTTAGCGGTTGAACTTAGCGGTTGATACGGGCCGCCCAACCACTGCTGGTGCTGTTGTGGAGCGATGCAGTGATCAGGTGAGCGCAGGCTCCGCCTGGTGTGCGTCGATGCTCTCCATGATCCTGTCGTGAGAAGCGGCAGCCTGCAGGGCGTCGTTCTCCGCCTGGATCCGTCCGAGCTCGGATTCCAGGTCCTGGACACGCTGCTGGAGCCGTCGCATCTCGGCGAGGAGTCGAGGGTCGGAGCCGCCGACGTAACCGAGAAGCGCCTTTGCCATGATGGATGGTCCTCCACACTGAGTGACCGACCGAAGCGGTGTGGGTCGTGAGGGATTCGCACCCGCGGTTGCTTGGCAGGCCTGGAGTTGTGCTGCCGTTCAGCCATGCCAAACAGCTAAGGTGCGCGGGGCTTTCAGCGTCTCACCAAAAAGTTTGACGGTCAACACGATCACGCCCCGTATCGGTGGGAAACCCGGGGGCGCACGGCCGGAAAGCGGCGGTGCGACGACTCCTGCGGGCCCCTCGGGGCGTGGCGATCATCCTTACGTGCGGAGCCTGCCACTGCAAGGGGGTTATTGGCAACCACCTGCTCATTTCTGCTCGGGGCAGTTGCCAGTGGCAGATCTTTCCGCTTGCGCCAGGCCCGCTTTACAGAACCGGCTCAGCGGATGGCGAAGCCGTCGTAACCCCCGCGAGGTGTGTCCCAGATCTCGGTGACACCGTCGACCCGCCCGGGCGTGTCGTCGCCCTGAAGCCAGTCCAGAAGTCCCTCACAGCCCGTCCGCGAGCCCTCCGCGACCACTTGGACCCGTCCGTCGTCCAAATTGAGAGCAAAACCACTCAGGTCGCCGATCTCGAGGGCCTTGGCCCGCGTGAACCAGCGAAAACCCACACCTTGGACGCGTCCACGCACCCAGGCGACCAGCCGTACATCCTCGCTCATGACTGCAACCTAACGGGCCAATGTCTCTCCGGGCACTTCCTCCCCGCGCGCCATGCGGTACCGTCCCCACCCAATGAATCCCATATGAAACTCACACGATCGAGTGAGTTCTGTGAGGACGTTGAGACCGCACGGACGAGGAAGGCCAGAACATGGGACGCCACCGACGCTCCGCCGCCGGCCGCGCCGCCAGGGGCCGCGCCACGGGGGTCACACATACGGACGGCTCCTTCACGGAGGGCCACGACCCCCTGGACTCGTACACGAACGACCGCCCCACGATGGGCATCGCGCCCTATCTGAACCCGGAGGCGTACGCCGAGGCCTACGCGAAGAGTGACGCCTACCTCTTCGCCTCGGACGACGACTACAACCGGATCACCGGCACCACGACCTTCCCGAGCGACGACACCACGGCCACCGCGGCCTTCCGGAGTGACGGCTTCACGCCCGACACCGGCTCCCGGCGGCCCGGCGGCTCGCACCGCCGCCGCAAGAAGGCCGCCGCGCCGGTGAAGACCGGCCTGCTCGGCGTCTCCGCGGCGGTCGCTCTCGGCACGGTCGCGGTGGCGACGGGCGTGGTGCCCGGCATCCAGAACTACCAGCTCGGCGGAGGCAGCAGCGCGGACCGGGTGCAGGCCGCGGACACCCCGACCAACTCTCCCAACGAGCAGGGCGGCACCTCCGGCAGCGCCGAGGGCCACGAGGACGACGGCTCGACGAGCCGCGACGTCCAGCGGCCCGCCTCGCCGGCCCCGTCGACGTCGTCGGCCGCGCCGACGAAGACCCCGCCGAAGAAGCCGTCGGCGACGCCCAGCGAGAAGCCGAAGGAAACCCCGTCCCGTACGGCCACCAAGGCTCCGGAGAAGAAGCCGGAGAAGGACAAGGCCAACGACCCCGTGGCGGTGTCCGCTCAGGCCGCCGCCGCGGCCGAGGTGCTGAACCTGGTCAACGAGGAGCGCGCGAAGGTGGGCTGCAGCGCGGTCTCCGCCAACAGCTCGCTGGCGGATCTGGCCCAGGACTTCAGCGAGGCCATGGCCGACCGGGGCTTCTTCGACCACACCGACCCCGACGGCGCGTCACCGTGGGACCGGGCCGCGAAGGCAGGCATAACCGACCTCGGCGGCGAGAACATAGCCCGCGGCCAGTCCGACGCCGCCGCCGTGATGGAGGCCTGGATGAACAGCCCGGGCCACAAGGCCAACATCCTGAACTGCGACTTCAAGACACTGGGGGTCGGCGTGCACTTCGGCTCCGGCGGGCCTTGGTGGACGCAGGACTTCGGCTACTAGAAGCACGTACGGCGAGGGGCTCCCTTCCGGTGACCGGCATCCGGTGACCGAAAGAGAGCCCCTCGCGCGTTCGGTGAGCCTACGCGGCGACCGCGGCGCGCCCGTGCGCGAACACCTTCGCCGTCTCGGCCACCCGGCGGCGCCGGCGAAGACGCCGAGGCGGTTGAGCACCGGACGCGGTGCCCATGTACGCAAAGGAAAGTACTAGCTCCTGGTTAGTGCAATCTACGGGTTAGCGCTGCGTTCGAGTACGCTTCAGATATGGACACCACGCAGGAGCGCACGGAGGCGCAGGACCTCCCGTACGACGTGTTCGCCAAGGCCTGCCCCTCGCGCGGCACGCTGGAGCACGTCACGGGCCGCTGGGGCGGGCTCACGCTCGGCGCCCTGTACGAGGGTTCGCTGCGCTTCAACGAGCTGCGCCGCCGCGTCGACGGTGTCAGCGAGAAGATGCTGTCCCAGACGCTGCATGCCCTGGAGCGCGACGGCCTGGTGCACCGCGAGGCCCAGCCGACGAACCCGCCGCGGGTCGACTACGAGCTGACGGCGCTGGGGCGCGGGATCGCCGAGCGGCTGCTGGGCCTCATCCACTTCGTGGAGGGCCAGATGGACGACGTGCTCGCAGCACGCCGGCGTTACGACGAGACGCGCGGCGCCCGCTGACACTTCGGGCAGAAGTAGCTGGACCGGTTCATCCAGGCCCGCCGGCGCATCGGCGTACCGCACCGCTTGCACGGCAGGCCCTCACGGCCGTACGCGTCCAGCGACCGGTCGAAGTAGCCCGACTCGCCGTTGACGTTGACGTACAGGCTGTCGAAGCTGGTGCCGCCCACGGAGAGCGCGGCGTTCATCACGTCCCTTACGTGGCCCAGGAGTTCGAGGGTGCGTGGGCGGGTGAAGGTCCCGGTCGGGCGCTCGTAGTGCAGGCGGGCGCGCCAAAGGGCCTCGTCCGCGTAGATGTTGCCGACGCCGCTGATCAACGACTGGTCGAGCAGGGCCCGTTTGATGGTCGTGCGCTTGCGGCGCAGGGCCTGGTGGAAGGCCTCGTCGTCGAAGAGCGGGTCGAGCGGGTCGCGGGCGATGTGCGCGATGACATCGGGCAGGCCGTCGGGGGTGTTGTCGTGCAACGACAGGCCGCCGAAGGTTCGTTGGTCGACGAAGCGCAGCTCGGTGCCGAGGGCGTCCGCGAAGCGCACGCGAATCCGGAGGTGCTTCTCGTCCGGCGCGTTGCTGGGCTGGACCAGCAGCTGGCCGCTCATGCCGAGGTGGGCCAGGATCGACTGGTCGGTGTTCTCCAGGGGCAGCCACAGATACTTGCCGCGGCGGCTCGGCGTGCCGATGCGCAGGCCCTTGAGGCGCTGCGCGAAGTCGTCCGCACCGGCGAGGTGCCGACGTACGGCACGCGGGTGCAGCACCTCGGCGTCGGCGACCGTGCGGTGGGCGACCCACCGCTCCAGGCCGCGCCGGACCACCTCGACCTCGGGCAACTCGGGCATGGGATCCCCCGTACACACCTTGCGGTTATGGGCCGAGCGCCCGCCCCATGGCCGGGACGGGCGCTCGGATCGCGCTGTTCGGTCAGGCGGAGGCCGACGGAGCGTCGGCGTCCGGCTCAGCGGCATCCGGCTCGGCGGCATCCGCTGCCGCCTTCGCCTTCTTGGCGCGCTCGTCCGCCGCGGCCCGGATGGACCGCCACGCGGATTCCGCGGCCTGCTGCTCCGCCTCCTTCTTGCTGCGGCCGGTGCCGGTGCCGTACGAGACGCCTCCGACGCGGGCGGCAGCAGTGAAGGTCTTCTCGTGGTCGGGGCCGGTCTCCGTGACCAGGTACTCGGGCACACCGAGCCCCTCGGTCGCGGTGAGTTCCTGGAGACTGGTCTTCCAGTCCAGGCCGGCTCCGAGATTCGAGGACTTCTCGATCAGGGGGTCGAACAGGCGGTGCACCAGCTCCGCCGCCGAGTCCAGTCCCTGGTCGAGATAGACCGCGCCGATCACCGCTTCCAGGGTGTCGGCGAGGATGGACGCCTTGTCCCGGCCGCCCGTGCCCTCTTCACCGCGGCCGAGCCGGATGAAGGAGCCGAGTTCGAGGCCACGACCGACCTCCGCCAGCGCACGCGAGTTGACCACCGCGGCCCGCAGCTTGGCCAGCTGGCCTTCGGGCAGGTCGGGGTGGGTGCGGTACAGCGTGTCCGTGACCACGAGGCCGAGGACGGAGTCCCCGAGGAACTCCAGTCGCTCGTTGGTCGGCAGACCGCCGTTCTCGTACGCGTAGGAACGGTGGGTCAGCGCACGCACCAGAAGGGCGGACTCGAGCTTGTACCCGAGCCGCCCTTCCAACAGCGTGTGGGACGAGGCCTGGTTGTCCGCTGCGTTCTTCTTAGGCGTGGACACAGTGCCTCTCACCAGCCGCTCAGACCTCGAGGACCTGGCGCTTGTTGTAGGTGCCGCAAGACGGGCACGCGATGTGCTGCTGCTTGGGCTCGTGGCAGCGCTCGCACGCAACCAGGGTGGGGACCGCAGCCTTCCACTGCGACCGGCGGTGGCGCGTGTTGCTGCGCGACATCTTCCGCTTCGGAACAGCCACGGCTACTTCTCCTGCTTCTCGTCGACGCCCGGTTCGGCGCCGCTCATCTCGTCCTTCTCGCCGTCTTCGAGTGAACCGGCGAGTCCCTGCAGTGCCGCCCAACGGATGTCGACGGCGTCATGGTGGTGGTCCGGGTCGTCCGCGAGGCGCGCGCCGCACTCGGCGCACAGTCCCGGGCAGTCTTCCTGGCACACCGGCTGCATCGGCAGTGCGAGCACCACCGCATCGCGCAGCACGGGTTCGAGGTCGAACAGGCCGTCCTCGAGAAAGAGCCTGTCCTCGTCGTCCTCGGCGTCGTCGCCGGGTTCCGCGTGGTGCACACGGCCCCGGTCGTCGGCGTCAGGGTACGAGAACATCTCCTGGAAGTCCGCTTCGACGTCGAGCTGAAGCGGCTCCAGACACCTTACGCACTCCCCCTCGGCCTGTGCACGGGCGGTGCCTGTGACAAGCACACCTTCCATGACCGACTCGAGCCGGAGTTCGAGCTCTACCGGGGCGCCTTCCGGCACTCCGACGACTCCCTGGATACCGAAGTCCTTGGGAGCGTCGATCGAGCGGGTCAGACGCTGCAGCGCACCAGGACGCCGCCCCAGCTCGTGTGTGTCGAACACGAGAGGGTTGCGGTGGTCGAGGCGGGCTGTCACGCCATTCCTGCTTTCGATCTGCTGAGCTCAGAGGGTCACTGCCCTTCGGTGCTCCCGGGCAGCGTTGATCGCGGACGTACGCGCGACCGAAGAGCCAGGATACTGGACCTTTCGCTCCCGGCCCAATCCGGGTGGCCTACTGACCGCGCCCCTGCTCGTAGGCCCGCAGCTGCTCCGCGCTGATCATGCTGGTGTCGAAGAGACTGGTCTCGTCGAGGGCGTAGCCCTGGTTGCCCTGCGCGGCCTGCTGCGGAGCCTGGTGCTGGGTCTGGTTCGGGTCGTAGGCGGCCTGCTGAGGCGCGTAGCCCTGGTAGGCGTAGGGGTCGGCCTGCTGGTAGCCGTACGGGTCCTGCTGTCCGCCGTAACCCTGCTGGTAGCCGCCGTACGGATCCGCGCCCTGCTGCTGGTAGCCGTACGCCGGCTGCGCGGTCTGCGGGTCGTACTGCGGCTGCGGCGGTACGGCCGGCTGCTCGGCCGGGGCCGTCGAGGCGTCCCGCTCCGCGAGGGCGGCGAGGTCGGCGAGGTAGTCGGCGTCGCTGGAGTGCTGGACGGTGCCGTTGTCGTCGGCGAGGGCGCCGAGGTCGTCGGTGGCGATCCGGCCGTGCAGCTTCTGACGGCCGCGGCCGACGGCCTCCAGGGTCTTGGCCAGGACCGCCTCGAAGGCGCCGAGCTTGACGTCGACGTATTCGTCGGCGCTGCGGCGCAGGGTCTCCGGGTCGTGGCTGCGCTCGGGGGCGTCCTCGTCCTCGTAGCCCTGCTCGTCGGTGCCGGGGCCGGTACCGAGGAGCTTCTCGCGGCCGCGGCCGACGGAGCCGAGGGTCTTGGTGAGGACGACCTCGAAGTTGGCGAGCTTGGAGTCGACGTAGTCGTCGGCCTCGGCGCGGATCTCCTCGGCCTCCTGGCGGGCCTCGGTGAGGATGCGTTCCGCCTCGGCCTGGGAGCGGCGGGCGACCTCGGTGTCGGAGATCAGGGAGCCGCGCTCGGCGTGTGCGCCCTGGATGATCCGCTCGGCCTCCTGGCGGGCCTGCTCGACCATCTGCTCGCGGTCGCCGATCAGCTCCTGGGCCTGGGCGAGGGAGCCGGGCAGGGCCTCACGGACCTGTTCGAGCATCGCGAGCAGCTCGGCGCGGTTGACCACGCACGAGGCCGACATGGGCATCGACCGGGCGCCGGAGACCGAGGCGACGATCTCGTCGAGCTTCTTCTGCACGTCCACCTGTGCTCGCCACTCTCTACAGCTGTGTTGGAGACGGACGGGACGACTGTAGTCCCATCAGTCCTTGCGCAGGCGCTTGTTCAGGGCCTCGAGGACGACCGGCGGCACGAGGTGGGAGACGTCGCCGCCCCAGGTCGCCACTTCCTTGACCAGGGACGAGGACAGGAAGCTGTAGGTGGGGTTGGTCGGCACGAAGAGCGTCTCCACGCCCGACAGACCGTTGTTCATCTGGGCCATCTGCAGCTCGTAGTCGAAGTCGCTGACCGCACGCAGACCCTTGACGATGGCCGGGATGTCGCGCTGCTTGCAGAAGTCCACGAGGAGGCCGTGGAAGGCCTCGACCCGCACGTTTCCGTACTCGGCGGTGACCTCGCGGATCAGGTCGAGCCGCTCGTCGACCTCGAACAGGCCCTTCTTGGCCTTGTTGATCATGACGGCGACATAGACCTCGTCGTACAGCCTGGAGGCGCGGGAAATGATGTCGAGATGTCCGTTGGTGATCGGGTCGAACGACCCGGGACAGACGGCGCGGCGCACTTGTGATCCCTCGCTCTCCGGTCCGGTCATCGTGCGTCTTCGCACGTAGAGGCGGCGCGACCGTACCAAAACGTTCCCTCGCCGTAACGACGGGCCCGGAGCGCTTCGAAGCCGTCCGGCCACCCGAATTCACCGCCTCTGGTGCTGCGCTCCACGGTGACGAGCGCCTCCGGCGCGAGCCAGCCCCCTGAGCGGAGTGTGAGGAGAATCTCGCGAAGATCGTCGTCCGTGACGGCGTACGGGGGGTCGAGGAAGACGATGTCGTACGGGTCTGCCGGCGCCGGTGACTGGATGATCTGTTCGGCTTTGCCTGCCCTCACCTCGGCGCCGGGGAGGCCGAGATTCTTCACGTTCTCGCGGACGACGCGGGCGGCTCTTGCGTCGGCCTCGACGAGGAGGGTGTGGCCCGCGCCGCGGGAGAGGGCCTCCAGGCCGACCGCGCCCGAGCCCGCGTACAGGTCGAGGACCCGTTCGCCTTCCAGGGGGCCGCCGAGGAGGGACTGCCAGGTGGAGAAGAGACCTTCGCGTGCGCGGTCGGAGGTGGGGCGGGTGCCGGTCCCTGGCGGGACGGCCAGGCGGCGTCCGCCGGCTGCGCCGGCGATCACGCGGGTCATCTGCGGTCCTTGTTCGTGGGCGTCTTTGGGTATCAGTGTGGCTGGTCGTGCCCGCGCGGCGGTAGCCGCATAGGGATTACGGCCCCGCGCCCCTGGGTGGGCAGCCCTCACCCCTTTTCCAAGTACTGCTCCCTTTCCTCGTCCAAGAGGGCGTCCAGGGCCGTGCGCAGGCCCGGGAGACCGGTCAGCTCGGGATCGGCCGCCACGATCGCCGCCGCCTCTTCCCGGGCCTCCGCGATGATCTCCTCGTCCTCGATGACGGCGAGGACCTTCAGGGAGGTCCGCGCGCCCGACTGGGCCTGTCCCAGGACGTCGCCCTCACGGCGCTGTTCCAGGTCGATGCGGGAGAGCTCGAAGCCGTCGAGGGTGGAGGCGACCGCGTTGAGGCGCTGGCGGGCCGCGCTGGCCTCCGGCATCTCGGTGACCAGGAGGCACAGGCCCGCCGCCGAGCCTCGGCCGACGCGGCCGCGCAGCTGGTGGAGCTGGGAGACGCCGAAGCGGTCGGCGTCCATGATCACCATCGCGGTGGCGTTGGGGACGTTCACGCCGACCTCGATGACCGTCGTGGCGACCAGGACACCGGTCTCGCCGGCGGCGAAGCGGCGCATGACGGCGTCCTTGTCGTCGGGGTGCATACGGCCGTGCAGGACCTCGACCTCGATGCCGCTCAGGGGCCCCTTGGAGAGCTGGTCGGCCACGTCGAGGACGGCCAGCGGGGGACGCTTCTCGGCCTCGTCCTCGGGGGACTTCTTCGCCTTCTTCGGGTCGTCCTCCTCGTCGCCGATGCGGGGGCAGACGACGTACGCCTGATGGCCGTTGCCGACCTCCTCCCGCACGCGCTCCCAGGTGCGGGCCAGGAAGTGGGGCTTGTCGGCGGCCGGGACGACATGGCTGGCGATCGGGGAGCGACCGGCCGGGAGCTGATCGAGGACCGAGGTCTCCAGGTCACCGAAGACCGTCATGGCGACGGTGCGCGGGATGGGCGTTGCCGTCATGACGAGCAGGTGGGGCGGCTGCTTGCCCTTGCCGCGCAGGGCGTCGCGCTGTTCGACGCCGAACCGGTGCTGCTCGTCCACGACGACCAGCCCGAGGTCGTGGAACTGCACCTTGTCCTCGATCAGCGCGTGCGTGCCGATCACGATCCCGGCCTCTCCCGTGACCAGGTCGAGCAGAGCCTGGCGGCGGGCGGCCGCGCCCATGGAGCCGGTCAGCAACACCACCTTCGTGGCCTGCTCGGCCCCGCCCAGCATCCCGCCCTCGGCCAGCTCGCCCATCATCTCGACGACGGAGCGGTGGTGCTGCTGGGCCAGCACCTCGGTGGGCGCGAGCATCGCGGCCTGACCGCCGGCGTCGACGACGGCGAGCATGGCGCGCAGCGCCACCAAGGTCTTGCCCGATCCCACCTCTCCCTGCAGCAGCCGGTGCATCGGATGCTCGGTCGCCAGGTCGTCGAAGATCTCTTTCGAGACCTTCTGCTGGCCCTGAGTGAGGGTGAAGGGGAGACGGTCGTCGAAGGCCGTGAGGAGGCCGTCGGGGCTTGGCCTGCGGGCGACCGCCGGGAGTTGGGCGTCGGCGTGGCGTCGGCGGGCCAGGGCCACCTGGAGGACGAAGGCCTCGTCCCACTTGAGGCGGGAGCGGGCGTCCTCGATGTCGGCCTTGGTGTGCGGGCGGTGGATCTTGAGCAGGGCCTCGGGGAGCGGGACCAGGCCGCGGCCCTCGCGGAGGGTGTCCGGGAGCGGATCGACCGCCTCCTGGGCGCTCGGCAGGACCGTCTGGATCGCCTTGCCGATCTTCCAGGACTCCAGCTTGGCGGTGGCGGGGTAGATGGGGATCAGCGCGCCGGCCCAGGTCTCCACGGTTTCCGCGGCCTGGTCGTCGTCGGCGCCCCGCAGCAACTCGTATGCCGGATGGGCCAGTTGCAGACGGCGGTTGAAGACGGAGACCTTGCCCGCGAACATCGCGCGGGTGCCCGGCAGGAGCTCCTTGTGGGGCTTGTGAACGCCGTTGCCGAAGAAGACCAGTTGGAGCCGGCCGCTGCCGTCGGTGATCGTGACTTCAAGGCGCTGGCCCTTGCCGCGTGGGGCCTTGGAGGAGGCGAACGTGTGCAGGCGGGCGTCGGCGACCTGGGCGACCACCGTGACGTGTTCGTCCATCGGGAGGTCGGCGAGGTGGGTGAGCTGGCCTCGCTCCTCGTATCTGCGCGGGTAGTGGTGCAGCAGGTCACCGACGGTGTGCAGGCCGAGATGCTCGGCCATCACCTTCGCGGTGGGAGGGCCGAGCACTTTCTTCAGTGGTTCTTCCAGTGCGGGCACGAGATCCATTCCACACCACGCCACTGACAATGCCGTAGAGGTCGCGTGGGCCGTGCAGGTAAACGTCCCGGAAACCCCTGGTCAGCCGGTTCGTTCCGGCCCTAGGATGGCGCGCTCCGGCCATCCTTTCGCGGTCACCGCCTCACCGGGACCGCCCGACCCCGCGCCGTCGACAAGTCCCCCCACCGGCGCTGCGACGATGGACTCCCAGACCTCACAGTCATCCCAGGCACCTCAGCCGTCCCAGCCACCTCATACGTTCCAGGTCGACCTGCGTGGTCTGGTGGACCTGCTCTCCCACCACCTCTACTCCAGTCCGAAGGTCTACCTGCGCGAGCTGCTGCAGAACGCGGTCGACGCCATCACCGCCAGACGTGCCGAGGAGCCGGGCGCGCCGGCCAAGGTGCGGCTGTACGCCGACGCGGGCGCCCTGCGGGTCGAGGACTCCGGGGTCGGGCTGACCGAGGCGGACGTGCACGACCTCCTCGCGACGATCGGCCGCAGCTCCAAGCGTGCCGAGGGTCTGCAGGAGGCCCGGTCCGACTTCCTGGGGCAGTTCGGCATCGGTCTGCTGGCCTGTTTCGTGGTCGCGGAGCGGATCCGGGTGGTCAGCCGCAGCGCCCGTACGCCGCAGGCGCCGCCCGTGGAGTGGACGGCCACGGACGACGGTTCGTACACCGTGCGGACGCTGCCGGACGACGCCCGCGCCGAACCGGGCACCACCGTGCACCTGGTGGCGCGGGCCGGTGCCGCCGAATGGCTGGCCGAGGGCCGCGTCCTGGCGCTGGCGCGGGACTTCGGCTCACTGCTGCCGTACGACGTCCGGGTCGGCGACGAGGCGGTCACCGACCTGCCGGCGCCCTGGGACCGGCCGTACCCCTCCCCCGCCAACCGACGGGTGGCCCTGGCCCGGCACTGTCACGACCTGTTCGGCTTCACGCCGCTGGACTCCATCACGCTGGACGTGCCGCTCGCGGGGATCCGCGGCGTGGCGTACGTCCTTCCCTCGGCGGTCAGCCCCGCCCAGCGGGCCGGCCATCGCGTCCACCTCAAGGGCATGCTGCTGACCGAGCGGGCCGAACAGCTGCTGCCGGACTGGGCGTTCTTCGTGCGGTGCGTGCTCGACACGGACAGCCTGCGGCCCACGGCCTCGCGCGAGTCGCTGTACGAGGACGAGACGCTGGCGGCCGTGCGGGAGGCGCTCGGCGAAAGGATTCGGTCCTGGCTGACCGGGCTGGCGGCCGGTGATCCGGAACGGCTGGCGGCCTTCCTGTCCGTGCACCACCTGGGCGTGAAGTCGCTCGCGCGGCACGACAAGGAGATGCTGCGCACGATGCTGCCGTGGCTGCCCTTCGAGACGACCGACGGGCGGCTGTCCCTGGAGGAGTTCGCCCAGCGGCACCCGGTGGTGCACTTCACGCGGACCGTCGAGGAGTACCGCCAGGTCGCGCCGATCGCGTCCGCGCAGGGCGTCGGGGTGATCAACGGCGGTTACACATACGACAGCGAGCTGGTCGAGGCGCTGCCGTCGGTGCGGCCCGGGACGGTCGTCGCCGAGCTGGACGCGGACACCGTGACCGCCCACCTGGACGCCGTCGACCCGGCCGAGGAACTGGCCCTGTCGGGCTTCCTCGCGGCCGCGCGGGCCAGGCTCGACCCCCTGGGCTGTGACGTCGTCCTGCGCGCCTTCCATCCGCTGTCCGTGCCCGCGCTGCACCTCGACGACCGGGCGGCCCGGCACGAGCAGGCGCGCGCGGAGGCGGAGGAACAGGCCGACGACCTGTGGGCGGGCATCCTGGGCTCGCTGCGCGGCAGCGCGCCACGCGCGCGTCTCGTGCTGAACAACCTCAACCCGCTGATCCGGCGGATCAGTTCACTGGGCGATCCGGAGCTCATCGGCACCGCGACCGAGTCCCTCTACGGGCAGGCGCTGCTGATGGCGCAGCGCCCGCTCAGGCCCGCGGACTCGGCGCTGCTGAACCGGGCCTTCATCGGTCTGCTGGAGTGGGCCACGAACGGCGAGGAGGGCCGCTCATGAGCGGGATCGACGGAGCCGACGGGATCACCGCCTTCGACTCGCTGCGCCGGGCGATGGCGGAGAACTCCGAGGAGCCGGAGGGTCCGGCCCGCAACGCGCGCGCGGAGCAGCTGCTCGCCGAGGCCGAGAAGCTGAACATCCCGCTCGCGGTGATCGAGGCGCTCGGACACCAGCTGAAGGTCTACAACTACAGCTCCGAGAAGGACAAGATGTTCGTCCCCTTCGCGCGTCTGCTGCGCATGTGGGACGAGCGGCCCGAGGACTTCGACGTGTACGAGACGCACTCGCTGCACTGGGTCTTCAAGTGGATGTCGTCCGGCATGCTCGACCAGCCGCACATCCCGCTCGCCTCCGTCGAGAAGTGGCTCGGCGAGATGGAGCACCGCTACCGGCTCGCCGGGCACTCCGAACGGGCCGTGCGCGGTGCGGAGTTCAGCGTGGCCGCGCATGTCGGTGACGTCCCGCGCGCGGAGCGGGCGTACGGCGCCTGGCTGGCCGCCGACCGCGACAGCATGGCCGACTGCCACGCGTGCGAACTGCACGGGCAGGGGTGGTGGCAGGCGGAGCGGGGCCGGGACGCGGAGGCGCTGCGGCTGTGGGCCCCGGTCCTGCAGGGCGAGTTCACCTGCGCCCACGAGCCGCACACCGTCCTCGCGTCCTCGCTGGCGCCGCTGCTGCGTCTGGGCCGCGTGGACGAGGCCCGCGCCCACCATCTGCGGGGTTTCCGGCTCGTACGGACCATGGAGAGCATGCGCGGGGCGTACGCGGACCACGTGGAGTTCTGTGCGCTGACCGGCAACGAGGCCCGTGGCCTGGAGCTGCTCGCGCAGCGGCCTGCGTACTTCACGGACGACGGGCATCCGCGCAGCAAGCTGGAGTTCATGACCGTGGTGGCCCTGCTCATGGACCGCCTGACCGAGCTCGGGCTGGGCGACCGGCAGGTCTCCGGTCCTGCGGACCGTGCCTGGACCGCCCGCGAACTCGCCGCCCACGCGCGCGAGGAGGCCCTCGGGCTGGCAGCGCGCTTCGACGAGCGCAACGGCACAGCACACATCAGCGAGCGGGCACGCGCGCGTATGGACCAGCGGCCGCTGGTGGAGCGGCTGCCGCTGGGGGTGCGTACGGCGGCCCGGCCGACGGCGGTGTCCCCGCCCGCGACGGCCGTCGCCGATGTGCCGCAGGACGCGGAGCCCGACCTGCCCGCGCTGATCGCCGAGGCGCGGCGGCTGTCGGACACCCTCCAGCCGAACGCCATCGAGGCCTGGGCGGCCGTCTCCCGAGCCGCCCGGGGCGCCGAGCTCGCCGCCCTCGACCGCGCGGAGATCACCGACCACCGGGCGATGGATCTGGGCCCCGAGGGCATCGACCTCTTCGAGGAGGCCGCCGAGCTGTACGCGGAGGCGGGCGACCCCGGGGAGGCGCTGGCGGCACGCGCGCGTGGAGCGTACGTACGCGCTCTCACGGGCGAGGTGGCGCAGGCCCGCACGGTGATCGCCGGCCTGTACGACCAGGTGCTCGCGCTGTACGCCGAGGACGGCACGGGCGTACGGCAGACCGCGGCGGTCCTGATGAGCCGGGCGCGGATTCTGATGCGGCGGGTGCACGAGGCGGCGGCCGCCGTGCCGGAGGACTCCGTGCCGCGGGCCGCCGCGGCCGACGCCGAGACCGCGGCCCGTGAGGTGCTCGCACTCGTCGACGGGCAGGCAGAGGACGACGTACGGCTCGCCTCGCGGGCCGCGGAGGCGCGGGCGATGCTCGCGGAGCTGGCGGCGCTCACCGGGGACGTGGAGGGGGCCGCGGAGCTGTTCGCGCGGGCCTCGGCGGCGTTCGTCGGGGCGGGGCTGCCGTGGTTCGCGGTGGAGTACGAGGCGCGGCTGGCCGGGCTCGCGCACCACCTCGGCGACACGGCGGAGGCCGAGCGGGCGCTGCGGGCGGCCCTGGAGCACGGCGGGCCGCATCTGGAGGCCCCGGGGCGGGCCCAGCTGCATCTCCAGCTGGCCGAGGTGCTCGGCGGCCGGGGGCTGTCCGAGGAGGCCGCCGAACACGCCCTGGAGGCAGCGCACTGGGCCGACGAGGCGGGCGAGAGTCGCACGCTGGGCGCCTGGGCACGGCAGCAGCTCGGCGGGTTCCTGCTGCGGCAGGGGCGGTTCGCCGAGGCCGCCGAGGTGCTGGAGTCGGCGCTGCCCGACCTGAACGCCGAGACGCACGGTGACGGGGCGGTCGTCCAGACGCAGTGGTGGCTCGGCGACTGCCTGAGCGAGCTCGGCGAACACCACGCCGCGGCCGAACGCCGGTTGCAGGCCGCCGAGATCGCCCGGCACTGGCCCGAGCAGCACGACCACGCCACGCTCGCCCACCTCGCCGCCGAATCGCTCGGCCACGCGGGGCTGCCGGCCGACGCGGACCAGGCCTACGCGCGCGCGGGCACGCTGTGGCGCTCCCTCGGCAACGTCCACGGTCTCGTCCGCGCGCTGCGCGCACGCGCATGGCTGGCGTTGCGCGTGGAGGAGGCGCAGGCTCAGGACAGGAACGACGCGGCGGCCGCTTTGATGGCGAGCGCGGTCGAGGAGTGCGCGGCGGCGCTGGACGCCGTGGACGACGACGAGGCGCGGCAGCGGCTCACCGCCGAACTCGGCCACACCCACCGCCAGTTCGGCGACCTCCTGGCCCGGTCCGCCGCGGAGGACGCCGAGGACGAGTCGATCCAGGCCTCGCTGGAGGAGGCCCTGTCCCGGATGACACGGGCCGTCGCGGTCTTCGCCTCCCTCGGCGACGACGCCCTGCACAGCCGCACGGGCGCCGAACTCGCCGCGGGCTGGCTGGAGGCCGACCTGAGCCGCCCGGAACGGGCCGCGGCACGCGCGCGTGCGGTGCTGGCGGCGTACGACCGTGCCGAGGAGGGGGACGAGGCGGCACTGGAGCGGCGGGCGGAGGCCGAGCAGATGCTCCAGGTGGTGCGGGAGCAGGCCGACGCGGAGCAGGACAAGGAGTGACGCGCGGCCGCGGGTCGGCTCACTCCACGCCGATGAGCAGCAACGCCCCTTGCCGCCCGCCCCGGTACACCACCGTGTCGACGGCGAGATACGACTCACGCACGCGTGCCTCGAGGTGGTCGGCGATCGCCTCCGGCGCCTCGTCGCCGAGGACGAGCGTGACGAGTTCGCCGCCGGCCGCGAGCATGCGGTCGAGCACGGTCTCGGCGGTGGCCGTGACGTCCGAGCCGATCACGGCCACGTCGCCGTCGATGAGGCCGAGGACGTCCCCGGCCTGGCAGATGCCGGCCATGGTCCACGACTGGCGTTCGGCGACGGCGACCTCGGCGTAGCGCGTCGCGCCGGCCGCCGAGGTCATCGACACGACGTCCTCGTCGAAGCGGCGTTCCGCCTCGTGCACGGCCAGCGCCGCGATGCCCTGGACCGCCGAGCGGGTCGGGATCAGCGCGACGCGGATGCCCTCCGCGCGGGCCTGCTCGGCCGCCGCCGCGGCGGTGTGGCGCAGCTCGGCGTCGTTGGGCAGCAGCACGACCTCGCGCGCGTGGGCACGCCGTACGGCCTCCACGAGCTCCCCGCTCGCGGGCGGCTCCCCGGGGCGGGCGAGGACGGTCGTCGCTCCGGCTTCGCGGTACAGCCCGTCCAGACCCTCGCCGGGCACGACGGCGACCACGGCGCGCTGGGCCCGTTCCCGGGGCGGCCGGCCCCCACCGGTGGTGTGCACGTCACCGGCCCCGAAGTGGGTGATCCGGATCCGGTACGGCCGCCCGGCCTCGACGCCGGCCTCCACGGCGGCCCCGGCGTCGTCGACGTGCACATGGACGTTCCACAGCCCGTCGCCCCCGACCACGACGAGCGAGTCCCCGAGGGCGTCCAGCCGCTCCCGCAGCCGCGCCACGGCCGCGTCGTCGGCCTCCAGCAGGTAGATCACCTCGAAGGCGGGCCCGCCCTGCTCATGGCCGCCCTGCCCATGGCCCACAGCACCGTCGGCACACTCACCCGGCTCGCCGGGCTCCTGCGGGCCACCGAGGACATGAACCGCGCCGACGCTTCCCGCCGTCACGGCCCCGGCGGCAACCCCCCGGGGCGCCTCCCCCGTGAACGTCTCCACCAGCGCCGCCAGCACGGCCACCAGCCCCCGCCCGCCCGCGTCGACGACCCCGGCCCGCTCCAGCACGGCCAGCTGGCCCGGAGTCGCGGCGAGCGCCGCCCGCGCCCCCTCGTAGGCGGCCCGTGCGACCGTCCCGCAGTCCCCCTCGGCCCCGGTGGCCGCGTCGGCCGCCGCGGCGGCGACCGTGAGGACCGTGCCCTCGACGGGGTGGGCCACGGCCTGGCGGGCGGAGTCGGCGGCGTGCCGCAGCGCCAGTCGCAGCCCCGGTCCGTCGGTGTGAGCGGACGCGCCGTCGGCGGCGAGCACCTGCGCCATGCCGCGCAGCAGCTGCGCGAGGATCGTCCCGGAGTTCCCCCGGGCGCCTATCAGCGCGCCGTGGGCCATCGCGCGCACGGCGTCCGCCAGCGAGGGGGCGCCCGCGCGCGCGGCATCCAGCTCGTACCCGGCGAACACCGCCTCGACCGCGCCCACGGCCGACTCCACGGTCAGGTACAGGTTCGTCCCGGTGTCCCCGTCGGCCACCGGATAGACGTTGATCGCGTCGATCTCCTCACGGGCGCGACCGAGCGACTCCAACGCGAGGCCGCACCAGGTGCGCACCGCGAGAGCATCGAAGAATGTCTGCGGCACCTGCGCCACCTGCGCCTCCTTGAGCTGCTGGACGTGGCACGCAGCGTAGACCCAGGGCCGGGGTGCACCGGAAGAGGGCCGGGAGCGGCCCCCTGAGCAGCCATGGTAGTTTCGTACTGCTGGCGCAGTCGTTGTATGCTGCTCCGGTTGCCCGATGCAGATCGGGCCGTTCCCCTGGCAACGCCATTCAGATCTCTGATCCTAGATCTCGATCCCGGCAAGCCGGGATTATCCGTAAGTGCATCTGAAGTCTTTGGAGTGACCCGTGGCTGCCAACTGCGACGTCTGCGGCAAGGGGCCGGGCTTCGGCAACAACATCTCGCACTCGCACCGCCGTACGTCCCGTCGCTGGAACCCGAACATCCAGCGCGTCCGTACCGTGGTCGGCGGGACGCCGAAGCGCGTGAACGCTTGCACGTCTTGCATCAAGGCCGGCAAGGTCTCGCGCTGACGCTCAGCTGAGCGCGCGGCCACTGCCGGTTCGCTGCACAAAGCCGGTCCACCTCGAGTGGACCGGCTTTTTGCTGTACCCGAGCGGCTACGAGCGGCCGCGGAACCGCCACCCGTGATCGACCGGCCCGATCCCCTCGCCGAGCGCGAACCCGGCCTCGATCGCCCCGGTGACGTACTCCTTGGCCGCCGCCACGGCCTCCGGCACGGACAGCCCCTTCGCGAGCCCCGAGGCGATCGCGGAGGCGAGCGTGCACCCCGTCCCGTGCGTGTGCCGGTTGTCGTACCGAGGCGCCCGCAGCCAGTGCTCCTGCGACCCGTCCGTCAGCAGATCGACGGCGTCGCCGGGCAGATGGCCGCCCTTGATCAGCACCCACCGCGGCCCGTACGCCAGAACAGCCGCCGCGGCCTCCCGCAGCTGCTCCTCCGACTCGACGTGCACGCCCGTGATCTGCGCCACCTCGTCGAGGTTCGGCGTCGCCACGGTCGCGACCGGCAGCAGCTTCGTACGCACCGAGTCGAGCGCGGAGGCGGCCAGCAGCGAGTCCCCGTGCTTCGAGACGCCCACCGGGTCCACCACGGCGGGCGCGTCCGTCCCGCCGATCAACTCGGCCACCGTCTCGACGAGTTCGGCCGACGCGAGCATGCCCGTCTTGACCGCCTGTACGCCGATGTCGTCGACGACGCTGCGGTACTGCGCCCGCACCGCCTCCACCGGCAGTTCCCAAGCCCCCTGCACGCCGAGCGAGTTCTGGGCCGTGACCGCGGTGATCACGCTCATGCCGTGCACGCCGAGCGCGAGCATCGTCTTCAGGTCGGCCTGGATGCCCGCGCCGCCACCGGAGTCGGAGCCCGCCACCGCAAGGACGCCCGGGATCATGACTCGATGTCCCCGCCGAAGTGGTCCCAGCCGCCCTTCTTGGTCCACGGCGCCCCGTCCACCGTCACCTGGGGCAGCGCGGACGGGTTGAGGACCTCGCCGATGACCTTCCAGCGGGCCGGCAGCTTCACGTCCGGCGGGAAGGTCGCCACGATCGCGTGGTCCTCTCCCCCGGTCAGCACCCACTGCATGGGATCGACGCCGACGGCCTGCCCGATGTCGTTCATCTGGGTCGGGATGTCGATCGCGCCCGAGCGGATGTCGATACGGACCTTGCTCGCCTCGGCGATGTGCCCGAGGTCGGCGATCAGTCCGTCGCTCACGTCGCACATCGCGGTCGCGCCGAGCCCGGCGGCCGCCGGCCCCGCGTGATACGGCGGTTCGGGACGCCGGTGCGCCTCCACGAAGGCACGCGGCGAGCGGAAACCCCGGGAGAGCACGGCGTATCCGGCGGCGGACCAGCCCAGCCAGCCGGTCACCGCGACGAGGTCGCCGGGCTGTGCGCCGGCTCGCGTCACGGGCTCCTGGTTGCGCAGATCACCGAGCGCGGTGATCGACACCATGATCGTGTCGCCCCGTACGACGTCCCCGCCGACCACCGAGGCACCCGCGACCTGGCACTCGTCGCGCAGTCCGTCCATCAGCTCGCTGGGCCAGGTCACCGGGAGTTCGGCCGGCACGACCAGGCCGAGCAGCAGCGCGGTCGGTACGGCGCCCATGGCGGCGATGTCCGCGAGGTTCTGCGCGGCGGCCTTGCGGCCGACGTCGTAGGCCGTGGACCAGTCGCGGCGGAAGTGCCGTCCCTCCAGCAGGATGTCGGTGCTGGCCACCACCCTGCGGTCGGGCGCGGCCACCACCGCGGCGTCGTCGCCGGGGCCGACCCGGACCGCCGGGGTGGTGGTGAGACGGGAGGTGAGCTCCCTGATGAGCCCGAACTCCCCTAGCTCACCAACAGTGCCCTTCATTGCCCTTACGCCCCTTCTGTCCCTGTCCGTACCCGGTCGCGCGTCACTGCTGTCCTCGCTACGGTCGAGGTGTACGTCAACTACTGTCGTGCCTGCACCCCGGCGCGCAAGCCCCGGCCCCCGCAGGTCTCCCCGCGGCGAGCGGCGACGCGATACCGTGGCGTTCCTTTTCCCCACATGATCCTCGTGGCCGCCCTGGAGGTTCCGTGGTACAGGCGTACATCCTGATCCAGACGGAGGTCGGCAAGGCGTCGACCGTCGCCGAGACGATCAGCAAGATCCCTGGAGTCATCCAGGCCGAGGACGTGACGGGACCTTATGACGTCATCGTGCGCGCACAGGCTGACACAGTCGACGACCTGGGTCGCATGGTGGTGGCCAAAGTCCAGCAAGTGGACGGCATCACCCGCACCCTGACCTGCCCGGTCGTCCATCTTTAGCCCCCGTCTACCCTTGGCCGGTGAACTCTTTCCGTCACCGGCGCATTTCTGTCACCTCTGCCATCGGGTCGCCCGCGCTCGTCCTGCTGATCACCGCCGCGGGCTGCTCATCACCAGACGACAGCGGGTCGGCGGCGGTTCCCAGCCCCGGCGCGAAGGCGACGCAGCTGTGCCGGAACCTCGACAAGGTGCTGCCGGCCAAGGTGGACGGTGAGAGCCGTGAGGACCCCTCGCCCGCGTCCGCGCTGACCGCGGGATGGGGGGACCCGGCGATCATACTGCGGTGCGGTGTCGAACGGCCCCCGAAGATGATCGACCCCAAGGTCGCCGAGGGGCGGGACCAGGACGCGGTGGCCGGTGGCGTCGAAGGCGTCAAGTGGCTGATGGAGAAGCAGGACGACGGGGCGTACCGGTTCACGAGCGCGAGCCGCCGCGCGTACGTCGAGGTCACCGTGCCGGAGGGCGTGGACAGTTCGGGCGCCCTGATCGACCTGGCCCCGGCCATCAAGAAGGCGATCCCCGAAGGGATCGCCGACCTGACCGTGGGCAACTGACCGACGCAGCCGTCAGCGCAGCCCGGTGGACCGCCGCAACGCCGCCTGGATCAGCAGGTCCACCAGGTCCGGGTAGCTGATCCCGCTCGCCTGCCACATCTGCGGGTACATCGAGATCGGCGTGAAGCCGGGCATCGTGTTGATCTCGTTGATCACGAACTCCCCGTCCTCGGTGAGGAAGAAGTCCGCCCGCACCAGGCCCTCGCACGAGGCCGCCTCGAAGGCGTCCACGGCCAGGCGCTGCACCTCGGCCGTCTCCTCGGGCGTCAGGGGCGCCGGCACGATGCCGGGCGTCGAGTCGATGTACTTGGCCTCGAAGTCGTAGTACGCGTGGGCGTCCGGCGGGGGGATCTCGGCCGGTACGGAGGCGCGCGGGCCGTCCTCGAACTCCAGCACCCCGCACTCGATCTCCCGGCCGCGCAGCGCCGCCTCGAAGAGGATCTTCGGGTCGTGCCGCTGGGCCTCGGCGATCGCCTCGTCCAGCCCCGCCAGGTCCTCGACCTTGGTGATACCGATCGACGATCCCGCGCGCGCGGGCTTCACGAAGAGCGGCCAGCCGTGGTCCCCGGCGAGGTCGATGATCTTCTTGCGGGCTCCGGACTCGTCCTGCTCCCACTCGCGCGGCCGGATCACCACGTACGGGCCCACCTTGAGCCCGAACGAGGTGAACACCCGCTTCATGTACTCCTTGTCCTGGCCGACCGCCGAGGCGAGCACACCGGAGCCGACGTAAGGCACCCCGGAGAGCTCCAGCAGGCCCTGGAGGGTGCCGTCCTCGCCGTACGGGCCGTGCAGCACCGGGAAGACCACGTCGATCTCGCCCAGCGCCTTGGGCACCGATCCGGGCTCGGTGTAGACGACTTCGCGGCTCGCGGGGTCGACGGGGAGCACCACGCCGCCCTCGCTCGACTCGGCCAGCTGCTCGACGTTGGGCGTACGGCGCTCGGTGATCGCCATGCGTTCCGGTTCGTCGGCGGTGAGCACCCAGCGGCCGCTCTGCGTGATGCCGATCGGCAGGACGTCGTACTTCGTCCGGTCGATCGCGCCCAGTACGGCGCCGGCGGTGACCATGGAGATCCCGTGCTCGGAGCTGCGACCGCCGAACACGACGGCCACACGCGGCTTGCGGGGCGGCTGGTCAGGGCTCTGGGGGAGGTTCTCGGTGCTCATATCGCGTTGAGCGTACCCGCCCGTAGGGGCCGAGTCAGCGTCCGGAGGGCGGCGTTCCCTCAGCGTCGCTCAGCGTCGTTCCGCCTTCGCGCTGCGCGACATCAGCTCCTTGAGGGCGACGACCGGGGGCTTGCCCTCGTGCACGATGTCCACGACCGTCTCGGTGATCGGCATGTCGACGCCGTGCCGGCGGGCCAGATCCGCCACGGACTCACAGGACTTGACGCCCTCGGCGGTCTGCTTGGTGACCGCGATGGTCTCCTGGAGGGTCATGCCCTTGCCGAGGTTGGTGCCGAAGGTGTGGTTGCGGGACAGCGGCGAGGAGCAGGTCGCCACCAGGTCGCCGAGACCCGCGAGTCCGGAGAACGTCAGCGGGTCGGCGCCGAGCGCGACGCCGAGCCGGGTCGTCTCGGCGAGACCGCGGGTGATCAGCGAGCCCTTGGCATTGTCGCCGAGGCCCATGCCGTCCGCGATGCCGACGGCGAGGCCGATGACGTTCTTCACGGCTCCGCCCAGTTCGCAACCCACCACGTCCGTATTGGTGTACGGCCGGAAGTACGGCGTGTGGGAGGCCGCCTGCAGACGCTGGGCCACGGCCTCGTCGGTGCAGGCGACGACCGCGGCGGCGGGCATCCGCGCGGCGATCTCACGGGCGAGGTTGGGGCCGGTGACCACGGCGATGCGGTCGTGGCCGACCTTGGCGACATCCTCGATGACCTCGCTCATCCGCATGGTGGTGCCGAGTTCGACGCCCTTCATCAGGGACACCAGGACCGTGCCCGGCGCCAGCATCGGGGTCCACTCGGCCAGGTTGGCGCGCAGGGTCTGGGAGGGGACGGACAGCACCGTGAAGTCGGCGCCGGCCATGGCCTCGGCCGGGTCCGTGGTCGCCCGCATGCCTTCCGGGAGCTCGACTCCGGGGAAGTAGTCGGGGTTCGTGCGGGTGGAGTTGATGGCGTCGGCGACCTCGGCGCGACGGGCCCACAGGGTGACCTCGCACCCCGCGTCGGCGAGGACGATACCGAAAGCGGTGCCCCACGAACCCGCGCTCAGGACCGCCGCCTTGACGGGCTTGCTCACGTGCCCTGCCCCTCTTCCTGCCCGGCCTTCGGCGCTTGTGCCTGCTGGGTCTGCGCGGCCGTCCTGCGCCGCTGCTCGATGCGCTCCTGGCGCGGGTCGTACGGCCTCTCGGGCGCCTTCTCGCCGCGGATCTCCTCCAGTTGGCGGGTGATGGCGGCCATGATGACCTCGGTGGCGTCCTTCAGCAGCTCCGGGGTCATCTCCTTGTCGTAGAAGGGCGCGAGGTCCACGGGCGGGCCCGCGAGCACCCGGTGGGTCTTGCGCGGAAGGACGTTGGCCTTCTTGGAGTACGGCGGCAGCAGTTCGTTGGCGCCCCACTGCGCGACCGGGATCACCGGGCACTTGGTCTGCAGGGCGACACGGGCGGCGCCGGTCTTGCCGGTCATGGGCCACTGGTCCGGGTCCCGGGTGATCGTGCCCTCCGGATAGAACGCGACGCACTCGCCGCGCTCCACGGCGTCGATCGCGGCCCGGAACGCGCTCAGCGCGTCGGTGGTCTCGCGATAGACGGGGATCTGGCCGGTGCCGCGCATGAAGGCGCCGACGAATCCCTTCTTGAAAAGACCGCTCTTCGCGAGGAATCGCGGAAGGCGCCCGGTGTTGTACTGAAAGTGCGCGTACGCGAAGGGATCAATGTGCGAATTATGGTTCACCGCGGTGATAAATCCGCCGTCGGCCGGAATGTTCTCCATTCCACGCCAGTCCCGCTTGATCAGAACCACCAGCGGCGGTTTGGCGATCACCGCTGCGAAGCGGTACCAGAAGCCGATTCTGCGGCGGGGCACGCGTGCACCTTCCTCTAGGTATCAAGGACGTCGGGCCGGGGGGCCGCACAAGTGTCGCCCCAGGCCGCCGGTCTGTCGAGAACACCGTACGCCTCGCCGCCACCACCGCCAGATGGCCTTGGTGACGGCTGAGTGACAATGGCCGCGACTAGAGAGGGACGGAAACGCTGGTGCAGTGGACCTTGGTCGTACCCCTGAAGCCCTTGGCGCGGGCGAAGAGCAGGCTCGCGGACACCGCGGCGGACGGGCTGCGCCCCGGCCTGGCCCTCGCCTTCGCCCTGGACACCGTGGCGGCGGCGCTGGCCTGCCCCGCGGTGAAGGATGTGGCAGTCGTCACGGACGACGTGCTGGCGGGCCGCGAGCTGGGCGCACTTGGCGCCCACATCGTCCCCGACGAGCCGGGCGGCGGCCTGAACGCGGCGCTGGCGCACGCGGCGGCGGTCGTACGCTCGTCCCGCCCCGAAACCCCCGTCGCGGCCCTGAACGCCGATCTCCCCGCCCTGCGCCCGCTGGAATTGGCCCGGGTCCTGGAGTCGGCAGCGGAATTCCCGCGCGCTTTCCTCCCGGACGCCGCGGCAATCGGCACGACCCTGCTGGCCGCAGCCCCGGGATATGAATTACTGCCCGCATTCGGCGAGGATTCCCGTTCCCGCCACCGCGCCTCGGGTGCCACGGAACTCGACCTCGACGACGTGGACTCCGTACGCCAGGACGTGGACACCGGCGCCGACCTCAGAGCCGCACTGGCCCTGGGCGTGGGCCCACGCACGGCGGCGGCAGCGGCACGGCTGCTGATCGAGGAACCGTAGCGGCCACGCCCCCGCGCTCCGCGCCCCACAACCCGTCGTAGGGTGACAGCCATGCAGGCCACCGCATACACCTACGACGCCGAAACCCGCTCCGGCAGCGTGCTGCTGGACGACGGCACCCCCGTCCCCTTCGACGCCCCGGCGTTCGACGCGGGCGGACTGAGGCTGTTGCGCCCCGGTCAGCGGGTGCGCATCGAGACGGAAGGCCAGGGCGACGCCCTGCGGATCACGTTGGTGACCTTGCAGACACTCTGAACCTCTGGCCCCTGGGCCTCTGGATCTCTGGGTCTCTGGGTCTCTGGGTCTCTGACCGTCGCAGAACCCCGAACACGCCGCGGGCCGGACTCCACACGGAGTCCGGCCCGGCGCGTGAGTGCCCTTCGCGGTCCTACCTGCTGCGCGTGGTCCTCTTGGCAGTGGACTTGCGCGCCGTCGACTTCTTGGCCGGCGCCTTCTTGGCGGTCGCCTTCTTCGCCGGGGCCTTCTTGGCCGTCGCCTTCTTGGCGGTGGTCTTCTTCGCCGCGGTGGTCTTCTTGGCGGCGGCCGTGGTCTTCTTCGCCGTCGTCTTCTTCGCCGTGGTCTTCTTGGCGGCGGCCGTGGTCTTCTTGACAGCCGCCTTCTTCGCCGTGGTCTTCTTCGCCGCGGCCGCCTTGGTGGTCTTCTTCGCGGCGGCCTTCTTGACCGTCGCCGCGGCACCACCGGTCAGGCTGCCCTTGGGCGCCTTCTTGACGGCGACCTCGCCGCCCCGCGGGAGCTTCTTCGAACCGCTCACCAGGTCCTTGAAGCCCTGACCCGCGCGGAAGCGGGGAACGGAGGTCTTCTTGACCCGAACCCGCTCGCCAGTCTGAGGGTTGCGGGCGTAACGAGCCGGACGGTCGACCTTCTCGAACGAACCGAAGCCGGTGACGGAGACCCGCTCACCAGCGACGACCGCGCGGACGATCGCGTCCAGTACGTGGTCGACAGCCTCGGCGGCCTGCTGGCGGCCGCCCATCTTGTCGGCAATCGCTTCTACGAGCTGCGCCTTGTTCACGTCTTCCCCTTCGGAGACATCGCCAGAACGAAAGTGTTCAAGCTTTTTCGCACGTTAGGCAGATATATACCGCAAATCAAACACGAAACGGGCTAATCACCCTTGTGCCGCAACAGACTCGACGGTCTCGAAGGTGTTCAGCGTTCCTCTTCGGGGAATCGCCCCGCGTCGAGGTCCGCGATGAACCGCTCCAGACGCCTTGTCGCTTCGGCTACGTCGTGCTTGGCCGCGGCCGTAATGACCAGCAGCTTCCGGGTCAGCGCCATCCGTACGCCCTCCGGGACTTGCAGTGCGCGCACTCTTGCGTGCGCTTCCTTGAGTTGGTCCGCGACTGCCGCATAGAGCTCGAGTTGGCCGTCGTGTTCCATGCACAGATTGTGCCATCTGGGGCGAGTTGTCGCCTGCCAGGGGTGCAACTCCGGCCTCAATTGGCCTTCCGGGCACTTGCGGAAGCCACGGCTACAGCACTCGCGTACCCCGACAACGCCCCTCGTAACATGGGCAGTTGAGGTCGGCGCCGAGCAGCACGGGGCCGTTCGGGTGCAGACATGGCAGTACCCCCGATCGGGGCCGATCGGGGGTACTGGGAGGGTGTTGCGGTGTCCGAAAGTCGCCTTGCGTGGCGGCCTCGGATCAGCCCTGGAGGGTGCGCGGCTTGAACGACGGCCGCTTCGCCTCGTAGGCGGCGATGTCGTCCTCGTTCTGCAGGGTGATCGAGATGTCGTCGAGGCCGTTCAGCAGCCGCCAGCGGGAGTTCTCGTCCAGCTCGAAGGCGGCGGTGATGCCCTCGGCGCGCACCTCACGCGCCTCAAGGTCCACAGTGACCTCAGCCGTCGGGTCCTTCTCGGTGAGCTCCCACAGCGCGTCCACGATCTTCTGCTCCAGAACCACCGTGAGCAGGCCGTTCTTGAGCGAGTTGCCGCGGAAGATGTCCGCGAAGCGCGAGGAGATCACGGCCTTGAAGCCGTAGTTCTGCAGCGCCCACACGGCGTGCTCACGGGAGGAACCGGTGCCGAAGTCCGGGCCGGCGACCAGCACCGTGGCGCCTTCGCGCTCGGGCCGGTTGAGCACGAACTCGGAGTCCTTGCGCCAGGCCTCGAACAGCCCGTCCTCGAACCCGTCCCGGGTCACCTTCTTGAGCCAGTGAGCAGGGATGATCTGGTCGGTGTCGACGTTGGAGCGGCGCAGCGGAACGGCCCGGCCGGTGTGCGTGGTGAATGCTTCCATGACTTCTCAGACTCCAGCGGGCGTACGGGTCTCGGCGTCGGACAGATCGGCCGGGGAGGCCAGGTGGCCCAGCACGGCGGTGGCCGCCGCGACCTGCGGCGACACCAGGTGCGTACGACCGCCCTTGCCCTGTCGGCCCTCGAAGTTGCGGTTGGAGGTGGACGCGGAGCGCTCACCCGGGGCCAGCTGGTCGGGGTTCATGCCCAGACACATCGAGCAGCCCGCGTGCCGCCATTCGGCGCCGGCGTCCTTGAAGACGACGTCCAGACCCTCGGAAACGGCCTGCAGGCCCACGCGCGCGGAACCCGGGACGACCAGCATGCGTACGCCGTCGGCGACTTTGCGGCCCTTGACGAGCTCGGCGGCGGCGCGCAGGTCCTCGATGCGGCCGTTGGTGCAGGAGCCTACGAAGACGGTGTCCACCTTGATGGAGCGCAGCGGCTGTCCGGCCTCCAACCCCATGTATTCCAGGGCCTTTTCGGCGGCGAGCCGCTCCGAAGCGTCTTCGTACGAAGCAGGGTCGGGGACGGACGCCGAAAGCGGCGCACCCTGGCCGGGGTTGGTGCCCCAGGTGACGAACGGCGACAGCTCGGCGGCCTCGATCACGACCTCGGCGTCGAACTCGGCGTCCTCGTCCGTCTTCAGCGTCTTCCAGTACGCGACGGCCGCGTCCCAGTCCTCGCCCTTGGGGGCGTGCGGACGGCCCTCGAGGTAGTCGAAGGTGGTCTGGTCGGGGGCGATCATGCCCGCACGGGCGCCGGCCTCGATCGACATGTTGCAGATGGTCATCCGGGCCTCCATCGAGAGCTTCTCGATGGCGGAGCCGCGGTACTCCAGGACGTAGCCCTGGCCGCCGCCGGTACCGATCTTGGCGATGATCGCCAGGATCAGGTCCTTGGCGGTGACGCCGTCGGGCAGTTCGCCGTTGACGGTGATGGCCATGGTCTTCGGGCGGACCAGCGGCAGGGTCTGGGTGGCCAGCACGTGCTCGACCTGGGAGGTGCCGATACCGAACGCCAGACCGCCGAAGGCGCCGTGCGTGGAGGTGTGCGAGTCACCGCAGACCACGGTCATACCGGGCTGGGTCAGCCCCAGCTGCGGGCCGACGACGTGCACGACGCCCTGCTCGACGTCGCCCAGCGGGTGCAGCCGCACACCGAAGTCGGCGGCGTTCTTGCGCAGCGTCTCCAGCTGGACGCGGGAGACCGGGTCCGCGATGGGCTTGTCGATGTCGAGGGTCGGGGTGTTGTGGTCCTCGGTGGCGATGGTCAGGTCGAGCCGGCGCACCTGGCGACCGCTCTTGCGGAGGCCGTCGAAGGCCTGCGGGCTGGTCACCTCGTGCAGCAGGTGCAGATCGATGAAGAGGAGGTCGGGCTCGCCCTCGGCGCGCCGGACGACATGGTCGTCCCAGACCTTCTCCGCGAGTGTCCTACCCATCGCTTTCCCTCCGGCCGGCATACGGTCCACCGGCCCAACTAGAGATCTTGAGAAGGCGGCCGGCGCCCGCGCCCCTGCTTCCGGGCGTCTGCCGACAAGCCCGCTCTGGTCCGCGGGCCGCTCTGCCTTCGTTCTTCCAGAGTGGCGTGTTCCACGGAAAATTGAACTTGCGTTTCACAGAGTGAGACGCGAGTATCGTTTCATGGACAACAGTAGCGGCGTCGGCGTTCTGGACAAGGCAGCCCTTGTCCTGAGCGCCCTGGAGTCCGGTCCGGCCACCCTCGCAGGGCTCGTCTCGGCCACCGGACTGGCACGACCCACGGCCCACCGGCTGGCCGTGGCTCTGGAACACCACCGCATGGTGGCGCGTGACATGCAGGGCCGTTTCATTCTCGGCCCTCGCCTGGCAGAACTGGCCGCGGCGGCCGGTGAGGATCGTCTCCTCGCCACGGCGGGCCCGGTCCTCACCCACCTCCGTGACGTCACCGGCGAGAGCGCGCAGCTCTACCGCCGCCAGGGCGACATGCGCATCTGCGTCGCGGCGGCGGAACGTCTGTCCGGCCTTCGGGACACGGTCCCGGTCGGCTCGACGCTCACGATGAAGGCGGGCTCCTCGGCCCAGATCCTGATGGCCTGGGAGGAGCCGGAGCGCCTGCACCGGGGCCTGCAGGGGGCCCGCTTCACGGCCACCGCGCTCTCGGGCGTACGCCGCCGCGGCTGGGCCCAGTCGATCGGCGAGCGCGAGCCGGGCGTCGCGTCCGTCTCCGCGCCCGTACGCGGCCCGTCGAACCGCGTGGTGGCGGCCGTCTCGGTCTCCGGACCCATCGAGCGCCTGACGCGACACCCGGGCCGTATGCACGCCCAGGCGGTCATCGACGCCGCCGCCCGCCTCTCCGAGGCCCTGCGCCGCACCGGCTGACCCCGGACGGGACATCGACGAGGGGGCCTGCCTCAACGCCGCGGCAGGCCCCCTCGTTCCCCCGATCCCCCCGACTCAGCCGACTTCTTCGGCCGCCTTCGCCGACCGGTGCGCGAACCGGTCCTTGGCGTAGCGCCCCCGCTTCTCGACCGGCACCTGACCATGCGCCGCCGCGAGCCCGAACGCCGGCATGTCCGCGTAGATCGACTCGTACGACCCCTCCGGCACGACGTAGGCCTCATGCCACAGCCCCACGTGCTGGCGGATCCTGCCCGCCTTCTCCTTGCGGTTGAAGATCGACCACGCCCGGCGGTGCAGCAGGCCCGACGCGTGTGCGTACGCGTACAGCTTCTCCTTCGACTCCCAGTACTGGACGACGTAGTACGTCCGCGGCGAGGCCGTCAGCAGGACATGGCCGAGCAGGCCGCGCTCGGGCGCCTTCCCCAGCTCGCGCAGCATCCGCGGCATGGCCACCGCCACCGGCAGCCAGTGGTGCACGGCCCAGAAGTGGTTGATGCGCATCCCGATCAGCAGGACGACCACATCGCCCTCGGCGTCCGCGGTGGTGCGACCCGGCACCGGCTTGGCGAACATGACGAGCCCCCGTCCCCCCTGTCGGATAGCGTCGCTATCCTTGCGAGTGATGCTTGGATAGTGGCACTCCCCAAGGAAGGGCGCAAGAGATGCGGCTGGCCGAACTGAGCGAGCGCAGCGGGGTGTCCACCGCGACGATCAAGTACTACCTGCGCGAGGGGCTGTTGACGCCGGGCCGTCAGATCAACACGACGACGGCCGAGTACGACGAGGAGCATCTGCGCCGGCTGCGACTGATCCGCGCGATGATCCAGGTCGGCCGGGTCCCGGTGGCGACGGTCAAGGAAGTGCTGGGACATGTCGACGACGACTCCCTGCCCCGCGCGATCCGCCTGGGCGCCGCGATGTGGGCGCTGCCGCAGGTGCCGGAGCCGGACCAGGACGACGAGTACGTCCAGGCCGCCCATCAGGAGGTCAGCGCGCTCCTGGACCAGCTCGGCTGGGAGAACGCCAAGCAGCTCACGACCATCTCCCCCGCGTACCGCTCGCTGGTGGTGGCGGTGGCCGCGTTCCGCCGGCTCGGCTACGGCTTCGGGGCCGAACTCCTCGCGCCGTACGCCGAGTTGATGCACCGGACGGCCGTACTCGACCTGGACAACATGGAGACGTACCCGTCACAGGCGGAGCGGATCGAGTTCGCGATCCTGGGGGCGATCCTCAACGAGCCGGTCCTGCAGGCCCTGCACCGGCTGGCCCAGGAGGAGGAGTCGACGCGGCGGTACGGCTTCGACGAGTAGCCGGCGCCGGGCACGACGAAGGCCCTCCGCCGAAGCGAAGGGCCTTCCTGTTGTACCCCCGACCGGATTCGAACCGGCGCTACCGCCTTGAGAGGGCGGCGTGCTAGGCCGCTACACAACGGGGGCGTGGATCTAACGTTTCCGCAGATCCGAGCTGGTCTACCTGGACTCGAACCAAGACTAACTGAACCAGAATCAGTCGTGCTGCCAATTACACCATAGACCAATGTGGTTTAGACCAGTTCGTACCCCCGACCGGATTCGAACCGGCGCTACCGCCTTGAGAGGGCGGCGTGCTAGGCCGCTACACAACGGGGGCCCTAGCGATTCCGACAAGATCGGAACCAGTACCCCCGACCGGATTCGAACCGGCGCTACTGCCTTGAGAGGGCAGCGTGCTAGGCCGCTACACAACGGGGGCTTTGCAGATGAGCTCTGCGAGCTGGCCTACCTGGACTCGAACCAAGACTAACTGAACCAGAATCAGTCGTGCTGCCAATTACACCATAGGCCACTGGAACGCAAGCCCCTGAGGGGTTCTTGTTCTAGTTTGCTCCGTCGGTTCCGGCCTTTCGGCCCGCTCCCCGGCGGCGCAGGAAGAACATTACCTGAAGGTGGACGGGGCTCCAAAACGGGTATCCGAGCCAAGGAGCGCGGGGAGTTCGCAGAGCGAGGCGATCCGGTGCGGGCCGGTGGGCGCGTCACCGCTGGTGCGGGCGCCGTCGCGGTCGATCCAGACGGACAGCAACCCGGCGTCGGCAGCGCCCCGTCCGTCGATCTCCGGGTGATCGCCGACGTAGGCGACCTGGTGCGGGGCGAGGTCGAGGGCCTCGCAGGCGGCGTGGAAGGCCCCGGCCTGCGGCTTGGAGACGCCGAGCTCGGCCGCGCACAGGATGGCCTCGAAGCGGTCGTGCACGCCGAGCACGCGCAGCTTGCGGTCCTGGACGTGGATGCTGGAGTTGGACAGCACCGCGTGCCGGTGGCTGGCGGCGAGGGCGTCCAGGACGGGCAGGACGTCCGGGAAGAGGGCCCAGGCGATCTCGTAGTGCCCGATGTACCGCTCGAACCAGGCGTCGGCCTCGGCGTCGGTCAGCTCCTGGCCGAGGAACACCCGCACACGGTCGCGGCGCTGGCCCTGGAAGGTGGCCTCCCCCGCCGAGAACCGCGCCCACTGGGCGTCGGTGATCTCCCGCCAGCGCACGATGGCCTGCTCGACGCTGTCGAACCCGTCGAGCAGGCCCTCGGCCAGCAGATGTGCGCCCATGCCCACGCGGTCCGCCGTGGTGTAGTCGAAAAGGGTGTCGTCCACGTCCCACACCACGGCCCGGATGCTCATGATCCGACGGTAACCCGGGGTACGGCGGTGCGTCTGCCGGTTGGGGGCTGCGCAATGCCGAAGGGGCGGCACCCGGTTGTCCGGGTGCCGCCCCTCACCTGCGCGTCGGTGTTACGCCGCCAGCTTCGCCAGCGCCGCGTCGATCCGGGCCAGGGTCGTCTCCTTGCCCAGGACCTCCAGGGACTCGAAGAGCGGCAGGCCGACCGTGCGGCCGGTGACGGCGACGCGGACCGGGGCCTGGGCCTTGCCGAGCTTGAGACCGTGGGCCTCGCCGGCGGCCAGGACGGCCTCCTTCAGGGACTCCGGGGAGGCCCAGTCGGCCGCTTCCAGCTTCTCGCGGGCGGTGCGCAGGAGGGCGTCGCTGCCCTCCTTCATCGCCTTCGTCCAGGACGGCTCGTCGAAGACGGGCTCGGCGAGGAAGAGGAAGTCGACGTTGTCCGTGATCTCCGACAGCACCTTCAGACGGGTCTGGGCGTGCGGGGCGATCGCCTGCCACTTCACCTCGTCGAAGGCCTCGGGGGCCCAGGGGGCGAACGGGGCCTGCAGCCACGGGCGGCAGCGCTCGGTGAAGTCCTTCACGTCGAGCAGCCGGATGTGGTCGCCGTTGATCGACTCGCACTTCTTCAGGTCGAAGCGGGCCGGGTTGGGCTGCACGTCGGCGATGTCGAAGGCCGCGACCATCTCGTCCGTCGTGAAGATGTCCTGGTCGGCGGAGAGCGACCAGCCGAGGAGGGAGAGGTAGTTGAGCAGGCCCTCCGGCAGGAAGCCGCGCTCGCGGTAGAGGTTCAGCGACGACTGCGGGTCGCGCTTCGACAGCTTCTTGTTGCCCTCGCCCATGACGTACGGCAGGTGCCCGAAGGACGGGATCCCCTTGGCGATGCCCAGCTCCATCAGCGCCTTGTACAGGGCGATCTGACGGGGCGTGGAGGAGAGCAGGTCCTCGCCGCGCAGGACGTGGGTGATCTCCATCAGGGCGTCGTCGACGGGGTTGACGAGCGTGTAGAGGGGCGCCCCGTTGGCTCGGACGATTCCGTAGTCCGGCACGTTCTCCGGCGTGACCGTCAGCTCGCCGCGGACCAGGTCGGTGAAGGTGATCGTCTCGTCGGGCATACGGAAGCGGACGATCGGCTCGCGGCCCTGGGCCGTGTACTCCGCGACCTGCGCCTCGGTCAGCTCGCGGCAGTGGCCGTCGTAGCCGGACGGCTTGCCGGCGGCGCGGGCGGCCTCGCGGCGGGTGTCCAGCTCCTCCTGGGAGCAGTAGCAGCGGTAGGCGTGGCCGCCGTCCAGCAGCTTCTGCGCGACCTCCTTGTAGAGGTCCATCCGCTGCGACTGGCGGTACGGCGCGTGCGGGCCGCCGATCTCGGGGCCCTCGTCCCAGTCGAAGCCGAGCCAGCGCATGGAGTCGAGCAGTTGGTTGTACGACTCCTCCGAGTCGCGGGCCGCGTCGGTGTCCTCGATGCGGAAGACCAGGGTGCCCTGGTGGTGCCGGGCGAACGCCCAGTTGAACAGGGCGGTGCGGACCAGGCCCACATGGGGGTTACCGGTGGGCGAGGGACAGAAACGGACGCGAACGGGGGAGCCGGGTGCGCTAGCCACGCTTGACAACCTTGTTGGTGAGAGTGCCGATGCCTTCGATGGTGACGGCGACCTCGTCGCCGACGTTGAGGGCCCCGACGCCTGCCGGGGTGCCCGTGAGGATCACGTCGCCCGGGAGCAGCGTCATGGCCTCGGAGATGTTGACGATCAGGTCCTCGATGGAGTGGATCATCTCGCTGGTACGGCCGAGCTGGCGCTGTTCGCCGTTGACCGTGAGCTGGATCGTCAGGTCGGACGCGGTCTCGACGTCCAGGTCCGTCTCCACCCAGGGGCCCAGCGGGCAGGAGGTGTCGAAGCCCTTGGCCCGGGCCCACTGCTTCTCGCGCTTCTGGACGTCACGGGCGGTGATGTCGTTCGCGCAGGTGTAGCCGAAGATCACGTCCTTGACGCGCTCGCGCGGGACCTCGCGGCACATACGGCCGATGACGACGGCCAGTTCGGCCTCGTGGTGGAGGTCCTCGGTGAAGGACGGGTACTGGATCTCGTCGCCGGGGCCGATCACCGCGGTGGACGGCTTGAAGAAGGCGAACGGGGCGTCGGGCACCTCGTTGCCGAGTTCGCGCGCGTGCTCGGCATAGTTGCGGCCGAAGGCCACGACCTTGTTGGGGAGCACCGGGGGCAGCAGCCTGACCTTGCTCAGCGGGACCTTCGTACCGGAGAGCTCGAAGTCCGCGAACGGGATGCCCTTGATGATGTCGAGGACGAGCTCGTCCGGCCTGTCGCCCTCGACCGCGCCGAAGGCGACGTTCCCGTCGATGGAGAATCTGGCGATGCGCACGGGATGCTGCGCCCCTCACTTGAGCCGGCTGGAGTCTGACGCTCCAGGCTAACGCGGGGAGGGGTGGGCGCCTCGCGCATTACCGCGGGCGCCCTGCCCGTCGTGCCGAACCGCCCCAAAGTTCGTATGTGATTGAACAATCGGCGGCGCGTCGCCGTACTACCGGGCGGCGGCGACGGGGATCTTGTCGAGGATGGTGCGCTTGGGGTTCGCGGTCTGGGCGGGAAGGTCGACGGAGTGCTCCGGCTGCTGCGGGATCTGCAGTTCGTCGGCGTCGGTGAGGTGCGCCAGCGTCGTGCGCCGCGGGTTGGCTATCGTGCGGAACATCGTCGTCGTCTTCACGGTTGTACCGAGTCCTGTCGTGACGGAGCGCCGGGCCTGGCTCGGGACGGCCTGCGGCCTGGCGCGGGTTGGCAGAAGCGTCCCTCTTGTAAAGCGTCAGGCTAAACATGCGATTCCCCGGGGAAGTCACCGGGGCTCTCTGATCTGTATGTGAGTTTGCTCACGGGAGCGTGGATAAACCGGGCAATTCAGGCTCGCACTCCACCCCAACGAAACGGACATTCACCCCCTGAACCCATCATTCCGCTCCTGATCATGGCGACTGGGACACCTCTCGCGCGTAAGAGGATCGCGGGCATAGGTCCGTTTTGGGTGGGATAAGTTTCTACGGCAGGTAATCTCGCCCTCACGCGGCGTCACGTATGTCACGGCTCGACCTACGGGCCTTGTTGGAGATCCTGCACTGTGCTGGAATTCCACGGACCGCCGCAGGATCGAGCCGGCGCACAGGGGGCGCACCGACGCGCCGAGTGGCGGCGAGAAGGGGGAGCCAGCGCCGGTCACTCACGACTATCAGGGAGCGTGTTCAGGATGCTCCCCAATACGCCGACACCGTGTCCGTCCGCTCACGCGGAGGGGCGCCTGGTCCAGAGGTTGCGACGCTAGTGCAGGGACGTTTCAAGAGGGATGGCAGCGCTTCGGCGGAGCCGGAGCACGGCGGGACCGACCGAGGTCCCTCGCCCCAGCACGCCCAGAACCCGGGCTCGGCACCGTCGGTCGACGGCGGGGACCGCTCCGGGCGTCCGGCCGTGTCGGCGTCCTCGGGGGCGGCGACTCCCCCCACGCCACCGGCGAAGAAGCCGCCGAAGGGCACCCCGGGCCCCGGTGCGCGAATAGCCCTGCGCAACTGGCGCATCTCCACCCGTCTGGTGGCGCTGCTGACCCTCCCCGTGGTCGCCGCCACCTCGCTGGGCGCGCTGCGTATCAGCGACAACATGGACGACATCCAGCAGCTCGAGAACATGAAGCTGCTGACGGACATGACCAAGCGGGCCACCGAGCTGGCCGCGGCGCTCCAGGAGGAGCGTGACCAGTCCGCCGGTCCGCTCGCGCACGGCGGCAAGGCGACCGACTACACGGTCAAGGGCTACCGCGACAAGACGGACCGCGCCACGGACAGCTTCATCGAGGCGTCCGAGGAGATCGACAACAACGCCACGGACGGCAACCTCAGGGGCGTTCGCGACAACCTGGTCCAGCTCGTCGGGGACCTGAACGACATCGCGAAGATCCGCAACACCGCCTACGAGGCCAAGGAGAACTCCACCCAGACGGTCGAGGCCTATCACCGTCTGATCACCAACCTGCTGGGCCTCTCCCAGGACATGGCCGAGGCGACCAGCAACCCGGAGATGATCCAGAGCACGCGTGCCCTGGCGGCCTTCTCCACCGCCAAGGAGTACGCGTCCATCCAGCGCGCGGTCCTCGCCGCGGCGCTGCCCGCCAACAACGACTCCTTCGGTGACCTCTCCGAGAACGACCGGCTGTACGCCGAGTCCGCGCTGACCAGCCAGCGGTCCGAGCTGAAGAGCTTCCGGAGCATCTACGGCACCCAGGCCGCCGCCGGCCTGCTGCGCTCCATCGAGGACAACAACGCGACGATCGAGGCCAGCGACACCTACGCCAGCCGGGCCCTGTCCTCCGCGAACGGTCTGCAGTCGCTGGACAAGCGGTCGTACCGGGACTGGGTGGACGACAGCACCACCAAGATCCAGCAGATGCGCGCCATCGAGACGACGCTGCTGGAGGACATGGAGCAGAAGGCCCGCGAGCTGCGCAACGAGTCGGAGCGCGAGGCGATCATCTCCGGTGCGCTGATCCTGCTCGTGCTCGGTGTCTCGCTGGTCGGCGCCTTCGTCGTCGCCCGCTCCATGATCCGCTCGCTGCGCCGCCTGGAGGAGACCGCCACCAAGGTCGCCCAGGACCGTCTGCCCGAGCTGGTCAAGCAGCTGTCGGAGTCGGACCCGCAGGACGTCGACACCTCCGTCGAGTCGGTCGGTGTGCACTCCCGGGACGAGATCGGCCAGGTGGCCGCGGCCTTCGACGACGTGCACCGCGAGGCGGTCCGCCTCGCCGCCGAGCAGGCCCTGCTGCGGGGCAACGTCAACGCGATGTTCACCAACCTCTCGCGCCGCTCCCAGGGCCTCATCCAGCGTCAGCTCTCGCTCATCTCCGAACTGGAGTCCCGCGAGGCCGACCCGGACCAGCTGTCCTCCCTGTTCAAGCTCGACCACCTCGCGACGCGCATGCGCCGTAACGGTGAGAACCTCCTCGTCCTCGCGGGTGAGGAGCCCGGCCGACGCTGGACCCGCCCGGTCCCGCTGGTCGACGTGCTCCGTGCCGCCGCGTCCGAGGTGGAGCAGTACGAGCGCATCGAGCTGGCCTCCGTGCCGACCACCGAAGTGGCCGGCCGCGTGGTCAACGACCTCGTGCACCTGCTCGCCGAGCTGCTGGAGAACGCCACCTCGTTCTCCTCCCCGCAGACCAAGGTCAAGGTCACCGGTCACGCGCTGCCCGACGGCCGCGTCCTGATCGAGATCCACGACACCGGCATCGGCCTCTCCCCCGAGGACCTCGCCGCGATCAACGAGCGGCTCGCCTCGCCGCCCACCGTGGACGTCTCCGTCTCCCGCCGCATGGGCCTCTTCGTGGTCGGTCGTCTGTCGCAGCGGCACGGCATCCGCATCCAGCTGCGCCCGTCCGACTCCGGCGGTACGACCGCGCTGGTCATGCTCCCCGTCGATGTCGCCCAGGGCGGCAAGAAGCCCGCTCCGGGCAAGCCCGGCCAGGGTCCCGGTGGCTCCGGTGGTCCGGCCGCGGCGCAGGCCGCCGCCGGTGCGGCTGCCGCCCGTCGCCAGGCCCAGGCCGGTGGCGGCTCCCTCGGCGCGGGTGCGCCGGGTGGCGGTGCCCTCGGTGCCGGCTCCGGTGCGTCCGGCGGGGGCCTGCTCGGCGCCGGTCAGGGACCGCGGGCCGCGCTTCCCGGGCGTGACGGTGGCGGACTTCCCGGTGGACCGGGCGCCCCGCGCGGGCCGCAGGGTCCGGGCGCGCCCTCGCAGGGCCGGCCGCCGGCCGGTGCGGGCGCCGGGTTCGGCGGCCAGGCTCCGGGTGCTCCGCAGGGGCTGCAGGCCGCGGGTACCGGTCAGGACCCGTTCGGGCCGGGCCAGGGGGCCTTCGGGTCGGGGCAGGATGCCTTCGGTTCCGGTCAGGACCCCTTCGGCGGCTCCCGTGGCGGCTCCGCCGGCCGCGACCAGTCCCGGCCGCAGGGGCCCGCGTCCCCGCCGTCCGCCTCCCCGTCCGCCGGTGCCGAGAAGAGCCGTCGTGGCCGTCGGCCGCAGCTGCCGCCGCGCGGTGGTGCGCGGGCCGAGCTGCCGGGCGGCAACCAGCAGCGCACGCCCAGCTGGAGCGACGAGAACGCCCAGCCGCCGGTGCCGCGCGCCTCGCTCGACACCCCGCGCGGGCACGACGAGGACCCCGCACAGACCTCCCGGATGCCGCGGATCGACGACCGCCAGGGCCCTGCCTCGGCGACGGAGATCCCGGCGCTCCCGCGCCTCGACGGCCGCCAGGGCCCGGGCTCGGCCCCGGAGTTCCCGCCCGCCGGTGGGAGCGGACAGCAGAACACGGGCCAGTTCGTCCGCCCCGACGTCTTCGGCGCCCCGGGCGGGCAGAACAACTCGTCGCAGACGGGCCAGTTCGCCGCACCGCAGGCCTACGACGGCAGCTCGACGGGCCAGCACGCCCTGCCCGGTCGCCAGAACCCCGAGTCCACCGGGCAGTTCGAGCGGCCCCAGGCCAACGGCGCGTACGGCGGCAATTCCGGCTTCGGTGCCCCGCAGCCCCCGGCCCCGGCGCGCCCGCAGCAGCGGCCCGCCCGCCAGGAGCCCGAGGCGCTGCCGCCCGCGACGGGCCCCGGCGACGGTCGTACCCCGCTGTACGACACGCTGGAGACCAACTGGTTCCACGGCAGCCAGCAGGGCCAGGGACGCCAGCCCGGCGCCAACGGCTCCGCGCCGGCCGCCGCTCCGCAGCAGCAGCCGCAGGCCCCTGCGGCTCCCTCCCAGCCCCCCGCGTCCACGACCGCGTGGCGCAGCTCGCCGAACGACGACCTCGTCCGGCAGGCAGAACGCGTCCGGCAGCCGGCCGCGGGCGGTGTCACCACCTCCGGCCTGCCGCGCCGGGTGCCCAGGGCGAACCTCGTCCCGGGTACGGCTCAGCAGCAACAGCACCAAAGCGGTCCGGCGGTCTCGCGTGCGCCTGATGACGTGCGCGGCCGACTGACCAATCTCCGTCGGGGTATCGCGCAAGGTCGTCAGGCCGGCACCGGCCAGACGGGCAGTTTCCCGAGCCCCACTCACCAGCAGGAGCGTTAGTTGAGCCAGATGAGCCAAGCGGCACAGAACCTCAACTGGTTGATCACCAACTTCGTGGACAACACCCCCGGGGTGTCCCACACCGTCGTCGTGTCCGCCGACGGTCTCCTGTTGGCGATGTCAGAGGGCTTCCCGCGCGACCGTGCCGACCAGCTGGCGGCCGTCGCTTCGGGTCTGACCTCGCTGACGGCGGGGGCGTCCCGGATCTTCGACGGCGGCAACGTGGCACAGACCGTCGTCGAGATGGAACGAGGATTCCTCTTCCTCATGTCCGTCTCGGACGGTTCGTCCCTCGCCGTCCTGGCCCACCCCGAATGCGACATCGGCCTCGTCGGCTACGAGATGGCGCTGCTGGTCGACCGCGCGGGCGCCGTGCTCACGCCCGACCTGCGCGCCGAGCTCCAAGGCAGTCTGCTCCACTGATCAGCCCCGGATCCACCCGTCTCACCAAATCACCGTCCGGCCGCCACAATCCCCGCACTGGCCCCCACCCAGACGGCGTGACTGACCGACTTGCTGTCCCCGCCCGGAGGATTCATGACCCCGCCCACCGCCTCTCATGATCCGTACGCGGAGCCGTACGAGGATGAGGGCGACCAGCCGCTGGTACGTCCGTACGCGATGACCGGCGGCCGGACCCGGCCGCGCTACCAGCTCGCCATCGAGGCGCTGATCAGCACCACGGCCGACCCGGCAGCGCTCATGGGGCTCCTTCCGGAGCACCAGCGCATCTGCCACCTGTGCCGTGAGGTGAAGTCGGTGGCCGAGGTCTCCGCACTGCTGTCCATGCCGCTGGGCGTGGCCAGGATCCTCGTCGCCGACCTCGCTGAGGCCGGCCTGGTCGCCATCCACCAGCCGGGCGGCGACGAGAACAACGGCGGCGCTCCGGATGTGACGCTGCTCGAAAGGGTGCTCAGTGGACTTCGCAAGCTCTGAACCAGGCCGGGCGACCACCTCCGCGAAGATCGTGGTGGCGGGTGGCTTCGGCGTGGGCAAGACCACGTTCGTGGGCGCGGTCTCGGAGATCAACCCGCTGCGCACCGAGGCCGTGATGACGTCCGCGAGCGCGGGCATCGACGACCTCACGCACACCGGGGACAAGACCACCACCACGGTGGCCATGGACTTCGGTCGTATCACCCTGGACCAGGACCTGATCCTGTACCTCTTCGGTACGCCGGGCCAGGACCGCTTCTGGTTCATGTGGGACGATCTGGTGCGCGGTGCCATCGGTGCCGTCGTGCTGGTCGACACCCGTCGTCTCGCCGACTGCTTCCCCGCGGTCGACTACTTCGAGAACAGCGGGCTTCCCTTCGTCATCGCGCTCAACGGCTTCGACGGGCACCAGCCCTACACGCCGGACGAGGTGCGCGAGGCGCTGCAGATCGGCCCCGACGCGCCGATCATCACGACGGACGCCCGGCACCGGGCCGATGCCAAGAGTGCGCTGATCACGCTGGTGGAGCACGCGCTGATGGCACGGCTGCGGTAGATCAAGTCGGCAGCGTCATACGGCAGTTGTCGTAGTTGTGCCGGAGCCGACTGTGGCCTTTGACACGGTCGGCTTCGTTGTTCATAACGTTTCGGCAGAGGAATCGGGTGGTACGGCCACTCGTCGCGGTCGCGTGGTCTCGCTACGCGCACGAAAGCCCCGTCTTTTGACGGGGCTCGCTCTTTATGACCGTTTTATCTAGGGCTTACATCACTTCGAATCCGCCGCTTCCACTGTTTGGAAGAGCGCAGGCCGACGTGCTGGAATGCCTGAACTGCCCAATAGTCAAAGACGTACTCAGCAGTACTGCGTACTCAATGGTGAACTGGGCTCTGAGACACTGCGGCACAACGTAAGGGTGCCGACCCCGCCGGAAGGTTGTTGGTCGAGTGAGGCGAAGCAAGAACAGTCCCGAGCCGTCGGCCCGGGGCAACTTCACCCCGCCGCCGCGCGGAGCGGCGCCTGTCCCTGTGCCCGGATCGGAACCATCGGCCACGCCGGCACCCAGCGGTGGCCGTCTCTCGCCGCGCAACTGGCGCGTGCCGACCCGGCTGAACGCGATCCTGCTCATACCCGTGCTCGTCGGCCTCGTCATGGGCGGCTTCCAGGTGAAGAGCTCGATCGACACCTGGCAGGAGGCCGAGGACGCGGAGAACACCGCGCGTCTGGTGCGAGCCTCGCTGAACTACGCCGACGCCCTCTACAACGAACGTGACGTGACCGCCGCCCCGCTGCTGCAGGGCAAGGGCGAGGACGACAAGACGGTCACCGCGGCCCGTGACAACACGGACGACGCGGCGGACGAGTTCGACGAGGCCGCGCAGAACATGCCGCAGAAGGCAGGCCTGGAGCGCCGCCTGAGGCTGTTTCGCGACGTCGAGCCGGGCCTCGCGGAACTGCGCGCGCAGGCGTACGGCAACAAGCTGACCGGTGTGCAGACCGAAGAGGGCTATGTCGAGGTCGCACACCCCCTGACGGAGTTCGCCAACGAGCTCGGCCTGGGCACCGGCAACATCACCTCCTACGGCCGTACCGTCTACGCGATCGAGCTGACCAAGGCGGCGCTGTCGCTGCAGCGCTCCATCGGCATGCACCTGCTGGTCAAGCCCGGCCCGTCGGCGAGCAGCTTCGCCAGCCAGCGGGTCGCTCTGACGTCGTACGCCTATCTCGAGGGCATCGCCGTCGAGGAGTACATCGGCGGTGGCACCGAGGCCGACGCGCAGAAGCTCGAGGACGCCAAGAAGGAGGTCCTCGCCGAGGGCGCGGCCATGGCCAAGGCGGCCAAGCAGAAGAACCCGGACTACGTACCGCCGCCGGCCAAGACCGAGGACATGGTCAAGGCCATCGCCTCCATGCAGTCCACGGACACCAGCGAGCGCACCAAGATCGCCCAGCTGGGCGTCACCGCCGAGAACTGGTGGGCGGTCAACACCCTCAAGTTCAACGCCTACCGCCAGATCGAGTCCGACCTGGCCGACACCGCGGTGAACGAGGCCGCCGACATCGCCGACGACGCCAAGCGCGACGCGCTGATCACCGGTGCCGCCGTCGTGGTCGCCCTGCTCGCCGCGTTCATCCTGGCCGGCATGGTGGCCCGCCAGATGTCCCGCTCGATGCGCCAGCTGCGCAACGCCGCCTTCGGTATCGCCGAGCAGCGTCTGCCGATGCTGGTCGACCAGCTCTCGCGCACCGACCCCGGCCGCGTGGACACCCGCGTCGCACCCATCCCGATCAACACCCGGGACGAGATCGGCGAGGTCGCCCGCGCCTTCGACCAGGTCCACCGCGAGGCCGTCCGGCTCGCCGCCGAGCAGGCCCTGCTGCGGGGCAACATCAACGCGATCTTCACCAACCTCTCGCGCCGCAACCAGTCGCTGATCGAGGGCCAGCTGACCCTGATCACCGACCTGGAGAACAACGAGGCCGACCCGGACCAGCTGGAGAACCTCTTCCGCCTGGACCACCTCGCGACCCGTATGCGCCGCAACGGCGAGAACCTCCTGGTCCTCGCCGGCGAGGAGCCCGGCCGCCGCTGGGACCAGCCGGTCCCGCTGGTCGACGTGCTGCGCGCCGCCTCCTCCGAGGTGGAGCAGTACGAGCGCATCGAGCTCTCCGGCGTCCCGGAGGCCGAGATCCACGGCCGCGCCGTGACCGACCTCGTGCACCTGCTCGCCGAGCTGCTGGAGAACGCGACGACGTTCTCCTCCCCGCAGACCAAGGTTCGTGTCACGGCCACCCGTCTCCCCGACGGTCGGGTCATGATCGAGATCCACGACAAGGGCATCGGCCTCACCGCCGAGGACTTCGCCGACATCAACCACAAGCTGGCCAACCCGCCGACGGTGGACGCCGCGATCTCGCAGCGCATGGGCCTGTTCGTGGTCGGCCGGCTGTCCGACCGGCACGGCATCCGCGTCCAGCTGCGCCCCTCCGGCGAGCAGGCCGGCACCACCTCGCTGGTCATGCTGCCGGACGCGATCACGCACGGCGGTGGCGGCGAGCAGCAGCCGTCCCAGGACGAGTTCACCGTCTCGCAGATCATCCCGGAGCAGGCCTTCCAGGGTGAGAACTTCAACCAGCAGCCGCTGCGTACGGCCGCCGAGCTCGGCTTCGACGACAGCCGCTACACCGAGGTCCCGGACGACATCCGCGAGCTGGACCCCGTCGGCCGCTCCCTGATGCGCGAGGAGCGCCGTGCGGCCCTGGAGGCCCAGGCGCACGGTCCGGAGGCCCCTGGCGAGGCACCCGCGTACGACGAGTTCACCGGTCAGAGCGGCTACGACGCCCGAGGCGGCTTCCCCGAGCAGCCCGGCGGCTACGACCCGCAGCAGGCGTACGAGGAGCAGCGGCAGACGCCGTACGAGGAGCAGCAGGCGGCGTACGAGGAGCAGCAGCGGGCCGCGTACGACGAGCCTCAGCGGCAGTCGTACGACGACCCGTACTTCGCGCCGAACGGCGGCCTGCCCGACAACGACACCTTCTCGTCGGGCGGCGGCTACCCCGAGCCCGCGTATCCGGAGCCGACCCGCGAGGAGCCCGCGGCCCCGAGCCCGTCCGCCCCGGAGTCCTTCCCCGCCTTCGAGCAGCGGCGTCACCAGGACGACTGGCCGCAGTCGAACGGCTACCGCAACGGTTACTCGGACGGTTACGCTCCGGAAACGGAATCCGCGCAGGCCGATGACGCGAACGAGCGCGACCGCGTAGGCTTCGACCGTCCGGGACCGGCTCCCGCCGCCCCCCACGCGATGACCGACGCCGGGCTTCCGCGCCGCGGTTCCGCCGCGAGCGGTGCCAACGGCGCACGGCCCGCGCGACAGGAGACGCCGGCCCCCACACCGGAGAGCAACGGCGACAGCAGCTGGCGTTCGCAGAACGACGAGCGCTGGCAGCAGGCCTCGCAGCTCCGGAAGCCCAAGGCGGGCGGGGTCACCTCCTCCGGCCTGCCGCGGCGGGTGCCCAAGGCCAACCTGGTCCAGGGAGCCGCCGAAGCCACCCCACAGGGCGGCCCACAGGTCTCCCGCGCTCCCGAGGACGTCCGGGGCAGGCTGAGCAACCTGCGCCGCGGTGTCCAGCGGGGACGCAGCGCAAACAGCGAAACGAACGGCCAGGGCTTCGGCCCTGACAGCACCTACAACCAGGAGCGTTAGTGTGAGCCCGATGAGCCAGGCGGCACAGAACCTGAACTGGTTGATCACCAACTTCGTGGACAACACCCCCGGGGTGTCGCACACGGTGGTGGTCTCCGCCGACGGACTCCTTCTGGCGATGTCCGAAGGCTTCCCGCGCGACCGCGCCGACCAGCTCGCGGCCGTCGCCTCCGGTCTGACGTCTCTGACGGCAGGCGCCTCCCGCATCTTCGAGGGTGGCAGCGTGAACCAGACGGTTGTGGAGATGGAGCGAGGATTCCTCTTCATCATGTCCGTCTCCGACGGTTCCTCGCTCGCAGTTCTCGCACATCCCGAGGCGGACATCGGCCTCATCGGGTACGAGATGGCGCTTCTGGTCGACCGTGCCGGTACGGTCCTCACGCCGGATCTGCGTGCCGAGCTCCAGGGCAGCCTGCTCAACTAACAGACAGTCGGTGCGTTTTGGCGTCCCGTAGCCGTAAGGTTTCGGGACGCGGCTCCACATGATGGGTGCCAGGCACAGTCGGAGGAGGAGAGAAAGTGGCAACACCCCCAGACGGTTCGTCATCGGGCAACTGGTCGTACGGCCCTGCCCAGGGGCACGGCGACGGTTCCCAGAACCGGTACAACTTCCCCTCCCAGCCGAGCCAGCGACAGCCGTACGCCCCGCAGGGCCCCGGGCCCTCGCCGTACGACCAGCCGCCGGCGCCGCGTATCCAGCCGGTGCAGCCGCAGCGACGCGCCCCCGAGCCGGCGCCCGCCGGGGCATCGAACAACCCCCTGGTGCGTCCGTACGCCATGACCGGCGGCCGGACGCGCCCGCGCTACCAGCTCGCCATCGAGGCGCTGGTGCACACCACCGCGCAGCCGCACCAGATGCAGGGCCAGCTGCCCGAGCATCAGCGGATCTGCAACCTCTGCCGTGAGATCAAGTCGGTCGCCGAGGTCTCGGCCCTGCTGACGATCCCTCTCGGCGTGGCCAGGATCCTCGTCGCCGACTTGGCGGAGGCGGGACTGGTCGCCATCCATCAGCCCGGCGGCGACGAGAACGCCGGCGGCCAGCCAGACGTGACACTGCTCGAAAGGGTGCTCAGTGGACTTCGCAAGCTCTAGCGGCGGTCCTTCCCGCTCCACCACCTCCGCGAAGATCGTGGTGGCGGGCGGCTTCGGCGTGGGCAAGACCACGTTCGTCGGCGCCGTCTCGGAGATCAACCCGCTGCGCACAGAGGCCGTGATGACTTCCGCTTCGGCGGGCATCGACGACCTCACCCACACCGGGGACAAGACCACCACCACGGTGGCCATGGACTTCGGCCGTATCACCCTGGACCAGGACCTGATCCTGTACCTCTTCGGCACCCCCGGTCAGGACCGCTTCTGGTTCATGTGGGACGACCTGGTGCGCGGCGCGATCGGCGCGATCGTCCTGGTGGACACCCGTCGTCTCGCCGACTGCTTCCCCGCGGTCGACTACTTCGAGAACTCGGGTCTCCCCTTCGTCATCGCCCTCAACGGCTTCGACGGAAACCAGCCGTACAACCCGGACGAGGTCCGCGAGGCCCTCCAGATCGGCCCCGACACCCCGATCATCACGACGGACGCCCGCCACCGCGCGGACGCCAAGTCGGCGCTGATCACGCTGGTGGAGCACGCGCTGATGGCGCGCCTGCGGTAGCACGCGGCGCCTGCGGCGGTTCACACGCGTTTCGGCCCCGGCCGCTTCCTTCGGGAGGCGGCCGGGGCCGTTTCACGTCACGTCCCGGCGGAACGACGTGCGGCGGCTCAACAGGGCCCGTACGGCGGCCCGTTCCGGCTCTCCTCCGCGGTCGTAGTGATCGATGAGGTCCCGCAGCGCGGCCTCCGCCTGCGCCCGCACCCCCATGCCGCCCCCAGGTGACTTCCGTACGGCCCCTCATCATGCCGACGGCCCCGCCCTCCCGACAGGGGGAGGACGGGGCCGTGTTGGGCTCTGTGGGGCTCAGCGCCAGCTGTGCGGGGCGCGGAAGCCGGGCTCGCGCTCCAGGCGACGCCAGCCCGCCTTGGCGCGGCCCCGGTGGGCCGGGGTGGTGTCGGCCGGCTGGGCGGCGGCGCGGGCCAGGAGGATCGCCGTGATGGCGGCGACTTCCTCGGGCTCGGCGTGGCCCTTCTCGACGCGGATATCAGGGAGGTTCATGGGTGTCAGTCTCCGTGGCTGAGGTTTCCGCGGGGGTACCGCGAAGGATCCGCTGGGTTACTGCGGGGGGTTGCCGTGCTTGCGGGACGGCAGGTCGGCGTGCTTGGTCTGGAGCATCGCCAGCGAGCGGACGAGGACCTCGCGGGTCTCCGCGGGGTCGATCACGTCGTCCACCAGGCCACGCTCGGCCGCGTAGTACGGGTGCATGAGCTCGGCCTTGTACTCCTTGACCATGCGGGCCCGCATGGCGTCCGGGTCCTCGGCCTCGGCGATCTGACGGCGGAAGATGACGTTGGCCGCACCCTCCGCGCCCATCACGGCGATCTCGTTGGTCGGCCAGGCGTAGGTGAGGTCGGCGCCGATGGACTGGCTGTCCATGACGATGTAGGCACCTCCGTAGGCCTTGCGCAGGATCAGCGAGATCCGCGGCACGGTCGCGTTGCAGTAGGCGTACAGGAGCTTCGCGCCGTGCCGGATGATTCCGCCGTGCTCCTGGTCGACGCCCGGGAGAAACCCGGGGACGTCCAGGAAAGTGACGATCGGGATGTTAAAAGCGTCACACATCTGGACAAAGCGCGCAGCTTTTTCCGACGCCTCGATGTCCAGGACGCCGGCGAGGGACTGCGGTTGGTTGGCCACGATGCCCACCACCTGGCCGTCCAGGCGGGCCAGCGCGCAGATGATGTTCCGCGCCCAGCGCTCGTGGACCTCCAGGTAGTCGCCGTCGTCGACGATCTCCTCGATGACCTTCGCCATGTCGTACGGCCGGTTGCCGTCCGCCGGGACCAGGTCCAGCAGCACCTCGCTGCGGCGGTCCGGCGCGTCCGAGGACTCCACCCGGGGCGGGTTCTCCCGGTTGTTCTGCGGGAGCAGCGACAGGAGGTAGCGCACCTCCGCGATGCACGTCTCCTCGTCGTCGTACGCGAAGTGGCAGACGCCGGAGGTCTCGGCGTGCACGTCCGCGCCACCGAGCCCGTTCTGGGTGATCTCCTCGCCCGTCACCGCCTTGACCACGTCCGGGCCGGTGATGAACATCTGCGAGGTCTCGCGCACCATGAAGACGAAGTCGGTCAGGGCGGGGCTGTACGCCGCGCCGCCCGCGCAGGGGCCGAGCATGACCGAGATCTGCGGGATGACGCCGGACGCCTTGGTGTTGCGCTGGAAGATGCCGCCGTAGCCGGCGAGCGCCGAGACGCCCTCCTGGATACGGGCGCCCGCGCCGTCGTTCAGGGAGACCAGCGGGGCACCGGCCGCGATGGCCATGTCCATGATCTTGTGGATCTTCGTGGCGTGGGCCTCGCCCAGCGCGCCGCCGAAGATACGGAAGTCATGCGCGTACACGAAGACCGTACGGCCCTCCACCGTGCCCCAACCGGTGATGACACCATCGGTGTACGGCTTCTTGGCCTCCAGACCGAACCCGACCGCACGGTGCCGGCGCAGCTGCTCGACCTCCCGGAAGGAACCCGGGTCCAGCAGCAGCTCGATCCGCTCCCGGGCGGTCAGCTTGCCCTTGGCGTGCTGCGCCGCGGTCGCCTTCTCGCTCGGGCCGGCCAGCGCCTGCGCACGGATCTCGTGCAGCTCGGCGGTCCGCCCGCGGGCGTCGATCGGCTCACCCGGTGCCTCTTCCAAAACGGTCATGTAGCGACCTTACGAAGGACACCAAGGAAAGCGAGCCGTTGACTCCGTACAGTCTCCGGACCCATTTCCTGGTACCCCTGAACAGAACCATGGCGGCATGCAGCCCTTCCGACTGCTCAGGGGGCGTGCGCGTTGTAGGGGTCGCACAAAGCCGTCACCTGAGAGCCACCTCACAACGGTGGGTCGTACATACCATCCCCGGAGTGACACGGACCCGCAGCCGGCGGCCCGCGAAGAGGACCTCGACCGAGTCGTCCGCGTGCAGGACCCGCTCCACCGGGCGGTCCCAGATGATCTCCAGCGGCTCGCCGGTGCGCGGCGGCTCGCTCACGCAGAGGGTAGCGGTACGGGCCCGTCGGCGGAGCAGCACACTCGCCCCGGCGGAGGCGGTGAGCGGGCCCGCCGTGCCCGCCCGCCAGAAGTTGGCGGCCGTCAGACCCAAGGAGGGGACGTCGACCGCCTGGCAGGCACGGTCGTTGGCGAGGACCGACAGCCGGCGGGCGGCCCGTGCCGCAACCTCGTGCCGGCCGGCGCCGGGCATGAGCAGGTAGACGTAGGTCGCGTCCACGGGGTCCGTGCCGTGGTCCAGCCAGAGGGTCTGCCAGCGGCGGGTGCGGCGCTCCGTCGTGCTGGTGGTGTTGATGTCGGCCCAGGCGCCGGTGCGGTCCTCGCGCAGGGTGCGCAGATCGCCGTACGGCACCACCCAGCCGCCGTGGCCCTCCAGGTGCGCCCAGCCGGGTCCGCGTACGAAGGCCTGGGTGCCGCCTTCCCCGAGGTTGCGGTTGTCGACGACGGTCTCGACGGGGACACCGTCGGTGCAGGTGATCCCGGCCCCGAGGCAGATCACGGCGTCCTCGACGCAGAACCACGACTTGCGGGCCTCCAGCGTCGACCCCAGTCCCTTCAGGTGCTGTCCTATCGCCGCGTACTCGCCGTCGGTGGCGCCGCCGACCCACCGCACGTCGGGCTTGGGCTCACCCCACTCGCCGCCGGCCTTGTCGGGGAGGCGGAGCGTGGAGACGGTCGTGCCGGGGAGCCGGTACCAGTCGACGGTCGGCCAGTACCAGTCCGTGTACTGGCCCGCGAGGCCGTCCGCCCACCAGGAGAGCATCCCTGCTCCGGTGTGCCAGCCGCGCGGGTTCTCGCCGTTGCCGCACTCGTAGTACGCGATGCGGTCGCTCGCCATGGCGATGTTCGCGACGAAGCGTGGGCGGCGGTGCACGGCCCGGTCCATCGCGGCGAAGAGGTGGTGGCCGGTGGGCTCGGGCGCGGCGGCGACCGGCTGTGCGGCGACGGCGTGCAGCCGCGCGAGGTCGGCGACATCGAACTGACGGGCCGTCAAGATCGGCGTGACAGTGTCCCGTTCGATCCATCCCTTGATCCGTCCGTGCCAGCGCTCGCGTTCCGTCCGGCTCGCGCCGCCCGCGAGGAGAGCGATCGCGGCGATGATCCCCTGCCCGTGGTAGTGATCGCTGCGCAGGACATGCCGGTCGTCACTCTTGAGGTGACCCCGGCTGATGGCACGGCCGTTGACGCTGTCCATCACCAACCCGTCGTGGATGAGGAGCGCGTAGGCGCGCTCGACGCTGTCGAGGACGATCTGCCTGTCCGGGTCGGTCACCTCCCACTCGGAGCCGGCGAGCAGGGCGAAGAGGCGGCCGAGGCCGTCGAGCAGGACCTGGCCGTAGGTGCCGGAGTAGGCGACCCGGGTGTGCTGGACGAACGAGCCGTCGGCGTAGAGGCCGTCGCCCTTGGTGACGTACGGGAAGACCGGCGAGAGCGCGTCACGGGCGAGCGCGATCTTCGCCGGGGTCCGGCCGAGGATGCCGCGCAGGGCGACGCCGCGGCACAGGTCGACGCGGTTGGCGCCGGTGGAGGTGCCGGAGTAGTCGGTGAGCATGGCGTCGGGGACGAAGTGGTCCACGGCGGCGCAGGCGGCGTCGATCCGGGCGGCGGTGAGGTGGCCGTACAGGGCGGCCGTGATGTCCATCAGCAGGCGGGGGCTGCCGATCTGCCATTCCCACCAGTTGCCGTAGCGGGTGGTGGCGGGGTTGTAGACGGTGGCGGAGAGGTGATCGAGGCCGCGCAGGACGTCGGCGAGGAGGGACGGGTCGGCGGTGGAGCCGGTGCCGGGCTGGACGTAGGCCTGGGTCATGGTCCACAGGCGGCCGTAGCTCTGGGTGATGCCGGCGGGCGGGTCGTAGGGGTGGCCGGGCCAGAGGGAGGTGGGGGTGGGGGCCATGGTGGCCCGGAAGCCGCGGGCGAGGGTGCCGGTCTCGGCGAGGCGGGCGGCGTACGGCTGTGCCGTTGGGTCGTAGCCGGTGCCGAGGGCGATGTCGAGCCAGCGGCGGCGGAGGGTGTCGTAGGCGTCGGCCGGGGCCGAGTGGGCGGCGGTGGCGGTGCCGGCGGTGGTGGCCAGGAGCGTCGCCGCGAGCAGGACGGCTCGGCGGCTGGGTCTCGTGGGCCCGGTGCGCTGAGAGGTCATGCCTGGGCATCTACCACCTCAGCGTAATCACGCCAACACTTTGCGGATGATGTTGAATCCTGAACGGAATAGGTCTACGGTCGGCTGTGTTGATGTAGTTCAAGATTCAACATCAGATCACGCATCACTTACTTCCCTCGAAGGAGCACGTCATGGCGAACACCGAGCTCTCCACCCTGACCGGCGACTACACGATCGACACCGCCCACTCCACGATCGGCTTCACCGTCCGCCACGCCATGGTCACCAACGTCAAGGGCAAGTTCCTCGACTTCAGTGGATCGCTGCACCTGGACGGCAGCGAACCGTCCGCGTCCACGGCGTCCATCGACGTCAAGATGGACAGCATCGACACCGGCTCCGCGGACCGCGACGGCCACCTGAAGAGCGCGGACTTCTTCAAGATCGAGGAGTTCCCGACGATGACCTTCCGGTCCACCTCGGCGGAGGCCCTCGGCGACGACGACTACCGCATCACCGGCGACCTGACGATCCTCGGGACCACCAAGTCGATCACCATCGACCTGGAGTTCAACGGCGCCGCGAAGGACCCGTTCGGCAACGAGCGCGTCGGCTTCGAGGGCAAGGCGCAGATCCTGCGCTCTGAGTGGGGCCTGACCTGGAACGCCGCGCTGGAGACGGGTGGCGTGCTGATCTCGGACAAGATCAAGCTGAACTTCGACATCTCGGCGATCCGCAACGCGTGACCCTTCGGCGACCACGCCGCGCGCCCCTTCCGCGCCCACTCTGAGCACACCCGCCCCCCACTCCCCCGTATCAGGAGGGCGGGTGCTCGGTCGTGTAGGCAGAGATTCCGCATCGGGGGAGGCGCAAATGCCCAACAAGACGGGACCGCAACGCTATCCGGGAGCAAGCCGCGACCGCTGGTACCAGGACGACTTCGGCGGCAGGGCGATGGAGGTCAACGTCGTCGTCCTGCACACCACCGAGGGCCGCTCGCTGCCCGACTACCAGGGCGGTGCCCTGGCACCGAACCTCACGGCGGTGCCGGATCCGGCCGCCAAGAAGCTGAAGTGGTACCAGCACTTCGACATCGACGTCTCGTCTCGCGCGCTGCGCAACAAGCTGGGCGGCGTCGAGACCAACACACTGAACGTCTGCCAGGCCGAACTGGTCGGCACCTGCGACCCGAAGACCCACGCGAAGTGGAAGGACGCGGGCAAGGCGCACATCTACTGGCCTCAGGCCCCCGAGTGGGCCCTGCTCGGCGTCGCCCGCTTCCTGGCCTGGATGCACATCGAGCATGACGTACCGCTGCGGGGCCCGACCCTGTGGCCCGCGTACCCGAAGTCGTACGGGAACGAGGGCGGTCAGCGGATGAGCGGGGCGAAGTGGAACGGGTTCAAAGGGGTGTGCGGGCACATGCACGTCCCCGAGAACGCGCACGGGGATCCCGGAGCCGTCGACTTCGACCGGCTGATCAAGCTCGCGAAGGCGGCGCTGGAGGAGTGACGGAGTTCTCCAGCTTCGCCACGGCTGCCTTCAGTCGGGCCGCCCGGCTCTTCGGGGTGCGAGCCCGGAGGATGCCGAGCATGGCGAGGTACTGCTCCGTCCTGCCGAGCCCCTCGAAGACGGCCTTGGCCCTGGGGTTGCGCTCCAGCGCGGCCGCGAGGTCCTCGGGGACGGCGGCGTCCTTCTGCGACTCGTACGCCGCCGCCCACCGGCCGTCCGCCTTCGCGGCATCCACCTCCGCGAGCCCGGCGGGCCGCATCCGCCCGGCGTCCGCCAGCTCCTCGACGCGCCGCACATTGACCATCGACCACAGGCTGCCGGGCCGTCGCGGGGTGATCCGCTGCAGGAAGTACCCGGCGTCCAGCCCCTTGCGCTGACCCGTGATCCAGCCGTGGCAGAGGGCCACGTCGTTGACCTCGGCGGCGGTGACGGACGGGATGCCCGAGCCCTTCTTGGCGACCTTGACCCACAGGCCGGGATGCGGGGCGGGGTGGCTGGTCAGCCAGGCGTCGAGGGCGGTGGCGGAGTCGAAGGCGAGGGGGGCTGTGCCGTCCGAGGGGGTCATGGGGACAACGTAGGCGGCCTACAGGTCAGGATCTGGCCTATAGGGGGCGGGCCAGGTGTCCTGATCTACACGGCTCCCGGTGCACCCACGCCGAGCGGTGGGTCCGCGACCGCCACGGTCAACGTGAGCGCGGCGCCGGGGCCTTGGCGTGGCGGCGAAATCGGGGCGCGGACGGGCGTCGCCCTCGGGCATCCTCGTCGGTGTGACCGACACGTCCACTTCCACGCACACGTCCCGACCCGGTTCCGCGCGGGTCGCGATCGCCTCGTACGAGATCGAGAAGGGGTCTCCCCTGCCCCAGGCCGCCGTTCGCGCTTGACTGCGTGAGCGCGGCATCGACTGGATGCCGTTCGGCGCGGACGAGGTCCGCTGGGACCGGGTGTGCGCGCCTGGGGTCGACGGGCACTGGCGTGCGTGGATCACCGTCCATGTGGACGCCGGTGCTCTGTGGCGGCTCGGGCTGCATCCCGATCAGCCGACCGCTGTCGTCAACTCTCCCTCGCCGCCCGGCTGGTGGCATGCCGCCGGGGAACGGTACGCGCGGCTGCGGCCGGGCGGGAGGGCCGGGTCCTGAGCCGGGAAGCCCGTGTCCTGAAACGGGCGTGGCCGGATTTGGCCCCTTGTCCGGGCAGTCACAGGATCCACATAATCCAGCAACAGAATTGACCGGCGCATGTCACCAACCAGAAGACGCTCCCCGTCCTCTTCCTATCTGACATGCCCCCGACATTTCAGCGCTCTCTCCACGTTCGTATGTCCAACCCCCCACGGAAGGCATCACGTTGAAGAAGCTCCTCACCGCCCTCAAGAGATGCGCGGTCCTCGGCGCCGCCGCTCTCGCGATCGTCAGCCTTCAGCCCGTCTCGGCCGCGCAGGCCGCCGACTCGCGCGTCGTCGGCGGAACCCGTGCCACGCAGGGCGAGTTCCCGTTCATGGTCCGGCTCTCCATGGGCTGTGGCGGCGCGCTGTACACCCAGCAGATCGTGCTCACCGCCGCGCACTGTGTGGGCTCGACCGGCCCGAACACCAGCATCACCGCGACCGCCGGCGTCGTGGACCTGCAGTCCACCAGCGGCCGGGTCCAGGTCCGTTCCACGTACGTGTACCGGGCCCCCGGCTACAACGGCACCGGCAAGGACTGGGCGCTGATCAAGCTCGCCCAGCCCATCAACCTGCCGACGCTGAAGATCGCCACCACCACGCAGTACAACACCGGTACCTTCACCGTGGCCGGCTGGGGCGCGGCCACCGAGGGCGGCAGCCAGCAGCGCTACATGCTCAAGGCCAACGTGCCGTTCATGAGCGACGCCCAGTGCCGTTCCTACAGCGGCTACAGCGGGCTCGTCGCGAGCGAGGAGATCTGCGCCGGCCTCCCGTCCGGCGGCGTCGACACCTGCCAGGGCGACTCCGGCGGCCCGATGTTCCGCCGCGACGCGAGCAACGCCTGGATCCAGGTCGGCATCGTCAGCTGGGGCATAGGCTGCGCCCGGCCGAACGCGCCCGGTGTCTACACCGAGGTCTCGACGTTCGCCTCGGCGATCGCGTCGGCCGCGTCGTCTCTCTGACCGAGCCGCGTCGCCGATCCCACGGATCCGACTGATCCCAGTGATCTGAGTGATCTGAGCGATCTGAGCGATCCGACTGATCCTCCATTTTCACGGGCCCGGCGTCCTCGGACGCCGGGCCCGTGCCGTGCCGTGTCGTCCCGTGCCGTCCCGTACCGTGCCGCACGCGCCCTGCTCATCCCGCTTCGGACGTCTCCCGGACCGGCACGGCGCGGAACCGTGCCCGGTACTCGCTCGGCGTCGTGGCGTGGCGGCGGCGGAACGCCCTGATGAGCGTGTCGACGGTGCCGAACCCGCAGACGGAGGCGACCCGGTCGAGCGTGTCGTCGGTGGTCTCCAGCAGGTTGCCGGCCAGCTCGACCCGGGCCGATTCGATGTAGGCGTGCGGTGTCGTGCCGAGTTCGGTCTTGAAGATCCTGGTGAGCTGCCGGTCGCTGACGTGCGCGTACGCGGCCAGGTCCGGGACGGTCAGGCGGCGGCCGATGTTGTTCAGGATGTGATGCCGGAGGTCCTCGATGCGCCGGGTCGGCGACACCCGCTCCAACGGCACGCTGAACTGGGACTGCCCGCCGGGCCGTTTCAGGTACATCACGAGCTGGCGGGCGACGCGCAGCGCGACCTGCTCGCCGAAGTCCTCCGCGACCAGGGCCAGGGACAGGTCCAGGCAGGCGCTGATCCCCGCGCCGGTCCAGACCTCGCCCTCCTCACGGATGAAGATGGGATCGGGGTCGACCCGGACGGCCGGGTGGTCGGCGGCGAGCCGCTGCGCGGTCGACCAGTGCGTGGTGGCGCGCTTGCCGTCGAGGAGCCCCGCGGCGGCGAGGATGTGCGCGCCGACGCACACCGACGTCACCCGACGGGTGCGGGTGGCCAGGGCCTTCACCCACGCCACCGTGCCGGGGTCGGTGATGGGGTGGATGCGGCGCTCGCTGTCCACCTCGACGGAGCCGGGCACCAGCAGCGTGTCGATCGCCCGTTCCGCGACGTCATGGAACGTGGTGTCGGGCAGGATCCGCACGCCGGCCGCCGTCGTCACCGGCGCCGTGGTCTCGGCGGCCAGGACGACCTCGTAGCCGACTCGCTCGGCGGTCTCGCGCGGGACGAGGGAGAACACCTCCGGCGGGCCGGTGACATCGAGGAGGTCGACGCCCTCGAACAGCACGATCACGATCAACCGGTTGACGGTCCCCACCTTTTAACCCCCTGCTTGACCTGCGGTCGCGGGTGTCGGTTTCTGCAAATAGCACGTCATTGCCGACAGCCCGGTGCGAGCCATAGCGTCGCATACGTGTTCAACAACTTGTTGAACAACTCGCTGAGTCCCCCGACCCTTGGAGAAGACCTGTGGCAAGCAAGACGCTGCGCGCACTCGGCGGTGCCGACAAAACCCCCGCGGCCCTCGCGTCCTCGACGCTGATCCTCGTCGACTACCAGAACACCTACACCCGCGGTGTGATGGAACTCGACGGCTGGAAGCCCGCCCTGGAAGCGGCGTCGGATCTGCTGTCCCGTGCCCGCGCGGCCGGAGCCGAGGTCATCCATGTCCAGCACGACGGCGGCGAGGGGTCGCCGTACGACATCCGCGCGGAGATCGGCGAGATCCACCCCCGCGTGGCACCGATCGACGGCGAGCCCGTGGTCGTCAAGCAGGCCCCGGACGCCTTCCACGGGACCGACCTCGGCAAGCTCGTGGACGAGGCCGGGAACGAGAACGTGATCGTCGCCGGGTTCATGACCCACATGTGCATCGCGTACACGTCGGCGTCGGCGGCCCTGCGCGGCAACCGGCCCACCGTCCCGGCGGACGCGTGTGCCACCCGGTCGATCGTGAACGTCTCCGCCGACGAACTGCACCGCAGCGGGCTGGCGGCCATCGCCGACGCGTACGGCGTCGTCGTCGCGTCCGGGAAGGAGCTGGCCTGACATGGCGGAGCAGGAGCGGGGCGGCACGTCCCGCCGTGGGTTCCTGAAGGTCGGCGGTGCGGCCGTCGTCGGCGGGGCCGCGGTGTTCGGCGCCACCCGGCTGGGCGACTCCCCCGCGCAGGCGGCGGAGGCGGACACGTCGGGTACGACGACGCTGCGCAAGCTCAACGGCCTGGCCGACAAGCCGGCTTCGCTCGCCTCCGCCACCTTGATCATGGTGGACTACCAGAACACCTACACCCGCGGTGTGATGGAACTCGACGGCTGGCGGCCCGCCCTGGACGCCGCGGCCGAACTGCTGGGCGCGGCCCGCGAGGCGGGCGGGACGGTCATCCACATCGTCAACGACGGCGGGGAGAACACCCCGTACGACGTCCGCCGGCCGATCGGCCGCATCCACGACAAGGTCAAGCCCGCCAAGGGCGAGCGGACCGTGGTGAAGAAGGCCCCCAACGCCTTCGTCGACACCGAACTCGGTGACCTCGTCGACCGGGCGGGCAACAAGAACCTGGTCATCGCCGGGTTCATGACGCACATGTGCGTGACGTTCACCGCGGAGGGCGCGTTCCTGCGCGGGAACAAGCCCACCGTGGTCGCCGACGCCTGCGCCACCCGGCCGCTGCCGTCGGTGGGCGGCGGAGTGTCCGCCGCCCAGATCCACCAAAGCGCGCTGGCGACGATCGCCGACCTGTACGGCGTCGTCGTTCCCTCCCACACCGCGCTGACCTAGTAGTGCTTCGTTAGGTTCTGGTTCTGCTTGGGGTGAGGGGGCGGCCGCAGGTGGTGCAGGTACCGTCCCAGCAGCGCAGCAGGTCCTGCAACGCGTCGAGGACCTGGTAGAGACTCAGGCTGTCGTGCGGGCTTTTGGGTCGTAACGCCGCAGGGTGAGGAAGGCCTGGGCGGCGGTGACGAGGGTGACGTGGTGGTGCCAGCCGCGCCAGGTGCGGCCCTCGAAATGGTCCAGGCCCAGCCCGTGCTTGAGCTCGCGGTAATCGTGCTCGATACGCCAGCGCATCTTCGCAAAGCGCACCAGGTCGGCGATGGGGGTGGTGGCGGGCAGGTTGCTCATCCAGTAGCCGGTGGGTGCGTCGGCGTCTTCGGGCTGTTCCACCAGCAGCGTCCGCAGCGGCAGCACCCCGTCCCACCGGCCGCGTCCACCGGCCTGTTCCTGCGCGGTGCGGGTAGCTTCCTTGCCCGAGGGCCGCACCTCAAGCACCGCAAAGCGTGAGGTCATCGTTCCTTTGCTGCCTTGGCGCCAGGTGACGGTTTCGAAGCGGGCGTGCGCATCGATGAGCTGGTGCAGGGGGCGGGCCGGTTCGCGATAGCGGGGCAGTGTGGGCGGGCCCAGGCCCTGGTAGGGCGGCAGATATGGGATGGCATTGGCCGGGCGGGCGATCTCCTTGGGCTCGACGGCCATGATGTAGGACCAGCCGCGTTCCTCCAGGGCCAGGCGGAAGGCGACGCTGCGGCCGTAGCCGGCATCGGCCACGAGCACCGGCACCGACGGCAGCCAGTCCGCCAGCCTCTCCAGCAGCCCCAACGCCAGACGCGGCTTGGTCACATGCCCGATCTCGTCGGGCACGCCCGCAGCCGTGCGCCGCGGGAGGTCGTGGGCCCATTCCTCGGGCAGGAACAGCTCCCACTCCAGCGGGCAGGAGGCGGTGTCGGTGGCGGCGTGCACGCTGACGGCGACCTGGCAGTTGGCCCGTTTGCCCAACGCTCCGCAGTACTGCCGGGCTACCCCGACCGAGGCCCGCCCGTACTTGGGAAACGACACGTCGTCGATGACCCACACATCGGGCTTGACCACCTCGACCAGCCGCTCGGCGATCCGCCGCCGCACCGGCGTCCACTGCCATGGCGACTGGTTGACGAACTGCTGCAGGGCCTGCATGTTCCCGTCCGGCAGCCGCTGGGCCATCGGCTGGATCGACTTGCGCCGGCCGTCCAGCATCAACCCCCGCAGATAGCACTCGCCCTTGGCCCGCTGATCCTTGCGCGGCACCGAGGCGAACACATCGGCCACGAACAGCGCCAACGCGGCCCGTAATCGGTTCACTTCATGCGTGTCCACACTTCCAACATGCTCTTGATCAGCACAAACGCATAGACCTAACGAAGCACTACTAGGGCCTGTCGTTTGGATCATGCCGGCGTCGCGGGGCGTGGCACGCGCATCTGCCGCGTTGTCGTCGGTTGCCGACGCTCCGCGTCGCCGCCCTCCTCCGCCTTGCAGCTGCACGCACCACGCCCCGCTCGGGTCAGCCAGGAGGCGCAGTCTCTCTTAGCCGACCTGATCCAAACGACAGACCCTAGCGCGAGTCCGACAGGCACCGGTACGGGCCTGTCGCGCCCGCGACTGCCCCTCTCCGGCGCCCCCGCAGCCCCACGCTGCCGGAGAGGGATCCACCGGAGAGGGATCCACCTCTCGCAGTGCTCCCCGCGTCCCGGCCCTTCGTGGCTCCCGGCGGGTCAGTTCCCCCCACACCACCGCTTTCCCCCCAGGCGGGAACACCTGACGACCGATTCGTTACGGAGAGCAAGTCATGGCAACACGCCGGACATTCATCGGTGGCGCGGGCGGCATGGGCGCCGCGACGTTCCTGGGCCACACGGCGGCCCAGCCGGCCACGGCAACCGTCCTCGACGCCACCCCGGCCGCGGAGGCGGTGAGCGCCCAGAGCGCCGCCCGGGACTCCATCCGCGCGGTGAACGCTGCGATGCGCACCAACTACGCGGCGCTGAAGGCCGATCTGGTCAAGAACCTCGGACCCGTGATCGTGGTGCAGAACGACGCGAAGGGCGGCACCTTCACCCTCGTCCACGAGGGCAAACGGTACGTGGAACACCCGGTGGCGGAGGAGTTCGAGCTGGCGAAGTCCATCGCCCACGTGCCGCTGGGGATCTTCTCCACGCTCGCGGAGTACCTGTCGGACAAAGTCCCCAACGTCCCCAACGCCGACCGCATCGACGCCCACGACCTCGACATGGTGGCGATGCAGGGCCCCGGCACCGACGCCTGGACGACGCCCCTGCAGGCCTTCGCGGACAAGCTGACCACCGCGAAGGGCAACCTCGCCGCGGCGAAGCTGCCGCAGGCACTGCACAACTCCTGCGCGAAGATCCTCGACGAGGCGCTCACGTTCATCGCCGACTCCATCCGGTCCCGCGCCTTCGACATCGCCTCGTTCCAGGTCTTCGCGGGGCGCGTGTACCCAGCGATCCGCGTGAACATGCAGTACGCCGCCGAGGCACAGATCTCCGGGGTTCAGGGCCTGTGCAAGAAGTGGCGGGCACAGCTCGGCGAGGCCGCCTGGGCCGACCTGTACACGGTCGTGCTGTCGATCTGGACGACGTCGGTGCTGAACCAGGCGGAGATCATCATCAAGCCGATGATGAACCAGAAGAAGGTGGACTCCCATCTGATCGACATCCCCACGGCGCAGTTGCCGTCGGACCCGATCGGGGTGGCCCTGGACAACCTGGCGCGGATCGTTCAGGACAACATCGCCGCGGAGCTGGTGTTCGTCTCCGACGAGAAGGTTGCCGACGCCCTCAAGGGCAAGGAGGACCTGCTGTCCGACGAGATCCTGAAGCAGCTCGGCACGCCCGCCTCCGTCGGCGCGACCGGTGTGGCGTTCCGCACCGCCGGCAGGGCCAAGTGTCCGGTCAACCACAGCGTGAGCATCTGACCGAAGCCCACGGGCGCACCTGGGCCCACCGGCACACCGAGCACTTCTCGAAAGCCCGGCGGCCCTCTCCTGGACGGAGGAGGGGGCCGCCGTCACGTCCACGGGGGAAACACACGTGACCACCAGACTGTGGCTCATCACCGGTCTGATACTGCTGGCCGTCAATCTACGCGCGGCGATCACCGGGACCTCGCCGCTCATCGGGAACGTCCGGCAGGCTCTCGCCCTGTCCGGCACCGAGGTCAGCGTGCTGGCGACGTTGCCGGTGTTGTGCCTGGGCGCCTTCGCCTGGATCGCGCCCCGGCTGGCCCGCCGGTTCGGAACGCAGGCCGCCCTGTGCGCCGCCCTCTGGGTGCTGGCGCTCGGCGCCGCCGTGCGGGCGGTTCCGTGGCCGACGGCGCTCTTCGCGGGGACGGTGCTGGCCGGGGCCGGCATCGCCGTCGGCAACGTACTGCTGCCCGCGATCGTCAAGGACCACTTCGGCCGGCGGATCGGACTGTTCACCGGCCTCACCATGACGCTCATGGCCGTCTCCGGGGCCCTCGCCGCCGGAGCCGCGGTGCCGCTTGCCGCCGCGACCGGATGGCAGGCCGCGCTGGCGGGTTGGGCGGTGCCCGCGGTGCTGGCCGCGGCGGTGTGGGGGCTGCTGGCCGCGCCCGGAGCGGACGGCAGGCATCGCAGGACCCCGCCTCCGGTGCCGAGGACGACGGGCGGATCCTTACTGCGCTGCCCGCTCGCCTGGTGGGTGTCGGCGTTTCTCGGGCTGGTCTCGCTGATGTTCTACACGCTGGTGGCGTGGCTGCCGCAGATCATGCGGGCGAGCGGCTACACGCCCGCCCAGGCCGGGCTGATGATGTCGCTGATGCTGACCGTCGGCATCCCGCTGGGGTTCGTCGTCCCCCTCGCCGCCGCCCGTATGCGCGGCCAGCGGCTCCTCGTGGTGGCCGTGACGGCGGCGCAACTGCTCTCCCTCGCGGGCCTGCTGCTGGCCCCCGCTCTCGGCTGGGCGTGGGTGTGCCTGCTCGGTACGGCGACCGGCAGCGCCTTCCCGCTGGCGATGACGCTGCTCGGGCTGCGCGCGGACGGCCCGCAGGTAGCCGCCGATCTCTCGGGGATGGCGCAGACCATCGGCTATCTGCTGGCCGGCCTCGGCCCGCTGGCCCTGGGCGTCCTCCACGACGTCACCGACGGCTGGCGCGCGCCCCTCGCCGTCCTGATCGCCCTGGTCGTGCCGGAGGCGATCGCCGGGCTGCTCGCCGCCGGCCCCGGCCATGTACGCCCCGGCGGCCGCGAGGACCACCCGGCGAAGCACACCGCCGCACGCGCCGAGGGCCGCCTCGTCCGCCTGTAGCCGGATCCTCAGAAGCCTCCGCCGTCGAACCCTCCCCCGCCGAAGTCCCCACCGCCGAACCCGCCCCCGAAGTCCCCGGTGTCGAAGTCCGCCCCGGACACGTCACCGCCCTCGTAGCCGCCACCGCCGTACCCGTACCCCGCCCCGTAGTCGGCCGCGTAGGCCGGCGCGGCCATCATGCTGCCCAACATCGTGCCGATGAGGAGGCCGGGAAGGATGCCGCCGCCGAAGTAGCCGCCTGCCCAGGGGCCGTAGGCGGGGCCGGCGTCCCAGTAGGGCCGGCGGCCGTACTCGGTGTCGACCTCGCGGATCACGGGGTCACGGCCCTCGGACAGACGGGTCCGGTCGGCCGCGCAGACCGGGACCTCGCGGGCCGCGCCGCCCGGTGGGGTCCAGGTCTCGTCGGCCACCGCCGGGCCGTGCCGCGGGTCGAAGAAGCACGGCGGCCGGCGGGCCGGAAGCGGCTGGTGCTCCCGGCGGGCGGCCAGCTGGGTGAGGGAGAAGCGGCCGTCCGCCAGGGCCTGGGTGACCGCCTTGACGTCCTCCGGTTTGCGGGCACCGTCCATGAGCCGTTTCGCCTGGTCGTAGGAGTCCAGGGCGGTTTCGTAGTCCGCGCGCATCGCGTCGTCGGCGCCGGTCTCGGCCGGGTGGAAGTCCAGGCGGTCCAGTTCCTCGCCGAAGGCGGTGATGTCCTCGTCGACCACGACCCGCAGCTTCTCCAGCGCCGCCCGCTGCTCCTCCTCGTGGCGTCGCCGGTTGCGCCGGACCAGCGCGTACGCGCCCGCGCCGCCCGCCGCCAGGACCACGCCGACGGCGACCAGGCCGCCGACGTCCACACCCGTGCCGTCCCCGCCGTCGCTCCAACTGGCGGGTGCCGAGCCACCCACGTTGCGCAGCGCGGTGTCGACGAAGTCGTTCAGCTGGGCCTTGGGGTCGCCGGCGCTCTGCACCGAGGTGACCAGGTTGTCCACCGCCTGCCGGGACATCACGGTGGCGTCGGCCGCCGCGTCGAAGCGATCACCGACGCGGACCCCGTACAGGCCCGTGACACCGGTCTCCGTACGGAGGTTCAGCAGGAGGTTCCGGGTCGGCTGGTCGGCCGGGAGAACGGCGACGAAGACCGGCTTGTCGGCGTCCTTGATCTTGTCGGCGAGCGCTTCGGCGTCAGCCGACGACAGCTGGTCCGAGGCGGCGGGGTCCACGTAGACGGGACCCTCGCGCAGCGCCTCGGCGACCTGGGAAACATCCGTGGCCGCATGTGCGCCGGGCGCGCCGGCCGTGAGCACCGCGACCGTCGCGGCGACCGGCACGACAGCCAAGCGCATAAGGCCCCGGGAGAGCGGAGTCCTCATACCCTCGACGCTACCTGATGGGCCGGACAAAAGGGTCGGTCCCGGCGGGCGAATCCCACCGGGACCGATGTCGTGCCACGCCGCGCTGCGGTACGACGGCTCAGGCCGCGCGGTACGCCGCCCGCAGCCGCTCCACGGCCGCCCCGTACCGGCCCGTCACCAGCAGATGGTCGGCCTCGGCGAAGGGCCCCGCCACCGCCGCGGTGATCCCCGTGCCCGCGGCCCGCTGCTGGACGATCAGCCGTGCCTTGGTGACGAGCGCCCGGCCCGCCTCCTCGGCCCCGGCCTTCTCGGCGGCCGCGGCCGCGATGCCGAGCGCCTTCAGGGTCACGGCGCCGCCCTCGGGCACCTTGGTCAGCGTGGTCAGACCCCAGCCGTACGGGAACCTGGGGTCGTACGACGCGTCCCCGACGTTGATCGGCAGCTGTGCCTCCGACTTCGGCCAGGTGACGGGGAGCTGCCCGGTGAAGGGCCGCCTGCCGTAGAGGACGTCCGTCACGCCGTCGCCCTCCGTGCCCGGCAGCCAGGAGGCGACCAGCGCGTCGATCCCGGACAGTGCCGCGTCGTCGATGAGCTGCGGACGCCCGGAGACGATCAGCACCACGCACCTCATCGCGCCGCACACCTTGTCGACGGCCGCGCGGTCGGCGTCGCTCAGCCGCAGGTCGTGGCCGTTGCCGACGTCGCCGACGCCCTCGGCGTACGGGGTCTCACCGACGACGACCACACCGACGTCATGGCCGTCCGTCGGGGCCGAGGCGTCCTTGGAGTACGTCAGCCGCGCCGAGTTCCTCCGCATCGACTCCAGGATCGTCGTACCGGGTGTGATGTCCCCGGAGGAGCCCTGCCAGGTGATCGTCCAGCCGCCGCTCTGGTTGCCGATGTCGTCGGCGTTGGATCCGGCGACGTACACCTTCTCGGACTGCTTCAGCGGCAGCACGCCCTGCGCGTTCTTCAGCAGCACCTGCGACTCGGCCACCGCCCGCCGCGCCACGGCCCGGTGCTCGGCGGACCCGATCTGCGACGCGCCGCTCGTGTCGGCGTACGGCTTCTCGAAGAGCCCGAGGCGGAACTTCTGGGTGAGGATGCGGGACACGGCGTCGTCGATCCGCCGCTCGCCGATCCGTCCGGCCCTCACCTCGTCGGCCAAGGTGGCGTGGAGTTCCTTGTACGCGTACGGCACCATGATCATGTCGAGGCCCGCGTTGACCGACGTACGGACGTCCGAGGCGTAGTCGCCCGGGATCTGGTCGATGGCCTGCCAGTCGCTGATCACGAAGCCGTCGAAGCCCATGCGGTCCTTGAGGACACCGTTGATCATGTCGGCGCGGGCGTGCATCTTCACCGGGCCCAGGCCGTCGCCGACGACGTCGAGCGAGGAGAACGACGGCATGACCGTGCCGACGCCACGGTCGACGGCCGTCTCGTACGGGGCCAGGTGGACGGCCTCCAGCTGCTGCCCGGTGACCTTGGTGACGCCCTGGTCGATGGTGTACGTCCCGGTGGTGGAGGAGCCGTACTCGGTGCCGCCGTCGGCGACGAAGTGCTTGGCGGTGGCGAGGACCTTGTCGCCACGGTCCAGGTCCCGTCCGTCGGGCCTGCCCTGGAGGCCCTGGATGACGGTCTCCATCGACTCGACGAGCGCCGGGTCCTCGCCGAAGGACTCGTAGGCCCGCCCCCACCGGTCGTCCCGCGTCACGCACAGGCAGGGCGCGAAGCTCCAGGGGACTCCGGTGGCCCGTGTCTCGGCGGCGGTCACCGCGCCCGCCCGGTAGGCCAGCTGCGGGTTCCTGGACGCCCCGAGTCCGATGTTGTGCGGCATGATCGTCGCGCCGACCAGGTTGTTGTGGCCGTGCACCGCGTCGACGCCGTAGATCAGCGGGATCTGGAAGCGGGTCGCCCGCGCCCTCAGCTGGAAGCCGTCGATCATCTTCGCCCAGGCCTCGGGGGTGTTGGGCGTCGGGGTGGAGCCGCCGCCGGAGAGGAGCGAGCCGAGGGCGTACGTGGCGATGTCGCCGGAGGTGGCGAGCGCGCCGCGCTCGGCCTGGGTCATCTGGCCGGCCTTCTCCTCCAGCGACAGCCGGGACAGGAGGTCTAAGACGCGCTTGCGCACGGGCAACTTGCTGTCGAGATAGGGCAGTCCGTGCGCGTCGACCACTATCTGCGGGGTCTCGGCCGGGGCCTTGGCGCCCGTGACGGTCAGCTTCAGCGGGATCGTCTCGGCGGGCTCGGCGGACCTGTCCCTCAGGGTGGGGACGCGGACCTCGCGGGCGGCCCCGGAGGCCGTGCCGGCCGGGAAGGTGACGGTGCCCGTGACCGGGGTGTAGTCCTTGCCGGGGTCGGCGGTGCCGCCGGTGGTCTCGTAGGTGACGGTGACGGGTTCGTCGAGGGGGGTGGCGCCGGTCGTGGCCACGGTGAGCCGTGCGGTCGCCGTGCCGCCCTCGACGGTCGGATAGACGGCGGAGTCGGTGCGGACCGAGGCTTTCAGGGACTGGTCGGCCCTGCCGTACAACTCGACGCCGTCCATGGCGAATTCAGCCTTGACGCCGACGGGGAGGGTGACGGCGTATCCCCAGGTCTCGGTGAGGCCGAGGATGTGGTCGATGCCGCCGACGGGCTGGTAGTCCGTGCGATAAGTGAAGTCGGTGAAGGGCAGTTCGATCTGTTTCCAGCCGCCGAAGTCATCGGTGAAGGAGGTCGTCCACAGCTCGGTGGCCTCGCCGTTGGCGCCGCCGTCCTTGAGCTCGAAGGCGATCTTCTTGCCGTTGTTCCGGCCGTCCCACCAGAAGCGGACGCCCTTGTGGGCGGACCAGTCGTGGGCGGGTTCGGCATAGGCGAAGGTGTGGGTGAAGCCGCCGTAGCCGCTGATGTCGTACGTGCCGGAGAGGACCTGCTCGCCCTCGGGCGCGTCGTCGCGGGCGGCCAGCCGGAGGGCCGGCGGGTCGTCGTTGTCGCCGCCCCAGGTGAAGACGCCCTCGGCAGGCGGGCTCGCGAAGGGGACCTCGCCCTCGAAGCGGTCGACGGGGACCGGGGCGGGGTCGTCGGCGGCGGATGCGGGGGCGGCCGCGCTGAGCGGGAGCAGGGTGGTCAGGAGGGTGGCGGAGACGAGCAGGGCGGTTCTTCTCATGGAACATCCCTCGACTCTCATAGTCCACTTTTGACTTAACTCGCGCCGTGAGTTAACTGGCGGCGCCGATTGGCGTCAAGACTTCACGTCAGGACCGGTGCACGCTCAACCCCTGGCCGGATCAGGGGCATTGTTCCTTCAGTAAGTGAAGACCCGCCCCCCTTGACGCGTATACGAAACCATCTTTCGCACGGCACGGATGCGCGAGGATCCCGGCGTGAATGATCCACGTGTCCGCCGGGCCGGCGAGGCCGACCTGGCTACCCTCGTCCGCCTCCGCGACGATGCGGCCCGCTGGATGACGGCCCATGGCGTGACGGGCCAGTGGCGGCCGGGGGAATTGGACGAGGACCACTTCCGCCGGGTCATCTCGCGCGGCGAGGTCTGGCTCGCGGAGGCCGACGGGCGCGTCACCGGCGCCTGGGAGCCGTGGTGGGAGGACGAGGCCGCCTGGGGTCCGCAGCCGCCCGAGGCCGGGTACGTGCACCGGCTCATGGTCGACCGGAGCACCGCCGCTCGCGGGACGGGGCGCCTGCTGCTGAGGGCCGCGGAACGCCGAGTGGCCGCGGTGGGACGGACATCGGTGCGCCTGGACTGTCTGGCCGGCAACGCGCGTCTCAACGCCTACTACCAGGACGCCGGTTACCACGTCGCGGGCCACAAGGAGGGCAAGCCGCAGCCGGGCGGGGCGCCCAAGTCCTTCACGCTGCTGGAGAAGGAGCTCCCACAGGCACGCCGTCGGGGATGCCTCAGACGACCGGCTGACCGATCCCCAGCAGGTTGCCCTCGCTGTCGTGGAACCAGGCGGCGCGTTCGCCGCGGAAGCCCTTGCTCGGGTAGTGGCCCTCGATCTCGGCGATGCCGTCCGTCGTGTGCAGGCCCGGCACGTCGACCTCCTCGAACTGCACGCCGCGCCGCCGGAGTTCCGCCACGACCGCTTCGACGTCGTCGACCTGCCAGCCCATCTGGGTGAAGGTGCCGGGGGAGGCGCCTGTCGACTGGAACACCGCGAACTCCGCGCCTCCGCACCGGTACAGCAGCCCACCCGGCCGTTCGTCGACGGGCTCCAGACCGAGCTTCTCGGCGTAGAAGCGCCGCGCACGCTCCAGGTCCCGGGCGGGCAGCCGGGTCGCCACCTGCCCCCGGGCCAGGAGATTCCTGGCGTCCGTGTCCGTGTCGTCCTTGTCGTCCATCGCTCCACTGTGCCGTGGACGACGGCACCGGGGGCAGGTGCGAGGTCCGTTCGGCCTACTCGGCCGGCGTCACGCCCGCCCGCAGCAGCCCGTACGTGTACGCGTCCTCCAGCGCCTGCCACGACGCCGCGATGACGTTCTCGGCGACGCCGACCGTCGACCACTCCCCCGCCCCGTCGGACGTTGAGATCAGGACGCGGGTGGTGGACTGGGTGCCGTGCACGCCCTCCAGGATGCGGACCTTGTAGTCGACGAGGTCCAGCTTGGCGAGCTGGGGGTAGATCTTCTCCAGGGCCACACGCAGGGCCCGGTCCAGGGCGTTGACCGGGCCGTTGCCCTCCGCCGTGGCGACGATGCGCTCGCTCTTGGCCCACAGCTTGACCGTGGCCTCGTTGGCGTGCGTGCCGTCGGGGCGGTCCTCGACGATCGCGCGCCAGGACTCGACCTGGAAGTACTTCAGGGGCTTGCCCTCGACCTCGGCGCGGAGCAACAGCTCGAAGGAGGCGTCGGCCGCCTCGTACGTGTAGCCCTTGAGCTCGCGTTCCTTCACGCGTTCCACGACCCGGCCGACCAGCTCCCGGTCACCGCCCAGGTCGATGCCGAGCTCCTTGCCCTTGAGCTCGACGGACGCGCGGCCCGCCATGTCGGAGACCAGCATCCGCATGGTGTTGCCGACCTGCTCGGGGTCGATGTGCTGGTACAGGTCCGGGTCGACCTTGATCGCGGAGGCGTGCAGGCCGGCCTTGTGCGCGAAGGCTGAGACACCGACGTACGGCTGGTGCGTGGAGGGGGTGAGGTTCACGACCTCGGCGATCGCGTGCGAGATGCGGGTCATCTCGCGCAGGTGGCCGTCCGGGAGGACCTTCTTGCCGTACTTGAGCTCCAGGGCCGCCACGACCGGGAAGAGATTGGCGTTGCCCACCCGCTCGCCGTAGCCGTTGGCCGTGCACTGGACGTGGGTCGCGCCCGCGTCCACGGCGGCCAGCGTGTTCGCCACCGCACAGCCCGTGTCGTCCTGGGCGTGGATGCCGAGCCGGGCGCCGGTGTCGGCGAGGACCGTCGAGACGACCGCCTGGACCTGGGCCGGGAGCATGCCGCCGTTGGTGTCGCAGAGGATCACCACGTCCGCGCCGGCCTGCGACGCCGTGCGGACGACCGCTTTCGCGTACTCGGGGTTGGCGCGGTAGCCGTCGAAGAAGTGCTCGCAGTCGACGAAGACGCGGCGGCCCTGCGACACCAGGTAGGAGACGGTGTCGCGGACCATCTCCAGGTTCTCGTCGAGCGTGGTGCGCAGGGCCAGCTCGACATGCCGGTCGTGGGACTTCGCGACGAGGGTGATCACGGGGGCGCCGGCCTCCAGCAGCGCCTTGACCTGCGGGTCCTCGCTCGCCTTGCCGCCCGCGCGGCGGGTCGCGCCGAAGGCGACCAGCTGGGCGTGCTTGAAGTCGATCTCCTGCTGGGCGCGGAAGAAGAACTCGGTGTCCCTGGGGTTGGCGCCGGGCCAGCCGCCTTCGATGAAGCCCACGCCGAAGTCGTCCAGGTGACGGGCGATGGCCAGCTTGTCGGCGACGGTGAGGTTGATGCCCTCCCGCTGGGCGCCGTCGCGCAGGGTGGTGTCGAAGACGTGGAACGAGTCGTCGAGCTCGCTGGTTACCGTCATGGTCGTAAGGCTCCTGAAGTATGGATCTCGGTCTACCGGAATGACCGGTTCCACCGCCCCCACCTATGGTCCCTCACGCTCTCCGCCCGGCTGCGGGTGGGCCGGGAAACAGAAAAACCTCTCGCGGGTGCGAGAGGTCTGCGCGCGGGTCGAGGACGACGGTGTCCACCCGTACCTGGTCGTACGTGGCGGTCACTGCGGACCGGCGCGCCTGCTGCCAATAATCATGGCGAACGAGAGCACGGGGGCAGTCTGGCACAAGTCGCCCCCGTGCTCACCGTCCGTCTCAGGATGCGAACACTGCGCTGATCACCGCAGGCGGCGGACGAAGCCGTCGCCGAGGCCGTTCGTGTCGCCGGCGACCAGCTGGGCGGAGCTCGAACCGAGGCCGAGCAGCTTGTCGCCGCCGCCGAACGAGGTGGCGTAGACGCTGTCGTCGGTGACCGGGCCGCCGGCGAGCGCTGCGCTGGCCAGGGTGGAGGTGCCGGTGCGCAGGTCCCTCACGTGGATGTTGTCCTGGCCCTGCGAGGGCCGGAATCCGTAGGCGACGTAGCGGCCGTTGCGGCTGATCTCGGGGCCGGCGATGACCGCGGAGCCGCCCGAGCCGTCGTGGACGATGCCTCGGGTGGTGTCGGTGCGCAGGTCGCGCACATAGGTCGACGTGTTGACGGCGGCGCCGTCCGGCACGAGGTCGTCGCCGACGTAGGTGAAGGCGAGATGGCGGCCGTCCGCCGAGAGCGAGGGGTCGAGGCCGTTGCGCTGGGCGGGCTTTCCCTGCGGGGTGACGTCGGCCTGTTCCTCGGTACCGGTGCGGCGGTCGTGGACCATCAGCGAGCCACCCCCGCCCCGCGGCTCGAACCGGTCGTACGCCACGTAGCGGCCGTCCGCGCTCATGTCCAGGTGGTACGAGCCCCGGCTCGGGTGGTCGCGGTTGGTGACACGTTCGACGGCGCCGGTGCGGCGGTCGGTGACGTACACGACGGGATGGATGACCGTCTCGCCCGTCTCCACCCGGTTCGGCCGGGCGTTGAAGGCGACGTACCGGCCGTCGTCGGAGATGGCCGCGTCGCCGTGCGCGTAGGCGGAGCCGCCGTCCGGGGTCGTGCTGACCCACTCGGTGCGGCCGGTGACGCGGTCGTGGACGTAGATGTCCCTGGCCCAGTACTCCTTCGGCGCCGGCCAGTCCTTGAGGTTGCCGGCGGTCGAGACGAGGACGACGTAGCGGCCGTCGGCGCTGATGGCCGCGGGGTCGGTGCCGCTGTCGGCCTGGGTGCCGTCCGTCGCGACACTGATCCGCTCCAGCTTCCCGGTGCGCAGATCGCGTACGAAGGTGTCCTGCACGCCGTTGGTGTCGCCGGGCACGAGGTTCGGTGCGTTGGATCCGAACGCGGCGTAGCGGCCGTTCGCGCTGAGGTAGGGGCCTGAGGCATCGCTCGTGCCCTGCTCCCCCGTGCCGGAGACGGTGACCCGCTCGGTGGCCGGGGCTTGGGGCGCGGCGCCCGCCTGCGTCGCCGTCAGCGCCGTCGCGGCGGCGACGCAGACAGCGGTGAGTACGGTGAGCCGCTTGCTCTTGTGCATGGTTGTTCCCCCGTGGTCGGTCGTTGTCATTGCACTGTCCGTAGGAAGACGTCCGACACCCCGTTGGTGTCTCCCTCCACCGGATCGGGTGCTGCGGTCGGCGCTCCCCAAGAGGCAAACGCACCACGCGCTACAGGGTCAATCCGATGTATTGCGTACAACCTGGACCTGTGCTCAGGTGTCCGCGAGGAGGCTGTCATCCAGGAACTCCCGTACGTGGCGCAGAATTTGCGCTCGGTCGGTGCCTCGCAGCCCGATGGCCACATGGATGGAGAACCCGTCGAGCAGCGCCCGCAGCCGGGCGGCGAACCGGTCCGGGTCGACCGCCCGGAACTCCCCCCGTGAGACGCCCTCCGCAACCAGCGCCACCAGGTCCCGGTGCCAGGCGCCCTCGATGGCGGCCTGCCGGTCGCGTGCGGCGTCGTCGGCGTTCTGCGAGCGGTTCCAGACCTCCAGCCAGAGCGTCCAGTGCGGGTCGCGGTGGCCGTCGGGGACGTACAGGTCGACGTACGCGTCGAGCCGTTCCCGAGCGGTCGCCGTCCGCGTCAGCAGCCGGCCGCGCTCGGCGCCGAGCCGGCCCTCGCTCCACTCCAGGGTGCGCAGCAGCAGCTCGTCCTTGGAGTGGAAGTAGTAGAGGAGATGCCCGCTGCTCATCCCGACCGCACGGCCGAGCGCGGCCATGGTGAGCTTCTCCAGGCCGAGCTCGGCGATCATCTGCATGGCGGCGGCGAGGACTTCGTCGCGGGGCGGGGCCGGGGTACGGCGACGGGGCGCAGTCATGCGACGGCCGCCACGCGAACCGCGTCCGGGACGAGCCGGGTCTCGTAGCCGCTCGTGCAGTCGGCGGCGACGACCGCCACCTCGGCCCCGCAGGCGCAGACGTGGTTGACTCCGGCCCGGCCGTGCGGACCGCAGCAACCGATGAGGCGGTGCGGGTCGGGATGAGGTGCGATGTCCACGACGTCGTCGGGGTGCAGGACGTAGGTCCCGCACGGCCCGGCGGAGACCAGGAAGCCCCGCTCGTCGGACATCCACATGCCGCCGGGCACGATGCCGTCGTACTCCTCGTCGGGGCCGGCCGGCTCGAACGGCGCCCCGAACGGCAGCGGGACGACGACGTACGTCCCGCGCGGCACGCTCGGCGGACCGTGCCGTCGGCCGTCCGGACCCGGGAGCCCGTCCCAGCCGGGGTACTCGGGCATCTCGTCGAGCCGCCGGACCGGTTCGGTCAGCCGGGTTCCGCAGGTGGCGCAGAGCAGTACGTTCACCCGTACGTTCTACCTGACCTGGGCCCTCGGCTGCTGCTGGGTGATGCAGTGGATGCCGCCCCCGCCGGCGAAGATCGTCCGCGCGTCCACCAGCGTCACCGTCCGCTCCGGGAAGAGCCGCCGGAAGATGCCGGCCGCGATCTCGTCGCGCGGGTCGTCGAAGCCGCAGAGCACCACGCCGCCGTTGCAGAGGTAGTGGTTGATGTAGGAGTAGTCGGCCCAGTGGCCGTCGGCCTCCAGGACGGTCGGGGCGGGCACCTCGACGACCTCCAGGCGGCGGCCGCGCGCGTCCGTCTGCGACTTCAGCAGGCCGACGACCTCCTTCGTCACCTCGTGGTCGGGGTGCGCCGGGTCCGGCTGCACATGGGCGACGACCACGCCGGGGCGGGCGAAGGCGGCGACGATGTCGACATGGCCGAGGGTGCCGAAGCCGTACGGGGGGTAGTCGCCGGTCAGGCCGCGCGGCAGCCAGATCGCCTTGCGGGTGCCGAGATGCGCGTGGATCTCGGCCTCCACCTCCTCCCGCGTCCAGTGCGGGTTGCGCTCCGGGCCGAGCTGGACGGTCTCGGTGAGCAGGACCGTCCCCTCGCCGTCCACATGGATGGCGCCGCCCTCGTTGACGAGCTTCGAGGCGTACGTCCGCGCCGTCCCCGCGAGGTCGCACACGTACGCGGCGATCTTCGCGTCGTGCTCCCAGGAGGCCCAGTCCTGCGCGCCCCAGCCGTTGAACGTCCAGTCGACGGCCGCGAGTTCACCGGCGCCGTTGGTCAGGAAGGTGGGGCCGATGTCCCGCATCCACGCGTCGTCGAGCTCCCGTTCGACGGTCTGCACACCCGGCCCGAGCAGCGTCCGGGCCTCCTCGGACTGGCCCGGACCGCACACCACCGTCACCGGTTCGAAGCGGCGGACGGCACGGGCGACCGACGCCCAGGCCAGGCGGGCGGCCGTGAGGTCCTCGGGGTCCTCGAAGGTCACGTTCGGACCCGGCCAGGCCATCCAGGTGCGCTCGTGCGGGGTCCACTCGGCGGGCATGCGGAAGCCGTCGGCGGCGGGAGTGGTCATGGCGGGTCCTTGTCCGAACGTCACAGGAAATAGAGGCGGTTGAGGGAGACGGAGTCGGCCGGCTCGGAGCGCAGCGGCTCGCCGTCGAGCGTGACCAGGCCGGTGCGCTGGTCGACGTCGACCGCTCCGGTACGGGAGTTCAGGCGCAGGTCGGCCGGCCCGATGCCCCGCGCGGCGCGCACGGCGACCCTGCGGCGCCGGGTGGGCATCGTGTCGCCGCCCTGGTCGAGAGCGGCCCGGGCGACGAAGGCGACCGAGATGTCGGCGGGCGTGGCGCCGTACGCCCCGAACTGCGGGCCCAGGACGAGGGGTTCGCAGGTGTCGGTCGCGGCGTTGGGGTCGCCGACCACGCCGTACGCCGGGAAGCCGGCCTTCAGCACCAGCTGCGGCTTGGCGCCGAAGTACTCCGGCCGCCACAGCACGATGTCGGCGAGCTTGCCGACCTCCAGCGACCCCACCTCGTGGGCGAGGCCGTGCGCGATGGCCGGGTTGATGGTCAGCTTGGCCATGTAGCGCAGGACGCGCTCGTTGTCGTGGCCGTCGTCCGGGGCGCCGAACTCGGCCTTCATCTTCCCGGCCATGGCGAACGTACGGCGCACGGTCTCCCCGGCCCGCCCCATGCCCTGCGCGTCCGACGAGGTGATGCCGATCGCGCCCAGGTCGTGCAGCACGTCCTCGGCGCCCATCGTCCCGGCGCGGATGCGGTCGCGGGCCATGGCGGCGTCGCCGGGCAGGTCGGTCTTCAGGTCGTGGACGGAGACGATCATGCCGTAGTGCTCGGCGACCGCGTCCCGGCCGAAGGGCAGGGTGGGGTTGGTGGAGGAGCCGATGACGTTCGGGACGCCTGCCATCTTCAGGACGTTCGGGACGTGTCCGCCGCCGCACCCCTCGATGTGGAAGGCGTGGATGGTGCGGCCCTCCAGCACCCGCAGGGTGTCCTCGACCGACAGGCACTCGTTCAGCCCGTCGCTGTGCAGGGCGACCTGGACGTCGTGCTCCTCGGCGACGCGCAGCGCCGTGTCCAGCGCGCGGGTGTGGGCGCCCATGTCCTCGTGCACCTTGAAACCGGAGGCACCGCCCTCGGCGAGTGCCTCGACCAGGGGCGCGGGCGAGGAGGACGAACCGCGCCCCAGAAATCCGATGTTGACCGGCCACGCGTCGAAGGCGTTGAACGCGTGCCGCAGCGCCCAGGGGGAGTTGACCCCGACGCCCCACACCGGCCCGAACTCCTGCCCGACGATGGTGGTCACGCCCGACGCCAGCGACGCCTCCATGACGCGCGGCGACAGCAGATGGACATGTGTGTCGACGGCCCCGGCGGTGGCGATCAGCCCCTCGCCGGACACGATCGAGGTCCCGGTGCCGACCACGACGTCGACCCCGTCGAGGGTGTCGGGATTCCCGGCCCGCCCGATCGAGCAGATCCGGCCCTCCCTGATCCCGATGGAGACCTTGCGGATCCCCAGCGCCGCGTCGATCACGACGACGTTGCTGACGACGACGTCACAGGTCTCCCGGACGGCGGCCGCCTTGAGGTGCAGCCCGTCCCGGGCGGTCTTGCCGAACCCGGCGAGGAACTCGTCGCCGTACCGCTGGGAGTCGGACTCGACGCGGATCGTCAGCCCGCTGTCGCCGAGGCGGACGCGGTCGCCGGCGCGGGGGCCGTGGGTGGCGGCGTAGGCGTAAGGGTCGATGCTCATCGGTCTGCTCCCAGATATCCGCAGGCGGCGGCCCTGCGCAGGGCCTCTTCCTTCGCCCCCGGCGCGTCCAGCGCCCCGTCGACAAGACCGGCGAACCCGATGGCGATCCGGTCACCCCCGATGGGCACGAGCCCGACCTCGACGCTCTCCCCCGGCCCGAAGCGCGCCGAGGACCCGGCGGGCACGGCGAGCCGCATGCCGTAGGCCGTCGCGCGGTCGAAGTCGAGCCTCGGGTTGGCCTCGAAGAAGTGGAAGTGGGAGGTCACGGAGACGGGCACAGTGGCGGTGTTGAGGACCGTCAGCCGTACGACCGCCTCCGGCTCGGCGTGCCGGGGCCCCGGCAGCAGTTCGCCGGGAGCCTGCGGACCGGGCCCGCCCCCGATCGGATCGGACACGACCGCGAGCCGCGAGCCGTCGTCGAAGACCGCCTCGACGTGCACTTCGGTGACGACGTCCGCCACGCCGGGCAGCACGTCGTCCGGCCCGAGCACACCGCGGGCGCGCTCGATCGCCTCGGCGAGCCGGGCCCCGTCCCGGGCGGCCTCGCACACGGTGTCCGCGACGAGCGCGGTCGCCTCCGGGACGTTCAGCCGCAGCCCGCGGGCCCGGCGCGCCCGGGCCAGCTCGGCGGCTCCGAAGAGCAGCAGCCGGTCACGTTCCGTGGGGGTCAGTCTCACGACGCGGCACCTCCTTGCCCGACTTCACTTTAGAGCATCACTCTAAACACGAGATTCCTCGAACCGAAAGGTTGACAGCAAACATCGACCCCTTCAGATTGAACGTCACTCAAACCGAGGGAGGCACCCATGCCGATGGAACAGCGCGGAGTCGACACCATTCCCGACGAGGAACGCACGAGCGGCCCACAGGACCTCGTCTCGATCCTGCTGGGGTCGAACCTCTGCCTCGGGGTGATCGTCTTCGGCTGGCTGCCCCCGTCCTTCGGCCTGAACTGGTGGGAGTCGGTCACGTCGATCGTGGTGGGCACCCTGCTCGGCACGGCCCTCACCGCCCCGCTGGCGCTGATCTCCCTGCGCACGGCGACGAACCTCTCCACGTCCTCCGGCGCCCAGTTCGGGGTCCGGGGCCGCCTGGTCGGCTCGGTCGTCGGCCTGCTGCTGGCGCTGGGCTACTCCGCGCTGACGGTGTGGATCGGCGGCGACGTGATGGTAAGCGTGCTGAGCCGCCTGGTCGGCATGCCGGCGAACGACGTGTCGTACGGCGTCGTCTACGCGCTCCTCGCCGCCGCGACCGTCGCCGGGGCGGTGTACGGCTACCGCGTGCTGCTCGCGATGTCCCGGGGCCTCGCGGTCGGCATGACGGCCCTGCTGGTCCTCGGCGTGATCGCCTACGCCCCGAACTTCACGACGGCCGCGCTGCCGGAGACGGGCGGCTATCTGCTGGGCGGCTTCTGGCCGACGTGGCTGCTGGCGACGGTGGCGGCCGGCCTGTCCGGCCCGATCGCCTTCATCACGCTCCTCGGCGACTACACCCGCTACATCTCCCCGGCCCGCCACTCCGCACGGCGGGTGCTGCACGCGACCTGGCTCGGTCTGCTGCTGGGACTGCTGGTCCCGCAACTGTTCGGCACCTTCACGTCATACGCGGCCCGGGCGGCCCTCGACTACGCCGGACCGCTCGTCTCGGCGTCCCCGGCCTGGTATCTGGTCCCGCTCCTGCTGGCCGCCTCGGCGGGTTCGGTCGGCAACGCCGGTCTGATGCTCTACTCCATGGGCCTCGATCTGGACGCCATCCTGCCGCGCGCGTCCCGGGCGACGGCCACGTACACGGTCGCGGTGATCGCCACGGCCTGCGTGTTCATCGGCCACTACCACTCGTCCGCGCAGGACGCGATGACGTCCTTCGTGCTGCTGCTGACGGCGATCGGCACACCCTGGGCCGTCATCACCCTGATCGGTTTCGCGCGGTGCCGAGGGGTGTACGACGCGGAGGCACTCCAGGTGTTCAACCGGCGGGCGCGGGGCGGGACCTACTGGTACCGGGGCGGGTGGAACATCCCGGCGACGGTCGCCTGGGCACTGGGGGCGACGGTCGGCCTGCTCACAGTCTCACTACCGTCGTACGAGGGGCCGTTGCTGACGTGGACCGGTGGGGTGGACTGCAGCTTCCTGCTGTCGGGGGCGGTGGGCGGTCTGGTGTACGTGGCGCTCTCGCCAGGGGCGTCCGCACGCGCAGACGTCCCCGGCGAGGTAGTACCGGAGATCGGTTCTACTGCAGCAGACCTGCGGCGGTGAGAGTGGGCAGGCAGAGTGCCATCGTCCCGGCGAAAGCCACTGCGGCCGACGGCAGGGCTGTCGTCAGCCCTTCACCCTGGGCGACCTTGAGGATCACCGCGATGAGAGCGACGACCAGGGAGAGCAACACCGCGACCAGAATCCAGGCAGCAGTGAACGCGGACTGGCTCGGCGAGGAGTTCATGGCTCAGCCCACCTCCAGCCCAGGGAGGAACTCGTCCGCACCGAAAGCGGGTTTGAGGTCGGTGAACCAGGTGGCCCCCTCGTCGTACGCCGCGAAGAACGGGCGGTCCACGAGGGCGGGGTCGCGGGCCTGGATCAGGTGCAGCACGAAGACCTTCTCGCCGGCCACCTCGGCGACACCGTCCACGCAGACCTTGCCGGGCATCGCCGACATGACGGGGCCGCGTACGGTGCGGGCCAGGCCGGAGACGCGTGCGTAGGCGTCCCGGAAGATCTGGTGACCGCGTGCGAGTGGTACCCCGAAGTAGCCCTGCGGGCCGGTGTCCCGCTCCACGAACTGGTAGTACGGCACCGCACCCAGGGTCGTCGTGACGTCCCACAGCTCCGCCCAGGCATCCGCGCTGTCGTTGATGCCCGCCACCAGCGGGCCCTGGCAGCGGATCACGGCGCCCGTGTCCCGTACCCGGCGCATCGCCTCCCGCACGACCGGCGGCCGCAGCTCCTGCGGATGCGTGAAGTGGGCCATCAGCGCCAGATGGCGACCGCTCGCCACGACACGCTCGAACAGCCTGAGCAGGTCGTCGGCGTCCCGGTCGGACGTGAAGCGGTACGGCCAGAAGGCGAGCGACTTGGTGCCGATCCGGATCGACCGGACCGTGTCGATCTCCAGGAGCGGCTCGACGTAGCGACGCAGCACGTCGGTGCTCATGACCAACGGGTCGCCGCCGGTGATCAGCGCGCTGCTGACCTCGGGGTGGGCACGCAGATAGGCGGACGTGGCGGTGATGTCGTCGGTCGCGATGCGCAGATCGGCCTCGCCGACGAACTGCGGCCAGCGGAAGCAGTACGTGCAGTAGGCGTGGCAGGTCTGGCCCTGGCGCGGGAAGATCAGCACGGTCTCGGGGTACTTGTGCTGCAGCCCGGTGAGGCGACGGCCCTCGTGCACGGGCACGTTGGCGTCGAGCTGGCCCGAGGGATGCGGGTTGAGCCGCATGCGGATCTCGTGGGCCGCCCGCAGGATCTCGGCCCGCGGCGCCTGAGCGGACAGCAGATCCGCCATCCGGCGCAGCTCGGGCGGGGGCAGCATGCCCGCCTGCGGGAAGGTCAGCCGGTAGATGGGGTCGTCGGGTACGGCCGTCCAGTCGATCAGCTCGTCGATCACGTACGTGTTCGTGCGGAACGGCAGGACCGTCGCCACGGCCCGCAGGGCGAGGCTCTCGGCGGGCGTGAGGGACATCCGCCGCAGCAGGCCGTCCAGGTCACGGGGTGTGAAGGCACGGAAGCGTGGGCCTCCGTCCTCGGGTGCGGGGTGGTGCGCTGAACTCATATGTGCTGAGGCCCTCTATTCCGTGACCAGGACCGACGGCCGCAATTCGACGAAGGCGGTCGCCGACGCATCGTACTTCTCCGTGAAGTGCTGGATGAGCCGCGCGTGCAGCTCGCTCTCGTCGTCGACCACGATCAGCTCGTGCGCGCCCGGAATGCTCAAGGCCTCGCTGTACGCGGAGAGTTGGTCCAGGTGGTGCCGGGCGAGATAGGTGACGAGGTCGGGTCCGGAGACGTACAGACTGTCTTCGACGGACACGAAGTGGCAGGTGAACTGCCGTCGTCCGTCAGTCGCGTGGACGAGTGTGACCGGCAGACGGGTGAACCGTTCCATCGGTTTGCCCTGCTGCCACAGTTCGTCGAACCGCTGTTCCACGAAGGTGCCGAGCGGCGAGCGGACCGCCACCTCCAGCTGGACCCCCTCGCCGGAGAGCCGGCCGACGGTGAGGAAGGACACCAGACAGCGCTCGTCCCAGCGGTAGAGCGTGACGCCCGGCGAGGTGGAGCACAGCCGTACCTCGAGATGTTGGCGCGCGTTCTCGTCGAGCCGCTGTGCGAACCGGTCCAGGGTGCGCAGGTTGCGCAGGATGTCGCGGCGGATGACGGCACTCTGCTCGCCCAGTTCACGGCCGCGCAGGATGACGGCGAGGGAGTCGGGGTCGAGCAGCAGGATCTGCACCCGGGCGCCGTGCGCGGTGGCCGCCCGCACGCCCCGGAAGAGCCGCTCGGAGAACTGCGGGCCGAAGAGGTTGGAGAAGGTGTCGAGCACCTTGACGTTCGAGGTGGAGCCGTGGACCTGGGCGCTGAACCACTCGTAGTCGAGCCGGTGGTGCTCGCGCACCCGGCCCTCCTGGGCCCGGGAGATCAGCGGGCCGATCACGAAGACGGTGACCACGACGCCGAGGATGTCCGTGCCGAGGTTGAGGGCGAGGTTCTCGTCGTAGTTGTCCATACCCTTGCTGCGCCACAGCAGCAGCGCCGCGCAGGCCGCGAGCAGGGCGAGCACCGTGAGGCTCTGGGGGCGGCGCGGGGTGCGTAACGCCCGCATCAGCCAGCGCAACCTGGGTATCGGTGACCGTCCGCTCACCCGTGCACCCCTCCCCCTGACGCGGGCAGGGGGAGGCTCACGCTCCCCCGCGGAATGGGTGGATACCCGCGCGGGGGAACCGGTACGCGTCGAACGAACGGCCTCTGCCCGTCCGCCAGTTGGAAGGATCAGCCCAGCTTGTGCATCCAGCCGTGCGTGTCCTGCGCCGTGCCCCGCTGGATGTCCAGCAGCGCCTGCCGCAGCTTCAGCGTCACCTCGCCGGGTTCCCCGTCCCCCTGCTGCCACTCCGCGCCCGTGCGCTTCACCGTGCCGACCGGCGTGATGACGGCGGCCGTACCGCAGGCGAAGACCTCGGTCAGGGTGCCGTTCTCGGAGTCGCGCTGCCACTGGTCGACAGAGACGCGGCCCTCCTCGGCCTCGTAGCCGAGGTCGCGGGCGACGGCGAGGAGGGAGTCGCGGGTGACGCCCTCCAGGATGGAGCCGGTGAGGGACGGGGTGATGATCTTGTCGCCGTACACGAAGTACAGGTTCATGCCGCCGAGTTCCTCGACCCACTTGCGCTCGACCGCGTCGAGGTAGCAGACCTGGGCGCAGCCCTTGGCCGCGGCCTCGGCCTGGGCCAGCAGGGACGCGGCGTAGTTGCCGCCCGTCTTGGCGTCGCCCATGCCGCCCGGGACGGCGCGGACGTGGTCCTCGGAGACCCAGATGGACACCGGCTTCACGCCGCCGGGGAAGTAGGCGCCGGCCGGGGAGGCGATGACCAGGAACAGGTACTCACTGGCGGGCTTCACCCCGAGGCCGACCTCGGTCGCGAACATGAACGGGCGCAGGTAGAGGGACTCCTCGCCGCCGTGGGCCGGGACCCAGGCCTCGTCCTGCCGCACCAGCGCGTCGCACGCCTCGATGAACGTCTCGACCGGCAGCTCCGGCATGCCGAGCCGCCGGGCCGAGGCCTGGAAGCGCGTGGCGTTCTTCTCGGGGCGGAAGGAGGCCACGGTCCCGTCGGGCTGGCGGTAGGCCTTGAGGCCCTCGAAGATCTCCTGCGCGTAGTGCAGGACCATGGTGGCCGGGTCGAGGGAGAGCGGCGCGTACGGCACGAGCTCGCCGTCGTGCCAGCCCCGGCCCTCGGTCCACTTGATCGTCACCATGTGGTCGGTGAAGTGGCGGCCGAACCCCGGGTTGGCCAGTATCGCCTCGCGCTCGGCGGCGGCGAGCGGGCTGGCGGAGGGCTTGAGCTCGATCGTGGGCGTCGTCATGAGTGGATGTCCTTCACCGGTTTCGTTGTGGCGGGCCGCGCTCACGCCATGACTGCCAGTGGCCAGTGCTAGGACGTCCGAGCATTCCTTCATTCCGCGGCTCCGCGTTCGATTATCGCAAGCGGCTGCCGTGGAAGAAATCGGCCGGTACGGCGTGATCGGCGTGAATCGCGACCCAGGGGCTGATGGTGTCACCCGGCGGCGGACGTGGGGAAGCCGCCGGGTGCGAAGTGACCCGACGGCTTCGAAAGGGGTTCGAGTGGCGCGGCAGGGTCAGCCGGCTACTCGTACGGCCAGCGCGTCGCCGATCTCCGACGTGCTGCGGGCGGGCTTGCCGGTGCGCTCGGCGAGGTCCGCGGAGACCGCCTCGTCGATGCGGGCGGCCTCGGCGTCGTAGCCGAGGTGGCGCAGGAGCAGGGCGACGGACAGGACCGTGGCGGTGGGGTCGGCCTTGCCCTGGCCGGCGATGTCCGGGGCCGAGCCGTGCACGGGCTCGAACATGGACGGGAAGTCGCCGGACGGGTTGATGTTGCCGGAGGCGGCCACACCGATGCCGCCGGAGACGGCCGCGGCGAGGTCGGTGATGATGTCGCCGAAGAGGTTGTCGGTGACGATGACGTCGAAGCGCTCGGGCTGGGTGACCAGGTAGATGGTCGCCGCGTCGACGTGCATGTACTCGGTGGTGACCTCGGGGAACTCCTCGGCCACCTTGTTGAAGATGTTCGTCCACAGGTGACCGGCGAAGGTCAGCACGTTGTTCTTGTGGATGAGCGCCAGCTTCTTGCGCGGGCGGGCCTGCGCGCGGGCGAAGGCGTCACGGACGACGCGCTCGACACCGAAGGCCGTGTTCACGGAGACCTCGGTGGCGACCTCGTGCTCGGTGCCCTTGCGGATGGTGCCGCCGTTGCCGGTGTACGGGCCCTCGGTGCCCTCACGGACGACGACGAAGTCGATCTCGGGCTGACCGGCGAGCGGGGTGGCGACACCCGGGAGGAGCTTCGACGGACGCAGGTTGACGTGGTGGTCGAAGGCGAAGCGGAGCTTGAGCAGGAAGCCGCGCTCCAGGACACCGGAGGGGACGCCCGGGTCGCCGATCGCGCCGAGCAGGATGGCGTCGTGCTGCTTCAGGGCGTCGAGGTCGGCGTCGGTGAGGGTCTCACCGGTGGCGTGGTAGCGACGGGCGCCGAAGTCGTACTCCTTGGTCTCCAGCTTCACGTCCTGCGGAAGGACGGCGGAGAGGACCTTCAGGCCTTCGGTCACGACCTCCTGGCCGATGCCGTCACCCGGAATGACTGCGAGATTGAGGCTGCGAGACATGTCGGCACCCTACTCCCCGTCCCATGGGATGACATGCGGTGTCCGCGATACGGACACCCTGATGGGGGACGGCGTTTGCGTGTCGACTGACGTTCACCCGTATGTGGGGCGGGTGTTGGCCGTCGCTGGGAAGTTTCCCACCATGGACATCCCCGACTTCGGCATTCCCCCGCAGCTGGCCCGCCGTATGAGCATGGCGGAGCAGCACGAGTACCTGCGCACCAAACTGTCCCGGCGCCGCACGCTGGTGACCGCGGGTGCGGTGGCGGGCGGGCTGTTGACGGGCTGTGCGGGTTCGGAGCAGGGCACGTCCGGTGCGAAGCCCTCCGCTTCGACGTCCGCCTCCTCCGCCACGAAGGTGCCGGGCTCGGCCGTCGCCCCCTTCGGCCGCCATCTCGCCTTCGGCGCCGACCCGAGGACACAGATGCGGATCTCGTGGCAGGTACCGGTCGCGGTGAAGAAGCCGTTCGTCCGGATCGGGACCCGGCCGGACGACCTGAGCCGCAGGATCGAGGCCGAGGTGCGCGATCTGCACACGCCGGGGGTCACGGGCGTCCGCCCGCCCCTGGACCAGTACTACGTGCACACGGCCCTGGACGGCCTGCTGCCCGGCGCCACGTACTACTACGGCGTCGGCCACGACGGCTTCGACCCCGCCTCGGCTGCGCACCGCTCGACGATCGCGTCCTTCCGCACGGCGCCGTCGCGCCCGGAGAGGTTCGTCTTCACCGCTTTCGGCGACCAGGGCGTCAGCAAGGCCGCGGCCGCCAACGACCACATACTGCTGCGCCAGGAGCCCGCCTTCCATCTGCACGCGGGCGACATCTGCTACGCCAACGTCAAGGGCCGGGGCGAGGAGTCGGACGGGTACGACCCCGGCTTCTGGGACCTGTTCCTCAAGCAGAACGAGGAGGTCGCGCGGTCGGTGCCGTGGATGGTGACGACCGGCAACCATGACATGGAGGCGTGGTACTCCCCCGACGGCTACGGCGGCCAACTCGCCCGCTGGTCCCTGCCGGACAACGGCTTCGACCCGCGCAGGGCACCGGGCGTGTACGCGTTCACCTACGGCAACGTCGGCTTCGTGGCGCTGGACGCCAACGACGTGTCGTACGAGATCCCCGCCAACTTCGGCTACACGGGCGGCAAGCAGACGGCCTGGCTGGACGACAGGCTGGCCGCGCTGCGCGCCGATTCCACGGTCGACTTCGTCGTCGTCTTCTTCCACCACTGTGCCTACTCGACCTCGTCGCACGCCTCCGACGGCGGGGTGCGCGACGAGTGGCTGCCGCTGTTCGCCAAGCACCAGGTGGACCTGGTGATCAACGGGCACAACCACGTCTACGAGCGGACGGACGCCATCAAGGGCGGCGAGGTGGGCCGGCGCGTGCCGATCGGCGCGTCGACCGACCCGACGCGGGACGGGACCGTGTACGTCACCGCGGGCGGCGGCGGGAAGGATCTGTACGGCTTCCCGGCGGGCGTCGAGGAGAGCTACGAGGGGCACGTGCGCGACCGCGACTCCGTCGACACCTTCGAGTGGACGAAGTCGCGGGCCTCGAAGGCGCAGACCGTGGAGTGGTCGCGGGTGCGCTACCAGGGCTTCTCCTTCCTCAAGGTGGAGGCGGAGAGCGGTACGGCACCGAAGTTGAAGGTGTCGGCGCTGGCGCAGAGCGGTGACCGCATCGACCATTTCGAGGTGCGGCGCGGAGCGTGAGCCCGCGCCGCACCCCGGCGGGTGCGGCTCCCGGCTCTGCCGAAAGGGGCTGGTGTCCGGCTCAGTGGCCGGTCGAACCGCCGTTGTCGCGGCGGTCGAGGGCGCGCTGCAGGGCGGCCGCTGCGTTCTTGCGGTCGGACTCGGTCGTCCGGGAGAGGTGACGGACTCGACGGCGGGCGGTCGTCTCGGCCATGAGGAATCGGCTCCTTCTGATCCTGGAGTGCACAGACCTGGAGTGCACAAAGGGGTTACGAGACGCCGGATGGGGCGGGGAGCGGTGCCGCAGGGGTTGCCTGCACGGGGCCCGGCTCACGACCGCCATTCGCTTGATCGAGCGAGACGTTCGGCTTCTACAAAGCTAAGCGAGGACGGCGCGTCTGTCTCCACAATTACTCGGACTTCCTACTATCTGAGACGGTGGAGTAGGTCACACGCCGCTGACCTGCGCTTGCGCGCCGAGTCCTAGCGATGCGGTGCTCGCCCAGTCGGCTGATCCTCCGCCGATCCTCAGCGCGGCACGGGACACACCGCGACGGCGAGCGGAACGGTGTGGTCATGACCGACACGGTGAAAGTGTTTCTCGCAGGCGGCCCGGACGATCTGCCCGAACGGATCGTCCCGACGCCGTTCCCCGGCCCGGATGTGAAGATCAAGCACCGCGGGGGATACGAGCACTTCAGGCCGACCTCACGACAGGAGGACACCCCCGAGGGCGCGCTGCCCGTGTACGAGTGGTGGGAGCGGACGGAGATCGCCGAGTAGGCCGGAAAGTGAGCGAGGGGCCGGGCGAGTCGCCCGGCCCCTCATGCACGCTGACCGACCGTCAGCCCATGTGCGGGTACGTGTAGTCGGTCGGCGGGACCAGCGTCTCCTTGATGGCGCGGGTCAGCGTCCAGCGCATCAGGTTCTGCGGGGCGCCGGCCTTGTCGTTGGTGCCGGAGGCGCGGCCACCGCCGAAGGGCTGCTGGCCGACGACGGCACCGGTCGACTTGTCGTTGATGTAGAAGTTGCCGGCGGCGTAGCGCAGCTTGTCCATGGTGTGGGCCGCGGCGGCGCGGTCGCCCGCGATGACCGAGCCGGTCAGCGCGTACGCGGACACCGACTCCATCTGCTCCAGCATCTCGTCGTACTTGTCGTCCTCGTAGACGTGCACGGCGAGGAACGGGCCGAAGTACTCGGTGGTGAAGACCTCGTGCTCCGGGTCGGAGCACTCGACGACGGTCGGGCGGACGAAGTAGCCGACCGAGTCGTCGTAGGAGCCGCCCGCGACGATCGTGCAGGTCGGGTCGGACTTCGCGCGGTCGATCGCGGCCTTGTTCTTGGCGAAGGCACGGTCGTCGATGACGGCGCCGATGAAGTTCGACAGGTCGGTGACATCACCCATGGTCAGGTAGTCGACCTCGGCGGCGAACTCCTCCTTGAAGCCGGAGTTCCAGATCGACGCCGGGATGTACGCCCGGGACGTCGCCGAACACTTCTGGCCCTGGTACTCGAAGGCGCCGCGGGTCAGGGCGGTCTTCAGGATCGCCTTGTCGGCGCTCGGGTGGGCGACGACGAAGTCCTTGCCACCGGTCTCGCCGACGATGCGCGGGTAGGAGCGGTACTTCTCGATGTTGTTGCCGACCGTCTTCCACAGGTACTGGAAGGTCTTGGTCGAGCCGGTGAAGTGGATGCCGGCGAGGTCGCGGTGCTCCAGGGCGACCTTGGAGACCTCGATGCCGTCACCGGTGACGAGGTTGATGACGCCCTTGGGCAGCCCGGCCTCCTCCAGCAGCTGCATCAGCAGCACGGCGGCGTGGGTCTGCGTCGGGGACGGCTTCCAGACGACGACGTTGCCCATGAGGGCCGGGGCCGTCGGCAGATTGCCCGCGATCGCCGTGAAGTTGAAGGGCGTGATCGCGTAGACGAAGCCCTCCAGCGGACGGTGGTCGAGGCGGTTCCAGACGCCCGGGGAGTTCGCCGGGGGCTGCTCGGCGAGCAGGTCACGGGCGTACTTGACGTTGAAGCGCCAGAAGTCGACGAGCTCGCAGGGGGTGTCGATCTCGGCCTGCTGGGCGGTCTTGGACTGACCGAGCATGGTGGAGGCGGCCAGCGTCTCGCGCCACGGGCCGGCCAGCAGCTCGGCGGCGCGCAGGATGATCGCGGCACGGTTGTCGAAGGACATCGCACGCCAGGCCGGCGCGGCGGCGAGGGCCGCGTCGATGGCGTCCTGGGCGTCCTGCTGGGTGGCGTTGCCGTAGGTGCCGAGGCGGGCCTTGTGGTTGTGCGGCTGCACGACGTCGAAGCGCTCACCGCCGCCCATCCGCCGCTCGCCGCCGATGGTGCAGGGCAGGTCGATCGGGTTCTCGGCCAGCTCCTTCAGCTTGACCTCCAGCCGGGCGCGCTCGGGCGAGCCGGGGGCGTAGCCGTGCACCGGCTCGTTGACGGGGGTGGGGACCTGGGTCACAGCGTCCATGGGTTCCGTAACTCCTTACTGAGCGGTGGTGGTTCAGCCCTTGGTGATCATGCTTCGCACGAAGAACCGCAGGTTGGCGGGCTTCTCGGCGAGCCGGCGCATGAAGTAGCCGTACCAGTCGGTGCCGTAGGCGGTGTAGACGCGCATGCGGTGGCCCTCCGCGGCCAGCCGCAGGTGCTCGTCGCTCCTGATGCCGTACAGCATCTGGAACTCGTACTCGTCGAGCTTTCGCCCGGCGCGCCGCGCGAGTTCCTGGGCGACGGAGATCAGGCGCGGGTCGTGGGACCCGATCATCGGGTACCCGGCGCCCTCCATCAGAACCTTCAGGATCCGCACGTACGCCTTGTCGATCTCGTGTTTCTGCTGGTAGGCGACCTCGGCGGGCTCCTTGTAGGCGCCCTTGACGAGCCGTACCCGGCTGCCGTTCTCCGCGAGGCGGCGGGCGTCGGCCTCGGTGCGGAAGAGGTAGGCCTGGATGACGCAGCCGGTCTGCGGGAAGTCCCGGCGCAGTTCCTCGTGGATGGCGAACATCGAGTCGAGGGTGGTGTGGTCCTCGGCGTCGAGCGTGACCGTCGTACCGATGGCGGCGGCGGCCTCGACGACCGGGCGGACGTTGGCGAGGGCCAGGTCGTGGCCGCCCTCCAGCGCTTGACCGAACATGGACAGCTTCACGGACATCTCGACGCGTTCGCCGAGGCCGAGGTCCTTGATCCGGTCGACCAGATGCAGATAGGCGTCCCGGGCGGCGGCGGCCTGTTCGGGACGGGTGATGTCCTCGCCGACGACGTCCATCGTCAGCTCCAGGCCCTTGCCGGTGAGGTCCTCGATGATCGGCACGATCTCGTCGACGGTCTCGCCGGGGATGAACCGGTCGACGACCTGCTTGGTCACCGGTGCCGCCGAGATCAGGCGTCGCATCCGGTCGCTGCGCGACGCGGCAAGAATCACGGGACCCAGCACGGGGCACCTCCACAAACCAGCAGATAGAACCACCGTGAAACCTAAGGATCCCTCCGATCGTCGACCATCGACAGCTGTCACGCATCCGTGCCGCAGATCTCAGACAGATGTATGAAGCCCCTGGGGTCATGCGGGAGAATTACCGGGTGACAGCCGATTACAAAGGCGACTACCAGGAGCTGGTCGACGAGATCTCGGAGCTGCTGGGCGTGCCCGCGACCCTGGAGAACCGGGACTTCGAGCTGATCGCCTTCGGTGCGTACGACAGTGAGGGCGAGCTCGACGCGTCGGCCCTGGACCCCGTGCGCACCCGCTCGATCCTGACCCGCCGGTCCACGGCGACCGTCCGCACCTGGTTCGAGGGCTTCGGCATCACGCGCGCCACCGGACCGGTACGCATCCCGCCCACCCCGGAGGCCGGGGTCTATCGCGGCCGTATCTGTCTCCCCGTACGCCATCGGGGTGTGGTGCTGGGCTACGTCTGGCTCCTGGAGGACGATCCGGGCCCGACGGACCAGCAGCTGACGGCCGCCATGGAGGTGACCGCCCGCATCGGCGCGCTGCTCGCGGACGAGGCACAGCACGGCGCGGACCTCAGCCGGGAGCTGCGGGCCGCCCTGACCGCCGAGCGCGGCTGGCCCAGGGACATGGCCGTCGCCGAACTGCGTACGGCCCTGGGCGCACGTGCGGACGGCGTCCATACGGTGGTCTGCGTGGCTCCCTGGCCGTCGGCCGACCCCGACGACGCCCCGTCCGTGCGGACGGTGCCGCACGCCACCGCGCTGTGCACGGTCCCGTGGGGGCCGAGCGGACAGAGCCTCGCGGTGCTCGTACGGCTGCGCTCGCCCGAGGTGCGTACGGCGGCGCTGGCGGCGGCGACCCGGCTGCTGAAGGACGCCCCCGCATCCCGGCCTCTCCCGCCGGGCCGGGCACCGGTGGCGGCCGGCCTCGGCGAACCGCGCACCGGGCTCGCCGAGCTCGGCACCGTCTGGCAGGAGGCATCGGCCGCGGCCCGCGCGGCGCTGGCGGAACCGCGGCTCGGGCCGGTGGCCGAGTGGTCGCGCATCGGGCCGTACCGCCTGCTGACCGCGCTCTCCCCGCGGACGGCCCTCGACCCCGCGGTCGCCCCGCTCCTCTCCCCCACCCACCAGGAACTCGCCCGCACCGCCGAGGCCTACCTCGACTGCGCGGGCCAGGCCGGCCGCACCGCGGCCGAGCTGGGCATCCACCGGCAGACCCTGTACTACCGCCTCTCCCGCGTCGAGCAGCTCACGGGCCTGGACCTGGACGACGGCGAGGACCGGCTGCTGCTGCACATGGCGCTGAAAGCGGCGCGACTGTAGACGCGCCGCGGTGCCGCCGAGCCGCCGAGCCCCCGATCAGCATCAGCCGGAGGTGACGGCGGCGAGGGCGTCGTGCAGCGTGCCGTCGCCCGGTGGGCCGTCGCTCCAGCGGGCGGCGACGTGGCCGTCGGGGCGGACCAGCAGGGCTCCCTGCCGGCCCAGGCCCCAGAGGTCGGCGTGCTCGTCGGGAAGGGGTTCGACGCGCAGCGGCCACGGTGCGGTGGCGCGGGGCGTCCAGGGGGCGGGGGCCGGGGTGAGGAGGGTGAACCATGCGCCGAGGGCGTCGAGCGTGGAGCGGCCGTCCGTGAGCCAGAGATGCGGCATGCGGTGGCCCGGTTTCGCCGTGGGGGCATAGGTCGTGCCCGTGCCGGGCGGCTCGGGCGGAGCGCCGTCGTCGGACAGTACGGCGGCGGAGCGGTAGGCGACGCCGAGTACCAGGCCGAGTTGGGCGAAGTACTGTTCCGACCAGGGCGGTTCGATCCGGTCCGGCGCCGCGTCCGCGCCCGCCCGGAGCTGCTCGCGGCGCACGTCCTGCACCTGGAACATGAGCTTGGAGTTCTCCACCGCCTGGCCGAGGGTCCGGTGGGCGACGGGCTGCCGTTCCGTCTCGTAGCTGTCCAGCAGGCCAGGTCCGGCCCACCCGCGCAGCACGCCCGCCAGTTTCCAGCAGAGGTTGTGCACATCGGCGACTCCGGCGTTCATGCCCAGGCCGCCGGCCGGCGGGATCGCGTGCGCGGCGTCGCCGGCCAGCAGGATCCGGCCGTGGCGAAAGCGCTCGGCGACGAACGCGTTCACCACCCAGTGCTGCACCCGCAGCACGTCGACGGCCACGTCGGCGCCGAGCGAGCGCGCGACGAGGCCGGGCCAGTCGGCGCCCGCGGTGTCCTCGGGCGTCGGCACGAACCAGGCCCAGCCTCCCTCGGGGTACAGCGGCAGGAACGATCCCTGCGAGGTGAGGTAGACGCCGGCGGGCTGCCGGGCGGACCAGTGGTCGAGGTCGGCGTCGAACACGACGGTGGTGACACGGCCGACCGCGCCGGGGCCCGTGGTGTCGATGCCCAGCCGTTCACGGACGGTGGAGTTCGCGCCGTCGGCCGCGAGTACGTAGCGGGCGCGCACGCGGGACTCCGCGCCGCTGCGCCGGTCGAGGAGCAGGGCCACGACGCTCTCGTCCTCTTCGGCCAGGCCGACCAGCTCGACGCCGAACCGCGTCGGAGATTCCGCCGCTTCGAGCAGGGCGGGCTCCAGCCGGTCCTGCGAGGTGACCACACCGATCGCGGGGCTCTCGGGCACCGGCGCGTTGACCCCGATCATGGCCGCCGTGGCGAAGTCGGGGGCGTGCAGCGTGTCGCGGAAGCGGATCCGGCCGTACTCCGGCGCGAACGCGGCGGCCGTGATGCGCTCGGCGAGTTCGAGCTGGCGGAAGATCTCCATCGAGCGCACGTTGACCAGCCGGGAGCGGGGGAACGGCGACAGTTCCCGGTGTTTCTCGACCAGCAGGACCCGCACTCCCCACCGTTCGAGCAGTGCCCGTGCGGTGAGCCCGACGGGCCCGCCGCCGACGATCAGTACCTCCACCTCGGCGCCTGGCACCGGCATGTCGGGCTGCATGAGGTCAATCATCCGCGCCCAGCGGGCCGCCGCAACGACACCCCGCATTATTGGAAATGATTGTCATCATGCTACGGTCACGGCAACCGCTCTCTTGATCGCCCTTTTACCCGGAGGGTCCCTTGCGCCTGCCCGCCCGCCACCTGCTCCCCGTCACCGCCGTCACCGCGGCCTCCGCACTGCTCACCGGCTGCTTCGCCGGAGCGGAGTCGTCCACGGACACGGAGGCGGACGGCAAGCGCATCCGTGTCGCGATGATGCTGCCCCCGCGCTCCGGGCTGTCCCCGCTCTCCGACGACGCGTTCAAGCTGTCCCGCTGGTCGACGGCCGAGACCCTGGTGAAGCTGGGCGCGGACGGCGACGCCCAGCCCTCGCTCGCCACCGAGTGGCAGCAGTCCGGCCGCACCTGGACCTTCGAGATACGCGACGGCGTCACCTTCCACGACGGCACGAAGCTGGACGCCGAGGCCGTCGTACGCTCCCTCACCAAGGCGGCCACCGCCTCCCCCAAGCCGCGCATCCTCGACGGCGTCGACCTGACCGCGAAGGCCGAGGACGCCGACACCGTCACGGTCACCACCGCCACCGAGGACCCTCTGGTTCCGCAGCGCCTCAGTTCCCCCCAGCTGTCGGTCCTGGCGGCCAAGGCGTACCGCGGCAAGACGGTGAACCCCGTCGGCGCCGGCACCGGCCCCTTCGAGCTCACGAAGGTGGGCGGCACCGCCTCCGCCACCCTGGACCGCTACGACGCCTACTGGGGCGGCAAGGCCAAGGCCCCGGGAATCGACGTGACGTTCGTTCCCGACGGCACCGCACGCGCGGCGGCGCTGCGCAGCGGCGAGGCCGACATCGTCGAGGCGATACCGGTTTCCCAGGCCGCCGTGCTCGATCAGAAGCTGATCACCGAGGTGCCGATGCCGCGCACCAACACGCTGTACCTCAACAACGGGAAGGGCGCCTTCGAGGACGCCTCGCTGCGGGCGGCGGCAAGGGAGGCGATCGACGCCGAGGCGATCGTGAAGGGCGTGTACGAGGGCCGCGCCGATGTCGCCGAGGGGCTGCTGGGGCCCGCGCTGCCGTGGGCGGCCGAGTTGCGGGGGCCCGTCACGCGGGCCGCCAAGGCCGGTGAGCCGAACGGCGAGGCGATCACCATCGGGACGTACAGCGACCGGGCCGAGATGCCCGAGGTCGCGGCCACACTGCAACAGCAGCTCCAGAAGGCCGGGTTCAAGGTGAAGCTCGACGTCCGCGAGTACACCAACATCGAGGCCGACGCCCTGGCCGGCAAGTTCGACGCGTTCATCCTCTCCCGTGCCACCGTCCTCGACTCCGGCGACCCGGCCGCGTACCTGTACAGCGACTTCGCCTCGAACGGCACCTTCAACCTGTCGCAGTTCGCCGACAAGAAGGTGGACGGCGCCCTGCGCAAGGCCTCCGACACCGAGGTCGGCGACGCCCGCCGCAAGGCGGTCATCGCGGCCGAGGCCGCCGTACTCGCCCAGGACGCGGCGGTGCCGATGCTCCACGAGCGCGTGATCCAGGGTGACGCCGAAGGTGTGGTGAAGGCGGCTCACGACCCGCGCGAGCGTGAACTCGTCACCATCGACACGTACGTCAGGTGAGGCTCGCGGCAAGGAACGCGGTCAGCCCGGCCGGGCTGACCCGTCTCGTCTGTCTCGTCGCCGTCCTGGCCGCCGTCGGCCTGCTGCCCTGGCTCTCGCACCGGGACCCGGCGCTGACCGTACTGCGCGCCCGGTCGGCCGAGCAGGAGCCGACCGAGGAGGCCCTCTCCGCGATCCGCCAGGACCTCGGGCTGGACGCCGGTCCCTTTTCCCTGCTGGGGAGTTGGGCCTCGGACCTGCTGCACGGCGACCTCGGCACCTCCTGGGTGTCGGGCACCGACGTCCTGCCCTCCGTCGTGGCCGGCCTCCAGGTGTCGCTGGGCCTGATGGGCGCGGCGCTCGGCGTGGCGGTCGTGCTGGCCGCGTTGCTGGTGGCGCCGGTGCTGGTGCGGGGACGCGGGTCGGCGGGGGCGTTCGCCGCGATGCTGGCCGCCGTGCCCGAGTTCCTGCTGGCCACCGTCGCGCTGCTGGTGTGCGGGGTGTGGCTGGGGTGGCTGCCGACGGCCGGGTGGGCGGGCTTCGAGTATCTGGTGCTGCCCGCGATCGCCCTCGGCGTGCCGGCGGGCGGTCTGCTCGGCCGGCTGGTCGCGGACGCGCTGCCCGCCGTGCTCGAGGAGCGGTGGGTGGAGCTGTGGCGGGGTGCGGGAGTGAGCCGTACGACGATCTCGGCGGCCGCCCTCAAGCGCGTACTGCCGCCCCTGGTACCGCAGTTCGGGATGGCCGCCGTCGGGCTGACCGGGGGCGCCGTCGCCGTGGAGATGGTGTTCGCGGTGCCCGGCATCGGCCGTACGGCACTCGGCGCGGCCAAGTCGCAGGACCTGCCGCTGCTGCAGGGCTCGGTCCTGGCGTTGCTGCTGCTCGGCCTGGTCGCCGGCGCGGCGGCGGCGCTCACCCGGCGGCGCCTGCTGGGCCCCGCGCTGCGTGACGCCGGTCTGACGCTGCCCCCGGCCCGCCCGGTCCGCACCCACCCGGCGATCCCGTTGACGCTGTTCGCGGTCCTCGCCGTGTCCATCGGCTGGGGCCTGCTGCGCGACCCGTACACGGTGAACACCGCCGCCCGCCTCACGGCCCCCTCCTGGGCACACCCGCTCGGCACCGACGCCCTCGGCCGCGATGTACTGGCCCGGCTCGGCCACGGTGCCGCCTCGACGGTCGGCACGGCCGCCGCCATCTGTGCGCTGAGCCTCCTGGTCGCCCTCGCGCTGGGCTTCCTGCCCGGCGTCGCGGCGGGCGCGGCGGACATCGCCAACGCCCTGCCCCCGGTGATCGTCGGCATCCTGGTCGCGGCGGCGGCCGATCCCGGTACCGGCGGCGCGGCCCTCGCCGTCGCCCTGATCTCCTGGCCCGCGCTGTCCGCGCACGCGGCGGCACTCGTGCAGGAGGTGCGGGCGTCGGCGTTCCTGACCGCCCAACGGGCCATGGGCGCGACCCCGTTCTGGATCCTCACCCGGCACGTCCTGCCGTCCGTCGCCGCCCCGGTCGCCCGCCACGCCCTGCTCCGCCTGCCCGGCATCGCGCTCGCCCTGGCCTCCCTCGGCTTCCTGGGCCTCGGCGCCCAGCCGCCCGCCCCCGAGTGGGGCCTGCTCCTCGACGAGTCCCGCGCCTATGTCGAGCGGGCACCGTGGGCGGGCCTCGCCCCGGCGGTCGCGCTGGCCCTGCTGGCGGGGCTCGCGGTGTCGGGGGCGGCGGCCGTGCAGGGCCGGGGAGTACGGCGAGTTACGCCGGCAGCGCAGCAGAAGAAGGAGACCTCCGTTGCCGTCTGATGTGCTCCTCTCGGTGCGCGACCTGCGGATCGCCTTCGACGGCGTCGAGGCCGTGCGCGGCCTGTCCTTCGACGTCCGCCCCCGCGAAGCCCTCGCGATCGTCGGGGAGTCGGGCGCGGGCAAGTCCCTCACGGCCCGGGCGCTGCTGGGCATGCTGCCGCGCGGCGCGACCACGAGCGGCGCGATCGAGCCGGACCTGTCCGCCCACCGCGGCCGCCGTATCTCCCTCGTCCCGCAGGACGCCCTGTCCGCCCTCTCCCCCGTGCACCCGGTCGGCGACCAACTCGCCGCCGCCGTACGGTCGGTGGCCGGCGTCTCCCGCAAGGAGGCCCGGGCCCGGGCGGTCGCCGCGCTCGACCGGGTCGGCATCCCGGACGCCGCCCGCACGGCACGGGCGTATCCGCACGAGTACTCCGGCGGCATGCGGCAGCGCGCCGTCATCGCCATGGCGACCGTCAACGAACCGGACGTCGTCGTCGCCGACGAACCCACCACCGCCCTGGACGAGGAGCGCCGCGACCAGGTGCTGCGGGTGCTCGCCGAGCAGCGGGAGGCCGTCGGGGCGGCGCTCGTCCTGGTCACGCACGACATGGACGTCGTACGGGACCACGCGGACCGTGTGCTGGTCATGTACGCCGGCCGGCTCACCGAACTCGGCCCGGCGGACGAGGTGCTGGGCCGCCCCCGCGCCCCCTACACGGCGGGCCTGCTGGCCTCCCTCCCCCAGCACGCGCCCCCGGGCCGCCGCCTCCCCACCCTGCGCGGCACCCCACCGCCCCCGGCCGCCCTCCCCCCGGGCTGCGCCTTCGCCCCGCGCTGCCCGCTCGCGGCCGACCCCTGCCGTACGGCGGACCCGGAGCCACAGCAGGTGGAGGGCCGCCTGGTGGCCTGCCATCGGTGGCAGGAACTCCCGTATCCGGCAACGGAGTTGTTCTTAGCGCAGAAGGAAGAGCAGCAGCCCGCATGAGCAAGGAAGAGCGGTAGCCCGCATGAACGACGACGCCCTGCTCGACGTCCGCGACCTCGTGGTCCGCTACGGCGACGTCACCGCCGTCGACCATGTCTCGTTCGCCCTGGCCGCCGGCGAGACCCTCGCCCTGGACGGCCCCTCCGGCTGCGGCAAGTCCTCCGCGGCCCTGGCGGTCCTCCAGCTGCGCCGCCCGGATGCCGGTGAAGTCCGATTCGAGGGACGGGAGTTGACGGCCCTCACCGAACGCGAGCTGCGCCCGGTCCGCCCACGGATGCAGCCCGTCTTCCAGGACCCGTACGGCTCACTGAGCCCCCGCCACCGCATCCGCGACGCGGTGGCGGAGCCGCTGAAGGTGCGGGGCGTCTGGAGCGCCACCGACGGCCCCGCCCGGGTCGCCGAACTCCTCGACCGGGTCGGCCTGGATCCCTCGTACGGTGACCGTCGCCCGCACGAACTCTCCGGCGGCCAGTGCCAACGCGTCGGAATCGCCCGCGCGTTGGCCTCCGAGCCGCGCCTGCTGGTGCTCGACGAGCCGGTGTCGTCCCTCGACCCCTCCGTCCGGGCCGGCGTGCTGAACCTGCTCGCCGACCTGCGGGACGACCTCGGCCTCGGCTATCTGTTCATCTGCCACGACCGGGCGGTCGTACGGCATTTCGCGGACCGGGTGATCGAGATGCGCGAGGGACGCGTCATTTCCGGGTAGCGGACTCGATCACCTGGCGGAGGCCTTCGGTGAGCGCCTGGGCGTCGGGCGCGCGCTCGGGGTCGAAGTTCCACTGTGCGATGAGCCCCGTCATGAGGGTCGTGTAGAACCTGCCGAGGGTGTCCAGGGTCTCGTCCGAGACCTCCTCCTCCGGCACTCCCATGAACAGCGCGACGAGAGCCCGCTCTGCGTCGCGCTGCTGCCGCGCCAGATGATCTCGTACGGCGGGCAGCTGATCGCCCATGGCCACGATCTCGATACTGAGGTGCCACATCGACCCCGGCACCCGCATGGTGCCGATGATGTTCGACCACACCTGCTCGAACCGCTCGACCGAGCCGGGGGCGGCGTCGGCGTCGCCCTCCTCACCGTCGAAGGCCTCGGAGAGCTCCCCGACCAACGCCAGGTACGCCTCCGCAAGCAGGGCGTCCTTCGAGCCGTAGTGGTAGCCGATCGACGCCAGGTTGGTCCCCGACTCCTTGACGATGTCGCGCACGGTCGTACGCGCGAAACCCTTCGCCAACAGGCAGCGCTTGGCGCCTTCGAGCAGATCCTCACGGTGTCCCATGACGCCCCACCCTACCCCCGATCCATACATCCGTCCCATACGCTCGTCTCATACAGTCGTTCTAGACAAGCGTTTAAGACGCGCGTACATTCACCGCCATGACAACGAACCCGACGAGCACCACGCCCCCGCCCGCCCGCGCCGGCCGCCGCGAATGGACCGCCCTCGGCGTGCTGATGCTTCCGCTGCTGCTGGTCTCGATGGACGTCTCGGTCCTCTACTTCGCGATCCCGTCGATCAGCGCGGACCTGGAACCGAGCGGCACCCAGCAGCTGTGGATCTTCGACATCTACGCCTTCGTCCTGGCCGGCCTGCTGATGACGATGGGCTCGCTCGGCGACCGCATCGGCCACCGTCGCCTGCTGCTGATCGGCGCCGCCGCCTTCGGCACCGCCTCACTGATGGCGGCGTACGCGAACAGCGCCGAGACCCTGATCGCGGCACGCGCGGTCCTCGGCATCGGCGGCGCCACCCTGATGCCGTCGACGATGGCCATGGTCCGCACGATGTTCACGGACCCCGACCAGCGCGCGAAGGCGGTCGGCGCGTGGTCCGGCGTGATGACGGCCGGGATCGCGCTCGGCTCGGTGATGAGCGGGGTGCTGGTCGAGTACTTCTGGTGGGGCTCGGTCTTCCTGGTCAACCTGCCGGCGATGGCACTGCTGCTGATCCTCGGCCCGCTGCTGCTCCCCGAGTCGAGGAACCCCGAGCCCGGCCGCTTCGACTGGCTGAGCATCCCGCTGTCGATGGCCGCCGTACTCCCCGTGATCTACGGCCTGAAGGAGATCCCGTCCGAGGGCTGGAACGTCCGCTACGTCGTCTCGATCACCGTCGGCCTGCTGTTCGCGGCGCTCTTCGTGCACCGCCAGCGCACGGCCGCCGAACCCATGATCTCCCCGGCCCTGTTCCGGGGGCGTGGCTTCGCCCCGTCGGTCGCCCTGAACCTCCTGTGCATGTTCGCGACGATGGGCTCGGCCTACTTCACCACGCAGTACCTGCAGTCGGTGCTCGGCAAGGGCGCTCTGGAGGCGGCCCTGTGGGCGCTGCTGCCGTCGGTGCCGATCGGGGCGGCGGGGCCGATCGCGACCCAGCTGGTACAGCGGGGCGTCAACCGCGCCTACGTCGTCACGGCGGGCTTCGCGATCGCCGCGGCCGGTTTCGCGCTGCTGACCCTCGCCGGAACGGACTCGATGTGGCTGGTGCTGACCTCGTCCGCGGTCCTCGCCGTCGGAGGCGTCACGGTGATGTCCCAGATCATGGACCTCGCGCTGAGCACCGCCCCGGTGCAGCGGGCGGGCACAGCGTCCTCCCTGATGGAGACCGGCGCCGAGTTCGGCGGGGCGCTGGGCATGGCCGTCCTCGGCTCGATCGGCACGGCGATCTACCGCCACGAGATCCCGGCCTCGGCCCCGGACGTGGCGCACGAGACGCTGGGCGGAGCGCTGGCGGTCGCCGATCAGGTCCCGGGGCTGGCCGCGGCCGCGCGGCAGGCGTTCACCAGCGGCATGCAGGGGGCGGCTGTCGCGGGGGCCGTGCTCCTGGCGGGGGCGGCGGTGCTGGCGGCGGTCACGCTACGGCGGGTCGAGACGCGGGAGCGGGCATGCGAAACGCCGGACGAGCCGAGCGAACTCAGCACGTCCGGCGTTTGAGAAGGCTGTGTCAGACGAGGTTCACCGACCGCGCCGACGTCGCGCCGATCTCCTCGGCCACCTCCGTCAGCACCGCCTGGGTCACCGTGTCGTCGACCGTCAGGACGGCCAGCGCCTCGCCGCCGGCCACGGACCGCGACACCTGCATACCGGCGATGTTGATGCCGGCCTCGCCGAAGATGCGGCCGACCGTGCCGACGACACCCGGACGGTCCTCGTACTTCAGGACGACCATGTGCTCGGCGAGCGCGAGGTCCACGTCGTAGTCACCGACCGCGACGATCTTCTGCAGGTGCTTCGGACCGGCCAACGTGCCGGAGACCGACACCTCCTCGCCGTTGCCGAGCGTGCCGCGCACGGTCACGACGTTGCGGTGGTCGGTCGCCTCCGAGCTGGTGGTCAGCCGCACCTCGACGCCACGCTCCTGGGCGAACAGCGGGGCGTTGACGTACGAGACGGTCTCGTCGACGACGTCCTCGAAGACACCCTTGAGGGCGCTGAGCTCCAGCACCTTCACGTCGTGCTGGGTGATCTCGCCGTACACCTCGACGTCGAGGCGGACCGCGACCTCACCGGCGAGCGCGGTGAAGATCCGGCCCAGGCGCTCGGCGAGCGGCAGACCCGGCTTGACGTCCTCGGCGATGACGCCGCCCTGGACGTTCACCGCGTCGGGCACGAGCTCACCGGCGAGGGCGAGGCGCACCGAGCGGGCGACGGCGATACCGGCCTTCTCCTGCGCCTCGTCGGTGGAGGCACCGAGGTGCGGGGTGGAGACGACCTGGTCGAACTCGAACAGCGGGGAGTCCGTGCAGGGCTCCTTCGCGTACACGTCGAGACCGGCGCCGGCTACGCGGCCCTCCTTGAGCGCCGAGTACAGCGCCTCCTCGTCGACGATCCCGCCGCGCGCGGCGTTGACGATGCGCACGCTCGGCTTGACCTTGCGCAGCGCCTCGTCGCCGATGAGGCCGAGGGTCTCGGGGGTCTTGGGCAGGTGGACGGTGATGAAGTCGGAGACCTCGAGCAGCTCGTCCAGCGACAGCACCTTCACGCCCATCTGCGCGGCGCGCGCGGGCTGCACATAGGGGTCGTACGCGACGACCTTCATGCCGAAGGCGGACATGCGCTGCGCGACGAGCGCGCCGATACGGCCGAGGCCGACCACACCGAGGGTCTTCTCCGCGAGCTCCACACCCGTGTACTTGCTGCGCTTCCACTCGCCGTTCTTCAGCGCGGCGTTGGCCTGCGGGATGTTGCGGGCAGTGGCGAGGAGGAGGCCGCAGGCCAGCTCGGCGGCGGTCACGATGTTCGAGGTGGGGGCGTTGACGACCATCACGCCGGCCTTGGTGGCGGCGGAGACGTCGACGTTGTCCAGGCCGACGCCGGCTCGTGCGACGACCTTGAGCTTGTTCGCGGCGGCGATAGCCTCGGCGTCGACCTTGGTGGCGGAACGGACCAGGATCGCGTCCACGTCGGCGATGGCCGGCAGCAGCTCGGCCCGGTCCGCTCCGTTGCAGTGGCGGATCTCGAAGTCGGGGCCGAGCGCGTCCACGGTCGCGGGCGACAGCTCTTCGGCGATGAGTACGACGGGTTTCGAGCTCACGTGAGTCCTCACAAGTCCAATGCGGACGGCCGTCCCGACGGCCGCAAGCGAGGGAGGGTGGTGGCCGCGTGGAAGACGCACGACGCTGTGGGCCTGACGCGTATGTAGTACGGCAGTGTAGTGGCGCTTGCGGAGTCGCCCTGCGCCTCTGTGGAAGGATCACCCGTCCGTGATGCGACGGGTTGGACAACGGGGCCGGAGCATCATGCTCCGGCCCCGTTGTCCGAGGCTTACGCCTCCTCGTTCACCCAGCTCATGAGCTTGCGCAGCTCCTTGCCGGTGGTCTCCAGCAGGTGCTCGGAGTCCTGCTGCTTGTACTCGTTGTACTTCTTCAGACCACCGTGGTACTCGTCCATCCAGGCCTGCGCGAAGGTGCCGTCCTGGATCTCGGCGAGGACCTTCTTCATCTCGGCCTTGGTGGCGTCGGTGATGATCCGCGGGCCGGTGACGTAGTCGCCCCACTCGGCGGTCTCGGAGATCGACCAGCGCATCTTCTCCAGGCCGCCCTCGTACATGAGGTCCACGATCAGCTTCAGCTCGTGCAGGCACTCGAAGTACGCGATCTCCGGCTGGTAGCCGGCCTCGGTCAGCGTCTCGAAACCGGCCTTGACCAGCGCGGCCGTACCACCGCAGAGGACGGCCTGCTCACCGAACAGGTCGGTCTCGGTCTCCTCGGTGAAGGTCGTCTTGATGACGCCGGCGCGGGTGCCGCCGATGCCCTTGGCGTACGACAGGGCCAGCGCGAAGGCGTTGCCGGTGGCGTCCTGCTCGACGGCGGCGATACACGGAACGCCGCGGCCCTCCTCGTACTGGCGGCGGACCAGGTGGCCCGGGCCCTTGGGGGCGACCATGCAGACGTCGACGCCGGCCGGGGGCTTGATGAAGCCGTAGCGGATGTTCAGGCCGTGACCGAAGAACAGCGCGTCGCCGTCCTTCAGGTTCGGGGCGATGTGCTCCTCGTAGACCTGGGCCTGGATCGGGTCCGGGACGAGGATCATGATGACGTCGGCCTCGGCGGCGGCCTCCGACGGGGTCACCACGCGCAGGCCCTGCTCCTCGGCCTTCGCCTTGGACTTGGAGCCCTCGTGCAGACCGACACGCACGTCGACACCCGAGTCACGGAGCGACAGCGCGTGGGCGTGGCCCTGGCTGCCGTAACCGATGACCGCGACCTTGCGGCCCTGGATGATGGACAGGTCGGCGTCGGCGTCGTAGAACAGCTCGGCCACTTTGGGTTCTCTCCTTGTGTGCAGGTGTTGCGTCCCACCGTATGACGGGGGGCGGAAGTGAAGTTGCGGGGTCTCGGTATACGGGCGGCCGGTGTCCCCCGGCCGCCCGTATCCATCGTTACGCCGACCGGTCCAGCGCGCGCAGCGAGCGGTCCGTGATCGAACGCGCGCCGCGTCCGATCGCGATCGTGCCGGACTGGACGAGTTCCTTGATGCCGAACGGCTCCAGCATCTTCAGCATCGCCTCCAGCTTGTCGCTGGAGCCGGTGGCCTCGATGGTGACGGCCTCCGGGGAGACGTCGACGGTCTTGGCGCGGAACAGCTGGACGATCTCGATGATCTGGGAGCGGGTCTCGTTGTCGGCCCGCACCTTCACCAGAACGAGTTCGCGCTGAACGGCCGAACCGGGCTCCAGCTCGACGATCTTCAGCACGTTGACGAGCTTGTTGAGCTGCTTCGTCACCTGCTCCAGCGGCAGGTCGGCGACGCTCACCACGATGGTGATGCGGGAGATGTCGGGGTGCTCGGTGACACCGACCGCGAGCGAGTCGATGTTGAAGCCGCGACGGGAGAACAGGGCGGCGATCCGGGCGAGGATGCCCGGGGTGTTCTCCACCAGGACGGAGAGCGTGTGCTTGGACATGGTCTTTTTACGTCTCTCTCGCTCAGTCGTCTTCGTTGTCGCCGAAGTCGGGGCGGACGTCCCGGGCGGCCATGATCTCGTCGTTGGAGGTGCCGGCGGCGACCATCGGCCACACCATCGCGTCCTCGTGGACGATGAAGTCGATGACGACGGGGCGGTCGTTGATGGAGTTCGCCTCTTCGATGACCTTGTCGAGGTCCTCCGGCGACTCGCAGCGGATCGCGTAGCAGCCCATGGCCTCCGACAGCTTCACGAAGTCGGGGACGCGGGTGCCGGCGCTCGGCTGCTTGCCGTCGGCCTCGGGGCCGGAGTGCAGCACGGTGTTGGAGTAGCGCTGGTTGTAGAAGAGGGTCTGCCACTGGCGGACCATCCCGAGGGCGCCGTTGTTGATGATGGCGACCTTGATCGGGATGTTGTTCAGGGCGCAGGTGGTGAGTTCCTGATTGGTCATCTGGAAGCAGCCGTCGCCGTCGATCGCCCAGACGGTCTGGGCCGGGGCTCCGGCCTTGGCGCCCATCGCGGCCGGGACCGCGTAGCCCATCGTCCCCGCGCCGCCGGAGTTCAGCCAGGTGGCGGGCTTCTCGTACTGGACGAAGTGCGCGGCCCACATCTGGTGCTGGCCGACGCCCGCCGCGAAGATCGTGCCCTCCGGGGCGAGTTGGCCGATCCGCTCGATGACCTGCTGCGGGGACAGGGAGCCGTCCTCGGGCTGGTCGTAGCCGAGCGGGTAGGTCTCGCGCCAGCGGCTGAGGTCCTTCCACCAGGCGGAGTAGTCGCCCTGGTGGCCTTCGGCGTGCTCCTTCTGGACGGCCTGGACCAGGTCGGCGATGACCTCGCGGGCGTCCCCGACGATCGGCACGTCGGCGGCGCGGTTCTTGCCGATCTCGGCCGGGTCGATGTCGGCGTGGACGATCTTGGCGTACGGGGCGAAGCTGTCCAGCTTGCCGGTGACGCGGTCGTCGAAGCGGGCTCCGAGGGCGACGATCAGGTCGGCCTTCTGCAGCGCGGTGACGGCGGTGACCGCACCGTGCATGCCCGGCATTCCCACGTGCAGCGGGTGGCTGTCGGGGAATGCGCCGAGCGCCATCAGGGTGGTGGTGACGGGCGCTCCGGTGAGTTCGGCGAGGACCTTCAGCTCGGCGGTGGCGCCGGCCTTGATGACACCGCCGCCGACGTAGAGCACAGGCCGCTTGGCGGCGGTGATCAGCTTGGCGGCCTCGCGGATCTGCTTGGCGTGCGGCTTGGTGACGGGCCGGTAGCCGGGCAGGTCCATGGTGGGCGGCCAGGAGAACGTGGTCCGCGCCTGGAGGGCGTCCTTGGCGATGTCGACCAGGACCGGGCCCGGGCGGCCGGTGGCGGCGATGTGGAACGCCTGCGCGACCACCCGCGGGATGTCCTCGGCCTTGGTGACCAGGAAGTTGTGCTTGGTGATCGGCATGGTGATGCCGACGATGTCCGCCTCCTGGAAGGCGTCCGTGCCGATCGCCTTGGAGGCCACCTGCCCGGTGATCGCCACGAGCGGCACCGAGTCCATGTGGGCGTCCGCGATCGGCGTGACCAGGTTGGTGGCGCCGGGGCCGGAGGTCGCCATACAGACGCCGACCTTTCCGGTGGCCTGCGCATAGCCGGTGGCGGCGTGTCCGGCGCCCTGCTCGTGGCGGACCAGGACGTGGCGCACCCGGGTGGAGTCCATCAGCGGGTCGTACGCAGGCAGGATCGCACCGCCGGGAATGCCGAATACCGTGTCGGCGCCGACCTCCTCGAGCGAACGGATGAGGGACTGCGCACCCGTGACGTGCTCGGGGGCGGACTGCTGTCCTCCGGATCGGGGCCGCGGCTGCGGATTATGGGCCCCGGTGGCCTGCTCGGTCATCGGCATTCTCTTCTCGATGCTGAGGGTTTTTGCGAGGTTTGGGCGGAGTTTCGATGCTGCACGACTGGCGCCTGTGCAACAAAAAACCCCTCGTGCCATAAGGCAAGCGAGGGGAGCGCGCCGGGTGTGGTCGCTGGGAGTTCCGGGTCCGTCCGGACGTCACCAGCTTCAGCCGACGCGCTTTCCAAGTACGAGGATTCGGGTGCGCATGGCACTGACCCTCCCCCCGGCACACACTCACTGTCAAGTGGGTGGGACGGGAGTCTCATTATGTGAGCGAAGGGCACTTCCGCCTCCCAGAACGGCGGGCACACCACTGGTGTACACCCCCGAACCGCCCCCCGCGAACGCGGGCTCCGCCGGTCCGTTCGGAACCGGATAATGGCCGGAACTGAGCGCTCTGCGCAGCCGGTACTCGTCCAGCGGCCCGGAGAACGCCATGCCCTGCCCGTGCGTGCATCCCATCGCGCGCAACGCGACGACCTGCTCCGGCAGGTCCACGCCGTCGGCCACGGACTGCAGCCCGAGGTCGCCGGCGATCCGCAGCAGCCCACTGGTGATCTTGTGCAGCCGCGCGGACTCGACGACTCCCTCGACCAGGCCGCGGTCGAGTTTGAGGACGTCGACGGGAAGACGGCGCAGGGCTGTGATCGCCCCGTACCCGCTGCCGAAGCCGTCCAGGGCGACCCGGACACCGAGTCTGCGCAGGCCGCTGAGGCGGCGCTCCAGCTCGTCCAGCGAGACACGGGGGTCCAGATCCGACAGTTCGATGAGCAGCGACCCGGACGGCAGCCCGTGCCGGGTCAGCAGCGCCTCGATCGAGCCGAGCGGCATCGACCGGTCCAGCAGCCGGCGGGCGCCCATCCGTACGGCGACGGGTACGGCGAGTCCGGTCGCGGTGCGCTCGGCGGCCTGCTCGACGGCCTCCTCCAGCATCCAGCGGCCCAGCTCCGCGGTCTTGTCGCTGTCCTCGGCCACCCGCAGGAACTCGGCGGGCGTGAACAGCACCCCTTGCGAGGACCGCCAGCGCGCCTGGGCGGCGACCGACATGATCCGGCCGTCCTGCAGACACACCACCGGCTGGTGCAGCAGCGCGAACTCGCCGTCGTGCAGCGCGGCACGCAGACGCGTGGCGAGCTCCGCCTTGCGTACGACGTCCTGCTGCATCTGCGGCTTGTACAGCTCGACGCGGCCCTTGCCGCCCGCCTTGGCCCGGTACATGGCCAGGTCGGCGTTGCGCAGCAGCTCGCCCGCGCCGAGGCCCGGCTCGGCGAAGGCGACGCCGATGGAGGCGTTCACCCGGACATCGTTGCCGTCGATGAGGTAGGGCTGTGACAGCGTCACCCTGAGGCGGTCGGCGAGCTCCAGGATGTGGCGTTCGCGGGCGGTGCGGTCGCGGGTGTTGTCCCCGACGATCAGTGCCGCGAACTCGTCGCCGCCCAGCCGGGACGCGGTGTCCCCGCGCCGGACCGTGTCCTGGAGTCTGCGGGCGGCCTGGACGAGCAGTTCGTCCCCGGCCTGGTGTCCGATCGTGTCGTTGACGCCCTTGAAGCCGTCGAGGTCGATGAAGAGGACGGCCGTGTTGCGCAGGGCGAGGCCCCGGTCGGTGGCTCGGCGGCCGGACAGCGCCTGCTGGACGCGCCGGGTGAACAGCGCGCGGTTGGGCAGGTCGGTGAGCGGGTCGTGCTCGGCGTTGTGCTGGAGCTGCGCCTGCAGGCGCACTCTTTCGGTCACGTCCCGGCTGTTGAAGATGAGGCCGCCGTGGTGCCGGTTGACGGTCGACTCGACGTTGAGCCAGCCGTCCTCACCGGACCGGAAGCGGCATTCGATGCGCGTAGTGGGTTCCTCAAGTGGGCTGGCGGCGAGGAAGCGGCGCACCTCGTGCACCACGCAGCCCAGATCCTCCGGGTGGATGAGATTGGCCAGTTCCGTACCCACGAGCTCCTCTGCGGAGCGGCCGTAGACCCCGGCGGCGGCCGGGGAGACGTACCGGAGCATGCCGTTGGTCGCGGCGATCATGATGACGTCGCTGGAGCCCTGCACCAGGGAGCGGAAGTGGTTCTCCTTCTGCGCCAGTTCCTGGGTGAGGGTGATGTTGTCGAGCAGCATGATGCCCTGGCGCACCACGAGGGCGAGGACGACCGTGCCCCCGGTGATGAGCACGACGCGGTCGACGCTGCGGCCGTTGAGGACGTTGTAGAGGATCCCCAGCGTGCAGACGGCGGCCGCGAGGTACGGCGTGAGCGCGGCCAGGGAGCCGGCGATCGGCCGGGTGACCGGGTACCGGGTGTGTTCTCCCTGAGGGGGTGTGTGGTGGTGGCTTCCGCCGCGCTGTCCGGGCACGTGCTCGTGCACCACGCGCGTGTGCCCCGTGTGATGCCGGTCGGCCTCCTCGTGCCCGCGTCGGGGCGTGGCCCACGGGGCGTACGCCAGGAGCAGCGAGCCGGCGAACCAGCCCGCGTCGAGCAGCTGGCCGGAGCGGTAGCTGTTGTGCAGCAGCGGCGAGGTGAACAGGGCGTCGCACATCACGGTCAGGGCGAGCGCGCCGATCGCGGTGTTGACCGCGGTGCGGTTCGCCGAGGAGCGGCGGAAGTGCAGCGCGAGCACCATGCTGACCAGGGCGATGTCGAGCAGGGGGTAGGCCAGCGACAGCGCGGTGTGCGCGACGCTCGAGCCTTCGGACTTGGCCGCCTGGGCGAGCGCGAGGCTCCAGGCCAGCGTCAGCAGCGAGCCGCCGATCAGCCAGGCGTCCAGCCCGAGGCAGACCCAGCCGGCCTTGGTCAGCGGCCGCTTGGCGAGCACCAGGAGGCCCACGATGGCGGGCGGCGCGAAGCACAGGAAGAACCCGTCGGCGTACGAGGGGCTGGGCACGGGCCGCTCCAGGACGACCTCGTACCACCCCCAGACCAGGTTGCCGAGGGCGGCCATCGCCGAGGAGAGGGCGAACAGCAGCCAGGCGGGTCGAAAGCGGATACGGCTGCTACGGGCGTAGCGGAAGCAGGACACGGCTGCTGCGCCGGCCGCGGCCGCCAGCCCGAAGTCGCCCATGATCAGGGCGAGTTGACCCGATCCCCAGCCGAGCGCGGAACCGACGGCGTATCCCGCGCACACCAGGGCCAGAACGACTTGCGGGAGCAGTCCCGAACCGCCGTCGGAGGACGACAGACGGGGCAGCATCGCGCCCGACGAAGGCCGCGCCCGCAGCACCGAGTCGAGAGTGGTCGTGGAGGTCGGCGGCGGGCTCACCAGGTCCTCCCGGTCCGCGCCGATCCGGGGTCCCGAGTGTCCCGGGGCGCCGGCTGCGCATGCCGCCTGCGGCTGCCGTGCCGGCGGTGGTGATGGCCGTGATGACAGCCGGGGCCGCCATGGTGACCGCGTCTGCGTGCGGCCGTGCTCCAGGGTCGCCGGCGGCGGCCCCGCCGCGTCGGATCGCTCGTCCATAGGCCGTGCATCGCCCGTCGCCCCCCTCACAAATCTGAAATGTCCATCCCCGGCGCCGAACGGTGCGGCGCAACCCCTGTCGGGACGATACACCAGTCTCGTCACTCAGGGACATAGTGCCTCTACGCTCCGTGACGACCAGCGCATATGCGAGCACGGACCGCTTCCACAGGGTTGCGGAGGGTACTCGAACCGGATGAAGAGGCTGTTGCACGCGGCGTGCGAGGCACCCGCGCGATGCTCGGCCCGTGGGCATCACTCGCGCGTCTCGCCCGTCGTAAGGATCACGTTGCGCAGGGGCTCCCGGTTCACGTAACGACGCAACTGGTCCACCAGCAGCCGCTTGGCGCGCGGCAGGAACGCCGACGTCGGCCCGCCCACATGCGGGCTGATCAGCACGCCCGGCGCACGCCACAGTGGGTGTTCGCGCGGCAGTGGTTCGGGGTCGGTGACGTCCAGGGCTGCGGTGACGCGCCCGGTCTCCAGCTCGGCGAGCAGCGCCTTGGTGTCGACCACCGCTCCTCGGGCGACGTTGACCAGCAGCGCGCCGTCCTTCATGCGGGCGAGGAAGTCGGCGTCGACCAGGTGCCGGGTGGCCTCCGTCAGGGGCGTGGACAGGATGACGACGTCTGCTTCCGGGAGCAGAGCGGGCAGTTCGGTGAGTGGATGCACAGGTCCGCGCGCCGTGGTGCGCTCAGAGCGCGCGACGCGCGCCACCCGCGCGAGTTCAAAAGGTGCGAGCCGGTCCTCGATCGCGGCGCCGATCGAGCCGTATCCCACGATGAGGACGTTCTTGTCGGCCAGCGCGGGCCGGAACCCGCCGAGCCACTCCCCCTTGTCCTGCGCCCGCACGAAGTCGGGAATGCCGCGCAGTGAGGCGAGGATCAGGGTGAGGGTGAGTTCACCGGTGCTCGCCTCGTGCACCCCGCGCGCGTTGCACAGCCGCACGCCCGGCCGCAGGTGCTTGAGACCCGGCTCCACGTGGTCGGTGCCCGCGGAGAGCGTCTGCACGACCTCCACGGAACTCATCTCCGGCAGGGGACGCTGTCCGAGCGCCGGCGGCTTCATGTACGGGACGACGTAGAAGACGCACTCGGCCGGGTCGGCGGGGAAGTCCTCGGCCCCGTCCCAGAAGCGGTAGTTGGGGCCCTCGGGGAGACCCTCGATCTCGTCCGGCGGGACGGGGAGCCACACGTCAGCAGTCATGCTCAGGAGGCTATGTCAGGCGAACAGGAGTGCAGAGGTTAGGTTGGGGTGCCGGAAGAGGGAGGGTTACGGCCAGGTGGAGCGCAGGACGATCGGCGCGGCGGCACTCGCGGTGGGAGCCGTCGGGCTCGGGTGCATGCCGATGAGCTGGGCCTACAGCTCGTCGCGGCAGCGGGGCGAGGAGTCGGTCAGGGCGGTGCACCGGGCGCTCGATCTGGGCTCGACGCTGCTGGACACGGCCGACATGTACGGCCCGTTCACCAACGAGCTGCTGGTGGGACGGGTGTTGAAGGAGCGCCGCCAGGACGCGTTCGTCTCGACGAAGGTCGGTCTGCTGGTCGGCGAGCAGCACATCGTGGCCAACGGCCGCCCCGGCTATGTGAAACGGGCCTGCGACGCCTCTCTGCGCCGCCTGCAGACGGACGTCATCGACCTCTACCAACTGCATCGCGCGGACCCCGAAGTCCCCGTCGAGGAGACGTGGGGCGCGATGGCGGAGCTCGTCCAGGCCGGAAAGGTACGGGCGTTGGGGCTGTGCGCGGTGGGTGCGCGCGGTGGCCGTCGCTCCGGGACGCGCCTGCACGACGGGACGATCAGGCAGTTGCAGCGGGTGCAGCAGGTCTTCCCGGTGAGCGCCGTGCAGGCGGAGCTGTCGGTGTGGTCACCGGAGGCGCTGGAGACGCTGCTGCCGTGGTGCGAGGCGCGCGGCGTCGGCTTCCTGTCGGCCATGCCCCTGGGCAACGGCTTCCTGACCGGCACCCTGACGCCCGGCCAGGGCTTCGAACCGGACGACGTCCGCGCCCGGCACCCGCGCTTCACCGCGGAGATGATGGCGGCGAACCAGCCGATAGTCGTCGTCCTGCGCCGGATCGCGGCCCGCCACGGGGACGGGGTCACGCCCGCGCAGGTGGCGCTGGCGTGGGTGCTGGCGCAGGGGCGGCACGTGGTCGCCGTGCCCGGGGCCAAGCAGGAGCGCTGGGTGACGGAGAACGCGGGGGCGCAGGGGTTGCGGCTGACCGCGGAGGACCTGGCCGAGGTGGCGGAGCTGCCGGGGGCGCGGGGATCCTGGGACTGACGCCGCGAGGATTCCGGGGCTCCGGGGCGGAAACCGGCCGGAGCCGGGCGGCGCTGATTCAAGGTTCATGGATCGGGAACCTCTGAGGCGCGAGCGGTGTAAGAAAAGTAGAACCCGCCGCGTCGAAGGGACCTTGATCGTGCAACGTCGAGCTGTGACGGCCGTGATGGCCGCGGCCGCACTCCTGCTGACGGCCGGCTGCTCCTCCGACGACGGGGGATCACCGGGCGGGGGCAAGAGCGGGACATCCAGCAATGCGGACCCGGGATCGTCACCCACCCGGAAGGCTGCCGAGACCCCGCCGGCGCAGGGCTCGGTCAAGGTGGTGCGCACCGTCGCCGAGGGCCTGGACACCCCCTGGGGCCTGGCCCCGCTCCCCGACGGCGACCTGCTCGTCTCCTCCCGCGACGACGCCACGATCACCCGGGTCGACGGTGAGACGGGCAAGAAGACCGAGCTGGGCGAGGTACCGGGGGTGTCACCGGCGGGCGAGGGCGGCCTGATGGGCCTGGCGCTGTCGCCGGACTACGCCTCGGACCACATGGTCTACGCGTACTTCACCTCGGCCTCCGACAACCGCATCGTGCGCATGCTCTACGACGAGCAGCGGCCGTCCGGCGATCAACTGGGCGCGCCCGACACGATCTTCAAGGGCATCCCCAAGGGCTATATCCACAATGGCGGCCGCATCGCCTTCGGCCCGGACAAGATGCTGTACGCGGGCACGGGCGAGAGCGGTGACACCGGGCTGTCCCAGAAAAAGGACTCCACGGGCGGCAAGATCCTGCGCCTGACTCCGGAAGGCGAACCGGCCCCCGGCAATCCCTTCCCCGACTCCGCCGTGTACTCGTACGGCCACCGCAATGTGCAGGGCCTGGCCTGGGACTCCCAACAGCGTCTGTTCGCCGCCGAGTTCGGCCAGGACACCTGGGACGAGCTGAACGCGATCAAGCCGGGCGGCAACTACGGCTGGCCGGAGGTCGAGGGCAAGTCGGACGACTCCGCGTACCACAATCCACTCGCCCAGTGGGGCACCGACGACGCCTCCCCCAGCGGCATCGCCTACGCCGAGGGCTCCGTCTGGATGGCCGGTCTCAAGGGCCAGCGCCTGTGGCGCGTCCCGCTGAACGGCACGGAGGCCTCGGCGGACCCGCAGGCGTTCCTGGAGGGCGAGTACGGCCGTCTGCGCACGGTCGTCCCGGCGGGCGGCGACAAGCTGTGGCTGACGACGAGCAACACCGACGGACGGGGCAGCCCCAAGGACGGCGACGACCGGATTCTGGAGGTGCAGGTGAGCTGAGAGCCCCTCACTCCTCCCCGTCCGCCTCCGCTCCCTCCGCCGACGGCTCGGGCTGCCGGCGGACGACCACCTTCCCGGACGCGAGATCTATCGGCCCTCGGCCGGGGTCGTTGTCCCCGACGTCCTCGCGGGTCAGTTCCAGACGGTTCTGCTCGTCGCGGGTGTGCTTGCGGCCGGGGGCGAAGAGTTCTTCGAAGGCGTTGAACACGCAACCTCCCTAGGCCTACGTCCCTTACAGCGTATACCTCAGCTTCTCGTTCCGGATGTGACCGTTTCTGCCGAGAACAACCCCAGCCGATGCGCCATCGCGGCGGCTTCGCCCCTCCCGGAGACGCCCAGCTTCCCCAGAATGTTCGACACGTGGACGCTGGCCGTCTTCGGGGAGATGAAGAGTTCCTCGGCGATCTGGCGGTTGGTCCGGCCGGCCGAGACCAGACGCAGGACGTCCCGTTCCCGGGTGGTGAGGCCGAGGGAGTCGGCAGGGTCGGTCGGGGGCGGGGCTGCCGTCAGGGAGAGGCGGGCTCGCTGGGCCAGGTGGGCCGTGGCGTCGGCGAGGGGGCGGGCTCCCAGGTGGGTGGCGGTGGCCCGGGCCAGGCGGAGCAGTTCCGTGGCGCGGGCGCGCTCGTCGTCGCCGCCGATCGCGAGCAGGGCCTCGGCGAGGCGGTGGCGGACCTGGGCCAGGTCGTGGGGGCGTTCCAGGGCCTCGAAGGCGGTGACCACGTCCGACCAGGTGTCGGGGGTGGCCCGGCTCTCGGCGCGGTCGAGTTCGGCTCGGGTCCACTTGTCGTAGGCCAGCCACAGAGGTGCGCCCGTGGTGAGCTTGCGGACGGCCTCGAAGAGCCGTTTTAGGAAGGCGGCTCGGCCCTCCTGCGCGGCGGGCGGTGCGGGGGCGCGGGCGTCGGACTCGGCGAGGGCGGCGGCCAGCAGCAGCGGCCAGGCGTAGCGCTGGGTGCCGGGCGGGAAGCCGGCGCTCAGGGCCCGGTCGGCCTCGGCGCGCGCGTCGAGGACACGGCCCTCGGCGGCGGCGGTGCCGATGGTGACGTAGGCCATCGGCAGGTTGTTCTGCGGCATGGGGTCATGAGTGCCGTAGGAGGCGCGGGCGGCGGCGAGATGGTGGGCGGCCTCGGCGACCTCGCCGCGGGCGAGCGCAAGGTGGGCGAGCCAGTTGGAGCCGCCGCCGCGCGGCTTGGCCGACTGTCCGGTGCGCTGGGCGTTGACCGCGGCCTCGGCGGCCTCCTCCCAACGGCCCAGGGAGAACAGTGATTCGGCGAGGTTGGCCCAGATCCAGGCCTCGGAGTCGCGCAGGCCCATGTTCTGGGTCAGTCGCAGGCCCTCGCGCAACAGGGCCACCGCTTCCTCGGAGCGGCCGATGCCTTCCAGGGCGGACGGCAGGTTCACATGGCTGCGCCCGACCACGGCTGTGAGGCCGCGCGCCACCGCCTCGTCCCTGACCTCGTACATCTCGGCCAGGCCGGCCTCGATCTGGCCGGCGTCGACCATGAGTCCGCCGAGTGTGAGGCGCGCGTTGAACTCGATGTCCTCGGCGCCGACCATGCGCGCGTACTCGACGGCCCGCTCGGCGGCCGTCATGGCGTCGGGGCCGGGGTCGTGCAGCATCGACCAGTTGGCGGCGGCGGCAAGGACCTCGGCGTGCACCTCGGACGGCGGCAGTCCGCGCACCAGTTGCTGCGCAGTGGCCAGTTCCTTCCAGCCGTCGCCGCGGGCCTGGGCCTGGACCAGTCGGGAACGCTGGACCCAGAACCACGCGGCGCGCAGCGGATCGCCCTCCTCCTCCAGGAGGTGCAGGGCCCGCTTGGTGATCTTCAGGGCGCGTTCGCGCTCTCCGCAGAGCCGTCCGGCGACGGCGGCCTCGGCCATCAGGTCGAGGTAGCGCAGGGGTGTGGTGGCGGGGTCGCAGCCGCAGGGCGGATAGACCTCGGTGTAGTCGACGGGGCGCAGCGTGGCCCGTACGTCCTCGGGGGCGGAGTCCCACAGCTCCATCGCGCGTTCCAGCAGCCGCAGTTGCTCGGAGTGGGCGTGCCGGCGGCGGGCGGTGACGGAGGCGTCCAGGACGGCGGGCAGGGCCTTGGCCGGGTCGTGGGCGTGGTACCAGTAGCTCGCCAGCCGCATGACCCGCTCGTCGGCCGGGACGAGTGTCGGGTCGGCCTCCAGGGCTTCGGCGTAGCGGCGGTTGAGGCGGGAGCGCTCACCGGGCAGCAGGTCGTCGCCGACGGCCTCGCGGACCAGGGAGTGCCGGAAGCGGTAGCCGTCACCGCCTGGTGCGGCGATGAGGATGTTGGCGTTGACGGCGGCCCGCAGTGCCTCGATGAGGTCGTCCTCGGCGAGCCGGGCGACGGCGGCGAGCAGCCGGTACTCGACGGTGGAGCCGCCCTCGGCGACGATCCGGGCGACCCGCTGGGCGCTCTCGGGCAGCCTCTCGACGCGGACCAGGAGCAGGTCGCGCAGGGAGTCGGTGAGGCCGGAGCAGGAGTCCTCATGGGTGGCGACGGCGAGTTCCTCGACGAAGAAGGCGTTGCCGTCGGAGCGTTCGAAGATCTCGTCGACCTGGGCGGGGTCGGGTTCGGTGGCGAGGATGCCGGCGATCTGGCGGCCGACCTCGGCGCGGTTGAAGCGGCCGAGTTCGATACGGCGGACCGTGCGCAGCCGGTCGAGTTCGGCGAGGAGGGGGCGCAGCGGGTGGCGGCGGTGGATGTCGTCGGAGCGGTAGGTGGCCAGGACGACGAGGCGGCCGGTGCGCAGGGTGCGGAACAGGTAGGAGAGGAGGTGGCGGGTGGAGGCGTCGGCCCAGTGCAGGTCCTCCAGGGCGACGACGACGGTGCGGTCGGCTGCGACGCGCTCCAGGAGGCGGGCGGTGAGTTCGAAGAGGCGGGCCATGCCCTCCTCGTCGGACCGGTCCGCTCCTCGGGAGGGCGGCGCCTCGCCCAACTCGGGCAGCAGCCGGGCCAGTTCCTCCTCCTGGCCGGCGGCCGCGGCGGCGAGTTCCTCGGGCAGGTCGCGGCGCAGGGCGCGCAGCGCGGTGGAGAACGGGGCGAACGGCAGGCCGTCGGCGCCGATCTCGACACAGCCGCCCAGCACGACGACGGCGCCCTCGCGGGCGGCGGCGCCGGCGAACTCCTCGACGAGGCGGGTCTTGCCGACCCCGGCTTCTCCTCCGATCACCAACGCCTGGGGCTCTCCCCCGGAGGCATGGGCGAGGGCGTCGTGCAGCGTCTCCAACTCGGCTGCGCGACCGACGAACACGGGGCTGACGGACCGGCTCTCCACGGGGGCGAGCATCGCACGCGGTGCGGGAAGCAGGGCAACGGTTTTCGCCGGGCTCGGCGTCGGTGCTGCCGTCTGCTGGGGGCTGACGCCCCCAGACCCCCGCTTCGGCCCTGGCAGGGCCTCGTCCTCAGACCCCGGACGGGCCGACTGTGCCCGGGCCGACGCGCAGGAGCCACCGTCGACTCTCGTCTCCCCGGTTTTCACGCGGCATGCGGATGCTGGTGCCTGCGACGGCGTGAGGTATGCGCCTCCTTCTCTCTCACCCCCTCACCGGAGCGTTCCGCCGCCTCGCGGCGTGCCGCCCTGCGGACGCGGGCGGCCTCGCGGGCCAGCCGCTCCTGCTCGGCCCGGCGGATCAGTTCGGCGGCACGGAGGTGGTGGAGTTCAAACTCGTACATGGCAGGTCCCCCTGGCTTTTCCTGGTGAGGATCGGATCTCGGCGTCGCTTTCAGCGATGCCTCAACCTTCGTCTCCCAGGGGGGTCCGCCACATCGGGAGAGTTCCGCATCTTCGGCGGTGGGCGGGGCCTTAGACACGCGTAAGGGGCCTCAGAGCGCCGTCCGAAGTGCTTACGGCGGCCCTGAGGCCCCTCAGGGCCTGCGGTGAGTCAGCCTGCCGAGGGCAGGCCGAGCAACGCGTCGGTGTACTTGAGCACGGCCAGCAGCAGGCCGATGACGCCGAGCATGACGCCGCCCCAGGCGACCGACTTGATCCACGGGGCCTGCGGCTTGCCGGGCGCGCCGAACGCCGGACGGGCGAGCACGACGACGCCGACGATCAGCGCGGCGAGCGCGAAGAGGCCGGCCCACAGGGCGGAGGTCTGCCAGGCGTCGCCGTAGACCTCCTTGATCTGCTTGGCGACGCTCGCGTTCGAAGCGGTCTCCAGCTGGCCGACGAGGGTCTCGCGGGCGGCGGCGACCGTACCGATCCAGCCGCCGGTCAGGGAGACGAGGCCGAGCGCCGCGGAGACGATCGCGCCCGCGCCCTGGCCCACGCCGGAGGGGCCCTCTTCCGTGGCCTCGGCGGTCACCTCGTCCCCGGCCCCGGCCTCGTCGTTCTCCGTGACCTCGTCGGAGGCAGTGGCGTCGGTCGTCTTGGTGACGTCCACCTTCTCCTCGTCGGTCTTCGCCTCGGTGCCCGTGTCGGCCCCGGTCTCGTCCACTGTCTTCGTTCCCATGCCTCGCACCGTACGGACGCTGTCTGAGAGCTTTCTTAATGATCCTTGTGAGCGGCACGCGCGCGTGCCTCACGCCAGTCGGGGGCCAGGATCGACCACACCTCGAGGTCGTGCCGCACCCCACGATAGGGGTAGCTCTCCCGGCGCACTCCTTCGCGGGTCATTCCGAGCCGCCGGGCGACATTGAGGCTCGGCGTGTTCCCGGCGGCCGCGATCCACTCGACGCGGTGGATGCCGCGCCCCTCGATCGCGAAGTCGATGAGGACGCGCATCGCGCGCGTGACGAGCCCGCGCCCGGTGCCGGCGGGCTCCAGCCAGCAGCCGACCTCGCAGTTGGCGTTCTCGGCGTCGAAGTTGAGGAAGAGCACCCCGCCCACCAGCTTTCCCTCCAGCCACAGGCCGTGCAGGGATCCGGTGTCGGCGGCGCGCATGTCGGCGTACCGCTGGAGCGTCTCGCGCGCGGAGTCCACGTCGACGGCCTTGGAGCCGAACGGGACGTACTGGTTGATGAACTCCCTCCCCCGCTCCAGGTGCGCGAAGAACTCCTCCGCGTGCCACGGCTCCAGGGGGCGCAGTTCGGCTCCGTCGTCACCCAGCGATATCGCGTACATCCCGCTGTCGCTCCTCCTCCGCCAGCACGTCCGCCACCTCGGCGTCCGTCGCGGCGGCCAGCCTCTCATGGGCGGCACGGGACTCGGGCGGCTCGATGCTGATGCGGGGCAGGCGCTTGTCGAGCCAGCGGGGAAGCCACCAGTTGGCGCCGCCGAGCATGTGCATCAGGGCGGGGACGAGGAGGGTGCGGAGCACGAAGGCGTCCAGGGCCACCGCGGCGGCGAGGGCGATGCCGAACATGGCGATCACGCGGTCGCCGCTGAGGACGAAGGCGAGGAAGACCGAGATCATGATGACCGCGGCGGAGTTGATCACCCGGCCCGTCTCGGCGAGGCCGATCCTGACGGCCCGCCGGTTGTCGCCGGTCTCCAGCCACTCCTCGTACATCCGGCTGACCAGGAAGACCTGGTAGTCCATGGAGAGGCCGAACAGCACGGACACCATGATGACCGGGAGGAAGGGCTCGATCGGGCCCGCGCGGCCGAGGCCCAGCAGCTCGCTCCCCCAGCCCCACTGGAAGATCGCGACGACGACCCCGAAGGCGGCCGCGACGGCGGCGACGTTCATCGCGGCGGCCTTCAGGGGGATGCCGACGGACCGGAAGGCGAGCAGGAGCAGCAGACAGCCCAGGCCGATGACGACCCCGACGAACAGCGGCAGCTTGCCGACGATGACGTCGGCGAAGTCGTCGTAGCCGGCCGTCATGCCGCCGACGTGCACATCGAGCGAGGTGCCGGTCTCGGCGCGGGGCAGGACCTCGGAGCGCAGCCGGTCGACGAGGTCGCTGGTCTGCCGCGACTGCGGGGAGGACTCCGGTACGACGGTGAGGTACGCGGTGTCGCCGCCGCTGTTGTACGTCACCGGGGTCACCGCCGCGACGCCCTCGGTGGCGCGCAGGGTCGCGTCGAGGTTGTCGAGGGCGAGCTTGTCGTCGCCGCCGTCGACGTTGGTGACCAGGGTGAGCGGGCCGTTCACGCCGGGTCCGAAGCCGTCGGCGAGGAGGTCGTAGGCCTGGCGGGTGGTGGAGGTCTCCGGGTTGTTGCCCTGGTCGGAGGTGCCCAGGCGCAGGCCGAGGGTGGGCAGGGCGAGGACCGTGATGACGGCCAGGGCGATCGTGCCGAGCGCCTTGGGGTGGCGCTCCACGAAGGCCGACCAGCGGGCGGCGAACCCGGCCGGCAGCTCGGGCTCGGGGCCGTGTTCGGTCAGCCGGCGCCGCTCGCGGCGGCTGAGGGCGCGCATGCCGATGAAGGACAGCAGGGCGGGCAGCAGGGTCACGGAGGCGGCGACCGTCAGAACCACGGTGAGCGACGCGGCTATCGCGACGCCATTGAGGAAGCTCAGCCGCAGGATGAGCATCCCGAGCAGGGCTATGCACACGGTCGCGCCCGCGAACACCACCGCACGTCCGGTGGTCGCCACGGCGTTCGTGATCGCCTCGGGGACGGAGAGCCCGCGTTTGAGTCCGCGCCGGTGCCGGGTGACGATGAACAGCGCGTAGTCGATGCCGACGCCGAGCCCGACGAGCATGCCGAGCATGGGCGCGAAGTCGGCGACGGTCATGGCGTGCCCGAGCAGCGCGATCCCGGCGTACGCGGTGCCGACACTCACCAGCGCGGTGGCGATGGGCAGCAGCGAGGCGGCGAGCGAGCCGAAGGCCAGGAACAGCACGACAGCCGCCACGGCCACCCCGACGATCTCGGCGATGTGCCCGCCCGGCGCCTCGGTGAGCCCGACGGCGCTGCCGCCCAGCTCCACCTGGAGCCCGTCGGCCTCGGCGGCCTTGGCCGCGTTCACGACGGCCCGTGCCTCGCCCTCGTCGAGGTTCTCGGCGCTGTCGTCGAAGGTGACGGTGGCGTACGCCGTGTCTCCGTCCTCGCTGATCTGGGCGGCGCCCTGCTTGCCGTACGGGCTGGCGACGGCCGCGACACCCGGCAGCTCCGCGATCTCGTCCAGGGTGGCGGTCATGGTCTGCTCGACGTCGGCGGCGCGGACGCTGCCGGACGTGGTGTGCCAGACAACGGTGTCACTGTCGCCGCCGAGGCCGGGGAAGCCGTCCTCGAGGAGCTGGGTGGCGCGGCCGGACTCGGTGCCCGGGACGTGGTAGTCGTTCGAGTACGCGGTACCCGTGACGGCGGCGGCCGCGCTCACCCCGCCGAAGGCGAGCAGCCAGAGCAGTACGGCGACGAGGCGGCGCTGGACACACCAGCGTGCAAGAGCTGCCACGAACGAGCTCCCGGGGCGATTTGTGGATCTTTGACCGGGATAAGTCGTTCATGAAGTGAACAGCCCGCAAAGAACGCATGAGCGATGTGAAGCAAACTCTCGCAGGCGACGGAGATCGTTTGCCGCGTTCGTGGGTTTATTCACAGGAATGCGAGACAGATCACAGGACAGTAACGGTCACTGTGTCGTTCTCGCGTGACGCCTCTCACCTCAGTCGAACTGGTCGCCCATCGCCATCACCATCACTCCCGCGACGAGCAGCCACAGCGCCCGCCGGGTGCGCCCCCGCGAGCCGAGGAACGCGGCGAGTGCGCAGACGGCGGCACCGAAGGCGTAGGCGGCCGGCACGAGGGCCGGGGCGGAACCTGTCGCACGGAGGGCCGAGGCGGCAAGCCCCGCAAGGGCGAGGAGCACCCCGGTCCCGGCCGCCGTCCAGCGGGCCCGCCGCGCCACCTGCGCCGGATCCTCGGCGTCCACCAGGTCTTCGTCGCGCTCGTCCTCCGGCGTCTCGGACCGCTCCTCCTGCTCCTCCCGCGTCTCGGATATCTCGGAATCACCGCGTCCACTCATGGCGGGCGAGCGTAGCGCGTCGCGCTGGGAAACCGGATGCGGGTCCGAAGGGCGGGCTGCTAGCTTCCGGAGGTCAGCCGTTCCCGCGGCACATCGCCGCCGACCTGGGCAGGTGCATTGTTTGAGCGTCCGGCCGAGCTCCTCCGTATCCCTCTCCGCCTTCCAGGACTCAAGGAGCCCCTTCACCGATGCCGGACATCACCCCGAGGACCTCGAATGAGGACCTCGCCGAGCGGCTGACCCACGCCCGCTACCCGCGCAGCAACAACTACGACCCCCGCTGGGTCGTCGAGAACCAGATGGGCCCCAACGCGCTCTGGCTGCTGGAGTGGCTGGCCCCCGCCCTCGGCCTGGACGCCCTGCGGCCCTGCGCACGCGTCCTCGACCTGGGCTGCGGCCGGGCCATGACCTCCGTCTTCCTGGCCAGGGAGTACGACGCCCAGGTCACCGCCGCCGACCTGTGGATCAAGCCCGACGACAACGCACGGCGCATCGCCGAGGCCGGCTTCGCCGACCGTGTGCTGCCCGTACACGCCGAGGCGCACGACCTGCCGTTCGCCGAGGGCGGCTTCGACACGATCGTGAGCATCGACGCGTACCAGTACTTCGGCACGAACGATCTCTATCTGCCCACGCTCACCCGTCTGTTGAAGCCGGGCGGGCGGATCGGCGTCGTCGTACCGGCGCTGCGGGAGGAACCGGACGGCATCGAGCCGCCGGAGCATCTCAAGCCGTGGTGGGAGCCGGACTTCTGGTGCTTCCACTCCGCCGACTGGTGGCGACGGCACTGGACACGCAGTGGCGCCGTCGAGGTCGAAGCGGCCGACTGGCTGGACGACGGCTGGCGGGACTGGCTGCTGTGGTGCGACGTGATCGCCGAGGAGAGCCCCGAGGAGTTCCATCGCACGATGGCCCGCCGGGTCGGCGAGATGGTGCGGCTGGACGAGGGCCGTGCACTGGGCTTCGTACGGCTCGTAGGACGCCGTATCTGAGCCTGTGGCCGTCGCGTCCGAGAATGCGCCGAGGGGGATGCATCGCCGTTGACGCATCCCCCTCGGGGTTCGCTACCGCAAGGTGTCAGCCCTCGCTGACGCCCAGCTTCTCCAGGATCAGCTCCTTGACGCGCGCGGCGTCGGCCTGACCACGGGTCGCCTTCATGACCGCGCCGACCAGGGCGCCGGCCGCGGCCACCTTGCCGCCGCGGATCTTGTCCGCGATGCCCGGGTTGCCGGCGATGGCCTCCTCGACGGCGGTGGTGAGGGCGCCCTCGTCGGAGACGACCTTCAGACCGCGCTTGTCGACGACCTCGTCCGGGGTGCCCTCGCCCGCGAGAACGCCCTCGATGACCTGGCGGGCCAGCTTGTCGTTCAGGTCACCCTTCGAGACCAGCTCGGTGACCCGGGCGACCTGCGCCGGGGTGATGGACAGCTCGTCCAGCGACTTGCCCGACTCGTTGGCGCTGCGCGCCAGTTCGCCCATCCACCACTTGCGGGCAGAGGCCGCGTCGGCACCGGCGTCGATCGTGGCGACGATCGGCTCCAGCGCACCGGCGTTGAGGATCGCCTGCATGTCGGTGGCCGAGATGCCCCACTCCGCGAGGAGCCGGGTACGGCGGGCCAGCGGCAGCTCGGGGAGCGCGGCGCGGATCTCCTCGACCCACTCGCGCGAGGGGGCCACCGGCACCAGGTCCGGCTCGGGGAAGTACCGGTAGTCCTCGGCCTCCTCCTTCACGCGGCCCGAGGTCGTCGACCCCGTGTCCTCGTGGAAGTGCCGGGTCTCCTGAATGATCGTCCCGCCGCTGCTCAGCACGGCCGCGTGCCGCTGGATCTCGAAGCGGGCCGCACGCTCCACGGAACGCAGCGAGTTCACGTTCTTCGTCTCGGAGCGCGTACCGAACTTCTCGGTGCCGTGCGGGCGCAGCGACAGGTTCACGTCGCAGCGCATCTGGCCCATCTCCATGCGGGCTTCCGACACGCCGAGCGCCTTGATGAGCTCGCGCAGCTCACGGACGTACGCCTTCGCCACCTCGGGAGCACGCACGCCCGCGCCCTCGACCGGCTTGGTGACGATCTCGATGAGCGGGATGCCGGCGCGGTTGTAGTCGAGCAGCGAGTGCGAGGCACCGTGGATACGGCCCGTCGCGCCGCCGACGTGCGTCGACTTGCCGGTGTCCTCCTCCATGTGGGCGCGCTCGATCTCCACGCGGAAGGTCTCACCGTCCTCCAGCTGGACGTCGAGGTAGCCGTTGAAGGCGATCGGCTCGTCGTACTGGGAGGTCTGGAAGTTCTTCGGCATGTCCGGATAGAAGTAGTTCTTCCGGGCGAAGCGGCACCACTCGGCGATCTCGCAGTTCAGCGCGAGACCGATCTTGATCGCCGACTCGACGCCGGTCGCGTTGACGACCGGGAGCGCGCCGGGCAGGCCGAGGCAGACGGGGCAGGTCTGCGTGTTGGCGTCCTGACCGAGCTCGGTCGAACAGCCGCAGAACATCTTGGTCTTGGTGCCGAGTTCGACATGGACCTCGAGGCCCATGACGGGGTCGTACGACGCGAGTGCGTCCTCGTACGACACCAGGTCGGTCGTGGTGGTCACGGTGAAACTTCCCTCTCAGCCCAGCAGGACGTCGTCGTCGCCCAGCCGCTTCAGCTCGCGGTAGAGGATGGCGAGGCCGGTGACAATGGCGGCGGCGGACACCGCGGCGTCGACGAGCCGCAGCGTGTCGCTCTCCAGGCGGGCCTTCTTGGCCTGCTTGGCGACGTTGACCGCACCGAACGCGGTGGTGGCCATGGACAGGTACAGACCGGACTTGGACTTCTTGAAGCCCTTGGCCTTGGACAGTGCCTTACTCACAGCGACGGAGCCTCCTCGAGCAGCGGGTGCCCCCACCTTTCCACGAAGGCGGCCTCGACGGCGGCGCCGACCTTGTACAGACGGTCGTCCTTCAACGCCGGGGCGATGATCTGCAGGCCGACCGGGAGGTTGTCCTCCGGAGCCAGACCGCAGGGCAGCGACATGGCCGCGTTGCCCGCGAGGTTCGTCGGGATGGTGCAGAGGTCGGCGAGGTACATCGCCATCGGGTCGTCGGCGCGCTCGCCGATCGCGAAGGCGGTGGTCGGCGTCGTCGGGGAGACGATCACGTCGACCTGCTCGAAGGCCTTCTCGAAGTCGCGGGTGATGAGCGTACGGACCTTCTGCGCGGAGCCGTAGTACGCGTCGTAGTACCCGCTCGACAGGGCGTACGTGCCGAGCATGATGCGGCGCTTGACCTCGGGGCCGAAGCCCGCCTCACGGGTGATCGACGTGACCGCCTCGGCGGAGTTCGTGCCGTCGTCGCCGCTCCGCAGGCCGTAGCGCAGGCCGTCGAAGCGGGCGAGGTTGGACGAACACTCGGAGGGCGCGATCAGGTAGTACGCCGACAGCGCGAGGTCGAAGGACGGGCAGTCCAGCTCGACGATCTCGGCGCCCAGGTCCTTGAGCAGCGCCACGGACTCGTCGAAGCGCTGGATGACGCCGGCCTGGTAGCCCTCGCCGCGGAACTGCTTGACGACGCCGACGCGCATGCCCTCGACGCTGCCGTTGCGGGCGGCCTCGACGACCGGCGGGACGGGCGCGTCGATCGACGTCGAGTCGAGCGGGTCGTGTCCGGCGATGACCTCGTGCAGGAGCGCCGCGTCCAGGACCGTACGGGCGCAGGGGCCGCCCTGGTCGAGGGAGGACGAGAAGGCGACCATGCCGTACCGCGAGACGGCGCCGTACGTCGGCTTCACGCCGACCGTGCCGGTGACGGCGGCCGGCTGGCGGATGGAGCCGCCGGTGTCGGTGCCGATGGCGAGGGGTGCCTGGAAGGAGGCGAGCGCGGCGGACGAGCCACCGCCGGAGCCGCCGGGGATCTTGGTGAGGTCCCAGGGGTTGCCGGTCGGCCCGTAGGCGCTGTTCTCCGTCGACGACCCCATGGCGAACTCGTCCATGTTGGTCTTGCCGAGGATGACGACGTCGGCGGCCTTCAGCTTCTTGGTGAGGGTCGCGTCGTACGGCGGGAGCCAGCCCTCGAGGATCTTCGAACCGACGGTCGTCGGAATGCCCTCGGTGGTGAAGATGTCCTTGAGCGCGAGGGGGACACCGGCCAGCGGACCGAGCTTCTCCCCCTTGGCCCGCTTCTCGTCGACGGCACGGGCCTGGGCGAGAGCGCCCTCGCGGTCGACGTGCAGGAAGGCGTGCACCTTCTCGTCGACGGCCTCGATGCGGGCGAGGTGGGCCTCGGTGACCTGCACGGCCGTGAGTTCACCGGAAGCGATCTTCGCGGCGGTCTCGGCGGCCGTGAGCTTGATGATGTTGTCCGTCATGGCGGTTAGTCCTCCCCCAGGATCTGCGGCACCTTGAAACGCTGCTGCTCCTGGGCCGGGGCGCCGGAGAGCGCCTGCTCGGGGGTGAGCGACGGACGGACCTCGTCCGCGCGCATGACGTTCGTCAGCGGGAGCGGGTGCGAGGTCGGCGGCACGTCTTGGTCGGCGACCTCACTGACGCGTGCGACCGCGCCGATGATGTCGTCCAGCTGTCCCGCGAAGTGCTCGAGCTCTTCGGGCTTCAGCTCCAGACGCGCCAGCCGGGCGAGGTGGGCGACCTCCTCGCGCGTGATGCCAGGCATGCAGCGATCCTCTGGGGTGAGTGTGTGTGGTTTGGGGCCAATCCTATGGGGCGGGGGCCTCCGGCCGTTAAACGGATTGCGGAGGGGGTGCCGCAGAGGCTTGTTGGGCGACTGCGGCGCCGTCGTGGCTGATCGCGCCCACGCGGCGGAGCCGCCTATCGATACAGCCCCGCGCCCCTGAAAAAACCACACGTGGACCGGAACAGTCACTCCGCTGCCGGGAGCGCCGCCCTCGGCCGCTGCCAGCCCCTCGACCCCCTTGCCCTGAGCCACGCCGTCGTCTCCTCCGCCGGCATCGCCGCCGCGACCAGCCACCCCTGTACGGCGTCGCAGCCCAGGTCCCGCAGCCGTTCCCAGGTCTCGTCGTCCTCGACGCCCTCGGCGACGACGAGCAGGCCGAGCGAGTGGGCCAGGTCCACCGTGCAGCGCACGATCTCCGCGTCCTCGACATCGAACGCGAGCCGCGCCACGAACGAGCGGTCGATCTTCAGCTCGCTGACGGGCAGCCGTCTGAGGTGCACGAGGGAGGAGTAGCCCGTGCCGAAGTCGTCCAGGGACATCTTCACGCCGTGCCCGGTCAGCCCGGCCAGCGTGTCGGCGGCCCGCTGCGGGTCCTCCAGGAGGACGTGTTCCGTTATCTCCAGTTGGAGCGCTCCCGCCGGAACACCGTGCCGGGCGAGCCGCGCGGCGACGGAGCCCGCGAACCCGGGGGTGTGGACGTCACGGGGGGAGACGTTGACCGCCACGGGCACGTACAGGCCCTGCGACCGCCACTGCGCCACCTGCCCGAGCGCCGTCTCCAGCACGTACTCCGTCAGATGCGGCATCAGCCCCGACGACTCGGCGATCGCTATGAACTCGTCCGGCGGCACCTTCCCGCGTTCGGGATGCACCCAGCGCACCAGCGCCTCCAGCCCGGCGACCTGCCCGTCGAAGCGGACCTTCGGCTGGTAGTGCAGCTCGACCTCCTGCGCGTCGAGCGCGCGGCGCAGATCCCCCAGCAGGCCCAGCCGGTCCGGGGTGTTGGAGTCCCGCTTGGACTCGTAGACCTCTACGCCCGTACGGTCCCGTTTCGCCTGGTACATCGCCACGTCCGCGCGCCGCAGCAGCCCTTCGGCGTCGAGGGCGTGGTCGGGGAAGACCGCGACGCCGGCACTGGCCTCCAGGACCAGGGTGAGCCCGTCGAGGTCGAGCGGGGAGCTGAGCGCGGTGACGAGGCCGCGGGCGACCCGGGTCGCGGACGTCGTGGAGTCGGCGACCGGCAGTAAGACGGCGAACTCGTCGCCGCCGAGCCGCGCGGCCTCCGCTCCGCGCGGCAGGGCCAGGCGCAGCCGGTCCGCTATCTGCAACAGCAACCGGTCTCCGGCCAGATGACCGAGGGTGTCGTTGACCGATCGGAAACGGTCGAGGTCGATCAGCATCAGGGCGGAGCGGGCGCCGATGCGCTCGGCGTCATCGAGCGCGGTCCAGATGCGCTCCAGCAGCCACTGCCGGTTGGGCAGCCCGGTCAGCGGATCGCGCAGCTGTTCCTCCGCCCGGGCCCGCGCGATCCACAAGGTGGAGTCGAGGGCGATGAGCGGGATGGAGAACAGCGGCAGCAGCAGGGGCTTGGCGATGGCGACCACGCACACCAGCGGCGCGATGCCGAGCAGCGCGACGGCGACCAGTCCCTGTCGGACCAGGGCGGTGCGGGCGACGGTGGGCAGGCCGCCGTGCGGGGTGTGCAGATACCAGAGCAGGACGCGGGTGACCGCCAGATAGGCGGCGGCGACGAGCACTACGCCGGGGGCGGTGTAGAGCGTCCAGGTGTCGGGGTTCCAGGGGCTCTCGACGGTCGGCACACGGCCGAAGGCGGCCAGCACCAGGGCGCCCGCGGCGATGCCGAGGATGTCCACCGCACCGTGCAGCACGCCCTGGCGCCAGCGGCCCCGGCGGGCTATGCCGACCAGGACGACGACGGTCAGGCTCACCATGCCGGCGGGCACCCAGCCGTACAGCATCAGCACGGCGAGGGTGAGGGCGGCGCCGGAGCCGGTGCCGCCCCACCAGCGGGCGCGGCCGAGCGCGACCAGATGGCCGACGATGACGCCGGTCAGCACCGCCAGGGACCAGCCCACGGTGCCGGACGGGAAGAGGGCGTGGTTGCCGGTGAACGCCCGGTAGAACCCGGCGCCGAGGACGAACCCGGCGGCCGCGACGATCGCCGCGGGCAGCGCGGGCCAGGACAGGTGCCGTTCGTGGTCGGAGTCCTGCAGCCCGTCGGTGCGCTCGGCGCCGAGCCGCGCTGCTGCGCCGCCGTCCGTCACGGTGTGCGGCCCGGCGGCGCTCCCCACGCCTCTTTCCGCGCGCGAACGCTCCGCGGCCCGCGCCGCCCACCCTCGCCATGCGCCGGCTATCCGGCGCAGCCGTGAGTCCGGGGCGGCGCTCTCGGTCGGTTCCATTCCCGTCCCTCTCACAGCCGGCGGTGCCCACGCCACGCGGCCCGATGCCCGACAACAACCTTCAACGGCACCGCGTTGGAAAACCCTTCCCCTCGCCCTGCAAAGCCCGTCGAGAGCAAGGAGATGCCCCGACCGCAGCTGGGCACGGCAGGCGCACCCCTCAACAGTAGGCGGCAGAAGGCTTCCACGGGCAGCGGTCGTCGACGGTTGCCCGAATGCGCCCCAGCCACCCGTATGCATCTGGTATGCGCCTATCCGGTGGCCTTCAACCGTTACTGCTCTACAGGTAGAGCAACTTCGGCCGCCGCTTCGGGCCCCTGTTCCAACAGGACCTTGAATCCGTCCTCGTTCAGAACAGGCACCTTGAGCTGCATCGCCTTGTCGTATTTGGACCCCGGACTGTCGCCCACGACGACAAAGGACGTCTTCTTCGAAACGGAACCGGTCACCTTCGCTCCGCGACTTTGCAGCGCCTCCTTGGCGCCGTCACGTGTGAAGTTCTCCAGCGTGCCGGTGACGACGACGGTAAGCCCTTCCAGCGGACGCGGCCCCTCGTCCTCTCCGGAGCCCTCCTCCTCCATGCGGACGCCGGCGGCCTTCCACTTGCGAAGGATCTCCTGGTGCCACTCCTCGGCGAACCACTCCTTGAGCGAGGCGGCGATGATCGGGCCGACTCCGTCGGTGTTCGCCAGCTCTTCTTCACTGGCCTGTTCGATGCGGTCGATGGAGCGGAACTCGCGGGCGAGCGCCTGGGCGGCGACCGGACCGACGTGGCGAATCGAGAGCCCGTTGAGGAAACGGGCGAACGGACGGTTCTTGGCGTCCTCGACGTTCTTGAGCAGGGCGAGGGTGTTCTTCTTCGGCTCACCCTTCTGGTTGGCGAAGACGGTGACGACCTTCTCCTCGCCCGTCTTGGGATCGCGCTTGGGCAGGCCGCTGTCCTGGTCGAGGACGTACGCCTTGATGGGGAGCAGCTTCTCGACGGTGAGATCGAAGAGGTCGCCCTCGTCGACGAGCGGTGGGTCGACCGGTTCGAGAGGACGCGTGAGCGCGGCCGCCGCCACGTCGCCGAAGTGCTCGATGTCGAGGCACTCCCGGCCCGCGAGATAGGAGACGCGCTCCCTCAACTGGGCAGGGCACGTACGGGCGTTGGGGCAACGCAGGTCGATGTCGCCCTCCTTCATGGCCCGTAGCGGTGTCCGGCACTCCGGGCACTCGGCCGGCATGACGAACTCGCGCTCGGTGCCGTCCCGCAGGTCGACGACCGGCCCCAGGATCTCCGGGATGACGTCGCCGGCCTTGCGCAGCACGACCGTGTCGCCGATGAGGACGCCCTTGGCCTTGACGACGTCCTGGTTGTGCAGGGTGGCGAACTCGACCTCGGAGCCGGCGACGGTGACGGGTTCGACCTGGGCGTACGGCGTGACGCGACCGGTGCGTCCGACACCCACCTTGATGTCGATCAGCTTGGTGTTGACCTCTTCCGGCGCGTACTTGTAGGCGATCGCCCAGCGCGGCGCCCGCGCCGTGGAGCCGAGGCGGCCCTGCAGACGGATCTCGTCGAGCTTGACGACCACGCCGTCGATCTCGTGCTCGACCGAGTGCCGGTTCTCGCCGAAGTACGCGATGAACTCCCGCACCCCGTCGAGGTCCTCGACCACCTTGTTGTGCCGCGCGGTCGGCAGGCCCCAGGTCTTGAGCAGGTCGTACGCCTCGGAGAGGCGGGTCATGCCGTCGGCCCCCTCCAGGGCGCCGATGCCGTGGACGACCATGTGCAGGGGCCGGGTGGCGGTGACGCGCGGGTCCTTCTGGCGCAGTGAACCGGCGGCGGCGTTGCGCGGGTTGGCGAAGGGCTTGTCGCCGGCCTCGACCAGGCGGGCGTTGAGCTCCTCGAACTTCTCCATCGGGAAGTAGACCTCGCCGCGGATCTCCACGAGGTCGGGGACGCGGTCGCCCTTCAGACGGTCCGGGATGTCCGCGATCGTACGGACATTGGGCGTGATGTCCTCACCGGTGCGGCCGTCGCCGCGCGTCGCCGCGCGCGTGAGGCGGCCCTGCTCGTACGTGAGGTTGACGGCGAGGCCGTCGACCTTGAGCTCGCACAGGAAGTGGTACGCGGACGTGCCGACGTCCTTGTGGACGCGCTCGGCCCACGCGGCGAGCTCCAGGTCGTCGAAGGCGTTGTCCAGCGAGAGCATGCGCTCGCGGTGCTGGACCGCCGTGAACTCCGTCTCGTACGCGCCCGCGACCTTCTGGGTCGGCGAGTCCGGGGTGCGCAGCTCCGCGTACTCGTCCTCCAGCGCTTCGAGCGAGCGCAGGAGCTTGTCGAACTCCGCGTCGCTGATGACGGGAGCGTCCTTCACGTAGTACCGGAAGCGGTGCTCCTCGATCTGCTCAGCGAGCTTCGCGTGCTGCTCCCGTGCCTCGGCGGGCACCGTCGTCTCCGCTTGCTTGTCGCCGGCCACCGTGTTGTCCTCCCGTTACTCTGGGTTGTCCGCGAGGGATCTCGCCGCCCGGACGCAGTGGGCGAGGGCCGTGCGCGCGTACGCGGGGGAGGCCCCCGCGAGTCCGCACGACGGAGTGACCGTGACCGCCTCCGCGAGAAGCCCCGGTGACAGCCCCAGCCTGCGCCACAGCGTCCTGACACCCATGACGCTACCGGCAGGGTCTGACAACGGGCCGTCCGTGCCGGGGACGACACCGGCGAACAGCCGTGTGCCCCCTTCCACCGCCTCGCCGATCGCGTCGTCGTCACGCTCGGTGAGGAGGGAGAAGTCGAAGGAGATCGCCGCCACGCCCGTCCGGCGCAGCAGGGCGAACGGGACGTCCGGTGCGCACGAGTGCACCACGACGGGACCGTCGCCGTGAACCCCGACGACGTCCCGGAGCGTGGCCTCGACGATCTGCCGGTCCGGGGCCCGGTGGGTGCGGTAGCCGCTGGCGGTCCTCACCTGTCCGCGCAGGACGGCGACGAGGGAGGGCTCGTCGAGCTGGAGGACGATCTTGGCGCCGGGCACGCGGCGCTGGACCTCCTCCAGATGCAGGCGCAGCCCTTCGGCGAGCGAGGCGGCGAGGTCACGGCAGGCACCGGGGTCGGAGAGGGCGGCCTCGCCGTTCTTCAGCTCCAGCGCGGCGGCCAGCGTCCACGGTCCCACGGCCTGGACCTTCAGCAGCCCCCCGTACTCCTGGGTGAACTCCTCCAGGGCGTCGAGGTCCTCCCCCAGCCACGACCTGGCCCGCCTGGTGTCCCGTCCCGGCCGGTCCCCGATCCGCCATCCGCTGGGCTCCACGCGCGCGTACAGCTCGACGAGCATGCCCGCGGTCCGGCCGATCATGTCGGCGCCGGGGCCGCGGGCCGGCAGTTCGGCGAGGAACGGGAAGTCCTCGAAGGAGCCGGTGACGGTTCTGGCCGCCTCGCGGGCGTCGCCGCCCGGCATGGAGCCGATGCCGGTGGCGGCGGCGAAGGGAAGGTTTGCGTTCACACGAGAAGCCTATGTTTTCGCCCCCGCCGCCCCTACCCGTCCCGTCCCTGAGGGCTGCCGCCCCCAGACCCCCGCTTCGGCCCTGAACGGGCCTCGTCCTCAAACGCCGGACGGGCTGGAATGCCCGGGCCGGCGTCGAAGGGGTGCGGTCACCTTCCCGGTCGCACCGTCAGGTCGTTGACCTCCGCGTCCCTCGGCAGGTCCAGGGCCATCAGGATCGCCGTCGCCACCGACTCGGGGTCGATCCACTTCGAGGCGTCGTACTCCTTGCCCTCCTGCTGGTGGACCTTGGCCTGCATGGGACTGGCCGTGCGGCCGGGGTAGACCGTGGTGACCCGCACGCCGTTCGCGTGTTCCTCGTGGCGGAGGGAGTCCGCGAGGGCCTTGAGGCCGTGCTTGGACGCGGCGTACGCGGACCAGTCGGCGTGGGCGTTGAGGCCGGCGCCCGAGTTGACGAAGATCACGTGGCCGCGGGCGGCGCGGAGTTGGGGGAGGAAGTGGCGGGTCAGTTCGGCCGGGGAGATCAGGTTGACGTTGAGCTGGTGGCGCCAGGACTTCGGGGTCAGGTCGCCCACCGGGCCCAGGTCCACGACACCGGCGATGTGCAGCAGGGAGTCCACCCGGTCGGGCAGCGCCTGGTGGGAGAACGCCCAGGACAGCTTGTCCGGGTCCGCCAGGTCGCCGACCAGCGTCTTCGCGCCGGGGAACGCCGCCGCCAGCTCCTTCGCGCGGCCCGCGTCGCGCGCGTGGAGGACGAGCTCGTCCCCGCGCGCGTGCAGGCGGCGGGCGACGGCCGCGCCGATGCCGGAGCCCGCTCCGGTGATCACATGAGTAGCCATGCCCGCCATGCTCGCATCAGCGGGGGTTCACTCCACGCCCTGGCTCTCCTCCAAGTACGCCAGCGCCCCCACCGGCTCCTCGGCGAAGAACACCAGGTCGGTCAGCGGGCGGGGCAGGAAGCCCTCGTCCTCCATACGGCGGAACTGTTCCTTCAGACCGTCGTAGAAGCCCGCGGTGTTGAGCAGGACCACCGGCTTGTCGGTGTGGCCGTGCTTCTTCAGTTCCAGGATCTCCGTGGCCTCGTCCAGGGTCCCCGTGCCGCCCACCATGATCACCACCGCGTCGGCCTTCTCCAGGAGCAGCCTCTTGCGCTCGGCGAGGTCCTTGGCGATGACCATCTCGTCGACACCGGCGCGCGCCTTGGCCGCCAGGAACTCGACGGAGACCCCGACGAGCCGTCCGCCGGCCTCCTGGACCCCGTCGGCGACCACCTTCATGAGCCCGACGTCGGAGCCGCCCCACACGAGCGTGTGCCCGCCCTTGCCCAGCAGTTTCGCGAACTCGCGCGCGGGGCGCGTGTAACGGTCGTCGAGGTCGGCGGCGGAGAGGAAGACACAGATACGCATGAGGTCACCGTACGCGGGAAGAACCGGGGGCCCGCGAGCGCTTTGCGGATATGGCTGACGGACACACGATCACGATCGAGCAGGGCACGCGACGCGTGCGGGTGCTTCACGGCGACCAGGTCCTCGCGGAGAGCGACCGGCCACTCCTCCTGCGGGAGACGGGCTGTCCCGTGCGCTACTACATCCCGCCCGAGGACGTACGACTGGACCTGCTGACGCCCTCCGACACGCACACGTACTGCCCGTTCAAGGGAACGGCCTCCTACTGGTCTCTGCCGGACGCCGCTGACCTCGTCTGGGCGTATCCGGATCCGAAGCCGGACGTGGCCGCGATCAAGGACCACCTCTGCTTCTACGAAGTCGAAGTGTCGTGAGCGATTAGATCCGTGCCGTACGGCAGTCTCCAGAGGCATGGACAAGAAGACCATTTCGCGCGACGGCACCTCGATCGCGTACGAGAGCACCGGTCAGGGTCCGGCGGTGATCCTGGTCAGCGGTGCGATGTCCACCGGTGGCACCGTGGCGCCGCTGGCCGTGCCTCTGTCGGACCGCTTCCGGGTCGTCGTGTACGACCGGCGAGGGCGGGGCGAGAGCGGTGACGCGGCGCCGTACGCGGTGGAACGGGAGGTCGAGGACCTCGCGGCGCTGATCGAGGCGGTGGGCGGCGAGGCGGCGCTGTACGGCGTCTCCTCGGGCGGCGCGCTCGCACTGGAGGCGGCGGCGAGCGGGCTGCCGGTGCGTCAGGTCGCGGTGTACGAGGTGCCGTTCGCCGTCTACGAGGGCGGCGCGAAGGAGCGCGCGGAGTACACCGAGCGGCTCACCGCCGCGCTGGCGGACGGCCGGCGCGGGGACGCCGTCGTGCTCTTCCTGCGGCTCACCGGCCTGGCTGAGGAGATGATCCAGGGCGCCCGCCAGTCCCCCATGTGGCCCGGTATGGAGACGATCGCGCCGAGCCTCGCCTACGACAACGCCGTGATGGGCGACGGACTGGTGCCCCGGGCCCGGCTGGCCTCGATCGGCGTTCCGGTGCTGTCCGTGGCGGGCAGCGAGAGCCCGCCCTGGATGCGCGAGGCGGCACAGGCGGTCGCGGAGACCGTGCCCGGCGGGACGTACCGGAGCCTGCCCGGGCAGACCCACATGGTGGAGCCGGATGTCCTCGCGCCGGTGCTGGTGGAGTTCTTCGGGGGGTGACCGGAGCCTGCACGCGCGCGTGCGGCCCCCGAGTGGCGCGGACGAGCGCCGCCGTCACCGTCTGAAACTGCGTCAGTCTCAGACAGCCGACGGCGTCGCCCGCACCGTCGAAGCGATCGTCGCCGAGCCCACCACGCGCGTGCCGTCGTACAGGACGATCGCCTGGCCGGGAGCCACGCCGCGGACCGGCTCGGTGAAGGAGACCTCGAGAGAGCCGTCGACGAGCTCGGCGGTGACCTCGGTCTCGCCGCCGTGGGCGCGCAGCTGGGCGGTGTAGGTGCCGGGGCCGGTCGGGGCGACGCCGCACCAGCGGGGCTTGACGGCGGTGAGCGCGGTGACGTCCAGGGAGACCGCCGGGCCGACCGTCACGGTGTTGTTCACCGGCGAGATGTCGAGGACGTAGCGCGGCTTGCCGTCGGCGGCCGGGGTGCCGATGCGCAGGCCCTTGCGCTGGCCGATGGTGAAGCCGTACGCGCCCTCGTGCGTGCCGAGCTTGGTGCCCGACTCGTCGACGATGTCGCCCTCCGCCTTGCCGAGGCGGCCGGCGAGGAAGCCCTGGGTGTCGCCGTCGGCGATGAAGCAGATGTCGTGCGAGTCGGGCTTCTTCGCGACCGCCAGGCCCCTGCGCTCGGCCTCCGCGCGGATCTCGTCCTTGGTCGTCACCGTGTCGCCGAGCGGGAACATCGCGTGCGCCAGCTGCTTCTCGTCCAGGACGCCGAGGACGTACGACTGGTCCTTGGCCATGTCGGAGGCGCGGTGCAGCTCACGCGTGCCGTCGTCGTTCAGCACGACCTGCGCGTAGTGCCCCGTGCAGACGGCGTCGAAGCCCAGCGCCAGCGCCTTGTCGAGCAGGGCCGCGAACTTGATCTTCTCGTTGCAGCGCAGGCACGGGTTCGGGGTGCGGCCGGCCTCGTACTCGGCGATGAAGTCCTCGACGACGTCCTCGCGGAACCGGTCGGCGAGGTCCCACACGTAGAACGGGATGCCGATCACGTCGGCCGCGCGGCGGGCGTCGCGGGAGTCCTCGATGGTGCAACAGCCCCGCGCGCCCGTGCGGAAGGACTGGGGGTTCGCGGAGAGCGCGAGGTGGACGCCGGTCACGTCGTGCCCCGCCTCGGCGGCGCGGGCGGCTGCGACGGCGGAATCGACGCCGCCGGACATGGCGGCGAGGACGCGGAGGGGGCGGGAGGGCTGCGCGGTGTGAGTCATAACCCTTCCAGGGTACGGGGGCGCGGGAACCAGGGCCCGCGAGTATCCGTTGACGATCACATGGGACAGCGGAAGGCTCCGAAGGACGGCGACCGGAAGGTCGGCCGTCGCGCGTTGCTCATCGGCGGGACGGCGGCCGCCGTGGGCACGGCCGTGCTGGCCCGCGACGAGCTGGCGCGCCTGTGGTGGCGGGTTCCGGGCGTGGAGAAGCCGCGCAAGGAGGGCGAGGTCGACTTCGCCGGGGCGCGGTGGGTGGCCGCGTCGGACGCGAACTGGCGGCGGGCGGACCGGCCCGACGACTACGGCATAGACATGGTGATCATCCATGTCACCCAGGGCAGCTTCGCCAGCGCGGTGAAGGTGTTCCAGGACCCGGAGCATGGTGCCGCCGCGCATTACATCGTCCGCAAGGACGGCCACATCACGCAGATGATCCGCGAGCTGGACGTGGCGTACCACGCGGGCAACCGCGACTACAACGAGCGCAGCATCGGCATCGAGCACGAGGGCTTCGTGGACCGGCCGCAGGACCTGACGGACGAGATGTACGAGGCCTCGGCACGGCTGACGGCCCGGATATGCGCGCGGTACGACATCCCCGTCGACCGCGAGCACATCATCGGGCATGTGGAGGTGCCGGGCACCGACCACACGGATCCCGGGGAGCACTGGGACTGGGACCGGTACATGAAGCTCGTACGGCAGGCGGGTACGGCGGCGCCTGCCTGAGCGGTCAGAACAGCGTGGCGGCGAGGGCCACCGCGGGTGCCAGCCCCTGGCCCAGCGCGCCCCGCCACAGTTTCGGGAACGAGACAGCGAAGAGGACGGCGGAGGCGATCAGGAACGCGCACAGGTAGCCGATCAGTGTGCGGCCGACCGTGGTGTCGTCGGTGTGCAGGGCGACGACTCCGGCGACGAGGCCCAGGCCGAGAAGGATGTTGTAGACGGCCACGCCCGAGCGCCAGAGGGTGACTTCGGTGGCGTCCGCCTCGGAGGTGGTGAGGAAGACGCGTACGGCGGGACGGTCGTAGAAGAAGCGCTCCAGCGTGCCTACGACGATGTGCGTCACGGCCGCGAGCAGGGCGAAGACCTGCGATACGAGGTTCACGCCCGGAGTGTCCCGCTGCCGTGTCCCTACGTCAGCCCCGCCGCCCGCGCCCGTTCCACCGCCGGCCCGATCGCCTTGGCGACCGCCTCGACGTCGGCCTCCGTGGAGGTGTGGCCGAGGGAGAAGCGGAGGGTGCCGCGGGCCAGGTCCGGGTCGGTGCCGGTGGCCAGGAGGACATGGCTGGGCTGGGCGACGCCCGCGGTGCAGGCGGAGCCGGTGGAGCACTCGATGCCCTGGGCGTCCAGGAGCAGCAGCAGGGAGTCGCCCTCGCAGCCCGGGAAGGTGAAGTGCGCGTTGGCCGGGAGGCGGCCGCCGGGTGCCGGGTCGCCGCCGAGGATGGCGTCCGGGACGGCCGTACGGACCGACTCGACCAGGGCGTCGCGCAGGGCGCCGATCTCTGTGGTGAACCATGCGCGCTGCTCGGCGGCGAGGCGGCCGGCGACCGCGAAGGAGGCGATCGCGGGGACGTCGAGGGTGCCGGAGCGGACGTGGCGCTCCTGGCCGCCGCCGTGCAGGACGGGTACGGGGGTGTACTCACGGCCGAGGATCAGCGCGCCGATGCCGTACGGGCCGCCGATCTTGTGGCCCGACACCGTCATCGCGGCGAGGCCGGAGGTGGCGAAGTCGACGGGGACCTGACCGAAGGCCTGGACGGCGTCGGCGTGCAGGGGGACGCCGAACTCCCTTGCCACGTCGGCCAGTTCACGAACCGGCATGACCGTGCCGATCTCGTTGTTGGCCCACATCACGGTGGCCAGGGCGACGTCGTCGGGGTTGCGGGCGATGGCTTCGCGCAGGGCGTCCGGGTGGACCCGTCCGTGGGAGTCGACCGGGAGGTACTCGACGTCGGCACCCTCGTGCTCGGCGAGCCAGTGGACGGCGTCGAGGACGGCGTGGTGTTCGACGGGGCTGGCCAGGACGCGGGTGCGGATGCCTGCCGGGTCGGCGTCGCGGCGGGACCAGTACAGGCCCTTGACCGCGAGGTTGTCGGCCTCGGTGCCGCCGGAGGTGAAGACGACTTCGCTGGGGCGGGCGCCGAGCGCTTCCGCGAGGGTTTCGCGGGCCTCCTCGACGGTGCGCCTCGCGCGGCGGCCTGATGCGTGGAGGGAGGAGGCGTTGCCGGTGACGCTCAGCTGGGCGGTCAGTGCCTCTGCCGCCTCCGGGAGCATGGGGGTCGTCGCGGCGTGGTCGAGGTAAGCCATGGTGACGCCGATTCTACGGGCCCCTGTCGGCCGACCTCGTGCCAAGGTTGCCCTGGGCTGCGGCCAGGTCGCGCGACTTGCCCGCGCCGGGGTCGGGGTGGGTGGCGATACACCCGGCACACCCGGTGCTTCAGGCCGCGCCCACGGGCGGGTACGCCAAGCTTCTGGCTAGCCGTTGCGCCTTGCCTGCACCACCCTTGAGGTCGGTCGCGAAGCACCCGGCACTGCGGGCCGTGCCCACCCGTTCCGCCCTGCGGAACGACTGCCCACGGGGGTTGGCGCCGGCAGCCGACGGTTGGGGCTCGGCGCGGGGTGGCCGGGGGCTTGGCGTGCGGCGGTTGGCGCACGGCGGTCAGTGGCCGCGCCCGGCAGCCGACGACCGGGGCTCGACGCGCGGCGGCAGGGGCTTGGCCCACGGCGATTGGCGCACAGCGCTCAGCGACAGCGCCCGGCGACCAACGGTCGGGGCTCGAAACGCCCGGCGGGAGGGGCTCGGCACGCGGCGGCCGGCGGTGGCGGTCGGCGTCGACAGTCCGCAGTCGGCGCTCGCCACCTGGCGCTCGCCACCTGGCACTCGGCACTCGGCACTCGGCAGGCCAACCACCGCACGCAGTCTGCGGCGCCCCGCCGCTTCCCCTCTGCGGCACTCCCTGCGCCCCGCCTGCGGCTGCGGCTCGTCCCCGGCCGCTTGCCGTCAGCTCGGGATGCCCTGGATGCTCGGGACGCTCCCGCTCGCGGTGCCTAGAAGCTCCACGACAGCGTGTTGTCCACCTGCATGAACGCGAGCAGGACCAGCAGGTCGGCGACTCCCAGGCCCATGCCCAGGAACGCCCGGCCCCGGCGCTTCGTGCCGCGCCACAGGGACACCGCCGCCAGGACGATGGCGGTCGGGCCGAGGAAGATGTTGAAGACCAGGAGGCCGAGGAGGCCGAGGACGAAGGACGCCACGGCCATGCCGTCGGCGTCGCGGGTGCGCGTGCCGGGGCGGGCGGTGGCCGGTGCGGTGAGGTGCATGGGTGTCAGCTCCCGAGGAGTCGGTCGGGTGGGCGGAGTCAGTTGCGGCGGGCGTGACGCTCGCGGGCGGCGAAGATGGCCAGCCAGGCGGCGATCACGGCGGCGGCGACGGCGGTGAAGGCGAGCGGTGCGTGGGCCACGGCGCCCAGCAGCACGCCCAGCAGCAGGAGTGCGGCAACGAGGAACAGCATGGGTCGGATCCCCCTTCGAGATCTCTCACGTGATCTCTCGCGTTACGTTTCGGTGAACAGTTGTAGTAACAGTTGTTCACTGACTCCAAGTCTAGCGCGCCCTACGGCTTTTCAATTCCAGAGAACAGTTGTTAACTGCATGGTATGAGTCACACCCTCGGCATCCGGCAGGCCCAGAAACAGAAGACCCGGCAGGCGCTCCTGGACGCCGCGTTGGGACTGCTGGAGGAGCAGAGCCTGAGCAGTCTGGGTCTGCGCGAGGTCACCCGCGAGGTCGGCGTCGCCCCCACGGCCTTCTACCGGCACTTCCGCTCCACCGCCGACCTCGGCGTCGCCCTCGTCGAGGAGGCGCTCGGCAGCCTGCACCCCATGATCCGCACGATCGTCGCCTCCGCCGGTGACAGCGACCAGCGCATAGAGCGCGCCGTCGAGTTGATCGCCCGGCACGTCGAGACGCACCCGGCCCACGTCCGCTTCATCGCCCGCGAACGACACGGCGGGGTGCAGTCGGTTCGGGCGGCGATCCAGGGCCAACTGGCCCAGTTCGCCGAGGAGGTGAAGGTCGCGCTCACCAAGGACCCCGTCTCCTACGGCTGGACCGACGACGACCTCCTCATGCTCGCCAACCTCTACGTCGACCAGATGCTGATGACGGCCTCCCTGTTCCTGGACGCCCTGGAGGCACCCCTGGAGGAACGGCAGCGCGTCGCCCAGGTCGCGACCAGCCGGATGCGGCTGATCAGCATCGGCCGCGAGCACTGGCTGGAGTGAGTACCGGCGACGACCGCCGACAACACCAAGGGGCGGCACCCCCGTTCACCGGGAGTGCCGCCCCTGCCGTACGACTACCGATAGGCGCCCTGCGTCAGTTCTTGGACTCGGTCGCCGCCGCGCTCGGCGCCCCGCTGGGAGCCGCCCCGCCGCCCTGGCCGCCACCCGGACCGCCACAGCCGCCGCCCTGCCCGCCGCCCTGAGCCCCACCCTGGCCGCCGCCGGGGCCACCACCGGGAGCGCCGGAGGGAGCGCGGGACGCCTGCGCGGTAGGCGCACCCGACGGCGCACCGCCCGGCGCCCCGGACGGAGCGCCGCTCGGCGCCTGGCACGACGACTGCTGACCGGAGTTGCCGCTGTTCGAGTTCGACGACGAGTCGCCGGAGCCGCAGGCCACCAGGGCCAGGGCCAAGAGCGCCAGCAGGGCCACGGCAGGGAGGAGACGCGCACGCTTCATGAGAAACAGCTCCAAGGATGATGAGGAAAGTCCTGGAGCCGGACTCAATCAACGCCGCTTGGGGCTTCCTTGAGGCCCTGCTGTCGACGGCCTGTGCGCCGGGCAAAGCGCACCTCAAAAACCGCCGCCCGTACCGGCGTCAGCTCAGCCTTGCCCGTGCCAACTGCCGTGACTGCGCCACCAGTCGGTCCGCGCTGTCCCAGACCTCCGCGTCCTCCTCCAGGAACCCGCCCGCGAGGTTGCGCGTCGTGATCGACACCCGCAGCGGACCCGGAGCCGGGCGGCAGCGTACGTGGACCGTCAGTTCCACCGTCGGGACCCAGCCCGAGATGCCGATCTCGAAGGCGGTGGGCGGCAGGGCGTCGACCGCCAGCAGGAGAGAGAGCGGGTCGGCGTCACGGCCGTCGGCCAGGCCGAACCAGGCGCGCATCTCACCCTTGCCCGAGGGCCGGCCGAGGGCCCAGCCCAGGGTGGACGGGTCGAGCTTGAGCATCAGGCGGTCGGCGATGGCCGAGCTGCCGTCCACCGGGGCGGGGCCGTCCTCGGGACCGAAGCAGTGCTCCATGGGCGGGAACGCCGGCGGCCTGGCCGTCGTACGGACGTCGTCGGGGAGGGTGTCGAGGTCGCCGTACGAGGCGAGGACGCGGATGCGCTCCACCTCGCGGCCCTGCTCGTCGTACTGGAAGAGCGAGGCCTGGCCGGTCGACAGCGTGCGGCCCGTGCGCACCACGTCCGTGCGGACGACGGCCGGGCCCGGCTGGGACGCCGTCAGATAGTGCGCGGAGATGGTGAACGGGTCGCTGTGCGGAAGGGCGTCCCCGAGGGCGCGACCGAGGACGGCGAGCAGATAGCCGCCGTTGACGGCGCTGATGATGGTCCAGCCGGCGGAGAGGTCGATGTCGTAGACGCCGGGTTCGCGCAGGGTGAGCGCGGTGTCGCGGTCGAACTCGCTGTCGCCGATCGTGGCCCGCGGGGCCGTCGGTGCGGAGGCTGCTTCTGGCATGGATGAACGGTACAACAACTAACTACTAAGCGGTAGCTTTTCTGTTTCCTCCGGATGACCGGCCAGCATGGAGACAAGGGCAACTTTTCGGTAAGTGTCCCTGCTCGCCCGAAACCCGGAGCCCGTTCTCCCCCTCTATGAGGACATGAGTCTCACCGGGACCCCGTTCCTCTACACGCTGATCGCGCTGTGCGTCGCCGCCGTCGCGCTGCCGCTGGTCCTCTGGTCGCGGGTGCGCGGACCGAGGGCCGTGCGGGGCGTCGCCAGGCTGCTGATGGTGCTGTTCGCCCAGGGCACGGCGGTCGCCCTCGTCTTCACGATGGTCAACAACTCCAACCAGCTGTACGACAACTGGGGCGACCTGCTCGGCACCAGCAATCATGTGCAGGAGGCGGCCGACCTCGGGGCGAGCGGCACCGGTGGGATCGCGCTGGAGAAGCTGCCCAAGGTCAAGCAGACCTTCAAGCAGGGCAAGGGTCCCGGCATGCGCGCGGAGGGCGGGGTGCTCGTCACACACCTCAAGGGCCGGGTGTCCGGCGTGCACGCCGAGGTCAACGTCTGGCTGCCGCCGCAGTACCACGATCCCGCCTACCGCAATCACCGGTTCCCGGTCGTCGAGGTGCTGCCGGGCTATCCGGGCTCGTCGAAGGCCTGGTACGGGACGATGGACGCGCCCGAGCAGCTGGCGCCGCTGATGCGCGGCGGGCAGATCACGCCGTTCATCATCGTCTCGCCGCGCACCACGCTGCTGCCGGGCAAGGACACCGGCTGCGCCAACATCGCCGGCCAGGTAAACGCCGACAGCTGGCTCAGCATCGACGTGCCGAAGATGGTCATGGACAACTTCCGGGCCCAGGCCGCGCCGAACGGCTGGGCGGTCGCCGGGTACTCGGCGGGCGCGCACTGCGCGACGAAGCTGGCCGTCGCCCACCCCGACCGCTACCGGGCCGCGGTCAGCATGTCCGGCTACAACGACCCCGCCGCCGTACCCCAGTCGCTCGCCGGCAGGTCCCCGGCCCTGCGGGCGGCGAACAACCCGTATGTGATCCTCAAGGACTCCCGTGTCCCGCCGCGCGTCGCGCTCTACATGTCCGGCCAGCCCAAGGACGGGTACGAGGCGGCCATGGCCCTCAAGCGGGCCGCGAAGGCGCCGACGACCGTGGACGTGGTGTTCATCCCGAAGAGTGCGGGCGGTCACACCATGGCGCTGTGGAAGCCGCAGGTCGTGCCCGCGTTCCGCTGGCTGACCCAGGTGATGGGGACCCCGCAGCAGGACGGTTCGGCGCCGGGGACTACTCCTCTCGCACCGTCGAGCGCCGGTTCCAGGCACGCGGAGCTCGCCAGTGGTACCGCATCGCCAGCAGACGCAGCACGAAGGCCGTGACGGCCGCGAAAGCGCTGGTGAGCGGGGTCAGGGCGTCGTAGCGGATACACAGGACGACCATCGTGGCGCCGACCATCGCCGGGACCGCGTACAGGTCGCGGTCCCAGCGCAGCAGTGACGGCACCTCGTTGGCCAGGACGTCGCGCAGCACACCGCCGCCCACGGCGGTCGCGAGGCCGAGGCAGGCGGACGCGGTGAGGCCGAGGCCGTACTCGTACGCCTTCGTCGTCCCGGCGACGCAGAACAGGCCGAGGCCCGCCGCGTCGAAGACGTTCACGCCGGTCTGGATGCGCTCCACGTGCGGGTGGAGGAAGAAGACGAGGAGCGCGGCGAGCAGCGGGGTGAGGAAGTACCCGAGATCCGTGAAGGCGGCCGGGGGCACGGCACCGATGACCACGTCCCGGAACAGCCCGCCGCCCAGGGCGGTGACCTCGGCGAGGACGGCGATGCCGAAGACGTCGAAGTTCTTGCGGACGGCCAGCAGGGCGCCGGAGATCGCGAAGACGAAGATGCCGATCAGGTCGAGCGTGTGCTGGACGGACGGGCTGAACAGTTGCTGGAGCACCCGTACATTCTTGCGCAGCACAAGGCCCCCGCCTTGCAAAGGAAGGCGGGGGCCCGGCTTGGGTTACTTGTCGGTGGACTCGCCGGAGCTGGGCTTGTCGGAGGAGGCGGAACCCTCGGAGGAGGTCTCCTCGGAGGACGCCTCGGACGTGGCTTCCTCGACAGCCTCCTCGGACGTCGCCGCCGCCTCCGCCAGCACCTCCTCGGAGACCAGCTCCGCCGCCTCCTTCGCGGCGGTCAGCAGCACCGTGTCCTGCGGGGCTTGGTCCGCGAAGTTCTCGGGGTGATGGCAGGCCACCCGCTGACCGGGGCGCAGCTCGATGAGCGGCGGCTCGGTCGTCCGGCAGATCTCCGTCGCCTTCCAGCACCGGGTGTGGAAGCGGCAGCCGCTCGGCGGGGCGATGGGCGAGGGCACGTCGCCCTTGAGCAGGATGCGCTCGCTCTTCGCCGTGCGCCGCTTCGGGTCCGGGATCGGCACCGCCGACAGCAGGGCCTTGGTGTACGGGTGCATCGGCGCCTCGTACAGCGCGTTCCGGTCGGCGAGCTCGACGATCTTGCCGAGGTACATCACCGCGATGCGGTCCGAGACATGCCGTACGACCGACAGGTCGTGCGCGATGATCACGTAGGTCAGGCCGAGTTCGTCCTGCAGGTCGTCCATCAGGTTCACGACCTGCGCCTGGATCGACACGTCGAGCGCGGAGACCGGCTCGTCCGCCACGACCATCCGCGGCTTCAGGGCCAGGGCCCGGGCGATGCCGATGCGCTGGCGCTGACCGCCGGAGAACTCGTGCGGATAGCGGTTGAAGTGCTCGGGGCTGAGGCCCACCAGCTCCAGGAGGCGCTGGACCTCCTTCTTGACGCCGCCCTCGGGCTCCACGCCCTGCAGCCGGAACGGCGCCGAGACGATGGTGCCGATGGTGTGGCGGGGGTTCAGCGAGCCGTAGGGGTCCTGGAAGATCATCTGCACGTCGCGGCGGAGCGGACGCATGCCGCCCGTGTTGAGGTGCGTGATGTCCGTGCCGTCGAACTCGATCTTCCCGCCGCTGGGCTCCAGCAGCCGGGTGATGAGCCGGCCCATGGTCGACTTGCCGCAGCCGGACTCGCCGACGACGCCGAGGGTCTCGCCGCGGCGCACCTCGAAGTCGATGCCGTCGACGGCCTTGACCGCCCCGACCTGACGCTGCAGCAGGCCCTTCTTGATGGGGAAGTGCTTGACCAGGCCCTCGACCCTGAGCAGCGGTTTCTCATCGTCGTTGGTCACGGCCGGCGTCCCTGCCCGGGTTTCGGTCTCGCTCACAGCTTCGGCGCAATCTCTTCGGTCCAGATCCGGCTGCGGTCCTCCTGCGAGAGGTGGCAGGCGGTGAAGTGCCTGCTGCCCACCTCGCGCAGCTCGGGGCGCTCGGTGCGGGTGATCCCGCCCTTGGGGACATCCGCATACGGGCAGCGCGGGTTGAACGCGCATCCCGAGGGGACGTTGATGAGGCTGGGCGGCTGGCCCTTGACCGGGATGAGCCGCTCGGTCTGAGCGCGGTCGATGCGCGGCATCGAACCGAGCAGGCCCCAGGTGTAGGGGTGCGACGGCTCGTAGAAGATCTTGTCCACGGGTCCGCGTTCCACGCAGCGTCCGCCGTACATCACCAGGATGTCGTCGGCGATCTCGGCGACCACGCCGAGGTCGTGCGTGATGATGATGACCGCGGAGCCGAACTCCTTCTGCAGATCCCGGATGAGGTCCAGGATCTGCGCCTGCACGGTCACGTCGAGCGCGGTGGTCGGCTCGTCCGCGATCAGCAGCTCGGGGTTGTTGACCAGGGCCATGGCGATCATGGCGCGCTGGCGCATACCGCCGGAGAACTCGTGCGGATAGCTGTCGACGCGCTTGTCCGGCTCGGGGATGCCGACGCGGTCGAGGAGTTCGACGGCGCGTTTGCGGGCGGTCTTCTTGTCGACGTCGTTGTGGACCCGGTACGCCTCCACGATCTGGTTGCCGACCGTGTAGTACGGGTGCATCGCGGACAGCGGGTCCTGGAAGATCATCGCCATGTCGCGGCCGCGCAGCCGGCGCACCTCGTCGGGGCTCGCCGCGACGAGTTCCTTGCCGTCGAGCCAGATCTCGCCGGACATCCGCACGTTCTTGCCGCGGTTGCCGAGCCGGTGCAGGCCCATGATGGCCAGCGAGGTCACGGACTTGCCGGAGCCGGACTCGCCCACGATGCCGAGGGTCTTGCCCTTCTCCAGCTGGAAGGAGAGACCGTCGACGGACTTGACGAGGCCGTCGTCGGTCGGGAAGTGCACCTTGAGGTCGCGCACTTCGAGGAACGTCTCGGGAGCGGCACCGGTGCGTGCGGGCTCGCCCACGGCGGCACCGCTCTTGGTCAGGTCGGTCACGAGAGCCTCACCCGCGGGTCGATCGTGGCGTACAGCAGGTCCACCACAAGGTTCATGAAGACGACGAAGAACGCCGCGAGGAGCGTCACCCCGAGGATCGGGGGAAGGTCGTTGGCGGTGATCGCCTGGACCGCGTACTCGCCGATGCCGTGCAGGGAGAACACCGTCTCGGTGATGACGGCGCCGCCGAGCAGCAGGCCGATATCCATGCCGAAGACCGTCACCAGCGGGGTCAGCGCGGCCCGCAGACCGTGCCGGACGACCACCTTGCGCTCGCGCAGGCCCTTGGCCCGTGCGGTGCGGATGAAGTCCTCGTTCATCGTCTCCAGCATGCCCGAGCGGGTGAGCCGGGCGTAGATGGCCGAGTAGAGCAGTGCCAGCGAACACCACGGCAGGAACAGGGTGTTGGCCCACTGGGAGGGGTTCTCCGTGAAGGGCACATAGGTTCTGCCGAAGATCTCCAGCTGATAGCTGAACAGCAGCAGGGCCAGCTGCCCGGTGAAGAACATGGGCAGGGAGACGCCCGCGAGCGCCACGCCCATGGCGGACCGGTCGAAGAACGAGCCCGGCTTGAGCGCGGAGATGACACCCGCCGCGATACCACCGACGAGCCACAGCACGGCGGCGCCGAGGGCCAGCGAGAGGGTGACCGGCAGCCGTTGGGTCAGCTGCGGCCAGACCTCGATGTGGTCCTTGAAGGAGTAGCCGAAGCACGGGGCGTCACAGCGGACCGTGGTGGGGCCGATGTCGTACGTGGCACCGGAGACGATCCCCTTGATGAAGTCCCAGTACTGGACGTAGACCGGCTGGTCCAGGCCGAGGTTGCGCTTGACCGCCGCGATGTCCTCGGGCGTGGGGTTCTTGCCGATGTACTGCTGGGCCAGTTGGTCGGCGGTCTGTCCTGCAAGCTTCGGCAGGATGAAGAAGATGCCGAAGGTGACCGCGGTGACGACGAGCAGCAGGATCACCGCCGCGATCGTCCGGCGGATGATGTACGAGATCACGAGGACCGGCGCCGGCGCCCGCGGGTGACAAACCCCGCGGGCGCCAATGCCTTCACCTGCCTTCCGGGGCTACTTCTTCTCGGTGGTGCCGACGTTGAGGTAGTCGTACTGACCGCTGAAGGCGGACGTCGACACCAGGTTGGTGGCGTGCGGCGTGCGGTACAGCAGGACCTTGAAGTAGGTCAGCGGCACGATGGCGGCCTGCTCCATGGCCATCTGGTCGACCTCGGTGTACGCCTTGGTGCGCGCGGCCTCGTCGGTGTTGCCGATCGCCTCGTCCAGCAGCTTGTTGATCTCGGGGTTGTCCAGCTGGGACAGGTTGGTGTTACCGGACTGGCTGATGGCCTTGCCGTGCAGGATCTGCTGCAGGAAGCCGTAGCCGGTGGGCCAGTCGGCGCCCCACTGCATCATCATCAGGCCGATGTTGTTCTTCTTGTCGAAGTTGGGCACGCCCGCGTAGTCGGAGAAGTACTTGCCGGACGGGTACTGCTTGATGTCCGCGTCGATGCCGACCTTCTTCAGCGCGCCGACGATCGCCGTGGCCGCGTCGACCTCGCCCTGCCGGTCCGTGCGGGCCGAGATGGAGGTCTTGAAGCCGCCCTCCTTGCCGCAGGCCTTCAGGTGCTCCTTGGCCTTGGCCACGTCACCCTTGCTGTCCTTGGTGGCGTACAGGTCGGCCTTCTCGTAGCCCGAGACATCGGTGGGCAGGACCGTGGTGGCGATGTCACCGCGGATCGGGCCGCCCATCGCGGTCTGCACGGCGGTCTTGTCGATCGCGTACTCGACGGCCTTGCGGCACTCGACGTTGTCGAACGGCGCCAGCTTGGTGTTGATCGCCGTGTAGATGAGGCGACCGCCCAGCGCGTTGTCCGTGTTGGCCATCTGATCCTTGTCGTTCAGGATCTGCGCCTGGGTCTGCGCGTCGACACCGGTTCCCTGGATGTCGATCATGGTGGCCCCGGACATCACGTCCTTGTCGATCGTGGCCTTGTTGACCTTGAGGTTCACCACGATCTTGTCCGGGTACTGCTTGCGCAGCGGGTCCGTCTTGGCGTCCCACTCGGGGTTGCGGACCAGGACGATCTGCTTGCCCTCCTCGTACTTCTCGAACTTGTACGAGCCGGAGGAGATGACCTTCTTGGTGTAGTCCACACCCGTGTCCTTGGCCCGCGGCACCGGGGCCGTCTGCGGGGCACTGACCAGGAAGTCGAACTCGGAGAAGGCCTTGTTCAGGTGGAAGACGATCGTCTGGTCGTCCGGGGTCTCGATGGACGAGATGCCCTTTTCGCTCTTGTCCTTGTAGGGGCCCTTGTACTTGTCCGGGTCGTCCAGCAGCTGCTGGAAGTAGTTCGGGCCGAGGGAGAGCACGTCACGCGCGAAGTTCGAGCGCTCCACGGCGTACTTGACGTCTTTCGAGGTGACCGCGGTCCCGTCCTCGTACTTGACGCCCTGGCGGATCTTGTACGTCCAGGTCTTGCCGCCGTCGCTGGGCGTGCCCGCGCTCTCGGCGAGGTCCGGGACGAGTTCGTTGCCCGCCTCGCCGGGGGCGGGCTTGAAGGTCATCAAAGGACGCGCGTAGAGGCGGCTGAAGTTGTAGCCGTAGGCGTAGTACATGTTGCCCGGGTCCAGGGACTCGGGAGCGTCGGAGCTCGCGTAGGTGACCGTGCCGCCCTTGTGGGTGGACTCGTTCACCACTGCTTTGGTCGCGGCGTTGACGCCGGCGCCCTTGGGCGTGTCGGTGCCTTCGTCGGCCTTGCTGCAGCCCGCGAGAAGCAGGCCGGCGCTACTGGCGACCGCAACTGCGGCCATTGCTGACCTTCGCATGATGGTCGGATTCCCCTTCGTAGTTGGATACTTGGGTGGGACGTCGGGTCGCAGCCGGGTGTCGCGACCGCGGACGTCAGCGGCTGCGGGGGTCCAGTGCGTCCCGGAGGCCGTCACCGAGGAGGTTGAAGGCCAGCACCGTGATGAAGATCGCCAGGCCGGGAACGATCATGTATTGCGGGTCGACCTCGAAGAAGTCGACGGCCTGGTTGAGCATTCCTCCCCAGGAAGCCTGGGGCGGCTGAATACCCACACCGAGGAAGCTCAGCGAGGCCTCGAAGAGGATGTTCGTCGGGATGAGCAGCGTCGAGTAGACGATGATCGGCGCGACGAGGTTCGGCAGCAGTTCCTTGAAGAGGATGTACGGGCCGCCGGCCCCCATCCCCCGGGAGGCGTCGACGAACTCCCGCTCGCGCAGCGCCAGGGTCTGACCGCGCACGATGCGCCCCATGTACGGCCAGTTGAAGAACCCGATGACGAAGATGAGCACCGAGATGTGCAGGGGCAGCCCTTCGAGGCCGAAGGCGCCGCCCTGGAGCGTCGCGGAGATGGCGATGGCGAAGAGGAGCAGCGGGAACGCGAGGAAGGTGTCCATGAGGCGGCTGACGATGGCGTCGACCCGCCCGCCGTAGTACCCGGCGATCAGGCCGAGCACCGTCCCGATCACGTTGGACAGGATCGTCGCACCGAAGGCGACGACCAGGGAGACCCAGGAGCCCTCCAGGATGCGCGCGAGGATGTCCCGGCCGAACTTCGGCTCGACACCCAGCGGGTGATCCCAGCTCATCCCGCCGAAGTCGCCCTTGGGCAGCGAGGTGTTGGGGTCGATCAGGTCCTGGTTGAAGGCGTTCGGGTCCAGCCCGAGCATCGACTGCAGCGGCCGGGAGAGAGCGGCCGTCAGGATCAGCAGCACGACAACGATGCCGCCCGCCACCGCCACCTTGTCGCGCTTGAAGCGGGTCCAGGCGATCCGCCCGAGAGACCGTCCCTCGATCCGCTTGGACTCGACGCCCTTCAGCACGGCCTCGGGTTGGGCCTCGGCCTGCGATCCGCTGGTCTCGATCGGTGCCGTCACTGTGAGATTGACCCCTCTCGGCCGGCGGTTGCCGACCCCCCTGGCTGCCGCGGTAGCGGTTGCTCCAACTCGCACACAGGACCGACCGGCCCGTGTCTTGCCGGGAGTCTTCAATGCTTTGGCGATCTGTTGCCAGAGTTGGCGAGGAAAGTATGCGTAACCGTGATGCTGGCAGGGGGGTTCCGTTATCCGAACAGGAGGTAACGACCGCCGGACGCGTGCCAGCTGGGGCGTATGAGGGCGGACTAGGACCTTCCGATCGCATCTACGCGCGAAGATCTGCCTCGGAAAGCGAAGTTGACGGCCGTTCGGACCTACGACAACCGGCCTGCCGACTGAACAGTAGGTTAGCCGATGATGATCAGTAACGCCCCTGTGCCGGTGGGTAGCCGTAACCGGCCGCCGGAGCCTGTGCGGGGGCGGGGGCGTGTGCCTCGCGGTCGTAGAAGGGGCGGCCGTTGGCGCGCATCCACATGGCGACCGGGTCGCACTCGTCGGACATCGCCACGGTCGAGACGGGCAGCCCGTCCGGGACCGCGCCGATCGACTGCGACATCATCGAGCGCACCGAGTCCACGGCGGGCGGGCTGGTGTCGTACACGTCGAGCCCGATGGCGAGATACGGCGCACCGAGCGCCGGCTGCACCCAGGCACGGCGCAGCGCGCGAACGGCCGGCGTGCGGTGGGCGTTCTGTGCGAGCAGGGCGTAGAACTGCGGGATCTCGATCCCGGGTTCGGACAGCCGGAGGGGACCGGCGGGCTGGCGGTCCAGGCCGGTGGCGATGCGGCGCAGGTCGAGCCAGGGAATGCCTACGCCGCCGCCCGGGGCGTGCGGGTTCAGCCACAGGCCGTAGTGGTCCGGGTAGAGGGTGCGGGCCACGTCGACTCCGTCGACGACCTCGTACGAGCGGTTCCAGCCGCTGGCCGACAGTTCCTGGGCGGAGGTGACGCACGGGGCGTAGCCGTAGCCCTCGACCTCCATGTTTCCGTACTGGGCGTCCGGGGAGCCGGCCTGCCCGTGCCACAGCAGCATCCAGATCTGGCCGGTGGACGGGGTCGCGAGCGCGCGCAGGAGGGCCTCGTAGGCGTCGTAGCGCCCTGGCGTCACCTGGCGCAGCATGTGCTCGACGCTGCCGCTGAGGCTCGCGCTCACCTGTGGTACCGCCCCTTCAGAGTTACCTCGCGTTGAGTGACAGCTTAGGCGCCCGGCAGCTCGGGACTTGTGCTGCGTGCGCGAGTGCGGGTGCATTGTGGCTGGTCGCGCCCACGCGGCGGAGCCGCACATGTATACAGCCCCGCGCCCCTGGGGGCGCTGCCCCGAGGGACGCTAGAAATCCCGCTGGTAAAAGGGACGCACCTTCTGGCGCATCCAGTCGATCACCGGATCCTGCGCCACGTCCAACAGGACCAGGTTGACCGGCCACGGGGCCGGGACGCGGCCCAGGGTGCGGGCGAGGGCATCCATGGGGGCGGCTCGCAAGTCGCCCTCCCAGTGGGAGAGTTCGACGCCTATGAACATCACGGGGGCGGCCGTCTCGATGGCCGCCAGGCAGCGACGGGCCGTCGCGACCACGCCGGTCGCCGCGAACTCGGCCGAGGCGGCGGCCAGGAAGTCGACCGGGTCGTCCTGCCAGTCGGGCTCGTAGAGCCTGACGCGGCCGCCGGTGGTGAGGCCGTCCAGCGGGGTGCGGCCCACGCGGCACAGCTCGGCCACCGCAGTCGGGGGCAGCGGGACGCCGACCACGCCGTCGGGGTTCACGGCGATGCCCACCTGCGGGGGCAGGCCGCGGGCGAACTCGACCGCCGGGGCGACGGTGTACGACATGTGGGAGCCGACGACCTGGCGGAACTGTTCCTCGGAGCTGAAGACCGGGACGTACACCTGGCCCTCGATCTGCACCGTGGGCAGGTCCAGCGGGCCGCTGTGCGGGCCGCCGCCGTTGGGCAGGGGCACCCAGACGAAGCTGCGGCCCAGCACCTCGATGATCCGGCCGCCCGCCGACGGCATGCCGAGGGAGGCCGAGAGCACCTCCTCCAGCTCGTTGCCGGGCCAGCCGCCGTGCGGGTGGAGGTGTGCGTGTGCCGGGAAGTCCGCGGGGAGATCCGCTGCGAAGTCCATCTGAAATGACCGCCTGCTGTGAACCACGTCTGTGGCTCAAAAGGCTATCGGGTGTCCGGCCCACGCAGGTCCGCGACCGCGAGGTCCGTGAGGTCGGCGAGATCTGCCAGGTCCGCGGCCGCTCAGCCCACGAACCCGATCCGGCGCAGTACGTCCGCCGCCGACCTGTCGATCAGCACCGCCGAGCCGCACCGCTGGGGCAGGTCGCCCTTCTCCACCGAGCGCAGCAGGCCGGAGGCCGCTCTGCGGTGGCGCAGGAAGGCGTAGCGCGAGACGCCTCGGCCGCGTTCGCGCTGGCCCTCCAGGGCCGTGTGCGGGGTGACGTCGAGCAGCAGCAGGTGCAGGGTGCCGCCGCGGCGGCGGGCCTCGCGGGCCAGCCAGCCGCGCACCCAGGCCTGCGTACCGCAGTCGTGCACGACGACGCCCGCGCCGGAGCGCAGGGCGCGGCGCAGTCCGGCGTAGTGCGCGAGGCGGACCAGGGGGCGGTAGAGGCCGTAGGGGAGGAAGCCGGGCATGCGGGCTTCCCAGCGGTCCCGGGTGTCCTGGGAGTCGATGCGGACGCCCTTCACGGTCCGCTTCATCAGCGTGGACTTGCCGCTGCCGGGCAGACCGGTGACCACGACGAGGTCCTTGGGACCGAAGAGCAGGGCGTGCGGGCTGTGTCCGGAGCGCTCGCGCAGGTCGCGGACCACGGGGGCCGGGCGCGCGTCGCACGCTTCCCGGACGGGAGTCGTGGGCTGCTTCGGCAGCGCGAGGCCCGAGGTCGTGGCGTACGCCGTGGTCCTCTTCACCTTGATCGTCCTCCCCTGGGGCGGGTCACGAGTCCCCTCCCCGTCGAGTGTAAAGAGAAGGTAATACCCGGCGTCTCTCGTTTCCGTTCTCTTACCGCAACAAGCCTGCTACAGGGTGCTGTATTTCCCTGTGGCCCCTGTGTGACACCTGTACCCGACCCCCCTGCCGCGACGCCGGGATGCGTGCAATGATGTGCGCGCCAACTGCATACCGGCCGTTTGAATCCGCGCGGGAGAGTCCCCAGCAGCAGTGCGTCGCTGGGGCGCCGAAGGAGCAAGTCCCTCCCTTGAATCTCTCAGGCCCCGTTACCGCGCGGGCGAGGCACATCTGAAAAGCGGGCCGCTGCGTCGTCAGTGGCTCCACCCAAGGTGCAAGCCGTGACCTCGTCCTACGCGGGTCATGGCGAACCTCTCAGGTTCCGATGACAGATGGGGAGGAACGACCTCGCCCGATGTCATGCCCTGGGAGACGACCGACCGATGAGCAGTACAGGAGAACTCCGTCACACCGCGCTCGATGCCCTGCATCGTTCGCTCGGCGCGACGATGACCGACTTCGCCGGCTGGGACATGCCGCTGCGTTACGGCTCCGAGCGCGACGAGCACAACGCCGTACGCACGAAGGCCGGGCTCTTCGACCTCTCGCACATGGGCGAGATCACGGTCACGGGGCCCCAGGCCGCCGCCCTTCTGAACTTCGCCCTGGTCGGCAACATCGCCTCCGTTGGCGTCGGCCGCGCCCGCTACACCATGATCTGCCGCGAGGACGGCGGCATCCTCGACGACCTGATCGTCTACCGGCTCGCCGAGACCGAGTACATGGTCGTGGCGAATGCGAGTAACGCGCAGATCGTCCTCGACGCGCTCGTCGAGCGTTCCGCCGGCTTCGACGCCGAGGTCCGCGACGACCGGGACGCCTACGCGCTGCTCGCCGTCCAGGGCCCCGAGTCCCCCGGCATCCTGAAGTCCCTCACCGACGCCGACCTGGACGGCCTGAAGTACTACGCCGGCCTGCCCGGCACCGTCGCCGGCGTCCCCGCCCTCATCGCGCGCACCGGCTACACCGGCGAGGACGGCTTCGAGCTGTTCGTGAGGCCGGAGCACGCCGTCGAGCTGTGGCAGGCGCTGACCAAGGCGGGCGAGGGCGTCGGCCTGGTCCCCTGCGGTCTCTCCTGCCGCGACACCCTGCGCCTCGAGGCGGGCATGCCGCTGTACGGCCATGAGCTGTCGACCTCCCTCACCCCCTTCGACGCCGGGCTCGGCCGGGTGGTGAAGTTCGAGAAGGAGGGCGACTTCGTCGGGCGCGAGGCACTGCGGGAGGCCGCCTCCCGTGCCGCGGAGAACCCGCCCCGCGTCCTCGTCGGCCTGGTCGCCGAGGGGCGTCGCGTCCCGCGCGCCGGGTACCCGGTCGTCGCCGGCGGCGAGGTGATCGGCGAGGTCACCTCCGGTGCGCCCTCCCCCACGCTGGGCAAGCCCATCGCCATGGCCTACGTCGACGCGGCGCACTCGGCGCCGGGCACGGCCGGGGTCGGTGTGGACATCCGGGGCAGTCATGAGCCGTACGAGGTCGTGGCGCTGCCGTTCTACAAGCGCCAGAAGTAACAGTGGAAGCGGCGGATCCAGCGCCGAAAAGTACACACTGACAGCGGCGACCGCGTGACCCTGCGCACATTCGCGCTGCTCACGCACGCTTCCAGCAGTCCCCCATTCATCACCACTCCCGCGCGTACAGGAGAATTCAGGCCATGAGCAACCCCCAGCAGCTGCGCTACAGCAAGGAGCACGAGTGGCTGTCGACCGCCGAGGACGGCGTCTCGACGGTCGGCATCACCGAGTTCGCGGCCAACGCGCTCGGCGATGTCGTCTACGCCCAGCTCCCCGAGGTCGGCTCGACGGTGACCGCGGGTGACACCTGCGGTGAGCTGGAGTCGACCAAGTCGGTGTCCGACCTGTACTCCCCGGTCACCGGTGAGGTCACCGAGATCAACGAGGACGTGGTGAACGACCCGGCGCTGGTGAACTCCGCCCCCTTCGAGGGCGGCTGGCTGTTCAAGGTACGCGTCACGGAGGAGCCGGCCGACCTGCTCACCGCCGACGAGTACGTCGCCCACACCGCCGGCTGAGGAGTCACATCCCCCTATGTCTGACAAGTCGCTTCTGAACACACCCCTGCACGAGCTAGACCCGGCGATCGCCGCCGCGCTCGACGCCGAGCTGGAGCGCCAGCAGTCCACCCTGGAGATGATCGCCTCCGAGAACTTCGCGCCGGTCGCGGTCATGGAGGCGCAGGGCTCGGTCGCCACGAACAAGTACGCCGAGGGCTACCCCGGCCGGCGTTACTACGGCGGCTGCGAGCACGTCGATGTCGCCGAGCAGATCGCCATCGACCGGGTCAAGGAGCTGTTCGGCGCCGAGTACGCCAACGTCCAGCCCCACTCCGGCGCCTCCGCCAACCAGGCCGCCCTGTTCGCCCTGGCCCAGCCCGGCGACACCATCCTCGGCCTGGACCTGGCCCACGGCGGCCACCTCACCCACGGCATGCGGCTGAACTTCTCCGGCAAGCAGTTCAACGTGGTCGCCTACCACGTCGACACCGCCACCGGCCTGGTCGACATGGCCGAGCTGGAGCGGCTGGCCAAGGAGCACCGGCCGAAGGTGATCATCGCCGGCTGGTCGGCGTACCCGCGCCGGCTGGACTTCGCCGAGTTCCGGCGGATCGCCGACGAGGTCGAGGCGTACCTGTGGGTCGACATGGCGCACTTCGCCGGGCTGGTCGCGGCGGGGCTGCACCCCAACCCGGTCGAGTACGCGGACGTGGTCACCTCCACCACGCACAAGACCCTCGGCGGGCCGCGCGGCGGCATCATCCTCGCCAAGCAGGCCTTCGCGAAGAAGCTGAACTCCTCCGTCTTCCCGGGCTTCCAGGGCGGCCCCCTGGAGCACGTGATCGCGGCCAAGGCGGTCTCCTTCAAGGTCGCCGCGTCGGAGGAGTTCAAGGAGCGTCAGCGCCGCACGGTCGAGGGCGCGCAGATCCTCGCCGCGCGTCTGACCGCCGCCGACGCGCGCGAGGCGGGCGTGAACGTGCTGTCCGGCGGCACCGACGTGCACCTGATCCTGGTCGACCTGCGTGCGTCCGAGCTGGACGGGCAGCAGGCCGAGGACCGTCTGCACGAGGTCGGCATCACGGTCAACCGCAACGCGGTCCCCAACGACCCGCGCCCGCCGATGGTCACCTCGGGCCTGCGCATCGGCACCCCGGCGCTGGCCACCCGCGGCTTCACCGCCGAGGACTTCACCGAGGTCGCCGACGTCATCGCAGAGACGCTGAAGGCGCCCGCTCCCTTCGGGACCGCCGACGCCGCAGCGCTCAAGGCCCGCGTCAGGGCACTGGCCGACAAGCACCCGCTGTACCCCGGTCTGAACAAGTAGTTCCTTTTTGTGGGGTGTCCCGCACACTGGTCAGTGAGCGGGCGGGGCACCCCGCAGAACCTTCTGCACCACCCCCAATTGAGGAGTCCCCGTGGCCATCTCGGTCTTCGACCTGTTCTCGATCGGCATCGGCCCGTCGAGTTCCCACACGGTCGGCCCGATGCGAGCGGCTCGTATGTTCGCCCGTCGGCTGCGCAACGAGGACCTGCTGTCCTCCGTCGCGTCGGTACGGTCCGAGCTGTACGGCTCGCTCGGCGCCACCGGCCACGGCCACGGCACACCGAAGGCGGTGCTGCTCGGCCTGGAGGGCGCCTCGCCGCGGACGGTGAACGTGGAGACGGCGGACGAGCGGGTCGAGACGATCAAGTCGTCGGGCCGGATACGGCTGCTCGACGAGCACGAGATCGGGTTCTCGTTCGACGACGACATGGTCCTGCACCGTCGTAAGACGCTCCCGTACCACGCGAACGGCATGACGCTGTGGGCGTACGACGCCTCCGGGACGGAGCTGCTGTCGAAGACGTACTACTCGGTGGGCGGCGGCTTCGTCGTCGACGAGGAGGCGGTCGGCGCGGATCGCATCAAGCTCGACGACACGGTGCTGAAGTACCCCTTCCGCACGGGCGACGAGTTGCTGCGTCTGACCAAGGAGACGGGCCTGTCGATCTCCTCGCTGATGCTGGAGAACGAGCGGGCGTGGCGCACCGAGGAGGAGATCCGCACCGGCCTGCTGGAGATATGGCGGGTCATGCGGGAGTGCGTGTCGCGGGGGATGTCGCGGGAGGGCATCCTGCCGGGTGGCCTGAAGGTCCGTCGCCGTGCCGCCGTCTCCGCCCGCCAACTCCGCGCGGAGGGCGATGCGTTGGCGCACGCGATGGAGTGGATCACGCTCTACGCGATGGCCGTGAACGAGGAGAACGCGGCGGGCGGACGGGTCGTCACCGCCCCGACGAACGGCGCGGCGGGCATCATCCCGGCGGTCCTGCACTACTACATCAACTTCGTGCCGGGCGCCGACGAGGACGGCGTGGTCCGCTTCCTGCTCGCCGCCGGCGCCATCGGCATGCTCTTCAAGGAGAACGCCTCCATCTCCGGCGCCGAGGTCGGCTGCCAGGGCGAGGTCGGCTCGGCCTGCTCCATGGCGGCGGGCGCGCTGGCGGAGGTGCTCGGCGGCTCCCCGGAGCAGGTCGAGAACGCCGCCGAGATCGGCATGGAGCACAACCTCGGCCTCACCTGCGACCCCGTCGGCGGCCTCGTCCAGATCCCCTGCATCGAGCGCAACGGCATGGCCGCGGTGAAGGCGGTCACGGCGGCGAAGATGGCGATGCGCGGGGACGGTTCGCACAAGGTGTCCCTGGACAAGGTCATCAAGACGATGAAGGACACCGGCGCCGACATGTCCGTGAAGTACAAGGAGACGGCTCGGGGCGGGCTGGCGGTCAACATCATCGAGTGCTGAGGGGATGGGCCCTGACCTGCACGTTCGCTTCTTTCAGCGCTGTCAGGGCCTTCCTTGCTTACGCGGCGGATCATTCGATACATGGACGCTGCGGAAAACTCGCGCCTGGAACAGCGGCTCGCCGGCCTCTCCCCCACGTTCACGACGGCGCAAGCACGTCAGGCCCTGCTCTCCCCTCGCGATCTGGCGCACTTGGTCACGGAAGCGGAGATAGACGAACTCTCCCGTGGGGTGTACCGGCGGGCAGACGCCCCGGAGACCGCGCACGCGGATCTGCTGGCCGTGTGCGCACGGGCCCCTCGCGCCGTCGTGTGCGGTGAATCCGCCCTGGCCCTGCATGAGCTGATCGACGACATCCCCGCAGCAGTACACATCGCCGTGCCGCGCGGCACACACCGCCCGACGATTTCCTACCCGCCGACCGTGGTGGCGCAGTACGCCGCAAAGACCTTCGGCCTCGGCGTCGAACGGTTCGAAGCAGCTCCGTGAGAGAGCATCCCCGCGTACAACGCAGCCCGCAGCGTCGTCGACGCGATGCGCCACCGCAGCCGCATCGGCGAGACCCTCGCCCTCTCCGCGCTCGGCCGCTACCTGCGCCGAAGCGGACGCGGCGGGGTCGGCGAACTCCAGCACGTCGCACGTGAGTTGGACGCTCTCTCCGTGTTCGCCTCGTTCTTGACGCCGTTCACGTAGGGCGTGACGGAGGCGCCGAACGGCAGGGTGCGCCGCTGCACCATCGCCGAGTCGGCGGCGACGGCGGCCGGGACGTCCGCGGTGAGCTTCTGCGCGCGGACGTCGTTGTCCGTGGCGAGCGGGGTGACCGTCTGGCAGGCGGCCGCCTTCGGCGTGGTCAGCGCACAGGCGGGCAGTTGGACCAGCCGCAGGCGCTGCGCCCAGTCGCGGCCGTAGGCCTGGGCGAAGGAGGCGTAGTCGCGGTGATCAGCCAGGCCGGAAGCAGCGAGGCGGACGGGCAGGCCGCCCGCCCGGATGCCGCTGCGCGCCCCTCTGCCAGTGCGAACGCGGCCGCCTCGCCCGAGGCCGGCGGTGTGCTGCCGGCCGCGCCGGCCGGACTGGTGGCGGCGGGCAGCGCGCCCAGGACGACGGCGCTGCCGAGCAGCACGCCGAGCGTCCGGGCAGCACGAAGCCGCCGGAACCAAGGGTTGGTCATACCCTTGTCTCCCCCCAGGCTCTCCCCAGAGCCCGCTATGAAATTGATGTGGCCATGCTGTACAGCAGTGGCGAAAGAAACGTATGGGACGCCCTTGACCGGATCAAGGGCATTTCAAGAGTGAGCCACCCCACAGGCCACTCCCTGACGGTCGGTCAGGTATTGACGGCGCCTTCCGCACCCAGGTGCCTGTAACCCAGCACCACCACAACAGGTCAGGGCCAGCGACCGCCCGAACGGGGACGCAGGTGGAGCGCGATTGTCGAGATGCCACAACCATCGCTCCCCCTGCGAACCTCCAATTTCACGGTTGGCCGAGAGCCGGTTTGCACGCTCGGCCACCACACGGCCACCACGTCAATCCGAACAGCCCGAAGAAGAGTGACCGCAAGGAGACGGCTCGGGGCGGGCCGGCGGTCAACATCATCGAGTGCTGATCGCCGCCGACACCTCCGTCAGCAGGCGCTCGACCCGCGTACCCCATCGCGAAGCGATCACCAGGTCGCGCGCCGGATCCACCCACAGCAGGTGGTTGCCGCCGTTGCCGCGGGCGCAGCGGCCCGTGCGCGGGGCGTGCGGCCACACCGTGCCGTCGTCGTTGAGCCACCAGGACAGGCCGTACTCGGGCTTGACCCGACAGGGCGTCCACAGCTCCTCGATCCAGCGCCGTGACAGGACCTGACGGCCGCCCCATCGCCCGCCCCGCAGACAGAGCCGGCCGAGGCGGGCCAGGTCCAGGGCGCTGATCCACAGGCCGCCGCCCCAGTGCGCGCCTCCGGAGACCACCGGCACCGCCACGCCGTCGATCTCGACCAGCGAGTTCTCGTAGCCGTGCCAGGACCAGCCGTCCCCGGCGCCGATCGGCGTCATGACGCGCTCGCGCAGCACGTCCGGCAGGGCGCGGCCGAACAGGACGGTGAGGGCCAGTGCCGTCAGGTTCACCCGCACGTCGTTGTAGGCCCACCCGGCGCCGGGCGGTCCCCCGGCCGACTCCGTGCCCTCACGGGTGCTCTGCACGTCCGCCCAGGTCGGCTTGGACCACAGCTCGCCCTCCCACTGGCTGGTCTGGTCCAACAGATGGCGCCAGGTGATCGCACGGCCGTGGGAGGTGCCGAACTCCGGCAGGTCCACAGCCTGCGCCACCGGCTCGTCCAGGCGCAGCCTGCCGTCGTCGAAGGCGACGCCCGCCACCAGCGAGAGCACGCTCTTCGTGGCGCTGTACGCCATCTCCGCGCGCGTCGGGTCGCCCCACGAGGCGAGAACCGTGCCGCGCCGCACCACGACGCCGCCGGCCCCCTGCCCGTCGAGGAGCGGGCCGATGACCTCGCGGTGCGAGGCGTCCGACACCTGGTCGGCGAGATACGCCGCCATGTCGTCGATGCCCGCCACCGGCCGCGCCGCCTGCGCACGCACGGCCCGCGCGAGTGCCGCCTCGTCCACCCCCTGCCAGGCGTCGCCGGACCGCTCGCCGCCCTCCAGAACCTCTCCGTCATGCCCCGAGGTCACCGCACCCACGCCAATCCCTCCACCGTCGGACACCGGAGTGTGCACCGGCGGTCGAAGGTTCATATTTCCGTGTCATGGACGGATCACCCATGCCAGGGTGGGGCATACAACAAGTCCAACCCCTGTCCCCCCACCGGCACTTCAGGGAGCTCCCCCATGCTGCGCGGCATCGACGTGAGCGCGTACCAGTCCTCCTCCTACGACACGGACGGCCTCTCCTTCGTCTTCATCAAGGCGACCGAGGGCCGCTCCTACGTCAACCCCAAACTCGCCGCCCAGACCAAGCGCGCCCGCGACGCCGGCCTGGTCGTCGGCTTCTACCACTTCCTCTGGCCCGGCAACCTCTCCGCCCAGGCCGAGTACTTCGTCAGCAAGGCCCCCGAGAGAGCCGGCGACATCCTCGCCGTCGACTGGGAGACGACGAGCGACGGGACGCATGCGAGCAACGCGGAGAAGGATCTCTTCATCCGGAAGGTGAAGGAGAAGCGGCCGAACAATCCGGTGATCCTGTACGCAAACAGAAACTACTGGCTCAATGTCGACCGAACGTCCTACGCGGGCGACGGCCTCTGGATCGCTGACTACGTGACGGCAGGCAAGCCCCGCATCAAGGCCAAGTGGCGCTTCCACCAGTACACGGACGACCCGCTGGACAAGAACGTCGCGGACTTCCCCAGCAAGGCCGCCCTGCGGGAATGGGCCGAGAACGCATGACGATCCAGTGGCCCGCCACAGCGAGTTGCGCCCTGAGCCGCATGGCGGGTGGATCGGCGTGGCATCCGGGGCCGCCCTCCCTCGCCGGTGCCGCATAGTCCCCTTTGAGCTCCCTATAGGCTCTGACCTGCGGCGAATCATCCGTCGCCGCAGAACAGGGGAGCTTCTCATGGGTGGGACTGTCGCCGCGGTCAGCAGTAACGGGACGTACTCGTTCACCAAGCCGAACCGGGAGAGCATCACGCTGATCGCCGGATTCGGGGTGGAGGGCGACGTGCACGCGGGTGCGAACGTGAAGCATCGGTTCCGTATGCGGAAGGATCCTTCGCAGCCGAATCTGCGGCAGGTGCACCTCATTCATGCGGAGTTGTTCGACGAGGTACGTGCGGCCGGGTTCGAGGTGAGGGCCGGGGAGCTCGGGGAGAACGTCACCACGCGGGGGATCGATCTGCTGGGGCTGCCCACCGGAACTCTGCTGAGGCTCGGCGACGAGGCCGTCGTCGAGGTGACCGGGCTGCGGAATCCCTGTGCGCAGATCGACGACTTCCAGAAGGGGCTGATGAAGCAGGTCGTCGGGCGTGACGCCGAGGGTGGGGTGCGGTTCAGGTCCGGGATCATGAGCGTGGTCGTCAGCGGGGGTGTGGTGCGGGCCGGGGACCCGGTCGGCGTCGAGTTGCCGGACGGGCCGCACCGGCCGCTGGAGATCGTGTGAGGTAGGAGCGCGGTGCGGCTCAGAGCCGTACGACGATCTTGCCCGTGTGGGTGTTGGACTCCATCAGGCGATGTGCGTCGCGGATCGCGTCCAGGCCCTCGAAGACCTCGGCGATCACCGGGCGGAAGCCGCCGTCGGTGAGGCCGGCGTCGAGGAAGGCCGTGGAGCGGCGACGTCCGCCGGGTGTGGTGGTGAGGCTGAAGTTGGCGTACGTGTGGATGGTGAAGGGCCAGGTCCGGGGGATCTCGGCGGGCCGCGGGTCCAGCCAGCCGTAGACGACGAGGGTCCCGCCCTGCGCGATCGCGTCGCCGAGATGCCGGAAGGCCGGGCCGCCGATCGCGTCGAAGACGACCTGGGCGCCACGGCCGTCGGTGAGGCGCCTGGTCTCCTTCGCCACCGTCAGCATGCCGTCGCTCGTCTCTCCCGACACGATGACCTCGGCCGCTCCCAGATCCAGCAGGGCCTGCCGTTTCGCCTCGGTGCGGGTCGTCGCGAGGGGGATCGCGCCGATGCGGCGGGCGACCTGGATGGCCGCGGTGCCGACCCCGCTGGACGCGCCGGTGATCAGGACGTGGTCACCGGGCTTGAGTCCGGCGGTTTCCAGCAGGGCGCCGTACGCAGTCGTGTACGTCAGCCAGGCCGCGGCCCCGGTCACCGCGTCCACCGAGGCGGGACGCCGCAGGACGGCGGTCTCGGGGAGCACCACCCGCTCGGCGTACACGCCCTGCGCGCTCATCTCGATGCCGGGCCCGGTCAGCACCGGGTCGCCGACGGCGAGTTCGGTGACGCCCTCACCGATCGCCTCGACGACGCCCGAGGCCTCGTATCCGAGGCGGGAGGCGGGGAGGGCGGGCTGGTAGTAGTAGGTTCCGGCGCGGAAGAGCGCTTCGGCTCGGTTGAGGCCCAACGCCTCGACGCGGACGGCGACTTGGCCGGGGCCGGGGTCGGGGAGGGGCACGTCCTCGATCGTCAGGACCTCGGGTCCGCCGATGTCGTGGAAGAGCACGGTGCGTGCGGTGGTGGCTGGCATGGGAACGACGCTATGAGCGCCGTACGAGACGATCCATGTCTGCGGCTCTCGGTTTCCTGTCCGTACGTCTCACCCGCCGGCCCACCGGCTATCGTGCGGACATGGACGTGCTCAGCGACGCCGTCGCCGCCATGCGCACCGGCCGCCCGCACTCCAGGCGCCAGGACTTGTACGCGCCCTGGGGCTGGCGCTTCCCGGCCTCGGACGGGACGGGGTTCCATGTCGTGCTGCAGGGGTCGGCATGGCTGATCCCTGCCGCGGGCGAGCCGGTGGCCATGGGGCCCGGCGACGTGGTGTTCCTGGCGCAGGGCCGGGAGTACGGGCTGGCCGGCGGTCTCGACGTACCGCTGGAGGACGTGCGGCCGCTGCCCGACGGCACATGGCCCGAAGCGACGCCCACCGCGCCGCCCGCGCCCTCGGGCCCGCCGGCGGTGCTGCTGTGCGGCGCGTACATGCTGGACCGCTCCCGCGCGCACCCTCTCCTCGCCGAGCTCCCGGACGTCGTCCATCTCCCGGCCCGCGTCGGCGCCCACCGCTCCCTGCGGACGGCGGTGGAGCTGCTGGGCGCGGAGCTGGAAGAGCCGCAGCCGGGCTCGGACACGGTCGTCGCCTCGCTCCTCGACACCCTGCTGCTGTACATCCTGCGCGCCTGGTGGCTGAGCGAGCGGCACCGCTCCGGGCGTCCCACGGGCTGGGCGGCCGCCCTGGCCGACCCGGGCGTCGCGGCGGCGCTGCGCTGCATCCACGGCGACCCTGGCCACCCCTGGACGGTCGAGGATCTCGGCGCCCGCGCCGGCCTCTCCCGCGCGGCCTTCGCCCGCCGGTTCGCGGCGCTGGTGGGCGAGCCTCCGCTGGCGTATCTGACCTGGTGGCGCATGACGACGGCGGCCCGGCTGCTGCGCGCGGACGACACCCCCTTGCGCACGATCGCCCAGCTCACCGGCTACACGTCGGAGTTCGCGTTCGCCAAGGCCTTCAAGCGGGCGTACGGGGTGGCGCCGGGGCAGTACCGCAGGCAGGCCGCCCGGACGGCATGACAAAGGGGCGCCCGGCGGCCGAGCAGGCCGGCCGGGCGCCCCTTTCGCCATGGATCACTTGCTCAGGAAGGCCCAGAACTCGTCGAACGACAGGAGCTTGTCGCCGTTCAGGTCGCGGCTCTTGATGATCGCTTCGGCCACCGCCTCGGTCACGTTCCAGTCGCCGCCCTGGGCCAGGGCGCTCTTGAACTCGGCGGCGGTGATGGTGCCGTCACCGTCCGCATCGATGCGCTCGAACTGCTTGCGTGCTTCCTCGATGTCGATGTGCGCCACCGCTCCGCCCCTTTACTCGCGTTTGCTCGCGTCTGTCGTTTTGTGCTGGCTGACTGCCGCAGGTCTGATCAGATTAACTGCCCGCGCGCGCTTCCAGCGCGGCGACCACCCGGGCGAGCGTTCGAGCAGAGCGGCCAGGTCTTCCGGTGCCGGGGATCAGTGCCAGGCCTCGAAGTGCGGATTGCTCTGGCAGCCGCTCATGATCTCGACCTTGGTCGTCTTGTTCACCGGGCAGACGCCGATGACGTACTTCCGGTCGATGCCGCCGGGGAAGGCCACCTCGACCTGGTCGGCCCATTTGTGGGTGTCGCCGATGGTCCTGTTGACGTCGATGCCGCCGGGGGCGTCGATGTAGTAGTTCCAGCCCGACTTCCACCACTTCTTGTACAGGTCGTGGTCGTACGTCGTGGACACGTACGGGGAGGGCTGGTTGACCAGGACGTACTGCTCGAGGTCGTACTGGCCGGCCACCACGTCCTTGGGCCTGAAGCCCTCCTGGAAGACGATCTCCGGGCCGCGGCCGTCGGCCCGGTAGAGCGTGCCGCAGGTGGTGCGCCACGCCGGGTCGGGGGTGATGCGGTCGACGTCGACGCGGCGGTCGGCGGCGGCCTTGACCTTGTCCTCGTACTGGACGGGACAGGCGGCCGGGACGGGGGCGGCGGCCGGGAGGGGGACGGCGGCCTTCGCCACGGTCGCGGCGACCGAGGCGGGGAGATCGGCGACCGAGGTGCGGGGGGCCTCGGGAGCCGTGGCGGCCGTCGTCGCGAGGACCGCCGAGAGGGACAGGACGGCGGCAGCGGCCCGCCGCCGCAGGCGAGTTGTGATCATGGGAGTACCATCCCGGGCCTACGGCGGTGGGGCGTGGAGCGTCACCCGTACGACGGCGTGTCCGCTGACTGCCGGTCAACTGCCGTTTTGTTAACGGAAGATGCCGGTGTGGCCCAGGGAGTAGCGGCCGGGCTGCGGGTAGACGGCGAGGCCGTGCGGGCCGCTGCCGACCGGGACGCGGGCTAGCTGTTTCCCGGTGCGGGTGTCGATGGCGTACACCTCGGAGTCGTAGCGGCCCGACAGCCACAGCACCTTGCCGTCGGCGGAGACGCCGCCCATGTCGGGGCTGCCGCCGTCCGGAAGACGCCACTTCTTGGTGAGCTTGTTCTTCGTGAAGTCGAAGACGGAGACGCTGCCTTCGCCGCGGTTGGAGACGTACATCTCGCGTGAGTCGCGGCTGACGTAGAGGCCGTGGCAGCCCTTGCCGGTGCGCAGGAGGGTGGGCTCGGTGAACTTGTCACCGTCCAGGACCCACATACCGTCGGCCATCATGTCGGCGATGTAGAACCTCTTGCCGTCCGGGGAGATCTTCACGTCCTGGGGCATCGCGCCGTCGAAGGGGAGCTTCTGCTGACCGACGACCTTCATCCTCTGGGTGTCGACCTTGAGCAGTTCGCCGCTGAACTCGCAGGAGACGATGAAGTACCGGCCGTCGAGGGAGAAGTCGGCGTGGTTGACGCCGTAGCAGGTGACCGGCTCGGTCTTGATCCGCTTCATGGTGTGGGGGTCGCGGAAGACCAGTTCGCGGTCGAGGGAGGCCATCACGATGGCGTACTTGCCGTTGGGGGTGAAGTAGAGGTTGTACGGGTCGTGGACCTCCACCTCCTTGCCCGCCTTGCCGGTCTTCGGGTCGATGGGGGTGAGGGTGTGGCCGCGGTTGTTGTTGACCCAGAGGGTCTTCATGTCCCAGGACGGGACGACGTGCTGGGGCTGGCGGCCGACGCGGATCGTCTCGATGATCTCGTACGTCTTCGGGTCGATGACGGAGACGGTGTCCGACTCGCTGTTGGGGACGTACACGCGGGACGGGAAGTCCTTGACGACGGGGGAGAGTTTGCCCGGGCGGTCGGCGGCGTAGACGTCCTTCGGGTCGAGGACGGGGGGCATGCCGGGGAGGCCGTCGAAGGGTTTCTTCTTCGGTGGGGCGGGGATGGCGGCCTGGGTGCCGTGGGGGTCGGTGGCGGGGTGGGTCTTGTCCTTGGGGGATTCGGTGCCGCAGGCGGCGAGGGCGAGGAGGCCGAGGCCGGCTAGGAGGGTGCGGTGGATGAGGTTCATCGGCGGGTCTTCCGTGCGGCGGGGTTGGGCGGGGCGTTGGCGGGGCCGCGACTGGGTGTCCGGCGGGGAGTCGGTCTAGGTCACCGGACTATTTAATGAGGATTGCGTCGAAAAACTCATGATTCACCCGATAGGCGGCCGGTCCCGGGTCGCTGCCCAACAGCCTTTTCTCGCCCCCGCCGCCCTTACCCGTCCCGCCCCTGGGGGCTGCCGCCCCCAGACCCCCGCTGCGGCCCCGAAAGGGCCTCGTCCTCAAACGCCGGACAGGCTGAAATGACGGGACCGGCGCCCAGAAGTGCGACGGCCCGCTGAGGGTGGGCGGGGGTTCGGGACGGAGTCCCCCACGGGGGCATGGGCGATGCCACCGGACGCTAGCGGTCGGCCACCCGCATTTCGAACCACGTCGTCTTGCCTCGCGGCAGCAGGTCCACGCCCCAGCGGTCGGAGAGTTTGTCCACCAGGAACAGGCCCCGGCCGCTGACGTCCATCTCCTGAACCGGCATCAGGCAGGGCAGGCCGCGCGACGGGTCGCGGACCTCGATGCGGATCCAGCCGCGGCGGCGGCGCATGCGGAGGCCGAAGACGCGGGCGCCGGTGTGACGGACGGCGTTGCCGACCAGTTCCGAGACGAGCAGGACCGCGTCCTCCGTCATCTTCGGGGTCAGGCCCCACTGGCGAAGGACCACCACCTGGGCGAGCCGCCGCGCCGTGGCCGCGGACTCGGGACGGGAGGGGAGCGGAACCTCCGCCTCCGTAGGATTGCCGAACAGTTCGAGCGCCTTCGAGGCAGCTTCGTCCTCGACCCCCGGCGACCAGCGTGCCGCAGTCGCACGGCCGTGTCCCCGCGGCTGTTCGATACCCTCCAGCCCCGCCATGCCCCCATCATGGCCGCCGACAGCCCCCTCCGGGGCCGTTACCGCGGAATACACCCCCCGGAATTCCCTATTCCGCACGGCTCCACCGGCATATGACAGGGGCAGTTCGGGGTCATGCACAGCCCGTCCGACCTGCGACGACGGCTCGGCTGGAGGCAATCGACAGGCTCCCTCGACAAGACAGGCTTAAGGTTGCCTTAAGGCTGCCATAAACCGCCCCATCGAGGGACCCCGGATCAGACATCCCGTCAATTGCAAGTGATTCGGGAGAGTTTCAGACCGAGGTTTCCTCGGCCCTCAGAGGAACTTCGCCTTGCCGGGGCCCTCCTCCACGAAACTCCGCATCCCCCGCTCCCGGTCCTCCGTCGCGAACAGGCCCGCGAACCAGTTCCGTTCGACGGCCAGGCCCGTCTCGATGTCCGTCTCCAGGCCCGTGTCGATCGATTCCTTCGCCGCCCGCAGCGCGATCGCCGGCCCCTGCGCCAGCTTCGCCGCCCAGGCGTGCGCCTCGGCGTAGACCTGGTCCGCCGCCACGACGCGGTCCACGAGGCCCAACTCCCGCGCCTCGTCCGCCTTCACCATCCGGCCGGTGAAGATCAGGTCCTTCGCCTTCGACGGCCCGATCAGGCGGGACAGGCGCTGCGTGCCGCCCGCGCCCGGGATCAGGCCGAGCAGGATCTCCGGCTGGCCCAGCTTGGCGTTGTCCGCGGCGATCCGGTAGTCCGCGCACAGCGCCAACTCGCAGCCGCCGCCGAGCGCGTAGCCCGTCACCGCCGCCACCACGGGCTTCGGGATCCGGGCCACCGCCGTGAACGACTCCTGCAGGGCCCGGGCGCGCAGGACCATCGCCGTGTGGTCCATGGCCTGCATCTCCTTGATGTCCGCGCCCGCCGCGAACACCTTCTCCCCGCCGTAGATCACCACGGCCCGTACGTCGTCACGCCGGCCCGCCTCCTCGGCGAGCTCCTTGAGCCTGTCCTGAGTGGCGACGTCCAGCGCGTTCATCGGCGGGCGGTCGAGGCGGAGGGTACCGACACCTTCGGCGACTTCGAGATTCACGGTCATGCGAGCAGGTTAACGGGGACTAACGGGAACCGGGTCGGTGCGGTCGCTCACACTCGGCCGGGGGGCACGGGGACTGACGGGAACCGGTCCAACGGCAGTGGCCCCGGTGCCCTACCTCACAGAGAGGACGGACGCCGGGGCCACCGATCGGACGCGCTTTACGCCTTCCACTTCTCCCAGGACATGTTCCAGCCGTTCAGGCCGTTGTCCGGAGCCACCGTGCCGTCGGCGGAGTTCTTCACGACCACCACGTCACCGATCATCGAGTGGTTGTAGAACCACGCCGCCGGGGTGCCCTTGTCCCACGCGCCCTTGACGTCGCGCAGGCCGATGCAGCCGTGGCTGGCGTTGGTGTTGCCGAAGGCGCCGCCGGCCCAGTAGTTGCCGTGGATGAAGGTGCCGGAGTCGGTCAGGCGGGTGGCGTGCGGGACGTCCTTGATGTCGTACTCGCCCTCGTAGCCGACCGTGTCGCCGTTCATACGGGTCTGGACGAACTTCTCGGTCATGACCATCTGACCGTTCCAGGTCTCGTACCCGGGCGCGCCGGTGGTGACGGGGATGGTCTTGACGACCTTGCCGTCCTGCGTGACCTTCATCTTCTTGGCCTTCGCGTCGACGACCGAGACCTGGTTGCGACCGATGGTGAAGGTGACCTTCTTGTCCTGCTCGCCGTAGACGCCGTCGCGGCCCTCGACGCCGTCGAGGTTGAGGTCGACGGTGACCTTGGTGCCTTCCTTCCAGTACTTCTCGGGACGGAAGTCGAGGCGGTCGTTGCCGAACCAGTGGCCCGCGACCTCGACGGCCGGCTCGGTCCTGATGGTGATCGCCTTCTCGACGTCCTCGGGGTGGGTGATGCCCCGGGTGAAGCGGACGGAGAAGGGCATTCCGACGCCGACCTCGGAACCGTCCTCGGGGGTGAAGTGGCCGAGGAAGGTGTTCGTCGGGGTCAGGGTGGTGAAGTCGGCCTCCTTGGACGCCTCCAGGCCCGCGGAGTCCTTGGCGACCGCGTGCACCGTGTACTTCGTGGCGGCCGCGAGATGCGTGGACGGCGTCCAGGTGCCGCCGTCGCCGGATATCTCCCCGGCTATCGCCTTGCCCTTGGCGTCCTTGACCTCGACGTCCGTCAACTTGCCCTTGGCCGCGGTGACCTTCAGCGCGCCGCTGGTCTCGACGGACTTGGCGCCGTCGCCCGGAGCTATGGTCACCACGGCCTGGGACTTCTTGGTCTGGGCCGTGCCGGCGTCCTTGCCCTTGCCGTCACCGGCTCCCGAGTCCGATCCGCCGCCTCCGCCGCACGCGGTGACGGCGAGCAGCAGCGCACCGGCGAGTGCCGCCAGTCCCTTGTGCCCACGCCTGCCGCGCGCGTCAACCGACGCCCCCGATATCGGCCGCACGTTCAAGTCCTTCTCCCCTCCCCGGCCACCAGGCCCTCGGGCCTGGTCCGCCCGTTCCCCCGCGCGCCCGCCGCGCGCATCGGCGCATATTAACCACAAGGTCATGGGCGTCGGCGCCGCGCGATTGTCACTGTTCAGTTCCAACATCAGCAGATAGCCGGTTGGTCGAGCAACTCACACCCCTGTCCTGTTACTTCACCGCACTCCCCGCCTTCCACTCCTTCCAGCCCATATTCCATCCTCCGAGGCCATTGTCGGGAGCGACCTTTTTGTCGTTGCTGTGGACGACCTCGACGACGTCGCCGACCAGGCTGCGGTCGAAGAACCAGCCCGCGGGCGTCTCCGAGCTGCCGCCCTTCACGTCCCTGAGTCCCACGCAGCCGTGGCTGACATTGGTCCGTCCGAAGGTGGTGGCGTCCGCCCAGTAGTTGCCGTGCAGGAAGGTGCCGGAGTCGGTGAGGCGCATGGCGTGCGGGACGTCCGGGATGTCGTACTCGCCCTTGCCGTTCTTCTTCTTGAAGCCGACCGTGGCGCCGTTCATCCGGGTGAGTTCCAGCATCTCGGTGACGACCATCTTGCCGTTGTAGGTGGTCATCTTCGGGGCGCCCGCCGTGATCGGCACGGTCGCGAGGAGCTCGCCGTCGCGCCGTACCTCCATGGTGTGCCGGGTCGCGTCGACGACGGAGACCTGGTGGCGGCCGACGGTGAACGAGAACGTCTTGTGCTGGAGGCCGTACACCCCCGGCGCGCCCTCGACGTCGCGCAGGCGCAGCGCCACGGTGACCTGGGTGCCCGGTTTCCAGTGGTGCTGGGGGCGGAAGTCGAGGCGGGACTTGCCGAACCAGTGCGGGCTGATCTCCACGGCCGGTTCGGCGGTGACCTGGACGGCGCGTTCGACGGCGGCGCGGTGCTCGATCTCCCGGTTGAACTCCAGGGAGACGATCATTCCGGTGCCGACGGTGGAGCGGTTCTCCGGGGTGACGTATCCGATGAACCGCTCGTCGGGGACGTACGTGGTGAAGGTCGTGTGCCGTGCGCTGCGGCGCCCGTGGCCGTCGACGGCCACCGCGTCGACCGTGTACCGGGCGGCCAGCGCGAGTCCGGGGTCGTCGGGCTCCCAGCGCCGGCCGTCCTCGGAGATGCGTCCGGGCACCGGTGTCTCCTGGGCGTCCTGGGACTTGACGACCTTCACCGACTCCAGGCGCCCGCTGAGCACCCGGACGAGCAGCCTGTCGTCGGGGCGTGCGCCCTTGGAACCGTCGTCGGGCAGGACCCGGATGACCTCCTCGGGCGCCGGCGGTTTGCCCAGCATCTGGTCGATGCCGCCCCCGTCCGACGTGCAGCCGGTCGCCCCGGCCAGCAGGCCGGCCCATGTCAGTACGGCGGCCAACACGGCCCCCGCGCGCCGCGCGCGCCCTTGTACGTGCCTCACGAAGACCCCAACGACCGGGGTGGTCCTGGGGAAACGTGAGTGCGAGCCAAGCGGTGGGCAGAACAGTGGGGAGGACGACGCGATGGGCAGCCGCGGACCGGGACTCCGGGGCTCTCCTTCCCCATTCGTGTGGTCCCTGAGCCGTGGGAGGCCGTCAGGTGTCGAGCGCAGCCGAGCAGGAGGCGGTGGCCGCCGCGGTCGCCGCTGAGGAGGGGCGCCCGGCCGCCGTCGTGAACGGCGCGCGGCGCAAGGCCCCCGCGGTGCCCGTGTGGCCGGGCACGCCCGTGCCGCTCGGCGCCCGGTTCCGGGTCGGCCCGGACGGGGTGGCGGGCACCAACTTCGCGCTGTGGGCGGGGGGCGCGGAAGCCGTCGAGCTGTGTCTCTTCGATGAGCAGGGGAAGGAGACGCGGGCCAGGCTCACCGAACTGACGCACGAGATCTGGCACGGGTTCGTGCCGGGTGTCATGCCGGGGCAGCGCTACGGCTACCGGGTGCACGGCCGCTGGGACCCGTGGACCGGCGGCCGCTGGAACCCGGCGAAGCTCCTCCTCGACCCGTACGCGCGCGCGGTGGACGGCGACTTCAGCCTGCCGCCGGAGGTGTACGGCCATGTGCGTGACTGGCCCCAGCAGCATGTCGCGGACACCGTGCGCGACGACCGGGACTCGGCGCCGTACGTCCCGAAGGGTGTCGTCGTCCACGACGACGCGCCGGACGACGAGTGGATGGACGACCGGCGGCCCAAGACGCCTTGGGCCGACTCGGTGATCTACGAGGTGCACGTACGGGGCTTCACGAAGCTGCACCCGGGGATCCCGGAGGAGCTGCGCGGGACGTACGCCGGCCTCGCGCACCCGGCGGCGATCGAGCACCTGGTGAAGCTGGGTGTGACGGCCGTCGAGCTCCTCCCGGTTCATCAGTTCGCGCACGAGGACCATCTGCTGCGCAAGGGCCTGCGCAACTACTGGGGCTACAACTCCATCGGCTACTTCGCCCCGCACGCCGCCTACGCCGCCTCCGGTACGACCGGTCAGCAGGTCGGCGAGTTCAAGCGGATGGTGCACGCGCTGCACGCGGCCGGGATCGAGGTCATCCTCGACGTGGTCTACAACCACACGGCGGAGGCGGGCGAGCTGGGCCCGACGCTGTCGCTGAAGGGCATCGACAACCGGGGGTACTACCGGTTGCAGTCGGACGCGCGCAGGTATGCCGACTACACGGGCTGCGGGAACACCCTGCACGTCGTCCAGCCGCACGTCCTGCGGCTCATCACCGACTCCCTGCGGTACTGGGTGACGGAGATGGGAGTGGACGGCTTCCGGTTCGACCTGGCGGCGGCGCTGGCCCGCTCCATGCACGACGTCGACATGCTCTCGCCGTTCCTCGCCGTCATCGCGCAGGATCCGGTGCTGCGGCGGGTGAAGCTGATCGCCGAGCCCTGGGACGTGGGGTCGGGCGGGTACCAGGTGGGTGCCTTTCCACCGCTGTGGACGGAGTGGAACGACCGCTACCGCAATGCCGTACGGGACTTCTGGCGGGGCGCGCTGCCGGACGTGCGGGATCTGGGGTACCGGCTGTCGGGGTCGAGCGATCTGTACGCGTGGGGCGGGCGGCGGCCGTACGCGTCGGTGAACTTCGTGACCGCGCACGACGGTTTCACGCTGCGGGACATGGTGTCCTACGAGCGCAAGCACAACGAGGCGAACGGCGAGGGCAACCGGGACGGCTCCGACGACAACCGGGCCTGGAACTGCGGCGCCGAGGGCGAGACGGACGACGAGCGCGTACGGGCGCTGCGGCGACGGCAGTTGCGGAACCTGCTGACGACGCTGCTGCTGTCGACGGGTGTGCCGATGCTGGTCGCGGGCGACGAGCTGGGGCGGACGCAGCGCGGCAACAACAACGCGTACTGCCAGGACAACGAGATCAGCTGGCTGGACTGGGGGCTGCTTCAGGAGCCGGGCTGGAAGGCGCTGTTCGATCTGACGTCCCGGCTGATCGAGCTGCGGCACCGGCATCCCGTGCTGCGGCGGCGTGCGTTCTTCTCCGGGCGGGCCCACTCGGCGGACGGGCTGCGGGACCTGGCCTGGTTCACCGCGCGGGGCACCGAGATGACGGAACGGGACTGGTACGCGCCCGCCGCCACGCTCGGCATGTATCTGTCCGGGCGGGACATCCCGGGCCGGGACGAGCGCGGGGCGCCGATAGTGGACGACAGCTTCCTGGCCGTGCTGCACGCCGGTGACCGGCCGGTGAGCTTCGTGCTGCCGGGGCGGCCGTGGGCGGAGCGGTACGAGGTGGTCGTCGACACCTCGCGGGAGGAACAGGAGGAGGCGCCCGGGACGGAGCACCGGGCGGGGGCGGCGATCACGGTGCCGGCGCGGGCGGTGCTGTTGCTGAAGGTGGTCGGCTGAGGCGACGTTTCAACCTCATGAACTCCCCGCCGGACCACTGGTCACAGAGCGGGGTCCGTTGATCGACTGAGGCACATGCCCGAGATATCCCGCCGTGCCTTCGGTGGTCTCGTCGGCGGGGGCGCCGTGACCGCCGTCGCCGGAGCGACGACCACCGCGGAGGCCGCCGAAGCCGCCCCTGCCGAACGCCCCTTCGAGGCCCGCCGCGCCGCCTCCTCCGGCAAGCGGCCCAACATCCTGGTCATCCTCGGCGACGACCTCGGCTGGGCCGACCTGTCCTCGTACGGCGCCCCGCACATCAGGACGCCGCACCTGGACCGGCTGGCACGGCAGGGCGTGCGGTTCACCGACGCGTACTCGGGGTCCGCCACCTGCTCGCCGACCCGGTTCAGCCTCTACACCGGGCGGTATCCGGGGCGTACGCAGGGCGGCCTCGCCGAGCCGCTCGGGAACAAGACACAGGGGCTCGACCCGAACCACCCCACCCTCGCCTCCCTGCTGAAGAAGGCCGGCTACGCCACCGCGCTGATCGGCAAGTGGCACTGCGGCTGGCTGCCCGACTACAGCCCCACCAAGTCCGGCTGGGACGAGTTCTTCGGCAACCACGGCGGCGTACTGGAGTACTTCTCCAAGCTCGGCCAGCTCGGCGACTACGACCTCTACGAGGGCGACGCCACCTACAAGGACCTGCGTTACTACACGAACGTCCTGACCGAGCGGGCCGTCGAGTACGTCGGCCGGGACCACGCCAAGCCGTGGCTGCTGAACCTCAACTTCACCACCCCGCACTGGCCGTGGCTCGCGGAGGGCGACGAGGAGACCGGCGCCGAGATCGAGGCGAGGATCCGCGCCGCCAAGAGCCGGGCCGAGGTCATCACGGCGCTCAATCACTACGACGGCGGCTCGGTCGAGAAGTACAAGGAGATGGTCGAGAGCCTGGACGCCGCCGTCGGCGAGGTGCTCGCCGCGCTGCGCCGCTCCGGGCAGGAGGAGAACACCCTGGTGCTCTTCGCCAGCGACAACGGCGGTGAGCGCTATTCCTACAACTGGCCGCTGAGCGGCGAGAAGTTCGTGCTGCTTGAAGGCGGCATCCGGGTGCCGACGATCGTGCGCTGGCCGGCCCGTATCGACGGCCACCAGGTCAGCCATGAGCCGAACTTCTCCCCCGACTGGACGGCGACCCTGCTGGAGATCGGCGGTGCCCGGCCCGACCCCGCGTACCCGCTGGACGGCACGAGCCTCGCGGGCTACCTGTTGCGCGGCGCGGAGCTGCCGGAGCGGGACCTGTTCTGGCGGGTGCGGGCCAACCGGGCGCTGCGGCGCGGGAACTGGAAGTACTACCGGGACGAGAAGGGCACCGACCACCTCTACGACCTCGGCGCCGACCAGCGCGAGCAGGCCGATCTGGCGCCCGACAGGCCGGAGTTGCTCGCGGAGCTCAAGGCGTCCTGGGAGCGGATCGCCGCCGGTCTCCTGCCCTACCCGACCAGCTAGCCAGCTAGCCAGCTAGCCAGCTAGCCGAGGATTCCCCGCTCGTACGCCGTCGCGACCGCCGCCGCGCGGTCGTTGACGCCCAGCTTGGCGTACAGGTGGGTGAGGTGGGTCTTCACGGTCGCCTCGCTGATGAACAGTTCGCGGGCGATCTCGCGGTTGGACGTGCCCTTGGCGACCAGGGCCAGGACCTCGCGTTCACGGGCGGAGAGGGGCTCGATGCCGGGGGCCTTCGGGGCACGGACGGCGGAGACGAGACGGGAGGCGACCGCCGGGGAGAGGACCGTACGGCCCTCGGCGGCGGCCCGCACCGCGGTGAACAACTCGCCGCGCGGGGCGTCCTTGAGGAGGTAGCCCGTCGCTCCCGCCTCGATGGCCGGGAGGGTGTCGGAGTCGGTGTCGTACGTGGTCAGTACGAGGACCTTGGCGCGGGCGCCGGTGCGGGTGAGGTGGGCGATCGCCGCGACCCCGCCGCCGCCCGGCATGCGCAGGTCCATCAGGATCACGTCGGGGTCGAGGGCGGCGGCCAGCTCCAGGGCCTCCTCGCCGCCGGCCGCCTCGCCGAGCACGACGAAGCCGGGGGCGGACTCGAACATGCCGCGCAGGCCGTCGCGTACGACGGGATGGTCGTCGACGATCAGCAAGGAGACGGACGCCTCGTCATGCGCCCCGTCACTCGCCTCGTCGATCATCTCGTCACTCATGGCGGACCAACGGTACGCGAGCCGACAGGGCCGTGCCGCGTCCCGGTTCGGACTCGACGGTGAGGCAGCCGGCGATGCGCTCGGCGCGGGCCCGCATGCCGGCCAGGCCGAAGCCGCCGATGGGGGTCCCCCCGCTCGAGCGAATTCGAGAGTGGGGGAGGGTGCGCTCGGGGAGGGTGAGCGGGTCGAAGCCTTGGCCGTCGTCGCGGATGTCGAGGATCACCTCGTCGCCGAGGAACGTGAGAGTGACGCCCACACGAGTCGCGCGGGCGTGGCGGGAGGCGTTGGAGAGGGCTTCCTGGGCGATTCTCAGCAGCGTCGCCGAGACCTCGTCGTGGAGTTGCTCCGCGGTGCCGGTGACCGTGAACTCGGCGCGTACGCCGGTCCGTTCGCCCCATTCGGCGACCGTGCTCTTCAGCGCCTCGGGCAGTCCGTCGTTCTCCAGGGCCACGGGGGCGAGGTTGTGCACCGAGCGGCGGGCCTCGCCGAGGCTGTGCCGGGCCAGGGTCGCGGCGCGGTCGAGGTGGGTGCGGGCGGTGGGCAGGTCGGGGGCGTTCGCGACGACCTGGAGCTGGGCGATGATGCCGGTAAGGCCCTGGGCGATGGTGTCGTGGATCTCGGCGGCGAGACGGCGCCGCTCGTCGGCGACGCCCGCTTCCCGGGCCTGGACGAGGAGTTGGGCGTGGAGGGCGGCGTTCTCGTCGAGCGCCTGCTGCAACGCGGTGTTGGTGCGTTCGAGTTCGGCGATGGTCTCGGCGCGGGCGCGGGAGCGTTCCTCCTGCTGCGAGGTGAGGTGGCCGACGACCGTCAGCATGACGCTGTTGACCACCACGAGCCCGGCGAACACCGCCCACTGCACGGGCGCGTGGAACGGCAGTCCCCCGGCCTGCGCACCCGAGACGGCGATCGCGCAGGCGAAGGGACCGACCCACCGAAGACTCCGGCGGGGCATCAGCTCCTCGGCGTCGAAGTACCCGGCGGCCACGTAGAACGCGAAGAACGGGTTCAACCAGGTGAGCGCGAAGCCGAGCGCCCAGCGCACGCCGTAGTACACCGTGCCCGCGGTGGACGGGCCCGGGCGGGTGCGGCTCGTGCGGCCCCACCACAGCTGGAGTACGAACCCCGCGGCGACCAGCACCGCGACCGCGCCGCGTTCCGCCGTACCCGGCGTCAGTTCGGCGGTGGCGACCGCCAGCAGCGTGGCGACGGCGAGCAGTCCGTACGGCCCCTTGCTGCGGATGAGCTCCCAGCGCCGCTCGATGTCGGTGTCCACCGCCGTCATGCCCCCAGTCTGCACGGCCGGCCTCCTACTCCCAGCGGAACCAGCGCGCGGCGCCGGCCGTCAGCAGCACGATCCAGGCGGCGACGACGCCCAGGTGGGCCCAGCCCGGCCAGTCGCCGGCGGCAGCCTGGTTCAGGGCTTGGGAGGCCGCCCCGAAGGGCGTGTAGCCGACGGCCTCGGCCAGCACGTCCGGCATGGCCTGCACCGGCATCCACACGCCCGCGCAGAACATCGCCGGGAAGAACACCGCGGACCCGATGGCACCGGCGATCTTCGTGGTGCGGGACAGGGCGGAGACCAGCGCGCCGAGCGAGAGCGCGGCCAGGACGGTCAGGAGGAGGGCGAGAAGGTATCCGAAGGGCTGCTCGGGCAGCCGTACGTCGAAGGCGAGCCGGCCCACCACGAGGGCGAGCAGCGCGGACGCCAGGGCGGCGGCACCGTAGACCGTCATCTGGGCGGTCAGCAGGGCGGACGGGCGGACCGGAGTGGTGGACATCCGGCGCAGGATGCCGCGTTCGCGGTAGCCGGTGAGGGTCTGCGGCATCGCCTGCAGGCCGCTGACGATCAGACCGAGCAGCACCGACACCGGGACGTACACGTCGATCGTCCGCAGCCCGCCGAGGTCGCGCTCGTGCTCGTGGAAGGCCGGGATCGAGCCGAGGATCACCAGCAGCAGGGTCGGGAACAGCAGGATCCAGAAGAGACTGCCGGGTTCGCGGCCGAACAGGCGGGTCTCGGTCCTCAATACGGCGATGTTCATGCCGCCTCCTCCCTGGTCAGGTCGAGGAACGCGTCGTCGAGGGTGGCGTCGCTGACGCGCAGCTGGTGGGCGGTGACGTGGCTGCGGGCGAGGAGGGTGATGACGGCGTTGACCGTCTCGTCGGTGCCGGACAGGGTGATACGGCCGTCCTTGTGCGCCACGGAGGCGAGCGCGGGCAGCGCGTTCAGGTCACGGTCGTCCAGCGGTGCGGACGGGGTGAAGCTGATGACGGTGCCGCCCGCCGAGCGGCGGATCAGCCCGGCCGGGGTGTCCAGGGCGGCCACCCGCCCCTTGTCGATCACCGCGATCCGGTCGCACAGGCGCTGGGCCTCCTCCATGAAGTGCGTGACGAGCAGGACGGTGACACCGTTCGCCCGGACGTCCTCGACGAGCTCCCAGGTGTCGCGGCGGGCGCGCGGGTCGAGGCCGGTGGTCAGCTCGTCCAGGACCACGATCCTGGGGTTGCCGATCAGGGCGAGCGCGATGAACAGGCGCTGTTTCTGGCCGCCGGACAGCTTGCCGAACCGGGTGGTCAGCCTGGCGGTCAGGCCGAGGCGCTCGGCGAGGGGCCGCCAGTCGGCGGGCTTGTCGTAGAGGGCGGCGTACAGCTCCAGGGCCTCGCGGACGGTGAGTTTGTCCTGGAGTTCGCTCTCCTGGAGCTGGGCGCCGAGGACACGGGCCACGCGCGCGTGGTCGGCGACGGGGTCGAGGCCGGTGACACGGACCCGGCCCGCGTCGGGTACGCGCAGGCCCTCGACGCACTCGACGGTGGTGGTCTTGCCGGCGCCGTTCGGGCCGAGGATGCCGAAGATCTCGCCCTCGTCGACGGTGAAGGAGACGTCGTCCACGACGGTCCGGCCGCCGTAGGACTTGCGCAGGTCGGTGACTTCTATGACGGACATGGCATCAGGGTCGCGGCGGGGCCGGGGCCGGCACATCGGCCGTCGCGCTCGAAGACGCATCGACCGATCGGTTGATGGGGCCCTACGACCCTGCCCTTCGCAGATGTACGACCCCTCGAACAGCCAGGTCGTAGGACCAGCGGCCGATCGCGGACCGGCCAAAACTCGGTGGGCAGTGTCAGTGGCGATCCGTAGGCTCGCTGCTGATGGTGACGACACGTGCAACCGACGAGGACAGGACCGACCGTTCCGCCGTACGTACGCTGCTGCGGCTGTGGCCCTATGTGCGGCCCGTGCGTTTGCGGTTGTTCACCGCCGCGTTCGTGGCGATCCTGGCCTCCTGTCTGGCGCTGGTCATCCCGCTCGTCCTGAAGTGGATGGTGGACGGACCCGTCGCCGACCGGGACCCGGCCGGGGTGTGGCTCGGGGCGCTGTGTCTGCTGCTGCTCGGGTTCGCGGAGGCGTTGCTGTTCGGGCTGCGGCGATGGCTGGTGGCCCGGCCGCTGGCGGGCGTCGAAGCGGCGATGCGGGCGGATCTGTACCGGCACCTGCAGCGGCTGCCGGTGGCGTTCCACGATCGGTGGGCGTCCGGGCAGTTGCTGTCGCGGGGCACGACCGACCTGATGCTGCTGCGCATGTTCCTCGCCTTTCCGCTGACGTTTCTGCTGGTCAACGGCGTGACGATCCTCGTCGGCGTGATCATCATGCTGCTCCAGGACTGGACGCTGGGGCTGGTGATCCTGATCCCGGCCGTGCCCGTGATGGTCACCTGCGTGATCTTCGAGCGACGGTACGCCGCGGTGGCGCGCCGCGCGCAGGACCAGGTCGGCGACCTGACGACGGTCGTCGAGGAGAGCGTGCTCGGGATCCGGATCATCAAGGGGTTCGGGCGGCACCGCAGTCAGGCGCGGGCGTTCAAGGAGCTGTCCCGGACACTGCGCGGCACGGAACTGCGCAAGGCCCGGCTGCTGGCCACGATCTGGGGCGTCATCGTGACACTGCCGGAACTGGCCATCGGGGCGGCGCTGGTGCTGGGCACCGTGCAGGTGGCGGACGGCGAGTTGTCGGCGGGGACGCTGGTGGCGTTCCTGTCGACGGCCCTGGCGCTCAGGTGGCCGGTGGACTCGATCGGATTCCTGCTGGCGATGAGCCAGGAGGCGGCGACGGCGACGGAGCGGTACTTCGAGGTCATGGATGAAACGCCGGAGACGGAGGCGTCCCAAAGGGGCGCGGGACTGGATCGTTGTGCGGCTCCGCCGCGGGGCGTGACCAGCCCCCACAAACCCGCAGCCGAGAACGATGGCATCCGCTTCAACGACGGCATCCGCTTCCACGAAGTCTCGTTCCGCTACCCCGATGCCCCCGCCGACTCTCCGTCTGCCCTCGTCCGCATAGACCTCCACGTACGCCCCGGCGAATCCATGGCCCTGGTCGGCGCGACGGGCAGCGGCAAGACAACCCTCACCGCCCTCGTCCCCCGCCTCCACGAGGTGACGTCCGGCCGGATAACGCTGGACGGCGCCGACATCACCGCCATGTCCCGAGAACAGCTGCGCTCCCTCGTCGCGGTCGCCTTCGAGGAACCCACCCTCTTCTCGGCCAGCGTCGCGGACAACGTGCTCATGGGAGCCTCGGACGGCGCCGGAGAGCCCGAGCTGGAGCGGGCGCTCGGCGTCGCGCAGGCGGACTTCGCGCACGCCCTGCCCCACGGCACCGGAACCCAGGTCGGCGAGCAGGGACTCAGCCTCTCCGGCGGCCAGCGGCAACGGCTGGCGCTGGCCCGGGCCGTCGTCGGCCGGCCCCGGTTCCTCGTGCTCGACGACCCCCTGTCCGCCCTCGACGTGCACACCGAGGCCGCGGTCGAGGCCGCCCTGCGGGAGGTACTGGCGGACACCACCGCCCTCATCGTCGCCCACCGCCCGTCCACCGTGCTGCTCGCGGACCGCGTCGCCCTGCTCTCCGGCGGCCGTATCGCCGCGGTCGGCACGCATCACGAACTGCTGCGCACGAACGCCGAGTACGCCCACCTGATGGCCGGGACCGAGGAGGCCGACCGATGACGGCGACCACCACCGCACCGGGCAAGGAACAACCGGCCGAGGAACCCGAATCACGCAGGCCGGACGACCCCTTCGACCAGGACGTCCTGCCCACTCCCCCGGGCGCCACCGCAGCCCTCCTGCGCTCCCTGCTCGCCCCGATGAAGGCCCGCGTCGCCGTCACGACGCTCCTGCTGCTGCTCCAGCAGGCGGCCGTGCAGGCGGGCCCGCTGCTGGTGGCGTACGCCATCGACTCGGCCGTACCGGCGTTCCGGCGCGACGACCTCGGGCCGCTGATCGCGGTCGCCGTCGGCTATCTGCTGTGCGCACTCGCCTCCGGGATACTCCAGTACGCGTTCATCCTGCTCTCCGCCCGCGTCAACCAGGACGTGCTGCTCGACCTGCGCGGCCGGATCTTCCGCCATGCCCAGGCCCTGAGCGTCGACTTCCACGAGCGCTACACCTCGGGACGGCTCATCTCGCGTTCCACCACGGACGTGGAGTCCCTGCGAGAGCTGCTCGACGAGGGCCTGCAGGAACTCGTCACCGTCATCCTGTCGTTCGTCTACATCTCGGCGATGCTGCTCTGGCTCGACCTCGGGCTCGGCGCGGTCGCCATGGCGTCGTTCGTGCCGCTGTATCTCCTCGTACGGCTCTACCGGCGGCGCGCGGCCCGCGTGTACACCCTGCGGTCCACCGCGATCGCCGCCGTGATCGTCAAGTTCGTCGAGACGATGAACGGCATCCGCCCGGTGCGCGCCTTCCGCCGCGAGGCCGCCAACGACGCCGACTTCCGGGTCCTCAACACCCGGCACGAGCGGACGAACGGCGACGCGCTGCTGGAGATGGCCCGCTACGTCGTCGGTTCGCGGCTCGTCGCCAACACGGCCGTCGCCGGGATCGTGCTGTGGGGCGCCTACCGGGTCGCGGGCGGCACGCTGGCCCTCGGTGTGCTGGCGGCTGCCGTGCTGTACCTGCGCCGCCTGTACGACCCGATCGACCGGCTCGGCATGTTCCTCAACTCCTACCAGTCGGCGGCCGCCTCCCTGGAGAAGATCGCCGGGCTGCTGGCCCAGACGCCGTCCGTCCCCGAGCCGAAGTCGCCCCGGCGGCTTCCGGCACTCGCCTCGGAGCACCCCGGCCGCGAGGTCGTCTTCGACGGCGTCCGGTTCGGCTACCGCACCGGCGGCGAGGTGCTGCCCCGTTTCGACCTGACGATCCCGGCCGGCCAGACCGTCGCGGTGGTCGGCTCGACCGGCGCGGGCAAGTCGACGCTGGCCAAGCTGCTCGCCCGGTTCTACGACGCCTCCGACGGCCGGGTCCTGCTGGACGGCGTCGACCTGCGCGAGCTGGCCGTGCCCGAACTGCGGCGCGGGGTGGTGATGGTCACGCAGGAGGCGTTCCTGTTCTCCGGCACGGTCGCCGAGAACATCGCCATCGGCAGGCCGGACGCCACCCGCGAGGAGATCGAGCAGGCGGCGAAGGCCATCGGCGCCCACGACTTCATCAGCTCCCTGCCCGACGGCTACGACACCGACGTACGCAAGCGGGGCGGCCGTATCTCCGCAGGTCAGCGTCAACTCGTCGCCTTCGCCCGGGCGTTGCTCGCCGACCCGGCCGTGCTCATCCTCGACGAGGCGACCAGCTCCCTCGACATCCCCGGCGAACGGGCCGTGCAGCGCGCGATGTCGACGGTCCTCAACGGACGTACGGCCGTCGTGATCGCCCATCGCCTCTCCACGGTCGAGATAGCGGACCGGGTCCTGGTCATGGAGCACGGCCGGATCGTCGAGGACGGCACACCGGCCGAACTCGTCGCCGGGACGGGCAGGTTCGCGGATCTGCACCGGGCGTGGCGGGACAGTCTGGCGTAGTCGAACGGCACGAGGGACGACGAACGGGGTACGGGGAACGATGATCGACGCGTACGAGGATCCCGGGACACCGGACTGTCGCGGCGGATGGCGGTATCTGTGGTGGCTCGTCATGCGCCAGCGCATGCGGTCCGCCATGGGGGCGCTGATCTCCAGCGTGTGGATGGTGCTGCTGGCGGCGACCCCGTACCTGATGTCCCGTGCCGTCGACGACGGGCTGGCGGCCGGCGATTACGGGGCGTTGGTGGCGTGGACGGCCGCGCTGTTCACGGTGGGGGCGTTCAACGCCTGGCTGAGCATCATGCGGCACCGCACGATGACGCGGGTGCGGATGGACAGCAACTTCCGCACGGTCAAGGTGCTCATCGGGCACGCGGTACGACTGGGTGCCACGCTGCCCCGCCGGATCGGGGCCGGAGAGGTCGTCACCATCGGCGTGGGCGACGTCCAGACCATCAGCCAGTCCATGACCGTCGTCGGCCCGGGCGTCGGTGCCGTCGTCGCCTATCTGGTGGTCGCCGGGCTGCTGGTGTCGGTGTCGGTGCCGATCGCCGTCGTGGTGCTGCTCGGGATGCCGCTGATCGGCGTGCTCGTCGGGCCGCTGCTGGGACGGTTGCAGGGTACGGAGACGGAGTACCGGGAGCGGCAGGGCGTACTGACCGCGCGGATCGCCGACCTCGCGGGCGGCCTGCGCGTCCTCAACGGCCTCGGCGGCAAGGGCCTGGTCGCCGACGCCTTCCACCGCGACTCACAGCGGCTGCGGGCGCAGGGGTACCGGGTCGGGGCGGTGACCAGCTGGGTGCAGGCGCTCGGCGTGGGGCTGCCCACGCTGTTCCTGGCGGTGGTGACCTGGCTTGCGGCGCGGCTGGCCGCGCAGGGGGCCATCACCGTGGGCGAGCTGGTGTCGGTGTACGGCTACGTCGCGGTGCTGGTGGGGCCGGTGGCGTTCCTCATCGAGTGCGGCTACCAGGTCAGCCGTGGGGTGGTGGCGGCGCGGCGGGTCGTACGGTTCCTGCGGCTGGAGCCGATGACGGACACCGGCACGCGGGACGCGCCCGCGGAGCCGGCGGCGCTGCACGACCCCGAGTCCGGGGTGCGGGTGCCGCCGGGCCGGCTCACCGCGCTGGCCGCCGCGCTGCCGACCGACGCCACGGCCGTCGTCGACCGCCTCGGCCGCTACGTCCCGTCGGCGGCGACCTGGGGCGAAGTGCCCCTGAGCGAGATCGCGTTGGCGCAGGTCCGGGCGCGCGTCCTGGTCGCCGACCACGAGGCGGACCTGTTCGCGGGCACGCTGCGAGAGCTGGCGGCCGGCCATGCGGACCGGGACGAAACGGCGATCACCCAAGCGGTGCACACGGCGGTCGCCGAGGACATCGTCCGCGGCCTCCCCGACGGCCTCGACACCCCGATCGACGCCCAGGGCCGCAACCTCTCCGGCGGCCAGCGCCAGCGCGTCCGCCTGGTCCGCGCCCTGCTGGCCGACCCGGAGGTACTCCTGGCGATCGAGCCGACGTCGGCACTGGACGCCCACACGGAGGCACGGGTCGCGGAACGCCTGCACGCCGCACGGCAGGGCAGCACGACGCTGGTGACCACCACGTCCCCACTGCTCCTGGACCAGGCGGACACCGTGCACTACCTGGTCGACGGCAAGGTGGAGGCCACAGGAACCCACCGCGAGTTGCTGGAAGGGGAGCCGGGCTACCGAACCCTGGTGTCCCGGGACGAGAACGCCGAGGAGCTTGCCAGGTGACGGAAGCCAAACTCCCCAAAGGGGCGCGGGGCCGTATCAATAAGCGGCTCCGCCGCGGGGCGCGGCAAGCCACAAAGCACCCGCACCCGGCAAACAACCCCAAGTCCCGAGCTCATAGCCGCACAACCCTTCCCGTCGCTGAGCCCCGAGACGTCCGCCGCGCCACAGTCCGCCTGATCCGAACCGACGCCAAAGCCTTCACAGCCGTACTCGCCCTGAACTCCCTCGCAGCGATCGCCGGTCTGGCCAGCCCCTGGCTGGTGGGCCGCATCATCGACGAAGTCAGACGCGGCGGCGGCACATCGGCCGTGGACAAACTCGCCCTGGCCATCCTGATGGCGGCCACAGCCCAGCTGTTGCTGGCCCGCTGGGCCCGCTACGTAGGCCACCGCTTCGGCGAACGCACCCTCGCCCGCATCCGCGAGGAGTTCGTGGACCGCACCCTCGCCCTGCCCGCGTCGGTCGTGGAACGCGCCGGCACCGGAGACCTGACGGCGCGCGGCACCGCGGACGTTGCCACCGTCGGCACCACCCTGCGCGACGCCGGGCCCGAGCTGCTGATCAACTCCGTCCAGGTCCTGTTCCTGCTGGGCGCGGTCGTCGCGCTGGACCCCCTGCTCGGCGCCTGCGGTCTGCTCGGCCTGGCCGGACTCTGGCCGGTGCTGCGCTGGTATCTGCGCCGCGCCCGCACCGGCTACCTGGCAGAGGGCACGGCCACCTCAGACGTCGCGGAGATCCTCGCGGCGACCGCGTCCGGCGCCCGCACAGTGGAGGCGCTGCGGCTGGAGCGGCGGCGGGTGACGGCGAGCCGGGACGCGCTGGAGACGTCCCGCCGGACCCGCCTGCACACCCTCTTCCTGCGCTCGGTGTTCTTCCCGTCGGTCGAGATCGCCTACCTCGTCCCCGTGGCGACGGTCCTGCTCGTCGGCGGGGCACTGCACGCCCGGGGCACGATCAGCCTGGGCACCGTGGTCGCGGCCGCCCTGTACTTGCAGCAGATGGTCGGTCCGCTCGACGAGATCCTGATGCGGGTCGAGCAACTGCAGAGCAGCGGCGCCTCGTTCGCCCGCGTGGAGGGCCTCGCGCAGGCCCCGCGGGCGACGGACGCCGACTCGCCGACCCCCGCCGACGACCGCATCGACGTGACCGGCGTGCGCTACGCCTACGACCGCGGCGGCGAGGTCCTCGGCGGCGTCGACCTGACCGTGCGGCCGGGGGAACGACTCGCGGTGGTCGGCCCGTCCGGCGCCGGCAAGACGACCCTGAGCCGGCTGCTGGCGGGCGTGGACGCGCCGAGCGCCGGCTCGGTGACGGTCGGCGGCGTACCGGTCGTGGCCCTCGGCCCGGAGGTGCTGCGCCGCCAGGTCGTCCTGGTCACCCAGGAGCACCACGTCTTCCTCGGCACGGTCCGCGACAACCTCCGTATCGCCGAACCGTCCGCCACGGACGAGGAGTTGTGGGCGGCGCTCACCGCGGTCGGCGCCGATGCCTGGGTACGGCTGCTGCCCGACGGCCTCGACACGGCGCTGGGCGACGGCGGCTGCCGCACGGACGGATCCCAGGCCCAGCAGCTCGCCCTCGCCCGGGTCGTCCTGGCCGACCCGCACACCCTGATCCTCGACGAGGCGACGGCCCTGCTCGACCCGACGACCGCCCGGCACACCGAGCGCGCCCTGGCCGCCGTACTGGAAGGCCGTACGGTCATCGCCATCGCGCACCGCCTGCACACCGCGCACGACGCGGACCGCGTGGCCGTGATGGAGAACGGCCTGCTCACCGAGCTCGGCACCCACGACGAGCTGGTCGCGGCGGACGGGGCGTACGCGGCGCTGTGGCGGTCCTGGCACGGGGAGCGGCCCGCCTCGCCCGGAACGGCGCGGGCCTGATCAGGCGATCTATGCTCGGTGGCAGCACTGTCCGCTTCTCCTGGGGAAGTCCGTTGAACTTCTGGTCGATCTACCAGCACGGCTTCGCGCGCGTCGCCGCCTGCACGGGCCACACCGTCATCGCCGACCCGCGGGCCAACGCGGAGGCGGTCCTGCGGCAGGCACGCGCGTGCGCGCAGGAGGGCGTGGCCGTCGCCGTCTTCCCCGAGCTGGGCCTGACCGGCTACTCGATCGAGGACCTGCTGCTGCAGGACCCGGTGCTCGACGAGGTCGAGGAGGCGCTCGGGGCGGTGGTGGCCGGGTCGGCGGACCTGCTCCCGGTGCTGGTCGTGGGCGCCCCGCTGCGCCATCGCCACCGGATCTACAACTGCGCGGTGGTCGTGCACCGGGGCCGGATCCTGGGCGTCGCGCCCAAGTCGTACCCGCCGAACTACCGGGAGTTCTACGAGCGGCGCCAGATCGCCTCCGGCGAGGACGAGCGCGGCGGGACGATCCGCATCGGCGGCACCGAGGTGCCGTTCGGGGTCGACCTGCTCTTCGAGGCGCGGGACGTCCCCGGTCTGGTGCTGCACGCGGAGATCTGCGAGGACATGTGGGTCCCGGTGCCGCCGAGCGCGGAGGCGGCCCTGGCCGGCGCGACCGTGCTCGCCAACCTCTCGGGCAGCCCGATCACGGTCGGCCGGGCCGAGGACCGCCGGCTGCTGTGCCGGGCGGCGTCGGCGCGCTGCCTTGCGGCGTACGTCTACTCGGCGGCCGGTCTGGGCGAGTCGACGACCGACCTGTCCTGGGACGGGCAGACCATGATCTACGAGAACGGCGCCCTGCTCGCCGAGACGGACCGCTTCCCGCTCGGCGACCAGTTCGCGGTGGCCGACGTCGATCTCGACCTGCTGCGGCAGGAGCGGGCCCGGATGGGCACGTTCGACGACAACCGCCGCGCGCACGCCGGGCGCACCGGTGACTTCCGGCGGGTGGAGTTCCGGCTGGACCCGCCGACGACGGACCTGGGCCTGAAGCGCCGGGTCGAGCGCTTCCCGTTCGTGCCCGCCGACGCCGAGCGCCTCGCCCTGGACTGCTACGAGGCGTACAACATCCAGGTCGCGGGGCTCCAGCAGCGGCTGGCCTCGATCGGCGGCCCGAAGGTGGTCATCGGGGTGTCCGGGGGCCTGGACTCCACGCACGCGCTGATCGTCGCCGCCCGGGCGATGGACCGCGCCGGGCGCCCGCGCAGCGACATCCTGGCCTTCACCCTGCCCGGGTTCGCCACCAGCGACCACACCAAGGACAACGCCCACAAGCTGATGAACTCGCTCGGCGTCACCCCGGCCGAGCTGGACATCACGCCGACCGCGCGGCTGATGCTCAAGGAGATGGGCCACCCGTTCGCGTCCGGTGAGCCGGTGTACGACGTCACCTTCGAGAACGTGCAGGCCGGTCTGCGCACCGACTACCTGTTCCGCCTCGCCAACCAGCGCGGCGGCATCGTGCTCGGCACCGGCGACCTGTCGGAGCTGGCGCTGGGCTGGTCCACGTACGGCGTGGGCGACCAGATGAGCCACTACAACGTCAACGGCGGGGTGCCGAAGACGCTGATCCAGCATCTGATCCGCTGGGTCATCGGCAGCGAGCAGTTCGACGAGGAGACCGGCCGGACACTGGCGGCGATCCTCGACACGGAGATCAGCCCGGAGCTGGTGCCCGGCGAGGAGATGCAGTCCACCGAGTCGAAGATCGGCCCGTACGCGCTGCACGACTTCACGCTCTTCCACGTCCTGCGCTACGGCTTCAGGCCGTCGAAGATCGCCTTCCTGGCCTGGCACGCCTGGCACGACCCGAAGGGCGGTGCCTGGCCGCCCGGCTTCCCCGAGGCCAAGCGGGTGGCGTACGACCTGGCGGAGATCCGGCGCTGGCTGGAGGTCTTCTGCCGCCGTTTCTTCGCGTTCGCACAGTTCAAGCGCTCGGCCATGCCGAACGGACCGAAGGTCTCGGCCGGCGGCTCGCTCTCGCCGCGCGGCGACTGGCGCGCGCCGTCCGACGGCACGGCCCACGCCTGGTTGCGGGATCTCGCGCGCTTCGACCTGCCGGGCGGCGAGCTGTAGGCGGTACGGCGGGACGGGCGGGCCCACGGCGTCCTTTACGGGACGGTGTGGGCCCTTGGCGTTCCGGTCCGTATACCGAACATGAACTCCCGGACAACGAACGATTTCCGGCCAACTTCCTGACGCGCCCCTGACAGAAACCGCAATCAGCTGGCACTCTTCCCACGGCCGCGGCACAGCAACCCCACAAGACCGTCACATGGCGGTGCTCGCGGCTGAACTCCCGCACGCGCACGTCAGTTCCCGCACGCGCACGTCGTTCTGCGTACCACCCCGTGTCGCCCGGACGGCCCACCCGCCGGCCGGTCTCCCCTGGCCGCGTGATCCGCGGCCGCGCAGAAGGAGTCAGTGTTGAGAGACAGTTCCTCCCACAGACGCGCCCCCCACACCACGCGCCGTCACACCACGCACCGCCGGGCCGCCGCCGTCGCCCTCGTCGGTGTCTCCGCCCTGATCGCCGCGGCCGTCCAGTCGGGCGCCGCCACCGCAGCCCCGGAGAAGGCACCGTCGGCCGCGGGCAAGGTCATCCCGGGCGCCGAGTCCGTCAAGCTGTCCCCCGCCCAGCGCGCCGCGCTGATACGCGAGGCCAACGCCACGAAGGCGGACACCGCGAAGGACCTGGGCCTCGGTGCCAAGGAGAAGCTGGTCGTCCGTGACGTCCTCAAGGACGGCAACGGCACGGTCCACACCCGCTACGAGCGCACCTACGACGGCCTGCCCGTCCTCGGCGGCGACCTCGTCGTCGAGACCGCGAAGTCCGGTGCGACCGAGGCGGTCGTCAAGGCCACCCGCGCCGCCATCAAGCCGGCGACGACGAAGGCCGCCGTTTCCACCGCCAAGGCCGAGAAGCAGGCGCTGGCCGCCGCCAAGGCGGAGAAGGCCAAGAGCCCGGACGTCAACAAGGCGCCGCGCAAGGTGATCTGGGCCGCGAACGGCAAGCCGACCGTGGCGTACGAGACGGTCGTCGGCGGCTTCCAGCACGACGGCACCCCGCAGGAACTGCACGTCATCACCGACGCCACCACCGGCGAGAAGCTGTACGAGTGGGAGGCGATCGAGACCGGCACCGGCAACACGGTGTACTCGGGCACGGTCAACCTCACGACCACGCAGTCCGGTTCGACGTACAACCTCACCGACGGCGCGCGCGGCAACCACAAGACGTACAACCTGAACCGCGGCACCTCCGGCACCGGCACCCTCTTCTCCGGCTCGGACGACGTCTGGGGCAACGGCAGCCCGTCCAACCTGGAGTCCGCGGGCGCCGACGCGCACTACGGTGCCGCGCTGACCTGGGACTACTACAAGAACGTGCACGGGCGTTCGGGTATCCGCGGCGACGGCGTCGGCGCGTACTCCCGGGTCCACTACGGCAACAACTACGTCAACGCGTTCTGGTCCGACAGCTGCTTCTGCATGACGTACGGCGACGGCTCGGGCAACTCCAACCCGCTGACGTCGATCGACGTGGCCGCGCACGAGATGACCCACGGGCTCACCTCGAACACGGCGGGCCTGAACTACAGCGGCGAGTCCGGCGGCCTGAACGAGGCCACCTCCGACATCTTCGGCTCGACCGTCGAGTTCTTCGCGAACAACTCCTCCGACGTCGGTGACTACCTCATCGGCGAGGAGATCAACATCAACGGCGACGGCACCCCGTTGCGCTACATGGACAAGCCGAGCCAGGACGGCTCGTCGAAGGACGCCTGGTACTCAGGCATCGGCTCGATCGACGTGCACTACTCGTCGGGCCCCGCGAACCACTTCTTCTACCTGCTGAGCGAGGGCAGCGGCACCAAGACGATCAACGGTGTCACCTACAACTCGCCCACCTCGGACGGCCTTCCGGTCACCGGCATCGGCCGGGACAAGGCGGAGAAGATCTGGTTCCGCGCGCTGACCACCAAGTTCACCTCCACCACCAACTACTCGGGCGCCCGCACCGGCACCCTCGCGGCGACCGGTGAGCTGTACGGCACCACGAGCGCCGAGTACAAGGCTGTGCAGGACGCCTGGGCGGGCGTCAACGTGGGCACGCGCTCCGACGGGGGCGGCGGCGGTGGCGGCACGTCCTTCGAGAGCGGCACCGACGTGTCGATCCCGGACAACGGGGCGGCGGTGACCTCCCCGATCACGGTCTCCGGCCGGACCGGCAACGCGCCGTCCAACCTCCAGGTCGCCGTGGACATCGTCCACACCTACATCGGTGACCTCAAGGTGGACCTGGTCGCCCCCGACGGCACGGCCTACACGCTGAAGGGATACGGCACCGGCGGCAGCTCGGACAACCTCGACACCACGTACACGGTGAACGCGTCCTCCGAGGTGGCCAACGGCGTGTGGCAGCTGCGGGTGCAGGACAACGCGGCCATCGACACCGGTTACATCAACAGCTGGAAGCTCACTTTCCCGTAGGCCCGTTGACGGTCTGACCAGGACAGGGCGTCGTCTCGGTGGGTTCAACTCCCGCCGGGACGGCGCCCGTTTACATTTCTGAAACGTTCACCGGACAGTCAAATTTTGGCCAACATCACGATCCGCTCCTGACATGTACGCGTCCTAGGTGTCACGCTTCCCTCATCCGCCGCACCAGCACCAACGCTTTTCCCCCACAAAGGAGCTCGTGTGACCCCCCTCTACGCGCGTCGCAAGCGCACCACTCTGGCCGTCGCCACCGCCGTGGCGGCCGGAGCCCTCCTCACCACCGGCCTGACCGCCGGAAGTTCCGCCGCCGAGGACCAGGCGCAGGGCGGCACAAAGGCCGCCCCGCTCGCCGTCCCGGTCGCGCTGGCCCCCGCCGCGCGCACCGCGCTCATCAAGGACCAGCAGGCCGAGGCCGCCGAGACCGCCGACGCGATAGGCCTCGGCTCCCAGGAGAAGCTGGTCGTCAAGGACGTCGTCAAGGACGCCGACGGCACGGTCCACACCCGCTACGAGCGCACCTACGCGGGCCTGCCCGTCCTCGGCGGCGACCTGGTCGTCCACGAGTCGGCGGCCGGCAGGACCCAGGGCGTCACCAAGGCGACGAAGGCCACCATCAAGGTCGCCTCGCTCAAGCCGGCGATCACCGCGGCCAAGGCCGAGGGCCAGGCCGTGAAGCTGGCCAAGGCGGCCGGCTCGGAGAAGACCGAGGCGGACAACGCGCCCCGCAAGGTGATCTGGGCCGCGAACGGCAAGCCGACCCTCGCCTACGAGACGGTCGTCGGCGGCCTCCAGGAGGACGGCACCCCGAACGAGCTGCACGTCATCACCGACGCCGCCACCGGCGAGAAGCTCTACGAGTACCAGGGCATCGAGACCGGCACCGGCAAGAGCGTCTACTCCGGCACGGTCACCCTCGGCACGACCCTGTCGGGTTCGACGTACCAGCTGTACGACACGACGCGCGGCGGCCACAAGACGTACAACAAGGCGCGCAGCACCAGCAGTTCCGCGGGCACGCTGTTCACGGACGCGGACGACACCTGGGGCACCGGCGCGGCCTCCAGCTCCTCCAGCGACCAGAGCGCGGCCGTCGACGCGGCCTACGGCGCCCAGACGACGTGGGACTACTACAAGAACACCTTCGGCCGCAGCGGCATCAAGAACGACGGCAAGGCCGCGTACTCCCGCGTCCACTACGGCAACGCCTACGTCAACGCGTTCTGGTCCGACAGCTGCTTCTGCATGACGTACGGCGACGGCGAGGGCAACGTCAAGCCGCTCACCTCGCTGGACGTCGCCGGCCACGAGATGACCCACGGCGTCACGTCGAACACGGCGGGCCTGAACTACTCGGGCGAGTCGGGCGGCCTGAACGAGGCCACCTCCGACATCTTCGGCACGGCCGTGGAGTTCTACGCGGCGAACTCCTCCGACGTGGGTGACTACCTCATCGGCGAGGAGATCGACATCAACGGCGACGGCAGCCCGCTGCGCCACATGGACAAGCCGAGCAAGGACGGCAACTCGGCCGACTACTGGTCCTCCTCGCTCGGCGGCCTGGACGTCCACTACTCCTCGGGCCCCGCGAACCACTTCTTCTTCCTCCTGTCGGAGGGCAGCGGTTCGAAGACGATCAACGGGGTGAGCTACGACTCCCCGACGTCCAACGGCTCGACGGTCACCGGGATCGGCCGCGCCAAGGCCGCCGCGATCTGGTACAAGGCGCTGACCGAGTACATGACGTCGACGACGAACTACAAGGCCGCCCGCACGGCGACCCTGAGCGCGGCGTCCGCCCTGTACGGCGGCACGAGCAGCACCGAGTACAAGGCGGTTGCGGCCGCGTGGTCGGCGGTCAACGTCAGCTGACCGCAGGCCTGCTGAGGCACGACTGACGCACGACTGACCGAGGCGGCACCCGGGACGAAGGCATCCCCGGGTGCCGCCTTACGCTTGGGACCCATGTCCTTCACGTACGACGACGTCGGCGCGACCCGGGAGCACGGCTTCTGCCCGCCCGGCTTCCACCCCCTGCATGTGCGCACCCGCATCGGCGAGGGCGAGGAGGTCTTCCGCAGAGCGGCCGAGGCGGTCATGACCTGGGAGATGCACCGCGCGATGGGCGTCGGCATCGACGCGTCGTCCGACCGCGCGGCCCCCGACGTGGACGTCACGGTCACCCTCGCCGGCGTCATCAAGGCGCCGTGCCGGGTGGTCTGGACGGTGGAGGAGCACCGGCGCATCGGCTGGGCGTACGGGACGCTCTCCGGCCATCCGGAGTGCGGCGAGGAGGCGTTCGTCGTGGAGCGGACGGGGGACGGCACGGTCTGGCTGACCGTGCGTGCCTTCAGCCGGGGGGCGAAGTGGTACGCGCGGGCGGGGGGAGCTGCCACGCGCGGGCTGCAGCACGCGTATGCGCGGCGGATCGGGGTGGTGCTGCGGCGGTTGTGCGCGCCGGTCCAGGAGATCTGAGCCGCGGATCACCGCATCAACACCCCCGCCCCCTCCCCCACATCCTCCGAAGGCACCGCCACCAACCCCAACTCCGCCCCCGACGCCAGCAACCGGTGCGTCGGCAGAATCCGCACCGTGTACCCGTACGGCCCCGTCCGGTCCAGGGCCAGCGGCCCCTCGTACACCCACCGCCCCTCCGCGTCCGGGCTCCCCACCGGCTTCAGCGGCACCGTCGAGGCGTCCGCGATGCTGTCCTCGAGGTCGACGCGGCCCGAGACCGCCTGGACCTCCACGTCGTCCGGGGCGAGAGCGCCGAGGCCCACCCGTACCCGGAGACTGAGCGTCGAGCCGAGTTCGGCGGTGGGTGTCGCCGCCGATGTCTCGACGTGGTCGACGGTGACGTCGTGCCAGGCCGAGCGCACCCGCGCCTTCCAGCCGGCGAGCTCGCGTGCCGCCTCCGGTGTCATCGTGCGGTGCGCGTGCGCGGCCGGGGTGTAGAGGCGTTCCACGTACTCGCGGACCATCCTGCCCGCCAGGACCTTCGGGCCGAGCAGCGTCAGGGTCTGGCGGACCATCTCGATCCAGCGGTCCGGCAGGCCCGCCTGGCCGTGCTCGTAGAAGCGGGGCGTGACGCGCTGCTCCAGCAGGTCGTAGAGCGCCGCCGCCTCTATGTCGTCGCGGTGGTCGGGGTCGGTGCCGGTGCCGTCCGCCGTGGGGATCGCCCAGCCGAAGTCGGGCTGGAACCACTCGTCCCACCAGCCGTCCAGGACGGAGAGGTTGAGACAGCCGTTCAGCGCGGCCTTCATGCCGGAGGTGCCGCAGGCCTCCAGCGGTCGCAGCGGGTTGTTGAGCCAGATGTCGCAGCCCGGGTAGAGCTTCTGCGCCATGGCCATGCCGTAGTCGGGAAGGAAGACGATGCGGTGCCTGACCCGCGGGTCGTCCGCGAACCTCACCAGTTCCTGGACCAGGCGCTTTCCGCCGTCGTCCGCCGGGTGCGCCTTGCCCGCCACCACGATCTGGATGGGCCGCTCCGGATGCAGGAGCAGGTCCATCAGGCGGTCGCGGTCCCTGAGCATCAGCGTCAGTCGCTTGTACGACGGGACGCGGCGCGCGAATCCGATCGTCAGGACGTCGGGGTCCAGCACACCGTCGATCCAGCCCAACTCGGCCGTCCCCGCGCCGCGTTGACGCCATGACACGCGCAGCCGTTCCCGCACCTCCGTCACCAGCTGCTCGCGCAGGTTCCGGCGCAGCTCCCAGATGTCCTGGTCGGGGATCTCCGCGACCGCGTCCCAGCGGTCCGAGCCGCCGACGGTCAGCGCGTCCTCGGTACGCCGGTCGCCGATCTGGCGGGCGCCGAGGCGGAAGACCTCGGGGGCGACCCAGGTCGGGGCGTGGACGCCGTTGGTGACCGAGGTGATGGGCACCTCGTCGGGGTCGAATCCCGGCCACAGGCCCGAGAACATCTCGCGGCTGACGTTGCCGTGCAGCAGCGAGACGCCGTTGGCCCGCTGGCCCAGGCGCAGGCCCATCACCGCCATGTTGAAGAGGTTCGGTTCGCCGCCGGGGTAGGTCTCCATGCCGAGCCGGAGGATGCGCTCGACGTCGATGCCGTGGAGTTCCGCGTCGGGGCCGAAGTGGTGGGCGACCAGCTCGCGGTCGAAGCGGTCGATGCCGGCCGGGACGGGCGTGTGGGTGGTGAAGACCGTGCCGGCGCGGACGGCCTCCAGCGCCGAGTCGAAGTCCAGCCCCTCGGCGGCCAGCTCGGCGATGCGCTCCAGGCCGAGGAAGCCTGCGTGTCCCTCGTTGGTGTGGAAGACCTCGGGGGCCGGGTGGCCGGTCAGACGGCAGTACGTCCGGACCGCCCGCACCCCTCCTATACCCAGCAGCATCTCCTGCAGCAGCCGGTGCTCGCTGCCGCCGCCGTAGAGCCGGTCGGTCACGCCGCGTTCGCCGAGGTCGTTCTCCTCGACGTCCGAGTCGAGCATCAGCAGGGGCACGCGGCCGACCTGGGCGATCCAGACCCTGGCGTGCAGCTGCCTGCCGCCGGGCAGGGCGAGGGAGACCTGGGCGGGTGTGCCGTCGGGCTCCTTCAGGAGGGCCAGCGGCAGCTCGTTGGGGTCCAGGACGGGATAGTGCTCCTGCTGCCAGCCGTCCCGGGACAGACTCTGCCGGAAGTACCCGTGCCGGTACAGCAGCCCGACCCCGATGAGGGGGACCCCCAGGTCACTGGCCGCCTTGAGGTGGTCGCCGGCGAGGATGCCGAGGCCGCCGGAGTACTGGGGCAGGGCGGCCGTGATGCCGAACTCGGGGGAGAAGTAGGCGACGGCGGCGGGGAGTCCGGCGGGCTGCTCCTGGTACCAGCGCCCGCCGGTGACATAGTCGTCGAGGTCACCCGCGGCCGCGCTCAGCCGGCGCAGAAACGACCGGTCCTCGGCCAGCTCGGCGAGCCGCCCGGGCGGAACGCTGCCCAGCAGCCGTACGGGGTCCTGTCCCGAGGAGGCCCAGCGCTCGGGATCGACGGACCGGAAGAGATCACGGGTCTCCGCGTGCCAGGACCAGCGCAGGTTGCGCGCGAGGTCGCTCAGGGGCCGGAGGGGTTCGGGGAGGACGGGTCGGACGGTGAATCGACGGATCGCCTTCACAGTTCCACCTAGGGCAGCGCGTGGCAGGGGGCCCACGGCGGTGTGGGTCCCGTCATCGAACCCGACGGTATCGGTATGCGGGGCTTGGTAACCACCGTGCGTTTTGCGGCGATCAAGTGACTGTCAAGCAAGGAGCGATGAGCACCTTCGTCCGAAAGCAGCCGCAACCTTTACAGATCCCCCATGGCCGATTTGGCCGATTCCGCCCCCGTAGGCGTCCTTGTGGCGACTTCTCACCTCACGAGAGGGTGACATCGGCGCACCGGTCCACGCCAGGTGCACCCGGCGATCCGGGGCCGCCGTGCGCCGAGTTGAGGAGGGGAACTCACACCATGGCACGGACGCGCATACGGCGTCTGCGCTGGGCGGGTGGGCTGACCGCGGTGACCTGTGTCGCCGCGCTTTCGGCCACCGGCATGCCCGCGCACGCCGCATCGGAGGGGCAGATACTCGGCGCCGGGGAACCCGGCTCCGTCGGTGGCAGTTACGTGGTGACACTCAAGGGGGGAACGAAGGCTCCGTCGGCGGCGGGAAAGAGTCTCGCCGAGAAGTACGGGGCGAAAATAAGCCACACCTACGGCACCGTCCTCAACGGCTATGCCATCCGGGCCGACGAGAGACAGGCCAAGCGGCTCGCGGCGGACTCCCGCGTCGCCTCGGTCGTCCAGGACACCCGCGTGACCCTGGACCACAGCCAGAAGAATCCGCCGTCCTGGGGGCTCGACCGCATCGATCAGGCCAACCTTCCGCTGGACAACAGCTACACCTGGCCGGAGTCCGCGGGCACCGGCGCGACGGTCTACGTGATCGACACCGGCATCCGCATCTCGCACAAGGACTTCGGCGGCCGGGCGAGCTACGGCTGGGACTTCGTCGGCGACGACAGGACCGCGAGTGACGGCAACGGCCACGGCACCCATGTCGCCGGCACCATCGCGGGCAGCAAGTACGGCGTCGCCAAGAACGCCAAGGTCGTCGCCGTACGGGTCCTCGACAACGCCGGTGGCGGCACCACCGCCGATGTCATCGCGGGCATCGACTGGGTGACCAGGCACGCCAAGAAGCCGGCCGTCGCCAACCTCAGCCTCGGCGGCTACCGGAACGCGCAGCTGGACGCCGCCGTACGCAACTCCATCGCGTCCGGCGTCACCTACACGGTGGCCGCGGGCAACGACGGGTTGCCGGCGGGGCTCTACTCCCCCGCGGCGGTGAAGGAGGCCATCACCGTCGGCGCCACCGACAAGAAGGACGCCAAGGCGAGCTTCTCCAACTTCGGCTCGGCGCTGGACCTGTTCGCCCCGGGTGTCGGGATCACGTCGGCGTCCTACGCGAGCGACACGAGCAAGGCGACCTACTCGGGTACGTCGATGGCGTCGCCGCACGTGGCGGGCGTGGCCGCGCTCTATCTGGCCGACCATCCCAAGGCGCGTCCCGCACAGGTGTCCAAGGCGCTGGTGGCCCAGGCCGTGTCCGGCAAGGTCTCCGGGCGCGGGCTCGGCTCGCCGAACAAACTCCTGCAGGTACCGGGCTCGTAGCGGTCTCTTCCCGGCGAAGTGCGGGTACCGGCCCCGTTCCTGTGGAACGGGGCCGGTCTTGTGCGTAGACATACGCGTGAGTAGTTAACAAAGTGCCGGATTGCCCACCCGAATAGGGTGGGAAGGCTCCAGCGGTACACCCCACCCGTGCGCCCCCGGGCGCACCGGGGAAACACCCCGCACCACCACGCAGGACCCCACAGCACCACGCAGGACCTCGCAGCACCCCCGCAGGACCCCGCAGGACCCACCTCCCCACAGCCATCCGCCCACCCACGTTGACGCGGACAGGAGCGGTCATGCCCGCCATGCACCACCAGTCGACCTCACCCCTGACGTCCTCACCCCCGACGTCCCGCACCGAAGCACCCCCCATCCCCCGCGCCGTCACCGCCGACACCGGACCGCCCGCCGCGGAGCGACCCCCCGCGCGCGACACGGCCGGCGGCGTCGGGCGCATACCCGTCCTCGACGTCCGCCCGATCGTCCAGCACGGGCGCAGGCCCGCGAAGGCGGTGACCGGCGAGACCTTCGAGATCTCGGCGACCGTGTTCCGCGAGGGCCATGACGCCGTAGCCGCCAATGTCGTGCTGACCGGCCCGGACGGCCGCCCCGGCCCGTGGACGCCGATGCGCGAACTCGCCCCGGGCACCGACCGCTGGGGCGCCGACGTCACCGCCGGCGAGCCCGGCCACTGGACGTACCGGGTCGAGGCCTGGGGCGATCCGGTCGCCACCTGGCGGCACCACGCGCAGATCAAGATCCCGGCCGGGATGGACACCGACCTCGTCCTGGAGGAGGGCGCGCGGCTGTACGAGCGTGCGGCCGCCGGAGTGCCCGAGGGTCAGGGCGAGCAGGTGATCGCCGCCGCCGTGGAGGCGCTGCGGGACGAGAGCCGCCCGGCCGCCTGGCGGTTGGCGGCCGCGTCGACGCCCGAGGTGGACGCGGTGTTGGGGCGGTATCCGCTGCGGGACCTGGTCACCGTGTCGGACCCGCTGCCCCTGCTGGTCGAACGCGAACGGGCCCTGTACGGCTCCTGGTACGAGTTCTTCCCCCGCTCCGAAGGCACCCCCGAGCAGCCGCACGGCACCTTCACCACCGCCGCCCGCCGGCTGCCCGCGATCGCCGCGATGGGCTTCGACGTCGTCTACCTCCCGCCCATCCACCCCATCGGCACCACCTTCCGCAAGGGCCCCGACAACACCCTGTCCGCGGGCCCCGACGACGTCGGTGTGCCCTGGGCGATCGGCTCCCCCGAAGGCGGCCACGACGCCGTCCACCCCGACCTCGGCACCCTCGAGGACTTCGACGCCTTCGTGGCCGCCGCGCGGGAACTCGGCCTGGAGATCGCCCTCGACTTCGCCCTGCAGTGCTCGCCCGACCACCCCTGGGTCCACAAACACCCCGAGTGGTTCCACCACCGCCCCGACGGCACCATCGCCTACGCCGAGAACCCGCCGAAGAAGTACCAGGACATCTACCCCATCGCCTTCGACGCCGACATGGACGGCCTGACCGCAGAGACGCTGCGCGTCCTGCGGCACTGGATGGACCACGGGGTGCGGATCTTCCGCGTGGACAATCCGCACACCAAACCGGTCGTCTTCTGGCAGCGGGTGATCGCCGACATCAACCGCACCGACCCCGACGTCATCTTCCTCGCCGAGGCCTTCACCCGCCCGGCGATGATGCACACCCTGGCCCAGATCGGCTTCCAGCAGTCCTACACCTACTTCACCTGGCGCAACACCAAACAGGAACTCACCGAGTACCTGACGGAGCTGTCGGGTGAGGCGGCGGCCTACATGCGGCCGAACTTCTTCGTCAACACCCCCGACATCCTGCACGCCTACCTCCAGAACGGCGGCCGCCCCGCCTTCGAGGTCCGCGCCGTCCTCGCCGCCACCCTCTCCCCCACCTGGGGCATCTACAGCGGCTACGAACTGTGCGAGAACACCCCCCTGCGCAACGGCAGCGAGGAGTACCTCCACTCGGAGAAATACCAGCTGCGCCCCCGCGACTGGGAAACCGCCGAACGGGAGGGACGTACGATCACGCCGCTCCTCACCAAGCTCAACGCCGTCCGGCGCGCGAACCCCGCCCTGCGGCAGCTGCGCGATCTGCACTTCCATCACGTGGACAACGACGCCCTCATCGCCTACTCCAAACGGCAGGGATCGAACACGGTTCTGGTGGTCGCCAACCTCGACCCCCACCACACCCAGGAGGCCACGGTCTCGTTGGACATGCCGCAACTCGGCCTGGACTGGCACGAGTCGGTGCCGGTGCGCGACGAGCTCACCGGCGAGACCTATCACTGGGGCAGGACCAACTATGTGCGCCTTGAGCCGGGCCGCGAGCCCGCGCACATCTTTCGTGTTCTGCGACCGTCCACCCCGCAGATCGGAGGGTCACCCACAAAATGATCGTCAACGAGCCCGTTCAGGACACCTTCGAGGACACGCCTGCCAAGGATCGTGACCCGGATTGGTTCAAGCGCGCCGTCTTCTACGAGGTCCTGGTCCGCTCCTTCCAGGACAGCAACGGCGACGGCGTCGGCGACCTCAAAGGCCTGACGGCCAAACTCGACTACCTGCAATGGCTCGGCGTCGACTGCCTGTGGCTGCCGCCCTTCTTCAAGTCACCGCTGAGGGACGGCGGCTACGACGTCTCCGACTACACCTCCGTACTCCCCGAATTCGGCGACCTCGCCGACTTCGTGGAATTCGTGGACTCCGCCCACCAGCGCGGAATGCGGGTCATCATCGACTTCGTCATGAACCACACCAGCGACCAGCACCCGTGGTTCCAGGAGTCGAGGAAAGACCCCGACGGCCCCTACGGCGACTACTACGTGTGGGCCGACGACGACAAGGCATACGGCGACGCGCGCATCATCTTCGTCGACACCGAGGCCTCCAACTGGACCTTCGACCCGGTCCGCAAGCAGTACTTCTTCCACCGCTTCTTCTCCCACCAGCCGGATCTCAACTACGAGAACCCGACCGTGCAGGAGGAGATCATCTCCGCCCTGCGGTTCTGGCTGGACCTGGGAATCGACGGCTTCCGGCTCGATGCCGTGCCGTATCTGTATGCGCAGGAGGGCACCAACTGCGAGAACCTGCCGGCGACCCATGAGTTCCTCAAGCGGGTCCGCAAGGAGATCGACGCCCACTACCCGGACACGGTGCTGCTGGCGGAGGCCAACCAGTGGCCGGAGGACGTCGTCGACTATTTCGGCGACTTCCGCAGCGGCGGCGACGAGTGCCACATGGCCTTCCACTTCCCGGTGATGCCGCGGATCTTCATGGCCGTACGGCGGGAATCCCGCTACCCGGTCTCGGAAATCCTCGCCAAGACCCCGGCCATCCCCTCCGGCTGCCAATGGGGCATCTTCCTGCGCAACCACGACGAGCTGACCCTCGAAATGGTCACCGACGAGGAACGCGACTACATGTACGCGGAGTACGCGAAGGACCCGCGTATGCGCGCCAACATCGGTATCCGCAGGCGCCTCGCCCCGCTCCTCGACAACGACCGCAACCAGATCGAGCTGTTCACCGCCCTGCTGCTGTCGCTCCCCGGCTCGCCGATCCTCTACTACGGCGACGAGATCGGCATGGGCGACAACATCTGGCTCGGCGACCGCGACGCCGTCCGCACGCCCATGCAGTGGACCCCGGACCGCAACGCGGGCTTCTCGTCCAGTGACCCGGGGCGGCTGTTCCTGCCGGCGATCATGGACCCGGTCTACGGCTACCAGGTGACCAACGTCGAGGCGTCGATGGCCTCCCCGTCCTCGCTCCTGCACTGGACGCGCCGGATGATCGAGATCCGCAAGCAGAACCCCGCTTTCGGACTCGGCACCTACACGGAACTCCAGTCGTCGAATCCGGCCGTGATCGCCTTCCTGCGGGAATACGAGGACGATCTCGTCCTGTGCGTGAACAACTTCTCCCGGTTCGCCCAGCCGACGGAGTTGGACCTGCGCAGGTTCAACGGACGACATCCGGTGGAGCTGTTCGGCGGGGTGCGATTCCCGGCCATCGGTGAGCTGCCGTACTTGCTGACGCTCGGTGGTCACGGCTTCTACTGGTTCCGGCTGCGCAAGGACGCCGCCTGAGAGCCCGGGCGGGGCGGTTTCTCCCGCCCCGCCCGGGGCACGCATGAGTAACACCCCGACCTCCCGGGGAAAGGACGCGACGCCATGTCGGAAGCCGTCACCCGTACCTTTACGACCTCGCCGGGTCTCCTTGCGTCGCTGGATCCACTGCTCAGGGAGTGGCTGCCGCGGCAGCGCTGGTTCGCGGGCAAGGGGCGTCCGGTCACCGGGTTCTCGCTGGTGGCGGCCACCGAGCTGCTGCCGCCCGGCGGCAAACTGGGCCTGTACCACCTGCTGGTGCGCGCCCATCAGCCCCTGGCGCCCGTGCCGGGCTCCCCGGAGCAGCCCGCGGACTGCTATCAACTCCTCATAGGGGAGCGCGAGGCGCTACCACCCCGGCTGGCGCCCGCGCTGATCGGGCATGTGGCCGAGGGCCCGCTCGCCGGACGCACCGTGTACGACGCCCTGTACGACACCCGCCCCGCCGAGCTGCTCCTGGAGGCACTGCGCACCGGGGCCCGGATCGGCGGACTGCGCTTCGAACGGGACGAGAGCCGGGAGATCCGCTCCGGCCTGGTGCCGCGCCTGGTCACCTCCGAGCAGTCGAACTCCTCGGTCGTCTACGGCGATACGTTCATCCTGAAGCTGTTGCGCCGGGTCGTGCCCGGCGTCAATCCCGACCTGGAGCTCCCGCTGGCCCTGGCCCGCGAGGGCTGCGACCGGGTGCCCGCGCCGACGGCGTGGATCCGCGCCGAGCTGGCCGGTGAACCGTACGTCCTCGGCGTGCTCCAGCCCTTCGTGCAGGGCGCGGCCGACGGCTGGGAGCTGGCGCTGCGCGAGCTCGCCAAGGGCGAGGACTTCGCCACCGCGGCACGGGCGCTCGGGCGCGCCACCGCCGAGGTGCACACGGCGCTGGCCCGTACGCTGCCGACCGTGACCCTGGGCCATACGCAGGTGCAGCAGCTGGTCGACGGCATGGTCGAGCGGCTGGAGGCGGCCGCGCAGGCGGTGCCCGCGCTCCGGCCGTACGCGCCCGGTCTGCGCTCGGCCTTCGAGGCGCTGGCCGGCCTGGCCGCCGAGGGGTACACCTGGACCGCCCAGCGCATCCACGGCGACCTGCACCTCGGGCAGTGCCTGCGCTCGCCCGCCGGGCAGTGGTGGCTCATCGACTTCGAGGGCGAGCCGTCGAAGTCGCTGGCCGAGCGGCGGATGCCGCAGCCGCCGGTGCGGGACGTGGCGGGGATGCTGCGCTCCTTCGACTACGCGGCCCACTCGGCCGACCCGCCGATACCCGGCTGGGCCGACGCCTGCCGGGCCGCGTACTGCTCCGGGTACGCACAGGTCAGCGGCGTCGACCCGCGGACCGATCCGGTGCTGATGCGCGCGTACGAGACCGACAAGGCGATCTACGAGGTCGTCTACGAGGCCCGCCACCGCCCCGACTGGCTCCCGGTACCGCTGTCGGCCATACGCCGCCTCGCCACGGACAGCGGCACCCCGTCCCCCTCCCCTCTCCCATCCCCACCTTCGCCCAGGAGGCCCCGCCCGTGACCCCCCGCACCACTCCCTCCAGCGATTCGGACCCGAAGAAGACGGCCGAGAAGCCGCCCGAGCAGGTGACGCGCGCCGCGAAAACGGCGAAGGCCGTAGAGAAGGCCGCGGAGGCCATGAAGAAGGGGGCGGCGAAGAAGGCGACGAAGAAGGCCGCCGCCAAGAAGACCCCCGCGGAGAAGGCCCCGGCCAAGAAAGCCACGGCGAAGAAGGCCGCCGCCGAGAAAGCGGTGGCGAAGAAGGCCGTGACAAAGAAGGCCGTGACGAAGAAAGCTGTGACGAAGAAGGCCACGGCGGCGAAGACGACCGCCGCGAAGAGCACTTCGGCGAAGACCACGGCGTCGAAGAGCACCCCCGGAAAGAAGGACGCCGCCAAGAGGATCCCCGCGCAGAAGGCGGCGCAGAAGAAGATCCCGGCCCAGAAGGCGATCCCGAAGCCGGCCGATCCCGTGGAGGTCGCCGTCTCCCCGGCCCTCGACGCGGCCGACCGCGACCGGCTCCTCGCCGGCACCCACCACGACCCGCACTCCGTCCTCGGCGCACACGCCGTGCCCGGCGGTGTCGCCTTCCGGGCCTTCAAGCCGTACGCCCTGTCGGTGACCGTCGTCGTCGGCACCGTCCGGGCCGAGCTGCACGACGACGGGGAGGGCTTCTTCTCGGGGCTTGTGCCACTGCGGGAGGTGCCGGAGGAGTACAGGCTCCTCGTGGCGTACGAGGGGACGGTGCAGGAGACCGAGGACGCGTACCGTTTCCTGCCCGCGCTGGGCGAGCTCGATCTGCATCTGATCGGCGAAGGACGGCACGAGGAGCTGTGGCGGGCGCTCGGTGCCGAGCCGATGACGCACCAGGGCGTGACCGGCACCCGCTTCACGGTGTGGGCGCCGAACGCGCGGGGCCTGTCCCTGGCCGGCACCTTCAACTTCTGGGACGGCACCGGCTATCCGATGCGCTCGCTCGGCGGTTCCGGGGTCTGGGAGCTGTTCGTGCCCGGCATCGGCGAGGGTGAGCTGTACAAGTTCGAGATCACCCGGCCGGACGGCTCGAAGACGCTGCGCGCGGACCCGCTCGCCCGCCGGACCGAGGCCCCGCCCAACACGTCGTCCGTCGTGCACGCCTCGCACCACGAGTGGGGCGACGCGGCGTGGCTGGCGCGGCGCGGGGAGGTCCCGACGCACGAGGCGCCGTTCTCGGTGTACGAGGTGCATCTGGCGTCCTGGCGGCCCGGACTGACGTATCGCCAACTCGCCGATCAGCTCCCCGCGTACGTCAAGGACCTCGGCTTCACCCACGTCGAGCTGATGCCGGTCGCCGAGCATCCCTTCGGCGGCTCCTGGGGCTACCAGGTCACCGGCTTCTACGCGCCCACGGCCCGCCTCGGCACCCCCGACGACTTCAAGTACCTGGTGGACGCCCTGCACCAGGCCGGCATCGGGGTCCTGATGGACTGGGTGCCTGCGCACTTCCCGCGCGACGACTGGGCGCTGGCCGAGTTCGACGGGCGTCCGCTGTACGAGCACGAGGATCCGCTCAAGTCCGCGCACCCCGACTGGGGCACGCTGGAGTTCGACTTCGGGCGGCGCGAGGTGCGCAACTTCCTTGTCGCCAACGCCCTTTACTGGTGCGAGGAGTTCCACATCGACGGGCTGCGGGTGGACGCGGTGGCGTCGATGCTCTACCTGGACTACTCGCGTGAGCCGGGGCAGTGGGTGCCGAACGAGCACGGCGGGCGGGAGAACCTGGACGCGGTGGCGTTCCTGCAGGAGATGAACGCGACGGTGTACCGGCGGGTGCCGGGGGTGGTGACCATCGCGGAGGAGTCGACGGCCTGGGACGGCGTGACGCGTCCGACGCACGTGGCGGGGCCTGGCGGCTTCGGGGGCCTCGGCTTCGGGCTGAAGTGGAACATGGGCTGGATGCACGACTCGCTGGAGTACATGGCCAAGGAGCCGGTGCATCGCAAGTACCACCACAACGAGATGACGTTCTCGATGGTGTACGCGTACAGCGAGAACTACGTCCTGCCCATCTCCCACGACGAGGTCGTGCACGGCAAGCGGTCGCTGGTGTCGAAGATGCCGGGCGACTGGTGGCAGCAGCGCGCCAACCACCGCGCGTACCTGGGCTTCATGTGGGCCCACCCCGGCAAGCAGCTCCTGTTCATGGGGCAGGAGTTCGCGCAGGGCGCCGAGTGGTCCGAGGCGCACGGGCCGGACTGGTGGCTGCTGGACCCGGCGTACGGGGCGGAGCCCGACCATCGCGGGGTGCGGGACCTGGTCCGTGACCTGAACACGGTCTACCGGCACACGCCGGCCCTGTGGCAGCGGGACGCCGATCCGGCCGGGTTCCAGTGGGTGGTGGGGGACGCGGCGGACGACAACGTGTTCGCGTTCCTGCGCTATGACGCCGAAGGGGCTCCGCTGCTGGCGGTCTCGAATCTCTCGCCGGTGGTCCGGCACGACTACCGCCTCGGTGTCCCCGACGACGTTCCGGCCTGGCACGAGTCGTTGAACACCGACGCGGCGAGGTACGGCGGCGGCGACGTCACCAACCCGGACCCGCTGAAGCCGGAACCCCAGCCCTGGCACGGCCGCACGGCCAGCATCCAGCTGACGCTGCCACCCCTGGCGACGGTCTGGCTGCGCCCGGCCTAGTTTTCTCGCCCCCGCCGCCCCTACCCGTCCCGTCCCTGGGGGCTGCCGCCCCCAGACCCCCGCTTGGGCCCGAAGGGCCTCGTCCTCAAACGCCGGACGGGCTGAAATGCCTGGTCCGGCGTTTGAGGAGCGGGGTCTGGGGCCGAGCCCGCGAATTCCGTCTCAGGCGGTGGTCAACGCCTTCGGCAGGCGACCCGTGTGGAGCACCCCCAACCGCTGTGTCGCCCGGGTCAGCGCCACGTACAGATCGCTCGTGCCGTACAACCCCGGCTCCACCACCAACACCGAGTCGAACTCGAGGCCCTTCGACTGCCGCGGGTCGAGAAGGACGACGCCGCGCGTCAGGTCGGGCTCCGAACCCGCCGTCACCCCGTCCAGCCCCGCCGCCAGCTTCCGGTGCAGATGCCGCGGCGCGATGACCGCCAGTCGGCCCTCGGCCGGCTTGAGCTCCTCGACGGCCTTCGCCACCGCGCCGGGCAGGTCGTCGGTGGCGCGTACCCAGGGCCGTACCCCGGTCGACCGGACCGAGCTCGGCGGCTCGAAGTCGGGGTCCTCGGCGCGTACGACCGCCGCCGCCAGGTCCATGATCTCGGCCGGCGTGCGGTAGTTGACGCCGAGCCGGGTGTGCTCCCAGCGGTCCTCGACGTACGGCTGAAGGATCTTCCGCCACGAGCCGACGCCCGCCGCCTCCGCCGTCTGGGCCGGATCGCCCACCAGCGTCATCGACCGGGTCGGGCTGCGCCGCATGAGCAGCCGCCAGGCCATCGGCGACAGCTCCTGCGCCTCGTCGACGATGATGTGCCCGAACGCCCAGGTCCGGTCGGCCGCCGCGCGCTCGGCCGCGCTGCGGTGGTCGTCCTCCTCCTGGCGTTCGGCGAAGCGCTCGGCGTCGATGATGTCGTGCGCCGACAACACCTCCGAGTCCTCGTCCTCCTTGTCGTCGAACTCGTACGTCCGCGACGCGTACGACACGTCCAGCACGCCCTGCGCGTACGCGACCTGCGTCTGCCGCTCCCGCTCGGCGAGCGCCCGCGCCACCCGTTCGTCCTCGCCGAGCAGTTCGGCCGCCTCGTCCAGCAGCGGTACGTCCGCCACGGTCCAGGCCCGCGTCACCGGACGGCGGATCGCGGCCGCGTCCTCGTCGGGGAGGTAGCCGACGGGGTCGGCGAGGAAGTCGGCGACCAGGCGCTGCGGGGTCAGGCGCGGCCACAACTGGTCGACGGCCGCCCACACTTCGGGGTTCTCGGCGAGCTCGTCGCGGATCTGGGTGATGTCGGTCGCGTCGAGGAGGCTGCTGCCGTCGTAGGGGTCGGTGCCGACCCGCTCGGCGTACAGCTCGGTGAGCGTGTTGAGGATGTGCCCCTCGAAGTACTCGCGCGCCGCGTTGTGCTGGAGCTTCGCGGCCCGGGTGCGCTCGCGGGCGACCCGCACCAGGTCGTCGTCGAGCATCAGGATCTCGCGGTCGTGCTCGATCGCGATCACCGGGTCGGGCAGCGCCTGCCAGTCGCGTACGACCTCGGCGAGCACGTCCGCCATGTCGGCCCGCCCCTTGACCGCGGCCGCCGCGCGCGTGTCGGTCGCCGACGCCCGTACGCCGGGAAACAGCTCGCCGACGGTGGCGAGCAGCACACCGGTCTCGCCGAGGGAGGGCAGCACCTCGCCGATGTAGCCGAGGAAGGCGGGGTTGGGGCCGACGATCAGGACCGCGCGCCGGGCGAGCAGCTCGCGGTGTTCGTAGAGGAGATACGCGGCGCGGTGCAGGGCCACGGCCGTCTTGCCCGTACCCGGGCCGCCTTCCACGACCAGTACGCCGCGGTGGGGCGCCCGGATGATCTCGTCCTGCTCGGCCTGGATGGTCTGCACGATGTCGTGCATACGGCCGGTGCGCGCGGCATCGAGGGCGGCGAGCAGCACGGCGTCACCGGTCGGGTCCTCGTGGCCGGTCCGCTCCTGGTCTCCGAGGTCGAGGATCTCGTCGTGCAGGGCGGTGACGGTACGGCCGTCGGTGCTGATGTGCCGCCTGCGCCTGATCCCCATCGGGGTGTGGCCGGTGGCCAGGTAGAAGGGGCGGGCGACGTCGGCGCGCCAGTCGACGAGGATCGGGGTGTGCTCGGCGTCGTCGGTGCGCAGGCCGATGCGCCCGATGTGATGGGTGACGCCGGTGGCGAGGTCGATCCGGCCGAAGCACAGCGAGCCGTCCACGGCGTTCAGCGCGGCGAGCAGCCCCGAGCGCTCGGCGACCAGGATGTCCCGCTCCAGCCGGGCCTGCATGGGCGTGTTGCCCTGGGCGAGCGCGTCCGTGACGGAGACCTCGGTGTCACCGCGCAGCGCGTCCACGCGCGCGTACAGGTCGTCGATGAATTCCTGCTCGCGGCGCATTTCACCGTCTTGAAATTCGGTGTTTGACAATTCTGCTCCCGCCCGGATATACTGTGCTCACTGAACTTCTTCGCGACCAATTCCAACCGAAGTCGCGAACCATTGAATATACGCAAAGAAATCCCCCGAGCGCAATTGCTCGGGGGATTTCTTGTGTTCCGGACAGAGTCCCGGACGGAAATCACAGCACGTCGGCCAGCTCCTCCAGCAGCCGCCGCTTGGGCCGCGCCCCCACCATCGACCGCACGGGCTCGCCGCCCCGGAAGACCATGAACGTCGGCATGGAGAGCACCTTGTAGGCGTTCGTGGTCAGCGGGTTGGTGTCCACGTCCAGCTGCACCACCTTCAGCCGCTCCCCCTCCTCCGCCGCGAGCGCGCCGAGCACCGGGCCCATCTGCCGGCACGGCGGGCACCAGTCGGCGGTGAACTCCACCAGCACCGGCAGCTCCGACCCGATCACCTCCGCCTCGAAGTCCGCGTCCGTCACCTCGGCCACGCCAGCCGCCTTGATCACAGTTCCTGCCCTCCCAGTTCGCACAACGGTGGTTCCCCCTCGGCCATCGCCAGCCGCAGGCCGATCTTGGCCCGCACGGCCTGCAACTCGCCGATCAGCGCGTCCAGCTCGTCCAGCTTGCGCCGGTAGACCGCGAGCGAGGCGGGACACGTGTCGCCCTCCGGGTGCCCGGCCCGCAGGCACTCCACGAAGGGCCGGGTCTCCTCCAGGTCGAACCCGAAGTCCTGCAGCGTCCTGATCTGCCGCAGCAGCAACAGGTCGCTCTCGTCGTACGTCCGATACCCGTTGTCGCCGCGCCGCGCGGGCAGCAGCCCCCGCGACTCGTAGTAGCGCAAGGTGCGCGTCGTGGTCCCGGCCCGCGTGGCCAGCTCGCCGATTCGCATGGGTACGAACGTAAGCCTTGACGCCGACGTCAGGGCAAGCGTGGCAGCAGCGGCTTCGTGCGGACCGGGGAGGACAGCACGATGGACGTCGTCGTACGGCCCAGCGCGGAGACCGCCTCCAGGATCTCCTCCAGATGGATCGTGTCCTCGACGGCGACCTTGAGGATCCAGCAGTCCTCGCCGACGACGTGGTGGACCTCGACGATCTCCGGTCGGTCGATCAGTTCCAGGGTGCGGGGGTGGCGGAGGGTGTAGCCGCCGTGCGGGTTGACCCGGATGAAGGCCTGGATGCCGTAGCCGAGCCGGGCGGGGGCGACCTGGGCGCCGTATCCCGTGATCACGCCCGCCGCCTCCAGCCGCCGTACCCGCTCGGTGACGGCCGCGGGGCTGAGCCGCACACGGCGGCCGAGTTCGCTCAGCTTGATGCGGCCGTCGGTCTGGAGGAGTTCCAGGATCTGCCGGTCCAGGGTGTCGAAGGCCACCGGCGTTTCGTTGGCGGCCGGGCGCAGATGCCGTGGTTCTTTCGGCGTGCTGACCGGATCTCCCATGTCTTCCCCTTCAGAGCGTGGTGTGAGGCCGGGAGAATTATGGTCATGCGAAAGGGACGAGAGGTACTGGTCATCGGCGGGAACCGCTATTTCGGCAAGCGGCTGATCGCGCGGCTGCTGGCCGTGGGGGATCGTGTGACGGTTCTCAATCGGGGGTCGGCCGCCCCGCCGCCGGGCGTGGTCCATCTGGTCGCCGACCGGGGCGACGAGAAGTCCCTGACGGCGGCGCTGGGTTCGCGGACGTTCGACGTCGTGGTCGACCAGGTCTGCTACACCCCTCGGCAGGCGGAGATCGCCCGCCGGGTCTTCACCGGCCGCACCCGCCGTTATGTGCTGACGTCGACGGTGGAGGTGTACGAGTACGAGGACTCGATCGCCCCCGTGCGCGAGCCCGACGTGGATCCGCTGGACGTGCCTGTGGACCTCGGACTCCCCTGGGAGGACGGGGAGTTCCTCGACGCGCACTACGGCGAGGGCAAGCGGCAGGCGGAGGCCGTCCTCGCCGCCGACCCGGCCTTCCCGTACGTGGCGGTGCGGGTCGCCCATGTGCTGGGCGGGGACGACGACTTCACGGGCCGTATGGCCCATTACGCGACCCGCATCCGCTCCGGCGAGCCGATCGCCGTGCCGGTGGTGAACCACCCGGCGACGTACATCCACGTCGAGGAGATCGCCGACTTCCTCCTCTGGGCGGTGGGCGAGGACTTCACCGGCCCGGTCAACGCCGCCTCCCACGGCGTGCTGACCACCGAGGAGCTGTGCGACGCGATCGCCGCGCACCTGCCGGACGGCCGGACCGTCTTCCGGCCCGTCGAGGTCGGCGAGGTCTCCCCGTTCGCCTTCACCCGCGCCTACGGCATGGACAACTCCCGCGCCACACGGCTCGGTTTCCGCTTCACTCGCGCCCGGGACTGGCTCCCGAAGGCCGTCGCCGAGACCCTCGGAAAGGGCGTCTGACATGCGGTACCGCACTCTCGGCCCCCACCGCGTCAGCGCGATCGGCCTCGGCGCTATGCCGCTGTCCCTCGAAGGCCGCCCCGACGAGCGGCGCGCCCTGGCCACCGTGCACGCCGCCCTGGAAGCGGGGGTGACACTGCTGGACACGGCCGACTCGTACCATCTGCCGGGCGCCGAACCCGGTCACAACGAACTCCTCGTCGCCCGCGCGCTGGCCACGTACGGGGGCGACACCGACGACGTACTGGTGGCCACCAAGGGCGGCCGGGGCAGGCCGGCCGACGGCGGCTGGACGGTGAACGGCGACCCCCGCCACCTCAAGGCGGCCGCCGAGGCCTCGCTCCGGCGGCTCGGGGTCGAGGCGATCGGGCTCTACCAGCTGCACAAGCCCGACCCGGCCGTCCCCTTCGAGGAGTCGGTGGGCGCGCTGCGCGAACTCCTCGACGAGGGCAAGATCCGCCTGGCCGGCGTCTCCAACGCGGACGCGGACCGGATCCGCACGGCCCACCGGATCCTCGGCGACCGTCTGGTCTCGGTGCAGAACCAGTACTCGCCCGCCGTACGGGACGGCGAGGCCGAGCTGCGGCTGTGCGCGGAGCTGGGACTGGCGTTCCTGCCGTGGAGTCCGCTGGGCGGCATCGCGCGCAGCTCGCTGGACGGGCCGTCACGGACGGAGGGCGAGGCGCGCTTCGGCGCCTTCCACGAGGTGGCCGCCGCCCATGGCGTCAGCCCGCAGCGGGTGTGCCTGGCCTGGTTGCTGGCGCGGTCCCCGGCCGTGATCCCGATTCCGGGGGCGAGCCGTCCGGAGTCGGTACGGGACTCCGCGGGCGCGGCGGACCTGGTGCTCGGGGCGCAGGAGCTGGCGCGGCTGAACCGGTCGATCGTGCCGGTCGGTTGAGGCTCGCGGATCAGCCGGAGGGCGTGGGAGCCCACTCCCCCTCACCGTCCTTGTCCGCCATGTCCGGGTCCGCCTGCGCCCCCTGGACTCCGAGGAGGCGGCGGGTGAGGTGGTCCTGGTCGGAGAGGAGTTCGTCGAGGGCGGCGCGGACGTCGTCCGGTCGGGTGTGCGGGGATTCGCGCTCGGCCGCGATGAGTACGGAGCGCCGTACCAGCTCCTTGGTGAAGGAGGCCGTGGTGCCCTCCGTGCGCGCCACCACCTCGTCCGCGACGTCCTTGCCGAGGCCGAGTCCGTCGCCGTAGAGGCCGAGGAGGCGGGCGCGGCCCTCGGCGTCGGGCAGCGGGATCTCCACGGCGAGGTCGATGCGGCCGGGGCGCTGGACCAGGGCCGGTTCCAGCAGGTCGGCACGGTTGGTGGTGAGGAGGAAGGCGACGTCGGCGTCGTCGCCGAGGCCGTCCATCTCGTTGAGGACCTGGAAGAGCAGGGGCTGGTCACCACCGCCGTGGTCGCGGGCCTCGGCGATCAGGTCGCAGTCCTCCAGGACGACGAGCGCCGGCTGGAGCATCCGGGCCAGGGCGCAGGCGGGGCCGATGGCGGAGATGCTGGTGCCGGCGAGGACCACCACCGTGAACTGCGGGAGGTGGGAGAGCAGATAGCGGATCGTGTGGGTCTTCCCGGTGCCGGGCGGGCCGTACAGCAGCAGTCCGCGGCGCAGGTGCTGGCCCGCCGCGCGCAGCTGCTCGCGGCGCCGGGCGACGCCCACGACCTGGCGTTCCAGGCGTTCGAGGAGGCCGGCGGGGAGCACGATGTCGTCGCGGGTGAGGTGGGGGCGGCGGTGGAAGCGGAAGGGGCCGAGGCCGCGCCGGAACTCCGAGCCCTCGAAGGAGAGCACCTGTCCGCGGAAGACGTTGTGTTCGCGTACGAGGGTGTCGAGCCCGGCGAGCAGGCGGTCCGCGAACTCCTTGTCCCGCGCGAGGACCTCGACCTCGACCTTGTAGCGCCCGTACTCGTCCTGCGGTCCGCGCAGCAGTACCGCGAACCGTTCGTCGCCGTCCCGGCCGAGGTAGAACCCGCAGGAGACGCAGGCCAGCTCGGTGTCCGGGGCGACGGGGAGGTGGGCGTAGTCGACGGCGCCGATCACGAAGCGGTCGTAGCGGTCGGCCGCGTCGAGGATGTCGCCGAGGGTGAGGTCGCCGTGGTGCTGGGCACCGCGCAGGCCGACCAGTTCGTAGGAGCGGGCGGGGTCGGCGGCGAACCAGCGTTCCAGGGCGAGGTGGACGTTGGGCAGGTCGTACGGCGCGTAGGCCGCCTTGACGACGGGGCGGTCGGCCGGAGTGGACCCGAGGTGGGCCATGAGCCGGGCGCTGAGGTTGCGGCCGTCCTCCTGGTCCTTGCGGGGTGCGCGGGCGACCGCCGTCAGGAACTCGTAGAACGGTTCGTTCACTTGCTCCAGCGAGACGGCCGGCGCCTCCTGGTGAGGTCGGTTGGGTGACGCGTCTTCCGCCATGCCCGCCTCCTGGTGGACGGCCTCGGTCAGGGCCTTCCAGCCTGGGGCCGGACGGGCGGCGGGTCAAAGGATTTCGGGCGGGCGGGCGTGAACGGCCGCGAAGGGGTGGGCCCTTCCCGAGCCCGCCCCTTCACTCCCCCGGTGCGGTGGCTGTGCGCCCGAACCACTCCCTGGCTGCCTCGGGGCGCCCCGTGAGCATCAGGAGGAGCCCGGCGATCGGGCCGCGGACCTCCTCGCCCTCCCCGCACGTCCACTCGATGTCGGTGGCGACCAGGCGTGCGCGCGGGAGCGGCCAGGGGCGGGGCGGGAACCGCATGGTCCACACACGATCGGCGGCGTCGCGGGCGGCGGCCACGGGCATCGCACGTTCGCGGCCGAGCGCGAGGGCGATGTCCTGGCCGTGGACGAGGATGTCGAGCAGGGGTTCGCGGGGCGTGGTGGTGGGGGCGAGGGCGCGGGAGCCGATGATCGAGCGGAGGTTGGCGACGATCTCGGTGACGGGCGCGTGGGCCTCGCGGACCGCCGAGTCGTGGATCATCCGGTTCCAGTTCCCGCGGGCACGGATCATCTCCCGTACGCCGTCCCGGTAGGTGAAGCGCGCCGCCATGGTCAGATGAGCGGCCACGTCACGCACCCGCCAGTCACCACACCGTGTGGGTGTCTCCCACTCGTCGGGGCTCAGCCCGTCCAGCAGGTCGGCCAGGCTCGCCCGCTCCCGGTCGACGATCGCCCAGCGCTCATCCACGCCCAGCACGACACCCATGGGAATCACCCCACCCAAAGTGGTAAGCTTCTCTGACCAAATTAGTCAGAGGCTCTGACCAAAGTCAAGCCAAGTGCAGTCGGCGGTACAGCTATTCGAGGAGGCCCCGTACATGGTGGTGGAGAGCGAGCTCAACACGGGCGTGCTCCTGTTCCTCCCCTACCGGGCCCTGGAGAACCGCGTCTTCGCCGCCCTCGCGGAGGCCGGCTTCGACGACTTCACGCCCGCCCAGGCCCGGGTCATGCAGCGCATCGGCCCGCAGGGCACACGCCTGACCGAGCTGGCGGAACAGGCCCAGGTCACCAAGCAGACGGCCGGCTTCCTGGTCGACCAGCTGGAGAAGGCGGGCTATGTACGCCGGGTGCCGGACCCGACGGACAAGCGCGCCCGGCTGGTGTGCCTGGCGGAGAAGGCCCGGGCGGCCAAGGATGTCGCCGACGCGGTGGTCGCCGAGGTGGAGAAGGAGTGGGAGGAGCACCTCGGGAAGCGGCGGATGAAGCAGTTGCGGGAGGCGTTGACGCTGTTGCGGGAGGTCACGGATCCGTGGGCCTAGGCCCGTCGGCACCCCGGCCGGCCCGCCCGTCCCTTCCGCTCCTCTGCTCGTCCGCCCCTTCCGCTCCCGTAATGCCGTCAGGCGTACGGCAGTTGCCGTACGCCTGAGTCGGGACCAGCGATGTGGACCGGGCGGCTGAGCGACGGGGGAGCTACTCAGCCACCCGGAGTGTGATGGCCGGACGCCCGGCCCCGGTTCAGGCGGGGCCGGACGTCCGGAGCACGGGCCCGGACCGGTCGGAGGTCAGGAGCATGGACCGGGCCGAGGCCAGGAGCATGGACCGGGCCGGACCGGGCCGGAGTCGGTCAGGTCTTGGCGAGTTCCTTCTCGCCGCCCTGTTCCGGCGCCTCCGCGGCCGGGGCGCCGTCGTGGCCGTGGTCGTCCACGAGGGTCTTCTCGTCGAACGGGATCTGACCGGCGAGCACCTCGTTGACCCGGCCCTTGTCGATCTCCTTGGTCCAGGTGCCGATCAGGACCGTGGCGACCGCGTTGCCCGCGAAGTTCGTCAGGGCGCGGGCCTCGCTCATGAAGCGGTCGATGCCGACGATGAGGCCGATGCCGTCCACCAGGGCGGGCTTGTGCGACTGGAGGCCACCGGCCAGGGTCGCGAGACCGGCGCCCGTGACACCGGCGGCGCCCTTGGAGGCGACCAGCAGGAAGAGCAGCAGCGGGATCTGCTCACCGATCGCCATCGGCGTACCCATGGCGTCGGCGATGAACAGGGACGCCATGGTCATGTAGATCATGGTGCCGTCGAGGTTGAAGGAGTAGCCGGTCGGGACGGTGATGCCGACCACCGGCTTGCTGACACCGAGGTGCTCCATCTTCGCGATGAGGCGCGGCAGCGCGGACTCGGAGGAGGAGGTCGACAGGATCAGCAGGAACTCACGGCCCAGGTACTTGAAGAGCGTGAAGATGTTCAGGCCGGCGACCAGCCGCAGCAGCGCGCCGAGCACGATGAAGACGAAGAGGAAGCAGGTGACGTAGAAGCCGACCATCAGGATGGCCAGTTCCTTGAGCGCGTCGAGACCGGCGGACCCGGTGACGGCGGCGATGGCGCCGAAGGCACCGATCGGCGCGGCCCACATCACCATGGCGAGGATGCGGAAGACGAGCTTCTGGATGTGCTGCACACCGCGCAGGATCGGCTCTCCGGCAGACCCCATGCCCTGCAGCGCGAATCCGACGAGGAGGGCGATGAGCAGGGTCTGGAGGACCTCTTGGACGGTGAAGGCGGAGAGCATCGTGGTCGGGATGATGCCGAGCAGGAACTCGGTGGTGTCCTTGGCCTCCGCGTCGACCTGCGCGTGACCGGCGTCCTTGACGGCGTCGGTGATGGCGAGCCCGGTGCCCGGCTCCAGGATGTTGCCGACGACCAGGCCGATACCGAGCGCGACCAGCGACATCGCGAGGAAGTAGGCCAGCGCGATACCGCCGACCTTGCCGACCTTCGCGGCCTTCCGTACCGAGCCGATGCCCAGCACGATCGTGCAGAAGATGATCGGCGAGATCATCATCTTGATCAGGTTCACGAAGCCCGTTCCGATGGGCTTCAGCTCGACCGCGAAGTCGGGCGCGATGAGACCCACGGCGATACCGAGGGCGACCGCGATGATCACCGCGATGTAGAGGTAGTGCGTGCGGTCCCGCTTGGCGACGGGTGCGGCAGGTGCCGTATCGGGGGAACTGGCGGCGGCCACGGCTGCCCTCCTTGACGTCTTCGTCGGCATCACCGGCGTGCGGCTCACGTCCGGGGTGGGGGTCTCGCTGATCAGGTGCCGCGCCCCGGGGAGGGGGTCACGCCGCCTTGGGGACGGGGGTGTCTTATTCAGCGATGCGGTGACTATCTCCTGCTGTGTGAGGGCGGTCACCCTTCCGTTCATTTAGTTCACAATCAGCCAGGGAGGCAGACTGACGACATGCGCATCCCCGCCATTCCGACGCCCCGCAGCCTGGCAGGCCAGCTCTTCGCCATGCAGGCCGTGCTGATAGCGGTGCTCGTCGCCGGGTACGCGGTGTTCACCTACGTCAGCGACCGCGGCCAGGCCGAGGACGCGGCGGGCCGGCAGGCGATGGCGGTCGCCCAGTCGATCGCCGACGCCCCGTCCGTACCGGCGGCGATCCGCACCGCCGACCCCACGGCCGCACTCCAGCCGTACGCGCTGCGGGTCCAGCACGACGCCGACGTCGACTTCGTCACGATCATGAACCGCGAGGGCATTCGCTGGACGCACCCGGACGAGGAGCAGATCGGCCAGCACTTCCGCGGCCACACGGAGCGCGCCCTGCGCGGGGAGCCGTTCACCGAGACGTACACCGGCACGCTGGGCGCGTCCGTGCGGGCGGTCGTACCGATCTACGACGGGGGGCGTACGCCGAAGGACATCGTCGGGCTGGTCAGCGCGGGTATCAGGGTCGAGGCGATCAGCAAGCGGGTGCAGGACCAGCTGACGGCCCTGATCGGGGTGGCGGGGGGTGCGCTGGCGCTGGGCGCGGTCGGTACGTACGTCATCAACGCGCGGCTGCGCCGGCACACCCATGGCATGAACGCGGCCGAGCTGAGCCGGATGCACGACTACCACCAGGCCGCGTTGCACGCGGTGCGTGAGGGGCTGCTGATGCTGGACGGGCAGTACAGGGTGGCGCTGATCAACGACGGCGGGCGGGAACTGCTCGGAGTGGCCGGCGATGTGGTGGGGCGCTCGGTGGCGGACCTCGGGCTGCCCGCGCCGCTGACCGGGGCGCTGCTGGCGTCGGAGCCGAGGGTCGACGAGGTGCTCCTGACGGCGGAACGGGTGCTCGTGGTGAACACCTCGCCGGTGTCCGGCGGCGAGCGGCGCGGCACGGTGGTGACACTCCGGGACGTCACCGAACTCCAGTCCCTGATGGGCGAGTTGGACTCCGAGCGGGGCTTCACCCATGCGCTGCGCTCCCAGGCCCACGAGGCGGCGAACCGGCTGCACACGGTGGTCTCGCTCATCGAGCTGGGCCGGGCCGAGGAGGCGGTCGAGTTCGCGACGGCCGAGCTGGAACTGGCCCAGGCGCTGACGGACCAGGTCGTGGCGGCGGTGAGCGAGCCCGTGCTGGCGGCGTTGCTGCTGGGGAAGACCGCGCAGGCCAACGAGCGGGGCGTGGAGCTGGTGGTGACGGAGGACAGCCGCCTGGACGACGGCCTGCTGCCCGACGCCCTGCCCGCCCGGGACCTCGTGACGATACTGGGCAACCTGATCGACAACGCGGTCGACGCGGCGCAGGGAAGCGTGGGGGCACGGGTGACGGTGACGGCGTACGCCGAGCGCGGCGAACTGGTGCTCCGGGTGACGGACACCGGCACCGGGGTGGACCCCGAGCACGCCGAGGCGGTGTTCCAGCGCGGGTTCTCCACGAAGCCGGCCGGGCCGGGGGGCCGGGGGCTGGGGCTGGCACTGGTGCGGCAGGCCGTGAGCCGGCACCACGGGGCGCTGTCGGTGACGGAGGCCGATGGGGGTGGGGCGGTGTTCGAGGTGCGGTTGCCGTTGGTGGGGGGAGGGGCCAATGGGGGGCCTTCGGGGGTGGGGCCCGGTGCCGGTGCCCCGGGCGAGGGCGCTTCGGCGGAGGGGCCCGGTGCCCCGGGCGAGGACGCCTCGGCGGAGGGGGCGGATTGCGAGGACGGGGCCGCGTCGGCGGACGGGGGGGCCTCCGAAGGCGCGGTGGTTTCGAGAGGTGACGTATGACGGCTTCGGACGAGCAGGCGATTCGCGTCCTGGTCGTGGAGGACGACCCGGTCGCGGCGGACGCGCACATGATGTACGTCGGCCGGGTGCCGGGGTTCGTGGCGGTCGGCAAGGCGCACACGGGGGCGGAGGCGCGGCGCGCGCTGGAGCGGACGCCGGTCGATCTGCTGCTGCTGGACCTGCACCTACCGGATGTGCACGGGCTTCAGCTGGCGCGGTCGTTGCGGGCGGCCGGGCATCACGCGGATGTGATCGCGGTGACGTCGGCGCGGGATCTGGCGGTGGTGCGGGAGGGGGTGTCGCTGGGGGTCGTGCAGTACGTACTGAAGCCTTTCACGTTCGCCACGCTGCGGGACCGGCTGGTGCGGTACGCCGAGTTCCACGCGTCGGTGGGCGAGGCGAGCGGCCAGGACGAGGTGGACCGGGCCCTGGCGACGCTGCGGGCACCCTCGCCTGCGGCGCTGCCCAAAGGGTTGAGTGCGCCGACGTTGGAGCGGGTGACGGGGGCTGTGCGGGAGGCCGAGGAGGGCCTGACCGCGGCCGGGGTCGCCGAGGCTGTGGGGATTTCGCGGATTACGGCTCGGCGGTATCTGGAGCATTTGGTGGAGGCGGGGAGGGCTGAGCGTAAGCCGGTCTATGGGCAGGTGGGGAGGCCGGAGTTCGTTTATCGGTGGGTGAGGGGGGTGGAGAAGGGGCGCTAGGTGGGGGTCTTGGGGAGGGTGGTGGCTCGGGTGCGGGCTCGGGCGGCATCGTCCGGAGCGTGGGCGGAAGATCGCAAGAGCTGACAAGGTGCGGGCCTGAGTATGGGCATCGATCGCCTCCTGCACCGGCCCACCGCCCTCGGCCAGGGCCGCCGGCAACTCCGCCTTCATGTGCCCGTTCCGCCCCCCGGTGCCGGTCGGTCACGCCCTTCAACGGTAGGGCTCACGACGGGAGTTCACTCCCCCTTCGCGTACCGCACGACCTGCCAGCCCAGCCCGCCCACCGCCAGCGCCTCCAGCGCCGACAGCACGACGAGCAGCGCCCCGGACCCACCGTCCGCCCAGAACAGCACCAGAGCCGCCAACGGCACCGCGCAGAAGGCCAGCAGGTCCACCAGGAGCTGCACGACCTTACGGGAGCGGCGCCGCGCGTCCCCCCGGTGCGCGGTCTCCCAGCCGAACGCCTGGAATCCGCCGCCGGGTTCGGCGAGGGCCTCGAGCCGGGGTCCGAGTTCCTCGCGGACGTACGCTCCGATCGCCGAGATCTTCTGGTCGTTCACGAGGTAGGTCCACCCGAGCACGACACAGACCGGCGGCAGCGCGAGCAGCATCGACGCCTGCTTGGCCTGGGCCGCGGCGGCGATGACGGCGGCCACGACGGCGAGGGTCACGTACAGCAGGTTGTCCCGGAACCCGATCCTCGCCTTCTGCTCGTCCTTCACGGTCTGGTACTCGGCGAGCAGCAACTGCCCTACGGTGACGTCCTGTTCCGGCACTCTCTTCCCTTCCCCCGGCGTACCTTATGAGTGTGCCGGAGACACCACACACCGTTCTGGTCCTGACCGCGCTCCCCCTCGAATACGCCGCGATCCGCGCGCACATCGAGGAGCGGGACGAACGGGTCCACCCCGACGGAACACGAGTCGAGATCGGCCGGCTGTCCGGCACACCCTGGCATGCAGCCATCGCCGAGCTGGGTATGGGCGCCGAACGGGCCGCCGCTCTCACCAGCCAGCTCATCAACTGGCTGCGTCCCGAGGCCGTGTTCTTCGTCGGCGTCGCCGGCAGCCTGAAGGACGACGTCGGGATCGGCGACGTCGTCGTGGGCACGCAGGTCTACGAGATCCACGGCGGCAAGCAGACGCCGGAGGGTTTCCTGGTCCGGCCGAAAGCCCTGCCGGGCTCGCATGCGCTCGAACAGGCCGCCCGTTCCGCCGTGCGGGACATGCCCGACGTGCGGGCGCACTTCCTGCCGATCGCCACGGGCGACGTGGTCCTGGCGGACGCCCAGTCGAAGATCGCCCGGTTCATCCGCCGGAGCTACAACGACGCGGGCGCGATCGAGATGGAGGGCTCCGGTGCGCTCCAGGCGGCCCACCTGAACGGCCGGTTGGACGCCCTGGTGATCCGGGGCATCAGCGACCGGGCCGACGAGGGCAAGAGCAGGGCCGACGCCTCGGGTTCACAGGAACTCGCCGCCAAGCAGGCGGCCGCGGTCACGGTGGGGGTGCTGCGCAAGCACCAGCCCCGCAAGGGTTCCTCCGACTCCGAGGAGGGTCCCCATCGGCGCGGGGACGGCGGAGCGACGTACGGTGGAGACCACATCGACTTTCGGGGCGGCACCTTCTACGGCCCGGTCACCGGCAAGACCGACGGGCGACGGTAGGGGCAGCAGGGGCACCGCCCACGGCCCGGTCCCGCGAGCGACTGCCACGCTGCCGCCCCGTCCCCTGGGCTTCACCGGCCGATCGGCGGAGCTGGAACGCCTGCTGCCGCATCTCTCACCCGACGAGGACGACACGGCCGCGCGGCCGCTTCTCATCTTCGCCGTCACCGGTATGGGTGGCATCGGGAAGACCGCGCTGGCGGTGGAGGCGGCGCACCGGGCCCGTGCGCGGGGCTGGTTCCCGGGCGGGACGCTCTTCGTGGACCTGCGCGGGTACGACGACGACCCGGTCACGGCTGATCAGGCGGTGCTGGCGCTGCTCGATGCGCTTGGGGTGCGGGACCGGGATCTGCCGGCGACGGCGGAGCGGCAGTACGACACATATCGCGCGCTCCTCGCCGAGCGGCAGGACCAGATGCTGCTGATCTTGGACAACGCGTCCGAGCCGTCCCAGTTCCTGCCACTGCTGCCCGGCACGGACCATCACCGGGTGATCATCACTTCGCGGGACCGTCCTGACGCCCTTCCGGTACGCCTCATCGACCTGGAATCACTCGCCCCTGACGACTCGGTCGCCTTGGTGACCCGCGCCCTGCTCGACACCGACGAACGCGACGAACGCCCTGAGCGCGAGACCGAGGCGCTTCGCGAACTGTCCGACCTCTGCGGCAATTTGCCCCTCGCCCTCCAGATCGCCACGGGGATACTGCGCCGACGACGACATCGGAACATCGCCTCTCTGGTGACCGAGATCCGGGACGCCCGGGACCCGACCACGGTTCTCGACCAAGGCAGCCCCGGCACGGACCTGTACGGCCGCTCGCTCGTCCTGCGTCCCGTGTTGGAGACCTCCTATCGCCGGCTGCCGCCCGAACAGGCCCGGTTGCTGCGGCTGCTCTGCGTTGCTCCGGGTGCGGAGACCGGTGTGGAGGCGATCGCCGCTCTGGCCGACTTCGGCTTGGCGGCCACGCTGCGCCTGCTGGAGGAGTTGGCCGCCACTCATCTCGTCACGCCGGTGCGGTGCGTCGACGGGACGGCTCCCGCCATGCGGTGGCGGGTGCATGACCTGGTGCGCGGGTTCGGGTCGGGTGTGGTCGCAGCGGATGCGAGGCTGCGGGAGGAGGGGGAGGCGGCGCGGGACCGGGTGCTGGATTTCTATTGGCGGTGGGCGGATGCGGCCGATGACCGGTTGCGGTGGCTGCCGGGGATGGAGGAGCCGGAGCGGTTCGCGGATCGGGGGCAGGCCTTGGCGTGGCTGGACGGGGAGCGGGCGGGTCTGGTGGCGGCGGTGGCGTGGGGGCGGGAGGAGCGGTTCGCGGGCTCGGCGGTGCGGCTGGCCCAGTGTCTAGGGGAGTACCTGTACTCGCGGCGGTATTTCGACGACTGGATCGCGGTCGCGGCGGCCGCGCGGGAGGCCACCCAACTTGCCGGGGACCGGCTGGGTGAGGCCATCGCGTGGGACCACCTCGGAGTCGCCCTGCGGGAGGCGGGCCGGGCGGAGGAAGCGATCGACGCCCACACCCGAGCCCGCGACCTGTACCGGGCCACCGGAGACCACGAGAGCGAGGCCATGGCCTGGGACAACCTCGGCATCGCTCTGCGGGAGGCGGGCCGCACAGAGGAAGCGATCGACGCCCACACCCGAGCCCGCGACCTGTGCCAGGAGGCGGAAGACCGCCACCACGAGGCCGGAGCATGGCACAACCTCGGCAACGCCCAGCAGGAGGCGGGCCGCACAGAGGAAGCGATCGACGCCCACACCCAAGCCCGCGACCTGTTCCAGGCCACCGGAGACCGCCACCGTGAGGCCAAGGCGTGGCACAGCCTCGGCAACGGCCTGCAGGAGGCGGGTCGCGCGGAGGAGGCGATCGAGGCGTACGGCGAGTCACTGGAGGCATACCGGGAGTTCGAGGACTGGTACGGCGAGGGCCGGGCCCTCCACGCCCTGGCCCTCGCCTATGAGGCCGCCCACCGACCCACCGAGGCCCGCGCCGCTCACTTCCAGTCCGCCGACGCCTACACCCGCGCCAACGCCCCCACCGAAGCCGCCCAAGCACGCGCGGCAGCCGAGCCCCCGGAATGACCCGACCTCACCCCGCCCCCCACATACCCCCGGGCCCCCGGCTGAGGCACAACAGCCCACATCCGCGTCCCACCCCCCAGGCCCCCGCGCCTCCCCAAACCCCCACTCCCCGGCACACGTCCGCACCACACACCCCAGCACTCGCAACGCCTCCCGTTCAAGGCAGGCGGCGTCCCGGGGCGGGGCAGTCCGTCGTCTACGCCGAGGCGGCTGTCCCTCATCTCGACTCCGTAGAACTCGACAGCACCCACGGCCCGGAGTTCATCGACAGGGCAGGCCAACTGACCCAGCAATGAACTCAGTTGGTTGCCCCGCCCTCCGCTCGGACCACTACCTCACCGACACCCGCGAAGCCCTCCGCATCCTCATCCGCGACATCAAGTCAGGCAAGGCCGACCACCTCCTGCAGCCGACGCCCTCCTCGCCCACGCCGTCACCCAATCCGCCGCATACACATTGACCTGACTAGACCACTCAACCTACGTTCACCAGGCAGCCATCCCCGCGCCACAACGAAGTGCGCCCGCAGGAGGTCATGCCCGTGCGCCCCACCGCCACCCGCCCCGCCCGCCTCGCTCGCCCGGCCCTCCCCACACTCCTCGCCCTCACCCTCGCCGCCGCAGGCACCCTCGCCGCCTGCGGCAGCGGCTCCGGCAGCGACCCGGACACCGTCAAGGTCTCCTTCAAGCAGTCCACGGACAACTCCATCAAGGTGATGGACACCTACCTCGCGGACATCAAGAAGCAGTTCGAGAAGGCGAACCCCGGCAAGAAGGTCGAGTTCGTCCCGATCAAGGCCCCGGACTCGGAGTACTACACCAAGCTCCAGCAGATGCTCCGCTCCCCCAAGACCGCCCCCGACCTGGTCTACGAGGACACCTTCCTCATCAACTCGGACATCACCAGCGGGTACTTGAAGCCGCTCGATCCCTACCTCGCCAAGTGGAAGGACTGGGGACAGTTCATCGACACGGCGAAGGCGGCGGCCAAGGGCGAGGACGGCAAGACGTACGGCGTGCCGGACGGGACCGACACCCGAGGGCTGTGGTTCAGCAAGGACATCTTCAAGAAGGCCGGCCTGCCCGCCGGCTGGCAGCCGAAGACCTGGGACGACGTCCTCGACGCCGCCCGCACGATCAAGCAGAAGGCCCCCGACGCCATCCCCCTGAACGTCTACACCGGCAAGCCCGTCGGTGAGGCCGCCACCATGCAGACCTTCGAGATGCTGCTCTACGGGACGGATGGCACAGGCACGAACGACGGCACCGCCGACCCCCTCTACGACAAGTCGGCCAAGAAATGGGTCGCCGGCAGCCAGGGCTTCAAGGACGCCCTCACGTTCGTCGAGACCGTCTACAAGGAGAAACTCGGCCCGGACGTCTCCGACGCCCTCGACCCCAACGTCATGACCCGCGTCCGCGGCGAGTGGCTGCCGCAGGGCAAGCTCGGCATCGCCCTCGACGGCTCCTGGCTCCCGCAGGACTGGCTGCCCGGCAGCGGCCACGAATGGCCCGAGTGGTCCGACGAACTCGGCCTCGCCGCCATGCCCACCCAGAACGGCCAGGCCCCCGGCAAGGTGAGCATGTCCGGCGGCTGGACCTGGTCCATCCCGGCCAAGGCGGGCAACCCTGACCTGGCCTTCGAGTTCATCAAGACGATGCAGACTAAGGCGAACGCCCAGAAGTGGTACGTCGCCAACTCCGGTATCGCGGTACGGCAGGACGTCGCGGACGACCCCTCCTACATCGACGCCCAACCCGGCATCAAGTTCTTCACGGACCTCGTGGCCAGCACGCACTACCGTCCCGCCTACCCCGCGTATCCGAAGGTCTCCACCGCCGTGCAGGAGGCGATGGAGGGTGTGACGACGGGTGACATGTCGGTGGACGAGGCGGCGAAGGGCTACGACGAGGAGCTGAAGTCGGCGACGGACGACCAGGTGATCGAGAAATGAGCCCCTGCTCATGACGGTCGTCACGAAAAGGCCTGCACCGGGCCCGGGACGGGAACCAACCACTCCCCGTCCCACAACGCATCGTTCCCAGCCACGCCACCGCTCCCTTACTCGCGCCCTCCCCCTCTCCCCCGCCGTCGTCCTGCTGCTCCTCTTCCTCGCCGGCCCCATCGCCTACTGCGCCTACATCGCCTTCACCGACCTCCAGCTCACCGGCCAGGCAGAGGACTCCTTCGTCGGCTTCGACAACTTCCGTACGGCCTTCGGTGACGAGGCGTTCCTCAACGCGGTCTGGCTCACCCTCGTCTTCACCGTCATCTCGGCCCTGATCGGCCAGAACACCCTGGGCCTGGGCCTGGCCCTGCTGATGCAGCGTGCCTCGAAGCCCGTCCGTACCCTCACCGGCGCCATCGTCATCACGGCGTGGGTACTGCCGGAGGTCGTCGCCGGGTTTCTCCTGTACGCCTTCTTCCGTCGCGAAGGCACCCTGAACGCCATCCTGGACTGGCTCCAACTCCCCTCCCAGAACTGGCTGTTCACGCTCCCGATCCTCGCGGTGTCGTTCGCGAACGTATGGCGGGGTACGGCCTTCTCGATGCTCGTCTACTCTGCCGCCCTGGGCGAGATCCCGAAGGAGATCACCGAGGCGGCCGAGGTCGACGGCGCAGGCGGCCGACGCCGGCTGTGGCACATCACGCTCCCGATGATCCGCCGCTCCATCGGCACGAACCTCATGCTCATCACCCTCCAGACCCTGTCCGTCTTCGGGCTGATCTGGGTGATGACGAGGGGCGGCCCGGGCGGCAGGAGCCAGACGCTGCCGCTGTTCATGTACGAGGAGGCGTTCCAGAAGAGCATGATCGGCTACGGCACGGCGGTCGCCCTCCTGCTCCTCCTGGTGGGCTCGCTGTTCTCGGTGGTCTACCTGCGTCTGCTGCGAACGGAGGTCTGACGCCGTATGGCCCGTACGCTCTCGTCCCGACGCACCACCCACCGCCTGGCCGCCGACGCCGGTCTCCTGGTGGTGGCCGCTGCCTTCGTGCTCCCGCTGGCCTGGGTGATCCTCTCCTCGCTGGACACGAACGCGAACCTCCAGGTGAAACTCCCTGACGGCGTGACCCTGGACAACTTCGACGCCGTGCTGACCCCGGACATCACCTTCACCCCGCTGCTCAACAGCCTGCTCCTGTGCGGCGGCGGGACGGCGCTGACGGTGGCGTGCGCGGCGCTCGCCGCCTATCCGCTGTCACGGTTCCGGTCGCGCTTCAACCGTCCGTTCCTGCTGACGGTCCTGTTCGCGACGTGTCTGCCCATCACGGCGATCATGGTGCCGGTGTACGCCCTGTTCGTGCGGGTGAACCTGATCGACACCATGCAGGGGACGATCTTCTTCTTCGCCGCCTCCCAACTGCCGTTCGCCATCTGGCTGATGAAGAACTTCATGGACGGGGTACCCAAGGAGCTGGAGGAGGCGGCCTGGACCGACGGGGCGTCGTCACTGCAGTCGCTGGTGCGGATCGTGCTGCCCCTCATGGGGCCCGGAGTCGCCGTGGTGACGGTGTTCTCGTTCGTGATGATGTGGGGGAACTTCTTCGTCCCGTTCATGCTCCTGCTCACCCCCGACCAGATGCCGGCCTCGGTGAGCATCAACGAGTTCTTCGGCAACCGCGGGATGGTGGCGTACGGCCAGCTCGCGGCGTTCTCCATCGTGTACTCGACTCCGGTGATCCTGCTGTACGTACTGATCGCCCGGCGGCTGGGCGGCGGTTTCGCGCTGGGCGGGGCGGTCAAGGGGTGATGCGCCTGCCACGTCCCCAGCCGGTCGCCGCCGACGGAGTGCCCGTGCTCGGTGGGCTCACCAGTCGCCTTCCGACGGCCTCCGCGTTGTCGCGGGCCAGGGCCGCGCGTACGCGGGCGTCGGCGCCGTCGAAGAGACCGGCGGCCCGGAGCCAGTGGTCGCGGGCGCGTTCGAGTGCCCCGGCGGCCTGGTGGGCGCGAGCGAGGTTCTCGTAGGTTCCGGCCGCCCGGTACCAGTCCTCGAACTCCTGGTGGATCGCCACCGCGCTCACGTACGAGTCGATCGCCGCCGCCGTCCGGCCGTCCTGGTCCAGCGCGCTGCCGAGGTTGTTGAGCGCGATGGCCTCGCGCTGCCGGTCCCCGACCTCACGGAACAGGTCCCGGCTGCGGGTCTGGGCGTCCACGGCCTGCTGGATGTGGTCGGCCTGGGCCAGCGCCAGGCCGAGCGTGGTCCAGGTGATCGCCTCGCGGTGCCGGTCCCCGGCGGTCGCGTACAGCTCGATGGCCCGGCGCAGGGCGTCGATCGCCTCGTCCACCCGGCCCTCGTCGCGCAGGTGTGCCCCGAGGCTGCTCAGGGCGATCGCCTCACCGTGCTCGTCCCCGACCTGGCGGTAGAGCTCGTGGGCGCCCACGAGCACCGTGACCGCGTCCCGCACCTGGTTCACGCTCGCCAGGGCGTTGCCGAGGTTCGTGCAGACGGCGGCCTCGCCGCGCTGGTCGAGGACGCGCCGGGCGGCCTGCTGGGCGGCGCTGCTCACCACGATCAGGTCGTCGAAGTAGCGGCGCCAGTCCAGGTACACGGCCAGCAGTTGGGCGAGCCGTACCCCGGCGGCCGCGTGCGGTTCCTCCTGTGCCCACTGCACGGCCGCGACCAGGCCGGTCCGCTCCGCGTCCAGCCACGCCAGGGCCGCGGCCCGGTCGCCGAACAGTTGCGGCTCGGGCATCCCGGGGAGCCATCGCAGCCGGGCGTCCGCGGCCGCTGCGTGGCGGCAGAAGTACGCGAGCACGCGCGTCCGCGCCGCTTCGCCCTCCCGCGCGAGGGCCGCGTCCTCGCGTACGGCGAGCATCCCGAAGTCACGGACGAGGTCGTGCAGCCGCCACCGGCCACGCGCGGTCCCCGGCTCGATGAGGTGCGCGCGGGACAGCGCGTCCAGGGCCCGGACCGGCGGGGTGTCGGAGCCGGTCAGGGCGGTGATCACCTGGGTGCCGACCTCGGGGCCGGGGGCGAGGGCGAGCAGACCGAGCAGGCGGCGCTGTTCGTCCGGCTGTCTGCGGAAGGAGAGGTCGAGGGCGGCGCGGACGCTGCGTTCGCCGTCGTCGAGGTGGACGAGGCGGTCGCGTAACTCGCCGAGTTCGGTGGCGAGTTCCTCGACGGGCTTGCCGGGGTCGAGGACGAGGCGGGCGGCCGCGATCTGCAGGGCGAGCGGCAGGTGTCCGCATCGGGCGGCGATGTCCGCGGCCGCCCGGGTCTCGTGGCGGATCCGGTTGTCGTGCGGGTCGGCCAGCCGCAGGGCACGGTCGAGGAGTTCGTACGACGCGCTCGGGGTCAGCTCGTCCAACCGCAGGAGTCTGGCGGCCAGTGTGGGCAGGCGTTCGCGGGAGGTGACCAGGAGACGGTGGTTGGCGCCGCCGCCGGGCCGCAGCAGGCGCACCTGTTCCGGCAGCGAGGCGTTGTCGGCGAGGATCAGCATCGGCCCCCGCTCCCGCGCCCGCTGGACGAGGGTCGAACGGTAGAGCGCCGCCCGGTCGTCCTCCTGGGTCGGGATGTGCTGGGAGGCGATGCCCAGGGCGCGCAGCAGGGCCTCCAGCGCCTGGTCGGGGCTGACCGGATCGTCTTCGTATCCGTGCAGGTCGACGAAGAGCACACCGCCGGGGAACCAGCCCCGCCCGCATGCCCTGTGCGCCGCCTCCACCGCGAGCGCCGTCTTGCCGATGCCGCCGAGCCCGGACAGGGCGGTGACGAGCACCGCCTCGGGGCCGCCGGACGCGGTCGGCGCCAGGGCGTCGAGCAGGGTGCGCAGTTCCTCGTCCCGGCCGGTGAACCCGACGGTCGGGGCGGGCAGGGAGTCCAGCGCGGTGGGGGCCGGACCGTACTCGAGGACCTCGACCTTGGCCGTCACGGGGCCGTGGAACTGGCCCCCGCTGAAGTCGAGATGATCGCCGTACGAGCCCTCAGTCACCGCATCCCCCGAAGCGCGTCGAACACTTGCCATGTCTACGGTACGCCGGGCCACAGGCCCCAACCCTCCTTTGTCCCGGGTGACTTGGCGGAGGTGTGCCGGGTGCCGCTCCAGCCGCCCGACCGCTGGAATCGAGCCGCTCCCGGCCCGTCTCCACGGCCTCCCTCACCGCGTCGGCCGTGGCGTACTCCTCTTCGATGCCCGCTCACACGATCCACGGCTGCGGCATCCCTGCCGAGGGCCGCCAGGAGATCGACACCCGAAAGCGTCCGCGAATATGCCTTTTGACCTTGCCGTTCACCGACCGTCACCGTCCGGCGGACCGGTCCCCCGCCGTCCGGGCCGAACCTGCCCCGCCGTCCTCCCAGCCCTTCCGGACGATCTCCCCCGGGAACGAACCCGCCAGTAGCCGTAGCTTCCTACAATCCGTAATCCTGGCCGAACAGACCGTAGTCACCCCACCCCGGCCGTCCTACGTTGTGCCCCGTGCGCCGACCCCCAGCCCAGCCGAACCAGCCCAGCCAGCCGAACCACCCCAACCGCTCCAGCCTCCGTACCCCGCCCACTCCCCCCTTCAACGCCCCCGCCGCCCGCAGCCTCCGGGCCGCCCTCAACATGGGCCCCGAGCATGTCGCCTACGGCATGCGGGCCTCCTACGGGCTGCCCTACGTCACCGAGGACCTGGTCATCGCGTGGGAACGCGAGCTCGCCGCCCCCACCAGCCACGAGCTCACCGCTCTGGCGGGCGTGCTGTGGTGCTCGCCCGGTGAGCTGCTCGGCAGGCCGCGGACGCTGCGCGAGCACCGCATCGCCCGTGGCCTGGCGCCCGAGGACGTGGCCCGTACCGTCGGGCACGAGGTCCTCGCGTATCTCCGCATGGAGGAGAACGACGACTGGCAGGGCACCGACCGCCAGTCCGCCGCCCTCGCCGACGTCCTCGGTCTGTCGCTGCCGGACTTCATCACCGTCACGGGCCGCGACGCCAAGCTCGCCGACCTGTTGCGCAGTGCCGTGACGACGCGCTGGCAGGCGTATGTGCGCCCGGTCCACAAGATGGTGCCCCTGGACCGGCGTGTCCTGGAGGACACCCTCCAGGAGCTGCACAAGGACTACCAGGGGCAGATGACCGCCACCCTCAGCTGGGGCGGCGGCAGCGGTGACTCCAGTGCGGCCGGCCGGGAGTTCCTGGACCGGATCGTGGAGCGCTTCTGGGCGACGGTCCAAAGGAGCGGCCCCTGAGCCCTCAGTGGTCGTTCTCCAGGTGCGGCTTCAGCAGATCCACCCCGTGGTCGTTGACCTCGGAGGCGCCCGGGCCCATGACCCCGCCGCCTCCCGGCCCGCCGGACGGCATCCCGCTCGGGGCGCCCAAGGCGGCCGACGCCGAGCTCAATGGCCCGGAGGAGCCGGTGGAGCAACGGGTCATCCCGGACACCGATCATCCCGGTCATCCCGGTCATGGTCGCCCGCGTCCGTGCATGGGCACCAAAGTCCATGCCGGACCTGAAGCGCGCCTGGGCGCAACCTGCGACCGGCCGGAAGTCTGTGCCCGGCCGCCGGACCCGACCGGTGCTAGAAGACCGACTCCGCCTCGTCCATCCGGTCCTTCGGCACCGTCTTCAGCTCGGTGACCGCCTCCGCCAGCGGCACCATCACCACGTCGGTCCCGCGCAGCGCGGTCATCCTGCCGAACTCGCCCCGGTGCGCGGCCTCCACCGCGTGCCAGCCGAAGCGGGTGGCCAGGACGCGGTCGTACGCCGTGGGCACGCCGCCGCGCTGGACGTGGCCGAGGATGACCGGCTTGGCCTCCTTGCCGAGGCGGCGCTCCAGCTCGAACGCGAGGGCCGTGCCGATGCCCTGGAAGCGCTCGTGGCCGTACTGGTCGATGTCGCCCTTGCCGTAGTCCATGGTGCCGTCGGCGGGGTGGGCGCCCTCGGCGACGCAGATGACCGCGAACTTTTTGCCGCGTGCGAAGCGCTCCTCGACCATCTTCACCAGGTCGGCGGGGTCGAACGGGCGCTCCGGGAGGCAGATGCCGTGCGCACCCGCCGCCATGCCGGACTCCAGCGCGATCCAGCCCGCGTGCCGGCCCATGACCTCGACGACCATCACCCGCTGGTGGGACTCGGCGGTCGTCTTCAGGCGGTCCATGGCCTCGGTGGCGACACCGACCGCCGTGTCGAAGCCGAAGGTGCGGTCCGTCGAGGAGATGTCGTTGTCGATCGTCTTCGGTACGCCCACCACGGGCAGCCCGGCGTCGGACAGCATCCGCGCCGCCGTCAGGGTCCCCTCGCCGCCGATCGGGATCAGCGCGTCGATGCCGAAGTCGCGGGCGATGTCGGGCGCGCTCTCGCACGCCTCGCGCAACCGGTCGCGCTCCAGCCTCGACGAGCCGAGGATCGTGCCGCCGCGGGCCAGGATGCCGCTGACCGCCTCCAGGTCGAGGCTGCGGTAGTGACCGTCCAGCAGGCCCGCGTATCCGTCCTCGAAGCCGATCACCTCGTCGCCGTACTGCGCGACGGCCCGGTGCACGACCGACCGGATCACGGCGTTCAGTCCGGGGCAGTCGCCGCCTGCGGTGAGAACTCCGATACGCATCGTGCTGTGTCTCCTGCTCGCTGTTGATACCGGTGAGCCAGTCCGATTGTTTCACGTCCCGGACAACGGTGTGGGCCCCTGATCCTGACGGGCGCCTTATCTACCGGCAAGGGTATTGTCAAGAGGGTTTCGCTCACCCCACTGGGCGATTTTGCGACCCAAGCCGCTGACAGCTGACAGACGAAACGGAGAGCACGCGTGACGCGCAGCGTGTACGTGACCGGCATCGACCGCGGCGACGGCCGCCAGGTCGTCGAACTGGGGGTCATGGAGCTTCTGACCCGACAGGTCGACCGGGTGGGGGTGTTCCGGCCGCTGGTCCATCACAGCCCCGACCGCCTGTTCGAGCTGCTGCGCGCCCGGTACCGCCTGTCCCAGGACCCGGCCACGGTCTACGGCATGGACTACCACGAGGCGTCCGCCCTGCAGGCCGAGCGCGGCACGGACGAGCTGGTGTCCACGCTCGTCGACCGGTTCCACGTCGTCGCCCGCGACTACGACGTCGTCCTCGTCCTCGGCACCGACTACGCCGACACCCAGCTCCCGGACGAGCTGTCCCTCAACGCCCGGCTCGCCAACGAGTTCGGCGCGTCCGTGATACCGGTGGTGGGCGGACGCAAGCAGACCGCGGAGTCCGTGCTCGCCGAGACGCGCAACGCCTACCGGGCGTACGAGAGCCTGGGCTGCGACGTGCTGGCCATGGTCACGAACCGGGTCGCCCGGGAGGACCGGGACGAGATCGCCCAGCGGCTCGACTCGCGGCTGGCGGTGCCCTGTTACGTCGTCCCGGACGAGCCGGCGCTGTCCGCGCCGACGGTCGCGCAGATCGCCCAGTCCCTGGACGCGAAGGTCCTGCTCGGCGACGACTCGGGGCTCGCGCGCGACGCCCTCGGCTTCGTCTTCGGCGGCGCCATGCTGCCGAACTTCCTCACCGCCCTGACCCCGGGCTGTCTGGTCGTCACCCCGGGCGACCGCGCCGACCTGGTCGTCGGCTCGCTGGCCGCGCACAGCGCCGGCACCCCGCCGATCGCCGGTGTGCTGCTCACCCTGGACGAGCGCCCCGGCGACGAGGTCCTCACCCTCGCCGCCCGCCTCGCCCCGGGCACGCCGGTGCTCTCGGTGCCCGGCTACAGCTTCCCCACCGCCGAACAGCTCTTCTCCCTGGAGGGGAAGTTGAACGCGGCCACCCCGCGCAAGGCGGAGACCGCGCTCGGCCTGTTCGAGCGGTACGTCGACACCGGCGAGCTGCTGAAGCGGGTCTCGGCGCCGAACAGCGACCGGGTCACGCCGATGATGTTCGAGCACAAGCTGCTGGAGCAGGCCCGCTCGAACATGCGGCGCATCGTGCTGCCCGAGGGCACCGAGCCGCGCGTCCTGCAGGCCGCCGAGGTGCTGCTGCGGCGCAACGTCTGCGACCTCACGCTCCTGGGGCCGGTCGACCGGATCCGCAAGACGGCCGCCGACCAGGGCATCGACCTGGCCGGCTGTGAGCTGATCGACCCGGCGACCAGCGAGCTGCGCGACTCCTTCGCCGAGAAGTACGCCCAGCTCCGCGCCCACAAGGGGGTCACGGTCGAGTTGGCGTACGACGTCGTCAGCGATGTGAACTACTTCGGAACCCTGATGGTGCAGGAGGGTCTGGCCGACGGCATGGTGTCGGGGTCCGTCCACTCGACGGCCGCGACCATCCGGCCCGCCTTCGAGATCATCAAGACCCGGCCGGACGCCGGCATCGTCTCGTCCGTCTTCTTCATGTGCCTGGCCGACAAGGTCCTCGTCTACGGCGACTGCGCCGTGAACCCCGACCCGAACGCCGAGCAGCTGGCCGACATCGCCATCCAGTCGGCGGGCACCGCCGAGCAGTTCGGCGTGGAGCCGCGGATCGCGATGCTGTCGTACTCGACGGGTACGTCCGGGTCGGGCGCCGACGTCGACAAGGTGCGCGAGGCGACCGAGCTGGTGCGCCAGCGGCGGCCCGATCTGAAGACCGAGGGGCCGATCCAGTACGACGCCGCCGTGGAGCCGTCGGTCGCTCAGACCAAGTTGCCGGGGTCGGAAGTGGCCGGGCAGGCAACGGTTCTGATCTTCCCGGACCTCAATACAGGTAACAACACCTACAAGGCCGTGCAGCGTTCGGCCGGCGCGATCGCCGTCGGTCCGGTGCTGCAGGGTCTGCGCAAGCCCGTCAACGACCTGTCCCGGGGCGCCCTCGTCCAGGACATCGTCAACACCGTCGCCATCACCGCGATCCAGGCCCAGTCCCCCGCCCAGTCCCCCAGCGAGAAGGCAACCGCCCAGTGAGCTCGTCCCGCGTCCTCGTCCTCAACTCCGGCTCCTCGTCGGTGAAGTACCAGCTGCTCGACATGCGTGACAGCAGCCGGCTGGCCATGGGGCTCGTCGAGCGCATCGGCGAGGAGTCCTCCCGGCTCAAGCACACGCCGCTCGCGAGCGGCGGGGCGAGCCGTGAGTGGACCGGGCCGATGGCGGACCACGAGGCCGCCCTGAAGGCCGTGTCGGCCGAGCTCGCCAAGGACGGGCTCGGGCTCGACTCGCCGGAACTGGCCGCGATCGGCCACCGGGTGGTGCACGGCGGCCGGCACTTCACCGAGCCGACCGTCATCGACGACGCCGTGCTCGCCGAGATCGAGCGGCTGATCCCGGTCGCCCCGCTGCACAACCCGGCCAACCTCACCGGCATCCGCACCGCGCGGAGTCTGCGGCCCGACCTGCCGCAGGTCGCCGTCTTCGACACCGCGTTCCACACGACGATGCCGGAGTCGGCCGCCCGCTACGCGATCGACGTCGAGACCGCCGACCGGCACCGGATACGCCGGTACGGCTTCCACGGCACCTCGCACGCGTACGTCTCCCGGGCCACCGCGAAGCTGCTGGGCAGGGCGCCCGAGGACGTGAACGTCATCGTGCTGCACCTCGGCAACGGCGCGTCCGCGTCAGCCGTTCGGGGCGGGAGGTGCGTGGACACGTCCATGGGGCTGACGCCTTTGGAGGGGCTCGTGATGGGTACGCGCTCCGGGGACATGGACCCGGCCGTCATCTTCCATTTGATGCGTGTTGGCGAAATGTCCACGGACGAGATCGACACTCTTCTCAACAAGAAGAGCGGGCTGATCGGTCTGTGCGGCGACAACGACATGCGGGAGATCCGCCGCCGGATCGACGAGGGTGATCAGCGGGCCGCTCTCGCGTTCGACATCTACATTCACCGTCTGAAGAAGTACATCGGCGCTTATTACGCGGTGCTCGGCAAGGTGGACGCGATCGCCTTCACCGCCGGGGTCGGCGAGAACGCGGCGCCGGTGCGCGAGGCCGCGGTCGCGGGCCTGGAGGAGCTGGGCATGGTGGTGGACGGCGAGCTGAACGCCGTACGGAGTGACGAGCCGCGGCTGATCTCGCCGGGGCACGCGCGCGTGGCCGTGGCTGTGGTGCCGACGGATGAAGAACTGGAAATAGCGACACAGACCTATGCGCTGGTCGGGCGTATTTGATATGCGGCTCCGCCGCGTGGACAACGCCTGAGTAACACGGCTGAGCAAAGCCCAGCTCATTTGTATCTTCCACCAGACGGAATATTCCGCGGCGAAACAAACCGATAGGATCGTCACCATGCGCCGTTCGAAAATCGTTTGTACTCTCGGCCCCGCGGTCGACTCCCATGAACAGCTCGTCTCGCTGATCGAGGCGGGCATGAATGTGGCCCGCTTCAACTTCAGCCACGGCACCCACGCAGACCACCAGGGGCGGTACGAGCGCCTGAGGGCCGCCGCCGCGGAGACCGGGCGGCCCATCGGTGTGCTCGCCGACCTCCAGGGCCCGAAGATCCGTCTGGAGACGTTCGCCGAGGGCCCGGTCGAGCTGGAGCGCGGTGACGAGTTCGTCATCACGACCGAGGACGTCCCGGGCGACAAGTCCATCTGCGGGACCACCTACAAGGGCCTGCCCGGTGACGTGGCCAAGGGCGACCAGGTCCTCATCAACGACGGCAACGTCGAACTGAAGGTCACCGAGGTCGACGGCCCCCGGGTGAAGACGATCGTCATCGAGGGCGGCGTCGTCTCCGACCACAAGGGCATCAACCTGCCGGGCGCTGCCGTGAACGTGCCGGCGCTGAGCGAGAAGGACATCGAGGACCTCCGCTTCGCCCTCCGCATGGGCTGCGACCTCGTCGCGCTGTCCTTCGTGCGGGACGCCAACGACGTGCAGGACGTGCACAAGGTCATGGACGAGGTCGGCCGCCGCGTCCCGGTCATCGCCAAGGTGGAGAAGCCGCAGGCGGTCGCCAACATGGAGGACGTCGTGCTGGCGTTCGACGGCGTGATGGTCGCGCGCGGCGACCTGGCCGTCGAGTACCCGCTCGAGAAGGTCCCGATGGTGCAGAAGCGCCTCATCGAGCTGTGCCGGCGCAACGCCAAGCCGGTGATCGTGGCGACCCAGATGATGGAGTCGATGATCACCAACTCCCGCCCGACCCGCGCCGAGGCCTCCGACGTGGCCAACGCGATCCTCGACGGCGCCGACGCGGTCATGCTGTCCGCGGAGTCCTCGGTCGGCGCCTACCCGATCGAGACCGTCAAGACGATGTCGAAGATCGTCGCCGCCGCCGAGCAGGAGCTGCTCGCCAAGGGCCTGCAGCCGCTCGTGCCGGGCAAGAAGCCTCGTACGCAGGGTGGTTCGGTGGCCCGTGCCGCCTGCGAGATCGCCGACTTCCTCGGCGGCAAGGGCCTGGTCGCCTTCACCCAGTCCGGCGACACCGCCCGCCGCCTGTGCCGCTATCGCGCCGCCCAGCAGATCATCGCCTTCACCACGGACGAGGGCACCCGCAACCAGATGACGCTCAGCTGGGGCGTCGAGCCGCACGTGGTGCCGTTCGTCAACAGCACCGACGAGATGGTCGACCTGGTGGACCAGGAGATCGTCAAGCTGGGGCTGTTCAACGAGGGTGACATTGTCGTTATCACGGCCGGCTCGCCGCCCGGGGTTCCGGGGACGACGAACATGGTCCGGGTTCACCACCTGGGCGGGGGCGCACGGGACTGACCCGGAGGCCGCCACAAGGCTCCCGTACAGCGCTGAGGGCGCCCCCTGTAGCAGGGGGCGCCCTTTTGCGTGCTCAGTGGCTCCCGCCGGGTGTCACGCCTCGGCCACCGCCTGGACGACGGCATGCGCCAGGACGTCGAAGTTCTCCCGGTAGAAGCCCAGGCGGATGTGGAACGGCTCCTCCGCGAAGACGCCGCCACGCACCAGGAACATGGTGGGCGCGGCGGTCAGCGCGCTGTGCACCATGTGGAGTTCCTCGATGGTGAGGCGGAAGTCGCGTACCTCCGTGTGCCGGCCGGCCAGGCGTTCCACGAGTGCGTCGACAGCCTCCCGGCCCGAGCCGACCAACAGGGTCAGCTCCGTGTCACCGTAGTCCTGCTCGCTCAGATGACTCAGCGCCTCGTACATCGCTGACGCCTGGGAGGGCGCGAGCCTGGCGATGAACGCGTCGCCGTCGCGGGTCAGCTTCAACTGTGTTCTCAACCGTGCCTCCTTTGCGCGTCAGCTCTTGGGCTCGTAGCGGCCGCCGTTGGCGAACTTCTCCCAGCGCAGCTTGTAGGCGTGGATGCGGTAGTCCTGGATGATGACGATCAAGCCCTTGTCCTCATCGTAGGCGACCTCGTGCTTCGTCTCCGTGTCGATGTGGGTCGCCTTGCCCCGCCACTTCTGGAAGTAGTCGGCCATGTCCTTCAGGTTGCGGCCGACGCCCGGAAGGTCGTGGGCCGCTGCATTGCGGGGGTTGGAGGTGTCGCCCATCCGCATCCACTGGTACTCGACGCCGTCCGCCACGTCGGAGCCGTACTTCTTCTCGATGTCCTCCAGGATCTCGTCGGGCAGGTCCTCTGCCAGGTCGATGTTGCAGGCGTCCAGGTCGATGGGCTCGTCGTCGTCCGACGAGGCCGCGGCGGCCGACGACGCCGTCGCGAACCCGGCCGTCCGCACGGTCCCGGCGCCCTTCACGGAGGCGGCGCTCTTCGCGGACTTCTTCTTGCAGGCCGGAAGTTCCGGATCCTTCTTCGCCTTCTCGGCCAGCTTGCGGAGCTTGTCGAGGGTCCTCTTGGCCTTCGCCGACTTCTCGAAGAACCCGATGACACCCGACGCGATCCGGACGATCGCCTTGCCCACCCCGACGATCTTGTTGGCCGGGACGGCCTTGACCAGCGTCCACAGGCAGGCCTCGACATCGCCCTTGGTCAGGCAGTTCTTGAGGTCGGTCCAGCCGATCTCGTCGAGGAGGATCTGCCCGCCGTTCTGCTTGACCCAGTCCAGCAGGCTCAGGGACGCCAGAGCGAGGGCGGACCGGTACTGGTCCACGCACTCCTGCCCGCACATGCGCAGCAGCGCGGCCTCTTCCTCGGAGGACAGGGCCGGGCCGGGGTTGGCCGCCTGGTCGGCCTTCTCCTTGCGGAGTTCCTCCAGGCGCTTGCGCTCCGCCTCCTCGGCGCGGGTGGCGGCGGCGTCCGCCTCCTTCGCCGCGCTGTCGGCGTTGGAGGCCGCCTTCTCGGCCTTGACCGCGTCCGACTCGGCGTGCGTGGCGACCTGATCCGCGACGGCGGCGTCGGACTCGGCGGCGGAAGCGGCGGAACGGGCTCCGGCCGCGTCCTTCTCGGCCTCCGTGGCGTCGCGGTCGGCCTGGGCGGCCGCCGATTCGGCATCGTTGGCCGCGGAGTTGGCGTAGAAGGCGTCGGTGCCCGCCTGCTGGTCGTACTTCTGGGCGTTCGCGTCGGCCTTCTTCGCCGCGGCGGCGTCCGTCGCGGCGGCCTTGGCGGAAGCGTTCGCCGCGGCGGCGGACTCGACCGCCTGCACGGCGTAGTTCGCGGCGTCGGCTGCTGCCTGCAGGGCGATCTTGGCGTCGCCGGCGGCCTTGTCCGCGAGCGCCTTGGCCTGCGCCGCCGCCTTCTTCGCCTCGTCCGACTTGGCCTTGGCCGCGGTGGCCTGCTGCTCGGCCAGCGTCTTGGAGGTCTGCCCGATCAGCACCGCGTACGCCGCCGAGGCGTCGGTCTCGCGGTACGGGGAGCCGATGGTGATCGCCTCGTCGGCCGCCTTGGTGGTCGCGGTCGCGGCATCACGGGCGCCCTGCGCGTACTGGGCCGTGGCGGCGGCGTAACCGGCGGTCTTCGCCGCCCACGCGGCCGTCTTCGCGGCCTCGGCCACCGCAGCGGTGGCCTCCTTGCGCGCGGTGATCGCCGCGGCCTGGGCCTTCTTGGCCTCGGCGTCCGCCTGCTTGGCCTTCTGCTTCGCGGAGGCGGCCGCGTCGATCGCCTCGGCCGCCGCCGCGTGCGCGGTCTCGGCGGCCGCGTGCGTCTTCGCGTACGCCGACTGGGCCGCTTCCGCGGCGGACCGGGAACGCTCGGCCGCACCCTGCGCACGGGTCGCCGCCGCTCGGGCGTTGACCGCCGCCGTGGTCGCCTCGTTCGCCGCCGTACGGGCCCGCGTCGCCGCGCCCGCCGCGTCGTTGGCGGCGCCACGTGCCTCGGTGGCCGCCTGCCGGGTCTCGGCCGCGGCCGCGGTGCCCTCGGCAGCGGCTGCCGCGGACTCCAGGGCCGCCGCGCGGGAGGCGGTGGCGTTCTTCTCGTGCTCGGCCTTCACCGCCGCGTTGCGGGCCTTGTAGGCACGCAGTTCGGCACCCTGCGCCGCCGCCAGCTTCTGCGTCGCCGTCGCGCCCGCCGACTCCGCGGCCGTACGGGCCTGGCGGGCCTTGTCCTGCTCGCCCCGCGCCCGTTCCTCGGCCGCGCCGGCCTTCGTCCGCTCGCTCGCGGCGATGTCCCGCTCACGCTCGGCGGTGGCCTTCTCGGCCTCGGCGATGCCGCGCTGCCGCTTCGCCTCCGCGGCCTGGGTCTTGGCCGTCTGCTCCGCCTTCTCGGCGGTCTCACGGGCCTTCTTCGCGGTGTTGGCGTCGGCCGCGGCCTCGGCGGCCAGCTTGGCCGCGGAATCGGCGGCGGCCTTGGCCTGCGCCTTGGCCTCCAGGGCCGCCGTCTTGCGGAACTCCGTGTTCAGCGCGTGCGTCTGCGTCTTCGCCAGCGCCAGCAGCGTCTGGGAGTCGGCCACCGTGGCCTTCGCCGCGTTCGACGCGGTCAGCGTGGCCTTGGCCGCCGCCTGGGCGGCAGCGGACGAGGCCTTGGTGACCTGCACGGACTGCTGGGCGTACAGCAGCCCCCGGCCGCGCGGCAGCTTCGCGGCGTCGGCGATCGTCCACGCCTTCGTCTGCTGGGTGCTCGCGGTCGCCGCGGCCGTCTTGGCCCGGGCTGCCGCCGCATCTGCGACGGCCACCTGCGCGGCGGCCTTGGTCCTCGCGTTGTTCAGGTCGGACGTGGCCTTGGTGAATTCGGACTTCGCCGGGTAAAAGATCGAGTCCTTGTTCGCCGCCCAGTGCTTCTGCCAGTACAAGATCTGGTCCGCCTGCCAGGCCTGCCGAACCGCCTCGATCATCGCGGCCGTGGCGGTCCGCGTCTCCTTCGCCGCGGTGGCCTCGGCGGTGACGATCGCCTTGCGCTGCTCGGCCTGGCCGGCGTACTCCGCCTCCCACTCCTGGTACGCCTGTACGACCGGCCCGGTCAGCACCCGGTAGTGGTCGATCGGGTTGGCGCTGTCACAGGCAGCCCAGGCCGTCTTCAGCGCCTCGACCTCGGTGCGGAACTCCAGCGAGTCCGGCTCGGGGGCCTTGGTCGGGAAGCCGCCGAAGCGCAGGAAGGTCGCGACGTCGTTGGCCGAGGAGGGGCCCATGTTGTTGGTGCTGAGCAGTTCGTCCCCGGCGCGCTGCTTGTACGCGCCGGCCCATTCGTCGTCGCCGGTGTCGAAGGCGTCGAACACCTTCTTGGCCTGGTCCAGCGAGGCCTTGCCGGGCCTCGGCGTCGGATCCTCCCAGGACTTGTCGTACAGGTCCTGCTGGGTGCCGAGGGTGAAAGTGACGATTTCCTTGCCGAAGTCGGGCGCCCAGAAGTCCCGGCCGCCCGAGGAATTCACCGACCGGTAGGGCTCGTTGGCGGTGTTCAGCTTGTTCTGGCGGGCTTCGTGGGCCCTGAGGTCGGCTATGCCCGCGTCCCTGTCCCGTCGGCTGGCGTCGCCGAGTTCACCGAAGGTCAAGCCAGCGACGGCCGTACGCAGATCGGCGTCGGTGCCCGCGAGCCGAGTCGCAGCGTAGGCCTTCATCTCGGGTCCGCCGAAGTGCACGGCCCTCGCTATCTGGCAGCGGTCCTCGCGGGCCTGGGAGCCCAGGCTGATGCGCAGGCTGCGCTCATACGGGTTGGCCGGGTTGTCGCCCGGTTCGTCGGCGGCCGCGGGGGCCGCGGAGACGAGTCCGCCGAGTACGGCCGCCGCGGTCGCGAGCGCTACGGCCGCGAAACCCCCCTGTGCGCGCCCCGGTCGGAGTCGTCTCGGTGATCTTCTTCGTGTTCGCACGTCGATGCCTACCTGGATGGTCAGTCCGGATGGTCGGATGCGTCCGCACAGGAAGAAGGCACGCCGAAGCGTCAGCGAGTAAAGCCAGGAAGAGAAGAGATCCCCGTCTGTTCCGCGTGCGGTCAACACGCGCCCCCCGCGCCCCCTCCCCAGGGGACGCGATCATCATGGCAGTGAGAAAGCCTTTGCGGAACCCTTGAATCGTACTGAGGTTCGGTCGGGAGTCTCACATGACTGTGCCCCGCCGGGCGTTGACCCGACGGGGCACAGTCCTGTGCGGCTCCCGGAAGGACTTCGGACGGCTGCGCTCAGTCGGTGACGTACTGATGCAGCCCCGGAACGGTCAGCGTGCCGCCGAACTGACCGGCCTGCGTGACCTTCACCTTGGTGAAGTAGATGTATGGGATGTTCAGCGGCGGCGGGTGCTCCGGGTCGAACGTGACCGGGATCAGGCCCAGCAGGTTCCCGGAGATGCTCTCGGTGTACATCACCGTCTTGCCGTCGGTGATCGTGGACTTGGAGCCCTTGGCCGCCTGCACGTGGTGCGTCTTGCCGGACTGCTTGTCCTTGACGAGCTGGTGCAGGTCGCCGATGTCGGTGCCGTCGGAGATGACGTACTTCAGCACCTTCTTGGTCTTGCCGCTGGCGGTCTTGACCTCGACGATGCCCTGGTAGTCCGCGCCCTTCAGGGTCAGCGAACTGGCCTCCAGGTACCACGGGTCGTCGGGCACCAGGATCTTGTTGTCGACCCCGCCCTCGTCCTCCGTGGCGGCCTCGCAGTCCTCGGGGAGTTCCGTGGCGCTCGCGGACGGGCTCGGGGTGGCCGTGGCCTCCTCGGCCGCCTCGGTGGCGTCCTCGGCCGCCTCGGACGCCGTGTCGGTCGTGTCCTTCACGGTGTCCTCCACCGTGTCGGTGACCTTCTCGGTGGTCTCCTTGACGGGGTCGGACGTGTCCTTGTCGCTGTCCTCGGACGCCGACCCGTCGGTCGCGCCCTCACTCGCGCTCGCCGAGGCGGACGGCGTCGGACTCGGGCTCGCCGACTCCTGGTCGCCGCCGGTGAAGATGCCGGAGATCGCGTCGCCGATGTCCTCCAGCAGGTTGCCGCCGCTCTCGGACGGCGACGGGGACGCCGTGGACGTGTCGCCGGACTGGGCCTCGCTCGACTTGCTCGGGGAGGGTGTCGGCGTGGGCTCGGCCGCGTCGTCGGAACCTGAATCCGACGAGGAGGAGTCGCCCGAAGAGCCGGAAGAGCCCGAGGAGTCCGAGGAGTTCTCGGAGGGCGACGCCGAAGGAGTCGGCTTCGCCTCGTTCTCGTCGGCGGAGTCGGTCGACTCGCCGGCGTCCGGCGTCGCCGATGCGGACGCACCGTCCGCGTCCTCCGCCAGGGCCGCCACGCACTCCTTGTACTCGTCGGCCGTCAAGCTGTTCGAAGTCGTCGGCGCCCCGTCGTCGGCCAGCGCCAGCGTGGGCGTGAAGCCCATGCCCATCAGGACCGCCGTCGGCATCGCGGCCATCGCTATCGCCTTGCCGGCCGGCATGTGCAACCTGGTGAACAGCGGCTTCTTGGGTGCCGCATGGCGCGGTCCCGTTCTCTCCCGTGCCGGGGCCGCAAAGCTCTTGTCGCGGGCCTCGTCAGCCGACACGGTCACCCCCGACACGGTCCTCTGCCCGGTAACCGTGCTGCCCATCCCCGTGGGTGGAGCCGCCGTCCGAGGTCCCGTGCGGCGGGAACGGCTGCCCGGGCTCGAAACCGCCCTGGGCGCCCGGCTGCGCGGCGTCCTCGTCGGCGGGCCCGCCCTCGTCATGCGACTTGCTCGCCTCGGGCCGGTCCTTGCCCGGCATCCAGGAGATGGCGAGCGCGCCTCCGATCATGGCCAGCAGGAAGCCGACGACGAAGCCACCGATGTTGGAGACCACCAAGGACACCAGCGCGAGGATGATCGCCGCGACGCCGGCGAACACCCGCGTAGCGTGCTGGAACCACATGGTCAGCCCCAGCGTGACCAGAAGGACGCCGATGATGAGGGAGCCGGCACCCGCGGTGGTCGCCATGGTGAGCGACATGGTGCCCAGCTTGAGGGTGGCGTACGGGAAATAGGCGATCGGCACCCCGCCGAGCAGGGTGAACACGCCCGCCCAGAACGGCCGGCTGCCCCGCCAGTCACGGAATCGCAGACGCAACCGGGTGAACGTCCCGGCGCTCTGGACCGGTGTCTCGGCACTCATGGAAAACAGCTCCCTGGGTCCGGTGGAAGTACGTACCGGCTCGGCCGTAGGCGTCTATGAAGCCGGAACTCTGAGTCTCTGAGGGGGCCCGGCCCACGAGGGGCCGGGCCGGCGGGGCGGAGAAGCGAGGGCCTCCCCGCCCCCTGGGGCAGCTCAGCCGCCCCAGGACGCCCCGGGGACGGAGGCTGTCAGTAGCACTCCATGTCGGGGTTCGTGCCGAGCTTCATCGACAGACCGCTGAGCGTGAAGGTGCCGGCCGTGGTCGCCCACGCCGTCTGCTTCACCTTGTAGAGGTCCGCCGACTTCGCCTGCTGGGCGAAACCGCCCGGCAGCACGCTCTCGCGCTCCTTGACGTCGGGGCCACGCGTCTTGTCCTTGACCGCAACACCGATGTCGATCTGCGAGAACTTCGCATCGGCGTCGAGCTGGGCGACGTCGATGTAGAGGTCCTCGGCCGTGACCGGAGTCCCCTTGCCGCCCGCGTCAAGACGGAGGTAGAAGGTCTTCCCTATGAGGGGGATCTCCGTCTTGACCGACTGGCACATCTTGGTGATGGTCGCGTCATCGAACGACGAGATCGCGACCGGAACCTGAGTCTTTTCCTTGCCGTCGGTCTTGGTGTAGACGGTGTCGATGCCGCCGTACTGAGCGAAGCCCTCACCGTGCAGGTGTTCGGCACTCACCTTGAACTGCTGGCCGGAGACGCTGAACGAAGCAGCCAGCGCACCCTGCGCAAGCCCGACACCCACCGCCGCGGCCGCGGCGACGCTGGGCACCATGACCACAGCGAACCGCTTCCATCTCGTCCCGCCACGCACCTGGGACTCCATATTTCCTCCTTCTCGGACGTACATCGCCTGACCCGACCCACCCCCAAAAGGGGCTCAACCGGGCAGGGATGGGAGAAGTGCTACGTCCTCGGGAAGGAGAGCGCCCGTACTCGAAAGGCGCGAACCGCGCCCGAATCACCGGCGATCACCCCCGAGCGACAACCACTGGTCGCGCCTGACACGCATCACGCACAACCTTGCTGGACAGGCTTCGCCGGGTGGGCGAAGACCCCCCTGTCCAAGAGCCGGCGCCACTGCCGCCGACTCTGCTCGGTGGGGACCCAGGAACTCCCGTGACCCGACCGGCTGTCGGGGTGCGGAAATGGACCGAGCGTGGCCGATCGTGGTGCATTCTCGCCGCCCGCACAAGGGGCTTCGTTACTCAGGAGTAACGGCCGGATAACCGAACAACGACCCGTTGGTCTCGGACAGCGACTCAGGGTGGCGCCAAGCGACCGGACAAATCCAGGAATCAACGGACAGAAACTGACAGAAAGCAGCCCTGGACTTACCTGCAGTAACTGCGGCCGCGATTACCAAGATTTGGTAAAGCGCGGCCGCAGTGATGTTCTGTCGGCAAATCTTTCACTCGGGCAACACGGGCCCGTGCGTTTAGTGACTGGTCAGAACGGGGCCGACGCCCCGCTCGTGGCCCCGGTCAGAACAGGGCGCGCGCCAGCGCCCTGCGCGCCGCCGCCACCCGCGGATCCTCGCCGCCCACGACTTCGAACAGCTCCAGCAGCCGAAGTCGTACGGTGTCCCGGTCGTCACCCACCGTGCGCTGCACGGTCTCGATGAGCCGCCCGAAGGCGTCCTCGACATGACCGCCCACCAGATCCAGGTCGGCGGCGGCGATCTGCGCGGTGACGTCGGCGGGCTTGTCGGCGGCCTCCTTGCGCACCTGCTGCGGGTCCGCGCCCTGCACCCGCTGGAGCAACTCGGCCTGGGCGAGCCCGAGTTTGGCCTCCGAGTTCGTCGGGTCCTCGCTCAGCACGTTCTTGTACGCCTGCACGGCGCCGCCCAAATCGCCCGCGTCCAGGGCCTGTACGGCGGCCTCGAGCAGGGCGTCGTACGGACCGGCCGGCGTGGTGGGAGCGGCTGCCTGCGCGCCGCCCGGCTCGGCGTCCGGGTCGACCGTCAGGCCGGTCAGGCCGAATCGCTGCTCGGCTACGGCGACGAGCTGGTCGAGCGTCTCGCGGATCTGCGCCTCGCCGGCCGCCCCCTGGAAGAGCGGCAGCGCCTGCCCGGCGACGACGGCGAACACGGCGGGAATCCCCTGTACGCCGAACTGCTGCATCAGCATCTGGTTGGCGTCGACGTCGATCTTGGCGAGAAGGAAGCGGCCGTTGTACTCGACGGCGAGCCGCTCCAGCACCGGGCTCAGCTGCTTGCAGGGCTGACACCACTCGGCCCAGAAGTCGATGACGACGGGCACCTCGGCGGACCGCTGAAGGACGTCCCGCTCGAACCCGGCCTCATCCACATCGATGACGAGGTCCGCGGGCGACACGGCCCCTCCCCCGCCCTGCCGGGCGGCGTCGGCACGCGCCTGCTCCGCCTTCGCCTTGGCCTCCTGGGCCGCCTTCACCGCGGCGAGGTCGACGACTCCGCTCATGGACATGTTCCGTGGCTGCATGCGTCTATCCTCCCCCGTTCCCCGCGCACACGTGAAAAGCACGGTGAAAGCGGGTCGGGCTCCACCGTTCGACGCCGGGTCCCCACCCCACGCCGTGCGTGATGTCTCGCGCTCGCGTACGTCCGTCACGAGCTTTCGCTACGAGTCGTAGCGTAATGGCACCGAGTGCCTCCAGAACACCATGCCCCGGTGATCTCCCTCACGACATCACAGAATCCGCCGATATCGCGGGGCTATGGTCGTGGGATGCACAGTCGCAGCCCCGCCCGTCTCGGACGCCCCCGCAGCACCGCCGCTGCCACGGCGATCCTGGCCGCGACGCGGGAGGCGCTGGTCGAGGTGGGCTGGTCCAAGCTCACCCTGGGAGACGTGGCGACGCGCGCCGGGGTTGCGAAGACAACCCTCTATCGCCGCTGGTCAGGCAAGAACGAGCTGGTCGTCGACGCGGTGGCGGAACTCTTCGACGAACTGGAACTCCCCGACCGCGGCTCCCTGGCCGCCGACATCGAGGGCGTGGTCCTTCAGTTCGCGGCGATCCTGGACCGCCCGGAGGCGAGGAGCGGGCTGATGGCGGTGGTGGCGGAGTCGACTCGGGACGACGCTTTGCGGGAGCGCATTCGCGAGTCGATCGTCGAGCGCCAGAAACGCCTGGTCGTCCAGGGCCGTTCCCGGGCCCAGAAACGCGGGGAGCTTCCCGCGGAGACGGATCCGGGGGAAGCGGCGCGCACGGCGGACCTGATCTTCGATGTGGTGGCGGGTGCGGTGGTCCACCGCACTCTGGTGAGCGCGGAGCCCGTCGACGCGGAGTGGGTGCGCAGCTTCGCCGGGCTCCTGCTGTACGGCCTGGCGGGAGACGCGCCGGTCTGACGCCCCTGTCCCGCCCGGCCGCCGTACGAGGCCGGGACAACACAGCTAGGGCTCCTCGGCCGTCGCCCACTGAACAAGGTCCTCGATCTCGTCGACGTGGTACTTGCCGTACCCGAACCGTTCACCGATGGTCCGGTACCGCTCGTACTGTCCCCGCGTGAGCGGTACGGACAGCGCCCGCAGGACGCGGAGGTACAGCCTGAATCCCAGGTCCGGATCGACCTGGACCACGACCTGTTCCACCGCGGCCATGGCCTTTACGGCCGGGAGGGGCTGCCAGTGAGGGCTGACGGCCCTGTCTGCCACGGCGAGCGCGGTCTCCCGCAGCTCCCGCGACACCGGGTCCGCCAACTCCACGCGAGCGGGCGGAACTTCGGGGGTGTAGGTCGGGGCGGCCTTCCTCAGCCGCTCCTCGCACACGTCTGCGACCAGGCGCAGCCACGCGCGGCCGTCGGTGCGCAGGGCCGCGTCCGAGACGGCCACCCACAGGGTGGTGAGCGTGTCGTCGGACAGCGGGGAGTGCAGGAGACGAAGCGCGTCCTCCAGGAGGAGGGCCGCCGACATGCCGGGGGACTGGCCGGGCTCGTCGGCGTACGCCACCAGCTCGATCTCCCGGCGGGCGGTGCTCGGCTGCCAGTCCTGGTGGGCGTTCCCGGCGAGCTTCGAGAGTCCGAAGTCCCAGTCGGTGGCACGGTGTTCCGTGTCGATGGGCGGCCAGTCGACGTCGAGGCCGTCGCGGACGAGCGCGACCGGGTACCCGAGCCGCTCGCCGAGCTGGAGGAACCTGTCGTACCGCTCCTTCGGGACCTGGACGGCGTACGCCTTCAGGGCGCGCAGGAAGAGCCGGAGGCCGAGGTCGGCGTCGGTGTGTCCGGCCACCCGCTCCAGGGCCGGGGCGAGCTCCGGGAGCCCGGCCGCGTCGGTCAGCGCCGGGGCCAGGGCCCGGATCTCCGCCACGACCGCCGCGCACAGCTCCTCGTCCCGCACCGGCCGTACCGGCGGCGGGACGTAGGAGCGTTTGTTCTGCCGGAGGCGGGCCGTGGCCAGTTCCGAGACCGCCCGCAGCCAGCCGCGCGTATCCGTGCCGTGGTCGGCCGGATCGAACATCCGGCCGACCGCGGCCAGCCACACCGCGTGGAGGACCTCCTCCGACAACGGACCGTCCAGCAGCCGACGGGCGTCCTCCTCCAGTTCCACGGCCTCCTCGCCGTCGGACCCGTCCGCCAGCCCGGCCGCCGCCGCGAGCGCGGCCGGGAGGTCGACGGCGGGACCGGCGCCGGTCCGGTCCGGGGAGCACAGCCGCTCCGCCAGACCGGTGAGGCCGAAGTCCTCGGAGTAGCCCAGTGCGACGTACGTCGTACGGTTTTGTGGCATGGATCCTGTCCTACGCGGTGCCCGTGGGATACGCGGTCTTGATGACGTATCCTCCGCGCCCCTTGCCCGTGTGGCTCCTGACCTTCATCAAGATCACCGTGACCGTGTTGCCGGCGTCCTCGATCCTCCCGTTCGGATGGTACGTCTTACCCAGGGACGGGTAGGCGTCCCACTTGCCGGTGATCGTCCGGTACTGCTCCATGTCGCCGGCCTTCGCGGCCCACTGCTCGAACTTCTTCCACTTCTCCTTGTCGAGGACCTTCGTGCCGTCCGCGAGCCGCTTGCTGAAGAAGTCGCCCACCACCCGGTCGATGGCCTGCTGGGCGATGTCCTGGCTGGTCCAGATCGTCTTGGGCTCGTTCTTCTGCCGGGCCAGGGCAAGAGCCTCCTGCGGAGTCTTCCTGACGTGGTCCTTCAGCGTGTGCATCACGTCCCGGTACCGCTGCGGCAGACTCGCGAGGTCCTCGTCCGACAGGTTCATGCAGTTGTGGACCATCACGTCCGCCGCTGCGGCGCCCTCGGTGCGCACGTAGAACGTGTGCAGGCCGTCGACGGTGAGGTCGTACACCCGGCGCGGGGCGAGACCCGGCCGATCGCGGACGTCGGTCACGGCGCGGAGCGTGCCGTCCGCGCCGATCAGCCGGTCTCCCGGGCGCAGGTCCGAGGCGAGGACCCAGCCGCGCTCGTCCGTGCGGATCTTGTGTCCGGCGGTGGTGTCCAGGCTGCTGCCGCCGGCCAGAGCGATGGTCACCAGCCGTTCGGTGTCGTGCCGGAAGGTGTCCGTGACGGGCTCGGCCCGCAGCGCTCCGGTGGTCGGGTCGGCGGCCATGACCCGGTCGCCCTCCCGCACGTCACGGATCGCCCTGCGGCTGCCGTCGGCCATCAGCACCAGGGTGTCGCCCGGGAAGCTGTTGACCTTGCAGGTCGTGATCACGTCCTCGTAGGCGTTCACACCGGCCTCGACCTTGGCGATGGTGGCCGGATCCACGTCCAGGGCCTTCAGCGCCTTGAACGCGTCCGCCACCCCGATCCCGGTCTTCATCGCGACGTCGAGCGCGCGGATCGCGTCGGCGACCTTCGTGAAGACCTTGCCCGGGATGAAGTTGGACGCGAACCAGGCGCAGCTCGACTTGTCACCGTGGTAGCAGCGGACCGCGTCGCCCAGCACGATCTCGTACAGGACCGCGCCGAGCGTCTCCCCGAAGAGGGTCTGCCAGCCGATCCGGGTGATCTCGCCCAGGCTGAAGTGGTGGGTCCACTCCCTCTTCTGGTTCGGGAGCGTCTCCGACTTGAGGAAGACCGTGTCCGACTTCGGGCAGCCGGTCTCGGTGGCGGGCACCTCGGGGTTGACGCAGAAGTAGTAGCTGACCGTGATGTTGACGTGCAGCTCGTACGTCACCGTGCACCCGTTGGGCACGTAGTCGCCGCACTTGTTGAGCTGCTTGGTCGGCCCTGCCTCGGTGATCTTGTCGATGATGTAGAAGACACCGCCGACACCGGTTCCGGCACCGTCCTGGACGACCTGGTTGGCCTCCTTGCGCTCGGCCTCGTCCGCCGCCTGCTGAGCGGACTCCGCGTACTTCTGGGCGTCCTTCGCCGCCTCTTCGGCCCGGGTGGCCTCGGCGTCGGCGCGATCGGCCGCCGCGCGGGCGTCCTTCGCGGCCTGTTCGGCCTCCGCGGCGGCCGTACGGGCGGCCGAGGCGTCCAGGGCCGCCTGGTCGGCCGAGGAGCGGGCCTGCGTCGCGTAGTTCTCGGCGCGGCCCGCCGCCCGGTCGGCGGCCTCGGCGTCCGCGGTCGCCTGACGGTCGTACTCGATGGTGCGCGCCAGTGAAGCCTGCGCGTCCGCCGCGTACTTGGCGGCCTCGGCCGCGTAACCCAGCGCCTGCTTCGCCGACTCGCGGGCGTCCGCCGCGAACCCGGCGGCCTCGGCGGCCAGCGTGTACGCCGCCTTCGAGTCACCCGTCGCCGCGTTGGCGAGGCTCTGCGCCTGCTCCGCGTTCTTCTGGGCGTTGGCGGCGTGCGCCTCGGCCACGGCCTGCTGCTGTTCGGCGATGGTCTTCGACGACTGGCCCGCCAGGACGGCGAGACCGGCGGCGGAGTCGGTGGTGACGTACGGCGCGCCGAGCTGGACGGCGTCGTTCGCCGGGGCCGCCACCTGCTGTGCCGCGTTTCCGGCGTCCTGCGCGGCCTGCGCGGTGGTGTAGGCGTGCCCCGCCGCTTCTGCCGCACCCGCGACCGCCTTGGCCGCCTCGGCCTTCGACGCGTCGGCCTGTGCCTTGGCGTCGGCCGCGTGCTTCTCGGCCTCGTCGGCCAGCTCGACCGCCGAGCGGGCGGCAGCGGCGGAGTCCTGGGATGCCTTGATGGCGTCCGCCGCCGCGCTGGTCGCCGTCTTCACCGCGGCGTCGGCCCGCAGCTTGGCGGCCTGCGCCGCGTCGGCGTGCGAGCGAGCCCGCTTGGCAGCCGACTCCGCGCGAGTGGCGGCGGCGTCCGCGTCGGCCGCCGCCTGAGTCGCCAGGTCCGCCTCATTACGGGCCGACGTCGCGGCGGCCTCGGCGTCGTCGGCGTGGCTGTCCGCCGCGTCGGCGGCCGCACGGGACTCCTTGGCGTCGGCGTCCGACTCGTGGGCCTGCGCGTAGGCGTCCTTGGCGTCGGCCTTGGCGCGGGCGGCGTTCGCCTTGTTCGCGGCGTCCCAGGCGCTGTCCCGCTTGTCCTTCGCCCGGTCACGGGCGGCCTCGGCGTCCTGCCGCTTGCTGCGGGCGGTGGACTCGGAGGCCTCGGCCTTTTCCTTGGCGTCCTTGGCCTGGCCGGCGTACCCCTGGGCGTTCTCCTTGTGCTGGGCGGCCTCGGCCTGCTTGGCGGCGGCGGTCTCCTTCTCCGCCTTCGCCCTGGCCTCCTCCGCCTCCGCCGCGAGCCGCTTGGCCTTCGCGTCGGCGGCCGCCGCCTTCGCGTCGGCCTCCGCCTTCTGCGTCTCGGCCAGCTTGGCCTTGGCGACGTCACGGGCCGCCTTGGCGTTCTGTGCCTGTACGGCGGCGGCCTCGGCAGCGGCCTTCGCCTGGGCGCGGGCCTCGTTCGCGGCGGCGGTGCGGAAGGCGGCCTTCGACTGGGCGGCCTGGGTCAGGGCCCGGGCTGCGATGGTCTCGCTGTCGCCGGCGGCGGCGCGGGTCGCGGCGTACGCGGTGTCACCGGCCTTCGACAGCGCCTCGAGGGCGGCCGTGGACGCCTTGGTGACCTGCGCCTTCTGCTGACCGACCAGCAGACCGCGGCCCCGTGGGGCGCCCGCCTTGTCGGCGACGGCGTACGCGGCCTGCATGGCGGTGTCCGTCGTGGCGGCGGCCGCCTTCGCCGTCGTGACCTGCGCCTTGAGCAGGTCGAGCTGCTTCTTCGACTCGGTCTGGGCCTTGGCGATGTCCGCCTTCACGCGGTCGAACTGGGCCTTGGTCGGGTAGTCGAGGTCGTCGGTGCCGTTGTGACCGGACGGGACGATGTCGAACTTCTGCGGGGCCTTGCCGGTGCAGTCCCACATCCGGCCGTCCTGGCTGTTGGTGTACGTCGCCAGGTCGAGGCAGTTCTTGGTCGCCGGGTTGTACAGGCGGGTGGTGCCGTGGGTGCCGTACTCCCACTTCTGGGAGGCGCCACTGGTGCAGGGCATGATCACCACGGTCGTCCCGTTGGCGTTCGCGCCGCCCTTGACGGTCAGGCACTTGCCCGAGTTGGTGTTGACCAGGGTGTCACCGCTGATCTGCCACTTCTGCGCGGCGCCGCCGTTGCAGGTGTAGATCTGCACGGGCGTGCCGTTGTCCTTCTTGCCGCCCGCCACGTCGAGGCACTTGTCGGAGGCCCCGTTGGCGTGCACGACGAACGGGCTGTCCCCGATCCAGCCGGGGCCGCCGGCCGACCAGTAGTCCTGCCAGCGGACCAGGTGGTCGGCCCGCCAGGAATGGCCCAGCATCTCGCTCAGCGCCTTGGAGCCGGTGGTGAGGGCCTTGATGGCGGAGCGGTTCGCGGTCAGGATCCGGTCGCGCTGAGCGCCCTGGGCCGCGATCTCCTGCTGCCACTCGGCGGACGCGGTGGCGACCTCCTTGCCGAGGACCTTGTTCGGGTCGACGGGGGTGCGCCAGGCGCAGGAGGCGAACCGGGTCTTCAGATCCTCCACCGCGATGCGGTACTCGACGCTGCCCGGCTCGGGCGCGGTGCGCGGGAAGCCGCCGGAGGAGAGGAAGAGTCGGGCGTTGTCCGCGCCGGTCGGCTCCAGGCTCCAGTTCACCAGGTGCTCCCACGCCTGGTGCTCCTCGTACGCCTGCGACCAGTTGGGCGCCTTCGGGTCGGGGTCAGCGCCGTACAGCGGGGTGCCGAGGTCCTTGACCGCCTTGAGCGTGGCCGCGTCGGCCTGCGGGGTCAGGTCGCGGTACAGGTCGCCCTCGGACTTCCAGAACTGCTCCCAGATCCACTTGGACAGTCCGGTCTGCTCGAAGAAGGTCGGGCGGGGGTCCGTGCTGGTCCCCGGCGGCCACTCGAAGTCGACCTTCGACTGGAAGCCACCGGGCTGGGGCAGGCCGCTGATCTGGAAGTCCCTGAGGTGCTCGTGGAGCGCCGTGCCTTCCTTGTTCGCGGCGTCCTTGTCCTGCTCGAACGCGGTGGCCAGCGGCGTCTTCTCCCAGTACTCCGGGTTGGCCGCCTCGTGCAGTTTGTCCGGCGGCTGGTTGAGCCCGTTCTGCGCGACGGCGTACATCGCGGGGCCGCCCATCCGCAGCACCTCGCCCAGCAGGCACTGGTCCTTGCGGAGCTGTTCGGCGGCCTTGGCGTCGAAACCGTCGTAACTGTCGGCCACCGGGACGGCGTCGTCGAGGTCGTAGCGCTGCAGCAGTTCCGGCTGAACCGCCAGGCCACCGAGCAGGGCGACCGCGACAGCGGACGTCAGGACGGGTGTGAGAAGTCGTGATCCGCGTCGTCCGGGTCTACGTCGGCGGGGTCTGATGAACCCTCGTATGGGGCGCACGAAAGCATCCCTTCATCGCATGGTGGGCAAACGGGGCACCCATACGGCAGGGCATGCGTGAAGGGCCGGTCACCCGGCACAACGATGTGTCCCTCCCCGTGGCGACGGTGTCCCCCCGGTCGCCTGTGGTCACGCGCGACGACGAAGTGGTCGGCTCCGTCAAGCGCGGCGATCACCATATATACACATGGCGGGTCCGCGGCAAGGAAATTCGGCGTGCACTTATGGGGAAAGCGTGAAGACGGCGGCGGGGCGGGGAACCCTCGAAGGCTCCCCGCCCCGCCTCACCTCGAACTCCTCAGAACCCGGCGGGCTCCGTGTACACCCCCCACTCGTCCCGCAGCACCCCGCAGATCTCCCCCAGCGTCGCCTCCGCCCGCACCGCGTCCAGCATCGGCTCGATCATGTTGGAGCCCTCCCGCGCGGCCACGAGCATCGCGTCGAGCGCCGCCCGCACGGCGCCGTCGTCCCGCGCGCCCTTACGGGCACCCAGCACCCGCACCTGCTCGCGCTCCACCTCGTGACTCACCCGCAGGATCTCCAGGTCACCGGTGACGGAACCGGTGTGGGCGTTGACGCCCACGACCCTCTTGTCGCCCTTCTCCAGCGACCGCTGGTACCGGAACGCCGACTCCGCGATCTCCCCGGTGAACCAGCCGTCCTCGATCCCGCGCAGGATGCCGGAGGTGATCGGCCCGATCGGGTGCTGCCCGTCGGGGTGCGCCCTCAGGCCCCGCTCCTTTATCTGCTCGAAGATCTTCTCGGCGTCGGCCTCGATCCGGTCGGTCAGCTGCTCGACGTACCAGGAACCGCCCAGCGGGTCGGCCACGTTGGCGACGCCGGTCTCCTCCATGAGGACCTGCTGCGTACGCAGGGCGATCTCGGCGGCCTGCTCGGAGGGCAGCGCGAGGGTCTCGTCCAGGGCGTTGGTGTGCAGCGAGTTGGTGCCGCCGAGCACGGCCGCGAGTGCCTCCACCGCCGTACGGACGACGTTGTTGTACGGCTGCTGCGCGGTCAGCGAGACACCGGCGGTCTGCGTGTGGAAGCGCAGCCACTGGGCCTTGTCGGTCTGCGCGCCGTAGACGTCCCGCATCCAGCGCGCCCAGATGCGGCGGGCGGCGCGGAACTTGGCGATCTCCTCGAAGAAATCGACGTGCGCGTCGAAGAAGAAGGACAGGCCGGGGGCGAAGACGTCGACGTCCAGTCCGCGCGAGAGGCCCAGCTCGACGTAGCCGAACCCGTCCGCCAGCGTGTACGCCAGCTCCTGCGCGGCCGTCGAGCCGGCCTCGCGGATGTGGTAGCCGGAGACGGACAGCGGCTTGTAGGCGGGGATGCCGGCCGCGCAGTACTCCATGAGGTCGCCGATGAGGCGAAGGTGCGGCTCGGGCTGGAAGAGCCACTCCTTCTGGGCGATGTACTCCTTGAAGATGTCGGTCTGCAGCGTGCCGTTGAGCACGGACGGGTCCACGCCCTGGCGCTCCGCGGCGACCAGGTACATGCAGAAGACCGGCACGGCCGGACCGCTGATCGTCATGGACGTCGTCACGTCGCCCAGCGGGATGTCCTTGAACAGGACCTCCATGTCGGCGGCCGAGTCGATGGCGACACCGCAGTGCCCGACCTCGCCGAGCGAGCGCGGGTCGTCGGAGTCGCGCCCCATGAGCGTCGGCATGTCGAAGGCGACCGAGAGACCGCCTCCGCCGTTGCCGAGGATCATCTTGTAGCGCTCGTTGGTCTGCTCGGCGTTCCCGAACCCGGCGAACTGCCGGATGGTCCACGTCCGCCCTCGGTAGCCCGTCGGATACAGCCCGCGCGTGTAGGGGTACTCCCCCGGCCAGCCGATCCGCTCGAAGCCCTCGTACCTGTCCCCTGGTCGGGGCCCGTACACCGGCTCCACGGGATCGCCGGAGAGCGTGGTGAAGTCCGCGGTGCGCTTGCGTGCGGTGTCGTACCGGGCCTGCCAGCGGCGGCGGCCCTCCTCGATGGCGTCAGCGTCCATACCCTCGAATTTACTAGGACGTCCTAGTAAATGTCGATGGGAGAACCGCCGCACACTCGGTACGGCGGTTGCGTCAGGCCTTGGCGACAGCCGGTTCCGGCCCGCTGACCAGGGGTTCCACCTGGGCGGTGACCTTGCGCTCGACGAAGAAGGCGGCGAAGGGAATCGTCCCGGAGAGCAGCACCCACAGCAGCTTGCCGAACGACCACTTGGCCTTGGAGCCGAGGTCGAAGGCGAAGACCAGGTAGATGATGTAGAGGAAGCCGTGGACCTGGGAGACGGCGAAGGTGACGTCCTCGCCCTTGTCGAAGCCGTACTTGAACACCATGCAGGTGCACAGCACGAGCAGCATGACGGCGGTGACGTAGGCCATCACCCGGTAGCGGGTCAGGACGCTCTTCTTCATGCGTAAGAGCGTAACCATCCGTTCCGGCAGATCTTGCCCCGGGGCGGCCGTCCCCGGACCGGGTCGGCCGCCCCCTGGGTCAGCTCTCCTCGAAGTCGTGCGCCGCCACCCGCAGGGGCCGCAGCATCGCGAAGATCTCCGCGCACTCCTCGGCGTCGTAGACCCCGAGCCCGAAGTCCATCGCCATCAGGTCGCGAGTCGCCGCGTCGACGACCTCGCGGCCCTTGTCGGTGATGGAGGCGAGCGTGCCGCGACCGTCGTTGGGGTTGGGCCGCTTGTCCACCAGGCCGGACTTCACCAGCCGGTCGACGGTGTTGGTCACCGACGTCGGATGGACCATGAGCCGCTCGCCGATCTTGGACATCGGCAGCTCGCCGGCCTTGGAGAAGTTGAGCAGCACCAGGGCCTCGTACCGCGCGAACGTCAGCCCGTACGGCTTGACCACCGAGTCGACCTCGGCGAGCAGGATCTGCTGTGCGCGCATGATCGAGGTGATGGCGGCCATGGACGGCACGTTGCCCCAGCGCTGCTTCCAGAGTTCGTCGGCGCGGGCGATGGGGTCGAAGGGAAGACTGAGCGGCTTCGGCACGGGACCGACCTTACCGGCCGGTCACATGCCGGTCAGCCCTGTCTCGCCTTTCGGTCTCCCCTCTGCCTCGCCCGGGCCGCTCCCCTTCCTCTCCCCTACTTGTCCGCTGTTTCCCTGACCTGGAAGACCGCCGTCCACCGGTCGTCGTGCAGACAGGCGTTCATCGGTTCGACCAGGACCTCGTGGTCGGGGTCGGACCGCCACCGCTTGACCGACTCCAGGCTCTCCCACTCGCTGGTGAGCAGCCATTGGGCGGGATTGTCGATCGAGCGGCACAGCTGTTCGCCGAGGTGGCCGGGGAACCGCAGGGCGCGATCGCGCACGCCCTGGTAGGACTCCACGAAGTCCGCCTCCCGCCCCTCTCGGACGTTCAGCAGTCGGATGACGCGCACGCGTTCCATGGCGCTCCCGTTCTCGTTCCCGATCCCGATCCCGATCCCGATCCCGTCAGGAGGGGTCGAGGACGACCGGCAGTTCCGCCAGCCCGCGGAAGGCGGGGAACGGTACGGTCATCCAGCGCGCGTCCTCCGGGGCCCCGGCCAGGGCCATGTCCGGGTGCCGCCCGAACAGCGTGCCGAGCGCGATCTGCATCTCCAGCCGGGCCAGCGGCGCGCCGACGCAGTAGTGCGGTCCGTAGCCGAAGGCGAGATGCGCGGCCTGGACGTTCGGGCGCTGGACGTCCAGCTCGTCCGGGTCGGTGAACATCTCCGGGTCACGGTTGGCCCCGGTGATCGAGATCTGGACGAGCGCACCCTTGGGGATGAGCTGGTCGCGGATCACGATGTCCTCCTTCGCCCAGCGGAAGGTGGAGTTCTCGACGGAGGTCTCGAACCGGAAGATCTCCTCGATGGCCGCGGCCATGGCGGCGTCGTCCCGGAGGGCCAGCCGCTTCTGCTCCGGGCGGCTGAGCAGGTGGTAGACGGCGTTGCCGATCTGGTACGCCGTCGACTTGTGGCCCGCGAAGAGAAGCACCCACGCCGTCGACACGAGTTCGTGGTCGGTGAGCGCGCCCTCCTGGTCCTTGGCCGTGACCAGCGCACTGAGCAGGCCCGAGTCCGGCTCCCTCCGCTTCCGCGCGCACAGTTCCACGAGATACTCGCGCAGATTGCCCTCGGCGATTTCCAGCGCCTTTCTCGCCTCCGGTCCGAAACCGGTCTGTGCGACGGTTGCGGACCATTCCTGGGCCTGTTTGCGCTCGTTTTCCGGGACACCCAGGAGTTCACAGATCACATGGAGCGGAAGCGGGAAACAGAACTCCGGGAGGAGATTGACCGGACCCGACGTCGGGCATTGGTCCAGCAGCTCGTCGGTGATCTCCTGAACCCGCGTGCGCAGCGATTCCACCCTTTTCGGAGTGAACGTGCTGCCGACGATCCTGCGCAGCCTCGTGTGCTTCGGCGGGTCCGAGAACAGCATGTTGTCGTCCAGCGCGATCGACGAGTCACCGAAAATGCGGTGGTAGGCGTCGATGGCGCCGTACATGTCCTTGCTCAGCCGGGGGTCGGCCAGCGCGGCGCGGCCGTCGTCGTACCGCGTGATCAGGTACGTCTCGACGCCGTGCGGCGGCGACAGCGGGCACACCGGCGCGTTCTCCCGGAGCGCGGCGTACACGGGATGCGGGTTGGCGCGGAACTCCCGGCTGCACGACGAGGCCGCGGCCGCGGCTTCTTCGGGCGACAGTGCCTCGGATTCCTCGGATGCGAACGCTTGCGTCATGGCTGTCCCCGGGTAGGCGTGGATTCCGGCGGTCGGATTCCGTCGGTCAGTGCCACAGTTTCCCGGGCCATGCCGTGCCGCAAACGGCACTGCGCCATATGGGTCGGGTCGCCGCAGGACGTGTGGACGGGAGTCCGAACTGGTAAACATCGTCGACGTGAGTGGACACGAAGCGGAATCTGTACCAGTTCTCATCGTCGGCGGATCCCTGGTGGGTCTTTCCACTTCGGTTTTCCTGGGGCGCCTCGGAATTGAGCACATGCTGGTGGAGCGGCATGCCGGGACGTCGACGCACCCGCGCGGCCGCGGCAACAATCTACGCACCATGGAGATTTTCCGGACCGCCGGCCTGGAATCCCGTATTCGGGCGGCGGCCCGCGTTCTCGCCGGAAACGACGGCATTCTCCAGGTGGACACCCTCACCGGGAAGGAGCGCCGCTGGATCATCGGGGACATCTCCGGCGGCATGGACGTCTCCCGGGTCAGCTCCTCCGACTGGTGTCTGTGCAGCCAGAACGACCTCGAACCCGTCCTGCTGCGCTACGCCCGCGAGCAGGGCGCCGACATCCGCTTCGGCTCGGAGCTGCTCTCCTTCACGCAGACCGCGGACGGCGTACAGGCCCAGGTCATGCGCCGCGACACCGGTGAGACCTACACCGTGAACGCCGACTTCCTGGTGGCCGCCGACGGCCCCCGCAGCCCCATCCGCACCCAGCTCGGGATCGGACAGTCGGGGCCGGGCGAGCTGTTCCACAACGTCAGCGTCACGTTCCGGAGCAGGGCGCTCCAGAAGCACGTGGGAGAGAAACGATTCGTCGTCTGTTACGCCACCCACCCCGGGGGCGAGGGCGCCCTGCTGCCGGTGGACAACAAGGAACGCTGGGTGATCCACGTTCCCTGGTATCCCGACCGGGGTGAGGCCCTGGAGGACTTCACCGACGAGCGGCTCACGGCCCACATCCGCGCCGCCGTCGGTGTCGCGGACATCGACGTCGAGATCACCGGCAAGGCTCCCTGGCACGCCTCGAAGCGGGTCGCGGACAGCTACGGCGTGGGCCGGGTCTTCCTGGCCGGCGACTCGGCCCACGAGATGCCGCCCACCGGGGCGTTCGGCTCCAACACCGGCATCCAGGACGCCCACAACCTCGCCTGGAAGCTGGCCTCGGTGCTCCACGGCCGGGCCGGCCTGTCACTGCTCGACTCCTACGAGAGCGAGCGCCGGCCCGTCGCCCTCGCGACCGGCACGCGCGCGTGCGTCCAGGCCGCCGACGAGCAGCACCCGGGATTCAGTCCCGCCGCGGGGCGCAACAACGACCCGGCCGACCTGATGACCGTCGCCCTGTGCTACCGGTACGCGTCGAACGCCGTGGTGGGTGCGGCGCCGGAGCAGCCGATCGTCCCGGACGCCTTCCAGCTGGGCGGCGAGCCGGGGAGCCGTGCGCCCCACATGTGGGTCATGCGGGGGGCCGACCGGATCTCCACGCTGGATCTGTACGAGCGTTCCTTCGTGCTGCTCGCCGGGTCCGGCGGGCAGAAGTGGCGGAGCGCCGTGGAGAAGGCCTCCCGGAACCTGGGCTTCCCCATCGAGGCGTATCTCGTGGGCACGGGTGCCGATCACGACCTCGTCCCCGACCTGGACGCCGACTGGGCGGAGCTGCACGGCACGGCCGAGGACGGTGCCGTCCTGGTGCGCCCGGACGGTTTCGTCGCCTGGCGCGCGGACGCCGCGATGCCGGACGCCGACCGTGTCCTGACGAACGTGCTGCAGACGCTGCTCTGCCGCGACTGAACCCGGCGGGGCTCGCACCGAACGCCGCCGAGCCCCTCGCCGAACCCCGACGAGCCCTCCTCTCGCTGACCCTCGGCGAGAGCCCTTCGCCGGATCCCGCTGACCGACCCACCCTTAGGACGTTGTTATGAGCCTTGCCGGACGCGTCGACGTCCACCACCACTTCACCGCGCCCTCCTGGCTGGACTGGGCCGAGCAAGAAGGCGTGGTCAACCGCGAGAAGCTGCCCTGGTGGACCCGCTGGGACCTGGACTCGGCACTGGAGGTCATGGACAAGACGGGCATCGGCACCTCCGTCATGACCGTCGCGATGCTCGGCCGGTTCCGTGAGCGAGCCCAGCGCCAGGAGAGCGCAGGTATCGCGCTGCGGGCGGCGGCCGACGTCGTCAAGAGCCACCCCCAGCGCTTCGCCTTCTTCACGCCCGTGTTCCTGGACGATCTGGAACTGTCCTCCTGGAGCGTCCGGTACGGCCTCGACGAGCTCGGTGCCGTCGGCGTGAGCACCAGAACGAGCGTGGACGGCGCGGTCCTCGGCGACGAGTCGCACGACCACCTCCTGCGGGAGCTGGACGAGCGGTCCGCGGTCATCAGCACGCACCCCATGGAGGTGCCGGCCGCGAAGGACGGCGCGGGGCTGCCGGGCATGCCGCCCTTCGTGTGCGACTTCCTGATGGACACCACCCGGGCGGCCATCAACCTCATCAGGAACGGCACCCTGGACCGCTACCCGAACCTCAGCTTCATCCTCCCGCACGGCGGCGGCTTCCTCCCCTACATGGCCACCCGGCTCGAACTCTTCGGCGGACGGATCACCCCAGGGATCGAGCCGGGCCGGGTCCGCGACTACCTGCACCGGTTCTACTTCGACACGGCGGGCCCCATGTCCCCCTCTGCCACGCCCACGCTGCTGGCGACGGTGGACCCGGCCCGCATCCTGTTCGGCACGGACTGGCCGCCCACCCCCGCCCATGTCATCGCCGACAGCGTGACGCCGGCGCTGGACAGCGATCCCTTCCTCTCGGAGCAGCAACTCCAGGGCATCAACCGGGAGAACGCGCTGCGGCTGCTGCCGGCGCTCGCACGTTCGTGACAGGCCGTACAGGCCGGCCGTACAGAAAGGTCGTACAGAAAGGCCGTACAGAAAGGGCCGTCGTCGCACGAGAAAGGCCGCCGCCCGCGCTCGGTCAGCGCGGGCGGCGGCCTTCTTCGTTCCCGCGTCAGCGCTCCCACTGGTAGAAGCAGCGCGCCATCGCGTCCTTCGGACTCCGCCAGGTCTGCGGGTCGTACGGGCTCACGAACGCTTCGAGCCGCCTGCTGATGTCGACGAACTCGGGGTGTCCGGCCACCTTCGCGATGGCGGGGCCAGGGTCCTGCTCGGCCTCGATGAAGTGCATGTACACATCGCCGAACTGGAACAGGGAGCGCTTGGTCACCCCGACGAGGTGCGGGAGTTCGCCGCGGTCGGAGTCCGCGAAGACGTCGGCGATGTCCTTGGCCGACTGCGGGGCCATCCTGGCGACGATCAGGGCGTGGTGCACGAGACCTCCTCGATGCGGTCACGGATGAGGGCGAGCTGGATGGGCGAGTTGCGGTTGATGTTGTCCGTCATCCAGGCGTCGTCGACCGGGGCGTCGGGCTTCATGGCGAAGTCCTGGGTCCAGTGCATCCGGGTGCCGGCGGGAGTCTCCTCGTACTCCCAGACGATGTTCATGTACTCGAAGGGCCCGGTCTCGATCCTGCGGGCACGGACGACGAGGTTCTCGCGGTCGGCGACCCGTTCCGAGACCCAGCTCCACACCTTGCCGTTCTCGTCGGGGTGCATGGTCAGTCGGAAGGTCACCGTGTCGCCCTCGCGGGAGAGCACCTCGCAGGAGGCGTACTCGCTGAACAGCTTGGGCCATCTGTCCAGGTCGTTCGTCATGTCCCAGACGAGGTCGAGGGGTGCGGCGATGGTGATCTCGTTCTCGGTGTGTCCTGCCACGTCAGGCTCCTGTCGTGAGTGCGCCGTTGACGAGGTCGAGGAAGGCGCGGGGGCTCTTGCAGCGCTCCGCGTCGGTGGGCAGCGCCTGGCCGTGCCGGTTCTCCAGCTCGCCCACGATTCCGAGGAGGCCGAGCGAGTCCAGCCCGAACTCGGCGAAGGGGGCGTCGGCCCGGCTCGCGAGGTCGCGCGGGTCGACGGTCACACCGGCGCCCTTCTTCATCAGCGTGGCCAGTTCCTCGACGGTCACTTGGGTCACTTGGGTGGTCATACGGGTTCTCCTTGTCGTACTGGTTGCGGAGGATCTGAGCGGCTCCGGTGAAATCCGGGGCGGTACCGCGCCCGGTCAGCGGCGCGGGGCCCTGTCGAAGTGCGGCTCCGCCGCGTGGGCGCGACCACCCCTCACCGGCCCGCGGGGCTCATCACCGCCCTTCCGGCGCAGCGCCGCGCAGCACGAGCGCCGAGTTGGAGCCCATCAGCCCCCGGCTGAGGACCAGGGCCGTGCGGAGTTCGGCCGGGCGGGCCGTGGAGGTCACCAGGTCGATGTCGTGGCAGATGTCGAAGACGCCCGGCGTCGGGGGGATCTGCCCGTGTTCCATGGCGAGCACGGCGGCCGCGACGTCCAGCAGCGGTGCCCCGCAATAGGACCGTCCGATGCCGGTCTTGGGGGCCGTGACGGGGACCTTGGTGCCGTACGGGCCCAGGGCGTCGGCGAGGGCGAGTGCCTCGGCGCGGTCCGCCTCCGGTACCCCCATCGCGTCGGCGAAGACGACGTCTATCTCCTCCGGCGCACAGCCGGCCTCGTCGAGCGCGCCCCTGATGGCGTGCGCGAGCCCGTCCCGCGAGCGGTCCCAGCGCGAGGCGCCGGTGAAGGTGGCGGCGTGTCCCGCCACGGTGGCCCGGACGGTCGCCCCCCGGCGCCGGGCCCGGTCCAGGTCCTCCACGACGAGGACGGCACCGCCCTCCGCGGGCACGAAGCCGCAGGCGGCCGAGGTGAAGGGGCGGTAGGCGCGGGCCGGGTCCTCGACGGTGCTGAGTTCGCGGTACCCGAGCTGGCAGACCCCCGAGTAGGGGGCGAGCGGCGCCTCGGCCGCCCCGACGACGACCACCTCCGTGCCCCGCTGCACGGCCTGGGCGGCGTGCGCGATGGCATCCAGGCCGCCGGCCTCGTCGCTGGCCACCACCCCACAGGGGCCCTTGAAGCCCTTGCGGATGGATATCTGGCCGGTGCTGGCCGCGTAGAACCAGGCGATGGACTGGTAGGGCCCGACGAACCGGGAACCCTGCCCCCACAGCTTCTGCAGTTCCCGCTGGCCGAACTCGCCGCCGCCGGACCCGGCCGCCGTGACCACGCCGACGGAGTACGGCGAGTCGGCGGCGCTGCTGCTCAGCCCCGCGTCCTGGAGGGCGGCGTCTGCGGCGGCCAGCGCGAAGTGGGTGAACTTGTCGGTCTGGACGAGGAAGGTCTCCTCGATGAGCGCCGACGGGTCGAATCCGCGGACCTCGCCGGCGACGCGGAGCGGGAGGTGCTCGCAGCCTTCCCTGGTCACTCGGTCCAGGACGCTCGCGCCTTCCTTGACGGACTTCCAGTAGGTGTCCGTATGAAGGCCGTTGGGCGCGATCACACCGATCCCCGTGACGGCGGTGCGCCGGGTTCCTATGTCACTGCCTATGCCACTACCACTCATCGTTTCCTCCCAGCCGGCCCCGTCAGAAGCACCGCGGACTGGAACCCGCCGAAGCCGCTGCCCACGGAGAGCACGTTGTCGAGCCGGCGGGAGCGTGCGGTGCGCGGTACGTAGTCCAGGTCGCACTCGGGGTCGGGGGTCTCGTAGTTCGCCGTCGGCGGGACCACCTGGCGGGCCAGGGCGAGGACGCAGGCGACGACCTCGATCGCGCCGATCGCGCCGAGCGAGTGGCCCACCATGGACTTGATCGAGCTCATGGGCGTGTCGTAGGCGTGGGCGCCCAGGGACTTCTTGACCGCGGCGGTCTCGTGCCGGTCGTTCTGCCGGGTGCCCGAGCCGTGCGCGTTGACGTAGTCGATGTCCGTGGGGTTCACGCGCGCGTGGTCGAGCGTCACGTCGATGGCCCGGGCCATCTCCAGTCCCTCGCTGGTCAGACCGGTCATGTGGTACGCGTTGCCGAAGGTGGCGTAGCCGCCGATCTCGCAGTAGACGTGCGCGCCGCGCGCCCGCGCGTGTTCCAGTTCCTCGAGTACGAGGACGGCGGCGCCCTCGCCCATGACGAACCCGTCGCGGTTGGCGTCGAAGGGGCGGGAGGCGTGCGCGGGGTCGTCGTTGTTGGGCGACGTGGCCTTGATGGCGTCGAAGCAGGCCATGGTGATCGGGGAGATCGGCGAGTCCGACGCCCCGGCTATGCAGATGTCGGCGCGGCCCTCCTCCACGGTGTGGAAGGCGTAGCCCACCGCGTCGAGCCCGGAGGTGCAGCCGGTGGACACGGTCTGCACCGGCCCCTGCGCGCCGAACCGCTCGGCGACGTCCGCCGCGAGCGTGCTGGGCGAGAACGCCCGGTGCAACTGCGGCTCGGCGGCACGGTGGTCGACGTCCCAGCGCTGTCCTCGTTCGCTGACCAGGACGTAGTCGTGCTCCAGCCGGGTCGTGCCGCCCACCGCGCTGCCCAGGGACACGGCCACGCGCCAGGGGTTTTCCGCGGCGAAGTCGACACCGCTGTCGGTCACGGCCTCCTGCGCGGCGACCAGGGCGAACTGTATGTACCGGTCGGCGCGTTCGACCTGCTCGGGGTCGAGTCCGTGGGCGAGCGGGTCGAAGTCGCACTCGGCGGCTATGCGGGAGCGCAGTCCCTCGGGGTCGAACAGGGTGATGCCGCGCGTCGCGGTACGGCCGTTCGACAGCAGGTCCCAGAACGCCGGCACCCCGATCCCGCCGGGGGCGACGACGCCTATGCCGGTGACCGCCACCCGCCGGGTCACGAGAGGACTCCCGGCCGCTCGGGCTGCCCGCCCTCCTCCTGGATGAGGGGGTACGCCACGCGGTCGTCGCTGATCTCCGGGGCCTCGGTGTCGACGTGGCCGAGCTTCGGGTTCGGTGCGAGGGGGCCCAGGTGGAAGACCATCCGGGCTTCCTCGTCACCGACGTTGCGGAAGCGGTGGCGCATGTCGATGGGGATCATCAGGCCCTGGTCGGAGCGGAGGGAAAACGTTTCGCCATCCAGGTCGACCTCCAGCCTGCCCTCGACGACGTACACGAACTCCTCGGAGTACGGGTGGTAGTGCTCGCTGATGCGTTCGCCGGGCCGGATGATGGCCAGGCCCATGAACCCGCTCGTGGCGCCCACCGTGACAGGGGTGAGCAGCGTGCGCAGGTCGCCGCCGCGCTTGCGGTTGGGCTCGATGTCTTTGATGTCCACGACGCGCGGGCGCATCTTCTCCATGGTCTGTCTCCAGGTCGGTCGATGGGGTGTGGGTCCCTCGGGGCCTGATCCGCCGGACAGGCCCCGGCGGTCAGGACTGCGCAGCCCTGCGGTCGGTGATCAGGCTCATGTCGGCATGCGCCAGGAGGCGGGTCGCCTCCCGCTCGCCGGTGAGCGGTCCGGCCATGCCGAGCGCGGCGCCGTCGAGCAGACGGGCCAGCACGGCGGGCTTTCTCGGGCCATGGATGCCGAGCGCCAGGACCGGATCGGTCTCGGGGTCACCCCGTACGTCGATGAGACGGACGACGATGTCCTCGCGCTGGAAGACGGTGCTGCGGTGCACGGGGCCGGCCGGGTCGGCCGCCGCGGTCTCGTCCTGCCGGGAGAGCAGCTTGGCCAGGGCCATGCCGCAGCCCGGACGGGCCGGGTAGTACAGGGCGTGGCGGGTGATGTCGTCCGGTTCCGGTCCACCGCGTGCCACGTGATGGACGGCCGGCATCGCGGCGCGGGCGAAGAAGGCCTTCGCGGACTCGGGGTCGGACAGATCCCGGTGCTGCTCCAGATGCGGGTTGAGGGCCTCCTCGACGGCCCGCACCTCGGGCTGGCGCGAGACGTGGCGCAGGGCCGCCATCAGGTCGCCCTCCACCTCGACGGTGCGTACGACCCGGTTGCCGTGCATGAACAGGGTGGTGCGGCGCAGCCGCGTGGTGTCGTCGACGCGGGCCTGGGGCGGCGCGTAGCCGGCGAGGATCTCCGCGACCTTGGACTCGGAGCCGGGCTTGACGGTGAAGGTCAGGGCGTGGCGCGTGACCCCGTCGCCGACCCGTGCGGCCGCCTGGAGTCCGCCGATGCCCGGGCGGGCGCCGCCGCCGGTCTCGCGGACGATGCCGTAGCGCATCGAGCGCAGTTCACGGACGCAGTTCGTCAGGGGCCTGACCGTCTCGAAGTGCTCGTCACTGTTCACCCAGGCGAGGTACGGCGGGGCGGTCGCCCATTCGCTCGTGATGAGCCACTGGGACGGGTTCTCCAGGGACTGGCACAGCTGGTCACCGAGGTGACCGGGGACCGACGCGACTCGGTCGCGCATCTGCTCGTAGGCGTCGAGGAACTCTTGCTGGGCGCCTTCGTGGAGATCGACGAGCAGGGTGACGCGCATCCTGGAGCCGTCGAACGCCGACTGGGATGTGTAGGGCGAAGTGGTCATCCGGCAGACCCTTCCTTCGCGGGAGCAAGCGGCGGCCGTTTCACCAGCGCGAACGCGGGTTGCGGCCCTGAGCCTTCATCGTGGGTCAGGGCCAGGGGGTCCGCGAGCCACGGGGGCCAATTGAGGGAACCGCCGATTGGGCGCGCCGGAATGCGCGTACACGGGCGGCGACTTGACGCGCCCTCGCGGCGGGGCCGGACGCCGGGGCCCGGCCGCGGTGTCGGCCGAAGTGCCCGTTCGCCGACCGGAGTTGGAAACGACAAAGCGCCGGGGCGGACGTACGGATCCCGTACGTCCGCCCCGGCGCGCCACTGCCTATTCGGCCAGATGCCGCTCCACGGTTTCCACCTTGGAGGTGAGACCGTCACTCACGCCGGGCCTGATGTCCGCCTTGAGCACCAGCGACACCCGCGGCGCCCGCTCCTCGACGACGGCGACGGCACGCTTGACGACGTCCATGACCTCGTCCCAGTCGCCCTCGATCGAGGTGAACATCGCGTCGGTGCGGTTGGGCAGACCCGACTCGCGGACGACCCGGACGGCGTCGGCGACGTACTCCCCCACGTCCTCGCCGACACCGAGCGGCGTCACGGAGAAGGCGACGATCATGCGTTGACGATGCCTTCCTTGCGGGCGCGGGAGGCGATCACCGCGTTCTCGGCCTCGCGCTTGAGCTTGCGGTCGGCGAAGAAGCCGCCGGTCGGCAGGACGGAGAGGACGAAGTAGATCGCCGCCGTCTTCTTGGACCACTTGGTGCGGTTCCAGGCGTCCGCCCAGAAGATCACGTACAGGATGAAGAGAACGCCGTGGGTCAGGCCCATCGGGAACACCGCGTCGAAGCCCACGGTCCGCTTCAGCACGGAGCAGGTGAGCAGGAGCAGGAACGACACCGCCTCGGGGGCCGAGACGAGACGGAGGCGGCGGAGGGCGGTGGCGGTCTTGATGTCCACGGGTCACCTTCGGTGGGGTTCGGGGGGGGAGTGACGTCGGTCGGTTCGGATCAAGCTTGTGAACGCAAGCACAAACGCTCGCCCATTGTGGCAAACACCGGGCCGGGGGTGGGGCTCGGGGTCCCGTCAGGGGTGAAGTCCACCTTTGGGATCTGTTGGCGGCAGGCGTCGGCGGCTACCTTCGCTGCGTGGCGATGTTCCGACTTCAGGGCAGCAAGGTGCTCGCCGTCGACATGACCGGGGACGCCGTGAAGGCGAAGAACGGCTCGATGGTCGCGTACGACGGGCAGATGGCCTTCAAGAAGATGAGCGGCGGCGGTGAGGGCCTCAGGGGCATGGTGACCCGGCGCCTCACCGGCGAGCAGATGACGTTGATGGAGGTGAAGGGGCACGGGACGTGCTGGTTCGCGGACCGCGCCTCCGAGATCAACCTCGTCAGCCTCCAGGGCGACAAGCTCTACGTCGAGTCGAGCAACCTGCTCGCCACCGACGGGGGCCTGCGCACCGGCACGTCCTTCACCGGCATGCGCGGCGCCTCGCAGGGCAACGGGCTGTTCACGACCACCGTCGAGGGGCACGGACAGGCGGCGATCATGTCGGACGGGCCGGCCGTGGTGCTGCGGGTCAGCGCGCAGTACCCGCTGACCGTCGACCCGGGGGCATATGTGGCCCATCAGGGGAACCTGCGGCAGTCCTTCCAGTCCGGTGTGACGTTCCGCACACTCATGGGCGAGGGCGGCGGCGAGGCCTTCCAGATCCGCTTCGAGGGGGACGGTCTGGTGTACGTCCAGCCGAGCGAGCGGAACACGATCGCGGGGGACGTGTGACATGGGCTTCCGCGAGATCAACTCCAAGATGGTCGAGGCGACGGTCGTGCCCGGCCAGCGGCTGTTCAGCCAGCGCGGCGCGATGCTCGCCTACAAGGGCGAGGTGTCCTTCACCCCCAACACGGCCGGCGGCCAGGGCGGGATCATGTCCATGATCGGGCGCCGGGTGGCCAACGAGGACACCCCGCTGATGACCGTCGAGGGCAGCGGCACGGTGCTCTTCGGGCACGGCGGCCACCACATCCAGGTGATCAACCTCTCCGGCGACACCCTGTGCGTCGAGGCGGACCGCCTGCTCGCCTTCGAGGGCACCCTCCAGCAGGGCACGATGTTCCTCGGCTCGCAGGGCGGGGTCATGGGCATGGTCCGGGGGCAGATCAGCGGGCAGGGGCTGTTCACGACCACCCTCAAGGGCCACGGGGCCGTGGCGGTCATGGCGCACGGCGGCGTCTTCGAGATCCCCATCACCCCGCAGCGCCCCGTCCACGTCGACCCCCAGGCCTACGTCGCCCACCACGGCGACGTGCGCAACAAGCTGTCCACCGCGCTCGGCTGGCGCGACATGGTGGGCCGCGGCTCCGGCGAGGCCTTCCAGCTGGAGCTCAGCGGCAGCGGTGCGGTGTACGTCCAGGCGTCGGAGGAGAAGCTGTGAGCCACTACCCGGGCGCGGGCCCCACCGTGTACGACCCCATGACCCTGCCCTCCGACGACAACGTCAACGCCTACACCTTCTGCGTGGAACTCAAGGGAAGCCAGTGGTTCCTGCAGAAGGGGAAGATGATCGCCTACTACGGCTCGATGGAGTTCAACGGCGTCGGGCACGGCGGACTCGACCGCCTTGTCCGTACGTCCTTTCATTCGCCTCTGCACGCGAGCGACTGGGTCGTGGCGCAGGGCTCGGGCAAGATGCTGCTGGCCGACCGGGCATTCGACGTGAACTCGTACGACCTCGAGGACGGCAATCTGACCATTCGCTCGGGCAACCTGCTCGCTTTTCAGCCAAGTCTCGCGCTCAAGCAATCGATCGTGCCGGGTTTTCTGACCCTCATCGGAACCGGAAAGTTCGTGGCCGCATCTAACGGTCCGGTGGTGTTCATGGAACCCCCGATCCGGGTGGACCCGCAGGCGCTCGTCGGCTGGGCCGACTGCCCGTCGCCGTGCCACCACTACGACCATGGCTACATGACCGGCGTAATGGGCGGTCTACGTGCACTGACAGGGCTCGGCGGGGCCTCCGGAGAGGAGCATCAGTTCGAGTTCGTCGGAGCCGGCACGGTACTGCTCCAGTCGACCGAGACCCTCATGGCCGAGCACGCCACGGGGGCGGTTCCGCCGGACGCCGGAGTGCCCGGTTCCGGTGCGCCGCACACAGGCCCTTCACAAGTGGCTGGAGCACCGCGCCTTCCCGGACAGCTGGGAGACCTCCAGCGTCGCTTCGGGCTGTGAGCGGTAGTCTGCGGAGTGTGACATCGAACGTGTGAGCACACAGGGTTCACGCAGCGTGTCACAGAAACCCTCACTAGTTCGCCTTTCAACTTCTTAGGTAGACTTCATTCATGGAGACCGAGACGGCCACGCGCTGGCTGACCGATGCGGAGCAGTGCGCCTGGCGCACCCACCTGGAGGTCAACAGGCTGTTGACGTACCAGCTCGAAAGGGACCTGCAGCCGTTCGGCCTGACAATGAACGACTACGAGATCCTGGTGAATCTCTCCGAGTCGGAGGACGTACGGATGCGGATGAGCGACCTCGCGTCCGCCACCCTGCAGTCCAAAAGCCGCCTCTCCCACCAGATCACCCGGATGGAGAACGCGAACCTGGTCCGCCGTGAGAACTGCGAGTCCGACCGCCGCGGGCTCTACGCCGTCCTCACCGAACACGGTATGGAGACGATGAAGAAGGTCGCGCCGCATCACGTGGCGTCCGTGCGGAGGCACTTCATCGACCTGCTGTCCCCCGAGGCCCTGACAGAACTCGACAAGGGCCTCAAGCCCATCGCGGAGCACCTGCGCGGCCAGCGCGGACGCCCGTAACCCGGGCCCCCGCGGCAGACTCGGCGCCTAGGTCCGATCCTGCGGCAGGCGGAGTTCGAACAGAGCTCCGCCCGCCGGTGCCCGGCCCACGGTGAGCGTCCCCCCGTGCCGTACGGCGACATCGCGGGCGATGGCCAGGCCCAGCCCGGCGCCGCCGTCGTCGCGGCTGCGGGCCTCGTCGAGCCGGACGAACCGCTCGAAGATCCGCTCCCGGTCTGCCTCGGCAACCCCGTCCCCGTCGTCGGCGACGGCCGCGACGGCCCACGCCCCGTCCGTGCGGACGGTCACGGTGACCGCCGAACGGGCGTGCCGCTGCGCGTTGTCGAGCAGATTGCCGATCACCCGCTCCACCTGGCTCCGGGACCCGGCCACGTCCACGACCTCCGCCCGGACCGTCACGTTCTTGCGCCCCCGGGCCTCCCGCCGCGCGACCTCGCCGAGGTCGAACCGTTTGGCGCCCGTCGCCTCCCCCGCGTCCAGGCGGGCGAGCAGCAGCAGGTCCGCGGCGAGGCGCTGCAGTCGTACGGTGTCCTCCACCGCGCCCGGCACGTCCAGCAGCTCCGGGTGGGCGGCGCCCACCTCCAGCTGGGTGCGCAGGCTGGCGATGGGGCTGCGCAGCTCGTGCGAGGCATCGGCGACGAACCGGCGCTGCTGTTCCACGGAGGTCTCCAGCGCGGCCAGCGTCTCGTTGGTGGTGCGGGCGAGCCTGGCCACCTCGTCATGGGTGTCCGGCTCCGGCACGCGCCGGGCGAGGTCCTGCGACGCGGTGATCGCGGCCATCTCGCGCCGGATGCCCTCGACGGGGCGCAGGGCACGCCGGGTGACCAGCCAGGTCACGGCCGCGACGACACCGAGCAGCAGCGGGAAGCCGATCAGCATGACGGTCAGCGCGGTGTTCACGGCGCTCTGTTCGGCGTCCAGCGAGCCGCCGGCGTAGACGGTGACCGGCCTGTCGCCGGCCTTCCCCTCGACGGCGGCGAAGCGGTAGTCGGCGCTCTCACCGTCGATCGTCGCGGAACCGTCGGTGAACTTCGTCCCCTCGCCGATCTCGCCGGCGTCCTCGGCCGGGTGGTCGTCCGCGTCGTCGTCGGCGTCCTCGCCGCCCGTACCCTTCTCGCCCTTACCCGTACCGCCCGGCTGCGGCTGCGGCTTCACCGCGTCGGTGGCCGTGCCGCTGATCCGCTCCAGGTCCTCGCTCGCCGCGACCAGGGTGTTGTCCGCGTCGACGACCTGGACCGGACTGTCGTCGTCCATGTCCAGCTGGTCGTAGGCCCTTCCCCCGGCGAGCTGGGCGACGACGCTCTGCGCCGCGCGTTCGGCGTCGTTGCCCGCCTGGTCGATCAGGGTGGACCGCAGCGACAGCAGGACCGCCGCCCCCGCCGCGACCAGCGCCACGGCGACGACGAGGGCGGCGCCGAGCGTGGCCCGCGAGCGGACCGAGCCGAAGAGCCTTCTCATCTTTCCTTCTCCAGCCGGTACCCGGCACCCCGCACCGTCCGGATGAGCCCGGCGCGCAGCTTGCGCCGCAGAGTGCTGACGTACACCTCGACGATGTTCGGATCGCCCTCGTACGCGAAGTCCCAGACGTGCTCCAGGATCTCGGACTTGGACACCACCTCGCCGGCCCGCACCACGAGTTGCTCCAGGACCGCGAACTCCTTGGCGGTGAGGGTCACTTCGTCCTCGCCGAGGAAGACCCGGCGGGCCGCGGTGTCGACCTTCAGGTCGCCCTGGACGTGCACGGGAGAGGCCCCGGCGCCCTGGCCGCCGCGCCGCAGCAGCGCCTTGACGCGGGCGACGAGGACGACGTACGAGAACGGCTTGGTGAGGTAGTCGTCGGCGCCGGTGTCCAGCCCCTCGGCCTCGTCGTACTCGCCGTCCTTGGCGGTGAGCATCAGGATCGGCACCTCGTGGCCGGCGGCACGCAGGGCGGCGCAGACGCGGTAGCCGTTCAGGCCGGGCAGCATGATGTCGAGGATCACGAGGTCGTACGACCCCTCCGAGGCCCGGTACAGCCCCTCCCGGCCGTCGTGGACGACGTCCACGGCGTATCCCTCGGCGGTCAGGCCCTTGGCGAGCGACAGGGCCAGCCGCTTCTCGTCCTCCACGATCAAGAATCGAAAGGGGCGACGCGAAGCGTCTCGAGCAGGGTGGTGGTGGGTGACGGGCGGGCGCATGCGTAAAGGTTCGCAAAGCGAAGCTGAAGATCTCTTCAGGGGGCTTCAGGTTCCTCTCAGCGTCGGTTCGGCAGATTGATTCCCGTCGAAGCGAACACAGCGAAACGACGCGAATCCGAATGACTCGGGAGGAACCGTAATGAAGCGCAACATCGTCATCGCCACCGTCGCCGCCGCGGCCCTGATCGGAGGCGGCACCGTCGCGGCCTATGCGGTCGGTGGCGACGAGAGCGCGCCCACGCAGCGGCAGTCGAGCGTACGGCTCACCGACGACCGGGACGACACGGCGGCGCAGGACTCGGCCGAGGACTCGGCGGAGATCACCGCGGACGACACCGCCGACGACCGGGGCGACGCCGCCGAGGCCCGCGCGAAGGCCCGCACCGCCGCGCAGGTCACCGCCGCCGACGCGATCGCGGCCGCGTTGAAGCACACGCCGGGCACGGCCGTCGCCGCCGACATCGACGACGACCGCGCGAACGTCTGGGAGGTGAACGTCGTGAAGGGCGACGGCACCGACTACGACGTCCGGGTCTCCGCGGCCGACGGCAAGGTCCTCGGCGCCCAGCGCGACAACGACGACGACAACGACGGCCGCGAGGACCTCGCCGCCCTGAAGGGCGCGAGCGTGGACGCCCGCGAGGCCGCGCAGGCGGCCGCGGCGAAGGGCACGGTCACCGACGTCGACCTGGACGACGACGGCCCCGCCGCCTGGAGCGTGGACACCGCGAAGGGCGAGTACGAGGTCGACCTCAAGACCGGCAAGGTCACCCAGGTCCAGGACGACGACCAGGACGACACGTCCGGCGACGACGACTGACGAACACCGCTACGCGAGGGGCACGGAAACCGCCGTGCCCCTCGCGCGACGCGCGCCCCGCGCCACAGCCGCCGCCGTCAGCAGCGTCACCCCACCGGTCACCGCGAAGCACACCCCCACCGGCAGCCACCCGACCAGCGCCCCGGCGGCCGCCGTACCCGCCGTGCTCCCCGCGTTGACGGCCGTGTTGACCCAGGCCCCGGCCTGCACCCGGGCCTCGGGCGCGGCGGTGTCGTCGGCGATGAGATACGCGGTGGTGAGCGCCGGCGCCACGAAGAACCCGGCGACCGCGGCAGCCGCGGCGAGAGTGCCCAGGCCCGGGGCCAGACCCGCACCGACGAGCGCCAGCCCCAGGCCGACGACCATCACAGGCAGCCGCGCCCCGGCCGGACTCCGCCACGCGACGGCCCCGTTGAGCAGCCCGCCGACGGCGCTTCCGGCCGACATGGCGGCCAGCACCCAGGCCACGCCCGCGCCGCCGTGGCTCTGGCCCCGCCCCTCGGCGAACGCCACGACCAGCAGATCGACCACTCCCAGCGCGAGCCCCACCCCCAGGGCGGCCCCCACGGGCCGTCCGAGCTCGCGCACCAACAGCCGCCCGGCGGGCCCACTCCCCCGTTTCCGCCCGCCGGGCGGCACCTCCCGCACCACCGGCGACGACACGAACGCGGCCGCCCCGGCCGCCATCAGCACCGCCCCGACGACGATGCCGGCCGCCGGCGGAGCCAGCCCCACCAGCACGCCGACCAGCAACGGGCCCGAGACGAACAGCAGTTCCTCGGCGACACCGTCGAGGCTGTAGGCCCGCTGCAACAGCGCCCGCTCCGGGGCGATCCGCCCCCACACGGCGCGCATGGTCGGCCCCAGCGGCGGAGTACAGGCCCCCGCCACGGCGGTGACAGCGCCCAGGACGACCGACGAGGCACCGCCCGGCCGCCAGACGGCCACCGTCAGCACCCCGAGCAGCGTGACGTAGGCCGCGACCATCGGAACGAGCGCCCGGCACGGCCCGTACCGGTCGATGAGAGCCGCCCGCGCGGGCGACAGAAAGACACTGGTCCCGGAGAACAGCGCCATCACGACGCCCGCCACCGCGTACGACCCGGACGCGCGGGTCACGGCAAGCATCACGGACAGCGGGACGACGCCGTACGACAGCCTGCCGAGCAGGGCGGCGGCGAAGGTGCGGCGGGCATACGGGATCCGGAGAACGGCGGCATACGACGGCCGCACCACAGATGTGGAAGACACGGGAGTTCCTCGACTCGAGGCGGAAAAGGGGACGCGTCAGCACCGCGACGATCACGGCCGACCGGCCGTTCACCGTGCGCGGGCAGGGCGTGCCCTATGCCAAGAGGAGGTACATGCGGATCAACTTACCAGCGTGGACGGGGAGTTGCCCATGCGGCGGACCATGCAGGCCAACGGCCCACACCCAGCCACGCGAGCGGACGCGGCCTGCCCGCGAGCTGTCGGCCCGGAGCCGGCAGCGCGAGGCGCGGCCCCGAGTCCCCCGACTCCCCCGGTCGCGTCAGCTCTTCGTCAGCCCCGCCACCAGCTCGTCCGCCGCCCGGTAGGGATCCAGCTCCCCGGCGACGATCTTCTCCGCCAGCGCGCCGAGCCGGCGGTCGCCGTGGAGGTCGGCGATGCGTTCGCGCAGGGCCGTGACGGCGATGGTCTCCACCTCGCGGGCGGCGCGGGCGCGGCGGCGTTCGGCCAGGACTCCGCGCTCCTCCATCCAGGCGCGGTGCTTCTCCAGGGCTTCCAGCACTTCGTCGACGCCCTCGGCGCGTGCGGCCACCGTCTTGACGATGGGCGGGCGCCAGTCGCCGGGGCCGCGGGACTCGCCGAGGCCGAGCATGTGGTTGAGCTCGCGGGCGGTGGCGTCGGCGCCGTCGCGGTCGGCCTTGTTGACGACGTACACGTCGCCGATCTCCAGGATTCCGGCCTTCGCCGCCTGGATGCCGTCACCCATTCCCGGGGCCAGCAACACCACCGACGTGTCGGCCTGGGAGGCGATCTCCACCTCCGACTGGCCGACGCCGACCGTCTCGACCAGGATCACGTCGCAGCCCGCCGCGTCCAGGACGCGGATGGCCTGCGGGGCGGCCCACGCGAGGCCGCCGAGGTGGCCGCGCGTCGCCATCGAGCGGATGTAGACGCCGGGGTCGGAGGCGTGGTCCGACATCCGGACGCGGTCGCCGAGCAGGGCGCCGCCCGAGAAGGGCGAGGACGGGTCGACGGCCAGGACACCGACCCGCTTGCCCTGCTTTCGGTAGGCCGTCACGAGCGCGGACGTGGACGTCGACTTGCCCACGCCCGGCGATCCCGTCAGGCCCACGACGTACGCGTTGCCCGTCAGCGGGGCAAGCGCCGCCATGACCTCCCGCAGCTGCGGGGACGCCCCCTCCACCAGCGAGATCAGCCGGGCCACCGCCCTGGGCCGACCTTCCCTGGCCTGGGTCACCAGTGTGGAGACGTCCTGCATCACAGCTCCGTTCACGAAAGAGGTCCTACAAAGGAGAACTCAGGCCTTGGGTACCCGCACGATCAGCGCGTCACCCTGCCCGCCGCCACCGCACAGCGCGGCCGCGCCGACCCCGCCGCCCCGACGCTTCAGCTCCAGGGCCAGGTGCAGGACGAGGCGCGCACCCGACATACCGATCGGGTGCCCCAGGGCGATGGCTCCACCGTTGACGTTCACCTTTTCGGAGGACACCCCGAGGTCCTTCATTGACTGCACCGCGACGGCGGCGAAGGCCTCGTTGATCTCGATCAGGTCGAGGTCCGAGACCTCCAGGCCCTCCTTCTTCAGGGCGTGCAGGATGGCGTTGGAGGGCTGGGACTGGAGGCTGTTGTCCGGACCCGCCACGTTGCCGTGGGCGCCGATCTCGGCGATCCAGTCCAGGCCGAGCTCCTGGGCCTTGGCCTTGCTCATGACGACGACCGCGGCGGCACCGTCCGAGATCTGGGAGGACGAGCCCGCCGTGATGGTGCCCTCCTTCGAGAACGCCGGGCGCAGCTTGCCCAGCGACTCGGCGGTGGTGTCGCCGCGGATGCCCTCGTCCTTGCTGAAGAGGATCGGGTCGCCCTTGCGCTGCGGGATCTCCACCGGGGTGATCTCGGCCTCGAAGATGGCGTTCTTCTGCGCGGCGGCGGCCCGCTGGTGGGACAGGGCCGCGATCTCGTCCTGCTCGGGGCGCAGGATGCCGAGGCGGGTGTTGTGCTTCTCCGTGGACTCGCCCATGGCGATGTTCTCGAAGGCGTCGGTCAGACCGTCGTACGCCATCGCGTCGACCATCTGCACCGCGCCGTACTTGTAGCCCTCACGGGACTTCGGCAGCAGGTGCGGGGCGTTGGTCATGGACTCCTGGCCGCCCGCGACGATCACGTCGAACTCGCCGGCGCGGATCAGCTGGTCCGCGAGGGCGATGGCGTCGAGGCCGGACAGACAGACCTTGTTGATGGTGAGCGCCGGGACGTTCATCGGGATGCCGGCCTTGACCGCGGCCTGGCGCGCCGGGATCTGCCCCGCCCCGGCCTGCAGCACCTGGCCCATGATCACGTACTGCACCTGGTCGCCACCGATCCCCGCACGGTCGAGGGCGGCCTTGATCGCGAAGCCGCCGAGGTCGGCTCCGGAGAAGGACTTCAGTGAGCCGAGCAGCCGCCCCATCGGGGTGCGGGCACCCGCGACGATCACGGACGTCGTGCCGTTTCCAGAAGACATGAGGTGCGATCCCCTTCCAGCTTGGACAGCCGAGGAGTGAACGAGGGTTTACTTCGAATGTACTGAGTGGCACTCCGTGCCGTCACCGGGCCGTCAGTGTGATCGCGCGCACGTTGCGTAACCACCCGGGGAGCGCTCCACTGAACAACATGCTGACGCGAATCGACCACATCGGAATCGCCTGTTTCGATCTCGACAAGACCGTCGAGTTCTACCGGGCCACGTATGGCTTCGAGGTGTTCCACTCCGAGGTCAACGAGGAGCAGGGCGTCCGCGAGGCCATGCTCAAGATCAACGAAACCTCCGACGGCGGTGCCTCCTACCTGCAGCTTCTTGAGCCGACGCGGCCGGACTCGACCGTCGCGAAGTGGCTCGACAAGAACGGCGAGGGTGTCCACCACATCGCTTTCGGTACGGCAGATGTCGATGGAGATGCCGGGGACATCCGCGACAAAGGCGTACGCGTTCTGTACGAAGAGCCCCGGCGCGGCTCCATGGGGTCACGAATCACCTTCCTGCACCCCAAGGATTGCCACGGCGTACTGACAGAACTGGTCACTTCGGCGCCTGTTGAGTCACCTGAGCACTGACCCTCGTACATATGGGCCGGTAGGGTTGGGGGCGGTCGCCGCTCAGTCCAGGGTGGCCGCCATTTCCGGGGTCCGGGTTTCGGGGGACGAGGGTGGGGCAACAGCCCGTGCTCCGCCGTTGATCTGACACCATTCCCCGGGGGCCCCGTTCGGCGGATGGACGGTGCCCGTATGGAGAGACTTGCGACCAGGGGACGGATGGGACCGCGCAGTGCGGGGCTACGAACGCCAGGAGCGAGAGCCGGCGGCTGACGTCGACCACCTCTCTCGGTTCGAGGCCGAGATGGATCGGCTGAAGACCGAGCGGGAAAAGGCGATCCAGCACGCCGAGGACCTCGGCTACCAGGTCGAGGTGCTGCGCGCCAAGTTGCACGAGGCGCGGCGCACCATCATGTCCCGGCCGGCCTTCGACGGCGGTGACATCGGCTATCAGGCCGAACAGTTGCTGCGCAACGCCCAGATCCAGGCGGACCAGCTCCGCCAGGACGCGGAGCGGGAGCTGAGCCAGGCCCGCGCGCAGACCCAGCGCATCCTGCAGGAGCACGCGGAGAACGCGGCCCGGCTGCAGGCCGAGCTGCACCAGGAGGCGGTGACCCGCCGCCAGCAACTGGACCAGGAGCTGGCCGAGCGGCGGCAGACCGTCGAGTCGCACGTCAACGAGAACGTGGCGTGGGCGGAGCAGCTGCGCGCCCGCACCGAGCAGCAGGCCCGCCGGCTCCTCGACGAGTCGCGCGCCGAGGCCGACCAGGCCATGGCGGCCGCGCGCGCCGAGGCCGAGCGGCTCACCGGCGAGGCCCGCCAGCGCCTCACGGGCGCGGCCGAGGAGGCCCGTGCGGAGGCCGAGCAGATCCTGCTCCGGGCCCGTACGGACGCCGAGCGGCTGCTGAACGCCGCCTCCACGCAGGCCCAGGAGGCCACCGACCACGCCGAGCAGCTGCGCAGCTCCACCGCCACGGAGTCCGACAGCGCCCGCCGGCAGGCCACCGAGCTCAGCCGGGCCGCCGAGCAGCGCATGGCGGAGGCCGAGGAGGCGCTGCGCAAGGCGCAGTCCGAGGCCGAGAAGCTGGTCGCCGAGGCCACGACGGCCGCCGAGAAGGCGCTCAGCAGTGCCGAGTCGGCCAACGAACAGCGCATGCGTACGGCGAAGGAGCAGGTCGCCCGGCTGGTCAGCGAGGCCACCAAGGAGGCCGAGACCACCAAGGCGGACGCCGAGCAGGTCGTCGCCGACGCCCGCGCCGAGGCCGAGAAGATCGTCGCCGAGGCCGCCGAGAAGGCCCGCACGATCACCGCCGAGGAGAGCGCGACCCAGCTGTCCAAGGCGGCCAAGACGGCCGAGGACGTCCTCAACAAGGCGCAGGAGGACGCCCAGAACACCACCAAGGCCGCGGCCGAGGAGGCCGAGCGGATCCGCAAGGAGGCCGAGGCCGAGGCGGACCGGCTGCGTGCCGAGGCGCACGACATCGCCGAGCAGCTCAAGGGCTCGGCGAAGGACGACACCAAGGAGTACCGCGCCAAGACGGTCGAGCTGCAGGAGGAGGCCCGCAGGCTGCGCGGCGAGGCCGAGCAGCTGCGCTCCGACGCGGTCGCCGAGGGCGAGAAGATCCGCGCGGAGGCCCGCAAGGAGGCCGTCCAGCAGATCGAGGAGGCGGCCAAGACCGCCGAGGAGCTGCTGGCGAAGACCCGGCAGGACGCGGACGAGCTGCGCCAGAAGGCCTCGACGGACAGCGAGAAGGTCCGCACCGAGGCCATCGAGCGGGCGACGACGCTGCGCCGCCAGGCCGAGGAGACCCTCCAGCGCACCCGCCAGGAGGCCGAGCGGCACCGCGACGAGGTCGTCGAGCAGGCCGAGGGCATCAAGGCCGACGCCGAGCGGGCCGCCCAGGAACTGCGCGAGGAGACCGAGCGCGGCATCGAGGCCCGCCGTGCGGAGGCCGCCGAGGAGCTGGCCCGGCTGCAGAGCGAGGCCGAGCAGCGGCTCGCGGCGGCCGAGCAGGCGCTGTCCGACGCCCGCGAGGAGGCCGCCCGCATCCGGCGCGAGGCCGCCGAGGAGACCGACCGGCTGCGCGCGGAGGCCGCCGAGCGGATCCGCACGCTCCAGCAGCAGGCCGAGGAGGAGGCCGACCGGCTGCGCGACGAGGCCGCGTCGGACGCGTCGGCGTCCCGTGCCGAGGGCGAGGCCGTCGCCGTACGCCTCAGGTCCGAGGCCGCGGCCGAGGCCGAGCGGCTGAAGTCGGAGGCGCAGGACACCGCCGACCGGGTCCGGGCGGAGGCGCAGGCCGCCGCCGAGCGGCTCGCCACCGAGGCGTCCGAGACGCTGGCCGCCGCCCAGGAGGAGGCCACCCGGCGCCGCCGCGAGGCCGAGGAGACCCTCGGCTCCGCCCGCCAGGAGGCCGACCAGGAGCGCGAGCGGGCCCGCGAGCAGAGCGAGGAGCTGCTGGCCTCCGCCCGTACCCGGGTGGAGGAGGCGCAGGCCGAGGCGGTGCGGCTGGTCGAGGAGGCCGACCGTCGCGCCACCGAGATGGTGTCGGCGGCCGAGCAGCACGCCCAGCAGGTCCGTGACTCCGTCTCCGGGCTGCACGAGCAGGCCCAGGAGGAGATCTCCGGGCTGCGCAACGCCGCCGAGCACGCGGCGGACCGTACCCGCCGGGAGGCCCAGGAGGAGGCGGACCGGGTCCGCTCCGACGCCTATGCCGAGCGGGAGCGGGCCAGCGAGGACGCGGGCCGTATCCGGCGCGAGGCGAGCGAGGAGTCCCAGGCCGCCAAATCGCTCGCCGAGCGCACCGTCGCGGAGGCGATCGCCGAGGCGGAGCGGCTGCGCTCGGAGGCGTCCGAGCACGCCCAGCGGGTGCGTACGGAGGCGTCGAACGCCATCGCCGAGGCCGAGCAGGCCGCGTCCCGCACCCGGGCGGACGCCCGCGAGGACGCCAACCGGATCCGTTCGGACGCGGCGACGCAGGCCGACACCCTCATCACCGAGGCGCGTTCCGAGGCGGAGCGGCTGCAGTCGGAGACGATCGCGGAGGCGGACCGGGTCCGTGCCGAGGCACATACCAAGGCCGACAAGCTGGTCGGGGACGCCACGTCGGACGCGGAGCGGCTGCGCGCCGAGGCCGCGGAGACGGTGGGGTCGGCGCAGCAGCACGCGGAGCGGACCCGCAGCGAGTCCGAGCGCGTCAAGGCCGAGGCGGCAGCGGAGGCCGAGCGGCTCGTGACGGCGGCGCGCGAGGAGGCCGAGCGCACCCTCGACGAGGCCCGCAAGGACGCGGCCAAGCGCCGACAGGACGTGGCCGAGCAGGTCGACAAGCTCATCACCGAGACCACGGCCGAGGCCGACAAGCTGCTCACCGAGGCGCAAGCGCAGGCCCACAAGACGACCGCGGACGCCGAGGCGCAGGCCGACACCATGGTGGGAGCCGCCCGCACGGAGGCCGACCGCCTCGTCGCGGAAGCCACGGTCGAGGGCAACTCGCTGGTGGAGAAGGCCCGCACGGACGCGGACGAGCTGCTCGTCGGCGCCCGCCGGGACTCCACCTCGATCAGGGAGCGCGCGGAGGAGCACCGCGACCGTGTCACCAGCGAGGTCGAGGCGCTGCACGACCGGGCCCGCCGGGAGATCGCCGAGACGATGAAGTCGACCGGCGACCGCTGCGACGCGCTCATCAAGGCCGCCGAGGAGCAGATGGCCAAGGCGCAGGCGAAGGCCAAGGAGCTGGTGTCGGAGGCCAACTCCGAGGCCGGCAAGGTCCGTATCGCCGCCGTCAAGAAGGCCGAGGGCCTGCTGAAGGAGGCCGAGCAGAAGCGGTCCTCGCTGATCAGGGAGGCCGAGGAGCTCAAGGCCGAGGCGATCCGCGAGGCCAAGCGCACGGTCGAGGAGGGCAAGCGCGAGCTGGAGGTCCTGGTCCGGCGGCGCGAGGACATCAACGCCGAGATCTCCCGGGTCCAGGACGTCCTGGAGGCGCTGGAGTCCTTCGAGGCACCGTCCGGGGGCAAGGATGGCGGGGTCAAGGCCGGTGCGACAGTGGGCGCCCCCCGATCGGGTGGCAAGTCGCCGGAGAGCTAGCCAAGAGACGGGAGTCCGGTGTTTTCTGGGGCCTTTGACCAGATCTTTGGCAAGCAGTCCTGCGGTTAGCCACCCAAAAGGGGTGTCATTCTCCAGATCAAACACGCATCCGCTCGATGACACACCGCTTCGGCCCCTAGGATTCCACCTATCACCTCACCGGTCTCTTTCGACAGGAACCCCATGAGCGACACTTCCCCCTACGGCTTCGAGCTAGTGCGGCGTGGGTACGACCGCGCTCAGGTGGACGAACGGATCTCCAAGCTCGTCTCCGACCGTGACAGCGCTCTCGCCCGCATCACCGCTCTGGAAAAGCGCATCGAGGAGCTCCACCTCGAGACGCAGAACGCCCAGGCACAGGTAACCGACGCTGAGCCGTCGTACGCCGGCCTCGGCGCGCGTGTCGAGAAGATCCTCCGCCTCGCCGAGGAAGAGGCCAAGGATCTGCGCGAGGAGGCCCGCCGCGCCGCCGAGCAGCACCGCGAGCTCGCCGAGTCGGCGGCCCAGCAGGTCCGCAACGACGCAGAATCGTTCGCTGCGGAGCGCAAGGCCAAGGCCGAGGACGAAGGCGTCCGGATCGTCGAGAAGGCCAAGAGCGACGCCTCCCAGCTGCGTGCCGAGGCGCAGAAGGACGCGCAGTCCAAGCGCGAGGAGGCCGACGCCCTCTTCGAGGAGACCCGCGCCAAGGCCGCGCAGGCCGCCGCCGACTTCGAGACGAACCTCGCCAAGCGCCGCGAGCAGTCCGAGCGCGACCTGGCCTCCCGTCAGGCCAAGGCCGAGAAGCGCCTCGCCGAGATCGAGCACCGCGCCGAGCAGCTGCGCCTGGAGGCCGAGAAGCTGCGCACCGACGCCGAGCGCCGTGCCCGCCAGACGGTGGAGACGGCCCAGCGCCAGGCCGAGGACATCGTGGCCGACGCCAACGCCAAGGCCGACCGGATCCGTTCGGAATCCGAGCGCGAGCTCGCGGCTCTCACCAACCGCCGCGACAGCATCAACGCTCAGCTGACGAACGTCCGCGAGATGCTGGCGACCCTCACGGGCGCCGCGGTGGCCGCCGCCGGCACCCCGGCCGAGGACGAGCCCATCTCCCGCGGGGTTCCCGCCCAGCAGACCCGGTAACGAACCGGCACACGTCTGCTGAACTTTGGCAAAGCCCTCTGCCACTGGGGTGGCAGAGGGCTTTGTCCCGTTTTAGCGTGGGCGGCATGATCGAGCTAGAGGGGCTGACCAAGCGGTACGGCGAGAAGGTGGCGGTCAACAACCTGACCTTCACCGTCAGACCGGGCATGGTCACGGGCTTCCTCGGCCCGAACGGCGCCGGGAAGTCCACGACGATGCGGATGATCCTCGGCCTCGATCACCCCACCGCCGGCTACGTCCGTATCGACGGCAAGCACTACGACCGGCTCAAGGACCCGCTGACGTACATCGGCGCCCTGCTGGAGGCCAAGGCCTGGCACGGCGGGCGCAGCGCCCACAACCATCTGCTGTGCCTGGCGCAGAGCAACGGCATTCCGCGGCAGCGGGTGCGCGAGGTGCTGGAGACGGTGGGGCTCACGGCGGTCGCGCGGAAGAAGACCAAGGGCTTCTCGATGGGCATGGGCCAGCGGCTCGGCATCGCCGCCGCGCTGCTCGGCGACCCGCGGATCCTGATGTTCGACGAGCCGGTCAACGGGCTCGACCCCGAGGGCATCCACTGGATCCGCAACCTGATGAAATCCCTTGCCGCGCAGGGCCGTACGGTCTTCGTCTCCTCGCATCTGATGAGCGAGATGGCGCTGACCGCCGAGCACCTCGTCGTCATCGGGCAGGGGCGGCTGCTCGCCGACACGACCATGGCGGACTTCATCCAGCGGAACTCGAAGTCGTACGTCCGGATACGTACCCCGCAGCGGGAGCTGCTGCTCGACGTTCTGCACGCCGCCGGGATCACGGCCGTGGAGACGGGCAACGGCTCGCTGGAGGTCGACGGCGGCAAGGCCGAGCAGATCGGGGAGCTGGCGGCGCGGCACGGGGTGGTGCTGCATGAGCTGAGCCCGCAACAGGCTTCGCTGGAGGAGGCGTTCATGCAGCTGACCGCGGAGTCGGTGGAGTATCACGCGCACTCCACGGCGGCGCCGCAGCCACGCGACGAGCAACAGCCGTGGGGCGAAGGCTGGAGGAGGAGCTGAACATGGCAGCCACCCAGGTCATTCGCTCCGAGTGGACCAAGATCAGGTCCGTCGCCTCCACCGTGTGGACGCTCTCGCTCGCCGTGGTGGTCACCATCGCGCTCGGCATGCTGATCTCGGCCCTGTCGAAGAACGAGTTCGACAACATGGACCGGCGGGACCAGCTGTCCTTCGACCCGACCTTCATCAGCTTCGCCGGGATGAGCCTCGGTCAGCTCGCGATGATCGTGTTCGGCGTGCTCGTCGTCTCTAACGAGTACAGCACCGGCATGATCCGCAGCTCGCTGGCCGCCGTGCCGCAGCGCGGCACCTTCCTGTTCAGCAAGATCGCGGTGGCGACCGGTCTCTCCCTCGTCGTCGGCCTCGCCACCAGCTTCGTCGCCTTCTTCCTCGGGCAGGCGATGCTCGGCGAGCACAGGGCGCAGATCGGCGACCCGGGCGTGCTGCGGGCGGTGATCGGCGGCGGCCTCTACATGACCCTGATCGCGATGTTCTCGATGGGCGTCGCCGCGATGCTGCGCTCGCCGATGCTGTCGCTGGGCATCCTGATGCCGTTCTTCTTCCTGGTCTCCAACATCCTCGGCAACGTCTCGGCCACCGAGAAGATCGGCCGGTATCTGCCGGACCAGGCCGGCAGCCGGATCATGCAGGTGGTCACCCCGATCGACGACGACAAGCCGTACGGCCCCTGGGGCGGGCTCGGGATCATGGTGCTCTGGGTGATCGCGGCGATCGTGGGCGGCTATGTGACGCTGAGGAAACGGGATGCCTAGCTGATGCGCGGGACGCATGGCCCCGGCGGAGCGGAACGCACGGACTCACGCAGCGGGACGCGTCGGGTCCTCGCCGTTCGGCCTCGGGTCCATCAGTCCGTCGAAGTCCCGCCAGCCCTGCCATTGCCAGACATCCACGCCGAGGTCCGGCTCCAACGGTACGAAGCGGCCGAGTTCGAAGTCACCCGCCTCCAAGTCGAACCAGCGCTCGTCCGTGACCTCGGTCCCCAGCCCCACGGTCCGTGCCGACACTCGGACGAGCAGCTTCACGCCGTGCGACTGGGACAGGTCCTTGCCCTGTATCCGCCGGAACGGCAGTTCGGGCACGGGCGCCTCAAGCGGTATCCACACGGTGAAGGGTGCCCCGCGCTCCACCGCGAGCCAGGCCCGCTCGTCGGCGAGGTCCCCCTTGGCGTCCAGCACTTTGAGCCACTGCTTGTAGATGACCAGACTGCCGTCGTGCGGGGAGCGCTCCAGATAGCGCAGATGGGCCCGAGCCGTCAGATCGACCACCGAGAGGTTGTCGAAACGGCTGTAGAAACGGACGGCGATGATCGCGTCGTCGCTGTCGGCGTGCAGCCGCGCATAGCCGGGGAAGTCCGCGGTCCAGGCCTGCGAGATGCTGGCCCGCTGCCGCCAGACGAACGGGCGAAGCGCGAACAGTTTGACGAGGACGACGCCGAGCAGTACGGCGGGCACCAGCGCGCCCGTGACGGAGACGAGGGTGGCGAGGAACTGGTGCCAGGAGCTGTCCCGTTCAGGCTCCAGGCTGCCGGTGCCGACGCAGGCGCGCAGCACCGTGAGGCTGAGCCCGACGAGCCGCTCCCCGTCCGTGAACCGCTCCCGAAGCGAGCGCGGTGAGTCCTCGGTCAGCGTCCACACGGCCGCGACGACGACGGCGAGCCCCGCCAGCGCGCCCAGAGTCATCAACAACAGCGCATGAACGGTGCGTCCGGCGACCCACCAGCGAACAGAAGTTCGAAAGCGAGGGTGTTCACCGCGTCGCCCAAGAGGTCCCGTTCGTAACCGTCGGCTCAACTCATCTGCCCCGTAACCGAGTTCATGCCTGCCCGTACAATAGGACGGCATCATTCCCGGTGTCCGTGTCGGCCAACCCCGCGAGAGTGGGTATGGCAGTCTCCACCCCGGGTACACCTCGCGTGGCAGGCTGTGACCGTATCGCGCGATCACCCCGGAAGGGCGTCACCATGACGACGGATCGAAGCCTCGCGGCGCTGGGCCTGGACGACGTGCCCGCCAAGCAGCCGCTGACCTATCCGGGACGGCCGACTCCGGAGCCCTCACTGCTCACCGGCGACGAGTTGCTGGAGCTCGGCGTGCGGCGGCTCAGGCTCGGCGAGTGGTACGTGGACGAGCAGCGGCAGTTGGACGAGACACTCAGGGAGCTCGGCCAGGCCGTCACCGGCCGCCGCCACCCTGTCGTCTCGGTCGGCTCCAACGCCTCCCCCGGCCAGGTCGCCCACAAGCTGACCCGGCTCGGCATCCCCGCGACCGTGCCCATGGTGCCGGTGCGGGTGCGCGGCATCGCGGTGGGCTGCTCCGGGCACATCAGCCCCGCGGGGTACGTGGCGGGGACGCCGTACGTCGACAGGGGCGCCGAGACCACGCTGGTGGTGACCTGGCTGGACTCGACGCAGCTCAAGGCGGTCGACGACACCGAGTTCCCGGACTACCGGCGGGCGATACTGCCGGGTGACGCGTTCCCGATGACCATGCCGTCCGGGGAGCGCCTCGGCGGGGCGTACATCTATTTCAGCTCGCACGGCGTCCTCGCGGACCCGGACACCGCGCGGCCGCGCCACGGCGGCGGCGACCAGGCCGCACTGCTCGCTTCCCTGCTCGATGCCTCACCTCGGCTGCGCGAGCTGCTCGGCCCCGATCCGGCGACCTGGGTGGAGCGCGCGGGCGCCGACCAGGAACTGCGTGAGCGCGGCACGCTCCTCTTCGGCGAGGAGGGCTGGGTGCTGCCGCAGACCGAGTTCCTGCCGTATGTGGACGACTCGCCCGTGCTGCGGCTGTACGACGACCTGCCACCGCTGGGGGACTCGCTGCCGGTGCCCGCCCCAGGCTTTTAGGAGCGCGGGGCCGAGTCCAGGCGCGGCCCCTCCAGACCGACGCCAACCACTCCGTCCCCGGAGGGAACCGTCAGCGCCCCGATATGCTCCTAACCCTTACGGGGGGCGTGTGCCCCGCTGTCCTGATCCTTTCGATGGGTGCGGAGCATGATCGAAGCAGTCGGCCTGACCAAGCGCTACGGCGACAAGACCGCTGTGTACAACTTGTCCTTCCAGGTGCGGCCCGGTGCCGTCACCGGCTTCCTGGGCCCCAACGGCTCGGGCAAGTCGACGACGATGCGGATGATCCTCGGCCTGGACAACCCGACCGCGGGCCATGTCTCCATCGGCGGCTATCCCTACCGCAAGCTGCCCAACGCCCCCCGCCAGGTCGGCGCCCTGCTCGACGCCAAGGCGGTGCACGGCGGCCGGGCGGCCCGCAACCACCTGCTGTCCCTGGCCCAGCTGTCCGGCATCCCGGCCCGCCGCGTGGACGAGGTGCTGGGCGTGGTCGGCCTCCAGGACGTGGCCAGGAAGCGCTCCAAGGGCTTCTCGCTCGGCATGGGCCAGCGGCTCGGCATCGCCGCCGCGCTGCTCGGCGACCCGCAGGTGCTGCTGTTCGACGAGCCGGTCAACGGCCTCGACCCCGAGGGCATCCTCTGGGTGCGCAACCTGATGAAGTCGCTGGCGGCCGAGGGCCGTACCGTCTTCGTCTCCTCGCACCTCATGAGCGAGATGGCGCTGACCGCCGACCACCTGATCGTGATCGGACGCGGGCAGCTGCTCGCCGACATGAGCGTCAAGGACTTCATCGCGGCGAACTCCGCCGGCTTCGCCCGGGTGCGCACGCCCGACACCGAGCCGCAGCTGCGCGAGAAGCTGGCCGGCGCGCTCACCGAGGCGGGCGGCCATGTGCTGCCCGAGCAGGACGGCGCGCTCCGGGTGACCGGGCTGCCGCTCCCCCGCATCAGCGACGTCGCGCACGACACCGACGTACGGCTGTGGGAGCTGTCGCCGCACCAGGCCTCGCTGGAGGAGGCGTACATGCGGATGACGCAGGGCGCGGTCGACTACCGCTCCACGGTCGACCAGAAGGAAGGGCTCCAGCAGCCGCTGCCGCCGGGCGCGCAGCCGCCGATGCCGGTCGCGGGCCAGGGCCAGCCCGGCTGGTACGCCCCGCCGCCGCCCCAGCAGGGCGGGCAGCCGTTCGCCCCGCCGCAGGGCGCGCCGGGCCGGCCGCCCGCCGGTGCCTACGGCGCTCCCGCGGCGCCCGGTTCCTCTCCGGACGCCGGCCCGGCCAACCCGTACGCCCAGCAGGTGCCCCAGACGCCGCCCAGCCAGGCTCCGGGACACCCCGCCGCGCCACAGGCCGCCGCCGCGCCCGCGCCCCAGCAGGCGCCCGCACAGCCGCCCGCGCCGGCCGCCGCTCCCTCCGCCCCTGCCGCCCCGACCAAGCCCGAGGACGCCCGATGAGCACGCCCCAGCCCCCGATGCCGCAGACCGCCGCACCGAACTGGCAGGCGGCACCCGGCTCGTCGTTCCCCACCTACACCTCGCCGATCCCCGTCGTGCGCACGCACCTCGGGCACGCGCTCTCCTCCGAGTGGACGAAGATCCGGTCGGTGCGCTCCACGATGTGGACGCTCGGCGTGTTCGTGCTGCTCGTCGTCGGCATCGGCCTCGGGGCCGCCTCGCTGGTCGCCGCCAACTCCGATGAGGCCAGCCTGCGCAGCGAGAACCCGCTGGCGTTCGGTTCCTTCGGGCTGCTGCTCGGCACCATGTGCATCATCACGCTGGGCGTGCTGACCACGGCCTCGGAGTACGGCACCGGCATGATCCGCACCACCATGACCGCGTGCCCGACCCGCGGCCGGGTGCTGACGGCGAAGGCGATCGTGTTCTTCGCGGTCGCGTTCGTGGTGACGCTGTCGTCGGCGGTCCTGGTCGCCCTCGCGGACGTGGCCCTGCTGGAGGGCGCGCGGGATCCGTCCGGCGAGGAGTGGCTGAAGGGCACGGTCGGCATCTCGCTCTTCATCGCGCTGCTCGGCCTGCTCTCGCTCGTCGTCGGATCGATCATCCGGCACTCGGCGGGCGCGATCACCATCATGATCGGCGTCGTGCTGGCCCCGCTGGTCATCGCGATGTTCATGTTCTCGCAGTCGCTGGAGGACCTCCAGCAGGCCCTGATCGAGTACTCGATCCCGAACCAGCTCAGCGTCTTCTACTCCCAGTCCCTCACCGAGTCCGGCCCGTCCGGCTGGGACCCGCTGTGGATCATGCTCGGCGTGACGGCCGCCGCGTTCGCCGGCGCCTACGCGCTGCTTGAGAAGCGGGACGTGTAGGTCCTCAGGGACCGAGTCCTCGGGAACCGAGTCCTCGGGAACCGGCTCAGAACTTCGGCGCGTTACGGGACCGCTGCACCCTCGAGGTGCGGCGGTCCTTCGCGTTCCAGCACGCCTTGTGCCAGTGGCGGCGCTCGTCGACGCCCGAGTGGTCCGGCCAGGCGACGATGTGCGGGACGCCGTCCGGGATCATCTGGTCGCAGCCCGGGCAGCGGTACGACTTGCCCTGTGCGCTCGCGCCCGCCACATGCCGCACGTTCCAGTCCTCGCCCTGCCAGCTCTCCGAGGACTGCCAGCCGCCGTAACGGCCGGGGCGGTCGTCCTCGGAGCCAGGTCCGGACGAGGCGGCGCCCTTGGGGCCGTTGGGTCGGTTGCGACGCGGGGACACGGAACACCTCACGGGGCTATACAGGATGCACGGGTCATGTCCAGCCTACGCGGCACGGACAGGGGTAGCCGTACGGCACCAACCCCCACAAGTCCCTCACTTCGACGATGGATTCTCCCGACAATCCGCAAATCTCTTCGCCAGGCCGTGTCCTCGGCACGTGTCAGACGGTTATGCCGGGTGGGGGAGCTCCGCGTCGGAGCCAAGGAAGCAGGAAAAGGCAATGCGTGTAGGAAGTTTCGTGTTGGCGGCCCGGTTCCCCGGGCAGGGCGACGGGGAGGCGCTGCATCGCGCGGTCCGCTCCGCGGAGGTCGCCGAGGAAGCGGGGCTCGACACGGTCTGGCTGGCCGAGCACCACTTCGTGCCGTACGGCACCTGCCCGTCCGCGATCACCCTGGCCGCGTTACTGCTGGGCCGCACCACGCGGCTGCGGGTCGGCACGGCGGTCAGCGTGCTGCCCACGGCACACCCGGTGGCCGTCGGCGAACAGGCCGCGCTGCTGCACATCGCCTCCGGCGGGCGGTTCTCGCTGGGCGTGGGCCGCGGCGGGCCGTGGGTCGACCTGGAGGTGTTCGGCCAGGGCCTCAAGGCGTATGAGGAGGGGTTCCCGGAATCACTCGATCTGCTGCTGCGCTGGCTGCGCGAACCGTCGGTCTCGGCCGCCGGCGAGCGGTTCGGCTTCCGTGAAGTCGCCGTCGTACCACGGCCGTCGGAGTGCCTCACGGAGGCGGAGGGGCCCGAGGTCGTCGTCGCCTGTACGTCACCCCGGAGCGTGCGTCTCGCGGCCGAGCGCGGGCTGCCGATGCTGCTCGGGATGCACGTGGGCGACGAGGAGAAGGCCGAGATGGTCGCCCTGTGGCGGGAGCACGCCCGCGCGGCCGGGAGGCCGGCGGACGAGATCCACGGCGTGGCCCATGTGTCGGCCGGCGTCTGCCAGATCGCGGACCGCCGCACGGACGCGGTCGAGACCCTCACGAAGGCGATGCCTGGCTGGCTCCGGCAGGGCCTGGAGGCCCATGTCACCGTGGACGGCCGTCATCGCGCGATGCGGGACCCGCTGGCCTACACCGAACTGCTCTGCGGGCTGCACCCGGTGGGCACCCCTCGCCTGTGCGCCGACCGCCTGGCGGCGACCAGCGAACGGACCGGCATCTCCCGCTTCGCCCTGCTCGTCGAGGGCTCGGGCGACCTGGTGGCGACCGAGGAGAACGTACGACGGCTGGGCTCCGAAGTGCTGCCGCACCTCGGCTGAACCGCGTTCCGCCGGGAGGCTTGCCGCCCCAGTACTCAAGCACCTCCCGCGTAAGGAGCGGCAAGCTAGTGGCTCACTGCGTCAGCAGTCCCTGAGCTCCGGAGACTGGTTCAGCAGCTGATTGCGGACCGAGGTGAAGCGCGCGAGCGTCTCGTCGACCGAGGCGTCAAGCGGGAACACCGCCACCCGGTGGCAGTTCTGGAAGGCCAGTCGCACCCCGAAGTGCCGCTGCAGCGCACCGCGTATCGCGTCACTCGCAAGCGCACGCAGCAGCTGGCCACGTGCCTGCTCGTCCGGCGGGGGCGTCTGGTTGTCGGCGAACGAGCCGCCGTCGACCTTCAGCTGAGCCACCAGGGAGCTGATCATCTCCCATGCATAGGGCAGGGAGGTCCGGACGCAGTCGACGAATGCGGCTTCGTCGACCTCGCCTCGCTCGGCCTGTTCGAGTAGGGCCGGTGAGACGTCGAGCGACATGGGTTCTCCTCTCGCACCCCCACAGCAGCAGGGGTTGCCGGACAGATAAGGGAGTGCGCGACACCGGACACTCTGTGTACACGCCTCGCGACCTCCCGTTTAATACGTTAGGCAACAGACGGTGACGGCACCAGGAGAATGCGTACATGGGCGGTCCCCGTTAGGCACACAATCGGCCAGAAATGAACAGGGGCAGTCCGGGGTCATACGGACTCTCGCAGGGCGAATCGCGTCCACCACGGCCCGTCGAGTAGCGTTGCCGACCATGCGTCTCGTCATTGCCCGATGCTCCGTCGACTACGCGGGCCGGCTCACCGCCCATCTGCCCTCGGCGCCCCGTCTGATCCTGGTCAAGGCGGACGGCAGCGTCTCGATCCACGCGGACGACCGGGCCTACAAGCCCCTGAACTGGATGTCGCCGCCCTGCACCCTGAAGGAGGGTGACGGCGAGCAGCAGGACGTCTGGACGGTCACCAACAAGGGGGGCGAGAAGCTCATCATCACGATGGAGGAGATCCTCCACGACTCCTCGCACGAACTCGGCGTGGATCCTGGCCTGATCAAGGACGGCGTGGAAGCCCACCTCCAGGAACTCCTCGCCGACCGCATCGAGACGCTGGGCGAGGGCTACACGCTCATCCGCCGCGAGTACATGACGGCCATCGGCCCGGTCGACATCCTGTGCCGGGACGCCGAGGGCGGGACGGTCGCGGTCGAGATCAAGCGCCGGGGCGAGATCGACGGCGTGGAGCAACTCACGCGCTACCTGGACCTGTTGAACCGGGATCCCCATCTCGCGCCGGTGCGCGGCATCTTCGCGGCCCAGGAGATCAAGCCGCAGGCCCGGGTTCTGGCGACGGACCGGGGTATCGGGTGCCAGGTGCTGGACTACGACGCGATGCGGGGGATCGAGGACGACAAGCTGCGGTTGTTCTGACCGACGGTTCTTGGCCGTTCTCAGCTTTTCCTGGCCGTTCTCGACTTTCTACGACAGTGAGGGCCGGGTCCGTTGGACGGACCCGGCCCTCTTGTCTTGATCGGTGCGTCAGATCACCGAGTCCGAACCGCTGGGCGTGCCCGCCTCGCTCGTGTCCGGGGCGCTCGCCGAACTGCTTGCGGGGGCGCTGGAGGTCGCCGGGCCGCTGGCAGAGTCGGAGGTGGACGGTGTGGTCGACGGCTCGGGCGACTGGGACGTGGTCGGCGTCGGGGACGTCGGCGTCTGCGTCGGCGTCGGGGACCCAGGCGTCGTCGGAGTCGTCGGCGGCCTCGACGACGAGGACGGCGGCTTCGTGGGCGACGACGGCGGCTTCGACGGCGAGTTCGTGGAACCGCCGCCCGACCCCTGCGTACCACTCGGGTCGTCCGACGGCTCCGTAGGACCATCGGTCGGCGTCGGGTCGTCGGACGTCCCGTACGTGCCGTCGGGGCCCGGATCCGTAGGCCGGCTGGTCGCCGTGCCGGTGTCGCCGGGCTTCTCGTCGTCGCCCTCCGCCTTGTCGGCGCCGAGGCTGTCGTCGCCGATGCCCTGGCTGGCGGACGGGTTGACGCCGACCTGGTCGGCCGGGACGTTGGGGTCGTTGTCGGAGGTCGCCCCGAGCGTCACCACCGTGCCGAGCACGGCCACGAGCAGCGCGCCCGCGCCGGCCGCGACGAGATTGCGCCGGGCGAAGTTCCGGACGCCGCCGCGGCCCTTGTGCGAGGACGCCGGGGACGACGGCGCGGACGCCCGGTGGGTGACCAGCGTCGTGGCGTCCCCGCCCGGCGGGAACGCGGTGGGCACCCCTCCCGGCGGCGACTGCGACTCCTCGTACCGCGCGTCCGGCACCTCCTCCCCCGCCGTGGCGGCAAAGGCGGCCACCCCCGGTGTCGTACCGGAGCGGTCGGAGACCAGCGCGAGGGCCCGTCGGCCCGCGACCGTGCCGCGCTTGTCGGCGAGGGCACCGCGCAGCCCGATGGAGGTCTCCAGCTCGGCGCGGGCCCGGTCCAGCTGGCCGCCGCAGAGCGCGAAGACGCCCAACTCGTGGTGGAAGTACGCCTGCTCGGAGACGTCACCGGCCAGGCGCGCGGCCTCGGCTCCGGCCCGCAGCGCCCGCTCCCAGGCGCTCCAGTGCAGCCCCGCGGCGAACGCGGGCGCGGCCGTGCGGGCCAGCTGCACGGTCGTGCTCTCCTCGCCCTCGGCGGGCGGTGTCGTACCCGGCACGAGCACGCCCAGCGCGGCGAGCACGGCGTCGGCCTCGGCGCACACGCGCTCCGGCGTGACCGAGGGGTGCCCGGCCCACCAGGCGTAGTGCCGGCCGGCGGCCAGTGCCTTCGGCTCGACGTCCTCGCCGTATCCGGCGGCCTCCAGCTGCGCCTGTACCCCGGCGGCGAGCCGGTAGCGGGAGCCGACCGGCGAGACCAGCCCGCAGTCGGCCAGCTCGCCCAGCGCGGCGTCCGCGTGGGTGTCACCGACGAGGGCGGGGAGATGGGCCTGGTGCGGCACTTCGCCGCCGAGCGCGACGGCGAACCTCAGGGTGGCGCGGGCCGAGGCGCTGAGCCGCGAGGCGAGCAGCGGAGCGGGACCGGCCGCCTCGCCGAGCGACGGCAGCGGCACCTCCTCGTCCCGCTCACCGCCGAACGGCGCGTCGAAGGGCGCGTCGACCGGCGGTGTGTCCTCGAAGACCCCGAACTCGTCGACGGCGTCCGCGCCGGCCCGCAGCCGGTCCCGCTGCCGCAGCAGCGCCCCGGCCTGGACGAACCTCAGCGGCAGGCCCTCCGACTCGAACCACAGGTCGCCCGCCCAGTTCAGCTCGTCCTCGGTGAGGACCCGGCCGACCCCGCGCTCCAGGAGCTCCACGCTGTCGGCACGGTCGAGACCGCCGAGGACGACGTCCTCGATACCGGCGTCGGCGGACGGCGCGGGCACGGTGGGCGTGGCACCGAGCAGGAAGGCGCACTCGGGGGTGGCGTCCAGCAACTCGTCGAGCGCGGCACCGCCGAACTCGATGTCGTCCAGGACGACGACGGCTCCGATCTCACGGACGAAGGTGAGCAGTTCGTCCCGGTCCGGGCGGTGCAGGGGCGCGCCGTAGACGGCGTAGAAGAGGTCGTACAGCAGGTCGGCGGGTGCGCGGTGGAAGCCGGTGAGGCGGACCACGCCGTCGGGGGCGAGGTCCGCGCAGTCCTCGGCGACGAGGTCGAGGAGGCTGGTGCGACCGGCGCCCGGGGAGCCGACGAGGCGTACGGAGCGGCCGCGGGCGAGCATCCGTACCAACTGCTCGCGCTCGTCCTGGCGGGCCAGCAGCGGCTGTACGGGACGGGTCGGGCCGGGCGGGACGGGCGGTCTGGCGGCGCGGTCGGCCTCGGCGCGGTCGGCCGGGCTCAGCTTCCCGGGTCGCGCGGGCCGCTCCGCCGGCGGGCAGGCCTCGATCTCGCTGCCGTCGACGGGGTTGACGGTGAGCAGGAAGTCGCCCGAGACCAGTTGGACGGTGCGGGCGAGTGCGGGCGAGTGCTGTCCGAAGTCGGTGGTGAGGGGATCCCTGGGCGGGCGCTGGCGCGACGACTGGGCGTCAGCGTCATGGCCGTACTCCTCGGGTCCCCGGTTGTTCGGGTCCATAGGTCCATGCCCCCCAAAAGCGTCGTGTGCTGTGGCTTTCTGTCTCCGGCGAACTGTCTCCGGCGACAGATCCGGGCCCCTCCCGGCCTTTGCACACCGCGCTGTCGCTTCTGGTCCGGACCCGCTCGAAGGGGTTTGTCTAGTCGGCGGGCAGCCGAACCCTAAACCTTCGCACAGTATCTACGACAGATCGGGGTACCGCGCCGTCCGAGACGTCACAGTCTCGTGAGGATTGTGCGCGACGTGCGCTTCGCAGCCGGAACGCCCTACTGTCCCGTCCCACCCGTGCCGGGCGTCACACCCGGGGCAGTGACTCCACCCCGATGCCGCCCTCGATCGCCAGGATCCGGTGCAGCCGGGTGGCCACCAGCAGGCGCTGCATCTGCGGCGGTACGCCGCGCAGCACCAGGCGCCGGCCGCAGCGGCCGGCCCGCCGGTGGGCTCCCATGATCACCCCGAGTCCGGTGGCGTCCCAGAACTCCAGCTCGGACAGGTCGAGCACCAGATCGCCGACTCCGTCGTCGACGGCCGAGTGCAGGACCGTACGGGCGTCCGCCGCGCTGCGGACGTCGAGGCGGCCCCCGACGACCAGCTCGGCGTGGTCGCCCCTGATGTACATATGCGCTCCCCAAGCGTGCGTTCGTACTCCGTGATGCGTTGTCTGTGTGCCCGTGGCTGCCTGTGGCTGTGTTTGCTATGAGTCTTCGCTGTGGCCGGTGATGCAACCTCTGACTGCGTTGAGCGGTCAGAGGTTGCCGTCTGTAAGCGAACCGATACCGAATTCACCCCATCGCGTGATGCGTCACGGGGCTGTGCGGTGCTTTACGAAAGCTCAGTAGCTGTAGAAGCCTTGCCCGCTCTTGCGGCCGATGTCACCCGCGTCCACCATCCGGCGCATCAGCTCCGGCGGGGCGAACTTCTCGTCCTGGGACTCGGTGTAGATGTTGCTGGTGGCGTGGAGCAGGATGTCGACGCCGGTGAGGTCGGCCGTGGCGAGCGGGCCCATGGCGTGACCGAAGCCCAGCTTGCAGGCAAGGTCGATGTCCTCGGCGGTGGCGACGCCCGACTCGTAGAGCTTGGTGGCCTCGACGACGAGCGCCGAGATGAGCCGGGTGGTGACGAAGCCGGCGACGTCCCGGTTGACGACGATGCAGGTCTTTCCGACGGACTCGGCGAACTCCCGCGCGGTGGCGAGGGTTTCGTCGCTCGTCTTGTACCCGCGGACGAGCTCGACGAGCTGCATCATCGGCACCGGCGAGAAGAAGTGCACGCCGACGACCCGCTCCGGGCGCTCGGTGGCCGCCGCGATCTTGGTGATCGGGATGGCGGAGGTGTTGGAGGCGAGCACGGTGTCCTCGCGCACGATCTTGTCGAGCGCGCGGAAGATCTCGTGCTTGACCTCCAGCTTCTCGAAGACGGCCTCGATGACGACGTCCGCGTCCGCGGCGGCGTCCAGGTCGGTGGTCGCGGTGATACGGGCGAGCGCGGCGTCGGCGTCGTGCGCCTCGAGCTTGCCCTTGCTGACGAACTTGTCGTACGAGGCCTTGATGCCGTCGGTGCCACGCTTGAGCGCCTCATCGGTGACGTCACGCAGGACCACGTCCCAGCCCGCCTGAGCGGAGACCTGGGCGATGCCGGAACCCATGAGTCCGGCCCCGATGACGGCAAGCTTCCGTGCCACTGACGACTCCCCTTTGAATCACGGCAGCATGACTGCGCGTGCGCTTACACGCTGTTTACGATTGCCTCTTCGGCGGACCTTAGCGTCCGTGAGGCACTGTGTGACCGGTTAGTAACGCGAGTCACGGTCTCGCGGCGTGAGATGCCGGTCACGACCCGCCGTCCGATGGCCAAGGCCTTGCGCGTCCACGCCCATTGACGCCTCTCCCCATCAACGAGACCCGGACATCCAGGACACGGGTGCGACATAAGAATGAACGTACGAAAGCGGTCGGATCGGCGGTCCTCAGGGCAGCGTCTAGATTGGCCGTATGGTCAATCTGACGCGCATCTACACCAGGACCGGCGACAAGGGCACCACCGCCCTCGGCGACATGAGCCGGGTCGCCAAGACCGATCTGCGGATCTCGGCGTACGCGGACGCCAACGAGGCGAACGCGGTGCTCGGGACGGCGATCGCGCTGGGGAACCTGGACGAGGAGATCGTCAAGGTGCTCACCCGTGTGCAGAACGACCTGTTCGACGTGGGCGCGGACCTGTCGACGCCGGTCGTGGAGAACCCGGAGTTCCCGCCGCTGCGGGTCGAGCAGTTCTACATCGACAAGCTGGAGGCGGACTGCGACCGCTTCAACGAGCAACTGGAGAAGCTGCGGTCCTTCATCCTCCCGGGCGGTACACCGGGGGCGGCGCTGCTGCACCAGGCCTGCACGGTCGTACGGCGGGCCGAGCGCTCCACCTGGGCGGCCCTGGAAGCCCACGGTGAGGCGATGAACCCACTGACGGCGACCTACCTGAACCGTCTGTCCGACCTCCTGTTCATCCTGGCGCGTACGGCCAACAAGGAGGTCGGAGACGTGCTGTGGGTGCCGGGCGGGGAGCGCTAACCGTTCTTCGACACCGTGACCCGGTGCTCCTGCGCGGGCGCGGCCGGCTCCTTCTTCGGCCAGATCAGGTAGGCGAGGGCGACCAGGCCGTGGATGCCCGCGGCCCTGAGCGCCGCCCACTGGAAGGACCGCAGCGAAGAGATGTCCCCTTCGTCGCCGACGTACCAGACGGCCCCCTGGAGCAGCATGCACGCGATGGCCGCCGCCAGGAGGGTACGGAGCCACAGCCTGCCCTCGTGACGGGCGCGCGGCATGCCGTAGCGGGGTGGCCCGACCGGCTTGGGCGCTCCGGCCAGGCGGTGCGCGGCGTGGCCGTCCAGCCAGCGGATCGTGTAGTGGCCGTAGGCGACGGTGTAGCCGATGTAGAGCGCCGCCACGCCGTGCTCCCAGCCCGGTTCGGCGCCGTTCTTCAGGTCGATCGCCGTCGCGATGAACAGGACCAGCTCCAGCACCGGCTCGCAGAGCAGCAGCACGACACTCGTCCGGCGCCACTTCAGCAGGTAGCGGACGGCCAGGCCCAGGGCCAGCAGCACCCAGAAGCCGACCTCGCAGGCGATGATGAGGGCGACGATCACAACTTGCTCCCTTCGGTCACCTTCTCAGGCTCCCGTCGGCAACGGCCCCTTTCGTCGTCGGCGGTGACGAACTCGCCGTACATCGAAAGATGCAGTCCAGGACCCTTCCCCGGAATCAGGCGGCGGTCGCGCACACCGTGTTGGATGGAGCCATGGCCCTCCCCCGCCCCCACCGCTTCGATGTGTACATCGCCGTCGGCGGGCTGCTCGGCGGCCTGCTGCTGGTGGGCATCGGCCTGGCCACGCGGCCCGCGAAGGACCCGATCACGCTCTTCGACGGCCCCTGGCCGATCCTGGTGCCGCTCACCGTGATGGCCGGCTGCGAGCTGCTGCGCCGGACGGCCCCCCGCGCGGCCCTGCTGATCGGCACGCCCGCGATCTGCGCGGACGTCGTGACCCAGGGCAGCCTCGCCACGATCCTGATGTTCACCGACATCGTCTACGCGGCCGTGCTGTACGGCCCGCTCGCCTCGGCCCGCCGTACCCAGTGGATCACCGGTCTGCTCACGGTGGCCGGGACACTGGTGCCGTTCGCGTTGTGGCGCGTCCCGGAGGCGCTGCTGATCGGCGTGGCCTTCGGCATCGTGGCGTACGCACCCGCCGCCACCGGCTGGATCGTGCGCAACCACCGTGACGCCGCAGAGGCCGCGCGCTTGCGCGCCGAACAGACCGCCCTGCTCGCCGAGATGGACCGCACCCAGGCCGTCATCGCCGAACGGGCCCGCATGGCACGGGAACTGCACGACATGGTCGCCAACCATCTCTCGGCAATTGCCATCCACTCCACGGCCGCGCTGTCGATCGACACGCCGGCGACCTCCCGCGAGGCCCTCTCCGTCATCCGGGAGAACAGCGTCGAGGGGCTCGCCGAGATGCGCCGACTGATCGGTATCCTGCGCGACGGCGGCGGCGACCGCGAACCCTCCGCCGTCCCCACCCTCGACGGCCTCACCGCCCTCGTCGAGGGCGCCCGCGCCAACGGACTCGATGTCAGCCTGGACACCGGGGCCGAGGGTGACGCCCCCGCCCCGGTCGAGCTCGCCGCCTACCGGATCGTGCAGGAGTCGCTGACCAACGCCCTCAAGCACGCCTGCCCCGGTCGCGTCACGGTGCGGCTGGCCCGGCGGGACGGCTCGCTGACCGTCGCGGTGAGCAGTCCCTACGGCGACCGGGACGGTCCCCGCGCTCCCGGCTCGGGATCCGGGCTGGTCGGGATGCGGGAGCGGGCGGCGCTGCTGGGCGGCACGTTCGAGGCGGGGCCGGACGGGAATCACTGGACCGTACGCGCGTCCCTGCCTCTCGCCGAGCCCCAGGAAGAAGGAGCGACCGCATGATCCGCGTCCTCGTCGCCGAGGACCAGTCCGCCGTGCGCGCCGGGCTCGTCCTCATCCTGCGCAGCGCGCCCGACATCGACGTGGTCGGTGAGGCGACTGACGGCGAGCAGGCCGTGGCCATGGCCCGGGAACTGCGTCCCGACCTGGTACTGATGGACGTTCAGATGCCGAGGCTCGACGGGGTGTCGGCGACGCGTCAGGTGGTCGCCGAGCAGCTCGCCGACGTCCTCGTGCTGACCACCTTCGACCTCGACGAGTACGTGTTCGGGGCGCTGCGGGCCGGGGCCGCGGGGTTCCTGCTGAAGAACACGGAGGCGAAGGACCTGATCGAGGCGGTCCGGACGGTGGCGCGCGGGGAGGGTCTGATCGCCCCGGCCGTGACCCGGCGCCTGATCGCCGAGTTCGGCGCGAAACCGGCCCGGCAGCCGGCGGCCGACCCGTCCGTCCTGGACTGCCTCACCCGCCGCGAACGCGAGGTGCTGGCCTGCCTCGGGGAGGGCCTGTCCAACGCCGACATCGCGACCCGGCTCAGCATGGCCGAGGCCACGGTCAAGACGCACGTCAGCCGGTTGCTGGGGAAGCTGGAGCTGCGCAGCCGGGTTCAAGCGGCCGTACTGGCACAGGAGTTGGGGATGTAGCAGGGGGGAACGGGGAGCAGAAGGCTACTGGTCCAGACCTATTGACCTGTGGTCCAGACCTTTCTATTCTCACCGCACCATGAGTGCGGCATGAGGCTCAGTCATGCCCCCTGACTCCCCACGAGGAGGCGCAGCATGCGCTTCAGACACAGAGCCGTCGCAGGGTTCGCGACCCTGTTGCTCCCGCTGGCCGGTCTTGTCGGCCTCGCGAGCCCGGCCGAGGCCGCCACGTCCGCCACCGCCACCTACTCCAAGCCCCAGGACTGGGGCACCGGCTTCGAGGGCAAGTGGACGGTGAAGAACACCGGCACCACGGCCCTGAGTTCCTGGACCGTCGAGTGGGACTTCCCCTCCGGCACCTCCGTCACCTCCGCCTGGGACGCCGACGTCACCTCCTCCGGCAACCACTGGACCGCCAAGAACAAGTCCTGGAACGGCAGCCTCGCCCCCGGCGCCTCCGTCACCTTCGGCTTCAACGGCACCGGCTCCGGCTCCCCCGCCAACTGCAAGCTGAACGGCGGCAGCTGCGACGGCGGCACCGTCCCCGGCGACAACGCGCCCTCCGCCCCCGGCACCCCCACCGCCTCCGACATCACCAACACCTCGGTGAAGCTGAGCTGGTCGGCCGCCACCGACGACAACGGCGTCAAGAACTACGACGTCCTGCGCGACGGCGCCAAGGTCGCGACCGTGACGACCACCTCGTACACGGACTCCGGCCTGACCGCGGGCACCGACTACTCCTACAGCGTCCAAGCCCGCGACACCGCCGACCAGACCGGCCCGGTCAGCGGCGCCCGCGCGGTCCGCACCACCGGCGGCACCACCGAGCCGCCCCCGACCGGTGACAAGGTCAAGCTCGGCTACTTCACCGAGTGGGGCGTCTACGGCCGCAACTACCACGTCAAGAACCTGGTGACGTCCGGCTCCGCCTCGAAGATCACGCACATCAACTACGCGTTCGGCAACGTCAAGGACGGCAAGTGCGTCGTCGACGACACCTACGCCGCCTATGACAAGGCCTACACCGCCGACCAGTCCGTCAGCGGCGCCGCCGACACCTGGGACCAGCCGCTGCGCGGCAACTTCAACCAGCTCCGCCAGCTGAAGGCGAAGTACCCGCACATCAAGGTGCTGTACTCCTTCGGCGGCTGGACCTACTCCGGCGGCTTCGGCCAGGCCGCGGCCAACGCCGCAGCCTTCGCCAAGTCCTGCAAGGCTGTGGTCGAGGACCCGCGCTGGGCCGACGTCTTCGACGGCATCGACATCGACTGGGAGTACCCGAACGCCTGCGGCCTGACCTGCGACACCTCCGGCGCGGCGGCGTTCAAGAACCTCTCCCAGGCACTGCGTGCCGAGTTCGGCTCGAACTACCTGGTCACCGCCGCCATCACCGCCGACGCCTCGGCCGGCGGCAAGATCGACGCGGCCGACTACGGCGGCGCCGCCCAGTACCTCGACTGGTACAACGTGATGACGTACGACTACTTCGGCGCCTGGGACAAGACCGGCCCCACCGCCCCGCACTCGCCGCTCACGTCGTACTCCGGCATCCCGAAGGAGGGCTTCAACTCCGCCGCCGCCATAGCCAAGCTCAAGGCGAAGGGCGTCCCGGGCGCCAAGCTGCTGCTCGGCATCGGCTTCTACGGCCGCGGCTGGACCGGCGTCACCCAGTCCGCTCCCGGCGGCACCGCCACCGGCCCGGCGACCGGCACCTACGAGGCGGGCATCGAGGACTACAAGGTCCTCAAGAACTCCTGCCCGGCCACCGGCACGATCGCGGGCACCGCGTACGCGCACTGCGGCAGCAACTGGTGGTCGTACGACACCCCGTCGACGATCGCCGGCAAGTTGAGCTGGGCCAAGAACCAGGGTCTCGGCGGCGCGTTCTTCTGGGAGTTCAGCGGTGACAGCAGCAACGGCGAGCTGGTGAGCGCCATCAACAGCGGGCTGTCGTAAGGAAATTCAAAGGCCAGTTCCAGGGGTTGAAGACCCCTAGGCGACATTGACGCTCCCCCAGACTTCGTCCGGGGGGACCCCCACCCAGCGAGTGAATGTGGCTACGCCACATTCACTCGCTGTCCGGGCGGGGCTGCTTCGAGCCACGCGAGGAAACCGGTCAGCGCGTCTTCGCTCATGGCGAGTTCCAGGCGCGTGCCCCGGTGCAGACAGGCGAGGATCACGGCGTCGGACAGCAGCGCCAGCTCCTCCTCACCGTCGGGGACGCGGCGGCCGGCCACCTCGATCGCGGAGCGCTCCAGGATGCGGCGCGGGCGGTAGGCGTAGGAGAAGACCCGGTACCACTCGATGCGGTCGCCGTTGTAGCGGGCGACGCCGTAGCTCCAGCCCTTGCCGCTGGTGTCGGGTTTCTCGGGTACGTCCCAGCGCAGGGAACAGTCGAAGGTGCCGCCGGAGCGCTGGATCAGTCTGCGGCGCAGACCGAAGACGAACAGCCCCAGCACCACCAGGGCGACAACGATTCCGCACACAGTCAGAGCGAGGACCATCGACACCGACCTCCTCGTCTCCTAGGTAACGGAACGGAAAAAACTTCCATATCTGCCTCAGCCGCGACCGGCACCGGATTGCTCCGGTCCCAGCCGCGGCTGAGTGACGTCATCGCGTGCGCTCCCCCAGAGCCTAGACGGCCCGGGAGGTGACCCCGTGGGTCAGCGCGCCGTCGCCGCCTGCAGGCGGACCTCCGCGCGGCGGCCTGCGGACGCGTCGTCGTCCGACTTCGCGCGCTCCAGTGCCCGCTCCGCGCGCTGGACATCGATCTCGTCCGAAAGCTCGGCGATCTCGGCCAGCAGCGACAGCTTGTTGTCCGCGAACGAGATGAAACCGCCGTGCACCGCGGCGATGACAGTCCCACCCTCACTCGTACGGATGGTCACCGGGCCCGACTCCAGCACACCGAGCAGCGGCTGGTGACCGGGCATGACGCCGATGTCGCCGGACGTGGTGCGCGCGACGACCAGGGTGGCCTGGCCCGACCAGACCTCACGGTCGGCGGCGACCAGCGCGACGTGCAGCTCAGCAGCCAAGGTGGCTCCTCGGGTCACCACCCGGCTGTTTGGCCGGGTGTTGGTTACAAGTCTAATAGGCATGGAAGAGGGGGCGGGACGTGCCCCGCCCCCTCACCAAGAGCTCAATGGCTCACGAAGACCGGTGCGTCAGGAGACGCCCAGTTCCTTCGCGTTCTTCTTGAGGTCCTCGAGACCACCGCACATGAAGAACGCCTGCTCCGGGAAGTGGTCGAACTCACCGTCGCAGATCGCGTTGAACGCGGTGATCGACTCGTCCAGGGGCACGTCGGAGCCGTCCACACCGGTGAACTGCTTGGCGACGTGCGTGTTCTGCGACAGGAAGCGCTCGACGCGGCGGGCACGCTGGACGACCAGCTTGTCCTCCTCGCTGAGCTCGTCGATACCGAGGATCGCGATGATGTCCTGGAGGTCCTTGTACTTCTGCAGGATCCCCTTGACACGCATGGCGGTGTTGTAGTGGTCCGCCGCGATGTAGCGGGGGTCCAGGATGCGGGACGTGGAGTCCAGCGGGTCGATCGCCGGGTAGATGCCCTTCTCGGAGATCGGACGGGACAGAACCGTCGTCGCGTCGAGGTGGGCGAAGGTGGTGGCCGGCGCCGGGTCGGTCAGGTCGTCCGCGGGGACGTAGATCGCCTGCATCGAGGTGATCGAGTGACCACGGGTCGAGGTGATGCGCTCCTGGAGGAGACCCATCTCATCGGCCAGGTTCGGCTGGTAACCCACCGCGGAGGGCATACGGCCGAGCAGGGTCGACACCTCGGAACCGGCCTGCGTGAAGCGGAAGATGTTGTCGATGAAGAACAGCACGTCCTGCTTCTGCACATCGCGGAAGTACTCCGCCATGGTCAGACCGGCCAGGGCCACGCGCAGACGGGTGCCCGGGGGCTCGTCCATCTGACCGAAGACCAGCGCGGTCTTGTCGATGACGCCGGACTCGCTCATCTCGTCGATGAGGTCGTTGCCCTCACGGGTGCGCTCACCGACACCGGCGAACACCGACACACCGTCGTGGTTGTTGGCGACACGGTAGATCATCTCCTGGATGAGCACCGTCTTGCCGACGCCGGCACCGCCGAACAGACCGATCTTGCCGCCCTTGACGTACGGGGTCAGCAGGTCGATGCACTTGACGCCGGTCTCGAACATCTCGGTCTTCGACTCGAGCTCGTCGAAGTTCGGGGCCTTGCGGTGGATGGACCAGCGCTCGCCCTCGTACTGCTCGTCGACGTTCAGCACCTCACCGAGGGTGTTGAACACCTTGCCCTTGGTGAAGTCGCCGACCGGGACGGTGATGCCCGTGCCGGTGTCGGTGACCGGGGCCTGGCGGACCAGACCGTCGGTGGGCTGCATGGAGATGGTGCGGACCAGGCCGTCACCCAGGTGCTGGGCGACCTCCAGGGTCAGGATCTTCTTCTCGCCCGCGTTCGCCGGGTCGGCGACCTCGACGTGGAGGGCGTTGTAGATCTCCGGCATCGCGTCGACGGGGAACTCCACGTCGACGACCGGGCCGATGACCCGGGCGACGCGGCCCGTGGCCGTCGCGGTCTCAACAGTGGTGGTCATTAGCGGTCACTCCCCGCGGTCGCGTCGGCCAGGGCTGCGGTGCCACCGACGATCTCGCTGATTTCCTGGGTGATTTCGGCCTGGCGGGCCGCGTTGGCAAGCCGGGACAGCGTCTCGATGAGCTCTCCGGCGTTGTCGGTGGCCGACTTCATCGCGCGCCGCGTGGCGGCGTGCTTGGAGGCGGCCGACTGGAGCAGCGCGTTGTAGATACGGCTCTCCACATAGCGCGGCAGAAGGGCGTCGAGGACGTCCTCCGCCGAGGGCTCGAAGTCGTACAGCGGGAGGATCTCGCCCTTGGACGGGGCCTCCTGCGCGACCTCTTCGAGGCTGAGCGGCAGCAGCTGGGCATCCAGCGCCTGCTGCGTCATCATCGACACGAACTCGGTGTAGACGATGTGGAGCTCGTCCACGCCGCCCTCCGCCGTCGCCGTCTCGATGGCCTCGATCAGCGGAGCCGCGACCTTCTTGGCGTCCGCGTACGTGGGCTCGTCGGTGAAACCGCTCCACGACTCCGCGATCTTGCGCTCACGGAAGTTGTAGTGCGCCACACCACGGCGGCCGACGATGTAGATGTCGACCTCCTTGCCCTCGCGCTCCAGGCGCTCGGTCAGCTGCTCCGCCGCCTTGATGGCGTTGGAGTTGAAGGCGCCGGCCAGGCCGCGGTCGCTCGTCAGGAGCAGCACCGCGGACCGCGTGACCGTCTCGGCCTGCGTGGTCAGCGGGTGCTTGGTGTTCGAGCCGGTGCCGACCGCCGTGACCGCGCGGGTGAGCTCGGTCGCGTACGGCGTGGAGGCCGCCACCTTGCGCTGCGCCTTGACGACGCGCGAGGCGGCGATCATCTCCATCGCCTTCGTGATCTTCTTGGTCGCGGTGACGGATCGGATGCGACGCTTGTAGACCCGGAGCTGGGCTCCCATGAGTCAGGTCCCTTCCTTACGTCACTTGGAGGCGCTGGTCGCCTTCGGGGCGGCCGGAGCCTCTTCGCCGAGAAGCTTGCCGTCCGAGGTCTCGAACTGCTTCTTGAACTCGGCGACGGCGTCGGCAACAGCCTGGATGGTGTCGTCCGACATCTTGGCGCCCTCCTTGATGGAGGTCATGAGGCCCTGCTCCTTGCGGTGCAGGTACTCCAGGAGCTCCTTCTCGAAGCGGCGGATGTCGGCGACCGGAACGTCGTCCATCTTGCCGGTGGTGCCGGCCCACACGGAGACGACCTGGTCCTCGGTGGCCATCGGCTCGTACTGGGCCTGCTTCAGCAGCTCGACCATGCGCTGACCGCGCTCCAGCTGCGCCTTGGACGCGGCGTCCAGGTCGGAACCGAAGGCGGCGAACGCCTCCAGCTCACGGAACTGGGCGAGGTCCACGCGCAGACGGCCGGAGACCTGACGCATCGCCTTGTGCTGCGCGGAACCACCGACTCGGGAGACGGAGATACCGACGTTCAGCGCGGGGCGCTGACCGGCGTTGAACAGGTCCGACTCCAGGAAGCACTGGCCGTCGGTGATGGAGATGACGTTGGTCGGGATGAACGCCGAGACGTCGTTGGCCTTGGTCTCGACGATCGGCAGACCGGTCATCGAGCCGGCGCCCATGTCGTCGGAGAGCTTGGCGCAGCGCTCCAGCAGACGGGAGTGCAGGTAGAAGACGTCACCCGGGTAGGCCTCACGGCCCGGCGGGCGGCGCAGCAGCAGGGACACGGCGCGGTAGGCGTCGGCCTGCTTCGAGAGGTCGTCGAAGATGATGAGGACGTGCTTGCCCTCGTACATCCACTGCTGACCGATGGCCGAACCGGTGTACGGCGCCAGGTACTTGAAGCCGGCCGGGTCGGACGCCGGGGCGGCGACGATGGTCGTGTACTCCAGCGCGCCGTTCTCCTCCAGCGCGCGGCGAACCGACGCGATGGTGGAGCCCTTCTGGCCGATGGCGACGTAGATGCAGCGGACCTGCTTCTTCGGGTCGCCGGTGCGCCAGTTGTCGCGCTGGTTGATGATCGTGTCGACGGCCAGGGCGGTCTTGCCGGTCTGACGGTCACCGATGATCAGCTGACGCTGGCCACGGCCGATCGGGGTCATCGCGTCGACGGCCTTGTAGCCGGTCTCCATCGGCTCGTGCACCGACTTGCGCTGCATGACCGTGGGGGCCTGCAGCTCAAGGGCACGACGACCGCTGGTCTCGATCTCGCCGAGGCCGTCGATCGGGTTGCCGAGCGGGTCGACGACACGGCCGAGGTAGCCCTCGCCCACCGCGACGGAGAGAACCTCACCGGTGCGCTGCACCGGCTGCCCCTCCTCGATGCCGCTGAACTCACCGAGGACGATGGCACCGATCTCGCGCTCCTCGAGGTTGAGGGCGAGGCCGAGGGTGCCGTCCTCGAACTTCAGCAGTTCGTTGGCCATGGCCGAGGGAAGACCCTCGACCTTCGCGATGCCGTCGCCGGCAAGGGTGACCGTACCGACCTCCTCGCGCGAGGCCGCGTCCGGCTTGTACGACTGGACAAAGTTCTCCAGCGCGTCCCGGATCTCCTCCGGCCGGATCGTGAGCTCCGCCATCTGGGTTCCCTGCTCTCCTTGTTGGGCCCGAAGTTTCACTTGGGGGGGATGGGGACTCCCCCCTGAAAGAGGTGAATCCTCTGCACGACCCAACTGGGCCGTCGTAAGTACGTACTGCGTATTGAGTTGCTGCTAGCTCGCCAGTCGGCGGCCGGCGTCCTCGATGCGGTCCGCGAGGGAGCCGTTGATGACCTCGTCGCCGACCTGCACCCGGATACCGCCGACGACCTCGGGGTCCACGTCGATGTTGAGGTGCATCGTGTGGCCGTAGAGCTTCCCGAGAGCGGCGCCGAGGCGCTGCTTCTGCCTGTCGCTCAGCGGCACCGCCGTGGTCACGACGGCCACCAGGCGCTCCCGGCGCTCGGCGGCGAGCTTGGACAGGGACTCCAGTCCCGACTCCAGGCTACGTCCACGCGGCACGGTCACAAGACGCGTCACCAGACGCTCGGTGGTCGCCTTGGCCCGACCGCCGAGCAGGCTGCGCAGCAGCTCGCTCTTGGCCGAGGTGGTGGCGGCACGGTCGGTCAGCGCGGCGCGCAGCCCGGTGCTCGAGGCGACGATCCGGCCGAACCGGAACAGCTCGTCCTCGACGTCGTCGAGCGTGCCCGACTTCTGGGCGGCGGTGAGGTCGGCGGTGTCCGCCAGCTCCTCCAGCGCGTCCACCAGGTCGCGGGACTGCGACCAGCGGGAGCGCACCATGCCGGCCAGCAGGTCAGCGGTCTCGCCGCCGACCTGGCCGCCGAGCAGGCGCTGGGCCAGCTCGGCCTTGGCCTCACCGGCCTGCGCCGGGTCGGTCAGGACCCGACGCAGCGACACCTCGCGGTCGAGCAGCGCGGTGACGGCGGCCAGCTCGTCGGCGAGCCGTCCGGCGTCCACGGACGTGTTGTCCGTCAGCGCGTCGAGTCGCTCGCGTGCGGCTGCCAGGGCCTCGCGGCTCGCTCCGTTCATCGTCCGGCCTCGGCCTTCTCCTCGAGCTCGTCGAGGAAGCGGTCGATGACACGGCTCTGCCGGGCGTGGTCCTCGAGGGACTCGCCGACGAGCTTGCCCGCCAGGTCGGTGGCGAGCTTGCCGACGTCCTGGCGCAGCGCGGACGCGGCGGCCTTGCGGTCGGCCTCGATCTGGGCGTGACCGGCGGCGACGATCTCCTCGCGCTGCCGCTGGCCTTCCGCGCGCATCTCGGCGATGAGCGTGGCGCCCTGCTCCTGCGCCTCCTGGCGCAGACGCGCGGCCTCGTGCCGGGCCTCGGCGAGCTGGGCCTTGTACTGCTCAAGGACGCTCTGGGCCTCGGTCTGAGCGGCCTCGGCCTTCTCGATACCGCCCTCGATGGCCTCGCGACGCTCTTCCAGAACCTTGTTGATGTTCGGGAGGAGCTTCTTGGCGAGGAAGCCGAAGACGATGACGAAGGCGATCAGGCCGATGACAACTTCCGGCCACGGCGGAATGAGGGGGTTCTCCTTGTGCCCCTCCTGCGCCAGGATCATGGCGACGTCGTTCACGTCAGTGCCTTTCGTCGAAAGGGTCGGTCGTCAGGGCTCGTCTTAGTAGACGAACGGCATGACCAGACCGATGAGGGCGAGCGCCTCACAGAAGGCGAAGCCGAGGATCTGGTTGGCACGGATCAGGCCGGCAGCCTCGGGCTGACGGGCAAGGGCCTGGGTGCCGTTACCGAAGATGATGCCGACGCCGACGCCGGGGCCGATGGCCGCGAGACCGTAACCGACGGAACCGAGGTCACCGGTGACAGCAGCGAGGGTGGAGGCCATGAGAGTTCTTCCTTCTCTTTACGGACCGGTGGGGGTTGGCCACCGGACGGCTGTGGGATTCGAAAGCGGGGGTGCTCAGTGGTGCTCGGCGAGCGCGCCCTGGATGAAGGTGCAGGTCAGCAGGACGAAGACGTACGCCTGAACGGCCTGGATGAAGAGCTCGAAGGCAGTCATGACGATGACCATCGTGAACGACACGGCCGAGTAGGCGATGCCGACGCCGTTCAGCATGTACCAGCTGGCGATCGTGAACAGCAGCAGCAGGGTGTGACCGGCGAACATGTTCGCGAAGAGTCGCACCGCGTGCGTGAACGGGCGGACCAGCAGGTTCGAGGCGAGCTCGATCGTCATGGACAGCGGGAGCACCGCGCCCAGCGACTTGTCGTAGCCGCTGAAGTTCTTGAAGGCACCGACGAATCCGTGCCGCTTGAAGGTCAGCGAGACCCACAGGATGTAGACGATCAGGGCCAGGACCAGCGGGTAGGCGATGATCGACGTCACCGGGAAGGCGGCGACGGGGACGATCGACCAGAGGTTCATCATCCAGATGAAGAAGAACAGCGAGACGGCGAGCGGGACGTACTTCTCGCCCTCCTTCTTGCCGATCGTCTCGTAGACGATGCCGCGGCGGACGAAGTCGTAGCCGGACTCGACGACCATCTGGAGCTTGCCCGGGACGACGCTCGGCTTGCGGAACGCCGCCCAGAAGACGCCCACCACGATGATCGAACCGAGCAGAGCCAGCAGCATCGGCTTGTTGAAGTAGAAGGCGTTGCCGTCCGCGTCGCCCATGAGCGGCTCGAACAGGAACGAGTGCAGGCCCGGAGCGACAGTGTCGAAGCCACATCCGTCGAAGAGGTGGCAGTTCGTGTCGAAGGCGAGCACCTGCGTCGGGTCAGCACTCACCGCGGGCTCCTTCATCGTGGCGCATAGGTACGGCAACCTCGTTGTGTCGGCGCGGCGGACAGCCGCGGTTCGGCACGGGACTGGTGTTTCGGATTTGGGGGCGGCTGTGGGGCATCTCGCCTCGCGATTGAGCAGGCGTCAGCTCAGATGCCCGCGCCCGCGATGCCGCAGTTGGCACCGGACGATAGCAGGACTTCTCGAGCGGCTTTATCCCGGCCCTACCCCTCACGACGAGGGCCCCGTCTTTTCGGGCTTGTCGCCGTTCGACGAGCTGCCCGAATCGGGTTCGACGTAGAGGATCTTGGCCTTCATGTGGGCGCGCGTCTGCGCGGCGATCCACACGAGGGTGCCGACCACAAGCGTGATCGCGAAGGCCCGGGGGTTGAACAGCGTCGTGTTCTTGAAGATGGAGAGGAAGACGAACAGCAGCAGGATCTGGGCCGCGTAGAGCATCAGGCCCATCGCCTGAAACAGGTGCGGAAGCGATTTGGCAGTGCGCTGCAGAACGTAGAGACCGATCCCCATGAACAGGATCACGACCAGCGTCGCGACGACCGCCCCGACCGCCCCGTCGCCACCGGCAACCACACCGCTGACGACGGCGGCAACAGCGCCGACGGCGGCTGTGGGAACAGCAGCCTGGAGCAAGGTCCGGACGTCATTGGACGGCATGGCGGCAACTCCGCTTTCACGGTGGGGGCAGGGTGTCGTCATGGACGAGCGTAGTCCCGGGCTGAGAGAGAACCTCACGCCAATGGACCGTCGCACTACGGCCCTTCGGCTCTATCCGGGGGTTCTCGTGAACCGTATCACAAACTATTTGATGAGGTCTTTACCTGGAGCTGTGCTGGCCGTCACACATGAGAGTGACAGTGCGCGTCTGTGCAGAAACGCAGCCCACTTGTCTGGTATTGGGATGCTTCGCTACCCCATGACTTGGCAATGCTCTAGTCAGATTCTTACCTTGGGCGCGCTCTTACCTTGACGCGTCAGCGCGACGATCCGGCCTTCCGCCGGTCCAGGAAACGCGAACGGGCGCCGATGGCGGTCGCGCCGTTCACGCCGGCCACACCGGCGGCCACAGGGGTGCGCGGCTCCTCCTCGGCCGAGGAGTCCGCCGTGAGGTCGGTCTGCGCTTCGGCGGAGGCCGACTGCGGCGTCGTGGCCGCCGGCTCCGCGACGGCCCTGCGGCGGCGGTAGCGCGGCGGCACGAAGGCCTCGGCCCAGCGCGGGGTGCGCGGCGTGAAGCGGGGCAGCAGAAGCAGCACGAGCCCGATGGCGCTCAGGAACACCACGCCCAGCACGATCCACATGGACGCCGAGTTCACGGAGTAGGCGAGCGCGCCGAAGGCGATCAGCGCCGACCAGAAGTACATGATCAGCACCGCGCGGCTGTGGGAGTGGCCGATCTCCAGCAGACGGTGGTGCAGGTGCCCCCGGTCGGCGGCGAACGGCGACTGGCCGCGCCAGGTGCGGCGCACGATCGCCAGGACCAGGTCGGCGGCCGGCACCGCGATGATCGTCAGCGGCATCAGCAGCGGGATATAGGCGGGCACCATCTGGTGCACGGTGTTGCGCTCCGAACCGGAGAACAGGTTCAGCCTGTCCGGGTCGATCTGCCCGGTGATGGAGATGGCCGAGGCGGCCAGCACCAGGCCGATGAGCATCGAGCCGGAGTCCCCCATGAAGATCCGCGCGGGGTGCATGTTGTGGGGCAGGAAGCCCACGCACATGCCGATCAGAATCGTCGCGAAGAGCGTCGCGGGGGCGGCTTCCTCGATGCCGTAGCCGTACCAGACCCGGTACGCGTACATGAAGAAGGCCAGGGACGCGATGCACACCATGCCCGCAGCGAGGCCGTCGAGTCCGTCGACGAAGTTGACCGCGTTGATGGTGATGACGACGAGCGCCACCGTCAGCAGGGTGCCCTGCCATGGAGTGATGGCGACCGTGCCGACACCCGGGATCGGCAGCCACAGGATCGTCAGACCCTGCATGACCATGACGCCGGCGGCGATCATCTGGCCGCCCAACTTGATCAGGGCGTCGATCTCGAACTTGTCGTCCAGCACGCCGATCAACCAGATGAGCGCCGCTCCGGAGAGCAGCGCCCGCGGCTCGTTGGACTTCTCGAAGACCGTACTGAGGTTTGTCAGGTGGTCGGCGACCAGCAGGCCCGCGCACAGGCCGAAGAACATCGCGATCCCGCCGAGCCGCGGAGTGGGCTCCCGGTGCACGTCGCGTGCCCGGATCTCCGGCATCGCTCCGGCCACGATCGCGAACTTCCGTACCGGCCCTGTCAGCAGATACGTCACCGCGGCCGTGATGCAGAGCGTCAGCAGGTATTCGCGCACGGGCTGCTCCCTGGCGTTTCGGTCTCGACCAAGCCAGTAGCTTAGACCGTAGCGCGGTCGTCCCCGGTTCGCGGTTCAGGCCTGCGCAGCCCTGGAAGGGCCTTACGGGGACCGAACACAGGTGTACTCAGGAGCAACAGGGCCGCCGGTCCGAGAACGATCGCCATCTCAGTGGGACTCGCCACAGCCACGCTGTTCACGGGTACGGCGACCCACCATGCGACCACCACGGCCAGAGCCGTCACGGCGACGCCCGCCGCGCCCCTCATCGCCAGTTCCCGGTGCTCGTTGAGCTCCGGCACCGGAAGACGCCTGTTCCACGCGCCCACCAGCAGCAGCTGGGCCCTGTCACCGGACTCGCGGGACGATCGCGCCGAGAAGCGCACGAAGCCCCGGGTCGGCCACGGCCGCACCGGCCCGCCGGGTGTGCTTCGCACCGGGCGCCCGGTCGCCGCTCAGCCCGGTCTCCCTCAGGGCCGCGCACGAGCCGAGGAGGTCCACGCGACCGCCGGTTCTCCTCGCGATCAGCCCCATCGACAGGGCTCCGTCGGGCAGGGCCTCCTGGACTCCACGCCGGGCGGCACCGGCAACGACCCGGAAGACCGGGACAACTGGAAGTCGGACGACGACGGCAACCCGCGGACCGTGGAGAGCGGTAAGGGTGCCTACATCGCGAGGATGCAGGTGTGCTGCCGACCGGGATTTCTGGCTTCAGGAATACGGCGGGAATGTGCGGGTGAGTTCCCGGACCTCTTCACGAATTCCGGGTTCCTGGCGAAGTGCCGCCACGAGCAGCGCCGCGATGCGCGTCATCTCGCTCTCCCCCATGCCCTGCGTGGTCAGCGCCGCCGTGCCGAGGCGCAGGCCGCGGGCGTCGCCGTGCGGCAGCGCGCAGCAGTCCAGCACGATCCCGGCCGCCGCGAGCCGTCCGCGCGCGCTGCGGCCGTCGACGCCGAGCGGGGCGGGGTCGGCGGTGATGAGGTGGGTGTCGGTGCCACCCGTCGTGACGACGAGCCCCTCCTCGGCCAGCGCGGCCGCCAGCCGCCTCGCGTTGGCGACCACCTGATGGGCGTACGCGGTGAAGGCCGGTGTCGCCGCCTCGCCGAACGCCACGGCCTTCGCGGCGACGGCGTGCATCTGGGCGCCGCCCTGGGTGAACGGGAAGACAGCGCGATCGACGCGCTCGGCGAGGTCCGAGCCGCACAGGACCATGCCGCCGCGCGGGCCGCGCAGCACCTTGTGGGTGGTCGCGCACACGACATCGGCGTACGGCACCGGATTCGGCGCGGCTCCCCCGGCGACGAGCCCGATCGGGTGGGCGGCGTCGGCGATGAGATACGCCCCCACCTCGTCGGCGACCTCGCGGAAGAAGGCGTAGTCGATGTGCCGGGGGTAGGCGATGGAGCCGCACACGATCGCCTTGGGCCGGTGGCTCAGGGCCAGGGTGCGTACCTGGTCGTGGTCGATGAGGCCGGTCTCGGCGTCGACGCCGTAGGGGACGAAGTCGAACCAGCGGCCGGAGAAGTTCGCGGGCGAGCCGTGCGTGAGGTGGCCGCCGTACGGCAGCCCGAGGGCGAGGACGGTGTCGCCGGGCCGCAGCAGGGCGGCGTACGCGGCGAGGACGGCCGACGAACCCGAGTGCGACTGCACGTTGGCGTGCTCGGCCCCGAACAGCGCCTTGGCCCGCTCCACGGCGAGCCGCTCGGCGACGTCGACCATCTCGCACCCGCCGTGGTACCGGGCGCCCGGATACCCCTCCGCGTACTTGTTGGCGAGCGGCGACCCGAGAGCCGCCAGCACGGCCGGCGACGTGAAGTTCTCGGCGGCGATGAGCTGGAGCGTCGTCGACTGCCGGTCGAGCTCCCCGAGCAGGATGTCGGCGACCTGCGGGTCCTGGCGGCGCAGGATGTCGGCCTCGATGGCATGGGTGACCGTCATGGTGGGCTCCGGGGCGTCGACGGTGACGTACGTCCAATGTAGGCCGGGGAGCCCGGGTGCGCCCGGTGTTGTCACTTCCTCGCGGCCACCTGTGTGAGCGCCGTGAGCGCGGGATGCGGCGCCTCGTACGTCTCGGACCCCGCCCGCCGGCTCACGTCACGCCCGCGCGGCAACCCCCGTCAACGCCGTCACCACCGGATCCAGCGCCTCGTGTATCTCGCCCCCGACCGACCGGAAGAACGGCAGCGGTGCTCCGTACGGGTCGTACACCTCGTCCGCCTCCGCCGTCGGGGCGAGGAGCCACCCGCGTAGAGCGGCCGCCGCACGGACCAGGGCCCGGGCGCGGATCACCACGCCTTCCTCCAGGGGAGGCAGCGTCGCCGGGTCTATGGCCTTCACCAGGCGGGTGAACTCCTTGAGGGTGAAGGTGCGCAGGCCCGCCGAGTGGCCCATGGAGATGACCTGGGCGCGGTGGTCGCGGGTGGCGGTCAGGACCAGGTCGGCGCGGATGACGTGCTCGTCGAGGAGCTCACGGCCGACGAAGCCGGAGGCGTCCGCGCCGAAGTCGGCGAGGACCGTCTCCGCGTTCGATTCCATGGGCGCGCCCTCGTGGCCCCAGGTGCCCGCGCTCTCCACGATCAGCCCGCCGCCGAGCACACCGAGCCGCTGCGCCACGAAATGACGGGTCAGCCGCTCGGTGATCGGCGAGCGGCACACGTTGCCGGTGCTGACGTGGAGGATGCGGAAGCTGTCGCGCGGGAGTCCGACGAATGTCGTCGTGATCTCGGCCGCGCCTTCCCCGTTGCCTATGCCACGCCCCGCTTCAGGGGCTGTCAATTGGCCACCTCGAGGTCGGGTACGACCTTGCGCAGCTCGTCCGCGGAGATCGCCCCCGCGCGCAGGAGGAGGGGCACCTCGCGCGTGACGTCGACGATCGACGACGGGACGTTGCCGGGGGTCGGGCCGCCGTCCAGGTAGACGGAGACCGAGTCGCCGAGCATCTCCTGCGCGGCGTCACAGTCCTCGGGGGCGGGGTGGCCGGTCAGGTTCGCCGACGACACCGCCATCGGGCCGACCTCGGTGAGCAGCTCGATGGCGATCGGGTGCAGTGGCATGCGCACGGCAACCGTGCCCCGGGTGTCACCCAGGTCCCACTGCAGCGACGGCTGGTGCTTGGCGACCAGCGTCAGCGCGCCCGGCCAGAACGCGTCGACCAGCTCCCAGGCCAGCTCGGAGAAGTCGGTGACGAGACCGTGGAGCGTGTTCGGGGACCCGATCAGCACAGGGGTGGGCATGTTGCGGCCGCGCCCCTTGGCCTCCAGCAGATCGCCGACGGCCTCCTTGGCGAACGCGTCGGCCCCGATGCCGTACACCGTGTCGGTCGGGAGGACCACGAGCTCGCCACGGCGGACGGCGGACGCGGCTTCACGCAGACCCGTCGTGCGGTCGGTCGCGTCGTTGGTGTCGTATCGCCGTGCCATCTAGCGGGCCTCCTCATACACGAAGTACACGTACTGCGGGATCGAAGTCTGCGGGGCGGTCACGGCATCGCCTTGCGGGCGGTCGCGAACCTCGGACGGTTGTTGAGGTCGGGATGGTCGGCCGCGTCGGCCCAGCCCCGCTCCTCGGTGAAGATCCACGGCACCTGGCCGCCCTGGGTGTCGGCGTGCTCGATGACGACGACGCCGCCCGGGCGCAGGAGCCGGTGCGCGGTCCGTTCCAGACCGCGGATGAGGTCGAGGCCGTCCTCGCCGGAGAACAGGGCGAGTTCGGGATCGTAGTCCCGCGCCTCGGGAGCGACGTACTCCCATTCGGTGAGCGGGATGTAGGGCGGGTTGGAGATGACCAGGTCGACCTGGCCGTCGAGGTCGGGGAAGGCGTCGAGGGCGTTGCCCTGCCGCAGGTCGACCCTGGACCCCTCCACGTTCTTCCGCGTCCACACCAGGGCGTCCTCCGACAGCTCCACGGCGTGCACGCGGGAGCGCGGGACCTCCTGGGCGAGGGCGAGCGCGATGGCGCCGGAGCCGGAGCACAGGTCGACGATGCAGGGCTCGACGACGTCCATCGCGCGCACCGCGTCTATGGCCCACCCGACCACCGACTCGGTCTCGGGGCGGGGCACGAACACCCCGGGCCCGACTTGGAGTTCGAGATAGCGGAAGTAGGCCCGCCCGGTGATGTGCTGAAGCGGCTCACGCTGCTCGCGACGGGCGATGACCTCCCAGTAGCGGGCGTCGAAGTCCGCGTCCTTCACGGAGTGCAGCTCGCCCCGCTTCACGCCGTGCACGAACGCGGCGAGCTCCTCCGCGTCGTTGCGCGGCGAGGGCACGCCGGCGTCGGCCAGCCGCTGGGTGGCCTGGGCTACCTCAGCGAGCAGCACGCTGCGGGGACTTGAGGGTCGCCCCCCAAATGTTGGCTGCACGCATGTCCTCCGGTACTTGCTCGTACGTCCTTTACGCGGCTGCGAGCTTGGCGGCCGAGTCCGCGTCGACGCAGGCCTGGATCACCGAGTCGAGGTCGCCGTCCAGGACCTGGTCCAGGTTGTAGGCCTTGAAGCCGACCCGGTGGTCCGAGATGCGATTCTCCGGGAAGTTGTAGGTACGGATCTTCTCGGAGCGGTCGACCGTGCGGACCTGGCTGCGGCGGGCGTCGGCGGCTTCCTTCTCCGCCTCCTCCTGCGCCGCGGCAAGCAGCCTGGAGCGCAGGATACGCATCGCCTGCTCCTTGTTCTGCAGCTGGCTCTTCTCGTTCTGGCAGGAGGCGACGACTCCGGTCGGAATGTGCGTGATGCGCACCGCGGAGTCGGTCGTGTTGACGGACTGACCACCCGGGCCGGACGACCGGTACACATCGATCCGGAGGTCGTTCGGGTTGATCTCGACGTCGATCTCCTCGGCCTCGGGCGTGACCAGCACACCGGCCGCGGAGGTGTGGATACGGCCCTGGGACTCGGTCGCCGGCACCCGCTGCACGCGGTGCACACCGCCCTCGTACTTCAGCCGCGCCCACACACCCTGCCCGGGCTCGGTGGCACCCTGGCCGCCCTTGGTCTTCACCGCGACCTGGACGTCCTTGTAGCCGCCGAGCTCGGACTCGGTGGAGTCGATGATCTCGGTCTTCCAGCCCACGCGCTCGGCGTAGCGCAGGTACATGCGCAGCAGGTCCCCGGCGAAGAGCGCGGACTCGTCGCCACCGGCCCCGGCCTTGATCTCCAGAATGACGTCCTTGTCGTCACTCGGGTCGCGCGGGACCAGCAGCAGGCGCAGCTTCTCGGTCAGCTCCTCGCGCTGCTTCTCCAGGTCCTTGACCTCGGCCGCGAAGTCCGGGTCGTCGGCGGCGAATTCCCGCGCGGTCTCGATGTCGTCGCCGGACTGCTTCCAAGAGCGGTACGTGGCGACGATCGGGGTGAGCTCGGCGTAGCGCTTGTTCAGCTTGCGCGCGTTTGCCTGATCGGCGTGGACCGACGGGTCGGCGAGCTTCGTCTCCAGGTCGGCGTGCTCAACGACCAGGTCCTCGACGGCCTCGAACATCTTGGGGCTCCTGTGTCCGTACGTGTGTGAAGGGCGGGCGACCAAAAACGCCGGTCCCGGCGCGCCTGAGTAGGGCGCGGCCGTGGACCGGCGAATTGGAGCTCGCTACTTCTTGGAGCCGGCAGCAGCCTTGCCGAAGCGGGCCTCGAAGCGGGCCACACGGCCACCGGTGTCGAGGATCTTCTGCTTGCCCGTGTAGAACGGGTGGCACTCGGAGCAGACCTCGGCACGGATGGTGCCGCTGGCGATCGTGCTACGGGTGGTGAACGACGCGCCACAGGTGCAGCTGACCTGCGTCTCGACGTACTCGGGGTGGATGTCGCGCTTCAAGGTGTCTCCTAGTTTCGGGAGGGCGCCGGGTCGCAGCCGCGGGATGCGGGAGCGTGAACCGGAGCCGACGTACCAGTCTGCCAGGACTGGTGTCCATCAGCCAAAACCGGGGGTGGCTGTGGGGTATTCCCTGCGAGGGGGGCGGGTTCGCCCAGGGGGGTGCCGCTTGATCGCCGTGGGCGTGTGCGGGTCGGTTGTGGCTGGTCGCGCCCACGCGGCGGAGCCGCATATCGATACAGCCCCGCGCCCCTAAGCGGCGTTCACCACGCCGTCGGCATCACCGGTCGCCGTGCCCTTGGTGGCCGCCTTCGGGATCACCCTGTCTTTCTTCAAGGCCTCCCACACCATCTTCGCCTTCGCCTCCGCCACGATCACCCGGTTCGGGTCCGCCGGGTCGTACCGGACCGGCATCGTGACCATGTTCATGTTCTTGGAGCTGATGCCCTTGAGGCCGTTGGCGAAGGACATCAGGGAGTTGACCGTGCCGAGGTCGGAGTCGGTGGTGACCGTCTTGGTGGCGGTGTTGGCCAGGTCGTAGAGCCTCTTGGGGTTGCCGAAGAGGTTGATGTCCTTGACCTGGTTGATCAGGGCCTTGATGAAGGCCTGCTGGAGCTGGATGCGGCCGAGGTCGGAGCCGTCGCCGACGCCGTGCCGGGTGCGGACGAGGCCGAGGGCCTGCTTGCCGGTCAGCTCGTGGGTGCCGGCCTTGAGGTTGAGATGGCTGTCGGGGTCGTTGATGTTCTTGGTCGTGGTGACCTCGACGCCGCCGAGCTCGTCGATGAGCTTCTGGAAGCCGGAGAAGTCGACCTCCAGGTAGTGGTCCATGCGGATGCCGGTGAGGGACTCGACGGTCTTCACCGTGCAGGCGGCACCGCCCGTGGAGTAGGACTCGTTGAACATCACGCCGGACGCGGCGTCGTGGGTGTCGCCGTTGGTGTCGGTGCACTTGGGACGGTCGACGAGGGTGTCGCGCGGGATGGAGACCACGCTGGCCTTCTTGTGGCCCTCGTGGACGTGGACGATCATCGCCGTGTCCGAGCGGGCGCTGCCGTCGTCGGCGCCGCCGCCGAGCTTCTTGTTGCTGCCGGAGCGGGTGTCGGAGCCGAGGACGAGGATGTTCTCCGAGCCGTTGTCGACCTTCTCCGGCCGGTCGGTGCCGAGGGCCTGGTCGATGTCGACGCTCTTGATGTTGCCGTTGAGCTTGAAGTACAGGTACCCGGCGCCGGTGCCGCCCAGGACCACGATTCCGGCGGCCGTCCAGGCCATGATCAGCAGTCCCTTGCGCTTGTCGCGCGGCTTGCGACGGCGGCCCTTGGCGCGGTGGCGCGGGCTCGTGGTGCCGGCATCACCCGGTATGCCGGGCTCCGGCGTGCTCTCGGCGGACACTCTGCTCCTCGGTTCTCGTCCGGTCGGTTACCCCCTGCATCAAGGGTCAGGCGTGGCCATTTGGCACTTACCACACCATCGTGACCCCGTCCGGTCAGACGGGGAAACTCGGAGAAGGGTTGCACAACGGACCGTGCCCACCGCCGGGGAGCGGTGGGCACGGTCCGTAGTCGGTGAAACCGGGCGTACCCGTCTCACCTGCGATGTCAGCCGAAGATGTCGTACTGCTTGAAATCGGTACCGACGGACTTCGGTGTGGCAAAGATCTCGCTGGTGGCCTTACCGGTGCCCGGGTACAGGTAGAGCGTCCCGGCGGAGTTGCGGGCCAGGAAGTCGGCCTTGCCGTCGCCGGTGACGTCACCGACGGCGTCGAAGCCGTTGTAGGTCGCCCAGGTGCGCACCTTGATCCGGGTGGCGAAGGCGCCCGTGCCGGCCGTGCCGGTGCCCTTGAACAGGTAGATGTAGCCGCCGGACGAGCTGCGCGCGATCAGGTCGGCCTTGCCGTCGCCGGTGAAGTCGCCGTGGCCGCGCAGGGAGTTGTACTGGTTCCAGCCGGAGCCGACCTTCACCCGGGTCCCGAACGTGCCGTTGCCGTTGCCGGGGTAGATCCAGAGGTAGCCGCCGGAGTCGACCGAGAGCAGGTCGGGCTTGTAGTCGCCGGTGACATCACCGGGGACGACGATGCGGGTGCGGGTCTTCCAGTTGTCGGCGATCTGCTTGGTGGCCCAGGTGCCGCTGGCCGGCACGTAGTGCGACCAGAACACGTCGCCGTCGGCGCTGCGCCGGTACAGCAGGTCCTGGTAGCCGTCCCGGTCGAGGTCGGTCTGCAGGACGACGTTGACGCCGTCCCAGTTGCCCCAGGACTCGCGCGCGGCGAACGAGGTTCCGTTGGAGTCCTTCGAGTAACCGGTCTTGGTGGACGCGTTGCGCACCCACATGTCGGCCCGGTGGTCACCGCTGATGTTGGTGTCGTCGACCCGCGGGTAGGCGGCACCGACATAGCTGCTGACCTTGGCGAAGACGCTGTACGCGCCCTCGGCCACACAGTCCTGCACACCCCAGGAGACGACACCGACGATCCGGCCGTTCACGACGAGCGGCCCGCCGGAGTCACCGTTGCAGGCGGAGGTCGTACCGCTGTCGCTGCCGCTCGCCGGCGTGCCCGCGCAGACCATGTGGCCCTTGATGAACTCGCTGCCGTAGTAGCCCGCGCAGGTGGTGTCGGACTGGATCGGCAGCGTGGCCGTCTTCAGCGTCTCGGAGATGTCCTGGCTGGTGGAGCTGGTCCGGCCCCAGCCGTAGACCTTGGCGCTCGTCCCGGCGGCGTACGAGGCGGTGTCGCCGGACGTCGTCATACGGATCGGCGTCGCCTTGACCGGGTTGGCCAGGGTGACGACGGCGATGTCGTTGTCGATCGTCGTCGAGCTGTACGACGGGTGGTTCCACTGCCGGTGCGGCAGCGTGACGGTGCCACCGTGCAGGTCGGTGTTGCCGGCGTCGTCGGTGGTCGGCAGCTGGGCGGTGCCGGTGACGACGGCGCCGTAGTTGTACCAGTCGTAGCCCTTGACGCAGTGCGCGGCGGTGAGGATCTTCGTCGGCGCGACGACGGCGCCTCCGCAGAAGAACCCGAGGTCGTCGGCCTCGTCGGTGGTGCCCTGGTCGTCGTAGTACCAGAGCTGCGCCATCCAGGGCGCGGAGGTGATGGTGGTCTCGGTCCCGCCGATGACCATGGGGCTCACGGTGGAGTCGTCGGAGGAGCTGGTGGTGCTCGCGCCGTACGACGACTTCTCGGTCGTCTCCCCCGCGGTGTCGTCACCGGCGACGGCACCCGCGACGCGCCGCTCCAGCTCGGCGAGCGAGGCGGAGCTGGTGGCGGGCTTCACGGTGGGCTCGGGCAGCGCGGTCGCGGCCCCCGCGGACGAGGTCAGCAGCGCGGCGGCGACGGCCGCGGCCACACCGGCGGCGGCGACGGGCAGCCCGATACGTATCCGGCGTCTGTGACGACCGCTGCCGGACATGGTGGTGGTCAAGAAGGTCCCCCCAGGGATGCGTGAGTAGGAAGGGGCGCACGGGATGCGCCCGTCCCTATCAGCGCCAAAAGGCCGCCCCCCGTCACTGTCTGACGGGGGGCGGCCTTTACGCCCCAAGGGGCGCGGGGAACTGCGCGACCAGCCTCAAGCCGACCCGCGGCCGAAGTACGACCGTGGTTCTTCGGCTCTCTTAGCGGAGCGCCTAGTCGCCGTTGCCGGGCGTCGGCGTCGTCTTCTGGATCTGCATCAGGAACTCGACGTTCGACTTGGTCTGCTTCATCTTGTCGAGCAGCAGCTCGATCGCCTGCTGCTGGTCGAGCGCGTGCAGCACCCGGCGCAGCTTCCAGACGACGGAGAGCTCCTCGTTGCCGAGCAGGATCTCTTCCTTACGGGTACCGGACGCGTCGACGTCCACCGCCGGGAAGATGCGCTTGTCGGCGAGCTTCCGGTCGAGCTTGAGCTCCATGTTGCCGGTGCCCTTGAACTCCTCGAAGATCACCTCGTCCATGCGGGACCCGGTGTCCACCAGGGCGGTGGCGAGGATGGTCAGCGAGCCGCCGTCCTCGATGTTGCGGGCCGCACCGAAGAAGCGCTTCGGCGGGTACAGGGCGGTCGAGTCGACACCACCGGACAGGATGCGGCCGGAGGCCGGGGCGGCGAGGTTGTACGCACGGCCCAGACGCGTGATCGAGTCGAGCAGTACGACGACGTCGTGGCCCAGCTCCACCAGACGCTTGGCGCGCTCGATGGCGAGCTCGGCGACCGTGGTGTGGTCCTCGGCCGGACGGTCGAAGGTCGAGGAGATGACCTCGCCCTTGACCGACCGCTGCATGTCGGTGACCTCTTCCGGACGCTCGTCGACGAGGACGACCATCAGGTGGCACTCGGGGTTGTTGTGCGTGATCGCGTTGGCGATCGCCTGCATGATCATGGTCTTACCGGTCTTCGGCGGGGCCACGATCAGACCGCGCTGGCCCTTACCGATCGGCGACACGAGGTCGATGATGCGGGTGGTCAGCACACCCGGGTCGGTCTCCAGACGGAGCCGGTCCTGCGGGTACAGCGGGGTGAGCTTGTTGAACTCCGGGCGGCCGCGGCCGTGTTCGGGCGCCATGCCGTTGACGGAGTCCAGGCGGACGAGCGCGTTGAACTTCTCGCGCCGCTCGCCTTCCTTGGGCTGACGGACCGCACCGGTGATGTGGTCGCCCTTGCGCAGGCCGTTCTTGCGGACCTGGGCGAGGGAGACGTACACGTCGTTGGGGCCCGGCAGGTAGCCCGACGTACGGATGAAGGCGTAGTTGTCGAGGATGTCCAGGATGCCCGCGACGGGGATCAGGACGTCGTCCTCGTTGATCTGCGGCTCCTGCACGTCGTCGCGGCCACGACGGCCACGGCGGTCGCGGTAACGCCCGCGACGGCCACGACGGCCGCCCTCGAAGTCGTCGTCGTCCTGCGGGCCGTTGTCGCGCTGACGGTCCTGGCGGCCGCCGCCCTGCTGCTGGCCCTGCTGGCGGTCCTGACGGCCGCCGCCCTGCTGCTCGTCGCCCTTGCGACGGTCACCGCGGTCACCACGGTCACGGTCGCGGCCGCGCTCACGGCGGTCGCGACGACGGCCCTCGCCGTCACCGGCGTCGCCCTTGGCGTCGCCCTGCTGGGCCTGCGACTGCGCGGGCGTCTCAGCCTTCGGCTCGCTCTTGGCCTCGGCGGCGACCGTCTCGGGGGCGCCCGCCTCGGCGGTGGCACGACGACGACGGCGCTCGGCCGGCGCGTCCTCGCTGGCCGGCTGGCCGGGAATCTCGATCTGCTGCTGGGCCACGGCCTTCTCGGCGGGGGCCTCAGCCGCCTTCTCCGCCTTCTTCTCGGCGTCTTCGCCGGTACGAGCCTTGGAGGTGGCGCGGCGCTTGGGCTTGGTCTCGGTGGCGGCCTCCGTCTTCGGAGCCGCGGCACCTCCCCCGGCCTGCGCCTCCTTGATGACCTCGATCAGCTGGCTCTTGCGCATACGCGCGGTGCCCCTGATGCCGAGGCCGGATGCGACCTGCTGCAGCTCGGCCAGCACCATGCCCTCGAGGCCGGTACCGCGGCGCCGCCGGGAGCCGGCACCGCTGGCAGGCGCGGAGGCGTCCGTGGCGGGCGCGGCAGCGGTCTCCTCGACACGTGCGCCCATCAGATCGGTGGTGTCGCTCACGAAGGGTCCTTCCCTGGAGCGGACGTCGGCCTGTCTGGCTCGGCGACCGGTTGTGCTGTCCGGCTTCGGTCCTTGGTGTGTGGACCGTGCCGGGGCGGTGGTCCGCCAAAGCGGCGGAGGGAATATCTGGTGATGGCGCTTCCCAGAACCGTGGCACTGAGTGTCGGTGTCATTCGGCTCGGTCGCGCCAGTTCCGGAGCGTGCCCGGCGAGTCGCTCAGTGCCCGCGTACGAGGTACTGCCCGCGTACGTCGTACGGAACACAGTGCGGCTTGGGAGGCTCCCGGAAGAATGTCTGTCCCGGACGGGGACACGAAGCACCTCGCCATGGTGGGGTCGGGTGCAGACTTGAGGTTAACACTACCGGATCCAACAAACATTCCCCCTCTCGAAATCCGGCAACCGTGTGTCAGGTCGCAAGCGGCAGCACGCTCGCTCCCTGGGCGTCGAGGTCGAGCCGGTTCGCGGCCCACCCCTCGCCTGCCAGATGGGACACCTTGTCGGCACTGTCCTGATCGGCCAGTGCCAGAACGGTCGGGCCCGCGCCGGAGATGACCGCCGGGACTCCGTCGGCGCGCAGCCGCTCCACCAGCGCCGCGCTCTCGGGCATCGCCGGCGCGCGGTACTCCTGGTGCAGACGGTCCTCGGTGGCGGGCAGCAGCAGCTCGGGGCGCCTGGTCAGGGCCTCGACGAGCAGGGCGGCACGGCCCGCGTTGGTGGCGGCGTCGACGTGCGGCACGGTGCGCGGGAGCAGGCCGCGCGCGGTCTCGGTGAGGACCGGCTTTCCGGGCACGAAAACCACCGGAACGATGGAATCGGCGGGATCCATCCTGATCGCCCGCGCGGCACCGCCCTCCATCCAGGAGAGGGTGAATCCGCCGAGCAGACAGGCCGCGACGTTGTCGGGGTGGCCCTCGATCTCGGTGGCGAGCTCCAGCAGGGCCGCGTCGTCGAGCCTGGCCTCGCCGCCTATCGTCACGGCGCGCGCGGCGACGATGCCGGCGCAGATGGCGGCCGACGAGGAGCCGAGGCCCCGGCCGTGCGGGATGCGGTTGGCGCAGACGATCTCCAGGCCGCGCGGCTGGCCGCCCAGCAGATCGAAGGCGGTGCGCAGGGAGCGTACGAGAAGGTGGCTTTCGTCACGCGGGAGCGTCTCGCTGCCCTCACCCGCGATGTCGATGTGCAGCCCTGAGTCGGCGACCCGGACGACGACGTCGTCGTAGAGCCCCAGCGACAGGCCTAGGGCATCGAAGCCCGGGCCGAGGTTGGCGCTGGTGGCGGGGACGCGCACCCGGACGGCGGCGGCGCGGAACGCTGGACCGGCCATCTCTCGATGACTCTCCTTGAGCTGCGTGATTGTCGAAGACATTCGATGACGTACGACGGACCCTGGAGCCGCGTCCGGCCGGGAGGCCGGTGGCGTGCCCCTGCCGCTTGCGGGCCGCGGAGACGGCGCGGCCACGTGCCCCATGCGGAGGCATATGCGGCGGGCGGGTTCAGTACAGCCTATCGAAGGTAGGTTCTGTGGCGACATAGGGCGCACAGGCGGCGCACGATGCGTGTCGTAAGCCCCCTGTGCACCCCCCGTAGGGAAGTTCCCCAGGTAAGCGCCCTCTGCCTCGCCGACGCGAGCCTACTGCGACGGAGTGTGGCGGCGCTTACGCCAGGCCGAGGCGCTCGGCCGCCGTGGCCGCGTCGACCGGGACGGTGACGGGCTGCGGGGCGCCGGCGACGGCCCAGTCGGGGTCCTTGAGGCCGTTGCCGGTGACGGTGCACACGATCTTCTGCCCCGGGTCGACCTTGCCCTGCTCGGCGGCCTTCAGCAGACCGGCGACGGACGCGGCGGAGGCGGGCTCCACGAAAACGCCCTCCTGAGCGGCCAACAGGCGGTAGGCGCGCAGGATTTCACGGTCCGTCACCTCGTCGATGAACCCGCCGGACTCGTCCTTCGCCGCCAGGGCGAACTGCCAGGACGCCGGGTTGCCGATACGGATGGCGGTGGCGATGGTCGACGGGTCCTTGACGACCTCGCCGCGCACGATGGGCGCGGAGCCGGAGGCCTGGAAACCCCACATGCGCGGGGTCTGTTTCGAGACACCGTCGGCGGCGTACTCCGTGTAGCCCTTCCAGTACGCGGTGATGTTGCCCGCGTTGCCCACCGGCAGGACGTGGATGTCGGGTGCGTCGCCCAGCATGTCCACGATCTCGAAGGCGGCCGTCTTCTGCCCCTCGATACGCACCGGGTTGACCGAATTGACCAGCGCCACGGGGTAGTTGTCGCTCAGGTCGCGGGCGAGCGTGAGGCAGTCGTCGAAGTTGCCGTCGACCTGGAGGATCTTCGCGCCGTGCACGAGGGCCTGGCCCATCTTGCCGAGCGCGATCTTGCCCTGCGGGACGAGAACGGCCGAAACCATGCCCGCGCGCACGGCGTAGGCGGCGGCCGAGGCGGAGGTGTTGCCGGTCGAGGCGCAGATGACCGCCTTCGCCCCCTCCTCCTTGGCCTTGCTGATGGCCATGGTCATGCCGCGGTCCTTGAAGGATCCCGTCGGGTTCGCACCCTCCACCTTGAGGTGGACCTCGCAGCCCGTGCGCTCGGAGAGCACCTGCGCGGGCACGAGGGGCGTGCCGCCCTCGCGGAGCGTCACGACCGGCGTGGTGTCGGAGACGGGCAGCCGGTCCCGGTACTCCTCGATGATTCCGCGCCACTGGTGGGTCATTGCTGGTTACTCTCCTTCAACCCGCATGATGCTGGCGACACCCCGCACGGTGTCGAGCTTGCGCAACGCCTCGACGGTCCCGCCGAGGGCCGCGTCGGACGCACGGTGGGTGACGACGACGAGGGAGGCCTCGCCGTCCTTGCCCTGCTGGCGAACCGTATCGATCGAGACTCCGTGCTCAGCGAACACGGTCGCCACCTGGGCGAGAACACCCGGTTTGTCCGCCACGTCGAGGCTGATGTGATAGCGCGTGACGACGTCGCCCATCGGTGAGACGGGCAGGGCGGCATACGCCGACTCGCCGGGCCCCGTTGCCCCGCTGAGCCGGTTGCGGCAGACGGCGACGAGGTCGCCGAGCACGGCGGACGCGGTCGGGGAACCGCCCGCGCCGGGGCCGTAGAACATGAGCTGACCGGAGGCGTCCGACTCCACGAACACGGCGTTGTACGCGCCGCGCACCGAGGCGAGCGGGTGGGTCAGCGGGATCATGGCGGGGTGCACGCGCGCGGTGACGGAGGCCCCGTCCCCGGCCCGCTCGCAGATGGCGAGCAGCTTGATGGTGCAGCCCATCTCCTTGGCGGAGGCGAAGTCGGCCGCGGTCACCTCGGTCATGCCCTCGCGGTAGACGTCGTCGAGACGCACGCGCGTGTGGAAGGCGATTCCGGCGAGGATCGCTGCCTTGGCGGCGGCGTCGAACCCCTCGACGTCGGCGGTCGGGTCGGCCTCCGCGTACCCCAGGGCGGTGGCCTCGTCGAGGGCCTCCTGGTAGCCGGCGCCGGTCGAGTCCATCTTGTCGAGGATGAAGTTCGTCGTGCCGTTGACGATGCCCAGCACCCGGTTGACCTTGTCGCCGGCGAGGGACTCGCGCAGCGGGCGGATCAGCGGGATGGCTCCGGCGACGGCGGCCTCGTAGTAGAGGTCCTTGCTGTTCGCCTCCGCCGCCGCGTGGAGGGCGGCGCCGTCCTGGGCGAGGAGCGCCTTGTTGGCGGACACGACCGACGCGCCGTGCTCGAAGGCGGTGGTGATGAGGGTGCGGGCGGGCTCGATACCGCCGATGACCTCGACCACGACGTCGATGTCCCCGCGTTTGACGAGGGCGGTGGCGTCGGTGGTGATCAGCGCGGGGTCGATGCCCTCACGGACCCTGGAGGGCCGCCGTACGGCCACACCCGCGAGCTCCACGGGGGCGCCGATCCGGGCGGCGAGGTCGTCGGCGTGCGTCGTCATGATGCGCGCCACCTCTGAGCCAACAACCCCACAGCCCAGCAGCGCCACCTTCAGCGGACGCGTACGCATCATCCGACCTCGTTTCCTCATACCGTCTACGGTTGCACCAGTCTCACTCACCGGACGGGAGTTTCTGCCCTTCGTCCGGATCGTGAGACATCTATTTCATTTGTACGGGGGTGGAAGACAGGAGATCTTCCGCCCGGGGTTTTCCGGTTCTGCCCGGTCGACCGGGTGGGTCACCCGACGTCGAGACGCAGGAGGTCCTCCTCCGTCTCCCGACGGACGATCACCCGGGACTCGCCGTCGTTCACGGCGACGACGGGCGGCCGGAGCACATGGTTGTAGTTGCTGGCCATGGACCGGCAGTAGGCACCCGTGGCCGGTACGGCGATGAGGTCACCCGGTGCCAGGTCGGCGGGCAGGAACGCGTCCTTCACGACGATGTCCCCACTCTCGCAGTGCTTGCCGACGACGCGTGCGAGCATCGGCGCGGCGTCGCTGGTCCGGGAGACGAGGGCGACGCTGTACTCCGCGTCGTACAACGCCGTACGGATGTTGTCGGACATGCCGCCGTCGACGGAGACATACGTCCGCAGCCCGTCGAGGGGCTTGATGGTGCCGACCTCGTAGAGCGTGAAGGCCGTCGGCCCGACGATGGCACGCCCCGGCTCGACCGAGATCCGCGGCGTCCGCAGCTTGGCGGCCTCACACTCACGGGTGACGATCTCGGTGAGCGCCTTGGCGATCTCGTGGGGTTCGCGGGGGTCGTCGTCGCTGGTGTAGGCGATGCCGAGGCCACCACCGAGGTCGATCTCGGGCAGTTCGACCCCGTGCTCGTCCCTGATGTCCTTGAGCAGCCCGACGACCCGGTGCGCGGCGACCTCGAAGCCGGACATGTCGAAGATCTGCGACCCGATGTGCGAGTGGATCCCGATGAGCTCGAGCCCGTCGAGCTGCAGGGCCCGCCGCACGGCCTCCGCGGCCTGCCCGCCAGCGAGCGGAATGCCGAACTTCTGGTCCTCGTGGGCGGTGGCGATGAACTCGTGCGTGTGCGCTTCCACGCCCACGGTGACCCGGATCTGAACCCTCTGCCGCTTGCCCAGTGACTGTGCGATGTGGGCGACGCGGACGATCTCCTGGAAGGAGTCGAGGACGATCCGTCCGACGCCGGCGTCGACGGCCCGGGTGATCTCGTCGACGGACTTGTTGTTGCCGTGGAAGGCGATGCGGTCGGCCGGCATCCCGGCGGACAGGGCGGTGGCGAGCTCACCGCCGGAGCAGACGTCGAGGTTCAGCCCCTCCTCGTGCAGCCAGCGCACGACGGCACGGGAGAGGAACGCCTTGCCGGCGTAGAAGACGTCGGCGTCGGTCCCGAAGGCGGCGCGCCAGGCCCGGGCCCGGGCCCGGAAGTCGGCCTCGTCGAGAACGTAGGACGGGGTGCCGTGCTGTTCGGCGAGCGTCTTGACGTCGATACCGCCGACGGTGACCACGCCTTCGGCGTCACGGGCGACGGTCTGGGCCCACACCTTGGGGTCGAGGTCGTTGAGGTCGGCCGGCGGGGCGGAGTAGTGGCCCTCGGGGAGGACGTCGGCGTGACGGGGCCCGGCGGGGTGTGCGGAACGGCTCATCGTTCTTCTCTTCGGCTCTCTCAGAGGTGATCGGGTGCGTCGATACCGAGCAGGGACAGGCCACCGGCCAGCACCGTCCCGGCGGCTTCGGCAAGGGCGAGCCGGGCACGGTGGGCGGCCGAGGGTTTCTCCGCACCGCGCGGGAGGACGTCGGGCAGGAGGGGCAGCACGGCATCGGCGACGGTGACGAGGTGCCGGGCGAGTCGGTCCGGGGCGTAGTGCGCCGCGGCTTGGGCCAGGACTCGGGGATGGTCGGCGAGCAGGACGGTGAGGTGGTGTCGTCCATCGTGCCGTACGTCGTGTCGTACGTCGTGTCCTACGTCCCCGGGACCGGCGTCGAATCCCAGGTCGGCGGCGTTGCGGCTGAGCGCCCGGGTGCGGGCGTGGGCGTAACGGACACGGAAGAGAGGGTTGCTCTCGCGTTGGACGAGGTGCTCGTCGGTGATACGGGGCCGGTCGTGGGCGGCGGGGTGCAGGAGGGCCCAGCGGGCGGCGTCACGGCCGAGGCGCAGGGGGTCGGCGGCGGCCGGGACGGGCCGTACCTCGACGACCAGGGGCTCAGGGAACACGAGCTTGCCGTGGGTGTCGAGGCGCACGCCCAGAACGACTTCCCACTCCGGCGCGGGGCGGGTCTCACAACCGACGCGGACAGCGGCGCCCTGCGAGCGCAGGATGCGGCCGAGGGCGTCGGCGAGGACGACGGCGCGCACTTCGTGGGCGGCCTGCAACTGCCGGATGCCCCCGCTGGCCCCGACGGCGTGCCCGTAGCGCCGGCCCCGCCCGAGGATCTCCTCGACGACAGCGGTGGAGGCGGCGTCGCGCAGGCTGATGTTGAGGAACCCGGGTCCGGTGACGACGACGTCGGCGACGCCGTCGGCGGTACGCAGGTGCGCCTGGAGGATCTCGGCGACGTCCCGCGGCGGCTGCCCGGCCGGGCGGGCGAGCTGGAGGGCGACGTTGGTGGCGTAGTCGCCACGGCCACCGGGCCCGGGAGCGGTGACGACGGCCCGCTCCGGCACCGGGACATGCAGTTCTCCCTCGTCGACGGCACGACGCACCGCCCACAGGACGGTACGGGAGAGCTCGACGGGGGTCACGGGGACAAGCGTATGGGAGGAGGGGGGTGGGTATGCGAATGGGTTTGACGAGGGTCCGGGATGTGGACGACTGGGGGCCGGTGCCGGGGGGCGACCGGTCAACGGGATGCCGTGCAGGGAGTGGTCGACCCGCGGGTCGGGGCGACCTGTGTGCGCCATCGCGGCGCATCGCCGGAGGTGTCAGCCGCCGGTGCGCCCGGCCGCCTCCTCGGCTCCACAGACGCTCCCGAAGACGGCGCCGTCAGCGCCCCGGACCTCTAGCCGGGCATCGCCACGCACCTCGACCCGGGTATCGCCCCGGACCTCGACTCGGGTATCGCCTCGCCCATCCCCTCGGCCGCCCAGCTCCCCGCTGCGCTCGGCGCCACGGATCCGCTCGGCGACCCGGCCCCGCTCGATCAACTGCCGTACGAGGACGACGAGTTCGGCGGGTTCGAAAGGCTTGGCGAGGAAGGCGTCGACGCCGACATCGAGGCCGCTCTCGATCTCGTACTGCGTACAGGCGCTGATGATGGCGAGAGGAAGATCGCGGGTACGGGGGTCGGAGCGCAGCCGAGCGGCGGTACGCAGCCCGTCCAGTCGGGGCATGACCACATCCAGAGTGACCACGTCGGGCCGCACCTGATGAACGACTTCCAGACACTCGGCACCATCGGCCGCGGTCACGACCTCAAGCCCCTCCAGCTCGAGATTGACCCTGATCAGCTGCCGGATGACCTTGTTGTCGTCCACAACAAGCACCCGGCCCGACGCGCCTGGCACAACTCGAGAGTAGGTCCGGACCGGCCACCGCGTCCGGGTTTTCCCCACTTCCACCCCCTGCGGGCAAGCCACCCCAGGTGACGCGGGTGCCACGCCCGGAAACCCGTTCATGAACACCCCCCTGAAGCTGGTAGGGTTCTACCCGTCGCCGCCGAGCAAGGCGCCCGACACGCCCCCGTAGCTCAGGGGATAGAGCAACGGCCTCCGGAGCCGTGTGCGCAGGTTCGAATCCTGCCGGGGGCACTCGCCAGTCAGACAGCAAGAATCAAGCTCTGACCAGTGCGAATGCCGACATGAGAGAGCGGGAGTCAGTCTCACTGACTCCCGCTCTCTCTCGTTGTCTCTCACTGACTCCCGCTCTCTCTCGTTGTCTCTCACTGTTCGCGCACTATCTGCGATACGCGCGACACACCTCCGACACACCCGTCAGCCGTAAGGCGTGGCACCAGGCCGCACCAACCGCGATGAGGACGATGCGATGAACGAGGGTATGGCGGCCCTGATCACTGGAGGCTTTGGACTACTCAACTTGAACGGGTGATGTCGGGTGGCGTGGGTCGGCGGTCACCGGCGCCGGTGACCGCCGACCCACATCGGCTGGCCCTCGGTGTGCATACTGTGACCGGCAGAGGGGCCGTCGTCCGACCGAACGGCGATGGGTGGGGCCGATAGGCACGGGCCGGACCGGACGTTCAAGGAGCCCAGCGATGGATGTCAACGAAAGCTGGCGCCGCTACGGGCTTCGCCCCGTCGGCGCGGAACTCGACGAGATCCGTGCACTCCTCAGAGAGCACACGGCGCGTGAGCGACGCGCCCAGGGCGACGGCGACACTGAGCTGATGAGGCTCTGCTGCTTCCAGCTGTTCAACAGCGGCGACCTCGACGACGTGCTCCTGATCTGGAGTGCGAAGCAAGCCAGCTTCGACGCAGCGTGCTCGATCGACATCGAATTCCTGCTGGGGCACGGGCTCGACGCGACGAAGGCCCACCTCTCGGCCAACCGTGCACCTTCTGCGACGGCGGCACTGGATCGACTGCGCGAGCTCGAGGCAGACGGTGAATTCGACGGCTTCTCAGTGGAGGAGCGCTCCGCCGTCTACGACCGGTACTACGTCGACTAACGAATCTGCAGCGCCAGTCCGTCGTCCGTGATGAGGCCGGTGCCTGCAAGGCAGCTGTCGACGAAATCCGGGCGATAGTGGATCTGCTTGAGCCTGCGCTTCACGGCCCTGGTGATCTGGCCCAGGTCAGTTGCGGCGAGGTTGCCGAGGTCGCGTTTGACCAACGACCAGATGCCCTCCTGCCGGTTCAGGTCCGGCGCGTAGGTGGGGAGCTGGAACACGGTGAGCCAGGCGGCATTCGCGGCGATGAACTCCCGCATCCCGGCGGTCAGGTGGGGGCGGACGTTGTCCCAGACCAGCACGATCGGCCCGCCGAGCTGGATGCGGGCACGCACCAAGAGGTCGCGGAGGTCCCGCCAGCCGAAGCCCTTCGGATCGCCCTTGCGCCCTCGGTACTCGCGGATGGCGTAGATCAGCCGGGACCGCTCGCCCGGCTTGTAGCAGGTCATACCCGCCATCGACACCCATCCGGAGCCCCGGCCGACCCCGAGCGCGACACCAAACTGGACCGCATCGAACACGTCCTGGAGCGCTTCCCCGACCGCGTTTTCGCGTTCGACGAGTTCGGCCCGCTGGGCATCCGCCCCACCGGTGGGTCCTGCTGGGCCGAACGGGGCCGCCCCGACCGGGTGCCGGCGACCTACCACCGCACCCACGGGGTGACCTACTTCCACGGCTGCTACTCGGTCGGCGACGACACCCTGTGAGGCGTCAACCGCCGACGCAAGGGAGCCGTGAACTCCCTGACCGCGCTGAAGTCGACCCGCGCCGCGCGTCCGGACGGCGCCCCGATCTACGTGATCATGGACAACCTCTCCGCGCACAAGGGCACCAAGATCCGCGCCTGGGCGAAGAAAAACAAGCTGGAGCAGTGCTTCACCCCGACCAACGCCTCCTGGGCCAACCCGATCGAGGCCCACTTCGGACCGCTGCGGCAGTTCACCCTGGCCAACTCCCACCATCCGAACCACACCGTCCAGACCCGTGCCCTGCACGCCTACCCGCGCTGGCGCAACGCCAACGCCCGCCACCCCGACGTCCTGGCCGCCCAACGCCGCGAGCGTGCTCGTATCCGCAGCGAGAAAGGCATCCGCTGGGGCGGACACCCCCGCTCAGCCGCAGCATGACCGGGCCCGGTGATCCGCCCCCGTCACTTCTCAGCGATTACCGATCCGGCTTGGTGCCAACTCGGCGATGACCTCATCACCATCAACTGCTCCCGTCGGCACGAAACCCAGCGATGTGTAGAGCCGTCCGGCAACGGCGTTGTCCGGCTGATATGCCAGCCGGATCGCCCAGCAGCCCTCCTGCGCCACCAACCAGCCCGTCATGGTCAGCAGAAGGGCGCGGCCGAGGCCCTTGCCCTGCTCGGCGCCATCGATCAGCATTCCCCCGATCCAGTGCGAGCCGTCCTCGTCCAGACCCCACATGACGTGTCCGACGACCGCGTCGTCGGCGTAGACCGCCAGCGAGTTCCAGTTGTCCTCACGCATCGACAACAAGAGGTAGCGGGCTGCCATGGCGGGGACATGACTTCGCTGCTCGTCGAGAGGCACGATGTCAGCGACCGCGCGCCAGTTCTCGTCGCCCACCTCCCGTAAGGTGACGCGCCGTCCGGTCCGGTCGAAAAATCCGCGGTCAATCATCCGATGAGACTACTGCTCGCAGTTCAGCGATCCGACGAACCTATGCGGTCACAGCACTAGCGTCCTCTGGGCCCTGCTACGCGACAACAGGGCCTTCGCCCCGATTCCGCCCACCGCGCAGGCGACTTGACTCCGTCACTGAACCTCCGCCGCACCCGTCGCGGATGATGGGAATTCGCATCGCGCTACCGCTAACAGGGGACAAATGATCAAGATCGAATACGGCCAGACCGGCCCCTACGTGGACCAAGGCCGGGAGAACCGCAAAGGAGTGGACCTCGCCGTCGTCAGCCGTGCTGACCTGCGCTGGTACTACTTCCTGTCGGACCTTACGTTCACGATCGGCGAGGCCGAACTGAGCCCGCCGTGGTCCTGGACGCCCGTGTTCGACTTCCTGTGGTCGATGAAGGGGGCACTCGAACACCTGGAGCGGGGCGAGCAGACGACGATCGGCTTCACGGAGAACGCCGAGCTGATCAGCTTCCACCCCAAAGGCGAGGAGGTGCGGGTTTCGTGCACGTACGCCATGGCAGAGGCGGTCTGCGAACGCGTTGATCTCAGGAACGCCTGGCTGATCTTTCGAGAGGCCGTGCTGACGCAGCTCAGCAACGAACACCCAAAACTCGCCGCCAACCCAGTGCTCGCGGAACTCCGGCTCTGAGCTTTTCGCTGCGCTGCCGGGAATCCTGCGCTGGGTCGACGACACAAAGCCGACACCGTGGTTGAAGTCAGTGGGGGTGCAGCGAGGCACACGCGCGCCTGATCGGTCGGTGTGCCCGCCGTCGTGGCTGACGTTGGTCGGCTGAGGCGCAAACGATCTCCGGGGCGAGCTGCCGCCCGCATGGCAGCGGGCACCCCACGGGCTTGGCCCGGTCATTGAAACTCCAGCCCAAAGCCACCACGACAACCTTGTCGATCAATCTCCTTAAACCGCAGGAAATAGCCCAGAAGATTCGATAGAGTACCTGCCAATCAACATGGGGGGGTAGCGGTGAGTCAGGGCGAGGTGTCGTCGACGACAGGAGACCTTCGATACTGGTTTCCGGGGCACTATAGCCCCACAGCCACTGAGCTGGAAAAAGCCCTAAAGGAAGCCACCATCGTCTTAGATGCGAACGTACTGCTCGACCTATATCGTGTAATTCCGGAGGTTCGGGCCGAGCAGATCAACGCTTTTCGGGCGGCAGGTGAGAGGCTGTGGATCCCTCATCGAGTCGGCCAAGAGTTCCACGAGCGCAGATTCAACGCGATTCGCGATCAAGCCGCGCTGTTCAAAGTCTTCTTGGAAGAGTTCGACGCCATCAAAAAGCAGGCTTTCGGATCGCTAGAGCGCCTCAGAGAGGCATGCGGTGCACCGCAGGATAAATTCTCTGAGGCGGCAAGTAGCCTCGCTGATTCTATTTCCCACATCGTCAGAGATGTTAGGGCATTGCGCGACTCTTCGGACATCAGCATCGCGAGCGCGCTGCGCGACGACCATATCCTACGCGCTGTAGATGAAATACTCACCGGGAAAGTCGGCCCCCCGTTGTCCGTTGATGAGATGGACAGCGTAACCAAGCAGGCGGACATCAGGTTCGACAAGAAGATCCCGCCAGGTTACTGCGATGCCCATAAAGACAAGTCGAGAGCTATCGGCGACCTAGTCCTTTGGGAGCAAATCATCAAAGAAGGCGAGCGTGGATCCAGGGCGATCCTCTTCGTTACACGCGACAATAAGGAGGACTGGGTCAGGAGGGATAGAGAGTACCGATTGGGGCCTAGGCCAGAGCTTGTGGCGGAAATGAAAGATAGAGCAGGGGTTCAATTCTATCTATTGCGCCCGAGCGAGTTCCTTGCGCTCGCTCAAGAGCACCTAGGGGCTGACGTCAGTAAAGAGACTCTAGAAGCGGTCGCCCTTAATGTACCCAGCAGTCCAGCGTCGACACCTAGAACTCAAGGAATGCGTGTTTCGGTGGCGCGCGCAAGAACCCTTGATGAACTACTGGAAAAAATGCGAGAAGACGGCGATGAATCTTCCGAGGCGTTTGAGAGCGCAAAAGAGCTAATCGTAAGGCGCGAGCAGGCGCGGCAATTGGTGGCGGAAGCAGGACATCAAATCCGATTTTACAAGGCGAAGCAGAAGAGTCTGCGTAGCTACCTGGCCACGAAGCCTGCCGCGGCGAACCTGGCTGAGGCCGAGCTGGCTGACGTCACGAAAACCCTAGAGGGAGCTCGCATTCACGCAAGAATTGTTCACGAGCAACTGCAACAGGTTGATTTCGAGATCGATCAGTTCCGCAGACAACTGGAAAGTAACATTCAATCAACAGTCGATGAAAATTGGGGCCCTTTGGGTGGCGAGGTGGAATCCCAACTGAGCTGACGTCCGCTGATCCCGCGCACCGGGAGCCGCACCAGGTGAGTGTCTGACTGCGTGACAACGCCGGCGAACAGCGGCGGGCGAGCGCGAACGCCTGGAGATCATCAGCACAGGTGAGAGACACACCAGCCCGAGGTAGAAATCCCACCCAAGTTGCTTCGGGACGAAGCAGTCTCCTTCCCACGGGCGCCCAGCGCGTCTCATGCGCACATACAGATGGGCCGGCACAGTGCCCGGACACCCCATCAGCCAGTCCACGTTCGCAGCTGCCGCGGGATCTCGCAGCCGGGAGCCATCGTCATTCGCGGAGCCTTTCCAAGGCGCTGCGTCATGCCGACGTGGTTCCCGGCGTCGGAGGAGACGTGCTCAGGCCGCGAACCGATGCCGGGCGCGGCCCGTACGAGCACCACGCGCCAGGACTGCTCCGGGGCCGGGGAACCGGAGGAGGCGCCCACGCGGTGGGCGAGGGGGCCGTACGGGCTCCAGTCGGGCAGGAAGGCTCCATCTCGCGGGCCCGGGCGTGGGGGCTTCGGACATGTGGAGCGGCCTGGTGCGTGGGGCGAGTGATCGTTCGTGGTTCCTCTGCCAGGCAGGCCGAGAACACGCTCCACCGTCCCACCGGTCTGCGGCATGACGGTCCCCTCAGCGGCAGTCCTCCTGTCCCTCGGTCAGGCTCGCGAGCGTTGCCGGGTAGTTCTTCTCGAGCATGGTGCGCAGGGCGTCGCCCGCGACGGGCCCGAGGTACCGCAGTGCCCGGAGCAGGACTTCGCGGCCCTCCAGGAACTGCTCGTAGACCTCGAAGTGCAGGGCGTTCTGGATGTAGGAGTCCGGGTTCCGGGCGAGCCCCTCGACGAACTCGACACACGCCGTCAGCGTTGCACGGTCGGCCGGCTCCTCGCGCAGGAGCGGCATCAGGAACGGACGCATGAACGCCATGGGGAGGAAGTCGAACAGATCCGACACCTCGCCGTCCGGCCAGGCCTCGAAGCTCGATCGCTGCGGCTCCGGAATCTCCTGCAGGACATCGGCGGCCTGCGGCAGCGTCCGGAGATAGACCTGGACGATGTCCGCGAATTCGATCTTCTCCACGTGGGTTTTCTCCATCAGGTGCTGGTGGTGCATGGGGCGGGGCCCACCGCGCGGGATGCGCGATGGGCCCCGTTCCTCGGGTGTGGTGTCAGCGGTAGGCGCTAGGTATAAAACTGCCGGACGTTGTTGACACTCGCGGTCTCCGACCACTACGGAGATCTGCCATGCCCCCTTCGCTGCAACAGCAGCAGGACCGCCAAGCCCATCATCGCCTGGCGGTCCTGCGCCACGCCGAGGAAGTCACAGGGAACGTCTCGCTGACCTCCCGGCCTACGCCGGAAACCTCGACATCATGACCTCGGCCGCGCTGCGCACCGCGGAACGCATGGCCGCCCACCGTCGCAAGGAGGCAGCCAAGTGACCAGGCTCTACGTCCAGGACGTCACCCTGCGGGACGGCATGCACGCCGTCCGGCACCGCTACACCGTCGACCAGGCCCGCGCCATCGCCGCTGCCCTGGACACCGCCGGCGTGGCCGCCATCGAGATCGCGCACGGCGACGGTCTGGCCGGCTCCAGCATCAACTACGGCGTCGGCGCCCACACCGACTGGGAGTGGATCGAGGCGGTGGTCGACGCCACGCAGCACGCGGTGCCCACCACCCTGCTGCTGCCCGGCATCGGCACCTTGCACGACCTGAGGCAGGCCCACGCCCTCGGCATCCGGAGCGTCCGGGTGGCCACCCACTGCACCGAGGCCGACATCTCCGCCCAGCACATCGCCGCCGCCCGCGACCTGGGCATGGACGTCGCCGGGTTCCTGATGATGTCCCACATGACCGAACCGGCCGAACTCGCCCGTCAGGCCAAGCTGATGGAGTCCTACGGCGCCCACTGCGTCTACGTCACCGACTCCGGCGGCCGCCTCACCATGGACGGCGTCCGCGACCGCTTCCGCGCCTACCGCGACGTCCTCGACCCGGCCACCGAGCTCGGCATCCACGCCCACCACAACCTCGCCCTGGGCGTCGCCAACACCGTGGTGGCCGTCGAGAGCGGCGCGGTACGGGTCGACGCCTCGCTCGCCGGGCAGGGCGCGGGCGCCGGCAACTGCCCCCTGGAGGCGTTCGTCGCGGTCGCCGACCTGATGGGCTGGGAGCACGCCTGCGACCTGTTCCCCTTGATGGACGCGGCCGACGATCTCGTACGACCGCTGCAGGACCGCGAGGTGCGGGTGGACCGCGAGACCCTCAGCCTCGGCTACGCGGGCGTGTACTCCAGCTTCCTGCGGCACGCCGAGACGGCGGCCGCACGCTACGGCCTGGACACCCGCGGCATCCTGGTCGAGGTCGGCCGGCGGGGCATGGTCGGCGGTCAGGAGGACATGATCACCGACATCGCGCTGGACCTGGCCGGCCGCGCGCAGAGCGTGGCCTGATGGAACACGGTAGGCGGCCGCCCGTCCGGGTCGGCCGCCTACCCGAAGGCGGAGGGAACCTGGTGCCCGGTCGGCGCGTCCCAGCGGGGGTTCGGTTCCGCGTCGCCCAGCAGTGCCGTCGCCTGGTTCTGGGTGTGAGCGGCGGCTATCTGGGCCTCCGCCACGACGTCGCCGCGTTCGCGCACCAGATCCTCATAGATCGGCAGGTGATCGTTTTCGGCGGGACTACGCGTCACAATGCCGATCCTTCCACTGGTTGTTCCGTCAGACCCTGTTCAGTCGGGCAGCGATTCCATGCCCGACCAACAAATACAACACGGCCGGAAGCCCGTAATTGAGGAGAATTCGCAACCCCTCTGTGTCCATCGTGAAAATGTCCCGTGCCCATCCCGCAAGCCAGTCGGCCGTGCCACGGACGAGTTCCACGAAGGCGTTGCCCTGATTGGCGTCGAGCAGGAACAGCACGATCCACAGGCCGAGCACACCGGCCGCGACGTCGGCGATCGTGCAGATGGTCAGGGCCGCTCTGCGTGCGGCGGCCTGGTTGCGCCGGGCGCGGTCATGGTCCGAGGGCTGGTCGTACGTCTGGTATCCGGAAACCGGGTCGGTGTTCACGAGAAATCCGATCTGATGCGTCACTGGGCCGATGGGTCACCCCAAGGAGCCGAATTCGGCCATTGACTGTGACCCGCTTCTGGCTGGTTCTGCGCCGCGTGAACGCGACCGCGTTACACCGCCGTCGGGGACATCCCAAATATGGCGGCCTATTGGGGCACTTGCCGAAATGTTCGCGCGCACCGGCACATGTGCGGACGCGGGGTCTGCCGGATCAGGCCTGCCGACCGGTCGGGAGCATCGCCCAGACCGTCTTGCCCATGGGCTGCCGCCGGGTCCAGCCCCAGTGTTCGGACAGGGCGTCGATGATGCGCAGCCCCCGGCCGTGCTCGTCGAGGGGGTCGCTCGCGTGCGGGTACACGGGCGGGCTGTCGCAGGGGTCGGTGACGGCGCAGACCAGATGGGCGGGGCGGCGCAGGCTGAGCCGCAGCCAGATCTCCGCCTCGCCGCAGACCGGGGAAGCCGGGGAACGGGCCGCGGAACGGGCCGAGGCGCGAGCCACCGAGTGCGATACGCCGTGCAGTACGGCGTTGGCGGCGAGTTCGGTGACCACCATGAGGGCGTCGGCGCCGCAGTGGTCCAGATCCCATTCGCCGAGGGTGCGACGGACGAAGTCGCGGGCCCTGCCGCAGTCCTGTTCGGCGCCGGTGAGGCGCAGGGCGACCGAGCGGGAGGGGGTGTGCGGGGCCTCGGGCCTGCTGAGACGGTGCCGGTCCGGGGCGTCGGGGCGCGCTTCCGGCGAGACGGTCAGCCCCTCGCGTGACGCGGCGCTACCGGGCAGTCGAAGCCCTTCGTACGCAGGTAAGGACACAACGTCTCCCTGATACAGGGTCAGGACGAGGCGACTGAGCAGCAGTTGACGCCAAGGGCTATTATCCACGCCGATGGCGCCTCCGTGCAATTTCACGGGAAATTGCGCGAGCGGTGCCGACGCAGAGCACGTGGTGCGGTCCCGGCCCGCCGAGGCCGCGGGGGCGTACGCGTGGCGGAACGTGAGCAAGGAGAGTGCAGTGCCAACAGCACCGAACGGCGTACGGGCAAGCACGTTGGACGTCCGCTGGATCAAGAGCCGGCACAGCAATGCCGAGGGCAACTGCGTCGAGGTGGCCTCCCTGAGCGACGGCAGCATCGCGATGCGCAACTCCCGCCATCCCGACGGGCCCGCCCTCGTCTACACGCCCGCCGAGATCTCCGCCTTCCTGGCGGGCGCGAAGGAGGGAGAGTTCGACCACCTGGTCTGACCCGTCCTCCCGGACCCCGGCACGGGGCCAAAGGCCCGCAGGGAAGCGGACGTTGACTCCCCCACTTCCTGCGGTCCCGGCGACACGAGGCGGCGTGATGCGATAATGCGGTCTGTCGTATGCCGGTCTACGGGGAGTCAGGATGTCCGTCGAGTCACCTCGCATCTCCCGCCTCGAACCGTATCTGGCCCGCACCGAGCCCGCGCCGACCCTGCTGAAGATGCTGGTCGGCGTTCAGCTGGCCGGTATTCGCGAGGACGTCGGTCTCTCCCAGGACCAGGCGGCGCGTGCCGCCGGGTTCAGCCCCGCGAAGCTGTCGCGCATCGAGGCGGGAAAGGGCCGCCGCCCGCCCACGGAGGGCGACGTCCGCACGCTCCTGAAGCTGTACGGGTCCGAGGACTACGAGGCCTCGGTGCTGCTGCAGTTGCTGCGACGCGCCGGTGAGCCGGGGTGGTGGCAGCGCTATGACAAACGGCTGATGCCGGAGTGGTTCGACCGGCTGGTCGGGCTGCAGGAGGCCGCGACGGCCATCCGTACCTTTGAACTCCAGTACGTTCCCGGCCTGCTGCAGACCGAGGCCTACACCCGGGCCGTGGTGGAGCGCGGGCTGCCCTCGGCGCCGGCCCGTGAGGTGCAGCGGCGCGTGGAGCTCCGGATGCGCCGGCGGGAGCTGCTGCAGCGCGCCGAGGCTCCCCGGCTGTGGGCGATCGTCGACGAGTCGGTGCTGCTGCGGGTGCTGGGCAGCCGCGAGGTGATGCGTGAGCAGCTCGAGTACCTGGAGGAGATGGCCCGGCTCCCCCATGTGACCGTGCAGATCGTTCCGCTGGACGTGACCAACGCCTCCGCGCCCGCCATTCCCGTCACGTATCTGCGCTTCGGCGGCGTCGATCTGCCCGACATCGTCTATCTGGAGCACATCAAGAGCGCCGCGTTCCTGGAGGACCAGGACGAGACGGAGGAGTACCGGATCGTCCTGGACCGGCTGGGCGACGAGGCCCTCAACCCGCGCGAGTCGCTGGAGCGGCTGCGCGAGACGAAGGCCCGTTACTCCCCGGCGACCTGAGCCTTCCTACGGAAGCCGGCCCACGCCGCCGAACTCGATCCACTCCTGGGTGAGCTGGCGCGGCGCCACCTCGGTGTCCGGGCGCCAGGTGGAGACCTCCACCAGGCCGGGTTCGAGGATCTCCAGCCCCTCGAAGAACTCCGCGACGTCCTTCTCCTCGCGCACCCGGCCCCAGTGTCCCTGCGTGGCCTGGTCCATGAAGTCGGTGACGAACTTGCGGACCTCGGGGTCCTCGCTGACCAGCTGGCACATCACCATGTAGCTGCCGGGCGCGAGCCGTTCGCGGACCCGGCGGACCACCGCGAGCGGACCGTCGGTGTCGCTGTCGGGGATGCAGTGGAACACCGAGTTGAACAGCACCGCCACCGGCTGCGAGAGGTCGATCAGGCGCTCGGTGTCCGCGTGGGCGAAGATGGCGTCGGTCTCGCGCATGTCGGCGTGGATGACGGCGGTGTTGTCGTTCTGCTCGAGCAGGGCACGGCCGTGGACCAGGACCATCGGGTCGTTGTCGACGTACACCACGCGCGAGGACGGGTCGACGGACTGCGCGACCTGGTGGACGTTGTTCTGGGTGGGCAGACCGGAGCCGTGGTCCAGGAACTGCCGGATGCCGTAGTCCTCGGCCAGGGTCCTGACCACCCGCTGGAGGAAGCGCCGGTTGTTCAGGGCGAGGGCGCGGGTGCTGGGGACGACCTTGTCCAGCTGCTCGCAGGCGGCTCGGTCGGAGGCGTAGTTGTCCTTGCCGCCGAGGTAGTAGTCGTACATGCGCGCGGCGGTCGGAACCGTGGCATCGATCGACGTGGACAGCTGCTTTCCAGGCTCCATCGTTCCCCCAGGGGCAGGCCGGCCGAGGAGATCACCTCACCGACAACACATCCTAGGGAAACGGCAGTTGGTGGGGCCAGTCCATCGCTCGATCAGTGGACCGTTCCACGGACCGATCACAATGAGGGACATGACGACCCAGGACATACGAACCCGCTGGTTCAGAGGTGTGAGTGAGCCCGGCGCGAAGGTCCGGCTGCTGTGCTTCCCGCACGCGGGCGGAGCGGCGGGCTCCTTCCATGACTGGGCGATGCTGACGCCACCGGAGATCGAGGTCGTCTCCGTGCAGTACCCGGGCCGCCAGGACCGCCTGGGCGACCCGTGTCCGACCACGATGGAGGAGCTGGCGGACGCGATCACGACGGCGCTGCTCCACGAGCCGGCCGACGGCCTGCCGTTGGCGTTCTTCGGCCACAGCATGGGTTCGTCGGTGGCCTACGAGGTGGCCCGCCGGCTGGAGGACGTGCCCGGCCGCACCCTCACCCGCCTGATCGTGTCGGGCCGGCCCAGGCCCCGCCTCCCGCAGGAGCTGGCACCCCGCCCGGCCCCGGCCGACTCCGAGATCCTGGACTACGTCCGCTGGCTGGACCCCGAGGGCGCGGCCCTCTACGACCACCCCGAGCTGCGGCCCGTGATCATGCCGGCGCTGCGCGCGGACTTCAGGATCCTCGCGGCGTACCGCCCGGCCCAGCTGCACCGGCTGGGAATTCCCGTCACGGCCTGCGGGGGCGACCGCGACCCCGTGTGCCCGGTCGAGACGCTCTCGTCCTGGTCGGATGTCACGACGCAGGGCCTGGACGTCCGGGCGTTCCCGGGGAACCACTTCTATCTCAACGCGCGCAAGGAGGAGTTGCTCGGGTTCCTGACGTCACGGCTCGTGTGACGCGTGAGGCCCGGCGCATCGAACGGACGTGCAAGTGACATGAAGACTGGGCATGTTTCCCTTTCAACGACATCAGAGGGGACATGCCGAGATGAGCGAGTCCGCCGCGTCCGCGCCCCGCAAGGTAGTCGTCACCGGACTGGGGGCGATCACACCCCTCGGGGTCGGTGTCCGGGAGTTGTGGCAGGGGCTGCTCGACGGGCGGCACGGGATACGGGAGTTGGCGGGCGAGGAGTTCGCCGGGCTGCCGGTGCGGGTCGCGGGGGTCGTACCCGTGGATCCCGCCCAGTTGCTGCCCCGGCCGGTGGCGCGGCGGATGAACCGGGCGGCGCAGCTGGGGGTATCGGCGGCTCGGGAGGCGTGGGCCGATGCCGGGTTCGCCGAGGGCGGTACGCGGGAGAGCGGGGTCGATCCGGCGCGGGTGGGGGTGAGCCTGGGGGCCATCCTCGGGGACGCGTCCGTGCTGGTGGGCGGGGACCGGAGGTTACGGGAGAAGGGGCCGCGCGCGGTCTCGCCGCTCACCACCCCCATGACCGTGCCCTCCCAGGCCGCCTCCCAGGTCTCCCTCGATCTGCACATCACCGGAGAGGCCCGGACCGTGACGAGCGCGTGCGCGTCGGGGACCGAGGCGATAGGGCAGGCGATCGACCGCATACGGTACGGGCGCGTCGACATCGCACTGGCGGGCGGCGCCGAAGCGGTCGTCACCCCGGCGATCATGGCGTCCTTCGCGGCGATGCGGGCGCTGGCCGACGGGGACCTCGCCGACGGTTCGCCCTCCCGGCCCTTCGCCAAGGACCGGGGCGGGTTCGTCAACGGCGAGGGTGCCGGGATCCTCGTACTGGAGGCCGAGGAGCACGCCCGGGCCCGTGGGGCGCGGATCTACTGCGAGGCCGCGGGGTGGGGCCTGTCCGCCGACGCCCATCACATGGCGGCCCCCGACCCGTCCGGCACCGGCGTCGCCCTCGCCCTGCGGCGGGCCCTGCGGGACGCCGGGAGCCAGGTCGAGGACGTCGTCCACGTGAACGCGCACGCCACGGCCACGATCGAGGGCGACCTCGCTGAGGCGGGCGCGCTGCGGGCGGTGCTCGGCCGACGGTCCGTCCCGGTCACCGCGCTCAAGGGCCACCTGGGGCATCTGCAGGGCGCCGCGGGCGGGGTCGAGGCGGTCGCCGCCGCGCTGAGCCTGCATCACGGGGTGGTGCCACCGACCGTGGGGTGCGGGGAGGTCGACGACGCGATCGGCCTGGATGTGGTGACGGGGGCGCCCCGGGCACTGCCCTCGGACGGCGACCTGGTGCTCAGCAACTCGTTCGGGTTCGGGGGGCACAACGCGGTGCTGGCGTTGCGGCGGGTGCGAGGGCAACAGCGCTGAGCGCTCCGCTCGAAGTGCCGCGATATGCCGTCGATCGCCAGCGGCGGCGTCGTGGCTGGTCGCGCAGTTCCCCGCGCCCCTTCAGGGCGTTGCCGAACCGCAGTGGACTCCGCCCGCCCTGCTTGGGGCGCCGGGTTTGACCAGGCGCGCGGTCACGCCGTGCGCTTGCGGGACGTCGTCTTCTTGGCCGGGGTCTTCTTCGCGGTGCTCTTGGCGGTGCTCTTGGTCGTGCTCTTGGCCGTGCTCTTCGCCGTCGTCTTCTTCGCTCCCTGGGTCGTCTTCGAGGTCGACTTCCTGGCCGAGGACGCCGTCTTCTTCGCCGCCGTCTTCTTCGTCGCCGTCGACTTCTTGCCCGCCGCCTGCTTCGGGGCGGCTCTGGCCGACTTGCGCTGGGGCAGGCGTTTGACCTGGGCCTCCGCCTTGGCCGGCTCCTCGCCGCGCGACTCCTTGGCCGCCCGCACGCTGTTCTCCAGGGCCGCCATCAGGTCGAGGACCTTGCCGCCCGACGCCGGTTCGGGAGCCTGCGGCGGGGCCTCGCCGGCGGCCTTCGCGGCGACGACCTCCTCCACGGCCTCGCGGTACTCGTCGTGCAGTTCGGTGAGGTCGATCTCGCCGAGGGTGTCCATCAGGGCGTCCGCGAGGTCCAGTTCCTTGTCGTTCACCGTGACCTTCGTGTCCGGCGCGACCCCCTCGGGCTCCCGCACCTCGTCCGGCCACAGCAGCCCGTGCATGGCGATGGCGTCGCCGACCACCCGCAGCATGCCGAGCCGCTCACGACCCCGCAGCGCGAACTTCGCGATCGCCACCTTCTGGCTGCGCTTCAGCGCCTCCCGCAGCAGCGTGTACGGCTTCGCCGCCGGCGCCCCGCCCACCGCGAGGTAGTACGCGCTGTCCATGTGCAGCGGGTCGATCCGGTCGGCCGGCACGAAGGCCACGATCTCGATCGTCTTCGCGGTCGGGAGCGGGAGGTGGGCCAGGTCCTCGTCCGTGATCGGGATGATCGTGCCGTCCGCGTCCTCGTACCCCTTGCCGATCTCCGCCTGGCCGACCTCACGGTCGTCCAGCTCGCAGACCTTGCGGTAGCGGATGCGGCCGCCGTCCTCCAGGTGGATCTGGCGGAAGGAGATCGAGTGGCTCTCGGTCGCGTTCACCACCTTGATCGGGATGCTGACCAGGCCGAACGAGATGGCGCCGTTCCATATCGATCGCACGTGCAGCACCCTTTCGATCGTTTCGCGCAGTTCACCTTCGCGCAGTTCGCACGGACATCAACCATTATTTCTGGAATTCTCATCGTATGACGCCGATCACAGAGGTGGAGGGGCGACGGCTCGCGCTCAGCAACCTGGAGAAGGTGCTGTATCCGGCGACCGGCTTCACCAAGGGCGAGGTGCTGCACTACTACGCCACCACCGCCGACGTCCTGCTGCCGCATCTGCGGGACCGGCCGGTGTCCTTCCTCCGCTATCCCGACGGCCCGGACGGCCAGGTGTTCTTCACCAAGAACGTCCCGCCGGGCACCCCCGAGTGGGTCACCACCGAGGAGGTGCCCCGTGTCGAGGGGCCGGCGCGCATGGTGTTCGTGCAGGACCTCGCGAGCCTGATGTGGGCCGCCAACCTCGTCACCGAGTTCCATACGCCCCAGTGGGTGATCGACGCGCCGGGCGAGGCCGACCGCCTGGTCTTCGACCTCGACCCGGGCTCACCCGCGACCGTGGTCGAGTGCTGCGAGGCCGCCCTCTGGCTGCGCGAGCGGCTGGCCGCCGACGGCATCGAGGCGTACGCCAAGACCTCCGGCTCGAAGGGCCTGCATCTCACCGCTGCCATCCGGCCGGCCCCTTCCCAGCAGGCCACCGACTACGCCAAGGAACTCGCCGTGGAGGCCGAGAAGGCCCTGCCCCGGCTCGTGATCCACCGGATGACGAAGAGCCTGCGCCCCGGAAAGGTCTTCGTCGACTGGAGCCAGAACGCCGCCCGCAAGACGACAGCCACGCCGTACACCCTGCGGGCCCGCCCCGAGCCGACGGTATCCGCCCCGGTGACCTGGGAGGAGGTACAGGACTGCCGCTCCCCCGCGGCCCTGACCTTCCTGGCCCCTGACCTGGCCCCACGGCTGCAGGACTACGGCGACCTGCTGGCGCCGCTGCTGGACGGGGACAGGGCGGGCACACTGCCCTGACTGCGCGACGCCGGTCCAGGCAGGTCAGCCCGTTGGGGGTGCCCCCTCTGGGGGAGTTCGAGGACGAGGCCCCTTCAGGGCCGAAGCGGGGGCCTGGGGGGCCGCCGGCCCCCAGGGGACGGTCACCTCGACCGACCAGCAGCGTTCAGCCGGCGGCAGCCCACACCCTCCGGTCCCGGGCCATCGCATGCAACGCCTCCACATCCGCCGGCTTCAGCACCCCGCCCAGCCGGGCCAACCCCTCCACCTCGTTCTCCCGGAGAACCCGTACCTCACGCAGCGGCCCCGGTATCACCACGTCGGACGGCGCGACCAGGACGAGGACCGGGTGGACCTCGGCGGTCAGGGCGTAGGAGGCCCGGTCGGCGTAGGCGCGGACGCGGCGCAGCAAGGGCTGCGGCTCGCTGCGGCCGAGGGAGACCATCGGGTCGGCGATCGTCACCTTCTGCTTACGGGCGTACAGGGCGTGCAGCGCGAAGAGTCCGCCGGGCCCGATCACCAGGTGGTGGATGCGGTCACCGCCGGGCAGCGCGATGGAGTGCAGCGCGTGCCAGCCGGCGCCGTCGAGCCGGTCGAGGGCCTCGCCGACCGCCTGCTCCGCCGTCAGCGCGCGCCGGCGCGGGTCGGGACGCCGCAGCCGGTGCGTGGGGCCGGGATCCCGGTCGAGGTCCACCAGGAGCGCCTCGCCGGGACGGTTCGGCGCCAGGTCGTCGTCCGGGTGAAGGGTCAGCCGGGCCAGCTCGGCCGGGGTGGGCACCGGCGGCGGGCCCACCGTCACCGGGCCGGTGACGAACGGGCCGAGCACCTCCAGCACATCCTCTCTGCGGTCCTCGCTGAGCAGGTTGATCCGGGCCGCCTCACGGTCGTACCAGGCGATGTTCCGCCCGTCCCGGAGGCAGACGTACAGCCGTTCCTGGCCCTGTCGCCAGGTCGGTATGACGCGCAGTCCGCTCATGCACCATCACCCCACTGACCATGGGAACAGGCGGGGTGCTGCGCGGGCAAGAAGCCGGTTACCTTTGAGAGGAGTTGGGCAGACCCCCCGGGAGGGGTGGTTGGGGAGGCGCCGTTGCGTACCCGCAGGAAGCAACCCGACGTTCCGGCTCCGGACAGTCCGTGGAGCGAGATCGTGCCCGGCCTGTGGATGGGCGGGCACGAGTTCCGGGGGCGTTCGGGACAACTGGAGTTCGCCGTCGTCCAGGACGAGTTCGATCTCGTACAGACTCTCCTACGGCTGCCCGGGCACGGGCCCGATCCCGGTGTCGAGCACCATGTGTGGCCGATTCCCGACGGGCCGCTGGACGGCACCCAGCTCGCGGGGGTGATACGGCTGGCCGAGGCGGCGTGCGAGGCGCTGGACGAGGGCCGCAGGGTCCTCGTGCGCTGTTATCACGGGTACAACCGCTCGGGGCTGGTCGTGGCCCACGCCCTGATGCGCCGGAACCACGCCGTCGAGCGGGCGATCCGGCTGATACGCTCCCGCCGCTCTCCGTGGGCGCTGCACAACGAGCTGTTCGTCGAGTACCTCCGGGCCGGTCTGCCGACCGCCCGCCTCCTGGAGGAACTCGCCGAGTAACCGTTTCGCCCGTCCGCCCACCGGGTGCGCAAAAAGGACTTCCGTACGAATAGGGTGTACGGGCCGACAACCGTCCCAGCCCCAGGAGAACCGTGCCCCGCAGCCGCCCCACGCGCGTCGCCGCGCTCAGTGCCCTTGTCGCACTGCTGCTGGCTGCCGCCACGGCCTGCGGTGACGCCGGGGGCCTCCAGGGCGCCGGCCCCACCGAGACCGCGGTGAGCCCGGACAAACTGTGGCCGGAGCTGACGCCGGCGTCCAGGCCGGCCTATGAGATCGGCGAGGTGAACCGGGAGGTCGTGAAGGGCGTCACCGTCCCCGGGGACGACATCCTCGACGTGGACCCGGTGGCGGTCATCCGCAAGGAGATCGCCCAGAGCCCGGGGGACTACGCCGGCGACGACGCGACGTACGCCCGGACCGGCCGCCTGATGGCCGAGTGCGACAAGGGCGCCGGGCGCGGCAGGTGCCCGGTGCTCCAGCCGTACTACCGGGACCTCACCGGCGACGGACACCCCGAGCTGACCCTGGGCTTCCGGCTGATGCCCGGCCGGACCACCGCGGTGCGCGTCTACACCGTCGAGAAGCACCGCCTCGTGAAGGTGATGGGGTGGGACGACGCCATCAGCGGGGTCGAGCTGGCCGGACGGTCGGTGATCATCCGTTCGCCGTCCGAGGTCGCCGGGTACGAGTACCGGCTGCAGTGGACCTGGGCCGCCGACCAGAAGGCGATGCTGCTCACCAACGACGAGATGCTGCGCACCGGCCGGCACAAGCAGACGCCGCCCTCGTCGTCGCACCGCTCCCCGTCGCCCTCCCCCTCGTCCTCCGTGTCGGCCTCGCGTTCCGCCGCCGCCCCCTCGGCGAGCACCCCATGAGGCTCGCGCTGCCCCAGTGGGCGGGCACGCTCGCCGTGAAGGCGGCCGTCTTCATCACGGTGATGTGCTGTGCGCTCGCCGCGCTGCTCGGCGTCCTCGTGCACGTCTCGGTGACGAACCAGACCGTCGGCCAGGCCCGCGACCGCGCACTGTCCCGGCTGGCGGACGCCACGGCGGCGTTCGAGGCCGGGGACACCGCCGGGCACGGCGTCTCCCTCGATCCGCCGGGGCTGCCCGAGGAGCTGCGGGCGCTGGCGGTGGCCGGGGAGCGCGGCACGATGGTCGCCGAGCACCGGGGGCGGCCCACGATGTGGGCGGCCGGGCCGGTCGACAGCGAGCGGGTGCTCGGGGTCGAGATCGACTACTCGCAGCAGGCCCGCACCATCGACGGGCTGGACCGGGCGATCCTGTGGTCGTCGGGGCTGGCGATCGGGGCGACGCTGCTGGTGGGCGCGTTCGCGGTGACGCGGGTGACGCGCCGGCTGCACGCCACGGCCCAGGTGGCCCGGCGGATCAGCGGCGGCGACCTGGACGCGCGGGTCGACGATCCCCGTACGAAGGATCCGACCAGGCCGCCGGACGAGGTGGCCGCGGTGGCCGCGGCGCTGGACTCCATGGCGTCGTCGCTGCAGAGCAAGCTGCTGTCCGAGCAGCGGTTCACGGCGGACGTGGCGCATGAGCTGCGGACGCCGCTGACGGGGCTGCACGCGGCGGCCGAGCTGCTGCCGCCGGGGCGGCCGACGGAGTTGGTGCGGGACCGGGTGGCCGCGCTGCGGACGCTCACCGAGGATCTGCTGGAGATCTCGCGGCTGGACACCGGGCGGGAGCGGGTGGAGCTGGACACCGAGCCGCTCGCCGCGCTGGCCGAGCGGGTGGTGCGGGGTTCCTCCGGAGGTGACACGGAGGTCGTTGTCGTGCGGGACGCCGTGGTGGAGACCGATCGACGGCGGCTGGAGCGGGTGCTGGGGAACCTGGTGGCGAACGCGCACAAGCACGGGCGGGGGCCGGTGGTACTGACGGTGGACGGGCCCGTGGTGACCGTCCGGGACCACGGTGAGGGGTATCCGGGGTATCTCGTCGCGCATGGGCCGCAGCGGTTTCGTACGGAGGGCGGGTCCAAGGGGCACGGGCTGGGGCTGACCATCGCGTTGGGGCAGGCGGAGGTGTTGGGGGCGCGGCTCGCGTTCTCCAATGCGGCTGATGGTGGGGCCGTGGCCACGCTGACGCTGCGCTAGCCGGGGCGGGACCACCGGTTGGTCGTCGGCCGCGGGCCGTGGGGGCTTGTCGCGCAGTTCCCCGCGCCCCTGAGCGTGCGCCCCTGCGGGGCGCTGCGCTCATTTCCGGGCGTGCGCTCCTATGGCGCAGCGTGGCGCGCGACCCTCTTCTCGCACTCCTAATGTGGCGTTCAGTCAGGTTCGTCACCCTCTTATGGAGGTCCCCATGGCCCTGCGCTCGCGCCTCGCCATCTCCGTCGTCGCCGGCGCTCTCGCCGCCGCGGCCTTCACCACGCCCGCTGTCGCCAGTGATGAGTGGGAGTTGGACGAACCGGGTCAGTCCCAGGGGGACGGGGACGGCGGCGGGGACCAGGGTGGAGGCGATGGCGGAGGAGACGGTGGAGGGGACTGGGGCGGGGACCAGGGCGGAGGAGACGGGGGCGGGGGCGACTGGGGCGACGAAGGCGGTGGCGATGGCCGCCGGTTCACCGAGGGGCGCGTCACCGCGGACCGTCTGCTGCTGCGCAGTGCGCCCAACCGGGGCAGCCGGGTGATCGGGGTCGTCCGCCGAGGGGACGTCGTCAGGATCTTCTGCAGGACGCCGGGCCAGCGGGTCGACGGCAATCCCCTCTGGTATCTGCTCTCGGACGGCACCTGGGCCTGGGGATCGGCCCGGTTCATCGACGACCTCGGGGCCACGCCGCGCTGGTGCTGAGTCACTAAGCACACAAGACGGACTATTTGGGTAGGTTCCGGACATGACGAAGGCCGGAACCACCCTGGTGGCAGCGGACGCGCCCGCTCCCGCCATGCCTCTCCCCCGGCGCCGTGGCATCGAACTGGCCCTCATCGTCGTGGCCGTCCTGCTCTCCGTGTACGGCTACTGCGCGGTCGGCCTCGCCCGGGAGGGCACCGTCCCACCCGGCGCCGCCGGCTACGGCGCCGGGCTCGGCGTGCTGGCGTTGGTCGCGCATCTGGCGGTGCGGCTGCGCGCCCCCTGCGCCGACCCGCTGCTGCTGCCGATCGGTGTGCTGCTGAACGGCCTCGGCCTGGTCCTGATCTACCGGCTCGACCTGGAGACGCCGGACGACCTGGCGGCGCCCACCCAACTCGTGTGGTCCACGCTGGGGGTGGCGCTGTTCATCGTGGTCGTCCTCATGCTGCGCGACCACCGCGTGCTGCAGCGCTACGCCTACGTGTGTGTCGTCGCCGCTCTCGTACTGCTCACCCTGCCGATCTTCTTCCCGTCCGTGAACGGCGCCCGCATCTGGATCCGGATCGCCGGATTCTCCATCCAGCCCGGCGAGTTCGCGAAGGTGCTGCTCGCGGTGTTCTTCGCGGCGTATCTGGCCGCCAACCGCAGTGCGCTGGCGTACACCGGCCGCCGGGTCCTGGGGGTCGAGCGACTGCAGCTGCCCACCGGGCGCGTCCTGGGTCCGATCGTCGCCATCTGGCTGCTGAGCGTGGGTGTGCTGGTCCTCGAACGGGATCTGGGCACCTCGCTGTTGTTCTTCGGCCTGTTCGTGGTCCTGCTCTACGTCGCGACCGGGCGCACCGGCTGGATCGCGGTGGGCCTGCTGCTCGCGGCACTCGGCGCGGTGGCCGTCGGGCAGTTGGAGCCGCATGTGCACAGCAGGGTCGAGGACTGGCAGCACCCGTTCGCCTCGATCGAGGCGGGCGAGGGCCCCAACCAGCTGTCCCAGTCGCTGTTCGCCTTCGCCGCGGGCGGTCTGCTCGGCACGGGACTGGGCCTCGGCCACTCGATCCTGATCGGCTTCGCGGCCAAGTCGGACTTCATCCTGGCGACGGCCGGGGAGGAGCTGGGACTGGCGGGCCTGTCCGCGATCTTCCTGCTCTACGGCCTGCTGGTGGAGCGCGGCTATCGGGCGGGCCTCGCCCTGCGCGACCCCTTCGGCCGGCTGCTCGCGGTGGGGCTGGCCTCGATCGTGGCGCTTCAGGTGTTCGTGATCGCGGGCGGGGTGACCGGTCTGATCCCGCTGACCGGCATGGCGATGCCGTTCCTGGCCCAGGGCGGCTCGTCGGTGGTCACCAACTGGGCGATCGTGGCGCTGCTGATCCGGCTGAGCGACAAGGCGCGCAGCCGGCTCGGCGTGCCCAAGGGCGAGGAGGCCACGGTGGAGACAGGACACGGCGTGCGTGCGGAGGCGGCCCGATGACCCGGCACATCCGGCACGCGGCCTTCTTCTGCGCCCTGCTGCTGGCCGCGCTGCTCGTGAACGCCGCCCGCATCCAGGTCTTCGAGGCGCCGTCCTACGACGACAACATCGCCAACCGCCGCACCACCATCTCCCGCTACGGGCAGCCGCGCGGCGACATCCTGGTCGGCGGCGCACCGGTCACCGGATCCCAGGACACCGGCGAACACCTGCGCTACGAGCGGACGTACACGAACGGCCCGATGTACGCCCCCGTCACCGGCTTCGCCTCGCAGGTGTACGGCACGACGTTCCTGGAGCACTCCGAGGACGGTGTCCTGTCGGGCACCGACCCGCTGCTGTCGCCGTTCCCGTTGTGGAAGGACACCGTCCGCGACCGCAACCCCGGCGGCGACGTCGTCACCACCCTGCACCCGGGTGCGCAGGAGGCGGCGTTCGAGGGGCTGGCCGGCCGAAAAGGCGCGGTCGCCGCCGTGGAGCCGGCCACCGGGCGGATCCTGGCCCTCGTGTCCGCCCCGTCCTACGACCCGTCCGTGCTGTCCGGGAACGGCTCGGCGGTGCCCCGGTCCTGGAAGTCGCTGAACCGCGACCCGGACCGACCGATGCTCAACCGGGCGGTGCGCAAGACCTATCCGCCGGGTTCGACCTTCAAGGTGGTGACCGCGGCGGCGGCCCTGGACGCGGGAGTGGTCGAGGATCTGGACAAACGGACGGACTCCCCGGATCCGTACCGCCTGCCGGGCACCAGAACGCGGCTGACGAACGCGTCCAAGGGCTGCGCGGACGTATCGCTGCGCAACGCGTTCGAGTGGTCGTGCAACACGGTGTTCGCCAAGCTGGGGGTCAAGGTCGGGGTGGAGCGGATGGCGGCGACGGCACGGGCCTTCGGCTTCAACGAACCGGATCTGAGGATTCCGTTCTCGGTCTCCGAGAGCACCTTCGACTCCAAGGTGGACAGGGCGCAGCTCGCCCTGTCGTCGATCGGCCAGTACAACACACGGGCCACCCCGCTGCAGATGGCGATGGTCGCGGCGGCGGTGGCGAACGGCGGCAAGGTGCGGTCGCCGTATCTGGTGGAGCGTACGACGCGGGCGAGCGGTGCCACGGTGTCGACCGCCGGGTCGCGCCCCGCCCGGGAGGCGATGCGCCCCTCGACCGCCGTACTGCTGAAGGAACTGATGGTGGACGTGGTGAGCGAGGGCACCGGCAGCAACGCCTGGATCCCGGGCGCGACGGTCGGCGGCAAGACCGGCACGGCCCAGCACGGCCTCGGCAACTCCGGGACGCCGTACGCCTGGTTCGTCTCCTGGGCGCAGGGCGACCGCGATCTGGAGCCCAAGGTCGCGGTCGCCGTGGTGGTGGAGGACGCGGACGCGGACCGGGGCGAGATCAGCGGCGGCGGGGACGCGGCGCCGATCGCGCGGGCGGTGATGGAGGCGGTGCTGAAGTCACGCTCAAGCCACGGCCGCTGAAGTCACCCTCGGGCCACGGCCGTTGACGTCGGCTCCTGGATCAGGGCGGCGGGCAGGGCGACGTACGCCGTGACGCCCGCGCCCTGGGTGGGGCGGAGCTCGATGTGGGCGCCGAGGCGGGCGGCGAGGGCGCCGACGACGTGGTGGCCGAGGAACCTGGTCGGGGCCGTGTGCAGGGCGGCGCCCCTGCCGGACAGCACGGCGTTGGACTCGGCCATGCGCTCCGGCGTCATCCCGATCCCACGGTCCACGACGGCCAGGCAGTACTCGGTGCCGTCCCGCCAGCCGTAGACCTCCACGGGCTGCTTGGGCGGGCTGAACATCAGCGCGTTCTCCACCAACTCGGCGAGCAAGTGGGACAGTTCGGCGACGCAGTGACCGCGCACCCCGCACTGCTGGATGTCGACGGCGGCCACCCGGTGGTACTGCTCGACCTCCGACACGGCCGACCGCACCACGTCGGCGACGGCGACCGTGCCCTTCCAGGACCGGGCCGGCGACTCCTCACCGGCGAGTACCAGCAGCGACTCGGCGTTGCGGCGCATCCGGGTGGCCAGGTGGTCGAGTTCGAAGAGCTCGGCGAGGGCGTCCGGGTCGAGCTCCTGGCTCTCCAGGGTGGTGATCAGGCCGAGCTGCCGGTTGAGCAGGCTCTGGTTGCGGCGGCCGAGGCTGGCCAGGGACTCGGTGCTGGTGCGGCGCAGGACGGCCTGCTCGGCGGCGAGTCCGACTGCGGTGTCCTCGACGTTGCGCAGAGCGGCGGCCAGACGGCTGATCTCGCGGGCGCCACCGGCCGGCCGAGGGCGCTCGGTCTTCGGCCCCGGCGGGCCGTCGGGGTCGGCCTCCTGGATCCGCCGGACGGCCTCGGGCAGCCGGTTCCCGGCGACGGCGTCCGCCTCGTCGGCGAGGGCGCCGAGGGGCCGGGTGATGGAGCGGGCCGAGAAGACGGCGAGGGCGACGGCCACACCGAGGATCAGCGCCCCGAGGGCGAGGAACCCGCCGAGCTGACGGGTGGCGGCGGACCCGGACTCGTCGGCACGTGCGCGGACGTCGTCCCCCACCGCCCGCTGCACACCGTGCAGATCGTCGACGAGGGTCGTCATGTCGGCCCACCAGCGGCCGGGGGCGACCGCCAGGGCGGATCCGTCGGCGCCCCGCTCGGCCCGCGCCTCGTATCCGGCGACCCGGCGCGCGGCGGCCGTACCGAAGGCGTCGTCGAGCGCGGACTCCTCGTCCCCCCCGGCGAGTTGCCGGAACTGCCCCAGCGCGGCCACCCGGGTGGCCCGGACCTCCGTGAAGTCCAGGTACTCCCCCGCGCGGAACCGCCCGGCCGCGAACACCCCGTTGAGGGAACCGCGTTCGAGCGCGACGGCCTCCGTGGCCCGGGCGAGGGCCTGGAGCGCCTGCACGCCCTGGGCGATACGCCGGTCACCGTCCGGGGCACCGGCCGACTCGGCGTCGATGAGGTGGGTGACGGTCTTGGTGTACGTCCGCAGGGTGGCGGCGCGGTCGGCAGTGCCGGCGTCGACGTCCTCGCGGGTCGTGGTGAGGGTGGCCAGGGGAACGTCGACGGCGCGCAGGGCGGAGAGCGCGGCGCCGGGCAGCGCACCGCTCTCCTCGTCGATCGCGGCACGCAGCGCGTCCCGCGCCTCGTCGGTCCGGCCGCGCTGCGCGACGACATCGTCGCGATAGCCCTCCTCACCCCCCAACAGCCCGTTGGTCAGGCCGCGTTCCCGCTGCACCTCACGGACGAGTTCCTGCGCCCGCAGCAGCACCCCGACATGTGCCTCGGTCTCCCGGGCGGCGGACCAGTCGGCGGCCCGGTCGGCGACGCCCAGCCCGGTGAGGGCGAGCAGCAGACAGGTCGGGACGGCCAGCACGATGGCCATACGGCCACGGATCGAGCTCCAGCCGGGAAGGGCGGCCGGGCGGCGGCGGACGGTCGAGCGGAGGGTGGTCAGTACATTCCCCGTCATGCCCCGTGAGGCTACGGGCGGGCCGGTCAGGGCACGGTTTCCCGCCCGTAAGACAGCCGTAGACAGGTACTCACCCCCGCACGGCCACGACTGTGAAAGAGGGACATGTGCCCACGTACTGAGACGCCCTCTGGGGCTCGCGTCCCGCCCGACCTATCGTTCGGTCCATGACGACATCTGCCGACCCGGAAGCCGCCTACGAACTCGCCCAGGTCAACATCGCCCGCCTCAAGGCCCCGTTGGATTCACCGCAGTTGAAGGACTTCGTCGACAACCTCGACCCCGTGAACGCCGACGCCGAGGCCGCCGACGGCTACGTCTGGCGCCTGCAGGGCGACACGGGAGACGCGACGGACGTGCGCGTCTTCGGTGACGAGTGGCTGATCGTCAACCTGACGATGTGGCGGGACACGAACGCCCTGACCGCGTACATGTACCAGGGCCGCCACCGCGAGATGCTCGCCCGCCGCCGCGAGTGGTTCGAGCGCGTGCAGGAGGCGATGACGGCCCTGTGGTGGGTGCCGGCGGGCCACCGCCCGACGGTCGCGGAGGCCGAGTCCCGCCTGCTGCACCTGCGCACGAACGGCCCGACCCCGTACGCCTTCACCCTGCGCACGTCGTTCCCGCCGCAGGGCGCGGAGCCGGTGCTGGGGGACGTGCCGCAGGGGCTGGGCTGCGAGGTCTAGCTCCGGTCCGTGGACCGGGGAGGATCTCCCCGGTCCACGGGCGGGCGGGTCAGAGGTCTCCGATGTACCAGCCGCGTGCGGCGGTCCAGCACAGTTCGTTCAGGAGGCCGTCCGTCCCCCGGTGGACGACGCGCTGGGCGTCGCCGACGACGTACCCCTGGGGGTCGCCGGCCGCCGCGACGCCCTGCGCCACCGCGTCCAGGCCACCGCGCTGCCAGCCCGTCGCCGCGGACCACCACAGCTCGTGGATACGGCTGTCCGTGCCCCGGTAGACGATGTGCTGCGTGTCCGCCAGCACGTAGCCGAACGGATCGCCCGCAGCCGGAACCGCCTGCGCCACCGCCGACGTACCGCCCACACGCCACCCCGTGGCCGCCGACCACCACAGTTCGTGAACGCGGCTGTCCGTGCCCCGGAAGACCACGTGCTGGCTGTCGCCGAGGACGTACGCCTGGGGGTCGCCCGCCGCCGCGATGCCCTGCGCCACCGCGTCCAGCCCGCCGCGCTGCCAGCCCGTCGGCGCGGACCACCACAGCTCGTGGATGCGGCCGTCCGTCCCCCGGTACACCACATGCTGCGTGTCCCCCAGCACATAACCGAACGGATCGCCCGCAGCCGGAACCGCCTGCGCCACCGCCGACGTACCGCCCACACGCCACCCCGTGGCCGCCGACCACCACAGCTCATGGACACGGCTGTCCGTGCCCCGGAAGACGACATGCTGGCTGTCGCCCAGGACATAGCCGTGCGGGTCGCCCGCCGCCGGCAGGCCGTGGGCGGCGGCGTCCAGGCCGGGCGTGCGCCAGCCGCCGCTCGCCGGGGACCACCACAGTTCGCGGATACGGCCGTCCGTGCCCCGGAAGACCACGTGCTGGCTGTCGCCGAGAAGGTACGCGGCCGGGTTGCCCGACGCCGGGATGCCGAGCGCCGTCGCGCCCAGGTCGCCGACGCGCCAGCCGCCGGTCGCCGGGGACCACCACAGCTCGCGCAGGAGGTTGTCCGCGCCGCGGTAGAAGACGTGCCGGTCGCTGCCCCGGGCGTAGGCGGCGGGACCGCCGGCCGCGGGGACGGCGGCGTGCACCGCCGCCTGGGCGTCGGCCAGGCCCCAGCCGGTGGCCAGGTCGAAGCCGGGGCGCGCGGGGTGGCCGCCCGACGCGGGGTTGGACGTGCCGGTCGTGACGTCCTTGGCGGTGCGCGTCAGGGCGTTGCGCATCCCGCGCAGGTTCAGGTTGGGCTGGGTCTGGCGGATCAGCGCGCAGATGCCGGCGATCTGCGGCGCCGCCGCCGAGGTGCCGCTGAACGCCGCCCAGCCGTCGTCCGGGGCGGTCTCGTCACCGTTCGGGAAGGCCGCCCCGTTGCCCAGGTCCAGGTCGATGTCGCAGCCCGCCTGGACCGGCAGCATGATGTACGCGGCGCGCGGGCGCAGCCCGACCAGACCGCTGAGGTCGGGGACGTTGCGGCCGGGGTAGACGCGGCTGGCGAAGCCGCTGGCGTAGTCGGAGGCGCGGGCGTTGCCCACCTGGTCGATGTACACACCGCCCGCGGCGATGACAAGAGGGTGCTGGGCGGGGAAGCCATGGTGGCCGTTGCCCGCCGAGAACACCACGATGATGCCGTTCGCCGCGGCGAGCGCGACCGAGGCGGCCAGGGCCCGCTGGATGGCGCTCAACGGGTGGTCCCGGACGTCGTATCCCCAGCTGTTGCTGATGATCTGCGGGGCCGGGGTGCGGGCCACGGCGGTGTTGAACGCGCCGAGGATGTTGACGAAGTTCGCCTTGACCATCGAGAAGTCGATCCCGGGCGCCAGAGCGAACGCGTTGGCGGATTCCCCGGTTCCGTGGCCGCTTTCGTCGCCGGCCGGGTTGTTCGCGCCGGGGCCGAGCACGACCGTGCCGTTGAGATTCCGGGCGACGAAATACGGGTGCCGGAACCAGCCGCTGTCCACCATGGTCAGCCGGATTCCATTTCCCTTGATTCCATTCTGGTGCGCCCGGTTCGCGCCCAGCAGTGCCGCCACCTGGTCCGGCACCTCCAGATGCCAGTAATTCACCTTCGGGGGAGTGGCGTTCTGGAAGGTGTACACCGGCTCCTCGATGGCCACGCCCTCAAGGACGTCGCCGGCCGGCGTGCCGTCGGTCGAGATCAGTCCGGGCAGGTCGGTGTCCGGCGAGTCGATGAAGGTGGCGGTCGCCTCCCGCGCGCCCGGCTTGACGACCCGGCGTTCCTGCGTGACCAGCCGGGTGCCGAAGTACTCCTGGTAGAGAGCGGGCGGACCTGCGATGTTGAGGGTCTGCGGGGACCGCTGCAGGACGCGGAAGCCGGCCCTGGTCAGCCGCTCCTCGGCGGCCGCCACGACCTGGTCCTCGGACGTGTAGTCCGCCGCCTGACCGACGGTGACGTCGTCCGCCTCGAACAGCGAGGTCCCGCCGACGGAACGCGGCGACGCCTGGGCGAACAGAATTTCGGGCAGCCTTGAACCGGCTTCATCGGGCATTTTCTCCCCCAACTCCGATGAACATTCCGACGGACCCGTCAAAGAGACTTCGACGGACAGCCTTCATCTATAGGGGAAAACCACACCCGTTGGACATACTCATTTAGACGTATGCCCTCATGATTCTCGACCGTTGGACGAACCGTGACCCAGAATTCCCCGAACCCTCTTTCGTCCCATGTGCTGCTCGCTGCGCAGAAACCCGTCGAGCAAGTACTCGCCTACTTCGCGGACCATGGATTCGACGTGGGCGAGGTGATCGCCTCGGGTTTCGCGCTGACCGGTCCGCGGACCGCGTACCTGGAGACCTTCGGGACGGCCCCGGACACAACGCAGTCGGACGAACTGCCGCTGGAGCGGCTGCCGCGCGAGATCGCGGACGGCATCGAGGCGGTGGCCGTCCTCTCGCCGCCCGACTTCGGCCCGACGTCCTACTGAGAGCCGCCCGCCTCGATCGCCTCCGCCACCTCCGTGACCCGCTCCCGCTCCTCCACCGCGAACCGCTCGGCGTCCAACCGCTCGGCGATCTCCTCGTCCTGGGCCATCAGCAGGTCCAAGTTGGAGTCGCCCATCTCGAACACGCCCATGTCGACATAGGCCTGCTGCAGACGCGTCCCCCACAGCCCGATGTCCTTGACGCAGGGGACTATGCGGGAGAACAGCAACCGGCGGAACAGGGCGAGGAATTCGGACTGCTCGCTGTACTCCTCGGCCTCGGCGGCCGGGATGCCGAAGTTCCTCAGCACCTCCACGCCCCGCAGCCGGTCGCGCATCAGATAGCAGCCCTCGATCACGAACTCCTCCCGCTCGCGGAGCTCGGCGTCACTCAGCTGCCGGTAGTAGTCCCGCAGCGCCATCCGTCCGAAGGCCACGTGCCGGGCCTCGTCCTGCATCACATACGCCAGGATCTGCTGGGGCAGCGGCTTGTCGGTGGTGTCCCGGATCATGCCGAACGCGGCCAGCGCGAGCCCCTCGATCAACACCTGCATACCGAGGTAGGGCATGTCCCACCGGCTGTCCCGCAGCGTGTCGCCCAACAAGGCCTGCAGATTGTCGTTGATCGGGTACAGCATCCCGATCTTCTCGTGCAGGAAGCGCCCGTAGATCTCCGCGTGCCGGGCCTCGTCCATCACCTGGGTCGCCGAGTAGAACTTGGCGTCCAGGTCCGGCACCGACTCCACTATCCGCGCGGCGCAGACCATCGCCCCCTGCTCACCGTGCAGGAACTGGCTGAACTGCCAGGAGGCGTAGTGCTTGCGCAGCTCCCCCTTGTCCTTGTCGGTCATCTTGGCCCAGTACTTGGTGCCGTACAGGGACATGGACTCATCGGGCGTTCCGAGAGGATCGGCCGGATCGACCTCCAGATCCCAGTCAATGCGCTTCTGCCCGTCCCACTGCTTGTCCTTGCCCTTCTGGTACAGGGCCAGCAGCCGGTCGCGGCCGTCGTCGTACTCCCAGCCGAAACGTGCCGAGCCGGTCGCCGGCACCTGCCAGAGTGGGTCTCCCGGATCCGAGGCGTACAGGTCGTAAGTCGGCATGCTTCGCAGGCTCACACGTAGTAGACGCGGGGTCAACAACTCTTGCGCGAGGGATTGACGACCTTGCTGACAGGCAGTCTCATAAGCACATGACGACGCTGACGGACGCCGATGCGCTCGCGGGCCTCCGCGACGCGCTCGGCCTGCTCAAGGACCGGGAGCAGGTGGCCCAACGGCTGCTCGACTCCTCCGCCAAGCACTCCTTCGACCCGGACAAGGAGCTGGACTGGGACGCGCCCTTCGAGGAGGGCAAGTGGTTCTGGCCCCCGGAACTGCTCTCGCTCTACGACACCCCGCTGTGGAAGCGCATGAGCGAGGAACAGCGCCTCCTGCTCTCCCAGCACGAGGCCGCGGCCCTGGCCTCCCTGGGCATCTGGTTCGAGATCATCCTCATGCAGTTGCTGGTCCGCCAGATCTACGACAAGGCGGCAACGAGCGCACACGTCCGCTACGCCCTCACCGAGATAGAGGACGAGTGCCGCCACTCCAAGATGTTCGCCCGCCTGATCTCCCACGGCGACACACCCTGGTACCCCGTGAGCCGCGCACACCAGCACCTGGGCCGCCTCTTCAAGACGATCTCCACCACCCCCGGCTCCTTCACCGCCACCCTCCTCGGCGAGGAGGTCCTCGACTGGATGCAGCGCCTGACGTTCCCCGACGAGCGGGTACAGCCCCTCGTCCGCGGGGTCACCCGCATCCACGTGGTCGAGGAGGCCCGCCACGTCCGCTACGCCCGCGAGGAACTGCGCCGCCAGATGGTGACGGCCCCGAAGTGGTCCCAGGAGTTCACCCGCGTCACCTCCGGCGAGTTCGCCCGCGTGTTCTCGGTCGCTTTCGTCAACCCCGAGGTCTACACGAACGTAGGCCTGGACAAGCGCGAGGCCCTGGCCCAGGTAAAGGCCAGCGCCCACCGCCGCGAGGTCATGCAGACGGGAGCGAAAAAGCTGACGGACTTCCTGGACGACATCGGCGTACTGCGCGGAGTAGGCCGCAAGCTCTGGAAGTCGTCGGGCCTCCTGGCATAAGGCGAGTGCACCCCCGCAGCGCGGCACCCGCGCAGCGCGGCACCCCCGCATCGCGGCACCCCCGCGGCGCGGCACCCGCGTACGGCGGCAAGGGGACGCGTCGGGGGGTGTCCGCCCGCAGTGGCCGGCGTCAACACGCAGCACCTCCCGGCCTAAGTCCAGCCGCCGGTCCGAGGACGGACACCCCCCGACGCGGCCCCGACCCACAACGCAACGCAAGGCGCTACGCGAACTCCCACCGAGGCCGCACAGGCTGCCGCAGGCATAGACGCGAACCCCCACCGAACCCGCGCAACCCACGCACCCCACCACAGGCATTCCCGGCCAAACCACCGGAGCACCAGCACTCCCCACCCGACTACCCTGCTGGTCATGACGCCCTCGGCCCCCACCCCCGCCTACCGCCGCCTAAGCGTCGAGGAACGCCGCAGCCAACTCCTCAACGCCGCCCTCACCCTCTTCGCCCACCGCACCCCCGAGGACGTGTCCCTGGACGACGTGGCAGAGGCGGCCGGCGTCTCACGCCCCCTGGTCTACCGCTACTTCCCCGGCGGCAAGCAGCAGCTCTACGAGGCCGCCCTCCGCTCGGCCGCCGAAGAGCTCCAGCACTGCTTCGACGAACCCCGCGAGGGCCCCCTCCTCCCCCGCCTCTCCCGCGCCCTCGACCGCTACCTCACCTTCGTCGACGAGCACGACACCGGCTTCAGCGCACTGCTCCAGGGCGGCAGCGTCGTGGAGACGTCCCGCACGACGGCCATAGTGGACGGAGTCCGCCGCGCCGCCGCCGAGCACATCCTCAGCCACCTGGAGGTCACCGACCCCGGCCTCCGCCTCCGCATGACCGTGCGGATGTGGATCACCGCGGTCGAGGCGGCCTCCCTCATCTGGCTCGACGAGGACAAGGAACCACCGGTGGAGGAACTGCGGGACTGGCTGGTGGAACAGTTCACCGCCGTGCTCGCGGTCACCGCGGCCCGTGATCCACAGACCGCCGCACTGGCCGAGAAGCTCGCGGCGGATGGCTGACACTGGTGCCGTGAAGAGCGAAGACACCCCCTTCGAGGGCGGCCCCATGGACGGCCGCGTCCTCCCCGTGCTCCTGGGCATCACGGGCCACCCGCCCAAGACGTACCGCATCCCGGTCCCCGACCCGCACGGCGGCCCGCCCACGGTCCTGGTCTACCGCCGCGTCCCCCGCACCCCCGGCACCCCCGGCTCCCGCACCGGCCTCACCCGGCGCTGGAAGTACGAGTACGCCCCCGAAGGACCGCAGCCCCGCCGACTGAACTGGCCGTGGTCCAAGCCAGAAGCCACGCCGCGAAGCAAGCCAGAAGCCACGCCGCGGAGCAAGCCGGAGGACACCGACGGGTGACCTTTTTACGCCGATCCGCGCACACCTGGCGCGCGAACCCGGCGATCGCGTCTAAAGCTCGCGATGCGGAGCAGAGAGCCTCTCCGCACCGGAGGTGATGACGTGTCAGGAAGGCTTCTCCGTCTGGCGTGTACGGCAGCCGCGGCGACCACGGCGGCCGGCACGATCCTCGCACCGACCCAAGCGACGGCCGCCCCCGAACCCCAGGAACGCTCCGTCGCCGGTCTCCTGACGGACCTTCAGCGCCTCTACCGCGAGGCCGAACAGGCCACGGAGACCTACAACGCGACCGAGGAGGACCTCAGGCGGCAGCGCACCGAGGTCACCCGCCTGGACACGGCCCTGTCCCGCGTCCGGGTCTCCCTGCACGACAGCCGGGTCGCCGCGGGCCGCCTGGCCCGCCAGCAGTACCAGAACACCACCGACATCTCCCCGTACGTACACCTGCTCCTGGCCCGCGACCCCCAGCACGCCCTGGACCAGGGCCACGTCATCGGCCGGCTGGCCCGCGAGCGCGCCGCGACGGTAGGCCGTCTGACCGGCACGGAAAGGAAGGCCGACGAACTCGCCCGCAAGGCCCGCAAGGCCCTGGACGACCAACTCGCCCTCGCCGAACGCCGGAAGAAGGAGAGGGACGCGGTCCACAAGCGCCTCAAGCGGATCGAGGAACTCCTGGCCGCCCTCACCACCGGCCAGCTCAAGGCCCTGGCCGAGCTGGAGAAGAAGGACGCCACCAGAGCCCAGCAGGCCTTCCTGGAATCCGGCGCCCTCGCCAAGGACGACCACAAGCCCTCACGCGAGAGCGCCCGGGCGGTGCGCTACGCCAAGAAGCAGCTCGGGAAGCCGTACAAGTGGGGCGCGGAGGGCCCGAAGTCGTACGACTGCTCGGGCCTGACCTCCAAGGCCTGGGCCCACGCCGGCACCCGGATCCCCCGCACGAGCCAGGAGCAGTGGGCGCGGCTCGAGCGCATCCCGCTGACCGAACTGCGCCCGGGCGACCTGGTCGTCTACTTCCCGGACGCCACCCACGTGGCCATGTACCTGGGCAAGGGCAAGGTGGTCCAGGCGCCGCGCACCGGCGAGAAGATCAGGATCTCCCCGATCGCGTCCAACCCGGTCCTGGGAGCCGTACGCCCCGAGGTCAGGTCCCGGAAATCTCAGCGAGATAAGCCTGGGTCTTCTCCGGCTCATAGAAATAGTTCTCGAAGTCGGCCGGGTCATTGAACCCGTTGGCGAACCGGTCGGCCACCTGCGGCAGCTGCCCCGCCGCGCCGATGAGGCCCAGGATGTGCTCCGGCGGCGGCGCCAGCATCGCGTTCGTCCACTTGGTGACGTGCTGGGCGGTGTCCCAGTACCGGTCGAAGGTGGCGCGCATCCACGCCTCGTCGAACTCCTTGTCCCCGTGTTCGAGGATCGAGCCGAGGTACGCGGCCGCGCACTTGGACGCGGAGTTGGAGCCCTGCCCGGTGATCGGGTCGTTGGCCACCACGACGTCCGCCACGCCCAGGACGAGCCCGCCGCCCGGGAGCCGGCCGATCGGGTTGCGCACGGTCGGCGCGTATCGCCCGCTCAGCACGCCGCCCGCGTCCGTGAGCTCGACCTCGGTCGCCCGGGCGTACTCCCACGGCACGTACCTCTCCATGAGTCCCAGGGTCAGGGAGAGGTGCTCCGCCGGGTCCTTCACGCCGTCGAAGACGTCGAGCGGCCCGCCGGGTATGCCCTCCCAGAACAGGATGTCCGCGCGCCCGGAGGTCGTCAGGGTGGGCATGACGAACAGCTCACCGACGCCGGGGACGAGGTTGCAGCGGACGGCCTCGGTGTCCGGGTGCTCCGGGCGCGGGCCCAGGCCGTGGACGTACGACACGGCCAGCGCGCGCTGCGGCTCGCTGTACGGAGAGCGCTCCGGGTCCCGCCCGAACATCTGGACCAGCTCACCCTTGCCGGCCGAGACCAGCACCAGGTCGTACGTACGGGAGAAGTAGTCGAGGTCGCCGACGGCCGCGCCGTGGATGACCAGCTGCCCGCCGCGCTGGGCGAACGTCTCCATCCAGCCGGCCATCTTCACGCGCTGGTCGACGGACTGCGCGAACCCGTCGAGGTGCCCCAGCCAGTCGATCGCGCGTGCCGCGGGACCCTCGCCCCAGGAACCGGGGGCCGCCACCGAGACGCCGAGTCCTTCGATCTTCGGGGCCTGGGACTCCCAGAAGTTCAGCTGGAGATCGCGCTCGTGCCGCAGTGCCGTGTCGAACATGCACTGCGTGGACATGACCCGGCCGGAGCGGATCTCGTCCGCCGTCCGGTTGGACATCAGGGTGACCTCGTACCCGTGCGACTGAAGTCCGAGGGCTATCTGGAGTCCGGACTGGCCGGCTCCGACGACGAGTATCTTCCGCATGCGGGGCTGTTCTCCTACTCGGGGATCTACTCGGGGGTTTCGTCCAGCGCGTGGCCGACGAGGGACAGCAGGGTCTCGATCACCGAGATCCGGCGGCGCGCATCCATGATCATTACGGGTATCCGGGCGGGGATCGTCAACGCCTCCCGTACGTCCTCCGGCTGGAACAGCGCACTGTCGTCGAAGTGGTTGACCGCGACGACGTACGGCAGTCCGCAGCTCTCGAAGTAGTCCAGCGCCGGGAAGCAGTCCTTCAGCCGCCGGGTGTCGGCCAGGACGACCGCGCCGATCGCGCCGCGCACCAGGTCGTCCCACATGAACCAGAACCGCTGCTGGCCCGGCGTGCCGAACAGGTAGAGCACCAGGTCGTCGTCGAGCGTGATGCGGCCGAAGTCCATGGCCACGGTGGTGGTCAGCTTGCCGGGCGTCGAGGTGAGGTCGTCGGTCTCCTCGCTCGCCTCGGTCATCAGCGCCTCGGTCTGCAGGGGCGTGATCTCCGAGACGGCGGTGACCAGCGTGGTCTTGCCGACACCGAAGCCACCCGCCACGACGATCTTCGTGGCGATGGGGGCCCGGGTGCGGTCCGTCTGCCAGGGCTGTTCGGGCCCCTCTTCGGCGAGGAGCGGGGAGACACCGCGAGCGGCGTCAGAGACGACGGAGTCCACTCAGCACCCTTTCCAGCAGTGCGCGTTCCGGCCGGCCCGTACCGTGGCCGGTTCCGGTGCCGTACACACGGATCTTTCCCTGGTCCGCGAGGTCGCTGAGGAGCACGCGGACCACGCCGAGCGGCATCTGCAGCAGCGCGGCGATCTCGGCCACCGTGCGCATCCGGCGGCACAGTTCGACGATGGCCCGCATCTCCGGCATCACCCGGGTGGTGAGGGAACCGTTCGTCAGTTCCTTGCGCTCCTCGGCGGCCTCCAGCGCGGCCGTGCTGCCGACGATGGTCTCGACGAGCAGGACGTGACCGAAGCGCGTACGGCCGCCGGTGAGCGAGTAGGGGCGCACGCGGGCGGGCTTGCGGTCGCCGCCGCGGACGGGGAGCTGGGGCCTGTTCTTCGGGGCGTTGCTCATCGGGTACTCCCTGCCGACGCGGTCTCGAGGGATTTCCGTAGCTCGCTGCGGAGTTCGGGGGTGAGGACGTGGCCGGCGCGTCCGACGAAGAGCGCCATGTGGTAGGCCACGACGCTCATGTCGCAGTCCGCGGAGCCGTGCACGCCGAGCAGGGAGCCGTCGCTGATGGACATCACGAACAGGCTGCCCTCGTCCATCGCGACCATCGTGTGCTTCACCCCGCCGAACTGCATCAGCTTCGCGGCGCCGATGGTGAGGCTGCCGATGCCGGAGACGATGGTGGCGAGGTCGGCGGAGGAGCCGCGGGGGCCGGTGGGCCTGTCGCTCCTCGTCTCCCGGGCCTCGGTGTTGTGGGCGTCGTCGGAGGAGAGCAGGAGCAGGCCGTCCGAGGAGACCACCGCGACTGACTGGATGCCCGGCACCTCCTCGACCAGATTCGTCAGCAACCAATGCAGGTTGCGGGCTTCACTGCTCAGTCCGAAGGTACTGGGCGCGGTCAACTGCTTGCCTCCTCGACGGTGCCCCCCGTGGCTGCTTCGGATTCGTTGCGTCCTGCGTCTTCCGCGGACTCCGCGGTTTCCCCTGTCGGTGCCTTGTTCTGACCCGTCTGCTCGGCGATCTCCGCCTGTACGTCGCGGTAGCCGGCCTCCGCTCCCCTGCGGAAGCCGCCGAGCCTTCTGCGCAGGGCGTCGGCGTCGACACCGCCGGTCCGCTGGCGCGGGGCCTGGGCCGGGGCGGTGATCTTCGGGGTGCGCTTGGGCAGGCCCTTGTCGGTGACGAGTTCCTCCCCCTCGGCGCTCTCGCCCCTCTGGTCCCTCTCGTCCCGGGCACGCTCATGGGTGTCGGGCCCGATGGCGTAGGGGTCGGTGACCGGGGTCTCCGTCTCCTGGGCGGGGCCGGCGGGCTGCTCCGGGATCAGGAGTTCCATCGTCGTCTCGGCGGGCGCCGCCTCAGGGGCCTTACGGTCCTCCGGCTCGCCCTCTTGAGCGGTCTCCCGTACGGCCGCCTCCTGTACGGCCGTCTCCCCCACGGCCCTTTCCGCCAGCGCCACCAAGGGGTCGCCGTCCTTCGAACGGCCATGCAGGACGTTGGAGTTGGCCTCCGCGTCGGCGCCCGGCAGGGAGAAGGTGTGGGTGCCGGCCCGGTGCGGGGCGTCGGCGGGGACCGCGGCCGCGGGGGCCGCCACGAGGAGGCCCTTCGACAGGACCGCGACCGCCGCGATGCCGCCCTGCTTCTGCTCGCGGAGCCGGACGCGGATGCCGTGGCGGTGGGCGAGGCGGGCGACGACGTAGAGGCCGAGGCCGTCGTCGCCCTCCTGGTCGTAGGAAGCCTCGGGGTCGAAGTCGGCGAGCCGGGAGTTGAGCCGCGCCAGGCGCTCCTCGGTCATGCCGATGCCCTCGTCCTGGACCGAGAGCATGACCTCGCCGTTCTCCAGCAGCCAGCCGGAGATCTCGACGGGCTGGTCGGGCGGGGAGAACGCGGTGGCGTTCTCCATCAGCTCGGCCAGGAGGTGGGAGAGGTCGTCGGCGACGAACCCGGCCACGTGCGCGTGCGGCGGCAGCGCGGCGATGCGGACGCGCTCGTACCGCTCGATCTCGCTGACCGCCGCACGGACGACGTCGACGAGTGGGACCGGCCCGGCGTGCTGCTGGACGTGCTCGGTGCCGGCCAGGACGAGGAGGTTCTCGCTGTGCCGGCGCATGACCGTGGCGAAGTGGTCGAGCTTGAAGAGCGTGGCGAGCCGGTCCGGGTCCTGCTCGCGCTCCTCCAGGCCCTCGATGACGGCGAGTTGCCGCTCGACCAGGCCGAGGGTGCGCAGGGCGAGGTTCACGAAGGTGGAGCCGATGGTGTCCCGCAGGCGCTCCAACTGGGCTGCGGACTCGGCGAGTTCGGTACGCAGCTCCTCGCGGGCGTCGGCCATCTTCTGGCGCTGGCCGACGAGGTGCTTGCGGTCGGACTCCAGCGTGGTGATGCGCTCGTGGAGGGTGGTGGCGTGCGCGTGCAGGGCGTTGACGGAGTTGACGACCTGGGCGAACTCGTCCTTGCGGCCGGTGAACTTGACCGGCTCCTCCGCCGCCGGGTCCTCGGCCTGGGCGAGCCGCGCGGAGCCGATCCGCAGCACGGCCAGCGGCCGGGTCAGGGAGCGCGCCATGCCGGTGGCGACGCCGACGGCGAGCAGCATCAGGGCGCCGAGGATCGCGATACGGATCTCCAGCGCGGTGACGTCGTCGTCGCGGAGCTGTTCGAGGTCCTTGGTGCGGCCCTCGTAGAGGGCCGACTCGACGCCGCGCATCAGGTCGACGCGGGCGGACAGGGCGCCCTCGGCGCGCTGGATGTTGGTGTTCAGGTCCCGGGCGGAGAGCGCGGACTGGTCGGTGAGGGCGGCGAGGTACCGGTCGGCGGTGTTGACCTCGGGGCCGGTGACCGTGGAGTCGTACGACGTCCGCGCGGACTTGGGGGCGGTGTCGTGGAAGTCGGCGAGGGCCGCGTCGGAGCGCAGGCGGGCCTGCTGGGCGGCGGCGCTGAGCGCGGCGCGCTGCTTGGCGTCGGCGGCCGAGGAGGTCTTCTGGGTGGTCGCGAGGCCGGTGACCGGGTCGACGACGGTCTCGGTGATGGTCGGCACGCTGAGCGCGGCGAGCAGCAGGCCTCGGGCTGCGGCGGCCTGCTGCACGGCGGAGTCCAGCTCGGCCAGCGCGTGGGCGCCGGGGCCCGTGCGGGGCGGCATCTGCTCGGCCAGTTGCTCGGCGAGCCGGTGGAGTTCGCTGATGGCGGCCGAGTAGGCCTCGTGCGCTTCCAGCGCGGTGCTCTTGCCGGAGAGCGCGGCCCGGCGCACGGCCGCGATGCCGTCGAGGTCGTCGTGGAGGGAGGCCGGGGCGTCGGGGTCGGCGCTCAGTTCCTCGACCTGCCGGTCCACCCGGGCGCTGCGCTGCTCGCTGGGCGCCTTGGACTTGGGCCGGCCGGCGGCGATGTACGAGGTGACCTCGTCGCGCTCGTCGGCCAGGGAGTGGGCGAGGGTGAGCGCGTCCTGGGTCTGCTCGGCGAGCGTCACCAGTTCCTGGGAGTCGTGCAGTTGCCCGGAGGCGGCGACGATCGAGGGGACGCCGGCCGCGGCGATGGCGGCGGCCACGACGGCAACGGCGACGATCAGCCGGTTGCGTACGTGTGTCGGGCGCCCCTTGCCGGCGGGTGTGGCGTCGGTGGTGGTGTCGGGAGTGGGCTGCGTGCCCCCTGCGGAGGCCGTCTGCTTGCCTGAGCGACGAGGCCGCATCTTCTGCACCGGTGCTCGCATTCCTGACTCGTGATACCCATGGTCCGAGTGACGTTCCGTCAACCAATGCCAACCGACTGTACGTACACTCGATGCGGTTCCCGACCCTCCCAGTGCCGGTGGACGGCGGCCGCGCATCACCTGACCCGCCACCCGAAGGAGTGAACCCCGGAGGGGAGTTGGCGGGCAAGTTCTTCCGACGCGCGCACACCCCTTGCGTGGCGGGCCGGTTGGACGTCTGCGGCGGGCGATGGCAGTATTCGCCGCCACGTCCGGCCGGAGCGCGCCATTCCAGCCCAAATCAGGCGTCTGACCTGCGCGGCTGCACCCATTCGGCAACCGATGCAACCCCTTCGCGAACCTTGTGAAGGCCTCGTGCAGACTGACCGAATGCGAACAGAGCTTGCTTCCGAGCCCGGCGAGCGGACGCGCCCCAACGAGGACTTCGCGAGCGTCGGACTTCCCGCCTCGGGACAGGGCGGCGCGCTGGTGGTCCTGGACGGTGTGACCCCGCCGCGGGGCGAGACGGGCTGTCTGCATTCCGTCCCCTGGTTCACCGCGCGGCTCGGCGGAGCACTGACCGAACTGACCGTTTCACTCCCGGATGTTCCCCTCGCCGACGCGCTGTCCCGCGCCCTCGCGCGTACCGCCGAGGCCCACGCCACGACTTGTGACCTTTCTCACCCGCGTACCCCACAGGCAACGGTGGTTCTGGCGCGGTGGTCGCCGGAGTCGGTGGAGTACCTGGTCCTGTCCGACTCGGCGCTGCTGGTGGAGTCGCCGGACGGCACGGTCACCCCCTACCTGGACGACCGCCTGTCCCGCCTCCCACGGGCGTCCCTGGCCACGGACGCGCTGATCGACGCACACATCCGCAACAAGGAGGGCGGCTTCTTCACGGCCGCCGCGGACCCGTCGGTGGCCGACCGGGCGGTCACGGGAGCGCTCGCCCGGCAGGAGGTGCGGGCGCTCGCGGCGCTGACGGACGGGGCGACGAGGTGGGTCGAGAAGTTCCGGGAGGGCGGCTGGGCGGACTGCTTCACCCTCGTACGCAAGGAAGGGGCGCAGGCCCTGGTGAACCGGGTCCGCGCACTGGAGTCGGCCGACGCGGAGGAGCGGGCGTATCTGGGACGGAGCAAGACGCATGACGACGCGACGGTCGTGTACGCGGAGCTGTGAGCGACGGGGCCGGTGAGCCAAGGGCCGCGTAAGCCAAGGGGCCGGTGAGACGGGCCTGGTGAGCCAAGGACCGCGTGAGCCAAGGGGCCGGTGAGACGGGCCTGGGGAGCCAGGGGCCGCGTGAGCCAAGGGCCGGGACGGTGACCGCCAGCGTGCAGGCCTCGGACGTCCCGACCGCGTGGGCCAAGGCCGCGTTAGCCACGGGCCCGGCGAGTACGGCCCCGGTGAGCCGGGGCCCGGTGGGCCAGGGTCCGCGTGAGCCACGGGCCCGATGTGGGCCAGGGCCGCGTGAGCCAGGGACCGTGCGAGCCGGGGGCCGTGTGAGTCCGGCCGGGTGAGCCAAGAGACCGGTGAGACAAGGACCGCCCGAGCCACAGGCCCGATGTGGGCCAGAGCCGCGTCAGCCAGGGACCATGCGAGCCGGGGGCCGTGTGAGTCCCAGGCCGCGTGAGCCAAGAGACCGGTGAGACAAGGACCGCCCGAGCCACAGGCCCGATGTGGGCCAGAGCCGCGTCAGCCAGGGACCGTGCGGGCCAGGGGCCGCGTGAGCTAGGAGCCATGTGAGTCATAGGCGGCGCAAGCCACGGGCCCGGCGAGTACGGCCCCGGTGAGCCGGGGCCCGGCGGGCCAGGGTCCGCGTGAGCCACAGGCCGCGCAAGCCACAGGCCCGATGTGGGCCAGAACCGCGTCAGCCAGGGGCCGCGTGAGCTAGGAGCCATGTGAGTCATGGGCGGCGCAAGCCACGGGCCCGGCGAGTATGGCCCCGGTGGGCCAGGGGCCGCGCGAGCCACAGGCCGCGCGATCTAGGAGCCACGTAAGTCATAGGCCGCGCGAGCCACGGGCCCGGAGGGCCGGGCGCCTCGTGAGCTAGGGGCCTCGTGAGCTAGGGGCCTCGTGAGCTAGGGGCCATGTGAGTCACAGGCCGCCTGAGCCAAAGGCCGCCTGAGTCAGAACCGCCTGAGTCACAGGCCCGGCGCGTACGGACCCAGTGAGTACGGACCCGGTGAGTCACGGACCCCGTGGGCCTACTTCTCCATCCCCCGGTTCAACTGGTTCAGCAACCGCGCCAGCTCCGCGACCTCGTGCCGGTCCCAGTGGGACAACTGCTCGACATACCGGCCCCGCCGGGCCTCGCGCACCTTCGCGACCCGCCCGCGGCCCTCCTCGGTGAGATGGACCAGCCACGCCCGCCCGTCGGCCGGGTCGGGCTCGCGCGCGACGAGGCCGAGGTCCTCCAGGGCCCGGAGCTGGCGCGACATGGTGGCCTTGCCGACCCCGATGTAGGCGGCGAGTTCGGTGGCCCGCTGGCGCCCGGATTCACCCAGCCGGACCAACAGCCCGTACGCCGCCGACTCCAGGTCCGGATGCACCTCGCGGGCCATCTCGCCCTGCTTGGCCCTGGCGCGCCGGAAGAGGACCGTCAACTCGCGTTCCAGGTCGAGGAATTCAGGCTGGTCCATGCCGCCATCGGGCACGCCTCCGGAGGGAGCGCTCCCGGACTCCACTCGCCCGTCCTCGCTGTTTCCGCCTTCGTGCACGTCAGCCCCTGCCTGGTAGGTCCCGGTCCTGAAAGTTTCCGCCAACCGCCGTCATCGCCGCAGCTCCGCCAGTATTTCGCAGGCTCAGACCAAAGGCAGCCTCCGGACCCCCTTCCACCTGCGCTTCTGCGCGCCTAGCTTCTCCATCGGAGCATGACTGGCATGCACACGCCACAGCCACGCTCCCCCAACGGCGGCCTCACCCCCGCGCGTTCCTCACCGAGCACCACCGAGCCTTCGGAGGCACGCTATGTCCGTGCACAGACCCGAACCGCTCCGCCCTCGGCGCCCGCACCTCGCCGGGCTCCTGCTCGCCGCGACCCTCTCCCTCCTCCTCGCCATCCACCCCTCTCCCGCGTCCGCGGAAGACGACCCCCCGTCCCCGGGCTCCGCCCACATGGGCATGGGCGTCGCGACCCACGACGGTGTCCACGGCGTCCCCGACGACGCCCTGGCCACCCAGACGGAAGGCGTGGACGTCTCCAGCCACCAGGGCAACGTCGCCTGGTCGACCCTGTGGAACAGCGGGGTGAAGTGGGCCTACGTGAAGGCCACCGAGGGGACGTACTACACGAACCCCTACTACGCCCAGCAGTACAGCGGCTCCTACGACGTCGGCATGATCCGCGGCGCCTACCACTTCGCGACCCCGGACACCACCAACGGAGCAACCCAGGCCAACTATTTCGTCGACCACGGCGGCGGCTGGTCCCGCGACGGCAAGACCCTGCCCGGCGTCCTGGACATCGAGTGGAACCCGTACGGCAACGCCTGCTACGGCAAGACCACGAGCCAGATGGTCACCTGGATCCGCGACTTCCTGACCCGGTACAAGACCCGGACCGGCCGCGACGCCGTCATCTACACCGCCACCAGCTGGTGGAAGCAGTGCACCGGCAACTACAGCGGCTTCGCCACCACCAACCCGCTGTGGGTCGCCCGGTACGCCGCGGAGGTGGGGGAACTGCCGGCGGGGTGGAGCTACTACACCATGTGGCAGTACACGTCCTCCGGACCGACCGTCGGCGACCACAACAGGTTCAACGGAGCACTGGACCGCGTCCGGGCTCTGGCGAACGGCTGACCCGTCGTCGGAGGACGTACCGCCGTACGGCGAGGGCCCGGGCCTCCCTCACGGGACCCGGGCCCTGCCTGTCCGGTCCCCGCGGGCGGAGCCCGCTACTGGACCACGTCGTCACGCCGCGACCGGAACCTCGCGGGCCGCGCCGTCGGTGGCCGGCGACAGGGCCAGTTCCAGGACCTGACGGACGTCGGTGACGGCGTGGACGTCGAGCTTGTCCAGCACCTCGGCGGGGACGTCGTCCAGGTCGGGCTCGTTGCGCTTGGGGATGACGACGGTCGTCACGCCCGCCCGGTGGGCCGCCAGCAGCTTCTGCTTGACGCCGCCGATGGGCAGGACCCGGCCGGTCAGCGAGACCTCGCCCGTCATCGCCACGTCCGTGCGGACCAGGCGGCCCGAGAGCAGCGACGCGAGGGCCGTCGTCATCGTGATGCCCGCGCTCGGGCCGTCCTTGGGCACCGCGCCCGCCGGGAAGTGGATGTGCACGCCCCGGTCCTTCAGGTCGGCGACCGGCAGTTCGAGTTCGGCGCCGTGGGAACGCAGGAAGGACAGGGCGATCTGCGCCGACTCCTTCATCACGTCACCCAGCTGGCCCGTCAGCGTCAGACCCGCCGCACCCGTCTCCGGGTCGGCCAGCGACGCCTCCACGAACAGGACGTCTCCGCCCGCTCCCGTGACCGCGAGGCCGGTGGCCACGCCGGGCACCGCCGTACGGCGCTCCGCCGGGTCCTGGGCGGACTCGGGCACGTGGTGCGGCCTGCCGATCAGGCCACGCAGGTCGCCGTCGCCGATCGTGAACGGCAGCTCCCGCTCGCCCAGTTCGTGCTGCGCCGCCACCTTGCGCAGCAGCCTCGCGATGGACCGCTCCAGGTTGCGCACGCCCGCCTCGCGCGTGTACTCACCGGCGAGCTTGCGCAGGGCGCCCTCGTCGATGGCGACCTCGTCGTCGTTCAGACCCGCCCGCTCCAGCTGGCGCGGGAGCAGGTGGTCACGGGCGATGACGACCTTCTCGTCCTCGGTGTAGCCGTCGAGGCGGACCAGTTCCATACGGTCGAGCAGGGCCTCGGGGATGGCCTCCAGGACGTTTGCGGTGGCCAGGAACACCACGTCCGACAGGTCCAGTTCGACCTCCAGGTAGTGGTCCCGGAAGGTGTGGTTCTGGGCCGGGTCCAGGACCTCCAGCAGGGCCGCCGCCGGGTCGCCCCGGAAGTCGGACCCCACCTTGTCGATCTCGTCGAGCAGGACCACCGGGTTCATCGACCCGGCCTCCTTGATGGCCCGCACGATCCGGCCCGGCAGCGCACCGACGTAGGTACGGCGGTGGCCGCGGATCTCGGCCTCGTCGCGGACACCGCCGAGGGCGACCCGGACGAACTTGCGGCCCATGGCGTGCGCGACGGACTCGCCGAGCGAGGTCTTGCCGACGCCGGGCGGGCCGACGAGGGCCAGGACGGCTCCGCCACGGCGGCCTCCCACGACGCCCAGCCCCCGGTCGCCGCGCCGCTTGCGCACCGCAAGGTACTCGGTGATCCGCTCCTTCACGTCCTCCAGACCGGCGTGCTCGGCGTCCAGCACGCCCTTCGCGCCCTGGATGTCGTAGGCGTCCTCGGTGCGCTCGTTCCACGGCAGTTCGAGGACGGTGTCGAGCCAGGTGCGGATCCACGACCCCTCGGGCGACTGGTCGCTGGACCGCTCCAGCTTGTCGACCTCCTTGAGCGCGGCCTCGCGGACCTTCTCGGGCAGGTCGGCGGCCTCCACGCGGGCGCGGTAGTCGTCGGACTCCTCGCCGTCCTTGTCGCCGTTCAGCTCGCGCAGTTCCTTGCGGACCGCCTCCAGCTGACGGCGCAGCAGGAACTCGCGCTGCTGCTTGTCGACGCCCTCCTGGACGTCCTTGGCGATGGTCTCGGCGACGTCCTGCTCGGCGAGGTGGTCGCGCAGTTGCTGGGTGGCGAGCTTGAGACGGGCGACCGGTTCGGCCGTCTCGAGGAGCTCCACCTTCTGCTCGGTGGTCAGGAACGGCGAGTAACCGGAGTTGTCGGCAAGGGCGGACACATCGTCGATGGCCTGCACCCGGTCCACGACCTGCCAGGCACCGCGCTTGCGCAGCCAGGCGGTGGCGAGGGCCTTGTACTCCTTCACCAGGTCGGTGACGTGTCCCGGCAGCGGCTCGGGCACGCTCTCGTCGACCCGCGCCCCCTCGACCCACAGTGCCGCACCCGGCCCGGTCGTCCCGGCGCCGATCCGCACGCGGCCGCGGCCGCGGATCAGGGCACCCGGGTCACCGTCGGCCAGCCGGCCGACCTGCTCGACGGTGCCGAGCACACCGGTGCTCGCGTACGTACCGTCAATACGGGGCACCAGCAACACCCGTGGCTTCCCCGGCTGCGACCGGGCGGCGGCCTGCGCGGCCTCCACCGCGGCGCGCACATCGGCGTCGTTCAGATCCAGCGGGACCACCATTCCGGGCAGCACGACCTCGTCGTCGAGCGGCAGCACAGGCAAGGTGAGCGGTGTGGACGTCGAAGCCATGATCTCCCCTTCGGCAGTCAAGTTGAGCTATGCCGACTCAATGCACGAGGGAGTGCGAATGTTCCCCGACCTCCGTTCGCTGTGAGCGATCACCACCCACACACGCTGTGACCTCGGGGTTTCGCGAATAACCGGTTGTACGGGCCCCGGCCCGTCCCCCACCGTTTCCCCGTGACAGACACAGAGCTCCTTCTCGCCGCCTACGACGACCAGATGCGCGGCGCGCCCCCTACACCGCCCGCCGGGGTGACGTACGAACAGGACGGCCCGCTGCTGCGGATCGTCGGGGGATTCCGGGGTCTGGTCAGCGGCCCGCGCTCCCTCGGCGTCCATGGCGCCGGACTCGACCGGCTCATCGCCCGGCAGCGCGACTTCTTCGCGGCGCGCGGCGAGGCGGTCGAGTGGAAGACGCGGTCCCACGACGACCCCGCCGACCTCACCGACCGCCTCCGCGCAGCGGGCTTCACACCCGAGGACGTGGAGACGGTCCTGGTCGGACGCGCCGCCGACATGGCCGTCACCGCGCCCGTCCTGCCGGCGGGCGTGACGCTGCGCCGGGTCACGGCGGACGCGGACATGCGCCGGATCGCCGCGATGGAGTCGGTGGTGTGGGGCCAGGACTGGAGCTGGCTCGCCGGCGATCTCATCGGCCGGGTCGCGTCCGCGCCGGACGAGATCTCCGTCCATGTCGCCGAGGCGGACGGCGAGGTCGTCTCGGCGGCCTGGCTGGTCTTCCGCGAGGGCACCGAGTTCGCGAGCCTGTGGGGCGGGTCGACGCTGGCCGAGTGGCGCGGCCGCGGCATCTACCGCGCGCTCGTCGCGACCCGCGCCGCCCTCGCCGTCGCGCGTGGTGTCACGTACCTGCACGTCGACGCCTCCGACGACAGCGCGCCGATCCTGCGGCGGCTGGGCTTCGAGGCGGTGACCACGACCACGCCGTACGTCTGGTCACCCGAGGGCGACTGACCCCGAGGCACGTCGGCGCCGCACCAAAGGCCACATCCCGACCCCGATGACCAGGGCGATCAGGTGCCCCCAGTTGGTCAGCGGATCCGTGAAGCCGATCAGGTCCTGGATCAGCATCCCGCCGAACAGCGCCAGCACCGGCCACCGCAGCCACGGCCGCAGCAGCCCGGCCAGCGCGCCGATGCTCGCCGCCACGCCGAAGCTGATGCCGTAGTCGAAGCGGTGCAGCGAGCTGGCGGGGAGATGCCCGACCAGCACCGCGAGCCCGACGGGGACCTCGGTCGCGAGGGTCGCCAGGACGTGCCCGGCCAGAAAGACGACGGCCGTGCGGGCACCGCCGATCCGCCGCTCCAGCGCGGTGAGCACGAGCAGGAAACAGAGCGTGTACGGCGTCACGATCCCGCCCGCGACCCACAGCGCGCTGGCCACCAGCACCAGCACGGGCGTCTGCACGAGGTGGGCGACATCGGTGCTGGAGCCCTGGTGCAGGGCGTGGACGAGGACGGGGTCGGCGTATGTGGCGACCAGGGAGGTGACGGCCAGTACGGCGGCGTAGGCGAGGGTGAACGGGGTGCCGGTGGGGGTGGGGAGGAGGTGCCAGGGACGGACGGCACGGGGTCGGGACGGTGCGGTGGCCTCGATGGTGACCGGCGCCGGGGGTGCCGAGGGCAGTGGCGCCCGGGCGCTCGTCGCAGGAGCGCTCTGTGGTCCGCGCTGCCGCGGCATCCCGTCCAGCAGCCCGGCGACATCGGGCAGGCCCGCCTCGCCGGAGTCCGGAACCGAGCCCGTCGCACCCTCAACCGCAGTCCGTTCCAAGGTGAGGCGCTCCTTCCGTTTCCCTCACCCTTCGCCCGCAGCCCGCCGGTGTCTGTGACCTGCGCCACTTACAAGCCGATTCTCAGGAACCTCTCAACCAACAACGTCCTGGTCCGCGTCAACCCTGAGTGGTAATTCGCTCGGCCGTCCCGGGCCCCGGCTGCCAGGATGGCCGGATGGCCACTTCGTACGACACCCCCGAGGTACTGGACCGTCGCGAGGGCCCGCACGGCGAGGTCGTGCTGCGGCGGCACGGCGAGTTGCTCCAGATCATCGCCAACGGCTGCTTCCTGATGGACACCTCCGACGGGCGTTCGGAGCGGCTGCTGGTCGACGCCGCGCTCGGCGCGCTGGACGGGCGGCCGGACCCTCATGTGCTGATCGGCGGGCTCGGCGTCGGGTTCTCGCTCGCACATGCCGCCGCCGATCCGCGCCCCGGACGGATCACCGTCGTCGAGCGTGAGAGCGCGATTATCGGCTGGCATCTTGACGGCCCCTTGTCGCGCTTCTCCGCCGGCGCCCTGGCCGACCCGCGCACCGAGATTCTGGAAACGGATCTCGTGCGGCACGTGCATGAGACTTCCGCCACGTATGACGCACTCTGTCTCGACATCGACAACGGGCCCGACTGGACCGTCACCGACGGCAACGACAGCCTCTACTCACCCGGCGGACTGGCAGGCTGTGCAGGGGCGTTGAGGCCGGGTGGGGTGCTTGCCATATGGTCCGCCCAACCCTCCCCGGAATTCGAAGAAACCTTGCGTAATGCCGGATTCCAACAGGTGCGTACCGAAGAGATCCCCGTTGCCCGGGGCGTTCCGGACGTCGTGCACCTCGCCGTCCGACCTGGATAGCCCTGGGACGGCGACTCCCCGTACTCTGCTTCTCTGACGCGGATCATTCAAGCGTCAATCGCAAGCATGAGCAGGCATGGCCAGTTAGCGGGATCACCCCCACGGATTCCGGAAAGCAACTTTGGGGCGGGCGATGGAGCAGACACACACCTCCCACAACGGCACGGCGGCAACCCCTGGCGCTCAGCGCCGGGTCCTCGTGGTCGAGGACGATCCGACCATCGTGGACGCCATCGCGGCCCGTCTGCGCGCCGAGGGGTTCCTCGTGCAGACCGCGGGTGACGGTCCGGCGGCCGTCGACACGGCGGAGGCCTGGCAGCCCGACCTGCTGATCCTCGACATCATGCTGCCGGGCTTCGACGGCCTGGAGGTCTGCCGCCGGGTGCAGGCCCAGCGGCCGGTACCGGTGATGATGCTGACCGCGCGCGACGACGAGACCGACATGCTGGTCGGCCTCGGCGTCGGCGCCGACGACTACATGACCAAGCCGTTCTCGATGCGGGAGCTGGCGGCACGCGTGCACGTACTGCTGCGCCGCGTCGAGCGGGCCGCGCTGGCCGCCACGACCCCGCGGTCGGGCATCCTGCGCCTCGGCGAGCTGGAGATCGACCACGCGCAGCGGCGGGTGCGGGTGCGCAGTGAGGATGTTCACCTCACGCCGACCGAGTTCGACCTCCTGGTGTGCCTGGCGAACACCCCGCGCGCGGTGCTCTCGCGCGAGCAGCTGCTCGCCGAGGTGTGGGACTGGGCGGACGCCTCCGGCACCCGGACCGTCGACAGCCACATCAAGGCGCTGCGCCGGAAGATCGGTGCCGAGCGCATCCGGACCGTGCACGGCGTGGGCTACGCCCTGGAGACGCCGACGCCATGAGCGACGGCCCGGCTCCGCGGAGAGGCCCCGGGGAGCCCTGGGGCGGCGTACGTCCGTTCTCGATCAAGACCAAGCTGGGCGCGCTGGTCGTCATCGCGGTGCTGATCACCACCGGGCTGTCGGTGAACGCGGTGCGGTACCAGACGGAGCTGCGCTTCATCATGGTCTTCTCGATGATCGCCACCCTGCTGGTCACCCAGTTCGTGGCCCACTCGCTGACGGCCCCGCTGGACGAGATGAACACCGTGGCCCGGTCCATCTCGCAGGGCGACTACACGCGCCGGGTGAAGGAGAACCGCCGGGACGAGCTGGGCGACCTGGCCGAGACCATCAACCTGATGGCCGACGAGCTGGAGGCCCAGGACCAGCAGCGCAAGGAGCTGGTGGCGAACGTCTCGCACGAGCTGCGCACCCCGATCGCGGGCCTGCGGGCCGTCCTGGAGAACGTGGTCGACGGCATCGCCGAGGCCGACCCCGAGACGATGCGCACGGCGCTGAAGCAGACCGAGCGGCTCGGCCGGCTCGTGGAGACGCTGCTGGACCTGTCCCGCCTGGACAACGGCGTCGTGCCGCTGCGGCTGCGGCGCTTCGAGGTCTGGCCGTACCTGTCCGGCGTACTGAAGGAGGCCAACATGGTCGCCTCCGCGCGCCGGGGCATGGCGTCGGGCTCCGGCAGCCACACCCGTACGGACGTCCATCTGCACCTCGACGTCTCCCCGCCCGAGCTGACCGCGCACGCCGACCCCGAGCGTCTCCACCAGGTCGTCGCCAACCTCATCGACAACGCGATCAAGCACAGCCCGGCGCACGGCCGCGTGACGGTCAAGGCGCGGCGCGGGGCGTATCCGGAGTCGCTGGAGCTGGAGGTCCTGGACGAGGGGCCGGGCATCCCGAAGTCGGAGTGGCACAAGGTCTTCGAGCGCTTCAACCGGGGCGCCGTCCGCCGTCCGCACGGCCCGGGCAGCGACGGCGGTACGGGCCTTGGGCTGGCGATCGCGCGCTGGGCCGTCGATCTGCACGGGGGCCACATCGGCGTGGCCGAATCCGATCGAGGCTGCCGGATTCTTGTCACACTGCCGGGGCAGCCATCCGTGCCAAGTTGACGTAAAGTTCGAAGCGGAGCCACAAGATCCACGGCTGTCCCGGCAGACGGACACGTGTGATCAGGTCCAGGCCTGCGCTTTCGTCGCGCCAGGCCGTGCTCGCGCCTTCCCATCTGAAGCGGAACCACACTTGTTTCCCGCCATTTCCAGGCCCGAAACACACTTTCCGATGTGACTTACGCGACGATGACCTTGCCCGGCCTCACCTTCCCGGCCATGGAGGCGTAGCCTTTATTCCCGCTGTCCATAACCTTGTGAAGCGGAAGAGGGCGGTTGCCGCCGTGTCGCCACAGTCCCCCAGTAACTCGAGCATCTCGACCGACGCCGACCAAGCGGGCAAGAACCCCGCTGCCGCGTTCGGCCCGAACGAGTGGCTCGTCGACGAGATCTATCAGCAGTACCTCCAGGACCCCAATTCGGTGGACCGTGCCTGGTGGGACTTCTTCGCCGACTACAAGCCGGGCGTTGGCGCCGCGGCTCCGGCGGGTACTGCGGCCGCGGGGGCCGCAGCCACCACCACCGCTCCGGCCGCTCCCGCCGCCCCGGCTGCTCCGTCGGTCCCGGCGCCGGCCCCGGCCGCCCCGAAGCCCGCGGCCGCCGCACCCGCCGCCGCGGCTCCGGCTCCGGCTGCGAAGCCCGCCGCCCCCGCCCCGGCCGCGAAGCCCGCTCAGCCGAAGAAGGCCGAGCCCGCCGCTGCCGCCGACGGCCCCGAGCTGGTCACGCTGCGCGGCCCCGCCGCCGCGGTCGCGAAGAACATGAACGCCTCGCTGGAGGTGCCCACGGCCACGTCCGTGCGCGCGGTCCCGGTGAAGCTGCTCTTCGACAACCGCATCGTCATCAACAACCACCTCAAGCGCGCCCGGGGCGGGAAGATCTCCTTCACGCACCTGATCGGCTACGCGATGGTGCAGGCCATCAAGGCCATGCCATCGATGAACTACTCCTTCGCGGAGAAGGACGGCAAGCCGACCCTGGTCAAGCCGGAGCACATCAACTTCGGCCTCGCCATCGACCTGGTCAAGCCCAACGGCGAACGCCAGCTCGTGGTCGCGGGCATCAAGAAGGCCGAGACCCTGAACTTCTTCGAGTTCTGGCAGGCCTACGAGGACATCGTCCGCCGCGCCCGCGACGGCAAGCTGGGCATGGACGACTTCACCGGCGTGACGGTCTCCCTGACCAACCCCGGTGGCCTCGGCACCGTCCACTCGGTCCCGCGTCTGATGCCCGGCCAGTCGGTGATCATGGGCGTCGGCTCCATGGACTACCCGGCGGAGTTCCAGGGCACCTCCCAGGACACCCTGAACAAGCTCGGCATCTCGAAGGTCATGACGCTCACGTCGACCTACGACCACCGGGTCATCCAGGGCGCCGCCTCCGGCGAGTTCCTGCGGATCGTCGCGAACTTCCTCCTCGGCGAGGGCAACTTCTACGACGAGATCTTCGAGGCGCTGCGCATCCCCTACGAGCCGGTCCGCTGGCTCAAGGACATCGACGCGTCGCACGACGACGACGTCACCAAGGCCGCGCGCGTCTTCGAGCTGATCCACTCCTACCGGGTCCGCGGCCACGTCATGGCCGACACCGACCCGCTGGAGTACCGCCAGCGCAAGCACCCCGACCTGGACATCACCGAGCACGGCCTCACCCTGTGGGACCTCGAGCGCGAGTTCGCGGTCGGCGGCTTCTCCGGCAAGTCCCTGATGAAGCTGCGCGACATCCTCGGCGTGCTGCGCGACTCGTACTGCCGCACCACCGGCATCGAGTTCATGCACATCCAGGACCCGAAGCAGCGCAAGTGGATCCAGGACCGCATCGAGCGCGGGCACACCAAGCCCGAGCGTGAGGAGCAGCTGCGCATCCTGCGCCGGCTGAACGCGGCGGAGGCCTTCGAGACCTTCCTGCAGACCAAGTACGTCGGCCAGAAGCGCTTCTCGCTGGAGGGCGGCGAGTCCGTCATCCCGCTGCTCGACGCCGTGCTGGACTCGGCCGCCGAGTCCCGCCTGGACGAGGTCGTCATCGGCATGGCCCACCGCGGCCGCCTGAACGTCCTCGCCAACATCGTCGGCAAGTCGTACGCCCAGATCTTCCGCGAGTTCGAGGGCAACCTCGACCCGAAGTCGATGCACGGCTCCGGCGACGTGAAGTACCACCTGGGCGCCGAGGGCACCTTCACCGGCCTGGACGGCGAGCAGATCAAGGTCTCGCTCACCGCCAACCCCTCGCACCTGGAGGCGGTGGACCCGGTCCTGGAGGGCGTCGCCCGCGCCAAGCAGGACATCATCAACAAGGGCGGCACGGACTTCACGGTCCTGCCGGTGGCCCTGCACGGCGACGCGGCCTTCGCGGGCCAGGGCGTGGTGGCCGAGACCCTGAACATGTCGCAGCTGCGGGGCTACCGCACCGGCGGCACGGTCCACGTGGTCATCAACAACCAGGTCGGCTTCACGGCGGCGCCGGAGTCCTCGCGCTCGTCGATGTACGCCACCGACGTGGCCCGCATGATCGAGGCCCCGATCTTCCACGTGAACGGCGACGACCCCGAGGCGGTCGTCCGCGTTGCCCGCCTGGCCTTCGAGTTCCGCCAGGCGTTCAACAAGGACGTCGTGATCGACCTCATCTGCTACCGCCGCCGCGGTCACAACGAGTCGGACAACCCGGCCTTCACCCAGCCGCTGATGTACGACCTGATCGACAAGAAGCGCTCGGTGCGCAAGCTCTACACCGAGTCCCTCATCGGTCGCGGCGACATCACCCTGGAAGAGGCCGAGCAGGCGCTGCAGGACTACCAGGGCCAGCTGGAGAAGGTCTTCACGGAGGTCCGCGAGGCCACCTCGCAGCCGGCCGCCGTGGAGCCCTCGGACCCGCAGGCCGAGTTCCCGGTCGCCGTCAACACGGCGGTGACCACGGAGACCGTCAAGCGGATCGCCGAGTCCCAGGTCAACATCCCCGACCACATCACCGTCCACCCGCGTCTGCTGCCGCAGCTGCAGCGCCGGGCGTCGATGGTCGAGGACGGCACCATCGACTGGGGCATGGGCGAGACCCTCGCGATCGGCTCCCTGCTGCTGGAGGGCGTCCCGGTCCGGCTGGCCGGCCAGGACTCGCAGCGCGGTACGTTCGGCCAGCGTCACGCGGTGATCATCGACCGCGAGACGGGCGAGGAGTACACGCCGCTGCAGTACCTCTCCGAGGACCAGGCGCGGCTGAACGTCTACAACTCCCTGCTGTCCGAGTACGCGGCCATGGGCTTCGAGTACGGCTACTCGCTGGCCCGCCCCGACGCGCTCGTGATGTGGGAGGCGCAGTTCGGCGACTTCGTCAACGGCGCCCAGACGGTCGTGGACGAGTTCATCTCGTCGGCCGAGCAGAAGTGGGCCCAGACCTCCGGCGTCGTCCTGCTCCTGCCGCACGGCTACGAGGGCCAGGGCCCGGACCACTCCTCGGCCCGCCCGGAGCGGTTCCTGCAGCTGTGCGCGCAGAACAACATGACGGTCGCGATGCCGACGTCCCCGGCGAACTACTTCCACCTCCTGCGGTGGCAGTCGCACAACCCGCACCACAAGCCGCTGGTCGTCTTCACCCCGAAGTCGATGCTGCGTCTGAAGGCCGCGGCCTCGAAGGCGGAGGAGTTCACGAGCGGCCAGTTCCAGCCGGTCATCGGCGATGCGTCGGTCGACCCGGCCGCGGTCAAGAAGGTCGTCTTCTGCGCCGGCAAGGTCTACTACGACATCGAGGCCGAGCGGAAGAAGCGCGGCATCACGGACACGGCGATCATCCGCATCGAGCGCCTGTACCCGCTGCCGGGTGCCGAGCTCCAGGCGGAGATCGCCAAGTACCCGAACGCCGAGAAGTACCTGTGGGCCCAGGAGGAGCCGGCGAACCAGGGTGCGTGGCCGTTCATCGCGCTCAACCTGATCGACCACCTGGACCTGGCGGTCGGCGCCGAGGTCCCGCACGGCGAGCGTCTGCGGCGGATCTCCCGTCCGCACGGCTCGTCCCCGGCCGTCGGTTCCGCCAAGCGGCACCAGGCCGAGCAGGAGCAGCTGGTGCGTGAGGTGTTCGAGGCCTGAGCCCTCGAACGGGTCTGATCGAGAAGGCCCGGTTCCGAGTCCACACGACTCGGAACCGGGCCTTCCGGCGTTCGCGGCCGACTAACCCACCACCTCCGCCAGCCGCACCAGCGACCGCACAGTGGAGCGCACTTCGAGCAGATACTTCGTCGCGGTGAACCGCTGCGGAGCCATCCCCGCCACCGCCCCCGGCTGGTTGCCGACGGTGTCCACCTCCACCCCGAACGGCAGCTTCAGCATCCGTACGGCGGCCGCGTGCTGGGCCGGCACATAGATGGACGTGGTCACCAGCAGCAGCCGCTCCCCCGGCCGCAGCGCGGCGACGTGCTCGGCGAAGAACGCATAGCTGTCCGGCGTGTCCGCACGACGCCGCTCCGGCTCGCTGGAGGGCGCGGCGACTACCTGCACGGGCGTCCCGTCGGCCGTACGGTAGTGGCGCACCCCCCAGGTCCCGCCCGGGAGTTCGGACTGCGCGCCCTCGACGGACTCCGGCGCACCGAGCCCGAAGGCCGTGCGCGTGCCGAAGTCCATAGCCTCGTACTCCTCGGCGAGTTCGGGCGCCCCCGCCCGGGCGGCGAGCTCGAACTCGTTGCCGACGAAGGGCCGGTGGCCGCCGAGGGCGGTCACCGAACCGGCCCTCACCTGGCCGCTGCGGATCAGATGGGCGGCGTGCGCCGTGCGCACCAGGCAGGCGCGGACGAGCCCGCCGAGCATGAGGACGTGGTCGTAGCGGTCGTACCGGAGCCGTGTTCCGCCGCACATGCCGAGCGCCTCGGCCGCCGCCGTCACCAGCTCCTCCTGGTCCGGCCGCATCGGCAGTTCGTCGGCCTGGTTGCGCTCCCGGCCCCGGCGGGTGTCCCACCGGTCGGTGAAGGCGTCGAGCCGGGCCAGGCGCTCGGCCACATCGCCCTTCTCGGCGGCGAGGTCGCGGGCCAGTTCATGGTCCTGCCCGCTGGTGGAGAACGCCTCGACCAGGGCGTGCACCGGCACGGATGCCAGCCAGCCGTCGATGTCCCCGGCCGGGTCAAGCCCCGTTCCGACAAGGGGTGCTTGCTCGAAGCGCGTGCCCATGACGATCCGTCTCCGTAGAGGTGGACGACCTCTCGCCGTCCAAGTGTTCCACGGGCCGGACGGGTGCCTCGCACGCACGGCGCGGGCCCGGCACGCACGCGTGGCGAGCAGGACTTATCCTCACTGCATGTACTTCACCGACCGAGGCATCGAAGAACTGGAGAAGCGGCGCGGCGAGGAGGAGATCACCTTCGAGTGGCTGGCCGAGCAGCTGCGCACCTTCGTCGACCTGAACCCGGACTTCGAGGTACCGGTGGAGCGGCTGGCGACCTGGCTGGCCCGGCTGGACGACGAGGACGACGACGTGTAGGAGCTCGGCCGGCCCCCGTGGGGTAGGTCGTTCTCGGGGCGCCCCGGTGTGGGGCGCCCTTTTGTTCGTACGACGGCGGCTTCGTACGACGGCTGCTTCGTATGGCGGCCGTTTCGCACGGCGACCTGTACGGCCGTCAGTCCAGCGGCCGCACCGCGCTGTACGCCAGCCCCAGCGCGCCGTGGGCCAGCAGCACCGCGCCCGCGACGATCCAGCCACCGCTGCGGCGTCGTAGACCCCAGGCCGTGAGCGGCAGACCGGCCGCCACCTGGGCGAGGGCGAGCGCGCGGGCCTTGGGGCCGCCCGCCCAGGGCAGCCAGGGGCCGAGGCGGCCGCCCTCGACGGCGTCGAGTTCCGCGCGGAAGGCGTCGCGCCAGCCCGACCACTCGATCCGCACGTGCGGCTGGTCGTGGACCGCCTCGTGGAGGCTCTCGGCGCTTTCGCCGGGGTTGAGACCGGGCGGCAGGGACACGCCCGCGCGCGTGAGGACCGCGATGAGTCCACGCATGCGTGCCCGCGCGTCGGCCGCGCTGTCGGGGCGCGTCAGCTCGTCGAGGGACTGCATGTCGAGAACCGGATCGAGGCCGAGCCGGCCGGTGAAGGTGCGCATGGCCTCGTCCTCGCCGGCCGGGGTGCCGTTGGTGAGCCACACGTACCCGACAGGGCGGCGGAAGCCGGAGGCGAGGGTGAAACCGGCACGGTCGGCGTCCCACCAGAGCGCGAGGACGGGCCAGGGATGGGCGACGGCGAGGGCGGTGGCCCAGCCGGTGAGGACGCGGTCGACCGGTTCGACGCCCTCCTGCCAGGGTCTGCCCTCGGGAACGAGCACGCTCCACTCCGCGCCGGCCGCCGCGAGGAGCATGTGCTCGCGCAGCAGCTGGGCGGCGGAGGCGACGGACTCGGGCTCCGCGCGGCAGAGCAGCAGGGCGCCCGGGGCGGGTCGGGCCTGGCGGGCGGTCCTGGACTCTTCCGACGGCATGACAACACGCTAGGCCGGTTTGTCCGCCTCGCGTGATTTGTGATCACCAGAACGAGTGCCTTGACTTTCCTTGGCCGCGATATATCGTGTTTGACAGAAGACGCGATATGGCGTGTCGTGTTCAGGTCCGGCCCGTGCGGCCGTGTCCGGTCGCCCAGGAGGTCCGCGCATGTCCGAGTGGTCCGTAGCCGAGCCCAGGAAGCTCACCTTCGACGAGCCGGTGAGCGAGCTCCAGGTGCGCATCGTCAACGGAACGGTGAACGTCGTGGGGACGGACGAAGGTTCCGCCCGCCTGGAGGTCTCCGAGATCGAGGGCCCGCCCCTGGTGGTGACCCAGCAGGACGGCACGCTGACGGTGGCCTACGAGGACCTGCCCTGGAAGGGCTTCCTCAAGTGGCTCGACCGCAAGGGCTGGCGGCGCAGCGCGGTGGTCTCCCTGGCGGTGCCGGCCGAGACCCGGGTCGAGGTGGGTGTGGTCGGTGCCGGGGCGGTGGTCTCCGGGCTCCACGGCCCGTCGGTCGTCAAGGGCGTCACCGGTGACACGACGCTCGTGGGCCTGTCGGGCCCGGTCCGCGCCGACACCGTCTCCGGGAATCTGGAGGCCCAGGCCGTCACCGGCGACCTGCGCTTCAACTCCGTCTCCGGTGACCTCACGGTCGTCGAGGGATCCGGTTCCTCGGTGAAGGCCGACTCCGTGAGCGGCTCCATGATCGTCGACCTCGACCCGGACGGCCCGACCGACATCCGCCTGACCAGCGTCTCCGGCGAGATCGCCATCCGCCTGCCGGCCCCGGCCGACGCCGACGTCGAGGCCAACACCGCGAGCGGCACGATCTCCAACGCCTTCGAGGGCCTGCGGGTGCACGGCCAGTGGGGGGCCCACAAGATCACCGGCCGTCTCGGCGCCGGCACCGGCAAGCTCCGCGCGACGACGGTCACCGGCTCGATCGCCCTGCTGCGCCGCCCACCGAAGGAGGACGAGCCGTGGGAGGCGGAGGCCTGGGAGGAGCCCGAGCCGGCCACGGACTCCACGACCGACCCGGTGAACAGCACACCGCACAGTTCGGGGGACAATTCCGTCTCCGGCCAGAGCGATGACCCGACAGACGCCCCGACCAACGCCCCGGCCGACGGCACGACCGACAAGAAGGTGCTCTGACATGCCCCCCGTCTTCGCCCATGGCCGCCTCCGCCTCTACCTGCTGAAGCTGCTGGACGAGGCCCCGCGCCACGGCTACGAGGTGATTCGCCTCCTCGAAGAGCGCTTCCAGGGGCTGTACGCGCCGTCGGCCGGCACCGTGTACCCCCGGCTGGCCAAGCTGGAGGCCGAGGGCCTGGTGACCCACACCACCGAGGGCGGCCGCAAGGTGTACGCCATCACGGACGCCGGCCGCGCGGAACTAGCTGACCGCAGCGGCGAGTTGGCCGACCTGGAGCTGGAGATCAGGGAGTCGGTCGCCGAGCTCGCCGCCGAGATCCGGGCCGATGTCCGCGGCGCGGCAGGTGACCTGCGACGCGAGATGCGCGCGGCGGCGACCGAGGCCCGCCAGGGGAACGGCACCAAGGCGGACACACCCTTCGGCGACTTCTCGGACTACACCGACAAGGAGGCGTGGCGCGCCGCCAAGGAGGAGATGCGCCGCGCCAAGCAGGAGTGGAAGGAACAGGCCCGCCGCGCCAAGGACGAGAGCCGCCGTGCCCGCGAGGAGGCACAGCGCGCGCGGCGCCAGGCCAAGGAGGCCCAGGACCACGCCCGGGCCCAGGCCCAGGAGGAGGTCCAGCGCATCGCCCGCCGGGTCCAGGAGCACGTACAGGACCACTTCGCCCGCGGCGACTGGCCGACGGGAGTGCGGGAGGGCCTGACGGAACTGGCCAAGGAGTTCGGCGACTTCGGCAAGGACTTCGGGAAGGAGTTCGGCAGGGACTTCGGATTCGGCCGCCAGGGCTCCGCCAAGTCGGCGCAGCAGCGCCCCGACTACTCCGAGACCCCGGAGGACTTCCCCGCCGACTACGAACCCGCCTGGGCCCACGAGGCCCCCAGCGGCGACCCCGCCCGCGACCTGGACCGCCTGCTCGACCGCTTCCGCGACGACATCCGCGACGCGGCCAGGGATCACGGCGTGACGGCGGACCAACTCCGCGACGCACGCCGCCACTTGTCGACGGCGGCGGCCCACATCGGGGCGCTACTGCGCACGCCGAGGCCCTGACGTCGGCCTCCTGGGCAGTACGGCCACCACCTCGGCCGACTGCCCAGGTCCCGCCCGGACGGCATGTCCACCGCCGGACCGGCCCCCGGCGACCGCACCGCCTCTCGCTCCCGCCCCCCAACCGCCCCGGCGTCAACCGGCCTTGGCCTCTCCCCCGCCGTACAGCACCCGAGTCACGGACTCGTACGTCACCCCGCGATCGGCGAGAACCTCGGCGGGCACCCCGGGCCGGCCGGTGAGGGCCAGCAGGATGTGCTCGTCACCGATGTGCCGGTCCCGTCGGGCAGTGGCCACGCGCAGCGCCCGTACCAGCACGTCCTTGGCGCCCCGGCTGAACGGACGGTGCCCCGACCACCCCCTCCTGCCCTTCCGGTCCCCGGACATCGCCCCGACACCGTGCACTTCCTCGACCCGGGCGACGATCTCCCCCACATCGATCCCCAACCCGGCCAACGCCTCGGCCTCGGCCTGCGACAGCCCGCCCCGGCGCCGAGCCTCGCCCAACGCCGTCCGCGCGGACTCCAGCCACTGGCCGCCTCCGAGCACGGCGAGCGCGAACGAGGCCCGGCTCCCCTCCCGATCGAGCAGGGCCAGCAGCAGGTGCTCGGCATCGACGGCCTGCGCCCCACCCCTCTCGGCATGCTCGACGGCACCCGTCACCACCGCACGGGCATCCTTCGTGAACCGCTCGAACATCAACGCCTCCCGTACTTCTTGTGCACGGCCTGCCTGCTGACCCCGAGTTCCGCGGCGATCTCCTGCCAGGACCACCCCTGATTGCGCGCACTGCGCACCTGCACGGCTTCCAGCTGCTCCAGCAACCGGCGCAGGGCGGCAACGGCCCGCAGTCCCACCCGCGGATCGCGATCACCCGCCCGCTCGGCGAGGTCTGTTGCTTCGGTCATGATGTCAACTTACGTTGACACGCGCCCGACGTCAACCGCAATTGACAAGCAGAACGGCGGGCCCGAGGCGAAGAGCCTCGAACCCGCCGCAAGGACCGGCAGCGCAACCGTCAGTTGGTCAGCACGATCTTCCCGAACTGCTCCCCCGACTCCATCCGCTCGAAGCCCTCACGGGCCCGGTCCAGGGGAAGCACCTCGTCGATCACGGGCCGCACACCCGTGGCAGCGCAGAAGGAGAGCAGATCCTCCAGCTCGTCCTTGGTGCCCATGGTCGACCCGACGACCTTCAGCTCCAGGAAGAAGATCCGCGTGAGCTCGGCGTGCGAGGGCCGGTCCCCACTGGTGGCACCGGAAATGACAAGAGTGCCCCCCGGCTTCAGCGACTTGACGGAATGCGACCACGTGGCGGCACCGACCGTCTCGATCACGGCATCGACCCGCTGCGGCAGCCGGGCCCCCGACTCCAGGGCCTCCACGGCCCCCAATTCCACGGCACGCTTGCGCTTGGCCTCGTCCCGGCTGGTGGCGAAGACCCGCAGACCCGCGGCCTTGCCGAGCGCGATGGCAGCCGTGGCGACCCCACCGCCGGCCCCCTGCACGAGCACCGAGTCCCCGGGCCGCACCCCCGCGTTGGTGAACAGCATCCGGTACGCCGTCAGCCAGGCGGTCGGCAGACAGGCGGCCTCCTCGAAGGAGAGCTCCTTGGGCTTGGGCAGGATGTTCCAGGTCGGCACGGCCACCTGCTCCGCGAACGTGCCCTGGTACCGCTCGGTCAGTATGGACCGCGGCTCCTTGGGCCCCACCCCGTGCCCGCTCTGTCCGATCACGGAGTGCAGGACGACCTCGTTGCCGTCCTCGTCGACGCCCGCGGCATCACACCCGAGGATCATCGGCAACTTGTCCTCCGCGAGACCCACACCCCGCAGCGACCACAGGTCGTGATGGTTGAGGGAGGCGGCCTTCACGGTGACGGCACTCCAACCGGGACGGACCTCGGGAGCCGGCCGCTCCCCCAACTCCAGTCCGGAAAGCGGCTGGTCACGGTCGATTCGGGCGGCGTAGGCAGCGAACATGACGTTGACGATAGGCGGCACCGCCGACCGACGGAACCACGGCGACCTGTGAGACACGCCCTCTTGCCACCCGCCCCCGCCTCCCCTCCCCCGCCGAACCACCCGAACGGCCCATCCCCGGCAAAAGAACCGGCCCCCAGGACAAAAGCCCTGCCCCCAGGCAAAAGAACGGCCCCGTCCATCCGGACGGGGCCGTTCAACCGACACTCACGTCAGCGCCGGGCAACGCCTTCCGCGCGAGCAGCAGCCGCAACCGCCGCGGTGACCGCGGGGGCCACGCGCTCGTCGAACGGCGACGGAATCACGTAGTCCGCGGCGAGGTCGTCGCCCACCACGGCCGCCAGCGCCTCCGCCGCGGCGATCTTCATGCCCTCGGTGATCCGAGAGGCCCGCACCTGCAGCGCCCCGGCGAAGATCCCCGGGAACGCCAGCACGTTGTTGATCTGGTTCGGGAAGTCCGACCGCCCGGTGGCGACGACCGCCGCGTACTTGTGCGCGACGTCGGGGTGCACCTCGGGGTTCGGGTTGGCCATGGCGAACACGAACGCGCCCTCGGCCATGGAGGCCACCGCCTCCTCCGGCACCGTACCGCCGGACACGCCGATGAAGACGTCCGCACCGTCCAGAGCCGTCTCCAGCGACCCGGTGATACCCGCCTTGTTCGTGAACCCGGCGAGCTCCCGCTTGACCGAGGTGAGGTCCTCCCGGTCGGCCGACACGACGCCCTTGCGGTCGGCGACGGCCACGTCCCCGATACCGGCCTCGACCAGCATCTTCGCGATGGCGACACCGGCCGCGCCGGCACCCGAGATGACGGCCCGCAGATCCCCGATGGACCGCCCGCTCAGCCGCGCCGCGTTCCGCAGGGCCGCCAGCGTCACGATCGCCGTGCCGTGCTGGTCGTCATGGAAGATGGGAATGTCGACGCGCTCCTGGAGCTTGCGCTCGATCTCGAAGCACCGCGGCGCCGAGATGTCCTCCAGGTTGACGCCGCCGAAGGACGGGGCGAGGCGCACCACCGTCTCGACGATCTCGTCGACGTCCGTGCAGTCGAGGGCGATCGGGACCGCGTCCACGCCGCCGAACTGCTTGAACAGAATCGCCTTGCCTTCCATCACGGGAAGGGAGGCCTCCGGACCGATGTCCCCGAGCCCGAGCACCGCCGTGCCGTCGGTGACCACGGCCACGACGGACGACTTCCACGTGTAATCGTGGACGAGCTCCGGCTGCTCGGCGATCGCGGTGCACACGCGCGCGACGCCGGGGGTGTACGCGAGGGACAGGTCGTCCTTGTCACGGACCGGCACGGTGGCCTGCACGGCCATCTTGCCGCCGCGGTGCAGCGCGAACGCCGGATCAAAGGAATCGACGGGCTCGACCTCGCCGTCCTGATCCGTATTGCTGTCGCTGCGAGGATTGACGATCTCCGCTGCCACTTTGTTTTACCCCTTAAATCTTCATTGGTTGAGGGTGACCACTCCTGGTGAGGGGTGGGCGGGACCACGCATGCCCGATCTGTTGATGCGTACGGGTCATACGCGACGGCGCGCCGCACACGCGCCCTGAGCCCCGGATGAGGGGTGTAAAGAACCTTCTTACCGGACGGACCGCGCCGACGACGAGTCCAATACGTGCAAGATCACACGACGGGAAGGGAAACACCGCGGCGCAGGGACACGAATCAGACACGACCCGACGACGACACCGGTGTGATTCGTGACCAAATAAGCGGACAATCGACACCAGAAACCGCGAAGAACAACTGTCGGCAACAAACCCCACGCACGGCCGGTCCACATCCCGAGATATACCGAAGATCTTCCGGCCGGAAGGACAGATTCCCGCAGAAGGTGCGGTCAGGATGTACCGACCTGCGGCGGTTCGGGGGTAACCCGTTATCCGATTTTGACATGACGGGCGCCCTGAATGCCTCAGTCCGAATGGCAAGATGCCGTAATCACACGAGGTCGCGACACTCGAAGGCGTGTGCTCTCGTCGACCTAGGAAACAAAGGCCCTGCCGACCCCATCGACAGGCGCCCGCCCCATCGGCAACTCCACCCATCCGCCGGAGGAACCCACCATGACCGCACGCTCCACCCGTCGTACGACCGCCACACGCTCCCGGTTGGCAGCGGTCGGCTCGATCGCGGTCGCAGGCGCCCTGATTCTCACCGGCTGCGGTGACCAGACCAAGGACAGCGGCTCGGACAGCACGGACACCGCGACGAGCGCGGCGCCGCTCGCCGACAAGCTGCCCAAGGAGATCCGCGACAAGGGCGTCATCAAGGTCGGCTCGGACATCGCGTACGCGCCGGTCGAGTTCAAGGACAGCGCCGGCAAGACGGTCGGCATCGACCCCGACCTCGCGGCCGCCATGGGCAAGCAGCTCGGTGTCACGTTCGAGTTCGAGAACGGCACCTTCGACAGCCTGATCACCGGTCTGCGCTCGGACCGGTACGACATCGCCATGTCCGCGATGACCGACACGAAGGACCGCCAGGAGGGCATCGACTCCGAGACCGGCAAGAAGGTCGGTGAGGGCGTCGACTTCGTCGACTACTTCACGGCCGGTGTCTCGATCTACACCCAGAAGGGCAAGAACACCGACATCAAGACCTGGTCGGACCTGTGCGGCAAGAAGATCGTCGTGCAGCGCGGCACGGTCTCCGAGGACCTTGCCAAGGCCGAGGCCAAGAAGTGCACCGGCGGCAAGACGATCTCCATCGAGGCGTTCGACAACGACCAGCAGGCCCAGACCCGCCTGCGCGCGGGCGGCGCGGACGCCGGATCCTCCGACTTCCCGGTCGCCGCGTACGCCGTGAAGACCTCCGGCGGCGGCAACGACTTCCAGCTCGTCGGCGAGCAGGTCGAGGCCGCTCCCTACGGCATCGCGGTCGCCAAGAACGACACCCAGCTGCGGGACGCCCTGAAGGCCGCCCTGGACGCGATCATCGCCAGCGGCGAGTACGACAAGGTCATCAAGAAGTGGGGCGTCGAGGACGGCGCGGTGAAGGAAGCCACCATCAACGGCGGCAAGTGACCGCACCAGAACAGCGGGCACTGAAAGGCAACACCTGTGACTGTTGACATCGACAAGTCGGACGGGCCGGCGGACACCCCGCCGGCCGGTCCGGAGGCGATCAAGGCCATCCCGGTCCGCCACTACGGGCGGTACGTCACCGCCGTCATCGCGCTCGCCCTGCTGGGCGGCATCGTCTACGCGTTCTCCCAGGGCAAGATCAACTGGGGCGCGATCCCGGACTACTTCTTCAACGACCGCATCCTCAGCGGTGTGGGCAAGACGCTCCTGCTGACCGTGCTGTCCATGGCGATCGGCATCGTCGGCGGCATCGTGCTGGCCGTGATGCGTCTGTCGAAGAACCCCGTGACCTCGTCCATCGCGTGGTTCTACATCTGGTTCTTCCGCGGGACCCCGGTCCTGGTCCAGCTCATCGTCTGGTTCAACCTGGGGCTGGTCTTCGAGTACATCAACCTCGGCCCGTTCTACAAGGACGAGTGGTCGGACTTCATGACCCCGTTCCTGACGGCGCTGCTCGGCCTGGGCCTCAACGAGGCCGCGTACATGGCGGAGATCTGCCGCGCCGGTCTGCTCGCGGTCGACGAGGGCCAGACCGAGGCCGCGCACGCGCTGGGCATGAGCCACGCCAAGACGCTGCGCCGGATCGTCATCCCGCAGGCGATGCGCGTGATCGTGCCGCCGACGGGCAACGAGGTCATCAACATGCTGAAGACGACCTCGCTGGTGTCGGTCGTCCAGTACTCCGAGCTGTTGCGCGTCGCCCAGGACATCGGCCAGACCTCCGGCGCCCCCGCCGAGATGCTGTTCCTGGCCGCGGCCTGGTACCTGCTGCTGACGTCGATCTTCAGCGTCGGCCAGTACTACCTGGAGCGGTACTACGCCCGGGGCTCCAGCCGCAGCCTGCCGGCAACTCCGTTCCAGAAGATCAGGGCGAACCTGCTGTCCCTGTCGAACCGTTCGTCGGCGGGAGGTAACGCATGACCGCCATGGTGAAGGCCGAAGGCGTCCACAAGTCCTTCGGGCTGGTCGAGGTGCTCAAGGGCATCGACCTGGAGGTGAAGTCCGGCGAGGTGTTCTGCCTCATCGGCCCCTCCGGCTCCGGCAAGTCGACGTTCCTGCGCTGCATCAACCACCTGGAGAAGATCAACGCCGGACGGCTGTACGTCGACGGCGAGCTGGTCGGCTACCGCCAGAAGGGCGACAAGCTGTACGAGCTCAAGGACAGCGAGGTCGCGCTGAAGCGCCGGGACATCGGCATGGTGTTCCAGCGATTCAACCTGTTCCCGCACATGACGGCGCTGGAGAACGTCATGGAGGCGCCGGTCCAGGTCAAGGGCGCAAGCAGGAACCAGGCCAAGGAGCGCGCGAAGGAGCTGCTGGACCGCGTCGGTCTCGCCGACAAGGCCGGGAACTACCCCTCCCAGCTCTCCGGCGGCCAGCAGCAGCGCGTGGCCATCGCCCGCGCCCTGGCGATGGACCCGAAGCTGATGCTCTTCGACGAGCCGACCTCGGCCCTCGACCCGGAACTGGTCGGTGACGTCCTCGACGTCATGCGCGACCTCGCCGAGTCGGGCATGACGATGGTCGTCGTCACCCACGAGATGGGCTTCGCCCGCGAGGTCGGCGACAGCCTGGTCTTCATGGACGGCGGCGTGGTCGTGGAATCCGGCAATCCGCGCGACGTGCTGACGAACCCGCAGCACGAGCGGACGCAGGCATTCCTGTCCAAGGTGCTGTAGGAACCACGAGAACCACGAGTCGAACACCACCTCGGCCCCGCCATTCCTTTTGGCGGGGCCGAAGTGCGTGCGTCGCGCCGGGCGGAACACGAATTCCCGTCGGCCGGACGGCCAGGCGGTAAGCGGTGATCGGATTGGTCTCGTCGTAGCTCATTCCGTCCGCCCGGATGCCCTGGACCGTGTCACTTGAGCGCCAGCAACAGCGTGTCCGAAGGGGAGCACCACACCGGCCGCGCCTCCCCGAAGCCCTTCTCGCGCAGCACGCGCACGTGCCACGCGACGGGCGGCGTGTCGCCGTCGGCGTGTTCGCCGTAGATCTCGAAGCGGCGGGCCGTGGGCCCGGCCAGGACCGGGTCCTCGGCCGCCAGCTGCCACCACTCGGCCCAGTCGAGGACCCCCGCCTTGGCCTGATCCATGCGCACGTGACGCTGGGCGCGCTCGGCCGCGTTGATCCGGGGCGTCGAGTCGTCGATCATGTGGTCCGCGTTCAGGAAGACACCGCCGTCGCGGACGAGCTCCGCGACCTGACCGTAGAGGGCCGCGAGGGGTTCGCTGTGCAGCCAGTGCAGGGCCGTGGCGGTCAGGACGGCGTCGTACGAGTCGTACGGCAGCTTCGCCGGCCACTCGGGGTCCTTGAGGTCGGCCGTGACGAACCCGACCCGGTCGTCGCCGGCGAAGGTGCCCTCGGCGATGGCGAGGAGCGCCGGGTCGAGGTCGACGCCCGTGCTGGTGGCCTTCGGGAACCGGGTGAGCAGCCGGGCCGTGATACTTCCCGTGCCGCACGCGAGATCGAGCACGCGCGGGGCGGGGCCGACGAGGGCCTCCACCATGTCGAGCATGATCCGGAAGCGCTCCTCCCGGTCGGGCATGTACCACTCCTGCTGCCGGTCCCAGCTCTCCTGCCAGGCCGGCCAGTCGGCACCGATCGTCGTCGTGGACGTGTCCGTCATCGAGCCCCTCCATCGCGCGCGTCACGTAATACCCTGGAAGCACGATCAGCTGTTACCCGACCGCACCACGACGATAGAACGCCTCCGTAAGGACTACAAGTGGAACTGGCCTATTACTCGGACTACGCCGTACGACTCGTCAACAGCGAGGACCCGGCCCGGGGCAAGGACTCGCTGACCTCGGTCGAGGCCGTCCGCGATCTGTTCGGCGTCAGCCAGGAGGCGGGCCGCCGCGCCACCGACGCCGACGTGACCCGCTTCCGCTCGGTCCGTGCGCGGCTGAGGGCGGTCTTCGAGGCGGCGGACAAGGGCGACGAGACCCTCGCGGTGAACCTGCTGAACTCGCTCCTGCTGGAGTTCCCGGTGAGCCCGCAGATCTCCGGTCACGACTTCCGGGACGACGACGGCCGCCCCCTGTGGCACATGCACCTGGCGGACCACCCGTCGAACGCGACCGCGGGCTACGCGGCGATCGCGGCGATGGGCCTGGCGTTCCATCTGACGGAGTACGGCGTCGACCGTCTGGGCCTGTGCGAGGCGGCCCCGTGTCGCAACGCCTACCTGGACACGTCCACCAACCGCTCCCGGCGCTACTGCTCGGACCGCTGCGCGACCCGCGCCAATGTGGCCGCCTACCGCGCCCGCAAGCGCCTGGAGGCCGACCGGTCGGCGAAGACGGGCCGTACGGCCGACAGCGCCCAGCGCGCCAGCGCGAACGGCGAGCGCTGATCGGGCTTGCGCGGCCGGTACCGGAAGCGGACCTTGCCCAGGATCAGCTCGTCCGGCACGACCCCGTAGTCGGTGCTGTCACCCCCGGCGTAGGTGTTGTCCCCGAGCACCCACCAGCCGCCTTCGCGGCGCTCCGCGGCGCGCTTGACGACGAGCAGGTCCTGCTGGAACGGGTGACGCAGGATGACGACGTCGCCGACCCTGATGCGGCCCCGGTGCACCACCACGAGCAGATCGCCGTGGTACAGCGTGGGCACCATCGACGGCCCGGTCACCTCGGCCCACCCGAAGGGCCGGCCCGCGCGCCCGCGCTCGGTCTCCTGCGACAACTCCGGCATCCCCGGCACCTCCCCGGTACGGTCCTCCACCAGTCTCAGTCTGACCCTGGACTTTTGTCCTAAGCCCATGGGGGCACCCGCGAAAACCCGTCTTGCAGGGAGTAATGTCCCACCTGAGAAGACGATCACGAGGAAGGAATGCTCCATGCTTTCCCGCCTGTTTGCCCCCAAGGTCAAGGTCAGCGCGCACTGCGACCTGCCCTGCGGTGTGTACGACCCGGCCCAGGCCCGCATCGAGGCGGAGTCGGTGAAGGCCGTACAGGAAAAGATTGCCGCCAACGACGACCCGCACTTCCAGGCGCGTGCCACGGTCATCAAGGAGCAGCGCGCCGAGCTCGCGAAGCACCACGTCTCGGTGCTCTGGAGCGACTACTTCAAGCCCCCGCACTTCGAGAAGTACCCGGAGCTGCACCAGCTGGTCAACGACACCCTCAAGGCCCTCTCGGCCGCCAAGGCGTCCACCGACCCGGCCACCGGTCAGAAGGCTCTGGACTACATCGCCCAGATCGACAAGATCTTCTGGGAGACCAAGAAGGCTTGATCTTTGATCAGGCCGTTTGACCTGCAATTTCCTTGGTTGCCAGGTCTACCTGTCCGCACCCGGTCCGCAGGCCGCCGAGAACGGCGTCCATAACGGTCCGGGTGCGGTCTTCTTCGCCCGGCCAGAGGTGCGCGTAGATCCGCAGTGTGATGACGGCGGACGCGTGGCCGAGGACCAGTTGGACCTGCTTGACGCTCGCTCCGCCGGCGATGAGGGCGGAAGCGTAGAAGTGGCGCAGGTCGTGGGTCACCATGTGTGGCAGCTCGACGGGCTTGCGGCCCTCGCGTTCGGCCGCCTCGCTCTCCGCCTTCCGCAGCTCCTTACGAGCGCAGTTCCATTCGGTCTTCCAGCGGCGGTAGTTGAGCGGTTCACCCTCCTCCATCGTGAACAGCCACTCCTTGGAGGGGCGTGCGGCGAGGTGCGTGAGAAGCGCGTCAGTGACGACCTCACCGACCGGGACAGTCCGCCGGGACTTTGCGGTCTTCGGCGGCCCGATCTTCCCGGACTGAAGGCGCTGGCGCTCGACGCGAATAGTGCCGGCTTTGAAGTCGACGTCCGACACCTTGAGGCCGAGCAACTCGCCTATACGCAAGCCTGATCCGGCGAGCGTGACGATCGCCGCGCGAATGTACGGCGGCATCACGCGGGCCATGGCCTCGACCTGAGCGACCGTGGGCGGGGTGACCTCCTCGTCCGGCATGGGCGGGAGCGTGATCCGGCGGCACGGGCTGGACGCGATGACCTTGTCCTCCACGGCCGCCGTCATGAGGCGTACGAGGACGTCGTAGACGTTGCGCACACTGCCGGGGCCGAGCAGCTCGGACAGGCCCTTGAAGAGCACCTGGAGGTCGTTGCGGCGTATCGCAGCCATCGCGCGGGAGCCGAGCGCCGGGACGAGGTGGAGCCGGAGCGCGTTGTCGGTGATCCGCTCGCCCGCCTCGCTGGCGATGAGCGACTCCTCCCACTTCTTCGCGTACTTCTCGAAGGTGATCCGTCCGGCCTGCGGGTCTACGTACTGGCCGGTGACGATGCTGGCCGTGACCTCGTCGAGCCAGCGCTGGGCGTCGAGTTTGCGGTCGAAGTGGCGGGCGTGCTCCTTGCCGTCGAGGTCGCGGTAGCGGGCTCGCCATTTGCCGTTGGGGCGCTTTTGGATGTTGGCCAAGTGGCTTCTCCCTTGGGTCGGTTATCGGTAGTAGCCGCCGCCCTCGATGTACTCGGTGAGGGTGCGGGCGTCGCGCTCCTCGCCCATGAGGCGAAGGCACTGCTCGTGGATGGCTCGTGAGCTGTCGGGGTGGGTCTGGATGTGCTCGGCGATGCCGACGACGGCGTGGTGCAGGCGGTCCTCGGCGTCGCGTGTCTCGTAGTACGCCTCGACGGCTTCCTGGACGAGGCGTCTGCTGTCGAGGTCCAGCCCTTCCAGCGGCGGGGACATCAGTTCTTCGAGGGGCAGCTCGAAGACGCGGGCGAAGGCGAGGGCTTCGTCGACGTTGATGCGACGACGTGGAGTGGCGTTTTCGATGCGCCAGACGGCGGTCTGGTTCATCCTGACGCCGGCCTTGGACACCCGATCCGCCAGCTCGATCGTGCTCCACCCCCTGACCTCACGCTCCAGCGCCACCCGCGCAGCGATGTTGCCCTCGCTGTAGAGCAGCGGCACCTCACCACCGTCGGCCTTGTCGCCTGCCATCGGACCTCCATCCTGACCGTCACTTTCCCAATTGAAACACGAGCTTTCCGATTTGGCTAACCGGCGATCGTCGAGTACAACCTATGCAGAACGAATTGCTACCTAGTCGATTGGGAATGCATGCGATATCTGACCACCGCCGAGGTCGCCGAGCGCTACCGCACAGCGGAGAGCACCGTCCGCTACTGGCGCCAGATCGAGAAGGGCCCGCGCGGCATCAAGATCGGCAAGCGCGTGCTGTACCCCGAAGCCGAACTGCTGCGGTACGAGCGGGCGCTGATCGACGGCCGAGACGAGTGGGGTCTGGCCTCCTGAGCCGTAGGCGCCGGACACAGCAACGGCCCTCGGCGTGCCAACGCCGAGGGCCGGAGATTCCCCTGCCGATCGCCCATCCCTGAACGAACAAGCTGGTGAGGGGCGGGACCTTGCCCGTCCTGCCCCTCACCGGAGAGGAACGTCTATGGAGGACTCTACGTCCCCCACCACCACGAACGCGTCCCCCGCCGCCTGGCCCACAACAGCGGTCCCCGGCGAGGGCATCCCCTGGAGCCGCGGGGACCAGCACTCCGCTGATGCGGTGTCAGGGGACCGTCCCCGCGACGCATCCGGTCCCCTGTCACCACAAGCCACGGTCCCGATATCCACATCCGGTGGAAACGTGCAGGCCAGCAGCGTGACAACGGGGACCGGTCCCCAAGACGCGGGAGTTGCACCAGGGGACCGCAATGGGGACCGGGACAACGGCTCCCACCTGTCGCCGGGGACCGATACTCCCGTGGAGGGGGCCGAGCAACACAAGATCGAGGCCGCCGATGCCGGGGCAGGCACCGGGGGCCATGAAGGCGCGGGGGTCCAGGTAGCGGCTGACGGGGTCGCGCTACTGGACGAGTTGCGGGCAGCGATCGGCAAGTACGTGGTGCTGCCCAGCGAGGAGGCGCTGACCGCGGTCACCCTGTGGGTGGCAGCCACGCACATCCAGACGGCTCTGCAGCACGCGCCGCGTCTGGCGGTGGTGAGCCCGACGAAGGGCTGCGGCAAGTCCCGGGTTCTGGACGTGCTCCACGAGACCGTGCACCAGCCAATGATGACGGTGAACACCTCCCCGGCGGTCATCTTCCGGGTCATCGGCAAGAACCCGCCCACCCTGCTGGTGGACGAGGCGGACACCATCTTCGGCCCCAAGGCGAGCGGTGACAGTGAGATCCTGCGCGGCCTGCTGAACGCCGGGCACCAGCGCAACCGGCCCGCCTGGCGGATCTCCGGTCCGGACCACAAACCGACCCCGTTCCCCACCTTCGCCATGGCCGCCATCGCGGGGATCGGTGACCTGCCAGACACGATCATGGACCGGGCGGTCGTGCTGCGCATGCAGAAGCGCAAGCCGGGCGAGAAGGTCACCCCCTTCCGCTCCCGGTATTCGGTGCCCGAACTCAACGCGCTGCGTGATCAGCTGGCCACCTGGCTGGGCCCGCTGCGCGGGCAGGCTGCCCGCATGGTGCCGCCGATGCCGGTGGAGGACCGGGCGGCGGACACCTGGGAGCCGCTGGTCATCATCGCCGACCTGGCCGGCGGCCACTGGCCCGCCCAGGCCCGTGCCGCCTGCCTGGCCATGACCCGCCACGAAGCGGTCCAGGACGAGCAGAGCAGCCTGAAAACGCGGCTACTGCGCGACATCCATCGCATCTTCGCGCAGGCGGGCAACCCCGAGGCCCTGGCCACCCAGGATCTGGTCGCCGCTCTGATCCAGGACGCCGAGGCCCCGTGGGCGGAGCACGGCGCCAAAGGGCTGAACGCCTACCACCTGAGCAACCTGCTGCGGGACTTCAACATCAGCCCGGCCAACTACCGGTTCGACAAGGGCAGGCAGGCCAAGGCGTACATGCGCAACCGGTTCCTGGACGCCTGGGCCCGCAACTGCCCCGACCTCGTCGAGGCGGCACCCGAGTCCGAACAGGGCACTTCACCTGCCCGCATGGCCCAGGGCAAGCCGCCCACCGCGCCGGCGGGGACGCTGCCCGTCGGCCCGCCCGGTGTCCCAGCCGGGCCCAGGCGCACTCTCTGATCCCACCGGGGTCCGTATCACTTCGTCGCATCCGTCCCCGCGCAGGTCAGCGCGGGGACGGACTCTCTCGCCGGGACGGAGTTCTCCGTACCTGCCCGCGTGTCCGTACCTGTGCTGACCAGGCATGCGACGGATGCGACGGAAGTGACACAGCCCCATCCCCCTCTCCTTCGGAGCACCACCATGCACACCGAGAACGACACGAACCCCACTTCTTCCCGCCGCTGGGGTTGGTTCAGCCGGGACCGACGAACAGCAGCAAGCTGGAGCGTTCGAGCCCCTAACGGGGCTTCGTCCGCGCTTGCCCCCGCCCCTGGGGTGGCGGAGGAGGAGGCCGGGCGCCAGCGGGCGCCCGAGCAGGGGGAGGTGACGACCGAGACCAACGCCGCGTACGTCGCCGATGCCTCGACCACGCACGCCGAGCTGCCCGCCGACACCACTGCCCCGCAGCTCGACTCGTCTGCCCGCATTCCGTCGCCCATTGAGCAGCCCTCGTGGCGTGAGCCCGACGCCCCCATGCTGCCTGCGCGGTTGAACCGCAAGCGCACCACCGAGAGCCGTGACCAGGAGAAGAAGATCCGCTTCACCCCGACCGCGGTCCGCATCATCGACGAGGCAGCCAGGCACCGCCGTCAGAAGTTCGCCGGGTTCGTCGGCGACGCCGCCCTCGCGGTCGCGCTCGGCAAGGCGAGCATGACCGGCAGTCCGGAGGACGATCCCATCCGCCCGCTTGTGGAAGCCGTCGAGGCACACACCAAGGCGCTGAACCGCATCGGCACCAACCTCAACCAGATCACCATGGCCATCAACGGCGGAGCCGTCCCCGACCGGGCCGAGGCCGTCCTCGACCACGTCGACCAAGCCGTCCAGCGCAGCTACCGGCTAATGGACGAGCTCGTGGCGGATGGCGGCGGTCATGGTTCCTGACGTCTCCACCGGCTCCAACACCCTCGGCCTGATCAACTACCTCTTCGGCAAGGGCCGTCGGGACGAACACATCGACCCGCACATCGTTGCTGCCTGGGACATGGCCGGCGCCCCCGACCCCGGCCGCGACCCCGCCGCCACCTACAGCCTGCTGGCCAAGCGGCTCGACCATCATGTCGACCTGCGCACCCGCGAGCTGGGCGGGAAGAAGCCGCCGAAGCATGTGTGGCACTGCCCGGTGCGCACGGCGCCCGGTGACCGCTACCTGACCGATGCTGAGTGGGCCGAGGTCGCCCGCCGCGTCGTGGCCGCCACCGGCATCGCGCCCGAGGGCGACGACCAGGCGTGCCGGTGGATCGCGGTACGCCACGCGGACGACCACATCCACATCCTGGCCACCACCGTCCGCGCCGACGGCCGCCGCCCGCGTTCGAACCGGGACGGCTGGCGGGCCCAGCGCGAATGCCGCAAGATCGAGGCCGAGTTCGGGCTGCGTCAGCTCAAGTCCGGTGACCTGACCGCACCCAAGACGCCCACCGGCGCCGAGCGGGCCAAGGCCGAACGCCTCGGCCAGGACAAGGCCACGCGGGAGTGGCTGCGCGAACGCGCGTACGCGGTTGCCGCCGCCGTGCACAGCATCGAGGACTACTTCACCGTGCTCACGTCGCTGGGCATCCAGGTCAGGCCGCGCGTCAGCGCCAAGACCAACGAGGTGGACGGATACAGCCTGGCCGCCCCCGGCGACACCATCTTCTTCGGCGGCTCCGCCCTCGCCCCCGACCTGTCGTACAACCGCCTGGCTGAACGCCTCCCCACTCAGGATGTGGCCGACCGACCCCAGCAGGTGGCGGACCCGTCCACCACGTGGCGCCGTACGGAATGCGCCGTGCGCACAGCGCGCACGGTCCTCGACTCGGGCGACGACGCCAGCGCCCAGGGCCACCTGGACGCTTTCGCCGACACGTTGCACAACCTGGCCCGCGTCACCCCCGGCCCGCACCAGGGCGAACTGCGAGCAGCGGCAACGGCGTTCAACCGGGCGCGCCGCTCCGCCATCCGGGCCGACCACGAAGCCGCCACCGAACTGCGCCAGGCCGCCAGGGAACTCAACCACGCCGCCAACATTCCGGGCGGCCTCGCCATCGCCCTCATCTTCACCGCCCTGCACTTGGCGCGCGCCGCCGCCAAGTGGCACGAACAGCGCGGCCACGAACAGCAGGCAGCGGCGGCCGAGGAAGCCTTCCGCCACCTCCAGGAGACCTACCGCCAAACCGCCGAGCCCGTCCTGGCGGACCTCGCCCAGCGCACCCCACGCCCCCAGACCGTCCAACGCCTGGAAGCCACCGTGCGCCAGGCCGTCCCCGACCACGCCGACCGCATCCTGGCCGATGCCGCCTGGCCGGCCTTGGCCACCACGCTCGCCCGCGCGGAATCCGCCGGCCACAACGCCCGGCGCCTCCTCACAGAGGTCGTCGCCCAGCGAGAGCTAGACACCGCCGAGCGCCCCGCCGAGGTCCTCAACTGGCGCATCACTGCCCAACCGAACAAGCGCGCCCAGGCAGCCAACACCCGCAGCACCACACAACGGCCCGGCACCCCAGTCCACCCCAGGACCGCCGTCCCGCCCCAGCAGCAGCCCTCAACGCGGCGGCGCTGACCATCCTCAACCCCACTCCGGAAGGAATCCCCTGCGTGCCCCACCCCTCCATCCGCCCCGATGTCGTTGTACTCCTCACCAACGCGGCCCCCTCCCGTTACGGCACTGTCCACCACAAACACCGTGACGGCACGCCGTTCACTGCCGCCGAACTGGAGCTGATCTCCACCGCCACGCAGGCAGAGAGGAACGCCGCGGCCGCGCAGACACGCCTGGAAAGCGACTGGGTGGGCGAACTTCCCGCGCTGCAGAAGGCGCTCGACGCCATGATCACGAAGTACATCGACCAGGTACCCGGCACCAAGTTCTCGATCAGCGAAATCTGCGACGTGATGACCGATGCTGACCAGGCGGAATTCAAGCGGCTGGTCGAGGCCATCAAGGTACGGAAACTCTTCCGACGCTACCCCGAGCGCGGAAGGGACTGACCCGCAGCACGGACACCATGCGCATCCTCGTCTGCCCCGCTACTAGTGCTGTGACCGCATAGGTTCGCCGGGTTGGCGGTTGGATGTGTCGTGACGTCTTTTCCCAACCGCCGGAGGTGTGGTGGCCGAGCCTGTGTGGGTGCGCAGACTGTCCGACCAGGAAGGGCAGCAGAAGCTGCAGCAGATCGTGCGTCGGGGTAGCACCAGCTCGGTGGCTATCACCGGGCGATGATGCTCCTGGCAACGAGCTCTGTGGGGCGGGACACCGCTTGCGTCTGTGAAGGTCATAAACTGTCGTGAGATTCGCGGGGGCGCCGAAGATGCCCGAGTGGCTCCGGAGCTGCCCGCGGTGCCGGAGGCCGGGCTGGCATGGGGTGGTGGTGCCGGAGCCGGCGCCTCCGGTCGTGGTGGTAGCGGTGCTGCGGCTGTAGCGCGCTCGCGAAGGCGCGTGGCGGCCTGGTCGGTGCGGCCAAGGGCATCACCGGCATGGGCCGCGGTGGCAACAAGCGTCGTGGTGAAGAGGAGAACGGGGGCGAGCGTCCCGACTACCTGGTCGAGGACGAAGAGACCTGGATCTCACAGGAAGACCGTAACCGCAACGTGCCGCGCAACATCGCATAGGCACACCTGAGCGAGCCGCACGGGACCTCCGTGCGGCTCGCCCGTATGAAGGCTGGCGGAACCAGCCGTTGTTGAGTGAGGAGCAAGGAACATGGGTGCCAAGCGGGTCTGGTCCACGACAGGTGTTGTGGCGTTGACAGGAGCCTTGCTCCTCACTTCAGCACCGACTGCCTCGGCCGATTACGTTCGGGACCAGCAGTGGGTCCTGGATGCCTACAAGATGGACGCAACTTGGGCGTTGACTCAGGGCGAGGGAGTCACTGTTGCCGTCGTCGATTCAGGGGTCGATGGCAGTCACCCAGATCTGACCGGTCAAGTCCTCCAAGGGAAAGACTTCACCGGAGGGGGAAATGCTCAGGAGGATGTGGCCGGACATGGCACCGGCATGGCGAGCTTGATTGCTGGCCACGGTCATGGCGCGGGAAACAATGCGGGCATGGTGGGGCTCGCGCCAAAAGCAAAGATTCTTCCGCTGCGCGTTCTGCAGAAAAAGAATGATGATTTCGAGGACGACACCTGGGCCGAGGCTGTGCGATATGCCGTGGACAACGGCGCGAAGGTCATCAATCTTTCTCTCGGCGACAGTGTCGGCGGGACTCTCACTAGCGGCCGCGAGGCAATCGCGTATGCCCAAGCACGCGACGTGGTAGTTGTTGCGGGTGCGGGTAATGAGGGAGGGTTCACCGTTGCTGAGCCGGCAGCCCTGCCGGGTGTGGTCTCTGTCGGCGCCGTAGATGATGAAGGGAACCTCTGGGACAAATCCAATACTGGAGAGGGACTGACCCTTGTTGCTCCTGGCGTTGAGATCGTCTATGCGAACACGAATCGATCCGACGGATATGGCTTGAGTAGCGGAACTTCGGACGCCACGGCTTATGTTTCCGCCACGGCAGCCCTTGTCCGGGCCAAGTACCCTGACCTCACCGCAGGCCAGGTAATCAACCGCCTCATCAAGTCAGCTTCATTCCTTCACCACAAGGGATTGAAGGCCCCTGATCGCGAATACGGCTACGGCATCATCCGCCCCAACAAGGCCCTCACGATGGACATCCCCAAGGGCCCCAAGGATGGCCCCTTGGGGCAACTCTCGTCCAGCACCGGGTCGAAGACCGGCGGCGCCACCGAAGGCAGCGAAGACGGCTCAACACAGGCCAAGGAGCAGGACTCTTCAAGCCGCCTGCCAATCGCCCTCATCATCGGCGGCATTGCAGCGGTAGTAGTGATCGGCGGCATCATCTTCGCGGTACTCCGCAACCGCCGCAACGGAGGCAGCGGCGGCCCCGGCTCCGGCGGCGGAACTCCCCCTGCCGGTCCGGGCTACCAGCCCCAGCCCTCGACGGGCTATCAGCAGTACCCCAGCTCTGCTCCCAACCAGGGATACCCCACACCTCAGGGGCAGTCCGGGCAGACCTTCAGCCCCTATGCCCAACAGCCACCGCACCAAGGGCAGTAGGAGGCGATTCTCTCCGCTGCCCGTGGGGTAGCCAGGGGGGCATCCGGCTCGCCCTGTCGAATCCTCCCTGGGAGCCCCTGCGACAACGGGCTCCCAAGTGAGCCGCAGTTACGTTTCCCGCGCACCGGGCTGGGTGTGGTGAAGCGGTGACCATTAACCCAAGATGTAGCGGAAAGCTTGGCGGATTGGCATGACATTTAACGTCGAACCGAACGATCTGACCTCGTTCTCTCGGTAAAACGGCCGCGCAGCCGATGACGTGAATACGGCGAACAGCTCATCGCCTGCTGTCGGCAGGGCTGAGCCGTGGCGGCCAGATCCTCATGCGGCCATGGCTGCGGGACGTCCTCCCCAGCGCATGCCCTTCTCGCTGCGGATGCGTACCCGTTCCTTGCACTGGGCGGCAAGCACGTCGGGATGGCGGGGGTTGGCGTTGCGCCAGCGCAGATAGGCGTGCAGGGCCTGGGTCTGCGCGGGGTGGCTGTGGTGATGGGTGTTGGCCAGGGTGAACTGCCGCAGCGGGCCGAAGTGTGCCTCGATCGGGTTGGCCCAGGAGGCGTAGGTCGGGGTGAAGCACAGCTCGACCTTGTTCTTCTTCGCCCAGCGGCGGATGTCCGCACCGGTGTGGGCGGAGAGGTTGTCCAGGATGATGTAGATCGGGGCGCCGTCGGGTCGGGCGGCGCGGATCAACTCAGTGCAGCGAGGCTGTTGGCGGTGCCTTTGCGGCGCCGGTTGACTCCCCACAGGTGTCGTCGCCGGCGGAGTAGCAGCCGTGGAAGTAGGTGACGCCGTGGGTGCGGCGGTAGGTCGCCGGGAGCCGGCCGGGTTTGCCCTGCTTCGCCCAGCAGGAGCCGGCGGCGGGCCGGATTCCCAGCGGGCCGAACTCGTCGAACGCGAAGACCGGTCCGGGAAGTGCTCCAGGACGTGCTCGATGCGGTCGAGCTTGGCGTCTCGTTCGAGGTCGGGGAACTCCTTCCATGTCTTGGTGCGCTGGAAGGTGATGCCGCGGCGCAGCAGCAGGCATCGTAAGGCTTCACGGCCGATACGGATGACGCGTCCGTGGACGCGGCGCAGGTAGGCGGCGAGTTTGCGGATAGACCAACGGGAGAAGGGCTGGCCGAGCTTAGTGGGGCGGGCGGTGGCCGTCTGAATGACGAACTCCTCGTCGTCAGGGGTGAGCAGGCGGGGGCGGCCTCCCGCCCACTTATGGTCCAGGCAGGCCAGGCCAATCTCGTTGAACCGGTGGATCACCTCCCGCACCGTGTCCTCATCAGCCTGGATCAGCCGGGCGATCACCGGGACGCGGTTCCCGCCGGCCGACGCCAGGAGCATCATCGCCCGGCGATAGCGCACCGAGCTGGTGCTACCCCGACGCACGATCCAATCGCCAACCCCCGGCGAACCTCTGCGGTCACAGCACTAGTTGCGACCGTGCCTACTTGCGCACGTGGAAGCGCAGCATGGTGACCCCGCCCGACTGGACGTTGCTGAACGGTTCCAGGTCGATCCGGTCGAGGCCCGGCGGCGCGAAGCGGACGCCGTCGCCGAGCAGCACCGGCAGCACGTACACCAGGATCTCGTCGACGAGGCCGCGCTGCAGGCACTGGGCGGCCACGTCGGCGCCGAGGATCTCCAGGTTCTTGTCGCCGGCGGCGCGGCGTGCCGTGGCCACGGCTTCCTCGATGTCGCAGGTGAGGAAGGTGACGTTGGGGTCCGGCTCGTCGGGCGGGCGGTGGGTGAGGACGAACTGCGCCCCGCCGTCGTAGTCGGTGTTCTCGTCGCTCATGCGCTTGCCGACCTCGTACGTGCCCCGGCCGATGAGCATGGCGCCCGTGGCCGCCATGACCTCCGGGAACGTCGCCGACGTCATGTGCTCGAAGATCCAGTCCATCGTGTGGCCGGGACCGGCGATGAACCCATCCAGGGACACCACCCTGTTCACGACCACTTTGCCGGTGCTCGCATCCGCCATGCGTCTTCTCCAAGCAGGTGGAGGGCCGGGATCGCATCATAGGTCGGTGAGCAACATCTTCTCCGGCGGCAGCCACGACCTGGACCTGTCCAATGGCGCCACCGCGGTGTTCATCGACGTGCTGATGCTGGCCGTGTCCGATCTCGCCTCCGAGGACTGGGACTTCCGCTTCGCGGCGCTGCTGACCCTGCAGGACCAGAACGTCATGGGGCGCGGTGCCGTCGGGTTCGACCTGGCGGAGTTCGACTGGGGTGCGACGGAGCGGGAACGCGCCCGCGCGAAGGACTTCGTGCTGCGTGCCACAGCACTCGCGGCGAGCGGACATCGCTGGAGCGAGCTGGGCTACCACCCGCCCCGCGTGCATGACTACCTGCATCGCTTCACGACCATGGTGGAGTCCTGCACCCCGCCCGCCGACAGCAGCGCCGCACGCGGCTTCCCCGGCCCGGACGAGGCCGCGATGGCCTCGTGCGTGCGCCACCGCGTCCTCAGCGCGCTCCCGCTCTGGGACGGCTGCTTCCTCTGCAATCGGCCGCACTACTAGCGGCGGCAGACGAGGATGCCGCCCAGACAGTGGATCTCGAATGCCCCATGCCGGGCGATGTGTTCCTCCAGGATGGTGCGGGCCCGCTCGATCGTGGCCTCGAAAGGCACGTCGTGCTGGTCCGCCCACGCTTGGTACGAGGCCATGTGCGCCACCACGGGTCCGGCATCGCGGACCGTGATAGTGCCAGGCAGTTCGATCGTCTCGACCCGGCCGAACTCCTCGCCGAGGAAGGCCGGCGCCTTCTCCAGGGAGAACCGGGCGCTGAGCGAGATCCGTGCCGGGCCGCGGCCGGTGCCGAGAATGTCACCGGCCGCTCGGACCCACAACTCGTCCAGCTCGGCCTTGTCGCGGTCGCTATTGGTGGAGGCGAGCAGCAGGCCGTCGGCGGTGACAACCCGGGAGAGTTCGCGCACCGCCTGGGCGATGTCCGAGGCGTGGTAGAGCATGTGCAGCGCCAAGGCGGCGTCCACGCTCGCCGTGGCCAGTGGGAGCCTCGCCACATCCGCCACCGCGACCGCACCGGGCACGTCGGCGAGGATGCCGGGCGCGATGTCCAGCCCCAGAAGTTCGAGATCAGATCGGTCCTGGCGCAGCCGCTTGATGAACTTGCCGTTCCCGCAGCCGACATCGACGACCCGCCCGCGCACGGCGCTCAGTTGCTCGGCGACGATGCCGGGCAGGTCATGGCGAGGCGTCTGCCACCGGTAGAGGGACTGGCGGGCGGCGAGGTCCCGGTCACCGTTGTAGGCGCTCCCAGCAAGGCGGTCGCGGTCAGTGACAGCGGCGTCGTGGGCGGCGGAGAGGTCAGTCACGTCGGCAGCTCCGGAGGGCGGGCGGCGGGTGAGGCCGCGAGGACGGCCGTCTGCTGGATGCGCTCGCGCAGTTGGGACACCTGCGCAGCTCCACCGTACTGCCGCCCGCCCAGCTCCCGGCCGAGATCAACCAACCGCCGCACGATGCTCGCCGACACACGCTCCACAGGCGCCTCGAGTACGAAGCCGACCTTCGCCTCGGTGCCATCGAGGTCGTCCAAGAGCATGTGGCCACGAGCAAGATCTAGGTGGGCGGCGAAGAGATCACCGACCGACTGGTCGTCGGCCTCGGCGCCACGGTAGAGCCGGATCGCCGTGTCCGCGCTTGCGATGGCCTGCTGCACATGGCCACGACCGCCGATGGCCAGATGCGTCGTCCCGGCATACGCGAACTGCTTGGCGGCTGGGAAGGCGAAGACTCCTGGAGCGTCGTCGTGTCCGAGCATCCCCTCGCGGGAGCGCTCCGCATCTGCCAAGGCGATTGCGGCGCCCGCCTTGTCGCCTGCTATCGCCAGTGAACGCGCCTCCAGGCTCGCGAGGCGGGCGCCAATGCTCCCTCCCGCTCGGTGCTGGCGCCCCGCCTGGGCGAGCCGGGCCGCCTGCTCATAGCTCCCGGTCCAGTAGGCGATCAGCGATTCCACCGCCCGCACCCAGGCCAGCATCCCCTCATGCCCGGCGGCCTCGGCACACGCACGGGCCGTGCGAGCATGGGTGGCCGCCGAATCGTAGTGCCCCAGATCCAGGCAGACGTGGGCGCACAGCCCGCACAGCCGCGATGCCGAGACGTACAAGTCACTGGTCTGCCGAGGCCGTTGGCGCCCACGCAGCAGGTCGAAGACACCGTCCCGTAGCTGCTTGATCTCGACGTAGAGCTCCAGCAGAGGGTGGCTGACGTACGAGCGCGCGAGCCGCGCCACATCGGCCTCCAGCTGCTCGACGACCAGCTCGTCGGCGTTGCGCTGCGCGATGAACCTGGCGAACTCGGCTGACGACGAGGCGTCCGCCGACACGGCGCCGGCCACGGACCGCTCGGTGGGGCTCGTAACCGCCAGACCATCCGGGCCCTCCACACCGTCCCCATCGCCACGACGCCGCTTGGTGAGCGCGACAGCGCGGTCGAGGACGCCGACCTCGACCGCGAAAACCTGGGCCAAGTTGCTTCGGGTGTACGGGACCGGGATGCGCGCCTCACGCTCGTAGCGCCCGATCTCCTTGCCGGTCATGGCAGCACGGCCCTCACGGGCGTTGTACTCGTCGGCGACCTTCTGCTGGGACCAGCCACGCTCCTTGCGCAGACTGAGGAGCAAGGCACCAATACCCGTCTCGCCCATCCCATCTCCCCGGAGCATGTGGTTCTGGCCCCCATAGTGGCCCCCGGCTTGGCCCCCGCGCTGGCTCCCGACCCAAACGAGCGACGGCGGTTGTCTGTTGGGCATGCCCAACAGACCACGCGATGAGCCGAAGTCAGCCGAGCCGGAACGCGCCGCCAGCGTCGCGAGGCAGAGCACGATGCTCTTCGCCCGGCGCAAGCTCACCGCACCCGCAGCCCGCGAGTTCGCCGCCGAGACCCTTACCCAGTGGGGCTGCAGCGAACGCCTCGACGACGTCCGGCTCTGCACGTCGGAACTCGTGACGAACGCCCTGCTGCACGGAACGTCCCCCGACGACGTGATCCTCGTACGCGTCGAAATCCACGACGCCCAGCTGCTCGTCGAGGTCCACGACGGCGGCGCCGGCACGCCCAGGCAACGCCAAGTCCAGGACTCCAGCGACCACGGACGCGGCCTGCTTCTGGTCTCCGCCATCGCCGATGACTGGGGCGTCGCAGCCCGTGAAGGTCCCGGCAAACGCGTCTGGGCATCCTTCAAGGTCCCGGTGGTGACCACATGCTGATCCCCACCCGCACCGCCCAGCCGCACGCTCTGTCCGCTGGACTGATCGCCTCCCTCGCGACAGCCACCTGGCTCGACACCGACCCGACCGGCGCCACTCTGTGCTGTCTGCTCCTCGTGCCACAGCCGCCCCGCAGCCCGTACGAGACACCCGTGATCGTCGAGCAGCGCATGCGCGCCGTTGCGACCTCACTCGGCCTCGGCCCCGCCACAGCGCCACCGCCCGATATCGGGCCGCGCCTGCGCCCGCTCAGCCCGACCGACGTCGCCCTGCGCTTCGACGGAACTACGTACCGCAAGCGCATACCCGCAGGCAGGCCCTGGACCCTGCTTCTTCGGCAGCGCACCCCGGCGGCCCTCGTGCTGGGCCTCGACGCGCTCTCGCGCGCCGCCGCACCTGCCGAGATTGACGCCTACCTCGACCGCGCCACGCTCCAGCAACGGCTCCTCTTCGGCCACATCCGGACCGAATGAACTGCTCCCCGACGCAAGGGAATCCACCGTGACAGTGCACCCCGTATCGCCGAACACCGTGCTCGCCAACGCCCTCCACCACGCCGAGGACATCCTCACCCCGCGCATCCTGGCCGAACCACCCGAGCGGATCGTGCTTGTCGTCGGCACGCAGATCAATGGTGCCCCGCACATCGGCACCTCGCTGGTCCAGTCCCTCGCCTTCGCCATGGCCGCCCGCCTCCGAAGCCGCTTCGGCCTGCCGGCGGAAGTTCTCTTCAGCGCCCTCGACAACGCGCCGTACGACCTGACCACCGACCCGGTGACCGGCCACCGCTACCAGCGCGCCTACGCCCAGGCCCTCGGCGAGCAGGCCCTCACCGACCTCGTCGCCGCCCTGTACGAGCCGCTGTTCAACGCGCTGTCCCGACGCCTGGGCATCCCGTACCGCGTCGAGACGTACACCCAGCAGCAGGCCGGCGAGCACTTCCGCCGCACGTGGTTACTGGTCCTGCCGCGCATCGACGCCGCCCGCTGGTGCCTCGCCCCCTCGACCGGCACCCCACACATCCGCATTCCGTGCCCGCTCCTCGGATGCGGCTGGGCCGAGAAGCACGCCGAGCGCACGCAGGTCCGCCTCGTCGACCGCGAGAACGCGACGGTCAGCGCAGTGTGCCTGCACCACGGCCCCTACGAGGCAAGGATCGCGCCCACCACCGGCGCGTATTTGGACCTGGCCACCCTGTACCGCAACCTCATCAAGGAACTCGCCCTGGCCAGCCCACGCGGCACGCTCCACGTCATGGTCAAGGGCGGCGACTGGGTCTTCGGCTCCCACCTCGTCGACGAAGCCCTCCAAGCCGTGGGCCTCACCCGAGCCCAACTCCCCGCCCGCCTCTTCTGCCCCCAGATCGTCACCGACACCGGCGCCAAGCTGTCCAAATCCCTGATACGCGAGGGTCGCGCACCCTTGCCCCACGGCACGGCCGACTGGATGCTCGACACCCGGCAGTGGCCCGGATCGTTGCCCCAGTACGCCGACCACCTGCTCGCCCTGACCGAGACCCTGCTGTCCGACCCCCGCCACTTCTTCCGCTCGTACTCGGCCGCCGAGATCGGCCGCATGATGACCGCACCAGCACCCAGGAGCGTTCCCGCCCCATGACCGACACCACCGCCCGCGTCCGCGAACTCAACCTCTACCGGAGGTACTTCGAGCTCGTGGCCGCGGGCACCAAGACCATCGAGGTACGGGTGAAATACCCGCACCTCGAAGACCTCGCCGCAGGCGACACCATCCGCTTCCGCATCAAGGGCACCGACGAGACCTGCGACGTCCACGTTCTGCGCGTCACCGGATACGAGTCCTTCGAGGCGCTCCTGGACGGCGAAGGCCCAGCCAACGTCAACCCCAGCGCGAGCCGCGACGAGCAGCTAGCCAACATCCGCTCCATCTACGGCCCCGAGAAGGAAGCACTTGGGGCACTCGCCATCAAGATCAAACTCCTCATGCCGTAACCAGTGCCGTTCGCTGCACCGCCACTTCGCCAGTCAAACGGTACGAATGCGGAGTCTCGTGACCGCACTGTCTTGCGTCTCCTCGAAAGAGTCAGCGACCACTTCTACCCCGCTCGTAGGGTGAGATCTCAAACGACACGTGAGCTCCCCCGACGAGGAACCCAAGTGACCATAGGCAGCAATCAAGGCCAGAGACGAACTACGCCCCAGGCCGGCGGGGGCCGCAACGGCTCGGGGCAACCGCGGTGGGCATGGTGGGTCGTCGGCATTGTCATCCCGGTCATCGGGATTCTCGTCACGCTCCTCGCCAGTGGGTCCGGTGATTCACCCACCGAGGCTCGTGGAGACACGCCATCGACGCGCAGAGACTCCGCTTCAGGAAGTCAGCAAGCGCCGAACCCAAAGCAGTCGCCGAAGATCATGTTTGGGCCGGAGGAGTTTGCAGTTGAGGTGAGCGCCTACGGATCGAACCTAGAGCTGGACTCTGCCAAGCCCATGGCGCTGTCTTCGGGCAAGGGGGCGGACCTATCTGCGACATCAGCCGCTGACGGCAGGGTTGCCAGCACGCGCTTCTTCGCACCACCCGCAGAGCACAGGCTGGCGCCACTCCCGCAAGGATCACCAAAACCCAGTGCGGCGGAGTGCGGCCAAGCCGTGGAGCGGAACTCAACGTACGAGATCGACCGCTTGACCACAGGACGGCAATTCTGCATGTACACGGATGAAGGGCGTACGGCCTACGTCCGCGTGGTCTCAGCTCCAGCGGCTGGCCGTGTCATCAAGATCGAGGTGACCGTCTGGGAGCTGGCTTCCTAATGCTGTCCCAGCGGACCGCGGTAGAGGTCCCACTGACTACCGAGCCAGCCTGAGCAGTCCGCACACAGTCCGCAGGACACCCGATCAAGACCGTCACGAGCCATCGCCAACAATCAAGAAAAGGCCAGGTCAGCGACCTGTTGCGGCGATTTCCGCAGGTCACCGACCCGGCCCATTACTAGGAGACCAAGAAGGCCTGATCTCCGGCCAGGCCGTCTGACCCGCGATGCGGCGGGTCGCACCGCCTACCTGTCCGCACCCGGTCCGCGGGGCGCCGAGAACGGCGTCCTTGACGGTCCGGGTGCGGTCTTTTTCTCCGTGAGTCACCGTCTTCTCTCTCCGTGACTCACCGTGCGGGTGTGCGGGAAGCGGCGTACGGGCTTGCGTCTCCCGTAGGGGGAGAGTCGAAGGCGGGGTCATGGACGACGGCACCCTCTTCTCGGTCGGTGAACTGGCCCGGCGCACCGGGCTGTCGGTCGAGACCATCCGGTTTCTGCTCCGATCGCGGCATCGTGGTCCCACCGACCGCTCCCCCGCCGGAACTGGAGCTCGGACTCGACGCGATCGGGCAGGTCGTGGACCGCGAACTGACGCTCGGCGACGTCGCCGCGCAGCACGCCGCGGCGCTGGAGGCGCAGATCGGCATCCTGCGCCCGCGGCGGGCGGTGCTGACGGCCGTGGCCAAGCGCGGCCCCACCCCTGAGGAGATGGAACGTGGGTGGAGTTGGGCGGAACTGTCTCTGGACCCGGACTTCCGTGCCGGTGTGCGGCGCGGGGCCCGGGAGCACGCGGCCGGCCTGCCCGACAGCGCGCTGCGTCGATGGATGCTGCGGCGTCTGACGGCCGCGAACGATCGCGCCGCGACCGGTACTTCCACCTGCTCGCCCTGGTCAACGGCCGACCGGTCCCGCAGCGCCTGACACCGGCGCTCGACCGGTCGGTCACGGCGATTCGCCTGCGAACGGCTCGATGACGCGACGCCGCACGGTGAAGGAACCGCAGGAGGGGCGGCAGACGTCCTCAAGACGATCAAGGTTGAGGAGTGCGCAGCGTGCGGATCTACATCACCGCGGACATGGAAGGCGTCACGGGACTCGTGGATGCCCAGGATGTCCAACCCGGCGGACGGGACTACGAGCGGGGACGGCAGGCGATGGCGGAGGACGTGAACGCCGCCGTCCGGGGCGCCCTCACAGCCGGCGCCACCGACATCACCGTCAACGACGCGCACGGCCCCATGCGCAACCTGCTGCCGGACGCTGTGCACCCGGCCGCCCGCCTCATCCGCGGCAAGCCCAAGCAGATGGGCATGCTCGAAGGACTCGCCCCCGAGCACGACGCGGCGATCTGCGTCGGCTACCACTCGCGGGCCGGCGCGCTCGGCGTGCTGAGTCACAGCTTCATGGGTCATGAGATCGAGGACATCTGGCTGGACGGCCGGCCGGTGGGCGAGATCGGCCTGGCCCATGCCACCGCGGCGGCCCTCGGGGTGCCGGTGGCGGTCCTCACCGGTGACGACGGCGCCTGTGAGGAGATGACGGAGTGGGACGCCTCCGTCACCACGGTGGCCGTGAAGTACGCGCGCGACCGCTTCGCAGCACAGCTGCGCCCGGCGGACGAAGCCAGAAGAGCGATCGAGGACGCCGTCGCCTCCAGTCTCTCCGCACCCCTGACGCCCCCTGAGGTCGCTCCGGACCCGTCCACCCTCACCGTCCGCTGGCAGTCGGCCTCCGTGGCCGCCATCCTCCTGGGAATTCCGGGGGTCACCTCGACGGACAGCCGAACCGTCCAGGCTCGAGGCGCACTGCCCGGCCTCTATCGGCACTTCGGGGTGTGGATGCGGGTGGCGTCCTCGCTGACCGACCAACCGCCGTACTGCTGACAACCGCCGTACTGCTGACCCCCATGCCCTCGGCCTCCCGGAGACGACAATCCCTCAACAGCCGGTGAAATGGGACCTATAGGGCGGTCGCGCGGGCTCAAGGTTGCCTGCACTCCCGGTGATTGTGTTCACGCGGTGAACAGTGGCTGCGGGTGGTGACCGTCCCGTAGGTTCTGGCATGTCCATCCCCTCGACCCATCTACGAGGCGGGTGGTTCACGGGGGAGTTTGAGCAGCGCTCGGATCCCGTCTCGGCCTTCTCGGCCGAGGCGTGCTTCGGCGTGCTCCGAAGCAGCGGGCGTGTGGGGGACCACATCACCCGGCGGGTCGGCCCCCGCCGTACCGGATGTCGATCTCCCGGGAGAAACCCCTGCGCCGCCGCCCGCCCCTCTGGCCGATACCGCTGCTCTGGACGCTCGCCCTCGGCCTGTGGGGGCTGTCCCGGCACAACAGCGTGTGGCGGGACGAGGCCGCGACCTGGCAGGTGGCCCAGCGGTCCGCCGGCGACATCTGGCACATGCTGGGGCAGGTCGACGCCGTGCACGGGCTCTACTACCTGCTGATGCACGGCCTGTTCGAGTGCTTCGGGGCCGGTACCACCACGCTGCGGCTGCCCTCCGTGCTGGCCGCGGCGGTCGCGGCGGCCTGCGTCACCGTCATCGGCCGACGGCTGGCCGGGGTGTGGGCGGGCCTCGCCGCAGGGCTGGCGCTCGGGCTGCTTCCTGCCGTGCAGTTCCACCTCCAGGAGGGACGGCCGTACGCGCTGGTCACGGCCGGGGCCGCGCTGTCGACCCTGCTGCTGGTGACTGTCCTGCAGGAGCGTGGCCGAGCCGTGCACTGGGTGGCGTACGGGAGCACGGTCGCGCTGTGCGGACTGCTCAACTGGCTCTCGCTGCTGGTCCTGCCCGCCCATCTGGCGACCCTGCTCTGGACCCGGGCCCGGCGCGGGACCCGCGTGCGCTGGACGGTGGCCGCGACTGTCGCCGTCGCCGCCGTACTGCCGTTGATCCTGTTCAGCCGACGCCAGTCCGACCAGGTCTCCTGGATCCCGCCGCTCACCTGGCACATGATGATCGGCCCCGCGATCCTGCTGGCGATCGGCGGGCTCGGTGCCCTGCTGGACCGGCCGCGGGCGGGGCGGCTGTCCGTCGCGGCCGTCGGGCTGCCGCTGCTGGCGATACCCCAGCTCGCCCTCATCGGCCTGTCCCTGGTCCGGCCCCTTTTCCTGGACCGCTACATCCTGTTCAGCATGCTCGGCCTGGCGCTGCTGATCGGCACGGCGCTGGGCACGGCCGTACGGGCGATCCGGCCGCGCTTCCCGAGAGCCTCGCTGTGGCTCGTCCCGGTGGTGGTCGCCGTCGCGATGGCGGCGCTGTTGCCGCAGTCCCTGGCCAAGCGGTCCCCGGCCAGCCGGGTGGACGACGTCCTGGCGGTGGCGGCCGACGTGGGGCGGCTGAAGGAGAACGGGGACGCGGTCGTGTTCATCCCCGCGGCCCGACGCGACACCGCGCTGGTCTCCCCCGGACCCTTCACCGGCCTGCGGGACGTCGCACTGGCGGAGGACCCGGTGGCGTCGGGGACGTTGAAGGGCGAGGAGGCGGATCCGGCCCGGATACGGTCGGCGATGCTGGCCCACCGGCGCATACTGCTGGTCACCGACGCGAGCGACGTGGCCCGCCCCCTGACGAACCAGCGGGACAAGGTGAAGACCGCCGTGCTGGAGGAGCACTTCAGGGCGGTGGCGGACGAGCAGGTCCGCGGGCGGCGGGTGACGGTGTACGAACGGGTCGGGCCGGAACGGCCGTAGGGCGGGCGCAGCCCCAGGGCCCGGCCGACGCTCCGGCCGGGCCTTCGCCGCTGTCCGCGGGATCGGATCCCTCAGTGGAACTGCGGCACGATCAGATAGATCCCGTACGCCACCACCGCGGCGCAGGCGAGGAAGCACAGCCCGGCCTGTGCGGAGCCGAGGCTGGACGTGCCGCCCTCCTCGCGCGCCCCTTCGTGGCGGGCCAGGCCCAGCACGCCGAGGGCGAAGACGGCGACCACGGCCACCGTGACGGCGAGGCTCACCGCGGCGACCTGGCCGAGTGCGGTCCAGTCGAGGTTCATGGTGTGAACTCCCCTTTCCCAGGAAACTCTCGGGAGACTTTCAGGCGACTTTCGACTTCGACTCTCGGGTGACCGCCGCGTCAGGCGGCCGTGCCGACCTGCTCCGGCTCCGCGCCGCGGACGGTGACCTCGTGGGTGTCGTTGACGTTGTGCGCGGACACCGGGTTGCGGCGGGAGACGAGCACGATGCCTGCGGCCACGGCGGCGCCGACCAGGGCGACCACGGCCGTACCGACGTTGCCGCCGTGCTTGACCGCGCTCGCCGAGACGCCGCCCACCAGCGCGGCCGCGGGCAGGGTGACCAGCCAGGCCACGACCATGCGGCCGGCCACGCCCCAGCGGACCTCCGCCAGGCGACGGCCCAGGCCCGCGCCGAGGATGCTGCCGGAGGCGACCTGGGTGGTGGACAGGGCGAAGCCGAGGTGGGCCGAGGTGAGGATCACCGTCGTCGAGGCCGTCTCGGCGGCGAAGCCCTGCGGGGACTGAATCTCCGTCAGACCCTTGCCCATCGTGCGGATGATCCGCCAGCCGCCCAGGTAGGTGCCGAGGCCGATGGCCAGACCGGCCGAGGCGATCACCCACAGGGGCGGGCCGGCGTCGTGGCCCAGCGCGCCGGCCGAGATCAGGGTCAGCGTGATGACGCCCATCGTCTTCTGCGCGTCGTTGGTGCCGTGGGCCAGGGAGACCAGCGAGGCCGAGGCGATCTGGCCGAGGCGGAATCCCTTGGTGACGGACTGCTTGCGGGCCCGGGAGGTGAGCTTGTACGCCAGGTACGTGGCCAGCAGCGCCGCGACCCCCGCCACGATCGGCGAGGCCACCGCCGGGATCAGCACCTTCTCGACAACCTTGTCAAAGTGCACGCCGTGCGACCCCGCACCCACCCAGACGGCCCCGATCAGCCCGCCGAACAGCGCGTGCGACGAGCTGGACGGCAGCCCGACCAGCCAGGTGAGCAGATTCCACAGGATCGCCCCGACGAGACCGGCGAAGATCATGCCCGGTGAGACGAGTGTGTCGTCCACGATGCCACCGGAGATCGTCTTGGCTACCTCGGTGGACAGAAATGCGCCGATGACGTTCAGGACGCCACTGATGAGTACCGCCGTCCTCGGTTTGAGCGCTCCCGTGGCGATGGACGTGGCCATCGCGTTCGCCGTGTCGTGGAATCCATTGGTGAAGTCGAAGGCGAGGGCCGTCACGATGACGACCGCCACCAGGAACGTGATGTGGTCCATTCCCCAATGCAAACAAGCGCGGGCCAATATGCGGGGAACTGATGGCAAAGCGTGTCCCAGGAACCGGCGCGCGGTTGGTAAGGGTCCTGCAAGGCCGGCGTGGTGGACACCGCGCGAAATATGCCGGGCCCGCGACGCGTCGGCGGATCTACGATCGCTGGATGAGCATCCGCTGGACCTACGCCTTCATCGACCGCCCCACCGGGTCCTTCGAACGGGCCCACACCTTCTGGACCGCGGTCACGGACACCCGGCTGTCCGAGTTCCGCGGTGCGCGGGGGGAGTTCGTGACCCTGCTGCCGGGCGACGGGGCCGATGCCTGCGTCAAGGCCCAGGGGGTCGACTCGGGCGCCGGCGGCGCGCATCTCGACTTCGCCGTGGACGACGTACCGGATGTCGTGAAGTCTGCGCTCCGGCTGGGCGCGGACATCGCCGCCGAGCACGAGGGATGGGCCGTACTGCGGTCGCCCGCCGGGCAGTTGTTCTGCGCCGTGCCCTGGCACGGGGAGTCGGTGCGGCCGCCCGTGGTGCGCGGGAGCCGGCTCGACCAGGTCTGCGTCGACGTACCGCCCTCGCTGTACGACGCCGAAGTCGCCTTCTGGAGCGCCCTGTTGGCCGACTGGACGTCGGCGCCGGGCTCCCGCCCCGAGTTCCACGTACTGAAGCCGCCGCCCGGGCTGCCGATCCGCATCCTGCTCCAGCGGCTCGGCGAGGAGCGCCCGGCCTCCGCCCACCTGGACCTCGCCTGCGCGGACATCACGGCGACCCGGACCCGGCACGAGGAACTGGGCGCGGCCTTCGTCGCCCAGGGCGCCCACTGGACCGTGATGCGCGACCCCGCGGGCGGCACGTACTGCCTGACCGGCCGGGATCCGCAGACGGGAGGACTGGCCGGCTAGGGCCGGGTCCTGACGAAGCAGAGCGCGCGGCCGTTCTCATCGGGCGTGGCCCTCGCGCACGCCGACTCCCAGCCCTCCGGAAGCGACGGCGTCGCACTGGCCTCCTGCCACCCGTACGGTCCTGGAGGCTCGGCCGAGTCCCGCAACCACAGCGTCGCCCCGCCCGCGACGGCCACGACGATCACCCAGGCCACCACGACCCGCCGCCATAACCGGCGGCGACCCGTCACCGCCACGGCTCCACGGCCACCACCGCGTCCACCGGGATCGGCCCGTACACATGCGGGAACTCCTCGCTCCCGGGCTCCGGCGCCTCGTACTTCAGCGGCACGTCGAGCCGGGCCGGGTCCACGACCAGCACCACCAGTTCGTCGGGGCCGTCGTAGGAGCCGTACAGGAAGGACGCCACAGCGGGCAGTTGGGCGCGGGTCGAGCAGTGGATGAAGCCCTCCTCCCGGAGGGTGCGACCGCGCGTCGACATCTCGTACGTGCCGTGCTCGCGGGCCGCGTCCCACAGGGAGCGCTCGGTGATGTGGAGGATGTACGTCTGTTCGACCATGGGCCCACGCTACGGCCTCAGCCGTGCCGCCCGCGCGTGCAAATAGCGCTGTTCCGGCAGGCTCAGGGTCTTCGCGGCGGCGGACTCGTAGGCGGCCCGGGCCTCCTCGTGGGCGCCCGACCGCTCCAGGAGATGGCCGCGGACCGCGTCCAGGCGGTGCCCGGCACCCAACTCGTCCTCCAGCTCGGCCAGTTCGGCCAGTCCCGCGCGGGGGCCGCGGACCATGGCGACGGCGACCGCGCGGTTGAGTCGCTCGACGGGACCGGGGACGAGGCGGACCAGGACGTCGTAGAGGCCGAGGATCTCCTGCCAGTCGGTGTCCCGCGCGCAGGGCGCCTCGTCGTGGACGGCGGCGATGGCGGCGCGCAGCTGGTACGGGCCGGCGCGCCCCCGGGACAGGGCGCGGGTGACCAGCGCGACGCCCTCCTCGATCGCGGCCTTGTCCCAGCGGTCGCGGTCCTGTTCGTCGAGGGGGACGAGCTCGCCGTGCGGGCCGGTGCGCGCGTCGCGGCGGGCGTCGGTGAGCAGCATCAGGGCCAGCAGACCGGCCACCTCGCCGTCGCCGGGGAGGAGGCGGTGGACCTCGCGGGTCAGCCGGATCGCCTCACTGGCGAGGTCCCGGCGCTGGAGGCTGGCGCCCGAGGTCGCCGTATAGCCCTCGTTGAAGATCAGGTACAGGGTCTGCAGGACCGCGGGCAGCCGGTCCTCCCAGTTGTCGGGCCGTCCGAAGCGCACGCCGCGGACCTTCTGCTTGGCCCGGCTGATGCGCTGGGCCATCGTCGCCTCGGGGACGAGGTGGGCGCGGGCGATCTCGGCCGTGGTCAGACCGCCGACGGCGCGGAGGGTGAGGGCGATCTGGGCCGGCGGGGTCAGGGTCGGGTGGCAGCAGAGGAAGAGCAGGGTGAGGGTGTCGTCCTCGCGGGGAGCGCGCTCGGTTCCCGGCGGCGGGGCGGTGAAGGCGTCGCGCGGTGTCAGCGCCGCGACCTTGTCCTCCCTGGCCCGGCGGGCCTCCTCGGCGCGCAGGGCGTCGGTCAGCCGACGCGCGGCGACCCTGATCAGCCAGCCCCGCGGGTTGTCCGGGACGCCGGTCCCCGGCCACTGCTGGGCCGCCGCGAGCAGTGCCTCCTGTACGGCGTCCTCGGCGGTGTCGAAGTGGCCGTACCGCCGCACCAGCGCGCCGAGGACCTGCGGCGCGTGGCGGCGCAGCAGGTCCTCGGTCTCGGGTGTGGCGCTCATCTACGGCTCGGAGGTCTCCGGTTCCACGGCTCTGGCGTCCGAGGTGTACGGCTCAGACGTCCCCGGAGCCGTCGTCGATGGGCCGGATCACCACCGGGTACTCGGGGGCACCCGCGGGCTGGGGGCAGCGCAGGACGCGCTCGGCGATCTCGGTGACCCGCTCCAGGCTCGCGCAGTCCAGCACCCAGAAGCCCGCCAGCAGCTCCTTGGTCTCGCTGTACGGCCCGTCGGTGATCACCGCCTTGCCGTCGTCGCCCAGCGTGACGTGCCGGCCCTTCGCGGGCTCGGCCAGACCGTGCCCGTCGACCAGCTCGCCGGTCTCGGCGAGGTCGTCGTTGATGGCCTGCATGTGGGCGTACATCGCCTGGATGTCCTCCGGGCTCCAGGCCACGGAGTGCTCGGACGCCTTGCCCTGCATCGCTTCGTAGTCCGCCTGCGTGCCCTGCACCATGACCAGGTACTTCATGACTGAACTCCTTCGGTTTCCGTCGGCTCGCGACCCTCGTGGGCGGCTTTCACAGGGGACGTCGGAGCCGGACGGGGATTCTCGACACAGGGCTCGGGAATTCTTCGGCTAGGAATTCTGCGCCGTGGGTGTGCCGGGTGTGCCGGTCTGCTCGCGCTTCGGCTCGTGCCTCGGCTCGTGCTTCTCCTCGTGCTCGGCGCCTTCCTCGGCGTACGCCTCGCACTCGGGGTTCCGGCACGGGCCGGCCACCCAGGTGGGGACCCATGCGCCCAGCGTCTTGTGGCGCCGGACGACCGTATCGACGGGCTGTCCGCAGGCGGGACAGACGTGCTCTTCGCTGCCCATGTCCTCAGAGTAGGGCGGGAGACCGCTCAGCGCTTCCTGCTGTACGTACGAACCACGACGCCGTTGCCGAAGGTCCGCACCCCGTCGAGCGTGAACTCCGTGACGGCGAAGTCGGAGCCGAACATCGGCATGCCCGCGCCGTACACGACGGGGTAGGTCTTGATGACGAGTTCGTCGATCTCGTCGAACAACTCACCGGCGAGCTGCGAGCCGCCGCACAGGTAGATGCCCAGCTCGCCCTCCTCCGCCTTGAGTTCGCGGACCTTGCCGACCGGGTCGTCCGAGACGATCTCGACCTGCGGGTCGGGTGACTCGGTCAGCGTGCGCGAGGCGACGTACTGGCGCAGATGGGCGTACGGGCTGGTGATGCCCTCCTTCAGGGCCAGGTCGTAGCTGCCCCGGCCTTGAATGATGGTGTCGAACCGCCGGTTGGCCACGTCGTCGCAGCCGAGGGCGCGGCGACCGTGGGTCGCGATGGTCTCCGGGTACTCCGTCTTGAGGAACCCCAGGAACTCCGCGTCCAGGAAGGCGAACATCGCCGACCCGTCGCCGCTCGGGTCCCCGATGAAGCCGTCGATCGAACAGGCGACGACGTAGGTGAGCTTTCGCAAGCCGGTCTCTTTTCGTAGGCTGGTCAACCACTCCGGTTGTAGTGCTTCATTTGTAGTACTTCGCTTGTAGTGGTTGCAAGGGCGTTTCCAGGACCGGGTGAAAGTGAGAGAGGGAATTGCGAATGGCGGGCAATCCGGAGCGCAGGGCCGCGCTCGTCGACGCGGGCGTGGAGGTGCTCGCCCGTGAGGGGGCGCGCGGGCTGACGTTCCGTGCGGTGGACGCCGAGGCGGGGGTGCCGGTCGGCACCGCCTCCAACTACTTCACCGGGCGCGACGACCTGCTCCGCCAGATCGACGCCCGGCTGCACGTCCGGCTCGCGCCCGACCCGGACGTACTGGCCGGGCTGCTGACGAGACCGAAGGACCGCTCGCTGGTCACGGCCTTCATGCATGACCTGATGGCCCGCGCGACCCGCGACCGCACGGGATATCTGGCCCTGCTGGAGATGCGCCTGGAGGCCACCCGACGCCCCGAACTGCGCGCCTCCTTCACCAAGTCGGTGCGCGGCGACCTCGAGTACGGCATGGAGTTCCACCGCGACGCGGGGCTGCCCGGCGGCGACGAGACCGTCACCGTCCTCTATCTCGCGATGCTCGGGCTGATCCTGGAGCACCTGACCCTGCCGGGCGTGCTGGACGGTGTCCTGCCCGGGGTGGGTGTGCCGGAGGGGCTGGTCGAGCGGATCGTGGCGACGGTCGTACCGGAGGGGTAGGCGGGGCGGCCCGGCCGTGGGGCGGTGGGGTGGGGCGGTGTGGTGGGGCGGTGTGGCGGGGCGGTGTGGTGCGGCGGTGACTCAGCCGCGCGGTTCCCGCCACATCGGCCACATCCGGGGGCCGTCCGGGAGGTCGAGGGGGCTGCCCTTGAGGTCGAAGCCGAGGCGCTCGTACAGCTTCCGGCTGCGGGCGTTGCTCGCCTCCAGGTAGGCGGGCAGGCCGTCCTGGTCGCAGCGGTCGAGGGCCGAGGCGATGAGTGCGGTGCCGAGGCCTTGGCCCTGGTGCTCGGGGGCGACGGCGATCATCCACAGGTAGGCGTGAGCGGCGCCGGAGGGGTGGATGTCGGCGGTGAGCCGGGCGATCTGCTCCACCCGCTCGTTGTCCGGGTCGACCTCTGCGCGCAGCCGGGCCGGACCTTCGTCGTCGGCGTGCTCGGGATCGAGTCCGTGGTCCTGCGCCGGTATGGACAACCACAGCGCGCAGGCCGTGCCGTCCTCGGTGACGTCGATACGGCCGTCGTCGAGCACGATGTCGGTGAACGCGGCCATGAGCCCGGGGTGCATGACACGGCGGTGCTCCGCACCCGGGAACACCCAGCCGCTGACCGGATCGTCCTGGAAGGCCGCGTCCAGCAGCCGCACCACCAGCTCCCGGTCCCCCTCGCCCGCCGTCCGGATCGCCACACCCATGTACACCCTCCCCTTCGCGTCAACCGGCCTTGATCGTAGGGGGATTGGCGCGTCGGTGCCGTCCGCGGAAGCACTTTGTCGAGATCTGGCCGGTGGGCGGGGCGGTGCGATGCGGTACACGAGAACGGGCCCCGCACACCGTGGGGATGTGCGGGACCCGTCGGCCCGGAGCCCTTCGGCGGCCGTGCGGGGTCAGGAACCGTACGGCCCCGGGGGTCCGGGGGTCTGGACGACCGTCGGCCGCGTGGCCTTGGGTCCTGTGCCGTCAGTCGCGTGACTTTGGGTCTTGTCGCGTCGGCTGCCGGGGCCTCCGTCGTATGGCCGCGGTCGTCGGGAACTGTCCGGCGCCGTGGCCTCGATCAGTGCGGTCGGCGGCTGCGGCTACGGCTGCCGCTCAGTTGCTCCGTCGCGTCACGAACTCCGCCAGGGACAGCAGTCCGCCCGCCTCCTCCGGGTCGGGGACCGCACGGGCCAGCTCCTGCATGGCACGGGCCATCCGGTCGGCGGCCTGGGCCTGTGCCCAGTCGCGTCCGCCCGCTCGCTCGACGGCGAGCGCGGTCCGTGCGACGCCCTCCTCGTTCTCGCCGTCGTACGGCACTTCGTACAAGGCGGCCAGTTCCGCCGCCGCCGGACCGCCGGAGGTCAGCGCGGCGACGACCGGCAGGGACTTCTTGCGGGCGGCGAGGTCCGCGCCGGCCGGCTTGCCGGTGTGGCTCGGGTCGCCCCATATACCGATCACGTCGTCGATGAGCTGGAAGGCGAGCCCGGCCTCACGGCCGAACGCGTCCAGCGCCGCCACGTCCTCGTCCGCCGCCCCCGCGTACAGCGCCCCGAGGGCACAGGCGCACCCCAGCAGGGCGCCCGTCTTGGCCTCGGCCATGGCGAGAACCTCGTCGAGGGCGACGTCGCCGGGGCTCCGCTTCTCCATCGCCGTGTCCGCGTGCTGGCCGGCACACAGTTCGACGACGCAGTCCGCGAGCCGGGCGGCGGCCGCCGCGGAGGCCGGGTTCGTGTCCTCGGCGAGCAGGCGCAGGGCCAGCGCCTGCAGAGCGTCCCCGGCGAGGATCGCGTCGGCGTCGCCGAACACGGTCCACGCGGTGGGCCGGTGCCGACGGGTGGTGTCCCGGTCCATCAGATCGTCGTGCAACAGCGTGAAGTTGTGCACCAGTTCCACCGCGACGGCCGCGGGTACGGCCGACGCCCGCGCGGCCGGTCCGCCGAGCGCCGCCGCCGCGGTGAGGACGAGTGCGGGCCGGATCGCCTTGCCCGCGTTGCCCGCCGCCGGAGTGCCGTCCGCGTGCTCCCAGCCGAAGTGGTAGCGCGCGATCCGGCGCATGGAACCCGGCAACGAATCGACCGCGGCGCGCAGTTCGGGGTCGACCGACGCCCTGACCCGCTCCAGGATCACCCCCGCCTCGGGCCCGTCGAGCGGACCGGTCACGCCGGTGTGCCGCGTCGTTCGCGTCGTCGACTCGGCCATGGGATCCCCCTCGGAGAGTCCGCGGACGGTGGCGCCTGCGCTGCGGCTGGGCGCATACGACGGGGGTCTACCCGCCCTGCCACGCGGGGACACGGCCTCCAGGTGCGGAAACGTCACCTCCAGCGCCCGATCTCGACGTTCTCCAGCACACCGAGGGCGTCCGGCACCAGGACCGCGGCCGAGTAGTAGGCCGTCACGAGGTACTTGATGATGGCCTGTTCGTTGATGCCCATGAACCGGCAGGACAGGCTCGGCTCGATCTCGTCCGGGATGCCCGCCTGCTGCAGCCCGATGACGCCCTGCTCCGCCTCGCCCGTGCGCATGGCGATGATCGAGGTCGTACGGGCTTCGGTGACCGGGATCTTGTTGCACGGGTAGATCGGCACGCCGCGCCAGGTGGGGATGCGGTTGCCGGCGATCTCGATGGTCTCGGGGACGAGTCCGCGCTTGTTCAGCTCGCGGCCGAACGCGGCGATCGCGCGCGGGTGGGCGAGGAACAGCTTGGTGCCGCGCCGCCGGCAGAGCAGTTCGTCCATGTCGTCGGGGCTGGGCACGCCGTCGTGCGGCTGGAGCCGCTGGTCGTACTCGCAGTTGTTGAGGAGCCCGAACTCGCGGTTGTTGACGAGCTCGTGCTCCTGCCGCTCCTTCAGGGCCTCCACGGTCAGCCGGAGCTGCTGCTCGGTCTGGTTCATCGGCTGGTTGTAGAGGTCGGCCACGCGCGTGTGGATGCGCAGTACGGTCTGGGCGACGCTCAGTTCGTACTCGCGGGGCCTGGCCTCGTAGTCGACGAAGGTGTGCGGGATGTCGGGCTCGCCGCTGTGGCCGGCGGCGAGGTCGATCTCCTTCTCGCCGTACCTGTTGGTGCGCTGTTCGGGGATGGCCCGCAGACTTTCGAGATGCGCCCGCAGGGAGTCGGCGCGCTCCGCGATCCGCTCGACTTCCTGGCGGGGAAGGACGAGCACCGTGCACGCGGTGACCGCGCGGATCGTGTACTCCCAGATGGCGTCGGCATCCAGCAGAGCCTGCTCTCCCAGGTAGGCGCCGTCGGCGAGGACGCCCAGGGACTCGTCCTCCCCGTAGGGGCCGCTGCCGAGCTTCTCCACCCTGCCGTGCGCCAGCAGGTACACCTCGTCGGTCTGACTGCCGAACGAGGCGATCAGAGTGCCCGCCGCGAACTCGCGCTGCTGGCAGCGCTGGGCGAGTTCCGACAGCACGTCCTCGTCCTCGTACGACCGCAGCGCCGGCAGTTCGGTCAGCTCTGCGGGGATCACCTCGACGCGGTCGCCGGTCTTCACGAACGTGATGCGTCCGTCCCCAACGGCGTAGGTCAGACGCCGGTTCACGCGGTACGTGCCGCCCTGAACGTTCACCCATGGCAGGGTGCGCAGCAGCCAGCGGGAGCTGATCTCCTGCATCTGGGGTGCGGACTTGGTCGTGGTGGCCAGGTTCCGCGCGGCCGCAGTGCCGAGACTCTGCTGCGGCTTGCCCTGCTCCGTGCGGACCTCTTCGCCTACCGACATAAGGAATTGCCCTCCCGGTCATGCCTCGGCACCGATCTGGCGCCGCGCATCGCGATCTGCGGCACGAGCCTTTCATCACGGAGTGTGTCTGTGCTATTACCCGAAAGAGCGGGAATGGATCACTGGGCCACTGGGCAAATAGGGGCCGCCTGTCCAGTCGTGTGGTCGCCGCGACCGGCCTCCACCTGGCCAAAACGGCTCGCACGCCGTGCGATTCGAGGAGTCGTTTCCCGCCGTTTTCGGTAAGGGGTGGGTACGGGGCGGCTGCGCGAGGCGGCCGACGCACGGTGCGAAGGAGGCGGTCATGGCCTCACCCATGCCCGCGAGCAGATTCCTGGAGAGACTCAGGGACGAAGGTGCCACTGTCGTCGAGGTCGGCGACTGGGAGAACCACAATCGCAATCACGTGGGCCCTTGGGGTCCCGTCCACGGCGTGATGATCCATCACACCGTGACCAAGGGCAGCGCTCACACGGTGGAGCTCTGCCGCAACGGCTACGAGGGGCTGCCGGGGCCGCTGTGCCACGGTGTGATCACCAAGGACGGCCGGGTCCATCTGGTCGGCTACGGCCGCGCCAACCACGCCGGTCTCGGCGACGACGACGTTCTGCGCGCGGTCATCGCGGAGAAGGCGCTGCCGCCCGACAACGAGGCGAACACCGACGGCAATCGGCACTTCTACGGCTTCGAGTGCGAGAACCTCGGGGACGGCCAGGATCCTTGGCCGGAGGCGCAGCTGGACGCGATCGAACGGGTCTCGGCGGCGATCTGCCGCCATCACGGGTGGAATGAGCGGTCGGTGATCGGGCATCTGGAGTGGCAGCCAGGGAAGGTGGATCCGCGGGGGTTCACCATGGCTTGGATGCGGGAGCGGATTCGGGAGCGGTTGAAGTAGGGCGGCGGGGGTGGGGTTCGCGTCCATGCCTGCGGCGCCTGTGCGGGTGGGGTGGGGGTTCGCGTAGCGCCTGCGGGTGCGTTGGGGGTCGGGGCCGCCGGGTGTGTGGGGGTACGCGGCCCGCCCCTTCGCCGTGCCGCCGGGCGACAATGGGCAGGTGAAAAGCCCCGATGCCGTGCCCGATCTCGCCGTCCTGCGTCCTCGGCTTCCCTCCCCCTTGCAGGAGGTGGCCGACTCGCGGTTCGGGCGTTGTGGTGTGCGGCTGTTTCTCAAGCGGGACGATCTGATCCATCCGGAGCTGATCGGCAACAAGTGGCGCAAGCTCGCGCCGAATCTGGCCGCTGCTGCGGGGCGCACCGTGGTCACCTTCGGTGGCGCCTACTCCAATCACCTGCGTGCCACCGCCGCCGCGGGGCGGCTTCTCGGGCTGTCCACGGTGGGGGTGGTGCGGGGTCAGGAGCTGGCCGACCGGGCGCTCAATGCGTCGCTCGCGCGGTGTGCGGCCGACGGTATGCGGCTGCATTTCGTCGACAGGTCGACGTATCGGCACAAGTCCGAGCCGGAAACGCTGAGGACCGTTCTGCGCGGCATCGGCGCCGAGGACGCGTACGTCGTGCCCGAAGGCGGGAGCAACGCCCTTGCCGTACGGGGGTGCCAGGCGCTCGGTGAGGAGTTGCGCGGGCAGGCCGACGTGGTCGCGGTCGCCTGCGGTACGGGCGGGACGCTGGCGGGGCTGGCCGCCGGGCTCGGGCACGGTCAGCGCGCCTTGGGTGTGCCTGTCCTGAAGGGCGGCTTCCTGGCTGATGAGGTGCGGGGGCTGCAGGCCTCGGCGTTCGGGGGGCCTCGAGGTGAGTGGTGGCTGGACGAGCGGTTCCACTTCGGGGGGTATGCCAGGACCACTCCCGGGCTGGAGTCCTTTGCCGCGGACTTCGAGGAGCGGCACGGGGTGGCCGTCGAGCGTCTCTATGTCGCCAAGTTGTTGTACGGGCTTGTCGTCCTTGCCGAGGAGGGGGCCTTCCCGCGCGGGACGGTGATCGCTGCCGTTGTCTCCGGGGCGCCGTTCAGCGGGTGACCGGGCCTCACTGGGCTTCCCGAAAGGCCGCTGCCTCCTCCAGGTCCAGTCTGCGCAGGAGCGTTCGCAGCATCTCGTCGTCGATGTAGCGGCCGTCCCGCAACCTCACGAACACCGCGCGCTCGGCGCCGATCACCTCGCGGGACAGCCTGCGGTAGGTGTCGTCGACGGACTCCCCGGTGATGGGGTTGGCCTGGCCCAGGCGTTCCCAGACGGAGTTGCGGCGGCGTTCCAGGACCGCCCGCAGGCGGTCGGCGAGGGGTGCGGGCAGGGCGTTGGCTTCGTCGGAGAGGAGTTCTTCGAGGCGCCGTTCGGCCGCGCGGGAGGCCTGGGCCTGGGCGTTCGCCTCGGCGAGGGTCGCGGCCTGCGGGTCGGGGGTGGGGAGCTTCAGCACACGGATCAGGGGTGGCAGGGTCACACCCTGGACGACGAGTGTGCCGATGACCGTCGTGAAGGTCAGGAAGAGGATGAGGTTGCGCTCGGGGAACGGCTCGCCGCCGTTCACCGTGAGCGGGATCGAGAAGGCGATGGCCAGTGAGACCACGCCCCGCATGCCGGCCCAGGAGATGATGAACGGGCCCTTCCAGGTCAGGTCCGCCTCGCGCTCGCGGATCCGCGCCGACAGCAGGTGCGGCAGGAAGGTCGCCGGGTAGACCCAGACGAAGCGCGAGACGACGACCACCGCGAAGACGGCGATGGCGTACCAGGCGGCGCGGCTGCCCTCGTACTCGCCGAGGCCCTTGAGGACCACCGGCAGTTGCAGTCCGATCAGCGCGAACACCGCCGACTCCAGCACGAACGCGACCATCCGCCACACCGCCTCCTCCTGGAGCCGGGTGGCGAAGTCGACCTCCCACGCGCGGTGTCCCAGGTACAGCGCGACGACCACTACCGCCAGTACGCCGGAGGCGTGCACCTGTTCGGCGGCGGCGTAGGCGACGAAAGGGATCAGCAGGGAGAGCGTGTTCTGCAGCAGCGCCTCCTTCAGGTGCGTGCGCAGCCAGTGGATCGGCACCATCAGCACCAGCCCCACGCCGATGCCGCCGACCGCCGCGAGCAGGAACTCTCCGATGCCGCCGGCCCAGGTCGCGCCCTCGCCGACGGCGGCCGCGAGGGCGACCCGGTAGGCCGTGATCGCGGTGGCGTCGTTCACCAGGGACTCGCCCTGCAGGATCGTGGTGATGTGGGACGGCAGACCCACGCGGCGTGCGACCGCCGTCGCCGCGACCGCGTCCGGCGGCGCGACGACCGCGCCCAGCACCAGCGCCGCCGTCAGCGGCAGTCCCGGGACGACGAGATACGCGATCCAGCCGACCGCGAAGGTCGCGAAGAGGACGTAGCCGACCGACAGCAGCATCACGGGCCTCAGCTGAGCCCGAAGATCGAGGTAGGAGCTGTCCGTCGCCGCGCTGTGCAGCAGCGGGGGCAGCACCAGGGGCAGGACGATGTGCGGGTCGAGGGTGTAGTCGGGCACGCCCGGTACGTAGGAGACAGCCAGCCCGGCGGCCACCAGCAGCAGCGGCGCGGGCACAGGGGTCCGTCGTGCCGCCGCGGCCACCACCGCGCTCCCCGCCACCAGCAACAACAGCGGCATCACATCCATGCGCCTCGCCCACCCATCACCGCTCGCCCGAGTCCGCGCCGCCCCACCGGCGACCCGTTCATGGTCTTCGCCCGCCGTCGTTCATGGTCGTCGCAGCCCGCCCTCGATTTTCCGCGCCCTCGCGCGCGTGCCCGTCGTAACCTGGCAATCATGAAACAGTGCACGCACGCCGACGCGCTGCCGCACCCGGAACCAGGTCCGCTCAGCGAGACCTGTCCCGAGTGTCTGGCGGAGGGCTGGCACCCGGTGCAACTGCGGTTGTGCCTCACCTGCGGTCACGTCGGCTGCTGCGACTCCTCGCCGGGACGACACGCCACGGAGCACCACAAGGAGTCCGGTCATCCGATCATGCGGACGTTCGAGCCCGGCGAGCTCTGGCGCTGGTGTTTCCTCGACCACGTACTCGTGTGACGGGGACGTACGCTGGACGACTGGGGATCCGGACGGTTCGACCGTCTGACGCCTGGGTACGTCAAACCGGCGCGCGCTCTTCCCAATTGGGCCCGCAGACCCCCTAGCCACGGAGCGTATCCGTGTGTTTACTATGAGTGACAGCAAGGGGTTGGGGTCCTGGGGACAGGAAAGTTCGGAGCGCGATAGCGTCACCGCTGAACCACACATCGCGTTACCCCGGGGGGCGACCCTCGGCCCCGAGAAGCTTGTACCACCTTGGAGGTGAGGGTGTCCCAGATCGCAGGCGAGCCCGCGACCCAGGACTTCGTGGAAGTCCGGCTGCCGGCTGCGGGTGCCTACCTGTCGGTGCTGCGTACGGCGACTGCCGGTCTCGCGGCCCGTTTGGACTTCACCCTCGACGAGATCGAGGACCTGCGCATCGCGGTCGACGAGGCCTGCGCGATCCTGCTCCAGCAGGCCGTGCCCGGCTCGGTGCTCAGCTGCGTCTTCCGACTCGTCGACGACTCGCTCGAGGTCACCGTCTCGGCCCCGACCACGGACGGCCACGCCCCCTCCAGGGACACCTTCGCCTGGACCGTCCTGTCCGCTCTCGCGGGCAAGGTCTCCTCCGCCGTGGACGAGGACAAAACCGTTTCGATCAGCCTCTACAAACAGCGCGGCGCGGGACCCGGGCCGGCGTGAGGAACGGGGACGGGCCGGTGCGGGACGAAGAGCGCGGCACACGGGAGCTGCCGGAAAGCACTCCCCCCTGCTCGGACGGAGCCGAGAGCCTGGGGGCGGGCCCTGGTGGCCCGAGCGGATCCCGACGCATGGTCGACGGCATCGACGGCATCCCCGAGCAGGCGCGGCCACACCCGGAGGACGACTCCGTGGAGGCGGGCCTCCTGGGCGACAGGCGGGATGACGAAGGTGCCGTGCAGGGCGCGCCTCTGGGTGGGCGGATCGGGGTCTCCCCTGCCCGAGTAGAGGCGAGGGCTCGGGAGAGGGCGACGGGCAGGACGATGAGCGAGCACGAGCGAAACGCCGAGGACGAGGCGATGGGCGCGCACAGCGCACAGGCGACGCAGCACGCCCCTCAGGACCGCAGCGGGGCGCGCGCCATGTTCATCGAGCTGCGCAAGCTGAAGGACGGCAGCCCGGAGTACGCCGAGCTGCGCAACAAGCTGGTCCGTATGCACCTGCCACTCGTCGAGCACCTCGCGCGCCGCTTCCGCAACCGCGGCGAGCCGCTCGACGACCTCACCCAGGTCGCCACCATCGGCCTGATCAAGTCGGTCGACCGGTTCGACCCGGAGCGCGGCGTCGAGTTCTCGACCTACGCGACCCCGACGGTCGTCGGCGAGATCAAGCGGCACTTCCGCGACAAGGGCTGGGCGGTGCGGGTTCCGCGGCGCCTGCAGGAGCTGCGTCTCGCCCTTACGACGGCCACCGCCGAGCTGTCCCAGCAGCACGGCCGCTCCCCCACCGTCCATGAACTCGCCGAGAAGCTGTCGATCTCGGAGGAGGAGGTCCTGGAGGGCCTGGAGTCCGCCAACGCGTACTCCACGCTGTCCCTGGACGTCCCCGACACGGACGACGAGTCCCCTGCGGTCGCCGACACCCTCGGCGCGGAGGACGAGGCGCTGGAGGGCGTCGAGTACCGCGAGTCCCTGAAGCCGCTGCTCGAGGACCTGCCGCCGCGCGAGAAGCGGATCCTGCTGCTGCGTTTCTTCGGCAACATGACCCAGTCGCAGATCGCGCAGGAGGTCGGCATCTCCCAGATGCACGTCTCCCGGCTGCTGGCCCGCACGCTGGCTCAGCTGCGGGAGAAGCTGCTGGTGGAGGAGTGACGGCCCCTTCGGATCCGGCGACTGCTGGAGCCGACGGCTACTTCTGATCCTGCGCGTCGCCGGGCCCCCGGATCCCGAGGGCCTGGGTCGTCGCCGGGTTGACCAGGAATACCAGCGTGGTGATCGCGACCACAGCGATCGCGATCCCCGCCGGAATGGCGATGCTGTCCGCCTGCAACAGGCTGTAGGCCACCGGCAGCGCCAGAATCTGCGTGATGACGGACGGCCCCCGGCTCCAGCTGCGCTGAGCGAAGAGCCCCCGCGCGGCGAGCAACGGCAACAGGGCGAGCACGACGAGCGTCACCCCGAGCGTGACGGCCTGCTGCCGGTCATCAGGATCCCCGGTGATCCCCAGCACGAGCACCCACAGCCCGCCGACGGCAAGCCCCAGCCCTTCCAGTGCGGTGAGCACCGCGGCATACGTCAGCCGCCGCGGGCGCGGACCGGTGGTTTCCGGGGTGGTGGGGGTCTGCTCCTTGGTCACCCCTGAAGGGTAGCCCCAGGCAACATCGCCCTCCCCGCCAGCACCTGCCCGAGGCCAGGTCAGGCATTCTCAGCCACTGGGGGCGAACCGGTTGAGCAACGGCGACCTCTCAGCACCGGCCCCGGCATTTCAGCCCGTCCGGCGTTTGAGGACGAGGCCCCTCAAGGGCCGAAGCGGGGGTCTGGGGGCGGCAGCCCCCAGCAGGGCCCGCCCCAACGCCGGCCACCCCCCAAAACCGGCCGCACCAAAACCACGGCCAAGCCCGACGCAGTCCCTCGTGTCGAGACTCACGCCCGTTCTCTTACTAGATCCCAACCTCGACCTGTGCCCGGTACCCCCCAGTAGGTACGCTGCCAGTCATGCGTGCACTTCTCGTGGTCAATCCGGCAGCAACCACCACAAGCGCACGTACGCGCGATGTCCTGATCCATGCGCTCGCCAGCGAGATGAAACTCGAGGCGGTCACCACCGAGTACCGCGGCCACGCCCGCGACCTGGGCCGGCAGGCGGCCGAGAGCGACGACGTCGACCTGGTGGTCGCCCTCGGCGGCGACGGCACGGTGAACGAGGTCGTCAACGGACTGTTGCACAACGGCCCCGACCCGGAGCACCTCCCCGGACTCGCCGTGGTCCCCGGCGGCTCCACCAACGTCTTCGCCCGCGCCCTCGGCCTGCCCAACGACGCCGTGGAGGCGACCGGCGCCCTGCTCGACGCCCTGCGCGAGGGCAGCGAACGCACGGTCGGCCTGGGGCTGACCACCGGCACCCCGGGCACGGAGGACGACGGGGTACCGGGACGTTGGTTCACCTTCAACGCGGGCCTCGGCTTCGACGCCGGCGTGGTCGGGCGCGTCGAGCAGCAGCGCGAGCGCGGCAGAAAATCCACACACGCTCTCTACGTCCGTCAGGCCCTGCGCCAGTTCTTCGGCGAGGCGCACCGCCGCCACGGAACGATCACCTTGGAGCGTCCGGACGCGGAGCCGGTGACCGATCTGGTCCTCTCCATAGTCTCGAACACGTCCCCGTGGACCTTCTTGGGCAATCACCCGATGTACGCGTCGCCTAAGGCCTCGTTCGATAAGGGCCTCGACGTACTCGGTCTCAGCCGAATGACGACCGCCGCGGTTGCCCGATATGGCACCCAGTTGCTCACTTCGTCCCCCGAGCGCGGACCCCATGGGAAGCACGCGGTCTCCCTGCACGACCTGGACCAGTTCACCTTGCATTCGAAGGTGCCGTTGCCCCTTCAGATGGACGGCGACCACCTCGGGCTCCGTACGAGCGTGACGTTCACAGGCGTACGCCGTGCACTGCGTGTGATTGTGTGAGCGGAACGGGCCAAAGTCCTTTCACTCGAACGTTTAGGCCAGGATCCACCCCATGGAAGTACGGCTGTGACCTAGTAGACACCGAGGAATCAAAAAAAACTTTCCGGAAGGGGTTGTATCCGTCGCTGAGGTTTGCGAGTCTCTACGTGGCGATCGGGACGGCCCGCAAGACCGGCCTCCACTGATCACCGGAACCCCTCTTCAAATCACAGGACCTCGCCAGGGAACCTGGCGGTCGGCCCTTCACTTGTTGAGGGATTCGTGAAAGCGTTCACATTCACAAGCAACTTGCACGTAATACCAAGGAGAGGTAGCAGCCATGGACTGGCGTCACAACGCCGTTTGCCGCGAGGAAGACCCCGAGCTCTTCTTCCCCATCGGCAACACCGGTCCTGCGCTGCTGCAGATCGAGGAAGCCAAGGCCGTCTGCCGTCGCTGCCCCGTTATGGATCAGTGTCTGCAGTGGGCGCTCGAGTCCGGCCAGGACTCCGGCGTCTGGGGTGGTCTCAGCGAGGACGAGCGCCGCGCCATGAAGCGCCGCGCCGCCCGCAACCGGGCCCGTCAGGCCTCCGCCTGACAACACCCGCCCCGCAAACAGCCTGAGCTTGGCGGCGCGTACAGCGAGTACGCATCTCCCGCCCCCGAGCCGCAGCGCGCAGTACCCCCGATGCGCAGCGAATGCTGGCAACGAGCATGTTGAGCCCCAGCCCCCTGAACGGGCTGGGGCTCTTTGCTGTTCACTGGGGCTCATTGCCGTTCAGGTGCGGCCACGCCCAGAAGGTCTCCTTGTCGCCGACCGGACCTACCTACTTGGGTGCCCGCACCGGAATGTCGAGGATCACCCGGGTCCCCCGCTCCGGCGCCGGCACCATGTCGAACGTACCGCCCAACTCGCCCTCGACCAGGGTCCGTACGATCTGCAGGCCGAGGTTGCCCGCGGTGTGCGGGTCGAAGCCGTCGGGGAGGCCCACGCCGTCGTCCTGGACCGTGACCAGGAGGCGGGCCTGCTTCGCCGTACCCCCACGGACCGCCGAGACCTCGACCGTGCCGGTTTCGCCCTCGCGGAAGCCGTGCTCCAGGGCGTTCTGGAGGATCTCGGTCAGGACCATCGACAGCGGGGTGGCGACCTCGGCGTCCAGGATGCCGAAGCGGCCGGTGCGCCGGCCGGTGACCTTGCCGGGCGAGATCTCGGCGACCATGGCCAGCACCCGGTCGGCGATCTCGTCGAACTCCACACGCTCGTCGAGGTTCTGGGAGAGCGTCTCGTGCACGATCGCGATCGAGCCGACCCGCCGTACCGCCTCTTCGAGTGCTTCGCGGCCGCGGTCGGACTCGATACGCCGGGCCTGCAGGCGAAGCAGGGCGGCCACGGTCTGGAGGTTGTTCTTCACCCGGTGGTGGATCTCCCGGATGGTCGCGTCCTTGGTGATCAACTCGCGCTCGCGGCGGCGCAGTTCGGTGACGTCGCGGAGCAGGACCAGCGAACCGATGCGGGTGCCCTTGGGGCTGAGCGGGATCGCGCGGAACTGGATGACCCCGTCGCCGGACTCGATCTCGAAGTTGCGGGGCGCCCAGCCGCTGGCGACCTTGGCGAGGGCCTCGTCCACCGGGCCGTGCGTCGGGGCGAGTTCGGCGGTGGTCATGCCCAGGTGGTGCCCGAGGAGGTCGGCGGCGAGGCCGAGGCGGTGGTAGGCGGACAGCGCGTTCGGGGAGGCGTACTGGACGATGCCGTCGGCGTCGACGCGGATCAGGCCGTCGCCGACGCGCGGCGAGGCGTCCATGTCGACCTGCTGGCCCGCGAACGGGAACGCGCCGGCCGCGATCATCTGCGCGAGGTCCGAGGCGCTTTGGAGGTACGTCAACTCCAGGCGGCTCGGGGTGCGAACGGTCAGCAGGTTCGTGTTGCGCGCGATGACACCGAGGACCCGCCCTTCCCGTCGTACCGGAATCGACTCGACGCGGACCGGCACCTCCTCGCGCCACTCGGGGTCGCCCTCGCGCACGATGCGGCCCTCGTCGAGCGCGGCGTCCAGCATCGGGCGGCGGCCGCGTGGGACCAGGTGGCCGACCATGTCGTCCTGGTACGAGGTGGGGCCGGTGTTGGGCCGCATCTGCGCCACGGAGACATAGCGGGTGCCGTCGCTGGTGGGGACCCACAGGACGAGGTCGGCGAAGGAGAGGTCGGAGAGCAGCTGCCACTCCGAGACCAGCAGGTGCAGCCACTCGAGGTCGGAGTCGTCGAGGGCCGTGTGCTGGCGTACGAGTTCGTTCATGGAGGGCACGTGGCCGAGCGTACCTGGCGGTACGGACATGACTCGAAACCAGCCACTTCAAGGGCCTATGCGGCCCGAAAACACCCGCGGGCCGCGGCGCCTGAGAGGGACCCTCAACCCTCCCGGCACCGCAGCCCGGAGCAATATCGGCCGTGGGGTGTGCGGTCCCGGTCGGCCGAAGGATGAGGAGCCGGGGCAGTCAGGGCAGAGAGCTCCGGTTCCTCGGTCCGCCTTCCTGTGCGGGGAAGGCGGAAGTCGGTGCGTTCTTGTCCTACGCACTCCTTCGCATTGTGGACTAGACCACTCTTGTGTGTCCATGCGTTGGAGCCTGTTTGCTGTTGGCGCTTCTTCGCGGGCTCCGACCAGTCGGACAACTAGTAGGACGCCCTGGCAACCACCACGCAGCCTAACCCGTGTGGGTTCATGTGCGGGGCCAGTTGGCCATGGCAATTTCCGCGAGTGCCTCCAGTTCCTCCCGGCTCGCCCCGTCGCGCGCCTGTTGTGACATGCCCTGGATCATCGCACCGGCATGCCGGGCGAGGACGGCGGCGTCGGCGTGGGGCGGGAGCGCGCCGGTGGCGATGTCCGCTTCGATACGGCCCCGGATGGCGGCGATGTTGGCGTTGCGCCGTACCCGCAGGGACTCCTCGACCTCGGGTGTCGAGCAGTTGGTGGCCGCGTGGACGACGAGGCAGCCGTGCGGATGGGCCGGATCGGTGTACTCCGCGGCCGCCTCGCGCAGTATCCGCGCCACGGCGGCTCGGGCGGTGGGCTCCTCGGCCAGGGCGCGCTCGGTCAACGAGCCGTACCGCACGCCGTACTCGCGGACGACCTCCTCGAAGAGGGACTGCTTGTCACCGAAGGCGGCGTACAGGCTCGGGGCGCCGATGCCCATGACGCGCGTGAGGTCGGAGACGGAGGTCGCCTCGTAGCCACGTTCCCAGAAGGCGAGGATCGCCTTCTCCAGGGCGGTCTCGCGGTCGAAGGAGCGGGGGCGGCCACGGGGCTTGGACGCGGGACGGCCCTTCGCTCGGGCCTTCTGCGCCTGCCCGGGCTTCTGCGCCTGCCCGGGCTTCTCCGCTTGGCCGGGCTTCTCCACCTGGCCGGCCTTCTCCACCTGGCCGGAGTTCCCGGCCTCTCCGGCCTCCTCGGTCGCCGTGCTGCTCACCATGGAGTGCATTTTATAGCGGGCGCTAGACAAACGGTCGCGGCGTGATCTACGGTCATTTTTGTAGCGACCGATAGAGAATTACGAAGGGGGCGCCGGCATGGGTGCGCTTGCGGGCAGGACGGCTCTGGTCACGGGGGCGAGCAGGGGGATCGGGCGAGGCATCGCCGAACGGCTGGGGCGCGACGGCGCGCGGGTCGGCGTGCACTACGGCAGGAACGAGGCGGCCGCGAAGGAGACGGTCGCCGCGATCGAGGCGGCAGGCGGCTCGGCCTTCGCGATCGGCGTCGAGCTGGGGTTGCCGGGCGATGCGGAGGCGTTGTGGGAGGAGTTCGACCGGCACGCGGACGGGGTGGACGTCCTGGTCAACAACGCGGGGATAGGCACGTCGTCAGCCCTTGGGCAGATCGACGAGGAGGAGTACGACAGGGTCTTCGCGGTCAACGTCAAGGCACCGCACTTCATCGTCAAGCGGGGCCTCGGCCGACTGCGCGACGGCGGGCGGGTCATCAACATCTCCTCGGGGCTGGCGCGCACCGCGGCGATGCCGGACCTGATGGCGTACTCCATGACCAAGGGGGCGCTCGACGTCTTCACCCGTGACCTGTCCAAGGTGCTGGGCCCGCGCGGAATCACGGTGAACTCGGTGGCGCCGGGGATCATCGACACGGACAACACCGCCGAGCTCCTGCACGGCACCGAGGGCGGATGGGCGCAGGCCGCCGCACTGTCGGCACTCGGCCGGGTGGGCGAGACGGCCGACGTCGCCGACGTGGTGGCGTTCCTGGCGTCGGACGGGGGGCGGTGGGTGACGGGGAGCTGGGTGGACGCGACGGGCGGCTCACTGACGTAGCGACCCGCCCTCGGGACACGCGGGGTTCAGCGCGTCTCGGTCACCTTCGCCAGCGCCCTGGGCGCGTCCGGGTCCTGGCCCCGGGCGATGGTGACCTCGTGGGCCAGGAGTTGGAGCGGGATGATCTCCAGGATCGGCTGGACCTCCTCGGCCACGTCCTCGGTGGGCAGGACGAAGCCGGCCGAGGCCTGTGCGACCTGGTGCCGGGGGCCGATGACGACCAGGTCGGCGCCGCGGCCGCGGAGTCGGTCGAGGACGGGCTGGAGTGCCTCGCCCCCCTTGCCGTCGGTGACGACCGCGATGACCGGGGAGACGTTGTCGACCATGGCGAGCGGGCCGTGCAGGAGGTCGGCGCCGGAGTAGGCGAGCGCCGGGATGTAGCTGGTCTCCATCAGCTTGAGGGCGGCTTCCTTGGCCGTGGGGTAGCCGTAGCCGCGGGAGGTGATCACCATGCGCTCGGCGAAGCGGTACCGGGCGGCGAGGGCGCGGACCTCGTCCTGCCGGGCGAGCAGCTTCCCGGCGAGGTCCGGGAGCACCTGGGCGGGGGTTCCGTCGCCGCCGCGCAGGCCTTCGACAAAGAGGTACAGGGCGAGAAGGGAGGCCGTATAGGTCTTGGTCGCGGGGAGGGCCCGTTCCGGTCCGGCCATGATGTCGAGGTGGTACTCGGAGACGCCGGCCACCGGGGAGTCGGGGTTGTTGGTCACCGCGAGCGTGATCGCGCCGGCCTCGCGGGCGGCCCGGGTCGAGGCCACCAGGTCCGGGGAGCCGCCGGACTGGCTGACGGTGACGACGAGGACGTCGGTGAGGTCGGGGCGAGCGCCGTAGGCGGTGGTGGTCGACATCGAGGTCAGGCCGCAGGGCAGGCCGAGGCGGATTTCGAGGAGGTACTTGGCGTAGAGCGCGGCGTTGTCGGAGGTGCCGCGGGCGGTGAGCAGGACGAAGCGGGGGTTGCGGGCGGCGATCTCCTGGGCGACCTTGCGGATGGCGGGGGTGCCGTCGGACAGGATCCGGCGCAGCACGGTGGGCTGCTCGGCCATCTCGCGGGCCATGATCCGGCCGGGTGCGTCGTTGTGGGGGGCGTGCGGGTCGGGAGGGTAGGGGGTCGTGGTGGTCATGAGGCCCTTCCTGCTCTCGCGCTCGTGTGGTGCCGGGCGCTCGTCGTGCCGGGATCTCCGCTCGCCCTGCCGGGATCCGCGCTCGTCGCGCCGCGATCTCCGGCTCGTCGTGCCGGGATCAACGGCCCGTCGTCCCGGGTGCTCCCACTCGTCGTGCCGGACCCTCCGTCTGTCATGCCGGGCGGGGCCGGTCGGCCGAGTGCTCCGGTCGGTTCGGGCGGTCAGTCTCCATTCCACTCCCCCACGGGGAATGACGCCTGCCCGACGGTCTCCGGAAATCTCCGTGGGGCTTGAGTGCACCTGGGCCCGGGAGCCCCGCTCTGTTAGATTGGTCTAAACCACATGCCCCTTCAGGGTGCCCTTCGAGTCCCTCTTCAGATCGGCAGGCCCAGCGTGGAAGTTGTCATCGTTCCGGACGCCAAGGCGGGTGGCGAGCTGATAGCCGAGGCCATGGCCCAGCTGCTCGGGCGCAAGCCCGACGCCCTGCTCGGGGTGGCCACCGGGTCGACGCCACTGCCCATCTACGCGGCGCTCGCGGCCAAGGTGCGTGCCGGTGCGGTGGATGCCTCGCGGGCGCGGATCGCCCAGCTCGACGAGTACGTGGGGCTGCCCGCCGAGCATCCGGAGTCGTACCGGTCGGTGCTGCAGCGCGAGGTGCTGGAGCCGCTCGGGATCGGGATGGACGCGTTCATCGGGCCGGACGGTACGGCCGAGGACGTGCAGGGGGCGTGCGAGGCGTATGACGCGGCGCTGGCCGAGGCCGGGGGCGTCGATCTGCAGTTGCTCGGGATCGGGACCGACGGGCACATCGGGTTCAACGAGCCGTGTTCGTCGCTGGCGTCGCGGACGCGCATCAAGACGCTGACCGAGCAGACCCGGGTCGACAACGCGCGGTTCTTCGACGGGGACATCGAGCAGGTGCCGCATCACGTGATCACGCAGGGGATAGGCACGATCCTGGAGGCGCGGCACCTGGTGCTGCTGGCCACCGGCGAGGGCAAGGCGGACGCGGTCGCCGCGACCGTCGAGGGCCCGGTCGCGGCGGTCTGCCCGGCCTCGGCGCTGCAACTGCACCCGCACGCCACGGTCGTCGTCGACGAGGCCGCCGCGTCGAAGCTGAAGCTGGCCGACTACTTCCGGCACACCTACGTCAACAAGCCGGAGTGGCAGGGGATCTAGGGCACCCGGCCGACGACGGGGCGTGCCGGAGAAGGCACTAGGGAAGAGTGGCCGGCTCGTCCTCGGCCGGCTCGTCCCTGGCGGTCAGGCCGGCCACCCACACCGGCATCAGGAAGTGGACCACCAGGCCGGCGGCGAGGGCGGGCGGCGCGTAGGTGCGCAGGGCGTCACCGTCGGCCATGCCTGACGCGAAAAGGCCGAGCACCGCCACGGCCAGCAGAACGGTCGTCGCGCGGTGGGCGCGGGCGAGCACCTGGCTGCGTTCGGCCAACTGCCGCTCGTCCAGGGCACGTTCGCGCAGTTCGAGCAAGCCTCGGGTGGCGCCGTTGATCAGCCCCTGCGCCACCATCCAGGGCAGCAGGAGGACGACCACGGCGACGGCGGCCCACGTCGACTCCGCACGCGAGAGGCAGAAGTGGGTGAGCAGCGCGACGATGGCCGCCGTGAGCGCGACATGCGCGGCGACGGTCGACCGCCGCCGTGCGGCCGTGGCCCGCAGCCGCCGCCCTCGGGGGTCGTTCATCACCCGCAGCATGGTCCGGTCGTAGTTCGTCATCCGCGTCGCCGTCATGGCTGTTTCCTCCCGTAGACCTCGTCCGTGAGCGGCCGGAACGGTTCGAGGGAGAACAGCGCCTCGACCGGCAGATCGAAGAACTTCGCGATCTTCAACGCCAGGTCGAGGCTCGGGTTGTACTGCCCCCGCTCGATGTAGCCGATGGTCTGGTAGTGGGCTCCCACTGCCTCGGCCAGGCTCTGGCGCGACACCTTCCGTTCGGCACGCACCATCGCCAACCTGTTGTGCACCTGCTCGCTCATGTATAAGAAGTACTACATTTGGAGGCAGGGCTGCAACCGGCCTACGTCGAGTGACGCGAGGGCGGTCTCACGCTCCGGCGATGGCCTCCGCCGCCGCCCGCCCGCAGACGCGGGCCGCGCCGAACGTGGCGATGTGCAGCGCGCCCCGGGGATTCGCCTGCGGGACGCCCATCTCGACCACGATCGTGTCCGGGCGGGACCGCAGCAGGGTGTCGACAGCCGCCGCCATCCAGGGGTGGCGGTGTTCGTCGCGGACGACGGCCACAACCCGCCGGCCGGCCGCCGCGGCCAGGGCCTCGCGCCCCGCCTCCTCCCCCGCGAAACTGCCCGTCTCGGTGCCCGGGAGCAGGTGGGCCAGTTCGGCGGCGACGCCCCAGGGGGTCTCGTCGCCGACCGCGATGTTCGCGACCGGGGTGAAGGCGGCGACGTACGGCGGTTCGGTGAGGGGGGTGAAGGGCTCCGTGGCCGCAGCTTCCCCCGCGCCGGTCAGCCGCAGGGCGCGGCGGGCGGCGACGAGACCGACGTCGGGTCGTGAGTCGCCCTCGGCTCTGGGTACGGTCGCCGTCCAGCGGGCCAGTTCGCGGACCCGTTCCGCCGCCTCCGCCAGCCTCGCCTCGGGGAGTTCGCCGGAGCGGACCGCCGTGACCAGGGCGTCCCGCAGACGCCGTACCGTCTCGTCGTCCGCCAGCCCGCCGCCGACGCAGATGGCGTCGGCGCCGGCCGCGATGGCGAGGACGCTGCCGCGTTCGATGCCGTAGGTGGCGGCGATGGCCTGCATCTCCATGCCGTCGGTGACGATCAGGCCGGTGTAGCCGAGGTCGCCGCGCAGCAGGTCGGTCAGGACCGGGCGGGAGAGGGTCGCCGGGTGGTCGGGGTCCAGGGCGGGGACGAGGATGTGCGCGCTCATCATCGCCCTGGTGCCGGCGGCGATCGCCGCGCGGAACGGGGAGAGTTCACGGTCGGCCAGGACCGAGGCGTCCGCGTCGATGCGGGGCATGGCGTGGTGCGAGTCGACCGCGGTGTCGCCGTGGCCCGGGAAGTGCTTGGTGCAGGCGGCCACGCCCGCCGACTGGAGTCCGGTGACGTAGGCCGCGGTGTGGCGGGCGACGAGGGCGGGGTCGGCGCCGAAGGACCGTACGCCGATCACCGGGTTGGAGGCATTGGAGTTCACGTCGGCCGAGGGGGCCCAGTTGAGGTTCACCCCGCAGGCGGCCAGGCGGCGCCCGAGTTCGGCGGCCACCTCCCGGGTCAGCTCCACGTCGTCCACCGCGCCGAGGGCGTGGTTGCCGGGAAAGCTGGAGCCGGTGCGCACCTCCAGCCGCGTCACATCACCCCCCTCCTCGTCGATCGCGACCAGCACGTCGTCGCGCTCGGCGCGCAACTGGGCGGTCAGCGCGGCCAGTTGCTCGGGAGAGGCGATGTTGCGGCCGAACAGGCCGACGGAGGCGAGGCCCTCACCGAGGCGGCGCAGCAGCCAGTCGGGGGCGCTGGTGCCGGTGAAGCCGGGCTGCAGAACGGTCAGGGCATCGCGCGTCAGAGTGTCGGTGCCGCTGGCGAATGTCGTCATCGGGTGGCGTTATCCCTTCACGGCGCCGGCCGTAAGGCCGCTGACAGCCCTGCGCTGCAGGAAGACGAAGAGGATCAGGATCGGGATGGCGAAGAGGGAGGACGCCGCCATCGTCGCGCCCCAGTCGTTGCCGAAGGCGGTCTGGAAGCTGGACAGCCACAGTGGCAGGGTCTGCGCCTCCGCCTCCTTGTTCAGCACCAGGACCAGCGGGAATTCATTCCATGCGGTGATGAAGCCGAACAGGGACGTCGACATCAGGCCCGGTGCGAGCAGCGGCAGGATGACCTTGCGGAAGGCCTGGGCGCGGGTGCAGCCGTCGACCATCGCGGCCTCCTCCAGGTCCCGGGGCACCGCGGCGACGAAGCCGCGCAGGGTCAGGATGGTGAAGGGCAGGATCATCATCATGTAGAAGACCGTCAGCGGCACGAGGCTGTTCAGCATCGAGGCGTCCCGCACGATCATGTACATCGCGATGATCATGACCTCCCAGGGTGCCATCTGGGCCATCATGAAGCCGATGACGAACCCGCGCCGCCCCTTGAACCGCATACGCGCGAGGGCGAAGGAGCCGGCCAGCGCGACGACCAGGGCGAGGGTGACCGCGCAGAGCGTGACGATCAGCGAGTTGGACACGTACGTCCAGAAGTGGTCGACGCCGGTCGCCCGCTTGAAGTGCTCGAAGGTGACGTCGGTCGGGAACCAGACCGGGTCCTCGGAGATGATGTCGCCGGTCGGCTTGAACGCCGTGGCGAACATCCAGTACACGGGGAAGACGAAGCCGATGAACAGGACGACGGCCGTGACGTTGGGCCACAGGCGGCCGAAGAGCGAGCGCTTCACCGCTAGACCTCCTCTTCCTCTTGCTTGAGCACGATCCTGAGGTAGTAGGCGGTCAGGCCGAGCAGGATCAGGATGGTCAGGACGGCGATCGCGGCGCCCATGCCGTAGTGCTGGTTGCCGACGCCCTCGATGTAGGCGTAGACGGGCAGGATCTCGGTGAGCCGGTCGGGGCCGCCGCCGTTGATGGTGAAGACCTGCACGAACGCCTTGAAGATCCAGATGATCTCCAGGAAGGTCGTGGCGTAGAGGAAGGGGCGCAGGAAGGGCAGCGTCACCGTGGTGAAGGACTTCCAGGCGCCCGCGCCGTCCAGCGCCGCGGCCTCGTACAGCTCGCCGGGGATCGTGGTCGTCGCCGCGTAGAGGTTGATCGCGACGAACGGGATCGACTGCCAGACGATCAGCACCGTGACCACGAAGAACGTCGACATCTGGCTGCTGGTCCAGCTGTAGTCGGCCATGGAGTGCCAACCCAGCTTGTCCAGGACCCAGTTGACGACACCGAAGCGCTGGGCGAACAGCCACTGGTAGACGGTGGTGGCGGCGACCACGGGCATCGCCCAGGCCAGCACGAGCCCGACCAGCAGCATGACCCGCATCCGCCGGCCGAGGCGGGCGAGCAGCAGGCCGACCAGCGCGCCCAGGACCATGGTCAGGGCGACGTTGACCGCCGTGAACAGGATCGAGCGCAGGGTGACGCGCCAGAAGTCCTCGCCGGTGAGGACCTCCTTGTAGTTGTCGATGCCGTTCCACTCGGTGACGTGCTGGATCAGCTGCGCCATGTTGAGGTTCTGGAACGACAGCAGGATGTCCTTCACCAGCGGCCAGCCGAGCAGCAGCACCGTGGCCGCGCAGGCCGGCAGCAGCAGGAGGTACGGGGTGAGCGCGCCGGCCCGGGCGGCGGCTCGGGGCCGCGGTCCGGCGGATCCGCTCTCGGCTTTGTCGACTGCGTCCACCGGGCCGGAGGGCGGCCGTTCGGTCTGCACGGTCATGCTCGCGATCTCTCTTCTCGACCTGCGTACGTGGACCCGCGTACGGTCGCCGGGGCGGGGGGCGGCACGCGCAACCCCCGCCCCGGCGCGCACCCGGTGCCGTTACTGCTGCTGGGCCAGACGCTTGTTGAACTCGTCCTCGACCTGCTTGGCCGCGTCGGCCGGCGACTTTCCGTTCAGCACGGCGGTCATGTACGTCTTGATCGGGTTGGGCGCGTTCTCCACGGCCGCCCACTCCGGGATCAGCGGCGTGGTGCCACCGCCCGCGGCGGCCGGCGCGGCGGCCTCGGCGACGACGTTGCCCTTGAGGTTGGTCTGCAGCGACTCCTTGTTGGGGATGACGCCGTTGAGCTTGGCCAGCTCGCCCTCGTACGTGTCGTTCAGGGCGATCCGCAGGAACTCCTTGGCCAGCTCCTGCTTCTTGCTGCCCGCGGCGACCGCGAGGTTGGAGCCGCCGAGGAAGACGCCCTCGGGCTTGTCGGCCGTGGCACCCGGGATGGTGAAGTAGCCGATCTCCTTCTCGATCTTCTTGTTGGCCTCGATCGCGATGCCGGCTTCCCAACCCATGCCGATGAAGGCGCCGACGTTGCCCTTGCCGAAGACCTCGCCCTGCTGCGGGGTGGCCTCGTCCTTGTCCTTGGGCGCCTTGGACAGCGCCTGGAACTTCTTGTACGTCTCCATGGCGGCGGCGACCTTGGGGTCGGCGAGGTTGGAGACGTACTTGTCGCCGTCCTTCTTCACCAGCTCGGCGCCCTCACCGATGGTCAGGCCGACGAAGTGGTACCAGTTCTGGCCGGGCAGGTAGATCGGCTCGGCGTCGGTCTTCTCGCCGATCGTCTTCAGGTCGGCGTAGAACTCGTCGCGGGTCTTGGGGGTGTCCTTGATGCCCGCCTCGGCCCAGATCTTCTTGTTGTAGAGGACGACGCGGTTGGCGAAGTACCACGGGGCGGCGTACTGCTTGCCGTCGTAGATCGAGGACTCGTTGAGGGACTCGGTCCAGTCGGCGCCGATCTCGGTCTTGAGGTCGGCGAGGTCGGCGAGGCCGCCGGTCTTGGCGTAGGCCGGGGTCTGGGTGTTGCCGATCTCGAAGACGTCCGGCGGGTTCTCCTCGGACAGGGCGGTGGTCAGCTTCTGCTGGATGCCGTTCCACTGCTGGATCTCGAACTTGACCTTGGCCTTGGTCTTCTTCTCGAAGGCCGCGGCGACGTCCTTCTGCCACTGATCCGGGGAGGAACCGTCCATCACCCACACCGTGAGCGTCTCGCCCGCGTAGCCGTCGGCCCCGGTCTTGTCGCCGCCGTCGCCGTTGTCGCCCCCGCACGCCGCCAGGGAGATCATCATGCCCGCGACACCGATCGCGGATATCAGCTTGCGCTTCACGCCACCCTCCTCAGGGATGCCACAAACCCCCCTGCCTCCCCGCACGAGCGTTGGGCCGGGACCTGGACCAATGGTGTAGACCAGTACGGGGAGCTTGGACCAGACCAGAAAGCGTGTCAAGGGTGCTCGAATAGGCTCCGACCAGCCGTTATGCGACCTACATATGCAGGAACCTTTAAGTAAGAAACCCTCGAAAACACAGCCCCGGACATCACGGCTCCGGTAGACCACTGATCCTTGTGGACTAGACCAAACGGGCCGCCGAGGGTATACAGAAGAGATCACGGAGCGTACGGGGACATGCCGTACGCTGCCGTGCCACGATGTGAGCCGCAGCCGGAGCCGGGAAGGCGGAGCATGAGCACCGACGTCAGCAGTGCGGAGAACGAGAACGGCACCACTGTCCGTACCGCCCGCGTGCCCAAGTACTACCGCCTGAAGAAGCACCTCCTCGACATGACGGAGACCCAGGCCCCGGGCACCCCCGTCCCGCCCGAGCGCACACTGGCCGCCGAGTTCGACACCTCCCGCACGACCGTCCGCCAGGCCCTTCAGGAACTCGTCGTCGAGGGGCGCCTGGAGCGCATCCAGGGCAAGGGCACGTTCGTCGCCAAGCCGAAGGTCTCGCAGGCCCTCCAACTCACCTCGTACACCGAGGACATGCGCGCCCAGGGCCTGGAACCGACCTCGCAGCTGCTGGACATCGGCTACATCACCGCCGACGACCGCCTCGCCGACCTGCTCGACATCACGGCAGGCGGCCGGGTGCTGCGCATCGAGCGGCTGCGCATGGCGAACGGCGAGCCGATGGCCATCGAGACGACGCACCTGAGCGCGAAGCGCTTCCCGGCCCTGCGCAGGTCCCTCGTCAAGTACACGTCCCTCTACACCGCGCTCGCAGAGGTCTACGACGTCCATCTCGCCGAGGCCGAGGAGACCATCGAGACCTCCCTGGCCACCCCGCGCGAGGCCGGCCTGCTCGGCACCGACGTGGGCCTGCCGATGCTGATGCTCTCCCGGCACTCGCTGGACCGCGAGGGACAGCCGGTGGAGTGGGTGCGGTCGGTGTACCGGGGGGACCGGTACAAGTTCGTCGCGAGGTTGAAGAGGCCGCAGGATTGAGCCAGTTCGGGAAGGTGAAGGGACAACGACTCCCGCACGCGGTGTAGCGCCTGTCCCCAACCTGCTCTACGTTCCTCCCGTCGCCGCATGGACGGGAGGACCACCCGGTGCGTACCGCCAATCCCCGAACCATCGTCATCTGGACCCTGGTCGCGCTGATCGGTGCCGCCGGCTGGACCGTGCTCGCACTGTCCCGCGGTGAGGAGGTCTCCGCCGCCTGGATGGTCGCGGCCGCCCTCGGCACGTACGCGATCGCCTACCGCTTCTACGCCAAGTTCATCGCGTACAAGGTCCTGAAGGTCGACAGGACCAGGGCCACCCCGGCCGAACGCCTGAACAACGGCATCGACTTCCACCCCACCGACCGCCGCGTTCTGCTCGGCCACCACTTCGCGGCGATAGCCGGCGCCGGCCCGCTGGTGGGGCCCGTACTCGCCGCGCAGATGGGCTATCTGCCCGGCACGATCTGGATCATCGCCGGCGTCGTCTTCGCGGGCGCGGTCCAGGACATGGTGGTGCTGTTCTTCTCCACCCGCCGCGACGGACGCTCGCTCGGCCAGATGGCGCGCGAGGAGATCGGCCCGTTCGGCGGCGCGGCCGCGCTGGTCGCCACCTTCGTCATCATGATCATCCTCCTCGGCGTGCTGGCCCTGGTGATCGTCAACGCCCTCGCGCAGTCCCCCTGGGGCACCTTCTCCATCGCGATGACGATCCCGATCGCCCTGCTGATGGGCTTCTACCTGCGGGTGCTGCGCCCCGGCCGGGTCGCCGAGGTCTCGCTGATCGGCGTGGCGCTGCTGCTGCTCGCCCTGGTCGCGGGCCGCTGGGTCGCCGAGTCGTCATGGGCCGACACCTTCACCCTCGCGCCCTCGACGCTGGTCGTGTGGATGGTGGCGTACGGCTTCATCGCCTCGATCCTGCCGGTGTGGATGCTGCTGGCGCCGCGCGACTACCTCTCGACCTTCATGAAGATCGGCACGATCTTCCTGCTCGCCCTCGGCGTGGTCGTCGCATTGCCGACGCTGAAGATGGACGCCGTGACGGACTTCGCCTCGCGCGGCGACGGCCCGGTCTTCGCGGGGTCCCTGTTCCCCTTCGTCTTCATCACCATCGCCTGCGGCGCCCTGTCCGGCTTCCACGCGCTGATCTCGTCCGGTACGACGCCGAAGATGATCCAGAAGGAGACGCAGGTCCGGATGATCGGCTACGGCTCCATGCTGATGGAGTCGTCGGTCGCCGTGATGGCGCTGGTGGCGGCGAGCATCATCGACCCGGGCCTGTACTTCGCGATGAACGCGCCGGCCGGGGTCATCGGGGACACGGTGCAGAACGCCTCGCAGGTGGTGGGGAGTTGGGGCTACCAGATCTCCCCCGAGGCGCTCGCCCGCGCCGCGGAGAACGTCGAGGAGGCGTCCCTGCTCTCCCGGACCGGCGGTGCGCCCACCCTCGCCATCGGTGTCTCGGAGATCTTCTCGCAGGTCACCGGGGACGGCCTGCGCGCCTTCTGGTACCACTTCGCGATCATGTTCGAGGCGCTGTTCATCCTGACCGCGCTGGACGCCGGCACGCGCGTGGGCCGGTTCATGCTCCAGGACATGCTGGGCAACGTCCACCGGCCCTTCAAGAACGTCAGCTGGAAGCCAGGCCTGGTCATCACCAGCGCGATCGTGTGCGGCCTGTGGGGGTACTTCCTGTGGGTCGGCGTCCACGAGCCCCTCGGCGGCATCAACCAGCTGTTCCCGATCTTCGGCATCTCGAACCAGCTGCTCGCTGCCGTCGCCCTCGCCGTCTGCACCACCCTGCTGGTGAAGTCGGGGCGCCTCAAGTGGGCCTGGATCACCGGGGTTCCGCTCGTGTGGGACGCCACGGTGACACTCACCGCGAGCTACCAGAAGGTGTTCTCCAGCGACCCGAAGGTCGGCTTCTTCAAGCAGCGTCAGGTCTTCCAGGACGCCATCGACCGCGGCGAGGTCCTGCCGCCCGCCAAGAGCATGGACGACATGCACACCGTGGTCACCAACTCCACGGTGGACGGCGTCCTCACGGCGGTCCTCGCGCTCCTGATCGTCGTCGTGATCGCCGACGCCACCCGCGTCTGCGTCCGGCACGTCCGCCGCCCGGCCCTGTCCACGCTCAGCGAGGCACCGTACGTCGAGTCGAAGATCATCGCCCCGGCCGGGCTGTTCCCGACCAAGGAGGAGAAGGAGGAGGAACGCCTTGCGGTCGCTTCGGCGAGCAGTGAGTCTCCGGCAAGTGCTCCGTAGCGTGCGCTGGTACGTGCGCGAGCTGACCGACGAGTCGGCATACGACCGCTATGTCGCCCACGTACGGCATGGGCATCCGGACGCCGAGGTGCCCTCCCGGCGCGACTTCGAGCGGATGCGGACGGACCGTCAGGAGGCGGATCCGCGCCAGGGGTTCCGCTGCTGCTGAGCCGCGCGCCCGCACACCGTTGCCGCACACACCAATCCTCCACATCCGATATGCGGACAAGGGCTTCCGCTGTCGATGCACCGTCACCTACATTGCCTGCGCGTTTCTCAGGTGATCAGCGAGGGGACGGAGCCGTCAGATGTCAGATGCGCCAGAAGTGAACAGAGGGCAGGTGGTGACGCCGGTGCGCGTCGTCATCGCGCTCTGTCTCGTCGCGCCCTTCGTGGCGATGCTGTGGGTCGGTTCGTACGCCAAGACCGATCCGGCGGTCGCCGGCATCCCGTTCTTCTACTGGTACCAGATGCTGTGGGTCCTGCTCTCCACGCTGCTGACGATGGTCGCGTACAAGCTGTGGCAGCGTGACCAGCGCGCCCGCGCCGCTCAGAAGGGCGGTGCGGCGCAATGAACGACGGCGTGAACGGCGTCGCACTCGGCGTCTTCATCTTCTTCTTCCTGGCCGTCACGGTCATGGGCTTCCTGGCCGCGCGCTGGCGCAAGGCCGAGAACGAGCACAGCCTCGACGAATGGGGCCTGGGCGGCCGGTCGTTCGGCACCTGGGTCACCTGGTTCCTGCTCGGCGGCGACCTGTACACGGCGTACACCTTCGTGGCGGTCCCGGCGGCGATCTACGCGGCCGGCGCGGCGGGCTTCTTCGCGGTGCCCTACACGATCCTCGTCTACCCCCTGATCTTCACGTTCCTGCCGCGCCTTTGGTCGGTGTCGCACAAGCACGGCTATGTGACGACGTCGGACTTCGTGCGAGGCCGCTGGGGCTCCAAGGGTCTGTCGCTGGCCGTGGCCCTCACCGGCATCCTGGCGACGATGCCGTACATCGCGCTCCAGCTCGTCGGCATCCAGGCCGTGCTGGACGTGATGGGCGTCGGCGGCGGCGAGAACACGAACTGGTTCATCAAGGACCTGCCGCTGCTCATCGCCTTCGGTGTGCTGGCGGCGTACACGTACTCCTCGGGCCTGCGCGCTCCCGCGCTGATCGCGTTCGTGAAGGACACCCTGATCTACATCGTCATCGCGGTGGCGATCATCTACATCCCGATCAAGCTCGGCGGCTTCGACGAGATCTTCGCCAAGGCGGGCGAGGCGTACAGCCAGACCAACCCGGCCACGGGCGCGCCGCGCGGTGCGCTGGTACCGGCCGAGGCGGGGCAGTGGACGTACGCCACGCTGGCGCTGGGCTCCGCGCTCGCGCTCTTCATGTACCCGCACTCGATCACCGCGACGCTCTCCTCGAAGAGCCGTGAGGTGATCCGCCGCAACACCACGATCCTGCCGCTGTACTCCCTGATGCTCGGCCTGCTGGCCCTGCTGGGCTTCATGGCGATCGCGGCCGGCATCAAGGTGCAGAACGGCCAGCTGGCGATCCCGCAGCTGTTCGAGAACATGTTCCCGTCCTGGTTCGCGGGCGTCGCCTTCGCGGCGATCGGCATCGGAGCCCTCGTCCCGGCCGCCATCATGTCCATCGCGGCCGCGAACCTCTTCACCCGCAACATCTACAAGGACTTCATCAAGCCGCACGCTACACCCGCGCAGGAGACCAAGGTCTCCAAGCTCGTGTCCCTGCTGGTGAAGGTGGGCGCGCTGGTCTTCGTCCTGACCATGGACAAGACGGTCGCGATCAACTTCCAGCTCCTCGGCGGCATCTGGATCCTGCAGACCTTCCCGGCCCTGGTCGGCGGCCTGTTCACGCGCTGGTTCCACCGCTGGGCCCTGCTGGCCGGCTGGGCGGTCGGCATGCTGTACGGCACGATCGCCGCGTACGGCGTCGCCTCCCCGACGCAGAAGCACTTCGGCGGCTCGGCGAAGGAGATCCCGGGCATCGGCGAGATCGGCTACATCGGCCTGACGGCGTTCGTGCTGAACGTGGTGGTCACCGTGGTCCTGACCTTCGTCCTGAAGGCCGTGAAGGCCCCGGAGGGCATCGACGAGACGAGGCCGGAGGACTACACGGCGGACGCGGGCGACCCCGGGGTCCGGGTGGAACTTCCGGTGGCGAAGCACTAGTTCACCTGCTCGGAGGCCGGGCGTACCGCGGCACTAGCTGCGCGTACGCCCGGCCATCTGCTGCCAGAACCCGTCGAGTTCCGTCACTCGCATGCTGACCCAGTGCGGTGTCTTCCGGCGCAGGCCCCGGGGCAGGTGGCGCCGCACGCGTCCCGGCAGCAGGGCCTGCTGCTGGCGGCAGAACGGCTCCCGGATCTCGCCCCTGGGCACACAGCCCCGGGGCGGGTAGGGGCAGAGCTGGAACTTGCAGTCGGGCAGACAGGTCGAGCCCGGTGTGGGCGGGTCCGAGATGCCGGCGCGCAGACCGGGCCGCAGTGGGCCGCGGTCGCTGCGGATGCACGGCGGGAGCGGCATTCCCGGCTGCTCCACGCGGGCCATCCGCTCCTCGACCTCGTCCGGATGCCCGTCCCGGTCGATGAGGTTCAGCATCACCAGCACGTCGGCGACCAGGCGCTGGGCGCGCGCGTCGAGGGTGCTCCAGCCGACCGAGGGCGGAATCCACAGGTTGTGCTTGCGGTACGCCTCGGAGTTGCCGGTGCGCGCGCCGATGTTGTCGGCGACGCCCTTCTCGTCGATCCAGAGGAACCGCTCGGGCTGCCCGGTCTCCAGCGCGAGGGCCACCAGGTCTCCCGCCTCGGCGACGAACGGATGCAGGAGCCGCCGGGGCGCGTCGCCGTTCCCCCCGGAAGGACCGGGCGCCCGGTTCACCGTGCCGGCCATCGACAGCCACCGCTGCACGGTCTGTATGGCGGTCGTCCCGCCCATCGCCCGGGACGGCTCACGCGCGCCGTCGCCGCCGTCCTTGCCGGACCTCGCGTGCACGCCCCTCTCGTGGGCGCCCACGGTGTCCGGGAGCTCCCACAGGCACAGCGCCTGGAGCAGGATGACCTGCGCGTACCAGCACCGGGACTGCTGCAGCACGGTCTCCGCCTGCCGGATCAGGTCGGCGCGGCCGGCCGGGTAGGCGTCCGGGTGCCGTTTGCGACGGTTGGCCGCGTACTTGAAGCCCTGGGCGAGCGCGGCCTCCAGGGCGAGCGGCAGGTCGGGGGCGCCGTCGGTGGCGTTGGGGTCGAGGTGGCGCAGCCACTTGGTGAGGCGCTCGCGGACCTCGTCACGGTGCGCCTCGTCGACCGAGCCCAGCAGCATGGGGATCATCCAGGCCCGCATCACGAACTCCCGGAAGAGATCGACCCGTTTCCTGCGGTAGTCCTGGTTGAGCCGGCGCCGGTCCTGCTGCAGTCGGCCGATCCGCTCGGACCTGGCTCGTGAGGGCGCGCCGGCGGCCCTCGCCCGGGACATGCGCTCGGCCCACCTCTCGTACTCCTGCCGCTTCCATGCCTTCAGTTCGGCGAGCCTGTCGTTGTACTCCTTCACGGGATCGCTGTTCAGCCCGACCCGGCCGCGGATCACGGCGAACGCCGGGTTGCCGCCGGTGCCGAACTCCTGGGCCGCGGCCAGGCGTATGGAGTAGGAGGGCTCGGCGATGCCGATCTCGACGAGGTCCTCGTAGAGCGGAGTGGTGTCGATCCGGGCGGAGACGCTCCGCAGCGCGGCTCCGAGTTGCCTGAGCAGCCTCAGCTTGGCGTCGTCGAGGGTGCGCCGGTCCCCCTTGAATCCGGTCCACCTCTTACGGACTTCGCCGGTGATGTCGTCGAGCAGCCTGGGGACCTCCTCCACGCTCTCGATCTCCACGGCCGCCGTGTAGAGATCGAGGGCCTTGGGGTCGTCGGTGCGGCGGCGCGCGGCCGTGCAGAGCCGGTGGGCGAGGCTGTGTCCGCCCACGGGCGACCGGCGGAGCAACTCCTCGATCTCCGACTTCGCCTCGGCCCGGACACCGTCCCGCGGGGCTCTGAGCACCGCCGCCCGCCGACGTGACAACAGCACCAGGGCCATGAGGAGTTCACGGCTGGGGCCGGGGGGCTGCAGTGCCTGCTCGACGAGTTCGCCGGCGCCCCGCTCGCCCATGTCGTTCAGGACGCGGTAGCCGAAGTAGGCCTGGATGATGCTGTGCGGGAAACGGACCCTGCGTTCGAAGCCCTCCACCAGTCCGAGCCTGTCCGCGTTGCGCGCGATCCGGGCGAGGGCGGCACGGCACTGGTCCACGTTGCCCCGGCGCAGCCGCCTCCTCTCCTCCGGGCCGAGCCGGCGGCAGAGCACGTCCCAGATCTGCTGCCGGTGCCACTCGGAGAAGACGTTGCCCCGCCTGCCGTACCGGTCGAAGCCGCGTCCGCTGGTCCACAGGTGCTCGGCCCGGGCCTGCGCGCGCCGCACCGGACCGGGATGGACGTCGGTGTCGAGCAGTTCCCCGAAGCCGACCTCCAGCCGGTCCTGGAGCAGTCCTACGCAGGCCAGCGCGGAGACCACTTCGAGGGTGTCGCGGCGTTCCTGCCGGGACAGGGTGACGTCCTCGCGCAGTCGGCCCTCGCACAGCGCCTCGTCCCAGGTCTGCAGCAGCCAGAGCCGCAGTGTGCCGCGGTCACGGCTGCGGGTGTTCATGTGCTGCGGGTCGTCGTCCGGCCGATCGTGCTCCAGGGCTCCGTGGCGGTGCAGTTCGCGGGCTATCTGCAGGTAGACGGGTGACTCGGTGACCTCCGCCGTCTCCACGATCCAGTCCACGCGCCGCTCGTCCGTCTCCGGGACGCGCGCCTGGACGAAGCGCAGGGCCTCTTCCTCGCTGAGCGGTTCCAGCTCCACGATCGCGGCCGAGGTGCTCTCCAGCGGGCTGTGCGGGCGGGAGGCGATGACGAGGGGCAGCTTCTCGGCGTGCGCGCGCTCGATGGCCCGCCGGATGATGTTGTCCCGGTTCTGCTGCAGGCCGTCGCCGAGGAGGGCCTCCTCCAGCCCGTCGGCGATGACGACCGGCTTGTCGTCGGCGAGCAGTTGCTGCCAGACCCGGTCGGTCTTGCTGCGCGCGAGAATGCCCCGGGGTGCCTCCTCGGCGAAGCGCTGCCTGGCCATGCGCTCGAAGTTCAGGTCGCCCGTCGCGTCCCGCAACCGGATCGGCACGGGCACGGCGTTCTGCTCGGCCAGCAGTTCGGTGAGCCGTACCAGGACGGCGGTCTTGCCCACGCCGACGCCGCCGACCAGCAGATAGGGCCGTCGTGTGTCGCGCTCCCGCAGCCGTTCGGCGATGACCTGCGCGATCTCCTCCCGGCCCACGATCTCGGCGGTGTCCGGGCCGGCGGTGAGCACCAGCCGGTGCGGGTCGTCCCGCGCCTTGGCGAGATAGCGCCGCTTGGTCCACCGGTACCACCAGAACAGAAAGAGCGTGGCGGCGATCGACGCGCCGAGCACCGGGCCGACGAAGCGCATGACGGATTCGAACCCCTGGCTGTCCTGCCGCCATTGTTCGAAGCGGGTCGTCTTGCCCGCGATCACGATGTACAGGCCCTGCACCGCCCAGGCGAGCAGGGCGAGCGCGGCCACCACCCAGACGGCCCGGGTGACGTTGGTGTAGGAGATCCAGCGGCGCCATTTCCTCGGACGGGTGGTGCCGCGGCGGGCCTCCAGACGGATCGTCAGCCGGTGCCAGTGACCCACGAACCCCCGCCTGGCCCAGCTGCCCGCCCGCCTCGGAGCCAGTGTCGCCATCGGCGCGTTGCGCGGCCGCTCCTTGCCGGGCGGGTGACGGACGACCCTCGTCATCGGACGACCCTCGTCATCGTGCGTCTCCTTCCGAGAGGGCTCTCGAAACGGAGGGACCGCGGGCGCCGACACCTACCTCCATGGAAAGCACTCCCGGAACTCCCCGCAACCCGGCGGCCCTCGGCGAAAACCCCAGGCCGCCGCCGTACCGGTCCGGCAGACTCGGCCGCATGGACATCGTGATCCGGCGGGCGAGACCCGCCGAGTACGAGGCACTCGGCGAGATCACCGCCCAGGCCTACCTCCAGGACGGCCTCCTCGACTTCGGCGAGAGCGACGAGTACCTCGGCGTACTGAAGGACGTGGCAAGGCGCGCGGCCGCCGCCGAGGTACTGGTGGCCACCGACGGCGACAAGCTCCTGGGCGGCGTCACCTTCGTCCCGTCCGGCGGCCCCATGGCCGACATAGCCCGCTCCGGCGAGGCCGAGATCCGGATGCTCGCCGTCGATCACACGGCGCGGGGACGCGGAGCGGGCGAGGCCCTTGTGCGCGCCTGCATCGACCGCGCACGGGCCACAGAGGGCTGCGTACGCGTCGTCCTGTCCTCCCAGCGCACCATGCACAGCGCCCACCGCATCTACGAACGTCTGGGCTTCGTCCGCACACCCGATCGGGACTGGAATCCGATCCCGCACCTCTCCGACATCACTCTTCTCACCTATGAGTTGACGCTCTGAAACCAGCGCGACACAACATCTGGGGGTGGCGTGGCGGGTGAGCACAAGATGTATGCTCGTCCTCGCTGTCGCCGCAGGGGAATCCGGTGCGAATCCGGAACTGTCCCGCAACGGTGTACTTGTGCATGTCTGCTCCCGGAACCCGGTTCCCGGGACACGGCGCGCACAGGAGTCAGTCCGAGGACCTGCCGACAGCGCGCCCGGCCACCCGGCCGGTGCGCTCTGACGTCCGGGCCTCGTGGAGTGGGCCGGTGGACGCGACGCCGCGTGCGCTCGTGTGCTGCCCCCTGCCCTCCGCAAGGCCCCCGTGCCGAGCGAGGGAGAGCCCCCACGTGACCATCGCGCCAGCCGATCCTGCTTCAGCAGCTCCAGTGGAGACCGACGATCCCGGTGCCGCGCTGCTGCGGACCCTCACCGAGCTGACCGCCGACCTCCCCGACGCCGACGCCGGCCGGGTCGCCGCCGCCGCGCTGCGCGGCCGGTCCTCCCGCGCCGACGAGGCGGAGCTGCGCGAGCTGGCCACCGAGGCGGCGGCCGGTCTCATCTCCGAGGACCCGGCCTACAGCAGGCTGGCCGCCCGGTTGCTGACCATCTCCATCGCCGCCGAGGCGGCCTCGCAGGGCGTCACGTCCTTCACCGAGTCGGTCGCGGTCGGGCACCGCGAGGGCCTCGTCGCCGACCGGACCGCCGAGTTCGCGCGGATCCACGCGGCCCGCCTCGACGCCCTGATCGACACCGGCGCCGACGACCGCTTCGGCTACTTCGGCCTGCGCACCCTGCACAGCCGGTACCTGCTCCGGCACCCGATCACCCGCAAGGTCATCGAGACGCCCCAGCACTTCATGCTGCGCGTCGCCGCCGGCCTCGCCGAGGACGACACCACAAGGTCGGTCGACGAAGTCGCCGCGCTCTACGGGCTCATGAGCCGCCTCGACTACCTCCCCTCCTCCCCCACCCTCTTCAACTCCGGCACCCGGCACCCCCAGATGTCGTCCTGCTACCTCCTGGACTCCCCCCTGGACGAGCTGGACTCCATCTACGACCGCTACCACCAGGTCGCCCGCCTCTCGAAGCACGCCGGCGGCATCGGCATCGCGTACTCCCGCGTCCGCAGCCGCGGTTCGCTGATCCGCGGCACCAACGGCCACTCCAACGGCATCGTCCCGTTCCTGAAGACGCTCGACGCCTCGGTCGCCGCCGTGAACCAGGGCGGCCGGCGCAAGGGTGCCGCCGCGGTCTACCTGGAGACCTGGCACTCCGACATCGAGGAGTTCCTGGAGCTGCGCGACAACACCGGTGAGGACGCCCGGCGTACGCACAACCTGAACCTCGCGCACTGGATCCCGGACGAGTTCATGCGCCGGGTCAACGCCGACCAGCCGTGGTCGCTGTTCTCGCCGTCGGACGTGCCGGAACTGGTCGACCTGTGGGGCGAGGAGTTCGACGCGGCCTACCGCAAGGCGGAGGCGGCCGGGCTCGCCAAGAAGACCATCCCCGCCCGTGACCTGTACGGCCGCATGATGCGCACCCTCGCGCAGACCGGCAACGGCTGGATGACCTTCAAGGACGCCGCCAACCGCACCGCCAACCAGACGGCGCTGCCCGGCCACGTCGTCCACTCCTCCAACCTCTGCACGGAGATCCTGGAGGTCACGGACGACGGCGAGACGGCGGTCTGCAACCTGGGGTCGGTCAACCTCGGGTCCTTCGTGAACGACGGCGACATCGACTGGGAGCGCCTCGACGCCACCGTCCGCACCGCCGTCACCTTCCTCGACCGGGTCGTCGACATCAACTTCTACCCGACCGAGCAGGCGGGCCGGTCGAACGCGAAGTGGCGGCCGGTGGGCCTGGGCGCGATGGGCCTGCAGGACGTCTTCTTCAAGCTGCGGCTGCCCTTCGACTCGCCGGAGGCCAAGGCGCTCTCCGCCCGTATCGCCGAGCGCATCATGCTCGCCGCGTACGAGGCCTCCGTCGACCTCGCCGAGCGGGGCGGCCCGCTCCCGGCCTGGGAGAAGACCCGTACGGCCAAGGGCGTCCTGCACCCCGACCACTACCCGAACGCCGAGCTGACCTGGCCGGAGCGCTGGGCCGCGCTGCGCGGCCGTATCGCCACGACCGGCATGCGCAACTCCCTGCTGCTCGCGATCGCGCCCACCGCCACCATCGCCTCGATCGCCGGCGTCTACGAGTGCATCGAGCCGCAGGTCTCCAACCTGTTCAAGCGCGAGACGCTGTCCGGCGAGTTCCTCCAGGTCAACTCCTACCTGGTCAACGACCTCAAGGCGCTCGGCGTCTGGGACGCCCGCACCCGTGAGGCGCTGCGCGACTCCAACGGCTCGGTGCAGGACTTCGCCTGGATCCCGGCGGACGTACGGGCCCTGTACCGCACGGCGTGGGAGATCCCGCAGCGCGGTCTGATCGACATGGCGGCGGCGCGGACCCCGTTCCTCGACCAGTCCCAGTCCCTGAACCTCTTCCTGGAGACGCCGACCATCGGCAAGCTCTCCTCGATGTACGCCTACGCCTGGAAGTCGGGCCTGAAGACGACGTACTACCTGCGCTCGCGCCCGGCGACCCGCATCGCCCGCGCCGCCCAGGGCCAGACCGCCCAGCCCGAGAAGACCATCCCCGTCCAGCAGGTCGCCGAGCCCGACGCCGTCGCCTGCTCCCTGGAAAACCCCGAGTCCTGCGAGGCCTGCCAGTAATGAGTACCCGTAACGCCAACCTGCTCGACCCGGGCTTCGAGCTGACCCTGCGCCCCATGCGCTACCCGGACTTCTACGAGCGCTACCGGGACGCGATCAAGAACACCTGGACCGTCGAGGAGGTCGACCTCCACTCGGACGTCGCCGACCTCGCGAAGCTGTCCGAGGGCGAGCAGCACATGATCGGCAGGCTGGTCGCGTTCTTCGCGACGGGCGACTCGATCGTGGCGAACAACCTGGTGCTGACGCTGTACAAGCACATCAACTCCCCCGAGGCGCGGCTGTATCTGAGCCGACAGCTCTTCGAGGAGGCCGTGCACGTCCAGTTCTATCTGACGCTGCTCGACACCTACCTCCCCGACCCGGAGGACAGGGCGGCCGCCTTCGACGCCGTCGAGAACATCCCGTCCATCCGCGAGAAGGCCGAGTTCTGCTTCAAGTGGATCAACGAGGTCGAGAAGCTGGAGCGGCTGGAGACCAAGGCCGACCGGCGTCGCTTCCTGCTCAACCTGATCTGCTTCGCGGCGTGCATCGAGGGCCTGTTCTTCTACGGCGCCTTCGCGTACGTCTACTGGTTCCGCAGCCGGGGCCTGCTGCACGGCCTGGCCACCGGCACCAACTGGGTGTTCCGCGACGAGACGATGCACATGTCCTTCGCCTTCGACGTGGTCGACACCGTCCGCAAGGAGGAGCCGGAGCTCTTCGACGACGAGCTCCAGCAGCAGGTCACCGACATGCTGCGGGAGGCCGTCGCGGCCGAGCTCCAGTTCGGGCGCGACCTGTGCGGTGACGGCCTCCCCGGCATGAACACCGAGTCGATGCGGCAGTACCTGGAGTGTGTCGCCGATCAGCGTCTGACGCGGCTCGGCTTCGCTCCGGTGTACGGCTCCGAGAACCCCTTCTCCTTCATGGAGCTGCAGGGTGTTCAGGAGCTGACCAACTTCTTCGAGCGGCGTCCGTCGGCGTACCAGGTTGCGGTGGAGGGGACCGTCGACCTGGACGAGGACTTCTGAGCCTCGACCTCGTCGCGTTCCTGGGCCTCCCTGATCTGACGGTCGATGCGCCGGTCGCGCGCCGCGCCGATCAGTGACGGGAGGACCAGGAGCACGAACATCCCGAGGACGGCGATCATCGCGAGCAGTGTCTGTGTCTGTTCCGTAGTCATGACACCACTGTCACGCCGGACACTCCTTACGAACAGTGGCAGGACTGCCGTACACCCTCGATTTACTGCCACTTCCGAGGCACACTGGCAGCATGCTCAAAAACATCGCCGCCGTCCTCCTCGACGGCGTGCACCCCTTTGAACTGGGCGTCGTCTGCGAGGTGTTCGGCATCGACCGCAGCGACGAGGACCTGCCCACGTACGACTTCGCCGTCGTCTCGGCGGAGGGGCCGACGCTGGGCACCCATGTCGGCGGGCTCTCCGTCTCCACGCCGTACGGCCTGGAGCGACTGGAGGAGGCCGACCTGATCGCCGTGCCGGCGGGGAGCGACTACGTCACCCGGGAGTATCCGGCCGAGCTGCTGGACGCCCTGGTCAGGGCCGTCGAGCGCGGTGCCCGGGTGCTCAGCGTGTGCTCCGGCGTCTTCGTGCTGGGCGCGGCCGGGCTGCTCGACGGGCGGCGGTGCAGTGTGCACTGGCGGCAGGCCGAGGAGCTGGCCCTGAGAAATCCGAGGGCTCTCATCGAGCCGGACGTGCTCTACGTCGACGAAGGGCCGGTGATCACCAGCGCCGGCACCGCCGCCGGAATCGACGCCTGCCTCCACATCGTGCGGCAGGAGCAGGGTCCCGAGGTGGCCAACAGAATCGCCCGGCGCATGGTCGTGCCGCCACACCGGGACGGCGGGCAGGCCCAGTACATCGAGCGCCCGCTGCCCCGCTCCCAGTGCGACACGGTCGGCGAGGTGCTGGCGTGGATGGAACGGCACCTCGACGAGGAGGTCACCGTCGAGCAGCTCGCCGAGCGTGCGCACATGTCCCCGCGCACCTTCGCCCGCCGCTTCCAGCAGGAGACCGGCACGACCCCCTACCGCTGGATCCTGCGCCAACGGGTGCTGCTGGCGCAGGAGTTGCTGGAGGCGACGGACGAGACGGTGGACACGATCGCCGGTCGAACGGGGTTCGGCACGGCGGCCGCAATGCGCCACCAGTTCGTACGGGCCCTGGGGACGACCCCGAACGCGTACCGAAGGACGTTCCAGGGACCGAACGCCGCGTAGGCCCTCCTCTCGGCACTAATCCCTCGGCACCGGCTTCAGCAGCAGCTTGTGCGGACGCAGTGTGATGCCCACGCGGGTCACGTCGTTGGAGCCGGGCACCTGCTCGAAGCGGTACTTGGTGGCCAGCGCCGCCGTGATCAGCGACAGCTGAGCCATCGAGAAGTGGTCGCTCGGGCACTTGCGGTTGCCGACACTGAACGGACTCATGGCGTATTTCGGCACGTCCTTGACGCGCTCCGGAAGCCAGCGGTCGGGGTCGAACTCGAGGTTGTGTGCGTACGACTTCCCGTCACGCTGGATCGCGTACGGGCTGTAGACGATGTCCGCCCCGGCCGGAATGCGATAGCCACCGAGTGACGTATCGGTCACCGCTCGTCGCGTGAGAATCCAGACCGCGGGGCGCAAACGCATCGCCTCCACGACAACATTGTTCGTGTGCCTGAGGCTACGGACATCCGCAAATGCCACGGGCCGACCGCCGGTGACGGATTCGACCTCCGCGCACACCTTGTCGGCGTGTTCCGGATGTTCCGCGAGCACATGCAGCAGCCACATGATCGTGGAGGCAACGGTTTCGCTGCCCGGGGTGACAATCGCGACGACCTGGTCGTGGATCTCCTGTTCCCCGATGGGGTCGCCATTCTCGTCCTTCGCCTCCAGCAATGCCGTCAGCAAATCGTCCGGCCTTTGACCAGATGCCCGGCGTTCGGCGACGATCTCGTCGACCAGGAGATGCAAATCGGCCAGCGCCCGGTTGAATTCGCGGTTCGGCGGGAGAGGCAGCTTGTACAGCGGCCCGAGCGGGACCACCATCCGCCGGTACATACCGCGGAAGACGGTGGCGAGCGCGTTGCACAGCCGCTCGGCCCGCTCGTCCATGTACTCGCCGCGCAGCAGGCAGCGGGCGGCGATGCGCACCGCTATCCGGAACGACTCGGAGGTGCAGTCGACGGTCTCGCCGGCCTGCCAGCGCTCGGTCAGCGCATGTACCTCCTCCTCCATGATCGGCCCGTAGGCCGGGATCGCGTCGAGCCGGAAGGCGGGCTGGATGGTGCGTCGCTGGCGCCGGTGCCGGGGGCCGTTCGCCGTGGCCACGCCCTCCTTGCCGAGCAGGCCTTCCAGGGACTCCCACAGCGGCCCGTCGATCTTGAAGTCGGGGCTCAGCGCCATGGCCCCGGTGAGCTCCGGGGTGGTGACGGCGTACACCGTCTTCGGGCCGAGCTTCAGCCGTACGACGTCTCCGTGGTCCCGGAGCGCGGCCATGAAGGCCAGGGGATCTCGCACCAGCTTCCAGCCATGGCCGAGAAGTGGAACTCCACCGCCCGCGAGGGGCGGTTCACGCAGCTCCGAAGCCTCACGGGGCTGGGCCTCGGGGCGGACGGACTCGACGGTCATTTCTCACCTGCCGCTTCGTTGTTGACGTACGGGGGCGTGGACCGGTCGTCCCAGCTGTCGACCATGTACCGGCCGGACTCGTGGTGGAACCAGTAGACCGAGCTGAACCAGTTGCGCATATTGCAGACACAGGCCCGTACGGCGGCGGCGATTTCCTTTCCGCGCACCGTGCCGTCGGCCAGGGAATCGGCGAATTCCAGAGCGAGCCGCTCGGCGTCGAGGAAACCGGATATGCAGGTCTCGACGCGTCGCCTAATCTCCGTCACCGCCTCTTCCAGAGTCAGCCCCTCATGCTTTATGAGGCTGATTCCGAGATTGTGCACCTCATCGCCCGCTATTTCCTTTGGAAGCGAGCAGAGGTCGTTGTACCAGGCGGCGAATTCCTGGCTCAGCAACGCCGCCCGCCGATATGCCGGATGTTTCCGCACACCGTCCGGGAGTTCCAGCTCGGCGCTCGGCTCCAGCAGATCGGTCCAGATCCAGTGCGCGAAGGTGAGCCGGCGCAGTGCGAGGTATTCCTCGACAGTGGGGATGATTCCTTCGGTACGGTTGCGGAATTCCCGGTCGTACGCCTCGATCACCGCGTGGAAGTGACGGGCGAACCGCATGTTCCAGGTGCGGGGCATGAACGAGTACAGCCGCACCATGCTGTCCGCGAACCCCGCGACCAGCGGGTCCCCGTGGTGCAGATGCTCCTTGGGTGCGTCGAGGGCCGCGTGCAGCCGGAACCGCAGCCGCCGCCAGGCGGCCGGGCGGTAGTGGACGATGTCGCGGTCGTGCCGGTCGTCCCAGACGAAGAACCACGCACTGTAGTCCGCAATCGCCTGGAGCACCTCGTCGGGGGCGCCAATGTAGTACCCCGCCATGAGGTCGGTGTAGCAAAGGCCGTCGGCATATTCTTCGACCTTGTCGGCCGGCATCAGCCGCTTTTCCAGCAGCCAGGTGCGGGTCTTCTCCTGGAGCCTGGGCCAATATGGATGGAGTTGCCTGGGAAACGCTGCTTCGATCACCGGGAGAGAGAGCGATGGTGGTACTGGAACCGCCGTCGGTGTCGATGTGGTGCTGTGTGAGAAAGCATGCACGAACAAACCCCTCTCAGCCGCCAGTTGTACACGCCCCTCCCGCTGTGCCGGGCGTGCGCCGTTGCGTATCCCCGCACTTCCATTCAGCACCACAACTGACCGATCTGGGAACGGATTTGCTTCATTCACTACCCCACAGTGCCGAGAATCTCCCCCTATGTGACTGGTTCTGGATCACGACCTGCGTGTATGGGATCGAACGTGCGACGGACATGCGAACGGCGCCCGGTCAGGACGGTGAACCTGAACAGACGCCGTGCGCATGGGGCTTGTGGGGCCCTCCGGCAGACCTCAGTCGTTGGCGACGACCGGATAACGGGGCTCGTTCTCGGCCATCTGACGGAGCGCGTCCTTGCGCTCCCGCTTGGAGAGACGGTCGATGTAGAGGTAGCCGTAGAGGTGGTCCGTCTCGTGCTGCAAACACCGAGCGAAGTACCCGGTGCCACGCACCTTGATCGGGTTGCCCTTCTCGTCCTGCCCGGTCACCTCGGCGTAGTCGGGGCGGGCCAGCGGCGCGTACGCCGTCGGCACGGACAGGCAGCCCTCGTTGCTGTCGTCCAGGCTGCGCCGGTCCGCGGGCAGCTCGACGAGCTTCGGGTTGCAGACCACGCCGACGTGCCGGACGCCCTGGTCGTCCTGGCAGTCGTAGACGAAGACCTTCAGATCGACGCCGATCTGGTTGGCGGCCAGGCCCACGCCCTCGGCGGTGCGCTGCGAGGCGAACATGTCCGCCACGAGCTGGTCCAGCTCCGCGCCGAACTCGGTGACGTCCTTGCACTCCTTGTGGAGCACCGGGTTCCCGACGACGGTGATCGGCCGCGAGGTGCCGCGCTCACGCCAGGCGTTCTCGCGCTCCTCCGTGTCCTCGGTGTCGACGACGAACCCCTCGTCGTCCACGGGGAGCACGCCCGCGTGCTGCTGCTCGGTGTCCTGCTGGGCCATGACCGACGTATGCCTTCCTGCACAAGAAAAGAGGGTGTGACGCTGATACAGGGTACGGCGAACGGTCAGCAGACCTCTTCGAGATCCCGCCAGTCCCTGGAGTCCGGGCTGTCCGCGACCCACCCGTCCAGCAACCCCCGAACCAGCGCAGCCGGCGCGGCCACCCCGCACTCCCGCTCCGGCACCCACAGCTGCCCGTCCGTCCGGTGCCCCAACGGCCCGGGGTGACCCGGTTCGCTGTGATCGTGCGGATCCAGATGCTCCCCGTCGCCCTCGTCGGACGGCATCCGCGACTCCGAGCACATCCGGCACAGCAGCCGCACGGACGACGACCAGTCCTCCGCGGCGAACCCGGCGTCGGCGGCGAGCTGCTCCAGGGCGTCCCGGTCGGCCTCGGTGGCGGCCTCCAGCAGCACCACCCACGTCGGCACCGGCGAAGGCGCCCACAACTCGATCTCGTCGAAGACGGGGTAGGCGTGCCCGGCCGACGTGGTCCGCTCCCCATGGGGCACCCCGTCGTGCAGCACGACCTCGCCCCAGCGCCGCCCGGACGACGGCAGCGGGATCGACAGCACCTCGATACGGGCGGGGTCCAGCCGCCGCCCCCACACGACCTCGGCCTCCCCCTCCGGGGACAGCCGTACGGCCGCGCTGCCCAGGTCCATCCCGACCGGCTCACCGGACGCGGTCGCACCGCCGGGCACCCGCAGCCCGTACGCCTGCCAGGCCCGCCGGGCCAGCGGCCAGTCCTGCAGGGCGGTGGCCGCGATACCGACGTTCCACCAGTCGGGCGCCCCGGTCTCCCGGTCCAGCAGTGCCACAGCGCGCAGGCCGGCGGCCCGGGCCTGCTCCCAGTCGTGCCGGAACTTGTGGAGGAGGGCGAGGTTGAACCAGGACTCGGACAGCCAGGGCTCCAGGTCGGCGGCACGTGTCAGCAGTGCCCCCGCGTCCTCGTACCGACCGTCACCGATCAACGTGAACGCACGGTCGGTGGCCTGCCGCCAGGAGGCGGAGGGCCGGTGCCGTCCCTTGCCGAAGATCCTCACGATTCCCGCCTGCCAGTTCCGTGGAGTGGGCTGGCTAGTGCTCGCCCCCGGACACCCTCTCATTCGCATCCAACCACGTACGGCTGGAAGGGCGCTCATTACCCATGGGTTACCCACCCACAGGCATACCCAGACTGTCTCTGGCCAGCACTCGGGCAAGCGACCCGACCACCTCCGGCGCATAGTCCCCGGCGGTGCCCAGCCGCAGCTCCTCCAGCGCCTTCAGCGGCCCGCCCGGCCCGGCGTCCCGCGCCTTCTCCTCGTACGCGTTCACGGCCCGCACGATCCGGGCGGCGACCGGCTGCTCCGGGCAGGGGTCGGCCAGCCGCTCCACGACCGTCGCGACCTGCGGATTCACCCCGGTCTGCCGCACGACGGCCCCGCCCAGCAGCGCGATCCGCCGCTGCTCCTCGACGGGCAGCACGGCGGTGGCCCCGGCCGGCACCGGGTCGACCAGGCTGAGCTGCCCGATGTCGTGCATCAGCGCCGCGTACTCCAGCACGGTGAGCTCGGCCTCGGACAGTCCCAGGTCGCGCCCGACCTCCCGGCTGAGCACGGCGACCCGCCGGGCGTGTCCGGCCGGTGTGTACCCGGCGATCTCGGTGGCCCGGGCGAGGGAGGCGATCGTCTGCCGGTAGGTGGCCCGCACTCCGGCGTACCGGCGCAGGGACATCTGGGTGAGCAGGAGGGGGAGCGAGAAGACGGGCAGCGCCCACAGCCCGACCACGGCGACCGCGAGCGCCATCACCGCGCCCGTCGCGCAGACGGCCGACCCGATCCCGAGCGTCGCCCGCAGTTCGTCGCGCAGCACCGGACCGAAGGGCCACCGGGTGCGCGAGTGCGCCAGCGCGGCGGTGAGCAGGGCGTCGCACAGGGCGGTGAGGGCGAGGATCGCGACCAGGAGCAGCGCGTAGGCGGTGCCCCAGCCGTGGAACGTGCCCTGGTTGTACAGGGGTTGGAAGCAGACGGCGGCGAATCCGACGGTGAGCACGCGGCGGGCGAGCTGGTCGAGGACGGGGCGCCCGCGCGCGATGTGCGGCACGCTGCCGAGCAGCGAGGCGGCGAGGACGACGGCGACGACCTGCGCGACACCGTGCCGGGTGGGCTCCTTGCCCAGCTCCCCCAGCAGTGCGTACGACAGCGCGGCGGCGGCCCCGAGCGGCGCTGCCTCCCTGCCCTGCGCCCCGGTCCACCGGGTGAGCTCGCCCAGAGCGACGAGGACCCCGAAGGCGAGCGCGGTGCCGCGTTCGTCGAGGCCGCTCCACAGGGTGCCGAGCAGACAGGCGGCGGCGAGGAGGGCGGCACAGGCATGGACGAGGGTGAGCAGGAGGGGTGGCCTCGGGGTGCTCATCGGTGCGCTCCCGGGGCGCTGGAGACCGGCGGGCGGGAAACGGGCGTGCGGGCGTCGTCGGCTGTCACGGCCGGATGCCATCCGTACTGGTCCACGGCTCGGGCGAGGGCCGTCACCATCCGGGGGTCGAAGTGCGAGCCCGCGCACCTCTCCAGCTCCAGCAGGGCGACGGACACGGGCCGGGCCCGCGAGTAGGAGCGGGTGGACGTCATCGCGTCGAACGCGTCCGCGACCGCCACCACCCGCGCCGGCTCCGGGATCTGGCTGCCCATCAGCCCGTAGGGATAGCCGCTCCCGTCCAGCCGCTCATGGTGATGCAGTACGGCGGCCCGGGCCTCGCCGAGGAAGGAGATCCCGCGGACCATCTCGTGCCCGTACTCGGGATGCAGCTCGATCACGCGCCGCTCCTCGGGCGTGAGCGGACCGTCCTTGCGCAGCAGCCGGGTGGGCACGCCCAGCTTCCCCACGTCGTGCAGGATCCCGGCGAACCGCACCACCTCGACGCGGTCGTCGTCCATGCCCAGCTCACGCGCGATCATCATCGAGGCCTGCCCGACCCGTTCGCTGTGCCCGCGGGTGTAGCCGTCCTTGATGTCGACGGCCTGGACGAGCGCCCTGATGGTCGCCTGATGTGCCGCGCGCTCCCGGTGGTACTGGGCGAACACCCACCAGGACACACACATCGGCAGCAGCACGAGCAGCGCGGCGACGGGGCCGTACGGGCTGCGCCACAGCACGGCCATCATCAGCCCGGCCAGACCGTGGACGGTGAGGGGCGCGAGCGAGCGCAGGAACAGCCCCCGCCAGGCGCGCCGCAGGGGCACCCGCTCGGCGAAGGCGCGAATCCCGCCGTCCAGCACGGTCAGGACCAGGCAGAACGCCAGGACCGCGGCCCCGGCCGGAACCAGCGCGTAGGGGAAGTCGCCGGACACCACGACGTCACGCCCGCCCAGTTCCCCGTGCAGCCGGGCCGCCGCCCAGACGGCCACGACGAGCTGGGCGGCCCGCCAGATCCGCCGGGTCCACAGCGGCCGTTGCCCGGCCCGCGACAGCAGCGCACCCGGCACCGCGACCAGCGCGGCGGCCGACGGCGACAGCAGAAACGCCCCGGCGAGCAGTACGGGGTAGAAGGTGCCCCCGAACCGCCATCGGGCGGCGACGTGCTCACCGGCCGCGTACAGCACCGCGAGCAGAACGACCGCCCTCCAGGGCGATGGGGCCTCGCGCAGCGGCGGCAGGAGGCAGGCCAGGGCACACAGCGCCACACAGGCGACGTACGCGCGCGCCCGTGCCGGTATCGCCTCCATCTGGACGCCCTCCCCCACCATGACCTGCTCAGCTCAACAGGGGAGCCTAGGTCGGCAAGAGGGGCGGTTGTGGGCTTATCACCCGCCGATTAGCACGTTCGAGTGACGACAGCCCGTTCCAGGGAAGGGGAGTTCAGGACTCCTGGGGCGCGGCGGTCACGTCGTGGTCGGGCACGGCCTGGCCGGAGCGGATCAGGTCGAGCCTGCCCAGCACCTTGGCGCGCAGGTCGGTCGGCACGTCGTCATGTCCGCAGCACCGCTTGACCAGCTTCTTCACGGCCTGCTCCAGCCCGTACTTCTCCAGGCAGGGCGAGCACTCCTCGAAGTGCTGCTCGAACTTGGTGCAGTCGGCGTCGGGCATCTCACGGTCGAGGAACTCGTACAGATGGTCGAGTACCTCACTGCAATCCGTCTCGTGCGGCTCTCCGCAGCTCATGAGCCCGAGCCTTTCGCTTCGTTCGACTCTCCGGCGCCGGCCGGAACCAGCCCGCGGTCACGGGCGTAGTCCTCGAGCATGCCGCGCAGTTGACGGCGGCCCCGGTGCAGCCGGGACATCACCGTGCCGATGGGTGTCCCCATGATGTCCGCGATCTCCTTGTACGCAAAGCCCTCGACGTCGGCGAGGTAGACGGCGATGCGGAATTCCTCGGGGATCGCCTGGAGTGCTTCCTTCACGTCCGAGTCGGGCAGGTGGTCGAGCGCCTGCGACTCGGCGGAACGCAGGCCGGTCGACATGTGCGACTCGGCACGCGCGAGCTGCCAGTCCTCGATCTCCTCGGCCGCGGAGCGCTGGGGTTCACGCTGCTTCTTGCGGTACGAGTTGATGAAGGTGTTCGTGAGGATCCGGTACAGCCAGGCCTTGAGGTTGGTGCCCTCGCGGAACTGGTGGAAGGACGCGTACGCCTTGGCGTAGGTCTCCTGCACCAGGTCCTCGGCGTCGGCCGGGTTGCGCGTCATGCGCAGCGCGGCCGAATACATCTGGTCGAGGAACTCCAGCGCGTCCCGCTCGAAGCGCGCGCTGCGCTCGGCGGTCGTCTCGTCGGACGTCGCCGCGCTCGTGCCCAGGCCCTCGGGCTGCTCCGCCTGGCCGTTGTCGGTCCCTGCGTCGGTACCGGGAACCGGACCCACCTCCTCAAGATTCCGGGCAGGACCGAAACCGGTCCCACCTGAATCGGAGGATAGACGACCTGCCGTACCTGCCGCCGCTCGAATAGGAGCGGTCCTCGCCGCGTGCAGCACCGTCCAGTCCAGGTCAGTACGGCTGCTGCGGCTCGGGCAGTAGGACGAACCCATGCGGCGGACTTCCTCTCCTACGACGTCTGCGCTGCTCGTTCAGCACCGCTGTCCGCCACAACAGAAGGCGGGGCCGCCACATTCCCGAACCTTTACCCGAGTGACTCGACCCACTTCACGACACCGTCCGTGACGATCGCCACGGCCTCGGCCTGATCGAGGGGCGCCCGCTTGGGCACCGCGAACCCGTGATCGCCGTACGGCACCTCGATCAGCTCGTGGTCCCCGTCCGGGAACTCCTCCGGCTTGCCGAACGGATCGTTCCCGCCCTGTACGACGAGGGTCGGCACCCCGGCCCCGAGCAGTTCGTCGGCGCGCGACTTCTCGGGCCTGCCCGGCGGGTGGAGGGGGAAGCTGAGGGCGAGGACGGCATGGGCGCCCAGCTCGACGGCCGTACGGCAGGCGACCCGGGCCCCGGCGCTGCGCCCCCCGGAGATCACGGGCAGCCCGGGCGCGGCGAGGGCGGGCCACAGGCCCCGCCAGCCGACGTCCAGCGTCCTGGGCGCGGGCGCCACCTTCTTGCCGGCCACGCGCCAGGGCTGCTCGACGAGGGCGACGGTGACGCCGTGGGCCGGGAGAACCGCGGCCAGCGCCTTCAGGTCCCGGGCCTCGATGCCGCCGCCGGCTCCGTGGCTCACGGCCAGCACGAGCCGGGGCTTCTTCGCCGGGTGCCAGGTGATGCGGGCGTCCCCCGCGTCCGTACCGATGGTCTCTGTCGTCACGTCGGACTCGTTCACGTCGGACTCGTTCACGTAGGACTCGTTCGTCACGTCAGAAGAGTGTGCCCTCTTCGGGCCCCTCCAGCTCCTTGAGCAGTTCCGGGCCGTTGTTGCGGACATTGCTGACCAGGGTGGAGACGGGGTAGGCGCGCATCAGTCCGGCAGGCGGCGGGTCGAGCAGCGAACGCAGCTCCTCGGGGTCCGTACGGGACGGGTCCAGCCAGGTGTCCCAGCGGTCCGGGGTCAGCATCAGCGGCATCCGGGGATGGATGTCGGCCAGCGAGTTCGGCCCTTCGGCCGGAGCCACGGCGAGCGGGGTCGTCTCGGCCTCCGTCGTGATGACGGAGCAGGTCACCCACCAGGCCCGGGGGTGGTCCTCGGGCAGCGTCCGGTCCCGCCAGAACTCGTACAGCCCGGCCATCGCGAACACCGACCCGTCGGCGGGCAGCACGAAGTACGGCTGCTTGCGCGGCCGCTTCCGCTTCCCCTCGACCTCCAGGTCCCGCTCCTGACTGCCGGTGACCCATTCGTAGTAGCCGTCGGCTGGGATGATGCAGCGCCGGGAGGTGAAGGCCCTTCGGTACGACGGCTTCTCGTGCACCGTCTCCGCGCGCGCGTTGATCATCTTGAAGGCGCTCTCGGGGGTCTTGGACCAGCTAGGCACCAGCCCCCACTTCAGCTTGCGCAGCTGCCGAACCGGCCGCGGGTCGTGCACGTCTTTCAAGGGACGGTCGAGGACGACGTGAACTTCCTTGGTCGGAGCCACGTTGTAGTCCGCGTCGAGGGTCTCCTCGGGCTCCCACTTCTCGATCTCGAAGATTCCCGCGAGATCCTCGGCCCCACGACTCGCTGCATACCGTCCGCACATACGTGCAACACTGCCAGATTCCGTCCGACCACAGGGAGCCATCGCCTTACATGGACAGCACCGCATCCGCCTCGCTCGCCTCCCTCTGGGACGAGGTCTCCGGTACCCAGCCCGACCCGGATCTGTGGGTGGTACTCGCCACGATGGTCGTCGCCCTCGCCGTGGTCGTCCCGCACAGCCTGTGGCGCGTCTCCCGCAACGCCATCACCATCGCCCACGAGGGCGGCCACGGCCTGGTGGCCCTGCTGACCGGCCGGACCCTGACCGGCATACGCCTGCACTCCGACACCAGCGGCCTCACCGTCAGCCGCGGCAAGCCGCACGGCCTCGGCATGATCCTCACGGCGGCCGCCGGCTACACGGCTCCCCCGCTGCTGGGCCTGGGCGGCGCCGCGCTGCTCGGCGCCGGCCGGATCACCCTGCTGCTGTGGCTGGCCACGGCCCTGCTGGTGGCGATGCTGGTGATGATCCGGAACGCGTACGGGGCGCTGACCGTGTTCGTCACGGGCGGCACGTTCGTGCTGGTGTCCTGGCTCACCGGGCCTCAGGTGCAGGCGGCGTTCGCGTACGTGGTGGTGTGGTTCCTGCTGCTGGGCGGGGTCAGGCCGGCGTTCGAGCTGCAGGCGAAGAGGTCGCGGGGCGGGGCCGGGGACTCGGACGCGGATCAGTTGTCGCGGTTGACGCATGTGCCGGCGGGGCTGTGGCTGTTCCTGTTCCATGCGGTGTCGCTGTGTTCGCTGATAGGCGGGGGGCGCTGGCTGTTGGAGGTATGACCAGCCGACTCAGGGGCGCGGGGCCGAGTCGTCCGCGGCTCGGCCGCGGGGCGCGACCGGCCCCACGGCGCCGCACCCGAATCACCGCCTCCTTATAAAGTGGCCCCATGGCCCCGAACGACGCACACACCGCCCTCTGGCCCGCCCCGCACGCGAGCGGAGCCGTCGACGCGACGGTCCACGTGCCCGGGTCCAAGTCGGTCACCAACCGCGCCCTCGTCCTCGCCGCCCTGGCGAGCGAGCCCGGCTGGTTGCGCCGCCCGCTGCGCTCCCGCGACACCCTGCTGATGGCGGGCGCCCTGCGCGCGATGGGCGTCGGCATCGAGGAGGGCGTGGGCCCCGAGGGCACCGGCGAGGCCTGGCGGGTCCTCCCCGCGGGCCTGCGCGGCCCGGCCACGGTCGACGTCGGCAACGCCGGCACCGTGATGCGCTTCCTGCCGCCGGTCGCCGCGCTCTCCGACGGCCCGGTCCGCTTCGACGGCGACCCGAGGTCGTACGAGCGCCCCCTGAACGGCGTGATCGACGCCCTGCGCGTGCTCGGCGCCCGCATCGACGACGACGGCCGGGGCGCGCTGCCGCTGACGGTCCACGGCTCGGGCGCCCTGGAGGGCGGCCCGGTGGAGATCGACGCCTCGTCGTCGTCCCAGTTCGTGTCGGCGCTGCTGCTGTCCGGCCCGCGCTTCAACCAGGGCGTGGAGGTCCGCCACACCGGCTCCGCCCTGCCCTCCATGCCGCACATCCGCATGACCGTCGACATGCTGCGCTCGGTCGGTGCCCAGGTGGACACCCCGGAGTCGGGCGGCGAGCCGAACGTCTGGCGGGTCACGCCGGGCGCCCTGCTCGGCCGTGACCTGACCATCGAGCCGGATCTGTCCAACGCCCAGCCGTTCCTGGCGGCGGCGCTGGTGACCGGCGGCAAGGTCCTCGTCCCGGACTGGCCGTCCCGTACCACCCAGCCCGGTGACCGGCTGCGGGAGATCTTCACCGAGATGGGCGGTTCCTGCGAACTCACCGAGTACGGGCTCGTGTTCACCGGTTCGGGTGCGGTCCACGGCATCGACGTGGACCTGAGCGAGGTCGGCGAGCTGACGCCCGGTATCGCGGCGGTCGCCGCCCTCGCGGACTCCCCGTCCACACTGCGCGGCGTCGCGCACCTGCGCCTGCACGAGACGGACCGCCTGGCCGCACTCACCAAGGAGATCAACGAACTCGGCGGCGACGTCACCGAGACCGCCGACGGCCTGCACATCCGCCCGCGCCGACTGCACGGCGGCGTCTTCCACACCTACGAGGACCACCGCATGGCGACGGCCGGCGCGATCATCGGCCTCGCGGTCGAAGGCGTACGGATCGAGAACGTGGCGACGACGGCGAAGACCCTGCCGGACTTCCCCGAGCTGTGGACCGGGATGCTCGGGGCGTAGGGACTCACGCCATGCGCCGCTACGGCAAGCACACCGACGAGGACGACATCCGCAGCCGCCCGAACCGCAAGGGCAACCGGCCGCGGACACACATCCGGCCCAAGCACGAGGACGCCGCCGAGGGCATGGTCCTCACCGTCGACCGGGGGCGTCTGACCTGCCTCGTCGAGGACCGGGTCGTGATGGCCATGAAGGCCCGCGAACTCGGCCGCAAGGCCGCGGTGGTCGGGGACCGGGTGGCGCTGGTCGGCGATCTGTCCGGCAAGAAGGACACCCTCGCGCGGATCGTACGGATCGAGGAGCGGTCGTCGGTGTTGCGCCGCACCGCCGACGACGACGATCCGTTCGAACGCGTGGTCGTGGCGAACGCCGACCAACTCGCGATCGTCACCGCCCTCGCCGACCCCGAGCCGCGGCCGCGGCTGATCGACCGCTGTCTGGTGGCGGCGTTCGACGGAGGTCTCGAGCCGCTGCTGGTGATGACGAAGTCGGACCTGGCTCCGCCGGACAAGCTCCTTGAGCTGTACGGCGCGTTGGACATCCCGTACGTCGTCACCAGCCGCGAGGAGCTGGCGGACGGCGGCGCGGCGGATCGGGTGCGGGAGCAGCTGTACGGCCGGGTCACGGCGTTCGTCGGGCACTCGGGCGTCGGCAAGACGACGCTGGTGAACGCGCTGGTGCCGGAGGAACGCCGCCGTTCGACGGGGCATGTCAACGCGGTGACGGGCCGGGGCCGGCACACCACGACCTCGGCGCTGGCGCTGCCGTTGACGGAGGTGGACGGCTGGGTGATCGACACCCCCGGTGTCCGCTCCTTCGGCCTGGCCCATATCGACCCGTCCCGCGTGATCCACGCGTTCCCCGACCTCGAATCGGGAACCGAGGGCTGTCCGCGTGCGTGCAGTCATGACGAGCAGGACTGCGCGCTGGACGAGTGGGTGGCGCAGGGGCACGCCGATCCGGCGCGGCTGTACTCACTGCGGCGACTGCTGGCCACGCGCGAGCGCACGGAAGGCGACTGAGGAGGGGCGGGGAAGGCGACTGGCCTCCGCGTTGTTTGTCTGACGCCGAGTCCGGTAAGGGCATAATCGCACCGAGCCGGATCCAAGCCTGACGAAGCGGTCACAGAACGTGGGGATACGGGAGGACAGCACATGGCGTGGCTGCTGGTCATCGTGGCGGGGCTGCTCGAAACCGGCTTCGCCGTCTGTCTGAAGCTGTCGCACGGCTTCACCCGGCTCTGGCCGACCATCGCCTTCTGCATCTTCGCCCTCGGCAGTTTCGGACTGCTGACGCTGGCGCTGCGGAAGCTGGACGTGGGGCCGGCGTATGCGGTGTGGACGGGGATCGGAGCGACGGGTACGGCGATCTACGGGATGATCTTCCTCGGGGACGTCGTGTCGACGTTGAAGATCGTGTCGATCTCGCTGGTGATCGTGGGGATCGTCGGGTTGCAGTTGTCGGGGGCGACGCACTGAGGCGGTTCCCTCCGGAGGCGGGGCCCGGCGTGGTACGGCTGGTGCGGTCCCGTCCCGTCCGGTCCGGTCCGGTCCGGTCCGGTCAGCCGGTCAACTGCCGGTGAAGGGCGCTGCGTACGAGGTCGGAGACGCCGCCTTCGCCGGGTGGGGCGGCGACACAGGACAGGGCCAGCCTGACGACCAGTTCGCAGGAGCGGGCGAGGTCGGCGGCGTCGGACTTGTTGCTGCCGGGGCCGGAGAGGGTGGCCACGGCCCGGTCGCGCACGATGGCCACGAAGTCGCCGGGCGAGGGCAGCGGCCCGTCGGCCCGGCGCTGGGCCGGCACGGCCGAGGAGGACGGTACGGCCGACAGCGTCGGCGAGGGCAGGCGCTCGTTCCAGCAGCCGGTGAGCATGGCGCGGACGAGGGCGTTGTCCCGGGCGAGGGCGGCGGTCCACTCCGCGGTGGCGGTGAGGCGCTCGCGGGCGTCGCTGTGCGTGGCGAGGGCGCGGTCGATGCCGGCGAGGTAGCCGTCGGCCTCTCTCCTCACCAGCGCGCGGGCGAGGCCCTCCTTGCTCCCGAACTCGTTGTACAGCGTCTGCCGGGACACTCCGGCCGCCGCCGCCACGTCCACCATCCGCACGGCGGACCACGGCCGGCGCGCCAGCGCCGTGTAAGCGGCGTCCAACAGGGATTCCCGCGCTGCAGGCATCATCGCCTCCCGGGGACGAGCGGCTCTGCGCCCAGATTTGACGCGCACAGGGGCACTGTCAAGGGTTCGCGAAGGCATGTGGGGGCGCCAGTTCGCCGCGGTGCGCGGGGCTTCGGTGATTGGGTGGGGGTGCGCGGTGGGATGCCTGCGGCGGCCTGTGGTGGTTTGGTGGGGGTGCGCGTAGCGCCTGCGGGTGGGTTGTGGGTCGGGGCCGTGCCGGGGGGTGTCCGTCCTCGGACCGGCGGCTGGACTTAGGCCGGGAGGTGCTGCGTGTTGACGCCGGCCACTGCGGGCGGACACTCCCCGGCATGTCCCCTTCCCGCCGTACGCGACCGCCGGGTGCGTGGGGGTACGCGGCCACCTCTCGGTGCCGGTCCCGGCATCTCAGCCCGTCCGGCGTTTGAGGACGAGGCCCTTTCAGGGCCGAAGCGGGGGTCTGGGGGCGGCAGCCCCCAGGGACGGAACGGGTAGGGGCGGCGGGGGCGAAAACAATGGGGCCGCCGCGCCGGACCACGCGACCAAGCGACGCGTCCGCCGGCAGGCACTCCCCCGCACCCGACAGCCACGCGCAACCCGCCCACAACCGAAGGCCTAGTAGCCCCACCCCAACCACGACAGATACCGTTCGTTCCATGCCGGACTACCTCGACGATCTCCGCCTCGCCCACGTCCTCGCGGACGCCGCCGACGCCGCCACCATGGACCGCTTCAAGGCCCTCGACCTCAAGGTCGAGACCAAGCCGGACATGACCCCGGTGAGCGAGGCCGACAGGGCCGCCGAGGAGCTGATCCGCGGGCAGCTGCAGCGCGCCCGGCCAAGGGACGCGATCCTCGGCGAGGAGTACGGCGTCGAGGGCACCGGCCCCCGCCGCTGGGTGATCGACCCGATCGACGGCACCAAGAACTACGTACGCGGCGTCCCGGTCTGGGCCACCCTCATCTCCCTGACGGAGGCGAGCGAGGGCGGCTTCCAGCCGGTCGTGGGCCTCGTGTCCGCCCCCGCCCTCGGCCGCCGCTGGTGGGCCGCCAAGGGCCACGGCGCCTTCACCGGCCGCAGCCTCTCCTCCGCGAGCCGCCTGCGCGTCTCCGGCGTCTCGAAGCTGACGGACGCGTCGTTCGCGTACTCCTCGCTGAGCGGCTGGGAGGAGCAGGGGCGGCTGAGCGGCTTCCTCGACCTCACGCGCGAGGTGTGGCGTACGCGCGCGTACGGTGACTTCTGGCCGTACATGATGGTCGCCGAGGGCTCGGTCGACCTCTGCGCCGAGCCGGAGCTCTCCCTCTGGGACATGGCGGCCAACGCGATCATCGTGACGGAGTCCGGCGGCACCTTCACCGGCCTGGACGGCCGTCCGGGCCCGCACAGCGGCAACGCGGCCGCCTCGAACGGCCTGCTGCACGACGAACTCCTCGGATACCTGAACGAGCGCTACTGAGCGCCCCTTTGCAGCGCTGCTGAGCGCCCCCTTGTTGACCCCCTCTTTACCTGTCACTCTGAGAGTCCCCCCACTTGTGAATTTGTGAAACCGTGAACAAACGGTGCGGGGGCACTTCAGGAGGTGGCTCCATCCATGCTCGTACGTGACGCCATGAGCACCGTGGTCCTCACCATCGGCCCCACCCACACCCTTCGCCAGGCCGCCGCGCTGATGTCCGCCCGTCGGGTCGGCGCGGCCGTGGTCCACGACCCCGATGCCGGCGGTATCGGCATCCTCACCGAACGCGACATCCTCAACTCCGTCGGCCTCGGACAGAACCCGGACATCGAGCACGCCCACGACCACACCACCACCGACGTCGTGTTCGCCGCCCCGTCATGGACCCTGGAGGAGGCGGCCCGCGCCATGGCACACGGCGGCTTCCGCCATCTGATCGTCCTGGACCACGAAGAGCCCGTGGGCATCGTCTCGGTCCGCGACATCATCCGCTGCTGGGCACCCGTACGACAGCACGTGCCCGCATAACCCGAGCACGCGCGCGGCAGCCCACGTGATACGGGCCGGGGCCCGAAAGGACCCGGCCCGACCACCGGCGGGCGGGCCGTTCCGAATCGTTGCTGGACTTTATCCAATCTAGGTTGAACTCTAAAGTCACATCCATTCGGAACCTGGTCCTCCTGCTGTTAAGGTGTTCTCCATGAGCGACCTTCTGGAACGGCTGCGCGGACGCGGATGGCGGATGACCGCGCAGCGCCGCGTCGTGGCCGAGGTCCTCGCCGGCGATCATGTCCATCTGACGGCCGACGAGGTGCACGCGCGAGCCGTCGCCAAGCTGCCCGAGATCTCCCGCGCGACCGTCTACAACACGCTGGGCGAGCTGGTCACCCTCGGCGAGGTGCTCGAGGTCTCCACCGACAAGCGCGCGAAGCGGTACGACCCGAACGCCCATCGGCCCCACCACCACCTGGTGTGCGCCCAGTGCGGCGCGATCCGGGACGTCCACCCGACGGGCAACCCGATGGCCGACCTCCCCGACTCCGAGCGCTTCGGCTTCACGGTCTCGGACGTCGAGGTGACGTACCGCGGCGTCTGCCCGAACTGCGCCAAGGCGTAAACCTTCCGGCTCCTGAGCCCCGGCACCGTTGGATGCCGGGGCTTTGTGCTGTCCGCGAGCGGACGCGGACGGGGTTCCCGAATCTGACGGACCGTCATATGGTCAACGGCACCCACGCGTACATCGCTCACACGAGTAAGTCGCCACACGAGTACGTCACCCACACGTCCGTTCCGCACTCCGCGAGGAGACCGAAGTGGGAGAGCCAGCACCGACACCCACCGGAGAGCCATATCTGCCGCATCCACCCCGTCCGCCGCATCAGCCGTATCCACCGCATCGGCCGTATCCGCCGCATTCGCCGCATCCCAAACTCAAGGCCCATGACCTCACCCGCACCTTCGGCCGAACCCCCCACGCGGTCCACGCCCTCGGCCCCCTCGAACTGACCGTCGCACCCGGCGAGTTCGTCTGTGTCGTCGGCCCCTCCGGCTGCGGCAAGTCCACGCTGCTGCGCATCGCCGCGGGCCTGCTCCGCCCGAGCACCGGCACGCTGGAGATCCGCACGTCGAGCCGTCGCCCGGCGGCCATGATCTTCCAGGACTACGGCATCTACGACTGGAAGACCGTCCGCGCGAACGTCCGCTTCGGCCTGGACATCCAGCGCGTCCCGCGCCGCGAGGCGAACGCCCGTGCCGACGACTGGCTGGCCCGCATGGGCCTGTCGGACTTCGCGGACGCGTACCCGGCCACGCTTTCCGGCGGTATGCGCCAGCGCGTGGCCATCGCCCGCGCCCTGGCCGTGGAACCCGAACTCCTGCTGATGGACGAGCCCTTCGCGGCCCTCGACGCCCAGCTCCGCACGATCCTCCAGGACGAGCTCCTGGACATCACCCAGTCGCTGCGGACCACCACGCTCTTCATCACCCACAGCCTGGAGGAGGCGATCGTCCTCGGCGACCGCGTGCTCGTGATGTCCGCCCGCCCGGGCCGGATCATCGCCGAACACCGCCCGCCCTTCCCCCGCCCGCGCACCGGCGACATCCGCGCCACCCCCGAGTTCACCGCCCTGCGAAGCGAACTGTGGGACCTGCTGCGGAAGGAGGCGGTTCCGGCATGACGACGCTCACCAAGCCGTCCGCCGACTCGGTCCTGATCCGCCGCCCCGGCCCGCGCGAACTGCACCCGGCCCGCACCCACCGCCGCAGGCGCGCGCTGGAGGTGTCCCTGGCCCTGGCCGTCCCTCTCTTCCTGCTCCTGCTGTGGCAACTGGCGGCCGCCCAGGCCTGGATCGACGACCGCGTCTACCCGGCCCCGTCCACGATCCTCGCCGACGGCTGGGACCGGGCGGCGGCCGGCGAGCTGTGGCCGGACGTGTGGGCCACGCTCAAGCGCGTCCTCGCGGGATACGCGGCCGGCACTGCGGCGGGCTACGCCCTCGGCCTCCTGATGGGCTCCCTCTCGCTGGTGCGGGCCGCGCTCGAACCACTCCTGGACGCGCTGTACGTCGTACCGAAACTGGCTCTCCTGCCCGTCTTCCTGAACATGTTCGGCCTGGGCGAGGGCCCACAGGTGGCGCTGGTGGCGGCCACGGTCTTCTTCTTCGTCTGGATCTCCACCATGTCCGCGGTCATGTCCATCCCGTCCGGCCACAGTGACGCCGGCCAGGTCTTCGGCGCCTCCCGGTGGCAGATGTTCCGCCACGTCCTGCTTCCGGCCTCCCTCCCCTCCGTGCTGGTGGGCGCGCGCATCGCGGCGGGTGTGGCGGTCCTGGTCATCGTCGCGTCGGAGCAGATCGCCGCGACGAACGGCCTGGGCCATCTGATCTTCGACTCGCGCGCGCTGTTCCAGAACGACGTGATGTTCGTCGGCATCGTCTGCGTCGCGGTCCTCGGAGTCCTCTTCTCCGAACTGATCCGCTTCGCGGGCCGCCTGCTCACTCCGTGGGCGCCGAGGGACCGAGGAAGGGGCCAGTCATGAGGAGCAAGGGACCTGCCATGAGCAGGAGGACCCACGCGTACGTCGGCGTCATCGCCGCGGCGGCAGTGCTGGCGTCGGCCGCCTGCTCCTCCCCGTCCGCGTCGGACTCCGCCTCGACGGCAGCCGCGGGCGACCGCACGATCCGCCCGGTCGAGGGCTGCGGCGCGAAGTCCTGGACGAACCCGAAGGACCTCTCCCCGAACCGCGCACCGGCCCGCTGTCTCCCCGGATCCCCTCCCCCACGACCGCTGTCCGAGCCCCGCGAGCTGGCGATCGCGACGGGAACGCTGAGCGCCGAGTACGCGGCCCCGTTGCAGGTCGCCCTCGACAAGGGCGAGTTCAAGAAGGAGGGCCTGGACGTCACGCTCAAGGTGCTGCCGACGCCGGACGCGCTCCCGCTGCTGGCCAAGGGGGACATCGACGCCCTGTGGGCGGCTCCGGAGGCGGCGGTCATGAACGGCGTCAAGGGCGGCTTCGACATCAAGTGGGTCGCGGGCAACTTCTCACCCGACCCGAAGTCGAAGAGCGGCCTGTGGGTGCGCCTGAAGGAAGGCGAGAGCGCAAACCGGGTCGCCATGGCGGGACGCAAGTTGGGCACGATGATCGGCAAGGGCTCGGTGATCGCGTACCCCATGGAGCAGGCCCTGGAGAAGCACGGCGGCGGCCTGGCCGACATCCAGTACCAGCAACTGGGCTCGGCCGACGTCCTCACGGCCCTGCAGAACGGCGGCGTCGACTCGGCGTGGCTCCTGGACCCGGTCTGGCGCAAGGTCGACGGCAAGGGGGGCTACGCCTTCCTGGGCGGCCAGCCGCGGGGCGAGCCCTTGGGCGGCATACTCTACGGCCGCACACTGCTGCAGGACGACGTGGACGCGGGTGTGGCCCTGCTGCGGGCCTACATCCGCACGGTGAACTCGTACTTCACATCGGACTACAAGGAGGATGCGAGCTTCGTCACATATCTGGCAGAACTCCTCAAGGCAGAGGAATCCATCCTCGAATCCACGCCCCCGCTCCGCATGGACTGGGAAATCCGCGCCGACACGACAACACGTCTCCAGGCGGCCTACGAGGCCCAGGGTGTGGCGGAGGGAAGCCCGCTGCCGGAGTCGCGCACGGTCGACCGCAGGTTGTACGAGGAGGCGGTGGGCCACCAGCTGTGACCAGCCCCTCAGCTGGCGGACCACATCCGGGACTCATCCGGAAAAGCACCTAGGGCCGGGATCCTTGCGGATCCCGGCCCTAGATCTTCAGTAGCGGGGACAGGATTTGAACCTGCGACCTCTGGGTTATGAGCCCAGCGAGCTACCGAGCTGCTCCACCCCGCGTCGGTGAACTGAACATTACGTCAACGACGAGGACAGAGGCAAATCAGTTGTCGTGCGGCCGGCGCGGCGTCATGCCGAGAGCTCCTCGCGCAGGGCGTCCCGCAGTCGAGCCGCCCGCTCCGCGACCTCGGCCGGCCCCAGCGTCACGGCCCGATCGGCCCAGCGCTGCCCCTCGGCCAGCTCCCCGCGACGCGCGTAGACCAGGGCCAGCCGGAGCGCCGACCGCCCGTGCCCGGCGTCGGCCGCCCGTGTCCACCACACCGCGGCCTCCGGCTCGCTGCCCTCGCGGGCGAGCAGCAGACCCAGGTTGAAGGCACCGTTGCGCGACCCGGCCTCGGCGGCCTCCCGGTACCACCGCGCCGCCTCCACCACGTCACCCCGGGCGGCGGCCAGCATCCCGACCCGCACCTGCGCCCGGCGGTGGCCCTGGGAGGCAGCCCGCTCGTACCACTCCTCGCACTCGGTCTTCTCGTGCACCGTCTCCCCGAGCTCGTGCGCGGGCTCCGGCGGCCGCCGGGCATCGAGCAGCGTCGCCAGCCGGTACGCCCCCTCCGCACTGCCGCCCCCGGCCGCGCACCGCAGATGCCGCTCCGCCGCGGGCTCGTCACCGTCCCGCAGCCGGGCGATCCCGACCTGCAGTGCCGCCTCCGTGTGTCCGGCGGCAGCGGCACGCTCGTACCAGCGCAGCGCGGCCCGCTCCTCGCCCCGACCGGCGTAGAGGATGCCCAGGTTGAACGCGGCGTCCACACTCCCCGCCTCGGCTGCCTTGGAGAACCACGGCTCGGCGCCTGTCGTGTCCCCGACCTGGAGCAGCAGGATCGCCAGCGCGTTCGCCGCCTCGCGGTGTCCGGCGTACGCCGCACGCCGGTACCACTGCTCGGCCTGCGCGGTGCGCGCCTGCTCGGCGCAGAGCAGCCCGAGGTTGTACGCGCCGTTCACATCACCGGCGTCCATCGCGGCCCGGTACCACCGCTCGGCGGTCTGCGTCTCCCCGCGCTCGGCGTGCAGCGCGCCCAGCGCGTTCGCGGCGTTGCCGTCGCCGTCCTGGGCGGCCCGCAGCCACCACACGGCGGCACTCTCGCTGTCCCCCGCGTCCCTGAGCAGGAACCCGAGCGCACAGGCGGCGCGCGCCTCCCCGTCCTTGGCGGACGTCAGATACCAGCGCCCGGCCTCCTTGAGTTCCCCGCGCTTCTCGAGGATCGCGCCGAGGTGCAGCGCGGCCCTGCGGTGGCCGCGGGCGGCTGCCTGCCGGTACCACTGCTCGGCCTCCTCCAGCACCGGCTCGCTCCCGGCGACACCGTTGTCGGCTACGTCCTCGCCCGCACGGGTCCCCTGCCGGTCGAGCGCGCGCGCCAGCCGGTACGCCGCCTCCCGGTGCCCCCGCTCCGCCGCGGCCCGCATCCACTGCTCGGCCCCGGCGTCGCTGCGGTGCTCCAGCAGGTCGGCGAGCGCGTAGGCGCCCAGCGCGTGCCCCTGCTCGGCGGACTGGCGCAGCCAGTACTCGGCGGCGGGCTCGTCGCCCCGCTCGCGGTGATGACGTCCCAGGGCGTGCGCGGCCGCGGCCGATCCCGCGACGGCGGCGATCCGCCACCATCCGGCGGCCTCGTCGGCGTACCCGCGCTGGTGAAGCAGGACTCCCAGGTTGTTGGCGGCGGCACGGTCACCGGCGGCGGTGGCGGCACGCAGCGAAGGCTCGGCTCCGTCGAGATCACCGCGGCGCAGCAGCATGGCGCCGAGGACGCTCATCGCCTCGACGTCCCCGGCCTCGGCGGCAAGCCGCTGCCGCGCCTCCTCGATCGCCTCGCCGGCCTCGTCCTGGTCCGCCGGCTGGTCGAGGGCGAAGTCGCCCTCCGGCTGCACGAGATCACTCACCGGCCGCGATGTACCGCCTGTCGGCTGCACGAAATCGCCCGTCGGCTGCACAAAGTCGGCAGGCTGCACAAACCGCCCTGTCTCCAACAGAGTTGCCTTGTCCCCCATAACGTCCATCGTCGCACCACCTGCAACCTGGGTACACCTGGTATACCGCAGCCAGTGAGGTCACTTCAGCGTTTTGTCGACATGCCCACAGAGAGACAAGTCAAACACAGTTCCCCCAACTCCCCACGGCGGCGTGGCCGTCCCGCCCTCCGGCACATGCGTTCGCACACCACGAAGGCCCGGATCCTCTGGAGGATCCGGGCCTTCGCTGTCGTACGAAATATTCGTCGACTTCAGTAGCGGGGACAGGATTTGAACCTGCGACCTCTGGGTTATGAGCCCAGCGAGCTACCGAGCTGCTCCACCCCGCGCCGTTGTTCGGCAACCGTATCACGGCGCGGGGTGGGCTATTCGATCAAGCGCCGTCCCTAGGTGCCGGTGGGACTGCTGCTGGGCTTCGGACTCGAACTCGGGCTGGGGCTGCTGCCACCTTCACTGCCGCTGCCGCCGGTCTTGTCCGCCTGTGCCTGGGCGTCCTCGGCACGCTTCAGCGCGTCCTCGAGGTCCTCCTGCGCCCGGCCGTACGCCTCCCAGTCGCCGTTCTTCAGGGCTTCCTGGCCGGCCTCGAAGGCCTTCTGGGCGTCGTCGAGAGCCTCCTGGACCGTCGGGTTGGTCGACGTGGGCGGTGGCGTCGTACCGCCGCCGTCCTCGTCGCCCTCGTCCGGCGGCTCGGTGGTCGGGCCTTCCGCTCCGAAGACCTTGTTGAGAGCCTCGCCGAGCGTGTCCTCGAAGGCGGTGGTGCCACCGTAGGACACCAACACCTTGCGCAGCAGCGGGTACTTGAGCCCGCCACCGCGGACGTAGACCGGCTCCACATAGAGCAGTCCGCCGTCGAGCGGAACGGCCAGCAGGTTGCCGTACTCGACCTCCGAGTCGCCGCCTCTCAGCAGCCTGATCGTCTCGGCGATGTTCTGTTCGGAGTTGAACTGGCTCTGGACCTGACTGGGTCCGTTGACCGTGGTGTTGGTCGGCAGTTTCAGAATTCTGATCTTGCCGTAGTCGGACGTTCCCGCCTCGGCGTCCACGGCCATGAAGGCGCTGAGGTTGTCCCGGCCGTTGGGCGTGAACGTCGTCGTCAGCGAGAACGCCTGCGCCTGCTGGTCCGGCATCTTCATGCTCAGGTAGTACGGCGGGACCGCGTTGCCCGACTTGTTGGTCGGGTCGTCCGGCACCTGCCAGACCTCGCTGCCGCTGAGGAACGTCGTCGCGTCCTTCACGTGGTAGCGGGTGAGCAGCTCGCGCTGGACCTTGAACAGGTCCTGCGGGTAGCGCAGATGGGCCATCAGCGACTTCGAGATCTCGGTCTTCGGCTTCACCGTGTCCGGGAACGCCTTCATCCAGGTCTTCAGGACCGGGTCCTGGGTGTCCCACTGGAAGAGCTTGACCTCGCCGGTGTACGCGTCGACGGTCGCCTTCACCGAGTTGCGGATGTAGTTGACCTGGTTCTGCTGGGCCACGACCGCCCGCTGGTCGTTGGTCGCGGTCAGCGAGTCCGCCGTCGTGTCGCCGAGGGTCGTGCGGGAGGAGTACGGATAGCCGTTCGTCGTCGTGTACGCGTCGACGATCCACTGGATACGGCCGTCCACGACCGCCGGGTAGGCGTCACCGTCGATGGTCAGCCACGGGGCGACCGCCTCGACACGCTCCTTGGGCGTGCGGTTGTACAGGATGCGCGAACCGTCGCCGATCGCACCGGAGTACAGGATCTGCGGCTCGCCGAACGCCACCGCGTACGCGGCCCGGTTGACCGGGTTGGAGAGACTGACCCCGCTGTCGGCCTTGTAGCTGTAGGTCTTCTCACCGCTGTCGTCGGAGTAGTCGATCTCCTTCTGGGGACCGCCGACGATCGAGTACATGGTGGTCTTCTCGCCGTAGTAGACCCGCTGCTCGTACGTCCCGAGGTCGCCCTTGGACGGCAGGTCGGACTCGGTGAAGTCCGGTCGGCCCTGGGAGTCGGCGTTGGTGCCCTCGGCGGCGACCACGCCGTAGCCGTGGGTGTAACGGAAGTGGTCGTTGATCCAGTTCCGCTTCGGAATGCCGTTGAGGTTGATCTCACGCAGACCGATGACGGTGTCCTGGTCCTTTCCGTCCTTGCTGTACCGGTCGACGTCCAGGTTGGTCGGGAACGCGTAGTAGTTCCTGATCTGCTGGAGCTGCTGGAACGTCGGCGAGACGATGTTCGGGTCCAGGATCCGGATACTCGCCGCGGAATCCACGTCGTCGCGCAGCTTGGTCTTGTCCTCGGTCTTGCTCGTGCCCGGGTACTCGGTGACCTGGGCGCCGTCGATGCCGTAGGCCTCGCGCGTCGCCTTGAGGTTCTTGTCGACGTACGGCGCTTCCTTGGCCTGCTCGTTGGGCTGGACCTGGAACTTCTGGACGATCGCCGGGTACAGGCCGCCGATGAGGATCGCCGAGAGCACCATCAGGCCGAAGCCGATGACGGGCAGCTGCCAGGTGCGCCGCCACAGGGTGGCGAAGAACAGCAGGGCGCAGATGACGGCGATGCAGAACAGGATCGTCTTGGCCGGCAGATAGGCGTTGGCGTCGACGTACCTGAGGCCGGTCCAGTTGTCGGTCGCCTTGAAGTCGCTGGACTTCACCGCGAGTCCGTACCGGTCGAGCCAGTACGCGACCGCCTTCAGGGCGACGAAGATGCCGATGAGGACCGACAGATGGCCGGTGGCCGCGGCCGTGGCGCGCGCGCCCGGGCTGGTGATGCGCAGCCCGCCGTACAGGTAGTGGGTGAGCGCGGCGGCGATCACGGAGAGGATCGCGGCGGCGAAGCCGAAGCCGAGCAGGAACCGGTACCAGGGCAGGTCGAAGGCGTAGAAGCCGACGTCGAGGTGGAACTGCGGGTCCTTCTCACCGAAGGGCACGCCGTTGACCCACATCAGCCAGGTGCGCCACTGGCTGGAGGCGGAGGCGCCGGCGATCAGGCCGACCAGGGCGGTGATCGCGAGCAGCAGCCACTTCTTGTACGGCGCGATGCCCATGCGGTAGCGGTCGAGGCTCTGCTGCTCCATCGACATGGCGCTCAGCGGCGGACGCAGCCGGTGCGCGAGCCAGATGTTGAAGCCGACCGAGAGGGCCATCAACAGACCGAAGACGAAGAAGAGTCCGATCTTCGTCCACAGCGTGGTCGTGAACACCGACGAGTAGTTCACCGACCGGTACCAGAGCCAGTCCGTCCAGAAGCCCGCGAACATGGTGAAGGCCATGCCGAGGACGGCGAGGACGCCCAGTGTCATGAGCAGCGTCCGGACACGCCGGGACGGGCGGCCCACTCTGATCCGTGGCCCGGTCGGGCCTCCGCCGCGGTCCGGCATCTGGAAAGCCAAGGTTCGCACCCCGAGGTTCGCTGTTGATCCGTCAGGCCCGCGTCTTCGTGGACCCTCCGTGGCCCCCGGTGATCGTGGGCCCACACCTATGCAACTTACTCACCGTTTACTCAGTTCCCGATTCCGGCCAGGAACGAGAGAGGATTGTGACCATGTCCAACACTCCCATGGCGGCGAGCCCGCTCACCCGGGCCGTTCTCGAGATCGACGAGTACGCCTCCGGCCTCGGCTGGGACCAGCCCGCCCGCCTTTTCGCCCTCGTAGACACCGCACGGCTGCGGGCCCAGGAACCCGGCCTCGCCGCCCAGCTCGGACTGGGGGACGAGCAGGAGTCCTCCGGCCTGACCCCGATCGAGCAGGACGAACTTCCAACGGGCAAGGCGCTCGACGAGTTCCTGGGCACGATCGCCTGGCCCGACGCGGTGGTCGGCTGCGCTCTCACCGTCGAACGCCTGATGCTGCCCCCGTCCGCGGAGGCACAGGTCCCGCAGGGCCTGAGCGGCGGCAAGCTCGCGAAGTGGGTGGCGGACCACCCCGACCGCCAGGAGGTCCGTATGACGGTCGCGGTACTGCGCGACGGCGCCCGGGAGTCGGCCGTGCGCCTGCGTGAGAAGGACACCCCGACGGAGGTTCTCACCGGCCCGGACCTGATCCCGGGGCTGGCGGAGGCCCTGGCGGCGACGTTCGAGGACTGAGGTCTTCCGGTACGGCCGAGCCTTTCGGTACGGCAGTGGGGGCGCCCCTCCCCTCGGGGGGCGCCCCCACTGCCGTACTCAAGGCGTGCCGCTCAGCTCTTGGTGGTGCACTTCGGCAGGTCGGCGGTGGCACCGGAGCGGATGTCCTTCAGAGCACCGAGCGCGTCGTCGATGGTGTCGACCTTGACGAGGGTGAGCCCGTCGGGGACGTCCCGGGCGGCCGTCGCGCAGTTGTCGGCGGGCGTGAGGAAGTACTGGGCGCCCTTGTCGCGCGCGGCGATGGTCTTCATCTCGATGCCGCCGATGGGTCCGACCTTGCCGTCGTCGTCGATGGTGCCGGTGCCGGCGACGAACTTGCCGCCGGTGAGGCTGCCCGGGGTGAGCTTGTCGTAGAGCCCGAGCGAGAACATCAGGCCCGCGCTGGGGCCGCCGACGTCGGCGAGCTTGATGTCGATGGTGAACGGGAAGGTGTGGTCGGTCCCGGCGGAGATCCCGACGATGGCGCGCTTCTCGCTGCTGTCGTCGGACTGGGCGGTCCTGATCGTGATCTTCTCTGTCTTCGTCGGCGTCCTGCGTTCCTTCTCGGCGGCGGCCTGCTCCTTGGCCGGCACGATCGTGAAGACGACGTCCTGGCCGGGCTTGTGCTTGGTCACCAGCTCGGCGACGTCCGAGGGTTCCTTCACCGCCGTCCCGTCGACGGCCTTGATGACGTCACCGGCGTGCAGCTTGCCCTCGGCCGGTGTGCCCTTCACCACGGTCGAGACGATCACCCAGCTCTGCACCGGGATGTCCAGCGCCTTCAGGGCGGCGACCTTGGCGCTCTCCTGGGACTGGCTGAACTCCTCGGCGTTCTCCTGGGTGGACTGCTCCTCGGTCTTGCCGTCCGGGTAGAGGGTGTCGTGCGGCACGACCTTGTTGTCATGCGCGAGCCACCCGTAGACGGCCTCCACGAGGTTCATCTTGTAGTCGGCGCTGGTGACCCGGACGGTGGTCATGTTGAGGTGCCCGGTCGTCGCATAGGTCTTGCGCCCGGAGATCTGCAGCACCGGCTCGCCGTCGTGCTCGCCGAGGGTGTTCACCGTCGGCCCCGGGGACATCTCCGAGTACGGCACGGGGATGAAGACTCCCGCGCACAGGAGCGCGATCAGCATCAGGGTGGAGGCGAGCATCGTCGCGGTGCGGCGTGGCATGCCACGACAGTACGTGACCCTTCTGTCAGCGCCCCGTCAGGGCCGCCTGACAGGGAACCGTCAAGACCGTCGGCAGCGGACCGACAGGGCCGCGAACCGCCCCGCGATCATGTGCGCGAGGAGGACTTCTTCTCCATGGCCTCGCGGAACCGGGCATAGCCGTCGAGTTCCGGCCCGTCTCCACGAGCCTTTCGGTTCCGGTTGGCCCAACCGCCCCACAGACCGGCGCCGATCGCAGCCACAAGCGGAATCAGCAACCAGGCGAGCGCCGCCATGCCGTCCTCCCATCCCCATGAGCGACCGCAAACTGACTGATCAGCAGATTAACCACTGGCACTGACAACGCTCACGCCAGGGGTGCAGTTACGCAACCGGGGTGGTGTGGACGGGTTCGTACGGCCCAATCAGCAGGCGCCGAACGGGCCTCCCTCGACCCGACCGGCGTACCTCGCCGAGGGCGCTACGCGCCGACCCATTCGTCCGTGCCGTCCGAGAACTTCTGGTGCTTCCAGATGGGCACCTCGTGCTTGAGATCGTCGATCAGCTTCCGGCACGCTTCGAAGGCCTCGCCGCGGTGCGGACAGGAGACGGCGACGACGACGGCGAGATCCCCGACCTTGAGGTCCCCGACCCGGTGCACGGCCGCGAGCGCCCGCACCGGGTACTCGGCGACGACCTTCTCGGCGATGCGCCGCATCTCGGCCTCGGCGCTGGGATGGCACGAGTACCCGAGCAAGTCGACGTCGGCGCCCCCGTCGTGATTGCGCACGGTCCCCACGAACAGCGCGGTCCCACCGGCGGCGTCGTCCCCGACGGCCCGGAAGACCTCGTCCAGGGAGAGGGCCGTCTCGCGAATGGCGATGAGCTTGATCGGATCCTGAGCGCCCTGCTCACCGGGGTGATCGTTGGTCGGTGCCATGGTCCCATCGTGCCCCACACGCGCGAGGAGGGGGAATAGCGTCATCGCCCGGCACACGCGCGTGCTGCTTGGAGCCTCCTACAGGCCGAGCCGGGCGCGACACCGTATCGGGCCGCGCCCCCCGGACTCTCGGATCGGTCTCTCGACTCTGGGAGCGGATCGGTCTCTCGACTCTGGGAGCGTCTCCCGACTCCCGGACCGGCCTCTCGGAGAGGCCTCTCAGATCCGCCGCCGGGCCTTCCGCGCCCGCCGCACCACCGCCGCCGCGCCCAGCAGGGCGACCGTCGCTCCCGCGGCCCCGGCCGCCGTCGCGTCCTTGCGTCCGAGCCGCCGGCCGGCGACCGTGTGCCTGCCGGAGACCTCCTCCAGCAGCTCCGCGAGCACTTCCTCGTTGGTCCACTGCGGCCGCCACCCCGCGTCATGGAGCCGGCTGCCGCTGACCACCCAGGGGTACATCGTGTACGCCAGGTCCCCGGCCGGAGAGGGGGTCAGGCCGATCCGGTGCAGCCGGGCCGCCGCGCCCAGCGCGACCGCCGACGGCAGCTCCATGCGCCGGATCCCGCTGAGCTCCTCGACCTCCTCCTGCTCCAGCCAGCCGTCGCAGCCGACGGAGAGCTCCCCGTCGACCTTCTCCAGGACGGCGTACTCCAGGGCGCTGCACAGATCCTCGACGTGGCAGAACTGCCAGGCGGGCCGCGATCCGGCGACGACAAGGAGCCGAGGCGACTCGAAGTACCTGGTCAGCGCGGTGTCGGTGCCTCCCACCAGCACGGCCGGCCGGACCACGGTGACGTTGAGTCCCGGGTGGGCCCGGGGCGCCCTGCGCGCCAGGCGCTCGATCTCCAGCAGGTCCCCGACCCCGGTGGCCTCCGCCGTCGCCCGCAGCTCCGCGTCCTCGGACAGCGGGAGCTCGTTGTCCGGCAGCGCCCCGTACACCATCGCGGAGGTGCACAGCACGACGCGGTGGACACCGGCCGCCGCGGCGGCCGTCAGCACGGTCTGCGTCCCCCGGACGTTGTAAGCCGTCCTCGCGGCCGGATCCGTCTCCAGATCGAGGTCGAGCGCCAGGTGCACGACCACGTCGGCGCCCCGCAACTTGTCCGCGATGGCCGGATCCCGCACGTCCAGGATGTGCCACTGCGCCGCCGCGCACTCACCGCGCCGCTCGTCGATGGCGACGACCTGCTTGACCTCGTCCGATGCGACGAGCCGCTCGGTGAGCAGCGCGCCGATGCCGGACGCGGCACCGGTCACCGCGACGACGGGCCCGCGCGCGGCGGGAGGGGTTGACCGGTTTCGCGCTGCGCGAACCTGCGGATCAGGGGAACTCACCGGGCGTCTCCAGCGGTTGTCTTCAGTACGAACGCGAGTGACGCGTACGTACCAGGTGGCATCCATCCTGCCGCAGGCCAAGAGTCGGCGAAGCACCGAGGCCCGAACGGCTCGCGGTGTCTACGCTGGGTGGTGTTATCGGGCAGTCGCGCCGCCGGTGCCAACCGGTGGCCTTACCAGCCGAGGAATCCCGTGAGTGACACCCCATTCGGATTCGGCCTTCCGCCGGAGGAGCCGGACGACGGCGACGAGGGCAAGAAGAAGGACCAGCAGAGCGGCGGTGGTCAGGGCCCGGCCAACCCGTTCGGTTTCGGCGGGCTGCCCGGAGCCGGTGGCTTCGGTGGCCCCGGCGGTCCAGGTGCCGACAATCCGTTCGCTGCCATGTTCGGTTCGCTGAACCCCACCGACCTGGGCGCCGCGTTCCAGCAGCTCGGCCAGATGCTCTCGTACGAGGGCGGCCCGGTGAACTGGGACATGGCCAAGCAGATCGCCCGCCAGACGGTCTCCCAGGGCACCGCGGACGGCACCAAGGACGCGAGCGTCGGCCCCGCCGAGCGCACCGCCGTCCAGGAGGCCGTCCGTCTGGCCGATCTGTGGCTCGACGACGCCACGTCCCTGCCGTCCGGCGCGGGCACCGCCGTCGCGTGGTCCCGCGCGGAGTGGGTCGAGGCGACCCTGCCCGCGTGGCAGGAACTCGTCGACCCGGTCGCCGAGCGGGTCGGCACCGCGATGGGCGATGTCCTGCCGGAGGAGATGCAGGCCATGGCCGGCCCGCTGATCGGCATGATGCGCTCGATGGGCGGCGCCATGTTCGGCACGCAGATCGGGCAGGCCGTCGGGGTGCTCGCCGGCGAGGTCGTCGGCTCGACCGACATCGGCCTGCCACTCGGCCCGGCCGGCAAGGCCGCGCTGCTGCCGGTGAACATCGAGACTTTCGGCAAGGACCTGGGCGTGCCGAAGGAGGAGGTGCGGCTGTATCTCGCCCTGCGCGAGGCCGCCCACCAGCGCCTGTTCGCGCACGTGCCGTGGCTGCGCTCGCACCTGTTCGGCGCGGTCGACGGCTACGCGCGCGGGATCAAGGTCGACACCGCCAAGCTGGAGGACGTGGTCGGCCAGTTCGACCCGCAGAACCCCGAGCAGCTGCAGGACGCCCTGCAGCAGGGCATGTTCCAGCCGGAGGACACGCCGGAGCAGAAGGCGGCCCTCGCCCGTCTGGAGACCGCTCTGGCGCTCGTCGAGGGCTGGGTGGACGCGGTGGTGCACGCGGCCGCGAAGCCCCGTCTGTCGTCCGCCGACGCGCTGCGCGAGACGCTGCGCCGCCGCCGCGCCTCGGGCGGCCCCGCGGAGCAGACGTTCGCCACGCTGATCGGCCTGGAGCTGCGCCCGCGCCGTCTGCGGGACGCCTCCCGTCTGTGGGCCTCGCTCACCGACGCACGCGGTGTCGACGGCCGTGACGCCCTGTGGGCCCACCCCGACATGCTGCCGACGGCCACCGACCTGGACGACCCGGACGGCTTCGTGCACCGCGAGCAGATCGACTTCTCCGAGCTGGACAAGATGCTCGGCGAGGCGGCGGGCGGCTCCGGCGAGAAGCCGAACCTGAAGAAGGACGACGACGGCAAGGGCGACGACACCGAGTGAGCCTGTACGACGACGCGGTCCTCGTGCTCAAGGGGTACGAGGGCCAGGACGAGCTGCGCCAGGCCTATCTGGAACATCTGGAGGCCCACCCGGACGGCATGTGGAAGGCCTGCGGGGACGGTCACATCACCGCGAGCGCGCTGGTGATCGACCCCTCCGACGGGCGGGTGCTGCTCACCCTGCACAAGAAGCTGCGGATGTGGCTGCAGATGGGCGGCCACTGCGAGCCGGCCGACGAGACGCTGGCGGCCGCCGCCCTGCGCGAGGGCACCGAGGAGTCGGGCATCGCGGGACTGACCCTGCTGCCCGGTGGCCCGGTGCGTCTGGACCGGCACCACACGCCGTGCGCCTGGCACCTCGACGTCCAGTACGCGGCGCTGGCTCCGGCCGGATCCCTGGAGGCGATCAGCGACGAGTCGCTCGACCTGCGCTGGTTCGCCTACGACGAGGTGGCCGACGTGGCGGACGAGTCGGTCGTACGACTGCTGGAGGCCGCGCGGGCGAGGCTCGCCGCCTGAACCACGCGTGAACGCTGAACCATGCGTAAGGGGCGACCGCAATGGCGGTCGCCCCTTACGTCTGCTTTCCGGACGGTCCCGCCGGGTCAGCTCCAGACGTTGCCCTGGTTCTGCCCCCGCGCCCCCTGCTGGCCCACGCCGTACTGCGCGGCGAGGCCGGAGCCGATCTGGGCGTTCTGCGGCGGCAGCAGCTCGCTGGGCTGGACGAGCGCGAAGCCGGTGCCCATGAAGCTGAGCTCCCAGCCCTCACCGGTGTTGCCACGGCGCCGGAACACCCCGGAGGAGTGCGTCTGGGCCTGCATCTGGACACGCAGCCCGGTCGACCAGGCGACGATCGCGTCGGCGTCGCAGTTGACGTACTTGTCGGGCGTCACCTGCATCATCAGCGGCATGCCGGAGGTCATGAGCGCGACCTTGCCGCGGCCGGTGATGTTGAGCTGGTACTTACCGGAGCCGGAGATGCCGTAGAGGCTGTCCACGGCGATGACCTCGTGGTGCAGCGAGGAGTCCAACGCCAGCACATAGCTGCTGTCGACGGTCAGCCCGTCCTGGTCGACGTCCACCAGGTGAACGTGCTGCTTGAGGTTGGCGAGGTAGACCGTGCCCTGTCCGTGACAGCGCATCAGGTCCAGGCCCTCACCGGTCTGCGCACGCGCGCGTCCCTGCTGATTGTTCTGGTACTCGGCGTCGAACTCGACGAGGCCCTGGTAGGCGACCATCGTGCCCTTGCGGGCGAGGATGTCGTCGTGGCCCTCCAGGCCGACTCGGAGCATCTGCTTGTTCTGCAGGCTCCAGCGGTCCTGGGTCTGCTGGTCGTTGTAGGCGAAAAGCGGACTCTGCATGGCGTTTTCCCCCTCAGCCCCGGACCCGGAGACGGTCGGTGCTGTCCTCGCTGGGCTGGACTACGACGATGCCCTGGCCGGAGAAGGCCATCTGGTAGGCCTCGCCACTGCCCCGGCCGATGAGCGACTGCGCCTTGAAGCTGCGCTTGCCCTTCACCTTGAGGTTCGGGGACCAGGCGACGAGCGCGTCCGGGTCGACGTACGTCTCGTCCTCGCCACCGCCGCAGTCGACGACGATCGGCTTGCCCCGGGAGGTCAGCGCGACCCAGCCCTGCCCGGAGATCTTGGTGTTCCACAGACCCTGACCGGCGAACTTCGCCAGGCCCTTCACGCGCTCGACGCCCCAGGTGAGGTGAGCGTCGAAGGCGAGCAGGTTGGTGGCGTTGACGGAGATGCCGTCGCCGTTGAGGTTGATGACGACGACGTTGGCGCCGTAGTCGGCGAGATAGAGCAGACCGTCCCCCGAGCACTTCATCAGGGGCGCGCCCTCACCGGTCATCCAGTCCTTGGCGATCTGGCGCACGGCCGGCGGGTTGGGCTCGTACTGGACGAAGCCCTCGTAGGCGACCATCGAGCCCACGCGCGCGAAGAGGTCGTTCCCGGTCTGCATGGCGACCTTCAGCATGTGGTTGCCGTGGTTCTCCATGCGGGCTGTGACGGGTGCGGGGGCGTAGCCCGCGAGCGGCTGGTTCATGACGGGCTCTCCCTCAGATCTCGTACGGCTGGACGACGATGAAGTTGCCGGGCGCGCCGCGGAACTGGAGGTTGACGCTCTCTCCGGTGTCGCCGGGGTAGGCGTTGCGGCGCATGCGTACCTGGCTGGAGACGACCACCTGGGAGGCGGCCGACCAGGCGACGACGGCGTTGCAGTCGGCGAACGTCGTGGGTGTGACCGGCAGCACCACGGGCGTGCCGTGGGTCTTGACGACGATCGTGCCGGTGCCTGTGAACTGCATCGTGAACAGCGCGCCGCCGGGGATGCCGTGGCCCTCGATGCGGCGGACCTCGTACTGGAGGCTCTCGTCGAAGGCGAGGACGTTCTCGGCGGAGACACAGATGCCGTCGCCCTGGAGCTCGATGGGGTGCAGCATCGTGGAGTTCTCGGCGAGGAACACCTGGCCCTGGCCGGTGCAGCGCATCAGCTGCATCTCCTGGCCGGTCGCGTTGCCCACGATCCGGCCGGCGAACCCGGCGCCCTTGTAGCTGAAGTCGACCTTGCCCTGGTAGAGCACCATGCTGCCCTGCCGGGCGAGCACGGGATGTCCGCCGATGCCGAGGTCGACCCGGACCAGCTTCTTGTTCTGCTGCGTCCAGCGCTGGCCGGTGGGCGTCTCCTTGAACTGCTGGAGCGCCGCGGCGACACCGGGGCCCTGGGGTGCGCCTTGCGGGGCGCCCTGAGGGGCTCCGTAGGGGGCCTGCTGGCCCGGGACCTGGCCGTAGCCCGGGGGCGGCGTCGGCTGGCCGTATCCGGGCGGCGGGGTCGGGGCCTGCGGGGCCTGGGGCTGGGGGTAGCCGGGAGGCGGCGGGGCGGTGGGAGCCTGGCCGTACGGGGCCTGCTGACCGGGCTGGCCGTAGCCCGGAGGCGGGGTCGGCTGGCCGTAGGGCGCGGGCGCCGGGGCGGGAGGCGGCGGGGTGCCGCCGGGCGGCGTCATCGGCGCGACGATGGTGGGCTGGGCGTGCACCGACGGCGCGGGGGCCGGGGCCGGAGGCGGCGGGGTGGCGCCCGGCGGGGGCGCGAAGCCCTGCGCGGCGGGCTGTGGTGCGGGAGCCGGGGCGGGAGCCGGAGCAGGTGCGGCGGGGGCACCGAACGCGGGCGGCGCGGCGGCCTGGGCCGGCGGGGCGAAGCCGGGAGCCGCCCCGGTCTGCGGCTGCTGCGGGGCGGCGGGCGCCTCCTCCTCGGCGACCTCGCCGCCGAAGTTCCTCAGCAGCGCGTCGAGGCCGCCGTCGAAGCCCTGTCCGACCGCGGCGAACCGCCAGACGTCCTTCAGATAGAAGTCGCCCAGCATGACGGCGCGTTCGGTGGAGAACTCCGAGCCGTTGAAGGCGTACCGGGCCACCTCCTCGCCGCCGGCGACGATCCGGATGTACCCGGGGCCGACCTGCGACATCTGTCCGGCGCCGTCGATCGTCGCCGTGAAGGACAGCTTGTGGATCTGCGGGGGGATCTTGTCGAGCGTGACCCGGAAGGACTCCGTGTCACCGGCCTGGGTGCCGAGGAGCTGGATGCTCTCCTCGGGGGACTTCGGCTGGTTGAAGAAGACGAAGTAGCGGTCGTCCGAGAGCCGTTCGTCGGCGTCGAGACCGAAGCAGCTGATGTCGAAGGTCAGCCCCGGGGCCGAGATCTGCACACCTACGTACAGATCCGTGCCCGCGGTGAGGTCACTGATCCTGGCCTTGTGGCCGCGTTGGAATTCCCTGGCCATGCGTAACGACCGTCCCCCATCCCGAGTGCGAGTGCGTCGCGCCAGGCTAACGGCAAACTCGGACATCGGACGAAGCCGGTACAGACCCGGTACACAACCCCCGTCCGGCCGGACCGGAAGGACTGCCTCCGGAGGCGTCTCAGGGGGTGCCTCCCTGGTGCCTCAGGGCGCGGTCACTCGCCGCGCGCACCCGGCACATGGGGCAGCCGCTCGGCGGCGACCACGCCCTCCAGATAGCCCTTCGCCCGCTCGGTGCGGGGATAAGGATCCAGCAGCCGCCAGAAGCGGGGCCCGTGACCGGGCACCAGGAGATGCGCGAGTTCGTGGAGAAGGACGTAGTCGACGACGTACTCGGGCATGCCCTGCAGACGGTGCGAGAGACGGATGCTGCCCTCGGCCGGAGTGCACGAGCCCCAGCGGGTGTTCTGGTTGGTGACCCAGCGCACCGAGCTGGGCCGCGCGCGGGCGTCGAGGTACTGAGCCGACAACTGCTCGGCGCGTTCGGCCAGTTCGGCGTCGCCCAGCACCTGCTTGCTCTCCTGGGCGGCCAGTTTGTCGAGCATGACGTTCACCCAGCGCTGCTCCTCGGCCTCGGACATCCGGGCAGGGATGAGCACGACGGTGCGATCGCCCTCGCGGTATGCCGAGACCGTCCGGCGGCGCCGGGCGCTCCTGCGGACCTCGATCGCGCTCGCCTTCGAGCCGCTCTGCGGCGGGCTCGTCGTACTGCGCTGTGGGGTTCCGGCGCGGTGCAGTGGGTCGGCGGACACGCCCCGACGTTACCCGCTGCACATGGGGGAAGTCCCGCCTCCGGGACGGTTCGATGCCGATCCCCCCACCATGCGTTTGATTTGTACGACGAATATCCACCACCTGTGGACAACTTTCGACGCCGGGCGCCGCGCCGGGGCATGCTGACAGTCGTCGGCGGAGCTGTGACCGAGCTCCACCGGCACACGGGGACGTTCAACGACGGCTACGGGGGCCTGTTCATGCATGCGATGGTTTCGGCGGGTTCGGCAAGTCCGGCAGGTTCAGAGCGTTCGACATATTCGGCAGGTAAATCAGATTCATCCGCCTGCGGCGGGCATTCGACTGATTCGATGGCCCCGCTGGCTCCGCTGGTGAAGCCCGCGCTCAAGCGAGGCTGGCGCGACCTCAACACCGTGCAGTTCGGGATGACTCCGGCACACGCGATGACAGTGGGCCCGATGGACACAGCGACGGGCAGTTTTCTCGACCTGCTCAACGGCACCCGCGGTCTGGAGCTGCTGCGTGAAGAGGGCCGCCGGATGGATCTGCCGGACGGTCATGTCGACGGGCTGGTGCGGCGACTGGCGCGGGCCGGACTGCTCGACGACGCAAAGGGCGGCGGCCCGGCCGCCGACGCCCTGCGCAGCAAAGAGGGAGTCCTGGACCGGCTGCGCCCCGACCTGGCCTCCCTGTCCCTGACCACGTCCGAGCCGGGCGATGCGATCGGCCGCCTGGCCGCCCGCCGCTCACTGCGCGTGCAGATCAGGGGTGCCGGACGGGTGGGTGCTCTGGTGGCCTCGCTGCTGTCGGGCGCGGGGGTCGGCGAGATCGACGTACGCGACGTCGGCCGTGTCGAGCCCTGGGACGTGGGCCCCGGGGGGCTGCCCGCCGAGGCGATCGGCGACCGCAGGGACGAGGCGGCGCGACGGGCCGCACGCCGCTCGGCACCCGACCGCCCACCGCGCCGCGGGCCCCGTCCCTCCTCCGGGGAGGACAGCACCGGCCACTCCCTGGTGATCATCGCCCCGCGCGACGACGTCGCCGTGCACGCGCCCTCCCCGTCCGCCGCCGAAGCCCTCATCACTTCCGGTACGCCCCATCTCTACGCCGGCGTCGTGGAGGGAACCGGGATCGTCGGCCCGCTCGTCCTGCCCGGCGAGACCGGCTGCGCCGGCTGCCTCGACCAGGGGCGCGCCGACCGGGACCCTGCCTGGCCCCGCCTGATCGCCCAGTGGCGCTCGGGCTCCGGTCGGGTGCGCCGCGTGCCGCCCTGCGATCTCGCGCTGGCCACCACGGTCGCCGGCCTGACGGCCGCACACGCCCTCGCCTTCCTGGATGGCCACGTTCCGTCTAGCGCGGGTGCACGCTGGGAAGTGTCCCTGCCCGGTTTGAGCTGGCATGCCCGGCCGGTGTGGGCGCATGCGGCATGCCCCTGCGGCGCCGCGGAGAAAGGTGAGGGAGAACACCCCTCCGAGGACGAGGAGTCGCACGAGACAATGGCGGAGCAACGGCCGTCGGATGAGTTGAGCCGTAAGGCGGACGCGAAGCGGCCGGCTGGGACCTGGAGGGCGCATGTCTGATCTTCCCCGCAAGGCGGTCACGCGAACCGCCAAGCTCGCCGCGCTTCCGCTCGGCTTCGCCGGGCGGGCGACCTGGGGACTGGGCAAGCGGATCGTCGGCGAGTCCGCGGAGATCGTCGGCCGTGAGCTGCAGCAGCGCACCGCCGAGCAGATGTTCAAGGTGCTCGGCGAGCTCAAGGGCGGCGCGATGAAGTTCGGCCAAGCCCTGTCCGTGTTCGAGTCGGCCCTGCCCGAGGAGATCGCCGGCCCCTACCGCGCGGCGCTCACGAAGCTTCAGGAGGCGGCGCCCCCGATGCCGACGCGCACCGTGCACACGGTGCTGGCGGAGCGGCTCGGCGAGGACTGGCACGACCTGTTCCTGGAGTTCGAGGACAAGCCCGCCGCGGCGGCCTCGATCGGCCAGGTGCACCGGGGCGTGTGGCACGACGGCCGTGAGGTGGCGGTCAAGGTGCAGTACCCGGGAGCCGGCGAGGCTCTGCTCTCCGACCTGAACCAACTGAGCCGTTTCGCCCGGCTGTTGGGTCCGCTGATCCCCGGCATGGACATCAAACCACTGATCGCGGAGCTCAAGGACCGGGTCTCCGAGGAACTGGACTACGGCCTGGAGGCACAGGCCCAGCAGGCGCACGCCGAGGAGTTTGCCGACGACCCGGACGTCGTCGTGCCGGCGGTGGTCCACCACTGCGACCAGGTCCTCGTCACCGAGTGGATCGAGGGCGTGCCGCTCTCGGAGGTGATCTCGGACGGCACCCAGGAGCAGCGTGATCGCGCCGGTCAGCTCCTGGCCCGCTTCCTCTTCTCCGGCCCGGCCCGCACCGGCCTCCTGCACGCCGACCCGCACCCCGGCAACTTCCGCCTCCTGCCGGGAGGCCCCGACGGCGAGGACGACTGGCGGCTCGGCGTCCTGGACTTCGGCACGGTCGACCGCCTCCCGGGCGGCCTGCCGACCCCCATCGGCGACTCCCTGCGGATGACCCTGGACGGCGAGGCGGACACCGTCTACGAACTGCTCTGCGCCGAGGGCTTCGTCAAGGAGTCAATAGAGCTGGACCCCAACGCCGTCCTCGACTACCTCCTGCCGATCATCGAACCGGCTCAGGTCGACGAGTTCACCTTCACCCGCGGCTGGATGCGCAGTCAGGCCGCCCGCGTCGCCGACCCTCGCTCCCCCGCCTACCAACTGGGCAAGCAGCTCAATCTGCCCCCGGCCTATCTCCTCATCCACCGCGTGACGTTGAGCACAATCGGCGTCCTGTGCCAGCTGGGCGCGACCGTACGGCTGCGCGAGGAGCTGGAGGAGTGGCTGCCGGGGTTCGCACCGGAGGAACTGACGGACGAGGACGAGTCGGCGGCGGAGGCGTGAGCGGAGCTACCACCAGGCCGAGTCCAGTCGCCCCTCGATCGCTCTGAGGTTCTCCCGGGAGCAGGTGTCGCAGAAGTAGTGGCGGACGCCGTTCTCCACGGAGCAGGTCCAGGTGGGCTGCGGTGCCTCGGCCCGGGTGCCGCAGCGGGCGCACACGAGAGGCTCGGGCTCCGTGGCGGAGCCGCCGTTGTCACTGCCTCCGGGAAGACTCGTCACTCCGCGACGATAGCGCCGTCACCGCCGGATCTGCGGGTACAACGCACCGCGGGGGCCGGTCCGTTCGTACGGACCGGCCCCCGCGGGGAGCTACCGCCTCCCGGCTCGGGAGGCCACCGTCTGGCGGTGTGGTCGGTTACTGCATGACCGCCATGGCGAGCGCACGGCGGGCGCGCAGCGAGGCACGCTCGGCCCGGCGCTGCATGCGGCGAGCGGTCGCCAGGCGCATGGCCCGGCGTTCCTGCTCGGCCTCATGGTGTCGCTCGTGCATATGCGCACGTGCCAGGGCTTCTTGGATGAGTTGCATCTCTCGGTTCCTGTTCTGACGCGAGTCGTTCGCGCCATTCGTGGTGAAGTCTTCAGGCGCGGAGCCTGCGAGTTCGCGGGTGGACGGCTTCATCGGGGCCTGCTTCTGGGGGTCGTGCGTGAGGGGACGGTCGATCGTTCCTGCGGTGTTCATGCCGTGACCGGGTTCTTGCGCGGGCGACCACGCGGCCGCTTCCGGGCGACGACAACACCCTGGACGAACAGCTCGCCACCCCAGACGCCCCAGGGCTCACGCCGCTCCTTGGCGCCGGCGAGGCAGGCCTCGATCAGCGGGCAGGTGCGGCAGAGGGACTTGGCGTACTCGACGTCCGCCGGCGACTCGGCGAAGAAGACCTCCGGGTCGTAGGAGCGGCAGGGGACGGGTACGCCGAGGTTCTCGATGGCGTCGTCGAGCGCGGTGAGCGCAGTGAGCGGAGTCAAGGTGGAGTCCTCCGTGAGGCCGGGCTTGGGGATCACATCTGAAGGCGGTACGGACGGGGCGTGCGCTTCGAGTTGCACGGTTGGTCTTCCTCGTCTGTTCGTTCCGGCCCTGTTGGGCCGGGTGGCGGCTGGTACCGGGTCTTTCCTTGCCCGAGGCCCCTTCGCTCCGTCATCCCTGTCGGGGGACAAACAGAAGGGCCGCGGATCCCGGATGGGGTTCCGCGGCCCTGAAGGCGCCGGCCTGATCGACTGTCAGGCTGGATCACTCCAGGGTTCTGGCCCACGGAAGGCCCACATCTGGTGGTGCTGCGTCGTCCGGATTCCGGCACCGGTCGCCGTAAAGGCATAGGCCTGCGCCTTTGCCGTTACTGCCGCTTCCAGTGCCTTGGTCGGTCGCTCATTGCGCTCCCGAACGGGAAGGCCCGCGAGAGACACGGAGGACGCCGGACGCACGGCACGGATGCCGGACAGACCGGTGCCCTGGTTCGAGGCGCCGAGCATGCACAGGGAAGCGACGACCGAGCGATCGGTCATTTTGACGGTGCTGATGGAGCTGCTGTTGATGCTGATCACTGGACTCGCCTCCTCTCGGCGTCTCTGGGGACTGGGGTGAACCAGTCCGACGGGTATGCAAGTAGAACACGGAATTGGGGCCTCCGAGAAGGCCTCCGTTCCCGTGGCTAAGAACCTATGGGGATTGCTGGGGCATGCGCAAACTATTTTTTCGACGAGTTCGCATCATTCCCCCTCGACGCCCTCCTCAAGCTCCTGGCCTGCGCAGATGGCCAGCACATCGGCTCCGTATCGCTCGAGCTTGCGCTTGAGGACACCAGGGATGCGGGAAAGCTCAACCGGACTCGTGGGCTCCGCCTCGGCGATGGCCATCAGGGTCCTGTCCGTGAAGACACAGAAGTCCGGTTGCCCGCTGAGCCGCGCCTGGACCCCGCGCCACTCGCGGAGGCGTTCGTAGAGACCCTCGTCCATGTCGGAGGGGCAGTCCTCGCAGCGCATCAGCTTCATCTCGCCGGCGTCGGTGAGGGTGCGTCCGCAGACGCGGCAGCGGGCCGGGGTGCGCTGGGTGCGTCTCGGGGTGACGGCTTCCGGCCTGCTCGTGAACCCGCGCTCGATGCCTCCCGCGTTGCCGGCTGCGGTGCGGGAGGCGGTGGCGGTCGAACCGGGGCGCAGGCCGTCGAGGAAGCGGCTGGGGCGGCGGTTGGCCCGGCCGCCGGGCGCGCGGGTGAGCGCCCAGGAGACGTGGAGGTGCTCCCGGGCCCGCGTGACGCCGACGTAGAGGAGACGGCGTTCCTCCTCGACCTGCTCGTCGGTCTTCGCGTAGGTGATCGGCATCATGCCCTCGGCGACGCCGACCAGGAAGACGACGTCCCACTCCAGGCCCTTGGCCGAGTGCAGGGAGGCGAGGGTGACGCCCTGGACCGTCGGGGCGTGCTGGGCGTTCGCCCGCTCGTCGAGTTCCGCGACGAGGTCGGCGAGGGTGGCTCCGGGTCTGGCGGCGGCGAAGTCCTGGGCGAGGTTCACCAGGGCGGCCAGGGACTCCCAGCGCTCTCTGACGGCGCCGGAGCCGGCCGGGGGCTCGGTGGTCCAGCCCTCTCCCGACAGCACGGCACGTACCTGCGAGGGCAGGTCGACGGCGTCGTCGAGGAGCGAGTCGTTGCCGCCGAAGCGCGCCGCGCCGCGCAGGGCGATGCCCGCCTTGCGCACCTCGGGTCGGTCGAAGAACCGCTCGGCGCCTCTCAGCTGGTAGGGAATGCCCGCGTCGGCGAGGGCCTGCTCGTAGGTCTCGGACTGGGAGTTCGTGCGGAACAGGATGGCGATCTCGCTGGCCGGGACGCCGGAACCCATGAGTTCCCGAATGCGACGGGCGGCGCCCTCTGCCTCGGCGGGCTCGTCGGTGTACTCGCAGTAGACGGGTTCGGGGCCGGGGGTGCGCTGGGAGATCAGCTCCAGACGATGGTCGGCCGCGCGGCCCCGGGCCTGGGCGAGCAGGCCGTTGGCAAGGTGGACGACCTGGGGCGTGGAGCGGTAGTCGCGGACCAGCTTGACGACGGTGGCGCCGGGGTGGCGGGTGCGGAAGTCGAGCAGGTGGTCGGGTGTTGCTCCTGTGAACGAGTAGATCGTCTGGCTGGCGTCGCCGACCACGCACAGGTTGTCCCGCTCACCGAGCCACAGCTCGAGCAGGCGCTGCTGGAGCGGGCTGACGTCCTGGTACTCGTCGACCACGAAGTGCTGGTACTGGGAGCGGACCTGGTCGGCGATGTCGTGCCGGTCCTGCAGGATGCCGACGGTGAGCAGCAGGACGTCCTCGAAGTCGATGACCGAGCGGTCCCGCTTGAGGTCCTCGTAGACGTTGTAGATCTGGGCGGTCTCGGCCGCGTCGCGGGGGGCTTCACGGCCGGCCTTGGCGGCGGCGAGGGCGTAGTCGGCGGGGACCGTCTGGGTGACCTTGGACCACTCGATCTCGGCGGTGACGTCCCGCAGCTCGCCCCGGTCGAGGCGGATGCGGCAGGCGGCGGCCGCGTCGGCGACGAGCTGGATCTTGCGGTCGACGAGCCGGGGCATGGAGCCACCGATCGCTTTCGGCCAGAAGTACTGGAGCTGGCGCAGGGCGGCCGAGTGGAAGGTGCGGGCCTGTACCCCGGCGGCGCCGAGCTGGCGCAGCCGGCCGCGCATCTCTCCGGCGGCGCGGTTGGTGAAGGTGACGGCGAGCACGCTGGAGGGCTGGAGGATTCCGGCGCGCACCCCGTAGGCGATGCGGTGGGTGATGGCCCGGGTCTTGCCCGTGCCTGCGCCCGCGAGCACGCACACCGGTCCGTGCAGGGCGGTGGCCACCTCGCGCTGCTCGGGGTCGAGCCCTTCGAGCACCGCGTCGGCAGAGTCCGGTGCCTGCGGGAAGAGGGTGGAGTGCGTTGCTGCTGTCACACGGCCATGCTGCCAGGTCGCCGGAGACGGCTGTGCCGGTTGTCCACAGGCAGGCCTTGATAGTCGTACTAATGCGGCAGGCGTCACGTGGCCGGGCATACCCCAGGCGGGAATGGCGCTCCGGTCGCGTACGTTCCTCCACTGGACGATCTGTTCCCCGAGCCATCAAAGGAGCGCGCGAGACATGCAGGGCACTGTGACGATGTACAGCACGACGTGGTGCGGTTACTGCCAGCGGCTGAAGAAGCAGCTGGACCGCGAGGGCATCGCGTACACCGAGATCAACATCGAGCACGACCCCGCGTCCGCCGCGTTCGTCGAGAAGGCGAATGGCGGAAACCAGACGGTCCCGACGGTGCTCTTCGCGGACGGTTCCACGCTGACGAACCCGTCGCTGGCGCAGGTGAAGCAGAAGATCAGCGCGTAACCGCTGCGCGGGCGCGGTTGTCGGAAGGCGGTCCCTGAGGCACTTCAGGGGCCGCCTTCCTGCCGTACGTCCGGGGCGGGGGTGTCCGGGGCGTCCCACTCCAGCGTGTACCGCCACAGCAGCCGGCGCCGGAAGCGGCAGCCGGGCAGCAGGCTCCGCGCGGCCCTGCGAGCCTCGCCCCAGTGCATGGCCGAGTCCTGGACGGGCATTGCGGCCGGGCCCCTCTTGCCGCCCCTCAGCCATCTGGTGAGCATGCTCGGAGGCACACCGCAGCCACTGATCACCCAGTCCAGGGCGGTCTTGTTGTAGGCCATGCCGACGATCACCAGTCGGCCGCCCGGGGCGAGCAGCCGCACCAGGGCGCCGACCGCGTCCTCGAACCGCGCGTGGTGCACGACGGCGACCGCGCTGATGAAGTCGTACTTGCCCTCGGGGAGGGTCGCCCCGTCGAGGTAGTCCGCCTCCAGGAACGTGATGTTCCCGCGTGTCTGTGCGCGTGCCTGCCGGATCATCTCCGGTGAGCGGTCCACGCCCGTCACGGACGCGGCCTTCGTCGCGAGCTTGCGGGCGAGCAGCCCGTCCCCGCACCCCACGTCCAGCGCCGCGCGGCAGCCGTCCGGGACGGCGGCGAGTACTACGCGGTGGTAGTGGACGTTGTGGTTCCAGTACGGGTCGGGCATGCCCGACCCCTCAGACGCTGCGTGTCGGCAGCGGCTTGCCGTACCAGAGCTCGATCAGGCGGGCCGCGATCGAGATGCCGTACGGCGGCAGGACCTCGCCGGATTCGAAGGCGGCGCGCAGTTCCTCGCGGGAGAACCAGCGGGCCTCGTGGATCTCGTCGCCGTCGACGTCGACCTCGGTGGAGGTGGCCCGGGCCATGAAACCCAGCATGAGGCTGGACGGGAACGGCCAGGGCTGGCTGGCGACGTACTCGACCTGGCCGACGCAGACGCCGACCTCCTCGTAGACCTCGCGGCGCACCGTCTGCTCGATGGACTCGCCGGGCTCGACGAAGCCGGCGAGCGTCGAGAAGCGGCCCTCGGGCCAGTGGACCTGGCGGCCGAGGAGGATGCGGTCGTCCTCGTCGGTGACGGCCATGATCACGGCGGGGTCGGTGCGCGGGTAGTGCTCGGCGCCGCAGGCCGAGCAGCGGCGGATGTGGCCGGCGGCTGCGATCACGGTGCGCTCACCGCAGCGGGAGCAGAAGCGATGGGTGCGCTGCCAGTTCTCCAGGCCGACGGCGTGCACCATCAGGCCCACGTCGCGCGGCGACAGCAGCAGGCCCGCCTCGCGCAGGCCGGCCGCGCGCGCGGACTGGTCGATACGGCCGGGCAGCGCGTCCTTCTGCAGGGCGAAGTAGCTGACGCCGTCCTCGTCGATACCGAGGAAGTAGCGGTGCGCCTCGGTGAGGGGAGCCTCGAAGGAGGGGGTCATGACGAGTTCGGTGCGCCCGTCAGCCGTCTCGTCGATGAGGACCTGACCGCCGGAGACCACGAAGCAGCGGGTCGTGGGGTGGCTCCACGCCGCCGCGAGCCAGGCCTCGTCGAGCCGGTGGTGTGCGGCGCGGTCGATGCCGCTGGGGGCGGTGAGGGAGATGGGTCGGTCGGCGGTGTGGTCGGTCCAGGTGGTCACGGGTGCTTCCAACTCCCCCAGTGAAACGGTGTACTTCGGCGGGCGGATCGGCGGGACGTAGGACGGGAGGCGGCCGGGTGCGGTAGGGCTCGCCGGTGCGGGGCGGCCTTTTCAGTGTGCCCCGCGCGCGGCGCCGCCCCGGACGGCCTCGATGACTCAGGGCGCATGGCGCCAGCTCGCGGCGAGATCGCCCCACAAGTACGCGGTGGTCTCGACACCCTTGAGGAGCAGGGCCAGCTCGACCTTCTCGTTCGGGGCGTGCCAGCCGTCGGAGGGGACGGAGATGCCGAGGAAGAGCACGGGCGCCCCGAGGACGTCCTGGAGGTCGGCCGCGGGCCCCGAGCCGCCCTCGCGCGTGAAGCGGACCGGGCGCTCGAAGGCGCGGCCCATGGCGCGTACGACGGACTGCAGGGCGGGGTGGTCCAGGGGCGTCAGGCACGGGCGCGTGGCCCCGCTGAAGGTGATCTCGCAGCGGATTCCGGCGGGAACCTGGTCGGCCACCCAGGCGCGGACGGCCTTCTCGATGTGGTCGGGGTCCTGCCCCGCGACCAGCCGGAAGGAGAGCTTCACCATGGCGGAGGACGGGATGATCGTCTTGCTGCCGGGGCCCTGGTAACCGCCGCCGATGCCGTTGACCTCGGCGGTGGGGCGGGCCCAGATGCGCTCCAGGGTGGTGTGCCCGGCCTCGCCGTGGGTGGCGTACGACTTGGCGGTGCGCAGCCACTGCTGCTCGTCGAAGGGCAGCTCGGCGAAGAGCTCGCGCTCGCGGTCGGTCAGGTCGACGACGCCGTCGTAGAAGCCCGGGATCGCCACGCGCGCGTGCTCGTCGTGCAGGGCGGCGACCAGGCGGGCGGCGGCGGTCGCCGGGTTGGGGACCGCTCCGCCGAAGGAGCCGGAGTGGACGTCCTGGTCGGGGCCGTGCAGATGGACCTCGCACTCGGCGAGGCCGCGCATGCCGGTGCACACGGTGGGGGTGTCCTCGGACCACATGCCGGTGTCGGACACGATCACGGCGTCGGCCGCGAGCCGCTCGGCGTGCTCCTCGACGAGCGCGCGGAAGTGCGGTGAACCGGACTCCTCCTCGCCCTCGATCAGTAGCTTGAGGTTGACGGCCGGGGCGGTGCGGCCGGTGGTGGCGAGGTGGGCGCGGACACCGAGTGTGTGGAAGAACACCTGGCCCTTGTCGTCGGCCGCCCCGCGCGCGTAGAGGCGTCCTTCGCGGACGACGGGGTCGAAGGGCTCGCTGTCCCAGCCGTCCTCGCGGGCGGCGGGCTGCACGTCATGGTGGCCGTAGACGAGCACCGTGGGCGCCTCGGGGTCGTCGGAGGGCCACTCGGCGAAGACGGCGGGCGCGCCCGGCGTCGGCCAGACCTCGGCGGTCGGGAAGCCGGTCTCCTTGAGCTTGGCGGCGAGCCAGTCGGCGCTGCGGCGTACATCGGGAGCGTGGTCCGGCTGGGCCGACACGGACGGGATGCGCAGCCACTCGGCGAGCTCGTCGAGGAAGGCGGCGCGATGCTGCTCGATGTACGTGCGGACGGCGCTGTCCGGGGTCTGGCTCATGGTCACGAGCCTATCGGCCCGCACCGACATCCTGGTTGGGCGGTTCCTCACAGTTCGCCTCCGCGACCGGCTCCTCGGTCAGCAGCCGTTCCAGTGCCGCCCGGTCCGGCAGGACCTCCGGGCGCACGACCTCGCCGTCGCGGACGTACAGGAACACGGCGTTGACCGACTCCAGGGGCACACCCTGCTGCTCGGCCCACGCGAGCCGGTAGAGGGCTAGCTGGAGCGGGTCGGCGGTTCGGGCGCGGTTGGTCTTCCAGTCGACGATCTCGTACGTCGCCCCGTCGCCGTCGCCCTCCTTGTAGACGGCGTCGATACGGCCCCGTACGACACGGCTGGCGATCGCGAGCTGGAAGGGGGCCTCGACCCGGTACGGCGTGCGGTGCGCGTACTCGGTGCGCTCGAAGGCGTCCTTGAGGGCTTCCAGGTCGCGTTCGTCGGCGATCTCGGTCTCGCTGCCGGGCAGGTCCTCCGGCTCCAGCATGGGCAGCGTCAGCTCTTCGAAGCGGGCCTCGACCCAGGCGTGGAATCGGGTGCCCTGGCGTGCGGCGGGTTGTGGGGGGCGCGGCATGGGGCGCGCGAGTTCCTGCGCGAGTCCGTCCGGGTCGGCGGCCAGGCGCAGCAGCTGGGACGCGGTCAGCGACGCGGGCAGGGGTACGTCCGTGACGCTCGCGCGGGCGCGCAGGAGCTCCCCGGTGAGGGCGTCGAGGTCGCGGTCCCAGGAGGCGATGGTCCGGGCCTCTTCCGGGGTGAGGGAGTCCGGTTCCGTGAGGTGGGGGCGGGCGAGGGGTTCGGCGGGTGGTTCCGGGGACGTCGCCTGATGCGGGATGGCCGGGCGGTCGGGGCGGTCGGTGGTCCAGGAGTCCCAGTCGCCGGAGTCCTCCTCGGTGAGCTCGTCGCTGAACACCTCGTCGTCCGGTGGCGGAGGCCAGTCCGGGTCGTCGTACGTGTCCGGGTCGTGCGTCGCGGCGGGGTGGCCGTCCTCGTCGGAGGTGAGGTTCTCCAGGTGGGCCAGGACGGCCTCCGCGGCCGCGCGTCGTCGGGCCAGGGCGGGCTCGTCGAGGGGCAGGGGCCACACCTGGTCGGCGTTCTCCCGGTGCAGGGCCGGGTTCTCCTCGTCCTCGGCGGGCTCGTCGGCCCAGGCCTCGATCTCGCCGTAGCCGGCCACGCAGTGGTCGTACAGGGCCCGCAGGAAGTCGGAGGGTCCGCGTGGCTTCTTCTGGCTGGGGCCCCACCAGTGGCCGGAGCCGAGGAGCAGGGAGCGGGGGCGGGTGAAGGTGACGTAGCCGAGGCGGAGTTCCTCGGTGTGCTGGTGGTCCTTCATGTCCTCCTGGAAGGTCTTCAGACCTCGGGAGTCCCAGGAGGTGACGTCGGGGAGCGTGTCGGCGTCACCGCGCAGCTCGTGCGGCAGCACCTTGGCCTGGGCGGTCCACTTCTCGCGCCCCTTGGTGCTGGGGAAGGCGCCGGTGACCAGGCCGGGGACGGCTACGACGTCCCACTCCAGGCCCTTGGACTTGTGCGCGGTGAGCACCTTGACGGTGTTCTCGCCGCCGGGGAGGGCGTTGTCGAGGCCCTTCTCGTACTGGGCGGCGGTGCGCAGGAAGGCGAGGAAGGCGAGCAGGGTCGCCTCGTTGTCGCCGGCGGCGAACGAGGCGGCGATGTCGAGGAAGTTCGACAGGGTCTCGCGGCGGCGGGCGGCCAGGGCGTGCGGGGACGCCGAGAGCTCCACTTCCAGGCCGGTGACGGCCAGGACGCGGTGCAGGACGTCCATCAGCGGGTCGGACAGGGAGCGGCGCAGGTCGCGCAGTTCGGTGGCCAGGCGGGCGAACCGTACGCGCGCGTCCGGCGAGAAGGGCAGGCCGTCGTCGTCCCTGTCGCCGTCCAGCGGCGTCTCCAGGAACGTGTCGAGTGCGTCCGCGAGCGAGATCACCTCGGCCGGGTCGACGCCCTCGACCGCCTCGGCGAGCCGACGGTCCGGGTCGTCGTCGCCCTCCACGCGCGCGTGGGACACCAGCAGCCGTGCGCGACGCCCCAGGAGGGCGAGGTCGCGCGGGCCGATGCGCCAGCGCGGGCCGGTCAGCAGGCGGACCAGGGCGGCGTTGGCACCGGGATCCTGGAGCACCTCGCAGACCGCGACAAGGTCGGCGACCTCAGGCAGATGGAGCAGCCCGGACAGACCGACCACCTCGACGGGGACGTCCCGGGCGACGAGCGCGCCCTGGATCTCGGCGAAGTCGGTCGCCGTTCGGCAGAGCACGGCGATCTCGCCCGGTGCCTTCCCGGTGTTCACGAGATGGGCGATGGAGTCGGCGATCCAGTCCATCTCCTCGGCGTGGGTGGGCAGCAGCGCGCAGCGGACGGTGCCGTCGCGCTCTGCTCCGGGGGCCGGCCGGAGGGCCTCCACGCCCGCGTGCATGGCGCGCAGAGGCTCCGCGAGGCCGTTGGCGAGGTCGAGGAGGCGGCCGCCGCTGCGGCGGTTCTCGCTGAGCGCCTGGCGGGCGGCGGGGCGGCCGTCGGCGTGGGCGAAGTGCTCGGGGAAGTCGTCGAGGTTGGCGACGGAGGCACCGCGCCAGCCGTAGATCGCCTGGCAGGGGTCGCCCACGGCGGTCACGGGGTGACCGGTGCCGTCCCCGAACAGGCCCGCCAGGAGGACGCGTTGGGCGACGGACGTGTCCTGGTACTCGTCCAGGAGGACCACGCGGAACTCGTCGCGCAGGATGCGGCCCACCTCGGAGATCCGGGCGAGCCGTGCCGAGAGCGCGATCTGGTCTCCGAAGTCGAGGAGGTCGCGCTCGCGCTTGGCCGCCCGGTAGCGGACCACCAGCTCGGCGAGCTCGCGGCGCGCCGCGGCCGTCTCGGGGACCTTGCGCAGATCGGCGTTGCTGAGCCTGGTGCCCTGGAGAGTGAGCAGCAGCTCGGCGTCGTACGCCCGCAGGGCCTCGGGCCGTACGAGGTGTTCGGCGAGCTCGGCGTCGAGGTTGAGGAGGTCGCTGACCAGGTCCGCGAAGGAGCGGGTGAGGGCCGGGTACGGGCCCGGGGCCTCGCGCAACACGCGCGCGGCGAGCTGGTAGCGGGTGGCGTCGGCGAGCAGCCGGGAGGTCGGTTCGAGGCCGATGCGCAGGCCGTGGTCGGTCAGCAGGCGGCCCGCGAAGGCGTGGTACGTCGAGATCACCGGCTCGCCCGGCGGGTTGTCCGGGTCGATGACGTCGGGGTCGGTGACGCCGGCCTTGACGAGCGCCTTGCGGACACGCTCGGCGAGTTCACCGGCGGCCTTGTTGGTGAAGGTCAGGCCGAGGACCTGTTCGGGGGCGACCTGGCCTGTACCGACCAGCCACACCACGCGGGCCGCCATCACCGTCGTCTTGCCCGATCCGGCTCCGGCCACGATCACCTGCGGGGCGGGCGGCGCGATGATGCAGGCCGTCTGCTCCGGAGTGAACGGGATGCCGAGGAGCTCCTTGAGCTGATCGGGATCGGTGATACGGGCGGACACCTCAGAGAGGCTAGCGGCGGGCACTGACAGTGGATGCCGGATCTGCCCTCGGGCCGGGAGAAGCGCAGGTCAGCACGGGAGGTGCGATCGATCACTCCGCTTGCTGACGATGCGTTACTCGACCACGTGCCGCCCTTCGGGCCGCGCACTGCACGACGCCCGGAACGCGCAGTGTGTGCAGTGCTGGCCCGCGCTGGGCGAGAACCGCTCGTCGAGCACCTTGCCTGCCGCCGTGGCCAGCAGCTCGCCGACCCACTCCCCCTCGGCGCCTTCCAAGGGCTCCTGCCCCTGCACCTTGGGCAGCGTCTCGCCGCCGTCCCGTTGGGCGGCGCCCTGACGCAGCTGGACGAGTTCGGCACCGCCCGGCTCGGGTCGTACGCCGTCGAAGGCCTCGTCGACGGCACCCTCGTGGACGGCGAGCTGATAGACGGCGAGCTGCGGGTGGCGGGCCACCTCGGCCGCACTGGGGGCCTGCTTGCCGGTCTTGAAGTCGACGACGTAGGCGCGTCCCTCGCCGTCGGTCTCGACGCGGTCCATCTGGCCGCGGATGCGCACCTCGTAGTCGCCCGCTTCAAGGGTGACGTCGAAGTCGTGCTCACTGGCCACCGGTGTGCGTCCCGCGCGGTCCATGACGTGCCACTTCAGGAAGCGTTCGAGCGCCGCGCGCGCGTGGTCCTTCTCCTGCGCCGACTTCCACGGCGCGTCGAAGGCGAGCGCGTTCCACACGGAGTCGAGGCGCTCCATGAGGACGGCGAGGTCGGCCGGGGTGCGGCCGGAGGCGACCTCGTCGGCGAGGACGTGCACCACGTTGCCGAAGCCCTGGGCGGCGGTGGCGGGCGCGTCGGCCTTCACCTCGCGGCCCAGGAACCATTGCAGGGCACAGGTGTTGGCGAGCTGGTCGAGGGCGCTTCCGGAGAGCACGACGGGCTGGTCGCGGTTGCGCAGCGGCACCTTGGACTCGGTCGGCTCGAACATCCCCCACCAGCGGTAGGGGTGCGCGGACGGGACCAGCGGGCGGCCGTCCTCGTCGGCGAGCGCGGCCAGCCGGGCCAGTCGGCGGGCGGCGGCCTCCCTCAGGGCGTCCGACACGCGCGGGTCGACCGTCGTGGCCCGCAGCTCGGCGACGAGCGCGGCGACGGAGAGCGGGCGGCGCGGGCGGCCCGTCACGTCCCTCGGCTCCACGCCGAGTTCGGTGAGGAAGCGGGAGGGCTGGTCGCCGTCGTCGGCCGGGGCCTTCACCGCCGTGACGACCAGACGTTCACGCGCGCGTGTGGCCGCGACGTAGAACAGGCGGCGCTCCTCCGCCAGCAGCGCCCCCGGGGTGAGCGGTTCGGCGAGTCCGTCGCGGCCGATGCGGTCGGCCTCCAGGAGGGAGCCGCGGCGGCGCAGGTCCGGCCACAGCCCCTCCTGGACGCCGGCGACGACGACCAGGCGCCACTCGAGGCCCTTGGAACGGTGCGCGGTCATCAGGCGCACGGCGTCGGGGCGGACGGCACGCCGCGTGAGGGTGTCGGCGGCGATGTCCTCGGCCTCGATCTCCTCCAGGAAGTTCAGGGTGCCCCGGCCGCCGGTGCGCTCCTCCGCGCGGGCCGCCGTCGCGAACAGCGCGCATACGGCGTCCAGGTCACGGTCGGCGTTACGGCCGGCCGCTCCGCCGCGACGGGCCGTCCGCTCCAGGCGCGCAGGCCACGGCGTGCCCTCCCACAGGTCCCACAGCGCCTCCTCGGCCGTACCGCCGGCCGCGAGGCGCTCACGGGCCTTGCGGAGCAGCGCGCCGAGGCGCTGGGCGCCACGCGCGTACGTGGGGTCGTGCACCGCGAGCCGCTCCGGCTCGGCCAGCGCCCGCGCGAGCAGCTCGTCCGAGGGCGGCGGCAAGGCGTTGCCCCCGGCCCGCTCCTCGTCACGCAGGGCCCGCCCGAGGCGGCGCAGGTCGGCGGCGTCCATGCCGGCGAGGGGGGAGGCGAGCAGGGTGAGTGCGGTCTCGGTGTCGAGCCAGGACGACTCCGGTTCCTCGGCCTCCTCGGCTTCCTCGGTCTCCTCCGGCTCGTCCGATTCCTCCAGCCCCTCCAGCTCCTCCGTCCCCTCGGCGGATGTCTCCTCCTCGGGACGTACCAAAGCCTCTGCCTCGCCCACCGAAGCCCCCGCCGTCGCCACCGCGGTCTCCGCCATGGCCACCGCCCGCAAGGCCGTCAGCAGGGGTGCCACGGCCGGCTCGTGCCGCAGGGGCAGGTCGTCGCCGTCGATGTCCAGCGGCACCCCGGCGGCCGTGAGCGCTCGGCGCACCGTCGGGATCGTGCGCGACCCCGCACGCACCAGGACGGCCATCTCGCCCCAGGGCACACCGTCCTCCAGATGGGCCCTGCGCAGGATGTCGGCGATGTTGTCCAGCTCGGTGCCGGGCGTCGGGCAGGTGAAGACCTCGACGCGGCCGCCCTCGCGGACCGGGGCGAGCTCCCGGTGGGCACGCACCTTCTCCGCCGGGAGCCGGGTCAGCGGCATGCGCTGGGTCAGCAGCCGGGTCGCGGACAGCAGGGCGGCGCCGGAGCGGCGGGAGGTGCGCAGGACCTCGACGGGCGCGGGGCGGCCGTCCGCGCGCGGGAAGATCTGCGGGAACTCCAGGATGCCGTTCACGTCGGCGCCCCGGAACGCGTAGATCGACTGGTCGGGGTCGCCGAAGGCGACCAGGGTGCGGCCGCCGCCGGCGAAGGCGCGCAGCAGCCGTACCTGGGCCGGATCGGTGTCCTGGTACTCGTCGACGTACACGGCGTCGTACTGCGCCGCGAGCCGCTGAGCGGTCTCGGGGCGGCGGGCGAGGAGCACCGCGCGGTGGACCAGTTCGGCGTAGTCCAGCACGCCCTGCATGTCGAGCACGTCGAGGTACTCGGCGAGGAAGGCGGCCGCGGCCCGCCAGTCGGGGCGGCCGATGCGGCGGGCGAAGGCGTCCAGGGCGTCGGGGCCGAGGCCCAGCTCACGGCTGCGGGCGAGGACCGCGCGAACCTCGTCGGCGAAGCCGCGGGTGGTCAGGCAGGCACGCAGCTCGTCCGGCCAGCGCACATGCGCGAGGCCCAGCCGCTCCAGTTCGGGCTGGCCCGCGAGCAGGCCCCGCACGGTCACGTCCTGCTCCGGGCCGGACAGCAGCCGCAGTGGCTCCGCGAACAGGTCGCTGTCCTGGTGGGCCCGGACCAGGGCGTAGCAGAAGGAGTGGAACGTGGTCGCCTGGGGCGCGCGTGCCGCCCCTATGCGCAGTGCCATGCGGTCGCGCAGCTCCACGGCGGCCTTGCGGCTGAAGGTCAGCACCAGGATGCGCTCGGGGTCGCCGCCGCGGGCGATGCGCGCCGCCACGGACTCGGTGAGGGTGGTGGTCTTTCCGGTGCCCGGACCTGCGAGAACGAGCAACGGGCCGGCCCTGTGGTCAACCACGGCGCGCTGTGCGGCGTCCAGAGAAGGGGGAGCCACTCGCACCGCAGGGGTACGCACCAGCCGGTAAGCGCCACGGCTCCCCTGTCGCACCTGGGAGTGCGACAGGCGCCTGGTGGAGGAAGAGGAGCTCACGTGGTTCGCCGGTCCTGGTGGGTGTGCTGGTGGGCCGCCCCTCGCGCGTGGAGGGCGGTGGCCGCGGGGTGAGGGGGACACGCGCAGCTGACGCTACGCCGAGGGGTGGTGCGGAAGCAGAGCTTCCGGTTCATCCCTCGGGGCACTCGTGCCACGTGCGCCCCTCGCCTCACGAACGTACGTCATGCCACGGACGTGCCCCGTTTCCCCCGTACGGATCACAGGTCACACCGAGGACCGTCGGATGGCGGAAGCTGTCAGGTGTGACCCTGTGCGCGTCCGCCGCCGTCCCAGCGCGCCCGCTTCATGTCGAGGCGCGGCAGGTGGCCCTCGGCAGCCCTGCCCGCCTCCTTCAGGGGCGTGCCCTCCGCCCGGTAGTGCTCCAGCGCTCTCAGCTCGTGGCCCGGCAGCAGGACCCCGTCCGCGCGGACCACCCGCCACCACGGCACGGCTCCTCCGTAGAGGGCCATCGCTCTGCCGACCTGGCGGGGCCCGCCCTCCTCCAGCCACTCCGCGACGTCCCCGTACGTCATGACGCGCCCCGGCGGGATCAGGTCGGCGACCTCGAGGACGCGCTCGGCGTACGCGGGCAGCGCGTCCGGGTGCTCCTCGTGGGCGTTCTCGTACGCCGGGCGGGCGTCGTACGGGAGGCTCTCCTCACTCATCCGCCCCATCCTGCCCCACCCCACCGACAATGTGACGAGTTCGCCACTGTGCGTATCCCTCGCCCCGGGGCGACGCTTCCGGCAGACTGTGCGCCCCCGCATTTGCACCCTGATGCCCCCGTGTGTCGGTGGGGCATGCCACCATCATGCGGGCGGTGACTGGTGATACGAGATCAAGAAGAGACGATGAAGCAGCAGGGTGCGCACCCGGAGGACACGGAGAGCACCTCTGACGCTTCGTCGCGCCCGGGCACCGCGAACGCCGGGACGACGGACAGCGGCGAGAGTGACGACCGCGCCGAGAAGGACGGCGGCGAGAGCGGCGGCGACACGCGGCACGAGGCGGAAAAGGGCGCCGGCACGACCGACGCCGACCCCAAGGGCGTCGAGGAGAAGGCCGCGGACGACGTCGAGGAGACGCACGTCGACGAGGTGGAGGGCGACGAACCGCTGCTCCCCGCGCGCGTGCATCGTCCGTCCGACCTGATGCGGCTCCTCGTGGGCGTACTGGGGATCGTCCTGCTGCTCGCGATCGCCGCGTTCGCGCACGGCACCACCTCGGGTCTCGAGCAGGACATCAACAAGGGCACCGGACAGGCGCCCGACGTGTTCAGCAAGATGGCCGGGCTGGTCTCCAGCATCGCGATCCTCCTGGTGCCGGTCGCCTTCGCGATCGAGCGGCTGATCAAGCGGGACGGATTGCGCATCGCCGACGGCGTCCTCGCGGCCGTCCTCGCGCACGGTGTGACGCTCGCCACCGACCTGTGGGTCGCGCGGGCCGCCCCTGAGTCCATCCGGGACGCGCTGACCCAGCCCTCGCCCGGTGACGTCGGCTCCCTCACGGACCCGGTGCACGGGTACCTCGCGCCGGTCATCGCGTACATGACGGCCGTGGGCATGTCCCGCAGACCCCGCTGGCGTGCGGTCCTGTGGGCGGTACTGGTCCTGTACGCCTTCTCCATGCTGGTCACCGGCTACACCACGCCGTTCTCGATCATCCTGACGCTGCTGATCGGCTGGACCGTCGCCTACGGCACGCTGTACGCGGTCGGCTCGCCCAACGTGCGGCCCACCGGACGGACCCTGATGGCGGGCCTGCGGCACGTCGGCTTCCGCCCGGTGAGCGCGGCCCGCGAGGAGGTCTCCGACACCCAGGAGACCGGTGACCGCGGCCGGCGCTACTTCGTCACCCTCGAGGACGGTCCGCCGCTGGACGTGACGGTGGTCGACCGGGAGCAGCAGGCGCAGGGCTTCTTCTATCGCGCGTGGCGCAATCTGACGCTGCGCGGCTTCGCCACCCGCAGCAGTCTGCAGTCGCTGCGCCAGGCACTGGAGCAGGAGGCGCTCCTCGCCTACGCGGCCATCGCGGCCGGCGCCAACGCGCCCAAGCTGATCGCCACCTCGGAACTCGGCCCGGACGCCGTGATGCTCGTCTACGAGCACACCGGCGGCCACACCCTGGACTCGCTGCCGGACGAGGAGATCACCGACGACCTGCTGCGCGGCACCTGGCACCAGGTCAAGGCGTTGCAGTCCCGGCGCATCGCGCACCGCAGGCTGGTGGGTGACGCGATTCTGGTGGATCGTTCCGGCAAAGTGATCATCACAGATCTGCGCATCGGCGAGATCGCGGCCAACAATCTGCTGCTGCGGATGGACATCTCGCAGCTCCTGGTGACGCTCGGCCTGCGGGTCGGCGCCGAACGGGCGGTGGCCTCGGCGGTGAGCGTGCTCGGACCCGACGCCGTGGCCGACTGTCTGCCGATGCTGCAGCCCATCGCGCTGAGCCGCTCCACGCGCGCGACGCTGCGCCGACTCGCCCGGGAACGCGCCCAGCGCGAGCGCGAGGCGGTCCTGGAGGCGTCCCGGCACGCCAAGCAGGTCCGCAGCGAGGAGGCCACGGACGACGCCGGGACCGTACTCGACAAGCCGGACAAGAAGACCGTACGGGCGCAGGCGCGGGCCGATAAGCGGGCCATCGACGAGGCCCTGGACGAAGCGCGCGAGGAGGACCTGCTCACACAGATCCGCCACGAGGTGCTGCTGATCAGGCCGCAGGCGCCCGTCGAACCGGCCCGCCTGGAGCGGGTGCGGCCACGCACCCTGATGAGCTTCATCGCCGGCGCCATCGCCGCCTACTTCCTGCTGACGCAGCTCACCCACATCGAGTTCGGCCCGCTGGTCGCCAACGCCCAGTGGGGGTGGGTGGCCGCGGCCGTGCTGTTCTCGGCGGGCAGCTACCTCGCGGCCGCCATGGCGCTGCTGGGTTTCGTGCCCGAGCGGGTGCCGTTCCGGCGGACCGTGGTGGCGCAGGTCGCCGGGTCGTTCGTGAAGATCGTCGCGCCGGCCGCGGTCGGTGGCGTCGCCCTGAACACGCGCTTCCTGCAGCGCGCGGGAGTGCGGCCGGGGCTCGCGGTGGCGAGCGTCGGCGCGTCGCAGCTGTTCGGGCTCGGCTGCCACATCCTGATGCTGCTGGCCTTCGGCTATCTCACCGGCACCGAGAAGACGCCGTCGCTGTCGCCGTCCCGGACCGTCATCGCGGGCCTGCTGACGGTGGCGGTCCTGGTGCTGGTGGTGACCTCGGTGCCGTTCCTGCGGAAATTCGTCGTCACGCGCGTGAGGTCGTTGTTCGCGGGTGTCGTGCCGCGCATGCTCGACGTGCTCCAGCGGCCGCAGAAGCTGGTCACCGGCATCGGCGGCATGCTCCTGCTGACCGCCTGCTTCGTGATGTGCCTGGACGCCTCGATCCGGGCCTTCGGCAGCGAGAGCACGTCGCTCAGCCTCGCCAGCGTCGCCGTCGTCTTCCTCGCGGGCAACGCGCTCGGCTCGGCGGCCCCGACCCCGGGCGGCGTGGGCGCCGTGGACGTGACCCTGACCGTCGGTCTGATCGCCGTGGGCCTGCCCAGCGAGGTCGCCGCACCCGCGGTGCTGCTGTTCCGCATGCTGACGCTGTGGCTGCCGGTGCTGCCCGGCTGGCTCGCCTTCAACCACCTGACCCGCAAGGGCGCGCTGTAGCGCGAGCTGGCGCTCGGGGAACCCAGGCGCCCGTGCGGGACACCCAGGCGTCTTTGCCGTACGAGGAGCAGGGCGCCGTACGGTCCAAAGGCACGGAAGAGGTGAGGCGCCGCGGTACCTCGGACGGCCCGCGCCCCGAGCGCCCCACCACGGACGAACGCAGGATGGGACCATGGCGAACCCACCCCGGACGCGTGCCGCCGCCCTGGCCGCCACCGCTCTGCTGCTGACCTCCGCGCTGGCCGGCTGCGGCGAGGACGACCCCGGGGACGAGGACCTGACCACCCAGGAGCTGAGCTGGAAGGACTGCCCTGCTCCCTCCCAGGCACAGGGCGGCGGGGGCAGCCCGTCGCCGCTGCCGGACGACGGCGCCTGGCAGTGCGCCACGATGAAGGCGCCCCGCGACTGGAGGGAACCCAAGGGCGACACGATCGGCATCGAACTGATCAGGGTGAAGGCCGTCGGCGACGCGAACCGACGCATCGGCTCGCTGATCTTCAACTTCGGCGGACCCGGCGCCTCGGGCGTCACCACCCTGCCCTCCGCCGCCGAGGGCTACGAGAAGCTACGCACCCGCTACGACCTGGTGAGCTTCGATCCGCGCGGGGTCGGCCGCAGCGAGCCCGTACTGTGCGAGAACGACCAGCAGCTCGACGCCTCCCTGCAACAGGACGGGACGCCTGACGACGCCGCCGAGCGGACCGAGCTGCTGGACGGCACCAAGGAGTTCAACGCGGCGTGCGAGAAGAACTCCAAGGAGATGCTGCCGCATGTGCGCACCACCGACGCGGCCCGTGACCTGGACCTGATGCGCCAGGTCCTCGGCGACGACAAGCTGCACTACTTCGGCATCTCGTACGGCACCGAACTCGGCGGCGTCTACGCCCACTTGTTCCCGAAGAACGTGGGCCGCGCCGTTTTCGACGCAGTCGTCGATCCGACGAAGAACCCCGAGCAGAACTCGCTCGCGCAGGCCGGGGGTTTTCAGCTCGCGCTGGACAACTTCGCCGAGGACTGCACCTCCAAGGCCGAGGGCTGCCCGATCGGCGACACCCCGCAGGACGTCAAGGACCGCATCGCCAAGCTGCTGAAGGACCTCGACAGCAAACCGATCCAGGGCATCTTCCCGCGCGAGCTGACCCAGACCGCCGCGACCTCCGGCATCCTGGCAGCTCTGTACTCGAAGGACTTCTGGGAGTACCTCACCCAGGGCCTTGTGGAGGCGTACGACGGTGACGGCGGCACCCTGATGCTGCTGGCGGACTCGAACAACGGACGCCGGGAGAACGGCGAGTACAGCAATCTCATCCCGGCCAACGTGTCGATCAACTGCGCCGACCAGAAGCCCCGCTACACAGCCGGGTACGTGGAGCGGAGGCTGCCCGCCTTCCGGGCCGCGTCGAACCTGTTCGGCGACTACATGGCCTGGGCCATGGTCGGTTGCACCGACTGGTCCGTGGCGGGCGCCGCCGACCATCCCGACGTCAGCGCGCCCGGCTCGGCACCGATCCTCGTCGTGGGCAACACGGGCGACCCGGCCACGCCGTACGAGGGCGCGCGAAGCATGGTCCAGGCGCTGGGCAAGGGGGTGGGCGTCGAGCTGACGTACAAGGGCCAGGGACACGGGGCGTACAACAGCAAGAACAAGTGCGTGCAGGACGCGGTGAACGGTTACCTGCTGGACGGGAAGGTGCCGACGGCGGGGAGCGTCTGCTCCTGAGACAGAGCACGCATCCCGCAAAGCCGCAGGTCAAAGAGTTATCCACAGGCCGCAACGGCCCTTTCGTGATCCGCCTACTATGGCCTGACCGCCATCCGTGGCACGGTGCGGACGGCCTGCGAGGGGGGAATTGACATGGCGCGTTTTGTACGGTGGACGGCCCTGACGGCCGCCGCCGCGCTGCTGGTGACGGGCTGCAGCGGCGGCTCTTCCGACAGCGGCGAGGCCGACGGGAAACCGAACGGGTCGGGTTCACCGGCCACGTCCGCCGACGCGGCGACCCCGCTGCCCTCCTCGCTGACCTCACAGAAACTCGACTGGGAGCGCTGCAGGGCCACCGGGGACTCCCCCGCGCCCGGAGACGAGTGGCAGTGCGCCACGCTCAAGACCCCGCTGGACTGGGCGGAACCGGAAGGCAGGACGATCGACCTCGCGCTGATCCGCGCCAAGGCCACCGGCGACGACCGCATCGGCTCGCTCCTGTTCAACTTCGGCGGCCCCGGCGGCTCAGGGGTTTCCACCCTGCCGTGGTTCGCCACCAGCGCGTCCGAGCTGGGCGAGCGGTACGACCTGGTGAGCTGGGACCCGCGCGGGGTGGGCGCGAGTGAAGGCGTCCGCTGCCGCAGCGACAAGGAGATCGAGGCCTCCGAGTCCGTCGACATCACGCCGGACACCCCTGCCGAGGAGACCGCGTACTTCCGGGACGCCGCCGCCTTCGGCCAGGGCTGCCAGAAGTCCGCGGGCAATCTGATGGCGCATGTGTCGACCACCGACACCGCCCGCGACATGGACCTGATGCGCCAGGTCCTCGGCGACAGGAAGACCCACTACTTCGGCGTCTCCTACGGCACCGAACTCGGCGGCGTCTACGCCCACTTGTTCCCGAAGAACGTGGGGCGCCTGATCCTGGACGCGGTCGCCGACCCGAGCGCCGACTCGGAAGGGCACGCCGAGAACCAGGCTCGGGGCTTCCAGCGCGCCCTCGACAACTACCTCGAGTCCACCGGCCAGGACGCCGAAGCGGGCACGCGGAAGATCGTGGACCTGCTGAAGCGGATCGACGCCAACCCGATGCCGACGTCCTCCGATCGGAAGCTCACGGAGACACTCGCGCTCATCGGCCTCATCAGGCCGCTGTACAGCGAGGCGAGCTGGCCGACGCTGACGAGCGCCCTGGCGGCGGCCGAACAGGGCGACGGCTCGGGACTCCTGTCGCTCGCCGACGACTACAACGACCGCGACGCCTCGGGGAACTACGCCACGGGGACCCACTCCCAACGGGTCATATCGTGCCTGGACGACAAGCAGCGGCCGACGGTCGAGGAGATGAAGAAGCTGCTGCCACGGTTCGAAAAGGTCTCACCGGTGTTCGGCCCCATGCTGGGCTGGGACACGGCCGGCTGGTGCCACGACTGGCCGGTGGCCGGTCAGTACGACACCCCGGAGGTGAGCGCGCCGGGTGCGGCACCGATCCTGCTGGTCGGCAACACCGGCGACCCGGCGACGCCCTACGAGGGCACCCGGAGGATGGCGGACGAGCTGGGCAAGGGTGTGGGCGTGATGATCACGTGGAAGGGCGAGGGCCACTCCGCGTACGGGAAGGGCAGCGACTGCGTCGACTCCACGGTGAACGCGTATCTGCTGCAGGGGACGGTCCCGAAGGACGGCAAGGTCTGCTCATGACGGCGGCGGGGGCCTCGGGCACCCGTGGTGCGCGAAGCCCCCGCCGTCGGAGTGAGGCCCGCCCGTCCACCGGCGAGGCTGCCCGCTCGGTAGACCGGCTTGTGCGGCTCGAATCAGTAGACCGGCTTGTGCGGCTCGATCTGGTTGACCCACCCGATCACGCCGCCGCCCACGTGCACGGCGTCGGAGAAGCCCGCGGACTTCAGGACCGCGAGGACCTCCGCACTGCGGACACCCGTCTTGCAGTGCAAGACGATCTTCTTGTCCTGCGGGAGACCCTCCAGGGCGGTGCCCATGAGGAACTCGTTCTTCGGGATCAGCTTGGCGCCGGGGATCGAGACGATCTCGTACTCGTTGATCTCGCGGACGTCGATGATCTCGATGTTCTCGCCGTCGTCGATCCACTCCTTGAGCTGCTTGGGAGTGATCGTGGAGCCGGCGGCCGCCTCCTGGGCCTCCTCGGAGACGACGCCGCAGAAGGCCTCGTAGTCGATGAGCTCGGTGACGGTCGGGTTCTCGCCGCAGACCGCGCAGTTGGGGTCCTTGCGGACCTTGACCTGCCGGTACTGCATCTCGAGGGCGTCGTAGATCATCAGGCGGCCGACCAGCGGCTCACCGGTGCCGGTGAGGACCTTGATGGCCTCGGTGACCTGGATGGAGCCGATGGACGCGCACAGCACGCCCAGCACGCCGCCCTCGGCGCAGGAGGGGACCATGCCCGGCGGCGGAGGCTCCGGGTAGAGGCAGCGGTAGCAGGGGCCGTGCTCGGACCAGAAGACCGAGGCCTGGCCGTCGAAGCGGTAGATCGAGCCCCAGACGTACGGCTTGTTGAGCAGCACGCAGGCGTCGTTGACCAGGTAGCGGGTCGCGAAGTTGTCCGTGCCGTCGACGATCAGGTCGTACTGGCTGAAGATGTCCATCACGTTGTCGGCCTCGAGCCGCTCCTCGTGAAGGATCACGTTCACGTACGGGTTGATACCGAGGACGGAGTCGCGCGCGGACTCGGCCTTGGAGCGGCCGATGTCGGCCTGGCTGTGGATGATCTGGCGCTGCAGGTTCGACTCGTCGACCTCGTCGAACTCCACGATGCCGAGCGTGCCGACGCCCGCGGCGGCCAGGTACATCAGCGCCGGCGAGCCCAGGCCACCGGCGCCCACAGCCAGCACCTTGGCGTTCTTCAGCCGCTTCTGCCCGTCCATCCCCACGTCGGGGATGATCAGGTGGCGGGAGTACCTGCGAACCTCGTCTACGGTGAGCTCGGGGGCGGGCTCGACCAGGGGTGGCAGCGACACGGGGACTCCGTTGGTCGGTCGATCACTACAATTGTTCTCCCCGTAACACTGCCATGGGCTTTTTCATTCCGAGACACCTGTTCCGATCCGCGAGACGATTTCGTCCCAGTAGCCGGGCATGGTCTCCCAGGGGTCGGTGCAGCCGCGGTCCGTGCGGTCGGTGAACCAGAGGGTCGCGGCGCCCTGCCAGCGGGCGATGCGCAGTGCTTCGTCGAGGTGGCCGAGGGGCACACCGTGGACGAAGTGGCAGAAGCGGTCGGGTGGGTAGTCGGCCGTCCACTCCGCCACCTGCGACCAGCGGTAGTCGCTCCACGAACCCTGGAAGGTGACCAGCTGGTCGGCGCACTCGACGTAGCCGGGGTGCGGGTGGGTGCCATGGCCGAGGACGATGTGGGCCTTGTCACGCAGTGCGCGCAGTGTGGTGGCCGCGCGACGGATCTCGGGCAGCGCGGCGCCGTCGGTCGGGCAGCGGTCCAGGAGGAAGCCGTCGACCCGGTACCAGTCGAGGTACCGGTGCGCCTCGGAGATCACCTCCCCGAAGGCACGCGCGCCGGAGGCCGTGCCGATATGCGCCGTGCCGAGGCGGGCCGTGTCGAGATGGCCGAGCACGCGCACTCCCGCGGTGCGGAGCCGTTCCACGGCCTGCAGGCAGTGCGGGTCGGGGCGGGCGCCCGGGCCGTCGGCGACGTTCAGGGCGACCCAGTGCACCGGGGTGCCGGGACGGGTGAGTTCGCCCCACTCGGTGGGGGCGAGCAGGGGGTGTGCGTAGCCGGGGATGCCGAGGCCGGTGCGGAGGTCTGTGCTCGATGTGGTCGGTGTGGTGCCGCTCAGATACGGCATGCCGCCTCCATCCAGATGTCACCCAGGGATTCTTCGAGGTTGATGCGGGGGCGCCAGCCGAGCCGGTCGCGGGCGGTGCGCACGTCGGCCTGCTGCCAGCTGCCGCAGCCGTCGGGGTACGGGTACGCGGCCGGGCTCGCGTGTCCCGGATGGGCCGCGTGCCCCCCGTGGGACATGTGGTCCGATTCGGCGCGGGGGTGGCCGATGGTGGGCCGCAACGGGCCGGGCGGGCCGTCGAGTTCGTGGAGGGCACCGCCGTATCCGGCCACGCGGGCGAGGACCGCGGCGGCGTCACGCAGGCGGACGGCGCGGCCGGAGCCGATATTGATGACGCCCTGCGCCGCGGAGAGCGAGGCGGCGTGGACGGCACGGGCCACGTCGCGGACGTCGATGAAGTCGCGCTGGGCGCCGAGGCCGGTGAGCTTGAGCTCGCCGTCGCCTGACTGCATGGCGCGGCGCATGGCCTCGGCGAGGCGGCCGAGAGGGGAGCCGGCGGGGGTGCCGGGGCCCGCGGGCGAGAAGACCCTCAGGACCACGGCGTCGAGGCCGGAGCCCAGGACCAGTTCGGTGGCGGCGAGTTTGCTGACGCCGTACGGGCCGCCGGGGCGGGGGACGGCGTCCTCGGCCGTGGAGGAACCGGGCTGGCTCGGGCCGTACTCGGCGCCGCAGCCGATCTGGACGAGACGGGCACCGCAGCCGCTGCGACGCAGCGCCTCGCAGACGGTGGCGACGGCGACGGTGTTGTGGCGGGTGAGTTCACGGGCACCGCCTCGGGTGGCGCCGGCGCAGTTGATGACGACACCGGGGTGGACCGCGTCGAGGAAGCGGGTGAGGGCGCCTGGGCTGCCGGATGCGAGGTCGAAGCGGACATCGGCGTCGTCGCCGCGGCCCAGCGCGGTGAGTTGGACGGCGGGGTCGGCGAGGAGACGGTCGGCCACGAAGCGGCCGAGGTAGCCGTTGGCTCCGATCAGCAGAACTCTCATCGGGCGGCTCCCGTTGCCGAGGGGTGGTCGGGTCGGGAGGTGATCATTTGGAGGTCTCCTTCAAAGAGCTTCAGGGAGAGGGACTTCAGGAAAGGGGCTTCAGGAGGACGGCTTCAGCGGGTGTGCGGGCGCGTATGCCTGCGGTGGCGGCCCGTGCCGCCGAGCGGAAGTGCGCGCAGCACCTGACGACACGTAGGGGGTCGCGGCCCCGTGGGACTTGCTGTCGCGTCACCACGGCTGGTCCTGCGTCGCGTGTGCCGACGCCCTCGTGAGGGTGCGGGTGGCGTGGAGCAGCAGGGTCAGCGCGCCCGCGCCGCAGGCGATGGTGGGGATGGCTGCCGGGCCCCAGGTGTCGATCAGGGCCTGCACGGGGGTTGCCAGCCAGGCGCAGCCGGGGAGGCGGGCCGCGAAGAGGGTGGCCAGGGCCGTCGCCTCGGCCGAGGCGGTGGCCGTGAGGACGAGTGCGGGGGCGTGCGTGAAGCCGTGGGTGGTGAGGAGGCGGGCGAGGAGCAGGAGGGCGCCCAGGGTGAGGGTCTGGGGGTAGGCGGCCGGCTCGTCCAGGGCGGTGGTGGTCAGGGTCAGCAGGGCCGTCAGGGCGCCGAGGTGGAGGGCGAAAATGCCCAGGAGCAAGGGCTTTACGGAGGTGGCGAACTCCTGCAGGCCTCGGCTGGCCGACAGTTTGCGGCGGGCCCGTACGGCGAGGAGGTGGGCGCACCAGGCCGCCGGGGCGCAGGAGAGGGCGAGGGCCAGGACGGGGGCGGTGGTGAAGGGCCAGGAACCGTCGGCGGTGCCGGTGGGGAGGGTGTCGGGGCCTCCGGTGGCGGCTGCCCGGAGGAGTCCGTCGCCGAGGAGGGCGTAGGCGATGAGCCAGGAGGTCCGGGTGGCGGTCGGGTTCGTGCGGTCCGTCGCCGCGAGCGGGCCTCGGGCCAGGGCCGCGCGCAGGGCGAGGGCCACGGCGAGTGCTCCTACCGCGGCCGCGATCAGGCGGGACCGCCCGTGGGTGAGGTGCAGGGCCGTCACGGCCGCCGCGCAGACGGCTCCGGGGAGGAGGGTGAGGAGAAGCCAGTCGGCGCGGGCGCGAGGAGTGGTCAGGGGCGGGGCGCCCGCCGGTTTCTCGGCGTCTCGGGGCACGCGGGCGTACATCTCCTCCGCCAGGGAGAAGACGTCCCGGTGCAGGAAGCGTGCGGCGGTGCGGTCGGTGACGCCATGGGCCTCCAGGCCGGCGGCGATCTCCAGGGGGTCCACCGCGCGTTCGCACAGGTCGCGGTGGCGGTGCATCAGCGCCTTGACGGGGTCGCCGCCGGTACGGCGAGCGGGGGCCGGCCGAGAACGGGCAGCGGTCGGCTCCTTGGCCGCGAGGAAGGACTCCTCGGCTCCGTCGGCGACAGCGGACGCACCGTCCCCGTGCGCGTGTGTGTGCGGCTGTGCCGCGAGCCACTCCTCCGACCGTTCGTCCCATGCTCCGGGGCTGGTCGGAGCCCCCGCACGGTCCAGTCCTCCGAGGCCGCTCATCGTGCTCCCTCCGGCGCGGGCAGCGCGGTGGCGCGTACGGGGGCTGCCGTCGGACGATCCGGGCCGCCGCGGGCCACCAGGCGTGCGGTGCGCTCGGTCCAGCGGCCGGGGAGGTGGGCCTCGGCCGGGACGGCGAAGGGCAGGGGTTCTCCGGCCTCGTCGAGGACGACTCGGCGGACCGGTGTGCGCGAGACGATCTCCAGGTAAATGCCGTGAAATGCCGCGACGTTCTGCTCGACGGTGAACAGTTCGAGCGCACGCGCGCGTGCCGCCGCGCCCAGGCGCTCACGGCGCTCGGGGTCGCGCAGCAGCGCCACGCAGGCCTCCGCGAGCGCCCGAGGGTTGCGCGGCGGTACGACGAGACCGGTGCCGCCGATGACCTCCACCACCGCGCCGACGTCCGTGGACACCGTCACGCGAGCGCAGAGCATGGCCTCGACCAGGCCGATCGGGAACCCCTCGACGACGCTGGACAGGACGGTGACGGCGCCCGAGGCGTACGCGTCGGCAAGGGTGGGGATCTCCGGGCCGCCGATCTCCTCGAAGGAGACGGGGTTGTCGCCGACCGTGTGCGGGCCCTCCGCCTCGTCGGGGAAGAGCTGCGCGGCCAGCGCCTTGCAGTGGCCGAGGTAGGCGACGCCCTCGGGACCCGAGGGGCCGGCCGGGGTGCCGACGACGCGCAGGCGGGCCTTCGGCTCCTCCTTGCGCACCTCCGCGAAGGCGTGCAGCAGCGACACCAGGTCCTTGGCGGGTTCGACCCGGCCGACCCACACGAGCGTGTCCGGGTCCGCGCACTCCGGGGCCTCGCCGACCTCCGCGAAGCGGGCGGCGTCCATGCCGGGGTAGACCGTGCGAAGTTTTTCGCGGTCTGCGCCGCAGCGCTCCTGCCAACGGCGGGCGTGGGAGTTGCCGGGAGTGATGAGGGTGGCCCGGGCGTAGGTCTCGGCGGCCAGCCTGCCGTGGAAGGCGGCGAGCAGGGCGCGTACGGCGGGCGGGGCCTCGGTGGCGGCCAGGTAGTGCGTACGCAGCCGGACGCCGTACTCGGTCAGCAGCAGCGGTACGTCGCAGAAGTGGTGGGCGAGCAGGCCGGGCAGGGCCGCGGTGCCGCCGGACGCGGCGTGGCACAGATCGACCGAGCCCAGGCCGTCGTCCTCGTACCAGTCGAGCGAGAGGGGGCGCAGGGCGCGTTCCAGATACGCGGCGACGGCGAGGAGATCGGGCACGCGCGCCTCGCGCGCCGCACTCTGCGCGCCGGGCGCCCGACAGGCGCGTTCCAGGGCGCGTACGGCGGCCTCGGAGCGGAGCGCTCCCACCAGTCCGCCCTCGTCGCGGGCGAGTTCGGCGAGCCCGTACAGCGCGTTGCCGAAACGGTCCGCCTCAGTGGCCGACGCGTCCTCGGGAACCCCGGGACCGTCCATGGCACCACCCGCGCAGAGCACGGCCACCAACTCGCCGTAGGACTCGGCGAACCGCCGACGCGCACGCCGCCCGTGTACCACCCCGTCGTCCTCGGCCATCCACAAAGGCGCCGTTCGCACCCTGCTGACCTGCGGTGGCAGCGGGACCCAGCCCTCGGCCTCCTGGCTCTCGCTGCGGCTGAGCGCGTAGATGTCGAAGTCGTGCTGTCCGAGCCCGCGCACGAGCCGGTCGCACCAGAGCCTGGCGTCACCGCTCACATACGGATAGCCACCCTCCGCAATCAGTCCGATGCGCACGAGCACACCCCCGATCTCCCATAAGGGGAGCCGCCGTTCCCCCGGCGGCTCACAGCGGGACGAACGTATGCGGACAACGCGGTGGCGCGATGGACGGTTGTCCATCGCGCCACCAAAAGGGGTGAACGGTCGTAACTTTCCCGTGCGGGTCGCGTTCCGTCGCGCTAGGAGATCAAACGCGCACGAATCGTCACACCTGAACGGCTCGGACGATCACACCACCGTCAGCTCCCGGCGCGCGGCCCGCCGCTGGACCGCGATCCGTGGGTCGAGTGCCGGTACGGCGGCCAGGAGCTGCTTGGTGTAGGGGTCCTGCGGGTTGTCGTACACCTCGTCGGCGGGGCCCTCCTCGACGATCCGCCCGCGCCGCATCACCGCGACCCGGTCGCTGACCTGACGTATGACGGCGAGGTCGTGCGCGACGAAGACGAGCGCGAGTCCGAGTTCCCGTTGCAACTCGCCGAGCATGGCCACCACCTGGGCCTGGGTGGTGACGTCGAGCGCGGAGACCGGCTCGTCGCAGACGATGAGGCGAGGGTCGGCCGCGAGCGCCCGCGCGATGCCCACGCGCTGGCGCTGGCCTCCGCTGAACTCGTGCGGGTAGCGGTCGTAGTGCGCCGCCACGAGCCCCACGCGCTCCAGCAGTTCCCGCACGCGCTCCCGGATGTCCTCCTCGTCGCGTTCACCACGCGCGCGGAGCGGGTCGGCGATCGACTCGCCCACGCTGCGGCGGGGGTTGAGCGAGGAGACGGGGTCCTGGAAGACCATCTGCACCGCGGGATTCACGCCCACGCGCGCGTGCCCGTCGTAACGGACCTCGCCCGCCGTCGGCTCCAGGAGGCCGACCAGCATGCGACCGAGCGTCGTCTTGCCGCTGCCGCTCTCCCCCACGATCCCGAGGGTCTCGCCGCGGTGGATCGTGAGCGACACGTCGTCCACCGCCGCGAACGCCCGCTTCCCCCGCCCGAACTCGCGCCGCAGGCCCGTCGCCTCCAGGACGACCTCGGAAGGCGCCTCCCCCGTCCCGGAAACGGCGCGCGGCACCTCCACCCGCGGGACCGCGCCGAGCAGTTCGCGGGTGTACGGCTGCTCGGGCGCCCCCAGGACGTCGGCGACCGGCCCGTGCTCGACCGCGCGCCCGTGCCGCATGACGAGCACCTCGTCGACGCTCTCGGCGGCGACCCCTACGTCGTGCGTGACGAGGAGGAGCCCCATGCCGGTCTCCTCACGGAGGGTGTGCAGGAGGTCGAGGATCTGGGCCTGGACGGTCACGTCGAGCGCGGTCGTCGGCTCGTCGGCGATCAGCAGATCGGGCTCGCAGGCCAGCGCCATGGCGATGAGCGCGCGCTGCCGCATGCCGCCGCTGAACTCGTGCGGGCGGGACCGGGACCGCCGTACCGCGTCCGCAATGCCGACCCGGTCGAGCACCTCCACCGCACGCGCGCGTGCCGCTCGTCGGGAGGCACGCGTGTGCACGCGGTACACCTCGGCTATCTGGTCCCCGATCGCGTAGTACGGGTCCAGGGACGACAGCGGGTCCTGGAACACCATCGCGGCCTTGCCGCCGCGCAGCCGCCGCAGCGCCTCCTCCGGCGCCCTGCGCACGTCGACCCCGGCCACCTCGATCGCGCCGCCGACCCGCGCGCCCGTACCGCGGTGCAGGCCCAGCAGGGCGGAGGCGACCGTGGACTTGCCGGAGCCGGACTCGCCGACGAGGGCGAGGGCGGCGCCGCGCTCCAGACGGAAGGTGAGGCCGTCGACGGCGCGCAGGTCGCCGAAGTCGACCGTCAGGTCGCTGACTTCGACCAGGTCCCGCGCGGGAGCCGCGGCTTTCGTCACGTCGCTCATGCCAGCACCACCCGTCGGTCGGCCACCGCGTACAGCACGTCCGCGACGGCGTTGGCGGCGACCACGAAGAATCCGATGACCAGGACCATGCCGACGACGACCGGAAGGTCGACCACGTTGACGGCGTGGACCAGTTCCTGTCCGATGCCGGGCAGGCCGAAGAGCGTCTCGGTGAGCACCGCGCCGCCGACCGCGCCGCCGAAGTTGTTGGCGTTGAGGGCGATGACGGGCGCGAGGGCCCCGCGCAGCGCGTGCCGCCCGATGATCGACCGCTCGCCGACGCCATACGCCCGGAAGGTGCGGATGTGGTCCTCGGCCAGCGTCTCCAGCATCGACGCCCGGGTCAGCCGGGCGAAGGCGGCGGCCTCGATCAGGGCGAGCGAGAGCCAGGGCAGCAGCAGGTTCCACGCCCACTGTTCGGGGTCGTCGGTGAAGGCGACGTACTGCGGGAACGGCAGCAGTTGGAGCTGCCCGCAGACGACGATCATCAGGACCAGGCCGATGACGAAGACCGGGGTGGCCACGCCCGCGAGCGTGACGCCGGTCAGCAGTCGCTCGGTGAGCCGGCCGCGTCGCCATGCGGACAGGACGCCGGTGCCGACGCCGAGGATCAGCCACAGCACCATGGCGCCGAACACGAGCGACAGGCTGACCGGGAGCTTCGCCAGGATCAGCGCGGTGACCTGTTGGTCGCTCTGGTACGACAACCCGAGGCAGGGCGCGGAGCAGTGCTGCACCGACGTGCCCGTCGAGTAGTCCTGGCCGGCGACCAGGCCCTGGAGGAAGTCCCAGTAGCGCGCGTACAGCGGGTCGTTCAGGTGCAGTTGCTCGGCGACCTGCTGGACCTGGGCGGGCGAGCAGCGTGGGCCGCAGGTGATCTGGGCGACGTTGCCGGGGGTGACGTAGAAGACGACGTAGACGATCACCGAGATGGCGAGCAGGGTGATGACGGCGCCCAGGATTCGACGCGCAAGGAAGCCGCTCACGCCTTCGCCTCCCTCTTTCGGCCGGTACCGACGCGCAGCCGGGACGCCGCGCGCGGGTCGAGCGCCGTGCGCACGCCGTCGCCGAGGACGGTCAGGGCGAGGACGGTCACGAAGAGCGCGCCGGCGGGCAGCAGCAGGTACTGCGGAGCGGCCTGGTACCAGACGTCGGCCGCGGTGAGCATCTGCCCCCAGGACGGCGTCGGGGGCTTCACGCCGACGCCCAGGAAGGACAGGGCTGCCTCGACGGTGATGTTGGTCGGGACGAGCAGCGCCGCGTACGTGATGACCGGCGCGGCGATGCCGGGCAGCAGCTCACGGCGGGCGATCCGCCAGGTGCCCCAGCCGCTGAGCCGGGCGGCGGCGACGTAGTCGAGCCCCTTGAGGGTGAGCGTCTGGGCACGCACGATCTTCGCGATGCTGCCCCATGCGATCAGCCCGATGACCAGGGCGACCAGCACGGGCCGCGGGAAGCTCGACGGCACGATCGCGAGCAGCGCCAACGCCATGATCATCAGCGGCATGGCGACGATGACGTCGGTGAACCGGCTCAGCAGCTGGTCGACCAGGCGGCTCCCGAGCCCGGCCGCGACGCCCACCACGACGCCGATGAGGACCTGCACGACCGTCGCCGCCAGCGCGACCCCGAGCGACACGCGCGCGCCGTACACCAGCCGCGCGAACAGATCGCGCCCGGTCTGCGGCTCGACGCCGAGCCAGTGGTCCCCGCTGATGCCCCCGAACGACCCGATGGGCACGCCCCCGCGCGCGGAGTCGACGAGCGACGGGTGGTAGGTGGTCGGGTCCTGGCCCTCGACGGCGGTGAGCAGCGGCGCGGCGAGCGCGACCAGGACGAGCAGCGCGACGACGACCGCCGCGACGAGGGCGGCGCGCTGCGTGCGCAGCCGCCGCCAGAACTGACGAGCCCCCGAGGCCCCCGGCGCGGACGCCCCGGGAGCCTCGACGGCGAGAACTGCCTCAGTCACGGCGCTACTTCACCGCGGCCTGGGAGATGTCCAGCACACCGGTCCAGTCACTGATCACGACGTTCTTGATGTCCTTGCCGACCAGCCGCTTGTAGACCGGGTGGAACAGCGGCACGGTCAGCGCCTGCTCGCCGATCTTCTTGTCCAGCGCACCCCACCGCGCGGCGGCGGCGTCAAGGTCGGTCAACTTGTTGATCGCGTCGATCTCGGCGTTGACCGGCTTGTCGTTCAGCAGGCCCGTGTTGAAGTTCGCGCCGTCCTTGACGATCTGCCGGCCGTCGAAGATCGGGGCGAGGAAGGGACCGCCGGAGGGCCAGTCGGCACCCCAGTGGGCGAGGAAGAAGCCGGGCTCGGTCTTCACGTTGTGGATCTTGTCGGAGTAGTCGTTCTCCTCCAGACCCTGCAGCTTGACCGTGATGCCGGCCTTCTTCAGCGCGTCCTGGATCGCGGTCGCGATCTCCGGGCTGGTCTCGAAGTCCTTGGCGTTGGAGTGGGTCAGGGTGACGGTCAGCCCGTCCGCATGACCTGCCTCCTTCAGCAGCTCCTTGGCCTTGGCCGGGTCACCGGCCTTGCCCGCCGGGAAGTGGTCGTAGGGCGTGTGGCCGAAGGACTTCTGGTCCGGCAGGAAGGTGGTGGCGGGCTCGGCCAGCGCGGAGCCGCCCGCGGCGTTGACCACGGACGACCGGTCGATGGCGTACGAGATCGCCTGCCGCACCTTGGCGTTGTCGAACGGCTTGACCGTCGGGTTGAACGCGATGTAGTTGGTGTAGCCGAAGTGCCCGGTACCGACGCGGGCGGCCAGCTCCTTGTCACCGGTCACCTTGGCCAGCTCGGCGGGCCCGAGGTTGGTGTCCGTGGTGACCGCGGCCGCGTCCGCGCCCTGGGACGAGGACAGCCGCTGGTTGATCACGGACGAGTCGAGCCCGGACCGTACGTCGATCCTGTCGGGGTACGCCTTGCGTTCGGCGTCCGTCGAGGCCGACCAGTGCGTGTTGCGCTCCAGGACGAGATGCTCACCGTCGTTCTCGTTCTTGACGACTTTGTACGGCCCCGAAGAGACCGGGTGCTCCTCGTACTTGGTGCCGGTGTCCTTGTCCTTCGGGACGGGCGTGAACTGCGTCTGCGTGGCGAGGTACGGGAACTCGCCCTCGGGCTTGTTGAGACGGAAGACGATGGTCCGCTCGTCCGGCGTCTCGATCGCCGCCAGGCCCTTCTTGTCCTTGTACGGCCCCTGGTAGTCGGCCGCACCGACCAGCCAGTCCCTCAGGTACGGGGCTCCACCGGACAGTTCGGGCGCGAAGGAGCGCTCGATGCCGTACTTGATGTCGGCCGAGGTGATCTTGGTGCCGTCCTCGTACTTGAGACCCTCCTTGAGGGTGTACGTCCACACGGTGGCGTCCTTGTTGGGGCGCCCGGTGTCGGTGGCGAGGTCGGGGACGACCTCGGCGCCGGCCTCACCGTTCTCGCGGTTGCGGGTGGTGAGGGTGCGGAAGACGAGGGACGGAACGTTTCCACCGCCCGAGGTGTACAGGCGGGCGGGGTCGAAATCCTGCTGCGGATTGCGGTTCAGGACCGTGAGCGTGCCGCCCTTGTGGGGCGTGGAGTCGCCGCCGGCGCCCTTGGCATCGTTGTCCTCAGGCCCGCAGGCGACGGCGCCCGCTGCCACGACGAGGCTTACGGATGCCACGGCCAGGCGGCGCGCTATGACGGACGGTTGACGCATCGGAGACGACCTCTCGAAATGTTGAGTCTCGAATGGCGAGACGGATTGACGCGGAATGAGACAGAAAAGGGCAGACGTCCGCCCCGGCGTCAGGTCGTCGAAACCCCTGAACGAGCCGCGGGATCAGAGACCCGTCGGCGACTCACAGGAGGGCAGGAAAGAAGATCGCGACGCGAACGCCAGGCGGCGGGCGTCAGCGACAGTGAATGTCGGCCACGCACAGAGCGGTCACACCGATGAGCGCCAGCTCGATGGCGGCGCGCGAGGAGGTGTGACGGGTCGACATGTGCAGAAATATGTACGAACAAGCTGCACATGTCAATGTGGCATGAGAGTCACCTGTCAACTCCCGGGGTACGCCCAGGGGTTGGCCCGGCAGTGGATCCCGTTGTGGTCGAGGAACTTGGTCTGCTGCTGCATGACGGGCGCGAGATCGCCGTCCTTGTCGCAGGTGACATGGCCGAAGCCGAGCCGGTGGCCGACCTCGTGGTTGATCAGCATCTGCCGGTACGCGTGTATCTGATCACCGTAGGTCTCCGACCCCTGCGCCCACCTGTACGCGTTGATCATCACGCGCTCGGTGGCGGCCGAGTCGCACGACACGTTGTCCTCGGTGGTGTCGAGTTCGGACTTGGCGCACCATTCGGCGGTGGTGCCGGGGCTGGCCAGCGTGATCACGAACTTGGGCGTGCCGGAGTAGATGCGCTCGAAGGTGCGGGCGCCGTTGTGCGCCCAGCTCCGGTCGTCGTTGAGGGTCTTCTGCACGGCCTCGGCGAAGAGTTCGGCGTCGAGGCCGAGCCCCTGCTCCACATCCACGCGATAGGTGATCTTCTGCCCCGTGCCGGGCGCCTTGGCGATCCCCGGGACCGCGTCGAACTTCCCCGAGCCCTGGAGCGTCGCGCTGAGCGCGTACTTCTCGCCCATGGCCTGTTCGTACGTCAGCGGCGTCGGGCCCGGCGAACCGGACGGTGTCGGCCGCACGTCCCCGCGCGAGGGCGCGTCCCGGGCGTCCCGTGCCTGATCCGTGGTGGACTGCGACCGCACGTCGCTGTCGTCCCGCCCCGTGGCGACCTGCCCGGCGACCACGACGGCCAGCGCGGTGACGACGGCGGCGGCCGCGATGCCGGTGAAGGCCCGGCCCTTGGCCCCCTTGGCCGGCACGGGCTCGCCGGTCGGCGGGGCGTCGTCGTGGTCGGTGTCGTTCGGAACGCCTACGCCGGTCCCGGTGTCCCAGTCGGTGACGGAGCCGTATGGGTCGGCGGCGTGCGCGGAATCGGCCGTACGGGGCGCGAAGACGTCGGCGTCCCCGCCGAAGGCGTCGAGGTAGTCCTGCCGGGGCCCTTCGGACGCGGGGGCCCGCCGGGGCCGCGGCAGCGGAACGCCGGTCGTGGGCGGAGCACCGGCCGGCGCGGGACCGCCCTGGGCAACCCCGGCCCGCCCGCCCAACTCACCCCAGCCACCACCGGGTTCACGCTGCTCCGGGTGGCCACCGCGGATCAGGGGGGTGCCGCGGGCGGGAGTCCCGTCCTGGAGGCGGGGGACGCCGCGGGCGGGGGTGCCGTCGGGGAACCTCGGTATGCCGTGCGCGGGCGTGCCGTCGGGGAACCTCGGTATGCCGTGCGCGGGAGTCCCGTCAGGCAACCTCGGTATGCCATGCACGGGCGTGCCATCGGGCAACCTGGGAACGCCATGCACGGGCGTGCCGTCAGGAAGCCTCGGGATCCCCTGCCCAGGCGTGCCCTCCTGGAAGCCGCGCCCTCCGTACGGTGGCGCCCCACCCGTCGGCATCCCCTGCCGGCCCGGCGCCTGCCCCGGCACCCGGCGACCGCCGGGACCACCAGGACCGCCCGGACCACCAGGGCCACCAGGGCCACCAGGGCCACCAAAACCGCCGGGGCCACCAGGACCACCCGGTGCACCGGGCTGCGGCCAAGCGCCCTGGCCCGCCCCCGGCGCCGCACCCGGCCGGGGAGCCGGGGCTCTGCCGGGGCCCGTGCCCGGCGCGGACGGCCCCCGCCGGTCCGAACCCGCCTCCGGCTGCGCTCCCCGAGAACCCTGCCGTGCCTGTCGTGCAGTTGTGTCCGCGCTTGTGTCCGCGCTGTCGCGTTTGGCGCTGGAGCCGCGGCGGCTGTGGCGTCCCACGTCGCGCCTCAGCTCCCCGCGTTCTCGGTGACGGCGTCGTCCTCGCCCGGATTCCGGGTGGCGCGCCCTCCGACGACCTGCCCGTCGGCCTCCGGCTCCCCCGACTGCTCGAGGAGTTCACGGAACGCCCGGGCGACCACCTCCGGATACTCCATCATCGCCACGTGCCCGGCCTCCGGCAGGCTCACCAGACGGGCGTCACGGAAGGTCCGCGCCGCCTTCTGGCACATGCGGTAGCCGACGAGCTGGTCCCGGCCGCCGTAGACGAGCAGCGTCGGCGCCAGGACCCGCTCGGCCTGGCGCCACAGCGCGTGCTGGCCTCCCAGGGTGTAGGAGTTGACCAGCCCGCGTGCGGACCGTGTCATCGCGTCCCAGAAGTACGGCAGTTGCATCCGCCGTTCCATCTCCTCGACCGCGTTGCGGAACCCCTCGGACGTCACCCGCCCGGGGTCGCCGTAGCAGAGGTGCAGTACGCCGCGGACCCGCTGCTCCGCCGTCCACTGCCGGGTGAGGCGGGTGAAGAGCGCCGTCACTCCGGGCACCGCGAGCAGTGCCGTGGGCACGGCGGTGCGCTGGACGCGGATCTCCGGCAGCGCGGGCGACACGAGGGTGAGCGTACGGACGAGGTCGGGGCGCACCGCGGCGACCCGTGTCGTGACGGCGCCGCCGAGCGAGTTGCCGAAGAGGTGGACGGGGCCGCGGTCGGAGGCGTCCAGATAACGGATCACCGCGCGTGCGTGCGCGGTGATCGAGTAGTCGCCGTCGTCCGGTGGCGGCGAGTCGCCGAAGCCCGGCAGATCGACGGCCTCGCAGTCGACGTGGCCCTCCAGCTGCTCCATCAGCGCCGACCAGTTCTGCGAGGAACCGCCGAGTCCATGGACGTACAGCGCGGGCGGCAGCCCCTCGCGCGCGGGTGGCCTCGAACGCACCGTCAGCGTGATCCCCGGCAGCCCGACCGATCGCAGCCGCTCCCCCTCCGCGACCCTGACGGTCGCCACCTTGGGCAGCACATTGGCGGCCGGCACGGACGGCAGCTCGGTCGAAGACATGCGGCAATGTTACGAGACGATCACGTCATGGTTCATGTGTTCGCCGTCACAAGTCGACACGTACATGGCAAACATTCGGCCATGCGGCACCCGCCCGAATCGCCCACAGATCCGCCCGCGGATCGCATAGCGTCCGGAACCGGTGTCTCCTAGGCTCGTACGCAGGGCACCCGTATATGGACCCCTGCTTCACCCAGGGACGTTGTGCCCCACGGGGATGTTCTAGGAAGGGAGCCCGCCATGGCCGTCGATCCCAGCGACCCCGAGACATTCGCGGACGACGACACCGAAGAAGCCGAGGAGTTCGACGTCGAGGCGCCTGCGGCCGACGCGGCCGAACAGCACGCCGACGTCAGGCCCGACCGCGACGAACGGCCGACCGGCGCGAACAAGGACCGGGCCAGCGAGGCCGATCTCATCGAACAGGCTCGCGTGGTCTCGATCGATGAGGACGACTACCGGTGACATTTGGGCACACTTGTGAGCCCGTTGAACAGGAAAGAGAGCGTTTGCTGCCCGTTTCGCACCGATTCCAAACCTTCTGTGCGACTTTCGTCACCGTCCGGTCCGTGAAATTCTGCGCTCGCACCGCGCACACCGGGGTTACCGAAAAGTACGATGGCCGCGCGGCGCACACCGCATGTGGACGACATTGGGAGGCGGCGTGACAGCCATCGAGCAGACAGAGGCGGCACGCCCGCGAGGCACGCGCCTGCCGCGCCGTGCCCGACGGAACCAGCTCCTGGGCGCGGCCCAGGAAGTGTTCGTCGCGCAGGGCTACCACGCTGCCGCGATGGACGACATCGCCGAGCGCGCCGGCGTCAGCAAGCCGGTGCTCTACCAGCACTTCCCGGGCAAGCTCGACCTCTATCTCGCGCTGCTGGACCAGCACTGCGAGTCCCTGATCCAGGCCGTACGGCACGCGCTCGCGTCGACGACCGACAACAAGCAGCGCGTACGGGCCACGATGGACGCGTACTTCGCGTACGTCGAGGACGACGGCGGCGCCTTCCGCCTGGTCTTCGAGTCGGACCTGACGAACGAGCCCGCCGTGCGCGAGCGCGTCGACAAGGTCACGAACGAGTGCGCCGAGGCGATCTGCGAGGTCATCGCCGAGGACACCGGCCTCTCGCGCGCGGAGTCGATGCTGCTCGCCTCCGGCCTCGGCGGCCTCGCCCAGGTCGTGGCCCGCTCCTGGCTGCACAGCGACCGCAGCGTTCCGCGCGATCAGGCCGTACAGCTGCTGACGTCCCTGGCCTGGCGCGGTATCGCGGGCTTCCCGCTGCACGGCATCGAGCACCACTGAGCTCCGGGCATCGCTGACGCACGCGCGTGTGCGGGGCGTTTGTTCCCGTCCGCTGTTCGCTCCTGGCGTTCTTGGGCGGAGGGTGTACGTCCCCTCACCGGGCTAATGTGTGCTGGGTACGGCGCGGAAGGTCGCGCACTTCACTGACCGTCGGAGGGACATAGCCGTGGAGGTCAAGATCGGCGTGCAGCACGCGCCCCGCGAGATCGTTCTGGAGAGCGGTCAGAGTGCCGAGGAGGTCGAGCGGGCCGTGTCCGAGGCGCTGGCCGGAAAGTCTCAGCTGCTGAGCCTCGTGGACGAGCACGGCCGCAAGGTCCTGGTCCCTGCCGACCGTCTCGCATACGTGGAGCTCGGTGAGCCGGCCCCGCGCAAGGTGGGCTTCGGCGCGCTGTAGCAGGCACCGGCAGACAGCCAAGACGGGCGGGGCCCGGCGACTCACGGTCGCCGGGCCCCGCCCGTTTCTCCGCTGTTTCCTCCCCCGACGAGGCTTCTCCACAGATGGAGCACAAGTCGATCACAGAGGAGGATTGCATTCCGCAGGTCAGGGGTATGACGGGCTACGACCGTTTCGAGCAGGCCGGCCATGTGGGAGGGACCCCAACATGCTCTTGGAAGCGCTCAGCTCCGCGATCCTCGGACTGGCCCTGGCCTGGGCTGTCGCGCACCGCATGCCGCACCGTCTGCCCGCGCGTTCCCTCGTCCTGTCGACGGGCGTCGCCGGCGGCCTTTTCGGCGCGTTCATCACGCACACCGCGCTCGACTTCGGCAACCTCTTCGTGATCCTCATCGGCGCGGCAGTCGTCTCCGCCGCCTCGCTCTCCCTGCTGGTACGCCCGGCGGGAAGACTGAGCCGCCACTCGGCGACCGCGTAGACCCCGACAACGACCGGCCGCCGGAACCATGACGGTCACTTTCCAACGCCGGTCGGGCAACTTCAGCCCGTTGGGGGTCCCCCCTCTGGGGGAGTGCGAGGGCGAGGCCCTTTCGGGGCCGAAGCGGGGGTCTGGGGGCCGCAGGCCCCCAGAGCGGGGCGGCAGCGCTACGCCGCGAGCCCCAGCGCAGCCATCCGCTTGGTGTGCGCCTCGGTGATCCGCGAGAACATCTTTCCGACCTCCGCGAGATCGAACCCGTCCGCGACCCCGCCCACGAGCATCGTGGACAGCGCGTCCCGGTCCGCGACCACCCGCTGCGACTGCGACAGCGCCTCGCCCATCAGCCGCCGGGCCCACAGCGCGAGCCGCCCGCCCACCCGCGGATCGGCATCGATCGCGGCCCGCACCTTCTCCACGGCGAACGACGCGTGCCCGGTGTCGTCGAGCACGGCCAGCACCAGACCCCGGCTGTCCGAATCCAGCCGAGCCGCGACCTCCCGGTAGAAGTCACTGGCGATCGAGTCGCCGACGTACGCCTTGACGAGCCCCTCCAGCCAGTCCGAAGGCGCCGTCTGCTTGTGGAACCCGTCCAGCGCGGCGACGAACGGCTCCATGGCCTCGGTCGGCTCGGCCCCGATCTCGGTCAGCCGGTCCCGCAGCTTCTCGTAGTGGTGGAACTCGGCCGACGCCATCTTCGCCAGCTCCGCCTTGTCCGCCAGCGTCGGCGCCAGCTTGGCGTCCTCCGCCAGCCGCTCGAACGCTGCCAGCTCCCCGTAGGCCAGCGCGCCCAGCAGGTCTACGACAGCGGCCCGGTACTGCGGATCGGCGGAGGCCTGCGCCCAGTCCTGGGCGGCGACCCCGGTGTGTTCGACGGTGGAGTCTGCGGTGTCAGAGGCGTCAGGGGTGTTGTCAGGCGTCGTCATGAAGCGCACAATAGCCCGCTCACCGTGTCACGGAAGTCCCTGGTCAATCACTGTGACGCCGACAACGTGACCAATTCGGCCATCGCATGTGCGCGTTTCCGGGGTATGGTGGTAATGCGCCCGCTGAGTACTCTGACGTATTCGACGGGCCGCACGTTATGAGGATGCCCGGTCGGTGGCCCGATCGGCTCCGACCCGACAGCCCTCCCCGGCCGTACGGCACTGTGCGTACGGCGACCGGAGGGACCCCCTCAGCGGTACGAGCGCTAGAGCGTCGGCAGTGGTCCCGTGCCTTACGGCCCGACCGTACGGCAGCCGACGTCCCCGGCACGGTCCGTCCAAGACCCCCGCGCTCGCCTCGCACCGCGCACACAGAAGAGGCAGCACCCTGACTACGACTTTCCGAGAGCTCGGGATCTTTCCCGAGACCGCCGAAGCCCTTGAAGCCGTCGGCATCGTCAACCCCTTCCCCATCCAGGAGATGACCCTCCCCGTCGCCCTCTCCGGCACGGACGTCATCGGCCAGGCCAAGACCGGCACCGGCAAGACGCTGGGCTTCGGCCTCCCGCTCCTGGAGCGCGTCACCGTCCCCGCCGACGTCGAGGCCGGGCGCGCCAAGCCCGAGGACCTCACCGACGCCCCGCAGGCGCTCGTCGTCGTCCCCACGCGCGAGCTGTGCACGCAGGTCACCAACGACCTGCTGACCGCGGGCAAGGTGCGCAACGTGCGCGTCCTCGCCATCTACGGCGGCCGCGCCTACGAGCCCCAGGTCGAGGCCCTCAAGAAGGGCGTCGACGTGATCGTCGGCACCCCGGGCCGACTGCTCGACCTCGCGGGCCAGAAGAAGCTCAATCTCAAGCACGTCAAGGCGCTCGTCCTCGACGAGGCCGACGAGATGCTCGACCTGGGCTTCCTGCCCGACGTCGAGAAAATCATCAACATGCTGCCGGCCCGGCGCCAGACCATGCTGTTCTCGGCGACCATGCCGGGCGCGGTCATCGGCCTCGCGCGCCGCTACATGTCGCAGCCCACCCACATCCGCGCCACCGCGCCGGACGACGAGGGCGTGACGGTCGCGAACATCGCGCAGCACGTCTACCGCGCGCACAACATGGACAAGCCGGAGATGGTCGCGCGCATACTGCAGGCCGACGGCCGGGGACTGGCCATGGTCTTCTGCCGTACGAAGCGCACCGCGGCCGACCTCGCCGACCAGCTCCAGCAGCGCGGCTTCGCCTCCGGCGCGGTCCACGGCGACCTCGGCCAGGGCGCCCGTGAGCAGGCGCTGCGCGCCTTCCGCAACGGCAAGGTGGACGTCCTCGTCTGCACCGACGTCGCCGCGCGCGGCATCGACGTCGAGGGCGTGACGCACGTCATCAACTACCAGTCTCCGGAAGAGGAGAAGACGTACCTGCACCGCATCGGCCGTACGGGCCGCGCGGGCAACACAGGTACGGCGATCACGCTCGTCGACTGGGACGACATCCCGCGCTGGCAGCTCATCAACAAGGCGCTGGAGCTGGACTTCAACGACCCGCCGGAGACGTACTCCACGTCCCCGCACCTCTTCGAGGAACTGAAGATCCCCGCGGGCACCAAGGGTGTTCTGCCCCGCTCGGAGCGCACGCGCGCCGGGCTGGCGGCGGAGGAGCTGGAGGACCTCGGCGAGACCGGTGGTCGCGGTGCGCGCGGTCGCGGTGGCCGGGGCGGCCGGGACGAGTCCCGTTCGTCCTCCTCGGACCGCGAGCGCCCGGCGCGTACGCCGCGTCGTCGCCGTCGTACGCGCGGCGGAGCCGTGCTGGACGGGACGCAGGCGCCTGCCACCGGTTCCGGTGCTGCGGAGGAGACCGCCGAGACCGTGGCGGCCGAGGCCGTCACCGCGCCTCGCACCCCGCGCCGCCGTCGCCGCACCCGTGGCGGGGCGTCGGAGCCGGCCCCGGCCGTGACGGCCACGTCCGAGGACGCCGCGGAGGCAGCCGTCACGACGGCGCAGGGCCCGTCCCTCGACGCCCCCGAGGAGACCGCGGCCAAGCCGCGCCGCCGCAGGACGCGTAAGTCGGCGGAGCCGACGGCGACTTCGGCGGAGGCCGCGGCGACGCTGGAGCCTCAGGCCCCGAAGGCGTCGGAGGCCGTGCAGGCGTCCGAGGTTGCCACGGCCCCGCAGGCCACGGAGTCCGACGAGGCTCCCGCCACCAAGCCGCGCCGCCGCACGCGCAAGGCGACGACCGCGGCGACGACCACGGCGGAGGCCGCGGTCGCCACGGCCGAGGGCACCACGGAGGCGGTACAGCCGGCTCCGGAGACCGCGGAGGCACCGGAGTCCAAGCCGCGCCGCCGTACCCGCAAGGCGACCGCCGCCGCGGAGACCGCCGTCGACACGGCCGAGGCCGCCGAGGCCAAGCCCAAGGCACGCCGCACCCGCAAGACCGCGGCGCCCGTCGAAGCCGCCGACATCCCGGCCCAGACGGCCCAGGAGCCGGAGGCCGCCGAGGCCAAGCCGAAGGCACGCCGCACGCGCAAGGCGACCGCCGCCGCGGAGGCCGCCGTGGACACGGCCGAGGCCGTGGAGACTGCGCCCAAGGCGCGCCGTACCCGCAAGGCCGCGGCCACCGCCGAAGCCGCCGTGGACACGGCCGAGGGCACGGAGGCGAAGCCGCGCCGTACCCGCAAGGCCGTCGCGACCGCCCAGGAGCCGGAGGCAGCCGAGGCCAAGCCCCGGCGCACCCGCAAGACGACGGCCGTCGCGGAGGCCGCCGTGGACACGGCCGAGGCCGCCGAGGCCAAGCCCAAGGCACGCCGCACCCGCAAGACCGCGGCCACCGCCGAAGCGGCCGGCATCCCGGCCCAGGCCACCCAGGAGCCGACGGCCACGGAGGCTCCCGCCCCGCGCCGCCGTACCCGCAAGGTGGCGGCGACCGTGGAGGCCGCCGACGGCACGGCCGAGGTGAAGCCCAAGGTGCGCCGTGCCCGCAAGGCGACGGCCGCCACGGAGCCCGCGGAGAGCTGATCTCCCGTACGACGGCCCGGTCCCCCCTCGCGTGGGGACCGGGCCGTTCGGCGTTCCCGGCCCGGCAGCGGCCCACCACGCGCCCGCCCGCGCCCCACCCGCTACCCTCCCCCCGTGACCACCCAACCCGCCTCCACGCCGCCCCCGAACGCCCGCGCCTACCCCCTGCAGACCTCTCGCGGCACCTTCGCCGTGGTGGACCACCCCGCTGCCCCAGGCGTCGAACCCCGAGGCGTCGCCCTGCTGCTCCCCGGATTCACGGGCAGCAAGGAGGACTTCACGCTGATGCACGAGCCGCTGGCGCAGCGCGGCTACCGCACCGTCGCCGTCGACGGACGCGGGCAGCACGAGTCGGACGGACCCGAGGACGACGAATCCGCCTACACACGGAGCGAGTTGGCCCAGGACGTCCTCGCCCAGGCGGCAGCGCTCGGCATGGACGACACCCCCCTCCACCTCCTCGGCCACTCCCTGGGCGGCCAGATCGCCCGCGCGGCCGTTCTCCTCGACCACGCGCCGTTCCGCTCCCTCACCCTCATGGCATCGGGCCCCGCCCAGATCTCCGACTCCCAGCAGCAGCGCGTGAAGCTGCTGCGGGACGCGCTCGCGGTGATGACCATGGCCGAGACCTGGGAGGCGATCCTCGCCATGGGGCCGCCTGAGGAGGTCGGCGGCCCGGCGCGCGGCATCGGCGGCCCGGAGCTGCTGCGCAGGCGCTGGCTCGGCACGAAGCCCGCGCAACTCATCGCCACGGGACGCCAGTTGTGCACGGAGCCGGACCGGGTCGACGAACTCGCCGCCCTCCCGCTCCCGTTCCACGTCCTGTCGGGTGCCAGCGACGACACCTGGCCGGTGCCGGTCCTCGACGACATGGCCGCCCGGCTGAAGGCGCGCCGGACGGTCATCCCCGGCGCCGAGCACTCCCCCAACGCCGACCAGCCCCTGCGCACGTCCCAGGCCGTCGCCGACTTCTGGCGCAGCGTGGACGGCGCCGAGGGCTCACCCCCGGCGATCGTCTAGTACTGCGCCTGCAGGTGCTCCCAGAACCCGTCCCGCAACGCCCGCCGCAGATCGGCCTGCCCGCGCAGCGAGTACTGCAGCAGTCCCTCCGCCTCCACCAGCAGGTCCTGGTCCACCGAGCCGGGCAGGTACGGGTGTCCGGGCAGCAGCTCGACCAGCGACTCCCGTCCCCGCGCCGCGAGCCACTTCGCCGCGATCTGCGCGCCGACGAACCGCACGTCCTCCCGCGTCGGCCGAGCCCCGGCCGCCGCCTCGTACGCGGCGGCGGTGCGCCGGGAGACGTACGGCTTGAAGAAGTCGAGGTCGAGCGTGCGCTGGCTGTCGACCTCCCAGAGCAGGGGCTCGGCCTGGTTGCGGCCCTCCGGCGCCTCAATGCCCCACAGGTGCACCCGCGCGCCGTACCCCTGCGCGGCCTCGACCGCCGAGACCAGGTCCTCATCCCCGCCGAGCAGTGCCGCGTCGCTGATGGCGCGGTGCCTGGCCAGTGACTCCAGGTCGGTCCGGATCAGCGAGTCGACGCCCTTCTGCTGGTTGTTGGCGTTGAGGTTGCCCAGCCGCACCTTCACATCCGGAAGCTCGGCGATCGACTGCTGCTCGGCGGTGTGGATACGGCGCCGCGCACCGTCGTACCAGTAGACCCGCAGCAGCCTGCTGTCCGCGAAGATCGTGCGCGCCCGGTCGATGAGCGCCTCGATCAGTCCCTCGGCGTCCAGATCGAAGGCCCGGCGGTCCTCCGTCCCGGCGACCAGCCGTCCCGCGGCGGCGTACAGATAGCCCGCGTCGACGAAGATCGCGTGGGTCGAGGGCGTCTTCGCCACCTCGGCGAGCATGCGTTGCAGCAGCTCGTTGGTGTGGTCGATGCGGGCGGCGAGCGCCGCGAGGTCGTCGTTCATCACCTCCATTGTCCCGGCGGTCACGCTGCGAACACAACCGGTCCCGGTCAGTCCCACCTTGATCCCCGAGCAACCACTTACCGGTCAGTAGTTAGCCGTTCGAAAAATTTCCTTAGCGTAGGGAATGTTTGTAACACGCAGCCCGTTGACTACCTGTGTAACCCAGTAGTTCTCCCCAGCAGTGCTCATCGGGAGGATGACCAGACGAAGGGAGAAGCCATGCGCTTCGAGATCATGCGACTCGACGAGGTCGACGGCACACCCGTGGACAGCACCGTCGTGGACGCCGCCTCCGTCAACCGGATCGTTCAGCAGGCCGCCTCGATCGGTCAGCGGCTGTGGATCCGCCCGGCTGAGGCCTCGGCCTCGTAACACGCGGATCCGCGAAGAAGCTTCAGGGCCCCGTACAGCGACGACGCCGTACGGGGCCCTTGCAGCATCCGGGGCTCAGCTCCCCTGAATGACCTGCGTGACGCCGTTGATGATCTGCTGCACGGCGATCGCCGACAGCATCATGCCCGCGAGCCGCGTCACCAGGACCACGCCGCCGTCCTTGATGACCCGGATGATCAGCAGCGAGTACCGCATCACGAGCCACAGCACGACATGGATGGCGAGGATGGCCGACCACACCGACACCTGCGTGGCCACACTCTCGGCCTTCTCCACGGCGAGGATGACGGACACGATGGCACCCGGCCCGGCCAGCAGCGGCATGCCCAGCGGTACGAGGGCGACGTTCACGTCCTTGGTCTGCTTCGGCTCGTCCGTCTTGCCGGTGAGCAGGTCGAGCGCGATCAGCAGAAGCAGCAGCCCGCCCGCGATCATCAGCGCGGGGACGGAAACATGCAGGTAGTCGAGGATCTGGTGGCCGAGAAGCCCGAAGACCGTGATCACACCGCCCGCCACACAGACGGCCTGGAAGGCCATCCGCTTCTGCACCTTGACCGGCCGGCCGGAGGTGAGCGCGAGGAAGATCGGCGTGATCCCGGGGGGATCCATGATGACGAAGAGGGTCAGGAAGAGGGAGCCGAAGACGGCGAGATCGAACATGGGGAAGCAAGCCTTGCGATGTGGAGTGGAACGCGCGGTGGCAGGCGGGCAACGCTGCGCCGTACCGTGCCGCTACCGCTGTGGGCAGACGTTCCGCGGGGCGGAACGGGTGGGCACAGCCGACAGCGCCGGGTGCCTGTGAAGACGTGAGGGTGAGAGAGCTCAGACCCCGCCGGCCCCCGGGACGGGAAACGCCCCCGTGGCCCGCCGCGTGATCTCCCCGTACACCTCGGGATCCGTCGCGTACTCGCCGAGCACGCACGTCTTGCGGCTGCCGTGGTAGTCGCTGGACCCGGTGACCAGCAGCCCGAGCTCCTTCGCGAGCCCGCGCAGCCGCGCACGCGTGTCGGGGTCGTGGTCCATGTGGTCGACCTCGATGCCGTCGAGCCCGGCGGAGGCCAGCTCCGCGATCGCGGACTCCGGCACCGTACGACCCCGCTTGCTCGCGGCCGGATGCGCGAAGACGGTGACCCCTCCCGCGGCCTTGACCAGTCGGATCGCCTCGAAGGGGTCGGTCTCGTGCTTGGCCACGTAGGCCCGGCCGCCGTCGGCCAGCCAGTCCTCGGTGAAGGCGTCGCCCACGCTCGGTACGACACCCAGCTCGACCAGCGCGGAGGCGACATGCGGCCGCCCGACCGAGCCGTCACCGGCGATCCGCAGCACCTGCTCCCAGGTGACCGGCACGCCCAGCTCGTTGAGCTTGGCGATCATGCCCTGGGCCCGCGGCACCCGGTCGTCCCGTACCAGCTCCCGCTCGGCGAGCAGCGCGGGCTCCTCCGGGTCGAAGAGGTAGGCCAGCATGTGCATGCTGATGCCGTCGATACGACAGGACAGCTCGGCGCCGGTGACGAGGGTGAGCCCCTCGGGCAGCGCCGCGATCGCCTCGGCGTGCCCACGGGTCGTGTCGTGGTCGGTGAGCGCCACCACGTCCAGCCCGGCCGCCGCCGCGTTGCACACCAGCTCGGCCGGGGTGTCCGTGCCGTCGGACGCGGTGGAGTGGGTGTGCAGGTCGATACGCACGACGCGGACTCCAGTCGGGGACGGTACGGGTGGGGACGCTCAAGGATAGCCGGATTTTCAACGTCCATGTCACACCCCAAACGGCAGTGCACCCCCTACACGGGAGCGCTCGCCGCCCCCCTGGGTCCAGCAGGCGCGACCTCTAGGGTTCCAGCAGGCGCGGCGAAAGCGCCCCGCAGGGCACCAGATCCAGCTCGGCCCCCGCATCCCGCAGATCCGTCAGCACCAACTCGTCGTACATCAACAGCCCCGACTGCTCGGGCCACACGACCGCCCAGAACCACATCCCGAGCGCCTCACCCGCGAACACGGCACGATCGCCGGGCGCACCCGACACGTGCCACAGCGGCGTCGGACGCCCGGCGGCCAGGACCTTCGCCTGCGGCGGCTTCTCGACGTTCATGTACGGCCCCGGATCCGGTCCGTCGATGCCCGCGTAACGCGCACCGAGGCCGACGCCGAGCTCCTCGGCGACCAGGATCATCTCGCCCATGCCGCCGAGCGGGCCGGGCCCGGAGCAGGCCACGGCGGTCGCGCGGCCACCGCTGCGGTCGTCGCCCGCACTGGCGACACCGGTGAACAGCCAGCCGATCGGCAGCGGCCACGGCATCCACACCGGCACCTGCGTGCGATGCACGACCACGCCGAGGGCCTCGACGCTGGGCGGGATCACGGGCTGCACCGGATGCACGGTGCCGTGCACATCGCATTGCCAGGTGTCGGCGAAGAGTCCGGGAGCCCTGACCCGGCCACCACACTTCGGGCAACTGGGTTCGCCCCTCATAGGGCCCCACGGTCCTACCCCTCGTGCGCCACGTCAAGGACGATCACCCGTCCGGGCGGAACCCTTCACCACTCCCCATATAGATGTAGCTTGCATTAATTAGCCTAGCTAACATACTATGTGTAACCGGCAACCACTACCTTCGAGATCGGAGTACGGCATGGACCCCCTGGACGCTGGAGCGGGCGGCATCCTGCGGCAGCCGAAGGCCGTGTGGGCGACCGCCGGCGCGTCCGTCGTCGCCTTCATGGGCATCGGACTCGTCGACCCGATCCTGCCGTCCATCGCGAGCGGCCTGAACGCCACGGCCGGCCAGGTCTCCCTCCTCTTCACCTCGTACTTCCTGATCACCGCCGTGGCGATGCTGGTCACCGGCTTCGTCTCCAGCCGGATCGGCGGCCGCCGGACCCTGCTGCTCGGCCTCGCCTTCGTGGTCGTCTTCGCCGGGCTCGCGGGAACGTCCGGATCGGTCGGTGAACTGGTCGGGTTCCGGGCGGGCTGGGGGCTCGGCAACGCGCTCTTCGTGTCCACGGCCCTCGCGGTCATCGTCGGCGCGGCGGCGGGCGGGAGCGCCGCGGCGATCGTGCTCTACGAGTCCGCCCTCGGCCTCGGCATGGCGTGCGGGCCGCTGTTGGGCGCGCTGCTCGGGGACGCCAGCTGGCGCTACCCGTTCTTCGGTACGGCCTTCCTGATGGCCGTCGGCTTCCTGTGCATCGCGGTGTTCCTGAGGGAACAGCCCAGGCCGGCCCGCAAGACCTCGCTGCTGGACCCGATCAGGGCGCTCGGCCACGGCGGCCTCGCGTCCACGGCGGTCTCGGCGTTCTTCTACAACTACACGTTCTTCACCGTGCTGGCCTTCACGCCGTTCGTGCTGGACATGAGCCCGTACCGGTCGGGCGCGGTGTTCTTCGCCTGGGGCGTGCTGCTCGCCGTGTTCTCGGTGATCGTGGCGCCGCGCCTGCAGAAGCGGTTCGGTTCGCTGACGGTGCTCGGCGGCTCCCTGGTGCTGCTTGCCGCGGACGTACTGGTCCTCGGCTACGGCGACCACACCACCGCCGTCGTCTGCACGATCCTGTCCGGCGCGTCCATCGGCGTGAACAACACCGTCTACACCGAACTGGCCCTCGGCGTCTCGGACGCGCCGCGCCCCGTGGCGAGCGCGGGCTACAACTTCGTGCGCTGGTTCGCGGCGGCGGCCGCGCCCTTCTTCGCGCCGAGGATAGAGGAGTGGACCGGCAGTCCGCGCATCCCGTTCGTGGTGGCGGCGGTCACGGCGGTGGCGGGTGCGCTCGTGGTCGTCGTACGGCGCAAGGCGCTCAGCGACGAGGCCGAGGAGCTGGAGACGCGGCACACGACCGAGGACAGCGTCACGGTGTTCGCCAACTGACGCTTTTCAGCCACCGGTTGGTGAGGTTCCTCACTCCAGCGGGACGGACGCGCGGGCGGGATCCCTCAGGTCCGTCCCGTTCGTCAGCCAGCGCTCCTGGAGGGCCTGGGCGCCGTGCACGCGCTTCCAGGCGGCCTCGTTCGGGGTCATGGGGAGCAGCGGCAGGAAGTGCACGGGGTCGAGAGGCTCGTCGAGTTCCAGGTCCTCGACCAGACCGCCCGGCTCGGCGACCAGGACCGAGGTGAACGGGGCGCCGGGCCACAGCGGCTCGCCCACGTCCAGGGACGCGCCCGGGGCCACGATCACGCCTTCGACCTGCGGGGACGCGGCGAGTACGGCGAGCGGGCGGAGCACCTTGTCGGTGTCGGCCAGGCCCGAGCGGACCGTGAGGACCAGCTCCGCGCGGGCGCCCTTGACCGGGTCGGCGACCATCGCGGTGGGGTCGTTCATGGGCTGCGCGGACATGCCGAGCGTGGCGTAGCGGACGACGTCGCCCTCCTGGAAACGGAGCACCTCGATGCGGTCCGTACCGAGGAAGGTGACCGCCGCGCGAGCGTCCGGTTCGCCCAGCGCGGTGCGCAACCGGGCCTCGACCAGAGGAAGAACATCAGCCATGGGCCGAGCATAGAACTCGTCAGTACCGGGCAAAGCAGCGCCTTGACACTTCAGTCGGCTGATACTCTTGCCCGGTGTTCGGGCAGCACGCAGAAGCGTCGCGATCGAGTCCCGACGCCGAGATCGACTCCCCTACGGGGAACCCCGAACGGGGTATGAAACGTCCCTCACGAGGGACCGGCCGGAGGAGGTGGGGCTGTCATGGATCGAAGTCGACCTGGTAGTACCACTCGCTCTTCCCGCCGCTGATGTAGCTGATTCGGCTGTTCCGGCTCTGGCTGACCGCCGCCTTTCACGCTCGCGTCCTCACACGGAAGAGCACTTCGTTTCGCATTGCCTGATCGGTCTGATCTGAACCAGCAACGAAGCCCATCACCGCGACGGTGCGGTGCTCCCCGCTTTGTGGACGTGCCAAACATCCTGAGGTCAGGACGTCCCCATTCCGGGCAGTTCCACCCGTGCTGCGGCCCTCCACGCTTCGTTGCCCGTTGCGAAGGAGCCTGCTCATGTCGATGATCCGCGACCTGCGTGCCGTGGTCCGCCCGTCCCGCGTCTCGCTGCGCAAGGACAACGGCACCTACGACACCACCCGCGACCCCGCGACGCCCTCGGCCGTCGTCGACTGCGCCGTCTACCGGCACGGCGCCCGCGTCGAGACCCCCAAGCCCCTCACCCCGCACGAGGCGATGCGCCAGGTGCGCCGGGACGGCGGCTTCGTCTGGATCGGCCTGCACGAGCCGACCGAGGCCGAATTCGCCGGCATCGCAAGCGAGTTCGGGCTGCACCCGCTGGCCGTGGAAGATGCGGTCCAGGCACACCAGCGGCCCAAGCTGGAGCGCTACGACGACTCCCTCTTCACCGTCTTCAAGACCGTCCACTACGTCGACCACGACGAGCTCACCGCCAGCAGCGAGGTCGTCGAGACCGGCGAGGTCATGTGCTTCACCGGGCGGGACTTCTTCATCACCGTCCGGCACGGCGGCCAGGGCTCGCTGCGGGCGCTGCGGCACCGGCTGCAGGACGACCCCGAACTGCTCGCCAAGGGCCCCTCGGCGGTGCTGCACGCGATCGCCGACCACGTCGTCGACGGGTACATCGCCGTCGCCGACGCGCTGCAGGACGACATCGACGAGGTGGAGACCGAGGTCTTCTCGCCGGGACGGAAGGGCTCGCCGCGCGGCACGGACGCCGGCCGGATCTACCAACTCAAGCGCGAGGTGCTGGAGTTCAAGCGGGCGGTGTCGCCGCTGCTGCGTCCCATGCAGCTGCTCAGCGAGCGGCCGATGCGGCTGATCGACCCCGACATCCAGAAGTACTTCCGGGACGTCGCCGACCACCTCGCCCGCGTCCAGGAGCAGGTCATCGGGTTCGACGAGCTGCTCAACTCGATCCTCCAGGCCAACCTCGCGCAGGCGTCCGTCGCGCAGAACGAGGACATGCGCAAGATCACGTCCTGGGCCGCGATCATCGCCGTACCGACGATGGTGTGCGGGGTGTACGGCATGAACTTCGACTACATGCCGGAGACGCACTGGAAGTTCGGCTACCCGGTGATCATGGCCATCACGGGCGTCATCTGCCTGGGCATCCACCGCACCCTGAAGCGCAACGGCTGGCTGTGACGGTGCCTGGATAGGCTGGGCGCATGACAAGCGAGCTGCTCGACCAGGCCCTCGTCGAGGAGGCCACGAAGAAGTCCGGCCTCATCTGGGTCAAGGGGCCCGGTCACCCGGCCCGGGCGCTGTGGCACGTGTGGCACGAGGGTGCGGCATGTGTCATCGGCGACGGTCCGGGCGAGCAGCCGCTGCCGGGGCTGGCCGACGGGGCCGGGGCCGAGGTGACGGTCCGCAGCAAGGACAAGGGCGGCCGGCTGGTCGTGTGGTCGGCGAAGGTCGTGGAACTGCCGCCGGGCTCCGAGCAGTGGGAGGCCGCGGTCGCCGAGCTCAAGGGCAAGCGCCTGAACGCCCCGGACGGCGAGGCGATGCCGCAGCGCTGGGCGCGCGAATGCCGGGTCGTCCGCCTGGAGCCGACGGGCACGACCGCGCCCCTGCCCGACGGCAATCTGGCAGAGGCGCCCCTGCCGACGCCGGCGACGACCCGGCAGCCGATTCCGGCCGGACTGCCGAAGCTGCTGATGAAGAGGCGCAAGCGGAAGTAGCCGTCCGCTCGCGCGGCGCCTAGGACGTCGGCAGCTGCTTGCCGTAGTCCACCGTGTCGTCCTTGGCCGGCTCCTTCAGGGCGAAGTCCTTGCCCCAGGAGGAGAACGTCAGGGTGCCGGCGCCGCCCGCCCGGACCAGGCGCAGGGGGTACGGGGTGCCCTCCAGGGAGACGTCGAGGGTGCCGCCGGAGCCCTTGTCGCCGGTGATGCGGATGACGCGGGTGCCGGCGTGCTCGTGGTGGCCGTCGGTGGCCAGCGTGCCGTGGAGGGTCAGCAGGCCGTCGAGGAGTACGTCCTTCTCCGTGAAGCCGCTGAACTTCTTGTACGACGGGTCGCCCTGCGGCACCTTCACGTACTTGCCGTCCAGCTTGCCCGCGGCCGCCGCGTCCGCCTTGCCGCCGCTCTCCGCGCCCGCGTCGCTCCAGAAGCCCGCGTCGGCCTTCAGATACAGCCGCCGGCCGATGCGCAGCAGCTGGAACGTCGCTCCCTGCGCCGTGACCGACCCCGTCGCCCCGTCGGCCTTCAGCTGCATGTCGAGCTTGTAGGTGCGCCCACTGGTCACCACGCTGCCCGACAGGCGCACCGCCTCGGCGGAGTCCGCCGCCGTGCGGGTCTTGCGCTGGATCTCGGCGGGCGGCAGCTTGCCGACCCCGTTGGTGCCCTCGTCGGGGTCCTCACTGCATCCCGTCAGTCCTGTTCCCGACACGACCAGGGCACACACGGCGCTCACCAGCGCGGCCCGGCGCGCACGACCCTGGGGAATCGCAGTCACAGGTGGGGCTGCCTTTCTGTTGTGGACCCGAGCGGCGTACGGCAGCGTACCGGGGCCTCGGAGCCCGAGCGGAGCCAGTCCGTCCGTACCGCTCACCAGGGCATATCGGATCCGGACGGGCTAGCCTGAAGCCCACCCGAGCGGGCAATTCGGATATGCGGCCCTGCCCACGGAACCGCACCAGCACCACGACACCCCGCACACGAAGGAGCCTCAGCCATGGCAGCCGGCGCTCCCCGGATCTTCGTCTCGCACCTCGCCGGCATCGCCGCCTTCGACCCGAACGGCGACCAGGTGGGCCGCGTCCGCGATCTGGTCGTCATACTGCGCGTCGCCCGACGCCCCCCACGGCTGATCGGCCTCGTCGTCGAACTGTCCACCCGGCGCCGCATCTTCCTGCCCATGACCCGTGTGACCAGCATCGAGTCCGGCCAGGTCATCACCACCGGGGTGCTCAACGTCCGCCGGTTCGAGCAGCGCCCCACCGAGCGCCTCGTCTTCGGCGAGCTGCTCGACCGGCGCGTCACGCTCGTCGAGACCGGTGAGGAGGTCACCGTCCTCGATCTGTCGGTGAAACAACGGCCGGCCCGCCGGGACTGGGAGATCGACCGGGTGTTCGTACGCAAGGGCGGCAGGAGCGGCCCTCTGCGCCGCGCCAAGGGAGAGTCGCTGACCGTCGAGTGGTCCGCCGTCACCGGCTTCTCCCTGGAGGAGAAGGGGCAGGGCGCCGAGAGCCTGCTCGCCACCTTCGAACAGCTGCGCCCCGCGGACCTGGCCAACGTCCTGCACCACCTCTCCCCCAAGCGCCGCGCCGAGGTCGCCGCCGCCCTCGACGACGACCGCCTCGCCGACGTACTCGAAGAGCTCCCCGAGGACGACCAGATCGAGATCCTCGGCAAGCTGAAGGAGGAGCGCGCCGCCGACGTCCTGGAGGCCATGGACCCGGACGACGCGGCCGACCTGCTCGGCGAGCTGCCCACGGAGGAGCAGGAGCGGCTGCTGAGCCTGATGCAGCCCGCCGACGCGGCCGACATGCGCCGCCTGATGGCGTACGAGGAGCACACGGCCGGCGGGCTGATGACCACCGAGCCGATCATCCTGCGCCCGGACGCCACCGTCGCCGACGCCCTCGCCCGCGTCCGCAACCCCGACCTGACCCCTGCCCTCGCCGCCCAGGTCTACGTCTGCCGCCCGCCCGACGAGACCCCCACCGGCAAGTACCTGGGCACCGTCCACTTCCAGCGCCTGCTGCGCGACCCGCCGTACACGCTGGTCAGCTCGCTGCTCGCCGAGGACGACCTGCTGCCGCTGGAGCCGGACGCCGCGCTGCCGGTGGTCGCCGGGTTCTTCGCGACGTACGACATGGTCGCGGCGCCCGTCGTCGACGAGTCCGGTTCGCTGCTGGGCGCGGTGACCGTGGACGACGTGCTGGACCACATGCTGCCCGACGACTGGCGGGAGACGGAGTTCCACCTGGACGAGGGCGAGGAGGTGGCCGCCCATGGTTCATGAGCGCGAGGGCACGCGCGAGCGCATGCCGTCGGGCGCCACCGCGGCCACCCGGGCACCCCGCACACGCCTCGACCAACCCCGGCCGCCGCGCCGCCGCATCCTGCCCGAATGGGACCCGGAGGCCTTCGGACGGCTCTCGGAGCGCATCGCCCGCTTCATCGGCACCGGGCGGTTCCTGGTCTGGATGACGGTCGTGATCATCGTCTGGGTGCTGTGGAACATCGCCGCGCCGAGCAGCCTGAAGTTCGACGAGTACCCGTTCATCTTCCTGACCCTGGCCCTGTCCCTGCAGGCCTCCTACGCCGCCCCGCTGATCCTGCTCGCGCAGAACCGGCAGGACGACCGCGACCGGGTCAACCTCGAACAGGACCGCAAGCAGAACGAGCGGTCGATCGCGGACACCGAGTACCTGACCCGCGAGATCGCCGCCCTGCGCATCGGGCTCGGCGAGGTCGCCACCCGCGACTGGATGCGCTCGGAGCTGCAGGACCTGATGAAGGAGCTGGAGGAACGGCCGAACGGTCACCGCGAGCCCGGGGTATTCCCGGCAGAACGGTCGGCGGGACGTGACGTAGACGACCGCTGACAGGCTTTCCGGGGCATGGCTACCGCGCCGTACCATCGTCCTTATGGCTACGGAAGACGCGGTGCGCGAAGCACTGGCGACGGTGAACGACCCGGAGATCAACCGACCCATCACGGAGCTCGGGATGGTCAAGTCGGTGGAGATCGGCGCGGACGGAGCGGTCGCGGTCACCGTGTACCTGACGGTCTCCGGCTGCCCCATGCGCGAGACGATCACGCAGCGCGTGACGGACGCGGTCTCCCGGGTCGACGGCGTCACCCGCGTCGACGTCACGCTCGACGTGATGAGCGACGAGCAGCGCAAGGAGCTGGCGAACGCCCTGCGCGGCGGCACCGCCGAGCGCGAGGTCCCCTTCGCCAAGCCCGGCTCGCTGACCCGCGTGTACGCGGTCGCGTCCGGCAAGGGCGGCGTCGGCAAGTCGTCGGTGACGGTCAACCTGGCGGCGGCGATGGCGGCCGACGGCCTCAAGGTGGGCGTGGTCGACGCCGACATCTACGGCCACAGCGTGCCGCGCATGCTGGGCGCCGACGGGCGTCCGACCCAGGTCGAGAACATGATCATGCCGCCGTCCGCGAACGGCGTGAAGGTCATCTCCATCGGCATGTTCACGCCGGGCAACGCCCCGGTGGTCTGGCGCGGCCCGATGCTCCACCGCGCCCTCCAGCAGTTCCTCGCGGACGTCTACTGGGGCGACCTCGACGTCCTCCTCCTGGACCTCCCGCCCGGCACCGGCGACATCGCGATCTCCGTCGCCCAGCTGGTCCCGAACGCCGAGATCCTGGTCGTCACGACCCCGCAGCAGGCGGCGGCCGAGGTCGCCGAGCGCGCCGGCTCCATCGCCGTACAGACCCACCAGAAGATCGTCGGCGTGGTCGAGAACATGTCCGGCCTGCCCTGCCCGCACTGCGACGAGATGGTCGACGTCTTCGGCACGGGCGGCGGGCAGGTGGTCGCCGACGGCCTGACCCGCACGACCGGCACGAACGTCCCGGTCCTCGGCAGCATCCCCATCGACGTCCGCCTGCGCGAGGGCGGCGACGAGGGCAAGCCGGTGGTCCTGACCGACCCGGACTCCCCCGCGGGCTCGGCGCTGCGGGCGATCGCCGGGAAGCTGGGCGGACGTCAGCGGGGCCTGTCGGGCATGTCGCTGGGCATCACGCCGCGCAACAAGTTCTGATTCCCGTACGACGATGGGGGCGCCGTCCGTGAGACGGCGCCCCCATCGTCGTAGGTCTGTCCTGGTCCAGGGCGATGCCTAGGCGTAGGCCGCGATGTCCTTGATCATCGCGAACCCGAGCCCGTAGGCGCTCATACCTCTCCCGTACGCCCCCACATGCACGCCCTCCTGAGTCGAGCCGGCCAGGACCCAGCCGAACTCGGACTCGCGGTAGTGGAAGGGCGTCGGTACGCCGTCCACCGGCAAGGAGAGCGTCGACCAGTCCGGTCCGGCCAGGTCGTCCGCGAGGGCCCACGCCGTCTCGGTCTGCTGGTCCAGCCAGTCGTCGCGCAGCGAGTGATCCATCTGCCCCGGCCAGGTGAACGACAGCAGCCCCACCCCGGCGAGCCATGCCGCCGACGACACCGACGTCGCCTCCAGCAGCCCCGTACCGTCGGCGCTCTTGCGGGACGGATTCGCCGCGACGGTCACGACGACCGCGAACCTCTCCCGGTCCTCCGACGCCTCGTTCCGTACGGAGGGCTCGTCACCGTGCCCGATCGATCCGTGTTCCACGGCCCCGTCGGCCGCCGTGCCGACCTGCATCAGCCAGCGTGGCCCCGTGAAGGCCTCGTCGAGGCCGTACCACGGGAAGGGCGCCAGCAGGTAGCCGTCGACCGTGCGCCGGGCGGAGGGGACCTGCTGTCCGCTCTCCGCGGCCGGTGCCTGCGCGACTGCCCGACTCGTCGTCTGACTCGTCGTCTCCATGTGCCCGGACGCCTCCTCGTTCTCGACGGACCGGCCGGCCCGCCCCCCTTCGGGCGGCGCCACTCGTTCAGGGACGGCCCGCCCAACAACTCGGCAGCATAGCCACACCGCTTCGAGCAGCAGGGAAAGCGCCCGGCGCGTGGGGCGCACGGGGGGCGGGTTCAGGCCGCGTGCGACCCGCGCGGAGTATGAGAAGCGTCACGTACGAGCGGTGTTCCGACCCCGTGTTCGTACGGCCGTGTGCGTCAGGCTCAGGTGGCGTCCGCGTCGAACGGCGGGCGCTCGTCGCGGGGATTCTCGGGCTTCTTGGTCATGTCGATGCTGCCGCCGGAGGAACCCGAGGAGGATGCCGACGACTCCGAGTCACGGCTGTGGACGGCGTCGGTGACCTCGGCCATTTCCTTCTTCAGGTCGAAGCCGTTGCGGATCTCCTTGAGCCCCAGGTCGTCGTTGTCCAGCTGCTTGCGGATGAACGTCTTGGGGTTGAGGTCCTCGAACTCGAAGTCCTTGAACTCCGGGCCGAGTTCCTGCCGGATGTCCTGCTTGGCCCCCTCGGAGAACTCGCGGATCTTGCGGATCGTCCGCGTGACGTCCTGGATGAGCTTGGGGAGCTTGTCCGGACCGAAGACGAGCACGGCGAGGACGACGAGCGTCACCAGCTCGAGCGGTCCTATGTCATTGAACACCTGAAGCTCCTTGCGATGTCCGCGGTCCTCGGCCCTCGGTGGTCGATTGCGGGTCTTCCGTGGTCCGGGCCGGATCCACGGTACCCGGCGATCCGCTACGACCGGTACTGTCCCGAGGCCTCCGAATGCGGGTGGGCGTGGGGTTTTCCGGGTTGTTTGCCTTGTCAGGCCCCCTGAGGGGCGGTGACGCGGGGTGCGCTGTGAGGTTTCTGTGAGTCTCGGCCCCGGCTCTGTTCCTGCCTGGTTCCCGCGCGGTTGCTGCTCGGTTCCCGCGCGGTCTGCGCTCAGTTCCCGCTCGACGAGCCCAGCGTCAGCGAGATCGTGAGCTCCTTGCCGTCGCGCTCCAGGGTCAGTTCGAGCCGGTCACCGGGGCGGTGGGCGCGGGTCTTGACGATCAGTTCCTCGCCGGAGTGGACGCGCTGGCCGTCGACCGAGGTGATGACGTCGCCCGGCTTGATGCCGGCCTTGTCCCCGGCGCCGCCCGTCGTGACCGCGGGACCGCCGTCGCTGCCCTTGGCCCCGACGCGGGCACCGTCGCCCGTGTAGTCCATGTCGAGGGTGACGCCGATCACCGGGTGAGTGGCCTTACCCGTGTTGATCAGCTCCTCGGCGACACGCTTGGCCTGGTTGACCGGGATGGCGAACCCCAGGCCGATGGAGCCGGACTGGCCGCTGTCGAGGTCGGAGCCGCTGTCGGCGGAACGTATGGCGGAGTTGATGCCGATGACGCGGGCCCGGGCGTCGAGGAGCGGGCCGCCGGAGTTGCCGGGGTTGATCGGCGCGTCGGTCTGCAAGGCGTCCACATAGGACACGTCACTCCCGTCTCCGCTCTCCCCGCCGGCCGTGATGGGCCGCTCCTTGGCGCTGATGATGCCGGAGGTGACGGTTCCCGCCAGGTCGAACGGGGCGCCGATGGCGACGACCGGGTCGCCGACCTGGACGTTGTCGGAGTTGCCGAGCGGCAGGGGCGTGAGCCCGCTGACGCCGCTGACCTTCACGACGGCGAGGTCGTAGCCGCCGTCCCGTCCGACGACGGTGGCCTTGGCGGTGTCACCGCTGTGGAAGGTCACCGATATCTCGCCGTCGTCCCCGGCGGGTTCGACGACGTGGTTGTTGGTGAGGATGTGGCCCTGGTCGTCGAGCACGAACCCGGTCCCGGTGCCCTGGTTCTCGCTGCCGCTCACATGCAGCGTCACGACGCTGGGCAGCGCACGAGCGGCGATCCCGGCGACACTGTCCGGCGCCCGCCCCTCGGCCTCGGCCCCGGCCTGCGGGAGCTCCAGCTCTCCCACACCACCGTTGCGCTCGAGATACGCCCCCACGACACCGCCGACCCCTCCGGACACGAGCGCGACCAGCAGGATCCCGACGAGGATCACCTTCTTGGCCCGCTTGCGCCGCTGCTGCTCGGTGGCGACCGCGGCACCGCTCTGCTGGAGGGGGGCGGCCGGGTGGCGGTTGGCGGCCCAGGGGTCGTAGTTCTGCCAGGGGGTGGTGGGGGGTGGGGGGTCGGCGTACGGGGGTGCGGGGGTGGGTTGGGGTGCTGTGGCCTGCGGCGGGGGCGGCTGGTGTGGGGCGGCCGGGGTCGGCTGCAGCAGGGTGGCCCGGGCCGGAGTCGGTTGCGGCGGAGTGGCCTGAGTCGGCTGCGGCGGGATCGGCCGCAACGGAGTGCCCTGGGCCGGAGTCGGCTGGGCGGGGACTGCGGGGGCCGGTGCGGGGACGGGCGCGCCGCCAGGGGCTGGAGGTGGCAGGACCGGAGCAGGGGCGACGGCTGTCGGGGGCGGGGTGGGAGTACTGGGGGCCGGGTGCGGCGGCGGAACGGTTCCGCCGGCTGCGGGCGCCGGAGCCGCCGACGGCACCGCCGTGCCGTGCGCTGCTGGGGGCGGCATCGGTACGGCGGTCCCGTGGGCGGGTGTGGTCGCCGGGTGCTGTACCGGCGGAGCGGGCGCCCAGGGGCCGGGCTCGCCGTAGGGCGGGGTGCTGTAGGGGTCGGGGTCGTGCAGGGGCTTGGGGTGAGCGTCGGCGGGCTCTGCGGGAGCCTTGGCCGTACCGTCGGCAGACACCTCGCCCGGCCCCGCCGGCTCGAAGTCGCCCTCGGCCGAAGCCGCGTCTGCACCGCTGCCACCCGCGCCGGGCTTGGCAAGCTCGAAGTCACCCTCGGCGCAAGCCACGTCACCACGACTGCCACCGGCATCAGGGCGGGGAAGCTCGAAGTCCCCGTCCGTCGAAGCCGCGTCGTCGGCCGCACGTGCGGCGGGCCGCGCCAGCTCGAAGTCGCCGTCCGTGACACCACTGAGGCCCCGTCCGTCGGTGTCCCCCGGTGCCGTCCCGCTCGTCCCGTCCGGCGTCGGTGCGGTGTCCTCCGCCTGGGCCGACGACTCCTGCGGCCGAGGTCGGTTCCACCACTTCGCCTTCGTGGGCTTCCCCTCGTTCATGCTCTGCTTCCTGCTCGCTGCTGACCGTTGCTCCGAGTAGGACGCTTCGCATGTCGCCGTGTCCGAAGGGACCCGGCCGATGGGCCGTCGTCCCGCGGACCGCGACAAGGGCGGCGCCCGTCTGCCGGCTTCCCACCCCTGGTTCCTCGGCAGGCCGCCGCCGGGAACGTCCCGGCGCCCGAACGCCTACTCAACTCTGCGCTGTCGCGCTCAAGTTCCCTCAGGAAACCGGCGACCTCGTGCTCCCTCCCCCATCCGGCACGCGGCGTCAACGGTGGCCGCGATTCGTCGACTCCGCGCCCGGACCTCGGGCCAGGGCGCGGCCCACCCCGGATTCAATCAGGTTCGTGGGCCGCTGCGCAGAGGCCGGGTCAGCGGCCGGTGGCGGGAGAGGCGGAGGTGGAGGGGGACGACGTCGCGTCGGGGACGGGTGCGGCGAGCAGATCCGGGGTCGCCGTGATCTCGGGGACCTTGGACCACGAGGTCAGGGTGAGCGGCGGGGTCTCGCTGAGCGGGCGTATCAGCGGGGACATGGCGGCCGCGCCGGCCACCACGGGCGCCGTGAGCGTGTGCATCTCCTGGTCGGCGTGCTGGGCCGGCATCCCGGGCAGAAGGGGAGCCGACACCTCGGTCGGGGCCGCCGGGGTGTCCGGCGTCCCCTGGCCCTGCCCCTGCGCGAGCAGCGGGCCGACTCCACGGCGGCGCTGGTTCTCGGGTGCCGTCGCGGTGCCGGTGCCCTGCGTCCGCGCCGGCGTCGCATTGCTGCCGCCCGAGCCGCCGCGCGCCTCCGCGTCGGTCGGCGCGCTCGTGGTGACGCCGCCCAGCGAGATCGCCGCCAGGGACACCGCGCCCGCCGCGACCAACGCGAACCGCATCCGGGAGGACCCGGAGCGGTCGGCGTCCTGACGGCCCACGGGATGGGTGCGGAAGCCGCGGTCCGACGAGTCGGGGAGCGCGGGGGCGTGCGGGCGCGAGGGGACGTATCCGAACTCGAAGCGGTCGCTGCGCTTCACGCCGAACACCCCGGTGGGACCGGGCCGTCCGGCCAGTCCGCCGAACCCGCCCCCGCCGAGCGGCGAGCCGCCGCCGTCCAGGTCACCTCCCCCGGGGAGGCCCTGAAGGCGGGCGAGGAAACTCTCGGAGGGAGGCGGCGGGGCCGCCTCCGCGAAGACGTTCTTCAGTCGGCGCTGGGCGTCGACCTCGGCCTTGCACTTGGCGCATGTCGCCAGGTGGGCCAGGACACGCTCGCGCGTCTCATGACCGAGCTCTCCGTCGACGAGGGCGGAGAGTCGGTCGCCAAGGTGCTGCTCGGCCAGGAGCCGTTCGGCGGGGTTGGGTCGGGAGCCACTCACGCGGTCGCGCCCCCTCCTCCCAGAGCGGCCACACGCGGCACGAAGGAGCGGCGCTCGGCGCGCGCCTCCGGCGAGCGGTGGGCGAGGGCCTTGCGCAGCTGCGAGCGGCCCCGGTGGATACGGGACCGGACGGTGCCGAGCTTGACGCCCAGGGTCGCGGCGATCTCCTCGTACGACAGCCCTTCGATGTCGCACAGGACGACCGCGGCCCGGAACTCGGGCGCGAGGGTGTCGAGGGCCTGCTGGACGTCCGCGTCGAAGTGCGCGTCGTTGAAGACCTGCTGGGGCGTGGGCTCCTTGCTGGGCAGCCGCTCGGCCGCGTCGTCGCCCAGCGCGTCGAAGCGGATGCGCTGCTTGCGGCGGACCATGTCCAGGAAGAGGTTGGTGGTGATGCGGTGCAGCCAGCCCTCGAAGGTGCCCGGCGTGTACGTCGACAGGGAGCGGAAGACGCGGACGAAGACCTCTTGGGTCAGGTCCTCGGCGTCGTGCTGATTGCCGGTGAGGCGGTACGCCAGTCGGTAGACGCGGCCGCTGTGCGTGCTGACGATCTCCTCCCAGGTGGGCGGAGTCCACGCCTGCCCGTCCGCGTCGGTGGAGAAGGTCGCGGTCTGGGCGAAGTCGCCGGCGTGGCTGTGGTCAGCGGTGTCGTTCACGGATTTCGGCCTGCCCGCCGATCCGAGAAAGCGCCGCAGCACTCCTCCCCGATCCACAGGCGCAGCCGCACCTCCCCTGTCGGCTCTGGTGGTGTCCAGTGGAGCCCCTACCATAGCCACCTCGCCCGTTAGCTCCGGATAAGCGGTTTTACGAGAATTTGATCTGGGCTGATACGGCTGGTGGGCCTGCGTCAGCACTTGCTCGCGGCCCCGCTCGTCATCGTGATCCAACTGTGTCCCCCCGCTCGTCTTCCCACCCTTCTAAACGCCCGGTCCCATCTGCGGGTTCCCGCCCGTAACGGATACAGTCACGCCCAGGCAACCACGGGGACAGGAGAGGGTCATTACCGGCAACCGGCAGACGAGCTGGGCGTTCGCCGACGCCTACGTCGCCGAGGACGAAGTCCTGCGCTGGGCCCGGGACCGGGCCCGTGAAGCGGGGCTGCGCTCGGTGTCGCCCGGCACGGGCGCCGCGCTGCGGATGCTGGCCGCCTCGGTGGACGCGAAGGCGGTGGCGGAGATCGGCACCGGTACCGGCGTCTCCGGCATCCACCTCCTGCACGGCATGCGCCCCGACGGCGTGCTGACCACGGTGGACCCCGAACCCGAGCACCAGCAGTTCGCCCGCCAGGCCTTCCGCGCCTGCGGCTTCGCCAGCAACCGCGCCCGCTTCATCCCGGGCCGCGCCCTGGACGTCCTGCCCCGCCTCGCGGACGCCGGCTACGACCTCGTCTTCTGTGACGGTGACCGGCTGGAGTTCCTCGACTATCTCGCTGAATCGTTGCGCCTGCTGCGTCCGGGTGGCCTCGTCGTCTTCGAGGGCGTCTTCGCCAACGGCCGCACGGTGGACTCGGGCCCGCAGCCCACGGAGGTCATACGCATCCGGGAACTGCTGCGCGCGGTGCGCGAGAGCCAGGAGCTGGTGCCGTCACTGCTGCCGGTCGGGGACGGCCTGCTGTGCGCGGTCAAACGGTGACCGCAACCGTACCGGGACAAACAGCGACCCCGGCACCATGTGCGATGCCGGGGCCACCGAAAGGGTAGGGTCGCTTCCGCGTCAGCCGACGACCTTCTTGAGGGCGTCGCCCAGTGCGTCGGCCTCGTCAGGGGTCAGCTCGACGACGAGCCGACCGCCGCCTTCGAGCGGAACGCGCATGACGATGCCCCGCCCCTCCTTGGTCACCTCGAGCGGGCCATCGCCCGTCCGCGGCTTCATGGCCGCCATGCTCGTTCCCCTTCCTGAAACCAGCTCATAGTCAAAGCCGACGGCCCCATGGAGGGCACGCGCGCCTGGCATGAGACACGCGACACCGGCATCGAACACATTGCTTCCAAGCCATTATCCCGCATCTCAGGACCCGATGACCAACATCAGTCGGCATCGCTTGGGCAACGCGCGCGAGCAAAACCACTCAATTCGGCGATGTGACTGCGATACTGCGCCACCGCACGCGCCTGGACCGAACAGAACCGGACGAGAATTCTTTGACGCAGGTCACACGTCCGGTCAGGGCCGTTGTCGATGATCTCCGCCATGCTGTCCTTCAGACATGTGCGTACTGACGAGTACGCCCGAGCCGCGAAAGCCGGAGGGGATACACCATGGTCGACACCGTGCTCTACGAGGTGAGCGACGGACTCGCGACGATCACGCTGAACCGCCCCGAGGCGATGAACGCGCTGAACATCGCGTCCAAGGTCGCTCTGCGGGACGCGGTCCAGGCCGCGGCGGGCGACGACGCCGTACGGGCCGTGCTGCTGACCGCGGCCGGGGAGCGGGCGTTCTGTGTGGGGCAGGACCTCAAGGAGCACATCGGGCTGCTGGTCGCGGACCGGGAGACCGGGTCGCGGCAGACCATGAGCACGGTGCGGGAGCACTACAACCCGATCGTGCGGGCGCTGGCCGGGATGCCGAAGCCGGTGGTGGCCGGGGTGAACGGGGTCGCGGCGGGGGCGGGCTTCGGGTTCGCGCTGGCCGCGGACTATCGGGTCGTGGCCGACACGGCCGCCTTCAATACGTCGTTCGCGGGGGTGGCGCTGACCGCCGACTCCGGGATCTCGTGGACGCTGCCGCGGGTCGTGGGGCCTGGGCGCGCCGCTGACCTGCTGCTTTTCCCGCGGAACATCAAGGCGCAGGAGGCGTACGAGCTGGGGATCGCCAACCGGCTGGTGCCTTCCGCGGAGCTGCGGAGCGAGGCCGAGAAGGTGGCGCGGGCGTTGGCCGAGGGGCCGACGGTGGCGTACGGGGCGATCAAGGAGGCGGTGGCGTTCGGGCTGTCGCACTCGCTGGAGGAGACCCTGGAGAAGGAGGACGAGCTGCAGATTCGGGCGGGGTCCTCGGAGGATCACGCGATCGCGGTCCAGGCCTTCGTCAACAAGGAGAAGCCGAAGTACTTGGGCCGGTGAGCGCGGGGCGCCCGGCGCCCCTCACGGGGCGCTTCTGGCGACGCACGACTCCAGGTGGTCGTCCACCAGGCCGCACGCCTGCATCAGGGCGTACGCCGTCGTCGGACCCACGAAGCGCAGTCCCCTCTTCTTCAGGGCCTTGCTCAGCGCCGTCGACTCCGGCGTGACCGCCGGGACGTCCGCCAGGGTCTTCGGTATCGGGCGGGCGGCCGCGTCGGGGGCGTGGGACCAGATCAGTTCGTCCAGGTCGCCCGGGGCCCAGTCGGCCAGTACACGCGCGTTGGCCAGGGTCGCGTCGATCTTGGCGCGGTTGCGGATGATGCCCGCGTCGGCGAGGAGGCGGTCCCGGTCGGTGTCCGTGAACGTCGCGACCTTGGCGATCTCGAAGCCCGCGAAGGCGGCGCGGAAGCCCTCGCGGCGGCGCAGGATCGTGATCCAGGACAGGCCCGACTGGAAGGCCTCCAGGCTGAGGCGTTCGTAGAGCGCGTCGTCGCCGTGGACCGGGCGGCCCCACTCCTCGTCGTGGTACGCCACGTAGTCCGGGGTGGACAGGGCCCAGGGGCAGCGCAGGGCGCCGTCCGGACCGGCGAGGGCCGTGCCGTCGCTCACTGCTGGTCCTCCGGGGCGGGCTTGTCCATCGGCACCCTGCCGCCGGGCCCCGACTGGGCGCCGGCCAGTGCGGACTCCAGGTCGGCGATGCGGGCGTCGCGCTCGGCGAGCTCGGCGCCGAGGCGGCTGAGGGCGTCGTCGACGTCGGCCATGCGGTAGCCGCGGGCGGCGAGCGGGAAGCGGAGGCTCTCGATGTCCGCGCGGTTGACGGGGCGGTCCGGCGGCAGCGGGTCCTGGAGGCGCTCGGGCGCGGCGTCCGGCAGCGGGCCGTCACCCTCGCCGCCGCCCACCACGGCGAGCGTCACCGCGGCGACCACGACGGCCAGCGCGACGACCAGGAACAGGAACATAACCATCGCTGTGGCCCCCACGGTCCGTTAATGCGTGCGGTCGAGTGTGTCAGTGTCCGATCGTGCCATGCGACTCTGACAGTTAGGGTCGCAGGCGGCCGTATGCAGGCAACTTGCCAGGACGTACTAGGAGAGGTCACAGGGGATGCTCAGGCTGGGCACGCGTGAGTTCGGCACGCACGAGCCGGTGATCATGGCGATCGTGAACCGGACCCCGGACTCCTTCTACGACCAAGGGGCGACATTCCGCGACGAGCCGGCCCTCGCGCGCGTGGAGCAGGCCGTGGCGGAGGGGGCGGCCATCATCGACATCGGTGGGGTCAAGGCCGGGCCGGGGGACGAGGTGACCGCCGAGGAGGAGGCGAGGCGGACCGTCGGGTTCGTGGCGGAGGTGCGGCGGCGGTTCCCGGAGGTCGTGATCAGCGTGGACACCTGGCGGGCCGACGTCGGGGCGGCGGTGTGCGAGGCGGGGGCGGATCTGCTGAACGACGCGTGGGGTGGGGTGGATCCCGGGCTGGCGGAGGTCGCCGCGCGGTACGGGGTGGGGCTGGTGTGTACGCACGCCGGGGGTGCGGAGCCGCGGACCCGGCCGCATCGGGTGACGTACGACGACGTCATGGCCGACATTCTGCGGGTGACGGTGGGGTTGGCCGAGCGGGCGTTGTCGCTGGGGGTTCCTCGGGAGTCGATCATGATCGATCCCGGGCACGACTTCGGGAAGAACACGCGGCACAGCCTCGAGGCGACCCGGCGGTTGGGGGAGATGGTGTCGACGGGGTGGCCGGTGCTGGTGTCCCTGTCGAACAAGGACTTTGTCGGGGAGACGCTGGACAAGCCGGTGAAGGAGCGGGTGGTGGGGACGCTGGCCACCACCGCGGTGTCGGCGTGGTTGGGAGCGCAGGTGTATCGGGTGCACGAGGTGGCGGAGACGCGGCAGGTGCTGGACATGGTGGCGTCGATCGCTGGGCATCGGGCGCCGGCGGTGGCGCGGCGGGGGTTGGCGTAACGCCTTTTCCTCGCCCCCGCCGCCCCTACCCGTCCCGTCCCTGGGGGCCTGCGGCCCCCAGACCCCCGCTTCGGCCCCGAAAGGGCCTCGTCCTCAAACGCCGGACGGGCTGAAATGCCCGGGCCAGCGTCCAGAGGTGACGGCCCGCTGGAGGTGGGTGGGGGCTGGGGGCGGTGCGTCCTCGTCCCCGAACGCCGGACCGGCCCAAATGCCCGGGCCGGCGTCCAGACGTACCGGGAACTCCGCCGCCGCGCTAGCGGCCCGCCTCCTTCGACACCAACGCCACCGCCTCGTCCACGTCGTCCGTCACGTGGAACAGGAGCAGGTCCTTCTCCGAGGCCTTGCCCTGGGCGATCAGGGTGTTCTTGAGCCAGTCGACCAGGCCGCCCCAGTACTCGCTGCCGAACAGGACGATCGGGAAGCGGGTGACCTTCTGGGTCTGGACCAGGGTGAGGGCCTCGAAGAGTTCGTCGAGGGTGCCGAGGCCGCCGGGGAGGACCACGAAGCCCTGGGCGTACTTGACGAACATCATCTTGCGGACGAAGAAGTACCGGAAGTTCAGGCCGATGTCGACGTAGGGGTTGAGCCCCTGCTCGAAGGGCAGCTCGATGCCGAGGCCGACCGAGACGCCCTTCGCCTCGCACGCGCCCTTGTTGGCCGCCTCCATGGCGCCGGGGCCGCCGCCGGTGATCACCGCGAAGCCGGCCTCGACCAGGCCGCGGCCCAGACGGACTCCGACCTCGTACTCCGGCGAGCCCGCAGGCGTACGGGCCGAGCCGAACACGCTGATCGCCGCCGGGAGTTCGGCAAGCGTGCCGAAGCCCTCGATGAACTCCGACTGGATACGCAGGACGCGCCACGGGTCGGTGTGGACCCAGTCCGAGGGGGCACGCTCGTCCAGCAGCCGCTGGTCCGTGGTGCTCGGCGTCACCTGCCCCCGCCTGCGCAGCACCGGGCCCAACCGCTGCTCCTCCGGTGGCTGCTTCTTCCCCTCGGGGTTACCGGTAGCCATGTACGCTCCCTCCACTTCGGGGCCTGCGGGTCTTGCAGGTCGTTCCACCTCAGCGTAGATCCACGCGGGTTACGGACGGGGGACGTGAGCATGACCGCCGTGAAGCGCCGTCCCGGCGATCCCCCGGCCGGCCATCCCCTACGCCGTGAGCCACGCCCGCAGCCGCTCCTCCCCCGCGAGGATCTTCGCCGTCTCCACCCGCTCGTCCCGCTTGTGCGCCAAGTGCGGGTTGCCGGGGCCGTAGTTGACCGCGGGGATGCCCAGGGACGAGAAGCGGGAGACGTCCGTCCAGCCGTACTTCGGGCGCGGGATGCCGCCGACCGCCTCCATGAACGCCGCTGCCGCCGGGTGCGAGAGGCCCGGGAGCGCGCCGCCGCTGTGGTCGTCCACCACGAACTCCTCCACCCCGCAGTCGGCGAAGACCTCGCGGACGTGCGCGACGGCCTCCTCCTCGGTGCGGTCCGGGGCGTAGCGGAAGTTGACCGTCACGACGCACTCGTCGGGGATGACGTTGCCGGCCACGCCGCCCGAGATGCCGACCGCGTTCAGTCCCTCCCGGTACTCCAGGCCGTCGATCACCGGGTAGCGCGGTTCGTACGAGGCCAGCCGGGCCAGGATCGGGGCGGCCGCGTGGATCGCGTTCGAGCCCATCCAGCCGCGCGCGGAGTGGGCCCGCTCGCCCGTGGTCCTGAGCAGGACCCGCAGCGTGCCCTGGCAGCCGCCCTCCACCTCGCCGTCCGACGGCTCGAGCAGCACCGCGAAGTCGCCCTCCAGCCACTGCGGACGGTTCTCCGCGACGTGCTTGAGGCCGTTGAGGTCGGCGGTCACCTCTTCGTTGTCGTAGAAGACGAAGGTCAGGTCGCGGTTCGGGGCCGGGACCGTCGCCGCGAGGCGGAGCTGGACCGCGACGCCCGACTTCATGTCGCAGGTGCCGCAGCCCCACAGGACGCCGTCCTCGTCGAGCCTCGACGGGACGTTGTCCGCGATCGGCACCGTGTCGATGTGGCCGGCGAGGATCACGCGCTCCGGTCGCCCGAGGTTCGTCCGCGCCACGACGTTGTTGCCGTACCGCTCGACCGTCAGATGCGGCAGCGCGCTCAGGGCGGTCTCGATGGCGTCCGCGAGGGGCTTCTCCGTGCCGCTGACGGAGGGGAAGTCGACGAGCTGCGCGGTGAGCCGCGCGGCGTCCAGCGTGAGGTCAAGAGAGGTGTCGGCCATGGTGCCGACCCTAACCCGCCGCGCCCAGGGGCCGGCGGCCCACTTCCCGCACCCATTTCCCGCTCGGCCCATGCCCCTCAGTAGCCTCGGCTACCTTGTAGGGCGTGCCGAAGTCGTCCGCCTCTCCGAAACGTCGTGGCCGCCTCCTGCGTCGCGGGGCGGCCTTCGTGGTCCTGCTCGCCGTCGCGGGATATCTCGCGGTGCAGTACGTCACCGGAGGCGCGGGGGCGCCGGGCTGCGCGGTCGTGTCGGACAAGAGCGACGGCGCGCGGTACGAGTTCACGCCGGAGCAGGCGGTGAACGCCGCGACCATCGCCGCCGTCGGCACCGGGCGCGGCCTGCCCGAGCGGGCCGTGACGATCGCGCTCGCCACCGCCCTGCAGGAGTCGGGGCTGCGCAACATCACCCACGGCGACCGTGACTCGCTGGGCCTGTTCCAGCAGCGGCCCTCGCAGGGCTGGGGCACGGAGAAGGAGATCCAGGACCCGATCTACTCGGCGGGCATCTTCTACGAGCACCTCGTCAAGGTCCGCGGCTATACGGAGCTGCCGCTCACCGTCGCCGCGCAGCGCGTCCAGCGCAGCGGCTTTCCGGAGGCGTACGCCAAGCACGAGCCGGACGCGACGCTGCTCGCCGCCGCCCTCACCGGGCGGGCGGCCGCGACGCTGACCTGCGAGGGGCTCCCCGGGGGCCCGCCGGCCGGCGGTACGGACTCCGTACGGGCCGCGCTCGTACGGGACTTCGGGCAGGACGCGCTCCAGTCGGCCGCCGCGGAGGTGGGTGTTGCGGAGGTGGGCGCCGCGAAGGCCACGCCCGCGCCGAGCCCGTCCGTGATCGAGAGCGACGGGCGGACCGTGGTGCTGCCCGTGACCGGCGACAAGGGCTCCGGCGCCGGGCGCGGTGTCCGCGAGCGTGGGTGGCAGCTGGCCCACTGGGCCGTGGCCAACGCCTCCGACCTGCACATCCAGCGGGTGTCCTACGCCGGTCGGGAGTGGACCGCCGGGAACACCGACAGCCAGTGGCGTGCGATCGCCGGGCAGGGCGCCTCGGGGGCGGGCAGCGGGCTGGACGCGGTCCGGATCGTCACGACTCACTAGCACGCGCAGCCGTTCGGGGGCCCACTCTCACGAGCTACCCGGGGCGCCGGTCGACGACGGCGTGAGCAGGATTTCGCGCGGTCACCCTCGTATCCGTCAAAGGCCTTGAGAACAAAGGGCTGTAAGGATTCGGCAGGCTTTCCCGCGGTACGCGTTTTGACCGTTTTTATCCGCAGCCGATAATGCGACGCATTGCCAACTCTTTACGTTGCGGCGCCGCAACCTTCGGGGGCTTCGAGCGGTAGTCACTGCGTCCGAGCCCGGAGATCAACAGCCAGTCGGTCAACTGCCGGGCGCAGTAGGACACTTCATCTTTCTCATCCGACTTACCCGTCGAAGGAGCATCATGTCCCTCCCCCTGACCCGCCGGATCGCCCGTGCCGCGCTGCTCGTCGCTGCGGGAGCGGCTGCCGGGGTCGGTGCGGCCGGCTCCGCCAGCGCGGCCCCCGAACTGCCCGACGCCACGAAGGTCGGCGGGCTGAGCGCTGTCGACAGCACGAGCGTCGTCGACGGTGCGGCTCAGAACGCCACCGGGCTCGCGGGCGGCGCCGTCGACACGGCCGTCGACAACGCGCTGCCGACCGCCACGAAGGCCAGTGGCACGGTGACCAAGACCGGCGGCAAGGCCGCGAAGAAGGCCGTGCCGACCGCTACCAAGGCCGGCAGCAAGGTTGCGAAGAAGGCGACGCCCGCGGCGCAGGAGACCGCGGGTGGCGTGGCCGGGTCCGTCGGGACCGTTCTCGGCGACACGGCCGGGGCGGCCACGGTGGGTGGCGTGCCGCAGACCGGGAAGCTGCCGGTGGACGCGCTGCCGCTCGGCTGACGCTCGCCGCACGTGGCTTGAGCCGCCGATGGGGTCCAGGGAGTTCCCTGGGCCCCATCGGCTTCCGTGCGCTCGCGTCGCTGCGCCGGCAGGGGCCGGGGCGTGTTCGAACAGCACCCGGCGCCGCAGCCTGTGCCCACCCGTTCCGCCCTGCGGAACGACTGCCCACAGCGGGAGCGGTGGGGTGGGCGGCCCTCGTCGACGGCCCGGGCGGAGGGGGCCGGTTCGGCCGAGGGCCCCGGCGGTGGCGGTGGCGATGGCGGCCGGGAGTGGTCGCGGCGGCAGCCTTCGTCGACAGCCCGCGACAGGAACGAGTAGCCGCCCTTCCCGGCGGCACACGGCGGCCGGCGGTCGCGGACCCGCAGCGGCCCAAGGCCCGCGTCGGTGGCCACCGGCGATAGCTGTGACGGCCCACGGCGACTGCCTTGGTCAGCAGCAGCGGGCAGCAGCCACTCCCGGCAGCCTGCAGCGGCGGCCTGCGGCGGGTGGCGGTCGGGGACCCGCAGGCGCCTGCAGCAGCAGCCTTGGTCAGCAGCCCGCGGCGGCGAAGGGTAGCCGCCTTCCCGGCGGCCCACGGCGGCAGTCGGTGGTCGTGGTCGGCGGATCGCAGCGGCCCACAGCCCTCATCGACGGCCACCCGCGCAAGCAGCCTGCGGCGGCAGCGTCGGCCGGCAACCACAGCAGCAACAGCTAGCAGCCACTCCCGGCGGCCCACGGCGGCGGCCGACGGTCGCGGTCGGCGGATCGCAGCGGCCTACGGCCTTCGGCGGCGGCCACCCGCGGTGGCTGTGGCCGTCGGGGTCGGGCCGGGGCCGCTCACGCGGTCGGTGTTACGCCAGGCGCCGTGCCGCGGCGGCCACCCGCTCGTCCGTCGCCGTGAACGCCACGCGTACGTGCTGGGCGCCTGCCTCGCCGTAGAAGTCGCCGGGGGCCACCAGGATGCCCAGGTCGGCGAGGTGGGCGACCGTGGTCCAGCAGGACTCGCCCTTCGTGGCCCAGAGGTAGAGGCTGGCCTCGCTGTGTTCGATGCGGAAGCCGTGGCGTTCCAGGGCCTCGCGGAGGGCCTTGCGGCGAGAGGCGTAGCGCTCGCGCTGGACGCGGACGTGTTCGTCGTCGCCGAGGGCCGCGATCACCGCCGCCTGGGTCGGGGCCGACGTCATCATGCCGCCGTGCTTGCGGATCTCCAGGAGGGGAGCGAGGACCGCCGGGTCACCGGCGAGGAAGGCGGCCCGGTAGCCGGCCAGGTTCGAGCGCTTGGAGAGGCTGTGGACGGCGACGATGCCCTCGTACGAGCCGCCGTTGACGTCCGGGTGCAGGACCGAGACCGGGTCGGCCTCCCAGCCCAGCTCCAGGTAGCACTCGTCGGAGAAGAGCAGGACGCCGTGCTCGCGGGCCCAGGCGACCATCCAGGTCAGTTCCTGCTTCGACAGGACCTTGCCCGTCGGGTTGGACGGGGAGTTCAGCCAGAGGAGCTTCAGGCCCCGCGGGTCCAGCTCCGTCGGGTCGTCGTACACCTCGTACTCCGCGCGGGCCAGGCGGGCGCCCACCTCGTAGGTCGGGTACGCCAGCCGCGGGTAGGCCACCTTGTCGCCGGGGCCGAGGCCCAGCTGGGTGGGGAGCCAGGCGACCAGTTCCTTGGAGCCGACGATGGGCAGGACGTGGCGGTGGGTGACCTCGCGGGCGCCCAGGCGGCGCTCCACCCAGCCCGTGATCGCGTCCCGCAGGGCCGGCGTGCCCCAGACCGTCGGATAGCCGGGGGAGTCCGCCGCGTCGATCAGGGCCTTCTGGATCAGCTCGGGGACCGGGTCGACCGGCGTGCCGACGGAGAGGTCGACGATGCCGTCCGGGTGCGCGGCGGCCGTCTTCTTGTACGGCTCCAGCTTGTCCCAGGGGAAGGTCGGAAGGCGGTCGGAGACTGCGGACACGGATCTGGCTCACTTTCTGGTACTGCCCGGCGCTGCCGGTAGTGCCGGATACGGCAACGCCTCGGTCCCGTACGGCGATCAAGGCGATCGGATCGCGATCAGGCCGTACGGGACCGAGGCGGCACGCTGTGCGGGTCGCCGGTGCGGATTACTCGGCCTGCGGCGGCAGCGCGGCGATGAAGGGGTGGTCCCGCTCGATCAGGCCCAGCTTGCTGGCGCCGCCGGGGGAGCCGAGCTCGTCGAAGAACTCGACGTTCGCCTTGTAGTAGTCCTTCCACTCCTCCGGAGTGTCGTCCTCGTAGAAGATCGCCTCGACCGGGCAGACCGGCTCACAGGCACCACAGTCGACGCATTCGTCCGGGTGGATGTACAAGGACCGGGAGCCCTCGTAGATGCAGTCGACCGGGCACTCCTCGATGCACGCCTTGTCCTTGACGTCGACACAAGGCTGCGCGATGACGTAGGTCACGCTGTCGTTCCTCCTCGATAGGGCGCTGGCGGGCCTCCACAGGCTCCGCCGCCTGGCGCGCGGGAGCGCGGCGTCGTCGATGCCCGCCCCTAGTATCTCCGTTCTTGGGCATGATCCGAACAGGAGGGGTGAACTGACCTGTGGAAATCTCTGCACACGGGCGCCTCGAGGTCCGAATCACCGCTGCTGACGTGGGTAAACGAGTCTCCGTACGGCGCTTGAGCGATCTTGGAGCTCCGGGTGAGAAGTTCACCGACACGGTGGGTGTTCTCGCATCATGGGACGACGGTGTGCTGCTGATCACACGGAAGAGCGGCGAGAGCGTCCGTATTCCGGAATCGTCGCTGGTCGCGGGCAAGGTGGTGCCCGCCGCCCCGGCCCGGCGCCGGGGGCCCGCCGCCTCGTACGAGGAGCTCGCGCACGTCGCCACGCGCGCGTGGCGGCCGGTGGAGAGCGAGCGGCTCGGCGAGTGGGAGTTGCGGGCCGCGTCCGGGTTCACCCGCAGGGCCAACTCGGCGCTGCCGCTGGGCGACCCCGGGCTGTCCCTGCCGGCCGCGCTCGACGTCGTACGGCGCTGGTACGGCGACCGTGGGCTCCCCGCGTACGTCCAGACCGCGACCGGTGCCGAGGGCACGCAGGAATTGCTGTGCGCGGAGCTGGAGCGGCTGGGGTGGGTGCGGGAGGTGTCGGCGGAGATGTGGATCGGGGCGTTGGCGCCGATCGCCGACCGGGCCGAGGGCGCCGGGGTGGTGCTGTCGCGGGAGGCGGACGAGGCTTGGCTCGGGAGGTATCAGCGCAAGGGGGTGAGCGAGGTGGCCCTGAAGGTGCTGGGGAGCGGGCCGTCGGTGTGGTTCGCGACGGTTCCCGGTGAGGGCGGCGGTGCGCCTGCCGCCATCGGGCGGTGTGTCGTGGACGGGCGGTGGGCCGGGTTCGCCGCCGTCGAGGTCGATCCCGCGCTGCGGCGGCAGGGGCTGGCCACCCGGGTGATGGCGGCGCTGGCCGGGCGGGCCCTGGACGAGGGGGCGTCGGCGGCTTGGCTGCAGGTCGAGACGGAGAACGCGGGGGCGCGGGGGCTGTACGCCGGGATGGGGTTCGCCGCGCATCACGCGTACCACCACTATCGCGAACCCGAGACGCCGGACACGACCGGCGCCGGACGGTAGTACCGATCGCCGCGAAAGGGCACGAGCCAGCTATGCGTCCCCCCTACCCCCCACCGCCCGAGCGCTCCGCCGAGGTGCGGCGGCGGTTCGCCGAAGAGGCCCGGTCCGAGCGGCCCGATCTGTCCACGCTGTGTCTGCTGGTGGGGGCCGAGGCGGACGGGGCGCTGGACGAGGCCGGGATGGACTCCGCCCAGGTGGAGCTGGACGCCTTGGCCGGGCGGCTGCCGTTCCGGCCCGGGGGGCCGCGGTCCTGGGCGCTCGCGCTGCGGGAACTGCTCGGGGAGCGGTGCGGGTTTCGCGGGTCCGCCGCGGACTATCAGCGGCTGGAGTCGTCGTTGCTGCACGAGGTGCTTCGGCGGCGGCGTGGGTTGCCGATCCTGTTGTCGGTCGTGTGGCTGGAGGTGGCCCGGCGGGCGGGGGCGCCGGTGTACGGGGTCGCGCTGCCCGGGCACTTCGTGGTGGGGTTCGGGCCGACCGACGATCAGGTGCTCGCCGATCCGTTCGACGGGGGGCGGGTGCTGACCGGGGGCGACGCGGAGTTGCTGGTGGCGGGGGCCACGGGGGCGCCGTTGCATCCGTCGATGCTGACGCCGGCCGATCCGCTGGATGTGGTGCTGCGGATCCTGAACAACATCCGGGCGTGGGCCGCGACCCGCCCCGAGCGGACGGATGTGGCGCTGTGGGCGGTGGAGTTGTCGCTGCTGCTGCCGTCGCATCCGGCTCGGTTGCGGTTCGAGCGGGCGCAGTTGCTGGTGCAGAGGGGGGATTTCCTTCGGGGTGCCGACGAGTTGGAGGCGTACGCCGAGGTGGTGGTGGCGGTGGATGAGGCGGCTGCGGCGCGGGTTCGGGAACAGGCTCAGGCCGCGCGGGCGATGTTGAACTGACCGTACGGCCCTGGTCGGCCTGGTCGCGCATGGTGGCCCAGAAGGCCTGGCGTCCGGTGACGTCCATGCCGGTGGTCGGCTCGTCCAGGACGATCAGACCGCTGTCCCCGGCGGTCGCGAGGGCGAAGCGGACTCGCTGCTCCTGGCCGCCGGAGAGCTTGTCGACCCTGCGGTCGGCGATCCGCTCGATACCGGCCCGGGAGAGGACGTCGGACACCTCGTACGGCCGCGGATGCAGATCACAGGCCAGCCGCACCAGTTCACCGACGGTCACCTCGTCCATCAGCCCGCCGCCAGCATCGCTCCCACGCGCCCGGCGACGATCGCCTCGCGCGGGCTGGTCCCGAACCCGCGGACCGTCCCGCTGTCGGGCTGCCTGAGGCCGAGCAACAGGTCGAGCGTGGTCGACTTGCCGGCGCCGTTGGGGCCGAGCAGGGCGACGGTCTGCCCCGGGTGCAGGGTCAGGCTCAGGCCGTCCACGGCCCGGACGTCGCCGTACGCCTTGCTCACCCGGTCGAACGCGGTCGCTGTCGTTGTCATGCGGTCCACAGTGGCTCTCGGCACCCCGGGCCCGGCAGTGTCGGCGGTCCTGACTGCCGGATGACAGATGTCATACGACGACCAGGGGGGCACCCGGCGCGTGCCGGGTGCCCCCCTGGTCCGAGCGGCTGGGCTAGCTCGGGTTGGTGTCGATGGTGACGGTGCGCTGCGCCGCCGTCTTGCCGCGAAGGGCCTCGCGCAGGGCGGAGGCGACGTCCTCCGGAATGACGTCACGCTTGCCGCTGGCGCCGTTGATCTTGACGCCGTCGAACGTGGCGCCGTACGCCTCCTTCAGCGCCTTGAGGTCGTACGTGTCCACGAGCTTGCCGTTGACGGCCTTGACGCCGAGGATCTTCGGCAGGGACAGGGCGCCGAACGGGATGCTGTGCGCGGCGTCCGTCTGGATCGTGACCTTGGTGGCCATCGCCGGCTCGGCGAACTCCTTCATGAACCGGTCGACCTCGGCGTTCGAGATCGTCGGCTGCTGGGTGGTCGTCGGGACCTGTACCGCGGCGGACGTGCCGGTCTCCACCTGGGTGCGGTACGCCTCCTCGACCGCGGTGGTCGACTGCGCGACGTCGATGCCCTTGCCGGCCTTGCCGTAGACGGCGACCGCCTTGCCGGACTTGAAGCTGACCGTGCCCTCGGTCACCGAGCCGGAGCCGCCGGAGACGTCCTCCAGGGCCGCGTGCAGCTTCTCCTCGTCGGTGGGCATGACCGGGTCGACGACCCGGTGGTTGCCGAAGAGCGCGCCGATGACGGAGATCGGGTTGTAGTCGCTGGTCGCGGCCTTGCTGACCGTCTGCTGCATGTCGAACTGCAACCCGGCCTTGTCCGGCTCCAGCGTGACGGTCTTGCCGCCCACCGACAGCTTCAGCGGCTTGTTGACCTGCTCGTCGAAGGCGTCGTTGAGCTTCTTGACCGCTTCGTCCCGGGTGCCGCCGCCGATGTCGACGCCGAGCACGGTCGTGCCCTTGGGCACGTCGGAGTGGGCCATCAGCAGGCCGGCGCCGTAGACGCCACCGGCGAGGACGATCACTCCGCCGCCGATGAGCGCCAGCTTGTTGCGGCCCTTCTTCTTGGGCGCGCGGGAGGACGGGGCGTCCGAGGTGTCCGGTTCGGGCAGCTTCGGGGGCGTGTGCGGCGCGGGTGCGTCGGTGGTACCCGGGCCGAAGGGACCGCCGTTCTGGGCGCCCGGGGGGACGACCGGGATGCCGCTGGTGACGGTGTGGCCGGAGACGTTGTCGGCGACACCGCCGTAGTGCGGGGTGCCGGGCTCGGGGGCCGGTTTCTGCGGGGTGAGGATCGCGGTGTCGTCGCTCATACCGCCGCCGGGGCCGAGGCCCTGGGCGTGCGGAGAGGCGCCGGGACCGGAGGGGCCGGTGGAGATGCCCGAAGCGCCCAGGCCGCCCGGGCCTCCGGGACCGGCAGGACCGCTCGGACCGCCGGGGCCGCCGCCGAAGCCACTGCCGGGGCCACCGGACCGGCCCGGACCCGTGAAGACACCGGAGGCACCCGGACGACCGGGCGCACCGGAACCGCGGGGTCCACTCGGACCACCGGGCCCGCCCGGCGCACCGCCTGCGATCGGCGGCACCGCCGGGCCGTCGCCGGTGACCGGACCGGTCGTCGGGCCCGCGGGGCCCTGCGGGCCGCCCTGGCCGCCGCGGCCGTTCGGGCCGCCGTAGTCCGGTCCGTTGAAGTCGCCGGAGCCGCCGAAGTCGTTCGGGGCGTTGAAGTCGTTCGAGGCGTTGAAGTCGTTCGAGGCGCCGAAGTCGGCGGAAGGGTCGAAGGGCGAGCCGCCCTGGGCGCCGAAGCCGTTCGAGCCCTTGGGGCCGCCCTGACCGTTCTGTCCGCCGTTCTCCGAGAAGTACGGCAGGTCGTCACGGCGCGCCTCGGCGCCGGGACCGTTGCCCGGCGAGGCCGCCGCCAGCGCCTCGGTCACGTCGAAGGAGCCGGTGCCGCCGCCGTGCCCGGGAGCCACGGGCCCGCCGGTCGCGCCGGGGAGGCCCGCACCCTTCGTGCCACCGGGGCGGGAGCCGCCGGGCACGCTCATCGAACCGACGACACCACCGGGCCGGCCTGCACCCGGACGCGCACCACCGGGCGCACCGGCGCCGGAAGCCCCGGCACCCGCGCCCGCGCTACCTGGACCGCCACCGGTCCCGGGGCCCGAACCTCCGGGCAGACCGGCCCCGTTGGTGGACGGGCCGCCCTGACCACCCTTGCCCGGCCCGGACTTGCGGGGCGCGAACCAGTCGCTCGTCTTCTCCCCGGCCTGCGCCGTGGGCTCGGCCGGAGGCTCGACGGTGCCGGTGGACGTGGAGGTGGGCGCGGAGGGCTCCGGCGGCTCGGGGGCCGCGGGGGCCCCGGCGCTCTCGGCCTCGGCCACGGGCTTGCGCACGACGACCGGCGGAATGGGCCGTGATCCGGGGATGTTGATCCGGATCCGCGTCGTCAGCGTGGTCTCGGTCTTGCGTTCCTCCGGCTGCGTGGCCGAACGGCCCGCGTCAGCGCCGTTGTCGGAAGCCATGGGGGTCCCGTACGGCGGCGTGCCGGAGGGGTATGCGGCTCCGCCGCGCCCGTTGGGCCCGGAGGACGGAGTGTCAGTTTCACGACTCAAGGCAGGTTCTCCCGGTTGGCTCCGCCGCCCGTACCTCACTGCTTCGGGCGGCTCGGCGGCGCGCACCACCATACTGGCCACTTCTGGCCCGCATCCCACGACCGCCTGGGAAACCCACACGGGACTCGCACGAGTGCGTCGTGGAGAAGTGGTACGTCACTTGGCAAGTCGGACGCCGTCACCGCCCGGTTGCCGCACCGGGGCAAGGGTGGCGCAGATCACAGCCACAGCCATACCGCCGAGCAGGAAGAGGTAGGAGGCGGCGCCTGTGCCGAAGACGAAGTCTCCTTCGGGGCGGCTGGCGGTGAGCAGGATGACGGTGATCATCCAGCCGCCGGCTGGCGCGACGGCTCCGGCCCGGCGGCCCGTCGCACGGCCGCCGCCGAGACAGAGCCCGGCCTCGCCCGCGAGCGCGAGGAGCAGACCGGCCGGGAACCACGCGGGCTGCACGAGCGCCCCGGCCACCCCGACCACGGCGCCGAGCAGGAAGAGCCCGAGGTAGGCGAGGACCCGCAGAGCGGAGGGGCGCTTCAGCTTCAGCGGCTGGGCGAGCATCGAGCTCATGACGCCTCCTCGAGGGTGACACCGGCGAACAGATCGGACTCCGTCCGCGCCGCCCTCTCGCCGTGCACCAACTCGTAGTACTCGGTGGTGAAGAGGGGTTGTGCGAGTTCGTTGGAGAGCGCGAAGTACCGCTCGCCCGGCGCCACCTCGATCTGCGTGGCGTGCGCGCGCATCGCGGCGGCCTTGGCGGAGGCGTACGCGGTACCGTCGATCACCGTGGTGATCCGGGCGTCGTCGACGACGCCCGGTACGTCGTCCAAGGTGGCGCTCTTGCCGAAGGGCAGTCCGGGCAGATCCGTCTGCAGTCGGGCGAAGGCCTCCTCGGCGACCGTGCGCGGGACGCGGTTCCAGTAGATCCTGGGGATCTGCCACCCCGCCCGCGCCGCCAGCTCGGCCGCGCGCGTGGCGATGCGGTGGGCCTGGATGTGGTCCGGGTGGCCGTACCCGCCGTCGGGGTCGTAGGTGACGAGGACCTGGGGGCGTACCTCCAGGATCACCTCGACGAGAGCCCGGGCCGCGTCGTCGACGTCCGCCCGCCAGAGGCAAGCCGGGTCGTCGTTGTCGGCGATGCCCATCATCCCCGAGTCCTCGTAGCGGCCCTGTCCGCCGAGGAGACGGAAGTCCTCGACGCCGAGCTCGCGCATCGCGGCGGTGAGCTCGGCCAGACGGTGTTCGCCCAGCTCGGTGCCGGTCAGATGCTGGAGTTCGGGGGGAATGACCTCGCCGTGCTCGCCGAGGGTGCAGGTGACCAGGGTCACCCGGGCACCCTCGGCCGCGTACTTGGCCATGGTCGCGCCGTTGTTGATCGACTCGTCGTCCGGGTGCGCGTGCACCAGGAGCAGGCGCCGAGCGAAGCGAGATGGGGGTCCCCCCGGCCGAAGGCTGGGGGAGGGTGGTTCCGTCATGGACCCCACCCTACGAGGCGGCACCGACAGCGGCGCGCGGCGCTGCTCGGATCAGAACTTGATGCCGCCGATCATGCCCGCGATGTTCGTCGTCAGCTCACTGATGGTGGGGGCGATGGTCGAGGACGCCAGGTAGAACCCGAGCAACATACAGACGACCGCGTGACCCGCCTTCAGTCCTGATTTCTTGATCAGCAGGAAGACGATGATCGCCAGCAGCACCACCGCCGAAATCGAGAGTGCCACGGCGGCTCACCTCCAAGAATCCCAAGGGCGGGGGTCGGACTTATGGGGGCAGATAAATCCATCCAGCAGCCAGCAGGTTCATACCCACTATGCGGTTGTGATCATAACTATCCGGGCGTGCGCATCGATCGGCGCACAGCCGCACAAGGGGGCGCACTGGCCAATATGGTCGGGGCATGACGACCGAGCCTGTCTCCTTCCCCCGCCGGCACGCCCGCACCCAGCGCTTCACCCTCGGCGCGCCCCGCGCGTTCACGGTGGCGCCCGACGGCAGCCGGGTCGCGTTCCTGCGCTCCGCCTCCGGCACGGACCCGGCGAGTTCGCTCTGGGTCCTCGACACGGCGGACGGCGAGGAGCGCGTGGCGGCCGACCCGCGCGCCCTCCTGGGCGGCGCCTCGGAGGACCTCTCGCCCGAGGAGCGGGCCCGGCGCGAACGCAGCCGTGAGGCCGGCGCCGGCATCGTCGCCCACGCCACCGACACCGCCGTCGAGTTGGCGTCTTTTGCCTTGTCAGGGCGGCTTTTCACGGCGGAGCTGCGGGCCGGCACGGCACGTGAACTCCCGGTCCCCGGGCCGGTGATCGACCCCCGCCCCTCCCCCGACGGACGGCACATCGCGTACGTCGCTCAGGGTGCCCTGCGGGTGGTGGGCGCCGAGGGCGAGGGCGACCGTGCGCTCGCCGAGCCGGAGTCGGACGGGGTCACCTACGGATTGGCCGAGTTCATCGCGGCCGAGGAAATGGGGCGTTACCGGGGCTTCTGGTGGGGTCCGGAGTCGGACCGGCTGCTCGTGGCGCGCGCGGACGACACGCCGGTGCGCCGGTGGTGGATCGCCGATCCGGCGCGTCCGGAGAGCGAGCCGCAGCGCGTGGCGTACCCGGCGGCGGGAACCGGGAACGCGGAGGTACGGCTGTTCGTGATCGGGCTGGACGGGGTCCGCACGGAGGTCGGGTGGGACCGGGCACGCTACCCCTATCTGGCACGAGTGCACTGGTCAGCGGGGGGTGCGCCGCTGCTTCTGGTCCAGGCGCGGGACCAGCGCAGCCAGTTGTTCCTGGCCGTGGACCCGGCGACGGGGGCGACGCGGATGGTGCACGCCGACGAAGATCCACAATGGCTGGAACTGTTCGCCGGCGTGCCCTGCTGGAGTCCGTCCGGGCACCTGGTGCGCATCGCCGACGAGGGCGGCGCACGGGTGCTCACGGTGGGGGAACGCCCGCTGACGGGACCGCAGTTGCACGTCCGCGCGGTGCTGGACGTCTCCGACGACGACGTGCTGATCTCGGCGTCGGCGGGCGAGGGCGCGGCCGACCCCGAGATCGGCGAAGTGCATGTGTACCGGGTGAACGAGCTCGGCATGGAGCGTGTGTCGCAGGAGCCCGGCGTGCACGCGGCGGTGCGCGCCGGTGGCGTGACGGTGCTGGCGTCGCACACCCTCGGCCGACCGGGGTCCCAGGTCCGGGTTCTGCGCGACGGAAAGAGGATCGCAGCGGTCCGGTCGTATGCCGAAGATCCCGGTCTGACCCCGCGCGTGACCCTCACCGAAGGGGGCGCACGCCGCATCCCGTGCGCCGTGCTTATGCCTCGGGACTACGCCGGTGACACCCCGCTGCCGGTTTTGCTGGATCCCTACGGGGGACCGCACGGCGCCCGGGTGGTCGCCGCGCACAACGCCCACCTGACCTCGCAGTGGTTCGCCGACCAGGGGTTCGCCGTGGTCGTCGCGGACGGGCGCGGTACGCCGGGGCGCTCGCCCGCCTGGGAGAAGGCCGTCCACGAGGACTTCACGGTGTCCCTCGACGACCAGGTCGACGCGCTCCAGGACCTCGCGAAGTCCCACCCCCTCGACCTGTCCCGGGTGGCGATCCGCGGCTGGTCGTACGGCGGCTGGCTGGCGGGGCTCGCGGTGCTGCGCCGCCCGGACGTCTTCCACGCGGGCATCGCCGGGGCGCCGGTCACGGACTGGCGCCTGTACGACACGCACTACACGGAGCGGTACCTGGGCGACCCGGCCGCGCGGCCGCAGGCGTACACGAAGAGCTCGCTCGTCACCGACGACGGCCTGTCCTCCCCCGCCGAGCCGCACCGCCCGCTGATGATCGTGCACGGTCTGGCCGACGACAACGTGGTCGTCGCCCACGCCCTGCGCCTGTCCTCGGCCCTCCTGGCCGCCGGCCGGCCGCACGAGGTGCTGCCGCTGTCCGGGGTGACGCACATGACCCCGCAGGAGCAGGTCGCGGAGAATCTGCTGCTGCTTCAGGTGGACTTCCTGAAGCGGTCGCTGGGGCTGAACTGAGTCCACGGGTTGGTCAGTTGTGCGGGTAGGTGCTGAAGAGCACGAAGGCGAGACCGGTGAGCAGGAGGTGGACGACAGCGGTCTTCCAGTAGCGCGACACCGCGGCGAGGGCGAAGCCGCCGCCGGCCAGCCATCCGGTGAAGACCGCGATGTCGTGCTGCCCCTCGACCGCGTGCCGGTCGGCGTACTCGTCGAAGCCCGCGCCGATGCCGGACACGATCATGCCGTAGCCGAAGATGATCACGAGCAGGACGTCGAGGAGTCCTACGAGGACGGCGAAGACACCGTCGAGTTCACGTGGTCGGCGCTGCATGAGCCAAGCCTCGCGCGGGGGCGGGCCGAAGTCCTGAGTACCCGTACTCATTGCCGCACAGCAACGGACCGGGGTGACATGGCGCACCCCGGTCCGTTTACGGCACCCGCACGGCCGTACGCTGTTCAGCCTGACGCGTCCGTATATCGGAATCGGGTCGGCGAAGTTGCCTGCGTGTTAACGCGGTTCGTGTGTGTTTGTACGGCTATGGGGTCGGCTCCGGCAGCACGGTCTGCCCCGGCGCGGAGCGCCCGAACGACACGGCCTCGGCGAAATGGCAGGCCGAGTCGTGCGCCGCGGGCCCGGCCGGATCGCCGAGGTGGAGCGGCACCGCGAGCGTCGGCACCTCCTGGGCGCAGCGTTCCCGGGCCTTCCAGCAGCGGGTGCGGAAGCGGCAGCCGGAGGGGATGTTCGTCGGGGACGGGACGTCGCCGGTGAGGATGATGCGCTCGCGGTGTGCGCGGGCCTCGGGGTCGGGGACCGGGACCGCGGAGAGCAGCGCCTGGGTGTAGGGGTGCGTGGGGTGGTCGTAGATCTCGGTGTCCGTGCCGATCTCCACGATCCGTCCGAGGTACATCACCCCGACCCGGTCGGAGATGTGCCGGACGATCGACAGGTCGTGGGCGATGAAGACGTAGGAGAGGTCGAACTCGCTCTGCAGCCGGTCCATCAGGTTGATGACCTGGGACTGGACGGAGACGTCCAGTGCGGAGACGGGTTCGTCGGCGACGATGACCTCCGGGCGCAGGGCCAGCCCCCTTGCGATGCCGATGCGTTGGCGCTGGCCGCCGGAGAACTGGTGCGGGTAGCGGTTGATGTGCTCCGGGTTGAGGCCGACCACGTCCAGCAGTTCCCGGACCCTTTTGCGCCTCTCGCCCCTGGGGGCCGCCTCGGGGTGGATCTCGTACGGCTCTCCGATGATGTCGCCCACCGTCATACGGGGGTTGAGGGAGGTGTACGGGTCCTGGAAGACCATCTGGATGTTGCGCCGTACGGCCTTCAGGGCGCGGCCGGACAGCCGGGTGATGTCCTCGCCCTTGTACCTGATGGCGCCGGCCGTCGGTCGTTCCAGGTTGACCAGCATCCTGGCGACCGTGGACTTGCCGCAGCCGGACTCGCCGACGATACCGAGGGTTTCGCCGCGGCGGAGCGTGAAGTCGACGCCGTCGACCGCCCTGACCGAGCCGACCTCCTTCCTGAAGAGGACGCCCTGGGTGAGCGGGTAGTGCTTGACGAGTCCGCCGACCTCCAGGATCGCCTCCGCTTCCTCAGCCATTGAGGCACTCCCTCCAGAAGTGGCAGGCGCTGCCGCGTACTTCGCCGACCTCGTTGAGTGGAGGTACGTCGGTACGGCACACGTCCCGGGCCATCGGGCAGCGGGGGTGGAAGGCGCAGCCCTGTGGGATGTCCATGAGGTTGGGGGGCAGGCCCTTGATGGCGTAGAGCTCCTGCCCCTTCTGGTCCAGGCGCGGGATGGAGTCCAGCAGGCCGCGGGTGTAGGGGTGGGCGGGTGCCTTGTAGATGTCGTGGACCGGCGCGGACTCGACGATACGGCCCGCGTACATCACGGCGATGCGGTCGGCGACGTCCGCGACCACGCCGAGGTCGTGGGTGATGAGGATCAGCCCCATGGCGTACTCGCGCTGCAGCTCCGCCAGCAGATCCATGACCTGGGCCTGGACGGTGACGTCGAGGGCGGTGGTGGGCTCGTCGGCGATGATGAGGGCCGGTTCGAGGGCGAGGGCCATCGCGATCATGATGCGTTGGCGCATGCCGCCGGAGAACTGGTGCGGGTACTGCCTGACGCGCTCCTTGGCGGCCGGGATGCGGACGCGGTCCATCAGCTCGACGGCCTTCGCGCGGGCGTCCTTCCTCGACATCCCCCGATGCACGACGAACATCTCACCGAGCTGGTCGCCGACGGTCAGCACGGGGTTCAGGGAGGACAGCGCGTCCTGGAAGATCATCGCCATCTCGGCGCCGCGGACCTTGCGCCGCTCCTCCTCCCTCAGCTTCAGCAGGTCCCGCCCCTGGAAGAGGATCTCGCCCCCGGCGATCCGCCCCGGCGGCACGTCCAGGATCCCCATCACCGCCTGCGCGGTCACCGACTTACCGGACCCGGACTCCCCGAGCACCGCCAGCGTCTCCCCGGCGTCCACGCCGTAACTGACCCCGTTGACCGCCTTGGCGACCCCGTCCCGCGTCCGGAACTCCACGTACAGATCACGCACTTCGAGCAACATGACGCGACCTCACCTCACCTTCGGTCCGGGGGCGTCGCACACGGCGTCGCCGAGACGATGAAGTCCGAAACGGCGACGGCGCGGCCGGCGGACACGCGACGGAACTGCCTCCCCACGACGCCCCCACCTCGCCCTCGCACCAAGGACGCCGCACACCGCGCGCCGACATGGCGAAGGCCGAACGGCGACCGCGAGGGCAGCGGGCACGCGCTGGAACGGCTCCGGCCCCGCCTTCCCGAGCCCGAGTCCACCCGCATCCCGCACGGCGAACCCATGACGTCCCCGGCCGGACCGCCCACTCGCCCACCCACCCGACCCCGAACCCACCCGCCACTCGCACCGCAAACCCCACAACCCCTCACCTCAGCTTCGGATCCAGGGCGTCGCGTACCGCGTCGCCGAGCATGATGAAGGCCAGGACCGTGAGGGCCAGGGCGCCGGAGGGCCAGAGCAGGGCGTGGGGGGCGTTGCGGATGTACGGGGAGGCTGCCGAGATGTCGATGCCCCAGGAGACGCTGGGGGGTTTCAGGCCTACGCCGAGGTAGGACAGGGTTGCCTCCAGGGCGATGTACGTGCCGAGTGCGATCGTCGCCACCACGATCACCGGGGCTACGGCGTTGGGTGCGATGTGGCGGAGCAGGACGCGGGAGTTGGAGGCGCCCAGGGCGCGGGCGGCCTGGACGTAGTCGTTCTGTCGGGCGGTGATGACCGCGCCGCGGGCGATGCGGGAGATCTGGGGCCAGCCGAGCAGCACGATGAAGCCGATGACCGGCCAGACGGAGTTGCTGGTCACCACCGAGAGCAGGACCAGGCCGCCGAGGACGACCGGGATGGCGAAGAAGATGTCGGTGATCCGGGAGAGGAACGAGTCCCAGAGACCGCCGAAGAAGCCGGCGAGCGCGCCCAGCACCGAGCCGAGGACCGCCACCCCGAGCGTGGCGCAGACGCCGACCATGACGGACGTACGGGCGCCGTAGACCGTGCGGGTGTAGACGTCGCAGCCCTGTCCGTCGTAGCCGAAGGGATGGCCGGGCGCGGAGCCCTGCTGGGCCTTGGCGAGGTCGCACTTGAGGGGGCTGCCCGAGGCGATGGCCGAGGGCCACAGGGAGATGAAGAGCAGGAAGAGGATGATCAGGGCCGAGACGACGAAGACGGGGTTGCGGCGCAGGTCGCGCCAGGCGTCGGACCAGAGGCTGCGGGGCCGTTCTGCGGAGGCCGCCGAGGGGGCCGCCCCTTCCGGGCCGGTGCTCTCAGGTCCGCCGGGGAGGCCGGATGGAGGCCGGTCGAGGGTCGCGGCCTCGCCGGCGGCCAGGTTCATCGCGCCGCCCGCACCGCTGCCGGCGATCGCGCCCTCGGACGGGAACGGCTGGTCAGGCATAGCGGATCCTCGGGTCGAGTACGGCGTACAGGAGGTCGACGACCAGGTTGCAGAGGAGGAAGACGAGGACGAGGACCGTCACGAAGCCGACGACGGTCTGCGTGTTCTGGCGCAGGATGCCCTGGTAGAGCTGGTAGCCGACGCCGTGGATGTTGAAGATCCGCTCGGTGACGATCGCCCCGCCCATGAGGAAGCCGATGTCGGCGCCGATGAAGGTGACGACGGGGATGAGGGAGTTGCGCAGGAGGTGGCGGGTGACGACGCGGTGGCGGGGCAGGCCCTTCGCGATGGCCGTGCGGACGTAGTCGGAGCGTCGGTTCTCCGCGATGGAGGTCCGGGTCAGGCGGGTGACGTAGGCGAGGGAGACCGTGGCCAGGACGAGGCCGGGGAGCAGCAGTTCGTCGAAGGGGGCCGCCGTGGAGACGGACGGGCGGATCCAGCCCCATTCCACGCCGAGCAGGAGCTGGAGCAGCAGGCCGGTGACGAAGGTGGGCACGGAGATGACGACGAGGGTGAGGAGCAGGACGCCGCTGTCGACGGGGTGGCCGCGGCGCAGGCCGGTGACGACGCCGAGCGTGATCCCGATGACGACCTCGAAGACGATCGCCACGATGGTCAGCCGCATGGTGACGGGGAAGGCCGTCGACATCAGCTCGGTGACTTCCTGGCCGTTGAACGCCGTACCGAAGTCGCCGGTGAAGACGTTCCCCATGTAGGTCAGGTACTGCTGCCACACGGGCTTGTCGAGGCCGAACTCCTTCCGCAGCTGGGCGGCCGTCGCCGGGTCGCACTGCCGGTCGCCGCACAGGCCCGCGACCGGGTCGCCCATCACGTTCACCATGAGGAAGATCAGCAGCGTGGCCCCGATGAACACCGGGACCATCTGCAGCAGCCGCCGGACGACGTACTGCCCCATGGCGGGCTCAGCCGACCTTGATCTGGTCGTAGACGGGGACGCTGAACGGGTTGAGGGCCACGTTCGACAGCCGCTCGGACCAGCCGGCGCTGCCGTTCTGGTACCAGAGCGGGATGGCCGCCATGTTGTCCCGGACGACCTCCTCGGCCCGCTGGAAGGTCTCGACCGCCTTGGCGACGTCCGTCTCGGCGTTCGCCCGGTCGACGAGCTTGTCGAACTCCTGGTTGGACCACTTGCCGTCGTTGGAGGAGGCGTTGGTGTAGTAGAGCGGCTGGAGGAAGTTCTGGGGCAGCGGGTAGTCCATCTGCCAGCCCGCCCGGAAGGGACCGGAGAGCTTCTGGGTCGTGCTCTTGCTCCGGAAGTCGGCGAAGGTGCCGATCGGGTTGCCGACGCAGGCCCGGTCGTCGTCCAGGGCGTTGTTGATGGAGTTGCAGACGGCGTCCACCCACAGCTTGTGGGAGCCGGTGTCCGCGTTGTACGTGATCTTCACCTGCCCGCCGGGCAGCCCGCCCCCCTCCTTGATCAGCTTCTTCGCCGCGGCCGCGTCGTACTCGCACCACTGACCGCACAGCCCCTTCTTGTAGCCGCCCTGCGCACCGAGGACGGGTGAGGTCCAGTCGGTGGCGGGAGTGCGGGTCCCCTGGAAGATGGTCCGGGTGATCTGCTCCCTGTCGATCGCCCGGGACAGGCCCTTGCGGACCTTGGCGGAGCCGGGCTTGTTCCAGTCCTTGTCGTAGTGGGGGAAGGCAAGGGTCTGGATGATGCCGGCCGGGGTGTTGAGGTAGCGGTCGCCTAGGTCGCCGCGGACGTTGCCCAACTGCTGGGCCGGGACGTCGTCGACGAGGTCGAGGTTTCCGGCCATCAGGTCGGTGTAGGCCGTGTTGTTGTCCGTGTAGACCTTGAGGGTGACGCCGTCGTTGCGGGCCGCGTCCTCGCCCGGGTAGGCGCCCCATCGCGTCAGGCGCATCTCGGAGCCCTTGGTGTACGCGTCCACCGCGTACGGACCGTTGCCGACGGGCTTGGCCAGCCAGCCGGCGTGGTCGTCGAAGAAGGCCCGGGGCAGGGGGACGAAGGCGTTGTAGCCGAGGGTGTCGGGGAAGCTGGAGAACTTCTGGGTGAGCCGGACGGTGAAGGTCCGGTCGTCGACCACCTTCAGCCCGGACATCGTCTCGGCGCTCTGCTCACCCTTCGCCGGGTGGACCTTGTCGTAGCCCTGGATGTAGCTGAAGAAGTAGGCGTTCTTCTGGTTGTTCCGCAGGCTCGCCCCGTAGTTCCAGGCGTCCACGAAGGACCTGGCGGTGACCTTCTCGCCGTCGCTGAAGGTCCAGCCCTTCTTGAGGGTGACCGTGTAGTTCTGCGAGTCCGGGGTCTCGATCCGCTCGGCGAGCATGTCCTTTGCCTCGCCGGTCTTCGGGTCGTACTGCTTCAGCCCCCGGAAGATCATGGAAAGTACCTTGCCGCCCTGCACCTCGTTGGTGTTGGCGGGTTCCAGCGGGTTCTGCGGATCGGTCCACGAGGAGCTGAACACCGCGGCGCCGTCGGCAGTGCTGCCGCCCCCGCCCCCGCAGGCCGTCGCCGCCAGTGCGACCACCACCGCGCATGCGGCCCGTCCGGCGTGCGTGGCTCCGCGCATAAGGTGCCTCCTCGTCGTGCGCTGCGCTGCCGGCGCCGAGGCACCGATCCCTTATCGGCCAATATCAACCCATAAGGTGCGCAACGCATGAGCACGCCCCCCTTTTGGGGTGGCGAGGAGGCTCAGGGCCTGTCCGGGCCGCCGCGGGTCAGGCGGCGCCCGCCTCGCGGCCCGGGCGGTGGGCCCGGCCGACCACGGCCGCGACCTCCGCGCGGGAGGAGACCTGGAGCTTCTTGCGGCCGACCGTCGCCGAACTCGCCGAAGAACTCGACAACCACCCGGCCGCGCCGACCGGCCGCTGAGGACACAGGAGGACACCCCGACATGAGCCTCAACCAGCCGGTGCCCTCCGAGGACATCGATCTGGAGGCGGTCGACCTGACCGACTCCCCCCTGTACGGGGCGGGCGACCCGCACTCGATATGGAACGCCATGCGCCACCGCGACCCGGTGCGCTGGCAGCAGATCGACGACACCCTCGGTTTCTGGTCGGTGACCAAGTTCGAGGACGCCGACCTCGTGCTGCGCGGCCACACGCTGTTCACGTCCCAGCGGGGCACCATGCTCTTGCGGGTCGGCGCTGCCGGGCTACGAGACGGCGGTGCGGCTGCTGGAGCGGGGCCATCCGATGCCGGCCCGGCTGTTCATCTCCTCGCAGGTCGCCCCGCACCGCGGCCCGCACGGCCGCTTCCTGGAGATGACGGACGCCGAACTGGCCGAGGAGGTCCATCAGTTGATCGTGGAGCTCGGCGGCACACCGCGCCCCGACCTGGTGGAGCTGAGCCTGGAGATCCTGCGCGCGGACGTGGAGACCAACAAGCGGTACCACCCGGCCGAGCCGACCCGGCTGCCCTGCCCGATCACGGCGCTGGGCTGGGACCAGGACGTGGAGGTCGACCACCGGCTGATGGACTCGTGGGCGGACTGTGGCGAAACAACGTTCCGCCTGCTGGAGGGGCCCCACTACCGTTTCATGGAGGCCCCGGACGATCTGCTCGACGCCTTCGTCACGGACCTGACCGTCTGACCCGACCGTCCGATCCGACCGTACGACCCGACCGTCCGCCCTCGCCCCGCCCGGCGGCCCGCCCTGCCGACCGCCGGCTCCGTACCTCCGAAAGGCACACGCACTCATGACCACGGTGCGCACCGACACCCCCGACGCGTGGGACGAGCGTTCCACGCTGACCACGTTCCTCGACTACGCGCGGGCCACAGTGGCCGCGAAGTGCGAGGGGCTGTCCGACGAGGACGCCCGCAAGGCACCGCTGCCGGGTTCCCCCCTGATGAGCATCGCCGGGCTCGTCAGTCATGTGCGCTGGGTCGAGTACTACTGGCTGCGCGTGGTGTTCCTGGGCGAGGAGGACCATCACCCGGCCACCGAGGAGGATCCCGACCGCGAGATGCGGATCGCCCTCGACGTCCCCCTGGCCAAGCTGCTGCAGGAGTACGAGGACCAGTCCGCCGAACTGCGCGAACTGGTCGCGAAAACCCCCCTGGACTCCGTCGCCGCCCAGCCCGTCCGCGACGGCGTCCACGTGACCATGCGCTGGGTCCTGAACCACCTCATCGAGGAGACCGCCCGCCACAACGGCCACCTCGACATCCTCCGCGAACTGGCGGACGGCACCACCGGCATGTGACGCGACGCGCCGGAGTTCGAGCGGCGAACGCACCCGCCCTTCGCCGCTCGACTCCGCGCCACTGTCAGTGCGTTGAGCCGGCGTCACCCGCATGGTCGATCCCCGGAGCGAGATCCTGATCCGCCGTGGAGAACCGGAGCACGCGCAGTGTGCTGTGGGGTGGGTCTGCGGTATCCGGTACGCGTCGCCGTCGCGCTGCCCGACCGTCAGGGATTGACCAGGTGCTCGTCACCGGTATGGACCACTGGCTGTCTCAATCTCATCACTTCGTTGTTTCCGCAGGCCACATGGGGTTTCATGCGCCGTCGGCGCGCGCAGTAAAGCGCTGACAGTCCAACCAGCCCTCCCTGTGCAAGCGATGACGTGAGGTCACGATCATGAGCACTCAAAAGCAGCACAGCAGAGCGCGGCGCCTCCTCGCGGCCGGAGCCGCCGTCCTGACGCTGTCGGCCGGACTCGCGCCGCAGCAGGCCGTGGCGGCGGACGGCGACAAGGTCCTCACCGTCGCGGTCGCACAGAGTGTCGACTCACTGAGCCCCTTCCTGGCGGCGCGGCTCCTCAGCACGAGCATCCACCGGCTGATGTACGAGTACCTCACGAACTACGACCCGGGGGACGCCCGTGCCGTCCCGGCCCTGGCGACCGAGTGGAAGTCGTCGCCGGACAAGCTGACCTGGACGTACACCATCCGCTCCGACTCCAAGTGGTCGGACGGACAGCAGGCCACCGCCGAGGACGCGGCGTGGACGTTCAACAAGATGATGACCGACGAGGCCGCGGCCACCGCCAACGGCAGCTTCGTCGCCAACTTCCGGAAGGTGACGGCCCCGAGCCCCACCGAGCTGGTCATCGAGCTGAAGAAACCGCAGGCCACGATGACGGCACTGGACGTGCCGATCGTGCCGAAGCACGTCTGGGAGAAGGTCGGCGACTTCTCGAAGTTCAACAACGACAAGGACTTCCCCGTGGTCGGGAACGGGCCGTTCGTCCTCACCGACTACAAGCCCGACAGCTATGTGCGGCTCAAGGCCAACAAGGACTTCTGGCGCGGCGCGCCGAAGTTCGACGAGCTGGTCTTCCGCTACTACAAGGACCAGGACGCCGCGGTCGCCGCCCTGCGCAAGGGCGAGGTCTCCTTCGTCGCCGGCGCCCCCGCGCTGACGCCCGCTCAGGCGGCCTCCCTCAAGGGCGAGAAGAACATCCACGTCAACGACGCCCCCGGCCGCCGCTTCTACGCCCTCGCCGTCAACCCCGGGGCGAAGGCCAGGAACGGGCAGAAGATCGGTGACGGCCACCCCTCCCTGCTGGACCAGCGGGTGCGGCACGCCCTGTTCACGGCGGTCGACCGCAAGACCATCATCGACAAGGTGTTCCAGGGGTACGCGGTGCAGGGCGAGGGGTACATCCCGCCGCGGTTCTCCTCCTACTTCTGGAAGCCGGCGGACGGGCAGGAACTCGCCTACGACCCCGCAAAGGCCGGACAACTTCTCGACCAGGCGGGTTACAAGAAGAACGGCGACGGCAAGCGGGTCGGCAAGGACGGCAAGCCGATCAACTACCGCATCCTGTGCCACGCCACCGACTCCAACGACAAGGCCATAGGGCAGTACCTCCAGGAGTGGTGGGGCGAGCTCGGCATCGGCGTGACCCTCAACTGCCTGGACAACGTCAGCGACCCCTGGCTCGCCGGCACCTACGACCTCGCCTTCGACGGCTGGTCCGTCAACCCCGACCCGGACTTCGTGCTGTCGATCCACACATGCGGCGCGCTGCCCGCGACCCCGAAGGACACGGGCGCGACCGACAACTTCATCTGCGACAAGCGGTACGACGACCTGTACGCCAAGCAGCTCGCCGAGTACGACCCGGCCAAACGGGCGGACATCGTCAAGCAGATGGAGTCGCGGCTGTACGACCTCGGGTACATGAACGTCATGGCGTACCCGAACGCGGTCGAGGCCTACCGCACGGACCAGATCAAGTCGATCACGACGATGCCCGCGAAGGCGGGCAACATCTACGGGCAGGACGGCTACTGGAGTTGGTGGTCGGCGACCCCGGCGGACTCGGACGGCTCCTCCGACGACTCCGGCTCGACGGGTGTGGTCATCGGGGTCGTCGCCGGTGCCGCCGTCCTCGTCGGTGCGGGTGTGTTCTTCGCTCTGCGCCGCCGGGCGACCGCCGAGGACCGCGAGTAGCCGCGCATGACCGCCGACGCACCCTCCGCCGCGGCCGTCAAGGCCGCCGCGCCCGCGGTCCGGGGACCGCGGGCGCGCACCGGCACGCGCTATCTGCGGTACGGCGCCGGCAAGGTGGGCGGCGCCGCCGTCTCCCTGCTCGCCGTCCTCGTCACCGGGTTCTTCCTGTTCCGGCTGATTCCAGGCGACCCCGTCAAGACCATGACCGGCGGCCGCCCCATCTCCGAGGAGCAACTCGCCGCCTACCGCCGGGAGTTCGGGCTCGACCTGCCGCTGTGGGAGCAGTTCACCGACTACTGCGGCAAGGCGCTCACCGGGGATCTCGGGACGTCGTACCAGTTCCGGGCGCCCGTCATCGACAAGATCTCCGAGGCGCTGCCCAACACCCTGCTGCTCACCGGCACCGCGTTCGTCCTGTACACGGTGCTCGGCATCGTGCTGGGCACCCGCTCGGCCTGGCGCCACGGCGGGCTCGGCGACCGCCTGAACACCGGTCTGGCGCTGACTCTTTACTCGATCCCGTCGTTCTGGCTGGGCTTGCTGCTGATCATCGTGTTCTCGGTGGGGATCGGCCCGATTCCCGGGCTGTTCCCGACCGGTGGCATGGAGTCGGGCAGTGAGGAGGGCTTCGCGTACGTCCTCGACGTCGCCCACCATCTGATCCTGCCCGTCGTCACGCTGGTCGCGGTCGAGTACGGCCAGACCCTGCTGGTGGCCCGCTCGGCGCTGCTGGACGAGATGGGCAGCGACTATCTGACGACGGCCCGCGCCAAGGGCCTCAGGGACGACCTGGTCCGGCGCCGGCACGCCGTGCCGAACGCGCTGCTGCCGACGGTGACGCTGGTCTTCGTCAATCTGGGCCGGACGGTCGCCGGCGTGATCCTGGTCGAGACGGTGTTCTCCTGGCCGGGGCTCGGCGGGCTGTTCTACCAGGCGCTGAGTGTGCCCGATCTGCCGCTGGTGCAAGGCCTGTTCCTCTTCTTCGCGGCGGCGGTGATCGTCATGAACACCCTGGCCGACCTGGTCTATCCGCTGCTCGACCCCCGGGTGGGCCGATGACGACCGAGACCGCGAAGGGCGATGCCGGGGCGCGGACGGCCGGTCCGCGCGCGCTCGCCCGGCAGCGGCGGCGCCAGTCCGTCGTACGTTTCTGGAAGCAGTACCGCACCCATCGGGCGGGCCTGGCGGGGCTGATCGCGCTCGCCCTGTTCGCGCTGCTCGCGCTGACCGCCCCGCTCACGTTCGGCTCCGACGTGGCCGGCGTGACCGGGGCGCCGGGGCAGCCGATGGAGAGCCCGAGCGCCGAGTTCCCGCTGGGGACCGACCGGTTCGGACGGGATCTGCTGGGCCTGCTGGTGTGGGGCTCGCGGGTGTCGCTGCTGGTCGGGCTGCTCGCGGCCGCGCTGTCGGTGGCGATCGGTACGACGGTCGGGATCACCGCGGGGCACTTCAAGGGGGCGTACGCCACCGTGCTGATGCGGATCACCGACTGGTTCCTGGTGATGCCGACCCTGGTCCTCGCCATCGCGCTGGCCACGGTGCTGCCCCGCTCGCTGGGCACGGTCGTCCTGGCGATCGGCGTGACCTCCTGGCCGACCACGGCCCGGCTGGTGCGGGCGCAGACACTGGCGGTGGAGTCACGGCCGTACATCGAACGCGCGAAGGCGCTCGGCGGCGGGCACTGGCACGTCATGTCCCGGCATGTGCTGCCCAATGTGATGCCGCTGGTGCTCGCCCAGACGACGCTGATGATCTCGTCCTCCATCCTCGCCGAGGCGACCCTCGCCTTCCTGGGGGTGAGCGACCCGAACGTCGTGTCGTGGGGCGGGCTGCTCCAGGACGCGCGGGAGGCGGGGGCGGTCAGCTCCGGGAACTGGTGGTACCTGGTGCCGCCGGGCATCGCGATCGCGGTGGTGGCGCTGGCGTTCACGCTGTGCGGGCGCGCCGTGGAGTCCGTGCTGAACCCCAGGCTGGGGGTGGGGCGTTGAGGCTGCTCGCGAAGACCACCCTCAACCCCGCACCGGAGGTGACCCCTTGAGCCTGCTCGACGTCAGAAACCTCACGGTGACCTACGCCGGCGGTGCGGCCGCCGTGCGGGGCGTCGACCTGACGGTGGGGGCCGGGCAGAAGCTCGGCATCGCGGGCGAGTCGGGCTGCGGCAAGTCCACGCTCGCCCTCGCCCTGCTGCGGCTGCTGCCGACCGGGACCCGGATCGGCGGGGAGGTCCTGCTGGACGGCGAGGACGTCCTCACCATGAAGTGGGGCCGGGTGCGCGCGGTGCGCTGGGCCGGGGCCTCCATCGTCTTCCAGGGCGCGATGCACTCGCTCAACGCCGTGCACCGCGTCGGAGACCAGATCGCCGAGCCGATCCTGCTGCACGGCAAGGCGACCCCGGCGGGCGCCAGGAAGCGGGCCGGCGAGCTCCTGGAGCACGTGGGGCTCCCCGCGGCACGGGCGTCGGCGTATCCGCACGAACTCTCCGGCGGCCAGCGCCAGCGCGTCATGATCGCCATGGCACTGGCCTGCGACCCCCGTCTGATCGTCGCCGACGAGCCGACCACCGCCCTGGACGTGATGATCCAGGCGCAGATCCTCCGCCTCATCGAACAGCTCGTCGCGGAGCAGGAGTTGGGGCTGATCGCGATCAGCCACGACCTGGCGGTCCTCGCCGACACCTGCGACCGGCTGGCGGTGATGTACGCGGGCCGAGTGGTCGAGGAGGGCCCGGCGCGCAAGGTCTACGAGGACGCCCGGCACCCCTACGGCAAGGCGCTGTCGGAGGCGTTCCCGAGGATCGGCGACCCGGCGTCGCGGTTCGCGCCGCGCGGCCTGCCAGGCGATCCGCCGGACCCGTCCGCCGTGCCCTGCGGGTGCGCCTTCCATCCGCGCTGCCCGGTCGCGCTGGAGTCCTGCGCGGTGGACGACCAGGAGCTGCGTGCGGCCGACGAGGACCGGCGGGCGGCCTGTGTGCACGTGCCGGCGACGCGGGACGCGAGGAGCGGATCATGACCCTCCTGAGCGCACAGGCCCTGCGACTCTCCGCCCCCGACCGACACAGCACCCCCACCGCCCCCACCGTGGACGGCAGCCATCGACCGCAGCCCCGGCCACACCAACCGACGACGCCGGACGCGGGGAGCACACCATGACCCCCCTGAGCGCACAGGCCCTGCGACTCTCCGGCCCCGACCGACACAGCACCCCCACCGCCCACACCGTGGACGGCAGCCACCGACCGCAGCCCCGGCCACACCAACCAAGGACGCCGGACGCGGGGAGCACACCATGACCCCCCTGAGCGCACAGGCCCTGCGACTCTCCGCCCCCGACCGACACAGCACCCCCACCGCCCACACCGTGGACGGCAGCCATCGACCGCAGCCCCGGCCACACCAACCGACGACGCCGGACGCGGGGAGCACACCATGACCCTCCTGAGCGCACAAGGCCTGCACGTCACCTATCCCGGCCGGCACGGCGCCCCGCCCGCCCGCGCGGTGGACGGCGTCGAACTCGACATCGGCGCCGGGGAGATCGTGGCGCTGGTCGGCGAGTCCGGCTGCGGCAAGACGACGCTGGCCCGCGCCCTGCTCGGCTTGGAGCCGCCGACACAGGGGCGGGTCGTCTTCGACGGCGAACGACTGCGGTACTCCTCACGGGCCCTGAAGGCGTACCGGCGGCGCGTCCAGTTGGTCCTGCAGGACCCGACGGGGTCGCTGAACCCACGGCACACGGTGTACGACGCGGTGGCGGAGGGCCTGCGGATCCACGGCCACGGCGGCGACGAGCGCACGGCGGTGGCCGAGGCCTTGTCCCGGGCCGGACTGCGGCCCCCGGAGCGCTTCTTCCTGCGCTATCCGCACGAACTCTCCGGCGGTCAGCGCCAACGCGTGGTCATCGCGGGCGCGTTGGTCCTCCAACCCGAACTCCTCGTCGCAGACGAGCCGGTGGCCTCCCTGGACGCCTCCGTACGCGGCGAGATCCTCGCCCTGCTGCTGCGGCTGCGCACCGACCTGGGCCTGTCGGCGCTGGTGGTGACGCACGACCTGGGGCTGGCGTGGAACATCGCGGACCGGGTGGCGGTGATGTACCTGGGCCGGATCGTGGAGACAGGGGACGTGGAGCAGGTGCTCACGGCGCCCCGGCACCCGTACACCCAGGCCCTGTTGTCGGTCCTCCCGGAGGCACCGGGCGATCCGGTGGTCCTGACCGGCGAACCTCCGGACCCGACCCGCATCCCCTCCGGATGCCGTTTCCACGCCCGCTGCCAGGTGCTGGCGGGCGGGGAGGCGGACCGGGCGGGCGTGGCCGACGCCTGCCGGAACGAGGATCCGGAGGTGCTGGGCGGGGGTGCGCGGGCGCAGGTGGCGTGTCACTGGGCACGGACGCGGATCACCGCGTGACGCCCGCGCACGGGCAGTCGGTCCGCCGCCACACACGAAGACCGGGGGCGGGAGAGTCCTCTCCCGCCCCCGGTCCCATGGTGACTCGGCCGGTCAGCCCTTCGAGACCGCCGTGTCGCCGTCGGCGTTGTCCTCCAGGGCCTTCAGACCCTGGTCCAGTACGACGTCCTCGCCACGGTCCGCGGTGGTGGGCTCCTCCGGGAAGTGACACGCCGTCAGGTGCCCCGGCTTGCTGCCCTCGATACGCAGCAGCGGCGGCTCCTGCGTCGCGCACTTGTCCTGCGCCTTCCAGCAGCGCGTACGGAACCGGCAGCCGGACGGCGGGCTGATCGGGGAGGGCACGTCGCCCGCGAGGCGGATCCGCTCCCGCTTGGCCGCGTCGATGTCCGCGTCCGGCACCGCCGACAGCAGCGCGTGCGTGTAGGGGTGACGGGGCCGGTTGTAGAGCGAGTCGCGGTCCGCGATCTCCACGATCTTGCCGAGGTACATCACCGCGACGCGCTGCGAGAAGTGGCGCACGATCGCCAGGTCGTGGGCGATGAAGACGAAGGCGATGCCCATCTCCCGCTGCACCTCCTGCAGCAGGTTCACCACCTGGGCCTGGATCGACACGTCGAGGGCCGAGACCGGCTCGTCCGCGATGATCAGCTTCGGCTCCAGCGCGACGGCGCGCGCGACACCGATGCGCTGGCGCTGGCCGCCGGAGAACTCGTGCGGGAAGCGGTTGTAGTGTTCCGGGTTGAGACCGACGATCTCCAGGAGCTCGCGGACCCGCTTCTCACGGCCGCCGGGCGGGTTGATCCCGTTGATCTCCATCGGGCCCGAGATGATCTTGCCGACCGTCTGCCGCGGGTTCAGCGCGGTGTACGGGTCCTGGAAGATCATCTGGATCTCGGACCTGATCGGCGCCAGCTTCGACCGGCTGGCGTGACTGATGTCCCGCCCCTTGTACTCGATGGTGCCCTCGGTCGGCTCGTACAGCCGGGTCAGCAGTCGCCCGGTCGTCGACTTGCCGCAGCCGGACTCGCCGACCAGGCCGAGGCTCTCGCCCGGGTAGACCTCCAGGTCGACGCCGTCGACGGCCTTCACATGGCCGACGGTCCGACGGATCGGGAAGCCGCCTTTGATCGGGAAGTGTTTCTTCAGGCCGCTGACCCGAAGGAGCGGTGCGCTGTCCTCGTCCCGCTGCTGCGGGATCGCGTCGGCGACCGCCGTCGTGGTGTTGCTGTTGTCGCTCATGGTGATGCCCCAGTCCCGGTTTGGCTCAGCCCAGCCGGGGCTGAATCGTCTCGATGAACAGCTGCTGCCGCTGGTCCCCCGTCAGGTGACACGCGGCGGCCCGCCCTGGGGCGAGCAGCGGCCGCTCACTGGAGCAACGGCCTCCAGGAACCTCTTCTTTGAAGCCGCACCGCGGGTGGAAGGCACAACCCGAGGGCGGGTTGAGCAGCGAGGGGGGCGATCCGGGGATCGGCACCAGCGGCTCGTCGACATCGGACGTGAGCCTGGGCATCGATCCCAGCAGGCCCCAGGTGTACGGGTGCTGAGGCGCCTTGAGCACCTCGCGCACCGTGCCCCGCTCGACCGCGCGGCCCGCGTACATCACGAGGATGTCGTCGGCCATGTTGGCGACCACGCCGAGGTCGTGGGTGATCATGATGATGGCGGAGCCGAACTCCTGCTGCAGATCCTTGAGCAGGTCGAGGATCTGCGCCTGCACCGTTACGTCGAGCGCCGTGGTGGGCTCGTCGGCGATGAGCAGGTCAGGGTCGCAGGCGAGTGCCATCGCGATCATGGCGCGCTGCCGCATACCGCCGGAGAACTGGTGCGGATAGTCGTCGACCCGCTGCTGCGGGTGCGGGATGCCGACCTTCTCGAGCAGGTCGATGGCGCGCACGCGGGCGTCCCGCTTGGAGGCCCCGGTGTGCTTCATGAACGGCTCGCCGATCTGGCGGCCGACCGTGTAGTACGGCGACAGCGCGGTCAGCGCGTCCTGGAAGATCATCGCCATCTTCTTGCCGCGCAGCGTCTCCAGCTGCTTCTCGCCGGCGTCGGTCAGCTCCTGACCGTCCAGCGTGATCGACCCGTCGATGGCGGTGGTCTTGCGGTTGTGCAGGCCGAGTACGGCGAGGTTGGTCACGGACTTGCCGGAGCCGGACTCACCGACGATGCCGAGGGTCTTGCCGCGCTCCAGGTCGAAGGAGAGCCCGTCCACCGCCTTGACGACGCCGTCCTCGGTGGAGAAGTGGACCTTGAGGTCACGTACCGAGAGAAAGGCCCGCTCCGCGGCGGTGGCCGCGGCCTCTTCGGGCTTGGTCTGAGTGGTCACGGTGGTTCTCCTAGGACAGCCGCACGCGCGGGTCGATGACGGCGTACAGGGCGTCCACGATCAGGTTGAAGACGATGATGAGCGCGGCGCTGATCAGCATGACGCCCATGAGCATCGGAAGGTCCTTGTTGGTGACGGACTCGAGCGCGAGCCGGCCGAGACCGGCCAGGCCGAACGTGAACTCCGTCACCATGCCTCCGGCCAGGAGACTCGACAGGTCAATGCCGAGGATGGTGACGATGGGGATGAGGGAGCCGCGCCAGGCGTAGCGGAAGAAGACGAAGTTGCTCGACATGCCCTTGGCGCGGGCCGCCTTCACATGCTCTTCCTGCAGTTGCTCGATCATCGAGGAGCGCGCCATACGCGTGTAGTTGGCGGTGAAGATGGTCGCCATGACGACCCAGGGGATCAACAGGCCCATGAACCAGCCGCCGAGGTCCTCGGAGATCGGCACGTACTTCGGCTTGTCGAGCCAGCCGGTGCTGTAGACCAGGGCGAGCAGCACGAGCGGGCCGAGGAAGTAGATCTGCATGGAGCTGATGACCAGCGAGCCCGAGCTGAACACCTTGTCGATCCAGGTGCCGCGGTACTTGGCGGCCAGCAGACCGGCGCCGAGGCCGAGGGTGAGGAAGACCAGCAGGCTGCCGACGGTCAGCGAGATGGTCAGCGGGAAGCGGTCGAGGATCGTGTCCCAGACGTTCTGGTTGTTGGCGAAGGAGACGCCGAAGCAGGGGGCGTCGCAGTGGCCGACGGCGAAGTCCCGGCCGACGAATATGCCGACGAGGAAGTTCCAGTACTGAACGGGGACGGGCGAGTCGAGGCCGAGGTTCTTGTGGATGATCGCCAGCGCGTCCGGAGTGCAGTTCTTGCCACAGGCCAGCAAAGCCGGGTCCTGCGGAATGGCGAAGAACATGAAGAACGTGAACGCACTGATCAACAGCAAAATCAGCGCCGCGCCGAACGTCCGGCGAACGAGGAATTGAAGCATGGCAGGCAGCTGCTCTCAGGACGGCGGCAGTCGATGGGAAAGTCTGGGGGAACCGGGCCCCGGTGGTGGGCGCTCCGCCACGCGCCCACCACCGGATTGCCGACGAAGCGGGTTACTTCTTCAGGAAGACCCGGGTGACGTCCACGTAGCTCGAGTCGGAGCTGTAGCGGATGCCGCCGATGTTCGAACCGAAGATCTGGAAGACCTTGGTGTAGTAGATCGGGGCGGCCGGGTTGACCTTCTCGCTGATGTACTTGTTCAGCGCGTCCCACGCCTTGGTGGCCTGGTCGGTGTCCGTGATCTTCACGATGCGGGCGATCTCGGAGTTGACGTGCTCGTCGTTGATGTGCGAGTAGTTCGACGCGCCGTCCTGGATCTGGGTGCCGTCGTACAGCGGCGGGAAGACCGTCGCCGCGGACGACCAGTCCTGACCCCAGCCGGTCATGTACAGGTCGTAGCCGTTCTTGACCTTACCGACCTGCTCGTACCAGGTGGCGGAGTCGATCTCCTTCTTCTGGATGTCGAGACCGATCTTCTCCAGCGCATCGGCGATCAGGACGGCCTGCTGCTGACGGACCGGCGTGTTGCCGTAGGCGTAGACGAGCTTCTTGCCCTTGAAGCCGCCTTCCTCGATCAGCTTCTTGGCGGCCTCGATGTCACCGTTGGGCTTCTTGGCGCGGTTGAACGGGTCGTACTTCTCGTCGTAGCCCGGAGTGGTGGGCGACATCAGCGAGTTGGCGACCTCACCGCCGTAGGCACCACCGTCGGCCTTGAAGACCGAGGTGGCCGGCAGGGCCAGCGTGATGGCGTCACGGAGCTTCTTGTCCTTGACGCGGTCCAGGTTGAAGTTGAGCTGCCACACGTAGGGCGCGTAGCCCTCGATGGTGCGCTTGCCCAGGACGCTCTTGTCGCCCACGACGGCCTGGAGCTGCGTGGTGGCGACCTGACCCGTGAACATCATCGCGTTCTTGGCGTCGCCCTGGTCGGCGAGGAGGGTCTTGGTCTGGTCCTCGTCGTCGTGGTTCATCTCGATGTCGAAGCCGTCGACGTACTGGTGACGCACCGAGTCGGACTTCGGGTCCCACTGGGTGTTCTTGACGAGCTTCATCGACTTGCCCGGCTTGAAGTCGGCGATCTTGTACGGGCCGGTCGCGACCGGGTCCGTGTCGTACTTCTCCTTGGTGTCCGTCTCCTCCGGGACGACGCTGTAACCGGGCATGGTCAGCATCTGCGGGAGGTCGGGCTGCGCGTCCTTGAAGTGGAAGACAACCGTCTTCTCGTCCGGCGTCTCCAGGACACTGTCGGGCAGGTGCTTGCCCTTGTCCGGGCCCGCGTAGGCGTCGCGGTAGGTGGTGCCGGAGCCGGACAGCCACTGCTGCAGGTACGACGGGCCGTCGGTGATGTACGTCGAGTACAGGCGCTCGACCGAGTGGCGGATGTCCGCCGAGTTGATCGGGTTGCCGTTCTCGTCCTTCAGGCCGGGCTTCAGGGTGTAGGTCCAGGTCTTGCCGCCGTCGGAGACCTTGCCCGCGTCGGTGGCGAGGTCGCCCACGACGGTCAGGTTGCCCTTGTCGTCCTCGGCGTACTGGGTCAGACCGCGGTAGATGAGGCGGCTGAGCAGCTTTCCGTCCGAGACGTAGATCTGGCCCGGGTCCAGGTGGGAGAAGTCCGCCTCCTGGTAGACGATCGCGGTACCGCCCGCCTTGGCACCGGGGACCTCGGCAGCGGGGCCGGTGGACGCCTTCTCATCGCCGATCTGCACCGGCTTGGACTGCGACTTGGCGTCCTCCTTGCTCTTGCTGTTGTCCTCCGCCGAGCTGCCGCCGCCGCCACCGCAGGCGGTGAGGGTCAGGGCTCCGGCGGCAACCGCGACAAGCGCGGCCGTTGTGGTGCGGTTACGGAAGATGCTCATGGAGTGGAATCCACCTGCCTGTGAGTAGTGAGCATTGCTGTAGCTGGCCGGAGCCGGGCCGTGGGGACCGAAGCCGACGTGGGCAAGAGCGTGGCCTGCCCGTGAGTGGGGGGACCCTCAGCGACCCGTCTTGGGATCGAAGGCATCCCGCACCGAGTCACCGAGAAGGTTGAAGGCCACGACGAAGACCACCATGGCCACGCCGGGGAAGAGCATGTAGTACGGGTCCTGCTCGATGTAGCGCGCGCCGATGGCGAACATCCGCCCCCAGTCCGGGGTGGGTTCGACGTATCCCACGCCCACGAAGGAGAGGAAGGCGATGCTGAGGATGGTGCTCGGCAGCGTGAGCGTGAACTGCACCAGCACCGGAGTGACGATGTTGGGGAACAGCTCCTTGCGGATGATCCGCCAGGGCGAGGCCCCGGAGATCCGCGCCGCCTCGATGAACTCCCGGTCCCGCAGGGACAGGGTGGCGGCCCGGATCAGCCGCGCCATGCTCATCCAGCCCAGGAAGGACAGGACGATGATGATCGCGCAGGTGCGCACATAGGTGGGTGTCTCCTCGTCCGGAGCGACGAACACCGTGGTGATGACGGGCATCGCGGCGACGAAGAAGAGCTGGTTGGGCAGAGCCATGAAGAAGTCGGTGATCCGGCCGAGCCAGTAGTCGGACTTCCCGCCGAAGTAGCCTCCCGCGAGGCCGATCAGCACACCGACCACGGTCATCAGCACCGTCGCGGCCAGCGCCGTGAGCAGCGAGGTCCGGATGCCGTACAGGAGCTGGGTGAAGACATCCCGGCCCAGGACCGGTTCGATGCCGAACCAGAACTCCCCGGTCATGCCGCCGGCAGGCCCCGCCGGCATGGTGAACATGTCCAGTAGTTCCGGCCGCTCCTGCCCGTAGAGCGTGTACGGGTCCTTGCCGTACACCATCGAGATCAGCGGCGCCGCGGCTGCGATGACGAAGAAGAACAGGACGACGACGGCGGAGATCACACCGGTGCGGTCGCGCTTGAAGCGACCCCACATCAACTGCCCGGGGCTGCGGCCCTCAAGCTTCTTCGACTCCTTGGCGCCTTCCTGCGGGGCGCTCTCCTTGTCCACGAGAGAAGGGGTCTCGGCACCCTCGAGCTCGATTGGACTCGTCATGATTCGTCCATTTCACAGATGTTGGAGGTCGTCGGGACCACACAGTGTTCGACGACCGTCGCACGGCGTACGTCTTTCGCAGCGCGCGAGGAGAACAACGGCTGGGGGCGAGCCCCCGGGGGAACCTGGCTCGCGATCGGCACTGACCGGCCGACGGATCGGTCCGTCAGGGGAGTTCGCGACGCCTGATGACCGTCGCGACCGCCGAATCGGGACTCGCACCTGCGGGGCCTACATCTGCCATCCGGGACGACGCGACCCATATGGCGCTTGTGGCACCTCGCATGGGTTCCTCCTCATGAATCCGCTTGTTCACCGCAAAGGGGAGCAGACGACACCTCCAGGCCCCTTCATTGGTGCCGGAGTTCGTCACGTGCCCCCACGCTCGCGAGTCCGCGCCCCGTCAGCGCGTAACCCGTTCATCCGAGCTCTACGCGCCTAACTATCTGCTATCGGCCAGGGGACGAACCACACTCTTGAGGTCTCGGTTCGATCACAGATAGGGGCTAGGTCTTCCAAAATCCGGACAAAGGGTTTGAGGAGAGATCGCTGCGAAACGGACTTGTTACACATCTATCGGGGGGTAGCGTCCGAATACCGGACGTCCTGCGCCGGAAAAACAGTTGCCGAGCGCACACCGTCGGTGCTTGGGTGCCCCGACCGTTCGAGCGCGCTGCTCCCGGGCATGTCGGCACGTTGCTTCCGGGCAGGTTAATGGGATCCGCCCCACCGAACGGGGCCTCACAGCGAATTCAAGGGTTTTCCCTACGTCCCTTTGGATCCCTTCGCTCCAGTCGCTCCATCTTCTGCAAAACGGCACCGGGCGCCCCTCGGCGGGGCGCCCGGTGCCGTCAGCGCTAGGGTCAGCCGTGCTTGGCGCGGCTCGCGGCGCGGGCGCGCTCGCGGGCGTCCAGGTTCACCTTGCGGATGCGGACCGCCTCCGGGGTCACCTCGACGCACTCGTCGTCGCGGCAGAACTCCAGGGACTGCTCCAGCGACAGCTTGCGCGGCGGGACGATCGACTCGGCCACATCAGCCGTGGACGACCGCATGTTGGTGAGCTTCTTCTCCTTGGTGATGTTGACGTCCATGTCGTCGGCGCGCGAGTTCTCGCCGACGATCATGCCCTCGTACACCTCGGTGCCGGGCTCGACGAACAGCACGCCGCGCTCCTGGAGGTTGGTCATCGCGAACGCGGTGACGGCACCGGAGCGGTCGGCGACCAGCGAGCCGTTGTTACGGGTCTGGAGCGTGCCGAACCAGGGCTCGTGGCCCTCGTGGATGGAGTGGCCGATGCCGGTGCCGCGGGTCTGGGTCAGGAACTCGGTCCGGAAACCGATCAGACCGCGCGACGGGACGACGAACTCCATGCGCACCCACCCGGAGCCGTGGTTGGACATGTTGTCCATACGACCCTTGCGGACGCCCATCAGCTGCGTGACGGCGCCCATGTGCTCCTCGGGCACGTCGATGGTCATGCGCTCGACGGGCTCGTAGACCTTGCCGTCGACGTCCTTCGTGACGACCTGCGGCTTGCCGATGGTCAGCTCGAAGCCCTCGCGGCGCATCTGCTCGACCAGGATGGCCAGCGCCAGCTCACCACGGCCCTGCACCTCCCAGGCGTCCGGACGCTCGGTGTCGAGCACACGGAGGGAGACGTTACCGATCAGCTCGCGGTCCAGGCGGTCCTTCACCTGACGGGCGGTGACCTTGCGGTCCTTGACGGCCGCCTTCGCGTCGGCGCCCTTGCCGGTGCCGCCGCGGCCGACCAGCGGGGAGGTGTTGGTGCCGATGACCATGGAGATCGCGGGCTCGTCGACCGTGATCAGGGGCAGCGGGACGGGGTTCTCGGTGTCGGCGAGGGTCTCGCCGATCATGATGTCGGGGATACCGGCGACGGCACAGATGTCACCGGGCCCGGCCACCTCCGCCGGCTTGCGGGTCAGTGCCTCGGTCATCATCAGCTCGCTGATGCGGACGTTGGTGACGGAGCCGTCACGCTTCATCCAGGCGACGGTCTGCCCCTTCTTCAGCTCGCCCTGGTGCACGCGCAGCAGCGCGATACGGCCGAGGAAGTTGTCGGCGTCGAGGTTGGTGACGTGGGCCTGGAGCGGGGCGTCCTCGTCGAAGGTCGGGGCCGGGATGTGCTCCAGGATGGTGGAGAAGAACGGCTCCAGGCTGGTGGAGTCGGCGGGCACGGTCCCGTCGTCCGGCTTGGTGAGGGACGCGATGCCGTCACGGCCGCAGGCGTAGACGATCGGGAACTCGATCTGCTCCTCGTCGGCGTCCAGGTCGAGGAAGAGGTCGTAGGTCTCGTTGACGACCTCGTCGATACGGGCGTCCGGCCGGTCCGTCTTGTTGATACAGAGGATGATCGGCAGCCGGGCCTGGAGGGCCTTGCGCAGCACGAAGCGGGTCTGCGGGAGCGGGCCCTCGGAGGCGTCGACGAGCAGGACGACACCGTCGACCATCGACAGACCGCGCTCGACCTCGCCGCCGAAGTCGGCGTGGCCGGGGGTGTCGATGATGTTGATGGTGATGACGTCCCCCCCGTCCTTCGGGTGGTACTTCACCGCCGTGTTCTTGGCCAGGATCGTGATGCCCTTCTCACGCTCCAGGTCGTTCGAGTCCATCATGCGGTCGTCGACGGAGTCGAGCTGGTGCGCGGCGAAGGCACCGGCCTGCTTCAGCATGCCGTCGACGATGGTGGTCTTGCCGTGGTCGACGTGGGCGACGATGGCGACGTTGCGGATGTCGTGGCGCGTGGCCATATTGCGGCGTACTCCCGGAGTGGTGAGGACGGCTCTCGCGTACGTCTGTGTTACGCGGGCCCTGCCGGGCTGAACGTGCCACGGCCTTACCCCATGGTACGGGGCCGCTGCCACTGGGGCTTGGCGGGATACGTCGGTGCAGGTCAGAGGGGTTATCGCCCCCGCCGCCCCTACCCTTCCCGTCTTTCTGGGGCTCCGCCCCGCTCATTTTTCCAGATGTCGGTTAGCGGGCATGCTCCAAACATGCCTTCACCAGCGCAAACGTCACCCTGACCGCCGCTTCCGTCGCCCAGAGCTGCTCACGGGCCGTGAGTACCTGCCTGTGTCGCAGGACAGCTCTGGGCGTCAACGGTCCGTGACCGAACAGCACGACGACAACGCAAGAGCGAGAGCCGGCCATGACATGCGTTCCATCGTCCGCGACCTGGCGGCGGCGGAGCACGTGAACCGGTCGGCCGTCCGTTCACGAGTGATCACCTGCGGACGTTGTCGCTCCGTCCCGCATACGGCGGGTACCGCAAGCACACGCCCACCTCGGCCTCGGCCAGTAACATGTCCGCCGCTGGACCTCCTGGCACCGGCACGTCACCCGCGCGATGCTCGCCTTGGCCTTCCTGACCATCCAGCGCGCCCGCTACCCCGACCCGGAACCCGAATCCGCAGCCGATCTCCCCGGGCAGCCCGTCGGTCTGGACCCTGCAGACGAAGGGGCACAGGTGACAGCGGGAAGGGGCGCCTTCCGCTGATCCGGCTGACCGCGCCGGCACTCGCCACGCTCCTCGCGCGGCCACCGCCCTGATTCACCCACCACAGCAACGCGTACAGCTCCAGCAGCACCACTGGCGGGCCCTGCACCAGACCCGGCCACCGTCAGCCACTACAACTGGCGCGGCGACCCCCTGCCCACCCGCCCTCCGCCCCCCGACGACAACCTGAGCAGAACCGTTCACAACCTCAAGATCTGAGGCTGTAATACCTGTTCGTGCTGCACACCAGGATCTCCTGGGAACAACTGCTGCAGGAACTCGGCCTTCGGCTCGGGCGTGGCCTGCTGGCGCCGCTTGGCCGAGTGGACCGAGGCCGAGGTGTGGCCCGGCTGCACGAAGTCCCCTTTACCCTAAGCGAAAGCGCGAGGTTAGGCGGGGAGGGGAGTCTCCTGACAGGAGCTGACAGCCACACATACGAGAAGAGCCAGTACCTGACATAGGGTCAGATACTGGCTCTTCCTCACGGAATGTTGGGGCACTGCGTTCCGCGACTGGAGTGCGGCGAAGAGTGGGCGGCTACGCCTAGCTGAGGGAGTACTTGATTATCCAAGTCATCTTCTTCCTGTTAGCAGGCACTTTGCCGCATTTCAGGGTCGTCGTGTTTACGGCCTGAAGAGCTCCACACTTGACGTTCGTGATGGGGGTCTTGGCGCCGTTGTTCAAAGACGCGATCTGCCAAACACCATCTACGTCATGGCACGGTTTCAGGCTTACGGGCTTGTCCTTCCCCTTCTGGGCCATGCACAGAACCCCCCACTCTCCACCGGGGCTTTCGCTGAAGTTTACGTACTGGTGACTTCCGTAATTTTGCCACTGGAACGCGTTCTTCTTCTTGCAAGTGCCCAGCGTGAGATTCTTGCCCCGGCCATGACCTTGGACGCACTTGCCGTTGTACTGGTTCACGATGTACCAGCGGCCGCCGTCATCGGCCCGCGCGGTCGATGCGGGCCCAGTAATGGTCACGCCGATAGCGAGCGCCGACGTGGCCATTCCGGCGATGATTCTGGTCTTACTCAATGCATCCCCCGATGCTTTTTGTGAGGGGTGGAAACGTCATGCGAGCTCCATACTGCCGATAAGCTCAATGAGAGTCACGGGTCTTGAGATACATTTGAGCTCCAATGGCGCACCGGAGCAGTTGTCCAGTCGTAGGTGCGCTGTCCCTTGGAGCCCGCGCCCTGGCTGCGGCGCTCCAACTTCTCTTCTCGCACACTGTGGCGTAGTGCAGCAGGTCACCGACCGCCGCGACCTTCGGGAGGGACGGCTTGCCCGGCGGACCGGTCAGCGGCAGGGTGACCGGCACCGCGAGCACGTAGCAGATCCTCCGCTCATGGAGCCAGGACCTGAGAGCGGGGTCCTCGCCGTAGTCCGCGTCTGCGACCACCCAGGAAAACGGCATCGAGCTGGCCTCCACGCCGGTCAGCATGGCGATGCCCAGCTGCGGCTTGGTGGCGAAGGCGTCGGAGTCGGGCACCCCGGCCGCCTGGCACCTTTCACGGTCGCGTGTCCATGACCCCGGCAGGTACAGGCGCCGGTAACCCCGCAGTGCTGGTGGGCGACCCCGACGGACTTGTCACCCTTCTTGATCACCTGGGTGTCGTCCAACACCAGCGTCGCCTTCGGATCCCTCAACTCCCGGACCACGTCCCCTGCACCTCGGCCAGCAACGCGTCCGCATCCCAGGATGCCTCGCCGAGGAACTTCTGGATCCGGTGCGGGGCGGCATGCCCGGCCCGCTCGACCATCGTCCAGCCGTTCTTGCGGCCCAGGTCCAACAGCAGCCCGTCGATGAGATCCGAGAACACCTCCCGCGGCTCAGCCGGGCGAACAGATGCCCCAATCCATCCGTCAGAGCGGCCAGTTTCTCCGCCCAGCCCCCGACGTGCTCCGCGCTCACGTCCATCAGCATGACCGGACAACGGTCAGCACCGATCACCAGTCACATGATCTGAGGCTGTAGTACGAGGCAGTCAAGACAGAGATCTTCGAGCGACAGCGGTATCCACTGCTTACCCGTGAGCGCTGATAAGCCCATCCATGAATAGGACCCGGTATCCCCTCGCTACTGCTGGGCGGATACCGGGTCCTTTTCTGCGTTCTAGGCTTCGATGGCTTCCGTGTGCGACCGGCCCTTGCGCCATCTCCGCTTCCAGCTGGGCGGACTGGGCCTCGCTCAGTCCGGGCGGCGAGGCCGAGCCTACCGAGTGCAGGGCCAGCGGCCCACCCTTGTCCCAGGCCCGCCGCTACCGCTGCACGGACCGGACACTCACCCGTAACTCCTTGGCGATCGCCGAGCTCGGCTCGCCCCGGGCGAACCTCTCGGCCGCGTTCATCCCGATCCCCTCGCGGAACTGCCGGCGCTCGTTGGACAGACCGCCGCCCTGCGCATACCTCATGGCAACGACCTACCGCGAGGATCAAGCTCTGTCAGCGGCTACGACAACCCGAGTTCAAGCTCAGTAGGCATAGAAGGGGCGCTCAACCCTTCATGGACAAGCACAAGCTTTGGAACATGCTGCTCGTGTCGGTGGTGATCTCTCTGTTGGGAGCGATCGGCTTCGGCCTTCTTGCTGCTGCGGATCAACCAGCTGGCCTGCCGATTCCTAGGGTGCTGATCCGCGCGGTCATGGCGGGCTGGGAGGCAATCGTTGCCGTCATGGTGGTGTGCGTGGCCATCGGAGCCGTCATCGTCGCTACCGTTGCTCTCTCGGGTTCGCAACGCCCGCCCAGCGATGGCGACTCGGCGGCCAGCGTAAGAGGCGGTGGCAAATAGGCCCATTACTTTGCTGACGACTCCGCAACGGTCTCAAGGCTCACGATCGACCTTGAGACCGTTGTTTCCGCAGGTCAGAGGCTACCCACACCTAGCAAGGTTCACGGCCCCTGGGCCCCGCTCCCTCAACGCCGGAGGGGCTGAACTCAGCCCGTCCGACGAGCCCCTTCAGGGCCGAAGCGGGGGTCCGGGGGCGGCAGCCCCCGGGACGGGACGGGTAGGGGCGGCGGGGGCGAGGAGAAGGTCAGTTCGTCGACGCGCTCGCCGACGGTCCCGTCCCCTTCTTCAGGAAGCCCATGTCCTGGTACACGGGCGTCCCGAACCCGAAGGCCCCCGCGTTGGCGACATTCGCCCTCGCCGCCGTGAGCTGCGGCCGCTGGAAGAGAGGAATCGACCCGGCCGCCGCCCAGATACGGGAGTCGGCCTTGCGGATCAACGAGCGGGACTCGGACTCGTCGAGCGTCCCGACCGCCTGGTCGAAGAGCTGGTCGACCTGGTCGGTGCCGACACGCGTGTAGTTCTGCTCGACGTTCAGGGAGCCGTCGGCGGCCGGGACCGGCTTGGCGTAGATGGGCCGGGCGTCCGTGGCCGGGTAGGCGGAGGTGGGCCAGGAGTAGAGGGCCAGGTCGTACTGCCCGGACGCGATGTGGTCCTTGAAGTAGCTCTCGTCCGAGACCTTGGTGATCACGGTGCGGATCCCGACCCGCTCCAGCATCAGACCGATCCGGTCCGCCACCGTGCGCAGCGTCTGCGATCCCTCCCCCGCCGGCACCACGAACCGCAGCACCAGCGCCTTGCCGTCCTTCGCCAGCGGCCGCGCCGCCGCGCCCGCCGGTGCGGGCGTGCCCTGGGGCGCGTACGCACCGGGCGCCCCGCCGGGCTGGAGCTGCTTGTTGCCGTACTGCTTGCCGTCCTGGGCGAGATGCTTCCCCTCGCGACGCTCGTCGCCGTCCGCCTTGTTGTCCTCCCCGACGATGTACGTCCCGTCGTCCCCGCCCGACGACTCCGAGTCCTTCGCGGCGTCCTTCTTCTCGGGCTCCTTCTTCTCGGGCTCCTTCTTCTCGGGCTCCTTCTTCTCGGCGCCCTTGTCTGCCTTCTCGGCGTCCTTGTCCGACTTCTTGGCGTCCTTGTCCGCCTTCTCGCCCTTCTTCTCCGCCTTCTCGGCCTTCTCGGCCTTCTCGGCCTTCTCGCCCTCTCCGGCCTTCTTCCCCTCCGGCCCCGCCGCCTCCTCCGCCTTCTTCTCCTCCTCCTTGATCGGCCCGCCCCGCACCCACCCCGCGTCGGCGAGCAGCGCCTTCGCCTCCTTGGTGTCCTGGCCGCCGATCGCCCCGCTGTTGTCGGCGTACGCGGCCTGGCCGGACAGCGCGAGGTGGCTGCCGACCGGCTCGGCGGGCAGGCCCAGCGGGGTGAGGACCAGCTTCGCCAGTTCCTTGCGGTCGATCGCGCGAGCCACGGCCCGGCGCACCCGTTCGTCGGCGAGCGCGCCTTCGGCCCCGTTGAGGGCGAGCTGGGTGTACGTCGGTTCCAGGGACTTGCGCACCTCGAAGCCCTGGAACGCCGCCGCCTCCCGCCGCTGCTCGGGCGTCATCCTGCGCCGGTCGGGGCCCATCAGCGGCGAAGCGGAACCGGCCGCCGTACCGGTGGCACCGGCGGTCGCGGCCCGCGGCGGCGCGGCGAGCGCGATGCGCCGGGCCGCGGCGGGGTCGATCTCGGCCAGGTCGAGCCGTCCGGCGGCCAGCTCGGCGGCGCGCTCGTCGCGTGGCACGGCCCGCAGCACGATCTCGTGCAGCTTGGCGCGCTGTCCCCACCAGCGGGGGTTGCGGGTGAGCCGGACCTCGTCGTTCCCGCGGTCGATCTTCTGCAGGGCGAACGGCCCGGCGCTGACCTTGAGCTTGCGCCGCGCCCCGTCGTTGAACGAGTCCGGCGTGCCCATGACCTCCTTCGGGTACAGCGGCGAGAACAGCGAGCGCCAGTCGGCGTACGGCCGCGCGAAGGTGACTCTGACCTCCAGGTCGCCCTTGCCGCGCTCGATCTTCTCGATCCGGTCGTAGCCGGCGTTACGGGCGGTCCAGTAGGCGCTGTCCTTGCCGGACAGGGCCCGCCACTGGGCGGCGAAGTCGGCGGCGCCGATCTCCCGGCCGTCGCTCCAGACGGCCTGCTGGTTGAGCCTGTACAGGACGACCTGCTTGGGCTCGGTCTCGACGATCTTGGCGGACTCCAGGTAATCCGGGTTGCGCTCCGGCCGCCCGTTCGGATCGAGCCGGTACATCGACGGCAGGGTGGCCTGAGCGATCCGGGTCGTGGTCGCGTCGGCGTCCGACTGGAAGGTGTTCAGCGTCTCCGGCACGGCGTCCACGGCCCACCGCAGCGTGCCGCCGTCGGCGACCCGGTCCCGGGCGGCCGCGCCGATGTCCTGTCCGGCCAGCGGCTTGCCGGCCGGGTCGGGGTCGCTGCAACCGGCGAGCGCGGGCACCGCGAGCACGCCCGCGGCAAGGAAAGCGACCGCGCGCATGACCGCGGTGCGGCCAGGCCTGGGTCCAACGCCGTCGTAGGACATCTCAGGTACCTCCGGGGAGCGGCCCGCCGGTGACAATAAGTGCGTTTTGATCACGTTTGGCGGTATTTTGGAGTTGATCAGATCTACGGGCCCCCACTGAAGAGGAAAGGGTTCGCCAGGCGGCGTCGACACGGCGGCGGGGACGCGGAAGGCCACCCGTGTGGAGCAACGCGCTCCCGCACGGACGGAGCAACGCGCCCCCGTACCACCTGAGGCCCCCCGGCGTACACAGAGCGCATGCGGGCGCGCGTCGGAGGCGTGCAATCCGCCAATCGCTGCACATGCCTTCACAGCGGTAGGTGTGACGCGCAACACTCGCAGGCGCATGAACGTTGCCACCCAGGGCCGAAGGGCCCACGGAAGTGAGGTCACGTCATGTCCGTGCAAGACGACCTGACAGCTGTCCAGCGCTGCCTCGACGACCTGGCCCGGTCCGTGGGCCGCCTCGAGCAGCACCTGGGCACCGGCGGGCTGGAGATGCGCCGCGTGCGCACCGACGCCGACCATCTGCGCGAGAGCGTGGCGCTGCTGCGGGAGTCCGCGTCGGCTCCCGGCGCGCAGCGCAGGCCGGAGCTCGTCACCATCCCCGACACGCCGTACGACGACTCTCTGTGGATCGACACGGATGACGAGGGTCTCGGCGCCCGGGACCGCCGCGCACCCTGATCCCACCCCCTGACCCGACCGGAGTCATCCATTGGCCACTGGTACGGAACCCCATCTGAACAGCGGCGGCGTACGAACCGGTACGCGCGCCGCGATCTCCGCCCCGCACCTGCGGACCGACCGCTGGTGGCTGGCCCCCGCCGCCACCGCGGCCGGTCTGCTGGCGTTCATCGTGTACTCGACGTGGCGGGCCTTCGCCAACGCGGACTACTACGCGGCGCCGTACGTCTCCCCGTTCTACTCGCCCTGTCTGGCGGAGAACTGCGAGCCCATGCGCGCCGGGCCGAACTGGGACCTCTTCGGGAGCTGGTGGGGCGTCTCCCCCGCGATCATCATCCTGATCTTCCCGCTCGGCTTCCGCCTGACCTGCTACTACTACCGCAAGGCCTACTACCGCGGCTTCTGGATGTCGCCCCCGGCCTGCGCGGTGGCGGAGCCGCACAAGAAGTACTCCGGCGAGACCCGCTTCCCGCTGATCCTGCAGAACATCCACCGGTACTTCTTCTACGCCGCGATCCCGGTCGCCGGGATCCTGACGTACGACACGGTGCTCGCCTTCCGCGGCGGGACCGACGAAAACTACGAGTGGGGCCACATGGGCCTCGGCACCCTCGTCTTCCTCGTCAACATCGTGCTGATCTGGGCGTACACCCTCTCCTGTCACTCCTGCCGGCACATCGTCGGCGGCAAGCTCAAGCACTTCTCCAAACACCCCGTGCGCTACAAGGCATGGCAGTGGATCGGGAAGCTCAACGCCCGCCACATGCTGCTCGCCTGGGCGTCGCTGGTGAGCGTGGCGCTCGCCGACTTCTACGTCTATCTCGTCGCGTCCGGGGTCTTCGACGATCCGCGCTTCTTCTGAATGGGTGGGGCTGACTGATGTCCGTGGTCGACCGACAGGAGTGGGACGTCGTCGTGGTCGGCGCCGGGGGCGCGGGCCTCCGTGCGGCGATCGAGGCACGCGAGCGAGGCGCCCGTACGGCCGTGATCTGCAAGTCGCTGTTCGGCAAGGCGCACACCGTGATGGCCGAGGGCGGCATCGCGGCGGCCATGGCCAACGCCAACGAGCACGACAACTGGCAGGTCCACTTCCGCGACACCATGCGCGGCGGCAAGTTCCTCAACCAGTGGCGGATGGCCGAGCTGCACGCGCGCGAGGCGCCGGACCGGGTGTGGGAGCTGGAGACCTGGGGCGCGCTCTTCGACCGTACGAAGGACGGCCGTATCTCGCAGCGCAACTTCGGCGGCCACGAGTACCCGCGCCTCGCGCACGTCGGTGACCGTACCGGCCTGGAGCTGATCCGCACCCTCCAGCAGAAGATCGTCGCACTCCAGCAGGAGGACAAGAAGGAGACCGGGGACTACGAGTCCCGGCTGAAGGTCTACCAGGAGTGCACGGTCACGAGGATCCTCAAGGCGTCTGACAGCGGCTCCGCCGCGGGCGGCAGCCGGGTCTCCGGGGTCTTCGCCTACGACCGCGAGACCGGCCGCTTCTTCGTCCTCGAGGCGCCCTCGGTCGTCGTCGCGACGGGCGGCATCGGCAAGTCCTTCAAGGTGACGTCGAACTCGTGGGAGTACACGGGCGACGGCCACGCGCTGGCCCTGCTCGCCGGGGCTCCCCTGCTCAACATGGAGTTCGTGCAGTTCCACCCGACGGGCATGGTCTGGCCGCCGTCGGTGAAGGGGATCCTGGTCACGGAGTCGGTGCGGGGCGACGGCGGGGTGCTGCGCAACTCCGAGGGCAAGCGGTTCATGTTCGACTACATCCCCGACGTCTTCAAGGAGAAGTACGCCGAGTCGGAGGAGGAGGGCGACCGCTGGTACGAGGACCCGGACAACAACCGGCGCCCTCCGGAGCTGCTGCCGCGTGACGAGGTCGCCCGGGCGATCAACTCCGAGGTGAAGGCGGGCCGCGGCTCCCCGCACGGCGGTGTGTTCCTGGACGTCTCCACCCGTATGCCTGCGGAGGTCATCCGCCGTCGTCTGCCCTCCATGTACCACCAGTTCAAGGAGCTGGCGGACGTGGACATCACGGCGGAGGCGATGGAGGTCGGGCCGACCTGCCACTACGTCATGGGCGGTATCGCGGTCGAGTCCGACACCGCGGCGGCGCGTGGCGTGCCCGGCCTGTACGCGGCCGGTGAGGTCGCCGGCGGCATGCACGGCTCGAACCGGCTCGGCGGGAACTCCCTGTCCGACCTGCTGGTGTTCGGGCGCCGGGCGGGCTGGCACGCCGCCGAGTACGCGGCCGCGCGGGCCTTCGAACGCCCCGAGGTCAGCGACCTGGAGGTCGACACGGCGGCCGCGGAGGCGCTGCGGCCCTTCTCGGCGGAGGGCCCGGTCGGCGGCGAGGAGGACGGACGCCCGCCGGAGAACCCGTACACCCTCCACCAGGAACTCCAGCAGACGATGAACGACCTCGTCGGCATCATCCGCCGCGAGGGCGAGATGGAGCAGGCCCTGGAGAAGCTCGCCGAGCTGCGGGTACGGGCCCGGAGGGCGGGCGTCGAGGGCCACCGTCAGTTCAACCCCGGCTGGCACCTCGCACTCGACCTGCGCAACATGCTGCTGGTCAGCGAGTGCGTGGCCCGGGCGGCGCTGGAGCGCACCGAGTCGCGGGGCGGCCACACCCGCGAGGACCATCCGACGATGGACCGCAAGTGGCGCAACATCAACCTGCTGTGCCGACTGGCCGACCCGACGGGCGGCCTGGCGGCCACCGACCCGGAACGCGGCCAGATCGACCTCGTACGGGAGACCACCGACCCCGTCCGCCCGGACCTGCTCGCTCTCTTCGACAAGGAGGAGCTGGTCAAGTACCTCGCCGAAGAGGAGCTCTACCAGTGAGCAGCTACGAGGCCCGCTTCAAGGTGTGGCGGGGCGATGTGCAGGGCGGCGGCCTGGAGGACTTCGAGGTCGAGGTGAACGACGGCGAGGTGGTCCTGGACATCATCCACCGCCTCCAGGCCACCCAGGCGCCCGACCTGGCGGTCCGCTGGAACTGCAAGGCGGGCAAGTGCGGTTCGTGTTCGGCGGAGATCAACGGGCGGCCGCGGCTGCTGTGCATGACGCGGATGTCGGTGTTCACCCGCGAGGAGACGATCACCGTCACACCGCTGCGGGCGTTCCCCGTCGTACGCGACCTGGTCACGAACGTCGGCTTCAACTACGACAAGGCGCGGCAGGTCCCGGCCTTCGTACCGCCCGCAGACCTCGGCCCCGGCGAGTACCGGATGATGCAGGAGGACGTGGACCGCTCGCAGGAGTTCCGCAAGTGCATCGAGTGCTTCCTGTGCCAGGACACCTGCCATGTGGTCCGTGACCACGAGGAGAACAAGCCGGCGTTCGCGGGCCCGCGCTTCCTCATGCGGGTCGCGGAGCTCGACATGCACCCGCTGGACGCGGCGAGCGAGACCGGCCTGGACCGTAAGCAGACCGCCCAGGACGAGCACGGTCTCGGCTACTGCAACATCACCAAGTGCTGCACGGAGGTCTGCCCCGAGGGCATCAAGATCACGGACAACGCGCTGATCCCCTTGAAGGAACGGGCGGTCGACCGCAAGTACGACCCGTTGGTGTGGCTGGGCTCGAAGATCATGAGGCGGTCGACGTAGGGCGGCCGCCCGCCCTCCCCCACCCCGGCCCGGCGCACCCCGGTCGCGCGGCCGCATTCCTGCTCATACGCTCCGAAATGTGACGTCATCCTTGATCCGGGGCCGGCCGCGGCGTGGCGCCTCGCACATATCCGTGCGGGTGGTGCACGCGCTGGTGGGCGGGGTGGTCGGGGTGGTGTGGCTGGTGTTGTCCGGGGTGGACATCGGGGGTGAGGGGCGGGTGGCCGGCGGGGCAGCGCGGCCCGTTGCCGGTGGGGTGGCGCAGGGGGAGGTCGGGGAGACGTCCGCGGCGGATCTGGTGATGCCGATGCTGGCCGTCGTCGCGGTGGTGGTGCTCGCGGGGTACGGGTTCCTGCGGCGCAGGCGGCGGGCGCGGGGGCGTACGACACCGGGTGGGGCGCCGGTGCGGGGCGACGAACCGGAGGTGAGGGAACTCGACGAGCGGGCGCGGGTCTTGCTGGTCGAGGCCGACAACTGGGTGCGGGCCGGCCGGGAGGAGCTCGGGTTCGTCCAGGGGCGGGTAGGGGGCGTCGGCGGCGGCCGTCCGCAGGCCGCGCTCGGGGCGGCGGACGTCGAGCCGTTCGCGGGGGTTCTGCGGGACGCCGAGGCCGAACTGGCGGTCGCGTTCCGGATGCGGTGGCAGTACGAGGGTGGGGTGCCGGGAGAGGCGGCGGCTCGGCGGCATGTGCTGGCGGGGATCGTCGGGCGCAGCGAGGAGGCGGGGCGGCTGCTGGACGGGCAGGCCGCCGCGTTCGACCAGGTACGGGGGTTGGAGGAGGGCCTGGGCGGGGGCCTCGGCGAGGCGTTGGCCGTCGCGGAGGGGCGGTTTCGGGAGCTGGCGGGGCGTACCGGGGGCGCTGACGCGGCTCTGCGCGCCCTCGGTGAGCGGTACGCCCCCTCGGCCACGGCCGCCGTGGCGGGCCACGTCGAGCAGGCCAAGGACCGGCTGGTGTTCGCCACGGCCCGCCTCAACCATGCCCGCCAGAGCGCCGACTTGGGCGAGAACGAGCGGGCCGCGGGTCACTTGCGGGCCGCCGAGGGCGCCATCGCCCAGGCCGCCGTCTTCATCGACGGCATCGACCGGCTCGCCGGAGAGCTCGCGACGGCCGCGGCGCTGGTTCCGGCCGCGCTGACCGGCGCGGAGGCGGAGCTGGCCTGGGCGCGCGGGCCGACGCCGTGGGTGGGAGAGGCGTACGTGGACGTCCCTCCCGGCGAGCTGCGCGCCCGTGTCGGCCATGCCGACGTCGTCCTGGCCGTCGTACGCCAGGAACTGACCTCCGGGCCGTACGACCCCCTCGACCTGCTGCGGCGGATCGTGCACGGCGTTCAGCCCGCCGTCGCGGGGCGGGCCGGGGTGATCGCGGCCGCCGCGCTGGTGTGCGCGCGCAGTGCCGTCGCCGGTGCGGACGACGTCGTCGCGACGCATCGCGCCGCGGTGGGCGCCGAGCCACGCACCCGGCTGGCGGAGGCCCGTCGCCTGCTCACACCCCCGGCCTCCGCACCGGCCGGGCGCGGCCCGCGTCAGGAACTCACCGACCTGGTCACCGCCGACACCCTGGCCCAGCAGGCCCACGACCTCGCCGAACAGGACATCCGCACCCACGGCCACCCCATCGACGGCCCCGGCACGAACGCCATCGGACTCGCCGGGGCAGTCCTGGGCGGAGTCCTACTGGGCGGAGACCCCAACGGCGGCCCACCCGCCGGCTTCGGCGGACCACGCACACGGGGGCGGCGCGGCGCTACCCCGACCGCATGAACGGACCCACGGCCGTCGGCAGCACCTCGCCGGGCAGGAAGCCAGACAAGGACGGCCCCCATCCGCTAGCCGGACCGCCTACCCGGACGGCAACACGCCATCACACGCCCAGCAGCACGCCCCCGCGCAAGCGAATCCGCCGCCCTCGGTGGCGCCCTACAGAACGAGGAGCCCCACGCGCACGGGAGCACGACCGCGGCGACACACCGCGCGCAACGGACCCACGGCCCTCGGCGCACCCCACCGGGCGAAAGCCAGGCAACGACGGCCCCCATCCGCTAGCCGGGCCGCCCACCCGGACGGCAAAGCGCCACCACGCCCCACAGCAGCACGCCCCGCGCAAGCGAATCCGCCGCCCACGGTGGCGCCCTACCGAACGGGGCCCCCACACGCATGGGCACGGGCACGACCGCGACAACACACCCCGCGCAAACGGACCCACGGCCCTCGCGGCACCCCACCGGGCAGGGAGCCAGACAACGACGGCCCCCCATCCGCTAACCGGGCCGCCCACCCCGAACGCAACGCGCCACCACGCCCCACAGCAGCACCCCCCGCCCAAGCGAATCCGCCCCCACGGTGGCGCCCCGCCGAACAAGGAGCCCACGGCAGCCCACCCCGCGTAAGCGGCCCACGCCCTCGGCCGCGACCGCCGCAACAGCCCCTCCGCGGGAGCGGGCCCACGACCCTCGGCGGCGCCCCGCTCAGAACAGGCTCAGCAACGCCTCCGCCGGATCCGTCAGCCCGTTCTCCCCGTCTGGCAGCGGGAGTTCGAACCAGACCGTCTTGCCGCGGGGTGTGCGGCGGGAGCCCCAGGCTGCGCTGAGGAGGCCGACCAGTTGGAGGCCTCGGCCGCCCTCGTCCGTGTCGCGGGCGCGGCGGCGGCGTGGTTGGACCAGGCCGGAGTCCCAGACCTCGCAGACCAGGGTGCGATCCAACAGAAGCCTCAGCCTGATGTCGCCCTCGCCGTAGCGCAGGGCGTTGGTGACCAGTTCGCTGACCAGGAGCTCTGTGGTGTCGACCAAGGGTTCCAGGTCCCAGGACAGCAGCTGGCCTCGGGCGTGCTCGCGGGCCCGGCCCACGCTGCGCGGCTCGCGCGGGAGGGTCCAGTCGCCGACCGAGTCCGCGGGCAGACCCTGGACCCGGGCCATCAGCAGGGCGATGTCGTCCTCGCCGTGGTGGCTGTCGAGGGTGTTGAGGACGTGGTCGCAGACGTCCTCCAAGGGGCGGGTCGGGTCGGTGAGCGCGCCCACGAAGGCTTGCAGGCCCTCGTCCAAGGGGTGGTCGCGGGACTCGACCAGTCCATCCGTGTAGAGCGCCAGCAGCGCGCCCTCCGGCAGTTCGACCTCCACCTCCTCGAAGGGCTCGCCGCCCACGCCCAGCGGCATCCCGGGCGGCACGTCCAGCATCAGCGCCGCCTCGCCGGGCTCGACCAGGACCGGTGGCAGGTGGCCCGCGTTGGCGAAGGTGCAGCGGCGTGTCACCGAGTCGTACACCGCGTACACGCACGTCGCCAGGTACACCTCGGACAGGTCCGCCTCCCGGGGCCGGCGGGCCGCGCGCGTGGCCTGCTGGACGCCGCCGGGGGCGCCCAGGCCGCGCGCGATCTCGTCCAGTGCCGAGAGGACCTCGGCCGGTTCGAGGTCCAGCAACGCCAGCGTTCGTACGGCCGAACGGAGTTCGCCCATCGCGACGGCGGCCCGCAGGCCCCGGCCCATGACGTCCCCGACGACCAACGCCGTGCGGTGACCGGGGAGTTCTATGACGTCGAACCAGTCGCCGCCCACCTCACTGGGGCGGTCGGAGGAGGCGTTGCCCGGCAGGTAGCGGCACGCGATGTCCAGGCCGGACGCGACCGGGTCCCCCGGCGGGAGCAGGGACCGTTGCAGTATCAGCGCGCGCTCGTGCTCGCGGCGGTACAGGCGGGCGTTGTCGATGCACACCGCCGCCCGCGCCGCCAGCTCCACCGCGAGGTCGCGGTCCCTCTCCCCGAACGGCTCGCTGCCCTTCGTACGGGCGAACTGCGCCAGTCCCACGACCGTGTCGTGGGCGACCATCGGCACGGCGAGCGTGGACTGCACGAGCCCGCCCTCCTCACCCGGCACGCGCTGCGGCCGGGCGGTGCGCAGGGCGTCCGCGCAGGGCGAGTTGAAGGGGTAGTGGTGGACGGCGCCGACCGCGACGGGGGCGCCGCCGCCGACGAACGGCGCGTCGGAGACCGCGCTGGCGAACGCGACCCGCCGCAACTCCGCGCTGCCGTCGGCCAGACCGGGCGGCGTCTCGTCGCCGGCCAGCAGGCCCTGGTAGAGGTCGACCGTGGCCAGATCGCAGAAGCCGGGGACCACGACGTCGAGGAGTTCGCGGGCCGTGGTCTCCAGGTCCAGGGAGTTGCCTATGCGGGCTCCCGCCTCGTTCAGGAGGGCGAGATTGCGCCGGGCGGCGGCGGCCTCGCGGGCCGCGGCGCGCCGGGCGGTGATGTCGGTTCCGAGCCAGGCGATGCCGATGGGGCGGCCGCTGCCGCTGCGCACCCGGTAGAGGTTGATGGACCAGTGGCGACGTTCGTCGGAGCCGGGCAGGAAGCCCGTGACGTGCATGTCCGTGATGGAGTCGCCGCTCTCCAGGACCCTGCGCAGGGTGGCCGCGACCCGGTCGGCCTCGGCGCGGGGCAGGTAGTCGTGCACGCCGCGGCCGCGGTGGTCGTCCGGTGCGCCGCCGAACAGGGAGGCGAACCGGTGGTTGACGCGGCGGACCTTCAGTTCGGGGTCGATCAGCACGAAACCGAAGGGAGATTGACCGAAAATCGACTGTGAGGCCGCGAGGTCGGTCTCCATACGGCGAAGGGTGCGGACGTCGACCACGATGCACACGGCGGCCTTCTCTCCGTCCTCGGTCCGCGTCGGCATGACGTACACCTCGGCGAGGCCGTCCCTGTCGCGCCCTCCCCCACTCTCGGCCTCGCTCGAGCGGGAGGCACCCCCACCGGCGCCGTCCGGCATCCGGAAGGGGACCACGCCGGTCCACTCCCGCCCGTCCAGGATCTCGGCCATCTTGCGCTGCCCCTGCTCGCGCAGGTCTGGGTCGATGAACGCCTCTATGGGGTCCATCCCGACGGCACGCTCGGCCGGGATGCCGAAGAGCTGTTCGGCGCGCAGGCTCCACTGGTCGACCAGGCCGTCGGGGCCGATGGAGAAGGACGCGACCTTGATGTAGTCGTAGATCGAGCCGGGCGGGCTGCTCTGCCAGACGGGGTCACCCGGGCGGACTTCGTCGGCGAGGAAGCCGGAGGTGGCGGCGTCGACATGCGCGTCCTGTGGTGTCCGCGAGGCCTGTGTGCGTCCGGAGGCCCGTGTGTGTCCGGAGTCCTGTGTGTGCCGGGAGGCCCGTGGGGCTCGGGAGTCCTGGGTGCCGTAGGCCGCCCGCTCTTCCGCGGCCTTCGTCCTCGCGCCGTCCGACGGGTCCTCGGACTCCGTGGCCTTCGCTGGTATCTCGCTCACGCGAACCGTCCCCTCCAGCTCACCGCGTCCGGCACCGGTCACCGGCGGCGGCTGCCCGCAGTATCCAGCACTACGGCCCCGCACAACACGGTGTTCACGATCACAGCACGTTCCCGATGGTTTTCGGTCCCGGCCGCGGAAACACTTCCAGTCTTCTAACCAGCGGACACGCAGTCGAATCACGCCCCGGCCCAACTGCCACTGGCCTGAACCAGACGCTCGACAGGGTGAGGGCTGACGTACAGCGAAGTGGACGTCTGCTGACGGGTCGTAGAACCGGCGTGCGGTGTGCCGACGCGACCGGCGGTCAGTCCGGCACCGCGAGCTCGAACCACACCGTCTTGCCGGTGTTGCGGCCCGGCCGGGTTCCCCATCGGCGCGAGGAGTGCGCCACGAGCTGGAGTCCGCGGCCGCTCTCGTCCTCGGGATGGGCGACGCGCTCGCGGGGTGGGTCGGGGAGGGGGTCGGAGACCTCGACCAGGAGGACGTCACCGAGGTCGGCGGGGCGTACCAGACGTACGCCGATGGGGCCCGTGGCGTGCCGGAGGGAGTTGGTCACCAGCTCGCTGACCAGGAGCGCCGTGATGTCGGCGAGGCTGTCCAGGCCCCACTCGCGCAGGCGGTCGCGGACGGCCGCGCGCGCGGCGCGGACCGCGCCGGGTTCTGCGGGAAAGCTCCAGTCGGCGCCGTCGCCTTCGGTGTCGATCACGCCGATCACTTCCCAGGCCAGCGGGTCCACCCATGTCCGGTTTCGTGGGGTTAATAGGCACATACCCGATATCGAGAGGCGATATCGCACAGGAAGACAGGCCGCCGGGCGGTCATCGACGCCGGCCCGCCCCATCTCCCCGTTCGCTCAGCCCGCGCCCAGCCGCTCGGCCACCTCTCGGACCGCGGGCACATCCTGCTCCAGCCAGTCCACGTCCCAGACTTCCCCGTACTCCAGCCAGCGCAGCGCGTCGTGGTCCTGGAGGGGCTTGGGGTCCGGGGTGCCGGGCAGGAGGCGGACGGTCCACACCTGCAGGAGGTAGGGGGATTTCAGGGGCCACTGCCCCGGCACCCGCTCGATCACCTCGGCGTCGACGCCGAGTTCCTCCCGAAGTTCCCGCACCAGCGCCGCCTCGGGCGCTTCTCCGGGCTCGACCTTCCCGCCGGGCAACTCCCAGCGCCCGGCCAGTTCCTCGGGCGCGCTGCGACGTGCCGCGAGCAGGCGGCCCCCGTCCAGCAGTGCGGCACCGACCACGATCCGTTCCGTCATGCGCCGGAGCCTACGGGAGCGGGCATCCGCGCGGGGATTCGTCCCGTACGGGGTCGGCGGGCGTCAGCCGTCGGCGCTGTCGGCACCGTCTGCGTTGCGCGCGATCCGCTCGACCCAGTACAGCTGCTTGTGCCCACGGCCGTCGAGGCTGTCCGCGATCTTCTGGGCCTCCGCCCGTGTCGCGTACCGGCCCACGCGGTACCGATTGCCGTTGTCGTCCTGCCGGACGACGAGCCAAGGAAGAGTGATCGTGCTGTCGTTCATCGCGCCCCACCGCTCCTTCCCGCCCACAGCCGGCCGCTCGTTCCCGCCCGCAGCCGCCCGAGGCCCGCTCGCGGCCTGTGCTGTGCCCCGCCCGCTAAGGAAACCGCAATCCGCATATGCCCGAGCCTACGCCTAACCTTTACGCAGCGAATACGCCTTTTCACAAAGAGGTACGCAACCAGCCAAGTCGCAGGGGGCGCACGGCATTGAATGCGCCGTGCGCGGACGTTGATGCATCCGGTCACAGGCATGCCGGACACGGCTGCTACGACCTGGGAAAACGGCCAGATTCCAACGGCGATGGAAGGGGCGGGAGTTGGGGCTCTGACAGCGGCAACTGCGGTGAAGGTGTGCGCTACTTCACTGGGAGGTGGTACGCGACCCGGTAGCGGTCCGCGGGGATCACCACGTCCGCGGTCTCCACGGGACGGCCGGACGCGTAGTAGGTGCGCTGAATGACGACGACCACATGACCGGGCACACCGCCCAACGCCAGCAGTTCCTCCGCCAGACCGGGGCGCGCGCCCACCTCCTCCGTCACGTTGTCCACGACGACGTCGATGGCCGCCATGCGCTCGACGACGCCCATGCCGCCGAGCGGGCCCTCCTCGGGCAGCATCACGGGGGTGCGGCCGGTGACGGCGAGGGGCTCCCAGGAGGTGGAGAGCATCATCGTCTCGCCGGCGTCCCGGAAGACGTACCGCGTGCACATGACGCGGTCGCCGGGCCGGATGTCGAGCCGCTCGGCGACGGCGACGCTCGCCTCGGCCTGCGCGCTGTTGGACTCCCAGGTGCCGCGGGCCTCGCCGTCGGCCTGCTCCTGACGGAAGGGCGTGGCGCCGCTCGGCGGGCGGAAGCCGGAGCGGGCGATCCGGCGGGGCACGGGGCGCTCACGGACGTATGTCCCGGACCCGGAGCGGCCCTCGACCAGACCCTCGGCCATGAGGACCTTGCGCGCCTCGAGGGCGACGGTGTCCGAGACGCCGTACTCCTCGCGGATCCTGGCCTGGGAGGGGAGGCGGGTGTGCGGTGGCAGCGAACCGTCGACGATCTTCTTGCGGAGATCACCCGCGACGCGCAGGTACGCCGGCTGCTCACCGAAAGTCACTGGCCGCTCCCATCAGGTTGTACAGACAGCAACAGCGTGGCAACCGTGGGTTGTCCCATGCAAGCAAAGGCCAGAGAATCACTCGATGTGATGACTTGTGCCTACGGAGGGCTTTACGCAGGCACTTTCTCCCCGCTATAGCCGCGCTCACACATCCGCTCACACATTGATGCCGCCGCCGCTCCCGCTGTCGCTGCCGCCGCCCGAGTCCTCCTCGTACGTCGGCACGGTGGTGTCCAGGCCCAGAGCCTTGCGCGCGGTGACCGTCGTACGGCCGTCCACGTACTCGTACCCACTGTCGTAGTGCGTGTAGAACGTGTCCGCGTCCTTCGCCGCGGCCGCCCGCTCCCAGTCCTTCCGGGCGCCCTCCATCTCCTTGACCAGAGCGGCGACCGGCCGCTCGGCCCCGGCCGGCCACTCGTGCCCGCGCAGGGCCTCGATCTGCTCGCCGAGGACCGTGTGGACCTCCTCGGCCCAGGCCTGGTTCGCCGCCAGGTCCTCCTCCGGGTATTCCTCGGGCTCCTCGTACAGCACCGTGTCGACGGCGTTCGTGGCGGATAGGAAGGTGGTCTGGTCGGTGTCCAGCGTCGTCGCGTCGTTGCGCAGCGAGCCGGTCAGCTTGCCGTTCTCCTCCGTGCTGCCGAACAGGCAGGTGATCTCACGGTCGCCGAAGCGCCAGCTCTGCTCGGAGGGGATGAAGTAGTAGACGTCCGCGTCGTCCGGGACGGCCCAGGTGTCCATGGCGTAGCCGTCCTGGAGCGCGTAGCACTTCTCGTCGGCGACGTCGGTGACCTCGTCGTCGCCCGGGAAGTCCCCCTCCGGCAGCGTGACGACCGCGAAGACCTCGCCGTCGTGCGCGCGGGAGCAGGGCAGTTCGTCGACGTCGTACGCGTCCCCCTCCAGGTTGCCGGTCGGCGAGTCGAAGCAGTCGCCCTTGGCGAGCGCGTAGGCGGTGCCGTCGCCCTTCGCGGCGTCCCTGAAGCCCTCCCAGAAGTCGGAGGCGGAGCCCGTGGACAGCATCAGCACCCACAGCGCCAGTCCGACGGAGGACAGGATGGAACCGGCGATCGCCATGCCCTTGCCGCGCTCACCCTTCTTCTTGATCTGCGCGAGCGCGATCAGCCCGAGCACCAGGCCGACGGCCGGGACGAAGCACAGGATGCCGAGGACGAGGGCGCCGATGGCGACGCCGTTGACGGGCGCGGGGCGGCCGTAGGGGCCGTACGGGCTGTACGGGGGGTACGGGCCGTAGGGCTGCTGCTGGTACGCGTACGGTCCCGGTGCGTACGGCCCTTGGGGCTGCTCCGGGGACCCTGGGGGCTGCTGGGGTCCGGGGGGCGGGGGTATGGACACGTGTACCGGGCTCCTGGGTCGGGCGGGGGTGGCGGGTGGCGGGAACTGGCGTGCGGCTGGGCGAATGGTAAGCGCGGGGCGAGGGGGGTTGTCATGCGGGTTACGAATGCGACGATCCGGGCGGGATGCCTGCGGCGGCCTGTGTGGCCTTGGTGGGGGTGCGCGTAGCGCCTGCGGGTGGGGTGTGGGTCGGGGCCGTGCCGGGGGGTGTCCGTCCTCGGACCGGCGGCTGGACTTATGCCAGGAGGTGCCGCGTGTTGACGCCGGCCACTGCGGGCGGACACCCCCCCCCCGGCACGTCCCCTTCCCGCCGTACGCGGCCGCCGGGTGCGTGGGGGTACGCGGCCACCTCTCGGCGCCGGTCCCGGCATTTCAGCCCGTTGGGGGTGCCCCCTCTGGGGGAGTTTGAGGACGAGGCCCTTCGGGCCGAAGCGGGGGTCTGGGGGCGGCAGCCCCCAGGGACGGGACGGGTAGGGGCGGCGGGGGCGAGAGTGAAGCTGGTCCCCGGTCGCTTCCCCATACGTGGCTCGTCCTCGCGGCGGGCCGGGTCATCGACCCGAGCTGTGCCGCGAGGACGAGGAGGATTACGGAGACGGGGCCGCGACTTGGGCTAGAACTGCAGCGCCCAGGCGTCGATGCGCCCCGTGTCCAGGTTCGCGTTGTCGCTGACGCGGAGCTTCCACGTGCCGTTGGCCACCTCAGAGGAGGCGTTCACCGAGTACGTGGTGTTGATGTTGTCCGAACTGCCGCCCGTGCCGTACGACTTCAGCGTGTACGCCGTGCCGTCGGGGGCGATCAGCTGGACCTGGAGGTCGCCGATGTACGTGTGGACGATGTGGACCTCGACGGCGAGGGCCGAGGGCGCGTTGCCGGAGACGCCGGAGACCGTCACCGGGGACTCGGCCGTGGAGTTGTCGGCGATCGCGTAGTCACCGGTGTTCTCGAAGCGCGGGCCGGGCGGGGTGGTCGTGCCGCCGCCGACGTAGAGGAGGCGGTTGGGAGACCCCGTGCCGGGGCTGGTGACGACGCCGGTCGTGGCGGCGGTCGTCAGGGCCGAGGAGACCTGGGCCGGGGTTGATGTGGGGTTGTCGGCGAGGTAGAGCGCGACCGCGCCCGCGACGTGCGGGGTCGCCATCGACGTACCGGAGATGGTGTTGGTCGCCGAGTCACTGGAGTTCCAGGCCGAGGTGATGGAGGAGCCCGGTGCGAAGAGGTCCAGGACCGAGCCGTAGTTGGAGTAGCTCGCCTTGGCGTCGGACGAGGTCGTGGCGCCGACCGTGATGGCCTCCGTCACGCGTGCGGGGGACCTGGTGGAGGCGTTGGTCGACTCGTTGCCGGCCGCCACGGCGAAGGTGACGCCGGAGGCTATGGCGTTGCGTACGGCCGTGTCGAGGGCGGAGTCGGCGCCGCCGCCGAGGGACATGTTGGCGACGGCCGGCTTGACCGCGTTCTGGGCGACCCAGTCGATGCCGGCGACGACCTGGGCGGTGGTGCCCTGGCCGGAGTTGTTCAGCACGCGGACGCCGACGACCTTGGCCTTCTTGGCGACGCCGTACGCGTTGCCGGCGACCGTGCCCGCGACGTGCGTGCCGTGGCCGTGGCCGTCCTGGGCGGTGTTGTCGTTGTCGATGGCGTCGTAGCCGTAGGAGGCACGGCCGCCGAAGTCGCCGTGGGTGATGCGTACGCCGGTGTCGATGACGTAGGCCGTGACGCCCTGTCCGGCCGAATCCGGGTAGGTGTAGGAGCTGTTGAGCGGGAGCGCCTTCTGGTCGATGCGGTCCAGGCCCCAGGAGGGCGGGTTGGTCTGGGTCGCATTGATGCTGAACGTGCGGTTCTGGACGACGGAGGCGACCGCCGGGTCGGCGGCGAGCGCCTTGGCCTGCGCCTCGGAGGCGTCGATCGCGTAGCCGTTCAGGGCCTTCTTGTAGGTGCGCTCGACATCGGCGCCGTACTTCTCGACGAGGGCGCGCCCCGCCTGGGAACCCGAACGGGCGTGGTCCGCCCTGAGGGTCACGATGTAGCTGTCGGCCACGGCGTTCGCCGCGCCCGCGTACTGGATACGGCCCTCGGGAGCGGCCGCGGCGGGGAGAGCGGAGACGAGGCTCGCGGTGAGGGCCGCGGTGGCCGCCGCGCTGAGGGCGGCCAGTCTTCGCCGGGAGTCTCTTCGGGACTTACGCATCACTGCCATCTGAGGGGTCCTCCTCAATCGGTGGTGCGCTGGTGGGGGGAGCACGGGAGCGGAGTGAACGAGGGAGGAGACAGGGACATGTCAATTCCCTGTGCCGCACCTGTGCGCCAGCCGAAAGATTGAGGCCTCCACAGGAATTGCACAAGGGCCCTGCACGGCGAACTCCGCCCACAGGACCTTGCCGGGGGCGGTCGGGCCGGTCCGCCCGCAGCCGCCCGGGCGGAGCAAGGTGCCCCGCCGGCTCAGCGCATGCGCTCGATTCGCTCCTGCTCCCGCAACTCCTCGTACGCGTCCGGGTCGTCGAGTTCCGACACGCTCAGCGTCATGACCGTCCACGGGATCGGACACGGCGGGGCGTGGTCGGGGTCGGGGCAGAGCGGCTTGATGATCTGCTCCTTGAGCTGGTCGGCCTGCTGTCGCGTGGCGTACACGCCCAGCCGTACTTCCCGGACGCTCGGCTCCTCCGGCACAGGGCCGCCTTCCTTCCGCTGCGGGAGAAAAGAGGGATAGGGGGCGGCTCGGCCGCCCCCTACCTGTTTTCGCCTCCGTCGCCTCCGTCGTCGAAGGCCGTCGCCCGTGCGCTCTTCTCCCACGCCGCGACGTTCTCGCGAACCTGGTCGAGGTGGCCGAGGACCGCGTCGACGCCGTCGTCGCCGAGGGGCAGGCGCAGCGGGGTGTGCTCGGCCTCCAGCGCGGCCAGGATGAGGGCCGCCGCCTTCGCCGGGTCGCCGGGCTGGGTGCCGTCGCCGCCGGAGACGAAGTCGCGGGTCTGGCTCACCTTGGGGTACAGCCCGCTGTCGGAGCTGGCCCCGGCCCGCCCCGTCTCGAACAGCGAGGTCCGGAAGGAACCCGGCTCCACGATCAGCACCTTGATGCCGAACTCGGCGACCTCGTCCGCGAGCCCCTCGGACATGCCCTCCAGTGCGAACTTGGTGGCGCTGTACGCCGAGAAGCCCGCGAAGGACATCTGCCCGCCCATGCTGCTCATCTGCACGATCGCTCCGGCCCGCCGCTCCCGCATGTGCGGAAGCACCGCGCGTGTGAGGGCGGCGGGCCCGAAGACATGCACATCGAACAGCTTGCGCAGCTCGTCCTCGGTCGTCTCCTCGAACGCGCCCACATGGGTACGGCCCGCGTTGTTGACCAGCACGTCGATGCGTCCGTGCCGGGCGATCACATCCCGTACGGCGGCCTCGGCGGCCCCCGTGTCCCCGACGTCCAGCCGCAGCGCCTCGACCTGGTCGGGGTGGGCGGCCACGAGGTCGCCCAGCCCCTCGGGCCGCCGCACCGCGCCCACCACCACGTCGCCCTCGGCGAGCGCCGCCTCCGCGATGGCCCGCCCGAAACCGCTGCTCGCGCCGGTGATCAGCCACACCCTGTTCATGACAGCTCCTCGTTTTCGCGGCTTGCCCGCTTGCCTGGATCCAGCCTGCCGCCGTGCCCGGTTGCGCGTCCAAGACCCACGCTGATAACCGATGGTTATGACGATGGACGTTCATGTGCGCGATCTGCGCTACTTCGTGACGGTGGCCGAGGACCTGCACTTCACCCGCGCGGCCGAGCGGCTGTACGTCTCCCAGCCCGCGCTCAGCAAGCAGGTACGGGCGCTGGAGCGACAGTTGGGCGTGGAGCTGTTCCGCCGGGATCCCCAGGGCGTGACGCTCACCGACGCCGGTACGGCACTGCTGCCGCATGCGCGGCGGGTGCTGGACGCCTGGTCGGAGGGGTCGGCGGCGATGGAGGCGGCCCGGGCCGCGGCGCGCGGCACGCTGGTGGTCGGCATGAGCACCAGTCCCGGCCGCGGCGGCCTGCTCCCGGCGATCCGCTCCCGCTTCACCGCCGACCACCCCGACACGGTGCTGCGCCTGCGCCAGGTGAGCTGGCAGGACCCCACGGCGGGCCTCGCCGAGGGCGACGCGGACGTGGCCTTCGTCTGGCTGCCCCTCCCGGACGCCGACCGCTACGGCTGGACGGTGATCGCGCGGGAACCCCGCCTGGTCGCCCTCCCGGAGTCCCATCCCCTCGCGGCCCGTACGGAGATCGACTTCGCCGACCTCGCCGACGAGCCGTTCCTCGCCCTGCCGGCGGCTGCCGGGCCGTTGCGCGACTACTGGCTCGCGCTGGAGGAGCGGGGCGGCCGGCCGCCGCGCATCGGGGCGGAGATCGCGAGCACGGAGGAGACGTACGAGGCGCTCGTCGCCGGTCTCGGTGTCTGCCTGGTCGCGACGGGCAACGCCCCGCTGATCACCCTGGGCGGGGTGGTGACGCGTCCGGTGCGGGGGATCTCGCCGAGCCGGTACGCACTGGCGTGGCGGGTGGAGGACGGGGGGCGGCCGCTGGTGCGGGCATACGCGGAAGCGTGCCGACGGGTGTCGGGCCCATGACGCAGCTTCAACTTTCCCTTCACAGCCCTCACTTCGACTGCTCCGGTCACTTCACTTGCTCCAGCGAGGCCCCTGCCACGGCAGACAGCGAGAGGCCGTCGCCTTCTCCCACGCCGTCCCCGACGACCAGGCCCTCGGGCACCCCGACGCGACGCTGTTCGGCAGGCTGTTCTCGGCCGAGGAGAAGGAGCGGCTCATCGGCCCACCCAAGGACCTTCGCCAGTCACGTCCGGCATCCAGGACTGCACCTGGAAGGCCTTCGAGGTCACCTACCGGCATCAGGAATGCGCCCCGACACCGCCGACCCCCCTGCCCTGCGGCCGGCCCGGGATCCAGGCCCGCGCCCTCCCTGCCCCACCTCACCCCATACGTGGTAATTCCCGGCGAATCTTCCCCTGTTACCCCTTCCACCCCGCATCGTCGACGACGTGACGAAGCCCCACCTCCTCGCCCACCTCCTGGCCGCCGCGCTCCTCCTGCCGCTCCAGCCCCTCCATCCCGTACAACCTCTCCATCCCGTCCATCCCGCCCCTCCAGCCCCTCCAGCCCTTCCCCTCCACTCCGTCTCCCCGGCACACACCGCCCCCCACTCCCCCGCCGACGCCTGCGAAGCCCCCGGCTGGGCCCCGGCCGCCACCCGGATCGACCCGGAGGACGCCCACCACCCCTACGTCGGCAACGGCTACCTCGCCACGCGCATCCCGCCCACCGGCACCGGCTACGCCGCCTCCGGCGAGAAGACCGGCTGGCCCCTGTACACCCCGCGCTACGACGGCACGTTCGTCTCCGGTCTCTACGGCCGCGGCCCCGAGCACACGGCGGGCCGCGAGGCCCTCGCCGCGCTGCCGAACTGGACCGGCCTCGACGTCAGGGCCGGTGGTGAGACCTACGGCGCCCGCAGCCGCGTGACCGGCTACCGCCAGACCCTCTCGCTGCGCTGCGGCTACGTCCGCACCACCCTCACCTGGACCACCCCCGACGGCCGCCGCACGGATCTCGCGTACGACGTCCTCACCTCCCGCGACGACCCGCACACCGCCGCCGTACGGCTGCGTGTCACCCCGCACTGGGACGGCGAACTCACCCTCACCGACCGCATCGACGGCCGCGGCGCCCGCCGGATCACCGGGACCGGGGCGGGCCGAGTCGACGCGCGCACGATCGCCGTGGCGTTCCGGACGCAGGCCACCCGGATCGACGCAGCGGTCGCCTCCACCTTCCATGCGCCGCCCGGCGGGAGGCGACAACACGGCCGTGATTCAAGTGACCTGAGTGTCAGTCAGACCGTCGACGTGCCCGTGCGCGCCGGGCGCACCTACACCGCAACCAAGTTCGTCGGCGTCGACACCGCGCTCACCTCCCGCGACCCCCGTTCCGCCGCCCGCGCGGCCGCCCGCCGTGCCGCCGGGCGCGGCTGGGCGGCGCTGCTCGGCTCGCACCGTGCCGCCTGGCGTGCCCTGTGGACGGCCGACATCGAGGTGCCGGGCCGTCGTGACCTGCAGCTCTGGGTGCGCTCGGCGCAGTACGGGCTGCTGTCGTCACTGCGGGCGGGTGCCCGCGACAGCATCGCGCCGACCGGGCTGACCAGCGACAACTACGCGGGCATGGTGTTCTGGGACGCGGAGACCTGGATGTTCCCGGCGCTGCTCGCCCTGCATCCCGAACTCGCCCGCCCGGTCCTGGAGTACCGCTACCGCACCCGCGCGGCCGCCGCCGACAACGCCGCGAGGACGGCGGTGAAGGGCCTGTTCTACCCGTGGACGAGCGGCAGCCGCGGGCGGCTGTGGAGCGAGTGCCAGAGCTGGCAGCCGCCGCACTGCGTGACCCAGAACCATCTCCAGGGCGACATCGCGCTGGCCGCCTGGCAGTACTACCTGGCCACCGGCGACCTCGGCTGGCTGCGCGACCGGGGGTGGCCGCTGCTCGACGGGATCGCGCGTTACTGGGCCTCGCGGGTCACCGAGAACCCCGACGGCTCGTACTCCGTCAAGGAGGTGGCCGGTCCCGACGAGTACAGCAACGGCGTCACCGACGGCGCGTACACCAACGCCGTCGCCGCGACCGCCCTGCGCGCCGCGACCGACGCGGCCCGCTACCTGGGCAGGCCGGCCCCGGCCGACTGGGCACGCATCGCCGGGCGGCTGCGCATCCCGTACGACCCGAAGCGCAAGGTCTTCCTCCAGTACGAGGGTTACGACGGCGCGCCCATCAAGCAGGCCGACACCGTGCTGCTCGTGTATCCGCTGGAGTGGCCCATGCCGGACGGCGCAGCGGCGGCCACGCTCGACCACTACACCGCCCGCACCGATCCGGACGGGCCTGCCATGACCGACTCGGTGCACGCGATCGCCGCGGCCGCCACCGGCGAGCCGGGCTGTGCCGCGTACACCTTCCTGCGGCGCGCCTACCAGCCCTTCGCGCGGGGCCCGTTCGCGCTGTTCTCGGAGTCGCGCGGCGAGAAGGCGGGCGCCGCCGACCCGCTCGCGGGCTCCCCGGCCCAGGACTTCCTCACCGGCAAGGGCGGCTTCCTCCAGGTCTTCACGCACGGCCTGACGGGCCTGCGGCCGCGCCCGGACGCCCTGCACCTCGACCCGACGCTGCCGCCCCAGCTCGCGGACGGGGTACGGCTGTCGGGGCTGCGGTGGCGGGGCCGGACGTACGACGTCTCGATCGGACCGGAGATCACCACCGTGCGGCTCCGCTCGGGTGCACCCGTCCTGCTGGACACCCCCGAGGGCCGCTACACGCTCTTCGGCACGATCACCCTCAAGACCCGCCGCCCCGACCTCGCCCCCACCCCCGACCTGGCCCGCTGCCGCCCGGCGACGGCGACCTCGGCCGAGCCGGGGCTGTACGCGGAGGCGGCCGTGGACGGCAGCGCGGCCACCGTCTGGTCGCCGGCCGCCGAGCGCGCCGCTCTCACGGTCGACCTGGGGCGGGCGGTCGACGTCCGTGCCGTGCGGCCGAGTTGGCGGCAGCGGCCGGAGTCGTACCGCGTCGAGGTCTCGGCCGACGGGCGGATGTGGCACCCGGTGGACGGGAGCGCGGTGCGGTATGTGCGGGTGAGTGTGCGCGGGGCGGCCGGGCTGGCCGAACTCGACGTTCGCGCCTGAGTGCGGGCCCCATGGAGGCTTGACAACTCGGGTGCATGTGGCGGTTGTTGCCATACCGTGGGCATATGGCCCTGCATCACCACAAGGACCGTCCGTGGCGGGTGAGGGTGGACGACGAGGACGGCACGCCCTGTGGCGCAGGGGTGCTGCTCGACGACCGCCATGTGCTCACCTGCGCGCACGTCGTCCGGTACGCCGGAGCGGCGCCCGGGGGCACCACGCGCCATGTGCGGATCAGCAGTGTGGCGTGCCGTCCCGAGTGGACCCGCCCCGCGCGGGTGGCACCCGGGACATGGGTGCACGAGGACGGCACGCAGCGCGGCGACGTGGCGCTGCTCGAACTCGACGAGCCGGCCGGGTGCGGCACCCGGACCACGCTGTGGAAGGCGCCCATCTCCGGCGGCACGGTGCGTGTCTACGGGTTTCCCCATGCCGATCCGCTCGGCATGGGGGCCGACGCGCAGCTCGCGGGGTCCGGCGGGCGGGAGGGCGAGTGGGGGCTGATGAAGCGGGTGCGCCTGGGCGATCCGTGGATCGAGCGGGGGTACTCGGGCGCCGGAGTGCTTGCGCGGGGCGGCGAGTTCGACGGGCGGGTCATCGGCATCGTGGTGGCCGACTTCGTCGACGGCGACGCGAAGGCGGCCTGGATGCTGCCGACCGAGACGGTGCTGACGTATCTGCCCCAAATCGGGGAGCTCGGGTTCGTCGAAGGCGACGCGGCCGACGAACTGGGGCGCTCCCGGGGCGCGTTGGCGGAGGACGTGCTGGACGACCCGCTGCGGCTCGCCCTGACGCAGGAGCTCACCCGGCAGCTCGACAGCGGCCGCCCGGGCACCGTCGTCGTCGGCACCGGCGGCACGACCGCGGTCGGCGACTCGTGGCTGGTGCGCCTCGTGCGCACGGCCGACCCGGCGGCCCGGGCCACCGTCTCCGACGCGGAACTCACCGGCGCGCCCGGTGACACGGTGCTCGGCCTGGGCGCCATCGACGCGGCCTACGACGCGCGCGGCAAGTCGGTCGCCGACGTGTGCGGCTACCTCGCGCGCCGGTTCGGGCTCCCGAACGGCGACGCCGACGCGGTGGCGTGGCACCTGCTGCGGCGCAGGCCGCCCGCCTGCCTGGTGGTGGGCGGCGTCGACCGGGCCGAGGACCCGCAGGCCCTCGTCCGGGAGCTGCTGGGGACGCTGGCCGAGCGAGCCCGGTCGCGGGGGCTGCGGCTCGTGCTCGGCTTCGAGGGCGCGCCGCCGCAGGACCTCGCCCACGACGTGTCCCTCGACCCCGAACCGATCCGCGGATCCGTCGTCGGGGGCGTGACCACCGCACAGGCCCAGCGGGTCGTCGGCCGGCTCGCCGGCGAGGAGGACGCCGCGGCCGCGCTGGACCAGGAGTGGGGCGTACGGTTCTTCGACCCGCCCCGGCTGCCGCCCCGCGACGCGCCCCGGCTGCGGGTCCGGCTGGCCGTCGCCCGCGCCACGGAGCCCAGCCCCGAACTCACCGCGGTGCACGACCGGGCCGTCGCGGCCCGCGCCGCCGTGGCCGGCTTCGACCACGCCCTGCGCCGGATGGTCGAAACCCACCAGGACCTCTCCTCGACCCTGGAACTGCACCGCGTACGGGCCGCCCGGTACTTCGGCGACGAGGACCGCCGCCTCGCCGAACTCCACGCCCCCGCCGCCCGGGCGCTGCAGACGGTGCCGATCAGGCTGGCGGACGCGCGCCGGGCGGTCCGCCGTTACACCGACGAGGTCAACCGCCGTATCGAAGAAGGGTGACGCCGTGCGGATGTGCAATCGCCCCGACTGCGGCCGTGGCGAGATCGACCAGCAGGGCTTCTGCGAGGTGTGCGACCGCGAGCGGCTGCCGCAGGACCGCGCCACCGCGCCGGTCCGCGTCCCGGAACCGGTGCGGGGCACGGGCGGGGGCGTGGCACAGGTGCGGCCGGACCCCTGGTACGGCCTCGGACTGGTCGACTCCGACCAGGGTCCCGACGCCCCGGAGGAGCCGCCCCGCTCGGCGGAGCCCATCGCCGAGGAGCACCGCTTCTGCCCCAACCCCGACTGCGAGCTGCCGGTCGGCCGTGGCCGCGACGGCGAGCCGGGCCGTACGAGGGGCTACTGCCCGGAATGCGGCACGGGCTTCGACTTCACCCAGCCCGACGGCCGTACCGTCGCCGGCCGCTACGACCTCGAACGCGTCCTCGGCGCGGGAGCGTTCGGCGCGGCCTACCTCGCCCACGACCGCAACCTCGCCGCCCACGTCGTCCTCAAGGCCCTGCACAGGTCGGTCGCCGAGACCGCCCTGCACGAACGGGACGTGCTGGTCGGGCTCCGGCACGACAGCATCGTCCGCATCCTGGGCTACGAGCACGAGGGACCGCACCTCGTCCTGGAGTACGTCCCCGGCGTGGCGCTCTCGGCGCGTGACGGCGACCGGCTGGAGACCCTCCTCGCGCACGGCATCCGCATCCTCCAGGCGCTCGACTACCTGCACGCCCGGGGCCTGCTGCACTGTGACGTCAAACCCCTGAACATCATGCGGTTCCGGGAGCTCAGCCCGGCGGGCGCGCTGGACCAGGTGCGGCTGATCGACTTCGGCGCGGTGCGCCGCCAGCGCGACGAGGGGCCGGTCGTGGCGTACACCCCGGCGTACGCGCCCCCGGAGAGCGATCCGGAGCATCGGCACCCGACCCCGGGCTTCGACCTCTACTCCCTGGGCATGACCCTGCGCTCGGTGTGCCGCGCCTGGACCGACCGTTCGGCGCCCGGCGTCGACTCGCTCCACCTGCTGCTGGAGCGGGCCACGGACACCGAGCGGCCGCCGCGGCGGTTCGTGTCGGCGCGGCAGTTCGCGGAGCAGCTCAGCGGTGTCGTCCGGCAGGTCGTGGCGGCGGCGCCGACCCATCGTCAGGTGGCCCGTCCGTCGGCCCTGTTCGGTTCGATGCCGCATTCCCTGCACGGCGGTCTCGGGGCGGCCCGGCCGCTCGCCCACTGGGTCGAGGCGCGGCCCTGCGAGGACGCGGCGCTGTCGATGCGGCCACCGTTCTCCTCCCCCGAGCCCGGCGACATCGCGACCGCGCTGCCGACCCCGTTGTCCGATCCCGACGCCCCGGACATGGCGGGCTCGACCAGGCGGGCCCTGGGCGAGAGCCGGCACGCCCTGAGCCGAAGGGATCCGGAGCTGGCGGAGCGGGCGCTGGCGGCGGCGGGCCTGGACGACTGGCACTGGCTGCACGCCTGGTACTGCGGCCTGATCGCGCTGGCCCGTGCGGACATCCGGTCGGCCACGACGGCGTTCACCACGGTACGCAGGGCCGTTCCCGGCGAGTTGATACCGCAACTCGCCCTCGGCCTGTGCGCCGAGCTGCGCGGCGACCTGGACGCGGCCGGCTCGCACTACGGCGCGGTCTTCGACACGACCCCGGCGCTCGGCGCGGCCGGCTTCGGCCTGGCCCGCGTGCATCTGCTGGGAGGCGACCGGACGAAGGCCGTGGGCACCGCCGTACGGCTGGCGCAGGAGTTCCGCTACGAACGGCAGGCGCGCGTGGCGGCCGTACGACTGAGCGTCATGGTCCTCGACGGGCCGGCCCAACCGGCGCCGACCCGGGACGACCTGGAGCGGGCCACGGCGGGCCTGGCCGGCCTCGACATGGACAGGGCGGCGCGCGCCGGACTGCGCGCCGAGATCCAGTACGCGCACTTCCTGCACCACCGCGACCGCGCGCAACTGTCCGACGCGGTCCGCGAACTCGGGCGGCACGCGCCCACCGAGCGCGAGTACGTCGCCCTGGTGGACCTCGCGAACCGGCTGCGTCCCCCACTTCGGTGGAGATGGGCCGCACGACGTGCCAGAACCGGTCATTCCCGTTTCGGAGGAACACCCACAACGCTAAGCTCCTGATACGCCAAGTAGCGGACGCATCCACGCTCCGTAAGAGACACGGGGACACGCACAGGGACACACAGGGACACGCAGCGACGCGATCGGGTGGTGCCGGTGGGGGACAGCTCGCCCTTGGGACTCAGCTTTGCCCTGGAAGTGGACGCACCCCCGGATCTGGCCTACGACGAGCAGCGCGCGGACGCCCTCATCACCGTCACGGCCCGCTCCGCGGCGGCCGAGGCGGACGCGCTGCCGGACACCCCGGGCGCCGAAATCCTCATCATGGACCGGTCGTTGTCCATGTCCGGCCGCAAGCTGGACGAGGCGAAGCGTGCGATGTGCGCGGCCGTCGACACCCTCCGGGACGGCACCCTCCTGGGCATCGTCGCGGGCAACCACAAGGCCGACGTGATCTTCCCGGCCACCGGCGGTCTCGCCCGCGTCGACGCCCTGACACGGGAGGACGCCAAGCTCCGGGTCGTCGGCCAACTCGCCGAGGGCGGTACGTCGATCGGCTCCTGGCTGGCCTGCGCCCAGCGCCTGTTCACCTCGGTGACGACACACACCGTGCGTCACGCCGTGCTCTACACGGACGGCAAGGACGAGCACGAGACGCCCGAGCAGCTCGACGACGTACTGACCGCGTGCACCGACCAGTTCGTCTGTGACGCCCGGGGACTGGGCAGCGACTGGCACTACGCCGAACTGCTCCGCATCACCGAGGCCCTGCACGGCACCGCCGAGGCCGTCGTCACCGTCTCCGACCTCACCGAGGACTTCACCCGGCTCATGCGGCAGGCGCAGCGCATCGTCGTGCCCCGGGTCTATCTGGGCCTGCGCCTCAACGACCGTTTCCAGCTCGCGTTCGTACGCCAGACCCGCCCCGTGGAGGCGGAACTGACGGCACGCCGGCAACACGACCTCGAGACCCATGTCCCCCTGGGCTCCTGGCCTCCGGAGACCCGCCAGTACCAGGTCTCCCTCCGCTTCGACCCGCACACCCTGACCGTCGACGAGCCGCTGCGTGCCGCCCGGATCACCCTGCACGCCGAGCGCCCCGACGGCACCCGCCGGCCCTGCTCCGAAACGGCGGCCATGGTCGTACGCCGCCGCTCGACACCCGGCTTCGGCATCCCCCGCTCGCCCCACCTCACCCGGGTGGAGAACGAACGCGAACTCGGCATGGCCATGCGTGCCTGCGCCGACGCCCATCTGCGCGGCGACCTCCCCCGCGCCGACCACGAACTGCGCCTCGCGACCGGTCTGGCACAGGACCTGCGCGACACCGCACGTCTGCGCCTGCTGCGCGCCCTGGCCACCACCGGCCCCGACGGCAGGCTGCGGGTGCGGCCGGAGGTCTCCCGTGCGGAGATCCAGCGGATCGGGGTGGACTCGACGAAGACGGCGGCGCCGATGGGCCTGGCGGACGCGGTCGAACTCCCGGTGCTCGACGCCCCGTCGGGGCCGCGCGCGTGCCCCCGCTGCGGTACGGCGTCGTCGTCGGCGTCGGCGAAGTTCTGCGAGGAGTGCGGGTTCCGGCTCGGGGACGGGACGTTCGGCCGTGGGCCGGTGGACGCGTCGTGAGGGTGCGCTGGCGTGCGGTCCGGACACGGCTGCGCGCATCCCATCCGATCGTGGTGCTGCGGTGGCTGAGGGCGGGCATCCTGGGGATGGTGGTGCTGACCGCGTTGCTGTACGTGGTGGTCGCCAATCGGGCGGGGGATCAGGCGGAGGCGGTTCGTCGCACGGACGGCGCCATCAGGCAGATCGTCGAGGCACAGGGCTACGCCGGCACGGCGAAGGGCGCGCTGGATCTGGCCATCCGCACCGACGCGGAGGAACTGACCGGCCCCGGCGCCGACTTCACCAACGCCACCGCCCAGGTGAGCGCCCTCCTCACCTCCGCGGCCGAGGGCAACGCGGACCGGAACGAGGGACGGCGCCACTTCCAGTTCGTCCAGGGCCAGTTGACGACGTGTGCGCAGTTGGCCAACAGGGTGGTGAGCGAAGGCCCGAAGTGCGTGTGGGCCGAGCACGCGCGGGTGGCGGACAGGACGGCGGAGGACGGCACGGCCGAGGTCCCGTTCACGGGCGGGCTCATCCAGTCGCTCCATGACCTCGAAGCGATCGAGACCGCTGCCCGTGACCGCCAGCGCGAGGCACGCTGGCTGAACCCCCTCCTCCTGTGGCCCCTGCTCACCGTCCCGGTGGCCGCCATGCTGCTGCTGGTCTGCGCGACCGGCTACGTCGTCGCCCGCCACTTCCGCCAGTACCCCAGCCCCGCGCTCGGCCTGGCGCTGCTGCTGACCGCGTCCGTCGCCCTCACCACATGCCTGCGGTGCAGGGACGGCGATGCCGACGAATGGGTCATGGCGATCATGCTGCCGCTGCTGGTCGCCGCCGGTGCGCTCACCTATGTGGGCTTCAAGCACCGTCTCGCCGAGTACAGGTTCCCCCACGCATGAGAAGGCGGACATGAGAAGGCCGACGGCACCCCTCGTGCGCTGCGCCCTGGTTCTCGGACTGCTCCTGACAGCGGTCGGGTGCGGGGACGCCGAGAAGAGCCGAGTGACGATCATGGTGCCCTGGACCAGGACCGAGTTCGCGGCCTTCCACTCGCTCATCGACGCCTTCGAGGAGAGCCACCCCACCATCGACGTCCAACCGCAGGTGACCCGCGACCTGACGCCCCAGCTCGACGCCGCGGTCGCCGCGGGCGCGGCACCCGACCTGGCCGTGCTGCCGAGTGTGGGGGCACTCACGAAGTTCCGGAACGACAGAAGTCTCCAACCGATCGCGATCGACACGAAAGCGTTCGTACAGCCGTTCCGCGGGCTGGCCATGCACGGCGACGTCGTCTACGCGGTCCCCGTCAAGGCCGACGTCAAGAGCCTCGTCTGGTACGACCCCGAGGTGATCGTCCCGCCGCCTCCCAAGACCTGGGCCGCTCTGGCGTCACGGCCCGAGTCCTGGTGTCTCGGTCTGGCCTCCGGTCCGACCTCCGGCTGGCCCGGCGCGGACTGGATCGCGGACATCCTGCTCGCCGGGGAGGGCGTCGACGCCTACAAGGCCTGGGCGTCGGGGACGCGGGAGTGGGGGTCGGTCGCGGAGGCGTGGTCCACCTGGCGCGACCTCATCGACAAGAACGAAAAGGAGCTCGCGCAAGCGTCCGGCCTCTCCTTCACCGAGGCCACCGAGGACATGAAGGACAACACCTGTTCCCTGAGCCACGGGGCGCTCTCCGCCCAGGACTTCGAGGCGGACCAGGTGAGGACGTACACCTACGTGAAGCCGCTCAAGGGTCAACCGCTGGAGGTGTCGGCGGACTTCGTCGTGAAGTTCACCGACGACGACAGCGCCGAGAAGTTCGTTCGCTATCTGGCGACGGCGCAAGCACAGCAGGCCTGGGCGGACGCGCCCGGATTCGCGCTCTCCGCCCACAAGGACGTGACGCGCTACGAGAACGCCACACAGGGCCAGGTGGCCGCCATGCTCCGCTCCGGGCACACCCTCTGCTTCAGCGCCGCCGACGCCATGGACCCCGACGTCTCCGCCGCCTTCTACCGGGCCGTCCTGGAGTACGTGAAAGGCGCGGAGCTGAAAGGTCTTCTGGAAGCACTCGACAGAGTCCGGCAGAGGTTGGGAACGGACGACTCCCCTCCGTCCACCCCGCTCTGCGGCACCCCGAACCAGCCCTGACCCACCGCCCCACCGCCTACTCCGCCCCAAGGAGCGCCATGCCGGACGCAGTCCAGTTCACCCTCTCCGACGGCACCGTCGTCCTCGTCGCCCCACCCGCCCGCGCGGGTACCGGGGCGGTGGGGCTCGGGACACGGCTGGAGAGCGCGGCACAGTCCCTGCGCGAGGCGCTGGCGCCGGTCACCGCGGCCGCGTCCGATGTGATCGGCGGGTTCCGGTCCCTCGCCCAGCGGCCCGACGAGGTGGAGGTCGCCTTCGGCGTCGTCCTGGACGCGAAGCTCGGCGCGGTCCTGTCGAGCGCCAGTGCCGGCGCCCACTTGGACGTCACGCTCCGCTGGAACGGTACGGACGTGACCCCGGACACGTCCCGGGATAACCACGTACACCGCTCCGATAACATGATCGGCCTCACCGACGATCCCTCTTAACCACTAACAAATCGGCCGATCACTTGATATCCATATCGCGTCAACCCCGGGCGGTGCTCTGGGCCACGCTGGGTGCGGCAACCCTCGTATCCCTCATAGCGCTGGAGATCACCGCGCGCCGCCTGGGCATACCGGGGCCGATCACCCTTCAGGCCCGCGAGGCGATATTCGCCCCGAAATCGGGATTCCTGCTGTACGCCGGTATGGCGTTGACGATGGTGGTGCTCACCCGGCGGCAACGCCTCATCGCGGTCGGTACCGCGCTCGGCATCGACGCCGCCGTCTTCGTGGTGCGGTGGGCGATCGGCGCCAGGGCGACCGACGGCCACCCGTTCGGTAACGGCGCGTTGTGGGTGGTCCTCGGCGTGGCGGTGATCGCCGTCACACGCCGCAGCGGCCGCGAACGCGTCCTGCTGCTGAAGGGCGTCGTGCTGGGCCTGCTGTTGGTGGCCGGCCGCAAGACCGGTGACACCTGGCTGCTCATCACGGCGAAGACCCGCCCGACGGTGCTCGACCCGTATCTGGCCGTCGCCGATCACGCACTGGGCAACCCGTCTTGGCTGGTGGGCCGGATCGTCAGGGCGACCGGCCCGGTCGGCGCCCATGTTCTCGACTACGTCTACGTTCAGCTCGCGGTGGCCGCGGTCGTCGTCGCGCTGTACCAGCTGCGTCACGTGGCGGCCGAACGCCGCTTCCCGCGCCACCATCTGGTGCGCACCTTCCTGGTGATAGGCCTCCTCGGGCCGGGCATCTACATGATCTTCCCGGTGGTCGGACCGATCTTCGCCTACGGCCCGGGCGCCTTCGGCACCGGCGGCCTGCACTGGGCGACGGCCAACATATGGCCGGAGACGGCGCCGCCGATCGCTGCCCCCTACGCGATGCCGTTCGACGGGATCACCCCCCGCAACTGCATGCCCAGCCTGCACACGGCGTGGGCCACCGCGATCTTCATTCACACCCGAAATGGCCCACGCCTTCTGCGTTTTGCGGGAACATTCTGGTTGATCGCCACTTTGGGCGCGACGCTGGGCTTCGGCTATCACTACGGAGTCGATCTCATCGCCGGCGTGGTGTTCACGCTCACGATCGAGGCCGCTCTGCGCTCGCAGGCGCGTGGCTGGGACCGTTCCGGAATCCAACTCGTCGCTTATGGCGCGACGGTGTTCGTCGCGCTCCTGCTTTCCTATCGCTATCTGCCGATGGAGATGGCCCGACTTCCGTGGGTGTACGGCCCCCTTCTCATCCTGGCGATGATCTCCGTGATCTACGGCTATGTACGCACCACCAGACTGTGGGAGCCGAAGGCGGTGCCGGCACCGCAGGCGGCGCCACAGCCCGAGTTGGTCTGAGGCCGGCCGGCCGCCGCCGCGCCGTCAGCCGAACTCCTGCCAGCTGTGCGGCGCGCGGAACCCGGGCGTGCGTTCCAGACGACGCCAGCCCGCCGTGCCGGCGGCGCGGTGCCCCGGGGCGGAGTCGGACAGGGCGGCGGCCCGGGCCAGGAGAACCGCGGTGAGTGCCGCGATCTCCTCGGCGCTCGCCCGGCCCCTCTCGACGCGGAGTTCGGCGGCGACCACACCGGCCGTCGCGCTCACTGCGGCGGGTTGCCGTGCTTGCGCGACGGCAGGTCGGCGTGCTTCGTGCGCAGCATCGCGAGCGAACGGATCAGGATCTCGCGGGTTTCCGCCGGGTCGATGACATCGTCGACCAGGCCCCGCTCGGCCGCGTAGTACGGGTGCATCAGCTCGGCCTTGTACTCCTTGACCATCTCGGCACGCTTGGCCTCGGGGTCGTCGGCCGCGGCGATCTCGCGCCGGAAGATGACGTTGGCCGCGCCTTCCGCACCCATCACCGCGATCTCGTTGGTCGGCCAGGCGAAGGTCAGATCGGCGCCGATGGACTGGGAGTCCAGCACGATGTACGCGCCGCCGTAGGCCTTGCGCAGCACGATCGAGACCCGGGGGACGGTGGCGTTGCAGTACGCGTACAGCAACTTCGCGCCGTGGCGGATGATGCCGCCGTGCTCCTGGTCCGCCCCGGGCAGGAAGCCCGGCACGTCGAGCAGGGTGACGATCGGGATGTTGAAGGCGTCGCACATCGTCACGAAGCGGCCGGCCTTCTCCGAGGCCGAGATGTCCAGTACCCCGGCCAGCGTCTGCGGCTGGTTGGCGACGATGCCCACCACCTGGCCGTCCAGCCGGGCGAGGCCGCAGACGATGTTGCGGGCCCAGCGCTCGTGGACCTCCAGCCAGTCGCCGTCGTCGACGAGTTCCTCGATCACCTTGTGCATGTCGTACGGCTGGTTGCCGTCCTGCGGCACCAGGTCGTAGAGCGTGGTCGTGGGCCGGTTCGCCGGGTCGTCCGAGGGGTGGGCGGGCGGATTCTGCCGGTTGTTGGAGGGCAGCAGGGAGAGCAGGTAGCGCACTTCCGCCAGGCATGTCTCCTCGTCCTCGTACACGAAGTGCGCCACCCCGGACGTCGAGGCGTGCACATCGGCGCCGCCCAGCGCGTTCTGGGTGAGTTGCGCGCCGGTGACGGCGCTGACCACATCCGGGCCGGTGATGAACATCTGCGCGGTCTCGCGCACCATGAACACGAAGTCCGTCAGTGCCGGCGAGTAGGCCGCGCCGCCCGCGCACGGGCCGAGCATCACCGAGATCTGCGGGATCACCCCCGAGGCACGGGTGTTGCGCCGGAAGATCCCGCCGTAGCCGGCCAGCGCGGAGACGCCCTCCTGGATCCGCGCCCCGGCCCCGTCGTTGAGGCTCACCAGCGGAGCGCCCGCTGAGAGCGCCATGTCCATGATCTTGTGGATCTTCGCGGCGTGTGCCTCGCCGAGCGAGCCGCCGAAGATCCTGAAGTCGTGCGCGTAGACGAAGACCGTCCGGCCGTCGACCGTGCCCCAGCCGGTGATCACGCCGTCGGTGTACGGCCGCCTGTGCTCCAGCCCGAAGCCGCTCGCCCGGTGCCGGCGCAGCTGTTCCACCTCCTGGAAGGAGCCGGGGTCCAGCAGGAGCGCGATCCGCTCCCGGGCCGTCAGCTTCCCTCTGGCGTGCTGCGCCCGGGTCGCCTGCTCCCCCGGGCCGGCCTCGGCCTCCGCCCGGATCCGCGCAAGGCCGGCCAGGTGCTCGCCGGTCAGCTCACCGGTCACCTCGTCGGTCACGGACATGGTTCCTCCTCAACTCTCCTCAGCCGGCGTGCGCGTGCGCGCCCCGCTCGGCGGCGGACAGGCAGGCGCCCGTCCCCGAGCACAGGGCGGCGAACCTGCGGTCCACGTAGACCGCGGGCACCCCCTTCTCCTCGACGTGCACGGACTGGACCTCGCCGAGCAGGATGATGTGGTCGCCCGCGGGGTAGCGCTCGTGGACCGTGCACTCGACGACCGCGAGCGCTCCGTCGAGCACGGTCGCGCCCCGCGCGGTGCGGACGAACTCCCCGCCCGCGAACTTGTCCGCGGACTTGCGCGCGAAGCGCATCGCCAGCTCGGTGTGGTCCTCGCGCAGCACGCTCACCGCGAACTCGCCGCAACTGTCGAACACCGGGAAGGAGTTTGCGGTACGGGCCAGGCAGACCAGCGCGAGCGGTGGCTCCATCGAGACGGACACGAACGAGCTGGCGGTGAAACCGTGCGGGACTCCCCTGCGGTCATGGGCGGTCACCAGCGCCACCCCGGCCGGCACCCGGGCCATGGCGTCCCGGAGCATTCCCTGGTCGGCGGCCATCTTCGACTCCTTAAGCGAGGCAGGTGGGCAGCCGCCCACCGTTGTAGGCGACCAGCTCCGAGAAGATCTCCATCGCGTCGCGCGCCGGCCCGCCCAGCAGCTCCTCGTGAGCCCGGTGCAGGTTCGCGACGAGGCGCTCCGCGTCCAGCAGGTCGGCGAAGGCGCCGAGGTCCGCCGCGCGCGCGGCCTGCAGCGGGGTCAGCCCGCTGTCGACCGCCTCGGCGGCGAGTTGCTGGACCCAGCGCAGATAGTCCCGGTTGGCGTCGAGCACCTCGGGTCCCGCCACCGGGCCGTGCCCGCCGACGACCACCGCGGGCTCCAGCTCCGCCAGCAGGTCGAGCGCGGCCAGCGTGCCGGCCACCGACCCGAAGAGCGCGAACGGGGTGACGCCCGACATGACGATGTCCCCGGCGAACAGCACCCGCTCCTCGGGCAGCCAGACCACCACGTCGTGGCCGGTGTGCGCGGGCCCGACGCAGATCAGTTCGGCCTGTCGCTCGCCGACGTGCACGGTGAGACGGTCGCGGAAGGTCACGGTCGGCGGCGTCACCTCGATCTCGCCCCAGTCGACCCGCGGCCAGAGCCCGGTGAGGGCCAGGCCCGTGGTCACCATGGCGGTCCGCATGTCCTCGTGCGCGATGATCTGCGTCCCCGGCGGGAAGACCTGGTTGCCGAACGCGTGGTCGCCGTGGAAGTGGGTGTTGACCACGGTGCGGCCGGGGCCCGCGGCGAGCTTGTCGACCGTCTCGGCCAGCCGCCGCGCCCTCGGGATCGTCGACAGCGTGTCGACGACGAGCGCGCCGTCGCCGCCCACGACGATGCCCGCGTTGCTGACACACCAGCCGCCGGGGGCCTGCTCGTAGGCGTAGACCCCCTCGGCGACCTCGTGGACCGCGGCCGTCACGGCGTCGGCCCGGCGGCAGCGGCCGCCGCGTGGCTGAGCGTGGCCCGGCTGTTGGCGCCGAGCGCGTCACGCAGATAGGTCCGGGCGTCGGCGACGGTCCTGCCCTCGCCCAGGACCTCTTCGATCCGGGTCGGGTCGATCGCCACGGTGTGGCGGGCGGTGACGGTGTCCTTGTCGTTCGTGTCGAAGAGCCAGGCGCCGCTGTGTCCGGTGAGCAGGGCGGGCGGGACGAGCTGCTTGTACACGATGCTCTCGCCGGGGAAGCAGAGTCGGATCGAACGGGTCGTGTGCGTGCTGCCGTCGGCGGTCACGGTCTCCATGGTCATGTCCTGGACGCCGGGTGATCCGGAGTCCGCCGCCTCTTCGGTCAGTGTCACCTTCCCCACGTGCGGCAGCCGCTCCGGCCACAGGTCGCTGCGCTCGATGAAGGCGTAGACGTCGTCCCCGGACGGCACCTGGAGCGTGTCCTCGAACGTGAACAGGAGCTCCTCGACCGGGAATTCCCGCTCCGCGAGCCGGGCCAGCGCGGCCAGCTCCTTCTCGCTGTTCACGTCCAGTGCCGCGCGCAGCCCCGGCAGGGCGGCCTCGTCGACCGCGGCGAAGTCGTGGGTCAGCACGACCTCGGTGCCGTCGCCGTCCCGCCGGAACTCCCAGCTCCCGCCCATCGAGGCGATGGGCGGCTGGGTGCGCTCCTGGCGGAAGGTGACGCGCAGGGCGTCGGGGTCCAGGGTCCGACGGGACGTCCAGGTCTTCACCTGTCCGGCCACGCTCGCCCAGATCTGGAAGCGTTCCGTGCCCTGGCCGCGCTCCAGGATCCGCACGTGCACCGCGGGTTCGAAGACGGCCGGCCAGAGTTCGGCCCGCGCGACCAGCTCGTAGAGCCGGTGCGCCGGGGCCGGGGTCCTGAGGGTGTGGACCACCCGGTGTTCTCCCGGCCGGCTCATGCTGCCTCGGCCAGCGCGCCGTTGACCAGGTCGAGCAGTTCCCGTGGCGTGTCGACGCGGGCCGCGATGTCGTCGGGGATGGCCACGTCGTAGCGGCTCTCCAGCCGCGCCGCGGTCTCCATCAGGGCGAGCGAGTCGTAGCCGATGGTCTCGAAGCGGGTGTCGAGGATGTCGCCGGACAGGTCCGTTCCGTCCGTCTCTCCGGCGCATTCGATGAGGATGCGGCGCAGGTCGTCGATGGTCAGCAGGGTTGCCATTGCTGTCTCCAGTTCTCAGTGTCGCTAAGGGGTCGGTACGGGACGGCGCAGGACGACCGCCGAGTTGAAGCCCCAGCGGCCCCTGGCCAGAACCAGGGCGGTGCGCAGGGGCGCGGTGCGCGGTTCGCCGAGCACCAGGTCGATGCCGTACTCCTGCGGTACGGACCGCACTCCCGCGGTCGGCGGGATCACGCCTTCACGCAGGGACATCAGGGCGGTGACCACGTCGAGCGGGCCGCCGCCCGAGTAGAGCCGCCCTGTCGTCGTCTTCGGGACGGTGACCGGCACCCCGTGGTCGCCGAACACCTGGCCGATGGCCCGGGCCTCGGCGGCGTCCAGCTCGGGTACGCCCGCGCCGTCGGCGAACACGACGTCGACGTCCTTCGGGCCGAGCCCGGCGTCGGTCAGCGCCAGCCGGATCGCGCGCTCCAGGCCCGGGGGCCGTCCGGAGCCGGGGGCGGGGTCGAAGGTCGAGGCGCAGCCGACAAGTTCGCCGTACGCGTCGTGCCGGCCCCGGGCCTCGGCCGCGGCGCTGTCCTCCAGGACGAGGATGGCGCCGCCCTCGCCCGGGACATAGCCGGCCGCCTGCTCGTCGAAGGGCAGATAGGCCCTCGCCGGGTCGGTGGCGGTGCTGACCCGGCCGCTCGCGAGCTGCGAGACCCAGCCCCAGGGGTCGAGCGCCGAGTCGACGCCGCCGGAGACCACGAGCGGGGTGCCGCGGCGGATCGTGCGGCGGGCGTGGCCGAGGGCGTCCAGGCCGCCGGCCTGCTCGGCGACCAGGGCGCTGCTCGGGCCGCGCATGCCGTGCCGGATGGAGATCTGGCCGGTGTTCACCGCGTAGAACCACGCGAAGGACTCGTAGACGCTGACCGACTTGGGGCCCTCGGTCCACAGCTTGCGGAACTCGCGGTGGGTGAAGTCGAATCCGCCGCAGGCGTTGGCCGTGACCACGCCCATGTCGTAGTCGGTCAGCGACTCCGGATCGGCCTTCGCGTCCTGGAGTGCCCAGGCCGCGGCGGTCAGCGCGAGCCGCGTGGAGGGGTCCGTCTGCGGCAGCAGGCGGCCCGGGACGTGGTCCGGCGCGTGGAAGTCGTCGATCTGGCCGGCGAGCGTGGCCGGGTACCGGCTCACGTCGAAGCGGGTGACCTGGCCGAGGCCGAAGCGGCCGGCCAGCACGGCCTCCCAGTACGGCTCCAGGCCGAGGCCGTTGGGTGCGGCGACGCCGACCCCGGTGATGAGGACGCTCATGCGATCGCCCCCGCCGCCTCGGCGCTGCGCAGGACCATCGCGCTCTGGAAGCCGCCGAAGCCGCTGCCCACGGTGAGCACGGTCCCCAGTTTCTGCTCCCTCGCCTCCAGTGGGACATAGTCGAGATCGCACTCGGGGTCGCTCGTGTGCAGGTTCGCGGTCGGTGGCACCACGCCGTGTTCGAGGGCGAGCACGCTGGCCGCGATCTCCAGCGAGCCGATCGCGCCGAGCGAGTGGCCGACCATCGACTTGATCGAGCTGACCGGGGTGCGCCGGGCGTGATCGCCGAGCGCGCGCTTGTACGCCGCGGTCTCGTGACGGTCGTTCTGCCGGGTGCCGGATCCGTGGGCGTTGATGTAGTCGATGTCCGTCGCGTCCGTGCGGGACTCGTCGAGGGCGACCCGGATGGCCTCGGCCATCTCGCGGCCGTCGGCCTTCAGCCCCGTCATGTGGTACGCGTTGCAGCGCGTCGCGTACCCCGGGATCTCGGCGTGGATGTGGGCGCCGCGGGACAGCGCGCTCTCGTAGTCCTCCAGGACGAACATCGCGGCCCCCTCGGCCAGGACGAAGCCGTCGCGCGTGCCGTCGAACGGCCGCGAGGCGTGCTCCGGGTCGTCGTTGCGCGACGTGGTGGCCCGGATCGCGTCGAAGCAGGCGACGACGATCGGGGTGATCGGGGTGTCGGCGGCCCCCGCGAGCATCACGTCGGCGCTGCCCTCCTCGATCAGCCGCACCGCGTGTCCCACGGAGTCCAGGCCCGAGGTGCAGCCGTTGGAGACCATCGCGACCGGGCCCTCGGCGCCGACCGCCCAGGCCACTTCGGCCGGCATGACGCTGGGCACCAGGTAGTCGAACATGTGCCGGGACAGCCAGTCGGCGTCGACCTCCCACTCACGGCCGGAGTCCGACAGCAGCAGGTACTCGCGTTCCAGGCTGGTCGCGGCTGCCACCGCGCTGCCGAGGCTGACCCCGACCCGGGTGGGGTCCAGGGTGTCGAACTCCAGCCCGCTCGCGGCGACGGCCTCCCGGGCACAGGCCACGGCGAACTGCGAGGCCCGGTCCATCCGGTCGAGCTCCCGCGGGCCGAAGCCCTCGGCGACCGGGTCGAAATCGGCTTCCGCGGCGACCTGCGAACGGTAGGGCGAGGGGTCGAAGAACGAGATCCGGCGCGTCGCCGTCCGCCCCGAGGTGAGCAGTTCCCAGAACTGCCGCGTGCCGTTCCCGCCCGGGGCGCGGACGCCGACGCCCGTGATGACGACTCTGCGCTTCAATCGGAACAGCTCCTTCGGTGAGTTCACCCGGTGGTCGTCGTCATCGTGGGCCCCGTGGCTCGAAAGCGGCTCGAAGGCCGATACGGAGCCCCTCGACGCCGGATCCATCACCGCGGCGTCCCAGCCGCGCCCCAATCCCTTTCGACCGCGGCTCGAGTCGGGCGCCCAAGGCTGGGCGGATGAGGCACCACTGAGCAGGGAGAGGGACACATGGCCACGCAGGTCTCGAAGGTCGCACTGGTTACGGGTGCAACCAGCGGTATCGGGCTGGAGATCGCCCGAAGGCTCGGTAAGGAGGGGTTGCAGGTCTTCATCTGCGCGCGCGGTGAGGAGGCCCTGGCCACGACGCTCAAGGAGCTGCGGGAGGCGGGGGTCGAGGCGGACGGCCGCACCTGCGACGTCCGCTCGGTCGCCGAGATCGAGGAGCTCGTGGCGGCGGTCGTGGAGCGCTACGGTCCGGTCGACGTACTGGTGAACAACGCGGGCCGGCCCGGCGGCGGTGAGACGGCCGAGCTCGCCGACGAGCTCTGGCTCGATGTGATCGACACCAATCTCACCAGCGTGTTCCGGGTGACCAAGCAGGTCCTGAAGGCCGGCGGCATGCTGGAGCGAGGGACCGGCCGGATCGTCAACATCGCCTCGACGGGCGGGAAGCAGGGCGTGGTGCACGCCGCCCCGTACTCGGCGTCGAAGCACGGCGTGGTCGGTTTCAGCAAGGCGCTCGGCCTGGAACTGGCCCGGACCGGCATCACGGTGAACGCCGTGTGCCCGGGGTTCGTCGAGACGCCGATGGCCGCGTCCGTGCGCGAGCACTACTCGGAGATCTGGGAGGTGTCGACCGAGGAGGCCTTCGACCGGATCACCACGCGTGTGCCGATCGGCCGGTATGTGCAGCCGTCCGAGGTGGCGGAGATGGTGGCCTATCTGATCGGGGACGGGGCGGCCGCGGTCACCGCGCAGGCGCTGAACGTCTGCGGCGGCCTGGGGAACTACTGACGCCAGCCGGCCCGTGAATGCGGTGAGGCCCCTCGCAGTACGCGAGGGGCCTCACCGCATTCACGGGCCGGTGTTTACGCGAGCACATGGTCACCGTTGAGAATCCCCATATGCATACGCTGTATTTCCGGCGTCGGATCCACCCCCAACTCGTCGGAAAGGATCTGCCTGAGATTTCGGTACGACGCCAGCGCCTCCGCCCGCCGGCCCACCGTGTAGAGCGCCCCCATCAGCTTGGCATGCAGGGTCTCGTTCAGCGGATGTGAAATAACCAGGGACCGGAGCTCCGGAATCATGGGCCCTATCCTGCCCAGCCGCCAATTCGCATCTATGCGAAGCTGCACCCCGAAGAGCCGGAGCTCTTCCAGATGAGCGATATGGCTTTCCAGCACCCGGCCGCACGGAACGGTGGACAGTGCCGGGCCGCGCCAGAGATCCAGTCCCGCGTTCAGCGAGGCGAGCGCCTCCTCGGGCCGGTCCTCCTCGAGCAGCCGGCTGCCCGTGCGGATCAGCCGCTCGACGATCGTGACATCGAGCTCGTCGTCGTCGATCAGAGCGAAATATCCGGGAGGCCGGGTCAGGAGCAACTCCCGTTCGTCACCTGTCACCTGGTGCTCCGCCAGCAATCGGCGGGTGTGGTAGACGTAGGTCTGCAGCGTGGTCATGGCACTGCGCGGCGGATCGTCTCCCCACAACTCCTCGATGAGCACCCCCGAGCCCACCACCTCATGCCGCCTGAGCAGCAGCAACGCCAGGAGCTGGGTTGCTTTCGAGGATTTAAGCGGAATTAACCGCCCCGTATCATTGATTACATGAACATGCCCCAACAGATTGAATCTCATCCTGCGCCCCCGTCGAGATTCTCCGTTTTCTTAGGGGCGACGATAACAGGCCTACTTGACGCACTTCAACGTGGTTGTTGTCACAAAAGATCAATTATTTGTCCAAATATAAATCAGCGCAGCAAGCTGCGCTGATTCACATTTACCGTTTTCTTACCGAGAAACAGGAGCCGGTGCCTCCGAATTCACGGAATCGGAAATTCCTGCTCCGGCTGATTCCTCGGGGACGTCCGCGCGCCGGGAGAGCGCGTGCGGCCACCACATCCACCGGCCGACATCGAGGGTGAGCGCGGTGACCAGGACCGAGCGCACGATCATGGTGTCGAGCAGGATGCCCACCGCCACCGTGAAGCCGAGCTCGGCGATGAAGACCAGCGGCAGCGTGGCCAGGGCGGCGAAGGTGCCGGCCAGCACCAGACCGGCCGCGGTGATCACGCCACCGGTCGAGGTGAGGCCCTTGAGCGCACCCTGCCGGGTACCGAGCCGGTTGCTCTCCTCCCTGATCCGGGTGACGAGGAAGATGTTGTAGTCGACGCCCAGGGCGACCAGGAAGACGAACACCCAGAGCGGGAAGGCGGAATCGGCCCCCGCGAAGTCGAAGACGTGGTTGAAGAAGAAGGCGGCGAGGCCGAGCGCCGTGAAGAAGGACAGCACCACGCTCGCGATCAGCAGCAGCGGGGCCACCAGTGCCCGCAGCAGCAGCGCGAGGATGCAGAACACCACGGCGAGGATCACCGGGATGATCAGTCCGCGGTCGCGGCTGGACGCCTCGCGCATGTCGTGGACGACGGCGCTGCTGCCGCCCACCATGGCCTCAGCCCCGTCCAGCTTGCCGAGCGCCTCGCGGGCCGCGGTGACCGCGTCCATCGCCGCCGGACTGTCGGCTCCGGCGCCGAGCGTCGCCTCGACATAGGCCAGCCCGTCCTTGACCTCGGGCTTCGCGACCTCGGTGACACCGGGCACCGTCTCCAGCGCGGCGCTCACCTCGGACGCCGAGGACTCCTTGGCGATGACGACCATCGGCTCGCCGGAACCGGCCGGGAAGTGCCGGGCGAGGATCTCCTCGCCCACCACCGACTCCGGCTTGGTCTTGAAACCGTCCTTCTGCTGCAGCCCGTCGGCGTTCAGGGTGACGGCCAGCACGGCCACCGCCCCCAGCACCACGCTGGTCGTGATCCAGACCGCCCGCGGGCGGCCGGAGACCAGCCGGGCGACCCGCGTCCACACGCCACGGGTGACGTCGGGCTCCGTACCGTGCTTCGGCCGGGCCGGCCAGAAGATCCAGCGTCCGAAGATCACCAGCAGGGCGGGCAGCAGCGTCATCATCGACAGCAGGCCGACCAGCACACCGACGGCGCAGACCGGGCCGAGGCCCTTGGTGGAGTTCAGCGCGGCCAGCAGCAGGACGAGCATGCTGACGGCGACGGTGGCGGCGCTGGCCACGATGGCCGGACCCGCACGGTGCAGCGCCACGGCCATGGCCTCGTGCCGGTCCTCGTGCCGCCGCAGCTCCTCCCGGTAACGGGCGACGAGCAGCAGGGCGTAGTCGGTGGCCGCGCCGAGCACCAGCACCGTGAGGATCATCGCCGTCTGGGCGTTGACCGTGAGTCCCGCGTTCTTGGCCAGCAGGTAGATGATGGCCTGCGAGATGACCAGGGACATGCCCGCGGCGATCATCGGCAGCAGCCAGAGCAGCGGACTGCGGTAGGTGACGACGAGGATCGTCACGACGATCAGGAGGGTGACCAGGGTGAGCTTGAAGTCGGCGCTGCTGAAGGACTCCGCGGAGTCGGCGGCATAGCCGGTCGGGCCCGTCACATGGACGCCGAGTCCGTCGGGCGCGTTGGGCTGCGCGGTCGCCCGCAGATCCTTCGTGGCCGCGTTGAGTCCCTCCCAGCCCTCCTTGCCGAGGTGGACGTTGACCACGGTGCGCAGCGCCTTGCCGTCGTCCGAGCGCACCGGGCCGAACGGCTCGCCCACCACGTTGGTGCCGTCCGCGAACTCCGCGGCGTCGGCCCGGGCCTTCTCCTCGTCGGCGGCCGTGATCCCGGAGGGGCGGTCGTAGACGACGATGGCCGGGCTGGTGTCGGCGGGCTGGAACTTCTCGGAGAGCTCCAGCACTTCGGTCGATTCCGCGTTGCCGGGCAGCCAGGCGGCGGCGTCGTTGGACTCGACGTCACCGAGCTTTCCGGCCAGCGGCTGGAGCACGATCAGCAGACCGATCCAGGCCACGAGCACCAGCCACTTGAGCCGGCGGCCGCCGGGCCAGGCCAGCAGTTTGCGTGTCATCAGAAACCCTCTTCCTCACGGGGCTTGCGCGGCAGCCCGAAGGCCAGCGCGAAGGAGACCGCCAGCAGTCCGATCACGACCCAGAGCGTGCGGACCATCGCGGTGCTGAAGTTCTCGGTGTGGGCCGTCTGCCAGGCCCGAGCCGTGGCCTCGGCCACCTCCGGCCGGGCCTGCTGGATGTTCTGGCAGCTCTCGGGTGTCCGTTCGGAGTCCTTCTGGCTCGCCGACTCCCGCAGGCACTCCCGCAGGTCGGCGAGCAGCCGGTCCTGCTCGGCCGGGGTCGCCCCGGCGGCGGTGAGTTCGGCGCGGGTGCGGCTCTCGCCGTCGGCGACGCTCGCCGTGGCCTGGGAGCCGAGCAGCCCGAAGAACAGCGTCGCGAGCACCGCGACGCCGACCGCGAAGCCGAGCTGCTGGACCGCGGTGAGGATCCCGGAGGCGGTGCCGGCCTCCTGCTTGTCGACGTCGGCCAGGGCGATGTCGAAGAGCAGACCGATCATGATGCCCATACCGAGCCCGGCCACGGCGATGCCCGGGACGAGCTCCCAGCTGGTCAGCCCGCCGGCCTGGTCGCCGATCGTCAGCAGCATGATCAGTACGCCGAGTGCCAGCACCGCGAGCCCGCCGTGCAGGGCCTTGCGGCCGAACTTCGCTCCCAGCACCGCACCGGTCAGGATCGCGCCGACGACCAGGAACACCGACCAGGGCGTCATCGTCAGCGCCGCCCGGGTCGGGCTGAAGCCCAGGCCGATCTGCAGATGCAGACCGAGCAGCAGCGACATTCCGGAGATACCGGTGAAGAACACCAGCGCCACCGCCAGCCCCGCGGCGTAGCGGGACCTGCGCAGCAGGCTGAGCTCGATCAGCGTGGCACCGCCGCGCTTCTCCTGCCGCAGTTCGTAGGCGACGAAGGCGGCGAGCACGACCGCTCCGGCCACCATCAGCACGAACGTCCAGGCGGGCCAGCCGCGTTCGCGCCCCTGTACGAGCGGGAAGATCAGCAGGGTCAGCCCGAGCGTCACCAGCAGCATGCCGACGACGTCGAACTTCGGCCGCACGGGCGCCCTGCCCTCGGGCAGCAGCAGCACCGCACCGATGATCACGGCTGCCCCGATCGGCAGGTTGATCAGGAAGACGGACCGCCAGCCGCTGCCGAACAGATCGGCGTCGACCAGGAAGCCGGCGACGATCGGGCCGAGCACGGCACCCAGGCCGATGGCGGGCCCGAACGCGCCGAACGCCGCCGCGGTCTCCTTGGGCGGGAACATCTGCTTGATGAGGCCGAGCCCCTGCGGAATCATCAGCGCGCCCAGCCCGCCCTGCAGGAAGCGCGCGGCGATGAGCATCTCGGGACTGCCCGCCACCGCGCACAGCACGGAGGCCAGGGTGAACCCGACGGCGCCGACGACGAACATGCGCTTGCGGCCGTAGATGTCGCCCAGCCTGCCGCCGACCACGAGCAGGACGGCGAAGGCAAGGGTGTAGCCGACGGTGATCCACTGGATGACGCTGAGGCTGCCGCCCAGATCGGCGCGGACCGCGGGCGCGGCCACGTTCATGACCGTGCCGTCGAGCAGGTCCATGATCTCGGCGCCGAGGATCACGCCCAGCGCTGCCCAGCGGCGCGCGTAGGGCGGGGGCTCGGCCGTGGCCGTGTCCGGCCCTGGATCCGCCTCCGACACCAGCGCCGTCGCAGGCGCCGCGGTCCTTTCCGGCTCGTCTGCTTCAACGGAACTCATGGCATCCCCCGAGGTCCTCGACTATAGGTCCACGAACGACCACCGTTCTATAGTGGAACGGTGGTCGTGTCAAGAAACGGTGGCCCGCCGATGCCATACGATGAGGTCTGCCACCTGCTCCGAAGCGAAGGAAGGAGGCCCATGCCCGAGGAGATCCCCGTACCTCCGTGGCGCCGGCCGAAGAAGGCGCCGCCGCGCATGCCCCTGTCCCAGGACCGGATCGTCGACACGGCGCTCGGCATCCTGGACGCCGAGGGACTCGACGCGCTGAGCATGCGGCGGCTCGCGCAGGAGCTGAAGACCGGGCACGCCTCGCTGTACGCGCACGTGGGGAACCGGGACGAGCTGCTCGACCTCGTCTTCGACCTCGTACTGACCGAGGTGGAGATCCCGGATCCGGAGCCGGGCCGCTGGGCGGAGCAGGTCAAGGAGATGTGCCGGTCGCTGCGGAGGGTGTTCCTGGCCCACCGGGACGTGGCGCGCATCGCGATCGACCGGGTCCCGCTCGGCCCCAACGGGATCATGGGGATGGAGCGCACCCTGAACCTGCTGCGCGCGGGGGGCCTGCGGGACGAACTCGCCGCCTACGGGGGCGATCTGCTGTCGACCTTCGTCACGGCGGAGGCACTGGAACAGTCGTCCCGGAATTCCGGCGCGGAGCAGAACCAGGAGCAGGCCGGCATGTTCGCCGACCAGCTCCATGGCTATCTGAAGTCGCTGCCGCCCGCCCAGTTCCCGAACCTGGTCCACCTGGCCGGCCCGATCACCTCGCTCGACTCCGACCGCCGGTTCGAGCTCGGACTCGAGATCATCATCGCCGGCCTGGTGGCCGGAGCCGGCGAGGGTGCGGACGACGGTGACGGTGCGGACGACCGTGTCAGGACGGCAGGATCGACCCCTGCGGGGTCATGAAGACGGCCTTCGGCGGTCCCTCCAGACCGGGCAGAGAGCTCAGCGCCTCCCGCAGCTTCGCCGAGCGCGGGTCGGCGCTGAAGTTCTCCCGGTAGGCCTGTTCGCTCTCCCACTGGGCGTAGTTGACGACCGCGGTGCCGTCCGTGCTCGCGTGATACGTGGCCGACAGAAAGCCGGGCACCTCACGGATCCACTCCTGCACCCCGCCCGTGGCCAGCTCCACCAGCTTGTGCTGGGTGGCGGGGCCGTCCACCGGGAAGGTGACGACGGCGACAAAGCCCACCCGGGGATCGTTCACTTCAGCCATCGGTGCTCCTCCTCAGCAGCTCTCCGGCATACAACGTCGCTCCCGGCCCGAACTGCAGCCCGATGTGGCTCGCGGCCGCGTGCACATCGCGCCAGAAGCGCTGGAGCGGACTGTCCTCCGTCTGTGCCCGGGTGCCCGCGGAGGCGAACAGCCGGTCGGTCGCGGCGGTCAGCAGCTCGGCCGCCAGGGCGCAGTCCCGCGCCCCACGGCCGACGAGTTCGCCCGTCACCCCGCCGGCGTCGGCGACCGCGGCGACCCGCTCAAGGAGCAGCTGGGCCGCGTCGATCTCGCCGGTGGCCCGGGCCAGCGTGTGCTCGTACAGCACACGGTCCTGGGAGGAGACGGCGTTCTGCCCGGTCGGCCCCGCCAGCTTCGCGGCGATCCACGAGGTCCACACGGCCGCGGCGCCGCGGGCCGCGCCGAGCATCGGCAGGGCGAAGGCGAGCCCGTTGACCGCCCGCATGGGCACGGTGTGGCAGATCGCCTCGGCACCCGGACCGAGGCCGGCCGCGATGGCCGCACGGGTACAGGCCCGCGCGTCCGGCACGAACACCCCGTCGAGCACCAGGGTGTTGCTGCCCGTTCCACGCATGCCCATCGGGTACCAGCTGTCGACGATCCCGTACGCCTGCCGCGGCACCGCGAAGAACCACGGCTCCTGCCCCGCCATGGCGCACACCAGCGCCCAGTCGGAGTGGTCGACGACGCTGACGAACGGCCAGGTGCCCGAGACATGCCAGCCGCCCGCCGTCCGCTCGGCGCGGCCGAGCGGCATCAGGGCGCCGACGATCAGGGCGTCGGGGCCGGCGGCCCACAGCTCGGCCTGGCCCTCGTCCGGCAGATAGGCGGCCATCCGGCCGAGGCTCGCCGTGAGCGACGCGTACCAGGCGGTCGACGAGCAGGCCTCGCCCAGCACCGCGACCGGCTCGACGAGCTCGGCGAAGGTCGCGGCCCTGCCGCCGTGCGCCACCGGAACGAAGTGGGCGGCGAAACCGGCCTGCAGGACCGCGCGGACGACATCGGGGCTCAGCCGGCGCTGCTGCTCGGCGTCGGCCGCCCGCTTCCCGGCCAGCTCGGCGATCCGGCCGGCCCCGGCCGCCAGAGGGGGGCGCTCCTGGGTCATCGCGTCCCCGCTCACGCCGGGTCCATCGGGGCCCAGCCGGTCTTGGCCAGCCACTGGTCGAGGGTGAGCATCTGCGGGAAACGAGCGCGCAGCGTGGGGATGTCGGCGTGATAGCCGATCCCGTTGAGCCAGGTGTACGAGATCGCCTGCCATTCGAAGCCCGTGCGGTGCAGCTCCGGTATCGGCACCGAGACGAAGCGGGCGGGCAGCCCGGTGTGCCGGCCGAACGCGTCCGCGATCTGCTCGCCGGTCAGCTCGTCCCCAGCCAGCTCGATCTTGGCGCCGCCGAAGGTCTCGGGGTCGTCGAAGGCGTCGGCCGCGAAGTACCCGATGTCGGGGCCGCTGATCATCTGCAGGGTGTTGGTCGGCCCGAGCCCCCGCCGGAAGGTCAGTACGCCGTCCTCCATGACGAGGGGCGACATGTCGTGGTTCAGGTTCTCCATGAAGTACGACGGCCGCAGGAAGGTGAAGTTGAGCTCGTTCTCCTGGATCCGCTGCTCGATCGCGAGCTTGGACAGCCTCCAGTTCACGCCCTCCGGCCGCTCCGCCCCGCCGACCGAGCTGTGCACGTAGTGCTGGATGCCGAGGTCGCGGGCGGCGTCGGCGCAGATCTTGCCCTGCCGCTCCTCGCCCTCCACGCCCGCCGGTGTCATCGGCGTCTGGATGCTGAACACCCCGTAGGCGCCCTTCATGGCCGCGCGCACCGACTCGGCGTCCTCGAGGTCGCCGGTGTGCAGGCTCGCGCCCAGCTCCCGCAGCTCCTTGGCCTTGGGCGCGCCCGGGTCGCGGACGAAGGCCCGGACGGTCCAGCCGCGTTCCAGCAGGTACCGGGCCGCGGAGCCGCCTTGCTTGCCGGTGGCGCCGAGGACCAGTACGGGCTTGTTCTCATCGGGCATGGCTGTGCCTTTCGTTGGTCGTCGTCACGAGTCGGTCGTCACGCGGCGCGGGAACCGACGGGCGAGGTGGACACCGAGAGATGGCGGGCCGACAGCCGCACCCCTTGGCCGAAGTAGCGCTCCAGGAAGAGCCCGAGGCCGAAGCTGAGTCCGCGCGGCCGTACGAGTTCCTCACGGCCGCCGTTGTCCCGCCGGAGCCAGCGCGCGTCCAGCGAGCGCAAGCCGATCCGGTCCACGGACAGCACCTCCTGCCCGTCGGCCGTCCAGTGGACGGTGCCGGCCGCGGCGTCGTAACCGACCTGGAGCCGGTGGAGCGTGCCGGGGGTGCGGTCCGCTACCGGGACGCAGTAGGTGAAGGACGCGAAGTCGGCGTCCGGCTGCAGCGCGAGGCGCTCGTAGACCGCGTAGAGCCGACTGTGCGTGAGAAAGAAGTCGAAGATGATGCCGGTCTCGAGATCGACCGAGATCAGACCGCCCGCGGCGAGCCGGGCGTCCGCGGTCGGCTCGGCCACGTCGTCGTACGGATGGGAGCGCAGGCCGAAGCCGCGCAGTCCCACCTCGGCCGTGACCGAGAGCAGTTCACCCGGCACCGCGGTGAACCCGCCGCGCGCCGAGGCGGTGCCGCCGGTGGTGAAGGCACCCCAGCGCAGATGGAGCGGGGCGCCGTCCGGCCCCGGCTTCGGCTCGGTGAACGCCGGCCGCCGGGTCCGGGCGTGGGCGGCGCTCGGCACGACCACCAGGCCGTTCGGCCCGCCACGGACCACCCCGTCTCCTTCGGGGAGACCGTCGACCGGGCGCAGCCGCCATGGCGCGCCCGGTCCCTCGGTCACCAGTCCCCCGGTGAAATCCTCATGGAAGATTTCTGTGCTCATCCGGCCCTCCCCGTGGTGTGCCCGTCCTACGGGCTCCACCCTGGCAAGAGGGCATCGAGCTCCACTCGAAGCGGAGTCGAAGGGGCCTGGGCCCCGTTGTCAGACGTTCCGGCCGCGCTGTGCGCTGTCGTCGCCGAGGCCCCAGGTGATGATGCGCTTGGGGTGGATACGGATCATCGCGGTGCCGAAGTACGGGTGCGGCGGCTGGGCGTCGGTCAGTGCCTCGGCCCGGCCGCGCACTTCGATACCGCGTACGTTCCACGGCTGCGTGGAGAGCAGATCGTCGACGACGAAGGCGACCTGGTCGTTCTTGCCGACGTTGCGGAACTTCTTGCTGGCCGTCAGATTGTGTCCGCCGATGTCGATCGTGCCGGTCTCGGTGTTGATCGTGAACGAGACGGGGTTGACCTGGGGCTGGCCGTCGGCCGCCACGGTGGCCAGCCGGCCGAGGTTCTGGGAGGCGTAGTACTCGAGCTCGTCAGGAGTGAAAGGCATGTCAGCTTCCTTGGGCCTTGGTGTGTTCGGAATGCTCGCGGCCGGGCACGGGGCCCGCCGCGGGCTTCGGAGTCGTGACGGTGGAGGGCAGCCAGCGGAGCACGGCGAGGGCGCCCACGAGGGCCGCCGCGGCGGCCGCCCCGGCGGCCAGATGCATGGCGTCCAGGAACGCCTGCCGTGCGGGACCGACAAGTCCGCTCTCCCCCAGCCGGGTCGCAGCCAGCAGCGTGGCGTCCAGGGACTCGCCGGCCTCGTGCCGCACGGACGGCGGCAGTACGGCGAGCTCGTCCTCGATACCGCTGCGGTAGGCGGCGCCCATGAGGGAGCCGAGCACCGCGACGCCCAGGGCGCCGCCCAGCTGGCGCACGGTGTTGTTCATCGCGGAGGCCACGCCCGCCTTCTCGCGTGGGATCGCGTTCATGATGGACACGGCTGCGGTCGGCATGACGCAGGCTACGCCTGCCCCCAGTGCGGCGAACAAGACGAGGATCAGCCAGAGCGGAGCGTGCTGGGTCACGAAGACGACTCCGGAGAGTGCGGCGGTCACGGCCAGCATGCCCGCCGCGCACACGTTCCGCGGGCCGATCGAGCGCACCAGTACCGTGCTGAGGGGTCCGCAGACCACGTTCGCGACGGCCAGCGCCACCGTGCAACTCCCGGCCTGCAGCGGGGTGTAGCCGCGCACGCTCTGCAGGTAGAAGGCGCTGAAGAAGAGGAAGCCCATCATCGCGAAGCTGACGAAGCCGACGGCCGCGACAGCGGTGGAGAAGGCCTTCAGCCGGAAGAAGCCGAGCTCCAGCGAGGGTTCCGCGGTACGACGCTCGTGCCACAGGAACACGCCGAGCAGGCCGAGGCCGGCCAGGCCCGTTCCCCAGACCGTGGGCTGGGTGACCCCGCCGGTCCGGCCCGCCTCGATGATGCCGTAGACGAGCAGCACGAGACCGGCGATGGAGAGCAGCAGCCCGCCCGCGTCGACGCGCTTGCCCGCGAGGCCCCGCGTCTCGGGCACCACCAGCACCACCGCGACCAGACAGACCGCCACGATCGGCACGTTGATCAGGAAGACCGAGCCCCACCAGAAGTGCGCGAGCAGCAGTCCGCCGGTGACGGGCCCGATACCGAGGGCGAAGCCGACCGAAGCCGCCCAGATCCCGAGGGCCTTGGGGCGCTCCCGCATCGGGAAGACGGCGGCGATGGTGGCGAGCGTGCTCGGCAGGACCGCCGCGCCGCTCACCCCCATGCAGGCGCGGGCGGCGATGAGCTGCTCCGGCGATCCGGCGTAGGCCCCGGCCAGGGACGAGAGCCCGAACAGGGCGAGGCCCAGCAGGAGTACGCGCCTGCGGCCCAGCCGGTCGCCGAGCACACCCCAGGTGAACAGCATCGCCGCGAACGCCAGGGTGTAGGCGCTGAGCACCCATTCGACCTGGCTGTGCGAGGCGCCGAGGCCCTCTTCCGGGTCGGTGAGGGTGCGCAGCGTCACGTTGAGCACGGTGTTGTCGAGGATGATGCTCACCAGGCTGAGGACCAGCACCGCGAGAACGGCCCAGCGCCGCGGATGTCCCTCGTGCGCCGGGCCGCCCGGTCGACCAGGGCCCGGTGTCACAGGTCCGGCACCAGGACGAGCTTCCCGCGCACATGGCCCTGCTCCAGCCTGTGGTGGGCCTCGGCCGCCTTGGCGAACGGGAGGACGGCCTCGACGTGCGGCCGCAGCCGGCCCTCCGCGCAGAGCGCGGCCAGCGCGGCGAGCCGCTCGGCGGAGCGCACCACCTGCGGCATGAGGATGCCCTCCTGGGCGGCGGCGCGGAAGTTGGCGATGGTGGCGATCCGGCCCCGGTCCGCGACGAGTTCGAGCGACACGGCGAGCGCCTCCGGTCCGCCGTGGCAGTCGAGGGCAGCGTCCACGCCGTCCGGGGCCAGGGCGCGCACCCGGTCGGCGAAGCCCGGGCCGTAGGCGACGGGCAGCGCGCCCAGCGAGCGCAGGAACTCGTGGTTGTGCTCGCCGGCGCTGCCGATCGCCGTGCCGCCCCGCTCGCGGACGAGCTGGACGGCGAGGCTGCCGACGCCGCCGGCCGCGGCGTGCACGAGCACGGTGTCTCCCTGGCCGACGCGCAGTGCGTCCAGGGCGATGTCCGCGGTCTGCCCGACGGCCGAGAGCGACCCGGCGACCTCCCAGGACAGCTCCGGCGGCTTGGCGGTGATCTGGTCCGCGCCGACGGCGAGCAGCTCGGTGCCGGACTGCATGACGGCGAACCCGAGCACCTCGTCGCCGGGCGCGAACCCGGTCACCTCCGGTCCGGTCCGCTCGACGACCCCGGCGAACTCGTTGCCGATGATCTGCGGGAACTCGACCGGATAACGCCCCCGCATGCCGCCGGACCGCACCCGGCAGTCGAATCCGTTGACCCCGACGGCCCGCACCCGGACCGTCACCTGGCCCGGCCCTGGCACCGGCTCGGGGACATCGACGAGGCCCAGTACGTCCGGCCCGCCGAACTGGTGGATGGCTACGGCCTTAGGCATGCGTTCTCCACTTTCGCTTGACGGTGCTTGTTACTTCTTGACCTGCGTGCTGGCCAGGACGGTCTGGGGCTTCGCCGGGTCCGGGAAGCACTCGAACGGGCCCCACTCGTCGAGGGTCGGCTGGTAGCGGTACCAGTAGAAGCCCGGCTCCTCGTAACTCGAGCCGCCCGGGCCGAAGTTGAGCGTACCCGTGGCCTTGGGCGCCTTGTAGGTGACCTTGAGCGTCGGCAGGTCGAACTCGACGCCGCCCTCGAACGGGCCGGACGCGCTGACGATGATGTCCCCGCCCTTGACCTCGGCCTTGAGAGCGGAGTCGCCGAGGCCGCTGCCTCCGGTGAGCTTCACCTTCTTGACCTTCGCGCCCTCCGGGATCCGGTAGGCGACCCGCACGTCCTTGACGATCTTGTTGTAGTCGGCGAACGCGGTGATCGGCGCCGGGTCGTACGTGGCCTGGAACTGCTTGTTCGCCCGGACGGAGGCGGGCACGGTGACATCGAATCCGCGCTTGTAGTCATAGACCGGGTGCGTGTTGCCCTGCACCCAGGTGCGGCACTCGTACGGCACGTCCACGTTCGCGGCGTGCGCGCTGGTGCCCAGGCTCATGATTCCGCCCAGGGCGAGGGCGGACGCGGTGGTCAGACGTATCACCTGTTGACGCTTCGAGGTCATGGAAGGTTCTCCTTCGGATTCTTGGAAAAACGAACTCGGAATGGATGGCCGAAGAAAGGCCGTGGAAAGGCAGGGGAAAGGCCGGGACCGGTCAGGGAAGGACCGAAAGGCCAGGGAAAGGCCAGGGACCGGTCGGGGAATGAGGCCGTCAGGGAATGAGGACGACCCGGCCCAGCTGGGCCCTGGCCTCGACGATGGTGTGGGCCTCGGCGGCCCGCTCCAGGGGCAGCCGGGCGTGCACGGCGGACTTCACCTGTCCGTCGACCAGCAGCCGGGTGAGTTCGGCGACACCCGCCTCGTACTCGTGCGGGCGGCCGATCCGCCAGGCCGACAGCGCGAAGCCGGTGACGTACTTGATGCCGATGAGGGCCATCACCGACACCCGCGGGATCTCCAACTCGCCGCCGGACGAGCCGTAGAACACCAGGCGGCCGCCCGGGGCGAGCAGGTCGATGCCCTGGTGCAGGACCTCGGCGCCGACGCCGTCCAGGATCAGGTCGGGCCCGCGGCCCCCGGTGAGTTCCCGGACCTCGTCGGCCCAGTCCGGGGAGCGGTGGTCCACGACGGCGTCGGCGCCCGTCGTGCGGGCGAACTCGCGTTTGTCGGCCGCGCCCGCGGTGCCGATGACCTGGCCGGCCCCGGCCGCCCGGGCGAGCTGGACCGCGATATGGCCGACCCCGCCGGCCGCCGCGTGCACCAGCACCGTCTCGCCCTTGCGCAGTTGGCCGGTCCGCAGGATGCCGAGGGCGATCAGCCCGGTGCCCGGGAGGACCGCGGCCTCGGCGGCGTCCAGCTCCTCGGGTACGGGTACGACGGTGACGGCGTCGACGACGACCTGCTCGGCGTAGGCGCCGTAGAGGGTGAAGGCGCCGACCCGGTCACCGGGGCGCAGGCCCGTGACGTCGGGGCCCACCGCGGTGATCCTGCCGACCACGTCGCCGCCGAGGACGACGGGGAAGACGGGCCGCCACATCGGCGCGGGGAAGACCTCGCGCCGCATCTGGGTCTGCGCGTGGCCGACGCTGACGGCCTCGACGGCGATTCTCACCTGGCCGGGGCCGGGCTCGGGAACGGGGCGCTCGGCGACGTACAGCACGTCGGGATCCCCGTACCGGTCGAACTGGACGGCACGCATCACTTCTTCTCCTCCTGGGGCTGCTCGGTCCGCCCCAGGGCGGCCAGTACGGCGTGGTGCCGGTCGTCACGGTCGCGGACCAGCTCGGCATAGGTGCGGTGGCCGTAGGCGGCTTCGGTCTGTTCGACCACGGTCTCGACGGCCTGTGGGGTGAGGGCGGGCTGTCCGAGCCCGCGCCAGCCCTGCTCGAGGCCGCTGCCGAGGTGCTCGAGCCATTTGCGCAGGCCGCCCGGACCGCCGCCCAGGTGGAACGCGTGGAACGGTCCGATCGTGGACCAGCGCAGCCCGATCGAGTCGGTGACGATCCGGTCGAGCTCCTCGACGGTCACGACGCCTTCGAGGACGAGGTGGATGCTCTCGCGCAGCAGCGCGGACTGCAGCCGGTTGGCGGCGAAGCCGGGCAGCGCCCTGCGCAGCACGACCGGGGTCCGCCCGACCGACTCCAGGAAGGCCACCGCCCTTTCGACGGCCTCGGGATCGGTGCGCTCCCCGCCGAGCACCTCGACCAGCGGCACGATGTGCGGCGGGTTGAAGGGATGGGCGACGACCAGCCGGCCCGGTCCGGGCATGTCCCGGCTCAGGTCGTCGGGGAGCAGTTTCGACGTCGAGGACAGTACGAGGGCGTGGTCCGGGGCGGCCTCGCCGATCTCGGCGAACAGCCGCTGCTTGAGGGGCAGGTCGTCGGGGGCGTTCTCGGAGACGAGGTCCGCCCCGGCCACCGCCCGGCCGACGTCCGGCTCGTACTCGATTCGCTCAGCCAGCTCGTCCGCCCGGCCCGGGGAGAACAGTTCGAGCCCCTCGCGCACGATGCGCCGGGCGTCAGGCCTGCGGCTGTTGACCCGTACGGTCAGCCCGTGGGCGCTGAACAGGTTGATCCATCCCAGGCCGATCGTGCCCGCCCCGATCACTGTCACGGTGCTCATGGCGACGAGGCTGGCAGGGCCAACTCGAACCCGGCTCGAGCGGACTTCGAGGCCACGGGGCGACCGTGGCCGCATGACCATCACCGCGCTTCCCACCGGCCTGTACGCCGAGGTCCTGTCGTTCTACGGCCACCAGATGCAGAAGCTGGACGGCCGCGACTTCGCCGGCTACGCCGCGACCTTCACCGAGGACGGCGAGTTCAAGCACTCCCCCTCGCTGCCCGCCGCCCATACCCGTGCCGGGATCCTCGCCGTCCTGGAGGACTTCCACCGCAAGTTCGACGCCAAGAAGATCCAGCGCCGACACTGGTTCAACCACGTGGCGCTGAGCCAGGCGCCCGACGGATCGCTCACGGCGACGAGCTACTGCCTGGTCCTCACCGTCCACGCCGACGTCAAGGAGCCCGAGTTCGGGCCGAGTTGCGTCGTGCACGACGTCCTGGTCCGCGGCGAGGACGGCGAGCTGCTCCTGCGCTCCCGCAACGTCAGCCACGACCACGTCTTTCCCGCCTGACCGGCACCCGCGCGAGGCCGGAAGGGGTCAGCCACTGCCGACCCGGCCCCTTCCGACCCACCTGCATGCGATCCGGCGGCTATCGGGGCTGCCAGGCCCGTACGAGGTCCTCCGGTCCCCAGTGCGCGGTCAGTGGCAGATCATCGGCCACCCCGCAGCGGGAGACCGCGACCAGCGGAGTGTCCGGGGCGGTACCGGGGACGGCGAGCATGTCGCGCACCAGGGCGTCGTACTCATGCCGCCCGAAGGGCCGGCTCTCCAGCCACTTGACCGACCCGACGAAGTGCACCTTCCCGGCCACCGGCTCACGGTCCGTGCCGACGAGGTCGATCTCGGGGTTGTTCTGACGGTTCCACCAGCCGCCGACGGCCTCGGTCCCGGGCCACCCGGCGTCGGGCAGCAGACGCAGCAGGGACTCGCGGACCAGCGGCTCGACCGCGCGCCCGCGCCACGTGGTCCATGACCGCTCGATACGTTCCAGCGCCAGGTCACCGCGGCCACGCTCGATGAGGGGGATCGAGCGCGCCAGGAAGGCCAGCCAGAACCGCAGATACGGGTCGGCGATCCGGTAGCGCTTGTTCTTGCTGTCCGGCTTGACGGACAGAGGGAGATCAGCGGCCAGGACGCGCTTGGCCTGCAGCACGGCCAGCAGCGGGGAGAGCGTGCCGGACGGCAGCGCGCCGGCGCCGCCGGCCTGGGCCGCGATCGCGCTGAACGTGCGCTCACCGCTGCCGACCGCCTCCAGTACGGCCCGGGAGTGCGAAGCCTCGGGGAACTCGCCCAGCAGGGACAGCTCGCCGGCCACCAGCAGCGGCGAGAGCGGACTGGCGACCGAAGCCCGAAGGAAGTCCGTACGGCCCATACCCGGCCGCCATGACTGCACGATCTCGGGGAACCCACCGGTGATCAACTGGGCGTCGACGGCCCCGGCGGCATCGAGCGCGGTCATGGCCTGCACGTCGGCCAGGTTCAGGGGACGGACGGTCATTGTCGCCGCCCGGCCGAAGAACGGGCGCCCGTAGGACTGCAGCGCCTCCATCACCGACGTGTCGCTGCCGACCAGCAGCACAAGCACGGGCTTGGCGGACAGATGACGGTCCCAGACGGTCTGGAGCGCGCCCTCGAACTCCGGATCCTGCTCGACCAGCCAGGGCACCTCGTCGATCACCGCGATGCTGGGTGAGTCATCGGGCACCGCGAGCGCCAGCGAACGCAGGGCCTGGTTCCAGTCCTGAGCCTGGAGACCGGCGACCAGCTCGGCCCCCGGCAGCGGCGACTGCGCGAGGGTCGCGGCGAAGTCGGCGCGCTCCGTCACAGGGTTACGCCCCCGGGTGGCCTGGAACACCACGTACGGCGCCCCCGAGCGGTCGCAGAACTCCTGGACCAGCCGCGACTTCCCCACCCGTCGCCGACCCGTCATGATCACGGCCCGCCCCCGCGTGGCCCCGGCACCCTCTGCCACGGTCCGGTACTGCTCGGCCAGCAGTTCAAGATCTCCGGCCCGGCCTTGGAACTCCACGGCACACCCCCAGGGTGATTAACGTAGACAGAGTCTTACGTAGATTGAATCTTACTTCACCTCAGTCGGCCGTTCTCGGGCACCCAGACAAAGATCAAGGGCCCGACCCCGAAGAGCCGGACCCATCTGACCTGCATATTCGCCAGGACACCGACGCGGCGTCCGGTCATCCGCTCAGACGTTGAAGCGGGATTCCACGACAAGGCTCTGACCTGCGGAAACGCAGGCGCATCCCACCAACTGATCCATCCCCTCACCCAAGACCACCGTGGCCGTAACACGCGGGGGCTTCCTCTTGACACGTCCACCATATCGGTAACAGTGTAGCCATTATGAGTACCTGGTCTGAGCCCCAGCCCGATTCCCGGTTCGTCGAGGTGGACGGCCTGCGGATCCACTACAAGCGTGCTGGGCACGGCCCGGCACTCGTGCTGCTGCACGGCAGTGCCTCATCGCTGCAGCACTTCGACCGCGCGACGGATCTGCTGTCGGATTCGTTCGATGTCATCCGTCCCGACCTGCCGGCGTTCGGACTGACGGGCCCGCGCAAGGATCGCGACTACCGCGTTCCGGCGTACGCCGCGACGGTGGCGGGCTTCCTGGAGTCGCTGGGCGTGCCGCGCTACGCGTTGGCCGGCAATTCCCTGGGCGGCAACATCGCCTGGAACGTCGCGCTGGATCATCCGGAGCGGCTGACCGGCCTGGTTCTGGTCAACGCCACCGGCTACCCGGAGAAGACGGTGCCGGCGGGGATGCGCCTGACCCGCAACCCGCTGGTGCGGCCCCTGCTGAGGCGGGTGATGCCGCGCGGGGCCATCGAGCGCAGCCTGCGCGAGAGTGTCGGGCCGTATTCGCAGATCGTGGACGACTCCATGGTGGACCGCGCCTATCAGCTCATGAGCCGCCCCGGTAACCGCTCGGCCTTCGTCGACTTCTGCAACACCGACCAGCCGGACCGCAGCGCGCAGATCCCCCGCATCACGGTGCCGACGCTGGTGCTGCGCAGCGCGAGCATCGACGGCCAGCACTTCGCCCGCGACATCCCCGGCGCCCAGGAGCTCGTCCACCCCCACGGCGGACATCTGCTGCCGGAGGAGGAACCGGAGTGGGTCGCGGACGCGATCGCGAAGTTCCTCGGCTCCTGCGCCGACACCCCCGCGAACTGAGGGCAAGGAGGCCCGTTCCATGAAGTACTTCGTCGCCTCGGGCGAGGACCGCAAGCTCACCGCCGACTCGCGCAAGGCGCTGCGCGGCAGTTTCATCGAGCTGTCCGACGGCGTGACTCACTACGAGTTGACAGGGCCCGAGGACGGGGATGTGGTCCTGATGGCGGGCGGTCTGACCATCCCGCTGTTCTACTGGGATGGCCTCGTCAGCGAGCTGCACGCCCGCGGGCTGCGCACCCTGACCTGCAGCGCCTACGGCCGCGGCTACTCCGACCGGGTACAGGCGCGATACGACGAGACGCTGTTCACGCGGCAGCTGGCCGAGCTGACGGACCGGCTCGGCCTGACGGCGCGGCCCCTGCACCTGGTCGGCACCTCCATGGGCGCGCTGGTCGGCATGACGTACGCCGCCCAGTACCGCTCATCGGTGTCCACTCTCACCATCGTCGGACCGGCCGGTCTCGCGAAACCGCAGTTGACCTCCCCCCACCGGCTGCTGCGCAGTGATCTGCTGGCCGGACTGGTCGCCCGCCGCCGCGGCCTTCAGCTGCTCCAGGGGCACCTCGGGCACAACGTCCGCGACCCCGAGCTCGGCGCGAAACTGACCGAGATGGTCCTCGGCTCCCTCCGCTTCGAGGGCTCGCTGTACGCGGTCTTCGACACCCTGCAGCACCTGCCTCTCACCGGCCGTGAGGACCTCTTCCGGCGGACGGGGGCACTGGGCATTCCGACGCTGCTGCTGTGGGGCGACGAGGACGACGTCACGCCGCTGGCGCACTTCGACACAGCGCGCACTCTGCTGAAGCCTCGTAAACATCACGTAATTAACAAATGCGGGCATATGGCCCCGTTCGAACGGCCTTGCGACGTCGCCGATCAGCTCGTCTCGTTCGTGTCCGCACGCACCGAAAGGCTCGACTCATGAACAGGCCGCAGGCCATCGACGTACTGATCATCGGTGCCGGCCCATCTGGCTCCGCCTTGGCGATCGACCTCGTACGGCGCGGACTCGAGGTCCGGATCGTCGACAGGTCCCCCCACGCTTTCGACGGCTCGCGCGCCAAGGGCATCCAGCCCCGCAGCCTCGAAGTCCTCGAAGACCTCGGCGCTCTCGACGACGTGCTGGCCGGCGGCGACATCTATCCCAAGCTCGGGCTCCATGCAGGACCCATCGGTGTGCCGTGGAAGATGTTCCCCCACAAAGAGGCAACCCCGGACGTCCCGTACCCGAACACCTGGCTGATCCCGCAGTTCCGCACGGACCGCGCCCTGCACGCCCGGCTCGGTGAGCTCGGCCGCGAGGTCGAGTTCGGCAAGGAACTGACCGAGCTGACGCAGGACGAGGACACGGTGGTCGCCAAGGTGGTGAGCGCGGACGGGGTCGAGGAGATCGTCGCCCGCTATGCCGTGGGGGCCGACGGCGGCTCCAGTGCGGTGCGCAAGCAGCTCGACATCGGTTTCGTGGGGACGACGGACGAGTCCGACCGCATGCTGATCGTGGATGCCTCCGTGAGTGGCCTGGCCCGCAACCGGTGGCACATGTGGCCCGGCCTCGGCGGCAAGTTCATCGGCGCCTGCCCGCTCCCCGACAGCGACATGTTCCAGTGGATGATCCGGCTCACGCCCGATGAGAAGCCGCCCCAGGAGATCGGCGCCATCATCGACCGGATCCACTCCCACACCCGCAACCGGCACATCCAGCTGCACGCGATCCACTGGAAGTCCGTGTTCCGGCCCAACATCCGTCTTGCGGAGCACTACGGCCGCGGACGTGTCTTCCTCGTCGGCGACGCCGCGCATGTCCACACCCCGGCCGGTGCCCAGGGCCTGAACACCGGTATGCAGGACGGCTACAACCTCGGCTGGAAGCTCGGCCAGGTCCTCGCCGGAGCCGACCCGGCCCTGCTGAGCACCTACGAGGCCGAGCGGCAGCCGATCGCCGCCGGAGTCCTGGGCCTGTCCACGGAGAAGTGGGACGGCATCGCCAAGCTCGCCCCCTCCAGCATGAAGCGCGGCAAGGACGAGCAGCAGCTCTCCCTGACCTACTACGGCGGCCCCCTCGCCCCCGCCGACAGCGGCGGCACCGGCACGCTGCACGTGGGCGACCGCGCCCCGGACGCCCGACTACTCGGCGCCGACGGCGCCGAGACCCGCCTGTTCAACCTCTTCCAGGGACCGCACTTCACCGCCATCGCCTACGGCCCCGGCGCCGCCCGGGACCTCGAACTCCTCGACTGGCCGACGACGGGCGCCCAGATGAAGCGGCTGACCGTCGGATCGGCCGCGGGCGACGGCGGCGCCTTCTCCGACCCCAAGAACACGCTGCGGAGTGCCTACGGCCTGACCGGCGACACGCTGCTGCTGATCCGTCCCGACGGCTACATCGGACACATCGCCACTCGGGATTTCCTCACCACCACACAAGCCGCCGTGCGGGCAATGACGCCGCAGGCAAGGAGCCGCACCATGTCCCAGCCGAGCCACACCTCCCCCGGTTCGGGGGCCACTGAATGAGCTGCATACTGCTGCGCGGGGCGCAGGTCATCACGATGACGCCGGACCGGCCGGACGCCGAGCAGGTCGACATCCTCGTCGACGGCGAGACCATCGCGGCCGTTGGCGAAACCATCGAGGCGCCCGACGCCGAGGTCGTCGACTTCTCCGGCCGCATCGTCATCCCCGGCCTGGTCAATGCCCATCTGCACACCTGGCAGACCGCGCTGCGCTCCGTGGGCGCCGACTGGACGCTGATGGAGTACCTCACCCACCTGCACGGCGAGTGCGTCGGGCACTACACCCCGGCCGACATGCACATCAGCAATCTCGCCGGCGCCCTGAACCAGCTCAACTGCGGGACGACCACCCTCGGCGACTGGTGTCACAACGCCCTGTCGCCCGAACACGCCGACGCGGCCGTCGAGGGACTGGTCCAGGCCGGGATCCGCGCGGTCTTCCTGCACGGCACGCCCTACCGCTCGCCGGACACACCCCACCCGCTCGGCGAGATCGACCGGTTGCTCGACGGTCCCGTCCGCGACCACGGCCTCCTCACCCTGGGCATGGCACTCCAGGGGCCGCAGTACTCCACCGCCGAGACCGCGGTGGCCGACTTCCGGGCCGGCGCGGAACGCGGCCTCGTCGTCTCGATGCACCAGAGCGGCGGCGAACCCTCACCCGGCTGGGAGGCCGTGCGCAACGCCGGGCTGTTCAGCCCCCTGACCAACGTCGTGCACGGAGCCGAGCTGCCCGAGGACTGGCTGAAGACGCTGGTCGAGGCGGGCGTCACCTTCACCACCACCCCGGAGAACGAACTGGGCCAGGGACACGGCACACCCGTCACCGGACCCCTGCTGCGCCTGGACGCGGCACCCTCCCTGGGCACTGACATCGATACCGCCGTACCCGGCACGGTCCTCACCGCCGCCCGGATCGCCCTGGCCCACCAGCGCAGCCTGGACCACGCCCACCACCGGCAGACGACCGGCATGTACGCCAACACACCGTCTGTCACCAGCAAACAGGCGCTTGCCTGGGCCACGGTCGAAGGAGCGAAGGCACTGGGCCTGGCGGACAAGGTGGGCCGGATCGAGGCGGGCATGCAGGCCGACCTGGTCGCCGTCGACGCCCGGGCACTCAACCTGTGGCCGGCGCACGACCCCATCGCCACGGTCCTGCACGCCGACATCGCCAACATCGAAGCCGTGATGGTCGTCGGCACCTGGCGCAAACGCGATCACGTCCTGCTCGCCTCCGGCCTCGACGAGGTCAAGGACCAGCTACGCGAGTCCGGAAAACGGCTGCTGCGCAGCATCAGGCCCGCGGGCTCTCCCGGCTGACACACCGCAACGGCCCCCACGCATGAACCGCGCGCCGACGCGCACGACACCCCGTCCTCGTCGGCGCGATGGCCACGCGCCCTCAGCGCCGCACACCGCGGCCTCGTTCCCACAGCAAGAAGGTCCCGTGAGCAGCCCCATGCCGCCAACCGCGGGAATGCCCCGCGACGTTCTGCACCAGGAGCAGATCATCCAGGCGGCCATCGCCCTTCTGGACGAGGGCGGCATCGAGAGTCTGAGCATGCGAAGACTCGGCAGCCGTCTCGGCATCACCGCGGCGGCACTCTACTGGCACGTCAAGAGCAGACACGATCTGCTCCTGCTGGCCGCTGACACCGTCTGGGGGCGTACACCTCTCCCCGCTCTCGACGGCCTCGAATGGCGTCCGGTCCTCCTGGCCATGGCCGACAACCTGCGTTCGATGCTTCTCAGGCACCCCTGGACGCTGGCCGCCATGACCGTCCAGCCTCTTGACGGCCCGGCCAGAAACCGCCATGACGAGCACCTGCTCGCGGTCTGCGAGGCGTCCGGCCTCACCAGGCGGGACGCCGAGCAAGCCGCCCAGAGCGTCGTCACGTTCGCGATCGGCTCCGCCCTTGCGGCCACCCCTCGCCCGTATGTGTCCTTCGGACTGCAGTCGCTTCTCGACGGCGTCGAAGCCAGGCTTGCCGCCCGTACCTGACCCGACACAGCACAAGGGGCAGACGCTCAGCTAATGCGCCTGTCTCTGAACGGGCAGAGCGACTGGACGCTCAGGAGGCCGCGGACCGCACGATGGCGCGGGCCGCAGCACGCCCCTCGGGAGCGGGGACGAGCGGATAGGCATGGACCGCCCCGTCGCACACGATGACATTCACGGCCGCCCCTTCCGCAGCAGCCCGTTCTTCCAGGCGCCGGACGTCCGGGTAGAACAAGTCGCGAGTGCCGATGTAGACGTCGATGGGCGCCAGGGGGGCAAGCGGGCCATTGACGGGACTGAGCCGGGGGTGGGCGGGGTCGTCCCCGCCGGCCCAGCCACGTCCGGCCGCGAGCAGGCGGCTGGTGGTGAGAAACGGATCTCGAGCTTCGACCTCGGGAATCGCGGGGTTGGTCAGAGTCAGATCCAGCCAGGGGGAAATCAGTAGTACTCGGGCCGGCTGGGGCAGACCCGAGCCGACCAGGCTCTGCGCCACGCCCAGAGCCAAGCCCGCGCCGGCGGAGTCGCCCATGATCGTGACCTGGCCGGCATCCAGGTCGCTGAGCAGGTCGCGGTAGACGGCAGTGACGAAGGGATAGGCGTCACGGTAGGTGTACTTCGGCGCCAGCCCGTACTGCGCCACCTCGACTCGTACACCGGCATCCGCAAGCTGCGAGATCAACTGCCAGTGCTGGGGCAACATGTGGCTGATGTAGGCGCCGCCGTGCAGATAGACGACCGCTCGCTCCGCCCGGCGCCCGCGCGGACTGACGGTGCAGCATTCGAAACCGTCTATGCTGCGCGATCTCACATCGTGCCGCTGTACCAGTTTGGCGGGCGGACGAGGTGGTTCCTTCGATGCAGCCACGGGGTCAGGGGCCGTCCTGCGTTCTCGGGTCAACCGCAGGTACGCGGCGACTACGTTCATCTGGGGACTGCTCATGTCCGGCTCTCCTTCTTGGCACCGCGATGCCGTCCGCCTCGCGGAGGTTGTCACATGTGCGGGACCGGTCTGACGAGCCCTACGTCGTAGGCGAAAGCCACCGCCTGGACGCGGGTCAGGGCACCGATCTTGGCGAGGATGCTGCTGACGTGTGACTTGATCGTGGTTTCGGCCAGATGCAGGTCCTCGGCGATCTCTCCGTTGCTCCGAACCGATGCGACGCGGGCGAGAATCTCACGCTCGCGTCCGGTGAGGTGGTGGAGCGGCCGCTGTCGTCGTGGTCCTGGTCTGGGACGGGACGTTGCAGGCGGTGAGCGCGCTCCCCGAGTGCGTACGCCCTACTCGTGTGCGATGTGCGCGCGGTGTTCGGCGAGCACGTCCAGTCCGAAGTCGGAGGTCAGGTCACGCCACACCGAGTGGGCGTGGTTGGCGTACCGCTGTGTGTTGTCGTACTCGATGAGGACGCGAGGGTCCTGCACCCGGTAGTAGTGCGGTTCCCCGGCATCCGTGCTGCCCGCCCAGCCGAAATGCACCGCGTCGAGGACGGTGTCGGAGGCGTAGTGGGTGTCGTAGGCGTCTGCGAGGAACTCGGGTGCCCGTCCGGTGTAAAGGGTGACGAGCCGGCGCAACAGGTGCCGCTGCTCGTTGTTCAGGTCGCGACCGCTGATGCCTTTGGGGGGAATCGTGATGGCCACGCGCGCGTGATCGCTCTCGGTGTATCCGCTGCCCGCTTCCGCCCGGCGGTCGATGTCGTCGACGAGCCGGTCCAGCTCAGGGTCGGCGAACCGGCCGCGCCACAGGTCCTGCATGTGCATCATCGTGTCGCCGTGCTCGACGCGTGGGCGGTTGCCGGAGACGATGTCCGAGACCGCGGACGGGTGGAGCAGGGCGCTTTGGAGTTGGCCCGTGTCCAGACTGCGGACCAGTTGACGGGCCGTCTCCTCAGGGCCTTCCAAGGGCCGCAGGGTGCCTCCGATCAGCTCGGTCGTGGCCGGGTCGGCACCGATGAAGCAGGGGGTCGTGGAGACGAGCCGGCCGGCGACGACGAGGTTGTTCAGGGAGATGTGGTGGCCGCCGAACCGCCACGCCCAGACATGGTCGCCGGGGCGGCCGAAGATCCTCAGCCAGTACAGGCCGGGGTCCCGTCCGCGCTGCCGGCCCCAGTGGACCCGCCACCCTTCCAGCTGGTCCAGGACGTTCTCCAGTCCCATCACGGTGGTGACCGTGGCGTAGCCCGGGACGGACAGTCCGGTGGCCACCAGCCGCATGGCCAGGCTCTGTTGGCGGGCGTCCTGGTCTCGGACGGAGAGCCCGCCGTGGTCGGTGGGGGTGTAGAACCAGCGCAGCCGCTCGGCCTCCGCATCCGGGTGGAGCGGGGAGTCGTAGGCGGCGAGCGGGAGTTGGTCCTCGCTCAGGCTGTCCAGCCAGGCGGTGGCGGCATCGGCCATGGCGGCCGCCGCCTTCTCCCGGCCGGCTGCCAGGGCGGCGTCGGGCACGGTGCCCTTTCGGTCACCGGTCACCGGTGGGCTCCGGGTCCTCGGAGATGTCCAGCATGACCTTGATGGCGTTGCCCCGGCGCTCGGCGTAGGTGTCGAACGCCTCGACGACGTCGGGCAGCCCGAAATGGTGGGTGACCAGTTCCGCGGTGCGCAGCCGGTCCCGGGCGGCCAGGCCCACGGCGCGGGCCAGCGAACCGGTGCCCTCGCCGCGGACCGTCTGGATCGAGATGCCGTTCATCACGGCGTGGTTGAGGTCGGCCCGTACGGGCTCTTCGAAGAAGCCGACGAGGACGACCGTCCCGGACCGCTTGGCCATGCGCAGCGCGTCGTCCACCGCACTCGGGGCGCCGGAGCACTCCAGGACGATGTCGGCGCCGATCCCGTCGGTCGCCTCCCGAACCGCCGCTACGGCGTCCTCCTCCCGGGAGTTGACGACCAGGTCCGCGCCGAAGGACTTGCCGATGGCGAGCCTGGCTTCCCGCGTGCCGGCCAGGGCCACGGTCCTGGCCCCGAGTTCACGGGCGACCTGTACCGCGAGCAGACCTATCGGTCCGGGTCCGATCACAGCGACCGTGGATCCGACGAGCAGGGTGTCCAGCACGTCGAAGGCGTGCATCACGGTGCCCACGGTGGTGAGGACGACCGCGGCGTCGAAGTTCACGGTGTCCGGCAACCTGTGGAGGGTCGCCACGTGGTTGAGCGCGTACTCCGCGAAGCCCCCGTTGACGGTCATCCCCTGCACACGGTGCCCGGTGTGCCGCAGGCCGTAGTTGAGGCAGTCCGTGTAGGCCCCGGCCAGGCAGTTGGCGCAGCGCATGCAGCCGCGGTGGGCTTCCGTCACCACCCGGTCGCCGACCCGGAGCTCGTCCACGGCGCTGCCCACCGCGGCGACGACGCCGGCGTACTCGTGGCCGGGTACGAACTCGCCCGCGGCCGGCCCGCCGTCCTTGAAGAAGTGCCGACTGCGGATCTTCAAGTCCGTTCCGCACAGGGACGCCCTGCGGACGTGTACCAGAACGTCTTCCGGTCCCACCCGCGGCACCGGCAGCGTCGTGACGGCGAGGGTGCCGGGCTCGCCCAGCACCGCGGCCTGCATGGTTTCCGGCAAGGACATAGGGGCCTCCAGTTACGGCCATGAACATGCGTCGGAAATCGACGGACCGAAACGGCCCTGTTCCCCACCTCATCTTGCCCGCCGGCAACGCCTATTCCCTCTTCGCGGCGCATAGGCATCCCTTATGCATGTCACGAGAGATTCCTATTGGAGACCCATCACGACCTCGTGGCAGTGTCATTTGGAAACGACGAACGGGGCCACCGCCCAAGGAGCGAAGCTGTGGATCTGGGAATTTCGGGCAAGACCGCGCTCGTACTGGGCGGAGGTGGGGGTCTCGGCGGCGCGATCGCCCAGACTCTCGCCGCTGAAGGCGCCGCTGTCGCCGTCGCGGACATCAGCCCACAGGCCGCAGAGCGCACCGCCGAGGCGGTGGCCGACGCGGGCGGGAAAGCCGTGCCCCTGGAATGGGATCTCGCGGACCTGGGCGCGATCGATCAGCACATCGCGGCAGTCGAAGGGGCGCTCGGTCCCGTGGACATCCTGGTCAACAACACGGGAGGGCCGCCGCCCTCGCCGGTTGCGGGGCAGGACCCTGAACTCTGGCTGAAGCACTTCCAGTCCATGGTGCTGTCCGTCATCGCGATCACGGACAGGGTCGCGCCGCTGATGCGGAGCCGCGGCTGGGGCAGGATCATCACCAGCGCCAGCTCGGGGGTGATCGCCCCCATCCCCAACCTGGGGCTGTCGAACGCCTTGCGGGGCAGCCTGCTCGGCTGGTCCAAGACACTGGCCCGGGAAGTCGCGGCCGAGGGTGTCACCTGCAACGTGGTCGTTCCGGGACGGATCGGCACCCAGCGGACCAAGTTCCTCGACCAGGCCAAGGCCGACCGGGAGGGCAAGTCCGTCGCGGAGACGTCCGCCGAGAGCGTCGCGTCGATCCCTGTGGGCCGCTACGGCGAACCGCGGGAATACGCCGCCGCCGTCACCTTCCTCGCAAGCGCCCAGGCCTCTTACATCACAGGCTCGGTCATTCGCGTCGACGGCGGACTCATCGCCAGCCTCTGAAAAAGACATCGGAATTCTGAGGAGGCAGAACAATGGCACCCCTGGACCGCAACACCCATGGTGTTTTCGCCATCGCACCAACGCCCTTCGACGAGGAAGGCGCAATCGATTTCGACTCACTCAGCCGACTCGTCGACTTCTACGCAGACGCCGGCGTCACCGGACTGACCCTCCTGGGCCAGATGGGCGAAGCACCCAAGCTGTCCCACGAGGAAAGCGTGCGCATCGTCCAGCACGTCATCAAGCGCACCGACCTGCCGATCATCGTGGGCGTCTCCGCACCCGGCTACGCCGCCATGCGGGCTCTCACGGTCGACGTCATGTCAGCCGGTGCCGGCGGCGTCATGATCGCCCCGCCGAACACGCTGCGTACCGACGACCAGATCGTGAGCTACTACGAGGGAGCGGCGGGCGCCATCGGCGCGGACGTGCCGTTCGTGATCCAGGACTATCCGCTGTCCTTCTCCGTCGTCATGTCCCCTGCCGTCATCGCCCGCATCGCGAACGCCGCGCCAGGATGCGTGATGCTCAAGCACGAGGACTGGCCGGGCTTGGAGAAGATCAGCGCACTCCGGCAACTCGAAGCCGATGGAGCGATGCCCCGCCTGTCGATCCTGTGCGGAAACGGCGGCCTCTTCCTGGACTTCGAGACCGAACGCGGAGCCGACGGAGCGATGACGGGCTACTGCGTTCCCGAGCTCCTCGTCGACGTGGTGCGCCACACCGCCGCCGGCGATCGTGACGCCGCCCATGACGTCTTCGACGCCCACCTGCCCCTGCTGCGCTACGAACAGCAGCCGGGCATCGGCCTGGCCGTGCGCAAGTACGTCATGAAGCGCCGCGGAATCCTGGCCTCCGACACCCAGCGCAAGCCCGGGGCCGCGCTGTCGGCGCGTGCCTGCACCGAGGTCGACTACCTGCTGGCGCGGCTGGCCCGCAAGGACAGCAGGGTCGTGGTCACGGTGTGAGGGACGGGCAGCCCCCTGTCGAGTAGCTTGATCAGATGCAGCTACGTCAGCTGGAGTACTTCCTCGCGGTCTGGGAGGCGGGCTCCTTCAGCGGGGCGGCCGCGCGGCTGTACGTCACGCAGCCCTCGCTCTCCCAGCAGATCGGGGCTCTGGAGAAGGAATTGGGTGCGATCCTGCTGGAACGCGGCCGGCAGGGAGTGACGCTGACGCCCGCCGGACGGGTGTTTCTGCCCCGGGCACAGGACGTCATCCGCGCTGTCCAGGACTCCCAGGACGCGGTGCGCGAGGTGGTGGAGGGCCGCCACGGCGACGTCCACGTCCTGACCGTACGGTCCGTCGCCTCGGGGATCCTGCCGCCGTCCGCGGCGCGCTGGCACTCGACGTACCCCTCCACCGTGCTGAGACTGCACGACTACTCCCACCGCCGGGACCTCGAAGAGGCCATGCGCAGCGGCCAGGGCGACATCGCGGTCGGTCCACGGCCCGACCCGTGGGAGGGGCCCGTCATCTCCCTGGGATATGAGGAGATGGTGGTGACCGGCTCGGCCGAATACCCGGCGGGGACAGCGGCCGATCCGGCCGAACTGGCCGCTGCCGACTGGGTGCTCTACGAGCAGGAACAGGGCATGAGCGAAGTGGTGGACCGCCTGGCAGGGCACCTCGGGTTCACGCCGCGCGCCGTCGCACGCACGGGCCAGGTCTCCGCGGCGCTCCTGTTCGCGGTCGAGGGGATCGGCGTGACGGTGACACCGGAGAACGCGGTGCCCCTGCGCTGGTCGAGGCACGCCCGGCGGATCGGGCCCGGCTGTTTCCGGGAGCTGGTGGTGTTCAGCAGGAAGCTCCCCTCCCAGCTGGCGGAGCGGTACCGGGACATGCTCACCACTTTGGAGTTGCCGCTGACCGCGGAGCGGGATCTGCCTGAAGGAGCACTCCGCGTCTAAGGGCGCCCGTAAAGAATCAACACATTGCTTCGCGGTCTCTCTGTCGCCGTCGGGGAGTTCACGAATACGGGATGCCAATGGCAGCCGACCGGCCCTCCACATACAACCTGGCGACAGGCACTGGCTGCGTGAATGTCGTTACGCCCACGACACCGCAAACTCACTCCGAAGCCGACCATCATAACGGTTACACCGTTTCCGTTATTGCGCTAGGCTGAACCGCTGCATCGATCGACCAAATCGCCTATCTGGGCGCCGAGCGATGCACCCGGCCGGCAACTCGACCGCGCCCGACACATCCCATAACGGTCTCGTGAAGACCCGCCCGCCATCAGGCCGTCACCCTTGACGCCCACGCCGCCATGACGCCGGCACCCTGGAGATACCTCATGATCCTCACCATCACCCTCGCCTGCGCCATCGCCCTGATCTTCGGAGGGATCGGGGTGCTCAATGCACTCGCATTGCCGAAGGCACGCGAGCTAGCCGCCGAGACCGGCTTCTCCGTCGCCGCCTACCGCCGCATCGGCGTGCTGCAACTGGCAGGAGCCGCCGGCGTGGCGCTCGGCCTCGCCATGCCGCCGCTCGGCGGCCTCGCGGGAGCCGGGCTTCTCCTGCTGCTCGCCGGAGCTGTGGTCGTACACCTGCGCAAGGGCGACCCGGTTGCCAAATTCGCGCCCGCCGCCGTGTGCGCGGTGCTTGTCGCCTCATACCTCGCGGCCTTGTTCGCCTGAAGCGCTGCGGATCGAGTCCACGCCTCCACGGATGGACAGCTCCGGCGGTTTCGCCCGGAAAGCAATGCTGCCCCGAGCCGTGACTTCACCTCGAAGAGCCGGCCGACGGGGACGGCTTCGGACCGCCGCGCGGGGCTCAAGCCGCGACCGCACGGTCCGCCTGCCTTCACCAGAGCCCCTTCGTCCACAGTGCGGCGCATTCGCCCTTGGCCGGGGCCGGCGGGTCGATCACGAGTCCCTGACAGCCTCGCTCCATGCCGACCGACATGACTCCGCGGGCGGGCGGCCTCAGGTTCGCATCGTCCTGACTGGTCAGGCGTCGTCGCGCAGGTGGGCAAGCCCGCTGAGAAGGAGTTCGAGTCCGAAGGAGAACTCGTCCTCGATCGGAACGGGCATCGACCCGGCGACGGTGACCGTTGCCGGGAACAAGGCTGGATCGACGCTCTGAAAGACGGAGGACACTTGTGCGTCGTCGAGTTGCCCGCCGCCGCCACCGTGACCGTTGACCTGTATGGCGAATCCGAGGACGTAGCGGGAGAGGGTGGCAAAGGCGTGCGCGGCCAGTCGCGGCGGGAAGCCGCTGTCGAGCAGCGCCGCGACACAGTTCTCCCGCAGCGCCATGGCGTTCGGCCCCAGGGGAATCTCTTCGACCATCAGGCGCGCCGCGTTCCGGTGCCGGGCCAGGGCCTCGAACATGGTGTGCGCGACCGTCCGCAGCGCTTGCTGCCAGCCCATCGCGAGGAGTTCGTCGCCCTTCAGTTCCACGGCGCCGAACATGCGGTCCACGACATGGGCGACCAGCGCTGCCCGGTTGTCGAAATGCCGGTACAGCGTCGCCGTGCCCGAGCCCAGGCGCTGGGCCAGCGTCCGCATCGAGAGAGCGTCGGCCCCTTCATCGTCCACGATCTGCAGTGCGGTGGAGACGATGCGCTCCAGCGGCACGGGCGGACGCCCCGGGCGCCGAGCCGATGCCGTGGTCGCTCGCGTAGGACCAGCTGCTGCCACTGAACGTCCACCTCCTCGGCCAGCACCATAACAGCAACACCGTATCCACTATGGAGGCATACGAACCGGGCAGGATCCGGTCGGTCAGCCGGCGGTCAGGACGGCGCGAGGTCCAGGCCCGGCGTTCCAGGCGTCAGTGCACTGCTCCAGCGGGTAGGTGGTGGCGTCGACAGTGATCTTTCCGTCCGCGAGGACCTGCAGATAGGCCACGCCCTGGACGAGGTAGCGGTCCACCGGGAAGGAGCCGATGCCGCTGCCGGACAGCCGGAACGGACGGCTGCGCAGGAGGGAGGCGGGTACAGCAGCGTCCTCGCCGGCCACGGAGCCGATCTCAACATAGTTGGTGGGTGCCGCGCCGGGGATGCTGTGCAGGGCCTCGAAGGCCGATTCGGCAGGCGTGCCCCACAAATAGTCGAACACCAGCTCGGGACTGCGGCCGTCCAGGGCGGCAGCGATCGCCTTCGCATCCTGGGTTTTGTCGCCGGTCAGCTCGAGGGTCTCGGCTCCTGTGCCGGCGACTCGCGCCAGGTCCGCGGCGCCCCTGCCCACACCGCCGAAGCCCAGCGGCGACGACCTCAAGCCCTTCCTCGGCCACTGGAGCCCCTACGGGCCCCGCTCCTACTGAGGCTTGGCTCCGCCCGCGACCTACGGAATTCACCACGAGGCGGAAGAGCGGCACCATAGCGGCGGATTGCCGGTTACCGAAACCGGAGATCCGCCGAATACTTCGAGCTCCACCGCCACTCACTGACCAACCGTCGAAAGGCAGAAAGCCGACCAGGGGAGCTCACACCGCCACGAGCCGGACCCGCTCACCGCACAGCTTGGCCATGTCGTCGATATCGGAAGTCAGCATGACCACGGGGCGATGCTGTCGCAGCGCAGCCTCGGCGATGGCCGCATCGATCGCGCATTTGTGCCCGTGCAACCCGGCATTCATCAGCAACCTCGAGGCCGCCCTCGCCTCCTCGTCACCCACCGGGGCGACCCGCAGCCCGGACAGCACCCAGTTCAGGCGCGACTTGTTCGTACGGGCATGGACCGCTTCGATGATGGTGAGCGCACTGATCACGACCTCCATGCCGCGCGAGCGCGCCTCAGCGATCAGAGCCACCACCTGCTCGTCGTCGGCGAGTAGCCTCGAGAGTCCCTCGCTGTCGAGGACCAGCGTCCCGTCATGACTCAGCCTGCGGCGGGCCACTCGGCCTCCGCGGCGAACACCTCGTCGAAGACCTGCCGCGCCCGCTGCCGCGCCGGCTCGGAGACCGGCCCCTTGCGGCTCTCGTAGTCCGCCAGGTACTCATCCAGAACCTGCCCGCGCAGCTCACGCTCGACCGCCGCGGTGATGAACGCGGAGAACTCCCGCTTCCCCACCCGCGCCCGGATCGCCTCCGCGGTCCCTTCGGGCAGCGACAGGCTCACCCGCGTCGCCGGACCTTCCCCGATGCTGTACGTCGTCTCACCCATACCCCGAGTGTGTCAAACGAGTAGGAAAAGTGCCACGCCCGAATCCTTGTGGCATCCCAGGGTCGTGAAGAAGACGTGTGGATGAAACCTCTCCCGCCCACCCCGCGCACCGAGCAGATCACTGCCCAAAACCCAGCACGGGCTTCTCATCCCATCCCAGCACGATCCCAGCACGGTACGGATGACCAGGGATGACGACAGGTGACAAGAGGTCAGCTATCCCAGCACCATCCCAGCACGGGAAAAAACAAAGGGCCCGACCCCGAAGAGCCGGACCCTCTCTGACCTGCATGTCTGCCAGATCGGCGACGTGGTGATATGTCAGCCGCTACACGTTGAAGCGGAACTCCACGACGTCCCCGTCCTGCATCACATAGTCCTTGCCCTCCATGCGCGCCTTCCCCTTCGCGCGGGCCTCCGCGACCGAGCCCGTCTCCACCAGGTCGGCGAAGGAGATGACCTCGGCCTTGATGAAGCCCTTCTGGAAGTCGGTGTGGATGACGCCGGCGGCCTCGGGGGCGGTGGCGCCCTTCTTGATCGTCCAGGCGCGGGACTCCTTGGGACCGGCCGTGAGGTAGGTCTGCAGGCCGAGGGTGTTGAAGCCGACGCGGGCGAGGGTGGCGAGGCCGGGCTCCTCGGCGCCGACGGACTCCAGGAGCTCCATCGCGTCCTCCTCGTCGAGCTCGGCGAGGTCCGCCTCCAGCTTGGCGTTGAGGAAGATCGCCTCGGCGGGGGCGACGAGGGCGCGCTGCTCGTTCTTGAAGTCCTCGTCGACCAGTTCCTCCTCATCGACGTTGAAGACGTAGAGGAAGGGCTTGGTGGTGAGCAGGTGCAGGTCGTGCAGGAGCTCCTCGTTGCCCGAACCCTGGACGATGCCCGCGGAGAACAGCGTGTCGCCCTTCTCCAGGATCTCCTTCGCCGCCTCGACCGCCGCCACCTTCGGAGCGACGTCCTTCTTGATCCGCGACTCCTTCTGGAGCCGGGGCAGGACCTTCTCGATGGTCTGGAGGTCGGCGAGGATCAGCTCGGTGTTGATCGTCTCGATGTCGTCCTTGGGCGAGACCTTGCCGTCCACGTGGACGACGTTCTCGTCCTTGAAGGCACGGATGACCTGGCAGATCGCGTCGGACTCACGGATGTTCGCCAGGAACTTGTTGCCCAGGCCCTCGCCCTCGGAGGCGCCGCGCACGATGCCCGCGATGTCGACGAAGTCGACGGTCGCCGGGAGGATGCGCTGGGAGGAGAAGATCTCGGCCAGTTTGGTGAGGCGGGCGTCCGGGACACCCACGACACCGACGTTCGGCTCGATCGTGGCGAACGGGTAGTTGGCCGCCAGCACGTCGTTCTTGGTCAGGGCGTTGAACAGGGTCGACTTGCCGACATTCGGCAGACCGACGATTCCGATCGTGAGCGACACGTTGCGACTTCCCGTACGTGAGAGGAGTTCAGGGGCTGGGCTGGGGCCCGGTCCTTCTTCGATCTTCGGTGCAGATGATGCAGACGCACGGGCCGATCCACCAGTCTACGGCGTATCGGGCGCGGCCCCGGCGCCCGATCGAACACCTGGCCAAGGTCGGCCCCAAGGTGTGTCTGACGGGCGATTCAGCACATAAACCGACCTAGGTTGGTCCAGTGGAGCAGGACAGGACGCGACCTGCCGGGTACGAGTCGCCCCGCGGTTGACGCGGGGTGCGGGCGGATTCGCGTCGGGCCAGGGCGCAATGCCGACTGACGGGGACAGGGACGGGGACAGGGTGGAGCGGGGCGAACGTCGGGCGGGTCACGGCGAGGGCGGGTTGGGCCGCGGAGGGAGTGGTTCGGCTCGGTCCGGCCGGCCTGCCCGGTCGTCCCGGCCGGCCGCGGCCCGGTCCTCCGGGGCCCGGCTCGCCGCCCGCCCCTCCCGAGCGGCGGCCTCCGACCGGCCCGCCCGCTCCACCCGGCCCGTCGCCCAGCGCCGCCCGGATTCGGGTACGGCCCCGGCGGCGGCCGTACGGCGGCCCGGGCCGTCCCCCAAGCCGCAGGCGCCCCGCCGGTTTCCCAACCCCCGGCTCACCGGTCTGGGCGGCGGTCTGTTCTGCGGTGCGGTGATGATGCTGCTCGGCTACCTCGACGCACTACTCTTCGGGGCGTCGCTCACGGTGTACAGCGTGCTGTTCCTGCCGGTGTGCGTACTGACCGCCGTCTGGGTGCGCGGGGGCGACCTGGTGACCGCGCCGGTGGTGCTGCCGATCGCGTTCGCCGTGGGGCTGGTTCCGGTGGCCGACAACGGCGGGGGAATCAGCGGCCACCTGATGGGGATCTTCACCGCCCTCGCCACCCAGGCCGGATGGCTGTACGGGGGGACGCTGATCGCCGGTCTCGTCGTGACCGTACGAAAGGTCCGCCTGATCGCACGCAGGGCGGCCGCCCGCCGCCGGTCGTCGCCGTGACCGCCGGCCGGCTGCCCTCCCGGCGTTCTCCCGGCTGTGCCGCTAGCCGTCCTTCTCCGCCGCGTGCATCGCGGCCCCCACGATCCCCGCGTTGTTCTGCAGCTGGGCCGGGACGATCTCCGCCTTGATGCCCTCGATGTAGTGCAGGAACTTGTGGGACTTGCGGCTCACCCCGCCGCCGATGATGAACAGCTCCGGGGAGAACAGCATCTCGACATGGGCGAGGTACTTGTGGACCCGGTGGGCCCAGTGCTCCCAGGTCAGCTCCTCGTCCTCCTTGGCCTTGCTGGAGGCCTTCTTCTCCGCGTCGTGGCCGTGCAGTTCGAGGTGGCCCAGCTCGGTGTTGGGGACCAGGGCGCCGTCGACGAACAGCGCGCTGCCGATGCCGGTGCCGAAGGTGAGGAGGATCACGGTGCCCCGGCGGTCGCGGCCCGCGCCGAAGTGCATCTCGGCGACGCCGGCCGCGTCCGCGTCGTTGACCACCGTCACCGGGAGGCCGCCGAGGCGCGCGCTGAACAACGCGCGCGCGTCGGTGTCGATCCAGCTCTTGTCGACGTTCGCCGCCGTGCGGATCGTGGAACCGCCGGTGACCACGCCGGGGAAGGTGAGCCCGACCGGCCCTGTCCAGCCGTAGTGCTCGACGACCTCCTTCACACCGTCGGCCACCCCGTCGGGCGTGGCCGGGTGCGGAGTGAGCACCTTGAAACGCTCCTGAGCGAGATCGCCCCTGTCGAGGTCCACCGGGGCGCCCTTGATCCCGGATCCACCGATGTCCAAGCCGAAGATCTGCATGGCTCTACGTTACGACGCGGGACTGACGGTCACTCCCCGGAGCCGACGGAGTCACCGGGGCCGGCGGCCCCCGTGCGCTCGGCGATCAGCGCCGCCGCCTCCTCGCGCAGATCGCGGCGCAGCTCCTTGGGCAGCGAGAAGGTGATGGACTCCTCGGCCGCCTTGACCAGCTCGACGTCGCCGTAGCCGCGCTGGGTGAGCCACTCCAGGACCTCCTCGACCAGCACCTCCGGGACGGACGCGCCGGAGGTGACGCCCACCGTCGTCACGCCCTCCAGCCAGGCCTCGTCGATCTCGCTGGCGAAGTCCACGAGGTAGGCCTCGCGCGAGCCGGCCAGCTTGGCGACCTCGACCAGGCGCTTGGAGTTGGAGGAGTTGCGCGAGCCGACCACGATGACCAGCTCGGCCTCGGCACCCATCTGCTTCACGGCGAGCTGGCGGTTCTGTGTGGCGTAGCAGATGTCGTCGCTGGGCGGGGAGATGAGCTGCGGGAACTTCTCCTTCAGCGCGTCGACGGTCTCCATGGTCTCGTCCACGGAGAGGGTGGTCTGCGACAGCCAGACGACCTTCGACTCGTCGCGGACCTCGACCTTGGCGACGTCGCCCGGACCGTCGACGAGCTGGATGTGCTCCGGGGCCTCACCGGACGTACCGATGACCTCCTCGTGCCCCTCGTGCCCGATCAGGAGGATGTCGTAGTCCTCGTTGGCGAAGCGGACGGCTTCCTTGTGGACCTTGGTGACCAGCGGGCAGGTCGCGTCGATGGTGGCGAGCTTGCCGCGGGCGGCCTCCTCGTGGACGACGGGGGCCACGCCGTGCGCGGAGAACATGACGATGTTCCCCTCGGGCACCTCCTCCGTCCGTTCGACGAAGATGGCGCCCTTCTTCTCCAGGGTCTGCACGACGTACTTGTTGTGGACGATCTCGTGCCGGACGTACACCGGAGCGCCGTACTGCTCCAGGGCTTTCTCGACGGCGATCACGGCGCGGTCCACACCCGCGCAGTAGCCACGGGGGGCGGCGAGCAGGACACGGCGGCCAGGCGAAGCAGTCATGCGTCCCATCGTAAGGGTGCGTTCGGGGGCGAGAAGATCGCGCGGGTGACGGGTTGGTGGCGAGAGGGGTGGGGGGCTGTGAGGGGTGGGGGCGCGGGCGACGGCGGGGGCCCGCGTTGCGTGCTCGTTTCAGCCCGTCCGGCGTTTGAGGACGAGGCCCTTCGGGCCGAAGCGGGGGTCTGGGGGCCGCAGGCCCCCAGGGACGGGAAGGTAGGGGCGGCGGGGGCGAGGAAACCCTCCCGGCCCGCACCCGACCGCCGGCCCGGCGATGTCGGCGGCGGCCGTTACGCTCGGCGCATGGCTGTGAACACGTCGCCCGAATCCCCCCTGCCCGTAGGTGAGGTGTCGCGGCTCATCGGCGGCTGGATCGACCGGCTCGGAGCGGTCTGGGTCGAGGGACAGATCACCCAGCTGTCCCGACGCCCCGGCGCCGGCGTCGTGTTCCTGACGCTGCGCGACCCGTCGTACGACATCTCCGTGAGCGTGACGGCCTACCGGCAGGTCTTCGACTCCGTCGCCGACGTCGTGAGCGAGGGCGCCCGCGTCGTCGTACTCGCCAAGCCCGAGTGGTACGCCCCCCGCGGCCAGCTCTCCCTGCGCGCCACCGAGATAAGGCCCGTCGGCGTCGGCGAACTGCTCGCCCGGCTGGAGATGCTGAAGAAGGCCCTCACCGCCGAGGGGCTGTTCGCGCCGGAGCGCAAGAAGGCGCTCCCCTTCCTCCCCCAGCTCATCGGCCTCGTCTGCGGCCGCGCCTCCGCCGCCGAACGCGACGTGCTCGAGAACGCCCGCCACCGCTGGCCGGCCGTCCGCTTCGAGGTGCGCAACGTCCCCGTGCAGGGCGTGCACGCCGTCCCGCAGGTCGTGCAGGCGGTGAAGGAGCTCGACGAGATGGACGACGTCGACGTGATCATCGTCGCCCGTGGCGGCGGAAGCGTCGAGGACCTGCTGCCCTTCTCCGACGAACAGCTCGTGCGGGCCGTCGCCTCCTGCCGCACCCCCGTCGTGTCCGCCATCGGGCACGAGCCCGACAACCCCCTCCTCGACCACGTCGCCGACCTGCGCGCCTCCACCCCCACCGACGCCGCCAAGAAGGTCGTACCGGACGTGGGCGAGGAGTACGAGCGCGTACGGCTGCTGCGCGACCGGGCCCGGCGGTGTGTCGAGGCGCTCGTCGAGCGGGAGGAACGCGGGCTCGCCCATGCCCTCGCGCGGCCGTCGATGGAGGATCCGCACCGGATGATCGACGAACGCGCCGATCACGTGGCCGCCCTCCTCGACCGCGGCCGCCGCTGCCTCGGCCACCTCCTCGACCGGGCCGAGTCGGAGCTGACGCACACGCACGCGCGCGTGGTGGCCCTGTCCCCTGCGGCGACCATGAAGCGGGGGTACGCGGTCCTGCAGAAGGCCGACGGGCACGTGGTCCGTGACCCGGGCGAGGTGACGGCGGACGAGGCGCTGCGGGCACGGGTCGCCGAGGGCGAGTTCTCGGTACGCGTCGAGGCGCGCATCGACACAGGAACCGATGCGGGAACCGGCGCAGGAACCGACACACGAAGTGACGCACGAACCGATGCATAGGGTGGGCGAATGACCAGCAAGGCGGAAGAGGCACTGGGCTACGAGCAGGCTCGGGACGAGCTGATCGAGGTCGTACGACGGCTGGAGGCGGGCGGTACGACGCTGGAGGAGTCCCTCGCGCTCTGGGAGCGGGGCGAGGAGCTGGCCAAGGTCTGCCGGCGCTGGCTGGAGGGGGCGCGGGCCCGGCTGGACGCGGCGCTCGCCGAGGAGGCCGAGGCCGAGCGGGAAGAGGCCGAGGGCGGCTCGTCCCGCCAGTGACGCCCTGGCTGAGCTGTGAAGCAGATCACGACACCCCGGCATTTGTTGAACCTTGAACTTGTCTCGCGTACCGTCGAACTCGAAACCGGCCCCCGGTCCGTTTAGCCACGACGGACAACGCGACGTACAAACGCGACGCGACGGCCAACCCGACGCCCGACCCGAGAAGGTTCACGCATGTCTCTCGTCCTTGACCCCGCCGCCCAGGACCTGCTGTTCCGCGAGGCCCGCACCGCGAACACCTTCACCGACGAGCCGGTGACCGAGGAGCAGGTCCAGGCGATCTACGACCTGGTCAAGTACGGCCCCACCGCCTTCAACCAGACCCCGCTGCGCATCACCCTGGTCCGCTCCGCCGAGGCCCGTGAGCGCCTGGTGCGGCACATGGCCGAGGGCAACCAGGCCAAGACCGCCAGTGCCCCGCTGGTCGCGATCCTGTCCGCGGACAACGAGTTCCACGAGGAGCTGCCGGCCCTCTTCCCGGCCTTCCCGCAGGCCAAGGACCTCTTCTTCAGCGAGCGCCCCGCCCGCGAGAACGCCGCCGGGCTGAACGCCGCCCTGCAGGCCGCCTACTTCATCGTCGGCGTCCGCGCCGCCGGGCTGGCCGCCGGCCCGATGACCGGCTTCGACTTCGAGGGCGTCCGCAAGGAGTTCCTGGACGACGACCACACCCCGCTGATGGTCGTCAACATCGGCAAGCCGGGCCCGGACGCCTGGTACCCGCGCTCCCCGCGTCTGGAGTTCGACCAGGTCGTCACCACGGTCTGACCGACCCCGCACATTCGAGCGCGCGCAACCCGGCCGCGCACGACGAAGGCCCCCGGCGACAACGCCGGGGGCCTTCGCCATGCCCCTTGCCCTGGGGGCCCTGTGCGGTCACTCCGTCCTCAGGGCCTTCGCCATCTGCGTCAGCTGCTCGAACGACCCCGTACCGGCCACCACGGTCGTCGCGCCCTTCTCCTGGTGCACGAGCGCGTCGTAGCGGCCGCCCGTGTACCGCGTCCACGTCCGGTCGCCGATCTCCTCGGTGACCTCGGTGGCCCGCCCGCCCCGGGTGGCCTCCTCCAGGAACGTCGACGGCTTCTCGGTCGACTGCTCGACCTGCACGTAGTCCCCGCCGGAGGTGTGGTAGCCGAGATGCCAGGCGTCGAAGTCGTCGCCCTTGAAGCGCACGGACGTCGCCTTCCAGGAGTCGGGCAGGCCCTCGGGCGCGGCCACCGCGTACGACGCCGCGCGGCGGGCCGTCAGCAGCTCCACGCGGTAGTCGACCCGCGGGAGGTCGGGAGCGCCGTCCTCATGGGGGACGAAGAGATAGATGACCCCCGCCGCGAGCACGGTCACTCCGAGGGAGAGGACCATGTTCCGGACCGACTTCTGCTTGCCGTTCGAACCTGCCACGCCCCCTATCGTCGCAGGTGCCCTGGTCTGCTCATCCGTGGGGCCCCCTGCTCATTCTGTCCGCCCGAGGATAGAGTCAGGGCCGTCACCCTCATCCGGCCGTCGTCGTATCAGAAAGGTGCGCTCCGATGACCGAGAATCATCATCATTTGCCGTCCGAGCTCGAAGTACCCAGCGAAGCCCCCGACCGCAACCTCGCTCTGGAACTGGTCCGTGTGACCGAGGCCGCGGCGATGGCCGCGGGCCGCTGGGTCGGCCGCGGCGACAAGAACGGCGCCGACGGCGCCGCGGTGCGCGCCATGCGGACCCTCGTCCACACCGTGTCGATGAACGGCGTCGTCGTCATCGGTGAGGGCGAGAAGGACGAGGCGCCGATGCTCTTCAACGGGGAGCGGGTCGGCGACGGGACCGGGGCCGAGGTCGACATCGCCGTCGACCCGATCGACGGGACCACGCTGACCGCGAAGGGCATGCCGAACGCGATCTCCGTGCTGGCCGCGGCCGACCGCGGGTCCATGTTCGACCCGTCCGCCGTGTTCTACATGGACAAGCTCGTCACCGGCCCCGAGGCCGCCGACTTCGTCGACATCAACGCGCCCGTGTCCGTGAACATCCGCCGGGTCGCCAAGGCGAAGCGGTCGACGCCCGAGGACGTCACCGTGGTCATCCTCGACCGGCCTCGGCACGAGGGCATCATCAAGGAGATCCGGGACGCCGGAGCGCGGATCAAGCTGATCTCCGACGGTGACGTGGCGGGGTCGATCTACGCGCTGCGTGAGGGCACCGGGGTCGACATGCTGCTCGGTGTCGGCGGTACGCCGGAGGGCATCATCTCGGCGTGCGCCGTGAAGTGTCTCGGCGGGACCATCCAGGGCAAGCTGTGGCCCAAGGACGACGAGGAGCGGCAGCGGGCGATCGACGCGGGGCACGACCTGGACCGGGTGCTGCTGACGGACGACCTGGTCGCCGGGGACAACGTGTTCTTCGTCGCGACCGGGATCACCGATGGTGAGCTGCTGCGCGGCGTGCGGTACCGGTCGGAGACCGCGACCACCGACTCCATCGTGATGCGGTCGAAGTCGGGGACGGTGCGCAGGATCGACTCCGAGCACCGGCTGAGCAAGCTGCGGGCTTACAGCGCGATCGACTTCGACAGGGCGAAGTAGCGCCCAGTACGCCCAAGAGATGAGGGAACTGCGGACCGTCGGCGGCCGCGGGTGATTCGTGGCCGGTCGAGCCCACGCGGCAAAGCCGCGAATCGGCCCGGCCCCGCGCCCCTCAAAGACGTTGGGCGCCCCCGGTGCGGAGGGGGCGCCCAGCGTTTTTCTGCTCCTCAGCCTGCCTGCGCTATCTGGTTCGTCGCCCTCGCCGCCTTCTTCAGTTCCATTTCGCGGCGCCTGCGCCTCGCCAGGACCACGCGGCGTTCCGCTGCCGTAAGGCCGCCCCAGACGCCGTAGGGCTCGGGCTGGAGGAGGGCGTGTTCGCGGCACTCGACCATGACGGGACAGCGGGCGCAGACCCGCTTGGCCGCCTCCTCACGGGAGAGGCGGGCCGCGGTGGGCTCCTTGGATGGGGCGAAGAACAGGCCGGCCTCGTCGCGGCGGCACACGGCCTCTGTGTGCCATGGGGCGTCTTGGTCCCTGTCTCGCACTGGCACCCGCTGGGCCGGAACGGCAGCTACCTGCAGGGACGAATGCGGCGGTTGCAGCACGGTCTACTCCTGACGACGGCTTCGCGAGCGAGAGACGATGCAGCAAGGTCTACCCGCTGTACGCGTGCCTATGCAGGCAGTTCCGAACCGCTGGATTTCGGGGTGTGCCGCGCGTCGCCTTGCGGCTCCCCGGACGGCCGTTGAGCCGGGACGGAGCCGGTCCGATTCGCAACCGTCAATGATCCAGATGCTTGCGCAAACCCTTGGTGCCCTTGTCGATGTTGCGCTGCACCCGATCGAGGATGTCGGCGACGAGCTTGCCCCGCTTCGGCCTGGCCTCGATGCTGCCGAGCACGGCCCAGCCGTCGACGTGGACCACCGGCGCCTCGCGGTCCTCCGCGTCGAGCGAGTCCACCGTGAAGTCGCCGAGCACACCGCCGCCGGCGCCGCGCAACGAGACGTTCTCGGGGACGCGGACCTCGACGCTGCCACAGAACGAGATCGCGCGGATCACGACCTGCTGGTACTCGAAGAGGGCCTCGCTGAGGTCTATCTCCACGCTGCCGAAGATCGCGTACGCGTGGATACGGCGGCCCGCGCGCCAGCGGCCCTTGCGGACGGCGCCACTGAAGACCGCGACCACGTTCTCGTCGGGGTCGGCCGGTATCGCGACGGGGGCCGGACGACCGAAGGGCGGCGCCTGGGGTGCGCGGCGCTGGTGGGCGGCCGGCAGGTCCCGTATGAAGACGTCCAGTTCGCCGACCGTCTTGGCGGCCAGCACGCCCTCGACGCGTTCGGCGTGCTCGTCGGCGGTGAGGCGGCCCTCGGCCAGGGCGTCGCGCAGGATGTCGGCGATCCGGTCACGGTCGGCGTCGGAGGCGCGGAGCTCGGCGCCGGCAGCGGGCGCGGTCTGCTTCTGAAGGTCCACGGCAGCAGCGTACCCAAACACGATAGATCGCGATACCCCCTCGCCGGGCCGCCCTCCCGTCTTCGAACTGAGCCTTACCTCACAAGCTCGCCGTCAGCGGCAGGTTCTACGCTGGTGGACGCTGCCGACGGAGGCCAGCCGCGCTGTCTTTTTAGTGAGGAATGGGCGACATGCCTGAGTTCGCGTACACCGATCTGCTCCCCATGGGAGAGGACACCACCCCGTACCGGCTGGTGACCTCCGAAGGTGTCTCCACCTTCGAGGCCGACGGGCGGACGTTCCTCAAGGTGGAGCCCGAGGCGCTGCGCAAGCTGGCCGAGGAGGCCATCCACGACATCCAGCACTACCTGCGCCCCGCCCACCTGGCCCAGCTGCGCCGCATCATCGACGACCCCGAGGCGTCGAGCAACGACAAGTTCGTGGCGCTGGACCTGCTGAAGAACGCGAACATCGCGGCGGCGGGAGTCCTGCCCATGTGCCAGGACACCGGTACGGCGATCGTGATGGGCAAGCGCGGGCAGAACGTGCTGACCGAGGGCGGCGACGAGGCGGCCCTGTCGCGCGGCGTCTACGACGCGTACCTGAACCTCAACCTGCGTTACTCGCAGATGGCTCCGCTCACCATGTGGGAGGAGAAGAACACCGGCTCGAACCTGCCCGCGCAGATCGAGCTGTACGCCACCGACGGCGGCGCCTACAAGTTCCTCTTCATGGCCAAGGGCGGCGGGTCGGCCAACAAGTCGTTCCTGTACCAGGAGACGAAGGCCGTCCTGAACGAGGCCTCCATGATGAAGTTCCTGGAGGAGAAGATCCGTTCGCTGGGTACGGCCGCCTGCCCGCCGTACCACCTGGCGATCGTCGTCGGCGGTACGTCCGCCGAGTACGCGCTGAAGACCGCGAAGTACGCCTCCGCGCACTACCTGGACGAGATCCCGGCCGAGGGCTCGCCGCTCGGGCACGGGTTCCGGGACAAGGAGCTGGAGGAGAAGGTCTTCGAACTGACGCAGAAGATCGGGATCGGGGCGCAGTTCGGCGGCAAGTACTTCTGCCACGACGTGCGTGTGGTGCGGCTGCCGCGACACGGGGCCTCGTGCCCGGTCGCCATCGCCGTCTCCTGCTCCGCCGACCGGCAGGCCGTCGCGAAGATCACCGCCGAGGGCGTCTTCCTGGAGCAGCTGGAGACCGACCCGGCGCGGTTCCTGCCGGAGACGACGGACGAGCACCTCGACGAGTCCTCGGACGTGGTGAGGATCGACCTCAACCAGCCGATGGAGTCGATCCTCGCGGAGCTCACCAAGTACCCGGTGAAGACCCGGCTCTCGCTCACCGGTCCGCTGGTCGTGGCCCGTGACATCGCGCACGCCAAGATCAAGGAGCGGCTGGACGCGGGCGAGGAGATGCCGCAGTACCTGAAGGACCACCCGGTGTACTACGCCGGGCCGGCGAAGACCCCCGAGGGCTACGCGTCCGGCTCCTTCGGCCCGACGACGGCCGGCCGCATGGACTCCTACGTCGAGCAGTTCCAGGCCGCCGGTGGCTCCAAGGTGATGCTGGCCAAGGGCAACCGCAGCAAGCAGGTCACCGACGCGTGTGGCACCCACGGCGGCTTCTACCTCGGCTCCATCGGCGGCCCGGCCGCCCGTCTCGCCCAGGACTGCATCAAGAAGGTCGAGGTCGTCGAGTACGAGGAGCTCGGCATGGAGGCCGTCTGGAAGATCGAGGTCGAGGACTTCCCGGCGTTCATCGTGGTCGACGACAAGGGCAACGACTTCTTCCAGGACCCGGCGCCGGCGCCGACGTTCACGTCGATTCCGGTGCGGGGGCCGGGGCTGGCGTAGCACCTGGGGCGCGGCGGAGACGGTTTTCGCCCCCGCCGCCCCTACCCTTCCCGTCCTTCTGGGGCTCCGCCCCAGACCCCGCTCCTCAAACGCCGGAGGGGCTGAATTCAGCCTGTCCGGCTTTTGAGGACGAGGCTCTTCGGGCCGAAGCGGGGTCTGGGGGCGGCAGCCCCCAGGGACGGGCGAGACTCCCCGAGCGAGCCACGAATGGCCGCAGCGCAGGAACAACCGCGTCGCCCCCCACGCTTACCCAGGTATGAGCGACTACCGCATCGAGCACGACTCCATGGGCGAGGTCCGGGTCCCGGCGGACGCCAAGTGGCGGGCGCAGACCCAGCGAGCCGTCGAGAACTTCCCGATCTCCGGCCAGCGCATCGAGCGCGCCCACATCGAGGCCCTGGCCCGCATCAAGGGCGCCGCCGCCAAGGTGAACGCACGGCTGGGGGTGCTCGACAAGGAGGTCGCCGAGGCCATCCAGGAGGCCTCGCGGGAGGTCGCCGAGGGGCGGTGGGACGAGCACTTCCCCATCGACGTGTTCCAGACCGGGTCCGGCACCTCGTCCAACATGAACACCAACGAGGTGATCGCCACGCTCGCCACCGAGCGGCTCGGACGGGACGTCCACCCCAACGACCACGTCAACGCCTCGCAGTCCTCCAACGACGTCTTCCCGTCCTCCATCCACATCGCCGCCACCGCCGCCGTCACCCGCGATCTCGTCCCGGCCCTGGAGCACCTCGCCGCCTCCCTGGAACGCAAGGCCGAGGAGTTCGCCGATGTCGTGAAGTCGGGGCGGACCCATCTCATGGACGCCACGCCCGTGACACTGGGCCAGGAGTTCGGCGGGTACGCCGCCCAGATCCGGTACGGCGTCGAGCGGCTGCACGCCTCCCTCCCCCGCCTCGCCGAACTCCCCCTCGGCGGCACGGCGGTGGGCACCGGCATCAACACGCCGCCCGGCTTCTCCGCCGCCGTCATCGAGGAGGTGGCCCGCGCCACCGGGCTGCCGCTCACCGAGGCGCGCGACCACTTCGAGGCGCAGGGCGCCCGGGACGGCATCGTCGAGACCAGCGGGCAGCTCAGGACGATCGCGGTCGGACTGACGAAGATCGCGAACGACCTGCGGTGGATGGCGTCCGGGCCGCGCACCGGGCTCGCCGAGATCTCGCTGCCCGACCTCCAGCCGGGGTCGTCGATCATGCCCGGCAAGGTCAACCCGGTCATTCCGGAGGCCGTACTGATGGTCGCCGCGCAGGTCGTCGGCAACGACGCCACCGTGGCCACCGCCGGAGCCGCCGGCAACTTCGAGCTGAACGTGATGCTTCCGGTCATCGCGAAGAACGTCCTGGAGTCGATCCGGCTGCTCGCCAATGCCTCCCGGCTGCTGGCCGACCGCACCGTCGACGGCATCGTCGCGCACCGCGAACGGGCGCTGGAGTACGCCGAGTCGTCACCCTCCGTGGTCACGCCGCTCAACAAGTACATCGGGTACGAGGAGGCCGCCAAGGTCGCCAAGAAGGCGCTGGCGCAGCGGCGGACCATTCGCCAAGTCGTCCTGGAGAACGGGTACGTGGAACGCGGTGACCTCACACTTCAGCAGCTGGACGAGGCCCTTGATGTCCTGCGGATGACACGGCCGTAACCAGTCGTCGCAAGAACGCCCAGCGCGGCGTGAACCATGACACGTGCCGCAGCGTCGTATGCCCGTGGCACCTAATATCTGTTCATGGCAGACGGTGGAGCGGTGACGACGGAAGTGAAAGCGGGCGGGTCGACGGGCTTCTGGGCGCCCGGGACACAGATCCTGTGGCGGTACCGGGAGAACGCGGGCCGTCGCTTCCACATCGCGCGCCCCGTCACGGTCGTGCGGGACGACGACGAGCTCCTCGCCGTATGGCTGGCTCCGGGCACGGAGTGCGTCAAGCCGGTGCTCGCCGACGGAACCTCCGTGCACCTGGAACCCCTTGAGACCCGGTACACCAAGCCGCGGTCCGTCCAGCGCGACCGCTGGTTCGGGACCGGGGTGCTGAAACTCGCGCGGCCCGGTGAGCCGTGGTCGGTGTGGCTGTTCTGGGAGCCCGGGTGGGAGTTCAAGAACTGGTACGTGAACCTTGAGGAGCCGCTGGCCCGTTGGACGGGCGGGGTGGACTCCGAGGACCACTTCCTCGACATCTCCGTGCACCCGGACCGCAGTTGGCACTGGCGTGACGAGGACGAGTTCGCGCAGGCCCAGCGGGACGGACTGATCGACGAACGGGTCGCCGCGCGGGTGCGGGAGGCGGGGCACGACGCGGTGGAGGTGATCCGGGCGTGGGGGCCGCCGTTCGCCGACGGCTGGCCGCACTGGCGCCCGGATCCCTCCTGGGCTGTACCTTCTTTGCCTGAGGACTGGGATCGCACGCCCGCGCACCAGTCCTCGTGAGACCCTTGATGCGCCCCCGGGCAACAAACGTAGGATCGTCCTCCGCAAGGGCGCGCAAGGGCAACGGCCGGAGTGCGCACCGGGCTTGACCGATCGTCACCGAGGGGCGGCAGGACGTGAGCGAGGGTTACCAGGGCAACGCCGGGACGAGCAGACGCTCCACCGGCGGCACAGGAACTGCCTCTGGCCACGCGGGAATTCCGTTCCTGGGGCACGTATTCCGGGTATCGGAGTTTCGGCGGGACGAACTGCACGCGCGGCGCGCAGCCCCGGACGGATGGATTCGAAAGGCGTGACGGAGCAGCCGACCTCCTTCGAACGCCCCGAGACGGGCGTCGACCCCGCGGAGCCCCGCGGGGCGCTCGTGCGTACCTCGACACCGTCGACGACGCACTCCACGCCGTCGCACACCCCTGGCGGCGGTTCCGCCTTACCCGTGCAGGCGCGCACCGGAGAGACCCCTTCCACGCCGGGCACCACCACGCCGTCCGGCCCGAGCAAGGAGCCCCCAGTCATCGCCGGCAACGGCCCCGAGCACTCGCAGCCCTCCGTCGCCGCCGAGCCCGACACGCACCGGCCGCGCCCCGTACCGGAGGCCATACCGCCCCAGCCCGGCACCGAGCAGTCGCAGGCGTCCGCCGAGCGGCGCACCGGGCAGGGCCTGCCACCCGGCCGGCCCACGCCGATGCGGCGGGACGGTGACCGGCTGCGCTTCGTGGGCGCCGCCACCCGGCGGATCGCGCGCGGCATCGACCTGGACGAGATCGTGATGGGGCTGTGCCGGGCGACCGTGCCGACCTTCTCCGACGCGATCCTCGTCTACCTGCGCGACCCGCTGCCGGTCGGCGACGAACGGCCCACGGGGCCCGTCGTGCTGCGGCTGCGCCGCACCGACCGCATCCCGGAGGAGCGGGACACCGAGGGCGGCGGCTTCCTGCCCGCGCAGACACCGCCGGAGCCGGCCGAACTGGCCGAACTGTCCTCCCTCACCGCCGAACTGTGCGAGGTGCGGCCAGGCGGCGCCCTCGCCGAGGTGCTGCGCGGCGTACGTCCCGTGTTCGCCGACGCGCCGGCCGCCCGCGCCGCCCTGCCCGAACTCCTCGGCGACGACGGCCAGCTGATCATCCCCGACGGCCAGCGCGCGATCCTCGCCCCGCTGCGCGGCCGCCGCCGCGTCATCGGCGCCGCGGTCTTCCTGCGCCGCCCCGACCGCATCGCCTTCGAGCCCGACGACCTCCTGGTCGCCGCCCAGCTCGCCACGCACAGCGCGCTCGGCATCGACAAGGCGGTGCTGTACGGCCGCGAGGCGTACATCGCCGACGAGCTGCAGCGCACCATGCTGCCGGAGACACTGCCGCGTCCGACGGGCGTACGGCTGGCCTCCCGCTACCTCCCGGCGGCCGAGACGGCCCGGGTGGGCGGCGACTGGTACGACGCGATCCCCCTGCCGGGCAGCCGCGTCGCCCTGGTCGTCGGCGACGTCATGGGCCACTCCATGACGTCCGCCGCGATCATGGGCCAGCTGCGCACCACGGCGCAGACCCTCGCCGGCCTCGACCTGCCCCCGCAGGAGGTCCTGCACCACCTCGACGAACAGGCCCAGCGCCTGGGCACCGACCGGATGGCGACCTGCCTGTACGCGGTCTACGACCCGGTATCGCACCGCATCACCATCGCCAACGCCGGCCATCCGCCGCCCGTCCTGCTCCACCTGGGCGGTCGCGCGGAGGTGCTGCGCGTCCCCGCGGGCGCCCCCATCGGCGTCGGCGGCGTCGACTTCGAGGCGGTGGAGCTGGACGCGCCGGCCGGAGCCACCCTGCTCCTCTACACCGACGGCCTGGTCGAGTCCCGGCTGCGCGACGTATGGACCGGCATAGAGCAGCTGCGCGAGAAGCTCGCCGCCACCGCGCAGCTCACCGGCCCGGACCACCCGCCGCCCCTGGAAGCCCTGTGCGACGAGGTCCTCGACATGCTCGGCCCGGGTGACCGGGACGACGACATCGCGCTGCTCGCCGCCCGCTTCGACGGGATCGCGCCCAGCGACGTGGCGTACTGGTTCCTGGAGCCGGAGGATGCGGCGCCCGGCCGTGCCCGGCGGCTGGCCCGGCGTGCGCTGGCCCGATGGGGCCTGGAGGAACTCACCGACTCCGTCGAGCTGCTGGTCAGCGAGGTCGTCACCAACGCGGTGCGGTATGCCTCGCGGCCGGTGACGCTGCGGCTGCTGCGGACCGATGTGCTGCGGTGCGAGGTCGGTGACGACGTGCCGCAGTTGCCGCGGCTGCGGCAGGCCCGGGCCACGGATGAAGGTGGTCGCGGGTTGTACCTGGTGAACCGGCTGGCCCGGCGGTGGGGAGCGACACGGTTGAGTACCGGGAAAGTCGTCTGGTTCGAGTTGAATCGCGGCTGAGCGCCGTGGGGGGAACTGCGGACCGCCGACTGCTTGTGCGTCGTGGCTGGTCGCGCAGTTCCCCGCGCCCCTTTCAGGGGCGCTGTCCTACTGGTCGTTTCCGGGTCTGACCGGGTCCAACGTGATGTCGTCCGTCGGTTCGGTCGTCGGCTCCTGCGTCGGCGGCTCGGTCGTCGGCTCCTCCGTCGGCTCCTGCGTCGTCGGCGTCTCCGTCGGCTCCTGCGTCGTCGGCGTCTCCGTCGGCTTCTGAGTCGTCGGTTCCTCCGTCGGCTCCTGCGTCGTCGGTTCCTGGGTCGGTGTCGGCGTCCAGGTCGGCTGGACCGCCGCGCCCTGGTCGGTGTCGAGGTCGAACTTGGCGTCCGGCTTCGTCACGCCGAACATGTACGCCGCCCAGATCTCCGCCGGGAAGTCACCGCCGTTGACGCGCTCCTCGCCGCCCGCGCCGTACATCTTGGTCTGGGCGTGGGTCTTGTCGTCCTCGCCGAACAGGCCGACCGAGGTGACCAGGTCGGGCGTGTAGCCGGTGAACCAGGCCGACTTGTTGTCGTCGGACGTACCCGTCTTGCCGGCGACCTTCTGGCCGTCGCGCTCGGGGTTGTTCGCCACGGACCTGCGGGCCGTACCGTCGTCGACCACGCCCGTCAGCACCGAGGTCACGGTGTCGGCGACCTTGCGGCTGATGACCTGCTCGCCGACCGGGTTCGGCATCTCGACCGCCTGGCTGTTGTGCTCGGCCGTCTTGATGATGCTCGGTGTGACCTTCTGTCCGTGGTTGTCCAGGGTGGCGTACACGCCTGCCATCTGCAGCGGGCTCGCGCCCATGGTGCCCAGGGTCTGGGCGGGTACGGCCTGCTCGTCGGCGACGTCCATGCCGAGCTTGCCGGCCACGTCCATGACGTTCTTCATGCCGACGTCGACGCCCATCTGCGCGAAGACGGAGTTGATGGACTTGTTCATCGCCGTCTGGACGGTGACGTCGCCGTAGTTCTCGTCGTCCTCGTTCTCGGGGGCGAAGCCGACCTTGTCGCCGTCGCTGTCCAGGACCTGCCGCTTGCTGGTGCCGTCGTAGATCGTGTTCGCGGTGATCGGCTTGCCGGACCTGGTCTCGGCGTTCTCCTCCAGCGCGGCGGCCAGGATCACCGGCTTGAACGTGGAGGCGGGCTGGTAGTCCGTGCGGGTCGCGTTGCTCGTGTAGTGCTCGAAGTAGTCCACCCCGCCGTACAGCGCCACGACCTTGCCGGTCTTGGGATCGACGGAGACCGCGCCGGCCTGGATGTCCGCGTCGACCTTGCGCTTCTTCGCGTCCAGCTTGCTCGTCAGCTGCGCCTTGACGGCCTTCTCCAGCTGGGCCTGCTTCTTCTTGTCGATGTTCAGGGTGATGGTCCAGCCCTGGTCGACGACGGCCGCTTCGGCCTGGGAGCGGCTGAGGCCCTGCTCCTTCATCAGCTGGTCCTCCAGCTGACGGTTGGCGAGCCCGACCAGATAGCCCTTCTGGCCCTCCAGTCCGGCGGCGGGCTTCGGCGGCTTGGGAACCGGGAACTTCATGCCCTGGCGCTCGGTCTTGTCCAGCCAGCCCTCCTCGACCATGTTGTCCAGGACGTAGTTCCAGCGGGCCGTGACCAGCTCCTTGCCGGTGTCGGAGGCGATTTCCCAGTCGTACTGGCTCGGCGCCTGCAGCAACGCGGCGAGATAGGCGCCCTGTTCGACCTTGAGCTTGTCGGCGTCGACGCCGTAGTAGGCCTGGGCGGCGGCCTGGATGCCGTAGGCGTTGCGGCCGTAGTAGCTGGTGTTGATGTAGCCGGCCAGGATCTCGTCCTTCGACATCTCGCGGTCGACCTTCAAGGAGATGACTATCTCCCTGAGCTTGCGACTGACGGTCTGTTCCTGGCTGAGGTAGTAGTTCTTGACGTACTGCTGGGTGATCGTCGAACCGCCCTGCGCGCCCTTGCCCATCAGCGTGTTGAGCACACCGCGGGCCGTGCCCTTCAGGTCGATGCCGTTGTCCTTGTAGAAGGACTTGTTCTCAGCGGCGACGAAGGTGTTCCGGACCTCCTTCGGCACCTTGGACAGAGCCACGATCTCGCGGTTGACCTTGCCGTCGCGGGCCAGGGTCGAGCCGTCGCTGAACTTGTAGATGTTGCTCTGGCGCCGGGCGGCCTGGGCGGCGGCGTTGTCCTTCGGGATGTCCACGTACAGATACAGGGCGACGAAGGCACCGATGGCGAGCAGGCACGTGCCGAGGAACGTGCCCAGCATCTTCTTCCAGGTGAACAGCCGGCGTATTCGGCCCTTGCCGTCCCCGCTCCTGCCGTTGCCCCTGCCCTTGGCCGCCCGGCGGGCCGCGGCCCGGCCGCCGACCGCGTCCGACGGTGTGCCGACGACGGTGGCCGACGGGCTGCCCCCGGTGTTCGACGGAGGCCCGGACGAACGCCGGGGGGCGGCGCGGCGGCCACCGCGCTGCCGTGCTCGTCTCTCTTCCGCTCGTCCCATGGGTCCGTTCCGCTCCGCTTCGCTTTTGTGTGCACGCCTGCAACACGGGTTCGCCGCTCGGGTCAGCTCAGAAAGCTAACACCGGAAGTTGTGACAAAGGACTGCCGATCCGGTCTTTTACGGACGTGACAATCAGCACCTGTCCCAACGGAACCGACGGCCGAGGGAGGCATAGGGTTGCTCGAACGGGGTAAAGTGATATCACTTAGATAGACCAAAGCCATCAGTTGGACGGGGGACCATCCATGCCGAACGACAAGAACGACGCGACATCCGACGTCGCCGCCGACATACCCGAGATGCCCGCACCGCGCGTGCGGGAGTTCACGGCGCACAGCATCAGCGGCGGGCTCGCCCTGCTGCTCGGCCTCGTCGGGCTGCTGCTCGGCGCGGGGTTGCTCGTCAGCGCCGGGGCGGTCTCCGGGGCCGGCGCCAAGGCGGCGCTGATCATCGTCGGCATCCTGGTCCTCATCGCCTCCGTCCTGGCCATGTGCGGGCTGAACATGGTCGCGCCGGGCGAGGCGCGTGTCGTCCAGCTCTTCGGGCGGTACCGGGGGACGATCCGGACGGACGGGCTGCGCTGGGTGAACCCCCTCACGTCCCGCACGAAGATCTCGACCCGGGTCCGCAACCACGAGACGGCCGTCCTCAAGGTCAACGACGCCTACGGCAACCCGATCGAGCTCGCCGCGGTCGTGGTGTGGAAGGTCGAGGACACCGCACAGGCGACGTTCGAGGTGGACAACTACCTCGAGTTCGTGGCCACGCAGACGGAGGCGGCCGTGCGGCACATCGCCATCGAGTACCCCTACGACGCCCATGACGAGGGCGGCCTGTCGCTGCGCGGCAACGCCGAGGAGATCACCGAGAAGCTCGCCTTCGAGCTGCACGCGCGCGTGGAGGCGGCCGGCGTGCAGATCATCGAGTCGCGCTTCACGCATCTCGCGTACGCTCCCGAGATCGCCTCCGCGATGCTCCAGCGACAGCAGGCCGGAGCGGTCGTCGCGGCCCGGCGGCAGATCGTCGACGGGGCGGTGGGCATGGTCGAGGCGGCGCTCGCGCGGATCTCCGAGCGGGACATCGTGGAGCTGGACGAAGAGCGGAAGGCGGCGATGGTGTCGAACCTGATGGTCGTGCTGTGCGGCGACAGGTCCCCGCAGCCGGTCCTCAACACCGGGACGCTCTACCAGTGACGGATCCCTCCGGGGGCTCGCCCCCTCAAGGTCGGCCGCAGCGCAAGCAGGTACTGCTGCGGCTCGACCCGTCGGTGTACGAGGCGCTCGCACGGTGGGCCGGCGACGAGCTGCGTTCGGCCAACGCGCAGATCGAGTTCCTGCTGCGACGCGCCCTCGCGGAGGCGGGCCGACTGCCGGGCGAGGCCAAGCCGATCGCGCGCCGGGGGCGCCCTCCCGCGAACCCTCCCGAACGCCAGTAGCAGAACCGTGACAATCGGCCCCCACCTGGGCCTTCCCACCCCACGCCACCACCTACACACTCCGCGTATACATGCGGCGTATACACCCCATGTAGAGTCATGGCCATGTCCATCGGTCACACCCTTCTAGGGCTCCTGGAATCGGGCCCCCGCCACGGTTACGACCTCAAGCGGGCCTTCGACGAGAAGTTCGGTCACGACCGGCCGCTGCACTACGGCCAGGTCTACTCCACGATGTCCCGGCTGCTGAAGAACGGGCTCGTCGAGGTCGACGGGATCGAGCCCGGCGGCGGGCCCGAGCGGAAGCGGTACGCGATCACCGACGCCGGCATCACCGACGTACAGCGGTGGCTCGCGACGCCCGAGAAGCCGGAGCCGTACCTCCAGTCGACCCTCTACACCAAGGTCGTCCTCGCCCTGCTCACCCGGCGCAACGCTGCCGACATCCTCGACACCCAGCGCGCCGAGCACCTGCGCATGATGCGGATCCTCACCGACCGCAAGCGCAAGGGCGATCTCGCCGATCAGCTCATCTGCGACCACGCCCTGTTCCACCTGGAGGCCGATCTGCGCTGGCTGGAACTCACCGCCGCGCGCCTCGACAAGCTGGCCGAGGTGGTGGCCAAGTGACTCCGCCTCCCGGTTCCCTGCTCGCGGCCGAAGAGCTGCGCAAGGCCTACGGCCCGACCGTCGCCCTCGACGGCGCCGAGTTCTCCATCCACCCCGGCGAGGTCGTCGCCGTCATGGGGCCGTCCGGCTCCGGCAAGTCGACCCTGCTGCACTGCCTCGCCGGAATCGTGCCGCCCGACTCCGGGTCCATCACCTACAACGGACACGAGCTGGCCGGCATGAGCGACGCCCAGCGCAGTGCGCTCAGGCGCTCCGAGTTCGGCTTCGTCTTCCAGTTCGGCCAGCTCGTACCGGAGTTGACCTGCGTCGAGAACGTCGCCCTTCCGCTGCGGCTCAACGGCACCTCCCGCAAGGAGGCCGAGAAGGCCGCCCTGACCTGGATGGAGCGGCTGGAGGTCGACGGCCTGCGCAAGAAGCGGCCCGGCGAGGTATCCGGCGGTCAGGGGCAGCGCGTCGCCGTCGCCCGTGCGCTGGTCACCAACCCGCGCGTGCTCTTCGCCGACGAGCCGACCGGCGCGCTGGACTCCCTCAACGGCGAGCGCGTGATGGAGCTGCTCACGGATGCCGCGCGTTCGACCAACGCCGCCGTCGTGCTCGTCACGCACGAGGCCCGGGTCGCCGCCTACTCCGACCGCGAGATCGTCGTACGGGACGGCAAGTCCCGGGACATGGAGCGCGTCGTATGAGCGTGGGTCAGTGGGCCAAGGACCTGGGCATGGGGGTCCGGTTCGCCTTCGCCGGCGGACGTGAGGGCTGGGTCCGCGCCCTGCTGACGGCCGTCGGGGTCGGGCTCGGCGTGGCGCTGCTGCTGCTGACGACCGCCGTACCGAGTGCGCTGACCGAGCGCGAACACCGCGCCACCGCCCGGGACGACTTCACGTACGGCGCGAATCCGCTGTCCAAGGCGGACGACACGTTGATCATCGCGGAAGTCGACACGACCTTCCGCACCCAGGACGTACGGGGCCGCCTCCTGGAGCCCGAAGGCTCGCGGGCTCCACTGCCGCCGGGCGTCGAGAAGTTCCCCGCGAAGGGCGAGATGGTCGCCTCGCCCGCGCTGAAGCGCCTGCTGGAGTCCGACTCTGGCAAGCTGCTGAGCGAACGCCTCCCCTATCGGATCACCGGCACCATCCAGCAGTCCGGGCTCATCGGGCCCGCGGAACTCGCCTACTACGCGGGCGGCTCGGGGCTGGCAAACCATCTGAGCAACGGTTCCATCGAGCGCATCGACTACTTCGGGCCCTCGTCGGGGACGCCGGACGACGAGCTGGACCCGATCCTGATCCTGCTCGTCATGATCATCTTTGTGGTGCTGCTGCTGCCGGTCGGCGTGTTCATCGCGGCGGCAGTACGCTTCGGCGGCGAGCGCCGGGACCGTCGGCTCGCGGCCCTCAGGCTGGTCGGCGCGGACGGGCGGATGGCGCGCCGGGTCGCGGCCGGCGAGGCACTCGCCGGGGCACTGCTCGGGCTCGTCCTCGGCACCGCGTTCTTCCTGGCGGGGCGTCAGCTGGCGTCCCTGCTGAAGGTGCGCAACATCAGCGTGTTCCCGAGCGATCTCAATCCGTCGCCCGCGCTCGCCGCGCTGGTCGCCGTCGCCGTACCGGCCGCGGCCGTGCTGGTGACGCTGTTCGCGCTGCGCGGGGTCGTCATCGAGCCGCTCGGCGTCGTCCGTACGGCGAAGCCCCCGCGCCGTCGGCTGTGGTGGCGGCTGCTGCTGCCGCTGGCCGGCCTCGCGCTGCTGTACCCGATGATGGGGCAGGGCAACGGCAACGGGAACTTCAACGAGTGGATGGTGATCGGCGGCACCGTCCTGCTGCTGGTCGGCGTCACCGCGCTGCTGCCGTGGCTCGTCGAGGCCGTGGTGGCCCGGCTGAACTCGGGCTCGGTCTCCTGGCAACTGGCCGTTCGCAGGCTGCAGTTGAGCAGTGGCACGGCCGCCCGCATGGTCAACGGCATCGCGGTCGCGGTGGCCGGGGCGATCGCCCTGCAGATGCTGTTCGCCGGGGTCGAGTCCGACTACACCGAGGACACGGGCAACGACCCGAGCCGGGCTCAGCTGACGATGCATGTGCGGGACGACGTCGCGCTGGGCGAGCTCGCCGGGCAGCTGGCGCGCACGGAGGGCGTACGCCACGCGACGGCCCTCGCCGAGGGTTCGCTCGGCGACCGGGCCAAGGAGCCCGACAACACGGTGGAGGCGACCGTCGCGGGCTGCGCCGAGTTGCGTGAGGTGGCGCGTCTGACGTCCTGCCGGGACGGCGACATGTTCAGGATCCTCGGCAGCGAGTACGACGGCGAGACGAAGAAGCTCACCGAGCCGGGCGAGACCCTGTACTTCGACCCTGCCTACCCCGGTTCGCCGAGCCACACGGTGTCCTGGAAGGTGCCGGCCGGCATCAAGGTGGCGGGGCCGCGTGAGGATCCGACCGGTTACGAGCGCGGCGGCCTGCTGTTCACTCCGGGCGCACTGCCCGAGGGCACGGGAGCCGCCATGTTCGAGACGGTGTACCTCTCGCTGGACACGTCGGTGCCGGACGCCGCCGAGTTCGCCCGCAACACCGCCGCGCGGATCGACCCGCTGACGAGCGTGAACGCCCTGACCGCCAGCCGGCAGTCCGAGGAGTTCCGCGCCATCCGCAACGGCCTGTTCGTCGGCGCGACCTGCGTCCTGCTGCTGATCGGCGCGAGCTTGCTGGTCTCCCAGCTGGAGCAGCTGCGCGAGCGGAAGAAGCTGCTGTCGTCCCTGGTCGCCTTCGGCACCCGGCGCCGCACGCTGAGCCTGTCGGTGCTGTGGCAGACGGCGATCCCGATCGCGCTGGGCCTGCTGCTGGCGTCGGTGGTCGGACTGACGCTCGGCGCGGTGCTGCTGAGGATGGTCGAGGCCACGGTGAGCGTGGACTGGGCCAGCGTGCTGACGATGACGGGCATCGGCGCCGCGGTCGTCCTCGCGGTGACGCTCCTCAGCCTGCCGCCGCTGCTGCGGCTGATGCGCCCGGACGGGCTGCGCACGGAGTAGCCGGCGCCCGGCCCGGCCCGTGTGACGACACGGCGCGGTGGACCGCTCCCTCGGGGACGGTCCACCGCGCCGTACGTCCGTCACAGGCCGCCGTGCTCCCGCATCACACGTCTGGCCTGGGCGAAGAGCATGCCCACGTTGACGGACTTGCGGCACACGGCGACGGCGACGACGTCCTGCTGATCGTTCATGCGCAGGAACAGGTGCGTCAGGTTTTCGCTGTTCACCAGGATCTCCTGGAAATAGTGCTGGTCGGACTCGACGCCGCGGCGCTCCTTGAAAACGTCCTCGATCATCACGACCGTACGTCCCTGGAACAGGTCGAGTGTCGCCCCCGCCAACAGGTCCAGGACCTCCGCCGGGTGGGAGTCCACCGTCTCGTACGACAGCAGCATCCCGGTCGCCATGTCGACCGCCCCGGAGGCCACACAGTCGGGTGTCTCGCTGCGCAGCGCCTTCACCAGGGCCGTGACCCGGTCCGAGAAACCGGCGTTCATCCGCTTGGTCGCCATGAGGTCACGCCTTTCGGTCTGCTGTTGCGGTCACGGACAGGAGGGCACCGATGCGCCGCAGGGCGGGCTGGGTCTCCTGGTGCAGCCGGTCGAGGTCGATGCCCTCGTCGCCGAGGACGACCATGAGCGCGGTGTCGCCGACGGCATAGAAGGCCGCGCAGCCGTGGCTGCCGTAGGCGACGGTCTTGCGGAGGGTGCCCCGGCCGGTCGCCTCGGCCGCGCGCCGGGCGATGCCCAGGCCGGCGGCGGCGATGGCGGCGAGGCCCTCGGCGTCGATGGTCTCCGCCGTGTCCGCCGCGATGAGCAGGCCGTCGGCGGCTGCCACGGCCGTGTCGGTGATGCCGGTCACCTGCTCGCGCAGGCCCCGCATCTCCCTGGCCAATGCTTCGTGATCCATGTGGTGAACTCCCTGGCACCGGGCGGCACGAGTCCGACCCCGCGGCCGGCGCCGTCTCTCTCTTTCCTCGCGACGGTTCTTCGTCCGCGACGTCTCAGACACCGGTCTCGGACGGGCGGATGCGGCTGCGCAGACGGAAGAACCCTTTCCAACTCGTCCCGTTCCTGCCGGGTCCGAGAGTCTCAGTGATCCCACTGACCCCCGGCCGCCGCCGAGGCAGGCTCCGGGACTCCGCGGGGTCCGGCACGTCGGCCGGGGTGGGGGTGGTGTCCGGGACCGGCGGGAGGCTGTCCCGGGCCGGGTCGTCCGGGGTGGGGAGGGCGTACGGAGCCTGGGTCGGGGCGTCGGGGGTGCCGGTGCCGACGGCGTGGATGCTGTCGGGTGCCCGGGGGTGCGGGGCCACCGTGGGCGGCGGCGGTGGCTCCTGCGGCCCGGTGGAGGAGACCGGCGTTTCCTGGGGCGACATGGTCAGCGCGGACTCCAGAGCGGACAGCACTCGGGGCGGCAACTGCCCTGCGCTGCGGGACTCGGGGGCGGCGGGCGGCGACGGCACCCTGGGGCGAACCCCGGCAACCGGGACGCCCCGCGTCACCGTGGTGCCGCCGGTGTGGAAGGCCAGGTGCCCTTCCTGGAGCATGCGGGACATCTCGACCGTCACCGTGTACACGCTGCGACCGGTTCTGAAGGCGATGTCGCGGGCGGTGCGGCGGCCGTCCGCCTGTGCCAGCAGCTCCTGCTGGGAGGCGGGCAGCAGCCGCACCACGTCGTCGCTCTGCGGCGTCGGCACCAGCCGCGCGCGGTCGGGCCGCACGGGCCGGGGCAGTGCCGCGAGCGCGGCCAGCTTCCTGGTGGCCTCCTGGAGCAGGCGCACCGGCGTCTCGCCGTGCGGGACCGGCGCGAGCGGGCGCCCCTCGTCGAGCAGCTCGCAGTCCTCCACCCGGCCGGCGAGGATCGCGAAGACCGCGTCCTGCATCGCCATCATGCACACGATCCGCAGCTGTATCGCCCCTGCGTACCCATGGCCGACGAGCCCGGCCTCGGGCCACCGACCGGCTCCTGGTTCGCGCATCAGCTCGGCCCACTGCTCACCGCTGACCCGCCCCGAGCGCAGCAGCAGGACCTCCGGGCCCGGCGCGCCGGGGCTCTCGACGGCGACCACGAGCCCGTCACGGAAGTGAAAGACTCCCCCGGGCCGGCCCGACACCCGCAGTTCCCCGGTACGGGAGTCCACCGCGACGTCGGCAAGCGCCCGCGACAGTCGCTCGTAACCGTCACGGTCAAGGGAATCCCGAATGGCGGCCATCACTCCCCTTGATACGGCGATTTCGCACATACGCGTGACGCGTAGCACTGAGGGAGCATGTGTAGCAGTGCGAACGGGGTGTCCCACGGGGAGTCGCCCTACATGGCGGAAGATGAAATCTTCCGGTTCTCAAGGCGCTTCGTCGGACGTCCATTTGAGCGAACGGCACCCGGGTTCGCCCGAACACACCGATGGCCCCGCATCCGGACTCGGCTCAGTGGTCGTACTCCCACACCCGTACCGGCAGGGGTCGCAGGGCCTCGCGCAGCGCCACCGCGAGCTCCTCGTACTCGCTCGCCCGTGCCGCCGCGGCCCGCATGGCGAGGGCGACGCGGCGGGTGGGGGCCGGGTCCGCGAAGTACCCGGTGAGGAGCCGGCTGCTGCGCGTCGTCTCCAGCTTGAGGGCGGTCCGCGGGAGCAGCGTGCAGCCGAGGCCGCCCGCGACGAGCTGCACGAGCGTGGACAGCCCGGCGGCCGTCGTGGTCACGGGCGCGTCCTCGCGGCCGGCCTCCCGGCAGATGTCGAGCGCCTGGTCGCGCAGGCAGTGCCCCTCGTCCAGGAGCAGGAGGTTCAACTCCCGCAGCGCATCGCGCGAGATGCCCTCGCGCCCGCCCAGCCGGTGGTCGAGCGGCGTGACGAGCACGAAGTCCTCGTCGAAGAGCGGGAGTTCGGTGATGCCGGGCACGCCGAGCGGGACGGCGAGCAGCAGCAGGTCCAGCCGGCCGGTGGCGAGCCCCTCGACGAGGCTGGCGGTCTGCTCCTCGTGCACCTCGAGGTCGAGGTGCGGGTAGCGGTCGTGGACGAGACGCAGGACGGTCGGCAGCAGATACGGCGCCACCGTCGGGATGACTCCGAGGCGCAGGGCACCGGTGAACGGGGCCCGCACCGCCTCCGCCTCCTCCATCAGCGCCGCGACCTCCACCAGCACCGCCTTCGCCCGTACGGCCAGCCGCTCACCGGCGGGCGAGAGAAGCACCTTGCGGGTGGTCCGTTCCACCAGCGTGACCCCGAGGGTCTCCTCCAGCGCGGAGACGGCACCGGAGAGCGCGGGCTGACTCATGCCGATCGCGGCGGCGGCGTCGCGGAAGTGGAGGTGCTCGGCCACGGCGGCGAAGGCGCGCAGCTGCGCGAGGCTCGGCTGCCTCCTCTTACCAGCAGTCACTGATAAATACCTCCGATCAACTCGACCGAGTGTAGCTATTTCCCGTATCAATGCAGCCTGTGCCAGGATCGGTAAGGTCCAACCCAAGGGAGACACCTGTACAGACACAGGTGTCTCTTCGCTGCAAGGAGAGCGTGTGCTCACTGTCGGTGACAAGTTCCCCGAGTTCGAACTGACCGCCTGCGTCTCGCTGGAGAAGGGCAAGGAGTTCGAGACGATCGACCACAAGACCTACGAGGGCAAGTGGAAGATCGTCTTCGCCTGGCCGAAGGACTTCACCTTCGTCTGCCCGACCGAGATCGCGGCCTTCGGCAAGCTGAACGAGGAGTTCGCCGACCGCGACGCCCAGGTCCTCGGCTTCTCCGGTGACTCGGAGTTCGTCCACCACGCCTGGCGCAAGGACCACGACGACCTGCGCGACCTGCCGTTCCCGATGCTGGCCGACTCCAAGCACGAGCTGATGCGCGACCTCGGCATCGAGGGCGAGGACGGCTTCGCCAAGCGTGCCGTCTTCATCGTCGACCAGAACAACGAGATCCAGTTCTCCATGGTGACCGCCGGCTCCGTCGGCCGTAACCCCAAGGAGGTCCTGCGGGTCCTGGACGCCCTGCAGACCGACGAGCTGTGCCCGTGCAACTGGACCAAGGGCGAGGACACCCTGGACCCGGTCAAGCTGCTTGCCGGAGAGTGAGTGACATGTCCCTCGACTCCCTCAAGTCCCGCATACCGGACTACGCCAAGGACCTGAAGCTCAACCTGGGCTCGGTCATCGGCAACTCCGACCTCCCGGCCCAGCAGCTGTGGGGCACGGTGCTCGCCACCGCGATCGCCTCGCGCTCCCCGATCGTGCTGCGCGAGCTGGCGCCGGAGGCCAAGGCGAACCTCTCGCCGGAGGCGTACACCGCGGCCAGGTCCGCCGCCGCGGTGATGGCGATGAACAACGTCTTCTACCGCACCCGGCACCTGCTGTCCGACCACGAGTACGGCAGCCTGCGCGCGGGCCTGCGAATGAACGTCATCGGCAACCCCGGTGTCGACAAGGTCGACTTCGAGCTGTGGTCCTTCGCGGTGTCCGCCATCAACGGCTGCGGCCTGTGCCTCGACTCGCACGAGCAGGTGCTGCGCAAGGCGGGCGTGGACCGCGAGACGGTCCAGGAGGCCTTCAAGATCGCGTCCGTCGTTCAGGCGGTCGGTGTCACGCTGGACGCCGAGGCGATTCTGGCGGAGTAGCCCTTCGCCGAGAAACGCGGGGCCCGTTCACCCTGAGGGTGAACGGGCCCTTGTCATTCCGCCGTCATTCCGCCGCCGACTTGTCCTTCGCGGGCGGCGGCGGGTCCACGGAAGCCACACCCACCGCGGTCGCTCCCCTCGGTTCGGGTGCGTAGCGAAGGGCCGCCTCCTGCGAATAGGCCCGCAGATACCCCACGATCGTGTTCGTCACCGCCACCAGCGGTACGGCCACCACCGCGCCGCCGATCCCCGCCACCATGCCGCCGGCCGCCACCGACAGCACCACGGCCAGCGGATGGACGCGGACCGCGCGGCCGAGGATGAACGGCTGCAGGATGTGGCCTTCGATCTGCTGCACGGCCAGGACGACGACCAGCGTCATCACCGCGGTGAAGACGCCCTGCGTCACCAGGGCCACGACCACGGCCAGCGCGCCGGAGGCCACCGCGCCGACGAGCGGGATGAAGGAGAACAGGAAGATGAAGACGGCCAGCGGGACGGCCATGGGGACGTCCAGGAAGTAGATGCCGATGCCGATGAAGACGGCGTCGATCAGGGCCACCATCACCGTGCCGCGCACATACGCCGTCAGCGTCGCCCAGGCCCGCGGCCCGGCACCGGCGACACCCGGCCGGGCCGCGGCCGGGACCAGCTTGAGGGTCCACTCCCAGATCCGCTTGCCGTCGTAGAGCAGGAACAGCGTCGAGAAGACCGCCAGCAGGATGCCGGTGAGCGCCTCGACGATGACCGTGACGCCTTCGAGGCCGGCCGAGGTGATCGCGTCGGTGTTGGCGCCGATCGCCTCCCGCAGGTTCTCGGCGATGTCGTTGATCTGCTTGTCGGTGACGTGGAACGGGCTGTTGAGCAGCCAGTTGCGCAGCTCGTCGATGCCGTCCTGGATCTGGTCGGAGAGGTTGTCGATGTTCTCCATGACCTGCCAGGTCACGAACCAGCCCATCAGCCCGATGACGACGAACCCGAGGATCGCGGTCAGGGCGGTGGCGAGCCCGCGCGGCAGACCGCGCCGCATCAGCCACGCCACCGAGGGCTGCATCAGCGCGGTGAGGAGCAGGGAGATGACGAACGCCAGCACCACGAGCTGTACGGCGCTGATGACCCGCATCAGCACCCAGACCGTGCCGGCCAGCACCAGCAGCCGCCAGCCGGCCTCCGCCGCCACTCGTACGCCCCACGGCACGACCTGCGCGGGGTCGGGGCGGGGCGGCGGAGCCGCGGGCGCGTAGTCGGGGGGCCGTGGGACGTGGTCGGCGGGCGGCGCCGGGACGTCGGCTGCGGAGCTCTCGGGCTCGGCGGCGGACCGCTGCGCGGGCTGGAGGTCGCCGCTCTCCCGTTCCACCGCCGCGCGACGCTCGTCCAACCGCTCACTCATCTCGGTCAGTCCGGCAGCGAGCCGACCGAGCCACCCTGGCACTCGCGACATGATCCGTCCTCTTCCCCCGTCTCTCCTCACCACTCCCCCCTGGAGTCGTTGCGTCCGACCGTACATGGCGCCGTGCGCGGAACAGCGAAAGCCCCTCACCGAAGGACGGTGAGGGGCTCCACAGGGTTGAGCGCAGGCTCAGTACTCAGGTACTCAGGTACTCAGTACCAGTTGTTGGCCTGCCAGAAGTCCCAGGCGCCGCACGGGCTGCCGTAACGGTCGTTCATGTAGTTCAGGCCCCACTTGATCTGGGTGGCCGGGTTCGTCTGCCAGTCCGAGCCGACGGACGACATCTTGGAACCGGGCAGCGCCTGGAAGAGGCCGTAGGCACCCGAAGACGGGTTGACGGCCTTGTAGTTCCAGTCGGACTCGTGGTCCACGATGTTGCTGAAGCACTGGAACTGGTCGCTCGGCACCATCTGGCGCGCCATCGACTGGATCTGGGCGATGCTGTAGGAGCTGTAGACCGGGAAGTCGGAGGCGCTACGGGACGCCTTCGCCTCGGCCTCTTCGCGCTCCTTGGCTTCCTTCGCCGCCTTCTCGGCGGCTTCCCTCTTGTCGATCGCGGTCTGGGCCGCGGCCTTGCGGGCCGCCTCCTCCGCGTCCTTCTTGGCGCTCGCGTCCGCGGCGATGGCTTGGACGTCGGCCTGCGCCGTCAGCGACTCGGTCTGCACCTGGGCCTGCTGGCCCGCGGGTATGTCCGCGAGGAGCGTCGAATCGGCAGCCGTCGCCTCGGCGTCGTTGTTCTGCGCGGTGCTGCCCGAGGCAACGCCGACGACGCTTCCGACAGCGGTGACCGCGGTGGCAGAGGCCACTGCGAATCCCCTGACCGAAATCGGACTCACACGGTTTCCTTCCAGCATCGCCCGCTTCGGTGACCCTGGCGGACGCAATCGTGCCCCTGGCGCTGGCCTCCCAACTGCGGGGTCACGGGAGGCACGGACCCGGTGGGCAACTCCCCGAGGGGAGCGCCGCGTGAGAACTCGGGCGGCATACGACGACGCTATGGAGTTGGCTGTGGTGTTGCTGTGGTGCCGTACCGCTGGGGGTACAGGTGTGTCGTATGCGGGGCCTGACAGGAGTGAGACTCTGCCGTACCCGGACGCCGCAAGGCAATTCTGTGTTGCGTGTGAAAGCTCACACCTTGTTTGTGCCAGGGGTTTTACGGAAAGCCGCACACGCCGAGGCGCCGCCCGGATAGGCTCCCTGCCTTTCCGAACGGCGCCAACCAACGAGTAGCTACCGCAAGTTGAGCACTTGGGTCAGATCTGCCCGTCCTCCAGCATTTCGGTCACAAGGGCGGCAATCTGGGACCTCTCGGACCGCGTCAGCGTGACGTGGGCGAAGAGCGGATGCCCCTTCAGCTTCTCCACGACGGCGACGACACCGTCGTAGCGCCCGACCCGCAGATTGTCCCGCTGGGCCACGTCATGGGTGAGAACCACCCGCGAGTTAGCACCAATTCGGGACAGAACGGTCAGCAGGACATTCCTTTCCAGTGACTGCGCCTCGTCCACGATCACGAACGCGTCATGCAGCGAGCGGCCGCGGATGTGGGTGAGAGGAAGCACCTCCAGCATTCCCCGCGCGGTGACCTCTTCGATGACCTCGCGGCTGGTGACCGCGGACAGCGTGTCGAAGACCGCCTGTGCCCAGGGGCTCATCTTCTCGGCCTCGGAGCCGGGCAGATAGCCGAGCTCCTGCCCGCCCACCGCGTACAGCGGCCGGAAGACCATCACCTTCTGGTGCTGACGGCGCTCGAGCACCGCCTCCAGCCCCGCGCACAGCGCCAGCGCCGACTTGCCCGTGCCGGCCCGGCCACCCATGGACATGATCCCGACGTCCGGGTCGAGCAGCAGGTCGAGCGCGATCCGCTGCTCGGCGCTGCGCCCCTTGATGCCGAAGGCCTCCCGATCGCCGCGCACCAGACGGACGTTGCCCTCGGGCGAGATCCGCCCCAGAGCCTTGCCGCGCTCGGACTGGATCATCAGTCCGGTGTGCACCGGCAGCTCGGCGACCTCGGGGACATAGACGTGTCCCTCCTCGAAGAGGATGTCCACCTGCTCGCCGGGCAGGGTCAGTTCGGACATTCCGGTCCAGCCGGACGAGTCCGTGATGGCGAGCTCGGCGCGGTACTCCTCGGCGAGGAGTCCGACGGACGAGGCCTTGATCCTGAGCGGGAGGTCCTTCGACACGACCGTGACGTCGAACCCCTCGGCCTGCAGATTGCGGGCGACCGCGAGGATACGGGAGTCGTTGTCCCCCAGGCGGTAGCCGGTCGGCAGCACGCTGGGGTCCGAGTGGTTGAGCTCGACACGGACGGTCCCGCCGAGATCCCCGATCGGGATGGGGGCGTCGAGGCGACCGTGCCGGACCCGGAACTCGTCGAGCAGGCGCAGCGCCTGCCGGGCGAAGTAGCCGAGTTCGGGATGGTGCCGCTTGGCCTCCAGCTCCGTCACCACGACGATGGGGAGCACGACCTCGTGCTCGTCGAAGCGGCTCAGGGCATTCGGGTCGGCCAGCAGGACGCTGGTGTCGAGAACGTAGGTGCGCCGGTCTGGCTTGTGGCGCTTTGTGCTGGTCACCACGGAAGGACGTACCCCCTCGGATGAGGTCGGGGAGCGACGGAGTGGAGCTGGACCGGTCGTCGGCCGCCCTGCACGCCTGGCACGGGCCGAAAACCGGCCCTCCACTGCTTCTTCCATGCCGTGACCGCACGGTCGAGCTGGTGCAAAGGGCCTCCCGGGCGGACGGCTCCGGCGCCGCCCGCTGAGATACGACACCCGTGGTTCGGGTGTCGACCTGCTTGCCTTATGCCCTCGAACATGCGGTGCCATGCCAGCGCATATGACGGCGCGCTGGTGAACTCCTTGTTACTTCTGTCCCGGAGAGCATGGCTTTTCTCTCACCCGGATACGGCGAGGAGTGCGCCGGAGAGCGGCTCAGCCGCCGTAACGCCGGTGCCGGGCCGCGTAGTCGCGCAGGGCGCGCAGGAAGTCGACCTTGCGGAAGGCCGGCCAGAAGACCTCGCAGAAGTAGTACTCCGAGTGGGCCGTCTGCCAGAGCATGAATCCGGACAACCGCTGCTCGCCGCTGGTGCGGATCACGAGGTCGGGGTCGGGCTGGTCGCTCGTGTAGAGGTGGCGGCCGATCATGTCGATGTCGACGGACTCGGCGAGCTCCTCCATGGACGTGCCCTTGGTCTGCGCGTCCAGCAGCATCGACCGTACGGCGTCGGCGATCTCCTGGCGGCCGCCGTAGCCGATGGCGACGTTGACCAGTATCCCGTCGATGTGGGCCGTGGACTCCTCAGCCTCCTTGAGGGCGGCCTGCATCGGGGAGGGCAACAGGTCGGGGGCACCGACGTGGTGGACCCGCCAGCGGCCGTCGGCGGCGAGAGTGCGGACGACGTCCTCGATGATGCCGAGGAGCGGGCCGAGCTCCTCCGGCGGCCGGTTGAAGTTGTCCGTCGACAACAGCCAGAGGGTGACGACCTCGACGTCCGTCTCGGTGCACCAGCCGAGGAACTCCTCGATCTTCTCGGCACCGGCACGGTGGCCGTCGACGGCGGTGGAGCCGGCGGCCTTCGCCCAGCGCCGGCTGCCGTCCACGATCACGCCGATGTGCTTGGGCACCTGAGCGTGGTCCAGGTGACCTTCCACCCGGCGTGCGTACAGCCTGACCAGCAGGCCGCGCAGCTTGTCGCGCAGGTTCACGTGATTGTCAGCCCCTCCGTACGGATCGGACAGGCGCGCGGCGCTCCGCGCGGCGCAGTGGGGCGCGGTTCCTGTCCGTATGGCGGTCCCCTGCGGCGAAGCGTACCCCTGCGGGGCTTGGGGCGTGGTTTTGGGGTGCGGGGGGTGGGGTTGGCGCCTTGGGTCGGGGGGCGTCTGGTGTGTGTGGGCGGCTGCGGGTGGGTGGGGGCTGGTCGCGCCGGGGTGTCTGGGCACAAAAAACGGGCCGGTCCGTGGGGGGGAGACGGACCGGCCCGAGGGGGGGTTTCCACCATAACCCTTCGTAAGGGATGCTGCGCGCATCGGCGTGCCACAACTACTCTCCGAAATCGCTCGGCGACGGCGCGGTGGCCATACGGGGGCCTGTTCGTGGCGGAAATGTGGCCGCGCCGACACGGATTCCTTGGGGAAACGGGTGGGAAGCGGACGGATCCATAGGGTTTGGCGCAGCTTGGGGGGCGCTCGGCGACTTGTCCGCGCTTCCCTCCCCCGGGTGACGCCGACCGCGAACGTCCGCTTGACGGTACGGAGGGCCTCGCGGGGCACGGGCGGGGTCGATGCGATGCGCGTCCAGCAGGGGCGCGCACGGGGGCATGGCACCGCGCAGCCCCCTCCGCTGCGCGGTGCCGCCGCGCAGCTTTGCTTACGCGAATTACCTTGGTCTGAACTTACGTGACAGGTGAAGGGAAAGCGAGTCAGCCGTCATAACAATGTGGAAAAGGTGAGGGTTCCTTTGATGCGCAGGGCGTAGAGGCCGTTCGCGCATGGATGCACGGTTTGCAGCGCAGGGCACACGGAGCGTGGCGATCCGTCGAATAGAGGACAACCTCTGACCTCTGTCCGGCCTAACGTCGCCCTATGACTGTCACTGTCACGTGGGACGAGGCGAGCGCGCGGCGGCTGGAGCGGCAGTTCCTGGACCGTCCCGCCGGGGTCGGCACGCCGGTCGCCGATGTGGTCGGGGCGATGCTGGGCGCGCATGCGCAGGTGCTGTCCGCGGCCGAGGTGTCGGTGGGGGTGCGGGCCTCCGGGGTGACTCGGGCGGACGTACGGACGGCACTGTGGGACGAGCGGTCACTGGTGAAGACGTTCGGCCCGCGCGGCACCGTGCATCTGCTGCCCGCCGCCGAACTGCCGCTGTGGTGCGGTGCGCTGAGCGCGATTCCGACCGGGCCGAGCCCGTTTCCGCCGGATGTGCGGGTGACGGAGGAGCAGGCGGAGCGGATCGTGGCCGCGATCGGGGACGCCCTGGACGGGGTGTGTCTGACCGTGGAGGAACTGGGCGAGGAGGTGGTCGCCGGCACCGGTCCCTGGGCCGGTGACCTGGTGATGCCGGCCTTCCAGGACCTGTGGCCGCGCTGGCGGCAGGTGATGCACCGGGCCGGCCAGTCGGGCGCGCTGTGCTTCGGGCCGAACCGGGGGCGGAAGGTGACGTACACACGGCCGCGCGGGGTCGATCCGGTGCCGGGGGCCGGGTCGGGGCAGGCGGGCCAGGGGGCGCTTCGGGAGCTCGTACGGCGGTATCTGCGCGCGTACGGACCGGCGACGCCCCAGTACTTCGCGAAGTGGCTGGCGGCGCCGGTGGGGTGGGCGGTGGCTCTGTTCGGGGAGCTGGCGCGGGCCGGGGAGGTCGAGGAGGTGTCGTTCGAGGGGGCGGCGGCCTGGGTGGCGGCGGGTGACACGGGGTTCCCGGGCGGGCGGGTGCGGGGCGTGCGGCTGCTGCCGTACTTCGACGCGTACGCCATCGCCGCGCAGCCCCGGGAGTCGCTGTTCCCCGGGAAGGCGTACCGGCGGGCTCTGGCGGGCGGTCAGGCGGGGAACTATCCGGTGCTGTTGGTGGAGGGGGTGGTGGCCGGGGTCTGGCATCAGCGGCGCCGGGGCCGTCGTGCGACGGTCACGGTGGAGACGGTCGGACGACGGCTGACGGCGCGGCAGGAGCGGGAGCTGGGCGAGCAGGTGGAGCGGGTCGGGGAGGTGCTGGAGGCGACGGCGGAGTTGGTGGTCGGGGAGGTGACGGTCGGTCCGCACGCGTGAGGGCCGTGCCGGGGGCTCAGGCGTCGGGCTTGCGGGCCTCGAAGAGGTGGCGGGTGCTGTGCGCGACGAAGGGGCCGTCGGACCGGATCGACTCGTGCAGGGCGCGCAGCCGGGGTTCGTACGCCTCGACGGTGAAGCCGGGGACCATCCACACCACCTTGCGCAGGAAGTGGACGACGGCCGCGATGTCGTGGAACTCGACGCGCAGCCGCTCGGCCCGCAGATCGACGATGTCCAGCCCGGCGGCCTCGGCGGCGGCGCGCTCGCGGTCGGGGTGGCGGGCGTCGCTCTGCTCCTCATGGAGGGGGCCCAGGAAGTACTCGACGAGCTCGAAGACACTGCGCGGCCCGACGTGCTGGGCGAAGTAGGTGCCGCCGGGCTGCAGGACACGGGCGATCTCGGCCCAGTGCGGGCTGACCGGGTGCCGGCTGCCGACCAGGTCGAAGGCACCGTCGGCGAAGGGCAGCGGGGCGTCCTGCGGGGAGGCGACGACGGCGACGCCGCGCGGGCGGAGGAGGGCGGTGGCCTTGGTGACGTTCGGCGGCCAGCCCTCGGTGGCGACGGTGAGCGGCGGCACCTTCGGGGCGGCACGGCGCAGGGCGAAGTCGAGTACCTCCCCTCCGCCGGTCTGGATGTCGAGGGCCGCGGTGGAGCGGGAGAGCCGCTCGGCGAGGGACGTGGCGTATCCCCAGGAGGGCCGGGCCTCGGTGGCACGCCCCTCGAACCAGGAGAAGTCCCAGCCTTCGGTGGGGACGGCGGCGCCTTCGGCGACGAGGTCCTCGAAGGAGGCGAGGGAGGTTGGGGAACCAGGGGAGTCAGGGGAAGCAGGGGAGGTGGGGGTGTGCTGCGGCTCGTGCATACGGTGATCGTCCCAGGGCGGGATCAGTCGCCGCCGCCGATTTTCTTCTCTGCCCTGCGTCGGCCTCGGTTTCGGCGGCGGCATCGGCATCGGCGTCGGGAAGGACGAGCAGCACGTGCTCGTAGGAAGAGGGCGAGCGCCCTGGTGCCGAAGGCGTCGCGCGGCCGGGGCGTGAACCTCGACCGCCGGACGGCCTCTCTCGACTACGGCACCAGCGGCCGCACTTCCTCCGCAGCGAACCGCACGAACCCCTCCGGGTCGGGCTCGTCCCCCGTCGGCTGCAGCACCACGGTGTCGGCACCGGCGTCCGCGAGCCGCTGCACGGCCTTCGCGACGGCGCCGGCGTCCCCGGCGACACCGAGATCGGGCACGGAGCCGAGCCCTTCCTCGGCGAGCTCGGCCTTGAGCCGGGCGGCACCGTCGGGCCCGGTGGCGGTGAGCAGATAGACGACGATCGGATGCGGCCCGGCATCGGAACGGCCGGCCGACTCCCGCCCCTCGTCGATGAGTTGCCGGGCCCGCCGTACCCCCTCGGGCGAGGTCGAGGCGGTGAGCAGGGTTCCGTCGGCGGCCTCCCCGGCGAGCCGCAGCGAGCGGGGCCCGGTGACCCCGGCGATGACGGGCACCGGCTCGGCGGGCGGCCAGTCGAGGGCGACGTCGTCGAGCTTGACGTACCGGCCCTCGGTACTGACCCGCTCCCCGCCGAGCAGGGCACGCAGGGCGACGAGATGCTCCCGCAGCAGGGTCACCGGCGATTCCACCCTCGCCCCCACCTGTCCCATCCAGTCCTGCACGCCGTGCCCGACGGCGAGAATGGGCCGCCCCGGGAACATCCGGTGCAGGGTGGCCGCCTCCATGGCGGCGATGGCGACGTTCCGCAGCGGGACGGGCAACAGCCCGACGCCGACCTTGACCCGCTCGGTCCAGGCGAGGGCGGCCGCGGCCGTGGAGATCCCGCCCTCCCGGAAGCAGTCCTCCCAGAGCCAGAGCTCTTCGAGTCCCGCGGCGTCGGCCAGTTCGGCGACGGATCGGAGTCGTTCGGGGGCGAGCTGGGGGCGGAATACTGCGCCGAGTCCGGTCATGCGACCTTTCCTACCCGGGTAGCACTCGCCGGACAACAGAAAATCCAGGAGGTGGCTGAGGATGGGGCGGCGTTGGCGTGACGGGCGAGGGGCCCTGGTCGTCCACGGGGAGCGGGGTGATGTGTCGGTGCCCCTGGAGATCGCCGCGTCCTATCGGGCCCGCACGAAAGGGCTCCTGGGGCGTGATGCCGTCGACGGGGCGATGCTGCTCACGCCTGCGAGCGGTGTGCACACGTTCCGGATGCGCATCCCCATCGACGTGGCCTACCTCGACCGAAGGCTGAACGTCCTCGCGGTGCGCACCATGCGGCCCGGGTTGTTGGGGCTGCCCCGGCTTCGTGCCCGGCACGTGCTGGAGGCGGAGGCCGGGGCGATGGCGGGGTGGGGGGTGCGGGTGGGCACGCGGGTGAGTGTGGAGTCGGGGTGAGGTGAGGCGGGGTGAGGTGAGGTCAGTTGTCCGAGCGGGGGAACGACACCTCCACCCTTCGGTTCTTCTTGCGGCCTGACTCCGTGTCGTTGGAGGAGATCGGGTACTGCTCGCCGTAGCCCCGTACCTCGTAGGTGATCGTGGAGTCGTTCAGCTCCGACTCCAGGACGCCCTGTACGGCGTTCGCGCGCTTGCGGGACAGGACGTCGCCGTGGGCCGAGGAGCCCAGGTTGTCGGTGAAGCCGAAGACGCGGATCCGGGTGGCGTTCTGGGTCTTGATCTCCTCGGCGATGGACGAGATACGGGCCTTCGCCTCGCCGGTCAGCTTCGCGCTGTCCTTGGGGAACAGGACCTCCGCCTGGAGCGCGAACTTCACGTCCGTGTTGGTGTCCTCCCGGCGTTCCTCACCGGCCTGGTCCTCGACCACCTGTTTGATGTCCAGCACCTTGGCCTCGGCGAGCGTCGCGCCCTCCGGGAGCTTGAGGTCGGGGTCGTTGGCGTCCACCTCGACGGGGGCGGCGGCCGTCGCCGCGGTACCGGGCGGGACGCTGGGGTCGTCGGCCGCGTCGGCCGTGGTGGCGCCGAGGATGTTGGCGGCGACCATGAGGGTTGCGGCGGTGAGGGTCAGGGGGAGGCGGGGGGTGCGGGTCATCGGGGGCCTCATCCGGAGATCTGGATGGTGGCGGCGGCGAAGGTCGGGAGCTGGAAACTGACTTCGGCCGTGTTCGAAGGCGGGGACGGGAACTGCATGAAGACCGGGATCGAGTCGCCGGGCTTGATCCGCGGCATGCCCGTCGTCGTCAAGGGGCGGCCATCGGTGTCACGCAGCACGTAGTAGCGCTTCTTGCTCTCCGAGTCGACGAGCGTCGCTCCGCCGAACGATGTCCCGTGCCTGATGATCTCGGTCTCGTCGCCCGACGTGCGCGCGGACACGCGAGCCGCCTCGTCTCCGTCGTTCTTCAGCTCACCGCTCACGGTGACGAAACCACCCGAGTCACGCTGCGCAGAGGTGATCTGGAGGATCAGTCCGTCCTCACCCTTGAGTTCGGCCAGCGGCTGGTCCGTTCCTTCCTGAGCACTCGGGTCGGACCCCCTGTTCGTGGAAGCGGGAGCCGATGCCTCCGGCTTCTTGTCGTCATCGCCTCCGCTACCGCAGCCGGCCACACCGAGGGCCAGTCCAGCCGCAACGGTCAGCGCGACCATCCCCCTCTGGGCCTTCGTGGTGAACCGAATGCTCATGCCTCTGCTTCCCTCGTCACTCGTCGATCACTTGTCAGTCGGCCAGATGGACATGGAAGAGGTCCTCGGGCCCCGGAAGATCGTCGAGATCGTCCGGGTCCAGGGTCCAGCTCCTGTCCTTGCAGGCGAGCTCCGGCAGTACGTCGTCCCCGGCATCCTCCCCCGGGAGTTCGAACTCGCAGAGCGGTTCGATCACAGCGGTGGCGGTCGCCGTCGAGCGCATGTCCTCCGTGCCGGGCACGATGGAGTCACCGACAGGCTCCGTGGTCTCGACATCGACCTGGTAGCCCGGAGGCAGGCCGAGCGTCGACTCGCATTCCGCCCTGGCGTCGTTCTGCGCCGCCAGTTGCCGCGCGCGCCCGCAGCCGTCGAACACCACGCCCTCGCCGTCGAAGATGTCCTGCCACTTCGTCGGGTCGAGCACGTGCTCCACCCACTCGTCCGTGAGCTTGTCCCGGGTGTCCAGGGCCGCCGCGAGCGCTGCCGCGTCCGCTGCCGTCTGGGCGCCGTTCCGGTTTGCCGCGGCCTGGCCGACCGCCAGATACGCGAACGCGAGAAAGAGCAGGCCCCCCACCACCGTGATGTAGATGGGAAAGGCCTGCCCTGCGTCGCCGGACGTGCGGCGGCTGATCATCCGGTGAGCTCGTCGATCTGCTCCACAATCGCGTCGTAGATCGTCTGCCCGATGTCGGTCCCCGTGATGGCCAACACGATCGCCACCACCACGGCGATGATCCCCAGATACTCCACCGCCGTCTGCCCCTTGTCGTTGTGAGCAGCACGCGAGCGGAGGTATGTGATGGTGGTGTTGATCCAGTTGCTCATGGTGTACCCCTCTGGTGTCCGGCGGTCGTAGAGCGCTTGGCTCGCAAGTGTGGTGACAAGTCCTGCGAGAAAAGTAAGCGGGATTACCCGAAACACCAGAGGGTCCCAGGGCCCAATTCCGGGCCCAGGCCGAAAACCATCGCTGTGTCATCGCCGGTCAGCTCCGTCCTGGGTGTGAACCCGGGGCGGTGCCCAGCCACTTGGCGGCGGCTTCCGCCCGGCTGGTGCTGTGGAGTTTGGCGAAGATGCGGTTGATGTGGTTCTTGACCGTCTTCTCGCTGATGAAGCAGGTGGCGGCGATCTGCTGGTTGTTCATGCCCGATGCGATGAGGTCCATGATCTCCGCCTCCCTCCTGCTCAGCTGGAACCGCGAACGGTACGACGACGACTGTCCCACATCTGGTTGCACTTGCGAAAGGAGTTCCGGGGAATTGCCCGTAGGAGTTACTAGTTGAGGATTTGCTTCCGCGAGCGACGCCGCTGCCGCAGCTGCCGCCGTAGGCGTGAGTCGAGGCGGCCGACCTCGCTTGATGTCCCGTACGGCCTCCACCAGTTCGTCCGTCGTGAACTCACCGTGGACCAGGTACCCGGCCGCCCCTCGGCGCAGGGCCTCGCGGACCGTCTCCGACTCGCGGCTGTAGGTCAGCATCAGCACCGGGGCGATGCGCACGAGATGCGGGAGTGCCGTGATGCCGTCCATGCCCGGCATGCGGACGTCCAGGAGGATCGCGTCGGGGTGGTGGCGGCGGGCCGCCTCGTGGGCCTCGTGGCCGTTCGTCGCCTCGGCCACGACGGTTATGTCCGCGTGAGTGGAGAGGAGGGCCGTCAGGCCGGCGCGGACCACCGGGTTGTCGTCGGCCACCACCAGTCGGAGAGGCTCGGTGGCGGGGGCCGGCTTCCGCTCGGTCATGGGGTCGCCCCTGTCGTCCTTGTGGTCCTCGTGGTCCTCGTGGTCCTTGCGGTCCTCGTAGTCCTCGTCGTTCTCGTCGTCGTCAGGGCCGCCAGCGGGAGTTCCAGGCGGACCTCCGTGCCGCGCGCCTGCCTGCCCTTGCCGATGTGGATGCGGGCTCCTATCGAGGCCGCTCTTTCCGTCATGCCCAGCAGGCCGAAGTGGCCCGTCCGGCGGAGGTGTTCGACGGTCGTGCCGGCGGGGAGGCCCCCGCCGTCGTCCTGGACGGTCAGGCGGAGCACGTCCGCCTCCACGCCCGCCCGTACGTCGACACAGGTCGCCTTCGCGTGGCGGTGGGCGTTCTCCATGGCCTCCTCGGTGATGGTGAGGAGGTGGCGGGCCACGGCCGGCGGGACGGCGGGCAAAGGGGCCTCGCCCGTGGCGTGGTACGTGGCGCGCAGACCGGTGCGGGTGGTGAAGGCCTCGGTGCGGGCCGCCAGTTCAGGCGCGATGTCCGTCGCGTGATCCGGGTCGGACTCGCGGCGCAGGTCCGCCAGCAGCTCCCGGGACTCGGCCGCTGCCCGCCGGGCCGCGCGGGCGACCAGCTGCGCCTGTTGCCGGATCCGGAACGCGTCCATTCCGGATGAGCCCGTGCGGGACGAGTCCGTGCGGGACGAGTCCATGACGGGCGAGCCCACACCGGACCGGTCGCCGCCGGACCGGTCCACGCCGGACGCGCCCACGCCGGCCAAGCCCACGCCGGACGAACCCACGCCCGTCGGATCCACACCCGCCGAGCCCACACCCGGCGACGGGTCCACGCCAGATAGGTCCCCGCGCGACGAGCGCACGCCCGACAGATCCACACCCGACGACGGACCCACACGGGACGAGCCCACCCCGGACAGCCCCCCACTCCCCAGCCCCGCCCCCGCCGAAATCGCCAGCCCCTCCGCCGCCAGCGCCACGCCATGCAGCGTCTTCGCCACCGAGTCGTGCATCTCGCGGGCCAGCCGGGCCCGTTCCGCGCTCACCGCTTCCGTGACCGCCAGGCGGGCCTGGATCGTCGTGAGGGCCTGGGTGGCCGTGCCGAAGCGGAGCATGAGGTTGCGCAGGGACGAGCCGAGGGCGCCCGTGATGACGCAGAGGCCCGGGAGGAGGAGCTTCTCCGCCAGGCCGCTGCCCGCCTGCGCCTCGGCGTCGATCGCGTAGGCAAGGAGCAGGATCAGGGACTGCGCGCTGGCGAACACCGCCGCGCCCCGGTAGCCGTAGACGATGCCGGCGAGCAGTGGGGTGCAGACGCTGACGTAGGCCGGCGTGGTGTCCGGGCCCGCGGAGACGAGGAGCAGGGAGGTGCAGAGGGTGTCCGCCGCCAGGAGGGTGGGGTGGCGCAGGAGGAGGGGGCCGAAGCGTTCCCAGTCGCGGAACAGGACGTAGGAGCCCATGAACGTGACCACCACCGAGGCACCCACCAGGCGGGTGGCGAGGCCCGGTGCCGCGTTGAGCAGGGCGCCGGGCGCGGCGAGCGCGATCATGGCGAGCCGGAAGCCGAAGACCTGGCGGCACAGCGCCTGGAGGGCGTTTATCTGGAGGGTGATCGCCGACGACCGCTCCGTCTCCTCGCTCGCCGCCCGGGACGTCCAGCGGCGGCGCAGCCCGAACGCGAGGCTCGCCGCCCTCGACAGACCCGTCCCCGGCGAAGGCGCCGTCGCCGTTCCCATCCACACCGGCATTCCTGCCATACAGCCCTCCCCTCCCCTGATCCCTCCCCCCGTCAACGACTACTCTCCCGTCAGCGACCCGAAGTCCGTCCCAGATCCCAGCAACAGCCCCGCCCCCAGCAGGATCATCGTCGCCGGAACCATGAACGTCGTGATCATCATCGTGGCCTTGGGCACCGCCCGGGCCGCCTTCCTACGGGCGTTCTGGGCGTCCGTGCGGCGCATGTCCTTCGCGAGCGCCACCAGCGTGTCCACGATCGGCGCGCCGAGCTCCTCCCCCTGCTGCAGTGCCGTCACGAACATCGCCACCTGTTCGGAGTCGTTCCTCCTCCTCAGCTCCGCGAAGGCCTGGCGGCGGCTCATGCCGAGGTCCATCTGGCGCAGGGTGATGCGGAGTTCGTCGGCCCAGGGGCCCTCGTACTTCGAGGCGACCCGGTCGAGGGCCTGGCGGAAGCCGAGGCCCGCGCTCACCACGACCGCCAGGACGTCCAGGAAGTCGGGCAGGGTGCGTTCGATCTCGTCCTTCCTGATGCGGATCGCCGACCAGATGCCGACCTCCGTCCAGAAGGCGCCGAACGCCAGCAGCAGCAAGGCCATCAGCACCTGGCCGCGGAGCAGGAACACCAGGAAGCCGACCGCGCCGAGGAAGCCGTACACCGCCCGCCTGGCCGCATAGCGGTCGATGGTCAGGCCGCCGGGGTTGCCCGCGAGGTCGATCCTGCGGCGGTACCTGGCCACCAGCTTCGGGCCCATCAGGCGCAGCACGGCGGGGGCGTAGCGCATGCCCATGCGGTCGATCAGCGAGTCCACGGCGCCGGTGCGGGTCGCGCCGACCTCCAGGGCCAGCGCCAGGTCGCTGGGCAGTTTCGCGTCGGCCCGGTACATGCGGATGCCGGCGAAGATCCCCCACACGCTCAGGCCCGTCACCAGCGCGAGGAGCAGGCCGAGTTGTCCCAGTCCCATCGTCGTCGTCCTCCCTTCCCGCGCCTCGGCGCCTCAGACGTCGATCCGCGACAGGCGGCGGATCAGGATGAAGCCGACCGCGTACAGCCCGAACGCGATCAGCACCGCCGCCTGGCCGACCGGGGAACCCGTCATGCGGTCCAGCGCGCCGTCCTTCACCCCGTTCATCAGGAACAGCGACCCCACGCCCAGCACCGGGACCGCGTACGACGTCATGCTCACCTGGGAGAGCTGGGTGCGGACCTCGCGCCGGGTCTCCTTGCGCTCCTCCAGCGTCTCGGTGAGGTTGCGCAGCGCGCTCACCACCTGGCCGCCCGCCCGGTTGGACAGCACCAGCGTGGTCACCAGGACGACCAGTTCGCGGGACGGGAGGCGCTCGGCGAGCTCGCCCAGGGCGTCGTCCATCGAGGCGCCGAGGGCCAGCTGGTTGGAGACCTTGGCGAGTTCCTCGCCCGCCGGGGCCTCCAGTTCCTCCGCGGCGAGGCCGATGGCGGTGCGCATGGCCAGGCCCGCGTGGGCGGCGTTGGCCAGGATGCGGGCCAGTTCGGGGAGTTGGTTGATGAACTTCTCGATGCGCTTCTGGCGCTGCCAGTTGAGGAACTGGACCGCGGCCCAGATACCCAGCAGGCCCGCGATCGGGCCGAAGAAGGGCGCGAGGGTCGCCTGGCCGATCAGCCACAGGCCGGCCACCGTCACCAGCATATAGACGAAGAACTCGCCCGGGGTGACGTCCAGGCCCGTCGCCGCCAGCCGCAGTTCGAGCTGCTTGCCCGGTTTCGTACGGCGCAGTCGGCGGTCCAGGTCGGCGAAGCGGCGTCGGCGGCCCCCGCCCCCGGTGATCTGGCCGGTGGCCGTCAGGCGGTCGACCAGGGCCTGGCGCCGGGCCCGGCCGGCGGCGTACGCCTGGACGCCCACCACGGCCAGCGCGCAGGCCAGCAGGGCTATGCCGGTGGTGAGCGTGATGCGGGTCTGGAGGTCCATGGGGTGGGTCCTACCTGGCTTCTCGGGTGGCGAGCTCGAGCGGGGACTGGGCGACGCCGAAGGCCTGGGGGATCGGCTGGCTCGCCAAGTAGAGGCGGTCCGCGGTGCGGCGCGGGAGGGGGAAGTACTGGAAGGCGCCGTGGACGCGGCCGTCCGGCGTCATGGGCTGGGCATGGAAGCGGGCAACCGTGGCCAGGCGGTACGGCTCCGCCCCGTGGCTGTCCAGGATCGCGATCTCGGTGATCCGGCGGGCGCCGTCCGGGAAGCGGGTCAGCTGGATGATCACGTCCACCGCGCTGTTGATCTGGTCGTGCAGCGCCTCGAAGGGGACCGCCACGTCGGACATGGACGCGAGGGTCTTCAGCCGCATCAGGGCGTCCTCGGCGCTGTTGGCGTGCACGGTGGCGAGGGAGCCGTCGTGGCCGGTCGACATCGCCTGGAGCATGTCCAGGGACTCCCCGCCGCGGACCTCACCGACGACGATCCGGTCGGGGCGCATGCGCAGCGAGTTGCGGACCAGGTCGCGGATGGTGACCTGGCCCTTGCCCTCGACGTTCGGCGGGCGGGACTCCAGGCGGATCACATGGGCCTGCTGGAGCTGGAGTTCGGCCGAGTCCTCGATGGTGATGATGCGCTCGTGCTCGGGGATCAGGCCCGAGAGCGCGTTGAGCAGGGTCGTCTTCCCGGTGCCCGTCGCGCCCGAGACGATGATGTTGGACTTCGCCTGCACCAGTCCGGCCAGCAGATACACCATGGGCTCGTCGAGCGAGCCGAGGCCGGTCATCTCGTGCAGGGTGAAGGAGCGGGGGAAGCGGCGGATCGTCAGGGTCGCGCCGGTCAGCGCCAGGGGCGGGATGATGACGTTCACGCGCTCGCCGGACGGCAGCCGGGCGTCCACCATCGGGTTCGACTCGTCCACCCGCCGGTTCACCGTCGAGACGATGCGCTCGATGGTCTGCATCAGCTGGTCGTGGGAGGGGAAACGGAGCGGCAACTGCTCTACGCGGCCCGCCCGTTCGACGAAGATCGCGTCCGGGCCGTTCACCATGATCTCGGTGATCGACGCGTCCTCCAGCAGCGGTTCCAGGATGCCCAGGCCGAGAGCCTCGTCGACGACCCTGCGGATCAGCTGCGAGCGCTCGACCGTCGACAGCACCGGCCCCTCACGGCTGATGATGTGCCCGAGCACCCGCTCCAGCCGGGCCCGGCGCTCGGCCGCGGCCAGCGAGCTCATCTCCGCGAGGTCGATCTCCTCCAGGAGCTTGGCCCGGTAGGAGGAGACCAGGTGGCCGTCCTCGCCCCGGCTGCCGTTCTCCTCGGGGGTGTTGATGCGTGACCTCAGGCTCATGGGGATCCTCGTTCAGTCCTCGTTCAGTGGTCGAGCGGCATGGTCGCGGTCTTCTGGGCGTCGCCGAAGTTCCAGCCGGGGACGATCGACGGGATCTCGACGGTGGCGGTGACGGTGACCTCGTCGTCGCCCTCTGCGGGGACACAGCTGACCGACAGCCAGTCGCTGATCGCGTTCACACAGCCGTCCTGCGCGCTCCCCTCCAGCGAGGCGGCCCGCGCCCCCGCCCTGGCCGCCGTACCGGCCTGCTGGGCGGTGTAGGCGATGAGCCCGACCTGCACGCCGGCCATGGCGACGAGGATCAGGATCGGGATGAACCCGAGGTACTCGATGGCGACCTGACCGCGGTCACGGACTTTCGCGTCCCGGACTTTCGAGCCGTACGACATCTCAGTCCTTCTCCTCCTGCACGGCCCCCGCGTGGCCCTCGACGGTGAACGGGAAGCCGATCGCGCCGGGGAAGAGGACAGGCACTTCCAGGGACACATCGGCCGTGACATAGCCGCCGTTCACACCGCACTCCACGCTGGCGCCGCCCTCCCACGCGCCGGGCAGATGCTGAAGCCCGGCCTCCTCGCAGGCCGCCTGCCCTTCGGACGCGGTCGCGGCCCGCGCCGCCTCGTCCGCAGCATTCCCCGCCAGCGAGAACGTGTACCCCACCAGCACGAACTGCCACAGCAGCACCAGCGTGATGATGATCAGCGGCATCATCCCGAGGAACTCGACGGTGACCTGTCCCTTGTCCCCCCGCCCAGGCCGCCCCCTCACCGCCCCAGCTCCTTGCGCCGCCGGAACGTCAGCGCCGCCCGGTCCCCGCCCCGCGCCTTGCCGTTGCGCCGCTGAAGCGCCCCCTCCGTGCCCTTGACCAGCCCCAGCTCCCCGGCGAGCGCCCACAGGGCCTGCCGGACGGCTCCCTTGCCGTCCAGCTCGTGCACGCGGCCGGCGTCGATCGCCCCCTGGAGTTCCTTGTAGTTGGCGGGGATCGCGGTGGCGGCGATTCCGGTGCCGGTGATCTTCTGGATCAGGGACGGCTGGATCTCCGCACCGCGCGAGTGGCGGTTGACGACGATCGTGGTCTCCTCCGCCTTGCGGATCTGCAGCCGGTCCCACATCCGTACGGTGCGTTTGGCGCCGCGGACGGCGACCACGTCCGGCGTGGTGACCAGGAGCGCCGTGTCGGCCATCTCCACGGCCGCCGCGCTCGCGCCGGTCAGTTGCCCGCCGCAATCGATGACGACGACCTCGTAGCGGGAGCGCAGCGCGCTGACGATGTGGCGGGCGGCGCGGTCGGTGACCTCCTCGCCGCGCTCGCCGTCGCCCGGGGCGAGCAACAGGGCGACCCCGGTGTCGTGCCGGAACACCGCGTCCGCGAGCACGCGCGGCGAGATGTCGTTGATGGCGGCGAGGTCGACGACCGAGCGGCGGAACTGGATGTCCAGGAAGGCGGCGACGTCCCCGGTCTGCAGGTCCATGTCGAGCAGCGCGGTGCTGCGGCCCGACGCCTGGGCGGCGAGGGCCAGTTGGATGGCCGTGAGCGTGGCGCCGACCCCGCCCTTGGCGCCGCTCACCGTCACCACGGTGCCGCCGACGCCGCTGAACACGTCAGCGCCCGCGCCCAGATGCCGCCGTACGCCCGCCGACCACTGGGCCACCGCGTGGACGCGGCTGGCCAGCTCCTCGTAGTGCAGCGGCAGGGCCACCAGGCCCCGCGCCCCGTAGTCCATGGCGGCCTGGAAGAGGCCGGGTCCGGCGTCGGACGTCACGAGGATGACGCCGACCGCGGGGAAGCGCAGGGCGACCTCGCGGATGAGCTCCAGGGCCGGGACGGGGCCGATGCGTTCGTGGACGACGACGACCTCGGGCAGCTCGTCGACGGACTCGGCGGCGAGGCGCGCGAGGGTGTCGACGAGCTGGGTCGAGTCGGTCACCGGGGCCACCGGCTCGGCGTCCGGCAGCTGGCTGAGCAGCGTCGTGAGGGACCGGACCGCGTCCGCGTCGCCGACCGCCGGAAGGATCCTCGTGGGCATAGGGGCCTCTCACTTGTCCTTGGCGAGTTCGTACGTCCGCTGCGTCGCGGAGACGTCGGAGTCGCTGCCGGGTGCGACCAGGGCGAGCCGGACCTCGTCGGCGAACGACTCGGCGTAGGTGATGCGCTGGGCGTCGACGGGGTTCAGGGCGAAGGTGATCGGGACGGCCTCGGTGGTCCGGCGGCTGCGGTCGTCGTCGTCCGGTTCCAGCGACGTCAGCTCGCCCACGTCAATGACCCTGGCGTTCTCGACGATGAGCTTGGACTGGTCGGGGTCGCCGTCGCGCTGCCCCTCGAAGGTGGCGTAGACGTTGACCTTGGAGCCCGGGGTGATCTTGCCGGCGACGCCGGTCGCGGCGTCGATCATGATGGCGATCTCCTGCTCGCCCGTCTGCAGGGCGGGCTGGTCGACGATCATGTCGCTCTGGAGCAGGGAGCCCTGGCGCAGGGTCGTGACGGCGATCTTGCCCTGGATCTCACGCAGGTTCGTGACCGCGTTCCTCGACAGCCACCGCTCGGGCATCTCGATCTTCTCGAACTGGGCCGCGCTGAGCGGGGTGTAGGGGGCCACGTCCCGCTTGAGCTGGTATGCGGTGACCTCGGGACCGACCTTGGACTTCACGTCGCTGATGACGGAGAGGACGCCGGCGAAGGCGCCGAGGGCGCAGACCACCGACAGGAGCAGGAGTATCACGCCGCGGCGCTGACGGGAGTTCATGAACCGTACAACCTCATTGGGGGAATCGGTCGGGGTCGGATGGGCCAGGGTCCGGTCAGCCTGCGCGGGCCGGTTGCTCGTGGGCGGGCGGGATGGCGGAGCAGAAGACGCAGCGGTCGCCGATGACGTCGATGCCGCACCAGTGACAGGAGTTCTGCCGTACGGAGGTGACCAGTTGGTAAAGCACCGACAGGTCGGGCAGATGGGCGCAGAACTCGACCAGCTTGGACGTCCCCCACCAGGCCGCCGACTCGGCGGGCAGCGCCGCCTCCCGCAGGCCCCTCACCCGCCAGGACGGGGCCAGGGTGGTGGTGACCCAGTCGGACGGGAGCTGCCCCTTGGCGACCAGCAGCGACGTGCCGAACTCCGGGCCGGGGAGGGTGACCGAGGGGCCCATCCTCACCAGGTGCGGGGTGGGGTGGGCGAGGACGCCGAACTGGCTGCCGGGCACCCAGGACTTGGCGTGCGACTTGAGATCGACGGGGATGCGGTCCAGCTTGGCGACGGAGCCGAGCAGTGCCCCGGCGTGGAGGTAGTGGGTGAGCAGCCGGCCGGCGGAGGCGAGGACGCCGGGGCTGAGGTCGCAGGAGGCCAGCTGCCGCAACTGGCGGGCGAGGACGGCGATGGCGAGCGGGGGCAGTTCGGGTCGGAACAGGGCGATCCGGTCGCTCTCCAGGAGGGACCGTACGGTGCGCAGCCGCTGCACGACCGCGTGCGGGGCGGCCTGCGAGCAGACGACGATCACATGGCCGTGCTGATCGATCAGGGTCTGCATGTCCGCAAGCGACAGGTCCAGCGACTCCTGGCCGAGGTCCCCGAGCACGACGGCGGGCACGGTTCGCTCGTCCTGCGCCGGCAGCGCCATGTCGGCGCTGGTCACGGCAATGGCAGTTGGCACGCGCAGCTCCCCGGTGACTTCATTGCGTGACTACCTCAGCACTGTATCCACGGCTCTGTGGCCGGAGAACAGCTTCTCTCCAGCAGAGAAGCAACTTGTCTCACACAAGTCGCGCCAAAACGGGGCAGGTTACGCACACGAACTCTCCACTACCGGAATCTCTTGACACGCGAATTGGTCTGGACCAAGTTGTTCACCATGCCTCTTGTCATGTCCATACGCAGCAGATTCCGGGCGGGCGCGGTCACCGCGGCCCTCGCCCTCGCCTTCCTCCCCGCGGGCCAGGCGTCCGCGGCGGACGTCAACAACGCCAAGAACGCCGGCTTCGAGTCCGGCCTGAGCAACTGGACCTGCTCCGCCGGCAGCGGGACGACCGTCACCTCCCCGGTGCACGGCGGCACGACCGCGCTCAAGGCGACCCCGGCCGGGCAGGACAACGCCCGGTGCGCCCAGACGGTGGCGGTGAAGCCCAACTCGACGTACACGCTGAGCGCCTGGGTGCAGGGCGGCTACACCTACCTGGGCGTGACAGGCACGGGCACCACCGACGTCTCGACCTGGACGCCGGACTCCGCGGCCTGGAAGCAGCTGTCGACCACCTTCACCACCGGCGCCGCCACGACCTCCGTCACGGTGTACACGCACGGCTGGTACGGGCAGGCGGCCTACTACGCGGACGACGTGTCGGTGTACGGCCCCGACGGCGGCGGGGGCACCGACCCCTCCCCCACGATCCCCGGGGCTCCGGCCGGCCTGGCCGTCTCGGGCACGACCTCCTCCTCCGTCTCCCTGGCCTGGAACACGGTCTCGGGCGCGACCGGCTACAACGTCTACCGCGACGGCACGAAGGTGACCGCGGTGACCGGCACCTCGGCGACCGTCACCGGGCTCACCGCCTCGACGTCGTACTCCTTCCAGGTCACGGCGACCAACGCGGCCGGTGAGTCGCCGAAGTCGGCGGCGGTGACGGGGACCACGAACACGCCGACCGGCCCCGGCCCCGCCCTCCCGAAGCACGCGGTGACCGGCTACTGGCAGAACTTCAACAACGGAGCGACGGTCCAGAAGCTCGCCGACGTCCAGTCGCAGTACGACATCATCGCCGTCGCCTTCGCGGACGCGACGTCGACGCCGGGCGCGGTGACCTTCAACCTGGACTCGGCCGGGCTGGGCGGCTACACGGTCGACCAGTTCAAGGCCGACGTCAGGGCGAAGCAGGCCGCGGGCAAGAAGGTCATCGTCTCGGTGGGCGGCGAGCGCGGCACCGTGGCGGTGAACGACGCGGCGTCGGCAACGAACTTCGCGAACTCCGTCCACTCACTGATGCAGACGTACGGCTTCGACGGCGTCGACATCGACCTGGAGAACGGCCTCAACGCCACCTACATGACGCAGGCCCTGCGCTCGCTGTCGTCCAAGGCGGGCTCGTCGCTGATCATCACGATGGCGCCGCAGACCATCGACATGCAGTCGACGTCGAACTCCTACTTCCAGACGGCCCTGAACATCAAGGACATCCTCACGGTCGTCAACATGCAGTACTACAACAGCGGCTCGATGCTGGGCTGCGACGGCAAGGTCTACAGCCAGGGCTCGGTGGACTTCCTGACCGCCCTGGCCTGCATCCAGCTGGAGGGCGGCCTCGCCCCGTCCCAGGTGGGTCTCGGCCTGCCGGCCTCGCCGAGCGGCGCGGGCAGTGGGTACGTCTCGCCCACCGTCGTGAACAACGCCCTGGACTGTCTGGCCAAGGGCACGAACTGCGGCTCGTTCAAGCCGTCCAGGACCTATCCCGACCTGCGGGGCGCGATGACCTGGTCGACCAACTGGGACGCCGCGGCCGGCAACGCGTGGTCGAACGCGGTGGGGCCGCATGTGCACGGGCTGCCGTAGGAGCCGTTGACCTCACCCCGCCGGACGGTAGTGGCCGAGCACCCAGGCGAGCTGCGGGAACCACTCCTGCAGTTTCGTCCGGGGCTTGGCCTCCACCACGCACTCGAAGAACCGGCCGTCCATGTGGACCACGGCGACCATCAGGGCCTTGCCGTCGGGGCTCGCCTTGTAGTGGACGCTGCGGATCTCGGGCCAGGGGAACTCCATCGTGAAGTCACCCAGCTCGAAGACCACACCGGACACGTCGACGACGACCGCGTTGCGTTTGTCGACGGCCAGGAACTCGGGGCCGGCCGGCGCCGGCTGGGGCGGGAGCGGGGCGTACGGCGGCTGCGCGGGCGCGTAGGAGGGCTGCCCGGGCTGGCCGGGGGCGTACTGCGGCGGGGGCGGGCCGAAGCCCGGGGCGGGTGGGGGTGGCTGCTCGGTCATCGGGTCCTGTGTCCTCGTATTCGCCGAGAACTTCTCGGCGCTGCGGTGAAACATTCTCCCTGCCTCACCGCATCAGTGAAGTGAGGACCTCGCCGACAGCCGGCACACAGCAGCAGGGGGAACGCATGAGACAGGGCCGCGCGGACGAGTACGCCGAGTTCGCGGCGGCCAGGGCCGGCCATCTGTACCGGTCGGCCTGTCTGCTGACCGCCGGGGACACCCACCTCGCCGAGGACCTCGTCCAGGAGACCCTCGGCCGGATCTACGTCCGCTGGGGACGCGTGTCCCGGGTGGACAACCCCGCCGGGTACGCGCAGACCGTCCTCACCCGCGCCTTCCTCGCCCACCAGCGCCGGCGCAGCAGCACCGAGCGGGCCACGGACGCGATTCCCGACCGCGCGGCGTCCCACGGCGGCCCGGGCGACCTGCCGCTGCGGCTGACCCTGCTCCAGGCGCTCTCCGGCCTGCCCGCCAAGGACCGGGCCGTGATCGTCCTGCGGTACTGGGAGGACCGGTCCGTCGAGGAGACCGCCGACGCGCTGAACGCCAGTTCCGCGGCGGTGCGGACGCGGTGCACCCGGGCGCTCGGGCGGCTGCGCGAGCTGCTGGGCGAGGACCTCGGCGAGTACGCGGCTTCCTGACCCCGGCCCCCTCTCCTACGACCTATCCCGAGAAACGGTGGTTTTGCCATGCCTGTGGAACACGACGAGGAGCACTTCGAGGGGCGGCTCGGCCACGCGCTGCACGACGCCGGTGACCGCTTTGACGCCGACCGGGCCGCGCTCGTCGCCGGCGGACTGGCGCGGGGGCGTCGGCAGCGGCTGAGGCGGCGGGCCGCCGTGGTGGGCGGCGCGGCCGGGATCGCGCTCGTGGGGGTGGGCGGGGCGCTGCTGGTGCCCTGGGGCGGAGCGCCCACCCCGCGGCCGGCCGACTCCAGCGTGGCCGAGCAGCCCTCCCGCACACCGTCCGCGGTTCCCCTGACGGGCCGCGAACTCATCGCGACACTCGAAGAGCTGCTCCCCGAAGGGAAGGTCAGCGAGCAGCAGGCACGGGGCACCGAGGGCTCGATGCCGTCGCCGTACGTCCACGTCGTCTACGACGACGGCAAGGGCCCCGGGGCCGTCGACGTCAGCCTGAACCGGGTCGAGCCGGGCAGCGAGCAGGCCCGCCAGGCGGTCGACTGCCCGGACAAGACGCTGACGCCGCATGACAGTTGCGTCTCCAGCCGGATGCCGGACGGCTCCCTGCTCATGCTGTTCCAGGGCTACGAGTATCCCGACCGGCGCGTCGACACCAAGAGGTGGACGGCCGACCTGGTCACCCCGAGCGGGCAGCACGTCTCCGTCAGCGAGTGGAACGCCGCAGCCGAGAAGGGAGCGCCCATCAGCAGGAGCGAACCCCCCTTGTCCACGGCTCAGCTGAAGGAGCTGGTGACGGCCCAGGTGTGGCGCAAGTATGTCGAGTTCATTCCCCAGGAGACCGGGAAGCCGACGGCGACGGCCGCGCCGGACCCCGTCGAGGAGGCGTCCTACGGCAAGGTCCTGGACACGCTCGTGCCGCTCCTGCCCAAGGGCGCCGAGGTGGTCGAGAGGGGCGAGGACTACTCGTACGCCGTGATCGACGACGGCAAGGGCAGGAGCCTCGTCGAGATCGACGTCCAGCACGGCATGGGCGACGTCGCAGACGAGCTGTTCGGGGACGGCTCCGAGACCCTGGCGGACGGCACCAAGGTCACGGACCGCCAGGACGCGGGCGACAAGGACGTCCCGGGCTGCGTGCGGTGGACCGTCGACACCCTGCGCACCGACGGCTTCCGCGTCGTGGTCAGCGCCTACAACGCGCCAGGCCCGCATGCCGCCCCGTCCCGTGCGAAGCCCGCCCTGACCGTGCGGCAGCTCCGGGAGATCGCCCTCAGCCCGCAGTGGAACAAGTTCCGCTAGGCCGCTAGAAGAACTCCGACCAGGGCTGGTCCCAGACCTGCTTCACGCACAGCACCAGGAACAGCAGGCCCGCGATCACGAGCATCGCGTTGCTGACCGGGCCGTTGCGCCACTCCCTCGGCGTGCGCGAGGAGTTGAGGAGCCGGAGCAGGGTTCCGGCGAGGAAGGGGAGGAAGGCCGCGCCCAGGACGCCGTAGATGATGATCAGGCGGAAGGGCTCGCCCTGGAAGAGCAGGACGATGGGCGGGAAGGTCAGCCACAGCAGGTACGCGCGGAATGCCCAGGAGCGTTCGCGCGTGCCGGAGGCGACCTCCTCGCCCTTCTGCTCGCCCTGACCCCGGAAGCGGGCGACGAAGTCGGCGAACATCAGGCTCACCCCGTGCCAGACGCCGATCAGGGAGGTGTACGAGGTGGCGAAGAAGCCGATCAGGAAGAACTTGGCCGTCGCGGCCCCGTACTCCGCCTCCAGGATGTCGCTCAGCTGCAGCAGCCCCTTGTCGCCGCTCGCGATGGCCACGTTCGCCGAGTGCAGCAGCTCCGCACCGACGAAGAGCATCGCGATCACGAAGATGCCGGTGGTGGCGTAGGCGACGCGGTTGTCGAGCCGCATGACCTTCATCCAGCCGGTGTTCGTCCAGCCCTTGGCGTTGACCCAGTAGCCGTACGCGGCAAGGGTGATGGTGCCGCCGACGCCGCCGATCAGGCCAAGGGTGTTGAGGATGGAGTCCTTCTCGTCGGGCAGGACGGGCAGCAGACCGGCGAAGGCGTCGGGGAGGTTGGGCGTGACGCGGATCGCCAGGTAGACGGTCACCACGAACATGACGCCCACGAGGACCGTCATGACCTTCTCGAACACGGCGTACTTGTTGAACCAGACGAAGACCAGCCCGACCAGACCGCACGCGATGGCCCACCACTGAAGGTCCATCACGTCCGGGAACAGCGCCTGCAGCGGCAGCGCGCTCGACGACATCGCGGCCGCGCCGTAGACGAAGCCCCAGATCACGGCGTAGACGCCGAAGAAGTACGTGGTCCAGCGGCCGAGGCTCGCCCAGCCGTCGAAGAGGGTGCGCCCGGTCGACAGATGCCAGCGCCCCGCCGCCTCGGCGAGGGAGATCTTCACCAGACAGCCGACGACCGCCGCCCAGAGCAGCGTGTAGCCGAAGTTGCTGCCCGCGATGAGGGTGGCGACCAGATCGCCGGCCCCGACACCGGTCGCGGCGACGACGATGCCGGGGCCGATGTAACGCCAACTGGACTTACGGGGACGGGAGTTCGCCTCGCCCACCGGTGATGCCGCTGTGTTTCCCGTGGTGTCCGCCATGAGCGTCAAGAAAGCGCAAAGGCGCCGAGCGGACAAGAGGGCGTGCGCGATCTCCACCCGATGTGCTCACGGGGGTTTGGCGGGCGTCGGGGCGGTCAGCGGCAGCAGTCGTCGGACCCGCACGTGCCGAGCTCGAACCACACCGTCTTGCCCGTCCCGTCCTGCTGGCAGCCCCAGCGCCGGGCGAGCGCGTCCACCAGGAACATTCCGCGACCGCTCTCGGAGGAGCCCGCCTCCAGCACGGTGGGGACGCGCCGGCCCGCGTCCCGGACCTCGCAGCGCAGGATCCCGTGCGCGGCGAACAGGGTGAGCCGGAAGCGGCTCGCCGAGTGCAGCAGGGCGTTGGTGGCCAGTTCGCTCACCAGCAGCTCGGCCACGTCCGCCACGTCGTCCAGGTCCGCGAGCCCCCATCCCTCCAACTGCCGGCGGACCTCCGCACGGGCCTCACGGACCGCGGAGGGACGGGGGTCGTACTCGAGGCTCAGATGGCCGGCCCTCATGGGCGGTTGGGGATACCCGGAGAGGTGCAGCATGGGTCCACAGTGGCGTGTACGGGGGTATGGGCGCACGGGGAGGAATACCCGATTCCATACCTGCACCGCCGCATACCCGCACCGGCCCGAGCTACCCGTACTGCAGCCGTACGCTCGCCCCTTCCCCCTCGTCACGCACATCGACGTACGCGCACACCTGCCGTGCGAACCACAGCCCCTGCCCGGGTTCCAGTTCCGCGCTCGGCGGCGGGATGAAGCCCGCGAGGGGGTCGTCGACCCGGTGCGCGGCGCGCAGTTCGGCGACGCACGCCGGGGGCTGGGACCACAGCAGGGCCCCGTCGAGCGGGCCGACGGCGTCGGCGGCCTCGGTGACGGCCGTGGCGAACAGCTCCGCGTCCGCGACGGGCAGTCCGCGCGCGGCCGCCCAGTCGCGTACGGCGTCGCCGGTGGGCATCGGGCCGGGGAGCCGCTCGGCGTCGGCGGGAGCCGGTGGCAGCGGTACGGCGTCGAGTTCCGCGGCGAGGCGGACCGGGTCCTCGTACACGCCGGTGTCGGGGTGGGCTCGGCGGGCCGCGGCGACGATGGCGGTGCCCGCGACGCGGGCGTCGTAGGCGCACAGGACCGTTGTCGCGAGCGGGGCGAAGAGGAGGTTGGCGAGGGCCTCGTAGCGGATCCACTCGGCCGTCTCACGCGGCGAGCGGCCCGCTCGGCCGCCCCAGAGGGGCTCCATGAGGAGATGGATACGGCCGCCTGGGCCGGCGTTCGCGGCGAGGTAACCGGCGCCCTGGGCGATCGCGTTGGCGGCGGAGCCGGTGTACCACTCGGTGTGCGGGACGAGTCCGACCTCCTTCGCGTCGCCACCGAGGGCGTCGCGCAGGAGGTCCAGGCGGGCGGGGGCGGCGATGGCCACGGGCGGGGGTTCGCCGGGGGCGGAGAGGCCTTCGGCGAGGAAGGGGAGGACGGCGGCGAGGAACTCGTCGTCGGTGGCGAAGACCGCCATTCGGTGGTCGAAGGGGGAATGAGCCGGTGCGGTTCGGGGGGTCATGGGGTGGGACCTCCTTGGGAGCCGGGTGTCGGGTGTGCCGGTCGTGGTGTGTCAGTCGTGGTGTGCCGGTCGTGGTGGGCCGGTCGTGGGGCTCAGCGCTGGGCCGCCACCCAGGCCGCGATCTGGCTGCGGTTGCTGAAGCCGAGCTTGCCGAGGATGCGTTCGACGTGGCCCTCGGCGGTGCGGCGGGCGATGACCAGGCGGTCGGCGATCTGCTGGTTGGCGAGGCCCTGGGCGACGAGTTCGGCGACCTCGGCCTCGCGGCGGGTGAGGTGGAGGCCGGTCGTGAGGTGCGGGGATCCGGGTCTGCCGTTGGTGCGGGGGGCGCCTGTCGGGTCGGCCGTGTCCGCCGTGCCCCCCGCGCTCGTCACGTTCGGGGTGGTCTTGGGCCGTCGGTCGTCGGTGACCGCGTAGGCGACGGTCTCCGTGAGGCCGAGTCGGGTGCCGTGTTCGTAGGCCCGTTGGAAGGCGGGGCCGTTCAGGGCCTCGCGGGTCCGGCTCTCGCTGTCGCTGCGGGTCGCGTTGAGGGCCGCCGATCCCCAGCGGTCGCGGTCGATGCCGCACCAGGTGCGGTCGGCGGCGCCGAGCAGGACGGCGGCGCGTTCGTGGGCGCGCGTCTCCGTGGCGACGTGGGCCAGGAGGTCGAGGGTGAGGGCGATGCCGAGGACGTCGTGGACGGCGAGTTTGAGGCGCAGGGCCTGGCGGGCGTGGTGTTCGGCCCGGCGCCAGTCGCGCTGCACGGTGTGGGCGAGGGCGAGCATCCGCAGCACGTACGAGTGCACCCACTCCTCCCCGTGCCCTTCGCACATCCGCCGGGCCCGCTCGCAGACCTCGACCGCGCGGTCGGCCTCGCCCAGGAAGCCCAGGGCGCAGGCGAGTTCGACCTGGTCGAGGCCGTACAGGCTGAGGTGCTGGCCGGGGACGGGGCCGCGGGCGACGCTGGTCTCGAAGTGCTCGAGCGCGGTCGGGAGGTCGCCCAGGAACAGGGTGATGACGCCGATGGCGTACGCGGCGTGGGCGGCCTCGGCCTCGTCGTCCAGGTCGCGGGCGAGGGCGTGGGCGTCGCGGGCGAGGGCGAGGCCGGCGGTGAGGTCGTGGGTGGCGGCGGCGAGGAGGCCCGCGATCCACAGGCCGCGGGCGCGTTCCGGGGTCGGCTCCGGGTTGGCGGCGAGGGCGCGGTCGAGCCAGTGGCGGCCCTCACGAGGGGCGCCGCAGGCGTGCCAGTAGAACCAGAGGGTGCCGGCGAGGCGCAGTCCGGGGAGGCGTTCGCCGGGGGTGGTGAGGCTGAAGTCGAGGGCGGTACGGAGGTTGTCCTGGTCGGCGCGGAGCCGGGCGACGATCGCGCGCTGGCCCGGGCCGAACCAGGCGCTCTCGCAGGCGGCGGCGCGGTGCAGCATCCAGTCGCGCTGGCGGCGGCGGGCGGCGGGTTCCTCGCCGGGGAGTCGGCGCAGGCGGTCCAGGCCGTAGTGGCGGAGGGTGTCGAGGAGGCGGTAGCGGGTGCCGTCGGGGCCGGACTCGCGGGACAGGACGGACTTGTCGACGAGGCCGGCGATGGCGTCGAGGATGTCGTGGGGGTGGAGGACTTCGTGGGGGTGGAGGCGGGTGGTGGTGGCCGCCGGGAGTTCGTCGCCCCCGCCGCCCCTACCCGTCCCGTCCTCCAGGGGCTCCGCCCCTTCGGCCCCTGCCTCGCCCTCCCACCGCCCGACCCGGTCGGCCAAGAGGCCGGACTCGGAGGCGCCGGGGGCGGGCGGACGGGTAGCCCCGCCCGCACACACCGCCTCCGCCGTCTCCAGGTCGAAGCTCCCCGCCAGCACCGACAGCCGCGCCCACACCAACCGCTCCCGCCCGGTGCACAGTTCGTGGCTCCAGTCGACCGCCGCCCGCAGGGTCTGGTGGCGGGGCAGGGCGGCGGGGCTGCCGCCGGTGAGGAGGCGGTAGCGGTCGTCGAGGCGGTCGAGGAGTTGATCGACGTCGAGGACGCGCATGCGTACGGCGGCGAGTTCGATGGCGAGGGGGAGGCCGTCGAGGCGGCGGCAGAGGCGGGCGACGGCCGTCCGGTTCGCGGCGGTCAGGCGGAAGCCGGGGACCACCGCGGCGGCCCGGTCGGCGAAGAGGGCGAGGGCCGGGTAGCCCTCGGGGGCGGAGAGGTCAGCGTCGGGGTCGGGTACCGGCAGGGGCCGTACGTCCAGGAGGTGTTCCTCGGTGAGGCCCAGCCGGTGGCGGCTGGTGGCGAGGATCCGTACGCCGGTCGTGCCGTGCAGCAGGGCCGCGGCGAGTTCGGCGCAGGCCGGCAGCAGGTGTTCGCAGTTGTCGATCAGCAAAAGCAGCCGGCGGTCCCGTACCCGCTCCACCAGCGCCTGCAGCGGGGGCCGCGCGGAGTGGTCGTGCAGGTCGAGGGCGTCGGCGGCGGCGAGCGGGACGAGCTGCGGGTCGTCGAGGCCGGAGAGGTGCACGCACCGCACGCCGTCCGGGAAGGTGCGCCGTACGGCGGCCGCGATGCGTGCGGCGAGGCGGGTCTTGCCGACTCCGCCGGGCCCGGTCAGCGTGACCAGCCGGTTCCGGGCCAGCAGCTCGCGGCCCGCGGCGAGTTCGCCTCGCCGGTCGACGAAGCTGGTCGTCTCGACCGGCAGCCGGTGATCCCGTCGTGGCGCTGATCCGCCCATGATCAGCCGTTCCTCTGGGGTGTCGTCCGCATCCGCATCCGAAGGTGTCGCCGTCCGGGGGGGGTCGTCCGAAGGAGCCGGGAGTGGAGGAGCCGGGGGAGTCGGAGGGTGCGGCGTTCCCCACCACTCCCGCCGCTCCCACCGCTCCCCCCTTGCGCGGTTCCTCACCCTTCCCCGCCCTCGCGCCGGCCCGCACGTCCGGATCACACCCGCGGGTGGACTTCGTCCGGGACCACTCCGTACGGAGGGCGCGCGCGTACACTGCGCGGCTGATTTTCGAGGGGTTCTCGCCATCGATCAGCGAGTCACTCTTGACCTGCACATGCCACCGGCCCACGATGAGCGCCACACCCGCACCACGTACGTCGCACTGAACCCCACCCCCCACTCCCACAAGGAGAATTCATGCGACTCCGCATCCGCGGCTCAGGCGCCCGTAGCGGCAGACGGACCGCCACGCTCGCCGCACTCCTCGCCCTCGCCCTCGCGGCGCCCCTCTCCGCGACCGTGACCGCGAACGCCGACAGCGACGCCAAGGCGGCCGCTTCGGCCGATGACGTCCGGCAGTACGAGGTCCACATGCACTCGACCGCCAAGGACCGCACGGCACTTCAGCGCACGGGCGTGACCGTGGACGAGACCCACGGCCACGGCGTGGTCGTCTCCGGCCGCGCGGACCAGATCAAGAAGCTGAAGTCGCTCGGCTACGACGTCATCCCGCTCGGCGCGGTCCCGGACCGGTCCGCCAGTGAGGACGACGTCCGCCTCTACGACTTCCCGTCGGGCGACTCGCGCTATCACAACTACGCGGAGATGACGAGCGAGATCAACTCGCTCGTCTCGGCCAACTCCTCGATCGCGAGCCAGCGTGTGATCGGCACGTCGTACCAGGGCCGGAACATCGTCGCGATCAAGATCAGCGACAACGTGGGGACCGACGAGTCGGAGCCGGAGGTCCTCTTCACCCACCACCAGCACGCCCGTGAGCACCTCACCGTCGAGATGGCGCTCTATCTGCTGCGCGAGCTGACCTCCGACTACGGCACCGACTCCCGGGTCACCAGCATGGTGAACAACCGCGAGATCTGGATCGTGCCGGACCTCAACCCGGACGGCGGCGAGTACGACATCGCCACCGGTTCGTACCGGTCGTGGCGCAAGAACCGGCAGCCCAACTCCGGTTCGTCGTACGTCGGGACGGACATGAACCGGAACTGGAACTACCGGTGGGGCTGCTGTGGTGGTTCGTCCGGGTCGCCGTCCTCCGACACATACCGGGGCACGTCCGCCGAGTCGGCGCCGGAGGTCAAGGTCGTCGCCAACTTCGTGCGCAGCCGGGTCGTCGGCGGGGTTCAGCAGATCAAGGCCGGGGTCGACTTCCACACGTACAGCGAGCTGGTGCTGTGGCCGTTCGGGTACACGTACTCCGACACGACGACCGGGATGACCGCGGACGACCGGAACGCGTTCGCGACGGTCGGGCAGAAGATGGCCGCCAGCAACGGCTATACGGCGGAGCAGTCCAGTGACCTGTACATCACCGACGGGTCGATCGACGACTGGCTGTGGGGCAGTCAGAAGATCTTCGGGTACACCTTCGAGATGTACCCGTCGTCCAGCTCCGGGGGTGGGTTCTACCCGCCCGACGAGGTGATCGAGCGGGAGACGTCCCGGAACAGGGATGCGGTGCTGCAGTTGCTGGAGAACGCGGACTGTATGTACCGGTCCATCGGGAAGGAAGCCCAGTACTGCAGCTAGCCGGCTGACTACTTGGCGCTCGCGTCCTCGGCGTCGGCTTCCACCGCGTCGGCCTCCTCGGCATCCGCGTCTTCGAAGTAGGCGTCGAGGACCGCGTCCAGTTGCTCGTCCCACTCCTTGAAGCGGCTCCTGGCCGCCGCCTCGATCTCGATCGGGTACCAGCGGCGGTCAGGGGTGTGCACCGTGACGGTGAACCGCTTCCCGAAGCGCGGGGCCTCGGTCTCGACGGCGCCGATCTCGTCCCAGCGGAACTCGCACTCCTGGTCGTCCAGGGCGAGCCGTACGCCCTTGTGGTCGGCGACGATTCGGGCCCGGCGGTCGGCGGCCTCGAAGACGGGCCCGTCGACGGGGGCCTCCTCTTCGGCCTCGTCCGCTTCGTCCGCCTCCTCGTCGTCCTCCGCCGCGGGCTCGCCGTCGGCTTCGAGGTCCGTCTCGTCGGCGTCGGTGTCCGCGGACTCCGGCCGCTCGGATTCCGTCTCCTCGGAAGGGGCTTCCTCGGCGGTGGCCTCGTCGGCCACGTCCTCCTCCTTGCCCTGCGCACCCCCCGACTTGGCGGACGCGGGCGAGGTGAGCCCGGGGATGAAGGCCGGGTCGAACCCGGCGCCTTCCAGGGGCTGGCTGCCTGAACCTATGCGCTGCTCCACAGCGGAGCAGTATGGTCGACGACCCTGTGTCCCGCGCAACCAGCCCCCGCATCGTTACACGATGATTCAGATCATTCAGACGAACAGGCTCAACACCGCCGCGACCACGAACCCGGCCACCGACAGCACACTCTCCAGCACCGTCCACGTCTTCAACGTGTCCCGCTCACTGATACCGAAGTACTTCGCCACGATCCAGAAGCCCCCGTCGTTGACGTGCGAGGCGAAGATGGAGCCGGCCGAGATGGCCATGATGACCAGGGCGATGAAGGCCTGGGAGTGGTCGCCCTCGGTGAGGAGGGGGGCGACGATACCGGCCGTGGTGACGATGGCGACCGTGGCCGAACCCTGGGCGACCCGGAGGACCACCGAGATCAGGTACGCCAGGACGATCACCGGGAGGCCGACGTCGTTGAAGGTGTCGGAGAGGGCCTGGGCGACGCCGCTGCCCTTGAGGACGGCGCCGAAGACCCCGCCCGCGCCGACGACGAGGAGGATGTTGCCGACCGGCTTGAGGGACGACGTCGACACCGTCTCCAGGGACTTGCGGGACCAGCCCCGGCGGATGCCCAGCAGGTAGTAGGCCAGGAGCAGGGCGATCGTCAGGGCCACGAACGGGTTGCCGAAGAACTCGATCACCGAGCGGGTGGTGGAGGGGTCCAGGGCGATCGAGGAGAACGTCGCGGCCAGGATCAGCGCCAACGGCGTGCCGATGATCGCGAGAACCGTGCCGAGCGGAACCGGCGTCTCCTGGGGCTCGACCCCGGCGGCCCGCTGCTCGTCGACCACAGCCTGCTTCGCCTCGTCCGCCGCCTCGACCATGTCCTGCGGTACGGGGACGAAGATGCGCTTGCCGATCCAGGCCGAGAACACCCACGCGGCCAGCACCGCGGGGATGCCGCAGACGATGCCCATGAGGATGACCCAGCCGAGGTCGACGTGCAGGAGGCCGGCGGCCGCCACCGGGCCCGGGTGCGGGGGCAGGAAGGCGTGCGTCATCGACAGGCCCGCGAGCAGCGGCAGACAGTAGAGGAGGATGGACCTCCCCGAGCGCTTGGCCGCCGCGTACACGATCGGCGCGAGGACGAAGATGCCGACGTCGAAGAAGACCGGGATACCGAAGATCAGGCCGGTCAGGCCCATGGCGAGGGGGGCTCTCTTCTCACCGAAGAGGTTCAGGAGGCGGGAGGCCAACACCTCCGCGCCGCCGCTCACTTCGAGGATCGCGCCGAGCATCGTGCCCAGGCCGATGATGACCGCGACATGGCCGAGGATGCCGCCCATGCCGGACTCGATGGTCGACACGGCGTCGCTTCGCTGGACGGTGCCGAAGAGTTCGGTGACCGACAGGCCGGCCATCAGGCCGACGGCTATGGAGACCGCGAGGAGGGCCACGAAGGGCTGCAGGCGGACCTTGATGATCAGGAAGAGCAGGAGGGCGATACCGAGGGCGGCGACGGTCAGGAGGCCGGCCGTTCCGTCGATCAGGAGGAGCAGGCCGCCGGTGTGGGGTGGGGTCTCGGCGGGGGCGGATGCGGCGAGCGGGAGGGACGGGGACATTCGGGGGTCCTCTGGGTAAGTACATCTTGCTTTCGGGCAGGGGGGATCACGGCATGGCGTCCCAGGGGTTACGGACACCATGCCGTTTACGGCGTGCGGGAGTTGAGGAGGCGTCAGCCGAGTACGGCCAGTGCGTCGATCTCGATGAGCAGCCCCGCCGGCAGACCGACGTACACGGTCGTGCGCGCGGCGGGCGGCCGGGTCAGCCCCTGCTCCTCGAAGTAGGTGTTGTAGATCTCGTTCATCTCGGCGAAGTGGGCGACGTCCGTCAGATAGACGCGGATCATCATCGCGTCGTCCCAGGAGGCGCCGCCCTCCTCCAGGATCGCCTTGACGTTGGCGAGGGTCTGGAGGGTCTGCTCGCGCAGGGTGGGGCCGGCGGGCGTCGGGGGCTGCCCCTCGACCGCGGGAAGGAATCCGACCTGGCCGGCGACCTGGAGGATGTTCCCCTTCTTCACGCCGTGCGAGAACTTCGCGGGCGGGGTGGTGTGGGTCTTCGGGGTGAGTGCGATCTTCTCGGTCATACGGATTCCTTGCCGTCCTCGGTCATACGGGGTTCTTCGCCGGGTTCCTGCCGGAGTACTCGCCGCTGATGTCGTCCGCGGTACGGCGCACCAGCGGGAGCAGGGTGAGGAGTTCGTCGGCGGTGACGACGACGTTCGGCGCGGAGACCGACATCGCGGCGACGACCCGGCCGTCGGCACCGCGGATCGGCGCGGCGACGCAGTTGATGGACTCCTCGTGACCACCGAGGTCGGTGGCCCAGCCCTGTTCGCGCACCTTGGCCAGTTCCCTGAGGAAGGCATCCGGATTCGGCGTCGAACGGGCCGTGTACATGGGGTAGTCGAGCTTCTCGGCGAGGGCCCGGCGCTCCTGCTCGGACAGGTCGGCGAGCAGCAGCTTCGCCACGGCCGCGACCGTGATGGCGACCGGCTTGCCGATCCGCGAGTACATCCGCACCGGGTAGCGGCTCTCGACCTTGTCGATGTAGAGCACCTCGTCCTCCTCGTACACGGCGAGGTGCACGGTGTGACCGCAGTGCTCGTTCAGCCGTACGAGGTGGGGGTGGGCGATCTCGCGGATGTCGAGGTTCTCCATCGCCTCCTGGGCGAGGGCGATGAGGCGGGCGCCGAGGCGGTAGCGCTGGTCGGACTGGCGGTAGACGAGGCCGTGCTCGTGCAGGGTGCGCAGCAGGCGCAGGGCGGTGGACTTGTGGACCCCCAGCCGGTCGGCGACCTGGCCGAGGTCGGCGGGGCCCTCGGCGAGCAGCGGCAGGATGCTCAGCGCGCGGTCGACGGTCTGGCTCATGGCGTACGTACCTCCTCGTCGGCCCGCTCAGCGGCTTGCGTCCAGCCGGGGCCGAGTCGAAGTTTCTCCCACGCGGCGGTGTCCAGGGCGACCAGGCGGTCGGCGTGGTCGCGGGAAGGGGGTGCGGCGAGGTCGCCGGGGACGGTCAGGGCGGCGGCGGCCCAGAGGTGGCCGTGGCGGAGGCGGTCGCGGAAGGGCAGTGCGCGCAGGGTGGCGGAGAGGAAGCCGGCGGCGAAGGCGTCGCCCGCGCCGACCGCCGCGACCACGTCCACGTCGGGGGCCGGGACGAAGGTGGCCGGCGTCGTGGCCGGGCCGAACACGGTCGCCCCACGGCCTCCTTCCTTCACGACCAGCGCCCTCGGCTCCGGCAACAGCGCACGGATCGCCTCCGGCCCTCCGGTGACACCCCAGGCCGCCTCGGCCTCATCGGCGCCCACGAAGACCAGGTCGCAGGTGCGCGCCAGCTCCAGCAGCACCTCCGGGCCGTCGGTGTCCCGCCACAACCCGGCCCGGTGGTTGATGTCGAAGGAGACGAGCGGACCGTCCGGCCGCGGTGCGGCCAGTTCCCGCATCAGCCCCAGACAGCTGTCCGAGAGCGCCGCCGTGATCCCCGTCAGATGCAGCACCCGCCCCGAACGCACCGCCTTCAGGTCCACGTTGTCCACGGACATCGCCGACGCCGCCGACCCCGCCCGGTAGTACGCCACCTCATGCGCATCCGTGGCCCGGTCCCCCGCCGTGCGGAAGTACACGCCGGTCGGACGCGCGGCGTCCCTCCCCACGGCCGAGACATCGACGCCGTAGCCGCCGATCGCCTCCACCAGGTGATCGCCGAATCCGTCCGCCCCCACCCGGCCGACCCACCGCACCGCATGCCCCGCGGCGGCGAGCCCGCACGCCACGTTGGACTCCGCGCCCCCGATCGCCCGCTCGAACGAGGGGACGTCGGCGAGGCGCCCCGGGCACGAGGGCAGGAACGTGACCATGGACTCGCCGAGCGCGACGACGTCCACGACGTCGGGGGCATTGCAGGGTCCGCTGATGGTCACGATCGTCGTAGCTCCAGGACTTGTGCGGGTGGATCGGTGGCTCCGTTGACCCGCGGTTGGCCGAGATGTTAGACAGCCGTAAGCGATATACGCAATGAGTGTTGCAGGTATTGCAACGCACCAGATCAGGGAGGTTCCATGAGCAACGAGGCGCTCGCCCGCCTGGCCGAGGAACGCGTCGACCACCGCTTCAAGGGCCTCCCCCCGGACGCCGACGGCCTGACCGTCGCGGAGCTCGCCGCCCAGCGCCGGAACCTCTTCACCGGCGGTTTCGCCACTCCCGTCCTCGCGCTCTCCGCCGAGCGTCTGGAGCACAACCTCGACCTCATGGAGACCTACGCGGCCCGCCACGGCCTCGCCTTCGCCCCGCACGGCAAGACCTCCATGGCCCCCCAGCTGTTCCAGCGGCAGATCGAGCACGGCGCCTGGGGCATCACGCTCGCGGTGCCGCACCAGGTGCGGGTCGCGCGGGCGTACGGCACCCGGCGGATCTTCCTCGCGAACGAGCTGGTGGACGCGGCGGCCCTGCGCTGGATCGCCGGCGAGCTGGCCGCCGACCCGGACTTCCGTCTCGTCTGCTACGTCGACTCCGTGCGCGGGGTGCGGCAGATGGACGAGGCGCTGAGCGGGGCAGGGGCCACCCGTCCGCTGGACGTCGTCGTCGAACTGGCGGCCGGTGAGGGCGCCCGTACCGGGGTCCGTACGGAGGCGGAGTGCGCAGCCGTCGCGGACGCGGTGGCCGGCGTGCCGACGCTGCGGCTGGTCGGCGTCGCGGGCTACGAGGGCGAGGTCCCGCGGGCGGACTCCGAGCGGGTGCACGCGTGGCTGCGCCGACTCGTCGCCCTGGCCGCCGAGTTCGACAAGGCGGGACGATTCGCCGGGCTCGACGAGATCGTCGTCAGCGCGGGCGGCAGCGCGTGGTTCGACGCGGTGGCCGACGTCTTCGCCGAGATCCCCGGACTGTCCGTCCCCGTACTGAAGTTGCTGCGCTCGGGCGCGTACGTCTCGCACGACGACGGCCACTACCGCAAGCTGACCCCCTTCAACCGGGTCCCTGAGGAGGGCGCCCTCGAACCCGCCTTCCGCCTGTGGGCCCAGGTCGTCTCCCGCCCCTCCCCCGACCAGGCCTTCGTCAACGCGGGCAAGCGGGACGCGGCGTACGACCTCGACCTGCCGTTCGCCCAGGTCGTCCGCCGCGACGGCACCGAGCGCCCGGCCACCGGCATCTCCGTGACCGGCCTGTCCGACCAGCACGCGTGGCTGCGCACGACCGAGGAGGCGGATCTGGAGGTCGGGGACTGGCTCGGCATGGGGCTCTCCCACCCGTGCACGTCGTTCGACAAGTGGCAGCTCATCCCGGTCACGGAGGCGGACGGGACGGTCGTCGACTACATCCGCACGTTCTTCTAGGAGGTACATCCATGGAGGACCTGGTCATTCGGGACGCGGAGGTCGTGGACGGCGGAGGCGGCCCCTCCTACCGCGCCGATGTCGTCGTGGACGGCGGCAGGATCGTGTCGATCGTCCAGGAGGCGTCGGCGGCAGGCTGCCAACGCCCCAAGGCGCGCCGCGAGCTGGACGCCGAGGGCCTCGCCCTCTCCCCCGGCTTCATCGACATGCACGCCCACAGCGACCTCGCGCTGCTGCGCGACCCCGACCACAGCGCCAAGGCCGCGCAGGGCGTGACGCTGGAGGTCATCGGCCAGGACGGCCTGTCGTACGCCCCCGTCGACGACCGCACCCTCGCCGAGGTCCGCCGCGCGATCACCGGCTGGAACGGCTCCGGCGACGACATCGACCTCGACTGGCGCACGGTCGGCGAGTACCTGGACCGGCTCGACTCCGGTTTCGAGGGCCGGGGCATCGCCGTGAACGCGGCCTACCTGATCCCGCAGGGCACGGTCCGCGCGCTCGCCGTCGGCTGGGAGGACCGGGAGGCGACGCCGGACGAGCTCGACCGGATGCGGCAGTTGGTCGCGGAGGGCCTGGAGCAGGGCGCGGTCGGCCTGTCGTCCGGGCTGACGTACACGCCCGGCATGTACGCCGAGGACGCCGAACTGACGGAGCTGTGCCGGGTGGTGGCGTCGTACGGCGGCTACTACTGCCCGCACCACCGCTCCTACGGGGCCGGGGCCCTGGAGGCGTACGAGGAGATGGTGGCCCTGACCAGGGAGGCGGACTGCTCCCTCCACCTGGCCCACGCCACCATGAACTTCGGCGTGAACAAGGGCCGGGCGCCGGAACTGCTGTCACTGCTGGACAAGGCCCTCGCCGAAGGGGCCGACATCACCCTCGACACCTACCCGTACACCCCCGGCTGCACGACCCTCGTCGCCATGCTGCCGAGTTGGGCGAGCGAGGGCGGCCCCGAGGCGATCCTGGCCCGGCTCTCGGACGACGACACGGCCGAGCGCATCCGGCACCACATGGAGGTCATCGGCGCCGACGGCTGCCACGGCGTGCCCATCGAGTGGGACACGATCGAGATCTCGGGAGTGAGCCAGGCGGCGCTCGGGGACTTCGTCGGCCGGACGGTCCAGCAGTCGGCCGACGCCCGGGGCGAGGCCCCCTGGGTCACCGCTCGCCGCCTCCTCCTCGACGACCGGCTGGGCTCGACGATCCTCCAGCACGTCGGCCACGAGGAGAACGTACGGACGATCATGCGGCACCGCGTCCACACCGGCGGTTCGGACGGCATCCTGCAGGGCACGAAGCCGCATCCGCGGGCGTACGGCACGTTCCCGCACTACCTCGGCCACTACGTACGGGAGTTGGGGGTGCTGTCCCTGGAGGAGTGCGTGGCCCATCTGACCTCGCGCCCGGCGGCACGGCTGCGACTGCCGGACCGGGGGCTGGTCCGCGAGGGATACCGGGCGGACCTGGTGCTGTTCGACCCGCGGACGGTGGCGGCGGGTTCGACGTTCGAGGAACCGCGGAGGCTGCCGACGGGCATTCCGTACGTTCTCGTCGACGGCCGTTTCGTGATCGAGGACGGACGCAGGACGGACGAACTGGCGGGGCGGGCGGTCCGCAGGACACCGCGCTGAACTGCCGCGGTGTCCCGGGACCACCCGCCCCGGAGCAAGCAAGCCCTGTGCCGCTGTCACGGCTTGGGCAGCACGCACCCGCTCGCGCTCAGGTCGAGCTTGTTGTCGACGCCGAAGCAGGCGTGGATCTGGTAGATCTGCTGGGCGTAGTTGATGCCCTGGCGGACGGTGACGTTGCCGCTCTCGTCGACCTCGCACGGGTTGTTGACCGTGCAGCGCTCGCCGGACTCGTTGCCGGTGTTGTTGACGGCGACGACCTGGTTGGTGGCCTGGTCGATGACGGGGGAGCCGGAGGTGCCGCCGATGGTGTTGCAGGCGGAGGTGTAGCGGACCGAGTCCTTGAAGGTCCAGTCGCCTTCCTTGAGCTGGTAGGCGAACCCGTCGATGTTGCAGTTGTACAGCCGCTTCCAGTAACCGGAGGCGACGGTGATGGCCGTGCCCTTGACCGGGTGGGTGTCGGCCACGGTGAGCGGGTTGATGCTGTACGAGCTCTTGATCTGCGCGTACGTGGTGGTGAGTTGGTAGAAGGCGACGTCCGTGTCGGTCATCGTCCCGTAGGCGATCTTGCTGGCCCGCAGCGTGCCGACCCGGCTGCCCGAGGCGTTGAGCAGACCGAAGGTACGGCTGGAGGCCCGGTCGACCACGACCTCGCCGGGGCCCGGCATGCCGGTCTCCAGACAGTGGCCGTTGGTCATCACCAGCGCCGGGTCGTTGGCCTCCGAGTCCGGGAAACGGACCACGGAGCCGGAACAGTTGCTGAGTGAGACGGTGCCCGCGAAGCTGACGGCCTGGACCTTTGGGTTCCGGTTCAGGACCTGGCCGAGGGTGTCCGCGGTGGAGGCGACGGTGTCGTTGACCACCGACGTGACCGAGCCCGTGTCCACGCTCTTGCCGAAGGAAGCGGCCGAGTCCACGGGAGCCGCGACCGCGGGTGCGGCGCCGGCCCCGGCTATCGCCAGGGCGAGGAGGGCGGCGCCGAGCGGTTTTCTCATGTGGGGGTCCCCTCATACGAGGAGGGTGACCGAAGAATCTCCGGTCACCCGCATTTTTGTCATGCGCATTCTCACGCAGGAGGGGGGTGCGGACAAGGACTTGATTACCGGCGAGTTCGGGCCGTAGGGGTTTCCCTATCACGGGGAGCCGGGCATGCCGGGCAGGCGGCGCAGGACGTTCACGCGAGGGCATGAGATCACCACAGTCGGAACACCCGGGGCTCACGCACCCTGATCGTCAGGGGCTGAGCGCTATCCCGACCCGCCCTGCCTTCAACCGGGCTTCTTGGTGTTGCCCTGTCCCCGCCCCGGGTGATCGTCGGTCTCGACCGGCGCCGGCGTGGTGGCGGTCGGGGTGGGGGCCGCGCTGGTGGTCGACGGGGCGGTCGAGGGCTTGTCGGTCTTGTCGTCAGAGTCGGACGGGCTCGCAGAGGCGCTCGGAGAGGCGGGTCGCGGCCGTTCGGCGCCTTCGGAGCGGAGAGTGCCGGCCGACGCGCCCGCGGAGGGCCCACCCGGCAGCACCGAGTCGCCGGACGTCGTGCTCGTCCGGTCGCCCTTGTTCTTCGCGCCACCCTCCGAGGAGGACCCGGACAGGGAGAACCCGGCTATCAGCGCCCCGAGGGACAGTGCCCCCGCGACGCCGGCGGCCACCGCGACGCGCCGCGAGCGCCAGGCGCCGGGCCGGACGGCGGGCTGGTGCCGGCCTCGGTGACTGCGGCGGCCGCCGCGTTCCGCGTCGTAGTCGTCGGCGTAGTCGTAGCCGTCCTCGTAGACGTAGTCGTAGCCACCGCCGAAACCGGATGCGCCGCCGGCACCGCGGTCCTCGTGGACACCGTCCACCCCGCCGACCACCCGAGGCAGCTCGGCCGTCTCGTCGTATGCGTTCTGCCACCCGTGGGCGGCCGCCGGGTCGACGTACGCCTCGTACTCGGGGGTCGGCTCGGCCTGCGGGTGGTACACGTTCGGCGCCTCGGGCTCATCGGCCGGCCGGATCCCGCCAGGGGTGTCGTACGCACCGGGCGTACCGTTCGCGGCATTCGCCCCGTACGTTCCGTTCTCGTGGTCAGACGGCCTGGACATGACCGCGCATTGTAGGGACGGGAGCGCCCACGGGACAGCTACCGGCGATAACAGGCCAAACCCCCGCGTCTCACGTGTCGGAAAACACGGACCAAGGTGCGTTACCGCGCCGTAAGCTCCTTGACATGCAGGTGATCCAGTCGACCAAGCTCGCCAACGTCTGTTACGAGATCCGGGGCCCGGTGCTCGAGGAGGCGATGCGGCTCGAGTCGGCGGGGCATCGGATCCTCAAGCTGAACACCGGCAACCCGGCCGCGTTCGGCTTCGAGTGCCCGCCCGAGATCCTGGAGGACGTCCTCCGCAACGTGTCGTCGGCCCACGGGTACGGCGACGCGAAGGGCCTGCTGGCCGCACGCCGGGCCGTGGTCATGCACAACCAGACCCTGGGCATCGAGACCGACGTCGAGCACGTCTTCATCGGCAACGGCGTCTCCGAGCTGATCGTCATGGCCATGCAGGGCCTGCTCGACGACGGCGACGAGGTGCTCGTCCCGGCCCCCGACTATCCGCTGTGGACCGCCGCCGTGTCCCTGTCCGGCGGCACCGCCGTCCACTACCGGTGCGACGAACAGGCCGACTGGATGCCCGACCTCGCCGACATCGAGCGCAAGGTCACCGACCGCACCAAGGCCATCGTCGTCATCAACCCCAACAACCCGACGGGGGCCGTGTACGACGAGGCGATGCTGCGGGGACTGACGGACATCGCCCGCCGGCACAACCTCCTCGTCTGCTCCGACGAGATCTACGACAAGATCCTCTACGACGGCGCCACGCACACGCCCACCGCCGCCGTCGCCCCCGATCTGCTCACCCTCACCTTCAACGGCATGTCGAAGGCGTACCGGGTCGCCGGATACCGCGTGGGCTGGATGTCCATCTCCGGACCGCGCGCGCACGCCGACTCCTACATCGAGGGCCTCACCATCCTCGCGAACATGCGGCTGTGCGCGAACATGCCCGGTCAGCACGGGGTCGTGGCCGCGCTGAGCGGGCGGCAGTCCATCAACGACCTGGTGCTGCCCGGGGGGCGGCTGAAGGAGCAGATGGATGTCGCCTACGAGCTGCTGACCCAGATCCCCGGCGTGACATGCGTACGGCCGAAGGGTGCGCTGTATCTCTTCCCGCGCCTCGACCCCAAGGTGTTCAAGATCAAGGACGACCGGCAGATGGTCCTGGACCTGCTGCGACGCGAGAAGATCATGGTCGTCCAGGGCTCGGGCTTCAACTGGCCGGAGTCGGATCACTTCCGGGTGGTGACCCTGCCGACGGTCACGGATCTGCGGGACGCGGTGGGGCGGATCGGGCGGTTCCTGGACGGCTACAGCCAGCCCTGAGGCTCACGCTGCGTGTACGAGCCGTCCTGTTTTGTGAAGCACTCAACTTTAGACGAAATCTAAGCTAGGATGGCTTCCTGTCAGCGCACAGGAGGCCATCCCCATGTACGAACCGATCCGCACCAAGTCGGTCCACAGCACGATGGCCGGCAGCACCACGGACTTTCCACACCGCTCGCGTGAGGAAGAGCTGGACATTCAGCTCGCCAGCCATCTCGCTGCGCTGCTTGCCGTGACGGACGAGCTGCGTGCGACGGCACCCTCGGAGGACCTGGACATCGCCGCCGAGCGGCTCGCCAGTCAGGTGGCCCGACTGCGGGAAGGCCGTAAGCCGGCCCGCGCGGCTGCCTCCGGCGGCGGGCCGAAGGTGGCGGCGTTGCATCAGCGGGCGCATGCCCTTGCCGGGCGGGCGCTGGTTGTGGCCGCGTCCCGGGCCGATACGGCGGCTGCGATTCTCGCCGCCGAACGGATGGACGCGCATGCCGCCGCGCAGGAGTTGACCGGCGTCAGCTGAACGCCCCTTGAACGGCCCCGGTCCGCGTGCACCCGCAGCGACGCGCGGACCGGGTGCCACAGCACTGCGTTGGCTTTGGTCGGGTTCGCCGTTCCGCCGTAGGGGTTTGTGTCGTGCGGCGGCTGCGGGTTGTGTGTGGCTGATCGCGCCCACGCGGCGGAGCCGCAAATCGACACAGCCCCGCGCCCCTGAGGAACCTCGCATCACCCCGTGTTGTAACGGGACCGGTATGACACCTGGCGTTCATCCCCGTTGACGGGGAACGTTGGATTCCGCGAGCACTCTCCCCGACGTGAGACGTATCGCAGGAATCATCCTCGCGGTGCTGCTGATCGGTGGCGTGGTGGCCGCCGTCGTCGCGGGCCGCAGTAATGAGGACGGCACGGCAACGAAGACCGTGCAGGCGGTGATCGGGTCGGAGAAGGCCGAGTTCTTCGCCGATCCCGATGTGGTGAAGGCCCTCGCCGCCAAGGGCTACACCGTGAAGGCCGAGACCTCCGGGTCCTGGGCCATGGAGGGGCTGGACCTCAAGGGGTACGACCTCGCGCTGCCGTCGAGCCAGGCGCCGGCCGTCGCCCTCGCCGCGAAGTACAAGGTGACGGGGACCCTGCCCCGCCCCTTCTACTCACCCCTCGTCGTCGTCGCGCACCGCAACGCCGCCGAGGTACTCGCGGCGAACGGGCTCGCCACTTTGGACTCCGAGCACCGCGGCACCTTCGAGATGGCCGCCTATCTGGACGCCGCCCGCGCCGACCGCACCTGGCAACAGCTCAAGGGCGCCCGGAAATACGGGGAGTTGACGGGCACCCTGTACCTGTCCAGCACCGACCCCGAGACCTCCAACTCCGGCGCCCTCTATCTGGCCGCCGCCTCCTACGTCGAGAACGACGGCAAGGTCGTCGCCACCGACGCCGAGGTGGATCGCACCGCCCCGCTGCTGCACAAGCTGGTCAGCGTGCAGGGCGCTCAGCAGGCCGGCAGTGACGCCGTCTTCCGGGACTTCGTCAGCGGTGCGGGCAACCCGCTCGTCGTGGTGTACGAGTCCCAGGTCGCCTCCCTGCTGGCAAAGGGGCAGCAACCCGACGACCTGGTCGTCCTCTACCCGGACACCACGGTCAACAGCGACCACACCGTCGTACCGCTGACCGAGAACGGCAAGGCCGTCGCCGAACTCCTCTCCTCGGACCCGAAGTTGCGCGAGCTTCAGGCCCGGCACGGGTTCCGTCCGCAGGGCGAGTCCAGTGAGTTCGCCTTGGACACCACCTACCTCAAGCAGGAACTGACCGGCGTCCACCAGGCGGCCGTGCCCACCTCCGAGGTGCTGCACGAGCTGGCACGACGGGCGCGCGGACAAGGGGGCCACAGCACATGAGCACCAGCGACGACACCTTCGTCCTCACTCCGCCCGAGCCCGTGGCCAGCGTGCCGCGCGAGAAGGCCGGCGGACTCGTCCCGGTCGACGACGGCGTCCGTACCGACATGGCCAAGAAGGCCTCCGACTACGTGGACGGGCTCGCGGCGCTCGACGCCCGCTCCCCCGAGTTCGCCGGCAAGGTCGGGGAGATCACCGCCCTGGGTGCGGGCGAGATGCGCACGGCCGCTGCCCAGTCCAACCGCATGCTGGAGCGGACCATCCGGAGCCTGCCCGACAAGGGCGGGGACGCCCAGGCGCAGGTCGCGGGCTCGCTCGTCGAACTCCGGCGGGTGGTCGAGGACCTGGACCCGCGCGATCTTCCCGCTTCCAAGGGACGCAAGTTCCTCTCCCGGCTTCCCGGCGGCAACAAGCTGCGCGACCACGTCGCCAAGTACGCCTCCGCGCAGGGCACCCTGAACAGGATCGTGGGGTCGCTGCGGGGCGGGCAGGACGAGCTGCGGCGGGACAACGCCGCGCTCCAGACCGAGCGGGTGCGGCTCTGGGAGTCCATGGGCAAGCTCCAGGAGTACGTCGTGCTGACGGAAGCCCTGGACACGGCGGTCGAGCAGCACATCGCGCGGGTCGTGGATCCCCAGCAGGCCGACAGTCTGCGGGCCGACATCCTCTTCCCGGTCCGGCAGAAGCACCAGGACCTGCTCACCCAGCTCGCGGTGTGCGCGCAGGGCTACCTCGCCATGGACGTCGTACGGCGCAACAACGACGAGCTGATCAAGGGCGTCGACCGGGCCGCGACCACGACCGTCTCGGCCCTGCGGATCTCCGTGATGCTGGCCTCCGCGCTCGACCATCAGAAGAAGGTCATCGAGCAGGTCAACGCCCTGCGCGGGACCACCGAGGAGCTCATTCGCGGCAACGCCGAGATGCTGGCCACGCAGAGCGGCGAGATCCAGCGCATCGCCGCCGACCCGGCGGTGGGGGCGGAGACCCTGCGCAGCGCCTTCCAGCAGATCTACCGCACCCTCGACGCCATCGACACCTACAAGGTTCAGGCGACCGAGGCGATGGCGACGACAGTGGAGAACCTGACCGCCGAACTGCAGCACGCGAGCGCCTACTTGGAGCGCAGCCGCTCGCAGGGCGCGCTGGAGGGTGGGCTCGGATGAGACACCTCCAAGGCCCTCGTCGCGGCCGCCTGCTCGCCGTCGCCCTCTGTGCGATCGCCCTGCTGACCGCCTGCACCTCTCAGCAGGCCGCCGAGGACCCGAACGCCCCGCAGCCCGGCACCCTCCGTGTCCTCGCCTCCAGCGAGCTCAGCGACATGGCCCCGGTCCTCGACCGGATCGCGGACGACACCGGCATCAAGGTCCGGCCCACCTACATGGGCACCCTCGACGCCGTGGAGCTGCTGGCGAAGGGCAGGGCAAACGGGCAGTACGACGCGCTGTGGCTGTCGTCCAACGACTATCTGCGGCTGCGGCCGGAAGCCGCGAAGAAGGTCGTTTCGGAGACGTCCGTCATGTCGAGCCCCGTCGCCATCGGGGTCCGGTCCACGACCCTCGGCGAGCTGGGGTGGAAGCCCGACGACGTCACCTGGTCGCAGATCGAGCAGGCCGTCCAGGAGGGCAGGCTCACCTACGGCATGACCGACCCCGCCCGCTCCAACTCCGGCTTCGCCACCCTCGTCTCCGTCGCCTCGGCCCTCTCCGGCGCCCAGTCCGCGCTCAACGACGCGGACGTCACCGAGGCCACGCCCCGGCTGAAGGAGTTCTTCAAGGGGCAGAAGCTGACGTCGGGTTCGTCGGGCTGGCTGGCGACGGCGTACAAGCGGCGCGGGAGCGTCGACGCGCTGCTCAACTACGAGTCCGTCCTCAAGGGCATCCCCGGCCTGACCGTGATCCGCCCCAAGGACGGCGTCGTCACCGCCGACTACCCGCTCTCCTCGCTCGCGTCGACGAACGCCGCGACCCGCGACGACGTCCGCCGCCTCACCGAGGCCCTGCGCACCGAGGACGTCCAGCGGCTGATCACCGAGCGCACCCATCGCCGCCCGGTCGTCGCCTCCGTCGCCCCCGCGTCCGGTCTCGACCCCGGCCGGCGGCGCGAACTGCCCTTCCCGGGCAGCCGTTCCGTCGCCGACGGACTGCTGGACGCGTACGAGAACGAGCTGCGCCGCCCGTCCAGGACGGTCTACGTCCTCGACACCTCGGGCTCGATGGAGGGCGACCGCCTGGCGCAGCTCAAGCAGGCGCTCGCCGACCTCACCGGCGACTTCCGCGAACGCGAGGAGGTCACGCTGATGCCCTTCGGGTCGGAGGTGAAGAGCGTGCGCACCCATGTGGTGGAGCCGGCCGGCCCGAAGGCCGGGCTCGCCGGGATCCGCGAGGACACGGAGGCGCTCTCCGCCGAGGGCGACACCGCGATCTACACCTCGTTGGAGAAGGCGTACGACCATCTGGGCGCCGGCCGGGACACGTTCACGTCGATCGTGCTGATGACGGACGGCGAGAACACCACCGGCGCCGAGGCGGCGGACTTCGACGCCTTCTACGCCGGGCTCGACCGCGACCGGCGGGAGACGCCCGTGTTCCCCATCCTCTTCGGCGACTCCGACGAGTCCGAGCTGGAGCACATCGCCGAGCTGACCGGCGGCCGCCTCTTCGACGCCCAGGAGGGCTCGCTGGACGGCGCCTTCGAGGAGATCCGTGGCTACCAGTAGGACGGCTGCCGGCAAGGCGCTGGCGTACCTGGAGTCCCGCAAGAACATCGCGGGCAGCGCGTGCGGGCTGGTCGGCCTGGTGCTGACGTTCACGGGAGTGGCGGGACCGTACTGGCTCGTCGTGGTCGCGGGGCTGTACGGCGCGGGCGCGCTGATCGCCCCGCCGGAGCGGCCCGCACCGCCCGACTTCCCGGATCCGTCGGCCCAGCTCGACGAGTTGCGGGGCGACTTCGAGAAGCTGCGCGGCTATCTGACGGACATCGAGCTGTCGGTCACGGCCGCCGCCCGGCTGCGGGAACTCACCGAGCTGCTGGCCGCGTTGCTCGACCGGGGCTGGGTGGCCGAGCTGCTCGCGCACGATCCGGAGGGCGTGCATGTGCTCTCCCGGATCGTGCGGCGCGATCTCCCCGAGGCCGTCGACAGTTTCGTACGGACGCGGTGGTGGACGCGGATGGCGCCCGGCACCGAGTCCCCCGAACTGCATCTGGAGCGGCAGCTCGGCCTGCTGAAGAAGGACGCCGAGCGCCTGGCGGCGGGTCTGCGCGAGGTGGAGGCCCGCCGCCAGGAGTCCCACACCCGGTATCTGGAGGACCGGGGCGGGACGGGCGGTATCAGCGCCTGACGTAGAGCGTCGCCGTGGCCGTCGATGCCTCGTGGAGGTCGTCGCCCGGCCAGCTGACCGTGTAGGTCGTGTTGCCCCGGGTGCGCGGCAGGTCGTTGATGGTGAACGTGCCGTCGGCGGCGACCGTCACCGACGACAGCGTGCCGGTGCCGAGCCGGTCCTTGCGGGTGACCTTGAGGACCGCGCGGTCGGGCAGCGCCTTGCCCTGGGCGGTGAACGTGCCGGTGATCTCGACGCCCGTGCTCAGGGAGCCCTCCTCGGGCGCGGTGAGCGCGATCGAGGTGGGTGCCTTGCCGACGGACACCTTGGTGGTGACGTCCTCGGCGGGGCGGTGGGTCAGGTCGCCGAGGAAGGAGACCTTGTAGGTGGCGTCGCCTACGAGGTCGGGCTCGTCGAGGACGGTGAAGGTGCCGTCGTCCTTGACCGTGAAGGTGCCGAGCTCGTGGGTGCCGTTCGCGTCGGTGCGGGTCGCCTGGACCCTCAGGGGCTCGGCGGGTGCCGGGCCGTCCTGCTCCAGCTTGCCGCGTACGGCCAGCGGTTCGCCGGCGGCGGCAGCGGCGGGGCTGTGGGTGAGGCCGCCGGTGAAGCGGGCGTCGTACTGGACGGCCGGGGGCTGGATGATGTGCAGCCAGTACTGGCTGCCGGCCGCGTTGGTGGTCACCGCGAACAGCCGGGAGCCGTCCGCCGCCCACTCCAGGCCGCGCGGCACCACCCGGTCGCCGTCGAGGCTGCCCTCGAAGACGAACTCCAGCGGGGCGGTGGAGTCGGTCGGGTCGGCGGGCTGGACGAGCAGGTCCGGCGTGGAGCCGGTGGCCGAGGCGCCGCGCGCGATGTACCTGCCGTCGCCGCCGAAGGCGACCGCGCTGGCGGTGGCGCCGGACGGAAGCGCCGGGTAGCCGGCCGCCGCGTCCGACAGGTCGGCGGTGTTGAGCAGCCGGGTGCCGGCGGTGGCGTCGGCCACGGCGACCTTGCCGCCGTCGGCGGACAGCGCCAGGTCCTTGAGGTCCAGGGCGCCCTTGCCCTCGGCGTCGGCGAAGCGCCGCGCGCCCTCGCGCACGGGGCTGGGGCCGCTGGTGTCGTACACGGTGAGGAAGGGATCGGCCGCCTTGGCGTTGAGCGGCTGGCCCATGAGCATCTTGTCCCCGGCGCCGGCTTCCAGCAGCAGATCGCCGAAGTCGTTCCAGCCGGTGCGGGTGTGCGTTCCGTTGATGACCGCGTCCAGGTAGGTCTCGGCGGTGGCGCACTGGGAGACGTTGGACGCGAACGGCGTCGTGAAGTAGACCTGCCCGCCGGACTGGGCGACCTCGCGGCCGCAGTAGTCGGTGTTGGCGTAGGCCACGACGGTGCGCTCGTAGGTCGTGGTGTCGATGGCCTCGATCCGGTCGCGCAGTCCGGCGTAGAGCTTGCTGCCGTCGGCGCTGACCGCCAGGCCGGAGACATGGGCCTGGTTGGTGGTGATCGTCGTGAGGCGCTCACCCGCGAAGTTGTAGACGGTGATGGTGCCGGAGTTGAGGTAGTAGCCGACGTTGCTGTCCGCCACGAAGACGCGCTGGTGGACGTTGTCGACGGCCAGCGCCGAGTACGACGAGATCGGCAGCTTGGCCACGGAGTCGGACGCCGCCGCGTGCGCCGCCGGTGCCGCGGCGACGGTCAGGCCGGTCCCGGCGAGTGCGGCGGCGAGCAGCGTGGCCGCGAGGCGTCTGGGACGGTGTGCAGTATTCAACTGTGCCCCCCACAGGCTGTGTTGAGCGCCTCCTGGGATCAGTGACGCTCTTGTGATGCATATGAAACAGCTGTGAAGATCACACAATCAAGACGGCACGACCGCGAAAGGGGCCCCGATATGCGAAAGGGGCCCGAAACAGGCGAGGGCCTGTCGTCGCGTTGCTCCCGTCGGGGCGGACGGGAAGGTGCGACGACAGGCCCGGAGCCCCGCACGCCGTTGTACGGAACTTCGCCGGTCTGTGGTGCTGTCACCGCGGCCGGCCGTGACGATGTTGCTGGTCAGGGCACGATCGGAGCCGGCCGCGGCGTCCTTGGGGGCTTGTCTCAGCCCAGGCGCTGCACCAGGGCGCGGTACTCGTCCCACAGCTCCTTCGGCGTGTGGTCACCGAAGGTGTTGAGGTGGTCGGGGACCAGCGCCGCCTCCTCGCGCCAGACCTCCTTGTCGACGGTGAGCAGGAAGTCGAGGTCGGAGTCGGCCAGTTCGAGGCCGTTCGTGTCCAGCGCGCCCTTGGCCGGCAGGATGCCGATCGGGGTCTCGACGCCCTCGGCCTTGCCGTCGAGGCGCTCGACGATCCACTTCAGGACGCGGCTGTTCTCGCCGAAGCCGGGCCAGACGAACTTGCCCTCGTCGTTCTTGCGGAACCAGTTGACGTAGTAGATCTTCGGCAGCTTGGACTGGTCCTTGTCCTTGGCCACGTCGACCCAGTGGGCCATGTAGTCGCCCATGTTGTAGCCGCAGAACGGCAGCATGGCGAAGGGGTCGCGGCGCAGCTCGCCGACCTTGCCCTCGGCGGCGGCGGTCTTCTCGGAGGCCACGTTGGCGCCGAGGAACACGCCGTGGTTCCAGTCGAAGGACTCCGTCACCAGCGGTACGGCGGTGGCGCGCCGGCCGCCGAAGAGGATCGCCGAGATCGGCACGCCCTTGGGGTCCTCCCACTCGGGCGCGATGATCGGGCACTGCGAGGCGGGGACGGTGAAGCGGGCGTTGGGGTGGGCGGCCGGGGCCTCGGAGGCCGGCGTCCAGTCGTTGCCCTTCCAGTCGGTGAGGTGGGCCGGAGTCTCCTCCGTCATGCCCTCCCACCAGATGTCGTTGTCGTCGGTGAGGGCGACGTTGGTGAAGACCGAGTTGCCCCACAGCGTCTTCATCGCGTTGGCGTTGGTGTGCTCACCGGTGCCGGGCGCGACGCCGAAGAAGCCGGCCTCGGGGTTGATGGCGTACAGGCGGCCGTCCTCGCCGAAGCGCATCCAGGCGATGTCGTCGCCGATCGTCTCGACGGTCCAGCCGGAGATGGTGGGCTCCAGCATGGCGAGGTTGGTCTTGCCGCAGGCGCTCGGGAAGGCGGCGGCGACGTACTTGGACTCGCCCTGCGGCGGGGTCAGCTTGAGGATCAGCATGTGCTCGGCCAGCCAGCCCTCGTCGCGGGCCATGACGGAGGCGATGCGCAGGGCGTAGCACTTCTTGCCGAGCAGGGCGTTGCCGCCGTAGCCGGAGCCGTAGGACCAGATCTCGCGGCTCTCCGGGAAGTGGGAGATGTACTTGGTCTGGTTGCAGGGCCAGGGGACGTCCTCCTGGCCTTCCTCCAGCGGGGCGCCGACGGAGTGCACGGCCTTCACGAAGAAGCCGTCCTCCCCGAGCTCGTCGAGGACGGCCTGGCCCATACGGGTCATGGTGCGCATGGAGACGGCGACGTACGCCGAGTCGGTGATCTCGACGCCGATCGCGGAGAGTTTCGAGCCGAGCGGGCCCATGCAGAACGGGACGACGTACATCGTCCGGCCGCGCATCGAGCCGCGGAAGACGCCCTTCTCACCGGAGAAGACCTCGCGCATCTCGGCGGGGTCCATCCAGTGGTTCGTCGGGCCGGCGTCCTCCTCCTTCTCGGAGCAGATGAAGGTCCGGTCCTCGACGCGGGCGACGTCGGTCGGGTCGGAGGCGGCGTAGTAGGAGTTGGGGCGCTTGATCGGGTCGAGTTTGCGGAAGGTGCCCTTCGCGACGAGCTCCTCGGACAGGCGCTCGTACTCGGCCTCTGATCCGTCACACCAGACCACGCTGTCCGGCTGCGTCAGTTCTGCGATCTCGTTGACCCACGAGACGAGTTCCCGGTGGTTGGTGGGGACGACGGGGGGAGCCGCGATGTCGCGCGCCACGGTTGCTCCTAAGTGAGGGATTTTGTCTGAATATGCCCTTGTATGCCCCGTGGGGGCCGCGACCCGGATGCTTCGCAGACAGGACATCTTCTGGATCTTCCGCGCTCATCCGGTGCCGACCGCACTCATTTGATCATCCGACGCGTCCGCCCATATGTCCAGAGGGCGTCACAGGTGAGCGGCGTGAGCATCACCACTCATCGAGATGTTTTCGATGCGTCACCACGGCTTCACCCCGGGTGCGCCCCTGCCGGGTACCCCATGAGACGATGGCCACTTCCGTGCGGTCATCTGGCCGCCCTGATACGTAACTTACGGTTCCGTAGGTACGATGCCCCGCATGACGTCGCCCGCCCCCGACGCGCCAACGGACACGCCGGCCGCCGGCCGCGAGTCCGACGCGCGCTCATTGCCGCACCAGATCGCACACCACGCCCAGCAGCTCACGGACGAGATCAAGCCCAAGCTCCGCGGCTGGCTGCATCTCGGCATGTTTCCGGCCGCGCTCGTCTCGGGCCTGGTGCTCACCGCCCTCGCGGACTCGGCGCGGGGCCGCCTCGCCTGCGGGATCTTCGCCCTCACCGCCTGCCTGCTGTTCGGCGTGAGCGCGCTGTACCACCGGGGCAACTGGAGCCCGCGCATGGACGGCATCCTGCGCCGGCTGGATCACGCCAACATCTTCCTGATCATCGCAGGCACCTACACACCGCTGACGATGCTGCTGCTGCCGGAGGCCAAGGGCCAGTGGCTGCTGTGGGGCATCTGGGCCGCCGCCGCGGCGGGCATCATCTTCCGCGTCTTCTGGGTCGGCGCCCCGCGCTGGCTCTACACCCCCTGCTACATCGCGATGGGCTGGGCGGCCGTCTTCTTCCTGCCGGACTTCATGCGCAGCGGCGGCATCGCGGTGCTGGTCCTGGTCATCGTCGGCGGTGTCCTCTACAGCGCGGGCGGAGTGATCTACGGCATCAAGCGCCCGAACCCGTCACCGCGCTGGTTCGGCTTCCACGAGGTCTTCCACTCCTTCACGCTGGCGGCGTTCATCACGCACTACGTGGGGATCTCGCTGGTGGCATACCAGCACGGGTAGTCCGCACACCGCTCCTCGAAGGGCCACGGCTCAACGCCGTGGCCCTTTTTGCATGCCGAAACCGATTGACAGTTCCTATCTTTTGAGAGCTACTCTCATTTCATGGAAACTGTCACTCCAGATCCTCGCCGTTGGTGGGCTCTCGCCGCGCTGGTCGCGAGCATGCTCACGCTCGGCTTCGACATGACGATCCTCAATGTCGCGCTGCCGACGATGGCCGCCGATCTCGGTGCCACCACCGGCCAGCAGCAGTGGATGGCGGACGCGTACGTCGTCGTCTTCGCCGCGCTGATGCTCCCCGCGGGCCTGCTCGGCGACCGCTTCGGGCGGCGGCTGATGCTGATCACCGGGCTCGGGATCTTCCTCGCTGGGTCGCTGGTCGGCGCACTGGCCGGCGACGTGAACGCGGTGATCGTCGCGCGTGCCGTGATGGGCGTCGGCGCGGCACTGGTCACCCCGCTCTCGCTGTCCGTGCTACCCACCCTCTTCGGGCCCGCGGAGCGCACCAAGGCCGTCGGCATCACCTCCGCCGCCTCCGCGCTCGGCCTGCCCCTCGGCCCGATCATCGGCGGCTGGCTGCTGAACCACTTCTGGTGGGGCTCGGTCTTCCTGATCAACCTCCCCATGGCCGCGATCGGCATCACCGCCTGCGTCTTCCTGCTCCCCGAGACGAAGGACCCCGCCTCCCCCGAGGTCGACACCGTCTCGACGGCCCTCACCGCGACCGGGCTCGGCGCGCTCGTCTACGGCATCATCGAGGCGCCTACCCGGGGCTGGGGCGACCCGCTGGTCCTGGGCATGCTCGGGGCGGCCGTGCTGCTGATCGCCGCGCTCGTGGTGCGCGAACGCCGGGTCGAGCGCCCCATGCTCGACATGAACCTGCTGGCCCACCGCGGCTTCCTCTTCAACACCGTCGCCGCGACCCTGGTGACGTTCATCCTGACCGGCCTGCTGTTCGTGCTGCCGCCCTACCTCCAGGCCGTCCTCGGCCACGACGCCCTGGGCACCGGCGTGCGGCTGCTGCCGATGATGGGCGGACTGCTGGTCGCCTCCCGCCTCGCCCCGAAGGTCGTCGCCCGCTTCGGCGCGCGTGCCGCGGTGAGCGCGGGCCTGGTGGTGCTGGCCTTCGCCGGGTTCCTCGGCAGCCGCACGGCGGTGGGCTCCGGCTACGGATTCGTGGCGCTGTGGCTCACCATCACCGGCCTCGGCTTCGGTCTCTCGCTCATCCCCGCCATGAACGGCGGCCTCAGCGCGCTGCCCCGCGACCGCGCCGGCAGCGGCTCCGGGCTGCTGATGACCCTGCGTCAGGTCGGCGGCGCGATCGGCATCGCCCTGCTCGGCAGTCTGCTCGCCGGCGCCTTCCGGGACCGGCTCGACGTCACCGGGCTGCCCACCGAGGCGGCCGACACGGCCGGCGAGTCCGTGGTCGCGGCACACCTGGTCGCCGAACGGGCGGGGTCGGCACAGCTCGCGGCCTCCGCGAACAGCGCCTACGTCCACGGCATGGGCGTCGTGCTGCTGGTGTGTGCGATCGCGGCCCTCGTCTCCGCCCTGCTGGCGGCGGCCTTCCTGCCGAGCACCCCGGAAGCGGAGAAGCCCGAGACCCCGGACATGGCTGCCGAGCAGGCCGATGCCCGACAATGAGCCCCATGACACCCGCACGCCCCGTCCCCCTCCCCGAAGGCCCCCAGCTGGGACTACGCGAACGGAAGAAGATCAAGACCAGGATGGCGATCCGTGAGGCGACGTACGCCCTGATCAAGGAGCAGGGCTACGACGCCACCACGATCGAGCAGATCGCCGAGCGCGCCGAGGTGTCGCCGTCCACGGTCTTCCGCTACTTCCCGACCAAGGAGGACATCGTCCTCACGGACGAGTACGACCCTCTGATGCTGGAGGAGTTGCGTGCCCGGCCCGCCACGGAGTCCTGGCTGGACTCGGTGCGGTACGTGCTGCACCGGTCCATGGACGCGCTGCTCGCCGAGGACCCCGAGGCGGTCCGGGTCCGGGCGCACCTGGCGGTCCAGATCCCCGCCGTCCGCGCCCGGATGATCGAGAGCATGTCGGCCACCGGACTGCTGCTGCGGGGTGCCATCGCCGAGCGCCACGGTCTGGACGCCGACTCCCTCGAAGTGCGGGTCTACGCGATGTCCCTGGTCGGCGGCCTGATGGAGGCCAACATCACCTGGGCGGAGAACGACTGCCAGGACGAACTCCGCGATCTGGTGGACCGCGCCCTGGACGTCATCGAGCACGGCCTCCCCGCGAAAAACACCTGAGGCACGAGCCCCTAGCCGTGACATCCTGACGAGGTGAACGGTCCCGGGATCCATGTCGAGTTCGCCCCCGAACTGCGCATCTTCCTCCCCAACGGACGGCGCGAGGGCGGTGCCGCCCAGGTCACCACCGACGGCGTCTCGACCCTCGGCCATGTCGTCGAGTCCCTCGGCGTCCCGCTGACGGAGGTCGGTGCGGTGGTCGTGGACGGCCGTGAGGTGCCGGTGTCGCACATCCCGGCAGCGGGCGAGTCCGTCTCGGTACGGCCCGTCGCACGCCCCCAGCGGGTGCCCGGCGCTCCCCTGCGCTTCCTGCTCGACGTCCATCTCGGCACCCTCGCCCGGCGCATGCGCCTGCTCGGCGTGGACACGGCGTACGAGTCGACGGACATCGGCGACCCGGCGCTCGCCGCCCGCTCGGCCGCCGAGCAGCGGGTCATGCTCAGCCGTGACCGGGGTCTGCTGCGGCGCCGCGAGCTGTGGGCCGGTGCCTTCGTCTACAGCACCCGCCCCGACGACCAACTCCGCGACATCCTCGAGCGGTTCCGCCCCGAGCTGCGTCCCTGGACCCGCTGCACCGCCTGCAACGGCCTGCTCAAGGAGGCCACCAAGGACGAGGTGGCGGACCAGCTGGAGGGCGGGACGCAGCGGTCGTACGACGTCTTCGCGCAGTGCACCCGGTGCAAGCGGGCGTACTGGAAGGGCGCGCACCACGAGCAGCTGGTGGCCATCGTGGAGCGCGCCCTGGCGGACTACGGGAGCTGACGCAGGGTCACATCACCCTTTCCGCAGGCGATTCCGTCCCTGTTCCGGTCCAGCCGCAGCGGATCGTCCTTGCCGTTGACTTTCAGACGGCCGTAGTCGTTCTTCTTCAGCCAGTCGCAGCGGGCCTTCGTCGTCGCCCTCACGGTCGGCGGGAAGTCCGTCGGGACGCAGACGTTGGCGGAGCCGTAGTGCCGGTCGCAGCCGGAGACGGTCGGGCCGACCTTCTGCGACGTGCGCTTCTTGCCGGGGCCCGTGACCTTGCCCTCGAGGTTGTCGGCGAAGTCGTGGACGTGGGCGGAGGCATCCGTCGCGCTCAGTGCCTGCGGGCCCTGGAGGTGCACCCACTTGGCGACCGACGGCACTCCGTTCGCGTCCACCGCGAAGAGCATGTACCAGCCGGGCGGGGCCAGGTTGGGGTTGCTCGTCACGTTCAGGTCGATGTTGTTGCCGTCCACCGACAGGGGGAGATCCACGAAGCGCTGGTTCGGGTCGGAGGAGTGGGTGACGGCGGCCGGGCGGATCAGTTCGGCCTTGGCGATGGGCCGGTCGACGGTGATCCGCTGGGTGTCGCCGTACGTCCACTCGGTGTCGATGACCGAAGTGATCGCCGGACGCTCGCCCTTGAGGAGATAGGGCGGGGTGTAGATCGACACGTCGTGGTTCCAGCTGCCGTTGCCCGGGTTGTCGCCGGTGGTCATCACGCGGCCGTCGGGCAGCAGGAACGCCGAGGAGTGGTAGCCGCGCTCCTCTGGGTCGGCCGCCACCGGGTCGAAGGTGCCCGTCGCCGGGTCGTAGAGCGACGACTCGTACACCGGGTCGGCCCGGTTGTGCAGCGCGCCGCCCGTCTCCAGGACCTTGCCGTCGGGCAGGAGTACGGCGGAGACGTACATCTTGCCCTGGTTGCCGGTCTGCGGGACCTTGCCGGCTCCGAGGTCGACGGTGCCCTGCGGGAGCGGCGGGCCGGCGACGTAGGACGGGTTGGGCTGCTTGAGGTCGATGACGTCGGTGAGGCGGTTGGCGTCCGGGTTGGAGTCGATGTTGCCGCCGCCGATGATGAGGACCTTCTGGTCCTGGGCCGGGGGCAGCAGCACGCTCGCGGACTGGTCGCGCTCGTCCTTGTTCCGCAGGCCGGGGACCTGGGTGATCGTGTTGGCGTCGTAGTCGTAGATCGCCGACCCGGTGCCGGGGATGTTGTTGCCGAACGTGTGGCTGCCCGAGTAGAAGAGGCGGCCGTCCTGCATCAGGATCATCGACGGGTACAGGCCCCAGTAGGACCAGGTCTGGTTGACCTTCCAGAGTTCGAGCCACTTCTGCTCGGCGTCCGACCACAGTTCGGCGGTCACCGAGCCGGTCGAGTCCTCCTTCAGCCCGCCGAAGGAGATCACGTCACCGTTGCCGAGGATCGTGGCCGACGGATACCAGTGGCCGTCGTTCATGTCGTTGGTCTTGCTGTAGGTCTCGGTGACCGGGTCGAAGACGTACGAGTCCTTGTAGCCCTGGTAGCCGATCGTGCCGTCGGCCGACGGATAGCCCTTGTTGCCGCTCATGACGAGCACACGCCCGTCGTCGAGCTGGACGTGGCCCGCACAGAACATGTCCTTGGGCGTGGTGATCTGCTTGTACGTGCCGTTCTGCGGGTCGTAGACCGCGCTGGTGAACGTGCCCGCCGCGAACATCTGCTCGCTGTTGCCGGAGCCCGCGATCAGCAACACCTTGCCGTTGCGGAGGACGACGGAGTGCATGGAGCGGACCGGGTTCTTGGTCGGCAGGACGTCCCAGCGGCCGTTCGCGCACTCCTCCGCGGTGCCCGTGCACACCGGGTCGGGGACGGGGTCGGCGACCTGGTCCATCGTGTAGTCGTCGGTGGTGACGGAACCGGTGCCGTAGACGGAGACGCCCCAGGCGATCCGGTCGGTGCCGGCGGGCACCTCGGGTGTGCGGACCGTCGCCTCGGTCCAACCGCCCGCCATCTCCAGCGTCTTGAGGTCCGTCCAGTACTGCCAGCCCGCCGTGGGGTCGTGCCGGAAGAGGGTGACCGAGGTGTCGGGGGTGGTCGACTTGTACCAGAGCCCCAGGTCGTACTGCTTGCCCGGCGTGACGACCGGCGCGCACTCGGCGGACTCGGTGATCAGCGCCTTGCGGTCGCCGTCGACGCGGCGGGTGAGCGTGACCTTCATGGCCTTGCCGCCCGAGTGGGCGTCGGCCACCGTCTCGAAGGTGACGTCGTTGTCGCCCCAGCCGGACTTCTTCCAGCAGTAGGGCATGTCGTCGGTACCCGCGGTCTCGAAGCCGGGGTTCTTGATGAGGTTGGCGGCGGAGGCGGGCTGGGGCGCGGTGAGGAGGAGGCCTCCGGTGAGGCCGAGGACGGCCAACAGGGCCGTTCTCCGTCCGGCTCTCGTGCGGCTCGATCTCATGCAGTGCTCCTTGCTGTGCGGCTCCCGCGCCCGGTCCCCTTCCGGCCCCGGCGCGGCAGATAGACCAGCGCTTCGGTACCGGCGAAGCGCAGGACGAAGGTGACGACCAGGGCCAGTGCCGTGGCGGGCAGCACGGCCAGCCCGAACTGCCCGACGAACAGCGCGATCAGCGGGATGCGCAGCACCAGGTCGGCGTTGGCGAGCAGCGCGAACCGGATGGTGCGGTCGGCCCAGTGGCGGTGGACGCGGCGGTCGCGGAACAGCAGCTTCTCGATCAGCAGGAAGTTCCAGGCCACGCCGAACTGGTTGGCGACGATCTCGGCGGGCAGATAGTGCAGCCCCGCCTCGGTCATCGCCCACAGCGCGGCCAGGTTCGGCACGAAGCCGGTGAGCCCGATCAGCCCGAACACCACCATGCGGGACAGCGGGTCGGCCGTACGCAGCCCGGCTAGGTGCCGCAGGAAACGCCGCCCCTCCGCCGCCGTGGACTTGGACTCCCCCGCGAACCGCTCCTGGAACACGAACGGCACCTCGGTGACCGTGCGCGGGCGGCTGCGCACGGCCAGCTCCAGCAGGATCTTGTAGCCGAGCGGCTTGAGCGCGTCCGCGGTGATGTCGCTGCGGCGGATGGCGAAGAAGCCGCTCATCGGGTCGCTGATGCCGTGCAGGCGGCGCGGGAAGAGGGACTTGGTCAGCCAGGTCGCCGCCCGCGACACGGCCACCCGGTAGCTGCCGGCGAGCCCGGCCCGGCTGCCGCCCTTGATGTACCGGGAGGCGACGACGAGCCCGGCGTTCGCGCGCTCACCGGTGGCGACCAGGTCCGGCACGAGGGACGGCGGGTGCTGGCAGTCGCCGTCCATGACGACGATCCAGTCCGACCCTGCCGCCTTCATCCCCTCGACGACCGCGCCGCCGAGCCCGCCGACGGGTTCGTCGCGGTGGATGACGGTGACGGGGAACGGGCAGTCCTGCGCGGCCTCCTTGATGACCTGGGGCGTGTCGTCGGTGGAGTCGTCCACGAAGACGACCTCGCAGGGCAGCCGGGACGGCACCGACTCGGTGATCATGTGCAGCAACTGCCGTACGTTCGCCGACTCGTTGAAGGTCGGTACGACGATGGTGACGGCGCCCGGCTCGGGCACCTCGGCGGCCTCTACCGAGGGATCGCCCAGCTCCCCGGGGGCGGTGTACTCGTGGGTCATCGAACGCCTCCGGAGGCTGTCTGGATCTGGCGGATCTCGATGCGGTCCTCGCCGCTGCCGAACACGGCGACCGGCGTCGAGTGCTCGATGGCCGCCTTGACGTTGGGCAGGTCGACCGCGTCGCGCCGTACCGTCGGCGAGGCGACGACGTAGTCGAGGTCCTTCCAGCCGCGGGGCATCGTCTTCGTCACGGCCGGGTCGAGGTCGGCCTTGTAGAACCAGATGACGCCGAGCCCCGGCTCGTACCCGGCGTGCACCAGGTCCAGCCACAGCGCGTCGTCGACGAGGACGCGGGTGTCCTTCGGGTCCGCCACCTCGGTGGACAGCCACTTCGAGGCGGCCTGGTAGGGCGCGTTGGCGTCGGCCGTGACGGCGGTGCGGTCGCCGTCGTACCAGCGGGGTACGACATAGGCGCCGGCGGAGATCGCGAGGACGGCCGCGAGGGCGTACCGCCCGCCGGTGAGGTACCGGTGCTCGCCCTCGGACCTCCACCGCCGCAGGGCGGCGTGGGCGACGGAGGCGGTTCCTCCGGCGAGGACCAGGGCGAGGAACGGCAGCGCCTGGATGACGTACATGGCGGGCAGGTAGCCGTTGGGACGCATGGCCACCAGGGCGAGGATCGCCACCGCGAACGACGGTCCGGCCAGGGCGCGGGCGGTGACCGACCAGCGCCAGGTGAACAGGAGCAGCAGCGCGCCCGCGAGGCCGCCGAGGATGAGGACGCGGTCGTAGTAGAGCCAGGACCGGAGCACACCGTGCGAGCCCGAGCCCTGGTCGAGGATGAAGCCCGAACCCGGCCTGGTCATCTGGTACTTGATGCCGTCCCACAGCGAGACATGGCCGTCGCCCGGGAACATCTCGCCCTTCAGCAGGGCGAACAGGGGGTAGGCCAGGCCGATGAGCGCGCAGGCGGTGACGGCTCCGGTGAGGGCGAACTTGCGGGTGTCGCGGTGGCTGTGCCGCCACATGGTGACGAAGACCGCGGGGAGGACGAAGAGCATCGTCTCCTTGGTCAGCACGGCCGTGGCGGCCGCCATCCCGGCGCCGAAGTGATGCCAGAGGTGGCGGCTCGGCGAGGCGGCGAGGGCGAAGGCGAGCAGCGTCCACATCACCGCGAGGTTGTCGAGGAAGATCTCCCGCTGGAGCACGACCGACAGCGGGGACAGCCCGAACAGGACCATGCCGAGCCCGGCCGCCCAGCGCGGCAGGGACAGCCGCCGCCCGAGCACGTACACCAGGACCGCGCTGACCGCGCTGATGACGAGCATCGCGGCACGCATCGAGCCGACGGTCATCGACTCGGGGCTGAGCGCGGCCGGTATCCAGGTGAGCAGGGCTATCTGGATCCAGCCGAGCGGCGGGTGGTCGTACCAGTAGGTGTAGTGGGCGAGGCCCCGGCCCTCCTGGACGGCCCAGGCCTGGGCGAGGTAGGTGCCCTCGTCGTCGCTGAGGGTCGGGTAGTCGGAGATGTTCCAGCCCTGCACGACGAGGATCGCGACGAGGAGCGCGCCGCACAGGAGCAGGTCGGAGCGGGAGGAACGGAGACGCTTCGACGGGTTCGTTCGAGCGGTCGAACGCGTTTCAGGGACAGCTGTTCTCTGCGCGGGGACCTTCGGAGTGGTCACCGCGGGAAGGGTGGAGGTCACGCAGGGACGTCCTCTCGGAGGTCTCGGGTCACTTCGGCATCGGTGAGATGCGCGCCGACGTGGCTGGTCAACTCCCAGTCGTTCTGGCCGCGTTGCTCACGCCATACGGCGCGGACGGCGGCCCCGGCGAGGAGCACCTGGTAGAAGGGGCCGCCCACGACGAGCTTCACGTAGTGCACGAAGCGCACCCGAAGTCCGTACTGCTTGCCGAAGTCGTGCAGTCCGACGATCTCGAAGACGAAGGTGACGAGCGCGGTGACGGCCGGCAGGAAGGTGATGAAGGCGACGCTCACGGACACGTCGAGGAAGACCGCGATCGCGATGTTGAGCGGGATGATGAGCCCGGTGAAGGCCTGCATGAACGGCGTCATGAGGGTGTACCGGGCGAGCAACCGCTGCCCGAAGGTGGGCAGTTGCTTCCAGTCCTTCTTCCGGTAGACCTGCAGGAAGCCCTGGTTCCAGCGGGTGCGCTGCTTGAGCAGCGACATCAGGCTGCCCGGCGTCTCCTCCTTGGTCACCATGTCGGAGTCGTAGGCGACGACGACCTTCTTGCCGACGCTGGACAGCCGCACGCCCAGGTCGCAGTCCTCGGCGAGGCAGTTGGGATCCCAGCCGTCGGCCTCCCGCAGCACGTCGGTGCGCACGAAGACGGTGTTGCCGCCGAGCGGGATGAACCCCTTCTGCGCGTGCAGATGGAGCCGGGAGCGGAACCAGAAGAAGTACTCCAGGCAGTTGCGCAGGCTGTACCAGCTGGAGTGGAAGTTGATGAGCTGGACCCCGCCCTGGACGACGTCCGCCCCGGTCGTCCGGAACGCGTGGTCCACGTGCGCGAGGAGCTCCGGGTGGACCTGGTCCTCGGCGTCGAAGACCCCGACGACGTCGCCGCGGCAGTGCGGCAGCGCCGTGTTCATGGCCTTCGGCTTGTTCTTCTTCTCATGGGTGTCGACGACGACCCGGACGCGCGGGTCACGGGCGGCCGCCTTCTCGGCGACCTCCGTGGTCTCCGGGTCGTCGTGCCCGACGATGACGATGATCTCGAAGTCGGTGTGTGTGGACTCCAGCAGTCGCTGGATGGTGTGGTCCAGCACGGCCTGTTCGTGCCGGGCCGGCAGTAGCAGTGAGAACGAGACGTGCTCGTCCCCGTCCGGTCTGCTGAACCGGGTGGAGGCGAGCACCTCGGGCGTGCGCCACGCGTGCATCTGCCACCACAGGGTGAAGGCCGCCATCCAGAACAAGGCCAGCGACACAGCAGATATGAAGACAGACGTCAACAACAGATCCCCCCAGATCCCCAATGCCCCCTGTCGCGACAGTGAGTCACACCAGTCGCGGCACTGTGCAGAGATTAAGGGGGATCTGTGAAGTCCGCAGACCGTTTCAGTGAAGAGCGCGTTTCATCACAACGATCCCCGAGAGTGAACAATTCGAACACGGCCTGCGTAACCGTCCCGAACCCGCTGCCGTTTCAGCTGGTCAGAGTGGTTCGCAGGCGGTCGGGATCGGTGGTCGGAGCGTCGCAGGTGAAGTTGCGGCAGACATAGGCCGCAGGTTCGCCCTGCTGCAACGGACGTTCGACGAGAAGCGGAAACTCGTCACTCTCCGGAGTTCCCACGGCCACGACTGCCCCCGGGGCGGTGGCCAGAAGTGCCGTACGGTGCAGAGCCTTTGTCGCCTTGTCATCGAGGGCCGGTCCGACGATCGCGACCTCGCGCGGCCCGTCGAGGTTGGCCTCGGCGACCGCGAGCCCCCAGGCGATGAAACGGGGGACGCGCGGGCCGAGGGCCTTGACGACGCCCAACGCCCGCTCGGCGGCGATGCGATGGGGCTCGGCGCCGGTCTGCGCGGCATAGCTCAGCAGGGCGCCGGCCGCCGCGGTCCAGCCGGCGGGGGCGGCGTTGTCGGTGGGGTCCTGGGGCCGGCGGATCAGCTGCTCGGCGTCGGCGGCGGTGTCGTACAGGGCGCCGGACTCCTCGTCGACGAAACGGGCGAGGACGTGGTCGAGCAGGAACCCGGCGAACTCCAGCCAGACGCCCTCGCCGGTGACGGACGCGAGCGCGAGGAAGCCCTCGGCGACATCGGCGTAGTCCTCCAGCACACCCGCGTTGGCGCCGACCTGGCCGTCCTTGCTGGTGCGGGCGAGGCGGGCGTGGTCGCCGAGGTGCAGCCGGACGAGGAGGTCGGCGGCGCCGAGGGCGGCCTCCACGAGGTCGGGGCGGTCGAAGTAGGCGCCGGTCTCGGCGAGGGCGGCGACGGCGAGGCCGTTCCAGGCGGCGACGATCTTGTCGTCGCGGCCGGGGGCGGAGCGTTCGCCGCGACTGTCGAGCAGCCGCTGCCGTACGGAGGTGATCTTCTCGGCGTCGAAAAGCCCGTCCTGCTGCGGCAGCTGCAGCACGGAGGAGCCGTGCTCGAAGGTGCCCTCCTGCGTGACACCGAAGTACCGGGCGGCGAGTTCGGCGTCGTCGTCGCCGAGGACGTCACGCAGCTGCTGCGGGGTCCACACGTAGTAGGCGCCCTCGACGTGCCTGCCGGTCCCGTCGTCGCTGTCGGCGTCGAGCGCGGAGGCGAACCCGCCCTCGGCGGTGCGCAGTTCACGCACCATGAAGTCCGCGGTCTCCAGAGCCACGCGGCGGGCGAGCTCGCTGAGTTCATCAGCGGCTCCGCCGCGGGCGGTGGCGCGCCAGAGGTGGGCGTAGGCGCGGCACAGCAGGGCGTTGTCGTACAGCATCTTCTCGAAGTGCGGCACGACCCAGTCGCGGTCGACGGAGTAGCGGGCGAAGCCACCGCCGAGCTGGTCGTAGATGCCGCCCCGGGCCATCCGCTCGCAGGTGTCCCGCGCCATCTCCAGCGCGCCCTCGGCACCGGTCCGCGCGTGATGCCGCAGCAGGAACTCGATCACCATGGACGGCGGGAACTTCGGTGCCCCGCCGAACCCGCCCCGCTGCGGGTCGTACTCCCGGGTGAGCCCGAGCAACGCCGCCGACAGCTCCTGCTCACCGGGCGCCTCGGGCCCGCCGTAGGAGATCTCCCGCCCGGCGAGGTCCCGCACGATCTTCCCCGCGACGTCGGCGACCTCCTCGCGCCGGTCGGTCCAGGCGCTGCGCACGCCCTCCAGGACCTGCCGGAAGGACGGCATCCCCTGCCGGGGCGCGGGCGGGAAGTAGGTGCCGAAGTAGAAGGGCTCGGCGTCCGGGGTGAGGAACACCGTCATGGGCCAGCCGCCCTGGCCGGTGGCCGCCTGGACGGCCTCCATGTAGACGGCGTCCACGTCGGGGCGTTCCTCGCGGTCGACCTTGACGCTGACGAAGTGGGCGTTGAGGTAGTCGGCGGTCTCCTGGTCCTCGAAGGACTCGTGTGCCATCACGTGACACCAGTGACAGCTGCTGTAGCCGACGCTGAGCAGGACCGGTTTGCCGCTCTTGCGGGCCTCCTCGAAGGCCTCGGCCGACCACGGCCACCAGTCGACGGGGTTGTCCGCGTGCTGGAGGAGGTAGGGGGACGTCTCGTGAGCCAGTCGGTTCGGCATGGGGTCCATCCTGCCGCAGTACCCCGCCGGTCAGACGTCAGGCGTCTCCCAGACCGTGACCTTGAGTTTTCCCGTCGCTCTCGAGGCCGTCCACGGCCGTCGGGACGGCTTCTGGGTCGTGCCACGGGGCCAGGTCGGAAACGGAGTCCGGGACGAACAGATTCGGGGCGAGGCTTCCCGAGAAGATGATGTCCGCGCCGTTGGTGGAGCTCATCACGACCGGCTTCGGCGTGTCCAGCTCAAGGTACGACCCCGAATCGGTGCCGTCGGCCGACACCTCGACCGGTCCGTACCGCACCTGATCCGCCTTGGCCTTCTCCGTGGGCGCCGACTCCACACTCCGCGGCGGGCCCGGAGGCTGTGACGGACCGTACGGCTGCCCCTGCGCCGGGCCCGCAGGCCCGTTGTTCGCCCAGCTCATGTTCTCCCCCGACCTTCCCGTTCGTGCGCGCGAACACCAGAGCCACCGCCCCCCTCCGCGCCAATTCACCGATCTTGCAAGGTGATCGAAGTCCGCTCGCCCCCTCGCCCCGATGCGCCGTCCGCAGCACACTTGACCAAGAACGCCGTTGCCACCGGAGGGGGACGTGACATGCGGGACAGCCATCGGGCCGACGCCGAGCGGCTGTTGGCCCGGGCCGTGGAGGAGGAGGTGCGGCGCTCGGGCGGGAGCGTCGACGGGCAGGTGCTGTTGTCGCGGGCGCGCGGGGCGCTGGACTCCATGGCGCAGACGGCGGCCGAGGAGTACGAGGCGTATACGCGCGCGCTGGACGAGGCGGAGGCCGGCCGGCTGACGTTCGGGCAGCGGTTCGCGCGGGAGGGCGGCCGTACGCCGCTGATGGTGGCGGGTGTCGCGGCGGTCACGGCCGTCGTCTCCGACCTGGCGCTCGGCACGGGCACGGGCACCGCGGTCGGCGCGGGCGTGACCGTGGGCGTCGTCGGCGCGGCGGCGACGGTGGCGAAGGTGGCCGGCACCCATCTGCCGGCCGCGCACCACCGCGCGGGCGCCGTCGGCCAGCCCGGCGGCCCGCAGCAGCTGCGCCTGCAGTGGCTGACGGCGCTGGAGGTACGGGGCATCCGTCCGTTCCTCGACCAGCAGCGGGTGCTGAGCGCGTCCACCGGCCCGAAGAAGACGGGGCCGCGGCTCAAGGGCGCGGACAAGAGCGCGGCGGCCCGCGGCCGGAGCGTGCTGGAGCAGTCGTTCGGTCAGCTCCCGGAGCCGGAGGACCCGTTCGCGGGCCGCAGGCAGGAGATGGCCCGCATCCGGCAGTGGGTGCAGGCGGCACGCGCGAGTACGGAGACGAAGCCGACGGTCGTGGTCCTGCACGGGGCGCCGGGCAGCGGTCGTACGGCACTGGCGGTCCGCGCCGCCCATGACCTCAAGGACCAGTTCCGGGGCGCGTGCGTGGTGGACCTGCGCGGCGACACGTCGCAGGAGCCGCCGCTGTCGACGAGAGACGCGCTGCTGCATCTGCTGAACCGTTTGGGCGCCCCGCGCGAGCAGCTCCTGTTCCGCGAGCGCTCGTCGGCCGAACAGCAGGTCAAGCGGCTGAGCGAGCTCTACCACCAGCACCTGACCGGCCTGCCGGTCACGGTCGTACTGGACGACGCCTCGGACCCGGAACAGGTCCGCTCCCTGATCCCCGAGCGCTCCGACAGCCTGGTCCTGGTCACCGCCCGCGAGCCTCTGGACCTGCCCGCGGACCTCGCCGCCTGGGTGCACCGGCTTCCGGTGGAGTCGCTGGACGCGGCCGGCGCGGAGGAGTTGCTGACGGCGGCGGCGCAGGATTCCTCGGCGCCCTACGACGCCGAATCCGCCGACCGGATACGGGAGTTGTGCGGCGGGCTGCCACTGGCGCTGCGCATCGCGGGTTCGTCGCTGGGCCCGCGTTCACCGCGCACGCTGGCGACGGACCTGGGCGCGTACGGCCCCGTGGAGCCGATCGAACGGGTGCTGTGGCTGCGCTACACGGACCAGTCGGAGGTCGCGCGGCGCCTGCTGCGCAGGCTGGCTCTGGCGGGCCGGGCCTCCCTGGGCGCCGCCGCGGCGGCGTCGCTGCTGGCCACGGACGAGGCGGAGGCGACCCGCCACCTGGTGGCCCTGTCCCGGTCGGGTCTGATCGACCATGTGCGCGGCAGCCGCTACCGCCTGCACGACCTGGTCCGCGCCTTCGCCCAGGCCCGCCTCCTCGACGAGGAGGAACCGGCGGAGCGTACGGCGGCGCAGGAACGGTTGATCGTGAACTACGCGGAGCTGGCGGACTCCGTGCTGCGCCTGGTCGACGGCAACATGTCGACCCGCTCGGACCGCTTCAGCCCGCACGGCTTCACCTCGCTGGACGACGCGCTGCGCTGGCTGGACGACGAGTCGAGCTTCATCACGGCCGCACTCCGGCACGCGCAGGACGTGAACCAGGCGGCGGTCCTGAACCTGCTCGGCGCCCTGTGCGACTACTGCCTCCTGCGGGGCGACCTCTACCGCCTCGGCGAGATCAGCGAGCTGGCGCAGGAGGTGGACCAGGGGCTGCTGGTCCGCTCGGTGCAGTGGCGCACCGGCATCGCGGCCCGCCAGCTCGGCGAGCTGGACAAGGCCCGCACGACCCTGACCTCGGTCGTCGACCTCTACATGGAGGCCCACCACGACGCGGGCGCGGCCCGGGCCCTGTGCTCCCTCGGCATCACCCTGCACCACCAGGGCAACCTCACCGAGGCGGCGACGAAGCTCCGCGAGGCCCTGGACCTGCAGTCCGCCCCGGCGCTGGCGACGGACCGCGCCTGGACGATGCACGCGCTGGCGGCCGTGGAACGGGACCAGGGCCGGATCTCGGAGTCCCTCGCCCTCCTGACCGAATCCCTGTCCCTGCACCGTGCCGGCGAGTCCATCCACGGCGAGGCCTGGGCCCACTTCCAGCTGGGGCAACTGAGCCTGCGCAGGGGCGACGTACCGAGCGCGGAAGCCGAGTTGCGGACGGCCCTGGAGTTGTACGGCCGTACGCGTGACGCCCGGGGCGAGGCCTGGGCGATGACCCAGCTCTCCCGGGCCCGCCTGGTCGCCGGTGACCCGTCCCCGGCGGTGGACGGACTGCGCCAGGCGGCCTCCCGGCACCGCGACAACGAGGACGCGCGCGGCGAGGCCTGGTCCGTCTACTACCTGGGCCAGGCCCTGGAGGAGACCGGCAACCTGGACCTGGCGGTCCGCGAGCTGGAACGCTCCCGCACGATGTTCTCCCGCATGCGGGACGTGTACGGCCTCGCCTGCGCCCGCCATCACTCGGCCCGCGTGACCCGCGACCAGCGGGCGGCCCAGACGGGCTCGTTGAAGAACTCCGGGTTCGCCCGCCAGCTGCTGATGGACGCCCGCGCCGATTTCCAGCGCATCGGCGTCGCCCACGGCGAGGCATGGACATGCCTGGAGCTGGCGGTGGTGGACGCCGGGAACACCCGCACCCAGCAGGCGCTGACGCTGTGCGAGGACGCGGTGCGGCTCTTCACGTCGTACGACGACCGCAGAGGCGAGGACTGGGCACGGTTCCTGCGCTGCACACTGCTGCCGTACGCGGCGCCGGGCGGTGTCGAGATCGGGACGGCGGTGGCGCAGGAGGAACTGGCCCAGCTGTCCCGCGACGGGCATGCGCTGCGGGACGGGAAGCTGGTCGACTACGTGGAGGCCTACCAGCTCCTGCTCGAACGCGGCGTGAGCCTGGAGTCCGGCTGGCAGGCCTGGCGGCTCGGCATGGTGCCGAACCGCCACGCGCGGGAGGTCATGGGGGTGCCGATGGCGGCCCGGCAGTGACCCAGCCGTCCTCCGCCTCGCTACGACTTGGCGGTGCCGCTCGCCCCGGCGCTCTCGCCGGAGGCCTCCGCCGTCGGGTCCGGAGCCTCCTTGAAGTCGACCTTGCTCATGTGGCGGTTCATGGACTTCATCAGGCCCCACACCGCCACCGCCATCACCGCGAAGACGATGAAACCGAGGACGCCGGGGGTGACCTTGTCCTTGTCCACCTCCTTCGCGAGGGTGACGAGCTGTGTCATTGCCAGGCTTGCGCTTGCGCTCATGTCAGGCATTGTCGCGGATGCCCGCAAAGAGGTCGTCCTCGGGGAGGGAGGTATCGACGAGTGACTTCGCGAGCTCGTACTCCTCCGTCGGCCAGACCTCCCTCTGCAGCTCCAGCGGCACCCGGAACCAGCCGCCGTCGGGGTCGATCTGGGTGGCGTGCGCGATCAGGGCCTTGTCGCGAATCTCATAGAAGTCGCCACACGGGACGTGTGTGGTGATCGTGCGCTCGCTGCGCTGGAACTCGTCCCAGCGCTTGAGCCAGTCCCCGTACGGCGACTCCAGGCCGCGCTCCAGCATGGCGTCGTGCAGCGCCTGGGTGCGGGGGCGGTTGAAGCCCTGGTTGTAGTAGAGCTTCTGCGGCTGGTACGCGGGGCCGTACTCCGTCTCCGGGTACTTCTCGGTGTCCGTCGCGCCCTCGAAGGCCACCATCGAGATCTTGTGGGTCATGATGTGGTCGGGGTGCGGATAGCCGCCGTTCTCGTCATAGGTGGTGATCACCTGGGGACGGAACGAACGGATCTGCTTCACCAGCTCGCCGGCCGCCTTGTCGACGTCCTCCAGGGCGAAGCAGCCCTCCGGCAGCGGCGGCAGCGGGTCGCCCTCGGGGAGGCCGGAGTCGACGAAGCCGAGCCACTCCTGCTTCACGCCGAGGATCTCGCGAGCCTCGTCCATCTCTTTCTTGCGTACCTCGTGGATGTGCTCCTCGATGTACTTGTCGCCCTGAAGCTTCGGATTGAGGATGGAGCCGCGCTCCCCGCCCGTGCAGGTCACGACCAGCACGTCCACCCCCTCGGACACGTACTTCGCCATGGTGGCCGCGCCCTTGCTCGACTCGTCGTCGGGGTGGGCGTGGACGGCCATCAGTCGCAACTGGTCAGTCAAGACTCAATCCTCAAAAGTCGGCGCCCGGTGTGAACCGGTGCGATCGGCGGCTTCTATAGTGACCGAATCGGAGGGCGGATAATTCCGCGGTACGGCCCGCAGGCCCTCCTTTCAGGACATCCGTCCCGCCCCGGCCGAAAGGACGATCATGAGTACGGCGAGCACGCGACCGCCCGAGGGCCGCTATGGCCGCTCCTCGGACGCGCGCTCCGACCGCACACTCAAGGTCGTCGGCGCCTTTCTCGGGGTGGCACTGCTGGCGCTGGTCGGCTACTTCGGCTACCACTACGTCGGCCAGAACAAGATCAGCGCCGAGGTGATCGAGTTCGACGCGACGCAGGACGCGGTGAAGATCCATCTGGAGGTCCGCAAGGACGCCGGCGCCTCCGGCTACTGCACGCTGCGCTCCCAGGCGGAGGACGGCGCCGAGGTGGGCCGGGCCGACTTCCGCTTCGACGGCGACGCGACGCGGATCGACAAGGTCGTCACGCTCCGTACGACGTCCCAGGGAACGACGGCCGAACTGCTCGGCTGCCACGCCGACTGACTCCGTCGATCGAAACCGCTCGACGGCGATCGACGCCGACCGGTTCCGGCCTGAATGCGTAGGCCCTGACCTGCGTTGACGTGATTCTGATGGCTTATGTCCTCCCCCTTCGGCCGTTGAATTGTTAGGCTCGTGGTTTCGCCCATCCGTGAAGGAACATCCTTCTGGGTAGGGCGATGCTTTGTATTCCCAGTACCGACGAGGAGCACCTGTGACCCAGACCAGCGAGAACGTCACCTGGCTGACCCAGGAGGCGTACAACCAGCTCAAGGCCGAGCTGGAGTACCTGTCTGGTCCTGCGCGCACGGAGATCGCAGCCAAGATCGCGGCCGCGCGCGAGGAGGGCGACCTGCGCGAGAACGGCGGGTACCACGCGGCCAAGGAGGAGCAGGGCAAGCAGGAGCTCCGTGTGCGCCAGCTGACCCAGCTCCTGGAGAACGCCCAGGTCGGCGAGGCGCCGGCATCGGCGGACGGTGCGGTGGCGCCCGGCATGGTCGTGACGATCGCCTTCGACGGTGACGAGGACGACACCATGACCTTCCTGCTCGCCTCCCGCGAGTACGCGAGCGCCGACATCGAGACCTACTCGCCGCAGTCCCCGCTGGGCTCCGGCGTCATCGGCCACAAGGTCGGCGAGGACGCCGAGTACGAGCTGCCGAACGGCAAGAAGGCCTCGGTGAAGATCCTGAAGGCCGAGCCCTACAGCGGCTGACCGGACCGTGCGGCGGCTGACCCCGCCCGACAAGTCCTTCACCGGCCCCCGGCGCCCAGTGGCGCCGGGGGCTTTCGTCATGCCGTCGCACCTGAGCCGTCAGCCATGCGCCCGGCGGTACTTGCGGACCGCGAGCGTGCGGAAGGTCAGGATGATGACGACCGACCAGATCAGCGACGCCCACACCGGGTGCTGCATCGGCCAGGCGTCGGGCGGCTGGAAGCCCGGGGGAAGGTTGCCGAACAGCTCGCGGCTCGCCTGCACCGTGGCGCTGAACGGGTTCCACTCCGCGATGTGCCGCAGGAAGGTCGGCATCTGGTTCGCGTCCACGAACGCGTTCGAGATGAACGTCAGCGGAAACAGCCAGATCAGACCACCCGAGGTCGCCGCTTCGGGCGTGCGCACCGACAGGCCGATGAGCGCGCCGATCCAGGAGAACGCGTAGCCGAGCAGCAGGAGCAGGCCGAATCCGGCGAGCACCTTGCCGAGGTTCTCGTGCGTGCGCCAGCCGACGATCAGGGCGACGACCGCCAGGACGACGAGGGTGAGCGTCGTCTGCACCAGGTCGGCGAGGGTCCGCCCGGTGAGCACCGCACCGCGTGCCATGGGCAGCGAGCGGAACCGGTCGATGAGGCCCTTGTGCATGTCGTCGGCGATGCCCGCGCCCGCGCCCGCCGTGGCGAAGGTGACCGTCTGGGCGAAGATGCCGGCCATCAGGAACTCGCGGTACGCCTGGGTGGAGGTGGACGAGCCGACCTGGATCGAGCCGCCGAACACATAGGTGAAGAGCACGACGAACATGATCGGCTGGATCAGCCCGAAGATGATCATCTCGGGAATCCGGCCCATACGGATCAGGTTCCGGCGGGCGATGACCAGGGAGTCGTTCGTGGCGCTCACTTCACCTGCTCCTTCACGACGGTCGTCCACCGGTCTCGGTCGGGCGGCGAGATCATTTGACGGCCTCCTTGCCGTTCTCCTCGTCCTTCGTCTCGGCCACGTGGCCCGTCAGGGACAGGAACACGTCGTCGAGGGTCGGGCGACGCAGGCCGATGTCGTCGATCTCGATACCCCGGGTGTCGAGTTCGCGGATGACCTCGGCGAGAAGCTTGGCGCCTCCGGCCACGGGCACGGTGAGCTTGCGCATGTGGTCCTCGACCGTCGTCTCGCCCTTGCCGAAGCCGCGCAGCACCTCGGACGCCGACTGGATGTCCTCGCGCTGGTGCACCACGACCTCGACGCGCTCGCCGCCGGTGCGGGCCTTGAGCTGGTCGGAGGTGCCCGTGGCGATGACGCGGCCATGGTCGACCACCGCTATGTCGTGTGCCAGGTGGTCGGCCTCTTCGAGGTACTGCGTGGTCAGCAGCAGGGTCGTACCGCCGGAGACCAGTCGCTTGATGACGTCCCACAGCAGCTGCCGGTTGCGCGGGTCGAGGCCCGTCGTCGGCTCGTCCATGAACATCACGGGCGGTGAGACCACCAGGGCGGCCGCCAGGTCGAGGCGGCGGCGCATCCCGCCGGAGTAGGTCTTGGTGGGGCGGTCGGCGGCGTCGGTGAGGTCGAACTGCTCCAGCAGCTCCACCGCACGGGCCTTCGCCTCCTTCGCCCTCATCTGGTAGAGCTGGCCGACCATCTGCAGGTTCTCCCGGCCGGTGAGGTACTCGTCGACCGCCGCGAACTGGCCGGACAGGCCGATGGAGCGGCGTACGGCATCAGGGTTCTTCAGGACGTCCATGCCCGCGACGACCGCCGAGCCGCTGTCGGGGTTCAGCAGGGTCGTCAGACAGCGGACGGTCGTCGTCTTGCCCGCGCCGTTCGGCCCGAGCAGACCGAGGACCGTGCCCTCGGGGACATCGAGGTCGACGCCGTCCAGAGCCCTTACGTCACCGAAGGTCTTCACCAGGCCTTCGGCATAGATGGCGCCTGGCATATGAATCTCCACGTCGTCGGGGAAGCATTCGAAAGCGTTGGAAAAGCGTAGGTGCGTTCTCTTCGTTCTCTTCGTTCCGTGCCGTGACTCAGTGCTGCGGTGCGAATACGAGACACACCATAACGCGATGTATCGCGTCTCTCAATGAGATTTACCGGATTTACCCGAACGGGTGACAAAGGGGCTCCGACCTGGGCTTTCGCCGAATCGTGCCTCAGTCCGTGCCTCGATGCCTCGATGCCTCGACGCCTCAGCCGATGACGGTGTAGCCCGCCTCGCGCAGGGCCTGGCCGACCTCGACGCAGTGCGCGGTGCCCTTCGTCTCCAGGTGCAGCTCGACCTCCGCCTCCGTGAGCCCGAGCCGTGGGTCGGTCCGTACGTGGCTCACATCGAGGACGTTAGCGTCCACCACTGACAACACACCCAAAAGCGTGGCGAGCGCGCCCGGCCGGTCCGTCAGCCGCAGCCGTACGGCCAGGTAGCGGCCTTGCGCGGCCATGCCGTGCCGCAGGACGCGCTGCAGCAGCACCGGGTCGACGTTGCCGCCGGACAGCACCGCGACGACCGGGCCCTCGAAGGCGCCGGGGTCGCTCAGCAGCGCCGCGACGGGGCTCGCCCCGGCCGGCTCGACGACCAGCTTCGCCCGCTCCAGGCACAGCAGCAGGGCAGTGGCCAGCTCGTCCTCGGTGACCGTGCGGACCTCGTCCACCAGGTCGCCGACGATCCGGAACGGCACGTCACCCGGCCGGCCGACCCTGATGCCGTCGGCCATCGTCGCCGGGTTGTCGACCGCGACCGGGTGCCCGGCCGCCAGCGAGGGCGGGTACGCCGCCGCGCCCGCCGCCTGCACGCCCACGATCCGCACGTCCGGCCGCAGCGCCTTCACCGCCGTGGCGATACCCGCCGCGAGCCCACCCCCGCCGATGCCGACGAGGATCGTCCGCACCTCCGGGCACTGCTCCAGGATCTCCAGGCCGACCGTGCCCTGACCCGCGATGATGTCGGGGTGGTCGAAGGGGTGGATGAACACCGCGCCGGTCTCGGCCGCGTACTCCTGCGCGGCGGCCAGCGTCTCGTCGACCACCTGGCCGTGCAGGCGCACCTCGGCGCCGTAGTCCTGGGTGGCGCTGATCTTCGGCAGCGGGGCACCTTTCGGCATGAACACGGTGGAGCCCACGCCGAGCAGCGACGACGCCAGGGCGACGCCCTGCGCGTGGTTGCCGGCGCTCGCGGCCACGACGCCCGCCGCGCGCTCCTCCGGGAGCAGCCCGGCGATCCGGACGTAGGCGCCGCGCAGCTTGAACGATCCCGTCCGCTGGAGGTTCTCGCACTTGAAGTGCACCGGCGCGCCCACCAGCTGGGACAGGTGCCTGCTGCCCTCCATCGCCGTCACCCGCGCCACGCCCGTCAGCATCTTCTGAGCGCCGCGCACGTCGTCGAGCGTGACGGGAGGCAAGGAGTCAGACGTGCTGTAGCTCATGACTCAAGTCTCGCAGTTCACAGGCGCGAGGCCCTGGTGTGACCAAGCACCGAGATGGGTTTCGCCAGCGCTGGTACGCCCCGCGTCCGGGCCGCGTACCCTGTCCCCCAACCCAGCACCCCCTTCATGAAGTGAGCCCCCGGCCATGCCCACAACACCTGAAATGTCGATGGACATGACGACCGTCGCTGACAGCGGTCTCCTCGACACGCTGCAGCACGAGGTGGCGGTGTTCGCCCGCCGTGCCGAACAGACCCGGCTCGGTGGGGTCGGGCAGGTGCGCAACTCCATGGACCGCGCCGCATACCTGCTGCTCAACCGCCTCGACAAGGAAGGCCCCATGGGCGTCAAGGCGCTCGCCGCGAGCATGGGGATCGACTCGTCGACGGTCACCCGGCAGGTGGCGCCGCTCGTCGACACCGGGCTCGTCAAGCGGACCTCGCACCCCGAGGACGGGCGGGCGGTGGTGCTCCAGCTGTCCCCGCGCGGGCAGTCGCGACTGGAGGAAGTGCGTTCGTCCCGGCGTCAGTTGATGGCCGAGCTGACGCACGACTGGGCCCCGGAGGAGCGGGAGGCGTTCTGCACGCTGCTCACCCGCTTCAACACCGCGCTGTCCACGCGGATGGCGGCACAGGGGATCTCGGGCGCTGAGGCCACTACGGCGTCCTGAGAGGCGGCTGTTCGGCGGGGGGGCGTCGCGCCGAGCGCGCCGTCGGAGTCCGCAGTGGGTCTCGCCCCCGCCGCCCCTACCCGTCCCGTCCTGGCCCCCTTCTGAGGGCTGCCGCCCGCAGACCCCCGCTTCGGCCCTGAACGGGCCTCGTCCTCAAACTCCCCCAGAGGGGTACCCCCAGACGGGCTGGAATGCCTGGACCGGCATCAAAGGCGGGGACGGTCGGGTCCCGGCTCTTGACCCCGGGCCGCCGCTGGCCTCATATGAAATCGGGCGGTTCCTCGGAGCTGGTTCAGGCGGGAGGGGCGGTGGGACGACGGCGCGCGGCCCAGGACGCCCGCCGGGCCCGGGAGTTCGAGGCGTTCGTCGCGGGCGCGGCAGGGCGGCTGTTGCATGCCGCCACGCTGCTCACCGTGGAGCCGCCGACGGAGAACCCGCGCGCGAGGCGCCTGCTGACGTTGTCCCTCGCTCACACGTACGCCTGCTGGGACCGGCTGCGCGGCGAGGACCCGTACGACCATGCCCGCCAGTGCCTGGCCACCCGCTTCTCCCGGGCCGCCTGGCACCAGTACGGCGGCCTGGGCGCGCTCGGCCGGTTCCGACCGCGTCCCGACGGCCCACTCGCCCGGCTCTCCCCGCAGGAACGCCTGATCCTGGTCCTACGGCTGTACGAGGGGGTCGCCGAAGAGCAGGTGGCGGCGCTGCTCGGCCTGCCCAGGGAACGCGTCCACGCGATGTGCGACCGGGCGACGGCGACCCTGCTGCATCCACCGCGGGGGCCCGCACCGGCCGTACTGGGAGCGAAGGCGGTGTCGCCGTGAGTCGCCCCCAACGGGAGGCGGCCGTACGGCGGATCATGGAGGGCACGCCGCCGCCCGTGCCGCCGGAGCTGTACGCGGAGGCCGTGCGGCGCGGTGTCCGCATGCTGCGCCGAAGGACGGTCGCCGTACGACTGATGTGGCTGCTGCTGTTCGCCGCGACGGTGGCCTTCGTGGTGTGGGCCGTGATGGCCCGCCCGTGGGTGGAGCCGCCGTCGGAGACGACTCCACCGCTGACCGGCTGGTGAGACCTTCTGCAGGCCCCCCGGGTAAGCCCTTGGACTAGCCGAGCGCCTGCTGGAGGTCCTCCAGGAGGTCGTCGACGTTCTCGATGCCCACGGAGAGGCGGACGAGATCGGCGGGGACCTCCAGTGCCGAGCCGGCCACCGACGCGTGCGTCATGCGTCCCGGGTGCTCGATGAGGGACTCGACACCGCCCAGGGACTCGCCCAGCGTGAACACCTTGGCGCGGTTGCAGACCTCGACCGCCGCCTCCTCACCGCCGTCGACCCGGAAGGAGACCATGCCGCCGAACGTCTTCATCTGCTTGGCGGCGACCTCGTGACCGGGGTGATCGGGCAGGCCCGGGTACAGAACGCGCGTCACGCGCGCGTGCCGGGTGAGCATGTCGGCGATCTTCGTGGCGTTCTCGCTGTGCCGGTCCATGCGCACCGACAGGGTCTTGGCGCCGCGCAGCACCAGCCAGGAGTCGAAGGGACCGGCGACCGCGCCCATCGCGTTCTGGTGGTAGGCCAGTTCGTCGCCCAGGTCCGAGTCGGCGACGACCAGGGCGCCGCCGACGACGTCCGAGTGACCGCCCATGTACTTCGTCAAGGAGTGCACCACGACGTCCGCGCCGAGGTGCAGCGGCTGCTGCAGGTACGGCGTGGCGAAGGTGTTGTCGACGACGAGCTTCGCTCCGGCGTCCCGGGCGATCTGGGCGACGGCGGCGATGTCGGTGATGCCGAGCAGCGGGTTGGAGGGGGTCTCCACCCACACGATCTTGGTCTTCGGGGTGATGGCGGCGCGGACCGCGGACGGATCGCTGGTGTCGGCGACCGACCACTCCACCCCCCACCGGGCGACGACCTTGGCGAAGAGGCGGAACGTGCCGCCGTACGCGTCATTGGGGATGACCACGTGGTCGCCCGGGCTGAGCAGCGTACGCAGCAGGCAGTCCTCGGCCGCCAGCCCGGACGCGAACGCGAGGCCGCGGCGGCCGCCCTCCAGGGCTGCGAGGTTCTCCTCGAGGGCGGTCCTGGTCGGGTTGGCGCTACGGCTGTACTCGTAGCCGCCGCGCAGGCCCCCCACGCCGTCCTGCTTGTAGGTCGAGACCTGGTAGATCGGCGGGACGACCGCACCGGTGAGGGGGTCCGCCGTGTTGCCCGCGTGGATGGCGAGGGTCTCGAAGTGCTGACTGATGTGCCTGTCGCTCATGTGCACCGAGCGTAGTGTGCGAACGGCGCGGATGACTCCGTCGGCTCAGGCAGACCGCCACTTGCGTCCGGATTACGGTCTTCGGCGTCGGCGCGGGACCCGCCGGGGCCGGCGGCCCCCGGGCCCCTGCTGGGGCCGTGAACGGGCCCCGTCGCCGTGTTCCACAGGACCGATTCCCACAGAACCCTTTCTCCACAGGCGTCCGACCTCGTTGGCCAATTGTCCGCGGCGTCTGGAACGCTGGAGGCATGGAGATTCTCTGGGTCCTGATCGCGCTCGTCATGCTCGGCTTTGTGGTGCTGCCGTTCATGAGGCGCAGGCGGGGCATGATCGAGCAGGTCCCGCCGGGCCACCCGGACGCCGCGGACCCGTCGAACTACGGCTTCGTACGGCAGGAGGAGCTGGACGTCCGCATGCCCGGCCCCGACCAGGACCTGCTGGACGTCCTGGACCTGGTGCAGCGCACCCAGGACTACCGCGCGGCCTCGCAGCTGCTGGCCGGCACGGAGGCGGAGGGCGAGCTGCGCTGGCAGCGTGTGCAGGCCTTCGCCGGCGCCGCGTCGCTGGAGCTGCAGCAGCGGCCGGGCGGGGTCAGCGAGTCGCCGGGCGGGCAGTGGCTGCGGGTGTGGCGGACCGAGCAGGCGAAGGACGCGGGCGGCGCGGCCGTGCACGCGGAGTTCCTCGTGCAGCAGGCGTGGCGCACGGCGGCGCCGGGCACGGACGAGTTCCGGATCATCATGGAGGAGGCGAGGTCGGCCTGCGCCGACGCGGCACTGCTCGCCCCCGGCGACCCGATCCCGTACATCATCGAGCTGTCGGTGGCGCGTGGACTGGCCTACCCCCAACCGGAGTTCGAGCAGCTCTGGCTGAAGATCCTGGACCGCGCCCCGGCCCACATGGGCGCGCACCTGGCGGCCCTGCACTACTGGTGCGAGAAGTGGCACGGCTCGCGCGCACAGGCGTACCAGTTCGCGGAGGCCGCGGCGGCCCGCGCACCCCAGGGCTCCCTCCTCGCCGCCATGCCGCTCTTCGCGGTGTTCGAGCACCTGCCCGAGGTGAACCTGGTCAGCGGCTTCTACCAGAGCGAGGTCGTGACGAAGGCGGTGCACGGCGCGCTGTTCGCGGTGCACTCGGCCCGCTCCGACGACCCGATGCTGGCGCACGTACGCCATCTGCTGGTCTTCTTCCTGGTCCGCGGCGAGCGCTGGGCGGAGGCCATGAACCAGCTGATACACGTCGACGGCCATGTCGGCGCCCTCCCCTGGACCCTGTCCGGCGACCCGGCGGCGGAGTTCGCGGTCTACCGCGCGCTGGCGGTCGCCGGCTACGAGGCGAACGGCGGCAGCCCGGCGACGCTCCCGCACTGAGGCGAGCGCCGCTCCGCAGGGGGCGCGGCATGCCGACGCCGCCCCCAGGCACGCGCCCCCCGGAATCCGCATTGCCGCACTGACCTGCAGTAGGGCATACTCCGCTTCCCCCCACACCACTTGGTCATGTCCATTTCTAGTGGGGGGATTTGCCCAACATGGGGGCAACTCTGCGCGCGGTGCGCGCGCTCGTCCTGCTCGCCGGGTTCTACTTGCTCGGCTTCGTCATGCTCGGTGTGCTCGTCGCCGTGGACTGGGCGGTCGCGGAGGGCGGTGTCGGCAGCGTCACCGCGAAGGTGTGGATCGTCAGCGCGCTGCTGGCCATCCCGATCGTGCAGGGCATGTTCGCACTGCGCACACCCAAGGACGAACCGCTGCCCGGCCTGTCCGTGACCGAGCAGCAGGAGCCCGCGCTCTGGGCCGCCGTACGGAAGCTCGCCGAGCAGACGGGGACCCGCGCGCCCGACGAGATCCTCCTGACCCCGGACGTCAACGCGGCCGTGTCCGAGGACGCGACCTTCCTCGGCCTCAAGCCCGGCCGACGACGCATGTACATCGGCCTGCCGCTGATGGCGGGGCTGAGCGAACCGCAGCTGCAGGCCGTCCTGGCCCATGAGTTCGGGCACTACACCAACCACGACACCCGCCTCGCCGCGATCACGCTGCGCGGCCGGCTCCAGGTGATGCGCACCGTCGCCAGCCTGCACGAGCGCTCCCGCAAGAAGGTCGCCAAGGAGGAGGCCAAGCAGGAGAAGAAGAACGCCAAGCGGCTCGCCAAGGGCAAGGAGGCGGGCGAGGTCGACGCCGGGTCGGCCGGCCTGAGCTACCGCCTCGCCGCCAAGCCCTTCCTCTGGTACGGCACCTTCTACCTGCGCGCCTCCCAGGGCGTGGGCCGGCGACAGGAGCTCGCCGCCGACCTGGCCGCCGCACGCATCGCCGGCCGCGACGCCACGGCGTCCGCGCTGCGCGAGATCCCCGTCCTGGACGCCGCGCACGGCTTCTACATGCAGTCGTACGCCACTCTCGGCACCGGCGCCGGGCTGCTGCCGCCGTCCGGCGAGGTCTTCGGCGGGCTGCGCCACCTGCTGGCCGGGCGCGCCGACGAGCTGGACGAGATGCGCCAGGCCCTGCCGGAGGAGGAGCTGTCGCCGTACGACTCCCACCCGCCGATCGCCGAGCGCATCGCCCACATCGAGCAGCTCCCCGACGACGGCCGCGCCCTGACCGGCGCCCGCCCCGCGCTCGCCCTGCTCACCGACCCGACCCGTTCCTTCGCCGAGTTGGAGCGCTCCGCCCTCACCCCCGAGGCCCACCAGTTGCGCCGCGCCGCCGACTGGCCCCAGCTCGTGAACGACTCGATGCTCTGGCACGCCGACCAGGACGCCGAGCCGCTGCGCACGGCCGTCACCGAGGTCCACGGCGGCGACGGCTCCCTGGACGCCTTCCTGGACGCCGTCGACGCGGGCCGGCTGTGGGAGGTGGCCGACCGGCTCCCCAAGTCGCAGGAGGCGCAGGACGCCACGGGCCGCGCCGCCCGCGAGTTCGCGCGCCCCCAGGTGCGCGCCCGGCTCTCCCGCATGACCGTCGTCGAGCTCGCCCGCCTCGGCCGGGCCCACTGGGAGCTGTCCTGGACGGACGCGGCGCGTCTGAGCCTGCCGGACGGTTACGAGGAGGAGCTGAAGCAGGCGCTGGACGCGGCGGTGGAGGACGTACCGGACACACGGGAACTGCGTCGGCTGCTGGCGCGTGCGCGCTGACTCGGGCGCGCCGAAGCGCCGGGAGATCCACGCCCCAACGTCCCTTCGCCATCCACGCCCCACACCTCACACCCCACGCCCCCTCACCGCTCAAGGACGCAGACAGACACCCATGAGTCACATCCTCCCGATCGCCCTGATCCTCTTCGCGATCTACTCCTGGTACCGCACGCGACAGAAGGCGGCCCCGAACGGAACCGGCGGATCCATACGCAACCGGGACCTGCCCAAGGCCGCCGCCGAACTGGGCTTCCTGCCCGGCGAGCAGCTAGACACCGACCGGGCCTACCCGCCCGACCCGCGGATCACGGCCGTACGGGAAGCCGTACAGGCGGGGAACTGGCAGGCCGCCGCGGAGTTCCTGGCCGGGGCCGGGCGGGACTGGCAGGAGCGCGACCGGCGTTCCAGTGTGCTGGCGACGGAGGCCGTCAAGGACGACTCCTGGCTGCTGGCCTGGCGCAAGGAGCGTCCGGAGGACGCCGACGTGGCCCTGGTGCTCGCCGAGTCGCTGATCTATCTCGCCTGGGAGGTACGGGGCTCGTCGACCGCCCGGCACACCACCCAGGAGCAGTTCGCCGGCTTCCACCGGATCCTGGACCAGGCCCGCGAGGCGGTCGCGGCCGCGCAGGCGCTGGCCGGCGACGACCCGTGCCCGTTCATCGTGGAGATCCCGCTGGCGAAGGGCCTCGGCTACCCGCACGAGCGGTTCGAGGAGATCTGGGCCGAGATCGTCAAGCGCGACCCGCACCACCTGGCCGCGCACACCTCCGCCCTGCAGTACTGGTGCAAGAAGTGGCGCGGCTCGTACGAACTGGCGGAGTCCTTCGCCCGGTCCGCGGCGCAGAAGGGGACGCCGGGCCAGTTGCTGAGCGTGCTGCCGCTGGAGGCGTACTTCGAGTACGAGATCGCGCACGACGACCTCGAACAGGACGAGTTCTACAAGCGCCCGGAGATCGTCGCGGCGGTCGACGCCGCCCTGGTCGACGTGGCGGCCGCGGCCGCCGCGAACCCCGACGACTGGCGGATCCCGCCGGTCCGCCACCTGCTGGCCAGCCTGCTGTACTGGCAGGACCGGTACGAGGCGGCGGTCGAGCAGTTCCGGCTGGTCGACGGGTACATCGACACCGTGCCGTGGGCGTACCGCGGCAGCCGGGAAGGGATGATCAAGGCGTATGTGCAGCAGCGGGACTTCAGCGCGGCGCAGGTGGTGAAGGCGCGGCGCGGAATCTGAGGTCCCGGCCGTACGTTGACGGGGTACCGCCCGGTGCGGAGGTACCCCGTCGCGGCGTCCCGCGGCCGCCGCCCCGGCCCGCGAGGAAGGAACCCTCATGCTCTTCGGGCGTACGCCCCTCCTGCCCACCCCCGAGCAGGCGCTGCAGGGCCGTCCGGAACCGGTCTTCCCGGTCCCCGACCGCCACACGGTCCTCGGCAACCCGCTCCTCGGCCCCTACCCCGAGGGCTTGGAGGTCGCCGACTTCGGGCTGGGCTGCTTCTGGGGCGCGGAGCGCAAGTTCTGGCAGCTCCCGGCGGGGGTGTGGACGACTCTGGTCGGCTATCAGGGCGGCTACACCGAGCACCCCACACCTCCTCCAGCTACGCGACGCACGGTGACGGCGCTCGCCTGGGTGCCGCGGACGCGGCACCCAGCACCGCCGGGCGCCCTCGCGGTCAGCCCTCGGCGCGGGCGGGGAGCCGCCACCCCGGGCGCGGGAAGTGGCAGGTGTAGCCGTCGGGGTAACGCTGCAGGTAATCCTGGTGCTCGGGCTCGGCCTCCCAGAAGGGGCCGACCGGCTCCACCTCGGTGACGACCTTGCCGGGCCACAGGCCGGAGGCGTCCACGTCCGCGATCGTGTCCTCGGCGATCCGCTTCTGCTCGTCGTCCACGTAGTAGATCGCCGAGCGGTAGCTGGTGCCGATGTCGTTGCCCTGGCGGTCCTTCGTGCTCGGGTCGTGGATCTGGAAGAAGAACTCCAGGAGCGCGCGGAAGTCGGTCTTCGCGGGGTCGAAAAGGATCTCGATGGCCTCCGCGTGCGTGCCGTGGTTACGGTACGTCGCGTTCGGCACGTCACCCCCGGTGTATCCCACCCGGGTCGCCGTCACGCCCGGAAGCCGACGGATCAGCTCCTCCATCCCCCAGAAGCATCCGCCCGCCAGCACGGCCCTCTGCGCCTGCGCAGCCATCGCTGCCCTCCCATATCTCTCAGCTCGCTCACTCGGGCTACTCGGCTCGCACACCGCCGGCATCCCATGCCCGCTCACCTCAACGCGCGAGGGGGCCCGGCGATTCCGTACCCGTCCGACCGGCCCTGCGGACACGGACCACCGGCCTTCACCGTCCCCCAGGCGCCGCGATGGCGAGGACACGGTCGCGCGGCACGGGGAGTTCGGAGTGGCTGAGGCGGGTCGCGGGCCATGCCGCGGGTACCGCGATCAGCTCCGCGCTCTCGTCGAGCAGGCCCAGGGAAGGGGGCCGTCGACCCCTTCGGCATCGCGCTCCCAGCGGTCGTACGCCAGGCCCCGGCAGTCCACAGCTCCGGCAGGACCACCAGGTCGTTCGTCCCGTGGCGGGCGGTGTGACCCCGTCGCGTACCCCGGCCGTCGGGCGATTGTCGGACCCTGCTGCTTTCATGGGGGCATGACCAGCAGAAGCGTCGTCGTGGAGCGGCGTATCGCCGCGGGCCAGGGGCCTGTGTGGGAGGCCCTGACCGACCTTCGGGGCATGGAGCGGGTGCTCAGCGGCGTCACGAAGGTCGAGGTCCTCACGGACGGGGCCTTCGGTGTCGGGACGCGGTGGCGGGAGACCCGGCGGATGTTCGGCAAGGAGGCCACCGAGGAGATGTGGGTGACCGCCAGCGATCCGCCCGAGCGCTATGTCGTGGAGGCCGAGTCGCACGGCTCGCGCTACATCTCGGAGTGGGTGCTACGGGCGGACGGGCCGTCGGCGACGACGGTCCGGATGACCTTCACCGCCGTGGCCTCCGGCGGCGTCGCGGGCCTGCTCGCCAGGATTCTGGGCGGCCTGGGCTCACGGGCGGTGAGCAAGGCGATCGCGAAGGACCTGGAGGAGGTCGCCTCGGCGGTCGAGCGACGCGGCGGCCGAGACCCTGAGCTCCACTGAGTCGCCGAGTCCCGAACCCTCCCCCCCCCGTCGCCGAGTCCCGAACCCTCCCCCAAGGGCCCCCTCACACCGACGGCCCCGACCTCCCCGTAGCCCCCGCCTTCGTCGCATCCGCCCCCCAGCTCGCCAGCAGCCGCAACGCCTCCGCCGACGGTGACCCCGGCTCCGCGTGGTACGTGATCAGGGACTGTTCCGTGCCGTCGGACAGGCGGAACGACTCGAAGTTCAGGGTCAGCTCGCCCACCAGAGGATGCCGGATGTTCTTGACGCCGTAGCTCTTCTCCTTGACGTCGTGCGCGGCCCACAGCCGCCGGAACTCCTCGCTCTTGACGGAGAGTTCGCCGACGAGGGCCGACAGACGCGGGTCGTCCGGGTGGCAGCCCGCGTCCATACGCAGATAGGCGACCATGTCGGACGCCTTCTGGTCCCACTCCACGAAGAGCTCGCGATACTCGGCCTTCAGGAACACCAGCCGCGCCCAGTTCCGCTCCTGCACCGGCAGCTCCGACCAGTCGCCGAACACCGCCGCCGCCATCCGGTTCCAGGCGAGGATGTCCGAGCGCCGGCCCGCGACGTACGCGGGCACCCCGTCGATCGAGTCCAGCAGCTGCGCCAGCGCCGGCCGCACCTGCTCCGTCCGCGCCGCCGGCTTCTTCTTGTTCTGCTTCGGCTTCGCGAGGTGCGTGAGGTGCGCGTGCTCGGCGTCGCTCAGCCGCAGCGCCCGGGCGATCGCGTCGAGGACCTCCGCCGAGACGTTGCGCCCGTTGCCCTGCTCAAGGCGCGTGTAGTACGCCACGGACACCCCGGCCAGCTGCGCCAGCTCCTCGCGCCGCAGCCCGGGCACCCTTCGGTGCCGCCCGAAGTCCGGCAGCCCGACGTCCTCGGGCTTCAGCCGGGCACGCCGGGTGCGCAGAAACTCGCTGAGCTCGGCGCGCCGGTCCAGGCCGCCACCGGATTCGGGCTTGTCTTCCATGCCTCAAGTATTCCCGGTCATACGCACACGAGCCTGACCCCGTCAGTGGTAGGACCGGCGGACGTACGTACAACCGAGGCCTGGGTGACCTGGGAACATCCCGGCAGGCTGGGTGCCGTGCCCGGACGTGAAGCAGGACCAGAAGGCAGCCGGGCGCAAAAACCCCCGCTAGGAGATCCCGGCATGACCACCGTCGCCGCATACGCAGCACCCGCCGCCAAGGCTCCGCTGGAGCGCACCACCATCGAGCGCCGTGAGGTCGGCGAGTTCGATGTCCTGATCGACATCAAGTTCGCCGGTATCTGCCACTCCGACATCCACCAGGCCCAGGAGGGCTGGGGCGAGGCGATCTTCCCGATGGTCCCCGGCCACGAGATCGCGGGCATCGTCTCCGAGGTCGGCTCCGGCGTGACCAAGCACAAGGTCGGCGACCGGGTGGGCGTCGGCTGCCTGGTCGACTCCTGCCGTGAGTGCGAGAACTGCAGGGCCGGTCTCGAACAGCACTGCACCGGCGGTGGCGTCGGCACCTACAACGCCATCGGCAAGGACGGCGAGCCCACCTACGGCGGCTACTCGGAGAAGGTCGTCGTCGACGAGAACTTCGTCCTCCGCATCCCCGACGGCCTGTCCCTGGACGTCGCCGCGCCCCTCCTGTGCGCCGGCATCACCACGTACTCGCCGCTCAAGCACTGGGGCGCGGGCCCGGGCAAGAAGGTCGCCGTCATCGGTCTGGGCGGCCTCGGCCACATGGGCGTCAAGATCGCGCACGCGCTGGGCGCCGAGGTGACCGTCCTCTCCCAGTCCCTGCGCAAGAAGGACGACGGCCTGAAGCTGGGCGCCGACCACTACTACGCCACCAGCGACCCGAAGACCTTCGAGGAGCTGGCCGGCACCTTCGACCTGATCCTCTCCACGGTGTCGGCACCGCTCGACTTCGGCGCCTACCTGAGCCTGCTGAAGACCGGCGGCGCCCTGGTGAACGTCGGCGCCCCCGAGGAGCCGATCGCGCTCAACCTCTTCTCGCTGATCGGCGGCAACAAGACGCTCGCCGGCTCGATGATCGGCGGCATCGCCGAGACCCAGGAGATGCTGGACTTCTGCGCCGGGCACGGCTTCGGCGCGGAGATCGAGCTGATCAAGGCGGACCAGATCAACGAGGCGTACGAGCGGGTACTCAGCAGCGATGTGCGGTACCGGTTCGTGATCGACACGGCGACGATCTGATCCACGCCGGATGACCGGGCCCCGGAGCCGCACTGCTCCGGGGCCCTCGGCGTGTCCCCGTACGACGCCCCAGCAGCCACAGCGGATACGGCCCACCGACGAGCGCGGTGAGCGCGCCGACCGGGATCTCCAGCGGGGGCAGGCGCGTACGGGCGGCGAGATCGGCGGCGACGAGGACGATCGCGCCGGTCGACGCGGCGTTCAGGAGCGGGAGTTGGGGTGTACGGGTGAGTCGCCGGGCCAGTTGCGGCGCGGTCGGTGCCACGAACCCGATCGGTCCGGCGGCCCCGGTGGCCGTGGCGGCGAGGACGACGCCGAGGACGGTGAGCACGCAACCTTGACTCGGGCGATCACGTACGGAGCTCGCGGCTCCGGAGACGGAGTACCGGAGGTGTAGCGCCACCCCTCCCCTCGGCCGATGTGCCGCGCGACGGCCGGGCCTACTGTGAAACCAGGCCAGTCCGAACCGTGACCCGTGCACACGAGGAGGCAGCCCCGATGACCGTCCGGCTCAACCACACCATCGTCGCCGCGCACGACAAGAAGGCGTCGGCCCGGTTCCTCGCCGACATCCTGGGCCTGGAGGTGAGCCCGCAGTACGGCCCCTTCATACCGGTCGAGATCCCGAACGGCGTGACCCTGGACTATCTGGAGTCGCCCGGCGCCATCACGCCGCAGCACTACGCGTTCCTGGTGTCGGAGGACGACTTCGACACGATCTTCGACCGCATCCGGAAAGCCGGCCTGCCCTACTGGGCCGACCCCTTCCACAGCCGCCCCGGCGAGATCAACCGCAATGACGGCGGCCGCGGCACCTACTTCGACGATCCGAACGGCCACAACCTGGAGATCCTGACGAGGCCGTACGGCAGCGGCGGCTGAGGCGCGGGCAGGCTGAAAGAGACCTGCCCGCGGAGTGGAGACCCTCACGTACCTTCTTCGCCGCGGGAGGCGCAGGACCGTGCGCCCGGCCCGCCGTCAGCCCTGATACGGCGGTGCGGCCCCCCAGTTCCACTTCGGCACCGGCTGCTCCGCCGGCGCCACCGCGTCCGGCCCCGAGAAGTACACCGCCAGCCGCGTCCCCCACTCCACGTACGCCAGGAACGCCGAGCGGAACTCCGCGTCCGTCGGCAGGCCCGCCTCGTCGGCCGCGTCCTGGATGAGGTTGACCCAGCGGCGGCGCTGGGGCTCGGTGATGCCCCGGCCCATGTGCTTGGCGACCATGTGGCCGTGGCCGCCCTGGGTCTCGGAGTAGGCGGGCGGGCCGCCGAAGACCTCGCCGAGCCAGAGCGCCACGTGCAGCGCGTGCTCCGGGTCCAGGTGCGCGAACAGCGGGGCCAGCAGGTCGTCCTTGAGGACCTTGTCGTAGAAGACCGATGTCAGACGGGCGAACGCCTCCGCACCGCCCGCCCAGGCGTACAGCGTCGGCACGGACGCGCCCGCGCCGCGCACCGTCGTCGGCTTGTAGTGGCGCATCTCCTCGATGTGCGTGATGTACGGACGGATCTCGGCGAGGAAGTCGGGGAACAGCTCCGACTTGCGGAAGCCTTCCAGATGGTCCTCCGTCGAGGTCCAGGTGATGCGCAGGACGTAGTGCTCGAAGTCCTCCTCGCAGCGGGCGAGTTCATAGTCGACGCAGTGCGGGGACGCGGCCAGCTGGGCCGCTGCGCGGGTGTAGGCGGCCAGGAACTCCGCCGACTTCTGCTCGGGGATGCGGTACCGGATGTATTCGACCGTGTGAGCCGTCATGGCCTCACGGAAACACGAAAACCGACCGGACGCTCGTCCTCCGCCACTTCCGGTATCGAGGTTCTCACGGGAGCGGGAGGCCATCGAGTCCCCCGGCGCCCCCGACGCATGCGAAAGCCCCGCCGGAAGCAGCACCTCCGGCGGGGCTTTCTGACTCAGGACCTGCTCGGCGGCCTACGGCCTACTTGCCGTAGTACGCGTTGTAGATCGAGACCGTCGACTTGTTGCCCTTCTTGTCGGCGACCTTGGCGTGGAAGGAGATGGCCTTCCCCTTCGCCGGGTTCTTCACCGTGATCTTGCCGTCCCGGACGTCGACCTTCTTCCAGGTCTGCCCGTAGTCGTACGACACGTACACGTGCAGCGACTTGAGGTTGCTGCCCGCGGCCGCACCCACGACGGTGACCGGGATCGTCACCTTCTTGTCGGCCTCGACGCGGCTGTCCAGGCCGGTCTTGGCGTTGAAGCGGACCGTGGAGGCAGGAAGCTTGACCTGCTCGGCGGCCGACTTCTTGGACCGGAAGGTCCAGCTCGCGTCGATCCGCGTGGAGGCGGCCGCGACCTTGACGCTCCGCTTGACCGAGGTCGTCAGCTTGTACTCGGCCTCCCCAGCCGGGACCTTGAACGGCTCACCGAACAGCGGGTCCTTGTTGGTGCCGATCTTGGTGCCGTTGCGGTACAGGTTGGTGGTCACCGCGGTGAAGTCCGACGACCCGGCGTGCTTGTTGGCGTCGGCGAACAGCGGCAGGTAGCCGTAGATCTCGTTGGCCTCGCGGAACAAGCCGAATTCCTTGTTGATGTGCGGGCCGAAGACCGCCGTGTTGAAGGTCTTCGTGTAGCTCTGCCCGCCCTTGAAGGCCTGCGGCTCGCCCAGCGTGTAGTACGTGTCGGTGATCGGGAAGCCGTCCGCGTCCTTGCCGGCGTACTGCTGGAAGTCGAAGGTCCACTTGATCTTGTCGGACGTCGACAGGTACACCGTCCGCGAACCGGGCAGCTTCTGCTCGATCGGCGAACCGAGCGCCGCGTCGTCGGGGAAGATCCCGAGGGGAAGCAGGGAGCCGGTCTTGTTCGGGGACGAGGCGCCGAGGTTGTTCTTCACCTTGGCGAGCTCGCCCGCCTTGAAGTGGCGGACCTTGTTGCCCTGGATCTTCTTGACCTTGGCGGTGGTGGCGACGTCGTACTCGGCGTCCGCGCCCTTGGTCCACTGGCCGTTCCAGGTCTGCATCAGACCGCTCGCGACCTCCGGACCCAGGTGCGCCATCCGCAGGTTGGCGAAGGAGTCGAGGCCGACCCCGATGCCGATGCCCGCCGGGTCGTAGAAGTAGTTGCTGGAGGCGAACACCTGCTTGGCCTGCGCGTCCGGCACAGTGATGTCGGCGCTCTTGGCCGTACGGGCGTCGATCGTCACCGAGGTGTTCTTGGTGAGGCTCAGCTTCGGCTGGACCAGCCAGTCGAGGCCGCCCTCCAGGTTCACCCAGTCCTTGGCGATCCAGGCGTCCAGCAGATACGTGCCCTTGGGCAGCCGCAGCTTGGTGGTGCCGGACTCGGAGACCGGCAGCTGGTAGGCCCGGTCGGTCGCCAGGCCGGAGTAGCCGAGCAGGACGGTGTTGTACTCGGGGGCCGGCTTGCCGTCCTTGTCGATGTGCTTGACGGTGACGTCGTACGACTCCACCTCACGCTGCACCGCGGCGCCGGTACGGACGCTCTGCCCGCCGCCCGTCGCCGTCACATACGCGGAGTAGGCGCCGTCGAGCGTGCCGCCCAGCTTGGTGTTGACGGTGAAGTCGACGGAGGCCTTGCCGCCCGCCGGGACCGTCACCTTCGTCGCGCCGAGCTTGAAGAAGCCCGCGGGAGCCGCCTGGCCCTTGGGGTCGGTGGCGGTCGCGGAGAGCGTGAGCGTGACGTCCTCGGTGCCGAGGTTGCGGTACGTCAGCTCCTTGGTGACCGGCGTGTCGTCGGTGTGCGGCCAGGCCTGCGTGCCGAAGCTCACCGACACCGGGTCGGCGATCACGGTCTGCTTGATGGCCTTGTCGACCTGGATACGGCCCGAACCCTGCTCGAACGGCGTGTACTTGCCGCCCTTGGTGGAACCGGCCAGCGCGCCCTTGAGCTCGGCGTACGTCCAGTCCGGGTGCTGCTGCTTGAGGATCGCCGCCGCGCCCGCGACATGCGGGGTCGCCATGGACGTACCGGAAATGGTCAGGTAGCCGGCCGGCTTCTCGCCGACTTCCTGCTCGATGAGGCTGCCCTTGGCGGACGCGGCCGTGATGTCCACGCCCGGCGCGGTGACGTCCGGCTTGATGGCGCCGTCGCCGAGGCGCGGGCCGGTGCTGGAGAAGGGCGCCAGGACGTCCTTCTTGTCGACGGCGCCGACGGTGAGCGCGGCCTCGGCGCTGCCCGGCGAACCGACCGACTCCGGGCCGGAGTTGCCCGCCGCGATCGCGAACAGGATGCCCTTCTCGGCGGACAGCTTGTTGACCGCCGCCTCCAGCGGGTCGATCTCCGGGGTGTCGCCGCCGCCCAGGCTCATGTTGACGACCTGGGCGCCCTGCTCGGCCGCCCACTCCATGCCGGCGAGGATGCCGGAGTCGTCGCCGAAGCCCTGGTCGTCGAGGACCTTGCCGTTGAGGATGTCGGCGCCGGGCGCCACACCCTTGAACTTGCCGCCGGACTTGGCGCCGGTTCCCGCCGCGATGGACGCGACGTGCGTGCCGTGACCGACCTTGTCCTCGGCGGTGGCGGACGGCGTGAAGTTCTTGGCCGCGATCACCTGGTCCTTGAGGTCCGGGTGGGTCGCGTCGACGCCGGTGTCCAGGACGGCGATCTTGACGCCCTTGCCGTCGTAGCCGGCCTCCCACGCCTTGGGGGCGCCGATCTGCGGCACGGACTTGTCGAGGCTGGCCTCGCGGACGCCGTCGAGCCAGACGTGCGCGATGCCGGAGGCGGTCTTGTCGCCGTTGGTGAGCGCGTCCCACAGTTCGGGCGTGTCCTGGTGCGGGGTCTGCACCGCGTCCGCGTTCAGGGACTTCAGGGTCCGGCGCAGCGTGCCCGCGTCCCGGACGTCGGCCTTGGCGCCGGCGGCGGCGCCCTTGTAACCGACGATGACCTTCAGGCCCTTGGCCTGGGAGGCGCGGGTCTCGGACTTGGCCAGCTCGGTGATGTCGAACAGCCGCTGGTCGAGCTTGCCGGCGGCGACCAGGCGGATCGCGTCGGCCGGGATGGCGAGCGTGTGCCCGTCCACCTTGCGAATCTGTACGGGTATGTGCCCACGCCCCTGCGCCCGCTCCAGGCCGACCACCCGGCCCTTGGAGTCGACGGAGATCCGGTCACCCGTGATCAGGGTGATGCGGTGGGGAGACGTGAACGACGAAGCGGCGCCGGACGCGCGCTGCTCCGGTTCGGCCGACGCCGGGCTGGTCATTCCCGCGGCGAGGGCGACGGCGGCCGCTGTTGCCACAGAGGCCACGCCAACTCTTTTGACTTGTCTGCGCAAGTTTCCCCCTTGCAGAAGGTCCGGGCGAATTCCCCTTCACCCGGCCGGAGGAGGTCCCGTACGCATGCGCGTCACCCCCCGGAATACGCAGTATGCCGAGGGGTGATCAGGCTCCTCAATAGATGAGAGGAAGATGAGAAGCACACCTGTCGACTGTTACGCGACGGCGTGAACTCCGTTACAAAGTTGGTGGGTTACGCACCCGCATTCTCCTTGACACTGATCCGTCCCTTGCGGATGGTCGCCAGTCGCGGGGCTTTTTTCGCGATCGCCGAGTCGTGGGTGACCATGATGAAGGTCAGCCCGAGTTCCTTCCACATGCGTTCGAGTACGTCCATGATCTCGTCGCGCATCGACTCGTCGAGATTTCCCGTGGGTTCGTCGGCCAGCAGCACCTTGGGCTGCTTGACGAGCGCGCGGGCGATGGCGACACGCTGCTGCTGACCGCCGGACATCTCGCTCGGCAGATGCCCGAGCCGCTCCCCCAGTCCGACCGAAGTGAGCGCCTCGGCGGCCCGCTCGCGCCGCTCCTTCGGCTTGACGCCGAGGGGGACGAGGGCGGTCTCGACGTTCTCCTGTGCGGTGAGGGTGGGGATCAGGTTGAAGGACTGGAAGACGAAGCCGATGTTCTCGCTGCGCACCTTTGTGAGCCGGGTTTCGGAGAGCCTGGCCAGGTCGGTGCCGTCGAGCACGACTTCGCCTGCGGTGGGGCGGTCCAGGGCGCCGAGCATCTGGAGGAGGGTGGACTTGCCGCCGCCGGTGGGGCCCTGGATGACGAGGCGGTCCCCGTCGGCGATGGTGAGGTCCACTCCGTCGAGGGCGTCGATGGATTCCTTGCCTCGGGTGTAGCGCTTGGTGACGTTTCTGAGTTCGTACATCGGGTTGCTCCTGGGTGGGGTTCGGGGTGGTGCGAGTCGTTGTTCGGCTGGGGGTGGGTGGGGGCTGATCGCGCAGTTCCCCGCGCCCCTGAGGGCGTTGCAGCCGGCCTGGCCACAGGCGTTCGCTCGGCTGTCGCAGCCTCTGCGGCTGCGGGTGCGTGGGGGCTGATCGCGCAGTTCCCCGCGCCCCTGAGGGCGTTGCAGCCGACGTCAGCTACTCGACGCGGCGCAGTGCGTCCGCCGGACGGAGCCGGGACGCCCGCCAGCCGCCGAACGCGCCGGCGATCAGGCCGCCGGTCACCGCGAGCCCCACCGCGAGCGCAACCGTCGTCAGGCTGACCGGTGCCGTCAGCGCGACGTCGAGGGTGGTGGAAGCCGTCCGACGACCAGGGCCGCCGCCCCCGAAGCCACCGCCCATACCGCCGCCACCGCCACCGCCGCCGCCCAACTGCGCCTGCAGCGTCGGGCTGATCGCCGTCACGACGTACGCTCCCGCGAGACCCAGCGCAATACCCAGCGCCCCGCCGAGCAGCCCGTTGACGACCGCCTCACCGACCACCTGCCGGGTCACCCGCCCCGACTTCCACCCCAGCGCCTTCAGCGTGCCGAACTCCCGCACCCGGCGGGAGACGGCCGAGGAGGTGAGCAGACCGGCGACCAGGAACGCCGCCACGAGCACGGCGATCGACAGCCACTTGCCGACACTCGTCGCCAGCGAGGATGCCGTGGACAGGGAGCCCGACACCGTGTCTGCGAGGTCCGCGGAGGTCGTCACCGTCGTACCGGAGATGTTCTTCTGGATGGCCGACTTGACGGTGTCGATCTGCTGCGAGTCGGTCGCCTTGACGTAGATCGTGGTGACCTTGTCCTTCGCGTCGGCGAGCGTCTGCGCCTGCTTCAGGGGGATGTAGAGGTTGGCCGCCGCGTCCCCGCTGTCGGGCGTGGCGATGCCGATGACCTCGAACTTGGTGCCCTTGACGGTGACGGTCGAGCCGACCTTGAGCTTCTTCTCCTTGGCGTACGACGTGTCGGCGACGACGACCTTGGCGTTGGTCTCCGACGTCTTGAAGGCACGGCCACTGGTGATCTTCGACGACGTCAGCGGACCGAGCGCCGGCTTGGTGACGTCGGTGCCGTAGACGGAGTAGTTGTTGACGTCGAAGTTGGCGCCGCCACCGCGCACTTCGCCCTGCGGCTGCCCGCTGCCGCCGGTGCCGCCACCGTCCTGCCCGGGACCCCCGCCCTGTTGGCCCCCGCTGCTCTGGTCCTGCTGGAACTCACCCCGCGTGAACTCCCCGCTGACCTTGATGACCTGCAGGCTCAGCCCGCCCACGGCGTCCGAGACCCCGCTCTGCCGGCCGACCTCGGTCACGGTCGAGCCCGCCAGCGTCTGGAAGCCCTGGACCATGACGCGGTCGCTGGACTGCTCCTCGTCGGAGTCGCTGTCCTGCGCGTCGAACTCGAAGCGCGGCCGCTCGGAGCTGCTCGCGGCCGGTTCGGCGGCCTTGGTGACGGTCATGTCCGTGCCGAGGCCGTACAGGGATTGCAGGACCTTGTCCTGGGCCTTGCTCATGCCGGAGGACACGGAGGTGACCATGATGACCAGCGCGATGCCCAGCGCGAGTCCGGAGGCGACGACGAGGGCCGCCTTTCTGCGGCGGCGCAGCTCGCGCCTCAGGTAGGTGAAGAACATGCGCCGCAAGCTAGAGACGGCGCGTGATGAAGGGATAAGGCCGAAATAAGAGATGGATGAGAAGACTGAGACGCCCCCAGGAAACACCGATGCCGCCCCTGGAGGCGGCATCGGTCAGCTGTGAGGCAGCTGTAGGACTTCTACGCGCGGCGGTACGTCAGACGGCCGAACCGGCCTTCCACTGCGCCCAGTCCATGTTCCAGCCGTTGAGGCCGTTGTCCGGGGCGATCGTCTTGTCCCCGGTGTTCTGGACGACCACGACGTCACCGACGATCGAGCTGTTGTAGAACCAGTAGCCCGCCGTGCCCTTGTCGTTGGCGCCCTTCGTGTCCGACAGACCCACACAGCCGTGGCTGGTGTTCACGCTGCCGAAGATGGACTTCGCACCCCAGTAATTGCCGTGGATGAAGGTGCCGGAGGTCGAGAGGCGGATGGCGTGCGGCACGTCCTTGATGTCGTACTCGCCCTTGCCGTCGTCGTCCGTGAAGCCCACGGTCGCGCCGTTCATGCGCGTCTCCTTGAACTTCTCGGACATCACCATGGTGCCCTCGTAGGTCTTGTTCTCCGGGGAACCGGCCGAGATCGGGATGGTCTTGATGGTCTTGCCGTCCTGCGTGACCTTCATCTGCTTGGTCTTCGCGTCGACGTAGGAGACCTGGTTGCGGCCGATCTTGAAGGTGACCGTCTTCTCCTGGACGCCGTAGACGCCGTCGGAGCCCTCGACGCCGTCCAGGGCCATCTTCAGGGTGACGGTGGCGCCCTCCTGCCAGTAGTCCTCGGGCCGGCAGTCCATGCGCGTGTCGTTGAACCAGTGGCAGACGACTTCCTGGCCGCTGGTGGAGGAGACGGTGACGCCCTTCTGGACGGCCGCCTTGTTGCTGATCGCCTTGTCGAAGTTGATCGAGACAGGCATACCGACACCGACGGTGGAGCCGTCCTCGGGCGTGAAGTAGCCGAGGAAGCTGTTGTTCGGGGAGACGGTGGTGAAGGAGGCGTTCTCGTGGGCCTCCAGGCCCTTGGAGTCCTTCGCGGCCACCGCGATCTTGTAGGTCGTGGAGCGCTCCAGCTGGGCGCTCGGCTTCCAGCTGGTCTTGTCGGCGGATATCTCGCCCTCGACCGCGGCGCCCTCGGCGGTCGTCATCGTCACCTCGGTGAGCGTGCCCTTGCTCACGGTGACGGCGGCCGAGTTGTTGATGGAGGCGTTGTCGGTGCCGTCCTCGGGCGTGATCTTGATCTGGGCCTCGGAGGTCTTCTTGGCCGCCGCCTCGTCGACCTTGGACTGCGAGGTGTCGCCGTCGCCGCCGGCCTTGTCGTCGCCGCCGGAGCAGGCGGAGAGCACCAGGACACCGCCGAGCAGTGCGGACGCGACCGCGAGGCCCTTGCGCCGCTTACTGTTCGTCATCACACGCTTCTCCATAGTTCCCGAATCCCAAAAACCCCGAGAGTCCCCGTCAAGAATCTTCAACGCTACGACCGGTTCGTCCCGTTCCACATACCGGGTATGTGTGGGCCACACCACGTCACATTCGCCATGACGGATGATGCGGGTGTCGGCCAGTGCGCACCATGAGACGACGAAACCCCGGGCGGCGGTTGCCGCCCGGGGTCACGATTTCCCCAAGACGCCTCAGCCGACCCTGCTCGCCGCTTCGTCGTCGAAGTCCTCGTCGACATCATCGTCGTCGAAGTCCCACTCGGGCGAATCCGGGTCGTGCCCGATGCGCTCGCTGGACCAGGAGGCCTGCGCGAGCTCGATCCCCGGCACCTCGCTGACCAGGTCGAACGGATCAACCAGATAGGCGAGGGCCTCCGCGGTGTCTTCCGTCACACTGCTTTCGGCGTGGGCCCGTTCGTCGGGCGGCATGGTGCTGTCGTCGGCGATGCGCCGCAGCGCGGCCCGAGTCAGTGCGTCCTCGTCGTCCACTTCCAGGACGACTTCCACGCGAAGTCGCACAAACCGTGATGATTCTGGATTGCTCATGCCCGGAGAGTACGGCTCGGTACGGCACTTTTCCCCCGTGACTTTCCCGTGACCCGCGACTTTCACTAACATCGCCCCACACGGCCAATTCACCAGCACCACAAGGGGATCGATATTCCGTGTCCGCCGCTCACCGATCGTCGTCCACCGCACGCCGATCGCTGCTGACCGCCACCGCCGCGGGCGCCCTGCTGGGCGCCCTGTGGTTCGTGCCCTCCGCGAACGCGTCGGGCGACGAGCCGGCGAGAACGGAGCCTTCGGCCACCCCCACGGGGCAGACGATCCAGCAGGCGCGGGCCGCTTCCGCGAGCACCGGCGACACGACCGGTGACATCACCGGCGACGACACCCGGCTCGCCGACACCGGAAGCTTCGACACCACGCCGTACATCGTCGGCGGGACCGTCTCCCTCGCGCTGGGCGCGGGCTTCGTCGCCTACTCGGTGCGCCGCGAACGTCTCGGGTTCTGAAATCACTTGACGCCCTGTTCACCTGGGCTTCATAGTCCGCGCATGAAGAGATCATCGGGCGTGCGTGCAGCCGCCACGGTTGTCGTGAGCGCGCTGTCGCTCGCCCTTGTCACGGGTTGCGGCGGGGACTCCGGCGGTTCTGACGCGAAGGCGCTCAGCTCCGCGGAGTTGAAGAAGCTGATCATCGCCGACGGCGATGTCGACGGGCACAAGGTCTCGAATGTCGAGGCCAAGAAGCTTCCTTCCGCCAAGAGCGCCATCACCGGCGACGAGCAGTGCAAGCCCCTCGTCTACGTCATCGGCGGCCTCGCCCCGGGTGACGCGGCCACCGAGACGAGGACCGTGGCCACGGAGGAGAAGAAGCCCACGGACGCCGCCTCCAAGTCCCTGGAGGACCTGTCCGAGGGAGACATCGAGGACGCGCTCAACGAGTCGATGAGCGTCAACGTCACCGTGGTGGGGCTCTCGTCCTACGACGGCGGCGGCGCCGAGGAGGCGTTCAAGTCCGTCTCCGACGCGGTCGAGAAGTGCGCGGGCGGCTTCACCGCCGGCGAGAAGAGCGACGAGGGCAAGTTCACCAAGGTCACCGCCGAGAAGGGCGCGGGCGCCGGCGACGAGTCGGTGGCGTTCGCCCTGACCTCGGACCTGGAGGACGGTGACAGCGGCCAGGCGCACGCCGAGGTCGTCCGCCACGGGAACACCGTCGCGACGTACTACACGATGAACCTCGGCGCGCTGATGACCGGCAAGGACTACACGGTCCCGGCCGCGGTGGTCGACGCCCAGGGCGCCAAGCTGAAGTAACGACACCAGGGCCCTGTCCGCCGTACGACGCACATCTCTCGTACGACGGACAGGGCCCCTTCCGTCCTCACTGGAGCGGGCCGGTGACCTTCTCCGTCGCCGCGACCAACTCCCCGCAGCGCACGAACGCGTCGGCCGCCGCGAGGTCGGGGGCCAGGAACCGGTCGGGCCCGGCGCCCCGGACTCCGGCGGACCGTGCGGCGTCGATGACCGCCTGCGAGGCCGGTGCCGGGGCGAGCCCCTCCCGCAGCTCGATGGCGCGGGTGGCGGCGTACAGCTCGACGGCGAGCACACGGGTGAGGTTGTCGACGGCGGTACGGAGCTTGCGCGCGGCCGACCAGCCCATGGAGACGTGGTCCTCCTGCATGGCGGAGGACGGAATCGAGTCGGCGGACGCGGGCACGGCCAGCCGCTTCAGCTCGCTGACCAGGGCGGCCTGGGTGTACTGGGCGATCATCAACCCGGAGTCGACCCCCGCGTCGTCCGCCAGGAACGGCGGCAGCCCGTGGCTGCGGTTCTTGTCGAGCAGCCGGTCGGTGCGCCGCTCGGCGATGGAGGCCAGGTCGGCGACGGCGATGGCGAGGAAGTCGAGGACGTAGGCGACCGGCGCCCCATGGAAGTTGCCGTTGGACTCGACGCGCCCGTCGGCCAGCACGACCGGGTTGTCCACGGCGGCGGCGAGCTCCCGCTCGGCGACCAGCCGCGCATGCGCCATGGTGTCCCGCCCGGCCCCGGCGACCTGCGGAGCACACCGCACCGAGTAGGCGTCCTGCACGCGGGGCGCGTCGTCCTGGTGATGCCCGGTCAGTCCCGAACCCTTCAGCACGGCCAGCATGTTGGCGGCGGAGGCACCCTGGCCCGGGTGCGGCCGGATGGCGTGCAGTTCGGGCGCGAGGACCTTGTCCGTCCCGAGCAGGGCCTCCAGGCTGAGGGCGGCGGTGACATCGGCGGACTTGTACAGGGTGTCCAGGTCGGCGAGGGCCATGATCAGCATGCCGAGCATGCCGTCCGTGCCGTTGAGCAGGGCGAGCCCTTCCTTCTCCCGCAACTCCACGGCCGCGATGCCGTGCGCGGCGAGCAGCTCACCGGCGGGCCGCACGACCCCGTCCGGCCCCTCGGCGTCGCCCTCCCCCATCAGCGTGAGGGCGCAGTGCGAGAGGGGGGCCAGGTCACCGGAGCAGCCGAGGGACCCGTGCTCGTGGACAACGGGGGTGATACCGGCGTTGAGCACATCGGCCATGGTCTGCGCGACCTCGGGCCGCACGCCCGTGTGCCCCGAGCAGACGGTCTTCAGCCGCAGGAACATCAGGGCCCGTACGACCTCCCGCTCCACGCGCGGCCCCATCCCCGCCGCGTGCGAGCGGACGATGTTGCGCTGCAAGCGGGCCCGCAGCTCCTGGCTGATATGCCGGGTCGCCAGGGCACCGAAACCGGTGGAGACGCCGTACACGGGCTCGGGCTTGGCCGCCAGCGCGTCCACGATCTCGCGAGCAGCGCCCAGCGCCGCGACAGCCTCCACCGACAACTCGACCCGCGCCCCGCCCCGCGCCACGGAGAGAACGTCGGACGCGGTGACCCCGGAGGTCCCCACCACCACAGTGTGCATATCCATATTCAGGAGCGTACGCACTGAAGACGAAGATGTCACTAGTGGGTGGGGGGTACACCCCTTACAACGCCGGCCAAGGCAATTTCAGCCTGTCCGACACTTGAGGACGCCGGTCCCGGCATTTTCAGCCCGTCCGGCACTTGAGGACGCCGGTCCCGGCATTTTCAGCCCGTCCGGCGTTTGAGGACGAGGCCCGTTCAGGGCCGAAGCGGGGGTCTGGGGGCGGCAGCCCCCAGGGACGGGACGGGTAGGGGCGGCGGGGGCGAGAAACCCAAGGCCCACACTCGGCACCGGCAAGGTCACGGCACCCGCCCCCGGAACCGCCGCCGCTCCACAACCCCCTCCCCCGACGGCTCCGCGTCAGCGAGCCGCACCACCGGATCGTCCGCCCCCTCCCGCCCCGCGACAACCGCCCTGTCCGCCCGCACCGCCTTCGCCCGGTACTGCGCCGCATCGGCCAGCCGGAACAACCGCCGCGCGGACCGAACGGGCCCCACCGCGTCCCCGGTCGACGCCACCCCGCACGCGACCCCCTCCCCCAGCTCCAACTCACCGGCCCGACGGCACAGTTCATCGGCGGCCTTCACCACATCATCGGCAGGCGACCCGACAACGAGCAGACAGAACTCGTCCCCCCCGAGCCGCGCGGCCAGCGCACCGGGCAACATCGCCCCGCACAGCGACAACACCGACCCGAACCGCTCCAACAGCCGGTCCCCCACGGCATGCCCCCGCGTGTCGTTGACCCGCTTGAGCCCGTTGAGGTCACACACCACGAGACTGACGACGACACCCTCACGACGATGCCGCTCGACGGCCTCCTCCAACCGCACATCCACCGCACGCCGATTGGCGAGCCCGGTGAGCGCGTCGGTGAACGCCAGCCGCCGGGCCTCCTCCAGCCGCTCGCTCTGCGCGATCCCGGCGGCCACGACGGACGCCAGCACGGTGGCGAAGTCGGCGTCCCCCCGGTCGAAGACGGGCGCACCGGCGGAACGGGCGACATAGAGCTCCCCCCAGGCCCGCCCGTTCAGCACGATCGGCGCGACGACACAGCACCCCCGCCCCCGCCGCCGCAGCGCGGCGACCCGCTGATGGCAGTACCCGGGTTGACCGGCGGCGGGACCGTCGGCCGTCTCCACCCAGGCGTTGGGCTCACCACCGGAGGCCCACCGCTCGTGCAGGAACTCGGTGATCTCCGGAAACTGATGCACGGGATAGGCCTCGTCGCCGGGAAACTCCTCCTCCCCCTGCGCCCGGTCCCCCACGTTCACGAGCACCCGCAACCGCCCGAGCTCCCGCTCCCACACCGACAACGCGGCAAAGCTGCCGACCAACGCCCGACACGCCCCGAGCGCCGCCGCCCGCCAGGACTCACGCGGGGTGTGCGCCGCCGCCATCCCCTGCGCCAGCGCCACCACGGCCGCGAGCCGTCTGTCCTCACCCATCACTCCAGGCTAGGAGGTTTAGGGCGAACTAGGACATTGATACGGCGCTGGAGTGACGGGTATGCCCACGGAAGCCGACGCGAACGCTCGCCCGCGGCCCGGCGAAGAAGTACGACATCGCGCAGGCCGGCACGCGCACCGTCGATCCGCACCCCCACCCGGGCCCGGGCGCTGCCGCTGCCACTGCCGTCGCCGCTGGCGCCGCCGCTGCCGCCGGGCCTGCCGACCACCCCACAACGGCCGCGCGCGCCACGACACCTCCGCAGGCACGCCGCCCGGTTTCCCCCCACCCCTCGCCGGCCGGGCCGGCCGCCGACCGCCCGTGTCCGCCCGTGTCCGCCCAGGCGGGGGCAGCCCGTACGCCCTCCCAGAGGCTCGCCCCCCGCCCCCCTACTCGCCTACTCCCCCGGCCACTCCGGCTTCCGCTTCTCGTTGAACGCCGCCACCCCCTCGGCCCGGTCCCCCGAGAACGCCACCGCCCGCCACGCCGCGTCCTCGACCTCCAGCCCGGCCCGCAGATCCAGCCCGTGCCCCAACCGCAATGCCCGCTTGGCGGCCCGCAGCCCGACCGGCGAGTTCGCCGCGATCCGAGCACCGAGGGCGAGCGCCTCCTCCCGGTCCCGCCCCTCCTCCACCAGCTGATCCACCAACCCCAGCTCCCGGGCCTCGACTGCCTCGACCCGCCGCGCCGTGAAGATCAGCTCCGCCGCCCGAGCGGCCCCCACCCGTCGCGGCAGCAACTGCGTCCCCCCGCCCCCGGGAATGACCCCGACCGACACCTCGGGCAGCCCCACCACAGCCGTCCGGTCGGCCACGATCACATCGCAGGCCAGCGCCAGCTCGAAGCCGCCCCCCAGCGCGAAGCCATGTACCGCCGCGATCGTCGGCACGGGCAGCTCCAGCACCCCGGTGTACGCCCCCCGCGCCACCGGCCGCTGCCGCACCAGCTCCGCGTCACTGAAGGAGTTCCGCTCCTTCAGGTCCGCCCCGACGCAGAACGCCCGCTCATGCGTGGAGGTCAGCACCACCACCCGTACGTCACGGTCCGCACCCAGCGCCGCACACGCCCCCGCGATCGAACGGGCCATCTCCGTCGAGACGGCGTTCATGGCCTTGGGCCGGTCGAGGACGAGTTCGGCGACAGGCCCGACGGCCCCGTCTCCCCCGCCGCCGTGTCGGCGCACCAGCACGAACTCCCCGTACCGCTCCTCAGTCATGACACCCTCCGGTTAACGCGGGTTAACAACTCTCGCCTCGATCATCGCAGCCGGACCCCGCCGGGAAAAGGCCCACCACGAGCGACTCCGCAACGGTTCCGAGCCAAGGCCCGACACCCCGTTCGAGTGACATCCCGCCCAACTCCCGCCCTGCCGCCGACGACAGCGCATAGCGTGCGCGAACCACGGCGCATTGGGGGCGCGAGCGTGTTGGGAGGGGTTGTGATGGGTGGTACGGCGGAAGGGCCGCAGGCGAGAGAGACGGCGCGGGAAGCCGAAGCGCCGAAGGCGTCGCCACTCTTCGGCCCTCGGGGCCGCCATCGCCGACCTCGCCCCCGCAAGGTCCTCCTGGCCGCGGGAGGCCTCGCCCTGGCGGCCGGCGCCCTGAGTCTCGTACGCCCGACCCCGGACACCGACGTCACCGGCCTCGGCACCACGGAGACCGACCCGACCCCGGACCTGGCGATCGGCGACACGGTCACGGACGGCTCGGCCGACACGGCCGCCACGCTCCCGTCGACCACCCCGAAACCAAGCCCGTCGGCCACTTCGGCCATGGGCGGCCTGGGCACGACACCGACGACAGCCACGATCGCCGTACCGACCACGAACGCCAAGGCGACGCCACGACCGGGCGCACCAGCCGGCAGGACGTCCGCCGCACCGGCCCCAGAACCCCACCGTCCGACAACGCCCGGCCAGGCACCCGAACAGACCCCGACACCGGCACCCGGACAGACAGCGACGAACCCCCCGGCCGCCCAACCAGGCCAGCCCGACGACAACACCGTCTGCGTCCCGATCATCGGCCTGTGCGTGGACTCACTCCCCGCCGCTCACTGACAAGTCGACCTGCGCTGCAACGCCCCCATAGGGGCGCGGGGCTGTATCAATATGATCAATATGCGGCTCCGCCGCGCGTGCGCGATCAACCACGACGAACCCGCAGCCGACACACCACCCGAGGCCCAACGGCGCTCACTCGCCCCCGCCGGACGCCCTCCGCGTCAAGAGCCACGGCTCGACCACGCCCAACCCCCGCACCGGCCGCTGCCACATCGGCTGCAACGCGAACCGGTAGACCGGCGGCTCCTCCCCCTCCTTCTCCGCGGCGGCAGCGGCCTCCGCGGCCTCCGCCTCGGACGCCGGCGCTTCACCCGTTCGGACGAGCTCCTCCGCGAACGCGCTGTCGACGAGTACGGCGTCACGCGGAGCTATCGACGTCAGCCGGGAGGCAAGGTTCACGGTCGTACCGAAGACATCGCCCATCCGGGTGGTCACCGTGCCGAACGCGATGCCGACCCGCAGCTCGGGCATCGTCTCGTCGCCCGCCATCGTCTCGATGAGCCGCAGGGCGATCTCCGCGGCGACACCCGCGTCGTCGGCCGCGTACAGAACCTCGTCGCCCAGGGTCTTGATCAGCCGCCCGCCACGCGCGGCGACCAGGTCGGCCGCGGTGGTCTCGAAGGCCTCGACGAGTTCGCCGAGTTCCTCCTCCTCCATGCGGCGGGTCAGCCGCGTGAAGCCGACCAGGTCGGCGAAGCCCACGGCGAGGCGCCGGTCGACCATCTCCTCGTCGTCGGCGGCCTGGATGACCCGGCCGGCCGAGGCGGCGAGCTGGCGCCGCCAGACGTAGACGAGGAACTCCTGCAGCTCGGGCAGGAGCAGCTCGATGATCGGGTACGTGACCTCGGTGCGGGTCATGCCCGGCTCCGGGGGCTCGGTCAGGCCCTCCAGGAAAGAGTCGATCTGCCACTCGGCCAGCCGGGCGGTGGTCTGCCCCGTCGACCGCGCCACCTGCACGGCCATGGCCTCGCTGAGCAGCCCCGCCTCGACGAGACCGGCCAGACGCCGGAGCGCCAGTACGTCGGCCTCGGTCAGCGCCTTGGCCTGCCCGATGTCGGCGAACCCCATGGCCCGCCAGAACCGGGACGCCAGCTCCATGGAGACACCGGCGCTACGGGCCGCCTGAAACGGGGTGTAGCGCCGCTCGGCGCCGAGGATGAGGCCTTCGAGGCGCAGGGCGAGCGGATCCTCGCCGGGGTCGGCGGCGTGGGGGTCCACCCGGCCGTCCGCGCCCGTGCCGGAGCCCGAATCGTCGACGGTCACGCCTGCTGCCCTTCCGATCTGCCGCGGTCAGTAATCGACCGGCCTTCACTGTACGGCAGGTGTGGGCCACCTCACTCCGTAAGGGAAGACCGACGGTGACCTACCTGTGCTGGTGAGATGACCGGCGTCTTCGTGGTCGTCGACGCGCCTCACGCCGGCCGCAGGTGCACGATGTCCCCGGCCCCCACGGGCTCCTGCACGCCCTCCTCCGTGGCCAGCACCAGCCGCCCGTCACCGTCGATCGCGACGGCCTCGCCGGTGACCGCCCGCTCCCCCGGCAACTCGGCCCGCACGACCCTCCCCAGCGTCGCGCACCCCGCCGCGTACGTCTCCTGCAGCCCGCTCACCACCGGATCCCCGGCCGCGGCCCGCCACCGCCCGTACCACTCCTCCAGCGACCGCAGGACCGCCCGCAGCAGCGGATCGCGGTCCGTGCTCACCGCCCCGGCGAGCGCCAGCGACCCCGCCTGGGGCACCGGCAGCTCGTCCGCACGCAGGGTGACATTGATGCCGACCCCGACGACCACTCCGGAGCTCCCGGCCCGCTCCGCAAGGATCCCGCCGGCCTTGCGCTCCTCGCCGCCGACGGTCACCAGCAGGTCGTTGGGCCACTTGAGTGCCGTGTCGACGCCCGCCGAGCGTGACAGCCCCGTCGCCACGGCGACGCCGGTGAGCAGCGGCAGCCACCCCCACCGGGCCACCGGCACCTCGGCCGGGTTCAGCAGCACCGAGAAGAACAGCCCCGAGCGGGCCGGTGCCGTCCACTGCCGGTCCAGGCGTCCCTTGCCGGCCGTCTGCTCCTCGGCGACCAGGACGGCGCCCTCGCCCGCCTTGCCCTTGGTCGCCAGGTCCACCAGGTCGGTGTTGGTGGAGCCGGTGGCCCGCACCACCTCCACGTCACGCCAGAGCCCGCCCTCCCGCACGAGGCCGCGCCGCAGCGCGGCGGCGTTCAGCGGCGGACGGTCCAGATCGGACCAACGGCTGTCATCTGATGCATCTCGCGGCGTCATGCAAGCCACCCTAGGTGTGGTAAACGCCGCACTGCTGATTCGTAGGCACCCCACTACGCTACGGATGAGTAACCGTCCCCCCTTTTGAGCAGGCAGGGAGCGCCATCCCGATGTCCGAGCCGGAAGAGCGTCACGAGATCCAAGAGCCCCAAGGGATCGACATCCACACCACCGCGGGCAAGCTCGCGGATCTCCAGCGCCGTATCGAGGAAGCGACGCACGCCGGCTCCGCTCGCGCCGTCGAAAAGCAGCACGCCAAGGGCAAGTTGACGGCCCGTGAGCGCATCGAGCTCCTCCTCGACGAGGGCTCCTTCGTCGAGCTCGACGAGTTCGCCCGGCACCGCTCCACCAACTTCGGCCTGGAGAAGAACCGCCCGTACGGCGACGGTGTCGTCACCGGGTACGGCACGGTCGACGGCCGCCCCGTCGCCGTGTTCTCGCAGGACTTCACCGTCTTCGGCGGTGCGCTGGGCGAGGTCTACGGCCAGAAGATCGTCAAGGTCATGGACTTCGCGCTGAAGACCGGCTGTCCGGTCATCGGCATCAACGACTCCGGCGGCGCCCGCATCCAGGAGGGCGTGGCCTCGCTGGGCGCGTACGGCGAGATCTTCCGCCGCAACACGCACGCGTCCGGCGTCATCCCGCAGATCAGCCTGGTCGTCGGCCCGTGTGCGGGCGGCGCGGTCTACTCCCCGGCCATCACCGACTTCACGGTCATGGTCGACCAGACCTCGCACATGTTCATCACCGGCCCGGACGTCATCAAGACGGTCACCGGTGAGGACGTCGGCTTCGAGGAGCTGGGCGGCGCCCGCACCCACAACTCCGCCTCCGGCGTGGCGCACCACATGGCCGGTGACGAGAAGGACGCCATCGAGTACGTCAAGCAGCTGCTGTCGTACCTGCCGTCCAACAACCTCTCCGAGCCCCCGGCGTTCCCGGAGGAGGCGGACCTCGCGGTCACCGACGAGGACCGCGAGCTGGACACGATCGTGCCGGACAGCGCGAACCAGCCGTACGACATGCACACGGTGATCGAACACATCCTGGACGACGCCGAGTTCTTCGAGACGCAGCCGCTGTTCGCGCCGAACATCCTCACCGGCTTCGGCCGCGTCGAGGGCCGCCCGGTCGGCATCGTCGCCAACCAGCCGATGCAGTTCGCCGGCTGCCTCGACATCCAGGCCAGCGAGAAGGCCGCCCGCTTCGTGCGCACCTGCGACGCCTTCAACGTCCCGGTCATCACCTTCGTCGACGTGCCCGGCTTCCTCCCGGGCGTCGACCAGGAGCACGACGGCATCATCCGCCGCGGCGCCAAGCTGATCTACGCCTACGCCGAGGCGACGGTCCCGCTCATCACGGTGATCACCCGCAAGGCCTTCGGCGGCGCCTACGACGTCATGGGCTCCAAGCACCTCGGCGCCGACCTCAACCTCGCCTGGCCGACCGCCCAGATCGCCGTCATGGGCGCCCAGGGCGCGGTCAACATCCTGCACCGGCGCACGATCGCCGAGGCGGAGGCGAGCGGGGAGGATCTGGAGGCGGTGCGGGCCCGGCTGATCCAGGAGTACGAGGACACCCTCCTCAACCCCTACATCGCGGCCGAGCGCGGCTACATCGACTCGGTGATCATGCCGTCCGACACCCGCCGCCATGTCGTGCGCGGTCTGCGTCAGCTGCGTACGAAGCGGGAATCCCTGCCTCCGAAGAAGCACGGCAACATCCCCCTCTAGGCCTGCTGGGAGCCACGATGAACATCAAGGTCCTACGGGGCAACCCGACACCGGAGGAGCTGGCCGCCGCACTGGCGGTGGTTCGCGCCCGCGCCGCGGCGGCGGCAGCCACGCCGTCCGGCGCGCCCAAGCCGCGGGACGGGTGGTCGGACCCGTCCCGCATCGCAGCACACCGCCTGCCGCAGCCGGGCCCGGCGACCTGGGCCCGTACCTATTGGCCGGGCTAGAGGTGCGCTGAGACGACTTCGGCCATCACCTCGTACCCGGCATCGTTCGGGTGCAGGTGATCGCCGAAGTCGTACGACGGGTGCAGGCGGTCGGGGTCCGCGGGGTCGGCCAGCGCCCGGTCGAGGTCCACCACCGCGTCGTACTCCCCGGAGCAGCGGATCCACTCGTTCAGCTCGTGACTCACCTTGGCCGCATGCTCACCCCAGTGGTCCGAGCCCCCGAACGGCAGCAGAGTCGCCCCGATCGCCCTCAGTCCCGCCGCCCTGCCCTGCCGTATCAACTCCCGGTGCCCAGCGATGAGTTCCGCCGCCTCCACCACCGGCGCCGGCTTGTAGGTCGGCTGCTCGTCCGTCTCGCTGAAGCCGATGTCGTTGAGGCCGAGCAGCACGACGAGCGTGTCCACGCCGGGTCGGTCGAGGACGTCCCGGCGCAGCCTGCGCACGCCCCGCTCTCCGTACCAGGCGGAGTCGTTGAGCAGCAGGTTCCCGCCGATACCGGCGTTCAGAACAGGCCGCCCCGTCCGCGCGGCGAGCACGTCCGACCAGCGCCGGTTCGCACCCGGTGTCGACCCGAACCCGTCCGTGATCGAGTCGCCGAAGAGGGCGACGGCGTCCGCGCGGCCGGAGTCGACCTCCACGGCCGTCAGGAAGTACCAGGACTCGGTCGTCGCGTCGAAGCCCTCGCCGCCGGTGTCCGCCGACAGGTCGCCCTCGCCCCGGTAGCCGGTCGTGAAGGCCTGCGCGTGGAAGGTCGCGGGGCCGGTCGTGGCGTCGAAGTACAGGGTCACGGTCACCGACTCCCCGGCGGCGACGGCGAGCGGGACGTCGTCGCTGACGATCTCCCCCCGCGGGGGTATCCGGACCTCGCCGGCGCCCCCGAAGGTGAGCCGCGTGAGCGAGCCCGGCTCCACGCCGGCCCCGACGGCCGTACGCCCCACGCTCGCCCCCGCGACCCGCACGGGCGAGGTGCCGTACGCGTGGGAGAGCCGCACCCGCACCCGGCCACCCCCTGCCGACAGCCGTACGACCTGCCGCAGTGACTGGCGCCAGAAGCCCTCGCGGGACCAGTTGGGCGTGAAGCCCTCGCTGGGCGACTGAGGTGACGCGGTCCAGGAAGCGGTGAACATGACGCATCCTCCAGACATCGATCAAACGGGACTGAAGTCCCTTTAGTTAATGGAACGCTAGCACCGTTTGGAGAAAAGTTGAGTACGCGTACTCAGGCGCCGCCCCAGACCCCCGACCGACGATGGAAGGCATGCTGTGGTCCGACCCCGAGAACGAGCCGCCCGAGGAACTGCGCGAGATGCAGGAGATGTTGCGGCGGCTGGGCGTTCTCATGGCGCTGGCCATGGTGCTGACGATGATCGTGCTCGGACTGCGGTGAGCCCGGCTGCGGTGCGTCCTGCCGGGCCGCCGATACGCTGACCGCATGACTGATCAGCCGCGCCGCCGACTCGTCCTCGCCTCCCAGTCCCCCGCCCGCCTCAACCTGCTCCGCCAGGCGGGGCTGGACCCCGAGGTCATCGTGAGCGGCGTCGACGAGGACGCCGTCACCGCGCCCACCCCCGCCGATCTGGCGCTGGCCCTGGCCGAGGCGAAGGCCTCCGTCGTGGCCGCGAAGCCGGAGGTCAAGGGCGCGATCGTGATCGGCTGCGACTCGGTTCTCGACCTGGACGGCGAGGCCCTGGGCAAGCCGGCCGACGCCGAGGAGGCCACGGCCCGCTGGAAGTCGATGCGCGGCCGGGCGGGCACGCTGCAGACCGGCCACTGCGTCTACGACACCGTCACCGGCCGGTACACCTCCGCGACCGCCTCCACGGTCGTCCGCTTCGGCGAGCCGACCGACGAGGAGATCGCGGCGTACGTGGCCTCCGGCGAACCGCTCTACGTCGCCGGAGCGTTCACCCTCGACGGCCGCTCGGCCCCGTTCATCGACGGGATCGACGGCGACCACGGCAACGTGATCGGCATCAGCCTGCCGCTGGTGCGGCGGCTGCTCGGCCAACTGGGCATCGGCATCACGGAGTTGTGGGCGCCGGCGGAGGGGTGACCGGGGAGCCCCCGGCCGGGGAGCCGTCGTCGCCCTTGCCCCCGTCGGGAACGGCGTCGACGGGCTCCTCAGGGGCGCTCTGGGCGTCGTACGTCATGAGCAGCAGCACTATGAGGCCGAGGACGACCATCATGAACACGAACGCCGTCCAGCCCACCAGCCCCCAGCTGAACGCGCCCAGCAGCCCGTGCACCACGGCCGCGCTGATCAGCAGGACGCGGCCGAGGCCGGCCGGGGCGCGGCCGCGCAGGCCCACGAGCAGGGCTACCAGGCCGCACAGCGCGAAGTAGGCACCGAAGACCAGGCCACCGATCTTCGAGGACATCGACATCACGTCCGGGTCCAGACCGGCCAGGGACATGTCCTGACTGTCGACGACGTTCCCGAGGAGCCAGTTCAGCCCCGCGATGCCGAGCGCCTCGACGAAGAGCACGAGCGCCAACACCCACGCCAACGGCCTGCGCACCACCGGCCCCCACCCACTTTCGACTGCCGTTTGAGCCTGACGCCTGTTACTACAAGTACGTTCGAGGCACCGCGAACGCTACTAACGGGTAAACCCCGGGACAAGGGTTCGAGCAGGGGCAAAGAATCATTGGGCCATTCGTAGGGATTCCACAAAGAAACCAAGTGGCCCGCAGCACGTGATGACAGAGACCTTGACCACAGCGGAGGGCTAGGGTTTTCCGGGAGAGACCTGCGTGCCGAGGCGCGACATGGGATTTCGCAGGTTGAGCAAGCCCGGAATCACGCTCCGTGTGGGCAAGCTCACCACCGGGGACGGGTCGATGTGGCGTGTCGGCAGTCCCTAAACTCGGCTTGTTTCAAGGAGGGAGCCTCAATCGTGCGCAAGGTGCTCATCGCCAACCGTGGCGAAATCGCTGTCCGCGTGGCCCGGGCCTGCCGGGACGCCGGGATCGCGAGCGTGGCCGTCTACGCGGACCCGGACCGGGACGCATTGCATGTCCGCGCCGCGGATGAGGCGTTCGCCCTGGGCGGTGACACCCCGGCCACCAGTTACCTGGACATCGACAAGGTCCTCAAGGCCGCCCGGGAGTCCGGCGCGGACGCCATCCATCCCGGCTACGGCTTCCTGTCCGAGAACGCCGACTTCGCCCAGGCCGTCCTGGACGCCGGCCTGATCTGGATCGGCCCGCCGCCGCAGGCCATCCGCGACCTCGGCGACAAGGTGGCGGCCCGTCATATCGCCCAGCGCGCGGGCGCCCCGCTCGTGGCGGGTACCCCGGACCCGGTCTCCGGCGCCGACGAGGTCGTCGCGTTCGCCGAACAGCACGGCCTGCCCATCGCGATCAAGGCCGCCTTCGGTGGCGGCGGACGCGGCCTGAAGGTCGCCCGCACCCTCGAGGAGGTGCCCGAGCTGTACGAGTCCGCGGTGCGCGAGGCGGTCGCGGCGTTCGGGCGCGGGGAGTGCTTCGTCGAGCGTTACCTCGACAAGCCCCGCCACGTCGAGACCCAGTGCCTCGCCGACCGGCACGGCAACGTGGTCGTGGTGTCGACGCGTGACTGCTCGCTGCAGCGCCGCCACCAGAAGCTCGTGGAGGAGGCCCCGGCGCCGTTCCTCTCCGAGGCGCAGGTCGCCGAGCTGTACTCGTCCTCCAAGGCCATCCTCAAGGAGGCCGGCTACGTGGGTGCCGGCACCGTCGAGTTCCTGGTCGGCCTGGACGGCACGATCTCCTTCCTGGAGGTCAACACCCGTCTCCAGGTGGAGCACCCGGTCACCGAGGAGGTCGCCGGCATCGACCTCGTCCGCGAGATGTTCCGCATCGCCGACGGCGAGGAGCTCGGCTACGGCGACCCGGAGCTGCGCGGGCATTCCTTCGAGTTCCGCATCAACGGCGAGGACCCCGGCCGCAACTTCCTGCCGGCCCCCGGCACGGTCACCACCTTCGACCCGCCCACCGGCCCCGGTGTCCGCCTGGACGCGGGCGTGGAGTCCGGATCGGTGATCGGCCCGGCCTGGGACTCCCTGCTGGCCAAGCTGATCGTCACCGGCGCCACCCGCGAGCAGGCACTGCAGCGCGCGGCCCGGGCGCTGGCCGAGTTCCAGGTCGAGGGCATGGCCACCGCCATCCCGTTCCACCGCGCGGTGGTCACCGACCCGGCGTTCGCCCCCGAACTCACCGGCAGCGAGGACCCCTTCACGGTCCACACCCGCTGGATCGAGACCGAGTTCGTCAACGAGATCAAGCCCTTCGCGGCTCCCGCCGACACCGAGACGGACGAGGACCCGGACCGCGAGACGATCGTCGTCGAGGTCGGCGGCAAGCGCCTGGAGGTCTCCCTCCCGTCCTCGCTCGGCATGTCGCTGGCCCGCACCGGTCTCGCGGCCGGGGCCAAGCCCAAGCGCCGCGCGGCGAAGAAGTCCGGCCCCGCGGCCTCCGGCGACACCCTCGCCTCCCCGATGCAGGGCACCATCGTCAAGGTGGCCGTCGAGGAGGGCCAGGAGGTCAAGGAAGGCGACCTGATCGTCGTCCTCGAGGCGATGAAGATGGAACAGCCCCTGAACGCGCACAAGTCCGGCACCATCAAGGGCCTGTCCGCCGAGGTCGGCGGCTCCCTCACCTCCGGCGCCGCGATCTGCGAGATCAAGGACTGACGTACGACGACTTCCGTACGACATCCCGGGGCGCCCGGCGGACTGGAGCAGTGGTCCGCCGGGCGCCCCGTTTTCGTCCGGGTGGCATCCTGGAGGCACGCCGAGGGCGCGAGAGAAGGCAGGTGGGAGCCATGGTGGGCGCGACCTCACACGAGGCTGCGGAGCACGGGGCCGCGGAGCACGAGGACGCGGCGACGCCGGCCCAGCCGCGCGCCATGCGATCCGACGCCCGCCGCAACCACGAGCGCCTGCTCACCGAGGCCCGCTCCGCCTTCGCCGAGCACGGCACCGACGCCTCCCTGGAGGACGTGGCCCGTCGGGCGGGCGTCGGCATCGGCACCCTCTACCGCCACTTCCCCAACCGGGACGCCCTGTTGAGCGCCGTCTTCGAGGACGCGGCCGCCGGCCTGCTGACCCGCTCCCGCGAACTCCTGCACGCCCCCGAGCCCTGTGCGGCCCTGGTGACGTGGCTGCGCGAGATGGTCACCCATGCGGGCGAGTACCGCGGCCTGGCCAGATCCCTGATGTCCGTCTCGTACGACAACACCTCGGCCCTGGCCCGCTGCAGCGGCCCGATCCGCGAGGCGGGCGGCGCACTGCTGGCACGGGCACAGGAGGCCGGCACGGTCCGGGAGGACGTAGCAATCGGCGACCTCCTCCAACTGACACACGGGATCGCGCTGGCGGCGGAGGAGACCCCGGGGGATCCTGAACTGGCGGACAGGTTGCTGCACCTGACGCTGCGGGGTTTGAAAGACAGTTGAGCCGACGCGCCCGGGGGGCAGTGCCCTCAAGGGCGCGGGGCTGTATCGATGTGCGGCTCCGCCGCGTGGGCGCGACAAGCCACAGCGAACCCGCACCCGCGCCAGGACACAGAGCCCTACGGCGAAGCGGCGGCCGGCCGAGCCGTCGGCAGACTACCGCCGCCGCAGATCCGCGACGCGCGCCCGCTCCCTCTCGCCCCCGGGCTCCCCGAGCACAGTGGCGGCGGACCGCAACCCCGGCCCACCCCCCGGAGGGGCCTGCCCCCGCCGAGGCCCCGGCAGCGCAGGCCGCTGCTGACGCCGGGCGGGGACCTCGTCACCCCCCGGGTTCCCGCTCGCGCCCGCCACCGCGATCTGCACCCCCTGGTCGGCGAGAGCCTGCAGCTCGGTGTGGGCACGGTCGTCATGGCCCGGCGGCTCGTCGGTGACCAGCCGCGTGATGACATCCGTCGGCACCGTCTGGAACATCGTGTCCGTGCCGAGCTTGGTGTGATCGGCGAGGACGACGACCTCCGCGGCCGCCTGGACGAGCGCCCGGTCGACGGACGCCGAGAGCATGTTGGACGTGGACAGGCCACGTTCGGCGGTGAGGCCGCTCCCGGAGAGGAAGGCCCGCGACACCCGCAGTCCCTGCAGGGACTGCTCGGCACCGCTGCCGACCAGGGCGTAGTTCGAGCCGCGGAGCGTACCGCCGGTCATCACGACCTCGACCCGGTTGGCATGGGCCAACGCCTGGGCCACCAGCAGGGAGTTGGTGACGACGGTCAGACCGGGGACGCGGGCGAGCCGACGGGCCAGCTCCTGCGTGGTGGTCCCCGCCCCGACGACGATAGCCTCGCCCTCTTCCACGAAGTTCGCGGCGAGGTCGGCGATGGCCGTCTTCTCGGCGGTCGCGAGATGTGACTTCTGCGGAAAGCCGGACTCCCGCGTGAACCCGCCCGGCAATACCGCACCGCCATGTCGGCGGTCGAGGAGTCCTTCTGCCTCCAGTGCGCGCACGTCCCGCCGTACGGTCACTTCGGAGGTCTGGACGACGCGGGCGAGCTCACGGAGCGACACGGCTCCGTTCGCTCGCACCATTTCGAGGATCAATTGGCGACGTTCTGCAGCGAACACGAAACTGACAGTAACCCCAACGACCGTCTGGTTTCAGCAGTTTGCGCCGAATAACAGAAGTTGTTCGCACGCAAGGGCGAGAAGTGGTATAGGGCCTAGTCCCGCCGCCTATGCCGTACGCATGCTCGACAACTCCCCGTGACCAGCGAGGAGTTGATTCCGGCCGCCGGTGTTCGCCTAGAGTTCGCCGCCGGACTTCCGTGTGTGCAACTGCCGTGCCACCTCGGCGATCGAGCCCGAAAGGGAGGGGTACACGGTGAAGGCGTTCGCGATCTGTTCGACCGTCAGATTGTTGTCGACCGCGATCGAGATCGGATGGATCAGTTCCGAGGCGCGCGGCGACACGACCACACCGCCGACCACGATGCCGGTGCCCGGGCGGCAGAAGATCTTGACGAAGCCGTCCCGGATGCCCTGCATCTTGGCGCGCGGGTTGCGCAGCAGCGGCAGCTTGACGACCCGGGCGTCGATCTTGCCCGCGTCCACGTCCGCCTGGCTGTAGCCGACGGTGGCGATCTCGGGGTCGGTGAAGACGTTGGAGGAGACGGTCTTCAGATTCAGCGGGGCCACCGCGTCGCCGAGGAAGTGGTACATGGCGATACGTCCCTGCATCGCCGCGACCGACGCGAGGGCGAAGACACCGGTGACGTCACCGGCGGCGTACACACCGGGGGCCGTGGTCCTCGACACCTTGTCCGTCCAGATGTGCCCGGACTCGCGCAGCTTGACGCCGGCCTCCTCCAGGCCCATGCCCTCGGAGTTCGGGATGGCGCCGACCGCCATGAGGCAGTGGCTGCCGCTGATGACACGGCCGTCGGAGAGGGTGACCTCCACCCGGTCGCCGACGCGCTTGGCGGCGGCGGCGCGCGAGCGGGCCATGACGTTCATGCCGCGGCGCCGGAAGACCTCCTCCAGGACGGCGGCGGCGTCCGGGTCCTCGCCGGGCAGCACGCGGTCCCGGGACGAGACGAGGGTGACCCGCGAGCCGAGCGCCTGGTAGGCGCCGGCGAACTCGGCACCGGTGACACCGGAGCCGACCACGATGAGCTCCTCGGGCAGCTCGTTGAGGTCGTAGACCTGGGTCCAGTTGAGGATGCGCTCGCCGTCGGGCTGGGCGTCGGGCAGTTCGCGCGGGTGTCCGCCGGTGGCGATCAGGACGGCGTCGGCGGTGAGGGTCTCCTCGGTGCCGTCGGCGGCACGGACGACGACCTTGCGGGACCCGTCGAGGCCCTGCATGCCCTCCAGCCGGCCGCGGCCGCGCAGGACCCGGGCGCCGGCGCGGGTGACGGAGGCGGTGATGTCGTGGGACTGGGCGAGCGCGAGCCGCTTCACACGCCGGTTGACCTTGCCCAGGTCGACACCGACGACGCGCGCGGGCGTGTCGATGTGCGGGGTGTCGTCGGCGACGATGATGCCGAGTTCCTCGTACGACGAATCGAAGGTGGTCATCACCTCGGCCGTAGCGATAAGGGTCTTCGACGGCACGCAGTCGGTGAGTACCGACGCCCCGCCCAGACCGTCGCAGTCGACGACGGTCACCTCCGCGCCGAGCTGGGCGGCCACCAGGGCCGCCTCGTATCCGCCGGGTCCGCCACCGATGATCACGATCCGAGTCACGTACTCCATTGTCCCGCACGCATCAGCGTGGTACTGCCTGGGGGGCCGCCCGAGACACCACTGTTACGGGAGGGGCGAGCGATTCGACTGCCGTACCCTCTCTGCATGTCGCTCTACGCCGCGTACGCCGGCAATCTCGACGCGCGGCTGATGACCCGCCGCGCCCCGCACTCGCCGCTGCGCGCCACCGGCTGGCTGAACGGGTGGCGACTGACGTTCGGGGGCGAGCAGCTCGGCTGGGACGGCGCGCTGGCCACGCTCGTCGAGGAGCCGGACGAGCAGGTCTTCGTCGCGCTGTACGACATCGCCCCGATGGACGAGGAGTCCCTGGACCGCTGGGAGGGCGTCGGTCTCGGGATATACCGCCGCCTGCGGGTACGGGTGCACACGCTGGAGGGCGAGGAGCCGGCGTGGGTGTACGTGCTGAACGCCTACGAGGGCGGGCTGCCGTCGGCCCGCTATCTGGGTGAGGTCGCGGACGCGGCGGAGTCGGCGGGGGCACCGCACGACTATGTGATGGAGCTGCGGAAGCGGCCCTGCTGAGGACCACCGGCCTCACCACCCCCTCCCGTCACACTCTTCGTTGGAAACGACAAGACAACGATCGCCATCCCGTGAGCTCTGTCATCTACGCGCGTAGGCCCAAACCGGCTACCCTCAGTCGCGTGAACGCATCTCTTCTTCCGGACGACATCCAGGGCGACCCTCACGCGGCCGCCGACGCCGCCGCCGCGCGCCTGCGCGAACTCACGGGCGCCGAGACCCACGACGTCGCCCTCGTGATGGGCTCCGGCTGGGCTCCGGCCGTGGACGCCCTCGGCGCACCCGAGGCCGAGTTCCAGGTCACCGAGCTGCCCGGGTTCCCCCCGCCGGCGGTGGAAGGACACGGTGGCAAGATCCGCTCCTACCGGATCGGCAACAAGCGCGCGCTCGTGTTCCTGGGCCGCACGCACTTCTACGAGGGCCGCGGTGTCGCCGCCGTGGCGCACGGCGTCCGTACGGCGGTGGCGGCCGGCTGCAAGACGATCGTGCTCACCAACGGCTGCGGCGGTCTGCGCGAGGGCATGCGCCCCGGCCAGCCGGTCCTGATCAGCGACCACATCAACCTCACGGCGACGTCCCCGATCATCGGCGCGAACTTCGTCGACCTCACCGATCTGTACTCGCCGCGGCTGCGGGCCCTGTGCAAGGAGATCGACCCCACGCTGGAGGAGGGCGTCTACGCCCAGTTCCCCGGCCCGCACTACGAGACGCCGGCGGAGATCCGGATGGCTCGGGTGATCGGTGCGGACCTCGTGGGCATGTCGACGGTGCTCGAAGCGATCGCGGCGCGTGAGGCGGGGGCCGAGGTGCTGGGCATCTCGCTGGTGACCAACCTCGCCGCCGGCATGACGGGCGAGCCCCTCAACCACGAGGAGGTCCTGCAGGCCGGACGTGACTCGGCGACGCAGATGGGTTCGCTGCTGGCGCAGGTGCTGGGGCGGCTGTAAGGGGTTTTCCTCGCCCCCGCCGCCCCTACCCTTCCCGTCCTTCTGGGGCTCCGCCCCAGACCCCGCTCCTCAAACGCCGGAGGGGCTGGTTCTTCAGCCCGTCCGGCGTTTGAGGACGAGGCCCTTCGGGCCGAAGCGGGGGTCTGGGGGCGGCAGCCCCAGGGACGGGACGGGTAGGGGCGGCGGGGGCGAAAAAGCTCCGGGCCCGCACCCGACCCGCTCCGAACGACACACAACGAGAGGCTGACCGACGTGCACGACGATCTCATCGCCCGGGCCCAGGCCTGGCTCGCCGAGGACCCCGACCCGGAGACCCGCGACGAGCTCGCCAAGCTCATCGACGCCGGAGACCTCACCGAGCTCGCCGACCGCTTCGCCGGCACCCTCCAGTTCGGCACCGCGGGCCTGCGCGGAGAGATCGGCGCCGGCCCGATGCGCATGAACCGCACCGTCGTCATCCGCGCCGCGGCAGGACTCGCCGCGTACCTCAAGAAGCACGGCCACGACAACGGCCTCGTCGTCATCGGCTACGACGCCCGCCACAAGTCGGAGGACTTCGCCCGCGACACCGCCGCCGTGATGACCGGCGCCGGCCTGCGCGCGGCCGTACTCCCGCGCCCCCTGCCCACCCCCGTCCTGGCCTACGCCATAAGGCACCTCGGCGCCGCCGCCGGAGTCGAGGTCACCGCCAGCCACAACCCGCCCCGCGACAACGGCTACAAGGTCTACCTGGGCGACGGCTCGCAGATCGTCCCGCCCGCGGACATCGACATCGCTGCGGAGATCGCCGCCGTCCCGTCCCTCGCGGCCGTCCCCCGCCCGGAGTCCGGCTGGGAGACCCTCGACGACAGCGTCCTCGACGCCTATCTCGCCCGTACCGACGCGGTCCTCGCCCCCGACTCCCCCCGCACCGCCCGCACCGTCTACACGGCGATGCACGGCGTCGGCAAGGACGTCCTCCTCGCCGCCTTCGAGCGCGCCGGCTTCCCCGCCCCCGCCCTCGTCGCCGAGCAGGCCGACCCCGACCCGGACTTCCCGACCGTCGCCTTCCCCAACCCGGAAGAGCCCGGCGCGATGGACCTGGCCTTCGCCAAGGCCCGCGAGAGCGACCCCGACCTCGTCATCGCCAACGACCCCGACGCGGACCGCTGCGCCGTGGCCGTCAAGGACGGCGAGGACTGGCGGATGCTCCGCGGCGACGAGGTGGGCTCCCTCCTGGCCGCCCACCTGGTCAACCGCGGGGCACAGGGCACCTTCGCCGAGTCGATCGTCTCCTCCTCCCTCCTCGGCCGTATCGCCGAGAAGGCGGGGCTGCCGTACGAGGAGACCCTCACCGGCTTCAAGTGGATCGCCCGCGTCGACGGCCTGCGCTACGGCTACGAGGAGGCCCTCGGCTACTGCGTCGACCCCGAGGGCGTGCGCGACAAGGACGGCATCACCGCCGCGCTGCTGATCACCGAGCTGGCCTCGGTCCTCAAGGCCGGCGGCCGCACGCTGCTCGACCTGCTCGACGACCTCGCCGTGGAGCACGGCCTGCACGCCACCGACCAGCTCTCGGTCCGCGTCCAGGACCTGTCGGTCATCGCCGACGCCATGCGGCGCCTGCGCGAGCAGCCGCCGACCGAGCTCGCCGGTCTGGCCATCACCCGCGCCGAGGACCTCACCCAGGGCACCGAGACGCTCCCGCCCACCGACGGCCTGCGCTACACCCTCGACGGCGCCCGCGTCATCGTCCGCCCGAGCGGCACGGAGCCCAAGCTCAAGTGCTACCTGGAGGTCGTCGTCCCGGTCGCGGCGCACGACGGTCTCCCGGCGGCCCGCGCCACGGCCAACGACCTGCTGGCGACGATCAAGCGGGATCTGTCGGCGGCGGCAGGCATCTGAGGGTTCCCGAGGGGGATTCTCGAGGGGGTGCCCCCATCCGGAGGCACCCCCTCGGGTGATTTCTTCACGACGGTTGACGCGAGCTCCACGCCCGGCACCGGCACCCCCGCAACGGTGGAAGGGAACGCACCACCGAGCCGCCTGGAGCCGCCGCCGTGTCCACGACCGCATCCCGGCCGACACCCCGAGCGACCGCCACCCCCGGCTCCCCGCGCCCGTCACCCCGGCGCGCGCTCCCCGCTCCCCTGCACGCGTCCCTGCACGCCCTGCACCGCGCGGCGCCCGCCCTCCTCGCCTACCTAGCCGTACGCGGCACCGGCCTCGCGCTCCTCACCGTCTGGGCGCACCGCCGGCACCACGGCGTCTGGCCGATCCTGGCGACGCAGTGGGACGCCGACTGGTACCTCGGCATCGCCGACCACGGGTACGCGCACGAACTCGGCACCGCGTACGACGCCAACAACCTCGCCTTCTTCCCGCTCTACCCGGTCCTGGTCAAGGCGGTCGCGGCCCTCACCCCGGGCACCCGCGCCAGCACCGGCCTCGCCATCGCCGTCGTCGCCTCCGCCGTCGCCGCGTGGGGTGTCTTCGCCGTCGGCGACCGGCTGTACGGCCGCCGGGCCGGGATCATCGTCACGGTCCTGTGGGCCGCGCTCCCGGTCGGGCTGGTGCAGTGGATGGGCTACACCGAGTCCCTGTTCACGGCCCTCGCGGCCTGGTCCCTGTACGCCGTGCTCACCGGCCGCCTGCTCACCGCGGCCTGGCTCGCGGCGCTCGCGGGCCTGACCCGTCCGACCGGCGTCGCGGTGGCGGCGGCGGTCACCGTGGCGGCACTGCTCGCGCTGCGCCGCCGCTTCTCCCCGCGTGCCCTCGCGGCCGCCGTGATCGCGCCGCTCGGCTGGTGCGGATACGTCGGCTGGGTGGGCCTGCGGGTGGGCCGCTGGGACGGCTACTTCGCCGTACAGCGGCTGTGGCACAACGAGCTGGACGGCGGCCGCGAGACCCTGCGCCGGATGCGGCAGCTGCTGGCGTACGACCCGACGCCCGACCTGTTCCTGGTGCTGGTGACGTTCACGCTGGTCGCGTCGGTGGTGCTGTTCGGGCTGTCGGTGGGCGACCGGCAGCCGGTGGCGCTGCTGGTCTTCACGGCCGTCCTGCTGGCGATCGTCCTGGGCAGCGGCGGCGTCTACTTCCCGCGCGCCCGCTTCCTCCTGCCCGCCTTCCCGCTCCTGCTCCCCCTCGCCCTGCACCTGTCCCGCGCCTCCCCCCGCTACCGCGCGCTGGTCCTCGCGGCGGCGGTCGCCGGCTCGGCGTACTGCGGCGCGTACATGACGCTGGTGTGGCCGGCCGCGCCCTGAGGCGGCCCTACGCAGGCCGGTGCACCAGAACTCGGGGCCCATGGCGCCCACGGGGGCGACGTCCCGGTCACACCCAGAGCACCAGCGCCGTCCAGCCCAGCGCGATGAGCACCGCGAGCGGCCACAGCGGGCGCCCGCGCCGGCGCTCGTCGCTCACCGCGGCCGGCCTCGTGTCCGGGTCGCGCCACATCGCCGTGACCTCGGCGGCGAGCCGGTCGTAGGGGTGGACGAGGCCCGCCCTGCGCTCCAGCCACCGCCAGCGGAGCGTGTCCACCGACCACTCCCCGAAGACGCTGCGGCGACTGCCGATCCTCAGCTCCGGCCCCTTGGACTCGACGATCCGCACCTCGTCCCAGGCGATGTGCCGGATCCTGCGCAGCCCGTTGAACCACAGCCCCTCGCGGTCGGCCGTGACACTCCAGGCCAGTTGGCGCGGCACCAGCAGAGCCATACCGAGTCCCAGCAGCGCAGCGAGGACGTACCGCCACAGCCCGCCGTCGGTCACGAAGAGGACCCCCACCCATACGGTCCCGATCGCCGCCGACAGCCAGTCCGGCCACCCGGCCCGCCACCGCCGCACCTCGACATGCCCCTGCCCGCGCAGCCGCCCGGCCACGTCCTCGGCGGCGCCGCGCTGCCGCGCCTCGTCCGCCTCCGCACGCTTCTCCCGCGCGAGCCGACGCCGGACGGCACCCTCGGAGAACGGCCGTACGGGCCCGGTGGACCACTCCACGACCGCCGGCTCGTCGGGCTCCGTCGGGGCGATGACGAGCAGCACCTCGGCGCCGTCGTAGGGCAGACCGTGCAGGACGGCTTCGCGGAGCGGGCCGGGTTCGTCGGTGTCGAGGCGGTCGAGGAGTTCCCGGACCTCCGCGTCGTCCGGGTCGGCGTGGTCCTCGTCCTCGCGGTCGTCGCCGTCTTCGTCCTCGGGTTCGTCCTCGTGTTCGTCGTCGTCATCCTCGTCGTCCTCGTCGAGCTCCGACGTCGCGACAGTGAACAGCGGCCGTACCGCCTCCAGGTCGTCGGCGGCGTACACCTCGGTGTCCACGTCGGTGTTCACCCGCATCAGCACCCGCAGCACGGGCACGGGCTCCCGGCGCAGCCCGGCGGCACGCCACCGGCCGAGCGCGGCGGACGCCAGGACGGTGACGCCGAGACCGACGACGAACCAGCCGACGGCCGGGGCGCTCTGCCGGTCGTCGGCGAGCTCCCAGCCACCGGAGGTGGCGACCAGTACGGCACCGGCCACGAGCGGTACGACTCCGAGCCGGGCGAGGAACTTCCCGCGCCGCAGCGGTGCGTCACCGACCGGCAGGGCGCTGGTGACGCCTGCGGCGGCAGCGCCGGCCGCCACCCGCTGCCGGCCCCGCGCGAGGAGCCGCAGCACGGCGGACAGCCACAGCAGCACGAGGACGACGGCCAGGCCCACCGCCCACGCCAGGGCGACTTCCTGGAACAGCACGACAACGACGAGGGCGGGCGCCGTCAGCCGTGCGGCCTCGGGCCGTACCACCGCCCAGACGATCTGCAGGGCGACGAACGCGGCGACCCACCCCGGCAGCCCGGCGAGAGGTGCCAGGGCACCGGCGAGGACTCCGGCGGCCGGCACGACGGCCACCACGGCGGATGCCCTCAGCCGCAACGGCGTGTACCGAGGCGGCAGGGCACCGATCCAGCGCCGGGTCTGCTCACCGTCCCAGGGGAGGCAGCCGTCGGGTATGGCGGAGGCGGGCAGCGCGAGGGGCTGCCGAGGATGCGTACTCATCGAATGCCAGACGATCGGACCGCGGGGGTGGTTGCGCTCCTCGGTCCGGTATTCGGGTGGGAGAGTCCTCGGAGGGCCGGGCGGGGCGGCCCGTCAGGGCATGAGCAGCAGAATCAGCAGCAGCACGGCACCCGCGAACGCCGGTGCCACCACCTCGTAGGCCCACCGCACGGTCACCTCGCCCTGCGCGGACTCCTCGTTCTCCCGGTGCGCCAGGAGGTCCCGCAGTTCAGCGATGATCTTGTCGGACTCGGCACGCGCCGGTCCGTCGGCGTCGAAGTCCGCCCGCGACGTCCCGAACCCGAACCCTCCGGACCCCGTTCCGCCGCCCCCGCGGCCACCCCGCTCACTGCGCTCGGCGGCGTTGCGCTCCGCGGCCTCCCAGACCGACCGGCGCGCCGCCTTCTTGCGGGCCCGCAACGAGACCGGGATCGCCCAGAGCTGGAACTTGGTGCCGGACTTGGCGATGGCCTCGTTCGTGTAGCCGGACCGCAGCGAGGCGATCTGGCCCCAGGGCAGCACGATGATGCGGAGCGGGTTGCGGATGCGCAGTCGCTCCTCGTTGGCGTAGACGGCGGGGCGCAGGGTGAACGCGGACACGAGCGGCACGATGAGGATCAGTGCCGCGAGCGCGAGCCACTGGGTGCGGCCCTCGCCGCGGACCAGGGCGTCGATGCCGAGCCAGAGCACGACGACCAGGAGGAGGACTCCGCCGACGATGCCCATGGGTGAGCGGTAGATCCGGTCCCTGGATACGGGGTCCGGGGTGGGGGGCTGGGGCTCGGGGGTCGTCATGAGCCCGATTGTGCCGCATGCCTGCCGGCGGCTTGGCGGGGGCGCCCACTCGCCGTGGGGGGCGCGTTCTGTTCGCGGGTGCGGGTTGTGGGGGCTGGTCGCGCAGTTCCCCGCGCCCCTTGGGTGAGACGGCTCCCCGGCGTCATCAGGATCCGCACCTCAGATCCATCCCTCCGGGGTGTACAGCCGCTACGCGCGTAGATATGCTCGTCTGGTGACCATGCCCACCAATGCACCCACCGCAGCTCACACCCTCTCGGACGTCACCGCGTCCGACAGCACGCTGCGTCGCTTCCTTCACGGGCTGCCCGGCGTCGACGCGGTCGGCCTGGAGGCGCGCGCCGCGTCGCTCGGTACCCGTTCCATCAAGACGACCGCCAAGGCGTACGCCATCGACCTCGCCATCTCGATGGTCGACCTGACGACGCTGGAAGGCGCGGACACCCCGGGCAAGGTCCGGGCGCTCGGCGCCAAGGCGGTCCACCCCGACCCCACCGACCGTACGACCCCGGCGACCGCGGCCGTCTGCGTCTACCCGGACATGGTGGCCACCGCCAAGGAGGCCGTCGCCGGGTCCGGAGTGAAGGTCGCCTCCGTCGCCACCGCCTTCCCGGCCGGCCGCGCCGCCCTCGGCGTGAAGCTGGCCGACGTCCGGGACGCCGTCTCGGCCGGTGCGGACGAGGTCGACATGGTCATCGACCGCGGGGCGTTCCTCGCGGGGAACTACATGAAGGTGTACGACGAGATCGTCGCCGTGAAGGAGGCCTGCGGGACGAGTGCCCGGCTCAAGGTCATCTTCGAGACCGGCGAGCTGTCGACGTACGACAACATCCGGCGGGCGAGCTGGCTCGGCATGCTGGCGGGCGCCGACTTCATCAAGACGTCCACCGGCAAGGTCGCCGTCAACGCCACCCCCGCGAACACGCTCCTTATGCTGGAAGCGGTGCGGGACTTCCGCGCCCAGACCGGCATCCAGGTCGGCGTGAAGCCGGCCGGCGGGATCAGGACGACCAAGGACGCCATCAAGTTTCTCGTCCTGGTCAACGAGACCGCCGGCGAGGACTGGCTGGACAACCACTGGTTCCGCTTCGGCGCCTCCTCGCTCCTGAACGATCTGCTGATGCAGCGTCAGAAGCTGGCCACCGGCCGCTACTCCGGCCCCGACTACGTGACGGTGGACTGATCACCATGGCATCGGTATTCGAATACGCACCGGCCCCCGAGTCCCGCGGAATCGTCGACATCGCTCCCTCGTACGGCCTGTTCATCGACGGCGAGTTCACCGAGGCCGCCGACGGCAAGGTCTTCAAGACCGTCTCGCCGTCCAGCGAGGAGGTCCTCTCCGAGATCGCCCAGGCCGGCGAGGCGGACGTGGACCGCGCCGTGAAGGCTGCCCGCAAGGCCTTCGAGAAGTGGTCGGCGCTGCCGGGCTCGGAGCGCGCGAAGTACCTGTTCCGCATCGCCCGGATCATCCAGGAGCGCAGCCGCGAGCTGGCCGTCCTGGAGACCCTGGACAACGGCAAGCCGATCAAGGAGACCCGCGACGCGGACCTTCCGCTGGTCGCCGCGCACTTCTTCTACTACGCGGGCTGGGCGGACAAGCTCGACCACGCCGGCTTCGGGGCGAACCCGAAGCCGCTGGGTGTGGCCGGGCAGGTCATCCCGTGGAACTTCCCGCTGCTGATGCTGGCCTGGAAGATCGCCCCCGCGCTCGCCACCGGAAACACGGTGGTGCTCAAGCCCGCCGAGACGACCCCCCTGTCCGCGCTCTTCTTCGCGGACATCTGCCGCCAGGCGGGCCTGCCCAAGGGCGTCGTCAACATCCTTCCGGGATACGGCGACACGGGCGCCGCGCTCGTGGCCCACCCGGACGTGAACAAGGTCGCCTTCACCGGTTCCACGGCCGTCGGCAAGGAGATCGCCCGGACCGTCGCCGGCAGCCGCAAGAAGCTCACCCTGGAGCTCGGCGGCAAGGGCGCCAACATCGTCTTCGACGACGCCCCGATCGACCAGGCCGTGGAGGGGATCGTCAACGGGATCTTCTTCAACCAGGGCCAGGTCTGCTGCGCGGGCAGCCGGCTGCTGGTCCAGGAGTCGATCCAGGACGAGCTGCTGGAGTCGCTGAAGCGTCGCCTCTCCACGCTCCGCCTCGGCGACCCCCTCGACAAGAACACCGACATCGGCGCGATCAACTCCGAGGAGCAGCTCACCCGCATCACCTCGCTCGTCGAGCAGGGCGAGGCGGAGGGCGCCGAGCGCTGGTCCCCGGCCTGCGACATCCCGTCCGCCGGCTACTGGTTCGCCCCGACGCTCTTCACGAACGTCACCCAGGCGCACCGGATCGCCCGCGACGAGATCTTCGGCCCGGTGCTGTCGGTCCTGACCTTCCGTACGCCGGACGAGGCCGTCGCCAAGGCCAACAACACGCCGTACGGCCTGTCGGCGGGCGTCTGGACGGAGAAGGGCTCGCGCATCCTCGCGGTCGCGAACAAGCTCCGTGCGGGCGTCGTCTGGTCCAACACGTTCAACAAGTTCGACCCGACCTCGCCGTTCGGCGGCTACAAGGAGTCGGGCTTCGGCCGCGAGGGCGGCCGCCACGGCCTGGAGGCGTACCTCGATGTCTGACAAGTCCGAGCAGCAGCGTCTGAGCGTCTTCAAGACCTACAAGCTGTACGTCGGCGGGAAGTTCCCGCGTTCCGAGAGCGGCCGGGTGTACGAGGTGACCGACTCGAAGGGCAACTGGCTGGCGAACGTCCCGCTGTCGTCCCGCAAGGACGCCCGTGACGCCGTGGTCGCCGCACGCAAGGCGTTCGGCGGCTGGTCCGGCGCGACGGCGTACAACCGCGGCCAGATCCTCTACCGCATCGCCGAGATGCTGGAGGGCCGCCGCGAGCAGTACGTCCGCGAGGTCGCCGACGCGGAGGGCCTGTCGAAGTCGAAGGCGGCGGCGCAGGTCGACGCGGCGATCGACCGCTGGGTCTGGTACGCGGGCTGGACCGACAAGATCGCCCAGGTGGTCGGGGGCGGAAACCCGGTCGCGGGCCCGTACTTCAACCTCTCCTCCCCCGAGCCGACGGGTGTGGTGGCCGTGGTGGCCCCGCAGGAGTCGTCGTTCCTGGGCCTGGTCTCGGTCGTCGCCCCGGTGATCGCCACGGGCAACACGGCGATCGTGGTGGCGTCCGAGAGGTCCCCGCTGCCCGCCCTGTCCCTCGGCGAGGTGCTGGCCACGTCCGACCTGCCCGGCGGTGTGGTCAACGTCCTGTCCGGCCGTACGGCGGAGATCGCGACGCCGCTCGCCGCGCACCAGGACGTCAACGCGATCGATCTGGCCGGTGCCGACGACGTCCTGGCGAAGGAGCTGGAGATCGCCGCGGCGGACAACCTCAAGCGCGTCCTTCGTCCACAGCCTGTGGACAACTGGACCGAGACCCCGGGCATCGACCGCATGACGGCGTTCCTGGAGACGAAGACGGTCTGGCACCCGACGGGCTCCCTGGGCGCGTCCGGCTCGTCGTACTGAGCACCGGACCGGCCGGCACAGAGACCGGAGAGCCGCGCTTCCCCTCCGTCCGGGGGAGGCGCGGCTCTCTGCCGTTCCCGCCGCGCAAGGTAGCCAGGTGAACGCGAGGTGTAGTCGGGGTGTGACGCACGCTTCAAACGCGGTCCACCGGGTCGTCCCCTGGCAGGTCCATGCCTCACACTGGTGTCCCGTGAGTTCCCAACCGCCCATACCGACGCGAGTCGTGCTGCTCTGCGGCCCCTCCGGCTCCGGCAAGTCCCTCCTCGCCGCCCGCTCCGGTCTTCCGGTACTGCGGCTCGACGACTTCTACAAGGAGGGCGACGACCCGACCCTGCCGCAGGTCCCCGGGAGCTCCGACATCGACTGGGACCACCCCGACTCGTGGGACGCCGACACGGCCGTGGCGGCGGTCGTGGAGCTGTGCCGCACGGGCCGTACGAACGTCCCGCTGTACGACATCTCGCTCAGCGCCCGCACCGGCGCGGAGAGCGTCGAGATCGGGCGGACCCCGCTGTTCATCGCGGAGGGCATCTTCGCGGCCGAGATCGTGACCCGCTGCCGGGAACTCGGCGTGCTGGCCGACGCGCTGTGCCTGAGCCGCGGCCCGGTCAAGACGTTCCGCCGCCGCTTCCTGCGCGACCTGAAGGAGGGCCGCAAGTCGGTCCCGTTCCTGCTGCGCCGAGGCTGGCGCCTGATGCGCCTGGAGCGGTCGATCATCGCCCGCCAGACGGCACTGGGCGCGTACGCCTGCGACCGGGACGAGGCCCTGGGCCGCCTCACCGCGGCCGCGGCGGGCCGGTGCCCGGCGGCGACCCCGGCCGGCTGAACGAAGACGGCGACTGCTCCGTCGTAGGACCGGAATAGCGGTCCTGCGGAAAGGAAGCCGATGACCACTGCGCAACGGGCCGGCCGACGGCTGGTCGTGACGGCCCTGCTTCTCTCGGCGGTCGTCGGCTGTGCGGAGTCGGGTGGTGCGGCCGAGGCGTCCTGCGCGCACATGGTGACGTACGGGGGCCGCTCCTATCTGGGTGTCGCGAACATCGACTTCGCCGTGGGGGAGAGGCTGGGCACCGCCACGGTCCCGGAGTGCGACGACACGCCGAACGATCCCGGGGTCACCGTCCCCGAGGGCAGGATCACCGCGTACGCGGTCCAGGGGACGGACCCGGCCGTCGCCATCGCCGTCGGTGACACGCCCGCCGAAGCGACGCTCATGAAGGCCCGCTGAGCGCACAGCAAGAACGGGACTGGATGGACCCCCCGGCCCTCCAGCCCCGCTCTCGTTGTGCTCCACCTCGTCCCCCGTGGTGGAGCACCCCCCGTTTTCCCCCGTTGGTCCCCCGTGGGCCCCCCGACCCCCGTGGGTCCCCCCACTCTTACCGCTCCCCCTGGTGCGTCCCCCCGGACCTTCAGGCGACGAGCTCCCCGAAGGCGTCCTCCTCGTCACGGCCGAAGCTGAGGACCTCGTCCTCGCGCAGCCGGCGCAGGGAGCGCCAGATGCTGGACTTCACCGTGCCGACACTGATGTCGAGGATCTCCGCGATCTCCGGGTCGGTGCGGCCCTCGTAGTAGCGGAGGACCAGCATCGTGCGCTGGAGCTCGGGCAGCCGGGCGAGCGCCTGCCACAGGACCGCGCGCAGTTCGGTGCCGCGCATCGCGTCCGTGTCGCCGGGCGTCTCCGGCAGCTCCTCGGTCGGGTACTCGTTCAGCTTGCGGCGGCGCCACGCGCTGATGTGCAGGTTCGTCATGGTGCGGCGGAGGTAGCCCCCGACCGCGGCCTTGTCGCTGATCCGGTCCCAGGCCTTGTACGTCGAGAACAGCGCGCTCTGCAGCAGGTCCTCGGCCTCGAAGCGGTCACCGGTCAGGTGGTAGGCGGTTGCGTACAGGGAGGCGCGACGCTCCTGGACGTAGGCGGTAAACGCCGCTTCGGCGTCTACGGTCTCCGACAGCGAGCGGCGACGCTCCCCCGAGTCCTCCCTGTACGCGGTTCCCCCGTGCGGTTCCCCCGTGAAACCGTCAACCACCGTCATGTACGCGGTGTGCTGACGCCCGGTGCCGCGAGCGCACCCCCGCCCGCTCACGGCACCGGACTTCTCCGAACCCCGGCCCCCGTTCACGTCGTGCAGACGCGTGATCACTGCGCTGTTGCTGGTGCCGTGCAGCGTGTTCATCTCGCGCCCCCCGTCGTGGACTTCCGGTGTCTGGTCGTTCGTCTTGCTGTGGTGCGGCTTGCTGTTCTGCCTGTGCCGAAAAGCTTGCCCGGGCACCTTCATCGCCGTGTCCGCCGACTGTCACAGACCTGTCACAGCGGCCTGTGCCAGAGGTCGCCCCCAGGCGCGGGACAGCACAACCACAGACATGAGCGCTACGTGCGCGTAGGCGTACAGCTCGTACAGGTGTCGAAAGACCACCCCCGCATGGGCCAGAATGAGCCCCGTGCCTTCCCTGTTGCTGATCGAGGACGACGACGCCATCCGCACGGCCCTGGAGCTCTCACTGACCCGCCAGGGACACCGCGTGGCCACCGCTGCCACGGGCGAGGACGGTCTGAAACTGCTGCGTGAGCAGCGTCCGGACCTGATCGTGCTGGATGTGATGCTGCCCGGCATCGACGGCTTCGAGGTGTGCCGCCGCATCCGGCGCACCGACCAGCTGCCGATCATCCTGCTGACCGCGCGCAGCGACGACATCGACGTCGTGGTCGGACTGGAGTCCGGCGCGGACGACTACGTCGTCAAACCCGTGCAGGGGCGGGTCCTCGACGCCCGCATCCGGGCCGTGCTGCGGCGCGGGGAGCGGGAGTCGAACGACGCGGCGACCTTCGGCAGCCTGGTCATCGACCGTGCGGCGATGACCGTGACGAAGAACGGCGAGGACCTCCAGCTCACCCCGACCGAGCTGCGCCTGCTGCTCGAACTGAGCCGCCGGCCGGGCCAGGCCCTGTCCCGCCAGCAGCTGCTGCGCCTGGTCTGGGAGCACGACTACCTCGGCGACTCGCGCCTCGTGGACGCCTGCGTCCAGCGGCTGCGCGCGAAGGTCGAGGACGTACCGTCCTCCCCCACGCTGATCCGTACGGTCCGTGGTGTCGGCTACCGGCTGGACACACCTCAGTGACCGACGCGCAAGGGGGGTTCCGCGGCTGGTTCGCGGCTCGTAAGGGAGTGTGGTCACGGCTGCGCTTCACCAGTCTGCGGCTGCGGCTCGTGGTCGTCTTCGGCCTGGTGGCGCTCACGGCCGCCGTGTCCGCGTCCGGCATCGCCTACTGGCTCAACCGCGAGGCGGTGCTCAGGCGCACGCAGGACGCGGTGCTGCGCGACTTCGAGCAGCAGATGCAGAACCGCGCGGGCCTGCTGCCCCAGCAGCCGACGCAGGACGAACTGCAGCACACCGCCGGTCAGATGGCCAACAGCAGCCAGCGCTTCTCCGTCCTGCTGGTCGCCCAGGACGCCGACGGCAAACCGGTCTACAGCAGCTCCGGCGGCCTGGACGGCTTCACGCTCACGGACGTGCCCAAGTCGCTGCGTACGGCGGTGAACGAGAAGCAGGAGGCCAAAACCGGCGGCGAGTCCGAGTACCACCTGTACTGGCAGCGGATCGTGGTGGACGACACCCCGTACCTGATCGCCGGTACGCGCGTGAACGGCGGCGGTCCGACCGGCTACATGCTCAAGTCCCTGGAGCAGGAGGCCAAGGACCTCAACTCGCTGGCCTGGTCGCTCGGTATCGCCACGGGCCTCGCGCTGATCGGTTCCGCGCTGCTCGCGCAGGCCGCCGCCACGACCGTACTGAAGCCGGTGCAGCGCCTCGGCGTCGCCGCCCGCCGCCTCGGCGAGGGCAAGCTGGACACCCGCCTGCGTGTCTCCGGCACGGACGAACTGGCCGACCTCTCCCGGACGTTCAACAACGCCGCCGAGGCGCTGGAGAAGCGGGTCGACGACATGGCCGCACGCGACGAGGCGTCCCGCCGGTTCGTCGCGGACATGTCCCACGAGCTCCGTACGCCCCTCACCGCGATCACCGCCGTGACAGAGGTGCTGGAGGAGGAGCTGGAGGCGGAGTCCGGGTCCATGGACCCGATGATCGAACCCGCCGTACGCCTCGTCGTCAGCGAGACGCGCCGCCTGAACGACCTCGTCGAGAACCTCATGGAGGTCACCCGCTTCGACGCGGGCACGGCCCGCCTGGTCCTGGACAACGTCGACGTCGCCGACCAGATCACCGCCTGCATCGACGCCCGCGCCTGGCTGGACGCGGTCGACCTGGACGCCGAGCGCGGCATCATGGCCCGCCTGGACCCGCGCCGCCTGGACGTCATCCTGGCCAACCTCATCGGCAACGCGCTCAAGCACGGCGGCTCGCCGGTGCGTGTCGCGGTCCGTGCGGCGGACGACTCCGTCGTCATCGAGGTCCGCGACCACGGCCCCGGCATCCCCGAGGACGTCCTCCCGCACGTCTTCGACCGCTTCTACAAGGCCAGCGCCTCCCGCCCCCGCTCCGAGGGCAGCGGACTCGGCCTGTCCATCGCCCTGGAGAACGCCCACATCCACGGCGGCGAGATCACCGCCGCCAACTCCCCCGAGGGCGGCGCGGTGTTCACCCTGCGGCTGCCCCGGGACGCGTCGGAGCTGGCCGAGCAGACGAACGGCAACGGTGGCGCCGGGGGCAACGGCAAGGACGCCGACGACGCGAAGAAGGGGGACGCCTGATGGACGTGCGCGACTCGACGGGCGTTCCCGTACGCCGCCTGCTGACGCTCTCCGTACTCACCGCCACGCTCCTCACCGGGTGCGGCATACGGGCCACGGAGGTGCCGACCGACTTCGGCCCGGCCCCCTCACGCGTGCACTGCTCGCTCTCCGAGCCGGACGTCTCGACGCAGGCCTCGCGCGGCCTTCCGGTGCAGGTGTTCCTCCTGTGCGGCTCCCAACTGGTGGCCGTGGAACGGACCGTACGGGTCCCGGACGGCACGGCGGACTCAGAGCGCCGTGTGCTGGTCGCCCAGGGCCTGCTGGACGAGCTGGAGGAAACCCCGTCGGCCGACGAGAAGGAGGCCGGCTACACCACGGACGTCCGCGGCGCCATGAGCGTGAGCGGCCCCCGCCGTGACGACCCCGACGAGACACTGCGCCTGAGCACCCCGCCGGGCGACCTGACGTCGTACGCCCTCGCCCAGATCGTCTGCACGTTCTCGGACTCGACGGCCGCCGAGGGCGACGGCTCGGTCATCCTGGGCGGCCCGACCGCCGCGCCCCCGCGCCGCTACGAGTGCACGGACGAGGTCCGCACGCGGCCGGGCAGCAACGAGCCTCCGGCGAGCGACGTTTCGGGCGGGTGACGTTGGTGCCGCCCCCGCTGGGGGCCTGCGGCCCCCCAGACCCCCGCTTCGGCCCTGAAGGGCCTCGTCCTCAAACGCCGGACGGGCTGAAATGCCTGGGCCGGTGAAATCCAGCCCCTCCGGCGTTTGAGGAGCGGGGTCCAGGGGGCAGAGCCCCTGGCGCCGCAGGCCCGTGTGGCGGACGCCTCACCCCACCGGGGCGTGTCCCGGAACCGATCCCGCCGGGGGGCGCGTCTAGGGGGGCGTGCAGCGTCAAGGCTCCATCGGCGGCAGCGCCGCGATCCGCATCCGTGCGACGGGGGGTGTCCTCCTGGTCGCACACCTCGCGTTCGTCGCCTGGCTGACCCTGCGCCCCCTGGACGTCCCCTGGGTGATGCCGGCCAACCTGCGGCCGTTCGCCGGGATAAGAGCCGATCTGGCCCTGGGCTGGCAGGAGGCCGCCCGCAGCCTCATCGACGGCCTCGCCCTGCTCGCCCCGCTCGGCGTCCTGATCCCGATGGCCCACGGCAGGCTCCACAACACCTCCCCGCTCGGCTCCCTGGTCCGCACGGTCGCCGCCGGCGCCCTGGTCTCCCTGGGCATCGAGCTGCTGCAGACCGGCGTCCCGGGCCAGGTCGTGGACGTCGACTCCCTGCTCCTGAACACGGTCGGCGTGGCCCTCGCGCACGCGACGATCGTCCCCGCCACCCGCACCTGGCTCCGCCGCAGGTCCCGGCGCCCACGGCCGACGGTCCTCCAGGAGGAGCCCTCTCAGGGTCGGACCCCGACGATTCCCAGGGTCGGGATAGCCCCGTAGAGCGACGCTTTGCCCGCTTCGTCGCCCTAGCGTGGATGTCAGATGAGGCAACCACTCGGAAGGCCCACCAGGGGCCTTCGGCCCACGCTCGCGAAGGAGCCGCACCATGACCGCGCTCGCCCGACCCACCCACGGCCGCATGATCGGCGGAGTGTGCGCCGCGCTGGCGCGACGCTTCGGCACCTCCGCGACGACGATGCGCGTGATCTTCCTGATCTCCTGCCTGCTCCCCGGCCCGCAGTTCCTGCTCTACATAGCCCTGTGGCTCCTGCTCCCGTCGGAGGACAAAGCGAACAAGGCACGCACGGCCTGGTGACCACCGAACAAGCGCGCCCCGGCACCGCCTGGCGGCCGGGGCGCACCCACTTCGTGTACGAGAACCCAGAACTCAGGCAGCCGTCGCCAGCCGCTCCCGCTGCAGCCGTGCCGCCCGCGTCCCGAACACCGTGATCGTCACGACGCCGAGCACCGCCAGCAGCCCGACCCCGACGGTCCCGGCCCAGCCGCCCGCGTGGAAGGCGATCGCGCCGACCGTGCTGCCCGCGCTGGAGCCGACGTAGTAGGCGGACTGGTACAGGGCCGAGGCCTGCGCGCGGCCGTGCGTGGCCGTCTTGCTGACCGCCGACGAGGCCACGGCGTGCCCCGCGAAGAAGCCGCCCGTGATCAGGACCAGGCCCAGCAGGACGAGCGGCAGCGAGCCGGCGAGGGACAGCAGCAGCCCCAGCGCGGTGGTGGCCCCCGCCGCGTACAGCGCACCGCGCCGGCCCAGACGGCCCACCAGCCGCCCCGCCGTCGACGCCGACACCGTACCGACCAGGTACACCAGGAAGATCGAGCCGATGATCCCCTGCGGCAGGCCGAACGGGGCCTCCGTCAGGCGGTAGCCGATCACCGTGTACACGCCGCCGAAGACGGTCATGAACAGCGCGCCGATCGCGTACAGACGGCACAGCAGCGGGTTGGAGAGGTGGTCGCGGACCGTGCGGGCCAGCACCCGCGGCCGCAGCGAGCCCGGCTTGAAGTTGCGCGGCGCCGGAAGCAGCAGCCGGAAGGCGACGGCGCACGCCACCGCGATCGCGCCGATCACGCCGACCGCGACCCGCCAGCCCCACTCCTGCGCGACCCAGCCGGTGATCACGCGACCGCTCATCCCGCCGACGCTGTTGCCCGCGACGAACAGCCCGATCGCCGTGATCAGCGCCTTCGGCCGGACCTCCTCGGCGAGATACGCCGTCGCCGACGCCGGCAGACCCGCCAGCGCGGCGCCCTGGACCGCCCGCAGCACGACCAGGGCGGTCAGGTTCGGCGCGAAGGGGACCAGCAGCCCGACCGTCACCGCGACCGCGAGCGACGCGGTCATGACCGTACGGCGTCCGAAGCGCTCCGACAGGGCGCTCATGGGCAGCACGAACAGCGCCAGACCGCCCGTCGCCGCCGCGACCGTCCAGCTCGCCTCGCTCGCCGCCACCCCGAACTCACCGGAGATCAGCGGCAGCAGGGCCTGGGTGGAGTACAGCAGGGCGAAGGTCGCGACACCGGCGAGGAAGAGGGCGAAGCTCATCCGGCGGTAGCCGGGGCCGCCCGGGGCCATACGGGAGTCGACGACAGGGACAGCGGGTGCGGCGCCCACGATGGTGGACGCCCCGGTACTGGCGGGAGACATGCTTCGAAGCTACGTACCCGCCCACTCATCCGTCCAATGCATGGATTCGCCATAATCGTTCCCATGGCGCATCAACACAGCTCACAGGCTCGACTGTCACCATCCAGTGACACAGAAGACATGGAAGATCTGTCGAGGCTGCTCGCACCCCGCCTCGCCTATTTCGCCGGCGTCGCCCGCACCGAGCACGTCACCCGGGCCGCCCAGGAGATGCGGGTCCCGCAGTCCACCCTGTCGCGGGCCATGGTCCGCCTCGAACAGGACCTGGGCGTCGACCTGTTCGCCCGCCACGGCCGTACGGTCTCCCTGACCCCCGCCGGCCGTACCTTCCTCGCCTCGGCCGAACGCGCCCTCGCCGAGGTCCGGCGCGCCGCCGAGGAGGTACGCGCCGACGCCGACCCGGCCACCGGCAAGGTCGCCTTCGGCTTCCTGCACACCATGGGCGCGGAAACCGTCCCCGGCCTCCTGCACGACTTCCGCGCCGACCACCCGCGCGTCCGCTTCAGCCTGGTCCAGAACTACGGCGAGGCGATGCTCGAACGCCTGCGGGCGGGCGAACTGGACCTGTGTCTGACCTCCCCCGTCCCGGACGCCCCCGACCTGGTCGCCCGCCGCCTCGACGAACAGAAACTCCGCCTGGTCGTCCCCGCCGACCACCGCCTCGCCGCCCGCAAACGCATCCGCCTGGCCGAGGCGGCCGACGAGATCTTCGTGACCCTGGAGCCCGGCTACGGCATGCGCCGCATCACGGACGACCTGTGCAAGGAGGCGGGCTTCAGGCCCCGTATCGCCTTCGAGGGCGAGGAGGCGGAGACCCTGAGAGGCCTGGTCGCGGCGGGCTTGGGGGTGGCCCTGCTGCCACCACCGGCGGTGCCGCGCCCGGGAGTGGCGGAACTGACGGTCACGGCCCCACGCGCGGCACGAGAAATCGGCGTGGCCTGGCTGGCGGACCGCCCGGACACACCCCCGGTGGCGGCCTTCAAGAAGTTCCTGCTCTCAAGAAGGGGAAGTCTGTTGCCCTAAAGGGGCGCGGGGCTGTGTCGATATGCGGATCCGCCGCGTGGGCGCGAGCAACCACAAACCACCCGCACCCGCCGACGAACCATCAACCCCAACGGCGCTACCGCCGCAACGACTTACCGAACCCGGCAGCCAACGGCATCCGAAGTCCCAAAGGAGGCGGAGCCGCGAACGCATCGGCGACCGGCCGCGAGAACACCCGCCCGAACAGCACCCCCATGACGAAGTCCTCGGCCAGCGCGAGGACTTCGTCCCGGTACTGGTGCAACCCGTGCCCATCGGCATGCACTTCGAACCGGCACACATCCCGGTTCGCCTTCTTCGCCCGCGCCGCCAGCCGGAACGACAGCTCGGGATCGGTGCGCTCGTCGTTCGTGCCGTGCACGATCAACACCTGCCGCCCCGCGAGCTGTTTCACCGGTTCGGGCGAGGCCGCCAGGTCCTCCTCCGGCAGCCAAGGCGCCACGGCGAGCACGGAGTTGACGGCCTCATGACCCGCCGCGTGCAGGGCTGCCCGCCCGCCCATGTCCACCCCGGCGAGACACACAGGGACGTCCCCATAGCGCCGTACGACCTCGTCCGCGGCCCACAACGCGTCGCTCGCCTGGTTCGCGGCACTGCCGTTCCACCCGCGGAAGCGGTAGTGGACCACATGCGCGGCGATCCCCTCCCCGCGGCCCGCCCGCACCAGACGGCGCCCCAACGACCGTACGTACGAGGTCGCCAACAACGTCGCCGGTTTGCGATGTGAGACCTCGTCACCACCGGGAAGCAGGAGCACCACGCCGCTCACCGCTGTCGGCTCCGGCCCGATCGCCCTGCCCAGCCGGGCCCTGCGAACCGGCGTCGCTTGCTGTGCCATGACAGAACAGTGTCAGAAGGACGGGTGTACGTGCCCTGTCCGTGGGGTCACCGTTACGTATCGACGGATGCGTAAAGCAGAAAACAGGACGGGCGACGGAACGGGATCTCTACGCGCGTAGGCGTTACAGTGCGAAAATGACGAGCGAGACTGCCCAGAAGGCGAACACCCCGAGCTCGGACCAGATCCGCCGGGCACCGAAGGTTCTGCTGCACGACCACCTCGACGGCGGGCTCCGCCCCGGCACGATCGTCGAGCTCGCCCGCGCGTCGGGCTACACCCAGCTCCCCGAGACCGACCCGGACAAGCTCGGCGTCTGGTTCCACGAGGCCGCCGACTCCGGCTCGCTGGAGCGGTACCTGGAGACCTTCTCCCACACCGTCGGCGTGATGCAGACCCGCGACGCCCTGGTCCGGGTCGCCCGCGAGTGCGCCGAGGACCTCGCGGAGGACGGGGTCGTCTACGCCGAGGTGCGCTACGCGCCCGAGCAGCACCTCGAAGCCGGGCTCGGCCTCGAAGAGGTCGTCGAGGCCGTGAACGAGGGGTTCCGGCAGGGCGAGCGGATCGCGCGGGAGAACGGCCACCGTATCCGCGTGGGCGCCCTGCTCACCGCCATGCGGCACGCCGCCCGCGCGCTGGAGATCGCCGAACTCGCCAACCGCTACCGCGATCTGGGCGTCGTCGGCTTCGACATCGCGGGCGCCGAGGCCGGCCACCCGCCCACCCGGCATCTCGACGCCTTCGAGTACCTCAAGCGCGAGAACAACCACTTCACCATCCACGCGGGCGAGGCCTTCGGCCTGCCGTCCATCTGGCAGGCCCTGCAGTGGTGCGGCGCGGACCGGCTCGGGCACGGGGTGCGGATCATCGACGACATCCAGGTGCACGCCGACGGCTCGGTGAAGCTCGGCCGGCTCGCCTCGTACGTACGGGACAAGCGCATCCCGCTGGAGCTGTGCCCGAGTTCCAACCTCCAGACGGGCGCCGCCGACTCCTACGCCGCCCACCCCATCGGCCTGCTGCGGCGGCTGCACTTCCGCGCCACCGTGAACACCGACAACCGCCTGATGTCCCACACCAGCATGAGCCGGGAATTCGAGCATCTTGTCGACGCATTCGGTTACACGCTCGACGACATGCAGTGGTTCTCCGTCAATGCGATGAAATCATCGTTCATTCCTTTCGATGAACGCCTAGCCATGATCAATGACGTGATCAAGCCCGGATATGCCGAACTGAAGTCCGAGTGGCTGTTCCGGCAGACCACGTCTACCAGCGACTCTGCCACCGAAGAGACCTGATCGGCGCACCTTCGCGTGCGCGGAATGCGAACGCCATTCACAATCCGTCCTCATTTCGATGTTTGCGGCGGCATGCGGGGCGTGTTTACGGTCGAGAACCGCTCACAACCCCGTAACGAATTTCGAGGACGCATTTCATGAAGCAGTCTGCTGCCAAGACCCTCGGTGTCGCCGCTCTCGGTGCCGCCTTCGCCGCCGCGGGCGCCGGCGCCGCGAACGCCGCCCCGGCCGCCCCGGACGCCGCGGGCACGGCGCTGGGCGCTGTCCAGACGCTGCCGGCCGAGAGCCTCGCGGCCCAGGCCACCCCGGCCGCCACCTCAGGGCTGGCCAAGGGCCAGGAGGCGGTCACCACCGGCGTGGCCGCCGCGCAGCCGGCTGCCGAGCAGGCGCTGGCGGGCGGCCCGACCGGTGTCGCCGGGCTGCTCGGCGGTCTGCCGGTGCAGGGCCTGACCACCGAGGCTCTGCCCACCCAGGGTCTGCCCCTCCAGGGCCTGCCGGTGAACGGCCTCCCGCTCGGCTGAGCCCGCCGCACCACCGGGGAACCACATCACCACCGGGGAACCACAACGCCGGGGCGCACTCCTGAACACGGGGTGCGCCCCGGCGGCGTGTCGTCGACAGGGCATTCGACCTGCGCCTTTGTTCGCTCCGGGGGCCATTGTCAGTGGGCTGCGGTAGCTTCCGAAGTGTCGGGCGCGACCAAGCGCCCGACGGGACACGGCCACAGGGGTGGGTGGACGATGAGCGACGGCACGGCGACTACGACAACGGACCTCGACGTCAGGCTGGAGAAACACCGCGTCGAACTGACCGGGTACTGCTACCGCATGCTCGGCTCGTCCTTCGAGGCCGAGGACGCGGTGCAGGACACGATGGTCCGCGCCTGGCGGAGCTACGACCGGTTCGAGGGGCGCTCAAGCCTCCGCTCGTGGCTGTACCGCATCGCGACGAACGTGTGCCTGGACATGCTGAACGCCGGCAACAAACGGGCCCGGCCGATGGACCTGACGGAGTCCACGCCGCTCGCCCAGGCCGCGCTCTCGCCCCGGCCGGACAACACCTGGCTGGAGCCGATGCCGGACAACCGGGTGCTGCCCACGACCGACGACCCGGCCGAGGCGGCCGTCGCCAAGGAATCGGTGCGGCTCGCCTTCATGGCCACGCTGCAGCAACTGCCGCCCAAGCAGCGGGCGGTGCTGATCCTGCGCGAGGTGCTGGCCTGGAAGGCGAGCGAGGTCGCCGAGCTGCTCGGCACCACGGTCGCGTCGGTCAACAGCGCGCTGCAGCGGGCGCGCGCGACGCTCGCCGAGCGGGAGCAGCCGGGGGCGGAGGCGACCGTCTCCGACCCGCTGGACGAGGAGCAGCAAAAGCTCCTGGAGCGCTATGTCGCGGCCTTCGAGGGCTACGACATGACGGCGCTCACGGCCCTGCTGCACGAGGACGCCATCATGACGATGCCGCCGTTCGACCTGTGGCTGACCGGCGTCGAGGACATCACGGGCTTCATGACGACGCTCGGCGCCCCCTGCGCGGGCTCGCGTCTGGTGCCGGTCCAGGTCAACGGGCTGCCGGGGTTCGCGCAGTACAAGCCGGATCCGGAGAAGGGCGGCTTCAGCCCCTGGGCGGTCCAGGTCCTGGAGATCTCAGACGGCCGGCTCACCGGGTTCCACTTCTTCCTCGACACCCAGCGCTGGTTCCCGCTGTTCGGGCTCCCCCTCCACCTCGAAGCGGAGCCCGACAAGGTCGAGGAGGGCGTGTAGCGCGGGGTCCGGGTCCCGCAGCCGGATCCGTCCCCCGGCGCGCCGCGCGGCCAGCTGCAGTCGGGCCAGCACGTCCACGACGCCCAGGCCCGGTGGCCCGAGCCCACCGACATCACACACCAGCACGCCCGTCCCACTGGCCTCCAGCCGCATCCGCGCCTCGTCGCACAGCCCCGCCACCTCATCCCGGGTGACGGGGCCGGCCAGCACGAGTACAGCGGGTGTCATCGCGTCCACGATCGGTAGACCGGGCGGGGGGACATAACTCATCGGACCGGGCGCCGGTCGTCGATGTGTGCTGCTCACGGCACGTGCGGTGTCCGCCGACCGAGATCACGTTGACCCGCTCCCCTCCCGCCCCGGAGGGTTAGCTGCATGCCCCACGTATCAGCGTGTCCCCGAATACCCCTCGGTCCACTCCCCGCCAAGGAGGTCCCGTGCAGGGGGTGTTGACGGGGTTCGCGGTGATCGCGGTCGTCATCGGGGTGGGCTATGTGATCGGCCGCCGCGGTCACCTCGGTGACCAGGGCCGCGAGGTCCTCACCAAGCTGGCCTTCCACGTGGCCTCCCCGGCCCTGCTGTTCACCACGCTCGCCCAGACCGACCTCTCGGTGATCTTCTCCAGCCGCCTCCTGGTCACGGCGCTGAGCACGGCCGCCGCGGCCGGGGTCTTCGTCGCGGTGGGTGTCGTACGGCGGTGGGGCGCTGGGCGTACGACGATCGGCGCGCTGTGCTCCAGTTACGTCAACTCCGGCAACCTCGGCATCCCCATCGCGGTGTACGTCCTGGGCGACGCCTCCCTCGTGGCGCCGGTCCTGCTCTTCCAGCTGGTCGGCGTCACACCCATCGCCCTGACGATCCTCGACCTGTCCGGCGAGGGCGCGAAGGGACCGCTGTGGCGCCGGCTCCTGACGCCGTTGCGCAATCCGATCGCGGTCGGCTCACTGGCGGGGGTGGCGGTGTCGGCGGCGGGGGTGAAGGTCCCGGCCCCTGTGATGGACCCGCTGACCCTGATCGGCGGCATGTCGGTCCCCGCGGTTCTGCTCGCCTTCGGGATCTCGCTGTGCGGCAGCACGATGCCGGGCCGGGGCCCGGACCGGCATCCGGTGTTTCTCTCCGTCGCGCTGAAGTCGGTGGGCCAGCCGGCGGTGGCCTGGGCGCTGGCGGTGGGGGTGTTCGGGCTGCGCGGGGCTCAACTACTGGACGTGGTGGTGACGTCGGCGTTGCCGGCCGCGCAGAACCTGTTCACGTATGCGTCGAGTTATCGGGTGGGTGAGCGGCTGGCGCGGGACTCGATTCTGCTGTCGACGGTGATTTCGGTGCCGGTGCTGGTGGTGGTGGCGGCGTTGTTGGGCTGAGTCGTGTCAGCTGCCGCGAAACTCACCTGTGTCGAGCGTGATGTGGAAGGGCGGTGGCAGGATCACCGGATCACCGAACTTGCCCGTACGCAGGACGCGATAGACACCGTTCTTCGGTTCGCCGTACAGCGTGATCTTGGGGCCGCCCGATGCCAGGGGGTCGATGAGAAGGTAGAGCGGGACACCTGACTCGGCATAACCTGCCGCCTTCGTCGTCCGGTCATTGTTCGCGGTCGCCTTCGAGGTGACCTCCACTGCGAGTTGGGACGCCGCAGCCGGGACGAAGTGGTCGTCGCCCGTACGCAGCGCATCCTTGGGCACCACCGCGAGGTCGGGGACGTACAGCCCGAGCCTCGACGGCACAGCTGTCGCCAGCCTCTGGTAGATGCCCCATTCCTCCGGAATCACCTCATAGAGGTACCGCTGCACGCGCTCGACGATGCCGTGGTGAGCGCACGCAGAATAGGGCGTGACAGTGATCAGCCCATCGATGATCTCCACCTTGCAGCCCTTGGGGACATCCGTCTGCCTCCAGACCCAGGCGAGTTCGTCCCACTCGCTGTCAGCGCTGATGTAGTCGCCCTCAAACACGTCCATGAGAACAGCCAACATGCCGAACGGGACCGGCGCCGGTCCACCGATCCCGTTCACCCAGATGAGGAAATTCCAGGTCAGGCGATGCGCTCCAGCACCACCGGCGAAGCCGTGAAGTCCGTCCCCGCCGCCGCGATGTCGTACGAACCCTCCACCGACTGCAGCGCGTACTCGAACCGCTCCGGCGTGTCCGTGTGCAGGGTCAGCAGGGGCTGGCCCTCGGTCACCGTGTCGCCCGGCTTGGCGTGCAGCTCGATGCCCGCGCCCGCCTGGACCGGGTCCTCCTTGCGGGCGCGCCCGGCGCCCAGGCGCCAGGCGGCGACGCCGATGTCGTAGGCGTCGAGGCGGGTCAGGACGCCGGACGACGGGGCCTTGATCACGTGCTGTTCGCGCGCCACCGGCAGCTCCGCGTCCGGGTCGCCGCCCTGGGCCGCGATCATGCGGCGCCAGACGTCCATGGCCGAGCCGTCGGCCAGGGCCTTCGCCGGGTCGGCGTCACGGACACCCGCCGCTTCCAGCATTTCCCGGGCCAGGGCGATCGTCAGTTCCACGACGTCCGCCGGGCCGCCGCCCGCGAGGACCTCCACGGACTCGCGGACCTCCAGCGCGTTGCCCGCCGTCAGGCCCAGCGGGGTGGACATGTCCGTGAGGAGCGCGACCGTCTTCACGCCGTGGTCGGTGCCCAGGCCCACCATCGTGGACGCCAGCTCGCGCGCGTCCTCGATGGTCTTCATGAAGGCGCCCGTGCCGACCTTCACGTCCAGGACCAGCGAGCCCGTGCCCTCGGCGATCTTCTTCGACATGATCGACGAGGCGATCAGCGGGATCGCCTCGACCGTGCCGGTGACGTCGCGCAGGGCGTACAGCTTCTTGTCCGCGGGGGCCAGGCCGTCGCCCGCCGCGCAGATCACCGCGCCGGTGCCGTCGAGGACGGACAGCATCTCCTCGTTCGACAGCAGCGCGCGCCAGCCGGGGATCGACTCCAGCTTGTCCAGCGTGCCGCCCGTGTGGCCCAGGCCCCGGCCCGACAGCTGGGGGACGGCAGCGCCGCAGGCCGCGACCAGGGGGGCCAGCGGGAGGGTGATCTTGTCGCCGACGCCGCCCGTGGAGTGCTTGTCGGCCGTCGGGCGGGACAGGGACGAGAAGTCCATGCGCTCGCCGGAGGCGATCATCGCCGCGGTCCAGCGGGCGATCTCGCGGCGGTTCATGCCGTTGAGCAGGATCGCCATCGCGAGCGCGGACATCTGCTCGTCGGCGACCTCCCCGCGGGTGTACGCGTCGATGACCCAGTCGATCTGCTCGTCGCTGAGCTCACCGCGGTCCCGCTTGGTGCGGATGACAGAGATTGCGTCCATGGCCATGGCTTTCCTTCCGGCCGAGCATTCTTCAAACGGCACGGCCCCTCCGAGCGGCTCACTGGAGCAACTCGGAAGGGCCGCACGGGAATTACCTGGTGAGGTGGTCCGGCCCGAAGGCCTGGGGCAGCATCTGGGAGAGCGGCAGGATGCCCGCCGGGGTCTCCAGCAGCAGTTCCGGGCCGCCGAACTCGTGCAGCAGCTGACGGCAGCGGCCGCACGGGACCAGGACCTCGCCCTTGCGGTCGACGCACGTGAAGTGCGTCAGCCTGCCGCCCCCCGTGTTCTGCAGCTCCGAGACCAGCCCGCACTCGGCGCACAGGGCGAGACCGTACGAGGCGTTCTCGACGTTGCAGCCGGTGATCGTACGGCCGTCGTCGACCAGGGCCGCGACGCCGACCGGGTAGCCGGAGTACGGGGCGTAGGCGCGGGACATGGCGTCCCGGGCCGCTGCGCGCAGCTTGTCCCAGTCGACGTCGTGGGAGGCGGCCGTGCTCACTTGCCCTGCCCCTTCCGGTACGGCAGTCCGTCCGCCTTCGGCATGCGCAGGCGTTGCGCGGACAGCGTGAGGACGATGAGCGTGATGACGTACGGCGTGGCGGAGACGACCTGGTTCGGGACCTCGTTGGTCGTGGCGTACCAGGCGTACACCAGGGCACCGACGACCGCGGTGATCATCGACGAGGCGTAGTTCTTGCGGATCACCAGCCAGATGGCGCCGATGATCAGCAGGAGCGCGCCGAGCAGCAGCAGGGCGTGGACGTTCTGGGAGCCGCCGCGCAGGTTGAGGCTGTCGGTGTAACCGAACAGGCCGGCGCCGAGGGCGAGGCCGCCCGGCATCCAGTTACCGAAGATCATCGCGGCGAGGCCGATATAGCCGCGGCCGCTGACCTGGCCCTCCAGGTAGAAGGGGTTGGCCACGATGGAGAGGAAGACGCCACCGAGGCCGGCCAGGCCGCCGGAGATGACCACGGCGATGTACTTGTACTTGTAGACGTTCACACCGAGGGACTCGGCCGCCACCGGGTTCTCACCGCAGGAACGCAGCCGCAGACCGAAGGCCGTACGCCACAGGATCCACCAGGTCGCCGGGATCAGCGCGATGGCGATCAGGGTCAGCCAGGAGACGTTGGTGACCAGGCCGCCGAGCAGGCCGGCGATGTCCGAGATGAAGAACCAGCCCTGGTTGTTCAGGTCCCGCAGCCCGTCGGACAGGCCCGGCACGGTGAAGTGGCCGAGCGAGTCGATCGCCGGGGACTGCTTGGCGGAGCCGCCCGCGTGGCCCTCGAAGGCGAGGGGCGCGAGGTAGCGGGTGATGCCGAGGGCGAGGATGTTGATCGCCACACCGGAGACGATGTGGTTGACCCGGAAGGTGACGGTGGCGATGGCGTGCAGGATGCCGCCGATGCAGCCGCCGATGATGCCGACGACCACACCGGTCCACGGGCCCCACTGGAAGCCGGCCCAGGCGCCGAACCAGGTGCCGAGGATCATCATGCCCTCGAGGCCGATGTTGACGACGCCCGCGCGCTCGGCCCACAGACCGCCGAGACCGGCGAGGCCGATGGGCACGGCGAGCTGGAGGGCGGTGGACATCTGGCTGACGTTGGTGATGCCGTCGGCGCCGGTGATGATGCGGACGATCGAGGTCAGTGCCAGGGCTCCGGCGATGACCAGCAGCAGGACGGGCCAGGACAGGCGGCGGCCGGTCGGCGCGGCGGGCTGCAGCGTGGGCTGGTTGACGTCGGTGGCGGTGGTCATCGGCCAGCCACCTCCTTCGTGTTGTTGTCGGCGCCGAGCACGTGGCCGGCGGCGAGTTCCGCGCCGACCCGGCGCTGCTGGCGGCGCAGGCCCCACTCGCGGACGGCCTCGTAGGAGACGACGACCGAGAGCACGATCAGGCCCTGCATGATGACCGCGATCTCCTTGTCGTACCCGTGGAAGTCCAGCTCGGGCGAGGCCTTGTCGAGCCAGGCCCACAGCAGGGCCGCGAACGCGATGCCGACGGGGCTGTTGCGGCCGAGCAGGGCGATGCCGATGCCGAGGAAGCCGATGCCGGTGGGGAAGTTCAGGCTGTAGGTGTGGGTGTCGCCGAGCAGGATCGGCAGGCCGGCGAGGCCCGCGATGCCGCCGGAGAGCAGCATGGCGGTGAGCACCATGCGCTTGGGGTCGACACCGCTGGCCGCGGCGGCGGACTCCGAGGCGCCGGAGGCGCGCAGGTCGAAGCCGAAGCGGGTGCGGTTGAGGACGATCCAGTAGGCGATGCCGAGCAGGACGGCGAGGAAGACCAGGCCGTAGATCTCGCCGGCGTCGCCCATGTCGATGCCGGGGACCCAGCCGGACTCGTACATCTCGCCGGTCGTGTTGTTGTTGCCGACCTTGACGCCGAAGACGTTCGGCAGCCACAGGTAGGCGATGACCGAGGTCGCGATCGCGTTCAGCATGATCGTCGCGACGACCTCGCTGACGCCGCGGGTCACCTTGAGGACACCGGCGATGCCGGACCAGAAGGCGCCGGTGCAGACCGCGGTGAGGATCAGCAGCGGGATCTGCAGCGCCGCCGGCAGGTTGGCGTGGGCGCCGACGATCGCGGCCATCATGGCGGCGAGCTGGTACTGGCCGTCGACGCCGATGTTGAACAGGTTCATCCGGAAGCCGATGGCCACCGCGAGGGCCGCGATGTAGTACATCGAGGCCTGGTTGATGATCAGGACCTGGATGTCGGAGAACGAGGCCTGCTCGAACATCAGGGTGTACGGCTCGACCGGGCTCTTGCCCGAGGCGATCAGCACGATCGCGCTGAGCACGAAGGCCACGGCGAGCGCGATGACCGGTCCGGCCACCGCGAGGAGCACGCGCTCCTTGTCGAACTTCTTCATCAGCGGGCCTCGTCTTCCGGAGCCTCGGGAGACTTACGGATCTCGGGGGTGTCGGCGCCGGGCTCGGCGGTCTCGTCGTGTTCCAGGTGGCCGGTCGCGGCACCGGTCATGGCCGAGCCCAGCTCCTCCGGGGTGATGGTGGCCGGGTCGGCGTCCGCGACCAGCTTGCCGTTGTAGATCACGCGGAGGGTGTCGGACAGGCCGATGAGCTCGTCCAGGTCGGCGGAGATCAGCAGCACGGCCAGGCCCTCGCGGCGGGCCTCGCGGATGTGGTCCCAGATCGCGGCCTGCGCGCCGACGTCCACACCACGGGTGGGGTGGGCGGCGATCAGGAAGCGCGGCTTGTGGCTCATCTCGCGGCCGACGATCAGCTTCTGCTGGTTGCCGCCGGACAGCGAGGCGGCGGTGACGTCGATGCCGGGCGTGCGGACGTCGTACGCCTCGACGATGCGGCGCGTGTCCTCCTGCGCGGCCTTCGGGTCGAGCCATACGCCCTTGGCGTTGGGCTTCTCGGTGACGTGGCCGAGGATGCGGTTCTCCCAGAGGGGGGCCTCCAGGAGCAGGCCGTGGCGGTGGCGGTCCTCGGGGATGTAGCCGATGCCCTGCTCACGGCGCTTGCGGGTGGCCCAGCCGGTGATCTCCTCCTCGATCAGCGTGATCGTGCCGGAGTCGGCGTGCTTGAGGCCGATGAGCGCGTCGACCAGCTCGGTCTGGCCGTTGCCCTCGACGCCGGCGATGCCCAGGACCTCGCCCGCGTGGATGGTGAAGGTGATGTCGTCCAGCAGGGCCTTGCCGCCGGCCGCCTCCAGACGCAGCTTGTCGACGGTGATGACCGGGCGGTCGGTGACCGTGGACTCGGCCGTCTCCGGCGTGGGCAGCTCGCTGCCGACCATCATCTCGGCCAGCTGCTTCGAAGTGGTCTCGGCGGGGACGGCCGTACCGACCGTCGTGCCGCGGCGGATGACGGTGATCTCGTCGGCGACGGAGAGCACCTCGCCGAGCTTGTGGGAGATGAAGATGACCGACAGGCCCTCGGCCTTCAGCTCACGCAGGTTGTCGAAGAGCGCCTCGACCTCCTGCGGCACCAGGACGGCCGTGGGCTCGTCGAGGATCAGCGTGGTCGCGCCGCGGTAGAGGACCTTGAGGATCTCCACGCGCTGGCGGGCGGCGACGCCGAGCTCCTCGACCAGGCGGTCGGGCTCCACGCCGAGGCCGTAGCGCTCGGAGATCTCCTTGATCTTCTTGCGGGCCTTGGCGCCGATGCCGTACAGCTTCTCGCTGCCCAGGACGACGTTCTCCAGGACGGTGAGGTTGTCGGCGAGCATGAAGTGCTGGTGCACCATGCCGATGCCGCGCACGATGGCGTCGGCCGGCGACGAGAAGGTCACCTGCTGTCCGTCGATCGCGATGGTGCCCTCGTCCGGCTTCTGCATGCCGTAGAGGATCTTCATCAGCGTCGACTTGCCGGCACCGTTCTCGCCGACGAGGGCGTGGACGGTGCCCTTGCGGACGGTGAGGTGGATGTCGTGGTTGGCCACGACGCCCGGGAAACGCTTAGTGATCCCGGCGAGCTCGACGGCGGTCACCTGACCGTTGACCGCCGCTCCGGCCGGAGGGCTGCTGGACGCGTTGATGGCGCACTCTCCTGGGGACGGGGGTCGTCTACGCGCGTAGCGCCCCTATGGCCTGATAGGGGCCGACGCACCGCGACAACGGGGTACGAGGAGATCCTCCCCGTACCCCGTTGAGCGGACGTAACCCCGGGGTTACCGCTGCTCAGGGTGTTGCTTGAGTCAGCTGGACTTGACCTTGATCTCGCCGCTGATGATCTTCTCCTTGGCCGTCTTGATGGCGTCCTGGAGCTCGGTGTCGTCCGCGAACTTCGGGTTGGAGTTCGCCAGGCTCACCTCACCCGACTTCAGATCGCCACGAACGATACCGGTCTCGGGCTTGCCGTCCTCGACCGACTTCGCCAGGTTGTAGACCGCCTTGGCGACGTCCTTCATCGCCGAGGTCAGGATCGAGTCCTTGTACTTGGCGAGAGCTTCCTGCTTGTACTGGTCGGAGTCGACACCGATCGCCCACACCTTGTTGGCGGCGGCGGCCTCGATGACTCCCTGGCCGGAGAGACCGGCGGCCGCGTAGACGACGTCGGCCTTCTTCTCGATCTGGCCCTCGGCGGCCGACTTGCCCTTGTCGGGGCTGGAGAAGCCGCCCTCCTCCGCGGTCTGCGTGAGGTACTGGGAGAGGACCTTGACCTGGGGGTTCGTGTCCTTGACGCCCTGCTCGAAGCCGGCCTGGAACTTGTGGATCAGCGGAATGTCCACACCGCCCACGAAGCCGACCGTGTCCGTCTTGGTGCTCTTGGCGGCGGCGACACCGGCCAGGTACGAGGCCTCCTCCTCGGAGAAGACCAGGTCGGCCACGTTCTTCGACTCGACCGTGGAGTCGTCCACGATGCCGAAGGTGGTGTCGGGGAACTTCTCCGCGGCACCCTTGACGGCGGCGGCGTACGCGTAGCCGACACCGACGACCGGGTTGTAGCCCTGCTTGGCCAGCGACACCAGTCGCTGCTCCTTGTCGGCATCCGTCTCGCCCTCGGTGGGCTCGACGTCGGCCGTGGAATAGCCGAACTCCTTCTTCGCCTGCTCCAGGCCCGCGTACGCGGCGTCGTTGAAGGACTGGTCGCCCTTGCCGCCGACGTCGTACGCGATGGCGAGACCCTTGTCGCCACCCTTCGAGTCCGAGGACGCCTCGGTCGAGGTGCCGCCGCAGGCGGAGAGAGCGAGGGCCAGAGAGGCGGTCGCTGCGCCTGCGACCGTGATCCGGGAAATCCGGCGCATGTGTCGATGCTCCTGTCGTACAAGCGCCGGACGGTACAGCTCGGTACAGCTTGCAGCTACGGCGCTGGCTTTCGTCGCAGAGTAACGCGCGTAGACCCGCCGGAACACCCCTTCTGTTCACCTTGTTATCCGCCCGTGGCCAACTCAACGCGGGGCCTTGACCAAGGGCTTGCCGACAGCAAAGGGAGGGTGGCCGTGGGTGATCCGGATGACGGGACGATCCGGGCGGGCGCCGGGAACGACGGAGCGGGCGGGCACCCCCCGGATGCCCGCCCGCTCCGTCCGCCCTACGGCGGCTGCCACGACTGCTACTACTCGGTCTTGACCTTGATGGAGCCGTCGATGATGCCTTCCTTGGCCTTCGCCACCGCGTCGGAGAGACCCGCGATCTTCGCGAACTCCGGGTTGGACTCGGCCAGGCCGACACCGTTGACCTTCAGGTCGAAGGTCTGGACGCCGGTCAGCGGCTTGTCGTCCTCGACGGACTTGGCCAGCGCGTAGACCGCGCCGCCGACGTCCTTGAGGGCGGAGGTGAGGATGTAGCTCTTGTAGTTGGCGAGGGCCGCCTGCTTGTACTGGTCGGAGTCGACGCCGATCGCCCAGACCTTGGCCTTGGCCGCGGCCTCGATGACGCCCTGACCCGAAAGGCCGGCCGCCTGGTAGACGACGTCGGCGTTCTTCTCGATCTGGCCCTCGGCGGCGGCCTTGCCCTTGTCGGGGCTGGAGAAGCCGCCCTCCTCCGCGGTCTGGGTCAGGTACTGCGAGACGACCTTGACCTTGCCGCCGCTGGTGTCCTGGACGCCCTGCTTGTAGCCGGCCTCGAACTTGTGGATCAGCGGGATGTCCACGCCGCCCACGAAGCCGACCGTGTTCGTCTTGGTGGCCTTGGCCGCGGCGACGCCGGCCAGGTACGAGGCCTGCTCCTCGGCGAAGACGAGGGAGGCGACGTTGTCGCCCTCGACGACCGAGTCGACGATGCCGAAGGTGGTCTTCGGGTACTTCTTGGCCACGGCCTCCATCGCGGGGCCGTACGCGAAGCCGACGCCGATCACCGGGTTGTAGCCCTGCTTGGCGAGGGAGGCCAGACGCTGCTCCTTGTCGGCGTCCGTCTCGCCCTCGGTGGGCTCGATGTCGGCGGTCTTGTAGCCGAACTCCTTCTGGGCCTTCTGGAGGCCGGCGTACGCGGCGTCGTTGAAGGACTGGTCGCCCTTGCCGCCGATGTCGTACGCGATGGCGAGGCCCTTGGTCTCACCAGTGCTGTCGCTGTCGCTGCCGCTGTCACTGCTGGTACCGCCACAGGCCGTGGCAGCGAGCGCGATCGACGCGACCCCCACCGCGACACGGGTCAGTTTGGATATCCGACGCATCGTGAAGTCCCCATTCTCCAAGCCCCGCAGTGGGTGCTGAGTTCGGCGCACATTAACGCGCGTAGACACTCCTGGGAACGGGGTTTCGTCTTGCCGTTATCCATTCGTGCCGATGGCCGGTTACGCCCTTGTGAACCATCGGATCGAAAGGCACGCATGGGACGTCTGCAGCCGTGGCGCGAGGCGCACTCCGCGTTCCACATGCTCCAGGCATGCCTTCACCGTGATGGCGCTCAGGACGGCCCGCCATGGGGCCAGACTCCCTCCGCCGCGCGTCGGCCGCAAGCGGAGCGGGGGCGCGGGTGCGACGTCGTGGGCGGGAACGCCGCAAAGGGGGGGCGGGGAACTGCGCGACCGGCCACGACGGGCCCGCATACGCCAAACGACCGCACCCCGTACGGCGAGGGCGCCTCCTGGTGTACGGCCTGCCTAACCCGCGGCGTCGAGGAGCGCCGCCGCCGTGAACATCTCCACCCCCACCGAAATGGCCGACTCGTCGACGTCGAAGTCACCCTGATGCAGGTCACGACCGACCCGGTCACCCGGCACCCGCACGCCGAGACGAGCCATGGCGCCGGGGACGTGCTCCAGGTACCAGGAGAAGTCCTCGCCCCCGAGGCTCTGCTCGGTGCCCTCGACGGAGTCGGCACCCCGGCGGGCGATCATGGCGTCGCGCAGGAGGTCGGTCACGGCGGGGTCGTTGACGACGGGCGGAACCCCGCGGATGTAGTTGATCTCCGACTTGGCGCGATGGAGGTTGGCGACCTCGTCGATCACGGCGACGACGAGGTCGGGCGCCTGCCGCCAGGTGTCGAGGTCGAGGCAGCGCACGGTCCCGGAGAGCTCGGCGTGCTGCGGGATGACGTTGGGCGCGTGGCCGGTCTCGACTCGGCCCCAGGTCACGGCCAGGCCGCTGCGGGCGTCGGCGCGCCGGGCGACGAGTGCGGGCACGTCGGTGACGACCCGGGCGGCCGCGGTGACGAGGTCGGTCGTCAGGTGGGGGCGGGCGGTGTGGCCGCCGGGTCCGTCGAGGGCGATCTCGAGCCGGTCACAGGCGGACGTGATGGCGCCCGCCCGCAGCCCGATCTTCCCCGCATCCACCTTGGGATCGCAGTGCACCGCGAGCATCCGGCCCACGCCGTCGAGCACCCCGCACTCCACGACGTCGGCGGCGCCCCCGGGAAGCACCTCCTCGGCGGGCTGGAAGATCAGCCGGACGGGACGGGACAGCTGCCCGCGCTTGAGCAGTTCGGCCAGTACCAGCCCGGCGCCCAGGACCACGGCCGTGTGGACGTCGTGCCCGCAGGCGTGCGCCCGGTCGGGGACCCTCGACCGATACGGGCACTCACTCTTCGTGTCCGGAATGGGCAGGCCGTCGATGTCGGCACGCAGGGCGAGCATGGGCCGCCCCCCGTCCCACTCCCCGATGTCACAGATGAGCCCGGTTCCGATGGCGAGCACGCGGGGCTTCAGGCCGGCCTTCTCCAGGCGGGCCTTGATCGCGGCGGTCGTACGGAACTCCTGGTTGCCGAGCTCCGGGTGCATGTGCAAGTCGCGCCGGAACTCCACGAGTTCGGCACGGAGCGCCTCCGGCAGGGTGCCGGGGAGGGCGGCGCCCCCTGGGTGATCGGCCTCGGACTCTGGGGACATCAGTTGGTTCACCCTCTGAAGGGTAGGACGCCGAGGTGGCCAACTGACCCTCGATCAACAAAAGTTCAACCCGTTTGGGGAAGAAAATCTGGCCGCCCGACGCATAGGTATCGATTTGGGTGGGTAAACTCGCGCCTCTTCGCCGCAGGCCGATCACCGACCGACAGCAACGGAGAGTGACGACGCCGGTCACCCGTACCTCAACGCATACCACGCCGCGAACAGAACCGTCGGCTGTGTTCACCTGTCGGGATCGCGCGCGGCGAGTGAAGGACCGCCCTGGCCGGGCGTGACCGGTGTGACGATTCGGCCGGTCGGGACGGTGTGAGCACTCGGCCGTGGATCATGGACGACCACCTGCGGGCGCTGACCCAGCCGGCAACAGGTCGGCGTCTTCGACCAGTTGCGCCGCATCCCGCTCGCCCACCGCCTTGTATCGGGTTTTTGACACAAGACTCCACCTAGGGCATCTTGTGCTTTCTACTTGGTACAAGATGATCTGAGGGGGATCTCCCTATGCTCGACGCCGCCCCGTTCCAGCGCCGCTTCCTCGATCACGCCAACCACTTCGCCCGCTGGTCCGGTCTGGCCATCGGCATCGTGGCCGCGCAGGCGCTGTCCACACTGGGGCACGTCGAGTTCGAGCAGCGCCTCGTGTTCTGCATCACGGCCTTCGGCCTGTGCGCGGTGGCAGGCGTCCTTCTCGCCGACGCGCTGACCCTGCTCCCCCAGGACGCGGTACGCATCGCCAGTCTCGCCCCGCGCCTGGTCAGAGATCATGTGCCACCCCGCATGGGCCCCCTGATCGCCCTTCAGGGGGTCTCGCTCGCCGTGCTGCTGGCCATCACGGCCGCCACGGCCTCCGTCGACCCCGACCGTATTTTCAGCACGGGCAAGGTCATCGCCGTCACCTGCAATGGGATGCCGGCAACCCTGGGCCCCTGGCCAGGCATGTACTACAGCCTCCCGACATTCGGTGCCCTCGCCATAGCCACCCCGTGCTGCGTGTGGGCCCTGCGCCGCATCGCCCACGGACCGGGCGGGGAGCAGCAGCGTCGCGACCGCGCGTGGGCCGTCACGGGGGCCTGGGGCCTGCTGGTGTCGAGCCAGCAGCTGTACGCCGTGCTGATGATCTCCGTCTCGCTCACGGAGACGGGCTGCGCCGGTGCGATGGGCGCGCTCACCTTCTGGGTGTTCTACCCTTTGGCCCTGCTGAACCTGTTCACCGTCGCCTGGTCCCTGATCACCGTGGTGGCCCCCCGGGCCGTCGACGACGATGCGGCGAAGGGGTACCCCCAACGATGAATGAGCCCGCCGTCCGCGTCGACACCGCCAGCCAGGTACCGCCGTACGCGCAGATCCGCGCGCAGCTCGGCGCGCTGATCGTCACCGGTCAGCTGGCCGAGGGCGACCGGCTGCCGACCGTGCGCCAGCTGGCCACGGACCTCGGCCTCGCACCGGGCACCGTAGCCCGCGCCTACCGCGAGCTGGAGGCCGCCGAGCTGATCCGCACCCGCCGCGGGGCGGGCTCCCGGGTCGCGGCACCGCCAGCCGGCCCGACCCGCCCATACGCCTCCCAACTCGCCACCCTTGCACGCGATTTCACCTCTTCCGCCCGTGCGCTGGGCGCCGATACCGAGGCCATCATGGCCGCCGTCCGCGACGCCCTGGGCCCGGACCGGCCCTAGCCACTCGCCGCTGGGCCATGGCGGCCGGAGTCGGGACGGCGCTCATTCCACCGATGTCCCTCCCGGAGTCCTTGCCGGCGGCCGCGACCGGCGGCGTCGCCGTCCTGGCCGCCCCGACTCAGCCCTGCGAGACGCGGGACAAGCCGCCGAGCCTGAAGCGCGCGGCGGCGCGGATCTGCCGCATGCCCGAGCCGCAGCCGGGCGCGCCCACCTCCGGAGGCGCCTGCCGCCGCCCCGCCGGGGCGGTGCCACCGGGCCGCTCCGAGAGCCTCGGCTCCGGCGGGGTGGCTGTGCTGTCCGGCCCTGATCACCGGCCGCCGGGAACTCCGCGCATCGCTCAGGTGAGAGCCTGTGAACAAACCCCCGTCGTCCGCCCGGAGGGCGGGCGCTGCGGCGTCCGGTGCGTGCGATCGCAAGGCGCCGGGGCGCCCTCGTGGCGGAGCCACGTGGGCGGTTCGGCAACGCGGCGAGCGTGCGTGCCGGACGCCGCAGCGCAGGCGGGGGTTTGTTCACAGGCTCTGAACCCCCGGACGCCCGCCCCGCACCCGCACTAGGGTGCGTCCGTGACCGACGCGCAGCCGGAATTCCTCCGAGCCACCCGTACCTCGTACGACGCCATCGCCCCCGCCTACACCGACCGCTTCTCCGACTGGCCGGCCGACAGTCACCCCCTGGACCGGTCCCTGGTGACCGCCTTCGCCGAACTCGCCCGCGACCACTCCCCCGCCCCCGTCGCCGACCTCGGCAGCGGGCCCGGGTCCGTCACCGCCCACCTCCACGCCCTCGGCACACCGGTCTTCGGTGTCGATCTCTCGCCGCGGATGGTGGACCTTGCCCGCCGAGCGCACCCCGAACTCCGGTTCCACGTGGGCTCGATGACGTCGCTGGACCTCCCGGACGAGACACTGAGCGGGATCCTCGCGCTGTACTCGATCATCCACATCCCGACCGAGCACCTCGCCGCCACGTTCGCCGAGTTCCACCGCGTCCTGGTCCCCGGCGGCCACGTACTCCTCGGCTTCCAGTCCGGGCGGCCCGACGACCACGACGAGGAACACCTCCACCTCGCCGAACGCTTCGGTCACGAGATCTCGCTCGACTACTACTGGCGCACCCCAGAGGCAGTGGCCGCCCACCTCGACAAGGCGGACCTCCGGCTTCAGGCCCGCGTCCAGCGCGAACCGGTCGGCGAGGAGAAGTACGCGCGCGCGTTCGTCCTGGCCCGCAAGCAGCCGTGACCTACTGAAGAACGAGTTTCAGCCAAGCGATCACGCCTAGGTAGAACTACCGAAGCGCTCCTCCCACAAGCACCCGTAGAAACGTCACCGGTGCTGCTCGTCGCAGAGTTTTGGAGGACATTCGTATGCCCATGCCTGGTCACTCGATACACCGTGCGCTGGCCACGAGCCTGGACGTGGCCGACGGACAGCGTGTGCTGGACCTCGGGTGCGGAACCGGCGGGACACTGCAGGCGGTGGCGGAGCGGGCGCCGGGGGCCTTGCTTCACGGGTGCGACGTCGATCCGGAGGCCGTGGCGGCCGCGCGGACGCTGCTGAGCGGGCACGCCGAGATCGAGGTGCACGACCTCAACAAGCCGACCCGGTACGCCCTCGGCAGCATGGACGCGGTCGTCTGCCACGACGTGCTGGAGTTCCTGCGCGACCCGGCGGCGCTGATCGACGAAGTGGCCCGGCTGCTGCGGCCGGGCGGTACGGCGGTGATCTCTCACACCGACTACGACGCTCTGGTGATCCGCGCGGGCGACCCGGAGCTGACGCGTGCCGTATGCCATGGGTGGGCCGAATTCCCCGAGGAGTGGATGGAGTTCAGCGACGCCTGGATGGGGCGCAAGGCGGCGGCTCTGGTGCGCAAGAGCTTGCTGGAGGTGGAGCACGTCGACACGCATGTGACGGTGGGGACGGAGCTGACCGGGTTCGCCCTGCACCGGGTGGAGCAGATCGCCGCGGCCCTGCGGCAACGCGCGGCCAACGGCACCGGACCGCTGTCGATCGCCGAGATCGACGAGTGGACGGCGTCGGTGGAACGGTCCGCGCGGGACGGGGAGTTCTTCTACGCCGAGACCGCGTTCCTCGTCCGGGCGACCGCCGCGTACGCGTCCGTCCTGGCATGACGTCCGCCGCGCCCACCGCTCCCGCCGCCTCGCCCGTCCGTACGGCCGCACCCGCCATGGCCGCCACCGTCTGCGCCATGGTCAGCGTGCAGACCGGCGCCTCGCTCGCCGTCCCGCTCTTCGACCGGATGTCGCCGGCCGGGACGGCCTGGCTGCGGCTGAGCTGCGCGGCTGTCCTGCTGCTCGTGTGGACCCGGCCGCGAATCCATCGTCTTCCCCGCCGCGGCCTGGTCGCGGCAGCGGCGCTCGGCTGCGCCAGCGCGGTGATGACCCTGTGTTCCTTCCAGGCGATCGACCGGCTGCCGCTGGGCACTGTCAGCGCCGTGGAGTTCACCGGGCCGCTGCTGGTCGCCGTCGTCTGGTCGCGGCGACGCGCCGACCTGGTGTGGCCCCTGCTGGCGCTGGCGGGGGTGCTGCTGCTGACCCGGCCCTGGGAGGCGTCCGCGGACTGGTCGGGAATCGGGTACGCGCTGGGTGCAGCGGCGGGGCTGGGCGGCTACATCGTGCTGACCCAGCGGGTGGGCGACCGGCTGCCCGGCCAGCAGGGCGTCGCGCTGTCCACGGCCGTGGCGGCCCTGTGCACCGGAGCGGTGGCGGTCGGCGGGGCGGAGGCGGACTGGTGGAGCCCGCATGTGCTGGCCGTCTCCGCGCTCGCCGCGGTGCTGCTGCCGATCGCCCCGCATGTGCTGGAACTGTTCGCGCTGCGCCGCCTGACGGCGGGTGCGTTCGGCACGCTGATGAGCCTGGAACCGGCGGTAGCCACCGGCATCGGCTTCCTCCTCCTCGCCCAGACCCCGGACGCCGGCCAGTTGGCCGGCGTGGTGCTGGTGTGCGTGGCGGGCACGGCGGCCTGCCGCGGCGGGACGAGGAGCGATACGCCGAGGCCGGCCGGGCCCACGGCGACCGACCCGGCGGCGATCCGGCCCACGGTGGATCAGCCCGACGTGCGTTCCGGACCCCGTCCGTCGGCACCGCGTCCGTCGGCACCGCGTCCGTCTTCGGAGCGGTAGTACCACGCCACGGCCTCCGCACGGTTGCGCACGCCGAGTCTGGTCAGGAGCTGGGCGACATGCGCGTTGACCGTGCGGACGCTCAGGCGCAGTTCCTCGGCGATCTCCCGGTCCGTGCGTCCCTCGGCGAGGCGGGCGATCACCTCGCGCTGGCGTGGTGTCAGGTCGGTCGGCGGCGCCGGGGTGGGCCGGTCGGCTTCCGGAGAGGGGCTCGGGGGTGGTGGGCACGCGCGCAGCCGGGTGATCCGCTCCAGGTACGGTTCCGCGCCCATGGGCACGGCGATGCGCTCCGCCTCGTCGAGCAGCGCGGTCGCGCGCTCGTCACCCGGTCCGTACCCGGCCGCCCGTCCCAGCAGGGCGTGGATCAGGCGGGCCCGGGCATGGGTGCGCCGGAACACCCAGATGGCGGTGTCCCAGTGCCCCGCCTCGTCCTGCGCGCGGGCCCCGGCATGTGCCGCTTCCGCACGCGCCACGGCCACCACACCATCCGTCAGTTCGTAGGGTGCGGCCACATGGTGGCGTACCCGGGCGTAGACGCTCTCCAGGGTCTGCAGCAGCCGGTCGGGCGCGGTGTCGGGGTGCAGCATGGGTGGCCGGGGGCCGGCCGTCTGGGCGTGGATCGCGGAGGCGAGCGCGTCGATGACGTACAGGCCGCTGCTGGGCGGTGCGAGGTGGCCGCCGGCCAGGACAAGCGCGCGACCGGTGAGCTCCTCGACGGCCGCGTGGTCGCCGAGCCGGGCCGCCGCGGCGAGCGCCAGGCTGAGGAAGTACGCCTCGTGCAGTGGGCTGCTGGTCGCCACCAGCCGGACCAGCGAAGGCGCCGGGACCGCGTCCCGGCTGCGCCAGCTGAGCAGCCAGGACCGGACGAGCGCCTCCTCCACCTCGTTGAGGGATCCGTGCCGCTCGTGCGCTGCCGGTTCGCTGAGCAGATCGTCCGCCTCGGGCCAGCGGCCGGCCTCGATCAGGTCCTCGATCAGGGCCAGGCGCAGCGTGTTGCCCTCCTCAGTGGCCAGTTCGCCGTGCTCGGTGGCGTAGGCCAGGCCGGCGCTGCGTATGCGGGCGGCGTCGGCGACGTTTCCGGTGCGCAGGTAGGTGGCGCGGGCCTCGTTGAAGTAGGAGCGCACGACCAGGTGATGCTGCCGGGATTCGATGCCCAGCCGACGGGCGCGCCGGGTGCGGTGCAGGGACTCGTCGAGGTGGCCCAGGGTGAGGGCGGCCTCGGCCACGACCGTGCAGACGACGGTCTCCAGCTCGGTGTCGTCGGCCTCGGAGGCCAGCTCCGCGGCCTCCTGGAGCAGCCGTACGCCGTCGTCGGTGCGGCCCCGCCGCAGCCCGGCGAGACCGGAGGAGCACAGCACCCGGATCCGCTCGTGCGACGGCGCGTTCGGACCCAGCTCGGCCAGCGACTGCTCGAAGTAGTCGTGCTCCCAGCTGGTGCTTCCCGCGTCGAGGTAGCGGCCGAGGTGCTCCAGGAGCAGAGCGCGGGAGTCCGAGGTCCGCCCGGCCTCGGTCAGTGCTCGGACGGCGATCTGGTGGGCCTCATCGGCCCGGCCGTGACGGAAGGCCCGCTCGGCCTGGCGGCGCAGCGCCTCTGCCCTGCTCGACGCAGCGTCGGTGTCGTCGTCATGTCCGGCAGCCGCCACGACCCGCCTCTCACCTTGCCCAACCTCGCAGGTCAGAGGGTAACAAGCGGTCAACTCCGGGCAGGGCAGGGCAGTTGGCGCCAGGCCACTGGATCACACCGCGCTGACCGCCGACAGCCGGTGCACATCCCGGGCCGTCCCCGTGACCCCCGACAAGAACCCCTGCGCCCGAGGCGACGCGTTCTCCGTCAGCCACGCCGGGTCGATGTCGCACACCGCCACCCGCACCTGCGTACCGGACAGCGCCAGCGGCAAGGTGTGCACGACCGTCGACGGGAAGCTCAGGATCGTACGGCCGATGGGGCCGCGGCGGGCGATCAGCTCCAGCGGGAGGTCCGGGCGTACGACCTCCAGGCCCGTCTCCACCGCCAGCCGGTGCAGCTTCTCCGCGCTCTCCCTGCGATGGGCGAAGTAGCGGGTGGCCCCGTGTGTCTTGGCGAGGGAGCTGACGGCCTCCAGGTAACGGTCGCCGTCCACCACGCCCGTCTCCACCAGCGAGGTGCCGACCATGTCCGCGCCCTTGGTGATGCGGGGCGGGCCGAAGCGGTCGCGGGTCCAGGCGAAGGTGTTGGCGGTGACCGTCACGCCGTCCGGCGTCTCCTCCATCGGCATCGAGGAGAAGATCTCGACCCTGCGGTGGGCGCTCGGCGTCAGGCGCTTGCGGGCCGCCGACGACACCGGGGCGAAGACCAGGTCCCGGGGGCCCGGGCGGCCGCCCTTGCGGTGCCAGCGCACCAGGCGCTCGCCGCGGGCGAGTTGGGCGACGAACTCCATGGTGGCCGTACCGTCGTCGACCACGACCAGGTCGCGGGCCCTGGTGATGGTCAGCAGGAGTTGTACGTAGCGGGAGAAGGGGTCGCCCAGGACGATCCGGTCGGCACGGCGGAGCAGGCCCGCGAGGCCGCCGATCGTCTGGAAGGGGGCCGCCGCGCCGCCCCGTGCCTCCTCCCAGCGGACCTCGTGCCCGTCGTCGCGCGCCAGCTCGGCCATCCGGCGCAGCTGGCCGCGGGACATGGGGTCGATCGGGGACAGGACGACGAGGGTGAGCCCCGCGCCGAGGGTGTCCGCGTGGGCATGCGCCCACTCCAGCACGTTCAGGAGCTGTACCGGGCTCTCGACGAAGGCGAGAGTGCGGGGTCCGGTGTTCCCGGCTCGGTGGCTCATCGACGTACGACCGTCCCGTCGTAAGGCGCTCATGCGGCGCTCGTATTCAGAAGTCGCTCAGAAGTCGCTAGAACCGGCTCCGAGTCCGAGCGCCCGCACTGGCGGCACTCGGACCCGGAGTCAGCAGGATCTGTCTCAGACCGAGACCGGCTCGCCCGCCGCCGCGGCGATCTCCGCCTCGGCGACCACACCGGCGACGCGGCGCAGCTTCTTCATCGGGCCGAGCTCGGAGTCGTAGACCTTCTTGACGCCGTCACCGAGGGACGCCTCGATGGTGCGGATGTCGCGCACCAGGCGCGTCAGGCCCTGCGGCTCGACCGAGGCGGCCTGGTCCGAACCCCACATCGCGCGGTCCAGGGTGATGTGACGCTCGACGAAGACGGCGCCGAGGGCGACCGCGGCCAGCGTGGTCTGCAGGCCCGTCTCGTGGCCGGAGTAGCCGATCGGGACGTTCGGGAACTCCTTCTCCAGCGTGTTGATCGCGCGGAGGTTGAGCTCCTCGGCCTTCGCGGGGTACGTCGAGGTGGCGTGGCACATCAGGATGTTGTCCGAGCCCAGGACCTCGACCGCGTGGCGGATCTGCTTCGGCGTCGACATACCGGTGGAGAGGATGACCGCGCGACCCGTGGCGCGCAGGGCGCGCAGCAGCTCGTCGTCCGTCAGGGAGGCCGAGGCGACCTTGTGGGCCGGGACGTCGAACTTCTCCAGGAAGGCGACGGCCTCGGTGTCCCACGGGGAGGCGAACCAGTCGATGTTCTTGCTCTTGCAGTACTCGTCGATCTGGCGGTACTCGTCCTCGCCGAACTCCACGCGGTGGCGGTAGTCGATGTAGGTCATCCGGCCCCAGGGGGTGTCGCGCTCGATGTCCCACTGGTCGCGCGGGGTGCAGATCTCCGGGGTGCGCTTCTGGAACTTGACGGCGTCACAGCCGGCCTCGGCGGCCACGTCGATGAGCTTGAAGGCGTTCTCCAGCTCACCGTTGTGGTTGATGCCGATCTCGCCGCAGATGTAGACGGGCTTGCCCGGGCCGACTTCGCGCGAGCCGAAGTTACGGAGGCGGGAGTAGGTGCTCATTGCAGAGATGTCCTTACTTGGTGAGGGAGTCGAGAGAGGGGCCGAGGATCCAGCTGGCGATCTCTCGGATCGCGCCGTCGCCACCCGGGGTGGCGGTGACCGCGCGTGCGGCGCCGCGCACGACGTCATGGGCGCTCGCGACCGCCACGGGCCAGCCCACGAGGGCGAAGCACGGGAGGTCGTTGACGTCGTTGCCGACGTAGAGCACGCGCTCAGGCGCGATGCCCTGCTCCTCGCACCACTGCTTCAGTGCGAGGTCTTTCCGGTCGATGCCGTGCAGCACGGGGATCTTCAACTTCCGTGCGCGGGCGGCGACCACCGGGTTCTGCTCCGTGGACAGGATCAGCATCTTCAGCCCGCTCTTGCGCAGGGCGGCGATGCCGAGGCCGTCTCCGCGGTGCACGGAGACGAACTCCTTTCCATCGGCATCGATCAGCACCCGGTCATCGGTCTGGGTGCCGTCGAAGTCCAGTACGACCGCGTCGATGTCGTCCGTGGTCGGGAGGGCGCCGGGCCGGTCCGCGTCGAACAGCGGAGCCAGCGCGCGGGCGCGGGCCAGGTCGTGGGGATCGTCGATCTCCAGGACCCGGGCGGGGTCGGTGCGCACGAGTTCGGTGCGGCCGAAGAAGCGGTGCTTGTGCTCGCGGAAGCCGTCGGCGGCCATCGCGTAGGCGGCGCCGGTCTCCAGGAAGTCCTGGGGGCGGTCCTGGCGGCGCGGGCGGAAGGTCTTGTCGTGGTTGACGCCGTAGCCGCCGGTGGTGGCCGCGCGCTCGGACTCGGCGGCGGTGGCGTCGTCGTCGCCGTGGCGCCACACGAAGCCGTGGAAGGGGGCGACGGTCAGGGCCGTGTCGGCGCCGTTCGCGACGATCGCCTTGACGACACCGTCGAGGTCCTCGCGGATGATGAACGGGCTGGTGCACTGCACCAGGAGGACGACGTCCACCGGGGCGCCGTGCAGCGCCTCGTGGGCGTCCATGGCGTGCAGTACGGCCGCCTCGGAGGTGGCGGTGTCACCGGCGATGGCGGCGGGGCGCAGCACGACCTCGGCGCCGGCCTGCCGGGCGGCGGCCGCGATGCCCTGGTCGTCGGTGGAGACTACGACGTCCGTGACGAGTCTGGAGGCCCGGCACTCGCGCACCGCCCGCGCCACCAGCGGTACGCCGCCGACGGGCATCAGGTTCTTCGCGGGCACACCCTTGGAGCCGCCGCGCGCGGGGATCACGGCGAGCACGCGGGGCACCGAAGTGCCTTGGTCTGCTTCCGGGTTGGACATGGGCTCCACTCCTTGGGCTCCTTGCAGAGGCTTCGGGGCGCGTCCCGGCGCCCCGGTCGGGTCGCTCACAGCTCCCCCATCCGCCGGATGACCGGTGCCACGCGCTGCACGCCGTGCCGGTAGGCGCCGCGTGCCGCCCGGCGCACTATCTGGCGGACCGGGCCGGGCTCCTTGTCATGGGCGGGGGCGCCGGGCAGCGGGGTGCCGTCCGGGCCGAGGTGGTGGCGGGCGAGGATGCCGGGCAGATAGCCGGGCGCGGTGGCCGGCGTGTAGTACGGCGTGAGGGCGGGCAGGCCGCCCGGGCGGTCCAGCAGCTTGGCGATGCGCTCACGGGCCGCGTCGAAGGCGGTGGCGTACGAGCCGTCGGCGCACACGCCCTGCCGGGAGACCCACTCCTCGTCGGGCCTCGGGCTGTGCCCGTCGTCCAGCCGGTCCCAGGAGGCGAGGCAGCCGGAGCCCACGAAGTGGTGGTTGCCGAGCGTCTCGCGCACGCCGAGGTCGGTGAGGACGACGGTGGGGATACGGCGGTGCAGCGACTCCAGCGCCGCCGTGGAGCTGATCGTGACCAGCAGGTCGGTGCGGTCGAGGACCTCGCCCATGTTCCCGTAGACCAGCTTGAAGTTGGCCGGCGGGTCGAGCGGCTGGACCAGCTTCTGGTACGGCAGCTCCTCGATGTGCGTGGTGTGCTCGCCCGGCTTGGAGCGCAGCTTGAGCAGCACCTCGCGCTCGGGGTGCTTGCGGGCGTGCTGGATCAGGCGGTTCAGCAGGTACGTACGGTCCTTGCGGCTGTCCGGCACGGAGGGCTGGGCGGCGAAGACGACCGTGTACGGGTCGTGCTCACCGGTGTAGGGCTCCCCGCCGAGGAACGGCAGCGCGACCTCGGTCACCGACGTGGCGTCGGCGCCGACCCCCTCGTACACCGCGCGGAAACGTTCGGCGTCCTGGCGGGAGTTGGCGAGGACGAGGTCCGCGCCGTGCCGCAGCAGCAGACCGTCGGCGAGCTTCTCGTAGACGACGCCGACATAGCCGGTGACGACGACGGGCCGCTCGGCGCGCCCTTCCCAGACCCGCTTCAGGCCGTGCAGCATGGCCTGTACGCCGCCGCCGACGAGGGAGAGGACCAGGACGTCGTACGACTCCTGCGCCATGACGCGCAGGAACTCGACGGCGGTCACCTCACGGAGGGAGTCGGCGTGGACGCCGACTTCCTGGAGTTGGCGCGCGGTGGGGGTGGCCCGGCCACGCAGGAGGAATCCGTCCAGACGGATGTCCGAATTATCCGGAGCTATGCGGTTCGCGGTGAGCGCGCCCCACTTCCACCGGGTGTCGGAATCCGCGAGTACGGCCACTCGCCGGGTCTTAGTCGCACTTGCTGGCACGTCGAAGACGCTAGGAAGCGATTTCGAGGTTCTGCCCAACCCGAATGCAACAAACGGTTAACAGCACATCGACGAACGGCGAATCGGGGTCCGAAGTCGTTGTAAAAAAGCCTGGTTCACGGCATCGCCACGCGTCGTTCACCTGACATCAAGCTCCGGGTAAAGACGGGTGCCGGACCGCCCCCTAACGTCCTTCGCGTGGTCAAGCTCTCCGTCATCGTGCCGTTCTACAACGTGCAGCAATACGCGCCAGACACCCTGAAGAGCCTGCGTGCGAACACACGCGAGGACTTCGAGTTCATCCTCGTCGACGACTGCTCGACGGACGGGACACCGGACATCCTCGCGCGCGCGGAGCGCGAGCTGCCGGGAGCGGTGGTCGTCAGACACGAACAGAACGGAGGGCTGGCCACCGCGCGCAACACGGGCATCGACAGGGCGCGCGGCGAATACCTGACGTTCCTGGACGGCGACGACTGGCTGGCGCCCGGCTACTTCCCGCAACTCCTCTCCGCGATCGAGGAGTTGGGCTGCGACTTCGTGCGCACCGACCATGTGCAGTGCACCGGGCGGGCGCGCAGCATCCACCGGGTGCCGCACGGCCGGCGCTGGACGGTGATGAACCCGCGCGAGGCGATCCTGCCCGCCGACCGGTCGACGTCCGTGGACTACGCGTACGCGTGGGCGGGCATCTACCACCGCCGCCTGGTCGACCGCGGGGTCCTGCACTTCACCCACGGGCTGCGCACCGCCGAGGACCGGCCGTGGATCTGGAAGCTGCACCGGGAGGCGGAATCCTTCGCCGCGGTGGGGCTGCTCGGTGTCTACTACCGGCGCGGAGTGGCGTCCTCGCTCACCCAGATCGGTGACGTACGACAGCTGGATTTCATTCGTGCGTTCGATCAGGTAATCGAGGAAACGGCGGCTGACCCCGAGGCCGATAAGCTGCTTCCGAAAGCCGTGCGCACTTATTGCGCGATCATGGCTCATCATCTCGGACAAATCGAGAGGTTCGAACCCGCCGTGGCTCGAAAACTGCGCTCGATGAGCGCCTCCGCCCTGAAAAGAATGCCGCAGGACGTGCTCGCGGAGGTAATGGACTCGATGGACGCGCAGCGCGCGGCCCGGCTGCGGCGGGTGCGCCGCAGGGCGGTCGGGACCCGGACGGTGGCCGCCTGATGCCGCGCACCACCCAGATCTTCTGCGCCTCGACGCTGTACGGCGCCGCGACGCTGGCCGCCGCCCTGGACGCCGGGCTCTTCGAACCGGCCGACCGCCGGCTGCTGCTGGTCACCAACAACGCGACCAACCCGGAGACCACCCCGTCCGTCGACGCGATGCCGGGCTTCGACCGGCTGCGTGAGCGCTTCGACGAGGTGCTGTCCTGGAACGAGACCATCTCCCCGTTCCACCCGAGCGGTTGGTCGCCCCGCGCCGACGACGTACCCATGTGGGAGCGGTACGTACGGCTGCTGTGGCACCTCGGCGACGACGAGATCCAGCTGGCCGTCGAGTCCGTCCAGGTCAATCCGGCCCTCGCGCTGTGCCAGCTGTTCACCGGCGCTCCCGTCGACGTCTACGCGGACGGCCTCATAAGCTATGGCCCCACGCGCGACAAGATCGACCCGCTGGTCGGCACCCGTATCGGCCGCCTGCTGCACCTCGATCTCGTCCCGGGCCTCACCCCGCTGCTGCTCACCGAGTTCGGTGTCCCGTCCGAACTGGTGCCGTCGGAGGCGTTCCTGAAGGTGCTCGGTGAACTCTCCGAGGCGGAGAGCGAGTTGCCCGCGGTCGCGGCGGACGACTCCGAGGGCCGGCCGGCCCTGCTGCTCGGCCAGTACCTCTCCGCGCTCGGCATCCTCACCGACGCCGAGGAGGAGGACCTGCACCTGCGGATGGTGCGCGGCGCCGTCGCGCTCGGCCACCGCAGCATCGTGTTCAAGCCACACCCCGTCGCGCCGGCCCGCTGGACGAAGCTCCTGGAGGACGAGGCGAGCAGGCTGGGCGCCGAACTCACCCTCCTGGACCGGCCCGTCCTCGCCGAGGTGGCCTTCCAGCGGCTGCGGCCCGCGCTGGTCGTCGGCTGCTTCTCGACCGCACTGCTGACCGCCGCCGGTCTGTACGGCGTCCCGGTCGCGCGGGTCGGCACCGACACCCTGCTGGCCCGCCTCGCGCCGTACCAGAACAGCAACCGCGTGCCGCTGACCATCGTCGACGTGCTGCTGCCGGACATCGCCGACACCGCCGCGGTGAACGCCTGGGCGATGCCCACGCGCGAGCGGGTGGACGAACTGGCCGCGCTGCTGGGGGCGGTCGGCTTCGCGATGCAGCCCAAGATCTACCCGGGGCTGCGCGGCGCCGCCGAGGCGTACCTCGCCAAGCACCTGAACCCGCACACCTGGCGCTACTTCAAGCGCAAGCGCCTGACGTCGCTGGCCCTGCCCGGCGCCGTACCCGCCCAGCTCTCCTTCATCCCGCGGAACGCGACCGTGCGCCGACTGGCGCGCCGGGCGCGGGCGTTGAAGCAGGTGGCCGGCCGAAAGTAGCCAGAAACAAGGGGTGGTTGTTCATCCGTGTGACACCTTTGCGCTCCCTGAGCGTCAGCCGTCACTCACCTTTCACCCGTCCGAGGGACTTAGCGTTCGGTCATCGTATTAAACGGCAACAGCCGTCACGTACGACCGAACGCACCTCGAGACTCCCAGTGGAAGGGCCCCAGGATGAGCGCGGCTGACCAGGCCACGGCACCGCCGGCAGCACCGGCGCCGCCGGCACCCCGGCTGAACCAGGTCCTCGCCGAGCGGCCTTCCGCGCGGCCCCGGGGAGCGAGCCGGCTGCGCGCCCTGGACGGTCTGCGGCTGATGGCGGCCCTGATGGTCTGCATGTACCACTTCACCGGCAAGAACGGCGAGGTCGCCGCCTCCTGGGACCAGTCCCCCGGCGTCATGTTCCCGACGCTGTCGCAGCTGTCCACCTACGGCAGCCTGGGTGTGCAGTTCTTCTTCGTCATCAGCGGGTTCGTGATCTGCATGAGCAGCTGGGGCCGCAGCCTCGGCGACTTCTTCCGCTCCCGGATCTCCCGCCTCTACCCGGCGTACTGGGTGGCCATCGTCATGGTCACCGGCGCGGCGGTGCTGCTGCCGGTGGTCGTCCACCCGGTCCGGCCGGACGAGCTCCTGGTCAACCTCACGATGATGCAGCAGCCGCTCGGCGTGCCGCGGGTCCTCGGTGTGTGCTGGACACTCTGGGTGGAGCTGAAGTTCTACGTCCTCTTCGCGCTGTTCGTGATCTGGAAGGGCGTCACCTACAAGCGGGTGGTCACCTTCTGCATCCTGTGGACGCTGGCCTCCGCCTTCGCCCGGGTCGCCGACAATCCGCTGACGGACGAGCTGGTGATGCGCGACCACGCGCCGTTCTTCATCGGCGGCCTCGCGCTGTACCTGATCCACCGCTTCGGCAGCGATCTGCTGCTGTGGGGGATCGTCGGCATGTCCTTCCTGCTGGGCCAGCGCTACTCGGTCATGGCGCTGTGGCACCCGGGGGCGCAGGGCGAGTTCCATCGCTCCCCGTACGTCATCCAGGCCATCGTCTTCCTCGCCTTCGCCGCCGTCGCGGTGGTCGCGCTGGGGTGGATGAGCTGGGCCAACTGGCGCTGGCTGACGGTGGCGGGGGCGCTGACGTACCCCTTCTACCTGATCCACGAGCACCTGGGCTGGTTCTTCATCCGGGTGCTGCACCGGGGGCTCGGGATGGGTTCCTATGCCACGCTCGCGCTGTCGGTGCTGAGCCTGCTGGGGCTGGCGTATCTGATGAACCGGTTCGTGGAGAAGCCGTTCGGGCCGAAGCTGAAGAAGGCTTTGCCGGCGGTGCCGCTCCGCTAGGAGGGCCGAATTCCCCTGCGGCCCGGTGGGGGCTGGTCGCGCCCACGCGGCGGAGCCGCATGTTGATACAGCCCCGCGCCCCTGGACGCGTTCGGCGCGTCTCCCCGGTGGGGAGACGCGCCGAACGCGCTTTTCGGAACCGTCCGTTACTTCCGCGTCGTCTGCCGCAGCTGGCGCACGGCCTTCCGCACTGCCGGGTGCCTGCGCAGCGCCTCCGCACGTACCGCGCTGCCGCCGGGGAGGCGCAGGCTCGTGAGGCGGCGGCGCTTGAAGTAGCCCTGGTACTGGGTCAGGTTGGCCGCCAGCCAGGTGGTCACCTCGTCGCGCAGGGCGTGGTGCTTGCGGGACTGCATGCAGTAGCCGACGCTGCGCACCAGCGGGGCCAGTTCCTCGGCCATACCGGCGAGTTCGAGCGGGGAGCCGAGCTCGGCCTGCTCCGCGTCGGGCAGGGCCGCGTCGATGATGGTCAGCGGGATGCGGTTGCTGTTCTCGTACGGGGTGATGCGTTCGAGGAGCAGGTCCGTGCCGACGCGCGCGACCGGGATGCCGTAGAAGGCGGCGGCGGTCATCAGGGCCGTCGAGAAGCAGCCGATGACGAGCTTCGGCTTCAGGAAGGCGAAGACGGTCTCGGCGAGGACCGGCTCGTTCAACACCGTGAGATTGACGCCGAGTTCCGCCGCGACCGCTTCCAGCGACTCGTTGAAGACGGCGGGCGCGCTCGGGTGCGGCTTGAACAGCACGTCCTGGTGACCGGCCCGGGCGGCGGCGCGCAGGAAGCGGATGTGGAGCTGCTCCTCCTCGTCCTGGGTGATCAGGTCGATGGCGGAGAGGTACTGGCCGAGGAGCACGGCGGTGGGCGGGGCGTCGGCCGGGAGGCGCTCGGCGAGGATGCCGGCGCCGGACTCGCCGATCTGCGCGAGGACGTCGACGATCGCGTCGTTCGGCACCGCCTCGGGTGTGACGCCGTACTCGGCCAGCAGCATGGGCGTAAGGCCCGGCACCAGGTCGAGGTGCAGGACCCGCTTGATGCGGCTGCTCATGCCGTGCGGGATGCGGTTGCGGGTGGGGCCGTAGCTCATCAGGCCGTCCGCGTACACATGGATCGGGCTGTCCGCGAAGATGTCCGCGACGGCGCGGGAGGGGTTGGCCTGGATGGACTCACAGGCGATCTCGACGGGCTCGTCGCCCAGGTTCCAGGCGAGGCGTACGGCCTTCTCCCACAGGAGGGTGTCCTGGCCGCGCGGCGACCAGCCGGCCGGGTGGTGCGGGGAGATGAACTCGTTCCAGGAGCGCACCTCGTCGAACTCGGGGCGCAGCTTCTCGAAGCCGGCCATCCGGTCCAGCGGGGTGCCGACCTCGGGGATGGCGGCGGTGTTGCTGACGACGAGGATGCGGCGGACGCCCTCGCGCGGGCCGAACTGGCCGGCCCGTATGGCGGCGGTGACGGTCGCGGCCGCGTACTGCGTGGCCGAGAAGAAGATCTGGATCATGCCGCCACTCCCTTCATGCCGCCCCGTATCCGGCGCAGCATGTACACGCGCTCCTCGCCCATCCCGACGAGGGCCTCTTCCAGCTCGTCCTCCGACATCCTGCCCAGCGCCTCGGCGGCCATCTGCTTGAGCCTGGCGGCGATGCTGCGTTCGAACCGGCCCCGGCTGAGCAGCTGGTGGGCGATGACGACGCAGTAGTTGCGCAGCGCCTTCTTGCGCAGGCGGCCGACCTCCGGGTCCTCGGCGAGTTCGGCGAGGACGAGGTCGAAGGAGCGGAAGAAGTCCAGCTGGCGGACGTCACCGATCTGCGTGAGCGAACTGGCCACGCCCCGGCGGTAGAAGACGCCGCGCAGGCTGGCCACGGCGTAGGAGTCGGCCCTGCGGTGCAGGTCCCAGATCCAGGGGCGGTCCTCGGCGGTCTTCAGTCCGTCGTGGAAGCGCAGCATGCCCTGGTCGAGGAGGCGGCGGTGGTAGACGCCGGCCCAGGCGTACGGGTAGTCGACCATGGTGGTGTCGTCGACAGGGAGGATCGAGGAGCGCGGGTCGAGGGGGGTGTGGCGGCGGCCCTCGGGTGCCCGGTGCACGGTCCGTTCGACACCCGTCACCTGGACGTGGTCGGTGCGTACGAAATCGACGTCGAACCGCTCGATGGCGTCCACCAGATCCGTGAGATAGCCCGGCGCCAGCCAGTCGTCGCCGTCGAGGAAGGTGAGGTAGCGGCCTTCCGAGGCGTCGATCCCGGTGTTGCGCGCGGTGGCCAGTCCGCCGTTCTTCTCGTGCCGTATGACCCTGCTGTTCTTGAGTCTCTTCGTCAGCGTCAGCAGCGCTTCGTACGTCTTGTCCTTGGTGGACCGGTCCTCGACGAAGATGAACTCGAAGTCGTCCCGTTCGTTGTTGACCAGGCTGGTCACGGTCTCGGGGACGTACGACTCGATGTTGTAGCAGGGGACGATCACGGACAGTGTCGGGGGGCGGTTGGTCACGCGTACACCTGGGCTCTCTCCGGGGCGGATCCCTGCGACCGTAGGAGATGTTCGACGCCGGATCTCAACTCCCTGCCAACTACCAGGTGAACGAAAGGTAACCGGACGGCTCCCCCGCGACTGAACACCGCTCACCCGATCCCGTACCGCGCCCCGATCCCGGCGATCACCACCGCCAGCCCCTCCTCGAAGTGCCGGTCGTAGTCGGCGAAGATCTCCGCGCCCGCCTGGGCCGACAGGGGATAGTCGGCCATCATGCGGGCGCGTTCGGCCACGTCGTACCCCTCGCGGCGCTCCCCCGCCACGGGCTCGACGCCCTGCTCCTCGATGACGAAGCCGAGGGTGTAGAAGTACGTCGTCGAGGTCGCGCGGACCGCGTCGGCGAGGGCGAAGCCGGCGGTCGTGAAGAGGCGCAGGTTGTCCTCCATCTGCTCGGCGTGCTCGATGCCGGTGAAGCGTGAGCCGCTGAAGACCTTCGCGCCGTCGCGGTAGCCGAGCAGCGCCGTGCGCAGCCCGCGGTTGGACCTGAGGAGCCGCTCCTGCCAGGTGTCGTCGGGGTCGAGGGGGGTCCCCGCGATCATCCGGCGGTACATCTCGGTCGCCATCTCGTCGAGCAGCGCCTGTTTGTCCTTGAAGTGCCAGTACAGCGCCGGCGCCTTGACGTCCAGCTCCTTGGCGATGGCGCGCAGCGTCAGGCCGTCCAGGCCGACCTCGTTCAGCAGCTTGAGGGCGGTGTCGGCGACCCGGGTGCGGTCGAGGGGGGCGCGGCGTTCCGTGTTCACGCTTGACAGCTTAACGACGTTAAGGGCACTCTCGTGGCCATCGGAACTTAACAACGTTAAGGAGGATCGCCCGATGCATCCCATACACGCCGATCACGCCGATCACACCGATCACACGGATCGCGCCGATATCGACGTCCTGATCGTCGGCGCCGGCCCGACCGGCCTCGCCCTCGGTGTCGACCTGGCCCGGCGCGGAGTGGACGCGCTGGTCGTGGAGCGGGCCGAGGCCCTGTTCCCGGGCTCGCGCGGCAAGGGCATCCAGCCGCGCACCATGGAGGTCTTCGACGACCTGGGCGTGCTGGACGCGATCCGCGCGGCCGGCGGCAGCTACCCGGTCGGCATGATCTGGCAGGACGGCAGGCGGGTCGGCGAGCACCAGATGTTCGACCCGGCCGAGGCGACGGAGGACTCGCCGTACACCGAGCCGTGGATGGTGCCGCAGTGGCGGACCCAGGAGATCCTCTTCGCGCGGCTGACCGAGCTGGGCGGCCGGGTCGCCTTCGGCCGGGAGGCCGTCGGGATCACCCAGGACGCGGAGGGGGTGACGGTCGCTTTCGCGGCCGGCGACAGCGTCCGCGCGCGGTATGTCGTCGCGGCCGACGGGGGTCGTTCGGCCGTACGGCGGTGCCTCGGCATCGGCATGACCGGGGAGCAGGTCGACCCGCACCCGATGCTGGTCGCGGACGTGCGGCTGACCGGCCTGGACCGCGACCACTGGCACGTCTTCCCGCCGCGCGACGACACCGACGGCTTCATGGCGATCTGCCCGCTCGCGGGCACGGAGGACTTCCAGATCGCCGCCCGGTTCCCGGAGGGCACGGCGGTGGACCTGTCCCTGGACGGCATCCGCAAGACCGTCGCCGCGCGCTCCCACCTGGACGCCGACGCCGTGACCGAGGTCCGCTGGGCCTCGGACTTCCGGCCCCGGGCGGCCCTGGCGGACCGGTTCCGGGAGGGGCGGGTGTTCCTGGCGGGGGACGCGGCGCATGTTCACTCGCCGGCCGGGGGGCAGGGTCTGAACACCAGCGTCCAGGACGCCTACAACCTGGGCTGGAAGCTGGGGGCGGTGCTACGAGGCGGGGCCGACCCGGCTCTGCCGGCCACCTATGAGGAGGAGCGGCGCCCCATCGCCGCCGACATGCTCGGTCTGTCGACCGCCGTCCACCGCGGCGAGGTCCGACGCGGCGAGGCGACCCGCCAACTCGGCCTGGGGTACCGGGAGTCATCACTCACCGAGGAGACGCGCACGACCCCGGGTGCTCTACGGGCCGGCGACCGCGCACCGGACGGCGAGTTGGACGGCGTACGGCTCTTCGACGCGTTCCGGGGGCCGCACTGGACGCTGGTGGCGGTGGGCGTGGAGGCACCCGAGCTGCCGGAGACGGTACGGGTGGTCCGGGGGCGGGCGCAGGAGTCGTACGGCTCCGGGCTGTTCCTTGTCCGACCGGACGGCTATGTGGGGTGGGCCGGGGACCAGGCGACCGGACTCATGGGCTACCTGGGCCGGTTCGGGCTTCGCTAGTCGTCGCCGTCGAGGAGGGTGTCGACGGAGAGGTCGAGGGCGACGCCGACGGACTCGGGGACGGGGAGGGTTTGGCCTCGCTTGAAACGGACGGGGTCGGGGTACTTGCCGTCGGCGGGGTCTTCGTAGAGGACGACCTCGTCGTGTTTGCGGTCGGCGATGAGGTAGACGGGAAGGCCGGCCTGGGCGTAGCACTCGACCTTGGGGCCGAGGTCGTCCGACCAGTTCGAGGACGTCACTTCCACGACCATGCGGAAGACGTTCGGTGCGTAGTAGTTCTTCGTGACATGGGCGTCGCGGAAGTCCGGGTCGACGACGGAGAAGTCAGGGATCGCGAAGTCCTCCGGCGATGTAGGCAGCCAGAGCCCGACGCCCTGGACCCACTCGTATCCCGCCTCCACGAGGCCCGCGCGATCGAATGCCCTGCCCAGTTTCGTCAGCGCCAGCGCGTGCGAGCCATCCGGCGGCGGTGTCACAGTGAGCCTCCCCTGGAGAATCTCCACGCGGTGGCCAGGCAGTGCACGGGCAAGCTGGTCGGCAGCCTCGCCCAGGGTCAGCTCCTGCTGCAGTACGGCCATGGCGTCCTCCTTGTCGGGGCCCACTCTGCAATGAGCGTAACCGGCGACGAGAGGACTCATCCGATGATCACCCATATGGAGTAACTTCCCAGCTCAGAGGGCATCGCTTGGCACGTAAGTCCCCCACACCTCTCGCAGCGCGTTGCACACTTCGCCCACGGTGGCCCTAGCCCGCAGCGCGTCCTTCATCGGATACAGGACGTTGTCCTCGCCCTCGGCGGCCTTCTTCAGAGCGGCCAGGGCCGCGTCCACCGCCTGCTGGTCGCGCCCGGCACGGAGCCCCGCCAGCCGCTCCGCCTGCCGGGCCTCGATCGCCGGGTCCACCCGCAGCGGCTCGTACGGCTCCTCCTCGTCCAGCTGGAAGCGGTTGACGCCGACCACGACCCGCTCGCCGGAGTCGGTCTCCTGGGCGATCCGGTACGCGCTGCGCTCGATCTCGTTCTTCTGGAAGCCGTGCTCGATGGCGGACACCGCGCCGCCGAGGTCCTCGACCTTCCGCATCAGCTCGACCGCCGCCGACTCGACGTCGTCCGTCATCCTCTCGATGGCGTAGGAGCCGGCGAAAGGGTCGACCGTGGCGGTCACGTCCGTCTCGTACGCCAGCACCTGCTGGGTGCGCAGCGCCAGCCGCGCGCTCTTGTCCGTGGGGAGCGCGATCGCCTCGTCGAAGGAGTTGGTGTGCAGGGACTGCGTGCCGCCGAGCACCGCCGCCAGGCCCTGCACCGCGACCCGGACCAGGTTCACCTCCGGCTGCTGGGCGGTCAGCTGCACACCGGCCGTCTGGGTGTGGAAGCGCAGCATCAGGGACTTGGGGTTTCGCGCGCCGAACTCGTCCCGCATCACCCGGGCCCAGATCCTGCGCGCCGCGCGGAACTTGGCGACCTCCTCCAGGATCGTCGTACGGGCCACGAAGAAGAAGGAGAGGCGGGGCGCGAAGTCGTCGACGTCCATGCCCGCCGCCACCGCCGTACGGACGTACTCGATGCCGTCCGCGAGGGTGAAGGCGATCTCCTGCGCGGGCGACGCGCCCGCCTCGGCCATGTGGTAGCCGGAGATCGAGATCGTGTTCCACTTCGGGATCTCGGCCCGGCAGTACTTGAAGATGTCGGCGATCAGCCGCAGCGACGGCTTCGGCGGGAAGATGTACGTCCCGCGCGCGATGTACTCCTTCAGCACGTCGTTCTGGATGGTGCCGGTGAGCCGGTCGGCGCTCACGCCCTGCTCCTCCGCGACCAGTTGGTAGAGGAGGAGCAGCAGGGCCGCGGGGGCGTTGATGGTCATCGACGTCGACACCTTGTCCAGCGGGATCCCGCCGAACAGCACCCGCATGTCGTCGATCGAGTCGATCGCCACGCCCACCTTGCCGACCTCGCCGTGCGCGATCGGCGCGTCGGAGTCGTGGCCCATCTGGGTGGGCAGGTCGAAGGCGACCGACAGGCCCATCGTGCCGTGCGCGATCAGGTCGCGATAGCGGGCGTTGGACTCCGTCGCCGTGCCGAAACCGGCGTACTGGCGCATCGTCCAGGGGCGGCCGGTGTACATCGTGGGGTAGACGCCGCGGGTGAAGGGGTACGAGCCGGGCTCGCCCAGCTTCTCCGAGGCGTCCCAGCCGGTCAGCGCGTCCGGCCCGTAGACCGGCTCGATGGGCAGTCCGGACTCCGACTCACGCGTCATGGTGGGTGCCTCCGCGGTGGTGTGCTTGTTGCCCGCCTGATGTGCCCTCGCCTTCCCACCATGCCCCCTGGTTCGCAACCGGTCACGCGCGGGGAACATCTCAGGTGATGTCCGGGCGGTCGGGGTTCGCGGCGATGAGACGACGGGGGTCGGGATGCGTACCAAGGGCATGCGGAGATCAGCTTCGGCACTCGCCTCGGGCGCCGTGCTGGCGGTGCTGTGCGGGTGCACCGTGCAGGCCTCGGGCGAGGAGCAGCGCTCACCCGTGCGGATAGAGCTGCCGAGCGGCACGCCGTCCCCGAAGTCCGCCCCGCCCGACGACAAGCCGAGCGCCGCGCCCACGCGCGAGGCACCCGCCGTGCTGTGGCAGCGGGGCGACGAGGGCCGGGACGTCCGTGAGCTGCAGGCCCGCCTGCGGCAGGTCGCCTGGCTCTTCGACGGGCCGACCGGGACGTACGACGAGCTCACCGAGCAGGCGGTCCGGGGCTTCCAGGGCAAGCGGGGGCTGCAGAAGACGGGGAAGACGGACGAGGTCACCTGGCAGCGGCTGCTGAAGATGACGCGCGAGCCCGGCAAGTGGGACCTGTACCTGATGGGCGGGCAGCCGGCCGATGCGCCGGACGGGCGGTGCCTGACCGGCCGGGTGCTGTGCATCAGCAAGTCGAGCCGGACGCTGCGCTGGATGATCGACGGGCGGTCGGTCCTGACGGTACCGGTGCGGTTCGGGTCGCAGTACACACCGACACGGGAGGGTGTGTTCAGCGTCTACTGGAAGTCCCGGCACCATGTGTCGACGCTCTATGACTCGCCGATGCCCTACGCGATGTTCTTCAGCGGCGGCCAGGCGGTGCACTACTCGTCCGACTTCGCGGCCACGGGTTACGCGGGGGCCTCGCACGGCTGCGTCAACGTGGCGGACGAGCGGGCCATCTCGGAGATGTTCGCCCAGGTGAGGACCGGGGACAAGGTCGTCGTCCACTGGTGAGGCGCGCGGGCCTCGCGGGATGAGTGGGATGTGGGGCGCGGGCGGGACCGGGGGAACGTGTCCCGCCCGCGCCGATGCACGAGCCGCAGGTACGGGGGGAACCCCGGCTCTGTGCGACGGCCGATGACCAGTCGGCTCACTCTCTTCAGCGCCACCACGTCCGAAAACGTCACTCCCCGCGCCAAGAATTTCTCCGGGAATTTCCTCGGGATGCAAAACCGCAGGTCAGAGGCGTGTGACAGGAGTGGCGGGCTGTGGGCTCAAGTCAGCTGTCTACAGCTCGGGACGCACGGGACCCGCACGATCACCGTCGCCGGCTTCGCTCAGAGCGCGCTGTACGACGGGCTCGGCACCGGGGGCGTGGGCAGCTGGACTCGGTTCGGCAGGAGCACGGGACCGGTGGACGGGGTTTGCGCGGTGCCGTTCGTGCGGTGGCCGTTGCCGCGGCCCTCGTCGCGTGAGCGGTCCCTGTCGTCCTTGCCCTTGCCTCTGCCCTTGCCGTCGTCGTCGCCCGTGCCCCGGCCGCCCTTGCCCTCGTCCTCGTCCTGGCCGTCCGCGCCCTTGCGCTCGTCACCCTGGGCACGGGTGCTCTCGCCGGCGCCGGTCAGCACGGTCTTGCAGTACTTCCACACGCGGGCGGAACTGCCCGCCGCGCTCTCCAGGGCACGGCGGCGGTCGCGGGGCAGCTCCTTGCCGTCCCGCATGTCGCGGCAGGACCGGACGACCTTCCACCAGCCGCCGGCCGGCCTGTCCCGGTCCGCGCCGGGGGTCTCGTGGCCCGCGGCGGGCCCACCGGGCGCGGTGCCGTGGGTGGTGCCGGGGCCGGTGGGGCCCTTCGACGTGCCGTCGGGCGTGGGCTCGTCCTGCGCGCTGATCCCCGGCGAGGGCGAGACGAAGGGACGCTCCTCGGGCACCGGCGCCGAGACCGTGGCGGCGGGGCGGCCCGGCTCGTCTTCGCCGAACGGCGTCCGCAGCACTCCGGTTCCGGCCGCGACCGCGACCCCGCCGACCATGCCCACGGCCAGCGCGGCGGCCAGGCCGAGTCGCAGGGGGCGGCCCCAGCGGGGGCGAACGGGGGCTTGGCCGGGGGTGCCGATCCGGACCAGCCCGACGTCGGAGGCCTGCGCGGCAGCGGAGCCCTCGCCTGCGCCGACGGTGACGGCGGCGTCGTCCCGGCTGGCGCGCGCCGCGCGGAACGCCGCCAGCGCGGCGGCCTCTCCGGGGAGTTCCGCACTGCTCAGCGGGGGTTCGGCGGTCAGCGCCTCAAGCGTCTTGGCGAGCTGCTCGGCCTGGTCGCGATGGGCCGCGTCGACAGCTTCGAGTGACTCTCCGCGCAGCATTCGCTCCGCCGTTTCGCGGTCCAGCCACCTGTACTGCTCGTCGGCCATCACACATCCTTCTGCGTCCGCGCACGCATATGCGTCACACTCGCAGACGTCACCGCACGGCCGCGGGTTCCTCGCTGGGAGGGCAGGGCGTCGAGCACCCCGGCCGATTCCGGATCGTCGCCGAGCAGCTCGGCGAGCCGCTTCAGGCCGCGGTGCGCGGCGGTCCGTACGGCACCCGGCCGCTTGCCGAGCGTCTCCGCGGCGGTCTTGGCGTCGAGCCCCACCACCACGCGCAGGACGACGGCCTCGGCCTGGTCCTGCGGAAGCCGTGCGATGAGGGACAGGGTGCCGTCGGTGGCCAGGGCCTCCATGGCCTCGACCGCGGTGTCGGACTCGGCGGCCTTCCCGGTGAGCTCCGTCTCGTCGCCGCCGATCGCGGGGCGGCGGCCGCGCATACGTATGTGGTCCAGCGCGCGGTTACGGGCTATCCGGGCGGCCCAGCCGCGGAAGCGGTCCGCGTCCCCGGTGAACCGCTCCAGGTCACGCGCTATCTGCAGCCACGCCTCCGAGGCGACGTCCTCGGCGTCCGGGTCGCCGACCAGCGTCCGTACGTACCCGAGCAGCCGCGGGTGCACGGAGCGGTACACAGTCCGGAACGCGGTCTCGTCCCCGTCCTGTGCAGCAAGCACCGCGGCGGTCAGCTCCGCGTCGTCCCCCAGCACTCCGTACCTCAATTGGTGGTTGCGGCTTCAGGACCGCAGGTCGTTGCGGTGGTCATACACCCTCCGCGTCCGGCGCGAAAGGCACGTTACGGCCTGAAACCGCTGCTCGTCCATGTCCGTACAACATGCAACTACCTGGGAACCGGCGATCTGTCCGCCGAGGTGTGACAGAAAACGCAGTCTCGGCGCTGTAGAGAGTACGGGCCGCCGCGCGGCCCGTGCCGCGCGACGGCCGGGGCCTCTCCTGTGGGGGGTGGCGGCCCCGGCCGTTGCCTCGGCGCAGAGCCGGTGGCCGTTGTCGCGGCCGGGAGGCGTGTCCTCGATCCGGACTTCTTCCGCCTTCTTCCGCCGAGTCAGTTCTTCTTCTCGGCGTTCTCAGCGTTCTCGGCACCATTGCCGGACCCACTGGTGTCGGACCCACTCGTGTCGGACCCACTGGTGCCGGACCCAGAGGCGTCGGACCCACTCGTGCCGGACCCAGCGGCGTCGGACCCGCTCCTGTCGGCCCCGCTGTTGCCGCTCCGGTCCTGACCGTTGTCGGCCGGAGCACTCTCGTCGGCCTTCTTGCCCGGCTCGTTCGTCGCCGCCGCGAGCTGCTCGGCACAGTACGCGGCCACCTTGTCCGCGCCGCCCGCCTCCGCGACCAGCCGCTCCCAGGCCGTCGAGTCCATTGCCTGGCCGCGGCCCGCGACCTGGTCGAAGGCGCGGCACTTGGCCTCGGTGTCCTGGGCGGTGGTCGGGTGGCCGGGCTTCCCGGAGGCGCCGCCGGACCCGGCGGAGGGCCCCGTGGCCGGCCGGTCGGGGGCGTCGGCCGTCGGGGTGGGCCTGCCCTTGTCCTCGGAGGAGGCGTCCGGCGTGTCCGACGAGCCGATCGCCGCGTACGCCACACCGCCGAGGGTGAGGCCGGCGACGAACACGGAGAGCGCCGTCTTCATCGAGCGGGCCAGTCGCTGTCGCTCACGGGGCCGCCAGTCGTCCCGGCGCCGGGTGCGCGCCCGGTGGACCCCGGCGTCCCGGGCGGCCCGGAACGCGGCCACGGCTCGCTGCTCGCCCTCGGCGTCCACGGCGTGCCCGCGCAGCACGGCGGCGTAGAGCAGCGCCTCCAGCTCGGCGTCGTCGAGCACCACCGCCGGGCCGGACGCTCGGCCGTGGCCGACGCCGTCAGGGTGCACACGCCGACGGCCGGGGGACCCACCGCCGCTCTGCTGTTCACCCATGTCTGTTCCCGTTCCTGTCCGACCTGATGTGTATGGGTTCACGTGATGCATGTGTCGTATGCGATCTACGTGATCTCTGTGACGGCTGTGACTCACCGGCTCGTAGAGCCTGTACGTCCCCCACGCCCTGTTCGACTCACCGCACACCGCCTCGCCTCAGCGAGGGGCCGGTGTTCCGCCCTGGCCGCCGCAGTCGCCCGCACTGTTCATTTCGATTCCCCCAGCGTCCGGGGGCCGTCATCCGTCACACCTGCGACGCCCAGCTGCTTCGCCAGGCGCCTCAGACCCCGGTACGAGGCCGTCCGCACCGCGCCCGGTCGTTTGCCGAGGACGCGTGCCGCGGAGGGGGCGTCGAGACCGACGATGACCCGCAGCAACACCGCCTCGGCCTGGTCCCGCGGCAGCCCGCGGACCAGCTCCAGGGCCTGCTCCGTGGAGAGCGACTCCAGGGCCTGGTCGTGCGTGCTGTGCGGACCGGGCAGGTCCAGCACATCCTGTTCGAGCGCCGACGACCGGGGCCGTACCTTCTGCCGACGCAGATGGTCCAGCGCCCGGTGCCGGGCGATGGTCGCGCTCCAGCCGCGGAAGCCCGCTCCGTCACCCTTGAACCGGCCGAGATCCCGGGCGATCTCCAGCCAGGCGTCGGACGCCACGTCCTCGGCATCGTCCCCGACCAGACCGCGCAGGTACCCGAGCAGTCCCGGCTGCACCAGCCGGTACATGATCGTGAAGGCGGCCTCGTCACCTTCCTGGGCCCGCGCGACAGCCGCGCCCAATTCCCCGTCGTGCGCATGCACGCGGCGGGTGTCCCCTCCTCGGCCCAAGAACTGTCCTCGTCCGTACTGGTTCGTGGCGAATCCCTACCTCGGGGTACGGCCACCCTTGCCCACGTTCCCCCACGGTCAACAGCGCCCGGCCTCACAGAAGTGTCACAGGGGGACCGTCACGCCACTCCTTCCGGAAGCGCCACGGCCTCTTCGTAGGCCCCGGAGGTCCGCTCCGTCACGAGCTGGTCGTAGCGGATGTCCCGTCCTCCGTAAGGGATGAGGAAGGCGCATCGGAAGGTGTGCGCGGTGATCCGGTACGTCGAGGGGGCGAGGACGACCGACTCCTCGACGCGCTCCACCCGGATCCGGCTCTCGGGCGCCGTGACCCCGGCCGCCCGCAGCTGCTTCAGGGTGGGGGCGAGTTCGCGCAGCGCCTTTTGTACGACGCGCTGCTCCCGTACGGCGGTCAGCGCGGCGGATGTCGTGCGGACGCTCAGCCGGACCCCTCCGTCCGTCTCCTCGTCCTCGGACACCGAGACCGCCTCGCCGTACTCCCGGAACGCGTCGAGCGCGGCCACCGGGTCCTCGACCTGGTCCGCGAACTCCGGGTCGGAGAGCGGCCCGTGCTTCCAGGCGGCGGTGCCCTCCTTGACGTAGGCCGTGCCGTCGACGACGTAGATCTCCTCGGCCTCGGTGACGCCCTTGCTGCTGCGGCTGGAGCCCTGCGAGTGCAGCGCCCACGCGCCGCCGGTCGTGCGGTGCACCGTGGCCGTGTAGGTCGCGGCGCTCTCCTGCCCTTGCAGGACGATGCCCTCGCGTCCCTCCACCGCGAACGTCCAGCCCTTCTCGGCGGCCATGGCCTGCTCGGCGCGGGCCAGGAAGTCGGCGGCGGTCCGGGGCCGGGGCTCGGCGGACTCGACGGACTCGGCGGACTCGAGGGGCTTTGCCTCGTCCGGCGAGCCCGAGTCGTCCGTCAGGCCCGAGCAGCCTGTCAGGACCGCGGCGACGAGGAACGCGGCCGCGGCGCAGTGGCGGTTGCTCATGCCGCCGCCTTCCGTGCCCGCCCGTGCAGGGTCAGGTAGAAGGTCTGCAGCGACTCGTCCGGCCCGCCGAGGTCGAAGCGGTTGCGGACCTTGCCGAGGGGATTCCAGACCCGCTCGTCCGGCATCCGCACCCCGACCGGCTGGCCGAAGTAGGCCCGCTGGTCGGCGTCGTAGTCCACCCACACCGCCCCCGCGTGGCGCACGAGCACCTCACCGACGTATGCCCCGAGCCCCAGCAGCGCCCCCCGCACCCGGTCCCGGTCCGCACCACCCTTGCGTAGTCCGTCGATGAGGAAATCGACGATGCGTAGGCTGGCCACCGAGTAGTCCAGCGGCAGCCGGTTGCCGGCGGTGACGCGGGCGACGAAGGCCGCGGCGTACGGGCGCATCTCTCGTGCGCGCGGCGCGCGTTCGTCCACTGTGCTCATGGGCCCCAACCCTTTTGCTGGTCAAGGACTCCTTCTGGTCCTTCCGATGACCCAGCGGATGTCACCTCATGAGCATCACGGGTAACGAGGGTGTTCATTCACACACAGCAAGATCACAGAAGTCGTACAACCTTTTGATTTCTCACGCGTCCGCTTACAACCATCACGGCGCGTCGACGGTCGACCGGCAAGTAACCCCACACAGGCCTGCCACAGGAGTGGCATACGATGCACGCGCCACTCCCCATAAAGTTCACATAAGAGGATGTACACGTCATGGCAATCCGCACCCCGTCTCGTCCCCTTCGTGGCATATCTGCCGTCGTCGCCCTGCTCGCGATCGGCGCGGCCGGGTGCTCGGAAGCCATCGACAGCGCCAAGGACGGCGCCAAGAAGGTGGCCCGCCAGCGGTCGGTGTTCTCGCTGGACCTCGGGGACTGCTACAACCCGAACAACAAGGGCGAGGGCGAGGAGGTCCTCGTCGAGATCGTGCCCTGCGACGAGGCGCACGCGGGTCAGGTCGTCGGCGAGTTCAAGGTCGACGAGGCGGCGAAGTACCCCGGCGACGAGGCGATCTCGGCCGTCGCCGACGAGCGCTGCCCGGTCGAGGCGGCGAAGCTCGCCCCGGACACCTGGGCGCTTCCCAAGGGCGTCGCCGTCTTCTACTACACCCCGACCCAGGAGAGCTGGGCGACCGGCGACCGCGCCGTGACCTGCACCTACACCAAGGAGTCGGGCACGTTCACCGGTGCGCTGAACGCGAAGCTGAAGCCCGAGCAGACCTCCTTCCTGAAGGGTTCGAACGGCGTCTACGACGCTCTGTGGGCGAACCAGTCCGACAAGGACTACGTCGAGGACGACCTGAAGGGTTACAAGGCGCAGGCGAAGGCCGTCGCCGCCGCCCTCGACGCGCACCTCGCGGGCCTGAAGGGCATCGAGGGCACGGAGGTCGGCAAGCTCCGCGAGCAGCTGACGAAGACGGCCGAGCAGTGGAAGAAGGCCGCGAACGCCGCCGACGCGGACGCGTTCTACATCGCGTACGACCCGGCGTTCACCGGTATCGACCCGAACAAGACGGTCGCCGCCCGCAAGGAGCTGGGCCTGGCCACCACCGTCCCGGCCGACGAGGCCGAGGTCTGGGCTTCCTGACCCTTCGGGCCGGCGGGGCCGCGTCCGCCAAGGACCCGGCCTCGCCTCCTCGTTCACTCCTCGTCGACGTCGACACAATTGGGCGGTTCGCTCCTTAACAGCCCTTTTGCGGCCTCACTTGACACCGGTTTCGCCACGTAACTAAAACCCCGAGCCGGTAGTCCATGACCTCCCGCAGACCGTGCGACACACGCCCGCGCGGTCCCGTCGCCATGCCGTCAAGGAGCTCAGCGTGCAGGTATTCCCCCGCCGGATTCTGGTCACCACCGCCGTGGTCGGCGCGCTGGTGATGACGTCCGCCTGCGGCGGGCCGGACGACCCACAGGCGGCGTCCGCCGACTCGGTCGAGGCACCGCGGACGCAGCAGGAGAGCCCCGCCGACGCCTCCGGCTCCCCGTCACCGAGCTCCTCCGCCACCACCTCCGCCGGCCCCTCGGCCTCCGCCTCCGACCGCGCGTCCGCCTCGCCCTCGGCGTCCGGCTCCGCGAAGGCCGGCGCGGCGAAGGAGACGAGCGGCTCGGCGAGCGGCTCCGGGCAGGGGTCCGGCGACGCGGCACCCGCCGCGCCCGCCGCGCCCGACTTCCCCGTGCCGGTCGAGGTGGGCGACGCCACCCAGCTGATCACCGTCAAGGCGAGCGGCTCCTACGCCACCGTCACCGCCTGGGCCAAGGGGTCCTCCGGCTGGAAGGCGCAGTTCAGCACGGGCGCGGGCCGGGTCGGCTCCAACGGCGTGACCGACGGGGCGACCCGTCGGCAGAGCACCTACACCACGCCCACCGGCACGTACACCATCACCGAGGGCTTCGGCCACGTGGCCGGCGGCACCGCCATGCCGTACCACCAGGTCACCGACGACGACTGGTGGGTGCAGGACCCCGAGTCGAGGTTCTACAACTCCATGCACGGCGAGCAGGGCGCGGACTTCCCGCTCACCGAGTCCGGCGACCGGGGCAGTGAGCACCTCATCAACTACCCCACCCAGTACGCCAAGGCGCTCGTCATCAACTTCAACCGCTGGCCCGCGACACCCGGCCGCGGCGCAGGCATCTTCCTGCACGTGAACGGCAGTGGCGCGACGGCGGGTTGCGTGTCGGTGCCTCGCGCCACCATGGACCGGATCATGGGCTGGATCACACCGTCCGCCCGTCCCCGTATCGCCATCGGCTGACCTCCCTGTCGAGCCCGATGTCACCGAGTGACAGAACCCGCAGCCTGTGCGCTGTCTGTAGATGCCACCTGTGTGACAGGTGATGCGACCGTGACCATTTCCTAGGGGTGGGACAGTTGAGTCCTCGCAGGACCCATGCGTACAAACCGCTCAGCCTCAAGAGACGTACGTGGCTGACGGTGGGAGCCGTCGTGCTGAGCGGTGCGGGTGTCGTGACATACGCGATGGCGGATCCGTCCGCGCCGACCGACGCCGAGCCGGACGGCCGTAAGCCGTCGATCCACACGCTCAAGCTCAAGGACCGCGGCTCCGGCCGCAGGGGCCTGGCCAAGCAGGAGACAAATCGTTTCAGCGCGGTCGTGCTGACGTGGAACGACCCCGAGGCCCAGGCCAAGGGCACGCCCGAGGTACGCACCCGGGACATCGAGACCGGCGAGTGGTCCGGCTGGCAGAAGGTGACGGTCGAGCCCAGCCAGGCGGACGGCGCGGAGGGCGAACGGGCGGCCCTGCGCGGCGGTACGGAGTCGGTGTGGACCGGCGACTCCGACGGCATCGAGGTGCGCGTCGTGAACGCGGACGGCACCGAGGTGGGCGGCCAGCCGGCCGGCATGGACGTCAAGCTGCTCGACCCGGGCACGGACCCGGAGGGCGCGACCACCCCGGCCGCTTTCGTGGCGGAGGAGACCACGACGCCGGCCACGGAGCCCCCGGTACCGGCCGACACCGTCACCCCGACGGAGACCGCCACACCGACGGAGACGGTGACGCCGACCGACCCGGCCACCCCGACCGGCTCCCCTGCGCCGACGGACACCCCGACGGTGACCGAGACGCCCACCGGGTCCACCTCCCCGACGGCGTCCCCGACCCCGACCCCGACGTCCACGGTCCCCGCGCCCCGGCCCTCCACGGTCGTCAAGCCGCCGGTCATCACACAGGCCGAATGGGGCGCGTCCACGGACTACGACGGAACTCCGGAGTACGGCACCGAGATCAAGGCCGCCGTCGTCCACCACACCGGCGTCGACAGCGACAACGGCCTGTCCTGCGCCGAGTCCGCGGCCCGGCTGCGCACCATCCAGCAGGCCCACATCAGCCAGGGCTACTTCGACATCGGCTACAACTTCGTCGTCGACCGGTGCGGCCAGATCTTCGAAGGCCGCAGCGGCGGCATGGACCTGCCGGTGATCGGCGCGCACGACGCCGGGTTCAACACCAACACGGTCGGCATCTCCTTCATCGGCAACTTCGAGAAGGCCACGCCCAGCCGCGCGGGCATGGACGCCATCGCGCGGATCGTGGCCTGGAAGTTCGGGATGTACGGCATCGACCCGACCGGCAAGGTCACGCTGACGTCCGGCGTCGACCAGGGGTACAGCGGCAACAAGATCCCCAAGGGCACGTCGGTCACGCTGCCCCGCGTCTTCGGCCACCGGGACACCAACTCCACGGCCTGCCCGGGCGCGGGCCTCTACCCCAAGCTCAGCCGGATCGCCCAGGTCGCCAAGACCCCGGGCATCTCGCATGCCCTGGCCACCTCGGACGTCAACCGCGACGGCGTCACCGACCTGGTCACCGGCACCCCCCGCGCACTGACCAACGGCGGCACCGTCACCGTCGTCCCCGGCGGCCTCGACGGTCCGGTCACCGCCTCGAAGCTGACGCTCACCCAGAACAGCACCGGCGTCCCCGGTTCCCACGAGTCCGGCGACAACTTCGGCGCGTCCACGGCGTGGGGCGACGTCAACGGCGACGGCTACGCCGACCTCGCGATCGGCGCGCCCGGTGAGGACGACACCAGCGGCAACGCGGACCGGGGCCAGGTCACGGTCCTGTACGGCCCGGCGCTGAACACCGGCTTCTCGTACACCACGTCGGGCAGCGTCACGGCGGCCGGCGCCAAGCTCGGCTCCACGGTCGCGGTCGGCGACTTCAACGGCGACGGCAAGGCGGACGTGTTCGCGGCCGGCACCGGCAAGGGCGGCAACTTCAGCGCCCGGCTGACCGGAGGCGCCACGGCGACCGGCACGCTCACCACGGCCACCGGGTCCGTCGCCTATCTGGACGCCGCGACCGGCGACTTCAACCGGGACGGCTACGCGGACGTCGCCCTCAACTACCGCGACACGGGCGGCATCGGCCGCGTGGTCCGCTTCGCGGGCTCGGCGACCGGCCTCACCAAGGCCGGGGTCATCTCCGTCAAGGGCGGCCGCTCCATCGCCGCGGGCGACGTCAACGGCAACGGCTACGACGACATCGTCATCGGGCAGCCGGTGGCGTCCGAGTCGGGCGGTCTGTCGGGCGGCCAGATCACGATGGTCCCGGGCACATCGACCGGCTTCACCACGACCGGCATGACGACGATCCACCAGGACACGGCGAACGTCGCCGGCGGCAACGAGTCCGGTGACCTGTTCGGCGCCTCCGTCTCGGTCGGCGACTACAACGCCGACGGCTTCGCCGACGCCCTCACCGGCGTCCCCGGCGAGGACTTCCCGCGCGACGGCGTGAACCAGTCCAACGCCGGTGACGCGCTGCTGGTCAAGGGCACGTCGACCGGGCTGACCGGCACCGGCTCGATCCGCGTCTCGCAGGACACGTCCGGCGTCCCCGGCTCCGCGGAGACCGGCGACCTGTTCGGCTCCGCCGTCTCGCTGACGGACCTGTCGGGTTACGGCCGCGCGGACCTGACGTTCGGCGCGGAGGGCGAGGACGGCACGGACGGCATCGTCCTGTACCTCCCGAGCAACAGCACGGGCCTCGGCTACACCCAGGCGGTCATCTACAGCAAGACCACGCTGGGCACCCCGACCGACGCCCACCTCGGTCAGACGCTGACGCCGTGACACCCCCGTGGACCAGCGCACTTGTAGCCACACGACCATCACCTTCACCGGAGATTCGATGACACGCACGTTGATCAGTGGTGCGGGCGCCGTCCTGGTGTCCGGGCTGCTGACCGCGGCGGCCGTGGTTCCGGCCGCCGCCGCTCCCACCGAGCAGTCGGCGCCGGCGGCCGCGCCGCAGAGCGCCGACTTCAACGGCGACGGTTACACCGACCTGGTCGCCGGCCTCCCCCAGGCCGGCCCCGGCTCGGTCACCGTCGTACCCGGCGGGCCGGACGGCCCGGAGGCGGCCGCGAAGCTGAGCCTCACCCGGCCCGGCGGCGGGCAGGACGGAGACCTCTTCGGCGCGAGCAGCGCCTGGGGCGACGTCGACGGTGACGGTCACGCCGACCTCGTCGTCGGCGCGCCGGGCGTGGACGACGCCGAGGGGCGCACGGACACCGGCGAGGTGACCGTCCTGTACGGTCCCTCGCTGGACCGCGCCACGACCCTCACGGTGCCCGCCGCGAACCGGGTGGGCGGGGAACGCCTCGGCACGGACGTCGCCGTGGCGGACTTCAACGCCGACGGCAAGGCAGACGTCCTTTCCGTGGCCCTGGGGCGCCCCGCGCACTGGTGGCTGTTCGACGGCGCGACCGGCGCGACCCGGTCCTGGGAGTTCGGCCGCTGGGACGACGAGAACGTGCCGCGCGACAACAGCCTGGTCGTGGGCGACTTCAACGCCGACGGGTTCCCGGACGCCGCCGCCGACTACCTCGACGCCAGTGGTTCCGGACGGATCGCCACGTTCAAGGGGTCGGCCACCGGCCTGGAGCGCGTCGGTGGCTTCTCCGACGCGGGCACCGGTTCGGCCGCGACGGGCGACGTCAACGGTGACGGCTTCGCCGACCTGGTCGTCGGCGCCCCGGACAGCCCCTACTTCGGCGTCGTCGGCGGCAACGTGCGAGTGATCCTCGGCAGCGTCGACGGGCTCACCGTGGACGGAGCGCACACCGTCGACCAGAACACCGCCGGAGTGCCCGGGGCCGACGAGTCCGGGGACCGGATGGGCGCCTCGGTCACCGTGGCCGACGTCGACCGCGACGGATTTGCCGACGTCCTGACCGGTCTGCCCGGCGAGGACCTCACCGCCACGGACGGCCCGGCCCTCTCGGACGCCGGCGCCACCCTGCTTCTGAAGGGCTCGGCCACCGGCCTCACGGGTGAGGGTGCCCGCGCCCTCACCCAGAACACCACCGGTGTCACCGGCACCGCTGAGGCCGCCGACCGCTTCGGCTCCGCCGTCACCCTCGCCGACCTCGACGCCGACGGCCGTACGGACGCGGCCATCGGCGTGGAGGGCGAGAACGCCGACGACGGAACGATCCTCCAGCTGGACGGCAACGGCACCGGTCTGGTCGCGACCAGCGGGGTGTACTACGGCCGCCCGGCCCTGGGCACGCCCGCGGGCGCCCGTCTGGGCCAGTCCCTGACGCCGTAACGCCGCTCCACCCACTCGGCCGGGACCCCGCCCACTGCACGGGGTCCCGGCCGAGTCATGTCCGCGGCGTCGGCCGATCCGTCGTTCGCGAGGATGCGGCAAGCGCCAAGTCGCCTTTCGGCAGCGGGTGTCGGAGGTGAAAAACACCGTGGCGGCCCATGTGCAACGGACGCGAAATGCCGTCGTTCGCGCGGGGCGCCCTGGTTATGCGTGAAGCCGCGCGAGAAAAACATCCGAATGCGACGGAGTGCGTATCACCGGCCGCTCATGACCACCCTGCTGCCGACCAGCCGGTCGTGCAGGCCCTGCTTTTTCGCGCTGAGGTTGGCCGCCGACCCGTTGGCGATCAGGAAGACCGGGACCACGGCCATCACCACATTGCTCACGTGGCGCACCAGCGCGGCGCCATAGGAGAGGCGTCCACCGTCGGCGTCCCGGACGACTTCCATGCCGAGGAGCCGCTTACCCACCGTGGCGCCCCGGCGGGAGACGCTCAGGGGCGAGTACAGCAGCAGGAAGGCCAGGCACCACAGGGCGGCCGAGGAGAGCCAGACGCCACCTGCGGTGTCGGGGAGCAGGCGGTCCAGGGCGACCAGCGGCGCGAGGATGACGACGACGGCGATGACGATGTCGATGGCCAGGGCGAAGGCCCGCCGCAGGGGGTCGGCCGGCGAGCCGGGCTGCGAACGGGATCCGCTCGTCATCCAGGGGTAGGGCTCGATCGGGCCGAGGTCGTCGCCCGATGACATGCGTCCGATCATTTCTCTTTCACGCTTTCGATCATGCAGCCTTTTCTTCGGCCACGGACGGGGCGAACAGGCGCGGAGTTTATATCAGTATCCATTCCCCGCTCACCCCATGGACATTTGACTCAAAGGGGACACGGGCGGCCTTTCCAGGCCGCCCGTTCCCTGATTCACCGGGAAATCCCGGGAGTTCCCGGAATTCTCCGGAGAGCGGCGATCAAATGATCAGTCGTGCTTCGTGAGACCGTCGGTCCACTCCCAGACACCCCATTCCTCGAGTTGACCATTCAGCATTCCGCCGAGCTCTCCGCCGATCCAGGCGCCGCCCGCGGCGCCCGCCGGCACGCAGACCGGAGCGAGAGGGCCACAGGCGAGACCGGCATAGGCACCGGCCGCCGTACCACCGCCGACGAAGCTGCCCTGCACGATCGACTTCCCCGCCGCCGTGACCACATCCTCACCGCCGAGTACCTCGTCGATGAAGGACGCGACGGTCTCCAGAGCGGCCGAGCCCTTGGCTGCGCCCCGGAACGACTTGGTGTCGGCGGCGGCGCCCACCCACTTGGCGGCCTTGGAGCTCTCCATGAACGCGGTGCCCCGCTGGCCCATCTTCTTCAAGGTGGGATCGTCGGACTTCTCCCAATCCTTGAACTGCTTGCGGGCGTCGGCGAAGACCTCCAGCGTGGCCATGGTCGGCGTGACGTACTGGTTCAGCTGCCGGATCGTGGTGGACACGTCCTGCAGCCCCGCGTTCCATGCGATGACGCGAGCCTGGTCACGGGCACCGAGGTCGTCGAGGAACGCCTCGGGGATCGGCGAGGCGACCTTCTCCGCGATCCAGGTGTCGACGATCTGCGCGGTCGACGGCCCCTGCTCCACCCGCTCCGGGTGGTAGACCGAGTCCTCGGTCGGCACACCGTTGCGGCATTCGGTGTAGACACCGGTGGCGCACTCGATGGACTGATGACCGTCGTACTCGATCCGGTTCGTCGGGTTGCCCCCGCCGAACGCGTACCGGTTGCCGGTGAACGGATCCACGCCGAGGTTCATGTCGGCCAGGGCGCCGTTGTACATGTCCCGGGTGGTGAAGCGGTTCAGCCCCGGGTTGTAGTCACGGAAGCCCATGTCGTACGTGCCCGAGGACACGTCCCAGCGCTTGGCGTTGAAGCGGTAGGGGTTGTACGGCTCCTTCGTCGGGTCGGCGGCGTCAGGCTTGTCGGCACCCGTGAACTCCGAGGTGTCGTTCGCGCCGTAGGCCGTGTAGCCGTAGGTCGCCTCGGTGTCACCGTTGCTGTCGGTGACAGTCTCGACGTCCAAATGGCTGTTGTAGCCGTAGTAGCCGGACTCGGTCGTGCCGTCCGTGTTGTGCGTCACCTGGGACAGGCGCTCACCCCACGGGCTGTACTGGTACGACTTGGTCAGCTGTCCGGCGACCTCCTCCGTCAGCACCTCGCCGGACATGCCGAGGTAGGTGAAGTCGGTGGTCTTGCCGTCGGCGGTCTTCGACTTGGTGCGGTCGAGCGGGTCGAAGGTGTACTTGGTCGTCTTCGTCGCGCCCGTCGAGTCCATCTTCTGGGACTCCACGACGTGGTCGAAGCCGTCGTACACGCTCCGCTCGATCACCTTGCCGTCGGCGGTCACCGACTCCTGGCGGCCGAAGGGGTCGTAGTTGTAGTTGGCCGTGACGCCCGACGTGGTCGCCGTCAGCAGCCGGTTGCGGTCGTAGGAGAAGATCGACTCGACGTCCTTGACCGTCTGCCTGATGACGTTGGCGTTGTCGTCGTGGACGTACGTCTCCGTGGTCGCGCCGTTGCCGGTCTTGACCGCCTGGGAGAGGCGGTTGACGGGGTCGTAGCTGTAGTTCGTCGTCGACTCCAGGTAGGCCGCGTGGTTGTCGGCGTTCATCTTCTTCGCCACGTCCTGCGCCTTGTTGCCGTTGGCGTCATAGGCGTAGGTGTGCGAGGCGACGAGCGTGCCGTTGCCCTTCTTCTCCGTGGTCGACTTCAGCGCACCGTTGAGGAAGTACGTGTGGTCGACGGTGTTGCCGTTGGCCTTGGTCTCCTTCAGCTTCTGGCCGCGGTCGGTGTAGGTGTACGACGTCACCTTCGGCGAGGAGTCGGTGGGCGTCTTGCCGACCGACACCGTCTTCACCAGGCTCCGCAGGTCGTAGGTGTAGGCGGAGTACTGCGCCGGGTGGGTCACCGTCTCCGGCTGCCCGTTGGTGTCGTACGTGTACGTCGTGGCCTTCTTCTCCTGCCCGGCCAGCGACTCGGTCACCTTCTGCACCTGGTTCAGCCCGGTGTAGGCGACCGTGTAGTCGTCGATCGCGGCACCGGACGAGGTGTCGTCCACCGAGATCAGGTTGCCGTTGACGTCGTACTCGTAGGTGAAGGCCTTCTTCTCGCTGTCCGTCTCGCCGGTGGTGTCACGCACCAGCTTGACGCCGTCGGCCACGGCGATGCCCGTGCTGCTCTGCTCCAGCTTCAGCTTGGCGTCGTTGCCCTGCTTGAGGCTGTAGCTGCCGAGCGAGACCCAGGTGCCGGTGGCCGCGTTCTGGTCCTTGGTCACCGACGGGTGGGTGGTGGTGCCCTGCGACAGGGTGTACTTCGCCCCGGTCGCCGCGCCCGTCACCTGCGGGTACTTCACATATGCGGTGTAGGTGCCGTCCTTGGGGATGTTGAGCGTCCACGTGAAGGCGTCCGTGCCGGTGCCCGCCGCGTGGGTGCGGTGGTTGTAGCCCTGCTGGTCGGTGATGTTGCCGGTCGCCCAGGTGCCGGTCGTAGAGGTGTGCTGGGTGTCGGAGTTGTCCACCAGGACCACCGACTTGCCCACCGGCACACCGTCGTCCGACTTCGTCTTCAACGAGCCGTCCGTGTAGTACGACCACGTCATGGTCCGGTCGGAGGAACCGCCCGCCGAGGTCAGCGTGCGGGCCTTCTGCTGGCCCAGGTCGGTGTAGTCGTAGCTGGCGGCGATGGCCCACGGGTCCGTGGACTTCTTCACCCAGCCGTTGTCGAAGTACTCGTAGGTGGTGTCATTACGGACGGTCTGCCCGTCGGACGGCGGCAGCGAGGTCTTGGCGACCCGGCCCACCTCGTCGTAGGTGATCTCCGTGTAGACGTCCGTGCGGTTGTAGCGGGTGTCGTTCGGGTCGTACGGCTGGTACTTCCGCTTGGGGCGGTTCAGTTCGTCGTACGTCGTGCGCACCGCGAAGTCGTCCGCGTTGGCCGTCGCCACACCACGCGGGGTGATCACCCGGGTGGTGTTGCCCACCTGGTCGTACTCGTACTTCGTCGAGCGGGTCGTGGTGCCCTCGTACGGGACCTTGACCTCGACGGGCTTGCCGCGCTCGTCGTAGGTGATGGTGGTGGTGTTGTTCTCCTTGTCGGTCTTCGTGACGACCAGCGAGTCCTTGTCGTAGGTCTGCTTGGCGATCTTGCCGGCCGCGTCCGTGACCTGGGTGACCCGGTGGTTCAGGTCATGGGCGGTCTTGGTCGTGTAGTCGGTGGTGTCCGCCGTGGCGGTCTTCTTGGGGTCGATCACCGTCACGAGGTTGCCGACGTTGTCGTACTCGTAGGAGATCTTGTCGCCCTTGGCGTTCACCACGGACGTGAGCTGGTAGATCGCGTCGTAGTGGTGGGTGGTGACGTAGTCGGTCAGGTCCGACGTGGTCAGCGTGCCCTTGGGCTCGGTCGTCGTCTTGAGGTTGCCGACCTTGTCGTAGGTGTAGGCCGTCCTGCGCGGATCGGTCTGGTTGTTGGCCGGTGCCGTCGCCGAGGTGACCTGGTCGGCGGCGTCGTAGACGGCCGTGGACACCGCGCCGTTGGGCGCCGTCGACTTGGTGATGTTGTCGTTGGCGTCGTACTCCGGCGCCGGAGTGGTGATCAGCAGACCGGCGTTCTGGTCCTTGGGCGCGGTCGTGACCAGCGGACGCCCGAACGTGTCGTACGTCTGCGTGGTCTTCTTGCCGAGGGTGTTGGTGACCTCCCGGACCTGGCCGCGCTCGTCGTACACGTACGTCGTCGCCTTGCCCAGCGCGTCGGTGATCGTCCTCGGGTAGCCCGTCGGACCGAAGTCGCTGTTCGTGGTCGGGTTGCCGTTGGCGTCGGTCGCCTTGGTCAGCTGGCCGTAGGCGTCGTACTCGTAGTTGAGCGTGTAGTCGCCGGCCGTCGCGGTCGCGACGCCCTTCGGGTCGGTGACCGTCTTCAGGTTGCCGAAGGTGTCATAGCCGAACTGCCACTGGCGGCCCTGTGGCGAGGTCTTGCGGAACAGGTCGGCGGAGTAGCCGTCGGCACGCGTCTGGTACTCGTACTTGACCGCGTTCGTCGGGTAGGTGCCCGGAGCGCAGTCGGACGCCGGCGGGACGCCGGACTTGTTGTTCTCCGCGTCGCGCTGCCAGAGCGGGTAGCCCGTCTTCTGGTCGTAGCAGTACGCGGTCTTGGCGCCGTTGTCCTCCTCCAGATACGTGACGTTGTTGTCGGCGTCCCAGCTCATCTTGGTGGTCTGGGACTTGGCGTTGGTCGCCTGGACCGGGCGGGCGAAGTCGTCGGTGACGTACTTCGTCTGGTTCGTCTCGGCGTCGGTGACCGTGGTGTCGGTGAAGTTGGTGTTCGTGGTGTTCACCGCGTAGGCGAAACCGGTGCTGCCCTGGAGGCGGTCCGTGACGGTCTTCGTCCACCAGTGGTACTTCGGGTCGTCACCCGCCTGCGGGGCGTAGTACTCCAGGTTCGTGTCGTTGTTGCGCGGGTCGGTGACCTTGACGAGCTTGACGTTCTTCTTGCCCTGGGTGGCGTCGTAGGTGAAGCCGAACACCTTCGGCTGGGAAGAGCCCACACCATCGGTCAGCTTCGTCAGCAGCGCCTGGTCCGAGTACTCGAAGGTGATCTTCCTGCCCGAGATGTCCGTCATCGACTGGACATGGTCCTCGACCTTCGGGAAGGGTGCCTCGGCCTTGTCGTAGTAGTCGACCGCCAGCGACTGCCGGCCGGACGGGTCGGTGACGTACTTGAGGAACTTGGTCGGCTTGTTGTTGGACCTGCGCTCCTCGTACGTGTACGTCTGCGTGTTCCCGTTGCGGTCCACGATCGACGTCAGGTAGCCGTCGCAGCCGAAGAGGAAGCGCGTGCCGTCCGGACGCAGCATGGTCCAGGCGTCCGGAATCGGGTCCTTGGTCGGCGTGCAGTCCAGGCCCGCCTTCATCGTGACCTTGTAGTGGACGCCCGCCGGGGCCTTCCAGGTGCTGTCGGCCTGCTTGCGGAAGACGTGCGTGGTGCCGTCACCGTCGGGCAGCCGGATCTCGGTCGCGTTGGCGTTCGGGTTGGGGTGGAAGTCCAGCGAGGAGCCCAACCGGATCGGGCCCGCCAGCTGCGCCGACCAGCCCGCACCGGAGACGGTGTCGCTGGTGTCGAGGGAGTTGTAGGCGAACCGCGCGAAGGTGTTCAGCCCGCGCCCCGGGTTGGCGAACGCGTTGTAGGACCAGACGCTGTTGCCGGAGGCGAGGTTGTTCATCACCGTGGAGCCGGCACCGGTGTTCTTGCCGGTGTAGGAGTAGAACTTCTCCAGACCCAGACGGTCGGAGGTCGGGTCCTCGACCGCCACGTTCTGCTTCAGAGCCGGGATGCCGCCGGTTCCGGCGGACAGCCAGCTGCCGTCGGAGACCTTCTTGACGTCCCAGCCGAGCACGTACTCGGTGCGCTTGTTGCCCGAGTCGGAGTTGATCGGCGTCTTGACCTGCGCCTGGATCGTCGCCGACGAGCCCGGCGACAGAGCCGGAATCGCCGTCGAGGCCTGGTTGCCGCCGTTCGTCACGTCCGTGCCGTCCGGGAGCTTCCAGGTGTACGACAGCACCCGCTCACCGCTCGCCCACGCACTCGAGGTGGTGTTGGTGACCGTGAACTGGACCGTGTAGGTCGAGTTCGGGGTCATCCGGGCCGGGGTCTGCGGCGCGTAGTAGGTGTCCTCGGTGGTGGAGTCGACGTAGATCACCCGCAGCAGCGGGCCGATCTGCTGGTCGGCGGCCTCCGAGGCCAGGAACACCGTCTGCTCCTGCGGACCGGTGGACGTCTCGTCCTTCAGCTTGACCATCGCGCCCTTGTTGGACGACGGGGTCTTGGTCCAGCCCTGGGTCAGCGACGTGGCGTCCCACCAGTGCCGGCCCACGTCCGAGACGGAGGCGACGGTGTCGGAGACGGTGGCGGAGAAGTCGCCGCCCGCCGTCGTCCACGCCGTGCCGGTGGCGGCGCTGTTCCAGGTCGCCTGGGTCTCGGTGAAGTCCCTGGTCAGACCGTGCAGTTCATAGATCGCGCCGTTGGTCTTGGTGGTGGTCTCCGCGCCCCACATGAACAGCCGCGACTCCAGCACCGTGGCCGTGGTCGGGACCGCGGTGGTGGGGAACTTCATCACCGCACGGGTCTTCTCGGTGGTGCTGGTGGGCGTGTTGTTGCCCACGCTGAGCCACTTCTGGCCCACACCGTCCCGGCTGATGGTGTCCAGGTTGGTGCTCGGTGTCGCCGACGACAGCGTGGTGTCGGCCACCGAGGCCGCGGTGCCCTGGATCAGCCGCATGGTGCGGCCGGCCTTGGGGATGCCGACGGTGCGGGTGGGCGAGCCGAGCAGCTGCCCGTCCGAGGTCTTGACCGCGAGCTGGTAGTAGTACGACTTGCCGATCTCCACCGAGGAGGAGTCCGGGGTCGGTACGGCGGTGGTGTCGGTGTAGGCCGTCACGGTCTTGGCGATCGGTGCCACCAGGGTGGCCGCCGACGGCGTGAACACCTGCTGCGTGGAGCGGTGCAACTGGTACTCGGCGATGTCCAGGTCCGGGTCACCGGTGCTGTTGGAGTACGCCTTCCAGCTCAGCTCCGGACCGGTGCCGTGCACCACGGTCGGCGAGTTCAGCGTCGTTCCGACCTTGCCGTACGTCACCGTCAGCCGCGGGATCGTCGACGTCTCACCGCCGTAGTCGCCGTCACCGGCTTCGTAACGCGGACCGCCCAGCGCGCCGGACGTCTCGTTCGTCGACTTCAGCACGAAGCCGTTGTTGACCGAGGTGCCGTCCAGCCACTGCTGCACGGTGTCGGTCACCGGGAACTTGTGCCACTGGCTGTACTCACCGGCGTTCTTCACGATCGACGCCGGGTTCACCCAGCGCACCGCGTCCGCGATCACCGACGTCGTCGAGGACGCCGGTCCGTCGCCGAGGGCGACCTTGCCGGCCGTTCCCTTGTTGAAGTCGATCTGCGAGCCGCCGTTCAGCGACGCCCACACCCCGTTGGTGCCGGACTGCTGATTGACGGTGTAGGTGGCCGCGCCGTCCTGGCCGGTCACCGTGTAGGGCGCGTTGGTGGCCCGGTCGGTGGCGGCCACGTAGTGCACGTCGACCCGGTAGGAGGCAGTCTCCGGCAGGTTCGGCTGCCAGGTGTAGCTGTCCCCGGCCACCGTGTCCTTGTTGAACCGGTAGTCGCTGCCGATCCCGTACTGCGCCAGCGACGAACCCGACGTCGGCCAGGAGCCGGTCGCGGCCGTCGTACCCGCGTCGCCGTCGTCCACCTGCACGCTGGTACCGGACAGCTCACCCGCCAGCGAGCTGGTGTTGTTCCACGTCGCCGTCGTCTCGTCCCAGGCACCCGTGGCCCGGTAGACACCGATCGTCGCGTCGGTGCCGCCCGTGGTGTGCGCCTGGTCGAAGTACATCTCCAGCCGCGCGGAGTCGATGTTCGTGCCCGACGGGATCTCGCTCAGCGGGAACTTGATCAGCGAGCGGGAGTTCGCCGTGCTCGACGTGCGGCCCGCGGACAGCTTCCAGGAGGTGTTGAAGTTGGTCGTCGGCTGGTCCGACAGCACCATCGTGTCCTGGGACTGCGACGGCGTCGGCGCGATCGTGATCGTCGGGTCGATGACGACCGGGTACTGACGCTCCTTCGCCGCCAGCCACTTCGCGTCCGGAGTCACCGTCAGCTTCCAGGACTTGCCGTCCCGGGTCAGCTTCTGCGTGACCTTCGTGCTGTAGGTCCGCCCGAAGACGGAAGCGTCCGCCTTCTTCGCGTCCGTCATGTACGGCGCCGGAATCACCATCACCGGCGTGTTCGGCAGCGCACCGTACAGCGCGACGGAGCCGTCCTTACGCGCCTTCGGCATCAGACCGTCGGTGTCCAGCGTGAACGTGAACTTCAGCGGCCCGTCCGGCCGTTCGGCCAGGACGATGTTCTCCTTCACCCGGCCCGGACCGACCACGTACTCCAGATCCGCGCCGTGCACCGCGTTCTCGTACGTGACCGTGGAGCCCTTGGCCTTCGGGGCGAGAGCCTTGTCCGCTCCGTCCAGACCGAGGGTGACGGTACGGCCGTCCGGCGCGCGGAACTTGACCAGCCGGTCGGCGTCGTCGCTGAACCAACTGCGCCCGTTGTTCGTGGTGTTGGCGAACTCGAAACCCTTCGCCTTCGAGTCACGGACCGTCGTGTCGATCGACTTCCAGTCCGCCTTCTTGCCCGTGCCGGAACGGTAGGAGGTCGGCACTGCCGACAGCTCCGCCTCCACCCGGCCGTCGGACAACTGCCAGAACCGCGCGTTCGCCGTGCGCTTGCCCGTCAGCTCCTTGACCCGCTTCGCCTTCGGAGCGGCCTTCCCCTTCGGCAGCTTCTGCCGGTCGGCCACCTCCAACTCGTCGTGCGACGGAGGCTTGTCGTCGCCCTCGTCGTCGCCGAACCAGTCGGCGACCGAGTCGATGACGCCCTTGCCGTCATCGCCGGAATTCGCCACCGCGGGTGCGGCGTAAGCGAGTTGCGGAAGCGCGGTTGTCACCACCGCCGAAACGACAAGGCAGGAGATTATTCTCCCGTATCGGACTTTCACGCCCAGTGCCCTTTCATCTGCGGCGCACCCCCCGGGCGTTTGCGCGGGAATAAGGGCACACCAAGCCGCCGGACGGGTATTCCCGACCGGCCATGCCCGCGCGGAGGGCGCGAAGCGCCGCATGTCTAATCAGATGCAAACGTGCACGTCAAACGCTTCGACATTGGGGGCACTCGGTGGCAGTTCGGACATGAGGCCGCATACGACCTGGCCGTTTGTCCGTTGTGTCCATGGATTGGAATCGATCATTCCGCCTGAGGTATAACCGCGCGATTCGCACTCGGTTTCCAGGCGCGAATTACCCCTGTCCGACGAAACAACGACGAAAGCCAGGTCCGTCATGTCAGCCACCGAAACCCAGGAACCGACCGAGGAACCGACCGAGGAAGAGACCGGGGAAGAGACCGGGGAACCGACCGGGGAAGAGACCGGCAAGGAAAAGTCGGCCGGCGGCGATCGCAGCGCCCTCGTCGTCGCCGGCGCGGCCCTGGCCGCCTGCCTCGGACTCGTTCTGTTCGGGGTGCTGGGCGGCCTCGGCACCTCGGACGCGGGGGACGGCAAGGCCGAGTCGGACACGCCGACCGCCGCCGTGACGTACGAGGTCACCGGCGAGGGCCGGGTCGAGGTCAGCTACCTCGCGCGCAGCGAGGAGGGGAAGGCAACCGTCGACAAGGACGTCGAGCTGCCCTGGAAGAAGACCGTCGAGGTCCCGCTCGGCAAGGCTCCCGTCGTCAGCATCGTCCTGGACGGCAAGGGCGGCCAGGCCCGGTGCGCACTGGCCATCAAGGGCCGCCACGTCCAGAGCGCCACGGCCTCCGGCACGTACGGCAGGGCCACCTGCATGGGCGAGTTGCCGACTCCGGCAGCCGGCGCCCAGTGACGGGCGGCCGGGGCGGAGCGGACGGGACGACCGGCTCCACCCGCGCGCGTCACCGCCAGGGCTGCCCAGCCGTCGCGTCCCGGCACAGCAGCCGCAGCGACCCGTCGCCCGCGAAGCACCGCCGCGCCTCCTCGATCGGGTCCCACAGCTTGCCGTCGGGCGTACGGATCCAGTGGTCGCCGCCCGACGCCCACCACTCGGCGCCGGTCTGACGGACGATCACCTCACCGGCGTACGCGCCCAGACCGCGCAACGTGCTCTCCACGGCGGCCTGCGGCGTTCCCTCGCCGCGCAGGCCCTCGATCATCCGGTCGACCCGCCACAGGCTCTGCGCCGAGTAGTCGAGCCGCAGCCGCGCTCCCTCGCGCAGCATCGCCACCGCGTCCGCCGCCCACCGCACCGGCTTGGTCGCGGCTGAAGGCCTGGTCTCCGCTTGAGTCGTCACACCCTGGAGAGCGTGGGCGAACAGCTTTTCGTCACCCGGATCCGGCGGCTTCCCGGGACCGGTGCAGGACCGCCCCACCTCACTCCCACGACAGCCACAGGACTCCCCCAGGAACCAGGTTTACGCGGCAGCCCAGGTTGACGCGAGGGTGACGATTCGCCGCTGCCGTGCGCTCCAGTCACTGATGAGCATGTACTTCCATCTGCGCGCGGTGCCGCCCCCGGCCCTGCGCAACAGCGCGACCTGGTTCCAGCGCCTCTTCGAGGACGACTGGGACACCGTGCGGGAGCGGATCGGCCGGCATCGCGAGGAGGTGCTGGACAGGCAGTACGCCGAGTTCGAACTCCTCTACTCCGGCATCCCGCCCAACCGGACACCGGACGGCCCCTGTACCCAAGTGGTCCTCGGCGGCCGCCCGGTGTTCCCCACCGACTCCGCCCTGCCACCGTTCCAGCTGCTCACCGCGTCCCAGGTGACCGAGGTCGCCGGGTTCCTCAGAGCGGCCGACTTCGACGACCTGTGGCGGCACGCGCGCGTGCGCCTGCTCCAGCCGTACGACGTGCCCGACCCGGAGCCCCAGGTGCGTGGCCTCTTCGCGGCGACGCACCGCGATCTGACCGCCTTCTACGTGAGGACGGCCGAGTACGGCGACGCGGTGGTGAAGTGGCTGGTGCGCTGACAGCGGGACGCGATCAGGGCGAATCGGGGTGAGTCAGGGCGCAGGCCCGCGCAGGCCCCGCTCAAAGGCGCCCACCCCGGCCCAAGGACGTCAGCCCTTCCCCCGGGCCCTCCGCGACACCACCGCGCGCAGCACGCGCCGCCCCTCCGTCGACACCTCCAGCGCCCGGCGCAGCCCGCCCACGCCATGTCCGGCGAGGAGCTCCAGAACGCTGACCTGGCGGCGCAGTTCGGCGGCGACGAGCGGCGACATGCCCGCCGTACGGCCCGTCGCGGGTGCCCCGCCCGCGCGCACGGAGTTGAGCGCCTGGGGAAGGGCGCCCGCCGAGGACGCGTCGTCGTCCGCGGGGTCGAGCAGCCGGTGTATCTGCAGCGAGGCGACCGAGCAGGCGTCGGCCCATATCCTCGCCTCGGCGGCAGACCGGACGGCCGGGGCGGCGGCCAGCATCCGCCGGGCGAGCAGCGCGGCCTCGTCCTCGATGTCCTCGTCGTCCACGATCTCCGCGACGCCCAGCTTCGAGCGCGCCTGCTCCAGCAGTCCGCCCCACTCGGCCGGGTCGCCGCCCGCCGCGAGGTTGGCCCACAGCGGCCGCAGCACCTCGTCGTCACCGCCCAACAGGGGCACACACCGATCCAAACAAGCCAACCCGCTGGCGGCCAGTCCGCGTTCGTCGGCCTGAGCGATCAGTTCCACCAGGCTCATCCACGCCTCCCTAAGCGGGTCGTTCACGAGGGTCGGGGTCCCCGCACAGGCCCCTGGCGGGCACCTTCCTAACGGAGCCCGCACCGCCCCTTACTGCGTGCGACGGCCCGTGAGTGTCACAGCGGCACGACCCCGAGCCGATCGAGCAGCCGGAAGAAGAGGTTTTCGGCCAATGGGTCCGCATCAGCGGTGAATACGTCGATGACCGACTCGGCGTTCACCTCGTGCCCCGCCTCCGCCGCCCAGGCGACGGCCCGCTCGGCGGCGTCCTGCGGTTCCAGGAAGTAGTCCTCCAGCGTGAGCCCCTCGTCCCCGGCGCCGAGGTACCCGGCCATGGCGGCGCGCGCCAGACAGGTCGTCCACGCCCCGCTCTCCGGCGCCGCGGCCTCCACGACCACGCAGTCGCTGTCCATGACGTACCCGAAGAGCGCGGGCGCCCCGGTCTCGCGTGCCAGGTCGTTCATGTTCCCGACCTCGCCGTCCCCGCTCGGGTACTCCCACACCTGCCAGCCGCCCGGCGCGGAATCGCGCAGGGCCATGCCCTCGGCGCCCCCCAGCGCGTCCAGCTCCGCCAGCGGCCGCTCCCCGCGGCCCACGACGAAGTACCCCCAGTAGCCCATCCCGGTTCCCCCTGGCTGTTCGGTTTCGGCTCGGGCCGAATACACCACAGTCGTACAGGGGTCCGCAGCCGTATGGGCCAATCCACAGCCCGGTCCGCGGCTCAGCCCAGCCGGTCCGCCAGTGCCCTGAACTGCACCCAGGACAACTCCGGTGCCCCCTCGTCCCAGAGCTTCTGGACCAGCGCCCGCAGCGGCATCCGGATCCCGGCGGCGACCTGGGCCTGCGTCTGCGAGTTCGCCAGATCGCACCACACCGCGAAGGACCCGCCCAGGATCTGGTCGTCGTAGGTCTCCGGCACGGCCGTCGTCCCGCGCACGACGCGCGGCGTCCACTGCTCGTAGATCCGCTGCCCCGTCGGATAGACGAAGGTCTGCGGCTGCCCCAGCACGTAGTAGAGGAACTCGTCGTTGTAGTTGATCAGCTTCCGCCCGGCGCGCAGGTACTCCACCGGCACCCGCGCCCCGATCTCCTTGCCCGTCCAGTACGCCACCTGGATGTCCTTGTCCGGCTGGACGGACGTGTTCCGGAAGAACCCGTCGTTCCAGGCCCGCGCCGTGCGGTCGTGGGCGCGGACGGTGGCGGCGCGGTCGTTGAGCCATCCGGTGGCGAGGTCGGCGACGGTGGCGCCGGAGCCGTAGGCCTGACGGGCAGCGGTGGCGAGCTGCGGGTAGGAGGCCTCGGGGTTCGAGACGACGAGGGCCTGGTACTCGTCGGCGCCGAGGTGCCACTGGCTCCCCGGGAAGAGACCGGCGTACTCGTTCAGCAGATCGTCGACGATCTCGGCGGACCCGGCCTTGGAGATGTCGATGGCACCGCGCGTGGCGGCCCCGCCGGCATTGCGCAGCTGCAGATCGGGGTGTGCGGCGATGACGGCCCCCAGATGCCCGGGCGAGTCGATCTCCGGCACGACGGTGATGTGCCGGCTCTCCGCCAGCTCGACGATCTTCCTGACCTGCGCCTTCGTCAGGTGCTGCGACGAGACGACCTCGGGGTGCGAGTCGGACTCGATGCGGAACCCCTGGTCGTCGGAGAAGTGCAGCCCCAGCTGGTTGAACTTCAGGTCGCCCAGCTCCCGCACCCGGTCCTCGATCCAGTCCGCGGTGAAGTGCTTGCGGGCGATGTCGAGCATGAACCCGCGCACGGGCTTGGCCGGCTCGTCGCGCACGACGCCCTCCGGCGCCGTGCCCCCGCCGTGCACCTCCTGCTTGAGCGTCCGCGTCCCGTAGAAGACGCCCGCCTCGCCCGGCCCGCTGATGGCGACGCGCCCGTCGCGCACGGTCATGGTGTACGACTCCGGGTCGGCGCCCTTGCCGCCCAAGGTCAGCCGCACGTCCCCGGCGCGCGAGTCCTCCTTCTCACCGGCGTACGTCAGGCCCAGCTCACCGGCGACGAGCCGCCCCTCGTCGGCGAGCTTCGCGTCGCTCACGACGACCCGCTCCCCGCGCGCGGGACGCCAGCCGGGCCCCCGGGCTGCGCTGTGGGAGGTCACTGCGGGAATGGTCTGCGGAGCCTTCGAGACCGGATACGTCCGAGTGGGTGACGGAGTGGGTGCGGCCGGCTTTCTCGGGGCGGCCGAAGAGGCGGCCTCCGAGGTCCCCGGGGCGGACCTCCGCTGCTCCGACCCGCCCGGTTCCCGGTCGTCGCCGGTGGCCAGGAGCCCCAGGCTCACCCCGGCCCCGACCGTCACGAGGACCACCGCGACGATCAGCACCCAGGTCTGCTTCAGCGCCTTCTTCGCCGGTGCCCGGCGCCTGTGCTTGTGCTGGATCACCTCGCCAACGTAACTCCGATGCCACGTTCGGGCGTCCACCACACGTTCCGAAACTCTCCCGTTCGGCTGAAATTCGGGCATCGGTCGGACACGTCGCGTCCAGTCTCGATAACGTGAGCACCACTCCTTTCCCAAATTCCCCTGCCGAAACCCACGTGACGCCCACACACCTTCCTGGCCGAGTCGCCATACCGTCGCTCCCCGAGCAGACCCGCACTCCACCGCCCGCGAACGCGCTGGAGCCCTTCAACACCGCCCCCGCCGCCGAGGTCCGGCAGACCCTCCTCACCTGCCTGCGCAGCCCCCGCTGGGCCGACCGCCTCGCGGACCACCGCCCCTACCCCGACCTGGACGCCCTCCTGGCGGCCTCGGACGAGGCGGCGTACGACCTGACCCCGGCGGACCTGGCGGAGGCACTGGCAGCAGAAACGTTGCCGGTACTACCGGAGGGGATCTACGGAGCAGCCCATACAGCTCTCAATGCCGCGAACGCCGCATACGAGGCCAAGTTCGGTCACGCCTTCGTCATCTACGTGGACGACCTGTCGCCGGCAGAGGCTCTGGACCAGGTACTGCACGCCATCCGATCTCGATTGGCGAACGATCCGGACGAGGAACGAGTGCTGACGGCAGAGGAACTCCGGCGCCTCGCCAAAGGCCGGCTGGTTCGCGCCCTGAGGGGCGCGGGGAACGGCGCGACCAGCCAAGACGGCGCCGCACCCGGCAAATAACAGGACACCCCGCCCCATTAGCCGCCAATACCCCATCCGCGTGCCAGTTTGATCACATACCCAGGCCCCCGCTAAGCCGCGCGGCGCCACGTGGATACGATGCTGGGGGCCGGTGGACCGTACCCGGCCGGGCCCGACCGACAGCACAAGCCGGCGCGGCCCCAATCCCCGCTCCCGGAGGAACTTCCGTGCCGGCTGGAACGCTGTACCGCGGCCGGGAAGGAATGTGGTCCTGGGTGGCTCACCGAGTCACCGGCGTCCTCATTTTCTTCTTCCTGTTCGTTCACGTGCTGGACACCGCTCTCGTCCGCGTCTCTCCCGAGGACTACGACAAGGTCGTAGCCACGTACAAGACGCCGATCGTCGCGCTGCTGGAGTACGGCCTCGTCGCCGCCATCCTCTTCCACGCGCTCAACGGGCTCCGCGTCATCGCTGTCGACTTCTGGTCGAAGGGCCCGCGCTACCAGAAGCAGATGCTCTGGTCCGTCGTCGGCCTCTGGCTGGTGCTGATGCTCGGGGCGATCTACCCCGTCCTCGGCCACGCCGCTCAGGAACTGTTCGGGAGCTGACGCGCATGTCCACCACTGAGAAGACCGCCACCGGTATCGGCCCGGTCGAGGGCGAGTCCCTCTACAACGTCGACAACCCGGCCCCGTACATCGAGGCCCCGCGCAAGCGCACCAAGAAGACCCCGAGGTCCACCCGGGGCAACTTCGAGATGGCCGCCTGGCTGTTCATGCGCCTGTCCGGCATCGTCCTGGTCGTCCTGGTCATCGGCCACCTGCTCATCCAGCTGGTGCTGGACGGCGGCGTGTCGAAGATCGGCTTCGCCTTCGTGGCGGGCCGCTGGGCGAGCCCGTTCTGGCAGGTCTGGGACCTGCTGATGCTGTGGCTCGCCATGCTGCACGGCGCCAACGGCCTGCGCACGGTCATCAACGACTACGCGGAGCGCGCGAACACCCGCCTGTGGCTGAAGGGCCTGCTCTACACCGCCACGGTGTTCACCATCCTGCTGGGCACGCTGGTGATCTTCACCTTCGACCCGAACATCCGCTAGGCACGGGGCTGAGGCAACCACCATGAAGATCCACAAGTACGACACCGTCATCGTCGGCGCCGGTGGCGCCGGTATGCGCGCGGCCATCGAGTCCACCAAGCGCAGCCGCACCGCCGTGCTGACCAAGCTCTACCCCACCCGCTCCCACACGGGCGCCGCGCAGGGCGGCATGGCCGCAGCGCTGGCCAACGTGGAGGAGGACAACTGGGAGTGGCACACCTTCGACACGGTCAAGGGCGGTGACTACCTGGTCGACCAGGACGCCGCCGAGATCCTGGCGAAGGAGGCCATCGACTCGGTCCTCGACCTGGAGAAGATGGGCCTGCCGTTCAACCGGACCCCGAACGGCACCATCGACCAGCGCCGCTTCGGCGGTCACAGCCGTAACCACGGCGAGGCCCCGGTCCGTCGGTCCTGCTACGCCGCGGACCGCACCGGCCACATGATCCTCCAGACGCTGTACCAGAACTGCGTCAAGGAGGGCGTGGAGTTCTTCAACGAGTTCTACGTCCTGGACCAGCTGATCACCGAGGTCGACGGCGTCAAGAAGTCGGCGGGCGTCGTCGCGTACGAGCTCGCCACCGGTGAGATCCACGTCTTCCAGGCGAAGGCCGTGATCTACGCGTCCGGCGGCTGCGGCAAGTTCTTCAAGGTGACGTCGAACGCGCACACGCTGACGGGTGACGGCCAGGCGGCGGTCTACCGCCGGGGTCTGCCGCTGGAGGACATGGAGTTCTTCCAGTTCCACCCGACCGGCATCTGGCGCATGGGCATCCTGCTGACGGAGGGCGCCCGTGGTGAGGGCGGCATCCTCCGCAACAAGGACGGCGAGCGCTTCATGGAGAAGTACGCGCCGGTCATGAAGGACCTCGCGTCCCGTGACGTCGTCTCGCGCTCCATCTACACGGAGATCCGCGAGGGCCGCGGCTGCGGTCCCGAGGGCGACCACGTCTACCTGGACCTGACGCACCTCCCGCCGGAGCAGCTGGACGCCAAGCTCCCGGACATCACCGAGTTCGCCCGTACGTACCTCGGCATCGAGCCGTACACGGACCCGATCCCGATCCAGCCCACCGCGCACTACGCGATGGGCGGCATCCCGACGAACGTCGAGGGTGAGGTCCTCCTCGACAACACCACGGTGGTCCCGGGTCTGTACGCGGCCGGTGAGGTGGCGTGCGTGTCCGTCCACGGCGCGAACCGTCTGGGCACCAACTCGCTGCTGGACATCAACGTGTTCGGCCGCCGGGCCGGCATCGCGGCGGCGGAGTACAGCCAGAAGGCGGACTTCGTCGAGCTGCCGGAGGACCCGGCGCAGCTCGTGGTCGACCAGGTGGAGAACCTGCGCTCGTCCACCGGCACCGAGCGGGTGGCGACGCTCCGCAAGGAGCTCCAGGAGACCATGGACGCCAACGTCATGGTGTTCCGCACGGAACAGACGATCAAGACGGCGGTCGAGAAGATCGCGGAGCTGCGCGAGCGCTACAAGAACGTCTCGATCCAGGACAAGGGCAAGCGGTTCAACACGGACCTGCTGGAGGCCATCGAGCTCGGCAACCTGCTCGACCTGGCCGAGGTCATGGCCGTCTCCGCGCTGGCCCGCAAGGAGTCCCGCGGCGGTCACTACCGCGAGGACTACCCGAACCGCGACGACGTCAACTTCATGCGCCACACCATGGCGTACCGCGAGGTGGGCGACGACGGCACCGAGACCGTGCGCCTGGACTACAAGCCGGTCGTCCAGACCCGCTACCAGCCGATGGAGCGTAAGTACTGATGGCAACCCCCGTTATGGACAAGGTGGAGGCCGAGTCCGCCGCGTCCCCGTACATCACGGTCACCTTCCGGGTCCGCCGCTTCAACCCGGAGGTCTCGGCCGAGGCGGTCTGGGAAGACTTCCAGCTGGAGATCGACCCGAAGGAGCGCGTCCTCGACGGCCTCCACAAGATCAAGTGGGACCTGGACGGCACGCTGACCTTCCGCCGCTCCTGCGCCCACGGCATCTGCGGCTCGGACGCGATGAGGATCAACGGCAAGAACCGTCTTGCCTGCAAGACCCTCATCAAGGACATCAACCCCGAGAAGCCGATCACGGTCGAGCCCATCAAGGGCCTGACGGTCCTGAAGGACCTGGTCGTGGACATGGAGCCGTTCTTCCAGGCGTACCGGGACGTCATGCCCTTCCTCATCACGAAGGACACGAACGAGCCCACGCGCGAGCGCTTCCAGACGGCCGAGGACCGCGAGCGCTTCGACGACACCACGAAGTGCATCCTCTGCGCGGCGTGCACGTCGTCCTGCCCGGTCTTCTGGAACGACGGCCAGTACTTCGGCCCGGCCGCCATCGTCAACGCGCACCGCTTCATCTTCGACTCGCGTGACGAGGCCGGCGAGCAGCGCCTGGAGATCCTCAACGACAAGGACGGCGTGTGGCGCTGCCGCACGACGTTCAACTGCACGGACGCCTGCCCGCGCGGTATTGAGGTCACGAAGGCGATCGCCGAGGTGAAGAAGGCGTTGATCACGCGCCGGTTCTGATTTTCCCGGCCTAACCTCGGGGCCCTGTTTCCGTCACTTCGGAAACAGGGCCCTCTGGTGTTTTTGGCCGGTTCACGCTCCTGCTGAGGGAGGTGTTCCGCCGTCACACTCCGAAGCGCGGGTTCTGAAGCGCTGACGGAGGGGGAGGCGTGGCGGAATACCAGGCGCCCGACACCAGGAAGAATCCCTGGAAGGTACCCAAACCATACGGGTACGGGCCTGCCAGTGCGTCTGCCCTCTTCATCGCTGCCCCTTTGCTCACGGCCGCCGCTCTCGGGTTGGCCGGTGTGGTCGGAGGCGCAGACGACGAGTTCCAGTGGCCAGGCCCCATCCTCTTGCTCCTCGTCATCGCGGCTCTCGCACTGATCGCGAGTATTCAGCTCGCCTATCACGCCCGCCTGTACCTCTATTCCCACGACGACCTGGTGAGCTGGTTGGGGCCCGGCCATGTAGAGGCCTTTCCGAAAAAGCTGAGACTGCAGCAAGCAGCGGACCAGAAGATCTGGGCCAGGTACCAACTCCGGGCAGTTCACGCCTTCAACGCGGGCACCATGCTGCTGGGCCTCGGAATCGCCGCCGCGCTGGTACCGCCGGACTGTGGCGAACAGCCGGAGTGGCGGTGGGCCGCGGCTGTGGTCGTGTTGATCGCCACAGTGGTCGACGCGGTTTGGGTGACTTACATGCACATGAAAGCGCTCAACAAGACGAGCAACTGGTTCTACAAATCCGTTCACTGGCTCATCGAGAAAGTACGAAGTGGAGAGGGATGACACATGCTGAGCCACACCGACCTTCCCGGATTTCCGCCGCCGGACACAGAGGATGCACCACCCACCTGTGTGCAATGCGGTCAGCCCGTTGTCCCTGACCCACCTGCCGACTGGGGCGGCTATGAATCGGGGGACGTCGCCAAATGGGTGGCCACGCTGCCTGCTTGTGGTGCGGCAGCCGACGCAGAATTCCCGGATCTACAGGGGATGCTTACGGCTCACGAGCCGAACTGCGACTACCGCGAACTCCCGCCCGCTGTCATGTGGTTCATGAACGAGGAGCTTGCCGACGACATGCGCCGAAAGCTCTGGGAGGCTCGTCAGCCCTGCCGCGAATGAGTATCACCCGGCCCGCTGACCACCGCCGTATCTTCGCCCCATTACGATGACGCCGCGCGCCGCCTCCGCAATGCGGCGGGAGGGGGAGTCGGCCGGCGATGGCGGAGCGTGGGCGGCAGGCGTCGCGGATCAGGACATGGCTCGGGCTGGCCGCGGTGGCCGCCGGCTGCTATCTCGTCGGCGACCCCGCGCACCGAGCCCGTGCCGCACTGGAGTTCGCCGCCGAGTGGTGGCCGTGGGCGCTGCTGGGCCTGGCCGCGGTCAATCTGCTGCGCGCCGCGATACCGCCCACCTCTCTCATCGGCCCCCTCGTGCTCGCAGCCGTGGCGACGGTCGCGCTGGTGACGGCCGGTGATGTCAGGGCGCACCTGGTCACCGTCCTCGCGCTGCCCGCGGCACTCGCACTCAGCGGTGTCGTGCTCATCGGAACTGCCGCACCGAGCGGCAGAGGCAGCCGCTGGAGCCGGACCCTGACGACCGGAAGGGTCGTGATACCCGCGGAGGCGAGCGCAACCCTCACTCTGCGAGCCGTACTCGGTGAGCTCCAGGCCGATCTGACGCGGAAGGCGGCAGCGAAACGGACCACGGTGAACGTCACGGCGATCGTCGGCCATGTGCGGGTGGTCGTACCGCGAGACCGGTGGGTGAAGGTGAACACCTCGGGAGCCCTGCTGACACGCATAGCGGAGACAGGGCCCGTGCCGAGTGAACCTCCCGACCCCTCAACCGGATTCGTCATCCATGTGCTCGGCGTATGCGGATCGGTTGGCATCGTGCGGGTGTGACCAGCCCTCGCCGTGGTGGTAGTCGACGCGGGCGCGTCCTCGTCCCGTGAACCGGGCGGTGACCTCGGCGAAGATCTCCTTCTCGGCGGCCGCGTCCTTCGGCAGCGGGTAGTGCAGCGCATCCAGCAGTTCGAACCGGTGCAGGTCGTAGACCGCGTGCATCAGCCCCGAGTAGGCCAGGGCTGCGATCACCGCTCCCTTGTAGGCGACAGCCGCGAGGATCAACGCCCCACCGCAGAGCCACCATGAGTACGGCTCGTCGTACAGGGCGACGCCATACGTCAGGGCCACCGCCAGGAAGCTCCAGCAGAGGTTCACGGCGGTGTCCAGAGCATCCCTCGTCGAAGTCAGCGCTTCCGACATGCGGTCCGAGATCTGCATGTAGATACGCGGCCACGAGGCAAGGGTGGAAAGACCGTACCGCTCGCCCGCGCTCAACTCCCCGAACCTCAACGCATTGCCCAGCGCGGTCGGCAGCAGCAGGTCCGCGGGTGGGCGTGCGCCCAGTCGGCGGCCGGCGTCCGCCCGCACCTCACGGGCGGCCGCCGTCGAGGCCGTTTCCTCCGCCCGCTCGCGCAGCGCCTCCCAGCGCCTTCGCTGGACTTCGATCAGTACTCCGGCGAGCCCGGCCGTCACGGGCCAGCGGTACCAGTACCCCTCCAACACTCGTACGGCCCGGACCTGGAACGGCTGGAGCAACAGACCCAGGACCGACGCACAGGCGGCAAGGACCGTCAGGGTTGCGGCCATCGCCGCCGGGGTTTCGGGGAGTACCCGCTCCCAGTGGCCGGGCCCGACGAAGGCACCGGCCCGCAGCAGGGCCCAGAGGCAGACGACAAAGAGCGCGCACGGCACGAAATGCACCGCCAACACCCGCCGCACGAAGCCGCCCCCCTCCGCTGGTCCGGTCTGACTTGCCCACGTGTCTCACCCGTCACTGACCACTCATCAGTATGACTTCAGGAGCCGGCGGCATGGACGGAACAACAGCAGGCCGATCTCGACGCCAAAGGGGACGGGGACAATCACCGGTTCCAGCCGATCATCCCCTTACTCTGACGACATGTCAGATGATGAGTCGTACGAGCTGCTCGGGTTCGACAACGTGCTACTGCCGGTCGGCGACCTCGGTGAGGCCGTCCGGTTCTACGAGCGCGCCGGGTTCGCGGTCGGGTTCCGGCTCGACGAGGCCGGGATCGCACTGCTGAAGGTCGGGGGCGAGACGCCCGGGATCCTGCTGCGGCACGAGGAGACGCTGGCGCACCGGTCGCCGCCCTGGCCCTCCCCGCGGGTCTGGCTGGAGGTGCCGGACGCGCGGGCGGCGGCGCGGGCGTTGAGTGACGTGGGCATCGCACCGCTCGACGAGCCCGCCTCCGGGGTCACCGGCTGGACCGTCGAGATCGCCGACCCCTGGGGGAACGTCATCGGGTTCACGGACTACACCAAACGGCCGGCGCTCGGGCGCAGACCCTGACCGAAGGCGCGCCCGGGCCTCCCCGACGGCCTCCGTGGTAGCTGGGATGGAGGTGTGGCGGACGCGTGACGGAGACCTCACCCAATTGAGTTGAACATGTTCAAAGGCAGGGCCTACAGTCATCCCTGTCAGCATTTTGAACGTGTTCAAGAAGGGGGAGGCCATGGACCGCACGGTCATCGCCTACGTCATCTACCTGGTCGTCAGCATCGCCCTCACCGTCTGGGTGGCCCGCACGCTCAGCCGCAACGGGCGAATCTTCCTCGCCGACGTGCTGCGCGGCAACGAGCAGCTCGCCGACGCCGTGAACCACCTCCTGGTGGTCGGCTTCTACCTCGTCAACCTCGGCTTCGTCGCGCTGTACCTGAGCGACGACGACACCGTCGTCGACGCGCGCGGGGTCTTCGAGGCCCTGTCGACGAAGCTCGGCGTGGTGCTGCTGGTGCTCGGCGTGATGCACCTGGGCAACGTCTACGTCCTCAACAAGATCCGTCGGCGCGGCGCGATGGAGCGGGAGCAGGTGCCTCCGGTCGCCCCGCAGAACTGGGTCGCCCCGCCGGCCGGGGCGTGACCCGGTGGCCGGCAAGACGGACGCCGTCGCGGCAGGCGGGCCCAGCGCTCCGCACCCCGGGCCCGCCGCCCCGGTCCGCCGGCTGACGGTTCTCTACGACGCCGACTGCTCCCTGTGCTCCTTCGTGCGCGACTGGCTCGTGAAGCAGCCCCAGTTGGTGCCACTGGAACTGGTGCCGGCCGGATCCGAGGAGGCCCGGCGGCGCCACCCCGGCCTCGATCACGGCGCCACGCTCGACGAGATCACCGTCGTCGGCGACGCCGGGCAGGTCTACCAGGGTCCCGCCGCCTGGATCGTCACCCTTTGGGCCCTGCGCGAGCACCGGCCACTGGCCCATCGCCTCAGCACTCCGTCGGGGGCGCGGCTGGCCAAGGGTGCCGCGCTCGCCGCCGCCAAGTGGCGCGGGGCACCGTGGCCACAGGGGGCCCAGAGGACACAGAAGGGCGGGCCGCAGTGGGGCGGGCGGGTCTATCGGAGCGCGGAGGGGTGGTCGTACGACCCGAGTTGGGGCTGGACGTACAACCCACCCGGTTGTGACAGCGACGCCTGTGCCAAACCATCCTGAACGGCCCGCTTTCGGACTCCGTTTTGGCATGCGCCCTTCCAAAACGGTGCTGGGGTTGGCACGCTGCCTCCCGGTTCTCCACTCCGCACTCGCACCGACTGTCTGTCAGCCGGGCGGCCCACCCGGTCGTCCGGTCCCCCCATAGCAGAAGGAGTACGCGTGAGAGGCATACCCGGCGTCACCCGCATACCCCGTCCCGTCCTCGGCGCCCTCGTCGGCGTCACCGCGCTGCTCACGGCCGGCGCCCTGGCCACCCCCGCGGGCGCCGCGCCGAGGTCCGACAGCCCCACAGGCGTCAGCTCGGTCTCGGGGGGCGCGCAGCAACAGGCCCGTGACTTCTGGACCTCGGAACGGATGCGCGCGGCGACCCCGCTCGACCTGGTGACCGTCAACGGCCATGTCGACGGCGGCTCGGCACCCGCCAAGGGCACGGCGACCACCGTCGCGCCCACCTCCCCGGCGGCGAAGGCAGGGAAAGCCGCCGCGGACATCGGCCTGCTGACCTTCCCGAACAGCGGCGGGCAGTGGACCGGCGGCGGCTCGGTCGCGTCCACGGCGGGGCGGGTGTTCTTCACCTACCAGGGACGTACGGCGTCCTGTTCCGGCAACGCCGTCACCAGCGCCAACAAGAGCACCGTCATCACGGCGGGCCACTGCGTGAAGCTGGAGGGCGCCTGGCACACCAACTGGGTCTTCGTGCCCGGCTACCACGACGGGCAGGCCCCGTACGGCCGGTGGTCCGCGTCGAAGACGCTGTCCACACCGCAGTGGACGGCGAGCGAGGACATCAACTACGACGTCGGCGCGGCCGTCGTCGCCCCGCTGGACGGCAAGCTGCTGACGGACGTCGTCGGCGGGCAGGGGCTGGCCTTCAACACGGGCTACAACAAGGCCATGTACGCGTTCGGCTTCCCGGCCGCCGCCCCGTACGACGGCGAGAAGTTCATCTACTGCAGCGGCAACACCAACCGCGACTTCCTGCTGTCCAACGACCACGGCATGAACTGCAACATGACCGGCGGCTCCAGCGGCGGCCCCTGGTTCACGCAGTTCAACGAGTCCACCGGGACCGGCCTGCTGTCCTCGGTGAACAGCTTCAAGTACAACTTCCTGCCGAACCGGATGTACGGCCCGTACTTCGGTGCCGACGCGCAGAACCTGTACCAGACGGCACAGGCCTCCTGACGGTCGGCGCAAACGCCACTCGTTAGGCTCTGTCTCCGTGTCCTCGAAGAACGACAGCCCTGAACAGGGCGATACGCCCACCAAGTCCGAGCAGACCCGTGCGCTGATCCTGGAGACCGCCATGCGGCTGTTCCAGGAGCGGGGCTACGACAAGACGACGATGCGGGCGATCGCCCAGGAGGCCGGGGTCTCCGTCGGCAACGCGTACTACTACTTCGCGGGCAAGGAACACCTGATCCAGGGCTTCTACGACCGGATCGCCGCCGAGCACCGCGCGGCGATCCGGGACGTCCTGGCCCGGGAGACCGAGCTGGAGGCGCGCCTCGCCGGCGTGCTGAAGGTGTGGCTGGACATCGCCACGCCGTACCACGAGTTCGCGGTGCAGTTCTTCAAGAACGCCGCCGATCCCGACAGCCCGCTCAGCCCTTTCTCCGCCGAGTCGGAGCACGCGCGCGTGGAGGCCATCAGCATCCATCGGGAGGTGCTGGCGGGCGCGACGAAGACCAAGGTGCCCGAGGAGCTGCGGGACGTGCTGCCCGAGCTGATGTGGCTCTCCCAGATGGGGCTCGTCCTGTACTGGGTCTTCGACCGGACCGAGGGCCGTGAGCGCAGCTACCGGCTCGCCGAGCGGGGCGCCCGGCTGACCGCGCGGGGCGTCTCACTGGCACGGTTCCGGGTGCTGCGGCCGCTGGTGCGCGAGGTGCACGAGCTGTTCACGGACTTCCTGCCGGGGATGACGAACGCCCTTGCGGATCCGGCCAGGAAGAAGGCGGACGGGGCGGACCGTAAGGCCACCGGCAAGGGGGCGCCCGCCGAGGACGAGCGCCCCTGAAACCGCCTCCGGGGAGCGTCAGTTGACGGCGTCCACCTCACCCTCGGCCAGCTCGACGTCGTACACGAGTGGCCCGTCCGTCACGACGACCTGCCCGGCCCGGGATCCGTACGGCTCTGCGGCCGTCGCCAGCAGATACGTTCCCGGTGCCGGTACCGACACGATGTACGAGCCGTCGGCCAGGGAGCTCACCCGGTCCAGCTGACGTCCGCCCTTGGTCAGCAGCGTCACCGCCGCGCCGTCGACCGGCTCGCCGTCGACGGTGCGGACGAAGCCGTGCACGACCGACGTCCGGCCCGCGACGACCGGCTCGGCCTCCTCGGCCACCGGCTCCTCCTTCGGCTCGACCGCGAGGTGCGGCAGCCGCTTCTCCAGCCAGTCCGGCAGCCACCAGTTCGCGTTGCCGAGCATGTGCATCGCGGCCGGCACCAGGGCCGTACGCAGGATGAAGGCGTCCAGCGCGACGGCCGCCGCGAGGCCGATGCCCGCCATCGCGCCCTCCATGTCGCCGCTCAGCACGAACGCGCTGAACACGCAGATCATGATGAGGGCGGCGGAGTTGATGACCCGGCTGGTCTCCGCGAGGCCGACGCGGACCGCGCGCGCGTTGTCCTTGGTGTGCACCCACTCCTCGTGCATCCGGCTCACCAGGAACACCTGGTAGTCCATGGAGAGGCCGAACAGCAAGGACAGCATGATGACCGGCAGGAACGACGTGATCGGGCCCTCCTTGCCGACGCCGATCAGCTCGGTGCCCCAGCCCCACTGGAAGATCGCCACCAGGACGCCGAAGGACGCGGCCGCCGCGATGAGGTTCATCAGCGCGGCTGTGAGGGGCACGACCAGCGAGCGGAAGGCCACCAGCAGGAGCAGGAAGCCGAGCGCGATGATCGTCGCGATGAAGTACGGCAGTCGGTCGCCGGTGACGGAGGCGAAGTCCTTGAAGACCGCCGTCACCCCGCCCACATGGGCCTCGGCCCCCGACTGCGGGATCACCTCGTCGCGCAGGCGGTCGATGAGCTGGTCCGTCTGCTCGGACTGGGGCGAGGTGGTCGGCACGACCTGGATGACCGTGACGCCGTTCGCGGGCGGTACGGCGGCCACCTGGGCGACGCCCTCGGTCGACTTGATGCCGTTCACCAGGCCGGCCGGGGCGTCGCCCTCGACGACCACTTGCAGCGGGCCGTTGAAACCGGGTCCGAAGCCCTCGGCGAGCAGGTCGTAGGCCTGGCGGGTGGTCTGCGACTCCTGGTGGTTGCCCTGGTCGGTGGCGCCGAGACGGAGCGACAGCACCGGGATCGCGAGGGCCGCCATGACGACGACGGCCATCGCCGCGACCGGACGCGGGCGCCTTTGGACGTACGACGACCAGCGCGCCGCCAGGCCGCTCTCCTCGGCCGGCTCCGGTCCCGCCGCGGCGAGCCGGCGCCGCTGCCGACGGCTGAGCACCCGCATGCCGAGCAGGCCCAGGAGGGCGGGCAGCAGGGTGATCGCGGCCAGCACGCTCAGCACGACGGTGAGCGAGGTCGCGACGACCACACCGTCCAGGAAGCGCATGTTCATCACCAGCATTCCGGCGAGCGCGATGCACACCGTGCCGCCCGCGAACAGCACCGCGCGGCCGGAGGTGTTGAGGGCGGTCACGGCCGCTTCCTGCGGCTTCATGCCGCGCAGGATGCCGCGCCGGTGCCGGGTGACGATGAACAGGGCGTAGTCGATGCCGACGCCGAGCCCGATCAGCGAGCCGAGCAGCGGGGCTACTTCAGGCACGTCCGTGACATGGCTGAGCAGCATCGTGCCGACCAGGCCGGTGCCGACGCCCGCGATCGCCACGACGATCGGGAGCAGCATCGCGAAGAGCGAGCCGAAGGCCAGGAACAGCACGACCGCCGCCGCCAGGATGCCGACCGCCTCCGCCGTGCCCTGCGGGGGCTCCTGGGTGCGGGCGATCGCCTGGCCGCCCAGCTCGACCTGGAGGCCGTCGCGTTCGGCGGCCTGTGCCGTGTCGACGACGTCCTCGATCAGTTCCTTGGGGATGCCGTTCGCCTGCTCGGTGAACGTGATCTGGGCGTACGCGATCCGCCCGTCCCGGCTGATCTGCGCGGCCCCTTGCTCCGCGTACGGGTCGGTGACCTCGCCGACCCCCTTCATCCGCCCGATCTCCTGAAGCGCGGGCCCGATCCGGGACCGTACGGACTCGTCCCGCACGCTCCCCTCATCCACCTTCCACACCACCGTGTCGGTGTCGCCCGCGCGCTCCGGGAAGGCCTTCTCCATCAGGTCGTACGCGGTCGTGGAGTCCGTGTTCGGGAGGGAGAAGACGTTCGCGTAGTTCGTGCCCGCGGCCGAACTCGCCGCGCCCAGGCCGAACAGCGCCCCCACCCACAGCAACAGGACCACCAGCCGGTGCCGATAGCACCACCGTGCCAATGCCGCCACGCTCAACGCTCCTTATTCGGTTCGGTCGGTCCCCCAGGTCCTGGGCAACAGGATTGGCGGCGCCACGCGCGCGTGGCAGATGACGGCCATGACTCTCAAGGAACTCCAAAGCAGACTCTCAAGGAACTCCAAAGCGACCGGCCCCCCGACTGTCAGTGGCCCCGCCGATACTGGGGGCATGACGACGGCTTCTGGCACCGTGCTGGTCGTGGAGGACGAGGAGAGCATCGCGGACGTCCTCGCCATCGCGCTGCGCTACCACCGCTTCGAGGTCATGATCGCGGGCACCGTCCGCGAGGCGCTCGCCCTCGCCGAGCGCACCCGGCCCGACGTGGCGCTGCTCGACGTCATGCTCCCGGACGGCGACGGCCGCGCCCTCGGCCGTGAACTGCGCGAGCGGCGCCCCGACCTGGCGCTGGTGTTCCTCACCGCGCGCGACGCGCCCGCCGAGATCGTCGGCGCCCTCGGCTTCGGCGACGACTACATCACCAAGCCCTTCGACGTCGACGTGGTCATCGCCCGGATCACGGCGGTGCTGCGCCGCACCCGCCCGGCCGACGTCCTGCCGCAGCGCCCGCCCCTCAGATACGGCGATCTGGAGCTGGACGAGACGACGTACTCGGTGCGCCGCGCGGACCACACCGTCGAACTCACCCCCACCGAGTACGCGTTGCTGCGCTTCCTGGTGCGCAACGGCGGCCGGATCGTGCCCAAGGAGCAGCTCCTGCGCCATGTCTGGCAGTACGAGCACACCCCGCCCGAGTCGACGGTCGTCGAGACCTACATCAGCTATCTGCGGCGCAAGCTGGACGCCCTGGGTCCGCCGGTGATCACCACACGGCGCGGGGTCGGATACGGGCTGGCATGAAGGCCTTGAGGATCCTCGACGTCTGCCGCCGGCGAGGCATCCACTCGCTGCGCGGCAAGCTGACGCTGGCGAACGTGGCACTGCTGGCCGTCGGCATCGTCGTCGCGACCGCGGTCAGCCTGATGACCGCGCGGTTCTACCTGCTCGACAAGGTCGACAGCGAACTGAAGAGCGCGCGCACCACGCTGGGGAACGCCGGGTTCACGCTGCAACAGATCGAGTCGCTGAGCGAACTTGGCGTCGCGCTGGACAGGTTCACCGGCAGCGGCGCCACGGACACCGATCCGCTGCCGAGCCCGGCCATGGTCTACGTCGCGGTCGACTCCGCCGGGCGGCCGGTGCCCCTGGGCCCGCTGAAGCCGACAGCCCGCCAGCACTCGCTCGCCGCCGCCGCGAAGGACCCCCTCGCGCTCGCCGGCGCCGAGGAGCCGCGGGACGTACGGGTCGAGGGGGAGCGCTACCGGATGGTCGGCGCCCGACTGTCGGACGGCACCGTCGTGCTGATCGCCGTCCCGACCGAGGGCCTGCACGAGGGCATGGGCAAGGCGCTGAAGATGGACCTGGCCGTCGGCACGCTGCTGCTGGCGCTGCTCGGCTGCCTGACCATGCTCAGCGTGCGCCGCCGGATGCGGCCGCTGGAGGACATGGTGGAGACCTCGTCGGCGATCGCCGAGGGCGATCTGACCCGGCGCGTCCCCTCCAGCCGCGACCCGACGCTTGAGGTCGAGCAGCTCCGGGTCGCCCTCAACTCCATGCTCCACCAGGTGGAGTCGGCCTACCGCACGCGCGAGCGCAGCGCGGCCCAGCTGCGCCGCTTCGTCGGTGACGCCTCGCACGAGCTGCGCACCCCGCTGGCCGCGATACGCGGCTACCTCCAGCTGTACGACAAGGGGATGCTGACGGAACCGGCCGAGCGCAAGCGGGCCTGGGACCGGATGAACGGCGAGGTCGACCGCATGGGCCGCCTCGTCGACGAGCTGCTCACCCTCGCCCGCCTCGACCAGCGGCCCGAACTGCGCTTCCGCAACGTGGACCTGAGCCGCCTGGTGCGCGACGCCGCCGAGGACCTGCGGGTGCAGCAGCCGGAACGGCCCATCACGGTCGGCGCGGACGGCACCCTGCTCGTGCGGGCCGACGAGTCGGGGCTGCGCCAGGTGCTGGGCAACCTGCTGAGCAACGTACGCACGCACACGCCCGCCGATGTGCCGGTGCGGCTGGGGGTGGAGCGGGCGGACGGGGTCGTACGGCTGTGTGTCGAGGACAAGGGGCCGGGGCTGTGCGAGGAGGACGCGGCACGTGTCTTCGACCGGTTCTTCCGGGCGGGCGGGGGCGCGGGCAGCGGGCTGGGGATGGCGATCGTGCAGGGGGTGGTGGAGGCGCACGGCGGGGAGGTGGCGGTGCGGACGGCGCCGGGTGAGGGGGTGGCGGTGATGGTGACGCTGCCGACGGGGGCGGGCTCGCGGTCGTAGCCGCCTTCGCTTTACGGTCGTGACGAATTCGCCGGGGCTCAGCTGTCGGCGGAGGCGCCGGCGAGTATCAGCGCCCAGACCGTCTTCCCGTGTCGCCCCCGGTTCCACACCCCCCAGGCCGCAGCCAGATGCTCCACCAGGTGCAGGCCGCGGCCGGTCTCCTCCCACTCCTCCACCACGCGCAACCGGGGCTCCAGCCGGCCCTCGTCGGACACCTCGATCAGACAGGAACCGTCGGCGAGAGCGGTCACGGCGACCTCGAACTCGCGCTCCAGGAGAGGACCGTGGCGTACGACGTTGGTGGCCAGCTCCGAGACGAGCAGCACCGCGTCCTCCAGCGCCGGGTCCCGTGTTCCGTGCCCCCAGTCGGCCAGGTGGTCCCGGACCCGGCGCCGGGCGAGGCCGACCGACGCCGGGTGCCGGGGCAGCCGAAAGGCGTTGCGTCTCAACACGTTTGCTCCTCACCCCGCGCACACCTTCACCACATGGTGCAGCGCCGAGCGGCACCCTGGCATCACCGCAGGGAATGTCAAAGCCACGAGATCGCGTCAGATCCAGGTGAGACGCCAGAGGCGGAAGACACCGGTGCCGTCCGAGAGGTACTGGCCGCCGCCGACGTCCTCGCTGGTGACGACGTACTCCTTGGCCTGCCACAGCGGGAGCACCGGGACATCACGGGCGACGGCCTCCTGCACCGAACGGAAGTCCCGCGTGGCCTCGCTGCGGTCGGCGTACTGCTGGCTGGCCGTGATCAGTCGGTCCACGGTCTTGTCGCTGTAGCCGGTGTTCATGGTGCCGGTGGTGCCGACGAGCGGGCCGCCGTAGGTGTCCGGGTCGGGGAAGTCGGCGACCCAGCCGACGGCGTACGCGTCGAGCTTGCCGCCCGCCCAGCGCTTCTGGAAGTCGGTCCACTCGTAGCCCTTGACCGTCACCTTGAACAGCCCGCCGGCTTCCAACTGCCGCTTGAGCTCCGCGGCCTCCTCGGTGCTCGCGGCGCCGCGGCCCGTGGCGTAGCCGTAGGTGAAGCGGACGGGCAGGCTGACGCCGGCCTCGGTGAGCAGGGCGCGTGCCTTGGCGGTGCTGAGCTTGGGATATGCGTCGAAGAACGACGTCGTATGGCCGGTGATGCCGGTCGGGATCAGCGAGTACAGCGGGTCGACGGTCCCCTTGTACACGGTGGCCGCCAGCCGCTCGCGGTCGATCAGCCAGGCCATGGCCTGCCGTACCCGGACGTCGTGCAGGGGCGAGCCCTTGCGGGTGTTGAAGTACAGGTTGCGGATCTCGGAGCTGTCGGCCTCGGAGACGCGCTGTCCCGGGTCGGCGGCGTTCAGACCGGCGAGGACCTCGGGCGGCAGCGTGCGGGTGGCGACGTCGATCCGCTTCGCCTTCCACGCGCTGTCGAGGGCGTCGGCGTCCGGGTAGTAGCGCAGTTCGATCGGGCTGCCGCTGTCGTCGAGAGCGCCCTTGTAGTGCGCGTTGGGGGCGAGGACGGCGTTCTCGTCCTTCGTGTACGCGGTCAGGGTGTACGGGCCGGTGCCGTCGACAGCGTTGTCGGTGCGCAACGCGTTGGCCGGATACTTCTCCCGGTCGACGATGGAGCCCGCCCCGGTGGCCACCTTCAGCGGGAACGTGGCGTCGGGCGACGACAGATGGAAGGTGACCGCACGTCCGCTCACGCTCACCGATCGAAGGGTGTCCAGCAGGGAGGACGGGCCGACGTTCGACTTGATCCGCTTGACCCGGTCGAAGGAGTACTTGACGTCCTGAGCGGTCATGGCGCGCCCGCTCGGGAAGGTGAGACCGTCGCGCAGCTCGCACCGGTAGGTGCTCAGGTCCGTACCGACGAAGCCGCAGCTCCGGGCCGCGTCCGGCACGGGTGTGGACCCGCCCGACTCGAAGGTCAGCAGTGACTGGAAGACGTTGTTGAACAGAGCCCAGGAACCGGCGTCGTAGGCGCCGGCCGGGTCAAGGGACGTGACGGCGTCCGTCGTGCCGACCGTGATGGTCCTGTCCTGGTCGTCGCCGGACGACAACAGCTGCCAGCCGCCCGCTCCCACGGCCGCCAGCACCAGCAGCGTCGCGAGAATCCGCATGCGAACCGAACGCATGGGTGTGCCCTCTCCCCGGCCCTGGACGGGCCCCGCATGAGCAATGGGTTGCGCCACTCCCCTTAGTGGCGCGCACACCTAATCACACGCGTTTCAGCAGGGGGAAGGGGATTCGGGCGACATGGGAAAGAACTTACCTACGGGCGTTTCCAGCAGGTTTCACAGGCTGTTCACAGAGAGGGCGGGGCGTGTGCCCGGCTCGTCCCGTCAGGCCTGACGGGACGCCAGCTCGATCACCGTGATGTCGGACTCGGCGCCCACACGCGTCGGCGGACCCCAAGCGCCCGCACCCCGGCTGACATACAACTGGGTGTCGCCGTAACGCTCCAGGCCGGCCAGGGTCGGGTTCGCCAGGTCCGCGATGAAGTTGCCGGGCCAGAGCTGGCCGCCGTGGGTGTGGCCGGAGAGCTGGAGGTCGACGCCGTGGTCGACGGCGTCGTGGATCTGGACCGGCTGATGGGCGAGCAGCACGCACGCGCGTGCCTTGTCCCGGTCGCCGAGGGCCTTGGCGAAGTCGGGGCCCTGGCCCTCGCTCTCACCGGCGATGTCGTTGACACCGGCAAGGTCGAAGTGGGGCAGTTCGGTGCGGGCGTTCTCCAGGGGGCGCAGGCCCAGACGGCGTACCTCGTCGACCCACTGCTCGGCTCCCGAGAAGTACTCGTGGTTGCCGGTGACGAAGAACGCGCCATGTCTCGCCCGGAGCCCGGCGAGCGGGGCCGCCGCCGGACCGAGGTCCTTGACGCTGCCGTCCACCAGGTCGCCGACCACCGCGATGAGGTCGGGCTGGGTGCCGTTGATCGTGTCGACGACCTTCTGGGCGAAGCCCCGGCCCAGGACCGGGCCCAGGTGGACGTCGCTGACGACCGCGATCCGGTAACCGTGCGCCGCGCGCGGGAGCTTGGCCAGCGGGACGGTGACCCGCTTCACCCGCGGGCCGCGCAGCACGCCGTACGTGCCGTAGCCGACCGTGCCGACGGCGGCCGCGGCTGCGGCACCTGCGACGACCCGGGAGACGAAGAGACGGCGGGTGGGGGCGGCGAGGGGGCGGGACGGGTCGGTGGGGTCAGGGGTGGAGGTGGGAGTGGAGGTGGAGGTGAGGGCCACCGCCTCGTCGGGCGCGGGCGCCGGGGGCGACTTGGTGGCGGACGTCGCGCCGGACGCCGGGGCGGGGGTGGTGACGGCAGTGGTGGCCGACGCCGGGGCGGACGTCTGGGCGGTTGACGCGACGGATGCCGTGGCAGGGGATGCGGCCGCCGTCACTTCCTCCGGCACCGGCTCCGGGTCGCGTACGGCTTCCGCGGCGCGCGCCCGTCGTTCGAGCCATCGCCGCAGCAGGGGTCGTACGACCTCACCCGCCGCCACACCCAGCAGGAGGTATATCGACAGGGCCAGCCACAGGAAGCCCGGCCAGGCGAGGACCTGCTGGAGCCAGAAGGGCGCGCCCCCGCGTTCGGCGACCAGGGCCCCGATCGTCAGCGCCCAGCCGCCGGCGATCACCGCCACGCCGAAGCGGCGCACGAACCCGGGCCCGCGAGTCGTGTCACGGAACAGCCGACGCCACAGCCACCAGTTGCCCGCCACCAGGACGGACAGCACGAGCAGTGCGACAAGCACGAAGACGATGACCACGCCGACGTTCCCTTTCCCTTGCGTGCTGAGTGAACGCCCGGAGCTCTGGCCGAGTTCCTATGTCGTCCGGCGCAATGCGCGCACGCCGCGCAACCCGATGACCCCGACGACCGTCCCCAATACGAAGGAGACGACAGCCAGCAGCAGGTGCACCCAGAAGTACGCCGTCGGATGACCGTCGTCGAACGCGAGCCCGCTGCTGTCCTTGATCAGGTTTTTGACGAAAGTGACCCAGATGACCCAGCTCCACACCCCGAAGGCGAGCAGGAACCAGGAGACCGGGCGGCTGAGCTTCATAGGTTCAGTATCACCGTCGCGTGTCCGGTTCTCCGAGCGGGGTGGGGGTGGACGCGGGACTTCCATGGGAACGGCATGTACGTTCTCGCTCGTGCCCGCACCCAAGAAGACCGCCAGGCGATCCCTGCTGGTCACCTCCGCCGTCCTGTCGTCCCTCGCACTGACCGCGCCCGTCTCCCACGCGGCTCCCAAGCCGTCACCGAGTACGAGCCCCTCGGCCACTCCCCCGGCGAACATGTCGACCGTGGGCGGCGAGCGGCTCGGTCAGCCCGGCACGCAGGTGAACCTGGCGAGCGGCGTCCCCGTCCTGCCCAAGGACCTGACCGCCCGCTCCTGGGTCGTCGCCGACGCCGAGTCCGGCGAGGTGCTCGCCGCGCACAACGCGCACTGGCGGCTGGCGCCCGCGAGCACCATGAAGATGCTGTTCGCCGACACGGTGCTGCCGAAGTTCCCGAAGACCATGGAGCACAAGGTCGTCCCGTCCGACCTGGCGGACGTCGGTTCCGGCTCCAGCATGGTCGGGATAAAGGAGGGCGAGACGTACTCCGTCCACGACCTGTGGCTCGGGGTCTTCCTGCGCTCCGGCAACGACGCCGTGCACGTCCTGTCGAAGATGAACAAGGGCATCAAGAACACCGTCAAGGAGATGAACGAGCACGCCGAGGAACTGCAGGCCCTCGACACGCACGCGATGTCGCCCGACGGCTACGACGAACCGGGTCAGGTCTCGTCGGCGTACGACCTCACCCTGATCGCTCGCTCCGGGCTGCAGAAGAAGGACTTCCGCGAGTACTGCTCGACCGTCACCGCCAAGTTCCCGGGCGAGACGAAGAAGAACAAGAAGGGCAAGTCGGTCCGCGAGACCTTCGAGATCCAGAACACCAACCGGCTGCTGGCCGGCGACAGCGACGTCCCCGTCTACCAGGGCATCGCCGGCGTCAAGAACGGCAACACCACGAACGCCGGTGCCACCTTCACCGGCGTGGCCGAACGGGGCGGGAAGGTGCTGCTCGTCACGGTCATGAACCCGGAGAAGAGCGAGCACAACGAGGTCTACAAGGAGACCGCGAGGCTCTTCGACTGGGGCTTCAAGGCGGCCGGCAAGGTCCAGCCGGTGGGTGAGCTGGTGCCGCCGAAGAGCGCGGCGCAGGCCAGCGCGCAGCCGGGTGCGAACGACTCCGGGGAGGCCGGGGGCACCGGGGACGGCCAGGGGTCCTCGAAGCCGGCGGTGGGCGCCTCGGCCGCGGGCGGCTCGACCGGCATCGGCGTCGCAATCGGGATCGCCGGCGGGGTGCTGGTGCTGCTCGCCGCGGGCGCATTCCTGATCAACCGCCGGTGGCCGCTGCCCGACCTGGTGCGTCGTCGGGGTCGTTCCTGACGTCGGGTTTCCTGGGCGCGTCGGCGGATTCCTGGGGCTCGTTGGCCCGTTCACGGGACTCGTCGGCCGCCCGTTCACGGGACTCGTCGGCAGAGCTCCCGGAGCCGCCGTCGGCCGATTCCTCGGGTCCGTCGGCCGATTCCTCGGGTCCGCCGGCCGACTCCTCGGGCTCGCCGCCTGAGTCCTCGGACGCGTCGGCGAGTTCGATGTCCTTGCCCTGCGTCGCCGTCCAGGCGGCGCAGAACACCACCAGCTTCGATGTGAAGTTGATCCACAGCAGCAGGGCGACCGGCACGCCGAACGCGCCGTACATGCTCTTCGTGGCCACGCCCTGCATATAGCCGCTCAGCAGCAGCTTCAGCAGTTCGAACCCGATCGCGCCGATCAGCGCGGCCACCAGCAGCCGACGGCGTGGCGGCTCGACGCCGGGCAGCAGGGTCAGGACGTACAGCAGGACCAGGAAGCCGGCGAGTACGGCCACGAGGAACGCGGCGACGCGCAGCAGGATCCCGCCCCAGCCGCCCTCGTCGATGCCGAGCTGCCGGGTGATCCAGCCGACCATGGTGGAGGCGACCGTGGAGGCCGCGATCGTCACGAGGAGGGCGCCGCCGAGGCCGACCAGGATGCCGGCGTCCTTGGCCGTGCGCAGGACGGGGTTCTCCTCCTCGTCGGGGAGCTCCCACACCGCGCGCAGACATTCCCGCATGGAGCCGACCCAGCTGATGCCGGTGAACAGCAGGACGGCGCCGGCGATGAGCCCGACGGTTCCGGCGTTCTGGACCAGGCCGTCGATGTTGAGCTGTTCGGAGATGCCGGGCACCTGGTCGGCGAGCTTGTCCTCCAGCTTGTTCTGCTGCTCCTGGCTGAGGGTCGCGGCGGCGATGGCGGCGGACAGCGTCAGCAACGGGAAGAGCGCGATGAAGCTGATGAAGGTCATCGCGGCGGCCAGTTGTGTCCACTTCACCCGGTCCATGCGCTCGTACGACCGCCACGCGTGCGTGGCCATCAGCCGGGTCACCGCGGGCCCGACGCCGGGAAGTTTCTTCAGCCAGTCCATGATCCGACTCTGCCCTCCGTGCGGAAGACCAATGTCCGAGTGCCCCAAAACCGCACGACAGTAGCCAGCGCCATGCCGATTCCGGCCCCGGAGACGGTGTCCGCACGCCGGGAGGTGAGTCCGAGGCCGTAGTGGCTCACGGTGAGGCACAGCAGTTGTACGGCCGCCCCGGCGGCGTTCACCGCGAGGAAGACGGCACAGGGGCGCAGGCCCCTCGGCCGCGTGTGGCGGTAGGTGCCGAGGGCGTTCCCGGCGTAGGCGACCGCGCATCCGGCGACGAAGGACAGGGCCTTGGCGGTGAGGGGGCCGAGGGCGGCGGGGCCGCGGAGACAGGTGAAGAGGGCGAGGTCCACGGCGTAGGCGAGGAGGCCGACGGTGGCGAACCCGAGGAGTTCGGCGCGGGTGGTTCTCCGGCCGGTGGGTGGGGGTGGGGGCGCGGATGGGGGCGCGCGGTGATCTCCTGCCGGGGCCGTGTGCGGGGTCCGGGTCGGGGGCGGGGTCCGGGTCGGGGGCGGGGTCCGGGTCGGGGGCGGGGGTTCGCGGTGGCTCCACGCGCGCGTGCCTACCAATTGGCCACCGCCATCCCGTACATCGCCAGCCACACCACACCGATGAGGGCGAGTGCGCGGTCGCGCAGGACGACGTCCTCGGGTTCGCCCGCCGTGCCGCGGTCGGCGAAGACGGCGTAGCGCAGGATCGCGAGGATGAAGGCGACCATGGACAGCTGTCGCCAGGGCAGCACGTCGGTGTGCGGGTCGCCGCCCTCCTCCATGGCCCACAGGCAGTACCCGAGGACGGCGACCCCGGCCGCCAACTGCCAGACGAAGCGCAGGTAGCCGGTGGTGTACTCGGTGAGCAACGCGCGCGTGGCGCCCGCCTTCCCGGCCATCTGCACGGCCTCGGAGTAGCGCTTGGCCGACACCATGAACAGCGCCCCGAAGCCGGTCGTGATCAGGAACCAGCGCGACAGCGGGATCCCGAGCGCGAGCCCGCCGGCCATCGCCCGCATCAGGAACCCGGTCGTGACGACGGCGAGGTCGACGACCAGGACGTGCTTGAGGCTGACGCAGTACGCCAGTTGCATGCCGATGTACGCCGTGAGCAGCGCCGCGACAGAGGGCGCGGTCAGCCAGGCCGCGGCGGCCGGCGCGAGGACGGCGAGGACGCCTCCGACGGCGTAGGCGACGGGCACGGGCACCTGGCCGATGGCGACCGGGCGGCGGCGTTTGGTGGGGTGCGCGCGGTCCGCCTCGGCGTCGCGGGCGTCGTTGATCAGGTAGACGGCGGCTGCACAAGCCGTGAAGAGGGCGAAGACGAGCGCGAGTTGGGTCAGGGCGTGGATCGAGAAGAGCCGGCCGGCGGCGGCCGGGGCCGCGATGACCAGGACGTTCTTGACCCACTGCTTGGGGCGCGCAGTCCGGAGGAGACCTTTCAGCACGCCGCGGAGGCCGCTTTCGCGGGGTGGCGGTGCGGCCTGCCGTGAGGGCGTGCGCTGCCCGTGGAGCGCCGCTTGCCTGATGCGTGCGGCACTCGTGAAGGGCGCGGTCTCAGGCATGGGTGCCCCCTCCCCTCACCCAGCCCGCCCCGACGCACGCCGCGAGCGCCCCCAGGGCCGCGCCCGCCGCCACGTCCGAGGGGTAGTGGACGCCGACGACCAGGCGGGACAGGCACATCGCGGCGGCCAGCGGCGGGATCGCGTACGCGCCGAGCGCGCCGTAGGCGACGGCGGCAGCCGCCGAGGAGGTCGCGTGGGAGCTCGGGAAGGAGTGCCGGCCGGCCGTGCGCACGCGGGGCTCGACATGTGCCGGACGCGGTCGGCGCACCACCCTTTTCACACCCATGCTGACGAGGTGCGCGCCCGCGGTGAGCGCCGTGCCCCGCAACCAGGCTCCTCGCCGCCCACCGTCCACGCCGGCCCCCACGAGACCCGCCGCCAGCCACAGCGCGCCGTGTTCGCCCGCCCAAGAGAGGGCTCGCGCGGCGGAGGCGACGCGTGGGTCACGGCCGCGGGCATGGAACGCCGAGAGGATTCGGCAGTCCGCTCCCAGAAGGCTTCGGTGGTCCTTGTCGTCCAGGTGGTCCTTGTCGTCGAGGTGATCCATGTGGACTCACTGTTCACGTCACCGACGTAAGAACTACGGCAATATTGAACGACATCCCATTAATCACCCATTTTGGGGAGAGAAGGAATGTTTCAGAACTGACCGCCCATAAATGGGCGCTACGGTCGCCGACATGCCTGCCGACACCGTCTCCGTCACGGGATGGGGCCGCACCGCCCCCACCACCGCCCGTCTGATCCGCCCACGGACCTACGAGGAGGCCGCGGCCGCCGTCCGGGACTGCGGGGCCCGCGGAGGCATCCCCAGGGGCCTGGGGCGGGCGTACGGGGACGCGGCGCAGAACGCCGGGGGCGCGGTGTTCGACATGACGGGCCTGGACCGCATCCACGCGATCGACGCCGACGGCGGCACCGTGCTGTGCGACGCGGGAGTCTCGCTGCACCGGCTCATGGAGGTGCTGCTCCCGCTCGGCTGGTTCGTGCCGGTGACCCCCGGCACCCGCCATGTGACGGTCGGCGGCGCGATCGGGGCCGACATCCACGGCAAGAACCACCACGTCTCGGGCACCTTCTCCCGCCATGTCCTGTCGCTGGAACTCCTGACCGCCGACGGCGGGATCCGCATGGTCCGCCGCGGCACCCCCCTGTTCGACGCGACCACCGGCGGCATGGGCCTGACCGGCGTGATCCTGACCGCGACGGTCCAGCTCCAGCCGGTGGAAACGTCACTGATGTCGGTCGACACGGAGCGCGCGCGGGACCTGGACGACCTGATGGCCCGCCTGGTCGCCACCGACGACCACTACCGCTACTCGGTCGCGTGGATCGACCTGCTGGCACGCGGCGCGGAGATGGGGCGTGCGGTCCTCACGCGCGGCGACCACGCACCCCTGGAGGCGCTGCGCGAAGGCACGCGCGCGCGTAGAGACCCGCTCGCCTTCAACCCCTCCCGCCTCCCTGCCGCGCCCGCCTTCCTTCCGGAGGGGCTGCTGAGCCGCCGTACGGTGAGCTGGTTCAACGACCTCTGGTATCGCACAGCCCCACGCGCGCGTACCGGCGAACTGCAGAAGCTCACCTCCTTCTTCCACCCGCTGGACGGCGTGCCCCACTGGAACCGGATCTACGGCCGGGGCGGCTTCGTGCAGTACCAGTTCGTCGTCGGACGCGGCCAGGAGGACACACTGCGCCGGATCGTGCGGCGCGTCTGCGAGCACCGCTGCCCGTCCTTCCTGGCCGTCCTCAAGCGCTTCGGGGAGGCCGACCCGGGCTGGCTCTCCTTCCCCCTGCCCGGCTGGACGCTCGCTCTGGACATCCCGGCCGGTCTGCCCGGCCTCGGCGCCCTCCTCGACGCGCTGGACGAGGAGGTGGCCGCGGCCGGCGGACGTGTCTATCTGGCCAAGGACGCCCGGCTGCGGCCCGAGCTGCTCGCCGCGATGTACCCGCGTGTGGCCGACTTCCGCGCCCTGCGCGCCGAGATCGACCCGCACGGGGTGTTCGTGTCGGACCTGGCCCGCCGCCTCGGCCTGTAGAACCCGGCCGCCTCGCCCGCAACACCCGCCATCAGGTCTCTCGGACTCTCAGGTCCCTCGGACTCTCAGGTTTCTCGGACTCTCAGATCTCTAGGAGCTGTCGTGAAGGACGCCTTCGGCATCCCCCAGTCCCTGCTCGTCCTCGGCGGTACGTCCGAGATCGCGCTGGCCACCACGCGCCGCCTGATCGCGCGCCGTACCCGCACGGTCTGGCTGGCGGGCCGCCCGTCGCACGCCCTGGAGCGGTCCGCCGCCGACCTGCGCGCCCTGGGGGCGGACGTGCGCACCGTGGCCTTCGACGCGCTGGACCCCGAGTCCCACGAGACGGTGCTCGGCAAGGTCTTCGCGGAGGGCGACATCGACATGGTGCTGCTCGCCTTCGGAGTCCTCGGCGACCAGGCACGTGACGAGCGCGCGCCGCTGAACGCCGTGCGGGTCGCCCAGACCAACTACACGGGCGCCGTGTCGGCGAGCCTGGTCAGCGCGAGCGCACTCCAGTCCCAGGGTCACGGCTCGCTCGTCGTCCTGTCCTCCGTCGCCGGCGAGCGGGCCCGCCGCGCCAACTTCATCTACGGCTCCAGCAAGGCCGGCCTGGACGTCTTCTGCCAGGGCCTGGGCGACGCGCTGCACGGCACCGGCGTCCACGTGATGGTCGTACGCCCCGGATTCGTACGGTCCAAGATGACCGCCGGCCTGGAGGAGGCCCCGCTGGCGACCACTCCCGAGGCGGTGGCGACGGCGATCGAACTGGGCCTGCGACGGCGCTCGGAGACGGTGTGGGTGCCGGGCGCGCTCAGGGTCGTGATGTCGGCCCTGCGGCATGTGCCTCGGGTGGCGTTCCGGCGACTGCCGATCTAGGGCTCGGGGCGCGTCGTAAGCATCCACGCGCGCGTGCCGCAGACGACCGGGGACCGAGGACCGAGGACACATCACGGCACTTCCGTGGTCGCGGCCCTACCTGCGGAGCTAACTCGCGGGAATGGACCCGCGCTCCGCGTGCCCCGGCTGCGGCGGCACCACCGGCCCCCCGAAGACGAAGTCCCTCAGCCTGCGCCACACGCCGTCGGCGCCCTGTTCGTAGAGGGCGAAGCCGGTGCAGGGCCAGCCGGCCTCGTAGTCGGCGAGTTCCTCGAAGGCGCGGTCCATCGACGCGTCGTCGATGCCGTGCGCGACCGTGACATGCGGGTGGTACGGGAACTGCAGTTCGCGCGCGACGGGCCCGGAGGCGTCGCGGACCTGCTTCTGCAACCACGTGCAGGCCTCGGCGCCCTCGACGACCTGGACGAAGACGACCGGCGAGAGGGGCCGGAAGGTGCCGGTGCCGGACAGCCGCATCGGGAAGGGGCGGCCGGCGGCCGCGACCTCGACGAGATGTGCCTCGATCGCGGGCAGCAGCGAAGCGTCGACCTCTGTCGGCGGCAGCAGCGTGACATGCGTGGGGATGCCGTGAGCAGCGGCGTCGCCGAAGCCCGCGCGCCGCTCCTGGAGCAGGCTGCCGTGAGGCTCCGGGACCGCGATCGACACACCGATCGTTACGGTCCCCACGTCGTCTCCTGTCGTCATGTCGGTGAGCCCGTCCGTCGCGAGGAGCTCGTCCTGTTGTGAGCCCGTTCTGTGATGAGCTCATGCCCGGTTGGTGAGCGTGAGTGACCGCTGATGCGGCCACTCGGCTATCGACTGTACGGCCCCGGCTGTGCTGCGGGCAGGCGCAACCGTAGTGATGTGCAGCGCTGTGCGGTGGTACGGCCGTGTTCCGGCCGTGAGCCGTGGGACGGGCTCAGTGCTTGGCGGGCAGGAAGCCCACCTTGTCGTACGCCTGGGAGAGCGTCTCCGCGGCGACGGCACGCGCCTTCTCCGCGCCCTTGGCCAGGATCGAGTCCAGGGTCTCCGGGTCGTCCAGATACTGCTGGGTGCGCTCCCTGAAGGGCGTCACGAACTCGACCATGACCTCGGCGAGGTCCGTCTTGAGCGCACCGTAGCCCTTGCCCTCGTACTTCTGCTCCAGTTCCGCGATTCCCGTCCCCGTGAGGGTCGAGTAGATGGTGAGCAGGTTGCTGACGCCGGGCTTGTTCGCGGCGTCGTAGCGGATGACGGTGTCGGTGTCGGTGACGGCGCTCTTGACCTTCTTGGCGGTGGCCTTGGGCTCGTCGAGGAGGTTGATGAGGCCCTTCGGCGTGGACGCCGACTTGCTCATCTTGATCGACGGGTCCTGAAGGTCGTAGATCTTCGCCGTCTCCTTGAGGATGTACGGCTTCGGGATGGTGAAGGTCGCGCCGAACCGGCCGTTGAAACGCTCGGCGAGATCACGGGTGAGCTCGATGTGCTGGCGCTGGTCCTCGCCGACCGGGACCTCGTTGGCCTGGTACAGCAGGATGTCCGCGACCTGCAGGATCGGGTACGTGAACAGGCCGACCGAGGCTCGGTCCGCGCCCTGCTTGGCGGACTTGTCCTTGAACTGGGTCATGCGGGACGCCTCGCCGAAGCCGGTGAGGCAGTTCATGATCCAGGCGAGCTGGGCGTGCTCGGGGACATGGCTCTGGACGAAGAGCGTGCAGCGCTCGGGGTCGAGCCCGGCCGCGAGGAGCTGGGCGGCGGCGAGGCGGGTGTTGGCGCGCAGCTCGGCCGGGTCCTGCGGGACCGTGATCGCGTGCAGGTCGACGACCATGTAGAACGCGTCGTGGGTCTCCTGCAGAGCCACCCACTGGCGGACGGCGCCGAGGTAGTTGCCGAGGTGGAACGAGCCTGCGGTGGGCTGGATTCCGGAGAGCACGCGGGGTCGATCAGAGGCCATGCTCACCATTCTCTCAGGTCTCGGGGGCCGGTCCGGAACTGGTCGGAAACAGATGGGAACCGATCCGTCCCCGGCGGTGTAACAAAGGTGTGAGGACGCGGGAGGGGGGCCGCATCGTCGATGAGGCCGCGGTGATCGCACGCGTACGCGCCGGGGAGCCGGAGGCGTACGCGCAGCTGGTGCGGGCCCATACGGGCATCGCGCTCAGAGCGGCCGCGGCACTCGGGGCGGGTGCGGACGCGGAGGACGTGGTGCAGCAAGCCTTCGTCAAGGCGTACTGCTCGCTGGGCCGGTTCAAGGACGGTGCGGCGTTCAAGCCGTGGCTGCTGGCGATCGTCGCCAATGAGACGAGGAACACAGTGCGTACGGCGGCCCGCCAGCGCACCCTCGCCGGGCGCGAGGCGGCGTTCGTGGAGGCGGAGCCGCTGATACCGGAATCGGCGGACCCGGCGGTGGCAGCGCTGGAGATAGAGCGCCGGGCCGCACTCCAGGCCGCCCTGGAGAAGCTGAGCGAGGAGCACCGCCTGGTCGTCACCTACCGCTATCTCCTGGAGATGGACGAGTCCGAGACGGCCCAGGCCCTGGGCTGGCCCCGGGGCACGGTGAAATCCCGGCTGAACCGCGCGCTACGAAAGCTGGGGCGGCTACTGCCGGATTTTCAGCCTCGGGAGGGAGGTGATGAGCATGGGTGACGGTGGGATGCCGTATGACGGCGACGGACGGGCTCCGTACGACGCCGGTCGGGCTTCGTCCGACGGCGACGGTCACGGGCAGGCTTCGTCCGACGGCGACGGTCACGGGCGGGCTTCGTCCGACGGTCACGGAGGGCCTTCGTCCGGCGGTCGGGCGCCGGGGGCGTACGACGGTCACGGGCGTGGGGCGTACGACGGTGACAGGCCGCGTGCGTACGACGGTGACAGGCCGCGCGCTGACGAGCGTGACGGCACCTGGAACCGTCGAGGCGCTGATCGGAACGGATGGCGTGACGGCGGCGCGGGCGCCGGAGGCGCCGGGCGGTATGGCGGCGAAGGCGGGACCGGTGATCGCGGTCGGCGTTCGGACGCCGCGCGGCTGCCCGAGGAGCTGCGGGCGCTCGGCCGCTCGCTGGACACGCCCGGCGCGGCGGCCGGCGCCGAGACGATGGTCGAGCGGGTGCTCGGACAGATACTCGCCGAGCAGGTGCCTGTTCCGGTGGCCGAGCCGCCGGGTGCCGCCGACCGGCTGCGGGCGGTACGACGCTGGACGCGGGTGCGGTGGCGTTCCCTGACCGCGGCGCTGTGCGGCCTGCTGACGGTGCTCGTGCTCACGCCCCCGGTGCGGGCGGCGGTCTTCGACTGGTTCGGCTTCGCGGGAGTCGAGGTGCGCTACGACCCGTCGGCGGTCCCCTCACACGGTGCCGAGGTCCCCGGCTGCGGCGACTCGGTGTCGCCGGCCGACGCCGAACGCCGGGCCGGCTTCGAGCCGCTGGTGCCCGCGAAACTCGGCATGCCGGACACGGCTGCGGTGACGGGCGAGCCAAAGGGGCGGTTCTCGGTCAGCCTGTGCTGGCGGGAGGACGGGCGCACCATACGGCTGGACGAGCGCCGGGCGAGCCTGGACATCGGCTTCGCCAAGACCGTGCGCGAACAGCCGGAATGGCTCTCGTTGGGCACGGACACCTCGGAGAGTGGCTCACCCGACCCGGCCCTGTGGTTCGCCCGGCCGCACCTGCTGACGTTCTGGCTGGTGGACGCGAGCGGGGAGCGCTACACGCGTGAGGAGCGCACTGCCGGGCCCACCTTGCTGTGGACCCGCGGGACCGGGGACGGGACCGTGACGCTGCGCCTGGAAGGGGTGGCGTCGAAGGAGCGGGCGGTGGAGATCGCACGGTCGCTCGAGAGGCCGTCCGAGGCGGCATCGAAGTAGTCCGAGGTGTCGGAAGGACCTGCGGAAAGTTGGCAGAGCCCGCGGAACACCCAACAGACCCCTCAGAGCAGCCGGTCCGGAAATGGTGGCTCGGGGATGGGAACCCAGTCGGGTCGGGCGGTGTACCAGAAGTGACATGCGGCTCGGGGACGGGCCGCACGGAGATCGCTCGGCTTGGGGGTTCGGATGGGCGGACATGTGGTCGGCCGCTGGGGAGACCGGTGGTGTCGTGAACTGGCGGCGTTGACAGGGACGTTGACGGCAACGCTCGCCCTCCTGGTCTGGGGCGCGGCACCCGCCTCGGCCGGAGGACCGACGAGCGTGCTTCTGGTCTCCCCGGAGAGCATGGAGACGGCCTCGCTGTACTACTCCGACAAGGACTACGGCGAACTGGGGCAGCTACTGGACTCACGGAGCACGGGCACACGTGAGAAGCCGTCCGAGGCCGACTTGGCGGCAGCCCGCCAAGTCAACGTCACCTGGATGGCCCACGACGTGACGCCTTGGCGCCTCGACCAGATCTTCCCCGTCGACGACGGCCGGGACGTCTGGATACGCACCGCGTCCGACCTGGACAGGCCGACGAACGGCAGCTGGCACCGCGCCGATCATCCGACTGAGCTGCGCGCCCTGCTCAAGGGGCTGGGCCTGATGGGCAAGGCCTCGGCCGACACGGCGGCCAAGGCAGCCGAAGCGACCGAGGCAGCCGAGGCGACCGAGGCCACCCCGGCCCGAGCGACGCGGTCGGGCCACCCCACGGACTGGTGGTGGGCACTGCCGGGCGCGGCAGCCGGGGCGGTGCTGGCGCTGATCCTGCGCCCATACGTCGCGCGCCTGCCGATGGACCGTCTGCGGCGGGGTGAGCCAGGGCCGAGGCAGGAACTGCGAGACGTGTGAGGGCTGGCTCGCGGAGCCGATGCAGGGCGCCGTCGGCTGACGGCTGAGGTGGGCCGGCGCCGGGGTGATCCGGGGTGGCCGGTATGGGACGTGATGGGGCTGATCAGACGTGGAGGGGGACGGATGAGGGCACGAGGCCGAAGGTGGATCAGAGAGGGAGGGGCAAGGCTCACCCTGCTCGTGCCGATGTCGGCTGCGCTGGTCCTGTCTGGGCTGTCAGGGACCCTGACGACCGCGGCGGCCGCGCCGTCGCAGGGCCGGGACGTCCCGGACGTGGCGGTGGTCGTCGCGGGCGGGACGGGACGGACGGCGGCGTTGCGCTCCGGCGAACCGGCCTTCGCCCGCCTGTGGCAGCTGTTGCAGCCGACGTACGTCGGGACGGAACGGGTGTCGGAGGACTGGGCAGAGGGCCGTCACCCACCGATGCGGATCACGGTGGTCTGGGGGCTGACGGGAATCGGTGGCTGGCCGCAGACGGACCGGCCTCCCGGAGGGGACGTGGCCATCCAGCGGCAGGACCAGCTCTTCGTGGCGCAGGACGGCACCCCATGGGTGCGGTCGGATCTCGCGCCGGAGGTGGAGGACGACGACATCCGCTGGCACCGGGCGCCGCGCTCCGTCTTCGAGCGGCTGGACCTGGCGAGGCTGCTCGGTGAGCCGGAGGACGGGCTCGTCGCGAACGCGACCGCAGGGGCACGGCCCGGCTTCACGCTGGACGACGCCGGGTGGGCGGTGGCCGGGCTGGCCGCCGGGTTCGCGACTGGCATCGGCGGCACGCTGCTGATACGCCGCGCGGCGGCCCGGCCGGGAGCCGGACCGCCGCGGGAGGAGCCACGACAGGTGTTGATCGACCTGGACGGGTGAGGGTGAGGGGCGTGGGTGCTCTGGCCGGGTTGAAGACCCTCGGTTCACGGCCCCGCCGAAAGCCCGCCCCTCGGCCTGAGCCCTGCCATGAGCCCTGGCCAAACCCCATCGGCGTCGGTCGGCGTCAGCCAAAGCCCTGGCGTCGCCCGTGGGCGTCAGCCCTGCCTCAGCCCCGGCGCCGCCGCTTGGCGTCAGCCTCGGCGTCGGCCCCAGGCCTCAGCCCTGGCATCGGCCATTGACATCACCCATGGCCGCCGCCGCTCGGCATCAGCCCCCGCCCTCAACCTCGACACCCACCCTCGGCGTCTCCCCAGGCCTCAGCCCAGGTCGACCTCCGGGTACAGCGGGAAGCCGGCCACGAGGTCGGTGGCGCGGTGGGAGATCTCGTCGGCGATCTTCGGGTCGAGGACGTGAGCGGCCTTGGAAGGGGCGCCCGACTTGGTGGTGCCGGCCTCGGTGGTGGTGAGGACGCGGTCGATGAGGGCGGCGACCTCGTCCATCTCGGCGGTGCCCAGGCCACGGGTGGTCAGGGCGGGGGTGCCGATGCGGATACCGGAGGTGTACCAGGCGCCGTTCGGGTCGGCGGGGATGGCGTTGCGGTTGGTGACGATGCCGGACTCGAGGAGCGCGGCCTCTGCCTGTCGGCCGGTGAGGCCGTAGGAGGAGGCGACGTCGATGAGGTTCAGGTGGTTGTCGGTGCCGCCGGTCACGAGGGTCGCGCCCCGGCGCATCAGGCCCTCGGCGAGCGCGCGGGAGTTGTCGACGATGCGCTGGGCGTAGTCCTGGAAGGAGGGCTGACGGGCCTCGGCGAGGGCGACGGCCTTGGCGGCCATGACGTGCGGGAGCGGGCCGCCGAGGACCATCGGGCAGCCGCGGTCGACCTGGTCCTTGAGGGAGTCGTCGCACAGGACCATGCCGCCGCGCGGGCCGCGCAGCGACTTGTGGGTGGTGGTGGTGACGATCTGGGCGTGCGGGACCGGGTCGAAGTCGCCGGTGAGGACCTTGCCGGCGACGAGACCGGCGAAGTGGGCCATGTCGACCATGAGCGTGGCGCCGACCTCGTCGGCGATCTCGCGCATGATCCGGAAGTTCACGAGACGGGGGTAGGCGGAGTAGCCCGCGACGATGATCAGCGGCTTGAACTCGCGGGCGGAGGCGCGCAGGGCGTCGTAGTCGATCAGGCCCGTGGCGGGGTCGGTGCCGTAGGAGCGCTGGTCGAACATCTTGCCGGAGATGTTCGGGCGGAAGCCGTGGGTGAGGTGGCCGCCGGCGTCCAGGGACATGCCGAGCATGCGCTGGTTGCCGAAGGCCTGGCGGAGCTCGGCCCAGTCGGCCTCGGAGAGGTCGTTGACCTGGCGGGCGCCGGCCTTCTCCAGGGCGGGGGCCTCGACGCGGGCGGCGAGGACGGCCCAGAAGGCGACGAGGTTGGCGTCGATGCCGGAGTGCGGCTGGACGTAGGCGTGGCGGGCGCCGAAGAGCTCCTTGGCGTGCTCGGCGGCGAGGGACTCGACGGTGTCGACATTGCGACAGCCGGCGTAGAAGCGGCGGCCGACGGTGCCCTCGGCGTACTTGTCGCTGAACCAGTTGCCCATCGCCAGGAGGGTGGCCGGGGAGGCGTAGTTCTCGGAGGCGATCAGTTTGAGCATCTCGCGCTGGTCGGCGACCTCCTGGCCGATGGCGTCGGCCACGCGCGGCTCGACGGCGCGGATCACGTCGAGAGCGGAACGGAAGGCGGTGGACTCGGTGGAGAGGGACTCGGCTGACATGGGGACCTCCGGACGTCGTCTGCAGCGTTCACGGTATGGCCCAGGCGCACGGCACTCGGTGCTGGACAACGGGGTCCAGTGGGCCGCTCCCCGATGGTCGGTCCCATCCCAGCGCGCCAGTCACGGCCCGTCGATCAGCCTACCGGGCGCGCCGACGGCGCATGGTCCCGCGTCCACCATGCGAGCAACGATAGGAAGGGGCCGCAAAACACTCGAACGGCCAGAAATGGACAGTGACCGCGAGCCTCGCGTCCGGCTGAGCGCGAGCCCTCGTGGTGGCGGAAACGGAGAGCCCCGTGAGTACGTCGAGCACGACCGAATCCCTGATCGCCGCGGCCGACGCGCACAGCGCGCACACCTATCACCCGTTGCCGGTCGTGGTGGCGACGGCGGACGGGGCCTGGATGACGGATGTGGAGGGGCGGCGGTATCTGGATCTGCTGGCCGGGTATTCGGCGCTCAACTTCGGGCACGGCAACCGACGGATCCTGGAGGCGGCGAAGGCGCAGTTGGAGCGGGTGACGCTGACGTCGCGGGCGTTTCATCACGACCGGTTCGCCGCGTTCTGCGAGCAGCTCGCCGAGCTGTGCGGGATGGAGATGGTGCTGCCGATGAACACGGGGTCGGAGGCGGTGGAGACGGCGGTGAAGACCGCCCGGAAGTGGGGGTACCGGGTCAAGGGCGTGCCGGCGGAGATGGCGAAGGTCGTGGTCGCGGGGAACAACTTCCACGGCCGTACGACGACGATCATCAGCTTCTCCACCGATCCGGAGGCACGGGCGGACTTCGGGCCGTACACGCCGGGCTTCGAGATCGTGCCGTACGGGGATCTGACGGCGATGCGGGAGGCGTTGACGGAGAACACGGTGGCTGTGCTGCTGGAGCCGATCCAGGGCGAGGCGGGGGTTCTGGTTCCCCCGGAGGGCTATCTGCCGGCGGTGCGGGAGCTGACGCGGGAGCGGAACGTGCTCTTCGTGGCGGACGAGATCCAGTCGGGGCTGGGGCGCACGGGTCGTACCTTCGCGTGCGAGCACGAGGGCGTGGTGCCGGACATGTATGTGCTCGGGAAGGCGCTCGGGGGCGGGGTCGTTCCGGTGTCGGCGGTGGTGTCCAGCGCCGCGGTGCTCGGGGTGTTCCGGCCCGGGGAGCACGGGTCGACCTTCGGCGGGAATCCGCTGGCCTGTGCGGTGGCGCTGGAGGTGATCGCGATGCTGCGGACGGGTGAGTTCCAGGCGCGGGCGGCGGAGCTGGGCGAGCATCTGCACCGGGAGCTGGGGGCGTTGACCGGGTCCGGGCGGGTGACGGGGGTGCGCGGGCGCGGGCTGTGGGCGGGGATCGACATCGCCCGGACGTACGGCACCGGGCGGGAGGTGTCCGAGAAGCTGATGGAGCGGGGTGTGCTGGTGAAGGACACCCAGGGGGCGACGATCCGGATCGCGCCGCCCCTGGTGATCGGGAAGGAGGATCTGGACTGGGGGCTCGCCCAGTTGCGGGGTGTGCTCGGGGGGTGAGTCGGCCGTTCGCCCGCCGATCGCTTCAGCGGTACGCGATGTGCCGGCTTCGCGGTACGGGATGTGCCGGATTCAGCTGTGCGGGATGTGCCGGCTTCAGCGGTGCGCGGTGTGGTCGAGGATCGCCGTGGCGAGGGGCTTGTGGATCTCGGGCGGGAGTGCGTGGCCCATGCCGGGGATTTCGACGACGTGGGCACCGTGGATGGTCTGGGCCAGATGGTGGGCGTGCGGGAGGGGGAAGACCGGTTCGGCGGGGGCCGAGATGACGAGGGTGGGGACCGTGGTCCGGGCGAGTTGTTCGGTGCGGAGCATGCCGGAGTGGTCGGCGCGGCCGTGGGCGTCGCCGGGCCTGTGGTGGCCGGTGTGTGCGATGACCTTGCGGTCGAGGGCGCGGAAGTAGTCGGCGTCGAAGAGGAGTTGACCGCCGGACAGGAGCCGCCAGTGGGTGACCCGCCGGACCAGTTCCGCCTCCTGCCCCTCGTCGGTCCAGGGCTGGGACCACAGATCCAGGATGCGGGGGTCGATGCCGGGGAGGTCCTCGGGTGGGGTGCGGGTGCCGTCCGGGTGGCGGTACGGGGTGTCGCTGAGTGCGGCCGTGCCGATGAGGGTCGCACTGAGCAGGCAGTCCGGGTGGTCGGCGATCAGGAGCTGGGTGAGCATGCCGCCCAGCGACATGCCGACGACATGGGCGCGTGCGACGCCGAGTCCGTCCAGGACGGCGAGGGCGTCGTCGGCGAGGGTGGTGAGGGGGTAGGGCTGGTCGTCGTAGGACCAGGTGGAGCGGCCGGTGTCGCGGTGGTCGTAGCGGATGACGCGGTGGTGGGTGGCGAGGAGGCCGACGAGTCCGTCCGGCCAGCCGAGGCCGGAGGCCTGGGCGCCCATGATCAGGAGGAGTGGGGGTGCGTCGGGGGCGCCGTGGTCTTCCGCCCAGAGGCGGATGCCGGGTGCCGCATCGATGGAGTGTTCCACGGGGTCTCCCTCTGGTGTGCGGTGGCCGACTGCCGGGCCACCTTCAGTCATGCGGTCGCGCATGCGAGACGATACGTATCGTATTGCATAGCCGCGGGATGGGCCACACGGATTCCGAGGCGCCGGCCGGCCGGGGGCGGTACGTTCCGCACAGGATGCGTGACGGAGAGGCATGGTCGTCATGGGTGGAGCCGGCGGTGCGGGGCGGGGGCTGCTGTTCCGGGGCAGTGATGTCGAGGAGTTGCACGCGCTGGTCAGTGCGCGGTTCGCGCCGCATCGGCTGACGGTGCTGGACGAGCATCCGGTCGACGGGCGGTTCCGGTGTGTGCACGAGGGCGGCGTGGCGCTGTATGAGCTGGGGTACGGGGCGGAGGTCGATGTCACGCCCGGTGAGCTGCCGGAGTTCTACAACATCCATGTGCCGCTGGCCGGGGACGGGGTCGTGACCGCGGACGGGGTGGCGTTGGCGTCCGCGCTGAGCGTCGTCAATCCAGGGCAGCGGCTGTCGATGCGGTGGAGCGGGGAGACGCTGAACCGGGTGCTGATCGTTCCCCGGGCCACGCTCGACCGGGCGCTCGCGGTGCGGCTGGGTGAACTGCCGTCCGCGCCCGTGCGGTTCGCGCCGGTGCTGGATCCGCGGGTGGGGGTGGTGAGGGCGTGGTTGCGGGTGGTGCGGGCGTTCGCGGAGTTCGCGGACTCGGAGTTGGCGGCGCGCTCACCGCTGGGGGTGGGGCACTTCGAGCAGTTGCTGGTGAACGGGCTGCTGGACGCCCAGCCGCACATGCTCAGCGACGCGGTGGCGGGGCGGGGGCCGGCGGTGCTGCCCAGTGCCGTGCGGCGGGCCGCGGACTTCTGCGCCGAGCATGCGCATGAGCCCATATCCGTCGCCGACATGGCGGTGGCGGCACGGGTGAGTGTGCGGAGTCTCAGGGAGGGGTTCCGGGTGCATCTGGCCACGACTCCGCTGGCGTATCTGCGGCGCGTCCGGCTGGATCTGGCGCGGCGCGACCTGCTGGCGATCGCGGACGGGCATGGGCTGGGGACGGTCACCGATGTGGCGTTGCAGTGGGGGTTCGCGCATCTGGGGCGGTTCACCGGGCACTATCGGCAGGTGTACGGGGAGACGCCGTCACAGACGTTGCGGCGGGGCTCCGGCTATCCACAAAAGGGTGCGGTTTCCGTCGTAAGCGGATAGCGGGCGGGGGACGCCGGGGCGATGCTGGAGGCCTGCCGCCCGGGTCGTGGACGGTGGTTCGGGGGAGCCGAGCCGGGCGGCAGCATCGGCCCCGGCCGAGCCGACGCCCTCTCGGCGTACCGCCGTTACAGGATCACGTGCGGCAGGAAGCGCGCGTACTCGTCCGTGATCAGGCCGGACGACTCGCGGATGCCGAGGCCCGCCGCCTCGTCCTCGACCACCCACGCGCCGAGGACGACGCGGTTGCCGTCGAAGGCGGGCAGGGGGGCCAACTGCTGGTAGCAGCAGGGTTCTTCGCGGACGACCGCCTCGGCGCCGGCTTCGTGGATCGTCACGCCCGCGCCCTCCCGGCCCAGCAGGGGCTTGGCGACGTAGCCCGTGGTGCTCGCCAGCTCCCGTGGCCCGTCGAGATAGGCGGGGAGGAGGTTGGGGTGGTCCGGGTGGAGCTCCCAGAGGATGGCGAGGAGGGCCTTGTTGCTGAGGAGCATCTTCCAGGCGGGTTCGATCCAGAGGGTCGTGCCCGTGCCGCCGCCGTTGTCCAGGGTGTCGAGGACGTGGTCGGCGAAGCGGTCCGTGGTGAGCCACTCCCAGGGGTAGAGCTTGAAGCAGCTGCGGATGAACCGGAGCCGGGTGTCGACGAAGCGGCCGGAGAGGCGGTCCCAGCCGATCTCCTCCATGGAGATCCAGCCGGTGTCCAGGCCCGCCTGTTCCGCGGTCTCCTTCAGATAGGCGACCGTCATCATGTCCTCGCCGAGCTCGTCGGCCGAGGAGTACGCGAAGTAGAGCGGGGCGCCGGGCGGAAGCAGGGCGGCCTGCTTCCGCCAGGCCGCGATGAGGCGTTCGTGGAGGGAGTTCCACTGGTCGGCGCCGGGAAAGCGTTCCTCCATCCAGAACCACTGGGGGGAGGCGGCCTCGACCAGTGAGGTCGGGGTGTCGGCGTTGTACTCCAGGAGCTTGGCCGGGCCGGTGCCGTCGTAGCGGAGGTCGAAGCGGCCGTAGAGGGAGGGGAGTTCGGCGCGGCGGCGCCAGGCCTCGGCGACCGCGTCCGCGACGCGCGGGTCGGTGATGCCGAGGTCGGCGAAACGGTTCTCGGCGACGATGTGCTCGGCCGCCGTCAGGCACATGCCGTGGAGTTCCTCGACGACCTCCTCCAGCCCCTCGACCTCGGCCAGGGAGAACACGTAGTGGGCGCTCTCGTCCCAGTAGGGGCGCAGGGAGTTGTCGGGGTGGCGGGTGAGGGGGTAGATGAGCCCCTGTTCCTCGACGGTCTTCTGCCAGCCGGGGCGGGGCTCGATCGTGCGGCGTTCCATCCGTCCGGGTCCTGCTCAGCCGCCGCTGCTGCCCGACCCCGAGCAGCCGAAGCCGCCGCGGTCGACGGCCTCGCTGCGGCTGAAGGTGCCGTAGTCGGCGCGGCCGCCGTCGACATCGGCGTCGTAGTACCAGGAGGCGTCGGAACTGCTGCCGGAGCCGGTCTTCTTGCGGCTCTTGCCGTAGGAGGAGCTGGAGGTGGTGGAGCCGGAACTGCAGTTCTTGTCGGCGATGACCTTGTAGCCCTCGTAGGTGTAACTGTCGCGGTCGACGCAGCGGCGGTCCGGTTCCGAGCCGCAGGACGTCAGGGCCGCGGCTATGACTCCCATGCCGCCGAGTACGACCGTGCTGGAGCGCAGCCGCCGTCGCGTGTCTGCCATCTGTGTCTCCCCCGATGATCCGGTTGTTGCCGTGATCCGGTTCCTGCCCGGCGATCCGGGTCCGGTCCGGTGATCCGGTGTTCCTGTCCGGCGGACAGCCTAGAGATCATTGCGAGTGCGATTGTCGGCGGGGCCGGTCTTCTCCCGCTCACCTACAGTCGCTTTGTGCTCATTGGGATGGTGTGTGCGCTTGGTGCGGCGGTCTGTTTCGGTACCGCCACCGTTCTGCAGGCGATGGCCGCGCGGGCGGCGAGCGCGCAGGGAGGCCGCGGCGGCGAGGCGGGGGTGTTGCTGCGGGCGCTGCGGCAGTGGCGGTATCTGGCCGGGCTGGCCCTGGACGGGCTCGGGTTTCTGCTGCAGGTCGTCGCCCTGCGGTCGCTTCCCATCTACGCCGTCGGGGCGGCGTTGGCGTCCAGCCTCGCCGTGACGGCCGTGGTCTCGGCACGGTTGCTGCGTATGCGGTTGCGGCGGGGCGAATGGGCCGCGGTGGGGGTGGTGTGTGCCGGGCTGGCGATGCTCGGGCTCGCCTCGGGGGAGGAGGGGGATCTCGGCGGGTCGGACGCCCTGAGGTTCGCGATGCTCGGGGTGGCGCTGGCGGTGCTGGGCGTGGGGCTGGCGGGCGGGCGGCTGCCGGAGCGGGGGCGGGGGCTGGTGCTCGGACTGGCGGCCGGGTTCGGGTTCGGGGTGGTGGAGGTGTCGGTACGGCTGATCGACTCGCTCGCGCTGCCGGAGCTGCTGGCGAATCCGGCGACGTACGCGCTGCTGCTGGGTGGTGGGGCGGCGTTTCTGGCGCTGACGTCGGCGTTGCAGCGGGGGTCGGTGACGACGGCCACGGCGGCCATGGTGATCGGGGAGACGGTCGGGCCGGCACTGGTGGGCGTGGTCTGGCTGGGGGACCGTACGCGGGAGGGGTTGGGGTGGCTGGCCGTGCTGGGGTTCGCCGTGGCGGTGGCGGGGGCGTTGGCGCTGGCGCGGTTCGGGGAGCTGCCACAGGAGCCCGCGCCGCCGGCAGCCCCCGGGATTTCCCCTAGGCCTTCCCGGAGGTCCGGGGCCTGACCGGTTACCTAGCGTTCCGTGTACGGCCGGAGGGGCCGGCCGGAACAGGGGAATCAGGGGTAGTCATGGGACCGAACGACGCTCAGATCGTACGGGTGTTCAGCCGCGAGCCGGGCTCGCAGATCGCGGATGTGACGCTGGACCCCGGCCAGAACGCCGAGATCGTGCTGGAGGCCGAGGCGGGCGGCGCCCTGCACCAGGGGGGCGGGCGGTACACGGTGACACTCGCCGTGCGTGACCTCAGCGACGGCAGCGCGATCCCCGTCAACGGAGCCACGGTGCAGGGGAACTTCCTGGACGCGAACTGGCCGGGACTGGCGGGCCGCTTCACGTTCACCGTGAGTGACACCACGCTCAAGGCGCACGCGGGGAGCATCGCCCAGGCGTTCGGCTCGGTGGTGTACGGCACCAGTCAGCCGGGCGCGACCTTCGCTCTCAGCCAGCCGTTCCAGATCCTTCCGCAGTAGTACCGACCCGGCCCACGAGTTCCACCCGCGACCGGATGCCCAGCTTGGCGTAGGCATGGCTCAGGTGGTACTCGACGGTCTTGGCGCTGAGGACCAGCTCGCGGGCGATCTGACGGTTGGTCAGTCCGGTCGCCGCGAGCTGGGCCACGGCGTGTTCCTGCGGTGTCAGCCGCGCCCGGGCCCACGGTGCGGCGGTGCCGTCGGAGGCGGCCCCGCAGGCGGCCAGCTCCCGGTCGCAGCTCTGCAGGAAGGGCACGGCACCCAGCTCCGCGAAGATCGTCCGCGCCGCCCGCAGGTGTTCCAGGGCGGGGGTGCGGCGCCCGGCGCGGCGCAGAAAAGCGCCGAAGTCGAGTTCGGTGCGGGCCCGTTCGAAGGGCAGGCCGACGCGGGAGGCGCGCTCGATGGCCTCGGCGAAGGCGTCCAGGGCGGGCTTCGGCTCGCGGCGGGCCGCGTACAGCGTGCCGCGCATCCGGCAGACGGCCGCCAGCGTGGAGGCGCGCGAGCGGTGTTCGGCACGCCGCTCCAACGCGTTCAGCACCTCCTCGGCCTCGTCCGGCCGGCCCGCGGCCAGGAGGGCGTCGACCAGCAGATCCCGCCACGGGACCAGGGCCGGCTCCGCCGTGAAGTCGAGGTCCTCGTGGGCGAGGAGGAGCCGGAGCAGTTTGACGGCGGCCATGTGGTCGCCCCGGACGAAGGCGAGGAAGGCGTGGCCGTACGTCACAAAGACCTCGACCATCGCGGACTCCTGGACCACGGGGTTGCCGCGTGCGAGCCGCAGGTGCCGCGCGGCACCGTCGTAGTCGCCCCGGGCGGCGAGCGGGAGCGCGGCCTCGGCGTGCACGACGGGGGCGATCCACCGCTGGCCGAGGTCCGCGGCGACCGAGGACGCCGCCTCCCAGCGCAGCATCGCCAAGTCCCATGCTCCGCCGAGGTATTCGGCCTTCGCCAGGAGGGCCAGGGCGATCACCCGCAGGGGCACGGGCCCGTGGCGGGCGAGTTCCACGGCCTGCTCCAGGTCGCGGCGCGCCTGGGCGGTGCGGTCGGTGTACGCGTACAACACGCCCCGGCCCATGAGGAGTTCGATGTCCCGCGGCGCGACGAGGGGGGCCGCGGGCAGTCCCTCGGCCAGGTGGAACGCCTCGTCGAAGGCGCCCAGGTGGGCGAGGGCGGCCAGGTGCACGAAGCGCAGCGTCCCTCCGGAGCGGGCCCGGCCGCCGGCGTCCCGGGCCCGCTCCGCCCACTGGCACACCGGGGAGGCGCGGCCGCTCATCATGTGGACCATCACGTACTGTTCCGCGATCCGCGCCTCGAGTCCGGGGTCCGCGCCGGGCGTGCGCAGCCGCCACGCCTCGTCCAGCAGCGTCCGGGCCTGCGTGATGTGCCCGGCGACGAGCGCGAGATGGCCGCGGGCGCAGCACCGCAACGCCTCGTCGGTGGCCTCCGGGAGGGCACGGGCGACGCCCCGGGCCTCCTCTTCCCTGCCGTCGAACAGATAGGCCTCGACGGCCTCGCAGTCCAGCCGCCCCCGGTCCGCGGGCCGGGTGGCCAGCCGGGCCGCGTACCGCAGCAGCGGCGCGGCCTCCACCCACCGTCCGGCCGCGCCGCGCCGCCGGGCGCAGTCGGCGAGCTCGGCCGCCGTCCGGTCGTCGGGGCCCGGCGCGGCGAGCACCCGGTGGTGCAGCCGTGCGAACTCGTCGTCCTCGGCCTCGGCGGCCCCGGTGTGCAGCGCGGTGCGGCGTACCGGGCCCAGCCCGTGGTAGACGGCGGCGCGGACCAGCGGGTGGGTGAAGGCGATGCCCATCACCCCGTCGTACGGCAGCTCCTGGAGCAGCCCGTGGGCCAGGGCCTCGCCGAGGGCGGCCAGCGGTTCGGCGACCTCCGCGAGCCGGGCGGCCCGGGCCAGGGTGCAGTGGGTGCCGAGCACGGCGGCGGCCCGCACCAGCTCACGGGCGGGCGGGCCGCAGCGGGCGAGCCGGTCGCGGACGAGGCGGGTGTACGACTGCGGGGCGGGCAGGGTGGCCTCGGTGGACCGCAGCGCGGCCACGGGCACCTCTTCGAGCAGGGCCCGGCAGTGCAGGGGGTTGCCGCGGGTGTGGGTGTGCAGCCGCTGGAGGGCGGCCGGCGGCAGCGGCTCGGCCAGGTAGCGCGCGCTGAGCCCGACGAGGTCCGGTATCGCGAGGCCGCCCAGCCGCAGCCGGACGGCGGTGTCGTCGGTGAGGATCCGGCGCAGTCCGTCGGGCAGCCTCCGGTCGTCGACGTCCCGCAGGGCGAGCAGGCACAGGACGCGGTCGGCGCCGAGTCGGCGCAGGGCGAAGGTGAGGGCCTGCAGGGAGGGTGCGTCCGCCCAGTGCGCGTCGTCCACGACCAGCACGAGGGGGTGCTGCTCGCGCTGCAGTTCGCCGAGGGGTTCGAGGAGGGCGGCCCCGGCGGTGAGGGGATCGGCGTGCACGGGCCGGCCGAGGAGCTGGGTCAGCACCCCGTACGGCAGCACCGCCTCGTTCTCCTCGCCGGCCGCGCTCAGCACGCAGCCTCGCGCGGTGTCGGTGACGAAGCGCCGGACGAGTGCCGTCTTGCCGATGCCGGGCGGCCCTTCGACGACGACCAGCCGGGGCCGTCCCGCGGCCGCCTGCGCGTACTGCCGGCGCAGCTCTGCGAGTTCGTCCGTCCGTCCCAGGAACGCCGCCCCGTTGCCGCGTCCCCCGGGCATGGCAGCGTCCATGGCGGCCCCTCCCCCGAGTTCACGGCCCGCGGCACACCCTGGGGACTTCCCTGAGGAGTTCCCGGAGGTGTGCCGGGGGCCGTGTCCGTACTTTGGCTCGAGTCCAGCATCCAGGTCGCTGACGGGGGAATGTGATGAAAGCCGAGGAATTACGACGACAGGGCAGGGTTTCGGCCGCGCTCGCGGCGGCCAGGGGTCCGGTCGGTGCGCTGTCGGCCGAGATGCTGGTGGTGCGGGCGCACACTCTGTGGGACATGGAGAACCCGGCCGCCGCCGCTGAGCTGGCGTTCGAGGCGGCTCGGCGGGCTCCCGAGCTGCCCGCCGCCCGCGCGATGCGAGGCCTGGCCCAACTGGATGCGGGAGACCTCGGGGCGGCGTGGGACGAGGCCGAGTACGCGCAGCGGCGGGCGCCGGACGAGCCGCTGACGTACCTCCTGCTGTCCGAACTCCAGGGGGAGCACGGGCAGTTCGAGGAGGCGGTCGCCCTGCTCTCGGAAGCCGTCCGTCGCCGGCCGTTCGACGCCGATCTGCGGCTGGCCCGAGCGGCACAGTTGTCGTCCCTGGACCGCGACGAGGAGGCGCTGCGGGAGACGGAGATCGTGCTCACCCGGTTCCCCGAGCACAACACGGCCCTGTCCCAGCAGGCCGTGCTGCTCGCCATGGCAGGCCGGACGGACCCGGCCCTGGACAGTTCGGCCCTGGCGGTGCGGCTGGACCCGAGATGCGCGGTGTCGCTGATGGGCCAGGGGTTCGTCCATGCCCTGCGCGAGGAGGACCAGAAGGCCCGCCGGGTTCTGGACCGTGCGGTGCGGGCCTCGCCCAAGAGCTCCAGGGTCGCCTGGGCCCGGGCCGTCCCCGAGGTCAGGTCCGACCCGCACACGGCCCTCGGCCTGCTGCACGACGGTCTGCTGCTCTGCCGTCCCTCCACCTGCGCCGATATCCGCTATCTGCGGGCCGTGTGCCACTACCACCTGGAGGCCTGGGACGATTCCCGGCGGCTGCTCGACGCCGTGGTGGCGGCCCAGCCGTGGCGCGTGGACGCCCTCGACCTGCGCTCCCTGCTGCTGCTGATCGCGGACGAGGAGACAGCGGCGCTGCGGGACGCGCAGGCCGTGCTGCGACGGAATCCCGACGAACCCCGGGCGCGATCGGTGCGCGGGGCCGTGCATCTGCGCCATGAGCGCTGGGCCGCGGCGGTGGAGGACTCCTCGGTGGCGCTGGAGAAGGAGCCGCAGGACATGCTGTCCCTGTGGGTGCATGGCATGGCTTCCGCGATGGCCGGCAGCACCGCGCAGGCCCAGGGCGATCTGAAGCGGCTGGCCGCCCTCGACCCGGACGGCGAGCTGACCAACCAGCTCTCCGGCCTGCTTACGGCCTCCCGGCCGCAGGCCGCCCAGACCGACTGGAACAAGCGGGTCTGGGAGGTTTTGGGGCGGGTGGGCACGGTCGTCGGCATCGCGGGCGCCCTGATGGGCGCCGGCGGCTCGGACGGCGGGGGGTCTGCCTGAGGAGGGCCGGGGATCACCCGCCCGGGCCGGCGGCTCAGGGCAGCACCCGGCACAACGCCTCCAGCGCCCCCGCCCACGCGTGATCCGGCGGCGTCCCGTACCCCACCACCAGCGCGTCCGTCGGTTCCACCGTGGCGGACGCGTGACGGAAGGAGGCCAGGCCGTGGAGGGCGAGGCCCTGCCAGGTGGCCGCCCGGACCACCGACTGTTCCGTGCCGGGCGGCAGGCGCAGCAGGACGTGCAGGCCGGCCGCGATGCCGGTGACGTGGAGGTGCGGGGCGTGGGCGGCCAGGGCCCGGACCAGGGCGTCCCGTCGGCGGCGGTAGCGCAGGCGGGCGGCGCGGACGTGGCGGTCGTAGGCGCCGGACGTGAGGAACTGGGCCAGGGTCAGCTGGTCCAGCGCACCGCAGGTGTCCACGTGGCCCTTCGCCGCCGTCACCTCCTCCACCAGCGCCGGCGGCAGCACCATCCAGGCGAGCCGCAGGCCGGGGGCGAGGGACTTGCTGGCGGTGCCCAGGTAGACGACGTGGTCAGGGTCCAGGCCCTGGAGCGCGCCCACGGGCTGGCGGTCGTAGCGGAACTCGCCGTCGTAGTCGTCCTCCAGGACCAGGCCGCCGGTGCGGCGCGCCCAGTCCACCACCGTCGGCCGGCGGTCGCGGTGCAGGGGCACGCCCATGGGGAACTGGTGGGCGGGGGTGAGCAGGAGTGCCGACTGGTCCGTCAACTCCCCCGGGTCCGTGCCGAGTTCGTCGAACGGGAGGGGGGCCGTGGCCAGGCCCGCCGCCGTCAGTTGTCTCCAGTGCGGCGGCAGACCGTACGACTCCACCGCCGCCGTCCGCGCCCCGCGCGCCCGCAGCACCCTGCCGAGCAGGTGCAGTCCGTGCCCGAATCCCGCGCACACCACGATGCGCTCGGGGTCGGCGCGTACGCCCCGCGCGCGGGAGAGGTATACGGCGAGGGCTGCGCGCAGTTCGGCGCGGCCGCGCGGGTCGCCGTAGCCGAGGGCCTCGTGCGGGGCGGCGAGGAGGGCGCGGCGGGCCGCCTTGAGCCACTCCGCGCGGGGGAAGGAGGCGAGGTCCGGGGAGCCCGGGAGCAAGTCGTAGGCGGGGCGGGGGCGTTGCGGGCGGGGCGAGGCCAGGGGGCGGAGTGAGGGTGGGGCGGGGGCGCCGGCCGGTGGGAGCATCAGGCGGGCACCGGCCGGCGCGAACGCCGTGTCGTCGTCGGCCGGTGGGAACCCCGTGCCGTCGCCGGGCGGCGAGGTCACCGCCCGCTCGGCCACCCGGGTGCCGGACCCCTGGCGGGCCGTGAGCCAGCCCTCGGCGACGAGGTCGGCGTAGGCCTCGGCGACCGTGTTGCGGGCGATGCCGAGGTCGGCGGCGAGGGAGCGGGAGGACGGCAGCCGGGTGCCCGGAGCGAGGCGGCCGGTGCGGACCGCGTCGCGCAGGGCGTCGGTCAGGCCTCGGCGCAGGCCCGGACCCGCCGGTTCCAGGTGCAGGTCGATGCCCAGAGTGGCCCAAGGTTTTGGCATGAAAGTGGACCATACTCCTGGGCTGCTTCGCTTCTAGGGTCGAGATCATGACGACGACAGAGACCACCACCGCGGTGGAGTACGCCCCCGAACACCCCGCCCGCCTCAACTGGGCCCAGCACGTCCCCGAGGTCTACAAGGCGATGATCCGGCTCGACGCGGCCGCCCGGAAGGGGATCGACCCCAGGCTCGGGGAGCTGGTGAAGATCCGCGCCTCGCAGCTCAACCACTGCGCGTTCTGCCTCGACATGCACACCAAGGACGCGCTCGCGGCGGGCGAGAGCGTCGAACGGATCGTGCAGCTCAGCGCCTGGGAGGAGTCCGCGCACTTCTACACCCCGAAGGAGCTCGCGGCGATCGAGCTGACGGAGGCCATGACCGTACTGACGGACGGCTTCGTGCCCGACGAGGTGTACGCGAAGGCCGCCAAGCACTTCGAGGAGGCCGAGCTGGCGCAGCTCATCGCGGCGATCACGGTGATCAACGCGTGGAACCGGTTCGGCGTGACCTGCCGTATGACACCGGGGCACTACCAGCCGGGGCAGCACGGGTGACGGTCCGCACCCGGCTGCTCGACCCGGCGGTCGGACAGGCCATGTCCACGCTCAGCGCGACCGCCAAGAAGGGCCTCGGCGACCCGGCCCTCGCGGAACTCGTGGTGATCCGGGCCTCGCAGCTCAACCGCTGCGCGTTCTGCCTGGACATGCACCTCGCCCTCGCCCGCGAGCACGGCGTGCGCGAGGAGCAGCTCGGTCTCCTGGCCGCCTGGGAGGAGGTCGGGGACGTCTTCGACGAGCGGGAACGGGCGGCGCTCGCGCTGACGGAGGCCGTCACCCTGCTCACGGACGGTTTCGTGCCCGACGAGGTGTACGACCGTGCCGCCGCGCACTTCGACGCGCCCCGACTCGCCCATCTGATCGGGCTGATCGTCGCCATCAACCACTGGAACCGGATGATGGTCAGCCGCCGCATTCCACCAGGGGGACACACACCGTGACCGACATCGTGACCCGGGCCGGCAGCAAGGTCGACGCCTTACGCGCACTCCACCGGCGCCGCTCCCCCGACGACCCGCTCGTCCTGCCCGGCCCGTGGGACGCCGCAAGCGCCCGCGTCTTCGTCGGGGCCGGGTTCCCGGCGCTGGCCACGCCCAGCGCGGGGGTCGCCGCCTGCCTCGGGTACGAGGACGGGCAGACCCCGGCCGACGAGATGTTCGCGGCGGTCGCCCGGATCGTACGGGCCGTCGACGTGCCGGTGTCGGCGGACATCGAGAGCGGGTACGGGATCGCGCCCGAGGAGCTCGTGGAGCGGCTGCTGGAGACCGGCGCCGTGGGGTGCAACCTGGAGGACTCCGAGGGCGGGGTCCTCAAGGACCCGCGCGCACACGCCGACTGGCTCGCCCGGGTACGGCACGCCGCCGCCGACCGGCTCTTCGTCAACGCCCGTATCGACACCTTCGTCCGGGGCGAGCACGACCCCAAGCAGGCCGCCGAACGGGCCATCGAGCGGGCCGCGTTGTACGTCGCCGCCGGCGCCGACTGCGTGTACCCGATCGGCGCCCCCACCGACGTACTGCCGCTGCTGCGGTCCGGGATCCAGGGGCCGATCAATGTGCACGGCACGGTCGCGGGAGGCCCCTCGCCCACCGAACTCGGTGAACTCGGGGCCACCCGGATCACGTTCGGGCCGCAGCTCCAGCGCGGCGCCGCTCAGGCGCTGAGGGACATCGCGGCCGGCCTCGCGAGGTGACCGTCGGGACGGCCACGCCGTCATGAGGTCAGGACAGCCACGCCTTCCACGTGGACTCGTGGCTGTCCACCCACTTCTTCGCCGCTTCCTCGGGCGACAGCTTCTGCTCGGCGATCATCAGGGAGACCTCGTTCTGGTCCTCGGTCGTCCACTTGAAGTTCTTCAGCAGGGCCGCCGCCTCGCCGCCGTCCTTCGCGAAGTCGGCGTTGAGGTACTTCTGCAGCGGGGTGTGCGGATAGGCGCAGGCGACCTTCTCCGGGTCCGCGTCGCAGCCCTCCTTGTACGCCGGCAGCTTCACCTCGGTCATCGGGACCTTCTTGAACAGCCACTGCGGCTCGTACCAGTACGTCAGGAAGGGCTTCTTCTCCTTGGCGAACTGCTTGATCTGGGTGATCTGCGCGGCCTCCGAACCGGCGAACACCACCTGGTAGTCCAGGTCCAGGTTCGCCACCAGCGCCTTGTCGTTGGTGACGTAGGAGGGCGAGCCGTCCATCAGCTGGCCCTTGGCACCGCTCTCCGCGGTGCGCATCTGGTCGGCGTACTTGTCGAGGTTCTTCCAGTCGGTGACGTCCGGGTGCTCCTTGGCGAAGTACGTCGGGACGTACCAGCCGATGTGCCCGGTGACCCCGAGGTCGCCGCCGGGCACGATCGTCTTCTTGTCCTTGACGTACCGCTGCTCCTCCTCCGGGTGCCCCCAGTCCTCCAGGAGCGCGTCGACCCGGCCCTGGCTGAGCGCGTCCCAGGCGGGCACCTCGTCGATCTGGACGGTGTCGACGCGGTAGCCGAGCTCCTTCTCCAGCAGGTACTGGGTGACGGCGACGTTGGCCTGCGCGCCGACCCAGGACTGCACGGACAGGGTCACGGTCTTGGCGCCCTCGGCGTTCGCGAACGGCGAGGACTGCTTGGTCATGTCGGCGGCGCCACAGCCGGTGAGCAGGGCCAGCGAGGACACGCCGGCGATCAGCGCGGTGGTGCGGATACGCGTTCGCATGTCACGCTCCCTTCTTCGCGCGGCGTTCCGTCGGCTGCGTCACCCGGTCCAGCATCAGGCCCAGGCAGACGATCGCCGCGCCGGCCACCAGACCGGTCGCCAGGTCGCCCTGCGCGAGGCCGAAGACGACGTCGTAGCCGAGCGCGCCGCCGCCGACCAGGCCGCCGATGATGACGACGGCGAGGACCAGGACCACGCCCTGGTTGACGGCGAGCAGCAGCGCCGGGCGGGCCAGCGGGAGCTGGACCTGGCGCAGCTGCTGGGCGGGGGTCGCGCCGAGCGAGCGGGCCGACTCCAGGGCGGCCGGGTCGACCTGGCGCAGGCCCTGGGTGGTGATGCGGACGACGGCGGGCAGCGCGTAGACGACGGCCGCGGCGACCGCGGGGGCGCGGCCCACGCCGAACAGGGCGACCACCGGGATCAGGTACACGAACTGCGGCATCGTCTGGAAGACGTCCAGGACGGGGCGCAGCAGGCGTTCGACGCGGTCGCTGCGGGCCGCGGCGATGCCGATCGCGAAGCCCAGGACCAGGGTGACGGCCACGGCCGCCAGGACCTGCGAGAGCGTGTCGAGCGAGGGGTTCCACACGCCCAGTACGCCGATCGCGGCCATGGCGAGGACGGCGGTCAGGGCCGTGCGCCAGGTGCCGATCAGCCAGGCGAGGGTGGCGACGATCAGCAGGACCGACCACCAGGGCAGCCACTGCAGGCCGTCGCGCACCGGGTCCAGGACCCAGGTGGTGAAATGGCCGGCCCAGTCGGCGGTGCCGCCGACGACGGGAACGCCGGAGTAGAGGTGGTTGGTCATCCAGTCGACGGCGCGGTTGACCGGCTCGGCGATGTTCAGGGTCCAGGCGTCGGGCCAGTCGAGGCGGCCCGCGAGACGCGCGGCGACGGCGATGGCCACGGTGGCGATCAGGGCGTAGAGCCAGCGCGCCCGGCCGTTCGGCCGGGGCTCCTCGCCGAGGCGTTCGCCCGCGGCGCCGGTCACCCGGTCCAGGACGACGGCGAGCAGCACGATCGGGATGCCGGCCGCGAGGGCCGCGCCGACGTCGACCGTGGCCAGCGCCTGGTAGACGCGGTCACCGAGGCCGCCCGCGCCGATGACCGACGCGATGACCGCCATGGACAGCGCCATCATGATCGTCTGGTTGAGGCCGAGGAGGAGTTCCCTGCGGGCCAGCGGGATGCGGGCGGTCAGCAGGCGCTGGCGCGCGGTGGTGCCGAGCGACTCGACGGCCTCCAGCACCTCCTTGTCGGCGCCGCGCAGGCCGAGGGCGGTGAGGCGGGCCATCGGCGGGGCCGCGTAGACGACCGTGGCCAGGACGGCGGCGGGGACGCCGATGCCGAAGACCAGGACGACGGGGAGCAGGTAGGCGAAGGCCGGGAGCACCTGCATGGTGTCCAGGACGGGCCGCAGTATCCGGTCCATACGGTCGGACAGCCCGGCGGCGAGGCCCAGCAGCACGCCCACGACGACCGAGGCGAGGACCGCCACGACCATCAGCGCGAGGGTCTGCATGGTCGGGATCCACATGCCGAGGAACCCGCACGCCAGGAACGCGGCGGCCGTACCGGCGGCCAGTCGCCGGCCCGCGACACGCCAGGCGATCAGGGACGCGGCGGCGGTGACGCCGGCCCATCCGGCCGCGAGCAGCACCAGGTACACGGCGCGTACGCAGAGCACGACCGCGTTGCTGATGTGCCCGAAGAAGTAGAGGAACAGCGGGTGGCTGTCGCGGTTGTCGATGATCCAGGTGCTGGTGTCGGTGAGCGGTCCGGAGACGTCGACGGTGAGCGCGTCCGGCCAGGTGCCGCTCGCCCAGCGGGCGTTGGCCAGCGGGACGAGGATCGCGGCGACCAGCGCCAGGAGCACAAGCTTGCGGACGACCGGGCGTTTGAGGAAGCCGGGCAGGGTGGCCTGCGGGGCGGAAGCGGTGACGGTGGCCATCAAGCCACCTCCTTACGCTGCTCCGTCCCCGCTACGACGCCGAGGAGCCGTTCGTGGTCGACCACCCCCAGACAACGTCCCCCTTCCATGACCCGCGCCGGGGCACCGCTGCGCGCGACGGCCTCGATCGCCTCGGACACCGTGGCGTCCGGCGCGAGCGCGGGGCCGTTGCCGGTCTCGTCGGCCGACGCGGCGCGCATGGCCGTACGGACCGTCAGGACCTGTTCGCGCGGGACGTCCCGGACGAACTCGCGGACGTAGTCGTCGGCCGGGGAGCCCACGATCTCCTCGGGGGTGCCCAGCTGGACCACGGCGCCGTCGCGCATGAGGGCGATGCGGTCGCCGAGTTTGAGGGCCTCGCTGAGGTCGTGGGTGATGAAGACCATCGTGCGGCCCTCCTCGCGGTGCAGACGGACGACCTCCTCCTGCATGTCCCGCCGGATCAGCGGGTCGAGCGCGCTGAACGGCTCGTCGAAGAGCAGGACCTCGGGGTCCACCGCGAGTGCCCGGGCGAGGCCGACGCGCTGGCGCTGGCCGCCGGACAGCTGGCCGGGCCTGCGGTGCTCCATGCCCTCCAGGCCGACCTTGGCGACCACCTTGGCGGCCCGCTCACGGCGTTCGGCCTTGCCGACGCGCTGGATCTCCAGGCCGTATGCCACGTTGTCGAGGACCGTGCGGTGCGGGAGCAGGCCGAAGTGCTGGAAGACCATCGCGGCGCGGTGGCGGCGCAGTTCGCGCAGCCGGGTCTTGTCCATGGCGCGGACGTCCTCGCCGTCGATGGCGATGGTGCCCGCCGTCGGCTCGATCAGCCGGGTCAGACAGCGCACCAGCGTGGACTTGCCGGAGCCGGACAGGCCCATGACGACGAAGACCTCGCCCTTGCGGACGTCGAAGGAGACGTCCCGGACGGCCGCCGTGCAGCCGGTGCGGGTGCGCAGTTCGGCGGGTGCGAGGGCGGTCAGCTCGGGGTCGGCGGGTATGCGGTCCGCCTTGGGGCCGAAGACCTTCCACAGGCCCTCGACGGCGAAGACCGGCGCGGTCGGGGGCTTGCGGGTCTCGGGCGTCGTGCTCTTGGTCGTGCTCTCGGTCGTCATGTCCTCGGCTGTCCTGGGTGTCGTACTCATCACGCCTCACCTCCGATCAGGTCGACGGCCCTCTCACCGACCATGAGCACCCCGATCATCGGGTTCACGGCGGTCATCGTCGGGAAGACGGAGGCGTCGGCGATACGAATGCCGTCCAGGCCGCGGATCCTCAACTGCGGGTCCACCACGGCCAGTTCATCGTCGGCGGCGCCCATACGGCAGGTGCCCGCCGGGTGGTACACGGTGTGCGCGACCTTGCGCGCGTACTCGCTCAGCTCCTCGTCTCCGGTGACCTGCGGGCCGGGGCACACCTCGCGCTTGAGCCAGCTCGCCAGCGGCTCGGTCGCTGCGATCTCGCGGGCGATGCGGATGCCGTCGACGAGGGTGCGGCCGTCGTAGTCGTCCTCGTCGGTGAAGTAGCGGAAGTCCAGCGCGGGCTTCACGGACGGGTCGGCGCTGGTCAGGTACAGCCGGCCGCGGCTCTTCGGCTTGGGGATGTTCGGGGTCATCGAGACGCCGAACTCCGGCCGCCGGTAGCCCAGTCGCTCCGGGTTGTCCGTGAAGGGGATCTGGTAGAAGTGGAACATCAGGTCGGGGCCCTGGTGTTCGGGGTCGCGGCGCACGAACAGGCCCGCGTCGGAGTCCATCGCGGAGTTCTCGGGGATCGGTCCGTGGGTCTCCCAGACGATCACCGACTCCGGGTGGTCCAGGAGGTTCTCGCCAACGCCCGGCAGGTCGCGCACCACGGGGATACCGAGCGCCTCCAGGTCGGCCTTGGGGCCGATGCCGGAGTGCAGCAGCAGGCGGGGCGAGTCGACGGCGCCCGCGCACAGGACGACCTCACGCCGGGCGCGGACCAGGATCTCCTCGCCGTCCTTGGTGCGCACGTGCACGCCCTCGGCGTGCGTGCCGTTCAGCTCCAGCTTGTACGCCCACGTCTCCAGCAGGATCGTGAGGTTCTCGCGCTCGTCCATCACGGGGTGCAGATACGCCACCGACGCCGACGAGCGCTTGTTGCTCTCGGGGTGGTAGGCGAGGTCGAAGAAGCCGGCGCCCTCGGTGAAGGGCTGCTTGTTGAAGCCCTCGACGCGCGGGACGTCGAGCGCGCCCTGGGCCGCGTCGACGAAGTCACGGGCGATGGCGTTGCGGTCCTGCTCGTCGACGGGAACGATGTTGTTCTTCAGCCGGGCGTAGTACGCCTCCATCGGCACCGCGCCCCAGCCCTTGGCGCCGGCCTCCTCCCACTCGTCCCAGTCGGACGGCAGCGGCTTGAAGGCGATCAGGGTGTTGTGGGAGGAGCAGCCGCCCAGGACGCGGGCGCGGCTGTGCCGAATGTGCGAGTTGCCGCGCGGCTGCTCGGTCGTCGGGTAGTCGTAGTCCAGCTCACCGCCGAGCAGGCCCATCCAGCGGCGCAGGGTGAGGACGTCGTCCCGGCCGACGTCGCTCGGGCCGCCCTCGATGACGGCGACGGTGACGTCGGGGTTCTCGGTGAGGCGCGAGGCGATGACGGAACCCGCGGTGCCGCCGCCGATGACGACGTAGTCGTATTCGTGGGTCTTTTCGGACATGGGGTGGTACTCCAAGGGGGGTGATCAGGGCTGACTCGGAGAAGGGGGGACGGGGGTCAGCCCGCGAACCAGCGCACCGGCTTCGGTGCGAGGTTCTGGTAGACGTGCTTGGTCTCGCGGTACTCGGCGAGTCCGGCGGGGCCGAGTTCGCGGCCCACTCCGCTCTTGCCGAAGCCGCCCCACTCCGCCTGCGGGAGGTAGGGGTGGAAGTCGTTGATCCAGACGGTGCCGTGCCGCAGACGGCCCGCGACCCGGCGGGCCCGGCCCGCGTCGGCGGTCCAGACGGCGCCCGCGAGGCCGTACTCGGTGTCGTTGGCGAGGGCGACGGCCTCGTCCTCGGTGCGGAAGGTCTCGACGGTGAGGACGGGTCCGAAGACCTCCTCGCGTACGACCCTCATCTCGCGGTGGCAGTGGTCGAGGAGGGTCGGCTCGTAGAAGTAGCCGCTCTCCGGCCGCTCCGGGGACGGCTCGGGGCGCTTGCCGCCGGAGCGCAGCACCGCGCCCTCCTCCAGCGCGGAGGCGACGTACCCCTCGACCTTGGCGCGCTGCTGCTCGGAGACGAGCGGGCCGCACTCGACGCCGTCGACGTCGCCGCGGCCGAGGCGGATCTTCTGTGCGCGCAGGGCGAGTTCGGCCACGAAACGGTCCCGGACCGACTCCTCGATGATGAGGCGGGCGCCCGCCGAGCAGACCTGGCCGCTGTGGATGAAGGCGGCGTTGAGGGCCTGGTCGACGGCCGTGTCGAAGGCCTCGTCGGTGGCGCAGGCGTCGGCGAAGACCACGTTGGGGTTCTTGCCGCCGAGTTCGAGGGCGACCTTCTTGACGCCGGGCGCGGCGGCCTGGGCCACCTTGGTGCCGCTGACCAGGCCGCCGGTGAAGGAGACGAGGTCGACGTCCGGGTGCTCGGCGAGGCGGGCGCCGACGGAATGGCCCGGGCCGGTCACGATGTTGGCGACGCCGGCCGGGAGGCCCGCCTCGACCAGCAGCTCGATCAGGGCGACGGTCGTCAGGGGGGTGATCTCGCTGGGCTTGACGACGAAGGTGTTCCCGGCGGCGAGGGCCGGGGCGATCTTCCAACTGGCCTGGAGCAGCGGGTAGTTCCAGGGCGTGATCAGCGCGCACACGCCGACCGGCTCATGGACGACGACGCTGTGGATGTCGGCCGAACCCGCGTCGACGACCCGGCCCGGGCCCTCGGCGGCGACGAGGTCGGCGAAGTAGCGGAAGGCGTCGGCGACGCAGTCGATGTCGACCCGGCCCTCCTCGACGGTCTTGCCGGCGTCGCGGCTCTCCAGCAGGCCGAGCCGCTCGCGGTCGCGGGCGAGCAGGTCGGCGACGCGGCGCAGCACGGCGGCACGCTCGGCGACGGGCGTGAGGGGCCACTCGCCCTGCCCGCCGTCGAAGGCGCGGTGGGCGGCCGCCACGGCCAGATCGGTGTCCTTCTCGTCGCCCTCCGCGACCACGGCGAAGGGGCGGGCATCGGCGGGGTCGAGGATCTCGCGCGTGGCGCCGGAGACGGCCGCACGCCACTCTCCGCCCGCGTGAATGGTCTGCTCAGCCTGCCGTGCCTGCTGTCCGGTCATGATCGGTGTCGCCTTCCGTTCCTGTTCAACGCCCCTGAGTCACACAGGTGTCACTCATGAGGACCGTCACCGCCTGCCCCGACCCCCGGATTGCATGCGCAATCCGGGGCGGAAAGTGCGGTGCGTCACTGAAAATGCGCCCGAAAGGTAACAAAAGGGACGTCACTTGCCGCCGACGCGGCGGACGCAGGTATGGCCCTCGACGCGACCTTTGACTAAAGTCAAATAGATATGGAGCCAGTGTCGACGGAGCATGTGACGGCCTTCCGCCGCTTCAACCGTTACTTCACGCGCCGCATCGGCGTACTGGACGACCACTACCTCGGCCAGGACCGCCCGCTCGGCGAGGCCCGGCTGCTGTTCGAGATCGGGGACGGCGCGTCACTGCGCGAGCTCAGGAGCCGGCTCGGCCTGGACGCCGGATATCTGAGCCGGATGGCGAAGACGCTTCAGGCCCAGGGCATGGTCCGGCTGAGCGCGCACCCGCGGGACCACCGGCTGCGCATGATCGAGCTGACCGCGGCCGGGCGCGTGGAGGTGAAGGAGCAGAACCGCCGGGCGAGCGCGGCCGCCGCCGGGCTCCTCGAGGGCCTCAGCGCACCGCAGCGCGCCGAACTGACCGAGGCACTGGCCACCGCCCGGCGCCTGCTGCGCCTCGCGGGCATCACCGTCGACCTCGTCGACGGCGCCGCACCGGACGCCCGCGCCTGCCTGGACGGGTACGCGGCCGACATCGACGAGCGGTTCCCCGAGGGCTTCGACAAGAGCGACCTCGTACGGCCGCAGGAGGTGTCCGGCGACGCCGGCGCGTTCTTCGTCGCCCGCGAGGAAGGCCGCCCCGTCGCCTGCGGGGCGCTACGCCGCCTGGAACCCGGCGTCGGCGAGATCCGCCACGTCTGGGTGCACCCCGACGCCCGCCGCCTGGGCCTCGCCCGCCGCCTCCTCGACGCGCTCGAACGCGAGGCCGCCGCACGGGGCTTCACCGTCGTACGGCTCGACACGCACGCCGCGCTCACCGAGGCGCAGGCGATGTACCGGGCGTGCGGATACACGGAGATCCCCCGGTACGACGACAACGTCTACGCCGCGCACTGGTTCGAGAAGCGACTGTCGCCGGCTCCCTGAGAGGGGCGATCAAGAGTGGTGAACTCCCTGTCGATTCAGGCGGCTTGAGCCACAATGTTGGCGTGTCCACCATCTTGGAATCAGAGTTCGACGACGGTACGGCCGTGAGGTTCCTGCTCGCCCCCGGACCCGCGCCGGGCGACGACGACCTCCCCGAAGGCATGGGCAGAGCCGTCCCCGTCGCCACCGGTGGCCGGGCCGTCGCCAACTTCGCGACCGGTGCCCTGCGCGGGGCGCTGAAGCCGCTCGGGCCGCTCCTGCAAGAGGTGCATGACTCCGTCAAGGACGTACCGGATCCGCCGAGCGAGCTCAGCGTGACCTTCGGTGTGCAGGTCGGACAGGACCTCAAGCTCGGGATAGTCGGCGGTAACGGCCAGGCGCACCTCACCGTCACCGCCAGCTGGAAGCCCGCGCCCGGTTCGGAGTGACCGTGGGCTGGTTCAAGGAGGTCGGGGCGGCGCCCGGCGACAGGACGCGCCCGAATGCCGCGTCCGTGCGGCGGACGGCCGACGGGAAGACGGCGGGCGCGGCGGTCGTACTCGGCACCGACACGGTGCTGACCTGCGCACATGTCGTCAACGACGCCCTGGGCAGGGCGCAGTTCGACCCTCGGCCGCCCGGTCTGGACGAGCTGTTCGTCGAGGTGAAGGGGGCGCGGAGGACCGAGCGGTACCCCGCGCGCGTGGCGCACTGGATCCCTCCGCGCACCCGCGCCGGGCAGACCGTGCGGGACGGCGACCTGGAGTGGCTCGGCGATCTCGCGGTGCTGCGGATCGACGCTCCGCCGCGCGACGTGCCCGCGCCGGACCGCCGTACGGCCATGATGTCGGGCCAGCGGCTGCGCGCCTGGCACGGCAGCGGGCTGGGCGCGACCTTCGCCGATCTGGAGGTCGCCGCCCTCGACGACGGGATCGGCTATCTCGACGGCAAGAGCACGGGCATGGCGGTCGGTCACGGCTACAGCGGCGGGCCGCTGTGGTGCGACGACGACGGGGCCGTCGTCGGACTCGTCGCCGCGCACTTCATGCCGGCGTGCGATGTCCCGCCCAGCCCGCAGGACATGATCCGGCGCAGCTGGGGCATCCCCTGGCAGCGGGTCGAGGCTGAGCTACGGGACGCGGGCGTGGCACTGGACGACGGGGGTGCGGCCTGGCAGTCCTACGACCCCGGTGATCCCCCCTTCGTCAAGCTCGTCGAGACGATCCGGTACGCCCTGCCGACAGCGTCGTACTCGTTCGGCGACACCGCCCGCAAGCTGGCGGTGGAGTGCGGCCGTGAGCCGGGCAGCGCCGTGGCCCCGCCGACGGTCGAGGAGTTCGCGGGCTTCCTGATCAGCCATCCGCGGGCGGTGGCGGCGCTCACCCAGATCCTGCGGCCCACGAACCCCGCGGCGGCCGGCTACGTCCTGGCCGCCGGACAGTTCTTCGAGACCGCGCTGCTGCTCTCGCCGCGCGAGCACCAGCAACTGCACCAGCTGCTGCGCAAGGTCGACAAGCCGGTGCTCGGGCGACTCCCCGAGGTGGTGCGCGAGGCCGCGAAGCGGGTCGACGTCCGGTCCGACGGGGACACTCCGGACGCCCAGCTCCTCAACCTGGAGCGGCTGGCCGGTGACGGCCACTCCGACGACGGCGGGCCCCGGGTACCGGCGCTGCTGAGGGTCGTCGAGTACGTCGCCGTGCTGTGCCCGGCGCCCCAGAAGGGCGGGCTGCGGCTGTGGTCGGACAGCGTGGCGGTGCGGCTCGGCATCCCCCCTGCGGCCGTGCGGGAGCGGCGCTCGGACGCCGAGGACTGGGCCCGCATGGTGCGCGCGAGGACCGGACGAGTGCGGGTCCTGGTGCAGGTCACACGGGCCGGGCGGGGCCGGCACCGGCTGCGTATCTGGTGCGACGAGGGCTCCGGGCCCCGCCAGGTGTCGGCCGACAGCTCCGCCGCGTACACGGCGTCCGAGGCGGCGCGCGAACTGCTGCGCGTCCTGGAGTCCCTCACGTCCTCGGCCGCGGACGGCGGCCGGCCGCTGGTGGAGGTGCTCGTGGGCCGCGAAGACCTGAACCTGCCGGTCGACGAATGGGCGGCCCAGGCCCCCGGCGAGATCATCCCGGGCATGCTCGGCGCGGAGTTCCCGCTGGTCGTGCACTGTCCGGAACTCCTGCACCGGCACGAGCGTTTCCTTCCCGACTGGCGCGAGCGATGGAAGAAGCTCGACTCCGGGGAGACGCTGGTCGTATCGGATCCGGCCCAGGACCCGACCCAGGTCTACTACGAGCTGATGGGCCGGCGCGACACGGTCCGGGTGTCCGTCGACGTACCGCCGGGCCCGCGCGACAAGATCGTTCAGATCTGCCTCGCCGTGGGCATACCGGTGGTGGTGTGGGACCGCGGCCGAGACACGCCTTCGCACGCCGCCAAGCACATGGCGGGACTCGCCACCCGTGAACTGCCCGACGGGGTACGGGTCTACCGGGCCAACGCCCGGGGCACCCGCGCCCCCGAGTTCCCCGGCCGCCCGGTCCTCGCCTGGGCGGACGCCGACCGCACGGTGCCCCGACTGCACCTGACCGACCCCCAGGAGAGCGCATGACCTCCGCTTCCGAGGCCGACTGGCGCATCTTCCGCGGCGACGGCCTCCCGCGCCCCGTGACGCTGCCCCCGGCCCCGCCGTGGCGCCGGTTCAGCCCCACGCCGGCTGTCCGCCCCGAACTGCCGTATCTGATCCAGCCGGAGCACGCCGACGTCGTCAACGCCTCGCTCCATCTGCGCCGCCCCCTGCTGGTCACCGGGCCGGCCGGCACCGGCAAGTCCTCCCTCGCCCGGGCCGTCTCGCACGAACTGCGGCTGGGCGAGCTGCTGCGCTGGTCCATCAACAGCCGGTCGACCGTGCGGGAGGCGCTCTACCAGTACGACGCGATCGGCCGGCTGCGCGAGACGACGCTCAGCCGCGACCGGGGCGAAAGCGAGCCGTCGATCGGGACGTTCATCCGGCTCGGTCCGCTGGGCACCGCCCTGGTGCCGTCGACGACACCGCGTGCCCTGCTCATCGACGAGATGGACAAGGGCGACGTCGACCTGCCCAACGACCTGCTCACCGTCTTCGAGGAGGGCTACTTCGACATCCCGGAACTGACCCGGCTCCCCGAGGACATGGCGGACGTGGAGGTGCAGACCGCCGACCACCGGGGCTCGGTGACGGTTCATCAGGGCCGGGTCCAGTGCGCCGAGTTCCCTGTCGTCGTCATCACCAGCAACGGCGAACGCGAGTTCCCGCCCGCCTTCCTGCGCCGCTGCGTCCGCCTCGCCCTGCAAGTTCCGGACGCGGACCGGCTGCGCGCCATCGTCACCGCACACCTCGGCGAGGAGGCCCTGAGCGACGCGGAAGACCTGATCGACACCTTCGTACATCGCCGCGCCCTCGGCGAACTGGCCACGGACCAGCTCCTCAACGCCGTGTTCCTGCGCAACAGCGGGGTGAACCTCAACGCCAAGGAACTGCTGAAGGCCGTGCTGCACCAGCTGACCGGGGAACTGTGACCGAGGCCGGCGGGGGCGGGCGGCTCGGCGAGCTGCTGCGCGTGCTGTCGGCCTCCGGGCAGGAGCTGGACGCCGGCCAGGTGCTCGACGTGCTGTGGCTGGCCCGGCGGGTGCCCGGCGGGGCGGACGCGCCCCTCGCCCGCCTGGCGCGCCAGGGCCCGGCGCCGTCGACGGAACCGGCCGCCGCCGAGCCGGACGAGGCCGGCCCGCAGGATCCCGCGCCGGCACCCGAACCCAACGACCCGGACCTGCCCGACCTGACCGGGCACTCCCTGTACTCGGATGCCCGCCAGGAGTCCGAGTCCCCGCCCGTTCCCGAGATCCGGCTGCGCCAGGACGCCGAGCCGAGCAAGGCGCAGCCCGTCCGGGTCCCGGAGGACAAGGCACTCGGAGGCGAGCTCGAACTGGGGCGCGCGCTACGGCCGTTGCGCCGCCGCCTGGCCAGCCCGCACCGCCTGGAGATCGACGAGGAGCGCACCGCCGCCGAACTCGCCGAGACCCGGCTGCCCGACGTGGTGCAGCGGCCCGTGCAGGAGCGCTGGCTCCATCTGGTCCTGCTCGTCGACGACGGCCTGTCGATGCTGCTGTGGCACCGCCTCGCCGCCGAACTGCGCACCCTGCTCGAACGCCTGGGCGCCTTCGCCACCACCCGCGTCCTCGGCCTCGACACCCGTGGCGCCGACGAACCCCGTCTGCACGCCCGCCCGTTCCGGACCGACAGCACCCCGGTCCCGCTGAGCACGGTGGGCGACCCGTCGGGCCGCACCCTCGTCCTCGTCGTCAGCGACGGCCTGGGCGCCGCCTGGCGCAGCGGCACCCTGCACGGCCTGCTGTCCAGCTGGGCCTCCCGCGGCCCCACCGCCCTGCTGCACACCCTGCCTCCCGACCTGTGGGAAGGCTCCGGCGTCCACGCGGAACACTGGCAGGCCACCACCCGGCGGATCGGCGGCGCCAACATCTCCTGGGAGATCACCGATCCGGTACTCCCGCCCGGCCTCGCCGCCTTCGACGGGGTGCCGGTGCCGGTCCTGGAGCCGACGGCCGCCTCGCTGCGGACCTGGGCCCACCTGCTCGCCTCGCCCGGCGCCACGGTCCGGGTGCCGCTGCTGACCCGGCCGCGCCCGTCCGGCACGGCCCCCCCGTCCCCGGGCCCGGGCAGCGCCCAGCACTTCCGGGACGCGGCCACCCCGGAGGCGTACCGGCTCGCGGCGCATCTGGCGGCCGTGTCGCCGCTCACGGTGCCGGTGATGCGGCTCGTCCAGACGGCGGTGCCGTGGCAGGCGCGGACCTCCCATCTCGCGGAGGTCTTCCTCGGCGGGCTGATGCGGCCGCACCCCGCGCCGGTGCCCGGGCCGCTGCCCGCCAAGCACCAGGTCTTCGACTTCTCCGACACGTCGAGGTCCGTGCTCCTGGACGCCGTCCCGCAGTCCGAACTCCTGCGGACCAGCCGCACGATCGGGCACCGGCTGGAACAACTCGCGGGCAACTCACCGGACTTCCCGGCCTGGCTCGCCCACCCGGACGGCTCCGCCCGGCTCCCCGGCTCGCACCGGCCGTTCACACGTGTGGAGCGGAAACTGCTGGCACGGTTCGGGGTGTCGTTCGACTCCGGGATGAGCAGACTGGAACGGGGCATCCGGGAACAGGGCACCACCTCCGGGGACGGCTGGGCAGGCCTCGCGGCCGACGACCCTCGGCGGCTGGGCCCCTACCGGCTGCGCAGCCGGCGGCGCCTGCGCTGGGTGCTGGAGTACGACGGCGTCCACATGATGAACGACAGCAGGGCCATGGTGCGCACCCCGCGCCCCGATGTCCCCGCCGACGGTGCCGAGTTGATCGCGACGGAGGCGGAGGCGTTGCGCCGGCTGGGCGGACAGTACGCGCCCGCCCTGCTCGGTACCGGGCTCGGGAACACGCCGGCCTGGCTGGCGTCGGCCCCGATCGAGGACGGCTCCGCGTCACCCGCCCCGCCCCGCCTTGCGGAGCTCTTCAACCAGGCCCACGCGACGGGTTCCGCTCCCTTCGACAAGCTCACGGGGCTGCTCGTCGGCTGGCATCTGGCGAGCGCCGTGGCCCTGTGCCATCTCCACGGGGTGGTGCCGGCGGACCTCAGTGCGGAGAACATCTTCGTGCTGCGGCGCTCGGTGGTCCTCGCCGACCTGTCCAACTGCGCCCTGGACGGCCGGTACACCGGTACGGGCCCGGTGCCCACCCCCGAGGACAACGTGCGCGCGCTGGGCGACCTGCTCCAGCTGGTCAGCAGCAAGGCGGGCCGGGAACTGCACTGGCAGGTGCCCGGCCATCCCGAGGGCATGCACCTGTGGCAGGGCGACACCTGGGCACGGCTGCGGCAGACGGTGCTGCGCTGCCTCGGCCCCGATCCGGCCGCGCGGCCCACGGCGGGCGAGGTCGCGGACGTCCTGGCGAACTACATCGCCCAGTCCCGCACCGAACGCACCAGCACCCCGACGCCCTCGGCCCCGCCCCGGGTCCGCACCGGGCCGTCGTCGCGCGTGCCGCTCGCCCCGCCTCCGGCCGCCGCCTCGCCCTACGACGCCGGCGTCCTCCCCCTGCGCCCGCCCCGCTTCGCCGCCGCCCGCCGCGAGCGGGAGGCCCGGCTGGAACGGCTGCGGGCACCTCTGCCGCACGCCCGACGCCTCACCCTGGTCGGCACCTACCACTACGGCGGCCGGGTCTACAGCGGGCGGGCGGCGACGACGATGATGCTCGGCTCGCTCCTCGCCGCGGTCCGGGGCGAGCCCGTCCTGGCGCTGGACGGAGCGGACGTCGAGGGAGCGCTCGACGCCTTCCTCACCGACCGGAACCCGGCCACCGTGCGCGACCTGGCCGCCCTGCCGGCCGACGCGACGTACGAGCAGGTCCGAGCGCGCACCACCCGCCTGCCGTCGGGGCTGGAGGTCGCCGCGCACCCCGGAGGCCGCGTCCCGCCGAACCTCATTCATGCCCAGGCCTATCCGCACATCCTGGCGAGGACCGCGCCCTACTACTCGTTCGTCCTCACCGACTGGGCCCCGCAGCGACTGGACCGGTCGGCCGACGCCGTCCTGGATCTGACCGACCGGCTGATCCTGTGCTGCGGCAACTCGGGCTGGTACTTCGACGCCGCGTGGCGGGTGCTCGACCGGCTGCGCTTCGACGGGCACCGGCGGCTGGCGGACGAGGCGGTCGTCGTGGTGACCGAGGTCGAGCAGCGCTCGGGGCAGGCCGTGCCGGACGACCTGCCCGACCGCTTCGACATCGGTGCGGACCAGGTGGTCGCGGTGCCCTACGACCGGTTGCTGTCGTCCGCGGGCTTCGGGCAGCCGGCGCGGCTGCGGGCACCGGCGCTCAACGCGTTCCTGGACCTGGCGGCACTGGTCGTGGAGGGCTGACCGGACGGGTGACGCACTGATCCCCGGGCCGCTCTCGCGCGGGCCCGGGGATCACAGGTGTCGGTCGGCTCAGATGAGGCCGAGACCGCGGACCGCGTCGCGCTCCTCCTCGAGCTCCTTGACGGAGGCGTCGATCCGGGCGCGGGAGAACTCGTTGATCTCCAGGCCCTGGACGATCTCGTACTTGCCGTCCTTGGTGGTGACCGGGAAGGAGGAGATGAGCCCCTCCGGAACGCCGTAGGAACCGTCGGACGGGATACCCATGGAGACCCAGTCGCCGTCGGCGGTGCCGTTGACCCACGTGTGCACGTGGTCGATGGCGGCGTTGGCGGCGGAGGCGGCCGAGGAGGCACCGCGGGCCTCGATGATCGCCGCGCCGCGCTTGGCGACGGTCGGGATGAAGTCCTCGGCGAGCCACTTCTCGTCGTTGACGACCTCGGCGGCGTTCTTGCCGGCGATGCTGGCGTGGAAGATGTCCGGGTACTGGGTGGCGGAGTGGTTGCCCCAGATGGTGAGCCGCTTGATGTCCGCGACCGTCGAGCCGGTCTTCTTCGCGAGCTGGGTCAGCGCGCGGTTGTGGTCGAGGCGGGTCATCGCGGTGAAGCGCTCGGCCGGTACGTCCGGGGCGGCGGCCTGCGCGATGAGCGCGTTGGTGTTGGCCGGGTTGCCGACGACCAGGACCTTGATGTCGTCCGCGGCGTGGGCGTTGATGGCCTGGCCCTGCGGCTTGAAGATGCCGCCGTTGGCCTCCAGGAGGTCACCGCGCTCCATGCCCTTGGTGCGGGGGCGGGCGCCGACGAGGAGGGCGACGTTGGCGCCGTCGAAGGCGACGTTCGGGTCGTCGCTGATGTCGATGCCCTGCAGGAGCGGGAACGCGCAGTCGTCGAGCTCCATGGCGGTGCCCTCGGCGGCCTTGAGGGCCGGGGTGATCTCAAGAAGTCGCAGCTTGACCGGCACGTCCGCGCCGAGCAGCTGGCCGGAGGCGATGCGGAACAGCAGGGCGTAACCGATCTGGCCGGCCGCGCCGGTGACGGTGACGTTCACGGGAGTGCGGGTCATGGCGTTCTCCGTATGACAGCTGGCGGTGGGTCGTCCCCGCCCCGGGGTGCGGGACGTCAGGATGATCGATCTCTTGGCGTCGAGAGATCCACCGGTCAGGCTATCGCGCCTCCGGGATCTCGCACGGCCGGGTCCGTGTGGCCCGGCCCACAGAATGTCGATCAATGGGGGAAACGGGGGAAAGGGAGCGGCCGCCCGGTCCGGGAGAGGGGGACGTGGGCGGCCGCTGGGTGGGGGTACCGGTTGCCGGACTCCCGTGGGGGTACGGTGCGCGTGCCCACTTTGCGGGCGGGCATTCCTGCCGACCGGATTCTTTTTTCGCCCCCGCCGCCCTACCCGTCCCGTCCCCGGGGGCTGCCGCCCCCAGACCCCCGCATCGGCCCGAAGGGCCTCGTCCTCAAACGCCGGACGGGCTGAAATACGCGGGCCGGCATCGAGAAGTCACGGTGGGACCTCGCCCTCGGACGCCGGACAGGCTGAACTGCCCGACCGGCGTCCGGGAGCGCGGCACGCCGCTACTGCGTGCAGCCTTCCTGCCCTACCGCCAGCGTCGCGCACGCGATCGCCTCGCCCGCGTCCTTCACGGCCACCATCGGGGTGTACGCGATCGTGTCCCCGGCCGCGGTGATCGTGCCGGTCTGCTTCTTCTTGCCGACCGTCACCGCCACCTCGTCGCCCTGCGCGGCTTGCGTGATGCGTCCCCACGCCGCGCCGCACGTCTCGCTGTAGCGCACCTCGACCACGGCCGTGCCGACGGTCGCGGTCTTGGCGGTGGTCACGAGGTCACCGCTGCAGCCCATGCTCTCCGCGTCCTTGCCGGTGCAGGAGTCACCGCTGCACTTCACCCCGGCCGGCAGGTCGGGGTCGGTCGTCACGGACGGCGAGGGGGACTTGCCGGCTTCCTCGTTCTTGTTCTTGCCGGCGCCGTCGGTGAGGTAGAACACCGCGGCGATGACGACCAGTACGCCGACGACCCCCGCGAGGAACATCGTCAGCCGCCGCTTGCCACCGCCCCCACCGGTGGACCGGCGTCTCGGACGAGGCCCCTGCGGAGGCTCGCCGTACGGACCGGGCGTCCCCGGCGACCATCCCGACGCCGCGCCGGAGACGTCGGACGCGGCGGACGCGGCGGACGCGGCGGACGCCGAGGACGCTCCTGACGGCGCCGCACCAGAAGTGCGGGCACCCGTCGTCGACGGTCCTCTATACCCGGCCAGCCCCCACGAGTTGCCCTCGGAGGAGCCGCCCTCCCGGACGTCACCCCCGGTGGAGCCCCGTACGGGCGAGTCCCGGACCGGAGAGTCCCGGACCGGAGAGTCCCGCACCACCGAGTCCCGCACCTCCGGCGCCGTGGGCTGTGTCGGCACCGTGGGCGGAACGGTCGGGGCCACCCCGGCCGGCCCCGCCACCCCGGGCGTGGGCGCGGCCGTGGCGTTTCCGCCCCTGCGCGCGCTCTTCCCGGTCTTCGCGCCCCCCTTGGCGTTCGCCGGCGGCGCCCCGAACTCGCTCAGCGCGGCACGCGCCTGGGAGATCCGGATCGCCTCCATGGTCATGTCGTGGCGCATCTCCGAACGGCTCCACGCGCGTTCGGCGAGCTCCCACATCGTCGTCAGATGGATCGGATTGGTGCCGGTGACCTCGGCGAGCGCCACGATCGCGCCCTTGGGCGCGAGCAGCCGCCCGTTCAGATACCGCTCCCAGGACGTCTTGCTGTATCCCGTACGGTCCGCCAGCGCCGCGATGCTCAGACCGCTGCGGTCCACGAGCCGCCGCAGCTGGCTCGCGAACTCCCTGACCTGCGGATCCAGTTCATCCGGCAAGGCCCTCCAACGAGGCATTGCTTCCCCCCTCTTCCCCCCGGTTCGTGCTGGTGTTTCTCGCGTTTCCCCCGCGCGTGGTGCCCTTTGCCGAGTCCCCGTTCTGGCTACCCACAGGGATGCGCCCAGTAAGGATCTCAGTTCCCGGGGTGGGGGCGCACGGGAGCATTGTGACGGTGGGCATGCACCGTTGCACGCCCGCCGGATGGCGTCCAGTGTTCCACCGGCTTCCCTCTCCAGCCGACACAACCCTGGCAGTAAGCCCTTGCTAGATAGGGGACGCCCCGGACTGTCCCGATCGACCACGCTAGCCCGGTTACCGAACGACTTCCTTGCAAATCCGCGAACTTGTCAACACATCGCCACACAGAACGCACATAAATGATCACGTGCGTCACATGCGATTCATTCGGGCAGATCCGGCACCGTCGTCCCGCCCGGCTCACCCCAGCGCAACGGCCCCGATCAGCGCCGTCAACGCCAGCGCCACGACAAGCACCACCGCGACCACCAGCAACCGGCGCGAGGGCGGCTCCGCCGACTTCGGCGGCGCGTCCCACCAGGGCAGGGTGGGGTCGTCCTCGTACTCGTCGGCCCCCTCCGCCGGCTCGGACTCCGGCTCGGACTCCGGCTGCGCCGTCACCGGCTTCGGCCACGCCTGCACCGCCAGTTCCCACCGCACCCCGAAGCGTTCGGCCTCCTCCTTGCCGATCGCCGCCACCCGGCACAGCGCCACGACCGCCTGCCGGGGCGGGGGCTGGGTGGCGTTCAGGTACCGCTGCCAGGAGGACTTGCTGTACGCGGTGCGCGCGCCCAGCGACGCCAGGCTCAGGCCCGTGCGGTCCTTGAGCTGCCGCAACTGCTCCACGAAGTGCCGCACCTCCGGCGGCAACTCGTCGGGCAGCGGCTGCCAGGAACTCATCGCTCACCTCCGAACCAGACCCGATCGGGTGACGACACGGGACGGCGCCTTGGTTCCCCGACGGACCCCACGTAGCGGAACGGTCACCTCCGTGCCACAGCGCACTGACAGCCGTTGAACAGCCCCTACACCGTGCCCGACTGTGGACACAGACGGCGGCCCGTCCTTGCTCGGGGGAGAGAACGGGCCGCCGTCATGCGCAGGGCGTCAGCTGTCCACCGTGAAATGCAGCGCGTCCTTCAGGAACGGCACCTTCAGCAACGGATCCGGCTGGGCCATCAGCGCCAGCAGCACGATCACCAGGCCCAGCACGCCGTACGTCGCGATGTCCGTGAAGCGGGAACGTACCGCGAGCATGCCGACGCTCGGCAGGAGCCACCGCAGCACCGCTCCGGCCAGCAGGGCGCCGCCGATCACCAGCGTGCCGACGCGGAACACGTCGAGCGCGGTGATCAGCAGGCCGACCCCGACCAGGCCGAGGACGAGGAGGACGGGCCACTGCCGGGCGGGCGCGGGCGCGTCACCGGCGGCGGCCCGGCCGCCGCCCTCGGGGCGGGCCGTGTCCCTCGTGAACAGCGGGAAGCGGCGGGTGGTGCGCCGGGGCACACCGTCCACGTCCGGGGCGCTCACCGGGTCCCGGACCTCGATCTCGTCGTCCGCACCGGCGGCGTCCTGCGCCCCGGCGGCATCCTCCGCCTCGGCGGTGCCGTCCGTCCGCACGGTGTCCTCCGCCCTCCCGGCGGTGCCCTCAACCGACACTGCGCTCCGCCGCCTCGACCACGTTGACCAGCAGCTGCGCCCGGGTCATCGGGCCCACGCCGCCGGGGTTCGGGGAGATCCAGCCGGCCACCTCGGCGACGCCGGGGTGGACATCGCCCACGATCTTGCCCTCGGCGTTGCGCGAGACACCGACGTCGAGGACGGCCGCGCCCGGCTTCACGTCCTCCGGGCGGATCAGGTGGGCGGAGCCCGCGGCCGCGACGATGATGTCCGCGCCCCGCAGGTGCGCCGACAGGTCCCGCGTGCCGGTGTGGCACTGGGTCACGGTCGCGTTCTCGCTGCGCCGGGTCAGCAGCAGCGGCATCGGGCGGCCGATGGTGACACCGCGGCCCACGACCACGACCTCGGCGCCCTTGATCTCGACGCCGTAGCGGCGGAGCAGGGTGAGGACGCCGTTGGGGGTGCAGGGCAGCGGGGCCGGCTCGTTCAGGACCAGGCGGCCGAGGTTCATCGGGTGGAGCCCGTCGGCGTCCTTGTCCGGGTCCATCAGTTCGAGGATGCGGTTCTCGTCGATGCCCTTGGGCAGCGGCAGCTGGACGATGTAGCCGGTGCAGGCCGGATCCTCGTTCAGCTCGCGGACGACCGCCTCGATCGCCTCCTGGGTCGCCGTGGCCGGCAGCTCGCGCTGGATGGAGGCGATGCCGACTTCGGCGCAGTCGCGGTGCTTGCCGGCGACGTACTTCTGGCTGCCGGGGTCGTTCCCGACCAGGATCGTGCCGAGGCCGGGCGTGACGCCCTTCTCCTTCAGCGCCGCCACGCGGGCGGTCAGGTCGGACTTGATCGCGGCTGCGGTGGCCTTGCCATCGAGAATCTGGGCGGTCATGGCCCCCATCCTCCCGGATGACGCCCTCCCGGTTCCAATCCGGGTCCTCCGTGGCCTGCGCGGCCGTATCTCCACCCGTATCCACTCATGATCAGTGATGTTGCACTTGCACAACACATACGGAATGCGGCTGGACAAGTAAGAGCACACTAAAGAACGATGTGACGGCAGTGCCGCGGGCAGTACCGGGGGGACAACCGCATCCGAAGCCCTTCCTCCGAACCGTGCCGCGCGTCCCCGCACTCGGACAACGGAGGAAAGACCGCCATGAGTTTCGGCGACCCGAACAACCCCTACGGCCCGCCGCCCCAGGGCCAGCAGCCCGGCTACCCGCCGCAGGCCCCCCAGGGCCAGCCCGGCTACGGCTACCCGCAGGGCGCTCCCCAGCAGCAGCCGCCCGGCTACGGCTACCCGCAGGGCGCTCCGCAGCAGCCCGCCTACCCCGGCTACCCGGGCGGCAACGTGATGCCGGTGGAGATGCCCGGCCTGATGAAGACGGCCCGTGTGCTGCTCTTCATCCTCTCCGGCTTCCAGATCCTCTTCGGCCTCATCGCCGGCATCGCCGTCGGCGCCGCCCAGGACCTGTCCAACGGCGTCGGCTCCGGTGACGACACCGACGCGCTGGCGGGCCTCGGCTTCCTGGCCGCGGCCCTCCTGGTGGGTCTGGGCGCCCTCTCCATCTTCCTGGGCGTCAAGTTCAAGAACGGTGGCAACGGCATCCGCATCACGACGATCGTGTACGCGTCGCTGATGATCCTCGGTGGCATCCTCAACATCGTGAACGGTGCGAACGGTTCCGCCACCTTCGGTGGTCTCATCTCGCTCGCCATCGCCGGTGTCATCCTCGCGTCGATGGTCAACAGCGCCGCCACCGCCTGGTTCAGCCGCCCGCGTTACTGAGCACCCTCAGGGCTCAGTTCACGCCAATAGCAGCCGAGGGCCGTGTCTCACCCGTATGAGGGGGGCACGGCCCGGCTGCGTCGCCCTACTCTGACGTGGGTAGCCGTCAGGCACGGGGAGACGCACCTTGTACAGCATCATCGTGGTACCTCCGCCGACCACGGAGGACGAGAACCACCGCACCCAGATCCGTATGGCGCCCGGCGAGCGGCTGAGCTTCGGGCGTTCCGATTCCGGCAACGACCTCGCGATCGCGCACGAAGGCGTGTCCCGCAGAGCCGGTGAGATCACCGCCCAGGGCGCCTTCTGGATACTCAGCAACCTCAGCCGGGAGCAGACGTACGTCGTCGAGAACCCGGAGGGCGCGGGCGAGCACATCAAGGTCGGGCCGGGGCGGCTGGACGCACCGGTGCCCTTCGAGTTCTCGCGGATCGTGCTGCCCGCGGCCGGCGATCTGCTGGCGATCCAGGTGTGGGCGCCGCGGCACGACTACCGCAGCGCGGACGGCCTGGACGGCGCCACCACCGCGCCCGCCTTCTCCGTCGACCGCACCAAGCGGTACTTCGCGGTGCTGGCCGCCCTGTGCGAGCCCCGCCTGCGCGGCGAACCGCATGCCGCGCTGCCCACCGTCGACCAGGTCGTCGACCGGCTGCGACCCAACTGGCCGGCCGCGTCCCGCACTTCCGTGCAGTGGAACATCGACTATCTCGCGGTGAAGCTGCGGCTCAAGCCGGGCCCGGAGGAGGCGGACACCGGCCCGCGCCTCAACGGCAAGAAGGAGTCGCTGGTCTCGCTGGCGCTGCGCTTCGATCTCGTACGAGAGGACGACCTGGTCGTCCTGACGGAGCCGGTGCCGCGCCGGGTGGCCCGGTGACCGAGCCGTACGCCGTGCCGGTGCCCAAGGGGTACCGGGTGGGCGTGTGGGAGGTGCGGGAGCCGATCGCCACGGGGGCGTTCGGGAGCGTGTACGAGGCCAGGCGCGTCGGCGACGACGAGGCCCTCGCGAGCCGTGCCGCAGACGCCGAGGCCCTTCCGAGGACGGCCGCCCTGAAGTTCCTGCCGACCGGCACCGGAACCCCGCGCCAACTCACCCACCTGCGCGAACTCGTCGACCGCGAGGTCGAGTTGCACCGTCGGCTGAAGCAGCCGCGGCTGATCCGGATGTACGACACCCTCACCGTCGACGACCCGGCCCGCCCCGCCCTCGACGGCGCCACCGTCCTCGTACTGGAGAAGGCGGAGGGCTCCCTGTCCGCGCTCCTCGCGGCCGACCCCCGTCCCGCCGCCGGGCCCGCCCTGCTCGCGCAGATCTGCGAGGGGCTGGCGCAGCTGCACCACGCCGGCTGGGTGCACGGCGACCTGAAGCCGGCCAACGTGCTGCTGATGGCGGACGGTTCGGCGCGGCTCGCCGACTTCAACATGGCCGCGGAGATGGAGGGCACGCACGCGTACACGCACGCCTTCTCCACGCCCGACTACACGCCGCCCGAGCTGCTCTGGTCCGAGATCGGCGAGCGGGGCCGCCGGATCCGCCCCTCGGCGGACGTCTGGGCCTTCGGTGTCCTGGCGCACCTGCTCCTGACCGGCTCCTTCCCGCTGCCGGGGGCCACCCCGACGGCCCGCCGCGACGCGGCCGCCGCGTACGCCCGCGGCACCGACGACCTGCGGTTGTCGCCCGAACTCCCGGACGACTGGCGGGAGATCGTGCGCGACTGCCTGACCCGCACACACGCCGACCGGGTCGGCACGCGGGACCTGCTGCGGCGGGTGGAGGCCGCGGCGGGCACCGGCCGCTCACCGCGGCTGCCGCGGGCCCTGCGCGGGCGCCGCTCCCGCCGTACGACGGTGCTGGCGGCGGCGACCGCCGTGGTGGCGGTGGCCGCGCTCGGCTACGGCGTCAGCAACTGGACGGACACCGACGCGCGAGGGAGCGGGGCCGGGGCCTCGGGCGCCGGGACCACGAAGGTCACGGCCGCCACCTACGGCGCCTCCGAACTCCGCACGGACAAGGGCGTCCCGGTGGCCTACCGCCGGCTGATCGTCGACTCCGCCCACGACTGCGTCCAGCCGGAGGTCACGCCCGCGCTGATCGCCGCCCTGCTGAAGGCGGAGAGCGACTTCGACCCGGACCTGTCCGACCCGTCCGTGGGCGAGGAGGGCGAGTACGGGATCGCGCGCTGGACGCCGAGCCTGCTGCGCTGGTGGATCCGCGCGGACGGCGTCCCCGCGAAGGAGACCCCCAAGCCGCCCCTCTCCCCCGCCGAGTCCATCCCGGCCGTGGGCCGCTACCTCTGCTACATGGAACCGCTCCTCGACCAGAAGGGCCTGTCCGGCGACCGCCGGGTTCTGCTGGCGGCCGCGTACCGGACGTCGACCAAGGTGGTGAACAACGCGGGCGGGGTTCCCCCGAAGTACCGCGACTACGCCGCCCGCGTCGCTCACCACCTCAAGGAGTACACGCCGCCGGGCAAGCAGTGACCCTGAGAGTTCTCAGGTACCGCGCGCGACCGGCCGGCGGCACCGTGGTCCTGTCCACCAACGGGGGTGGCAGGACCGGAAGGACACCGACCATGAAGCGCATGCTCGCCTCGCTGGGCGCGACGGCGGTACTGGCGACGGGCGTCGTCGCTCTGACACCGGCGGGCGCGTCCGCGGCACCGAACGGCTGCTGGGGGAACGCCGGCACGAAGACCGACCCCGACGGGCGCACCTACACGGCCCGCTACTGCCACAACTACCAGGGCGGGAACGTCTACCTCTACCGCCAGCCGATCGGCTACCTGTACGCGGGCGACAACTGGTTCGTCTGCCAGTCGAAGGTCCCGGAGTTCCCCAACCCGCCCGTCGGCGACGCCCGTAACGACTGGTGGCTCTACACGCAGGGCGACACCGGCAGCTCGCACAACGCCTGGGGTTACTTCCCTGCGAACAAGGTGTCGGGCGGCAACAACTACGAGCCCATCCCGGGGCTGCCGGTCTGCTGACCGACGTCCGGCCCCGCCGCGGCCTCCGGCTCCCTCGGGGGAGGGCCGGAGGCCGTCGCGCACACTCCTCCCGCGTTATCGCGGAAACCTGCACGACTTGCACACGACACGCCGTCTTTTGCATGCCCATGGCCTTTCGCGGCATGCGCTTTCTACCCTGACCCCAGTTTCTGTCGGGGGAGGAAGCCGTCATGCACAGCATCATTGTCGTGCCCATGTACAGCACGCGCCCGGACGATCACATTCAGCTCGACCCCGGTGATTCCCTGCTCTTCGGCCGTACGGCACGAGCGCGCGGCCCGCACCTGGTCATCGCGCACGAGGGCGTCTCCCGGGAGGCCGGAGAGATCACGGCGGCGGGCGCCTACTGGAGGCTCAGCAATCTGAGCAGCGCCCAGACGTACGTGGTCGAGAACCCGGAAGGCGCGGGCGAGCACCTCAAGGTCCCGCCGGGCCGGCTCGACGCCCCCGTGCCCTTCGAGTTCTCGCGGGTGGTGCTCCCGGCCGGGAGCGAGCTGCTGACCTTCGACGTCTGGGCCCCGCGCCACGACTATCTGGACCGGCCCGGCCCGAGGGACGGGGCGCCCACCGCGTCCGCCTTCCCGCTCGACCGCGGCAAGCGGTACTTCCAGGTCCTGGTCGCCCTCTGCGCCGCGCGCCTGCGTGAGCCGCACGCCCCGCTGCCCACGGCCGAGGAGCTGGTCGAGCGGCTCCGCCCGCTGTGGCCGTCGGTCTCCCGGGCGTCGGTGGCGTGGAACATCGACTACCTGGCGGTCAAGCTGCGCCTCAAGCCCGCTCCGGACACGACGCCGGCCGGTGGTCCCCGCCTCAACGGTAAGAAGGAGCGCCTGGTCTCCCTGGCCCTGCGCTTCGACCTCGTGCGGGAGGACGATCTCGCGCTGCTGAGCGAGAAGGCGGAGGCCGGCCGATGAGCGACGAGCCGTCGTCGCACGCCGTGCAGGTCCCGCGCGGATACCGCGTCGGCGCCTGGGAGGTGGGCGAGCCCATCGCGTCCGGGGCCTTCGGCAGCGTCTACGCCGCCCGGTGCGCCGAGCCCACCGAGAGCGGGCCTGCCGAGGTCGCGCTGAAGTTCCTGCCCACGGGCACGCGCACCCCGCGCCAACTGGGTCACCTGCGCGAACTCGCCGAGCGGGAGACCGAGTTGCTGCGTCGGCTCCAGCGTCCGCGCCTCATCCGGATGTACGAGGCGCTGACCGTGGACGACCCCGACCGCCCCGGCCTCGACGGCGCCACGGTCCTCGTACTGGAACGCGCCGAGGGCTCCCTCGACCAGTTGCTGGACCAGCTGTCGGCCCGGCTGCGGAGCCGTCGCGGCGCCCCGGCCGACCATGCCGTGGCCGTCCCGGGCGGGCCGTCCCTGGTCGCCCAGATCTGCGAGGGCGTGGCCCATCTGCACCACGCGGGCTGGGTGCACGGCGACCTCAAACCGGCCAACGTGCTGCTGATGGCGGACGGTTCGGCGCGGCTCGCCGACTTCAACATGGCGGCAGAGCTGGACGGCACCCACGCCTACTCCCCCGCGTTCACGACCTCCGACTACACCCCGCCCGAGCTCCTGTGGGCCGAGGTCGGCGAACGCGGCCACCAGACCCGCCCCACCGCCGACATCTGGGCCTTCGGCATCCTCGCCCACCTGGTGCTGACCGGCAGCCTGCCGTTCCCCGGGACGAACCCGACGGCCCGCCGGGAGTCGGTCCAGCGCTACGCCAAGGGCCGGGACGAGCTGCGCCTGTCACCCGAACTCCCGGACGTCTGGAGGCAGATCGTCACCGACTGCCTCGCCCCCACGCACGCCGAGCGGGCCACGCACACCGCACAGTCCCTGCTCCGCCGGGTCGAAGCCGCGGCCGGGGCGGCCCGTTCACCTCGGCTGCCCCGGCTGAAACCGAGGCGCGGGCCGCATCCGGCCGTCCTCGGCACGCTCGCGGCGCTCGCGGCGGTGTCGCTGGCCGCCGCTGGCCTCCTCGCCCTGCGCGAGCCCGCGCCCCAGGGGTACGCGCGCTGCGACCAGGGAGACGTCTGCTTCTTCACCAAGCGGGACGGACAGGGCGAGATGTGCGCCTGGTACGAGCGCGACCACGACTGGATCGGCGGCGTCATCGTCTGCGACTGGGCGAAGACCACCCGGCCGAGGTCGGCCTTCAACAACGGCTACGTCGGGGATCCGCACCACGACGTCCAGCTCTTCCGCGAGGCCGACTGGAAGGAGCCGTTCGGCTGCATTCAGGAGCTCCAGAAGGTCAACTTCCCTGACCGCGGGGGCCTGGTGATCCGCTCCCACGAATGGGTCCGCTCCTGCTGAACCGACCGCCCTACAACTTTCGAGGTTCCGCGGTGACGCCGGGCACCGAATGCTTGTCGCGTCCGCACCGAAGTACGACAACGGGGAGAAAGCAGATGAAGACACCTGCGCTGACCGGGCGCCGCAAGACGGCCCTGGCCCTCACGACCGGCGCACTGGCCCTCTCGCTCGGCGTGCAGCTCGCCGCCACGGCGACGGCCTCGCCCAGCACTGACCAGACGGCCGACGCGATCGTGGTGGCGGCCAAGCCCAAGTTCCAGATGCCGTTCGCCTGCAACACCCACTGGCAGCTCAACACGTACGACAGCGGGCACAACCCGGCACTGGACATCGTGGTGAAGGACAACACGGGATCGTCCGGGAAGAACGTGATGCCCGGCTACAGCGGCAAGGTGGCCAAGACCTTCTGGGACCGGGGCGCCGGCAACGTCATCGTCATCGACCACGGCAGCGGCTGGTACACGGCGTACTACCACCTCAGGGAGAAGCACGACAAGTACGTCCAGAAGGGCGACCGCGTCACCGCGGGGACCAGGATCGGCCACATCGGCGCCACCGGCGCCAACAGCGGCGGTTGGGCGCACCTGCACTACGAGCAGCGCTACAAGACGAACGGCATCCCGACGGAGTCCGACCGCGAGGCCGTGCACTTCAACGGCAAGGAGTACACGGGCGCGGGGAAGGAGTGGAAGGACGTCGTCAGCAAGAACTGCTAGGACGCCTTGAGGGAGTCGAGGAAGAGGGCCCAGGACTGGTGGGGGAACACCAGGGCTGGGCCCTTGGGGTTCTTGGAGTCGCGAACGGGGACCGTGCCGGGAACGTTGTGAGCGACCTCGACGCACTCACCGCCGGTCCCGTTGCTGTAGCTGCTCTTGCGCCACTGAACGGAGCTCAGGTCGATGTTGCTCTTGGGCTTCATTCCGGTAATCCTCTGCAGCTGCCTCGATCATGGCCAGGGACGCCTCCGGCGGCAGTGCGGCGGCCCTGAGCAGATCGTACGACTCGCGGTACTCCATCACGAGGGCCGGATAGTCGATGACTTGGCTGCTGTGCAGACCTTCGGTGTACACGAGCGGCGGCGCGTCGAAGAAGGTCATGATCCGGGCCATTCCCATCATGAACGGGTGGGTCGCGGCGGTTTCCGGGAGGATCTGCACAATGGACCGCGTGGCCCTGACCACCTCTGCGATGTGATCGAGCAGTTCGGCCATCCCCTCAGGCGGCAGCACCCGGCGCCGGATGACCGACTCATCGAGAACCGCCCAGAACTTCGGTGGCGACTGCCCCGCAAATAGCCTCGCGCGGTCCAGACGGGCATTAACGATCTCCTCGACCTCATCGTCCGAGGCTCGCGGCATCGCCGACCGAGTGATCGCCGTCGTGTATGCCCTGGTCTGCAACAGCCCGGGCACGAACACGGGAGCCCAGTCCTCGATGGTCCGCGCCAACTTCTCCAGTTCGGCGATGTCCGCGAAGTACTCGGCGATACCCGCCCGCCGCGCCTTCGCCGCATCTTCACACCGCCGCTGGAAAAAGCCGTCCGTCCCCAACCGCTCATCCACGTGCTTGGCGAGATCCTCCGGCATGCGCCGCTCGCCCCGCTCGATCTGGCTGAGGAACGAGATCCCCCGAAAACTCCCCTGCGCCAACTGCTCCAGCGTCAGCCCGGCGGCCTCCCGCTTGAAGCGCAACTCGGCGCCGTAGAAGCAGGGAACGCTCACCGAAGCGTCGGTGTCCTTGCGTGCGGGCACAACTCACCACCACTGTTTGCCAGTTACCGTGCGCAACCCAAACCCCTTTGACGGTACGCCGATTCACGCCACTCTGTGACCGATTCACCACACAGCGCACACAGAAAGGCATACGGCGATGACCGCCCCCCACCCCACCGAGGTCGACGCCCACCTCGAACAACTCCGCGCAGCCCTGGCAGCGAACGGCATCACGCTCCCTTCCCTGCGGGTCAATCTGCCCTCCCTCACCGCGCTGCCCGCCCGCCCTCTGATCGCACTCGGTAACTGCAACCTCGTCACGGCCGAGGCCCTGACCGCCGCCCTGCGCCGGGCGGCCGACCGGTGAGCCGACCCCTCGTCCTCGAACTGCTCGCGCTCCCCAAGGCCGTACCGGAGGTCCGTCGCGCCGTACGCGACCACCTGGGCGCGCCCTGCCCCGAAGCGCAGCTCTGTGTCAGCGAGTTGCTGTCCAACGTGATCCGCCACGTCGGCGAGGGCACCCCCGTCTCCGTGCGGCTGGCCGCGAGGGGACACGGTCGGACCCGTCTGGAGGTCACCGACGCGGACCCGTACTCCTGGCTGGTCGTGCGCAGACCGGCCGGGGAGCAGGAGACGGGCCGCGGCCTCCTGCTGCTCGACGCCGTCGCCGCGTGCTGGGGCGTGACACAGCGCCCCGGCGGCAAGACCGTGTGGTGCGAACTGCCGGGACCCTGCAACGTTGCAGGTACCGCTCGCCCCGTGCCCCCACCAGAGTGATGCATGCGCCGCCACGGGGGATGGCGCCCCGATCGAGAAAAGGGAGTGACATGCGCACAGCACGTTGGATGACCGCCGCCATCGCGACGGCCACACTGGGGGTCCTCGTCACGACAGGGGCCGCACAGGCCCAGCCGTCCGGCGGTCAGGGGGCTCTGGCCTCCTACCAGGGCAGGACCATCGATCTGTCGAAGGGCTGGCAGGGTGCCCACACCTGCGCGGTCTTCGCGCAGGACGACATCCGCTGCTACAGCACCGCGGCCGCCGGCGAGAAGGCCAGCGGCTACGAGCGGGCCACCGACAGGGTGGCGCTGGAGGCCGCCGAAGTGGGCGCCGCCGCCATACCGGCCTGCGCAAACGACTGGCTGTGCCTGTACCAGTTCGAGGACGGCGAGGGCAGGCGGCTCATCTTCCAGGACGAGGAGTGGCAGAACCTCGACGACTACGGCTTCGACAACAGGACGTCGTCGTGGCGGAACAACCAGGGGGACTCGGACACGGGGCGTCTGGCCCAGTACGAGGACGGCAGCTACAGCGGCTGGAACATCAAGCTCAGCGCGAAGGGCTACGCGAGCGAGATGGGCGACAAGGACAACAAGGCCAGCTCCGTCCACGGCTGACGGTACAGACAGCACAAGCGCACAGGTGATCCACGGCCCGCCGGCTTTCCGGCGGGCCGTTCGCCGCTCCCGCCGCCACCGTGCCGGGACGGTAGCCTTCTGCCAACTGGCGTGACGCAAGCGCGCGTTGTGAGAAGGCAGCACATCGGGGGATGGACCCATGTCAGACGAACGGCCGACGCCGCCGCACCCTCCGGCGTCCGAGGGCGCCGCGTTGCAGCAGGCCGGGGCGAGTCCGCCGGGCCCCAGGGACCCGGCACGGATCGGCCCTTACATCCCCCTCGGGCGGCTCGGCAGCGGCGGCATGGGCCACGTCTACCTCGCCCGCTCCGCCGACAACTCCCCCGGCCTCGCCGCCGTCAAGGTGATCCGCCCCGAGTACGCCGAGGACGCCCGGTTCCGGCGGCGCTTCGAGCGGGAGGCCGCCGTGCACGGCCAGGTGCACACGCCGCGGACGCCGGATCTGCTCGGCACCGGGTTCGACGACTCGCTGCTGTGGATGGCGACGCAGTACCTGCCCGGCCTCAACCTCGCCGACGCGGTGCGCGAGTGCGGCAGGCTGGAGGCGGCCGGGGTGTGGCGGCTGGTGGCCGAGCTCGGGCAGGCCCTGTCGGCGCTGGCCGCGGCCGACGTCGTGCACCGGGATCTCAAGCCGTCCAACGTGATCCTGTCCCTGCAGGGCGCGCACGTCATCGACTTCGGCATCGCGCAGGCCGCCGACAGCAGCGCGATCACCACGACGGGCAACCGGGTCGGCACGCCCGCCTTCATGGCGCCGGAGTATCTGCGCGAGGCGCGCTGCGACACCGCCTCCGACGTCTTCTCGCTCGCCGGGAGCCTGATCTACGCCGCCACCGGGCACGCCCCCTTCGGGGACGGAACGGGCGTCGACGTGATGCACCGGGTCGCGTTCGAGGAGCCCAAGCCGGACATCATGGCCGAGCTCTCCGCCATCGACCCCGCGTTGGCCGCCCTCCTCGCCGCCTGCCTCTCCAAGGACCCCGCCGGGCGCCCCACCCCGCGGCAACTCCTCGACGCCGGCACGGCCGCCGGTCGCGGCCGCACCGCCTCCTGGCACGAGCCGCTGGACGCCCGGCTGCGCGCCCGACGGGAGGCCTGCGAACTGCTGGAGCAGGTTGCCGTCCAGGAGACCGTGCAGTTGCGAGCGCCGGACCAGGTGCGTATGCCGGGCCAGGTGCCCGCGCCGGACCACGCGCGTACGCCGAACCAGGTGCCCGCGCCGGACCAGTTGCGTACGCCGGCGCAGACCCCGGCGTTCCCCGCCCCCGCCCCCGGCCCGGCCTTCGCCCCCACTGTCGGACCGGCCACGCCGCCCGGGGCGTACGCCACCTCCACGCAGGCAGCGGCCCCGGAGGACGGCGGCAGACGGCGTAGGCGCAAGGCCTACCTCGCCGTCGCCGCGAGCCTCGCCGTGTGCGCCGTGGCGGCGAGCGCCTACTTCCTCACCCGTCCGTCCCTGGACGAAACGGCCTCCTCCACCGCCCCTGCGGCAACCGGCACCGCCGACGCCGGCGCCGACGAAGTACAGGCTTCCCCCGTCCCGAGCTCCTCCGCCTCTCCCTCCGGCGACAAGGACAGCGAGGAGGGGAAGGGGAAGGAGACCGCCTCCGCGACTCCGGAGGCCGCGGCCTCCACGAGCCCGGACTCCGCCGGAGGCGGTGCGGGCGGGACTCAGGACACTCCCACCGACGAGGCCTCCGACACGTCCGGCGGCAACGAAGGCGGCGCGGGCGGCGGTGGCGGTGGCCCGGCCCCCACCCCCACCCAGACCGCGACAGCCCCGGCCACCCCGCCCTGGCTCTCCGACTGCAACCACTACTCCGGCACCGAACTCACCCAGCGCGGCGACACGGGCCAGCGCGTCCTCCAGGTGCAGTGCATGCTCACCAAACGCGGCTACAGCGTCGGCGGCGCGGGCGTGGACGGCGAGTTCGGCGCGGACACGGAGTCCGCGGTCCGACTGTTCCAGAGCGACAAGGGGCTGGCTGTCGACGGCGACGTCGGCCCCAACACGTGGGCGGCGCTGCGCAGGTCGACGTAGCGCGGCAGTACCCGCGCGCGTCGGCGCTGTTTGCGCCCGTGCACTTCAACGGCAACCGGGAACGAGGGGCGCGCCGTTTCGTACGGCGCGCCCCTCAGGCATGTCGGCTCAGCGGATCTCAGCAGATCTCAATGGACCTCAATGCAATGGACCTCAATGGATCTCAGTGGAAGAAGTGCCGCGTCCCCGTGAAGTACATCGCCACGCCCGCCTTCTTCGCGGCCTCCACCACCTGCTCGTCACGGACCGAGCCGCCCGGCTGGACGACCGCCTTGACGCCGGCCTCGGTGAGGATCTCCAGGCCGTCGGGGAAGGGGAAGAACGCGTCGGAGGCTGCGTACGAGCCCTGGGCGCGCTCGGCGCCGGCCCGCTCCACCGCCAGCTTCGCGGAGTCGACACGGTTGACCTGACCCATGCCGACGCCGACCGAGGCACCGTCCTTGGCGAGGAGGATGGCGTTGGACTTCACGGCCCGGCAGGCACGCCAGGCGAAGGCCAGCTCGGCGAGTTCGGCGGCGGTGAGCGCCTCACCCGTCGCCAGGGTCCAGTTGGCCGGGTCGTCGCCGTCGGCCTGGAGGCGGTCGGTGATCTGGAGGAGGGCGCCGCCGTCGATGGGCTTGACCTCGACCGGGTTGCCCGGGCCCTCGGGGCAGCGCAGCACGCGGATGTTCTTCTTCTTGGCGAGGGCCTCCAGCGCGCCGTCCTCGTAGTCGGGCGCGACGATGACCTCGGTGAAGATCTCGGCGACCTGCTCGGCCATCTCCTTCGACACCGGACGGTTGACGGCGATCACCCCGCCGAACGCCGACAGCGGGTCACAGGCGTGGGCCTTGCGGTGCGCCTCGGCGACGTCCGCGCCGACCGCGATGCCGCACGGGTTGGCGTGCTTGATGATCGCGACGGCCGGCTCGGCGTGGTCGTACGCGGCACGGCGGGCGGCGTCCGTGTCCGTGTAGTTGTTGTACGACATCTCCTTGCCGTGCAGCTGCTCGGCCTGCGCGAGGCCCGCGCCGCTGCCGTCGACGTAGAGGGCGGCCGGCTGGTGCGGGTTCTCGCCGTACCGGAGCGTGTTCTCGCGCTCCCAGGTGGCGCCGAGGAAGTCGGGGAACCGAGAGTCGTCGATGGGGGCGTAGGAGGAGGCGAACCACGAAGCCACCGCCACGTCGTACGCCGCCGTGTGCTGGAATGCCTCGGCCGCGAGCCGCTTACGGGTGGTGAGGTCGAAGCCGCCGTCGCGGACGGCCGCGAGGACATCGGCGTAACGGGCGGGGCTGGTGACGACCGCCACGGACGGGTGGTTCTTGGCGGCCGCGCGCACCATCGACGGGCCGCCGATGTCGATCTGCTCGACGCACTCGTCGGGGGACGCCCCGGACGCGACGGTCTCGCGGAACGGGTAGAGGTTGACCACGACGAGATCGAACGGCTCGACGCCGAGCTCGGCGAGCTGCCGCTGGTGGTCCTCGAGCCGCAGGTCGGCGAGGATGCCCGCGTGCACGCGCGGGTGCAGGGTCTTGACGCGGCCGTCCAGGCACTCGGGGAAGCCGGTGAGCTCCTCGACCTTGGTGACGGGGACGCCGGCCGCGGCGATACGGCCGGCCGTGGAGCCGGTCGACACCAGCTCGACGCCGGCCTCGTGCAGCCCGCGCGCGAGGTCCTCCAGGCCCGTCTTGTCGTAGACGCTGACGAGCGCCCGTCGAATGGCCCGCTTGTTGCTCTCGGCGGTCACTGGATAACTACCTTTCGTCCCTCAATCCGATAGCCGTTGCGGGCGAGCCGCCCCACGACCTCGACGAGCAGCCTTCGCTCGACTTCCTTGATGCGCTCGTGCAGAGCGCTCTCGTCGTCCTCGTCCCGGACCTCCACCACGCCCTGAGCGATGATCGGTCCGGTGTCGACGCCGTCGTCGACGAAGTGGACGGTGCAGCCGGTGACCCGTGCGCCGTACGCGAGGGCGTCGCGGACGCCGTGGGCGCCGGGAAAACTGGGGAGCAGGGCCGGGTGGGTGTTCACGAACCGCCCGCCGTAGCGGGCGAGGAACTCCTTGCCGACGATCTTCATGAACCCGGCGGAGACGACGAGGTCAGGATCGTGGGCGGTGACGGCCTCCGTGAGCGCCGCGTCCCACTCCTCCCGGCTGCCGTAGTCCTTGACTCTGCACACGAAGGTCGGCAGCCCGGCGCGCTCGGCCCGCGCCAGCCCCTCGATGTTCTCGCGGTCGGCGCCGACGGCCACGATCTCGGCCCCGTACGCCTCGCGGCCGACGGCGGCGATCTCGTCGAGGAGCGCCTGCAGATTGGTGCCGGATCCGGAGACCAGAACGACGAGGCGCTTGGCACGCTCGGCCACGGGCTTGGCGGCCACGGTGGGGCCCTTTCTCGGGGGTGCGTTCTACGTACGGCCGATGCTTTGTATATTCGTACGAGTGCATCGCGCCCCGGGATACGGGGAAGTCTACGAAGCAGCCGACCGTCAGCAACGATACCGGCACACCGGGCAGCCCCCACGGGACGGGTGCGTGGCCGGAAGGTAGCGTCTGGGGGAGCTGGACCGGGAACGCGGTTGTGGTGCGGTGCGTTCACGAAGCGACAGCTCATGTCGGATCAGTCGTTCACCAAGGGGAAGACGCTCACTTGATGTCGGACCGCAGCCTGCGACTCCTCACACTCCCTCGGCAGTCCGCGCAGGGAGGGAAGCGTGGCGCCGTCCTGCTGCGAGAGCGGCCCACCTCGCCTCCCGACGCGCCCTCGGACAAGAAGTCCGGCGACGAACAGCGCAACGGCGCCCAGGACGACAACCCCTTCGCGCCGCCGCCGGAGGGCACGCCGGACCGCCCGTGGCGGCCGCGCCGCTCCTCGGGCGAGGACGGCTCGCGGGGATCGGGCGAGGACGGCTCGCGGGGATCGGGCGAGGAGAACTCGCCATGGGGCAACCAGTGGAGCGACCGCCAGCCGGGCCGCTCCCACGACGGCTTCGGCGACCGGCCCCGCGGCGGCCAGGACGGCCCCGGCCCCGGCGGCGGTGGCCCCGGCGCCAGCATGCGCTGGGACCCCACCGACCCGACCCAGCGCCGAGCGCGGTACGCGCTGCTCTCCGGCATGTGGGCCTTCTTCTTCGCCCTGTTCAGCTGGCCGTACGTGGCCCTGCTGCTCGGTGCGCTGGCCCTGTACTGGGGCGTCAGCAGCCTCCGCGCCAAGCCCCGCACCCCCGACCCGGACAACCCGGCCCCCCAGCCCACCGGCCGCCCCCAGACGACGGCCGCGGTGAGCGGGCTGGTCACGGCGTCCCTCGCGATCGCGGTGGTGGCCGCCGGGTTCGCGGCGCAGGTGGTCTACAGCGATTACTACACGTGCACGAGCGACGCGCTGACCAACGAGGCGAAGCAGTCGTGCAACGAGCTGCTGCCCGAGGAGCTGCGCGGGGTTCTGGGGAACACGGACTGAGTCCGAGGAACGCGGGCGCGGACTGAGCCCGAGGAACACTGACTGAGTCCGGGCAACGCGGACTGAGTCGAGGGACGGTGCGGCAGCCCTGGCGGGTGTCGCGGCGGTCACTGCGATGCCGTGCCCTCCGGGGCGTCGGGTGAGTCCGGGGTCTGCGGGGCTTCAGGCGACTCCGGATGCGCTGGGGCTTCAGGCGATCCCGGGTTCGCAGAGGCGTCCGGGGGTGCTGCCGAGTCCCTGGGAGTGTCCGCCGGATCCGACGCCTCCTTCATCGCCGCCCAGCGTGCCGCACGCGCGGCGTCGTCGTGCCAGGGCCCTGGCGAGGGCGACGGCTCCGGTGGTAGGGCGTCGGACAGGAAGCCGTCCGGCTCGAAGGTGGTGTCGTGGTCGTACTCCACGTACGGGACACCCCGGTCGTGAATCCGGTCGTGAATCCCGCGTGAGGAGTCCCTTCGGTCCGCCGCGGACCGAGCCCTCTGGTCGGTGCCCTGCTGCGGAACGGCTTGGTCCTCCGTGAACGCCGTGAACATCACCTCCTGGTCGTAGACCGAGTGCCCCGCCCCCGATTTCGGGGCCGAGCCCGCACCCGACTCCGCACCCCGCGAGAACCACCCGCCGACCAGAGGAAGCCGCTCCCGCCACCGGCGCCCGCCGGCACCGGGTCCCGCCCCACCCGGGCCGCCCGCACCGGAACCACCCGCACCCGAGCCGCTCGCCTCCGACGCCTCCACCCGAGGCCTCGCGATCCGCCCCGCCTGCGTCCCGCTCATGTGACCGGCCGCCACGCTCCGCCCCGCCAGGCACCGCCACGCCCGCACCAGCACAGCGACGGGAACCGCCACCACCAGGACCCACCCCAGCGTCGCCCCACCCACCTGCCACCACACGGGCCCGAACCGCGCGAGCGCCCCGACCCCCAGCGGGCCGCCCGACAGCGCGGCCAGCGCAGCGAACACGACCCCGCAGACCACGGCGGCCTGCGCGGCGACCCCGGCGGTCCGCGCGGTCGACCAGACCACGGCAGACAGTTGTCCGGGGGCGGACCCGACCGTCGAAGACGCCGGCCCGCCCCTGGAGCGGCCGTCCTCGAAGGTTCGGCCCCCTTCGGACATGCCTGCGCCCCCGGTCCGCACCCCTTCGGCCGCTCGCCCACCCCGAGTCCGAACCCCCGGCTCCGTAGCGGCCTCACCGTCCTCGTACCGGCCCTCCGTCCACACCGCCAGCCTCCCCACGAACCACCCCACCACCACGCCCGCGACCACCGGCACCGCCACCACCCCCCACTGCTCCGACCCGCCCGCCCCGGCCCCCGGCACCGCCTCCAGCAGCGGAAACGCCGGCAGCAGCGGCGCGGGCTCCGACGACACCGGCCCCACCACATGCCCCGCGCCGAGCACGAACCCCGGCCCGAGGGCGTACGACGCCGCCCACACCGCCGCGTTCGGCACGAGCGCCGCGCACAGCAGCAGCACCGCGAACCGTCCCGACCATCCCTCCGTCAGCTGCAGAAAGGACTCCCGCGCCGCGCCGCCGTGCCACACCAGTGAGCCGCCCACCAGCACCGCCCCACCCCCGACGAGCACCGCGGCCCCGGCCCCGGCGGCCCGCGCGGCGACACCGAGCCGGGCGCGTGCCGCCACCCCGGGCACCAGCGGCCGTACCCGCCTCGGCAACGCGAACAGCACACGCTCCACCAGCTCGGGCGGCCGCCCGAGCGCCGTCCACACCCCCACCCCCGCCGCGACCGTCACGACCACCGGCACCCACAGCACGGTCCAGACCCACTCCGGCCGCAGCTCGCCCCCCGCCGCGTACGCCGCGGCGGCCGCGCCGACCCCGAGGTACCCGAGCACGACACCCGCCCACGCCGTACGTCCCGGCACCAGCGGCGTCCCGTCGCCCTCGTCCGCCGCCGCGTCGCGCGCCGCCCGGTGCACCAGCCACACCGGCAGCAGGAACAGCAGCAGGGGTGTGACCCCGACCGGCGCGGGGACGCCGGTGAGTGTGTCGGCGCGGACCAGTTCGGCGCCGTGCGCCAGCAGCCACAGCACGGCGGCGATGCGCAGCGCGCCTCCCGGCCCGCTGTCCGGATACGGCGAACTGACCCACAGCACCATCACCAGCACCGCGAGCCCGCCCAGCCCCAGCCCCGCCGCGACCGCACCGCTCAGCAGGCTGGCGGCCAGCCCGGGTGTTCGGCCGCGCGTGTGCGGGCGCGGGGACGACGGCGTCATTCGGCGAGCGGTCATCTCGATCACGCCCGCCATGCTCCCAACGACACGCGCTTTTCCCGCGTAACAGGCGAACCCCCGAAGTGTCGCTCAATATATGTTTATGTACTTTTTCGTACGAAAGGGTGCCCTGTGACACAGCGATCCGCAGCCTCGCTTCCCCCGCCGGACGAACGCCGACGCCTGCGCGAGGCCGGTTCATTGACGCAGGATCAGGTCGCGGATCGGATGGGCGTCACCCGCGAGACGGTACGCGCGTGGGAGAACGGACGTACGACACCGCGCGGCCAAAGACGAGAGGCGTACGCACAACTGCTCGGCTCCCTCATGGAAGAGACGGCGGCTCAGAAATGGGCGGGAGAGCCCGAGGTGAGGGAACGTCAGCAGCCGCCCCCCGAACGCCCCCTCTCCCCCGCCCAGGCCTTCGACGCGCTCTACGCCTTCTGCGCCCCCGCCCTGGTACGGCAGACGTACCTGCTCACCGGGCGTCGCGAACTAGCCCGCGAATCGGTCGAGCAGGCCTTCCAGCTCGCCTGGCAGCGCTGGCCGGAGGTGGCACGCGACCGGGACCCGGCAGGCTGGGTGCGGGCGACGGCGTACGACTTCGCCCTCTCCCCCTGGCACCGGTTCCGCCCCCGCTACCGGCACCCCGAACCCCCGCCGGCCGACGCGTCCGACCGCGCCCTGCTCGACGTACTCCTCAAACTCCCGCCGCCACAGCGCCGCACCCTTGTCCTGTACGACGGTGTCGGCCTCGACCTGCCGGAAACGGCGGCGGAGTCGGAGGCGAGCACTCCGGCCACCGCGCGGCGCCTGCTCCACGCGCGCGCCACGGTCGCCGACCGCCTCCCGCCCCTGTCCGACCCCGCCGAACTCCACCGCCGCCTGGCCGAACTGGCCTCCGCGGAGCGGTTGCGCGCTGCCAAGCCGGTGACGGTACGCGACGGCAGCGAAGGCCGGGCCCGCTTCTGGACCCGCGCGGCGATCGCGTTCACCGTGGCCCTCATCGGCACGACGGCCCTGACGCTGCGAACAGCCCCGACCCACTACGAGCCACCGGTACCGCCGGGGGCGACGGTGCGCGGGGTGCCCCCTCGGGTGGCGCCGGGGCCGTTGTCGGGGGCGGAGCTGGCGCTGCGGGCGAAGTTGCGGTCACAGATGCAGAGCGGGCCCGAGCGCCTGGCACCACAGCAGCAGTGACCCGGGGAGCGCCGGAAAACGCCGACAGGCCCGCCCCCACGCAGGGAACGGGCCCACCGACGTTCGGCTAGATGCCGTGACTACGGCGTTCAGCCACCCAGGATCTCGCGAGCCAGCTTGGCGGTCTCGGTCGGCGTCTTGCCCACCTTCACGCCCGCGGCCTCCAGGGCCTCCTTCTTCGCCTGGGCGGTGCCGGACGAACCGGAGACGATGGCGCCGGCGTGGCCCATGGTCTTGCCCTCGGGCGCGGTGAAGCCCGCGACGTAGCCGACGACCGGCTTGGTCACGTTCTCCTGGATGTAGGCCGCGGCCCGCTCCTCGGCGTCGCCGCCGATCTCACCGATCATGACGATCAGGTCGGTGTCGGGGTCGGCCTCGAAGGCGGCCAGCGCGTCGATGTGCGTGGTGCCGATGACCGGGTCGCCACCGATGCCGACGGCCGACGAGAAGCCGATGTCACGCAGCTCGTACATCATCTGGTACGTCAGCGTGCCGGACTTCGAGACCAGGCCGATGCGGCCCGGCTTGGTGATGTCGCCCGGGATGATGCCGGCGTTCGACTGACCCGGGGTGATGAGACCGGGGCAGTTCGGGCCGATGATCCGGGTCTTGTTGCCCTGCGACACGGCGTACGCGTAGAACGCGGCCGAGTCGTGGACGGCGATGCCCTCGGTGATGACGACCGCGAGCGGGATCTCGGCGTCGATGGCCTCGACGACGGCCGCCTTGGCGAAGGCCGGCGGCACGAAGAGGACGGACACGTTCGCGCCCGTCTTCTCCATGGCCTCGGCCACGGTGCCGAAGACCGGGATCTCGGTGCCGTCGATGTCGACCGACGTGCCCGCCTTGCGGGGGTTCACGCCACCGACGATGTTCGTGCCGTCGGCCAGCATGAGCTTGGTGTGCTTCATGCCCGTGGCACCGGTCATGCCCTGGACGATGACCTTGGAGTCCTTGTTGAGGAAGATAGCCATGGCTGTCTGAGTCCCTCTTCCCTTACTTCGCAGCCGCGAGCTCGGCGGCCTTGTCGGCCGCGCCGTCCATGGTGTCCACGCGCTGCACGAGCGGGTGGTTGGCGTCGGAGAGGATCTGACGACCCAGCTCGGCGTTGTTGCCGTCCAGACGCACGACCAGCGGCTTGGTGACGTCCTCGCCGCGGTCCTCCAGGAGCTTCAGTGCCTGGACGATGCCGTTGGCGACCTCGTCGCAGGCGGTGATGCCGCCGAAGACGTTGACGAACACGGACTTGACGTCCGGGTCGCCGAGGATGATCTCCAGGCCGTTCGCCATGACGGCGGCGGAGGCGCCACCGCCGATGTCGAGGAAGTTGGCGGGCTTGACGCCACCGTGGTTCTCACCGGCGTACGCGACGACGTCCAGGGTGCTCATGACGAGACCCGCGCCGTTGCCGATGATGCCGACCTCACCGTCGAGCTTGACGTAGTTGAGGTTCTTCTCCTTGGCGGCGGCCTCGAGCGGGTTGGCCGCGTCCTTGTCCTGGAGGGCCTCGTGCTCCGGCTGACGGAACTCGGCGTTCTCGTCCAGGGAGACCTTGCCGTCCAGGGCGATGACGTCGCCGGAGGCGACCTTGGCCAGCGGGTTGACCTCGACGAGGAGCGCGTCCTCGGCGATGAAGGTCTTCCACAGGGTGACCAGGACGTTCGCGACCTTGTCGGCGACCTCGGCCGGGAAGTTGGCGGCCTCGACGATCTCGCGCGCCTTCTGCGGGGTCACACCCTCGTTGGCGTCGATCGGCGTCTTGGCGACGGCCTCCGGACGGGTGGCCGCCACCTCCTCGATCTCCATGCCGCCCTCGACGGAGGCGATGGAGAGGAAGGTGCGGTTGGCACGGTCGAGGAGGAAGGAGACGTAGTACTCCTCCAGGATCTCCGGGGCCGTCTCGGCGATCATCACCTTGTGGACCGTGTGGCCCTTGATGTCCATGCCGAGGATGTTGGTGGCGTGCTCCACGGCCTCGTCCGCGGTGGCGGCGAGCTTCACGCCACCAGCCTTGCCACGGCCGCCGACCTTCACCTGGGCCTTGACGACAGACTTGCCACCGAGGCGCTCGGTGGCTGCGCGGGCCGCCTCAGGCGTGTCGATGACTTCACCGGCCAGCACCGGTACATCGTGCTTGGCGAAGAGGTCCCTCGCCTGGTACTCGAACAGGTCCACGCGCTTCCGTCCCTATCAGTGATCTCGCGGTTCGTTGGATGCGTGGGCGTGCCGCGAAGGGCAACGTGACGTCCGCTGTCACAAGGGAGGCGCACACGGTGTCCGAGCGCGCGGCATGTCCGTCTCGCAGGTTATCGCTGGTTGCGGAGGGCCCCTAAATCGAGGGTCACACCTGAGCGGTGATACCTGTCACATGATGCCGCGATCAGCAAAGATCTCTGGCACGGCGTGCCGACTGTGAGGAATCGAGAACCGACAGGACAAGGACCTCACCGGGTTGGGGTTGACCCGGTGAGGTCCCCTGAACGGCCCGAAGGGGCACGAATGGGCCGCCCCTGTGGGCTCTGAGCCGGTGATCCCCACCCCAATGGGGATCGTCCGGCCCTTCCGCGGAACTCCGGTCGAACGGTCCGACGGCTTTCGGCTGTCCGGGTCCGTCTGCTCCGCGGAGTCGGTCGGTCGCCACGGGGCGCGGCCGCGGTCGCGGTCGCGTCCGCCGTGGCGGCAGGTGGTGTGTCGTACAGGGCTCCGCCGGGGGCCGCCGTACGACACACCTGGGGCGGTGCGTCAGATGCGGTACGCGCCGCCGTCGTACGCGCCGCGCTCGCGGAGGTCCTGCGCGTAACCCGGCGTGATCGACTGGGCGACCCCGTACACGCCGCCGACGGCGTTGCCCGCCAGCGGTCCGGCCGAGTCCTGCACCGTGCCGGTCACGTCCCCGGCGAAGGGCGCGGCCTGGCCCGCGACACCGTGGGCGAAGGGGTCGACCTGGCCGACGACACCGCCCGCGAACGGCCGCACATCGCCGGCCACGCCGTACGCCAGCGTCGTGGCGCTGCCGCCGACGCCCTGCGCGACCGGGCCGACGGTGTCCACGACCTGGTCCACGACGGGCCGCACGGCGCCGGAGACGCCGTACGCGAACGGCTGCACCTGCTCGGTGACGCCCTCGGCGAAGGGGACGGCCTGGCCCGCGACACCGTGGGCGAACGGGTCGACCTGGCCGACGACACCGCCCGCGAAGGGCCGCACATCCCCGGTCACGCCGTACGCCAGCGCGCCCGCGTCCCCGACGGCCTGCCCGGCGACCGGCACGACGCCGTGCACGGCGGTGTCGGCGACGGGCGGCAGGACCGTGCCCGCCCCGTCCGCGGCGACCTGGCCGACCAGACCGGTGGCGTACGGGGGTACGTCCGCGGCGACACCCTGCACGACCGGCTGTACGTCGGAGACGGCACCGTAGGCGAGGGGCCGGACGTCGGCGACGGTGCCGTACGCGAGGTGCTGTACGTCGCCGACCGCGCCGTGGGCCACCGGCGGCACGTCCTGGACGACCCCGCCGGCGACCGGCTGGACCCCCTGGACGGCACCGGCGACGACCGGCTGCACGCCCGCGACGGCCTGGCCGGCCACGGGCTGGACGTCGGCGACCACGCCGTACGCCAGCGCGGTCGCGGCGTCGACCGTGTGCCCGGCGGTCCGGGCGACCCCGGCCACCGCGCCCTGGGCGACCGGCACGACGCCGTCCACCGCCTGGCCGACGACCGGCCGCACGCCGGTCACCGCGCCGCCCGCCACCGACTGGACGCTGTCCACCGCGGTGGTGGCGACCGGGGTCACCCCGGCCACGGTGTGGGTGGCGGCGGGTGCGACGCCGGCGACGGCGTGCTGGGCGGCCGGGACGACTCCGTCGACGGCGCGCCCCGCGACGGGCAGCACGCCGTGCACGGCCTCGGTGGCGAGCGGCGGGACGACCGCGTCGCCGGTCTGCTCGACGACCGGGGTGACCGTGCCGGGGACGGTGCTGACCGTGCCGACGACCCGCTGCTCGACGCCGCCGACCGTGCCGGTGACATGGCTCGGGACGGCCGAGACGGAGGTCTCGGCGGCCGCCTGGACCGCGGTGGCCCGGCCGGTGGCGGTGGCCGTCGCGTCCGCCGCCGTGGCCGTCGCCTCGCCCTTGACGTGGGTGACGGCGGCCCGGGCGACGTCCTGCGCGCCCGCTCCGGTGCGGCCCGCGCCCGCGACGGCGTACTGCGCCTTCGTCCGTACGACGCCCTCGACGCCCTGCACCTGCGCACGGGCCGCCGTCTGAGTGCCCTGCAGCCTCGTCTGCGTGGCGGCGAGCGCCTGCTCCAGCTCGGGGGCGAAGGCGGCGAGGGGGCCGAAGAGGTAGTCGATGGTGCCGGGGGTGCCCGGGGTGTCGGGGAGCCGCGGGGTGTCGTGAGGTGCGTTGCCGATACCGGCGACGCCGGCGGAGGCACCGGCCTCGACCTGGGCGGCGGCCTGCACGGCCTGGTTCGCGCGGGCGGCCTTGGCGCCCTGGATGGCGTGGGCCGCGCCCTTCGCCTTGGCGGCCGTGGTGGCGGTGGCGGCCTTGCCGGCGGACGGGACCGCGACCTTGGCGTCGACATAACGGCGGGCCTGGTCGGCGGCGCTCGCGGGCGTCGTCCTGGCCGTGTCGGCCGTGTCGGTGACCGTGCCGGTGGCGCCGTCGGTGACGCCGGAGACGGTGTCCGTCACGTCGGAGACGACGCCGTTGACGGTGTCGGTGACACCTCCGAGCAGGCCGGTGGCGTCGGCGCTGTCGGCCACGTCCGTCGCGTCGGTCGCGTCGGTCGCGTCGGTGGTGGTGTCCGGTACGGAGAGAGTGGAGGCGGGCAGCTCGTCCGCGCTGGCGACGGTCGAGCCGAGCGCCCAGGCGCCGGTGACACCGGCGGCTATGACGATCGAACGGCGAATGTTCTTGTTCATGCGTGCGTCGGATCCCTAGATCTTGGGCTCCGAAGGCCCCCTAGGAACGGAGTTCGGGAAGGAACTCCGAGGCTTCGGGACTTCGGACGGTTTGGGGACATTCCGGCGCCGGTCGCGGTCGCGGTCCGGGAGTTGGGACCAGCGGGACCGGGTACGGCTCCGGCGGCTTCCGTCCGGGGGATGTCAGTGGGATGTCAGGGGGACATCCGGGAACTGGGGGTCCGGACGGTCGGGCAGACCTGTTTCCGCCCCCGCGCGGCAGGTCTTTGGCGGGGAAGGTCGGCCTGCCGTCCTACGCGGGGGAAACCGGTATGTCCCCGTGCCTGTCCTGGATCTCGTCCACGTCGGCGCGGGCGGCGGCGCCGGGCATCAGCCGCAGCGGCGCCCGCTGGCTCAGCGAGACGGCGTGCGCGTCCCCGTGCCGAGGCGTGCTGTTGTCGCCCGCCGAACGGCTGCCGCCCACACCACCCGGGTGATCGACCGGCGCCTGCTGCGCGGGAGCCCCGACGGAGGGCGCGGCACGGTGCGCGCCGGTGGGCGCCGGGATGCCGGGCGCTGCGGCGTCGGCTGCGTATCGCGGACCGTAGGCGGCGGGTGCGACGTCGCCGGTACGGCCCTCGCCGCCGCTCGCGTCACCGGAGGCGGGCGCCGCCCGTCCCGGCTGCGGCGTCGGGGTGAAGTGCGCGGGCAGGGTCTGGGCGGGGACGCCGGGGAGGCTCGGGAGGGTGGGGAAGCTGGGCAGGCCGGGCACTTCGAACCCCGGCCAACTCGGCCAGGTCGGCGACTCCGGCACGGTCGGCAGGGAGGGCAGGGCGGGCAGAGTGGGCAACGCCGACAGCGGCGGCGCCTCCGCCAGGCCCTCGGTCACCGCCTCGGCCACCTCGACGACGGGCTTGACGACCGGCTTGACGACGCGATCGCCCACGCCGGGGAGGAGGCCGTGGGTCACCGGGCGGAGAACCTGGCCGTCCGTGGCGTCGGGGGCGGGGGCGTGGTCGGCGTCGTCGGTATCGGTGTCGGTATCGGTGCCGGTGTCGGTGTCGGTGTCGGTGTCGGTGGGGCGGGGGGCTGCCGGGGCCGGGGTCTTGGGAGCCGGGGCGTTGGGAGCCGGGGGGTGCGGAGATTCCGGCGGGGCCGGGACCGGGGCGGTCTCCTCGTCCTTCGGCGCCGAGGGCAAGGAGCCGACGGAGGCGACGGGCGCCGAGACCGAAGACGCCGGTGGCACCGATGGCGCCGAAACCGACGGCGTGGACGCTGTGCCGGAACCCACCGGCACCCCGTCCGCCGCATACGCCCGCTCCCCGCAGAGGAACCCGAGCGCGAACAGACCGCCCACCACCAACGCCACCCGCAGCGCACGCCGCCCGGCCGCCGTGCGCAGGACGCGCAGAGCGGCAACGGGCAAAGCTGCTGACCAGGTCAAGACGGGGTGGGTCCTCCCGTGCGGCGGAACAAGTACACGTGGTGGGCGTCGAGTCGGCGCGACACGGTGCGCGCGGTGTGCTGCGGTGCGGGCAAGCGGGGCGCGGTGCACCGCTGAAGAGGCGCGTCGATCCTCGCACGCCCCTCCCGAGGTCGCGCAAGCCCCCCGCTACCGATGGGTACTCATGTCCGTTTTGCTGGCCCAAGTCGGTCGTCACCAGGTCGACAAATCGCTGGCAGATCCTCGCCCTTATGCGTCGTCCGGCACCGGAATGGGCCGCTTCTCTATGGCCGCGGCCATCACGTCCGGGAACAGGTCGGGCGTACAGGCGAAGGCCGGTGCGCCCAACGCGGCGAGCGCGGCCGCGTGTTCCCGGTCGTACGCCGGGGCCCCCTCGTCCGACAGCGCCAGCAGCGCCACGAACTGCACCCCGGACGCCTTCATCGCGGCGACCCGCTTGAGCATCTCGTTGCGTATGCCGCCCTCGTACAGGTCGCTGATCAGCACGACCACCGTCTCCGCGGGCCGGGTGATCTGCGACTGGCAGTACGCGAGCGCCCGGTTGATGTCCGTGCCGCCGCCGAGCTGGGTGCCGAAGAGGACGTCGACCGGATCGTCGAGCTGGTCGGTGAGGTCGACGACGGACGTGTCGAAGACGACCAGCCGCGTACTGATGGACCGCATCGACGCCAGCACGGCCCCGAACACCGACGCGTACACCACCGAGGCCGCCATCGACCCCGACTGGTCGATGCAGAGGATGACCTCCTTCTTCACGGACTGCGACGCCCGCCCGTACCCGATGAGCCGCTCCGGCACGACCGTCCCGTACTCCGGGAGGTAGTGCTTGAGGTTGGCCGCGATCGTGCGGTTCCAGTCGATGTCGTGGTGGCGCGGCCGATTGATCCGGGCGCTGCGGTCCAGGGCGCCGGTGAGAGTGGCCCGGGTGCGGGTGGCGAGCCGCTTCTCCAGGTCCTCGACGACCTTGCGCACGACGGCGCGTGCCGTCTCCTTGGTCGTCTCCGGCATCGCCCGGTTGAGCGAGAGCAGCGTGCCGACGAGGTGCACATCGGCCTCCACCGCCTCCAGCATCTCCGGCTCCAGCAGCAGCGTGGACAGTCCGAGCCGGTCGATCGCGTCCCGCTGCATGACCTGGACGACGGACGACGGGAAGTACGTCCGGATGTCCCCGAGCCACCGCGCCACGGACGGCGCCGACGCCCCGAGCCCCGCCGAACGGTCTCTTCCCGACTGCCCCTTGTCCCCCTTGCCGTAGAGAGCTGCCAGCGCCCCGTCCATCGCGGCGTCCTTCCCGGAGAGCGCGTACCCGGTGCCGTCCGCGTCGTCCCCGCCCAGCACCATCCGCCACCGCCGAAGCCGCTCCGGCGCCGGGTCCATCGCCTCGTCCGCCGCGTCCGTCGCGTTCGCTGCGTTCGCTGCGTTCGCTGCGTTCGCTGCGTTCGCTGCGTTCGCAGTGTTCGTCGTGTTCGCTGTGTACGTCATCGGCACGCTCCCTTGCGAGGCCGCTCCCACAACGGGATCACCGGCACGGTCGTCGTCGTGGGCCGGCCCGGCGCCGACACCCCCTGCGGTTGCCCGACGGCGCCCACCGCCACTCCCCGCGCTCTCGGCCCTCTCACACCCTCTGCGGTCATGCCGTCGCCCCCGTCATCCCGTCGTCTTCACAAGATCGTTGTCGCGGCCGGCCCGCCCGTTGTCGTCGAGGCCGCTCTCGATGTCCGAGCCCAGTCGCTCAAGCCCCAGCAGCAACCGCACCACCGGCACCACGGCACCCGCCCGCTCGGCGTCGAGCTCGGCGGCGAAGCCGGGTATTCCGGGGCCGCCGACCCCCGCGCTCCCCCGCTGCCCCGGCCCACGCCGGACCAACTCGCCAAGCGTCCGCCGCACTCCCGACTCATACGCCGAGAAGGTGCGCCTCAGCAGCGGCAGCACATCCGTGAACGCGTCCGCCGACACCCCCGTCAGCCACGCGTCGACCAACCCGAGCAGCCGCTCGTCGTGCACGAGCAGCATCCCGCCACCGGATCCCCCACCGACGAACCCCTCGATCCACGCGGCCGCGTCGGCCGGCGGCGTCCCCGGCGACAACGCGAGCCCCATCAGCCGCGCCGCCTCGTCCTGCACCAACTCCCCGTCGTCCAGCAGCAACCGCACGCCCCGCCCCCGAATGACACCGGGCACGGTGTCCCGCAGGGACAGCACCCGGAGCACCCTGTGCCACCGCTTGCGCAGATCCCCGTGGCCGAGGGCGCGCGGCGGATTGCCGGGGGCGGAGCGGGCGCCGTCCCGCCCCGATACGGAAGCCGAGTCATCGGTATCCCGCCCCGATGCGGAAACCAAGTCCTCGGTATCCCGCCCCGATCCGGACACCGAGACCTCGGCGTCCCGCCCCGACCCGGATCCCGGCCCCCCGACATCCCACCCCGATCCGGATGCCTCCGAGCCCGGGGCGCCCTCCCCCGAACCCACCGCGTCACCCAGCAGCCCCACCGCTCCGTGCACCGCGTCCACATGCCGCCGCATCTCCTCGGCCGCGTCCGTGTCCAGGGCGGCACAGGCCGGGGGCAGCCCGACGAAGATGCGCTCGGCGAGACCCGCGGCGACCTCCGCCAGCGCGCCGGTGTCGGTGCCCCGAACGTCCCCGTACCGCAGGGAGCGGACCAGAGCGGGCATGGCCTGGGCGAGATGGCCGACGTCTGTGTCCAGGGCGGCCCGGTCGGCGAGGATCCGCATCACCACGGGCAGGGCGTCCGGCAGTTCGGCCAGCAGGCAGCGCTCGGCGAGCGCGGTGACGTCGGCGAGTCCCTGCGCAGCGACGGCGTCCGCCTGCGCCTTCGCGGTCGCCGCCGCGAACACGGTGGTCCCCCAGACCCCGGCCTCCGCGACCCGCACGGACAGCTCGGGCTCCCACCGCAGCCGCCACGTCTCCCGGAACGTCCCCGTACTGCCCCGCGACGCGACCGGCTCACCCCACTCCACACCGAGCAGCCGCAGCCGGTGCAGCAGCCTGCTGCGCTCGGCGTCATTCTCCTTGCGCAGGTCGAGCTCCAACTCCCGCTCCAGCGCTTCCGGCTTGAGTCGCAGCCGACGCTGGATCCGGTCGAGGTCCCGCTGCAACGGCACCGCCGGCGCCGACCGCGGCACCTCTCCCAGCACGTCCCCCACGACGAGCCGGTCGTGCACCAGCGCCAACGGCACATCCGAGCCGTCGCACATCACCGCCCGCACCGCATCGGTCGTCTCGCTCAGCCCCGGCAACGGGCGCCCCCGCATCGCCGCGAGCGTCTCGGCCAGCCGTACCGCCTCGATGACGTGCGCCGAGGACACGATCCGGTCCTCGTCCCGCAGCAGCCCGGCCACCTTGGTCATCCACCGCTCGACGGGCCGGTCCGGCGCGCCGAAGAGATGCCCGTACCACCCCGGCGAGTCGATCCCCGCCCCGTACCCGCTGACCCGAGCCAACCGGCGATACGTCCACGGTACCCAGGTCATGTCCGCCTTGACCTTGGGCAACCCCTTCAGCAGGGCCTTGTCGGCGGCCACGGTGCTCTTCTGCCGCAGCGCGGGCACATGCCACGCCCCGCACACCACGGCGACGTCGTCCCCGAACTCCCGCTGCGCTGCCCGAACCTGGAGCCGCATATACGCCTCCCGCACGAGATCCCGCTCATGCCCACCACTCCCGTACGCCTCCCGCAGCGCCCCCATGGCCTCCTCCAGCCCGAAAAACGGCGCGAACGCGTCCCCGTCCCCCACACCCCGGTGCTCGACGACGTCCTCCCACCACCGCTCGGGATCGTCGTAGCCCGCGGCATCGGCGAGCACGGCGAGAGGATCGACCCGGACATCCGCACCGGATCCAGTCCCCTCGTCCGGCGCTCCGCTCCCCTCGGCCCGCTCTCCACCAGGCTCACCGTCCCACTCGCCACCGGCCGCGCCGCCGCGCTCACCGCCGCGCTCTTCCCCTCGCTGCAGGGAGGGCTCTCCACCACCCGCACCGGCCCGCTCTCCGCCAGGCTCGCCAACCCGCTCTCCGCCCGACTGCCGGGCCTGCCCCCCGCCAGGCTCCCCGACCCGCTCGCCCCCAGACGCACCGTCCCGCTCACCGCCCGGCTCTTCACCCCGCTGCCGAGAGAGCTCCCCGCCACACGAACCGGCCCGCTTTCCACCAGGCTCGCCAGTCCGCTGGTCGCCAGGCTCGCCGACCCCCTCCCCGACAGGCGCGCCGCCCCCAACTCCCGCCCTCTCTCCGCCAGGCCCACCGCCCCGCTCGTCGGCGGACACCCGCCCCGCGTCCTTGCCCCACGCCAGCGTGTGCGTGGCCGGCAGGTCGATGAAACGGGCCGGGACCCCGTGCTCCAGGGCCCAGCGGATCGCGACCCACTCCGGGGAGAACTCCGCCAGCGGCCAGAAGGCCGAGCGGCCGGGCTCGTCCACGGCGTGGGCGAGGAGGGCGACCGGCGGCCGCATGGCCTCGTCGGCGGCGAGCGCGATCAGGGCATCCGCCTCGGGCGGTCCCTCGATCAGCACGACCCGCGGCCGGGCCGCATCCAACGCCCCCCGCACGGCCCGCGCCGACCCGGGCCCGTGGTGCCGTACGCCGAGCAGCAGCGGGCCGGCACCCCGACCCTCGCTCCCGGACTTCTCAACGCCAGTCACGCCGTCCCCCTCGATCCCCAACTGTCCGACACCGCCACCGATCACACCGCCCGCCAGGTCTCACCCATCAGGTCCCATCCGCCAGACCTCGCCGTCCACCGGACCCCGCCTGTCAGACCCCGTCCGTCAGGCCCCGCCCGTCAGACCGCGCCTGTCCGCCAGATCCCGCCCACCAGGCCGGTCCTCCGGATCCCACCGTCAGAGCCCGCCGTCAGGCCCCGCCCACCAGACCCAGCCCGTCAGACCGCGCCTATCCGCCACATCCCGCCCACCAGACCGGTCCTCCGGATCCCACCATCAGGCCCCGCCCGTCACCCCCCCCCCGTCCGCCCAGCGCCCCAACTCCCTGACCACGCCCACCACAAACCCACCCGACACAGACCCACCCGACTTCGACCCGCCGCTCGGCCGGCCCCACCCCAGGTCGTCGCTCTCGCCGTTCACGCGCTCACCTCCCGGCACGCCCGGTAGAAGTCCGTCCAGCCGTCCCTCTCACGCACGACCGCCTCCAGGTACTCCTGCCAGATGACCCGGTCGGCCGCCGGGTCACGGACGACGGCGCCGAGGATGCCCGCGGCGATGTCGCCGGGTCGCAGCACCCCGTCGCCGAAGTGCGCGGCGAGGGCAAGGCCGTTGGTGACGACGGAGATCGCCTCGGCCGTCGACAGCGTGCCGCTCGGCGACTTCAGCTTCGTGCGGCCGTCGGACGTCACCCCGTCCCGCAGCTCACGGAAGACGGTCACGACGCGGCGGATCTCGTCGATGCCGTCGGGCGCGGCCGGCAGTTCGAGGGAGCGGCCGATCTGGTCCACACGGCGGGAGACGATGTCCACCTCCGCCTCGACGCTCTCCGGCAGCGGCAGCACGACCGTGTTGAAACGGCGACGCAGGGCGCTGGAGAGGTCGTTGACGCCCCGGTCGCGGTCGTTGGCCGTGGCGATGAGGTTGAAGCCCCGGACGGCCTGCACCTCCTGCCCCAACTCCGGTATCGGCAGGGTCTTCTCCGACAGGATCGTGATCAGCGTGTCCTGCACGTCGGCCGGAATACGGGTCAGCTCCTCGACCCGGGCCGTCATCCCCTCCGCCATGGCCCGCATGACCGGGCTGGGCACGAGGGCGTCCCGGCTCGGCCCGTGAGCGAGCAGTTGCGCGTAGTTCCAGCCGTACCGGATCGCCTCCTCCGGCGTGCCCGCCGTGCCCTGTACGAGCAGCGTCGAGTCGCCGCTGACCGCAGCGGCCAGGTGCTCGGAGACCCAGGTCTTCGCGGTGCCGGGCACGCCGAGCAGGAGCAGGGCGCGGTCGGTGGCGAGCGTGGTGACGGCGACCTCGACGATGCGACGCGGGCCGACGTACTTCGGTGTGATCACCGTGCCGTCCGGCAGTGTGCCGCCGAGCAGATACATCGCCACGGCCCACGGCGACAGTTTCCAGCGCGCCGGGCGCGGACGGTCGTCCTGCGCGGCCAGCGCGGCGAGTTCATGGGCGAAGGCTTCCTCGGCGTGCGGACGCAACTCCTCGGTCGGTTCCGTCCGCCCCGCTTCGACGGACGTCGGTTCTACGGACACAGGCATGGCGAAGTCCCCCTCCAGCTCGGCCGGTTCAGCCGGTTTCGGATCTGGCACCCACCGTGCACCACGCCACTGACAATGCGTTCCGACCTGCGAAAACACGGTCACGAGACTGTCGGCCAGGCCTTCGCCCCGGCCGATTGTCAGTGGTGGGACCTACCTTCGATGACATGACTCAGCAGGGGGTGCGCTGGACCGCGGACCAGGTGCTGGCCTTGGCGCCTGACGCCACGTCACGCAAAGCGGGAAGCAAACTCGGCGCGGCGGGGCCGTGGTCCGAGGCGGGGAGTGCCGACGAGGGGACGGTGTGGGGGCTGTGCAAGGGAAGTGGCAGCAAGCCGTATCAGACGGTCATCGACATCGCGGACGCGTCCGGGCCCGCGTACAAGTGCAGTTGCCCGAGCCGGAAGTTCCCGTGCAAGCACGTGCTCGGGCTGCTGCTGCTCTGGGCGGAGGGCGACGGAGCGGTGCCGTCCGGCTCGCCGCCGGACTGGGCGGAGCAGTGGATAAGGGGGAGAAGGCAGCGCGCGGCAGAGAAGTGGACAGCGGGCGCGTCCGGTACCGCCTCCGGGGCCGGTGACCCGGAGGCGGCGCGGCGCAGGGCGGAGCGCCGGGCCACGCGGGTCACCGCGGGGGCCACGGAGCTGGAGCAACGCCTGGCGGACCTGCTGCGCGGCGGCCTGGCCGGCGCGGAACAGTCGGGATACGGCCTGTGGGAGGAGACGGCGGCCCGCATGGTCGACGCCCAGGCCCCCGGCCTGGCCGCGCGGGTGCGGGAGCTGGGGGCGATCCCTGCGTCCGGCCCCGGCTGGCCGGTGCGCCTGCTGGAGGAGTGCGCCCTGCTCCACCTCCTCGACAGAGGCTGGCTGGGCCGCGAGCGGCTGCCCGCCGACCTGGCGGACACGGTCCGCTCCCGCATCGGCCTGCCCGCGTCGGCGGACGGCCCACCGGTCCGGGACCGCTGGCTGGTCCTCGCCCAGTACGACACGGCGGACGTGAAACTGACGACGCGCCGGATATGGCTGTACGGCGCCGACTCGGGCCGTACGGCACTGCTCCTCTCCTACGGCGCCGCCGGCCGCGCCCCGGAGCTGGCGCTGCCGGTGGGACTGGTCCTGGAGGCGGAGGTGTCGGCGTACCCGGGCGCCGGGCAGTTGCGGGCGGCTCTGGGCGAGCAGTTCGCGCCGCCCGCGCCGACGGCGATACGGCCGCCGGGTGTGACGACGGCCGAGGCGACCGCCCGATACGGCGAGGCGCTGCGCGAAGACCCGTGGCTGGACTCGGTCCCGGTGACCCTGGACCGGGTCGTGCCGACCCCGGACGGCGACTCGTGGCAGCTGGCGGACGCCGACGCGGAGACGGCCCTGCCGCTCACTGCGGCCGCGCGTGCCCGCCCGGGCCTGTGGCGCCTGGTCGCACTGTCGGGCGGTGCCCCGGTCAAGGTGTTCGGCGAGTGCGGCCACCGCGGCTTCACCCCGCTGACGGCCTGGCCGCAGGGCGCGGGCGAGGCGGTGCGGCTGTGCTGAGCGGTGCGCCTCCGCACGACCTTGCCACGGACGCCCCACCCCACGGCACCCAGCACGAAGACAGAAAGGAAGGACCCTGATGAACGGCCCCTCCGTTCCTGTGGATTCGCATCCCGTGAACCCGCCCGCGCCGGGCACCTGGGAGGAGCTCGTCACGGCGGCCCTGCTCGGGACGGACCGACGTACGCCACCGGGCTGCGAGCCGGGCCGGGAGGCGCCGGTGGCACTGCTGGACGCCGCGGCCGTGGAGACCGTACGACGGCGGGCCGGGCTGCGCCCGACGCGAGCCGCGCGGCGACCGCGGCCGGCCCCCGCCGATCCGCGCCCCGCCCTGCCCGCGGCGGCGGCCCGCAGGCTGGCGATGCTGCTGGCCGACCGTCCCGGCGCGGCAGGCGGCGGCCGCCGAGGTACGGCGCCGGATCTCATGGAGCTGCTGCCCCAGTGGCTCGCGACGGCGAACGACCGCGGTTACGCGCCGCCTCCGCAGTCCCTGCCCACGCTGCTGGACGCGGCGCGGGGGCGTACCGATCTACGGCCCGCGGCACTGGCCTTCGCCGGCCCACGGGCCGTGTGGCTCGCCCGGCTGAACCCGGACTGGCGCTTCGCCCTGCGCGCGACACCCGGCGGCGGCGCGTCGCTGCCGCACCTCGATGACGCCGCCGAGGTCCAACAGCTGTGGCAGGAGGGGCTGTTCGCCGAGCGGGTCGCCCTGCTCTCCGCGATACGGGCGCGCGAGCCCGGCGCCGCGCGCGAGCTGCTGACCACGACATGGGTGACGGAGCGGGCCGAGGACCGGCTGATGTTCCTGGACTCGCTGCGCACCGGGCTGGCACCGGAGGACGAGCCGTTCCTGGAGCAGGCACTGGCCGACCGGAGCCGCAATGTCCGGGCGACCGCGGCGGAGTTGCTCTCCGCGCTGCCGGGTTCGGCGCTCGCCGCACGGATGGCGGCACGCGCCGGGGCGTGCGTGGCCCTGGACCACACCCGGACGACGCCGACGATCAGTGTCGAGGCGCCGCACCAGTGCGATGCGGACATGGAGCGCGACGGCGTCGTAGCCAACGCTCCGGCAGGGCGGGGTGAACGGTCGTGGTGGTTCGGCCAGTTGGTGGAGGCGACGCCGCTCAGTACCTGGGCGGGACGGCTCGGCGGTCGTACGCCCGGGGAGCTCGTGGCACTGCCGGTGACGGACGACTGGCAGGGCGAGTTGCACGCGGCGTGGTGTAGGGCGGCGGTACGGCAGCGGGACGCCGAGTGGGCGCGGGCGCTCCTCGGGTCGCCCTCGGCCCCCGAGGCCGGCGGGCCGGGTGCGGTGTCCCTGGCCGAGCGGGCGAAGCTGCTCGGCCAGCTTGGCCCCGCCGAACGGGGCGAGTGGGTCGCCGGATTCATCGCGACGCACGGCCTGTCCGAGGCGTTTCAGCTGCTCGGGGTGTGTGCGGTGCCGTGGGCGCCGCCGCTCGGGCGGGCAGTGGTCGACGCGCTCAACATCGCGCGGGACGCGGGGAGTTATCCATGGAGTTTCAGTGGCGTGATGGGCCTGGCCGAGCGCTGCCTCGACCCGGCCGAGGCGAGCCGACTCGACGGCCTGCTGGCGGTCCCCGACGAGCCGGAGGACGCGTCACCGGGGGCCGGAGGGTACTGGGCGGAGGCGTTCCAGCGCCTGGTGACGACGTTGCGCCTGCGGGCGGCCATGATCGAGGAGCTGGAGGTGATCAGCCCGGCCGGCGTTTGAGGACGAGGCCGTTCCGGCCGATCGGGGGCCTGGCGGCGCCGGCCCCCAGGGACAGTCGCTTCAGCCCACCCGCACGAGAAGCCGGGCCCACCGCCGGAGGCAGCCGCTCAACCGCCGGAGGCAGCCGGCTGACGGACATTCGCCCGCACCCAGTCCACGATCGCCTGCGTCGTCGCCCCGGGCGTGAAGATCTCCGCGACGCCCTTCTCCTTCAGCGGGGGAATGTCCGCCTCGGGGATGATCCCGCCACCGAAGACGAGGATGTCCTCCGCGTCCCGCTCCTTGAGGAGCTCGATCACCGCGGCGAAGAGGGTGTTGTGGGCGCCGGAGAGGATGGAGAGGCCGATCGCGTCGGCGTCCTCCTGGATCGCGGTGTCGACGATCTGCTCGGGTGTCTGGTGGAGCCCGGTGTAGATGACCTCCATGCCGGCGTCGCGCAGCGCCCGCGCGATCACCTTGGCTCCCCGATCGTGGCCGTCGAGCCCCGGCTTGGCCACCACCACGCGGATCGGACCGGCTGCCACACCCATCACTGCCTCCATGAAGCGACTACATCCATCCGTACCGACGACTACCGCTCGCATATGAGTTATGCCGCACACGGCGCACATGTCATACATGGTGCGGGTATCGCACTTTTCCGCCGCTCACCGCGCCGGACGCGCCATCTCGGCACGGACGCCCGGGCCACACCGCCCGGGGAAGTGAACGAACGTTATCGCCAGCATCCCGCAACCGGCAGTTTCGCGGCACTGACCGAGGGGGAAATCACACGGTGGGACACGTTCGCCGCGCACCGTTCCACATCACTGCGGCACACGGGCCGCAGCAGTACGCGGCCCACGCGTCGCAGCGGGACCACGCGCAACGGGAGCCGCAACGAGGTCGCCGCACCACCGCGCCGCAGGGCCGCGCGACGTGATGGTGCGGCGCATCGACGTTGGCACGAAGGGCACGTAGGGCAGGTAAGGCACGACAGCGGGGAGCCTCGTCGCCACACCGGCAGGGACCCTCGTCAGTTCACCGGCGCACCATGGCCGACCAGGCCGGCTCACGGCACGCGCCTCGCTTGCCCCATGCGTCCTCCGTACGCCTCGCCGGTACCCTCCGCCGCGACTTCCCACGAGGGCACACGGGGGCCGGAGCCGTCCTCCTGCGTGCCGCAAGGAGGTCGGCCATGAAGGTCACCGGAGCAGCACTCCCCTTTCTTCCGCTCTGTCGGCGCCTGCTCCCGAGCAGGCTGGCCGGCCTCTCCCTGGCCCTGCTGAAGGCGACCGCCCTGGAGATCGCGATCCTCGCCGGACACCTGCTCCTGTATCCGTCCGGCATCACCCAGGAGCGCCGGACGACCCCCGCGCTCCCCGCACCCGGCTCCCCGGACTCCCCGGGCGCCGCCCAGTTGCCGACGGAGACCAACCCCCCGGTCGTCCTGCTGCACGGCTTCATAGACAACCGCTCGGTCTTCGTCCTGCTGCGCCGCAACCTCGCCCAGCACGGCAGGCACCAGGTCGAGTCGCTCAACTACTCCCCGCTGACCTGCGACATCCGCACCGCCGCAGAGCTGCTCGGCCGGCACATAGAGGAGATCTGCGAGCGCACCGGCAGCCGGCAGGTCGACATCGTCGGGCACAGCCTCGGCGGGCTCATAGCGCGTTACTACGTGCAGTGCCTCGGCGGTGACCTCAGGGTCCGTACGCTCGTCACGCTGGGCACACCGCACTCCGGCACCAGCGTCGTCCCGCTGGCCAACGCGCACCCCATCGTGCGCCAGATGCGCCCCGGCTCACCGGTCCTCGAGGAGCTGGCCCGCCCCGCGCCCGGCTGCCGTACGCACTTCGTGAGCTTCTGGAGCGACCTCGACCACCTGATGGACCCGCTGGAGACGGCCTGCATCGACCACCCGGACCTGATGGCGCAGAACGTCCGCGTGAGCGGCATCGGCCACCTCGCGCTGCCGGTGCACCCGGCCGTGGCGACCGGAATACGGCAGGCTCTCGACTCGGCAGGGACAGGAGCCGAGACCGCCGCCCGGTCCGGCGGCCTGACGGTGGCGTGACGGTCCCTCTTCAAACGCGCCGCACAGCCTCGGGACAGCCGAGAGGCATCGAACAAACTTCGAACACAAAGCCAAACTCGCGCCCGCAGTCCGCCAAAACACGGCCGAATGCCCGTTTCCTGCGCGCGCGAAACCTGACGAAGATTGTCGTGCCCGCATACCGCCGGGTACAGTCACCGCACTGCTCTGGCAGCCCCTGTTGTCGAGGCGAGAGAGAAGTTGGTGAACGATCGTCACCCGTCGGGGACCATGACCTCCCCGGCTTCGGCTTCCGATGCCGCCTCGGCGCACTACGCGTCGTACGGCTCCCAGGAAGCCCACTACGGTGACTCCACCACGTACGGTGCGTACCACGCCACCGGATTCGACGCCACCGGCCACACCACCGCGACCTTCGACGCGGACCCCCTGTTCGGCAGCCTCCCCGGGGAGAGCACGGGCGCGTACGACGCCACACAGTGGTCCACCGGCAGCCAGCACACCCTGAACTACGACGCCTACGCGGCCCAGCACCACGCCGCCTACGACTCCGGCGCGTACGACAACACATCCTGGACGACCGGCCACCAGCAGCTCCCCTTCGTCCCGCACCAGGCCACCGGCCACGACGCCTCCGGCCAGTGGGACGCGAGCGCCTGGCTCCAGCCCGATCAGGCCGGCGCCCCGGCCGACCAGACCCAGCAGTGGGAATGGGGCACGCAGACCTTCGAGACCGGCACGTACGACGCCACCCAGTGGAACTCAGACGGCGGCTCCCCGCAGGCGGCCGACACGTACGAGCAGTCAGCAGAATCCTTCGATCAGCAGGCGACCGCCCACTTCGAGCAGATCGAGCACGGCGTCCCCACGTCGTACGACGACACGGCGTACGACGACCCGGCGTACGACGACCCGGCGAACTACGCCGACCCGTCCGGCTACGACAGCGTCGCCCAGCACGACGCCGAGCTGACCGCCCCCGGTGAACTCCCCGACGCCGCCCCGCTCCTGGACGACCAGGAGGAGGCCGCCCCGGTCCCCTCTCCGCGCGCCGCCTCCCGCAGCGGGTCCCGCTCCCGCCGCCGTACGCCCCCCAAGCGCTCCGCGCTGCTGACCGTCGCCGTGCCCTCGGCGTGCGTGATGGGTGTCGCGGGGATCGCCGCCGCCTCCGTCGGCACCCTGACCGGCGACAAGGACACGGCGACGACCGCGTCCGACGCGACCTCCGTCAAGCCGTCCACCGCGAACAACAAGCTGGACACCCAGCTCGAGAGCCTCTCCGCCGGCGCCGACGACTTCGCCGACCGCGCCAGCCGTACGCAGGAGCGCATCGACCTCAGGGCCCAGCAGGCGGCCGAGAAGAAGAAGGCTGCCGAGGAAGCGGCGCGCAAGGAGCGGCTGCGCCCGAAGTTCGCGGTTCCGGTCGCGCAGCACGGCCTCAGCGCCTACTTCGGCCAGTCCGGCATCAACTGGATGTCCGTACACACCGGCATCGACTTCCCCGTCTCGTACGGCACGACGGTGATGGCCGCGACCGACGGCACCGTCCGCACGCAGTGGAACAGCGCCTACGGCAACATGATGATCGTGACCGCGAAGGACGGCACGGAGACGTGGTACTGCCACCTCTCCAGCTACCGCGTCGCCTCCGGTACCGAGGTCAAGGCCGGCGACCCGATCGCATACTCGGGCAATTCCGGCAACTCGACCGGCCCGCACCTGCACTTCGAGGTCCGGCCGGGCGGCGGCTCGGCGATCGACCCCCTGGCCTGGCTGCGGAGCCACGGCCTGGACCCGTCGTAGTTCGACGCAAGTAACTTCCCTGTGGGCCCCCGCCCTTCAGCGGGGGCCCATACATGCGGGTGCTACAGCTTCTCCACCGGCGCATACCGCAGCAGCAGCCGCTTCGGCTTGGCCTCCCCGAAGTCGATCGTCGCCTCGGCGTTCGCGCCCGTGCCCTTGACCGCCATCACGGTGCCGAGCCCGAACTGGTCGTGCGTGACCCGGTCCCCGACTGCCAGCGCGACGACCGGCTTCTCCGCAGTCCGCCGCGTCGCGAACCCGGACGCACCCGACGCCGACGAACGCGAGCGGGACGACGACAGCGAGGCCGCCACACCGGCCGCGGGACCCGAGGACACCGGCGCGGTCGCCCCCGTGCGCTTCCAGTCCACGTGCGCCGCCGGGATCTCCTCCAGGAAGCGGGAGGGCGGGTTGTACGACGGCTGCCCCCACGCGCTGCGCATCGACGAGCGCGTCAGATACAGCCGTTCACGCGCGCGCGTGATGCCGACGTACGCCAGGCGCCGCTCCTCCTCCAGCTCCTTGGTCTGGCCGAGGGAGCGCATGTGGGGGAAGACGCCGTCCTCCATGCCGGTGAGGAAGACGACCGGGAACTCCAGGCCCTTGGCGGTGTGCAGGGTCATCAGGGTGATGACACCGGAGCCGTCCTCGTCCTCGTCGGGGATCTGGTCGGAGTCGGCGACCAGGGCGACCCGCTCCAGGAAGTCGGCGAGCCCGCCGGAGGCCTCGCCCTCGCCGGACTCCTGCTCGAACTCCAGGGCCACGGCCGCGAGTTCCTGGAGGTTCTCGATGCGGGTCTCGTCCTGCGGGTCGGTGGAGGCCTGCAGCTCGGCGAGGTAGCCGGTGCGTTCGAGCACGGCCTCCAGGACCGTCGCCGGTCCCGCGCCGGACTCGACGATCGTACGGAGCTCCTCCATCAGCGTGTTGAACCGCTTGACGGCGTTGGTCGACCGCGCGGCCATGCCGTACGCCTCGTCGACGCGCTTGAGCGCCTGCGGGAAGCTGATCTTCTCGCGCTGCGACAGGGCGTCGATCATCGCCTCGGCGCGGTCGCCGATGCCCCGCTTGGGAACATTGAGGATCCGGCGCAGCGGCACCGTGTCCTCCGGGTTGGCGAGCACCCGCAGGTAGGCCAGGACGTCCCGGACCTCCTTGCGCTCGTAGAACCGGACCCCGCCGACGACCTTGTAGGGCAGGCCGACGCGGATGAAGACCTCTTCGAAGACACGGGACTGGGCGTTCGTCCGGTAGAAGACGGCGACGTCGCCGGCCTTCGCGTCCCCCGAGTCCGTCAGTCGGTCTATCTCGTCGGCGACGAACTGCGCCTCGTCGTGCTCGGTGTCCGCGACATAGCCGGTGATGCGCGCGCCCGCGCCCGCGTTGGTCCACAGGTTCTTGGGCCGGCGGGACTCATTGCGCTCGATGACGGCGTTGGCGGCGGTGAGGATCGTCTGGGTGGAGCGGTAGTTCTGCTCCAGCAGGATCGTCGTAGCGTCCGGGTAGTCCTCCTCGAACTGGAGGATGTTGCGGATGGTGGCGCCCCGGAAGGCATAGATCGACTGGTCGGCGTCACCCACGACACACAGCTCGGCGGGCGGGATGTCGTCCTCGCTGGGCGGAACGTCGACGGGATGCTCGCGGGTGCCGACGAGTTCGCGCACGAGCGCGTACTGGGCGTGGTTGGTGTCCTGGTACTCGTCGACGAGGACGTGCCGGAAGCGGCGGCGGTAGTGCTCGGCGACGTCCGGGAAGGCGCGCAGCAGATTGACCGTCGTCATGATCAGGTCGTCGAAGTCGAGGGCGTTGGCCTCCCGCAACCGCGACTGGTAAAGGACATACGCCTGGGCGAGGGTCTTCTCGAAGCCGTCCGAGGCCTGGGCGGCGAAGTCCTCCTCGTCGATCAGCTCGTTCTTCAGGTTGCTGATCTTGGCGCTGAAGGACTTGGGCGGGAACCGCTTGGGGTCGAGATCGAGATCCCGGCAGACGAGCGCCATCAGCCGCTTGCTGTCGGCGGCGTCGTAGATCGAGAAGGACGAGGTGAACCCGAGCCTCTTGCTCTCCCTGCGCAGGATGCGCACGCACGCGCTGTGGAAGGTCATCACCCACATCGCGTTCGCGCGCGGACCGACGAGCTGCTCGACCCGCTCCTTCATCTCGCCCGCGGCCTTGTTGGTGAAGGTGATCGCGAGGATCTGCCCCGGATGCACGTTCCGCTCGGCCAGCAGGTGGGCGATGCGGTGGGTGAGCACCCGCGTCTTGCCGGAGCCGGCGCCGGCCACGATGAGCAGCGGAGTGTGCGAGTGGACGACGGCCGCCCGCTGGTTCTCGTTCAGCCCCTCCAGCAGCGCGGCCGCGTCGATGGCCGGGCGCGGGGCGCCGTCGCGGTAGTACGCGTCCCGGTCCGGAGGCACGTCGAACTTCCCGCCGAACAGATCGTCCGGAACCGGTTCCGGAGCGTGATCGTCCTCGGGCGGTGGCGGGGGTTCTTCCCCGTGGGCCCGTGGGGCCTGGAGATCCGCCAGGAAGCTGTCGTCAAAGAGGCTGCTCATCGCTCTCCGAGTCTAGGGCGCCCCACTGACAGCCCGCCGCCGCCCCGAGAACATCTCCCGTTCCCAAACCCGATGATCTTCGAACGGAACCCGCCCAGGGCCCGCTCTCACCCTCCACGACCACCCCGTCACGATCCGCGACCGCCACTCAAAGAGACACGCCTCACAACGCAAATACGACCAAGCCGCCCCAGACAAGCCCCAACCAACCACCGTCCGCGGCGAACCGCATCAAGGTCACGAAAATGTATCGGGCATATCGAACATCAACCTTCACAGGCGCCACACGAGTTGGCTACCGTGCCGGGCAGGCCGTACGACCTCCACCGGCGAACGTCGCCGGGCCGCGCGGCCTCCGCCGAGTCCGTTGCGCCGCCGCGCAGCCGGAGCCGGGGACCCACCGAACTTGGGGTGAATCGGCCTGACTTCCCTCCCGGGACGGCCGTAGGGCAACCCTTCCGGAACACCCGCCCGAACCCGACAGCTAACTCGGTAGGCGGAGCACGGAAGGAGTCGCCTCCCTTGGCGTCGCACCGCAAGTCGCGTCCCGCTGGTACGCGCGTAGCAGGCATACGGACCCCCGCCCTCGCCACAGCGGCCCTCACCTCCGTGGCCCTGCTGTCCCAGACGGCCAACGCGAGCCCCTCGACGGACGACAGGCCGAGCCTCGAAGAAGTCGAGAAGAAGGTCGACGACCTCTACCGCCAGGCGGAGTCGGCGACCGAGAACTACAACGCGGCCAAGGAGAAGACCGCGAAGCAGCGCAAGCGCGTCGACACCCTCCTCGACGACGTCGCCAAGCGCACCCAGGAACTCAACGAGGCGCGCGAGGAACTGGGTACCTTCGCGGCCGCCCAGTACCGCACCGGAGCCGCCGCCCCCGACACGGCGACCTTCCTCCTGGCGGACACCCCGCAGGACTACTTCGACCAGACCCAGCTGATGGACCGCCTGACCGGCCGTCAGAAGGAAGCGGTCGACGACTACTTCACGCAGCAGTCCGCGACGATGAAGAAGCGCCAGGAGGCCACCCAGAGCCTCGAGACGCTCACCGAGTCGCAGAACGACCTGCAGACCGCCAAGTCCACGGTCCAGACGAAACTGTCCGACGCACGCGAACTCCTCTCCAAGCTGACGGCGGAGGAGAAGGCCCGCCTGGCCGCGATCGAGAAGCGCAAGCAGGAGGAGGCCGCCCGCAAGGCCGCGGAGCTGGCCCGCCAGCAGGCGGAGGCCGAGGCCGAGCGCCAACGCCAGGAGGCCGCCGCCCAGCAGCAGCAGGAGAGCAGCGAGTCGGCATCCGACTCGAGTTCCTCGGAATCCTCGGACTCCTCCGCGTCGGACTCCTCGTACGCCACGAAGGCCGAGAAGGCCCTGGCCTTCTCCCGCTCCCAGATAGGCAAGCCGTACGTCTGGGGCGCCACCGGCCCCGACTCCTACGACTGCTCCGGCCTCACCCAGGCCGCCTGGAAGGCCGCCGGCGTGGACATCCCCCGCGTCACCTACGACCAGGTCAACGCCGGCACCACGGTCTCCCTCGCCAACGCCCAGCCCGGCGACCTGATCTTCTTCTACGACGACGTCACCCACGTGGGCATCTACATCGGCAACGGCATGATGATCCACGCCCCGAAGCCCGGCACGTACGTCCGCGAGGAGTCGATCTACTACGACGGGGAGTCGTCGATCCACAGCGTGGTCCGCCCCGCCTGACGCAGACACGCGCGCGTGGAGCAATGACTGCACACGCGCGCGTGGCGTCGTTACGGCCCCGGCTCGGGCGCACCCCTACGTCGCGGCAGCCGCGTACGGCGGCAAGGGGACGTGCCGGGGGTTGTCCGCCCGCAGTGGCCGGCGTCAACACGCAGCACCTCCCGGCCTAAGCCCAGCCGCCGGTCCGAGGACGGACACCCCCCGGCACGGCCCCGACCCCCACCCCACCCGCAGGCGCTACGCGAACCCCCACCAAACCCGCACAGGCGCCGCAGGCATCCCACCGCGCACCCCCACCGGCGATCAACGGGCGTATTTCACCCCACCCACGCGCGTGCCCCACCAGCAACCACCACCCCGCTCCCTAGCATCGGCCCCATGCCCGCCGCCGCCACGACCCCCACCACCCCCACATCCCCCCTCCGCACCTGGTGGTCGCAACGTCCCCCCGCAGCCGGCGCCGCAGTCATGGCCACCGGCATCCTCTCGGTGGCCCTGCACCAGACGGACTACGAGACCCTGTCCCGCATCGCCCTCGCCCTGGCCTGCGCAGCCTGGCTCGCGCTCGCCGCCGACTTCGTCGCGCGCCTCGTATGGGACCGCACAGGATGGGCGAAGGAGGCGGCCACCCCAGCCGCCCTGACCGCCGTCGCCGCAACGACGGTCCTGGGCACCCGGTTCGCCACCCTGGGCTGGCAGACCCTCGCCAAGGTGCTCCTCGCCCTGGCAGCCGTGCTCTGGCCGGGCCTTCTCACCGCCGTCGTACGCCGCTGGCACCGCCGCATGCCCGGCGCGGTGTTCCTCGGCTGCGTGGCCACCCAGGGCCTCGCCGTCCTGGCCGCAACACTCGCCGCGACCGGGACCACGGCATGGCTCGCCCACGCGGCACTGGCGCTCTTCTGGCTGGGCCTGCCGCTCTACGCCATCGCCCTGACCCGCTTCGACCTACGCCAAGTGGCCCACGGCCCCGGCGACCACTGGGTGGCCGGCGGCGCCCTCGCCATCTCCGCGCTCGCCGGATCCAGGCTCATCGCCGCCGACAGCGCCGAGCTCTACCTCTGGAACGACGACGACAGCGGAGTCCTCCGCAACGTGACCGTCGCCCTCCTGGTACTCGACCTGGCCTGGTACGCCGTCCTGCTCGTCGCGGAGATCGCCTGGCCACGGCCGCACTACGACGTACGCCGCTGGGCAACCGTCTTCCCGATGGGCATGACGGCGGCGGCGACCCTCTCCGTCGCCACCGCGGTCGACGTCCCGTGGCTCAGGACCCCCGGCGAGGCACTTCTGTGGACCGCGGTGGCGGCATGGCTGGCGGTCACCGCGGGCGCGGTACTGACCTACGCCGGCTCCTGGTCCGCAGAGATCACGTCCACAACACGGCGATGAACACGTTCGCCGTGGTCAACAGCCCCACCACGCCGAACAGACTCTTGTCCACCGTCTCCTCGTCCCGCTTCACGTACACGAGCCCGAGGATCACGACCAGCAGCGCCAGCTTCACGCCGATCTTGATGTTGTTGACGGGCTGATCGTCCGCCTGATTGAGCCCGACGAGGATCACCCCGGTGACCAGCATGGTCAGCGCGCCATGCAGCATCGCGGGGACGAAGCGGGCGGTGCCCCGGCCCATCGCCTTCATCTGGGTGAGGAAACCACCGAGCAGCGCGGCGATCCCGATGATGTGCAGGCCGACGAAGAGATGGATGAGTACGTCCATGGAGCCGGAGCCTAATCAGCGCCAAAAACCCACCCCACACCGCCCCACTCCCCTCTGCCCGTCCCCCTCACCCCACCCCCGTACCCTCGCCCCCTCCCCATCCCACTCCCCACTCCCGATCTTGCATATATGCGGCCCATAGCACTCCGCCGCCCCCGCGAACCCCGAAACCGCCACATCGGTCATCACCCCGCGTGAACCCGACGCCCGTATCCCGGGATCACGGTCACTTACGGCCATCCCCCGGTCCGCTCCCGGCACTTCCGCACAACGCGTTACCGACCCGACACACCGAGGTTTAGCGTCCTCCACCAGGTGACCGGCTCCCCACCGCCGCCCGGGCCAGGGGCGGCAGTCGGACACCACCGCCGAGAAAAGTCCGGCGGCGGCCCGCTCCCCCTGTGTGGGCCGCCGCCGGACGCGCAACCCGCCCCGGTGCGGTCGTATGTCCGCTCCCCCCAGGCGCTCATTCGTCCGCCGCTCTCACGGGGCGGCCACACGCCCGCCGCTCTGGCGGACGTCACAGGACGAGGCGGTCGTACGAAAGGACGTGAAGTCCCCGTGGCAGCGCACCGAAAGCCCCGCCGGCGCTCGGTCGGCGGCAATACGGCCCGCACGGCATGGACGATCGCCCTGGCGGGCGCGGCGAGCGCGACCGGCTTCGACGGGACCGGGCACGCCGAACCGCAGCTGACGCCGGCACAGGTCAAGGCGAAGGTGGACAGGCTGTACCAGGAGGCGGAGGTCGCCACCGAGAAGTACAACGGTGCGAAGGAGAAGGCGGACGCGGCCGAGCGGCGGATCAGGACGCTGCAGGACGAGGCCGCGCGCAGGACGGAGAAGCTCAACTCGGCCCGGGAGGCGCTGGGTTCGATGGCCGCGGCACAGTACCGCGACGGCGGCCTCGACCCGGCCCTTCAGCTCGCGCTCTCGAACGACCCCGACCGCTACCTCGACGGAGCGGAGTTCGCCGAACGCGCCGGCAACCGGCAGGCCACGTCCATCGCCGGAGTACGCCGGCAACTACGGGAGATCGAGCAACTGCGCGGGGCCGCACGCGTCGAACTGACCACACTGAAGTCCCGCCGGGCCGAACTGCAACGGCACAAGAACACGATCACGGGCAGGCTGGACGCGGCCCGCAACCTGCTCGCCCAGCTGACCGCCCAGGAGAGCGCCCAGCTCCAGCAGAGCACAGACCGCGCCGCCCGCTCCTCGACGGGCACCCGCGACGCCCTGTCTTCCTCCGCCACCGCGCAGGCCCCCAACTCCCGGGCGGCAGCCGCCATTTCGTACGCCCAGTCCAAGCTCGGCAGCCCCTATGTCTGGGGCGCCACCGGCCCGGATGCCTTCGACTGCTCCGGCCTCACCCAGGCCGCCTACCGCTCGGCCGGCCTGTCCCTGCCCCGCACCACCTACGCCCAGATCGACGCGGGCCGCCGCGTCTCCCGCTCCGAACTGCTCCCGGGCGACCTGGTGTTCTTCTACTCCAGCATCAGCCACGTGGGCCTCTACATCGGCAACGGCCAGATGATCCACGCCCCGAACCCGTCCGCACCGGTCCGGGTGGCCCCGCTCGACGAGATGCCGTTCGCGGGGGCGACGCGGGTGGCGTGAGCGCGTCTGCGCCCGGCGAACCGGGCCGGGCTCAGACCAGGCGCCGCGCCGTCGCCCACCGCGTCAGCTCGTGCCGGTTGGACAGCTGGAGCTTCCTCAGCACCGCCGAGACATGGGACTCGACCGTCTTGACGGAGATGAAGAGCTGCTTGGCGATCTCCTTGTACGCATAGCCACGGGCGATCAGCCGCAGCACCTCCCGCTCACGCTGGGTGAGCCGGTCGAGGTCCTCGTCGACGGGCGGCGCGTCCGTCGACGCGAACGCGTCCAGCACGAACCCGGCGAGGCGCGGCGAGAACACCGCGTCACCGTCCTGGACCCGGAAGACGGAGTCGACGAGATCGGTACCGGTGATCGTCTTCGTGACGTACCCGCGCGCACCGCCCCGGATCACCCCGATGACGTCCTCCGCCGCGTCCGACACGGACAGCGCGAGGAAGCGGACGGGCTGCTCGGTGTCCGCCATCAACGCGGCGCAGCGACGCAGGACTTCGACCCCGCCGCCACCCGGCAGGTGCACGTCGAGGAGGACGACCTCGGGCCGGGTCGCGGTGATGACCGTGACCGCCTGGTCGACGTCCGCGGCCTCGCCGACGACCTCGACGCCGGTCTGCTCGGTCCGGCCGATCTCGGCCTGGACCCCCGTACGGAACATGCGGTGGTCGTCGACGAGGACCACACGCACGTGCCGCTCGGGGCCGCTGTCGCCGGTCGACTCCACGGGCTCGTTCGCCTCGGTCGGCTCGCTCATGACGTCTTCTCCACCCTCTCCATCTCCAGCTCGACCTCCGTACCGCCGCCCGGTACCGCCCGGAGCCGGGCCGTACCGCCGTTGCGCTCCATGCGGCCGATGATCGATTCTCTGACGCCCATGCGGTCGGCGGGTATCGAATCGAGGTCGAAGCCCGGACCGCGGTCCCGGACGGACACGAAGACGGTCTTCCCCTCCACCTCGGCGTAGACCTGCACGGCGCCGCCCTCGCCACCGTACTTCGCGGCGTTCACCATCGCCTCGCGCGCGGCCTGCATCTGGGCGCCGATCTTCTCGTCGAGCGGGCAGTCGCCCACGACCACGACCTCTATGGGGACGCCGTGCTTGTCCTCGATCTCTGCGGCGTTGCGCCGGACCGCGTCGGCGAGGTCGGTGGGTTCGTCGGCCTCGTCCTTGCCGGTGCCCTCGGGTTTGTAGAGCCAGGTGCGCAGGTCGCGCTCCTGGGCGCGGGCGAGGCGGCGGACCTCGTTCGCGTTCTCCGCGTTGCGCTGTATCAGGGTCAGGGTGTGCAGCACCGAGTCATGGACATGGGCGGCGACCTCGGCGCGCTCCTGGGCGCGGATGCGCATCAGGCGCTCCTCGGAGAGGTCCTGGGTCATCCGCACCAGGTAGGGGCCCGCGAGGAGCGTTATGCCGACGAGGACCGCCAGGGCCGCCTGCAGGACGGAGCCGAGGTGGGCGGCGGAGCCCTGCAGGACGAAGATGCCGGAGACGCCGGCCGTGACCAGCACGACGCCGGCCGCGGCGCGCAGCAGAGTAAGGGTGCGCCGACGCCGGCCGACCTCCATCCAGCGGGCCCGGCGGGCGTTGTCCGCCTGGCGCCAGACCAGGGCGACGCCCGCGCCGACGAGCACGGCGGGCAGGAGGTAGGCCTTGGCGCCATTGCCCAGGTCGACGCTGCCGACGAAGACCATCGCCACGACGACCATGAGGAGCAGCGCGACGATCTGCCCCTTGTCCGGCTTGCGGGCGACGAGTCTGCGGCGGCCGTCGGCGGCCGTCTCGGTGGCGAAGGGCGACGGCCGCTGCGCGCCGACACCGCCGACGCCGAGCGGCACGAAGAACCAGAACGCGGCATACAGCAGCGCGCCCAGGCCGTCCGCCATGAACAGGCCGACGAAGACGAGCCGCACCCAGACGACGGGCAGCCCGAGATGCCCGGCGAGCCCCCGCGCCACGCCCCCGAGCCAGCGTCCGTCGCTGCTGCGGTAGAGCTTGCGCGGCGGCCGCGGTTCGACGAGTGGCGCTGCTGCGGCTTCCGGCATGCCATCGATGTTCACACGACCGGCCCACCGAGGCATCAGGGTCGACCCCCGAGACTCCCCTGATCTTCGAGGCCCGCCGCGTCGAACGCTTCCCCGGCCCCGACCTCGGGGCGGATATCAGGGTCCGACCAGGGTCATTCCGACTCCCGCGACGCCGACCCGCCCGTCACCATGGACACATGACAGATCACCAGCACGCCGCGGACTCCGTGCCCGGGCCGGACGCCGTGCCCACCGCGGGCACCCCGTCCGGCCCGTCACCCGCGAGCGCCGCGGGTGAGGAACCGCGCGCACACGCGGGCGCGGAAGCAGAGGCGTCCGCTGAAGCGGGCGTACTCGCCCCGCCGCACAAGTTCCGGCGCCACCGGCGCGACAAGATGCTGGCCGGCGTGTGCGCCGGGCTCGGGCGGCAGTGCGACATGGACCCGGTGATCTTCCGGATCACCCTCGCCGTGCTCTCCGCGACCGGCGGCATCGGCCTGATCTTCTACGGCTTCGCCTGGCTCTTCGTCCCGTACGACGACGAGGAGCAGAACGAGGTGCGCAAACTGCTGACCGGTCGTGTGGACGGCCAGGCGCTGACGGCCGTGCTGTTCGCGCTGGTCGGCTGCGGCGTGTTCCTGACACTGCTGAGCAACGGCGGCGTGCTGGCCTTCGCCGTCGTGCTCTCCCTCCTCCTCGCGGGTGCCGGCTACTGGTCCCGACACCGCGGCGCCACCGACCCCGACCCGCTCGCCGCACAGGCGGTCGCCGACGCCCCACCGGAGGCCCAGGCACCGCCGGCCCCCGCCGCCTACCCCTCCTGGTGGCGCGACCCCATCGTCAAGGACGGCACCCACGAGGGCGGCACCGGCTATCTGTGGGGCCCCCGCGACTCCGGCGACCGCGACATCGCCGCGGCCGTCAACATCGGCCTCGGCACCAGGTGGAACAGCCGCGAGGACATACGCGCCCGAAGCCCTCGTCCACCGAAGCAGCGCGGTCCCCGCTGGATCGGCGGCTGGGTGTTCCTGCTGGCCCTGCTCGCCGGTGCCCTGGGCACGAGCGCGACCTGGGAGGAGCACGCCCTCGGCACCAGCCTGCAGACCGGCCTGTCCTGCGCGCTGCTCGTCCTGGGCCTGGGCATAGCGGTGAGCGCGTTCCTGGGCCGCACGGGGGCGGGCTCCATATTCCTGGCGATCATCACGGCGGGCCTGCTGGCCGCCTCGGCAGCGCTGCCCAAGGACATCAGTACCCAGTGGATCGAAAGAGACTGGCGACCCGCCGCAGCTGCCGACGTCCGACCGCAGTACGACCTGGGCACCGGCGTCGGCACCCTGGACCTGACCCAGGTGGACTTCACCGAGGGCCAAACCGTGACCACCAGGGCCGATGTGGGCGTGGGCCAGATGAAGGTGATCGTCCCCAAGGACGTGACCGTGAAGGCGAGCATCGACGTAGGGGTGGGAGACATCCAGTTGCCGGGCGACGACGAACGAGACGTGGACGTGGCACCGGGCAAGCACAAGGAGCTGACCCTGAAACCACCCACCGGCACCAAGACGGCGGGCACGCTGGACCTCGACCTCAGCGTCGGCGTGGGACAGGCGGAGGTGAGCCGTGCTACGTCATGAGTTCCAGCCCGGCAGGCTGGTAGCCGGCACGTTCCTGACCCTCACGGGCATCATCTACGTCGGCGACGCGGGCGACGCCTGGGAGACACCGTGGTTCGTGGTGATCCCACTGGTCGTGGGCGGCCTGTTCCTGGCGGGCATGGTGGCGGCGGTGACCCGAGGCATACGCAAACGCCGCCGCTCACCCCACGAAACCACTACAACACCCCCCGACCCACACCCGCAGGCCCCCCACTGATCCACGGACAGACACCAGGCACCCACCACCGACAGCCCCACCGACCGAAGCCACCAACAGCCCCACCAACCGGAACTGCCGGCAGCCCCACCAACCGGAACTACCGCCAGTCCCGCCAACCGGAGCTACCGATAGCCCCCCGCCCGCTGCCGTCGCCGCGCACGGAGTGCGGCATCCACGGAGAACATGGGGGCACCCGCGAGCACGAGGGGCAGCCAGGCCATCAGATAGGCCAGGTCATTGCCGTAGTAGTACGGATCGGAGGCCCAGCTCACCGTCAACCACAGACTCAGCGAGATGAGTGCACCGCCGAGTGCCGCCAGACGGGCGAGCAGCCCGATGAGCGTGCCGATGCCGACGGCCAGCTCACCGAAGGCGATGGCGTAGCCGAAACCGACGGGGCTCTCCAGAGCCATGTCGACCATGTCGGGGATGGCCGCGGTATCACGAACGGCACGCATCATGTCGCCGATCGACCCCGAACCGGAGTCCTTCAGGAAGGCGCTGTCGGTGAGTTTGTCCAGGCCGGCGTAGATGAAGGTGACGCCGAGGAAGACGCGGAGCGGGAGGAGTGCGTAGCGGGTGGCGGTGTCCCGCCAGTCCCGGCCGCCGTCGAGATAGGGGGAGTGCGTGTCCGTGTGCATACCGTGAGTCATCGCCCGTAGCCGCCTCTCGCCCGCCGTGCCGTGACCCCTCGAAGAACGATACGTACGCAGTGGCTGCGTCGCTCAATCCAGTACCGCCCCGTATTTTCCGACGCCCCCCGCCCAGAGGAAACCCCACGACAACACCGGACACCGTCGGAGAATGCCGCCCCAGCGCTGTGGCTGGCGTGGGATTGGATCGCTCGCCCGCCCTTGCGGGCCGCCCGTGCCGCCCCAGCCTTTCCTCGCCCCCGCCGCCCCTACCCGTCCCGTCCCTGGGGGCTGCCGCCCCCAGACCCCCGCTTCGGCCCTGAAAGGGCCTCGTCCTCAAACGCCGGACGGGCTGAAATGCCCGGACCGGCGTCCAGAGGTGACGGCCCACCGGGGATGGCGCCACCTCGCCCTCAAACGCCAAACGGGCCGGAATGCCGGGACCGGCGCCGAGAGGTGGCCGCGTACCCCCACGCACCCGGCGGTCGCGTACGGCGGGAAGGGGACGTGCCGGGGGGTGTCCGCCCGCAGTGGCCGGCGTCAACACGCAGCACCTCCCGGCCTAAGCCCAACCGCCGGTCCGAGGACGGACACCCCCCGGCACGGCCCCGACCCACACCCCACCCGCAGGCGCTACGCGCACCCCCACCAAGGCCGCACAGGCCGCCGCAGGCATCCCACGGCCCACCCCCACCCACCGAAAGCGAACCGTCACTCAGTCACATCAATCACGTACCGATTGGTCTCCACCCCCGCCGCAGTAACCACCTGCACCTCCACCCGCCCCGGCTCCACATCCGCAGGCACCGGCACCGTAAGCACCGCATCCGTCGGGTTGCTGAACCCCCCGGCCACCGGCACCAACGGCACCCGCACATGCACCGCCCCGACCCGCACCACCACCCGCGACAACCGGTCCGCCCCGTGCGCCCCGGGCGGCACAAACCCGGCGCCCCGGATCTCGACGTCGTCCCCCGTACGGATCGGCGCGTCCAGATCCCCGGCCTCCCGCGCCCGTACCACCGAGAGGATCACCGGCCGACCCCCCTCCGCGTACTTCCCGGCGAGATACGTCGCCGCCGAGATCAGCACCACCACCGCCAACCCCCACGGCAGATCCGGCAACTGATCCGGCCGCCGAGCCAACCGCACCGCCGCGAACAGCAACGCGACCCCGCCGGTCACGACGTACTGGATGTCCGCGAACGCCCCCCGCCCCGAGTCGTCCGTCAGCAGATCCGCCGCCCGGGGCCGATCCGCCCGCACCTTCTGCAGCCTCTGCCCGAGCACCCGCACCCCGACCACCCGCCGCACCAGCACCGCGATCGCGCACACCACGGCGAGCACGGTCACCACACCCGCGGCCCGCCCGAGCTCAAGCCCGGCGATCAGCGCATCGCGCTCCCCGTGCCCGGACGCCGCCGCGAGCCGCCCCACCAGCACGAGCACGGCATACGCCACGAACAGCACCCACGCCCCGGCGACCGCACGCGACGTGGACAGCCGGTTGTCCTCACCGATGACGGGCGCCAGCGCACCACCCCGAGCCCGGTGGAGCCACGACGCCGCGGTGAGCGCCCCGGCCGTCACCAGCGCCGCCAGCAGCCCGGCCGTACGCGCCGACGTCCACCCCGCGCCGATCGCCGTGAACGCCTGCACGAGCAGCAGCACCACGACCAGAGCCCACACGACCGTCGCCGTACGAAGCCACAGCCGCGCCAGCCACGCCTCGCCCTCGGCCCTCCCCCGAGCCGCGACCAGTTCCGCGGACTGCGTCAACTCCTCGGAGACCCACTGCCGGGAGGCCGAGGCCGAATGGGCCACGGCAGCCGGAAGCCCCCGCCCGGCCGCGAACCCGTCCCGCTTCACCAGGAACTCGGCGACCGCCCGCCGATGCCCCGCACGCGCCCCGTGCGGACAGTCCCCACAGCTGCAGCCACCCCCATGCCCGCCCGCTGCCGAGCCGCCTCCCTGCCCCGCCTCCTGCACCGCCATGCCCGACGCCCGCCTTCCCCACAACCTCACGACCAGTGACCCGACCCGAATGACCAAATCACCTCATGGCCTTATAGCCTCACTGCCCCCCGATCGGCAGCCCGTCTCAGATACCGGCCACCACGAATTCCGGCCACCCCTCGTCCGGACACCCGCCCCACCGACAACTCCCCTGCAACGACAGCGAATTGTGCCCCACACCCGCGCCCCACCGCCGCCCCACAGCTTCCCCCTGCCCTCCCCACCCCCGCCAGGCCCACTCGGCGCGGGTGACGACCGACCCCCCGAGTTGACCCGGCTGCGAGAATTCCCGTATGGCCGAGATCATCCAGCGCGACGGGACCTGGGCCTTCGACGGCACAACGGTCCGGATCACGCCGGGACTCCACCGCTCCGTGCCGTTGTTCCGGCAGACGTACGGAGAGATCGCCGTACCCCTCGAGGCCGTGGCGAGCATCGTCTTCGAGCCCGAACGCAAGCGCGGACGGCTGCGGATACGGCTGCGTGAGGGCGCCGACCCACTGCTCCACGCGACCGGCGGCAGACTGCCCGACACGGCGGATCCGTACCGGCTGGCGGTGGACGTCGACCGCGCCGGGGTCGCCGAGTACGTCGCCGAGGAGATCCGCCACGCGCTGCTCCTGGACCAGATCCCCAAGGAGCCGACCAAGACCTACCTCCTCCCCGGCCCACCGGTCCCGGTCTCCGTCCGCTCCTCCGACGGCACGGTCTCCTTCGACGGCACCCAGGTGCGGATCGACTGGTCCGACACCGCCGACCGGGTGAAACGGGCGACCGGCCCGCGGATCATCGACGTCGGCGACCTCGTCCAGGTCGAGTGGCTGCCCAACTCCGGCTACGAGGACGGCTTCCTGCGGTTCGTGACCCGCGAGACGGTGTTCTCCAAACTGCCGCCGGAGAAGGACCCGTACGCCCTGGACCTGTGGGGCAACACCCGCCGCGACCTGCTCACCGCCCTGGTCGCCACCGCGGTCACCGCCCGCCTGCCGCACCCGTCCACCCGCACCGGCGTCGAATACACCGACCGCCCCCAGCCGACGGCGTCCGTCCCGCCCCAGGCCACGCCCCCGCCCCCGCCCGACCACCACGACGTACTGCTGCGCAGGCTGCGGGAGCTGGGGGAACTGCACCGGGACGGCGTACTCACGGACGAGGAGTTCGCGATGACGAAGGCGGTCGTCCTCCGGGGTTTCTGATCACGGCGCTTGCGAACCAACCTTCGGCTCAACGGACACCCGTCAGCACAACGGACACCTATCAGCACAAAGAACATATGTCAGCGCAACGGACACCCGTCAGCTCAACAGATCCGGCTCGCTCCGGCTCACGTCCTGCCACAACGGCTGATAGTTGATCCACGCCACCAGATCCCCACCCAACTGCTCCCACGTGGCCACCGCCAGCCGATGCTCGATCAGCACCGGACGCCCCGCCGCCTTCGCCGTCAACTGGACCTGGCAGGACCGTTCCATCGACAGGAACCACCAGGCCGCCGCGTCCACCGAGTCGCCGACGGTCAGCAGCCCGTGGTTGCGCAGGACGAGCGCCTTGCGGGAGCCGAGCGCGGCGGCGATGCGGTGGCCCTCCGCGGCGTCGACGGCCACCCCCGAGTACGTGTCGTAGAGCGCGTGGTCCTCGTAGAAGGCACAGCTCTCCTGGGTGATCGGGTCCAGCAGCTCCCCCAGCGCCGCGAGCGCGCGCCCGTGCACCGAGTGGCAGTGGGCGACCGCGACGACGTCGGGGCGGGCGGCGTGGACCTGGGAGTGCACGGTGAAGGCGGCCTGGTTCACGTGGTAGCGGCCGTCGATCACCTGCCCCTCCGAGTTGGCGAGGACCAGGTCGCTGACGGTGACGTGCTTGAACGGCATCCCGAACGGGTTCACCCAGAAGCAGTCGGTGTACTCGGGATCGCGCGCGGTGATGTGGCCCGAGACCCCGTCCTCGAACCCGAGCCGTCCGAAGATCCGCAACGCGCCCGCGAGCCGTTCCTTGCGGTGCCGGCGCTCGTCCTCGACGGACTCGTGCATCGGCGGCATCGCGAACTGCAACTGGTCGGTCGGCAGCGGCGAGGGCGGAAGGGGCCCGAGGGGCGTCCCGTGCATGTGTCCTCCAGCACTGGGTTGCTTACGGGGCGGAAGCTACCGTCGGTCAGCGCAGGAGAACAGAGATGTTCTGTAAAGATCCCAAGATCTCAAGATCCCGCCCGTCGCGTCGCCCGGCCCCGGAAACCAGACAGCGGATGTCGGGTATCGACGCCACACTCGCCGTATGACAGCGAACTGGGCAACTTTCACCGAGGCGGAACCGGAACTCGCCCGCCTCGCGGAGGATCGCTTCGGCGCCTTCAGCCACCACGTCCTCGCCACCCTGCGCAAGGACGGCTCCCCGCGCACCACCGGCCTGGAGGTCCGTTTCCTGGGCGGCGAACTGTGGCTCGGCATGATGCCGGACTCGGTCAAGGCGCTCGACCTGCGCCGCGACCCGCGTTTCGCACTCCAGGCGAACCCCGGCGAGGGGCAGTCCATGGGCGGCGGTGACGTACGGATCGCCGGGCGGGCGATCGAGGTGGAGGACCCGGCGGTGAAGGCCGGGTACAGCGAAGAGGTGGAACCGCCGGAGCCGTTCCACCTCTTCCGTACCGAGCTCACCGAGGTCGTGCGGACCTACGTCGAGGACGACAAGTACCTCGTGGTCCAGATCTGGCAGCCCGGCGAGCCCCTGCGCACGATCAAGCGCACATAAGGCCCGTAAAGCCCGCCCGTAAATCCCAGGGGGCTCACTCCCACTCGATCGTCCCCGGCGGCTTCGACGTCACGTCGACGACGACGCGGTTGACGTCCCGCACCTCGTTGGTGATCCGGGTCGAGATCCGCGCCAGGACGTCGTACGGCAGCCTCGACCAGTCGGCGGTCATCGCGTCCTCGCTCGACACCGGCCGCAGGACGATCGGGTGGCCGTACGTCCGCCCGTCACCCTGCACGCCCACGCTGCGGACGTCCGCGAGCAGCACCACCGGGCACTGCCAGATGTCACGGTCGAGCCCGGCAGCGGTGAGCTCCTCGCGGGCGATGGCGTCGGCCTCGCGGAGCAGGTCGAGCCGCTCCTTCGTCACCTCGCCGACGATCCGGATACCCAGGCCGGGGCCCGGGAAGGGCTGGCGTTGGACGATCTCGTCCGGGAGCCCGAGCTCCTGGCCGACCATCCGCACCTCGTCCTTGAACAGCTTGCGCAGCGGCTCGATCAGCTTGAACTCGAGGTCCTCCGGCAGCCCGCCGACGTTGTGGTGGGACTTGATGTTGGCGGTGCCGGTGCCGCCACCGGACTCGACCACGTCGGGGTACAGGGTGCCCTGGACGAGGAACTCCACCGCCGGACCCTCGTCCGCGATGATCTCGGCCTGCGCCTGCTCGAAGACCCGGATGAACTCGCGGCCGATGATCTTCCGCTTCTCCTCGGGGTCGGAGACCCCGGCGAGCGCCTTGAGGAACCGCTCCTCGGCGTCCACAACCTTCAGCTGTACGCCGGTCGCGGCCACGAAGTCCTTCTCGACCTGCTCGGTCTCGCCCTTGCGCATCAGGCCGTGGTCGACGTACACGCAGGTCAGCTGGGCGCCGATGGCCTTCTGGACGAGGGCGGCGGCGACGGCGGAGTCCACGCCGCCGGAGAGCCCGCAGATGGCGCGCTTGTCGCCGACCTGCTCGCGGATGGCCGCGACCTGCTCCTCGATGACGTTGCCGGTGGTCCAGTCCGGCTTCAGGCCCGCGCCCCGGTACAGGAAGTGCTCCAGCACCTGCTGGCCGTGCGTGGAGTGCATGACCTCGGGGTGGTACTGGACGCCGTACAGCTTCTTCTCGTCGTCCTCGAAGGCGGCGACCGGGACGACGTCCGTGGACGCCGTGACGGTGAAGCCCTCGGGGGCGGCGGAGCAGGCGTCGCCGTGCGACATCCACACGTGCTGCTCGGCCGGGGTGCCCTCGAAGAGGGTGGAGGACGACTTCGACACATGGAGGTCGGTACGGCCGTACTCGCGCGAACCGGTGTTGTCGACCGTCCCGCCCAGGCTCTGCGCCATGAGCTGGAAGCCGTAGCACATACCGAAGACGGGGACGCCGGCCTCGAAGATCGCGCGGTCGAGGCGGGGGGCACCCTCCTCGTACACGGACGACGGGCCGCCGGAGAGGATGATCGCCGCCGGGTTCTTGGCGAGCATCTCCTCGACGGGCATGGTGCTCGGCACGATCTCGCTGTAGACCCGGGCCTCGCGGACGCGACGGGCGATGAGCTGGGCGTACTGCGCACCGAAGTCGACGACCAGGACGGTGTCGGGGGCGGCGGTGGCAGCGGGGGTCGCTGGTGACACGGGTTGCCTTCCGGCGGCTGGGCGGGGGTCTGTGCTGCCGATTCTACCGGGGTGGCCGTGGGGGTGGTCCCGGCCGTCGAGGGGGCACCCCGTCTCAGGATGCGAACCGGGTTGGACGTCCCCGACCGGCCCGGCATACTGACCCCATGCTCACGCACCCGACCTTCGTCTTTACCTATGGCACCCGGCCCGCCGGCTGCCATGGTCGTGCTGCTTGAGCAACTGACAAGCGACTTCCCAGGCGCCCCGGGCCGACAAGGTCCGGGGCGTCTGGCGTTTCCGGGTCCTGTCGCTCCGGGGCACCGCCCCCGTCTACGAGGAGCCCCGAAATGACCGCCATCGACGTGACCGGCGCCCGCACCACCGAGGCAGCGGACGTGATCACCGGTGCCCGTGAACGCATCGACGCCCTGGACGACCGGATCATCGGGCTGATCCAGGAACGCATGGCCGTCTCGGCCGTGATCCAGGAGGCGCGGATCACCTCCGGCGGCCGGCGGGTGAACCTCTCCCGCGAGATGGAGATCCTCAGCCACTACAGCGAGGCGCTGGGCAAGCCGGGCACGTCCCTCGCCATGACGCTGCTCGAACTGTGTCGCGGTCGCATCTGAGTTCGGGGCCCGCCTCACTCGTACGGCGCGTGACGCCTCCCGCACCCCTTCGTTGGTACCGGTGTCCGTGCCAGCCAGGGGCGGGCCCGAAGGAAACCACGCGTGGCTCACTGGAGCGATGAGGCGTACGGATCACTCCGTACACCGTGGGACCTCGCTCCAGGTATGTGACCGGACGGCAGGGGACAGCAGCCCGGTCACCCAAGAGGGTCGGCTCCGGGGACGCCCGGGGCCGACCGGCGGACGTGCGGGAAGACCGTACGGAACACGGACGGCGTACAGGGCTGGGTCGAGCGGTTGCGGTGGCCGCGTGCGTCCAGCACGATGCGTAGAAACCGCCTGGTCCGGGCCGTAAGTCCCGGCACCGACAACTTCATTGCCAGAGGCCGAGACCGCTCTGCGCAACAGGACCAGCGGCGCACCCCCCCCCCGGCGCCGCTCCCCAGGCACCGACGCTGCCCTGACGTCGGTGCTGACGGAAGAAGGGCCCCGCGGCCACTGCCTGCGGGGCCCTTCTCATGCCGCCCGTCCTCTCATGTGCGCGAGAGCGTGCCGCACTCCGAGTCCGTCCCGGCGTCGTCCAGCCCTCTGCTGCGGTCGTACGGGTCCACCACGTCACCGGACGGCTCGGGGTCGGCGTTCAGGTCGGCCCGGAACCTCGGATGGATGAAGCCGTCACCCTGTCGGCAGGCGTCGTTGCCGATTTCGCTGCTGTGGTCGAGCAGCCAGACGCGACCCTCGGTCGCCTGGTACTTGGCGGGGTCGACGACGTCCACCTGTACGGCGCGGCGGACGATCGTGCGCGTGACCTCCTCGCCGCCTGCGGCCTTCGCCACCGGGTACACGAAGGTGTAGTCGGCCCGGATCAGCGCCCTTCCGCCCTTGCCCTCGCCGGGTTCGACCGTCATGCGGCCGCGCACCCTCACCTCGGTGCCGACGAGCTCGATCTCGTCCGGGTCGAAGCGGGTGAAGTTCCACTTGGGGTCGTTCTTGACGCTGGGTCGGCGCAAGGCCGCGCGCAGCTTGTCGACGTACTCCTTCGACAGCGGGTCGAGCAGCGCCAGCGCCTGCTTCGGCTCGGCGCCGTACAGCACATCGCGGTCGAGGTTGGCGGCGACGAGGAACTCCTTCGTGAGCCGCAGCGCGTTCTCGATGCGCGCGGCGGAGACCCCGCTGACGGCCTTGGCCTTCGGCAGCTCGATGGCGTCCGCGCCGGTGGCCCAGCGCTCGGCCGGGGAGCCGGCGAACGGCTGCTTGCGGGTGGGCTGACCTGCCACGTCGGCGGGCGCGCCGCTGGGCCGGGTCGTCTCCCCCTCCAGCGGTGACGCCGAGGGCGTGTCCGCGTCGGCTCCCGCGCCGCCGGGCAGCCAGGACAGCGCGGCGGACGGCTTGAGGGCGATCACGGCCACCGCGACGGCGAGCAGCACGCCGAGCACGCTCCACACCTTCCGGCGGCGTGCGGACCGGCCGTTCATCTCCTGCCAGGCGGGGCCGGTACGCCAGCCGGCGGGCAGTTCCCCGCGGGCGTCCTGCCGGCGCAGGCGTTCGGTGACCATGCGGGCGCGGGCGGAGGGTTCCTTGGGGGCGGCGGAGGCCGGGTCGCTCGCGGCGTCCCGGACGAACTTCTCCCATTCCTCGTCCGATATGGACGAGCCCTCGGACGGCTTGTCGGTCACAGCGGTGTGCGCTTCCTCTCAGCGGGCTGTCGGCCGGCTGAGCGTACGTCAGCTCCGGACCCGCGGAAGTACCTCTCCGGATGCGACGCAGGTGTGAGGTAGGCCACATAAGAAATCCGTTAGTGAAGGCACAACCTTTCACAGCTGTCACGGATCAAACGCTGCGAACCAAGGGCCACAGCCGCGCCCCACACGCGGAGGCCTCCCTCCCATTCGCGTGTTGCGACGTCGCAGCACTCCGGACTTTCGAGGTCTTCATGAAGCTTCGCCGTGCACTGGCCGCCGCGGCCACGACAGCTGTCATAGCGCCGATCGCGCTGCTGTCCGCGCCGGTCGCGTTCGCCACGGACGAGACGTCGTCGACGCCGACGGCGTCGGAGAGCACGCCGGCCGCCGAGGAGAGCACTCCCGCGGCCGAGGAGAGCACGCCCGCCGCCGAGGTGTCGACCCCGGCCGCTGAAGAGAGCACGCCGGCCGCCGAGGAGTCCACTCCCGCGGCCGAGGAGAGCACGCCCGCCGCCGAGGAGAGCACCCCGGCAGCCGAGGAGTCCACGCCGGCCCCCGAGGAGAGCACCCCCTCCGAGGACATCGAGGAGCCGTGGAACCCGTACGAGGACTGCGAGACCTTCGACCTCGACGACAACCTCTCGGCCGAGATCTCCGGTCTGCCGAGCAAGATCGTCGCGGGTTCGGGCTGGCACAACTTCGAGTTCGTCGCCACGAACAACTCCGACAAGGACCTGGAGAACGTCTGGATCGAGGCGCTCACCGAGTACGCGGACGAGGTCAACGACGAGTCCTCGCTGTACCTCGACCTGGCCGAGATCCAGGTCAAGGAGGACGGCAAGTGGACCAGCAGCTACCAGGACTTCTACAAGGACGAGGACGGCAAGGTCGTCTTCACCGGTAGCTTCGTCGCCTCCCTCGACAAGCTGGAGGCGAACTCCTCCTCCTCGCTGGACCTCCGTGTCCGCGTGAAGTCCTCCGCTCCGGCCGGCGCGTCCTTCGCGCTGAGCCAGGCGATCTACGCCGGTGAGGACGCCGCCTGCTACGGCAACGGTGAGTTCTACGAGTTCACCGTGCTCGCCGCGGGCAGCAACCCGGGCGACGTCGACCCCGCCGACCCGACCGGCGAGAAGCCCTCGGGCATCGACGGCAAGAAGCCGCAGGGCGAGGTCCAGGAGATCACCGGCAACCTGGCCGAGACCGGCTCCAGCTCGCAGCTGCCGGTCATCGCGACCGTCGGTGGCGTCGCGATCCTCGCCGGTGCGGGCGTCGTGTTCGCCATGAAGCGCCGCAAGGTCGGTGCGGAGGCCTGAGCCTCACCGAGGCCTGAGCCTCACCTGTAGCTCTACGCAAGACAGAGAAGGACCTGCGCTCGGAGGGGGGCACAGGTCCTTCTCTTGTGTCTGCTGTGTTTGTCGTGTCTGTCCGTCGCCGGCCGCTACTTCTTCGGCGGCACCGCCGGCATCCCCAGGAACGGCAGCCGGAGCGCGCCGAACGCCTCCGCCGGGACCGCCGGGGACTGCGGCTCGACCGCCTTCAGGCGTTCGTACGCCGCGCCCTGCGCCGGACGCGGGTCGGCCTCGCCCTTGTTGGGCCAGTACGACATCGCCCGCTCGGCCTGTGCGGTGATCGTCAGGGACGGGTTCACGCCCAGGTTGGCCGAGACCGCCGCCCCGTCGACGACCGAGATGCCGGGGTGGCCGTAGAGGCGGTGGTACGGGTCGATCACGCCGGTCTCGGGCGAGTCGCCGATCGGGCAGCCGCCGAGGAAGTGGGCGGTGAGCGGGGTGCCCATCAGCTCGCCGATGTTGGAGCCGGCAAAGCCGTTGATGTCGGCCGCGATGGCCGACGCGGCCTCCGAAGCGGCCTTGATCTGCTTGGGGTTGGGAGCGCCGTGGCCCTGGCGGGCGGTCAGCAGGCCCTTGCCGACGCCGTCCGGCTTCAGGTACGTCGTCAGCGAGTTGTCCAGCGACTGCATCACCAGGCCGATGATGGTCCGCTCCGACCAGCGGCGGTTGGACAGGGAGCGCAGGACCAGCAGAGGGTGCTTGGCCGCGTTCGCCAGCCAGGCCGCCACCCGCGACGAGCCCTCCGCGTACGGGACCTGCAGGATCGACAGGCCGCCCATCGAGTTGGAGCCCTTGCCGTAGCGCACCGGTTCGATGTGGGTGTTCTCGTCCGGGTGGATCGAGGACGTGATGGCCACTCCGCGGGTGAAGTCGACCTTCGCCTCGCCCGTCGCCTTGCGGTAGCGCCGGTTGACGGTCTGCGCGCCGACCAGGGCCTCCGAGTTGGTGCGGGTCAGCTCGCCCAGCTTCGGGGAGAGGTACGGCAGTTGGCCGCCGGCCTTCATGCGGTGCAGGAGGGTCTGGGTGCCGTACGTACCCGCCGCCACCACGACCCGTCGGGCCTTGAACAGCCGTCCCTCGCCCTTGGCCCGGGCCGCCCTCCCCTTGCGGTCGGTCGGCAGTGTCGCGACCGCGTAGCCGCCCTGCGAGTCGTCCGTGATCGACACGACCGTCGTCATGGGGTGGACGACCGCACCCGCCTTCTCGGCCAGGTAGAGGTAGTTCTCGTTCAGGGTGTTCTTCGCCCCGTGCCGGCAGCCCGTCATGCACTCACCGCACTCCGTGCACGCCTTGCGCGCCGGGCCCGCCCCGCCGAAGTACGGGTCGGCGACCTCCTGGCCCGGCTTGGCCCGGGACTCCCCCTCGGCGTCCTTGCCGTCGCCGTAGAAGACGCCGACCGGCGCCATGTGGAAGGTGTCGCCGACGCCCATCCGTTGGGCGGCCGCCTTCAGGTGGACGTCGGAGGGGGTCATCGTCGGGTTGAGCCGTACGCCGAGCATGCGCTGGGCCTGGTCGTAGTACGGCTTCAGCTCGTCCTGCCAGTCGGTGATGTCACGCCACTGGGGGTCGTCGAAGAAGGCCTTCGGCGGTACGTAGAGGGTGTTGGCGTAGTTGAGGGAGCCGCCGCCGACACCCGCGCCCGCCAGCACCATGACGTTGCCGAGCAGGTGGATGCGCTGGATGCCGTACATGCCGAGCTTGGGGGCCCAGAGGTAGTTCTTCAGGTCCCAGGAGTTCCTCGGGAGGCTGTCGCGGGTCCAGCGGCGGCCCGCCTCCAGTACGCCGACGCGGTAACCCTTCTCGGTCAGGCGCAGCGCCGTGACGGATCCGCCGAACCCCGACCCGACGACGATGACGTCATAGTCGTATCCGGAACCGTCGTCCTGTTTCTGGGCAGAGTTCTCCTGTGACACGTGCTCTCCTCATTGAAAGCGGTACAGCGGCGGTGCGGCCTCTGACCGAGGCGGTGCGCTCTAGCGGAAACGGAACGCCTTCATCAGCCGCAGGCTCCGGCTCATGAACTGCGCGTACTTCTCGTCGTCCATGCCCAGCGACGGCGCCATCGGCAGCAGCCGCTGCTGGGCGACGGTCTGGGCCTCCGTGTACTTGAGGATGCCCTCGGAGCCGTGGCGGCGGCCGAGGCCGGAGTCCTTCATGCCGCCCATGGGCGACTGGACGCTGCCGTACGCGGGGGCGTAGCCCTCGTTGACGTTGACCGTGCCGGTGCGCAGGCGGGCGGCGACCGCGCGGCCGCGGCTGCCGTCCTTCGTCCAGACCGAGGAGTTCAGGCCGTACGCCGTGGAGTTGGCCTGCTCGATCGCCTCGTCCTCGGACGTGAAGCGGTAGATGGAGACGACCGGGCCGAAGGTCTCCTCGGCGCAGACGGCCATCGGCGCCTCGACGCCGTCGAGGATGGTCGGCTCGAAGAAGTACGGGCCGATGTCGGGGCGGGCCGAGCCGCCGGCGACGACCTTCGCGCCCTTGGCGACGGCCTCCTCCACATGCCGGGTGACCGTCTCCAGCTGGCGCTCGCCGACCAGGGAGCCCATGTCCGCGCCGTACGCGAGGGACTTGCCCAGCCGCATCGCCTTGGTGCGGGCGGCGAAGCGCTCGACGAAGGCGTCGGCGACGGACTCGTGGACGTACAACCGCTCGATGGAGATGCACAGTTGGCCGGCGGAGGAGAAGCAGGCGCGGACCGCGCCCGCGGCCGCCTTCTCGATGTCGGCGTCCTCCAGCACCAGCATGGCGTTCTTGCCGCCGAGTTCGAGGGAGACGCCGACCAGACGGGCGGCGGCGCCCTGGGCGACCTCGCGGCCGGTGCGGGTGGAGCCGGTGAAGGAGACGTAGTCGGCGTGCTTGACGACCTCGGGGCCGACGACCGGGCCCTCGCCGAGGACGACCTGGAAGACGTCGGCCGGGAGCCCCGCCTCGACGAGCAGGTCACGGGCCCACAGGGCGGTGAGGCAGGTCTCGGTGTCCGGCTTCATGACGACCGCGTTGCCCGCGACGAACGCCGGGAGCGCGTCGCCGACGGACAGCTCCAGGGGGTAGTTCCAGGGGGCTATCTGACCGATGACGCCGCGCGGGTGGCGCAGTTCGGTGACCTTCGTGAGCGTGGGCATGGCGCCCGCGTGCCGCTTCGGCCTGAGGTAGGCGGGGGCCTTACGGCCGTAGTGGCGGGCCGCGACGGCCACGGCCTGCACCTCCTCGTGGGCGTGCAGACGGGCCTTGCCGGTCTCCAGCTGGATGAGGTCGAGGACCTCGGCCTGGCGTTCGAGCACCAGGTCGTGGAAGCGGAGCAGGACGGCGGCACGCTGCCGCACGGGGACTTGGGCCCAGACGGCCTGGGCCGCGCGGGCCGCCTCATAGGCCTTCTGCACGTCCTCGGGCGTGGACTCGGGCAGGTCGGCCAGCTTCTCGCCGGTGAACGGCGTGTGGTTGGCGGTACGACCGGAGCCGACCACGCCCTTGGTGAGCTGGGCGACCAGCTCGGGGGTGACCACGTCGGCGGCGGTGCGGGCGCCCTCCGGGGCGGGGGCGAGGGGGTTCGTGCCGGTCTTGGCCGGGGCCTGCGCGTCCGTCATGAGGCGCAGGGTATGTCGCAGCGGAGCCTTTGTGTACCCGTCGGTAACGCGGATTCACCGAGTGCACACATCCCGCCAGTGTCCACTGGCAACAAACAAGCTGATCAGGGCGTTGCCGCAGCGGTGCCGAGTCACTCGATCTCGAGTCGGTCACGGGCGCCCTTGAAGACCGCGGTGCCCTTCTTCTCCGAGGGGGTGCCCTTGGGCATGTCGACGCGCAGCTCGTACATGCGGTCGTCCGCGGTGACGATCAACAGCTGCATGACGCGGCTCGGGGACTCCTCCATGTCGTAGGTGGTGTCGACGAGGACGGCGTCGTCGCCCTTGAAGCTCGTGCGAGTGGACTGGCTGCTCGCGTCATGGTTGTAGCTGTCCCAGGTCTTCTGCGCCTCCGCGGCCTGGTCCAGCAACGGGCCGGGCGACTTGTCCCACTTGGTGAGGCGGACCTGGACGAGGCCGATGTCGTAGACGACGAGCCGGGGCTGGTCGGTGCCGCTGCCCTCCCGCGCCATCTCCTTGTACTCGGCGGGGAGAAAGAGGACGGCGTCCATGTCCTTCTCCTCGTGCACGACCCAGGTGCCGTCGGCGGGAGTGGGGGTGCGGGTGGGAGTGGGGGTGGGGGTCTTGGCCGGGGTCAGGGGGGCCGAGGTGTAGGTGGGGTTCATCTCCTTGACGCCGTCGCCCTTGTCTACGAGGAGGGCGGAGGCGGTGAACCAGGTGCCGGCGACGAGGAGGACGCCGAGGGCCGCTACGGGGATCGGGCGGAGGAGGAGGCTGCCTCGGCGTTTCGGGGTGGGGGTCGGGGCGGGGGTGGCGGTGGGGTTCGGGGACGTGGGGTCCGATGACGATCCGGACGTCGACCCGGTGGTCGGTGCACGGCCCGGTTCACCTGCCGAGTCACCCGCCGGTCCGCCCGCCGCCGCACCTCGCAGCCGTACCGTCCCCGAGTCCTCCGCGAACTCCCGCAGCCCCGAGGCGTCCTGCGGCCCCGCCCCCGCCGAACCCGGGGAGGGCTCCGGCACCGGCCACCCCTCCGCCACGGCCTCCAGAACCGCGCCGACCTCCTCCGCGTCGGGCCGCCCGTCGGGGCCCTTCTCCAGCAGCCGCACGATCAGCGACCCCAGCGGCCCCGCCTGTTTCGGCTCGGGCGGATCGGCGGCGAGGATCGCGGCGAGCGTGGACTCCAGGGTCGTACGGCGGAAGGGCGACCAGCCCTCCACGGCGGCGTACAGCAGCACGCCCAGCGACCACAGGTCGGAGGCGGGCCCGGCGCCCCGGCCGGACATGCGCTCGGGGGCGATGAACTCCAGGGAGCCGATGAACTCGCCGCTGACGGTGAGGGATTCCTCGCCCTGGATGTGCGCGATGCCGAAGTCGGTGAGGACGACGCGGCGATGGGGGTGCCCCCGCTTGAGCGAATTCGAAAGTGGGGGAGCGCCGAGCAGGACGTTGGCGGGCTTGACGTCGCGGTGCACGATGCCGACGTCGTGCGCGGCGCGCAGGGCGCCGAGAACGGCGAGGCCGATGCGGGCGGTCTCGGCGGGCGGGAGCGGGCCGCGCTGGAGGACCTCGTGCAGGGACTCGCCGCGGACCAGCTCCATGACGATCCAGGGCAGTCCGTCCTCGACGACGACGTCATGGATGGCGACGGCGGCGGGGTGGTCGACGCGGGCGGCGGCGCGGGCCTCACGGTAGAGCCGGTGGGCGGCCCGTTGATGGGCCGCGTCCTCCGGATCGCCGGGCAACCTCGGCTGCTTGATGGCGACTTCGCGCTCCACCAGCTCGTCGAGCGCCCGCCAGACGGTACCCATGCCGCCGGAGCCGATGCGCTCGACCAGGCGGTAACGCCCGCCGATCACCCGCTCCTTGTGGCCGGTGGCGCCCCCGTCGTTGGTCATGTCCCATGACTACCTTGCGGGGTGGGTCGTTGGCCAGTTCAGAGCGTGTCGATGTCCAGGTTCGAGATGGCCGTCCGCGCCACCTCCCGGCCGCGGGCGGTGAAGTCGCCCTTGCCGGGGTAGTTGATGGTGAGCTTGTACATGTCTCCCGCGGAGGTCTTGTAGTAGAAGACCCTCATCTCGCGCGGGCGCGGGTTCTGGCTGTCGTTGGTGGTGTAGACGACGGTGTTCTCGGCGGCCGGCTTGTCCCGGTACGTGGTCTCACCGTCGGTCTGGGTCTTCGCGCCCTCGGCCATGTTGAGCTGGTAGTTGGTGCCTTCCTTGAAGTCGCTGTTGTCGTCGTACATCTCGGCGGCGGCGGAGTCGGCGATGCTGCTGCCGGTGTCCTCGGCCTTCTTGTCGAGCCTCAGCCCGATCCAGATGGCGCCGCTCTCGTCGGTGTACGTGACCCAGTGTTCCTTGTCCGTCTCCTCGGGCACGCCCCGCTTGTAGCCCTCAGGCACCGCGAGGGAAGCGGCGAGGGCCTTCTCCTCACGGACCTTCCAGCCGTCCGGCAACGGCCCCGCGAACGGATCCGCGATCACCAGATACGCCGCCACCGCACCCGCGACGACAGCCGCGCCGATGCCGAGCAACGCCTTGCGCCCCAGCCGGACACCGCCCTTGCCGCCCTCGGCGACCCGCACCACCTGCGTGGCGGCCGGCGTCGGCGGGTTGGCCGCCTGTTCCAGCAGCGCACGCGTCTGCGCGGCGTTCGGGCGGCGTGCCGGGTCCTTCTGGAGCAGGCCGTTGATGACCTCGGCGAGCGGACCGTGGGCCGAAGCGGGCGGCGCGGGCGTGGCGTTGAGGACCGACTGGAGGGTCGCGGGGGTGTTGCTGCGGCGGAACGGCGAGACGCCCTCCGTCGTCGCGTACAGGACGACGCCCAGGGACCACAGGTCGCTCGCCGGGCCCGGTCGCTGGCCCAGGACGCGCTCCGGCGCGATGTACTCGGGCGAGCCGACGAAGCCGCCGGTGTCGGTGAGGTTGGTCTCGCCCTCGATCTGGGCGATGCCGAAGTCGGTGAGGACGACGCGGTCATGGCGGCCGAGCAGGACGTTGTCCGGCTTCACGTCACGGTGCAGGATGCCCGCCGCGTGCGCGGCCTCCAGCGCGCCGAGCACCTGGAGGCCGATTCTCGCCGCGTCCCGGGCGTCGAGGGTGCCCTCCTGCAGCGCGCTGCCCAGCGAACGGCCCTGGACCAGCTCCATCACGATCCACGGCCGGCCGTCCACGACGGCGACGTCATGCACGTTCACGACCGCCGGGTGGTCGAGCCTGGCCGCGGCGCGTGCCTCGCGGCGCATCCGCTCGTAGGCGTTGGCACGTTCGCGTTCGGGAAGGTGATCCGGTACGCGGGGCTCCTTGACGGCGACCTCGCGGTCCACCGTCTCGTCCTTGGCGCGCCAGACCGTACCCATGCCGCCGTGCCCGAGCTTGGCGAGCAGCCGGTAGCGGTCCGCGATCAGACGTCCGGTGCCGGGGTCCGGCGCCGGAGGCTGGGAGTGCGCAACAGGCGGGGAGGGCGCAGGGGGTGGGGAGGGCGCGGCGGCCTGGGACGGGGCCGGGGCCGGGGGCTGCGACGGCGCGGCGGGCTGGGCCGGCACACCCTGCTGCGGTACGACCTGCGTGGGCGCCGCGTACGGATTGTCCGGGTGCGGCACTGACGCCGGCGGGTTCGGCTGCGGTGGTTGCAGGCCGAAACTCGTCGGCTCGTCGGGCCGGTAAGGGGCTCCCCCGTTGCTGCTCATGCGTCCATCCATATCGCGGCAAGCGCTTCGGCATCCAGCGGGAATGCTTTCCGGTCACAGAGCCGTGACCGAGGTCGCAACTTATCTCCGCTTTATCCGGGGTTGGTGGGCGTGGGGGTCCGGGTGGAGGTCGGAGTCGGGGTCGGAGTGGCCGTCGGGGTGCGGCCGGGTGACGGGGTGCGGCCGGGTGACGGGGTGCGGCCGGGTGAGGGGGACACGGTGGACGCGCTGGATGTGCCGGGTTTCGCGGAAGGGCTGGACGTGCCGGGTCCGCCGGGCGGGCTCGGCGGACTTGACGGGCCCGAAGGACTCGACGTGCCGGGTCTGTCGGACGGGCCGGCCGAAGTGGTCGGCACAACACCCCCGTCCCCACCCCCGTTCACCAGCAGCGCCGCCGCCGACACCCCCGCCACCGCCATCGCCGCGACCAGCATCGCGGTGGCCAGCATGCTGCGCGTCGAGTACTGCCGCTCCCCCTTGCCGAACCGTTTCAGCACAAGCGCGGGACCAGGCCCCGCAGCGGTCGGCCGCTGCGCCACGCCCCCCGTCTCCAGGAACTCCCGCAGCATCCGCTCGGCCCCCGCCGCATCGAGCCGCCGCCCAGGATCGCGCTCCAACAGCCCCTGTACGACGGGCAGGATCGGTGCCGCCTGCGCGGGCGGACGTATCTCGGCGGACACGACGGCATGCACGATGCCGCTCAACGAGTCGCGCCGGAACGGCGATTCACCGCTCAGGGCGGCGCAGAGCAACGCGCCCAGCGACCACAGATCGGCGGAGGGGCCGGTCCCGGACCCGGACATCCGCTCGGGCGAGGTGTACTCGGGCGAGCCCACGAAGGTCCCGGACTCGGTGAGAGTGGTGGAGCCCGGCACCTGGGCGATGCCGAAGTCGGTCAGGACGACACGGTCGGTGCCGGTCTCGATGAGCACGTTGTCCGGTTTGATGTCCCGGTGCAGGACCCCGGCCGCGTGGGCCGTACGCAGCGCGCTCAGCAGGTCGACACCGATCCGGGCGGCCTCCGGCGCGTCGACGGGCCCGCGCGTCGCGATCCGGTCGGCGAGCGTGACGCCGTCGACCAACTCCATGACGATGTACGGGCGTTCGCCGTCCTCCACGACGTCATGCACGACGATGACATGCGGGTGGCTGAGCTGCGCCACCGCCTGAGCCTCGCGAAACGTGCGCTCACGCTGACGCCGGGCCTCGGCCGCGGAGAGCGTGTCGTCGAGAGGGAGCTCCTTGACGGCCACCTGCCGCCCGAGCAACTGGTCGGTCGCCCGCCATACGACGCCCATGCCGCCGCGACCGAGCCTCGCCTCGAGGCGGTAACGCCCCGCGATCACACGGAAGTTGGCGCCCTCGGTCCCCATGCGCCCCATCATGCCGCAACGGACTGATCGACTCCGGGGCGCCGATCGGCCAACTATGCAAAGCCGCAAAGGGTTCTCAACGTGGCAAAGGACGTCAGGAGCCGTTCGGCTGCCAGCCCTTCAGCACCGCCGTGAACTGCTCGCTCGCGGCCGTCCAGTCCGACTCCGGCGCGGACATGTAGATCGCGTACTCCGTGCCGTCCCGGTCGATGTACGCCTGATCGATGGCGCGGCGCGGCCCGGGGAAGGCCGTGTCCTTGGCCTGCGCGTTCCACGTGTACTCCCACAGGGAGCCCTCGCGGTCGCGGTAGAGGTTCTTCTTCAGGTACACCGTCTCGTAGCCGACCAGCCGCCGCCCCACCTGCTGTTCCAGGTCGACCATGTGGTCGTAGGCGTTCGCGAAGTCGGGCGAGGTGTCGACGGCGATGCGGACGAAGTGCTCGCCGCCGTCGGGCGTGTAGTCGATCTGCTGGAGGCCGTCGAACTCCTTGCCGACCACCTCCCGCTTCCAGCCCTTGGGCAGGTAGAGGCTGAAGCCGAGCGGGTCTTCGACGCGGACCCAGGAGGCGGGCACGCCGCCCTCGGGGCCCTGGTCGTCCGTGGCCGAGGGGCTCGGCGGGGGCGTGGTCGTGGTCGTCGAGGCGGACGCGCCGGGGCTGCCCGGCCCCCACTTCTGCAGCAGCACCGCGGTGCCCCCGCCGACGACCGCGGCGAGCGCGACGACGAGGGCGAGCGTGCGCAGCCGACGGCGCCTGGACGTCCGGGCGGGGGCGGCACCGGTGCCCGTGCCGGTTCCGGTGCCTGTCGTGTCGTACGGCGGCCCGATCGTCGCCAGGCCGCCCATCGGGGGATACGGCGTGCCCGTCGGCGTCGGCTGCCCGGTGTGCGCCGTCGCACCCGTGTGCGCCGGCCCTCCGATGTACTCCGGCCCGGTGCGGGTCTCCGGCTCGTACCGGGTGTGCTGCGTCGGCACGAACGCCTGTGCCTCGCTCGGCCTGCGCCCCTCCGCCGCCTCGGCGAGCATCTGCTCGGCCTCGGCCGGGCTGGGCCGGGTGGCCGGATCCTTGCGCAGCAGGGCGGCGATCACGGGCGTGAGCGGGCCGGCGTGCTGCGGCTCGGTGGCGTCCTCCTCGACCACCGCCTGCATGGTGCTCAGCGGCGAGGTGCGGCGGAACGGCGAACGGCCCTCCACGGCCGTGTACAGCGTGGCGGCGAGCGCCCACAGGTCGGAGGAGGGGCCCGGGTCGTGGCCGCGGACCCGCTCGGGCGCGAGGTAGTCGACCGAGCCGACGACCTCTCCGGTGCGGGTGATGGTGGTGTCGCCCTCGATCTGGGCGATGCCGAAGTCGGTCAGCAGAACACGGCCGTCCTCGGCGGAGATCAGGACGTTGCCGGGCTTGACGTCACGGTGCAGGACACCCGCGGAGTGCGCGGCACGCAGCGCCCGCAGCACCCACAGTCCGATGCGCGCGGCCTCGGTCGGCTCGACCCGCCCACGCTCCTTGACCGCGTCGGCCAGCGAGTACCCCTCGACCAGCTCCATCACGATCCACGGCCGCCCGTCGTGCTCCAGCACGTCGTGCACGGTGACCACGGCGGAGTGGTTGATGCGCGCGGCGGCGCGCGCCTCGGCGCGGGTACGGGCGAGCAGCCGCTCCAGCTCGCTCTCGGAGACGTAGAGCGCGGCGGTCAGCTCCTTGATCGCGACAGCCCGATGCAGCACCTCGTCGTGCGCACGCCAGACCCGGCCCATACCGCCGCTGCCGATCGCGTCGGCGAGCCGGTAGCGCCCCGAAACGAGCTGGCCCTGCATCTGATTCACGTTGCCCCGCAATGCTCTTGACAGGGTCAGACTAAGGACCGGCCGACGTGACCGGAACCACGGGGGTGCCAAGGAGACCGCACTGTGATGGTTGTCGCTTTCGGCGGATTCGAGCAACCGTCACACAGGGTTGGTGAACGGAGTCAGCCGGTCACCTGATACGTCGCCGAGGCCTGCTCGAACAGCCGCGTCACCTCGTCCCGCTCGGCCTCCGGTCCGCGCAGCTGCACCACGTGGTACCGCCCGTCGATCAGGATCGCGAGATTACGCACGAAGAGCTCACGGCCCTGGTCGTCGGTCCAGGTGAACTGCCCCTCGGCCATGGTCCGCTCACCGACCTGGATCGACTTCAGCCCACTGGAGGCGGCCCAGCTGGACTCGCGGTACGGCTGCAACTCCCGCTCGTGCTCCCGCTGGTAGACCATCGGATCGCTGCCGTACTCCTCTGCGGTGTCCCGTCCCGCCACGACGATGAGGTCGAAGTCGCCGTGCGAGTACACGACCTGTCCGCGCCCGTTCTCCGGCGTGCGGTTCCACCCGTTGGCCACGGCGATCCGGAACCCGGCCGCGTCCTCGCGCAGGGCGAAACCGTCCGGGACCTCGGGGCCGTTGGTCTGCGGCTCGGTGGAACCGGCCGACTCCGAAGGGCTGTTGCCGGACTCGGGAGAGGTCTGGTCGGGCCGTGGCTCACTGCTCGCCTCGGCGGCCTCCTCGGTCGCCGCCGGATCGGCCTGGCCCGCGGCACCGGTGCGATCGGCGTCGGCCGTGGCGCCGTTGCCCTGGTCGGCCTTCGGCATGAACAGCACGGCGTACGCGATCGCCGCGGCCATGCCCAGCAGGACGAGCAGCAGCAGCGTACGGCCCAGCCGCCTCGGCGAACGCGCCTCCTGTCTGGCCCGCTTGTGCCGTCCGTGATGCGCGGGCAGCCCGGCCCGCCGCCGACGCACCAGCTCGCCGCGCCGGCGCACGATCGGCAGCCGGTTCGGGTCGGCCGGCGGGACGGCGACGACATGCGCACCGGCTTCCGGTTCGGGCGCGGACCGCACGAGGGAACGCAGCCAGCCCCGCAGTTCCTCGAAGTCGAGACGCTCGGTGGAGTCCTGCCGCAGCAGCGACTCCACGACCGGCCTGAGCGGCCCGCACTCCTCGGCGAAGGCGGGCGGCTCCGCGCACACCAGCTGCACCAGCTCGGCCGTCGACTCCTCCGGATACGGCGCGTGCCCCTGCACGGCCCGGAAGAGCAGCGCCCCCAGCGCCCACAGATCGGTCGCGGGCCCGATGGGCGCGGCCAACTGCCAGTTCTCGTGCACTGGCCCGGCCTGCTCCGGCGCCCACCGCTCCGTCACCGGCCCCACGACGGCCATCCGCGCCTGCCGGGCCCGCTCCGCGGCGAGCGCGGTGGTGGGGCCGCGGTGGGCGGGGGTGCGGGAGACGAGGTCGTCCCAGCGGGTCGGGGGGTGAGGGGAGTCGAGGGCGGGTGGGGTGGGTGCGCCGGGAGTTGAGGGGGTGGTGGGCGTGGTGGGGGCGGGGATGCCTGGGGTGGCGGAACCGGGGGCGCCCGTAGCGCCGGGTGCGGCCCCCTGCGTGGGGAAACCGCCGAGTCCGGACCTGGCACCCGGGCCCGCCGACGGAAGTGCCGTACGGTCACGGCCCTCCTCCGTCCCCGCACCGCCGACCGCCCCTCTGCGAGGCGAGGCGCCATGCCAGGACGTGGCCTGCACGCCGTACGGGTCGGCTATCCGGCCCGGGGGCGTGGCGACACCGTTGCCGGAGGGGTACGGCTGCTGCGCCGATCCGTTGGCCAGGGGGGCGGGGCCGCCTTCGGGCGCCGAGCGGGCCCCGGGCAGCGCCGGCCGGCCGCCCTGCCGCGAGTCCTGCACCCGGGCCGCCGCCCTGGCTCCCGCCCGATACGCGGCGATCGCCCCGGCCCGCGCGGCTCTGATGTCCCCACCGGTCTCCAGGGCACCGCGCGATGCCGCACCGGACGACCCGGTCCCGTTGCCCGCGTCGGCACCCGGCACCGGCAACCCTCCGGCGGCCCGCGCCTCGATCGCGGCCCTCCGGGCAGCCTCGGGGTCTGTATCCGTGCCACCGGCATCGGGCCCGCCACCGAACGTCCCTGCACCCGCACCGGCTTCGACCCCGGCTCCGGCACCGCCGTCGCCGTCCTCGACCGGCACCGGGTCATAGCCGCACAGTGCCTCCTCGGCTGCCCCGACCGCCAGCCCGGTCAGCATCACCCGGCCGTCGTCGCAGACGAGCACCGTGCGCGCGGTGATGTTCCGGTGGACCCAGCCATGGGCGTGCAGCACCCGGAGTGCCATGAGGACGTCGGAGGCAACCTCGGCCGCCCGGTAGGGGGTCAACGGTTTCTCGGCGAGCAACGCGGCCAGCGGACGCGCGGCCACCAACTCGCTCACTATCCACAGCGACCCGCCATCGGCGAACACGTCGAAGACCTGGTCCAGCCGCGGATGGTCGGGGATTCGCGCCGCGGCCTGCGCCGCCTCCACGGCCCGCCGCACGGCGGGATCGCTCGGCCGGCGCGCGCTCGAGCGCCCCGTCGACCGTCGCCCGGCCCCGCGGTCCCGCGTCTCCCGGGCGGTGAACCCGTCGGGCAGCCCCTCGGCGTCGAGCACCTCCGCCTCGACGACCTCCGGCAACGGCACCTGCCGGACGAGCACTTCCTGCCCGCTGTAGGTGTCGAAGGCCCGGGACTCGGTGAGTTCGTACTCGTCGGAGGGCGGCAGCGGCAGGCGGTAGCGGTCGGCGAGCACCCGACCCGCATAGTCGTCCACGTTGCCTCCCCCGGCCGCCCGGTTGGTCATTCCCGTTCGCGTTGCGCCGCATTCCGGGCGCACGACTGGATGCGTACGGTCCGCAATCATTCACGATACGTGCCGGAGGCAACCCGCAAAGAGGGGTTGCCGTATCTCACGGCTCAAACCCGGTCACGGCATCCCCGGACCGGGACCCGCTCACGTCACGACTTCGGCCGGAACGAATCCGTCAGCGTCCCCCATGTGTCCTTACGCAGCTCGCTGTCCCAATTCGCGCTCTTCGCGGTGTACATCAGCGCATATCCGAGTTGGCCGTTCACGACGAAGCCCCGGTCGATCGTCCGGTACTTCGTCCCGTTCTCGACATAGGTGAACTCCCAGTCGGCCGTGTTCCAGCTGCGGTAGTCCACCTTCTCTATGCGGATCTTCTTGTACTGGGAGCGCGTCATGTACTGCTCCTGGTCCTCCCAGTCCGCCACCGGGTCGTCCTGCGGCGTGGTCGTCCAGGCGACGAGCAGCTTCTGCCCTTCGGGCCCGGTGAAGCGGTCCCCCGCCGAACCCGTGCTCTGGAACTTCCATCCCTTGGGCAGCCCGATCGAGTACCCCTGGTTCCCCTCGTGGGTCGACGCGACCCCGCTGTCGTTCCCGGATCCCGCCTCGGCCCCGCTCCCGCCGGACGCGCTCGCCCCGGCACTCGGCGTACTCCCGGCCTCCGCCCCGGAACCGGACCCCTTCCCCGTGCTCGCGGACGCGGAATCAGCACCGTCCGTGTGCGTACTGCCGCTCTTGTCCTGCTTGGTGTCGGCACTTTCACTCGCCGATGCCTTGGCGGCCCCGCCCCCGCTCGCCGAGCCCTTCGAGCCGTCACCGCCGTTGAAAACAACGGCCAGTACCACGCCGATCACCGCGAGCACCACGACCAACGCGATGATCACCAGCGTCCGCTTCGGCACCACATCGGTCAGCGGCGCCCTCGGCACGGGCCGCGGCGGCAGATCCGGCGGCGTCATCACGGGCCACCCCGAACTCCGCCCCTCACCGGCCCCGTTCGCCGCCTTGCCTTCCTGCGCACCGACACCGGTACTGGCATTGGCACTGACGCCGACACCGGCAGCCGACTCGGACCCGGATCCGGACGACCGACCCGAAGTCCCCGCCCCCGAAGTCCCCGCATCCGACGGCGCCTTCGCCCCGCCCACTCCGGCGGAAGCCCCACCGGCCGCACCCTCGCGGCCCTGCGCATCGGCCCCCGAAGCAGCCGTCTCACTCCCGGACTTGGCACGAGCCGCAGCCACCCCGGCCGCCCCCGCGCTCACCGCGGCCTTCCGCACGGACCGCAGCGCCCCGCGCAACCGCTCCCCGGCCTCCTCGCCCCGCTTGCCACCGGAGCCGGCACCCGCACCAGAACGCCCCTTCTCCGCGGGCGCACCGGGCTGCGGAGGCAGCGGCACGACCTTCGTCGCGTCCATCGGCTCCGGCTCGTCCTTCGGCTCGGGCGCATGGATGACGGCGTTGAGCATCGCCCGCGCACCGGCGTCGTCGAGCCGCTCGGCGGGGTCCTTGGTGAGCAGGCCGTAGATGACGTCCTTCAGCGGTCCCGCGTTCTTCGGCTCTTCCAGCGGCTCGGTCATCACCGCCGTGAGCGTGGCGATGGCGGAGCCCTTGTCGTAGGGCGGCACACCCTCGACCGACGCGTACAACAGCCCGCCCAGCGACCAGAGGTCGGCCGCCGGGCCCGGCTTGTGGCCGCGGGCCCGTTCCGGAGAGATGTAGGAGGGCGCGCCGACAAGCATGCCGGTCGAGGTGATGGACGGGTCGCCCTCGACCTGGGCGATGCCGAAGTCGGTCAGCACGACCCGGTCGGTGTCGGACTCCAGCAGGACGTTCGACGGCTTCACGTCACGGTGCAGGATGCCCTCGCGGTGCGCGGAGCGCAGCACGTCGAGGATGGCAAGGCCGACCTCGGCCGCACGCTTGGGTTCCAGAAGGCCGTCCTCACGGATGACCTCGGCGAGCGACTTGCCCTCGACGAGCTCCATCACGATCCACGGCCGGTCGTCCTCCTCGACGACGTCGAACACCGTCACCGCGCTGTTGTTGCGGATCCGCGCGATCGCCTTGGCCTCACGCAACGTGCGCGTGATCAGCCGCCGCTTCTCCTCCTCGTCGATGTTCGAGGGGAACCGCAGCTCCTTGACGGCGACCGTCCGCCCCAGCGTCTCGTCCTCGGCACGCCACACCGTGCCCATGCCGCCCCGGCCGAGCACTCCGCCCAGCCGGTACCGCCCCGCGAGGAGACGCTCGTGGTTGTCCTGACGAGTGTCCTGACGAGATGTCCCCGCCCGCTCCGCCTCCGACATGCGTCCCCTCATACAACCCGCCCTGACAGAGCCTCCATTGTCTCTCACCCGACAAGTGCCCTACGACGAGGGTGCCCCTCGTACCACAACGCCGCCGCGTGGCCCGAACCTCCCGGCCCCGACACACCCGGGCCCCGCTGAATCGCGCATTCCGCCTACCGGCATGATGGGCCGCGGCAAGGGAAGGAATCCGCATGGCACGACCGGCGACACCCCTGTTTCGGACAGTCCTGGGCGCTTGTGTGTCCGTGTCCCTCCTCGGTCTCGTGTCCGCGGCGCTCCTCGGTCTGGCCCCGGACGCCTCGTCGGCGCCCTCGACGCAGCCGACGGGCACCCTCCTCCCGCAACTCGTCACCCGCGGCAAGGCCCCCGCCGCGGCCCTGCTGGCCCACGACGCGGCCGGCGCCCGCTACGCCCAGGCCGGCCCGGGCATCGGACCCACCGACCACTTCCGTGCCGGCAGCATCACGAAGAGCTTCATCGCGACCGTCGTCCTGCAACTCGCCGCCGAAGGACAGTTGTCCCTGTCCGACACGGTTGAGCGGTATCTGCCGGGTCTGGTGCGCGGGGCGGGCAACGACGGGCGCGCGCTGCCCCTTCGTTCCCTGCTGACCCACACCAGCGGCCTGTACGACTTCACCGCCGAGACCGGGGGCACCGTCCCCGTCACAGCGCGTCAGGCCGTACGCATCGCACTCACCCACCCTCCTGCCGAACGCGGCAGCTACTCCTACTCGAACACCAACTACGTCCTGCTCGGCCTGGTCATCGAGCGCGTCACCGGCCGCTCCTACGCCGCCGAGGCCGAGCGGCGCATCATCGCTCCGCTGGGTCTGACCGGCACCTCCTTCCCTGGATCCCGCACTTCTCTGCTTCTTCCGCACGGCCGCGCCTACGCCACCGACGGGACCGACGTCACCGAACTCGACCCGCGGGTGGCCGGCGCCGCGGGTGAGCTGGTGTCCACGCTCGCCGACCTCGACCGCTTCTACTCCGCGCTGCTCGGCGGCCGGCTGCTGCCCCCGCACTGGCTGCGCGAGATGCTCGACACCCGTGCCGCACACGGCGCGTACGGCATGGGTCTCTTTCCCGTGAAGTTGCCGTGCAGCACCGTCGTATGGGGGCACAACGGGCGCATCTCCGGCAGCTACGTGCGCTCCGCGGCCACCGTCGGCGGTCGTCGCGTCCTGACATTCCGGGTGAACACGACGGCGATCGCAGATCCCGGCCTCGAACCCCGGCTGCTCGCCGCCGAGTTCTGCCCTCGCACCAGTAAGAACGGCCGGGATTCGAGCAGAGATCCCAGCTCCCGCCACTCGTTCGAGTGAGGTTCCGCCGTGCCGGTGCGAATCGCACACCGGCACGAGGCGCGACCACCGCCGCAGCAGCAGCCCCGCCGGAGCGGCCGGAGCAGCCGGAGCCCTACAACGGCACGATGTCCGGCGCCCCCAACCGCGCCGCGTCCGCCGTCAGATCGTCCGGCTGCCGCTGCGACTCCCGCTCGGCCTCCACCCGCTTCTCGTAGTGCTCGACCTCGCGCTCGATCTGGTCCTTGTCCCAGCCCAGCACCGGCGCCATCAGCTCGGCCGCCTCGCGGGCGCATCGAGTCCCCCGGTCGAACGTCTCGATCGAGATGCGCGTCCGCCGCGTCAGCACGTCGTCCAGATGCCGCGCCCCTTCGTGCGAGGCGGCGTACACGACCTCGGCGCGCAGATAGTCGTCGGCGGAGTGCAGGGGCTCGCCCAGGCCGGGGTCGGCGCCGATGAGCTCAAGCAGCTCCTCGGCCAGCGCGCCGTACCGGTTCAACAGGTGCTCCACCCGCACCACATGGATCCCTGTCCGTGCCGCGATCCGCGCCCGCGCGTTCCACAAGGCCCGGTATCCCTCGGCGCCCAGCAGCGGAATGTCCTCCGTCACGCACTCGGCGACCCGCATGTCGAGCCCGTGCACCGCCGCGTCCACCGCGTCCTTGGCCATCACCCGGTACGTCGTGTACTTGCCGCCCGCCACGACGACGAGCCCCGGCACGGGGTGGGCGACGGTGTGCTCACGCGAGAGCTTGCTGGTGGCGTCCGACTCACCGGCGAGCAGGGGCCGCAGTCCGGCGTACACGCCCTCCACGTCGTCCCGGGTCAGCGGCACCGCAAGCACCGAGTTCACGTGTTCCAGCAGGTAGTCGATGTCGGCGCTGGACGCGGCCGGGTGGGCCTTGTCGAGGTCCCAGTCGGTGTCGGTGGTGCCGACGATCCAGTGCCGGCCCCAGGGGATGACGAACAGCACGGACTTCTCGGTGCGCAGGATCAGCCCCGTCGTGGAGTGGATGCGGTCCTTGGGGACGACCAGGTGGATGCCCTTGGAGGCACGGACATGGAACTGCCCGCGCTCGCCCACCATCGACTGAGTGTCGTCGGTCCACACACCGGTGGCGTTGACGATCTGCTTGGCACGGATCTCGTACTCCCCGCCCCCCTCGACGTCCTGCACCCGGGCCCCGACGACCCGCTCGCCCTCGCGCAGAAACCCGCTCACGCGCGCGCGGTTGGCGACCCTCGCGCCGTAGGCCGCAGCCGTACGGACCAGGTTGGCCACGTAGCGGGCGTCGTCCATCTGCGCGTCGTAGTACTGCAGGGCACCGACCAGCGCGTCCTTCTTCAGGGCGGGGGCGACCTGCAGGGCATGACGGCGGCTCAGGTGACGGTGCAGGGGCAGGCCCCGGCCATGGGTGCGGGCCATCGACATGGCGTCGTAGAGCAGCACGCCGCACCCCGCGTACAGGCGCTCCCAGCCCTTGTACTGCAGGGGATACAGGAAGGGGACCGGCTTGACGAGATGCGGAGCCAGCCGCTCGAGCAGGAGCCCGCGCTCCTTCAGCGCCTCCCGTACGAGCGCGAAGTCGAGCATCTCCAGATAGCGCAGGCCGCCGTGGATCAGTTTGCTGGACCTGCTGGACGTGCCCGAGGCCCAGTCACGAGCCTCGACCAGGCCGGTGGACAGTCCGCGGGTCACCGCGTCGAGGGCGGTACCCGCGCCCACGACGCCGCCGCCCACGACCAGTAGGTCCAGCTCGCGCTCGGCCATTGCCGCCAGTGACTCGGCGCGTTCCGCCGGCCCCAGTGTCGCTGTCCTCACCGCTGCCTCCCGCTCATCGGTCGAGTAGGCCGCACCCGTCGGGCGAAGCCCGGTTCGTACCCCCCATGCCCAGATTCTGACCGGGTTGCCCGACTTCAGCCACTACTCGCCCCCAGCCTGTGGACAACACTCAAGGAAACGCGATCATTCAATCCCGCAAATCGGTCATATTTACTCCTAGTCTGACATTGCGCCCCCTCGTTCTGTCCACAGGGCTTGCGCACCTGCACCACTTCGGTTATTGGGAAGGACGGCCCACGCCATGCCCGCAGATCTCGCCGTCATCGGACTAGGCCCGTACGGCCTGCCGCTGGCCAAGGCCGCCGTCGCCGCCGGCATCCCCACGCTCGGTTACCGGACCGGGCCCGATTCCGGCTCCCTCAGCCCCGCCGAACTGCGCCGGATGGTCTCGGGGGGCTTCCGGCAGGCCACCAGCCCCACCGAGCTCGGCCGCGTCCGCACCGCCGTCATCTGCCCGCCGACCCCGCGCGGCGAGGACGGTGGGCTCGACCTGAGCCAGATGGAGACGGCCGCCCGCACACTGGCCGCGATGCTGCGCCCGCACACCACCGTCATCCTGGAGTCGCCGGTACCCCCCGGCACCACCGAGAACGTCCTGCGCCCGCTCCTCGAAGAGAGCTCGGGGCTGCGCGCCGGCCGCGACTTCCACCTGGCCTACTCCCCCAGCCGCGTCGACCCCGGCAACCGCGACTTCACGCCCGCCAACACCCCCAAGGTGATCGGCGGCCTCACGCCCGCGTGCACCGAGTCGGCGGCCGCCTTCTACGGCCGGCTCACCGACAAGGTGGTACGCGCGCGTGGACTGCGCGAGGCGGAGACCGTGCAGGTGCTGGAGACCAACTTCCGGCACGTCAACATCGCCCTCGTCAACGAAATGGCCGTCCTCTGCCACGACTTGGGCATCGACCTGTGGGACGTCATCCGCTGCGCGGAGACCAAGCCGTTCGGCTTCGAGGCCTTCCGCCCCGGCCCCGGCGTCGGCGGCCACGCCGTCCCGCAGGACCTCACCGGCCCCGCCGGCCGCACCCTGCGCATGGTCGAGCTGGCCCAGCAGGTCAACAGCCAGATGCCCCGCTACGTCATCCAGCGCTCCGCCACCCTCCTCAACGAGCACGGCAAGTCCGTACGCGGCGCCCGCATCCTCCTCCTCGGCGTCACCTACAAGCCCGACGTCGCCGACCAGCAGTCCACCCCCGCCCAGGAGGTCGCGACCCGCCTGCTGGAGCTGGGCGCCTGCATCAGCTTCCACGACCCCCACGTCGCCTCCTGGAGCGTCCTGGACCGCCCGGTACCGCGCGCGGACGCGCTGTACGAGGCTGTGGCGGAGGCCGACCTGACGATTCTGCTTCAGCAGCATCGGACGTACGACCTTCAGGGGCTGTCGGTGAAGGCGCAGCTGTTGCTGGACACGCGGGGGGCGGCGCCTACGGGGGCGGCGCATCGGTTGTGAAGGGGGGCGCGTGGGGTGTGTGAGCTGCCGGGGTTGGTGGCGTGGGGCGTTCTGCGCCGGTACCGTGTGGAGCAGGTGGAGTCCAATGCAACCGGTAATGCAGTACTGCGGAGGCTCCCGGGCGATTCACGGAGTGTCCACCCCTACCTCTCTTGGGGGTGGCCGCTCATCCTCCCGCCAGTAAGGCGGGAGCCCACCGCAGTGGTCGCTGCGGCAGGCTCCCGGGCGATTCACGGAGTGCCCACCCCTAGGTCTCTTAGGGGTGGCCGCTCATCGCCCATAGATCCACAAGATGCACCTCCTCCGGAACTTCACCAGCCGAAGCCAAGTGCGATCCCAGCGGGTGGGCTTGCGGTGACGGCCCATGGGCGCGCCCCCTTCCACGATGCCGCCCATTGACCCGGTAGGCGGTCCGTCTGGAGCTCGGGCCGGGCCCCGAGGGCCGGGGTCCGGAACATCTCCTTGGAAGGGGGCGCCCCAGAGAACGGGACGCCGATCACGGACACTACCGACTCCCTTCGCCCGTTCAGCCCACATTCGCCCCAAACGCAACCACGCGCCCCCTCCCACACAACGCGCCCCCGCACAGGCGTAGTTGGGCACGCAAAAGGGCCGGTCACCCCACCCGGAGTGACCGGCCCTTCCCTGACGCAGACGTAGAAGTAGACGCAGCGCCGTAACCGCGTAACGCCTACCGCGTGTGCTGCGAGTCCGCCACCGTCACCTCAACCCGCTGGAACTCCTTCAGCTCGCTGTACCCGGTCGTGGCCATGGCCCGCCGCAGCGCACCGAAGAAGTTCATCGAGCCGTCGGGAGTGTGCGACGGACCCGTCAGCACCTCCTCGATCGTGCCGACCGTGCCCAGGTCGACCTTCTTGCCGCGCGGCAGATCCTCGTTGACCGCCTCCATGCCCCAGTGGTTCCCCTTGCCCGGCGCGTCCGTGGCGCGCGCGAGCGGCGAGCCCATCATCACCGCGTCCGCGCCGCAGGCGATCGCCTTGGGCAGGTCGCCGGACCAGCCGACGCCGCCGTCCGCGATCACGTGCACGTACCGGCCGCCGGACTCGTCCATGTAGTCACGGCGGGCGGCCGCCACGTCCGCGACCGCCGTGGCCATCGGGACCCGGATGCCCAGGACGTTGCGCGTGGTGTGCGCCGCGCCGCCGCCGAAGCCGACCAGGACGCCCGCCGCGCCGGTGCGCATCAGGTGCAGGGCGGCGGTGTACGTGGCGCAGCCGCCGACGATCACCGGGACGTCGAGCTCGTAGATGAACTGCTTCAGGTTCAGCGGCTCGTGCGAGGACGAGACGTGCTCCGCCGAGACCGTCGTGCCGCGGATGACGAAGATGTCCACGCCCGCGTCGACGACCGCCTTGGAGAACTGGGCCGTGCGCTGCGGGGAGAGCGCCGCCGCGGTGACCACGCCCGAGTCGCGCACCTCCTTGATGCGCTGCCCGATCAGCTCCTCCTTGATGGGAGCGGCGTAGATCTCCTGGAGACGGCGCGTGGCGGCCTCGGTGGGCAGCTCGGCGATCTCGTCGAGGAGCGGCTGCGGGTCCTCGTACCGCGTCCACAGACCTTCGAGGTTCAGCACGCCGAGGCCGCCGAGCTCGCCGATGCGGATCGCGGTGGCCGGGGAGACGACCGAGTCCATGGGGGCGGCCAGGAAGGGCAGCTCGAAGCGGTAGGCGTCGATCTGCCAGGCGATCGAGACCTCCTTCGGGTCCCGCGTACGGCGGCTGGGGACGACGGCGATGTCGTCGAAGGCGTACGCCCTGCGCCCGCGCTTGCCGCGCCCGATCTCGATCTCAGTCACGTCTGTGGCCTTTCCCTGATGCGTTCAGCGTCTTCCAGTATCGCCGACGGGCACGACGAGGGCGGCCCCGGTGCTTCCGGGGCCGCCCTCGTCGATGCCTGGTGACTACTTACGGCTGTAGTTCGGCGCCTCGACCGTCATCTGGATGTCGTGCGGGTGGCTCTCCTTGAGGCCCGCGGAGGTGATCCGTACGAAGCGGCCCTTGGTCTCCATCTCACCGATGGTCGCCGCGCCGACGTAGCCCATGGTCTGCCGCAGACCGCCGACGAGCTGGTGCAGCACGTTGGCCAGCGGGCCGCGGTAGGGCACCTGGCCCTCGATGCCCTCGGGCACGAGCTTGTCGTCGGAGGCGACCTCGGCCTGGAAGTAGCGGTCCTTCGAGTACGACCTGCCCTGGCCACGGGACTGCATGGCGCCCAGGGAGCCCATGCCGCGGTACGACTTGAACTGCTTGCCGTTGATGAACAGCAGCTCGCCCGGGGACTCCTCGCAGCCCGCGAGCAGCGAGCCCAGCATCACGGTGTCGGCACCGGCGGCGAGCGCCTTGCCGATGTCGCCGGAGTACTGCAGGCCGCCGTCGCCGATCAGCGGGATGCCCGCGGGGCGGGCGGCGAGGGAGGCCTCGTAGATGGCGGTGACCTGCGGGACGCCGATGCCGGCGACCACGCGGGTGGTACAGATGGAGCCCGGTCCGACACCGACCTTGATGCCGTCGACACCGGCGTCGATCAGCGCCTGGGCGCCGTCACGGGTGGCGACGTTGCCGCCGATCACGTCGACGCCGACGCTGGACTTGATCTTCGACATCCAGCTGAGGGCGTTGCTGTTGTGGCCGTGCGAGGTGTCGACGACCAGGAAGTCCACGCCGGCCTCGGCGAGCGCCTGGGCCCGCTCCAGGGCCTCGGGGCTGGCGCCGACGGCGGCACCGACGAGGAGGCGGCCCTCGGAGTCCTTGGCCGCGTTGGGGTACTTCTCCGCCTTGACGAAGTCCTTGACCGTGATGAGGCCCTTGAGGATGCCCGCCTCGTCGACCAGGGGAAGCTTCTCGATCTTGTGGCGGCGCAGCAGCTCCATCGCGTCGCTGCCGGAGATGCCGACCTGGCCGGTGACCAGCGGCATCGGCGTCATGACCTCGCGCACCTGACGGCTGCGGTCGCTCTCGAAGGCCATGTCCCGGTTGGTGACGATGCCGAGCAGCTTGCCGGCCGGGTCCGTGACGGGAACGCCGCTGATGCGGAACTTGGCGCACAGGGCGTCGGCCTCGGCGAGGGTCGCCTCCGGGTGCACCGTGATCGGGTCGGTGACCATGCCGGACTCGGACCGCTTCACCAGGTCGACCTGGTTGACCTGGTCCTCGACGGAGAGGTTGCGGTGCAGCACGCCGACGCCGCCGAGGCGGGCCATCGCGATCGCCATGCGGGACTCGGTCACCTTGTCCATGGCGGCCGAGAGCAGCGGGATGTTCACGCGGACGTTGCGGGAGATGCGGGACGAGGTGTCGACCGCGTTGGGGAGCACCTCGGATGCGCCCGGCAGCAGCAGCACGTCGTCGTAGGTCAGCCCGAGGGTCGCGAATTTTCCGGGCACTCCGTCGACGTTGGCAGTCATGACACCTTCCCCAAATGGCCTTGATCGGTGCGGATGTCCATGCTAACGGGAAGCACAGCTCGCAAATTCCACGGTTGTGTATGGCTCCGGGCTTCGTATGTTCGTACGGAACCGAGGAGAAGCCTGTTCATTTGGGGGCGCACTCAAGGGAGCGCACGGGAAGCGCTACTGCTCCGCCAGTGCTCGCAGCCTGCTCAGCGCCCTGTGCTGGGCCACCCGGACCGCGCCGGGTGACATTCCCAACATCTGACCCGTCTCTTCCGCGGTCAACCCCACCGCGATCCTCAGCAGCAGCAGCTCCCGCTGGTTCTCGGGCAGGTTGGCCAGCAGCTTCTTGGCCCATTCGGCGTCGCTGCTCAGCAGCGCCCGCTCCTCCGGGCCGAGGGAGTCGTCCGGGCGCTCGGGCATCTCGTCCGACGGAACCGCCGTGGACCCCGGGTGCCGCATCGCGGCCCGCTGCAGGTCGGCCACCTTGTGCGCGGCGATCGCGAAGACGAACGCCTCGAAGGGGCGGCCGGTGTCCTTGTAGCGCGGCAGCGCGAGCAGGACGGCGACGCAGACCTCCTGGGCGAGGTCCTCGACGAAGTGCCGCGCGTCGCCCGGCAGGCGCGACAGCCTGGTGCGGCAGTAGCGCAGGGCCAGGGGGTGGACGTGCGCGAGCAGATCGTGTGTGGCCTGCTCGTCTCCGTCGACGGCGCGATGGACGAGTGCACCGATCGCCCCTGCGGCATTGGCCGCCTCGTCGTCGCGCATCGGTCCATGGTGCCTTGTGGCCGTGTGGTCCGTTGCATCGCGCCCGATGTTGTGCACCGAAGCGTTATGAGTAGGTGCGCCGGCACTCATCCCCTGCGCCCTCCCCTTCCGCTCGACCGACTCGTCCCCGAGAGACTCCACATCTCAAGGATGCGGCATCCGCGCCGAAACAAGCAGCGGGCACCGACAGGGCCGCTTTGGCCGACCCCGCAACCGCGCCCCACAAGGGGGCGCGGGCCGGGACATCATGCGGCTCCGCCGCGTGGGCGCGACCAGCCGCAAACGACCCGCACACAGCAACGGCCTGCAGGACCGAGCTCCTAGCGAACCAGGCCCCAACGGAACCCGAGCGCCACCGCGTGGGCCCGGTCAGAAGCGCCGAGCTTCTTGAACAGCCGCCGGGCGTGGGTCTTCACGGTGTCCTCGGACAGGAACAGCTCGCGACCGATCTCCGCGTTGGAACGACCGTGGCTCATTCCCTCGAGCACCTGGATCTCACGCGCCGTGAGCGTCGGCGCGGCACCCATCTCGGCGGAGCGCAGCCGACGGGGAGCGAGGCGCCAGGTCGGGTCGGCCAGCGCCTGCGTCACCGTGGCACGCAGCTCCGCGCGCGAGGCGTCCTTGTGCAGATAGCCGCGGGCACCGGCGGCGACCGCGAGGGCCACGCCGTCCAGGTCCTCGGCGACGGTGAGCATGATGATGCGCGCACCGGGGTCGGCGGACAGCAACCGCCGCACGGTCTCTACGCCGCCCAGACCGGGCATGCGTACGTCCATCAGAATCAGGTCCGAGCGGTCGGCGCCCCAGCGGCGGAGGACTTCCTCGCCGTTGGCCGCCGTCGTCACGCGCTCGACGCCGGGCACGGTCGCGACCGCGCGGCGGAGCGCCTCTCGGGCAAGCGGGGAGTCGTCGCAGACGAGGACGGATGTCATGGCCGCCCTCCGCAGCTGATGCACGTCACCTTGAGCCTCCAGGCTGGTACGAAATCGTCACCTGAGCGGTCGACCGTCTCGGACGCCTGCCCGAGCGCTTGTTCCTTCAACCGCCTCGCCCTCTCAACGACGGTCACTCGAAAGAGTTACGGGGCCGTGTGCCATCTTCGGCACTCTACGTGAGGGGGCGGACACGGTGCAGACATGCGGGGCGGACCCACAACGTTTCATCACAACCCATGCCCCATTCAGCCGTTTTTCTTCCCGTTTCTTGGCGTTTGGGGCTAGATTCGCAATGAGTCATATTTTCATCTCCTTAGATCGTAGATGTACGGTCGTGAGCACCGTATCCGCCCAGAACGGCTACAAGGGGTCACGCAATGGCAGATTTCTCCCGCCTTCCCGGACCGAACGCGGACCTGTGGGACTGGCAGCTCCTGGCCGCCTGTCGCGGGGTGGACAGCTCGCTCTTCTTTCATCCCGAGGGCGAACGCGGTGCGGCTCGGAGCGCTCGTGAGAACTCGGCCAAGGAGGTCTGCATGAGGTGCCCGGTGCGCGCGCAGTGCGCGGCGCATGCGCTGGCGGTCCGCGAACCGTACGGCGTCTGGGGCGGCTTGACCGAGGACGAGCGCGAGGAGCTCATGGGGCGGGCACGCAACCGGTTGGTCTCGGCGTCGACGGCCAGCGGGGAGTCCGCTTCCCACAACTGAAGGAACGTTTCTCCAAGCAGGGCACGCACACGCGTGCCCTTCCTTCTGACTAGCGGGCGGCGGCTCGCGCCAACTGCTCCAGCGTCGCCGCCACGGCCGGCACCTGCGCCAGGTCGGGCAGGGTGAGCGCGACGATCTCCCGCCGGACCGCCGGTTCCAGCGTCACCATGCGCACCCCTCGCGGCCGTACCGACTCGACGGCGAGCTGAGGCAGGACGGCCACGCCCAGGCCGGCGCCTACCAGGCCGACGACCGCCGGGTAGTCGTCCGTGGCGAAGTCGATGCGGGGCGTGAAACCGGCGCTCTCGCACACCTCGATCAACTGGCTCCGGCAACGCGGGCATCCGGCGATCCACGGCTCGGCGGCGAGCTCGCCGATGGCGATGGAACCCGACGGAACGGTGCGGGCGAGCCGGTGACGTTCGGGTACCAGGGCGACGAGCCGGTCGGTCAGCAGCGGGCGTACGACGAGGTCGTCCCACTCCCCTTCCTGGGCCGCGCCCTCGTACCGGAAGGCGAGGGCCACGTCGCAGTCGCCCTCGCGCAGCAGCTCGACGGACTGCGGCGGTTCGGCCTCCTCCAGAAAGACGCGGGTGCCGGGGTGGGCGGCGCGCAGGGCGGCGAGGGCCGTCGGGACGAGGGTGGAGCTGCCGCTGGGGAAGGAGACGAGGCGCACGCGCCCGGCGCGCAGCCCGGCGATGGCGGCGACCTCCTCCTCGGCGGCGGTGAGTCCCGCCAGGATCCCGGCGGCATGCCGCACCAGTGCCTCACCTGCCTGGGTCAGCCGCATCTCGCGACCGCTGCGGATCAGCAGCGGCGTGCCGACGGACGCCTCCAGGGCCTTCATCTGCTGGCTGACGGCGGGCTGGGTGCAGCCCAGTTCACGCCCCGCCGCGGAGAAGGAACCGGTGGCGGAGACGGCGCGCAGCACACGGAGATGACGGGCCTCGATCACAGGTCGAGCATAAGTGATCCTTGGGCTCATCGCCGTACAGCGCAAGGACACTTTGATTTCTGGTCACCCACCGTGAAGGGCGGGCGGGCGATGCGCCGCATCCTGAGTCGTTGAAGGCGGTTCGCAAGTGCGGGGCGGAGCAAGGGGCCTGACGGGCTCTCACAGGAGAGGCGTCTTCGCCGGGGCTTCACTGATGGACGGGGCCTGTGCAGTAAGCGGATGCGCGCAGTCCAGGTCACTAATGTTGGGCCATGACAACGGCATTGATTACGGGATCGACCGCGGGCATCGGCGCCGCGTTCGCGCGACGGCTGGCGGCGGACGGGCACGACCTCGTCCTGGTGGCCCGGGACACCAAGCGGCTGCGGGAGCAGGCCACCGAGCTGCACGACCGGCACGGCATCGAGGCGGAGGTGCTCTCGGCCGACCTCGCCGAGGACGCCGGCATCGAGACCGTCGCCGCCCGTCTGAGCGATCGCCGCAACCCCGTCGACCTGCTGATCAACAACGCCGGCTTCGGCAACAAGGGCCGCTACCTCGACGTCTCCATGGCCGACGAGCTGAAGATGCTCAAGGTGCACTGCGAGGCGGTACTGCGGCTGACGTCGGCCGCGGCGGAGGCGATGCGGGAGCGGGGGCGCGGCGGTGTCGTGAACGTCGCCTCCGTGGCGGCCTTCCTGCCGCGCGGGACGTACGGCGCGTCCAAGGCGTGGGTCGTGCAGTTCACGCAGGGAGCCGCACGGGATCTGGCGGGGAGCGGCGTGCGGCTCATGGCGCTGTGCCCGGGGTTCGTGCGGACCGAGTTCCATGAGCGGGCCGGGATGGGGACGGACAACATCCCGGGGTGGATGTGGCTCGACGCGGACAAGCTGGTGGAGGCGGCGCTCGGTGATCTGGCGCGGGGGAAGGCGGTGTCGATCCCGGACCCTCGGTACAAGGCGTTGATGGGCGTGGTGAAGGTCGTGCCCCGGGGGGTGCTCGGGGGGATCAGTTCGCGGACGGGGCGCAAGTACGGGCCGCAGTAGGCGGGCGCCGGAAGGCTTTGGCGGGGACCGGCACGGCGGCGGGCGCTGTCGTGCTCGTCACCGGGCACGAGCTCGTCACCGTACGAGAGGCACACCGCCCCTCCGGCGAGGAGAATGGTGCTGTTCAGCCGCATCCAGGGGCACCGGGAGGCGTCGACGTCATGACCTTCGTGCAGCTCATCGATTGCAGGACCAGCCGTTTCGACGAGATGAACCGGCTGATGGACAGGTGGGTCGAGCAGACCAAGGGGAAGCGGACCGCGACGCACGACGTCATCGGGAAGGACCGGTCGGACTCCGCGCACTTCATCGAGATCGTGGAGTTCCCGTCGTACGAGGACGCGATGCGGAACTCGAATCTGCCCGAGACCGATCGGATCTTCCAGGAGATGGTCGCGCTCTGTGACGAGACGCCGACGTTCACCGATCTCGACGTCGTGCGGGACGAGCAGTTGAACGTCCTGGCGGCGCGGGCCTTCTTCGAGGCCATGGGGAAGATGGCGCCGGAGCGGATCGGGGAGCATCTCACCGACGACTACGTGGACCACGATCCGTCGTATCCGCAGCCCGTGCAGGGTGTCGCGGGGGTGCGGGAGCAGTACGCGGGGTGGCGTGCCGCGTTCGACTTCACGTTCCGGATCGACGACCAGATGGCCCAGGAGGACCAGGTGTGCACGCGGTGGACGTGGGTCGCCCGGCACAAAGGTGAGTTCCTGGGGATTCCGGCGACCGGGCAGGACGTGACCATGCAGGGCATGACCTGGCAGCGGTTCCGGGACGGCAGGATCTGCGAGAGCCGCTGGCTCTACGACCGGGCGGGTCTGCTGGAGCAGTTGGGGGTACTCGGTCAGTGACGCCCGCGAAGGGGAAGGCCCCGGTCCCGCGCGTGTGTGCGGGACCGGGGCCTTTCTGCCTGCTTGCCCGGTGAGGGCGGCCGGCCGGGAGAGCCTGGGCTCAGTGGGCGTGCCCGTGGCCGTGGCCACCGGCGGCCGCCGGCTCCTCCTCTTCCTTCTTCTCGACGACCAGGGTCTCGGTCGTCAGGAGGAGGGAGGCGATGGAGGCGGCGTTCTCCAGGGCGGAGCGGGTGACCTTGACCGGGTCGATGACGCCGGCCTTGACCAGGTCGCCGTACTCGCCGGTCGCGGCGTTGTAGCCGTTGCCCTTCTCGAGCTCGGCCACCTTGGAGACGATGACGTAGCCCTCGAGGCCGGCGTTCTCGGCGATCCAGCGCAGCGGCTCGACGGCGGCCTTGCGGACCACGGAGACACCGGTGGCCTCGTCGCCGGTCTTGTCGAGGTTGCCCTCGAGGACCTTCACGGCGTGGACCAGAGCGGAGCCACCACCGGAGACGATGCCCTCCTCGACCGCGGCGCGGGTCGCGGAGATGGCGTCCTCCAGACGGTGCTTCTTCTCCTTCAGCTCCACCTCGGTGGCGGCGCCGACCTTGATCACGCACACGCCGCCGGCCAGCTTCGCGAGGCGCTCCTGGAGCTTCTCGCGGTCCCAGTCGGAGTCGGTGTTCTCGATCTCGGCCTTGATCTGGGCGACGCGACCCGTGACGTCCTCGGCGTTGCCGGCACCGTCGACGACGGTCGTGTCGTCCTTGGTGACCGTGACACGGCGGGCGGAGCCCAGCACGTCCAGGTCGGCCTGGTCGAGCTTGAGGCCGACCTCCTCGGAGATGACCGTGGCGCCGGTGAGGACCGCCAGGTCCTGGAGCATCGCCTTGCGGCGGTCACCGAAGCCGGGGGCCTTGACCGCGACCGCGTTGAAGGTGCCGCGGATCTTGTTGACGACCAGGGTCGACAGGGCCTCGCCCTCGACGTCCTCGGCGATGATCAGCAGCGGCTTGGAGGCACCCGACTGGATGACCTTCTCCAGCAGCGGCAGCAGGTCCTGGATGGAGGAGATCTTGCCCTGGTTGATGAGGATGTACGGGTCCTCCAGGACGGCCTCCATGCGCTCCTGGTCCGTCACGAAGTACGGCGACAGGTAGCCCTTGTCGAAGGCCATGCCCTCGGTGAAGTCCAGCTCCAGACCGAAGGTGTTGGACTCCTCGACGGTGATGACACCGTCCTTGCCGACCTTGTCCATCGCCTCGGCGATGAGCTCGCCGACCTGCTGGTCCTGGGCGGACAGCGCGGCGACGGCGGCGATGTCGGACTTCTCGTCGATCGGGCGGGCCGAGGCGAGGAGGTCCTCGGAGACGGCCGCGACGGCGGCGTCGATGCCCTTCTTGAGCGCGGCCGGGGAGGCACCCGCGGCGACGTTCTTCAGGCCCTCGCGCACCAGCGCCTGGGCGAGCACGGTGGCGGTGGTCGTACCGTCACCCGCGATGTCGTTGGTCTTGGTCGCCACCTCCTTCACCAGCTGGGCACCGAGGTTCTCGTACGGGTCCTCGATCTCGACCTCACGGGCGATCGTGACACCGTCGTTGGTGATGGTGGGGGCGCCGAACTTCTTGTCGATGACGACGTTGCGGCCCTTGGGGCCGATCGTCACCTTGACCGTGTCGGCCAGCTTGTTGACGCCGCGCTCGAGGGCGCGACGGGCGTCCTCGTCGAACTTCAGGATCTTCGCCATGGGAGCGGTTCAGCCCTCTCGGAAAACGTGGGTGAAACGAACTGCGCCCCTGACGCCCGGCTTCATAAGGTCGCGGGGGCCCGGGGCGCAGCTCACAAGCAAAATGTGCCTGAGATGAATTACTTCTCGATGATCGCGAGCACGTCGCGAGCCGAGAGGACGAGGTACTCCTCGCCGTTGTACTTCACCTCGGTGCCGCCGTACTTGCTGTACAGCACGATGTCGCCGGTCTTGACGTCGAGCGGCAGGCGCTCGCCGTTCTCGAAGCGGCCCGGGCCCACGGCCAGGACGACGCCCTCCTGGGGCTTCTCCTTGGCGGTGTCCGGAATGACCAGGCCAGAGGCCGTGGTCTGCTCGGCGTCCAGCGGCTGGACCACGATGCGGTCCTCGAGCGGCTTGATGGCAACCTTGGAGCTGGCGGTCGTCACGATCCGACCTCCCCCTTCGGAGATCTCACGGGGTTAACTGTCTGAGGTGGCGACCAGGTGGATCCGTCGTCGCGGGTGCCGGACCTGCCCGTCGCGTTGTTGGCACTCTCCAGGGGGGAGTGCCAGAGCCGAGACTATGACCGCGATTAGCACTCGGTCAAGCGGACTGCTAACTCGCTGCGCCGGCCGAGCCGAGTTTCCTGGTCGCCGACGTCGCCGTGGCGGTCGTTCTGGGGGCTGTGCCCCCAGACCTCCTTCGGCCTGAACGGCCTCGTCCTCGAGCGCCGGAGGGGCTGGTGGGGCTACAGGTAGTCCTCCAGGCGGCCTACCGCCAGACCCTGCCCCTGGATCTCCCTCAGGAGCCTCGTCGTCCGCTTCCTCAGGGACATGCCGGTCGGTTCACCCGAAGGGACGGAGACGATGTCGCCGGGGCGCAGGCGGCCGGGGCCCTGCGCGTACGTCAGTTCGCCGTCGCCCTCCATGGCCGCGCGCCACAGCACGACAGCCGTCACGCCACAGTCGGCCGCCGCGCGGAGTGTCGTGGCGTCGTACGTGCCGTAGGGCGGGCGGAAGAGGTGGGGGCGGATGCCGAAGCGGGCGCGGAGCTTGTTCTGCTGGCCGCAGATCTCGGCGCGCTGGCCGGCGTACGGCAGGCCGCGCAGGGCGGCGTGATCGAGGGTGTGGTTCTGGATGGAGGCACCCACCGAGCGCAGGCGCGCGAAGTGGCCGTAGCCCGGGCCGACCACGCTGTCCGTGAGGAACATGCTGACGGGCAGCCGCAGTTCACGGACCATGTCGACGAAGCGGGGGTCCTTCTCGGCGCCGTCGTCGTAGGTGAGGAAGACGACCTTGTCGCGGGTGGGGACACGGTCCACGACGGGCAGCGGGCCGCCCGGGCGTGTCGGCATCCGCCGGGCGGGTGGTGACGGGGGTGCGGACAGCGGGGCGGTCAGGCCCCAGCGGCGGTACGGCTGTGCCCTGGGCGTGGGGTCCTTAGCCGGCCGGGCGTCGTGTGTCACCGTGCCGGTCGGCCGTTCGGCCGTGGCCGCGCCGGGGGCCACCGACCCGGCCGGCTGGGCGCAGCCGGTGAGCAGGGCGTACGCCATGACGACGGCCGCCAGCGCCGGCGGCACCGGACCCGACCTCACAGGTAGTCCTCCAGCCGGGCCACCGCATACCCCTCGGCCGTCACCTTGTTCAGGAATCGGCGGATCATGTCGGGCATTGTGCCCTTCCAGTCCTCCCTGCCCCGGAAGTGAGTGAGGACGATGTCGCCCGGACGGATCTTCCTGTCCCACTCCCGGTAGTCCCAGTGGTCGACGAAGACCTCCTCGTTCCACAGGGGGACGTATTCGATGCCGCAGTACTTCGCGGCGCGCAGGGTGTTCCTGTCGTAGTTGCCGAAGGGCGGGCGGAACAGCAGCGGGCGCTTGCCGTAGCGCTCCTCGATCACCTGCTGCATGCCGCAGATCTCACGCCTCTGGCGGGGGTAGGACAGGGCGGGGAGGTAGGGGTGGTGGAGGGTGTGGTTGTTCAGGACCACGCCGCTCGCCTGCATCCGCCTGAAGTAGCCGTAGTCCTCCTTGATCAGGTAGTCGCTGAGGAAGGCGGTGTACGGCACCTGCAGGTCGCTCATCATCCGCAGGAACGCCGGGTCCTTCTCGGCGCCGTCGTCGATCGTGAGGAAGACGACCTTCTGCCTGGTGGGGACGGTGGTGAAGACCGGCGGGAGACCGAGCTCCTCGTGTCCGTCGACCTCGAAGCCCTCGCGGGTGGTGATCTCCGGCTTCCTGGCGGGGGGCGGTGGGGGCACGAGCGGGACGTTTGCCAGACGCCAGCGTCTGGCGGCGGCGACTCGGGCGGCGTGGGCGGCTCTGGGGGACTGGAACTTCTTGGACTGGGGGCCCTTGGCGTGCGGGCCCTTGTCCGGGGACGCGGTGGCGGCCGGTGGCGGGGCCTTGAGGGGCTGTCGGCTCGCGGTGGGGCGTCCGGCCTCGGATCCGCCGTCGCCGGCCGGCGCACATCCCGAGGCGATGGCGGCCACGGCGAGGACGGCGATCCCGCCCCGTACCCGCGAACGTCCGGCTGCCCGATATCCACGCCCACGCCGACCACGCTCTTCGGCTGACCCATTGCGGTGACTTTTGTCATTTTGTCCTACTACTCGCATGGAGCCGGATCTTCGCAGGCACCCGCCCCGAAGCCGGGCCGACACCGCCGCCGGGGGCGGACCATCCACCGAGTGGCCCACACGGCACGGGCGAGCCACCGAGCGGCCGGCGGTACGGGCCGGTCACCGACCGGCCCAGCACTGCGGGCGGCCACCAACCGGCCGACGGTGAGCCGGGTCCGCCGACCGGGCCCACGGTGCGCGGACGCCCCACCGCCTGTCCGACAATGACCCGGTGAACGACCTCGCCTCCTTCTCCTGCCTCCTCACCCCCGAGGGCCGCGCCCTCCTCGACGCCGTGCGCGACACCGACCCCGCCGACGAACTCGCCGTCGCGACAAGGCTGCGCCGCGAGCACCCCGTCGAGCTGGTGTCGGCGGCGCTCGGGCAGGCGCGGCTGCGGCAGCGGGCGGTGGCGAAGTTCGGGGCGGCGGACGCGGGCCGGATGTTCTTCACGCCGAACGGGGTCGAGCAGTCGACGCGGGCGAGTGTCGCGGCGTACCGGGCCGGGCGGATGAAGGCGCTGGGGATCGGCTCGGTCGCCGACCTGTGCTGCGGGATCGGCGGCGACGCGATCGCGCTCGCGCGGGCCGGGGTGCGGGTGCTGGCGGTGGACCGGGACCCGGTGACGGCGGCGGTGGCGCGGGCGAACGTCGAGGCGCTGGGGCTCGGGGACCTGGTGGAGGTGCGCGAGGCCGATGTCGTCGGGGTGGACACGGGCGGCTGTGACGCCGTGTTCGTCGACCCGGCGCGGCGGGGCGGACGCGGGAGGATCTTCGACCCGGAGGCGTATTCGCCGCCGTTGTCCTGGGCCGTGGAGGCGGCGCGCAAGGCGCCCCGTGCGGCGCTGAAGATCGCGCCGGGCATTCCCCATGAGGCCGTTCCCGAGGACGCCGAGGCCGAGTGGATCTCGGACGGTGGCGATGTGAAGGAGGCGGTGCTGTGGTTCGGGACGGAGCCCGGGGCGGTGCGGGCCACCCTGTTGCCGGGACCGCGCTCACTGCTGTCGCGTCGCCTCCCCGACCCTGAAGTCCGGTCTGTCGGACGGTACTTGTACGAGCCCGACGGCGCCGTCATCCGGGCGCATCTGGTCGCCGAGGTCGCCGACCAGCTGGACGGCGGGCTGATCGACGCGACCATCGCGTACGTCACGGGGGACGAGCTGCGGCCGACGCCGTACGCCACGGCCTATGAGATCACCGATCAACTGCATTTCAGCGTCAAGAAGTTGAAGTCGCTGCTGCGCGAGCGCGAGGTCGGCACGCTGACCGTGAAGAAGCGGGGGTCGGCCGTCGAGCCGGAGGAGCTGCGGAAGAAGGTCAGGCCTCAGGGACCCAATTCGGCGACGGTGTTTCTGACGCGGGTGGCGGGGGCGCCGACGATGCTGGTGGGGCGCCCGGCCTGAGTCAGGAGGGCTCGGAGGACTCAGAGGACTCAGAGGACTCAGAGGACTCGGAGGACTCCGAGGATCCCGCGGCCCCCTGGGTCTCCGACGACTCCGCCGCCCGGCGCAGCAGCAGCTCCCGCTCCCGCTCGTTCCGCGTCAGCGCCGCCGCCCGCTCGAACTCCGCCCGCGCCTCCGCCGTACGGCCGAGGCGGGCGAGCAGGTCTCCGCGCACGCTCGGCAGCAAGTGGTAGTCGCGAAGGGCGGGATCGGCGGCGATCGTCTCGACGATCCGCAGTGCGGGCTCCGGGCCCTCGGCCATCGAGACGGCGACCGCGCGGTTCAACTCGACCACGGGGGACGGGGATCGGGCGGCGAGGAGGCCGTACAGGGTGGCGATGGTCTTCCAGTCCGTCTCCTCGTAGGTGTACGCGTGCGCGTAGCAGGCGGCGATGGCGGCCTGGAGGGCGTACGGGCCGGGGGCGCCGGTGGTGGTGGCGTCCGCGCGGGACAGGGCCTTGATGCCGCGGGCGATGAGCATGCGGTTCCAGCGGGTGCGGTTCTGGTCCTTGAGGAGGATCGGTTCGCCGGACGGGCCGGTGCGGGCCGCCGTACGGGAGGCCTGGAACTCCAGGAGCGAGGTCAGGCCGTGCACCTCCGGCTCCTTGGGCATCAGGCCGGACAGCACGCGGGCCAGGCGCAGGGCGTCCTCGCACAGGGCCGGGCGCAGCCAGTCGTCGCCGGCCGTGGCGGCGTAGCCCTCGTTGAAGATCAGGTAGATGACCTCCAGGACCGAGCCGAGGCGGGCCTCGCGGTCGGGGCCGTACGGGACCTCGAAGGCGACGTTCTTCGCGGCGAGGGTGCGCTTGGCGCGGACGATGCGCTGGGCGACCGTGGCCTCCGGCACCAGGAACGCGCGGGCGATCTCCGGTGTCGTCAGGCCGCCGAGCAGGCGGAGGGTGAGGGCGATGCGGGCCTCAGGTGACAGCACCGGGTGGCAGGTGGTGAAGACCAGGCGGAGCAGGTCGTCGTCGATGTCGTCCGGGTCGTGGAGGGCTGGCGGCACCTCGTGCGGTGCGGTGGTCTCCAGGTCGCGGCCGATCTCCGCGAGCTTGCGGGCGTAGTTCTCCCGGCGCCGGATCAGGTCGACGGCGCGGTGCTTGGCGGTGGCCATGAGCCAGGCGCCGGGGTTGTCGGGGACGCCGTCCCGGGGCCACTGCTCCAGCGCGGCGACCAGCGCGTCCTGCGCGAGTTCCTCGGCGATGCCGACGTCGCGGACCATGCGGGTGACGGCGGCGATGACGCGCGGGGACTCGATGCGGAAGACCGTTTCGATGGTCGCTGTCGTGTCGTCCGGGGTACCGCCGGTGTCTGCGGTGGGCTGCGGCTTCACAGCCCACCATGCAACACCTGTACGGCCGCGGATCCAAGGAGGGCGGATCAGCCCTCGGCGATCTCCCGCACCTCGCAGGTCACCTGCCATTCCTCCCCGTGGACCTTCAGGAACCGCGAGGCCCACTCCAGCGCCTCGGCCTTGTCCTTGCACTGCATGATCGCGTAGCCGCCGATGACCTCCTTGGACTCGGTGAAGGGCCCGTCGGTGACCGAGGTCTTCGCGCCGTCCCAGTGCACCCGGGTGCCCTGGGCCGACGGGGTGAGGCCGGCGGTGTCGAGCATCACGCCGGCCTTGGTGATCTCCTCCAGCAGTTCACCCATGCGCTGCATCAGTTCGGGGCTGGGGCCCTCGGCGGGCGCGGTGGACTCGTCGATCCGGACGAGGGACAGGTAGCGGGGCATGGTGGCTCCTCGGGTCTCGGGGTCGGCGACCGGGTTCTTCCCGGCCTCTCACCCCTGCGTCGAACGGGAGACGCCCGGATCGACACGCTCGCCATTTTTCTTCGGAGATTTTTCTCCGGCCGGTGTTTCCGCAGGCGGTGCGCCCTTTCCGTGCAGGAACCCGGCGGCCGCGGCAGCCACCGCGAGCAGCCCGGTCGCCACCCAGTACGCCGCCGAATAGCCGTCGATCAGCCCCTGCGCCCCCTCCGCTGCGTCCCCCGCACTCGCCGCCACCGTGACCAGCACCCCGAGTCCCACGGCCCCGCCCACCTGCCGCGAGGTGTTGAGGAGACCCGACGCCATGCCCGCTTCCTCGGGGGTGACCCCGGTCGTGGCCGCCGTGCCCAGCGGCACGAAGCACATGCCGATGCCCACGCTGGCGACCGCCGACGGGCCGAGGACGGAGAGCAGGAAGCCGCCGTCCACCGCCATCGCCGCCGCGAACCACGCGAACCCCGCCGCCCCGAGCAGCCCGCCCACCACCAGCAGTGCCCCGGCGCCGTACCGCCCGACCGTGCGCGCGGCGATCACCGAACCGGCCACGATGCCGGCGCAGAACGGCAGGAACGCGCATCCGGCGGCCGTCGGCCCGTAGCCGAGCACCTGCTGCATGTACAGGGACGTGAAGTAGAAGGCGGCGAACTGGCCCGCCGACATCAGCAGCGCGAAGACGTTGGCCGCGAGGACCGGCCCGCGGGCGAGGATCCCGAGCCGCAGCAGCGGGTGCGGTACCCAGGTCTCCGTCACGGCGAAGACCGCCAGCAGTACGGCGGCCGCGCCCAGCACGCCGAGGCTCTGCCAGGCCGCCCAGCCGTGGGTCTCGGTGCGTACCAGTCCCAGGACGAGCAGCGAGGTCCCGGCGGTGACGAGCAGTGCGCCGAGGACGTCGAGTCGCGGCCGGCCACCGGTCCCCCGCCGGTCGGCGGGCACTGCGGGCCGTACGGCGGCCAGGACCGCGGCCACCACCGGCACGTTGACCAGCATCACCGACCGCCAGCCGAACCAGTCGGTGAGCAGCCCGCCCGCGAGAACGCCGACAGCCCCACCGGCCGCACCCGCGGCGCCCCACATCCCCAGGGCACGCGAACGGGCCGTACCGGCCGGGTAGTTGACGGTGACGAGGGCGAGCGCGACCGGCGACAGAAGGGCCGCGCCGACGCCTTGCACAGCCCGCGCCGCGACCAACTGGCCCGGAGCCTGGGCGAGTCCGCCGGCGAGGCTCGCGACGCCGAAGACGACGAAGCCGGCGATCAGGATCCGCCGCCGGCCCACGACGTCGTCGAGCCGGCCGCCCAGCATGAGCAGTCCGCCGAAGGTGAGCGCGTAGGCGTTGACGACCCAGGCCAGTGAACCGGCGTCGAAGCCGAGGCCGGCACGGATGTCCGGCAGGGCGACGTTGACGACGGACATGTCGAGCGAGACGAGGAACTGCACGGTGAGCAGGACCGGCAGCAACCAACGGGAGGTGCGTATCTGCGAGTTGACCGTATCCACCATGCCAGGCAGATTAATATACGCGTATAGAAATTAACCAGAGAGAATGGCCCCGTGGCAGAGAAACCGAGCTCAGAGGGCCGGGCCGAGGGCCTGACACAGGGTCGTAGGCGCACCGCCGGCCGTCCGCCCCGCATCGCCGCGGAGCAGATCGTCGACGTGGCCCGGCGGATCATCCAGGAGGAGGGCGTCGAGGCCGTCTCCATGCGCCGCGTGGCCAAGAAGGTGGGCGCGACGCCGATGGCGCTCTACCACCATGTGCGCGACAAGGACGAGTTGCTCCTGCTCACCCTGCGGGGCATGGCGGCGACCTTCCCGCGTCCGGTCCTGCCCGCCGACCCCCGCGACCGCATTCTCACCACCGCCGTGCATATGCACGCGATCCTCAGCGAGATGAGCTGGGTCATCGACGTGCTGAGCCTGGGCGACCTCACGGACAAGGACGCGCTGTGGATGCCCGAGGAGATCATCGACTCGGCGATCGCCTGCGGCCTGACCCCGGAACAGGCACTCCACGCCTACCGCACGATCTGGTACGTCGTCTATGGCGCCCTGGTCTTCCGACGAGCCGACGCCCGCCGCGCCGCCGACCCCGAGCGCCGGCCGTTCTTCCCCGCTTTCCTCACTGAGGAGGATGCGGAGGCGCTGCCGCGCATGAGCGAGTTGTCGGGGAAGTGGGAGGAGATGAAGGCGGGGTACGACGTGGCTGAGCAGTTGGGGGCGGTGGTGGACGGGTTGGTGGGGCGGAAGTAGCGCCCGCTGGCATGGCGGGGAGCATCGCGACAAATCTCCACCCGTCCGTTCCCAGCTGCCACAACTCACTGGCCTGGCCACTGCTCACCAGCAGACGGTCACCCTGGCGGCTGGTGGTCAGGGCGAGCCCAGCACCACGTCATTTGAGCCCGCCCTGCGCGTCGGCTCGCCTGAGGCAGACTCTGTACCACTCTTCGTCCGGGTGGCCATGATCCAGTCCGGCGAGGTATTCACCGTCCCGGCTGAAGGCCAGGTTGCCGACCACATCGCCCCCTCCGCCAGGCAGCGGCCGCGGCGGCTGTCGCCGCACATCCCAGAGCTGCAGCTCCCCGGGACGGCCGACAGCGAGGATCTTGCCGTCCGGATGGAAGGCCAAGGAGGTGACTGCCTGGTCCTTCAGTTCACCTGTCTCGCTGTCACGAACCGGACGCGGTGGTGCCAGCACCGCGTGTGGTCCGGTATCGACACTGCCCCGCCAGACGGCGCCATCCCAATCACCCCAAAACACGTCGTACGTCATCGGCTTGAAGACCACCGGGCCCGCTGACGGGCCCGCCTTCCCTGGCGACCTCTCGGGCCGTCGACGTCCAGGCGAGGGGCAGGACCCGGGGGTCGCGCAGCCGCCTGGCCTCCGCCTCCTCCAGCCACTGCGCCCTGAGCGTCCGCGCCAGGTCGTCGGCGTACGCCGCCGGGTCGGGCACCGCCGGTTCCTGGCGGAAGAAGTCCGCGAGGGCCATCAGCAGCGAGGCGATGCCCACGGGCAGCCCTGCCACCGCGGACGAGTCGCCGGCGCGCACGCGCCCTTCTCAACGGCCCCGGAGCACACCTGAATGATGGCCGCCCGGAACCCTCCGCGCCCCTCCGTCCACAGGGAGCGAACGTGTTCATCGTGGGCGCGCGGAGTCACCTCAGGCGTACGCGAACCAACGCGCTCCTACCGCAGCGACCTCCACAACTCCCCCGCCTCCGGCTCGTCCGCCACCACCCGATTCCGGTTCGACGCCGCCGGCACCACCGGCATCGTGACCGTCCGCACCGCGTCCGACGACAGCCCGCTCAGGCTCTCCCCCAGGCTCATCAGCTCGCTCAGCGAGTCCAGGCCCGTGTCCGTCGTGAGGCTGCCCGTCACCGCGTCGGCGACGCGGTAGAGGCGGGTCGGGTCGGTGAGCAGGGACGTGGTGGAGATCTGGTCCAGGAGGGCCTTCACCAGTTTCTGCTGCAGGCCTATGCGGCCCAGGTCGCTGCCGTCGCCGATGCCGTGCCGGGTGCGGGCCAGGGCCAGCGCCTGTTCGCCGTCCAAGTGATGGGTGCCTGCCTGCAGTTGGAGGTGGCTGTCCTCGTCGTCGATGTCCTCGTCCGTCGTGACCGTGACGCCGCCCAGCGCGTCCACCAGCTTGGCGAAGCCGGAGAAGTCGATCTCGATGTAGTGGTCCATGCGGATGCCGGTGACTGACTCGACCGTCGCCACCGCGCAGACGGGGCCGCCGATCGCGTACGCGCTGTTGAACATCGTGCCGTAGGCCACCTCCGTCGAACCACCCGACGACAGGGGGCAGGACGGGCGGGTGACGAGGGTGTCGCGCGGGATGCTGACGACCGTCGACTCCGTGCGGCCGGCGTCGATGTGGACCACCATCGCGGTGTCCGAACGGGCCCCCGTGCTGCTGCCGCCGCCCAACTCCTTGTTCTCCTCGCCGGTGCGCGAGTCCGAGCCCAGGACCAGGATGTTCAGGGACCCGGTGGGCAGCGGCGACTCGGAGGTCGAGGGCGCCGGGGTCGTCATCGCCCGCTGCGGGCGGTTGTCGCCGAGGGCGTTGTTGATGTCGACGCTCTTGATGTTGTCGTTCAGGTGCCAGTAGGCCCAGCCCGCCGTCCCCGCGCCCAGCACCAGGGCGCCCGCGAGGATCAGGCCGGCGGTCTTCAGCACCCTCGACCGCCGGCCCGCCCGTCTGCCGTCGTCCCCGTTCTCGTCGTTCTGGTCTCGTCCAGTCACGAGGAGGAACGTAAGTCCGAATTATTACGGCAGGAACGCCAGACCAGGTTTTCTTCGGAAAATCTCAGACTTCTCTGACCCTTCTCAGCCCAGGGTCACCGTCGGCAGCGAATTGCTCCCGCTCCACGCCCCGTTGAACCCGAAGTCAGCCGGACCGTGACGCCGACACACCGGGGCCCGAGGATCAGGTGGGCCTGGAGCCCGACCCCGTCGATCGGTCGGCGCCGAGGCCGTCGCACCAGAGGCCTCCGCCCGGTCGAAAGAGCCGCGGGTCGGCTCGACGGAGCCCCACTTCATGGCGTTGCCGGGGGTCAGCCGAGGATAAGCCTCTTCTCAGAGATCTCATGCGGGTGGCATCCGAAAGTTTCGGTTGAATATCCGACTGGCTTCGGTGCAGTGTCCGACGCGGCGCAACGCCCGCCAATACCGCAACACGCCTCGCCCGCCCCACGGCACCACGCCTCGCCCGCCGCACGGCAACAGGCCTCCGCCACACGGCACCAGGCCTCTCCCGCTAAACCGCCGGAGGCTCCCCCGTACTGCTGCGCACCACCAGACTCGTCGCCAGCTCCACCCGCGTCGCCGTCGGCGTCCCCTCCTCCCGCGCGAGGTCGAGGACCAGCTTGGCCGCCGCCTCCGCCATCTCCGTCAGCGGCTGCCGCACGGTCGTCAGCGGCGGCCCCACCAGGCGGGTGACCGGCAGATCGTCGAAGCCGACGACGCTCAGGTCCTCCGGGATCCGCAGCCCCAGCTCGCGCGCGGCCTCGTACAGCCCGAGCGCCTGGAGGTCGTTGCCGGCGAAGACGGCGGTCGGCCGGTCCGGGCGGCGCAGCAGTTCCAGGCCCCGCCGGTAGCCGGTCTCGTGGTGGAAGTCGCCGGGCCGGATCAGGTCCTGCTCGACCGGGAGCCCGGCCGTCTCCAGGGCGGCGCGGTAGCCGTCGATGCGGGCGCGGCTGCACATCATCCGGGACGGCCCGGTGATCGCGCCGATCCTGCGGTGCCCCAGCTCGACCAGGTGCCGGGTGGCGGCGAGGCCGCCCTGCCAGTTGGTCGCCCCGATGGACGGCACGTCGGCGCCCGGGTCGCCCGCCGGGTCCATCACCACGAACGGGATCGACCGGCTGGTGAGCAGGGCACGCTGGGACTCGTCGAGGCCGGACAGCACGAGGACCACGCCGTGCGGGCGGCGGGCGGCGACCTGGTCGGCCCAGGTCCGGCCGGGCGTCAGCCGACCGGCGCTCTCGCTCAGCACGACACTCAGCCCGGCGTCCCGGGCGACGTTCTCCACGCCCCGGATGACCTCCATCGCCCAGGCGCTCTCCAGCTCGTGGAAGACCAGGTCGATCAGGGGCGAGCGGCTGGCCTCGGCGCGCCGGCGCCGGTAGCCGTGGGCGCGCAGCAGTTCCTCGACACGGGTGCGGGTGGCCGGGGCGACGTCGGCCCGTCCGTTGAGGACCTTCGAAACAGTCGGCGCGGAGACGCCGGCCTCGCGGGCGATCTCGGCGAGCGTCGCGGTCCGGGTGGACCGGGCGGTCGTCGACGCCGTGGTCGTGGTCGTCCGGGTTTCCGACGGTGTCGACCGGCTTTCCGACTGTGTCTTCCGGGTTTCACCCGGCGGTGTCCGGGTTTCAGCGGGCTCACGGGCAGTCATGGCGGCGATCGTATCCCTGCGCGGCCTCTTGACGAACCCTTCTCACCGCACCTAAGTTCCCGGAACATTCGAGGTGAACAACGAAACATTCGCGAGTGGGCCATCGCCCCGACAGGAGTTTCATGACCACCGCCCCCTGGCGCGACCCCGCCCTGCCCGCCGCCGCCCGCGTCGACGACCTCCTCTCCCGGATGACCCTGCAGGAGAAGACCGCCCAGCTGTACGGCGTGTGGGTGGGCGCCGCCTCGGACGGCGACGGAGTCGCCCCGCACCAGCACGACATGACCGTCGCCTCCGCCGACGACTTCGCTGAGCTGATCACCCACGGCCTCGGCCAGCTCACCCGCTCCTTCGGCACCGCCCCCGTGGACCCGGCGCTGGGCGCGCAGGCACTGGCCCGCGCCCAGCGTCGGATCGCCGACGCGGGCCGCTTCGGAATCCCCGCCGTGGCCCACGAGGAGTGCCTGGCGGGCTTCACGGCCTGGCAGGCCACGGCCTATCCGGTACCGCTGGCCTGGGGGGCCGCCTTCGACCCGCCGCTCGTCGAGGAGATGGCCCGGCGCATCGGCGGCGACCTGCGCGCGGCCGGCGTCCACCAGGGGCTGGCGCCCGTCCTGGACGTGGTACGCGATCCGCGCTGGGGCCGGGTCGAGGAGACCATCGGCGAGGACCCGTACCTGACCGGCACGATCGGCGCGGCCTACGTCCGGGGTCTGGAGTCGGCCGGGGTCATCGCGACACTGAAGCACTTCGCCGGGTACGCGTCCTCGGCGGGCGCGCGCAACCTGGCACCGGTACGGGCGGGCGTGCGGGAGTTCGCGGACGTCACCCTCCCCCCGTTCGAGATGGCGCTGCGCGAGGGCGGGGCGCGCTCGGTGATGGCGGCGTACAACGAGACGGACGGGGTGCCGGCGTCGGCGGACCCGGCCCTGCTGACCGAACTCCTGCGGGAGCAGTGGGGGTTCACCGGAACGGTCGTGGCCGACTACTTCGGCATCGGCTTCCTGCAGACGCTGCACCGTGTGGCGGGCAGCCCGGCCCAGGCGGCGCACGCGGCGCTGGCCGCCGGTATCGACGTGGAGCTGCCGACCCTGAAGTGCTATGGGGAACCGCTGGTGGAGGCGGTCCGGGCGGGCGAGATCCCGGAGGAACTGGTGGACCGGGCGGCACGCCGGGTCCTGCTCCAGAAGTGCGAGCTGGGCCTCCTCGACGAGGACTGGACCCCGGAGCCGCGGTCGGCGCACCTCGACCTGGACTCCCCCGCGAACCGTTCCGTCGCCCGCCGGCTGGCGGAGAAGTCGGTGGTCCTGCTGGACAACCCGGACGGGACACTGCCCCTCCCCCCGGACGCCCGGATCGCGGTCGTCGGCCCGCGCGCGGCGGACGCGCTCGCGATGCTGGGCTGCTACTCCTTCCCTTCCCACGTCCTCACGCACCACCCCGAGGTGGCGATGGGCATCGAGATCCCGACGGTCCTGGAGGCGCTGCGCACCGAACTCCCCGACGCCAAGGTGACGTTCGCGGAGGGCTGCGGGGTCCTCGACCCGGACCCGGCGGGCTTCGAGGAGGCGGTGGCGCGGGCGTCGGAGGCGGACGTGTGCCTGGCGGTCCTGGGCGACCGGGCCGGGCTGTTCGGGCGGGGCACGTCGGGCGAGGGCTGCGACGCGACGGACCTACGGCTGCCCGGCGTACAGGCCGACCTGCTGGACGCCCTGGTCGCGACCGGCGTCCCAGTCGTCCTGGTCCTCCTCACCGGCCGCCCGTACGCACTGGGCCGCTGGCAGGGGCGCCTCGCGGCGGTCGTCCAGGCGTTCTTCCCCGGGGAGGAGGGCGGCCCGGCGGTGGCGGGAGTGCTGTCGGGCCGCGTGAACCCGTCGGGGCGGCTGCCGGTGAGCGTGCCGCGGGAGCCCGGGGGCCAGCCGTGGACGTACCTCCAGCCGCCCCTGGGGTTGGCGGGGGAGGTCAGCAACCTGGATCCGACGCCGCTGTACCCGTTCGGGCATGGCCGCTCGTACACGACGTTCGAGTGGACGGACTGCACCGGCGGCGAGACCCTCACCGAGATCGGCACGGACGGCTCGTACGACGTGTCGGTCACGGTCCGCAACACGGGCGACCGTGAGGGTGCCGAGGTGGTCCAGCTGTACCTGCACGACCCGGTGGCGTCGGTGACCCGGCCGGATGTGCGGCTGATCGGGTACCAGCGGGTGGAACTGACACCGGGCGAGTCCAGCCGCGTGACCTTCCGCTTCCACACCGACCTGTCCTCCTTCACGGACCGCTCGGGCCGACGGGTGGTCGAACCGGGTGTCCTGGAGCTGCGGTTGGGGATCTCCAGTGCGGAGGTACGGCATGTGGCACGGGTTCGGTTGACAGGGCCGGAGCGGGCGCTGGGGCCCGACCGACTGCTGCGGTGCGAGACAAAGGTGTCGCGGGTCGGACGGCCTGGCGTTGTCGGTGACGGAATATAGATTCCGGATGTGAATTCCGGCCGACGACTTCGGCCCGGTGCCGCGGTTATCGGTATGGCCGACGGCAGTGGATACACCGTGCGCGCGAATTCCCCTCGAACACTGGACTCACATCTCTCCATCGGTGTACGGTTTTTAAAGGCATGTACACCTCAACCCTAGAGAGCTGTAGGCCGGATTCAGCAAAGAAGCGGTTCGTAAGAGGGGGAAATCAATGCGATCCATCAACAAGTTGCATCGTGGCGCAACTGCAGCAGCGGGGGCCGTTGCAGCCACGATACTTCTGGCACCGACGGCCTGGGCGAACTGGTCGAGCAGCATCACCGACGCATCCGTCGGGTTCGAATCCCGGAGATGGTGGGACGGGTCCTACTCCGAGGTGCTGTTCACAGGCTGCAACACACCGCGAGACGCGAGTGTAGACGTAAAGCTCAGCCGCGACGTGAGCTCCGCCCCTGACCCGGGCTACGACCAGAAGACGTTTACGGCCTGCTTCAACGGCGGCACGAGTCGCGGCGAATGGAACAACCTCCCTCAGGGCAACTACTACTTCGCGATCAAGAAGATCGACGGTGGGTCGAGCGGCACACTGGATGTGGCCGACGTCGACCAGGACACCCTCAAGGACGATTCCTGACAGCGACTTCACGCCTGCCCCATGTGCACAGCACATGGGGCAGGCTCGCGCGGCTTTCCGGATCAGTTCATCGCAGAAGCAACCAACGACTTGACGACGGTGAGGACTGAATGTCTATTCGTAAGCGGCACATCGGGGCAGCTTGCGTCGGCGCATCTCTTCTGGGCCTGGCATTTGCGCCCTCTGCGCAGGCCTATCCGATCAAGCTCTACGACTACACATGGCAGAGCCACATAAACAACGGATCCGAAGGATTCCAGTCTCGCCGCTGGGAGGACAGCGAGTACAGCGAGGTGCTGTTCGGCAAGTGCGTCGGCGGCTCCAGCGTCACCGTGCAAATGCGGATGGACGTCAACAACGCCCCGGACAAGGGGTACGACAAGAAGACGTTCACTGCCTGCTACAAGCCCGACTGGAGCCAGGGCGAGTGGTACAACCTCCCCAACACCAGCGACAATTCTTCGGAATACTACTTCCAGCTCACGGACATCGGGGGTGCCTCTTCGGTGGACGTGACAACGGTGGCGGTGGACACCACCGCATGCGACGACATTTGCTGACCGCGGCAGTGAGCGCCGGCGCAGCCGACTGAGCGCTTGCAGATCACCTTTCGCCTGCGCATGAGGGTCCGTCAGCTTGCTGACGGACCCTCTCTGCTCGCTCCCTCGCCCCAGGTCACAGAGCGTACGACTCGCTCAGCGCCGTGTACGCAGCCTCCGCCATCCGGCCGGGCGCAACTTCCGCCGGAGCATGGGCGAGGAAATCGGCCGTGGAACCCGCGAATGCGAGTCGGCCCGCCTGCATCACCGCGACGTGGTCCGATTCCTCGGCGAGGTCGGCCACATCATGAGTTGACATGAGGATGCCGACTTCTCCGCTCAGCTCCTTGAGGACATCACGAAACACCCGGCGCTGTCGTGGATCCATTCCCGCGGTTGGTTCATCGAGCAAAAGGATCTCCGCCTCGTGAACCAGAGCCGCCGCGACTCCGACCCTCCGAAGCTGGCCACCCGAAAGTCGGCTGGTCTTCACGTCCTCGTGTTCAAGCATCTCCACGCGAGTGAGGGCCTGGGCCGCCTTCTCCCATGCCGCTTGGCGGGACATTCCTTTGAGCCAGCCGACATAGGCGACATACTCTCGTGACGAGAGGGAGGGCATGGCCACCACAGATTGCGGCATCCACGCAACATGTTGCCGAAACCGACGGTCGCGAGATGTGAGGCTATCGAGCTTCACTTCCCCGTTGTTGGGCTGAACAACACCCGCCGCGAGCTTCAACATGGTTGTCTTGCCAGCCCCGTTGGGGCCGAGAAGGATGGTCAGCCCGGACGGGAGGGAGTAAGACAGGTCCTGAAGAACTGCAGGCCGCCAACGGCGATAGGAATATGTGCACTCGGTCAGTTCAAGAGTCATGACTTATCCTTGCTGATGAACATAACGGAACTGATCCCGATCCCGAAGAGAACAGCCGCCGCCAGTGCTGCATGGGGCGCGGATGCAGGCTCGGGCAGAATTGTCCATGGCTCCGGATCCGGTGCCGGACGACGGTTGAAGGCAACCACAACCATCGTCCAGGCAACCGGGACCATCACCGCGGCCTCGCCCACCCAGGGACGCGCCAGAAGCATCAACCCGGCAAGGAAGGCGGCGTTACGGGCAGAAGCAGCTACTACCCCGGACCCGCTCACTGCGGCGAGCGCGAACCAGAACCCCACGGTGGCACTCACCAAGAGCGCATCCCACCCGCCGACGCGTCGCACGCTGCTGGCCTCGATGCCCGGCAAGCGCGACTCCAGTGACACCATGAGTGCCGCGACCAGGGGAATGGGGACGAACATCGTCAGAACCGCCTGCTGCATCCCTGAGACGAGCGAAGGCAGTTCGACTTCTTCGCTGCCGATCGTCAGGGACAGCAGGAGGGAAATAGCCAGGCCCGAAAGAACCACACTGTGTGTTCTCCGTGCCTTCATCCACCACCACATGCTCATCCATCCCGACGGCATGATGCGTGAACGGACTCCTCGAACCACTTGGCCTGCTGCGCCTTCGTCTTCCGGTGCACGCCCTGCACCATCGACGTCGCGGCGGCGTCGGCGCTACTACGTTCCTGCTCCACGCGCGCCTTCGCCTGCTGCCACTCACGCTCGGTGTGGGTCACACCGGCGACCCATTCCAGGACCGCCCTGCGAAGGACGGGATCCGGCCGTGCGCAGGTGAAGCCGACCGCCGCGATGACGATCTGGAAGCGCTCACCGTTCTGTGCGGCCGCCCTGGTCAGCGGGATACGCCAGACACGGTCGGTCGACGGGCGCAGGTAGCGTCCATCCGCCAGTGAATCGGTGATCAGCCGGGGGCTTCGCTCCACGCCGGCACTCCGCAGGTCGGCGAGTACCGACTGCGATGTGCGCGCCACCCGCGGCAGCGCGGAGGCGGTCACCTTCGGCATGCACACTTCAGTTCCGCCGGGGCTCTGCGCACACGACAACTCCGTCACGCCCGTGGCCATCGGCGGAAAGTACCCACGATCTTTGACTTCGTTGTACGAGACAACTACCCCGGTCAGCAGAATCGCGAGGGCTACCGGAATGGCCACGAACCGATTCTTCATCCACAGCACCGCCACGGCCAGCGCGACGCCCCCCGCCAGGAGTATGGGTGGCCACAATGCGGAAAAGGTCAGTGCCTCGCCGAACATCAGGTACTCGAAACAGAGTCCCGAAATCTGACGCAGCCACGGCGGATCCAACGAAATGGTGAATGCGATCACGATCCACGTCGTGACCGCGAGGACGGGTGCGGAGACCGATCGTGGCAGGTAGAGGCCGACAGCGAATCCGATGACCGCGTGCGCCACGCAGAGAACCATGGCCTCGAAGAGCGGCCCAAGGCTTGCGAGCGTGGGAAGAGTGGAGGTCTCGACAAGCGCCAGCGAGACAGGAAGAACCAGCATCGACCACGAAACAAGGACGACCGGCATGAGGGACTCGGCCGCGATTCGGTATCGCGATCGCTGCGGCGCCCAATGCCATACGCCGAACTTCCGGATCGACCCGGACTCCCAGGCCGCCAGTGCGGACGCGGCGGCATAGGCGAAAGCGCACAGGTAGAAGAGCGGGAAGGACACTACGGTCGGGGCATGGCCGTAGTTCTGAGGAGGGGGCCCGGCGTCTCCCAGATAGTAGAAGAGAACCAGCCCCAGCAGGAAAGGTGACGACTTCACGGCGAACGACGACCGCAGTCGCGTTTTGAATTTCATAGAGGCGTCATATCCAATGTCTAACGACCTGTGTCGCGACGCATCAATGGCGTCGCGACACAGGCGATAGCTGAACTTCTAGTCGGCCGCAGTGTCGTCGACCAGAACTTTCCCGGCACTGAACTCGTCGTCCCCGCGAATGTCATTGATCTGGAAGTAGTACTCAGAAGAATTGTTAGTGGTGCTGGGGAGATCGCTCCATTCGCCCTGGCTCCACTGCCCCAGCGTGCCGTAACACGCGGTGAACGTCTTATTGTCGTAGCCCTTGTCCGGCGCGTTGTTGACGTCCATCCGCATCTGGATGGTTACCGCACTTCCGCCCCCGCACTGGTTGAACAGGATCTCCGAGTAGCTGCCGTCTTCCCATCTACGGGATTCGAATCCCTCGGTCTGCTGGAAGATGTAGCTGTCCCACAAGTAGTCCCGAATGTAGATCGGGTACGCGCTCGCGCTTGAAGCGTTGACCCAGCCCAGCGCCACGGCGCCCAACAGAGCTGCCGCAATGGTCTTCCGACGGATTGCACGCAAAACCCTTCCCCCTACCTGTAAGTGAATCGACGCGCCTGGTCGGGGCGTCGTTGAGCCACACAGAGCGAGCTGACGGTACACCATCATTTCCGGTATCGGCTAGGGCTTTCTGATCCGGCCCGGAAGCGGAACGGAAGCCGCCTGCGCGTACAGTCGCCCGTAGCCGCATGCTTATTGACACCGATTCAGAAGCCCGCCTTGCGCCTACCGGGCGCCGGCGCACGCGCAACGGATCCGGCATCGGAGTCGAACCGCCAATCTCCGTTGCCTGTACGCCTGTTGGCATGTACAGTCCGGTGATCTACTCGACTGATCCACTCGCCCCAAGACCATCGCCATGCGAGTGGAGACGACACCAAGGTGGGGGTTCTTGATGTTTAGTCGCAAGAGATACATAGCTGCCGTCTGCTCAGGGGCGGTATTCCTGGGGTTGGCGTCCGCTCCATCGGCCAATGCGTACCCCATCAACACCGGCGACTATCTCTGGAAGAGCCACATCGCCGGGGCGATCGAGGGGTTCCAGTCCCGACGTTGGGAGGACTCCTCGTATTCCGAGGTCATCTTCATCGTCTGCGACGACGCCAATAGCGTGACGGTACAGATGCGGATGGACGTCAACAACGCACCGGACAAGGGCTACGACAAGAAGACATTCACGGCGTGCTTTGATGTCGACGCAGGGCTGCGAAGCCAAGGGGAATGGAGCGACCTGCCCGACACCAGCACGAACTCGTCGGAGTACTACTTCCAGCTCACGGACATCGGTGGCGCCTCGCAGGTGGAGGTCGCCAGTGTTTGTGTGGACAACACGGCCGACGACTATCCGCCCCGTCATGCCGGAAACGGCTGCTGATCAGGCACGGACCCGCGCATGACAGCAGGGCCTCTTGGTAGCTCAGGGGTGCGAACCGTCCGAGCACCAGGAGGGCCTGCACAGCGTCAAGCAGGCTGACCGGCCGAGCGGATGGTGTCGGCTCAGGCCGTACCCATCGACTCGAACCGCCACCGATGCACCGCCCGGTTCACCAAATCGCCCGCTGGCTCCGGCAGTTCGGGCAGTTCCGCATCGTACGGCGCATCCCACCAGGTGATCACGAGAACCCGGTCCTGCGGCGCCCGGAAGGCCTCGCGTCGCAGGGGCTTCCCCGAAAGCTCCTGCGCATGCGCCCAAGCCAGCAGCTCCTCCCCCCGGCCGGGGACGGCCCGGGCCTCCCACATCAACGCGACCGTCACGAGTACAGGTTCTCCTTGCTGACCTCGTGCACGTGGTCATGGTGGTGGCCGGGAACATGTGGATCCGTCACCGGCAGCGAGGAGTCCGCCGACAGGTCCCAGCTGGACGCCGGCCGGCCCCGCGCCACCATCTCCGCGCCCAGCGCCGCCACCATCGCCCCGTTGTCCGTGCAGAGCTTCGGCCGGGGCACCCGCAGCCGGATGCCGGCGGCCTCGCAGCGCTCCTGGGCCAGGGCGCGCAGGCGGGAGTTGGCGGCCACGCCGCCGCCGATCATCAGGTGGTCGACGCCCTCGTCCTTGCAGGCGCGGACGGCCTTGCGGGTCAGCACGTCGACGACCGCCTCCTGGAAGGAGGCCGAGACATCGCGCACCGGCACCTCCTCGCCCGCCGCCCGCTTGGCCTCGATCCAGCGGGCGACCGCCGTCTTGAGGCCGGAGAAGGAGAAGTCGTACGCCGGGTCGCGCGGGCCGGTCAGGCCGCGCGGGAACGCGATCGCGTTCGGGTCGCCCTCGCGGGCGTAGCGGTCGATGACCGGGCCCCCGGGGAAGCCGAGGTTCAGCACCCGGGCGATCTTGTCGAAGGCCTCGCCCGCGGCGTCGTCGATGGTCGCGCCCATCGGGCGGACGTCGGAGGTGATGTCCGAGGACAGCAGCAGAGAGCTGTGCCCGCCGGACACCAGCAGCGCCATCGTCGGCTCCGGCAGCGCGCCGTGCTCCAGCTGGTCCACGCAGATGTGGGAGGCGAGGTGGTTGACGCCGTAGAGCGGCTTGCCCAGCGCGTAGGCGTACGCCTTCGCCGCCGATACGCCGACCAGGAGCGCGCCCGCGAGCCCGGGGCCGGCGGTCACCGCGATGCCGTCCAGGTCCCTCGCGCTCACCCCCGCCTCCTTCAGCGCGCGCTCGATGGTCGGGACCATCGCCTCCAGGTGCGCCCGGGAGGCCACTTCCGGCACGACGCCGCCGAAGCGGGCGTGCTCGTCGACGCTGGAGGCGACGGCGTCGGCGAGCAGGGTCGTGCCGCGGACGATGCCGACGCCGGTCTCGTCACAGGAGGTCTCGATGCCGAGGACGAGGGGTTCGTCCCGCGAGTCAGCCATTGATCTCGGTTCCTTGTACGGAGTTTTCGCCCGCGGCGGAGCCGCTGTCGGGCGCTGTGGTCAGGCGCATCACCAGCGCGTCGACGTTCCCCGGCTGGTAGTAGCCGCGCCGGAAGCCGATCGCCTCGAAGCCGTAGCGCTCGTAGAGCTTCTGCGCGCGGACGTTGTCCACGCGGCACTCCAGCATCACTTCGGCGGCGTCGAAGTCGGTCGCCGCGTTCAGCAGTTCGGTGAGGAGACGGCCGCCGAGCCCGGTCCCCCAGTGGGCACGGGCGACGGCGATGGTCTGGATGTCGGCGAGGTCTCCGGAGGCGGCGAGGCCGGCGTATCCCACGAGCCGCTCGCCCTCCTCGGCGACGACATAGCGCCGCGTCGCCTCGGGCCCGCGCGCATGGGCCAGCTCGGACCAGAACATGCCCCGGGACCAGGCGTCCTCGGGGAAGAGGTCCTTCTCCAGCTCCAGCACGCGGTCGATGTCCCACCAGCGCATCTCACGCAGCGTGGGACCGGACGGAGCGGCGGAAGGGGTCACGGGTTCGGTCACTTGGGGGTGACCACCTTGTAGTTCTTGGGGACCTGGGCGTCGGGCCGGCGCAGGTACAGCGGCCGGGGTGCGGGCAGTTCCTCGCCCGCGGCCAGTCTCTCGGCGGCCAGTGCCGCGAGCGCCGCAGCCGAGACGTGCTCGGGCTCGTGGACGCCGGGGAAGGTGTCGGGGTACAGCAGCGCGCCCGCGCCGACGGCGGGCAGTCCGGCGACCTGGTCGGCGATGTCGGCGGGCCGGTCGACCGCCGGGTCGGTCAGGCGGGTCCGCGAGTCGGCGTAGCGCGCCCAGTAGACCTCCTTGCGCCGGGCGTCGGTCGCGACGACGAACGGGCCCTTCTCGATGTCGGCGGCGTAGGCGAGGCCGTCCAGCGTGCACACGCCGTGCACGGGGACGCCGAGGACAAGTCCGAACGTGTCGGCGGTCATCAGTCCGACGCGCAGTCCGGTGTAGGGGCCGGGGCCGATGCCTACGACGATGCCGGTGACGGCGTCGAGTTTCACGTCGGCCTCGGCGAGGACCCGGTCGACGGCCGGCAGCAGCAACTCGCCGTGCCGGCGCGCGTCCACCTGGCTCGACGAGGCGATGACGTCCGTACCGTCGTGCAACGCGACGGTGACGGCGGGGGTGGCGGTATCCAGAGCGAGCAAGAGCACGCAAACAGCCTACGGCGCTGGGCGCTCAGGAAGCGCCGCCCCGGTCGGGCGCTTCCCGACTGCTACGGTCGAGCGAAAGCGCGACCTACGACCGAACAACCGAGGTGGGCGACGGTGGCAAGCAGCAGCTCCGGATTCGTGGCGGGGCTCACCGTGGCCGCCCTCGCGTCCGTCGGCTTCCTCGCGTACCAGGCCTCGGCGAGCGTCCCGGCCGGCCTGGGCAGGCCGCACGCGAACAACTCACCCGACGTGGGTGCCTCCAAGACGCCCCGCGACCGGAAGGACCCCGCCGCGCTGCCCGCCGGGTCCGGTACGGGTGTGCGGGTCGTGTACTCGGTGGACGACGACCGGGTGTGGCTGGTCGGCGAGGGTGACTCGGTCAAGCGCACGTTCCGCGTCACCCCCGGATCGGTCGACCCGGCGCCGGGCGTCTACGCGGTCACGTCCCGCTCCAACGCGATCACCGGCACCGACGGCACCCCCGTCGAGCACGTCGTCCGCTTCACCGAGGTGGAGGACATCACCATCGGCTTCAGCGCGGCCGTGGACGGCTCGATGCAGGCGCCGGACCCGGCGCTGAAGACGGGCGGCATCCGCGAGTCCCGCGAGGACGGCAACGCGATGTGGGACTTCGCGACGATCGGCCGCGCGGTGGCAGTGATCCCCTAGGCGGCCCTGCGGTGCCCGTGCTCCTGGTGGCGCCCGCGCTCCTCACGATGCCCGTGCTCAGCCGACGGCCGGTTCGCCGCCGGCTCGGGAACCCGCGGCGGGGTGGAGATCAGGTTCGCGGCGGCACCGGCCGCCAGCAGATCACGCATGGACAACCCGGCAACCACGTGCGGCCGCTGCTGGACCTTGTTCTCCGAAGCCGACATGGACGCCTCCTGGGGCCGGGAGGGGACGTAGTTAGGTAGACCTAACCACGGACTGGATACCATGTGACCACGCGCAAGACCGCAAATGCAATATCTTGCCGACATCTTGCCGACGTCTTGTCGGAATGTTCATCCGGATCCCCGGGCCCATCCAGCGCTCAGGCGGACAGCACGCTCAGGTCCGCGGCCGCCCAGCGCTCCCCGAGCCCGGTCACGGTCACATGCCGCACCTCGTCGGTGGTGTCGCCGACGGCCCGGTGGATCACGACCTGAAGGCGTTCCTCGGTCAGCTCCTCGACCTTGCCCTCGCCCCACTCCACGACGATCACCGACTCGGGCAGCGAGACGTCGAGGTCGAGGTCCTCCATCTCGTCCAGGCCGCCGGACAGCCGGTAGGCGTCGACGTGGACGAGCGGCGGCCCGTCGCCGAGGGAGGGGTGCACGCGGCCGATCACGAAGGTCGGGGAGGTGACCGCGCCTCTGACGCCCAGGCCCTCGCCGAGCCCCCGGGCCAGCGTCGTCTTGCCCGCGCCGAGCTCCCCGCTGAGCATCAGGAGGTCGCCCGCGCGCAGCAGCTTGGCCAGGCGGCGGCCCAGTTCCCGCATCTGGTCGGGAGAAGTGACGGTGAGCTCGATGTCACCCGCGTCGTGCGGTGCTGCTGGTGCTTCCATAGCCACTTACGGTAGCCCCTGCGGGCACGGCACCCGCGCGGGTGAGCAGGTCGGCCAGACGGTCGGTGACCACTTCCGGGTGCTCCAGCATCACCAGGTGCCCGGCGTCCGGCACCAGGACCAGCTCGGCGTCCGGCAGCAGGTCGGCGATCGCCTCGCTGTGCTCGCTGGGCGTGACGAGGTCGCCGACGCCGGCCAGGACGAGTACCGGCAGGTCCGTGAAGAGGGCGAGCGCCTCGGCCTTGTCGTGGTCGGTGAAGGCCGGGTAGAACTCCGCGACCACGTCGATCGGCGTGCCCTCGATCATCCGCTCGGCGAACCGCGCGACGGCCGGGTCGACGTCCCGGGACGAGAACGAGTACCGCTTGATGATCCCCGCGAACAGGTCCGCGGTGGCCCGGCGCCCCTTCTCGACCAGCTCGGCCCGCTGCCCCAGCGCCTTGAGCACGCCCGGCAGGATCCGCCGTACGGCATTCACTCCCGCGACGGGCAGCCCGAAGTTGACCTCGCCGAGCTTCCCGGAGGACGTACCGACGAAGGCGGTGGCGACGACGCGGTCGCGGATCAGTTCGGGGTACTGGTCGGCCAGCGCCATCACGGTCATCCCGCCCATGGAGTGACCGACCAGCACCAGCGGCCCCTCGGGTGCGGCCGCGTCGATGACGGCCTTCAGGTCCCGCCCGAGCTGCTCGATGTCGACGTGCTTGCCCTCCTGCGTCTGGGCGACGCCCCGCCCCGACCGGCCGTGGCTGCGCTGGTCCCAGTGCACGGTGCGTACGACGCCCCGCAGCGCGGCGCGCTGGAAGTGCCAGGAGTCCTGGCTGAGGCAGTAGCCGTGGCTGAAGACGACGGTGACGGGGGCGGGAGCCTTGCGGCCGAAGAGCCGTCGGCGGCGCGGGGTGAGGGCGGGGGCGGCCTCGGGGTCGATGTCGTCGACCTCGTAGTACAGCTCCGTGCCGTCGTCGGCCTGCGCCTTGCCGGGCGTGCCGCGCAGCGAGCCGTACGGTCCCGCCGAGTCCAGGGCGATGCGGGCCTTCTGCCGCATGCCCCGGCCCACCGTCATCCGCTCTATGGCGACCCCGGCGGCGGCGCCCGCCGCGATCACGCCTATCGCCGCACCGGCGAAACCGGTCGCCCTGCGCCAGTTCGCGGCCGCCCCCGTGGCGGAGGCGACGGCCGCGACGGCCTCCGCGCTGCTCTCGCTCACGTACCGCTCCTCTTCGCTGGGTCATGCAGTGGTCGGCTGGTGCCGGTGTGACGTCGGTGGTGGATGGTGCCGGTGTTCTGTTGCGCTGTTCCGCTACGGGTTACCCGTCTCGTTCCTGATTCACATAGACGCACTCCTATGGACGCATGCCCGCGCACGCATTCCTAGGACCACCATCACGTAGACAGACCGCGTGGCAGCGCCGCCCGGCCGCGTCACCTGGCCGCGTCACGAGCCCGCATCACAGGGACGCATCCCTGTAGACGCGCGGAACGCGCGTTCCGATCCGGGTGACGATTTCGTACGCGATGGTGCCCGCGGCCTGCGCCCAGTCCTCGGCGGTGGGCTCGCCGCGGTCGCCGGGCCCGAACAGCACGGCCTCCGCGCCCGGCTCGGGCTCGTCCCCACCGAGGTCGACGACGAACTGGTCCATCGCGATCCGCCCCGCGACCGTCCGCCACTTGCCGCCGACCAGGACGGGCCCGGCGCCGGAGGCATGCCGCGGGATGCCGTCGGCGTAGCCCAGGGGGACGAGGCCGAGGGTGGTCTCGCCGGGGGTGGTGTAGCTGTGGCCGTAGCTGACGCCGTGGCCCCCCGGCACGTGCTTGACCAGGGCGAGGGACGCCGACAGCGTCATCACGGGCCGCAGCCCGAAGTCGGCGGGGCTGCCGAGCTCGGGGCTGGGCGAGATGCCGTAGGTCGCGATCCCGGTGCGCACCAGGTCGAAGTGGCTGTCCGGGAGGGTGAGCGTGGCGGGCGAGTTGGCGATGTGCCGCACCTCGGGGCGCACGCCCTGTGTCTCGGCGTACGCCACCATCTCCCGGAAGCGGGCGAGCTGGGCGGCGACGGAGGGATGGCCGGGCTCGTCGGCGCAGGCGAAATGCGACCACAGCCCGGTGACACGAATGAGCCCGGCGGCCTGCGCGCGCAGGGCTTCACCGACCAGCTCGGCCCAGTCCTCACCCGGCTGGCAGCCGTTGCGTCCGAGCCCGGTGTCGGCCTTGAGCTGTACGCGCGCGGCGGCGCCGGCCTGCCCCGCGGCCTCGGTGACCTCCCGCAGGGCCCACATGCCGCTCACGGAGACGTCGAGGTCGGCCTCGATGGCCTCCCGCCAGGGCCCGCCCGGCGTCCACAGCCAGCACATGATCCGTACGCCGTCCAGCCCGGCGGCGCGCAGCACGAGGGCCTCCTCGGGCGTGGCCGTGCCCAGCCACTGGGCGCCCGCCTCGACGGCGGCGCGGGCACACCGCACCGCCCCGTGGCCGTACGCGTCCGACTTCACGACGGACATCAGGGCCGCACCCGGCGCGAGGGCGCGCAAGGTCCGCACATTGGCCCGCAGGGCGGCCAGATCGATCTCGGCGCGGGCGCGCAGGGGGGCGGTCCGCAGGGCTGCTGTTTCTGTCATGGCGCCCCCAGTGTCTCAGAGGGGTCCGACAACGCCGCCGCGCCGGGATCCATGAGCTACTCCTCCAGCCTGTGCCCCCACACGTACAACCGGTCGCCCTTCCTCAGCACCCCCCACAGCGCCCGGGCGTCGTCCAGGGTCATGTTGACGCAGCCCCTCGAACCGATGGGTGTGTAGAGGGTGCCGTAGACGCCGTGGAAGGCCTGGCCCCCGTTGAAGAACTGGGAGTAGGGCATGGGGCTGTGGTACAGCGACGAGACGTGGTTCTTGTGCCGCCAGTAGATCGCGTGCCACCCGGTCCGCGTCCCGTATCCCTCCCGTCCGCTGCGGATCGAGACGGGCCCGAAGACGACCTTCCGGCCGTCCTGCACCCACATCAGCTGACGGTCGAGATCGACACAGGCGACCCGGTACTTGCGCTTCGGGCACTTCTTCTCGGCGTTCGGGTTCTTCCGGGCCGAGATGAGCTGCATGGTGGCCCATGTCACCGGCCCGGCGAACCCGCTGGCGGGCTCGATCTTGTGCTTGGTCTGGAACGCGCGGATGGCCCGGCAGTCGGCGACCGACTGCTCCCCGTCCACCTCCAGCTTCAGAAACTCCTCGACCTGCCGCTGCTGCGGGCCCGTCCGCTCGGTGCACTCCACGTCCTCGACGGCGTCCTCGCGAGGGACGTACTCGACGCGGTCGTACGTCCCGTCCGCCGCGTCCTGCGGCTCGACGGCGTCCTCGGCGGCGCTGGGCGTGTACACCTCGGGCGCCAGCGCCTGGTCGGGCGTGTCGGTCTGCCAGAGCTGGAGCGAGTTCAGGGGGACGCCGGGCACGAGTTCGGACTGCGGTCCGGACACCGGGGGCACCGGGTCGGCCTGGGGTCGGGGATCCCGGTGCGCGGGTTCGCCCGACGGTCCGGCAGACGGGGGTACGAGTCCGGCAGGCGCGGGCACTGGTTCGCCCTGCGGTCCGGAAGCCGGGGGCACGGGGTCGTCGGCCGAGGCACTGCCGATGGGCAGCAGGGTGGCGGCGAGCACCACGGCGATGCTCCGACATGCGATACGTCCGCTGATCATGGGGTCACAGAAGCGTGAGGGCCCGCCGTGCGGGGGATGCCGCGCGGCTGGGTCACTCTTTTGAGGACCATCTTTCGAAGACCCATATGACCCATAGGGTGCTCGGCATGAGCATCATCGGGGTCGGAATCGACGTGGCCGAGATCGACAGATTCGGGGCGGCGCTGGAGCGCACCCCCAATCTGGCCGAACGGCTGTTCCTGGAGAGCGAGTTGCTGCTGCCCAGCGGCGAACGGCGGGGCGTCGCCTCGCTCGCGGCCCGGTTCGCGGCGAAGGAGGCCCTCGCGAAGGCCCTGGGCGCACCGGCGGGCCTGCTCTGGACCGACGCGGAGGTCTTCGTCGAGGACAGCGGCCGGCCGCGCCTGCGGGTCACGGGCACGGTGGCGGCCCGGGCGGCCGAACTGGGCGTGCGGTCCTGGCATGTGTCGCTGAGCCATGACGCCGGGGTGGCGTCCGCGGTGGTGGTGGCGGAGGGCTGAGCCTTCGCCACCCGTGAGGTCCGCGTCAGCAGATGGACTGGCCGGTGTGCACCCGTGTGATGTTGCGGAACGCGGTGTTCTCCCAACAGCCCGGACTCACCGACAATGCGGGCGGTCACCGTCCCGATGGTGATGCCGTCGACGCCGTACGTCTCCACGGCGTGGCTGGAGGCGCCGGAGACGAACACGTTGTCGATGCGGACGTTGCGCGTCCATTGGCTGGTGTTGCCGCGGTTGTCGATGCGCACACCCAGCCCGGCCGACAGCCGCATGTCGATCTGCCCGAGGACCACGTTCTCGACGTTGCGCATGAAGACGCCGTACAGCGGGCTGCCGGTGAGGTTCAGATGCTGGACCTCGACGTCCCGGGTGCCGCGCGAGTAGACGGGCGCCTGGTCCCCGGAGCCGCTGCCGGTGACGTTGATGGTGCCGCTGCCGCGCCGCGCCGTCCAGGTTAGGAGCTTGAGGAGAGCGGTGGCACCGGCTGCGGCGAGGAGGGGAACTCTGCGCCCCATGGGGTTTCCTCTCATCGAAACCGATCTCATCGAACTCATTTCGACTGAATCGATTCACACTGTGGGGGCCGGTGAGTTCGGCAAAGGCACGGCAAAGCGTCAACGGATGCGACGAGCTTCGCCGCGGACGAAAGAGTGAGGACGGAAGAGCGCGGACGGAAGAGCGCGGACGGGAGAGTACGGAAGACTCGGTCACATGCGGACTGCGTACAGCGTGGAGACGGTAAGGGCGGCCGAACGGGAGCTGATGGCACGGCTCCCGGACGGCGCGCTGATGCAGCGGGCGGCGGCCGGACTCGCCGCCGCCTGCGCGGATCTGCTCGGCCGGGTGTACGGCAGCCGGGTCGTCCTGCTGATCGGCAGCGGCGACAACGGCGGCGACGCCCTGTACGCCGGGGCCCGGCTGGCCAGGCGCGGGGCGGGAGTCACGGCCGTGTTGCTGTCGCCGGAACGGGCGCACGCCGGGGGCCTCTCGGCGCTCAAGCGGGCGGGCGGCACAGCGGTCGGGGTCGATGCCGCCGAGGAGTTGATCGAGCGCGCGCACCTGGTCGTGGACGGCATCGTCGGCATCGGCGGCAAGGGCGGGCTCCGTCCCGAGGCGGCACCGCCGGCCGCGGCGGCCGCACGATCGAGGGCCGCCGTGGTCGCCGTGGACCTGCCGAGCGGCGTGGACGCGGACACGGGCGAGGTACGTGGCGCGGCGGTGCGCGCCGACCTGACGGTCACCTTCGGCACACACAAGCCGGGGCTGCTGATCGATCCGGCGCGGGAGTACGCCGGTGTGGTGCGGCTGGTGGACATCGGCCTCGCGCTGCCGGCCGACGCGGCGGAGCTGGAGGCCCTGCAACACACGGACGTGGCACGGCTGTTGCCCCTCCCGGCGGCGGAGACGGACAAGTACCGGCGAGGTGTCGTGGGCATCGCGGCCGGCTCGGCCCGCTACCCCGGCGCCGCCGTGCTCGCGGTCGCGGGGGCGTTGCGGGGCGGGGCGGGGGCCGTACGGTACGTCGGCCCGGCCGGGGACGCGGTCATCGCCCGGTTCCCCGAGACACTGGTGTCGGACCGGGGCCCGAAGAAGGCGGGCCGCGTGCAGGCGTGGGTGGCCGGCCCCGGGGCGGGCGACGACGCGGCGACCGTGGCGGAGGTACTGGCGACGGACGTACCGGTCCTGCTCGACGCGGACGGCCTGCGGCTGGCCGACCCAAAGGCGGTACGTGCCCGCACGGCACCGACCCTGATGACCCCGCACGCCGGAGAGGCGGCGGCGCTGCTCGGGGTCGCACGGGAGGAGGTCGAGGGGGCTCGGCTGGCTTCGGTACGGGAGTTGGCGGGGCGGTATGCGGCGACGGTGCTGTTGAAGGGGTCGACGACGTTGGTGGCCGACGCCGGGGGCGCGGGCCCGGTCCGGGTGAACCCCACGGGAACCGGCTGGCTGGCCACGGCCGGAAGCGGGGACGTGCTGTCGGGACTCGCGGGATCACTCCTGGCGGCGGGCCTCACGTCGGTGGACGCCGCGAGCGTCGCGGCATATCTCCACGGCCTGTCGGCGAGGTTCGCGGCGGACGGGGCGCCGGTGGGGGCGCATGACGTGGCCGAGGGGATTCCGGGGGCCTGGCGGGATGTACGGGGGTGAGGGGCCGGGGCGTGGTGGGATGTACGGGGGTTGAGGGCCGGGGGCCTGGCAGAGGAGGACGGGGCTGAGAGCCGAGGCCTGGCGGGGAACGCAGGGCTGAGAACCGGGGCCCGGCGGGGAACGCAGGGCTGAGAACCGGGGCCCGGCGGGGAACGCAGGGCCGAGAAAAGCGCAGGCCGGCGGCGATCCCCTCACGAGGTCGGCGCTGCGGCGCGATCGTCGTATGAGGACGACCGGCCCCGGCCAGGGAGTCGTACGCGGACGGCCTGCAGCCGGCACGAGGGTGCCACCCGCACCACGGCACCCGGCACCCCGCACCCCGGCACCCCGCACAGTGCCGGCTACCGCAACGCGCGGGTTGACCGACGCTCTCCTGCTCGGCCAGGTTGGCAGTCAGGACGCACAGGGGCGGGCAAGTCCGGCAATCCGGCAGAGTGAGGTCGTGGCATGCGAGCGATCGTCGTGGGCGCGGGCATCGGCGGACTGGCCGCGACACTGAGCCTGCGCCGGGCGGGTTGCGAGGTCACGCTCGTCGAGCAGACACCCCGCTTCACCGACGTCGGCGCCGGAATCCAGCTCGCGCCCAACGCCACGCGGGTGCTGCGCCGGCTGGGCCTGCTCGACACGGTCGCCGCGCAGGCCGCCCATCCCGCCCACGTCAGCTTCCACACCTGGTCGGAGGGGACGGAGATCTGCCGCTACGCGCTGGGCCGCGAGGCCGAGGAGGAGTTCGGGGCGCCCTACCTGACGGTCCACCGAGCGGACCTCCATGGTGCCCTGGCCGGCGCGGTACCGCCCGAGTCGGTGCGCCTGAGCACGACGGTCGTCGGAATCGACCAGGACGACAGGTCCGCCCACGTGACGACGGCGAGCGGCGAACGCCTGGTCGCGGACCTGGTCGTGGCGGCGGACGGGATCCGCTCCGGGGCCCGCCAGTGGCTCTTCGGCGAGGACGGGGCGGTGTTCTCGGGAACCGCCGCGTACCGGGCGCTGCTCCCGGCAGACGAGGTGTCCGACCTGGACCTGCCCCAACTGGCCGCCTGGCTGGGCCCGGACCGGCACTTCGTCCACTACTGGGTGCGCCGAGGTGAACTCCTCAACGTCGTGGCCGTGTTCAGCACGCAGGCGGCGGCACAGGAGTCGTGGACCGCGAAGGCGGAACCCGGCGAACAACTGCAGGTGTTCGCGGGCTGGGACCCCCGGGTCCGCACGATCCTCGAACGCGCGGGCCAGGTCTTCCGCTACGGCATCCACACCCGAACCCCGCTCAAGCACTGGAACCTCGGCCGGGTGACCCTCCTCGGCGACAGCGCCCACGCGATGGTGCCGTTCCAGGCCCAGGGGGCGGCCCAGGCGATCCTGGACGCCGCGGTACTGGGCGACGTCCTCACGGGCGCGACGCCGAGCGACGTACCCGACGCCCTCGACCGCTACGTCCGCCGACGGCTGGCGGGCGCCACGAGCATGCAGGCCCGTTCCGCACAGGCGGGCAGCGAATTCCACTTGCCGGACGGCCCGGAGGCGCAGGCCCGCAACGCTCGCATGGCAGCGCACGCGACCGAGCACCGGTTCCTGCCTCAGGCGACGGTGTGGAGGACGGACGCAGTGGACGGCCAAGGCACCCCGAAGATCATCACAACTCGCCTCCCCCAGTAACCTCCCCAGTGACCAGCACTCCACGTCTCAACGCGGAGCGCTACGCACATAAACGGGAGAACACAGCCTTGAAGTTGAAGTCTCTGGGCACCGCGCTGACCACCGCGGCCCTCATAGGCACGGCCCTCACCGGTGCCGTCGCCACCGGCGGCACCGCCTCCGCGGCGGCGCCGCCGGAGTGCAGCAGCTCGCTCGTCAACGTCAAGCCCAAGGAATCCGTCAAACTCCGCAGCCTGCCCAAGACGAGCGCCACGGCCCTCGGTGTCTGGGGCAAGGGCAAGCCGGGAGGCGTCTGCTTCGACGAGCGCCACCCCTACACCGGCGGCCGCTACACGGCCTGCGGCGAGACGAGCGACCAGTGGTGGTACGGCAGCCCCAACAACAGCGACGTGAGCGGCTGGGTCCCGGCGACCTGCCTGCCCATCTGACCGCGTGACCGGCTGATCGAGAAAGGGCGAACGGCATCCAGCCGTTCGCCCTTTTCCTTCGCTCAGGCCTGAGCGCGGCTCACTCGCTCACTCCACCGTCACCGACTTCGCCAGATTCCGCGGCTGATCCACCTCGTTGCCACGAGCCGTCGCCAGCTCGCACGCGAACACCTGCAGCGGCACCGTGGCGACCAGCGGCTGCAGCAGGGTCGGCGTGACCGGGATCCCGATCAGGTGATCGGCGTACGGCACGACCGCCTCGTCCCCCTCCTCCGCGATCACGATGGTCCGCGCACCCCGCGCCCGGATCTCCTGGATGTTGGACACGATCTTGTCGTGGAGCACGGAGCGCCCCCGAGGCGACGGAACTACCACCACCACCGGCATATCGTCCTCGATCAACGCGATCGGCCCGTGCTTCAGCTCACCCGCCGCGAAGCCCTCGGCGTGCATATAGGCGAGCTCCTTCAGCTTCAGCGCGCCCTCCAGCGCCACCGGATAGCCCACGTGCCGGCCCAGGAACAGCACCGTGTCCTTGTGGGCCAGCGTCCGCGCCAGTTCCCGTACCGGCTCCATGGTCTCCAGCACCCGCTCGACCGCACCGGAGATCTGCGACAGGTCGCGAATCACGGCGCCGATCTCGTCGCCCCACTTGGTGCCCCGCACCTGTCCCAGATAGAGGGCGACCAAGTAGCACGCCACCAGCTGCGTCAGAAACGCCTTGGTCGAGGCGACGGCCACCTCCGGCCCGGCGTGCGTGTACAGCACCGCGTCCGACTCGCGCGGGATCGTCGAACCGTTGGTGTTGCAGATCGCCAGCACCTTGGAGCCCTGCTCACGGGCGTGCCGCAGCGCCATGAGGGTGTCCATGGTCTCGCCGGACTGGGAGATGGCGATGACCAGCGAGCGCGCGTCCAGAATCGGATCCCGGTAGCGGAACTCGCTCGCCAGCTCCACCTCGCACGGGATCCGCGTCCAGTGCTCGATGGCGTACTTGGCGATCATCCCGGCGTGGAAGGCCGTGCCGCAGGCGACGATGACGACCTTGTCGACCTCCCGCAGCTCGGAGGCGCTGATCCGCACCTCGTCCAGCGTCAGCGAGCCGGCCGCGTCGATGCGCCCCAGCAACGTGTCGGCGACCGCCTTGGGCTGCTCGGCGATCTCCTTGAGCATGAAGTAGTCATAGCCCCCCTTCTCCGCGGCCGAGGCGTCCCAGTCGACGTGATACGGCCGCACATCCGCCGGCCGCCCGTCGAACCCGGTGACGGTCACCCCGTCCCGCCGCATTTCGACGACCTGGTCCTGACCCAGCTCGATCGCCGACCGCGTATGGGCGATGAACGCGGCGACGTCCGAGGCGAGAAAGGCCTCACCCTCCCCAACGCCCACCACGAGCGGCGAGTTCCGCCGCGCGCCGACGACCACGTCGGGCTCATCGGCGTGCACCGCGACGAGGGTGAAGGCCCCCTCCAGCCGCCGGCACACCAGCCGCATGGCCTCGGCGAGATCGGCACAGGAGGAGAACTCCTCGGCCAGCAGATGCGCGACCACCTCGGTGTCGGTCTCGGAGCCGAGTTCATGCCCCCGCTCCGTCAACTCGGCCCGCAGAGCGGCGAAGTTCTCGATGATCCCGTTGTGCACGACGGCGACCCGTCCGGCGTTGTCGAGATGCGGATGCGCGTTCGCATCGGTTGGCCCCCCGTGCGTGGCCCACCGCGTGTGCCCGATCCCGGTGGTCCCGGTCGGCAACGGCCGCTCGGCCAGCTCCTTCTCCAGGTTCCCCAGCTTCCCGGCCTTCTTGGCCGCCGCCAGCCCCCCGTCCGCCGGCACGGCGACGCCCGCCGAGTCGTACCCCCGGTACTCCAGCCGCTTCAGCCCGGCCATCACGATCTCAAGCGCCGACTGCGACCCCACGTATCCCACGATTCCGCACATGCGCGGCAGCCTACGACCGAAACGGCGTCCGAAAGGGCCTCTGCGTGCCCGAATTCGGAAATTCCCACCGCGGTACGAGTGCCCGGCAGAGCAGGCGGATCACGCCGACGGGGGTGATGCCGCGCCGACCGCCCGCGTGGACCAAGGAGCAGTATCAGAACCCGTCGGTCTACGGGGTGACCCTGATGCCGTCGGGCGTGCGGCTGGTGTTCCGCACCGACGCGCGTGAGCTCGACTGTCGTGCCCGTGCCCGTGCCCAGGGCGCGGGTGAACTCGACGTCGGTGGCGCGCAGGAGCAGCCGCGTGCCGACCGGGCCACGATCGGACAGGAAGCCGAGAGCGTGCTCAGCGAAGTCCGCGTCCAGTCGCGGGGGCGGTAGCCGACCGCGAGGTCGACAGCGTGGATCTCCGCCTCACGCCACCGTGCCGGCGCCGTGTCCAAGCACCGTGGCATGGCGGAACCGGACCGAGCGGTGCCAGTCGGCTGCCGTCAGTCGGCGCCACGCACCTTCCAGGGCCCCCTGGGCAAGCCGCAGGAGCTACAGGCGAGTTGACCACTGTCGAAGCCCAGCCATGACCGCCCGTCAGGTCTTCGCCCGATAGGCCCGCATGGCCAACGGATAGAAGACCAGCGCGATCCCCGCAGCCCACACCAACGACCACACCACCGGCTCGGCCACCGGCCCGCCCAGCAGCAGCCCCCGGAACGCGTCCGACAGATGCGTCACCGGATTGACGTCGCTCCACGCCTGCAGCCACCCCGGCATGGTGTCGACCATGACGAACGCGCTGCTGGTGAAGGTGATCGGGAAGATGATCGTGAACGCGAACGCCTGCACCTTCTCCGCGTCGCCCGCCAGCATCCCGATCAGCACCGCGCTCCAGGACACCGCCGCCGCGAACACCACCACCAGCAACGTCCCGAGCAGGAACCCGTCCAGTCCCCCGGTGATCCGGAAGCCGAGCAGCAGTCCGAGGCCGATCATCAGCAGCAACGCCCAGACGTGCTTGGCGAGGTCCGCGGTGATCCGGCCGATGAGCGGGGCGGAGCGGGCTATCGGCAGGCTGCGCAGACGGTCGAAGACGCCCTTGGTGAGGTCGGTGTTGAGCGCCATGGCCGTGTACATCGTCATGAACAGGGTGTTCTGCACGATGATCCCGGGCAGCGCGTACTTCAGATACGCCTCGGGCGACCCGGCCATCTGCCCGCCCAGCACGTACGTGAAGAGGAACACGAACATGATGGGCGTGATGCTGTAGTCGACCAGCTCCAGCGGGTTGTGCTTCACCGCGACCAGGCTCCGCCAGGCCATCGTGAAGGTCTGTCGCATCCCGTCGAGCGGCCGCACACGGCCCGACTTGCTGATCGGTGCCGTGATGGTCGTGGTGGCGGCGGTCATGACCGGCTCACCGCCTCCTGCAGCTCGCTCTCGTCGTCCCGGACGGCCGCGCCACCGTTGCCCTCGGGCGAACCCGGCTCGGCTCGATGCCCGGTCAGCGCCAGGAAGACCTCGTCGAGCGACGAACGCCGCAGGGCGAGCTCGCCCACCGCGATCCCCTCACGGTCGAGCGCCCGCACGACCGCCGGCATCAGCTCGGGGTCCTTCACCGGGGCGGTGATCGTCTCGCCCTCGATCCGGGCCTCCTGCCCGGCGGCCCCGGCCACCAGCAGATGCGCCCGCGCGAGGTCCTGCCCCAGCACCGGCCTCAGCTCCAGCACCTGCCCGCCGACCTGGGACTTCAGCTGGTCCGGGGTGCCCTCGGCGATCACCCGGCCCTTGTCGATCACCACGATGTCGTCGGCGAGCACATCGGCCTCGTTCAGATACTGCGTGGTCAGCAGGGCCGTCGCCCCGTCCGCGACCAGGCCCCGCAGCAGGTCCCACAGCTCACCGCGGCTGTGCGGGTCCAGGCCGGTCGTCGGCTCGTCGAGAAAGAGGATGCTGGGTCTGCCCACCAGACTGGCCGCGAGGTCCAGCCGCCTGCGCATGCCCCCCGAGTACGTCTTCACGGCCCGTCCGGCCGCGTCCGTCAGCTGAAAGCGCTCCAGCAGCTCAGCCGCGCGCGCCCTGGCCTCCCTCCTCGGCAGACCGAGCAGCCGGCCGATGAGCAGCAGGTTCTCCGTGCCGGTCAGGTTCTCGTCCACCGCCGCGTACTGCCCGGTCAGCCCGACCATGGCGCGTACGACCCCGGCCTCGCGGACCACGTCGTGCCCTGCCACGTGGGCCCTGCCGGCGTCGGGCCTGAGCAGCGTCGCGAAGATCCGCACCGCGGTCGTCTTCCCCGCGCCGTTGGGCCCCAGCAGCCCCAGCACCGAGCCCTTGCGGGCCCCCAGGTCGACCCCTGCCAGCGCCTCGGTCTCCTTGAACCGCTTGACCAGGCCTTCCGCCTCGATCGCATACGTCATGGGTCACCCCCTCGGGGTTGGTGGACCCCGGCCTGGGCCCACCCTTCCCACAACTGTGACGCACGGCACTGACATTCCCCACCTTGCCCGGATTCCTCCCGGAAGCGGCCACAGACTCCTCCGGCACTCCGCCTGGCACGGTCCGCCACCGCGTGACGGACCCCACCCTCCACCCCGTTCAAACTCCGTTAACAATGGACTGTGATCTCTCCGGTCTCCTCGACGCCCCGGAGCGCCCACCGGCAGCGGCCGGAGGCGACTCCCTACGTCGACCTCACCCGCGCCGAGTGGAGCGCGCTGCGCGACAAGACCCCGCTGCCGCTCACCGCGGAGGAGGTCGAGAAGCTGCGCGGCCTCGGCGACGTCATCGACCTCGACGAGGTCCGCGACATCTACCTCCCGCTCTCCCGCCTCCTGAACCTCTACGTCGGCGCCACCGACGGCCTCAGAGGCGCGCTGAACACCTTCCTCGGCGAACAGGGCTCCCAGTCCGGCACCCCGTTCGTCATAGGAGTCGCCGGGTCCGTTGCCGTGGGAAAGTCCACGGTCGCCCGTCTCCTGCAGGCCCTGCTCTCCCGCTGGCCCGAGCACCCGCGCGTCGAGCTGGTCACCACGGACGGCTTCCTCCTGCCCACCAAGGAGCTGGAGGCCAGGGGCCTGATGTCGCGCAAGGGCTTCCCCGAGTCGTTCGACCGCCGCGCGCTCACCCGCTTCGTGGCCGACATCAAGGCGGGCAAGGACGAGGTCACGGCCCCGGTCTACTCCCACCTGATCTACGACATCGTCCCGGACAAGAAGCTCACGGTCCGCCGCCCCGACATCCTGATCGTCGAGGGCCTGAACGTCCTGCAGCCCGCCCTGCCCGGCAAGGACGGCCGCACCCGGGTCGGCCTCGCCGACTACTTCGACTTCAGCGTGTACGTCGACGCCCGCACCGAGGACATCGAGCACTGGTACCTCAACCGCTTCAAGCGGCTGCGCGAGACCGCCTTCCAGAACCCCTCCTCGTACTTCCGCAAGTACACCCAGGTGTCCGAGGAGGAGGCCCTCGACTACGCCCGCACGATGTGGCGCACCATCAACAAGCCCAACCTGGTGGAGAACATCGCCCCCACCCGCGGCCGAGCCACCCTCGTCGTACGCAAGGGCCCCGACCACAAGGTGCAGCGGCTGAGCCTGCGCAAGCTGTAGGGCCGTAACTCAGGCCTGTTAGAAAGGCGTCATGCTGCATCTGCGCCTGATCACGCCCACCCACCGGACGGACGACGTGGTCCGCCTGATCGAGAAGACGACCGGCGCCACGCACCTCGTCGTCCTGCCGGGCGCCGCCCGCAACCCTTCCGGGGACGTCGTCCTGTGCGACGTGGCCCGCGAGGCGGGCGATGAACTCATCGGCGCCCTACGCCAGTTGGACCTGGACGAGACCGGCTCGATCGCCGTCGAGAACATCGACCTGTCCCTCTCGAAGCGGGCCGACAAGGCCCAGGAGGAGGCCCCGGGCGAGGGCGCGGACGCGGTGCTGTGGGAACACCTCGCGGACGCCACGCACGAGGAGTCGACCCTCTCCGTCACCTACGTCGCCTTCATCACGCTCGCCACGATGATCGCGGCCTGCGGTGTCGTGCTCGACAACGCGATCCTGATCGTCGGCGCGATGGCCGTCGGCCCGGAGTTCGGCCCCCTGGCCGGGCTCAGCACGGCCCTGGTGCAGCGGGCTCCCCGGCTCGCCCTGCGCTCGCTGATCGCGCTCGTCGCCGGTTTCGCCATCGCCATGGCGGTGACGGTCGGCTTCAGCCTGTTCATGGACTGGCTCGACCTGTTCCACAAATCCGACCTGTCGGCCGACCGCCCCAACACGGGCTTCGTCTACGCCCCCGACGAGTTCTCGTTCATCGTCGCGGTCCTGGCCGGCATCGCCGGCACCCTCTCCCTCACATCCGCCAAGTCCGGCCTCCTGGTGGGCGTGGCCATCTCCGTGACCACGGTCCCGGCCGCCGCCAACGCGGCAGTGGCCCTGAGCTACGGCGACACCAAGCAGACCTGGGGCTCCACAGAACAGCTCCTGCTCAACCTGCTCGGCATCGTGCTGGCGGGTACGCTCACGCTACTGGCCCAGAAGTGGCTGTGGGCCAGGCAGCGCGAGCGGACGGCGAAGGCGAGCGGCGTCTAGTACCGCTCCTGCACCTGCGACCGCTAGTACCGCTGTTCGCAGTTCACGATGGTGTCACCGGCATCGCGGAACACCAGGTCGGAGCCGGCGCCACAGTCCACCGTGTCGTTGCCGACGCCGTCACTCACACCGACCGTGTCGCCGCCGGAGCCGGTCGCTACGTTGTCCTTGCCGAGGCCGGCATCGACCAGGGTGCGGAGCGAGATGGTCGACCCTTTGAAACTGTCGTCCCCGTCACCCAGCCCGACCGAGAGCCGGCCTGTACTGGTGACGCTGCCGCAGTCGGCGCTGGTGGGGGACAGCCGGATGCAGCCCCCTCCCACCGCGAGGCCCTTGGTGTCCGTGAGGATCAGACGGCCGCCGTCGACGGTGGCCGTCACCTCGTTCGCCACGCCGGCACGGGCGCTCAGGTAGGCGCTGCCGAAGAGACGGAACACGGTGGAGCCGGGGGTCTGGGCCGCGGCCGGGGTGGCCAACGCGGTGACGAGAAGACCGGCGGCCACGGCCGGACCGACCGCTCGTTTCAGGGTGGTGTTCACGATCTTCATACTGTGTCTCTCGCTTTCGTCGAGGCAGGGCGCCCGGGCGGCGCCGGGCGGAGCCCCCCTCGACCAAAGTCAAACAATCAGTTATCAGACACGCACCCTTTGTTACGTACGTCGAGTGACGGCCGTTGGTGACTAGCCCAGCGCGGACTTCACCGCGTCGGCCAGGCGCCCCGCGAGGGACCGGGCCTGATCGATGTCGGCCGCCTCGACCATCACCCGCACCAGCGGTTCCGTCCCCGACGGCCGCAGCAACACCCGCCCCGTCGAGCCCAGTTCGCGTTCCGCCTCGGCGACAGCGGCGGCGAGGTCGGCCGAGGTCTTCACCCGGCCCTTGTCCACGTCCGGGACATTGATCAGAACCTGCGGCAGGCGCTCCATGACCGAGGCGAGGTCCTTGAGCGTACGACCGGTCTGCGCGACACGGGCCGCCAGCAGCAGCCCGGTCAACGTACCGTCACCGGTCGTGGCGTGATCGAGGACGATGACGTGCCCGGACTGCTCGCCGCCCAGGGCGAACCCGCGCTCCTTCATCTCCTCGAGCACATACCGGTCCCCGACCGCGGTCTGCACCAGCGCGATGCCCTCCCGCTCCATGGCCAGCTTGAAGCCGAGGTTGGACATCACGGTCGCCACCACGGTCTCGGACCGCAGCACGCCCCGCTCCCGCATGGCCAGCGCGAGTACGGCCAGGATCTGGTCGCCGTCCACCTCTTCGCCGGTGTGGTCCACGGCGAGGCACCGGTCGGCGTCACCGTCGTGCGCGACACCGAGCGCGGCCCCGTGCTCGACGACGGCGGCCTTCAGCTTGTCCATGTGCGTGGACCCGCAGCCGTCGTTGATGTTGAGTCCGTCCGGCTCGGCCCCGATGGTGACGACCTCGGCCCCGGCCCGCGCGAAGGCCTCCGGCGAGACGCCCGCCGCGGCACCGTGCGCCTCGTCCAGGACGATCTTCACCCCGTCCAGCCGGTTGGGCAGGACGCTGAGCAGGTGACCGACGTACTCCTCGAACCCCTGGTCGTAGGACCGCACCCGCCCGACGGCAGCACCCGTCGGCCGCTCCCACGGCTCACCGTGCCGGTGCTCGTCGTAGACGGTCTCGATACGGTCCTCGAGCTCGTCGGCGAGCTTGTGGCCGCCGCGGGCGAAGAACTTGATGCCGTTGTCGGGCATGGCGTTGTGGCTGGCGGAGAGCATGACGCCGAGGTCGGCGCCGAGCGAGCCGGTGAGGAACGCCACCGCGGGCGTCGGCAGCACACCGACGCGCAGGACGTCCACGCCGGCGCTCGCGAGGCCCGCGACCACGGCGGCCTCCAGGAACTCCCCGGACGCACGCGGGTCCCGCCCGACCACCGCCGTCGGCCGGTGGCCCTCGAAGGTGCCCGCCTCGGCCAGTACGTGAGCCGCCGCCACGGACAGACCGAGCGCCATCTCGGCCGTCAGATCCGCGTTGGCGACGCCGCGCACGCCGTCCGTGCCGAAGAGTCGTCCCACTTGTCCTCCTGAGGAAACATCAGTTCCGGAAGCGGAGCCGGCGCGCGATCTGCCGCCGGGGGCTCCCGCTTCCAGGCATTCCATGCCTGGGCATCGGATCACACAAGCCTTTGAACGTCTTGTGCCGTTATACGCCCGAGCCCAGGGATAAAACGAACGCCCCGGCGGCACTGTGGCGTGCCGCCGGGGCGTTCGGAGTACCGGAGTACCAGCAGAGGCAGCTCGCGCTTAGCGCTTGCTGTACTGCGGGGCCTTGCGGGCCTTCTTCAGACCGGCCTTCTTGCGCTCGACCGCACGGTCGTCGCGGCGGAGGAAGCCGGCCTTCTTCAGGGCGCCGCGGTTGTTGTCGACGTCGGCCTCGTTCAGCGCGCGGGCGACACCGAGACGGAGCGCACCGGCCTGACCGGAGACACCGCCACCGGCGATGCGGGCGATGACGTCGTAGCGGCCCTCGAGCTCGAGAACCTTGAACGGCTCGTTGACTTCCTGCTGGTGCACCTTGTTGGGGAAGTAGTCCTCAAGGGTGCGACCGTTGATCTTCCACTTGCCGGTGCCCGGAACGATCCGGACGCGGGCAATGGCGTTCTTACGACGACCCAGACCGGCGGCGGGCTGGGGCTCACCGAAGCGCGAGGCGAGGGACTCGGAGGTGTACTCACCCTCCACCGGAACCTCGGACTCGGTGGTGTAGCTGTCGATGTCAAGCTCTTCGAGCGGCTGCTCGGCAGTGGTCTCGGCCACGATTCTCCTCAGATTCTCTTCAGGCTTAGGGGGTGGCCGGACTTACTGCGCGACCTGGGTGATCTCGTACGGCTGCGGCTGCTGCGCGCCGTGCGGGTGCTGGTCACCCTTGTAGACCTTCAGCTTCGAGAGCATCTGACGGCCCAGCGTGTTCTTGGGGAGCATGCCCTTGACGGCCTTCTCGATGGCCTTCTCGGGGTTCTTGTCGAGGAGCTCGTCGTAACGGACGGAGCGCAGACCACCCGGGTAGCCGGAGTGGCGGTACGCCATCTTCTGGGTCCGCTTGTTGCCGGACAGGTGCACCTTGTCGGCGTTGATGATGATGACGAAGTCACCGGTGTCGACGTGGGGGGCGTAGATCGGCTTGTGCTTGCCCCGCAGGATGGAGGCGGCGGTGCTGGCGAGACGGCCCAGGACGACGTCCTGAGCGTCAATGACGTGCCACTGGCGCGTCACATCGCCGGGCTTGGGGCTGTACGTACGCACGGTTCGTAGCCTTCGCTTCGAGTGAATGGTCCTGACAAGGTCACCGAAACGATCACGACAGCCTGGACCGCACTGCGGCGACGCATACCGCGTACGTGGGGTCGCTGGTCATCGGCCCGGTGGACCGGTGTAAGGGCCCGTCCCGTGAGAATGAGCAAGCCAATACACAACGAACATGCAGGATACCTGCGGCGCCACGGCCGGGTCAAAACGGGTTGCCTGCGGGTACCCCTGCTGTCTCGCCCCAGCGTAGACGCCCAGGCCCGGAAGCGGCCTCGTCCTCAATCACCGGACGGGCTGAGACCGCCCGGACCGGCGTCATCACCAGGCCCCCGCGCCCTCTCCCTCCGAGCCGACACCTCCCATCACTCCCCCACCCCGCCCGTCCCCGACGCCCCCGAGTCCAGCCCCTTGGCCGACCGAGTCGGGTGGCGGGTGGGCGAGGCCGGGGGGCAGGGGGCGGAGCCGCCGGCGGGGTTCAGGGGCGGAGCCCCTGACGGGGTCGACGGGGCCGCGCCCCTGGAGGAAGGGACGGGTAGGGGCGGCGGGGGCGAGAAAACCCCACCGAACCGGACACATCGCACAGCCACGGTCGCTGCCAGAGCACACAACGTCACCGCGTCCAGGAAGGCCCGCCGCTGTACCGCCTCCAGATAGGGCCAGCTCACCCCCGGAACCTGCGGCACCATCGCCAACCAGAACCACGCCCCCCGCGCCACCGCCGCCCCCTCCCCCGGCACCCCCGCCACCAGCACCGGCACGACGACCAGCAGATAGTGGTCGTACGACGGCCGGGACACCAGGAACGCCGAGAGCATCAGCATCGCCGCCGTCTCCGCCGGGCGCCCCGCCCCCGCACCCCCACCCCGCCACCGCCGATACGCGCACCCCACACCCACCCCCGCCGCCACCAACGCAACCCCCGCGGCCGCCACCTCCGGCACCCCCACCCTCGGCAGCACCGCGACCGGCGAGGCCTCATACATCCGCACGAACCCGTCGCCGCCCCGCACCAGGAACGGCAGCGTGCGAGTGAAGAACCCCACGGGGTCCGGCAGCAGCAGTGCCGCCGACGCCGACGCCACCACCGGCACCCCGACCAGCACCGCCAGCCCCCGCCACCGCCGCGCGAACACGAACAGCAGCCCCACCGGCGCCAACAACGGCTTCAACGCGAGCGCCGCCCCGATCACCGCCCCCGCGGCCACCCACCGCCCCCGCCCCGCCAGCAACAGCCCCAACGGCAGCGCGAGGACGGCCGTAGCCGTCCAGTTCCCCAGCAGCACGAGGTGGGCGAACGGCGCGAACCCGACCGCGAGCCCGATCAGACCGAGCGCCGCGAAGCGACTGCGCAGGGGGACACCATGCAGCCGCAGGGCGCACACCCAGCCGCCCACGAGACACCCGGTCACCGCCACCGGCACCAGCACGTCCAGCACACCCCGCGGAACCAGCGCCTGCGGAGCCGCCGCCAGCACCGCACTCGGCAAATAGAGGAAGTGGGAGTCGTCATACGGCGAGCCCCCGGCCAGCCAGACCCGGGCCGCCCGCACGACGATGGCGTTGTCCATCCCTCCGTCCGAGGTCACACGGGCCGTACGCACCACAGGTGCCGCCAGCACGGCCCCGAGCACCACCCACAGATGCCACGTCGCCCGTCGTACCAACCACCCGGAGATGTCGCTTTTGTGCTCGCTCATCGACTGAACGCTAGGGGCCTACGGGCCTCTTGGGGCGGAGCGGCACACCCGCGACCCGTCTAAGATGCGCCCCATGAGCTATGGGCAGCAGGGGGGACCCCAGTCCCAGTGGGATCCCTGGAAACCGCACTCCCAGCAGCCGTGGAACAGCGGCGCCGACGAAACCCCGGACTGGGCCGCGCTCGCCGAGGCCTCCGAGTCGCGCAACAAGCGCCGCCGGCTGCTGTTCATCGGCGGCGGCGCGCTGGCGACCGTCGCGGTCGGTACCGCGGTCGCCGTCGCCGTGGTGTCGGCGAACAGCAACTCCGACGACAACAGCCCGACTTCGGGACAGTCCGGGGCGGCCCTGCCGGGCTCCACCTCGCGGGCACCGTCGTTCGCTCCGACGAGTGCCCCGCCGCCGCTGGACCCGAAGGACTTCATCTCCGTCAAGAGCAAGGACACCGCCCCGCTCGGCGCGCAGATCCTCTTCCCGGGCACGCAGCTGCCCGCAGGCGGGGCGGTCTACAAGAAGGGCCCGACGGACGACACGAAGAGCTGCTCCGCGGCGGCCAAGGGCGGGCTTCCGAAGATCCTCACGGACAACGACTGCACCCGTCTCCTGCGCGCCTCCTACCTCGACGGCGGCACCGCGGTGACGGTCGGCGTGGCCGTCTTCGACACCGAGGCGCAGGCCACCAAGGCCGCGAGCAAGGTGAACCCCCAGAAGGACTTCATCAGGTCGCTCTCCGGCCAGGGCGTCAAGGGCTTCTGCAACTCCACCGTCTGCCTCATGACCGCCAACTCCTACGGCCGTTACGCCTACTTCACCATCACCGGCTTCACCAGCGGCAAGGACGTGACGAACAAGGACACGGAGGTCTACCGGACCAGCAACAACCTGAAGGACTACACGTTCAACCAGATCCGCAGGCGGGGCGAGGCCCAGGCGTCGGCGGCGGCCAACGAGTAGGACCGACCGGCAGCACGCGTAACAGGTGAGCCGCGGCGGTGGTCGACCTGCAGTCGACCACCGCCGCGGCTCATCCGTACTCCCCCACCCTCATCGGTGCTTGAGACGCAGCCGGATGGGCACCACCGCCGACTCCAGCTGGGTCCTGAGCGTCATCTTCGACACGCCCTCCGTCCGCTCCTCGAAGCGGATCGGGATCTCCACGGCGCTGTGCCCGGCCCGCACGGCCTTGTACTTCAGCTCGACCTGGAAGCTGTAGCCGGCGCTGTCCAGGGTGGCCAGGTCGATGTCCCGCAGGGTCGCCGCCGACCACAGGTTGAAGCCGGCCGTGATGTCCCGGATCTTCGTGCCGAGCACGGTGCGGGCGTAGCGGTTGGCGAACCGGGAGAGCAGGACGCGGTGCATGCCCCAGTCCTCGTCGAGCGAGCCCCCCTCGACGTACCGGCTGCCGACGACCAGCCCCACCCCGGAGGCCACCGCGGTCCCCAGCATCCGCGGCACCGCCTCCGCCGGGTGGCTGCCGTCGGCGTCCATCTGCACGACGTACGCGGCACCCTCCCGCAGCGCGGCGCTCATGCCCGCGACGTACGCCCGCCCCAGCCCGTCCTTCTCGGTGCGGTGCAGCACGCTCATCCGGCGCCGCCCGGCGGGCTGGTCGGCGTTGTACTTCTCGGCCAGTTCCTCGGCGAGCCGCCCGGTGCCGTCCGGGCTGGAGTCGTCGACGATCTTCAGGTGCAGCCCGTCGATCGGCAGGCCCAGCACCAGCTCGGCCATCCGCGACAGGTTCGCGGCCTCGTTGTACGTCGGCATCACCACGGTGACGGGCACGCCGGTGTGCCTGTCGTGGGCGTCGAGTTCCGTCATGGCTTTCTCTTTCCCTCCCCTAGGAGCCCCTACCGGGGCCCCTCCCCAACGGGCGCGGGCCTGCCCAGCGCCCAAAACCGCCAGCCCGCCGCGGTCCAGCGGTCCGCGTCGAGCACCCCCCGCCCGTCCACGATCCGCGGACGGGAAACCAGCGACCGGGCCCGCTCCGGGTCGATCTCCCGGAACTGCGGCCACTCGGTCAGATGCAGCACGAGATCGGCGCCCCCCAGCGCCTCCTCGGCCGACAGCGCGTACCCGAGCAGCGGGAACGCCTTGCGGGCGTTGTCCATCGCCTCGGGGTCGTAGACCGTGACGTCGGCACCGTCGAGACGCAGCCGCGCGGCGACGTTGAGCGCCGGCGAGTCACGGATGTCGTCGGAGTCCGGCTTGAAGGCGGCGCCGAGTACGGCGATCCGGGCCCCCAGCACCGATCCCCCGCACAGCTCCCGCGCCAGCTCGACCACCTTGTCGCGGCGCCGCATGTTGATCGCGTCCACCTCGCGCAGGAACGCCAGGGACACCCCCAGCTCGTCGGCGCGGTGCGCGAAGGCACGGATGTCCTTGGGCAGACAGCCCCCGCCGAAGCCGACGCCGGCCCGCAGGAACTTACGGCCGATCCGGTCGTCGTGTCCGATCGCCTCGGCGAGCACGCCGACGTCGCCGCCCGCGGCCTCGCAGAGCTCCGCCATCGCGTTGATGAAGGAGATCTTGGTGGCGAGGAAGGCGTTGGCGGCCGTCTTGACCAGCTCGGCGGTCGGGAAGTCGGCGGCGACGAGCGGGGTCCCGGCGGCGAGGACGGAGGCGTACACCTCCCGCAGGATCGTTTCAGCACGCTCCGACCGCACCCCGAACACCAGCCGGTCCGGCCGCAGCGTGTCCTCGACCGCGAAGCCCTCCCGCAGGAACTCCGGGTTCCAGGCGACCTCGACCCGGCCGTGCGCCCGCGCGAGCCGCCCTGCCGTCCCCACCGGCACGGTCGACTTGCCGACCACCAGCGCACCGGGAGCGGCGTGCTCGGCGACGGCCGCGAAGGCGGAGTCGACATACGTCAGATCCGCGCCCTCGGAGCCCTTGAGCTGGGGCGTCCCGACACACACGAAGTGCACGTCACCGAAGGCCCCGGCCTCCGCGTAGTCGGTCGTGAACCTCAGCCGCCCGCTCGCCGTGTGCCTGGCGATCAGCTCCGGCAGCCCGGGCTCGTGGAACGGCACCCGGCCGGCCTGCAGCGCGGCGACCTTGTCCGGGTCGACGTCGACCCCGAGGACCTCGTGGCCGAGCTCCGCCATGCAGGCGGCGTGGGTGGCACCGAGGTAGCCGGTGCCGATGACGGTGAGCCGCATGGGTACGGCCTTTCGTGATACGGGGGTGGAGAAGGGGCGCGCGAGGCTCAGGACGTCTTCGTCCAGATCTTGTACGAGCCGGTGCCGCCCCCGCTGAGCTCGAAGGAGATCGTGCCGACCATGCGGTAGTGCCCGCTCTTGGTCACCTGCTGCTCGAGGTACTTGTCGAGATCCGGCGTCGCGACGCCGTCCAGCACGACGAGGTCGAAGTAGCCGGCCTCGATGGCCAGGCGGTACCCCTCCCGGCCGTGGTGGATCTTGCCCTTCTCGTCCGAGTAGCCGATGCCGTACGTCGAAGTCCACTGCGAGTGGTTCGTCTTGTCGCGCAGGTAGTAGACGGGCACTTCGTAGGTCGCGCCGAGATAGCGCGCCTCGGGCTTCATGTACGGCTCGATCGCCTTGACGAGCGGCGTGGAGTCGGGCCACAGGCCGAACCGCCACTCGGACTGCGAGACGCCGAGGCAAAGGGCCGCGACCCAGATCAGGATGCCCAGCTGCGGATAGCGGAAGTGTTTGCCGACCAGCCGGATCACGCCGACGCCGGCCATCGGGGCGGCGAAGAGCAGACCGAAGTCGAGGTGCTTGTAGAGCGAGACCGCGGTGCTGAGGTGGATCTGGTATGCGGGCGCCAGCACCGCGGTGCCGGTCAGCACCAGGCCCAACAGGACTCGCCAGCGCCAACCGGGGCCGTTGAGGCCGTAGGAGCGCGGGGACTCGTTCATCCGGCCGCGCAGCGCGTAGGCGGCCGCGCCCGCGACGGCGGTGGCGAACATCAGGCCGCCCCACTCCGCGGACTTCTGCAGCAGCGACGCCGCGCTGTCGGTGCCGTGCGCTCGGTTGGTGGTCGTCTGCTGCACACCGGCGAGCACATCCGTGTACATCAGGCCCACCCCGACCAGCGCGGCGGTGCCGAGACCCAGCAGGAACGCCCGCAGCAGGCAGCGCCAGCCCTTGTGGTGCCACGCGGTCAGCGCGGCGAGCACGACGAGCGTGGGGACGTACAGCGCGGACGCGTACTTCACCGCGACCGCCAGCACCATCACCGGCGCAGCGAGCAGCACCGCGATCGCGGGCGCCCGGTTGGTGCGCACGACGATCCACGCGGACAGCGCCAGCAGGAAGATCGCCGGGGCGTCGTAGGTGGCGAACCAGCCGAGCACGATCGTCGGCTGCGTCACCGCGAACATGGCGGCGGCCACGAGCGCGACCCGCTCGTTGAACATGCGCCGGGTGAACGAGTACAGCAGCCCGGTCGCGCCCAGCATGCACAGCAGGCTCAGCAGCCGGGCCCCGGAGAGCCCGAAGTACCCGTCGACGAGGGCGGCGGCGACCGGGTACAGCATCGGCGACCCGGAGAAGTACGACTCGTAACCGCTGTGCAGCGGGGTGCTGTTCGTCCAGTGGTCGATGATGTTGTGCCCCGCCGCCAGGTACAGGGCCTCGTCCTGGAACGCCGTGTTGGACAGCCGCAGCGACAGCACGGCCTGGATCGCCATGAGGACCACCAGGACACCGCGGCTGACCCAGGCACGGCGCCGACTCGGCCGGTCGTCCCACCCGGCGTCCGGCGTCTGCGGAATGTGGTACTCCGGCTCGTCCGGCACCTGCTGGTACCGCACCGTACGCAGCGCGTACGTCGGCTGGTCCTCGTGCTGCCCCACCGGCTGCTGCGGAACGGCGTCCGCGTACTGCTCGTGCTGCTGCTGATAGGCGTGGTACTGCTCGTCGTACCCGTACCCCTGCTGCCCCTGCTGCCCCTGCTGCCCCTGCTGCCCCTGCGGGACGGCGGCGGACTGCCCGTCGGAGTTGAACCAGGTGAAGTCGTCGTCGGCGTACGGATCGTAGGGCTGAGGCGTGTAGTGATCGTGTCGGGAGGTCATCACGGCTTCCGTACGTCGAAGCCGAAGCTGTCGTCGGCGGCCAGGCGCTTGAACTCCTTCAGCGCCAGCGGGCTCGCCTCCAGTCGCCAGTCGGCACGCTTTTTGTGGTTGAACCAGACGAAACCGAGCATGTCGTCGTCCGCCGTGACGCCCGCGAACAGGTTGCGGATGTCGGCACGCCGCCGCTCACCCGCCATCGCGGCGGTCTCCAGCAGGATCATCGGCTTCTTGGTGAAGGTGCGGACCTGGTCCCGGGTCGCCCCGAAGACGCTGTCGAAGGCGCCGTCCTCCTCGATCGTCCAGTAGCCGATCAGGCCGACCCAGTCGACGTAGGCGTCGCCCGGGTAGTACGGCTCGAGCTTCACGCTCTTGACCGGGTTGACGATGTTGGGCGACCAGGCCCAGATGACGTTCGAGGCGCCGACGTCGATGAAGGTCTCGTGGATGTGCCGCCAGGCGGCCACGTAGTCCTCGGGGGTCACGTTCTTCGTGCCCCACTTCTCCCAGTGCCCGTTGAACTCGTCGGCGAAGGAGATCACGACCGGCAGGTTGAGCTTGCGGACCGCCGTCGCGTACTCCTCGATGTACGTGTCCGACTTGCCGGCCGCGATGTCGGCGACCGGCGTGTCGAAGGGCTCCCACGACATCAGCGTCATGGCGCCCTCACGCCAGGCGTTGCGCACGCCGGTGGCGTCGAAGCCGTCGCCCCAGGCGGCGTAGTACTCGATGAGGTTCGGCTGCTTGCCGACCATCTCCGCGTACGTGTCGAGGCCCTTCGTGGAGTTCGGCGCGCCCTCGACGGCGGCTCCGAAGTATTTCTTGTCCGGCTTCAGCAGTGGTACGACGTCGTAGGGCACGTCGGCCTCGGGGCTCGCCGCGTCGTCGACGCCGGCCCCGGCCTCCCCGGCACCGGCCGAGGCGGAGCCGCCCGACTCCTCGCCGAGGACCGAGCAGCCGCTGAGGGCGAGCACACCGCTGAGGGCACAGGCCGCCACAGCCGTACGGACACGGGTGAACGACCTCATCAGGCAGCCACCGCCTTCTCGCGGGGCTGCACCAGGACCCGGGCCACGACGAGGGCGTAGAAGAGCCCGGAGGACAGGATCAGGGCGAAGTCCGGGGCGTCCATGGTGAACGACCGGTAGACCGCTCCCAGCACCCAGATCAGCGCGGTGCCGCCGCTCCAGACCCACATGCCGATCCAGAAGCGCCGGGTCTTGTTCTTCTTGGCGCCGGAGGAGCCGGTGGGCTGCCAGCCCATGCGGTTCTTGCGGAGGATGTCCCAGATGGCGAAGACGTGGGCCCAGCCGTACATCATGCGGGCCGCCCAGGCCTCCAGGCGGTAGGGCGCCTTGTGCCACATCGGGAAGATGATCGTGGTGTAGATGATGCTGGGCAGCACCAGGGCCAGGTGCTCGACCATGAGCTTCTCCGGCATCATGATCAGCAGCACGATCGGGATGACCGGGGCGGCGAAGGTGAACAGCGCCGTGTGGATGTAGTAGAAGAAGCCGGACATGTAGCACAGGCGGCTGGAGAGCCTGATCTTCGCCTGCCAGAACTTCCGGCTGCCGAGCAGGCTCATCGAGCCCGAGCACCAGCGGTACTGCTGGTTGAAGAAGGCGCCGGCACTGTCCGGGCACACCCCCGTCGACACGGCGACCGGCACGTACCGCAGATCCCAGCCGAGGCCCCGCAGGTCGAACCCGGTGTGCACGTCCTCGGAGTGCTCGATCAGCGTCGTACCGCCGTTGGTCTCCAGGGCCGCCCGCCGGTACACCGCACAGCTGCCGACGCAGATCGCGCCGTCGCTGCCCTGCCTCGACACCTGGACGGACCGGTAGAACAGCTCCTGCACCGCGCCCGCGCCGCGCTCGATCCAGTTCTGCGAGTCCAGCACCCGGAAGTACTGCGGCGACTGGACGATCCCGATGCGCGGGTCCGCCTCCATGTACGGCAGCAGCTCCTGGAGCAGGTCGGAGCGCGGGGTGAAGTCGGCGTCCAGGATCAGGATGTACTGCCCGTCCGACTGCCCGAACCCGAAGTGCAGGTTGCCGGCCTTCTTGAACCAGCCGCGGTTCTCCCGGGTGCCGTAGCGGAACCCGAAGTCCCGGGCCATGGCGGCGAGTTCAGGACTGGCCCCGTCGTCGAGCACAAAGGGCACGCACACACCCGGATACCGGTCGGCCATCTCCCGCACATGCCGCCAGGTGTTGTGCAGCACCTCGATGGGCTCGCCGCACACCGGCAGGAAGACATCGACCGTCGGGTACACCTCGGGCCGCCAGTTGTGCACCAGCCGCTTGTGGTGCGCGATGTCGAAGTCCCGGGTGAAGCCGTTCACCCGCAGCGACACCAGGTAGTAGAGCACCGTGAAGACCAGCAGCGGCGTGTAGATCCACAGCACCGGCGTCGACTGGGCCAGCTTGAACTGGCTCACCACCAGGCAGCAGAAGCTGACCAGCGAACTGACCGTCAGGATCCACAGATGCCGTCTGGCGTAGCTGTACTTCTCCTTGTCCGTCGGCGGCAACGGCAGCAGCCCCAGCGGAGCACCGTCACCCCGTCCCGCCTTCCGACGTCCGCCGCCGCCGTTCTGGCGCACGGCGCGGCGCCCCCCGGTCCGCGCAGGACCAACTGAACTCATGAAAAATCCACCCCCGGGCCTGGATAAGGCCCGATACCCCCACCCTCTACTCGGCCGTCCCCATGTCGATTTCTCGAACAATGGCCGAGCAGCTCGAACTGTCGCCCGAGCGACGAAAGGCTATACGAGAGGTAAGAAGGCCGTAAGGGGCATCAAGCAGACTTACGCCGGGTAAGTCCCGACATGAGCACTATCTGACCTCAAATGTCAGGTAACTAACAGGTTTCGCATCCGGACGTCCCGGGCAGGGACCGCCTGTTACGCGCCTCCCTGCTCCGGGCGGCGAGCAACTCGTCGGCGGGATACCCGACCTGTTCGAGAGTCAGCCCGTGGGGCCGTACGACATGCACGGCGGAGTCCCTCACACCGGCGGCCAGCACCTTGCCCGGCCAGTCGGCGGGCCGGTGCCCGTCCCCCACGAACAGCAGCGCCCCGATGAGCGACCGCACCATGTTGTGGCAGAAGGCGTCGGCCCGAACGGTGGCGGTGATGATCCCGTCGTCCCCCCGCACCAGGCTCAGTTGCTGCAGCGTACGGATGGTGGTGGCGCCCTCCCGCTTCTTGCAGTAAGCGGCGAAGTCGTGCTCCCCGAGCAGCGCCCGCGCCGCCTCGTTCATGGCGTCGACGTCGAGGGGCCAGTCGTGCCAGAGGACGTGATTGCGCAACAGCGGATCGACACCGCCCGGGTTGTCGGTGACGCGGTAGGCATACCGCCGCCAGACGGCCGAGAACCGCGCGTTGAACCCACTGGGCGCCTCCCTGAGCGCCCACACCCGCACGTCCTTGGGCAACCGCCCGGCGAGCCGCTTGAGCAACTTCTCGTGGTGCTCCCGCCAGACCGCCTCCGGCAGATCGACATGCGCCACCTGCCCCCGCGCGTGCACACCGGCATCGGTACGGCCCGCCACGGTCAGTTCGTACGTCGTACCCCCCGACCGCGTGACGGTCCGCAGCGCGTCCTCGATCTCCCCCTGCACGGTCCGCTTCCCACCGGCCTGCTTGGCCCACCCGTGGAAGTCGCTGCCGTCGTAGGACAGGTCAAGGCGGATGCGGACGTAACCGGGTGCTGCTTCATCACTCACGTAGAGATCCTCTCAGGTACACGAAAGCGGGCCCGCCCCTCGAAAGGGAACGGGCCCGCTGAGCGCCCCGTAAGGGACGCGGGGAACTGCGCGAGCAACCACGATCAAGCCGCAGTCGCCGAATACTCAGGACCCCGCAGACGCTTACGCGTCCTTGGACTCCTCGGCCTCGTCGGCCTTCGTGACGTCGACCTCGGTCGCCTCAACGGCCGGCGCCTCGGCGTCCTTGGCGGCACGCTTCGTCGCGGCCTCGGCCTCACCGGTCGCCTGCTGCGCGACGGTCAGCGCCTCGACCAGCTCGATCACGGCCATGGGCGCGTTGTCGCCACGGCGGTTGCCGACCTTGGTGATACGGGTGTAGCCACCCGGACGGTTCTCGTACCGCGGGCCGATCTCGGTGAAGAGCGTGTGGACGACGCCCTTGTCCGTGATGACCTGGAGCACCTGACGGCGGTTGTGAAGGTCACCCTTCTTCGCCTTGGTGATCAGACGCTCGGCGTACGGCCGCAGACGGCGGGCCTTCGCCTCGGTGGTGGTGATACGGCCGTGCTCGAACAGCGACTTCGCGAGGTTCGCGAGGAGCAGCTTCTCGTGCGCGGCGCTGCCGCCCAGACGGGCACCCTTGGCGGGCTTCGGCATGGTGTTTCTCCTAGGTGTCTGCCCCGGCCGTGTCAGGTACCGGGGTCAGTATCCGAGCGGGCGGTCGCCCGTCGGAGATCCAGGCCCCCGAAGGGGCCTGGAAGGGGCGCGGGGAACTGCGCGACCAGCCACAACCGGCCCGCAGACGCAGTACGGCCTCCCCGCGGAGCGCTTAGTACTGCTCGGTCTCCACGAAGCCCGCGTCCGCGTCGTCGTCCGCGCCGAACGCGTCCGCCGCAGCGGTCGGGTCGAATCCGGGCGGGGAGTCCTTGAGCGCCAGGCCCATACCCGCCAGCTTCGCCTTGACCTCGTCGATGGACTTCGCACCGAAGTTGCGAATGTCGAGGAGGTCGGCCTCGGAACGCGCCACGAGCTCACCCACCGAGTGGATGCCCTCACGCTTGAGGCAGTTGTACGACCGAACGGTGAGCTCCAGCTCCTCGATCGGCAGCGCCAGATCAGCGGCAAGGGCGGCGTCCGTGGGGGACGGGCCCATGTCGATGCCCTCGGCGTCGATGTTGAGCTCACGGGCCAGCCCGAACAGCTCGACCAGCGTCTTACCGGCAGAGGCCATGGCGTCACGCGGACGCATCGCCTGCTTGGTCTCGACGTCGACGATCAGCTTGTCGAAGTCGGTGCGCTGCTCGACACGCGTGGCCTCGACCTTGTACGTGACCTTCAGAACCGGCGAGTAGATGGAGTCGACCGGGATACGACCGATCTCCTGGCCCACCTGCTTGTTCTGCACGGCGGAGACGTAACCACGGCCACGCTCGACCGTGAGCTCCATCTCCAGCTTGCCCTTGCCGTTGAGCGTGGCGAGGACGAGGTCGGGGTTGTGCACCTCGACACCGGCCGGCGGCGCGATGTCGGCGGCGGTGACCAGACCCGGGCCCTGCTTGCGCAGGTACATCACGACCGGCTCGTCGTGCTCCGAGGAGACGACCAGCTGCTTGATGTTGAGGATCAGGTCGGTGACGTCCTCCTTGACGCCCGGCACGGTGGTGAACTCGTGCAGGACACCGTCGATGCGGATGCTGGTGACAGCAGCGCCGGGGATCGACGACAGGAGGGTGCGGCGGAGGGAGTTGCCGAGGGTGTAACCGAAGCCCGGCTCCAGCGGCTCGATCACGAACCGGGAGCGGAACTCGTCGACGACCTCTTCGGTCAACGAGGGACGCTGAGCGATCAGCATGTGTGGATCAGATCCTTCTTTCGTGGACGCCCGCTATTTGACGTCCGACGGAACCGCCCCCGGCAAAAGGGACGGGTACTGCAAGGGTACGGGCGATACGCCCCCGAAGAGCCGTACCGCCCGAAACCAAGCCTGCGCGAAGCAGCCGTACGTCAGACGCGACGACGCTTCGGCGGACGGCAGCCGTTGTGCGGGGTCGGGGTGACGTCCTGGATGGAGCCGACCTCGAGGCCCGTGGCCTGCAGGGAGCGGATCGCGGTCTCACGACCCGAACCCGGACCCTTCACGAACACGTCGACCTTGCGCATGCCGTGCTCCTGGGCGCGGCGGGCAGCCGACTCGGCGGCCATCTGCGCGGCGAACGGCGTGGACTTCCGGGAGCCCTTGAAGCCGACGTGGCCGGCGGAGGCCCAGGAGATCACGTTGCCGGACGGGTCCGTGATGGAGACGATCGTGTTGTTGAACGTGCTCTTGATGTGCGCGTGGCCGTGAGCGACGTTCTTCTTTTCCTTGCGGCGCACCTTCTTGGCAGCGCCCTGACGACCCTTGGGGGGCATCTGTACTCCTACGGGAGGTGGTCGGTCCTACAGCGAAGACCGCTGGACGGCGAAGTCCGCTGTGGACTACTTCTTGCCCGGCTTCTTCTTGCCGGCGATGGCGCGACGCGGGCCCTTGCGGGTGCGGGCGTTGGTGCTGGTGCGCTGACCGCGGACGGGCAGGCCACGGCGGTGGCGCAGACCCTGGTAGCAGCCGATCTCGACCTTGCGGCGGATGTCGGCCTGGATCTCGCGACGGAGGTCACCCTCGGTGCGGATGTTGTTGTCCACGTACTCGCGGATCGCGACGAGCTGCTCCTCGGAGAGGTCGCGAACGCGGGTGTTCGGGTCGACGCCGGTCTCGGCCAGCGTCTTCTGCGAAAGGGTCCGGCCGATGCCGAACACGTAGGTGAGGGCGACCTCCACGCGCTTGTCGCGCGGGATGTCAACACCGGAAACGCGTGCCATTCAATGGCTCCTGGTGATCTTCGGAGGTCTTCCGCAGAACCGACTCCCAGCCGCCGTACCAGGTACGAACTGGGTCCCCGGCCTCCGAACCGGGGGTGTCAGACACCGAAGCGCCTGGGTTCTGCGTATGAACATATTCAGCTCGCGTCGCGCGAAGTACTGCGAATGCAGAAAGGCGGTCGTGCGGTCAGCCCTGGCGCTGCTTGTGGCGCGGGTTCTCGCAAATGACCATGACCCGACCGTGACGGCGGATCACCCTGCACTTGTCGCAGATCTTCTTGACGCTCGGCTTGACCTTCATTGGGTGAGGTTCTCCGGGTCAGTGCCATCACCCCGGGAGGCCCGGGGCGCGGGCAAGATCTACTTGTACCGGTAGACGATCCGGCCACGCGTCAGGTCGTACGGAGACAACTCCACCACGACCCGGTCGTCAGGGAGGATGCGGATGTAGTGCATGCGCATCTTGCCGCTGATGTGTGCCAGGACCTGGTGGCCGTTCTGGAGCTCGACCTTGAACATGGCGTTCGGCAGAGACTCGACGACAGTGCCCTCGATCTCGATGGCACCTTGCTTCTTGGCCACGCTTCGCCCTTCGGAATCGACTACCTTGATCGACTCCCTTGCGTCCCTTACGGGCGCATGCAGGCATGCGGGTGCACGAGAGCCGACGAGTCAGTCTACGTCAGCGCCCCCGGAAAGACGAATCGGGGAAGTCTGCCCCAGCAGGCAGATCGTTAAGCGCCGCGCAGGGGCGCGGGCCTCAGCCCAACGGATCCGGCGCCGCAGTGATCCCGTACTCCGCCAGCTTCGCCTTACCCGCGTCAGGAGCCGTGAGCACGAGCGGCCCCTCCGCGGTCAGCGCGACGGAGTGCTCCCAGTGCGACGACCACGTACCGTCCGTCGTGATCACGGTCCAGTCGTCCGACAGGACCTCCGTCTTCGGGGTACCCAGGGACACCATCGGCTCGATCGCCAGGCAGAAGCCCGGAACCAGCTTCGGCCCCTTCCCCCGCCGCTTCTCGACGTAGTTCAGCAGATGCGGATCCATGTGCATCTCGGTGCCGATGCCGTGGCCGCCGTAGTCCTCGATGATCCCGTACTTGCCACCGCCGGGCTTCGGCTGCCGGCGGATGTACGTCTCGATCGCGCGGGAGATGTCGACCAGGCGATTCCCCTGCTTCATCGCCGCGATGCCCGCCCACATCGACTCCTCGGTCACCCGGGAGAGCTCGATCAGCTCCGGAGCGTGCCCGGAGCCCACGAAGGCGGTGTACGCGGCGTCGCCGTGCCAGCCGTCGATGATCGCGCCGCAGTCGATGGAGATGATGTCGCCGTCCTTGAGGACGACGTCCTCGGACGGGATGCCGTGCACCACGACGTCGTTCACCGAGGTGCAGATGGTCGCCGGGAACCCGCCGTAGCCGAGGAAGTTCGACTTGGCCCCGTGCTCGGCGAGCACCTTCCGCGCGACCTCGTCCAGATCCTTGGTGCTGGCCCCCGGCACAGCGGCCTCGCGCGTGGCCGCGTGAATGGCGGCGACGACCAGCCCCGCCTCACGCATCTTGGCGATCTGCTCGGGGCTCTTGATCTGCACCATGGGGACGGGGGCCTTTCTTGGGCTGGATAGAGGGGACTGCTTCAACCATAAGGGCGGAGCCGGCACGCCCCACCCCACGCAGCAGCCGCGGCCCCCTCACAGGGAACCGCGGCCTGAGCTACGTACGAGCTGAGAAAGCTCCTACTTGCCGTCCTCGTCACGCTTGAGCGCCTCCATGGCGCGCGCCGTGACCTCCTCGACCTTGCCGAGCGCGGAGATGGTGACGACCAGCCCCTGCGCCTTGTAGTAGTCGATGATCGGCTCGGTCTGCGTGTGGTAGACCTCCAGCCGCGTGCGGACGGTCTCCTCGGAGTCGTCGTCCCGCTGGTACAGCTCGCCGCCGCAGACGTCGCAGACACCCTCCTGCTTCGGCCGGCTGTACGTGACGTGGAAGACGTGGCTGGAGTCCTTGCGGCAAATGCGCCGCCCGGCGATCCGCTTGACGACCTCTTCCTCGGGGACCTCGAGATCCAGCACCGCGTCCAGCTTCATGTTCTCGGACTGGAGCATCTCGTCGAGCGCCTCGGCCTGGGACACATTGCGCGGAAACCCGTCCAGCAGGAAGCCACCCTCGGCGTCCGGCTTCTCCATGCGGTCCTTGGCCATCCCGATGGTGACCTCGTCCGGCACCAGGTTGCCCGCGTCCATGTAGGACTTCGCGAGCTTCCCGAGCTCCGTCTGCTGGCTGATGTTGGCGCGGAACAGGTCGCCCGTGGAGATGTGCGGGATCGACAGGTTCTTGGCGAGGAACGCGGCCTGCGTTCCCTTACCGGCACCCGGCGGCCCGACGAGGACGATACGCATCAGCGGAGGAACCCTTCGTAATTGCGCTGCTGGAGCTGGCTCTCGATCTGCTTCACGGTCTCGAGACCGACACCCACGATGATCAGGATGCTGGTCCCGCCGAACGGGAAGTTCTGGTTTGCCCCGAAACCAGCCAACGCCATCGTCGGCACGAGAGCGATCAGACCCAAGTACAGCGAGCCCGGCCAAGTGATCCGGTTGAGCACATAGGAAAGGTACTCAGCGGTCGGTCGGCCAGCCCGGATGCCCGGGATGAAGCCACCATACTTCTTCATGTTGTCCGCGACTTCCTCGGGGTTGAACGAGATAGCCACGTAGAAGAAAGCGAAGAAGATGATCAGGAAGAAGTAGAGGACGATGTGCAGCGGCGCGTCCGTCTGCGCGAGATTCGCCTCGATCCAGGTCTTCCAGCCGGAGTTTCCACCGGCGAACTGCGCGATCAGTGCCGGGATGTAGAGCAGCGACGAGGCAAAGATCACAGGGATGATGCCCGCCTGGTTGACCTTCAGCGGAATGTACGTCGACGTGCCGCCATAGGACCGGCGGCCGATCATGCGCTTCGCGTACTGGACCGGAATACGGCGCTGAGCCTGCTCGACGAAGACCACCAGGCCGACCATGAACAGACCGACGGCGATGACGGTGCCGAACTCGATCCAGCCGCCCGCCAGGTCACCCTGCTGCTTGATGGACCACAGGGCCGACGGGAAGGTCGCGGCGATCGAGATGAACATCAGGATCGACATGCCGTTGCCGATGCCGCGGTCGGTGATGAGCTCACCGAGCCACATGACGGTGGCCGTACCGGCGGTCATGGTGATGACCATCACGACGGTGGTGAAGATCGAGCGGTCCGGCACGATCTGGCTGGCGACCTGGCAGTTCTGGAAGAGCGCGCCGCTGCGGGCGGTGGCCACCAGGCCGGTGCCCTGAAGGATGGCGAGCGCCACGGTCAGGTACCGGGTGTACTGGGTGATCTTCGCGGTACCGGCCTGACCCTCCTTCTTGAGGGCTTCCAGGCGCGGGATCACCACGGTCAGCAACTGAAGGATGATGCTCGCCGTGATGTACGGCATGATGCCGAGCGCGAAGATCGTGATCTGAAGCAGAGCGCCGCCACTGAACATGTTGACCAGACCGAAGAGGCCCTGGTTGGCGTTCGCCTGATCGATGCAGATCTGGACGGCCCTGTAGTCGACGCCGGGGATCGGGATGTGTGTACCGATCCGGTAGATCACGATGATGCCGAGCGTGAAGAGCAGCTTCTTGCGCAGGTCGGGCGTCTTGAACGCCCGGGCGAACGCGGTGAGCACGGTGCCTCCTGCGACCCCCGCGCTACTGCGTCAAGGGTGACGGTCTTGAGGTTCGACTAATAGGAACGACTTAGCTAACGGTCAACTGCCGCTCAGAGTGCCCCATAAGAAGCACTCCGTAAAAGTGGGCAGTGCAGGCCACCATACCGGCGAGACTGCCCCCCTTGGAACGACCAACCGGGGATACCCCATTTGTGGGGTATCCCCGGTCGGGATCGCTCAAGTCATCGAGACGCCTGATGTGTTCAGACGAGCTCGGTGACGGTGCCGCCGGCGGCGGTGATCTTCTCCTTGGCGGAGCCGGAGACGGCGTCGACCGTCACCTGCAGCGCCACGGAGATCTCGCCCTGGCCGAGGACCTTGACGAGGCTGTTCTTGCGAACGGCACCCTTGGCCACGAGACCCTCGACGGTGACCTCGCCACCCTCGGGGTACAGCGCGGCCAGCTTGTCGAGGTTCACGACCTGGAACTCGGTCTTGAACGGGTTCTTGAAGCCCTTCAGCTTCGGAAGACGCATGTGGAGGGGCATCTGGCCACCCTCGAAGCGCTCCGGAACCTGGTAACGAGCCTTCGTACCCTTGGTACCACGACCGGCCGTCTTACCCTTCGACGCCTCACCACGACCGACACGGGTCTTGGCGGTCTTGGCGCCCGGGGCGGGACGGAGGTTGTGGATCTTGAGCGGGTTCTGCTCCGCCATGATCAGTCGACCTCCTCGACCGTCACGAGGTGGCGGACGGTGTGCACCATGCCGCGGAACTCGGGGCGGTCCTCCTTGACGACCTGCGTGTTGATGCCCTTGAGACCAAGGGAGCGCAGGGTGTCACGGTGGTTCTGCTTGCTGCCGATGTAGGACTTGACCTGCGTAATCTTGAGCTGCGCCATGATTACGCACCCGCCCCGGCACGCGCACGGAGAAGAGCCGCGGGGGCGACGTCCTCGAGCGGCAGACCACGGCGGGCCGCGACCTCCTCGGGACGCTGCAGGCCCTTGAGGGCCTCCACGGTCGCGTGCACGATGTTGATCGCGTTGTCGGAGCCGAGCGACTTCGACAGGATGTCGTGGATACCGGCGCACTCGAGCACGGCACGCACCGGACCACCGGCGATAACACCGGTACCGGGCGACGCGGGCTTGAGCAGCACGACGCCGGCAGCCTTCTCACCCTGGATCGGGTGCGGGATGGTGCCCTGGATACGGGGGACCTTGAAGAAGTGCTTCTTGGCCTCCTCAACACCCTTGGCGATGGCGGCCGGCACCTCCTTGGCCTTGCCGTAACCGACACCCACGGTGCCGTCACCGTCGCCCACCACGACCAGCGCGGTGAAGCTGAAGCGACGACCACCCTTCACAACCTTGGCGACACGGTTGATCGCGACAACGCGCTCAACGTAAGCGGTCTTCTCGGCGGCAGCTGCGCCGCCGTCACGGCCCTTCCGGTCCCGCCGCTCGCCGCCACCGGCACCGCCACCGCGGCGCTGGGGTCCAGCCATTGGAATTACCTCTCTCTTTTTCCGCTAGCTACGGAAGCGGCTCAGAACTTGAGCCCGGCTTCGCGGGCGGCGTCCGCCAGGGCGGCGATGCGCCCGGCGTACTGGTTGCCACCACGGTCGAATACGACAGCCTCGACGCCCGCGGCCTTGGCACGCTCGGCGACCAGGGCGCCGACCTGCTTGGCCTGCGCGGACTTGTCGCCCTCGCCACCGCGGATCGAGGTGTCCAGGGTGGACGCCGACGCAAGGGTGTGACCCTTGAGGTCGTCGATCACCTGGGCCACGATGTGGCGGTTGGAACGGGTCACGACCAGACGCGGACGCTCCGCCGTACCGTTGATCCGCTTGCGGATCCGGATGTGACGGCGCTTGATCGCGGCGCGCTTGTAGGCGTCGCCCTTGAGGATCTTCTGTCCGTATGCCATGGCTTACTTACCCGCCTTTCCGACCTTGCGGCGGATGACTTCGCCCTCGTACTTGACGCCCTTGGCCTTGTACGGGTCGGGCTTGCGCAGCTTGCGGATGTTGGCCGCAACCTCGCCGACCTTCTGCTTGTCGATGCCCTCGACCGAGAACCGGGTGGGGGCCTCCACCTTGAAGGTGATGCCCTCGGGGGCCTCGACGGTGATCGGGTGGCTGTAGCCCAGAGCGAACTCCAGGTTCGAACCCTTGGCCGTCACGCGGTAACCGACACCGCTGATCTCGAGCTTCTTCACGTAACCCTGGGTCACGCCGGTGATCATGTTCGCCACCAGCGTGCGGGACAGGCCGTGCAGGGCCTTGTTCTGACGCTCGTCGTTGGGGCGGGTGACGTTCAGGACGCCGTCCTCACCCTTGGCGATGTCGATCGGCGCGGCAACGGTGTGGGTCAGCGTGCCCTTGGGGCCCTTGACCGAGACCGTACGGCCGTCGATGGTGACGTCCACGCCGGCGGGAACCGTGATGGGGAGCTTGCCAATACGCGACATAGCTGTTTCCTCCGTTCCCTTCCGCTACCAGACGTAGGCGAGGACTTCCCCACCCACGCCCTTCTTGCCGGCCTGCTTGTCGGTGAGGAGCCCGTGGGACGTGGAGATGATCGCCACGCCGAGGCCGCCGAGCACCTTCGGCAGGTTGGTGGACTTCGCGTACACCCGGAGACCGGGCTTGGAGATCCGCTTGATGCCCGCGATGGAGCGCTCACGGTTGGGGCCAAACTTCAGCTCCAGGACGAGGTTCTTGCCGACCTCGGCGTCCTCGACCTTCCAGCCCGTGATGAAGCCCTCCTGCTGGAGGATCTCCGCGATGTGCGACTTGATCTTCGATGCCGGCATCGTCACGGAGTCGTGGTATGCCGAGTTCGCGTTCCGCAGACGCGTAAGCATGTCTGCGATCGGATCAGTCATGGTCATGAATTGGCCTTCGGCCTCTCTCGCCGGGGTTTCCTGGTGCGCCATCCCTCTCCCCGATCCGAGACGGGACGGGTGCGGCGCGGTGGACCTACGGCGTAGTAAGTCGTACGGGCGACCGTCAGGCGCCCAACCCTCCAAGCCTAAGCCATGGAGAGGAGGGCACCTGACACGCCCAGTGCTTACCGAGAGCCTCTGGAATCCCTAAATAAGGGGATTACCAGGAGCTCTTGGTCACGCCCGGCAGCTCGCCACGGTGAGCCATCTCACGAAGGCACACGCGGCACAGGCCGAACTTGCGGTACACGGAGTGGGGACGGCCACAACGCTGGCAGCGCGTGTAGCCACGCACGCCGAACTTGGGCTTGCGAGCAGCCTTCGCGATCAGAGCCTTCTTCGCCATCTCGCTCACGCCTCCTTGAAGGGGAAGCCGAGGTGACGAAGGAGCGCGCGGCCCTCAGCGTCGTTGGTCGCCGTGGTCACCACGGTGATGTCCATACCCCGGGTGCGGTCGATCTTGTCCTGGTCGATCTCGTGGAACATGACCTGCTCGGTGAGACCGAAGGTGTAGTTGCCACGGCCGTCGAACTGCTTGGGGGACAGACCACGGAAGTCGCGGATGCGCGGCAGCGCGAGCGACAGGGTGCGGTCCAGGAACTCCCACATGCGGTCGCCACGGAGCGTGACGTGGGCACCGATCGGCTGGCCCTCACGCAGCTTGAACTGCGCGATGGACTTGCGGGCCTTGGTGACGGCCGGCTTCTGACCGGTGATCGTGGTGAGGTCGCGGATGGCGCCCTCGATCAGCTTGGAGTCGCGGGCGGCGTCGCCCACACCCATGTTGACCACGATCTTGACGAGGCCGGGGATCTGCATGACGTTCTCGTAGCTGAACTCGTCACGCAGCTTGCCCGCGATCTCCTCGCGGTACTTCGTCTTCAGACGCGGAGTGGTGGTGGTAGCCATCAGATGTCCTCACCCGTCCGCTTGGCAACGCGGATCTTGTTGCCTTCGTCGTCGAAGCGGTAACCGACACGCGTGACGACCTTGTTGCCGTCCTTCTCAACGACCAGCTGGACGTTGGAGACGTGGATCGGCGCCTCGGTCGTGACGATGCCGCCGGCCTGGGAACCGCGAGCGGTCGGGCCGGCCTTGGTGTGCTTCTTGACCCGGTTGACACCCTCGACCAGGACGCGCTCGTCGCGCGGGTAAGCGGCAATGACCTTGCCCTGCTTGCCCTTGTCCTTGCCGGTGATGACCTGGACCAGGTCGCCCTTCTTGATCTTCATGCTTACAGCACCTCCGGCGCGAGCGAGATGATCTTCATGAACTTCTTCTCGCGCAGCTCACGGCCGACCGGGCCGAAGATGCGGGTGCCGCGAGGGTCGCCGTCGTTCTTCAGAATGACGGCGGCGTTCTCGTCGAAGCGGATGTACGAGCCGTCCGGACGGCGGCGCTCCTTGACGGTGCGAACGATGACCGCCTTGACGACGTCACCCTTCTTCACGTTGCCACCGGGGATCGCGTCCTTGACGGTGGCGACGATGACGTCACCGATGCCCGCGTAGCGGCGACCGGAGCCACCGAGCACACGGATGCAAAGGATCTCCTTCGCACCAGTGTTGTCGGCGACACGCAGTCGCGACTCCTGCTGGATCACGTCTATCTCCTGTTTGTCTGCCGGTTCCCGGCAGGGGCCTCAGTACGAGCGCCCCTGCCGAGCCTGGCGGAACTGACCTGCGGGATTGGCCCCGCAGGAAATTACTTGGCCTTCTCGAGGATCTCGACGACGCGCCAGCGCTTCGTCGCGGACAGCGGCCGGGTCTCCGCGAGGAGGACACGGTCGCCGACACCCGCGGCGTTCTGCTCGTCGTGCGCCTTGAGCTTGTTGGTACGGCGGATGACCTTGCCGTACAGCGCGTGCTTGACGCGGTCCTCGACAGCGACGACGACGGTCTTGTCCATCTTGTCGCTGACGACGAGACCCTCACGGGTCTTGCGGAAGCCGCGGGCCTCTGCAGTCTGCTCAGTCACGTTGCTCTCACTCATCAGGCGCTCTCCACCGTCTCGATGCCCAGCTCGCGCTCACGCATCAGGGTGTAGATCCGCGCGATGTCCTTACGGACGGCCTTGAGCCGACCGTGGTTCTCGAGCTGACCCGTCGCCGCCTGGAAGCGGAGGTTGAACAGCTCTTCCTTGGCCTCGCGGAGCTTCGCCAGAAGCTCCTCGTTGCCCAGCTCGCGCAGCTCGGACGCCTTGGTACCGGCCGACATCACGCTTCACCTGCCTCGCGCTTGACGATCCGGCACTTCATCGGCAGCTTGTGGGCCGCACGAGTCAGAGCTTCACGCGCAATCTTCTCGTTCGGGTAGGACAGCTCGAACATCACCCGACCCGGGTGAACGTTCGCGATCCACCACTCCGGCGAACCCTTACCGGAACCCATGCGGGTCTCGGCAGGCTTCTTCGTCAGCGGGCGGTCCGGGTAGATGTTGATCCAGACCTTGCCGCCACGCTTGATGTGGCGGGTCATCGCGATACGGGCCGCCTCGATCTGGCGGTTGGTCACGTACGCCGGCGTGAGGGCCTGGATGCCGTACTCGCCGAACGCAACCGTCGTACCGCCCTTGGCCTGACCACGGCGCTTCGGGTGGTGCTGCTTGCGGTGCTTGACCCTACGGGGGATCAGCATGTCGGTCAGGCCTCCGTTCCGGTGCTCTCAGCCGGAGCGGACGCGGGAGCCTCGGCCTTGGGGGCCTCGGCGCCGGCAGCCTGCTGCGGCTTGCGACCGCGCCGCTCGCCACCACGGCCACCACGGGCCGGGCGGTCGGCACCACCACGGGCCGGGCGGTTACCCGCACGGGCCGCAGCGTTCTCGGCGCGGACCTCGGCGATGTTCTTGACATCGCCCTTGTAGATCCAGACCTTCACACCGATGCGGCCGAAGGTCGTCTTGGCCTCGAAGAAGCCGTAGTCCACGTTCGCGCGGAGCGTGTGCAGGGGCACGCGGCCCTCGCGGTAGAACTCCGAGCGGGACATCTCGGCGCCACCGAGGCGGCCGCCGCACTGGATCTTGATGCCCTTGGCGCCGGCCTTCATGGCGGACTGCATGCTCTTGCGCATGGCCCGACGGAAGGAGACGCGGGAGGAGAGCTGCTCGGCAACGGCCTGGGCAACCAGCTGAGCGTCGGTCTCGGGGTTCTTGACCTCGAGGATGTTCAGCTGGACCTGCTTGCCCGTGAGCTTCTCGAGGTCACCGCGGATGCGGTCGGCCTCGGCGCCACGGCGGCCGATGACGATGCCCGGACGCGCGGTGTGGATGTCCACGCGGACACGGTCACGGGTGCGCTCGATCTCAACCTTCGAGATACCGGCGCGCTCCATGCCGGACGTCATCATCCGACGGATGGCGACGTCTTCCTTGACGTAGTCCTTGTACAGCTTGTCGGCGTACCAACGCGACTTGAAGTCGGTCGTGACACCGAGCCGGAACCCATGCGGGTTTACCTTCTGGCCCATTACCGGGTTCCTTCCTTGCTGCTGACGACCACGGTGATGTGGCTGGTCCGCTTGCGGATCCGGTAGGCACGGCCCTGGGCACGCGGACGGAACCGCTTCAGGGTCGGGCCCTCGTCGACGTACGCCTCGCTGATGACCAGCGAGGAGGCGTCCGTGTGGTCGTAGTTGTGCGCGGCGTTGGCAATGGCGCTGTCGAGCACCTTGCCGACCGGCACGGAGGCTGCCTGCGGAGCGAATCGCAGAACAGCCTGAGCCTCCGTGGCATCCATGCCACGGATAAGGTCCACCACGCGGCGGGCCTTCATGGGCGTAACGCGGATGTACCGCGCCTGGGCCCTGGCTTCCATGGTTGTCCCTCTCAGTTACTTACGTGTCTGAATGCGATCCGCTACTAGCGGCGCTTCGACTTCCGGTCGTCCTTGACGTGGCCCCGGAAGGTGCGCGTCGGCGAGAACTCGCCGAGCTTGTGGCCGACCATCGACTCGGTGACGAACACCGGGATGTGGGTCTTGCCGTTGTGCACCGCGAGCGTGTGGCCGAGCATGGCCGGCACGATCATGGAGCGACGGGACCAGGTCTTGATGACGTTCTTGGTGCCGGCTTCGTTCTGAGCATCCACCTTCTTGGCGAGGTGCTCGTCGACGAAGGGCCCCTTCTTGAGACTGCGCGGCATCTAAACCCGCTCCTAGCGCTTCTTGTTCGTCTTGCGGCGGCGGACGATGTACTTGTTCGAAGCCTTCTTCGGCGAACGAGTACGACCCTCCTTCTGACCCCAGGGGCTGACCGGGTGGCGACCACCGGAGGTCTTGCCCTCACCACCACCGTGGGGGTGGTCAACCGGGTTCATCGCCACACCGCGAACGGTCGGGCGGACGCCCAGCCAGCGCTTGCGGCCGGCCTTACCCCAGTTGATGTTGCTCTGCTCGGCGTTGCCGACCTCGCCGACGGTGGCGCGGCAGCGCACGTCGACCAGGCGGATCTCACCGGAGGGCATGCGCAGGTGGGCCATCTGGCCCTCCTTCGCGAGCAGCTGCACGGAGGCACCGGCGGAGCGGGCGAACTTGGCGCCGCCACCGGGACGGAGCTCGATCGCGTGGATCGTGGTACCGACCGGGATGTTGCGCAGCGCCAGGTTGTTGCCCGGCTTGATGTCGGCCCCGGGACCGTTCTCGACGCGGTCACCCTGCTGCAGGTTGCGCGGGGCGAGGATGTAGCGCTTCTCGCCGTCGGCGTAGTGCAGCAGCGCGATGCGCGCGGTGCGGTTGGGGTCGTACTCGATGTGCGCGACCTTCGCCGGCACGCCGTCCTTGTCGTGACGACGGAAGTCGATCACTCGGTAGGCGCGCTTGTGTCCGCCACCCTGGTGGCGAACGGTCACACGACCGGCGTTGTTACGGCCGCCCTTGCTGTGCAGGGGGCGGACCAGCGACTTCTCCGGCGTGGACCGCGTGACCTCGACGAAGTCGGCGACGCTGGAACCACGACGGCCCGGCGTAGTCGGCTTGTACTTGCGGATTCCCATTTCTCAGTCCTCGTCCGATATCGGACGATCCGGACCGCCCTTAGGCGGTCGGACCGCCGAAGATGTCGATACGGTCGCCCTCGGCGAGGGTCACGATCGCGCGCTTGGTCGCCGCACGCTGGCCGAAGCCGGTACGGGTCCGCTTGCGCTTGCCCTGGCGGTTGATCGTGTTGACCCCGGTGACCTTGACCGAGAAGACCGCCTGGACGGCCTGCTTGATCTGGGTCTTGTTGGCGTTCGGGTCGACGATGAACGTGTACTTGTTCTCGTCCAGGAGCGCGTAGCTCTTCTCCGACACGACCGGCTTCAGCAGCACGTCACGGGGGTCCGTGTACGCCTTGCTGGCCGGGGTGACGACGGTGTTCTTGCCCTCTGCGGCGTGGCGACGCGCCTTGGCGACGCGCGCGGCCTTGGCGGCCTTCGCAGCCTTGGAGGCAATGCTCGGGTGACGCGTAGCCATCAGGCCTCGCTCCCTTCGGTGTCAGCGGCCTTGGGGCCAGACACGAAGGACTCGAACGCGGCCTGGGTGAAGACCACGTCGTCCGAGACGAGAACGTCGTACGTGTTCAGCTGGCCCGGCTCCAGGATGTGGACCTGGGGCAGGTTGCGGGCGGACAGCCACGCGGCCTCGTCGGCGCGCTCGACGACCAGGAGCAGGTTCTTGCGCTCCGAGATCTTGCCGAACAGCGACTTGGCGGCCTTCGTGGACGGGGTCTCGCCCTCGATGACGCCGGAGACGACGTGGATGCGGTTGTTGCGGGCCCGGTCGGTGAGGGCGTGGCGCAGGGCCGCGGCCTTCATCTTCTTCGGGGTCCGCTGCGAGTAGTCGCGCGGCACGGGACCGTGCACGACGCCACCACCGGCGAACTGCGGCGCGCGGGTCGAGCCCTGACGGGCGCGACCGGTGCCCTTCTGGCGGTAAGGCTTCTTGCCACCACCACGGACCTCGCCACGCGTCTTGGTCTTGTGCGTGCCCTGACGGGCCGCGGCCAGCTGCGCGACGACGACCTGGTGAAGCAGCGGAACGCTGATCTTCTCTACGTCGAAGATCTCCGCGGGGAGCTCGACGGAACCGGCCTTGTCGCCCGCCGGCGAAAGGATGTCAACAGTGCTCATCGGTTACCTCAGGCCCCCTTGGCCGCGGTGCGGACCAGGACGAGGCCGCCGTTCGGACCGGGAACCGCGCCCTTGATGAGCAGCAGACCCTTCTCCGCGTCAACGGCGTGGACGGTCAGGTTCTGGGTGGTGACCCGCTCGTTGCCCATGCGACCCGCCATGCGGAGGCCCTTGAACACACGGCCCGGGGTGGCACAGCCACCGATGGAACCGGGAGAGCGGTGCTTGCGCTGGGTGCCGTGACCGGCGCCGAGGCCCTTGAAGTTGTGACGCTTCATGACACCGGCGAAGCCCTTGCCCTTGCTCTTGCCGGTCACGTCGACCTTGATGCCGGCCTCGAACACCTCGGCGGTGATCTCCTGGCCGAGGGTGTACTCGCTGGCGTCAGCGGTACGGATCTCGACGAGGTGGCGGCGGGGAGTGACGTCGGCCTTGGCGAAGTGGCCCTTGAGGGGCTTGTTCACCTTGCGCGGGTCGATCTCGCCGAACGCGATCTGGACGGACTCGTAGCCGTCGGCGTCGTTCGTACGGACCTGGGTGACGACGTTGGGGCCGGCCTTGACGACGGTGACCGGAACAACGCGGTTGTTCTCGTCCCACACCTGCGTCATGCCGAGCTTCTCGCCCAGGATGCCCTTGATCTGCTTAGCCATTCTCAGATCACCGACCCTCAGAGCTTGATCTCGATGTCGACACCGGCCGGGAGGTCGAGTCGCATCAGAGAGTCAACGGTCTTGGGCGTCGGGTCGAGGATGTCGATCAGGCGCTTGTGCGTGCGCATCTCGAAGTGCTCGCGCGAGTCCTTGTACTTGTGCGGCGACTTGATGACGCAGTACACGTTCTTCTCAGTGGGCAGCGGCACCGGGCCCGCGACCGACGCACCAGTGCGGGTCACCGTCTCGACGATCTTCTTCGCCGAGGAGTCGATGACCTCGTGGTCGTAGGCCTTGAGCCGGATGCGGATCTTCTGTCCCGCCATGGCTACTCCGTAGTCCTGTCTCTCTTACGCTCCGGAACCCGGTGTTCCCTTGCTCTCCTCCGACCCACGCGGTCGGGCGTGTCGCGCTCCCGCTGACACAGATGCCCCTTGTTCGAACATCCCTTGCCTGGGAGCACGGCCCTTCCGGAACCGCAAGCCGGGGGCGGAAGGCCCACCGGGTGCCTGGCCGGTGCTGCGCTGACACTTCCCGGAAGATTCCCGTACGTCCGCCCCAGCGCTGCCTTACGGCAGTTAGGGCGACGAGTACTGTGGGACTCGCTTCCAGTCCTCCCGGCGGGAGGCGCGCAGCATCAACACTCGACCGAGCAACCCCGCTAGTCTGCCATACGGGGCAGGGGGCTGGCCAATCGAGCCGGAGAGGATACCCCGGGAGTGACGCAGGTCAAACGCGGGCCCTCAGCGCGCCCTCGCCCACCCGCCCCGTCCCCCCTCTTCGGTCGACCGCACGGAAGCCCTCAATGATCAGCACGGGCATCCCCGCATGCGACAATCACCGATATTCTACGCTCTGCAATAAAGAGGACGGAATGTCGGAAATCTTCGACGTGTACAGGCACCTGTCGGCAGCCCAGAAGTCCTCCAAGGGGGTCTCCCTCTACACCCGGTTCGTCAATCGACCGGCCGGCCGCATGCTGGCGGCGATGGCATACCGCAGCGAGATCACCCCGAACCAGGTGACCGTCCTCGGCGCCTGCTTCACCTTCCCGGCGTTGGCGGCCGTGGCGCTGTTGCCGCCCTCGCCGGTTCTGGCGGTCATGGTGTTCGCGGCACTGGTGACGGGCTTCGCCCTCGATGCGGCGGACGGACAGCTGGCACGCAGCCGGAGCACGGAGAGCGCCCGGGGCGAGTGGCTGGACCACGTGGTCGACACCGTCAAGATCATGGGCATTCACATGGCCGTGCTGGTGTCGTTCTACCGCTTCTTCGACCTGCCCCGCGACGCCTTCCTCGTCGTGCCCATGGCCTTCCAGCTGGCGGCCGTCGTCATCCTCTTCGGCGGGATCCTGACCGAGAAGCTGAAGCGGCAGACGGGAAGAGCGGCCGCGCCGGCGCCGCCCTCGACGCTGCGTGCCGTGGTCCTTCTTCCCGTCGACTACGGCATGGTCTGTGTCAGCTTCCTATTCCTGGCGGATCAGGACCTCTTTCTCGGGGTCTACTGCGCCCTGCTCGTAGCCCACCTCCTGTTCGCTGGCGCCTTTCTTGTGAAGTGGTTCCGGGAACTGGCCTGAAGGCGGACCGGTGCGGTTCGCCAAGGTCAGGAGGTTGAGGGCGCGGCGCAGAAGAGTGCTCGAGGTGTGGGCGGTGTAGGGGAAGTAGAGGACGTCCACACCGACCTTCGCGAATTCCGTCTCGAGGGATTTCCAGACCTCGGTTCCGAGCCAGTCGTCACCCTTGAAGATGACGTCGAAACCGACTTCCTTCCAAATCTCGATCTTGTCGCTGACCGTCGCCACATAGATCTCGTCGACGTAGCGAATGCTGCGGACGATCTCCATTCGCTCGGAGAGCGGTACGACGGGCGGCCTGCCTTTCAGGTGCACGACCAGATCGTCGCAGCAGACACCCGCGACGAGCCGGTCGCAGTGCTCCCGGGCCCGGCGCAGGATGTTGAGATGGCCCACGTGGAAGAGGTCGAAGACGCCCGGCGCGTAACCGAGACGTTCCCCCATCACTGCCCCCCGGCGGCAGCGGTCACGCTGAGCCGTTCCGACCTGGGCGAGGTGTTCCTGCCGTCGGTGACGGCGATCCGGTAGGTGTGGCGAGAGCCGGGTGCGACGGTGTCCGTGTACGTCATGTCGGGGCGGTTCCACCAGACGGAACGCTGCTTCGGCGAGGCCACGAGGACGCCGTCCCGGTAGATCCGGTACGTCAGCTCCGCGTCGTCCCGGTCCCAGGCGGTGCGCCACCCGAGCGTGACCTTGCCGGCCTTGTTCTCCTTGACCGTGAGCGTGGGAGCCGCTTCGGGGGCTCCGGTGTCGGGGGCGGCCGCGAATCGGGTCAGGCTCTGCTGCGGCTTTTCGTTGACGGTGGTGAATTCCCCACCGGCCCAGAGGATCTCGCCGGCCACTTCCAGCACCCGGGGACCCTGCCCCTCACCGGTTCCTCCGTTGGTGTCGGGGAACCAGTGCTGGATGCGCATGTCCCGGGCCGACTGGGCCAGCAGGTGCTGCCGGTTTCCGCCCTCGTGCTCGGGAAAGCCCCCGGGGGTGTGGTCGCAGTTGTGGGCGTGGGATCCGCTGTAGACGACGCCCTTGTGCACGGCGACGGCCTGGGTGGCGCCCCGGCAGTTGTCCTTCCACAGCAGCGCGTTGTCGGACAGACGTCCGGCGATTCGGCCGTCGAAGACGCCGGTCCCCCTGCCCTCCGCCGCCACGTAGAAGTTGTTCTCGTCGCGGGTCAGTGCCTTCACCACCGATCTGGCCGGCAGCCACAGCGGGAATTCGGACACCGTCGCGCCGGTCGAGGGGTGCAGGGCGACCAGCGCGTGGATCAGGTTCTCGTTCACCTCTACGAAGTCGCCGCCGACCAGGATCTTCCCGTGCTCGGGTGCGGCCACGAGGGCCCGGACCGGCAGGTCGATGTCCGCCTTGAACGGCAGGAGCGAGCCGTCGGGCCGGACCGCGGCGATGCTGTTCCTGGTCTGGTTGTTGACCAGCGTGAAGTCTCCACCCAGGTAGACCGCGGAGTCCGTGGTCTCGATGGCCCGCACGGTCGCCGAGGCGATCGGACGGAACTCCTTGCGCAGCGAGCAGTCGGCCGTGTTGAGCGCGGCCGTGCTGCCCACGCCGGTCTCGTCGACCTTGCCGAACGAGCCGCCGACGTAGAGCACCTTGCCGTCTCGCGACGCCTTCAGCGCCCGTACGGTGTTCTCGCCTCCCGTGAACGAGTGGGCGCAGGGCAGCAGCGCGCCGGTGGCGGCGTCGAACGCGGCGAAGTTGGTGCGAGTGACCTCCTTCTCGCCGGGCTTCGCGCCAGGGGGGCGGACCTTGCCGAAGCTGCCGCCGACGTACACGACACCACGTACGTACTCGAGCGACCAGACGATGCCGTCCGTCTGCCAGGTCTGCAAGGGATCGGCGGTCATGGTCTTCTCGCCGTCGGCTGCCGCGGCACCGGCGGACAGGAGCGACGTGGCCGCGAGGAAGACCGCCGTGGAAGCCGCGGTGCCGATCCTCGTCCTGCGATTTCTGAGGTGCATGAGCTGTCCCGGAGATGAGGGATACGGAGGGTGGAATTACCGGGTGGAGGCCGGAATTGCGGGTTGAGAGGGCGAATTGCAGGGCGGGAGGGTGGAATTGCGGGGAATTCGGTTTCCGGCGGTTTTACGAGGCGCGCTCACGGAGTACGCCGACCAGTTCACTCAGCCCCAACGCGGCTCGAAAACGGGACAAACTTATACTGAAAGCGCACAATCCCAGGGCGATTCCGGCGGCGAGTCCGACCGCCGTGTCGCCCGCCAGCAGCCTGACGGGAAGCACGAGAGCCCCCGTGAGGCAGAGACCGGCGACGGCGGCCGTGAGGTACCCGCGGTCGACGATCGTGAAGCCCGGATGGCGTCGCACCAGGGCGGCGGAGACGAGGTTCTCCACGACGATCGCCGCTCCCCAGGACAGGGCGGCTCCCAGGACCCCCCACCGGGGCACGGTGAGGATGCCCACGGCCAACTGCACCGCGAACGCGGCGCCGGTGACCACGAGATGCCATGAGCTTCGGCCCGCCATGAGCAGCACCGTCTGCGCGTTGCCCACGCCGACGTTGATCGCCGAGGCCGCGCAGAGCACCACCAGGGCAACCGCCCCCTGTTCGAACTCCGGTCCGAACAACGAGAGCACCGTCTTGGGGAAGCTCGTGAGGAGCACGAGCAGCGGCCAGGAGAACAGCACGATCCAGCGCGTCGAGACGCGATGGAGGTGGCAGGCCTGTGCGATCTCGTCCACGGCGAGCAGGCGGCTGATCTCCGGAGCTACGGCCAGCCGGATGGCGAGCTGGAGCAGGGTCGCCGCGACGATGACGCGGCCGACGGCCGTGTAGATGCCCGCCTCTTCACTCGTGGCCAGGGACGACAGCAGGACGACGCCCACCCATACGGCGCTGATGTCGAACACCGAGGAGATCGCCCGGGGTGCCGCGAACGCCCAGAATCCCCGCCGGGCAGCGGCCACTTCGGGTCCGGCCGGAGTTCTGCGGTGCGTGCGGTGGCACCGGCGCAGCGCGAACCAGGTGGCGAAGGCGCCGGCCATGGAGGGGATGAGCCAGGCGGATGCCAGGCTCAGCACGCTCGGGGTCAGGAACGCGACCGGCACGGCGATCAGCACGCGCAGGACCGGTTTGCCGACCTGCTCGACGCCCACGAACGGCACCACCGTGCCGTAGCCCTGGGTGGCGCCGAGCAGGATCAGGGACACCGTGGCCAGGGGGAGGAACAGCGCGAAGAGCCGGACCAGGGTGACCGCGTCCTCCGGCGCGAGATTCGGCAGCAGCGAAGTGGCGGTCGACGGCGACAGGAACAGCAGCGCCGCGGCCGCCGTGCTCGCCGCGGCTCCCGGTACGACGGCGCTGCGCACCAGGGCACTCACCTGGTGGCCGCCGCCGGTGGCCACGTCGCGGGACACGAAGCGCACCAGCCCCGTGTCGGCACCGAGCTTGCAGGTGTTGCTGAGGATGGTGAAGACCGCGACGCCCGTGAACACGGCCCCCGATCCGTGCGCGCCGAGGGCACGCGTGACCAGGGCGACCAGGACGTACCCGAAGGTGGCGTTGACCACCGCACCGAGGAAGCCCCACCACCCGCCTCGCGCGGTGGCGGCGACGCCGCACCGGGCTGCCGTCCCTACGGTGGCGGGAGCAACCGTTCCGGCGGTGCTCATCGCGAGGCGGTGAGCGTGTCGTCCTGCGCGGAGGCGTCCTGCCGCGACGGGGCGAGCTTCTCCTTCTGCGGCCCGCCGTCGGCCTGACGCGGCGGTGCGGGCCGGTCCCCCGCCCCGGCGGCGGGCGCGGCCGATGCCGTGAACCGGCGCAGCAGCTCTGCCGGCCGACGGGCTTGGACGGCGTCCAGGGCGCGGCGCAGTCGGCTCCGCCGTGTGCCGGTGTCGAGCACCGCGCCCACGATGTGTCCGCCCGAGCAGCTGATCAGGTCACGCACCTGCTTGAGGTCGTCGCGCCTGGTGCGGTCCAGGCCGCCGACCACGAGGACACCGTCCACACGCTGGGCGACCGCCAGCCCGTCGGTGTGCTCGAGCAGGGGCCGAGTGACGACGACGGCCGACCTTCCGGAGTCGGTGTCCGGCAGCGCGCGCGTCACCGCGGAGGGCGCCAGGGCCTCGTCGGTCGTGGTGCCGGCGCTCCGGTCCGGGAAGAGCGTGAATCGCCCGGCCGTGCCCGCGTCGACGACGACCCGGCCCTCGGGACCGGCCGTCCCGGCGCCGGCATCGGGACCGTCGGCCACCGTCTGCAGACGTGCCGAGAGACCCGGACTGTCGGCCGTCGCATCCACCAGCAGCACGTCCTCACCGGCCTCGGCGAACGCGGCGGCGAGGTTCACCGCGGCGGCCTCGGCGGCCCGGTCCTGCTTCGGTGCCACGACCAGGAGAGTTCCCTTGGCCGTGAGGTTCTCGTCGTGCCGGAGCCGGAAGGCGAGAGCCCGGTAGGCCTCCGCGAGGCTGCCGCCGACCCGGCCGACCTGCACCAGTTCGCCGTCCGGGTCGGACGGCGGGAGGAGGCCCAGTACCGGAGCGCCGAGGGCTCCTCGGACATCGCCGATCGAGCGTGCCCGCGGTTCGAGTGCGGCGCACAGCCAGGCGAGAAAGGTACCGAGGACCAGGCCACCCACCAGGCCGAAACCGATGAGCGCGGCGGGGCCCGGGCCCGAGGGCCGGTCCGGCGGTTCGGCCCCGCGCACCACCTCGCCCGCGGTGGTGTCGTAGGTTCTGATGTCCGAGATCCGCTTGTGCAGTGCGCTGGTCTGGTCCCGCAGACCGGCGGCCGCGGCCCCGTCGCCCTTGGGGGTCTTCCGCTTCGCCAGCACGGCGATCTGCTGCTCCAGCCCACCGGTCAGCCGCTTGACCATGGCATGGATCCTGGCCTCGCGATCGGCGAGGTAGGCGGCGGCGAACGCGTTGGTCACCCGGGCCGCCCGCTTCGCGGAGCCCGCTGTGTACTCGAACCTGAGGACCTGGGAGTCCGGCGGGCTCGCGACCCGCAGGTCCGCCGGCAACGCGTCGGCACGGGACGGTTCCCCGAGCGCCTTTGCCGCACGGGCCACGACGGTGTTGCTGAGCGCGATCCGCCGCTCCGTGCCCATGGTCACCTGGTTGTCGATGGTCACACCGAAGGCGTTGATCGGGTCGGCGGTCGAACGGATACGCACCTCGGCCGTCGCCGTGTAGGTCCCTGCGCCGAACAGCACCAGCGATAGTCCGCCGAGCAGCCCCAAGACGATGCCCAGGGCGATGACCGCGCGGTATCTCAGCAGTTGACGCACCTGGTCGCGAAGCTGGTCCGGTTCGGCGTAACGGTCATCCGGGCTGGTGGGAGTGGTCACGGATACCTCCTTTTCCAGGAATCGGCGCATGGCCCGGGGTGGGGGGCGGCAGCGCCGGTGAAGGGACCCGGGACGACCGGGCGGAGCGGGTAGTGATCAACAGAGGGACGACCAGGACCAGAACCAGTGGGCCCACGATGGCGATGAGGCTGCCGCGCAGCAGGATGAGCTGGTAGAAGGCGAAGGCCGGGACCAGCAGTACCGCCAACGTGGACCGGCTGTCCCGCAGCCGTTCCCGGATGTCGTCCATGCGGCGTGAGGCCACGCCCAGCAGCAGGAAGACGAGGACCACACACGGCGCGCCCGCCCACAGGAAGCCCTCGATCCACAGCGGTGCCGAAAGGTTCTTGAAGTCGTATCCCGCGTAGTCGGCGAATTCGGCACCGGTGGCCTGCGGTTTGTCGGGCCACGCGGAGCGCGGGACCATGAACAGGGGCACACCGAGCGCGGACGACGGTGAGAAGCCGTTCTCCGCCACGTAGTCGACGCCTGTCTGCATCTGCTGATAGGAGTCGTAGTCCATGCCCGTGGTGAGCTGTTCGGACAGGGGCACCACGTGGACGGTTTCGCGTTGGTCGTAACGGAAGTAGTCGCTGTACGGGAAGACGAGCAGCACCACGGCCGCGAGCGCGGCGGCGGTGACGCGGAAGACCCGCGGGCTGTCGAACCGGCGCCAGGAGAACAGCAGGGTCAGAAGAACGGTTCCGGCCCAGAAGCGCGGCCTGCTGATGGGGTTGTTGACGACGACGTTCAGCGCGAGCATGAGCGGCAGGAGCATCCAGCGGACCTTGCGCAACCACCGGTCCCCCCTTTTCAGCAGGGGCAGGTGCAGCAGGCCCAGCAGTCCCCAGAAGGCGGGGACGGCGACCGCCCAGATGCTCATCGCCCGCGCCGTCTCCGAGGCGGCGCCCGTCTGTCGTACGGCCTGTCTGCTCGTGAAGAAGGCGGCCCACCCGCCCTGCTGGGGAATCAGCGCGACCGCGAACACGAGCGCGAGGCCGCACAGCAGGAGCACGGGTACCGGGGTGAGCCTGCGGGACAGCAGCGGTTCGAGGACGACCGGCCTGGTGCTGCCGCGTCCGGCGGCGAGTGCCACCCCGCCGCTGTAGGCGATGAGTCCGAGTTCGATCAGGGCGGAGGCGGCGAACGCCGTGGCTTCGCCCGTCCGGAAGGAGAGGGGGTAGGTGTCGGTGGCGAGCATGGCGAAGGGCGCGAGGCCGAGCCACACGTAGGTGAACAGCCAGAAGCCGAGTGCCATGAGCCGCACCGACGTGGCGGTGAGCACCCGGGCGAGCGCCGCGCCGGAATGTGCCAGGACGACGCACTGCACCGCGAGTGCCGCCCCGAACCGCGGGTGGGCGGACAGCAGGATCATCCCCGGCAGCAGGGCGATGAGTACGACGGCCCAGCAGCATACGGCGGCCAGGCCGCGTTCTTGACTGCCCCGCATTGCACCCCTCATCGAGTGAGCAAATGGAATGGACCCGAGTCGATGGCTTCGCAGCCCACACACCTGATGTACCGGGCGAGCCGGTGGGGGTGTTCGGACGGAGCGATGTCGGAATGACCTCGCGCAGCGACGCCGGCACGTCTCTCAATCAGGCACCAGCACCACTCACCGCCCGCAGAATCTCCTCGAATCGCGAGGCGCAGCCGTCGAGGGCGAACTCCCGCTCGGCCAGCGTGCGGCTCTCCTTGCCCAGCGACTCGGCGTGCACCGGGTCGGTGAGGATCTCGCGGACCCATGTGGCCGCGCTGTCCAGCGAGGACTCCTCCGGCGGGAAAACCGCCGAGCCGGCCTCCCGGAGCAGGTTCGCCGCCAGGTTGTCCGCCGGCATCAGGCCCAGCACGGGGCGCCCGGCGCACAGATAGGACAGTGTCTTGGAGGGGACCGAGAACTCCCCGGCGTCCGGCGCCAGGAGCACGACGAGCACGTCGCCCGTGCCCAGTACCTCGGGCAGCCGCTCATAGGGCTGGAAGGGCAACAGGGTCACGTCGATGCCGGCCGCGGCGGCGCCCTCCTTGATGACCGGGACGGCCGGGCCCTCGTTGATGACGACGAGCCGGACCTGTTCGCCCTGCGCCCGCAACCGGTCGGCCAACTTCACGAGCAGGGCGGGGTTGTGCTTGAGACCGAGGGTGCCCGAGTACAGCAGGGTCCTGACCCCGGTGAGCCCGTGCTCGTCCGACCACGCGTTGGCGCGGGCCACGGGGCAGATCTCGTCCAGCGGCGCCCAGTTGGGGATGACGGTGACCTTGTCGGCGGTACCCCATTTCCGGTGGACCCGCACGAAGGAGTCGGCGATCACCACGATCGCCGAGGCGCGTCGCGCCGACCACTTCTCGCCCTGCTCGAAGACCCGGGCGGCGACACCCATCAGCTTGGAGACGCCTGCGGCGGCGAAGCTCCTGAGCGCGATCGCGGTGACGTCCTGATGCCACAGCACCCACGGGATGCGCAGCGCCCTCAGCACCGCCGCGGCCACGACCAGGGTGGGGATCGGCAGGTTCCCGAGCATCGCCACGTCCGGCTTCTCGCGCCGCACCTGGCGGGCCAGCTCGAAGCCCAGCCAGGTTTCCTGGAAGAGGCGGTTGACGTAGGCGTCCTTCTGCAGCACGGTGTCGTCGCCGATGGTGAGGAAGCGCAGTCCGTCGGCCGGCTCCTCGGCCAGGTTGCCCTTCCCGGAGATGTAGGCCACGCACGTCGAATGGACGACCTGGTGGCCGCGGTGCGCGAGTTCACGGCTGAGCTGGGCCTGGAACGGGTGGCCGCTGTAGTCGTGGACGAGGATCCTCATCGGCTGCCCTCCGGCCGGTCGCGGATCAGGAGCGAGCGAGCTTCACCTGGTCGTAGATCCAGCCGTAGGTCTTCTCCAGGCCCTCGGCCAGTGCGATCGACGGCTCCCAGCCGTAGAGCTCCCGGATCAGCGTGTTGTCGGAGTTACGGCCGCGTACTCCCTGCGGCGCGTCCAGGCGGTACTCGCGCTCGCAGCGCACGCCCGCGATCTCCTCGACGATGTCGACCAGTTGGTTGACGGAGACCAGCTCGGAGGAGCCGAGGTTGACCGGGACGCTGCTGGGCCCATTCATGATCATCTGGGTGCCGTGCAGACAGTCGTCGATGTACATGAAGGAACGCGTCTGCTGGCCGTCGCCCCAGATCTCGATCCTGTGGTCACCGGAGATGACCGCCTCGGCGACCTTGCGGCACACGGCCGCCGGGGCCTTCTCGCGCCCTCCGGTCCAGGTGCCCTCGGGGCCGTACACGTTGTGGTAGCGGGCGATGCGGCAGGTGGACCCGAAGTCCTCCTCGAAGTGGCGGCACATGCGCTCGGAGAAGAGCTTCTCCCAGCCGTAGCCGTCCTCGGGCTGCGCCGGATAGGCGTCCGCCTCCTTCAGCGCGGTGACACCGGGGTCCGTCTGCTTGCCCGCGGCGTAGACACAGGCGGATGAGGAGTAGAAGTAGCGCTCCACGCCGGCCTCGTGCGCGGCCTGGAGCATGTGGGTGCTGGTCAGCACCGACATCATGCAGGCGGCCTTGTTGTTCTCGATGAAACCCATGCCGCCCATGTCGGCGGCCAGCATGTACACCTGGCCGGCGTTCCGTACGGCCGCGCGGGCGTTCGCCAGGAGCGACAGGTCGGCGACGACGTTCTCCGCGGCGTGGTGCAGTTGCTGCCACTCGTCGTACGGCTTGATGTCGACGCACCGCACCGTCAGCCCCTTGGACAGCAGGTCTGCCGCGAGGTGACCGCCGATGAATCCGCCGCCTCCGGCAACAACGACGTCCACCTGCATGTTCATGGCAGCTCCTCCAGAAACCGGGATCCGGTGCGCGCGACCGCTCACGCCCCCGCCGAACTCGGCGCCGGCGGGACACAACCGGTAGATTAGGCAGATTTGCCCACATCCGTCCGATATGCCACGCGCACCTGGATGCCAAGTCGCCTGATACGCCCGTCTGGAGGCTTGTCAGCGCAGGCGGAGGCGGCTCGTCAGCAGACTTCGAACCACAGCGAGGACGGGAAGTGTCCGTCCCCGGCGAGGAGACCGTCGCGATGGGGCGCCGGCCGATAGTCCGGAAACACCACACGCAGCCCGTCCGGCCGCTCGTAGTGGAGGTGGGACATACAGGCGAGGATCCTCGCGTGGTCGTTGTGCGTCAGGAACGCCCGGACGAGCGAGGTCTCCGCCCAGTGCAACACGCTGTCCAGCAGGTCGCACTGGTAGTCGTACGGCAGGTAGATGTCGTGCACATGGACGACGACGCCCGGCGCGAGGCGCGGGAAGACCTCGAGGACAAGGAAGTTCACATCCGAACCGGCTTTGACCACGTGCGACGAGTCGACGAACAGGACATCGCCCGCCGTGAGGGAGGTGAACAACTCCAGGTCCACGGCCTGGACCGGCGTGCGCCGCAGGTGTACGCGCGGGTCGGAGGTCAGCCAGGCGCGCGGATACGGTTCGACGCACGTCACCGTTCCCGGCCGGCCGTCCCGGCCGTTGCGGGCGAGCGCCTCCACCGCGATGTGCGTGGAGACACCGCTGCCGACTTCGAGGTACCGGCGCGGGCCCAGTGAGCGCAGGATGCCGTGCAGGGCCTGCGCTTCGACATAGCCGTAGCCGGGCCCGAGCCGACCCGCCCCCTCGAAGACCGCGCCTCCCCGGTACTCGTCGAGAAACGGCTTGCAGGCTTCCTCGAGCCACGCGATCTGTTCGTCGAGATCGATACGTAGACCGGGGAGCCGGGAAGGAGCCCGCCACAATTCACGGCTGGCCGCGAGACCGCGCAGATCCGGAGCGGAGGAATAGTAGTGACGCGGAGTCACAAGAATTCCCGCACGCGAGAGAACTCTGTTCGCAACGACCGCCTGGTGCTTGATGACCTGCTTCATCTGCTGACGAATACGCAATGCAGTCTGCCCGCTTCCCATGGCCGTCAACGTATCCGAGGCGGTGGTGAACCCCTTCGCGTACACGGGAAGCCGTTCAGGTGATTGAAGAGCTGATTGACGAGCCGATCGGAGAGCTGTTGGGAGAGCAGGTATTCCGGTAGATCCCTTCGAGCCTGTCCGCCACCGTATGGATCGAGAAGACCTCTTCGACGGCACGGTGCCCCGCTTTCACGAGTGCGGCGCGTTTGTGCTCGTCCGCCAGCAGGTCGCACACCGCGTCGGCCATGGCGCGCGGACTGCCGTCGGTGACGACCGCCGCCCCCCGGCTCGCCAGTTCCTCCGCGATGCCACAGCTCTGGGTGCACAGCACGGGGGTGCCCGCGGACATGGCTTCGATCAGGGTCATCCCGAACGGCTCGTCGGTGCTCGGCAGCACGTACACGGCCGCCCGCGCGTAGGCCCGTACGGCATCGGAGTGCTGCAGCGCGCCGCCGTAGGTGACGACCCCCTGGAGTCCGTGTGCGGCGATGAGGTGCCGGACCCTCGGCAGCGCGCCCTCGTCCGCCCCGTACAGACTGAACCGTGCGTCGGGCATCTTCCGGTGGACGAGCGCGGCCATCTCGACGAATGCGTCGGGGCGCTTGCGCGGGTGCAGCCGGGCGAGGAAGAGCACCTCGGGGGCGCGCCGGGAGGACGTCGCCCCGTCGGCGCGCTCCGGGCGGACCCCGTTGGGCAGCTTCAGCAGGGGCGGACCGTCCGGGCCGATGACCTCCGCCACGGCACGCCGTTCCCGCTCGGTGAGCACCAGGCAGCCGCGTGCCCGGCGCAGGAGAGGGACGTACAGGCGGTCGAAGAGCCTGACAACGGCCCTGCGCCGCGGCTCCACCATGCCGTGCGTCTGCGCCAGGAAGTTCTTGCGCCGCAGCGCGGCCACCGCGAGCGCGGCCAGGGAGACGAGGTCGCGCCCCGCGTGGATGTGCACCACGTCGGCGCTGCCCATGGCCCGCCACAAGTCCCTGACGAGCAGGGGGTGCATGAGGCCGGTGAACCGCCCCGGGAGCAGGGAGCGCGCCGGGCGCGTACGCAGCGGAACCGAGCCGACGCGTTCCGGTGCCGGGGATCTGCCGCGCCACAGGGACAGCAGCGTGACCTCGTGGCCGCGCGCCGCGCACTCCTCCAGCTGCCCCGTCGCCACGCTCGTCGGGCCGCCGTACGCTCCGTCGTCGCTGACGAGGGTCACCACGTGGAGGAGTCTCATGCCGCGACTCCGGTCGTGACGACCGCACCGGGACCGACGTCGCGGTGGGCGACCGCGGAGGCACCCACCACCGCGCCACGGCCGACGGTGACACCACGCAGCACGACGGCCCGCGCCGCGACCCAGGCACCGGGCTCCAGCCGGATGGGCCCGTTGTCGAACTCGAAGGTGCGGTGGCGGCGTTGGTGGCTCCCGGTGCACAGCAGTGCGCCCTGGGACACGCAGACGTTGCTGCCGATCGTGATCTGCTCCAGGTTCAGCAGCCAGGCGCCCTCGCCGATCCAGACGTCGTCGGCGATCTCGAGCCGCCACGGCCAATGGACGCGCACACGATGACGGATCAGTACACGGTGGCCGATCCGCGCTCCGAACGCGCGCAGCAGGGCCGGCCGCCATCTGGCCGGGAACCACCATTGGACGAAGACCAGATTGAGTACGGCGAACCAGGCCGCCTGAACGAGCAGGGGGCGCCCCTTGTCGTAGCCGGCTCCCACGAAACCCCGCAGGGAGCGTTCCACTGCGGGCGGTGCTGCGGTGTCTGCCATCGGGCGACCTCTCCCGGCGAGAACAAATATTTATCTATAGGAGAGTTTCCATGAAATGCTTATATCTACGGGCTTATATAAGCGTGTTGTCGGCAAACTAGGCCGCATGGAGTCGCCGACGGGTCAGTAGGCTCCGCGTCCGTCCAGTACGGCACGGACCGTGCGGGCCATGACCGACATGTCCCAGCCCCATGACCAGTTGTCCACGTACTGCAGATCCAGCGAGACCGTCTCGTGCCAGGAGAGATCGGACCGTCCGCTCACCTGCCACAGTCCCGTGAGGCCGGGTTTGACGCTCAGCCGGCGCATCTCCACCCGGTCGTATCGGGCGACTTCCTCGGGCAGTGGCGGGCGGGGGCCCACCAGTGACATATGGCCGAGCAGGACATTGACCAACTGGGGAAGCTCGTCCAGGGAATAGCGACGCAGAAAGCGGCCGATCGGCGTAATGCGTGGATCCCGGCGCAGCTTGAACATATGGCCGTCGTGTTCGTTCGCGGTCGCCAGGTCCCCTTTCATCCGGTCGGCACCCACGACCATGGTCCGGAACTTCCACATGGGAAACTGCTCGCCATTCCGGCCGACACGTGTCTGACGGAAGATCACGGGCCCGGCCGAACCCACGCGGACCGCGAGCGCCAGAAGGCCGAACACCGGAGCCAGCGCGACGAGCAGGACGAGCGCGCCCACCTGGTCCGTCACGGCCTTCAGGATCATCGGCAGGCCGCGCCGCGTCGGCGGCGAGATGTCCAGCAGCGTGAGCCCGGCCGCCGAGGTGAGCCGGACCCTGCGCCGGACCACCTCGACGATGCCCGGCAGAACCATGAGCGGGCAGCCACGGTCGTGCAGGGCCCAGGACAGCCGCCGGAGCCGGTGACCGGACATGTATCTGCCCGCGGCGGCGAAGACCAGGTCGGCCCCGAGCGCCTCGGCCGCTTCCGCCACGAGCCCGGCATCCTCGTCGAAGGCGGTCGGCTCGTCGGCCCGAAGCCGCGTGAACACCGGCACACCGGACGGGACGTCGCCCTCGCCCACCACACAGACCCCGACCACCACGTACCCGTGCTCGGTGCGCTCGGCGAGTTGTCCGACCACGGCATCCACCGTCGCGGCCTCACCGACGACCAGGACCCGGCGGAGCGCCCGGGCACGTCGTCGTACGGCCATCAGACGCCGGTGGACCGCCTTGCGGCAGACCACGGTCACGAGCAACGACGGGCACAGCGCGACGAACTCCGCCGCGGGCGGGCTCCCGATCCCCGACACGGCACGCAGCGCGGTCAGGGCGCCGAGCAGCACCAGCCAGTCCCGCAGGACCGACCCGACGGGGACACCTTCGTCCCAGGTCCAGGGGGCGTAGCGCCTGGCGGCGAGGCGAACGAGCACCCAGACAACGGTGATCACCGCGGCCCGGTGCACGGCATGGGCCTCCCCGATCGCGGACAACACCGCCATCGTCGGCACTGCCACCGCGGCCGAGTCGGCCACGACCGCGACCGGTACGTACCACCCGTCCCTCTGCCCTGTGCGCGAAGTCGTCCTTTGCGGTGCGAGAGGGACGGCCCGTCCCGACACCGCGCTGGTGAACTGCCGCATGGTTCTCCCTGTGGCCCCGGCACCCGACAACGACGAAGGCGCGGCCGCTTCGGAGAGATGGGAGCAGCTCACGCGCCGCATGTGAGCCTATATCAACTCTTTTTAGGTATGTCCTACTTACACGCTTTGTACCCAGATGCGGCTGACCGGTCGAGCGGAGTGCTCACGGGCGCACTCCGCCTTTCCGGTGCTCTGGGACTCGGATGGCCTAGGCAGAAGGCTCTTCGGCGACTGTCCGCAGTCTGATTATGCAAAAGATCAGACTGCCCGACGGCGGATGGAAGCCAGGACTCGAATCGCCAACAAAAGGGGCGAGAGTCCGCGCGGGCGAGATCCGGTACCGGAGGCCTGGTACCCAGAAGAACAAGGAGGACTGCTCGTTATGCGAGTAGCTACGCAGTCTCGAAAGTCGAGATGGGGCATGCGGGTCGGCGGCGCCGGCCTCGCCGCAACACTGGCCGTCGGCGTCGCCAGCAGCCCCGCGTCGGCCCAGGCGGGCGCTCCCAGCGCGTCGGGAGTGCAGCCGATCGAAATCACCGCCGAACAGGTGCCCGGCGGCAACCCGACCTTCGAAGACCTGGAGCAACTGGGCTTCGGCGACTTCAACTGCTCCTTCGATCCGTTCAAGGTCGAGCCGGTGACTGCGGGGACACACAACTTCCCGTCGCCGCTCAATGGGTCGGTCACCATCACGCTCGTGCCCACGGCAGCCGGGCCGACCTTCAACTTCAGAATCAACGGCGAGTTCGCCACCATCGGCGTCATCGTCAAGGGCGGACCGAACGCCAACTTCTACGACTACCGGCCCGAGGGCATCGGCTCGGACGAAGTCCTCCACGCTCCGATCAACCCGATGAACCAGGGGCAGACCTACTACGACCTCAGCCACGTCGACTTCTGCGTCATCGACTCCCCCTACAACGGCGACAACGGCGCCACCACCAACACCTGACACCGACTCAGGCCGGTAGTGCAGGACCGACCTGACAGGCAGCGCGTGGGGGCTTCCCGGGCCCCACGCGCGAAAGGGCCCGCACGACCGAAGTCGTACGGGCCCCTTCAGGAGCTCGCGCTGGAGCTACCAGGTCAAACCAACAAGCTTACTTGTTGATCTTGGTGACCTGGCCGGCGCCGACCGTCCGGCCACCCTCACGGATGGCGAACTTCAGGCCCTCTTCCATGGCGACGGGCTGGATGAGCTCCACCTTCATCTCGGTGTTGTCACCCGGCATGACCATCTCGGTGCCCTCGGGGAGGGTCACAACGCCGGTCACGTCCGTCGTACGGAAGTAGAACTGCGGACGGTAGTTGTTGAAGAACGGCGTGTGGCGGCCACCCTCGTCCTTGGACAGGATGTAGGCCTGGGCCTCGAACTCGGTGTGCGGCGTGACCGAACCGGGCTTGATGATGACCTGGCCGCGCTCGACGTCCTCGCGCTTGATGCCACGGAGGAGCAGACCGACGTTCTCACCGGCCTGGCCCTCGTCGAGCAGCTTGCGGAACATCTCGATGCCGGTGACCGTGGTGGTGGTCTTCTCCTGCTTGATGCCCACGATGTCGACGGTCTCGTTGACCTTGAGGACACCACGCTCGATACGGCCGGTGACGACCGTACCGCGACCGGTGATCGTGAAGACGTCCTCGATCGGCATCAGGAACGGCTTGTCGACGTCACGCTCGGGCTGCGGGATGTTCTCGTCCACGGCCTTCATGAGCTCGAGGACGGTGTTGCCCCACTCCTTGTCGCCCTCGAGGGCCTTGAGCGCCGAGACCTTGACGACCGGCAGGTCGTCGCCCGGGAACTCGTACTCGGAGAGAAGCTCACGGACCTCGAGCTCGACGAGCTCCAGGATCTCCTCGTCGTCCACCATGTCGGCCTTGTTCAGGGCGACGACGATGTACGGAACGCCGACCTGGCGGGCCAGGAGCACGTGCTCCTTGGTCTGCGGCATCGGGCCGTCGGTGGCGGCGACAACGAGGATGGCGCCGTCCATCTGCGCCGCACCCGTGATCATGTTCTTGATGTAGTCCGCGTGACCGGGGCAGTCGACGTGGGCGTAGTGACGCGTCTCGGTCTGGTACTCGACGTGCGCGATGGAGATGGTGATACCGCGCTGGCGCTCCTCAGGAGCCTTGTCGATCTGGTCGAAGGCCGAGGCCTCGTTCAGGTCCGGGTACGCGTCGTGCAGCACCTTGGTAATGGCGGCCGTGAGGGTCGTCTTACCGTGGTCGATGTGACCGATGGTGCCGATGTTGACGTGGGGCTTAGTCCGCTCGAACTTCGCCTTCGCCACGGGGTCCTCCTGTGGAGTGGTTCTGAACGCCTTGCTTCATCGGCGCCAGGTGATCTTTGCTGGAAAGCCCGGGCCCGAGGGCATTCCCCCACGAATGCGGGTGAATGCCCCTGCAGGCTCCGGAGTCAAGCCTAAAGCGTGTGAACGCAGCGCGTTGAACGCGGTGTGTTACTCGCCCTTGGCCTTCGCGATGATCTCCTCGGCGACGTTCCGCGGAACCTCGGCGTAGGAGTCGAACTGCATGGAGTAGCTGGCCCGGCCGGACGTCTTGCTGCGCAGGTCGCCGACGTAACCGAACATCTCCGAGAGGGGCACGAGGCCCTTCACGACGCGGGCACCGGCCCGCTCCTCCATGGCCTGGATCTGGCCACGGCGGGAGTTGATGTCGCCGATGACCTCACCCATGTAGTCCTCGGGCGTGGTGACCTCGACGGCCATCATCGGCTCGAGCAGCACGGGGCTGGCCTTGCGCGCGGCCTCCTTGAAGGCCTGCGAGCCGGCGATCTTGAACGCGAGCTCGGAGGAGTCGACCTCGTGGTAGGCACCGTCGAGAAGCGTGACGCGGACGCCCGTCATCTCGTACCCGGCGAGGATGCCGAACTGCATGGCCTCCTGCGCACCGGCGTCGACCGAAGGGATGTACTCCTTCGGGATACGACCACCGGTCACCTTGTTCACGAACTCGTACGAGGCGTCGCCGCCCTCGATCGGCTCGATCGCGATCTGCACCTTGGCGAACTGGCCGGTTCCACCAGTCTGCTTCTTGTGCGTGTAGTCGACGCGCTCGACGGCCTTGCGGATCGTCTCGCGGTAGGCGACCTGCGGCTTGCCGACGTTGGCCTCGACCTTGAACTCACGGCGCATACGGTCGACCAGCACCTCGAGGTGCAGCTCGCCCATACCACCGATGATGGTCTGGCCGGTCTCCTCGTCCGAGTGGACCTGGAAGGAGGGGTCCTCCTCCGCGAGACGCTGGATGGCGACACCCAGCTTCTCCTGGTCACCCTTGGACTTGGGCTCGATGGCGACCTGGATGACCGGCGCCGGGAAGTCCATGGACTCCAGGATCACCGGCTGCTTGTCGTCGGCGAGCGTCTCACCCGTGGTGGTCTGCTTCAGGCCCATGACGGCGACGATGTCGCCGGCGCCCACCGAGTCGATCTCCTCACGCTTGTTCGCGTGCATGCGGTAGATCTTGCCGATGCGCTCCTTCTTGCCCTTGACGGAGTTCAGCACCGCGGTGCCGGACTCCAGGCGGCCCGAGTAGACCCGGACGAAGGTGAGCTTGCCGAGGTGCGGGTCGCTCATGATCTTGAACGCCAGCGCGGACAGCGGCTCGTCGTCGGACGGCTTGCGCTTGACGACCTCCTCCGGGTCGTTGACGGCGTGGCCCTCGATGGCCTCGACGTCAAGCGGGGTGGGGAGGTAGCGCACGACCGCGTCGAGCAGGGGCTGGACGCCCTTGTTCTTGAACGCGGTGCCACAGAACACCGGGGTGACCGTGGTGTCGCTGGACTTGCCGGACGCGATGGTGATGCGACGGATCGCGGCGTACAGCTGCTCCTCGGAGGGCTCCTCGCCCTCCAGGTACAGCTCCATGATCTCTTCGTCGTTCTCCGCGACGGCCTCGAGCAGCTTGCCGCGCCACTCCTCGGCAGCCTCGGTGTGCGTGGCCGGGATGTCGACGACGTCGTACATCTCGCCCTTGGCGGCCTCGGCGGACCACACGAGCGCCTTCATGCGGACCAGGTCCACGACGCCCTTGAAGTCGGCCTCGGCGCCGATCGGAAGCTGCATGACGAGCGGCTGGGCGCCCAGGCGGTCCGAGATCATGTCCACGCAGCGGTGGAACTCGGCGCCGGTACGGTCCAGCTTGTTGACGAAGCAGATGCGCGGCACGCCGTAACGGTCGGCCTGACGCCACACCGTCTCGGACTGCGGCTCGACACCGGCGACACCGTCGAACACCGTCACGGCACCGTCGAGCACGCGCAGGGAGCGCTCCACCTCGACGGTGAAGTCGACGTGCCCGGGGGTGTCGATGATGTTGATGGTGTAGTCGTTGTCCTCGAGCGGCCAGTGACAGGTGGTCGCAGCAGACGTGATCGTGATGCCACGCTCCTGCTCCTGCTCCATCCAGTCCATGGTGGCAGCGCCGTCGTGGACTTCACCGATCTTGTACGAAACGCCGGTGTAGAACAGGATCCGCTCGGTGGTGGTCGTCTTGCCCGCGTCGATGTGGGCCATGATCCCGATGTTGCGGACCCTGGCCAGGTCAAGCGAAGTGGTAGCCATAAGGCTTCAGTCTTCTCTCGGTCTCGATGGGGTCTGCGACTACCAGCGGTAGTGCGCGAAGGCCTTGTTGGACTCGGCCATCTTGTGCGTGTCCTCACGCTTCTTCACAGCGGCACCGAGGCCGTTGCTGGCGTCGAGGAGCTCGTTGAGCAGACGCTCGGTCATGGTCTTCTCGCGACGGGCGCGGGAGTAGCCCACGAGCCAGCGCAGCGCCAGGGTGTTGGCACGGCCGGGCTTGACCTCGACCGGGACCTGGTAGGTGGCGCCACCGACACGGCGGGACTTGACCTCGAGGGTCGGCTTGATGTTCTCGAGAGCGCGCTTCAGCGTGATGACCGGGTCGTTGCCGGTCTTCTCGCGCAGGCCCTCCATGGCGCCGTAGACGATGCGCTCGGCGGTGGAGCGCTTGCCGTTCAGCAGCACCTTGTTGATGAGCGACGTGACAAGAGGAGAACCGTAGACCGGGTCGATGATGACCGGGCGCTTCGGGGCGGGGCCCTTACGAGGCATTCTTACTTCTCCTTCTTGGCGCCGTAGCGGCTGCGGGCCTGCTTGCGGTTCTTGACACCCTGGGTGTCAAGCGAACCACGGATGATCTTGTAGCGAACACCCGGCAGGTCCTTCACACGGCCGCCGCGCACGAGCACGATGGAGTGCTCCTGCAGGTTGTGTCCCTCACCCGGAATGTAAGCGGTGACCTCGATCCCGCTGGTCAGACGCACACGCGCGACCTTACGCAGGGCCGAGTTCGGCTTCTTCGGGGTGGTCGTGAACACACGCGTGCAGACGCCACGACGCTGAGGGGAACCCTCGAGTGCGGGCGTCTTGTTCTTCTCGACCTTGTCCTGCCGGCCCTTACGGACCAGCTGCTGGATCGTAGGCACTACTTCTCCGGTTTCTGTGTGCCGAATGGTGAAGCTAACCTGGAACGTCGCCGACCCACGCGGTCGGGTGTGTCGAATCCGGCGGACTTCCGCCGCGAGGCGAAAAGAGCACAGATTACGGTGGCCGCTCACAGCTCGTTATGCGGTTGAAGGCACGCACGAGAGCCAGGGCACACCCCAGGCACAAGGTCTGAGCGTACCTACCTCATTCGCTGCGGTCAAAACAAATGGACCCCGCCCGCATCGGCATACGGCCGATGTCAAGACCACACAACGTGTTTGATCTTCGAATCACCGATCCGGCCACGTCAGACCCCGATCCGCGCACCCTTCCGGCCACCCCTCGAACCGCCCGCCCCACGAGGCTAGGCGGACACGGCGGTTGCCACGATCATCAGCGTCAGCAACACCGCCCAGCCCGCGGTGGACAGCCACCCGAGCACGAGCCCGGTGAGCGCGAGCGCGTCACCGCCCTCCCCGGTGCTGCGTATCTCGGAACGCGCCGCGTGCCCAAGGACCACGGCCGGGATCCCGGTCAGCCCGAAGCTCACGAGACACAGCACGCCGCAGACGGCGGAGCCGACCGCCTTCGCGTTGGTCCGCGGGCGCGACACCGGCAGGAAGGTCCGCGGCACGGGCGTGACGGGCGCCGGCTGCGGCACGGGACCGAGCGGCAGGTCGGCGACGAGCAGGGCCAGCTCACCCACCGTACGGGCCGCGTACGCCCGGGCGACCCGCCTCTCGAACTCGGGCTGCTCCAGCCGCCCCTCCCCGAACCCCGCCCGCAGCACATCCACGGCCCGCTCACGATCGGCATGCGAGGCAAGCATGTGCGAACCGCCCTGCCCACCCCAGGGCACCGGCGCCGGAGCACCACCGCCCGGCCATGGCTGCGGGGCGGCGCCCCCCTGCCACGGATGCGGCGCACCCTTTCCCTGCCACGGCTGCCCGGGCTGCCACGACGGATACGTCATGGAGCACCTCCCCCGTACTGGTCGGAGTCCCTCCATGTCCTCCATCATCCGCCGAACCAGGATTTGTGGCATCGGGGTCTCACCCGGAAATATCCCCGAGTCGGCCCCGGAGTCTGCCCCGCTTGTGCCCCCGGGCGGGCCCCGAGTGTGGCCCGAGCAGGGGCCGGAGTCGCCCCCCGAGACGCTCAAGGGGCCCACCCGGAAGACCGGCGACCAGCGACCGGCGACCGGCGACCGATGTGAGCGCCTCGCAGCACATCGGCCACGGCGGCCGATTGTCGCCGGTTTCCTCCGCGTCCCCTTCAGGTTCACGCGTGTGGGACGACGACGGCTTCGACGACAGGGTGCCGTTCCCGCAGGGCGAGCCGTCCGCCATGCGCTGCTCTTCCTGAACGGTTAGACCAAGGTCCCGACCCTCGCAGCCAATGGTTACGAACCCGTCCCGTCCCGCGCGACCTCGGTGACATCGTCGGTGGCGAGGCGAAACCGAGCGGCTGGCCGCCCTGATGCACACCATGCTCTTTTGCAGGGTGCCGGCTCATACACCCGGGTGCCGCAGATGGTTGCGGATCAGCTTCACGTCTTCTTGATCCTTTTGCCGCCCGAGCCTCTTCTTCCAGGCCAGCACCTCGCGTAGCGGACAGAAGGGAAATCCTTGCACCCACTCGGCGCCTTCGATCATCTCGTCGGGCTCACGCGAGCCCGGCAGCCAGCGGTCGAAGACCTCGATGCCCCCTTCGAAGAGCAACACCATGCGGCCGTGGCCCGACGGCGCCGCCACGGGGTCGGCCGCCTTCAGAGCGATGCGCCACGCTTCGCCCCTGGCCACGATGTCGAGGTCACTGATTTCTCTCCGTAGACCATGCGCGAGCAGTGGGCCGCTGCCCGCCACCACGTAGTCCGTCGACGGCAGATTGAGAGAGGACAGTTCACGCAATAGTGGATGCTCGCTCAGTTCCAAGGAGTCTCCGCGTCTACTAGAGGACAGGCAGCCCAATAGCCGAGCGAAGTACTTGGACGCGTGCTTGCCGTGGTCCGCCGTCGGTACGCGGGCCAACGACTTCGCCGCGAGCACGAGGGCGGCTGCCTCCGGCTGCCCTGCCGCGAGAAAGGCAAACAGCAGTCCGCGTTCCAGAAGTCCGATGGCCGGACCGCCGCTCATGAACTCCCGGGCGGCCTCGCGGGCGGAGCTGTCCTCCAGCGCCTCAATTTCCCGACGCACGGGAACCGTGGCAGCCCGTGCCAGCATCCCCCCCGCCGAACACTGACATGAGCAAGGCCGACATGAACACAGCCGTACGGTCACTCGACAGCAGGTCAGCCCCCATGGCAGCTGCGGGCGCACCGGCGGCCCACACCGACAGCGGCACCGCCGCACCGAAGGCGGCTACCCCAAGGCGTTTCGTGCCTGCCGGAGTTCCCGCAGACAGGGGCAAGGTGATGGAGAATCCCAGGACCGGCGTACTCGCTGAGCGGAACCAGAGATGCGTCCCAAAGGCCAGCAGGGCAGTAGCGCCGAGCGCGAGCCAGGGACGTGCCTCGTCCGCGTAAGGGGCGATGGCATAGCTCCCGTAGGCGAGCGTGAAGAAGGCGCTCAAACCGGGACTGAGCATAGTGAGCGAACACGCCGACGGGCGACCACCCTCGAAGGGTGGCCGCCCGTCAACAGTCGTACTCCGTACCGGAGTTACTGGACTACTGGTTGTACGGCCCGTAGTCGTAGTCCTCCAGCGGCACAGCCTGACCCGACCCCGTCCCGAACGGCGAGTAGTCGATGTCGTCGTAACCGACGGCCGAGTACATCGCGGCCTTCGCCTCCTCGGTCGGCTCGACCCGGATGTTGCGGTAGCGGGACAGACCCGTACCGGCAGGGATGAGCTTACCGATGATGACGTTCTCCTTGAGGCCGATCAGGGAGTCGGACTTGGCGTTGATCGCCGCGTCCGTGAGGACCCTGGTCGTCTCCTGGAAGGACGCCGCGGAGAGCCACGACTCGGTCGCCAGCGAGGCCTTGGTGATACCCATGAGCTGCGGACGACCGGAGGCCGGGTGACCGCCCTCCTGGACCACACGACGGTTCTCGGTCTCGAACTTCGAGCGCTCGACCAGCTCGCCGGGCAGCAGCTCGGCGTCGCCGGACTCGATGATCGTCACTCGGCGGAGCATCTGCCGGATGATGATCTCGATGTGCTTGTCGTGGATCGACACACCCTGCGAGTTGTAGACCTTCTGGACCTCGCCGACCAGGTGGACCTGGACGGCACGCTGGCCCAGGATGCGCAGCACGTCGTGCGGGTTGGTGGCACCCACGGTGAGCTTCTGGCCCACCTCGACGTGCTCGCCCTCGCTGACCAGGAGTCGGGCACGCTTCGAGATCGGGTACGCCGTCTCGTCGCTGCCGTCGTCCGGGGTGACGACGATCTTCTTGGTCTTCTCGGTCTCCTCGATCCGCACGCGGCCGGTGGCCTCGGAGATCGGGGCGACACCCTTCGGGGTACGGGCCTCGAAGAGCTCGACGACACGCGGCAGACCCTGGGTGATGTCGTCACCGGCCACACCACCGGTGTGGAAGGTACGCATCGTCAGCTGGGTACCGGGCTCACCGATGGACTGGGCGGCGATGATGCCGACCGCCTCACCGATGTCGACCAGCTTGCCGGTGGCCAGCGAACGGCCGTAGCACATGGCGCAGGTGCCGACGTGGGACTCGCAGGTCAGGATCGAGCGGGTCTTGACCTCCTCGACACCGTGGTGCACCAGCTGGTCGATGAGCACGTCGCCCAGGTCCACGTTGGCCGGCGCGATCACCTTGCCGTCGATGACGACGTCCTCGGCGAGCATGCGGGCGTAGACGCTGGTCTCGACGTCCTCGGCCTTGCGCAGCACGCCGTCGGCACCGCGGTAGGCGATCTTCAGCTTCAGACCGCGCTCGGTGCCGCAGTCCTCCTCGCGGATGATGACGTCCTGCGACACGTCCACCAGACGACGGGTCAGGTAACCCGAGTCGGCGGTACGCAGGGCGGTGTCCGCCAGACCCTTACGGGCACCGTGCGTGGAGATGAAGTACTCCAGCACGGACAGACCCTCACGGAACGAGGCCTTGATCGGACGCGGGATGGTCTCGTTCTTCGCGTTCGACACCAGACCACGCATACCGGCAATCTGACGCATCTGCATCATGTTGCCTCGTGCACCCGAGTTCACCATCATGAAGATCGGGTTGGTCTTCGGGAAGTTCTCGTTCATCGCCTCGGCGACCTCGTTGGTCGCCTTGGTCCAGATCGCGATGAGCTCCTGCGTACGCTCGTCCTTGGTGATCAGACCGCGCTCGTACTGCTTCTGGACCTTCTCGTCCTGCGCCTCGTAACCGCGGACGATCTCCTTCTTCGCCTCGGGAACGACGACGTCGGAGATGGCGACGGTGACGCCGGAACGGGTGGCCCAGTAGAAGCCGGACGCCTTCAGGTTGTCGAGCGTCGCCGCCACGATGACCTTCGGGTAGCGCTCGGCGAGGTCGTTGACGATCTCGGAGAGCTGCTTCTTGCCGACCTCGTAGTCGACGAACGGGTAGTCCTCGGGCAGCAGCTCGTTGAAGAGCGCACGGCCCAGGGTCGTCCGCAGACGGAACGAGTCACCCTGCTGCCACTCCGGCTCGCCCTCCTCCTGCGCCGGCGGGGTCCAGCCACGCGGCGGGATGGTGCCGACCGGGAAGCGGATGTCGATCTTCGACTGGAGCGAGAGCTCGCCCGCGTCGAAGGCCATGATCGCCTCGGCCACGGAGGAGAAGGAGCGGTCCACGCCCTTCACGTCCCGCATCTCGCTGTCCGTGGTGAGGAAGAACAGACCGAGGACCATGTCCTGGGTCGGCATCGTCACCGGACGGCCGTCGGCGGGCTTGAGGATGTTGTTCGAGGACAGCATCAGGATGCGGGCCTCGGCCTGCGCCTCCGCGGACAGCGGCAGGTGCACGGCCATCTGGTCACCGTCGAAGTCCGCGTTGAACGCGGTGCAGACGAGCGGGTGGATCTGGATGGCCTTGCCCTCGACCAGCTGCGGCTCGAAGGCCTGGATGCCGAGGCGGTGCAGGGTGGGAGCACGGTTCAGCAGAACCGGGTGCTCGGCGATGACCTCTTCGAGGACGTCGTACACGACCGTACGGCCGCGCTCCACCATGCGCTTGGCGCTCTTGATGTTCTGCGCGTGGTTCAGGTCGACCAGGCGCTTCATCACGAACGGCTTGAAGAGCTCCAGCGCCATCGCCTTGGGCAGACCGCACTGGTGCAGCTTCAGCTGCGGACCGACGACGATCACGGAACGCGCGGAGTAGTCCACACGCTTACCGAGCAGGTTCTGACGGAATCGACCCTGCTTACCCTTCAGCATGTCGCTGAGGGACTTCAGCGGGCGGTTACCCGGACCGGTGACCGGGCGACCACGACGACCGTTGTCGAAGAGGGCGTCAACAGCCTCCTGAAGCATGCGCTTCTCGTTGTTGACGATGATCTCGGGCGCGCCGAGGTCGAGGAGCCTCTTCAGACGGTTGTTGCGGTTGATCACACGGCGGTACAGGTCGTTCAGGTCGGAGGTCGCGAAGCGGCCACCGTCCAGCTGCACCATCGGGCGAAGGTCCGGCGGGATGACCGGGACGCAGTCGAGGACCATGCCCTTGGGGCTGTTGGAGGTCTGCAGGAAGGCAGACACGACCTTCAGCCGCTTCAGCGCACGGGTCTTCTTCTGGCCCTTGCCGGTGCGGATGATCTCGCGGAGCTTCTCGGCCTCCTCGTCGAGGTCGAAGGACTCCAGGCGCTTCTGCAGCGCCGCGGCACCCATCGAACCGTCGAAGTACGTGCCGAAGCGGTCCCGCAGCTCGCGGTAGAGGAGCTCGTCGCCCTCGAGGTCCTGGACCTTGAGGTTCTTGAACCGGGTCCACACCTCGTCGAGACGGTCGATCTCGCGCTGCGCACGGTCACGCAGCTGCTTCATCTCACGCTCGGCGCCCTCGCGCACCTTGCGGCGCACGTCGGCCTTGGCGCCCTCGGCCTCCAGCTCGGCCAGGTCGGTCTCGAGCTTCTTGGCGCGGGCCTCCAGGTCGGCGTCCCGGCGGTTCTCGATCTGCTGCCGCTCGACCGAGACGTGCGCCTCCAGGGAGGGCAGGTCGCGGGTACGGCGCTCCTCGTCGACGAACGTGATCATGTACGCCGCGAAGTAGATGACCTTCTCGAGGTCCTTCGGCGCCAGGTCCAGCAGGTAGCCGAGGCGCGAGGGGACACCCTTGAAGTACCAGATGTGCGTGACAGGCGCGGCCAGCTCGATGTGGCCCATCCGCTCACGACGCACCTTGGCGCGAGTCACCTCGACGCCGCAGCGCTCACAGATGATGCCCTTGAAGCGGACACGCTTGTACTTGCCGCAGTAGCACTCCCAGTCCCGGGTCGGACCGAAGATCTTCTCGCAGAAGAGTCCGTCCTTTTCGGGCTTGAGGGTGCGGTAGTTGATGGTCTCGGGCTTCTTGACCTCGCCGTGGCTCCACTGACGGATGTCGTCAGCGGTGGCCAGACCGATCCGGAGCTCATCGAAGAAGTTGACGTCGAGCACTATGCGTCAATCCCTCTCAGGGTTGTAAGTCTTGGGGTCTGAAACGGGGGCCTGGGGGTCGGCGGGGCCCTGTGGGTAAGGGCCCCGCCGGACTCCCGTCAGACCTCTTCGACGCTGCTCGGCTCGCGCCGGGACAGGTCGATGCCGAGCTCCTCCGCTGCGCGGAAGACGTCCTCGTCGGTGTCACGCATCTCGATGGACATACCGTCGCTGGACAGCACCTCCACGTTCAGGCAGAGCGACTGCATCTCCTTGATGAGCACCTTGAAGGACTCGGGGATGCCGGGCTCGGGGATGTTCTCGCCCTTGACGATGGCCTCGTAGACCTTCACGCGGCCGGTGACGTCGTCGGACTTGATGGTCAGCAGCTCCTGGAGGGCGTACGCGGCGCCGTAAGCCTCCAGCGCCCACACCTCCATCTCACCGAAGCGCTGGCCACCGAACTGGGCCTTACCACCCAGCGGCTGCTGGGTGATCATGCTGTACGGACCGGTCGAGCGGGCGTGCAGCTTGTCGTCGACCAGGTGGTGCAGCTTCAGGATGTACATGTAGCCGACCGAGATCGGGTCCGGGAACGGCTCACCGCTACGGCCGTCGAACAGCCGCGCCTTACCGGTCGGGAGCACCATGCGCTCGCCGTCCCGGTTCGGGATGGTGTGCTGCAGCAGACCCGCGAGCTCGTCCTCGCGCGCACCGTCGAAGACGGGGGTCGCGACGTTCGTGCCCGGGTCGACCTGGTCGGCGCCGATCGCCTGGAGGCGCTGCGCCCACTCCTCCGCGAGGCCGGAGACGTCCCAGCCGCGGCTGGCGAGCCAGCCGAGGTGGATCTCCAGGACCTGTCCCGGGTTCATTCGGGACGGCACACCCAGCGGGTTGAGGATGATGTCGACCGGAGTTCCGTCCTCGAGGAACGGCATGTCCTCGATGGGCAGGATCTTCGAGATGACACCCTTGTTGCCGTGACGGCCGGCGAGCTTGTCACCGTCGGTGATCTTGCGCTTCTGCGCGACGTACACGCGCACCAGCTGGTTGACACCGGGGGGAAGCTCGTCGCCCTCCTCGCGGTCGAAGACGCGGACGCCGATGACCTTGCCGGTCTCGCCGTGCGGCACCTTCAGCGAGGTGTCACGGACCTCACGGGCCTTCTCACCGAAGATCGCGCGCAGCAGGCGCTCCTCCGGCGTCAGCTCGGTCTCACCCTTCGGGGTCACCTTGCCGACGAGGATGTCACCGGCGATGACCTCGGCACCGATGCGGATGATGCCGCGCTCGTCGAGGTCGGCGAGGACCTCCTCGGAGACGTTCGGGATGTCCCGGGTGATCTCCTCGGGGCCGAGCTTGGTGTCACGGGCGTCGACCTCGTGCTCCTCGATGTGGATCGAGGAGAGGACGTCGTCCTGCACGAGGCGCTGCGACAGGATGATCGCGTCCTCGTAGTTGTGACCCTCCCACGGCATGAACGCCACGAGCAGGTTCTTGCCCAGCGCCATCTCACCGTTCTCGGTGGCCGGACCGTCGGCGAGGACCTGGCCCTCGATGATGCGGTCGCCCTCGAGGACGATGACCTTCTGGTTGACCGAGGTGCCCTGGTTGGAACGGGCGAACTTGGCCAGGCGGTACGTGATGTACGTGCCGTCGTCGTTGGCGGTGGTGATGTAGTCCGCGGAGACCTCCTGGACCACACCGGCCTTCTCGGCCTTGACGACGTCGCCGGCGTCGACTGCGGAGCGGTACTCCATGCCGGTGCCGACGAGCGGGGCCTCCGCCTTGATGAGCGGAACGGCCTGGCGCATCATGTTCGCGCCCATGAGGGCACGGTTGGCGTCGTCGTGCTCGAGGAACGGGATCATGGCGGTCGCGACCGACACCATCTGGCGCGGCGAGACGTCCATGTAGTCGACGTCCTCGCCGCCGACGTAGTCGACCTCGCCGCCACGGCGGCGAACCAGGACGCGGGCCTCGGCGAACCGCAGGTCGTCGTTGAGCGTGGCGTTGGCCTGCGCGATGACGAAGCGGTCCTCCTCGTCGGCGGTCAGGTAGTCCACCTCGTCGGTGACCTGGCCGTCGACGACCTTGCGGTACGGCGTCTCGACGAAGCCGAACGCGTTGACCCGGCCGTAGGAGGCCAGCGAGCCGATCAGACCGATGTTCGGGCCTTCGGGCGTCTCGATCGGACACATACGGCCGTAGTGCGACGGGTGCACGTCACGGACCTCGAAGCCGGCCCGCTCACGGGAGAGACCACCCGGGCCAAGAGCCGACAGGCGGCGCTTGTGGGTGAGACCCGACAGCGGGTTGTTCTGGTCCATGAACTGCGACAGCTGGCTGGTGCCGAAGAACTCCTTGATGGAGGCGACGACCGGCCGGATGTTGATCAGGGTCTGCGGCGTGATCGCCTCGACGTCCTGGGTCGTCATGCGCTCGCGGACGACACGCTCCATACGCGCCAGACCCGTACGGACCTGGTTCTGGATGAGCTCGCCGACGCTGCGCAGACGACGGTTGCCGAAGTGGTCGATGTCGTCGGTCTCGACGACGATCGTCTGGCCGTTGTCCGCGGCCGTCTCGGTCTCACCGGCGTGCAGCTTCACCAGGTACTTGATCGTCGAGATGACGTCCTCGACGGTCAGGATGCCCGCGTCCAGCGGAGCGTCCGCACCCAGCTTCTTGTTGACCTTGTAGCGGCCGACCTTGGCGAGGTCGTAGCGCTTCGGGTTGAAGTACAGGTTCTCCAGAAGCGTCTGCGCGGCCTCACGCGTGGGGGGCTCGCCCGGACGCAGCTTGCGGTAGATGTCGAGCAGCGCGTCGTCCTGGCCCTGGGTGTGGTCCTTCTCCAGGGTGGCGCGCATGGACTCGTACTCGCCGAACTCCTCCAGGATCTGCTCGGTCGTCCAACCGAGAGCCTTGAGCAGAACGGTCACGGACTGCTTGCGCTTGCGGTCGATGCGCACACCGACCATGTCGCGCTTGTCGATCTCCATCTCCAGCCAGGCACCCCGGGACGGGATGATCTTGGCCGAGAAGATGTCCTTGTCGGACGTCTTGTCGATGCTGGAGTCGAAGTAGACACCGGGCGAACGGACCAGCTGCGACACCACGACACGCTCGGTGCCGTTGATGACGAACGTGCCCTTGTTCGTCATGAGCGGGAAGTCGCCCATGAAGACCGTCTGGGACTTGATCTCGCCGGTCTCGTTGTTGGTGAACTCAGCCGTCACGAAGAGCGGAGCGGCGTACGTGAAGTCGCGCTCCTTGCACTCGTCGATGCTGTTCTTCGGCGGCTCGAAGCGGTGGTCGCGGAACGTCAGCGACATCGACCCGGAGAAGTCCTCGATCGGGGAGATCTCCTCGAAGATCTCCTCCAGACCGGACTTGGTGGGGACATCCTGACCGGACTCCAGAGCCGCCTCGACCCGACTCTGCCAGGCGGTGTTGCCGAGCAGCCAGTCAAAGCTCTCGGTCTGCAGCGCGAGCAGGTTGGGAACCTCGAGGGGCTCCTTGATCTTTGCAAAGGAGATGCGCAGCGGGGCGGTGCTGGCGCCGTTGTTCGTATTCGCGGTCGAGGCAGTGCGCGAGGCGGCCAAGAGGGGGTCCTTCCGAGGGCTCGGACTCACTACGCGCGTACCGGCCCCTCACCGGGGCACAGAGACAGGCGTTTCCATCTCCGACCAAAGAATGGCCAGGTCAAGTACGGTCCGGTCATCGGTGCTCAAGCGAGGGCATGCCCCTGGTGACGGGCAGGGGACAGCTAACAGGCAGCGCAAAGGGTCAGTGTAGCCACTTGGCACACTGATGTCCAGTGCGGGTTTTTCGCGACCCTCGTTGTTCTCAACGCCCTCGGCATGCTTGCCCTCAATGCACGTTGATACTGCCCTCTTCGTCGCCGATCCATGCCTCGGATTCGGATCCTTGTGGCGACGCGTCCTGAGAATTGCGCGCTGCGTGCGGTTCGTCAAGGCCCCCATGCCCGAACGCGGGGGCGCCCAGGGACACGACGAAGATCACCATACCCCCCACCGAAGCGGGCGCAAGGCAACCATGGCCGCGCCCCCAGGAACGCCGAAGAGCGACCACCCGAATGGATGATCGCTCTTCGGTGCGACTGCGTTACAGCCCTGGACGGGCTGTTTTCAGCATGCGCGAAGGTCGAACTCGACCCGCAAGACCGGGAAGGTCTTACTTGACCTCGACGGAGGCGCCGGCGCCCTCGAGGGACTCCTTGGCCTTGTCCGCGGCCTCCTTGTTGACCTTCTCCAGAACCGGCTTCGGCGCACCGTCGACCAGGTCCTTGGCCTCCTTCAGGCCGAGGGAGGTGAGCTCACGCACGACCTTGATGACCTGGATCTTCTTGTCGCCGGCACCGGTGAGGATGACGTCGAACTCGTCCTTCTCCTCGGCAGCCTCGGCCGGGGCGGCCGGGCCGGCCGGGCCGGCAACGGCGACCGCGGCGGCGGCGGTGACGTCGAACTTCTCCTCGAACGCCTTCACGAACTCGGAGAGCTGGATGAGGGTCATGCCCTCGAACTCGGCGAGCAGTTCGTCCTGGGTGAGAGCCACGATGGCTTTCCTTCCACTAATTCGGCTGGTGCCGGATGTACATGTTTGGCGGGCGTACGTTGGCCCGCTGCGACCCCCGCCTCAGGCGGCGGTGGTCATCGTGCGAGCCGAATTACTCGGCACCGCCCTGCTCGTCCTGCTTGGCACGAAGCGCGTCCACGGTGCGGACGAGCTTCGACGGGAGCGCCTGGAAGACCTGAGCAGCCTGCGTCTGCTTGCCCTTCAGGGCGCCCGCCAGCTTGGCGAGCAGAACCTCGCGGGACTCGAGGTCCGCAAGCTTCTTGATCTCGTCGGCGCTGAGCGCCTTGCCGTCAAGGACACCGCCCTTGATGACGAGATTCGGGTTGTCCTTGGCGAAGTCACGGAGACCCTTCGCCGACTCCACCGGGTCACCGGTGACGAAGGCGACAGCCGTCGGACCGTTGAACAGGTCGTCGAGCGTCGAGATCCCGGCCTCGTTGGCCGCAATCTTGGTCAGCGTGTTCTTCACCACGGCGTACTGGGCGTTCTCACCGAGCGACCGGCGCAGTGTCTTGAGCTGCGCCACGGTGAGACCGCGGTACTCGGTCAGCACAGCGGCGCTGGAGTTGCGGAACTGCTCCGTCAACTCGGCAACCGCGGCAGCCTTGTCGGGCCTCGCCATGAGCCTCGGCCTCCTTCCGGGTGATTCGGACCGCGCGGACCCGAAGGAGGACTGGGGAAAACGAAACGCCCCGGCGCAGGCGCACGGGGCGGACTCGACCGGCCGTACATGCTTGTCGCACGCACTCCGGGAGTTCTTCCACTGTCACCTGCGCGGGTCGCCCGCATTTCAGCGGATCCTTCGGCCACCGCGCTCTCTCGCGAGTGCACGGCAACGACCAGCGGTCTTGGGCTTCTGTAGGAGAGTACGGGACGCCATCGCCGTCAAGCAAATCGGCCCTTACGGTGCTCAGCCGCCCTTCTTCTCCAGCAGGTCCTTGAGGTCCACCGTGTCCCCCGCCGGAGGCTTCTCGGCCGTGGTCCTCACGCCGTAGTCGCTGTAGAACGCGGTCTGGGTGAGCTTCCCTCCCGTGGCCGTGTGGCCCTTCTCGACCTTCTTGACCAGGAGATCGCGGTCGTCGACCCATATGTCGACGGTCTGCGAGCCGGCGCCCTTTGCGGACACGGTGCCGGAGTAGTGCGCGGTGCGCTCGCCCCTCACCGTCTCCTCGCCGACCTTGCGTACGTCCGTGGAGGACAGCAGCAGCTTCACCGACGTGTGCGGCGCGGTGCCGCGCATCTGGTCCGCGAGGGCCGCTCCGGAGCTGCCGGCGAGGCTCTCCAGGTCGTCGTAGGCGTACTTGATCCAGTGCTTGCCGTCGGCCTTCTCCGCGAACCTCTCGCCCATGCGGGCGTAGTAGGCGTCGGGGAGATAGCGGGCCTCCATCGATGTGGTGCCCAGCCGGCGCATCGTCTCGGCCGTCGTGCCGCCGGTGTACGTGATCGTCAGGGTGCCTGTGAGGCCGTCGCGCCAGGCGAGGGTGCCGTCGCACTTCATGGACAGCTCCGCGCCCATGGTGGTCGTCGACCGCACCCGGGCGGACTCGGCCTCGCCGGTGGACCGCTCCACCGTGCGCAGGGCTGCCATGACGGCCTGGGAGGGGGTGGCGCGGTTCTCTGCGTCGGGGCGGCCGGAGGAGGTGCAGGCGGCGGCCAGGGCCGTCAGCGCGGTCAGCAGCGCGAACCGGAACGCCGACCGGCGCGCCCTCGTGCTCGTCATTCGTCCCCCCTGTGCGAACCCCGTTGATGCAAGTTAACCCAGGGCACTGACAGAACGCGGCCGGACAAGGGGACGGGCCCCGCACCCGGGAAGGGTGCGGGGCCCGCTTCGAGCCTGGTGAGCCGTTGGCTCAGACCGCGGCCGGGTCCTCCTCGACGAGGAGGTTGCGGGTGCGGTTCGGGTCGACCGGAACGCCGGGGCCGATCGTGGTGCTGATCGCGGCCTTCTTGATGTAACGACCCTTGGCGGCGGACGGCTTCAGACGAAGGATCTCCTCCAGCGCGGCGCCGTAGTTCTCCACCAGCTTGGTGTCGTCGAAGGACACCTTGCCGATGATGAAGTGCAGGTTCGAGTGCTTGTCGACGCGGAACTCGATCTTGCCGCCCTTGATGTCGGTGACGGCCTTGGCCACGTCGGGGGTGACGGTGCCGGTCTTCGGGTTCGGCATCAGACCACGCGGACCGAGCACGCGGCCGAGGCGGCCGACCTTGCCCATGAGGTCCGGGGTGGCGACGACGGCGTCGAAGTCCAGACGGCCCTTCGAGACCTCGTCGATCAGTTCGTCGGAGCCGACGATGTCGGCGCCCGCGGCTTCCGCGGCCGCAGCACGGTCACCGGTCGCGAAGACCAGGACCCGGGCGGTCTTACCGGTGCCGTGCGGAAGGTTCACGGTGCCACGGACCATCTGGTCGGCCTTACGCGGGTCGACACCCAGACGGAAGGCGACCTCGACGGTGCCGTCGAACTTGGTCGTGGACGTCTCCTTGGCGAGACGGACGGCCTCGAGCGGGGCGTAGAGCTTCTCCCGGTCGATCTTCGCGTCCGCAGCGCGGAGAGTCTTGCTGCGCTTGCTCACTACTGCTCCTGGGTTTTCTTAGGAGTTGTGGTCCGGGCCGAGCAGGCCCTGCCACTGACTTCTGCTTGGGGGGTTGAGGTCAGCCCTCGACCGTGATGCCCATGGAACGGGCGGTGCCGGCGATGATCTTGGACGCGGCGTCCAGGTCATTGGCGTTGAGGTCGGGCATCTTGGTGGTGGCGATCTCGCGGACCTGCGCCTCAGTGATCTTGGCGACCTTGGTCTTGTGCGGCTCGCCAGAGCCCTTCTCGACACCAGCGGCCTTGAGGATCATCTTCGCGGCCGGCGGGGTCTTGGTGATGAAGGTGAAGGAGCGGTCCTCGTAGACCGTGATCTCCACCGGGATGACCCAACCGCGCTGCGACTCGGTCGCGGCGTTGTAGGCCTTGCAGAACTCCATGATGTTGACGCCGTGCTGACCCAGCGCCGGGCCGACCGGCGGAGCCGGGTTGGCCGCACCGGCCTGGATCTGGAGCTTGATGAGCCCCGTGACCTTCTTCTTCTTGGGAGGCATGCTCTCTCCGGGTCCTTACTGAGAGGTTGAGTACCACCTGCGTCATTCGGATGAATCACCGGGCAGATGGCATACCGCACCACGATAGCTGCTGTGGCGGCGGGACATGAAATCGGCAGCTCAGGAGGACCACGGCGAGAAGGGCGGCCGCCCGCGCAATACGGCCGCGAGGGTGCCGGCACCGAAGATCAGCAGGATCACGGCGGGCAGGGCGGACATGGCGGTGACGGCGCCCACGTAGCCGAAGCCGTCCTCCTCCGCCGCCACCGTGGGATCCGAGGCCAGGTATCTGACGGTGATCGGCTTGCCGTCCCGCGAGACCTTGCGCTTGCTGACACGGGTGAGGGCGGGCAGATCGGCCTCGACCCGCTTGCCGTCGGCCTCGAATTCGACCCAGCAGCGCTGACCCCAGCAGTTGGACCCCTCGGCATGGAAGGTGCCGACCGCGGGGACACCGTCCTGAACCTGCGCCACCCGCTGCCACTGGGTCGCGCCGAGGTAGGCCGGGCCGGTCGCGAACACCGCTGCCAGCAGCAGGAACACCATGGGCAGGCGGAAACGGCGAAGACGCCCCGGACCGGAATCCACCGGCGGGGCGTCCTCGTCGCGTATGTCGGCCAAGTGGCTCAGTTCTTCTGGATCTGGTCGAAGGACAGCTCGACCGGCGTCTCGCGGCCGAAGATCTCCACGAGACCCTTGACCTTCTTCGAGTCGGCGTTGATCTCGTTGATGGTGGCCTGCAGCGTGGCGAACGGGCCGTCGGTGACGGTGACCGAGTCGCCGACCTCGAAGTCCAGCACCTGGACCTCGACCTTGCGCTGCGGAGCGGGCTTGCCCTCGGCCTCGGCGGCCTCGCGGGCGGCCTTCTCCTCGGCCTCCGGGGCGAGCATCTTGACGATCTCGTCCAGGGTCAGCGGGTACGGGTCGTAGGCGTTGCCCACGAAGCCGGTGACGCCGGGGGTGTTGCGGACGACACCCCAGGACTCGTTCGTCAGGTCCATACGGACCAGGACGTAACCCGGGAGCTTGTTCTGCTTGATCGTCTTGCGGTCGCCGTTCTTGATCTGGACGACCTCTTCCTGCGGCACCTCGGCCTGGAAGATGTAGTCCTCGACGTTCAGCGAGACGGCGCGCTGCTCCAGGTTGGTCTTCACGCGGTTCTCGTAACCGGCATAGGTGTGGATGACGTACCACTCGCCGGGCAGCGTGCGGAGTTCCTCACGCAGGGCGGCGATGGGGTCGACGGGCTCGGCCTCTTCCTCGGCCTCGGCCTCTTCCTCGTCCTCCACGTGCAGCGCGGCCTCCTCGGCCGGCTCGCCCGCCTCGGCGTCGGCAGCCTCGACCTCGTCCAGGTCCTCGTCCGCGCCCTCGACGATGTCGAGCTCGTCTTCCACGGACTCGGCTTCCTGCCCGAGCGGCTCGACGGCGTCGTTCAGGTTCTGGTCAGACACGGTGGCTGCTTCTTCCTGGATACATAGGGGTGGAACATGCGAAAGGGGCGCCGGTAACCACGGCGCCCTTCGCTCTTGGCTCAGCCAAAGACGTACTTGGCGGCGTTGTCGAGCCCATAGTCAATCACGGTCACCAGGCCGATCATGATGACGACGAAGATGATCACCACAGTGGTGTACGTCGTCAGCTGGTTACGCGTAGGCCAGACGACCTTGCGGAGTTCCGCGACGATCTGGCGGTAGAAGAGCGCGAGTCGCTTCAGCGGGCCCTTCTTGCCGCGCTTGCCGCCCTTGCGGGTCTTCTTGGACTCCGGCGCCTCATCCTGGGCATCAGGCATGTCGATGGAGCCCACGGCGTCCGTCACTCGTCCTCACCTGATTCCGGGTCGTGGCCGTGCCGCGCCCGGTCTGAGCCGCACGGCGGTGCATTGCTGTACGTACATGCGCACACATCCTGGCGAAGGTGTGTGTAGCAGGGCCGGAGGGACTTGAACCCCCAACCGCCGGTTTTGGAGACCGGTGCTCTACCAATTGAGCTACGACCCTTTGTGGTGTCCCCCAACGTACCGCATCCGACCGGGTGCTCGTTGTGCACCCTGCGACCGCGGACTGCTGAAGGCCAACGAGGTGAGAGTGTACGTGGTCCCGGGCGCCTCGTCGAACAGAAAGTGGCCGATGAGGACTTGAACGACGGGAGATCGCCCGGAGTTCGGCCGTCCGCCACCGCAAGATCGCCCTGGCCGAGGGGCCGATCCGGACAGATGTTCAGCCGATGTTCAGTCTGTGAAACCCGCGTGCCGCCCGCGTTTCCGGTCTGAAACGATGGGTCCCATGAGCGCTGCAACCCCACCCACCGAGCGCCGGGTCTCCGCCCGAGTCGGCGCGATCTCCGAGTCCGCCACCCTCGCCGTGGACGCGAAGGCCAAGGCCCTCAAGGCCGCCGGGCGTCCGGTGATCGGCTTCGGCGCCGGTGAGCCCGACTTCCCGACCCCGGACTACATCGTCGAGGCCGCCATCGAGGCGTGCAAGAACCCGAAGTACCACCGCTACACCCCGGCCGGCGGCCTGCCCGAGCTGAAGGCCGCGATCGCCGCGAAGACGCTGCGCGACTCCGGCTACGAGCCCGAGGTCTCGCAGATCCTGGTCACCAACGGCGGCAAGCAGGCCATCTACGAAGCCTTCGCCGCGATCCTCGACCCGGGCGACGAGGTCATCGTCCCGGCGCCGTACTGGACGACGTACCCCGAGTCGATCCGTCTCGCCGGCGGTGTCCCGGTCGAGGTCGTCGCCGACGAGACGACCGGCTACCGCGTCTCGGTCGAGCAGCTGGAAGCCGCCCGCACCGAGAAGACGAAGGTCGTCCTGTTCGTCTCCCCGTCCAACCCGACCGGCGCGGTCTACAGCGCCGAGGACGCCGAGGCGATCGGCCGCTGGGCCGTCGAGCACGGCCTGTGGGTCATGACGGACGAGATCTACGAGCACCTCGTCTACGGCGACGCGACGTTCACCTCGCTGCCCGCGATCCTCCCCGAGCTGCGCGACAAGTGCATCGTGGTCAACGGTGTCGCCAAGACGTACGCCATGACGGGCTGGCGGGTCGGCTGGATCATCGGCCCGAAGGACGTCGTCAAGGCCGCGACCAACCTCCAGTCGCACGCCACCTCGAACGTGTCCAACGTGGCCCAGGTGGCCGCCCTCGCCGCCGTCTCCGGCGACCTGGACGCCGTCGCGAAGATGCGTGAGGCCTTCGACCGCCGTCGCAAGACGATCGTGCGGATGCTCAACGAGATCGACGGCGTGGTCTGCCCGGAGCCCGAGGGCGCCTTCTACGCGTACCCGTCGGTGAAGGCGCTGATCGGCAAGGAGATCCGCGGCAAGCGCCCGCAGGACAGCGTCGAGCTGGCCGCGTTGATCCTGGAGGAGGCCGAGGTCGCGGTCGTCCCGGGTGAGGCGTTCGGTACGCCGGGCTACCTGCGGCTGTCGTATGCGCTCGGCGACGAGGACCTCGTCGAGGGCGTGAGCCGGATCCAGAAGCTGCTGGCGGAGGCCAGGGACTGACGTCCGTCTTCTGCCATGGGCCGCCTCCGGATTCTCGGGGGCGGCCCCATTTGTTTGTGCGAGCAAGACCACTAAAGGGGAAACCGCTACCGGGACGGCTCAGACGTACGGCAGGATCCTGGAATGGAGCGTGTACGTGATGTCTCTGAGCTGCCGAAAGCCCATCTGCACCTGCACTTCACCGGCTCGATGCGGCCGGCGACCCTGCTGGAACTGGCCGACAAGTACGGCGTGCGCCTGCCCGAGGCGCTGACCGACGCGCTGACCAGCGGGGAGCCGCCGAAGCTGCGGGCGACGGACGAGCGGGGCTGGTTCCGCTTCCAGCGCCTGTACGACTCGGCACGCTCGTGCCTGCGGCAGCCGGAGGACATCCAGCGGCTGGTCAGGGAGGCCGCGGAGGAGGACATCAAGGACGGCTCGGGCTGGCTGGAGATCCAGGTCGACCCGACGTCGTACGCGCCCCGGCTCGGCGGTCTGATCCCGGCGCTGGAGATCATCCTGGACGCGGTGGAGACGGCGTCGCGGGACACGGGGCTCGGGATGCGCGTCCTGGTCGCCGCCAACCGGATGAAGCACCCCCTGGACGCCCGCACGCTGGCGCGGCTGGCGGTGCGGTACGCCGACCGGGGCGTGGTGGGCTTCGGGCTGTCGAACGACGAACGCCGGGGCATGGCGCGGGACTTCGACCGCGCCTTCCACATCGCCAGCGAGGGCGGCCTGCTGTCGGCACCGCACGGCGGCGAGCTGACCGGCCCGTCCTCGGTCCGGGACTGCCTGGACGACCTGGACGCGAACCGGATCGGCCACGGGGTGCGGGCGGCGGAGGACCCGCGGCTGCTGAAGCGGCTCGCGGACAGGGGCGTGACCTGCGAGGTGTGTCCCGCGTCGAACGTCGCCCTCGGCGTCTACGAGAAGCCCGAGGACGTCCCGCTGCGGACGCTCTTCGAGGCGGGCGTCCCGATGGCCCTCGGCGCCGACGACCCTCTGCTCTTCGGCTCGCGCCTCGCCGCCCAGTACGACATCGCGCGCCGGCACCACGCCTTCACGGACGAGGAGCTGGCGGAACTGGCCCGGCAGTCGGTGCGGGGGTCGGCGGCGCCGGAGGAGATGAAGGCGAAGCTGCTGGCGGGGGTGGACGACTGGCTCGCCTAGTCGGCGGCCGGCATCAGTCGGCGATACCGGCCAGCAGCGTGCGGGCCAGCCGGGCGGCGAACTCGTCCACCGGCGGCCGTACGGCCTCCTTCGTCGCGTCATAGGCGAACGCCCGCTGCGCGCAGGCACCCATCAGCAGCGACGCCGCCGCGAACGTGTCCGCGTCCGTGCCGACCCGGCCCAGTTCCTGCTCGGCCCTCAGATACGTGTCGAGCTCCTGGATCGGCACGTGCGGGCCCGCGCCCATCTGCCGTACGGCGTCGTCGTGCCGCCGCTTGAGCTCGGTCTGCGCGTACAGCGACGCGGCGATCGGGAAGCTCTGCTCGTAGAACAACGCCGCCTGGCGGGCGATCTCGGTGAGGTTCTCCTCCAGGGAGTGCCGGCCCGGCTCGGCGGCGAGGCCGCTGAGCAGCGGGCGCAGCGGTGGCAGTCGCTCGGTGAGCACCTCGATGAAGAGCTCCTCCTTGCTGTCGAAGTGCTTGTACAGCGCCGCCTCGGAGCACCCGGCCGCCCGTGCGATCTCCTTCGTCGTGGTCCGCGCCAGCCCGACCGTGCGCATCAGCTCGTGCGCGGCGTCGAGGAGTCGAACGCGGGTGGGCCGGTTTTCCATGGAACGTCCAATCGCCCTTGACGGGTGGGTGAGTACTTACTCACTCTAGAGGAGACGAGGGGTGAGTGAATACTCACCCACCTTCCTTCCCTGCAACGGGAGATACGGGAGACCTCATGAAACTCACCGTCTTCGGTGCCACCGGAGGCACCGGTCAGGAGATCGTCCGGCAGGCGCTGGACGCGGGGCACCAGGTCACGGCAGTGGTGCGGGATCCGGCGCGGTTCACCGTGACCGGCGAGCGGCTGGAGGTGTTCCGCGCTGACCTGACGGACGCGCGGGCCCTGCGCCCCGCCGTCGCCGGGCGGGACGCCGTGCTGTCGGGGCTCGGGGCGCGCAGCCGCAAGGACGCCGGGATCGCGGCGCGGCTGACGCGTACGGTGCTCGGCGCCGTGGAGTCCGAGGATGTGCGGCGGCTGGTCGTGGTGAGCGCGGCGCCGGTCGGTCCCGCACCGGAGGGCGACGGTTTCCTCGACCGCACCGTGCGCGGCATCGTTTCGGCCGTGCTGAAGGACATCTACACCGACTTGCGGGAGATGGAGGCCGAGCTGGCGCGCAGCGCCACGGACTGGACGGTCGTACGGCCGCCGCGCCTCCAGGACAGGCCGCTCACCGGGACGTACCGGAAGGTGCTGGGCGGCTTCCCGCGCGCGGGACGCTTCCTGGGGCGCGCCGACGTGGCGCACGCCATGCTGGCCGCGCTCGGCGACCGGGCCACGGTTAAGCAGGGCGTGGGTGTGGCCTACTGAGCGCCCTGACCTGCTGAGCGCCCTGCCGAGCTCCGCGCTACAGGCTGACGCCGACCGTCACCGGCTCGTTCACCAGCGTGATGCCGAAGGTCTCGCGGACGCCTGCGACGACCTCGCGGGCGAGCGCGAGGAGGTCCTCGGTGGACGCCTCGCCACGGTTGGTGAGGGCGAGGGTGTGCTTGGTGGAGATGCGGGCGGGGCCGGTGCCGTACCCCTTGGTGAAGCCCGCCTTGTCGATGAGCCAGGCCGCGGAGGTCTTGGTGTGGCCCTCCCCCGCCGGGTAGGCGGGCGGCTCCACACCGTCGCCGAGGTGTTCGCGCACGCGCGCGTGGAACGCGCTGAACTGGTCGTCGGTGAGGATCGGGTTGGTGAAGAAGGATCCGGCCGACCAGGTGTCGTGGTCCTCGGGGTCGAGGACCATGCCTTTCCCGCTACGCAGCTTCAGCACGGTCTCGCGAGCGGCGGCCAGGGGCACGCGGTCGCCGGCTTCGACTCCGAGGGCGCGGGCCGTCTCGGCGTACTTGATGGGGGCGGACAGGCCGTCGGCGTCCTCCAGCCGGAAGCGGACGCGCAGGACGACGTAGCGCTCGGGGTCGGCCTTGAAGCGGCTGTGGCGGTAGGAGAAGGCGCAGTCGGCGTTCGGGATGACGACGGTCCGGCCCGACTCGCGGTCGTACGCGATCACCTCGGTGATCGTGGAGGAGACCTCCTGGCCGTAGGCGCCGACGTTCTGGATGGGCGTCGCGCCTGCGGAGCCGGGGATTCCGGCGAGGCACTCGATCCCGGCGAGCCCGGCCTCGACGGTGCGGGCGACGGCGTCGGTCCACACCTCGCCGGCGGCCAGTTCGAGCGTGGTGCCGTCCAGCTCGAAGCCCTTCGTGGCGATGACGAGGGCGGTGCCCTCGAAGCCCTTGTCGCCGATGACCAGGTTCGATCCGCCGCCGATGAGCAGCAGGGGGGTCCCACTGGCGTCCGCCTCGCGCACGACGTCGATCACCTCGGCGTCGGTGGTGGCGGTGACCAGGCGGGTGGCGGGGCCGCCCAGCCGGAAGGTGGTGAACGGGGCGAGGGGCGCGTCGTGGAGTTCCTGCACGCGCTCAAGACTACGAGACGGCACCGACAGCCCCGGCACCCATGCGGAGTGCCGGGGCTGAGGCGCGCACCACGCGCGCGTGCCGCTCAGGTCAGCCGACGGAACGCCTCCGCCCAGTCGAGCGGGAGGTCGTCACTCGACACCTGCCAGGTGGCGAACTTCGCGTCCCGCATCTGCGCGGACAGACCCTGCGAGGTGGGGGCGTGGGTGCCCGAGCGGGCGAAGTCCTTGAGGGCCGCGGGCGACTCCCAGGCGGACAGCGTCCAGAAGGTCCGCTTGAACGGCTCGGCCTTCAGGGAGGCCCCGTACGCTCCGGGCGCCCGGCTCACCTGCCGCCACACACCCGGCGTGCGGATGAGGAAGCGGAGCGCTCCCCAGAGGCTGCGGGTCTCGAAGCGGGAGGCGAAGACGTGCACCTCGGCGCCCTGCGGCGCAGGATTCGGCACGGTCCAGGGAAGAGTGGGCATGACTGCTCCTCACGGGTCGGGGTGGTCAGTGGGAGGCCGTTTCCAGCACGGGCTCAGGCAGCTGCTCGGTCGCCCGCGCGGCCTGGCTGTCGTGCCGTCGGCGCGGGATCAGCAGGGCGGCGACCCCGGCGAGTGCCACCACCGCCGCGCCGGTGACCAGGGCGGGCCGCAGGCCGTCGACGAAGGTCTGGCCGGTCTCGTAGCCGCCCTGCGCGGAGAAGATCGACGCCATGACGGCGATACCGAGCGCGCCGCCGACCTCACGCAGGGCGTTGTTGGCGCCGGAGGCGATGCCCTGCTCCGAGGCGCGGACGCTGGACATGACCAGATGGGCGGCCGGGGCGAAGAACAGGGCCATGCCGACACCGCTGATGATCAGACCCGGCAGCTGGGCGGCGTAGGAGACGTCGACGGTGACCACGGACGCCATGTAGGCGAGGCCGGCGGCCTGGAGGAACAGGCCGGTGGCGACGACGGGCCGGCCGCCGATGCGGTCGGCGAGGATCCCGGCGATCGGCGCGACGAGCATCGGCATGCCGGTCCACGGCAGCATCCGCAGCCCCGCCTCGGTGGGCGAGTAGCCGAGCACGCCCTGCATGTACTGGCTGAGCAGGAAGATCGACCCGAACATGCCGAGGAACATCAGCGTGCTCGCGGCGTTGATCCCGGAGAACGCCCGGGAGCGGAACAGCCGCATCGGCAGCATCGGGTTCTTGGCTCGGATGCTGTAGAGGACGAACCCGACGAGCAGCGCGCCTCCGGCGAACAGGCCGGTCAGGACCAGAGGGCCGGTCCAGCCGTCGGCGGGCCCGCGCACCAGGCCGTACACGATCCCGAACAGGCCGCCGCTGGCGAGCAGGGTGCCCGGGAAGTCGAGCGGGGCGCCGGTGCCGTACGACTCGGCGAGGCGCAGACGCGCGAGCGGCAGCAGGGCGAGGCCGAGCGGAACGTTCAGCCAGAAGATCCACTGCCAGGAGATGTGCTCGGTGAGACTGCCGCCGATGAGCGGCCCGGACGCGATCGCGAGCCCGTTGACGGCACCCCAGATGCCGTACGCCATCCCGCGCTTGGCCGCCGGCACCGCCGCCGTCAGCAGGGTCAGCGTCAGCGGCATCATGATCGCGGCGCCGGCGCCCTGGACCGCGCGGGCGGCGATGAGGGAGTCGATGCCGGGCGCCAGGGCCGCGGCGGCGGACGCGGCGGTGAAGATCGTGATGCCGACGAGGAAGAGCCGGCGGCGGCCGAAGCGGTCACCGAGCGCCGCGCCGATCATCAGCAGGACGGCGAAGGTGAGTGTGTACGCACTCACCGTCCACTCCAGGTCGTGCAGCGCACCGCCCAGGTCCTCGCGGATGGAGGGCAGTGCGGTGGTGACGACGAGGTTGTCGAGTGCCGCCATGAACCCGGCGACGCTGGTGATGACGAGGGCCCAGCCGGCCCCGCCGCGGCGTTCGGTCCGCGCGTTCTGTTCGGTCTGGTGTGACATCGCTCCCCCAGGGGTGATGCGTTCCGGAAATTTTGAGTAGTTATCGATCACTAACTTTCGTGGTCATGAAAGGGCAGGGCGAACCCGTCTCCCCCACCCCTACGACCGCTCTTCAGTCCGCTCCGACGAGTTCATGCCCGCCCAGACCCGGTGCTCGGGCGGGAAGCCCATGGCCACCAGGCAGTTGATCAGCATGCCGTACGCCATGAAGCTCGTCGTCTCGTCGACGTCCGCCCCCAGTGACAGGTGAACGGAGTCCCACAGCCGCGTCCAGCCGGCGCGCACCGTCTCACCGAACTCGTGATCACCCTGCTGCTCGGCAGCCGCCACGGCGACGTACATCTGCATCTGCATCATCAGCCGCTCGGGCTGCTCAGAGACGACCTTCCGGTACGCGTCGCCCATGGCATGCAGGGCCTCTTCGCCCTCCAGCCCCTCGGAGGCCTCCGCGAACATCCGGATGGTGTCCTCCGCGCAGCGCTCGGCAGCCGCGAGAAAGATCGCCTTCTTGCCCGGGAAGAGCCGGAAGAGATACGGCTGCGAGACGCCGACCCGCTTGGCGATCGCCTCGGTCGATGTGCCGTAGTAGCCGCCACGGGCGAACTCGGTCGTCGCCGCGCGGATGACGCTCTCGCGCCTCTCTTCTGCGCTCATCCTGGCCATGTGGACTAAGTTAGTACTCAATCACTAACTAGGCAAGGGCCGGCAGGGGGAATGTGAGCAGCAGGAACATGTAAGGGGCGCCCCACCATGGAGGACGCCCCTTACCTCGCGGCACGCGCGTGTGCCGGTCACGCCAGTCGTACGACCGCCCGCGACATCCCGAGCACCTTCTGCCCGGCGCTCTTCACGGTCAGGTCCACGCGGACCCGGTTGTCGTCGAGCTTGGCCGCGACCTTGCCGCTCACCTCGATCGTGGCGCCCTCGTCGTCGTTCGGCACGACGACGGGCTTGGTGAAGCGGACGCCGTACTCGACGACCGCGGCCGGGTCGCCGGTCCAGTCCGTGACCACACGGATCGCCTCGGCCATGGTGAACATGCCGTGCGCGATGACGTCCGGCAGCCCGACCTCCTTGGCGAACTTCTCGTTCCAGTGGATCGGATTGAAGTCACCGGAGGCGCCCGCGTACTGGACGAGCGTGGCGCGGGTCACGGGGAAGGTCTGGGCGGGCAGTTCGGTGCCGACCTCGATGTCGCCGTACGCGATCTTCGCCGTCATCGGTCTCAGGCCTCCCCTTCGGCGGCGTCCGCCCCACGGGCGACGAGCTTCGTCCAGGCGGTCACAACGTGCTCCCCCGCCTCGTCGTGGACCTCGCCGCGGATGTCCAGGATCTCATTGCCCGCCATGGACTTGATGGCCTCGATGGTCGAGGTGACCGTCAGCCGGTCGCCGGCGCGCACCGGGCGGGTGTAGGCGAACTTCTGGTCGCCGTGCACCACTCGGCTGTAGTCCAGGCCCAGCTGGGGGTCGGTGGTGACCTGTCCCGCGGCCTTGAAGGTGATCGCGAACACGAAGGTTGGCGGGGCGATCACATCGGAGTGGCCGAGCGCCTTGGCGGCCTCCGGGTCCGTGTACGCCGGGTTGGTGTCCCCCACCGCCTGCGCGAACTCCCGGATCTTCTCCCGGCCCACCTCGTAAGGGTCGGTGGGCGGGTAGCTCCGCCCCACGAAGGACTGGTCGAGCGCCATGGCTCGGCACCTCCTGCTGTCTGCCTGATGTCTGCTCTGAGTGGCCCGCGGTCGGCCGGAACCGACCGGTAACCGGGCCTGAAACGACGCGAGGCCGCCCCCGTCATCGGGGGGCGGCCTCGCGTACGAGCCTGATTTATCGCGTCTCGCGGTGCGCGGTGTGCGCGTTGCAACGCGGGCAGTGCTTCTTCATCTCAAGACGGTCCGGGTTGTTACGCCGGTTCTTCTTGGTGATGTAGTTCCGCTCCTTGCACTCCACGCAGGCCAGCGTGATCTTCGGGCGGACGTCGGTGGCAGCCACGTGAGTGCTCCTTGACGAACGGATAGATTGATTTAACGCAAGAAAGAGTAGCCGATCGAAGGACCGACCCCGCAATCGGCTACTGTCAGTAGCGGTGACCGGACTTGAACCGGTGACACAGCGATTATGAGCCGCTTGCTCTACCGACTGAGCTACACCGCTGTGATGTGATCGGACCCCGTCTCGCGACGGGATCTCTTCACACCAGAGCCCCAATACGGAATCGAACCGTAGACCTTCTCCTTACCATGGAGACGCTCTGCCGACTGAGCTATTGGGGCGAGCGATGAAGACATTACACGCTCGGCTGCCGTTCACCCAAATCCGTTTCCCGGCCCCTCTCTGCGGCTGATCAGCTGACCGCACAGACGCCTCGCAGGCCACTGCGGCACCGCGAGGAGGGCTCCTCCGCGACGGGCCACACCGGTACGACTATTGCGCTCCTGCGCGCCAGGGCCGGATCGCCACCCTAGGCTCGTCTCACTCTGCGTGATCTTGCGTGGTCCGGCGCAGTTCCCCGGCGCCGGCCGCCGCAGCCCCGGCACGCAGCCCCGAGCCTCTGGAACGCGATGCCCGACAGCCAGCCCCAGCCACCCCACTCGTCGTCCTCGTCGGGCTCGTCCGGACCGGCCGACCCGGCCGCACTCCTGCTCTGCGGGGCGCGGCTCACCGACGGCCGGACCGTGGACGTACGGCTGGTCGGCGGACGCATCGAGGCGGTCGGCACGGCCGGGAGCCTGGCGGGGGACGGCACGCGCGCGTGCGGCGCGCGGGTGGACCTCAGCGGCTATCTGCTTCTGCCGGCCCCGGCCGAACCGCACGCCCACGGCGACACCGCTCTCTCCGCCGACGCGGGCGGGCCGGTCTCGTACGACTCCCATGACGTGCAGCGCCGGGCCACCGAGGCCGCCCTGCTCCAGCTCGGGCACGGGGCGACCGCGCTGCGGGCACACGTGCGCGTGGGCGACGTCCAGGGTCTGGGCGCACTGGCCGCCGTACTGCAGGCACGGCGATCGCTGCGCGGGCTCACCGAGTTGACGACGGTGGCGATGCCACGGCTGCTGACGGGCGTGGCCGGCGCCGACGGGCTCGCGATGCTGCGGGACGCGGTGAAGATGGGTGCCTCGGTGGTCGGCGGCTGTCCCGACCTGGACCCGGATCCGACGGGTTACGTGGAGGCGGTCCTGGAGGTCGCCTCGGAGCAGGGCTGCCCCGTCGACCTGCACACCGATGCCACCGACCCGGCCCGCCTGGCCCGCCTCGCCGCGATGGCCGGCGGGCTGCGCCCCGGCGTGACGCTCGGGCCGTGCGGCGCCCTGGGGCGCCTGCCCGCTCAGGTGGCATCCCGTGCCGCCGACCAGCTCGCTGCGGCCGGGGTGACGGTGGTGTGTCTGCCGCAGGGCGGCTGCGGGGGCGTGGAACGCCGGGCCACGGCGCCCGTTCGGCTGCTGCGCTCCGCCGGCGTACGGGTCGCGGCCGGGAGCGGCGCTCTGAGGGACGTATCGAACCCGGTGGGGCGCGGTGACCCACTGGAGGCCGCCTACCTGCTCTCCTCCCGCCACGGGCTGCGCCCCGAGGACTCCTACGACGCCGTGAGCGCGTCGGCGCGTGCGGTGTTGGGGCTGCCGGAGGTGCGGGTGGAGGCGGGATTCCCGGCCGAGTTGCTGGCGGTGCGCGGGGACCGGCTGGCGGGGGCGCTGTCGCTCGCGTACAGCCGCATCGTGGTGCATCGGGGGCGCGTGGTGGCGCGGACGAGCGCGGTGCGGGAGTACTGCAACTCGGCTGTGGCTGCGGAGTTGGGGTTGCCTCGGCAGGGGCGGGGAGAGCTGTCCTGAGGGGTGTGCGGGTGTCCCGGGCGGGGTGGCGTCGGGGTTTGTGCGCCCAGCGCCCGCATACAGGCGTGCGCCCAGCGGACGCAGCTGTGCGCCCTTCGACGGGGACCATGCACCTGGACGCATGAGACCTGGCTGAAGTCGTGCGGCGGATGCGGCCGTCCGGGCGTACGGTCGGAAGCATGCGCATTGTCATCGCTGGTGGTCATGGTCAGATCGCGCTGCGGCTGGAGAAGCTGCTCGCCGCGCGCGGGGACGAGGTCGCGGGGATCATCCGCAAGGCCGAACAGAGCGACGATCTGCGGGCGGCCGGCGCCGAACCCGTCCTGCTGGACCTGGAGTCGGCCTCGGTCGAGGAGGTCGCGGAACGATTGCGCGGCGCCGACGCGGCGGTCTTCGCGGCCGGCGCGGGCCCCGGCAGCGGCTCGGCCCGCAAGGACACGGTGGACAAGGGGGCCGCGGTCCTCTTCGCGGACGCGGCGGTCCGGGCGGGCGTACGGCGCTTCGTGGTCGTGTCGTCGATGGGCGCGGACCCCGAGCACGAGGGCAGCGAGATCTTCGACGTCTACCTGCGCGCGAAGGGCGCCGCCGACGAGTACGTCCGCGGCCTGGACGCCCTGGACTGGACGATCCTGCGCCCCGGAATGCTGACGAACGACGCCGGAACCGGCCAGGTACGCCTGGAGGTTCACACCGGTCGCGGCCCCGTCCCGCGCGACGACGTGGCCGCCGTAATCGCGGAGTTGCTCGACACCCCGGCGACGGCCGGCCTGACGCTCGAACTGATCAGCGGCTCGGCTCCGGTGTCGGTGGCGGTGAAGTCGGTGGCGGGAAATTGAAGTTGGGCGCCGAGGGGGTGCCCGCCGCGCAGGAAGCGCTGTTGCGGCGCATGTACGAGGTCTTCTCGACGGACGAACGGGAAGCCTTCGTGCAACGGTGCCTCGCGCCCGACGTGGACTGGCCGAACGTCCTGGACGGAGTCCGGCTGCACGGCCGCGAGGCGGTACGCGCGTACTGGGCGCGGCAGTTCGCCGCCGGTCATCCCCTCGTACGGCTGGAGGGTCTGCGCCGGGACACGGACGGCGAGGCGGTCGTGGCGACCGTACGGCCCGGCACGCGCGACGCTTCGGGCGAGCGGTGGGCGGAGGGGACGGTCGAGCATGTGTACCGGTTCGACGGGAGCGGGCTGGTGACGCGGATGGATGTGCGGGCGGGCACCTAGGGTGCGGGCGCCTGAGAGGGGCTGTCGGGTCGTGGAGAGGGCTGCGGTCAGGGGCTGCGGGTCTCGGAGAGGGCTGAGGTGAAGGGCTGCGGGTCTCGGAGAGGGCTGCTGCGCGGAGCCGAGGCGCGGGGGCTGTGGTTGCCGGGCCGAGGGCACCGGGCCGGGAACCGAGACGCGCGGGCTGAGGGCGCCGGCCCGAGGTGGGCTCGGTCGGCTTTCGACCACTCAGAACAGCGGAAGCTGCCCGGGGAACTCGGGCACGACGTACCCGTCCAGGGCGGGCTGAGCGGCCCCGAGTTGTGCCTGCCGCCGTGATCCGGGGCACGACACGAGCTCCCCGTTCTCCCGCGCGCCGGGCGGATCGTGCCGTGCGAACCGACCGGCGACGACGGCGATCTCCCGCCGGCACTCGGGGCAGCTTCTGCGACGCGTGCTCATGGGGCCAGTGTGCCCCGGCCGTGGCCGGCTCTGGAATGGGCCTCTCGAACGCGGAAACCCCCTCCGATCTGCGTTTCCGCAGATCGGAGGGGGTTTCTCTCAGCGTGGCGGCGCCAGGATTCGAACCTGGGAAGGCTGAGCCGGCAGATTTACAGTCTGCTCCCTTTGGCCGCTCGGGCACACCGCCGGGTTTGCTGCCTGTCGAACCGCTTTTCGGCGGTGCTCCCTGGCAACGACGTAAACAATACCCGATGCGGAGGGGTGCTTCGCCACCCGATTGATCGCCTCCCGCAGGACCTGGGGTGGCTAGGCTGGTCCGGATGCGGCCCGGGCCTTCCCCGGGCTCGGCGGCCACCCCACGCCCGCCGATACGCACCCCACACGCACCCCGATACAAGGAGCCACAGGACATGGCCGACTCCAGTTTCGACATCGTCTCGAAGGTCGAGCGGCAGGAGGTCGACAACGCCCTCAACCAGGCCGCCAAGGAGATCTCCCAGCGCTACGACTTCAAGGGCGTGGGTGCCTCGATCTCGTGGTCCGGTGACAAGATCCTCATGGAGGCGAACTCCGAGGACCGGGTGAACGCTGTCCTCGACGTCTTCCAGTCCAAGCTGATCAAGCGCGGGATCTCGTTGAAGGCCCTGGACGCGGGCGAGCCCCAGCTCTCGGGCAAGGAGTACAAGATCTTCGCGTCGATCGAGGAGGGCATCTCCCAGGAGAACGCAAAGAAGGTGGCGAAGATCATTCGCGACGAGGGCCCGAAGGGCATCAAGGCCCAGGTCCAGGGCGACGAGCTGCGGGTCAGCTCGAAGAGCCGTGACGACCTGCAGGCCGTGATCGCCCTGCTGAAGGGCAAGGACTTCGACTTCGCGCTGCAGTTCGTGAACTACCGGTGAGCCACTGACTCACGGTCGCGGAAGCACGACACGAGGAAGGGTGGGCACCGACGGTGCCCACCCTTCTCGCCTGCTGGCCGCGGTTCGGGGGGTGTGCTGCTCGCTCAGCTGCGCGAATGGCCGAACAGGATGCGGTAGGCGATCAGGAGCACGAGTGAGCCGCCGATCGCGGCGGCCCAGGTGGTGCCGTCGTAGAAGTCCTTGGTGATCGGATGGTCGAGCCAGCGGGCCGAGATCCAGCCACCGATGAACGCGCCCGCGACGCCGATGATCGTCGTGCCTATGAAGCCGCCCGGGTCGCGGCCCGGCAGCAGGAACTTCGCGATGGCCCCGGCCAACAGCCCCAGGATGATCCAGCTGATGATGGTCATGACCTGAACCTGCCCTTCCGCGCTGTGCTTTCACTGTCCGACCTGTGTGACTTCCGTGCGGACAGGTTGTGCGTGGCGCGATGTACGTGTGCGCTGCGCGCCGCTCAGCGCTGAGTCCGGCTCGTGGCGCGCCTGTTCGTGCTCTGTTGATGAAGAGGACGTCATCGCGGCACTCCTCGGTTGCACTGATCAGTAGGGTGCGGCCATGACGGGCTCCAGTTCAGCTTCCGAGCTACGACGCACCCTGGGGGTCGGGGACGCCGTGGTCATCGGGCTCGGCTCCATGGTCGGGGCCGGAATCTTCGCCGCACTGGCGCCCGCCGCTCGCGCGGCCGGATCCGGGCTGCTGCTCGGGCTCGCGGTCGCGGCCGTGGTCGCCTACTGCAACGCCACGTCCTCGGCTCGGCTGGCCGCCCTGTATCCGGCCTCGGGCGGCACCTATGTGTACGGCCGCGAGCGGCTCGGGGAGTTCTGGGGATACCTCGCGGGCTGGTCCTTCATCGTCGGCAAAACGGCCTCCTGTGCGGCGATGGCGCTCACCGTGGGCGCGTATGTCTGGCCCGGGCAGGCGCACGCGGTGGCGGTCGCGGCCGTGGTGGCGCTGACCGCGGTGAACTACGGCGGTGTGCAGAAGTCCGCCTGGCTGACGCGGGCGATCGTCGCGGTGGTCCTGGCTGTCCTGACCTGTGTGGTGGTCGTGTGTCTGGGGTCAGGGGAGTCCGATGCCGGCCGCTTGGACATCGGGGCGTCGGGCGGCGTGGGCGGCGTACTGCAGGCGGCGGGGCTGCTGTTCTTCGCGTTCGCCGGGTACGCGCGGATCGCGACCCTCGGTGAGGAGGTGCGGGACCCCGCACGCATCATCCCCCGGGCGATTCCACTGGCCCTGGGCATCGCGCTGGTGGTGTACGCGTGTGTGGCGGTGGCTGTCCTTTCCGTGCTGGGTTCGGCGGGTCTCGGGGACGCGAGCGCGCCGCTGGCCGACGCGGTCCGGGCGGCCGGGGTGCCGGGGCTGGCGCCCGTGGTGCGGGTGGGCGCGGCCGTCGCCGCGTTGGGCTCGCTGCTCGCCCTGATCCTGGGCGTCTCGCGGACGACGCTGGCCATGGCCCGTGACCGGCATCTGCCCGGCGCCCTGGCGGCCGTGCATCCGCGCTTCCAGGTGCCGCACCGGGCGGAGCTGGCCGTCGGCGCGGTGGTCGCGGTCCTGGCCGCCACGGTGGACGTACGGGGCGCGATCGGGTTCTCCTCCTTCGGTGTGCTGGCCTACTACGCGGTGGCCAACGCGTCGGCCTGGACTCTCGACCCGAAGCCGACCGCGCGGGTCGTGCCTGCGCTGGGGCTGCTCGGGTGCGTGGTGTTGGCGTTCTCCCTTCCGGGGCTGTCGGTCGTTGCCGGTGCGGGGGTGCTGGCGGTGGGCGTGGTCGCGTACGGGGTGCGGCGGTGGGTGGTGGAGCGGTCGGGTGGGCCGGGGCGGTAGGGCGGCGTAGGGGGCCGCCCATGCGGGTCGCAGGCGTGGGGCGCGGGCACGGGTCGTCGGCGTGGGTCGCCTGTAACAGCTGATGGCCGCTGATTGCGGGGGCTCCGGGTATGGCCGTGTGGCAGGGCCGAGACGTGGCAGGGCGGTATGGCGAGGTGACTGCAGAGAGGCGGGGCGTCAGGGCGGCAGGCGCACCGGACGCCGCCCGCAGAGCAGTGGTGCAATCAGCCTTCGGCAACGAGCCGTCCGCTCAGCGCAGGCAGGTCGGTCGGCAACCGCCGGTTCGTGAATCCTCAGGGCGCCCCAGGCGCCGCCGTCCGTATGTGGAAGTCGGCCCAAGGGGCCATCTCCAGTTCCTCGTTCATCTCCTCGTACCAGCCGGTGCCGTCGAGCCAGGCGCGCAGCCAGTCCGTGAGGCTCGGGGCGTCCACGTACCAGGCCTCGTGGGCGTCGGCGGCGTTCGGCTCGAAGAGCAGGACGGTGGCCTCAGGGCTTCGGCAGTCCACGCATGCGTACATCGCGCAGCCCCAGTGGGATATCGGCAGGATGCCTTCGGGCCAGGGCCAGTCGGGATCCTTGCGGGCACTCTCGCGGTTGGCGAGGTACTGCGTGACGGCGGCGGGCTCGCCGGCCGGAGGGCTGTCGAGCAGGGGCAAGAGGCCGTACTCCGGGCCGAATCCGCCGTCTCCTATACGCAGGTAGAGGTCGGCGAGCAGTGGAGGGAGGCGGAAGCCGAGGGCGGCCTCGGCACTGGCCAGGGTGGCCGCGTCCACGGGCTCGGGAAGTGAAGGCCAGCCCCACGGGCGGGTGTTGCGGGCCTTGTCCGCCACCCTCGTCAGCAACTGCTCGTTCTCGGTCATGCGTTCATGATGCAAGCCGCCACTGACAATCGGCCGGGCCTGTGGACAACCACCGGATTGTGGAAAACCCGGTGGTCAAGGCTCCGGTCCCGCGGATCTACCAGCGCGACGAGAACGGCTGGTCCGTCGACACGATTTCGCGGCCCAGCGGGAACAGCGACACCGGAATCAGCTTGAAGTTGGCGATGCCGAACGGGATGCCGATGATCGTGATGCACAGCGCGAGGCCGGTGACGATGTGGCCGATGGCCAGCCACCAGCCCGCGAGGACCAGCCACAGGACGTTGCCTATGCAGGACGGCGCTCCGGCGTCGCGGCGCTCGATCGTGGTGTACCCGAAGGGCCACAGGGCGTAGACGCCGATACGGAAGGCCGCGATGCCGAACGGGATGCCGATGATGGTGATGCAGAGCAGGAGGCCCGCGAGCATGTAGCCGAGGAACAGCCAGAAGCCGCTCAGGACGAGCCAGATGACGTTGAGGATGGTCTTCACTGTGGGGGGCCTGCCATCTTTTCGAGCCGGGCGATTCGGTCCGCCATCGGCGGGTGGGTTGAGAACATCTTGGAGAACCCCTGCCCCGGACGGAAGGGGTTCGCGATCATCATGTGGCTGGCGGTCTCGATGCGGGGCTCGGGGGGCAGCGGGAGCTGCTTGGTGCCGAGTTCGAGTTTGCGCAGGGCGCTGGCGAGGGCGAGTGGGTCGCCGGTGAGCTGGGCACCGGACACGTCGGCCTCGTACTCCCTGGAGCGGCTGATGGCCAGCTGGATGAGCGTGGCGGCGAGCGGACCCAGGATCATGATCAGCAACATGCCGAGAAGGCCGGGGCCGTCGTCGTCGTCGGAGCGGCCGATCGGGATCAGCCAGGCGAAGTTGACCAGGAACATGATCACCGAGGCGAGGGCGCCGGCGACCGATGAGATCAGGATGTCACGGTTGTAGACATGGCTCAGTTCGTGGCCGATGACGCCGCGCAGCTCGCGCTCGTCGAGTATGCGCAGGATGCCTTCGGTACAGCACACGGCGGCATTGCGCGGGTTGCGGCCCGTCGCGAACGCGTTGGGCGCCTCCGTCGGGGAGATGTAGAGGCGGGGCATGGGCTGGCGGGCCTGGGTGGAGAGCTCACGGACCATGCGGTAGAGCCTCGGGGCCTCGAACTCGCTGACCGGGCGGGCACGCATCGCGCGTAGCGCCAGCTTGTCGCTGTTCCAGTACGCATACGCGTTCGTGCCCAGCGCGATCAGGACCGCGATGACGAGCCCCATACGGCCGAAGAAGCTGCCGATGAGGATGATGATTGCGGACAGTCCCCCGAGGAGGACTGCGGTCCTGAGCCCGTTGTGCCGGCGGTGCACGGTACGCCCTCCAAGTGGTGCGGCAGGGGAACCCTTTGCTGGTCGTTCTGCGATGCCACTGGTGCCGTGGTGTCACGTCCAGTGGACCCTTCCGTACTGGTCAACGCCAGGCGAGGGCCACGGGTTCCCTGGTGCGGACGGCGGCGGGCGTGGGCCGTCCGGGTGAGGGCGCCGGCACGCGCGCGGGGGCGTGGGCGTGCCGAGCGCGTGCGGGATGCGCTCTGGCTCAGAAGAGCCCGGTGTCGGTGAAGCGCAGGATCAGCTGAGGCGCTCCGGACAGGGCGACGGCGACGACGCCGGTGAGGGCCATCGTGGCCGTCACGGGAGCGGGGACGAGGTGCTTGACGGGCTCGCCCTCGGGGGCGCGGAACAGCAGGGCCGTCCACTGGAGGTAGTAGTACAGCGCGATCACGACGTTGACGGCCATGATCACGGCGAGCCAGCCGAGGCCCGCGTCGACGGCGGCGGAGAAGACGGTGACCTTGGCGAACAGGCCGATGATGCCCGGCGGGAGTCCTGCGAGGCAGAGCAGGAAGAAGGCCAGGATCAGGGCGGACAGCGGATTGCGCGCGTACAGGCCGCGATAGTCGCTGACGCGGTTGAGGGGCTTCGTACGGCCGACGAGTGCGGCCACCGCGAAGGCGCCCAGGTTCACGGCGGCGTACATCAGGGCGTAGGCGACGGTGGAGCCGATGGACCGCTCGGCGTCGTCGGAGTACGCGGCCGCGGCGATCGGCACCAGGAGGTAGCCGGCCTGGCCGACGGAGGACCAGGCGAGCAGGCGTACCGCGCTGTACGCGCGCGTGGCCTGCTGCCGCAGGGCGGCGACGTTGCCGACGGTCATGGTGAGGGCGGCGAGCGCGGCGAGGGCGGGGCCCCAGACGTCGGCGTAGGACGGGAGGGCGACGACCGTGACGAGGATCAGGCCGGTGAAGCCGACCGCCTTGCCGACGACCGACAGGTAGGCGGCGACCGGCAGGGGCGCTCCTACGTAGGTGTCCGGTACCCAGAAGTGGAAGGGCACGGCGGCCGTCTTGAAGGCGAAGCCGACCAGGGTGAGGACGACGCCGGTCTGGGTGAGGACCTGGAGCTGTCCGTCGACGTTCTGGATCCGCTCGGCGATCTGGGTGAGGTAGAGGGTGCCCGTGGAGGCGTACACGAAGCTGATGCCCATGAGGCTGACCGCGGTCGCGGTGACCGAGGACAGGAAGAACTTCAGGGCCGCCTCGGAGGACTTGCGGTCACCGTGGCGGAGGCCGACCAGGGCGAAGGCGGGGAGAGAGGCGACTTCCAGGGCGACGATGAGGGTCGCCAGGTCCCGGGAGGCGGGCAGCAGGGCGGCTCCGGCGGCGGAGGAGAGCAGCAGGAACCAGAACTCCCCTTCGGGGAGCCCCTTGTTCGCGTCCTTGAGGGCGGTGACCGACAGGAGGGCCGCGAGGAGAGCGCCGCCGAGGACCAGGAACTGGATGACGAGCGTGAAGCGGTCGGCCGTGTAGCTGCAGACGCCGGGGTCGCCGATGAGGCAGAAGGTGGAGCGGTCGCCGTCAAGGAGGGGCAGCAGCAGGAGTGCGGAGGCGGCCAGGCCGGCCACGGAGGTCCAGCCGAGCAGGGCCTTCCTGGTCTCCGCGACGAACAGGTCGGCGACGAGGACCACGAGTGCGACGACCGCCGCGAGGGTGGGCGGTGCGATGGCGAGCCAGTCGACGGACTGGACCAGCGACTCGGCCAGGGGCTGGGCCAGGGAGCTCATCGGGTGCCTCCTGCGAGAAGCTGCTGCACGGCCGGGTCGGTCAGGCCGAGGAGCGATTTCGGCCAGAGTCCGGCGACGACGGTGAGGGCGACGAGCGGCGTCCAGGCCGCGTACTCGTACGTCTGGACGTCGGCGAGCTTCGGGGCGTCCTGCGGCACGGCGCCCATGCAGACGCGGCGGACCACGACGAGCAGGTACGCGGCCGTGAGCAGGGTGCCGAAGGCGCCGATCGCCATGAAGGTGAGGAAGGCCGGGCGGCTGAGCTCGGCGGCTGGCTCGAACGCGCCGAACAGCGCGAGCATCTCGCCCCAGAACCCGGCGAGGCCCGGCAGCCCGAGGGAGGCGACCGCCGCGAAGGCGAGCAGGCCGCCGAAGCGCGGGGCCTTGCCGTACAGCGCGGCGCCGGTCTGCTCCGCCAGCGCGTCGAGGTCGGTCGTGCCCGTACGGTCCTTCAGCGCGCCGACCAGGAAGAAGAGCAGGCCGGTGATGAGGCCGTGGGCGATGTTGGCGAACAGGGCGCCGTTGACGCCGGTCGGGGTCATCGTGGCGATGCCGAGCAGGACGAAGCCCATGTGGCCGACGGAGGAGTAGGCGATGAGGCGCTTGAGGTCGCCCTTCGCGCCCCGCTTGGCGAGGGCGAGGCAGGCCAGGGATCCGTAGATGATCCCGACGACGGCGAACGCTGCGAGGTACGGCGCGAAGTCGGCGAATCCGTCGGGGGTGATCGGCAGCAGAATTCGAACGAAACCGTACGTACCCATCTTCAAGAGCACGCCGGCCAGCAGGACCGAGCCGACGGTCGGCGCGGCGGTGTGGGCGTCGGGCAGCCAGCTGTGCAGCGGCCACATCGGCGTCTTGACCGCGAGCCCGATCCCGATCGACAAAACGGCGATGACCTGCACGGATGTGGTCAGCGACCGGCCGTTGTCAGTGGCGAGTGCCACCATGTCGAATGTGCCCGCCTCGATTCCGATCAGGAGCAGGCCGAGCAGCATGACCACGGAACCGAGCAGTGTGAAGAGGATGAACTTCCAGGCTGCCGCGGCCCGGCCCTCGCCGCCCCAGCGGGCGATGAGGAAGTACATCGGGATCAGGACCAGCTCGAAGGCGAGGAAGAAGAGCAGCAGGTCGAGGACGGCGAAGGTGGCGAGGGTGCCGGACTCCAGGACGAGCAGCAGTGCGACGAAGGCCTTCGGGGTCGGGCCCGCAGGCATCTTGAAGTACGAGTAGAGCGCGCAGAGGAAGGTCAGCAGCGCGGTCAGGACCAGAAGGGGGAGGGAGATGCCGTCGATGCCGAGGTGGATGCGCACGTCGAGTGCGGGGATCCAGCTGATGTCCGTGCTGGCCTGCATCTTCGACGGGTGGTCGTGGTCGAAGCCCAGCGCGAGGACGATCGCGGCGATGAGGACCACGCCGGTGACGGTGACGCCGTGCCGGAGCACGGCCTGCCCGGGTGACTTCCCCTTCAGCCCGGGCGGGGCGGGCAGGAGAGCGGCGGCCGCGCCGAGAAGCGGGCCGACGACGACGAACGCCAGAAGGAACTGCATCACGGACTCGTTGATATCGATCACGCCTGCTCACGCTCCCGTGGCGACGAGGACGGCGGCGACCGCGAGGACGACGGTGCCGGCGAGCAGCGCGCTCACATAGGTCTGCACATTGCCGGTCTGGGCGCGCCGTACGGCGATGCCGAGCCAGCGGGGTAGGGCGCCCGCGCCGCGTACGTAGGTGTCGACGACCTCGCGGTCGAGGAACCGGACGAGACTCGCGCCGCCCTGGACCGGCCGGACGAACAACGCCCGGTACACGGCGTCGAGGTGGAAGCCGACGGCGGCATGGCGGTGCAGCGGGCCGAGCAGCAGTCGGCCCGGGTCCGCCGGGTCGGGTGCGTAGGCCACTCCCCCGTACACGGGCGCGTGGCTGGCGATGGCCTCTGCCTCGACCTGGGCGGCGTCGCCCTCGGGGTGGGCCGCGACCGCACCCAGCGGAACGCGCGCCGCCACGGCCGCGGTGTGGCGCCAGGCAGCGTAGGTGACGATGCCGCCGACCAGGGCCACTCCCGTGCCGAGGACGGAGGTGGTGAGGGTCGGGGCGAGGTCGCGGCCGTCGAACCAGTCGGGGAGCACGCGGTAGGCGAGCGCGCCGACGGCGAGCGACGGGGCGGCGAGTACCCACAGCACCACGGTCATCGTCAGCGGCTGCCTGCCGTGGTCGGGGGCCTCTGCGCCCCGGCCGCGGAAGGCGAGCAGCCACAGGCGCATCGCGTAGGCGGCGGTGAGCAGGGCCGTGAGCAGGCCGGCGCCGAGGACGACCCAGCCAGCGGCGCCCGGGACGCGCTCGGCGTGACCGGTGGCGACGTGCTCGGCGGCGCCGAGGACGGACTCCTTGGAGAAGAAGCCGCTGAACGGCGGGATCGCGGCGAGCGCGAGGAGCGCCACGGTCATCGTCCAGTAGGCGTCGGGGACGCGGGCGCGCAGGTCCTTCATGCGGGACATCGCGGCCAGCGAGTTGGTGCCGGCGGCGTGGATGATCACGCCGGCCGCGAGGAACAGCAGCGCCTTGAAGGCGCCGTGGGAGAGGAGGTGGAAGACGGCGGCACCGCGGTCGGCGACGGCGAGGGCGCCGGTCATGTAGCCGAGCTGGCCGATCGTCGAGTAGGCGAGGACGCGCTTGATGTCGTCCTGGGCGAGCGCGGCGAGACCCGAGCCGATCATCGTCACCGCGGCCATGACGGCCAGGACGATCATCGCGGCCTGGGAGGCCTCGAAGACCGGGAGGAGACGGGCGACGAAGTAGACACCGGCGGCGACCATCGTCGCGGCGTGGATCAGCGCGGAGACGGGCGTCGGGCCCGCCATCGCGTCGGGGAGCCAGGTGTGCAGCGGGAACTGCGCCGACTTGCCCGCCACGCCCGCGAGAAGCAGCAGGGCGATCAGGGTCGGGTGGTCGAGTCCACCGCTCGCGACGGTGCCGAGGACCTTCGTGATGCGGAAGGACCCGGCGTCGGTGGCCAGCGCGAACAGACCGATGAGGAAGGGGACGTCACCGAGCTTGGTGACCAGGAAGGCCTTGATGGAGGCGGCGCGGGCCTCCGGGGTCTCCCAGTAGTGGCCGACCAGGAAGTACGAGCAGATGCCCATGATCTCCCAGCCGACCAGCAGCACCATCAGATCGCCGGAGTAGACGACGAGCAGCATCGCGGAGGTGAAGAGGGAGACGAGCGCGGCGTACGAGGGGTAGCGCGGGTCCTCGCGGAGGTAGCCCGTCGAGTAGATCTGCACACAGGTCGCGACGACGCCGACCAGGACGGCGACGAGGGCGGCGAAGCCATCGATGTACAGCGCGAGTTCGATCGGGACCGAGCCGGTGGGCGTGAGCTCGGTGGCGGCGTTGATCGGCTGGTCGCCGCCCTGGCGCAGGGCGACCACCGCGGCGAGCACGAGGGACGCGAGCGTCGGCAGGATCGCGAGCGGGCGGACGAAGCCGGGGGCCGTGCGGCCCAGGAGCAGGCCGGCCGCGGCACCCAGGAAGGGAAGGAGGGGGACGAGTACGGCGAGGGTGGTCGTGGTCACGCGGTGGCCTCAGCCTTCTCGGCCGGCGGGGCCGTGGAGGCGTCGCGGTCGGGGCCGTCGGCGTCGTGGCTCTCGGCGGTGTCGCGGAGCCTGTCGATGTCCGAGGTGCCGCGGTTGCGGTAGACGGCGAGGACGATCGCCAGGCCGATGCCGATCTCGGCGGCGGCGATGGTGATGGTGAACAGGGTCAGGGCCTGGCCGGAGTGCAGGGTCTCCTCGGCGGTCCTGCTGAGCCAGACGTCGAAGGCGACCAGGTTGAGGTTGACGGCGTTGAGCATCAGCTCGACCGACATCAGGACCAGGATCGCGTTGCGGCGGGCGAGGACGCCGTACAGGCCGGTGCAGAAGAGGAGGGCGGAGAGTACGGCGGGATAGGCGAGGTGCATCAGCGCGGCTCCCTCTCGCTCGGGGCGCCGGGCTCGGTGGCGGTCGCCTTTGCCTGGCGGGACAGGACGATCGCGCCGACCAGGGCGGCGAGGAGAAGGACGGAGAGGCCTTCGAAGGGGAGGACCCAGTTCTGGAAGAGGCTCTCGCCGGTGGCCTTGGTGGAGCCGGCGGCGGGGCCGTCGAGATCGATCCAGGTCGTGCGGAAGGCGTCGACGACCACCCAGATCAAAGTGGCCGCGGCGGCGACGGCCACGGTGAGGGCGGCCCAGCGGTTGCCGGAGTCGGCGTCCGGGGAGCGGCCGATGGGGGCCTTGGTGAGCATCAGACCGAAGAGAAGGAGGACGACGACGGAACCCACGTAGATGAGGACCTGCACCCAGGCGATGAACTCGGCGGTGAGCAGGAGGTACTCGATGGCGAGCCCGCCGAGGGTGACCACCAGCCACAGGGCGGCGTGCACCAGTTGCCGGGTGGTGACGGTGACCAGGGCGGCGCCGAAGGTGACCAGGCCGACGAGCAGGAAGGCGATCTCGACGCCGGTCGGCGAGAGGAAGCCGTGTGCTTCGGCTGCGCTGGTGGTCGTGGCGTGCGCTGTCGCGGCGGCTGCGGCGAGGGTCACGACTGCCCTCCCTGCGGATCCGCGGGGTCGGTCGGCTTCGTCGGGTCCACTGGTTCCACCGGCTCGGCCTGTGCGGCCTGCGCGGCCGCCAGCTTCTCGGCGGTCTTGTGGGCGGCGGCGATTTCCTTGGGCTCCTCCGCGCCGGGGTCCAGGGCGGGCGGGGCCGGGACGGTCCACATCCACTCGCGGAGCTTGTCGCGTTCGTGGGTGAGTTCGCGGATGTCGGTCTCGGCGTATTCGAACTCCGGGGACCAGAACAGGGCGTCGAAAGGACAGACCTCAATGCAGATACCGCAGTACATGCACAGGGAGAAGTCGATGGCGAAGCGGTCGAGGACGTTGCGGCTGCGTTCGCGACCGCCCGGGGTCGCCGCCGGGACCGTCTCCTTGTGGGAGTCGATGTAGATGCACCAGTCCGGGCACTCGCGAGCGCACAGCATGCAGACCGTGCAGTTCTCCTCGAACAGGCCGATCACGCCGCGGGTGCGGGGCGGGAGGTCGGGCTGGGTGTCCGGGTACTGCGCGGTGACGGACTTCCTCGTCATCGTGCGGAGGGTGACGGCCAGGCCCTTGGCCAGGCCACTGCCAGGAATGGGGGCCATGGTTACTGGATCACCACCTTTACGACGCCGGTGAGAGCGATCTGAGCGAGGGAGAGAGGGACGAGAAGGGTCCAGGAGAGCTTCTGGAGCTGGTCCTCGCGCAGGCGGGGGTAGGTGACGCGGAGCCAGATCACGATGAAGGCGAGGACGGCCGTCTTCAGCAGCGTCCAGACCCAGCCGAGGCCTTCGGCACCCCACGGGCCGTGCCAGCCGCCCAGGAAGAGGACGGTGGTCAGGCCGCACAGGACGACGATTCCGGCGTACTCGGCGAGGAGGAAGAGCGCGAAACGGAGGCCGGTGTACTCGGTGTAGGCACCGAAGATGATCTCCGAGTCGGCGACGGGCATGTCGAAGGGCGGGCGTTGCAGCTCGGCCAGTCCGGCGACGAAGAAGACGATCGCGCCGACGATCTGCCAGGGCAGCCACCACCACTCGAAGGCGTCGACGATGCCGGGGAGGGAGACGGTGCCGGCCGCCATCGCCACGGACGCGGCGGTCAGCAGCATCGGAAGTTCGTAGGCGAGCAGCTGGGCGGCGGTGCGCAGGCCGCCGAGGAGGGAGAACTTGTTGGCGGAGGCCCAGCCGGCCATGAGTGAGCCGAGGACGCCTACGCCCATGACCGCCAGGACGAAGAAGATGCCCGCGTCGATGACCTCGCCGACCGCGCCCTCGCCGGGGCCGATCGGGATGGCGAGGAGGACGAGCAGATAAGGGAGGAGGGCGACTGCGGGGGCGAGCTGGAAGATACGGCGGTCCGCGCCCGCCGGGACGACGTCCTCCTTCTGCGCGAACTTCACGCCGTCGGCGACGAGCTGGGCCCAGCCGTGGAAGCCGCCGGCGTACATAGGGCCGAGGCGGCCCTGCATATGGGCCATCACCTTGTGCTCGGTCTGGCCGATGATCAAGGGGAAGGTGAGGAAGACGACGAAGACGATCAGGAGTCGCAGGGTGACGTCGAGCGCGTCGTTCACTGCGGGCCTCCTGCGGGGTCGGTGGAGTCGGTGGGGTTGGTGGGGGCAGTGCGGTCGGCGGTGGGGTCGGCGGAGGGCTTCGCGCTTGTCTCCGGCACCGACTCGCCCTCGGTGTCCGGCTCAGGCTTGCCCTCGGCTTGCGGCTCCGGCTCAGCCTCGGCGTGGGGCTCCGGCTCAGCCTCGGTGTCCGGCTCGGGCTCGGGCTCGCTCTCGGCCCCTCGCTCGGGCTCCGGCTTGTCGAAGGCCGGGCGGGCGTGGTGCCACGGGGCGTCCGGGCTGCGGGGGGCCGTGGGGGGCTTCGGAGTGACCGGGGGAGTCGCGGGTGGGGTGGCTTCGTCGGCCGCATCTGTCGGCGCCGCTTCGGATGCCGTCGTAGCGGACGCCGCCCTATCGGACGCGGCTGTATCGGACGCGGCTGTATCGGATGCGGCCTGCTGGCTCGCCGAGCCCTCCGAGGCGCTGCGTGACCGGCGGGGACCGGTCGGCGTGCTGCTCGTTCCAGGGCGCTGTGAGGCCGAGCCTTCGCTCGCGGTGCGCGACCGGCGGGTCGGCGAGGCGCTGGGCGTGGTCGGTGAGGTGGGGCTGGGCGCGGCCGTCCCCTGGCCATCCCCCGCTACGTCCTCCTGCGCTGCCCCGGTCGTCGGGGACGGCGGGGACGCCGGCGCCTCGGCCCGCCGGCTCGCCGAACCCTCGCCGGCACTGCGCGCCCGGCGCGGCGAGGCAGCCGTACCAGACGCGGTCGACGCCGCGCGGGACGTGGTCGGCTCCGTACCGGACGTGATCGGCTCCGTACCGGCACCCGCCCGAGACGCGCCCGTCTCCGTCGCGGGCTCGGTACCCGCAGCGGCGGTCTGGCTCGCCGAACCCTCGGCTGCCGTACGCGCACGCCGCACCGCACCCCCGGCCGATGCCCCGGTCGGCGCGTCGGCCGCGGACTCCCCCGCCTGGCTCGCCGAACCCTCCGCCGAGGTACGGGTACGCCGCACCGGCCGCTCCCCCGCGGCCCGTGCCGGGCGCTCCCCCGCGGCTCGCCCCGCGCCCCTGGCAGGGCGGGCCGGGGCAGGGGGGAGTTGGCCCTTCAGCGGGCCCCATTCGTTCGGGTCGGGGACGCCGGGGGGCAGCATCTGGCGGCGCTTGGGGCCGCCGTGCTCGGACTCTCCGGGTTCCTTGGCGCCGGGCCAGGCCTTGGCCACGCGGGCCGCCAGCACGAAGTCCTTGCGGAGGGGGTGGCCCTCGAAGTTCTCCGGGAGGAGCAAGTGGTCCAGGGCGGGATGGTCGGCGAACAGTACGCCGAACATCTCGTGCGTCTCGCGTTCGTGCCAGGCCGCGCCCGCATAGACGCCGATGGCCGAGGGCAGCGTCGGCGACTCGTGCGGGACCGTCGTACGGAGCAGCAGGCGCCGTACCGGAGAGAGGGCGGCGACGTGGGCCGCGACGCGGAAGCCCGTGCCCGGTTCGTCGACCGCGCTCAGCCAGTCGAAGTAGGTGCAGCCCAGCTCGTCACGGGCCGTCTGCAACGCCGCGATCCAGGAGGTCGGGGGTACGTCGACCGTCAGGACCTCGTACGACTCCTCGGCCGTGGCCTCCGGGCCGAAGAGGTCCTCGACGGGGGCGGGCAGCCAGCCGATCGTGGTCATCGGGCCGCCTCCCCCGTGCCGCCACCATCAGCCCCGCCATCGCCACCGGCGTCGGCAGCACCAGCTACCTCGGCAGCGCCACCGGCTCCGGCAGCGCCACCGGCACCCGGCGCCCCCGGCCCCCGCACCAGCCCGCTCTGCAGAGCCGCCGTCGACGGACGCCCGGCCCCGCGCGCGTACCGCTCCCCCAGCGACTCCCGCGCGATCTTCTCCTGGAGCTTCAGGATTCCCTGGAGCAGCGCCTCGGGGCGCGGCGGGCAGCCGGGGACGTACACGTCCACCGGGATGATCTGGTCGACGCCCTTGGTGACGGAGTAGGAGTCCCAGTACGGGCCGCCGCAGTTCGAGCAGGCGCCGAAGGAGATGACGTACTTCGGTTCGGGCATCTGTTCGTACAGGCGCTTCACGGCCGGGGCCATCTTGTCCGTCACCGTGCCGGAGACGACCATCAGGTCGGCCTGCCGGGGGCCCGGGGCGAAGGGGATCACGCCGAGGCGGATGAAGTCGTGGCGGGCCATCGACGCGGCGATGAACTCGATCGCGCAGCAGGCGAGGCCGAAGTTGAAGACCCAGAGCGAATAGCGGCGGCCCCAGTTGAGGATCACCTTCATCGGCTCGGGCGCGAGGCGCGCCAGCGCGCCCAGCCGCTGCGGCTCCGGGAGCAGAACGGGCTCCGGCGAGTTCACTTCAGCGCGCTCCGGCGAGTTCACTTCTGGCGTCACGTCCATGCCAGGACGCCCTTCTTGTATGCGTAGAGCAGGCCCACGGCCAGGAAGCCGAGGAAGACGAACATCTCGACGAGCGTGGTCGCGCCGTAGCCGGGGTCGGCGAAGACCGTGGCCCAGGGGAAGAGGAAGATCGAGTCGATGGCGAAGATCACGTACAGGAAGGCGTACACGTAGTAGCGGACCTGGGTGTGGGCCCAGCCCTCGCCGACGGGGTCGACGCCGCACTCGTACGTCAGGAGCTTCTCGGGCGTCGGGACCACGGGGCGCAGCAGTCGGCCCGCCCCGAAGGCGACGGCGACGAACAGCACGCCGATGACGGCTAGCAGTCCGACGACCGAGTAGGACTGGAAGTAGTCCGCCGAGACGACGACGTAGTGCACATCCGCCGCGACGACGACGGTCTGTTCCGACACGTCCGCCCCTCGCTCCCTGACCTCGTGACCGATGCCCCAGGAAACAGGCCCTGGGACCAGTGTCCTGCGATATGTGATCGCGTGAACACCCTGTTCCCGAAGACACCGCTGTTCCCGGAGACATTGCTGTTTCCGAAGAGACCGCTGTTCCCGATGAACATCACTGTTCGACGATCTGTACGCACGGGAGTCTAGGCCCTGCTAAAGACACCGTAAGCGGCCCGTCACGCGTTGAGATCTCGTCGAGATGCGGCGACGGGCGCAGGCCGGCTGTCCGGTCGGGTCGCGAAGGTGGGGATTTCCCCCGGAGATCGCGGCGGTCCGCCTCATGGCGCGGCGGCTCACCGCGCGGCACGCTAGCCCATATGACCGAACGCCTCAGCCCGTCGCGGGACGCCGTCGCGCGGCCCGACAGCGACCAGCCACCGCTGCCACCCGCCCGTTTCGCCTACGACCGCACCACCTGGAAGGAGATCGCGCACCTCCTGGCGAACCTTCCGGTGTCGGTGTTCGGTTTCGTCTACGTCGCGACGGTGCTGTTCACCGGTGCCTTGATGACTCTGACGGTGATCGGGTTCCCGCTCCTCGCGGCCGGCCTGATGGGCGCGCGGCAGTTGGGCAAGCTGGAGCGGGCACGCGCGCGTGGGCTTCTCGGGGTGCGGGTGGACGAGCCGAGTCCGCTGCCGTTGCGCGGCGGCCGCAACGGCTTCTTCCCGCAGCTGTGGCTGGCGCTGAAGGACCCGGTCGGCTGGCGGACGATCCTGTACGACTTCATCCGGCTGCCCTGGGGCATCCTCACCTTCACCATCACGCTGACCTCGCTGTTCGTGTTGTGGCCGGTGCTGCCGTTCATCGCGCGGGGCCTGGCGAACGCGGACCGGGCGATGGTGCGCGGTCTGCTGTCGCCCTCCGACGAGCTGGAGCGCCGTATCGCCGAACTGGAGTCGGACCGGGGGGTCGTGGTGGACACGGCGGCCGCGGATCTGCGCCGTATCGAGCGCGACCTGCACGACGGCGCCCAGGCCCGCCTCGTCAACCTCGCCATGGGGCTGGGCCTGGCCAAGGAGAAGCTCCTGGAGGACCCCGACTCCGCGGCCGCGATGGTCGAGGAGGCGCACGGCGAGGTGAAGCTCGCGCTGCAGGAACTGCGCGATCTGGCGCGCGGCATCCACCCGGCCGTCCTGACCGACCGCGGCCTGGACGCCGCCCTGTCGGCGGTCGCCTCGCGCTGCACGGTGCCGGTGAAGGTGACCGCCGATCTGCTGTCCAGACCGGCCGCGGCCATCGAGGGCATCGCCTACTTCACCGTCTCCGAGCTGCTGCAGAACGTCAGCAAGCACAGCGCGGCGAAGTCGGCGTCGGTCGATGTGTGGCGGTCGGACGACCGGCTGCTCATCCAGGTGTGGGACGACGGGCGCGGAGGCGCGCGCCTCGACGGCGGTACGGGCATGCGCGGGCTCGCCGACCGGCTGGACGCCGTGGACGGCCTCTTCGTCATCGAGTCACCGCAGGGCGGTCCTACGACGGTGACGGCGGAGCTGCCCTGGCGGGACCGCGTCCCCGGGGAGGGGTAGCGGCCCGGGGATCCCGGGCGGGAGATCGCTGGGCCGGGGCAGCCTGCCTGGGGGTCCCTGGGCAGGGGGCAGCGCCAGGGATCTCTGGGCAGGGGCAGCGCCAGGGGTAGGGAAAACCCCCCGTTCAAGACGCCGACGGCCTCCATGTTCCGCGGACCCGCGGTCCAGCAGGGTGGAGGTACGACGGCACAGCCCCGGCGGGGCTGACGGGACGAGGAGAACGGACGACGCCGATGGCCACGGAGTACGGACAGGGTTACGGGCACGGGCTCGGTCTCCCCGAGCGCGGCCTCCCCGAGCACGGTGACGAGCGACGGCACCGGCTGCCGGCCGGGCTGCGGGCGCCGTTCGAGGCGCGCAGCTGGCGCGAGTTCGGGTACGTGCTGCTGAGCCTGCCGATCAGCATCGTGCTGTTCGTGTACGCCGTCACGATGGTGTCGCTGGGCGCGGGCCTGCTGGTGACGTTCCTGGGGATCCCGGTGCTGGCGGCGGCCCTGGCGGGCTGCCGTGCCTTCGGTGCGCTGGAGCGGGCACGCGCGCGTGCGCTGCTGGACCTGGAGGTGGCCGACCCGGAGCCGCTGCGGATGCGGCGGCACGGCTTCATGGCTTGGATCGGCGCCGTTCTGAAGAGCGGGACGTCATGGCGGACCCTGCTGTACGCGGTCCTGCACTTCCCGTGGGCGGTGTTCTCCTTCGTCGTCGCCCTGAACGTCTGGGCGTACGGCTGGGCGCTGCTGACGTATCCGCTGTGGTTCTGGGTGTTCCCGGTGTGGGCGGGCCAGGACGGCCTTCAGCTGTACGGCGACGAGACGCACAGCATCTACCTCGACAACCCCTTCGAGATCGCGGTGACCGCGCTGGTGGGCCTGCTGTTCACCTTGGCGACTCCGTGGATCGTCCGGGCGCTGACGACGGTCGACCGCGTGCTGGTGCACGGCCTGCTCGGGCCGACGCGGCTGGCCACGCGCGTGGTGGAGCTGGAGTCCGACCGCGGTGTCGTGGTCGATACGGCCGCCGCCGACCTGCGGCGCATCGAACGCGACCTGCACGACGGCGCGCAGGCCCGTCTGGTGGCCCTGGCCATGGAGCTGGGCCTCGCGAAGGAGAAGCTCACGGAGGACCCGCAGGCCGCGGCCCGGATGGTCGACGAGGCGCACGGCGAGGTCAAGACGGCGCTGCAGGAACTGCGTGACCTGGCCCGCGGGATCCATCCGGCGGTGCTGACGGACCGGGGGCTGGACGCCGCGTTGTCGGCGGTGGCCTCGCGGTGCACGGTGCCGGTGGAGGTGGAGGTCGACCTGGCGGAGCGGCCGGTTCCGGCGATCGAGGGGATCGCGTACTTCACGGTGTCGGAACTGCTCCAGAACATCAGCAAGCACTCCCGGGCCACCTGGGCGGCCGTGGATGTGTGGCAGGTGGAGAACAGGCTGATGCTGCAGGTCGTGGACAACGGGGTCGGTGGCGCCGATGTCTCCGGGGGCTCGGGACTCGCCGGACTGGCGGAGCGGCTGGACGCGGTGGACGGGATATTGGTGGTGGATTCGCCGGTCGGGGGGCCTACCCGGATCACTGCGGAGCTTCCGTGGCGGACTGTGTAGGGGCTGCCGGTTGGTTCGAGGCAGGGACCGGCTGGTCGGCGCGAGGATCGGTTGGCTCGAGGTAAGGGCCGGCTGATTCGGCGCGAGGACCGGTTGGCTCGACGCAAGAAACGTGTAGCTCAGCGCAGGGAGCGTGTAGCTCGGCAAAGCCAGGGCCTGGATGCGGACCTCGTCCACATCCAGCCCATCGCCACGCCCTCCGCAACCCACTGCCCTCTCACTCCCCGGTCACGCGCCCCCCAAGACGCCCCCTGCGCGCACACCCGATCCGAACTGGGGCGGACGGGTTATCCACAGGCCCGGTGCGCAAGAGCCGATCGCGGGATACTGAGGTCGCGAGGGACGACAGGGCCGGGGGACGCTCGGCCGAATGCCAAGGCTCGGGGGGCCGAGGATCGTGGAGGACAGGGTGCGGGTGGTCATCGCCGAGGACTCGGTGCTGCTCAGGGAGGGGCTGACCCGGCTGTTGACCGACCGTGGGCACGACGTCGTGGCGGGGGTGGGAGACGGCGACGCGCTGATCAAGACCATCACGGAGCTGGACGGGCAGGGAGAGCTGCCGGACGTGGTGGTCGCGGATGTGCGGATGCCGCCGACGCATACCGACGAAGGGGTGCGGGCGGCGGTGCAGCTGCGCAAGGCGCACCCGGGACTCGGGGTGCTCGTGCTGTCGCAGTACGTGGAGGAGCGGTACGCCACGGAACTGCTGGCGGGTTCCAGCCGCGGCGTGGGCTATCTGCTCAAGGACCGGGTCGCCGAGGTTCGTGAGTTCGTGGACGCGGTCGTGCGGGTGGCCAAGGGGGGTACGGCCCTGGACCCGGAGGTCGTCGCCCAGCTGCTGGGGCGCAGCCGCAAGCAGGACGTGCTCGCGGGGCTCACCCCGCGGGAGCGGGAGGTCCTGGGGCTGATGGCCGAGGGGCGGACCAACTCCGCGATCGCCCGGCAGCTGGTGGTGAGCGACGGGGCCGTCGAGAAGCACGTCAGCAACATCTTTCTCAAGCTCGGGCTGTCCCCGAGCGACGGGGATCACCGCCGCGTTCTCGCGGTGCTCACCTACCTGAACTCCTGACGGTCCGACGCCGTGTCAGTCAAATGGGTGCCCGCTCGCAGGGCACCCGTGGAGCAGGCTCGAAACCCGCCGAGCGGACAGGAACACGGCAACCGAAGCGAGAACAACGAGCGTCTTCAGAAGAAGCGCCGGGGGGCGTGTAAACCATGACAAGTCAGGGTGGCGAACCGTCTCAAATCCATGTCCGTCATGCGAATGCCCCAGGGAGGGCGACCTTTGCGGACGTAGGGTTGATCCTGGGAAGGCTTGCGGGAAGGCCATGCCCACACAGCCGCCTCGAAGGAGGTCCAGTTCAGTGACCAGCCAGGTCAGTAGCCCAGCGGAGCAGGCCGACGAAGCCGTCGTGGGAGAGCAGCGCAAACCGGCAGGGGCGAAGGACGTCCGCCGGCTGGACCGGGTGATCATTCGTTTCGCGGGGGACTCGGGCGACGGTATGCAGCTCACCGGCGACCGCTTCACCTCGGAAACGGCGTCGTTCGGCAACGACCTGTCGACGCTGCCGAACTTCCCTGCCGAGATTCGCGCCCCCGCCGGAACGCTGCCGGGCGTGTCCTCCTTCCAGCTGCACTTCGCCGACCACGACATCCTGACCCCGGGCGACGCGCCGAACGTGCTGGTCGCGATGAACCCGGCGGCCCTGAAGGCCAACATCGGTGATCTGCCGCGCGGGGCGGAGATCATCGTCAACACGGACGAGTTCACCAAGCGGGCGATGCAGAAGGTGGGCTACGACAGCAGCCCTCTGGACGACGGTTCGCTCGACGGCTACAGCCTCCATCCGGTGCCGCTGACGACGTTGACCGTCGAGGCGCTGAAGGAGTTCGACCTCACGCGCAAGGAGGCCGAGCGCAGCAAGAACATGTTCGCGCTGGGCCTGCTGAGCTGGATGTACCACCGCCCCACCGAGGGCACCGAGAGATTCCTGAAGTCGAAGTTCGCCAAGAAGCCCGACATCGCGGCCGCCAACATCGCCGCCTTCCGCGCGGGCTGGAACTTCGGCGAGACGACCGAGGACTTCGCCGTCTCCTACGAGATCGCCCCGGCCACCACGGCCTTCCCGGTCGGCACCTACCGGAACATCTCCGGAAACCTCGCCCTGTCCTACGGACTGGTCGCCGCGTCCCAGCAGGCGGACCTGCCGCTGTTCCTGGGCTCGTACCCGATCACTCCGGCCTCGGACATCCTGCACGAGCTCAGCAAGCACAAGAACTTCGGCGTACGGACCTTCCAGGCCGAGGACGAGATCGCCGGCATCGGCGCGGCGCTGGGCGCGGCCTTCGGCGGCTCGCTCGCGGTGACCACGACCTCGGGTCCGGGCGTGGCCCTGAAGTCCGAGACCATCGGTCTCGCGGTGTCGCTGGAGCTGCCCCTGCTGGTGATCGACATCCAGCGTGGCGGGCCCTCGACCGGTCTGCCGACCAAGACCGAGCAGGCGGACCTGCTGCAGGCGATGTTCGGCCGCAACGGCGAGGCGCCGGTGCCGATCATCGCCCCGTGCACCCCGGCCGACTGCTTCGACGCGGCCCTGGAGGCGGCGCGGATCGCGCTGACCTACCGCACACCGGTGATGCTCCTCTCCGACGGCTACCTGGCCAACGGCTCGGAGCCCTGGCGCATCCCGGAGCTGGACCAGCTGCCGGATCTGACCGTGCAGTTCGCGCAGGGGCCGAACCACACCCTTGAGGACGGCACCGAGGTCTTCTGGCCGTACAAGCGCGACCCGCAGACCCTCGCCCGGCCGTGGGCGATCCCGGGCACCCCGGGCCTGGAGCACCGGATCGGCGGCATCGAGAAGGAGGACGGCACGGGCAACATCTCGTACGCCCCGGCCAACCACGACTTCATGGTCCGCACCCGGCAGGCCAAGATCGACGGTATCGAGGTGCCCGACCTCGAGGTCGACGACCCGCACGAGGCGAAGACGCTGGTGCTGGGCTGGGGGTCGACGTACGGCCCGATCACCGCGGCCGTCCGCCGGCTGCGCAACGCCGGCGAGTCGATCGCGCAGGCGCATCTGCGTCATCTGAACCCGTTCCCGCGCAACCTGGGCGTGGTACTCGGGAGCTACGAGAAGGTGGTGATCCCCGAGATGAACCTCGGCCAGCTCGCCACCCTGGTCCGGGCGAAGTACCTGGTGGACGCCCACTCGTACAACCAGGTCAACGGCATGCCGTTCAAGGCGGAACAGCTTGCCAAGGCTCTCAAGGAGGCCATCGATGCCTGAGACGTCCGCGGAAGGCACGGGCACGATCGAGGCGCTCTCGCTCGTCCCCAAGGCCGAGGCCCGCCAGTCCATGAAGGACTTCAAGTCCGATCAGGAAGTGCGCTGGTGCCCCGGCTGCGGTGACTACGCGATCCTGGCCGCGGTCCAGGGCTTCATGCCGGAGCTGGGCCTGGCCAAGGAGAACATCGTCTTCGTCTCCGGCATCGGTTGTTCGTCCCGCTTCCCGTACTACATGAACACGTACGGTATGCATTCCATCCACGGCCGCGCCCCCGCGATCGCGACGGGCCTGGCCACGTCGCGCCGGGACCTGTCGGTGTGGGTGGTCACGGGCGACGGCGACGCGCTGTCGATCGGCGGCAACCACCTGATCCATGCCCTGCGCCGCAACGTCAACCTCAAGATCCTGCTGTTCAACAACCGGATCTACGGTCTGACGAAGGGCCAGTACTCGCCCACCTCCGAGGTCGGCAAGATCACCAAGTCGACGCCGATGGGCTCGCTGGACGCGCCCTTCAACCCGGTGTCCCTCGCGATCGGCGCGGAGGCGTCCTTCGTGGCGCGCACGGTGGACTCCGACCGCAAGCACCTGACCCAGGTCCTGCGCGAGGCGTCCGCCCACAAGGGCACGGCGCTGATCGAGATCTACCAGAACTGCAACATCTTCAACGACGGCGCCTTCGAGGTCCTCAAGGACAGGCAGCAGGCGGAGGAGGCGGTGATCCGCCTCGAACACGGGCAGCCGATCCGCTTCGGCGCGGACGGCTCGCGCGGTGTCGTGCGGGACGCACAGACGGGTGACCTGAAGGTCGTCACGGTGACCCCGGAGAACGAGTCGCAGATCCTGATCCACGACGCCCACTCGGACTCCCCCACCACGGCCTTCGCCCTGTCCCGCCTGGCCGACCCCGACACCCTGCACCACACGCCGATCGGCGTCTTCCGGTCCGTGGAGCGGCCGGTGTACGACACGCAGATGTCCGACCAACTGGACCTGGCGATCGAGCAGAACGGCAAGGGGGATCTGGCCGCGCTGCTGGCGGGTGGGGACACCTGGACGGTCGTCGGCTGACGGGCGGCTGACCAAGCTGTGGGGCCCGGGTGCGGTGCGACATCCGGGCCCTCGTCAATCGGGCGCCGTCGCCGACCCGGGTCCGACGACCCACCACTCCTCCAGGTCGTCTGGCCTCTCGTCCATGATGGCGTCGACGGCCCGCCCGATCCTGGCCTCCAGCGACTCCGACGGCAGCAGCGCCCGGTGCTCGGACGTCCGCGCCCAGTACTCCGTGAAGACGGCGCTCTTGCTGAGCACTTTCAGGTGCCCGAGCAGTTCGTTCCGGTTGGTCACTCCGACCTCGTAGGACAGCAGAAGCAATCCATAGTGCTTGTTGGCCAGAAGCATCTGACGGCGCTTGTCCTCGGAGAGATCACTCAGGGTGCTCAAACCCGCAGCCAGCACGGGATCGTCGATCGCCCGGTCCAACTGCCCGGCAAAGAGGGCTTGGACCCGGATCTTGTTGGCCCCCCGCAGTTGCTCCGCCACGGCGGTCATGGCCTCGCCGACCTGGGTGAACGCGTACACGAGGTCCCGCAACAGATCTTCGTGATTCGGTACGTCCATGCCGAGCCACCCCGTCTCCCAGCGTGCCAACTGCGCAAGTCAGCGCGGGAGGCGGAAAGGGGGCGCACAGATGCGTGGTCAATGGAAGATCTTCGGCGCCCTTCAAATAGAGGCAATTCGTCGGCGCGGGAGTCTGGTATTAGCGGGCCGGCCAGTACAAGATCGTTCCCTATTGTCTCCGGTTGTAGAAGAGGCTCCGAGTGCCCCTCGAATTCCCTGCTGTCACCGTGGTCCGTCGTATCGGGGATCCACCCAAAATGAGGGGCAGCCATACCTCGGAGAGCTGCCCGGATGTCTTCGAGCTGAGCGACGGCAGCTTTGCCGTCATCGGCACCGAGGCCACAGCCACGCTGGAGCCCCTCCTGCCTGCCGACGCGGCGTGTGCCGACTACGAGCGTATCGTCGTGGTGAGTCGCGAGACCCTTATCCGCGCCAAGCGGGACATTCCCAACGCCTGACGGCTGGGCGCCGCCCCGCGGGGCGGCCCGGTCAGTCGGCGGTGGACGGTCCCACGATCCACCACTCGTCCGGATCGTCGACCAGTTCCTCCATCATGACGTCGACGGCCGCGCCGACCCGTGCTTCGACCGACGTTTTCGGGATGCTCCGGCGGTGGTCGGCCGTACGGTCCCAGTACTCGGCGAAGATGGCGTTGCGGCAGAGAATGCGCAGGTGCCCGAGGAGTTCGTCCCAGTCGAGCCCGCCTACGCGATGGGCGAGCAGGAGCGCGCCGTACTCGCGGTTCGCGAAGAGCAGCTGGCGGCGCTTCACCTCGGAGAGTCCGGTCAGCGTGCTCGAAGCGTCGGCCAGTGAAGGGTCGTCGATCGTTCGATCCATCTGGTCCACGGTGATCCGGTACTGCTGAATCAGGTTCGCCCGATGAATCTCCTCGGTCATCAGCGTGAGCTGCCGGAGCAGGTCCAGCAGGATGTCCTCCTGGCGCCGGCGGCGCGTGCCACGGGCGAAGAAGGCACGCATCTGGCCGAGTCCCGCCGCTATCGCAGAGCCGATCCTGCTGGCCCGCGCGGCCGGAATCTGTGTGGCCATGTCAAGTAGTCCCCCTGGATCCGGTGGCCGCGCACCGAAGGGCGGGTCGTGGGCGGGTGCGCGGTGGGCGTTGCACTCCGCACCCAGCGTGCCCGGCGACTCATGGCACCACGGGAGGCGGAGAGGGGGCGCATGGAAGGACGTGTCTCGCATGTCGACCAACGCCCTGACATATGTGTGCCCCCAGGCGCCGTCGACATACCTTCGGACAGGCCCCGGAACCCGGCGTCACCCCTGCTCAGAGCCGCTCTTTCGCGCGTCGTACACCTCCCGCGCCTTCTGCACCTCCGCCATCCGCTCCTCGGTCCACAGCGCCAGCCCGCGCACCTGTTCCGCCGCCTCGCGGCCCAGGTCGGTCAGGGAGTAGTCGACCCTCGGCGGGATCACCGGCTTCGCGTCGCGGTGGACCAGGCCGTCGCGCTCCAGGGTCTGCAGGGTCTGGGTCAGCATCTTCTCGCTGACCAGGCCGATCGCCCGGCGCAGTTCGCTGAACCGGTAGGAGCGTTCACGGAGCTCGATCAGCACGAGGACGCCCCAGCGACTGGTGAGGTGTTCCAGGACCAGGCGGTAGGGGCACATCGCCTCGCCGTGGTCGTACTTGCTCGTCGTTGCGTCTGCCACGTTACTTACGGCCATGCCAGTACCTTACTTCAAAGTGGGTACTTTCTTTCAGTTAGCGCACCTCCTAGGGTTAGTGCCAACGCATCCCACAAGGAGTTCTGATCATGAGCATCGTCGTCACCGGAGCCACCGGACACCTGGGCCGCCACGTCGTGGAGCAGCTGCTGGAGAAGGTTCCGGCCGACCAGGTCACCGCCGTCGTCCGCACCCCCGAGAAGGCCGCCGACTTCGCCGAGCGCGGCGTGAAGATCGCCGTCGCCGACTACAACACCCCCGAGACCTTCGACGGACTGTTCGCGGCAGGCGACAAGGTCCTGCTCATATCCGGCAACGAGTTCGACAAGGGCCGTGTCGGCCAGCACCAGATCGTCATCAACTCCGCCAAGGCCGCCGGCGTGGCCCTGCTCGCCTACACCAGCGCCCCCGGCAGCCTGACGGCCGCGCTCGCCGACGACCACCGGGGCACCGAGAAGGCGCTCCTGGAGTCCGGCCTGCCGTACGCCCTGCTGCGCAACAGCTGGTACCACGAGAACTACACCGAGAACCTCGCCCCGGTCCTGCAGTACGACGCCGTCACCCACGCCGCCGGCGAGGGCCGCGTCTCCTCCGCCTCCCGCGCCGACTACGCGGCCGCCGCCGTCGCCGTACTGACCGGCGAGGGTCACGAGAACAAGACCTACGAGCTGGGCGGCGACACCTCCTGGAGCTTCGCCGAGTACGCCGCCGAGCTGAGCCGGCAGACCGGCAGGGAGATCGCCAACAACGCCGTTACCGTCGAGGCCCTCGGCTCCATCCTGACCGGCGCCGGGGTGCCCGAGCCGCTCGCGGCGATCCTGGCCGGTGTGGACGCCTCCATCGAGAAGGGCGAGCTGGTCGTCGACAGCGGGGACCTGTCCCGCCTGGCCGGCCGTCCGACCACGCCCTTCACCGACGCGATCGCGGCCGCGGTCAAGGGCTGATCAGCGCCCCGACACGTGCGCCGAGCGCGCCTTGAGGGCCGCACCCCCGGGTGTCATGACCGTATGGCGATACGGGCATGACACCCGGGGGCCTTCGGCGTTACCTTCGTGCAGGCCGTCGCATTCGCGCGGTCGGGTGAGTGCGCGAAGGAGGGGCCGTGACGGGGAAGTCGCAGGGAGAGCGGCGCGTAGGACTGCTGAACGGCTTCGCGGCGTACGGGATGTGGGGGCTCGTCCCCCTCTTCTGGCCCCTGCTGAAGCCCGCCGGGGCGATCGAGATCCTCGCCCACCGGATGGCCTGGTCCCTCGTCTTCGTGGCGGCCGCCCTGGTCTTCGTACGGCGCTGGGCCTGGGCGGGTGAGCTGATACGGCAGCCTCGGCGGCTGGCGCTCATCGCCCTGGCCGCGGCCGTGATCACCGTCAACTGGGGCCTCTACATCTGGTCCGTGAACACGGGCCATGTCGTCGAGGCGTCGCTCGGGTACTTCATCAATCCGCTCGTCACCATCGCGATGGGCGTGCTGCTGCTGAAGGAACGGCTGCGGCCGGTGCAGTGGGCGGCCGTCGGCGTCGGCTTCGCGGCCGTGATCGTGCTGACCATCGGATACGGACGGCCGCCGTGGATCTCTCTCGTCCTCGCCTTCTCCTTCGCGACGTACGGGCTGGTGAAGAAGAAGGTCAACCTCGGCGGCGTCGAGTCGCTGGCCGCCGAGACCGCGATCCAGTTCCTGCCCGCCGTGGCGTATCTGGCGTGGCTGACCGCGCAAGGGGAGTCGACGTTCACGTCGGAGGGGCCCGGGCATGTGGCCCTGCTCGCGGCCACGGGTGTCGTCACCGCCCTGCCCCTCGTCTGCTTCGGCGCGGCCGCGATACGGGTGCCGCTGTCGACACTGGGGCTGTTGCAGTACCTGGCGCCGGTCTTCCAGTTCCTGCTCGGTGTCCTGTACTTCCATGAGGCGATGCCGCCCGAGAGGTGGGCCGGGTTCGCGCTGGTGTGGCTGGCGTTGACGTTGCTGACGGCGGACGCGTGGCGCTCCGCGCGCAGGAACAGGGTGGCCGAGCTCAGCGTGCCGAGGGTTGATCGGCCGAAGTCCGCTGCGGTGGACGCCCGAGCCGGCGGCTGAAGCACCTGGACCGGCATCGAGAGTCACACCGACCGGCGATTCCCATTGCGGCCCCACTCCCCCACCCCCTATGAGTGGTCGCATGACACAGCCAACAGAGGCACCCCGAACCACTCCGACCCCCCTCCACTGGAAGCTCGTCATCGACTGCGCCAACCCCCAGTCCCAGGCCGACTTCTGGGCCGCCGCCCTGCACTACGAGGTCGAGGACAACAACGCCCTCATCGAGCGGCTGCTGGAACTCGGCGCGGTGCCGCGGGAGGCCGTCGTCGAGTTCCATGCCCGGCTCGCCTTCCGGGACCTGGTGGCCGTACGGCATCCGGACGATCCGTACGACCCGGACAGCGGCACCGGATTGGGGAGGCGGCTGCTGTTCCAGCGGGTGCCCGAGGCGAAGAGCGTGAAGAACCGGCTGCATCTCGATCTGCACGCGGCGGCCGGGGAGCGCGAGGGTGAGGTCGAGCGGCTGGAGGCGCTGGGAGCGAGTGTGCTGCGGCGGGTCAAGGAGCCGGCCGGGGAGTGGGTGGTGATGGCGGATCCGGAGGGGAACGAGTTCTGCGTGCAGTGAGCGACACGCAAGGACTCGGGGACAGGGGGCTCAGGGGCACCGGGGGCTAAGGGACACAGGGATTCACGGACACGAGGAATCAGGGACGCAGGGTTTTCCCTATTTCGAACTCCGAGTCCGAATAGCGCTCTTGACGGAGAGTCAGACTCCCCCTGACCATCCAGGCACCCCATTCACTGAGGAATCCCTGTGATTCCCAAGGAATTCGGAGCCCCCCACCATGAAACTCTCCGTCTCCTGGCGCGCGTCGGCGGCCGCCGCAGTCGCGACCGCCACGCTGCTGACCAGCGGGTCCATAGCCGGCGCGGCGTCCAAGACCGATGTCGAGGCCGCCGCCGCACCGGACATCCCCGTGGCGAACGTGAAGGCCCATCTCACCCAGCTGCAGTCCATAGCCACCGCCAACGGCGGCAACCGCGCGCACGGCCGCCCCGGCTACAAGGCCTCGCTCGACTACGTGAAGGCCAAGCTGGACGCCGCCGGGTACACCACCACCATCCAGCAGTTCACGTCCTCCGGCCGTACCGGCTACAACCTGATCGCCGACTGGCCCGGCGGCGACACCAACCAGGTCGTCATGGCCGGTTCGCACCTCGACAGCGTCTCCTCCGGCCCCGGCATCAACGACAACGGCTCCGGCTCGGCGGCCGTCCTGGAGACCGCGCTCGCCGTGTCACGGGCCGGCTACCAGCCCACCAAGCACCTGCGGTTCGCCTGGTGGGGCGCGGAGGAGCTGGGGCTCGTCGGCTCCCGCTACTACGTCAACAACCTCTCCTCCACCAACCGCGCGAAGATCAGCGGCTATCTGAACTTCGACATGATCGGCTCGCCCAACCCGGGCTACTTCGTCTACGACGACGACCCCGCGATCGAGAAGACCTTCAAGGACTACTACGCCGGCCTCGGCGTCGCGACCGAGATCGAGACCGAGGGCGACGGCCGCTCCGACCACGCGCCGTTCAAGAGCGCGGGCGTGCCGGTGGGCGGGCTGTTCACCGGGGCGAGCCGCACGAAGACGGCGGCTCAGGTGGCCAAGTGGGGCGGTACGTCGGGGCAGTCCTTCGACCGCTGCTACCACTCGTCCTGCGACACGACGTCCAACATCAACGACACCGCCCTCAACCGGAACAGCGACGCGGTCGCGTACGCGGTGTGGGAGCTGTCGGAGTGACGTGCTGATCCCCTGACTCAGCTCCTGGGCGGTTCGGTCGACTTGGCGGCACGAGCGGCGAGGCGGTCCATGCGTGCGTGGGCCGATTCGAGCTCCTCGATGTCGTCGGCGGCCGGACCGCCCTCGGCCGTGAGCTCGGTCCACAGAGCGAGCAGGTCCCGGCCCAGTTCGAGCCCCAGCGCCGGGTCCCGTACGGCCCGCCAGGCCGTGGCCGCGCCGTGCAGGCTGCCGTACGCCGCCTCCGCGTCCCGGGCGCGGTGGTGGGTCCGGGACACGTCGAGGGAGAGACGGAAGGCTTGCACCGGGTCGCCCGTCAAATAGGCGATGTAGGCGGCGAGTTCACGCATCCGCAGCACCTCGGCATGCTCCAGTCCCAGCACCGCGGACGCCTCCGCCACGGCCCGCTCCGCGAGCTCCGCCGCCTCCGTGGTCCGCCCGTCCCTCACGGCCTCGTTGATCCGGGCCACCTGCTCGGCGAAGGGGGAGGCGTCCGCGGTGGTGGCGGGCTGCCCGTCCCCGAGAACGGCTTCGGCTACGGCGTCGAAGCCTCGGGGTGGGGTGAATTCCGGGTCCGGGTCCGGGTCCGACACCAGGATGGGGTCGGGGGTGGGGATGGGGGTGGGGTGGGTTGCGGGTTCGCCCAAGCCATCCGGCGCCTGATCGGCCCTGGGCAGGCCGGGGATCGGCATGCCGGCTTGCGACGCGTGGGCCTGCGCCGGGCTCCCTTGCGGTACGTCGGCCGGGGCCGGGGCCCCTTGCGGCACGTCGGTCCGCGGTACGTCCGTCGGCAGCGGCCTCGCGTCCATCAGTGGCGGTGGGCCGAACTCCCCCAGCGGCGGTGCGACCGTGCCGGGCACCGCGTCCTGCACGGGCCCGGGCAGGGGGCGCAGCCGGAACGTGGGTGAGGCGTCCTCGGGCGGGCCCTGCAGGGGTCGTAGGACATGCGTGGGCTTGTCCCTGTACGGCGCCGCACCCGCAGTGGGCGGAACCGGCGACGCGGGCGGAACGGGTGACGCGGAGTGGACCGGCGACGCAGCCTGAACGGGTGACTCGGGCTGAACGGGTGACGAGGGCTGTTGCGTCTGCGGAGCCGTCGGTACCGGCTCCGCCGTGAACTGGCTGGAGCCGTCCGCGTCCACCCGCAGCGGGACGACGTAGCCGATGCGCTCGTCGTGGATCGTGGCGTGCACGGAGTGACCGGCGGCGAGGGCGATGCGCTGGAGGTAGGTCAGGACCGCGTGCTGGACCTCCTCGCCGGGGGCCGCGGTGACGGGTACGCCGCCGATCGACGCGCCGCCCGCGCCCGGACCGGCGGCGGGGACGTGGACGTCGATCGGCGCGACCACGGGGGCCGCCGAGGCCGCGGCGCGCTTCTGTTCCCGCTTCTTCGCGCGGCTGAGTCGAGACATCGCTTTCCTCACTCGCATGCGCCGGGGAGTTCGCGGACGGCGCGCCAGGGAGTCCATGGTGTTCCCTCGCGTTTCCATGGTGCGCCCTCACTGCAGTCCGCTTCACCGCCCCGGCGGCACGATCCGGCCGTCTCGGCCGAACCCGTACTCCGGACACGTCGTACACGTCATACACGTACTGTCGAGTCTCTCCGGACACGCGCGGCGCGGACGTCACCGTGGCGTCACAGACTCGTTCCAGGAGCTTGTGCCACGTCACAGCGTTCTCAAGCCTGACGCGAAGATCGGTGGCGTGACGAGGGAGGAGTGCGGGCATGCGGACTGACATGCACGTGCAGCAGGGGCAACCGGAACGCGGTCCGGAGATCTGGATCCGCGGGCCGGTGGCCCTCCCGGAAGATCCGCCCCCCTCCCCCGCCGCCGGCGCACCCCGGCGTTTCTCCTGGGTCGGCACACACGGTGGGGCGGGTGTCTCCACGCTCGCCACGGTCTACGGCGGTCGCGACTGCGGGCGCAACTGGCCCGGACCCGGCGATCCGCAGTCGGTACTGCTCGTCGCCCGCACCCATGCGACCGGTCTGGCCGCCGCCCTGAACACCCTTGAGGTCTTCCGGCGCGGAGAGGCTCCGCACGGGCTCGATCTCGATGCCGTGGTCCTGGTCGCGGATGCGCCGGGACGGCTTCCGAGGCCGCTCGCCGAGCGCGTCAAGGTGATCGAGTCGGTCGTCGACGTGTACCGGGTGCCCTGGGTGCCGGCCTGGCGGCTCGGCGAACCGAGCGGGAAGCCGCCTCGGGAGGCGGCGGCACTGGCGCGGCTGACGGGGCGGTCTCGCTGAGGCTCTGAGGTTGGCCGGACGGGTCGGTCAGGGGCCGACGGCAGGTGCGGGGTGCCGTCACTGAACGGAGAATCACCCCATGACGACCACGCCCGACGACAGCCCCGAGGTGGACTCCGGCCTTGATCCGGGCCGCCCGGTCGCCCCGGCCCCTCTTGGCGCCTTGTCGGCCGAGCAGATCGCCTCCGCCGTACGCTCGCGCACCCTCAGTGCCGTCGACGTCGTCGCGGCGGCCCTCGAACGGATCCGGCGTGCCGATCCCGTCCTGTGCGCCTTCATCGAGGTGTGGGGCGAGGAGGCACTCGAGCGGGCCGGCGAGATCGACGCGCGAGTTGGCGCGGGTGAGGGTGCGCTGCTGCCGTTGGCCGGTGTGCCGATCGGGGTCAAGGGGCGACACGGGCTGCGCACCGCGGGCCCGCTGCTCGCGGCGGGGTGTGTGGCGGTGGGGGCGACGTCCGTTCCGGGGCCGGGAACTCCCTGGCAGACCTGGGGACTTGGCCGGTACGGCCGTACGGTCAACCCATGGCGGCACGACCGTACGCCGGGCGGTTCCTCCGCCGGTTCGGCGGCGGCGGTGGCGGCAGGGCTGGTACCGCTCGCGACCGGGAGCGACGGGGCCGGGTCGGTACGGATCCCGGCGGCGTGGTGCGGGGTCGTCGGCCTGAAGGTGACCAACGGGCGGTTGCCGTCGACCGACCGCACGGGCCTCATGACGCCGGGGGTCCTGGCGCGGTGTGTGGGGGATGTGGCGGCGTACTGGGGTGCCATGTCCGCGGCGCACCGGGGAACCGCGCTGGGGAACGGGGCGGACGGGACCATCGGGCTGGACGGCACTGTCGGGTCGGTCGGCAGCATGGGGCCGGGCGGCAGCATCGGCTCGGACGGCGACGTCGGGCCGTACGGCACGTACGACCACCACGGCCGGCCGGACAACGACGCCGGGCCACCCGGCGCATACGACCCCCCAACCGCCGTCTGGTCCCCCGACCTCGGCTTCGACTCCCCCGACCCGGCCATCGTCGCCATCGCCCACTCCGCAGCCGTACAGCTTGCCGAGTCGGGCGCGCTACGGCTCACGCGCCCTGTCACACCCCTCCACCTCGACGACCCGGCCCCCGCCTGGCTCGCGCTCCGCACCCCGGGCGCCGACCCCGCCCCCGCCCGCCGCATCCGGGCCGCGAACGACAGCCGCCTGGACGCCCTCTTCGCCGACGCGGAGCTGCTGCTGACCCCGACCGCGCCCACCTCACCGCACGGCCACGAAGGACCCGGTGAGCGTTACTCCACCGCGCTGACCTGGGCGTTCAATCTGAGCGGACATCCGGCGATCAGCATTCCCGCGGGACTCGACCCCGACGGCTGCCCGGTCGGACTCCAGCTCGTGGCGGCACGTGGAGCGGAATCACTGCTGCTCAGGGTGGCGGGGGTGGCCGAGAGGCATATCGGGCCCTGGACAACTAAATGCGTACGCATATAATGCAGGGGCGATTAATTGCCGTACGCCGACCATCCGGCCCATCGTCGTGGCCGGCCGTTTGGGGGACCCATGACCCGCCGTTTCCTGTTCGTCCTCGGCAGCAGCCGCTCTGACGGCAACACCGAACTGCTGGCCCGCAGGGCCGCCGAGCAGTTGCCCGAGGGTGTCGAGCAGCAGTGGATCGACCTGGCCGCGCATCGGCTGCCCGACTTCGAGGACCTGCGGCACGACAGCGACCACGTGCGCCCGGCGCAGGGCAACGTGGCGCTGCTGCTCGACGCGACACTCGCCGCGACGGACGTCGTGATCGCCTCCCCGCTGTACTGGTACTCGGTGTCCGCCCACGTCAAGCGCTACCTCGACTACTGGTCGGGCTGGCTGCGCACCCCCGGCCTCGACTTCAAGGCGACCATGGCGGGGCGCACCCTGTGGGGCGTCACCGCGCTCGCGCACGACGAGCAGGAGGTCGCCGACCCGCTGGTCGGCACGCTCAGCAACTCCGCCGCGTACATGGGGATGCGTTTCGGCGGGGTCCTGCTCGGCAACGGCAGCAAGCCGGGCGACGTACTCCGCGACACGGAGGCCCTTGCCCAGGCGAAGACCTTCTTCGCGCGCGAGGCCCCGCTCGCCCGCTTCCCGTACGAGACGGAATGACTCCCGCGCCCTTCCCGTACGGGACGCCATGCCTGCTACGCGGTGATGTCCTTCGCCATGAACCTCGCCCACGCCGCCGAACCGAACACCGCCGCGTACAGGGCCTGGACACCGAGGTTCTTGACCAGGTCGTCCCAGTACACGGGTTCGCGCATGAGGTCGGCGAAGGACAGCCAGTAGTGGGAGAAGAAGTACGGGTGTATCGCGTGGAGCTGGGGTATCTGGTCGAGGATCTGGACCGTGATCAGCAGGCCGACCGTCGTCGCCATCGCCGCGATGCCGCTGTTGGTCAGCGTCGAGACGAACAGGCCGAGTGCCGCCACGCCTATGAGTGACACGGCGACGACCAAGGCGATCAGCAGGGCTCTGCCCAGACCCTCCGCGAAACTGATCCGGGTGCCCGAGATGGTCGTCAGGTCACCGAGCGGGAAGAGCAGTGCCCCGACCGTGAGTGCCGAGACCGCGACCACGAGGGTGGCCACCAGGCAGAAGGCCATCGTGGTCGCGTACTTGGTGAGCAGCAGCCGGGTGCGGCCGGCGGGGGCGACGAGGAGATAGCGGAGGGTCCCCGCGTTCGCCTCGCCCGCAATCGCGTCACCCGCGATCACGCCGATCGCCATCGGCAGGAAGAACGGGAGTGTCGCGGCCAGGGCGGTGAAGACCAGGAACAGGCCGTTGTTGGTGATCTGGGAGATGAACGCCGGGCCGCCACCGCCGCCCTGCGGACCACCGCCTCCCATCGAGGAGCCGTCGCCGGTCTCGATCTTCACGGCGATCCCGACCAGGATCGGCACGGCGGCCAGGACGCCGAGCAGCGCGAGCGTGCGCCAGCGCCGGAAGGTGGTGATCAGCTCGCTGCGCAGGAGACCGAAGGTCCACAACGGACTGGGCTTGCCGATTGCTTCAGCCCGCGACATCGAACCCCTCCCCCGTGAGCGCCACGAACGCGTCCTCCAGGGAGGCCCGTTCGACACCGAAGCCGCGGACGCGCACGCCCGCGGTCACCAACGCCGCGTTGACGTCGGCGAGATCCCGATCCGGCGGTTCGGCGGTCACCCGGTCCTCGGTGATGACGACGTCACCCGCGCCCTGCTCCTTCAGCACCCGGGCGGCGTCCCCGGTGTCGGGTGTGGCCACGAACAGCCGGCCGCGTGTCCCGGCCGCCAGTTCCGCCACCGCGCCCTGGGTGATCAGCCGGCCCTGTGCCATCACCGCCGCGTGCGTGCAGACCTGCTCGATCTCGTCGAGGAGGTGGGAGGAGAGGAAGACGGTCGTGCCGTCGGACGCCAGCTCCCTGATCAGGGCACGGATCTCGCGCATGCCCTGCGGGTCGAGGCCATTGGTCGGCTCGTCGAGGACGAGGAGCCTGCGCGGCTGGAGCAGCGCGGCCGCGAGCCCCAGCCGCTGCTTCATACCGAGCGAGTACGCCTTCGCCTTCTTGCTCGCGGCGGCCGTCAGGCCCACCCGGTCCAGCGCGGCCGCGACGCGGGTGCGCCGGGTGCGCGGATCGGCGGTCGGGTCGGCGGCGTCGTAACGGATGAGGTTGTCGCGGCCGGAGAGGAAGCCGTACAGGGCGGGTCCCTCGATGAGCGCGCCGACGTGCGGCAGTACGGCGCGCGCGGCCCGGGGCATGGGTTGCCCGAGCACGCGCGCGGTACCGGAGGTGGGCTCGATGAGGCCCATCAGCATGCGGATGGTGGTGGTCTTGCCCGAGCCGTTGGGCCCGAGGAAGCCGAAGACGCTGCCCGCCGGGACGGTCAGATCGAGACCGTCCACGGCGAGCTGCCCGCCGCGGTAGCGCTTGGTGAGCGCGCGGGTGACGATCACCGTGCCGACGTCGCCGACCTGGCCGGCCGGGGCCACCTGCGCGGCCCGGTCGGCCCTGTCTGCCCGGTCGGTCTGATCGGCCTCGTCGCCCTCCGCGGCGGGCAGTTCCTCCATAGGCTCCTCAGGCTCCTCGACTAGTGGTGCGGGTGCGGCGGTCGGTGACGGGTCACTTCGCCGACTCGGCCGCCTTCACGAGCGCGGCCTTGTCGACCGCGCCCACGTAGACCTTGCCGTCGTCCGTGATCAGGGCGTTGATCAGGCGGGTCTTGAAGACCGTGCCCGAGCCGAACTTGCCGGTGACCTTGTCGCCCAGCGAGTCGAGGAAGCCGCCCATGTCGCCGCCGACCTCGGCGCCGGAGGGAACGCCCTCGCCGCCGGTGTCGAAGACCGCCACGGAGTTCCAGCCCTCGCCGATGACCTCGGGGCCGCCCTCGGGCGCCTTGCCCCGCTCGCCCTCGGACTTCGGGCCGCCGAACTCCTTCTCGAACTCCTTGCGAAGCTCGTCCTCGGACCTCGCGGCGCCGTGCTCCGAAGCCGCGCCGTCCAGCTCGCCCTCCTCGGTGACCTTCGCGCCCTTCGGCGGGGTGAAGTCGAAGGTGGAGGCGGCCGGCTTGGCGAAGTCGACCTGGGTGAAGCCCGCGTCGATCACGGCCGCGCCGCCGCTCGACGGGGTCAGCGTGAACTTCAGCGGCATGCCGGTCTTGGCGTCCACGGCCACGGTGATCGCGCCGACCGTGGTCCCGGACTGCTTCGGCTTGATCAGCAGCCGGTACGCGTCCCGGCCCGCGACCTGGGCGGTGCCGTCGACGGTGACGGACGTGGTGTCGTCGACCGCCTTGAGGGCTTCCTCGGTGAGGTCCTTGGGAGTGGCCGGTACCTCTTCGGTCCTGCCCTTGCCCTTCTCGCCCCGGGCCTCCTCGGCGGTGCCGTGGAACACCTCGTTCGACTTGCTGTCGTAGCCCCAGATGTCCTTGCCGTTGTGGATGAGGCTGTACTCGGCGGCGTTCTCCAGCAGGGAGAGCTTCTGCCGGTCCGGGCCGTCGGCGGCGACGCGCAGCGTGTGCGTGCCGGACGCGAGCTCGGTGAGCTTGGCCGTGGGATCGGCGGACGACCCGTCACCCGACCCCATGGCGCCGGAGGTGAGGCTCGACTCCAGGCCGCCGAGGTCGGGCAGGCCCAGATCGGTGGTGATCTTGAAGGTGCCGGACAGCTGCTGCACGTCCGACTGGGCGATCTTCTCGATGAGTTGCTGCGCGGTGATCTCCGGCAGGTCCGGGTCGCCGGAGTCGGCGATCGCCGGGACGAGCCCGATGGTCGCCGCGGCGACTCCCACGACCGTGACCGGGACGACGTACCGCGCGGCCTTGCGCCGTCGCGCCGCGCGCAGGTCGTCGCCGTCCCCGGCGGTCGTACTGTCGTCGGATGCGTACGGTGCCATGTGTGCCCTACCTCCGTGGTCGGCGGCGGCCGTCCGTCTCGTTTCCTCGCCCGCGGTCCCTCGACCCCGCACGCGTCCACCCCTGTGCCGCCATTCTCACCCGAATCGGTGAGGAGTGGTGATTTCCGTGGTTTCCATCTGACCAAATCCGCCAGGGGGATTCGTCAGCCTCCGGAGCCAACTCCGCGTACACCTGCGGTATGACACATGGAGGCGGCGCCTCCCCCGACCCGTAGGGGTTGGCGGGGAAGACGCCGCTGTACGTCGCGTGCTGCCGTGCGGATCAGCCGTTGATGAACACGTAGTCGGCCTGGTACGGCACGCCGACGATGGCGCCGGGCGTGCAGGAGCCGGCCGGAGCGACGCCGCCGACGGTGTTCAGCCGCAGGATCTCGGCGGTGTCGGCGAGAAGGCCGTGGTGCTTGCCGGACTGAGTGGCCTTCAGGTCGAGCTCGGGGATGTTCTTGTCGCCGTTCGGGGTCCTGGAGATGACGGATCCCGTCACCGCGCTGCCGTCCCGCGCGATCCACTGCGGAGTACCGGAGTTGGGCGCGACGAAGGAGTGGTCGATACGACCGCCGAGTACGGCACTGACGTCGCGCTGGGCGAAGGCGTACCCGCCACCCTCGGCCGGCTTGCACTCGTAGATCTGCTCGCCCTTGACGACGGACGCCTGGAAGTTGTCGAGCGCGTCGCGGAAGTCGAACTTGGCGACGGTGACCTTGTGGAGCTGGCCGCGGACGGCGCCGCCCGGGAACTCGGCCGTGTGGAGGTTGGCGTAGAACGAACTCGGGTCGGTCTTGAGGGCGTTGAGGAGGGCGGCGTCCTTCACGGTGACGGTGCCCGTGACGCTGTGCCCCTTGCCCTTGCCGAGGAGGCCGCCGAAGTCGACCTTGATGCCGCCGTTGGTGCCCTTGGCGCCCTGGTGGATGTGGAGGGCGGTCGGCTTGCCGGTGCCGCGCCAGGTGACGGCGACGGACACCTTGTCGCCCTTGACCTTCACGAACTGCAGGGCGGCACCGTCCTTGTCGCCGACGGCGGGCCCACCCGGGACGGGCACCTCGTTCGCCCCGCGAAGACTGGCGGCGAGGACAGTTCCGCCGGTCCCGCCACCGGCGGTCCCGCTCTGGCTCACGATCCCCTGCGCGTCGCCGCCGGCGTGGCCCGTGTGGTCAGCACGGCCGCCTCCGGCGGCGAAGGCGGGAATCACCGCGGCGGCGACACCACCGGCGGCGGCCACCGCGACAGCGGTGACGATCAGGCTCTTACGGCGCTTCGAGAACGTCGCGTTCATGCCCATGATTCTTTTTTCTCCCCGTAATGCGGCTGACGCCCCCTGCGTCAGCTTCTGGGCATGAATACGGAGCCGATCTTAGTTTGGACTCAGTCCAGCAATGTGACGTGCATCACGCACTATCAGCCCGTCCGGCGTTTGAGGACGAGGCCCTTTCGGGGGGCCGAAGCGGGGTCTGGGGGCGGCAGCCCCCAGGGCAGTTCCGGGGTCGGAGGGGCGGAGCCCCTGGAGGACGGGACGGGCAGGGGCGGCGGGGGCGAAACCTAACCGGCCCGATGCACCACGGCGTCGCACAACTCCATCAGCGCGGCCTTGGCATCAAGATCCGGCAACGGAGCCAGCGCGGCCCGCGCATCCTCCGCATACCGCACCGTGTCCCGCCGAGCCTGCTCCAACGCCGGATGGACCCGAAGCTGAGCCAGCGCCTCCGCATGCCGCGCGTCGTCACTCAGATCGGAGTCCAGCAGCTCGCACAGCGCGATGTCCTCCGCCAGCCCCAGCCGCTCGGCCCGCTCCCGCAACCGCAGCACCGGCAGCGTGGGGATCCCCTCCCGGAGATCCGTCCCCGGCGTCTTCCCGGACTCATGGGAGTCGCTCGCGATGTCCAGCACGTCATCCGCCAGCTGGAAGGCGACCCCCAGCCGCTCCCCGTACTGGGTCAGCACATCGACCATCGTCTCGTCGGCGCCCGACATCATCGCCCCGAACCGGCACGACACCGCCACCAGCGACCCGGTCTTCCCGCTCAGCACATCCAGGTAGTGCTCGACAGGGTCCCGGCCGTCCTGCGGCCCCGCCGTCTCCAGGATCTGCCCGGTCACCAGCCGCTCGAACGCCTCGGCCTGCACACGCACCGCCTCGGGCCCGAGGTCGGCGAGGATGTGCGAGGCCCGCGCGAACAGGAAGTCACCGGTCAGTACGGCGACCGAGTTCCCCCAGCGGGTGTTCGCGCTCTCGACGCCCCGCCGCACGGCCGCCTCGTCCATCACGTCGTCGTGGTACAGCGTCGCCAGATGGGTCAGCTCCACCACCACGGCCGACGGCACGACACCCGGCGCATACGGGTCCCCGAACTGGGCAGCGAGCATCACAAGCAACGGCCGGAACCGCTTTCCACCCGCTCGCACCAGATGCTGGGCGGCCTCGGTGATGAAGGGGACCTCACTCTTGGTGGCTTCGAGCAATCCCTCCTCGACAGCCGCCAATCCGGCCTGGACATCGGCTTCCAGAGCCTGGTCCCGCACGCTCAGCCCGAACGGCCCGACGACGGTCACGAGGGGTCTCCTGTCTGCTGGTGTCTTGTGGCGGTTACACGGTTTGTCGATAGGTCGCTGCCATCACTCAAGTCAGCGTATCCGGTCACGTTTCGATCACCGATGCCGCCCACCCGTCCACCACGGGCGGTATCGGATCACGACCGGTATGTTTTTGATCACCTGATAAGGCCGGATATCTATCGACCTATAGGGAAGTAGCGGCCCGTGTCCCGAACCGACGTCGAGATCGAACCCGGCAGCGGGCCACCGCCCCGCGACGACCACGCCTTCTTCGGCCGGCCCAGGGGCCTGCTCACCCGGTCCGGCCTCGAGGTGTGGGAACGCTTCTCGTTCCTCGGCATGCAGGCCATCCTCGTGCTGTACTTCGCCGACGCGGTCTCGTCCGGCGGTATGGGCATGTCGGCCGGCACCGTCGCGTCCGTCTCCGCCGCCTACGGCACCCTCGTCCACCTGGTCTCCGTCGCCGGCGGCCGGCTCGCCGACCGCGTCCTCGGCTCGTACCGCGCGGTCCTGTGGGGCGGCGTCCTGATCGCCTGCGGCCACTACGCCATGGCGGTGCCTGCGGCAGGCACGACCTGGGTGGGCCTCGGCCTGATCAGCGCGGGCACGGGACTGCTCAAGCCCAACGCGGCCACCATGGTCGGCAAGCTCCACCGCACCGACGACGACCGCCGGGACGCCGGATTCGCGCTCTCCTGCATGGCGATCGGCATCGGCGCCTTCGCGGGCCCGCTGATCACCGGCCGGCTCGGCGACCACAAGGGCTGGCACTGGGGTTTCTCGGCGGCCGCGGTCGGCATGACGTTCGGCCTGATCCAGTACGTCGCGGGCCGCCGGCACCTGGCCGGACGGAAGCACACCGCCGAATTCGCGCCGGCCCCCGACCCCATGCGCCGGGCGATCCGTCTGATCGTCGCGGGCCTGGTCGCCGCAGCGGCGTTCGGCGTCCTCCTCGCCGCCGCCGGCCGGCTCACCATGGACCGCTTCCTCATCCTCTTCCAGGCGTACTCGACGATGATGCCGCCGGCCTCGACGAACGCCGAGACGGCGATCCTCGGCTTCGACTTCCAGGCAAGCTGGTACGCCTCCGCCCTCGGCGCCTTCGAGGTCGCCCTCGCCCCCGTCGTCGCCGCGCTGTGGGTCCGTATGGGGCACCGCCGGCCGCACGCCTCCAACAAGATCGCCATCGGGGTCGTCCTCGGCGACGTCCTTCTGCAGACCTCCGGCATGTCGGCCACGACCAAGCTCGCCCCGGCCGCCTTCGCCGGGCCGGCCGTCATGGCAGCGGCACCCTGGCTGCGCCGCACGATGCACCCGGTCCACTGACACGACGGGGAACCCGCTCATGCACATCCGTACGTCCTTCCCCTACGAGACGACTCACGAGGACCTCTGGATCCCGCTCCCTGGGGGCACCTCCCACGCTTTCGGCAGTGAGGGAGGGACCCTCCTCTACGCGCGCGTGTGGCGCCCGCTGACCGACGAGCCCGTACCGGCGCTCCTGGAGTACCTGCCGTACCGCCTGACCGACTGGACCGCGCCCCGCGACCACCAGCGCCACCCCTGGTACGCCGGCCACGGCTACGCATCCGTGCGCGTGGACATCCGGGGGCACGGCAACAGCGAGGGCATGCCCACGGACGAGTACTCGGCAACGGAACTGGCCGACGGCGTCGAGGTCGTCAACTGGCTGGCGGCCCAGCCCTGGTGCAACGGCAGGGTCGGCATGTTCGGCATCTCCTGGGGCGGCTTCAACTCCCTCCAGATCGCGGCCCTCGCGCCCGAGCCGCTCAAGGCGATCGTCACGGTCTGCTCCACGGACGATCGCTATGACAACGACGTGCACTACCTGGGAGGTTCCGTCCTCGCGGTAGACATGCACGCCTGGGCGGCGACGATGCTCGCCTTCGTCTGCCGGCCGCCGGACCCGCAGTACGTCGGCGAGGCATGGCGCGGCATGTGGCTGGAGCGCCTGGAGTCCGTGGACCCGTTCATCCACACCTGGCTGAACCACCAGACCCGCGACGACTACTGGCGCCACAGCAGCGTCTGCGAGGACTACGGCGCGATCGGTGCCGCCGTCCTGGCGGTGGGCGGCTGGCACGACCCGTACCGCGACACGGTCCTGCGCCTCGTCGAGCACCTGCCCGCCGACCGCGTCCGCGGCCTGATCGGCCCCTGGTCCCACCAGTACCCCGACCGCGGCCTGCCTCCGGGCCCGGCGATCGGCTTCCTCCAGGAGACCCTGCGCTGGTGGGACCACTGGCTGAAGGGCGAGGACAACGGCGTCATGTCCGAGCCGCTGCTGCGCGCGTACGTCAGCGACTCGCACCGCCCGGCCACGGTGTACGCCGAGCTGCCCGGCCGCTGGGTCGGCGAGCCGGCCTGGCCCTCTCCGCACGTGCGCGCCATGACGTACGCCTTCCAGGGCGCCCCCGTCCTCGTCCGCTCCCCCATGCACACCGGCCTCGACGCCGGCCGCTTCTTCCCCTTCGGCAACGACGCCGACCTGCCGCCCGACCAGCGCGAGGAGGACGGGCGATCGGCGTGCTTCGACTTCGAAGTGGGCGAGGAGACCTGGGTGTTGGGGCGGCCGAAGGTGCGGCTGCGGCTGACGTCGGAGGTGCCGCGCGGGCAGGTCGTCGCCCGGCTCTGCGACGTGGCGCCCGACGGCTCCTCGACGCTGGTCACCCGGGGCGTGCTGAACCTGTCGGCGCGCCACGGTCCGGGCCGTGCGGTGCCGTGGGAGCCCGGTGCCACCGAGGACGTGACGTTCGAGCTGAACGGCATCGGCCAGGTGTTCCCGCCCGGCCACCGCATCCGCCTCGCCGTCTCCTCGGCGTACTGGCCGTGGATCTGGCCCCAGCCCGACTCGGCGGCGGGCTTCACCGTGGAGCCGGCGGGGAGCTTCCTGGAACTCCCGGTACGCGCACGTGCGTTGGAGGAGACAGCGATCGCCTTCGAGGAACCGGAGCAGGCGGAGCCGCTCGGCGTGAACACTCCCATCACGCTGGACGAGCCGCGCCCCGAGCGGCTCGTCGTACGGGACGTGGCCAAGGGCGAGTGGCGCCTGGAGGTCGACCCCCGGTACGGCGGCACGCGCGTGTACCCCGACGGTCTGGAGTTCACCGAGGACGCGCTGGAGACGTACACGATCAACGAGGCGGACCCCCTCTCGGCCCGCACCCGCTCGGACTGGTCGATCCGCCTGCACCGCCCGGAGCTCGCCTGGGAGGCGACGGTGCGCACACGCTCGGAGATCAGCTGCGACGGGAAGGACTTCGTCACCTCCGACGAGGTGATCTGCCTGGAAGGCCAAGAGGTACTTTTCCACCGGACATGGGAGAAACGGACTCCACGGACAGCCGGTTAAGCGCGAGTTGGAGCCATTGCCCGATTTGCCGCTCTTGTGGATGCCAGTGAGTTGAGTCACGCGGCCGCGGCCAGGCGCCCGGCCCGCCACCCCGCGTCCCTCCTTGCGCCAAACGCAAGTTGAGGATTGGCAACCGCAAAGGATCAAGCACCCCATACGAGTCAGACCATGGTCAACCGGCATGACGGTGACCATGGCACTTGTTCCGGGCATGTGCTCTCGCATACGTTCCCGCTCGTCGGGCGGACGCCTAATCCTGCCGCCGCCCGAGTCACCCACCCACGCACTCACAAACGCACGGCAGGAGCGGGGGACCCAGGTAAGTCGCCGCACCGGACGCCTTGATGGCGCACCGGCGCGGCTCGGGGTGAAGTCGCGCCGCCACACGACGGCACGACCGGGCACCTCCCCGCCCGAACCCGACAGCTCACCTCGCAGGCGTTGGAGAGGAACAGCGCCATGGCCCGAGGCAAGCACCGCCGTCCCCGCACCAACCCGCTCACCCGCAACGTCGTCGTCGCCGGAACCGGCACCGTCGCCCTCGCCCTGCCGCTCCTGAGCGCGACGACGGCCGGCGCCGCGGAGCCGGCCCAGGCCTCCGCCCCGGCGAAGGTCGGATCGGTCACCTACACCACGAAGAAGGGCGACTCGCTCTACGGCATCGCGGACCGGTACGACGCCCAGGGCGGCTGGCGGCAGCTCTACAAGGACAACCGCAAGGCCATCGGCGACAACCCCCGGCTGATCCACCCGGGCCTCGACCTGAAGGTCCGGGCGACGAAGAAGGCGAGCACGGCGAGCAACACGGCCGACAAGGCGTCCGCGCCCGCCAAGAAGTCCTCCGTCGCCCAGGCCACCCAGGCCTCCGTGAAGAACTTCCCGAACAACCTCGACGGCTGGATCCGCAACGCGCTGGACATCATGTCGCAAAACGGAATTCCCGGATCGTACGAGGGCATTCACCGCAACATCCTGCGCGAGTCCTCCGGCAACCCGTCGGCCATCAACAACTGGGACTCCAACGCCGCCGCGGGCACGCCGTCCAAGGGCCTCCTGCAGGTCATCGACCCGACCTTCGCCGCGTACCACGTGCCGGGGACGGTGTACGACCCGTTCGACCCGGTCGCGAACATCGTGGCCGCGTGCAACTACGCGGCCGCGCGGTACGGCTCGATCGACAACGTGAACGGCCCTTACTAGACAAAAGGCACATTGGTCGAGGAGCGAGTCCTACGGAGTCCTACGGAGTCCTACGGGACGAAATCGGCCAAGATGCCCGTGAACAGTCTCTCGAGGACGACGGCGATGCCGTCGTCCTCGTTCGACAGGGTGATCTCGTCGGCGACCGCCTTGAGTTCGGGGTGCGCGTTGGCCATCGCGACCCCGCGGGCGGCCCAGTCGAACATGGGGATGTCGTTGGGCATGTCCCCGAAGGCGATGGTCTCGTGCGCTCCCAGGCCCAGATGCTCCGCCGCGAGCGCCAGACCGGTCGCCTTGGTGATGCCGCATGGCTGGAGTTCGACGGTCCCGGGCCCCGACATCGTGACGGTGGCGAGGGACCCGACCACCGACCGCGCCGTCGCCGCCAACTCGTCGTCCGACAGGCTGGGATGGCGCAGCAGCACTTTGCTGATCGGCTCGCACCACAGGTCGTCGCGATGCTGGACGCGTACGGCAGGCAGGGTCGGGTGGGGCATCAGATACCCGGGCTCGATGAGCGTGAGGCCGTCGACGCCGTCCTGGTCGACGGCCGCGTACACCTGCCCCACCTCGGCCTCGATCTTGCCGAGCGCGGTCTCCGCCAACTCCCGGTCCAGGGTGACCGACCACAGCAGACGGTCCGCGCCGGCGTCGTACAGCTGCGCGCCCTGCCCGCACACCGCGAGCCCCGTGCTGCCCAGGATGTCGAGGAGCGGCCGCACTCTGGGCGCCGGCCGGCCCGTCACGACGAGGTGCTGCGCACCGGCCGCCGCCACCAGCGCGAGCGCGTCGATGGACCGGTCCGAGAGCGTGTCGTCGCCTCGGAGCAGCGTCCCGTCCAGGTCAGTGGCGATGAGTGAATATGCGATAGGTGCGGCCATGATCAGAGAATACGGACAGGAGGCCCCATCGACTCGACGTGAACCGGACGGCTGCTGTGTTCACATGTGTTGACACCTGTTCCGGTTGCGGTTGTGGTTCCGCTTCTGCCTCCGGTCCTTTCCCTTATTCCGCTTCCGGATGACAACTGCCCTCCGCTTGTGGCGATTTCACCCCCACGTGGTGCCCGCGGGCTCCTTGATGGTGGTGTTGATTCGGTTGAACATGTTGGTGACGCCGATGGTGAGGATCAGCGCCGACAGTTCCTTCTCGTCGAAGTGGTCGGCGACTTCGTCCCACAGCGCGTCCGGCACCGACTCGTGCGAACGGTCCGCGAGCCTCGTCATCGCCTCGGTCAGCTGCAGCGCGGCACGCTCGGCGTCGGTGAACCAGGGCGCCTCGCGCCAGGCGGAGACGGCGTCGATCCGCTCGTCGCTCGCCCCCGCCTTGCGCAGATTGGCCGTGTGGCCGTGCACACAGGCGCCGCACCCGTTGATCTGACTGGCGCGCAGCCCGACGATCTCGGCCAGCTCCTGGGACAGGCCCCCCTCGCCGATCGCCTGGTACAGCGTGCCGATCCCCTTCATCGCGCCGGAGAGGACGTACGCCGGGTTGGTCATCCGTGCCTGCATGGTTCCCGCCTCCTGGGTGAGTGCTTGCGTCTTCACTGCACTGACGAAGCGGCCAAGGCATGTGTGACCGACCTGCCGAAGATTTCTCCCGAGCAGTTCCCTGAGCGCGGCGACCTGGTGATTCGCCCTCCTCGGAGACGCGAGCTCCGCACTGCACAAGACAGCCGACTCACACGTAACGTGTGGCCCGACTACATGGCAATGGCACACGGAGCGGATGAGAGTGAGGCAGCACCCCATGCCCCCCTTCGATCTCCCCGAGGGCGACCCCTTCGGCACGCACAACCTCCCGTACGGCGTCTTCTCCCTCCCCGGCTCGGACTCCGCGCGCAGGGTCGGCGTCCGGCTCGGCGACCACGTCCTCGACGCGGGCAAGGCGGCCTACGCGCTCGGCTCGCCGTACGCCCCGCTGCTCGCCCAGGACTCCCTGAACCCGCTGCTCGCCGCCGGCCGCACCACCTGGTCGGACGTACGGCGCGCGTTGACGGCGTGGGTGACGGTCCCCGCCCACCAGGAGGCCATCGCGGACCTCCTCCATCCGCTGTCCTCGGTGACCCTGCACCTCCCCTTCGAGGTCGCCGACTACGTCGACTTCTACGCCTCCGAGAACCACGCCCGGAACGTCGGCCAGATCTTCCGCCCCGACGCGGCGGACTCCCTGACCCCCAACTGGAAGCACCTGCCGATCGGCTACCACGGCCGCTCGGGCACGGTGGTGGTCTCCGGCACGGAGGTCGTACGCCCCTCCGGCCAGCGCAAGGCACCCACCGACCCGGCCCCCGTCTTCGGCCCGTCGGTCCGCCTGGACATCGAGGCCGAGGTCGGCTTCGTGGTCGGCGTCCCGTCCCAGATGGGCAAGCCGGTGGCCCTGGGCGACTTCCGTGAGCACGTCTTCGGGCTCTGCCTGTTGAACGACTGGTCGGCACGAGACATCCAGGCCTGGGAGTACGTCCCCCTCGGCCCGTTCCTCGGCAAGTCCTTCGCCACGTCGGTGTCGGCCTGGATCACCCCGCTGGACGCGCTGGAGGAGGCCCGGGTGGCACCGCCGGAGCGGACGCACCCCCTGCTGCCGTACCTGGACGACTCCGACCCCTCGGCGGAACCCGACGGCTACGACCTGCGTATCTCGGTGGCCATCAACGGCCACGTCGTCTCCGAGCCTCCCTTCTCCACCATGTACTGGACCGCCGCCCAGCAACTCGCCCACATGACCGTGAACGGCGCCTCGCTGCGCACCGGCGACCTGTACGGCTCCGGCACGGTGAGCGGCCCGACGGAGCGCGAGCGCGGGTCGCTGCTGGAGCTGACCTGGAACGGCCGCGATCCTCTTGAACTCCCGGACGGCAAGCGGACGTTCCTGGAGGACGGCGACGTGGTGACCCTGTCCGCCTGGGCCGCGGGGCCGGGTGGGGTGCGCGTGGGACTGGGCGAGGTCACCGGGCAGGTTGTAGCAAGCAGTTGACACAAAACCCGGAGAGGCCGCATCTTGTACTCACCGCGTGACACAAGCGGTGAGTACAAGGCTGCGTAAGTTCCACCTCTGCGTATGAGCCATCTCTGCGTACGAGCCATCTCCACGGGGGTCTGTGTTTCCCATGCTCGAAGCCGGTTCGCGTCCATCCACGTCGGCGCCCGCGTCCCGCGCGCCTGTCGACCGCTACGCCCGCTGGGCGGGCCTGGCCGTCGGAGTGTCGGCCGCCTTCTGGCTGCCGCCCCTGAACAACGGAGAGGGCCCCCTCTACGCCATCCTCGCGTTCGGCCTGTGCGCGGTCGCCGGAGTGCTTCTCGGCGACGCGCTGACCGCGCCGCGCCGGGGCACCGTACGCACGGCCGGCCTCACCCCACGCCGGGTCCGGCACTACGTCCCGCCTCGCATGACCCTGCTCCTGCTCGGCCTCGCGGCCGCACTGATCGTCCTGCTGACCGCGGCAGCCGCGGTGGCGTCGCCGGACGACCTGGGCCGTGCGGGGCGCGCGCTCACGGTGGCCTGCGGAGGCGTGACGCATTCGTACACGCCTTGGCCCGGCCTCTACTACGGCCTTCCCGTCCTGGCCTCCCTCGCCCTCTCCACAGCCGCCTGCGGCTGGTCCCTGCGGCGCATCGCGACCCGCCCCGGCGATGAACAGTCCCGCCGCGACCGGACGTTGGCGATCGTCGCGGCGTGGGGGTTGGTGGTCTCGTCCTCCCTGTTCGGCGTGGCCTCGACGGTGTCGGGCGCGCTGATGAGCACGACGTGCGACGGCGTGGCCGGAGTCGTGGGGAACTGGACGGTGTGGCCGCTCGGACTGCTCGCCCTGATCACGGCACCGTGGTGCCTGTTCACGATCGTCTCGCCCCGGGCGACGGCGTGGAAGGACCGTCGGGCCGGCACCGGCAGGGACAGCCACCGGTGAGCAGGGCGGCCCAGCGCGTCGACACGAACAGCCCGGTCCCGCCGTACGAACAGATCCGAGCCCAGCTCGCCGCCCCGATCTCCACGGGCCGCCTCGCGGAGGGCGAACTCCTGCCGACGGTATGGCAGTTGACCCCAGACCTGGGGCCGGCAACGGGAACCGTGGCACGGGCGTACCGCGAACCGGAAGCAGCATCCCTGATCCGCACCCGACGAGGCGCGGGCAGCCGCGTCGCCCCTCTCCCCGCAGGCATCCACCGTCCGCATCGGGACGAACTGGCCGCACCGGCACGGAGGTTGGCAGCGGAGGCTCGCGCACTGGGCGCGAACGACACAGAGGTGGAGGCGGCGATCGGGGAGGCACTACGGGGGTAGGGGGCGACGGCGATCCGGGAGGCACTACGGGGGTAGGGCGCGACGGCGATCCGGGAGGCACCGCGAGCGTAGAAGGCAGTGGCGTAGGCCGCCCTGCCGGCCTACGCACCGTGCCCCAAAGCGAGTTCGGCGACTCTTCACCGCTGACTCCGGCGATCGTCACCGTCATACTGGCTGGCGGTGGTGTGTTCCTCGCCCACCGCCCCGCACGTCCGCCCACGCACCTCCCCTGACCAGGATCCGGAGCCTCCGGCATGACCTTCTGCCTGCTCCTGTTGAGCACCGTCGCTCTGACAGCAGCCGTGCCCGTTCCGCGTGCGCTGACCCGAGCCGCATGGCCCGAACGGGAACCCGTGGTCGCCCTCTGGGTGTGGCAGTGCCTGGTCGCCACCGTCCTGCTGTCCTGCCTGACGGCCCTGGCCCTGGGCACCGCCGCCGTGTTCGGCACGGTACGCGCCCAGCTCTTCGCTCCGGCGCCGCCGTCGGTGACCGAGGCGTACGACCTCTCGGCCGCGCCCGCCTGGGCGGCCGCGCTCAGCGTGCTGCTGGCCTGCGGTGCCGCCTGGACGACCGCGATGCTGGCCCGCGAGCTCGTCGAGGCGCGGCGGCGACGCGGCCAGGCCAGGGCCCACCTGCGGGAACGCGCCCCTGAGCTGCCGGCGAGCCTGGGCTCCGCGCGCGGCCCGCTGCTGGTGCTGGAGGACGAGTACCCCGACGCCTGGTGGATGCCCGGCAACCCACCCCAGCTGATCGTCACCACGGGCGCCCTGCACCGCCTGACCGACCACCAGCTCGACGCCGTCCTCACCCACGAGCGTGGCCACGCCCAAGCCCGCCACGACTGGCTGCTGCACCTCTCCACCGCGCTGGCCACCGGATTCCCCCGCATCCCGTTGTTCGCCCACTTCTGCGACCAGACCCACCGCCTGGTCGAGCTGGCCGCCGACGACACGGCGTCCCGTCGCTGCGGTCACCTGACGACGGCGCTGGCCCTGATCGAGCTCAACCAGCACCGGGGCGTTCTCTCCTGCTCCTCCACCAACCGTCTCCTGGGCGAACGCGTCAACCGCCTCCTGCAGCCCCCGCCCCGCCTGAGCCACCGCCACCGCGCCCTCACCACGACGCTGGCGGCCCTGGTGCCGCTGCTCCCGCTCCTGATCACGTTCGCACCGGGGCTCACGGCACTGGGCTGAGGCCGGATCGAGAGATCAGGGATCGAGGTATCGAGGGATCGAGGGCAGGAGTACCGGCGAAGGTGCGTAGGCCGGACGCAGCCCCGCGCTGACCGGGCGTAGCCTGCGCCCCCCTTGCCGCCTCAACAGCACGGCTGCCCGCAGGTTTCGCGGCGTCGGTCCGGCCCGCTACGTCTACGCCCAGTCCTCCGGCTCCGGCTCCGCTTCCATCTCAGGCCAGTCGTCCGCCCCGAGATCCGACCGCGAATCCACCCCCGGATCCATCCCCGGGTCCGCCTCGGCCGCCGCGCCCACGCCGGTCTCTCCCCGCACCGAACGCAACACCTCGAGCACCCCCTCGCCATACGTCGCCAGCTTCTTCTCCCCGACCCCGCTGACGCCCCCGAGCTCCCGCACGGACCCCGGCCACACCGTGACGATCTCCCGCAGCGTCGCGTCATGGAAGATCACATACGCCGGGACGCCCTGCTCCCGGGCCTGCTCGGCACGCCAGGCCCGCAGCGCCTCGAAGGCCGGTACCAGCTCCTGCGCCAACTCGGCCACCGCGGCCTTCGCCTTGCGCTCCCCCCGCCCGGAGCCCGCGGAACCAGACCCCGACGCCGACCGCGAGGTCGCCGGCTTCTTCGGCTCCTTGCGCAGCGGAACCTCCCGCTCCCGCCGCAGCACGGTCCCACTGGCCTCGGTCAGCACGAGCGTCCCGTACTCCCCCTCGACCGCGAGCAGCCCCTGCGCCAGCAACTGCCGGATGACGCCCCGCCATTCGCCCTCGGCCAGCTCCTCGCCGATGCCGAACACCGACAGCTGGTCATGGTCGAACTGGATCACCTTGCCCGTGCGCTTGCCCAGCAGGATGTCGACGATCTGCAACGCGCCGAACTTCTGTCCTCGCTCCCGCTGCAGCCGCACCACCGTCGACAGCACCTTCTGCGCCGCGATCGTGCCGTCCCAGGTCTCCGGCGGGGTGAGGCAGGTGTCGCAGTTGCCGCAGCCCACCGGATCCGGGTCCTGACCGAAGTAGGCGAGCAGCTGACCTCGTCGGCACCGAGCCGTCTCGCACAGCGCCAGCATCGCGTCCAGGTGCGCGGCGGCACGGCGCCGGAACGCCTCGTCGCCCTCGCCCGACTGGATCAGCTTGCGCTGCTGTATGACGTCGTTGAGGCCGTAGGCCATCCACGCCGTGGAGGGCAGTCCGTCACGACCGGCGCGGCCCGTCTCCTGGTAGTAGCCCTCGACCGACTTGGGCAGGTCGAGGTGGGCGACGAAGCGTACGTCGGGCTTGTCGATGCCCATCCCGAAGGCGATGGTCGCCACCACCACCAGGCCTTCCTCCCGCAGGAACCTGGACTGGTGCGCCGCGCGCGTGCCCGCGTCCAGGCCGGCGTGGTACGGCACCGCCTCGATGCCGTTGCGGGTCAGGAACTCTGCCGTCGACTCCACCGACTTGCGCGACAGGCAGTAGACGATGCCCGCGTCACCCGCGTGCTCCTCCCGCAGGAAGCTCAGCAACTGCTTCTTCGGGTCCGCCTTCGGCACGATCCGGTACTGGATGTTGGGCCGGTCGAAGCTCGCCACGAAATGCCGGGCCGTCGGCATGTTCAGCCGCTGGGTGATCTCCTCGTGCGTCGCCCGCGTGGCCGTCGCGGTGAGCGCGATCCGCGGGACGTCCGGCCAGCGCTCGCCGAGCAGGGAGAGGGTCAGATAGTCGGGGCGGAAGTCGTGGCCCCACTGGGACACACAGTGCGCCTCGTCGATCGCGAAGACGGCGATCTTGCCGCGCGACAGCAGGTCCAGCGTCGAGTCGAGCCGCAGTCGCTCCGGCGCGAGGTAGAGCAGGTCCAGCTCGCCCGCCAGAAACTCCGCCTCCACCACCCGCCGCTCGTCGAAGTCCAGAGTGGAGTTGACGAACCCGGCCCGCACACCGAGCGCCCGCAGCGCGTCCACCTGGTCCTGCATCAGCGCGATGAGCGGCGAGACGACGATGCCGGTACCCGGTCTGACCAGGGACGGGATCTGGTAGCACAACGACTTGCCGCCGCCGGTCGGCATGAGCACGACGGCGTCCCCGCCGCCCGCCACATGCTCGATGACCGCTTCCTGCTCACCCCGGAAGGCGTCGTACCCGAAGACCCGGTGCAGCGTGGCGAGCGCCTCGCTCTCTGTCCCGCCTGCCGCCTCGGTCACCCTTGGCATCTCCCTGATCCCACCCGTCGCACCCATCGCCATGCCCCCGTACGTCGTCCCTCGACCACTGCATCCACGATAGGGGCCGCCACGGACATCACCGGAGTTATCCACAGGCTCCTCCCCCGCCCGCCACAGCAGAGAGGCTCGGCTCCCTCGGAAGGGAGCCGAGCCGCTGCCGTGCTCACAGGCGCCGCGTCAGCGCACGAACACTCCCGCCTGGCTCGCCAGGTCCAGGAAGTACTGCGGAGCCACGCCCAGCACCAGCGTGACCGCGACGCCGACCCCGATCGCCGTCATCGTCAGCGGCGACGGCACCGCGACTGTCGGCCCCTCCGGGTTCGGCTCGCTGAAGAACATCAGGACGATGACCCGGATGTAGAAGAACGCCGCGATCGCGGACGAGATCACACCGACCACGACCAGCGGGCCCGCCCCGCCCTCCGCCGCCGCCTTGAACACGGCGAACTTGCCGGCGAAGCCGGAGGTCAGCGGAATGCCGGCGAAGGCCAGCAGGAACACCGCGAACACAGCCGCGACCAGCGGTGAACGACGGCCGAGGCCGGCCCACTTGGACAGGTGCGTCGCCTCACCGCCGGCGTCGCGCACCAGCGTCACCACCGCGAACGCGCCGATCGTCACGAACGAGTACGCGCCCAGGTAGAAGAGGACCGACGACACACCGGACGGCGTGGCCGCGATGACACCCGCGAGGATGAAGCCCGCGTGCGCGATGGACGAGTACGCCAACAGCCGCTTGATGTCCGTCTGCGTGATCGCGACGATCGCACCGCCGAGCATGGTGACGATCGCCACACCCCACAGGACCGGCCGCCAGTCCCAGCGCAGCCCGGGCAGGACGACGTACAGAATGCGCAGCAGCGCACCGAACGCGGCCACCTTGGTCGCCGCCGCCATGAACCCGGTCAACGGCGTCGGCGCACCCTGGTACACGTCCGGCGTCCACATGTGGAACGGCACCGCGCCCACCTTGAACAGCAGCCCCATGACGATCATCGCGGCGCCGATGAGCAGCAGCGCGTCGTTGCCCATCGTGTCCGCGAGCGCCGGGGTGACGTCCGGGACCGTGCCGTCGACGACCTGCGCGATCGTCGCGTACGACACGGAGCCCGCGTACCCGTACAGCAGCGCGATGCCGAACAGCGTGAACGCGGAGGCGAAGGCACCCAGCAGGAAGTACTTGACCGCGGCCTCCTGCGACATGAGCCGCTTGCGGCGGGCCAGCGCGCACATCAGGTACAGCGGGAGCGAGAAGACTTCCAGGGCGATGAACAGTGTCAGCAGGTCGTTGGCCGCCGGGAAGATCAGCATGCCGGCGACCGCGAACATCAGCAGCGGGAACACCTCGGTCGTGGTGAACCCGGCCTTCACGGCGGCCTTCTCGCTGTCGCTGCCCGGCACGGCCGCGGCCTGCGCGGCGAAGGAGTCGACCCGGTTGCCGTGCGCCGCCGGGTCGAGTCGCCGCTCGGCGAAGGTGAACAGGCCGACCAGGCCCGCCAGCAGGATCGTGCCCTGCAGGAAGAGGGCGGGTCCGTCGACGGCGATCGCACCCATCGCGGCGATGCCCGACTTGGTCGTCGCGTACCCGCCGGCCGCCAGCGCGACGACCGCCGCGAAGGCCGCGACGAGCGCCACGACGGAGACGAACACCTGCGCGTAGTAGCGGGACCTGCGCGGCAGGACCGCCTCGATCAGCACCCCGACGATCGCCGCGCCGACGACGATCAGGGTGGGCGACAACTGTCCGTACTCGATCTTCGGCGCGTCGATCTTCGAGATCGGGTCGGCCGCGGTTGTCCACAGGCTGTGGACGGCTGATGCGCTCACTTGGCCGCCTCCACCTCGGGCTGGGGGTCCTTCTTCTGTACGTCGGACATGGTCTGCTCGACCGCCGGGTTGACGATGTCCGTGAGGGGCTTCGGGTAGACGCCCAGGAAGATCAGCAGTACGACCAGCGGGGCGACGACCACGAGTTCACGCACCCTGAGGTCGGGCATCGCCGAGACCTCCGGCTTCACCGGGCCCGTCATCGTCCTCTGGTAGAGGACGAGGGTGTAGAGCGCGGCGAGCACGATGCCGAAGGTGGCGATGATGCCGACCGCCGGGTAGCGGGTGAACGTGCCGACCAGCACCAGGAACTCACTCACGAAGGGTGCCAGTCCCGGCAGCGACAGGGTCGCCAGGCCGCCGACCAGGAAGGTGCCGGCGAGCACGGGCGCGACCTTCTGCACACCGCCGTAGTCGGCGATGAGCCGCGAGCCGCGCCGCGAGATCAGGAAGCCGGCCACCAGCATCAGCGCGGCCGTCGAGATCCCGTGGTTGACCATGTACAGCGTCGCGCCGGACTGGCCCTGGCTGGTCATCGCGAAGATGCCCATGATGATGAAGCCGAAGTGCGAGATCGACGCGTACGCCACCAGCCGCTTGATGTCGCGTTGCCCGACAGCGAGCAGTGCGCCGTAGATGATGCTGATCAGCGCCAGGACGAGGATCGCGGGCGTCGCCCACTTGCTGGCCTCCGGGAAGAGCTGGAGGCAGAAGCGGAGCATCGCGAAGGTGCCCACCTTGTCGACGACCGCGGTGATGAGGACGGCGACCGGAGCGGTGGCCTCCCCCATCGCGTTGGGCAGCCAGGTGTGCAGCGGCCACAGCGGCGCCTTCACCGCGAAGGCGAAGAAGAAGCCCAGGAACAGCCAGCGTTCGGTGTTGGTCGCCATGTCCAGCTGACCGCTGGCGCGGGCCTCGGCGATCTCCGTGAGCGAGAAGTTCCCGGCGACCACGTAGAGGCCGATCACCGCGGCCAGCATGATCAGTCCGCCGACCAGGTTGTAGAGCAGGAACTTCACGGCCGCGTAGGACCGTTGCGTCGCCGCCACCTTCTCGCCGTGCTCGTGGGCACGGTCCCCGAAGCCGCCGATGAGGAAGTACATCGGGATGAGCATGGCTTCGAAGAGGATGTAGAAGAGGAAGACGTCGGTGGCCTCGAAGGAGAGGATCACCATCGCCTCGACGGCCAGGATCAGGGCGAAGAAGCCCTGCGTCGGCCGCCAGCGGCTGCTGCCGGTCTCCAGCGGGTCGGCGTCGTGCCAGCCCGCGAGGACGATGAACGGGATCAGCAGCGCCGTCAGCGCGATCAGGGCGACCGCGATGCCGTCCACGCCGAGTTCGTACCGGACCCCGAAGTCCGCGATCCAGGCGTGGGATTCGGTGAGCTGGTAGCGGTCGCCGTCCGGGTCGAAGCGGACCAGGACGGTGATCGCGAGGGCGAGCGTGGCGAGCGAGAAGAGCAGCGCGAGCCACTTGGCGGCGGTGCGCTGTGCGGCCGGTACGGCGGCCGTGGCGATCGCCCCGATCGCCGGGAGCGCCGCCGTCGCTGTCAGCAGAGGAAAGGACATCGGTATCAGACCGCCCTCATCAGCAGGGTCGCGGCGATGAGGATCGCCGCACCGCCGAACATCGAGACCGCGTACGACCGCGCGAAGCCGTTCTGCAGCTTGCGCATCCGTCCGGACAGGCCGCCCATCGAGGCCGCCGTGCCGTTGACGACGCCGTCGACCAGGGTGTGGTCGACGTACACCAGGGAGCGCGTGAGGTGCTCGCCGCCGCGTACGAGGACGACGTGGTTGAAGTCGTCCTGGAGCAGGTCACGCCGGGCGGCCCGGGTGAGCAGCGACCCGCGCGGGGCGACGACCGGGACCGGGCGGCGGCCGTACTGGCCGTAGGCGACGGCGACGCCGATGACCATGCACGCGACGGTCGCGCCGGTGACCACGCCCGCGCTGATCGGCGGGTGGCCGTGCTCGAACCCGGTGATGGGCTCCAGCCAGTGCACGAAGCGTTCACCGATGCTGAAGAACCCACCGGCGGCCACCGACCCGACGGCCAGCACGATCATCGGGATCGTCATGACCTTGGGCGACTCGTGCGGATGCGGCTCGTTGCCCTTCTCGTCGGGCTGCCAGCGCTTCTCACCGAAGAACGTCATCAGCATCACGCGCGTCATGTAGTACGCGGTGATGGCCGCGCCCAGCAGCGCGCAACCACCCAGGATCCAGCCCTCGGTGCCGCCCTTGGCGAACGCCGCCTCGATGATCTTGTCCTTGGAGAAGAAGCCGGACAGACCCGGGAAGCCGATGATCGCGAGATAGCCGAGGCCGAAGGTGACGAAGGTGACCGGCATGTACTTGCGCAGGCTGCCGTACTTGCGCATGTCGACCTCGTCGTTCATGCCGTGCATGACCGATCCGGCGCCGAGGAACAGCCCGGCCTTGAAGAAGCCGTGCGTCACCAGGTGCATGATCGCGAAGGCGTAGCCGATGGGGCCGAGGCCCGCGGCGAGGATCATGTAGCCGATCTGCGACATGGTCGAGCCCGCCAGCGCCTTCTTGATGTCGTCCTTCGCACAACCGACGATCGCACCGAAGAGGAGCGTGACGGCACCGACGATCGTGACGACCAACTGGGCGTCGGGCGCCGCGTTGAAGATCGCTCCGGAGCGGACGATCAAGTAGACGCCCGCGGTCACCATCGTCGCCGCGTGGATGAGGGCCGAGACCGGGGTCGGGCCCTCCATCGCGTCCCCGAGCCAGGACTGCAGCGGCACCTGGGCCGACTTGCCGCACGCGGCGAGCAACAGCATCAGGCCGATGGCGGTGAGCCTGCCCTCGCTCGTGTCGGCGACGAGCCCGGCCTCCTCGCCGGTGCCGAGCACCGGACCGAAGGCGAAGGTGCCGAACCACAGGAACATCAGCATGATCGCGATCGACAGGCCCATGTCGCCGACGCGGTTGACCAGGAAGGCCTTCTTCGCGGCGGTGGCGGCGCTGGGCTTGTGCTGCCAGAAGCCGATGAGCAGGTAGGAAGCGAGGCCGACGCCTTCCCAGCCGACGTACAGCAGCAGGTAGTTGTCGGCGAGGACGAGCAGCAGCATCGCCGCGAGGAACAGGTTCAGATAGCCGAAGAAGCGGCGGCGCCGCTCGTCGTGCTCCATGTACCCGACCGAGTACAGGTGGATCAGCGAGCCGACGCCGGTGATCAGCAGCACGAACGTCACCGACAGCTGGTCGAGGCGGAAGGCGACGTCCGCCTGGAAGCCCTCGACCGGGATCCAGCTGTACAGGTGCTGGGTGAGCGTGCGGTGTTCGGCGTCCTTGCCCAGCAGGTCGGCGAAGAGGATCACACCGAACACGAAGGAGACGAACGACAGAAGCGTGCCGACCCACTGGCCCACGGCGTCGAGGCGCCGGCCGCCGCACAGCAGTAGGGCCGCTCCGAGCAGGGGCGCCGCGATCAGCAGCGCAATCAGGTTCTCCACGATTCTTCCGACCCCTTAGAGCTTCATCAGGCTGGCGTCGTCGACCGAGGCCGAGTGGCGGGAACGGAACAGCGACACGATGATCGCCAGCCCGACGACGACCTCGGCGGCGGCGACGACCATCGTGAAGAAGGCGATGATCTGGCCGTCGAGATTGCCGTGCATCCGGGAGAAGGCGACGAGCGTCAGGTTGCAGGCGTTGAGCATGAGCTCGATGCACATGAAGACGACGATCGCGTTGCGCCTGATCAGCACGCCGGTGGCGCCGATCGTGAACAACAGGGCCGCGAGATAGATGTAGTTGACCGGGTTCACTTCGACGCCTCCTCCGGCCGCTTGAAGGTCGACGGCTCGATGGCGGTCCGCTCCAGCCGTTCCTCCGCGCGCTGTTCCAGGGCCCTGAGATCGTTGAGCGCCTCGGCGGACACGTCCCGGATCTGGCCGCGCTCGCGCAGGGTCTTGCTGACCGTGAGGTCGGACGGGGTGCCGTCGGGCAGCAGGCCGGCGATGTCGACCGCGTTGTGCCGGGCGTACACGCCGGGCGCCGGCAGCGGCGGGACGTGCTTGCCTTCGCGGACGCGCTGTTCGGACAGCTCGCGCTGGGTCTTGGCGCGCTCGGTGCGCTCGCGGTGGGTGAGCAGCATCGCGCCGACGGTGGCCGTGATGAGCAGGGCGCCGGTGATCTCGAAGGCGAAGACGTACTTGGTGAAGATGAGGGTCGCGAGGCCCTCCACATTGCCGTTCGCGTTCGCCTGGCCGAGGCCGTTGAACTCCTTCAACGAGGCGTTCCCGATGCCCGCGACGAGCAGGATGCCGAAGCCGAGCCCACAGAGGAGGGCCAGCCACCGCTGGCCCTTGATGGTTTCCCTCAGGGAGTCCGCGGCCGTGACGCCGACCAGCATCACCACGAACAGGAACAGCATCATGATCGCGCCGGTGTAGACGATGATCTGCACGACGCCCAGGAAGTAGGCGCCGTTGGCGAGGTAGAAGACAGCCAGAATGATCATGGTCCCGGCGAGACAGAGCGCGCTGTGCACGGCCTTCTTCATGAAGACGGTGCACAGGGCGCCGATCACGGCGACGGTGCCGAGGATCCAGAACTGGAACGCCTCGCCGGTGGAGGTGGAGTAGGCGGCGAGCTGCGCGCTCATGCTTCCACCTCCTGATCCTCGGGCTTCTCTCCCTTGGACGTGGCGACCTGGCGCTCGGTGCCGGGCGCGGCCTCCGTCACCAGACCCCGGTAGTAGTCCTGCTCGTCGGTCCCCGGGTAGATGGCGTGGGGCGTGTCGACCATGCCGTCCTCAAGACCGGCGAGCAGCTGCTCCTTGGTGTAGATGAGGTTGGCGCGGCTGGAGTCGGCGAGCTCGAACTCGTTGGTCATCGTGAGCGCGCGCGTGGGGCACGCCTCGATGCACAGCCCGCACAGGATGCAGCGGGCGTAGTTGATCTGGTAGACGCGGCCGTACCGCTCGCCCGGCGAGTAGCGCTCCTCGTCGGTGTTGTCGGCACCCTCCACATAGATGGCGTCGGCGGGGCAGGCCCAGGCGCACAGCTCACAGCCGACGCACTTCTCCAGGCCGTCCGGATGGCGGTTGAGCTGGTGCCGTCCGTGGAAGCGCGGAGCGGTGGTCTTCTGCTGCTCCGGGTACTGCTCGGTCAGCCGCTTCTTGAACATGGCCTTGAAGGTCACGCCGAAGCCGGCCACGGGGTTCTGGAAACCGGGCTTGGTCTCCTTGGGCTCCTCAGCCATCGGACGCCTCCTTTCCATCCAGAGATCCATCACTCTGAGTATCGGGCCCACCACTGACAATCAGCTCGCGCTCCCGGCGCGAACGGCGTCGCGGCACCGGCGGAAGCTCCTGTCCGGGCAGTGGCGGTACGGGGAATCCGCCCGCCATCGCGTCGAAGCCGGCGGGTTCCTCGGCGGGCTCCCCGGCCGCCTTCGTCCGCTCGCGGAACATGTCCACGACGAAGGAGAGGAGCAGCAGCGCGAGGATGCCGCCGCCGACGTAGAGGGCGATATCGGCGAATTCGTAGTTCTCGTTGCGAAGAGTCCGCACGGTCGCGACGAGCATCAGCCAGACGACGGAGACCGGGATGAGGACCTTCCAGCCGAGCTTCATCAGCTGGTCGTAGCGGACGCGAGGCAGCGTGCCGCGCAGCCAGATGAAGAAGAAGAGCAGCAGCTGAACCTTGATCACGAACCAGAGCAGCGGCCACCAGCCGTGGTTCGCGCCCTCCCAGAAGGCGCTGACCGGATACGGGGCCCGCCAGCCGCCCAGGAAGAGCGTCACCGACACCGCGGAGACCGTCACCATGTTCACGTACTCGGCGAGCATGAACATCGCGAACTTGATCGACGAGTACTCGGTGTTGAAGCCGCCGACGAGGTCGCCCTCGGACTCCGGCATGTCGAAGGGGGCGCGGTTGGTCTCGCCGACCATCGTGATGATGTAGATCACGAAGGAGACCGGCAGCAGGACGATGTACCACCGGTCCTGCTGCGCCTCGACGATCGCCGACGTCGACATCGACCCGGAGTAGAGGAACACCGAGGCGAAGGCGGCGCCCATGGCGATCTCGTACGAGATCATCTGCGCGCAGGAGCGAAGGCCGCCGAGCAGCGGGTAGGTGGATCCGGAACTCCAACCCGCCAGCACGATGCCGTAGATGCCCACCGAGGCGACCGCGAGGATGTAGAGCATCGCGATCGGCAGGTCGGTGAGCTGCATCGTGGTGCGCTGGCCGAAGATCGAGATCTCGTTGCCGGCCGGGCCGAAGGGGATCACCGCGATCGCCATGAAGGCCGGGATGGCCGCGACGATCGGCGCGAGGACGTAGACCACCTTGTCCGCGCGTTTGACGATGACGTCTTCCTTCAGCATCAGCTTGATGCCGTCGGCGAGCGACTGGAGCATGCCCCAGGGGCCGTGCCGGTTGGGGCCGATGCGCAGCTGCATCCAGGCGACGACCTTGCGCTCCCAGACGATGGAGAACAGCACGGTCACCATCAGGAAGGCGAAGCAGAACACCGCCTTGATGACGACCAGCCACCAGGGGTCGGTGCCGAACATCGACAGGTCTTCAGCGGCGAGGTACGGGCTCATGCCTCCACCTCCTCGGGGGCCTCGGTCGCGAGGGTCGCCGGGCCGATGCGGACGAGTGCGCCGGGCAGCGCCCCGGTGTCGGAGGCGACGCCGCCACCGGTGGAGTTCAGCGGGAGCCAGACCACGCGGTCGGGCATCTCGGTGATCTGAAGTGGGAGTTCGACGACTCCGGCAGGGCCGGTCACGGCCAGTACGTCGCCGTTCTTGATGCCGGCCTCGGCGGCCGTGGCGGCCGACACGCGCGCGTGGGCCGCGTGTCGCGTCCCGGCGAGCGCCTCGTCGCCCTGCTGGAGGAGGCCCTGGTCGAGCAGCAGCCGGTGCCCGGCGAGGACTGCCTCACCAGCGGCCGGTCGCGGCAACTGGGCCCCGCTCTCCAGGGGTCCGGTGGCCCGAGGTCCGTCCCAGGGGCCGAGCCGGTCGATCTCCGCGCGCGTGGTGCGCAGATCCGGCAGACCCAGGTGTACGTCCATGGCGTCGGCCAGCATCTGCAGCACGCGCGCGTCGGTCGGGGCCAGGTGGCGGGTCATCTGGTCGGGCTTGAGCGCGGCCTCGAAGAAGCGCGCCCGGCCCTCCCAGTTGAGGAAGGTGCCGGCCTTCTCCGCGACCGCTGCGACGGGAAGCACGACGTCGGCGAGTTCGGTCACCTCACCGGGCCGCAACTCGAGCGACACCACGAAGCCGACCTCGGCGAGCGCCTCACGCGCGCGTGCCGGATCGGGCAGGTCGGCGACCTCGACGCCCGCGACCAGCAGGGCCTGGAGTTCGCCGGTCGCGGCGGCCTCGACGATCTGGCCGGTGTCCCGGCCGTAGCGGAGCGGGAGTTCGGACAGGCCCCATACGGCGGCGACCTCCTCACGCGCGCGCGGGTCGGTCGCGGGACGTCCGCCCGGCAGCAGCGACGGCAGCGCACCGGCCTCGACGGCACCGCGCTCCCCCGCCCTGCGCGGGATCCACACCAGCTCGGCGCCGGTCGCGGACGCCGCCCGCACTGCGGCGGTGAGCCCGCCCGCCACAGCGGCCAGCCGCTCACCGACGACGATCACCGCGCCCTCGGTGCGCAGCGCCTCGGCGGCCTTCGCCCCGTCGTCCTCCAGGCCGACCCCGCTCGCCAGCGCGTCCAGCCACTCGGTCTCGGTCCCGGGAGCGGCGGGCAGCAGCGTGCCGCCGGCCTTCTCCAGGCCGCGCGTCGTGTGCGTGGCGAGCGAGAAGACCTTCTGCCCGTGCCCCCGCCAGGCCTTGCGCAGCCGCAGGAAGATGCCGGGCGCCTCCTCCTCGGCCTCGAATCCGGCCAGCAGGACGGCCGGCGCCTTCTCCAGAGAGGTGTACGACACGCCCGTACCGTCGAGGTCACGGCCGCGACCGGCGATCCGGGCCGCCAGGAAATCGGCTTCCTCACCGCTGTGCACGCGCGCGCGGAAGTCGATGTCGTTGGTGTCGAGCGCCACGCGCGCGAACTTGCTGTACGCGTAGGAGTCCTCGACGGTGAGCCGGCCGCCGGTCAGAACGCCGGTCCGGCCGCGCGAGGCGAGCAGCCCCTGGGCCGCGATCTGCAGCGCCTCCGGCCACGAGGCCGGTTCGAGGTCGCCCTCGGCGTTGCGCACGAGCGGTGTCTGAAGCCGGTCGCGCTGCTGGGCGTACCGGAACGCGAACCGCCCCTTGTCGCAGATCCACTCCTCGTTGACCTCGGGGTCGTTGGCCGCGAGCCGCCGCATGACCTTGCCGCGCCGGTGATCCGTACGGGTCGCGCAGCCGCCGGAGCAGTGCTCGCACACCGACGGCGAGGAGACGAGGTCGAAGGGGCGGGAGCGGAACCGGTACGCCGCCGAGGTGAGCGCGCCGACCGGGCAGATCTGGATGGTGTTGCCGGAGAAGTACGACTCGAACGGGTCGCCCTCACCGGTGCCGACCTGCTGCAGCGCGCCACGCTCGACCAGCTCGATCATCGGGTCGCCCGCGACCTGGTTGGAGAACCGGGTGCAGCGGGCGCACAGCACACACCGCTCGCGGTCGAGCAGTACCTGCGTGGAGATCGGGACGGGCTTCTCGTACGTCCGCTTGCGGCCCTCGAAGCGGGACTCGGCGTGCCCGTGCGACATGGCCTGGTTCTGCAGCGGGCACTCGCCGCCCTTGTCGCAGACCGGGCAGTCCAGCGGGTGGTTGATGAGCAGGAGCTCCATCACACCCTGCTGGGCCTTCTCGGCGACCGGCGAGGTGAGGTGGGTCTTCACGACCATGCCGTCGGTGCAGGTGATCGTGCAGGACGCCATCGGCTTGCGCTGGCCCTCGACCTCGACGATGCACTGGCGGCAGGCACCGGCCGGGTCGAGAAGGGGGTGGTCGCAAAAGCGCGGGATCTCGATGCCGAGCTGCTCGGCGGCCCGGATGACCAGGGTGCCCTTGGGCACGCTGATCTCGATGCCGTCGATCGTCAGCGTCACGAGATCTTCCGGCGGGACCGCCGCCTCTCCCCCTCCCAAGGGGGCGCTGGTGGTCACAGTCATGCGTGTACCTCCGTGCGGTGGTCGGCCCAGGCCGTCGACTTGGCCGGGTCGAAGGGGCAGCCGCGGCCCGTGATGTGCTGCTCGTACTCCTCGCGGAAGTACTTCAGCGAGGAGAAGATCGGCGAGGCGGCGCCGTCGCCGAGGGCGCAGAAGGACTTGCCGTTGATGTTGTCGGCGATGTCGTTCAGCTTGTCGAGGTCGCTCATCACGCCCTTGCCGGCCTCGATGTCGCGCAGCAACTGCACGAGCCAGTACGTGCCTTCGCGGCAGGGGGTGCACTTGCCGCAGGACTCGTGGGCGTAGAACTCGGTCCAGCGGGTGACGGCGCGTACGACGCAGGTCGTCTCGTCGAAGCACTGGAGCGCCTTCGTGCCGAGCATGGAACCGGCGGCGCCCACTCCTTCGTAGTCGAGGGGGACGTCGAGGTGCTCGTCGGTGAACATCGGCGTCGAGGAGCCGCCGGGCGTCCAGAACTTCAGGCGATGGCCGGGGCGCATGCCGCCGCTCATCTCGAGGAGCTGGCGGAGTGTGATGCCGAGCGGTGCCTCGTACTGGCCGGGGCTGGCGACATGGCCGCTGAGCGAGTAGAGCGTGAAGCCGGGGGACTTCTCGCTGCCCATCGACCGGAACCATTCCTTGCCCCGATGCAGAATCGCGGGAACCGACGCGATCGACTCGACGTTGTTCACAACAGTCGGGCAGGCGTAGAGACCTGCCACCGCAGGGAAGGGGGGACGAAGCCGCGGTTGACCACGGCGGCCTTCGAGCGAGTCGAGCAGTGCGGTCTCCTCACCGCAGATGTACGCGCCCGCGCCCGCGTGCACGGTGAGTTCCAGGTTCAGGCCACTGCCCAGGATGTTCTCGCCGAGGAAGCCGGCCGCGTAGGCCTCGCGCACGGCCTCGTGCAACCGCCGCAGAACAGGGACGACTTCACCACGCAGATAGATGAAGGCATGCGAAGACCTGATGGCATAACACGCGATGACGATGCCCTCGATGAGGCTGTGCGGGTTCGCGAAGAGGAGCGGAATGTCCTTGCAGGTTCCGGGCTCCGATTCGTCGGCGTTGACAACTAGATAGTGCGGTTTTCCATCACCCTGGGGAATGAACTGCCATTTCATTCCCGTCGGGAATCCCGCGCCGCCGCGCCCGCGCAGACCTGAGTCCTTGACGTACGCGATCAGGTCGTCCGGCGACATGGCGAGCGCCTTGCGAAGTCCCTCGTATCCTTCGTGCCTTCGGTAGACGTCCAGCGTCCAGGACCTGTCCTCGTCCCAGAAGGCCGACAGCACGGGTGCGAGCAGCTTCTCGGGGCTGGTGTCTTTCAGCTCGGGTGCCAAGGTCATCACTCCCCCTCCTCGGCGGCAGGCCCTGCCGGGTGGGCTGGGTCGGATGCCGATGTGTCCTGCGGCGCGTCATGAGAACTGAGGTGTTCGGCCGGCGACGGCTCGTGCACCGTGCTGTCCTGCGGCTCCTCGTGCGGGCCGCCCTCCCGCGGATGGACCACGCGCGCGGGTGCGGTCTCTCCCCTGGCCAGGCGGAGGCCCACCAGCGACGCCGGTCCCGCACTGCCGCTCTCCTCGACGGCCCCGGGCCGCTCGTCGGGGAATCCGGCCAGAATCCGCGCGGTCTCCTTGAAGGTGCACAGCCGGGCCCCGCGCGTCGGCTCGACGGGCCTGCCCTCGCGCAGGTCGTCGACGAGGCGCTTGGCGCTCGTCGGGGTCTGGTTGTCGAAGAACTCCCAGTTGACCATCACGACCGGCGCGAAGTCGCAGGCCGCGTTGCACTCGATGTGCTCCAGGGTGACCTTGCCGTCGTCGGTGGTCTCGCCGTTGCCGACGCCCAGGTGCTCCTGGAGCTCCTCGAAGATCGCGTCACCGCCCATCACCGCACACAGGGTGTTGGTGCAGACGCCCACCTGGTAGTCACCGGAGGGCTTCCGCCGGTACATGGTGTAGAAGGTGGCGACCGCGGTGACCTCGGCCGTGGTCAGGTGCAGCATGTCCGCGCAGAACCGCATCCCGGTGCGCGTGACATGGCCCTCCTCCGACTGCACGAGGTGCAGCAACGGCAGAAGGGCGGACCGGGAGTCCGGGTATCGGGCGATGACGTCGCGCGCGTCCCTCTCGAGCCGCTCTCGAACGTCGTCCGGATAGCCGGGCGCGGGCAGTTCGGGCATGCCCAGGCTGACGCCCCGCTCGGAAGAACTGGTGGTCACCGGTCGACGCCTCCCATCACGGGGTCGATGGACGCGACGGCGACGATGACGTCGGCGACCTGGCCGCCCTCGCACATCGCCGCCATGGCCTGCAGGTTGGTGAAGGACGGGTCACGGAAGTGGACCCGGAAGGGGCGGGTGCCGCCGTCGGAGACGGCATGCACGCCGAGTTCGCCCTTGGGTGACTCGACGGCCGCGTACGCCTGTCCCGGCGGGACGCGGAAGCCCTCGGTGACCAGCTTGAAGTGGTGGATCAGGGCCTCCATGGAGGTGCCCATGATCTTCTTGATGTGGTCGAGGGAGTTGCCGAGCCCGTCGGGGCCCAGGGCGAGCTGGGCGGGCCAGGCGATCTTCTTGTCGGCGACCATGACCGGGCCGGGCTGGAGCCGGTCCAGGCACTGCTCGACGATTCCGAGCGACTGACGCATCTCTTCCAGGCGGATCAGGAAGCGCCCGTAGGAGTCGCAGGTGTCGGCGGTCGGGATCTCGAAGTCGTAGGTCTCGTAGTCGCAGTACGGCTGCGACTTGCGCAGGTCGTGCGGGAGGCCGGTGGAGCGCAGGATCGGGCCGGTGGCGCCGAGGGCCATGCAGCCGGCCAGGTCGAGATAGCCGATGTCCTGCATGCGGGCCTTGAAGATGGGGTTCCCGGTGGCGAGCTTGTCGTACTCCGGGAGGTTCTTCTTCATCTTCTTCACGAACTCGCGGATCTGGTCCACCGCGCCGGGCGGCAGGTCCTGGGCGAGTCCGCCGGGCCGGATGTACGCGTGGTTCATGCGCAGGCCCGTGACCAGCTCGTAGATGTCGAGAATCATTTCACGATCACGGAATCCGTAGATCATGATCGTGGTGGCGCCGAGCTCCATGCCGCCGGTGGCGATGCACACCAGGTGGGAGGAGAGCCGGTTCAGCTCCATCAGGAGCACCCGGATGATCTTGGCGCGCTCGCTGATCTGGTCCTCGATGCCGAGGAGCTTCTCGACGGCGAGACAGTAGGCGGTCTCGTTGAAGAAGGACGTCAGGTAGTCCATGCGCGTCACGAACGTGGTGCCCTGCGTCCAGGTCCGGTACTCGAGGTTCTTCTCGATGCCGGTGTGGAGATAGCCGATGCCGCAGCGGGCCTCGGTGACGGTCTCGCCGTCGATCTCCAGGATCAGGCGGAGCACCCCGTGGGTGGAGGGGTGCTGGGGACCCATGTTGAGGACGATGCGCTCGTCGTCGGCGCGGGCCGCGGCCTGGACGACCTCGTCCCAGTCGCCACCGGTGACCGTATATACGGTGCCCTCGGTGGTCTCACGGGCGGCTGCTGACTGCGTGCTCACGAGTACGACCTCCGCTGGTCCGGAGCCGGGATCTGGGCGCCCTTGTACTCGACGGGGATGCCGCCGAGGGGGTAGTCCTTGCGCTGCGGGTGGCCCTGCCAGTCGTCCGGCATCATGATCCGCGTCAGGGCGGGGTGACCGTCGAAGACGATGCCGAAGAAGTCGTACGTCTCGCGCTCGTGCCAGTCGTTCGTCGGGTACACGGCGACGAGCGACGGGATGTGCGGGTCGCTGTCGGGGGCGCTGACTTCGAGACGGATCAGCCGGTTGTGGGTGATCGAGCGCAGGTGGTAGACGGCGTGCAGCTCGCGGCCCTTGTCGGTCGGGTAGTGGACGCCGCTGACGCCGGTGCACAGTTCGAAGCGCAGGGCCGGGTCGTCCCGCAGGGTGCGGGCGACCCGGACGAGGTGTTCACGCTCGATGTGGAAGGTGAGTTCGCCGCGGTCGACGACCGTCTTCTCGATGGCGTTGTCGGGCAGGAGTCCCTGTTCCTCCAGCGCGCCCTCGAGTTCGTCGGCGACCTCGTCGAACCAGCCGCCGTACGGCCTGCTCGCCGGTCCCGGGAGCCGGACCGAGCGGACCAGGCCGCCGTAGCCGGAGGTGTCGCCTCCGTTGTTGGCGCCGAACATGCCGCGCTGGACGCGGATCTCCTCGCCGCCCTGGCCGCGCTGACCGGGGAGGTTGGAGGCGGAGAGGTCCTTCTCGGGGTTGACCCCGTTCGACCCGTTTGCCCCGTTGGTGCCGTTCGCGTCGCTCACCGCAGCAGCCCCTTCATCTCGATCGTGGGCAGGGCCTTGAGCGCCGCTTCCTCAGCCTCGCGGGCGGCCTCCTCGGCGTTCACGCCGAGCTTGGAGGTCTGGATCTTCTGGTGAAGCTTGAGGATGGCGTCCATCAGCATCTCGGGCCGTGGCGGGCAGCCCGGGAGATAGATGTCGACCGGGACGATGTGGTCGACGCCCTGCACGATCGCGTAGTTGTTGAACATGCCGCCCGAGGAGGCGCAGACCCCCATGGAGATCACCCACTTGGGGTTCGGCATCTGGTCGTAGACCTGCCGGAGCACCGGCGCCATCTTCTGGCTGACCCGGCCGGCGACGATCATCAGGTCGGCCTGGCGCGGGGATCCGCGGAAGACCTCCATGCCGAAGCGCGCCAGGTCGTAGCGGCCGGCGCCGGTGGTCATCATCTCGATGGCGCAGCAGGCGAGGCCGAAAGTGGCCGGGAAGACGGACGCCTTGCGCACCCACCCCGCGGCCTGCTCGACGGTGGTCAGCAGGAATCCGCTCGGCAGCTTTTCTTCGAGTCCCATGTCGTTAAAAGCCCCTCAGTCCCATTCCAGGCCGCCGCGCCGCCATACGTACGCGTACGCGACGAAGACGGTGAGCACGAAGAGCAGCATCTCCACGAGCCCGAAAATCCCCAGGGCGTCGAAAGTGACGGCCCAGGGATAGAGGAAGACGATCTCGATGTCGAAGACGATGAAGAGCATCGCCGTCAGGTAGTACTTGATGGGGAAGCGCCCGCCGCCGGCCGGCGTGGGGGTCGGCTCGATACCGCACTCGTAGGCTTCGAGCTTGGCCCGGTTGTATCGCTTCGGACCGATCAGCGTGGCCATGACCACGGAGAAGATCGCAAAGCCTGCCCCGAGGGCTCCCAGTACGAGGATGGGCGCATAAGCGTTCACCGCTCCTCGCTCCTCTCAGTCGGCACTGACTGCTGGCGGTTGCACTGGGCTCACAGCCGCCCCACCGATCCCACGAGCCCCGCTCGTCCCGGGCGAAGATCGAGAACATGTGAAGCAGGTCACAAGCCCAACTGCCTCGCATCTTATGCCCGCCGCTCTGTGATCTGCGACACGGGGTATTGCACAAGCTTTGTGATCTCCACCACCTGACGAAGGATCATGAAGCCGGATGAGCGGTGATCTTCACACGAGAAGCGTTCGAGTGATCACCAGAGGTGACATTTCCGCTCGTCGACGCAGCTCGGAAGGGGCGTCTCAATATCAAGAGACTTCCCTTGCATGCAAATTGGTGCTGGACGGGCCGCCTTGATAGAGGGCGCGTTCACACATCAGGGGGAGCGACGAAGCGGGATGTGGACGCGTGCGCGCATTCACGAGCGACGCCGGACGCGATCCGGGCACAGGACGCGCACGCCGCCGTAATCGTTGCGTGACCTCTGCCACACCAACACGAGACCCCGAGAACCGGGCTTGGCCACCGGTCTCAACAAGTGGTAAGCGATGGGCAATCCGGACTTAATGATGAAAGGACGTGATCACGGGCCGAATGGGCCGCGTCCGCAATGTCCGTTACGGCGTCAATAAGGGGTGTCGCGCCGGGGATTTGGGGCGGCGATTGAACAACTGTGGCGCAGCCCACGTTTCTTGAAGGTATGGAGGAGCCCCTGATACCCGTTGTTCTCATGTCCCACACCGCTCACATACGTAGCCACCGGAAGCCCCGCCGCAGCGCGTCGTCGTCCATCGCGATGCGTGCCGGAGTTGCCGGTGGCGTCCTCAGCATGGCAGCGGCTGGTGCGTCGGCCACGGCGAACGCCGCCGAGCCGGTGACGCAGACCATCGAACTGCCCACCCTCACGGGTGACCTGGCGGACCAGCTCGCCCAGTCCGCGGACGCCACTCAGCTGGCGGCGGCGAACTACGAGCTCGACGCCGAGCGTGACGCGGCCGCCGCCGCGGCCGCCAAGGAGGCCAAGAAGGACCTCGCCGAGGCCAAGAAGAAGGCCGAGGCGAAGAAGAAGGCGGAGGAGGCCCGCAGGGCCGCCGCCGAGGCCGCCGCTTCGCGCAGCACCGAGCGGACCACCCTGTCCGCTTCCGCGAGCACGAGCGTGGCCGCTCCCGCCAGCGGCAGCGTCGCGACCGTCATCTCCTTCCTCCAGGCACAGGTGGGCGACGCGTACGTCCTGGGTGCCACCGGCCCCAACGCGTGGGACTGCTCCAGCCTGGTCCAGGCCGCGTTCAAGCAGGTCGGCGTCGACCTGCCGCGGGTCTCGCAGGACCAGTCGATGTCCGGCACCGACATCCCGCTGTCGCAGATCCAGGTCGGCGACATCCTCTACTGGGGCGGCAAGGGCTCCGCGTACCACGTGGGCGTCTACATCGGTAACGGCCAGTACCTGGACGCGGCCAACCCGTCCAAGGGCGTCGTCATCCAGGACCTTTCCGGCTATCCGGCGTCGGGTGCGGTGCGCGTCCTCTGACGTACGGCCGTACAGCACAGGCGTACGGAAGGGGCCGCAGCCGCTCGGGGGCAGCGGCCCCTTCCGTTCTGTCCCAGGAGGCCCTCCGCCCTACCCGAGGTCGAAGGTGTTGGGCAGGCCCAGCCTGTAGCGCACCTCGTCGACCCGCTTGAGGGGCTCCATCTCCGGGGGCCGGTACAGCTCCCAGATCTCACAGCGATCGGCGCCCGAATTGTCCGCGTCCAGGAGCGCGTTGACCGCGAGGCGGGCCGACTCGTTGGCGCCCTCCATCGTCGCCAGGTCCACGTCGGTGCGGACGTAGTCGCCCGCGAGGAAGAAGTTCGGGACCTTTGTGCGGGCCGTGGGGCGGTTGTAGAGCGTGCCCGTGGGGTGGATGAGGAGCTGCTCGCGGTTGCGCGGATCGGGGCCGCCCAGGCCCGTCACCGCCGGGTCCATGAACCAGCCGAGGCGGTCCTCGTCCCGGAGCGTGGTCTTGCCGGCGTCGTTGAGGCCGTCCTTCAGCTGGGCCCAGAGTTCGGCGACGACCTCCTCCTTGGTGCACTCCTTCGCCGTCTTGCCGTACAGGATGCCCGGCTTGTCCCACTCCGAGATGATGGCGGAGAGGCAGTCGTGGGCGCGGCCGTCGCCGTAGTCGCGGGAGAAGTCCCGGCCGTCCCAGAACTGGGCCTGGCCGATGCCGGTCACCGACCAGGGTGAGTCGAGGCAGTTGATGTGGCCGTGGACCACCGGGGTGGGCGTGCGCAGATAGAACATCACGCCGGTCATCCAGTCGGTCCTCAGTGCGTCGCAGCGCGCGAGCTGCGGGTCCGCCGCGCGCAGGGCGGGGCCCCACGTCACGCGCGCGTGCTCGACCGGCAGCGCGGAGACGTAGTGGTCGGCGGTCACGGTACGGTCGTCGCCGCCGTCGCGGGCCGAGACACGGACGCCGGTCACGCGACCGCCGTCGTAGAGGACCTGGCGGATCTGGGTGCCGAGGACGAACTCCACTCCCAGGGAGCGCAGGTGTGTCTCCCAGGGGTCGATCCAGGCCTCGCTGGTGGGGGCGTCGAGGATGCGGTCGATGTCGGCGTCACCGTCCATGCCGCGACCGAGCAGGCCCCACAGGAGCAGGGCCTCGATGATGACGCGGCCGACGGTTCGGGTGGACGCGACCTCCGCGCGCGTGGCGACGAGGTTGCGGGTCTGACCGACGCCGAGGACCGTCCGGTACTCCTCGCTCATCTCCTCGGCGCGGATGAAGTCCCACCACGCGACCTTCTCCCACTGCTCCTCGCGTCGGGCGTCGCAACTGGTGAGGTGGACGAGGAGGCGGTCGGCGAAGTAGGCGGCCTCGTGGGCGGGGAGGTGGGTGCCGAGGTCCAGCACCGAGAGGATCTGGTCGCGGATCCAGCCGAGGGTGAGGTCGCCGGGGCGGGGCGGGGTGGTGGCACGGCGGAGCGGGAAGTGCAGGTCGGGGCGGCCGCCGGAGCGGGCGAACAGGGCCTCGGTGCCGCTGACGAGATTGTCGTGGACGCCGTTCGCGTTGCCGGGGACGGGGATGCGGCGCATGGTGTCCGGGAGGTTCCGGTAGAAGCCGGGGAAGAAGCGGAAGCCGTGCTCGGCGGGGAGATCGGCTCGGTCACCGGCGGCGGAGCCCGGGACGGGCATCGAGCGGGCCTTGCCGCCGAGGGCGTCGTAGTACTCGTAGACGGTGACGGCGTAGCCGCGTTCGGCGAGTTCGTGGGCGGCGCTCAGGCCGGAGACGCCGCCGCCGAGGACGGCGACGCGTTTGCCGGAGCCGTTGGACAGGGCCGCGGCGGACGCCGCGCCGGCCGTGCCTAAGGCGCCCGCGGCGAGGGCCGCTCCCCCGGTGGCCGTGAGGAAGCGTCTGCGGGTGTGGCCGGACGGCGCGTGGCCTGTCTTCTCCTGGGGCTCCTGGGTGTGTTCTGTTGTCATGATTCCCGGAGGGTAGGGAGGGGCTCCGAAGGTCGGAAGCCCGATTCCCGGTCACCTACAGCATCCTCACAACCACAGGGAGAAACAGTCATGCCGAGTGTGTTCGTCCAGGGCAGGCCCGTCGAGTCGTATCCGCCGCTCGCGCCCGAGGCCCGGCGCGGGTCGGTGCGCAGGATCACCGAGGCGGGCGAGGAGGTCCTGCACAAGCCGTGCCGGGACGTGACCGAGTTCGGTCCCGATCTCGCCGCGCTTATCGACGACATGTTCCTGACGATGTACATCGCGGACGGGGCGGGACTCGCGGCCAACCAGGTCGACGTCGATCTGCGGCTGTTCGTGTACGACTGCCCGGACGACGACGGGGTGCGGCACGTCGGGCACATCGTCAATCCGGTACTGGAGCCGCTCGACGCCGCGCACCGCAGGCTCCTCGAAGACAGCGAGGGGTGCCTGTCGGTGCCCGGCGCGGTGATGGACGTACCGCGCCCGGACCGGGCCGTGGTGCGCGGGTTCGACAGGGACGGCGAGCCGCTCGTGATCGAGGGCACCGGGTATTTCGCCCGTTGCCTCGCGCACGAGACCGATCACTGCAACGGGCAGGTCTATCTGGACCGGCTCTCCAAGCGGGAGCGGAAGGACGCGCTGCGGCAGGTGGCGGACCGGCGGGAGGGCGTGTTCGCGCGCCGGGCCGCCAGGACGGCGGAGCTGAACGGGTAGGTGTGCGGGGCCCCGGCTCCTCGGCGGGTTGCCGTTCGAGCCGTCCGGGAGAGCCGGGGCCTGTCGGAGTGTGAGGTCGAGCGCTCCTCGGGCTTTGCGCCCGCCTCGCCGTCGCGCCACTCATACGCTGTGCGCGTGAGACCCGAACAGACCTGCGCCACCGCTCTCCCTGTCGCTCAAGCGGTTCGCGAACCAGTCCAAATGACCGCGAAACAAAGGGAGTTACCACTACGGGAGACCGCGGGAGTCCTCGGCCTGCTGGCGGTGATCGTCGGCCCGTACGTCAGCGTGGGCGCTCTCGCGGCCACCATCGCGACGGAAGCCTCGACGGCGGGTTGGGCCGGGCTCTTCTTCATCGGCGCCGCCGTACCCTTCGCCGTTCTGCTCTGGGGCGGATTCACGGGGAGTCGACTTGAGCAGGTGCTTGCGGCACTGGCCCTTGTGCTTCTCCTGCTCGTCTTCGCCAAGGTGCTCGCCGCATACGCCGCGGACGGCGCGAACAAGGTGGCCAACGAGATCGCGAACCCGGGTTCACTTGCGAGTGGTGGGGTCGAAGGGGCCGCCGCGCTGATCACCGCAGTGTCCGGATTCATCACGTCGGTTGCCGGCTGTCTCACGGCTTGGGCCGCGTTCAGGCAGTCCCGTGACAACCGGCAACCCCCACCCGACGGCCGACCGGCTGATCCGCCGTCGGACGGCTGACCGGGCAGTCCGCCGTCCGACCGCTGACCGGCCGGCGACCGCTGACCGGCCAACCCCCCACGCCCGGCGTCACGCCTTCGGCGCCACCTTGCTCAGCCCGTTGATGATCCGGTCCATCGCGTCGCCGCCCGTCGGGTCGGTGAGGTTGGCCAGGAGCTTCAGGGTGAACTTCATCAGGAGCGGGTGGGTCAGGCCGCGCTGGGCCGCGATCTTCATGACCTTCGGGTTGCCGATGAGCTTCACGAAGGCGCGGCCCAGCGTGTAGTAGCCGCCGTAGGTGTCCTTCAGGACGCGCGGGTAGCGCTGGAGGGCGAGTTCGCGCCCCGCGGGGGTCGAGCGGGCGTGGGCCTGGACGATGACGTCGGCGGCGATCTGGCCGGACTCCATGGCGTAGGCGATGCCCTCGCCGTTGAAGGGGTTCACCAGGCCGCCGGCGTCGCCGACCAGCAGCAGGCCCTTGGTGTAGTGCGGTTGGCGGTTGAAGGCCATGGGGAGGGCCGCGCCGCGGATCGGGCCGGTCATGTTGTCCGGGGTGTAGCCCCAGTCCTCCGGCATGGAGGCGCACCAGGCCTTCAGGACCTCCCGCCAGTCGAGCTCCTTGAAGGAGTCCGAGGTGTTGAGCACGCCCAGGCCGACGTTCGACGTGCCGTCGCCCATGCCGAAGATCCAGCCGTAGCCGGGCAGGAGACGGTCCTCGCCGGGGCCGCGGCGGTCCCACAGTTCCAGCCAGGACTCGAGATAGTCGTCCTCGTGGCGGGGGCTTTCGAAGTACGTCCGTACGGCCACGCCCATCGGGCGGTCCTCGCGGCGGTGCAGGCCCATCGCGAGGGAGAGGCGCGTGGAGTTGCCGTCGGCGGCGACGACCAGGGGCGCGTGGAAGGTGACCTCGCGCTTCTCCTCGCCGAGCTTGGCGTGCACGCCGGTGATGCGGCCGGTGCGGTCGTCGATGATCGGGGCGCCGACGTTGCAGCGCTCGTAGAGCCGGGCGCCGGCCTTCTGGGCCTGGCGGGCGAGTTGCTCGTCGAAGTCGTCGCGCTTGCGGACGAGGCCGTAGTCGGGGAAGGAGGCCAGATCCGGCCAGTCCAGCTGGAGGCGGACGCCGCCGCCGATGATCCTCAGGCCCTTGTTGCGGAGCCAGCCGGCTTCCTCGGAGATGTCGATGCCCATCGCCACGAGTTGTTTCACCGCGCGCGGGGTCAGGCCGTCACCGCAGACCTTCTCCCTCGGGAACTCGGTCTTCTCCAGCAGGAGTACGTCGAGGCCGGACTTGGCCAGGTGGTACGCCGTCGTGGAGCCGGCCGGCCCCGCGCCCACGACGATCACGTCGGCGGTGTTCTCGGAGAGGGGCGAAGAGAGAGGTGAGGAGAGCGGCTCGGTCACGTCGGTCACGGCGGGATCTCCCCAAGTTCGAAATCTGTGTGCCGACCGGCACTGGACATGGGCAGTCTATTCAGCAGCATTGATCACCCGGCTGAAGGGCTGCCTCCGTGAACCGAGCTCTCCCTGTCGTACGGCTCCGTGTCCCCACCGACGAGGACGCTTTCGCCTGGCACCGGATATTCGCCCACCCGGATGTCATGGAGTTCCACGGCGGCAGGGCCGCGGAGCTGTCCGTCTACGAGGAGCTCACCGCCCGCCAGCGCCGGCACGACGCCGAACGGGGGTACTGCCTGTGGACCATGATCGACGAGAACGAGCGGGTCATCGGCTTCACCGGCGCCCAGCCCTGGGAGCGGGACTGGGGTCCCACGGGGGAGATCGAGATCGGCTGGCGGCTCGGGCGGGAGTGCTGGGGCCAGGGGTACGTCACGGCGGCCGCGCAGATGACGCTGGAGCGGGTGCGGGCGGCCGGGGTGCCGGGCGTGGTGGCGATGGTCGACGCCCGCAACATGCGGTCGATCGCGGTGACGCGGCGGCTGGGCATGGAGCTCGCCGAGGTGTTCACCACCCCGGACGGGCAGCAGAAGGGGCACTGCTACCGGCTCGACCTGTGACCGGCGGACAGGACAAGCGGATCCTCCCCTCGCAGATCAGCCACTCTGAGTAACCAACTGTTACAGAAAGGTACTTGACGCTTCCGGACGGTACCCCCGGGCGGTTACCCTTCCAGTACCGCTGGGGGTGACATCTGTGCGTATAACACCCAAAACGCCTGAGGTGCGCGTACCGAGGCTCGTCGGACTGATGGCCATGGACGCGCGCGAGGCAGCAAAGTCGCACGGCCTGGTCCTCAACGCACCGGATCGGCCGGACTTCCACCTCACCGTCGTCGACTACGTCGTACGCCAATATCCCCAGCCCGGTGCCGAGGTGCCGCAGGACTCGATGGTCTACATCTGGTTCGACTTCGGCGAGGGTGAGGGCGGCGGAGGCGTACGCGAGCCACGCATCCCACGGCCGCCCTCGGGCGGGATGCAGCGCGAACTCGACGAGCCCGGAGACCCGTATCCCGTGGTCAGCTCTGCTTGAAGCCGCGGTGCAGGGACACGACCCCGCCCGTCAGGTTCCGCCAGGCCACCTTCGTCCAGCCGGCCTTGCGCAGGTGCTCGGCGAGGGCCGGCTGGTCGGGCCAGGCTCGGATGGACTCGGCGAGGTAGACGTACGCGTCGGGGTTCGAGGACACCGCGCGCGCCACCGGGGGCAGCGCGCGCATCAGGTACTCGGTGTAGACGGTGCGGAAGGGCGCCCAGGTCGGGTGCGAGAACTCGCAGATCACGACCCGGCCGCCGGGCCGCGTGACCCGGTACATCTCGCGCAGGGCGGCGTCGTAGTCCTGGACGTTGCGCAGCCCGAAGGAGATCGTCACGGCGTCGAAGGTGTCGTCCTTGAACGGCAGCCTCGTCGCGTCGCCCGCCGTGAACGGCAGCCAGGTGTGCTTGCGCTTGCCGACCTGGAGCATCCCGAGGGAGAAGTCGCAGGGGACGACGTACGCGCCGGTCCGCGCGAAGGGCAGCGAGGAGGTGGCCGTCCCCGCGGCGAGGTCGAGGACCTTCTGCGCGGGGCGGGCGTCGACGGCCTTCGCGACCTCCTTGCGCCATCTGCGGTCCTGGCCGAGCGACAGCACGTCGTTGGTCAGGTCGTACCGTTCCGCCACGTTGTCGAACATCGAGGCGACTTCGTGCGGCTGCTTGTCCAGGGATGCGCGGGTCACGGGCCCATTGTGGCAGTACGCCCTCACGGGGCCGCAGCATGGCCTCCCTGGGTCGCCGCACGGGCGTCCCGGGCCGTGGCACGGGCGTCCTGGGTCGCCGCACGGCCTCCCGGAAGAAGCGTCGGCTTCTTCTTCCCGGCCACGTCCTCCACCCAGCCGCACAGCAGCACGAACACCGCGATCAGGATCCAGCCGATGCCGAACATGAACCACTGGCTCTCCAGGGGCAGGTACTTCTCGAACGCGGGCACGTTCCAGAACTGGTCGACCAGCGGGACGGCGAGGATCAGGGCGATCTCGTGCCAGAGGTAGATCGTCACGGCCCGGGCGTTGAAGATCGTCTGGTACGAGAGGTCGACGTGGTGAAGGTGTGGATGCCCACCTCGTTCCCCTGCTCGACCATGTCCGCGACGATCCCCGGGTAGCGCGAGACCATCGAGCCGACCACGAAGAACGTGGCGGGGATGTCGTACTTCCGCAGGATCGCCAGGACTTGCGGCGTCCAGGTGGGGTTCGGGCCGTCGTCGAAGGTGAGCGCGATGGTCTTGTCCGGCACGGAGACCGTGGTCGCCCGGCCGCCCCGGAAGGTGAGGATCGGGCCGCCGTCGAGGACCTTGTCGGGCACCTTGCTGGAGCTGGCTCCGGTGCGCACCCGCTGGTCTCCGCCGACTTCGGCGCGCAGATAGCCGTCGAGCAGCATGACGCTGGTCAGCGCGAGCAGGAGGAGTCCGGCGAGGATGACGCGCGGTTTCTGCAGGGCCGCGGCCCTGCCCGCCGCCCGCTGGATACGGGTCGGGGCGCGGCGGCGGCCGCGTGAGGGAGTGGTCGTAGTCATGAGTGTGGGTGCGTTCCGGTCAGTTGGCGGTGGCCGGGGAGGCGAACACGGTCGGGGCGGCGCTGGGCGGCTCGCCGGTCGCGGTGCCCGAGGGCGGAGTGCCGGTCGGCTTCGTGGGCGGGGTGGCGACACCGCCCTGCGGCTGGGCGCCGCCGGGGCCCGAGTTCGGGCCACCCGCAGGGCCGCCGGCCCCGAAGGGCAGCAGTTCGGAGGGGGTGAGCGAGGTGCCGACGCCCATGAAGGCCATGCCCAGCACGACCGCGTACCCCATACAGGCGACGCCGACCAGGAGCCCGATACGCCGCAGCAGCTTGGAGCGGCGCCCGGAGTTGTCAACGAACACGGGCCCCTCTACGGACCCGTTGCCGCGTTTGCGGCGGCGACCGCGCGCAGCGGACTGGGCGGCGCGGTTTTCGATGGCAGGCTCGGATTGCATTCCCCGGACATTAGGGAGCCTTTATGTGCCAACGACTCTGTACTTCATGTGAGACGCCCATGAGAAACGTCTCGACCTGTCCGTTCCCTGAGAGTTTCCGCGAACGCCTGCAAACCTCACAGCCATATGAAAGGAGTTGAAGGACCGGACCTGGGTCGCGTGTGAGACATTGCCGACCGGCCTACGTATTGGTTTCTTCGGCCTGAGACAGAAATCACGAAAGCGGGTACATGCGCAATGCGGAGTTTCCGAACCACGGCGACCGGGCTCACCTGCATATTTGCACTGGCCATCACGGGGTGCTCCGCGAGCTCGGACGACGGTACGGCGGACGCGGCGCCGTCGCCCCCGCAGCAGCCCGGCTCGGCATCCTCCGCCTCGCCCTCCGCATCGGCCTCGTCAGGCGCGTCGAGCACGTCCTACGCCCCTTACGTCAGCGCCACCGAGGCCTCCGACCTCGACTCCGCCGGCTCTCCGGCGACGTACAACCTGGCCTTCGTGATCTCGGACGGCAGCGACTGCACGCCCAAGTGGAACGGCACCACCGCCCTGTCCGACTCGGCCGTGAAGTCCCGTATCGCGGGGCTCACCCAGGACGGCGCCTCCGTCCGGGTCTCCTTCGGCGGCGCCTCCGGCAAGGAGTTGGCGGCGACGTGCGAGAGCGCGTCCGAGCTGGCCGACGCGTACGGGAAGGCGCTGGACGCGGCGGGTGCCTCGCTGGCCGACTTCGACATCGAGGGCGACGAGCTGACCGACTCCGACTCGGTGGACCTGCGTTCGGAGGCGATCGCCCTGCTGCAGAAGAAGCGCGGTGACCTCGAGGTCGCCTTCACGCTGCCGGTGATGCCGTCCGGGCTCGACGACGACGGCGTGGCGCTGCTGGAGTCCGCCAACGAGCACGACGTGCAGGTCTCCAGCGTCAACATCATGACGATGAACTACGGCGAGTCGTACACCGGCGACATGGGTGACTACGCGCTCACCTCGGCGAAGGCCACGCACGCTCAGTTGAGGGAGATCTTCGGTACGTCGGATACGACGGCGTGGAACGCGATGGCGCTCACGTCGATGCCGGGCGTCAACGACGTCGACAACGAGACGTTCTCGCTCGATGACGCGGCGCAGGTACGGGAGTTCGCCGAGGAGAAGGGGATCGGTTGGGTTTCCATGTGGGCGACGTTTCGGGATCAGCGGTGTGGTGACGATTCGTCATCGGATGACGCGTTGACCAATTGCAGTGGGGTGGATCAGGAGGACGGGGCGTTCGCGGAGGCGTTTTCGGGATGAGCTCGGGTGCGAATGCCGTACGCGAGCTGCGGGTTGTCGGGGGTTGCTCGCGCAGTTCCCCGCGCCCCTAAAAGACTGGGGCGTTTCCCTACCGTCGCCGGTAGACGATCCGCCCGTCCACCACCGTCGCCACGCACGTCCCCGCACCCCGCTCGGCCAGTTCCGTCTCGTCCCGTACGTCGAACACCGCGAAGCGCGCGGCGGAGTGACGCTCCCTCGGTTCCGCGAACTCCACCGGACACCCGGCGTCGTACGGATCGAGCGTCGGGGTCCCTCCGGGGCGGCCGATTCGGCCCATGACCGCCAGCCCGGAGCGATGCACGGCGTCCCGCACCGCGCGGTTGCGCAGTTCCTCGCAGGCCGCCCGGACCGTTCCGTGTGCCAGCATCCGCTGTACGGCCCGCCGCGCGCTCGCGCCCCAGCGGGCGTCGTCCATGGCGAGCGCTGCCAGCGCGTCGCCGGTCAGCGGTTCAGTGCCCAGTTCCTCGGCCTCGCGCGGATCGGGGTGGTACGCCTCCTCCAGCAGCTCATTGCCATGGAGATTGATCAGCCCCGGCGTCAGAATGCCGGGCCACTCCCGCACCCGCGCCTGCGGATGCGCGGCGACGAGTTCCTCCCGCGCCCCCGCGTCGGCGATCCACGCGCCCTTGACGACGAGCGCGTGGCCGCGGGAGTCCGCGTGGATCGTCAGCACGGTCAGGTCAGTTGGAGGCCAGGATCTTCAGCTCGGGATGAGCCGTCCCGCCCTCGATCGCCGTCGAGGAGATGTGGGACGCGACCCGCTCGTCGACGGGGTCGTTCGCCGGGTCGTCGTGGACGACGAGGTGCTCGTAGGTCGTCGCCCGCTGCGCCGGCACCCGCCCCGCCTTGCGGATGAGGTCGATGATCTCCATCCGGTTGGAGCGGTGCTTGGCACCCGCGCTGGAGACGACGTTCTCCTCCAGCATGATCGAGCCGAGGTCGTCGGCGCCGTAGTGGAGCGAGAGCTGGCCGATCTCCTTGCCGGTGGTCAGCCAGGACCCCTGGATGTGCTGGATGTTGTCCATGAACAGCCGCGCGATGGCGATCATCCGCAGGTACTCGAAGATCGTGGCCTGCGTACGGCCCTTCAGGTGGTTGTTCTCGGGCTGGTAGGTGTACGGGATGAAGGCCCGGAAGCCGCCCGTGCGGTCCTGGACGTCACGGATCATCCGCAGGTGCTCGATGCGCTCGGCGTTGGTCTCGCCGGTGCCCATCAGCATGGTCGACGTCGACTCCACGCCCAGCCCGTGCGCGATCTCCATGATCTCCAGCCAACGCTCACCGCTCTCCTTCAGCGGGGCGATGGCCTTGCGCGGCCGCTCGGGCAGCAACTCGGCGCCGGCGCCCGCGAAGGAGTCGAGGCCGGCCTCGTGGATCCGGGTGATGGCCTCCTCGACCGACACACCGGAGATCCGGGCCATGTGCTCGACCTCGCTCGCCCCCAGGCTGTGGATGACGAGCTGCGGGAAGTCCTTCTTGATGGCGGCGAAGTGCTTCTCGTAGTACTCGACGCCGTAGTCCGGGTGGTGACCGCCCTGGAACATGATCTGGGTGCCGCCGAGTTCGACGGTCTCGGCGCAGCGCCGCAGGATGTCGTCCAGGTCGCGGGTCCAGCCCTTGGCCTTGTCCTTGGGGGCCGCGTAGAAGGCGCAGAACTTGCACGCCGTGACGCACACGTTCGTGTAGTTGATGTTGCGCTCGATGATGTACGTCGCGATGTGCTCGGTGCCCGCGTACCGGCGGCGGCGTACGGCGTCGGCGGCGGCGCCCAGCGCGTGCAGCGGGGCGTCCCGGTAGAGGTCGAGCGCTTCCTCCGGGGTGATGCGTCCGCCCGCCGCGGCACGGTCGAGCACAGACTGCAGGTCGGCCTTCTCGGTCACCGGAGCGTCCCTTTCGTCAAGGGTTGTGGACGGACCGAACCAGCCTACGCCAGGCCTTTTACAAGGCGGACCTCAGGCCGAGCCCGCGCCGCCGTCAGGCCGCGTAAGCCCCGATCAGCAGCCCCACGAACGCCCCGCCGAGCAGGAACGGCCCGAACGGGATCGCCGACTTGCGCCCGGCCCGCCGCAGGGCGACCCGCCCCCAGCCGTACAGCGCCCCCGAAAGGAACCCGGCGAACGTGCCGAGCATGACCGTCGGCCAGCCGTACCAGCCCAGCACCGCCCCCGCCGCGAGCGCCAGCTTCACGTCGCCGAAGCCCATGCCGCCGGGGTTGACGAGGTACAGCACGTAGTAGAAGGCGCCGAGCGCGAGGGCGCCCCACAGGGCGGTCGGCCACTCACCGGCGTGCTCGGGGACGAGGGCGACCAGGCCGAGCAGCACCAGCGCGGCGGCGGCGAGCCGGAGGGTCAGCGGGTCGGGCAGCCGCCGCACTCGCAGATCGACGACCGCGAGCAGCACCCCGACCGGCGCCAGCAGCAGCCAGACGCCCAGCTCGGGCCGGGTGCCGGTGGCGGCGGCGAGGGCGGCGCAGACCAGGGCGCCGGCGGTGGCGAGTCTCGGGGCGCCGGGGCCGTACGGCGTACCGGTCCCGCACGGCCCGCACCGGGCCCGCCCGATCCACCCCCCGCCGAACCCCGCGATCGGATGCCCGCCCGGACACCGCTCCCGCCATCCCTCGTCCTCCGGCACGGAGAACCGGTAGGCGGCCCGCGGCAGGAGCGAGCCCGCCACCGCACCCCACAGCGCGGCGACGGCCACCAGCACGACGGTCACCACAGCCCCCACCCCATGTCTTCGCACCCCACCGGATACCCGGCCCCGCTACCCGACCTTCGACAGCCGCGCCTCGGGATTCCCCTCCGCGTCGCTCTCCGAGCGGTACACCAGGTCGTCGCCCGCCGGGGTGATCCGGACGGTGTGCGGGGTCGGATTGCAGCCGCCGTGGTTGCCCTTCTTCCCCACGGACGTCACGACGAGTTCCTTCGCCGTCGCCTTCTTCAGGGTCAGTACGTCGTTGCAGACGCCGCCCAGCAGGTCCGTCTGCCTAAGGGTGCCCAACTCCTCGCCGATGTCGGCCTTGTGCACGGTGAGCCGGAAGGTGCCGGCCGGCAACGCGCCGTCCAGGGCACTGGCCTCGCCCTCCCAGGTACCGACGTAGCGGGCGGGGACGCCGCTCGCGGCCGGGGTGGGGGCGTCCTTGCCCGGCGCCTGCGAAGAGGCCGCCGATGAATCGGCGTTGGTGTCCTGGTCCCCTCCCGGCAGCAGCTCGAACATGAACACCGACCCCACGGTCACCGCGGCCAACGCCCCCGCCACCGCGAGCGCCACCGTGCAGCTCAGCCGCCGCCCACGACCGTCCTCCACCGGCGTCGAGGCCGCCGCGACGGAGACGGAGAGCTTGCCGGGACGGTGCTCGGATGCCGGGGCGGTGTCCTGAGGAGGTACGGCGTCACGCGGTTCGGGCACGGCGACGGGAGCCACGGACGCGGAAGCGGTACCAGGTGGGGGCGTGGGCGTGGAATGGGGCACGGGCACGGCCGCACCCCCCGGCATCACCGGCGGCGGCCCGAACTCCCCGACCGTCGCCTGCCGGCTGAACCCCACCGGCCCCGAGGCGACGTCCTCCCCCGTCGCCCCCGCCTCCAGGTTCAGCAGCCGCACGGCACTGCGGCTGACCTGCTCCACCAGCGCCCCCGGCAGCCATCCGCCCGCCACCGCCCGAGCCGCCCCGTCCGGTGCCAGACGCCGGGCCACCTCCGCCGGCGTGGGCCGCGCCCCCGGCTCCTTGGCCAGACAGTCCGCCACCAGGTCCCGCAACTCACCGTCCAGCGGGCCGAGTTCGGGCTCCTCGTGGACGACCTTGTACAGCAGCGCCGCCGACGAGTCCCCGGTGAACGGCGGCCCCCCGGTCGCCGCGTACGCCAGCACCGCGCCCAGCGAGAAGACGTCCGCCGCCCCCGTGACCCCCTTGCCGATGATCTGCTCGGGCGACATGTAGCCGGGCGAGCCGATCGAGACACCGGTCGAGGTCAGGGAGGCGGTGCCGTCCATGGCGCGCGCGATGCCGAAGTCGATCAGGAGGGGGCCGTCCAGGGTCAGCAGGACGTTCGACGGCTTCACATCCCGGTGCACCAGTCCCAGCTCGTGCACCGCCGCCAGCGCCTCGGCGAGCCCCGCCCCCAGCGCACGTACCGAATGCGCGGGCAGCGCGCCCGAGCCGGCGACCGCCGCCGACAACGACGGTCCCGCCGCGTACTCCGTGGCCACCCACGGCACCGCGGCCTCCGGGTCCGCGTCCAGCACGGACGCCGTCCAGGCACCGCCGACCCGGCGCGCCGCCTCCACCTCCCGGCGGAAGCGGGCGCGGAACTCCTCGTCCAGCGCGAAGTGCGGGTGCACGATCTTGACGGCGACCGTACGGCCGCCCGCGCTGCGTCCGGCGTACACCCGCCCCATCCCGCCGGAACCCAGCCGCCCCAGCAGCCGGTACGGCCCGACGATGGTCGGCTCGTCCACTCCGAGGGGCTGCATCGGCGCCCACTCCTCCCCCGTACGGCCCATCACGTCCGTAGAACTGGCAGCAGATTAGTGCCGAAGCCCCCCGCGGCACCCCCGGCACCCCCACCCCTTACGGCTGCAGCAGATCCACCTTCACATCCGCCGGGAAGCCGGTCGTCGGACCCACCCGGCGGGCGAACTCGGCGACCGCCGCGAGCTGCGGGGCGGCGAAGCGGAAGTCGAGGGTCGTGAAGTACCGCTCCAGGATCCGCTCGTCGAACGCCTCCCAGCGGGCCGCCTGCTCGGCGACCTTGCCGACCTCGTCCAGGGAGAGGTTGCGGGAGTCGAGGAACGCCTCGTGGACCTTGCGGGTGATGACCGGCTCGCGCTCCAGATAGTCCCGGCGCGCCGCCCACACCGCGAAGACGAACGGCAGGCCGGTCCACTCCTTCCAGAGCGAGCCGAGGTCGTGGACCTCCAGGCCGTAGCGCGGGCCGTCGAGGAGGTTGGCCCGCAGCGCCGCGTCCCCGATGAGTACGGCCGCCTCCGCCTCCTGCATCATCAGGCTGAGGTCGGGCGGGCACGTGTAGTAGTCGGGGCTGACGCCGTAGCGCTCGGCGAGCAGCAGCTGGGCCAGGCGGACGGACGTACGGGACGTCGAACCGAGAGCGACCCGGGCGCCGTCCAGCTCGTCCAGCGGGACCTGCGAGACGATCACGCAGGACATCACCGGGCCGTCGCAGCCGACCGCGATGTCGGGGAAGGCGACCAGGTCGTCGGCGTTGCGCAGGAACTCGACGAGGGTGATCGGCCCGATGTCGAGGTCGCCCCGCACCAGCTGCTCGCTGAGCTTCTCGGGGGTGTCCTTGGTCAGCTCGAAGTCGAGGAGCGTGCCCGTTCTCGCGAGCCCCCAGTACAGGGGCAGGCAGTTCAGGAACTGGATGTGGCCTACGCGCGGCCGGGTGCGAGAATTGTCCACATCGCGAGGCTAGACCCTATGGGGTACCGTGCACCCTTCAGGGTCGTGACACCCCGGTCACAACATCCCGTCAAGCCCGACACGAGCCTTTCAAACGTCCGAGTGACGTGATCTTGGCCTCTATTGCTTTCGGCTGCCCGCGTGCTAGGCTCGCCGCAAGTTGCAGTTTGGTTTCCCTTGCAGTACAGAGCCTGCGGAGCATGTGACCGCGGGCTCTAGTCGTTTTCAGACGTATGCAGATGTGCGGCAGTAGTTTTCAACTCAGTTTTCACACTTGCAGGGTTCTGGAGCAGGGCAACCCTTTGGGCCCAAGGAGGGCTTATGGCTACCGGAACCGTGAAGTGGTTCAACGCCGAAAAGGGCTTTGGCTTCATCGCCCAGGAAGGCGGCGGCCCCGACGTCTTCGTTCACTACTCCGCGATCAACGCGAGCGGCTTCCGTTCGCTGGAGGAGAACCAGCAGGTCTCCTTCGACGTGACCCAGGGCCCGAAGGGCCCGCAGGCGGAGAACGTCACCCCCGTCTGATCATTCGGTCTCGGAGCCTGGTGCTTTGATCCGGAACTGAGAGCAGTACCCAAGGAGCCCCGTGCCGCAAGGCAGCGGGGCTCCTGCCTTTTCTCCGCCTCCGGGCCTAGATGTGCTGCATGATCAGCACGAACGTCGTCCCGGGCGTCAGCGCCTCGTACGAGTGCGGCACATCTCCGCGGTACGACATGTAGTCACCGGGCCCCAGATCCGCCTCGTCGCCCCGGGGTCCCGCCTTCACCCGGCCCGTGCTGACGATCAGGTGCTCCACGCTCCCGGGAATGTGCGGCTCCGACTCCCGGGCCGTGCCCGGCTCCGCGCGCAGGTGGTAGATGTCCCGGCGGGCTCCGGGCGGGCTGGCCGAGAGCAGGGTGGCCACGAAGTCCGCCCGTTCGGACGCGACCGTGGGCCCTTCTCCCGCCCGGATCACCTGAACGGCCGGCGCCGGCGGCTCCACCAGAGCGCTGAACGGCACACCGAGTGCGACCCCCAGCGCCCACAGCGTCTCCACACTGGGGTTCCCGCTGCCCGCCTCCAGCTGGGACAGCGTGGACTTCGCGATCCCCGCCCGCTTGGCCAGCTCCGACAGCGACAGCCCGGCCCGGGTGCGCTCGCGGCGCAGGGCGACGGCGATCCACGTGAGGGGCTCGCTCATCCGGTTCACTTCCCGTCGTTCGCTCTACAGGTACGTTCGTTCGCCTTGACGAACACTGGTCCGCCCGTTCATTCTGGCAAACATGCGTTCGCTACTCCGAACACCGATGATGGCATCCCTCGGACCTCTGGCACCCCTTACCCCTCTGGTGCGCGACAGCGCACTCGTCTGGCTCGCCAGCGGGGTCGTCGGCGTCTCCTTCGGCGCGATCGCCGTCGCCGGCGGGCTGCCGGTGTGGGTCCCGGTGGTGATGTCGCTGATCGTCTACGCGGGCTCGGCGCAGTTCAGCGCGGTCGGCGTGCTGCTCGCCGGGGGCGGTCCGGTGGCGGCCGCGACCACCGGGCTGCTGCTCAACACCCGCACGCTGGCCTTCGGCCTCGCCGTCGCGGACATCATCGGCCGGGGCCGCATCGCCCGCCTTCTCGGCGCGCACCTGGTGACCGACGAGACGGTGGCCTTCGCCCTCGCCCAGCCGGATCCGGCACGGCGTCGCGCCGCCTTCTGGATCTCCGGGATCGGCCTGTTCGCCGTGTGGAACCTCGGCGTGCTGGCCGGGGCGCTGGCGGGCGGCGCGCTGGGCGACACCGCCACCTACGGCCTGGACGCGGCCTTCCCCGCCGTCCTCGTCGCCCTGGTCCTGCCCGCCCTGCGCGAGGGTCCGGCCGTACGGCGGTCCGCGCTGCTCGGCGCAGGTCTGGCGCTGGCGCTGACACCGGCCGTCCCGGCGGGGGTGCCGGTACTGGTGGCGCTGGCCGGGCTCACCGTGTACGGACGCGGCGGCGGGAGGCGTACGGCATGAGCGCGACGGTGGCCATGATGCTGGCGCTCGCGGTCGGGACGTATGCCTTCCGGCTGGTCGGGCCGGTGCTCCACGGGCGTGTCGAGCTCCCGGCACGGGTCCAGGAGTTGCTGTCGGCGGGCGCGATCGTCCTGCTGGTGGCCCTGCTGGCCACGGGCGCGCTGACCGAGGCCGGCGGATTCGCGGGGTGGGCGCGGCCGGCCGGGGTGCTGGTGGCCGGCGTGCTGGCGTGGCGCGGGGCGCCGTTCCCGGTGGTGGTGCTGGGGGCGGCGGGAGCCACCGCGGTGCTGCGGGCGGTGGGGGTGGCATGAGGCGCCCCCATGGGAAAATCGCCAGGTGACGAGCGGTGAGACGAACGGTGAAGAGAACAAGCACGGGGACGACGGCGGGCTTTCCGCCGACAAGGCGCGGGCGGTGGGCATGTCCGTCGGGCTCTCCGTCGGTACGAGCATCGGCATCGTGCTCGGGATGACCGTCTTCGACAACCTGGGCCTCGGGCTCGCCATGGGGATGTCCCTGGGTGTGGCCGTCGGCGCCGCGATGGGGGTCGGCCTGAAGCGATCGGGTGAGCAGGAAGAGACAGGCGAGTAGACACCCGGCTTCGCTAAGGTCCCCGGCCATGACCGACGCCGACTTCCTCGCCACCACCCGCACCTTCTACGACGCCATCGCCGAGGACTACGCGGAGCTCTTCCAGGACGAGCTGGCGCACCGCCCCCTGGAGCGGGCGGTGCTGGGCGTGTTCGCGGAACTCGTCGAGGGGGACGGTCCGGTGGCCGACCTGGGCTGCGGGCCGGGTAGGACGACGGCCCGCCTGGCCGCACTGGGGCTGCCGGTGTTCGGGGTCGACCTGTCGGAGTCGATGCTCGCGATCGCCCGCCGCGAGAACCCGGGGCTGCGGTTCGAGCAGGGCTCGATGATGGAGCTGGACCTCCCCGACGGGGCGCTGGCCGGCGCGCTGTCCTTCTACTCCTCCATCCACACCCCCGTGGATCGACTCCCGGCCCTCTTCGCCGAGTTCCTTCGCGTACTGGCGCCCGGCGCACCCCTGCTCGTCGCCTTCCAGGCCGGCGACGAACACCGGCACCACGACCGCCCCTTCGGCCACCCGGTCTCGCTCACCTTCCAGCGGCGCCGCCCGGAACACATCGCCGATCTGCTGACGGCGGCCGGCTTCGCCCTCGTCTCCCGGACGGTCCGCGAACCGGACCCGGCGCTCGACGAGGTGTCCCAGCAGGCGTTCCTCATCGTCAGAAAGACCAAGTAGCCCTCGCCTACAGGCTTCCGGCGATGTCCCGTGCCGCGATGTACCCGAACGTCATCGCCGGGCCGATGGTCGAACCGGCCCCCGCGTAACTGTGGCCCATCACGGCGGCGCTGGCGTTCCCGGCGGCGTACAGCCCCCGGATCACCGAGCCGTCCTCCCGCAGCACCCGCGCCCGCGCATCCGTGAGCAGGCCGCCCTTGGTGCCGAGGTCGCCGGGGACGATCCGGAAGGCGTGATACGGAGGGAGCCAGAGGGGCGCGAGGCAGGAGTTCGGGAGGACCGACGGGTCCGTGTAGTAGTGGTCGTAGGCGCTGTCGCCCCGGTGGAAGTCGGGGTCCACGCCGCGCAGCGCCTGGGAGTTGAAGCGGTCCACGGTCGCACGGAGTGCCGCCGCGGGGACGCCGATGGAGCGCGCGAGCGCGTCCAGGGTCCAGGCCTTGTGCGCGGCACCCGAGTCGTACCAGGTGTCGGGGAACGGCAGGGTCGGCAGGACGTCCTTGAAGAGGTAGCGGTTGCGGTAGTGCTGGTCGACGATCAGCCAGGACGGGATGGCGGGGTCGGTGTCGTTGACGTCGTACATGGTGTGGACGACGTCGCTGTAGGGGGCGGCCTCGTTGACGAAGCGGGCCCCGGCGGCGTTGATCAGCAGGCCGCCGGGGAGGGTGCGTTCGGCGAGGCAGAAGTACGGCTGGCCGGGGAGCGGGATCGCCGGGCCCCACCAGGCGTCGTCCATGAGGCCGAGGGCGGCGCCGACGCGGTGCCCGGCCTGGATGCCGTCGCCGGTGTTCTCCTTCGCGCCCACCGTCCAGTCCGTGCCGATCGGATGGCGCTGGTAGCGCTCGCGCATGGCCGCGTTGTGCTCGAAGCCGCCCGAGCCGACGATCACGCCGCGGCGGGCTCGGACCAGGCCGGGTCCGCCGTCCCGCGTGACGACCGCTCCGCTCACGGCGCCGCCCTCGACATACAGCTCCGTGAGGGGCGTGCCGAGCCACACGGGCACCCCGGCCGACCGCAGCCCCGCCCGCAGTCCCGCCGCCAGCGCCTGGCCCATGGTCAGCGGCTTCTCCCCGCGCAGGGCCGCCGCCGTGCCCCGCGCCAGACACTGCGCCGCCACGGCCGCGCCCTTGGCGTTCACCGCGGCCAGGGCCAGCCACTTGTAGTCGGCGCTGAAGACGACCATGCCGGCGGGCACGTCCATGTACGGCGGGTTCAGCCGGGCCAGCTCCGGACCCAGGATGGTGCCGTCGAGCTGGCCGGGCTCGACGGAGCGGCCGTTCGGGAGGCCGCCGGGCAGCTCCGGGTAGTAGTCGCTGTACCCCTCCATCCAGCGGAAGCGGAGCGGGCTGTTGGCCATGACGAAGGAGAGCATCGCCGGGCCGTGGGCGAGGAAGGCCTGCTGCCGGTCGGCGGGGACGTCGGGGCCGACCACGGCCGCCAGGTAGGCGGCGGCCTTCGCGGGCGTGTCCGGGACGCCGGCCGCGAGGATCACGGAGTTGTTGGGAATCCAGATCCCGGCGCCGGAACGGGCGGCGGACCCGCCGAAGGTGGGCGCCTTCTCCAGCACCACACAGCTCAGGCCCTGCTTGGCGGCGGTCAGGGCGGCGGTCATGCCGGCGGCTCCGGAGCCGATGACGACGACGTCGTAGGTGCCGAGGAGGGGTAGGTCGGCGGCGCGGGCGGTCTGTTGGGCGGCTCCCACGACACCGAAGGCCGCGGCCGTGCTCACGGCGCCCGCGGCCAGTACATCTCTTCGCGAGGGTCTCGCGTCAGTGGTAGTGGTCGTGGTCGTCGTGGTCGTCGTCATGATCCCCGCTCCCGCCCGCCCCGTCCGCACACCCTGACGATGTGTCAGAAATGCGAATGTGGCGCGGCCTCCCTGTGAAGTCAAGGGTCAGGCAGTCGTTCCAGGCCGACGCGCTCAGCAGCGGCCGGAAGCGGGTGAACAGGGCGAGCAGGTCGGAGCCGTAGCGGTCACAGAACGCGGGATCGTGGTCGGTGAGGTCGAGTTCGTTGGCGGCGGTGAGCTCGGCGAAGTCGCGGCGCAGGCGCGTGTCCGGCGCGTGGGAGCGACCGGTGAAGCGATCGCGGAAGGGGGAACCCTCGTCCGCGAGGGTCGGATACGCGGCCTCGCGGTCGCAGGAGGCGTAGAAGTACACGACCGACTCCGCCTCCGCCCCGATGATCCCCGCCAGTTCGCCACGTCGGTCGAGGGGCAGCAGGGCCGTCGGAAAGCCGTCCGTGCCGTAGAACGCATGGCAGAGACCGGCGAGTTGAAGGGCAGGCCGGGCGTTCCAGCCTGCGAGGCGGGAACGTACGCGGCGCAGATGGGCGAGGAGGGTGCCGCCGGGGTGCGGGATGGTCCCGGCGCCGAGGTCCTCCAGGAGGGACTCGGCGTGAGCGAGGGGGGTCGACACGTGCCGTCCTTTCGGAACTTGCGGTCGCTTGTGGGTCGGCACCCGCTCCCTCCCCCGCACCGGTCCGGACTCCTCGCGGGGGCGTGGAGCGGGTTGCCGCCCGGGCCCGGTGGAAATCGTCGTACACCGGTCAAAGCCCAGTCAATCCTTGGGATTTGTCACTGCCCCCAAGCGTTAACTTGGAGGTCATGACCCTTGATGACCTGCGTGTGTTCGTCGCCGTGTGCCGGGCCGGAAGTCTGAGTTCGGTTGCTCGGGAGCTGGGGTGCACACAGTCGGCGGTGAGCCAGCATGTGAAACGGCTGGAGCGGGAGACGGGGGTCGCGTTGCTGGAGCGGCAGCCTCGGGGAGTCGTACCGACCCAGGCGGGGCGGGTGCTGGAGGCGGCCGCCGCCGAGGGGATCTCCGGGCTGGACCTGGCGATACGGCAGCTGCGGGACCTCGTCGACGGCGAGAGCGGGTACGTGCGCGTGGCGACGGGGGCGACGACCGTACGGCACTTCATGTCCGAGGCGGTCGTCGCGTACCGGCGGCGCCATCCCCAGGTCAACCTGGAGTTCCGTACGGTGAGTTCGGGCCGCGGCAGCTTCGACGCGCTGGCCGACGGCACGCTCGACCTGGCCTGGATCACCCTCGGCCCATCGGTGCGCGGCATCGAGCAGCGGCCGGTGGTGGAGCTGCCGTGGGTGCTGGCGGTACGGGCCGACGATCCGCTGGCACAGCGGCCGTACGTCGACGTCGGCGCCGACCTGCGGGACGTACGGCTGATCCGGCTGCCCCCGAACTCCGCCTCGGCCGCCCATCTGGACGCCGCCTGCGCCGAGCTGGGCGTCCGGCTCGCGCACGACACGAGCGTCGCCGACTGGGACACCGCGCTGCTGCTGGCCGAGCTGGGGGTGGGGCGGGCGGTGGTGCCCGCGTTTCCGGGGCTGCCCGCCCCCGGCGCCGGGGGCGGCGACCGCGACCTGCGCCTGATCCCCCTCCCCGCGCTGCGGCCCCTCCCCGTCGGCTGGGCGGTCCGCCGTTGGGACGCGCTCAGCCCGCCGGCGCGGGCGTTCGCGGACCTGGTGGAGGGGTACCGCCGGGGCGGGGAGGGTGAGCCGCTGGGAGGGGGTGCTTTGAAGGGGATGCAGGTGCTTGAAGGGGGCGCAGGCGCTTGAAGGGGGTGCGGGCGCTTGAGGCAGGCCCTTGAAGGGCTTCCTTCCGGCCTACTTGAGGCCGATGGCCGCGCAGTCCGCCGCGTACTCGGCGGTGCAGATCTCCTTGACGGTGTAGACGCCGTCCTGGACCACGGTGCTCTCGATGTTCTTCTGCGTGACGGCGACCACCGACACCAGCTGCGCCGGAATGTTCTCCTCCGACTCGCTGTCGACCGAGTCCTGGGTCAGCGCGTCGAACTCGATGTCGCGCCCCTGGACCTTGTACACGGCCATCTTCGCGGCGTTGGTCGCCTCCTGGGCGAACGGCTTGTACACCGTCATGAACTGCTCGCCCGCGACGATCCGCTGTATTGCGTCCAGGTTGGCGTCCTGCCCGGTCACCGGAGGAATTTTGCCCGCGCCGGCCTCCTTCAGCGCGTCGATGACCGCGCCGGCCATGCCGTCGTTCGCCGAGTAGACGGCGGCGATGTTGCTCAGCCCGACGGAGGCGATCGCCCGCTCCATGTTCTTCTTGGCGATCTCGGGCGACCACTTGTCGGTGTCGTACCGCTTGGCGATGTCGACCTCGCCCTCGAGCTCGTCGAGGGCGCCGTCCTTGAACCGGGCCGTGTTCGGGTCGGCGGGGTCGCCGTTCATCATGACGACCTTGCTGGCGGCGGCCTTCGAGCCGAGCTCCTCGACGAGCGAGCGGCCCTGGACCTCGCCGACGAGTTCGTTGTCGTGGGAGACGTACGCGGAGATGGGCCCCTCGGCGAGCCGGTCGTAGGCGATGACCGGAATCCCCGCGTCCTTGGCCTTCTGCACGTCCGGGGCGATGGCCTTGGCGTCCACCGCGTCGACCAGGACCACGTCCACCTGGTCCTCGATCATCTGCTGGAACTGCTGACTCTGCTTGTCCGGGCTCGACTCGGCGTTGGCGTAGTCGATCTTGCCCTTGCCGTTGGTGAGAGAGTCGACTTCCTTCTTGATGAGGGGATGGTCGAACTTCTCGAAGCGTGCCGTGGCCTTGTCGGGCAGCAGGAGCCCCACCGTGATGTCGTCGCCCTTCTCCGGCGTCGCCGAGCTGTCACCGCCCCCGATACCGTCGATGACCCCGCACGCCGTGAGCGAGAGGGCCGAGACGGATGCGGCGAGGGTTATGCCGATACGGCGTACGGCAGGGGTGTGGGGGGTACGAGCATTCACTAGTGGTGCCTTCCGAGCGGAGGAGCGGCGTTGCTACCCGGGTTGGGCGTAGCCAACGCGGATACGGCATGTCACGTCAAGGTGTTGTCGTAACGAGACGGCAACCGTTTGCAGTTCAATTACCGATCCGCCTGCTTGAGAGCGATTTCCGCCCACACCGTCTTACCGACGCCCCACTCCGCGACGCCCCAGGTGCGGGCGAGGAGAGACACGAGGAGCAGGCCGCGTCCGCCCTCGGCGTCCGGCTCCGTGACGAACCGGAGCTGCCGGTCGCCACGGGCGTCGCTCACCTCGATGCGCAGGGCGCCCTCGGGGAGGAGCGTCAGGCGCAGCTCGAAGTCACGTCCGGGGACTCGGCCGTGGGTGACGGCGTTGGCGGCGAGCTCGGCCACGAGTTGCTGGGCGGTGCGGTTCGCGTCGGTGTCGTACGGGTGGCCCCAGGCGGTGAGCTGGTGTGCGGTGAGGCGCCTGGCGAGGCGGGCGCCTCGGGGGGTGGGGCTGAGGCGTTGAGTGAGGGTGGCGGTGGGTGTGGGGGTGGTGATTTCGGCGTTCACGTCACTGAGCGTGGCCGGTTGTATCTACGCTGACCAGGGGCGACGGTGCGACTCTGAGTAGCTGTACGGCTGCGATGGGTGCGGAGTCGGGCGGTCGGCCGTGACCACACGACGAGGTGAGGGCGGTGACGCACGTGGCGGACGAGAGGGAGCGGAGGCCGGAGACGCCGGCGGAGGCCGAGGGGACGACAGAACTCTTCAGCGCGCTGGGCAAGATGCTTCGGTTGCTGCGGGAGCGGAAGGGGTGGACGCAGAAGGAGTTCGGGAGCAAGGTCGGGTACGGGCCGGATCAGATCGGAGCGATGGAGCGGGGGGTGCGGGTCACTCGGCCGGAGTTCCTGGTGAAGGCGGATGAGCTGCTGGATGCGGGTGGGTTGTTGCTGGAGGCCATTGAGGACGTCGAGAGGGCGATGAAGAAGGCTCGGACTCGGCATCCGGAGTGGTATCGGAGTTATGCGGGGTTGGAGGCGCAGGCTGTTGAGCTGCACTTCTACGCCAATCAGGGCGTGCCAGGGCTGTTGCAGACCAAGGATTACGCGGGGGCTGTGTTCTCCCGCAGGCGGCCGCTGCTCGACGAGGAGACGATCGAGAGGCGCGTGGCCGACAGGCTGGACCGGCAGCAGATCTTCGACAAGTGGCCGGCTCCCATGTGCAGCTACGTGCTGGAGGAAGTCATCCTCGACCGACCGATCGGCGGTCGGCAGGTCCACGCAGATCAGCTGAGGCAGCTGCTGCGCATCGGAAGCATGCGGAACGTCGAGATTCAGGTAATGCCGACCTGCCTTGAGCAACACCCCAACATGGACGGCGCGTTCAACTTGCTGACACCTAAGGGGCATCCGCAAGTGGCTTACACGGAGATCCAGGGATACCCGCGGTTGATCACCGACCTGGAAGAGGTCCGGAAGATCGCCGACCGCTATGGGATCATGCGGGCGATGGCACTCCCGCCCGCGGAGTCCCAAGCCTTGATCGAGAAGAAGCTGGGGGAGCTATGAACACCGAGACACTCGCCTGGTTCAAGTCGAGCTACAGCGGCGGCGAGGGCGGCGAATGCGTAGAGGTCGCCACCTGCCCCCACACCATCCACATCCGCGACTCCAAGAACCCCACCGGCCCCCACCTCGCCCTCTCCCCCACCACCTGGTCGGCCTTCCTGTCAGGGGAGTTGGTCCGCGAGCGGGGCTAGCGCCTCGGCCGCTGCCACAGTGACGGCGTCGGCGTGATCGCGGAGGAACGGCAGGGTTGCGGGGTGAGCGGGCCAGCCGAAGGCGAGCGATTGCAGGGCGGCACCCCGGGGGTCGGGGTCAGGGTCGACGACAGCCCGGTCCCGCAGGAACTCGGCTGCGTTCTCGTCCCTCACGCAGACCGCGTACCAGCGCAAGGCCTCGGCTCGGACCGTGGGAGCGGCATCGGCAGTGGCCAAGTCACGGATCAACTCAAGGGTCGTCGCGTCGTCGCCCCGGCCAGTGGCCAGCAGCGCCAGCGCCTGATACCGGACAGGAGTGGCGGTGGCGGTGTACGCACACACACGGATCGCCTCCCACTTGACCGTCTCATCACCGCGGTAATGCCTCAGTGCTCGCAGCGTCTGCTGCCGAACATGGGCGTCCTGATCGTTCCTCAACCGGTCGAAGGCCAACTCCCACGTAGCGGCCTTGTCACCTCTGTGCCCGCACAAATGCTCCACGGCCGCCGCACGTACGCCCTCGCTGTGGTCACTGACAGCCAGCCTGTGCACCAGTTCCCAGGTACGAGCCTCGCTCGTCCCGAGCCGTACGAGCCCGGAGAGCGCGGCCTGCCGAGCGCTCCCACTGGGCTCGTCTGCGATTCGGGCACGTAGGAACTCCCAGGTATCGGCTGCCTGGGTCCCTGCCGTCTGCCACAGCACGGAACAGGCTGTGGCACGGACCTGTTCGTCCGGGTCCTCCACGGCTCGGAGACGGGCCAGTCGCCATGTGTCGGTGTCTTCGCCGCGCAGGTTTCGCAGGCTGAACAAGGCCTCCGACCGGACAAACCAGTCCTCGTCCTCGACGGCACGTCTGCGTGCCAGTTGCCAGTCCCCCCAGTGCTGAGTGAGATAGGACAGGGCCGCGTACCGCGCTTCGTAAAACGTGTCCTCAACCGCCCGGCTGCGCATGAGCGCCACCACGCGCTCGTCGTCGAGTACGTGGCCCAAACCGCGCAGCGCCTCCGCACGGACACCTCCCTTCGGGTCCTCGACGGCCCGGCGGCACAGCAACGCCCTGACCTCGGGAGCGTTGCTCCAGTACAGAGCAAGCGCGGACAACGCCGCTCCACGGTCGTACTCACTGTCCGCGGATACGGCGAAGTCGACCAGCAGCGCCCACAGCCCACCGGCTTCGGGGTCTCTGCGGAGGGACAGCGCAAGGGCACGGACCTGGAGCGAGGGATCGTCGACGGAACGGTCCGCGATCAAAACGCTGCTGTCGTCCTCGTCGGGGCCGAGTCCGGGTAGAAGTGCCAGAGCCCCTCCACGAACTCTGGGCACCGGATCCATGACCGCGCGAACCCGGAGCAGCTCCCGCACCTCTTGCTCAGTGCTCCAGCGGGCCGCCAACGCGTCGAGCGAAGCCGCCCGAACGCTTGGGTCTTCGGCATGCACGGCCATGGCCTGGGGAAGCGCGGAGCGTGGGTAGAGCCCGACCGCGTACCGTCCCGTCACGGAGTTGTACCCGAACTGGCCGCGCAGATGGAACCAGCGCAGCAGCCGGGACCGCCCGCTCCAGTGAAGCGGAAACGTCGCCAATGCGGCCGCGATCTCCTCAGCCTGGACCAGGCTGTAGTTCAAGTGCGCCTCCTCCAGAAGCACCACGATCCCGTCCACAACGGCTCTGCTCTGCGCGGCGAGCGCACCGATCCTGCGGACCTCGGCCAGCGCTCGCACGGCCAGCACCAACAGGGGTACCTCCGGACTCGCGCTGAGGCGCCGCCGATGCATTTCCAACAGCCGGTCGATCGCCGCCCCCGCCTCCCGCTCCCCGATCTGCCCGACCACCAGCAACAACACCTCATGCCACGCCGAATCCTCCGCATGCCGAGCGAAGACCTGCTCGATGAACTCCTCCGGCGTCCACTCCCGCTCACGCGTATACCGACGGTCGATATCCACGGCCGCCAGATACTCCAGGAACGCCCGGTGGACGAACCCGTACACCCCACCCCCGTAATGACCGAGGATGAAGTTCCGTTCCCGGAACTGCCGCACCATCGTCCGAGCCGCCGAAACCGCGTGGGCGACCGGCAGTTCGTACTGTTCGCGCAGGTACTCCTTGAACGTGTCCAGCAGGTCGTCCTGGTGAATGTGGTTGCCCGCGATCCCCCCGTCCCCGTCCTGCATCCGCCGAGCGACCAGCCGCAGCAACTCATGCCGGTCCTCATCGCCGAGATACGACAGGGCCTCGACGTCAGTGGAAGCGCGCAGGTTCTTGGCGTGCTCGTCCCAGTGAGCCACCAGGACCGCCACCGCATGCCGATAAACGCCCTGCCGATCCCGAGGCAGTTCCCGGCGGCGCCCGATGATGGCGAGGATCGTCAACAGCAGTGGATTCCCGGCTAATTCGCCCACCGGCCGCGAATACCCCACCGCGTCGGTGAGCCGTCGGCACAGCTGTGCCGCCCGCTCCCCGTCATGCGGATACGCAGTGGCGTACCACCGCCCGGCGAACCGCCCGACCTGCTCCTTGCTCAGGTCCTGGATCATGTAGTGCGCGAACCCGGCCCGCTCCAGCACCCCCCGCCGATACCCGATGACCCGCGACGTCACCACCACGCGCACCCCGGCGTCCCCGTACCGCCCGGCGAAGTCCGCGATCCGATGACTGACCTGTTCCCGGGCGGCCGGGTCGAAGAGTTCGTCCAGGCCGTCGAAGACGACGACCGCCCGCCCCTCGGCCAACAGCCGCTCCGCCACCGCCACCGGCGGCGCCATCCCCTTCGTACCGTGCAGATGCCTGAGGAAGTCCTCGAACGTCCGCTCCCGCCACTCCCCCGCCGCGTACTCCCGCAGCTCCACGACCAGGGGCACCCGGCCCGCCAGCGGCGCCAGCGGATCGTCAGCAGCCACCTCCTGCGTCAGCGCGAGCGCAAGATGACGGGCCAGCGTCGACTTCCCCGCCCCCGGATCACCGAGCAGCACGATACGGGCCTCGCCCGGGTCGGCCAGTACCTCCAGAACGTCCCTCGCCGGCCGATCCGCATACGCCCGCCGCGCCCGCTCCAACGCCTCCCGCTCCAGCCCGGGCGGCAGACTCGACGGCCACTCCCCGGAGTCCACCAACCGCTGCCGGATGTCGCGCGGCAACTCCACCGGCGGCGGGTCCGCCCGCACCGTGGGCGCCACGAACACCTCGTCCAGGCCGACCGGCGGATGGTCGCCCTCCTCGGTGGGGATCAGGACGTCCAGGTCCAGCCGCCCGTAGGTCTCACGGATGCGGGTGGAGTACCGCCGTAGCGCCTCGTCCGTCTCCTCCAAAGACAGCGCGTCCGGTTCCGGGACCTGCGTCACGTACTGGTTCTCGATGTGCGTGTACGTCGCGGTGCTGTGATCGCCGGTCGCGGCGGCCTTGACGTCACCGCCCGCCCCCACCGCCCGCTCGCCGCCGGCCCTCACCTGCTTCGACTCCCGCCCCATGGCAGGACCGTAGCGGGACACGTCAGCGGGGGCGGCCCGCTTGGAGAATTTCCCGCGGGGACCTCGGACCGCGTATACCTCGGCGTATACTTTCGCCATGTCTGACGTCATGATCCGAGTCCCCTCCGAGGTCCGAGACCGCCTCGCGGTCATCGCCGAGTCTCGGGGTACGTCGATCCGATCACTCGTGCAGGAATTCGCAGAAAGCACACTCACCGACGAAGAGCGGCGCGAGCGCGCTGAGCGGACCCGCGCCTACCTCGCCGAACACTTCGGCGTCGAGGTGACGGACGAGGAGAGCGCCGCCATGAGGCGCAAGATGCGTGACGCCTTCGCGCACCGGACGGACTCCGCCGCGTGATCCAGCAGCATTTCGTACTGGACACTCCCACGCTTCTCGCCCTCTCGGGCAACCGTCAGGTGTCCGCACTCATCCACGGGGCGCACTTCGAACCCGACGTCCGGCTGTGGGCCCCCACCGTGTGCGTCCTGGAGGCCGACGCAGAGCACCTGGGCCTCGCCGAGCACATCGGTCAACTCGAAGTGATCCACACCGTCGATCTGGACTACCCGGCCACGCTCGCCATCGCCCAGCTACGCCGGGACGGCGTGCCTCCCGGCATCGGCGCTGCCATCCACGCCGTACGCCACCTACCGGACTGGGGCACGGACGCACTGGTCGCCACCGTCGCGGCCAAGGCGTACGACGGACGAGGCGTCCCCTTCCTCGACCTCACCCGCTAGTACAGGACCTCCCCCATCGGTGACCCGTCGCCCACGATGTAGGCCCGGATCGACGCCAGGTACGCGTCGCGGGCGACCCGGCCGTCGCCGTCGGTGTCCAGCGCGTCGAACGCGGCGGCGGCGTTGTCGGCGGGATTGTTCAGTGCGGTGCGCAGCGTCGTGAACTCCGCTTTGTCCAGGGCGCCGTCGCCGTCCGCGTCGGCGAGGTCGAAGAGCGCGCCGAGCGCGAAGCGGCAGATGTTGTCGAACTTGTCGGCGCCCACCCACGCGTTGTACTCGTCAAAGGTCAGCTTGCCGTCACCGTCCCCATCCATCTCACCCCATGCCTTGACGCCTTCCGCGCGAGCGGTGACGACGAGCGGATCGTCCTCCGTGCGCCCCGTGGCGACCACGGTGCGGTCGATGCGAGAGAGGTAGTCGTGCCGCGTGACGACTTGGTCTCCGTCGGCGTCCATCATGGCGAACACGCGCACGCGTGCGGTCGTCGCGGCGTCGGCGGTCGTACGGCTCACTCGGGTCTCCCCTGCTCGGGTTCATGCTCGCGCTCGACGAGGGCTCGTCCGGCGCTTCCTACCCGGCCGCCGGCCGGCTCCAAGCAACCCGACTGGAGCAGAGGCGTGCGCGGTGGCGCGCAGGCGGGCGTGCGCCGGCGATGTGCTTCGAGGTGCCTGAAACAGCCCGTTCTCCCGAGCAGTTGAGGCACCGGTAGCAGTACGCCATTTTCGGGAGGGCATGTGTTCGGTAGGCGCGGTACGGCAGTCACGCTGGGGGCCCTGGCGCTCGTGGTCTCGTCGCTGATGGCGGCGCCCGCCAGCCAGGCCGGGACAGACGGGCACGAGGCCGTCATCTGTACGGGCAACGCGAGCAGCCGCTACGACCCGCCACTCAGCCTCCAGCCTCGCAGGACCCACAACCACGCGGACGTGCGCTACACCTGCACCACCACTCCCGGCCACACCGCCCCGGCCACCGGCTCCTTCGACGCCGTCGCACCTACGGCGTCCTGCCTCTCGGTGTCCGGCGCGCGTGGCACCGAGACCGTCCGCTACGCCGACGGCAACCGGTCGCTGATCGTCATCGACGGCGCCACCACCGCGCGCGTCGCGGGCGTCCTGGTCGTGCTGCAATCGGGCCGGGTCGTGGAGGGGCGCGGCGAGGGCCACTTCGTACGCCGGACCGTGACCGCGCTGCCCCGACAACTGCCCACGGACTGCCTCACCTCCGGCCTGCGGGGCACAGAGAGCGCGGTTCAGCTGGAGATCCTGCCGTAGCGCTCGATCGACGGGCGCGGACGGGCCTGCGACGACCGCGCCCTCGAAAGGGTCAATGCCCGAACAGCCGTACCAACCACCCTTACGGTCTCACGCTGTCACCCGAGATCCAGGAAGGGAGCCCCCATGGCAACCGCCTCCCGTGCGGCGCTGACCGTCGAGGTCATGGAGATGCTGGCCCGGCTCGACCCCCGGTTGTGGGAGATCGTCGAGCCGCCCGTCCCGCCCCACCCGATCCACGACCCCGGCGCCGGCAACGGCATCGGGGTCGGCTTCAGGTCGGCGGCCAGGGACGGAGAGCGGCTGAATCCGCAGCCGCTCCCGCCCGCGTTGTTGCCGGCCGTGCGGGACATGTCCGTCTCGGTGGCGGAGGCCACGATCGCCGCCAGCCTGGCGGGGAAGAAGCCCGCCGAGGTGCTGAAGGAGGTTGGGGACGACATCTGCCCCGAACCGCCGAAGCTGCCCTGGCCGAAGAAGTGGCCCGTGCCCGTCCAGTTGCGGGAGCGGCTCATCAGCGACCCGCAGCGCGTCTCCCCCGCCGTCCAGGCCTCGGCCGCTCTGGTCTTCCAGTCCTACGCCCACCGCATCACGGACAAGGCCCTGAGCACGGCGTTCGCGGGCCTCGCCGACCGCCTGCTGGAAAGGGCCCTGAAGACCGCCAACGGCGCGGGCTGAGGGTGCCGGCCGCGCCGAGCCCCTACTTCTCGTACAACCCCTCCACCACCCCCGCGAAGTCCCGCAGAACCGCCTCCCGCCGCAGCTTCATCGACGGGGTCAGATGGCCGTCCATCTCCGTGAAGTCCGTCGGGAGGATCGCGAAGCGGCGGATCGATTCCGGGCGGGAGACCAGTTTGTTGGCCTCGTTCACCGCGCGCTGCAGGATCGCCCTCAACTCGTCGTCGGTGACGAGGAGTTCGGCCGGGACCGAGTGCTTGCCGTTCATCCGGCGCCAGTGGGTGACGCCGTCCATGTCCAAGGTGATCAGCGCCGACACGTACGGCCGTCGGTCGCCGACGACCATGCACTGCGAGATCAGGGGGTGCGAGCGGAGCCAGTTCTCCAGGGGCGCCGGAGCCACGCTCTTGCCGCCCGCCGTGATCAGCATTTCCTTCTTGCGGCCGGTGATCGTCAGGTAGCCCTCGTCGTCGAGCTCGCCGATGTCGCCGGTCGCCAGCCAGCCGTCCGCCGCCGCGGGCACCACGCCGCCCGCCGCCGGGTCCCAGTAGCCGCGCAGCACCTGCTCGCCGGAGACGAGGATCTCGCCGTCCGCGGCGATACGCACGCGGGTGCCCGGCAAGGGCCAGCCCACCGTGCCCAGGCGGGGCTTCAGGGGCGGGGTCACCGTCGCCGCGCCCGTCGTCTCGGTGAGGCCGTAGCCCTCGTAGATCTCGATGCCCGCGCCGGCGAAGAACGCGGCCAGGCGGCGGCCGAGCGGTGAGCCGCCGCAGATCGCGTACCTCACGCGGCCGCCCATGGCGTTGCGGATACGGCGGTAGACGAGGGGGTCGTAGAAGGCGCGGGCCGTCTTGAGCGTCGCGCTCGGGCCGCCGCCCGTCCCCGCGTGCTTGGCCTCCAGTGCCTCGCCGAGGCGCTCGGCCACCGACGCCGCGCGGTCGAAGGACGACACCCGGCCGCCCGCCTCGGCCTTGGCCCGGGCGGAGTTGAAGATCTTCTCCAGCATGTAGGGGATCGTGAGCAGACATGTCGGGCGGAAGGCCGCCAGGTCGGGGAGGAGGTCCTCCGCCTTCAGGCTCGGCGCGTGGCCCAGGCGGACCCGCGCCCGGATACAGGCCACCGCCACCATGCGGCCGAAGACGTGCGACATCGGGAGGAACAGCAGCACCGACGCCTCTTCGCTCGTCCGCGCCTTGAAGATCGGGTAGAGCAGCTCGATCGCGTTGTCCACCTCGGCGAAGAAATTGCCGTGTGTCAGGGCGCAGCCCTTGGGGCGGCCCGTCGTGCCCGAGGTGTAGATGAGCGTCGCCAGCGTGTCCGGCGCCAGCATGCCCCGCCGTACGCCCACCTCGCCGTCCGGCTGCTGGTCGCCCAGCTCGGCCAGCCGCTCCACATGGCCCTTCTCCATCACCCACATGTGGCGCAGGTCGGGCACCCGGTCCAGCTCGGGGCCGAGGGCGGCGGCCTGGGCGGCGGTCTCCGTGACCAGGGCGACCGCGCCCGAGTCCTGGAGGATCCAGCGGGTCTGGAAGACCGAGGAGGTGGGGTAGACGGGGACCGTCACGAGACCGGCCGCCCAGGCGGCGAAGTCGAGGAGCGTCCACTCGTAGCGGGTGCGCGCCATGACCGCGATCCGGTCGCCCGGCACGAACCCCTCGGCGATCAGGCCCTTGGCCACCGCCTGCACGTGCTCGGCGAACTGGGCCGCCGTCACGTCCCGCCACTGCCCGTCCTCGCCCTTGCGGCTGAGGATCACCGCCCCCGGAGCCGCGCTCGCGTTGTCGAAGGGCAGGTCCGCGAGCGACCCATGGGTCACCGGGGGCGCGAACGGCGGTACGTACGCCTCCCGTACCGCACCGTCCAGCCGCCGCGTCTCGGGCTGGACCAGGCTCGGTCCGGGAGCGTCGTCGAAGGCGGCGGACGGGGCGAAGGAGGGAAGCGAGGTGGACACGGGCGGCTCCTGCGGCGGGCGTGCAGCGAAGAAACTGCTTGCTGCATGACGTACGTGCCTCACGCACCGTGGCGTTCACCGGCGGAGGCCTGCGGAAAGGGGTTACCGCTGGTTAGGCAGGTGATCGTACGGCGCCCGCGTGTGGGCGTTGTGCGGGTTCGGCGGGGGTCCGGGGCCGGGTATGTGCAACGTCGAGGGTTATGTGAGGGGCACTCAGCTTCGCCTCACCCTTTCCCTACCTTCGCTCCAGGACAGCCGTCACCCCCTGCCCGCCCGCCGCGCAGACGGAGATCAGCCCACGGCCCGAACTTCCCTTCTCCGCCAGCGACTTGGCCAGCGTCGCCACGATCCGCGCCCCGGTCGCCGCGAAGGGGTGACCGGTGGCCAGGGAGGACCCGGTCACGTTCAGGCGGGCCCGGTCCACGGGGGCCAGCCCCCGCTTCTCCCACGCCGCCAGCGTCGCCAGCACCTGGGAGGCGAAGGCCTCGTGGATCTCCACGAAGTCGAAGTCGGGGAGCGTCAGTTCGGCCCGCTCCAGCATGCGCGGAACCGCGTACGCCGGCGCCATCAGCAGCCCGTCCTCGCCGTCCGCGACGTCGCCGTGCACGAAGTCCACCGCCGCCGTCTCGTACGCCGTGAGGTACGCCAGGGGCTCCAGGCCCCGCCGCCGCGCCCACTCCTCGCTCGCCAGCAGCACGACCGCCGCCCCGTCGGTCAGCGGCGTCGAATTGCCCGCCGTCATGGTCGGGGTGGGGCCATCGAGACCGAACACGGGCTTGAGCGCGGCGAGTTTCTCCGGTGTCGAGCCGGGGCGCATGTTCTGATCGCGGGTCAGGCCCCGGAAGGGCACCACCAGGTCCTCGAAGAAGCCGCGTTCGTATGCCGCCGCCAGCCGCTGATGGCTCGTCGCCGCCAGTTCATCCTGGGCCTCGCGGGTGATGTCCCAGGCTCGGGCGGTGACGGCGGCGTGCTCGCCCATGGAGAGCCTCGTGCGGGGCTCGGCGTTGCGCGGGATGTCGGGGACGAGGTGGGTGGGCCGTACGCGGGAGAGCGCCTTGAGCCGGTCCCCCAGCGACTTCGCCCGTCGCGCCGCCAGCAGGATCCGGCGCAGCTCGTCGTTGACGCCGAGGGGCGCGTCGCCGGCCGTGTCCGCGCCGCCCGCGATCGCCGACTCGGTCTGGCCGAGCGCGATCTTGTTGGCGGCGGCGATGACGGCCTGGAGCCCGGTGCCACAGGCCTGCTGGATGTCGTACGCCGGTGTGCTCGCGTCCAGCTTCGAGCCGAGGACGGTCTCGCGGCTAGCGGGTCCGGGGCAGTGCGGGTGCGTTCCCGCGTCGTTCGGTGCGTGCTCTCGGCGTGCCGGACGAAGGTCCTCGTAGCGGAGCTACTAGGGCCTTTGGCCGGTGCGGCGAGAGGGCGTGCCAGGCGGCGTGGGGGCGTGCCCGCACTGCCCCGGGGTCGCTTGAGTTGAAGTCGCGGCTGTGCTTGAGGACCGCCCCGGCGACGAGTTCGCCGACCGCGCCGGGACCGGCGAGGCCGTACCGCTCGACCAGGCCGTCGACGACCGCCGTGAGCATGTCCTGGTTGGACGCGGTGGCGTACGGGCCGTCGGAGCGGGCGAACGGGAGGCGGGTGCCGCCGATGATCGCGACGCGCCGAACCGCCGGGGCCAACAGGGAGCTCATCTCCACCCACTCCTCACGTCACCATGGGCTTACCTCCGGTAACCTTACTCCGGAGTCAGTTCCGGAGCGCACTGGGAGTCGCACATGGCCGACCGCTATCTGAGCTTCACCGGCACCGCACCCGGCCGCTTCCTCACCCGTCGTCTGGGGTTGCCGCAGCCCGCGCCCCTGAAACGCTGGTCACCGCAGCGGCCGACGCCGGAAGGTGACCGGCTGCTGCTCACGGCCGGCAAGTCGGACCTCGACCTCGCCGCCGCCGACCCCGGCCTCGGCCTGACGGCCTCCTCCGAGAAGCCCACCGCCGTGGTTCTCGACGCCACGGGAGTCCGTGACGTCGAGACGCTCGCCGACGTGCACGCGGCCCTCCACCCCGTCGTACGGTCGGTCGCCGCGAGCGGCCGGATCGTCGTGCTCGGAGCGCCCCTCGACCCGGCCGACCATCACCAGGCCGCCGCCCAGCAGGCCCTGGAGGGCTTCACACGCTCCCTCGGCAAGGAGATCGGGCGGGGCAGGACCGTCAACCTCGTCCGGCTGACGGACGCCCGCGCCGCCGGGTCGACCCTGCGCTTCCTCCTCTCCCCCAAGTCGGCGTACGTCAGCGGCCAGGTCATCGAGGTCGGTGCCTACGACGAGAGCGCGGCCCCCGCCCATCCCGACCGTCCTCCCACCGACCCCGACCGCCCCCTCACCGGCCGCACCGCCCTCGTCACCGGCGCCGCCCGCGGCATCGGCGAGGCGGTCGCCGAGACGCTGGCCCGGGACGGTGCCAAGGTCGTCGTACTCGATGTGCCGCAGGCCGAGCAGGACGCGCGGCGTGTGGCCGACCGGCTCGGCGGCATCGCCCTCGCGCTCGACATCACCGCCCCGGACGCGGGCGAGAGCATCGCGGCCGCACTGCCCGACGGCCTTGACGTGCTCGTCCACAACGCCGGGATCACGCGTGACCGGCGACTGGTCAACATGCCCGCCGAGCGCTGGAGTTCGGTGCTGGACGTCAACCTCGCGAGCGTGCTGCGCACGACGGACGCGCTGCTCGCGGGCGGGGCACTGCGGCGGGGCGGCCGGATCGTGGCGACGGCGTCGATCGCGGGGCTGGCGGGGAACGCCGGTCAGACCAACTACGGCGCGAGCAAGGCGGGCATCGCCGGACTGGTCCGCTCCCTCGCGCCGCGCGCGCTCGCCGAGCACGGGGTGACGGTGAACGCGGTCGCACCGGGCTTCATCGAGACGAAGATGACCGCCGCGGTTCCCCTCCTCATCCGGGAGGCGGGGCGCCGGATGAACTCACTCGCGCAAGGCGGACTGCCGGTGGACGTCGCCGAGACGACGGCCTGGCTGGCCGGTCCCGGGTCCGGGTCCGTCAACGGGCAGGTCGTACGCGTATGCGGCCAGAGCCTGCTGGGGGCCTGATGTCCCTCGTCCTCACCCGTGCTCCTTCCCTTCCGCCCCTGCTCGCCCGGGGCGCCCTCCTGTCACCCTTCAAACGCCCCGGCCCCGACGCGGAGTTCCCGCGCGACCGGCTCGTCCTGCCGCGTCTGCGCGTCGATCTCGCCCGGCTGGCCGCGTACGAGAGGGTGTGCGGGTTCCCCACCGGGGAGGACGCCCTGCCGGTGACGTATCCCCATGTGCTCGGCTTCCCGCTGGCGATGCGGCTGATGAGCGGCCGGGACTTCCCGCTGCCGCTGCTCGGTCTGGTCCACACGTCGATCACGATCACCCGGCACGAGTCCGTCACGGCCACCGGGGAGTACGAACTCTCCGTGCGCGTCGACGGGTTGGTGCCGCACCGGCGCGGCACCGAGGCCGCCGTCGTCACCGAGCTGCGGGCCGGCGACGAGGTCGTATGGGAGTCACGGAGCACGTATCTCGCCCGGCACCGCACCACCCGGCGGGCTCCCGAGCCCGCGAAGGTCGTGCGGGAGGCGCCGAAGCCGCTGCCCGTGGTCAGCGATTGGCGCCTCGCCGGGGACGTCGGACGCCGCTACGGCGCCGCCTCGGGTGACCGCAACCCCATCCACCTCCACCCCCTCACCGCCCGCTTGTTCGGCTTCCCGCGTGCCATAGCGCACGGCATGTGGACGGTGGCCCGCTGCCTCGCCGCGCACGGGGTGCCCGATCGGGCGCGGGTGGACGCCGAGTTCAGGGCTCCGGTGCTGCTGCCGGGGACGGTGACGTACGCGGCGGAGGGCGGGCGGTTCGAGCTGCGGGGCGGCGGGGACCGCGTCCACCTGGCCGGGGAGGTCTGTCCGCTCGCCTAGTGAGCGGCCTCCGGCGCGGTCCAGGGCCGGCCGGCCATCAGGTTGCCCAGGCCCGACCAGGCGAAGTTCATCAGGGTGGCCGCCGCCTGTCTCGCCGTCACGCCGGGCGTGACGTTGGCCCAGTCGGCGAGCGACTCGGCGGCGCCGACCAGGGCCTCGGCGAGGCCGGCCACCTCGCCCTCGGGGAGGTCGGGGTCCCGATGGGCCTCGCGGGCCGCCGCGAGGATCAGCTGGGTCACGAACGCGACGATCTCCGCGCGCATCGCGGCGACCTCGCCGGCGAAGGGCTCGCCGTGGGTGCGGGCCTGCAGGTGCAGGACGGACCAGCCGTCCGGGTTCCGCGCGGTGTGCGCGAAGAACGCGCCGAGCCCTTCCCAGAGTTGGCGGTCGGCGGGCAGCTCGCGCCGCACGCCCGCCCGTACGGCCTCGGTGAGCGCCGCCGCCTCCCGCCGGATGCAGGCGGTGAAGAGGTCTTCCTTCGAATTCAGGTACAGGTACACCAACGGCTTGGACACACCCGCCAGTTCGGCTATCTCGTCCATCGACGCGGCCATGTACCCCCGCTGGCCGAAGGTCCGCACCGCGGCGTCCAGCATCTGCTGTTCACGGACTGCGCGCGGCATCCGTTTGGTCCTCACAGCGCCCATGCCGATTAGCGTACGGGCCGGGAGGGCGTTCCCACCCGGCCCGCTGCGAACCGCTGCCTACTCCTCGCCGGTCACCTCGTCCGCGAGCCGCGACACCCGGTCCGCCCAGACCTGCCCGTCGCCCGACGGCAGGGCCGTCAGCCGGGGCAGCAACTGCGCGGTGAGAAGGGTGGACAGGGCGGACGTGTCGGCGCCCGTGCCGTCGGTCCGTACGACCACCGGCTGCGGGGCCCGGCCGGCGAGCTTCGCGCCCACCTCCAGGCGGCGCCGGGCGAGTTCGTACTGCAGGACGGCGCGGTTGTCGCGGTAGGCCTTGGCGAGGGCGCGCTGCGCGCGGGCCTCGTTCTCGGCGGCGATCAGCCCGCTGCGGCCCCGCGTCTCGATCTCGAACCGCACGCGCTGGGCGTTGGTCTCCTGCTCCTCCAGCAGCTGGGCGACCTCTTCGCGGGCCCGGTTCAGCGCTGCCTTGACCTCGACGATCCGCGCGTCCCGCACCTTCTTGGCGCGCTCGATGTCCATGCCCAGCTGGTCGATCCGGCGCTTGCGGACCAGGCCCCACTCCTGCTCGTAGGCCGTGCGCTCCTTGGCGACCCGCTCCCGGGTGGCCAGGTGCTGCTGGTACTGCGCCGGCAGCTGGACGTCCGGGATGTTGGAGCCGGTGATGCGCACGCCGTAGCCGGACAGCTGGCGGTTGAGCAGGTCCTGCATGTCGGCCACGTCCGAACCGCGCAGGTCGTACGCCCGCTCGGTGCGCATCTTGCGCGCCCGCTGCCGGATCGCGTCCTGTACGGCGCTGGAGAGCACCAGGTCGAAGTTGCCCGCGCCGATGGTGCGGACGAACAGCACGGCGTCGGTGATGCGGAACTTCAGGAAGAACTCGATCGAGCGCAGCGGGACGTTCTCCTGCGTGGGGCAGGCCATCACCGGCGCCGAGTACGGGATCTCGGTGGCGGTGTCGACGACGAAGTCGACCCGGGACCACGGGTGCCACAGGTAGTGGCGGCCGGCGTCGAGGGTGCGCACGACGGCGCCGTAGCGGGTCTGCACACCGTTGGTGCCCTGCTCGATCTCGACGATCGAGGAGCGCCACCACCACAGCGCGCCGATCAGCAGCAGGACGCCGCCGCCGGCGTAGGAGAGGGCGGCGAGGGTGCCGTAGGCGAGTTCCCCGGCGGTCGAGTCCGCCTCGCCCAGGGACAGCATCAGGCCCATGAACAGGGCGTAGACACCGAGCCACAGCGGCAGCATCCACCACAGGCGGCGCCGGTGGCGGGGGATGATGACCGGGATCAGCGTGTCGGCCTCGCCGCCGCGCAGCAGCCGCGCGATGTCGGCCCAGGGGGCGACCTTCTCGGAGATGACCGACCGGCGGTGGGAAGAACGGGCGGTGCTCACTGGTCGGCCTCCTCGGTGACGACGGAGCTGATGGAGCTGTCGGAGCTGTCGGTCGACGCGGTCTGGCCGGGCACCTGCGGCACCGTGGGCCGATCGGCGGCCAGCAGCGCGCCGATCTCGGTCTCGCGGGCGGCGATCCGCTGGGACACCTCGGCGAGACGTGACCGTACGGCGGCCATGTCCTCGTCGCTGAACAGCTCCGTGCCGCGCTCGCCTACCAGTTCGCGGGCCAGCTCCAGGAAGTCGATCCCGGCGACGCCGCCGCCGTCCGCCGCGCCACCGATGCGCACCAGGCGCGGCAGGTGGTCGGCGACCTGCTCCAGCGTGTCCAGCACCTGCTGCTGGTAGCGGTACTCCAGGATCTCCGGCGCCTCGGCGGCCGTGACCGCGCGGATGTCCAGGGCCTGTGCCTCCAGCAGGGCCGCGTTGGCCTTCGCCTCCGACTCGGCCTGGACGTAGCGCTGCCGGGCGAGGGCCTCGGCGCGGTTGGTCTCGCGCTCGACGGCCGTGTCCATCTGCGCCTGGTACTGGGCGATGTCGGCCTGGATCGCGGAGAGCGTCTCGTGGCTGGAGGCGAGTTCGCGGGTGAGGTCGCCCTCGTCCTGCTCCTTGCGGAGCTGGAGCGCGTACTCGTGCGTGTACGCCTCCTTGGCCACCCGCACCATCTCGGGCGCCGCCAGGTCCATGCGGTAGCGCTGGTCGGAGGGCTCGGCGTGGGTGATGTTGGCGTTGGTCAGCTCGACGGCCGGGCGGAACTGCTGGTTGAGCTGCTCCAGCAGGCGGCCGGTGTCCTCGCCGACCATGTCGTAGATGCCGGCGGCCTCCTGCTCGTAGATGAGACTGCGGATGGTCTCGCTCACGGCGTTGCTCAGCTTCTCCTCGAATCCGCGCACCGCGCCCAGCGTGTAGACGAACTCGGTGGGGTCGCTGATCCGGAACTGGATGAACAGGTCGATCGACGCCTTCACGCCGCCCCTGGTCGGGGCCTCGCGCACCGGCGCGTTGAACGGGTACTCGATCGTGGTGTTGACGATGTACGACACCCGCTTCCACGGGCTCAGCAACACGACCCGGCCCGGGCCGACGACCTTCTCCAGCTTGCCGAACTTGGTGATCATCGCCTGGCAGCCGTCCGGGACCATGACCATGCCCTGGCGCCACCACACGAAGCCGACGGCGAGGACGGCGATGACCCAGGAGTGCACGCCGAACAGCGGGTTGGTCAGGACGTCGCCGCCCGCCGCGCCCACGAGTGACGCACCGACCACGCCCAGCACGAGCAGCGTCAGCACCGGCAGCATGGAGACCCACGAGCGGCCCTTGGGGATCACCATCGGGCAGATGGCGTGCGACACCTCGGCGCCCTCGCGCACCTGCTCGCTGCGGCCGAGCGCCTCCCCGGCCTCGTCCAGCGGCACGGTCTTCTGCCGCATCACGGTGGCGGTGGAGCCGCCCTGCTCCCGGGCGGCCGGGAAGTCGGCCGGGTCGATGCCCCAGCCCTGTGCGTCGTACTCCCCGCCGCCGGCTCCCGATGCTCCCCGTCCGCCGGCCTGCCGCCGCAGTTCCTCCTGCGCCGCCGTCCGCGGATCGGTGCCGGAGGCTACGGCCTCGGCAACGCGTCGTGCGCCCTGTTTCGCGCGCGCTCGTGCCACGGTTCCCCCTTACGTTGTTTCCAGCCATCCCACACCATGGGATCGGCCAAGAGTAAAGGGGGGTCCCAGGGGCCATTACCCGGCGGTAGCGCCGTGGTGGGGCCGCTGGACAGGCCCTAGGAGGCCTGGCCCTGCGCCCGGGCCGCCTCGTCGACCGCGTCGTCCTCCTGGCTGCGGTTGGCCTCCAGGTTGGCCTTCACGCGGTCGACCTTCTGGACGATCTGCACGGAGGCGCGGTCGCGCTCCTTGCGCAGGACGACGAAGCTGATCGGGGCCGAGATCAGCAGGGCGAGCAGGATGATCCACATGCCGTTGGAGTCGCCGAGTCCGCGCGGGGCGAGGCCGGAGAAGACGAGGCCCCAGACGACCACGAGGCAGCCCACGAAGATCCCGAGGCGCATCAGTGTGTAGCGGAGCATCTCAATCCACTCTTCCGATTCCAAAAAGGGCCACCGTCCAGTGAAGCACGCCGACCCGCCGATCTTGCAGGGGGGTCGATACGGGGTTCAGCCGAGCGGCAGCAGCATGATCACGTCGTCCCGGTCGTCGTCCGGCGCGACCCGGATGGCGGCGGGGATCCGGCCGACCTCCTTGTAGCCGCAGGAGCCGTAGAACCGCTCCAGGCCGAGGCCGCCCCGGCAGGTGAGGCGGATCGCCTCGATGCCGTGGAAGGTCCGGGCGGCGCGCTCGGCGGCCGCCAGCAGGTCACGGCCGTAGCCCTTGCCCTGGTGGCGGGGGTGCACCATCACCGTGTACAGCCAGAGCCAGTGGACCATCAGCCGGTGCGAGTTGAAGGTGAGGAAAGCGGTCGCGGCGACCCGCCCGTCCTCGTCGTGCCCGACGAGCAGCCGCCTGCTCCCGTCGGCCATCCCGGCCAGCTGCCGCACCAGCTCCGGCCGGACCTCCTCCGGCGTCACCGGCGGCACGAAGCCCACGGCTCCGCCCGCGTTGGACACGTCGGTCCACAGGTCGAGGATGCCGTCCCGGAGGGCGGGGGTGACGGCGGGGTCGAGTGTGAAAGTAAGGGACACGGCAGCATAGTAGCCATTACATCAGGGCTCGCGCAGCCACTTTCAGGTCCGCGACCAGCCCCTCGTACGCCGCCTTGCGCTCCGTGTCGTCCCGCATCCGCAGTACCGACGCCGGATGCACCGTCGCCACCAGCCTCTCCGGCCGGCCGTGGATCTCCCGCTCCAGCAGCGCCCCGCGCACCTCTCCGACCCGGAACGACGAGCCCAGCAGCGCCTTGCCCGCGCTCGCGCCCAGGAGCACGATCAGCTCGGGCTCGACGACGGCCAGCTCGGCGGCCAGCCAGGGGGCGCACGCGGTCATCTCGCGCAGGGTCGGCGGCTTGTGGATGCGGCGCTTGCCGGGTTCGGTCCGCGTGAACTTGAAGTGCTTGACGGCGTTGGTGACGTACGCCTCGCCGGGCTTGATACCGGCCTCCGCGAGGGCCCGGTCGAGCAGGTGGCCGGCCGGGCCGACGAACGGTTTGCCCTGGCGGTCCTCCTGGTCGCCGGGTTGTTCGCCGACAAGCATGACGCGGGCGCGCGCGGTGCCCTCGCCGAACACCGTCTGGGTGGCGTCGCGGTGCAGGGGACAGCCCCGGCAGTCGGCGGCGGCGCGGCGGAGGGTCGGGAGTCCGCGGGGGCCCTCCGGGATGAAGGGTTGTGCTGTGTAGGCGTCCTCAGACGCTCGGGTGGTCAACAGGAGGTCCGGGTACCCGCCGTCGGGGTCGGACCCGTGTCGGCCGCGAGTGACGTTGTGGCTGGTCGCGCCCACGCGGCGGAGCCGCATGTTGATACAGCCCCGCGCCCCTGGGTGGGCACGCTCCCGGTTGGCTGAGAAGTCAGACGCGCATGGGCTGCGGCGACTCCCGACGCGACGGATCCGGGCCGTCGTACTCCCGGATGACCTCGTAGCGCGTGTTGCGCTCCACGGGCTGGAAGCCGGCGTCCCTGATGAGGTCCAGCAGGTCCTCACGCGTCAGCTTGTTCGGCGTGCCGTAGTTGTCCGCGTCGTGAGTGATCTTGTACTCGACGACCGAGCCGTCCATGTCGTCGGCGCCGTGCTGGAGGGCCAGTTGGGCGGTCTGGACGCCGTGCATGACCCAGAAGACCTTGACGTGCGGAACGTTGTCGAAGAGGAGCCGGGAGACGGCGAAGGTCTTGAGGGCCTCCGCGCCCGTCGCCATCTGCGTGCGCGCCTGCAGCCGGTTCCGTACCTTCCCGTCCTTCATGTCCACGAAGTCGTGCTGGTAGCGCAGCGGGATGAAGACCTGGAAGCCGTTCGTCTCGTCCTGGAGCTCACGCAGGCGCAGGACGTGGTCGACGCGGTGGCGGGGCTCCTCGATGTGCCCGTACAGCATGGTGCACGGGGTCTTCAGACCCTTCTCGTGCGCCAGGCGGTGGATGCGGGACCAGTCCTCCCAGTGGGTGCGGTGGTCCACGATGTGCTGACGGACCTCCCAGTCGAAGATCTCCGCGCCGCCGCCTGTCAGGGACTCCAGACCGGCGTCGATGAGCTCGTCGAGGATCTCGGAGGCGGAGAGCCCGGAGATGGTCTCGAAGTGGTGGATCTCCGTCGCCGTGAAGGCCTTCAGCGAGACGTTCGGGAGGGCGGCCTTCAGCTCCCGCAGCGAGCGCGGGTAGTAACGCCAAGGCAGGTTCGGGTGCAGCCCGTTGACGATGTGGAGCTCGGTGAGGTTCTCGCTCTCCATCGACTTGGCGAGCTTCACCGCCTCCTCGATACGCATCGTGTACGCGTCCTTCTCGCCCGGCTTGCGCTGGAAGGAGCAGTAGGCGCAGGACGCCGTGCACACGTTGGTCATGTTGAGGTGGCGGTTGACGTTGAAGTGGACGACGTCGCCGTTCTTGCGCGTGCGCACCTCGTGGGCGAGTCCGCCGAGCCACGCCAGGTCGTCCGACTCGTACAGCGCGATGCCGTCCTCGCGGGTCAGCCGCTCACCGGCCCTGACCTTCTCCTCCAGCTCGCGCTTGAGCCCGACGTCCATGCCCACACCTTTCTCCGACGACCTGTCCAACCGTACGCCCCCACCCTTCGGGCGGGAGGTGCCCCCAAACGGCGCTGAAGGCGCCTACACCTCTTCGGGCAGTTCTCCGACCCGGTTCTCCCACTTGGTGGAGAGCACGATGGTGGTACGGGTCCGGGAGACGCCCGTGGTGCCGCTGAGCCGCCGGATGATCTTCTCCAGCCCGTCCACATCGGCCGCCCGCACCTTGAGCATGTACGAGTCGTCGCCGGCGATGAACCAGCAGTCCTCGATCTCGCCCAGGTCCCGCAGGCGGTTCGCCACGTCCTCGTGGTCGGTGGCGTCGGAGAGCGAGATACCGATCAGCGCGGTGACGCCGAGGCCGAGCGAGGCGGCGTCGACGGTGGCGCGGTAACCGGTGATGACACCGGCCGCCTCCAGCCGGTTGATGCGGTCGGTGACGCTGGGTCCCGACAGGCCGACGAGGCGTCCCAGCTCCGCGTAGGAGGCCCGGCCGTTCTCCCTCAGGGCCTGGATGAGCTGCCTGTCCACCGCGTCCATGCGATCGAAGCCTTCCACTGAAGAGGTGTGCGAGTTCTGGGTGTTCCTGAGATGGGTGGTGCGTGGTGCGTGCCGCTCAGGCGGGAGGGCGGGACCCGCCGCCGATCTCGCCCTGCCAGCGGCGGTAGAGGCCGTGCTCGACGCCCGCCGCGTCGAGGACCCGTCCGGCGACGAAGTCCACCAGGTCCTGGATGTGCGTCGCTCCCGCGTAGAAGGCGGGCGAAGCCGGTACGACACTGGCGCCCGCGTCGTCCAGGGTCACCAGGTGCCGCAGCGTCTGGCCGTTCAGCGGGGTCTCCCGCACGGCCACGACGAGCGGCCGGCGCTCCTTGAGCGTCACGCTCGCGGCCCGCTGCAGCAGGTCCTTGGACAGCCCCAGCGCGACTCCGGCGACACAGGCCGTGGAGGCCGGCACGATGAGCATCCCTTTCACCGGATACGACCCCGAGGACGGCCCCGCCGCGAGGTCCCCGGCACCCCAGTGCCGTACCCCCTCGATGTCCGCCTCGAAGGTGCCCGGCTTGCCGTCGGCCCCGCGTGCCAGCCATTCCCGCAGGTCGTCCCGCCAGTGGGCGTCCCGGAAGGAGATCCCGGTCTCGTCGAGCAGGGTGAGCCGGGAGGCTCGGGACACGATGAGGTCGACGCTCTCCCCGGCGGCGAGCAGCGCGCGCAGCACCGAGGCGGCATAGGGGGTGCCGGAGGCGCCGGAGACCCCAACGATCCAAGGCGTACGCCGCGTCTCTCCTGGCTTGACTGGGTTCACGCCCCCGAGCCTATCCGGCGTCGCAGGGTGGGAACCGGTCAAGGGTGGTCGGGCGTTCACCGGAGGGGACGAGCGAGTGGCGGGGGGTGCCATGTCGGAGACGAGGCCGGAATGGTCCCGGGGCGACCGGGCGAGGACCGCGGCCAAGCTGATGGTGGGCTGGGTCGCGCTGCTGTGGCTGCTGGAAGTGGTCGACGTGACGAGCGGCCACGCGCTGGACCGCTTCGGCATCGTCCCGCGCGAGCCCGCCGAGCTGGTCGACGTCGTGCCCGCCGCCTTCATCCACTTCGGCTTCGCCCATGTGGCCGCCAACAGCGTTCCGCTGCTGGTCATGGGCTTCCTCGCGGCCCTCGGCGGGCTGCGCCGGTTCCTCGCGGTCTGCGCGCTGATCATCGTGGCCGACGGTCTGGGTGTGTGGCTCATAGCCCCGGCGCACACCAACACCGCGGGCGCCTCCGGCCTGATCTTCGGCCTCTTCGGCTTCCTGCTCGTCACCGGCTTCGTGGAGCGCCGCCCGCTCGGCGTCCTGGCCGGCCTGCTGGTGGGCGCGATCTGGGGCGGCACGATACTGGCGGGCCTCGCCCCGACCCAGTCCGGCGTCAGCTGGCAGGGGCATCTGCTGGGGCTGGTGGCGGGAGTGGCGGCGGCGTTTCTGCTGCGACGCCGGGCGAGCGGGCCGGCGCTCAGGGCCGGGGGCGCGCTTTAGGGTCGACGGGGAGGCCGGCGGTGGGGATGGTCAGCTTGCCGAGCGGGGAGTCGACGGTGAGGTCGGGACCGTAGGGGATGGTGTCGCGGCCTCGGTAGCCTTCGGGGCCGGGATTCCAGAGCGTGACGGCGTGGCCCTTGAGAGGGTCGAGGATCAGGTAGTTGGCGATGCCTCGGGAGGCGTACCAGCGAGGCTTCACCTCGTAGTCGCGCCGGATGCTGCCCTGGGACACCACTTCGACGACCAGCTCAATCAGATCGGGCGGGTACGCACCCTCGTTCTTCGCTACTTCCGCGGCCGGGATGACAGCCAGGTCAGGACAGAACTCATTGTCCTCGTCGAATGGGAAAGCAACGTCACTGGCGAAGCCCCACTCCGCGCCGACCTGCGCCTCAAGAACGTTCCAGACCAAACGAATGGTCTGTGCGTGGTGAGGCTTGACCGGACTCATCATGATGTTGCCCTCGACAATCTCCATCCGATAGCCGGGGAACATGTCCTCGAACCGGCTGAGCTGCGAGTGCAGGCGGTCGATGTCCGAGACGGTCATGGCGGCCTCCCTTGGTCCTGCACCCGATGGTAGGCCGCAGGCTAGTCATACGGTCAGGCCCCGAACCAAGAGGTCTAGCAACGCACACACGAACAGGGCAATCCCGATGAACCCGTTGACGCTGAAGAACGCCCTGTTCAGGCGGGACAGGTCGTGCGGGCGGACGATCGAGTGCTCGTACACGAACGCGCCGGCCACGATCAGCAGACCCAGCCAGAAGAAGGCACCCGCGCCCGTTGTGAGGGCGTACCAGACGAACAGGGCCGTAGTGGCCGCATGGCAGGCGCGCGCCCCCCAGATCGCCGCCGGGATGCCGAAGCGGGCCGGGACCGACATGACGCCGATCTCGCGGTCGGTCTCGACGTCCTGGCAGGCGTAGATCAGGTCGAAACCGCCGATCCAGATGCCGACGGCGAGGCCGAGGATCACCGCGTCCCAGGACCAGGTGCCGGTGACGGCGAGCCAGCCGCCGACCGGTCCCATGGCCTGGGCCAGGCCGAGGATGGCCTGGGGGAAGTTCGTGAACCGTTTGCCGTAGGGGTAGACCACCATCGGGATCACCGCGATGGGGGCGAGGGCCAGGCACAGGGGGTTCAGCAGGGCCGCCGCGCCCAGGAAGATCACCAGGGCGATGAGGGCGCCCGTCCAGGCGTGGCGGACGGTCATCGCGCCCGTGACCAGTTCACGCTGGGCGGTCCGCGGGTTCCGTGCGTCGATCTCGCGGTCGATGATCCGGTTGACCGCCATCGCGAAGGTCCGCAGACCCACCATGCACACCGTCACCAGGAGCAGCCGCCCCCAGTGGATGTTCCTGTCGAGCTGGAACATCGCGGTGAGCGCGGCGATGTACGCGAAGGGCAGCGCGAACACCGAGTGCTCGATCATGACGAGGCGGAGGAACGCCTTCGTGCGTCCCGGCTGCGGAATCGCGGCGGAGGCGCTGCTCACAGCCCGTACTCCTTCCAGCGGCGGTCGACCTTCGCCGCCGTCGCGGGATCGGACTCCACCATGTCCGGCCAGCCGCCGTCGCGGGTGTAGCCCTCCTCGGGCCACTTCTTCGTCGCGTCGATGCCCGCCTTGCCGCCCCAGAACTGCTGGTAGGAGGCGTGGTCGAGGTGGTCGACGGGGCCTTCGACGACCGAGAGGTCACGGGCGTAGTCCGTGTTGCCGAGGGCCCGCCAGGCGACCTCGTGCAGGTCGTGGACGTCGCAGTCGGAGTCGACGACCACGATCAGCTTGGTCAGGGACATCATGTGGGCGCCCCAGATCGCGTGCATCACCTTCTGGGCGTGCTTGGGGTACTTCTTGTCGATCGAGACGATCGCGCAGTTGTGGAAGCCGCCGGCCTCGGGCAGGTGGTAGTCCACGATGTCCGGGACGATGATCTTGAGCAGCGGCAGGAAGAAGCGTTCCGTCGCACGGCCCAGCGGTCCGTCCTCCGTCGGCGGCCTGCCCACGACGATCGACTGCAGCAGCGGCCGTCGGCGCATCGTCACGCAGTCGATCTTCAGTGCGGGGAAGGGCTCCTGCGGGGTGTAGAAGCCGGTGTGGTCCCCGAAGGGTCCCTCCGGCAGCATCTCCCCCGGCTCCAGCCACCCCTCCAGCACGACCTCCGCCTGCGCCGGCACCTGCAACGGCACCGTCTTGCAGTCCACCATCTCGATCCGCTTGCCCGCGAGGAACCCCGCGAACATGTACTCGTCGATGTCACCGGGCAGCGGCGCGGTGGAGGCGTAGGACACGGCGGGCGGGCAGCCGAAGGCGATCGCGACCGGCAGCCGCTCTCCCCTTCTCGCCGCCACCTGGTAGTGGTTGCGGCTGTCCTTGTGGATCTGCCAGTGCATGCCGATGGTGCGCTTGTCGTGGCGCTGGAGGCGGTACAGACCGAGATTGCGTACGCCGCTCTCCGGGTCCTTGGTGTGCGTGAGCCCCAGGTTGAAGAAGGAGCCGCCGTCCTTGGGCCAGGTGAACAGCGCCGGCAGCCGCTCCAGGTCAACCTCGTCCCCGTGCAGCACGACCTCCTGCACCGGCGCGTTGTCCGACTTCACCTTCTTCGGCGGCACGTGCGTCATGGAGCCGAGCTTCCCGAAGGCCTCGCGGACCCCGACGAACCCGTGCGGCAGTTCGGGCTTGAGCAGCCCGCCGATCTTGTCGGAGATGTCCGCGTAGGACTTGAGCCCCAGGGCCTTCAGCAGCCGCCGGTCGGTTCCGAACACGTTCATCGCGAGGGGCATCGACGACCCCTTCACGTTCTCGAAGAGCAGCGCGGGACCGCCGGACTTCTGTACGCGGTCGACGATCTCCCCGACCTCGAGATACGGATCGACCTCAGCCTTGACGCGCTTGAGGTCGCCTTCGCGCTCCAGCGCCCTGAGCAGGGAACGAAGATCGTCGTAAGCCATGGGGTCAAGTATCCCCGAGCGGCTACCCTGGCCCTGAACCCGGGGGCCGTGCCTCCGGCCCCGACGACCGTTTCGCTGGAGAGGACCCATGCTCCGGGTGCTGATGTTCCTCGTGCCACTGGCGCTGAGCGTGTACGCGTTCATCGACTGCATCAGCACGAAGGAGGACGACATCCGCCACATGCCCAAGCCGCTGTGGGCGATCCTCGTGCTGGTGTTCCCACTGGTCGGCTCGATCTCCTGGCTGATCGCGGGCAAGAAGCGCAGCCCGGCCGCGGAGGGTTGGGGCGGTGTACGGGACCGTCAGCGCCGGCGCCAGGAGTGGGTGGCTCCCGACGACAACCCCGAGTTCCTGAAGTCGCTGGACGAGGACGACGACAAGAAGCGGGACGACGGGCCGAAGCGCGACGAACCCTGACCGGGACCGGCTCCGCGGCCGCGCCGTTCTCGCGGCCGCGCCGTTCTCGCGGCCGCGCCGTTCTACCGCCGCGTCACCCCGTCACCTCCCCGGCACCCCCTCCGCCACCAACTTCCCGCCGCCCGACCCGCCTTCCGGCCCCAGGTCGACCACCCAGTCCGAGGCGTGGACGACGTCGAGGTTGTGCTCGATGGTGATGACCGAGTGGCCGGTGTCGACGAGGCGTTGGAGTACGGCGAGCAGGCGGGCGGTGTCGGCCGAGTGGAGGCCGGTGGTGGGTTCGTCCAGGAGGTAGAGGGTGCTGCCGGCGGCCTTGCGGCCCAGTTCCTTCGCCAGTTTCAGGCGTTGGGCCTCGCCCCCGGAGAGCGTCGTGGCCGGCTGGCCCAGCGGGAGGTAGCCGAGGCCGACGTCGGCGAGGCGGCCCAGGCGGGCGGCGATCGGCGGGACGTCGGCGAACATCGCCAGGGCCTCGTCGACCGTCGCCTGAAGCACCTCGGCGATGTCGTGCCCGCCGTGCCGCACCGACAGCACCTCCGGCCGGAACCGCCGGCCGCGGCAGCCCGGGCACCTCACCTCCACCGGCGGCAGGAAGTGCATGTGGACCGAGAGCACGCCGGCGCCCTCGCAGCGTTCGCAGCGGCCGCCGGGGACGTTGAAGGAGAAGGCGCCGGGCGTCAGCCGTCCGCCGGAGCGGGCCGCGAACGTCTCCCTGATCGGCGTGAACACGTCCGAGTAGGTCGCCGCGTTCGAGCGCGGCAGTCGGCTGATCGGTTCCTGGTCGATGGTCACCACCTTGCCCAGGTGCTCCCAGCCGTCGATCCCGTCGTGCTCGCCGGGCCGGTCCCCCGTGCCGTGGAAGTGCCTGCGGGCCGCCCGGCCCAGGATCTCCAGCAGCAGCGTCGACTTGCCCGACCCGGACGGCCCGGTGACGGTGACCAGGCGGCCGAGCGGGATCCGTACGGTGAGGTCCTTGAGGTTGTGCGCCCGCGCCCCGCGAATCACCAGCGCCCGGTCGGCGTCTCCCCGCCCCTTCGGGGCCGGCGCCGACAGCCGACCGGACAGATAGGCCCCCGTCACCGAGGCGCCCTCGGCCCCCGTGACCGAGTCGGCGCCCCCCGCCCGGGCCACCTCCTGCGGCGTCCCCTGCGCCACGATCCGCCCACCGTGCCGACCCGCGCCCGGGCCGACGTCCACCACATGGTCGGCCGCCCGCAGCACGTCCAGGTCGTGCTCGATGACCAGCACCGTGTTGCCGAGATCCCGCAGCCTGCGCAGGACGTCGACCAGGCGGGCGGTGTCGGCGGGGTGGAGTCCCATGGTCGGCTCGTCCAGGACGTACAGGACGCCGGTGAGCCCCGAGCCGAGCAGCGCGGCCAGCCGCAGTCGCTGCGCCTCGCCCGCGGAGAGGCTGGGCGTCGGCTGCTCCAGGGTCAGATAGCCGACGCCGACGTCGACCAGCCGCCGTACGCGCTCTTCGAGATCGGCGACGACGGGCTCCACGAACAGCCACTCCTCCTCGGAGACCCGCTCCCGCAACCCGCGCAGCCAGGCGGCGAGTTCGTCGAGGGAGGTGCGTGCCGCCTCGACGATCGTCAGGCCGTGCACGGTGACCGCCCGGCTCTCCGCCCGCAGCCGGGCACCCCCGCACTCCCCGCAGACCTCCTTCACCAGCGCCTGCTTCTCGGTGCGCTCCCGGTACTCGGTGTCCTCGATGCGCTCGGCGTAGCGCCGCAGCAGCGCGGTGGCGACGCCCTCGAAGCGGCCGGCGGTGACGGTGGCGGGCGGCTCGGTGCCCGGGAAGTGGCGGCGGAACTCGGGGCTTTCGACGCCGTACAGGAGCAGGTCCCGCTCGGGGTCGGTCAGTTGGTCCAGTGGTCGTTCCGTGTCGAAGGTGAACCCGTAGTGCCGGGCCGCCGCCCGCAGCAGGGTCACGTTGCGCTCGGCGGCCTTCGGGTGCAGGCCGAGCACGGCACCGCCCGCGACCGAGCGGCCGCCGTCGACCAGGCGGCCCACGTCCGCCCGGATCACCTCGCCGAGGCCGGTGCAGGCCGGGCAGGCGCCGGCCGGCTTGTTGAAGGAGAAGGAGCCCATCACCAGGTCGGGGACGGGGGTGCCGCAGTGCGGGCAGGGGGCCTGTTCGCCCTCGGCGGCCTCGTCGTCGTGGTCGTACTCGTACGCATGTGACGGCGGGACGTCCTTCCCGCAGCCGGGACACGGCCGTACCCCGATCCTCGACCACAGCAGCCGCAGATAGGTGAACACCTCGGTGACGGTGCCGACCGTGGAGCGGGGGCTGCGGTTGGTGAGGTGCTGGTCGACGCTGATGGAGGGGGACAGGCCGGTGATGGAGTCCACGCAGGGGCGGCTGACAAGGCCGGTGACCATGCCCAGCGACTCCAAGTACTGGCGCTGGCCCTCCCGGTGGAGGGTGTCGAAGGCGAGGGTGGACTTGCCGGAGCCGGACAGACCGGTCATGACGACCAGCTTGTTCTTGGGGATCGCGAGGGTGACGTTGTCGAGGTTGTGCAGACGGGCGCCGGTGATGCGGATGCAGTCGTCCATGCCTTCAATTTTTTCATTGAAGTGCTAGTGGAGACTTTGGCCGCTTGCCTCGCCGGTGAATCGGGCACAGGGATCGCGTAACCTTCAACTCCCGTGACGAACGACGACGAACGCCTGCGGCCGGTCGACCTGGCCCGCCTCGCGGGGATCTCGACGCAGCAGGTCCGCAACTACGAGGATGCGGGGGTCCTGCCTCCGGCCGCGCGCACGGCGTCCGGCTACCGGACCTTCACCGACGTGCACCGCCGGGCGCTGCTGACCTACCGCGCGCTGCGGCGCGGGTACGGGCCGGCGACGGCGGCCGGGATCATGCGGGCCGTGCACTCCGGTGACGTCCCGGCCGCGCTCGCCCTCGTCGACGCCGCGCACACCGCGCTGCACGGGGAGCGGGCGGCGCTGCGGGCGACGAGCGAGGCCTTGGAGACCCTGGCCGAGACACCCCCTGCCGAGCTGCCCCGCTCCGGGCTGCGCATCGGCGAGGTGGCCGCGCTGCTCGGCGTACGCACGTCGGCGCTGCGGGTGTGGGAGGCGGCCGGACTGATCGCGCCGGAGCGGGAACGGGGCACGAAGTACCGCGTCTACCGCCCCGCCGACGTCCGCGACGCCCGGCTGATCCACACCCTGCGCAGCGGCCACTACCTCTTCGACCAGATCCGCCCGGTCCTGGACGGCCTGCGCCGTGAGGGCAGCCGCGAGGCCCTGCGGGCGGCGATCGCGGCGCGCGACGAGGCGCTCACGGCGCGCACCCGGGCCATGCTGTCCGGCGCGGGCCGCCTGGACGACTACCTGGTGTGCACCGGACAGTGAGAGACATGGATCTCCTGGACGAGGCGACCGCGCGTACCTGGCTCGCTACGGCCGTCGCCGAGGCGCGTGCCGGGCTCGGCGAGGGGGGCATCCCGATCGGCGCCGCCCTCTACGGACCCGACGGGGCCCTCCTCGGGCGTGGGCACAACCGGCGGGTGCAGGACGGCGACCCGTCCCTGCACGCGGAGACGGCGGCCTTCCGAGCGGCGGGCCGGCAGCGGTCGTACCGGGGTACGACCATGGTGACCACGCTGTCGCCGTGCTGGTACTGCTCGGGGCTGGTGCGGCAGTTCGGGATGGCGCGGGTGGTGATCGGGGAGGCGGTCACGTTCTCCGGCGGACATGACTGGCTGGCCGAGCACGGTGTGCAGATCGTGCTCCTGGACGACCCCGGGTGCATCGGGATGATGCGCGACTTCATCAAGGACAATCCGGCACTGTGGAACGAGGACATCGGTGACATCGGTGAGTAACCCACGAATCCCCACGATCGACCTCGGGCCCTGGCTCGAAGGCGACCCCGAGGCGCGCGCGGCGATCGCCCGCACCGTCGACGAGGCCCTCCAGACCGCCGGCTTCCTCCTGGTCACCGGGCACGGTGTGGACCCGGTCCTGCGCGCCCGGATCCGGGAGGCGGCCCGCGCCTTCTTCACCCTCCCGGCGGACGTCAAGCAGCCCTACGCCGTGAAGGTCGGCGGCCGCGGCTGGCTCGGCCCCGGGGCGGAGGCCAACGGCTACTCGGAGGGGACCGAGACGCCGCCGGACCTGAAGGAGTCGCTGAGCTTCGCGACGCACGAGCCCTTCGACGACCCGGTGGTCAACGCCGAGTGGTACGCGCCCAACGTGTACCCGGCCGAGGTGCCCGAACTGCGGGAGCTGTGCGAGGAGTACCTGGCGCGGATGGCCGAGCTGGAGAAGGAGCTGCTGTCCCTGCTCGGCGACGCCCTGGGCCTCGAACCGGACTTCTTCTCACGGCACATGGACCACCCGACGTACGGCTTCAACATCAACTGGTACCCGGGCACCGAGGTCGTCGGGGAACCGGCGCCCGGTCAGTTCCGCATCGGACCGCACACCGACTTCGGCACGGTGACGATCCTCGACCGGCAGGTGGGCAAGGGCGGGCTGCAGGTCTACACCGACCCCGCGGACGGAGGTGTCGGGTGGGAGGACGCGCCCTACGACCCGGACGCCTTCACCATCAACATCGGGGACCTGATGGCCCGTTGGACCGGTGACCGGTGGCGGTCGGGCCGGCATCGCGTACTGCCGCCGCCCGCGGACGCGCCCGCCGAGGAGCTGATGTCCCTCGTCTACTTCGGGGAGTGCACGCCCGGCACGCTCGTGGAGTCCGTGCCCGCGCCGGTGGGGCGGGTGGCGTACGCGCCGGTCGACTCGCATGTGTATCTGCGGGGGAAGCTGGACTCGATCTCCGTCGACTGATCACGTCCGGCTCACCTGCGGCTCGCCCTCGGCCGATCACAGCGAACCGTTTCTGAGTAAGGGTTGCCTCGTTGGGCGGGATACCACCCTTTCGGGTGTTCCCCCCGCCGCGAATGGAGCCGCCCGTGCGAATGACTGATATCCAGCGCTGCGAGGTCCGGCCCGGACGTCTCGTCGAATGGACGCTCAGCCCGGCGACCGTCGCGACGGCGGCGGGCCTGCCCGAGGACACGCGGCCGCCGGCGTACATCCAGGAGTCGCACATCAGGACCGCCCGGACCGTACGCGACGACGGCCTGTTCGTGCCGACCTGGGTCGGCACCGCGTTCGACATCCCGGGCCGGGCCGACCTCGACGCGCTGGAGGAGTCGCTGCGCGGCTGGACACTGCGGCACGAGACGCTGCGCAGCGGCTTCCGCTGGTCCGGCGAACCCGGCGACGAGATGCGCCGGTTCACGCTCGACGCCGACGACGTGTCCCTGCGGCGCGTGGAGATCGGCGACTTCGCCGACCCGGCGGAGCTGGTGGACTACCTCGAGGACCGCTTCGACGCCACCGCGGACGCGCTGCACTGGCCCAACCTGATCTACACGGCCGTCGTCCGGGACGACTCCACCAGCGTGTACATGGCCTTCGACCACAGCAATGTCGACGGGCACTCCGTCCACCGCATCCCCGGCGAGATCCACGAGCTCTACGCGGCGGCCGTTGCGGGCCGGCCGATCGAGCCGGTGCCGGTCAGCAGCTACGTCGACTTCTGCGAGATCGAGCGGACCGAGGCCGACCGGATCGACGACGGCCACGAGGTCGTCGCCCGCTGGCGGGAGTTCGTCGGCCGCTGCGACGGCCGGCTGCCCGCCTTCCCCGTCGACCTCGGCCTGGACCCCGACGCCGGGCTGCCCACCCAGCAGTTCCTGCGCGAGGAGCTCACGGACCCGGACACCGCCGCCGCCTTCGAGGCGTACTGCCGCCCCTACGGCGGCAGCGCGGTCGGCGTCCTGGCCGCCACGGCCCTCTTCGTCCACGAGATCGGCGGCGCGCCCGTCTACCGCACCGTCGTGCCCTTCCACACCCGGATGAAGTCCCGCTGGACGGACTCCGTGGGCTGGTACGTGGGCGGCGCCCCCATCGAGATCCCGATGACCGAGGCCCGCGACTTCCCCAGCGCCCTGCGGACGGTACGCGCCGAGCTGCACGCCAACCGGCACATGGCCCGCATGCCGCTCGCCCGGGTGCTGCGACTGCTCGGCACGGACTTCCGCCCCACGTCACCCGACATGTACTCGATCGTCTCCTACGTCGACGCCCGCGGTGTCCCCGGATCCGGGCGCTGGGCCGAGCAGAAGGCGTACGGGCTGATCAGGGTGTCGTACGGCGACCAGGTGTGCGCCTGGGTCACCCGGCTGCACGAAGGCCTGTGGTTCGCGAGCCGCTTCCCAGACACCGACGTCGCGGGCAAGAACATGCGGCTGTACGTGGAACGGTTGCGGGACGTCATGGCCTCGACGGCGGCCCCACCGGTTTCGTAGACGTCCCGACACCCCCTGCGGGAGGGGGTCAGGGGCTCGCTTCGCATACGGCGATCAGCCGCTCGAAGCGCGCCCGCCAACGCTGCTCCGACTCCTCGCCGCCCCTGAACTCATGGGTGAAGCGCAGGGCGCTGCCCTCGTCCCCGTCCCGCTCCAGATGGAACCGGAGCCGGCCGCCGCCCTCCAGCGTGTACTCGGCGACCCGCTCCACGTCCCACGCGGTGACCCGCCCGGATCCCATGTCACGCAAGGTGACCGCACCGCCGAGCCGGGGTTCCAGGACGTCGGCGGGGGTGAACCACGCCGCGAGGCCCTCCGGGGTGGCCAGCGCCGGCCAGACCGTCTCCATGCGCCGGGGCAGCCGCACGAGGAAGTGCAGGATGTGCGTGTTCCCGTGGGCCTGGCTGGTGCCCTGTTCGATGGAGCCGGTCATGACACCAGCCTGACTCCGCCGGGGGCGATGCGCGACCCTTACGGCCGCTGACCTGCGGGTCAGACCCCGGCGTACGAGTGCTTGCCGGAGACGAAGATGTTGACGCCGTAGTAGTTGAACAGCCAGCAGCCGAAGGCGATGAGGGCCAGGTAGGCGGCCTTGCGGCCCTTCCAGCCGGCCGTGGCGCGGGCGTGCAGGTAGCAGGCGTAGGCGACCCAGGTGATGAAGGACCAGGTCTCCTTGGGGTCCCAGCCCCAGTAGCGGCCCCAGGCGTCGCCCGCCCAGATGGCGCCCGCGATGATCGTGAACGTCCACAGCGGGAAGACGGCGGCGTTGACCCGGTAGGAGAACTTGTCGAGGGACGCCGAGGCGGGCAGCCGGTCGAGGACGGAGTTCGCGAAGCGGCCCGGGGTGCCGCCGTTCGCCAGCTTGTTCTCGTACGAGTCCTTGAACAGGTAGAGCAGCGTGGAGACGGCTCCGACGTAGAACACCGCGCCGCAGAAGATCGCCGTGGAGACGTGGATGTACAGCCAGTACGAGTGAAGGGCGGGAACCAACTGGTCACTGGCGGTGTACAAGACAGTGATGGCGAGGCCGAGATCGAGGAGGACCGTGGTGATCAGGAACAGCCCGAGCCAGCGCACGTTCTTCCTCAGCGCCAGCAGCGCGAGGTACACACCGACGGCGACCGTGGAGAAGGTGATGTTGAACTCGTACATGTTGCCCCACGGCGCCCGCTCCACCGAGAGAGCCCGTGTCAGCACCCCGCCGAACTCGATCAGGAAGGCGAGGACGGTGAGGGAGATGGCGATACGCCCGTAGAGGTCGCCCTGTGCGTCCCCGCCGTGTGCGCCGGGCCCGTCCGGCACGTCCCGCTGCCCGGCCGTGGCCCGCACGACGACCTTCGGCCGCTCCAGTACGGCGGTGGAGCCGCCCTGCTTCACGGTGACGGCGGGCGCGGCGGCCTTCTTGGCCTTGGCCGGGGTGAGCGCGGCGGCCGTGCGGCCGACCTTGCTGCGGCTGCCGAGGAGCCATTCGGCGATGTACGCGAAGAAGGCCAGCGTGTAGACGGCCATCGACGAGTAGATCAGCGTGTTGCTGATGTTCGCGAGGTTTTCGTTGGTGGCGGCGGCCAGCTCGGTCGCGGCGGCGAGAGTCACTTGGTCTCAGCCCCTTCGGCGGGTGCGACTTGGGGGTCGGGGGAGGAGGGATCTGCGGGTTCGTCGTCGGGGTCGGGTGCCCCCGGCGCCTGGTCGTACAGGATCCCGGCGAGGTCGCCGAGTTCCTCGGGGACCTTGGCGGACTCGCTGCGGCCGAGGCCGGCCATCTCGACGACGGTGACGCCGTCGGGACCGGTGGTGGCCCGCACCCACACGCGGCGGCGCTGGATGAACAGGGAAGCGGCGAGGCCGAAGATCGCGGCGACGGCACCGGCGAGCGCCCAGCCGCTGCCGGGCTGGCGGGCGACCTGGAAGCCGGCCCACTCCTTGATCTCCTTCTCGAAGGTGATCGAGCCGGCGCCGTTCGGGAGCTTCATGGTCTCGCCGGGCTTCAGGTTCTCGCGGAGCTGCTCGCCCTTGGAGTTCTTGAAGCCCTTCAGCTTCGTCTTGTCGAGCTGGTACACGCTCTGCGGGAGCCCGGCGTTGACACCGAGGCTGCCGTGGTAGGCCTCCAGGTTCAGCACCGGGTTCAGCAGCGCCGGGAACTGCGAGACCACCGCGGTGTCGGGGCCGCCGTAGGACGGCAGGAAGAAGGCCTGGAAGCCGAGCTGGTCCCACTTGCCCTTGGCGTCGCGGTAGCCGTCCATGACCTTGATCGCGCCGGTGGAGGTGACGTTGCCGTCGAGCGGAAGGAGGGGGACGGCATCGCTGTAGACGACGGTGCCCTTGCCGTCGCGGACCGTGATGACGGGGGCGTATCCGTGGCTGACGAGGTAGACCTTCGAGTCGCCGATCTCCAGCGGCTCGTTGACCTTGACGGTGGTCTTCCGGTCCTTGCCGTCGGCGCCCGCGCTGTAGGTGAGGTCGGCCTCGTAGGTGCGCGGGGTGCCGCGGTTGGGGCCGGTCGCCTCGTAGGTGCCCTTGAAGTCCTTGAGGGTGAAGCTGAACGGGTCGAGGTCGTCCTGGCTGAAGAGGCTGCCGGACTTGAAGTCGTCGTACTGGGTGAGGGTGTTGGAGAACCCGTCGCCCTCGACGATCAGCTTGTTGCCCTCGGACTTGAACAGCTGGCCCCAGGCGAAGGCGATCAGCATCACGATCAGCGCGATGTGGAAGGCGAGGTTGCCGACCTCGCGCAGATAGCCCTTCTCGGCGGCGACGGCGTCACCGGCCGGGTGGGCACGGAAGCGGCGCTTCCTCAGCAGGGCGAGCGCGGCCTCGCGGACCTGCTCGGGCTCGGCCTCGGTGCGCCAGGTGGTGTAGGCGGGCAGCCGGGTCAGGCGCTTCGGGGCGCCCGGCGGGCGGCCGCGCAGCTGGCCGACGAACTGCCAGGTGCGCGGGACGATGCAGCCGATGAGGGAGACGAAGAGCAGGATGTAGATCGCGGAGAACCACACCGAGCTGTAGACGTGGAAGAGGCCGAGCTTGTCGTAGACCGGCGCGAGCGTCTCGTGCGCCTGGCGGAACTCGGCGACCTTCGTGTCGTCGATACCGCTCTGCGGGATGAGCGAGCCGGGGATCGCGCCGAGCGACAGCAGCAGGAGCAGCAGCAGCGCGACCCGCATCGAGGTGAGCTGCCGCCAGAACCAGCGGGCCCAGCCGATGACGCCGAGGGAGGGCAGGTTGGGGGCCTCCTCGGCGGGGGCGGTGGAGAGCTGGGAGCCGGCGGCGCCCAGGTCCTCGTCACCGGCGGCCGGGGTCGGCTCGGTTGTCGTCTTGCTCATCGATCAGATCCCCACAGTGAAGCCGTCGGACCAGACCTGCATCTCCTGCACGATGCGGTCCCACGCGCCGGTCAGCAGCAGCACACCGGTCACGATCATCATGGTGCCGCCGATGCGCATCACCCAGACGTAGTGGCGCTTGACCCAGGCGAAGGCGCCGAGTGCCTTGCGGAAGGCTACTGCGGCGAGCACGAAGGGCACGCCCAGGCCGAGGCAGTAGGCGACGGTCAGCAGGGCGCCGCGGCCGGCACTGGCCTCGTTGTAGGAGAGCGCGATCACGGACGTCAGGGTCGGGCCGATGCACGGCGCCCAGCCGATGCCGAACAGCGCGCCGAGGAGGGGCGCGCCGACCAGCCCGGCCGCGGGCCGCTTGTGGAAGCGGAACTCCCGCTGGGTCAGCCACGGCATCAGGCCCATGAAGAAGACGCCCATGGTGATCATGAGCACGCCGAGCACCTTGGACAGGACGTCCTTGTGCTCCTGGAGGTTGTTGCCGAAGTAGCCGAACAGGGCCCCGGTGGAGACGAACACGGCGGTGAAGCCGAGCACGAACAGGGAGGCGCCCATGACCATCCGCCCACGCCGCGCCTCGGCCAGATCGGTGCCGGCGACTCCGGTGACGTACGAGAGATAGCCGGGGACGAGCGGCAGGACACACGGGGAGAAGAAGGAGACGAGACCGCCGAGCATCGCGATGGGCAGGGCGATCAGCAAGGCGCCGCTCAGCACCGTCTCGTTCGGGCCGGTGGCCGCGGCGAGCGTCGTGAGTGCGCTCACGTCACTTCTCCGCGAGGACGGGCTTGAGCATGCTGCGCAGCGTCTCCTCGCTGAGGGGCGTCAGCGCACGCGCCGCGATCCCGCCCTTCCGGTCGATGACGAGGGTGGACGGGATCGCCTGCGGGTTGAGCGTGCCCTTCTCGAAGCGGAGCATCTGCTTGCCCGTGGGGTCGTACAGGCTGGGGTACGTGACCCCGAACTCCTTCTCGAAGGCCTTCGCGGGGGTGGTGCTGGTGTCCCGGGTGTTGATGCCGACGAACTCGACACCCTGGCCCTTGACGTCGTCGTAGACGGTCTGGAAGTTCTTCGCCTCGGCCCGGCACGGCGGGCACCACGACCCCCACACGTTGACGACGAGGATCTTGCCCTTGTAGTCGGCGGTGCTGAGCTGCTTGCCGTCGATGGTCTCGCCGGAGAGCTCCGGCGCCGTGGTGCGCTTGCCCTGCGCGACCGTGTCGATGCCGTTGCCGCCGGGGACGAAGTTGGTGTCACCGCCACCGCCCGACAAACCGCCCGAACTGCACGCGGACAGGGTCAGCGCGGTGACCGCGGCTGTGGCGGCGAGCAGAACGGCACGGCTGCGGTTCGAGCGCAGGGGGGCACGACTGGCGGCACTCATGTGAAAAGTTTCGCATGTCCGTTCCGGGGATCTTGCGCACCCCCCTTGCGGACGGAAACCCGCATTTCAGGCGGCGTTCGAGGTGCTCCCCGAGGACGGCGTTGCGGTGCTCGCGCCGGTGTCCTTCAGGAACTCCTTCCAACCCCCGAGCGGCTGCTGCCCCTTCCCCAGCGTCCGCAGCTTGGCGAGGACTTCCGGCTTCTGTACGTCCATCCAGTCCACGAACTGCCGGAAGGAGACGAGCCGTACGTCGCCGCCCTTCTCCTTCTCCCGCGCGATGTGCTTGAAGGCCTCCTCGACGGCGTCCATGTAGATGCCGCCGTTCCACTGCTCGAAGTGGTTGCCTATGAAGAAGGGTGCACGGTTTGTCTCATATGCCCGCTTGAAGCCCGATATGTAGGACTCGGTGGCCTGCTTGCGCCAGCCCGGGTAGTTGTACGCGGGTGCCTTGGTCGTGTTGATCGACTGGTTGGCGAGCATGTTGTAGTCCATCGAGAGGACCTCGAAGCTGTGCCCGGGGAAAGGTATCTGCTGCAACGGCAGGTCCCATATGCCCCCCTTCTTCTCCGGCCACACCTGGTGGCCGCCGGGTGAGGAGGCGTCGTACCGCCAGCCCAGTTCACGGGCGGTGGGCAGCAGGTTCTCCTGGCCGAGGAGGCAGGGGGTGCGGCCGCCGACGAGCTCCTTGTCGTAGTCGAAGGGCAGGGAGGGCAGGTCGGTCCACCCGGAGTTCGTCCGCCACTCCTTGACGAAGGCCTTGGCCTGGTCGATCTCGCTGCGCCACTGCTTCGGCGTCCAGTTGCCGACGGTGCCGGTACCGCCGCAGAAGTGGCCGTTGAAGTGGGTGCCTATCTCGTGGCCGTCGAGCCAGGCCTGACGGACGTTCTTCAGCGTCGCCCTGATGTGCTCGTCGGTGAGGTAGCCGATGTCGGAGGCGCCGCGCGGGTTGTTCGGGGGTTCGTAGAGCCGCTTCTTCGACTCGGGGAGCAGATACAGCCCCGAGAGGAAGAAGGTCATGTGCGCCCCGTGCTCCTTGGCGAGCTCGAGGAAGCGCGGGAAGAGGCCGTTGCCGACCTCTCCGGCCCCGTCCCAGGAGAAGATGACGAACTGCGGCGGCTCCTGGCCGGGCTCCAGCGGTTCGGGCTTGCCGGGCTGGTGAGGCTGCTTGCCGGTGTAGGAGGTGGAGCCGTCGCCAATGGGGCGGGCACGGTTCGCCTGCGTTCCGGGCTTGTTGTCCGCGCCGTCGCCGGAACCTCCGGTGGGGTTCGACCCATCTGACGAGGTGAGAGTGCCGCATCCGGCGAGTCCGACGGCGGCGGCCGTACCGACACCGAGCCCGATAGCTCCCCTTCGGCTGAAGTTGCCCATGACTGCCCCATCCGTCGTGCTTGCCTGGTGGTCACCCAGTCAGAGGGCACGACGAACGGGGAGGTTCCTCCGGATCACGGAGGATCGGCAACAAATGTCACAAACGTGTCTTAGGCGCCGAACGTGTCGTTGGCGCCCCACACGCCTCAGGCCCCGAAGGCCTTGTCCTTCCCCTTCACCGGCTTGGCGCCGGCGCGGAGATGGGCGGGCACGAGGTCGATGGCGGGCTCGGTGTACCCGACGGACACGATCCTGTCGCCCTGGTACGTGAACGTCGTCAGGGACGCGAGCGTGCACTGCCGCCTGCGCGGGTCGTGCCACAGCCGCCGCTTCTCGACATAGCTCCGCACGATCCAGATCGGCAGCTGATGGCTGACCAGCACGGCTTCGTGCCCACGCGCCGCGTCCTTGGCGGAGTCGAGCGCGCCCATCATGCGGACGACCTGGTCGACGTACGGCTCACCCCAGGACGGCCTGAACGGGTTGACGAGGTGCTTCCAGTTCTCCGGCTTCTTGAGCGCGCCGTCGCCCACGCCGAAGGTCTTGCCCTGGAAGACGTTGTCGGCCTCGATGAGCCGCCCGTCGGTCGCGAGGTCCAGCCCGTGCGCCTTGGCGATCGGCGTCGCGGTCTCCTGCGCCCGCTCCAGCGGGGAGGCGCAGACGTAGGTGACGTCACGGGAGGCGAGGTGCTCGGCGACCCGGTCGGCCATCTGCCGCCCGAGCTCGGAGAGGTGGTACCCCGCGAGCCGGCCGTAGAGGACTCCGTCCGGGTTGGCCACCTCGCCGTGCCGCATGACGTGGACGACGGTGATGTCGCTCTCGCTGCCTCGGTCGATGTCGTTGCTCATGCCGCCGTGGCCTCCGCCGCCGCTCGGGCCGCCGCCGGGAGGGCGTCGGCGATCCGCTGGACGGCCTGCTCGTCGTGTGCGGTGGAAACGAACCAGGACTCGAAGGACGAGGGCGGCAGGTAGACGCCCTGGGCCAGCATCGAGTGGAAGAAGGCGTTGAAGCGGAAGGACTCCTGCCGCTTGGCGTCCTCGTAGTTACGGACCTCCCGGTCCGTGAAGAAGACGGAGAACATGTTGGAGGCGTTCTGCAGCCGGTGCGCGACGCCTTCCTTGGTGAGGGCCCCGGTGACGAGGGACTGCAGGGTCTCCGACACCTCGTTGACCTTGTCGTACGCGGCCTCGTCGAGGAGCCGCAGCTGGGCGAGGCCGGCGGCGGTGGCGACCGGGTTCCCGGAGAGGGTGCCGGCCTGGTAGACGGGCCCGGCGGGCGCGAGGTGGGCCATGACGTCGGCGCGCCCGCCGAAGGCGGCGGCGGGGAAGCCGCCCCCCATCACCTTGCCGAAGGTCATCAGGTCGGGCTTGACCCCGTCGATGCCGTACCACCCGGCGCGGCTGGTCCGGAACCCGGTCATGACCTCGTCGGAGATGAAGAGGGCGCCGTTCTTCCGGCAGGCGTCCTTGAGCCCCTCGTTGAAGCCGGCCAGCGGCGGGACGACGCCCATGTTGCCGGGCGAGGCCTCGGTGATGACGCAGGCGATCTCACCGGGGTAGCGGTGGAACGCCTCATGGACGGACTCAAGATCGTTGTACGGAAGGACGATGGTGTCGCCGGCCTGGGCGCCGGTGACGCCCGGGGTGTCGGGAAGGGCGAAGGTGGCAACACCGGACCCCGCTGCGGCGAGCAGCGAATCGACATGCCCGTGATAACACCCGGCGAACTTGATCACCTTGGACCGCTGGGTGAACCCGCGGGCGAGCCGGATGGCCGACATGGTGGCCTCGGTGCCGCTGGAGACGAGCCGGACCTGGTCGACGGGTTCGATCCGGGCGACGATCTCCTCGGCGAGCGCGACCTCACCCTCCCCCGGCGTACCGAAGGAGGTGCCGCGGGAGACGGCGTCCTGGACGGCGGCGATGACCTCCGGGTGGGAGTGCCCGAGGATCATGGGCCCCCACGAGCAGACGAGGTCGACGTACTCGCGCCCGTCGGCGTCGGTCAGATACGGACCGGTGCCGGACACCATGAACCGCGGCGTCCCGCCCACGGCCCGGAAGGCGCGCACCGGGGAGTTCACGCCGCCGGGTGTGACGGCGGCCGCACGGTCGAACAGAGCCTGCGAGGCAGGCGCATCGTATGGATAGGGCGTTCCTGAAGAGGGCGCTTCGCTCATGACCTGCGACTACTCCGACCTTCTCTGACCTTCTCCGATGATCTCGGACTCCGGTTGCCAGTGACCTCCTCAGGGTAGGCCAGGGGGCGGCGACGGCAGTCGGCCACCGCTGCACCGACTCCGGCCCTCCCGTGCGCCTCCGCCCTTCCGTTCCTCCATCCGCCCCCTCCGCTCCCCCGCACCCCCTCCCCCTCCGACCTCCTTCGCCCCGCCCCCCGCCGGGGATCTGCGAGACTGGTCGTGATACTCACAGCTCATGCGGGGCGTGATGGTCGGAGACTGAAAAGATCCTGCGGACAGGTGTTTCAGCGCACGTTTCGGCGGGCGGCCGTGGGGGAGGTCACTGACACGATGATCGGGTTGCGCGGCGGGGGCCACGCGTCCTAGAAAAGCAGTCGGGTGGAGATATGCATCGCGGTGGCGGACTGGGCGAGGGGACTGATGACCTGGGTCCTCGACGTGCCCGGCGGGGAAGGCACCGGCGCGACGCGGAGGATTCGAACGAACCGCGTAAGGAACACGTAGTACCGGATATGCCGGGTGTACCTAATGAGTCAGAGCGGGCCGACCGACGCAGCGATCGCGATCGGCTGAGGGTGAGCAGGAATGGTGGTCGGGTGGGGGTGACGTACAAGTACTTCGGCGCGCCCGACGGTGCGACCGCGGCCCGCGTCCCGATCTCGATGCGCCCCGAGGAACTCGGCGGCGACGAGCTCGGCATGAACGGCATGTTCACCAAGATCAAGCCGGAGACGATGGCCGCGATGGTCCTGACGGGCATCGAAGGCGTCCCCCTGCACAAGGTCCCGCCGCTGGAGCTGGTCGTCCTGCACCCCGACTACGCGGTGGTCAAGCTGCCGATGACGGTGGTGGACCCGCTGCGGGGCATAGGAGAGGAAGCGGTCGGCGCGGCCGCGTTCATCTGGTCGACGGTGCCGGACCGGGGTGGGCCCCGGGATGCGTTCAACGTGTATCAGCTGCTGCATGAGTGGCAGGACTTCAGCCATCGGTTGCATGAGGCGGGGCATCAGCCGTACTGCCTGGTGTGGCCCTGACCTGGGGTTTCACTGGTAGCGGGCGGGGTCTTCGGGCCTCGCCCCTTTTGGTGCCGGGGAGGGGGCGTCACGCGGCCAGGGCACATTGAGGGCACATTGGTTTTGCTGGGGGTGCTGATGTGCCCTGGGTTGCGGGTGGGTCGCCGTCGTCTTCCGCTTCCGCCTCGGCTTCCGTTTCCGTGAAGGCGATCGCCTTGCGGGTGCGGATTTCGCTGGACGGCAGCAGGTGCGTGCACGTCCGAAGCGTGAAACCCGGGTCCGAGTGACCGAGGTACTCGGAGAGCGCCTTGATGCTCTCCCCCGCGTCCAGGAGTACGGAGGCGTAGGCGTGCCGGAGGGCGTGCATGCCGTCCTCGGGGGCCACCTGGAGGTAGCGCGCGCCCCGCTCTCGGGAAGGGATCACGCCGGCGGCGGCCAGGGCGCGCTTCCAGTCGCCCATGTTGAAGACGCTGCGGTTGTAGGCCCGGCTCTTCTTGTCGACGAAGAGGAGGCGGAAGGTCTTCGGCTCACCGTCCGGTTTGGCCCAGGGCAGGGTGACCTCGACCGGCGGGAACTCCTTCATGTGGGCCTTGAGAGCCGAGGCGAGCTGAGCCGACAGGGGCACTGACCGGATCCTGTTGCCCTTGGGCAGGGCGAAGACAGGCTTCGTGCCGACGAGCCGCACCTGGCGGTTGACGTGGATCCAGCCGCCCTTGAAGTCGAGTCCTCGACTGAGTGGTGTGCATCGTGAAGTTGCTGGTCACGGCTCTGGTGTGAGGGTCGGGAGAGCTACTCGTGCTGGTCGTCGGCCGGTGTCCACGGCGAAGATCGTCTGGCATGTCGTTCGGAGCTGTCCGCGGTTTCTGCCGCGCGGACCGCTGTGCTGCTCCTACGATTCGTGGCCGGGCCGGTACGCCGGGAGAGCTGGAGCGGATCACGTTACGGTCCTCAAAGCACCCGTCGTCGGCGTGGCTACGAGCGTGCGGTGAACTTCCCGCCGGGGCGTTTGTGCAGCCAGCCACGATCGGCGAGCTTGGTCATCTTCGCCCGCAGCGGCTCCAGCTTGCCGCGCACCGAGGCGTCCAGATCCAGCCGCTCTCCGACCGCCCTGACCTGCACCGGGCCGTCGGTCTCCCGCACGATCGCCAGGATCTTGCGGTAATCGCCGGGCAGCGCGCCCTCATCGGCCGCGTCGCTGCGGTGCGGGATGAGCAAGACTGCCCACCCGGCCACCTGCGCCGTTACCGGAGCGACAGCCTCGGCGTCGGCCTGGACCTGCTCGGCCAGGCGGTTCAACACCCGGTCCGCGATCGCCAGTTCGTCCCGCTCGACCTGAACTTCCTGCATCTGCATGGCCAACTGCTCAGCAAGGACCTCCAGTTATCTCCGGCGGGGCGTTGATCCACTGTCGCTCCTGCATCCCCGCAGCCTCCCGCGCTCTCATGGCGTGCCGACCTGCTGACGGATCGTAGGCGGGGGCCGGTCGCGGGCGCAGCCGAACCCCGGCATCCCGCCGGAACCGGACCTGCCCGATGATCTACGCCATGGCCATCGGCCGCCGACCGGCGCGAGTACCCCACTCGTCGTTCACACCAGACCCGCGACCTGCGACTTCACGGTGCACACCGCTCATTGGCCGGAACCTCACCCCTGATAGCGAGCCACCGTATAGGCGCCTGGACCCAGGACAGGCAGTGCGCCGGTTTCGTTGACAATCTCAAAGACCTCGAAACCGGCGAGGAGCGCGTGCAGCTCCAGTTCGCGAGGACCGAGAACACGCCGCCGGATGGCATCGTGGCACTCCTCGCCCGAGTCGAACACCCACTGCCGACGCATGGTGTTGATCTGTGTCCGCAGGTCCCACTGGTAGCTGATGGTCACCGTGGCGGCCCCGAGGGAGGTCTCTACGCGGGCATGTTGAGGGCTCGGAGACTCGATCGGGGCTACCGGGGAGCACAGGACGAACAGGGTGCCCGGGTGCGCGTGTGCGGCGAAGGTCTGGAACGCTGCCCGGACGTCAGCGTTGTCGTGCACGTACGCGAGCGAGTTGCCCAAGCACACCAGGACGTCGGCAGTGCGGTCGAGTCGGACGGTGCGCATGTCCCCGACTCGGATGTCGAGTTCGGGGCGCGTGCGGCGTGCGTAGTCGACCAGGCCGGGCTGGAGATCGACGCCGATGCAGTCGAAGCGCTGGGCGAGCAGTTCCAGGTCCCTGCCGGTGCCGCAGCCGAAGTCCAGCAGTGTGCGGGCTTCGGGGTAGTGCCGGTCGATGAGTTCCCGGCAGAGGCTCGCGCTGTAGCTGTCGGCCTGCACGTGGTCGTACAGCGTGGGGTCCCGGTAGAAGAGGTTCGACGCTTCGAGGCGTTCTGCCTCCACGATGTCCAGGCTGCTCATGCAAGGCTCCGGAGTCCGACTTCCAGGGCGAGTGTGTCGCACAGCAGGTCAGGCACCACGGGGGCTCGCTCGGCGTGCTCCCGGGCTCGGGCCAGGGCGACGGGATCAACGTAGCCGAGGTCGACCAGCAGTGACTCGCGGAACATGTCGTCCAGGAGGGGAAGGCCGTAACTGCGCAGGCCCGACTCCATGACCGCGAGGAAGTTCTCCGGTTCGGTCGGGGCCGCGACGGACTCGGGCAGTCCGGCACGCCGCAGGCGGTCGCGGAACATCGCCTTGCCCCCCTTGTGCTCGTGTGGCAGTTGCTCCATGAAGCGGACGATTCGGGGGTGGGCGAGCGGGGCGACGGGCCAGATTCCGAGTCTCAGGTAGGCCGGGTTGTGCAGGCCGAAGGCCACGAGCGTGGGCACCGGGAGCACGGGGATGGGGGCGAGGTTCTCGTCCACCTGGGCCAGGGCCTCGATGGCCTTGTCCCCGAGCCAAGGGATGGGCTCTGCCGCGGGGAGATCGACGCCCGTACGGGAGTGGCAGGCATTGACCTCATCCCCGCCACCGCCCGTGAAGACCACCTCGCAACCGTGGGCGGCCACGTGCCCGCGCAAGACGTCGAACGCCTCCTGGTAGAAGGCTCCTGCCGGGTCGTGCGGCAATCCGCGCTCCCGTACTCCACCGGGCACGAACGGCGGGTGCTGCATGGCCGGGACGGCGGTGTCCCGCAGTCCCAGGTGATCCACCAGCATGCGACGTCGGTCTCGCTGAAGCCGACCGATCCGGCCGCCCATGAGCAAGCCGAACGTGTGGACCGAGCTGAAGCCGGCTGCGGCGGTCGAGAGAGCCACGTTGCCCGAGTCGGCCCCGCCAGACACCTCCACGCCGACGCAGCTCACCGTAGAACGCCACCCGGCCACGGCCTCGGTCAGCAGCGCATCGAACGCCTCCACCGGGTCAACACCCGCCCGCAGCCTTCTGGGCTCCAGCACGTGCTGGGCGGTCTCGGGGTAGAGGATCGCGAGTCCCGCGGTCGTGAAGACGGCCGTGGCGCGTTCCGTGAGCCGGTACACGCCGTCGAAGAGGGTGTCGGAGCTGTAGCGGTGTCGGCGGGTCAAGGTGCGCGCCACGGTCCGGGGATTGAGTCGGTCGGGTCGCAGGTGCGGCCGTAGGTCGGCCAAGTCCCATGAGCCGTATAGGTCTTCTCCGGCCGCTACTAGGTAGAGCGGTGCGGTGCCGAACACTCCCGCTGAAACCTGAACCTCGTCCGGGCGTAGGAGCAGCGATGTGAAGTCCACCTCCCCGCCCGTGTCCTCCCTCACCAGTGCGTGGACGCCGGATCCATCGCCCGGCGCAAGCTCGGCTTCCAGGGCAGCCGCGTGAGCGGGTCTGATCCAGCTGTCGCCGCTCACCCAACGATCTGTGTCCCAGCGCCAGGCTGTGCTCCGGGTGTCAGCCAGCCGAACACGAAACGAAAGCACCTGCTTCCCCCTCAGTCAGGGCGGTGGAGCAGAGCGCTCGGCCCTGCTCCACCGCGTTCACGGGCTGGTCAGCTGCAGTGGTCGCCGTTGTTGTCGCCGCCGCCGGGCATCTTGTCGAGCAGCGCCGCGTCCATGCTGGGGACGCCGGTGATCAGGTCGCCGGTGAACAGTTCGTCGATGTTCATGGTCGTTCCTCTCCTACGGAGTGAGTGGACGAGCCCCGCAAGTTGCGAAGCCCAGGACCCGTCCCGTCCGCAGGCAGATCCAGCGACCGGGACGGGGGCCTATCGGAGGTACTGCTGCCACGGCGGCAGGGCGCACACCGGGTTGCCCCGTGGTGGGATCCCGCTCCGGCCGCCGGGGAGTTGCTGAGCCCGCCCCGGTGGGGGACCGGGTCTTCCTGAGGGCTCGCGCGGCCAGAGCGGGAGTCAGTGAGTGCCCGTCGAGGGCTAGGAGCGGTCGAAGTACCAGAAGGCCCAGGCGACCGGCGAGGTGGAGGCGATGATCAGGGCTGACAACAGCCACTGCCGCCAGCCGTAAGGACCACGGCGCCTGTTGCTTCCCCGTCTCATCATCCTCGCGACACCGCCAGCGTGATCGAGCCGCCGAGCGCAAGGACCGAGACGACGTACATGACCTGGGCCGTGATGTGTTTCTTCGCTGTTCGCGGTGGCTCTTCTCGGGTTGCCGGACGAAGGGCGGGAGGCCGGGTGGACTGATGAAGAGGCGTCGTGCCCGTTCCTGCTCGGGCAATGTCGCTCCGCGCCAGCGCATGGGCAGATCGGTGGGGGCTTCGTCAGGCATCGGCTTCGTCCTGTTCTTGCGCCTCGCGGTAGACATCGGCAAAGCGCCTGGTCAGCAGGCCGACTTCACGCATGTACTGGTAGGCGCCGAAGTGGGTGGACTCCACGGTGGGCCGGCGCGTCAGGTCGAGGACCCGGTAACCCTCCCGGAACAGCGCCTGCACGGCCGGGTCCTCGTCGAAGCCGAGGTCCTCGGCCATCAGCGCTCTGAGGTGACCGACCAGGTCCCGGGTCGTCGCCTCGATCACCGAGCGATCCGGCATCGCCAGCCCGACTGCGAGCGCCGTGGCCACGCTCTCATCGACCGCCTCCAAGACGATCGGGAGCTGCGCCGCCTCGGACGACATGGCGCTCTGTGTTCCCATGCCCGCACCCCTTCTCCGGTGTCCACCGTTGTCGTGGCTGACAACGTCCAGAAAACCGGAGCGGGTTGGCGCGGACCACGGCATCCATGAGGCAGTCCTGGGACACTCATGGGACAGATCAGCGCCGCCAGGGTAGACACGGACGGGAACGTGGAAAGGGGGCGGCATGGGGCTTGCGGAGCGGCGCAGGGCGCTGGGCTACAGTCAGGAAGAGCTCGCGCACGCCCTCGGCGTCGACCGGCGCACGATCGGGCGCTGGGAGACCCGGACCACCACACCCCAGCCGCCATTACGGCCACGGCTGGCCGAGCTGCTGCACCTCGACCTTGACGAACTCGACGCCCTGATGGGACAGCCACAAGCAGCCCGTCCAGCGCCGGCAGGGTCGCCGCCTCGCGACCACCACGGCTCAGGGGACCTCGACGACATGATCCGACGCCAGTTTCTACGCGCCATCGCCGTCACCAGCGCCCTCGTGGCTCTGCCCGCCGACGAGAGCGCCGCCCTCACCGACGGGACCCGCCGTGGGGTGTCGGAGGACTTCCTGCGCATGAACGGCCACCTGTGGCAGGTGTACCAACTCGCCCGTGCCAAGGGTTCCGTGTACCCGATCGTCCGCGACCAGCTCACCACGCTCAACGACACTCTCGACGGCCAGCCGGCAGCTGAATCCCAGGCTCTGTGCGGCGCGGCCGGTGACCTCTTCCAGCTCGCCGGAGAACTGGCCTTCGACGGCAACCGCTACACCGACGCAGCCGCGTCCTACACACTCGCCGCCTCCGCCAGCAAGGAAGCCAAGTCCTACGACCTCTGGGCATGCGCCCTGGTCCGGCACGCATACGTCGACCTGTACGAACGGCGTTACGCCGAGGCCGCCACCGCACTCTCGGCTGCAGAGCGGGTGGCGCGGCGAGGAGACAGCTCCCTGTCCACCCGCCACTGGGTCGCCTCCGTTCAGGCCGAGGCGTACGCCGGACTCGGGAACCTGTCCGCCTGCGAGCGCGCCTTGGACGAGGCGGAGAGGGTCACGGACCTCAACGGCCCGTTTCACAACGGCGGCTGGTTGCGCTTCGACGGCTCCCGCCTCGCCGAGGAACGCGGCGCCCGCTACCTCCAACTCGGCCGCCTCGACCTCGCCGAGAAGGCCCTCACCACTGCTTTGAGCCAGGACGTACTCGCCTCTGGGCAGTCTTTCCGGCGCCGCGGCGCAGTCCTCACCGACCTCGCGTCCATCGGCGCCAAGCGCCACGACCCGGACCAGGTCCTCACCTACGGCCGCGAGGCCCTGCAGCTCGCCCGAGCGACGTCCTCCGGGTACGTCGCCCGTAAACTCCAGGGGCTACGAACCGATCTTGGCTCCCTCGCCCGCGACGCCCGCGTGGTCGAACTGGGCGCCGAGATCGACGCACTGTGCACGACGTGACGAGAGGGGAAGGCATGTCGCAGATCGAGGGCGCACGCGTGTTCCGCGAGGCTTGGATCACCGGCGTTCGAAAGCACTTCCCCGGCGAACCCAAGCCCGGCTACATCACCCCCTGGGAAGAAACCCCCGAGTGGGAGCGCCAGGCCGCCGGGGCCGTGTACAACCAGGTGCGACAGTTCCTCGACCTCAGCGACCGCCACGCCTCCCGCCTCACCCGCGAGCAGAAGAGCCGCTTCGTCGCCACCTGCTGGACCGCCCAGATGTACAAGCACTTCGAGAACCCCAAGCCCGGATACGTCGCCGACTGGCCCGACCTGCCCGACTGGCAGAAGGAGACCGACGCCGACATCTTCGAGGCCATCGAGGACGCCTCGAAGTAGCCGCGCACCTGCTGGGCGGGAACGCCTTGACGCACGAGCTTCTCGCCATCTGTGACGCATGCAAGAAACCCGTCGCTGATGGCGAGGGCAGTCTCTGGGTCGACATGTCGGAGGTCGACCAGGCAACGGTCAACAGACGTGCTTGGGAACAGTTCGAAAGCGAACAGCTGGCGCCCGGAATCCACGGATACTCCGGGGAGAGCCTCATGACCTACCCGGGGTCTGCCCGCCGGCAAGTCCACCACGCCGCCTGCGACCCGGCTCCCAACGCCAACACGTACGCCATCGAGGTCCACCGCTGCAGGAGCTGGGCATGCCTTGTCCTGTGGACTGCTCATCTCATGGGTAAAGCGTGGCTGTCCGACACGGGGCTGCGGCGACACTTGCCCGGTCTTCCCCGGTAAGCGGTACCTCGACTGGAACCTCGACGACCCCGCCGGCAAAACCGCTGCCGACGTCCGCCCCATCCGCGATGAAATCGAACGCCGCGTCCGCGGACTCCTCGACGAGCTCGACGCCCTGGCACAGCACTGACCACACGCGCGGCCTGCCTCTTGACGATTCTGGTAGGCGCGTGCGCGGCGCCTTCGAGAACAGCGCCCGCGCGGTATGGATGCTCGGCCCCAAGCAGCGCCTGGTACGCGTGCAGCGGCGACGGCGCCTGCAGGCTGGCGAGCACAAGAACTCGGACCGCATGAACTCGCTCCTCCAGCGGCAGCCCAGACGACCGCTAGACGTGCGGATGCAGCAGCTGACGGACCTTGTCGTCAAGGCGGGAACGGACCCGGCCGACGCCAAGAAGGCCCTCAAACCGACGACCTACTCGGAGATCGTGCGGGAAGCAGGAACCCTGGCCCCTATGGGTGCTGCGGAGGCCGAGATCGTGTGGAGCAGCTGTAGTTCCCTGGCACACGGCGACATCTACGGCACGCTCAGCATCCTGGAGCGCAACATGGTGGTCACCCAGGGACGGATGAACCTCGCCCAGGTGACCAGCTCCCCCAAAGTCCTGTTCTGGGCCACGGACCGAAGCGTGGCGATGATGCAACGCGGTTTCGACCTGTTCAAGGAACGCATCACCTGCCACAGCTGATGAGCGACGCACGCAGAAGCCACTGTCAGTGCCGAGGGAGACAATCAACTCATGGGCGACAACCGCAGATTCAGAATGGCCGATGGTGCGGAACTCGTCGGCCGCCAGGGCGACTCCTTCGAGATGCGGGTCAGCATCCCTTCAGATGACAACGGTTTCTTCGGCCGCCAGTGCCCGGAGTGTTCGCTGGTCTTCCGCATGGACGTCCAGCAGTACGAGGCGCTACCCGACGACCTGACCCTGTGGTGCGTCTATTGCGGACACCACGCAGAGCACTCGGAGTTCATGACCGAGCAGCAGCGCGACCGCATCATGCGTGCCGCGGGTGACTTCGCCATGCAGATGGTCAGCCAGGAGTTGGACAAGGTGTTCGGTGGGCTGGCACGTGGCTCGCGCGGCAGCAGCATCTCCTTCTCCTACAAGTCGCAGCCCTTCTACCCCCGCCCGCTGCCGGGGATCGACGAGGAGCAACTCGTCCGTGTCCGCACCTGTGCGGACTGCCAGAACAACTACGCGGTCTTCGGGGAACATCGGTACTGCCCCGTGTGCGGTCAACTCCCCGCCGCCTCCGTCGCTTTCGACGCCCTCCAGGCCGACACCGCCCGCCTGGACGCCCTGGAAGCCCTGCCCGCGGACGCGAAGTCCCTGCTCCGCGAGCAGGGGGTGTTCGCGCGCAACTGGGTCGACACCATCGAGAACGTGGTCGGAGTCGTAGAGGCTCTGGCCTCCTCGCTCTTTCGCGCGGCCGCGCCGAACGCCGACAGCCTCCTGAACGGCAAGGGGGCCATCTTCCAGCGTCTCGACCACATGGCCGACCTGATCGTCGCCACCGGCTTCTCCGACCTGCGGATCACCCTGGGCGCACAGTCGTGGCAACGCCTCCTCGAAACCTGGGCCGCCCGGCACGTCTTCACGCATAACGACGGCATCGTGGATGAGAAGTACCTGACCAGAGTGCCCAGTTCGTCCACTCGAATCGGTCAGCGTCTCGTACTCACCGATGCCGCATGCCGCCAAGCCCTCGACGACGCGAAGTCTCTTTGTGACGCGCTGGTTGACGCCCTCAGGTAGCCGCACAGCTGCCGGAACCGACCTCGACTCCAACACCCCCTTCACAGAACATGCGTTCGATGCGAAGGATGGGGGTGATCACGTGTCAGTTCGGCACGTCGCTCGTTAGGCAGCGCAGTCGAAGCGCCGGGCGGGAAAGCGCTAATGACCAGTGTCCACCCGCTACGGGAGGGGACCCATGGGCGATCGCAGCACCATCGAGTGGACCGAGGCGACCTGGAATCCCACCACAGGATGCGACCATGGGTTTCTCGGGGTTCGGGCGGGGTGTGCCGGCGGCTGAGCCGCCCCGACACCGAGCCGCGGAACCGGCTGGCCGCGTCCGGCGCGCCCGTCTGCCCCGCGTTCCTCCACCATTGCGCCCGGATTGCGCCCTACTCGCACATAAGCCGCACGCGGACGCTCAACAGCATGGGGGGAACACCTGAGACGAGTACCGGCGCGTTACCCGACCCGGACGGCGACGTACAGCGCGTCATCCCGTTACCCGGCCCGGACGAGCAGCGACAGCCACCGCCCGGCACCCCACAGCCGTGGGCGAACGCCGACCGCGCCCAAGCCGTCATGGACGGCGCCGACGCACCCGAGCCACCGGCTCCGCCCGTATGTCCGCAGTGCGGACTGATCGGTGAGCGCCACCCGACCTACTACGGAGCGCATGCCCTCTTCGAGCCTGGCCTGACGGCGCCCGCCCACATGGTGCCGGCGTGGCACAGGTGGTACGTCGACTCGAACGGCACGGCATGGAACAGCGGGCCCGAGGAGCCCGCACCGGGAGCGGAGTGCCGGGTGCCGCATCGGTTGGCGTGTCCGGGGCTGACACTGGAGGAAGTCGGGCTGTGGCGGTGGCTGGACGCGCTGCGTCAGGAGAACGCGCGGTGCGCGCAGCGCCAGGCCGATGCGCGGCGGATGCCGGGCGGTCTGCCGGACGTCAGCTGAGCGCGAATCGCGCCGGGCCGGTCTTCCTCCGTTGCTGAACCCGACGTCGGCCGGTGACCGTCACCTCAGTCGGAGATGACCGCACTACGCCGGCTCCATTCGCCCCCGTGCGCCGCCCCGTGCATGAAGGCGGCCACGTCCGCCCGGCTGATCGACGGGTTGCCCTTCATCGGCAGTCGGTCGTCCGCGTGGTACGTGCCCTTGGCCGGGCCGTGGGTCAGTCTGGTCGGGAGGACGATCGTCCAGTCGAGGCCGCTGGAGCGGATGCTCTCGTCGGCGATCGCCTTGTCGGCATAGAGCGACCGCAGCAGGGTGCTGTAGATCAGCTTCTGCGGGGTGCTCGACCAGTCGTAGGTGTGGCCGACGCCGAACGACGACAGCCACACCAGGCGGGATACGCCCGCCTCCCGCGCCGCGCCGATCGCGGCCGCCGAGGCGCGGGTGAAGAGGCCGTCGGCGCGCACCGAGTTGCCCCGGCCGAGGGCCGAGACGATCGCGTCGTGCCCGGCCGCGGCGGCGGAGACGTCGCGCGGGGATGTGGCGTCCGCGGTGATCGGCGTGACCCGGTCGGCCAGGTCACCCAGGCCCGCCGGGTTGCGCACCAGAGCCGTGACCGAGTCGCCGGATCGCAGGGCCAGGTCGACGAGATGGCGGCCGGTGGGGCCGGTCGCGCCGAGGACGAGCAGCTTCATGGCGAGGACCTCCGAGACAGGAAAACGGACAGTTGTCCGCTACGGGGAGAACGTAACGGACAGCTGTCCGCTTAGCAAGGGCAGGCGCCGCCGCGACCCCGGCCGGGCGCAGGCTCGCCCTCACCCGCGGCCGGGCGCTCCCGCACGCAAGCCGTCCATGACGATGTCCAGCAGTCGCGTCGCCCGCGACCACCAGTCCCCGCCGAGGTCGATCTGCCAGATGCCCGCGATGGCAAGGATGAAGTCGTCGGCGGTCACGTCGGGGCGGATGGTGCCGGCCTCGTGGTTGGCGTCGAGGAGGAGCGTGATCGCGTCGACCACCAGCGAGTAGCCCGGCCGCGCCGGGCCGCCCGTCGCGGCCGTGGCCTGACGCAGGGCGTCGGCCAGGCCGGACTTGGCCATGGCGAACCGGGCGAGGCCGTCCATCCACTCCCGCAGCGCACGCTCGGGCTCCCGCGTCCGCACCAACTCCGCCGCGCTGTCGGTGAGTTGACGCACCTCATGGCGATGAACCTCGAGGACGAGCGCCTCGCGGTCGGGGAAGTTGCGGTAGAGGGTGCCCTGCCCGACCCCGGCCTTCTTGGCGATCGCACTCAGCGGGGCGTCCGGGGAACGCGACAGCTCGGCCAGCGCGACCTCCAGGATGCGCTCGCGGTTGCGCTGCGCGTCCGAGCGCTGGGGGGCGCCGCCCTTCGATCCCACGGGCTCCATGGGCCCTCCTCCGCTACGGCACTCCAGTAGCGGACTACTGTCCGCTTACCTCCACCATAGCGACGGCCCGGCCGCTCACACGCCCAGCGCGGCACGCACCGCCTTGACCCGCTCCGCCGTGAACACGCCGCTGTCGAGCAGCGACAGCACGGACAGCACACCACCCGACGAACCCCAGCTGCCCTCGTCGATCACACGGAACGTGACCCACCAGGTCGGCGACGGCCTGTCCATCCCGCACGCGGCCGCCAGCGCCGCCAGGACCCGCTCGATGACCTCGGCCCGGACCTCCGGCTGCCAGGCGGCGTCCATGACCGTCACGTCGACCACCATCACGTCGAGCTCCGGACCGGCGTCCACCAGCAGCCGCCCACCGATGGCCATCATGTCGGGCTCGCGCTCGACGAAGTGCACCTGCAATCCGACCCGCGCGGCCGACGCGAACCGGCCGACCTCGGGCACGAGCACGGCGTCCGTGAGCGTCTCGGCCAGCTCACGGCGCTGCTCCAGGCTCAGTCGCCCCTTGGGTGCGTTCACGGTGATGATCGTCACGACACCTCCTATGACAGTCGTTATAGACCAAGCGCAGGCTACCCCAGCTCTATAACGACTGTCATACCGAGTGGACGACCGTGATGTGCCGCTCGGCGCCAGAGGTCTCGATCTCGTCGACCACGGCGACGGCCAGGTCCTCCGCGCTGATCCACGATCGGCCGTCCGGTCCGGTGAGCAGGGTGTCGGTGCCGCGCCGGTAGCGGCCGGTGCGGTCACCGGGTTCGAGCAGGGCCGGCGGGCTCAGGTAGACCCAGTCCGCCTCGGCACGGGTCTGGCAGCTCCGTAGCTGAGCGATCCCGGCTGCGGCTATCCGCTTCAACTCCGAGGGCACGTAGGCGGGGTTGTCGGCGACCAGCAGATCCTGGCTGTCAGGGCTGCGCAGTGCGCCGGCGCCGCCGACCACAAGGACGCGTATGCCGAGTCGTGCGGCGGCATCCAGCACTGAGCGAGTGGTGCCGACCAGGAACTCCTCGTCGACCGGGTCGGTCCGCACGCTCACCACGACCGCGTCCGCGGTGCCGAGCGCCTCGCGCAGGGCCTGCGCGTCCTCTGCGTCGACCGCGATCGGCGTCACGTTCGGATTGGCGCTCCCGGGCTTCCGGGACAGGGCGAGCACCCGGTGGCCGCGTGCGCCGGCCTCGGCGGTGACCCGACTGCCGACCATTCCGGTGGCCCCGAGCACGGCGATGGTCATGCACGTCCTCATCGAAGCCGACCCCGGAGCCACTCCCATTGGTTCCGTTCCCATTGGTTCCGTTCCCGTTGATGCCGTTTCCATTGATGCCGTCCTCATCGAAGCCCTCCCCGTCGAAGCCGTCCTCCTCGAATCTGTTCCACGCTCGGGGCGTTGAGCTGCGCCGCGAGCAACGCGGCCAGCGCCAGGACGAACCCAAGGCTCTGCGGCACACTCAGCGACTCCCCCAGCGCGATGCCGACCACGGCCGCGACCAGCGGAGACAGCAGCACCAGCGGTGCGGACGCGCCGACCGGCAGCCGTCCGATCCCGCGGAACCACAGCGTGTGCGCGATCAGCCCTCCCACGCTGCCGAGCCACAGGTAGCCGACGGCCGCTCCGGCGTCGATCCCCGGCGGCGGCCCCTCGATCGCGAGGGCGAGCGGGAGCAACAGCAGGCCACCGGCGGTCAGTTGCCAGCCGGCCAGGGTCAGCGGGCCGGCCCCCGCGGGACGCCCCCAGCGCTTCATGAGGACGATTCCTGCCGCCATGGCGGCCGTACCGCCGAGGCCGGCGAACACGCCCACGGCGTCCAGTCGGGCCGCCGGACCTAGCACGACGAGCCCGACCCCGACCACACCGATCACCCCCCAGCTCCATCGCCAGAGCGTCGGCCGGTCGTGGAGCACCGCGATGGCCAGCCCGGCGACCAGCAGTGGCTGGGTGGCGCCGAGGGTGGCGGCGACGCCGCCGGGGAGTCGTTGGGCGGCCACGAACAACAGGGGGTACAGGGCACCGATGTTGAGCACGCCGAGGACGGCTGCCTTCCACCACCAGTCCCCACGCGGGAGCACACGGGCGATCGCCAGCCCGAGCAGCCCGGCGGGCAGGGCGCGCATCAGCGCGGAGAAGAGCGGATGCCCGGGCGGGAGCAGTTCCGTGGTCACGGCGTAAGTGGTGCCCCAGGACGCCGGAGCGAGCGCGGTCAGTGCGACGACCGCCGCCTGCTGAGCGGGCGAGGCGCGCACCGGTGGCCCCGGTGGCCGTTCGGCCAAGGTCTGCGGGCTCTGCGGGCTCTGCGGGCTCTGCGGGCTCTGCGGGCTCTGCGGGCTCTGCGAGCTCTGCGAGCTCTGCGGGCTCTGCGTTTTCTGCATGTCGGGCAGTCTCGACGGCACGCTTCATGAATCCAACGCATGCTTGTCATCGCAGCCATGAAGCAGAACGATGACTCCGTGGATCTCCAGCAGATGCGGTACGTCGTGGCCGTCGCCGAAACCCGCAACTTCACCCGTGCCGCGGAGCGCTGCGACGTGGTGCAGTCGTCGCTGAGTCACCGGATCGCCGGCCTGGAGCGGGAGCTCGGGGTCAGGTTGTTCGCCCGCTCCAGCCGCCGCGTAGAGCTGACCAGCGCCGGAGCGGCGTTCGTCGTCCGCGCGCGCGAGTGCCTGGCCGCCGCCGACGGCGCGGTCGCCGACGCCGCCGCCGCGACCGGCGTGGTGCGGGGCCGGCTCGCCGTCGGCGTGATCGTGACCGCGGCCGCCGTCGACGTACCGGAACTGCTGCAGCGCTACCGCGCCCGGCATCCGGACGTCCGCGTCTTCCTCCGTTCCGGACGCAGCGACGACATGGCCGCCGCGGTCCGCGGCGGTGACCTGGACATCGCCTTCCTCGGTCTGCCCGAGGGAGAGCCGCCCTCCGGTGTGGAGACCGTCGTCCTCGATCACGACGCGCATGTGCTGGTCGTGCCGGCCGGGCACCGGCTCGCGGGGTCCGCACGGGTCGGACTGCGGGAGATCGCCGACGAGACGTTCGTGGACTTCGTGGCCGGGACACCCGCCCGGGACCAGTCCGATCAGGCGTTCGCCGCCGCGGGTCTGGTCCGCGACGTCGCCTACGAGGCAGGCGTCGTCGAGCTCATCACCCGGCTCGTCGCGCGTGGGCTCGGCGTCGCGCTGCTGCCGTCGGCGTACATCCGGCCGCTGGCCGCCGACGACCCCGGGCTGGCGCTGGTGCCGGTCGTCGACGGTCCGCGGCGCGTCGAGTATCTGGCGTGGAGCCGGTTCAACCCCAGCCCGGCCACCCGGGCGATGCTCGACGTCCTCGGGGTCCGACGACAGGAGGGGTAACCGTCACCCCCGTCGGATGTCGCGCCCCTGGTCGGCAGCCGTCACCCCTCCGTCGGCAGAAGCAGCGCCGAGTCCGCCGCGCCCCGACCGAAGCCCGTGAACCGCACCTCCAGCCCCTCACGCTCGGGCGAGCAGCAGAAGGGGCCGGCCGTCGCCTCGGCGTCCGCAGCCAGCGGGGCCAGCCGGACCAAGCGCCAGGGGTCGTCCTCGCAGCGGGCGCGGACCGTCACCGCGTCCCCGCTGCGGCTGGCCCGCACGGTCACCAGGCGCCCCTGCCACTCGGGAACCGGTGCCACCGACCAGTCCGAGACGCCCCGGGTGACGACGGTCATGGTGCTGGTCTTCCAGCGCCGTATCGTCGCCGGGCTCACGGCCGGCGCGGCGAAGTAGACACGCCCCCCTCACCGATCAAGGAGCCCCACACCCATGTCCTCCGCCGCAGCACCGTGGTGGCGCAGCGCCGTCATCTACCAGGTCTACATCCGCAGTTTCGCCGACGGCAACGGCGACGGAGTCGGCGACATCGCCGGACTGCGCTCCCGGCTGCCGTATCTCAAGTCCCTCGGCGTGGACGCCATTTGGATCAACCCGTGGTACAAGTCGCCGATGGCGGACCACGGTTACGACGTGGCCGACTTCCGCGAGATCGACCCGCTCTTCGGCACCGTGGCCGAGGCGGAGCGGCTCATCGAGGAGGCGCACGAGCACGGGATCCGCGTCATCCCCGACATCGTGCCCAACCACACCTCCGACCAGCATGCCTGGTTCCGGGCGGCGCTGGCCGCCGGGCCGGGCAGCCCGGAGCGCGACCGCTACGTCTTCCGTCCGGGCCGGGGCCCCGACGGCTCGGAGCCCCCCAACAACTGGGTCTCCAGTTTCGGCGGGCCCGCCTGGACCCGGCTGCCCGACGGCGACTGGTACCTGCACCTGTTCGCTCCCGAGCAGCCGGACCTGAACTGGCAGCACCCCGAGGTGCGCGCGGAGTTCGAGTCGGTCCTGCGCTTCTGGTTCAGCCGGGGCGTGGACGGCTTCCGTATCGACGTCGCCCACGGGCTGATCAAGCACCCGGAGCTCCCCGACCTGCCGCCCCGCCGGGCCCCGGTCGAGGGGCAGCCCGCGCGGCACGTCGACCATCCGCACTGGGACCGCGACGAGGTCCACGACATCTACCGCGGCTGGCGCAAGGTGGCCGACGAGTTCCCCGGCGACCGGTGCTTCGTCGCCGAGGCATGGGCGGACACTCCGGAACGGCTCGCCGCCTACGTCCGCCGCGACGGCCTGCACACCGCCTTCAACTTCGACTTCCTGATGTCCACCTGGGACCCCAAGGAGCTGCGCACCGTCATCGACGACTCGCTCGCCATGCTCGGCTCGGTGGGCGCCCCGGCCACCTGGGTCCTCTCCAACCACGACGTCGTACGCCATCCCAGCCGCTACGGCCGCCCGAGCCCGGCCCGGCGCTGGGTGGCCAACGACACCTACCGCGCCGAAGGCCCCCTGGACTTCGGGCTGGGCACCCGCCGGGCCCGTGCCGCGGCCCTGCTCATGCTGGCCCTGCCCGGCGGCGCCTACGTCTACCAGGGCGAGGAACTCGGCCTGCCCGAGGTCGAGGACCTGCCCGAGTCCGCCCTCCAGGACCCGATCTGGGAACGCTCCGGCCACACCCAACGCGGCCGCGACGGCTGCCGGGTCCCGATCCCGTGGTCCGGCCGGACCGCGCCGTACGGCTTCAGCCCCGACGACGCGACCGCCGCGCCCTGGCTGCCCCAGCCCGCCCACTGGGCCGAGTTCAGTGCGGCGGCGCAGACCGGCGACGCGACCTCGATGCTGGAGCTCTACCGCAGGGCCCTGCGGCTGCGGCGCGCCACCCCGGCCCTCGGCGACTCAACCCTGACCTGGCTGGACGCCCCCGAGGGAGTTCTCGCCTTCCGCCGCGAGCCCGGCTTCGTGTGTGTGGTCAACCTGTCGGCGGAGCCGTGCCCGCTGCCCGGCCACACGGCCGTGCTGCTGAGCAGCGGGCCCGTCGAGGGCGGCGTGCTGGCGCCGGACCAGGCGGCGTGGCTGGCCGTGTAGCGATCCTCGATGAGACGGAGATGAGGTGAGAGGGGTGCGGTCTGCCGCCCCCTCTCACCGTGTCTCGGGACCGCGTCTCAGGACCGCGTCCCGAACCCCTTCGCCAACAGCCCGTTGACCACCAGCCTCGCCAGTGTCTCGGCCGTGTCGGTGAGTTGTTGGGGCGAGGTGGGCTCGGGTCTGCCCAGGCGCCGGGCCAAGGGCACCTCCACCATTCCCGAGATGGGCGGGACGATGGCGAAGAACAGCACGTCCATCGGCACGGGTTCCATGCGTCCGTCGGCCACGAGCCGATCGACGATGGCTCCTAGGGTCTGCACGGTCGGGGCCATGTACTTCTCGTACAGGTAGTCCAACCGCTCGCTGTCCTGGGTGAATTCGTTGACGAGGAGCCGTCCGACCAGTGGGGCGTCCGCCGCGGTCCGGTAGAAGCCGACGATGATCCGCCGCAGCCGCTCGGCGTCGTCGAGCGAGGGATCCACCTCCGGCATGGCCGCCAGCTGCGCCCCCAGCGAGTGGTCCACCACCGCCCGCCAGAACGCCGCCTTGGACCCGTACCGGTCGTTGATGAAGTTGTGGCTGACGCCCAGGCGGCGGGCCAGCTCTCGCGCGGAGGCATGGTCGTAGCCCAGCTCCGCGAAGGCTTCGACCCCGCGCCGCAGGATGACCGCCTCGTCGGGCACCGCGGGAGCGCCCGCGCCCGGACGTCCCGGCCGCCGAGCGGATTCGGCTCTTGCACCCACCTCTGCCTCCTTCACCGCGTCGCCCCGGCCCACGCATGGTCCCGGCGTTCCGGGGCTCGCCGACACTTTACTTGACACCTGTCAGACGCAAGCTAATCTGACAGGCGTCAGGTGAATCTGACAACCGTCAGACAAGGCTTTCGTGAACCGGAGAGGGCACATGACCGCACACGACACCCGGAGCACCGTCGGAACCGACCGGCCGGTGACCCCGCGTACCGCCGGTGACCCGCTCGCCGACGCCGTCGTCGAGGAGCTGGACCGTCTGGGCACCCCCGCGCGGCAGGCCCTCGACAGGGGCCTGAGGCACGGGATGACCGGCCTCGACGGCCTGGACGAGGCGCCCCCCGACGCCGTTGTCGCGCTGCTGGAGCACCTGGAGAACGGCCCCTGCCGGGTCGACCCGCTGACGCTGCACCGGGGCGACGTCGTGAGCCTGTCGGTGCCGCCCCTGTGGTTCGGGCTCTGCTCGATCACGAGCGCGCTGGCGTACACCTCCGCGTCCCCGGACACCGCCCGGCTGCTGACCCTCGCGGGCCGGCCGGCGGACACGGCGTCGCGCCGCCTGGTGGAGACCGGCGTATGGGCGCGGCAGACCATACGGCCGGGCGGGCTGCTGCGCGGCGGGCCGGGATACCTGGCCACCGTTCGGATGCGGCTGCTTCTCGCCCGTATGCGGACCTCCGCGCTGGAGTGCGGCTGGGACAGCGCCGCCTGGGGGCTGCCGATCAGCCAGGCCGACCTGGCCCGCACCTGGCTCGGCTTCACCCTCGTGTCCTTCGAGGCCCTCGCGGCCGTCGGCATCGCCGCCGGCCGTGCGGAGGAGCGCTACCTGTACGGGTACTGGTCGTACGTCGCCCATCTCCTGGGGCTCGACCAGAGCGTCCACGGTGAGGTGGCCGACCACGCCGGCGCCCGCCGGGTGCGGGATCTCCTGGACTCCGGGACTGCGGCGCCCGACGAGAACGTACGGGCGCTGACCTCCGCGATGGTCGACGCGCAGGCGCGCGCGATGGCCGGGGCGCCGGGTGCGGTGCTGTCCGAGGAACAGGTGCGCGCGCTCATCCACAGCGTGCTCCGCGGCGCGTTCGGGGACGAGCCGGGGGAGCGCCTGGGGATCCCCGCCCCCGCCCCGACCGACCTCATGCCGCTGATCGGCAAGCTCAACGCGAGGCGCGCCACTGGCAGAACTTCTCCCCCGCCTCGGCCCAGGCGGCCCGCCGCCGGGCGCTCCAGGGCCCCGCACCCGAGCTCATCGCGGCCGTCGTCCCCGGCGGCGGCGCCGCCCGCCGGCGTCGCACGGAATCCGACCGCCGGGCTGCTCCGGCGGCCTGATGCACCTGCCGGACGGCCCCGGCCACCCGATCCACCTGACGGCCCGGGCGACTCGATCCACGTGACTGCCGAGGCCGCGCGATCAACCTGACTGCCCCGGCCGCCCGATCAACCTGACGGCCCCGGCCACTCGATCCACCTGACGGCCCAGACGGCCCGCCTCACCTGACGGCCCCCGGCGGCCCAACCCACCGGACGCCTCTCGGCCTTCCCCTCCCGCCTGTTGACACCTTCTGATCCGGAGTCTCGTCATGCCCAAAACCTCCACCGACGCCCCCGCCGGCACGGGCACCGTGTCCACGCTCCCGCCCGCCGAGGCACCGCCCCGCCATCGCTGGTGGATCCTCACCGTGATCGGCGTGGCGCAGCTGATGGTGGTGCTGGACGCGACCATCGTGAACATCGCCCTGCCGTCGGCCCAGAAGGACCTGGGCTTCTCCGACGGGGACCGGCAGTGGGTGGTCACCGCCTACGCCCTCGCCTTCGGCAGCCTGCTGCTGCTCGGCGGGCGGATAGCCGATCTCTTCGGCCGCAAGATGACCTTCCTGGTCGGCCTGGTCGGCTTCGCGGGTGCCTCCGCCGTGGGCGGCGCCGCCACCAGCTTCGAGATGCTCATCGCCGCCCGCGCCGGACAGGGCGTGTTCGGCGCCCTGCTGGCCCCCGCCGCGCTGTCCCTGCTCACCGTGACCTTCACCGACGCCAAGGAACGCGCCAAGGCCTTCGGCGTGTACGGCGCCATCGCCGGCGCGGGCGGCGCCATCGGCCTCCTGCTCGGCGGCGTCCTGACCGAGTACCTCGACTGGCGCTGGACCCTGTACGTCAACCTCGCCTTCGCGGTCGTCGCCTTCGTCGGCGGTGTGATCCTGCTGCAGCGCACCACCCGCGACAAGAACGCCAAGATCGACATCCCCGGCGCCATCCTGGTCGGCAGCGGCCTGTTCTGCCTGGTCTACGGCTTCTCCAACGCCGAGAGCCACGACTGGAGCTCCGTGGCCACCTGGGGATTCCTGGTCGCCGGTGCCGTACTGCTCGCCGCGTTCACCTGGTGGCAGACCCGCGCCGAGCACCCCCTGCTGCCGCTGCGGATCCTGCTGGACCGCAACCGCGGCGCCTCGTTCGTCTCGGTGCTGATCATCGGTGCGGGCATGTTCGGCGTGTTCCTCTTCCTCACCTACTACCTGCAGCAGAGCCTCGGCTACACGCCCATCGAGACCGGCCTGGCCTTCCTGCCCATGATCGCGGCGCTGATGGTCACCTCCACCCTCGCCACCACCGCGCTCGTCCCCCGGTTCGGCCCCAAGCCCGTGGTGCCGCTCGGCATGGGCGTCTCGGCCGCCGGCATGGTCTGGCTGACCGGCCTGGACCTCGGCAGCGGCTACGTCGCGCACATCCTGCCGCCGCTGATCGTCGCGGGCCTGGGCTTCGGCCTGGTGATGGCGCCCGCGATGAGCCTGGCCACCAGCGGCGTCGCCGCCGAGGACTCCGGTGTCGCCTCCGCCGCCGTCAACACGATGCAGCAGGTCGGCGGTTCGCTCGGCACGGCCCTGCTCAACACCCTGTTCTCCAGTGCCCTCACCGACTACCTGGCCGACAAGGACCCCAGGGACCCGGCGGCCCTCGCACAGGCCAGTCTGGAGGGCTACTCCACCGCCTACTGGTGGTCCGCCGTCTTCTTCGCGGTCGGCCTGGTCGTCAGCGTGATCCTCTACCGGCGCGGCGCACCCGCCCAGGACCCGGACGCCGCACCCGTGGTCCACATGTGAGGCCCGCCCGGCCGAGGCCGCCCCGGCCTCGCCGATCCGACGGACGGAACCCGGCGCGCCCCCCGAGTCGCGCCGGGTTCCTACCATGAGAGCCATGAAGGAGACCGTCAGCGCCACGGGGGAGCCCGTCGAGTCGCCGATCCCGCCCGCGCCGGGAGCGGAGCAGTACCCGTCGCTCGCCCTCGTCAACAGCGTGATCGCGCTGCCGGGCGGGCAGTTCGTCGACCTCCTCGGCACTCCGGCCGCGGCGAACCAGTGGCTCGTCGAGCGTGATCTCGCGCCGGTCGACGCCGGCATGCGGGAGATGTGCGCCGCGCAGCTGCGGGCGCTGCGGGAACAGATCCGTTCCCTGTTCGACTCGCGGGTCGCGGCACTGCCCGCCCTGCCCGCCGCCCTGACGGCCGTGAACGACGCGCTGACCAGGGTCCCGACGGCCCCGCTCCTGAAGTGGGACGACAAGGACGGCCCGTACCGCGCGGCCCCGCACCCCACCACCGAGATCGTCGACCACGCCCTGGCGACCCTCGCCGCCGACGCCGCCGACCTGCTCACCTCCCCCGACGCCGAACGCCTCACGGCCTGCGGCTCCGCCCCCTGCAACCGCTACCTGCTCCGGCACGGCCGCCGCCACTGGTGCTCCACCCGCTGCGGCGACCGCGCCCGCGCGGCCCGCGCCTACGCCCGCCGCACACGACCCGAGAGCGGCTGACGGTCAGGGCGCCCCGTCGTGGGACAGCCGGGCGCGTACGCCGTTGACGAGGTGCTCGACGCGTTCGTCCGTTCAGTTGTCGGCGGGCCGTACCTCGGCCGGCAGTGCGGCGGTCTGCCGCCAGGTGAGGGGCTGCGGGCGGGTTCGTGCAGGAGATACCGGCGGCCGAGAGCGACCAGAACACGTCGGCCTTCTCGTCGGCGGGCCGTCCCTTGGCCGGCTCGGGGGCGAGGTACTTGGGCTTGCCGCGCACCACGCCCGTCGTGACCGTGTGCGTCTGGGTGACGTCGCTCCACAGGGCGCGGGCGATGCCGAAGTCGGTCAGCCGGGCGATGCCGTCCTCGGTGACCAGGACGTTCTCCTGGGTGACGTCGCCGTGCACCACGCCCATGGAGTAGGACTTCGCCGGCGCGGCCGCGATCTGGCGGCCGACGGAGCCGGCGTCCTCCGGCGAGAGCGGGCCGCCTGTAGGCCACGATCTGGGCGAGGCTGCGGGCGGGGACGTACTCCATGACGATCCGGCAGGTGGCCTCGCCGCCGGCCGTCCCGTCCGGACGCGCGCACTTGACCGCGACGGTCCGCCTCACGGCCACGGGGTGTACGCAGGGTTGGTCCAACAGTGACTGTTTTCACGGGACTTCATACGGACGAGCACAGGACCCACGCCCGCGTCACTTCGTACCGACCGCCCGCAGGACCGTCACCGCCAACGTCCGTGCCACCTCCACCACTTCGGCGAGCGACACCCGCTCCCGCGCACTGTGCGCCACCCGGATGTCCCCGGGCCCGAACTGCAGGGTCGGGATCCCCGCCCCGGCATACAACCGCAGATCACTCCCGTACGGCGCCCCGCACTCCCGCAGCCCCCCGGCCCCCACGGCATCGGCGTACGCACCCCGGATCACCCCCGGCAGCGGATGCCCCTCCGGCAGCCGCCCGCTGGCGAACTGGCCGCCCGGCCAGGTCACGGTCGGCGGATGGTCCCGCAGCCACGGATCATCGGCGCACGTCTGCGCGACGCACCGCTCGAAGGCCGCCCGCGCATCCGCCGGGTCCTCCCCCAGCCGCACCCCCAACCGCCCTTCCGCGACCAGCAGATCGGGCACGCTGCTCGCCCAGTCCCCGGCGCGTACCGTCCCCACCGACAGGGCGTAGGGGATCGGGTGGTCGGCCATCAGGGGATGCGGGTCCCGGTTGCGCTCGGCCTCCAGCCGGCCCAGCGCGCGGTGCAGCGGCACATACGCGTCGATCGCGCTCACGCCCTGGTCCCGTGCACTGCCGTGCGCCGCCTTGCCGGGCACGGCGATACGGAAGGTCAGCGCGCCGGCGTTGGCGGTGACGAGGGTACCGCCGGTCGGCTCGGTGATGACGCAGACGTCGCCCCGGTGGCCGCGCCGCAGCGTGCCGAAGGCGCCGAGGCCGCCGTCCTCCTCGCCCACGACGAAGTGCACACCGACCCGCCCGCGCAGCCGCACCCCGGCGGCCCGTATCGCGGACAGCGCGGCGAGGTGGGCCACCAGGCCGGCCTTCATGTCACAGGCGCCCCGGCCGTGGACGACGTCGCCGGTCACCCTGGGCACGAACGGATCGCCGTCCCAGGCGTCCGGGTCCCCCGGCGGTACGACGTCGACGTGGCCCTGGAGGACGAAGGTCGGCCCGTCGCCGCCGTCCGGCGTGGTTCCGACCAGCCCCCAGGCCTCCTCCCGCTCCGCCTCCGCCCCCGGAAAGCGGGGGTGCGCGCGCAGCGCGTCCAGGTCCATGGACCACAGGTCGACATCGAGCCCGAGCCGTTCCAGCCGCCCCGCCAGCAGATGCTGAAGCTCCGACTCGGCCGCGCTCCCGGTCACGCTCGGCACCGCGATCAGCTCCAGCAGCGTCCGCCCGATCCAGGCCTCGTCGATCTCCGCCAGGACGGTGCCCTCCACGTCACTCAGCACGATGACGTTCCTCCCCTCAAGGACAGCGGTTCAAGCAACGCCTCCCAGGCGCCCGCCCAGGCGTGCGCTCAGGCATCCGCTCAGGCATCCGCCCAGGCGGAACCCCCCACCGTGAACCCGATCACCGACCCGCCCCCGTCCCGCCGGAAGGCGAACGGCGCTCCCCCGTGCGACAGCGCCACCTCCCGCACGATGGACAGCCCGAGCCCCGACCCGGGCAGCGACCGCGCGTCGGCGGCCCGGTAGAAGCGGTCGAAGACCCGGATCAGGTCGTCCTCGGCGATGCCCGGCCCCCGGTCGAGGACCTCGACACGGACCGTGCCGGGGATGGCGGGACCGGCGACGTTGATCTCGATCGGCGCCCCGCCGTCCCGGTCGAACTTCGCCGCGTTCTCGACGAGGTTGGTCACCGCGCGCTGCAGCATCCCCGGCCGCCCGTCCGTCGTCGTCTCGCCGCTCGCGCGGACCACGATCCGCCGCCCGGTACGCCGCCGGGCGAGCCCCGCGACATCCTCGGCGATCTCGGCGAGGTCCACCCGCTGGACCGGCCCGGTGTCGGACTGCCCGGCGGCCAGGTCGACCAACTCGTTGACGAGATCGGTCAGTTCGCGGGCCTCCTGGCCCAGGTCGGCCACCAGTTCGTCGCGGGTGGCGGGGGGCAGTTCGTCGATACGGCGCAGCAGGGAGATGTTGGTACGCAGGGAGGTCAGCGGCGTACGCAGTTCGTGCCCCGCGTCCTGCACCAGGCGCCGCTGGTCCTCCTCCGACTGCGCCAGCCGCCCCAGCATGCGGTCGAAGGCCCGGCCCAGTCGGCCCACCTCGTCGTATCCGGTGACCGGCACCTGGATGCCGAGCCGCCGGGTGCGGGCGACGTCCTCGGCGGCCGTGGTGAGGACGACCAGGCGGCGGGTGATGCGCCGGGCCAGCCACCAGCCGAAGAGCCCCGCGAGCGTGACGACGGCCGCCATCAGCAGCAGGGTCCGCTGCTGCAGCGCCCGCAGCAGGTCCTCGGTGTCGCTGAACTCCTGGGCCACCTGCACCGCGCCCCGCCCGCCGCCGAGCGCGACGGTGGCGACGCGGTAGACGTCGCTGCCGACACCGACGTCCCGGTACTGGACCATCCGCCCGGCCGTCGCGTCGGCCGCGATCCGCCGGTCGCCGGCCGTGACCGGCAGCCCCGGCCGGCCCGGGTCGACGATGGCACCGTCCGGGCCCAGCACCTGCACATCGGTACGGGCGGGCCGTACGAGATCGTGCCCGGGCGCCGACGACGAGAAGTCCTCCGGCGTCATCGGCCGCTGCCGCACCTCGCCCCGCAGATCCTGCACGACCTCGTCGAACACGGACTCCTGGTCCACCCGCACCAGCCGCGCGGCGGCGGTGTACGACAGCAGGCCGACCAGGACGGTGACCGCGGCGGTCACGGCCGCGAACGACACGGCGAAGGTGGTGCCCAGTCCCGATCTGCGCCGCCCCGTCAGCAGCCGTTCGAGCCGACGGCGGACCGAGCCCACTCAGTCCTCCCGCAGCACGTAACCCACCCCGCGCACCGTGTGGATCAGCTGCGGTGCGCCGGGTTCGTCGAGCTTGCGGCGCAGATAGCCGACGTAGACGGCGAGGTTCTTGGAGCCGGGGCCGAAGTCGTAGCCCCAGATGCGGTCGTAGATCGTGGAGTGGTCGAGGACGATGCCGGCGTTGCGGACCAGCAGCTCCAGCAGCTCGAACTCGGTCCGCGTCAGCTCCAGCTCCCGCGCGCCCCGCCAGGCCCGCCGCGCCTGCGGGTCCATCCGCAGCCCGGCCGCCTGGATCAGCCGGTCGGACGTCGCGGGCGTCCCGGGTGTCTCGGGCGTCTCGGGGGTCTCCGAGGTCTGCTTCGGTACGCCGGCGAGGGGGCCGTTCACCTCGCTGGTGCGGCGCAGCAGCGCGCGCAGCCGGGCGAAGACCTCCTCGACGTCGAAGGGCTTCACGACGTAGTCGTCGGCGCCCGCGTCCAGACCGGCGATCCTGTCCTGGGTCTCCACGAGCGCCGTCAGCATCAGGATCGGGGTGCGGTCGCCCTCGGCGCGCAGCACCCGGCAGACCTGGAGCCCGTCGATGCCGGGCATCATCACGTCCAGCACGAGCACGTCCGGCGGCGTGCGATGGGCCTGCGCCAGCGCCTCGACGCCGTCGGCGACCGCGGTGACCCGGTAGCCCTCCAGGGTCAGCGCGCGTTCCAGCGCGTTGCGGATGGCGCGGTCGTCTTCGGCGAGGAGAACAGTCTGGGGCACGCGTTCATACTGCCAAGGCCTCCGGCGGTTCGGCCGGGTGAGCGAGCTTACGATCACCCTTCTTACTGGGCTCTCACCGTCACATGGCCGCCCCTGGGGGCCCCGCCCCCAGGCCCCCGTTCGGCCTGAACGGCCTCGCCATCAAGCGCCGGACGGGCTTGAGAGTGCCGCCAACTGCTCGGCGAACGGCACCACCACGAGGTCGTCCTCGGCTGCCGCCCTGACCCCCGACAGCCCCCGCATCAGCCCCGCCAGCTCCCCCGCGGCCCGCTCGATCCGCCCGTCCAGCCCCTGCGCGCCCCAGTCCTCCGAGGCGGCGTACACCCCGGTCGGGACGACCACGGCGCGCAGATGGGCGAAGAGCGGACGCAGCGCGTGCTCCAGGACCAGGGAGTGACGGGCGGTCCCGCCGGTCGCGGCGATCAGCACCGGCATCCCGGTCAGCGCGTCCTTGTCGATCACGTCGAAGAACGACTTGAACAGCCCGCTGTACGACGCCGAGAAGACCGGCGTGACGACGATCAGCCCGTCCGCCGAGGTCACCGAGTCGATGGCGGCGGCCAGCCGCCGCCCCGGAAAACCGTTGGTGAGGTTGTGCGCGATCTCCACCGCGAGGTCGCGCAGCTCGACGACCTCTACGGCCTCGATGTCCACGTCGGCCCGCCGGCCGACCGCCGCCGCCAGCCGGTCGCCCAGCAACCGCGTGGACGACGGCACACTCAGCCCCGCCGACACGACGACGAGCCTCATGCGACGGTCACCTCCTCGGACTGCTTCTTCGCGAGCAGGGAAGCATGCGTGGGCGCGTCCGGCACCCCGGCGGGCCGCCCGGCCGCGAACTCCTTGCGCAGCACCGGCACGACCTCCTCGCCGAGCATGTCGATCTGCTCCAGGACGGTCTTCAGCGGCAGCCCGGCGTGGTCGACGAGGAAGAGCTGGCGCTGGTAGTCGCCCGCGTACTCGCGGAAGGCCAGGGTCTTCTCGATGACCTGCTCCGGCGTGCCGACCGTCAACGGCGTCTGGTCCGTGAAGTCCTCCAGCGACGGCCCGTGCCCGTACACCGGCGCGACGTCGAAGTAGGGCCGGAACTCGCGGATCGCGTCCTGGGAGTTGCGGCGCATGAAGACGTGCCCGCCCAGCCCGACGATCGCCTGCTCGGGCGTGCCGTGCCCGTAGTGCGCGTACCGGGTCCGGTACAGCTCGACCATCCGCTTGGTGTGGTCGGCCGGCCAGAAGATGTTGTTGTGGAAGAAGCCGTCGCCGTAGTACGCGGCCTGCTCGGCGATCTCCGGCGAGCGGATGGAGCCGTGCCAGACGAACGGCGGTACGTCGTCCAGCGGCCGGGGCGTGGACGTGAAGCCCTGCAGGGGCGTGCGGAACTTCCCCTCCCAGTTCACGACGTCCTCGCGCCACAGCCGGTGCAGCAGGGCGTAGTTCTCGACGGCGAGGTTGATGCCCTGCCGGATGTCCTGCCCGAACCACGGATAGACCGGCCCCGTGTTCCCGCGCCCCATCATCAGGTCCACCCGGCCGTCGGCCAGGTGCTGGAGCATGGCGAAGTCCTCGGCGATCTTCACCGGGTCGTTGGTGGTGATGAGGGTGGTGGCGGTGGAGAGGATCAGCCTCTCGGTCCGCGCCGCGACGTAGCCGAGCATCGTCGTCGGGGACGACGGCACGAACGGCGGGTTGTGGTGCTCACCGGTCGCGAAGACGTCGAGCCCGACCTCCTCGGCCTTCAGCGCGATGGCGACCATGGCCTTGATGCGGTCGCGCTCGGTCGGCGTACGGCCCGTCGTGGGGTCCGGCGTGACGTCGCCGACGCTGAAGATCCCGAACTGCATGGTCGCTCACCCTCCAGGTTGTTGACCGTTCAACTATACCTGGAGAACGGAGAGCGGGCGGGGGCTATTCCCGGATCGCCGGGACACTTCCGGTGCGGGGCCCTGCCGGGGCTGCTCGCGGGGCGGGTTCCTGCCGGGCGCGGCTCCCTGCCGGGGCTACATGCGGGGCGGGTCCATGCCGGACGCTGCTCGCGGCGCGGATTCCTGCCGGGTGCTACGCCCATTGGGGATCCCTGCCGGTCCGCGCGAGCAGCCGCTCGAACGGTGACGCGCCCTCGGCCTCCGGCACCGGCTCCCCGAACACCCCCATCTTCCGGGCGGTCGGCGCCAGCTCGTCCACCGCGCCGGTCAGCTCCGCCACGACCGCCTCGTCGGCACCCGGGTAGTCCTGGCCCGTCGCCCGCGCCAGGTCCCACACATGCACGGTCAGATCGAGCAGCGCCATCGAGCCGACCAGCCGCGCGGGCATGTTCATCCCGCCGGTCGTCCCGTCCTCCGCACCGGGCGCGGACCAGGCCGCCACCAGCCGGTCCGCCTCCTTCACGAGCCGCTCCCGCCACTCGGGGCCCGCGGCGACCCGGTCGGGGGTCTCACCGAAGTCCGACGCCTCCTTCGCGGCCAGCCGCTGGAACTGCACGATCACCTGGAAGAGGTGGTTGACCAGGGCTTTCACGTCGTACTCGGCGCACGGCGTGGGAGCGGAGAGGGCGGCGTCCCCGATCCCGCGAACCACCGGAACGGCCCGTTCACGCGCCATGCCCAGCAGCTCACCGATGCCGTACGTCGTCACAGGGTTGGTGTCCATGCCCCGACCGTAGGTACATCCTGGGCTGCCCCTCTTGAAGAAACGCGACGTACGATCCGGCCATGGAGGCAGACGCACGCCGCCACGACACCCGCGGGATCGTCGACCCGTCCGGACTGCTGAACCGCGTACGGTTCCGCCGCCACGAGCCCGCCGCGCCGATGCGCCGGTATGTCGAGTGGTACTGGCTCATCGACTGGGACCTGCCCGAGCCCTACGCCTCCCACGTGGTCCCGCACCCGGCGGTCAACCTCACGTTCCAGTGGGACGGGGCCGACGAGGCGGGAGCCGAGCCGTACGCCGAGGTCACCGGGGTCGCGCTCGGCCTGTACACCCGCAAGCTGACCGGACGAGGCCGGGTCTGCGGCGTGAAGTTCCGGCCCGGCGGGTTCCGGCCGTACGCCCCCGGGGCGCCGGTGTCCCGGTGGACGGGCGTGGCCCTGCCCGCGCAGGAGGTCTTCCCGCAGGCCACGGGCGAGGTCGCCCACGCGATCGTCACCCCCGCCGACGACCGGGCCCGAGTCGCCGCCCTCGACACCTTCCTCCTCTCCCTCCCCTGCACCCCCGACCCCCAGGCCGACCTCGCCACGACCCTCGTCCAGCACATCCGCACCGACCGCACGGTGCGCCGCGTCGGCGACTTCGCGCAGACACGGGGCCTGTCGGTACGGGCGCTGCAACGGCTCTTCTCGACGTATGTCGGCGTCAGCCCCAAGTGGGTCGTCCTGCGCTACCGCATCCACGAGGCCCTGAACCAGGCCGCCACCCACACCGACATCAACTGGGCCGCCCTCGCGGCCGACCTCGGCTACGCCGACCAGGCCCATCTGATCCGGGACTTCACGAGAACGGTGGGGGTACCGCCGGCGACGTACGCACAAGGGGTGCACTGACCCGAGGCCGGCAGTCGCGGTCACCCACAGAGGTCCCGCCCATGTGGCCGGGGCCACTCACCCCCCCCCGCACCGGATCACCCCACCCCCATCCACCTCACGGCACCAACACCAACCGCCCCCGAACCCCACCCTCCGCCAGCCGCGCATGCGCCTTCGCCGCATCGTCCAGCGCGAACGTCTCCGCCACCCGAGTCGTCAGTACCCCGTCATCCAGCAACCGCACCAGCTCCGCCAACCGCGCCCCATCGGCACTCACTTCGACCGCCCCGGTCCGCACCCCCCGCACCGACGCGGGCTGCGCCTGCGGAATGAGGCCGAGGTAGACACCCCCGTCCCGCACCCATTCCAGAGCCGCCGAACCGAGGACCGCGGCGTCCAGCACGGCGTCGAAGCTCCCCGCCTCGATACCCCCGCTCACGAACTCCCCCGCCCCCAGCGACCGTACGAACTCCTCGTCCCCCTCCCGGGCCAGCCCGGTCACCGATATCCCCCGGTGCGCGGCGAGTTGGACGGCGTACGCACCGACGGCCCCCGCCGCCCCCGTCACCAGCAACGACCGCCCCGGCACCAACTCCAGCAGATCCAGCGCCTGTACGGCCGTCAGCGCGTTCAGCGGCAGCGTCGCCGCATGGACCGCGTCCACCGTCACCGGCGCCTTGGCGACGGCGTCCGTGGGGACGACCACGTACTCGGCGTGGGTACCCACCGGCTTGACCATGCCGTAGTCGAGCGCCACCACCGTGTCGCCCACGCTCCACGAACTGGCCACACCCACCGCGTCCACGGTCCCGGCGACATCCCAGCCGAGCCCGATCCGCTTCCCCGCACCCCCGAAGACCCCGGCCCGCACCCCCGCGTCCACGGGATTCAGCCCGGCCGCCGAGACCTTGATCCGCACCTCCCGCGCACCGGGCTCCGGCACCTCGGTCTCCACGACCTCCACGACCTCGGGCCCACCGAACGAGTTCACCACAACAGCACGCACAACAGCTCCCCTTGGCTTGTCAGCATGTGGAACGCTCTCCCGTCCACTGCGAACAACCCTAGGAAGAGCTACTATCTCTTAGTAAGTAGTTACCTGAGAGTGCGTATGTACCCCGGAGGTGAGCCATGGCGACCAGGACCGCGGCACAGCGGCGCGAACAGGCCCGCATCGAGTACGACGCGTTCGTCAAGAGCTGCCCCACCAACCAGCTCCTGGACCGGATCAGCGACAAGTGGGTCAGCCTCGTCGTCGCCGCCCTCGCCTCCGGCCCCATGCGCTACAGCGACCTCGGCCGCAAGATCGCCGGCGTCAGCCCCAAGATGCTGACCCAGACCCTGCGCTCACTGGAACGCGACGGCCTCCTCAGCCGCACGGTCACCCCGTCCGTCCCGGTCCGCGTCGACTACGAACTCACCGCGCTCGGCGACAACCTGGCCCGGCTGCTGACCGCGGTGAAGGACTGGGCGGAGACCCACTTCGACGAGGTGCGCGAGGCACGCGAGCGCTACGACACCGAGGGCGCGGACACGGGCGCGGCCGAGGTCGGGGCCGGTCAGAGGTAGTCAGAAGTAGTACGTGTCCCCCGTGTCCAACGCGAGCACCCGCTGCCGCCCCGTCTGCTCACCGCCCTGCTCACCACTCTGGCCACCGGTCTGGTCATCCGCCTGCCCACCGCTCTGCAGCGTGTCGAAGTCCACCAGCACCTCCGACGGCGCCCCCTGCAGCCGTACCCGCAACCCGACCTGCTGCCCCACCCCGTCCGCGTCCGGCGCCCCGATCCGGCACATCAGGACCCGCGGCTCCGCCCGCACGCACCCCCGCGGCAGCGCCTGCCGGTCCGCCAGCGGCACCGACCAGCGCAGCCGTACCGTCACTTTCGCGCCCGCCGCCGCGTCCGGCTTGGAACGGTGCGGTGCGAACCGTACGTCGGCCAGCCCGCCGGACAGGAGCACCGACCCGTGATAGGCGAGCCCCTCCTCGGCCCCGCCCGCCGCCCCGGCCTGCGGAACCATCCCGCCGACCGCCGCCATCAGGGCCGCACCGCACACCGCAGCCACCCGCATCCGCCGCATACCGCCCACTCCTCACTCCACGTGGTCGTACGGATGTATCCCACGCGAAGCGCCCGGCAGGCGCCGTCCAACAGGTGACGCACCTCCTCACCGGCCAGGTGACGCACACTGCTCCCATGCTCGTCCTGCGCTCCGCCGCCCTCTTCGTCGTCGCCGCCCTCTTCGAGATCGGCGGCGCCTGGCTGGTCTGGCAGGGCGTACGCGAGCACCGCGGGTGGCTCTGGATCGGCGCGGGCGTCATGGCCCTGGGCGCCTACGGCTTCGTCGCCACACTCCAGACCGACGCCGCCTTCGGCCGCGTCCTCGCCGCGTACGGCGGTGTCTTCGTCGCCGGTTCCCTCGTCTGGGGCATGGTCGCCGACGGCTACCGCCCGGACCGCTGGGACGTGACGGGCGCGCTGATCTGCCTCGCGGGCATGGCGGTGATCATGTACGCACCGCGAGGAAACTGACCCCGTCAGGGCTCAACTCGGGGCGGAGCCCAGGGCTCAGGGCGGCGGCAGCAGTCCGAGCTGCCCGAGGAAGTCCATCTCGTCGAAGTAGAGCCGGTAGTCGACGATGTGTCCGCTGTCGTCGACGGTGGCGAAGTCCACCCCGCGGATCCTGATCTCCTTCTGCGTCGGGGCCAGCGTCTCCCCCGTGGGCAACTGGATCGGCCCGGTGTTCCGGCCGCTGAAGAAGCCCTCGTCGATGGCCGTGTTGCCGACCTCGTACGAGTGCACCGACTCGTACGAGCCCTCGGGTATCGCCTCCGTCATCTGACGCCAGTACGTGGCGATGTCGTCGCGCCCATGGAGCTCCCCGCCGTCGGGGGTGACGGCGACGGCGTCCTGCGCGTACAGCTCGGCGATGGTCTTGGAGTCCGCCGTGGTGACCGCGGCGGTGAGCCGGTCCATGACCTCACGTGCCTGTCCCATGATCCACCTCCCGTGATGGAGGACCACCCCCCTTATTCTCCCACCGCCCGCCTATCCTGGCCGGACAGGCTTTCGATCACGCCCGAGGAGCAGCCATGCCCACCGCCGCACCGTCCGCCGCCTCCCGCATCGCCGTCGTCACGGGCGCGAGCGGCGGAATCGGCGCCGCCACGGCACGCCGGCTTGCCGCGGCCGGCTACCGGGTCGTCCTGACCGCCCGCCGCAAGGACCGCATCGAGGCGCTGGCCGAGGAGATCAACGCGGCCGGCCACTCCGCCGCCGCCTACCAGCTGGACGTGACCGACCGAGCCGCGGTCGACGAGTTCGCCCTGGCCTTCAAGACGATCGGCGTCCTGGTCAACAACGCGGGCGGCGCACTCGGCGCCGACCCGGTGGCCACCGGCGACCCCGCCGACTGGCGCTCGATGTACGAGACGAACGTCATCGGCACCCTGAACCTCACCCAGGCCCTGCTCCCCAAGCTGGACGCGAGCGGCGACGGCACGATCGTCGTCGTCTCCTCCACCGCCGGCCACGGCACCTACGAGGGCGGCGCCGGCTACGTCGCCGCCAAGCACGGCTCCCACGTCCTCGCCGAGACCCTGCGCCTGGAGATCGTCGGCCGCCCGGTCCGCGTCATCGAGATCGCGCCCGGCATGGTCAAGACGGACGAGTTCGCCCTGACCCGCTTCGGCGGCGACACGGACAAGGCGGCGAAGGTCTACGAGGGCGTCGCCGAGCCCCTCACGGCCGACGACGTCGCCGACACCATCACCTGGGCGGTCACCCGCCCCAGCCACGTCAACATCGACCTCCTGGTCGTCCGCCCCCGGGCCCAGGCGTCCAACACGAAGGTCCACAGGGAGCTGTAGTGACGAACGGCGACCAGAACTCGGGCAAAGACCCGCACAACGAACGCCAGATGTGGTGGTGGCTCGGCTACTTCCTCTTCGGCATCCACATCGTGGCGTTCGTGATGATCTACGCGGTGACCCACGCTCCGAAATGAGGAGCGTGGGTCGGAGGCGTCAGCCCTTCACGCAGACGACCTGCTTCAGCTTCGCCACGACCTCCACGAGGTCCCGCTGCTGATCGATGACCTGCTCAATCGGCTTGTACGCGCTCGGAATCTCGTCCACGACACCGGAGTCCTTACGGCACTCCACGCCCCGCGTCTGCTCCTCCAGGTCCTTCGTCGAGAAGCGACGCTTGGCCGCGTTCCGGCTCATGCGCCGACCCGCGCCGTGCGAGGCCGAGTTGAAGGACTTCGCGTTCCCGAGGCCCTTCACGATGTACGACCCCGTGCCCATCGAGCCCGGGATGATCCCGTACTCGCCGGAGCCGGCCCGGATCGCGCCCTTGCGGGTCACGAGCAGATCCATGCCGTCGTAACGCTCCTCGGCCACGTAGTTGTGGTGCGCGCTGATCTCGGCCTCGAAGGTCGGCTTCGCCTTCTTGAACTCCTTGCGGATCACGTCCTTCAGGAGCGCCATCATGATCGTGCGGTTGTACTTGGCGTACTCCTGCGCCCAGAACAGGTCGTTGCGGTACGCCGCCATCTGCGGGGTGTCCGCGATGAACACGGCGAGGTCACGGTCGATCAGCCCCTGGTTGTGCGGGAGCTTCTGGGCCACGCCGATGTGGAACTCGGCGAGCTCCTTGCCGATGTTCCGGGAACCGGAGTGCAGCATGAGCCAGACGGAACCGTCCGTATCGGTGCACACCTCGACAAAGTGGTTGCCGCTTCCGAGCGTTCCCATCTGCTTTCCGGCCCGCTCCTGACGGAACTTGACCGCGTCCGCGATCCCGTCGAACCGCCCCCAGAAGTCGTCCCACCCCGCGGTGGCGAACCCGTGCATCCGCCCCGGATCCACGGGACTGTCATGCATCCCCCGCCCCACCGGAATGGCCTGCTCGATCTTCGACCGCAGCCGCGACAGATCCCCCGGCAGGTCATTGGCCGTCAGCGACGTCTTCACCGCCGACATCCCGCACCCGATGTCGACCCCCACCGCCGCAGGACACACGGCCCCCTGCATGGCGATGACGGACCCGACCGTCGCCCCCTTCCCGTAATGCACGTCCGGCATCACGGCGAGGCCCTTGATCCACGGCAGGGTCGCGACGTTCCGCAGCTGCTGCAGGGCACCGTCCTCGACCGTCGCCGGGTCGGTCCACATGCGGATCGGAACCTTCGCGCCCGGCATCTCCACGTACGACATATCGTCCTCTATCCCCCGGAAATCACATACAAGTCTGAAATCGCAAAACCGGCGCCAGGGTCGACGAAAAGGGACAACGGACCGGCGTCCACGGCAGTGCGTGCGATACACATTGTCTCCAGCGGAAGCCCCCGCGCAGCAACCGAATAACCAGCGGGGACACTGGGACACCGGCACCGCACCCACCACACAGCCACCGTCGAGAGGAGCCTGACCGTGCAGCGGAAGGCGTACGTATCCGGCGTCGCCGCGCTCCTCGCGGCGCTGCTGGCCGGCTGCACCGGCAGTTCCGACAGCGGCGGTTCGACCGACGACTCCAACCCCGACGACTCCGGTACGGCGACCGTGACGGCCGAGCCCGGCCGGTACGCCACGCTCCCGGAGGCCTGTGGCGTGGTGGACCAGGACACCCTCGACGCGCTGCTGCCCGGCATCAGGCAGCTCCCGGACGAGGAGCAGCGCGAGAGGGCGTACGAGGGCACGCCGACGCTGACCTACGACACGGACCGCAAGGTCGGCTGCCGTTGGAAGGTCGAGTCGGCGGACGCGACGAACCATCTCTTCGTCGACTTCTCGCGTGTGGTGTCGTACGACACAGCGGTCAGCGACGACAGCGAGGCGGAGCAGCTCTTCGCGATCCAGCAGGAGGCGGCCGACCTTCCGGAGCCGGCGAGCACCGGCGCCACCGCCGGCGGTGAGGGCACCGGGGGCACCTCGTCGGCCGATCCGAGCGGCTCCCCTTCCTCCTCGGCGTCACCGTCGGCTTCGGCTTCGGCGTCCGCCTCGTCCGCCTCGTCCGCCTCCGGTTCGGCAAGCCCCACCGACGGCGCGACCCCGGCCGAGCTGCAGCCCCGCGTTCTCGAGGACCTCGGGGACGCGGCCTTCCTCGACGACGAGCTCGGCAGTGCCGGTTCGACGGCCCAGCAGCGCAAGGTGACTGTGGCGTTCCGCACGTCCAATGTGATTGTGCGGATCGTGTACGAGGAGCAGCCGGCGACCGTCGGCACGGTCCCGGACAGCGAGGAATTGCAGGACAGGGCCCTGAATCTGGCTTCGCAACTGGCGGACGAGCTGGCGGAGTAGCGCCCCCGCGTGGCCCCGGTGCGCCCCTGAGCGACGTAACCGAAACGAGACCACACAGCTTCTTCACCGCGTACCGTGGCCCCTCGGACCCGATCCGACCGCAGGAATCACGGTTGTCAGTCATGAGTGAAGGAACCATGCAGCGAGCAGCAGAGCGAGACCAGCTTGACCGGCGTGAGCAGCGCGAGCAGCGGGCGAGGGGCCTGCGCCGCGCCCTTGTCTGCGCGGCCGCAGTCCCGGTGATGCTGATCGCCACGGCCTGCACCTCGGACTCCGGTTCGGACGACGGAGCCGGGGACAGTACGAAGGCATCGGCGTCGGAGTCGTCCGCGAGCCCCTCGCCGACGGTGCAGGCGGTCGCGTACAAGGCGCTTCCCGAGCCGTGCAAGGTGCTGACGAAGAACACGCTGGAGGTCCTGGTCCCGAAGGCCAAGTCGGGCAAGGAGGGGTCGTCCGACGACGCCTCGACGCGTAGCTCCTGCTCCTGGAGCAGCCTCGACAACAACGGCGTGAAGGGCTCGCAGTTCCGCTGGCTGAACGTCTCCCTGCTGCGCTTCGACTCGGACGTCACGCGCGGCTCGGGCAACCAGCTGGCGCGGGAGTACTTCGAGACGCAGGTGGAGGACGCCCGTTCGGTGAGCGGCGCGAAGAACGTCAAGTCGCAGCCGGCCACCGGGGTGGGTGACGAGGCGACGGCGGTGCGCTACGACCTGAAGAAGAAGGAAGGCTCCTTCAAGCAGGAGACGGTCGTGGCTCGGGTGGAGAACGTGGTCGTCACGCTCGACTACAACGGCGCCGGTCTGGCCGGTGAGAAGACGCCGAGCGCGGACGACCTGGACAAGCTCGCGCGCAAGGCCGCCAAGGAGGCGGTGGCCGCGGTGACGAAGGAGAACGGCGGCGCGGACGCGGGCACGCCGAGCAGCACCCCTTCGAAGTCGGCTTCGAAGTCTCCCTCGAAGTCGCCGTCCGGCAGCCCTTCGAAGGCGGCGTCCAGCTCCCCGTCCAAGTCAGCGTCGAAGAAGAGCTGACCGTCACACCTGCCCCACCCCTGCGTCACAACGCGCAGCTCAGACCCGCCTGTTGTACGAGCCCGGCCCCGTCCAGGGACCGGGCTCGTGCCATCCGTGAATCCGGACGCCGCACAGATGTGCCACCCTGTTGCGCGCAACAGCATGCACTGGGAGGGGAGTACGAGTGGCCGCGCCACCACCGCAGCTGACTCGGACGCATCGCATTCTCATCGGTGTGGTCGTGTTCGGCGCCGTGATCATCGCCGGCATCGGCTTCGCCGGTTCGTACGCGGCCGTCCGCGAGCTGGCCATCAAGAAGGGTTTCGGGAACTTCAGTTATGTCTTCCCGATAGGCATCGACGCGGGCATCTGCGTCCTGCTCGCCCTGGATCTGCTCCTGACGTGGATCCGTATCCCGTTCCCGCTCCTGCGTCAGACGGCCTGGCTGCTGACGGCGGCGACGATCGCCTTCAACGGCGCGGCGGCCTGGCCGGACCCGCTGGGCGTCGGCATGCACGCGGTGATCCCGATCCTGTTCGTGGTGGCGGTGGAGGCTGCCCGCCACGCGATCGGGCGCATAGCGGACATCACGGCCGACAAGCACATGGAGGGCGTACGTCTGACCCGCTGGCTCCTGTCGCCGGTCCCGACGTTCCTTCTGTGGCGCCGTATGAAGCTGTGGGAGCTGCGCTCCTACGAGCAGGTCATCAAGCTGGAGCAGGAGCGCCTGGTGTACCAGGCCCGCCTGCGTTCCCGTTTCGGCCGCGCGTGGCGCAGGAAGGCGCCGGTGGAGTCCCTGATGCCGCTGCGCCTGGCCCGCTACGGGGTGCCGCTGGCGGAGACGGCTCCGGCGGGGCTGGCGGCGGCGGGCATCGAGCCGGCGCTGCTGCCTCCGGCGCCGAAGCAGGCCCTGGATGCGGTGCCTGTGGCCGACGTGGCCGGTACCGCGGGGGAGGCACCGGTCCCACAGAGAGCGGTACCCCACGGCGGGCAGCGCCAGGAGCTGTACAGCGCCCCCGACGCCGAGCAACCGGACTACGTACAGGACTGGTTCAACACCCCCCGTCAGGTCGAGTACCACGGCGGCTACGACCCTTCGCTCGAGCTCCCGGAGCACGACGAGGAGTGGTACCGGGAACAGCTCCGGGCGGAGCAGTACCAGGGCGGGCAGCAGTACCAGTACCAGGAGGAGCCCCCCGTCCAGGAACCCTCCCCGGAGGAGACGGGCAGTTTCCCCATCCCCGTGAGCCCCGGCCGCACCCGTGAGCTCGGCGAGGGCGGCGGCACACCGGAGCCGACCGAGGAGGACTACTACCAGGTCTTCCGTGAGTCGACGAAGGGCGGGAACGGAGCGCCCACCCCGCGCGGGTTCATCGCCGACGTCGAGGCTACGTACGACGTCACTCTCGACGACGCCGAGGCCAAGCGCATGGTGAACCGCTTCTCCAACCGCCTCAACGCGGAACTGACGGACGAGCACATCGCCTGACGGGTACGAGAAAGGGGGCCCTCGATCCAAGGGCCCCCTTTTCCGTACCGCCTACTCGCCGAGCAGCCGCCGTACTCGCTCCTGGCCCACCGCCAGCAGCAGCGTGGGCAGCCGCGGCCCGGTGTCGCGCCCGACCAGCAGGTGGTACAGCAGCGCGAAGAACGTCCGCTGGGCGGTCTTGATCTCGGCCGGCAGCTCCTTGGGCGTGGCGTCCGCGGAGAACCCGGCCTGCACCTTGGGCACGCCGTACACGAGGTGGGTCAGCCCGTCCAGCGACCAGTGCTCGGCGAGCCCGTCGAGCAGCAGCCGCAGTGACTGCTGGGACGCCTCGTCGAGGGACTTCAGCAGCTCGGCGTCGGGCTCGTCGCGCACGATGGTCCGCTGGTCGGCGGGCACCTGCGTGTTGATCCAGGCCTCGGCCTTGTCGTACCGGGGACGCGCCTCGTCCAGCGCGGCCAGCGGGTTCTCCGGGTCCAGCTCGGAGAGGATCCGCAGCGCCTGGTCCTGGTGCCCGGCGGTGATGTCGGCGACCGACGCGAGCGTCCGGTACGGCAGCGGCCGCGTGGTCCTCGGCAGCTCACCAGCGGCCGTGCGCACGGCACGCGAGTGCGCGGCGACGTCGGCGGGCAGGGCGGACCCGTCGGCGACCTTGCCGTCGAGCTTGTCCCACTCGTCGTAGAGCCGCTGGATCTCCTGGTCGAAGGCGATCTTGAAGGACTGGTTGGGCCTGCGGCGGGCGTAGAGCCAGCGAAGGATCTGCGGCTCCATGATCTTCAGCGCGTCGCCCGGTGTGGGCACGCCGCCCTTGGACGACGACATCTTCGCCATCCCGCTGATCCCCACGAAGGCGTACATGGGTCCGATGGGCTGCTTCCCGCCGAAGATCCCGACGATCTGCCCGCCCACCTGGAAGCTCGACCCCGGCGAGGAGTGGTCGACACCGCTGGGCTCGAAGACGACGCCCTCGAAGGCCCATCGCATGGGCCAGTCGACCTTCCAGACGAGCTTGCCGCGGTTGAACTCGTTGAGCCGGACGGTCTCCGAGAAGCCGCACTCGTTGCAGGTGTACGACAGCTCGGTGGTGTCGTCGACGTACGAGGTGACGGTGGTGAGGTCCTTCTCGCAGTTGCCGCAGTAGGGCTTGTACGGGAAGTACCCGGCGGCCCCGGAGGACCCGTCGTCCTCGTTCGCCGCGCCCGACCCCTCCGCGGCCTCCAGCTCGGCCTCGTCGACGGGCTTCTGCGACTGCTTCTTCGCGGGGCCCTTCTTGGTCCGGTACTGGGCGAGAACGGCGTCGATGTCGCCCCGGTGCTTCATGGCGTGCAGGATCTGCTCGCGGTAGACACCGGAGGTGTACTGCGCGGTCTGGCTGATCCCGTCGAACTCCACGCCGAGCTCGGCGAGCGCCTCGACCATGGCGGCCTTGAAGTGCTCGGCCCAGTTCGGGTGGGGCGAGCCCTGCGGCGCCGGCACGGAGGTCAGCGGCTTGCCGATGTGCCGGGCCCACGTCTCGTCGACCCCGGCGATGCCGGCGGGCACCTTGCGGTACCGGTCGTAGTCGTCCCAGGAGATCAGGTGCCGGACCTGGTGGCCGCGCCGCCGGATCTCGTCGGCGACGAGGTGCGGGGTCATGACCTCGCGCAGGTTGCCCAGGTGGATGGGGCCGGAGGGGGAGAGTCCGGACGCGACGACGACCGGTTTGCCCGGGGCCCGACGCTCCGACTCCTCGATGACCTCATCCGCGAAACGGGAGACCCAGTCGGTGGTCTCGGTGCTCTGAGCCACGTCGGCACGTCCTTCTTTCTCCAGGGCAGCCGTACGGTCAACGGCTGGCGCCGTCCATTGTCCCAGACCCGATAAGCGGCGCAGCCGCTTATCGAGGGGCGCGGGGAACTGCGCGACCAGCCACACACGGCCTGCACCCGGCAAAGCACCGCACCCGCCCCGAGCTCGTAGCCGCAAAATCCGCTTTACCCCCCATGGGATACTGGCCACGTCTGAAACAAACCCACGAGGAGAACGGCTCCCACCCCATGACCTCGGTCACGTCGCTCACCGATCTCGTCCACCAGCGCCTCACCGACGCCCTCACTTCCGCTCTCCCGGAAACCGACGGAGTCGACCCGCTGCTGCGACGTAGCGATCGGGCCGACTACCAGGCCAACGGGATCCTGGCCCTCGCGAAGAAGGCGAAGGCGAACCCCCGAGAACTCGCCACGCAGGTCGTCGCACAGATCGAGTCCGGCGACGTGATCAAGGACGTCGAGGTCTCCGGCCCCGGCTTCCTGAACATCACGATCTCCGACAAGGCGATCACTCAGAACCTCGCGGCGCGCTACGCGGACACCGAACGCCTCGGCGTCCCCCGCAAGGACACCCCCGGCGTCACCATCGTCGACTACGCCCAGCCCAACGTGGCCAAGGAGATGCACGTCGGCCACCTCCGTTCCGCGGTCATCGGCGACGCCCTGCGCGGCATGCTCGACTTCACCGGCGAGCGGACGATCGGCCGGCACCACATCGGCGACTGGGGCACCCAGTTCGGCATGCTCATCCAGTACCTGTTCGAGCACCCCGGCGAGCTGGCTCCCGCGGCGGAGGTCGACGGCGAGCAGGCCATGTCGAACCTGAACCGGGTGTACAAGGCCTCGCGGGCCGTCTTCGACGCGGACGAGGAGTTCAAGGAGCGGGCGCGCAAGCGGGTCGTGGCGCTCCAGTCCGGCGACAAGGAGACCCTCGAACTGTGGCAGCAGTTCGTCGACGAGTCGAAGGTCTACTTCTACTCGGTCTTCGAGAAGCTGGACATGGAGGTCCGTGACGAGGAGATCGTCGGCGAGTCCGCGTACAACGAGGGCATGCCGGAGACCGCCCGCCTCCTGGAGGAGATGGGCGTAGCGGTGCGCTCCGAGGGCGCGCTCGTGGTGTTCTTCGACGAGATCCGCGGCAAGGACGACCAGCCGGTCCCGCTGATCGTGCAGAAGGCCGACGGCGGCTTCGGCTACGCCGCCTCCGACCTGACCGCGATCCGCGACCGTGTCTTCGACCTGAAGGCGACGACGCTGCTCTACGTCGTGGACGTACGTCAGTCGTTGCACTTCAGGATGGTCTTCGAGACGGCCCGCCGCGCGGGCTGGCTCAGCGACGAGGTCACCGCGCACAACATGGGATACGGCACGGTCCTCGGCGCGGACGGCAAGCCGTTCAAGACACGTGAGGGCGAGACCGTACGCCTCGAGGACCTCCTCGACGAGGCCGTCGAGCGGGCCACCGCCGTCGTCCGCGAGAAGGCCGAGCGGGTGGGCCTGACCGAGGAGGAGATCGTCGAGAACGGCCGGTACGTCGGGATCGGCGCCGTGAAGTACGCGGACCTGTCGACGTCGGCGAACCGTGACTACAAGTTCGACCTGGACCAGATGGTGTCGCTGAACGGCGACACGTCGGTCTATCTGCAGTACGCGTACGCCCGTATCAAGTCGATCCTGCGCAAGGCCGAGGGCGCGGGCCCGGTCGCGCACCCGGAGCTCGAACTCGCCCCGGCGGAGCGGGCGCTGGGCCTGCACCTGGACGCGTTCGGGGAGCTGCTGGCGGAGGCGACGGCGGAGTACGCGCCGCACAAGCTGGCGGCGTACCTGTACCAGCTGGCGTCGCTGTACACGACGTTCTACGACCAGTGCCCGGTGCTGAAGGCGGAGACCCCCGCCCAGGTCGAGAACCGTCTGTTCCTGTGCGACGTGACGGCCCGGACCCTGCACCAGGGCATGGCCCTGCTGGGCATCCGGACGCCCGAGCGGCTCTGAGCGCCTGAAGGAACGCCTGCGGCCCGTCCTCTCCCCCGCGGAGAGGACGGGCCGCGTGTGTTCGGGCCCGGGTGGGGTTACGTCGGGCCCGGGTGGGGGCCTGCGTTCGGGCCCGAGTGGGGCCTGCGTGCGAGCCCGAGTGGGGCCGCGTTCGAGCCGCTAGCCGCCGTTGGCGAACCGCTTGAAGGCGGCCTTGGTGCCGGAGCCGGCGATGCCGTCGATCTCGCCGGTGTAGCCCCAGTGCGCCTTCAGCAGGCGCTGGAGGGCCTTGATGGTGTTGGGGCCGACGATGCCGTCGATCTCACCGGTGTAGCCCCAGTACTGCTTGAGGCAGCGCTGGAACGCCTTCCAGCTGTTGGTGCCGAGCTGCCCGTCGATCGCGCCGGTGTAGCCCCAGTACTGCTTCAGCCAGGCCTGGACCTTCTTGGCCTCGGCGGCGGTCAGACCGAGGTTGTTCACCGCGAGGACGGAGACCTCGGAGCTCACGGCCGGCTTCGCGTCCTGCGCTGCGAAAGCGGTGCCCGCGGTCGCGAGGCTTCCGGCGGCGAGGCCGACTACGGCACTGACGCTGACGAGGGTCCTGGTCCAGACATTCGGTCGCATACGCTTCCCTCTCACTCCGGCTCATGCGGGTCGGGTGGCGGCACATGCCGCCTGGCTGGCGGAACGAGAGTGCGGGGCCTGCGGCGAGGCCCGCCACAGGCGCGGCGCAAGTGACGTCATGGCGGGACGTCCCGCCCACTGACCTGCGGGGACGCCACACGCCGAGACGGCACGGCGGGACACACGCGGGACGGACGGTGGCCGATTTCCGTACCAGCCCGGGTACCGGCTTGACCGGCTTGCGGTGCGGGCCGCGGATGCTGATGCAGAATGCGACAGGGCACGGGGGACGCCGACCACGGACCGCGGGCCCGGACCGTGAACGCGAGTGGGGGGAACATGTCGCGTTGGGCAGTGCTGCCCGCGGAACTGGATCCGCGCGTGCGGCAGTTGGTGGTGCGGCTGCGCCGGCTGAAGGATCACAGCGGGCTGAGCCTGCGGCAGCTGGGGGCGAGGACGGAGTACAGCCCCAAGTCCTGGGAACGGTATCTGGGCGGCAGGTCGCTCGCGCCCCGGGAGGCCGTCGAGGCACTGGCCCGGATCGGGGGCGAGGATCCGACCCGGCTGCTGGCGTTGCACGAGGTCGCCGCGGAGGCGTGGGCGAGGAGACGCGGGGACGTGACCGCCGCGGACGTGTACCCGCCGCCCGTACCGGAGCCGACGGCAACAGCGCCGGAGGTCCTGTCCGCCGAGGTCAACGGGCCACGGCGGCCCGGGGGTTCGCTGCTCGTCGCGCTCGTGGCGGGGGCTGTGGCACTGGTGCTGGCCCTCTCAACGGCGGTCCTTCTCGTCGTACGGCTGGGCGGCGGCGAGCCGGAGGAGTCGGCGGCTCCCGTCGCCGCGCCCGCCATGCCCACCTCATCGACACCCCCGTACGCCTGCCGTGTCGAGCGGATCGACGGCCGCTGGTACGCGGGCAACAGCCGCACCCAGGAGGCCGTTGTGGCCTACGGCCACGCCGGTCCGGAGGTGGCCGAGGCGCAGTGTCTGCTGCGCAGGGCGGGCATCTCGCCGGGCGGCATCGACGGGATCTTCGGCCCGGTGACGGAAGGCGCGGTCCGGCAGTTGCAGAAGCGGGCGGGGCTGGTCGTGGACGGCATCGTCGGGCCGCACACCTGGAAGGCTCTACGGCGATGACGGCGACCTCGCCGGAACGGGCCCGACTGGCCGTCGCGCTGCGGGAGTTGAAGGCCCGCACCGGGCTGAGCCTGGTCGGCCTCGCGGCGAAGACCGCGTACAGCAAGTCCTCCTGGGACCGCTACCTCAACGGCCGGACGCTGCCCCCGCGCGACGCGGTGCGCAAGCTGTGCCGTCTCGCGGGCGAGGCGGAGGGGCGGTGTCTGGCGCTGTGGGAGATCGCGGAGGCGGAGGGCTCTGCCCTGCCCCCAGTCGCTGCCCTGCCCCCGGTCGCTGCCCCACACCCGGGCCCTGCGGCGTCCCTGTCCGTGTCCCCGGACTCGCCCCCGCCTCCGCCCGGGTCCCCGCCCCAGTCCCCGCAGGAGTTCCCGCCTGCCGGAGGCACTGTCGCGGGCACTGCGGGGGCCGGCCCCTGGCACCGGAGCGCGGCGGCCATGGCCGTGCTCGCCTCGGTGTGCGCGGTGGCCGTCGGGTGCCTGGCGGCTGTGGCCCTTCTGTTGTCGCACCGGGACGGCGAACCGCTGTCGTCCCTGCCCCTGTCCCCGGCCGCGACCGGTCCGCGTTGCCGTGGAGCGGTCTGCGAGGGCCAGAGCCCGATGCAGATGAAGTGCGCCGCCGCCCCGACGACCGTCTCCACGCACCGCACGGCCACCGGAGCCTGGATGGAACTGCGCTACAGCGAGGAGTGCGGGACGAGTTGGGCCCGTATGTGGGGGACGCGGGTCGGGGACCGGATCGAGATGACGGCGGGCGGCCGTGCGGATCCCGGCGGTCCTGAGGAACGTGGGGGCCCGGTCCGCAGCGCCGAGGTCCAGGACGCCATCGACGCGGACTCCTACGTCTACACCCCCATGACCGCGGCTCACCCCGGCACCGTCGTCCGGGCCTGCTTCCGGCCCGCGGCGGGCAGCGAGGGGGAATGCTTCGACGCCAGGGTGCCCAGGTGAGGGCGGGGCCCATTGTCAGTGCCACCGCCTACAGTCACGGACATGGCGACACTTCCGAACCCCCTGCCGAAGCTGGCCACCGACCCCACGGGCACCGCGCTGGGCCTGCGACTCCCGCCCGGCAGACTCCTCGACGCGACTGACGAGGGCCCCTGGCACGAGCCGCTGCTGTGGCTGGCTGACGATCCGGCGGCGCCCGGCGCCTGGGCGGCACTGGAGCCGGCGCGGCACACGGGCGGACTGCTGCCGGTCGTCATCGACGCGGGCGGAAGCCAGGGCGCCCCGGAGGGCTGGGAGTTGATGCCCGGGGAGATGTCGTACCCGGGAGACCACGACGCGGAGGAGGTGCTGGAGGACTTCTGGTACGCGTGCGCGACGCAGGAGGACGCGGAATGGCCCGGCCTGGCCGCCACCCCCGCCGGCCTCGCCTCCGCCGCTGACTCCGCCCCCGACCCGGACGCCGTGGCCACCGGCATCGCGGACGCCCTCGTCGACAGCGGCGGCCCCCTGAAGGACCCCCGCCTCGCCCTGGTCCCGGCCCGTCGCAGCGCGGACATTCCGGCGGCGATCGGCTGGAGCGGCCCGATGAACCACGAGAACGACACCGCCCGCCTCTGCGCGGTGCTGCGCTCCTGGGAGGACCGCTTCGGCATACGCGTGGTGGCGCTCGGCTTCGACCACCTCCTCGCCTCGGTGGCGTACCCGCCGACCACCCTGGCCGAGGCGGAGGCCATCGCCGCCGAGCACTTCGCGTTCTGCCCGGACAACATCTGGCAGGGCGGCGACACCACCGTCCGCGCCTACGCCGAGAACCAGCTCCTCAACCAGCCGGTCTGGCACTTCTGGTGGGACTGACCGAGGACGAGGGGAGGCGAGTGCTGCCGGGGTGGGGTGAAGCGGCTGTGGCCTGAGCCTGGCGCAGCCCGTCCCCCAACCTCCTCAGACCTTCCCCGATGTCCTGCGGCGTCTGCGTCACGAAGCACAGCCGCATCGTCGAGCGGTCGGGCTCACCGGCATAGAAGGGCGCCCCGGGCACGTAGGCGACATCGTGCCGCACCACCTCCGGCAGCAGGGCCGTCGTGTCGTACGACTCCGGCAGGCGGGCCCAGAGGAACATGCCGCCCGTGGGCCGGTTCCAGCTCGACCCCTCCGGCAGCGCCTGCGCCAGCCCCGCCAGCATGGCGTCACGGCGTTCGCGGTAGACGTCCCTGACGTGGGCCACGTGGGCGTCGAGGCCGGTGAGGCAGCGGGCGGCGGCGAGCTGGTTGACGGTCGGGGTGTGCAGGTCGGCGGCCTGCTTGGCGACCGCGCAGGCGCGCCGCAGGCCGGCCGGTGCGCGCAGCCAGCCCAGCCGCAGCCCCGGCGCCATCACCTTGGAGAAGGAGCCGAGCAGCACCGTGCGGTCCTCGGCGCCCGGGCAGGAGGCGATCCAGGGCACGCGCTCGCCCTCGTAGCGGAGTTCGCCGTACGGGTCGTCCTCGACGATCCACACCCCGGCCCGGGCGGCGACCTGCGCGACGGCCACCCTGCGTTCGGCGGGCAGGGTCCTGCCGGTCGGGTTCTGGAAGGTCGGCACGGTGTAGAAGAGCTTCGGCCGCTCGCGCGCCACCAGTTCCTCCAGCGCCCGCGGGTCCACCCCGTCCGCGTCGCCCGGCACGGCCACGACCCGCGCTCCCGCGAGGCCGAAGACCTGAAGTGCCGCGAGATAACAGGGGTCTTCGACGAGGACCGTGTCCCCGGGATCCAACAGCGCGGTGGCGAGGAGCGACAGCCCCTGCTGGGAGCCGGTCGTGACGAGCAGGTCGTCTGCGTCCGTCGCGAGACCCCGCGCCGACATGCGCCCGGCGAGCCCGCTGCGCAGGCCGGGCTCGCCCTCGGTCGTGGAGTACTGCAGTGCCCGCGCCGGAGTCTCGGCGAGGACGTCACGGAAGGCGGCCGCGATGCCCTCCCGGTCGAACAGCTCGGGCGCCGGCAGCCCACCGGCGAAGTTGATGACCTCGGGGCGCGCGGTGACGGCGAGGATGTCGCGCACCGGCGAGCCACCGACCGACGCGGCCCGCGCCGCAAGCGACGGCACGGCGGCCCGGGTTGGGTGGGGCGCGGACTCGATCACGCTCATGACACGGCTCCTTCGGCTACGACGACGAGTGCGACGGCTCGTGCCGGGCAGCGTAGAGAACTACATGCCACCTACAAGCAGCTTTCCGGGATACGGACCTCAGGGCCACCGCCGAGGGCACCCACCGCCAGGTCCGCGACCTCTCGGCGTCCCACGCCGACGCTCCGGGACATGCCGTCCCTGCAGGTCAGCGACGGTCCCATCACTCCGGCGTCCCGAATTCCCGGCCGAAGGTGGCGCCCGGGACGGATGATCACGCAGGCTGAGTCCCGACCCCACCCCCTACCCAAGGAGAGGGCCACCCCATGTCCGCGGACGCACCCCCCACCCGTCACCCCCGCACCCGGCTCCTCGCCGCCACGCTGGTGGCGATCGCCGCGCTCACGCTCACCGCGTGCGAGGACGGCCAGGGCCTGCGCGACGAGGGCCCGTCGACCCCGACCAGCCCCACGGCCACGCCGCCGCCGACCTCCGACCGTCCGTGACCGCGCCGCCGTACCTGCGTCGCGCCGCCTGTCGCCTGTCGCCTCAGACGCGGCCCAGCTTCTGCGCCGCCTCCGTCGCCCAGTAGGTGAGGATGTTGCGCGCGCCGGCCCGCTTGATGCCGGTCAGCGTCTCGAAGATGGCCCGGTCCCGCTCGATCCAGCCCTTCTCGGCGGCGGCCTCGACCATCGAGTACTCGCCGGAGACCTGATAGGCGGCGACCGGCACGTCCACCGCGTCGGCGACCCGCGCCAGGATGTCCAGGTAGGGCCCGGCCGGCTTGACCATCACCATGTCGGCGCCCTCCTCCAGGTCGAGGGCCAGCTCCCGCAGCGACTCCCGGACGTTCGCCGGGTCCTGCTGGTAGGTCTTGCGGTCCCCCTGCAACGAGGAGGCGACGGCCTCCCGGAAGGGGCCGAAGAAGGCGGAGGCGTACTTGGCGGTGTAGGCGAGGATGGCGACGTCCTCCCGCCCGATCTGATCGAGCGCGTCACGGATGACGCCGATCTGCCCGTCCATCATCCCGCTGGGCCCCACCACATGGGCCCCGGCGTCGGCCTGCACCTGCGCCATCTCGGCATACCGCTCCAGCGTGGCGTCATTGTCGACACGCCCTTCGGCGTCCAGCACGCCACAGTGCCCGTGATCCGTTGTCTCGTCGAGGCACAGGTCGGACATGACGAGAAGGTCGTCGCCCACCTCGGCCCGCACGTCCCGGAGGGCGACCTGCAGAATCCCGTCCGGATCGGTCCCCGGCGTCCCGAGGGCGTCCTTCTTCTCGTCCTCCGGCACGCCGAAGAGCATGATCCCGGAGACACCGGCCTCGACGGCCTCGGCAGCGGCCTTCTTCAGACTGTCCCGCGTGTGCTGGACCACCCCCGGCATGGCGGCGATCGGCACCGGCTCGCTGACGCCCTCGCGCACGAAGGCGGGGAGGATGAGGTCGGCGGGGTGCAGCCTGGTCTCGGCGACCATGCGCCGCATGGCAGGGCTGGTCCGCAGACGCCGCGGCCGCGTGCCCGGGAAGGATCCGTACGTCGTCATGCCACCTACGCTACGCCCGCCCCGGCAGCACCTTTGCCGACGAAACGTCGGGACGGACACAAGGCGGCAGGCGACGACCTGAAGCAGCCGGAAGCAACATAAAGCAGCCCGAATGCGCTCTCCCACCCGCCGGGTCCATCCTGAAACAGAATCCTCAGAACTCAAGAGCCCCGCCACAACCCCAAGGACCCCGACGGCCCCGCCCCTCGGTGAACGTGCCGCCGCAGTCCCTCCGTACCCCCACCACGGAGGACGCGATGCCCGCCACCCACCATCTCCACCAGACCCCCGACCTGTTCGCCCTCTCCGAGATCCGCGGCCCGGTCCTGCGCCCCGGCGACGACGGCTACGCCGAAGAGGTCACCGGCTTCAACCTGGCCGCGCTGCACACCCCCGACGTGGTCGTGGGTGCGACGGGCGTCGACGACATCGTGGCGGCCCTGCGCTGGGCGTCGGCCACCGGCACTCCGGTCGCGGTCCAGGCGACGGGCCACGGCGCGAACTTCCCCATCGACCACGGCCTGCTGATCAGCACGGCCCGCATGACGGACGTGCACATCGACCCGGACCAGCGCCTTGCGACCGTCGCGGCCGGGGCGAAGTGGCGGCACGTCCTGGAAGCGACCGCACCGCACGGCCTCGCCGCACTGTGCGGCACGTCGACGGACGCCGGCGCGGTCGGCTACAGCCTGGGCGGCGGCCTGCCCGTGCTCGGCCGGGCGTACGGCTACGCGACCGACCTGGTCCGCTCCTTCCAGGTAGTCACCCCCGACGGCACACTCCGCGAATGCGACGCGACCCAGGAGCCGGAGCTGTTCTGGGCACTGCGCGGCGGCAAGGGCAACGTAGGCGTGGTCACCTCGATGACCTGCGAACTGCTCCCCCTGCCCACGATTCTCGGCGGAGGCGTCTATTACCCGGGCGAGCACACCGAACCCGTGCTGCGCACCTGGACCGACTGGACCCGAACACTGCCGGACGAGATGTGCAGCGCCTTCACCCTGCTCCGTCTGCCGCCCATCCCGGAGATCCCCGAACCCCTGCGCGGCGGCTTCTGGGCCCGCGTCGCGATCGCCTGGCCCGGCGACCCGGCCGAGGGCGAACGCCTGCTGGCCCCGATCCGCGCGGCGGCCCCGGTGACGGTCGACACGGTGGAGGAGATGCCGTACGCGGCCCTGGACCTCATCCACATGGAACCCCAGGACCCACTCCCCGCCCGCGAGTCGTGCGCCCTGCTGCCCGACCTCACCCCCGAGGCCATCGACACCTTCCTGGCCCAGGTGGGCCCCGAAGTCCCCGACTGCCCCCTGCTCATGGTGGAGATCCGCCACATGGGCGGCGCCCTCTCCCGCCCCGCCCGCGTGGAGGACGCGATCTGCGCCCGCGACGCGAACTACTTCCTGGAAACGGTGGGCGTCCTGGCCGCCCCGCCGGCGGCCGAGGCCATAGAACAGGCCACCAGAGCCCTGCACAACGCGATGTCCCCCTACGGCACGGGCCGCACCATGGTCAACATCCACGGCACCCCCGGCGACGAATCCGACCGCGCGCGAGCGTGGAGCCCGGAGGTCTATGACCGGCTGCGCAAGGACAAGTCGACTTACGACCCGGCCGATCTGCTGCGATTCGGCCACACCGTGGCCCCGGTATAGGCGCTAAACGCAGCTACGGCACGGACAAAGGCAGATTTTACATCGGAATGGCGGCCGATAACACACACCGCCCTCACATCACCGTCACCGAATCATCTACATCCGAACAAATAGCGGCAGGTTACCCCTCGGGCCACCTCGTACGTGCTCTGCGTTCTGGCGTACGCCATACTCATGCAGCATGGAAGACGTGCTGGAAGTGCTCATGCCGACCATCGTGGTCCTGGTGACGGTCGCCGGTATCATCGGCGTCATTTACAACATCAGACGCGTGAACAAAAGGGACGTGCGAAGCGAACAAGAGCAAGCGGAGCTTGTCCGGTTCGCCCAGGAACGCGGCTGGAACTACACCGCGGAAATCCCCGGCGGGGCAGAACGCTACGTGGGGGCGCCGCCCTTCCGGGCAAAGGGGCACTACCTTTGGGATCGCGTCGACGGCGAATTCAGGGGGCACACCTTCAGCTGCTTCGAGTATCGCCCGCGCGATTTCGACGCGGAGGACGCCGGCACGAACGACCATCGCTATTTCGTCGCATTCACGCTCACGACGCCGACGCCCACACCTGGCATGATCGTAGATCAGCCAAACACGCTGGAACGGGCGGACAACCGGTTCAACAACGTCTTCGGCCTCGGCGACAACGAGGTGAAGCTGGGAAACCCCGAATTCGACGAGGACTTCCGCATCATCACCGACGACGAGGCGTTCGCGCGAACAGTGATGACCGACGACCTGCTGCGGTTCCTCCTTTCCGACCCCCGGGTCAAGGATGGGCCCCTCCGCTTCCACGGGAACGAGCTGATCACATGGTTCGAGGGACGGCTGCGGCCGGACGGGATCGATCCGAAGCTGAACTACCTGTGCGACGTCCTGGAACGAGTACCGGCACAGACATGGCACTCGGCCTGAGCGAAGCAGTTCATGGGTGAGCAGGGCGAATCGACCGGATGAATGCCTTGAAATCATCCTGGACCGCATCAAGCTGTGACGACTTGGCCGTCAATGCGAACTCAAGCACAGCGCGCTTGGCCGGGTCGTGCACATCCTGCATGGTCAAGTAGACCTGGCTCTGCACGAGCTCCAAGGGCAACCCTCGCAGCCTGCCCGACAGGCGGAGGGTCTGGGTGAGCGCAGGCGCCTCCGGCGTTCCCCCCTGGTCCCGCTTGGCCACGCGCACCGTCGCCGCCTCGCTCAATCGTTGGACCGACTCTTCCGCCAGGGTAACCAGGTCAGCCAGGTCTTCCCGAAACTTACCGGCGATCGTGATATTCGCGGTAAACCCGTCATGCGACTCGGGATGGAGCGCGACAAAGGCAACTCCCGGTGCACCCACCTCATCGGGCGGCGCCGGCTTCCATCCCTCCGGCAATGAAAACTCGATCTTCACCGGCAATGTGGTCGCCATGGTGGACTATCTCCCTCAGTATGCGGAATCGGCGCACATGTCAGCCGAAGGGGTTCCACTCTTTCATCGTGTCGCCAACGTCATCGAGGCCGACCTTGTCCGCGATGTCACCGACCGAATCAATCACTTTACCCGGGTCGACCTCGACCTGCCCGGAGACATTGCCTCCGATGCCCAATGTGGCGCCCAGTTCTCCACCGATGACGAACTTGCCGTCCTTCATGCCGGCGTCAAAGGTGGCCGTGGCCCCGATTCCCGCACGCACCTCGGCCGAGCCGCCCGCCCCGATACCGCCGACGTCGGCGTGACCCTCCACGCCCGCCTTGGCGCCCGCGAATCCGTCGAAGCCCGCGTGCACACCGTCCCTGCCCACGGATGCCTTCGCGGACGCTTCGGCGCCGACGGATGCCGAGGCCTTACCGCCGAGGGCCACGGGGCCGGACTCCCAGCCACCTTCCGCGGAGCCCGCTACGAGGTTGGCAGCGGCACTGGCTCCGACCTGCATCCTGCCTTCGGCAAAGGACGCCGCTGCGGTGGCTTGCGCCGAGAGCACCTGGACGCCGGCCTTTCCCGCGGCCCTCCCGCCCGCCCACTCGGACTCGCCTTCGGCCTCGGCCTTCCAGGCCTCCGCTTCGGCGCTTCTTTCCCACAGCTTGGTCTCATGACCCGCCTTGGGTTTGGCGTTGGGATCCTCGACGGACTGGCCGTTGGGCGTGCCCCAGGTGCGACGCTCCGCCCCCTTGAGATCTGCGGCTTGGACCTCGTGCCAGGCCTTGCCGTAGCTGGATTTCCCAGATTCCTTCTGGTTCTCGGCCGTTTTCGCCGCCCGGGCCAGCCAGTCCGGGGCCTTGTCGGAGTCGCCGGACAGCTCCTTGAGCTTTTCCGCCGCCTTGTCACCTTCGTCCCGAAGGTACTGCCGGCCATTGTTCAAAATCAGCTCGGCCTGGCTTTTGTCGCCACCGTCCCACAGCGCGATCGCCTCTCCGGCCTGCCGCTGCGCCTCGCTCAGCGCCGCGGCATATGCGCTGATCGTCGAGGCCGCCTCGGCCATCTGGTCGGACGCGTAGAGCCAGTTCTTCTTCTCACCGGCGAGCTTTTCCGAGAATCCGTCGCCGGCCGGCCCGGTCCAGCCGGAAATGCGTACGCCGCCCAGCCCGTCGCCGACATCCTCGAAGTTGCCGAAATACTTCCTGAGTGACTGCGCGATACTGTTCAGATTCCCCGCGTCACCGGGGATCAGCTCCTTCGGGTCTTTCGTGTCACCCAGCTCAGCCGCCATGCCCGTTCCCCGTTCTTACCGTCCCGCGTGGGGCGGACTCACCAGCCGCTCTGCCTCGGCATCCGATCGCTCATAGCTGTCGGCCGTCCTCTTGAGCTCGTCCGCCAAGTCGGTCGAACGTTCCCCGAGGACCCCGATGGCCACGTCCCACGTGTCGCAGAATTTTTCGAATTTCCCGGACACGATCAGGTTGCCAAACTCTTCCACACCGCGATTCAGTGCACCGAAATCGGCACCTCTGGCTGAATTCAGACATTTTTGAATATCTGAAGCGCCACCTCTGAGCTCTTCCGGATCAGCACGAAAGCCATCCATGCTCATGTTCGAATCACCGCCCCCGTGAATGCGCGCCAAAGGCAGGCATGTTGGCACTGTCGTCGGCGACGAAACATATCACCCACCTGCGCCATCACAATGCCGAAGGCACTCCGATGCACACGTCCACAAAACCACCAGGAAAATTCCCCAAGTCGCACAGACGCGCCAATCGGTAAACCGTTTTTGCGCCGCAAAGAAAGAACCGGTGAAGGAGTCGACTCCACCCTCGGCACCTTCGACGCAACGATTGGTTCACGATTTACGGCAAGAGTGGGGAATGGGTGAAGATGCTGCGAGCCTCCCCGGCGCCGACGTGCGCGCCAAGGATGCACTTCAGAGGTGCAACGAGGGCAATCTCATGCCACAGCCGAATCCTGCCAGTATGCTTCGTGTCATTTGTGTCTTGCTCATCCGAAATGGAGTCCCCCATGGCCGCACCCCGGCTGTTCGCAGCAAGTTCGATTCTCTCGGCCGTGGCCGTCGGCACCTTGCTCACAGGCTGTTCCGCGTCGGTGAATGTCGAAAAGCCCGAGCTGAAAATGTCTGCGGAAAAGCTGGCGAATCTGGTCGCCGAAAAGCTTGCTGCTACTGCGAACCAGCCGAAGCCGAACGTGACGTGCCCCGAGGACGTCCCCGCGAAGGTCGGCACGACCACCCGGTGCAAGCTCACCGCGGACGACGGCACCACCTTGGGCGTCACAGCGACCGTGAGCTCGGTCGAGGGCACCAAGATGAACTTCGACATCCAGGCCGACGAGACACCCACCGCGGCACCGAGCTGACCACCCATCACAGGCGGAAAACAATGAGGGCGAGGCCGAACCGGCCCCGCCCTCTACCCAAACCGACGCCAACCGCCCTGCTCACGGCCCGTCCGGCGTCCGAGGCTGCAAGCCTCCCCGGCGCCGACGTGCGCCTTCTCGGCGCCGGCACCGGCCTTTCAGCCCGTCCGGCGTTTGAGGACGAGGCCCCTTAAGGGCCGAAGCGGGGGTCTGGGGGCGCAGCCCCCAGAAACGCCCCGGGGTCGAAGGGGCAGAGCCCCTGGAGGACGGGACGGGTAGGGGCGGCGGGGGCGAAGAAAACCCGCCCCCCACGCACCCCCAGCCCCCAGCCCCCAGCCCCCAGCCCTACGTAGTAGACCGCCTCCGCCGAGCCCCCGGCCGCCGCTCACTCGGCCGAGTGACCGGATCCCCAGCCTCCACAGCCGCAGCCCGCCGCCGCATCCCGAACTCGGCAAGCGCCTCGGCCAACTTGTGCACGGACGGCTCCGGAGCCATCACATCCACCCGGAGCCCATGCTCCTCAGCGGTCTTCGCCGTGGCAGGACCGATACAGGCGATCACCGTCACGTTGTGCGGCTTCCCGGCGATCCCCACCAGATTCCGCACGGTCGACGACGACGTGAAGAGAACGGCATCGAAGCCACCCCCCTTGATCGCCTCACGGGTCTCCGCCGGCGGCGGCGAGGCCCGCACGGTCCGGTAGGCCGTGACGTCGTCGACCTCCCAGCCCAGCTCGATCAGACCCGCGACCAGCGTCTCCGTGGCGATGTCCGCCCGAGGCAGGAACACCCGGTCAATGGGATCGAACACCGGGTCGTACGGAGGCCAGTCCTCCAACAACCCCGCAGCCGACTGCTCCCCACTCGGCACCAGATCCGGCTTCACACCAAAGGCAACCAGCGCCTTCGCCGTCTGCTCCCCCACCGCGGCGACCTTGATCCCGGCAAACGCCCGAGCATCAAGCCCGTACTCCTCGAACTTCTCCCGCACGGCCTTGACCGCGTTCACGGAGGTGAAAGCGATCCACTCGTACCGCCCGGTCACCAGCCCCTTGACCGCCCGCTCCATCTGCTGAGGCGTCCGCGGCGGCTCGACGGCGATCGTCGGCACCTCGTGCGGCACGGCCCCGTACGACCGCAACTGGTCGGAGAGCGAAGCCGCCTGCTCCTTCGTACGCGGCACGAGCACCCGCCACCCGAAGAGCGGCTTGGACTCGAACCACGACAACTGGTCGCGCTGCGCGGCGGCAGACCGCTCACCGACCACGGCTATCACCGGCCGCCCGCCCTCCGGCGAGGGCAGCACCTTGGCCTGCTTCAGCGTCTGGGCGATGGTCCCCAGGGTCGCGCTCCAGGTCCGCTGCCGCGTGGTCGTACCGGCGACGGTCACCGTCATCGGCGTATCAGGCTTACGCCCCGCCGACACCAGCTCACCGGCAGCCGCACCCACAGCGTCGAGCGTCGTCGAAACCACGACGGTCCCGTCCGAGGCACCCACCTCGGTCCAGCACCGGTCCGACGCCGTCCGCGCGTCCACGAACCGAACGTCCGCGCCCTGCGCGTCTCGCAGCGGCACGCCGGCGTACGCGGGCACGCCCACGGCCGCCGCCACACCCGGCACGACCTCGAAGGGCACGCCCGCCGCGGCACACGCCAGCATCTCCTCGGCGGCGTACGCGTCGAGCCCGGGATCCCCGGACACGGCACGCACGACCCGCCTGCCGCCCCGCGAGGCCTCCATGACAAGATGTGCGGCATCCCGCACCGCGGGTAGCCCAGCGGTTGTTGACGCGCCGTCAACAACCGCCAGCTGAGGCGTGCCTGTGCCCGGGACGGGGTCCGATTCAGGACCCGTGTCCGTGTGCACTTCGGCCACGCCTTGTCTGGCGTGCTGGCGTACGACGTCGAGCACCTCGTGCTCGGCGACGAGTACGTCCGCGTTCGCCAGCGCCTCGACGGCGCGCAGAGTCAGTAGCCCCGGATCCCCGGGTCCGGCACCGAGGAAGGTGACGTGCCCGTGTTCAAGGCCGGCGGGAAGGGTGGTGGGGCTCACTGTGCTCGCTCCCCCATCAGACCGGCCGCGCCCTGGGCAAGCATCTCGGTGGCGAGTTCGCGACCGAGCGCCAGCGCTTGGTCGTGCGTCTCGGGCACGGGACCGGTGGTGGACAGCTGCACCATCCGCGTGCCGTCGGTCGTACCGACGACGCCGCGCAGGCGCATTTCCTTGACAATCTGCCCGTCGGCCAGAAGGTCGGCCAGCGCGCCCACAGGGGCGGAGCAGCCGGCCTCCAGGGCGGCGAGCAGTGAGCGCTCGGCGGTGACGGCGACCCGTGTGAACGGGTCGTCGAGCTCGCCGAGCGCGGCGATCAGATCCGCGTTGTCCGCGGTGCATTCGATCGCCAGTGCCCCCTGGCCGGGGGCGGGCAAAACCGTGTCGACCGACAGGAAGTCGGTCACCTCGTCGATCCGGCCGATGCGCTGCAGCCCAGCCGCAGCGAGCACCACCGCATCAAGCTCTCCGTCGCGCACGTACCCGATCCGGGTATCCACGTTCCCGCGGATCGGCACCGCCTCGATGTCCAGCCCATGGGCGCGGGCATACGCGTTCAACTGGGCCATCCGGCGCGGCGAACCCGTACCGATGCGCGCGCCGCGCGGCAGGTCGGTGAACTTCAGGTCGTCGCGCGCGACGACCACATCGCGCGGGTCCTCCCGCACGGGAACGGCCGCCAGGACCAGTTCCTGCGGCTGCGCGGTCGGCAGGTCCTTCAGCGAGTGCACCGCGAAGTCGACCTCGCCCTTGAGGAGCGCGTCGCGCAGGGCGGTGACGAACACGCCGGTGCCGCCGATCTGCGCGAGGGCCTCGCGCGAGACATCGCCGTACGTGGTGATCTCGACGAGCTCGACGGGCCGTCCGGTCACCCGGCGCACGGCGTCCGCGACCTGCCCGGACTGGGCCATGGCGAGCTTGCTGCGCCTGGTGCCGAGCCGTAGTGGCTGCTGAGTCATCGTGGGCCTCGGTTCTTCTCGGTGCTGTCCTCGGCGCGGGAGACGGAGGCCACCGTCTCCTGATCGAGGTCGAACAGGGTCCGCAGCGCGTCCGCGTAACCGGCGCCGCCGGGCTCGGCCGCGAGCTGCTTGACCCGGACGGTCGGGGCGTGCAGCAGCTTGTCGACCACGCGCTTGACGGTCTGCGTGATCTCGCCGCGGTGCTTGTCGTCGAGCCCGGGCAGCCGCCCCTCGAGGCGGGCGATCTCGCTCGCCACGACATCGGCGGCCATCGCGCGCAGTGCGACGACGGTGGGCGTGATGTGCGCGGCCCGAAGCGCCGCCCCGAAGGCCGCGACCTCGTCGGAGACGATACGGCGGACCTGGTCGACGTCGGCCGCCATCGGAGCGTCGGCGGAAGCTTCCGCCAGCGACTCGATGTCCACCAGCCGCACGCCGGCCAGCCGGTGCACGGCCGCGTCGATGTCACGCGGCATGGCGAGGTCGAGGAGGGAGAGCACCGGCGCGGGGCGCGGCACCTCGGCGACCGGCTCGGGCTTGCGGCGCTCGGGGATCCGGCCGACGGTGGCCACGGTCGCGGCGAGCGCGGTGATCAGCTCGGCGTCGGCCTCGGGGCTGCGCCGGGAGGCCTCGCGCCGGTCGACGGCACTGCCCGCCGCCCAGGCCGCGTGCTGCTCCAGCGTGGCCGCGTCCATACCGGCGACGGCGGCCTCCCCCATGACAGAGAAACCTCCCTGCACGGCGGTGAGGTCCAGCGGACAGTTCTCGTCGGTGCCGACGCTGGTGGGCGGCAGCGGCGTCTGCGGTGCGTCCAGGCTGTCGGCGCTCGTCCTGGCGGCCGGCGCCTGGACCGCCGTACGAACACCGCCGTCGGCCTCGTCGAAGGCGACCGGCCGCCCGGTACGGCCCTCGACCGCCGCGGCGATCTCCTCGGCCGTGAGGACGAGCCCGGTCGCGCCGGTACAGGAGACGGCGACATCGGCACGTGTCAGCTCGACCGGCACCGACTCCATCGGTACCGCGCGGGCGGGCACGTCCGTGCCGTCGACCTCGGTGAGGATCTGGGCGAGCCGCTCGGCGCGGTCGTAGGTGCGGTTGGCGACCACGATCTCGGCGACACCGGCACGCGCGAGCGTGGCGGCGGCCAGCGAGGACATGGAACCCGCGCCGATGACGAGAGCCCTCTTGCCGCGGGCCCACGCCGTGACGTCCGCCCCGGCGGCCAGCTGCTCCAGGCCGAAGGTGACCAGCGACTGTCCGGCGCGGTCGATACCGGTCTCGGAATGGGCGCGCTTGCCGACCCGCAGGGCCTGCTGGAACAGGTCGTTCAGCAGCCGCCCGGCGCTGTGCAGCTCCTGCGCCTTGGCGAGGGAGTCCTTGATCTGCCCGAGGATCTGCCCCTCGCCGACGACCATGGAGTCGAGCCCGCAGGCCACCGAGAACAGGTGGTGGACGGCCCGGTCCTCGTAGTGGACGTAGAGGTACGGCGTCAGCTCGTCGAGCCCCACCCCGCTGTGCTGGGCGAGCAGCGTGGACAGCTCGGCGACACCGGCGTGGAACTTGTCCACGTCGGCGTACAGCTCGATGCGGTTGCAGGTGGCGAGGACCGCGGCCTCGGTGGCCGGCTCGGCGGCGACCGTGTCCTGCAGCAGCTTGATCTGGGCGTCCGCGCTCAGCGCCGCGCGCTCCAGGACGCTGACCGGGGCGCTGCGGTGGCTCAGCCCGACGACGAGGAGACTCATGCCGGCATCACGGCGGGTACGTCCCCGTCGGGCCCCTGATCGGCGGATTCGTCGGACTCCTCGCGGGCGGCGGCGGGCGGCGCGGCGCCGTCGGGGTGCTCCTCGCCGGCCTTGCGCTGCTCGTGGAAGGCGAGGATCTGCAGCTCGATGGAGAGGTCGACCTTGCGCACGTCGACGCCGTCCGGGACGGTCAGCACGGTCGGCGCGAAGTTCAGGATGGAGGTGACCCCGGCGGCCACGAGCCGGTCGCAGACCGGCTGGGCGGCACCGGCGGGCGTCGCGATGACGCCGATGGACACGCCGTTGTCCTGGATGATCTTCTCCAGGTCGTCGGAGTGCTGCACGGGAATCCCCGCGACGGGCTTGCCGGCCATGGCCGGGTCGGCGTCGATGAGCGCGGCGACCCGGAAGCCACGGGAGGCGAAGCCGCCGTAGTTGGCGAGGGCGGCGCCGAGGTTGCCGATACCGACGATCACAACCGGCCAGTCCTGGGTCAGGCCGAGTTCGCGGGAGATCTGGTAGACGAGATACTCGACGTCGTAGCCGACACCGCGCGTTCCGTACGACCCGAGGTACGAGAAGTCCTTGCGCAGCTTGGCGGAGTTGACCCCCGCCGCGGCCGCGAGCTCCTCGGAGGAGACCGTGGGTACCGAGCGCTCCGACAGTGCGGTCAGCGCGCGGAGGTACAGCGGAAGCCTGGCGACGGTGGCCTCGGGAATCCCTCGGCTACGGGTCGCCGGTCGGTGTGTTCGGCCAGTTGCCACGGTGCTCCTGCGGGTAGAGCGGGGCTGCAGGCGGTCACACGTACCTAGACCGCCCCGTCGAATGCAGGCTATGTCTTTGTGAACGCGTGCACAAAGATGGTGTCCGATTTGCCCGCCCAACGTGACCGGGCTCACGCACGCCCGGCGCACTGCTGTGGAACCGGCGCATACGCACCACCGTTCCTCTGCTTTCGGGGGCAAAACCGCACACTCTCCTCAACGATCCTCGCCCCCCAGACCAAGTCGCCGTCGATCCTAAGCGAGTTTCCGTCCCAGTTGGACTACTCGGTCAGTGCTTTCGTCTAGCCGGTCAGTGCTTTGCGGAGGCGATCTTCGTTCACGCGCCAGAACGTGTGCTGGGCCCCGTCGACGAGGACGACGGGGATCTGTTCCCAGTACTGGTCGTGGAGTTGGGGATCCTGGGAGATGTCCTTCTGCTCCCACGGAACCCCGAGATCACCGCAGACCTTCTCGATCACGATCTGTGCGTCATCACACAGATGACAACCGGGTTTGCGGATGAGTGTGACCAGCCGCTCCTGGGGCGACTTGGCCGTACCGCGACGAAAGAGGGGGCTCATGTCAGCCATTCTCCCGCGCCGGCGCACACAGGCTCGAACACGCCCGGCCACGCCGTTTAACTGTGCGGTCGCGGAGAGTTCACAACCTTCAAACCTCTCGACTCCGGTTGCACCGAACAAACTGGCTATGCTCACGGTCATGGCCGCTCTTGGATGGCTCACTCCCCGTAGGCGCTCCGCCACGGCGCGGAGCGTGTTGGCTGGCGAGGCCTCGGCGGAGGCAGCGCGCAAGTCGTCGCAGGAAGCGACAGTGTCGGAGATCTCGGAGGACTCCTCCGAGGAACCGGAGTTCCCGGTACTCGGCGACGAGAAGGCCGCCGCCTTCTTCGACCTGGACAACACCGTGATGCAGGGCGCCGCGCTGTTCCACTTCGGGCGGGGCCTGTACAAGCGGAAGTTCTTCGAGACGCGCGACCTCGCCAGGTTCGCCTGGCAGCAGGCGTGGTTCAGGCTGGCGGGCGTCGAGGACCCCGAACACATGCAGGACGCGCGCGACTCGGCGCTGTCGATCGTCAAGGGCCACCGGGTCTCCGAGCTGATGTCGATCGGCGAGGAGATCTACGACGAGTACATGGCCGAGCGCATCTGGCCCGGCACACGAGCCCTCGCCCAGGCACACCTGGACGCCGGCCAGAAGGTGTGGCTGGTGACGGCGGCCCCCGTGGAGATCGCCCAGGTGATCGCCCGCCGCCTCGGCCTCACCGGCGCCCTGGGCACGGTGGCGGAATCCGTGGACGGCGTCTACACGGGCAAGCTGGTGGGCGAACCCCTGCACGGCCCCGCGAAGGCGGAGGCGCTGCGCGCCCTGGCCGCGGCGGAGGAGCTGGACCTCTCCCGCTGCGCGGCCTACAGCGACTCGCACAACGACATCCCGATGCTCTCCCTGGTCGGCCACCCCTACGCCATCAACCCCGACTCCAAGCTCCGCAAGCACGCCCGCAAACTGGACTGGCGCCTGCGCGACTACCGCACCGGCCGCAAGGCGGCGAAGGTCGGCATCCCGGCGGCGGCCGGGGTGGGCGCGGTGGCCGGGGGGACGGCTGCGGCGATCGCGCTGCACCGGCGCCGGCGGTAGGGCCGCGCGTCCCGCTCCCGCACCCACCAGCACCTCCGCCTCTCGAACACCGCACACTCCTCAGCGCCGGCCGGCCCAGCTCCATCCGGTCGGCGCTTTCGGCCACGCCCGGCCATGCGGCCAATCCGCACCCCATACCCCCGCGATCCCCTGTCCAGTCCCCTTGGCTGCACACGGCCACAACACGCCCCGGAGTCAGCCGGAACACGGGCGGATTCGATCAACAAGCGGTCACTCTGCGGCACTTGATGCGCCGTCAATAGGTTACAGAAGAGACGCAATCGGTGATTTGAGCAACTGGGCGTAGCAGTGCCTGCACGAAGCGTTATTCTCCTCAGACGCAAACCGGTACCCCTCCGTCGCTACGACGGGTGAACGGTCCCGCACTGCACGTGATGGAAGCTCTGCCTCTGGGAGTCCCGTGTACCCACACGTCGGGGTTGACGCCTCGGGCCTGGCTACGCTGCGCGCAACGGTCCAAGACCTGTTGCGCGGCTTCGTCCCCACCGCGTACGCCGTCCCCGCCCTCGCCGTAACGACCGTGCCCGTCGGCCCGTGCTACGCACTCGCCGACGGCACCGCCGCCGTCGGCAGACGAGGGCGGTCGGCCGGCGCGGCGACCGCTCGACGGCCCGCCGCGGACAGCGACAGCGCTCGAATGATGGATCTCGTCGAACGCGCGCAGGCCGGCGAGGCCGACGCGTTCGGACGGCTCTACGACCAGTACAGCGACACCGTTTACCGCTACATCTACTACCGCGTCGGAGGGAAGGCCACCGCCGAGGACCTCACTAGCGAGACCTTTCTGCGGGCCCTTCGGCGGATCGGCACCTTCACCTGGCAGGGCCGGGACTTCGGCGCCTGGCTCGTCACCATCGCCCGCAACCTCGTGGCCGACCACTTCAAGTCCAGCCGCTTCCGGCTGGAGGTGACCACCGGGGAGATGCTCGACGCCAACGAGGTCGAGCGCTCCCCCGAGGACTCCGTCCTCGAGTCCCTCTCCAACGCCGCCCTCCTCGATGCCGTACGACGGCTCAACCCTCAGCAGCAGGAGTGCGTCACCCTCCGCTTCCTCCAGGGCCTCTCGGTCGCCGAGACCGCCCGCGTCATGGGCAAGAACGAGGGCGCCATCAAGACCCTCCAGTACCGGGCCGTACGCACCCTCGCCCGGCTTCTTCCGGACGACGTGCGCTGAGCGCGTCACCCGTACCGATCCAGCACTCTCCGCAATCATCAACTCACCCTCGGTGAAAGTCGGTTGACTTCGCGGTCCGTTCATCCGCCGTCCGTAACCCAAGTGCCGAGCCGCTCGTTGTGCGGGATGCAGGCTCCCTGTGGTCACTACCTGGCCGACTTCGATCACTCGATCGTGTGGATCTGGTCAGGGCGTGCAACCCTCAGGACCCCCTGGGGAGCCGACCGTCATCACGAGAGGAGGTGCCGCCAGTGATCGCGAACGTATCGGCACACCGGCGGGCGAACGCCTTCGCCCAGGCCCTGGAGGAGCTGACCGACCGGGGCTCGGCGGCCGAGCAGGCCGAGCAGCCCGATGGATCGGCACCGGCACCGGCTGCTGCGGAACAGACCGAGCAGGGGCGCCTGTTGGCCCTCACCGAGGGGCTCGGCGAGCTTCCCAAGCCCGTACTCGACCCCGAGGTCAAGGTCGTTCAACGGGCCCAGCTCGTGGCCGCGATGGAGGCCATGCTGCAGGAGGGCACCGCGGGGGGCGACGCGGGACCGGCCCTGCCAGGGCAACGTTCGGATCGGGCACGGGGCGCTCACCGGGCGTCCCCACTGGGGAAGTTGCGACCACGTTCGCGGCTCGCCAAAGGCCTCACCGCGGGCGGGCTCAGCGTAGGTGTCGCCGCCGGAGCCTTCGGCGGAGTGGCCGCCGCGAGTTCCGACGCACTGCCCGGTGACTCCCTCTACGGGCTCAAGCGCGGCATCGAGGACTTCAAGCTCAACGTCCTGGCCGACGGCGACGACGAGCGCGGGCGCTCCTATCTCGACCAGGCCTCCACCCGGCTGAACGAGGCCCGGCGGCTGATGGAGCGCGGCCGCGGCGGACAGCTCGACCACGAGTCGATGGCAGAGATCCGCCGCGCCCTGTCCGGCATGCAGCACGACGCCTCGGAGGGACATCGCCTGCTGAGCGAGGCGTACCAGCGCGACCCCGGATCCCTGGGCCCCATCCAGGCCCTCTCCGCCTTCTCACGCTCGCACCGCGCGGCGTGGGGCAACCTGCGCGAGCGGCTTCCCCTCCAACTCGGGGACGTCAGTGACCGCGTGTCGTCGGTGTTCGACGCCATAGACGAAGAGGTCGCCCCGCTGGAGTCCCTCCTCCCACCGTCCCCGGAACAGGGCGGCGACGGCAAGCGGCGAGGCGGTCCCGGATCGTCGTCCACCGGTACGTCCGGCTCCGACCGTTCGGCCCGCCCCAGCGCCGGCGGCGGCTCCTCCGACGGCAACCGGTCCAGCAACCCCAGCAAGTCCGCCGAGAGCTCCGGAAGCGAGAGCGAGGGCCTGCTCGGCGGCAGCACCGGCGGCCTGCTCGACCCACCGAAGGACACCGGCAGCACCGGCACCTCACCATCCACCTCAACCCCGAGCACCGAGCCCGCGGTAACCCTCCCGCCCCTCCTCCCGGGCCTCCTGCCCGGCCTGGGCATCGACGGCGAGGACGCGAACTAGCCGCAGCGGAGCAGCGAGTCGTACGGCGATGGGGGCGCCCCTCTCAGGAGGGGCGCCCCCATCGCCGTACAAGCCACACAAACGCTTCTCCCGTCAGCACCATCCGGCCGACGTCAGAAGAACACCGACCGCCGCTGCACCAACAGCTTGGCCCCTCCTGTCTGCTGCCCTTGCACTGCTGCGCAGGCTGCGAACAGCTGCGCCGGACTCCGTCCGGCGGCTCCGAGCGACCCGCGCCCAAGGATCGGCCGACGTCAGAAGAACACCGACCGCCGCTGCACCAACAGCTTGTAGAGCGTGTGCTGAATCTGTTCCCTCACCTGGTCGGTCAGGTTGAACATCAGCATCGGGTCCTCGGCGGCCTCCGGCGGATATCCGTCCGTGGGGATCGGCTCGCCGAACTGGATCGTCCACTTCGTCGGGAGCGGCACCGCGCCCAGTGGGCCCAGCCACGGGAAGGTCGGGGTCAGCGGGAAGTACGGGAAGCCCAGGAGGCGGGCGAGGGTCTTCGCGTTGCCGATCATCGGGTAGATCTCCTCGGCCCCGACGATCGAGCAGGGGATGATCGGCGTGCCCTTGCGCAGGGCTGTGGAGACGAAGCCGCCGCGGCCGAAGCGCTGCAGCTTGTAGCGCTCGCTGAAGGGCTTGCCGATGCCCTTGAAGCCCTCGGGCATCACCCCGACCAGCTCGCCCTGCCCCAGCAGCCGCTCGGCGTCCTCCGCACAGGCCAGGGTGTGGCCGAGCTTGCGGGCCAGCTCGTTGACCACCGGCAGCATGAAGACCAGGTCGGCGGCGAGCAGGCGCAGATGGCGGCCCGCCGGGTGATGGTCGTGCACGGCGACCTGCATCATCAGGCCGTCCAGCGGCAGCGTCCCGGAGTGGTTGGCGACGATCAGCGCGCCGCCCTCGGACGGGATGTTCTCGACGCCCTTCACCTCGACCCGGAAGTACTTCTCGTACACCGGGCGCAGCAGGGACATCAGGACCTGGTCGGTGAGCTCCTCGTCGTACCCGAAGTCGTCGACGTCGTAGTCCCCGGTGAGGCGGCGGCGCAGGAAGGCCAGGCCGCTCGCGATACGCCGCTCCAGGCCGCCGTCGTCCTGGGGCTTCTGGGGCGGCTGTTCCTCACGTGTCACAGGAACATCATCCTGCGCGAAGGACCGTCCCGGGAGGGGCTGGACCTCGCGTACCAGCGCGGATTCACCGTTCTTGCGCCGATTCCCCGCGCTCCGGCGCCGCGACGGCCGCTGTACGGCGCTTCCACGGGAACGGTCGTCGTCGAACGGAATGACCTTGGCGTCCGCCATCGTTGATGCGCTCCTCAGTTGGCGCTCTGCGTCGGGGGGTGGACGCCGCCCAGGGCGGGCAGCGCGGCGATCCGGTCGACGGCCCCGGCAAGGGCCTCCGGCGGCAGCAGACCCGGTGCGCGGCTGCGCGCGAACTCCGCGAAGGTCTCCGCCGTCGTGAACTTCGGCTTGAATCCGAGCGTCTCGCGCATCTGGTCCGTCGACACGACCCGGCCGTGCGTGAGCAGCCGGATCTGTTCGGGCGAGAAGTCCGACATACCCAGCGTACGCACGAGGGAGCCGGCCCACGTCACGGCGGGCAGCAGGAGCGGCACGGTGGGCCGTCCGAGCCTTCGGGAGCACTGCGAGAGCAGCAGGACGCCGTCGCCGGCGATGTTGAAGGTGCCGCTGTTGAGCGTGCCCCGCTCCGGCTCGTGCGAGGCGATGCGCAGCACCTCGATCACGTCGTCCTCGTGCACGAACTGCAGCCGCGGGTCGTACCCGAAGACGGTCGGCAGCACGGGCAGCGAGAAGTACGAGGCCAGCGGCGTGTCCGCGGTCGGCCCGAGGATGTTGGCGAACCGCAGCACACACACGGCGACGTCCGGCCGCCGCCGCGCGAACCCGCGCACATAGCCCTCGACCTCCACCGCGTCCTTGGCGAATCCGCCGCTGGGCAGGGACTTGGGCGGGGTCGTCTCGGTGAAGACGGCCGGGTCGCGGGGCGCGGATCCGTACACGTTCGTACTGGACTTGACCACGAGTCGCTTGACGTTGGGGGACTTCTGGCAGGCGCCGAGCAGCTGCATGGTCCCGATGACGTTGGTTTCCTTGACCGTGGTCCGGCTGCCGCTGCCGAGCGCGGTTCCGGTCACGTCCATGTGCACGACGGTGTCGGCGCCGCTCTCGGCCAGCACCCGCGCGATGGTGGGCTGCCGGATGTCGGCCTGGATGAAGTCGGCACCCCCCAGATGGTGCTCGGGCGGCACCGCGTCCACGGCGATCACCCGGTCCACCTGTGGGTCACGCTGGATCCGTCGTACGAACCGGCCCCCCAGTTGACGGGCCACTCCGGTCACGAGCACGACCTTGCCCAAGATTCAGCGCCTTCCTTCCCAGCACTCGTCCCCTGCGTACCCTGCCGAGTTCCCCGTGTGCGGCCAACTTAGCCGGTCGATGTTGCGCTGTGATGACCCCCCAATGCATGAAGTGACGAGAATTCCCTGCATACGACCGGACGGGTCAACCCTTCGTCCAGGCATACGCACAGGGTTCGGCCCTTCGTACACCGCCCCCGATACGCGTGTGGCCCCCCACCGGATGTGGTGGGGGGCCACAGACACGCCATGCGCCGCTTCCGCGGCGTCGCTCACTTCTTGTTGCGACGCTGAACGCGCGTGCGCTTGAGCAGCTTGCGGTGCTTCTTCTTGGCCATCCGCTTGCGCCGCTTCTTGATAACAGAGCCCACGACTACCCTCGCTCACTTCTCATCACTCGGTGTTTGGGCGCCATGGGCCCACACGACCTACGAGGGGCTAGCCTACCCGCCCGAGCGCTGAGGTCGTAATCGAGGGGACGAGGGGGAATCCCGCAAAGCCCTGAGGACGCCCCCTCACCCGTCGCCGTCAGGCGGTTTCCACCCCCACATAACTCTCGCGGAGGTACTCGTGAACCGCTTGCTCGGGGACGCGGAAGGACCGCCCCACCCGGATCGCGGGCAGATGACCGCTGTGCACCAGCCGGTACACGGTCATCTTCGACACTCGCATCACCGAGGCGACTTCCGCCACGGTAAGGAACTGAACCTCGTTCAGAGGCCTCTCGCCAGCTGCAGCCATGACACACCTGAACCTTCCGCACTCGACGGCCACCGGCTTCCCCTTCCGGTGACTCTTCGTCGCTGCGTGCTCACTCCCCAATGTAGGGGCGGGTGATGCGAGTGGGGAAGAGGTGCAGCCATCGGCGACCTACTGTGACAGACACGCTCGATTGAGTACGTAGCGGGTAAGCGGCCGGTAGTAATCAGACCGCACAGCGTCATCAAGTGGAACGACGACGGACACCGACCCCTCGGCCTCCCCCACAAAGAGCGCGGGGTCATTCGTATCGGCGAGACCAATGGCCTCAAACCCCAGCTGACCTGCCCCGCAGACCCAACCGTGATCCCCGATCACCAGCTCCGGCAACGGCCCGCCAGCCTCGGCCGCGGCGGCCAGAGCGGTACGAACCGGGAGCGGTGAATGCGTATGTGCGCCGGTCTCACGCCCGGAGCTCAGGGCGCCGGCTTCCCGCACCAACGCGACTCCTCGTACGTAGTCAAGGTTGTACGTGCGTAGGCCGAACCGGGTCGTTATGTCGACACAATGACCATGCGCGGGGGTGAGGACGGTACACCCCGCCGCCGACAACGCGTCCGCCAAGGCGGCGTAGAACCCGAGCAGTCGATGCGGATGCCCGGTACCGATCAGCACCGGCACACGGCGCTCCGCGGCCACCCCGATCCGCTCAGCGAAAGCATTCAACCCACTCAGAGTCCGCCCAGGATCGATCACATCAAGGCCGGATACATGCGCCGGATCGGCCGAAACCCCACACTTGTCCGCCATCAACCCGATCAAATCCCGCACCCGCCAGCTCCACTCGGGATCAAGCCCAATGAGCACCCGAGGATCCCGAGCAGCAAAAAGCCGATAACTCCGAAGACTCACCTCCCGAGAGGTAGCCACGGTCCCGGCAAGCCGAGCGGCCAGGAGATGGGCACGAAGGGCTCCGGTACTCAACACGTGAGCGATGGTGACGGACGGACCACCACGGGGCCGGGCGAACGGACAAACACCGCGCGGTTGGGCTAAGGAACCCCACCACACCCCTCACACAAGGACGGCTTCGCCACAGGGGATTGGCGGTCACTGCACGGGCGCGGCCGAGGCAGCACCTCTCAACCCGGGCCCAGGCATCTCAGCCCGCCCGGCGCCCGAGCATCGGGCACGCCATCCCGAACCCCCACCCACCCAGGGGACGCCCTCTGAGCAAGGGCCACATGAGGCCCCGCCATCCCGAGCCCCCATCCACCCGCAGGGGGCATGATCTGGGCGAGGGCGACTTCTCGGCGCCGGCACCGGCATTTCAGCCCGTCCGGCGTTTGAGGACGAGGCCCCTTCAGGGCCGAAGCGGGGGTCTGGGGGCGCAGCCCCCGGAAACGCCCCGGGGTCGAAGGGGCAGAGCCCCTGGAGGACGGGACGGGTAGGGGCGGCGGGGGCGAAGAAAACCCGCCCCACACGCACCCCCAGCCCCCAGCCCCCAGCCCTCTACGCCTGCCCTACGCCAACAACCCCCGCAACGGAAACACAGCCTTCCGAGTCGCCAGCACAGCCTGATCCAACCGATCCGCAGGGTCGTACCCCGCCTCCCAGTCCCCCCACGACACAGGCCACCGCCCATCAGTCATCCGCACCGGCCCCAACTGCCGAGTCCGCGCAAAGACTTCCTGCCGCCACCCCTCCGGAATCACCGCCGAAGGCTCAATCGGCCGCCCCGCCGCAATCCCCACCAGATGCGTCCACGACCGAGGCACGACCTCCACCACGGCGTACCCACCCCCACCCAGCGCGACCCACTTCCCCCCGGCGTACTCATGCGCCAGGTCATGACACGCCACCTGCACAGCCCGCTGCGCATCCAACGACACGGCAAGATGCGCCAACGGATCCTCGAAGTGCGTATCGGCCCCATGCTGAGTCACCAACACCTGCGGCCGAAAATCAGCGATCACCTCCGGCACCACGGCATGAAACGCCCGCAACCACCCCGCATCCCCGGTCCCGGCCGGCAACGCGACATTGACGGCCGTCCCCTCCGCACCCCCGCCCCCGGTCTCCTCCGGCCACCCGGTCTGCGGAAACAACGTACGAGGATGCTCGTGCAACGAAACCGTCAGCACCCGCGGATCCTCCCAGAACGCCGCCTGCACCCCATCCCCGTGATGCACGTCGACATCGATGTAGGCGACCCGCTCGGCCCCGAGCTCCAACAACCGCGCGACAGCCAGCGAGGCGTCGTTGTAGATACAGAACCCCGACGCACCCCCGGGCATCGCATGATGCAGCCCACCCGCGAAGTTCACCGCGTGCAGCGCGTCCCCCCGCCACACGGCCTCCGCCGCCCCCACAGACTGCCCGGCGATCAGCGCCGACACCTCATGCATCCCCGCGAACGCGGGATCATCCAGCGTCCCGAGCCCGTACGACTGATCCGCCGCCCGCGGATCCACCGACGCCGCCTTCACGGCCTCGATGTAGTCCTCCCGGTGCACCAGCCGCAACGTCGACTCCCCGGCCGGCTGCGCCGCGACGACGTCCACGTCCTTGTCCAGCCCGAAGGCATCGACGAGCCTCCTGGTCAGGGCCAGCCGCACCGGGTCCATCGGATGGTCCCGGCCGAAGTCATAGCCCGTTACTGCCTCGTCCCACATCAGCTGTGCGCGGCCGCTCATGCCCGCCACCGTATCGGTCCGGTTGAGCGGCGAACGACCGGGCGTACACAAGCGTCACCAGCACCAACACCATCGGCACAAGCATGGCCCCGCGATAACTCCACGCATCGCCCAGCGCACCCACCAGCGGCGAACCGATCAAAAACCCCACGTAATTGAACACATTGAGCCGCGCAATGGCAGCATCCGAAGCCCCCGGCCCGCCTCTGTCACCAGCAAGCCGCCCAGCCGCCGCGAACGTCTGCGGCACCACCACACACAACCCCAGCCCGAGCAGCGTGAACCCCAGCATCCCGACCCACGCCCCCGACGCCCCGGCCACCACCGCGAACCCGACAGCGGCCACCAGCGCCCCCGCCCGCACCACCGCGACGGCCCCGAACCTCCGCACCCCGAGGTCCCCGATGGCCCGCCCCAGCAACGTGGTGACCATGTAGACGTTGTACGGCACAGTCGCCAGCTGCTCCGAACTCCCCAGCACGTCCTGCAGATACTTCGCGCTCCAGTTGGAGACGGTCGAGTCCCCGATATAGGCGAAGGTCATCACCAGACAGAACGGCAACAGCACCTTGAAGGCGACGCCCCCACGCTCCCCCGAGCCCCCCGCCACAACAGAGCCCCCACCCCCACTGCCACTCCCGCCATCGACGTACCACCGACTCCCCACCAGCGCAGCCGGCAACAACACCACGACGACCGGCAGATAGGACACGAACAGCGCCAGATCCCAGTGCGCCCCCACCCAGGCCAACGAGGCCCCCACAATCCCGCCCAGACTGTACGCAGCGTGAAAGCTGAGCATGATGCTGCGCCCGTACGACCGCTGCAGACTCACCCCGAGCATGTTCATCGAGGCGTCGAGCACACCCACGGCCAGCCCGAACGCGGCAAGCGCAAGCCCCAGCTCGACCATGCGCTCCCCTGCCCCCACCCCGAGCAGCGCCAGGAGCACGACGGGCTGGGACCACCGCAGCAGCCGACTCGGCGGTATGCGCCTCACCAGCCGCTCGGTCGCCACACTCCCCACGCCGGCCAGGATCGGCACGGCCGCGAGGAACGCGGGCAGCAGCGCGTCGGAGACCCCGTACCGGTCCTGGATGGCCGGAATCCGGGTCACGAGCAGGGCAAAGGCGACACCCTGAGCGAAGAAGCTGAACGCCAACGAGGCCCTACCGCGCCGCAGCACATCAGTCATGGCGGCGAGCGTAGGGCCCCGGACTACCCGTGGGTAGATCCAGCCAAAGATGAATTTCCCTCAGCTTTACCGACTCCACCCTCAGACGGCGACGGCAACCTCGGACCGCACGGCCCTCTCGGCCGCCTTCACCTCGGCGATGACCAGCCGCGCCATGGGCCCGGCGGCCACAACCCGGCTGACCAAGAAGGCCAACGCCATGGAGCCGACCAGGATCACGGACCCGAGCCACACCATGGTGTCCACGGGCACCGTGTACGCACCCCCCACGCGCCGCACAACACCAGCCGCGCCCAAGCAGCCTCCCTCCCCGGGTCGCCCTGCACCAGGGAGGGCTTGAGCCCCGCGGTCATCAGCGGCCGCCCCAGCGCCACCGACACCAGGATCAGCGGCCCGAAGGCGTCCTGCTTGCTCGTCCGCGTCGTCATGCACTCAGCGTCCCGCCCATCGGAGCCCGCCCAGCAGGAACGAACGTCCGGAGCTCGGCATGACCAATGTCAAACGACCAGCTCGGCCAACTCCCCCATATCCGAGAAGAGTCGAGTGGCACCCACCAGCCTCTCAACTGGCGTCATGGCAGTGAACCCAAGGACATCCATCCCGGCCGCGACGGCCGCCTGCACCCCCAGCGGACTGTCCTCGACGACGACACACCGCTCCGGCGCGACCCCCATCCGCTCGGCCGCGTACAGAAACAGGTCGGGTGCCGGCTTCCCCCGCCCCACATCCTGCGAGCTGAAGATCCGCCCGCCGTCGAACCACCGGTCCAGCCCAGTCGTCCGATGCCCCACCCGGATCCGCTCATGACTACCCGAGGAGGCCACACAGTACGGCACCCCATCCTCGGCAAGCCTCGCCAGCACATCCGCGGCTCCGTCCACCGCCTTCAATTCCCGCTCGAACGCCGCGAACACCCTCGCATGAAAGACGTCATCGAAGTCAGCCGGCAGCCGCTGCCCCGTCCGCTCCTCGATCAGATCGTGGATCCGGTGCATCGCGGACCCCATGTAGTCCCGAATGGAGTCCTCGTACGACGTCGGATGCCCCAGCTCGGTCAGATACTCAGCCAGCAGCCGATTGGAGATGGGCTCGCTGTCGACGAGCACACCATCGTTGTCGAAAATGACGAGGTCATAGCGCATACGGTGAGCCTAAACGCAGAAAACCCCGCACCGAAAGGTGCGGGGTTTTCTTCAAATTTTGTTCGGCGGCGTCCTACTCTCCCACAGGGTCCCCCCTGCAGTACCATCGGCGCTGTAAGGCTTAGCTTCCGGGTTCGGAATGTAACCGGGCGTTTCCCTCACGCTATAACCACCGAAACACTATGAAACTGTCAAACATGCCGCACCACGCTCCATGGAAACGCGGGGCCGTTCGTGGTTTCAGAACCAACACAGTGGACGCGAGCAACTGAGGACAAGCCCTCGGCCTATTAGTACCGGTCACCTCCACACCTCACGGTGCTTCCAGATCCGGCCTATCAACCCAGTCGTCTACTGGGAGCCTTACCCCATCAAGTGGGTGGGAGTCCTCATCTCGAAGCAGGCTTCCCGCTTAGATGCTTTCAGCGGTTATCCCTCCCGAACGTAGCCAACCAGCCATGCCCTTGGCAGAACAACTGGCACACCAGAGGTTCGTCCGTCCCGGTCCTCTCGTACTAGGGACAGCCCTTCTCAAGACTCCTACGCGCACAGCGGATAGGGACCGAACTGTCTCACGACGTTCTAAACCCAGCTCGCGTACCGCTTTAATGGGCGAACAGCCCAACCCTTGGGACCGACTCCAGCCCCAGGATGCGACGAGCCGACATCGAGGTGCCAAACCATCCCGTCGATATGGACTCTTGGGGAAGATCAGCCTGTTATCCCCGGGGTACCTTTTATCCGTTGAGCGACGGCGCTTCCACAAGCCACCGCCGGATCACTAGTCCCGACTTTCGTCCCTGCTCGACCCGTCGGTCTCACAGTCAAGCTCCCTTGTGCACTTACACTCAACACCTGATTGCCAACCAGGCTGAGGGAACCTTTGGGCGCCTCCGTTACCCTTTAGGAGGCAACCGCCCCAGTTAAACTACCCATCAGACACTGTCCCTGATCCGGATCACGGACCCAGGTTAGACATCCAGCACGACCAGAGTGGTATTTCAACGACGACTCCACGAACACTGGCGTGCCCGCTTCACAGTCTCCCACCTATCCTACACAAGCCGAACCGAACACCAATATCAAACTGTAGTAAAGGTCCCGGGGTCTTTCCGTCCTGCTGCGCGAAACGAGCATCTTTACTCGTAGTGCAATTTCACCGGGCCTATGGTTGAGACAGTCGAGAAGTCGTTACGCCATTCGTGCAGGTCGGAACTTACCCGACAAGGAATTTCGCTACCTTAGGATGGTTATAGTTACCACCGCCGTTTACTGGCGCTTAAGTTCTCAGCTTCGCCATGACGAATCATGACTAACCGGTCCCCTTAACGTTCCAGCACCGGGCAGGCGTCAGTCCGTATACATCGCCTTACGGCTTCGCACGGACCTGTGTTTTTAGTAAACAGTCGCTTCTCGCTGGTCTCTGCGGCCACCCCCAGCTCAAGCAGCAAGTGCCATCACCAGGTGTGGCCCCCCTTCTCCCGAAGTTACGGGGGCATTTTGCCGAGTTCCTTAACCATAGTTCACCCGAACGCCTCGGTATTCTCTACCTGACCACCTGAGTCGGTTTAGGGTACGGGCCGCCATGAAACTCGCTAGAGGCTTTTCTCGACAGCATAGGATCATCCACTTCACCACAATCGGCTCGGCATCAGGTCTCAGCCTTAACGGTGTGCGGATTTACCTACACACCGGCCTACACCCTTACCCCGGGACAACCACCGCCCGGGCTGGACTACCTTCCTGCGTCACCCCATCACTCACCTACTACAAGTCTGGTCCGTCGGCTCCACCACTCCCCTTTGCCCGAAGGCTCCAGGGCGGCTTCACGGACTTAGCATCGCCTGGTTCGATGTTTGACGCTTCACAGCGGGTACCGGAATATCAACCGGTTATCCATCGACTACGCCTGTCGGCCTCGCCTTAGGTCCCGACTTACCCTGGGCAGATCAGCTTGACCCAGGAACCCTTAGTCAATCGGCGCACACGTTTCTCACGTGTGAATCGCTACTCATGCCTGCATTCTCACTCGTGAACCGTCCACCACTGCCTTCCGGCGCGGCTTCACCCGGCACACGACGCTCCCCTACCCATCACGATCCCCGTTGGGGGTATATATCGCAATGACACGACTTCGGCGGTACGCTTGAGCCCCGCTACATTGTCGGCGCGGAATCACTAGACCAGTGAGCTATTACGCACTCTTTCAAGGGTGGCTGCTTCTAAGCCAACCTCCTGGTTGTCTCTGCGACTCCACATCCTTTCCCACTTAGCGTACGCTTAGGGGCCTTAGTCGATGCTCTGGGCTGTTTCCCTCTCGACCATGGAGCTTATCCCCCACAGTCTCACTGCCGCGCTCTCACTTACCGGCATTCGGAGTTTGGCTAAGGTCAGTAACCCGGTAGGGCCCATCGCCTATCCAGTGCTCTACCTCCGGCAAGAAACACACGACGCTGCACCTAAATGCATTTCGGGGAGAACCAGCTATCACGGAGTTTGATTGGCCTTTCACCCCTAACCACAGGTCATCCCCCAGGTTTTCAACCCTGGTGGGTTCGGTCCTCCACGAAGTCTTACCTCCGCTTCAACCTGCCCATGGCTAGATCACTCCGCTTCGGGTCTTGAGCGCGCTACTATATCGCCCTATTCGGACTCGCTTTCGCTACGGCTTCCCCACACGGGTTAACCTCGCAACACACCGCAAACTCGCAGGCTCATTCTTCAAAAGGCACGCAGTCACGAGATGGAAGCAAGCTTCCATCCGACGCTCCCACGGCTTGTAGGCACACGGTTTCAGGTACTATTTCACTCCCCTCCCGGGGTACTTTTCACCATTCCCTCACGGTACTATCCGCTATCGGTCACCAGGGAATATTTAGGCTTAGCGGGTGGTCCCGCCAGATTCACACGGGATTTCTCGGGCCCCGTGCTACTTGGGTGTCTCTCAAACGAGCCGCTGACGTTTCGACTACGGGGGTCTTACCCTCTACGCCGGACCTTTCGCATGTCCTTCGCCTACATCAACGGTTTCTGACTCGTCCTGTCGCCGGCAGACGACAGAAGAGAGATCCCACAACCCCGCATACGCAACCCCTGCCGGGTCTCACACGTATACGGTTTAGCCTCATCCAGTTTCGCTCGCCACTACTCCCGGAATCACGGTTGTTTTCTCTTCCTGCGGGTACTGAGATGTTTCACTTCCCCGCGTTCCCTCCACATACCCTATGTGTTCAGGTATGGGTGACAGCCCATGACGACTGCCGGGTTTCCCCATTCGGAAACCCCCGGATCAAAGCCTGGTTGACGACTCCCCGGGGACTATCGTGGCCTCCCACGTCCTTCATCGGTTCCTGGTGCCAAGGCATCCACCGTGCGCCCTTAAAAACTTGGCCACAGATGCTCGCGTCCACTGTGCAGTTCTCAAACAACGACCAGCCACCCGTCACACACCACTCACGCGATGCTTCACCGGGGCCGGCACTGAAGGCAGCCGCATTCGGCCGTACCCTCAGACACCCAACAGCGTGCCCGGCCAGGCTCCGTCCGGAGATCATGCGTTCCACGCTCTTGCGAGCAGTACTAGCAGCCTCCGACCCGAAAACCCGGCCGAATAATCAACGTTCCACCCATGAGCAACCAGCATCAGACATTCGCTGATGTACTGGCCTCTGACCTCGCCCCGAAGAGCTCGGTAAGAAGTGCTCCTTAGAAAGGAGGTGATCCAGCCGCACCTTCCGGTACGGCTACCTTGTTACGACTTCGTCCCAATCGCCAGTCCCACCTTCGACAGCTCCCTCCCACAAGGGGTTGGGCCACCGGCTTCGGGTGTTACCGACTTTCGTGACGTGACGGGCGGTGTGTACAAGGCCCGGGAACGTATTCACCGCAGCAATGCTGATCTGCGATTACTAGCAACTCCGACTTCATGGGGTCGAGTTGCAGACCCCAATCCGAACTGAGACCGGCTTTTTGAGATTCGCTCCACCTCACGGTTTCGCAGCTCATTGTACCGGCCATTGTAGCACGTGTGCAGCCCAAGACATAAGGGGCATGATGACTTGACGTCGTCCCCACCTTCCTCCGAGTTGACCCCGGCGGTCTCCTGTGAGTCCCCATCACCCCGAAGGGCATGCTGGCAACACAGGACAAGGGTTGCGCTCGTTGCGGGACTTAACCCAACATCTCACGACACGAGCTGACGACAGCCATGCACCACCTGTACACCGACCACAAGGGGGCGACCATCTCTGGCCGTTTCCGGTGTATGTCAAGCCTTGGTAAGGTTCTTCGCGTTGCGTCGAATTAAGCCACATGCTCCGCTGCTTGTGCGGGCCCCCGTCAATTCCTTTGAGTTTTAGCCTTGCGGCCGTACTCCCCAGGCGGGGAACTTAATGCGTTAGCTGCGGCACCGACGACGTGGAATGTCGCCAACACCTAGTTCCCACCGTTTACGGCGTGGACTACCAGGGTATCTAATCCTGTTCGCTCCCCACGCTTTCGCTCCTCAGCGTCAGTAATGGCCCAGAGATCCGCCTTCGCCACCGGTGTTCCTCCTGATATCTGCGCATTTCACCGCTACACCAGGAATTCCGATCTCCCCTACCACACTCTAGCTAGCCCGTATCGAATGCAGACCCGGGGTTAAGCCCCGGGCTTTCACACCCGACGTGACAAGCCGCCTACGAGCTCTTTACGCCCAATAATTCCGGACAACGCTTGCGCCCTACGTATTACCGCGGCTGCTGGCACGTAGTTAGCCGGCGCTTCTTCTGCAGGTACCGTCACTTTCGCTTCTTCCCTGCTGAAAGAGGTTTACAACCCGAAGGCCGTCATCCCTCACGCGGCGTCGCTGCATCAGGCTTTCGCCCATTGTGCAATATTCCCCACTGCTGCCTCCCGTAGGAGTCTGGGCCGTGTCTCAGTCCCAGTGTGGCCGGTCGCCCTCTCAGGCCGGCTACCCGTCGTCGCCTTGGTGAGCCATTACCTCACCAACAAGCTGATAGGCCGCGGGCTCATCCTTCACCGCCGGAGCTTTCAACCCTCACAGATGCCTGCGAGAGTGGTATCCGGTATTAGACCCCGTTTCCAGGGCTTGTCCCAGAGTGAAGGGCAGATTGCCCACGTGTTACTCACCCGTTCGCCACTAATCCCCACCGAAGTGGTTCATCGTTCGACTTGCATGTGTTAAGCACGCCGCCAGCGTTCGTCCTGAGCCAGGATCAAACTCTCCGTGAATGTTTTCCCGTAATCGGGACGACACATCACGAGAGCGGAACAGTCGAGCGGAATAGGCCCGACCGTTCACAGCGTCCTCGCTGTGTTTTTTCAAAGGAACCTCGTCCCAGCCGTGATGGCCGGAGACGGGGTATCAACATATCTGGCGTTGATTTTTGGCACGCTGTTGAGTTCTCAAGGAACGGACGCTTCCTTTGTACTCACCCTCTCGGGCTTTCCTCCGGGCGCTTCCCTTCGGTCTTGCGTTTCCGACTCTATCAGATCTTTTCTCGATCCGATTTCCTCGGTGCTTTCCAGGTTTCCGCTCTCGCGTTTCCCTTTCCGGCGGTTCCGACTTTATCAGATCCTTCTCGGCCTGACCCCCAGTCAGCGGGGCTTGTCTTCGCGGCTGTTCGGCCGTTCCGACGAGTGAGACTTTAGCGGATTCCTCGCTCCCGAGCTAATCGGGGCTGCGCTCTGTCGAGCGCGGATTCCTCATTCCGTAAATACGCATGCCAATGAAACGACGGCAGACAGATCGACTGTCGTCGAGTGTTGGTTGGTACTTGCGGAGTGGCTGTCCGGGGACCGACCGGAGTCGGCGCTCACGTCGGACAACTCGGAGAACACTACGGATCGGCCCGGGGCGTGTCAACTTCACGCCGGACGGCGCTCTCGGGCGTAGTCTGAGGGACATGACAACGCGTACGTGCACCCAGCTGTGGTGGGCCGCCTGAAGGCGGCCGTAGTCACGTATGCACTCAACGGCCGCCGCCTCGGCGGCCGTTCTCGTATCTCCCTCCAGAGCTCCTGAGGGTCGGCCGGCCGGGACGGCGGCCTCGACCAGGAGGTGGAGGAAGAGATGACGCGGGTCTTCAGTGGGGTCAAGCCGACGGGGCATCTGACGCTGGGGAACTACCTGGGGGCCATGCGGCGGTGGGCTGCCGTCGACCAGCACCGGGCCGACGCGCTGTTCTGCATCGTCGATCTGCATGCCCTGACGGTGGACCACGATCCTGCGCGGGTACGCAGGCTCAGTCGGCAGGCGGCGACGTTGCTGCTGGCGGCCGGGCTGGATCCGGAGCTGTGCACCGTGTTCGTACAGAGTCATGTGGACGAGCACGCGCGGCTGTCGTATGTGCTGGAGTGCGTGGCCACGGACGGCGAGATGCGGCGGATGATCCAGTACAAGGAGAAGGCGGCGCGCGAGCGGGAGCGGGGCGGGAGTGTGCGGCTGTCCTTGCTGACGTATCCCGTGCTGATGGCGGCGGACATCCTGGCCTACGGGGCCGAGGAGGTGCCGGTCGGGGACGATCAGACACAGCATGTGGAGCTGACGCGGGACCTCGCCGTGCGGTTCAACCAGCGGTACGGGCATACGTTCGTGGTGCCTCGGGCCACGCATCCGCAGGTCGCGGCTCGGGTGATGAATCTGCAGGACCCGATGTCGAAGATGGGCAAGAGCGATGACGCCGGGCCGGGGATCGTCTATCTGCTCGATGAGCCGGATGTGGTGCGCAGGAAGGTCATGCGGGCCGTGACCGACAGCGGGCAGGAGGTCGTGTACGACCGGGACGCGCGGCCTGGGGTGGCGAATCTGCTGGAGATTCTGGCGGCGTGCACGGGTGGGAACCCAACGGAGCTGAGCGGTGTATATGAGTCGTACGGCTCTTTGAAGTCGGCCACCGCGGAAGCCGTGGTCGAGGTTCTCAGGCCTGTGCAGGAGAAGCACAGGGAGCTGTGCGCGGATCCTGGCTATGTGGAGGGGGTGCTGCGCGATGGTGCGGAGCGGGCTCGGGCGATGGCGCGGCCGACCGTGGATGCCGCGTATCGGGCGATCGGGTTGCTGCCGGCGGCTGCGGCCGCGGATATCGGGGTGACCGTGTAGGGGCTGCGCTTGGGCCGCCCCTGGGCAGGGGCGGCCTGGCGTCACTGGTTGTTGCCGGAGGCCAGTTCGCGGCTGCGGTCGCGGGCGGCTTCGAGGGCGGCAATGAGGGCGGCTCGTACGCCGTGGTTCTCGAGTTCGCGGATGGCGTTGATGGTGGTGCCGGCGGGGGACGTGACGTTCTCGCGGAGCTTGACGGGGTGTTCGCCGCTGTCGCGGAGCATCGTCGCGGCGCCGATCGCGGACTGGACGATGAGGTCGTGGGCCTTGTCGCGGGGCAGGCCGAGGAGGATGCCGGCGTCGGTCATGGCTTCGACCAGGTAGAAGAAGTACGCCGGGCCGGAGCCGGAGAGGGCCGTGCAGGCGTCCTGCTGGGACTCGGGGACCCGGAGTGTCTTGCCTACGGAGCCGAAGATCTCCTCGGTGTGGGCGAGGTCGGCTTCGCTGGCGTGGCTGCCGGCCGAGATGACGGACATGGCCTCGTCCACGAGAGCGGGGGTGTTCGTCATGACACGGACCACCGGGGTTCCGGCGGCGAGTCGGGCCTCGAAGAAGGAGGCGGGGATGCCTGCGGCTCCGCTGATGATCAGGCGGTCGGCGGGGACGTGCGGGGCGAGTTCGTCGAGGAGGGTGCCCATGTCCTGTGGCTTGACCGTGAGGATCAGGGTGTCGGCGGTCTTGGCGGCTTCCGCGTTGGTGACCGGCGTGACTCCGTAGCGGGTGCGGAGTTCTTCGGCTCGTTCCGCGCGGCGGGCTGTCACCAGGAGGTCGGCCGGGGCCCAGCCGCCGCGGATCATTCCGCTGAGCAGGGCTTCGCCGATCTTGCCGGTGCCGAGGACTGCGACTTTCTGGGTCATGGCTGGGGTGCCCTCCGGGGGTTGCGTCGTCCGGGTTCATCCTCGCACCGGGGGCGGCTTTCGAGGTGGCGTGTCCGGTGGGCGGGACGGGTGGGACGGACGGGCCGCCGGGGTTGGTCGTGCCGGGGCGGTCACGCCGTCCGGCGCCGGAGCGTCGCCGCGCCCAGGCCCAGGACCAGCAGGGCACAGCCGGCCACGATCAGGGCGTCGCGGACGAAGTTGGCGGTCATGTCGGTGTGTTTGAGGACCTCGTTCATGCCGTCGACCGCGTAGGACATGGGGAGGACGTTGGAGATGGCTTCGAGGGCCGGGTGCATGTTGTCGCGGGGAGTGAAGAGGCCGCAGAGGAGGAGCTGGGGGAAGATCACGGCCGGCATGAACTGGACGGCCTGGAATTCGGAGGCCGCGAAGGCCGAGACGAAGAGACCGAGCGCGGTGCCGAGCAGTGCGTCGAGCAGGGCCACGAGGAGGAGCAGCCAGGGGCTGCCGGTGACGTCCAGGCCCAGGAACCAGAGGGCGAGTCCGGTCGCCAGGGCGGACTGGATGATCGCGAGGGTGCCGAAGGCGAGGGCATAGCCGGCGATCAGGTCGCCCTTGCCGAGGGGCATGGCGAGGAGGCGTTCGAGGGTGCCCGAGGTGCGCTCGCGCAGGGTGGCGATGGAGGTGACCAGGAACATCGTGATCAGCGGGAAGATCCCGAGGAGGGAGGCGCCGATGCTGTCGAAGGTGTGCGGGCTGCCGTCGAAGACGTAGCGCAGCAGGAACAGCATCACGCAGGGGACGAGGAGCATCAGCGCGATGCTGCGCGGGTCGTGGTGGAGCTGGCGCAGGACCCGGGCGGCGGTGGCGGTTGTGCGGGCCAGGTTCAGGGGGCCGGTGGGGGCGGGACGGGGTGCAGGGGACGTGCTCGTTGTCGTGGTCATCGGGTGGTCTCCTTCGTGCGGGCGGCCGCGACCGCCTCGTCGACCAGGTGCAGGAAGGCCGCCTCGACCGTCTCGGAGTTCGTACGGGTGCGCAGGGCGTCCGGGGTGTCGTCGGCGAGGATGCGGCCCTCGCGCATGAGGAGGAGGCGGTGGCAGCGCTCGGCCTCGTCCATGACGTGGGAGGAGATGAGGAGGGTGGCGCCGCGGGAGGCGGCGATGTCGTGGAAGAGGTTCCAGAGGTCGCGGCGCAGGACCGGGTCCAGGCCGACCGTCGGTTCGTCCAGGACCAGGAGTTCGGGGGTGCCGAGGAGGGCGACGGCGAGGGAGACGCGGCTGCGCTGACCGCCGGAGAGGTTGCCGGCCAAGGCGTCGGCGTGGCTGGTGAGGTCGACGTCCGCGATGGCGCGGGTGACGTTCTCGTGGCGGCGGTCGGCGGCTGCGTGGCCCGGGTCGAGGATCGCGGCGAAGTAGGCGAGGTTCTGGCTGATCGTCAGGTCGTCATAGACGGAGGGAGCTTGGGTGACGTAGCCGATGCGAGTGCGCAGGGCGGGGTGGCCGGCGGGGTGGCCGAGGACGTCCAGGGTGCCGGTGACCTTGGCCTGGGTTCCGACGATCGCCCGCATGAGGGTCGTCTTGCCGCAGCCGGACGGGCCGAGCAGCCCGGTGATCTGGCCGCGCGGGACGGTGAAGTCGAGGTCGCGGAGTACTTGGCGGGTGCCGCGTATGACGTTCAGGGCGTCGGCTCGGATGGCGGGGTTGCGGGGGGTGTCGGGGGGATCAGATCGGGCGGGCGAATAATTCATCATGCGATGAATATCCTCCGGTGGGGCTGCGCCGTCAAGCGCCGAGGTGGGGTGGGGTGCTGAGGGGTGCGCGATGGGCAGTGGGTGGTGGGGCGGTGGGGCCGCCGGGTCCCCGGGGACGTGAATGCCCCCCCTCCACGGTCCCTGTGCCCTGAGCCCTGAGTGGCGAGTCCTGAGGACTTTCAGGTCCGGTGCGTGATTCGCCCGCGCTCCCCGGCTCGGTGTTGGGCTGGTGTCCGAGGCGGCAGGGGGAGCGCGGGCGCGAGGAGGGATTGGGGGAAGGGGGTCAGGGGGTGATGGCGACGAGGAGGTCGACGTCGTAGGTCTCTTCGATGATTCCGTCCGGGAATTCCTTGAGGAGGTTCTGCTTCTCCTCGGCGAGGAAGGCTGTGCTCGCCTCTGTGCCGTGGACGAGGAAGATCGAGTGGCTGCCGAGGTTCGCCAGGTGGGTGTCGATGGGGACGCGGCGGCTCCAGCGGACCTTGCGGCGGGTGAAGGCGAGGCGGCCGGTGGGGTCGTTCTGGACTGCTCGGTCTCCGCTGGCTCCCTGCTCGACGACGGGGTGAAGGCCGAAGCGGCGTTCGATGCGGCGCGCCTGGGTCATGTGCCAGGGGATGTCGAGGGGGGTGCTGTTCCACCACAGGGCCAGTGCGGCGCCCGGCCGCAGTACGCGGAGGGCCTCCGGGGCCGAGTGGGCGGGGTCGGTCCAGTGCCAGGCCTGGGCGTAGGTGAGGAAGTCGGTGGAGGCGGTGGCGAGGGGGAGGGCGTTGCCGTTGCCGCGGACGATCGGGATGTCGGGGTGGCTGCGGCGGAACTGGGCCGCCATGCCGTCGCCGGGTTCCACGGCCAGGACGTCGGCGCCGCGCTGTCGAAGGAGGGCCGTGGCTATGCCTGTGCCGGCGCCGACGTCGACGACGCGTGCGCCGGTGAGGGAGCGGCCTGCGAGGTCCTCGATCGCGTCGAAGAGGGCGGGTGGGTAGGCGGGGCGGTTCGCGGCGTACTGGGCTGCGGCGGCGTTGAAGGAGCGGGCGCGGTCGGTGTGTGAGGGGGCCGTCATATGGCCATGGTGGCCGTGGTTGGTGCGATGTGCCTTGAGGCCGCGGAGGGATGGGGTGGGGTGGCGGAGGGCGGGGCGGACTGGTCGGTGGGCAGGCGCCCGGGGGGTGGGGTGGTCGGGGTATCGAGCTTTGCGGAGAGGTGCGGTCGGCGGCGGAGGGCGGGCCAAGGCTGGCCGGTGGGCAGGCGCCCGGGCTACGGGCTCGGGGTACCGAGATCACAGAGAGGGGAAGCCGGGCAGCGGACAACACGCCCGGACTGAGCCACAGGCACCCGCCCGGGCTACAGGCTCGAGGTACCGAGACCGCAGAGAGCCGAAGCCGGGGCAGCGGACGACACGCCCGGACTGAGCCACAGGCACCCGCCCGGGCTACAGGCTCGGGGTTGGGGGATCCGGCAGACCGTGCTCAGTTGGCACGGACGTTGCGGCGCCGGTGGCCCGCAGGGGAGGCAGGTGCAGGCGAGGTGGCGGGCCGGCTCTGAGGGGACTGGAGCGCGGCAACGCCCCGCGCGGGCCTGGTGCGGCAGAGCCTGCTGGGGCGGGCGGAATGAGGGGGGAGGCGTTGGGGTGGTGGCCGGTCGTGGTCAGCGGCGGCGGCGCTTCTTGCCCGGGTTGCCTGTGCGGCGGGTGGTGCGGGTGTCGTGTTGCTTGCGGGCCTTCTCGTATTCCTCGCGGTGGAGCTTCTCGCCGGGGGCCTCGATGAGAGAGCGGAAGAAGTAGGCGAGGAGGGAGCCGACGAAGCCGATCATGAGGAGGCTGCGGAGATTGGCGTGGCGGTCGGGGTCGGGGCGTTTGGTGAAGCCGTCCCAGGTGTGGCGGAAGGCGAGGGCGCTGCACACCGCGAACATCACCACCACCAGGACGGTGACGAAGCCCCCGACTGCGGCGATCTGGATCCCCTGGTAGGCGAAGCGCAGGACCAGGCAGGAGACGGCCGCGGTGGCGAGGGAGCCGATGGCCACGGCGATGCGGCGGGCGGTGTAGCCGTTGTCGTGGTCGACCCAGGTCGTGCCGAAGAAGCGGAGGGGCTCGGGGCGGGGGCCCGTGGAGCCCGCGGGGGTTGCCGGGGTGCCGTTCTTCTCGCTCACGAGTCGATTATGGCTCCGGTGTGGCCGCGGGCTCCGGACGGGTTCCGGCGAAATGGAAACAGTCCGGGCGGGGCAGGATCGGCCGGGATCCGAAAGGAACGGCCGGCTCAGCCGGGATCCGCCAGGCTCAGCCAGGATCCGCCAGGTTCAGCCGGGATCCGCCGGGCTCAGGAGCAGCGCGGTCGGACGTAGCCGTCGCTGCCGGTGTTCACATAGGCGTCCGAGACGTACTCGCCGTCGTCGATGTTGTCCCAGATGTTCGTCGTGCCGTAGGGGCCGGTCACCGTCGTGCCCGGCGTCTGGCAGAAGATCGGGACCCGGGCGCCCTCGGGCAGGATGCGGACGATGGGGTACTGGGTGCCGGGGCCCCGGCGGACGTTCAGGCGGACGCCCGGCGCGACCGGGTAGTAGCGCACCTCCGTGGTCGTGACCTCGGCCGCCGTGGCAGTGGCCACCGGGGCCGCCAGGGTCATGACCGCCTCTTCCTCGTCTCTCCCGACCCCGTTGCCGACGCCGACCCCATCGGGTCTCTCAAGCCCTTCAGCGCGGTCCACAGACATGGAAATACCTCCCCCGTTGATCCCCATGACTCCCATGGGGTCCCGTTGATTCCCCTAAATCACGCCACGCACACATGTGCGTGATGGGAACACGGAGGCTAGCAAGCCGCCTCTGTCTCGTACGAGTCATCGACTAGGCTCCGTGCGTCGCGCGCGCGGACGAACAGCACGGGGGTGGTCCCATGGCGCCACAGCAGAACGCCGGAGCGGGCGCGGAAGCGGAACTTCCCGAGTACGCCGGTCACTACCGCCTGGAGTCACACCTGGGCTCCGGCGGCATGGGCGTCGTCCATCTGGCGCGGAGCACCTCGGGCATGCAGCTCGCGGTGAAGGTCGTGCATGCCGAGTTCGCGCGGGATCCCGAGTTCAGGGGCCGTTTCCGGCAGGAGGTGGGTGCGGCACGCAAGGTGAGCGGGGCGTTCACCGCGCCCGTCGTGGACGCCGATCCGGAGGCCGAACGGCCCTGGATGGCCACGCTGTTCATCCCGGGGCCGACGCTCGCCGACCACGTCAAGCGGAACGGGCCGATGGAGCCCGCGCAGTTGCGGCGGCTGATGGCCGGGCTGGCGGAGGCGCTGCGCGACATCCACCGGGTCGGTGTGGTGCACCGGGACCTCAAACCGAGCAATGTGCTGCTCGCCGACGACGGACCGAAGGTCATCGACTTCGGCATCTCTCGGCCAAAGGACAGCGAACTGCGCACCGAGACCGGGAAGTTGATCGGTACGCCGCCCTTTATGGCACCGGAGCAGTTCCGGCGGCCCCGGGAGGTCGGGCCCGCCGCCGACATCTTCGCGCTCGGGTCGGTGATGGTGCACGCGTCGACGGGACGGGGGCCGTTCGACTCCGACAGCCCGTACGTGGTCGCCTACCAGGTGGTGCACGACGAGCCGGACCTGACCGGCGTACCGGCGAATCTGGCGCCGCTCGTGCTGCGATGCCTGGCCAAGGAGCCCGAGGACCGGCCCACGCCCGACGAGATGATGCGGGAACTGCGGTCGGTGGCGGCGTCGTACGACACGCAGGCGTTCATTCCGGCGCAGCGTGCCAGTGAGAAGCCCCAGCCCCAGCCCGGGATCCAGCAAGGGCAGGAACAGGAGCCGGAATCGACGCCGGGGCCAGGGGTCGGGGAAGAGGCCGAACGGCCGCCCGGAAGGCGTCGGCGTCGGCTGCTGGCCCTCGGGGCCGGGGCCGTCGGTCTCGCCACGGTCCTCACGCTGGTCTCCGTACAGCTTCTCGACGGTGTGAACCCGGAGCCGGCTCCCGAGAGCGTGCGGACCACGTCGGCCGGGTTCGGCGGGTGGGCCGCGGTACCGGCGGCCAAGGGGCGCACGCCCCTGTGTTCCCTCGGCGCGGGGAAGGTGCTGTGCGCCCAGAGCGGCCTCGTCTTCGGGCTCGACCCGCAGGACGGCCGGCTGCTGTGGCTGCATTCCGGCGACACGTCGGACCTGGGCGGACCGCCGGCCGTGGCGGGCGGCCTCGTGCAGCCGCCATCAGAGCCGGGCCGTCGGCTGGAGGCGCTCGATCCCGCTACGGGCAAGGCGCGCTGGCAGCGGACCGCGCCCGCGCACGGCAGCTCCTCGACCGTCGGCGGCATGGTGCTGCTCACCGGCGCCGACGGCACGGTGACCGGCGTGGACGGCGCCTCGGGCGACACGAAGTGGAGCCGCACCGTACCGGGGCAGAGGGCGCCGTACTTCGTCTCGTTCGCCGGGGACCCGCTGGTGTACACGACGAGCGAGTCCCTCGACGGGTCGAGCACGCGGGTCGCCGCGGTGGACCCGGCCACGGGTGACGTGCGTTGGGACGCGCGGCTGGAGGGGGCGTTGGAGCTCGCCGGTGCGTCGGACGGATCGGTCTTCTTCGTCTCCCTCGACGGGACCTACGGCGCCACGAGGTCCGTGGTCCGCTACTCCCCCGCCGACCGGACCACGCGGCGCGTGGCGCTGCCCCGTGAGGTTCAGCAGGCCCACGGCACTGCCCGCGGGAACGTCGTCTACATCGTGGGCGAGGGCGGTTCGCTGGTCGCCGTCGACATGGAGGACGGCAGGCAGCTCTGGAGAACGGAGACGTCCCTGCTTCGCATGTCGTCGCCCGTCACCGACGGCCGGCATGTGTATGTCAGCGCCCCCGACGGCCGGCTGCTCGCCGTGGACGCCGACAGCGGACGGCTGGTGGGCGAGACCCCGGTCCGGCTCGGCACATCCGACCGGGTGGCGGCCGACCTGCCCGAGCCCGTGCTCGCCGACGGCCACGTCTTCGGCAGCGCTCCCGACGGGAGCGTGTTCGCTGTCGACGGCCGTGACCCGTCGGCCTGGTGACGGAGTCTTACCTCCGCTCTCTCCCTCTGGTGACAGAGCTTTACGTCCACTCTCTCCCCCTGGTGACGGAACCGTACGTCCGCCTTCTCCCGCCCCCGTGACAGCCACAGGGGCCGCCTCCCGAAGGAAGACGGCCCCTGCGGCACAGCAACCTCAGCCCAGCTTCGTCACATCCCGCACCGCGCCCTTGTCCGCGCTGGTCGCCATCGCCGCGTACGCGCGCAGTGCCGCCGACACCTTGCGCTCGCGGTTCTTCGGGGCGTACACCCCGTTCAACGCCTGCTCACGGCGGGTGAGTTCCACCTCGTCGACGAGCAACTCGATCGAGCGGTTCGGGATGTCGATGCGGATACGGTCGCCGTCCTCGACGAGGGCGATCGTGCCGCCGGACGCGGCCTCCGGGGAGGCGTGGCCGATCGACAGACCGGACGTGCCGCCCGAGAAGCGGCCGTCGGTGATCAGGGCGCAGGTCTTGCCGAGGCCGCGGCCCTTGAGGAAGGACGTCGGGTAGAGCATCTCCTGCATGCCGGGGCCGCCCTTGGGGCCCTCGTAGCGGATGACGACGACGTCGCCGTCCTTGACCTGCTTGTTGAGGATCTTCTCGACGGCCTCTTCCTGCGACTCGCAGACGACCGCCGGGCCCTCGAAGGTCCAGATCGACTCGTCGACGCCCGCGGTCTTCACGACACAGCCGTCGACGGCCAGGTTGCCCTTGAGGACGGCGAGGCCGCCGTCCTTGGAGTACGCGTGCTCGGCGCTGCGGATGCAGCCGCCCTCGGCATCCTCGTCGAGGGCCTCCCAGCGCTCGGACTGCGAGAAGGCCTCGGCCGACCGGACGCAGCCCGGGGCGGCGTGCCACAGCTCGACGGCCTTGGGCGAGGGGGATCCGCCGCGCACGTCCCAGGTCTTCAGCCAGTCCGCCAGGGACGGGCTGTGGACGGCATGCACGTCCTCGTTGAGCAGGCCGGCCCGGTGCAGCTCGCCCAGCAGGGCCGGGATGCCGCCGGCGCGGTGCACGTCCTCCATGTAGTACGTGCGGTCCTTGGCGACGTTGGGCGCGACCTTCGCCAGGCACGGGACCCGGCGGCTGACCTCGTTGATCTGCTCCAGGCCGAACGGAACGCCCGCCTCCTGGGCGGCGGCCAGCAGGTGCAGGATCGTGTTGGTGGAGCCGCCCATCGCGATGTCGAGGGCCATGGCGTTCTCGAAGGCGGCGAAGGTGGCGACGTTGCGCGGCAGGACCGTGTCGTCGTCCTGCTCGTAGTAGCGGCGGGTGATGTCCATGACCGTGCGGGCCGCGTCCTCGTACAGCGCCTTACGGGCCGTGTGAGTGGCCAGCACCGAGCCGTTGCCCGGCAGGGACAGGCCGATGGCCTCGGTCAGGCAGTTCATCGAGTTGGCGGTGAACATGCCGGAACAGGAGCCGCAGGTCGGACAGGCGTTCTCCTCGATACGGAGGATGTCCTCGTCCGAGATCTTGTCGTTCACGGCGTCGGAGATCGCGTCGACCAGGTCGAGGGTGCGGACCGTGCCGTCGACCAGCGTGGCGCGGCCGGACTCCATGGGGCCACCGGAGACGAAGACCGTGGGGATGTTCAGCCGCAGCGCGGCGTTCAGCATGCCCGGGGTGATCTTGTCGCAGTTGGAGATGCAGATCAGGGCGTCGGCGCAGTGGGCCTCAACCATGTACTCGACCGAGTCCGCGATGAGGTCGCGGGAGGGCAGCGAGTACAGCATGCCGCCGTGTCCCATGGCGATACCGTCGTCGACGGCGATCGTGTTGAACTCGCGCGGGATGCCGCCGGCCTCGCGGATCGCCTCGCTGACGATCCGGCCGACGGGCTGCAGGTGGGTGTGGCCGGGCACGAACTCGGTGAAGGAGTTCGCCACCGCGATGATCGGCTTCCGGCCGATGTCCGCACCGGGTACACCGGAGGCGCGCATAAGGGCGCGGGCGCCCGCCATGTTGCGGCCGTGGGTGACTGTGCGGGACCTCAGCTCGGGCATCGTCGCTCGCTCCTTCAGGGACAGCTGGGACTGCGATCAGAGACTTCTGACTGCTAACGAGCGTACGCCGGTCATCCAGAGGGCGGGACGAGGTGTCCGAAATGCGGGATGCGCGTCTCGCACATCAGCTGTCCGGCGCTCCCCACCCGGTGAGATGTCCCTGCACGACGGGCGCCACGCGCGTGATGATCTGCTCCACGTCCGCCGACGCGATCGGCTCGATCTTGATGACGTAGCGCATCATCGCGACGCCCACGAGCTGCGCGGCCGCCAGCTCGGCGCGCAGTTGCGCGTCCGGGGCGTCTATCTCGTCGGCGATGCGGCGCAGCAGCTGCGCGGAGACGAGGCGGCGGAAGACGGCGGCCGCGGCCTCGTTGTTGACCGCCGAGCGGACGATCGCGAGCAGCGGCTTGCGGGTGACCGGGTTCTCCCAGAGCCCGAAGATGGTGCGGGTCATCCGCTCGCCGGCGTCGTCGAGCGGCCCCTGAAGGACCGCGTCCCGCACCTTCAGCGCCGGCGCGAAGGCGACCTCCACCGCCGCCTCGAAGACCTGCTCCTTGGTGCCGAAGTAGTGGTGCACGAGGGCCGAGTCCACCCCGGCGGCCTTGGCGATGCCGCGCACGGACGTCTTGTCGTAGCCGCGCTCGGAGAACTCCTCGCGGGCCGCGTTCAGGATCCGGTCACGGGTGCCGCCGGAGTCCGTACGAGGGGGCCGGCCCCGGCGTCGGGAGCCCACGCCGCCCTGGCCCGGCGTGGTGTCGGTCACGGACGGGGCACCTTCGCCGCGGAGGCCAGATGCAGCCGCGTGAAGGCGAGGGCCTCGGCGAGGTCGGCCTCGCGCTCGGCGCTGGACATCGCGCGGCGGGTGTTGACCTCGATGACCACGTGGCCGTCGAAGCCGGTGTGCGCGAGACGCTCCAGCACCTCGGCGCAGGGCTGGGTGCCACGGCCGGGGACGAGGTGCTCGTCCTTCGCCGATCCCCGGCCGTCGGCGAGGTGAACATGGCCGAGACGGTCCCCCATCCGGTCGATCATCTGGAGCGCGTCGCTCCGGGCGGTCGCCGTATGACTGAGATCGATCGTGAAGTGCCGGTAGTCGTCCTTCGTCACGTCCCAGTCGGGGGCGTAGGCGAGCATCTCGCGGTCGCGGTAGCGCCAGGGGTACATGTTTTCGACGGCGAACCGTACGTCCGTCTCGTTCGCCATCCGCCAGATACCGGCGACGAAGTCGCGGGCGTACTGGCGCTGCCAGCGGAACGGCGGGTGCACGACGACCGTGGAGGCCCCCAGCTTCTCGGCGGCCGCCTGGGCGCGCTGGAGCTTGGTCCAGGGGTCGGTGGACCACACGCGCTGGGTGATCAGCAGGCAGGGGGCGTGAACGGCGAGGATCGGGATGCGGTGGTAGTCGCTGAGCCTGCGCAGCGCCTCCATGTCCTGGCTGACCGGGTCGGTCCACACCATGACCTCGACGCCGTCGTACCCCAGGCGCGCGGCGATCTCGAAGGCCGTTGCCGTCGACTCCGGGTAGACGGAGGCCGTCGAGAGGGCGACCTTCGCATCCGGGATGCGCACCACTGGTTCTGCCACGAGGGACAGAGTACGGGGCCGTGCTGGAGGCCGGGGAACGGATGGGCGCGGGCCCGCCATGGGGGCGTCGCGGCGGTCAGGGGTGCGAACTGGGCATATGCCGAGGGCTTGGAGTGGGGGCATGGGCCGACGGTGTGGCGGGGTTCACGACGCCCGGGGTCGCCACATGCCCTGACGGGGGCCGTCGCCCCCGGAGAGCGGCCGTCACCCCACCGTCAAATGATCCAACTTCCGCAGGATCACGCCCTCCCGCAGCGCCCAGGGACAGATCTCCAGCGTCTCCACGCCGAACAGGTCCATCGCCCCCTCGGCCACCAGCGCCCCCGCGAGCAGCTGTCCCGCGCGGAACTCCGAGACGCCCGGGAGTTCCGCCCGCTGGGCGGTGGTCATGCCGGCCAGGCGCGGGACCCAGGCCTCCAGGGACTCCCGCTTCAGGTCGCGCTGGACGTAGAGGCCCTCCGTGGAGCGGGCCGCGCCGGCCAGGCGGGCGAGCTGCTTGAAGGTCTTGGAGGTGGCGACCACATGGTCGGGGGCCCCGAAACGGCTGAATTCGCCGACCGTACGGGCGATCTGTGCGCGGACATGCCGTCGCAGCGCCCTTATCGCCTCCGGGTCGGGCGGGTCGCCCGGCAGCCAGCCGGCGGTCAGCCGCCCCGCGCCCAGCGGCAGCGACACCGCGGTGTCCGGCTCCTCGTCCATGCCGTACGCGATCTCCAGGGAGCCGCCGCCGATGTCGAGCACCAGCAGCTTCCCGGCCGACCAGCCGAACCAGCGCCGGGCGGCGAGGAAGGTCAGCCGGGCCTCCTCGGCGCCGGTGAGAACCTGCAGCTCAACCCCGGTTTCGCCCTTCACGCGCGCGAGGACGTCGTCCGCGTTGCTGGCCTCCCGCACCGCGGACGTCGCGAACGGCAGGACCTCCTCGACACCCTTGTCCTCGGCCGCCTGCAACGCCTCGTGGACGACACCGATCAGCTTGTCGACCCCGTCGGGACCGATGGCCCCGCTGTCGTCGAGGAGTTGGGCAAGGCGCAGCTCCGCCTTGTGTGAGTGCGCGGGCAGCGGGCGCGCGCCAGGGTGTGCATCCACCACCAGCAGATGCACGGTGTTAGATCCCACGTCGAGGACACCGAGTCTCATGTACGGAACGCTACTGCCACCTGGGCGCTGCTCCGTCCTCGAAGTCGCAGGTACGGACGCCGTACCCTGGTCCCGTGCCAAAGACGAAAAAGGCGAAGAGCGACAAGACGGCCAAATCCGCCACGGGTTCTTCGCAGGCAAAGGCAGCCACGAAGTCGAAGAAGCCCAAGAAGGGCTCCCCGGAGCCGGACGAGAAGGGACTCGACTTCGCCCGCGCATGGGTGGAGTTCCCTGATCCGGCGGACGACGAGCAGGTCTTCCGCTGCGATCTGACATGGCTGACCTCCCGTTGGAACTGCATCTTCGGCAGCGGCTGCCAGGGCATCCAGGCGGGCCGCGCGGACGACGGCTGCTGCACCCTGGGCGCCCACTTCTCCGACGAGGACGACGAGAAGCGGGTCGCCGACCATGTGGCGAGACTCACGCCGGAAATCTGGCAGCACCATGACGAGGGCATGGAGCACGGCTGGGTCTCGGAGGACGAGGACGGCGACCGCCAGACCCGCCCCTACAACGGCTCGTGCATCTTCCAGAACCGGCCCGGCTTCGCCGGCGGCGCGGGCTGCTCGCTGCACATCCTCGCCCTGAAGGAGGGCCGCGAGCCGCTGGAGACCAAGCCGGACGTCTGCTGGCAGCTGCCGATCCGGCGGACGTACGACTGGATCGACCGGCCCGACGACACCCGCGTCCTTCAGGTCTCGATCGGTGAGTACGACCGCCGCGGCTGGGGCCCGGGCGGCCACGACCTGCACTGGTGGTGCACCTCGGCGACCTCTGCGCACGGCGCGGGCGACCCGGTCTACGTGTCCTACCGGCCGGAGCTGACCGAGCTGATGGGCAAGGCGGGCTACGACCGCCTCGTCGAGCTGTGCGAGGAGCGGCTGGCCTCGCAGCTGCCGTTGCTGGCGCCCCACCCGGCGGATCCCGTGGGCCAGGAGGGCCTGCAGGGCTGAGCCCCCGCGGTCTATGACGCCGACGGGCCCGGTTCGCCGCTGCCGTCGGCCGGCGGCGGGCTGCCCGGATCGGACGGGCCGGACGGATCGGACGGCGACGGGTCGCCCGCGGTCGGGGACGGGTCGGGCGACGAGGGCGGCGGCTCGCTGGGCATGGGGTCGGTCGGAGCCGGGCTCGTCGGCGTCGGATCGGGTCCGGGGGACGAGGGCGGGGGGCCGCTGGGGCTCCCGGGGTCGGTCGGGTCGGTGGGATTGCCGGGGTGGGTGGGATCGGTGGGGTCCGGGCCGTGTCCCGGGTCGGAGGGGCTCGGGGCGGTGCCGTAGCCCTCGATGCAGACGACGGCGCCGGCCGGTGAGATCGCCACGCGCGCGCTCCAGGGCCCGGACGGCTCGCGCAGCTGGTCGACGTACACCTTGATCGTCAACGACTCGCCGGGCGCCAGGGTTCCCGCCGACTGGCTCAGATAGAGCCACTGCGCGCCGGTGGTCGCGGACCAGCGCACCGGCGCGCGCCCCGTCGCCGTCAGGGTGACGAGCGTGGTGTCGCCGCTGTTGCCGGCCGAGACCTCCAGCTGCCCGGCGCTCTTCCCGCCCACGCCGCCGACGCTGACGACCTCCACGGAGACGTCCGGTTTGTCGCGGTCGCCGAAACGGTCCCCCCGGTCGGGGCGCGCGTTGCCGGCGTTCTCGTAGCCGCCGTCCGCCGTTTCCCCGTCGAGGCTGCCGGGGCCGTGCGCCTCGCTCGCGGTGGCCGAGGGCCCGTCGACGCCCTCGCCGGTCGGGGTGCCCCGGTAGGCGGCCCACAGGGCGAGGACCGGGGCGGCGACGACGGTGGCGACGACGGTCGTGGTGACGGCACGCGCGCGTAGCCGGTCCCTGCGGGCGGCACGGTCCTTGGGGTCCATCGGGAAGCCACGCCGGTCGAAGCGCGGCACGGCGACGCCCCGCGCGCGTGAGTGGTGCGTCAGGGCCATGTGCAGGGACGCGCGGGGTGCCTGAAGGACGGGCAGCTCGGCGGGGGTGACGGTCGCGCCGGGCCACCGGCCGGGGATCGCGCGCTCGGCGGTGCGGCGACATCGGGGGCAGTCGTCGACGTGCCGGACGAGTTCGCGGCGCAGGGCCGTGCTGAGGACGAGCTGGTTGTCGCCGGTGAGCCGGGCGACGCTCGGACAGGCGCCGGTCTCGACGACGGCGAGGGCCGCGCGCGTGCGCTCGACCTCGCAGGCGGCGGAGGCGAGCAGGTCACGGGCGGCTGCCAGGTCCATGCCGAGGGCGGCGGCGACCTCGTGGGCGGCGAGGTGGTGGCGTACGGCGAGTTCGAGGGCCTCGCGCTGCTCCGGGGTGGTGCCGGCGGCCTCCGGCCAGGCGAGCAGGGCGAGTTCACGGCGCCGCAGCTCCTGGACCTCCTCGGAGACGGGCGGCCCCTCGGCCCGGGTCGGCGTCTGCCGGTGGGCGCCGTGCCGGCCCGCCGCGTGGCTGCTCTGACGTTTCTGCTTGGCCTCGGCCAGCTTGCGCAGACACGCCCAGCGGGCCAGCGCGTACAGCCAGGGGCGCCGGTCGGCGGCGGAGTCCGGCACACGCTGCCCGCGCCGTTCGGCGAGCGCGAGGGCGTCGCCCAGAGCGGCGGTCGCGGCGTCGTGGTCGCACAGGACGGACAGGCAGTAGGTGAACAGCCCGTCCAGATACGGCTCGTAGCGGGCGGGCGGCCGCTGCGCCGACGTACGCGCCGCCGCACGATCACGCGCCTCCCGGCGCCCCCGGTGGGCTCCGGCGGTGCGGGTCGAGGTTTCCGGACTGCTGCTCATCATTGGTGGACCGTAGGGGGCCCGGGGTGGCGCCTTCTTGCCGCTTGAGTCGTTTTAATCCATACGGGTGAAACGATCCCTCAATCGGGGACAGGAACCCCTGATTCCGTGGCTTGTGCATGACGAGACGACCCCGCGGCGGCCTCGGAAACGGGGCCGGACGCGCGGCCGTACGGCGTTGTCAGTGGGCTCGGTTACGGTTCTTCGCATGGCTGCCCGTACCAAGTCCGCGAAGGACCGCCCCTCCTACCGCTGCACCGAGTGCGGCTGGCAGACGGCCAAGTGGCTCGGCCGCTGCCCCGAGTGCCAGGCGTGGGGGACGGTCGAGGAGTACGGCGCGCCCGCGGTCCGCACCACGGCGCCGGGGCGGGTGTCGACGTCCGCGGTGCCCATCGGGCAGGTCGACGGCCGTCAGGCGACCGCGCGGTCCACCGGCGTGCCCGAACTGGACCGGGTCCTCGGCGGCGGACTGGTGCCCGGAGCCGTCGTCCTCCTCGCGGGCGAGCCCGGCGTCGGCAAGTCCACCCTGCTGCTCGACGTGGCGGCCAAGTCGGCGAGCGACGAGCACCGCACGTTGTACGTCACCGGTGAGGAGTCGGCGAGCCAGGTCCGGCTGCGCGCCGACCGCATCGGCGCCCTCGACGACCACCTCTACCTCGCCGCCGAGACCGATCTGGCCGCCGTGCTCGGCCACTTGGACGCGGTGAAGCCCTCGCTGCTCATCCTCGACTCCGTGCAGACCGTGGCCTCCCCGGAGATCGACGGTGCGCCCGGTGGCATGGCGCAGGTCCGGGAGGTGGCCGGCGCCCTGATCCGGGCCTCCAAGGAACGCGGCATGTCCACGCTCCTCGTGGGACACGTCACGAAGGACGGCGCCATCGCCGGTCCCCGCCTCCTGGAACACCTCGTGGACGTGGTGCTCCACTTCGAGGGCGACCGGCACGCGCGCCTGCGTCTCGTACGCGGCGTCAAGAACCGCTACGGCGCGACGGACGAGGTCGGCTGCTTCGAGCTGCACGACGAGGGCATCACGGGCCTTGCGGACCCAAGCGGACTTTTCCTGACAAGACGTGCCGAACCGGTCCCCGGCACCTGCCTGACCGTCACCCTGGAGGGACGCCGCCCGCTGGTCGCCGAAGTCCAGGCGCTCACCGTCGACTCGCAGATCCCCTCCCCCCGCCGCACCACCTCCGGCCTGGAGACCTCGCGCGTCTCGATGATGCTGGCCGTGCTGGAGCAGCGCGGGCGGATCAGCGCCCTCGGCAAGCGGGACATCTACTCAGCGACGGTCGGCGGAGTGCGGCTCTCGGAGCCCGCCGCGGACCTCGCGGTCGCCCTCGCGCTGGCCTCCGCCGCGAGTGACACACCTCTCCCCAAGAACCTGGTGGCGATCGGCGAAGTGGGCCTCGCGGGCGAGGTCAGACGGGTCACGGGAGTGCAGCGCAGGCTCGCCGAAGCGCACCGGCTGGGCTTCACCCACGCACTCGTTCCGGGCGATCCCGGCAAGATCCCTCCCGGCATGAAGGTGCTGGAAGTGGCCGACATAGGGGACGCTCTCCGGGTCCTTCCGCGCTCGCGTCGTCGAGAGGCCCCACGGGACGAGGAGGACCGCCGGTAGACTTTGCCCTGGTCTCGCCCGTCCGTACGAACAGAGTGTGCGAAACGGGAGCGCCCCAGAACCTGCGACCGGAGGAGTGCAGTGGCAGCCAACGACCGGGCAGCAGCTCCCGGAAAGTCCGGTGGGAGCTCCGGTGCCGATGGCCTGATGCGCGCCTCACTGAGCGCCGTGGCACCAGGCACGGCCCTGCGCGACGGCCTCGAACGGATTCTCCGCGGCAACACCGGCGGACTCATCGTGCTCGGCTCCGACAAGACCGTCGAAGTGATGTGCACGGGCGGATTCGTCCTGGATGTCGAGTTCACGGCAACGCGGCTTCGGGAGCTGTGCAAGCTCGACGGCGGCATCGTGCTGTCGTCCGACCTGTCGAAGATCCTGCGCGCCGGCGTCCAGCTGGTGCCGGACCCGACGATCCCCACGGAGGAGACGGGCACCCGGCACCGTACGGCGGACCGGGTCAGCAAGCAGGTCGGCTTCCCGGTCGTCTCCGTCTCCCAGTCGATGCGGCTCATCGCCCTGTACGTCGACGGACACCGCCGCGTCCTGGAGGACTCCGCCGCGATCCTCTCCCGCGCCAACCAGGCCCTGGCCACCCTGGAGCGCTACAAGCTCCGCCTCGACGAGGTCGCGGGAACGTTGTCAGCGCTGGAGATCGAGGACCTGGTGACGGTCCGCGACGTCTCGGCGGTCGCCCAGCGGCTGGAGATGGTGCGCCGCATCGCGACCGAGATCGCCGAGTACGTGGTGGAGCTGGGCACGGACGGGCGTCTTCTGGCGCTCCAGCTCGACGAGTTGATCGCGGGCGTGGAGCCCGAGCGCGAGCTCGTGGTGCGCGACTACGTCCCCGAGCCGACGGCCAAGCGTTCCCGCACCGTCGACGAGGCGCTGTACGAGCTGGACGCCCTCACCCACGCCGAGCTCCTGGAACTCCCCACGGTGGCACGGGCGTTGGGCTACACAGGCTCCCCCGAGGCGCTGGACTCGGCGGTGTCCCCGCGCGGCTTCCGGCTGCTGGCCAAGGTGCCGCGGCTGCCGGGGGCGATCATCGATCGGCTGGTGGAGCACTTCGGGGGGCTGCAGAAGCTGCTCGCCGCGAGTGTGGACGACCTGCAGACGGTGGACGGAGTCGGGGAGGCTCGGGCGCGAAGCGTGCGGGAGGGGCTTTCGCGGCTTGCGGAGAGCTCGATTCTGGAGCGGTACGTCTAGGTTTCCGGGGCTTCGCCCGGTTTTCCGGCCTTGCCTTGGCCGGGAGCCGGGCCGACGGCACGATGGCCCGCAGACGGCGGGGGTTCACGACCCCCGCCGGAACCGCCGCCAGGGCGTTTCTTTCGGATCAGTGATGGGGGTGGGGGCGTTCGGCGAGCCGATGCCCGGGCGTCCTGGGGGGAGGATGACTGGTGGCCACACGTGTTCGAGCGAGCTGTACGATGCCCGCCGTGGATGCATCACAGGACGACCTGCGCTGCGGGCTCTGCGGGCAGGCTGTGAATCCCCGGCATGAGCAGCACCACGAGGAACCCGTAGTCGGCACGGGCAAGCGTGTGGAGTACGTGGTAGTCGAACTGCGCGGCGCCTCGGCCCTGTTTCAAGCTGCCGATGACCCCTCTCGGACCCGCCAGACCGGTGCCGCCGACTTGGCGGAGCAACTGGGGATCGACCTGCCCGATCTCCTTGGCCGCCATTACACCTGCTGGGAGACGCCTGGCGAGTACGGCGGTGTCTTCCGGAGCGGCTTCCAGCTGGCCTGACATGCTCCAGCGCGGGCCGTTTCCAGATGATCCAAAAGAAACGCCCTAGTCGTTCTCCAGCACGAACGACGTCTGCGCCGTCCCGAAGCCCGGTGTCTTGGTCTCCACGAGGTACGTCCCCGCCTCCGCCGACGCCGCGGCCGGCGTCGCGCACTGCGGGGCGCTCGCACTGCGGTCCCACTTCACCGTGTACGTGATGCTCGACCCTGCGGGCACCCGGAACGGCAGGCTGCGGGTGACCTCGGGGCAGTCGGCGGAGGACCAGAAGTCGTCCTCGGCTCCCGCCTGAGTGATCGTCACCACCGCGTTCCTCGGGCCGAGATCGACCTTGCAGTCATAGGTGGAGGTGTTCGTCGCGGTCAGCAGCAGGGCGGGCGTCTCACCGGGGTCGTACGCGTTCTGCCGGCTCCGCACGGTCAGCTTCACCTGGCCCGCGATGCAGCCGGGCAGGGAGGAGCCTTCACCGACCGTGTCGTCCATACCGACACCGCTGCCGGAACCGCCCCCCGCGGATCCGCTGCCCGAGCCGGCCGACCCGCCGGAGTCCCCGTCACCGGAATCGCCGCCGTCCGCGGACCCGGAGCCGTCACCGGACCCCGACCCACCGGAGTCCGCGCCGCCGGGAGACTCGTCCCGTCCGCCCGGCGCCTGACTGATCGCCGGCCCCGAACCCGACGGGCCCGGCGTGATCGTCGAGGGCCCTGGATTCTTGCCGTCCGAGCCGCCCGCGTTGTTCTTGCCGCCTCCGCCACCCGATGCGAGCACCCAGGTGACCAGCAGCGCCAACAGGGCGACCACAGACAGCAGTACGGCCCTCCGTCGCCAGTAGATGGTGGAGGGAAGCGGCCCGACCGGATTGCGCAGAGATCCCACGGCGCAAACTGTACGAGAGATCAGCCCGTCAGCCTGCCCCACCCGCCGCCCAGAGCCGCAACTTTTCCGGATCATCATTCCGGAAACCGTCCGGCGGCGGCCGCCTCACCCCTGTCTTCCGTCAGGGCCGGCACCTGACGATCGCAGGATGTGACGGTATCGGCCCGCCGCCTACGGTCCGTGACCATGGACTTCGAGGACGCCGAGCTCTACCGCGACATCACCGGCTTCGCCCGGGACACCCCAACGTGGGTACAGCACACCGCCGAGACAGGGACGGAGGCCGGACTGCTGCTGTTCGCCGCGCTGTTCGTCACCACGTGGTGGCGGGCCAGGGGCGACAGCGCCCGCGCGTTCGCGATCGCGGTCCTTGCACCTCTGGCCACTGCTGTGGCGTACGTCTGCAGTGAGGTGCTCAAGTCCCTTGTCACACAGGAGCGTCCGTGCCGGGCGGTGCCGGACGCGACCGCTCCGCTCAGCGCCTGCCCACCGCCGGGCGACTGGTCCTTCCCCAGCAACCACGCCACGATCGCGGGTGCCGCGGCCGTCGCCGTGGCCCTGACGCGCCGCACCCTCCTGTGGCTGACGGCGCCCTTGGCCCTCCTCTTGGCCTTCTCCCGCGTCTTCGTCGGCGTCCACTACCCGCACGACGTCGCGGCGGGCCTCGCCTTCGGCGCGCTGGTCGCGGTGACGGTCGTACGGCTGTCCACGCGTCCGGCGACCCGGCTGGCGGAGGCGATGCGGACCTCGTCGACGCCCGCCGTGCGGTGGTTCACGGGGCCGGGACCGGCGCGCGTCCCCTCGTACGACATGCGCTGAGGCTCACGACTCCACCAGCCCCGCCTCGTACGCCACGATCGCCGCCTGCACCCGGTTGCGCACCCCCAACCGGTCGAGCACCGCGCTCACATACGCCTTCACCGTGCCCTCCACGAGGTGCAGCCGGGCGGCGATCTCCGGGTTGGACAGGCCCGCGCCGACGAGCCCGAGCACCTCGCGCTCGCGCGGGCTGAGCCCGTCCACGCGCGCGCGTGCGGCGGCCTCGCGGCCGAGTCGGCCGCCGCTGCCGCCCAGTGAGTCGATGACGTACCGCGCGACCTTCGGCGACAGGAAGGCCGCGCCGGCCGCCACCGCCCTTACCCCGGCGATCAGTTCGTACGGGTCCCCGGACTTCAGCAGGAAGCCGGTCGCGCCGCCGCCGAGGGCGCGGGCGACGTAAGCCTGTTCGGAGAAGGTGGTGAGCATCGCCACGGCAGTGCCGGGGACGGTCCGTACGATCTCCTCCGCCGCGGCGAGTCCGTCCAGGCGGGGCATGCGGATGTCCAGCAGGGCCACGTCCGGGCGGTGCGCGCGGGTCAGCTCGACCGCCTCGCGCCCGTCGCCCGCCTCCGCGACGACCTCGGTCTCACCGCCGCTCGCCAGGATGGCGCGCACACCGGCCCGCACCATCGCCTCGTCGTCGGCCAGCAGTACGCGGATCACTGCGCGAACTCCTCATCGGTGGAAGGGCGTTGGGAACGACCGGCTCCGGGGATCACGTCCTTGGCGACCAGCCGTCCCGTTTCGTCGAAGCAGAGCCTGAAGTGGTCGACGGAGACGAGGAGTTCGCCGCTCGCACGGTAGTAGCGGCAGTCGCTGCCCGTCGGGGGCGGCACGGGCGCGCGCTCCACGGGGGCGTCCCGCACGGTGCGGTCCGGCAGGACCTGCGCGACGTCGCCGCCCGAGGCTCCCAGCCGCAGTTCGGCGTAGGCGGCGGGCGGCAGCACCGAGTGGGTCTCGGTGTACGCGTACCAGGCGAACGCCCCGCCGACGAGCACCACGCCCGCGCCGGCGGCGGCCGCGAAGGCGAGCGCCACGCGGCGGCGGGCTCGGGTGAAGGGGGCGTACGGGGCGGGGGCCGGCGTCGGCCGTACGGGTGTGGCGGCGTCGGGCTCGGGGATGTACGCCTGCACACGGAACCCCTCCCCACACGGACCGGCCCCGAAGTCGCCGCCGACCGCGGTGACGGCGGCGCGGAGGGCCTGGAGGCCGGTGCCACCGGAGGAGGAGGGCGGGGCAGCGGGGCTCGGCGCCGTGCGGGCTCCCTGTCCGTTGACCACCGTGACCGTCGTGCCGTCGGCCTCCCTGCCCACCGTCAGGGTGACCTCGGCACCCGGCGCGTGCCGGGCCGCGTTGGTCAGGGCCTCGCGGACCACCCGGTACAGGACGCGCTCGGCGACTTCGCCGACTGTCCGCCGCGCCGCCGCGCCATCCCCGACCGAGGCCGTCCGCCGCACCGCCCCGCCACTTCGCACCGGCTCCCACCGCACCGCCAACCCCGACTCGGCGGCCCGTGCGACGAGTTGCTCGACCGTCTCGCCCGGCGGAGAAAGGGACACCGGCTCGTCCTCCTCCCGCAGGACGCCGATGATGCGGTGCAGGCGTTCGGTGGCGTCGGCGGCGGCCGCGCGCAGGTCGGCTGCGGCGCTGCGGTGGTGGTCCGGGAGGTCGGCGGCGACCTGGAGGGCGCCCGCGCGCAGGGCGATCAGGCTCAGCTCGTGCCCCAAGGAGTCGTGCATGTCCTGGGCGATCCGGGCCCGCTCGCGCAGCCGGGCCCGCTCCTCGGCGATACGCTGCTCGCCCTCGAGCCGCGCGGCCCGCGTCCAGCCGGCCTCGGCCAGCTGCCGGCTCTGCCGCCAGTAGCGGCCGCCGAGCCAGGGGAACACGCAGCCGAAGAGCAGCGTCCCCGTCAGCACCACCCACTCCGGCGCCGGATCGACCCCGAACAGCGCGATCCTCGCCGTACCGGCACAGCCGACGGCCCCGAAGACGACCGCCGCCGGGCGCACCCCTGCCACACGCAGCCCGAGCAGCAGCGCGAAGACGCCGAGCGCGGGGCCGTAGGAGACGGTGAACAGGGCGGGCGCCGAGGCCAGACTCCATACGGCCGTCAGCGCGAAGGCCGCGGTCGGCTGGCGCCGCGCCACACCGACCGCGGCGGCGAGTACGACCAGCCCGGCCGTCTGCTGCCACATGGCACGCGGTTCGTTCATCCCGAGCCGGTCGGCCGTGAGGGCGGGCAGCACGAGGGCGGCCCACAGGAGGCAGGCCCGCCATGCGCGAGGACGTTCCATTCGCTCGACGCTACAAGCGGAGGTCGCGGCGCCGCCCCTGCCGATCGTCAGTAACGGCACGTCCTCTCGGCCAGCCACAAACGCACCGGCACCGCCGCCTACCCACCCGACCGCCCCCGACGTGGCAGGATCGGAAGGCCATGACTGCGCCCACAAAACCCTCCCCCGACAGCCCTGCCGACGCCCCCTCCGACACCTCCCTCGGAGAGAGCCCGCTGCACGGCGCTGTTATCGAATGGTTCGACGACAACGCCCGCGACCTCCCCTGGCGGCGCCCCGAAGCCGGCCCCTGGGGAGTGATGGTCAGTGAGTTCATGCTCCAGCAGACGCCGGTGAACCGCGTCCTGCCCGTCTACGAGCAGTGGCTCGCCCGCTGGCCCCGGCCCGCCGACCTCGCCAAGGACGCCCCCGGCGAGGCCGTGCGCGCCTGGGGTCGGCTCGGCTACCCGCGCCGCGCGCTGCGGCTGCACGGGGCCGCCGTGGCCATAGCGGAACGGCACGGCGGGGACGTACCGACCGACCACGCCCAGCTTCTCGCCCTGCCCGGCATCGGTGAGTACACGGCGGCCGCCGTGGCCTCCTTCGCGTACGGCCAGCGGCATCCCGTCCTGGACACCAACGTCCGCCGGGTCTTCGCCCGCGCCGTCACCGGCGTGCAGTACCCGCCGAACGCCACCACCGCCGCCGAACGCAAGCTCGCCCGCACCCTGCTCCCCGACGACGAGCGCACCGCCGCCCGCTGGGCCGCGGCCTCCATGGAGCTGGGCGCGCTGGTGTGCACCGCCAAGAACGAGTCGTGTCACCGTTGCCCGATCGCCGCCCAGTGCGCCTGGCGGCTCGCGGGCAAGCCGGAGCACGACGGGCCGCCGCGACGCGGCCAGACGTACGCCGGTACCGACCGCCAGGTGCGCGGCAAGCTGCTCGCCGTACTGCGTGAGGCCCACTCGCCCGTCCCGCAGGCGGCCCTGGACCGCGTGTGGCACGAGCCGGTGCAGCGCGCCCGTGCCCTGGACGGCCTGGTCGCGGACGGCCTGGTGGAGCCGCTGCCGGGCGGGATGTACCGGCTGCCCCTGACCTGACGCACAGTCACATCACAGCCACGGGGGCCTCTGCAACACACGACGCACAGCAACCTCACGGCTGAGATACGGACAAATCGCACCATACGTCAATCAACTGCGCCCTCGTTTTGCCCCTTTCCTTCTTCCGTTACACAACCGACGGACAGCCGAGCGCTAGCCGCAGGCTGCTTCGGACAGGCCCGTGACAACGCCTCCGTAGCTTCATTTCCGTACCCGACAGGCGGGGACGACTACGAACCACAGGCAGTGGAACCGACGGCGAACAAGCCGGCCGGGAACGGGGAAACGGGAGGCGGTCAACATGGCGCAGGGCGAGGTGCTCGAGTTCGAGGAGTACGTCCGCACCCGGCAGGACGCGCTGCTGCGCAGCGCCCGCCGACTGGTCCCGGACCCGGTGGACGCGCAGGACCTGCTGCAGACGGCGCTGGTGCGGACGTACCACCGCTGGGACGGCATAGCGGACAAGCGGCTCGCGGACGCCTACCTGCGCCGCGTGATGATCAACACGCGGACCGAGTGGTGGCGGGCCCGCAAGCTGGAGGAGGTGCCGACCGAGCAGCTCCCGGACGCCTCCGTCGACGACTCCACCGAGCAGCACGCGGACCGCGCTCTGCTGATGGACATCATGAAGGTTCTGGCACCGAAGCAGCGCAGCGTCGTGGTGCTGCGACACTGGGAGCAGATGTCCACGGAGGAGACGGCCGCGGCCCTCGGCATGTCGGCCGGAACGGTCAAGAGCACGCTGCACCGGGCGCTCGCCCGGCTCCGCGAGGAGCTGGAGAGCCGTGATCTGGACGCACGCGCGCTGGAGCGTGAGGAGCGGGAGCGTTGCGCGGCCTAGGCACCACGACGGGCGGCACCAGGCACACGGACAGGGGTGACCGGGGCACGGACGGGGAATCCGCGGAGATCGGATCCGACCGCCCCGGACCGGCACCCGTCCGGGGGACCTCGCAGGCGGCGTTCACGGCGATGGCCGTGGTCGTCGCCCTCGCCCTTTTCGTCTCCGCGTGCGCGACCGGCGGCACCGGCGCCCGCGACGAGGGACCGGCGCACGCCGACCTGTCGGGCGGCTCGGCCGCCAAGTCGTCGCTCGCTCCCATGGCCACGCCCTCCGCCTCGGCCGCCCCGGACCCGGAGGAGGCCGTGCGTCTGGTCAAGGCGGACCCCAAGGTGTCGGGAGAGGTCAAGCGCGAGCTGCAGCCGTGCGTGTCCGACGACTATCCCGTCGACGTGTCGTACGGCGAACTGACCGGCGGATCGACGGAGGACATCGTGGTCAACGTCCTGTCCTGCGGCGATTCGGTCGGCGTCGCCTCGTACGTGTACCGGGAGCAGGACGGCGAGTACCGCAATGTGTTCAAGGCCGAGGAGCCTCCGGTCTACGCGGAGATCGACCGCGGCTACCTGGTGGTGACCGAGCAGGTGTACGCCAAGGACGACGCGCTGTCGAACCCGTCCAGCGAGAACGTGATCTCATACCTGTGGAAGTCCGACCGCTTCGTCCAGGAGTACGACTCGCGTACCGAATACGGCGACCTCGGCGGAGGTGCCGAGTCGGCGGCTCCCGACAGCTGAGGAGCGGGCGTACGGCGACTGAGGTGAACGCATCGGCCGGTCCGCGCGTCCCTCAAGTAGCACTCGACACACGACAGACGCCACACGGCACACGACACACGGCATACGAGGACTGAGAGCACCGGGATGGCAGACCAGACCCACGTCCTTTTCGTCGAGGACGACGACGTCATCCGCGAGGCCACCCAACTCGCCCTGGAGCGGGACGGCTTCGCGGTCACCGCCATGCCCGACGGGCTGTCGGGCCTGGAGGCGTTCCGGGCGGACCGGCCGGACATCGCGTTGCTGGACGTCATGGTCCCCGGTCTGGACGGGGTCAGCCTGTGCCGTCGCATCCGTGACGAGTCGACCGTGCCGGTGATCATGCTCTCGGCGCGGGCGGACTCGATCGACGTGGTGCTGGGCCTGGAGGCGGGCGCGGACGACTACGTGACCAAGCCGTTCGACGGTGCCGTGCTGGTCGCGCGGATCCGCGCCGTGCTGCGCCGCTTCGGACACGCGAGCGGCGGTGACCGGGCCGAGGAGCCCGACGCGGCCGCCACCGGCGGGGTGCTGGCCTTCGGCGATCTGGAGGTCGACACCGAGGGCATGGAGGTACGCAAGGCCGGCCAGCCGGTGGCGCTCACGCCGACCGAGATGCGGCTGCTGCTGGAGTTCTCCTCGGCGCCGGGCACGGTGCTGTCGCGGGACAAGCTGCTGGAGCGTGTGTGGGACTACGGCTGGGGCGGGGACACCCGGGTCGTCGACGTCCATGTGCAGCGGCTGCGGACGAAGATCGGCCAGGACCGTATCGAGACGGTCCGTGGCTTCGGCTACAAGCTGAAGGCCTGAGCGAGGCGGGCATGAGGGGGATGTTCAGACGCCCGGTCCCGTCCGGCGCGGGACAGACAGGGCACGCGGGCCTCACGGATCCGGCGGACATCGCGGCCACGCGCGTGGTCGGTCGTACGGACACCGGCGTGATCGGCCGTACGGACACGGCCGTGAGCGGGCGTGCGGGCAAGGACGCGAACAGGCGTGCGGGCACCCGCGCGGGCAGCCGGGTGGCCATTCGTACGGGCCTGAGATGGAAGCTGAGTGCGGCGATCGCGCTGGTCGGCGCGCTGGTGGCGGTCGTGCTGAGCCTGGTCGTGCACAACCAGGCCCGGGTCTCGATGCTGGACAGCGCGCGCGACCTCGCGGACGAGCGCATCCAGATCGCCCAGCGCAGCTACGAGCAGTCCAAGCGGCTGAACTTCCCCAACGCCACGATCGACGACCCGGCGCTGCCGGCGGCGCTGCGGGACAAGGTCGAGGAGGGCCGGCGGGCGACGTATGTGACGAACACGTCGAGCGGGGCGCCCGACATCTGGGCCGCCGTACCGCTCAACGACGGGCACGTCCTGTCGCTGCGCACCGGCTGGACCGACCGCAGCGAGCACATCCTCAACCGCCTCGACCAGGCCATGATCATCGGTTCCATCTCGGTCGTCGTCGGCGGCAGCGCGCTGGGCGTCCTCATCGGCGGGCAGTTGTCGCGCCGGCTGCGCAAGGCGGCGGCCGCGGCCAACCAGGTCGCGAGCGGTGAGCCGGACGTGCGGGTGCGGGACGCCATCGGGGGTGTCGTACGGGACGAGACCGACGATCTCGCGAGCGCGGTGGACGCCATGGCGGACGCGCTGCAGCAGCGGCTGGACGCGGAGCGCCGGGTCACCGCGGACATCGCGCACGAGTTGCGCACGCCGGTGACCGGGCTGCTGACGGCGGCCGAGCTGCTGCCGCCGGGCCGGCCCACCGAGCTGGTGCTGGACCGGGCGAAGGCCATGCGCAAGCTCGTCGAGGACGTCCTGGAGGTGGCCCGCCTGGACAGTGCCTCGGAGCGGGCCGAGTTGCAGGACATCATGCTGGGCGAGTTCGTCAGCCGGCGGGTCGCGGCGAAGGACCCCGCCATCGAGGTGCGGGTCATCCACGAGTCGGCGGTCACGACCGACCCGCGGCGCCTGGAGCGGGTGCTGTTCAACCTGCTGGCCAACGCGGCGCGGCACGGCAGGCCGCCGATCGAGGTCAGCGTCGAGGGCCGGGTCATCCGGGTCCGCGACCACGGCCCCGGTTTCCCCGAGGACCTGCTCGCCGACGGCCCGAGCCGCTTCCGCACGGGCAGCAGCGACCGCTCGGGCCACGGCCACGGCCTCGGCCTGACGATCGCGGCAGGTCAGGCCCGGGTGCTGGGCGCCCGTCTGACCTTCCGCAACGTACGCCCGGCGGGCGCCCCCGATCATGTGCAGGCCGAGGGCGCGGTGGCCGTCCTCTGGCTCCCGGAGCACGCGCCGACGAACACGGGGAGCTACCCGATGCTGCCGTAGGGCCTCCGGCTCAGCAGGACCAGTCCTTCGACATGTCCAGGGCGCCTTCGCGGGGCTGGGTGAACGAGAACCAGTTCCCCGAGTCGTCGCGGAACAGCGCCTCCGTGCCGTACGGACGCTCCTGCGGTTCCTGGAGGAACTCCACCCCGCGGTCCTTGAGCCGCTTGTAGTCGCCGTGGATGTCGTCGGTGGTCAGCACACCGGCGCCGAGCACCCCCTTGGTCACGAGCTTCTTCACCATCTCGGCGGACTCGGGGTCCAGCGCGGGCGGGCCGGGCACCATGAGGGTGAGCTCGACGTCCGGCTGGTTCTCGGAGCCCACGGTCAGCCAGCGCATTCCGCCCTCGCCCATCGACATGTCCGTACGGACCTCAAGGCCGAGCTTCTCGGTGTAGAACTCCTTCGCCCTATCCTGATCGAGTACCCAGACGGTCGAAATCTTGAGTCCCTTGATCATCGTGTGCTCCTGTTCGCGGTGATCGGCTCCTGCCCCGTCACCGTAGGCAGCCGAGTCACCGGCCCGCTTCTTCAGAATTGCGCTGCGCGCCGGGGCCCTGGGGGAACCCGCCCGCCCACCACATCGCGTAGCACCCCGGTATCAGCGCGGCCCCGCGCCCGACGTGCTTCTCGCGGTACTCGCTCGGCGACAGGCCGGTGCGCGCCTTGAACTTCGCCGAGAACGTCCCGAGGCTGCTGAAGCCGACCAGGTGGCAGATCTCCGTCACGGTCAGATTGGCCACCCGCAGATACTCCTCGGCCCGCTCGATCCGCCGATGCGTCAGATACTGCCCCGGGGTCTCGCCGTACACCTCCTTGAAGGCCCGTACGAAGTGATACCGCGAGTACCCGGCGTGCGCGGCAACGGCAACCAGGTCGAGCTCCGGATCGGCCCACTCCCGGTCCATCGCGTCCTTGGCCAGCCGCAGCTGCCGCACCTTGTCCATGAACCCGATGGTGACACGGCCCACTGACAACGAAAGGTCCTCGGGCGGCACCCCACCCGAGGACCTTCCAGGTACGGCGCGCTCAGCCGGCGTCCTCCTGCGGCCCCGCCCCCTTGAGCGGCACCTCCTTCACGAACACGGCCGCCGCCAGGGACAGCACGGCGATCACGGCACCCAGCAGGAACGCCGAGTGCGTCCCGGCCGACACCGCGTGCTGGTACGCCTCACGCACCGCCTCCGGCAGCTTCGCCAGGCTCGCCGCGTCCAGCTGTGCCGACTGCTCGGTCACCTTCGACCCCAGCGACCCGCCCCGCTCGGCCATGACGTCCTGCACCCGGTTGTTGAACAGCGCGCCCATGATCGCGACGCCGAACGAGGAGCCGAGCGTACGGAAGAGCGTGGTGGACGAGGACGCGACGCCCATGTCCTTCATCTCGACGCTGTTCTGCGCGACCAGCATGGTGATCTGCATCAGACAGCCCATGCCGAAGCCGACCACGGCCATGAACACACCGGAGGTGAACTGGCTCGTCCCGGTGTCCATCGTCGACAGCAGGTACAGCCCGACGACCATCAGGACGCTGCCGACGACCGGGAAGACCTTGTAGCGCCCGGTGTTGGTGGTCACCCGCCCGGCGACCATCGAGGTGACCAGCATCGCGCCGAGCATCGGCAGCAGCAGCAGCCCGGAGTTGGTGGCGGAGGCGCCCTGCACCGACTGCTGGTACAGCGGCAGGAAGAGCGTCGCGCCGAACATCACGAACCCGGTGATGAAGCCGATCAGGGACATCAGCGTGAAGTTCCGGCTGCGGAAGATGTGCAGCGGGACCACCGGCTCCGCGGCCCTGGTCTGCCAGAACACGAACCCGACGAGCGAGGCCACGCCGATCCCGATGAGCTCCATGATCCGCGCGGACGTCCAGGCGTACTCCGTACCGCCCCAGGTGGTGACCAGCACGATCGCGGTGATCCCCACGGTCAGCAGCGCGGCGCCCAGATAGTCGATCCGCGCCTGTGCCCGCTTCTTCGGCAGATGCAGCACGGCACTGATCGCGGCGAGCGCCACGACGCCGAGCGGCAGGTTGATGTAGAACGCCCAGCGCCAGCCCCAGTGGTCGGTGATGGTGCCGCCGACCAGCGGCCCGGCGATCATCGCGAGCGCCATCACGCCGGCCATCATGCCCTGGTACTTGCCCCGCTCCCGCGGCGGAATCAGATCGCCGATGATCGCCATGACGCCGACCATCAGACCACCGGCACCCAGACCCTGCACCGCCCGGAACGCGATCAGCTGCCCCATGTCCTGGGCCATGCCGCTGAGCGCGGAGCCGATCAGGAACAGCACGATCGACGACATGAAGATGCCCTTGCGGCCGTACATGTCGCCGAGCTTGCCCCACAGCGGAGTGGAGGCGGCGGTCGCCAGGGTGTACGCCGTGACGACCCACGACAGATGCTCCAGGCCGCCCAGCTCACCCACGATCGTCGGCATAGCGGTGCCCACGATCATGTTGTCGAGCATCGCCAGCATCATCGTGATCATCAGCGCGAGCAGCACGACCCGTACGCTCTTCGGCTGCTTGTCGGCCTGATCGGCTTGCTTCGCCTGATCCGCCGGCCCTGTGTCCACTGCCAGTGTGTCCGCCATGGCTCCCACTCCCCCAGCTACTTACTTGCCGCCCGGCTAGTTGCCTACACTCAGGGAAGGTAGGTGCGTAACTAGCCGGGCGTCAAGTAAGTTTTACGGAAAGCCGAGGAGTACGAGGATGGGTGGCACCATGGACGGCACCAAGCAGCGGCGCCGCGGGAACACCCGCCAGCGCATCCAGGACGTGGCCCTCGAACTCTTCGCCGAGCAGGGCTACGAGAAGACCTCTCTGCGCGAGATCGCCGAGCGGCTGGAGGTCACGAAAGCGGCCTTGTACTACCACTTCAAGACCAAGGAAGAGATCATCGTCAGCATCTTCGAGGATCTGACGAAGCCTATCGAGGAACTGATCGAGTGGGGCAGGCGGCAGCCGCACTCACTCGAGACCAAGCAGGAGATCGTACGCCGCTACAGCCAGGCCCTGACCGACGCGGCACCGCTGTTCCGCTTCATGCAGGAGAACCAGGCGACGGTGCGCGAGCTGAGCATCGGCGAGATGTTCAAGAACCGCATGCTCGGCATGCGCGACATCGTCATCGACCCGGACTCCGACCTGGTCGACCAGGTCCGCTGCATCAGCGCCCTGTTCACGCTGCACGCCGGGATGTTCCTCCTGCAGGACCTCGAAGGCGACCCCGAGGACAAGCACAAGGCAGTCCTGGAGGTCGCCACGGACCTGGTCACTCAGGCGCATCAGGGCACCCGAACGGCTCGGTGACTCAGATCTTCAGACCCTTGGCCCGCAGGAAGGCCACGGGGTCGACCGCGGAGCCGTAGTTGGCGGTCGTACGGATCTCGAAGTGCAGGTGCGGCCCACTGGAGTTGCCGGTGTTGCCGGACTTGGCTATCTGCTGGCCGGTCTTGACGACCTGGCCGACCTTCACGTCGATGCGCGACAGGTGGGCGTACTGGGAGTAGGTCCCGTTGCCGTGCTTGATGACGACGGCGTTGCCATACGCGGGACCGTCACCGGCGCCGTTGCCGCCGGCCTTGACGACGGTGCCGCCGTGCGCGGCCACGACCTGGGTGCCGCTGGCGACGGCGAAGTCCTGCCCGCTGTGGGTGGACTGCCACATGCCGCCGGCCTGCGCGTAGCTCGCGGACTTCGTGTACTTCTTCACCGGGCTCACCCAGGACGCGGCCTGCTTGGCGGCGGACTGAGCCTGTACGGCGGTGGAGACACCGGTGGCGGAGGTCAGCTCGGCAGCGACCGCGCCTCCGGCGCCCAGCACGACCGAGGCCCCCAGGCCGGCGGCCACCACAGCGGCACGGGTGCGGAACGCGGACGTACGGGGCGAACGGAAGGAGAAGCGCGGAGACATGCGAAACCTCATGGGGACGGCGACAGAGAAAACCACCCGACGCACTGGGCGCTCACCGGATGGCCATCCCTTGGTAACCCCCGGCCGCCCGAACCCCAAAACCCCTTATCTACGACGGACGCTAGTACTCCGCCATAAAAATCACCGCATCTTGACAGAGCCCTCATTCCGGACGAACCAGCACGGATGCGGAAACCGCACAGTCATTTACGCAATGAAAGTCCCTTTTGTCCCACTCCCCCGTTTCCACTATTCCCACTAGTAACGGACAAATCGCCTGTGCGGCATGTCACCGCCGAGCGCAATCAAGAGACCCCGGAATGTGACGGGCGCTACGCGGCCCAACCATCAACTCGTAACGAAATCCTGCGCAGTTATGTGAGCGACGCCTCAACGTGAGCTACCGTCCGGTAACCCGCTGGTTCCCCACCAGCCACCCACGCACACGACCATGCACGCGACAACCCGCGCACGTGACGTGAGAGGACCCCCACATGACGCTTCGCCCCTGGGCGCGCCGTATCGCGGTCAGCACCGCCTCCGCCGCCGCCCTCGTGGCCCTCGCGGTCCCCGCCGACGCGGCGACCACGACCGCGACAAGCACTTCCTCCGCCGCCACTGCGGCAGCGACGGCATCCGCGGCGGATGTCGACTACGCCACCTGGCAGCAGGACTGCCAGGCACTGATGGGCCAGGCACTGCCCTATCTGAAGCAGCGGATCGCGAACACCAAGCCGGGTGAGAAGCAGGCGATCGTCTTCGACATCGACAACACCACCCTGGAGACGGACTTCGGCTTCAGCTACCCGCAGCCGGCCAACAAGCCGGTCCTGGAGGTCGCCAAGTACGCCCAGGAGCACGGCGTCTCCCTGTTCTTCGTGACCGCCCGCCCGGGCATCATCGCCTCGGTGACCGACTACAACCTCAAGCACGTCGGTTACCAGGTCTCCGGCCTCTACGTGCGCAGCTTCGTCGACCTCTTCAAGAATGTCGCCGAGTACAAGACGGCCAAGCGCGTCGACATCGAGAACAAGGGCTACACGATCATCGCGAACATCGGCAACAGCGCCACCGACCTGTCGGGCGGCCACGCCGAGAAGACGTACAAGCTGCCTGACTACGACGGTCAGTTGTCGTAAACCACCCCTTCCCCGGGCATGCGAAAGGGGCCGGTGCTTTCAGCACCGGCCCCTTTCTTCGGCTCAACCCCCCGGGGGGTCAGGCCTCCTTGCTCAGGTTCGGCCCGGATCCACCGGCCGCCTGCTCGATCGGCGGGACGTCCGGCAGCGCAGCCTTCTCCTCACCGCGGAAGGTGAAGGTCTTGTTCTCGCCCTCGCCCTCGGTGTCCACGACCACGATGTGACCGGGGCGCAGCTCGCCGAAGAGGATCTTCTCCGACAGCGAGTCCTCGATCTCGCGCTGGATGGTGCGACGCAGCGGACGCGCACCCAGCACCGGGTCGTAACCCTTCTTGGACAGCAGCTCCTTGGCGGACTGGGAGAGCTCGATGCCCATGTCCCGGTCCTTCAGGCGCTCGTCCACCTTGCCGATCATCAGGTCGACGATCGCGAGGATGTCGTCCTGGGTCAGCTGCGGGAAGACGACCACGTCGTCGACGCGGTTGAGGAACTCGGGGCGGAAGTGCTGCTTGAGCTCGTCCGAGACCTTGTTCTTCATGCGCTCGTAGTTGGTCTTCGTGTCACCCGAGGCCGCGAAGCCCAGGTTGAAGCCCTTGGAGATGTCCCGGGTGCCGAGGTTGGTCGTCATGATGATGACCGTGTTCTTGAAGTCCACGACCCGGCCCTGGGAGTCGGTCAGGCGACCGTCCTCCAGGATCTGCAGCAGCGAGTTGAAGATGTCCGGGTGGGCCTTCTCGACCTCGTCGAAGAGGACGACGGAGAACGGCTTGCGGCGGACCTTCTCGGTCAGCTGGCCGCCCTCTTCGTAGCCCACGTAGCCGGGGGGCGAACCGAAGAGACGCGAGACCGTGTGCTTCTCGCTGAACTCCGACATGTCGAGGGAGATCAGCGCGTCCTCGTCACCGAAGAGGAACTCGGCGAGCGCCTTGGACAGCTCGGTCTTACCGACACCGGACGGGCCGGCGAAGATGAACGAGCCACCCGGACGCTTCGGGTCCTTCAGACCGGCACGCGTACGGCGGATCGCCTTCGACAGCGCCTTGACGGCGTCGACCTGGCCGATGACCCGCTTGTGGAGCTCGTCCTCCATGCGGAGCAGGCGGCTGGACTCCTCCTCGGTCAGCTTGAAGACCGGGATGCCGGTGGCGGTCGCGAGGACCTCGGCGATCAGCTCGCCGTCGACCTCGGCGACGACGTCCATGTCGCCGGCCTTCCACTCCTTCTCCCGCTTGGCCTTCGCGGCGAGGAGCTGCTTCTCCTTGTCGCGCAGGGAGGCGGCCTTCTCGAAGTCCTGCGAGTCGATCGCGGACTCCTTGTCCCGGCGGACACCGGCGATCTTCTCGTCGAACTCGCGCAGGTCCGGCGGCGCGGTCATCCGGCGGATGCGCATCCGGGAACCGGCCTCGTCGATCAGGTCGATCGCCTTGTCCGGCAGGAAGCGGTCCGAGATGTACCGGTCGGCCAGGGTGGCGGCCTGGACCAGCGCCTCGTCGGTGATGGAGACCCGGTGGTGGGCCTCGTACCGGTCGCGCAGACCCTTGAGGATCTCGATCGTGTGCGGCAGGGACGGCTCGGCGACCTGGATGGGCTGGAAGCGGCGCTCCAGGGCCGCGTCCTTCTCCAGGTGCTTGCGGTACTCGTCCAGCGTGGTCGCACCGATGGTCTGCAGCTCACCGCGGGCCAGCATCGGCTTCAGGATGGAGGCCGCGTCGATGGCGCCCTCGGCGGCACCCGCACCGACCAGCGTGTGGAGCTCGTCGATGAACAGGATGATGTCGCCGCGGGTGCGGATCTCCTTGAGGACCTTCTTCAGGCGCTCCTCGAAGTCACCGCGGTAGCGGGAGCCGGCGACCAGCGCGCCGAGGTCCAGGGTGTAGAGGTGCTTGTCCTTGAGGGTCTCGGGCACCTCGCCCTTGACGATGGCCTGGGCGAGTCCCTCGACGACGGCGGTCTTGCCGACGCCGGGCTCACCGATCAGGACCGGGTTGTTCTTGGTACGGCGGGACAGCACCTGCATGACCCGCTCGATCTCCTTCTCGCGCCCGATGACCGGGTCGAGCTTGGACTCACGAGCGGCCTGGGTGAGGTTCCGGCCGAACTGGTCGAGGACCAGGGACGTCGAGGGGGTGCCCTCGGCAGGCCCGCCGGCGGTGGCGGTCTCCTTGCCCTGGTAACCGGAGAGCAGCTGGATGACCTGCTGCCGCACCCGGTTGAGATCTGCGCCCAGCTTGACCAGGACCTGGGCGGCGACGCCCTCGCCCTCACGGATCAGGCCGAGCAGGATGTGCTCCGTGCCGATGTAGTTGTGGCCCAGCTGAAGGGCCTCGCGGAGCGACAGCTCCAGGACCTTCTTGGCACGGGGGGTGAAGGGGATGTGCCCGGACGGGGCCTGCTGCCCCTGCCCGATGATCTCCTCCACCTGCTGGCGGACCGCCTCGAGCGAAATCCCGAGGCTCTCAAGGGCCTTGGCGGCGACACCCTCACCCTCATGGATCAGGCCCAGGAGGATGTGCTCGGTGCCGATGTAGTTGTGGTTGAGCATCCGGGCTTCTTCCTGAGCCAGGACGACAACCCGCCGCGCGCGGTCGGTGAACCTCTCGAACATCGTTAATCGCTCCTCAGAGCGGTCAGGCAGTGGGGGGAACTTCCCCTCCCTGTCCTTCCGCAGCTTAGTCCCGCAAGCGGGGACCGCTCATTCCAACTGCCGACACCGTCGATGGCCTCCTGACCCCGAACGCCGACATCTGCTCCAACCCGATGGTGCGAGACGATGTTCCCGCAGGCCAGGTGGTTACCCTCACCATCAGTACGCCGATGGCGAACGTGAGACCCACTGTCCTGCGTGTCGCCCCCTCCCACTAGGGATGTCTTACCCGCTGGGACTGACACTCCATGCCGCGCCCCCCGGTTCCCTCCGCTACGGGCGAACAACCTTGCGCCTCCCCGCACCCCCCGCACGCCCCCTTTTCGACACTCTGCGCATCCGCTAGGACACCCAGCGTAACTCGCATGCTCTTTCGGCGGTTGCACTTGGCATGGTCGGCACCCGCCCCGTGATCACCACGGACCTCGCCACGATCCCCCTTCCCCGTCGGCCGCTCGATCCGAGCGATCAGGTCCGTCGGTGGTACGAGAACGAACTGGGCTGGCCGGTGGTGCCCGGAGCACCCGGATTCCCTCTGTTCCTTCGCGTGGGCCCGCGCTTCGACGTCCTGGACGTCCCGGCCGCGGCGGGCCTCGCGGCGCTGCGTCATCTGGCGCCGGGGTCCCCGGTGGCCGCAACGGGCGACCGGATGCGGCTGCTCATCGCCGCGGGCGACGCGCAGGAGGTCCCCGGGGCGCTGGACTGGCTGGAGTGGGGCACGCTGCCCCTGGACCTGACGACGCTCGGCGAGGGCGACCTCATGGAGGCGCCGGTGCGATCCGAGTGGGAGCCCGTCACGGCCGTACGGCATCCGGTCGAGCCGGGGCCGAGGGCGGCCGTACGGCGTCCTTGTCTGCCGGTGCCCTGCGCGGTGCGGCCGCTTTCCACGGGCCGTCCCGATGCCGTGCAGGGGGCCGCCGTGTGGCTGCGGCCCCCCGAGCCTGGGGGCGAGGTCGAGGCCTCGCTGCCGACACTGTCGGCCATGGGGGGCGGTGGGGGCGCCCCCGATCTGGTGCGGGTTCTGGACACGGTGGCAACGCATTGCCACCGCTTGCGACTGCGGCGCGCGGGCGCACAGCCGTCGCCCTGTCCGTAGAACAGGCTTTTGGCCTGTTCGCCGGTCGAACTCTGGCCTTGAACCAGACGTTGGCCATTGATCAAGCCATGGCCTCGATCAGGCGTTGGCCTTCTCGTATGCCTCGCGAATGGACGCGGGAACACGGCCGCGGTCGTTGACCTCGTAGCCGTTCTCCTTGGCCCACGCGCGGATCTGCGCGGTGTCCTGACTGCCACCGGAAGCGGCGCGCGCCTTTCCGCGACCACCCGAAGCACGGCCTCCGGTACGACGACCGCCCTTCACGTAAGGGTCGAGAAGGCCACGGAGCTTGTCCGCATTGGCAGTCGTGAGATCGATCTCGTACGTCTTGCCGTCCAGCGCGAACGTCACGGTCTCGTCCGCCTCGCCGCCGTCGAGGTCGTCGACAAGAAGGACCTGAACCTTCTGTGCCACCGGATTTCCTTTCATCGATAACTTGAGGGCCGGGGGTCTACGGCGTGCGCCGTTTCACCGTCCCCTGTTATATGCAGTACTGCAGTACGTCGGAAAGCAAACCGCTTTTGCGGGAAAAACACAAACCCCCGGGAGAGACCCAGAGAGACCCAGAGGCCCGACCCTCGTCCGGAAACATGCGCGTTTCGGACATAGGGAACCCGGGCATGGCCGCTCGGCCTGAATACGGGTTGTGGATCCTTGGTGGATCCCCGGCGATCACAGATGCAGAAGCATCCGGCTGTTGCCCAAGGTGTTCGGTTTCACTCGTTCGAGACCGAGGAACTCCGCCACGCCCTCGTCATAGGAACGCAGCAGCTCCGCGTAGACATCGGTGTCAACCGGGGTCTCGCCGATCTCGACGAAGCCGTGCTTGCCGAAGAAGTCCACTTCGAAGGTCAGACAGAAAACCCGTCGAACGCCGAGCCAGCGCGCGGTGTGCAGCAACTTCTCCAGCAACTGATGACCGACGCCGGCGCCCTTCAGGCCGGGCTTCACGGCGAGAGTGCGGACTTCCGCCAGGTCTTCCCACATCACGTGCAGGGCGCCGCAGCCGACGACCTCGCCGTTGTCGTCGCGTTCTGCGACCCAGAACTCCTGGATGTCCTCGTAAAGCGTGACCGTGGCTTTGTCGAGCAGGATGCGACGCTGGACGTACTCGTCAAGGAGACGACGCACCACCGGGACATCGCTGGTGCGGGCCCGCCGGACGGTGATGGCTTTTGCGGTGACTTCTGGGCTCTCCGCCGAGGGGCTCTCGGCGGAGTGGCTCTCTGCTGACATGAGCGGACGCTATCGCCCGCGGGGGTCCTGCGCCGAGGCGGGGTTCTCACGGCCGGTATCGGTACGGGTATCCGTGCCGGTGGTATCGGTGCCGGAGGTAAGGGTGCGGTCGCTATCGGTGCCGGTATCGGGGCCGGCGGTATCGACGTCGCTGGTATCGACGCTGCCTGTATCGCTGCTGCTGGTATCGGGGCTGCTGGTATCGGTGCTGCTGGTATCGGTGCTCGTAACGCGGCGTGTATCGGGCGGTTCCGTGGGCTCGGGTGTTTCCGGGCCCTGGACGATGCGTACGGCGTCTCGCAGGGCGTGGCGCTGTTCCTCGCTCATCATGCCGAAGAAGGCGACGAGCGCTGCGGCGGGGTTGTCGCTCTGCGACCAGGCGTCGTTCATCAGGGCGGCTGCGTAGGCGGCTCGCGTGGAGACCGCCTCATATCGATAGGCCCGGCCTTCCGCTTCGCGGCGTACCCAGCCCTTCTGATGGAGATTGTCCAAAACGGTCATCACCGTGGTGTACGCGATGGACCGTTCCTGCTGGAGATCTTCCAGGACTTCTCGAACGGTCACCGGGCGGTTCCACTTCCACACCCGCGTCATGACCGCGTCTTCGAGTTCTCCCAATGGGCGAGGCACAACTCAGAACAATAGTGTGAAATCTAGAGGTTGGCGTGTCGGACGGGCACTTTCTCCAGCAAACGGGAACAAAAAGGGCGTACGACTCGGAAAGCGATGGCTTGAGTCGTACGCCGGTGAGCTCGCCGGTTGCGGCGCCTGCGCCTGTCGGCTCAGGCGTCCGGGGTCGTGGACGCCTGGCGGGTGCCCTCCGCGCGCGCGAGGGCGGCGTCGACGGCCGCGTCCTCCTTGGCCTTGTTGGCTCCGCCCTGGGTCTTCACGATCACCCTGATCACACCGATGAAGAACACGGCCATGACGGCTGGGGGGAGGAGTGCGGAGACGTAGTCCATGCGTCCAGGGTAGCCAGGGGGTGCGGCTTGGGGGGCGCGGGGTGGGGCGGGATGGGCGAGGCGGGGTGGGGCGAGGTGGGGCGGGGCGGGTGTCTTTCGGAGACACCCGCCCGGGGGCCGCCTTGCGGTCGGTTTCAGCCTGCGGCCAGTTGCTGGGGTGGGTTCGTGGGCGGTGGGGTCGGTTTGCGGCGGGGGAAGACCTCGCCCGGGGTGGGGATGGGGCGTGGTGGCCTCGGGGCGGCGGGGGTGGGCTCGGGGCCGGGGCCGGGTTTGGGGGCGGCCGGCTTTTCGGCGGGCTTCCTCCGGGGTGGCTTGTCGGGCTCCTGGCCGGTGTCCTGGGCGGGGAGGACGACTGTGGTGGCGGGGGAAGCGTCGGCGAGGCCGCCGGGGAGGGCCTGGAGGTGGGTGCGGGACGCGGGGATGGCGGGGGCTGCGGGGGTGGCTTGGCGGGCCGGGTGTGCGGTGAGTGGCCGGCAGCGGGTGAGGAGGGTGGCTGCGGTGGGTTTGCCGCGCAGGGCCCTCAGGGCGGCGAGGTCGTCGGGGGTCGGGTGGTACCCCGCTGTGAGGGCCTCTTCGAGGAGGGTGAGGTAGCCGGCTGCGGTGCCGGGGAGGGCGGCGCGGTAGCGGGCGAGGTCGGCCACCAAGAACGCACGCAACCGGGCACCCTCGCGCATCGCCTCGTCGAGCGACTCGGCGAGGCGGAGACAGTCCTGGACGTCTTCGGCCGAGGCGGGGCTGGGGTGGAGGGCGAGGGCGAGAGCGCGGCGGAGCACACGCAGCTCCTCCGCGCCGAACGCCATGCCGCCGCGGGATCCGTATGGCGTGGGCATGCGGTGACGATACGCGCTAATCAGACAAACACGGCATAGGGGGGTGGGTGTGGCGTGGGGAGCCACTCGGGTGGTGGGGGTGCGCCTCTATGCCTGCGGCGGCCTGTGCCGCCTTGGTGGGGTGCGCGTAGCGCCTGCGGGTGGGGTGGGGGTCGGGGCCGTGCCGGGGGGTGTCCGTCCTCGGACCGGCGGTTGGACTTAGGCCGGGAGGTGCCGCGTGTTGACGCCGGCCACTGCGGGCGGACACCCCCCGGCACGTCCCCTTGCCGCCGTACGCGACTGCGGCGCCGCGGGGGTGCGCCCATCCCCGGTGGGCCGTCACCTCTGGACGCCGGTCGCGGCATTCCAGCCCGTCCGGCGTTTGAGGACGAGGCCCTTTCGGGGCCGAAGCGGGGGTCTGGGGGCCGCAGGCCCCCAGTGGGCCGCGTCGACGTCGGGTGAGTCGGCGGTGGGCGGCACTGGTGAGCGGCCCTGCCGACGGAGTCACATGCGGGAGACGTTGCGTTCGTAGACCAGGCGTAGGCCGATCAGTGTCAGCCACGGCTCGTGTTCGTCGATGACCGAGGACTCGCCCAGGACCATCGGGGCCAGACCGCCCGTGGCGATGACGGTGACCTCTTCGGGGTCGTCGGCGAGTTCGCGGGCCATGCGGGCGACCACACCGTCCACCTGGCCTGCGAAGCCGTAGATGATGCCGGACTGCATGGCCTCGACGGTGTTCTTGCCGATGACGCTGCGCGGGCGGGCCACCTCGATCTTGCGGAGTTGCGCGCCCCGGACGCCGAGGGCCTCGACCGAGATCTCGATGCCGGGGGCGATGACGCCGCCGACGTACTCGCCGCGCGCGCTCACCGCGTCGAACGTCGTCGCCGTACCGAAGTCGACGACGATCGCCGGGCCACCGTAGAGGTCGACCGCCGCGACCGCGTTGATGATGCGGTCGGCGCCGACCTCCTTGGGGTTGTCCGTGAGGATCGGTACGCCCGTCTTCACGCCCGGTTCGACGAGGACCGCGGGGACGTCGCCGTAGTAGCGGCGGGTCACCTCGCGGAGCTCGTGCAGGACCGAGGGGACCGTCGCGCAGATGGCGATGCCGTCGATGCCGTCGCCCAGTTCCTCGCCGAGGAGCGGGTGCATGCCCATCAGGCCCTGGAGGAGGACGGCCAGTTCGTCGGCCGTGCGGCGGGCGTCCGTGGAGATGCGCCAGTGCTCGACGATGTCCTCGCCGTCGAACAGGCCGAGGACGGTGTGGGTGTTGCCTACGTCGATCGTGAGGAGCATGCCCGTTCCTACTCCGCCGCTCGCAGGTCCAGGCCGATGTCCAGGATCGGCGAGGAGTGGGTGAGGGCCCCTACGGCCAGGTAGTCGACGCCCGTCTCGGCGTACGCCTTGGCGTTGTCGAGGGTCAGGCGGCCCGATGCCTCGAGGGCCGCGCGGCCGTGCACTAGGGCCACCGCCTCCTCGCACTCGATCGGCGTGAAGTTGTCCAGGAGGATCAGGTCCGCGCCCGCGTCCACCACTTCGCGGAGTTGGTGGAGGGTGTCCACCTCGACCTCGATCGGGACGTCCGGGAAGGTCTCGCGGACCGCCTTGAAGGCCTGGGCCACGCCGCCCGCCGCCACCACGTGGTTGTCCTTGACCAGCGCCGCGTCCGACAGGGACATGCGGTGGTTGACTCCGCCGCCGCAGCGCACGGCGTACTTCTCCAGCGCGCGCAGGCCCGGCGTCGTCTTGCGGGTGTCGCGGACCTTTGCCTTCGTGCCGTCCAGTACGTCGGCCCACGCGCGCGTGGCGGTCGCGATGCCCGACAGGCGGCACAGGATGTTCAGTGCGCTGCGTTCGGCCGTCAGGAGGTCTCGGGTGCGGGTGGTGACCGACAGGAGCTTGTGGCCCGCCTCCACCCTGTCGCCGTCCTCCACGTGGCGCTCCACCTCGAACTCGTCCTCGCAGACGATCGAGATGACCGCTTCGGCGACCCTGAGGCCCGCCACGACGCCCGCCTCGCGAGCTACGAAGTCGGCCGTGGCCACTGCTTCTTCGGGGATGGTCGCGACCGTCGTCACGTCCACGCCGTGCGCCAGGTCCTCCTGGATGGCCACGTTGGCGATGTCCTCGACCTCGACCGGGTCGAGGCCCGCGTCGGCCAGGAGCTGGGCGAGCGCGGGGTCGAGGCCGCACTCCGCGTATTCTGCGGCCTCCTCGCCGGCACCGCAGGCGCAGTCGTCGCCGCAGCCGCCGTTCGGGGCGAGGGGAAGGTCGGGGGTGGTCACTTCTGTCACTGCTCCTGCTGTGGCTGCCGGGTCGGGGGGAAGTCTGCGGTTTCGGTGGTGTGCACGGCCAGTGTGCGGTCCGGGTTCAGGCGTACGACGATGTGGCGCCGCCATGTCGCGTCGTCGCGGTCGGGCTCGTCCTCGCGCCAGTGGCAGCCCCGAGTCTCCTCGCGCAGGCTGCCGGCGGCCACCAGGACCCGGGCCACGCACAGGAGGTTCGTGGCCTCCCAGGTGTCGACACCGGGCTCGGCGGTCTTGCCGTTCTCGGCGAGGGCGTCGCGGGCCTCGGTGTGGAGTCGCTGGAGCTGGTCGGCGGCCTTCGTCATGGACTCGGCGGAGCGCAGGACTCCGGCGCCGTCCGTCATGATCCGCTGGATCGCGAAACGGGCCTCGGGAGCGAGCAGGGGGTGCTCGGGGGTCTCGGGGTAGGGCACCGGGTGCGGCACGCGCGCGTGGAGGCCGTTCGCCTCCCGGGAGGCCGCGATGTCCTCCACGATGCGCTCGGCGTAGACCAGGCCTTCGAGGAGTGAGTTCGAGGCCAGGCGGTTGGCGCCGTGCACGCCCGTGCAGGCGACCTCGCCGCACGCGTACAGGCCGGGGACGGTCGTACGGCCCTGGGAGTCGGTGCGTACGCCGCCGGAGGCGTAGTGGGCGGCCGGCGCTATCGGGATGGGGTCGTGCACCGGGTCGATGCCGTGGGCGCGGCAGGCGGCGAGGATCGTCGGGAAGCGGTGCTCCCACATGTCGGCGCCGAAGTGCCGGGCGTCGAGGAACATGTGCTCGGCGTCCTGCTCCTGCATGCGCCGCATGATGCCCTTGGCGACGATGTCCCGGGGGGCGAGTTCGGCGAGTTCGTGCCGGCCGACCATGAAGCGCACGCCGTCGGCGTCGACCAGGTGGGCGCCCTCGCCGCGTACCGCCTCGGAGACCAGGGGCTGCTGGCCCTCCGCGTCCGGGCCGAGGAAGAGCACGGTGGGGTGGAACTGCACGAATTCCAGGTCGCTCACCTCGGCGCCCGCCCGGAGCGCCAGGGCGACGCCGTCGCCCGTCGACACCGACGGGTTCGTCGTCGCCGAGAAGACCTGGCCCATGCCGCCGGTCGCCAGGATCACCGCGGGGGCGTGGACCGCGCCTACGCCGTCGTGCTGGCCCTCGCCCATGACGTGCAGGGTGACGCCCGCCGTACGGCCGTCGGCGTCGGTGAGCAGGTCGAGGACCAGGGCGTTCTCGATCGTGCGCAGGCCACGCGCGCGTACCGCCTCGACCAGTGCCCGGGAGATCTCCGCGCCGGTCGCGTCGCCGCCGGCGTGGGCGATACGGCGGCGGTGGTGGCCGCCCTCGCGGGTGAGCTCCAGGCCGCCTTCCTCGGACTCGTCGAAGTGGGCGCCGGTCGCGATGAGGCGGCGTACGGCGTCCGGGCCCTCCGTCACGAGGATCCGTACGGCCTCCTCGTCGCACAGGCCGGCGCCCGCGACCAGGGTGTCGTCCAGGTGCTGTTCGGGGGTGTCGCCCTCGCCGAGGGCTGCGGCGATGCCGCCCTGGGCCCAGCGGGTGGAGCCGTCGTCGAGGCGGGCCTTGGTGACGACGACCGTCTTCAGGCCCTCGGCCTCGCAGCGCAGGGCCGCGGTGAGGCCGGCGACACCGGAGCCGACGACCACGACGTCCGCGGCGATGGACCACCCGGGCGCGGGCGCGTGCAGTCGTATGCCTGTGCTGGTCACGAGGCGGCTCCGAAGGTGAGGGGGATGTTGTCGATCAGCCGGGTCGTCCCGACCCGGGCGGCGACGGCGAGGACGGCCTCGCCGGTGAAGTCGTCCTCGTGATCGGTGATCTCCGTGAAGTCCGACGGGTCGACGAGGGCGAGGTAGTCCAGTTCGAGCGGCGGGTCGAGGCGGACGGCCTCGTCGAGGACCAGACGGGCGGCCGCGCGGACGGCCGCCGCGGCGCCGGGGACGGCCTTGGCGACGGCGTGCGCGTCGGCCGCCGCGCGGGACTCCCCTATGGCGCTGAGCGCCTCGGCACGCGCGCGTGTGGCGGGCACTTCGCGGGCCCGCGCGCGCAGCGCCTCCTGCGCCGCGTGCCGGTCGCGCCCGGCGAACAGCGCCTGGGACAGGGCGAGCGCGGTGCGCCGTTCCTCGGGCGAGAGGTAGCGGTTGCGGCTGGAGAGCGCGAGGCCGTCCTCCTCTCGCACGGTCGGCACGCCGACGATCTCGACGCCGAAGTTCAGGTCGCGGACCATGCGGCGGATCAGGGCGAGCTGCTGAGCGTCCTTCTGGCCGTACAGGGCGACGTCGGGGCGGGTGAGGTGGAGCAGCTTGGCGACGACGGTGAGCATGCCGTCGAAGTGGCCGGGGCGGGAGCGGCCCTCGAGGCGCTCCCCCATGGGGCCGGCGGTGATGCGGACCTGGGGCTCGCCGCCCGGGTAGACCTCGTCGACGGCAGGGGCGAACACCGCGTCGGCGCCCGCCTGTTCGGCGATCTTGAGGTCGGCCTCCAGGGTGCGCGGGTAGCGGTCGAGGTCCTCGCCCTTGCCGAACTGCAGGGGGTTCACGAAGACGGTGACGACGACCTCGCCGTCCGGCCCCGCGATGTCGCGCGCGGTGCGGATCAGGGTGGCGTGGCCCTCGTGCAGCGCGCCCATGGTCATCACGACGGCGCGTCGGCCGGCCCGCACGCGTGCGTGCAGTTCGGCGGCGGTGCGCAGCAGGGTGGTGGTCATCGGGCGTCTCCCTCGGCGCCGTTGGTCCCGCCCGCGAGTACCCCGAGGAGGTCCTCGGCGAGCTCCGGCTTGAGCAGTCCGTGGGCGAGCGCGCGGTCGGCGGTCGCGCGCGCCATCGCGAGGTAGCCGGCGACGGTCTGCGGGGCGTGCCGCCGCAGCTCCGTGACGTGCGCGGCGACGGTGCCCGCGTCCCCGCGCGCGACGGGGCCGGTCAGCGCCGCGTCGCCGGAACGCAGCGCGTTGTCGAGCGCGGCGCCGAGCAGCGGGCCCAGCATCCGGTCGGGGGCCGCGACGCCCGCCTCGCGCAACAGCTCCATGGACTGGGCGACCAGCGTCACCAGATGGTTCGCGCCCAGCGCGAGCGCCGCGTGGTACAGCGGGCGCATCTCCTCGGCGATCCACTCGGGTTCGCCGCCCATCTCGATGACGAGGGCCTCGGCGGCCAGCCGCAGTTCCTCGGGCGCGGTGACGCCGAAGGAGCAGCCGGCCAGGCGCTGCACGTCCACGGGGGTGCCGGTGAACGTCATCGCCGGGTGCAGGGCCAGCGGCAGCGCGCCCGCGCGCAGGGCGGGGTCCAGTACCTTGGCGCCGTACCGCCCGGAGGTGTGCACCAGCAGTTGCCCCGGCCGGACGGCCCCGGTCTCGGCGAGGCCCTCGACCAGCCCGGGCAACGCGTCGTCCGGGACGGTCAGCAGGACCAGCTCGGCGCGCGCGAGGACCTCGGCGGGCGGCACGAGCGGCACGTCGGGGAGCATCCGCTCGGCCCGTCGCCGGGAGGTGTCGGAGACCCCGGAGACGGCCACCGGGCGGTGCCCGGCGAGCTGAAGGGACGCGGCGAGCGCGGGGCCCACACGGCCGGCGCCGACGACACCGACGGTGAGCCGCGCGGGGCGGTCCTTGGGATCTGGCTGTTGGCTTGTACTCACGCGAAGGCGGCCTTCCCGTTCCAGTCCGCTCCGGGTACCGGACGATTTCTCGTCATGTTAACGCGATTGGTTCGAGGGGCGTTCGGTTGTCCACAGGCTGTGGGTTTCCCCACGCCTTGCGCGCAGGTATGGACGGTGAAGGCGTCGGCCGAAACCCGGGTGCCCGCGCGGCCGGCCGGGAGGGATGATCCAGGACATGACCGATACGGCGGAGCAGGGCACACAGCAGAGCACGCGGATCACGGACGACGAACGGCGCGAGCAGCGCTTCGAACGGCGCATAGGCGCATTCAGGAGCGCGGAGCGCGTTCTCTCGCACCTCGACTTCCTGGGCTCGCTCCGCGAGCGCCTCGCGCTCCTGGAGACGGCGCCGGACGTGTACGACCTGGACGAGCGGGCCGACCTCTACGGCAGCGGCGTCGTCGAGGCCCTGGAGAAGAAGACGGCCGCGCTGCTCGGCAAGGAGGCCGCCGCGTTCTTCCCGACGGGCACGATGGCCCAACAGGTCGCCCTGCGCTGCTGGGCCGGCCGCACGGGCGACCCGACCGTCGCCCTGCATGCGCTGGCCCACCCCGAGGTATATGAGCGGAACGCGTTCAGCCAGGTCAGCGGGTTGCGCCCGGTGCAGCTGACGCGCGAGCCGAGGCAGCCGACCGCTGCCGAGGTCCGCGACTTCGAGGAGCCCTTCGGGGCACTGGTGCTGGAACTTCCCCTCCGCGACGCCGGTTTCCTGCTGCCCTCCTGGGACGAGCTCGTCGCGGTGGTGGAGGCAGCGCGGGAGCGCGACGCGGTGGTGCACTTCGACGGTGCGCGCCTGTGGGAGTCCACCGTCCACCTCGGCCGCCCCCTGGACGAGATCGCGGGCCTGGCGGACAGCGTCTACGTGTCGTTCTACAAGTCCCTGCGCGGATACGGGGGCGCCGCGCTCGCCGGACCGCGGACGTTGGTGGAGGAGGCGAAGGTCTGGCGGCACCGCTACGGCGGCATGCTGTTCCAGCAGTTCCCCACGGTGTTGTCGGCGCTCGTCGGCCTGGAGCGGGAGCTGCCCCGGCTGCCGGAGTACGTGACCCACGCGCGCGTGGTGGCCGCCGCGCTGCGTGAGGGGTTCGCCGCGGCCGGGGTGCCGTGGGCGCGCGTCCACCCCGAGGTGCCGCACACCAACGAGTTCCAGCTCTGGCTGCCGTACGACGTCGACGTCCTCTCCGAGGCCGCGATCCGGCAGGCGGAGGAGACGAAGACGGGTCTGTTCGCGGGCGCCTGGGATCAGAAGGGCCCGGGGCTGGCCTGCACCGAGGTCAGCGTCCGCGCCGCCGGCCTGGAGTGGACGGCCGAGGACGTGAAGGAGGCCGTCGCCCGGTTCGTGGCCGTGCTGACCGAGGAGGTCAGCAGGTAGAGCGGGCCCGCGGACGCAGCCGGCGGCCCAGGGCCTGTCGTATCCGCCCGGGCCGGGCGTCCGGCGACGACCGCCCGGAACCGCCGGTACGCGCGCCACTCGCGTACGACCTTCTGGTCGTGGGTGCCCGGCGCCGGAGGGGGCGCCTCGCCGTGCTGCCGGGCACGGTGGGCGTCGAGGAGGTGGTGCTGCGTGCTGCTCATGGCGTATCGCCTTCTCGGGACGTAGGAGGCATGACGTGTGTGGGATCGGGCTCCGCGGCTGCCCCGGTGACCCCAGGCTTGCCTCTGGGCAGCGCCCACGTCGCGTCGATTGACGGCCGCCGTCAATCGGCGGCCGCGTTGTCAGTGGCGGGGTGCACCATGAGGGCATGAGCGTGAGCATCGACATCGCGGGGCTGCGGCCGGAGCGGCTGGCCGTCGTGCCCTCGCCCCTGGCCGAGCTCGGCATGGCGCTGCACGCGCTGTCGGAGGCGGGGCACCACCCGGGCCTGCAGGGCTGGGTGACGAGCGTGACGGCCCGGCTGGACCCACACCTGGCCGACCGGATGTGCGAGGCCGACTTCCTGTGGCGGACGACGTTCTCGGACCTGTTCCTGCCCTTCGCCGGCGTCCCGGGCGGCAACACGCTCCCGGGGGCCACGCTCGCCGAGGACCTGGACCTGCTGGACAAGCTGACGGACGAGCAGTTCGTGGACGCGGCACTGGAGTTCACCTGCGCGCTGCCGTACGCCACGCAGGGGCCTGCGGTGCTGGCCGACGCGGAGTTGCACCGACGTGCCCTGGAGCTGGCCGCCGCGCGTGGGCCGCAGCAGCTGCGGTTCAGTGAGCGGCTGCTGGCGGACCCGCCGCGGATCCGGTCCTGGCTGCGGCAGTTCCTCCAGGACTGCGACGAGGCGTTCTTCGCCGAGGCGTGGTCCCGGCTGCGCCACCAGCTCGCGGCCGACGCCCGCCACAAGACCGACCTTCTGCGGCACAAGGGGCTGACCGAGGCGCTGACCGCGGTGTCCCCGGCGGTGAGCGTCGACGAGGCCGCCGGAAGGATCACCATCGACAAGCTGCGCCAGGGCCACACCGTCATCAAGGACAGAAGCCTGCTGCTCGTGCCGACGAGCCTGGGCCGGCCGCATCTGATGGTGCTGCACCGGCACGGCTGGCAGCCGGTGCTGCACTACCCCGTCGGTTCCGCGGACCTCGCCGCGCCCCCCGCGGTCGACCAGCTGATCCTGCGGATGACCGCACTCTCCCACCCGGTGCGGATACAGCTCTGCCGCAACCTCGCCCGCAGCACGTACACCACGGGCGAACTCGTGCAGATCCACGGCATGACCGCACCCGAGATATCCCGGCACCTGGGCGTCCTCAAGAAGGCGGGCCTGATCACCACCCGCCGCCGGGGGCGGTACGTCCTGCACCAGCTGGACGTCACCGCGGTGGCGCGGCTCGGCAGCGACTTCCTCGAGGCGCTCCTGAGGTGACCGTCACGCTCCTGAGGTGACCGTCTCGCCGAGGTGACCGTCAGTCGAACCGGATGTGCCTGATCCCGACCCCCACCTGCCGCAGCCGCGTCCGCAGCGTGCCCTCGTTGTTGGGCCGCAGCCGCAGCCCGGCCAGGACGGCGATGCGGTCCGCCGTCTTCGGCACCGTCGAGCGGTCCGTCCACAGGTGCTCGGCGAACTCCGGCTCGCGCAGCCGCTCCAGGCAGTGGTCGAGCTGCTGCACGGCCCAGGTCTCCCGGCGCAGCGGGGCGTCCTTGCCGGCGACGTACCGAAGGAGGTGTCCGAACCCACGCTCCCGCAGCCGCCGCAGGACCGTCTCGCGCTCGGCGAGGAGGGTGAAGTGCCGTACGTCATGGCCGAGTTCGCGCAATCGCCCGACGGTCTCGGCGAAGTAGTCGCAGTTCGTGACCGTCATGGGGGCGATCACCACGCCGTCGTGCTTGGTCAGCGCGAGGTCGAGCACCTCGACGACCCCCTGCCGCCAGGCGGTCAAGTCCTGGAAGTCTCCGCGCAGTTGCGGCGGCAGCATCCGCCGCAGCCCGAACCCGGGGTGCTCGGGGTCGCAGACCACGCTGCCGGGCAGGCGGCGCTGGATCTCGTACGCGGTCTGCGTCTTGCCGCCGCCGAAAGGGCCGTTGATCCACAGGAGCATGCGCAGACCCTAGTGGGCACCGGTTGACGCGCGGGCACGCCCGCTGTGCGTGAGGCGTGCCTCCTCGCACCGAGGCTCGGCCGTGCCTCCCGCGCCGGTGCTCAGCCGTTCCCTCCGGCCCGCACCAGGCCCGTCTCGTACGCGAGGACGACCACCTGCACCCGGTCCCTGAGCCCCAGCTTGGTCAGGATGCGGCCCACGTGGGTCTTCACGGTCGCCTCGGACAGCACCAGCCGGGCCGCGATCTCGCCGTTGGACAGCCCTTGCGCGACCAGCACCATGACCTCGCGCTCGCGGTCGGTGAGCCGCTCCAGCTCCTTGTGCTGGGGCTCCTTGCCGGTGGAGGGCAGCATCGGCGCGAACCGGTCCAGCAGGCGCCGGGTCGTCGACGGGGCCACCACCGCGTCACCGCTGTGCACCGAGCGGATGGCGGCGAGGAGTTCGCCGGGCGGCACGTCCTTGAGCATGAAGCCGGAGGCGCCCGCCTTCAGCCCGGAGAAGGCGTACTCGTCGAGGTCGAAGGTGGTCAGGATCAGCACCTTCGGCGGGTTGGCCTCCTGGCAGATGCGGCGGGTGGTCTCCACGCCGTCCAGCTTCGGCATGCGTACGTCCATCAGGACGACGTCGACGGCGGTCTCCCGCAGCACCTGGAGGGCCTCGACGCCGTCGCCCGCCTCCGCGACGACCTCCATGTCCGGCTGGGCGGCGAGCACCATCCGGAACCCGGTGCGCAGCAGCACCTGGTCGTCGACGAGCATCACGCGGATCGTCATCGGGGTCCTCTTCCGTGTCTTCCGTGTCCGTGTACAGGGGCGTTACAGGTGTCAACAAGGGGCATGCGCCGGCGTCAGTGTGCTGGTTTGAGCGGCAGCAGCGCACTGATGCGGAATCCTCCGCCCGGCCGGGGGCCCGCGTCCAGGGTGCCGCCGACCATGCCGACCCGTTCGCGCATGCCGATCAGGCCATGCCCCTGGCCGTCGGCGCCGCCCTCCTCGTACAGCTCGTGCGGGGCGCCCGTGCCGTCGTCCTCGACGAGCAGGCCGAGACCGTCGTCGAAGTAGACCAGGCGCACGCTCGCGCCCGCGTTCGGACCGCCGTGCTTGCGCGTGTTCGTCAGCGCCTCCTGCACGATGCGGTACGCCGTCAGCTCGACGCCGCTGGGCAGCGGGCGCGGCGTGCCCTCGACCTTGAAGTCGACCGGAAGGCCGGAGGTGCGGCACTGCTGGATGAGCTCGTCGATCTGCTCGACGTCGGGCTGCGGGACGTACTCGCCGCCCTCCTGGTGCTCGCCGGTGCGCAGCACGCCGAGCAGGCGGCGCATCTCGGCGAGGGCCTGGCGGCCGGTGGAGGAGATGGTCTCCAGGGCCTTCTTGGCCTGGTCCGGGGCGGCGTCGAGGACATAGGCGGCGCCGTCTGCCTGCACCACCATCACGGAGACGTTGTGCGCGACCACGTCGTGCAGTTCGCGCGCGATCCGGGCGCGTTCGGCGGCAACCGCGACCTTCGCCTGCGCCTCGCGCTCCTTTTCGAGCCGGGTCGCACGCTCCTCCAGTTGCTCGTAGTAGGCGCGGCGGGTGCGGATCGAGTCGCCGAGCACCCAGGCGAGCGCGAACGGCACCGTCAGGAAGATCACCAGGGCCACGTTGCCGAGCACGCTGGAGTCCCTCTCCGGCCAGCGCAGCTGTGCCAGCGGCGCCGCGCACAGGCCGGCGCCCAGCGCGAGCCGGGAGGACCAGCGGGCGCCGGTCGCGGCCACGGTGTAGGTGATCACCAGGAAGGCGAAGTTGGCGGGTGTCGTCGCCACGTTCAGCACCAGTTGGGCCAGTCCCACGCCGATGGCCAGCAGCAGCATCTTCTCCGGCATGCGCCGACGCAACGCGATCACCAGGCTCAGCAGGAGGACGACCGGGATGATGACCGCCTCCGAGTCCGTGCCCGAGAGGTCCTGTCCGGCCTCCTCCCGGACGGCCACGGTGACCGCGGAGATCCCGAAGAGGAAGACGGCCCAGAAGCCGTCGACCCATGTCGGGTGCCTGCGGATGAAGTCATAGAGGCGCTGCACGTAACCCAGCGTAGGGAAGCGAGATGCGTGCAGGGGTCAACCGGAGGGCCGATCCGCACCTCGCGCGCGTACTCCGCAAGGTGGAGGCTGCGCTCTCCTGTGCGCTTAGCCTGGGCCGGTGACGGCAGAGGCGACGGACGAGTGGCGCGGGTGGCGGGCGGCGGCGGAATCCGCCCTGTACGGGCCGGGCGGCTTCTACCGGCGGCCCGAGGGACCGGCCGGCCACTTCCGTACGTCCGTGCACGCGTCGTCCCTCTTCGCCGGTGCCGTGGCCCGGCTGCTGTGCCGGGTCGACGAGGCCCTGGGCCGGCCGGCGTCGCTCGACTTCGTCGACATGGCGGCGGGGCGGGGCGAGCTGATCACGGGCGTACTGGCCGCCCTGCCCGCCGAGGTCGCGGCACGCACGCGCGCGTACGCCGTCGAGATCGCCGACCGCCCGCACACCCTCGATCACCGGATCGAGTGGCTGCCCGAGCCGCCGCCGCGGATCACGGGCCTGCTGTTCGCCAACGAGTGGCTGGACAACGTCCCCGTGGAGGTCGCGGAGGTGGACTCCACGGGCGTACCCCGCCTGGTTCTCGTACGGCGGGACGGGACCGAGCGCCTCGGGGAGCCGGTCGCCGGTGCGGAGGCGCAGTGGCTGGCGCGGTGGTGGCCGCTGGGCGGCGCGGAGGGCGCGCTGGACGGGGAGGAGCAGGCAGGGCTGCGGGCCGAGATCGGGCTGCCGCGGGACGAGGCCTGGGCGGGCGTGGTCGCGGCGCTGGACCGAGGGCTCGCGGTCGCCGTGGACTACGCGCACCGGGCCGACGCACGACCGCCCTTCGGCACGCTCACCGGCTTCCGCGAGGGGCGCGAGACGGCGCCCGTGCCGGACGGCTCCTGCGACATCACGGCACATGTCGCACTGGACGCGTGCGCGACGGCGTGCGAGCTGCCCGGTACGCGCCTGCTCTCACAGCGCGACGCGTTGCGCGCCCTGGGCCTCACAGGCGCACGCCCCCCACTGGAACTGGCCTCCACCCGCCCCGCCGACTACGTACGCGCCCTCGCGACCGCGGGCGAGGCCGCCGAGCTCACCGCTACGGGCGGTCTCGGGGACTTCGGCTGGCTGGTGCAGTCGGTTGGAATTCCGGACGTACTGGCGGACTGATCAGCACTGCTCGTCGAGGTGATCAGCCCCTGCTCGCCGACGTGATCGGTCCCTACTTGACGCCGTGATCGGCCCCTACTTGTCGATGTCCCCGACCACGAAGAACATCGACCCCAAAATCGCCACCATGTCCGCGATCAGCGTCCCCGGCAGCAGCTCGACCAGCGCCTGGATGTTGTTGTACGAGGCGGAGCGCAGCTTCAGCCGGTACGGGGTCTTCTCGCCCTTGCTGACGAGGTAGTAGCCGTTGATGCCGAGCGGGTTCTCGGTCCATGCGTACGTGTGCCCCTCGGGCGCCTTCAGCACCTTGGGGAGCCGCTGGTTGATCGGCCCGGGCGGCAGTCCGGCGAGGCGGTCGAGGCAGGCGTCAGCGAGGTCGAGGGAGTTGTGGGTCTGTTCCAGCAGGCACTCGAACCGGGCGAGGCAGTCGCCCTCGTCCCGGGTCACGACCTTCAGGACGTCCCCCAGCTCGCCGTACGCGAGATAGGGCTCGTCCCGGCGCAGATCGAAGTCGACGCCCGAGGCACGCGCGATCGGCCCGCTCACGCCGTACGCGTGCACGGTCTCGGGCGTGAGGGCGCCCACGCCCCGGGTGCGCCCCCGGAAGATCTCGTTGCCGAGCACCAGGTCGTCGAACCGGTCCATGCGCGAGCGCACGTCGGCGACGGCGGCACGCGCGCGCGTGGTCCACCCGGCCGGCAGGTCCTCCTTCAGGCCTCCCACCCGGTTGAACATGTAGTGCATCCGCCCGCCGGAGACCTCCTCCATCACGTGCTGGAGTTCCTCGCGCTCCGAGAAGGCGTAGAAGATCGGCGTGATCCCGCCCAGCTCCAGCGGGTAGGACCCGAGGAACATCAGGTGGTTGAGCACCCGGTTGAGCTCCGCGAGCAGCGTCCGGGTCCACACCGCCCGCTCGGGCACCTCCATGCCGAGCATGCGCTCGACGGCGAGCACGACGCCCAGCTCGTTGGAGAACGCCGACAGCCAGTCGTGGCGGTTGGCGAGCATGATGATCTGCCGGTAGTCGCGGGCCTCGAAGAGCTTCTCCGCGCCGCGGTGCATATAGCCGATCACGGGCTCCGCGCGCGTGATGCGCTCACCGTCCAGCACGAGCTTGAGGCGCAGCACGCCGTGCGTGGACGGGTGCTGGGGCCCGATGTTGAGCACCATGTCGGTGCTCTCCGCGGCGCCGCCGATACCGACCATGGTCTCCGTCGTGGGAGTCATGGACACAGTCTCTCCTACGTACGCTGGCCTCATGGAGACGGGGAGCCCGCAGAACACGGGGACAGCGGAGGACGGGCAGGCGGGGGCCGAGCGCGTGGGGGGCGATCACGCGGGGGACGAGCCGAGGTGGACCGGGCTGCCGCCCCGGCTGCTCCGCATGCGCCGGCTGTTGCTGGTGGTGTGGCTGGGACTGCTGACGATCGGCCTCGCCGTGGTGCTCGGCCTGTTCGCCGGGCCCGCTTGGGCGGCCTTCGCGCTGCTGCCCCTGGCGCTGATGGCATGGGGCTGGGTGATGCTCGGCCGCAACTGGCGTTCGTGGCGCTACGCCGAGCGCGCCGACGACCTGCTGATCAGCCGGGGCGTGCTGTGGCGCGAGGAGACGGTGGTGCCGTACGGCCGGATGCAGCTGGTCGAGGTCACCTCGGGCCCCCTCGAGCGGCACTTCGGGCTGGCCAGCGTGCAGCTGCACACGGCCGCGGCGGCCACCGACGCCACCATCCCCGGCCTCGACCCGGCCGAGGCCGAGCGGCTGCGCGACCGGCTCACCGAGCTGGGCGAGGCACGATCGGCGGGCCTGTGACGACGCCCGGCGTCGACGACGCCGTAAGCGGGCTGCGACCCGTGACCGAACGGCGGCTGCACCCCGTGACGCCGCTCAGGCGCGCGTGGGCGCCGGTCGCGGTGCTGATCGGCTGGGCCGTGCACGACCCCGACCAGGCACAGCGCCAGCTGACCAGGCTGACCACGACGACCCTCCTGCTCGCACTCGCCGTGCTGGTCCCCGCGGCCGCCCTGTACGGCTTCCTCACCTGGTGGTTCACGCACTTCGCGGTGACCGAGACGGACCTGCGCATCCGTACCGGTCTGGTGTTCCGGCGCACCGCGCACATCCGGCTGGAACGCATCCAGGCCATCGACATCACCCAGCCGCTCCTCGCGCGCGTGGCGGGCGTGGCGAAGCTCAAGCTGGATGTCATAGGCACGGACAAGAAGGACGAACTCGCCTTCCTGGGCGAGGAGGAGGCGCGTGCGCTCCGTGCGGAACTCCTCGCACGCGCCGCCGGTTTCGCACCCGAGACGGCACACGAGGTCGGTGAGGCGCCGTCCCAGCAACTGCTGCGCGTGCCGCCGGGCGTCCTGGCCGTCTCCCTCCTGCTGACCGGCGCCACCTGGGGGACGCTGGCCGCCGCGGTCGTCGTACCGACCGTCCTCTGGCTGGCCACCGAAAGCGTGTGGACCGTGCTCGCGGCCGCGGTACCGCTGTTCGGCGCGGCGGGGGCGAGCAGCGTGGGGCGGTTCGTCACCGAGTACGACTGGACGGTGGGCGAGTCGCCGGACGGGCTGCGCCTCGACCACGGTCTGCTCGACCGGGCGCACGAGACGGTCCCGCCCGGCCGCGTCCAGACCGTACGGATCGTCGAGCCGCTGCTGTGGCGGCGGCGCGGCTGGGTGCGGGTGGAGCTGGACGTGGCGGGCTCGTCGAACTCGGTCCTGCTGCCGGTCGCGCCGCGCGAGGTCGCCGAATCGGTCGTCGCGCGCGTGCTGCCCGGCGTGAGCGTCCCCCCGCACGCGTCCCTGTCGCGTCCGCCGCGGCGGGCAAGCCGGTGCGTGCCGCTGTGGTGGCGTGGATACGGCCTGGCCGTCACGGACGCGGTGTTCGCCGCCCGCACCGGCCTGTTCCAGCGGAGCCTCGCGCTCGTACCGCATGCGAAGGTCCAGAGCGTACGGCTGTCCCAGGGGCCCTGGGAGCGCGTGTGGGGCGTCGCCGACGTCCATGTGGACACCGGGGCGAACAAGACGGTGACAGCCCGTCTGAGGGGCGCCGAGGAGGCTGCGGAACTGCTGCGGGGGCAGGCGGAGAGGTCGCGTACGGGACGGAAGGTGGCGCGGCCGGACCGGTGGATGGCCTGAGGCCGCTCACGCCCCCGAAGGGACACCGACCGGCGTCACCCGGGCCCGCCGTCAGGAAACCGCGCTGCGCAGCCCCTGCACATCGATCTGTTCCGTCTCGTCGTGCGCCGTCAGGTCGATGACCTGACCGATCCCCCGGGACTCCTCGTCCGCCGGCTTGAACTCGGCCTCGGACTCGGCCTTGTGGAGGGCGAGGGCCTCCTGGCCGACGACGTCGGCGAGGTCCTCGTTCTGGACGGACTCCAGCGCGGAGGGCATGGCCGCCCCCCTCTTCGTACCGAAGAAGTCGAAGCCGCCCTCGATCATCGGGCGCCGTACGGGCGTCGCCGGTACGACGGCCACGGCGGTCGGCGCGATGAAGTGACCCGCGGGCTGCTGCGAGGGGATCGAACCGGCCGGGGGCAGGGCGGGACGGGCCACGGCGGGCGCGTCCGTCGTAGCGACCGTGGCCGCCTTGGCGACGGCATCCGTCTCGGCGACTGCACCCGTCCCGATGCGGGCGTCCGTCCTGGTCAGGGCGTCTGCCGTGGTGTTGGCGGCCGCGCGCTGGTGCCCGTCGACCGCCTCGGGCTTCCCCTGCGCTTCGTCCTCCAGCGCGGGCTCCTTCTCGGATCCGCCGACGTGCTGGGCCTCGGTGGTCCGTGCCGCCGCGGTCTGCGCCCCGGTGGCACCCGAACCGTCCTTCGCGGACTCGCCGTTGGACCGGCCGTCGCCCTTGGGGGGCTCGTTGTTCGGAGGCTCGTCCTTCGGGGACTGGTCCTTGGCGGACTCGCTGCCCTTGGCTGACTCGGCCACCTGCACCGGCTCGGTGTCCCGCGCGGACTCGGACACCTGCACCGGCTCGGTGTCCAGCGCGGACTCGGACACCTGCACGGACTCGCCGTCCTCCGCGGCCTCCTCCCCGTCGAACCGCGCCAACGCCGCCTTGGCCCGCAGGAACAGCCGGGATCCCTCCGGCGAGAAGACCGCCGGAGTCACCGGGGTCTCCTCGTTGGACTCGACGGACTCGGCGGACTCGGTCTCCGCACCCTCCGCCTCGGCCTCGGCGGGGGCAGCCACAGCCCCCGTCTCCTGCGCCGAAGAGGCGTCGACCGGCGCCGGCGGCAACGCGCGCGCGGGCGCTGTCGCCTCTATCTCCAGAACCCGGCGCTCCTCCAGGACGCTGGCCCGCTCGGTCTCCGCCGTGGCGTACCGGCGCAGCAGCGCCGCGTGCTCGTTGCGCAGCCCCGCGAGCTCCGCCCGCTTGCCCCGCAGCCGCTGCTCCAGCTTCATGCGCAGCTCACGGGACTCCTCGAGGTCGGTCTCCAGCTCGGCGACCCGTTCCTCGTACCGCCACTCGTCGCTCGCACGCGCGCGCGTGAGGTCGGCGACCTTCTTGCCGGCCTGGGTGTCCCAGCGGCGCATGACGACCGCACCAATGACCGCCGTCGCCGCGGCGGCCCCGGCAAGGCCGCGCAGCACCAAGGGCTCGGTGAACACCCAGGGGGCGAGGGCGCAGACGACGGAGACGCCTGCGATCGCCGACGGGGGCAGCAGCCTGTGCAAGGGCGGGGAATGACGGTGACGTCCACGTGGCATGGCCAGAAACTTACCGCGCGTAGGCGAATCTTGTTGCCCCGCCCCGTAAAAAGACAGCCATCGCGAGTCGTTCACACGGCATCAGGAATCAGATCCGGCACGGAATTAACCAAGAACCAAGATCACAAAGCCCCGTCGGCCATCTCTGCGGACATCCCCACGGCCGTCCCGCGGCCCTGCCGTCGGCCATCTCACCTGCCGCTCAGCCGCCCGCTCATCCACTCCAGCGTCCCCGGAATCTCCCGCCGCCAGGTGTTGAAGTTGTGACCGCCGCTTTCGAGGATGATCGAGGAGATGCGGGTCAGCTTCGTGGCCTTCACACGCTCAATGAACTTCAGCGTGGCCTTGTAGTTGGATTCTCCAACTTTGCTGCTGCTGACGAGCAGCGAAGTGTCCGGAGCCGGCATGTGCTTGAGGTACCACCACAGGTTCGCGCGATTGCGCAGTTCCTCGTCGCCCTGGAAGAGATCGCCGGTCGTGGCGTCGATCGGCGCGTTGTAGTACGCGGAAAGCCCCGCCCCCGCCGCGTACACCTTGGGATGGTGCATGGCGAGCTTCAACGCGCAGTAGCCGCCGGTCGAGTCACCGATGATTCCCCAGCTGCCGGGCCCGCCGCCCACCCTGTAGTGGCTGCTCACGGCCTCGGGCAGATCGGCCGCGAAGAACGTCTCGGTCTGCGGGCCCCCGGGAATGTCCACGCACTCCGTGTCCCGGGGCGGCGCCACGGTCGGCCGCATCATCACCAGGATCATCGGCTCCATACGGCCCTGCGCCACGAGCCTGGCGGCCGTACGCGGATAGTCGAGCTTGTCCACCAGCGCCTGGGCCGTACCGGGATAGCCGGTGAGGACGACGGCCGCCGGGAACCTGCGCGTGCGGTATTCCGGCTGAAAATACTCGGGCGGCAGATAGACGAACGCGGGCGTGGCGATGTGCGAGGTCCGGCCCACCATGTCGACCTTCTGGATCTGACCGCCCAACCGCGGACTGGAGCTCGCCGCCCCCGGCACCCGGCGCGTGTCCACGACCCGCAGCGGCCCGCGTTCCGGCGTGTGGTCCACGACCACGCCCTGGTCCTTCTCCTGCCCGAACAGATCGGCCCAGCTGGCGTAGAACCCGAAGGCCTGGTTGGCGCCGAGGCCGACCGCCATGAAGAGCGCCAACTGCGTGGAGAACAACAGGCCCACGCGTCCGCTCACCGCCCGCCAGCCGCGCCGCGCCAGCCGCGGCCACAGCCACACCGTGCCGACGAACAGCCCTACGGCGGACAGAACCGCCAGCGCCAGCACCTTGTCGCTCGTGAGACCCATCGATGGTTACCTGTCCGCACTTTCCGCCCGGATCGCGCTTCCCGCGCTGTCTCCCCCGCACCTTCGCAAGGGCTTGCCCCGGACTTTCCTTGGCCTTTGAAACGGTTTTGGGGAGCCGAGTGAACCTCTCCCCTCGAGACACCGTCCTAGAGGGCGCAATGTCGCCGGATGCCCGAATCGGCACCGGATCCAAGGTCTCTCGCGGAACACTGGGATGCGATGTCTGTCAGGACAGATGTGGAAATGTCGGGCAAGGTTCCTCAACGATCGAGCCAGGTTGGCCATCTGACGAGCCGCGTACGGCACCTGCTGCGCGGCCCGCGCCCCGAGGCCGTTCCCGCCCTCGTCGGCAGGGCCTGCTCTCTGGTGGGCCTGCTGAACATCGCCGCGGGCGTCTTCCCGCGCTTCCGGCACAGCCGTATGCACGCCATCGCCGAGGTCCTGCCGGGCGCGTTCGGGCCGTTCGCGGCCGCACTGTCGCTCAGCGCGGGCGTGCTGTTGCTGCTGCTCGCCCACGGCCTCAAGCGCGGCAAGCGCCGGGCCTGGCGCGCGGCGGTCGTCCTGCTGCCGGCCGGAGCCGTGGCGCAGTTCATGTACCGCCACTCCGTCGTGGGCGTGCTCATCTCGGTGCTGCTGCTCACCGCGCTGCTGCGCCACCGCGACCAGTTCGCGGCGCTGCCCGACCCCCGCAGCAGGTGGCGCGCGCTGGCCAACTTCGTCCTCATGAGCGCCGGTTCCCTCGCCCTCGGGCTGGTCATCGTCAGCGCCCACCCGGGCACGCTGGTGGGCGACCCCAGCCTGGCCGACCGCATCACACACGTCCTGTACGGCCTGTTCGGCTTCGAGGGGCCGGTCGACTACCAGGGCAACACCTCCTGGACGGTCGCCTTCTCCCTCGGCGCGCTCGGCTGGATCACCGCGGTCACGACGATCTACCTCGCCTTCCGCCCCGAACACCCCGCCGCCCACCTCACCGAGGACGACGAGACCCGCCTGCGCGCCCTGCTCGCCAAGCACGGCGGCCGCGACTCCCTCGGCCACTTCGCGCTGCGCCGCGACAAGGCCGTCGTCTTCTCCCCCAGCGGCAAGGCCGCGGTGACGTACCGCGTCGTCTCCGGCGTGATGCTGGCCAGCGGCGACCCCATCGGCGACGTCGAGGCCTGGCCCGGCGCCATCGAGCGCTTCATGGACGAGGCCAAGGCCCACTCCTGGACCCCGGCCGTCATGGGCTGCTCCGAGACCGGCGCCGAGGTGTGGACCCGCGAGACCGGGCTCGACGCCCTCGAGCTGGGCGACGAGGCGGTGGTGGACGTCCCGGATTTCTCGCTCGCCGGCCGCGCGATGCGCAACGTACGTCAGATGGTCAAGCGCATCGAGCGCGCCGGTTACGAGACCCGGGTACGTCGTGTCCGTGACCTCGGCGAGACCGAACTGGAGCGGATCCGCCGGGCCGCCGAGGACTGGCGCGGCACCGACACCGAGCGCGGCTTCTCCATGGCGCTGGGCCGCGTCGGCGACCCGTCCGACGGCGACTGCCTCATCGCCACGGCCCACAAGGCCGACGAGGAGCCGGGAGAGTACGGCGACCTCAAGGCGATCCTCCACTTCGTGCCGTGGGGCACGGACGGGGTCTCCCTGGACCTGATGCGCCGCGACCGCTCGGCCGACCCCGGCATGAACGAACTGCTCATCGTGGCCGCCCTCCAGGCCGCCCCGAAGTTCGGCATCGCGCGCGTGTCCCTCAACTTCGCCATGTTCCGCTCCGCTCTGGCACGCGGCGAGAAGATCGGCGCGGGCCCGGTGCTGCGCGCCTGGCGAGGCCTGCTCGTCTTCCTCTCCCGCTGGTTCCAGATCGAGTCCCTGTACAAGTTCAACGCCAAGTTCCAGCCCCGCTGGGAGCCCCGCTTCGTCGTCTACCGGGCCTCCGGCGACCTGCCCCGCCTCGGCTTCGCCGCCATGCAGGCGGAGGGCTTCGTGAACCTGGCACTGCCGCTGCCGCGCTTCCTTCGCCGCCGCACGGCCGCTCGGCGCCCCTGCCCCCACCAGGTGGCGGAGCGGGAGGTCCGCGCCGCATAGGCGCGGCCACCCGCAACAGGCCCGAGCGGAAGCCCGTCCCCCGCGCTTCCGCTCGGGCCACCGCACGTTGCGGCCCCTGCTTGGGCCTACGCTGAACGCATGAGCAAGCAGAGTGGACGCGGGCGCGTCGCGGGGCTTCCCGAGTGGGACCGGTGCGCGGTCATGGGAGTCGTCAACGTGACCCCCGATTCCTTCTCCGACGGCGGCCGCTGGTTCGACACGACGTCCGCCGTCAAGCACGGCCTCGCCCTCGTCGAGGAGGGCGCCGACCTGGTCGACGTCGGCGGCGAGTCCACCCGCCCCGGCGCCACCCGGGTCGACGAGGACGAGGAACTGCGCCGCGTCGTCCCCGTCGTCCGCGGCCTCGCCGCCGAGGGCGTCTCGGTCTCCGTCGACACCATGCGCGCCTCCGTCGCCGAGCAGGCCCTCGCCGCCGGCGCCGCCCTCGTCAACGACGTCAGCGGCGGCCTCGCCGACCCCGCGATGATCCCGGTCGTCGCCGACGCCGGCGCCCCCTTCGTCGTCATGCACTGGCGCGGCTTCCTGCAGGGCGGGAACGTCAAGGGCGTGTACGCCGACGTCGTCGCCGAAGTCACCGACGAGCTCCACGCGCGCGTGGAAGCCGTGCTGGAGGGCGGCATCGCCCCCGACCGCGTCGTCGTCGACCCGGGCCTCGGCTTCTCCAAGGACGGCGAACACGACCTCGTCCTCCTCGCCCACCTCGACCGGCTCCTCGGCCTCGGCCACCCCCTTCTCGTCGCCGCCTCCCGCAAGCGGTTCCTCGGCCGCGTCCTCGCCGGACCCCAGGGCGCCCCGCCGCCCGCGCGCGAGCGAGACGCCGCCACGGCCGCCGTGTCGGCGCTGGCAGCGCACGCCGGCGCGTGGGCGGTGCGCGTGCACGAGGTGCGCGCCACGGCGGACGCGGTGCGCGTCGCACGCGCCATCGAGGAGGCGCGTACCGCCGAGAACGCGCCCAGCGCGAGCAGCGCTGAAGGAGCCCGGTGAGCGCCCCCCACACCGACGTCGAACAGGTGGAAGCCGCCAACACCGCCTTCTACGAGGCCATGGAGCGCGGCGACTTCGAAGAGCTCTCCTCGCTCTGGCTCACCCCGGCCGACCTCGGCGTCGACGAGGAGTACCACGACCCGGCCGACAGCGGCGTGATCTCCTGCGTGCACCCCGGCTGGCCGGTGCTCACCGGACGCGGCGAGGTCCTCAGGTCGTACGCCCTGATCATGGCGAACACCGACTACATCCAGTTCTTCCTCACCGACGTGCACGTCTCCGTCACCGGCGACACCGCCCTGGTGACCTGCACCGAGAACATCCTCAGCGGCGGTCCCTCCCCCGACGGCGGGGAGGAACTCGGCCCGCTCGTGGGCCAGCTCGTGGTCGCCACGAACGTGTTCCGGCGCACGCCCGACGGATGGAAGATGTGGTCGCACCACGCCTCCCCGGTTCTGGCCGAAAACGACGAGGAAGAAGGCGACGCCAACACCCCTTGAGTGGGTACGCGCCCCTCAGAGACATCCGCAGGGACGTCCACAGGAACATCGACGGGAACGTCCACAGGGCCAAACCCAGGGAACGTACGGACATACAGGGACGCACACGGATACGACGCCCCGGGAGCCACCCGCAAGGGGGTCCGCGGGGCCCCGCCGGGACCAAGAAGTGGTTGGAATCACGCGTCTACGGGTAGGCGCGGCTACCAACCCGTGAGCCACCGGATTCCCCAGGGGAAACACGCGATGAATCCTCCTGGCCCCGGACCGGGCCCACGCCCCCGTGGCCCGGCCCTGTCAGTGCCCGCAGGTAGATTCGTTCGAGGCCGGTGTGCCGCCCGCACGCGGCAGCGACCGGCCGTCACCGACGATTGCAGGAGTGATTCGCGTGGATCGTGTCGCGCTGCGCGGCCTGAAGGCCCGCGGGTACCACGGTGTGTTCCCCGAGGAACGCAGGGAGGGCCAGACCTTCGTCGTGGACCTCGTCCTGGGCCTGGACACCCGGCCCGCCGCCGCCGACGACGACCTGGCGAAGACCGTGCACTACGGCATCGTGGCGGAGGAGGTCGTGGCCGTCGTCGAGGGCGAGCCCGTCAACCTCATCGAGACGCTCGCGGAGCGCATCGCCCAGGCCTGCCTCAAGCACGAACAGGTCCAGGAGGCCGAGGTCACCGTCCACAAGCCGGACGCGCCGATCACGGTCCCCTTCGACGACGTGACCGTCACCATCACCCGGAGCCGAGTATGACCGCGTCCTTCACCGAGGGTCACAGCGACCCGACCGTACAGCCGGTACCCGCCTCCGTCGTCGAGCAGGTCGACGCCGCCGACACCACCCTCAGCAACCCCAAACGGGCCGTGATCTCCCTCGGCGCCAACCTGGGGAACCGCCTGGAGACCCTCCAGGGCGCCATCGACGCGCTGGAGGACACCCCCGGCGTCCGCATCAAGGCCGTGTCCCCCGTCTACGAGACGGAGCCGTGGGGCGTGGAGCCGGGAAGCCAGCCGTCCTACTTCAACGCGGTCGTCGTCCTCAAGACCACACTCCCCCCGTCCTCCCTGCTGGAGCGGGCCCACGCGGTCGAGGAGGCCTTCCACCGCGTACGGGACGAGCGCTGGGGCGCGCGCACCCTCGACGTCGACATCGTCGCGTACGCCGACGTCGTCTCCGACGACCCGAACCTCACCCTCCCCCACCCGCGCGCCCACGAGCGCGCATTCGTCCTCGCCCCCTGGCACGACGTCGAGCCGCAGGCGCAGCTGCCGGGCCGCGGCCCGGTGGCCGACCTTCTGGCCGGCGTCACCCGCGAAGGCGTCGTACCGCGCCAGGACCTGGAACTCCAGCTGCCCGAATAGTCGTTAAGGTCAAGACGACACATTCCGTGGGTAGTCGGGGGAGCTGAAGGGACGCCGTGAGAGAGCTGCGCATCAGGATGCTGGCCGGTGTGTTCATCGTCGCCGGAGTCCTGTCCTGGGCGGGCGCCCGCCTGTGGAACTCCGTCGGGACCCTGCCCAGCGTCCCCTTGGCCGCACCCATCGTCCTCGCCCTGATCGCCGTGGTCCTCCTGGCCACGGCGATCTCGATCCGCGCCCGCCTCAAGGCCCAGCGCGAACGCCGCCCCGAGGCCAAGGGCGTCGACCCCCTGATGGCCGCCCGCGCGGTCGTCTTCGGCCACGCCAGCGCCCTGGTCGCCGCCCTCGTCGCCGGCATGTACGGCGGCACCGGCGTCTTCCTCCTGGAGTCCCTCGACATCCCCGCCCGCCGCGACCAGGCCATCTACGCCGGCTTCTCGGTCCTGGCCGGCATCGCCGTGATAGCGGCGGCCATCTTCCTGGAGCGCGTGTGCAAGCTTCCGGAGGACGACGAGCACAATGGGGCAGGGGCGGCGCCGACGGTGTAGCGCGATCAGCGCACCGCGCATCACACCGCGGCTGGGCTCCTCGGAGTCAGCACACCGGGTACCAGCGGGCCATACCGCGTATCAGTGAGCCATGATGAGGCTCATCGCCTCATTGCGCGTCGCCGCGTCCCGCAGCTGACCGCGCACCGCCGACGTTATGGTCATCGCGCCCGGCTTGCGAATGCCCCGCATCGACATGCACATGTGCTCGCACTCGATGACGACGATCACGCCCCGCGGTTCCAGAATCTCCATCAGGGAGTCGGCGATCTGCGTAGTGAGACGTTCCTGCACCTGCGGCCGACGGGCGAAGACGTCCACCAGCCGGGCCAGCTTGGACAGCCCCGTGATCTTGCCGGAGGTGCTCGGAATGTATCCGACGTGAGCGACACCACGGAACGGCACCAGATGATGCTCACAGGTCGAGTACACCTCGATGTCCTTCACGAGCACCATCTCGTCATGCCCGATGTCGAACGTCGTGGTCAGCACGTCCTCGGGCTTCTGCCACAGCCCCGCGAAGATCTCCTTGTACGCCCGTGCCACCCGCCCCGGCGTCTCCTTGAGCCCCTCGCGGTCCGGGTCCTCGCCGACCGCGATCAGCAGTTCGCGTACGGCGTTCTCGGCGCGCTTCTCGTCGAACTCACCGATGCTGCCCTCGCCGTCCAGCGTCACGGGGTCGGTCATGTGGTGCCTCGTTCCTGTGCGGGTGGCGCGTGTGGGTCACGCGTCTGAACTGCGGGCATACAAAAAATGCCGCGCCCCCCAGGCTAGAACCAGGGGGGCGCGGCATCCATTCCGGGCCCGGTGGGGTCACCGGGGGCCGGGGTGTCAGCTCTCCGGACGCTCCTCGGGGGCCGGCTCCGTCGCCGGGGCGGGCTCCGTGACCGTCGACTTGGCGGTGCTGATCGCCGGGGTCGCGCCGTTGGCGCCGTTCGTCAGTGCGAGCTCCTTCGGGGAGAGCACCGGCGGACGGGTGGACGGCGTGCGGCGGGAGGAACCGGTCCAGGCGGGCCGGGGCGGACGCTTGACGATCGGGGCGAAGATCTCGGCGATCTCCTCCTTGCCCAGCGTCTCCTTCTCCAGCAGCTGAAGCACGAGGTTGTCGAGGACGTCGCGGTTCTCGACCAGGATCTCCCAGGCCTCGTTGTGCGCGTTCTCGATGAGCTTCTTGACTTCCTCGTCCACCAGCGCGGCGACCTCTTCCGAGTAGTCACGCTGGTGAGCCATCTCACGGCCGAGGAACGGCTCGGTGTTGTCGCCGCCGAACTTGATGGCGCCCAGACGCTCGGTCATGCCGTACTGCGTGACCATCGCGCGGGCCGTGGCCGTGGCCTTCTCGATGTCGTTCGCCGCACCCGTGGTCGGGTCGTGGAAGACGAGCTCCTCGGCCGCGCGGCCGCCCAGCATGTAGGCCAGCTGGTCCAGCATCTCGTTGCGGGTCGTGGAGTACTTGTCCTCGTCCGGCAGGACCATCGTGTAGCCGAGGGCCCGGCCTCTCGACAGGATCGTGATCTTGTGGACCGGGTCGGAGTTCGGGGAGGCCGCCGCGACCAGGGCGTGTCCGCCCTCGTGGTACGCGGTGATCTTCTTTTCCTTGTCCGACATGATCCGGGTCCGCTTCTGCGGGCCCGCCACGACGCGGTCGATGGCCTCGTCCAGCATGTGGTTGTCGATCAGCTTCTTGTCCGAGCGGGCGGTGAGCAGCGCGGCCTCGTTGAGGACGTTGCTCAGGTCCGCGCCGGTGAAGCCGGGGGTACGACGGGCGACCGCCGAGAGATCGACGTCCGGGGCGACCGGCTTGCCCTTCTGGTGGACCTTGAGGATCTCCAGACGGCCCTGCATGTCCGGGCGGTCGACCGCGATCTGGCGGTCGAAGCGGCCGGGGCGCAGGAGGGCCGGGTCGAGGATGTCGGGACGGTTCGTCGCGGCGATGAGGATCACGCCGCCCTTGACGTCGAAGCCGTCCATCTCGACGAGCAGCTGGTTCAGGGTCTGCTCGCGCTCGTCGTGACCGCCGCCGAGGCCGGCGCCGCGGTGGCGGCCGACCGCGTCGATCTCGTCGACGAAGACGATCGCCGGGGCGTTCGCCTTGGCCTGCTCGAACAGGTCACGGACTCGGGAGGCACCGACACCGACGAACATCTCGACGAAGTCGGAACCGGAGATCGAGTAGAAGGGCACGCCCGCCTCGCCCGCGACGGCGCGCGCGAGCAGGGTCTTGCCGGTGCCGGGCGGGCCGTACAGCAGGACGCCCTTGGGGATCTTGGCACCGACGGCCTGGAACTTCGCCGGTTCCTGGAGGAACTCCTTGATCTCGTGGAGCTCCTCGACGGCCTCGTCCGAGCCGGCGACGTCCGAGAACGTCGTCTTCGGGGTGTCCTTGGTGATGAGTTTCGCCTTGGACTTGCCGAAGTTCATGACCCGGGAGCCGCCGCCCTGCATCTGATTCATCAGGAACAGGAAGACGACGACGATGAGGACGAAGGGCAGCAGGGAGAGCAGGATGCCGACGAACGGGTTCTGCTTGGACGGCGAGACCGTGTAGCCGTCGGGGATCTGCTTCTGCTGGTACTTGTTCTGCAGCGTGTTGGCGATGTCCACGCCTTGGTCGCCAATGTAGGACGCCTGGATCTTGGTGGCGCCCTCGACCTTTTCGCCGTCCTTGAGCTGGGCCTTGACGATCTGTTCGTCGCCGGTGGTCAGCTTGACCGACTCGACCTTGTTCTCATTGATCGCCTGAATGACCTGGCCGGTGTCCACCGTCTTGTAGCCGCCGGACGAGCCGACGACCTGCATCAACACGACCACGGCAAGGACGGCCAGCACGATCCACATGACCGGCCCACGGAAGTATCGCTTCACGTCCATCCATACGGAGCGGTGTCGCCCCGTCCCTCCTGCCATAGTGAGTTTGATAAGACAGTTCTTCTGACGGTACCCCAGCTTCGACGCCCGTAGCCGCACGGGCGGGCCGACAAGCCCGTCTGCATGCTCCAACGCCGCGGGGCCCGCCGGGGTTCCCGATCTTCGTACGGGGGTTGGGCCCTTCGGGTCCGGGTTCGCGGACCGCGGGGTCAGCCGCCGTAGACGTGAGGCGCGAGCGTACCGACGAACGGGAGGTTGCGGTACTTCTCGGCGTAGTCGAGGCCGTAGCCGACGACGAACTCGTTGGGGATGTCGAAGCCGACCCACTCGACGTCGATGGCGACCTTGGCGGCGTCCGGCTTGCGCAGCAAGGTGCAGACCTTGAGCGACTCCGGCTCGCGGGAGCCGAGGTTGGACAGCAGCCAGGACAGGGTCAGGCCGGAGTCGATGATGTCCTCGACGATGAGGACGTGCTTGCCCTTGATGTCGGTGTCGAGGTCCTTGAGGATCCGCACGACACCGGAGGACTGGGTGCCGGCGCCGTACGACGAGACGGCCATCCAGTCCATGGTGACGGGGGAGGACAGCGCCCGGGCGAGGTCGGCCATGACCATCACCGCGCCCTTGAGGACGCCGACGATGAGCAGGTCCTTGCCCTCGTACTCCGCATCGATCTTCGCGGCCAGCTCGGCCAGCTTCGCGTCGATCTCTTCCTTGGTGATGAGCACCTCTTTGAGGTCGGTGCCCATGTCTTTCGCGTCCACCCGCATCACTTTCGGTCGTCCCACCGGCCGGTCCGGGCCGCTCTCGCGCCCCCTGTGAGGGGCCGGTGGGAGGGTCCGGTTTCAGCCTTGCCGAATCACCAGTCTGCCACCCTGGCGCTGAGCCACGACTTTGCCGGGGAGATTGATGGCCCCCTGGCCGCGCCAGCCGGTGATCAGGCGGTCGACTTCCTCGATGTGGCGGGCGAACAGAGCGCCGGCGGGCGCCCCGGCCTCGATGGCGGCGCGGCGCAGGATCCGGCGGCGTACGGCGGGCGGCAGCGCGTACAGCTTCGCGCACTCCAGAAGGCCGGCCGAGTCGCGTACGGCGGCCTCGGCCTGGCGGGCCCAGGCGTCGAGGGCGTCGGCGTCGTCGCGGGAGAGCTGGGCCGTGCGGGCGAGGGCCTCGACGACGCCTTTGCCGAGCGCCTTCTCCAGAGCGGGCAGGCCTTCCTGCCGCAACCGCGACCTGGTGTACGCGGGATCGGAGTTGTGGGGGTCGTCCCAGACGGGGAGGGCCTGGACCATGCAGGCCTTGCGGGCGGTCTGGCGGTCGATGTGGAGGAAGGGGCGCCGGTAACGGCCGTCGGCCCCCGAGACCGCGGCCATTCCGGACAGGGAGCGGATGCCGGAGCCGCGGGCGAGGCCGAGCAGGACTGTTTCGGCCTGGTCGTCGCGGGTGTGGCCGAGGAGGACGGCGAGGGCGTCGTGGCGTGCGGAGGCGGCGTCGAGGGCGGCGTAGCGGGCGTCGCGGGCGGCGGCCTCGGGTCCGCCTTCGCGGCCGACGGTCACGGCGATGGACTCGACCGGGTCGAGGCCGAGTTCGCGCATGCGCAGGACGACTTCCTCGGCGCGCAGGTCGGAGCCGGGCTGCAGGCCGTGGTCGACGGTGATGCCGCCGGCGCGGATGCCGAGTTTGGGTGCCTCGAACGCGAGCGCGGAGGCGAGGGCCATGGAGTCGGCGCCGCCGGAGCACGCCACGAGCACGAGCGGGGAGGGGGATCGCTCGTACGAGGGGGTGTGCGGGGGCTGCTGCGCGGGTGCGCCGGAGGGTTCGTACGACGGCTCGCGCGCGGCGGCGGGGGCGGTGGCCGCGGAGCTCGTGGGGTCGTACACGACCGTGGCGAACGTGGTGGCGGACGTCACGGACAGCGCCGTCGGCGGTGGCACGGGCGACGTCCCGTAGGAGGTCGCGCGCGGGCTGCCGGGCGCTGGAGCGTCGGATGTGCGGCTGTGTTCGTTGAGGATGTCGTGGAGGACGCGGCGGACCGCCAGGCGTATCGCCGCGACCGCAGGATGGGGACCCATGTCCGGTTCCCTTCATGAAGTTGTCGGGGGGTGAGCCCGAGCTCGGTCACTCAGAGTGTGTAGATGGTGACAGAACCGGGCCGTTCCCCGAGCATTGCACGCCTACCCATGGCTCACGGTCCCTCGGACGGGTGATTGGAGGGGCGTTCGACTGCCGTCGGCCGGATTCGGTGCACGACTGTCGTATGAGATACGCGACTCGGCGCGTGATTCACGACTCCGCCTTGCGGTGCACCCGAGCGATCCAATCCGCCGGTTTGGCGATCTCCGCCTTGGTGGGGAGGGTGTTCGGGGACGTCCAGACGCGGTTGAAGCCGTCCATGCCGACCTGGTCCACGACGGCTCGTACGAAGCGTTCGCCGTCGCGGTACTGGCGGAGTTTGGCGTCCAGGCCCAGCAGTTTGCGCAGGGCGATGTCCAGCCGTGAGGCGCCCTTGGCGCGCCGCTGCTGGAACTTCTCACGGATCTCGGCGACGCTCGGCACGACCTGGGGGCCGACGCCGTCCATCACGAAGTCGGCGTGGCCCTCCAGGAGGGACATCACCGCGGTGAGGCGGCCGAGGATCTCCCGCTGGGCGGGGGTCTGGACGAGTTCCACGAAGGAGCGTCCGCCGTCGTCCTCCTCGGCCTCGGGCCGGCTGCCGGCCAGCGACTGGGCGGCCTCGCGGATGCGTTCGAGGACGGTCATGGGGTCGACGTCGGTCTCCCCCAAGAAAGACTGGATTTCGCCCTCCAGGTGGTCCCGCAGCCAGGGCACCGCGCTGAACTGCGTGCGGTGGGTCTCCTCGTGCAGGCACACCCAGAGACGGAAGTCGTGGGGGTGCACGTCGAGTTCGCGCTCCACGTGCACGATGTTCGGGGCGACGAGCAGCAGCCTTCCGCCGCCGTTCTCGCCCGCCGGGAGCTCGCGGGTGGCGGGGGCGAAGGTCTCGTACTGGCCGAGGACGCGGGAGGCCAGGAAGGACAGCAGCATCCCGAGTTCCACGCCGGTGACCTTGCCGCCGACGGCGCCGAGCATCGCGCCGCCGGGGCTGCCGCCGCGGCGCTCCTGCATCTTGCCGAGCAGGGGCTTGAGGATCTCGCGGAACCCGGCGACGTTCGCCCGTACCCAGCCGGGGCGGTCGACGACGAGGACGGGGGTGTCGTGGATGTCGTCCGTGCCCATACGAGTGAAGCCCCGGACGTGTCCCTCCGAGGCCTTGGCATGTCGGCGCAGCTCGGCGACGACGGCCCTGGCCTCGTCGCGGCTCACCTCGGGGCCCGGCCGTACGAGCCGGGTCGCGGTCGCCACCGCGAGATTCCAGTCGACCATCTCGGCACCACCGATGCTCGTCATGCGTCAACCGTACGTGAGCGTTCCCACTTGGGGCAGGCCGTGAGGGGTCGGCTCGAGCGGCGGTGACTTGTGCGCGGCCCGGCGCCGCGGGCCGCGCCCGCCCGCCGCGCCCTCAGCGGCAGCCGCATGACGCCAGCGCCGTAGCCGTTCTGTCCAGGGCCGACTGCGCCGCCCCGGGGTCCGTCGTGTTCGTGGCCAGGAAGGCGAAGGACAGCAGGCGGCCGTCCTGGTCGACCACCGTGCCGGCCAGGGTGTTCACGCCGGTCAGGGTGCCTGTCTTGGCTCGGACGATGCCTGCCGCGCCGTCCGTGTAGCGGCTGGTCAAGGTGCCGGTGAAGCCTGCCACGGGCAGGCCCGTGAGGGTGGGGCGGAGTTCGGGGTGGGCCGGGTCGGACGCCTTGGCCAGGAGGGCCGCGAGGAGGCCGGCGGTCAGGCGGTCCTCGCGGTTGAGGCCGCTGCCGTCCTTGAAGACCGCGCCGTCCACGGGGAGTCCGAGCCTCTTCAGCCGGGCCCGGATCGCCTGGTCGGCGCCGTCGAAGTCGGCGCGCTCGCCGCTGGCCACGGCCGTCTGGCGGGCCAGGGCCTCGGCGATGTCGTTGTCGCTGTTGGTGAGCATGCGCTCGACCAGGGCGGAGAGCGGGGGCGAGGAGACCTCGGCGAGGGACTCGGCGCGGTTGGTCGCCTTGGACGGGCCGGGGGACGTGGTCTTGATGCCGTGGTCCGCGAGGAAGGACGCGAACTTGGCCGCAGCGTCCTTCGCGGGGTCGGGCACCCGGCGCACCGGGCCGCTCATGGAGTCGTCGGTGCGGGCCTCGTCGGCCATCAGGGCGGTGACCCGGGCGAGGTTGCCGTTCACCCCGATGGGGTGCAGGTCGGAGCCCGCGTAGAGGGTCGTGTCGTAGGAGAGGGTGACCTCGCGCAGGTCGTGCTTCCTCAGCGCCTCGGCCGTGTCGGCGGCCAGTTCGCGCAGGCTCGCCCAGCCGTCGGCCTCCTTGCGGGCGGTCAGCGTGGGGTCGCCGCCGCCGACCAGGACGAGTTCCTTGGTGTCGGGTTCCAGGGCGGTGCGCGTGGTGAGGCGGTGGTCGGGGCCGAGCGCGGTGAGGGCGGCCGCGGCGGTGACGATCTTCGTGGTGGAGGCCGGGACGAGGGGCTCGGAGGCGCCTTCGCCGTAGAGGCGCTTGCCGGTGGCCACGTCGACGACCGCCGCGCTGCGGGTGCCGAGCTCCGGGGCGTCCAGGAGCGGGCCCAGGACGCCGGCGAGAGCCTTGCCGTTCGGGGCCGCCTTCACGCTGCTGGTGCCGCCGCCCAGGCCGGTGAGGACGGAGGCCGCGCTGGGGGCGGGAAGGGGCGCGTGGCCTGCGGTGCCGGAGGTGTCCGACGTATCGGCATTACGGCCGTGATCTGCGCCACCCGTGCGCTCCTGGGCGGCCGCCCGGTCCCGCTCGGCCGTACGCTGACCGGTGGAGTCCCAGGGGCCGGCGGCGGTCACCACTCCGGCGGCCAGCGCCAGTCCGGCGGTGGTGGCGCCCGCGGTGTACTGCCAGGTCTTCGGCTTGCGTGTCCGCGCGGCCTGCGGTGAGACGGCTCGGACAAGCCGTGCGACCCGGGGTTTCGCGGCCGTCGCGGTGCGTTCGAGACGTGGTCGTACGGCCTCGGCGGCCCGAGCCAGACTCGGTCGAACGGCGCCCGCGAACCGCGTCACATGCGGTCTCGCGGCTCGCCAAGGCCTCAGCTCTGGCACGAACACCAGCCCCTTTCGCGATCACACACCTGCGTGAGGGACACTTAACCACCAGAACTATGTGCTGATCATGGAGGAGCCACCGGTGGAGTTCGACGTCACGATCGAGATCCCGAAGGGTTCGCGGAACAAGTACGAGGTGGACCACGAGACCGGTCGGATCCGCCTGGACCGTCGCCTCTTCACCTCGACCGCCTACCCGACCGACTACGGATTCGTCGAGAACACCCTCGGCGAGGACGGCGACCCGCTGGACGCGCTGGTCATTCTTGACGAGCCGACGTTCCCGGGCTGCCTCATCAAGTGCCGCGCGATCGGCATGTTCCGGATGACGGACGAGGCCGGCGGCGACGACAAGCTGCTGTGCGTCCCGGCGACGGACCCGCGCCAGGAGCACCTGCGTGACATCCACCACGTCTCCGAGTTCGACCGCCTGGAGATCCAGCACTTCTTCGAGGTCTACAAGGACCTGGAGCCCGGCAAGTCCGTCGAGGGCGCCGACTGGGTGGGCCGTACGGAGGCCGAGGCGGAGATCGAGCGGTCCTACAAGCGCTTCAAGGACCAGGGCGGCCACTGAGCCGCCGGTGGCTCTCAGCCACGTGAACGGGCTGTACGCGCGTGCGTGCAGCCCGTTCGTGTGTCTGTGCGCATACTGAGTGCGGCAGGAGGTGTCGTACAGGGAGTGCTACGCACGTGACGGACGCGGAGGACCGCAAGCCGCAGTCGGACGAGGCGAGGATGGCTTTCACGCCGCCCGCCGGCGTCGAGGTGGGGGACAGTGAGTCGGAGACGACGTCCGAGTTCGCCCTTCCTCAGGGGCTGGGCGTACCGCAGGCGCCGGTCCACGAGCCCGAGGGATCGGCGTTCAGCACGCCGCGCGGCTACAGCGTCGAGGACGCCCCGCCCGCGTTCACACCCGCCGGCGGCATACCGCGGATCAGCCTGACCAAGGACCTGCCCTGGCAGGACCGGATGCGCACGATGCTGCGCATGCCGGTGGCGGAGCGGCCCGCGCCGGAGCGGATGCCGAAGGCGGAGGAGGAGGGTCCGGCCGTCCCGCGCGTGCTCGACCTGACCCTGCGTATCGGCGAGCTGCTGCTGGCCGGCGGTGAGGGCGCGGAGGACGTGGAGGCGGCGATGTTCGCGGTCTGCCGGTCCTACGGCCTGGACCGCTGCGAACCGAACGTCACCTTCACCCTGCTGTCGATCTCGTACCAGCCGTCGCTGGTGGACGATCCGGTGTCGGCGGCACGTACGGTCCGGCGGCGCGGCACCGACTACACGCGCCTGGCGGCCGTCTACCAGCTCGTCGACGACCTCAGCGACCCGGAGAGCCACATCTCCCTGGAGGAGGCCTACGGGCGCCTCGCGGAGATCCGCCGCAACCGGCACCCGTACCCCACCTGGGTGCTGACGGGGGCGAGCGGGCTGCTCGCCGGGGCGGCCTCCGTGCTGGTCGGCGGTGACGTGATCGTCTTCGTCGCGGCCATGGTGGGCGCGATGCTCGGCGACCGGCTGGCGTGGCTGTGCGCGGGGCGTGGGCTGCCGGAGTTCTACCAGTTCACGGTGGCCGCGATGCCGCCGGCCGCGATAGGCGTCGCGCTGACGCTGACGCACGTCGACGTGAAGGCCTCCGCGGTCATCACCGGTGGGCTGTTCGCGCTGCTGCCCGGGCGGGCGCTGGTGGCGGGCGTGCAGGACGGGCTGACCGGGTTCTACATCACCGCGTCCGCGCGACTGCTCGAAGTCATGTACTTCTTCGTCGGGATCGTCGTCGGTGTGCTGGTGATCCTGTACTTCGGCGTGAACCTCGGCGCCCAGCTCGACCCCGACGCGGCGCTGAACATCTCCCACCGGCCGTTGTGGCAGATCGGGGCGTCGATGCTGTTGTCGTTGACGTTCGCGGTGCTCTTGCAGCAGGAGCGGTCCACTGTGCTGGCCGTGACCCTCAACGGGGGTGTCGCCTGGGTCGTGTACGGCGCGCTGCACTACACCGGTGAGCTCTCGCCGGTCGCCTCCACGGCTGTGGCGGCCGGGCTGGTGGGGTTGTTCGGGCAGCTGATGGCGCGGTATCGGTTCGCGTCGGCGTTGCCGTACACGACGGCGGCGATCGGGCCCCTGTTGCCGGGGTCGGCCACGTATTTCGGGCTGTTGTCGATCGCGCAGAACAAGGTGGACGCGGGGCTGGTTTCGCTGGCCACGGCTGCGTCGTTGGCCATGGCCATCGCCATCGGGGTGAACCTCGGGTCCGAGATCTCCCGGTTGTTCCTGCGGATCGGGTCGCCGGAGAAGCGGCGGGCCGCCAAGCGGACGCGGGGATTCTGAGCGCCTACCGACTCGATACGGCCCCGCGCCCCTGAGAGGGCTTTCAGTAACCCTGGTTCGGCGGGTACTGCTGGTTCTGCTGGCCGCCGTAAGGCTGCTGCCGGCCGTAGCCCTGCGGGTACTGCTGGGCGTACGGCTGCTGCTGGGGCTGCTGCTGGCCGTAGTACTGCTGGTCGTAGCCGTAGTGTCCGTCGCCCTGGTTGCCGTACTGCTGGTGGTCCTGGTCGCCGTACGGCTGCTGCTGGGGCTGGTCCTCGGACGGGATGCGGCGGAGCTGGGTCGTCGCGTCGTCCATCCTCATGTGCTGCTGCTGGGCGGGGGCCGGGGCCTGGGCCGCCTCACGCTTCTTCTTGGCGCGCTCCCGCAGGTACTCGATGATGATCGGGACCACGGACACGAAGACGATGAGGACGAGGATCGCCTCGACGTTCTTGTTGATGAAGTCGATCTGGCCGAGCCAGTAGCCCGCGAGGGTGACGCCGGTGCCCCAGGCGATGCCCCCGATGACGTTGTACGTGAAGAACGTGCGGTACTTCATGCGGCCGGCGCCCGCCACGATGGGGGCGAAGGTGCGCACGATCGGCACGAAGCGGGCGAGGACGATCGCCTTCGGGCCGTACTTCTCCATGAACTCGTGGGCCTTGTCCAGGTTCTCCTGTTTGAAGAGCTTGGAGTTGGGGCGGTTGAAGAGCTTCGGGCCCAGGAACTTGCCGATCATGTACCCGACCTGGTCGCCGATGACGGCGGCCAGGACGATGAGGGTGCAGACCAGCCACAGGGGCTGGGTGATGTACTGCCCCTGAGCCACGAAGAGGCCCGCCGTGAAGAGCAGCGAATCGCCGGGCAGGAACGCGAAGAGGCCGGACTCGGCGAAGACGATCAGCAGGATGCCGGGGAGACTGAAGGTCTCGATCAGGTAGTTCGGATCGAGCCACTCGGGGCCGAGCGCAAGCGTGGTCACGGGATCGTGGCTCCTGCGGGGGAAGGGGCGGGCGGGTCGTGCTGACTGCTCAAATTATCAACGCTGCACTGGACGCCCAGGTTCCATGGACCCGTTCAGGATGCACTGTGCCTCCGCTGGGACAAAGCTGTGAGTCATGGGCATCGAAGAGTACGGCGGCGGGCAGGGACCCCAGCCCGACGTTCTGGTAGTGACCACGAACGACGTTCCCGGCTACCGGGTCACCGAGGTCATCGGCGAGGTCTTCGGACTGACCGTGCGTTCCCGGCATGTCGGCAGCCAGATCGGCGCCGGGCTGAAGTCGCTGGTCGGCGGTGAGCTCAAGGGGCTCACCAAGACGCTCGTGGAGACCCGCAACCAGGCCATGGAGCGGCTCGTCGAGCAGGCACGCGCGCGTGGCGCCAACGGCGTGCTGGCGTTCCGCTTCGACGTGACCGAGGCGGCCGACGTGGGCACCGAGGTGTGCGCCTACGGGACCGCGGTGGTCCTGGCCCGGGAGTGACCCGTACGGGGTCCCGGGCCAGGAGCCTCAAGAGGAGTGCCGGGCGGAGTTGGCGAGGATCGCGTCCCTCAGGTAGACCGCGAGGCCCGGCTTGGCCTGGTCGATGTTCTGGGTGAACCGCTCGTCGGAGACGTACATCTCGCCGAGGCAGGCGTGCATCTCGTACCCGCAGTCGTAGTGGTTGCGGGCGATCCCCTGGCGGTGCTCCTCGGCGGCGTCCATGGCCGCCTCGGAGTCGGCCGGCTCACCGGCCTCCATGAGCGCGACGAAGCGGCGGGTGAGGTCGTCGGCCTCGCGCTGGATCCGCTGCCAGTCCTCCTTGGTGTACGAGGCGGCGCGCTGCTGTGACTGCCGGTAGGCGTCGGTGTTGCCCCACCGTTCCTGCACCTCCTCCTCGTACTGGTCCGGGTCGAAGTCCCCGAACACCTCGAACTTCTCCTCCGGCGTCAGGTTGATGCCCATCTTGCGTGCCTCCATGGCGTGCTCCACGGCCACCGCCATCTTCTGCAGCTTCTCGATCCGGGCGGTCAGCAGTTCGTGCTGCCGGCGCAGGTGTTCGCGCGGGTCCGCGGCCGGGTCGTCGAGCAGGGCGGCGACCTCCTCCAGAGGGAAGCCGAGCTCGCGGTAGAACAGGATCTGCTGCAGCCGGTCGAGGTCGGCGTCGCTGTAGCGCCGGTGGCCCGCGTGGCTGCGCTCGCTGGGCACGAGCAGGCCGATGTCGTCGTAGTGGTGCAGGGTGCGCACCGTCACCGCGGCGAAGCCGGCGACCTGTCCCACGGAGTAGCTCACTTCCGCTCCCTTCTCGGTACGCACCCCACAGTGGGTCCTCACGCGACGTGAGGTGCAAGCCCGGCCGCGCGGACCTACCGTCGTAGACATGCCACTGCATCGTGGGGACAGCGAAGCACCTGACGACAAGGGCGACAGGCGCAGGCTCGCCGTCAACCCGTTCTACGGCGAGGCGAACCCGGCCGGCGGCATGACCCAGGCCCCGCCCAGGCACCGGCTGCCGGACTCTCCCCTGCCGCCGTCGACGGCGTACCAGCTGGTCCATGACGAGCTGATGCTGGACGGCAACTCGCGGCTCAACCTGGCCACCTTCGTCACCACCTGGATGGAGCCCCAGGCCGGGGTGCTGATGGGCGAGTGCCGGGACAAGAACATGATCGACAAGGACGAGTACCCGCGCACCGCCGAGCTGGAGAAGCGGTGTGTGGCGATGCTCGCCGACCTGTGGAACGCGCCCGACCCCTCGACGGCCGTGGGCTGCTCCACCACCGGGTCCAGCGAGGCGTGCATGCTCGCCGGAATGGCGCTCAAGCGGCGCTGGGCGCGGCGCAACGCCGACCGGTACCCCGGCGCGCGCCCCAACCTCGTGATGGGCGTCAACGTCCAGGTGTGCTGGGACAAGTTCTGCAACTTCTGGGAGGTGGAGCCCCGCCTGGTCCCGATGGAGGGCGAGCGGTTCCACCTCGATCCGCAGGCCGCGGCCGAGCTGTGCGACGAGAACACCGTGGGGGTCGTCGGGATCCTCGGCTCCACCTTCGACGGTTCGTACGAGCCGATCGCTCAGCTGTGCGCGGCCCTCGACGCCCTCCAGGAGCGGACCGGGCTGGACGTCCCGGTGCATGTCGACGGCGCGTCCGGTGCCATGGTCGCGCCCTTCCTCGACGAGGACCTGATCTGGGACTTCCGGCTGCCGAGGGTGGCCTCGATCAACACCTCGGGGCACAAGTACGGGCTGGTCTACCCGGGGGTCGGCTGGGCGCTGTGGCGGGACCGGGAGTCGCTGCCCGAGGAGCTCGTGTTCCGCGTCAACTACCTGGGCGGTGACATGCCCACCTTCGCGCTGAACTTCTCCCGGCCGGGCGCGCAGGTCGTGGCGCAGTACTACTCGTTCCTGCGGCTGGGCCGCGAGGGGTACCGGGCCGTGCAGCAGGCCTCGCGGGAGGTGGCCGGGAAGGTCGCCGGGGCCGTCGAGGAACTCGGCGACTTCCGGCTGCTGACCCGGGGCGACCAACTGCCCGTCTTCGCCTTCACCACGGCCCCCGACGTCACGGCGTACGACGTCTTCGACGTCTCCCGGCGGCTGCGCGAGAAGGGCTGGCTGGTCCCGGCGTACACCTTCCCGCCCAACCGCGAGGACCTGTCCGTCCTGCGCGTCGTCTGTCGCAACGGGTTCTCCGAGGACCTCGCCGAGCTGTTCGTCGAGGACCTCGGCCGGGTCCTGCCGGAGCTGCGCCGGCAGCCGCACCCCCTGACGCGGGACAAGGGGGCGGCCACCGGCTTCCACCACTAGGGCCTGTCCTGGGTGGCCTGGGTGTCCTGGGTGCCGCTGGTGGCCGTCAGCGGCTCAGGCGGGCGAAGCGCCGTACCGCGAGCGGGAAGAACACCGCCAGGAGTGCCAGCGGCCATACGATCGCCGGTACCACGTGCTCCGTGCCCGTGCCGCCGAACAGGTCGCGCGCCGCCGTCGCCGTGTGGGACATCGGGTTCCACTCGACGACCTTGCCGAGCCAGCCGGGCATCGCCCCGGGGAGGGCGAGCGCGTTGGACAGGAAGCCGATCGGCCAGACCAGGATCTGCACGGCCTGCACGAGCTCCGGCTTACCGGCCACCAGGGCCAGATGAATGCCGATCCACAGCATGGCGAAGCGGAAGAGCAGCAGGAGGCCCAAGGCGCCCAGGAAGGCCCCCGGGCCGCCGTCCGCACGCCAGCCCAGCGCGTACCCGACCCCCATGAGGACGAGCAGGGCCAGCGCCGACTGGAGCATGTCGGCGACCGAACGGCCCACCAGCACCGCGCCGTTGGCCATCGGCATGGACCGGAAGCGGTCGATCACCCCCTTGTTGAGGTCCTGGGTGACCGCGATCATCGTGCCCTCCAGCCCGAACGCCATGGTGAGCGCGAGCATGCCGGGCAGCAGATAGTCGATGTAGGAGCCCTGGACGCCCCGGCCGCCGCCGATGAGGTAGCCGAACATCAGCAGCAGCATCACCGGGAAGATCAGGTTGACCACGACCTGCACGGGCTGCCGCGCCCAGTGGGCGAGTTCGCGGCGGGTCATGGTCCAGGAGTCGGTCAGGGCGTAGGCGTTCGTGCTCATGCGGCCTCCTTCACTCGGCGGTCGTCCCCGGTGAGGTGCAGGAACACCTCGTCCAGCGTCGGGCGGCGCAGCGCGACGTCCTCGGCCTCGATTCCGGCCTTCTCCAGGGCGTGTACGACGCCGGAGAGCGCCGCCATCCGGTCGGTGACCGGGGCGCTGAGCAGGCGGCGGTCGGGGTCGACGGAGATGTCGTCCTTCGCTATCGGCAACAGGGCCACCGCCGCGCCCAGTTGGCCGGCGTCGCGCAGGACGACGTCGATGCGGTCGCCGCCGGTCAGCGCCTTGAGTGCGTCGGCCGTGCCGTCCGCGATGACGCGGCCGGCGTCGACGACCGAGATGCGGTCGGCGAGCTGGTCGGCCTCCTCCAGGTACTGGGTGGTGAGCAGGACCGTGGTGCCGCCGCCGACCAGGGAGCGGACGGCGGACCAGACCTCGGCGCGGCCGCGCGGGTCGAGTCCGGTGGTGGGTTCGTCCAGGAAGAGCACCTCCGGGTCGGTGATGAGTGAGGCCGCCAGGTCCAGTCGTCGGCGCATGCCACCGCTGTACTGCTTGACCGGCTTGCGGCCGGTGTCGGCGAGGCCGAAGCGCTCCAGGAGCTCACCGGCCCGCACGCGCGCGTGGCGGGCGCCGAGGTGGTAGAGGCGGCCGAACATCTCCAGGTTCTGCTGTCCGCCCAACTCCTCGTCCAGGGCCGCGTGCTGGCCGAGGAGGCCGATGCGCAGGCGCACCTCGTACGCCTGCCGGACCACGTCGTGCCCGGCCACCTCGACCCGGCCGCCGTCCGGCCGCAGCAGGGTGGACAGGATCCGGACCAGGGTCGTCTTGCCCGCGCCGTTCGGGCCGAGCACCGCGTGCACGGTGCCGCGGGTCACCTGCAGGTCGAGCCCCTCCAGGGCTGGCTTGGTGCCATAGGTCTTGCGTGCGTCCTCGACGGTGATCGCCGTGTCGGCCACGTGCCGCTCCCTCGCTAGTCAAACTTGACTACAAGCTCGAAGCTAGTACCCCGGGACACGCTTAGTCAAACTTGATTAGCGGTCATCCTCCGAATGCCGCTCCCCCGTCGCGTACGGGTTCTCCTGGTCCTCGGCGAGGATCCCGACGAACGGGTCGCCCTCACCGGAGAAGGTGTAGGCGCCGCCCCGGATGCGTGCGATGAGACCGCGGGTCCACTCGGCGCCGGTGTCGGCGGAGTGGACCCAGAAGTTCATGATCTCGCCGATGTGGCCGAGCTGCCCCGGCCCCTCCTCGGGCGTGTAGTACTCGGTGACGGCCTTGCGCCACCCCTCGATACTGCGCACCCGCTCCTCGAGGAGGGCGAGGACCTCCTCGCGGTCCAGGTCGACCATGAAGCCGAGCGCGGCGGTGAGGACGTCGGGCCGCTGGTCGTAGCTCGTGAGGTACTGCCGGACCAGCCCGAGATATTCCTCGGTGCCCTTCTCGGTGATCTCGTACTCCGTACGCGGCGGACCGCCCGCCGTGGACGGCGCGATCTCGTGGGCGTGCAGCAGCCCCTGCTTCGCCATCTGCTTCAGGGCGTGGTAGATCGAGCCGGGCTTGGCGTTGGACCACTCGTGCGCGCCCCAGTACTCCAGGTCGTTGCGCACCTGGTACCCATGGGCCCGCCCGTGCTGCCGGACCGCGCCGAGCACGAGGAGACGGATCGCTGACATGCTGTCCAGATTAGGACGGCACAGCCCCGGGGTCGGCGTCAACCCCGGGAAGCGGCCCGTGGTCGGCTCAGAACGGGAAGCCGCTGCGCCCGTGCTGTACCGAGATCCACTTCGTCGTCGTGAACGCGTCCAGCATCGTCTCGCCGTTCAGGCGGCCGAGGCCGGAGTGCTTCTCGCCGCCGAAGGGGACGATCGGCTCGTCGTGCACCGTGCCGTCGTTGACGTGGAACATGCCGGTGTCGATCTGCTTGGCGAAGGCGACGCCCCGCTCGATGTTCCCGGTGTGGACGGCGCCGCTCAGGCCGTACGGGGTGTCGTTGACCAGACGTACGGCCTCCTCCTCGCCGTCGAAGGGGACGAGGAAGGCGACCGGGCCGAAGACCTCCTGCTTCAGCAGGGGCGAGTCGGCCGGGAGGTCCGTGAGGACGGAGGGCCGCACGAGGTTGTCCGTCGTCGTGCCGTGCACCAGGGCCGTCGCGCCGTCGGCGATCGCCTGCTCGACGGTGGCCGAGATCGCGTCCGCCTGGGAGGAGTTGATCACCGGGCCGATGACGGTCTCGGGGTCGCGCGGGTCGCCGGCCTTGAGGGTCTTCACCTTGGCGACGAACTTCTCGGTGAACTCCTCGGCGACCGACCGGTCCACGAGGACGCGGTTCGCGGCCATGCAGACCTGGCCCTGGTGGACGTACCGGCTGAAGACCGCCGCGTCGACCGCGTAGTCGACGTCGGCGTCGTCGAGGACCACCAGCGCGCTGTTGCCGCCGAGTTCGAGGACCGAGCGCTTGAAGTGCGAGGCGCAGACGGTGGCGACGTGGCGGCCGACCTTGTCGGAGCCGGTGAAGGAGATGACCTTCGGGACCGGGTGCTCGATGAAGGCGTCGCCGATCTCCGCGATGTCCGTGATGACGACGTTCAGCAGACCGGCCGGGAGCCCCGCGTCCTCGAAGATCTTCGCCACCAGGGAGCCGCCGCAGATCGGGGTGTTCTGGTGCGGCTTGAGGACCACGGCGTTGCCGAGCGCGAGGGCCGGGGCGACCGACTTGAGGGAGAGGAGGAAGGGGAAGTTGAAGGGGCTGATGACGCCCACCACACCGACCGGGACGCGGTAGACGCGGTTCTCCTTGCCGTCCACCGGAGAGGGGACGATCTTCCCCTCGGGGCGCAGGGCCAGGTGGATCGCCTCGCGCAGGAACTCCTTGGCGAGGTGGAGTTCGAAGCCCGCCTTCAGCCGGGTGCCGCCGAGCTCGGCGGTGATCACCTCGGCGATCTCCTGCTCACGGTCCTCGATCAGACGCAGCGCCTTCTCGAAGACGGAGCGGCGGGCGTACGGATTGGTCGCGGCCCACTGCTTCTGGGCGCGGGCCGCCGCCTCGTAGGCCTGATCCACCTCGTCGACCGTGGCTATGGTGATCGATGCCAGCTTCTCGCCGTCATACGGGTTGAAGTCGATGATGTCCCAGGAGCCGGTGCCCGGGCGCCACTCACCGTCGATGTACTGCTGAGCCAGGTCGGTGAAGTACGACGACATGTGATCCCTCAATCCCTAGCAGACGCCCGATCGACTTGATCCGATCGACTTGACCGTCATCACGATCGCCCACCGTGATCGTCTTCACGGTCTGATCACACGTCATCGTACTTGTGTTTCAAGAGAGTTGAAGGAGTCCCCGGAGAAGATCCCGGCTCTCGTCCAGCCCCGGACTGTCCTGCTGAAGCTCCTTCAGCGCCCGCTCGTACTGGGCGACGTCCTCGTGCTTGTCGAGGTAGAGCGCGCTGGTGAGCTGCTCCAGATAGACGACGTCCGAGAGGTCGGACTCCGGGAAGCTGAGGATCGTGAAGGCGCCGGACTCTCCGGAGTGGCCGCCGAAGCCGAACGGCATGACCTGCAGCCGCACGTTCGGATGCTCGGAGATCTCGATCAGGTGCTGGAGCTGACCGCGCATCACCGCGCGGTCGCCGTAGGGCCGGCGCAGGGCGGCCTCGTCCAGCACGATGTGGTACTCGGGGGCGTTCTCGGCGACGAGGTACTTCTGCCGCTCCAGACGCAGCGCCACGCGGCGCTCGACGTCCGCCTCGCTCGCGCCCTTCATACCGCGCCGCACGACCGCGCGGGCGTAGTCCTCGGTCTGCAGCAGACCGTGCACGAACTGCACCTCGTACGCCCGGATGAGGCTGGCCGCGCCCTCCAGGCCGACGTAGGTGGGGAACCAGCTGGGCAGGACGTCGGAGTAACTGTGCCACCAGCCCGCGACGTTGGCCTCGCGGGCGAGGGAGAGGAGCGAGTTGCGCTCCGCCTCGTCCGTGATGCCGTACAGCGTCAACAGGTCCTCGACGTCGCGCGTCTTGAAGCTCACCCGGCCCAACTCCATCCGGCTGATCTTCGACTCGGAGGCGCGGATCGAGTAACCCGCAGCCTCGCGCGTGATCCCGCGCGCTTCCCGCAGTCGCCTCAGTTGCGAGCCGAGCAGCATGCGCCGCACCACCGATCCGGGCTCTCCCGCGCTCACGTTCGCCAGCCTCCCCAACCGTCTTCAGGGCCCGCAGTCTGCCACTAAATCACTTCGAGCAGTACTCGTCCGATTACAGAGACGGAAAGAAGCCAAGGATTCCGCTCACGAAGATGACAGCGGAAGACAAGGAGAGGGCGTGAAGTTGGCGGAAAAAATGGCCAACAAGCGGTACGGGAGCGTCCAATTCGGTCACGTGCACGTGCATCTGCCCTTGCATCTGCTCTGCGCATCCGAAACCATGGTCCCGCGCAACCGCTGCATCGCAACGACCGCGAATTCCCGGGAGTGCCTCGCATGGGGACGAATGGATCGACCATGCTCGAGCCGTTACGGCAGGGCCTTCCGCCGCTGGATCCCGCAGCCGTGTCCAACGCCGCCTCCTGTGCGCTGCCCGCCCGCTACGAAGCGGTGCGCGAGGCACGGAAGTTCACCCGGCGCACCCTTGACCAGTGGGAACTGGGCTATCGCTTCGACGACGTCTGTCTCGTGGTCTCGGAGCTCGTGACCAATGCGCTGCGCCATGCGCTGCCGGCGGGCGCGCAGCGCGTACCCGAGCAGGCGCCGCCCGTCCGGCTGCATCTGATGCGGTGGACGGAACGGCTGGTGTGCGCGGTGCGCGATCCCAGTGACGACAGTCCGGTCGCGCGCGACTCCGACGACTTCTCGGCGGAGTCCGGGCGGGGTTTGTTCCTCGTCGACTCCTTCAGCGACAGCTGGGGGTGGCATCCGCTGGCGGGAACGCTCAGCGGCAAGGTGGTCTGGGCCCTGTTCCGGCTGCAGGCGGCCGGGTCGCCGGGGGCGGCTGCCGGTCCGGTCGAATGACGAACCGCAGCGTCGAGTGACGCTGCGGTTCTACGCGCGTTACTGCGCGTAAGATCCCGATTGCCCCGGGTTGCACCGGCGGGGCGTCGGCCTCAGCCCGCGACCAGGTGGTCGAATTCGCCGTCCTTGATGCCGAGGAGCATCGCCTCGATCTCGGCACGGGTGTAGACGAGGGCCGGGCCGTCCGGGAAGCGGGAGTTGCGCACGGCCACGTCGCCGCCGGGAAGGCGGGCGAACTCCACGCAGGAGCCCTGGGAGTTGCTGTGCCTGCTCTTCTGCCAGGCCACCCCGGTCAGAGCCGTGGCTGCCATGCCGTTGTACACGTCGCGGTCCACAGGTCGCTCCCCGGCGGTGCAGTGGTGTTGAGGTGCAGTGGTCAAACTGCTCCCGGATCATAGCTCTGTTCACGTGCAGCTGCATGAGCAGATGCACGTGCACGCGGGGTGTTCCTGCGGTTACTCCTGTGACGTACGCGGCCCTACATGCGTTCCAGCGCATGCCCATGGGATCGCATCACATGCGTCCTGCTTCCCGCGGACGCTCCGAATCCCCCGTGCACAGGAAGAGACGCGTTCCGCGGCGTTGTTGTTCCAAACCCCAAGTGTCCTTCCGGTTGGGGAGGTTGACCGAAGGGGCCTCAGCGGTCCGCGTACGGCAACAGGGCCATCTCGCGGGCGTTCTTGATGGCCGTGGCCAGTTGTCGCTGCTGCTGGGCCGTCACCCGGGTGACCCGGCGGCTGCGGATCTTGCCGCGGTCGGAGATGAACTTCCGCAGGAGGTCGGTGTCCTTGTAGTCGACGTAGGTGATTCCGGCCTGGTCCAAGGGGTTGGGGCGGGGCTTGGCCGGCTTGCGGTCGGGCTTGCGGGGCATGGGGTCAGACCTCCAGGAGGGTGTCGAAGGCGGGCGGGAGTTGTTTCCAGGCGTCGCGGCCGGCGGCGTACTCGGCGTCCGTGAGCAGGCAGGACTCGAGGAGCTCGGCGAGGCCGTCCCGGTCCAGGCCGGGGGACGTGAAGACCAGGTGCTGGCAGCAGTCGCCGTGCTCGGGGTGCCAGTCCAGTGCGGCGGCGGCCCGGCGGACCGGCGGGACCATGTCCCAGGCCGCGTCGGGCAGCGAGGCGAGCCAGGGGCCCACGCTCTCCACGCACAGGGCGCCGCCCGCCGCGTCCCAGTGCAGCAGTACGTCCGGTTTGTCGGCGAGCCAGAACCGGCCCCTGCTGCGCGCGGCCGCGCAGGTGATGTCCTCCAGCGCCTCGTAGAGCCGCTCCGGGTGGAAGGGGCGGCGCCGGTGCCAGACGAGGGTCGAGATGCCGTGCGCGTCCGCCTCGGCGGGGAGCAGGGCGCACGCCGGGTGCTGGGCCGCGGCGGCCGACTCGACGTCGAAGCCGGCCAACGCCGCCTGCGCGAGAGGGGTGAGCGGACGGCGCCGCGGGGCCGGCACCGTCAGGTCGTCGGCGGGGGCGGTCGCCGGGTCACCGTGGCCGATCGGGACCCGGCGGGCCGTCGGGTGGAGCTGGGCCAGCAGCTCGCGGTCCTCGTCGTCGGCCTCCGGGGAGTCGGCGACGGCCAGGACCGGGGCGTACTCCAGCTGGCGGGCGAAGGTGTCGGCGACCGTGCGCTGGTCCGTCGCCGCGGCCGCGAGGCCACGCTCGGCCAGGTCGTCGCCGTTGCCCAGGTAGGGCAGCACGAGCGCCGGGTCGACCGCGGTGATCACGCCGGTGACCCGGAGCCCGCCGGCCGTGACGACCTCGGCCATCGCCTTGGGCTCCACGGAGTCCCAGAGCTCGACGATCGCCATACGGGTGCCGCCCGCGTCCCGGATCCGGATCAGTTCCGGCACCAGGTCCTCGCGCAGCGCGCAGCAGGCGCAGTCGTTGACGAGGGGCGCCTCACCGGCGCTCACGAGGCCGGCGGCGTCACGGATCGTGCGGACGACCGTGCCGGCGGCGGCCGTCGCCAGGTCGTGGTGGAGTACGACGCTGTCGGGAACGTCGGCGAGCAGGTGCGCGACCGCCGCCTTGCGGGCGTCGGTGTGCAGCCCGCCGACGATCACGACGGAGAGACCGGACATCACGGCCACCTCGTCAGCCCTGCTTCCCGTAGCGGCGCTCGAAGCGCTCCACGCGGCCGGCCGTGTCCAGGACGCGGGCCGTGCCCGTGTAGAAGGGGTGGCTGACGTTCGAGATCTCGACGTCGACGACCGGGTAGGTGTTGCCGTCCTCCCACTCGATCGTCTTCTCGCTGGTCATCGTCGAGCGGGTGAGGAAGGCATAGTTCGCGGCCCGGTCCCGGAAGACGACCGGGCCGTAGGACGGATGGATTTCCTTGCGCATGGTGGTGCTCAGCGCTCCTCTCGGAAGTCGACGTGGCGGCCGACGACCGGGTCGTACTTGCGCAGGGTCATGCGGTCCGGGTCGTTGCGGCGGTTCTTGCGGGTCACATAGGTGAAGCCGGTGCCGGCGGTGGACCGGAGCTTGATGACCGGCCGGAGTTCGTTGCGTGCCATGCTGCTATCTTACTGAAAATGAATTCCATTAACAGCAGCGACTGAGGAGAGGTTCGTCACCGTGTCCGCCCACTGCATGCTGACCGGCGCCCAGCCCGGCTTCGGCAACACCATTTCCCACTCGCACCGGCGGACTTCCCGCCGCTTCGACCCCAACATCCAGACCAAGCGCTACTGGCTGCCCAGTGAGGGCCGGCATGTGCGGCTGCGGCTCAGCGCCAAGGGGATCAAGACGGTCGACGTCATCGGAGTCGAGGCGGCCGTCGCCCGTATCCGCGCCCGAGGAGTGAAGGTCTGATGGCCAAGAAGAGCAAGATCGCGAAGAACCGGCAGCGGCAGGAGATCGTCGCCCGGTACGCGGCGCGGCGGGCCGAGCTGAAGGAGATCATCCGGCGGCCGTCGTCCAGTGACGCCGAACGGCTCGCCGCCCAGCGCGAGTTGCGCGGGCAGCCCAGGGACGCCAGCGCCACGCGTGTCCGCAACCGGGACCAGGTGGACGGGCGGCCGCGTGGCTACTTCCGTACGTTCGGGCTGTCCCGGGTGAGCCTGCGGGGGCAGGCGCATGCCGGGTATCTGCCGGGGGTGCGCAAGGCGTCCTGGTAGGTCGGGCGGGTGGTGGGGCGCCGACAGGACTCCCTGGTAACTTGCTGCGGTCGTTTCGGCCATGTCGGCCGATTCGGCCGTATGCCGACCGCTACAGCTTGGGAGCTTCCAGTGACCTCGGCGACTTTCTCGCGTACGCGCACGATGCCGGGCCGGCGGATGCGGGTCACGGCCGTGGCCGCGGCCCTGGCGGGTGCGTTCGCCCTCACCGCCTGCAGCGGCGACGGCGGCTCCGACTCCGACGCCACCCCCACGGGCGACTCCGGTCCCAGCGCCTCCGCGTCGGCCAGTGCCGACACGGGCGGCGGTACGGGAGGGTCGGGTTCCGCGGCCGGTGGCCTGGAGGGCAACTGGCTCGCCACGACCGACGGCAAGGCCGTCGCGCTGGTCGTCACCGGCAAGGAGGCCGGGCTCTTCGCGACCGGCGGGACCGTGTGCAGCGGGACCGCCGGTGAGGAGGACGGGATGCGGATGATCCGGCTCAAGTGCAGTGACGGCAGCAAGGACCGGGCGATCGGGATGGTGGACTCCGTCGGCAAGACCTCGCTGAAGGTGACCTGGGAGGGCGGCCTGGGCGCGGAGACGTACACCAGGGCGGAGGGCGACGCGCTGCCGACAGGGCTGCCGACGGCCGGTCTGGGATCGTGAGGTTTGATTCGGGGACTGCACGCGATCTCCGACGTCACTCCCTGAAGGACTCCATGCGCGCCACCTCCCTCACCGTCGCCGCCCTCGCCGCGGCCCTCCTGCTGACCGGCTGCGACGGCGGCAACGACACCGCCGACGCCGACAGCGGCAAGGAAAGCAAGGCCGCCTCCGCCTGCGCCGACCAGCTGGCCGTGGAGTTCGGGCCGGCCAACGCCGCCCCCGCCGCCGGGGACACCGGCAACGTGCCCGTCACCGTCACCAACCGCAGCGGTGCCAAGTGCGTCCTGGACGGGCTGCCCGGCGTCGAGCTCGACGCGGGCGACACCGTGGCCACCGTCGCGCCCGACGAGGCCGCCGCGACGGGGAAGACGACCCTCGCGAAGGAGGCCTCCACCTCCTTCACCCTCACCTACGTGCGGGGCGAGGGCGGCGGTACCAAGAGCCTCGCCGTGAAGTCGGTGAAGATCTCGCTGCCCGGGGCGGCCGAGCCGCACAGCTTCAAGTGGTCGTACGGCGACATCGCGCTGAAGAGCGACGGGCAGACCCCGGACGCCTCGGTGACCGGTTTCCAGCAGTCGGGCGACTGACGCGGTTGCGGCGCCCCGGCCGCTGACGCGGCTCAGCGCAGCGGCCGTCGGGCCTTCGTCCGGGCCCGGTCGGCCGCCTCCGAGCCCTCCACCCAGCCCGCCTCGTCGCTGACGCCGCGCAGGCGGGTCGTGGTCGTCTCCGGGAACATGCGGTCCAGGCGCTCGGTGACCGCCACCTCGCGGGAGGCGAGGACCGGGAGCAGGTCCTGGGTCACCTGCGTCCGAGCGGCGGCGGTCAGGTGGGTGCCGATGCGGTGGGCGTAGGCCGCCAGGAACGACTGCCGGAAGGTCTTGGTGCGCTTGCGGCCGCCCGCGCGCTGGGCCGCCTCCGCCTTCGTCATCGCGGTCTGGGCCTGCACGAGAAGCGAGGTGTAGAGAAGCTCGACCGCCTCCAGGTCGGCCTCGAAGCCGACGACCGTGGAGAAGCCGAAGGGTTCGTTCCACACGGCGCGGCAGTGGTTGGCGGTCGCCACCGCGTCCAGCAGGACGGCCTTGGCCTGCTCGTACGGCGGTTCCACACCGATCCGGCAGGCACCGGGCGCGTCCTTCGGGGCGTGGTCGCTGGTCGGGAGCAGCGCGTCGTCGATGCTGTGCCGGGCCATCAGCTCCTGCGCCTTGGCGGTGAGCGCCTCCGCCTCCTCGGGGAAGCCGGTCGCCTCCGCCTTGGCCAGCAGCGCGCGGATGCGGGTGAGCATGCGGGACTCGGGCCCGGTGGCCCGGGTGGCCGGTGCGGCCGCCTGGTCCAGGGCTTCCAGCGTGGGCAGGCGCAGCAGGAGGCGGTACAGCTCCAGGACGGCGGTCGCGTGCGAGAAGCGGTCCGTGCGGGGCGGGGCCTCGGCGGGCAGGTCGTCGAGCTGGGCGTTCCAGCGCGGGCCGCGGGGGCCGTCGTCCGGCTGCTGTGCTCGGATCAGCGCCGCGAGCAGTCGTACGTGCACGTCGTCCAGGTCGCGCCGCACGAGCCGTACGACATCGGCCGGCTGCCAGCCGCGCCGCCAGGCGGCCGCCACGAACTCCTGTCCGCGACGGGCGAGTTCGGCGTCCGCCGCGGTGTCGGCGGCGAGGAGGGATGCGCCGGTGTCGAGGGCGGTGTGGCCGGTGGCGTAGAGGGCGGCCTCGAAGGCTCGGTCGACCGTGCTGGGCGTGCTCACCACAGGATCGTAATGAAACGAGCCCGTCAACCACGGGTTGACGCCTCGGGATCGTCAACCTACGGTTGACACATGTCGACGAACCCGAGCATCACGTCATCCGTACGACTCGACGAACTCATCGCGGCCATCAAGAAGGTCCACGACGAGCCCCTCGATCAGCTCCAGGACGCGGTGATCGCCGGTGATCACCTCGGTGAGGTGGCCGACCATCTGATCGGCCACTTCGTGGACCAGGCCCGGCGGTCGGGTGCTTCCTGGACCGACATCGGCCGGAGCATGGGCGTCACGCGGCAGGCCGCGCAGAAGCGGTTCGTGCCGAAGGAGTCGATCGACCTCGATCCGCAGCAGGGCTTCGGCCGCTACACGCCGCGTGCCCGGGGCGCGGTGATGGCCGCCCACAACGAGGCCATCGCGGCACGCAACGCCGAGGGCCGCCCCGAGCACCTGGTCCTCGGACTGCTGGCCGACCCGGACGGCCTGGCCTCGAAGGCGATCACGGCGCAGGGCGTCCTCCTGGACTCCGTGCGCCAGGCCGCGACCGCCGCGCTGCCGCCCGCCGCCGACGAGGTTCCAGAACTCATCCCGTACGGCTCCGACGCCAAGAAGGTCCTGGAACTCACCTTCCGCGAGGCGCTGCGCCTCGGCCACAACTACATCGGCACCGAGCACATCCTGCTGGCCCTGCTGGAGTTCGAGAACGGCACCGGCGTCCTGTCCGGCCTCGGCCTCTCCAAGGAGGCGATGGAGGCGTACGTCGTCGAACTGCTCTCCCAGTTCCTGAAGAGCGGTGAGGAGACGACGCTGAAGACGGCCGACGGACAGGGCGAGGTACGGGGCGGGGAACAGGGCGAGAAGCAAGGCTGAGGGCGTTGTCAGACCCGGGTGCCACACTCGCAGCATGACCGACCGGTGGGCGCTCGCTCCGGCCGAGGACGGCGGCGTGGAGATCGCCCCCCTCGGTCCGGACGGGCTGCCCGCGGGGCCGGTGCGGTGGGAGGCGGACGCGGCCGAGGCCGTGCGGGGGCGGCCGGAGGTCGCGCGGTGGGTGTGGCGGTCCACCGCCGAGGTCTATCCGCGTCTGCTCGCCACGGGGGTGCGAGTCGAGCGGTGCTACGACATCGAGGACGCCGAGACGCTCCTGCTCGGTCACGAGGGGCGGTACGGCGAGCCGAGGTCGGCCGCCGCCGCCCTCGCCCGGCTGCGCCGCCGCCCCGTACCGCCCGACCCGCCCCTGCGCGCCGCCGAACCCGGCTCGCAGTCCCCGCTCTTCGAGCCGCAGGCGGTCCATGTGCCGCTCGCCGACCTCGTCGAGGTGTACGCCGACCAGCAGCGTCGGCACGGGGCGACCGCACACCCGGAGCGGATGCGGCTGCTGACGGCGGCCGAGTCGGCGGGCATGCTCGTCGCCGCCGAGATGAACCGGGTCGGGCTGCCCTGGAGCGCCGAGGTGCACCGCCGGGTGCTGCACGAACTGCTGGGTGAGCGGTACGCCGGGGGCGGGGAGCCGCGCCGGCTGGCCGAGCTGGCGGACGAGGTGTCGGCCGCGTTCGGGCGCCGGGTGCGGCCCGATCTGCCCGCGGACGTCGTCAAGGCCTTCGCGCAGGCCGGGATCAGGATCAGATCGACGCGCCGCTGGGAGATCGAGTCCCTCGACCATCCGGCCGTGAAGCCGCTGGTCGAGTACAAGAAGCTGTACCGCATCTGGGTGGCGCACGGCTGGTCCTGGCTGCAGGACTGGGTGCGGGACGGGCGGTTCAGGCCGGAGTTCCTCGCGGGCGGGACGGTCACCGGGCGGTGGGTGACCAACGGCGGGGGCGCGCTGCAGATTCCGAAGGTCATCCGGCGTGCGGTGGTCGCCGACCCGGGCTGGCGGCTCGTCGTGGCCGACGCCGACCAGATGGAGCCGCGGGTGCTCGCCGCGATCTCGCGTGATCCCGGGCTGATGGAGGTGGCCGGGCGGGAGACCGACCTCTACCAGTCCGTCTCCGACCGCGCCTTCTCCGGCGACCGCGATCAGGCCAAGCTCGCCGTGCTGGGCGCCGTCTACGGGCAGACCTCCGGCGACGGACTCAAGAACCTCGCCGCGCTCAGACGCCGTTTCCCGAGAGCGGTGGCGTACGTCGACGAGGCGGCGCGGGCCGGGGAGGAGGGGCGGCTCGTGCGGACGTGGCTGGGGCGGACGTGTCCCCCGGCCGCCGGGGCGTCGGACGACGCGGCCGAGGAGGCGGGGATCCCGACACCGCAGGCGCGGGAGGAGTCGGCCGACGGCTCCGGGCCGCAGGAGTGGGTGCCGGGCTACGCCTCCACCAACGCCCGCGCCCGGGGCCGCTTCGCCCGCAACTTCGTCGTCCAGGGCAGTGCCGCCGACTGGACCCTGCTGCTGCTCGCCGCGCTGCGGCAGACCTGTGCGGGCATGGCGGCCGAACTGGTCTTCTTCCAGCACGACGAGGTGATCGTGCACTGTCCCGAGGAAGAGGCCGAGGCGGTGGTGACGGCGATCCGCGAGGCGGCTGAGCTGGCCGGGCGGCTGACGTTCGGGGAGACGCCGGTGCGGTTTCCGTTCACCACGGCGGTGGTGGAGTGTTATGCCGACGCCAAGTGATCGAGTGTCAAAAAACACCTTTGGCCAGTTGTTGGCGTTCCGTCAACATGGCTTAATCTCACTACATCGGGTCCGGCCCGACGGTGCGTGCGTACGACGCGCAGCTCGGGGGAGCGTCGCCGCCGTGGCCGGATCCGGGGGCGCGTGTGGGTCCCGGTCGTCAGAGGTGAACGACCGGGGCCCGCGTCCCGTCCGTTGACGGGCCTGGTCAGATGACCGGGGGCCGCCCCAGCCGGCAGAGCCGCCACACCGTGCGCCAGCGCATGGGGCGTCGCTCGCCCGCCGGTTCCCGTAGGCCTTCCAGGAAGCCGCCGAACCAGGCGCGCAGGCCGGCCGGCGAGCGGTTGCGGGCGAGGGTGAGCAGGATCCAGATGCCCAGGTGGACGGGGACGAGGGCGAGCGGGAGCCGGCGGCGGGTCAGCCAGACGCGGTTGCGGGCGGTCACGCGGTAGTAGATGGCGTGCCGGGCGGGCGAGGTCTTCGGGTGCTGGAGGAGGAGTTCGGGGGCGTAGAGAATGCGCCAGCCGGCGTCGGCCGCCCGCCAGGCCAGGTCCGTCTCCTCGTGGGCGAAGAAGAACTCGGCGGGCCAGTCCCCGGTTTCGTCGAGCATCGCCATGCTCAGCGCGTGCCCGCCGCCGAGGAAGCCGGTGACGTAACCGCCCCGCAGCGGATCCGACTTGCCGATCCTCGGCACGTGCCGCTGCTGTGTCTCGCCGTGCTCGTCGGCGATGCGGAAGCCGACGATGCCGAGCCGGTCGTCGGCGGCGTACAGGTCGCGTACGCGGCGCAGTACGTCGGCGTCGACGAGGAGCCCGTCGTCGTCCAGGTCGACCACGACGTCGACGTCCCCGAACTCCCGCAGCCGCGCGAGGGCCGCGTTGCGCCCGCCGGGGCAGCCGAGGTTCTCGTCGAGCTCGATCGGCGTGACCTCGCCGGGCAGGCCCAGCCGTTCGGCGAACTCGGGAAGCGGGCAGCCGTTGCCGACGATGACGATCCGGGTGGGGGCGAGGTCCTGCTTGGCCACGGACTCGAGCAGCGCGTCGACCTCGGCGGGGCGGTTCCCCATGGTCACCACGGCGACGGCGATCCTCGGTTCCGTCATGTCCAGCCCTCATTCCGTCACTTCGCCCCGGCCACGGCTTCCGGCGGATGCTAGTCGTTCACTGCAGGGACGTCTTGAGTACGCCGATTTGTATGACGGACGGCGGTCACACGCGGCTGCTCCCTGTGCCGTACGCCACAGCGGCATGGGAGCGGGCAGGACCGGACAATGGTGAGGGTGGGCCGTGCTGAGCCGGCCGCGGGGGACGGGGGTTGTGGTGAGCCAGGTTCTGTACAGCGAGCAGTCGTGGAATCCGCTGGCGCGGACCGTGGAGTTGACCGAGGACCGGCTGCGCAGGGGTGGCAGGACCACACCGTCGAGTGAGCTGAACTTCGGCGCCATGGCCGAGGCGTTCCAGCGCGGGTGGTGGCTCGGGGGCGGTGGGGCGGAGCGCCCGCTCCAGCGGTTGGCGGCGGGGACCGGGATCGTCCCCGTCACCCGCGTCACCGGCACCGCCACGCCGGTGCGGGTGCGCCGGGCCGCCGAGTTCGCCCACAGGCTGGGTGAGCTGGCGGTCTGGCGGTGCGGCGGGCCGGACCAGGTGGCCGCTCTGGGGGCCCGGGCCCGGGCCGAGGGCGTACCGCTGTGGATCGCGCGGCGGTTCGCGCCGGGGCCCGCCGGGCCGGTCACCGTCGCCGTGGACCGGCGTCTGGTGCGCGTGGACGTATGGGGTCCGTACGCTCCTGTCGTACGGCTCCGGGCGCCCCGCGGCTTCCGGGCCGACGCCTCCGAACCCTCCAAGGGCCTGCGTCTGACGGTCGGCGAGGTCACGGCGCAGCTCAGCCTCAAGAAGAAGCTGCGGAAGTCGAAGAGTTCCGTGGAGGTGTGGCTGCCCGGGCAGTACTGGGTGCTGCGGCGGGAGAACGCGGTGAGTTCGTGGCTGCTGCGCAACGAACAGCGCGTCGCCCTGCTGACACGCCCCCCACGCCGGCCGGTGCTGGAGCAGGGCTCGGTCCTGCTGCCGCTGTCCCCCGTGCGGTACGAGAGCCCGGACCCGCTGGACGCCGTCATGGCGCAGGTCTTCGCCGTCGCCTTCGGGCTGGGGGACACCACGGGCCTGGCACGGTTCCGGTCGCAGCGGCGCCCGGTGAACGAGGGTGAGCCCCTCGCCGCCGACGAGTGGTGGGACCGTGCCTGGTTCAGCAACCTCGGGCAGGGCGGCGACGACAACGAGCCCGGCGGCGGCGACGGCTGGGGGTCGGACGGCGGCAGCAGCGGGGACAGCGGTGGGGGCGACAGCGGGGGCGGTGACGGCGGGGGCGGTGGCGGGGGCGGGGGCGGGGGCGACTAGGGAAGCCGGGTCCCGATACCGAGCCTCGCCGCCGACACGCACATCCGGTCACGTACGCCGGTTCTCCCGGCGCCGTACGAACTTCAGGCCTGACCAGTCCTCCCCCAGCGCCGCCACCTTCACGTCGACCACGCCGAGCGGGAGGAAGAGGTCGCGCAGGGAGTTCTCGGTGATGTCGCTGACGTGCCCGGCCGCGCGGCGGGGCCAGGCGAGCCACAGCATGGCGTCGTCGGCGAGGTCGTCGACCAGGGCGGGGGCTTCGGTGACGAGGTCGGCGTAGGACCGGTAGAAGGCGACGGCGACGTCCGCGCCCCGCGGGCTTCCCTCGGCCACCTCGCAGCCTTCCGGCAGGCCCGGGATGTCCCAGTGGGCGGGCGCGTGTCGGAGCCGGAGACGGTGGCCCGGCTTGATGCCGATCTTCTTGGCGAGCGGCGTAGCGGAGTGACTCATCGCGCTCATCACCACCATTTCCCTGCACAGGAATCCGACTTGTCCGATTCTCTCGCGCCGCGCACGCGGGAACCGCGAGTAGCAGGTCACCGGCCTCAGTCGCGCACCACGCCGTCAGCGGACAGGCCGCTCGCGCAGCTGTGCCGCGCAGCCGGCCAAGGCGAAGAGCAGCAGCACGGTCCACCGCAGGGTGGCATCGCTCCAGCCCGGATCACCCGGTACGGGAAACAGCTCCAGGCTGTCCGGAAGGAACAGTGCCGCCCCGACAAGGAGCGTCAGCGCAGGCGCGGCCACCAAGCTGCCCGCCCCCAGCGCCGATCGCCGCACACCGAGGAGGGCCAGGGCGAGCGTGCCGACGGCGAGCGTCACGCCTTCCACCGCGAGCCCGCCGACCGGGAACGACTGCCGTGCCTCGGCGGCCACTCCCAGCCGGGCGAGGCTCGCCGAGGCACCCCAGAAGAGCCCGAAGGCCAGCAGGCCCACGGCCATCCTCAGCCCGCTGCGCAGCCCTCGCGACACGGGCACCACCACGGTGGTCCGGGCCGCGGGGTCGTCCAGGAGGCAGGCGAGGCCGATGGCGGTCAGTACGGTCGCGATCCGCAACAGCACGGCGGCCGCGTCCGGCTGGACGTGCGCGGAGAACAGCGCGGGGCAGCCCGTAGCGGCCACCCCCACCACGCCCGCACCGAGCAGCGGAAGGGTGCGGGCCGCCCGCAGGTCGGGCCTGAGCAGCGTGCGCAGCACCGCACCCGTGGAGGCGTTCACGCGCACCGGCCCTCCTCGCCGTCGCGCGCGGCCGGCGGGGCCGGGACGCCCAGGAGGGCGGCCGCCTCGTCGGTCGTGGTGTCCGCCGCCGTGAGTCGCGTCCACGACTGCTTCACCTTGGCGCCGACCTCGGCGTCGCGCCGCGTCAGCAGGGTCCGTACGAGGTCCTGTTCACGCGCGCTGACACCGAGGCCGGTGGCGGCGTTGAAGGTGTTGAGCGAGAGACCGCCGAAGGATCGCCCGGTCAGCGAGTCGTAGGCCTCCCGGGTTCCGTCCGTCGCCTGGACGGCGAGCCACAGTGTGAGCGCCCCGCGCGCGCGGCAGACCGCCTGGTTGCGGGCGTCGGCGGGGGCCTCGCCGGTCACCGCGCGGTACGCGAAGCTCCCGGCGAAGCCGAGCATGTGGTCGCCCGCGAGGTCGCTGTGCGTGCCCCAGTCGGTGCCGACGGGCACGGCGCCCGGCGTCCCGGCCGCACGGTCGTCGGCAGCCCACTTCGCCACCGGCAACGGAGGCACGACACCGGTGCCGACCGTGCTCAGGAAGACGTGCTGGCGTACGACATACCGCTTCTCCCGCGCCGTCCGCGGCACCCAGCGCAGCACTCCCCCGGTCACCTCCGCCCACTGCCGGTACCGGTCCTTGAACTCGGGGAAGGCGCAGTGGTCGACGCCGTCGCGCTCGACGCACACCTGCTGCGACGACGGGGCGTTCTCGGCGGTCGTACGGGCCTCGCGGACCTCGTCCGGCAGACCGCGCTGCTGGGCCAGACCCGTGCCGATCACCGCGAGCAGGGCGACGCCGGCCGTCGCCCTGAACACGGTCGAGCGACCGCCCGCGCGGAGCACCGCCGCCGCGGCCACCAAGGTCACCAGGGCGGCCAGATAGAGCAGATGCCAGCCCGCCGGACGGTAGGTGAGTGAGGTGGGCAGCGGTGGCACGTTCTCGTCCTCGATGCCGACCAGACCCCACCACCGCACGTCCGACTTCGGCTGCAGTGCGCCCACCACCGTCACGATCCCGAGCGCGGCCAGGGTGAGCGGCGCGGCCACCATGGATCGCACGACGCGGGCCGCGAGGACGCCGATCGCGCCGGCCAGGAGCACCACGAGCGGGCCGGTGGCGAGTTCCGCCACGGAGGGGCTGCCGATCGCCGCGTCCTGAGCGGCCGTGTATCCGATGCGGGCGCCGGCCAGGACCGCCGACAGCACGGTCACCGGCAGCAGGGCGAGCAGCAGGGCCCAGGTGCGCCGCCAGGGCGGAAGCACCAGGAGGTCGAACATCGCGTCGGTGCCGTGCCGGTACGAGCGGAGCGCGGCGAGGTTGGCCGCGAGCAGGGTTCCCGCCGCGATCAGCAGGAGCGAGAGCTGGGTGTAGCGGTCCTCGTCGTGCAGCACCGGATAGCGGTCGTCGCCGGAGTACCCGCTGTACGCCCACTGCGCCAGATACAGCCCGAACGCGGCGAGTACGGCGGGGTGCCGCAGCAGCCGTACGGCCTCGACGCGGGCGAGCGTGCGCGTGGCGGCGCCCGCCGCGCGGGGGGTGCGGCGTTCGGCGCGCACCGGGGCCTCGGTCATCGTGCCGCTCATGCCGCGGCCCCCTGACCGGCCCGCCGTCCGGTGTCGTCGAGGAGCAGCAGATAGCCGTCCTCCAGCGCCGGGTCCACGATCGCGGCACCCGGCGGCGGACTGCCGATGTTGTGGAACGTCCCCTGGCCGGTACGCCATCCGGCCAGCGCCTGCGGGTCGCGCTCGGCGCTGCTCCACACCCGGCCCTGGGCGACCGCGCTCAGACCGACCGGATCGCCGTCGAACTTGACGACGCCGTGGTCGAGTACGACGACGCGGCGGCACAGGGCGGCGACGTCCTCGGTCTGATGGGTGGAGAGCAGGACGGTCCGGCCCTCGCCGATGTCGGCGATCAACTCGCGGAAGCGCAGCCGCTGTTCGGGGTCGAGGCCGACGGTCGGTTCGTCGAGGATGAGCAGTTCGGGCTCGCCCGCGAGCGCCGCGGCGAGCGCCACGCGCTGCTTCATACCGCCCGACAGCATCCGGATCCGCTTGCCGCGGTGCTCACTCAGGCCCACGGCGTCGAGCACCCGGCGCACCTCGTCGTGCCTGCGGCCGCGGTGGGTCATCTCCTTGAGGATCGCGACGTAGTCGACGAACTCGAAGGCGGTGAAGTTCGGATGGAATCCGGGGTCCTGCGGCAGGAATCCGAGGCGGCGCCTGATCTCCGTGCGCTGACCGGGGTCGCGAGGATCCTGGCCGAGCACCCGGATCTCCCCGGTGTCGGGGACGAGTGCGGTGGCCAGGGCCCGCAGCAGGGTGGTCTTGCCCGCGCCGTTGGGACCGAGCAGGCCGGTGACGCCCGTCCGCAGTGAGAAGGACACGGAGTCGAGCGCCACGGAACGCCGGTAGCGCACACCCAACTCCCGTACCTCGACGGTGTGATCGGTCATCGGGCAGTCCCCTGTCGGTAAGCGGGTCGGTCGAATGCGGTACGGGACAGCAGCACGGCCACCGAGGCCACGGCGAGCACCGCGGCCGAGGCGGTCTGTCCCGTCGCGCTGAAGACGGCGTGCGAGTCGTGGGTGGCGATCAGGACGGCGAGCCAGCCGGCCGCGGTCGCGCCGGCCGCCGTCGTGGAGTCCATCCGTGCCGCCAGGGCGAGGCTCACGGCGGTGAGCGCACAGCCGGGCAGCAGCCACCCGAAGGTGGCGAGGCCGAGACCGGGCACGGCCAGACTGGCGGCGCCCGTCAGGGCGATGCAGGTGGCGAGGACCACGGCGGTGCGCAGCAGCACGAGCCGCAGGGCCCGCATGGGTGTCACCAGGCCCATCTCGTGCGCGGGGTCCCAGCGCCGGCCGTAGGAGACGGCCACTCCGGCCACGGGCAGCAGCGGTGCGAGACCGAGGAAGAGCAGCGGCGTCCCGGCCGGCTCGGCCAGGCGCGCGATCAGCGCGGCGAGCAGCAACGTCAGGGCGGCGGCACCCACCCAGGACGCACGCAGCGCCGGAGTCGCCGCGATCAGCCGCGCCACATGGTCCGGCACCCCGAAGCGGACCAGCAGCCGCTCTCCTGTACCGGGTACGGGTGCGTCGATCGCCACGTCGAGGCGTTCCCAGCCGTGGTCCAGGATCCGCGGGTCGGTGTGGCCGGACAGCCGTGAGCGGCAGAGCGGACAGTGGTCGAGGTGCGACTCGACGGCCCGCAGGGCGTGCGCCGGCGTCTCTCCGCGTGCATAGCCGCGCAGCAGCGCGTCAGGTGTGTGAGGGTCAGGACTCTCCTGCGGCAATGTCCGCTGCGTCATCCTCGCCTCCTCTCCAGCCGGGCCGCTGTCGTGGCGCGGCCCCTCGATCGAGCTCCTGCTTCAGTAACTTGCGGGCCCGCATGGCGCGCGTCTTCACCGTGCCGGGCGGCACTCCGAGAACGTTCGCGGCCTGCCGTACGGTCAGGCCGTCGACCACCGTCGCCTGCATGACGCGGCGGAGCTCCGTGGGCAGCCGGGCCAGCGCATCGGCCAGGTCGCCGTGCCGGCCGCCGGCGAGCGCCTCCTCCTCGGCCGACGGTTCGTCGCGGATACGCAACCGCTGCAGCGCCCGCTGTACCCGCGAGCGGGCGCCACCCGCGCGGGCCTGGTCCACGAGCCGCCGGGAGGCGATGCGCCACAACCACCCACCCATGTCGGCGACTTGCCGCTGCCGACCGGCCGCACAGGTGCGCCACAGGTTGAGAAACGTCTCCTGGACGATGTCGTCGAGCAGCGAGTCGTCCGCGCAGCGGTGGCGCAGTCGGGCGACCAGCCAAGGGGCGTAGTGACGGTAGAGCAGCTCGAAGGCCTCGCGGTCTCCCTCGGCGACGGCCGCCACGAGGTCCGCTTCGGTATTCGCATCGCGCGGCTCTCCCATCACACCCCTTCGTCGTAAGGGCCCGCGCCGACGGTTCACGGACCCGAAGTGACCCTCGTCACATTCGAGGGAGGCCGCCCGCCCAATTCACGCCACATGGCGAAGGCCCATCCGATCGGAATCCGGCCACGAAGGCGTCCGGGGACACGAACGTCCCTGACTGGACACCATCAAGCGCGAACGGAGGACATCCCTCCCCTTTCCGGAATCGCGCACACTTTCGGACACGGCCCCAACTCATGTGTTTTGCAAGGTACTTGTGTGCCGATCAAGCGCGGACATAGCTTCCAACCGACCGCGTCCCAGGAGATACCTGACCAGATCTCCGAACGGGACGACTCGCTGTACCCGAACAAAGGGGGAAATCCTTTGCGTACCTCAACCACCCTCAAGCGCACGGCCGCGGTGATGCTTTCCGCAGCGGCGCTGACGGCCACCGTCGGCGCCTCCCCGGCGGCCGCCGCCACCGTCGGCGCCAAAGGCACGGCACCCACCTGTGTCGCCGGCTGGGTCGACCGTGGCACGATCACGCAGACCGGCCACGCCCGTAACGACTGCAGCTACCGCGTGCGCGTGAAGATCGTCTGGGCCTTCGGCGCGGACGGCACCTGCACCTCGCTCGACCCGGGCTGGGAGGCCACCTCCAAGGTCGCCATCCAGCCGCGCCGCTTCGACGGCGTGAACAACTGCTGAACGGCCGACAACCACCTACAACTGAGCCACAGTTGACGCGGTGAGCACAAAGGGCGTTCCCCGGAAGTCAGCTCCGGGGAACGCCCCTTGCGTGCACAGGGTACGCCGGGCGGTGGAGAGCGGACATCCGACCGCCACGAGAGTCAGCCCCCTGCACCCCATCTCCATGCACAGGAATCTCATGCGCGGGAATCCGACTTGTCCGATCCTCCCGCGACGCGCACGCTGGAACCGTGAGTAACATCACCAGCGCGAATTGAGCAGTAATGGCCACTTTTGATCAGAACTTCGGTCACAGCGGGTGGTCAGTAGATGCCGCGACGGCCACCATCGGCCTGGAAGGCGTCGTCACGGGGTGGAGCGAGGGTGCTCGGCGGCTGCTGGGGTACCGGGCCTCCGAGGTGGTGGGGCGGGCCGCGGCCGACCTTCTCGTGGACCGGGAGGCGACCGGCTTCTCCCCCGTCGGCTCCCAGGAGTGGAGCGGTACGGCGGTGCTCAGGCATCGGGACGGCCGTCGGGTCGAGCTGACCCTGCATGCCCATCCCTCGCTGGACAGTGCCGGCGCGACACAGGCGTTCGTCGTCACCGCCACCACCGGAACCGCCGACTCGGAGCGCGACCGGCGGATGGTGGAGTGGGCCTTCGCCCAGTCCTCGATCGCCCTGTCCACCTACAGCCCCGCGTCGGGCTCGTGGCGGCTGAACGCGGGCGCGGAGGCCGATCCGCTCGGGGAGGCCCGGTCCGACGAAGGGTTTCTCCGGTGTGTGCGGCGGGTCGCCGAGGAGGCCATGCCGATGCGATACGAGGGGTTCGCCCCGGCACCGCCCGCCGACGCCGGCCGGCAGCGCTCCTGGATCGTGGAGCTGTGGCCCGTCCGGGACCCCGCCTCCGGCACGGTGGCCGGGGTCGGCACCGCCGCCTTCGACAGCAGCGAGCAGTACGCCGCCCGGCAGCGGCTGGCCCTGCTGAACGAGGCGGGCACCCGTATCGGCACCACCCTCGACGTGAACCGCACCGCCCAGGAGCTGGCCGATCTGGCCGTCCCCCGGCTCGCCGACTTCACCAGCGTGGACCTGCTCGACTCGGTGATGCGCGGGGAGGAGCCGGTGCCGGGGCCGGTCGACGCCGCCGTGGTGCTGCGCCGGGTCGCCCATCAGTCGGCCACCGAGGGCGGGGGCGTGCCGGAGGCTGCCGTCGACCTGGGCGGGGTCGACACGTATCCTCCGTTCTCGCCCCCCGCCCGTTCCCTGACCAGCGGCCGCCCGGTGCTCAGCGGCGCGAGCGACCCCGACTTCGTCCGCTGGGTCACCGAGCACGACGCGCGGGCCACCGTCGTCCAGGAGCACGGACTCCACTCGGTCATGGCCGCCCCGCTGCGGGCCCGCGGCATCACCCTCGGCGTCGCGGTCTTCGTACGCGGGAAGAGGTCCCCGCCCTTCCAGCAGGACGATCTGATCCTCGCCGAGGAACTCGCGGGGCGGGCCGCCGTGGGTGTGGACAACGCCCGGCGGTACACGCGCGAGCGCACCAACGCCCTCACCCTCCAGCGCAGCCTGCTGCCCCGCGACCTGCCGAAGCAGGCGGCCGTCGAGGTGGCGTACCGCTATCTGCCCGCCGGCACGGGCGCCGGCGTGGGCGGCGACTGGTTCGATGTCGTGCCGCTCTCGGGTACCCGGGTCGCGCTGGTCGTCGGCGATGTCGTCGGGCACGGCATCCACGCCTCCGCCACCATGGGGCGGCTGCGCACCGCCGTACGCACCCTCGCCGACGTGGACCTGCCCCCGGACGAGCTGCTCACCCACCTCGACGACCTGGTCACCCACCTCACCTCGGACGACGACAGCATCGTCCGGGAGCTGCCGTACACCGGCGGGATCGGCGCGACCTGCCTGTACGCCGTCTACGACCCGGTCTCCCGGATCTGCACCCTGGCCAGTGCCGGCCATGTCCCGCCCGCCCTGCTCCTGCCCGACGGCACGGTCGGCATCGTCCATCTCACGCCCGGCCCCGTGCTCGGCGTCGGCGGGCTGCCCTTCGAGTCGACCGAGCTGGAGCTGCCCGAGGGCAGCCTGCTGGCCTTCTGCACGGACGGCCTGATCTCCCGCGAACGCGACGTCGGCCTCGGCCTGGAACAGCTCTGCGAGGCCCTCGCCTCTCCGGTGCCGTCGCTGGAGACCACCTGCGACTCCATCCTCAAGGACCTGCTCCCCGAGAGCCCCGCCGACGACGTGGCCCTCCTCCTCGCCCGCACCCGGGCCCTGCACGCCGACCAGGTCGCCGCGTGGGCGCTGCCGTCCGACCCGGCGATCGTGGCCGACGCCCGCGCGCAGGCCTCCCGGCAGCTCGCGGCATGGGGTCTGCAGGAGGCGGCGTTCGTCACCGAGCTGGTGGTGAGTGAGCTGGTCACCAACGCCATCCGGTACGGCGACGTACCCATCGGGCTGCGCCTGATCCGGGACCGCACCCTGATCTGCGAGGTGTCCGACGCCAGCAGTACGGCGCCCCATCTGCGGCGCGCCCGCACCTACGACGAGGGCGGCCGCGGACTGCACATGGTCGCCCAGCTCACCCAGGGCTGGGGCACCCGGCAGACCCCGACCGGCAAGACGATCTGGGCCGAACAGCCCCTCCCGGTCGGCTGACCATGACCGGGCGTCCGGGCGGCGACCCGACGACACCGCAGACCGCCGGAGATCCGGCCGACGGAGGTCCGGCCGACGCAGGACCGGCCGACGGAGGTTGCGCGCCATCACGCTGTTCCCCGAGGACAGGGCTCCACTGTGAGCGGGCCGCGACCGACGCCTTCGGTGCGCGTGCCGGTTCAGGCCCGCAGCGGGTTGAAGCGCGCGGCCGCCATCACATACCAGGCCGTCGCACCGAGGTGCCGGTACGGGTAGTAGCCGAACCCGAACCCGGTGTCGAGCGGACTGCTGGCCGACACGACCCCGGAGCGCGCGGGCAGCGCCCGTCCTCCGACACTCTGTCCGTCCCCGAGCAGATCCTGGGCCCGCTCGATGGACGCGACCAGCCGCCGCGCCCGCGCCGCGTCCCCCCGACCCTGCCGCTCCCGCAGGGCGAGCGCGAGATGAGCGGTCCCCTCGAACCACACACCGTTGCGGTCCGGCTTGGGCTGACCGTCGGCGATCGGGGCGTCCTCGTTCGCGAGCAGACTGGCCGAACTGAAGGTGACACCTTCGTACGACTGCCCCGCCGGCACCGTGCTGTTGGGCCGCTCGGCGTGGTCGAGAACGGCCAGCTCACGCGCGGCCCAGTCCAGCGACGAGGCGTGGGCACGGGAGTCGAGGGCGAGGTGGGTCCAGGTCTGGGTGTCCTCGGGAACGGGGGAGGTGTTGATGACGACCCCGTCATTGGTCCCGGTATAGAAGAACCCGCCGTCCGCCTCCCACATCCTCCGGACGAAGTCCCGCGCGCGGTCACGCCGCTCCAGCCACACGCCGTCCTTCGTGAGCCGGGCGAGCCGCCCGAACAGACAGACCAGGTCGGTGTTGTGCTCGGTGGAGGTGAAGGGCAGCTTCTCGTTGGCCCCGTTCACCCCGAACTTGTACCCCCCAAGAGGCTCATCGGTCCGCCCGTTCCGCTCGATCCACTCCCCGATCCGCACGGCACCGTCGAGGAACCGCCGCTCCCCCGTCCGCCGGGCCAGCGCACTGAGCGCGATCCCGGCCCACGCCATGTCCCCCACGGCCGTACCCGTGAACCCGAACTGCGTCCCGACGTTGACGCTCCCGTCCGCACGCACGAACCCGTCCGGCTGCAGCGAGCCGTCGTAGAAGGTGTACGGCCCGACGTTGTAGGCCTGCCGCAGCCGCCCGTCGCCATGGACCGGGTCGTGCTGCTGCGCGTACAGCAGCGCGTCCCCGAGCACGACGGCCCGCTCCCGCCCGTCCGCGGTGCGGGTGGCGAGGTGAGCGAGGGCCGCGAGGGCGTTGTCGTAGGTGAAGGCGGTACTGAAGAGACCGGCCTGGTCGCTGTAGCTCTGGGCGAGGCGGACGGTGCCGTGGTCGGGGTAGGCGTCCATTGCGGCGGCCAGGAAGGCCTGGGCGCGGTAGGTGGCGGGGGTGGCGCGGCTTCCGTCCACGGCGGCGTGCGCAACACCGGAACCGACCGCCGTGAAGCCCGCGGCACCGAGCCCGACCGCGAGTCCGAGACCGGCCCCGATGAGCGTGCGACGGGTGGGCACCTGGCCGTGCCTGTCGGTTGTGCCGGTCATGGGGGTCTCCCTCGGTTTTGAGAGCGCTCTCACGGATGCGCGCTCATTCTGCTGGTGCGGGTGGGAGGGGTCAACGGCCTTGGCGGGAGGAGCAATTGGCGAGACGGCGCGACAGGGCACGAGGCGGCGACTGGGGTTTGCGGGTGGGCCGGGTCGGGCTCTTGTTCAACTCGATGCTCGGCAGTTGGGATCACGAGATCCTGCGGCACACCAAGATCAGCCAGGCCCACCGGTACGTAAAGGGCCGATCTCCTGTCGACGGACGCCATCCGACGCCACCGACACCCGTGCGGAGCACGCCGGGCGTCGCCGCGTCCGCTGAACGACAAAACCCCAGGTCGGATCTAATCCGGCCTGGGGTTTGATGGAGCCGCCTTCGGGATTCGAACCCGAGACCTACGCATTACGAGTGCGTTGCTCTGGCCATCTGAGCTAAGGCGGCGCGCTGTCCGCACTATGGTGCGATCAGCAACGTCGGTAAGTCTACACAGTTTCTGGAGTGCTCCGTACCAACCCCTGACCGGCCCTCCGGAGGCTCCACGGAGGCCCTGTGAGGGCCCTGTGCAGGCCTTCCGCCACCCACTCCAGCCCCCGCCCCGGCCCCGGAATCCCACCCTCCGGGGCCGTCCGCCGCACCGTACGTCGTCAGCAGCGCTTCTCCCGACTGGGCGGCGTCCCCCGCAGGAGATACGCGTTGATCGTGTTGTCGACGCACTTGCTGCCCCGCCCGTACGCCGTGTGGCCGTCCCCTTCATAGGTGAGGAGGCGGGCCGAGGAGAGCTGGCGGGAGAGGGCCTGGGCCCAGCGGTACGGGGTCGCCGGGTCGCGGGTGGTGCCGACCACCACGATCGGGGCCGCGCCCTTCGCCTCGATGCGGTGCGGCTCGCCGGTCGGGGCCACTGGCCAGTACGCGCAGTTCAGGGTGGCCCAGGCGAGGCCTTCGCCGAAGACGGGGGACGCCTTCTCGAAGGCGGGGAGGGATGCGCGGACCTCGTCGGGGGTGGCGAAGGCCGGCGGGAGGTCCAGGCAGTTCACGGCCGCGTTGGCGAACATCAGGTTGGTGTAGCCGCCGTCGGCGTCGCGCTCGTAGTAGCTGTCGGAGAGGCCGAGGAGACCCGCGCCGTCGTTCTCCTCCATCGCCGCGGACAGCGCGTCGCGCAGATGTCCCCAGGCCCCCTCGTCGTACATCGCCGCGATCACGCCGGTGGTGGCGAGGGATTCGCCGAGCCGACGGCCGTCCGGATCGCCGGTCGGGATGGGCTTCGCGTCGAGCTTGCGGAAGAAGGACTTGAGGTTCTTGCCGACCTCGCCGGCCTTCGTGCCCAGCGGACACTCCCGCTGCCGCACGCAGTCCCGCGCGAACGCCTGGAACGCCGTCTCGAAGCCCGCCGTCTGGTCGAGGTTCATCCGGCGAGCGGGCAGGGAGGGATCCATCGCGCCGTCCAGGACCAGCCTGCCCACCCGGTTCGGGAAGAGCCCGGCATACGTCGCCCCTAGGAAGGTGCCGTACGACGCCCCCACGTACGTCAGCTTCGGGTCCCCCAGCGTCGCCCGCAGGATGTCCATGTCCCGGGCCGCCTCGGCGGTGGAGAGATGGCGCAGCACATCCGGCGAGTCCGCCCCGCACCCCTCCGCGAACCTCTTGTACGCGCCGACCAGTTCTTCGGTCTCCTTCTCGTCGTCGGGCGTGAAGTCCGCCTGCGTGTACCTGTCCATCGCCTGTCCGTCGAGGCATTCGACCGGCTCGCTGCGGGCAACGCCACGCGGGTCGACCGCGACGATGTCGTAGCGGGCGCGCACGTCGGACGGGTAGCCGATCCCCGCGTACTGCTGGAGGTAGCCGATCGCCGAGCCGCCCGGGCCGCCCGGGTTCACGAGCAGCGAGCCGAGCCGCTCGCCCGGACCCGTCGCCTTCTTGCGGGCCACGGCGAGCCGGATGCTCCCGTCGTCCGGCTTCGTGTAGTCGAGCGGTGCCCTCATCGTGGCGCACTGGAAGCCGGGCGCCCCGCAGTCGCGCCAGGTCAGCCTTTGCCCGTAGTACGGCGCGAGCGCGGCCGGCGTCGATCGCGGCAGCGCGGCCAGGGCCGCCTCGGCCGCCGGGCGTCCCGAGTTCGTCGACCCGCCGGAGGTGCAGGCGGAGGCGAGCAGCGTGGCCGCGGCGAAGAGGGCGCCGAAGGCGCGGGTGCGCCGGGAGCTTGAGCGGCCACTCCGGTCGCCCCGGCCACCCCCGTCGCCCCAGTCACCGCGATTGCTTCGTTCGCTGCGGTCGCTGCGGTCGCTGTTTCGGCGGCCGAGCCCAGCCGGGCTCGGGTCCGGGCTTACTGGAGAGCTGCGCCTGGTGTACATCAGGCGAGCGTAACTCTGCGCAGTGGTTTGGATGCCCTGTGTGCACATCGCGGCTCGTACGAGTTACATGGTCAATTTCCTGTTGATCACTCAGGCGGAGAGGCGACGGCGGCGGCGGCGCTTCAGTCCGCTCCGAGTGCCTCAGTCCACCCTTTAATACGTCTTCAGCCCGCCCTTAATACATCTAGTGGCTCAGCCCGCTCTGAGCGCCATCGTCATCGCCTCCACCGCCAGCAGCGGCGCCACATTGCGGTCGAGGGCGTCGCGGCAGGCGGCGATCGCCTCGATGCGGCGAAGCGTGGCTTCCGGGGCGCTGTCGCGGGCGAGGCGCTCCAAGGCGTCCTCGGCGTCCGTGTTGGCGAGGGCGATACGGGAGCCGAGCTGGAGGGCGAGGACGTCGCGGTAGAAGGCGGTCAGGTCGGTCAGCGCGAGGTCGAGGCTGTCGCGCTGCGTCCGCGTACGGCGCCGCTTCTGCTTGTCCTCCAGCTCCTTCATCACGCCCGCCGTACCGCGCGGCATCCTGCCGCCCTGGGCCGCGCCCAGCGCCGCCTTCAGCTCCTCCGTCTCCTTGGTGTCGAGCTCCTCGGCAAGCTGCTTGGCGTCCTCGGCGGCGGCGTCGACGAGTTCCTGGGCGGCCTTGAGACAGCCGCCGACCTCGCCGAGCCGGAGCGGCAGCTTGAGGACGGAGGCCCGGCGCTCGCGGGCGGACGGATCGGTGGCCAGGCGGCGGGCCCGGTCGACGTGGCCCTGGGTGGCGCGGGCCGCCGCGGCTGCGACGTCGGGCTCGATGCCCTCCCGCCGTACGAGCATGTCGGCGACGGCGTCGACCGAGGGCGTGCTCAGGTTCAGGTGGCGGCAGCGCGAGCGGATGGTGGGCAGGACGTCCTCGATGGAGGGGGCGCAGAGCAGCCAGACCGTGCGGGGGGCGGGCTCCTCGACGGCCTTCAGCACGGCGTTGGCCGACTTCTCGTTCAGCCGCTCGGCGTCCTCGACGAGGATGATCTGCCAACGGCCGTTCGCCGGCGAGGTGAACGACTTGCGGACGGTGTCCCGCATGTCGTCGGCGAGGATCTGGGTGCCGACCGCGGCGACGGTGGTGACGTCGGCGTGCGTGCCGACGAGTGCCGTATGACAGCCGTCGCAGAACCCGCATCCGGGAGCACCGCCCAGTGCCCGGTCAGGGCTGACGCACTGCAACGCGGCGGCGAAGGCCCGCGCCGCCTGGTTCCGGCCCGCGCCGGGCGGTCCCGTGAACAACCACGCGTGCGTCATCTTGGACGCCTCGGGAGGCGGCGCGTCGGCAGCGGCGGCGGTGACGAGGGCGTCGGCATCCCGAGCGGCAGCGCCCAGCTGCTCGCTCACCCGCTCCTGCCCCACCAGGTCGTCCCACACGGTCATGGGTCACGCCGCCTTTCGTCACGCTTCGTCTTGCGCGATCCATTGTGCGGGGCGGCACTGACAACGGGAGCCGGGTTGGGCGGCCCTGGGCAGTCGTGCGACGGCTGCGGACCGACGGGGACCGTTCGCGCCCATGCGGCGGTAGCCACGGTTTGCGCACAGCCCCCGCCCCTCAGGCAGGTCCGGTCGCGCTCTTCAGCGCCGCCGGCCCCGCCCCTGGCCGCCCTCGTCGTCGTACTCGTCCTCACGCGGCCCGAGCAGCTCGTCCGCCAACGTCGGCAGATCGTCCAGCGGCGTCTCCTCGGCCCAGTCGGACCGAGCCCTCCGCCGCGGCGCCCCCGCCTCGTCGACCTGAGGCAGCTCACGCGTGCGTTCCTCGTCCCGGAAGTACCCGGGCGGAACCCGGTCCCCGGGCTCCCCGCCCGGCACGGGAGGCAGTACGGCCGTCTCGTCCGCGGCACCCGGAGGCACCGGCGGCAGCACAGCAGTCTCATCAGCCGCACCCGGCGTCACAGGTGGCAGCACAGCCGTCTCATCAGCCGCACCGGGCACCACCGGCGGCAGCACAGCCGTCTCGTCCGCCGCACCCGAAGGCGCCGGCGGCTGCGGCAGCTTCGCCGTCACCTCGGACTCGGACTCCCCGGCGCCCCGGCCGGGCGACCGGTCACCGGCGGAAGCCCGCGCACCACCCGTACCGCCCGGCTCCTCGTCCCGCACCGGCCGCAGCACGGTCGTCTCGTCCGATGCCCCGCCCGGTACCGACCCCGGCTTCACCACCGGCGTAGGAACGGTCACCGCATCACCGGCGGCGGCCCCGGCACCGGGTCCCGTCGGCCTCGGGCCCGCCTCCGCCGCGGCCGCGGCCTGCTCCGCCAGTCGCCGTGCCTCCTCGGCCCGCAGCAGAGCCTCTTCGGCCTTGCGCTGCTTCTCCAGGCGTCGTGCCTCGGCCTCGGCATGGATGCGGGCCTCTTCCTCGGCCTGCTTGCGGCGCCGTTCCTCCTCGGCCTTGCGGCGCGCTTCTTCCTCGGCGCGCGCCTTCTCCTCCGCGAGGAGCCGCTGACGCTCCTCCTCGGCACGCCGACGTGCTTCCTCGGCTCGCTGCCGGGCCTCCTCCGCCTGCCGTTCGGCCTCGCGCCGCTGCGCCTCCTCCAGCTCGCGCCGCTTGCGCTCCTCCTCCTCGGCGCGCAGCCGGGCGAGCTGCTCCTGGCGCTCGCGCTCCAGGCGCTCTTCCTCGGCCTTGCGGGCGGCCTCTTCCTCGGCCTTGCGGCGGGCCTCCTCCTCGGCCTTGCGGCGCGCTTCCTCCTGCGCCTGGATCTCGGCCTCGGACAGCGGCAGTGCCTGGTCGAGCCGGTGCCGGATGACCGTCGTCACGGCTTCCGGCTCCTGACCCGCGTCCACCACCAGATACCGGCCGGGGTCAGCCGCGGCCAGCGTCAGGAATCCGGACCGCACGCGCGCGTGGAACTCGGCGGGCTCCGACTCCAGCCGGTCCGGCGCCTCGGTGAACCTCTCGCGGGCGACCTCCGGCGCGACGTCCAGCAGCACCGTCAGATGCGGAGCGAGCCCGTTCGTCGCCCAGCGGTTGATACGGGCGATCTCCGTCGGGGACAGGTCACGGCCCGCCCCCTGGTAGGCGACCGAGGAGTCGACGTACCGGTCCGAGATCACGACCGCACCGCGCTCCAGCGCGGGCCGGACCACCGTGTCGACGTGCTCCGCACGGTCCGCCGCGTACAGCAGCGCCTCCGCCCGGTGCGACAGCCCCGCGCTCGACACGTCCAGCAGGATGGAGCGCAGCCGCTTGCCGACCGGCGTGGCCCCCGGCTCGCGCGTGACCACGACCTCGTGGCCCTTGCCCCTGATCCACTCGGCGAGCGCCTCGGCCTGCGTGGACTTCCCGGCGCCGTCGCCGCCCTCCAGGGCGATGAAGAAACCGGACGTCGCGGGCACCTGCTCCGGGTCGTCCCCGCCGAGGACGGCGTCGCGCAGGTCCTGCCGCAGCGGCACGCCGGAGCGGTCGTCGACCTTGGCCAGCACGAGCGCGGCCACGGGCAGCAGCAGCGCCCCGACGAGCATCAGCGTGAACGCCGCGCCGCCGTGTGCGAAGACGAACTTGCCGCTCTCCAGCCGGTGCGGCCCGATGAGCGCGGCCACCAGCGGCGCGATCACCGCGCCGAGTGCGACGCTGACCCGTGCGACGGCGTGCAGATGCTCCGTCGTCCGCGGCCGCCGGAATTCCTCGGCCTCCTGGTCGAGCAGGGTGTGCCCGGTGTTGGCGGCCACGCCCGCGCCGATCCCGGCCAGTGCGGCGATCAGCAGCACGGTGGTGACGTCCGGGACGAGTCCCGCGGCCAGCAGCGCGATGCCGGTGAAGGCGATCGCCAGTGCCAGCAGCCGGCGCCGCGAGAGCGCGGGCAGCACGGAGGGCGCCGTGCGGATGCCGACGACCACGCCGCCGGTCAGCGCGAGCACCAGCAGGCCGTAGAGCACCGGCCCGCCGCCCAGGTCCTTGGCGTGCAGCACGGCCACGGCGACCGCGGCGGACACCGCCCCGGCGACGGCCGCGCACGCCGTCACCAGCAGCGGGATCGCACCGGTGCGGCCCTTGTCGACGCCCGAGCCGGTCTTCGGCCGGCGCAGCCCCTCGAGCGGCGACCGCGCGCGCGGAGTGCGCGTGTCGGGCAGCTCCAGGAACGTCAGCACGGACAGGGACGCGGCGAACAGACCGGCCGCGACATACGACGCGAGGGCCGCCTGGTGCTGCTCGAACCAGTCGAGTCCGGCACCGAGCAGGTTGTTGAGCAGGGCGGCGACGACGAGTGCGGCGGCGGCCAGCGGGATCGCCACGAAGCCCGTGCGCAGCGACAGGCGGCGCAGGGCGTCCATGTGGTCCGGCAGCGGTCGTACCGTCGCGCCCTCCGGCGGCGGGGGCGGCAGCAGCGCGGGCGCCGCGCTCTCCCGGCACACCGTCCAGAAGCGCTCGGCCACGCCGGTCACGAAGACGGTGACCAGCAGGAGTGCCAGCGCGTTGTCCGGCGTCCAGTCGATCCACAGGGGCGCGACGATCAGCATGGCGGCCCGCAGACCGTCCGCGCCGACCATGGTCCAGCGCCGGTCGAGCGGGCCCTCCTGGGAGGTGAGGGACGTCAGCGGACCGAGGAGTACGGCGCCGAAGAGCAGCGTCGCCAGGATGCGTACGCCGAAGACGGTCGCCACTGCGAACGCCACGCCCCGGTAGCCACCGCCGAACGCCCCCTCGGCGATCGCCGCCTGAAGGGCCAGCAGCACCAGCACCAAAAGCGCGAGGATGTCGCCGACACCGCCCACCAACTGCGCGCTCCACAGTCGCTTGAGCTGCGGTCGGCGCAGCAGGGCACGGACGGCACGCTCGCGGGAGTCCGCGACCAGGGTGTCGTCGGGGGCCGTGTGGAGGGCCGTTGGCTGCTCGGCTGGCGTCATGCTTTCAGCCTATCGGGACGCACTGACAGCCCGACGCGCACGCCCGAACGCACGCACGACCCGACACCAAACTGATGCCGAGGCGTTCGTTTTGCGAACCGGACGTGAAGAACCGGACCGTCAACCGGCCTCCGCGGGAACCGGTTTGGTCATCACGGAGACCGGTCGGCCCTCTCGAGAGAGCGGTTCAGGCGTCTCGAAGGGGCGGTTCGGTCGTTCGACGAGGGCGGGTCAGTCGTCCGTCGCCGTCTTGGAAGCCGCCGTCTTCTTCGCCGTCGTCTTCTTGGCGGCCGTCGTGGTCTTCTTCGCCGCGGTCTTCTTGGCGGCCGTCTTCTTGGCCGGGGCGGCCTTCTTGGCGGTCGCCTTCTTCGCGGGGGCCTTCTTCGCCGTCTTCTTGGCGGGCCCCTTCGCACGCTTCTCTGCGAGCAGCTCGAAGCCGCGCTCCGGGGTGATCGTCTCGACGCTGTCGCCGGAGCGCAGGGTCGCGTTGGTCTCCCCGTCGGTGACGTACGGCCCGAAGCGACCGTCCTTGACGACGACCGGCTTCTCGCTGACGGGGTCCGTGCCCAGCTCCTTCAGCGGCGGCTTCGCGGCCGCGCGGCCCCGCTGCTTGGGCTGCGCGTAGATCGCCAGCGCCTCTTCGAGGGTGATCGTGAAGAGCTGCTCCTCGGACTGCAGCGAGCGCGAGTCCGTGCCCTTCTTCAGATACGGCCCGTAGCGGCCGTTCTGCGCGGTGATCTCCTGGCCCTCGGCGTCGGCGCCGACGACACGCGGCAGCGACATCAGCTTCAGCGCGTCCTCCAGCGTCACCGTGTCCAGCGACATCGACTTGAACAGCGAGGCCGTACGCGGCTTCACGGCGTTCTTGCCGGTCTTCGGGGTGCCCTCGGGGAGCACCTCGGTGACGTACGGGCCGTAGCGGCCGTCCTTGGCGACGATCTGGTGGCCGGTGACCGGGTCGGCGCCCAGCTCGAAGTCACCGCTCGGCTTGGCGAGCAGTTCCTCGGCGAGCTCGACGGACAGCTCGTCCGGCGCCAGGTCCTCGGGGATGTCCGCGCGCTGGTGGCCCTCGGAGTCCTTCTCGCCGCGCTCGATGTACGGGCCGTAGCGGCCGACCCGCAGCACGATGCCGCTGCCGACCGGGAACGACGACACCTCGCGCGCGTCGATCGCGCCCAGGTCGGTCACCAGCTCCTTGAGGCCGCCGAGGTGGTCCCCGTCGCCGTTGCCGGCGTCCGCGGCACCGCCCTCACCAGTGCCCTCGCCGAAGTAGAACCGCTTCAGCCACGGCACGGCCTGCGCCTCGCCGCGCGCGATGCGGTCGAGGTCGTCCTCCATCTTGGCGGTGAAGTCGTAGTCGACGAGCCGCCCGAAGTGCTTCTCCAGGAGGTTGACCACGGCGAAGGACAGGAAGGACGGGACGAGTGCCGTGCCCTTCTTGAAGACATAGCCGCGGTCGAGGATCGTGCCGATGATCGACGCGTACGTCGACGGGCGGCCGATCTCGCGCTCTTCCAGCTCCTTGACCAGCGACGCCTCGGTGTAGCGGGCCGGGGGCTTGGTGGCGTGCCCGTCGACCGTGATCTCCTGGGCGCTCAGCGGGTCGCCCTCGTTGACCTGCGGCAGCCGGCGCTCGCGGTCGTCCAGCTCGGCGTTCGGGTCGTCGGCGCCCTCGACGTAGGCCTTCAGGAAGCCGTGGAAGGTGATCGTCTTTCCGGAGGCGGTGAACTCGACGTCCCGCCCGTCGGCCGCCGCGCCGCCGATCTTGACCGTGACCGAGTTACCGGTCGCGTCCTTCATCTGGGAGGCGACCGTCCGCTTCCAGATCAGCTCGTAGAGCTTGAACTGGTCGCCGGTCAGCCCGGTCTCGGCAGGCGTGCGGAAGCGGTCGCCGGAGGGGCGGATCGCCTCGTGCGCCTCCTGCGCGTTCTTGACCTTGCCGGCGTACGTCCGCGGCTGGGGCGGCAGGTAGTCGGCGCCGTACAGGTGCGTGACCTGGGCACGGGCGGCCGCTACGGCGGTGTCGCTCAGCGTCGTGGAGTCCGTACGCATGTACGTGATGTAGCCGTTCTCGTACAGCTTCTGCGCGACCTGCATCGTGGCCTTCGCGCCGAAGCCGAGCTTGCGGCTCGCCTCCTGCTGCAGCGTCGTCGTACGGAACGGGGCGTACGGCGAGCGGCGGTACGGCTTGGACTCGACGGACCGCACCGCGAACCGCGTGTTCTCCAGGGCGGCGGCGAGGGCGCGGGCGTTCGCCTCGTCGAGGTGGAGGGTGTTCGCGCTCTTGAGTTGTCCCAGGGAGTCGAAGTCGCGGCCCTGCGCGACCCGCCTGCCGTCGACGGACTGCAGGCGGGCGACCAGCGACGACGGGTCCGACGGGTCGCCCGCGCGGCCGGTCGCGAAGGTGCCCGTCAGGTCCCAGTACTCGGCAGAACGAAACGCGATGCGCTCGCGTTCCCGCTCCACGACGAGGCGGGTGGCGACGGACTGGACACGGCCCGCCGACAGACGCGGCATGACCTTCTTCCACAGCACCGGCGAGACCTCGTAGCCGTAGAGGCGGTCGAGGATCCGGCGGGTCTCCTGGGCGTCGACCAGCCTCTGGTTCAGCTCGCGCGGGTTGGCGACGGCGGCCTGGATCGCGGCCTTGGTGATCTCGTGGAAGACCATCCGCTTGACCGGGACCTTGGGCTTGAGCACCTCCTGGAGGTGCCACGCGATGGCCTCGCCCTCGCGGTCCTCATCGGTGGCGAGGAAGAGCTCGTCGGACTCCTTCAACAGGTCCTTGAGCTTCTTGACCTGGGCACGCTTGTCGGCGTTGACCACATAGATCGGCTCAAAGTCGTGTTCGACGTCCACACCGAGGCGGCGGACCTCGCCGGTGTACTTCTCCGGCACCTCCGCGGCGCCGTTGGGGAGGTCGCGGATGTGCCCGACGCTCGCTTCGACTACGTAGCCGGGGCCCAGGTAGCCCTTGATCGTCTTCGCCTTGGCAGGCGACTCGACGATGACGAGTCGGCGGCCGCCCTGTGCGGTCTCGCTGGTCGGGGACAACTTCGCTCTTCTCTCCGGTCGACGCTGGGGGCCTTCCCAGGGTCGCTCAGGTCCCGGGGTCGGGTGGTGGTGACGCTGCGGAGTGTGACGGTACATCCCGCCCGGTTGTCAAACGGGAAAAGCCCGCAACGGCCACTCGAACGGTAACCCGACTTCCGCCATTCCTGCCGCCCGGAGTGCCCACCGGCCTTTTCGAGCCTTTCCGGAAGTCGGCCTCCCAATTATCGGCCGCGCAGCTCATGGGCCGTTCTCAGAGGCGGGAGAAGCACCACGTTCCGAGGGTCAGCGCGATCACCGAGACAAGGCCGGCCAGCGCCACCGATGCGACGGGGCTCACACCCTGAGCGACCGGCTGGCGCTGTCGTACCCGCACCGCCGTCCACACCAGCAGCCCGCTTCCGAACAGGGCGAACACCACCCCAGCGAAGATCGCCGGTCCCCTCTCCATGGTTCCGCTTGCCCCTTTTCTCCCGTCCACGACTGCCCAGCCCGGCGAGGTTGACACGCGTGGGCGGCGCACAGGCGAACCTCAGGTGAACGCGGGGCCGACGCGGCTGTGGACTCTCAGCGCCCCGCGGGCCCGGGCGGCACCGCAGCCCCAGCAGCCCCGCCGCACTCATGGGCCACACCCGCCTCAGACCTCACCGGGCGCGGGTATCTTTCCGGTCGTCTTCTCGTCGTCGGACCTGCTGACCGTGCACACGACCTTGTCGAAGCCCTCTTCCCAGTCCTCCTCGTCCGCGATCCAGCCATAGACAGTCCGCTCCGGACCCGGCGCCCAGACCGACTCGAATTTGTTGCCGCACAGCTTGGTGGCGTTGTCGGAGCCGTTCTTGTGGCTCATTTCGCCTGGCGCCCGAACAGTGCCTATGACCTGGTCGGTGTGCGGTTTGGCGCAGTCGATCAACGGGGCGTTGTAACCCTCGGCCTCTTCCTCGTAGACCCAGCAGTCGCCGACGCTCATCTGCCCGACCCACAGGTTCTCGCCGTCGTCGCGGAACCGGCCCACCTCGCCGCCTATCGCGGCATGCCGCCCGAGTACGAGACAGGCCGTACCGCTGTTGGCCGCGGTGAACCCGTTCTTCGTCGGTACGACGGCGTAGCCGGCCGCGTCCGGCAGCGCTTCGGCGATCGCCCTGCTCTGGTTCGCACAGCGCCGCGCGCCCTGCGCGCGGGCGTCGGCGAAGTCGGTGGCCGTGTCGACCGCCACGACCTGGCCGTCCGGCCAGTCGTCGTCGCAGTCCACGACACCGAGGTTCGGCATCGACTCGAACGGCGTCCCGGACCACACCGCCTGCACGCAGTCCCCGGTCTCCAGCGGCTCGGTCAGCCCCACGACATCGCCGTACGGATACACCGGCCCGGTCGGCGACGCCGAGCCCTGCGACCCGCCCGCCGAAGGCGAGCTCTTCGTCGCGGAGTTCTTCTTCCCCCCGCCGTCACCGCTGGTCAGCGATACAGCGGCCCATGTCCCGCCGACGACGACGAGCAGGACTCCGACGACGAGCGCGACGAGCGCGGCGCGCTTCCTGGCACCGGAACCCGGGCCCGGTCCAAGGCCGCCCCCACCCGCTCCGGCGACGGTGGGCGCACCGCTGCTCCAGGGGCCGCCGGGGGTGCCGGGGCCACCGGGGTCACCATGGGTGCCGCCCGCATACGGCGACGGGGCGGCGCCTCCGGCGTATGGCGGTGGTGGAGGGCTCGCGGTGTACGGCGGTGGGGGTGAGCCTCCCGCGTAGGGCGGTGGCGTGGAGCTTCCGGCGTACGACGGTGGCGTGGAGCTTCCCGCATACGGCGACCGCGCGGCCCCACTCTCATACGGCGCCCACCCGCCGCTCCCGGGGTGGGGCGTCTGCCCACCGCCGTCCGCAGACGTGGCGCCCGCTCCCTGCGCATAAGGGTTCGCGGGATCGAAGGGCGGCAGGGCGGGCTGCCGCCAGATGTCATACGGCGTCGATGCGGGCGTCTGCCCGGGCGGGGCGGAACCGTCAGCCCCAGGTCCATCGGCCGCAAGACCCCCGGCTGCAGGACCACCGGTCGCACCCGCCGGAGTGTGCGGTGTCTGCGGGGTGTTCGGGGTCGAGGCCGCACCCGGCGTCTGCGGGGTACCGGAGGCCGGTCCGACACCACCCGGCGCCCGCGGGAATCCGGCAGCCGGCCCGAAACCACCCGGCGTCCCCGGAGCACCCGGCACCGGCCCGAAGCCCCCTGGCGGCGGACCGAACCCTCCAAGCCCGGCGCCGGCCCCGAACGCCCCGCCGCTCCCCGGCGGCACCCCGAGCTCCCCACCCGACGCACCCGACGCACCCGACGCACCCGCGGCCCCCTGCACCACCCGCTCCAGCCCCCGCGCCACCACCTCCGGCGCCGACCGCCGCACGGGGTCCTTGACCAGCAACCCCTGCAGCACCGGCACCAGTTCCCCCGCCCGGACCGGCGGCGTCGGGTCATCGCCCAGCAGGGCCGTCAGCGTCGCGTAGTCGCCGTGGCGGTCGAAGGGGCCGCGGCCCTCCACGGCCGCGTACAGCGTGGCGCCGAGGGAGAACAGGTCGGCGGCCGGGGTGGGCGGCTCGCCGCGCGCGCGTTCCGGGGCGAGGTAGCCGGGTGTGCCGAGGATGCCCGCGGTGGCCGTGAGCCGGGGCTCGCGGGACTCGGGCCGGAGGGCGATGCCGTAGTCGGTGAGCAGCACGCGCGCGTGGGGGTCGCCCGAGGCGCCCGGTGCCAGAAGGATGTTGGCCGGTTTCACATCCCTGTGGAGGATGCCGATCCGGTGCCCGGCGGTCAGCGCGTCGAGCACGGCGAGTCCGACGCGGGCCGCCTGAACGGGCGTCAGCGGCCCCGAACTCCGTACGACCGCCTGGAGGTCCACGGCGTCCGGCACGTACTCCATGACGATCCACGGCAGGCCCTCGTGCACCACCACGTCGTGCACCGTCGCCACGTGCGGATGCCCCCGCAGCCGCGCGGCGTGCCGGGCCTCGCTGCGGGCGCGGGCGATGCGCTGCGAGGTCTCGCTCGCGTCCGTCGGTCCGTCCGGGAGCGCGATCTCCTTCAGCGCGACGTCGCAGGCCAACTCCTCGTCGTACGCGAGCCACACGCGGCCCATACCGCCCGCACCGAGCGTCCGCAGCAGGCGGTACCGCCCGTGGATGACCCTGCCTTCGCCCTGATCCGGCGTCTCCCCCGCCATCACGCCTCCCCCCGGACCCGAGAGACAGCGCGCCTCCCCCGAGGACGCGTCGAGTCTGTCTCTCGAAGGTAGCTTCGCACCTGCCACTGACAGGAGGCCTTTCTGTAGCTTTTCGTGGCCAATCAGACCGGACCGGACACTCCTGACCCGTGCGTGCCGCTCCGTCCCAGCGGCTGCGGGGCGGCTACAGCACGTCGAGGGTCGCGCGCCGCCTGCTGCCGCGTTCGAAGAGGCTCAGCAGCAGCACGGCGAGGACCAAGTACCCGGCGCCGACCGCGAGTTCCGCGCCCAGCAGGCCCGTGTCCAGGCCCTGCCCGGCTGCCGCCCGCCGGGCCGCGGCGGCCGCGTGCGTGAGGGGAAGGGCCTCGCCGACGGCCTGCATCCAGGGCGGCAGGGTCGCGCGCGGCACGTTCGCGCCAGTCAGCAGGAGCAGCACGGAGGCGGCCACGTTCGACACCAGGAACACGTCCCGGAAGCGGAGCCCCAGCGCGCCCAGCGCGAGCCCGAACGCGGAGCAGGCGGCCGCGGCGGCGACCAGGACGGCGGCGATCTGCGGCACGCTGTCCGCCGGCACCGGCAGACCCAGCACCAGCGCGGCCACCGCGAGCGTGAACCCGCTGACGAGCAGGCCGTTCAGGACGTACGGCAGGGCCCGCCCGAACCACAGCGGCGCCCGGCGGCGAGGGCTGAGCAGCACCGCGCCGAGCGTGCCGTAGCGCCGCTCGTTGGCGACGGCCATGGTGCCGCCGTACACGCAGGCCGTGGAGGAGGCGAGGACGGCGTTGCCCAGCACGTAGAAGCGGTCGTCGGCGACGTGGAGTTGACGGCCGAGGTAGACGAAGAAGAGGAGCTGGAGAACCGGGCCCACCAGCAGGGTGCCGATGAACATCGAGGGCGTGGTCCAGTTGAACAGCGCCCGGTAGGAGATGCCGCCGCCGATGACGACAAGGCGTGCGGTACGGACGAGTTGACGCATGGGGAGTCCTCGGGACGGGGTGCGGCGGTGGGCGGTCAGGTGAGGGCGAGGGTGGCGGCGGCACGCGCGCGTGCCTCGACCCGGCCGAGCACGGCGACGGCCAGCAGCGCGTAGAGCGCACCGAGGCCGAGCGCGAGCCCCAGGGGAGCGGCCACGGGCCCGCCGGAGGCCGCGGCGTGCACGGCTCGGGCGCCCCAGGTGGTGGGCAGCGCCCAGGACAGCGGGTGGGTCCACGCGGGCAGCACGGTGACCGGGACGAGCATCCCGGACAGCAGCCACACCGGCGCGTCCAGCGCGTTGGCCAGTGCGTTGGCGTTGCGCATCAGGACGAACGTGGCGGCCAGCAGCAGACCCATGGCCCCGAGGGCGAGGACACAGCCCGGGACCGCCAGCAGGAAGAGCACGGGGTGCGCGAAGTGCAGCGGCACGCCGAACAGCAGCCATCCCCAGGCGACGGTCGCGACCATCGAGTACGTCCCTACGACGGACGTGGCCAGCGTGATCGGCAGCAGTACCAGCGGCAGCCGCGTCGGCGCGACGACCAGGCATTCCAGGGTGCCGAGCCAGCGCTGGTTCTGCACCGCCCCGCCCGACCCGAACAGCACCGACGACCAGATGCCCATCAGGCCCGCGCCCACCGACGCGGTGAGCAGCCGGTCCGGGTCGCCGGCGGCGCGGAAGAGGTAGACGGCGAGGGTCGCGTAGACGAGCGGCACCAGCACCGCGAAGGTGATTTCCAGGGGCGAGCGCGACATGTAGGTGACGTGCGTGCGCACCCCTACGGCGACGAGCCGCGGCCAGCGCTTCACGGCGCGCTGCTTCGTCAGGCTCGTCGCGGGGGCACTCGGCTTCGTCCCCCTCAACTCGGAGGCACTCGGCTTCGTCCCCCTCGATGCGGGGGCGCCCCGCTCGGGCCTGCTCATGCCGGGACCTCCGTCGATGCGGCCGCCGACCCGACCGACCCGGCGGTGGCGCGTTCCGCTTCCGCGACGATCGCGACGTAGGCGTCCTCGAGCGTCGGCTCGCGCGTGGTGACGCGCCCCAGGCGTACGCCGTCCAGCGCGGCGAGCACGCGCGCGTGGAGCTCGGTTCCGCGGTCGCTCTGGACGGTCAGGAGCTGTACGGAACCGCGGTCGTCGACCGCCGCGTCCCGGACACCCGGCAGCGCGCGCACTCGGTCCAGCTCCGTCTCCGAGACGCCGCGGGCCTCGACTTCGAGGACGTCGCGTTCCTGGACGCGGGCCTTGAGGGCCCCGGGCGTGCCGAGGGCCCGTATCTCCCCGCCCGCGATGACGGCGATGCGGTCGCACAGTTCATCGGCCTCGGCCATGTAGTGCGTGGTGAGCACCACCGTCGTCCCCGCGTCCGCCAGATCGGCGACGGTGCGGCGCAGATCCCGTGCGGCGACCGGGTCGACGCCGATCGACGGCTCGTCCAGGAAGAGCACGTCGGGCCGGTGGAGCAGGCCGCGCGCGATGTGCAGCCGCTGCCGCATGCCGCGCGAGTAGCCCTCGACGCGCTCGCGCTCGCGCCCGTCCAGACCGACGAGCTCCAGCAGTTCGGCGATCCGGCGCCGCTGCTCGCACGGCTCGACCTCGTACAACTCGGCGAAGTAGCGCAGGTTGTCGAGGGCGGAGAGCCGCTCGTACAGGCCCCGGTCGCCGCCGAAGACGTAGCCGATCCGTCGTCGTACGGCGACCGGGTCACGGACCACGTCGTGCCCGAACACCCTGGCCGTGCCCGAGGTGGGCAGCAGCAGGGTGTTGAGCATCTTGATCGTGGTCGTCTTGCCGGCCCCGTTGGGTCCGAGCAGCCCGAACAGCTCGCCCGACGCCACCTCGAAGCTGACCCCTCGTACAGCTTCGGTGGTGGTGCGCCGGGGCCGCAGCCAGCCGGTACGCGACGTGTAGGTGCGGCGCAGTCCGTGCGCCTCGATGGCAAGCATGCGCCGGACGGTAGGCGGGCCGCTCGGCAGCGGTCGACGAATTCGGCGGCTACCGAATCGTCGCCCACGCGTGCGTGCGGGCTTTCCGGCGCCCACGCGTGCGTGCACTTCCCACGCCCACGCACGCTTCCCCCACGGCCCGCGCCCCTCAGACCACCGCCCGCAACACATCCTCCCCGGACAGCAACGCCAGCAGGGCGCGCCCCGTGTCGGTGAGCTGGTAGTACACGCTGCGGCCGACCCGGTGCCGGGTGACCACCCCGGACTCGGCGAGCACCGACAGGTACTCGGAGACGGTGCTGGGAGCCAGGCCGAGCCGGTCCGCGATGCCCGCGGTGGTGAGCGGCCCACCGAGCTCGCGCAGGACCGCCGCCCGCCCACGCCCCAGCAGCAGACCGAGCCGGTCCCCGGCCGCCGGTTCCTCCTGCCGTTCACGCAGTACGGCCGCGCCCCGCGCCTGGAAGGAGACGGTGAGCACCTCGGGGTCGTCCGTCGAGTACAGCCGGCATCCCTCGGCGAAGACCAGCGGCACGAGCAGCAGCCGGCGCTCACCCGCGTGGTACTCGGCGTCGATGTGCTTGGTCAGCTCCAGTACGGGCGGTGTCCACTTCGCACGCGTCTCCAGACCGGCGAAGAGCGCGTCCACGCCCTCGGTGGCGAAGGTCCGCGCCCGGACCAGGACTTCGTCCTCGACGAGCCGCCGCATGACCGGCCACAGGTCGGCGAAGGCGCCCTCCCAGTACGCGGCGTACGCGTCGGCGAGGGCGGCACAGGAGGCCTCCGGGTCCTCCAGGTAAGGCCGTACGAGCGGATGGTCGTCCATGCCGGGGTAGTGCTCGGTCAGCTGGGCCCGCACCACCTCCGGCGGTGTACGGCGCACGATCTCCAGCTCCTGCTCGATCGAGGTCGTACCGATCGGCTGGGGGAGCATGAAGTCGGGGAAGTGCAGCGGACCTTCCATGAGCGCGCGCAGCGGGGCGATCCGGTCGTCCTCCCGGATCACCTCACGCGCGCGCACGACCCACTTCTGGTACGGCCAGGAGGGGCTGCGGTGCGGCATCGCCAGGTGCAGGCTGCAGAACGCGTCCCACAGCGGGCTGACGGCGATACGGGTCGCCCCCAGCGCGGCCTCGTCGAGCTCGATGCGGATCACCGGGACCGGCTCTCCCCGCTCACACCCGTCACCGCGTCCCTCTGCCTGCCCTGACAATCACCGTCACCGCAGGCCCCCCTTTCCCCAGCCGCCACCGTCATCGCAGTCCCCCTCCCCAACCGCCACCGTCAGCGTGCGCCCTCACCGGCCGGCTCCAGGAACCCCTGCTCCACCAGCAGCCGGATCTGCGCGGGCGTGCGGTCGCGCAGCAACACCGGGTCCTCGCCCATCAGTTGGGCGATCGCGTCCAGAATGCGGCCCGCGCTCAGCGAACCGTCGCACACGCCCGCGAAGCCCGCCCCGACCGTGTCCACCTGGGTGGCCCGGCGCATACCGCGGTGCTGGCGCAGCACGACGTGCTCAGGGTCCTCGGCACCGGGCAGCCCGATCTGCTCCTGCACGACCTCGGTGACGAGCCTGAAGTGGTCCTCCAGCAGGGCGGCGTCATCGCGGGCGCGCAGGTAGTCGAGCCGCTCGAAGTGCGCCCGGACCGTGTCGCCGAGCGGCTGCTCGACCGGATGCGACCACTCCTCGACCGTGATCGAGGGCACGGCGGCGGACGCCTTCCGCAGGGTGATCCAGCCGAACCCCACGGCCTTCACCTTGCGCGCCTCGAACTCGTCCAGCCACGCGTCGTACCGCGCCTGGTACTCGGCCGCGTCACCCCGGTGGTCACCGGCGTCCCTGAGCCACAGCTCGGCGTACTGAGTGACGTCCTGGACCTCGCGCTGCACGATCCAGGCGTCGCACCCGCGCGGCACCCATGACCGCAGCCGGTCCTGCCAGTCCTCCCCTTCCACGTGCTGCCAGTTGGCGAGGAACTGCGCGAACCCGCCCTCGTTCAGCCGCTCCCCCGCCCCCTGAACGATCGAGCGGCACAGATCGTCCCCGCCCATCCCGCCGTCGCGGTACGTCAGCCGCGCGCCCGGGGAGATCACGAAGGGCGGGTTCGACACGATGAGGTCGTACGTCTCCCCGTTCTTGAGCGGCTCGAACAGCGAGCCCTCCCGCAGGTCCGCGGCCGGCGCGCCGGACAACGCGAGCGTCAGCGCGGTGATGTGCAGGGCGCGCGGGTTGAGGTCGGTCGCCGTCACGCGCGTGGCGTGCTGCGCGGCATGCAGCGCCTGGACACCGGAGCCGGTGCCGAGGTCGAGGGCGGAGGCGACGGGCGTGCGGACCGTGATGCCGGCGAGCGTCGTGGAGGCGCCGCCGACGCCGAGGACGACCCCCTCGTCCTTGTTCCCGATGCCGCCCGCCCCGCCGACCGCACACCCCAGGTCGGACACGATGAACCAGTCCTCGCCGCCGGGCCCGCCGTAGGGGCGTACGTCCACGGTCGCGGCGAGGTCGTCGCCGGAGCCGCCGGACTCGCCGGATTCGGCGGATGCGGCGGATGCGGCGGATGCGCCGGATGCGCCGGAGTTGCCGCCGACCCGTACCAGCCATCCGCTCTCCAGGCAGGCGTCGACGGGCAGAACGCCCGCCACGCGCGCGTGCGGCACGGGTTGCTGCAGCAGGAACAGCCGTACGAGGGCCTCCAGCGGCGTGTCTCCGCGGGTCGCCCGGAGCGCGGGTACGGTCTCGCTGCGCGCGAGCGCCGCGTACGCGGGCGCGCCGAGCAGTTCGAGCAGCCCGTCGGCGGTGAAGGAGGCCCCGAGCAGGGCATCCCGCAGCCGGGCGGCGACGTCGGGGCGATCGGAGGCGGGCAGGGCGGACAGACTGGAGTCACTCACGCCCTCATTGTGACCCGCGCGCGGCCCGGCCCGCCCCGTAAGGAATCGGCCGCGCGCCCCCGTGACGCCTCGATGCGCCCGCCTGCGGTATCGGCCGCGCGCCCGGTCAGATCTCGGCCGCCCGCCCCATCCGGCCTCAGCTGCGGGAGGCCTCCGCGGACGCCGCGGCAGCCGCCTCCTTGCAGCCCTCCTGCTTGAGCAGCGCGTTCTTGGTGTCGCCGCCCGATTCCAGCTTCTTCAGAGCGTCGAGGGCGCTCTTGCGCTGGGCGACCACGTCCCGCATCTCTTCGCCGACCTTGCGCAGCCCGGACGCGAACTTCGCCTGGTCCTTCGTGTTCAGCTCGTCCGTCTGCTTCTTCAGCTCGGCGTAGCTCGTGGAGACCGCGGTGAGCTTCTTGATGGCGTCCTGCTGCTTCTTCGCGCCGTCCTCGACGCCCGGGGGCGGCCCGGCCTGCTGGAGGAGGGTCGCGCGTGCCTTGAAGCCTTCGGCGAGGTCCTGGAACGCCTGGGCGTCGACCTTCTGGAGCTCCTTGGGCGGGCTGTCCTTGGCGGCCTTGGTGATCGCGGCGTCGGCCGCCGCGATCTTCGCGTTCTGCGCGGGCGCCGTGTCACATATCTTCTTGGCCCAGGCGTCCAGCTCCGGGTTGCCCTCGTCGCTCGTGCATCCCGTCAGTGCCAGTGCCAACACCGCACCGCCGGACAGTGCGGCCGCGAGCTTCATGTTCACCGGTTTGGTCCCTTCCGTGGCTCTCGGCCCACGGACCCTACACGGCAGGCACGAGACGACAGCGCGCCACATGTCTCTCCTATGCCGCTTTCATGCTCTTTGCACCATGTGAGAGAAGCGTCACGGCAAGGGCGTGAACAAGCACGAAGCGGGCGGGTGGCGCGTCAACACGCGCCACCCGCCCGCCCCTTGAACTGGGCTGCCGTAGGACCGCCTACGACACCACCGCGGGATCGACCGGTTTGGCCACCCGGTCCGCGTTGCCTTCGTCACCCATGGCGATGCCGCGCCGCTTGGAGACGTAGACCGCGGCGACGATCACGAGGAGCGACAGCACGGCGATCGTGACCCGTACGCCGACGTTCTTGTCCTCGCCGTAGCTGAACTGGATGACCGCGGGCGCGATGAGCAGCGCGACCAGGTTCATCACCTTCAGCAGCGGGTTGATCGCGGGGCCGGCGGTGTCCTTGAAGGGGTCGCCGACCGTGTCACCGATCACCGTCGCGGCGTGGGCCTCGCTGCCCTTGCCGCCGTGGTGACCGTCCTCGACGAGCTTCTTGGCGTTGTCCCAGGCGCCGCCGGAGTTGGCCAGGAACACCGCCATCAGCGTGCCCGTGCCGATCGCGCCGGCGAGATAGGCGCCGAGGGCACCGACGCCGAGCGTGAACCCGATGAAGATCGGCGCCATCACGGCGAGCAGACCGGGCGTCGCGAGCTCCCGGAGCGCGTCCTTGGTGCAGATGTCGACGACCTTGCCGTACTCCGGCGTCTCGCTGTAGTCCATGATCCCGGGCTTCTCGCGGAACTGCCGCCGCACCTCGTACACCACGGAGCCCGCCGACCGCGACACGGCGTTGATGGCGAGCCCCGAGAAGAGGAAGACGACCGCCGCGCCCGCGATGAGGCCGACGAGGTTGTTGGGCTGCGAGATGTCCATCATCAGGCTCATCGGCGCACCGTCGCCGCTGAGTTTCTCGCCCACGTCCCGCGCGCCGGTGGTGATGGCGTCGCGGTACGACCCGAAGAGCGCCGCTGCCGCCAGGACGGCGGTGGCGATGGCGATGCCCTTGGTGATGGCCTTGGTGGTGTTGCCGACCGCGTCCAGGTTGGTGAGCACCTGGGCGCCCGCGCCCTCGACGTCGCCGGACATCTCGGCGATGCCCTGCGCGTTGTCGGAGACCGGACCGAAGGTGTCCATCGCGACGATCACGCCGACCGTGGTGAGCAGCCCGGTGCCGGCCAGAGCGACCGCGAACAGCGCGAGCATGATCGACGTACCGCCGAGCAGGAACGCCCCGTACACGCCGAGGCCGATCAGCAGGGCGGTGTAGACGGCCGACTCCAGACCGACGGAGATACCGGCGAGGACGACGGTCGCGGGACCGGTGAGCGAGGTCTTGCCGATGTCCATGACAGGACGCCGGTTCGTCTCGGTGAAGTAGCCGGTCAGCTGCTGGATGACGGCGGCCAGCAGGATGCCGATCGCCACGGCTACGAGCGCGAGGATCCGCGGGTCGCCGTCCTTGCCCGCGATCGCCGCGTCGGTGACGCCGTCGAGGTCGGCGTACGACGACGGCAGGTAGACGAAGACGGCGATCGCGACCAGCACGAGCGAGATCACCGCGGAGATGAAGAACCCGCGGTTGATCGCCGTCATCCCGCTGCGGTCGGACCGGCGCGGCGCCACCGCGAAGATCCCGATCATGGCCGTGATCACGCCGATCGCCGGCACGAGCAACGGGAAGCCGAGCCCGGCGTCACCGAACGCGGCCGAGCCGAGGATCAGCGCGGCGACGAGCGTGACGGCGTACGACTCGAACAGGTCGGCCGCCATGCCCGCGCAGTCGCCGACGTTGTCGCCCACGTTGTCGGCGATGGTCGCGGCATTGCGCGGGTCGTCCTCCGGAATGCCCTGCTCGACCTTTCCGACCAGGTCGGCGCCAACGTCGGCGGCCTTGGTGAAGATGCCGCCGCCGACACGCATGAACATCGCGATCAGCGCGGCACCGAGTCCGAATCCTTCGAGCACCTTCGGCGCGTCGGCCGCGTACACCAGCACCACACAGGAGGCGCCCAGCAGACCGAGCCCCACCGTGAACATGCCGACGACGCCGCCCGTGCGGAAAGCGATCTTCATGGCTTTGTGCGAGACGGCGGTGAGATCCTTTTCCGGCTCTCCCGGCGCCGGGGTGGCTTCTCGTGCGGCCGCGGCAACGCGCACATTGCTGCGCACGGCCAGCCACATGCCGATATAGCCGGTGGCCGCCGAGAACGCGGCGCCGATCAAGAAGAAGATCGATCGGCCGATGCGCTGATTCCAGTCGTCCGCGGGCAGCAGCATGAGCAGGAAGAACACGACGACGGCGAATACGCCGAGTGTGCGCAGTTGCCGGGCCAGATAGGCGTTGGCGCCCTCCTGGACCGCTGCCGCGATCTTCTTCATGCTGTCGGTGCCCTCGCCGGCCGCCAGCACCTGGCGCACCAGGACTCCGGCGACCACGAGAGCGGCCAGCGCGACGACCCCGATGACCGTGATGAGGATCCGGTTGTCGTCTGTCAGCACTGCCGCTGCGAGGGTTGTGGGGTGGTCTAGCTGATGAGGGGTAGAAAGCCCCGCCATTCGTCCTCCTTGACGCTTGGGCTGAGCTCAAGATGTGGACGGATTCTAGGTACCGGAACCTGATCAAAACAGAGCGCGGCAAACGGAATTAGCCTTCACATGCCGTTCAGCAAATGATCGACGTCACGCCACCGAACCCGAAAGTGCTAATGCCCTTGACCCGTTGACGGACGCAGGTGGACGCATTGCCACTTGATCGAATTATCGGCTCATTGATCGTGAATTCCTTCACGAATTCCGCGGCGCTTCGGCAAAAACACGAAGGGGCCCTGCTCAGCAGGGCCCCTTCGGGATGAGGACGGTTCGGCGGGTCGTTCAGGAGAGCACCGCGGCCGGCGGTGTGGTCGGCCAGGTCATACGGATCAGCCCGCCGTGCGCATCGGCGGAGACCTCCACGTCGTCAACGAGGCCGCTGATGACCGCGAGGCCCATCTCGTCCTCCTCGGCATCCACCTCGCCGTCGCCGCCCGCGGCGCCGGATGCACGCTCGCCGGGGGCGGAGCGCGGCGCTTCGTCCCCGACCTCGATGGAGAACTGTTTCTCCTCCTCGATCAGCGCCACCTTCACCGGCGCCGTGATGCCGACGCTCTGGTGCAGTCCGACGGCACGGGTGCAGGCCTCGCCGACGGCGAGTCTCACCTCGTCCAGGACGGCCTCGTCCACTCCGGCCCTGCGCGCCACCGCTGCCGCCACCAGTCGGGCGGTCCTGACGTGCTCGGGCAGCGCGCTGAAGCGGAGTTCAACGGTGGCCATGCATCCCCCTCCGAACTACGGGCGTGCTGTCCGGAGGACCGGGCCGCCGAAAGCCCGGTCCCCCTTCTCTTTCAACTTCTGCCGTCCCGGACCCGCACTCGGGCGAGCCCTGGTCGGTGATCAGTCGGTCGCCGCCACCGCTTCCTCGACCGAGGTGTGGATCGGGAACACCTTGGTGAGGCCGGTGATGCGGAAGATCTTGAGAATGCGCTCCTGGTTGCAGACCAGGCGCAGGGAGCCCTCATGGGCACGCACGCGCTTCAGGCCGCCGACCAGTACGCCGAGCCCGGTGGAGTCGAGGAAGTCCACGCCCTCCATGTCGACGACGAGGTGGAAACTCCCGTCGTTCACCAGCTCGACCAACTGCTCGCGCAACTTTGGCGCGGTATATACGTCGATTTCGCCACCGACCTCGACGACCGTACGATCGCCGACGGTACGGGTCGACAGGGACAGGTCCACGGATCCTCCAGCACCTTGCTATCGAGCGGTCGCCCCTCGGGACACCTCGGCTTGAAGCCCCCAGGACGGTTCGCCAGCCGCGATGGCATTCAATCACTTACCGGCAGGCGTGCACGACGCCTTGGTCCCATTGTCCGTCACGCCAGTGACACACTCGGTGCCGATGGCCAAGAATCACCGATCCGATCGATCCCCGACGGGCACCGCTTCCCGGGTGGACCCGGGCGCGGTGCTGGGCCGACTCGCCTCGGGGCCGAGTCGGGCTTCGCGCATCACTCATACGGAGCATGTGCCCCCGCGCGAGGGTCGCCATGCCGTCTGGCCGGACCGGATCCGCGCGGAGATCATCGCCGCGGTGCGGGCCGCGGGAATCGAACATCCCTGGGCTCACCAGGCACGAGCCGCCGAGCACGCCCTGGACGGCGACTGCGTCGTCGTCGCCACGGGCACGGCGTCCGGCAAGTCCCTGGCCTACCTCGTGCCGGTCCTGTCGACGCTCCTGGAGGGCTCCGAGGCCCCGAACGGCCGCGGCGCCACCGCGCTCTACCTGGCTCCCACCAAGGCCCTTGCGGCGGATCAGTGCCGCTCGGTGAAGGAACTTTCACATCCGCTGGGCAATTCCGTACGCCCAGCTGTGTATGACGGCGATACTCCGTTCGAGGAACGCGAGTGGATCCGCCAGTACGCCAACTACGTCCTGACCAACCCCGACATGCTGCATCGCGGCATACTCCCGTCCCACCCCCGCTGGTCCTCCTTCCTCAAGTCGCTGAAGTACGTCGTCATCGACGAGTGCCACACCTATCGCGGCGTTTTCGGCTCCCACGTCGCCCAGGTGCTGCGCCGGCTGCGCCGCCTGTGCGCCCGCTACGGCGCCTCTCCCGTCTTCCTGCTGGCCTCCGCGACCGCCGCCGAGCCCGCGGTCGCAGCCGGACGTCTGACCGGTCTGCCGGTCGTGGAGGTCGCCGACGACGCCTCCCCACGCGGCGAACTCGTCTTCGCCCTGTGGGAGCCCCCGCTCACCGAGATGCAGGGCGAGAAGGGCGCCCCGGTGCGCCGTACGGCCACCGCCGAGACCGCCGACCTCCTGACCGACCTCGCCGTGCAGGGCGTGCGCTCGGTCGCCTTCGTACGCTCCCGGCGCGGCGCCGAACTGATCTCGGTCATCGCCCAGGAACGACTCGCCGAGGTGGACCGCTCCCTCGCCCGGCGTGTCGCGGCGTATCGGGGCGGCTACCTCCCCGAGGAGCGGCGCGCCCTGGAACAGGCCCTCCACTCCGGCGAACTCCTCGGCCTCGCCGCCACCACCGCCCTCGAACTCGGCATCGACGTCTCCGGCCTGGACGCCGTACTGATCGCCGGCTACCCGGGCACGCGCGCCTCCCTGTGGCAGCAGGCGGGCCGGGCCGGCCGCTCCGGCCAGGGCGCGCTGGCCGTCCTGGTCGCCCGCGACGACCCGCTGGACACCTTCCTCGTCCACCACCCCGAGGCCCTCTTCGACCGGCCGGTGGAGTCGACCGTCCTCGACCCCGACAACCCGTACGTCCTGGCCCCGCACCTGTGCGCGGCCGCCGCGGAGATCCCGCTCACCGACGAGGACCTGGCGCTGTTCGGCCCGGAGACCGAGGGGCTGCTGCCGCAACTGGAGGCCGCGAAGCTGCTGCGCCGCCGTACGAAGGCCTGGCACTGGACGCGCCGGGAGCGGGCCGCCGACCTCACCGACATCCGCGGCGGGGGCGGACGCCCCATCCAAGTCGTCGAGGCCGGGACGGGACGGCTGCTCGGCACGGTCGACGCGGGCGCCGCGCACACGACGGTGCACGAGGGCGCGGTCCACCTGCACCAGGGCCGCACCTATCTCGTCCGCACCCTCGACCTGGAGGACTCGGTCGCCCTGGTCGAGGAGGCCGCCCCGCCGTATTCGACGGTCGCCCGCGACACCACGTCGATCTCCGTCCTGGAGACGGACGTCGAGGTCCCCTGGGGCGACGGCCGCCTGTGCTACGGCTCCGTCGAGGTCACCAACCAGGTGGTCTCCTTCCTGCGCCGCCGGCTGATCACCGGCGAAGTCCTGGGCGAGACGAAACTCGACCTCCCTCCTCGTACGCTGCGCACGCGCGCGGTGTGGTGGACGGTCACCGAGGACCAGCTGGACGAGGCCCGGATCAACCCGGAGATCCTCGGCGGCGCCCTGCACGCCGCCGAGCACGCCTCGATCGGTCTGCTCCCCCTCTTCGCGACCTGTGACCGCTGGGACATCGGCGGTGTCTCGATCCCGCTCCACCCCGACACGCTCCTGCCCACGGTCTTCGTCTACGACGGCCACCCCGGCGGCGCGGGCTTCGCCGAGCGCGCCTTCCACACGGCCCGCTCCTGGCTCACCGCCACCCGCCAGGCCATCGCCTCCTGCGAGTGCGACGCCGGCTGCCCGTCCTGCATCCAGTCCCCCAAGTGCGGCAACGGGAACGATCCGCTGCACAAGAGGGGGGCTGTGCGGTTGCTGACCGTGCTGTTGCGGGGGGCGCCGGAGGAGAAGGAGGAGGCTGGGCCGGGCGGGGTGCCGGTCAGGGAGCCGGAGTCGGCCGGCCCCTCGCCGCAGGGCCGGACGGCGGAGGCAGGGGCAGAGGCGAGGGCGGGCGCTCCGTCGGCAACGACCGGCCCCTCGGAGGGGACGGTTCCGTCAGCGGGGACGGGTTCGCAGGTCCCGCCCGCGCCCTGACCTCCGCGGCGAACGGCCCCCGGCCCGACGCCGCCGTCACGTCCGAGACCTCGCCCACCACCTCGCAGCGCACGAGCCGCACGCCCTGCGCCCGAGCCACCCGCTCCGCACGAGCACAGGCCGCCGTACCGCCCTCCGCCCATCGGTCGGCCGCCGCAAGCGCCGCCAGATCCGCGCCACCTGCCGCTTGGTGCCGGGCCACGACGGCCTGGCCCAGGGCGAGTACGACGCCGAAGACAACGCAGAGCACGGCGATGGCACCGACGCTCCAGACGGTGGCGGAACCGCGGTCGGAGCGCAGGTCGGGGGCGAGCCTTCGGCCAGAGCGTCGGCCGGTGAGAAGCAGTTGGACAGACCCAGGGCCCATTGCGCAAACCCCTCTCATGTCCCCGCCCCCACCGTCTCCTCCGCCAACGCCACGGCCTCCTCCCGCACCTCGAAGGGGAGCCCGCGCAGCAAGGGCGGCTTGGCCACGACGACCACGCGGACCTCGTCCCCCTCCCGGCCGACCGTGACCGTCGCGCCGCGCGGTGCCGCTTCGCGGGTCACCTCGACGACCGCGTCGGCCGGATCCTGCCGGGCTGCCGCGCGGGCGCCCGTCCGGGCCGCGTCCACGCACTGGATCTGCGCGGCCACCACGAGCAGCCCCCACACCAACGCCATCGCGAACATCACCAGTACGGGCAGGACGACAGCCGACTCCGCCGTCACGAACCCCTGGTCCGACGCCCTGGCCGTAGCCCGATCGGTCCCAAGGCCAGATCTCTGGCCCCAACGGCCATGCCCCCGGCCCTGCCCTCGTTCCCGCTCCCTCTCCCGCTCACATCCGCGCATCGAGCGCCTGCTTCACGATGGCCTGCAGTTCATTGCTGACCTGCCCGCTGGTCACAACCTTGTAGAGCACCACGGCGAACGCCACCGCCGCGACGATCCCCATCGCGTACTCGGAGGTGACCATCCCCGCGTCACTCCGCGCCCCACGCACCCTGCACACCAGCCCGAGCATCCGCTTCCGTACTGCCTTGTACATCTCAACCCCCGTAAGGATCAGTCCTGTTGAAACCATCTGTTGAACGTCGGTGGTCGACCGACCGCTGCTGAACGCCCGTTGTCGCCGTCGCCGCCCCTCACCCCCTCATCCGCCGCCCCCTCCCAGCACCCCACCCGCAAGCCCGATCACCACCGGCGCGACGCCGACCGCGATGAACGCGGGCAGAAAGCACAGCCCCACCGGCGCGGAGACCATGACGGCCGCCCGCCTGGCCCGTTCCGTCGCGGTGCGCGCCCCGTCGGCGCGAGCCTCCGCGGCGAGTCGCGCGACCGGTCCGGCCGCCGGCAGCCCCGACACATCGGCCCGCTCCAGCAACCGCGCCAACGCGCCGGCCCCCGGCATCGAGGCCAGCCGCTGCCACGCCGCACCCGGTTCGCCACCGAGCCGCACCTCCGCGGCGCCCCGTGCCAGCCCGTCCCCGACGGGGCCGCCCAGGGCCTCCCCCACGGCCTGCGCGGCGACCACTGGACCGGCTCCCGCCGCGACGCAGGCCGCCAACAGATCGGCTGCGAGCGGAAGTTGCCGGGCCACCTCGGCGGCATCGATCTCTTCCTCGGCACCAACGGCTCCCTGCCGACGCCGCCACAGCCACAACCCGGCCGCCACGACAAGCCCCGCCACGAACCCGGCGACACCACCGACCAGGACCCAACCGGCGCCCATGACCGCCGCCATGGGCAGCCCTTGCCGCAGGCCCTGCAGGGCGTCGAACCGTCGGCGTTTCGACGCCGTGCCGGTGTCCGTCATCAGCGCGGCCAGCCGGCGCCGGAGCCTCCTGTCATGCCGCACCGCCACAGGCCACCCCAAAAGCCACCCGACGACCAGCGCGATCCCCACGGCCACCCCCAGCCTGTGGAAAAGTTCCGCACTCACACGATCACCTCCGTCTCACGAACCCGGCCCAGCCGCAGCCCGAACCCGAACCCTGACCCGCACACGTCCTCACACCGCCTCCGCCCGCCGCACGATCCACCGCGCCCACCACATCCCCAGCCCCTCCAACACCCCGCCGACCACCAGGCAGGCGAGCCCTGCTCCGGTATGCAGCAGCACACGCAGCGGATCGGCCCCCATGACGGCACCGAGCAGCAGCCCCAGGACCGGCAACCCGGCGAGCATCACCACCGTCGACCGAGCTCCCGCCAACTGGGCGCGCAGATCGGCGCGTTGATCCCGCTGGGACCGCAACGCCCCTTCCAGTCGTTCGAGCCCGGCCGCCAGCCCGGCCCCCTGATCCACGGCCACCCGCCAGCACGCCGCCAGCCCCAACAGGCCCTCGGCACCCGGCTGCCGTGCCGCTAAGGCGAGCGCGCCCGGCACATCCCCGCCGAACCGCGCCGCCGCCAGTACCGCGGCCTGCGCTTCCCCGAGCCCACCGGAGTCCCACGCCGCCCGCAGCAACGCCTCACCCGGCTGCCGTCCGGCCCGCACCTCCCCGGCAATCGACCCGCACAGCGCGATCACCGCGTCCCCGCGCCGCTCCCGTGCCCGCCGCACCTCCCGGGCCAGCCGCACCTCCCTCAGCAACGGCACCCCGGCCGCCCCCGCGACGACCGGCAGCGCCGACGACCCCAGCACGCCCAGCACCAGCCCGACGACCGGCGCCCACCACTCGACCCGCAACCGCCCTCGCAGCCGCCGCAGTTCACCGGCCAGCTGCCGCCAGTTCGCAGGACCGGCTCCCGCCACCCCACCGCCCGCAAGCAGCAACTGCGCGCGTCGCGCCCCGGAGTTCGGCCCGCCCAGCATCCAGACCGCGGCCCCGAGACACACCACGGCCGCACCCAGCGACATCTCACCCATGCAGCTCACCGACCCCCTCGCGCTCAGCGCGTCCCACGACGCCGTCCGCCCCCTCACCGCTCTCGCCGCTCTCACCGCGAAGCAGCCCTCGCAGCCGCTCCCAGCCCCGCTCGTACGCGAACGCCTCAGTGCCCCACCGCAGCGCCGGCACCGTCCGCACCAGCCCCGACGGATCCCGCTCCAGCACATGGACCTCGGCGATCCGCCGCCGACCCGTCCGATCACGCACCAGGTGCAGTACGACCGACAGCGCGGCCGCCAACTGGCTGTGCAGCGCGGCCCTGTCGAGCCCGGCCGCCGTGCCGAGCGCCTCCAGCCGGGCCGGGACGTCGGCCGCCGCATTCGCGTGGACGGTGCCGCAGCCTCCCTCGTGGCCTGTGTTCAACGCGGCCAGCAGGTGAACCACTTCGGGACCGCGCACCTCGCCCACGACCAGCCGGTCCGGCCGCATCCGCAGCGCCTGCCGCACCAGGTCCTCGAGGGTCACGAGCCCGGCGCCCTCCTGGTTGGCGGGTCTGCTCTCCAGCCGTACGACATGTGGATGGTCCGGCCTGAGCTCCGCCGAGTCCTCCGCGAGCACGATCCGCTCACCCGGTCCGACCAGCCCGAGCAACGCGCTCAGCAGAGTCGTCTTGCCGCTGCCGGTTCCACCGCTGACGACGAAGGACAGCCGCGCGTCGACCAGCGCCCGCAGCATCCGGTCACCGCCCGGCGGCACGGTGCCCGCCGCGACCAACTCCTCAAGCGTGAAGGCCCGGGGCCGTACGACCCGCAGCGCCAGGCAGGCGCAGCCGACGGCGACCGGTGGCAGCACCGCGTGCAGCCGAGTCCCGTCGGGCAGCCGAGCATCCACCCAGGGCCGCGCGTCGTCCAGCCGCCGCCCGGCCACCGCGGCCAGACGTTGCGCCAGACGTCGTACGGCGGCTGCGTCGGGAAAGGACACGGAGGTCAGCTCCAGGCCGCCACCCCGGTCCACCCAGACCCGGTCCGGCGCCGACACCAGCACGTCCGTCACCGACGGATCGGCGAGCAGCGGATCCAGCGGCCCGCTCCCGACCAGCTCGGACCTCAACTGCTCGGCTGCCCCGAGGACTTCGGCGTCCCCCAGCACCCTGCCCTGCTCCCGTAGGGCCTGCGCCACGCGCGCGGGCGTCGGTTCGGCCCCACTCTCGGCCAGCCACTGCCGCACACCGTCGAGCAACCCCACCGACATCTGGGCCCCGCCCGCCGTCGCGCCCGACGCCCACCGAGCAGCCGACAGACCAGCCCCCTCGGCAGAGCCCCACCGTGCAGCCGACGAACCGGCCCGATCGACCGACACCCCCCGTACAGCCGACGAACCGGCCCGATCCACTTCCTCCCGCCGCACCGTGTCCGCACCCAACGAGCGGCCATGTTCCTGCCGCACAGAGGCCGCACTCACCGTGCGGCCGGTCTCCAACCGCACAGCGTCCGCACCCACCACACGGCCAGCCCCCCGCCCCACAACACCCGTACTGACCACGCCGTCCGGCACCCGCGGCGCGACGGCGTCACTCGCACCACCGTCCAACGCCCACCGCGGCGTGGCCCTACGCCCCCTGCGCGCCGCCGTCCCGCCCGACCGCCACCGCTCAGGAGCCGCCCGCACCGAACCGCCCGCGCTGCCGTTCACCCATTCGAGCCCCGAATCCACACTCATGCCGCCATCCACACGCGGGCCGCCGGCCACACCCGTGCCACCCTCCGCACTCATGCCGCCCTCGCCTCCAGCAACGCCCGCTCCCAGAACTCCCGGCAGAACCTCGCCAGCGGCCCCCGCCCCACCGCGCCCGGCGGTGCCTTGCTCTCGTGCGGGCGCAGCAGGCCCGACTCGATGGGCACCTCGCCCACCAGGGGGAGTTCCAGCAGGCGGGCCACCTCGCGGTCGTCGAGCCCGGGCGCGTACGGCCCGCGTACGGCCACCCGCAGATCCCGCAGGACCATCCCGAGCGCGGCGGCCACCTGCCGGGCCGCGGCGACGGCGCGCAGTTCGGCGGGGACCACGAGGATCCCGACGTCGAGTTGGGCGAGGGCCTCCGCGACCCCGTCGTCGATACGACGGGGCAGGTCGACGACGACCGCGCCGCCCCGGCGCCGGGCCGCGGCGAGCACCGCGCGCATCGCCTGCGAAGGCACCGCGAGGCAGTCGCCGCGGTCCCAGCTGAGGACGCGCAGGGAGTGGAGTTCCGGCAGGGACTCCTCCAACGCGCCGCTGCCGAGTCGCCCGCGTGAGCCGGCGAACGCGGGCCAGCGCAGGCCCTCGGTCGCCTCGCCGCCGAGCAGGACGTCGAGTCCGCCACCCAGCGGATCGGCGTCGACGAGCAGGGTGCGCAGCCCCTCACTCGCGGCGGTGACGGCGAGGGCGCACGCGAGCGTGGACGCTCCGGCCCCGCCGCGCCCGCCGATGACCCCGACGGTGAGGGCGGGCCGGCCGACGCCCTCGGCGACGTCGGCGATGCGGTCGACCAGCCACTGCTCGCCGTCCGGCAGCATCAGGACATGGTCGGCGCCGATCTCCACGGCCCGACGCCAGACCCCGGAGTCGTCCTGGTCCCGGCCGACCAGGACCACTCCACGCCGGCGTCCCGCCCCGCGCACGCGGCGTGCGGCGTCGTCGCCGACCAGGACGAGCGGTGCGGCCTCCCAACTGCCTCTTGGCTCGGGCACCCCGTAGTGGACCTCGGGTGTGGCGCCGGCCGCCGCGCACAGGCGCAGCAGGTCGTCGAGCAGTCTGTCGTCTTCCGTGACGATCAACGGCTTGCCCGGCCGCCCGGAGGCGGTGGGCGGCGGATCGTGTGTGACGGCTGCGGCCACGATTTCCTTCCCCCTTCGCTGCATCAACTCGCGCAGCCCTGCGGCCCCGCGAATCCCAAACATGTGAAGAACCGGCAACCGGTCTCCATATGAACGGCCGATACGAACCGGCCAAACACGCCCGACTAACCAGAACCAGCCATGAAGTTGGCTCGAGCGGGGCGCGCTGGAATCACGGTGCAGCGATCCCGGAAATCGTGTGGATCTTGGTCGATAACTGTGGACAACTCGGCGGTTGTGAATATCGCCGTCACCCATACCGGTGACCCTCGGACCGACCCCTGTGCGACTTCCGTAGAGCAGCACGACGACTACACAGGGTCACGGATCATGTGCACACCGAGGAGGCGGCCGCAGCCGCCTCGACACGGCCCCTCGGCCGCACTCAAAAATGAAAAACCCACCCGGACATGCGACGACCCCCGCCGGGGGGGAGAGCGGGGGTCGTCTCCACGGCCGACTCGGGGGGGAGGAGTCGGACCGGGTTAGCACGGTCGCGAACGATCCGTGACTTCCATGGTGTACCCGAGAGCCCTCTCAGGCAAACCCACGCGCCCACCTTACGCCGAATGGGCTGCGCCTATGCTCAGGGTCGTGGAAAACCACTCCTTGCCCCGCACAGCCGCCTTCTTTGACCTGGACAAGACGGTCATTGCGAAGTCGAGCACGCTCACGTTCAGCAAGTCGTTCTACCAAGGCGGCCTGATCAACCGCAGGGCCGCCTTGCGGACCGCATATGCCCAGTTCGTCTTCCGCGTCGGCGGTATGGACCATGACCAGATGGAGCGCACGCGCGAGTACCTCTCCGCGCTCGTGCGCGGCTGGAACGTCCAGCAGGTCAAGGAGATCGTCGCCGAGACGCTGCACGACCTGATCGACCCGATCATCTACGACGAGGCCGCCTCCCTCATCGAGGAGCACCACACGGCCGGCCGCGACGTGGTGATCGTGTCCACGTCGGGCGCCGAGGTGGTCGAGCCGATCGGCGAGTTGCTCGGGGCGGACCGCGTGGTGGCCACGCGCATGGTGGTGGGCGACGACGGCTGCTTCACCGGGGAGGTGAAGTACTACGCATACGGCCCGACGAAGGCCGAGGCGATCAAGGAGCTGGCCGAGTCCGAGGGCTACGACCTCTCCCGCTGCTACGCGTACAGCGACTCGGCCACCGATCTGCCGATGCTGCAGTGCGTCGGCCATCCGCATGCCGTGAACCCCGACCGCGCGCTGCGTCGCGAGGCACTCGCGCGCGGGTGGCCGATTCTCGACTTCCACCGCCCCGTTCGGCTCAAGCAGCGCATCCCCTCCTTCTCGGTGCCGCCGCGTCCGGCCCTTCTCGCGGTCGCCGCCGTAGGAGCCGCCGCGGCCACCGCGGGCCTGGTCTGGTACGCGAGTCGACGCCGCACGGCACTCGCCTGAACCTGCGCAGTCCGAGTGTCGGGTACCCCCATTCGGCCCATCGACGCCCGTTTGACACAGTTTTGAGAGCAAAAGTAAAGAACTGCAGCGAGGGCTTCCGCTTGGTTCGGTCCTGGAGTACAAAGGACTCAACGGCCCGCGAGACCAAGGACATCCGAGAGGATCACCTTTAATACGCATTTGGCCCCACGGACCGAGCATGAACATTGGGCACCCACGCGACGTCGACCCGTCGATTACGGGCCAGCCGCACCAGGTGACGGGCAAAGTTCCCGACCTGATGGGCAACATATCGAGGACGCTTGGTAACCCGGTGAACATGCCAGCGGCGGTACGAATCCTCGTACCGCCGCAACCCTTATGAGCCCCCCGCGCGGGGCTTTTTTCATGCCCTGGGACTCTCGCGCCGCCCCATGCGCGCGTGCCCTACGCCGCCCCGCGCTGCAGCGCCTCGCACACCGCCGTCGACTCACGCGCGCCGAGCTCGATCGCCTTGCCGCAGTGGGCGATCCAGGCGGCCATGCCCTCAGGCGTACCGGAGACGTAGCCCTCCAGGGCTGCCAGATAGGCCGCGCGGCCCAGTTCGGCGTGGCCGACCTCGGCCGGGCAGACGGACTTCGGGTCGAGGCCGCTGCCGACCAGGACGATGCGCTCGGCCGCCCGCGCGACCAGGCCGTTGTGGGAGGTGAAGGGCCGCAGCGCGAGCAGCTCGCCGTGCACGACGGCAGCCGTCACCAGGGCGGGCGCCGAGCCCCCGGCAATGATCAGCTCGGACAGCCCCTCCAGGCGCCCGTGCACCTCTGCCGCACTCGGCGCCGGCAGCTCGATCAGCGGCTCGTCGACCGGCTCGCTCTCCTGGCGCGGGCGCCCGACCGTGTCGTCGTTGCTCGCCGCGGCCACCAGGTGCAGCCGGGCCAGTACCCGCAGCGGCGACTGCCGCCAGATGGACAGCAGTTGGCCCGCCTCGGCGGTCAGCCGCAGGGCCCCGCCCACGACGCGAGCCTCGCCGTCGCCACTGAAGTCGGTACGCCGGCGGACCTCTTCGAGCGCCCAGTCGGCACCGGACAGCGCGGCGGAGCCGCGGGCTCCACGCAGGGCCGCCTCGGAGGTGATCTCGTTGCTGCGACGCCGCATGATGCGGTGACCGTAGACCCGGTCAACGGCCTTGCGTACGGCCTCCACGGACTCGGGCACGCCGGGCAGTGACCCGAGGGTCGCGAGCGGATCGGCGGTCGCGCCTGTCGTACTCATGAGTACGACACTACGCGCCCACCCGCCACCCGACACCGCAGCCCCCATCGGGCCTCGCCCTGACCGACGGCCCGCACCCCACGATCGAGTGGCCTTCTCCGCACACGCCTGCCACATACAGCTATTGCACCACTACTCTTCGTGAACATGAAAATTGCTTTCGTCGGGAAGGGCGGCAGCGGCAAGACGACCCTGTCCTCCCTGTTCGTCCGCCAGCTCGCCGCGACCGGAGCGCCGGTCGTCGCCGTCGACGCCGACATCAACCAGCACCTGGGAGCCGCACTCGGCCTCGACGAGGCGGAGTCCGCCGCGCTGCCCGCGATGGGCGAGCGGCTGCCGCTGATCAAGGACTATCTGCGCGGTTCCAATCCGCGGATCGCCTCCGTCGAGACGATGATCAAGACGACGCCGCCCGGCGAGGGTTCCCGGCTGCTGCGGGTGTCCGAGCACAATCCGGTGTACGACGCATGCGCCCGCCCGGTGGAACTCGACGGCGGCACCGTCCGTTTGATGGTCACCGGCCCCTTCACGGACTCCGATCTGGGGGTCGCCTGCTACCACTCCAAGACAGGGGCGGTGGAGCTGTTCCTGAACCACCTGGTGGACGGCCCCAGCGAGTACGTCGTGGTCGACATGACAGCGGGCTCGGACTCCTTCGCCTCCGGCATGTTCACCCGATTCGACATCACGTTCCTCGTCGCCGAGCCGACCCGGAAGGGGGTCTCCGTCTATCGCCAGTACAAGGAGTACGCCCACGACTTCGGGGTCGTCCTGAAGGTCGTCGGCAACAAGGTGCAGGGCCAGGACGACCTCGACTTCCTCCGCGCCGAGGTCGGGGACGACCTGCTGGTGACCGTCGGGCACTCGGACTGGGTGCGCTCCATGGAGAAGGGCCGACCACCCCGGTTCGAACTCCTGGAGGGCGTCAACCGTCTCGCCCTGCGCCGGCTGCACACCGCCGCGGACGCGACGCACGAGCTGCGGGACTGGGAGCGCTACACGAGCCAGATGGTGCACTTCCATCTGAAGAACGCCCAGTCCTGGGGGAACGAGCGCACCGGGGCCGACCTGGCGGCGCAGATCGACCCCGGATTCGTACTCGGCGAGAGCGCCACCGCACTGGCCGCGAGCAACTCCCGTCTGACTCCTACCGCTTGACGGCCGGCGCCCCGGGCACCCCCTTCGGAGCCGGGGCCGGACGCCCCGAAAGGAAGGACGCCCAGCCCTGCTTCGGGGCTTCGCCCACCCCGAGCGTGCGCAGCTTCCTCAGGGTCGCCGGGTCCTGGGCGTCCAGCCAGTCGGCGAGCTGCCGGAAGGAGACGCAGCGCACGTCGGGCTTGTTGCAGACGGCCTCGATGACCTCCTCGACGGCGCGCATGTAGGTGCCGCCGTTCCAGGACTCGAAGTGGTTGCCGATGATCAGGGGCGCGCGGTTGCCGAAGTATGCCCGATGGAAGCCCTTGAGCAGGCCGTCGCGCATCTGGTCGCCCCAGAAGTCATGCTTGGCGGGGTCGCCCTGGCTCGTGGTGCCCGACTGGTTGACCATGAAGTTGTAGTCCATGGTGAGCTGCTCGTAGGAGTGCCCGGGGAAGGGCACGAGTTGCATCGACAGGTCCCACAGACCCCCCTTCTTCTCGGGCCAGATCTGGTTGTTGACGCCACTGGAGTCGTAACGGAAGCCCATCTCACGGGCGGCCCTGACGAAGTTCTTCTGGCCCTCCAGACAGGGTGTGCGGGCGCCGATGAGCTCCTTGTCGTAGTCGAAGGGCAGGGGTGCCGCGGTCGCCATGCCCGCGTTGGTCTTCCAGGACTTCACGAACCTCTTGGCCTGGACGATCTCGTCCTTCCAATCCTCCACCGACCATTCGCCGACTCCGCCGCCGCTGCCGCAGAAGTGGCCGTTGAAGTGGGTGCCGATCTCGTTTCCCTCCAGCCAGGCCAGGCGCAGCTGCTTCGCGGTGGCGGCGATGCCCTCCTCGTCGTTGAAGCCGATGTCGGAGCGGCCCGGGGAGTGCCGCGGCGGGCGGTACAGGTCACGTTTATGGTCCGGCAGCATGTACACGCCACTGAGGAAGTACGTCATCGTGGTGTTGTTCGCCCGGGCGACCTTGCGGAAGTGGGAGAACAGCTTCTGGCTGTCCTCACCGGCGCCGTCCCAGGAGAACACCACGAACTGCGGGGGCTGCTGACCGGGCTTGAGCCGCTCGGGTCTGAGCAGGTGCGGCTGGGCGCCGGTGTACGCGGTGGACCCGTCACCGATCAGACGGACCACGTTCTGGGGTGCGGGCGCCGCCGGCTTCGCCTTCTCGGGTCCGGGCGCTCCCTGCCGGGTCGTGCCGGTGCCGGTCGCGCAACCGGCGAGTGACGCGGCGCAGAAAGCGGCGATCGCGGTGCCCGCCGCGATCCTGCGCGTCCCGACGACCCTGTGCGTCGCAGCAGTGCCGCGGGGGGCGGCAGTCCTGCGGGAGGCAGCAATCCTGCGGGTGGCGGCCATGTTCCGTCCACCTTCTTCCTTCTCTCGGGGGCCGACGGCGCCGCCAAAATCGCATGGGACCGAGAAGGAATTAGTACGACAAGCCGACTAATTACTCACTTCACTCTTCAGGGGGATTTATTAGTCCATTTGCTCGGAAAAGCTATTCCAGCCCTTTACTCTGCATTACGATCCGTTTACCGACTGTTGCTTGATCCCGCCGCTGCACGCCGTGACCACACGGCCGCGACCCGACCCCTCGCCCAAGAGCGGGGGACCACCAGATCCGCGACCGCGCTGCCCCGGAGGAAGACGGGAAACATGTCCGCCTGCGTCCCCACCCGCGCCGACGACCCGAGTCGAGCGGAACGCACCCACGAGCCCCACAGTCCACCGCCGACCGGCCCTCGCCGCCATCGCATCGCGGGCGCCGACCTGTCGGCATCGATCGCGGTCTTCCTGATCGCACTCCCCCTGTCCCTGGGCATCGCCCTCGCCACCGGCGCCCCCCTCCAGGCAGGCCTCGTGGCCGCCGCCGTGGGAGGGCTCGTCGTCGGATGGCTCGGCGGTTCCCCGCTCCAGGTCAGCGGCCCAGCCGCCGGCCTCACCGTGGTCACCGCCGACCTCATCCATCAGTACGGCTGGCGGACGACCTGTGCCATCACCGTCCTCGCCGGGATCGCCCAACTGGTCCTGGGTTCCGTACGCGTGGCGCGCGGCGCGCTCGCCGTGAGCCCCGCCATCGTGCACGGCATGCTCGCCGGCATCGGCGTCACCATCGCCGTCGCCCAGCTGCACATCGTCGTAGGCGGCACCCCGCAGAGCTCCGTCCTCGACAACCTCCGCGCGCTGCCCGCCCAGTTGGCCGAGCTGCGGCCCGCCGCCGTGTCGGTGAGCGTGCTGACCCTGGCCCTGCTGCTGCTCTGGCCCCGGATCCCGGGCCGGGCCGGACGTCTCCTGCGGAGGATCCCGGCCGCGCTCGTGGCTGTCGCCGGTGCCACCTCGGCCGCCTCGCTCGCCGGCCTGGTCCTGCCCAAGGTCGACCTGCCGTCCTGGAGCAGCCACGCCCTGGCCGGGCTGCCGGAGGGCCCGGCACTGGGTCTGATCGCGGCCGTGCTGACCACCACGCTGGTGTGCAGCGTGCAGTCGCTGCTCGGCGCGGTCGCCGTGGACAAGATGGTGGCCTCGCGCCCCGGCCTGCCCGCCCGCGTCGGACGCTCCCATCTGGACCGCGAACTGCTCGGGCAGGGCGCCGCCAACATCGTCTCCGGCACCCTCGGCGGGCTGCCCGTCGCCGGCGTGGCCGTGCGGAGTTCGGCGAATGTGCAAGCCGGTGCCGTCAGCCGGAACTCCACGATGCTGCACGGCGTTCTCGTAGTAGTCGCCGCGCTGCTGATGGTCCCGATCCTGGAGCTCATCCCGCTCGCCTCGCTCGCCGCCCTGGTGATGGCCGTCGGCATCCAGATGGTGTCCCTGCACCACATCCGCACGGTGACCCGCCACCGAGAGGTGCTGGTGTACGCCGTCACCACGCTCGGCGTGGTGTTCTTCGGCGTCCTGGAGGGCGTCGCCCTGGGGATCGCCATGGCCGTCGCCGTCGCCCTGCACCGCCTCACCCGCACCCGGATCACACACGACGAGAAGGAAGGAGTCCATCACGTACACGTACGAGGCCAGTTGACGTTCCTCGCGGTGCCACGGCTCAGCCGGGCCCTGCATCTGGTACCCCAAGGCGCCCACGCCGTCGTGGAGCTGGACGGGTCGTTCATGGACCACGCGGCGTACGAGTCACTGCAGGACTGGCAGAACACCCACTCCGCGCACGGCGGCTCCGTCGAGCTGGTCGGCCGCAGAGCCGGGGTCCGGATCGGTGAACCGACGACACCGGTCGGCCTCCATCTCGACGCCGGGCAGGCCGCGGCCGAGTCGGCCGACTGCCGTTGCCACCCCTGGACGCCCTGGCGCAACCACCAGTGCGAGATCCCGGAGTCCGTCCCGTCCCACGCAGGACGCGAGGGGCGCACCGAGGAAGCGCAGGCAGCCGCGGAGGCGGCGAGGTCCTCCGGACGCCGGACGGGCGACACCGACGTGTCCGGCACGCCCCTCACCACCGACGCCGTCGGTACCCCGGGCGAGCCCGGTACGGACGACGGGTCGGGGTCGGGCGGTGCTGTGGCCGGGCCCGGCGATGCCGACGGACCCGCCGGATCCGCCCGCCCCGGCGCGAGCCGGGCAGACGGGTCCGGCGGAGCCGACGGAAGCCGACCGAACACCCATCAACTGGCCCGTGGCATCAGCGCGTTCCAGCGCAACACCGCACCGCTGGTGCGGGGCGAGCTGGCACGGCTGGCGCGAGAGGGGCAGCAGCCATCGCAGCTGTTCCTCACCTGCGCGGACTCGCGGGTGGTCACGTCGATGATCACGTCCAGTGGTCCCGGCGACCTGTTCGTGGTGCGCAACGTGGGCAACCTCGTTCCGCTGCCCGGCCAGGAGAGCGGGGACGACTCGGTGGCGGCGGCGATCGAGTACGCCGTGGACGTGCTGCGGGTGCGGTCGATCACGGTGTGCGGGCACTCCGGGTGCGGGGCCATGCAGACGCTGCTCAACTCCGAGCCCGGCGGTCCGCAGACCTCGCTCAAGCGGTGGCTGCGGCACGGACTGCCGAGCCTGGAGCGGGTGTCCGACGAGAGCCGGCCGTGGGCCAGGCTCGCCGGGCGGGCACCGGCCGACATGGTGGAGCAGCTCTGTCTGACCAACGTGGTCCAGCAGTTGGAGCATCTGCGGGCGCACGAGTCGGTGGACCGGGCGCTGCGGGCCGGGGCGCTGGAACTGCACGGGATGTACTTCCACGTGGGCGAGGCACAGGCGTACCTGCTCACCGAGGGGAACGGGGACGAGGTGTTCGACGACGTGGGGGTGGCGGATCTGTCGGCGTGAGGCAGGGAGGAATGCGCGGCCCCTCGGCGCGGGGCGGGGAGTGTGTGCGGCCCTGGTCTGCGCGGGGCCGCGCATCACATGCGGGCGCGATGCGGCCTGACGCTGCCACCCAGGTGGCGTCGTTTCGCCTGAGGGTGGTGTCTCACCTGCGCCGGGGCGGAATGTGAAAGGGATTACAGACCTGAACCGGGTCCGCCCGGCGTCCGTGGGAACGGATGACCCCGGTGTCGAAAAGCGCCTCCGGACCCACCCACGCCGACAGGTCTAAACCAATTTTCCGTCGACCCTTGTCATCGGCCCCCCGGGTCTGATGAGCTGTGGCCTGGGACACAACGGACACCCTGGGAAAGGGAGATGTCGTGAGCAACGAAAGCCTGGCCAACCTGCTCAAGGAAGAGCGCAGGTTCGCACCCCCCGCCGACCTGGCTGCCAACGCCAATGTCACGGCGGAGGCGTATGAACAGGCCAAGGCTGACAGGCTCGGCTTCTGGGCCGAGCAGGCCCGTCGGCTGACCTGGGCCAAGGAGCCGACGGAAACGCTGGACTGGTCGAACCCGCCGTTCGCGAAGTGGTTCAAGGACGGCGAGCTCAACGTCGCGTACAACTGCGTCGACCGGCATGTCGAGGCCGGGCACGGCGACCGGGTCGCCATCCACTTCGAGGGCGAGCCCGGCGACAGCCGCGCCATCACCTACGCCGAACTCAAGGACGAGGTCTCCAAGGCCGCCAACGCCCTGCTGGAACTCGGGGTGCAGAAGGGCGACCGGGTCGCGGTCTACATGCCGATGATCCCGGAGACGGCGGTCGCGATGCTGGCCTGCGCCCGGATCGGCGCCGCGCACTCCGTGGTCTTCGGCGGCTTCTCGGCGGACGCGCTGGCCACCCGTATCCAGGACGCGGACGCCAAGGTGGTCATCACCTCCGACGGCGGTTACCGGCGCGGTAAGCCGTCCGCCCTCAAGCCGGCCGTGGACGAGGCGATCTCCAAGGTCGACAACGTCGAGCACGTCCTCGTGGTCCGCCGCACCGGCCAGGACGTCGCCTGGGACGACAGCCGCGACGTGTGGTGGCACGAGATCGTCGAGCGGCAGAGCGCCGAGCACACGCCGGAGGCGTTCGAGGCCGAGCACCCGCTGTTCATCCTGTACACGTCCGGTACGACGGGTAAGCCGAAGGGAATCCTGCACACCTCCGGCGGCTACCTCACCCAGGCGTCGTACACCCACCACGCCGTCTTCGACCTCAAGCCGGAGACGGACGTGTACTGGTGCACCGCCGACGTCGGCTGGGTCACCGGGCACTCGTACATCGTGTACGGGCCGCTGGCGAACGGCGTGACACAGGTGATGTACGAGGGCACGCCGGACACCCCGCACCAGGGCCGCTTCTGGGAGATCGTGCAGAAGTACGGGGTGACCATCCTGTACACGGCGCCCACCGCCATCCGTACGTTCATGAAGTGGGGCGACGACATCCCCGCGAAGTTCGACCTGTCCTCCCTGCGTGTCCTCGGCTCCGTGGGTGAGCCCATCAACCCCGAGGCGTGGATCTGGTACCGCAAGCACATCGGTGCCGACCGGACGCCGATCGTGGACACCTGGTGGCAGACCGAGACCGGCGCGATGATGATCTCGCCGCTGCCGGGCGTCACCGAGACCAAGCCCGGTTCGGCGCAGACGCCGCTGCCCGGCATCTCCGCGACCGTCGTCGACGACGAGGCGAACGAGGTGCCCAACGGCGGTGGCGGCTACCTGGTGCTGACCGAGCCGTGGCCGTCGATGCTGCGCACCATCTGGGGCGACGACCAGCGGTTCCTCGACACGTACTGGTCGCGCTTCGAGGGCAAGTACTTCGCCGGTGACGGGGCGAAGAAGGACGACGACGGGGACATCTGGCTCCTGGGCCGGGTCGACGACGTCATGCTCGTGTCGGGCCACAACATCTCCACCACGGAGGTCGAGTCGGCCCTGGTCTCCCACCCGTCCGTCGCCGAGGCGGCCGTCGTCGGTGCCGCCGACGAGACCACCGGGCAGGCCATCGTCGCCTTCGTGATCCTGCGCGGCACGGCGAACGCCGAGGACGAGAGCCTCGTCAACGCACTGCGCAACCACGTCGGCGCCACCCTCGGCCCGATCGCCAAGCCCAAGCGGATCCTGCCGGTGGCCGAGCTGCCGAAGACCCGTTCCGGCAAGATCATGCGCCGACTGCTCCGGGACGTCGCCGAGAACCGCCAGCTCGGTGATGTGACGACGCTGACCGACTCGACCGTCATGGACCTCATCCAGGCGAAGCTCCCGGCGGCGCCGAGCGAGGACTGAGTCTGCGCGCCCCCTGATCTACGCGAACGCTGATCTCCGCAAAACCCTGAAGGGCCGCCCCGCGCATCGCGCGCCGGGCGGCCCTTTTCTGCCTAACGTGAGACGTACCGGACACCTCCCGCCGCCCCTTAGGCAAGGTAAACACAGGCACCTTAGGTAAGCTAATAAAAACAACGTCAGCCTCAGGTGCGCCGGGAAGTCTGGTCGGCATGCGCTCAGCCCTGCCCACCGACCGGAGGTCTCCCCCGTGCCCGCGCCCCGCACCACCGCCCCCGTCCGCAAGATCCTCGGACGGCTGTCGCTCCCCGAGCGAAGGTTCGTCGCGGACGCGCTGCGCACCGAGACGGTCGGTGGTGTGCTGCTGCTCATCGCCGCGATCACGGCGCTGATCTGGGCGAACGTGCCCGTGCTGCACGACAGCTACGAGACCGTCGGCCACTTCCACCTCGGCCCCGAGGCGCTCGGGCTGAACCTGTCCGTCGAGCACTGGGCCGCCGACGGACTTCTCGCGATCTTCTTCTTCGTCGCCGGGATCGAGCTCAAGCGTGAACTGGTGGCCGGCGATCTCAGGGACCCCAAAGCCGCCGTACTGCCGGTCGTCGCCGCGCTGTGCGGAATGGCGGTGCCCGCGCTCGTCTACACGCTCACCAACGTCGCCGGGGGCGGCTCGATGGCGGGCTGGGCGGTCCCGACCGCCACGGACATCGCCTTCGCGCTCGCCGTGCTCGCCGTCATCGGCACCTCCCTGCCGAGCGCCCTGCGCGCCTTCCTGCTCACACTCGCCGTCGTCGACGACCTCTTCGCGATCCTGATCATCGCGATCTTCTTCACCGACCGGATCAACTTCGCCGCGCTCGCGGGTGCCGTCGTCGCACTGGGCGTCTTCTGGCTGCTGCTGAGGAAGGGCGTACGCGGCTGGTACGTCTATGTCCCGCTGGCCCTCGTCATCTGGGGGCTGATGTACAACAGCGGCATCCACGCCACCATCGCGGGCGTGGCGATGGGTCTGATGCTGCGCTGCACGAGGCGTGAGGGCGAGGCGCACTCCCCCGGCGAGCACATCGAGCATCTCGTACGCCCCCTGTCGGCGGGCCTCGCCGTCCCGCTGTTCGCCCTGTTCAGCGCCGGTGTGGCCATCTCCGGAGGCGCGCTCGGCGAGGTGTTCACCCAGCCGGAGACGCTCGGGGTCGTTCTCGGACTGGTCGTCGGCAAGACGTTCGGCATCTTCGGCGGGACCTGGCTGACGGCACGGTTCACCAAGGCCTCGCTCAGCGACGACCTGGAGTGGGCCGACGTGTTCGCGGTGGCCACCCTCGCCGGCATCGGCTTCACCGTCTCCCTGCTCATCGACGAACTCGCCTTCGCGGGTGACGCCGAGTTGACCGACGAGGTCAAGGTCGCCGTGCTGCTCGGGTCCTTCGCCGCAGCGACGCTGGCGACCGTGCTGCTGAAGATACGTAACGCCAAGTACCGCCGCATGGTCGAGCACGAGGAGCGCGACGAGGACGCGGACGGCATCCCGGACATCTACGAGGAGGACGAGCCGGAGTACCACCTGCGGCTGGCCGCCATCTACGAGCGCAAGGCCGCCGAGCACCGCCGTATCGCCCTGGAGAAGGACGCCGCACGCCACGCGCTTGCCGAAGTGGCGGGCGGGGCAGGCGAGGAGGAGCAGCGTCGGGCATGATCTGACGGGACGGTACAAAAGACGGAACCGTACGCAGTCAGGCAGAAGACGGAACCGTAACCACGAGGGAGACCGCGATGAGCGCACCCGACGGCAGCCCGGTCGGCGCCGAACGCAGCATCGGCCAGCTGTTCGCCTCGGCGACGACCGAATTGTCGGCGCTGGTGCACGACGAGATCGCGCTGGCCAAGGCGCAGCTGAAGCAGGACGTCAAGCGCGGCGCGACGAGCGGCGGCGCGTTCTCGCTGGCCGGCGGGGTGCTGGTGTTCTCCCTGCCGATGCTCAACTTCGCCCTGGCGTACGGGATTCGGACCTGGACCGACTGGAACCTCGCGATCTGCTTCCTGCTGTCGTTCGCGGCGAACGTCGTCGTCGCGCTCGTCCTGGTCCTGATCGGCGTCGTGTTCGCGAAGAAGGCCAAGAAGAGCAAGGGTCCGCAGAAGGTCGCCGCCTCGGTGAAGGAGTCGGCGGGCGTCCTGCAGAAGGCCAAGCCGCATCCGCGTCCCGCCCCCCAGCCGGAGCTGGAGGACCGGGCGCCGGCGGCCATCGAAGCTGTGGCACGCTCATCGTCATGACGGATCCCGCCACCCCTTCGGCTCAACCTGCCTCGGTCGTACGACTGGACGTCCCCGGCGGGAAAGAGGTGACACACCGGGACGTAGCGGCCAATGGTGCGCGTTTCCATATCGCGGAGATGGGCGACGGCCCACTGGTGCTGCTGCTGCACGGCTTCCCGCAGTTCTGGTGGACCTGGCGGCACCAGCTGGTCGCCCTCGCCGACGCGGGCTTCAGGGCGGTGGCGATGGACCTCAGGGGTGTGGGCGGCAGCGACCGTACGCCGCGCGGTTACGACCCGGCCAACCTCGCGCTCGACGTCACCGGCGTGATCCGCTCCCTCGGCGAGCCGGACGCCGCGCTGGTCGGGCACGATCTGGGCGGCTATCTGGCGTGGACGGCGGCCGTGATGCGCCCCAAGCTCGTACGGCGGCTCGCGGTCTCGTCCATGCCGCACCCCCGGCGCTGGCGCTCGGCCATGCTCTCGGACGTCAAGCAGACGAGTGCGAGTTCCTACATCTGGGGGTTTCAGCGGCCCTGGATCCCCGAGCGTCAGCTGACGGCCGACGACGGGGCGCTGGTCGCCCGGCTCATCCGGGACTGGTCGGGCCCACGCCTGCCGGACGACGACGCGGTGGAGACGTATCGCCGCGCGATCTGCATCCCGTCGACGGCGCACTGCTCCATCGAGCCGTACCGCTGGATGGTGCGCTCGCTGGCCCGCCCCGACGGCATCCAGTTCAACCGCCGCATGAAGCGGCCGGTCCGTGTGCCGACGCTGCATCTGCACGGCTCCCTCGACCCCGTGATGCGCACGCGCAGCGCGGCCGGCTCGGGCGAGTACGTCGAAGCGCCGTACCGCTGGCGGCTGTTCGACGGGCTGGGGCACTTCCCGCACGAGGAGGACCCCGTCGCGTTCTCGGCCGAACTGATCAACTGGCTGAAAGACCCCGAACCCGATCGGTGACCGCGCCGATGCGCCCGGTATCCGGAACTGAACACCTGTCCTACGAACAGCCAATTGCCTGGCGCATAGGCCAATTGGGGGCCCCGGAGGCGGTTATCGACCTTGGGGCAGGGGCAGACGTCGGGGTATGGGCTGGACGCACGACTACAGTGACGCAGCACGCAATCGCCGCTCGGCCGGCGGGCTGAGCTCCCACCAACGGGGCAGCGCACCGCAGATGCCGGGTTCCGACCTACGGGTGGGCATTCCGCGCATTCTGCGCCGCCGGGCCCGCTGGGTCTCGGTACGCCTGCGCCACCCGCGCGGCTGACCGGCCGCGCCCTTCCACGACCGGGCTCGGCCCTCACCCGACGGGCACCGCCCCGACCGGAGCCACGGACCTACAGCGCGCAGCTGTCGCTGTCCACCTGCTGGTTGGCGGTACGGCCCTTGACGATGTCCTCCTGGATCTCGTCCACGGTGAGCGCGTAGCCGGTGTTGGCGTCGTCGAGGGACTTCGCGAAGACCACGCCGTACACCTTGCCTTCGGGCGTGAGCAGCGGGCCGCCGGAGTTGCCCTGGCGGACGGTCGCGAACAGCGAGTACACGTCACGGCGCACGGTGCCGCGATGGTAGATGTCCGGGCCGTTGGCCGGGAGGCGGCCACGCACGCGTGCGGCACGCACGTCGTACGCGCCGTTCTCCGGGAAGCCCGCGATGATCGCGCCGTCGCCGCTCTGCGCGTCCCTGGTGGAGAACCGCAGCACGGGCGCCTTCATGTCCGGCACGTCGAGTACGGCGATGTCGCGCTCCCAGTCGTAGAGGACGACCGTCGCGTCGTACTTCCTGCCCTCTCCGCCTATCTGGACGGTGGGTTCGTCGACGCCGCCGACGACGTGCGCGTTGGTCATGACGCGGCGGTCGGCGAAGACGAAGCCGGTGCCCTCCAGGACTTTGCCGCAACTCGTCGCCGTGCCCATGACCTTGACGATGGAGCGCTGCGCGCGGGCGGCCACCGGGCTGTTGGCGAGGGCCGGGTCGGGCGGCCGGACGTCGTTGATCGGCTCGTTCGCGAACGGGCTGAAGACCTGCGGGAAGCCGTTCTGCGCGAGGACGGAGGAGAAGTCCGCGAACCAGGTGTCCGCCTGGTCGGGCAGCGCCCGTGCCACCCCGAGCAGCACCTTGGAGTTACGGACTTCCTTGCCGAGCGTCGGCAGCGTCGTCCCGGCGAGGGCGGAACCGATCAACCAGGCGACGAGCAGCATCGCGACGACGTTGACGAGGGCGCCGCCGGTCGCGTCGAGGGCGCGGGCCGGGGACCAGGTGATGTACCGGCGCAACTTGTTGCCGAGGTGGGTGGTCAGGGCCTGGCCGACGGATGCGCAGACGATCACGACGACGACCGCGACGACGGCGGCGGTCGTGCTCACCTCGGCGTTGTCGGTCAGCGCGTCCCAGATGACCGGGAGCAGGTACACGGCCACGAGACCGCCGCCGAGGAAGCCGATCACCGACAGGATGCCGACCACGAAGCCCTGGCGGTAGCCCACGATCGCGAACCACACGGCGGCGACCAGCAGCAGGATGTCCAGCACGTTCACCGGTTCTAGCCTCGCCTCATCACTCTTCGCTCACCACGGGTCGGCCGCGAGCCCCGGCCCCCGGGATGACACAGCACGGCAGACACCCTGTCATGACCGCCAGTCGAGCGGGACCTGCTTGCCCCGGTCCCAGGGCTGCTCCCAGCCCGAGAAATGCAGCAGGCGGTCGATGATTCCGGCGGTGAAACCCCAGACCAGAGCCGATTCGACCAGAAATGCCGGGCCTCGGTGGCCGCTGGGGTGAACGGTCGTGGCGCGGTTGTCCGGGTTCGTGAGATCCGCCACGGGGACGGTGAAGACGCGGGCCGTCTCGTTCGGATCGACGACGTCGACCGGGCTCGGCTCGCGCCACCAGCCCAGCACCGACGTGACCACGAAGCCGCTGACCGGGATGTACAGCTTGGGCAGCACGCCGAAGAGCTGGACACCGCCCGGATCGAGCCCGGTCTCCTCCTCGGCCTCGCGGAGCGCGGCCCGCAGCGGCCCGTCGGCCTGCGGGTCGCCGTCCTCGGGGTCGAGGGCGCCACCGGGGAAGGACGGCTGGCCGGCGTGCGACCGCAAGGAACTGGCCCGCTCCATGAGCAGCAGCTCGGGCCCTCGCTCGCCCTCACCGAAGAGGATCAGCACGGCGGACTGGCGCCCCGCGCCGTTCTCCGGTGGCAGGAACCGGCTCAGCTGCAGCGGCTCGACCGTCTCCACCACTCGCACCACCGGATCCAGCCAGGCGGGCAGTCCCTCCTTGCTGAGCACCACCGGACCGTCCTGCGTACCGCTCGCCCGAGTCATCGCCACCCCCGTCGTCCTGCCCAGTCCAACGCCCGAGGGCACCTAGATCGTTCCGGTCCGACGGCAGAGAGGCGAGACAGTGCCCGGCTCCGTCCGGTACGCCCCGTCATCCGGCCCCCAGCGGCGGGGCGGCCTTGCCGCCCGCGTCCAGATAGGCCTGCGGCGGATTGAGCCGCTGTCCCGGGAAGCCGCCCTTCTCGTACTTGAGGAGCTTCTTCGCCTTCTCCGGATCCGTCTCGCCCTCGCCGTACGCCGGGCAGAGCGGCGCCACGGGACAGGCGCCGCACGCGGGCTTGCGGGCGTGGCAGATACGGCGGCCGTGCCAGATCACGTGATGCGAGAGGTCGGTCCAGTCGCTCTTGGGGAACAGCGCGCCGATCTCGGCCTCGATCTTGTCGGGGTCCGTCTGCTCGGTCCACTGCCAGCGCCGCACCAGCCGCTGGAAGTGGGTGTCCACGGTGATGCCGGGGCGGCCGAAGGCGTTGCCGAGCACGACGAAGGCCGTCTTGCGACCGACGCCGGGCAGTTTGACCAGGTCCTCGAGCCGGCCCGGGACCTCGCCGCCGTGGTTCTCCACCAGCGCCTTGGACAGGCCCATGACCGACTTGGTCTTGGCCCGGAAGAACCCGCACGGGCGGAGGATCTCCTCGACCTCCTCCGGGTTGGCGGCCGCCAGGTCCTCGGGGGTCGGGTACTTGGCGAAGAGGGCGGGGGTCGTCTGGTTGACGCGCAGGTCGGTGGTCTGGGCGGACAGCACGGTGGCGACCACCAGCTGGAAGGGGTTGTCGAAGTCCAGCTCGGGATGGGCGTACGGGTAGACCTCGGCGAGCTCGCGGTTGATACGGCGGGCTCGGCGGACGAGGGCGGTACGGGATTCGGCGGGGGCCTTCTTGGCCGGTGCCGTCTTGGTGGGCGATGCCGTCTTCTTGGCAGGCGCGGTCTTCTTGACCGACGCGGTCTTCTTGGCAGGCGCCGCATTCCTCGCAGGCGCCGGTTTCTTCGCAGCCGCGGCCTTCTTCCCGGCCGCCGACGTCTTCACCGCAGCTTTCCCGCCATCCACAGCCGCCTCATTCGGCGCACCATTCGTCGCCTTTGCCGTTTTCCTTCCGCCACCAGGGTCCTGTTCGCCCACAGCGGAATCGCGACGTACAACCACCCGCCCAGCCCCCTTGGCCTGTGCTCTCACCGGCGATTTGGACACCCGGCCAGCCTAAAGCCCGGCACCGACATCCGCCCCGGACCTCGAAGATCGGCCCCCAATTGGACCCCTGCCGCTTACCTCGGCACACCTGTGCGGCATCCTTGTGACAGATCACACTGTTTGGACCGTCCGGCAAAATGGGGAGCACGGTCCCCTGGTACCAAGGGGGAGCAAGATCCCCTGAGCAGGTCGACAAGGAGAGAACTCGTGGACGACGTTCTGCGGCGCAACCCGCTCTTCGCGGCGCTCGATGACGAGCAGTCCGCGGAGCTCCGCGCCTCCATGAGTGAGGTGACCCTCGCACGCGGTGACTCCCTGTTCCACGAGGGCGACCCCGGTGACCGGCTGTACGTCGTCACCGAGGGCAAGGTCAAGCTCCACCGCACCTCGCCCGACGGCCGCGAGAACATGCTCGCCGTCGTCGGCCCCGGCGAGCTCATCGGCGAGCTGTCCCTCTTCGACCCGGGCCCGCGCACGGCGACCGCCACCGCGCTGACCGAGGTCAAACTGCTGGGCCTGGGCCACGGCGACCTCCAGCCCTGGCTGAACGCCCGCCCCGAGGTGGCCACCGCGCTGCTGCGCGCCGTCGCCCGTCGGCTGCGCCGCACCAACGACGCGATGTCCGACCTGGTCTTCTCGGATGTTCCGGGCCGTGTCGCCCGCGCGCTCCTCGACCTCTCGCGCCGGTTCGGCGTGCAGTCCGAAGAGGGCATCCACGTCGTCCACGATCTGACGCAGGAGGAGCTCGCGCAGCTCGTCGGCGCGTCGCGTGAGACGGTCAACAAGGCGCTGGCCGACTTCGCCGGTCGCGGGTGGCTGCGCCTGGAGGCGCGTGCGGTGATCCTGCTCGACGTGGAGCGACTGGCCAAGCGGTCGCGCTAGAGCGGTCGACACGCCAAGTCGTACGACTCCGGGGCCCCGTCTCACTGCGAGGCGGGGCCCCGTCGTCGTCGGCCACCCCTCGCACCCCCGTCGCCCTGGGCCCCCTCGAACATCCGCGCACCAAGAGATAGCCTCCGCCCATGGCAAACGGGCAGTGGTACCCACCGGAGTGGCCGGAACGGATCCGTGCGCTCGCGGACGGAAGCCTGACCCCCGTCGCTCCGAAGCGGGCGGCCACCGTCATGCTGCTCAGGGACACCGAGGCCGGGCCTGCCGTGCACATGCTGCGGCGCCGTGCCTCCATGGCCTTCGCCGGCGGGGCGTACGCCTATCCCGGCGGCGGCGTCGATCCGCGCGACGAGCATCCGGTGCGCTGGGCGGGCCCCACGCGCGCGTGGTGGGCGCGAAGGCTCGGCGTCGACGAGGCGGCGGCACAGGCCATCGTCTGCGCGGCCGTGCGCGAGACGTACGAGGAGGCGGGCGTCCTGCTCGCCGGGCCCACCGACGACTCCGTGGTGGGCGATACGACCGGCGAGGACTGGGAGGCCGACCGCGCGGCCCTGGTCGCCCGGGACCTGTCGTTCGCCGAGTTCCTGGACCGCCGGGGACTGGCCCTGCGTTCGGATCTCCTGGGCGCCTGGACCCGCTGGATCACCCCGGAGTTCGAACCCCGCCGCTACGACACGTGGTTCTTCGTCGCCGCCCTCCCGCAGGGCCAGCGCACCCGCAACGCCTCCACGGAGGCGGACCGCACGGTGTGGATCCGGCCCGTGGACGCGGCCGCCTCGTACGACAAGGGCGAGCTGCTGATGATGCCGCCCACGATCGCGACCCTGCGCCAGCTGACCGGCTACGCCAGCGCCGCCGAGGCCCTCGCCGCCGCCCCCGGCCGCGACCTCTCCGCCGTCCTCGCGCAGGCCCGGCTCGACGACGGCGAGATCGTGCTCTCCTGGCCCGGCCACGACGAGTTCACCAAGCACATCCCGACGGGCGCAGCCCCCTCATGACCGCGCCGCCCATGCCCGCAGTGCCCGCAGCCCTGGAAGGCCCCCTCGTATGACGGACGCAGCAGCCCTCCCCGGCCAGCCGCGAGGCGGGGTCCTCACCGGCCCCGCCACCCCCCGCGCCGTCAACGTCCTCGCGCCCAACCCCTCCGCGATGACCCTGGACGGCACCAACACCTGGATCCTCGCCGAGCCGGACTCGAACCTGGCCGTCGTCGTCGACCCGGGCCCGCTGGACGACGGTCACCTGCGCAATGTCGTCGCCATGGCCGAGAAGTCCGGCAAGCGCATCGCCCTGACCCTGCTCACGCACGGCCACCCGGACCACGCCGAGGGCGCCGCACGCTTCGCCGAGCTGACCGGCACGCGCGTGCGTGCCCTCGACCCGGCGTTGCGGCTCGGCGACGAGGGGCTCGGTGCGGGGGACGTGGTCGCCGTCGGCGGACTGGAGCTGCGCGTCGTACCGACTCCGGGGCACACCGCCGACTCCCTCTCCTTCCACCTCCCGGCCGACCGCGCCGTCCTGACCGGCGACACGATCCTGGGCCGCGGCACGACCGTGGTGGCGCACCCCGACGGCCGGCTCGGCGACTACCTGGACTCGCTGCGGCGGCTGAGGTCCCTCACGGTCGACGACGGCGTGCACACCGTCCTGCCAGGCCACGGCCCCGTCCTGGAGGACGCCCAGGGCGCCGTCGAGTTCTACCTCGCCCACCGCGCCCACCGCCTCGCCCAGGTCGAGACGGCCGTCGAGGACGGCTACGGCACCCCGGCCGAGGTCGTCGCCCATGTGTACGCCGACGTGGACCGCTCCCTGTGGCCGGCGGCCGAGCTGTCGGTGCGGGCGCAGTTGGACTACCTGGAGGAGCACGGCCTCATCTAGGCCCTGCCTACGCCTCCTGGGGACGCGGCGCTTTGACCCCGTGCACGCGCGCGTACTCGTCCACGAGCCACGGCCCGAGATCCTCGACGTACGACCGGAGGACGCCCGCGTCGCCCGTCGGCTCGTACCCGAGCGCGGCCGCCACCCTCATCTGCTCGGCCCGCGCGGGGTAGTACGCCGCGAAGGCTTCCGCCATCTCCCCCAGATCGCTGGTCCACCCGCGCCAGCGGGGCATGACCAGCGTGAACCCGGTCCGCACGAGACGCCGCGACATGAACCGCACGAGCGGCCGCCGTGCGTCCGCGCTGTCGTCGGCGCCGGCGATCCGCTCGCGCCACCGGGGCAGCAGGAGGCCGAGATCGCCGTTGGTCTCGCGCGCGAGCAGCGTGTCGGGGCGGTAGCGCGGCAGATGCTCGGCGAGGTCCTCCCCCAGCAGGGGCGTACAGAGGCAGGCGACGAACCACCCGAGGTCGTACGTCTCCAGGTCGCTCAGCAGCCGTCCGCGGCTGTCCAGCAGCGTCCCGGCCCCGTCGATCTGCGCGAACTCCGTGTCCAGCGCCTCGTCGAGCACGCGCGCGTCCGCCCGGTCCGTCTCGGTCGGCTCCTCGTGCAGGGCGACCAGCAGATCGAGGTCGCTGCGCCCCACGCGCGCGGTGCCGCGCGGAATCGACCCGTAGAGGTAGGCGCTGTGCATCCGTGCCCCGAACACGGCCTGCAGCCGGTCGCGCGCGGCGGCGACGACCGGCCGGAAGGCGTCGGGAACGCGCGCGAGGGAGCCTTCGCGCGCGATGTACCCCTGAGCGTCGAGCCCCCTGCGGCGAGCGGTTTCGGCCATGGGGTCACTGTGCCCTGCGGGGAGGTTGGGGGCGGCCCATTTTTTTTTGCGGCCGTGACACGCCGCCCCCACCACCGAAGGCCTACGCCCCCGTCAGCTCCACCTGGACCTCGACCTCGACCGGCGCGTCCAGCGGAAGCACGGCCACGCCGACCGCGCTGCGCGCGTGGACGCCCTTGTCGCCGAGAACCTGTCCCAGGAGTTCGCTCGCGCCGTTGAGGACGGCGGGCTGGCCGGTGAAGTCCGAGGCCGAGGCCACGAAGCCGACGACCTTCACCACGCGCGCGATGCGGTCCAGGTCGCCCGCCACCGACTTGACGGCAGCGAGGGCGTTCAGGGCGCAGGTACGGGCGAGTTCCTTGGCCTCCTCCGGGGTGACCTCCGCGCCCACCTTGCCGGTGACCGGGAGCTTGCCCTCCACCATCGGGAGCTGGCCGGCGGTGTAGACGTACACGCCCGACTGGACGGCCGGCTGGTACGCGGCGAGCGGAGGCACGACCTCCGGAAGCGTCAGGCCCAGCTCGGCGAGCTTCGCCTCGACAGCGCTCATGCCTGCTTCTCCCGCTTCAGGTAGGCGACGAGCTGCTCGGGGTTGTTCGGCCCGGGCACGACCTGGACGAGCTCCCAGCCGTCCTCGCCCCAGGTGTCCAGAATCTGCTTCGTGGCGTGGACGAGCAGCGGCACGGTTGCGTATTCCCACTTGGTCATGTGGCCGACTTTATCCGTTGCCCGGCGGGCGCCGAGCGGCCGACCGCGGTCACGTTGTCCACAGGCTGTCGCGTGGTCGGCGGACGGACTGGTTAGGCTCGAAGGCGTGAGCAGGCTCCAGGTCGTCAGCGGCAAGGGCGGGACCGGAAAGACCACGGTCGCCGCCGCGCTCGCGCTCGCTCTCGCCACCGAGGGGAAGCGGACGCTTCTCGTCGAGGTCGAGGGCAGGCAGGGCATCGCGCAGCTCTTCGAGACAGAGGCGCTGCCCTACGAGGAGCGGAAGATCGCCGTCGCTCCAGGGGGCGGGGAGGTGTACGCCCTCGCCATCGACCCCGAACTGGCCCTTCTGGACTACCTCCAGATGTTCTACAAGATGGGCGGCGCCGGCCGGGCCCTGAAGAAGCTCGGCGCCATCGACTTCGCCACCACCATCGCGCCCGGTCTCAGAGACGTCCTGCTGACCGGCAAGGCGTGCGAGGCCGTGCGGCGCAAGGACAAGAGCGGGCGGTTCGTCTACGACTACGTGGTGATGGACGCGCCCCCCACCGGGCGCATCACCCGCTTCCTGAACGTCAACGACGAGGTGGCGGGGCTCGCCAGGATCGGGCCGATACACAATCAGGCGCAGGCCGTGATGCGCGTGCTGAAGTCGGCGGAGACGGCCGTGCATCTGGTGTCGCTGCTGGAGGAGATGCCCGTCCAGGAGACCGTGGACGGCATCGCCGAGCTGCGCGCGGCGCGGCTGCCGGTGGGGCGGATCATCGTGAACATGGTGCGGCCCGAGGTGTTGGACGCGGCCGACCTGGAACTCGTACGGAGCGTTCCGCGCGCCGCCGTGGCCAAGGCGCTGTCCTCGGCCGGGCTCGGCGGGGCACGGCGCGGCGGGAACGCCGAGCGGCTGGTGGACCCGCTGCTGGCGCAGGCCGACGAGTACGCCGAGCGGCACGCGCTGGAGCACGAGCAGCGGGCGGTCCTCGGCGGGCTGGGGCTGCCGGTGCACGAACTGCCCCTGCTGGCCGAGGGCATGGACCTGGCGGGGCTGTACGAGCTCGCCGGCGAGCTTCGGGAACAGGGTCTGTCGTGAGTTCGTTCACCAGTCGGGAGCCGTACGCGGTACGTCGGAAGCAGGGGATGTCATGAGTCGTCCGGAACCGGCCCACGCGCACGACGCCGCACGCCACCATCCCCCACACCTCTCCCCCACCCGTGTCCTCGACCTCGACCCGCTGCTGGACGACCCGAAGACCCGCATCGTGGTGTGCTGCGGCTCGGGCGGCGTCGGCAAGACCACCACCGCGGCGGCCCTCGGGCTGCGGGCCGCCGAGCGGGGGCGGAAAGTGGTCGTGCTCACCATCGACCCGGCCCGCCGACTCGCCCAGTCCATGGGCATCGACTCCCTCGACAACACCCCGCGCAGGGTGAAGGGCGTCGAGGGCGACGGCGAGCTGCACGCGATGATGCTCGACATGAAGCGCACCTTCGACGAGATCGTCGAGGCGCACGCGGACCCCGAGCGGGCCGCCGCGATCCTGGGCAACCCCTTCTACCAGTCGCTCTCGGCGGGCTTCGCGGGCACGCAGGAGTACATGGCGATGGAGAAGCTGGGCCAGCTGAGGGCCAAGGACGAGTGGGACCTCATCGTCGTCGACACGCCCCCGTCCCGTTCGGCGCTGGACTTCCTGGACGCGCCCAAGCGGCTCGGCTCGTTCCTGGACGGCAAGCTGATCCGCGTGCTGCTGGCCCCGGCGAAGGTCGGCGGACGCGCGGGGATGAAGTTCCTGAACGTCGGCATGTCGATGATGACGGGCGCGCTGGGCAAGCTGCTCGGCGGGCAGTTGCTGAAGGACGTGCAGACGTTCGTCGCCGCGATGGACTCGATGTTCGGCGGGTTCCGCACGCGCGCGGACGCGACGTACAAGCTGCTCCAGGCGCCCGGGACGGCGTTCCTGGTGGTGGCGGCGCCGGAGCGGGACGCGCTGCGGGAGGCCGCGTACTTCGTGGAGCGGCTGGCCGCCGAGGACATGCCGTTCGCCGGTCTGGTGCTCAACCGGGTCCACGGCAGCGGCGCCGACCGGCTGTCGGCCGAGCGGGCGCTCGCCGCCGCGGAAAATCTTGAAGAGCCCCGCATTGTGGATCAGGAGGGCGGGAAAGCTGGACTTCGTAACTCCCCCGACACGTACGACAGTTCAGACTCTCCCGCTTCCCAAGCTCCGGCTCCTGACGAAGGCTCCCCCGCCGCCACGGACACGGAGCGACCCGCGACCACGGACGAACCTCGGTCCGTCGCCCCTCATGTGGAGCGGTCCGTCGACCAGCTCACCGCGGGCCTGCTGAGGCTGCACTCCGAGCGTATGCAGCTGCTCTCCCGCGAGCAGCGCACGCGTGATCGCTTCACCGCGCTCCACCCCGAGGTGGCGGTGGCCGAAGTGGCCGCGCTGCCCGGCGATGTGCATGACCTCGCGGGGCTGCGGGACATCGGAAACCGGCTCGCGGCCCATCGGCCGGAGCTGCCTGATCCCGCGGTGGACGCCTGAGGGAGTTCCGTGGGGCCCGCGTGAAGGGGCCCTTGGATCCGCCTGGGTGGAGACCCTTTGGTCCCCTCAGCTCACCGCCGCGTAGTTCTCGTACACCTCGTCGTCGAGCGGCAGGATGCCCGCCCCTCGCTCGTACTCCGTACGCGCGGTCTCCAGGAGCCGGCGCCAAGAAGTCACGGTGGGCCGCCTGCGCAGCAGTGCGCGGCGCTCCCGTTCCGTCATTCCTCCCCACACGCCGAACTCGACGCGATTGTCGAGCGCGTCGGCCAGGCACTCCGTGCGCACCGGGCATCCGGTGCACACCGCCTTGGCCCTGTTCTGCGCTGCTCCCTGAACGAACAGTTCATCCGGATCGGTAGTGCGGCAGGCCGCCTGCGCACTCCAGTCGACTACCCAGCCCATACCGGCGCCGTCCTCTCCCGAATCGAGGCTCCCCCACGGCGGCAGCGGCATATTCACCGCCGCCAGTTGAGGACGTTACGGAAGGTGGGCACAGCGCAACACCCCCTTCGGGCCCAATCTTGAATGGCCCGAACGGACTATGCGTAAGCGGCAGATCACCCGGGGGAGTGAGCTGGCGACATGCGTGACCTTCCCGGCAAACCGGGACAGTTCCGTTGAGTCACAACGGACGCCGGATGACACACAAGGCGGATTCGGACACGCGCCCAACAAAAAAGTTGGGGAACCTCCGGAACGATTCGGGGTCGCCGGACGTATTGATACGTGGCCGCACTGCTGTGACAGTTGAGAGCAGCTTAGGCCAAGGCCTGTGCGCCTGTCCGGGAAATGAGAAGGCAGCGGCTGACTTTGCCGTGCCATGGCATACGTCACCTCGCCGGACCGTGCTCACGCACCGGTCGGCCCTCGGTTCGCTCATGTCTACGGTTTAGGCTTCGCACATGCCAAAGAAGCGCTCGGGCGGAGGTCTGTCGCCAACGCAGCAGGCCGCCAAGTTCCTCGGTGTCAGTGTGCTCGCGGGAGCCGTGCTGGCGGGTATCGCCCTGCCGGCCGTCGGCGCGCTGGGACTCGCGGCCAAGGGTTCGGTCGAGAGTTTCGACGAACTCCCGGCCAACCTCAAGACCCCGCCGCTGAGCCAGCGCACCACGATCCTGGACGCCAAGGGCGGTCAGATCGCCACGGTCTACTCGCGTGACCGCACGGTCGTCGACCTCAAGGACATCTCGCCGTACATGCAGAAGGCGATCGTCGCGATCGAGGACGCCCGCTTCTACCAGCACGGCGCGGTCGACCTGAAGGGCGTCCTGCGTGCCCTCAACCGCAACGCCCAGAGCGGCGGCGTCAGCGAGGGCGCGTCCACGCTCACGCAGCAGTACGTCAAGAACGTCTTCGTCGAGGAGGCCGGTGACGACCCGACGAAGGTCGCGCAGGCCACCCAGCAGACCATCGGCCGCAAGATCAAGGAGCTGAAGTACGCGATCCAGGTGGAGGAGGAGCTCGGCAAGAAGAAGATCCTCGAGAACTACCTGAACATCACGTTCTTCGGCCAGCAGGCGTACGGCGTCGAGGCCGCCGCCGAGCGTTACTTCTCCAAGTCCGCCAAGAACCTCAAGGTCCAGGAAGCGGCCCTGCTCGCCGGCATCGTCCAGTCGCCCAGCCGGTACGACCCGATCAACGACGAGGCCGAGGCCACCAAGCGGCGCAACATCGTCCTGCAGCGCATGGCCGACGTCGGCGACATCTCCCGGGCGGAGGCCGACAAGGCCAAGGACACTCCGCTGGGCCTGAAGGTCAGCAAGCCCAAGAACGGCTGCATCACCGCGGTCAAGGGCGCCAGTTTCTTCTGCAAGTACGTCGAGAAGATCATCCTCAGCGACCCGGTCTTCGGCAAGGACCGCGAGGCCCGCGCCAAGATCTGGAACCAGGGCGGACTGACCATCACGACGACCCTCGACCCGCAGGCCCAGGACTCGGTCCAGGACTCGCTCAAGGAGCACGTCTACCAGAAGGACAAGGTCGAGGCCGCGACCACCCTGGTCGAGCCCGGCACCGGCAAGATCCTCGGCATGGGCCAGTCGAAGCCGTACGGCTCCGGCAAGAACGAGACCGAGCTCAACTACTCGGTCGACGCGGCCTACGGCGGCTCCAACTTCGGCTTCCCGACCGGTTCGACGTTCAAGCCGTTCGTGGCGGCGGCCGCGCTGGAGGAGGGGCGGCCCGCGACGCAGGAGTATGCCGCTCCGTACCAGATGCCGTATCCGCAGACCGTGCGGGGCTGCGAGAAGCCCTGGGTCAACGACGACAATTACAAGCTGGAGAACGAGAACGAGTCCGAGGTCGGTCCCTACCGGCTCGAGGACGCCATGGCCAAGTCGGTCAACACCTACTTCGTGCAGATGATCGAGGACATCGGCATGTGCCCGGTCGTCAACATGACCGACAAGCTGCATGTGCGCCAGGGCAACGGCAAGAGCATCCCCGAGGTGCCGTCGTCGATGACGCTCGGCTCGACCGGTATCTCGCCGCTCACCATGGCGAGCGCGTACGCAGGCTTCGCGGCCCGCGGCATGTACTGCACGCCGATCGCCATCGAGGCGATCACGCAGAAGGCGGGCGGGCAGCGGAAGTCCCTGGAGGTGCCGAAGTCGACGTGCTCGCGGGCGATGTCCGAGAAGACGGCGGACACCATCAACACCCTGCTGCGCGGTGTGGTCGACTCCGGTACGGGTAGGCAGGCCGGTCTCGGCGATCGCGAGAGCGCCGGTAAGACGGGTACGACGGACGAACGCCGCAACGCCTGGTTCGTCGGCTACACGCCGAACCTCTCGGGTGCCGTCTGGGTCGGCAGTGCCACCCAGGAGGTCAAGATGCGCAAGATCACCATCGGCGGCCGGTACCACCCGCTGGTCTTCGGTGGTGAGGTCCCCGGACCGATCTGGAAGGACGCCATGACCGGCGCCCTCGCGAACCGGCCCGTCGAGAACTTCAACCTCGTCGACATCCCGAAGGCCAAGGACCGCGACCGGGACGAGGACGACGAGGGCGACGAGAACGGGAACCAGAACGGCGGCAACGACGGGGACAACGGTGACAACCTCATCGGCGGCCTGGTCGGGGGCGGCAACACCGGCGGCACGGACGGCGGCACGTCCCCGAGCCCGACCTTCTCGATCCCGGAGGGCTGGTGGCAAGGCACGTCCAACGGGAACGGCAACGGGGGCCGGGGCTGAGGCCGCCTGATCCCATGCGGTGATTCGTTTGACGACTGAGGGGCCCGGCAGAAGCCGGGCCCCTCAGTCGTGCAGCGGGACCTGATCGGGCGACGGGCTTCGCGGGCCCGCCTGCACCGGCGGTCTCAGCCGGCGGTTTCAGCCGAGGTTCTCAGCCGACGTTCTCAGCCGACGTTCTCAGCCGGCGAGCAGCTTCTTCACCGCGGCCGCGACCCGGCCGCCCTCCGCCTGACCGGCCACCTTGGGGTTCACGATCTTCATGACCGCGCCCATGGCACGCGGGCCCTCGGCACCGGCCGCCTTGGCCTCCTCGACGGCCTGGGCGACGATCTGGTTCAGCTCGTCGTCGCTGAGCTGCTTCGGCAGGTACGCGGCGAGCACCTCGCCCTCCGCCTTCTCCCGCTCGGCCTGCTCCGGACGACCACCCTGCGCGAAGGCGTCGGCCGCCTCACGGCGCTTCTTCGCCTCGCGGGTGATCACCTTCTGCACCTCGTCGTCGGAGAGCTCGCGCTTCTCCTTGCCCGCGACCTCCTCCTTGGTGATCGCGGCGAGCGTCAGCCGGAGCGTCGAGGAGCGGAGCTCGTCGCGCTCCTTGATCGCGGCGTTGAGGTCTTCCTGCAGCTTCGACTTGAGCGTGGTCATGGGGTCGATTGTCGCAGGTGTGGGGAGCGGAACGCCCGTTGATTTCAAGGGGCCTGCGCGGGGGGCGCCGTACCGGAAGCGGTCGGGCACGGGTGAGGACGGTCGGGGACGGCCGAGGACGGTAGGGGACGGCCGGAGGCAGCCGGAGATTGCCGGGGACAGCTGAGGGCGGCAGAGGGGCGGCCGAGGGCACCTCAGAGCGGCCGGGCGAAGCCGAGAGCGGCCGGGCGCGGGGCGCTTTCGCGGTCTGACACGATGGGTCGTATGCACGCGCGATACCGAGTACCCCTGGGCATCACGGCGGTTGGGGCCGCCGGTCTGCTGTATTCGGCGGGTTTCGAGGCCCGTTCCTTCCGTCTGCGACGGGTGACGATCCCCGTCCTGCCCGCCGGCATGCGCCCGCTGCGGGTGCTCCAGGTCTCCGACATCCACATGGTGAGCGGCCAGCGCAAGAAGCAGCGCTGGCTGCGGTCGCTGGCGGGCCTGCGCCCCGACTTCGTGATCAACACCGGCGACAACCTCTCCGACACGGAGGGCGTGCCGGAGGTACTGGACTCGTTGGGCCCGCTGATGGAGTTCCCGGGCGCGTACGTCTTCGGCTCGAACGACTACTACGGCCCGAAGCTGCGCAACCCCGCCCTCTACCTGCTGGAGAAGGTCCAGGGCCGGCACGGCCTGAACGGCAACGCCCCCGCCGTGGGCGTGATCCACAACCCCTGGGAGGACCTGCGCGCCGGCTTCGACGCCGCGGGCTGGCTCAACCTCACGAACACGCGGGGGACGCTGAAGATCGAGGGCGTGTCGGTGGAGCTCACCGGCCTGGACGACCCACACATCAAGAGGGACCGCTACGCGCAGGTGGCCGGCGGTCCGTCGGGCGCCGCCGACTTCTCGATGGGCGTGGTCCACGCGCCGTACCTGCGCGTCCTGGACGCGTACACGGCCGACGACTACCCCCTGATCCTGGCCGGCCACACCCACGGCGGCCAGCTCCGCGTCCCCTTCTACGGCGCCCTGGTCACCAACTGCGACCTGGACACGGACCGCGCGAAGGGCCTGTCCACGCACACGGCGGAGGGCCGTACGTCCTACCTCCACGTCTCGGCGGGCTGCGGCACGAACCGCTACACACCGTTCCGGTTCGCTTGCCCGCCGGAGGCTACGTTGCTGACGTTGGTGGGGCGGGAGTAGCGGGGGCGGGGGCGCGGGGCCGGGCCAGGGGTGGCTGGGCTGAGGGTTGGCTGGGCCGAGGGCCGGGTTGGCTGATTGGTGCAGGGCCGGGTTGGCCGGTCGGTGCAGGGCGGGGGCCGGTGCAGGACCGGGGCCTAGGCAGGCCTGGGAGCGCGGGCCGGGGGTAAACCGGCCGGAGCGGGCGGCGGGGCAGGGACAGGGCTGCCGGAGCGGGAGCCGGGAACAGACCGGTCGCAGCAGCGGCCGGGAAACCCAGCCGGGGGCAGCCGCCCGGAGTAATAGGCGGAGCCGGAGCAGGCAACAGAGCGGCCGGAACAGAAAGGCCGGCCGGGTAACCCGCACGGATTACCCAAAATCGCCCGATTCGCCCACCCTGCTTAGCGTGAGGGCATGACCGCCCCGATACCCAGGGACATACCGGATCTCCCCCCGATACCGGGCATCCCCGTGCTCATGCCTTCCCATGTGCCCGCCACGGCGGTGATGACCCCCGCCTGCCGGCCCCTGGCCGCCGCGTACCGCCTGTTGGTCGCACTGACCGCAGCCGCGGCGGTGGCCGTCGAGATGACCCTCGGCAGCCCCCTGCACTCCCTGAGCCACTTCGCGATCCAGAGCAACATCCTGCTGGCCCTGGTCTTCGTCCTCGCGGCCCGCCGCGCCTGGACCGCCCGCCGCCCCCTGCCGTCGGCCCTGACAGGCGCCACCCTCCTGTACGCCGTGGTCACGGGCCTCGTCTACCACCTGCTGCTGGCGAGCGGGGCGAGCGCCTACGCACTCCCCGGCGTCCTCACCGGCACGGCCACCGCCCCGACGGGCTGGCACGCGATCACCAACCAGGTCCTGCATACGGCGACGCCGATCGCGGCCGTACTGGACTGGCTGCTCCTGACGGCCCCCGGCCAACTACGCCTACGCCGGGCGGCGACCTGGATGCTCTACCCCCTCACGTACCTGGCGTTCGCCCTCGTCCGAGGCGAGCTCCTGGCCCCCGGCGCCCCGGGCCGCTACCTCTACCCCTTCCTCGACGTGGACCGGCACGGCTACAAGAGCGTCCTCGGCAACGCCCTCCTCCTCGGCCTCGCCATCTACGCCCTGGCCATCGCCCTGGTGGCCCTCGACCACGCCCGCCCCAACCCGATCCGCCGCCGCGTCCATCACCGCACCAAAACCGGATTTCGTCTCCAGCCACCAGTGGGCTAAAGTAAACGTCGTCGCCGCGACAAGCAGTGACATCGGGGTGTAGCGCAGCTTGGCAGCGCGCTTCGTTCGGGACGAAGAGGTCGTGGGTTCAAATCCCGCCACCCCGACAGTGAAGTACCAGGTCAGGGGCCTGATCCGCATCGCGGGTCGGGCCCCTGACGCGTCTGCGTGACTAACTGAGTGACTGCGATTCCGGAGATGTCCATACGGGCCCCATGCCCGGCATCCCCACCCCCTTCAGTGCCGCAGCGGGCGTCAGGCCCGGCCTTCTTCGCTCTGCTGAACGCTGGACAGTCCGTCCGGGCTCGCAGTAGCTGACCCACCCGAGATCATCACCTGTACGAGAGCACTGAGAACTTCAGCGCGCTGCTCCGAGTTGAGGCTCGCGTCAGCGATGATCCGCTCGGCCGCGAGGTACCTGGAGAACTCAAGCATCTGATCGAAGTACGCCCGCTTCCTGTGACCGTACGAAAGTCCGGCTCACATATCCGGCGAGAGCTGCAGAAACCGCACCGAGCCCGCCAGCGATGGTGCGCGCCTGGTACGAGCCGCTGTGGCGGTCCGGCGTGGCGGTGGACTTCGTACGCCCGGACGCGGACCTCTCGGGCCACCGGGCGGTGCCGGCCCCCTCGCCGTACTTGGTGGACGACGAGGGCGCGCGGAATCTGATGTCCTTCGCGTCGGCCGGCGGCACCCTGGCCGTCGGCTTCCACAGCGGTGCCGTCGACGATAACTGCCATGTCCGGCTGGGCGGTTACCCCGGGCGTTCCGCGAGGTGCTCGGTGTGCGCACCGGCGAGCTCTTCCCGCTGCTGCCCGGCGAGTCGGTCGCCCTCAGCGGCGGCGGCACGGGAACGCTGTGGTCGGAGCGGGTCCACCTGACCGGTGCCGAGCCGATCGAGTCGTACACGAGCGGCCCGCGGACGGGCGTCGCGGCGGTGACCCGCAACTCGCTCGGCGAGGGCGCCGCCTGGTACGTCGCGGCACGGCCCGACGCGGCGACCCTGGCCGCGCTGCTGGACCGCATCCGCGCGGAGGCCGGGGTGAAGCCGGTGCGCGAGACGGCACCGGGCGTGGAGGCGGCCCTGCGCCGCGGCCCGGACGCCGACTACCTCTTCCTGATCAACCACACCGACCGCCCCGCCGAGGTCACGGTCGCCCCGGACCTTACGGAACTGCTGACGGGCAAGCCGACGCCGAGTTCGGTCAGTGTCACGGCGGGAGAGACGGCGGTGGTGCGCGAGCCGCGCTGAGACGACGGCACGCCCCTTCCCCACGAACATCCTTTCGTACCGGGACGGATGTGACAGGGTGGCTTGAAAGCACCGGGGAGCGCTGGGGATTTTTCGAGGGGTGGGCGGTATGCCGGAGCTGGCCAAGGGCGGGAACATCGCGGTGGGCGACGGGGCAGTGTTCGCAGAACTGCACGCCGTGGGCGCCGCGCTCGACCTCAGCGCCCTGCTGGTGGGGGCGGACGGCAAGGTCAGGTCCGACGACGACCTGGTCTTCTACAACCAGTCGTCCGCCGAGTCCGGTGCGGTATGGCACGTCGCCGCCGACGAGGAGGGCGCTGAGCGCATCGAGATGGACCCGGCCCGGCTCCCGGCGGACGTGGACCGGGTCGTCCTGGTCGCCAGCTGCGACCCCGACGACCCCGGCCGCACCTTCCACGAGGTCAAGGACGTCCTGATCCGTGCCTCCCAACTGGGCGCCGAACCGGTCCACTTCAGGCCACCTGCCCTCACCGACGGCGAGCGCGCCGTCCTGCTGATGGAGCTCTACCGCAGGGGCGAGGGCTGGAAGCTGCGCGCGATCGGCCAGGGGTACGCGAACGGTCTGGCGGGCCTGGCGACGGACTTCGGCATAGAGGTGGCGGCGGAGGAGCCCACCGAGGAGCTCGCAGAAAAAGTGCCGGTGCCGATGGCGGCGGCCCCGCCCTCGCCCCCGATGAGCCTGCGCAAGCCCCCGCTCGGCAAGATCAGCCTCGAAAAGGGCAGCCAGGTCTCGATGAGCCTGGACAAGGCGGACCGCGAGCTGGTGGTCACGGCGACCCTGGAGTGGGACGGCGGTAGCGAGCAGCGCCGCCGGAAGGGCGCCGACCTGGACCTCTACGCCCTGTTCGTGCCGGCCTCGAAGGCGATCCGCGGCGAGCAGCCGCCCGGCACCCTCGTCTCCGGGAAGAAGCGCTCGGCCCTCGCGCCCGACACGGACACGGCGAAGAAGGGCAAGGGCGCCGACGTCGTGTACTACAAACGCCTAGGCTCCCGGAAGAACCGCCCGTTCATCCACCTCGACGGCGACGCCCGGGTCCCCGGCCGGGAGACCCTCCGTATCGTCCGCCCCGACCAGCAGGGCTACGTCCTGCTCTGCGCGTACTCCGCGGTCAGCAACGGCTTCGGCTCCTTCCGCAGCTTCGGCGCGAAGGTCGTAGTCACCGACGACCGCGGTTCGACCGTCACGGTCCCGCTCTACGAGAACACCAAGACTCGCTACTGGGTGGCCATCGCCCTCGTCGACTTCACCCACCCCGACGGAGCGGCGATCCACCAGGTCGAGGCCTACAGCGGCCGTATGACGGAACGCCGCCCGGTCCTCCACGCCGACGGCACGATCGAGATGAACGCGGGCCCGGTGGAGTTCAAGCGGCGCTGAGCGGGGCAGGGCGGTAGTTCGGGGTGGGCAGTTGTCCGGGGGTGCGGCCTCCTCCACCCTCGACCGGGTGGTGCGCGCCATGGTGGGGAGACTCCGCCGCAGGCACTCGACGAGCGGCGGCTGGTGGACGCAGTCGGCGCGAAGGACTTCCCGCCCAGAAAACCTCTCCGCTCCGTACAACCTTTCGACTCCTCCCAAGGTCTCCACTCAGCCCGCTTCGCACCTCCTGGCGAAAGGAACCCATGTCGCGCCACAAGCGCTCCCGGCGCCCCCTCGTCCTCGGCGCCACCGCCAGTGCGGCCGCGCTGGCCGTCGGTCTGCTCGTCGTGCTGCCCGGTGGCGCGAGTGCCGCGCCTTCGGGGCTCGCCGACGACTTCAACGGGGACGGCTACCGTGATCTGGCGACCGTCGCCCCGGACGCCGTCGTCAGCGGCGCGGCCAAGGCGGGTGCCGTGGCCGTCAACTACGGGTCGTCCAGCGGCATCAGCGGCTCGCGGCACAAGACCGTCACCCAGAACTCCTCCGGTGTGCCGGGTGCCGCGGAGGCGTCCGACAACTTCGGCGCGGAGCTGGCGTCCGGCGACCTCAACGGCGACGGCTACGGCGACCTCGTCGTGGGCACGCCCTTCGAGGACGTGGGCGGTGACGCCGACGGTGGCGCGGTGACCGTGCTGTGGGGAAGTTCCTCCGGCCTCTCCGGCGGCACCGCGATCAGCGACCCGAACGCCTCCGGCCACGACCTCTTCGGCCAGTCCCTCGCGGTCGGCGACTTCACCGGCGACGGCAAGACCGATCTCGCGGTCGGCTCCACCGGCACGGACGTGTGGATCTTCAAGGGCGGCTTCAGCAAGTCCTCGGGCGCGGCCGGCAAGCTGCGTTTCGACGCCCAGATCAAGTCCGGGACGTACCCCAACGGCGCCCACCAGCTGGCCGCGGGCGACTTCGACAACGACGGGGTGTCCGACCTGGTCGTGCTGTCCGCCCAGGGCAACCTCGTGTACCGGGGCTCTGCCTCCGGCCCCACGCTGCTGCAGACCGAGGTGGCCGACGGCACGGCCGCCACCGTGGCCGACTTCGACCGCGACGGTCACGACGACCTCGTCGTCGGCAACGAAACCCCCGACATCCTCGATCCGTCCCCCGCCGGCAGCTACGTCACCGTGCACTACGGCGCCGCGCAGGGCATCGACACCGCACGTGACCGCCAGTTCCACCAGGACACCGAGGGCGTGCCGGGGGCCGACGAGTCGAACGACAGCTTCGGCGATTCGGTGGCCGCCGGCGACATCACCGGTGACGGCTACCCGGATCTTGCCGTCGGCGTCGTCTTCGAGTCCATCGGCTCGGCCTCGCACACCGGCAACGTCGTGGTGCTGCGTGGCGGTGCCTCCGGTCTGACCGCGTCCGGCGCTCAGACCATCAGCCAGGACAGCCCCGGCGTCCCGGGCGCCAACGAGTCGTCGGACTGCTTCGGCGGCGCCGTCCACATCGCCGACTTCAACAAGGACCGGCGAGCCGACCTGGCCATCGGTGCGGGCGGCGAGAACACGTCCGACGGCGCCGTGTGGGTGCTGCGCGGCTCGTCCACGGGTGTCAGCGCCACCGGCGCGGTGAGCTTCGGCCCCAAGTCCGTGGGAATCTCCCTCTCCGGCTCCCCGAGGTTCGGCACCACCCTGCTGGGCTCCTGACCTCAGCCACCCGCGCCCCGGCAGTCAGTCGCACATTCGCAACGCGTCGGGCCCGGTCTCCGGAGACGGAGGCCGGGCCCGATGCGTTTCGGCTGCGTTGGGGGCGCCCGTCCTACGGCTGTGCGTTATGGGCACCTGCCCTACGGCGGCGTTGCAGGCGCCTGCCCCACCGTTCACGTGTCCGCGTCGTCCGACACCGGTCCCTCCCCTCGTGGGGACCGGTGCCGGACGGCGGAGTCGTGTCGATCCGCAGAGTGACCGGCCGTGTGCGTCGAGTGGCGGGTCGGTGAGGATCGAGTGGGTGAGAGCCGAGTGGGTGTCGATCGAGGCCGAGTGGAAAGTGACCGAGAACGTGCGGCGCCATGCGTTCTCTCTCCGGCCTCTGGGCTGGTGGCCTGTCCGGGCGACGCGCGAGAGCTGCGCACTTGCGTCGTGATCCTGCCATTCGAGCGTGCCAAGGAGGAGGTTCCGGTCTCCGGAGGACGTCTTAACCGCAGGTCAGCCGTATAAAGTGAGTTTTCCGGTCCGGATGACCAGGCACGGCGGAAGTGAGGCGTGGAGGCTTTGAGTTTCGACTCCGGGGCACGCACGGCCTTCGCGGAACGGCTCGCGCTGCTGTACAAGGAGGCCGGCAACCCGCCGCTCAAGAGCGTGGCCGAGGCGGTCGTCCGGCTGCAGCGGGTGGACGAGCGAGGGCGTCCCGTGCGGGTGTCCGCTCAGCGGATCAGCGACTGGCGGCGGGCCAAGAACGTGCCCGCGCAGTTCGCCGCCCTGGTGGCCGTACTCCATGTCCTGATTCCCCAGGCGCGGCGCGCCCGCCCCACCCCCGTGTCCGCCGGACTGTACGACCTGGGCCAGTGGCAGCGGCTGTGGGAGCGGGCGACCTCCGGGGAAGAGGAGGAGCAGGCTCCGGTCGAGGCCCCTGCCGTGTCCGCCGCGGTGTGTCCGTATCGGGGACTGGCCTCGTACCGGCAGCAGGACGCCGACTGGTTCTTCGGCCGGGAGCGGAGTACGGACGCGCTGGTGGCCCAGTTGCGCACCGTCGAGCAGTCCGGCGGCGGTCTGGTCATGCTCGTCGGTGCCTCGGGGGCCGGGAAGTCCTCCCTGTTGAACGCCGGTCTGGTGCCCGCCCTCCGCAACGGCGCCCTGAGCGGTGAGGGCGGCCCGGTGAGCACCGTCGTGCAGCTCGTGCCGGGCAATGATCCGCTCGCCGAACTGATCCGCCGTATACCGGAACTCGCGGACGTCGTCGGCTCCTCGGCAGCGCGCGACCGCCGGGCCGACCGCCAGGGGGAAGAGCCCTCCTCCTCCGCAAGCGCCTCCGCCCCGAGCTCTTCCTCCGCAAGCGCCTCCGCCCCGAGCTCCTCCTCCGCACACTCCTCAGCGACGCACCCCTTAGCCGCAGAGCCCTCCGCCGCACCCCCCTCGGCGGACCCGGGCGGACCCGGCCGCCCGGACAGCGCCGAGGACGGCGGCGGAACCGAGCTCTCCGCCGACTTCGTGCAGGCCACCCGCGCCGCCGTGCGCACCTGGGCCAAGCGCGAGGCCTCCTCGGCGGCTCCTGCCGTTCTCATCGTCGACCAGTTCGAGGAGACCTTCACCCTCTGCCCCGACGAGGCGGACCGCCGTACCTTCGTCCAGGTCCTCCACGCCGCCTGTACGCCCGCCGAAGCGGACGACTCCGCCCCCGTGCTCGTCGTCCTCGGCATCCGCGCCGACTTCTACGAGCAGTGCCTGGCCCACCCCGAGGTGGCCGACGCGCTGCAGCACCGGCACATGGTGCTCGGACCGCTCACGACCTCGGAGTTGCGGGAGGCCGTGACCGGGCCCGCCAAGGCCGTGGGGCTGGAGCTGGAGCCGGGGCTGGCGGAGCTGATCGTGCGGGAGGTGAGTGCGGACGGGCCGCGCGGGACGCATGACGCGGGGGTGCTGCCGCTGCTCTCGCACGCGCTGCTCGCCACCTGGCAGCGGCGCAAGGCGGGGCGGCTGACGCTCGCCGGGTACCGGGCGGCCGGCGGGATCCAGGGTGCCGTGGCCGCCACCGCCGAGCGTGCCTGGTCGGGGCTCGATCCGGCCGCGCGTACCGCCGCACGGCTGCTGCTGCTCCGGCTGGTCCGGCTCGGCGAGGACACCCAGGCCACCCGGCGGCGCGGGACCCGGCGGCAGCTGGCGGCCGAGTCGACGGATCCGGGCAAGACCGAGGAGTCGCTGGAGGCGCTGGTCCAGGCCCGGCTGGTGACGCTGGACGCGGAGACCGTGGAGATCACGCACGAGGCGCTGCTCCATGCCTGGCCGCGGCTGCGGGACTGGATCGACGACGACCGGCAGGGCAATCTGCTGCGCCAGCGGCTGGAGGAGGACGGCCGGGCCTGGGAGGAGTCCGACAGGGATTCCTCCCTGTTGTACCGGGGCTCCCGGCTGGGGCAGGCCTACAGCTGGGCCCGGTCCGCCGGGGACACGTTCCTGACCCGCAGCGCGGTGGAGTTCCTGGCCGCCTCGGTCCGGCTGCGCCGGCGCACGGTGTGGATCATGCGGGGCGCGGTCGCGGCGCTGGTCGCGCTGGCGATGCTGGCCGTCGGCTCGGCGGTGGTCGCCTGGCAGCAGCGGGACGACGCCGTGTTCGCCCAGGTGCTCGCCGAGGCCGACCGCTTCCAGTACACGGACCCGTCGCTGTCCGCCCAGCTCGATCTGGTCGCACACCGGCTGCGGCCGGACGACGAGGACACGAGCAGCCGGCTGATCTCGATCGTGAACGCCCCACTGGCCACACCGCTGCGCGGCCACACCGGCGCCGTCTACCTCACCACCTTCAGCCCGAACGGACGGCTCCTCGCCACGGCCAGCTACGACCGGACCGTACGCCTGTGGGACGTCTCCGACAGGACCCGGCCCGAGCCGCTGGGCAAGCCCCTGACCGGGCACGAGAGCTGGGTGAGCAGCGCGGTCTTCAGCCCGGACGGCCGCACCCTGGCCAGCGCCGCGGACGACGGCACGGTCCGGCTGTGGGACGTACGCGACCCGAGCCGGCCGCGTCCGCTCGGTGCGCCCCTGACGGGGCACGAGGGCACGATCTACCTGGTCGCCTTCAGCCCGGACGGCCGTACGCTCGCCTCCGTCAGCGAGGACCGCACCGTACGGCTGTGGAATGTGGCCGACCCGGCTCGGCCCGCGGCGCTCGCCACGCTGACCGGTGCCGAGGCCGCCGTGCGGTCCGTGGCGTTCAGCCCGGACGGCCGTACGCTCGCGGCCGGGGGCGACGACGACCGGATCCGGCTGTGGGACGTGGCCGGACCGGGCCGCCCGAAGGCGCTTTCCACGCTGAGCGGGCACACCGACCTGGTGCACTCCGTCGCGTTCAGCGCGGACGGCCGCACCCTGGCCAGCGGCGGCGCGGACGACACCATCCGGCTCTGGGACGTCTCCGACCCGCGCCACGGCACCCAGCTCGGCGCACCGCTCACCGGGCACACCGGCCCCATCTGGTCGGTGGCCTTCAACCCGGCCGGCACCATGCTCGCCGCCGCCAGCGCGGACAGCACCGCGAGCCTGTGGAACGTGACCGACCCGGCGTATCCCTCCCAGGTCGGCGAGCCGCTCGCGGGCGCCAGCGGGGAGATGTACGCGCTCGGGTTCAGCCCCGACGGCCGTACGCTCGCCACCGGCAGCGGCGACAGCAAGGTTCGCCTGTGGTCGATCCCGACGGCGGACATGATCGGCCGCGGCGGGGCGTTCCGGCCGGACGGGCGGGTGCTCGCCACCGCCGCGCGCGACGGCAGCGTCCGGCTGTGGAACGTGGCCCGGCCCGCCCGGCCCGTGCTGCTGAACAAGCCCTTCATGCCCGGCGACGGCGGCCAGCGCTCCCTGGTGTTCTCCCCCGACGGCCGCACCCTCGCGGTGCTGACCGGCAGCCGGGCGGTGCATCTGTGGGACGTCGGCGACCCGGCCCGGCCCCTCTCCCTGGGGTCGCCCCTGACGCTGCGCACCCGCTTCATGGGCCCCGACGCGCTGGCGTTCAGCCCGGACGGGCGCACCCTGGCCACCGCCTACGACGACCGCACCATCCGGCTGTGGAACGTCGGCGACCCCGGCCATGTCGTGCCGCTCGGCACGCCGGTCACCGGACACACCGGCTACATCAACTCCCTGGCCTTCAGCCCGGACGGCCGCACGCTGGCCAGCGGCAGCGCGGACAGCACGATCCGCCTGTGGAAGGTGACCGACCCCCGCCGGCCGACCCTGTTCGGCGCGCCGCTGACCGGGCACACCGGGCCGGTCAACGCGCTCGAGTACAGCCCGGACGGCCATACGCTGGCCAGCGGCAGCGACGACGACACCGTGCGGCTGTGGGACGTCACCGACCCGGGCGAGGCGGCCTCGCTGGGCTCGCCCCTCACCGGCCACACCGAGGCGGTCGTGTCCCTGACGTTCAGCAAGGGCGGACGCTATCTGGCCAGCGGCGGCAACGACAACACGGTCCGGCTGTGGAACGTCTCCGTGCCTTCCGACGCCTCCGCCATCGGCCAGGCGATGAGCCCGAACGCCAAGACGGGCAACTTCCTGTCGTTCAGCCCGACGAGCCACATGCTCGGCGTCTCCAGCGGCACCGACACGGTACGGCTGTGGAACCTGGACGTGGACCAGGCGATCCACCGCGTCTGCTCGACCACGCGGGGCGTGCTGACGCGGGACAAGTGGGACGAGTACCTGCCTCGGCTGTCGTACGAGCCGCCGTGCACGAAGTAGGTCCGTGCGCCGTGCACGAAGTAGGTCCGCGCGCCGTGCACGAAGTAGGTCCGTGCGCCGTGCGCGAAAGGAGGTCCGGGGGCCGCATGGAGCAGTCGGTGCGCTCAGTGATGGAGCAGAAACGCATGTGGCATGACGAGGGTTCGCCGGACAGCGGTTTCCGTGATCCCCGTCACAACCCCTCCATGTAGCGGATCAGTCGACTCCCGCCGGACAGGCAGCCTTGTTACTGTTGGGGACAGCCCGATCGCTGGTGCATCCCCCGTCGCCAGCGATCGGGCCTTTGCATGTCCGCAGCCGGAAAGGTGGTGAGCGCCGCGATGGCCCGACGCGTCATCGTCGTCACCGCTGTGCACGGCCCGTCGGCGGCGTTCCTGCCGGAGGCCCACGCCTCGCTGGACGCACAGGAGCTGCCGTCGGGCTGGGAATGGCACTGGGTGATCCAGGAGGACGGCAGGACGGACGAGGTCCGCCGGTACGTCCCCGACGACCCCCGCGTGACCTTCCGCCAGGGCCGGCCCGGGGGCCCCGGCGTGGCCCGCACCATCGCACTCGCGCACGCCGAGGGCGAGTACGTGAAGATCCTGGACGCCGACGACCGGCTGACGCCGGGCACGCTGGCCCGTGACGTGGCCGCCCTGGAGGCCGACGGCTCGGTCGGCTGGACGACCTCGCGCGTCCTGGACCTGCTGCCGGACGGCTCGACGGCCGGCTTCCCGGACGACCCCGACGACGGGCCGATCGAGCCGGGCGCCGTGCTCGACTTCTGGAGGGCGCACGACTTCCGCGCCCAGGTCCACCCGGCGACCCTCTGCGTACGCCGCGACCTGCTGCTCGGCCTCGGCGGCTGGATGGCGCTGCCGGCGTCGGAGGACACCGGCCTGCTGCTCGCGCTCAACTCGGTGAGCCGGGGCTGGTTCTCGGCGGAGGTGGGGCTGCTCTACCGGAAGTGGGACGGCCAGATGACGGGGCAGCCGACCCACGTGGACCCCGCGGAGCGGACGGCGCGCATGGCGGTGGTGGAGGCCAGGGCGCGGGCGCTGGGTGCGTTCGGCTGGCGGTATCCGACCGGTCGATGACCGCTACTCGGTGAGGAGGATGGCCTGGGACGGGCACTTCTCGGCCGCCTCCTGAACCCGCGGATCGTCCCCGCTGTCCGCCCGCCCCGGCCGCACGACGCCGTACTCGTCCACGAACTCGAAGACCGACGGGGCGCGGTGCACGCACTCGCCCGAGCCGTAACAGAGGTTCGGGTCGATGGAGACCTTCGTGGACATCTTCATCCGCGCTCCCGTCGTACGCACTCCCGCCATGACCTTCATGACTGGACTGCCCAGCCGGTGAGCCCCCTCAATCCTCGGTTCGATCCTCGGCGCCCCTTCCGCCAAGTCCTACTGGTCAAAGGGAAGTTCGAGCATCCGGATCGCGTTTCCGCGCAGCAGCTTGTAGGCCACCTCGGCGGGGAGCCCGCCGACATGCTCCTCGGCCACCCGCTTCGTCTCCGGCCAGGTCGAGTCGACGTGCGGATAGTCCGTCTCGAAGGTCGCGTTGTCGACGCCGACCGTCTCGATCGCCTCGATGCCGTGCTTGTCCCGGAAGAAGCAGCAGAAGATCTGGCGGTAGTAGTACGTCGACGGCGGCTCCGGGATCAGGTCCTTGACGCCGCCCCAGGCCCGGTGCTCCTCCCAGACGTCGTCCGCGCGCTCCAGGGCGTACGGGATCCAGCCCATCTGGCCCTCGCTGTAGGCGAGTTTGAGCCGCGGGAACTTCACCAGGACCCCGGAGAACAGGAAGTCCATCATCGACGCCATGGCGTTGTTGAAGGACAGGGACGCCTGGACCGCGGGTGGGGCGTCCGGGGAGGCGGCCGGCATCTGGGAGCTGCTGCCGATGTGCATGTTGACGACCGTGCCGGTCTCCTCGCAGGCCGCGAAGAACGGGTCCCAGTAGCCGGAGTGGATGGACGGCAGCCCCAGGTAGGTCGGGATCTCGCTGAACGTCACCGCGCGCACCCCGCGTGCGGCGTTGCGGTGGATCTCCGCGACGGCGAGGTCGATGTCCCACAGCGGGATGAGGCACAGCGGGATCAGCCGGCCGCCGCTGTCACCGCACCACTCCTCGACCATCCAGTCGTTGTAGGCCCGCACGCAGGCCAGCCCGACCTCCTTGTCCTTGGCCTCCGCGAAGGTCTGCCCGCAAAAACGCGGGAAGGTCGGGAAGCAGAGCGAGGCCTCCACATGGTTGATGTCCATGTCCGCGAGCCGCGCCTTCGGATCCCAGCAGCCCCGCCGCATCTGCTCGCGCGTGATGCCGTCGAGGGTCATCTCGTCCCTGGAGAAGCCGACGGCCGCGATGATGCGCTTGTACGGGAAGAGGTCGCCCTCGTACTCCCACCAGTCGGTGATCTGGCCGTCCGGATCGGTGGTGAACCGGTACTTCCCGCCGACGTACTCCAGTTCACCGATCCCCGCGGTGAGGGGCTTCGGGCCCCGGTCCCGGTACTTGGCCGGGAGCCACGTCTCGAAGAGGTGGGCGGGCTCGATCACGTGATCGTCCACGCTGATGACTTTGGGCAGGTCTTTGGTGCCACTCTCGGTACTGGCCACGCCACGCCTCCCGAATCTGACGACCCATCAGATTCAGCGTAGAGGGCGTCCCGGGGAGCGGCAAGAGAGAGCGGGGTCAGCCGTTCCAGCTCTCGTCGTACGGATCCTTCGGCGCCGCCACCGGCTTCGCCTCCGTGACCTCGATGAACGGGATCGGGCCGCCGTTGACCGGGTCCTCGGCCCGGCGCGGGGTGTAGGTGCCGGTGACCTGGAGCCAGGTGTCCGGCTGGAGGACCGGGGGGACCTGGCCGGTCAGGGCTACCTTGACCGGCTGGGCGTCGGCGGCGCAGCAGTTGAGGGCCATGCGGACGAGGTAGGGGGTGCCGTCGGGGTCCAGGGCGAGGAAGCCGGTGAGCCGGACGCGACGGTCGCGCAGGGTGCGGCCGTGGTCGTAGACGGCGCGGCCCGCGTAGTCGACCACGCTGAGGGGCAGGGGGTCGGCGGCCGGGAGCGCCGGGTAGGCGAGGGGTTCCTGGAGGGCCGTGCCGGTGCGGGTCGCGCTGTACGAGCCGAGGGCGGGCGGGGCGACCAGGATGAGGGCGAGGAGAGGGAGGACGAGGAGCCAGGAGACACGGGGTTCGGGGTGGACATGGTCCTGGGCGCCGCCCGGGTCGCGCCGCCCGGCCCGCTTGCGCTCGTACCAGATGGTCGCCACCGCCGCCGCGATCAGTACCGCGCCGGCCACCAGCACCAGCGGGCGCAGGCCCTGCTTGACGTAGCGCAGGTAGAGGTCGGTGGTGCCCGCGTGCAGCAGGGACGCGCCGAGCAGGAACAGGACTGCCGACTGGGCCTGGCGGTTCACAACATCACCCATCCGGTCAGCACCGACACGGTCACGGCCAGCGCGAAGGTGGCCGGTGCGAAACGCAGGGCGAAGGCGCGGCCGAAAGTGCCTGCCTGCATCGCGAAGAGCTTCAGGTCGATCATCGGGCCCACGACGAGGAAGGTGAGCCGGGCCGTGAGCGAGAACTGCGACAGCGACGCCGCCACGAACGCGTCCGCCTCCGAGCAGATCGACAGCACCACGGCGAGGATCGCGAGGGCGAGCACGGCCAGCACCGGGTTGTCGGCCGCCGCACGCAGCCAGCTCTCCGGGGCCACCGCCTTGAGGGTCGCCGCCGCCATCGCGCCGACCACCAGGAAGCCGCCCGCGTGCATCACGTCGTGCCGGACCGAGCCCCAGAAGGCCTCGCCCTTGCCCTGGGCGTCGTGGGACGGACGGGACGGCGGCTTCAGCCAGTCGGTACGGCCCAGACGCAGCCACAGCCAGCCCATCGCGCAGGCCACGAGCAGGCTCGCGACCAGGCGGGCGAGGACCATCTGCGGGTTGCCGGGGAAGGCCACCGCGGTCGCCGTCAGCACGATCGGGTTGATCGCCGGAGCGGACAGCAGGAAGGCGAGGGCCGCGGCCGGGGTGACGCCCCGTCGGACCAGCGCCCCGGCCACCGGCACGGACGCGCACTCGCAGCCGGGCAGCACCGCGCCCGCCGCTCCGGCGACCGGGACGGCGAGGGCGGGACGGCGGGGCAGGGCGCGGGCGAAGAAGGACGGCGGGACGAACACCGCGATGGCCGCCGAGAGCAGCACGCCGAGGACCAGGAAGGGCAGCGCCTGCACCATCACCGCGACGAACACCGTCGTCCAGCTCTGCATCACCGGTGCGGAGAGCGCGCGGCGGATCGGGCTCTGGAGGAGCACCAGTACCAGCATGAGCATGGTGAGGAGGAGGGGGGAGTTGAGGTGCCTGCCTTCCTCGGTCCGCTCCCTCGGCGCCCGGGGATCGCCGTGGCCGTCGCGGTCGTCGCCGTCCTCGGTCCCCTGGGGGACCGCTTTGGTGATCGCCACGGGCGAGGTACCTCCGGTGGTGCGGAAGGGCGCTGGTTTCCCTCCCCTTCAGTACGGGTGGAGGGGCGCGGGCGTTCAGGGTTTCGCTGATCGCTTCTGGAACCATCCGTGATCGCTTCTGGAACCACCCGCAACATTGAGGCAGTCTTTTCCCTCGTGGGGACCGTTCCGAATCAGGGCTTAGCGAGTGACACCGCCACGCACATGGTGGTGTGCGGCGACGACGGGCTGGCGCATCGGCTGGCCGCCGAGTTGCGCGGGGTGTACGGCGAACAGGTCACGCTCGTCGTGCCGCCCTCCGAACGGACGGTGCGGCCGCCGGTCGTGGGCCGGGCCCGGGCCGCGTCGGCGGCTCTGTTCGACCGGATGGTGAACGCGGCCGTCAGCCGGGCGGGCGGTGGAGCCGGCGGAGCCGCCGGCGGCAGCGAACCGGCCGGGAGCATCCGGGTGGTGGAGGCCCCCGAGGCCACCGAGGAGAAGCTCGCCGAAGCGGGCGTGGAACGGGCCGCCGCGCTCGCCCTCGTCTATGACGACGACGAGACCAACATCCGCGCCGCCCTCACCGCCCGCCGTCTCAACCCCCGTCTCCGGCTCGTCCTGCGCCTGTACAACCGCCGGTTGGGCCAGCACATCGAGGAACTCCTCGACCAGGCCGCCGCGTTGGCGACGGGCATCGGCGACGCCGGCCTCGACGCCTCCACGACCGTGCTGTCCGACGCCGATACGGCCGCCCCCGCGCTGGCCGCCACCGCCGTCGCCGGCACCACCAAGGTCGTCCAGACGAACGGCCTGCTGCTGCGCGCGGTGGAGCGCCCGCCGCTGCCGCCCGGGCAGGCGCCGCCGTCGGGGCTGGCCACGCTGGCCGTGCTGTCCAGCAACGACCCGGCCGGAGTGGACGGTTCGGACGGCAACGGGGAGCACGGTCCGCTGCTGCTGCCGGACGCGGCGCAGGTGCAGGAGGCCACAGGGCGGGGGCGGGTCGTCCTGGAGCAGGTGTCGTACGCGGGGCCGTCGCTGCCGTCCGGCAGGGGGGTCGTGCCGTCGTTCGGATCCCTGTTCTCGCGGCGGTTGAGGTGGTCGCTGGCGGGACTCGTGGGGTGTGTGGCGGCGCTCGCCGTGGCGCTGACGGTGGTGACCGGCGAACACCCGCTGTACGCGACCTACATGACCCTCCTCGACCTCTTCGCCATCAACGAACCCGCGCTGCACCAGTCCATGGCCCGCCAGATCCTCCAACTCCTGTCCGGGCTGATGGGACTGCTGTTGCTTCCGGTGCTGCTGGCGGCCGTGCTGGAGGCGCTGGGCACGTTCCGTTCCACGACCGCCCTGCGCAAACCGCCGCGTGGGCTGGGCGGCCATGTGGTGCTGCTCGGGCTGGGCAAGATCGGCACCCGGGTGCTGACCCGGCTGCGGGAACTGCACATTCCCGTGGTGTGCGTCGAGGCCGACCCCGAGGCGCGCGGGATGGCGACGGCGCGGCGGCTGCGCGTGCCGGTGGTGCTCGGGGACGTCACCCAGGAGGGTGTCCTGGAGGCGGCCAAGATCCATCGGGCGCATGCGCTGCTCGCGGTGACCAGCGCGGACACGACGAACCTCGAGGCGGCCCTGTACGCCCGCTCCGTCCGCCCCGACCTCCGGGTGGTCCTGCGCCTGTACGACGACGACTTCGCCACCGCCGTCTATCGCACCCTGCGTGCCGCGCACCCGCACGCGTCCACGCGCAGCCGGAGCGTTTCCCATCTGGCCGCGCCCGCGTTCGCCGGGGCGATGATGGGGCGGCAGATCCTGGGGGCGATTCCTGTCGAGCGGCGGGTGCTGCTGTTCGCGGAGGTGGATGTGGCCGGTCATCCACAGCTTGAGGACAGGACCGTCGGGCAGGCCTTCCGGGCGGGTGCCTGGCGGGTGCTGGCCCTGGACCGGACTTTGCGGGAGGAACGCCGGGACGATCGCCGGGAGGAACCGGCGGCCGAGGAGGCGTACGAGGAGGCTGCGCGGGCGGGTGACGGGTCGGGGTGGGTGTGGGATCTGCCCGACTCCTACGTCCTCCAGAAGGACGACCGGGTGGTGCTGGCGGCCACGCGGAGGGGGTTGGCCGAGCTGCTGGGGAGGCGGTCTCGGGAGCGGGCCGGGGCGTAGGGCTCCGCCGCGTCGACGCCGGGTTCTCTCGCCCCCGCCGCCCCTACCCGTCCCGTCCTCCAGGGGCTCTGCCCCTTCGACCCCGGGGCGTTTCTGGGGGCTGCCGCCCCCAGACCCCCGCTTCGGCCCTGAACGGGCCTCGTCCTCAAACGCCGGACGGGCTGGATTGCCCGGGCCGGCGCCGCGAAGTCGCCCTTGCCCACATCACGCCCCCTACGGGTGGGTGGGGGCTCGGGACGGCGCGGCCTTGCCCTCGAACGCCGGACCGGGTGACTGCGTTGTCGCCGGCCTACTTCAAGTGCCGCTCCGCAAAATCCAGTTCCAGCCGTACCTGCTTGATCCGCTCGTCCACCACCAGCGAACCGTGCCCGGCGTCGTAGCGGTACACCTCGTGGATCGCGCTCCGGGCCTCCAGACGCTTCACGTAGTTGTCGATCTGGCGGATCGGGCAGCGTGGGTCGTTCACGCCGGCCGAGATGTAGACCGGGGCCTGCACGCGGTCGACGTACGTCAGCGGGGACGATGCCTCGAAGCGCTCCGGTACCTCCTCCGGTGTGCCGCCGAGGAGGGTGCGGTCGAGGGCCTTCAGGGACTCCATCTCGTCGTGGTACGCGGTGACGTAGTCGGCGACCGGGACCGCCGCGATGCCCACCGTCCACGCGTCCGGCTGGGTGCCGAGGCCGAGGAGGGTGAGGTAGCCGCCCCACGAACCGCCGGTCAGGACGATCCGGGACGGGTCGGCCAGGCCGGACGTCACCGCCCATTCCCGGACCGCCGCGATGTCCTCCAGCTCGATCAGTCCGACCCGGTGCTTGAGCGCGTCCGTCCAGGCGCGGCCGTAGCCCGTCGAGCCGCGGTAGTTCACCCGTACGACCGCGTAGCCGTGGTCCACCCAGGCCGCCGGGCCCGCCGCGAACGCGTCGCTGTCGTGCCAGGTCGGGCCGCCGTGGATGTCGAACACCGTGGGGAGCGGGCCTTCGGTGCCGGCAGGTCGCTGCACCAGTGCGTGGATGCGGCCGCCGGGGCCCTCCACCCACACGTCCTCCACCGGGACCGAGCCGGGGGACTTCATTCCGGGCGGGTCCAGCACGACCTGTCCGGTCGTCGACCGCACCGCCGACGGCTCCGCCGCCGACGACCACAGGTACTCCACACTGCCGTCCGGCCGGGCCGTCGCCCCGGACACCGAGCCCGCCGGGGTCGGGATCCGCACCAGTTCACGCCGGGCCAGGTCGTAGCGGAACAGCTCGCTGCGCGCCTCGAAGCTGTGCGCGATCAGCAGACCGGTCCCGTCGGGATACCACTCCGCGCTCACATCACCGGGCAGTTCCAGCGCGAGGTCCGTCTCCTCCCCCGTCGCCACGTCCCACACCAGCGGCTCCCAGCGGCCGCGCCTCTGGTGGCCGATGAGCAGGCGCGGGTCACCGTCGACCGGGGCGAAGCCCAGGACCTCCAGGCCCAGCTCCTCGGCGCCGCCCTTGGTGTCGTCGAGCTCGGCGACCGCCGTGCCGTCGGGGCGCAGGACACGCAGCGCCGAGTGCATCGCGTCGCCGTGCTCGGTGTGCTCGATGGCGATCAGCCTGCCGTCGTGCGAGAGGTCGCCGACGCCCGCGGACTCGCGGTGGCGGTAGATCTCCGTCGGGGGCTCGCCGGTGCGGGCCAGATGGATCGTCGTACCGTCCTCGTCCGTGGAGCGGCCCACGATCGCCGTACGGCCGTCGCGGCCGAGGGCGAGGCCGGCGGGGTAGGACGGGTCCAGGCCCGGTGCCGCGAGCTCGTCCTCGCCGCCGTCGAACCGCTGGCGGCGCCAGACGCCGAACTCGTCGCCGTCCTTGTCGTCGAACCACCAGATCCACGCGCCGTCCGGGGTGAGCACGCCGTCAGTCGTGCCGTTCGGCCGGTCGGTCACCTGGCGCTGCTCACCCGTCGACCGGTCCCATGCGTACAGCTCGTACGTGCCCGTGGCGTTCGACACGAACAACGAGCGGTCCGGGGCGTCCTCCGCCCAGTCGGGCAGCGACACCCGGGGCGCCCGGAAGCGCTTCTCCCAGTCCGGCATGTCCTTGTCCTGCATGTGGTGATCCCGCGAATCGGACCCGTGGCTCTCAGTCATGGCCCCATAGTGCCTGGCCCGGCCGACAATGTGCGGCCGAGGTCCCCAGCCTGTGGACAACTTCTCGCCCCCGCACTCGTACGCCCTCACCGTCCTCGAACGCCGGACGGGCCGGCAACGGGCGAGGACCGATTGTCAGTGCCGGGATGCAGACTGCTTCGCATGACCGATCTGCGGAAGACAGTCGAGAGGTTCTGGGCCACCGCCGAGGCCGGGGAGTGGGACGCGTTCGCGGACACCCTGGCCGAGGACGTGACGTACACGCTGCCCCAGACGCGCGAGCGCATCAGCGGCCGGGAGCGCTATGTCCGGTTCAACCGGGAGTATCCGGCGGACTGGCATCTGCGTGTCGAGCGGATCGTCGCCGAGCCCGGCCAGGTCGTGACCTGGCTGCACTTCACGGTGGGGCTGGAGGAGATGTACGGCATCTCCTTCTTCACGGGGGACGAGAGCGGCCGGATATCCGCGGTCACGGACTTCTGGCCGGAGCCGTACGAACCCCCTGCGGGCCGGGAACACCTCGTCGAGCGGTACTGACCCCGCGGCCCGGCGCCGCGCGGGCGCACCGTACCGTTGAGGGCGTGTACCGGTTTCTGCTGACGCCCCGTTGGTGGGGGATCAACGTCTTCGTGCTGCTCGCCATCCCGTTCTGCGTGTTCATGGGGTCGTGGCAGCTGGGCCGGTTCGAGTCGCGGGTGGAGGACCACCGCGGCGCCGGTGAGCAGGCCGCGGAGAACAAGCAGGAGGCGGCCCGTCCGCTCGCCGAGCTGCTGCCCGTGGACAAGGCGACGGTGGGCCGGCAGGTCACCGCCGCCGGACGGTACGGCGAGCAGCTGCTCGTGCCCGACCGGGAGCTGGACGGCAAGCGGGGCTACTACGTCCTGACGCTGCTGCACACCGACGACGGCAAGGCCCTGCCGGTCGTGCGGGGCTGGCTGCCGGGCGACCCGGGCCGGGCCGAGGCCCCCGCCGCACCCCGCGGCGAGGTCACGGTCACCGGCGCGCTCCAGGCGTCCGAGGTGCCGGGCGAGAACGGCGTGCCCTCGCAGGGCGGGCTGCCGACGGGCCAGACGGCGGCGATCAGCGCGGCGTCACTGGTGAACCTGGTGTCGTACGACGTCTACGACGCCTGGGTCACCCTCAACAAGGGCGACTCCGGTATGAAGCCCGTGCCGGTGACCGCCGCCAACGACACCGGCCTCGACCTGAAGGCGTTCCAGAACCTCGGCTACACCGGCGAGTGGTTCGTCTTCGCGGGCTTCGTGGTCTTCATGTGGTTCCGGCTGCTGCGCCGCGAGGTGGAGTCCGTCCGGGACGCGGAGCTGGGGCTTGTCCCCGAGGGTGAGGCCGACGGGGTCGAGGGGCAGCAGCAGGAGCGGGCGAACACGTAGGCGCTCCGCCGGGAGAGCCACGACTGGCGGAGCCGCGCGTCGGCACGGCCCCGAGCCCCCGAGGGAGCGGCACAGCTGCCGCTCTTCGGCTTACGCCCCCGCCAGCACACCCGTCCAGTAGATGGTCCCCGCGCACGCGTTGGACACCACCACCATCGCCGTCGGCGCGCCCGCCTCCGTCGTGTTGGTGATCGTGACGCTGCCGTCCGCCGTGGTCTCCGCCGTCATGAGCTGCGTGGAGGTGCCGGTGTCGCCGCCGGTGGAGGTGCCCTCCGTGGCGCCGGTCGTGTTCTCGGTCGGGGTCGGGTCGGGCGTGGGGTCGGGTGAGGGGTCGCTCGTCGTGGGGCAGGTCTCCGAGGGGACCCAGGCGAACTTCACGTCGTACGCGTCACCCGGCTTCAGGACGAGGCCGGTGAGTTCCTGGGACGGGTCGGGCAGACCGGCCGCCGCGTCGCCGGCGACGTGCCGGAGCGCGCCGATCTTCGTGGCGTCCGCCGCTCCGCTCGTCGTGAAGCCCAGCGTGCCGGGGCCGTTCACCGTGCAGTCGGCGGTGGAGATGTTGCTGAAGCGGAAGGTGCCGTACACCGTGCCCGACAGGTCGGGGACGTCGGCACTCTGATTCGCCACGCCGAGCTGGTCGGCGGTACACGCGGCGACGCCTGCCGGGCTGGTCGCCAGAGGGTTGTCGGGGCTTCCGGAGCCGGTACCGGGACCGGTGCCGGTGTCCTTGTCCTCGTCCTTCTCGCTGCCCTTGCCCTCGTCCTGGGTCTTGCCGGAGGAGCCGCCGGAGGTGTTCTCGCCGCCCTCCGTCACCTCGCCCTGGCCTGCCCCGCCCTGCGCCTGCTCCCCGTGGCCGGCGTTGGACGAGTTGACACTGGAGTCGGTGACGTTGGAGACGTGCACCAGAGCCGGGACCGCGGTGCCGACGAAGAGGCACGCGGCCGCCACGCCGACGAGCGCCTGCCGCTTGCGCGCCCGCCGCGCGGGCACCGCCCGCCGCAGATGGTCCAGCGTGCCGTCGCGCGGCTCGATCTCCTCGACCGCGTGCTGCAGCATGCGGCGCAGCGCCAGCTCGTCCGAGTCGAGCCCTTGGGGGCCCTGGTCGTCGGGGCCGTGGTTCACAGTTCCGTTCCCAGCGTGCGATTGCTTCGGCTCTTGCTCGTCCGGCCCCCCGGCCGGACCGTGCCTGCCCCGCGCCCCGAAAGGCGTGGGGAGACCCGCGGAGGGCTGGTGGGGGATGCGCGGAGCATGCCGCCCGTCCTTGTCCTCGCTCATGCCGGCGCCTCCATGGCGACCCGCAGCGCCGCGATGCCGCGCGAGCCGTACGCCTTCACCGAGCCCAGCGAGATGCCGAGCGTCTCGGCGACCTGGGCCTCGGTCATGTCCGCGAAGTATCGCAGGACCAGCACCTCGCGCTGTCGGCGCTGCAGGCCCTTCATGGCCCGGATCAGCGAGTCGCGCTCGAGCTGGTCGTACGCCCCCTCCTCCGCGCTCGCCATGTCGGGCATCGGCTTCGACAGCAGCTTCAGGCCGAGTATGCGGCGGCGCAGGGCGGAGCGGGACAGGTTGACGACGGTCTGGCGGAGGTACGCCAGCGTCTTCTCCGGGTCCCGGACGCGCTTGCGCGCGGAGTGGACGCGGATGAACGCCTCCTGGACGACGTCCTCGCAGGAGGCGGTGTCGTCGAGGAGGAGCGCCGCGAGACCCAGCAGCGAGCGGTAGTGCGCCCGGTAGGTCTCGGTGAGGTGGTCGACGGTCGTACCGGCCGCCGCGGCGTTCTCGGCGTGGTCGGCGCCGTCGCGCTGACTGGGAATGCGGGCGGGCCGCGCTGCGGGCATGGGCGCGATCACCGGCATGCCGCCGGGCGCACCGGGCATGCGGGGTCGGACGGGCCGGCGGGGCGGCCGTAGGGCCGTACCGCGGGTCGCCGCACTGAAGTCGAGTACCTCTGCCACGCCAGTTGGACACGCGTCCCCCCGCGAGGGTTGTACGTGCCGGACGTCACTTTTGCGCCCGTCCCCGCAACCGACCCTCTTGCGCCAGGCAGCACAGCTGACCGTGCGTCAAACGCCCACATGCCTACCCGCTCTTCCCTTATGTCTTATATGAGCAGAACGTCCCCACGTCCTGCCCGTTCGGCGTCCCCACGCCAGAAAAAAACGCGTCTCCACGCCCATAAGGGCGACCGCAAAGACGCTCCCCGCCCTGCAAGCGGTTGCAAGGCGGGGAGGAAAATCTTCTGCTGCCACCGAGGCCCGGATCAAGTGGTCCGGACCATCGATCAGCTCACACTCTTCACATAGATCCTACAAACGATTCATCCGAGGCCCGGGATATTTCCGGCACCACCGGCACCTCACACAAACTCCGCCGCCACGAGCTCCGCGATCTGGGCGGTGTTGAGCGCCGCGCCCTTGCGCAGGTTGTCCCCGCAGACGAAGAGTTCGAGCGCCGTCGGATCGTCGAGCGCGCGCCGCACCCGGCCGACCCAGGTCGGATCCGTGCCCACCACGTCGGCGGGCGTCGGGAACTCCCCTGCCCCCGGGTCGTCGAACAGCACGACCCCCGGTGCGGTGGCCAGGATCTCGCGCGCCTTGGCGACGGTTACCTCGCCCTCGAAGCGGGCGTGCAGGGTCAGCGAGTGCCCGGTCAGCACCGGCACCCGCACACAGGTCACCGCGACCGGCAGCTTCGGCAGCCCGAGGATCTTGCGGGACTCGTCCCGCACCTTCATCTCCTCCGACGACCAGCCGTCCTCGCGCAGCGATCCCGCCCACGGCACGACGTTCAGCGCGACCGGCTCCGGGAACGGCCCGGTGTTGTCGCCGACGGCCCGCCGCACGTCACCCGGGGTGGTCCCCAGTTCCGTACCGGCGACCAGGGACAACTGCTGCCGCAGCGTCTCCACACCGGCCCGCCCGGCCCCGCTCACCGCCTGGTAGGACGACACCACCAGCCCGCGCAGCCCGAACTCGGCGTGCAGCGCGCCCAGCGCCACGATCATGGAGAGGGTCGTGCAGTTGGGGTTGGCGACGATTCCGCGCGGCCGCATGCGTACGGCGTGCGGATTGACCTCGGGGACGACGAGGGGCACCTCCGGGTTCATCCGGAAGGCGCCCGAGTTGTCCACCACCACCGCGCCCTTGGCGGCGGCGATCGGCGCCCAGCGGGCGGACACCTCGTCGGGGACGTCGAACATCGCGATGTCGACCCCGGCGAAGGCCTCCTCGGTGAGCGCCACCACCTCGACCTCCTCACCGCGCACGGCCAGTTTGCGGCCGGCCGAGCGCGGCGAGGCGATCAGACGGATCTCACCCCAGACGTCCGCGCGCTGGGACAGGATCTGGAGCATGACCGAGCCGACGGCTCCGGTCGCCCCCACGACCGCTAGCGTCGGCCGGCGGGAGCCCGTCCCCGCCATCAGCGTCCCGTGCCTCCGTACACGACGGCCTCGTCGCTGTCGGAGTCGAGCCCGAAGGCCGTGTGCACGGCGCGGACGGCCTCGTTGACGTCGTCGGCGCGGGTGACGACCGAGATACGGATCTCGGAGGTGGAGATCAGCTCGATGTTCACGCCGGCGTCGGACAGCGCGGTGAAGAAGTCGGCCGTCACGCCCGGGTTGGTCTTCATCCCCGCGCCGACCAGCGAGATCTTGCCGATCTGGTCGTCGTAGCGCAGCGAGTCGAAGCCGATGCCGTGCTTGTTCTTCTCCAGGGCGTCGATGGCCTTGCGGCCCTCGGCCTTGGGGAGCGTGAAGGAGATGTCCGTCAGCCCGGTGGAGGCGGCGGACACGTTCTGCACGATCATGTCGATGTTGATCTCGGCGTCGGAGATCGTACGGAAGATCGCGGCGGCCTCGCCCGGCTTGTCCGGCACACCGACGACCGTGATCTTGGCCTCGGAGGTGTCGTGCGCGACACCGGAGATGATGGCCTGCTCCACCGGCTTGTCCCCTTGCTCGATCGGCTCACTGCTGACCCACGTGCCCTGAAGTCCGCTGAAGGACGACCGTACGTGGATCGGGATGTTGTAGCGGCGGGCGTACTCCACACAGCGGTGGAGCAGCACCTTCGAGCCGGACGCGGCCAGCTCCAGCATGTCCTCGAAGGAGATCCAGTCGATCTTCTTCGCCTTCTTCACCACGCGCGGGTCGGCGGTGAACACGCCGTCGACGTCGGTGTAGATCTCGCACACCTCGGCGTCCAGCGCGGCCGCGAGCGCGACGGCGGTCGTGTCGGACCCGCCGCGGCCCAGCGTGGTGATGTCCTTCTTGTCCGCGCTGACGCCCTGGAACCCGGCGACGATGGCGATGTTGCCCGCGTCCACCGAGTCCCGGATCCGGCCCGGCGTGACATCGATGATCCGGGCTTTGTTGTGGACCGAGTCGGTGATGACGCCTGCCTGGCTGCCGGTGAAGGACTGGGCCTCGTGGCCCAGGTTTTTGATCGCCATGGCCAGCAGCGCCATGGAGATACGCTCCCCGGCGGTCAGCAGCATGTCGAACTCACGCCCAGCCGGCATCGGAGATACCTGCTCGGCCAGATCGATCAGCTCGTCCGTCGTGTCGCCCATCGCGGAAACGACGACGACCACCTGGTGGCCGTTCTTCTTCGCTTCGACGATTCGCTTGGCGACGCGCTTGATGCCCTCGGCATCGGCTACGGAGGAGCCTCCGTACTTCTGCACGACAAGGCCCACGTGCGCTCCTCGCTCAGTCCGTGTGTGTCGGCTCAGTTTACCGAGCGTCCGAATTCGACCTTGGGGTTCCCAGATGGTGAGATCCGACGCTCCGGGGTGGTGTCTGCCCGGCGGGGAGCGGAGCACTCCGGAAAGTGGGGCAGGTCACTACGGCCGGCCGCGGGCCGCCAGAAGGCCATTGACGCTCTCCGTAGTCGCCCGCTAACTTCGCGTCGTCGTCGCTACACCAGGGGCACAAGGCCCCATCGGGACTCGCGACGCGAAGGACTCTCCTCCTTTGACGACTGCGACCGCTTCAGAGATCCAGCACGTCACCCGGGCCGACACCGCGGCCGACATCCGAACCGGCCAGACGGCCGACCTCTTCGAGATCCAGCCCTTCACCCCGCACTGCGAAGTCATCCGCGCCGCGGGCGACCACGCCGTCATCGGCGTCTCCCCCGGCAACAGCTACTTCTCCGCCCGGCGGGTGCACGACCTCGCCCGCTGGGGCCTCGCCCTGTTCGAGCGGGTGGACTTCGTCTACACGGACCTGTACGTGGCCGAGATGTACGCGGCGTCCGGCTATCCGCCCGACGACGCGCGCCGCAAGGCGGTGAAGAACCTGCGCGGTGTACGGGCCAAGGTCCTCGGCGCCGTCCAGGCCCTCGACCCCGGCGGCGCCCGCCTGCACGCCCACGCCATGTCCGATTTCCGCGGCAACACCGCGTACCGCGAGATCCACGACCGCCTGAAGGCGCGGCTCGCCACCGACGACGAGTTCCGCACGACCTGCGAGAAACTCGTCGACTCCTTCCTCGCCGGCAAGGAGGGGCAGGTGACCGATGCGCAGCGCGACGTCTGCCTGGACTACGTCTGCGCCGAGGCACCCCTCTTCCTGGACACCCCCGCCATCCTCGGCGTCCCCTCCTCCCTCAACTGCTACCACCAGCTCCTGCCGATGGCCGAGCTCCTCTACGCCCGGGGCGCGGGCCTGCGCGCCTCCCGCAACCAGGGACACGCCATCGTCACACCGGCCGAGGGGACCACCGATGCTCACTGAAGACCTCATCGACTTCCCGTTCTCCTGGCGCGGCGACCAACTCCCGGACGAGGTCGAGGAGTTGCGCACCAAGACCCCCGTGCGCCGGGTCCGTACCATCGCCGGCGACGAGGCCTGGCTCGTGTCGTCGTACGACCTGTGCAAGCAGGTCCTGGAGGACCCGCGCTTCAGCCTCAAGGACACCTCCGCCCCCGGCGTCCCCCGCCAGTACGCGCTGACGATCCCGCCCGAGGTCGTCAACAACATGGGGAACATCACCGGCGCCGGGCTGCGCAAGGCCGTACTGAAGGCACTGAACCCGAAGAGCCCCGGCCTGGTGGAGTGGATGCGGTCCTGCGCCGCCGAGCTCGTCGACGGGCTGATCGGCGAGGGCGCCCCGGCCGACCTGCGCGCCGGCTTCGCCGACCCGTACTCGGCGGGCATGCACTGCCGCATCCTCGGCATCCCGCAGGCGGACGCGCCCCGGCTGATGCGGAGTCTGGACATCGCGTTCATGAACTCGGCCTGCCCGGTCGCGGGCGCCCGGCTGAACTGGGACCGGGACATCGCGTACATGGCCGAGCGGCTCGACGATCCGGCGACGACCGGTCTGATGGCCGAACTCGCCGCCCTGCGCGCCGACCCCGACTACGCCCATCTCACCGACGAGATGCTCGCGACCGTCGGGGTGACGATGTTCGGCGCGGGTGTCATCTCCACCTCGGGCTTCCTGGCCATGGCGCTGGTGTCCCTGATCCAGCACCCGGACCTGCAGGCCGAACTGGTCGCGGCCCCGGGGAAGATCCCGGCCGCCGTGGACGAGCTCCTGCGCATCAACCTCTCCATCGGCGACGGTCTGCCGCGGCTGGCGACGCAGGACGTGACGCTGGGAGACGTGGAGGTGAAGGCGGGCGAGCTCGTCCTGGTCCTCGTCGAGGGCGCGAACTTCGACCCGGACGCCTTCGCCGACCCGCACACCGTCGACCTCGGCCGCGAGAACGCCACCGCCCACCTCTCCTTCGGCGGCGGCCGCCACTACTGCCCCGCCACCGCGCTCGGCCGCAAGCACGCCGAGATCGCGCTGGAGGTGCTGCTGGAGCGGATGCCGCGGCTGCGGCTCGCGGTGCCGATCGAGCAGCTGGTGTGGCGGACCGGGTTCATGAAGCGGATCCCCGAGCGGCTCCCCGCGATGTGGTGACAGCCGCTTTGTCCGCCTCTTGATCGCCGCTTGACAGCCCCTTGATCGCCCGGCGGCTCGGCGACCAGTCGTCTTTAAACTTCAACCACTATGGTTCCGCCTGTGCGCGTACTTCTGGTGGAAGACGACGAACCGGTCGCCGAGTCGCTCCGGCGCGGACTGCTGCGCTACGGATTCGAGGTGGCCTGGGTCAGCACGGGCACCGCGGCGCTGAGCCACGCCGATCCCTACGACGTCGTACTCCTCGATCTCGGCCTGCCCGACACCGACGGTCTCGACGTGTGCAAGGCGCTGCGTGAGCGCGGCGACGTGCCGATCATCGTCATCAGCGCCCGCAGCGACGAGACGGACCGGGTGGTCGGGCTGGAGCTCGGTGCCGACGACTACGTGTCCAAGCCGTTCGGGGTGCGGGAGGTCATCGCGCGGATACGTGCGGTGATGCGCCGCATCCAGCCCCGTACGTCCGCCGCCGCCGAGGCCGGCCCGGACCGCTACGGCGCCCGCCTGACCATCGACCGCAAGGCGGCACGCGTCCGCCTGGACGGCGACGAGGTGTCCCTCGCGCCCAAGGAGTACGACCTGCTGGCCTTCCTCACCGAGGAGCCGGGGGCGCTGATGTCGCGCGAGCAGATCATGGAAGCGGTCTGGGACGCGAACTGGTTCGGGCCGACGAAGACGCTGGACGTGCATGTGGCGGCGCTGCGGCGCAAGCTGGCCGGGGCGATCACGATCGAGGCGGTGCGGGGGGTCGGGTTCCGGCTGGAGATCGCGGGCGGCGACAAGGGCGACGGCGGTAGCGGCACGTCATGATCCGTCAGCTCATCCGCAGTTACGTCGGGCTCGTCGCCGTCGCGATCGCCCTGTTCACCGTGCCGGTCGCCTTCACGCTCACGGACCAGTTGCGGGACGACACCGCGGACTCCGTCGAGCGCGAGGCCGACACGATGGCTCTGCTGCTCGGCAACGGGAACGTCCCTTCGTGCGCGGCGCTGGACGAGATGGCCAAGGCGTACGCCGGCGAGACACCCGGCGAGGTCCAGGTGACCGAGCGCTGCGCCACCACCGAACTGTCGGAACCCGAACAGGACGCGGCCCTGACAAAGGCCCTGCGGGACGGGGGCACCACGACCGACTGGGGCTCCCCCTTCATCTGGGGACCGAAGCTGGTGATCACGGTCCCCGCCAAGCAGAGCAAGGTCGACCTCGACGGCACCAACAGGGGACCGGTCGTCGGCGCCGTACGCATCGAGTACTCGACCTCCGGACTGACCACACGGCTGTGGACGATCTGGGGCTTCCGCGCCGCTCTCGCGGTGGCCGTTCTCGCCGTGGCCGTCGTGATCGGCGCCGCGGCGGCCCGGCGTATCACCCGGCCGTTGCGCCAGCTCAACGACATGGCGAGCAAGTTCAGCGACGGTGATCTGACCGCCCGCTCCCCGGTGACGGGCCCTCCGGAGACCCAGACGCTGGCGCGCACCCTCAACCAGGGCGCGGAACGCCTGGACACACTGGTCGCGGCCCAGCGCATCTTCGTGGCCGACGCCTCCCATCAACTCCGCACTCCCCTCACCGCGTTGCGGCTGTCGCTGGACAACATCGCGGACGGCGTGGACGACGACTTCGTCAAGGAGGACGTGGAGCAGGCCACCGCCGAGGTCGTCCGGATGAGCCGGCTGGTGAGCGGCCTGCTGGTGCTGGCGCGGGCGGAGGCGAAGGTCACCGCGGCGGAACCCCTCTCCCTCCGGGACATCGTGCGCGAGAGGCTGGACGTGTGGAGGCCGGCCGCCGACGAGCGCGGAGTCACCGTCGCGCTCGGGGGGAGTGCCGACGGCCGGCTGCTTGTGCTGGCCAGCCCGGGTCATCTGGACCAGGTGCTGGACAACGTGCTCTCGAACGCCCTGGAGGTGTCACCGGACGGCGGCACGATCACCGTCGAGGTGGAGCCGAGGGGCGACGAGGTGGTGCTCTCGGTTCTCGACCAGGGCCCCGGCATGTCCGACACCGAGAAGTCCCGGGCCTTCGACCGCTTCTGGCGCGGCAAGGGCCTGACCGGGAAGTCCGGTTCGGGCCTCGGCCTCGCCGTCGTCAAGCAGCTGGTGACCGACGACGGCGGGAGCGTGACGCTGCAGGACGCTCCCGGGGGCGGGCTGAAGGTGCGGATCAGCCTTCGGGCATCTTCGAGGAGTGGTGGTTGACGATGAGCCACTTTCCGTCGGACTGCTTCTCGTACGCGTACGTGTAGCGGGCCTTGACGGTGCTCTTCTCACCCGTCTCGGGGTCGGTGAGCGCGAACTCGTAGGTGCCGGCGTCGATCACGCTGTTGGAGTCGAGGATGTTGACGTGCGACTCGGTCTTCGTGCCGACCGGCTTGTTCTGCAGGAAGTGCTCGAAGTAGTCGACGATCTCGGCCCGGTCCGAGCGGACGTTGTTGGAGACGGTCGGCAGCAGGACCGCGTCCTTCGCGTACAGGTCGGCCACCTTCTTCGGGTCGCCGGTCTGCAGAGCCGCGTTCCACTGGTCGAACAGGCCGAGCACCTGCGCCTTGGTGACCGCCTTGGCGTGCTTCGCGGCGGGCTTCGCACCGGTGTCCGCTCCGGCGACTGCGACACCGGCGGCGAAGGTGCCGACCGCGGCGACGGCCGCGACGGTGGCGAGGGCGGCGCGCTTGCGTATGGAACGACGGGTCATCTCATTCTCCAAGCGAGTCGAGGTGGTGTGACTCCCTCCGCTCTGTCCGCGGTGTTCTCTTCGGGAGTGACTCCAGACTCGCTTTCCGCCGGTTAGCGCCCGTGCAGCGGACGTACAGGCCCGGGACAACACGCCGCCAATTCCCGCTGTGCACTCGCCCGACTACACGGCGGCGGCCCTCTTCCCGCGGCCACGCACCAGTTCGACCCCGGCCCCGAGCGATACGACGCCCATGCCGGCGGCGGTCATGACGCCCTGCGTGCCGTCGACGACGAAAGGGGCGGCCGCGGCGACGACGGCGTTGAAGAGGAACAGGAACCACAGGACGGGGCGGGAGGACAGCAGCGCCTTCATCGGGGTTTCCTTCGGGACGGGGCCGCTGCGGCGGCCGTTGACCTGGTGCGATCGACGATTCCGTGTCCCGAGGTCAGCGACGAGGGAGCGGTCTCCCGAAGGGAGGGTGTAGCGGGCTACACCAGGGAGCCGGCGCTCAACCCCCGGCGTCCGGGGTGAAGAGCGGGGCGAGGTACCCGCGCAGCCGGCCGGCGGCCTCGGCGTCGAAAGCCTCGTCCAGCTCGGCGAGAAGAGGCAGGGCCGGCTCCCGGGCCCGCCGCGGCTCCCCCGCCTCACGGAGCAGCAGGACGATGGGACTTCTCCACGTGGTAGGCGACCGCGCCGTCCCCGGTGAGCGCCTGCCGGATGGACCCGGCGGCGGCGATCGCACGCTCCCCGGACGCCTCAACGGCCCCGCCCGCACGCCCCTCGCCGACGCCGTCCACGCGTCCCTCGCCGACCCCGCTCACGCGTCCCCCGTCGACACCGACCCGATGTCACCCCCGGCCGCGACGGAACGCTCCCCGGAGGCGGTGACGTTGCCGTTCGCGGGCCGCGAGGGCGAGGCGGGCGGCGTGGACGGAGCTACGGCGGTGGCCGGCGGTGCGGCAGTGGGCGGCGGCACGGCGGATGCCCCGTCCCCCGTCGACACCGACCCGATGCTGCCGCCCGCGGCGACGGAACGTTCCCCCGACGCGGTGACGGGCCCGTGGGACGGCCGGGACGGCGAGGCGGGCGGCGTGGACGGCGGTACTGCGGTGGGCGGCAGTACGGCGGATGCCCCGTCCCCGGTCGCGACCGACCCGATGCTGCCGCCCGCGGCCACCGAGCGGGCACCGCTCGCGGTCACGCCATCCGTGGATGTGGCTGCGGGTGTGGGCGTCGGTGTGGGCGTGGGCGTCGGTCCGAGGAGGGCGTAGAGCGTCACCGCCAGGCCGAGCAGGCCCCCCGCTCCCCCGGCCACGCTCGCCCACGGATCCGCGGCGTCGACATCCAGCACGCCGCCCGTGACCAACCCCGCGGCCCCGGCGACGCAGAGCCCGATTCCCGTCCACACCAACGCCTTTGACCGAGTCGCCATGCCTCCATCATGAAGGAGTTCGGACGTGAAAGGGGGCGGTGGAGGCCACTGTGGCGGCGTCGGTCACGGACGCCGCACGCGGTCGGCGCGGGGCACCGTGACGCGGGTGCCGAGCGCACGGGCGTAGGCGCGCACGGTCTCCAGGTCGTGCAGCCGACGGGCCCCTAGCGGACCCCCGCCCAGCGGGCCGCGGATCACACCCGCCCCCCGAACAGCGCCACGAGGCCGTGGTCCAGCTCCGCCCCGACGGTCTCCTCGCCGGGGGCGATCACGGTGTAGGTGCGGGCCAGGAAGCGGTACAGGTCCGCAGTGGTGAAACGGAGCACTGCCGCGCCCGGCGGCGAGTGGAACTCCACGTACGTGTGGGACTCACCGCAGGGCCGGACGCGCACGCTGCCGAGCCCGGCGGAGGTGCTCAGTCCTTCGCCCAGGAGCGTGCGGGCGAACGTCCACGTCGCGCCTTCGCCGTCGAGGGTGACGTGGGGCGGGAAGACGATGTGCACGGCCAGCGGGTCGGCGGAGGTGTAGCGGAGGGTCGCGGGTATCGCGATGTCCTGGTCCGCGGCGGTGATCAGGCGAGCGCCGGTCGGCTGCTCCAGGGTGACGTACATGGTCGGGCTCCGTTCGGGGGGCGGGGCACCGGGCGGGTGGACCGACCGGTGTGCCAGTGAGACCCCCCGAGGGGCCCGAGCATTACGCCACTTCAGAAGCCTTTTTCTGTAACCCGCGTCACACGGACCACATGGACCACATGGACCTGACGGGACACCGGGGTCACTTCGCCGGCCGCAGCCCCAACTGCTCCCCGATCTCCTGCTCCATCACCCGGCCGGCCTCGAATTCCAGCGTCTCGTCGCCCATCACGCCCTGGTCCGTGTCCAGGCCGTCCAGCTCCTCCAGGGGCTGGTTCAGGCGGACATGGGCCAGGACCGAGTGCAGTGCGCGCAGGGTCGCGGACGCGGTCGATCCCCAGTTGGAGAAGTAGGAGAACTGCCACCACCACAGCGCCTCCGCGGTGCGGCCCGCGCGGTAGTGGGCCATGCCGTGGCGCAGATCGGTGATGACGTCGGCCAGGTCGTCGGAGATACGGGCCGGGACCGGGGCCTTGCGCGGCTCGTAGGGGTCGAACACCTCGGAGTAGACGTCGACCGGGTCGAGCAGACGGGCGAGGTTCTCGCGGAGTTCGTCGACGTCCGGCTCCGGACCCAGGTCGGGCTCGTAGCGCTCCTCGGGGACGATGTCCTCGTGGGCGCCCAGGCGGCCGCCGGCCAGGAGGAGTTGGGAGACCTCCAGGAGGAGGAAGGGCACGGTCGAGCCCGGCTCGTCGCCCTTCGCGACCTCGGTGACGGCGACCAGGAAACTCTCGATCTGGTCCGAGATCTGGACCGCGAAGTCGTCCGGGTTCGGCTCGGTCGCGTGCAGCGTGGCGTCAGACATCTAGGAGTCGTCTCCCCTCGAAGGCGCGGCCGAGGGTGACCTCGTCCGCGTATTCCAGGTCGCCACCCACCGGGAGGCCGCTGGCCAGGCGGGTGACCTTCAGGCCCATGGGCTTGATCATGCGCGCGAGGTACGTGGCCGTGGCCTCGCCCTCGAGATTCGGATCGGTGGCCAGGATGAGTTCCGTGACCGTCCCGTCGGCCAACCGCGCGAGAAGTTCTCGTATACGCAGGTCGTCCGGTCCGACACCCTCGATCGGGCTGATCGCGCCGCCGAGGACGTGGTAGCGGCCGCGGAACTCGCGGGTCCGCTCGATCGCGACGACGTCCTTGGGCTCCTCGACCACGCAGATCACCGCCGGGTCGCGACGCGTGTCCCGGCAGATGTTGCACAGCTCTTCCTGCGCGACGTTGCCGCATGTCGCGCAGAAGCGGACCTTCGCCTTGACCTCCATCAGGGCCTGGGCGAGGCGCCGTACGTCCGTCGGTTCCGCCTGGAGGATGTGGAAGGCGATCCGCTGCGCGCTCTTGGGACCGACGCCGGGCAGCCGCCCGAGCTCGTCGATGAGGTCCTGGACCACGCCTTCGTACAACGGACTGCCGTCCTTCCTGGGGTTCCTTACGGTACGTACGGTAGTTGGCGGCGGCCCCTCTTAGAAAGGCACGCCGGGGAACGCCTGGAACGTCAGAAGGGCAGGCCCGGAATGCCGCTGCCGCCGCCCAGGCCCTGGGCGAGCGGTCCGAGCTTCTGCTGCTGGAGCGTCTGCGCGTTCTCGTTGGCCGCCTGTACGGCCGCGATGACCAGGTCGGCGAGGGTCTCGGTGTCCTCCGGGTCCACCGCCTTCGGGTCGATCTTCAGCCCGCGGAGTTCCCCGGAGCCCGTCACGGTGGCCTTCACCAAGCCGCCGCCCGCCTGGCCCTCGACCTCCGTCTGAGCCAGTTCCTCCTGCGCCCTCGCCAGGTCCTGCTGCATCTTCTGGGCCTGCTGGAGCAGCTGCTGCATGTTGGGCTGGCCACCACCGGGGATCACGATCAGCTCCTTGCGTCTCTACGCGTGCCTGCACGGGTTGTCCGTACGGGATTCCCGCTCGGCCTTGCCGTTCAGCACGAGCCTACGTGGTCCGGGCGGCCGTCGCCCCAGCACTCTTTCGAGTGAGAGAGAACCTGGAGGAATGGCCGTCCTATACCTGATCAAGGCCCACTTCCGGGCGGAAAAGTGGCGAAAGGCATCTCTTCGCCACCCATTGGGCGGTAGGAAGGGTTCCGGCGCGTCAGCCTCAGGTGTTGCGTGACGTTCCGTGCACTGCGGGGGTCGATTTCACCACGTGGTCCGCATGGGATGTCACGCTCCGTGACAGTAGGGAGTGCCGGGTGGGTCAGCCGGAGATGCAGCCCGAGAGGTCGCCGAAGGACGGGCGGGGCGGCGAAGGGGCGGCCGGACTGCGGCCGGGTGATCTGACGGGGCGGTCGTTTCCGCACGGGGACTGGGGGGAGCCCGCGATGCGGCTGGACGAGGTGTACCGGTGGGTGGAGCGGGGGGCGCTGAACACGGCCGCGTGGTATCTCGCGGATCGGGTGTGGAAGCGGCGGGGGGCCCGGGCGTTGCGGGGCGGGGCGGCGGTGGGGGCGGTCGTGGGGGCGGCTCTTCCGCTGCTGGATCTGACGGGGGTGGCGAGCGGGACGGCGCCCTGGGGGTATCTCTCGTTGCTGCTGGGGGTGGCGTGTGTGGCGGTCGACCGGTTCTTCGGCGTGACGTCCGGGTGGATAAGGGACGTCGCCACGGCGCAGGCGGTGCAGCGGCGGCTGCAGGTGTTGCAGTTCGACTGGGCGACGGAGAGCGTGCGGGAGGTTCTGGGGCCGGCGGAGGGGACGGCCGGGGAGGCGGCGGAGCGGTGCCTGGGGGTGTTGCGGCGGTTCTCGGAAGACGTGACCGAGTTGGTGCGGGCGGAGACGGCGGACTGGATGGTGGAGTTCCGGACCGGGTCCGCGCCCATGGGGATTCAGTCGGCGGTGGCCGGTGGGGGGCGGCAGGATGCGGGGGTGGGGGTGGGGCGGTTCTCGGTGCCGCCGGGGAACGGGGCGCGGCCCAACATGCCCCGGCAGCGGCCGCCCGAGCCGCGATGAGGTGAGGTGGGTTTGTCTCGCCCCCGCCGCCCCTACCCGTCCCGTCCCTGGGGGCTGCCGCCCCCAGACCCCCGCTTCGGCCCTGAACGGGCCTCGTCCTCAAACTCCCCCAGAGGGGGCACCCCCAACAGGCTGACTTTGCCTGGGTCGGAAACGAGAAGTCCCGTTTCAGGACTGCGGGCTCGGGAAAGCCACCGGGCTCCGCAGTCCCGCCCGGTTCACCGCTCTCACCCCGAAGAACACGTTGTCCTTCGACAGGTCGATCTCGTGGGTCGTCACGTCGCCCGCCGGGAGGACGTGGGTCCAGTGGGGGGACGTCGTTTCGCGCCAGACGATCTCGTAGCCGGTGAGGTCGGGTTCCGGGCCTCTCGTCCAGGTCAGGTGGGTGGCGTTGGTGAGGTCGGTGGTGAGGATCTTGGTGCCGGTGGGGGTGCCGGGGGCCTGGGACAGGGTCCACAGGGTCGCCGCGTTCACTCGCGCCACCCTCGCCGTGTAGGCGAAGTCGCAGAACTCCGGCAGGTCGCCGTACTGCTTGCCGGTGTCGTCGATACGGACGTCCTGGTGCTGGTGGGCGAAGTCCTCGGCCGGTTCGGTGAAGCGGGCCGCCGGGTAGCCGCGTTCGAGGAAGGGGATGTGGTCGCCGCCCCGGCGGTAGCGGTCCCTGCGGTAGATGATCCGGATGTGCGCGGCCGTCGCGTCGTTCTCCGCCACGTCTTTCACGAAGCGCGCCAGCTGGCGTGTCGGAGAGTCGTTCTCGCCGCCCACCGAGCGGCGGATCGCCGCCTGTTCGGGCGTTTCGGAGGAGGGGACGCCTTCGGCGAACAGGCGGACCGTGTACGGGTCGCGGGTGCCGTCGTCCGCAGTCGAGCTGCCGACTATGTCGTTCGTGAACATGGCCTGGACGTCCGCGCCGGCCGCCTTCAACCGCTGGGCCATGTACGTCGCCCCGTACAGGCCCTGCTCCTCCCCCGCCACCGCCGCGAACACGATCGTCGACGCCGGGCGGCGTCTGGCCAGCACACGGGCCAGCTCCAGTACGACGGCCACGCCCGACGCGTCGTCGTCCGCGCCCGGCGCGTCGGAGGTGGCGTCCATGACGTCGCTGACGCGGGAGTCGTAGTGGCCGGAGACGACGTAGACGCGGTCGGGCGTCACCGCGCCGCGCAGTGTCGCGATCACGTTCGTGATGCGGGTCGGGGCAGGGATGCGTGGGGCGGGTTCCTGGACGTACGACTGGAGTTCCACCGTCATCCGGCCACCGGAGGCCGCCGCGTACGACCTCAGCTCCGCCGCCAGCCAGTCGCGGGCCGCGCCGATGCCGCGCGCGGAGTCGTCCTGGGCGGAGAGGGTGTGCCGGGTGCCGAAGGAGACCAGTTTGCGGGTCGTGGCCTCGATGCGGGCCGGGTCGATCTCGCGGAGGAGGGCGCGCAGTTCGCGGGTGGGGCGCTGGGTGGTGGCGGGTGGGTGGGGGTCGCTGGACGAGTGGTCCTCGGCCGGCGGTCGCGGTGCCGCGGCTGCCGGAGCCGCCGCTCCCAACGCCGCGGCGCTCGTCGCCGCCGTCGTGGTCAGAACCGTTCTCCTGGTGGGGCTGGGACGCATGTGTCCTCCCGAGGCTGCCGATGCCGACCGGCGTCCGTCCGCCGTCCGCCCATGCGTTCGCTCGTCATGGTTGTGGACACAACAACAGATGCACCAACAGACAGCAAGAGCGCCTCAGTTGCACAGCCGTACCCCTACCGGAGTCCCGCACGGCAGATGGCCCCGGGTGCGGATCACCTGCCGGCTGCTCTCCTTGTCCAGGTAGGCGAGGAACCCGGCCGCGAGGGAGTCGTCGGGCGGTGTGCCGTAGGTGTAGGCGTACTCGATGTCGCGGTACGGGTAGGCGCCGTCGCCGCGCTCGATCTCGTCCACGTTCGCGCGGTCGCCGTCGAGCGCCACCGTCCGCACGCCCTCGTGCCGGGCGGCGACACCCAGCTCGCTGTACCCGATGGCGCCGGGCTGCTCGGCGACCTTGTCCAGGACCTCGCTGGTGCCGGCGAGTTCGCACCGCGTCACGACGGTGACCGCGCCCTTGGGCGGCCGGCAGTCCAGTGACGTGCTCTGCGCCTGCTCCCACTGCCCGAGCACCCGGTCCTGGAAGACCTGCCGCGTCCCCGAGCTGTCGCTCCGGCTGACGAGGACGATGGGCAGGTCGGCGGTCTCCTTGCCGGCCCCGGGGATCACCTCCCCCCACCGCCGGTACTTGCCCTGGTAGATGTCCCGCACCTGCCGCACGGTCAGACCGGCCGGCCCGAGGTCGATCCCGTCGTTGACGACGAGCGTGAACACGGACAGCGCGACCTTCTTCCCCTTCAGGCCCAGCCGGTCGCCCAGCGGGCCGTCGGAGAACGCGATCACCGACCGAGCCCCCGGCTTCGACCGGTCGGCCAGAGCGGCGAGTTCGGCGACGCCGGCCTCGCTGCCGCGCGTCTCGACGTCGATCTCGGCGCCCGCGCACTTGTGCTCGTAACTCTCCTCCAGCGCCTCGATCACCGGCTCGAAGGCGGTCGAGCCGATCACCGTCAGCTCGCCCTGTTCGCACTCGATCGGATTGCCGTCGCGGAAGACGACGATGCCCGCGAGCGCGAGGACGGAGAGCGTGAGCAGTCCGGTGAAGATCCTCGCCGGGAGGCTGAACACCGGTGCCTTGTCGTCCGGTGTCGCGCTGCGGTTGGGGTGCACCTCGCCGCCCCGGATACCGCCGCGCACCCGGATGTCACGGCCGACGTCGCCGCCGGAGAGCATCACCAGCAGCTTGTAGTGGTCGCCGGGGTTGAGCGGGACCCGCGGGATGCGCAGCCGGTTGTCCTCGTAGCCGAAGCCCCGTTGCGCGGTGAAGTGGTCCATCAGGTGGTCGATGTCGGTCGGCTGCGTGACCGAGACGCCCCGGATGGTGCGGTCGGTGAACACCGCGGTGAGGCCATGGGGTTCGGGGCCGGTGTAGTCGTCGCGGTCGATGCTCTGCGAGCCGTCGTTCTCGACGCGCAGCAGGACGAGGGTCGCGTCGTCCATGTCCGCGTCGAACAGGCCGAGCCGGACGTTGGCCCGGCCCGAACGCACGTCGTCGCCTATGGGGTTGTCCATCTGGACGCGGTAGCCGATGCGCTTCTTGCGCGGCACCCTCCGCTCGTACCAGACCATGACACCGGACGCGACGACGCCGAGCACCGCGGTGCCGACGGCCACGATGTTCTCCGCGCTCAGCCACTCCACCGGGTCACACTAGGCTCGCCTGACCTCAACGGCCTTACAAGCAAGGGCATTTGGGGTTACCGCCGGGTGTACGTCAGCTTCTCCCCGCTGCTCGGGTTCACGCGCTCCAGCCTGCCGTCGGGCAGCAGCGTGATCTCGGTGGCCTCGCCCGGCGAGCACGCGGTGGCCGGCTCGCCGGCCGTCACGGTGGAGGGGCCGATCGCCACCGGGCCCTCGTCGCCCGGCGCTTCGGCCAGTGGCGCCTCGAACTCGCAGTGGTAGGTACCGGTGCCCGCCGGGCCGTCGGCGACGAGGGAGAGGACGGTGTCGCCCACCTCGCCCTGCCGGATGGTGAGCCGACGGGTGTTCTCACCGGCCGCGTTGTCGATCGACGCCGTCCAGGTGCCCAGGTAGTCGGCCGGGATCACGCCGTCCGGCGGCTTCGAGGGGGTCGGGGTGGGAGTGGGCAACGGGCTGGGGCCGGTGGGATCGCCGGTGGTGGTCGTCGTGACGGTCGGGGTGGTGGTCGGATCACCGCCCGCCCTGTCGTCACCGCCGCCGCTCATGAGGGCGTACACCGAGCCACCGGCCGCGAGCGCGACGACCAGCGCGACGAGGACGAGGGCCAGGGTGGAACGGCCGCTGCGGTGCGGTGGTTCGGGTGGGGTGGTGGTGAGGTACGGCGGGGTCGGGTCGTACGGCCGGGGTGGGTCGTACGGCGGGGTGGGGCCGTACGACGGAGACGGGCCGAACGAAGGGTTCGGGCCGAACGACGGAGCGGGTCCGTACGGCGAGTTCGGGCCGTACGACGGACTCGGGCCGTACGGCGCGGGCGGGCCGGCCGGTGGGGCCGGCGGGTAGCCGTACGCCGGCTGCTGCGGGTGTTGTTGCGGGGAGGTCCGGCCGTTCTGTGTGGCGGCGATGGTGGGGAGTTGGTCCGGCGGTGTCGCGCCGGCGGCGGGAGCGTGCTCGGGGGAGGCGGCGGGGGTCGGCTCCACGGAGCCCGCCTCCGGCGCACCCGCACCACCTTGCCCCTGTCCTGGCCCCGGCCCCACCGGATCCTCCGCGTCCAGCAACCGCACCGCATGCCGCCCCAACTGCGCCACCAGCGCACTCGGCAGCCAGGGATCCCGGGACCGCCCGTCCGAGACGGTGTCCTCGGCCCCCGTACGCGCCAGGATCCGCTCCAGCGTCGGCCTGGCCCCGGGGTCCTTGCGCAGACAGTCCCGGACCAGCTCGGCGATGCCCTCGGGCACGCCGTCCAGATCGGGCTCCTCCTGGGCGATCCGGAACATCACGGCGTGGGCGCCGCTGTCGACGGAGCCGAACGGGAGGTTGCCGGTGCAGGCGTACGCGAGGATCGAGCCCAGGCAGAACACGTCGCAGGCGGGCGTGATCCGATCCCCGCGCACCTGCTCGGGCGCCATGAACCCCGGTGACCCGACGAGCGCGCCGGTGCGCGTGAGCCCGCTCTCGTCGACCGTCTCCAGCGCCCGCGCGATCCCGAAGTCGATGACGCGGGGCCCGTCGATGGTGACCAGGACGTTGGAGGGTTTCAGGTCCCGGTGCACGATCCCGGCGGCATGGATGTCCTGGAGGGCGTGCGCCAGGCCCGCCGCCAGGATCCGTACCGAACGCTCGGGCAGCGCCCCGTGGTCGCGTCCCACGACCTGCTGGAGGCTGGGCCCGGCGACATACCCGGTGGCGACCCAGGGCACCTCGGCCTCGGTGTCCGCGTCGAGCACGGGCGCGGTCCAGAACCCGCCGACCCGCTGCGCGGCCCGCACCTCCTGCCGGAAGCGGGCCCGGAACTCCTCCTGGGCGGCCAGCTCGCGCCGTACGAGTTTCACGGCGACGGTACGGCCGCGATCCGACCGGGCGAGATAGACCTCCCCCATGCCTCCCGCGCCCAGCCGCGCCAGCAACCGGTACGCCCCGATCCGCCCCCGGTGCCCAACACCCGGAGGGATCCCCGTCGGATCCCCGGCCCCCGGCTTCTCCATCGCACCCACGCCCCCACCCCGCCTACGCAAACCCCCGCCTACGCGACGGCCCCACGATAGTGCGGCATATGGGGAGGTGAGCGGGTCGGCGTCTACGGTTCCGTAACAGGAACGCCGAGGTCGTCGAGCACCTTCGACAACCGTTCCAGAACCCGTACGGCATCGGCGAGTTCCGCCTCCCCGAAGGCCTCCGCCAGCTTGTCCGCGACGACCGTGTGACCGGGGTCGATCCGGGAGACCGCCGCCCGCCCCTCCTCGGTCGGCGCGAGGAGCTTGGCGCGGCGGTGGGCGGGGTTGGGCCGGTACTCGGCCAGCCCCTTGGCCACCAGCAGGTCGGCGATGCGCTGCACGCTCTGCCGGGTGATGCCCATGGCACGGGCGATGCCGGAGACGGGGAGGGGTTCACCGAGCACCGCGCCCAGGACCTGCCACCAGGCCGCCGTCAGCCCGGCGGGCCGGGCCAGTTCCTCGGCGACCGCGAGGAACTGGCCGTTGAGCCTGAAGACACCGAGCGCGCTGCGGCTGAGCAGGTCCTGGCGTTCGCGGCTCATGCGGCTCCCGCCTTCTCGAGCACCGCGTACGCCTCCGCGTCGGAGTCGTGGAACAGCCGGTACCAGGCGTCCAGCACCTCGCCCTCGTACACCCCGAGCACCCGGAAGATCTCCCGGGCGAAGGCGACGGGCTCGGTCGGCCCGGCGGTGATCAGCGTGCCGTCGCCGGTGTCGGTGACGGCGTCGGTCTCGACGTACCGCTCGCCGCCGCCGTAGCCGGTGGCCGCGAGGTAGAAGGAGACGGCGCTGGTGTGGGATCGGTCGTCGAGCAGTCCCTCGCGGGCCAGCCCGGCGGTGGCCCCGCAGATCGCGGCGACGGGCACGCCGGCGTCGAGGAACTCCCGCGCCTTGCGGGCGAAGGGCGCGAGGTCGTCGGACGTGTCCCAGAGGTCGGCGCCCGGGAGGATCAGCAGGGCCCCGTCCTCGGGCCGTACGTCGTCCAGGGCGAGGTCGGGCCGGACGCTCAGCCCGCCGATGCTCCGCACGCCCTGCGCCTGCGCGTTGTCCCCGACCGGGCCGACGGTGCGGATCTCGTACCCGGCGCGCGCGAGGTAGGCCGTGGCGTGACCGGTCTCCCAGTCGGCGTAGGTGTCGTAGACGGCGAGGTACACGGGTTTGCGGGTGGTGCCGGTGCTGCTGCTCATGGCTCCTCCTGGACGCCTCGAAGATGACAATATGCTGTCACTTAGACAGCTTGCTGTCAATGACGCCGAGTGCTCCCGCGGGACCTACCCCCATCCGCCCGCCTCCCCTGTCGACAACCTGTCGCTAAAACCCCCCGACCACAGACATGACGCCGATATCTCGCCCCCGCCCCCCGCTCCTACGCTCGCCCGCATGACCCCTCAGCCAAATCCCGAGGTCGGCGCCGCCGTGAAGGCCGCGGACCGTGCGCATGTGTTCCACTCCTGGTCCGCGCAGGAGCTCATCGACCCGCTCGCCGTCGCCGGTGCGCAGGGGTCGTACTTCTGGGACTACGACGGCAGGCGCTACCTGGACCTCACCAGCGGGCTCGTCTTCACGAACATCGGCTACCAGCACCCGAAGGTCGTCGCCGCGATACAGGAGCAGGCCGCGCGGATGACGACCTTCGCGCCCGCGTTCGCGGTCGAGGCGCGGTCGGAGGCGGCTCGGCTGATCGCCGAGCGGACGCCGGGCGACCTGGACAAGATCTTCTTCACCAACGGCGGCGCGGACGCCGTGGAGCACGCGGTGCGCATGGCGCGGCTGCACACGGGCCGCGCGAAGGTGCTGTCGGCGTACCGCTCCTACCACGGCGGCACCCAGCAGGCCGTGAACATCACGGGTGACCCGCGCCGCTGGGCGTCCGACAGCGCCGCGGCCGGTGTCGTGCACTTCTGGGCGCCCTTCCTCTACCGCTCCCGCTTCTACTCCGAGACCGAGGAGCAGGAGTGCGCGCGGGCGCTGGAGCACCTGGAGACGACGATCGCCTTCGAGGGGCCGTCGACCGTCGCCGCGATCATCCTGGAGACGGTGCCCGGGACGGCCGGGATCATGGTGCCGCCGCCCGGTTACCTCGCCGGGGTCCGGGAGATCTGCGACAAGTACGGGATCGTCTTCGTCCTGGACGAGGTCATGGCGGGGTTCGGGCGGACCGGTGAGTGGTTCGCGGCGGACCTCTTCGACGTGACCCCCGACCTGATGACCTTCGCGAAGGGCGTGAACTCCGGGTACGTGCCGCTGGGCGGTGTCGCCATCTCGGGAGCCATCGCGCAGACCTTCGGCAAGCGCCCGTACCCCGGCGGTCTGACCTACTCCGGGCACCCGCTGGCCTGCGCGGCCGCCGTCGCGACGATCGAGGTCATGGCCGAGGAGGGCGTCGTCGAGAACGCCGCCCGGCTGGGCACGGAGGTGATCGAACCGGGCCTGCGCGAGCTGGCCGCACGTCACCCCAGCGTGGGCGACGTGCGCGGGGTCGGCATGTTCTGGGCGCTCGAACTGGTACGCAACCGGGAGACCCGGGAGCCGCTGGTCCCCTACAACGCGGCCGGCGAGGCGAACGCCCCCATGGCGGCGTTCGGCTCCGCCGCGAAGGCGGCCGGCATCTGGCCGTTCATCAACATGAACCGCACCCACGTCGTACCGCCGTGCAACGCGACCGAGGCCGAGCTGAAGGAGGGCCTGACGGCGCTGGACGCCGCGCTGGCTGTGGCGGACGAGTTCACGCAGTAGCCACTGGCCGCGAGGCTGGACTCAAAAGGCCCTCGGGCTCCCCTTCTCAACGCCGGTCCCGGCATGTCAGCCCGTTGGGGCGGGGGCGAAAAAGGCGAGCCCCGCAGAAAACGTCCCCGCAAACCGAACGCGTAAGGTGGCGTGCTCGTAGACATATACGCGCACGCCACCTCATCGCGACGACGGGAGACGCCCTGACCATGCCCGGCACCAGCGGCAACGGCTCCGTGACCCGGAGCACCCTGCGGCAGCAGCTCGCGGACGCCCTGCGGGACGAGGTGCTGGCCGGACGGCTCCAGGCAGGCCGGGAGTTCACCGTCAAGGAGATCGCCGAGCAGTACGGCGTCTCCGCGACCCCCGTGCGCGAGGCCCTCGTCGATCTCTCCGCGCAGGGCCTGCTGGAAGCCGACCAGCACCGCGGCTTCCGCGTCCACGAGTACTCCGTCGAGGACTACCGCGGCATCATCGAGGCCCGCGGCCTGGTCATCGACGGCATCTTCCAGGTCCTCGCCGGCGACCGCCCCGGCCACCGCGACCCGGACGACCCCCGCGTCCTCGCCGCCGTCGTCGGTGTACGCCGCCGCGCCGAGGAGGCCCAGCGCGCCGCCACCGCGGGCGACCTCACCGTACTGATCGGCTACGACCTGCGCTTCTGGCGCGAACTCGGCGCCCTCTTCGGCAACCCCTACCTCGCCGACTTCCTGCACCGGCTGCGCGTGCAGTCCTGGGTCTGCGCGGTCCAGCACCTGCGCCGCCTCGACGACCTGCGCGGCCACCTGTGGTCCCGGCACACCGACCTGGTCGACGCCCTGATGCGCCGCGACCTGCCCGCGGCCCGCTCGATCATCGCCGCGCAGGACGCGGACTCCCTCGCCCTGATCGAGCGGCTGGCGTCGGGATGAGCCAGGAGCGGGAGCGGCCGGAGACCCCCGACCCCGCCAAGAGCCCCGACCTCACCGACTCAGCCGACCGCACCGACCTCACCGGCGACTCCGCCCTCCCCGACCGCACCGGCGACTCCGCCCTCCCCGGCCTCCCCGACCTCTCCATCGTCATCCCCGCCTACAACGAGGAACAGCGCCTCACCCACACCCTCGACGCCCTCACCGACCACCTCACCGCCGACGACGCCCACTGGCCCGACTGGGAGATCGTCGTCGCCGACGACGGCTCCACCGACGCCACCCGCGACCTCGTCGCCGAGCGCGCACGCCAGGACCCGCGTATCCACCTCGTCACCGCGCCCCGCAACCGCGGCAAGGGCCACGCCCTCCGCCTCGGCGTGGCCGCCACCCGCGGCCGCCGCGTGCTGGTCACCGACGCCGATCTCGCGACGCCGATCGAGGAACTGGAACGGCTCGACAAGGCCCTCTCCGAGGGCAACTGCGCGGCGATCGGGTCCCGTTCGGTCCCCGGCGCCACGATCGGCGACCGCCAGCACCGGGTGCGCGAACTGCTGGGCCGCGCGGGGAACCTCCTCATACGCCGTACCGCCGTCCCCGGCATCCGCGACACCCAGTGCGGCTTCAAGCTGTACGACGGCGACCGCGCCCGCGAGGCCTACGCCGCCTCCCGCGTCCACGGCTGGGCCATCGACGTCGAGGTGCTACGGCACCTGCACCGCGCCGGCCTCCCCATCGCCGAGGTCCCCGTCCGCTGGTCCCACCGGCCGGGCTCGAAGGTCACCCCCCTCGACTACGCCCGCACCCTCGCCGAGATCACCCGCATATCCGCCCGCTCCCTGCGCCCGGCCGACCTCTTCGCCACCTTCCTCTTCCTCCTCATGTCGGTGGCCCTCTACTCCGCCCGCTTCTTCGACCCGGCCCACCGCTACCTCCCCGACTCCCTGCGCGACCAGAACCAGTGGGAGTGGTTCTTCGCGGTCACCGCGGACAACGTCGCCCACCTGCGCAACCCCCTGTTCACCGATCTGCAGGGCTTCCCCGACGGCGTCAACCTCATGGCCAACACGGTCATGCCGGGGCTGTCCGTCCCCCTGACGCCCCTCACCCTGACCGCCGGCCCCGCCGTCACCCTCAGCCTGGTCATGACGCTGGGCCTGGCTGCCACGGCCGCCGCCTGGTACTGGCTGATCGTCAAGTACGTCGTACGCGGCCGGATCGCGGCCTTCGCCGGCGCCTCCCTGGCCGCCTTCGCCCCGCCGATGGTCAGCCACGCCCACGCGCACCCGAACTTCGTGGTCCTGTTCATGATCCCGCTGATCATCGACCGCGCCCTGCGTCTGTGCACGGGCACCCGGGTCGTCCGGGACGGGGTCGCACTGGGCCTGATGGCGGCGTACCAGGTCTTCCTCGGCGAGGAGGCGCTGCTGCTGGCGGCACTGGGCATGGCACTCTTCGCCGCCGCCTACGCCGTCGTACGCCGCGACACCGCACGCACGTCCTGGCGGCCCCTGCTCAGAGGCCTGCTCATCGGCGCCTCCGTCTGCCTCCCCCTCGTCGTGTACCCCCTGGTCTGGCAGTTCGCCGGACCGCGGAGCTACAGCGACATCGAGCACAACCCCCGCTCCTTCAACAGCCCCCTCGCCCTGCTCTCCTTCGCCGAACGCTCCTGGCTCGCGGGCGACGCGGAGACCGCGAACGCCCTGGCCTTCAACACCACCGAGCAGAACGCCTTCTACGGCTGGCCGCTGGTCCTGCTCGCCTTCGCGATCCTCGTACGGCTGTGGGAGCGGGCCCTGGTCAGGGCGCTGGCGTTCACGGCCGTGGCCGCCGCGGTTCTGTCCCTCGGGCGGGAGTTCCGCATCCCGCTGACGGACCTCACCGTCCCCGGCCCGTGGAAGCTCCTCGCCGACAAGCCGTTGTTCGAGGCGGTCATCGAGAGCCGGGTCGCGATGATCTGCGCCCCCGCGCTGGGCATACTGCTCGCGCTCGCCGTGGACCGGCTGCTCACGGCCCGCGCCCCGCACACCCGCTACGTCGGCCTGCTGGGCGTCGGTCTCGCCCTGCTCCCCCTGATCCCGGCCCCGCTGAGGGCGGTCGACCGCGTCGACGTGCCCGCGTTCATCGCGGACGGCACCTGGAAGTCGTACGTCCGCGAGGGCGAGTCGCTCGTGCCGGTGCCGTTGCCCGACCCCGGTGACGCGGAGGCACTGCACTGGCAGACCGAGGCCGGCCTCGGCTTCAAGCTGGCGGGCGGCTACTTCAACGGGCCCTACGGCGATGAGCGGATCGGCATCTACGGCGCCGAGCCCCGTCTCACCTCCAGCCTGCTGCGCGAGGTGCGCAACTCGGGCGAGGTCCCGCCGGCCGCCGAGTCCTGGCGGGAGCAGGCCCGGGCAGATCTGGCGTACTGGCGGGCGGGCGTGCTGGTGCTGGCTCCGCAGCCGAACGACGGTGCGCTGCGTGAGACCGTGGAGAAGCTGGTGGGCGCGCCGGGGAGATGGGTCGACGGAGTGTGGGTATGGGACCTGCACCAGCAGGTACCCACCCACGGACTCACTCAGGGACTCGCTCAGGGCTCGGATCAGGACGATGAGCTCGCACAGGGGGTCCGTCCCCGACCCGCACCGATTACCCTTCCCTGACCACTGTGCTACGTGAGGAGCCCTCTTTTGGCCTGTGACCTGTGGCTGGTGCCGCTCGTCGACGTGTTGTGCCACACCCCCGACAACCCTTTCGCCGAGGAACTCGCGCAATACAACAAGGTGCTGACCGAGGCCGGGCTGCCGCCGGTGCCGGTGTACCAGTACATGCCGGGCCTGTCCGGTGACGTCGCCCCGGTCGCGGGCTTCGACTACGACGCCCTGCACTTTCTGCGCCGCGCCTACCTGCTCCAGGTCTGCGGGCTCGCGGTCACCCCGGTCGACGACCTGGGCGGAGACTACGAGCAGCTGCTGGAGATGTTCGAGTCGACGGCCCAGCAGTCGCACCTGGTCTGGCACTACGACCACGCGGGCGCCTACGTCCCCGTCGACTTCCCGGCCCCGCTCTCCAGCGAGGAACTCCTGGCCGGCGGCGGTCCCTTGGGTTCCTCGCAGTCACTCCTGCGCGAGCTGGAGTTCGTGGCCCCGGTGATCGGCATCGATCCGGCCAACCCTCCGGCGGCCCCCCAGGCCCCCGCGGCCCCCACGGCCCTGGAAGAACCGGCCGTCCCCGCTCCCTACGACCCGAGCCCCTTCGCCCGCGAACGGCATGTGTGGCTGGGGCTGCACGCGGCGGCGACGCGGAGTCTGGCGCAGGGGTCGATGATCGTGTTCAGCTGACGTTCGCGGTTCGGTTCGGCCCTACTTCAGCTGGGACAGCCCCTTCTGCAGGTCCTCGAGGTTCATCACCGGTGTGTAGTCCACCTTGGCGCCGAACTTCTCGAAGAGCGGCTCGGTGAGCGGTGGCAACTGTGCGGAGTCCTGCATGTCGAAGACCAGGAACATCGTGCGGACCCCGTTGTCCGGGCTGAAGTAGGAGGCCTCCGGCTTGAACGCCTCCATGATCTCCTGCATGACCTGGGGCATCTTGCCGCTGCGGATGACCTCGTTGGCCTTCTCCGTGTCGACATGGGCCTGCAGCAGTACGCGCATGACACTCACCTTCTTCCGATCGCCCCCTGCAACCTCACGCTAGGGCCGCCGCGCGCACTTCGCCCGTTCACAGCTCCATCGGGTGGGACCGCCGGCCGCCGCAGGCGCGGTTTCCTGGCGGGCGGTCTGGGCGGGTCTCGCGGCTGTCCGCGACGACCCGCGACCGCCCACCATCCGCATCGTGACTCCACGAACCCCGACGGCCCAGACCTCACCGTCTCCGGCAAGGGGCCTGGGCCGCCTTCATCTCACCGGCCTACCAGACCGAGGGGTGCCTCAACGCTTCGTAGGTGTAGCGAAGCGGAGCGCGCCGCTCGCTGTTCGTCGACCAGCGTGCGCCGTTGTTGTCGGAGTACTTGTACTTGTAGACCTTGTTGCCGCCGGCCTTTTGGATGCCGTTGTGCTCAAGCCCCTGGCCGCTGTAGTAGACGACCTTGTGCTTGGCCTTCATGCCGATCGCGGAGCCGCTGTGGACGGTGTCGTCGTCACTGGAGCCGATGAGGGTCCAGTCCGTCTTCATCCTGGACTGCGGGTTCTGCCCGGCCCACGAGAGGAAGCCGCTGCCCGGCTTCAGGTCGCTGCACTGCTTGTGCGACTGGAGGGAGCACAAGCGCGCGATGCCGGCGCCCTTGAACGGGCTGGCGAGGGTGACCACGTCCTCGACGTAGAGGTAGTCCGGCCACTTGCTCGATGAGCCGTACTTGTTCACGCCGGTGATGGCGGCGCGGATCACCTGGCCGCCCATGGAATGGCCGACCACGTCGACCTTCTTTCCGTGCCTGGAGTAATTCTTGTAGATGTCCCAGGCGAGCAGGCGACCGAGCTCCTGGATTCGGGTGTCCAGGTTCCCGTTCACCTTACGGGTGCAATTGACGTCCTTCTTGTAGTACCCCCAGGTGACGAACTTCCCCTTCCAGCCCTTCGCCCGAAGGTCGGACATCGCCTTGCCGAAGACCTTCTTGCAGTCCTGCTTGGCATTGTTGACTTCGAGATGCTTCGCGTTGATCCCGTGCACGAAATACACGGCATTCTTCACGCCCGGGGAACGGGACGGAGTGGCCGCACTGGCCTCACCTGCCGCGATTCCCATCATGACTCCCGCGGTCGCCGTGGCGACCAGGGCACGAACAAGTCTGTTCTGCGACAAGACTTTCCCCCATGAGCAGCGGACCGCAATTCAGTGCGGCCCTCCCCGTGTCCTTCTCGACATGAATGAGGGCGCGTGTTCATGTCAGGTTGCTCCGGGGGGAGATTTTTTCGGACCCTTTCAGACGGCTGTCAACTTCCTGTCCGCGTGTACGGAGTTTCGAACCAACCGGAATTGCGGATTACGGAAATCGGGGCCCGGAATGTCGCGGTCGAGCCGTTCCTTCAGAGCGGCTACCACCACCAGGCGGTGCGGAGGCTGCGGTAGTTGGTGCCGCCGCGGGTTGCGCAGGCACGGAACCCGCGGTTCGGGCCGGAAGGCCTCGTCAGCAGTCCGGGACGCCGTCGATCCAGTTGGTGGTGTTGCTGATGTAGTAGCTGGCCATGTAGCCGTGGTGGCCGCTCGGGGTTCGCACCCACACCCAGTACGGGTTGCCGCCGACGCTCTGCGCGCCCTCCTCCTGGCAGTACACCCACACCTGGGCCGGGTTGCTCACCGTGGTCTGCACGTCCGGGCAGTTGGCGGCCGACGGGTACAGATAGCACTGCTCCCCGCCACCGGCACGGACGTTGACGCCGGAGGCCCAGACGCCGTAGTAGCCCTCACCATGACCGGTCGCGTGGGCAGAACCCGCCGCGCCGAAGACGAGGCCGGCGGCGGCGATCGCGGTGGATGCCATGGTCGCGACGGCGACCTTCACAGAGTGGATCACGTGTGTTCCCCCTTGGAACGGTCGGACCCTCGGTACGGGTCCTGTGGGCGTATGTCCAGCCGCTGGAAACCGTACGGAGCCGGCGGGCGGGTCGCGTCCTGACAGATGTCAGGGACCGGCCGGCGGGTGGAGTCCGTACGTTCGCGGAAGACCACCGAGACCAGGGGGAGTGTCTCAGTCGGTGCTAGTTCCCGAAGTGAATGGATCCACCACCAGCCGTGCAGGTTGCTGATGATCCGTCAAGAACCGTTGCGCGAGGGACATATGGCGCATGAGGGACCCGACCGGGCCGAGGCAGCGGCACACCGTGGCGGGCCTTCGCCCGGCCGGCGGTCTCCCTGGTGCTGTCCGCCGCGGCGGTGCGGGCTGGGGGCCGCGCAGGTCCCACGTCTGTCACGGCGGTCGGGTGGAGGTCGACGCCGACGAGGTGCGACTGACCCTCACCGGCACCTGTGGAGAGGTGTCCGTCTACGGCGAGGGCAACGGTGTCTACGTGGAGCACACGGACGAGCTGAGCGTCGGCGGCAACCTCAATCCTGTCTACTGCGTGGACGAGGCGAAGGTGGTGTACCGCGAGACCGGTCCCCCGGGCTCGCAGTACACCACCTTCCACACGATCATCAACTGCTACCCGTGACCTACAGGAACGAGTTGATCTCGATCGTCTCGTCGCGGCCCGGACCCACACCGATCGCGGAGATCGGCGCGCCGGACATCTCCTCCAGCGCCTTCACGTAGTTCTGCGCGTTCTTCGGCAGATCCGAGAAGGACTTGGCCGACGTGATGTCCTCCGACCAGCCGGGCAGGGTCTCGTAGACCGGCTTGGCGTGGTGGAAGTCGGTCTGGGAGTACGGGAGTTCCTCGACGCGCTTGCCGTCGATCTCGTACGCCACGCAGACCGGGATCTCCTCCCAGCCGGTCAGCACGTCCAGCTTGGTGAGGAAGAAGTCGGTCAGGCCGTTGACGCGGGTGGCGTAGCGGGCGATGACCGCGTCGAACCAGCCGCAGCGGCGGTCACGGCCGGTGGTGACACCCCGCTCGCCGCCGATGCGGCGCAGCGCCTCGCCGTCCTCGTCGAACAGCTCGGTCGGGAAGGGACCGGAGCCGACACGGGTCGTGTACGCCTTGAGGATGCCGATGACGCGGCTGATCTTCGTGGGACCGACGCCCGCGCCCGTGCACGCACCACCGGCGGTGGGGTTGGACGACGTGACGAAGGGATAGGTCCCGTGGTCGATGTCGAGGAGCGTGCCCTGGCCGCCCTCGAAGAGGACCACCTTGTCGTCCTCGAGCGCCTGGTTGAGGATCAGGACCGTGTCGGCGACGTACGGCCTGATCTTCTCGGCGTAGCCCAGCAGCTCCTCGACGACCTGGTCGGCGGCGATGGCGCGGCGGTTGTAGAGCTTGGTGAGGATCTGGTTCTTGGCGTCGAGGGCCGCTTCGACCTTCTGCTGAAGGATCGACTCGTCGTACAGGTCCTGGACGCGGATACCGACGCGGTTGATCTTGTCGGCGTAGGTCGGGCCGATACCGCGCCCGGTGGTGCCGATCTTCCGCTTGCCGAGGAAGCGTTCCGTCACCTTGTCCACCGTCACGTTGTAAGGCGTGATGATGTGCGCGTTTCCGCTGATGAGGAGCTTTGACGTGTCGACGCCACGCTCGTTCAGACCGCTCAGCTCGGAGAGCAGGACCGACGGGTCGACGACGACACCGTTGCCGATGACCGGGGTACACCCCGGCGAGAGGATTCCGGAAGGGAGCAGGTGCAGGGCGTACTTCTGATCACCCACGACCACCGTGTGGCCGGCGTTGTTGCCGCCCTGGTAGCGCACCACATAGTCGACGGATCCGCCTAGCAGGTCCGTCGCCTTTCCCTTGCCTTCGTCACCCCACTGAGCACCGAGCAGCACAAGTGCGGGCACGCGCGTACACCCCTTCCGGGCGGGGCATGTCCAAGGTCAGGGGTGCACGCGTAAGGTGTCTCGCCGCGTGTACCACGACCGGCCGCGACCGTCGTTGGCCGCGCACCGTCGGACCGGATGGCCCCGGAATAGACGAAGCCCCTGGCGCAATAGCGCAAGGGGCTCTTGCACAAAGATGCTACCCGAGGAAGCGAGGCATGGCCGAGGTGGCGACTTTCGCGATGTCCGACCAGCTGCTGGTGGTGATCGATCCGGTCGCTCGGATGATGGACGGGGAGTCCGTCAGGATCGCGAAAGACGTGCTCAGCGCGGGTGCGGCCACGAAGGTGTGCCTGCCGGAGGATCCCGACGAGTTCGCCCGGGCACTGGCGCGGCGCGGGTCGCGCCGGCCGGTGGTCGTCGGCGACGACCGGACACTGACGCGGACGGTGACCCTGCTGCACCGGCAGCGGGAGCTGGCCGAATGCGTGCTGTCGGTGGTGCCGGTCGGGGGCGCGCTGTCGCTGGCCCGGTCCCTCGGGGTGCCGACGGGGGCGGTGGCGGCGGCCCGGGCCGTGCTGGAGGGCGTGGAGCGGCGGCTCGATGTGCTCGTGGACGACAGCGACGGCGTGGTGCTGGGCACGCTGCGCATCCCGCCGGTACGCGAGCCCGTCGCGCCGGAGGGTGCCGACCGGGAGGGCGCCGGTGCGGGACCGGCCAGCGGGCCGGGCGCGGGGGCCGGTGCCGCGCGGCCGTGGCTGCGGACGTGCCAGTCGCTCGTACGGACACTGGTGCCGGCGCGCCCCGCCTCCGCCGGGTCCGGTTCCGGGCCGTCGCGGCTGCGCGTCGAGGTGGACGGGGCGACGCTGGTGGACCTCGACCAGCCGGTGGAGGCGGTGTCGGTGACGCCGGGGGTCGCCGGGGTGGCCGCGGTGGAGGTGCGGCCGGTGTCCGTGGGCGCGGAGGCCTCACCGCTGCGGGCCGAGGGACGGACCGTGACGGTGTCGGGCGCGCACTTCCGGTACGGCGCGGACACGGCGGTGTCGGGGCCGCTGCGCAGACGGACGTGGACCGTGGGGGAGGGCGGGCTGCGGCTGGTGCTGCCGGGGCGGTGAGCGGTAAATCGCGGGCGCCTCGGGGCGGGTCCGGTCTACGCTGACCGGCCGTCGATCATGGGGGGCGCGATGAGCCAGTACTTCGACATCGGGGACGAGACCCTGTGGAACCCGTCCAACGGGGCGGCCCGGCTGTTCCTGCGGTATGTGCGCCTGTACGAGGAGGAACTGGGCGTTCCGTCGGGGTTCGGGCCGATGGAGAACGACGAGTGCAAGATCGATCCGGCGGTCTTCGGGACGTTCGTGAACACCCTGCTGCGCTGGCACGACAGCCACTCGCACCATGTGATCGACGCGCTCTCGCGCGGGTTCACCGCATCCGTCCTGGTCCTCGCCGAGCGCGCCCGTGTCGAGGTGCGGTGGCCGGAGCCGTCCGGCTACGAGGGCCGGTCGGACGTCCAGGTGCCGATGCCCGGTCACGAGGCCTGGTGGGCCACGCTGCGTGAGCGGGCCGGTGCCCTGTCCCGCCGTATGCCGGTGTGATCCTGCCGCCGCGCCCTCGGGCACGCGGCGGACCGTGGGTCAGCCCTGCCCGAAGGTCTTCTCCCGGTGCACCCGCCAGCGCTCCATCATGGCCGCGATCTCGCCCTCGACGAACTCGAAGAAGGCGAGCGTCTCGGCGAGGCGGCGGCCTGCCGGGGTGTCGGCGCCGAGGCTGGTGACGCCCTCGCGCAGGGCGCTCTCCCACCGCTTGAGGACGGCTTCGCGGTTGGTCAGGGCCTCGTACCACTGGTCACCGTGCACCCGGTAGCGCTCGCGGCGTGAGCCGGGCTCCCGTTCGCGGGAGACCATGTGCGTCTGGGCCAGGTAGCGCACCGCGCCGGAGACCGCCGCGGGGCTGATCTGCAGCTGTTCGCCCAGCTCGGCGGAGGTCAGCACGCCCTTGTCGGAGGCGAGGAGTGCCGCGAAGACCCGGGCGGCCATGCGCTGCATCCCGGCCTCGACGAGCTGGGCCGCGAAGGACTCCACGAACTTCGACACGGACTCCGCGTCCCGCCCGTCACCAGCTGTTTCCGTCATGGCGCCATCCTATCGGGGCTTTATACGCTTCCTTAACTTCACAAATTTCTGAAAGAAGCGTACGTTCTGAAGCATGACGAAGGCCAACCCCGCCATTGAGGTATCCGGACTGCACAAGTCGTTCGGCAGGACGCACGCGCTCGACGGGCTCGACCTGGACGTCGAGGCCGGCGAGGTCCACGGCTTCCTCGGCCCCAACGGCTCCGGCAAGTCCACCACCATCCGCGTCCTGCTCGGCCTGCTGCGCGCCGACTCGGGCGGCGCGCAGGTACTCGGCCGCGACCCCTGGACGGACGCGGTGGAGGTGCACCGCCGGATCGCCTACGTGCCGGGGGACGTGACGCTGTGGCGGAACCTGTCCGGCGGCGAGGTCATCGACCTCTACGGCCGCCTCCGCGGAGGCCTCGACACCCACCGCCGCGCCGAGCTGATCGACCGGTTCGAGCTGGACCCGACCAAGAAGGGCCGCACGTACTCCAAGGGCAACCGGCAGAAGGTCGCCCTGGTCGCCGCGTTCGCCTCGGACGTGGACCTGCTGATCCTCGACGAGCCGACCTCCGGCCTGGACCCGCTCATGGAGGAGGTCTTCCAGCGCTGCGTGGAGGAGGAGCGGGACAGGGGCCGTACGGTCCTGCTCTCCTCGCACATCCTCAGCGAGGTCGAGGAGCTCTGCGACCGGGTCAGCATCATCCGCAAGGGCCGTACGGTCGAGTCCGGTTCGCTCGCCGACCTGCGCCATCTGACCCGGACGAGCGTCACGGCCGAGCTGGCGGGCGCGCCCAACGGGCTGTCCCGTCTGCCGGGCGTCCACGACCTCGCCGTTCAGCCGGTGGAGAGGGGCCAGGGCCGTCGCGTCCGCCTCCAGGTCGACACCGACAAGCTGGACGCCGTACTGCGCTCGCTGAGCGAGTCCGGTGTGCGCTCCCTGACGTCGACGCCGCCGACGCTGGAGGAACTGTTCCTGCGGCACTACCAGGACGACGGGCCGGAACAGGTGGCCGCACGATGACCGCCGCCGCCACCGCCTTCGACGTACGTCCGGCAGGCTCGCGCCAACTGGCGGGCACCGGAACGCTGTTGCGCTTCGCGCTGCGCCGCGACCGGCTGATGATCCCGGTCTGGGTGGGCGTGAACGCGCTCATGATCCTCTCCATGCCGAACACCCTGGAGAACCTGTACGACTCCCCCGCCGACCGCGCCGAGCTGCTGAAGGACACGGCGGGCAACGCCTCCTTCCGCGCGCTGATCGGCCCCGTCTTCGACGACTCGGTCGGCGCCCTGACGGCCTGGCGGGTCGGCGTCTACGCGGGCGCCCTCGCGGCCGTGGTCAGCCTGCTCCTCGTCATCCGGCACACCCGGGACGAGGAGGAGAGCGGCCGCCACGAGCTGGTGGCGTCCGGGATGGTGGGTCGCCGGGCCTCGCTGACGGCCGCGCTGCTGACGGCCGCCGTCGCGAACGCCGTGCTGGCCCTGCTGGTGACGGCCGGACTGGCCGGACAGGGCGCCTCCGGTGCGCTGGCCTTCGGGCTGGGCCTCGCCGGGGTCGGCATGGTGTTCGCCACGCTGGCGGCGATCGTCGCCCAGTTCACGGAGAGCGCCCGGCTGGCGCGAGGCCTGACGGCGGGGCTGCTGGGCGCCGCGTTCGTGCTGCGGGCGGCGGGCGACTCGGCGTCGGACGACGGTTCGTCGGCGCTGACGTGGGTGTCGCCGCTGGGCTGGCTGGAGAACCTGCGGTCCTTCGCGGACGAACGCTGGTGGGTGCTGCTGCTGTTCGCGGCGGCGGCACTGCTGCAGGGCGTGGTGGCGTACGGACTCGCCGGGCGGCGGGACGTGGGGATGAGCTTCCTGCCCACCCGGCCGGGGCCCGCCCTCGGCCGCCTCGGCACGGCGGGCGCGCTCGCCTGGCGGCTGCAGCGGGGCAGCGTGCTCGGCTGGAGCATCGGCTTCTTCCTCGCCGGGGTCGTCTATGGCGGGCTGACCGACGGGGTGGCCGACCTGGTCGGCGACAACGCCAACGCGCGGGAGATCTTCGAACGCATGGGCGGCCAGGCGGGGCTGACGGACGCGTTCCTGGCGTCGATGGTCGGCATGCTGGGCCTGATCGCCGCGCTGTACGTGGTGGGTTCGGTCCTGCGGCTGCACGGCGAGGAGACCTCGATGCGGGCCGAGCCGATCCTGGCGGGCGCGGTGAGCCGCCTGCGGTGGGCCTGCGGCCATCTGGTGATCGCCTTCGCCGGCGCCGGCCTGATCATGCTCCTCGCCGGCCTGGGCTTCGCCGTCGGCTACGGCAAGGAGGTCGGCCCGATCCTGGGCGCCTGCCTGGTCCAGCTCCCGGCGGTGTGGGTCGTCGGGGGGCTGGCGGTGCTGCTGTACGGGGTGCTGCCGCGGGCCGCGGTGGGGGCGTGGGGGGTGGCCGGGGCGGTGCTGCTGCTCGGCTGGGTGGGCCCTGCGCTCGACGTGCCCCAGGTGGTGCTGGATCTGTCGCCGTTCGGGCATCTGCCGAAGTTGCCGGGTGGGGGGATGGAGTGGGGGCCGGTGCTGGTGTTGCCGGCGCTGGCGGCGGGGTTGGTGGCCGCCGGGTTGGCGGGGTTGCGGCGGCGGGACATGACGACGTGACGGTGGCTCGGCCGAGGTGCGAGAACCTCGGGCGAGCACCAGAGGGCGGGTGTGGAGCGCCGTCGGCAGGCGCCGGAGGCCGGGCGCAGAACCGGGAAGCCGCCTGCCGCGTCCCTGCGGTCATGGACCAGGGAGATCCACGGGACCGGCGGAACGCGCTGGCGTGCGGCGGATGCGTGCTGTCGGCGGTGGGGGCGGGCGTGGCGACCTACGCCTGGGCCTCCTCGTCCCGCACCCGGCGCCACATGGGCGGCGGCTTCGAGGGCGAGGGCACCGACTACACGGTGCTCATCACCGAACTGCCCCTCGTCACCGTCGCCGGAGCCGCCCTCCCGGCCCTGGCCTGCGCGGTCGTCGCCGTCCTGGCCGGCCGGTGGCGCCGCGCGCACCCCCGCCGCTCAGACCTCGACCGCTAGCCCCTCCAGACCCCGGATCACGAAGTTCGGCTTGCGCTCCGGCTCGGCGGCCGGCCGCAGGGTCGGTGCCTGCTCCAGCAGCGCCGTCATCGACGCCGCCAGCTCGATGCGGGCCAGCGGTGCGCCGATGCAGTAGTGGATGCCCGCGCTGAAGGAGATGTGCGGGTTCTCCTTGCGGGTGAGGTCCAGCCTGTCCGGGGCATCGAAGACCTGCGGGTCATGGTTGGCGGAGCCGAAGAGCATGGCGATCTCCGCGCCGCGCGGGATCGTCGTGCCGTCGATCTCGATCTCGTCCAGGACCCAGCGTTCGAAGAGCTGGAGCGGGGTGTCGTAGCGCATCAGCTCCTCGATCGCGGACGGGATCAGGGAGTGGTCGGCGCGCAGGGCGGCCAGCTGGTCGGGGTTGCGGAACAGCGCCCACCAGCCGTTGACCGTGGCGTTCACCGTGGCCTCGTGGCCGGCGTTGAGCAGGAGGACCGCCGTGGAGATCATCTCCTGCTCGGTGAGGCGGTCGCCCTCGTCGTGCGCCGCGATCAGACCCGAGATCAGGTCCTCACCGGGCTCCTTGCGGCGGGTGGCGATCAGCTCCTGGAGGTACTCCGAGAACTCGACCGAGGCACGGACCGCCCTGGCCGCCGTCTCCTGCGACGGGTTCAGCTCGTACATCCCGCAGATGTCCGCCGACCAGGGCCGCAACTGCGCCCGGTCCGCCTCCGGAATGCCCAGCATCTCGGCGATCACCGCGACCGGCAGGGGCTCCGCGACGTCGGTCAGCAGGTCACCGCCGCCCGCCTCGACCAGACCGGACACCAGCTCGCCCGCCAGGTCCCGCACATACGGCTTCAGCTGCTCCACCGTGCGCGGCGTGAACGCCTTCGACACCAGCCGCCGGATCCGCGTGTGGTCCGGCGGCTCCAGGTCGAGCATCCCGTGGTCGTTCAGGACGTGGAACGGCTCGTGCTCCGCCGGGGGCGGGGTCCGGCCGAAGTCCTCGTGCGAGAAGCGGTGCTGATACGTCCGGCCCAGCCTGCGCTCCCGCAGCAGTGCCGAGACGTCCGCGTGGTACGGCACCAGCCACTGGTTCGTGGGCTCGAAGTAGTGCACCCGGCCCCGGGCACGCAGCTCGGCGTACGCGGGGTACGGGTCGGCCAGGAACGCCGGGTCCCACGGGTCGAAAGCGAGGTCGGAAGGAGCTGCCATGCACGGACGTTAGAACGCCGTCCCCCTCCCTGACCAGGGGTCCAGGGCCTGTCCCGTCCCGATTCCGGCCCCCCGTGTCCCCGTCCTAGGCCGCGCCGAAGTCCGGAAGCGTGACCGAGCCGTCCTCGGCGAGCGGGAACCCGGGGTTGTGGGCGACCTCCCAGGCGTGGCCGTCGGGGTCCGTGAAGGCACTGGAGTAGAAGCCGATGGCGTTGACGGCGGCCGGCTTGGTGACCGTGCCGCCGGCCCGTTCCACCGCCGCGAGGAGCGCGTCGACCTCCGCCTCGGACCGGACGTTGTGCGCGAGGGCGATCCCGCCGAAACCGTCGGCCCGCCCCGGCTGCAGACCGCAGTCCCGCGCCAGCTTCTCCCGGCCCCACAGAACCAGCCCCAGGCCGCCCGCCTGGAAGAACACGGTCTCCTCGACCTCCTGCCCGCGCCAGCCCAAGGCCTCGTAGAACGCCTTGGACCGGGCCAGATCCAAGACTCCCAGCGTGATCAGAGTGATGCGCTGTTCCATGCCCTCACCGTACGTCCACCGAGGTCCCGCCACGTGAGGCTGTCAGCCCGGCGTGACCAGCCTGGCCTCGTAGGCGAACACCGCCGCCTGGGTGCGGTCCCGCAGGCCCAGCTTCACCAGGATGCGGCTGACGTGGGTCTTGATCGTCGACTCGGCGACCACCAGACGCTCGGCTATCTCCGCGTTCGACAGGCCCTGGGCGATCAGCACCAGCACCTCCGTCTCGCGCTCGGTCAGCTCCCCGTACGCCGCGTGGGCGGAGGACATCAGGCGCGGGGAGTCCGACAGCTTCGAGAACTCGGTGATCAGCCGCCGGGTGACCGAGGGGGCGAGCAGCGCCTCGCCCGCCGCCACCACGCGCACACCGTCGGCGAGCTGGCGCGCCGAGGCGTCCTTCAGCAGGAAGCCCGAGGCTCCCGCGCGCAGCGCCTGGTACACGTACTCGTCGAGGTCGAAGGTGGTCAGCACCAGCACCTTCGCCGCGCCGTCGGCCGCCACGATCTCCCGGGTCGCCTCGATGCCGTTCAGCTCCGGCATGCGGATGTCCATCAGCACGACGTCGGGGGTGAGCTCGCGGACCCGCTCCACCGCCTCGCGTCCGTTGACCGCCTCGCCGACGACCTCGATGTCCGGCATCGCGTTCAGCAGGACCGAGAAGCCCTCGCGCACCATCATCTGGTCGTCCGCGATCAGCACACGGATGCTCATGAGCCGTCCTCTGTGATCGTGGTGACCGGCAGGAACACCGCCACTTCGTAGCCGCCGTCATCCGTGCGGCCCGCCGTCATCTCGCCGTTCAGCATGGAGACGCGCTCCCGCATACCGGTGATGCCGTGCCCGGCGCCGGGTGAGGGTTTTACAAGGGCGGGCGCGGGCGGCGGGCCGTTGACTATGCGCAGGCCCAGGCCGCCGAGCACATAGCCGATCTCGACACGGGCGCTCGCGCCGGGCGCGTGCCGCAGGCTGTTGCTCAGCGCCTCCTGCACGATCCGGTACGCCGACAGCTCCACCCCGGGCGGCAGCTCGCGCACCGCGCCGGTCACCGCCTTCTCGACGGCCAGCCCCGCGTCCCGCACGTTCGCCAGCAGGCCGTCCAGGTCGGCGAGGGTGGGCTGCGGGGCGTCCGGGGCCTCGTAGTCCTCGGCGCGGACGACGCCCAGGACGCGGCGCAGTTCGGTGAGCGCCGCCACCGCGTTCTCCCGGATGGTGGCGAAGGCGCGCTCCAGCTCCGGCGGCGGGTTCTCCACCCGGTAGGGAGCGGCCTCCGCCTGGATCGCGACGACCGACATGTGGTGGGCCACCACGTCGTGCAACTCGCGGGCGATCGTCGTGCGCTCCTCCAGCAGGGCGCGCCGGGAACGCTCCTGCGCGGTCACGTTCTGCTGGGCGGTGACCTCCTGCCTGGCCTCCTTGCGGGTGTGCCAGACGGCGACGACGAGCAGGATCAGCGCGGAGAAGACCACCATGGGGGCGGTGTCGTCGGGGTAGTAGTAACCCGGGCCGAAGACCACGTCCACCACGAAGGCGTACGCCGCGGTGATGGCCCACATGTACCCGGCCGTGCGCGGCCTGGTGCGTATGGCCACGACCGTCAGCACGGTCAGATGGCAGGCGAAGCTGGCGGGCAGCCAGGGATAGCCGTCCATGCTGCTGCCGAAGACCTGGCTGACGGGGGTGGCCGCCATCGACAGCCAGAACGCTCCGACCGGCCGGAGCATGGTCAGCAGGATCGGGAGCACGGCGAGCGGACCGAGCAGCACGGCCGCGCCCTCGTTGTCGACGGCGGCCATGAGCAGCGTGAACAAGGCGGCCGTGGAGATCACCGCGTGCGGTGTCCAGGCCGCGTATTCGCGCAGGTGGCGGGGGAGCCGCCGGGTCAGCGGGCCGTCGACCCGCATGCGGGCCAGCGGACGGTAGGCGAAGGCGTCGTGGAACAGGTCCTGCCGCAGCCCGTGCAGGGCGTTCGCGGCCAGCCGATACTCCGGGCTGCGCGGCTTGGCCCCGTCCCCCGGTGGCGGCGTCTGCATGTGAGTCGTCTCGGTCACGTACAGAACGGTAGGCGCAGGGCGGTGTCGCGGTCGTCCCCAGTGAGAGGGGTTCCCGCAGGTCCCTCTCAGGTACTACGGGTAGCCGTGCAGGTCACGCCGCGCATGGCCGCGCCGGCCGCCGGCCGCCCTCAGTACCGGGGGGCCGTGCCCTCGGTACCGGGAAGCCGTGCCTCGGTACCGGGAGACCGTGCCTCTGTACCGGGAGACCGTGCCTCAGTATCCGGAGGGCCGGACCAGTCCCGACTCGTACGCGAACACCGCCGCCTGTGTCCGGTCCCGCAGGCCCAGCTTCACCAGGATGCGGCCCACGTGGGTCTTCACGGTCTGCTCGGCCACGACGAGGCGTTCGGCGATCTCCGCGTTCGACAAGCCCTGGGCGATCAGGGCGAGCACCTCCGTCTCGCGTTCGGTCAGGTCGCCGACGCGGTCCTTGAGCGGGGCGCGGGGCCGGTTGTCCAGGCGGGAGAACTCGGAGATCAGCCGGCGGGTGATGCCGGGCGCGAGCAGCGCGTCGCCGGCCGCCACCACCCGTACTGCTTCGGCCAGTTGGTCCACGGAGGCGTCCTTCAGGAGGAAGCCCGAGGCGCCGGCTCGCAAAGCCTCGTACACGTACTCGTCGAGGTCGAAGGTGGTCAGCACCAGCACCTTGATGTGCGGTGTCGCGGTGGTGATGCGGCGTGTGGCCTCGATGCCGCCGAGCTCGGGCATGCGGATGTCCATCAGGACGACGTCGGGGGCGAGTTCGGCGACCTGCGCCACCGCGTCCAGGCCGTCGACCGCCTGGCCGATCACGTCGATGTCGGGCTTGGTGTTGAGCAGCACGGTGAATCCCTGCCGGACCATCTGCTGGTCGTCGGCGATGAGTACACGGATGGGGCTGCTCGTCATGCGGTGTCCTTCTTGGGGTTGTTGGCGGTGCGGGCAGCGCCATCCGGGGCTGCGGGGCCCGCGGCTGCGGGGCCCGGGGCTTTGGTGTCCGCGGCGGCGGCATCCGGGACTGTGGCGTCCGGGGTCGCCGGGAGGAACGCCATCACCTTGAAGCCGCCGTCCGGCAAGGGGTGCGCCGTCATGGAGCCGTCGAGCATCGCGACTCGCTCCCGCATGCCGAGCAGCCCGTGGCCGACGCCGGGCGACGGTGGTGCCGGGTGCGTCGGGCGCGAGTTGACGACCTGCACACTCAGCCCGAAGGGGGTGTGCCTGAGGCCGACGCGGGCGGTCGCGCCCGGCGCGTGGCGCAGGGCGTTGCTCAGCGCCTCCTGCACGATCCGGTACGCCGACAGCTCGACGCCGGGCGGCAGCGGTTTCCGCTCGCCGTTGACCTCGACGACCACGTCCAGGCCCGCGGCGCGGGTGTTGTCGACGAGCGCGTCGAGCCGGTCGAGGGTGGGCTGCGGGGTGTGCGGGGCGGCACCGGTGCCGGGCTCGTCGAGCGCGTCCGCGCCCTCGGGATGCTCCGAGCGCAGGACGCCGAGCACCCGGCGCAGCTCGGTCAGCGCCTCCAGCGCGTTCTGTCGGATGCCGTCGAGGTTCTCCTTCAGCTCCTCGGGCGGGTTCTCGACGAGGTGCGGGGCGACCTGGGCCTGGATCGAGATGACGGACATGTGGTGGGCGACCACGTCGTGCAGCTCGCGCGCGATGCGGCTGCGCTCTTCCAGCAGAGTGCGCCGGGCGCGCTCCTCGGCGGTGAGCGTGGTCTGTTCGACGAGTTCCGCGCGGGCCTCGCGACGGCCGCGCAGGGCGACGCCGAGGACCACGACGACCGCGGACAGGATGGTCGCGAGCACCCCGGTGGGCACGTAGCCGCCCGCGCCCCACAGCCCTTGGATGATGTAGGTGACGAGCACGGTCAGGGCCAGCGTCGCGACCGACACCCGGGTGCGCACCCTCAGGGAGAGCAGCAGCAGCACGGCCATCTGCCCGATGATCCCGGCCGAGGTCCAGGGCCAGGTGAAGTCGTGCACGACACCGGCCAGCAGGTGGCGGCGCACCTCGACGGCACCCGCCACCATGGCCCCCATCGAGAGCCACCACCCGGGTACCGGCCGCCACAACGCGAGGACCACCGCGCCGCCCTGCGCGAGCCCGATCGCGAAGGCGACCTGAAGGCCCGCCCCGCCGTTGTCGTTGAGCTGCGCCACAGCCCCCACGGTGACGCCGAACGCGACCAGGCACAGCACACCGTGCGGCAGCCAGCGCAGCCACGTGGACGGGGGCAGCGGATCCGCCCGGACGGTCCACAGATCGTCGCGCAACACCCGCAGCCAGCGCCGCACTCGGCCCACGAGCGGGCGCTGGGTCCCCGTTTCCGTCACGCCGTCCACCTTAGGCACGCCGGACGCCTGTCGCCGCTGCCCGATCCGACGGGCGGTGCGCCCGGACGATCCGCGATCGGCCCCGCCCGCGTCCGCTCCTGCCGCCCTGCTCGTAGTCGCGAAAGGCCGCCCAGCAGACCGCGAGAGCCGGCGCGAAGACCGGGAGCCAGGCCAGGCGGGCCGCCACCCAGCCGAGGTGATCGGGGACGGTGTGCAAGCCGGGGAGGTGACCGGTCGGCAGGAGCATGGCCGTGGTCGCCATCAGGGCCGTCTGGTGCCAGAGGAAGATCGTCATCGCGGAGAGGTTGACGACGGCCACGCCCGCCCAGGCCAAGGGACGCCGCATCGCGCGGCGCAGTGGCTTCCGCAGCAGCAGGGCCGACCCGCACTGGGCCAGGCCGAAGGTGACCGCGGCCAGCGTCGGTGGGTTGAGGTTGGAGATTCCGGCACCCGGGACGCCGACCATCGACGCCGGGTAGCCCGCCCAGGCGACCAGCGCGGCCGTCGAGACCGCGCCGCCCGCCAGCAGGATCCAGCCCGCCCGACGACGCTCCAGCTCGCCCCGGGTCCAGGCCGCGCCCAGGGTGTACGGCACCAGCCAGCCGGCCGCCACGTTCACCCAGCCGAGCCAGTCGGGGGCGCCGAATCCGAAGCGGAGGAGATCCACATGGAGGACGACGGCCAAGGGCCAGAGGGGGTGCAGGCGCCGCAGGAGTGGTGTCGCCGCCGTCAGTGCCGCGAAGACCAGCAGGAACCACAGCGGGGACAGGGCCAGTTTGAGCAGCGTGTGGATCGTGGCGGTGTCCGTGCCTGAGACGAGCAGCAGGACCGACGCCACCGTCCACAGGGTGAGGACGGCCGCCACCGGTCTGAACAGGCGGGACAGACGGGACCTCAGCCACTGTCCGTACGTCGTGCCGCGCGCTCGGGCCGACGCGTAGCCGCGCGTTGCCACATGGCCGCCGACCAGGAAGAACACCGCGAGCGTCTGGAAGATCCAGGAGATCGGGGCCAGCCAGGGCATGTGCCGCAGCGGGCTCGCCGTGTGCAGGCCCACTCCGTCGCCGTCCGCCACCAGGGCCGTGACCAGCCTGTGGCCGAGGACCACGCCGAGGATGGCGAAGGCACGCAGGGCGTCGACCGCACGGTCCCGCTCGGCGGGGGTGGCGGCATCGACACGGGCGGCGCCCTCCCGTATGCCCTTCCATGCCCCGCGCAGGCGTCCCGCAGGGACAGACACAGACATCGGCTCAGCCATGAGTCACCTCCGAGGTCTCGCCCAGGACGATGCGGGTCAGGTTGGCCAGGGACGTCGAGCCCGGCCTGAAGTAGTCGCTGTGGCCGCCGTCGCCCGCAGCGAAGACCCGGGCGCCGAACGACGGGGACACCGGGTCGGTACCGAAGCCGACGGTGGTGCCGAGCAGGTCGAGCTCGATGTGCGGGACCTCCGCGACCCAGTCGTCACCGCCGCGCGCCGCCCAGACGCGCGCCGGTGTGCGCAGGCCCGCGGCGGTGTCCGCGCCGGTGCCGGGGCTGCCGACCAGCGCGATGTCGTCCACGTCCAGGTGGGAGGCCGCGCGGCCGCAGACCACCGAGCCGTAGGAGTGGCAGAGGAGGGATATGTGGGGCTTGCGGTGGCCCGCGCCGGTCGTCTCGTTGTCCGTGAGCGCACCCAACTGCCTTATGAATTCCCGCAGTTGCGGGGCCGCTTCCTCCGCTCGGCCCGCCGTCGCCACCGTGGTGCTGACCGTGGCCGGGGTTTCGTAGCCGAGCCAGGCCACGACCGCGGTGCGGGTGCCCTGTGGGGCTTCCCGGGTGAGCCGTTCGTGCAGGGCGCGGGCGCCGTCGCGGAAGCGGTCGTAGGTGTCGATGGACGTGTCGGAGCCCGGGACCAGGACCGCGACGCGGTCGGCGTGGGCCAGGTCGCCGAAGACCTCCGTCGCGAGGCCGGGGCCGCGGCCGTCGAAGCTGAGGAAGTGGCGGGACGGGTCGGCCATCGCACGGTCCGCTGCGGCCCGTTCACGGTTGCCGTGGGCCTCGGCCATGCGGGACGCCTCGGCGGCGTTGGCACGGTTGGCCGCGTACGCCTGGTCCAGCGTCGCCGCCGTCACCGGAGCGGCGACGGCGGCCGGGGCCGGGGCGGGTATCTCGGGGCGCGCGGCGCCGGACAGCGGGAGGACCACGGCGCCGGTGACGAGTGCGGCGAGGAGGGCTCGGCGCCAGCCGTGGGTGCGCGGGGACTTACGTGCGCGGATCTTCCTCGGTTGTTCGCCCGGCCCGTGCGCCGCCCGCGGGTCCTGTGCCACCCGCCGGTCCCGCGCCTCGGCCGGCGCGCTCGCTTCGGCCGACACGCTCGCCTCGGCCGCCCCCGTCGTACGCCCCATGGTCGTCGTCCCTTCCAGTCCGCCCGGCCATCGGGCTTGTCTGGTGGGGAAATTACGGATCCGGACTCGTCGTCCGCGTCACGCCAGGGAGCTCACCTGCGACGTAGCTCTCAGGTATTACGGGTATCAGAGGGACAGGGGTAGGTAGGGCCAGGACAGGTAGGGGAGGGCACGCAGGGGCGGCTCACCACGCCAACTGCGCGATCTCCTCCACCACCACCGCACACGCGTCCGCCGCCGGATCGATCAGCGGAAAGTGCCCGACGTCCTCCAGCAGCGTCAGTCCGACGACCTCCCCCGCCTTCGCCGCCGCGTCCGCGTACGACTCGGCGACGGCGTGCGGAACGACATCGTCCGTGCGGCCCTGGACGAGGGTCGTCGCGATGCCGGTCGGGAGCAGGAGGGCCGGGTCGGCGTAGGGCCGGCGCTCGGCGAACTCCTCGGCCCCGCCCAGGAGTTGCCGCGCGGCACCCCCGCACACGTCCAGTTTGTCGGCGACCGTGAAGTCGGCGATCGGCGCCAGGGCGACCACACCCCGCAGGGGCGCGGGACGATCGACGCGCCAGGGCGCGTCCGCGGGGAGGACATGGCGGGCCGCGGCCCACAGCGCCAGGTGGCCGCCGGCCGAGTGGCCGGTGAGCACGGTCCGGCGCGGATCGGCCTGCGGGAGCACCTCCCGTACCAGCGCGGGCAGCGCGTCCAGCGCGGCGGCGACGTCGTCGAAGGTCTCCGGCCAGCGACCGGCGACCGCACCCACCTGCTCCGTACCGTGCCCACCAGCCTCCACCCCGTCCGCGGCCTCCGCACCCCGCCGATACTCCACATTGGCCACGGCAAACCCCCGCCGCGCCAGGAAGTCCGCGAACGGCGTGACATGCCGTCGGTCGTACGGCGCCCGCCACGCCCCTCCGTGCAGCAGGACGACCAGTGGTGCCGGGCCGCCCGGACCGGCCTCGCCGCGTGGCGCGTAGAAGTCGATCACCTGGTCGGGATGGTCGCCGTACGTGGCGATGGCGTCGGGGTCGACGGGCGGGTGCGAGAAGGCCGACTCCTCTTCTGCGGCGGCCCGGGCTGCTGCGACGTTGTCCGGCATGCTCCAACCTCTCAGCGACGTAGGGGATTTGGACGGTGGCGGGGATCGGCGGACCAGAGTGGGGATTCGGCCGTTGGCGGGGACGGTACCAGGCGGGTGACATGCGTCGACACGCGGATGTCACGCTCGGTGAGGGTTAAACGGTTCTGCTGTTTCGTTACGCTGGAAGCGCGGATCGCACCGGCGATCGCACCGCAGATCGTATGCGCACAAGGAGGCCGATATGCCCGCCGAACCCGGCACCGTACGTCCCGGAGGGCGCACCGCGCGTGTCCGTGCGGCCGTGCTGCGGGCGGCCGGGGACGTGCTGGCGGAGCAGGGGTTCGACGGCCTCGACCTCGCGGACGTCGCCCGCCGCGCGGAGGTCGGCAAGACGACCGTCTACCGGCGGTGGGGCTCGGTGACGGGACTGGTGGCCGACCTGCTCGCCGACATGGCCGAGCAGTCGTCGCCGCGCGAGGAGTCCGGGTCCGTGCTGGGGGATCTGCGGGCCAACGCGGCGCTCGTGCGGCGGACTCTGGCGGATCCCCGGCAGGGCGCGCTGTTCCGTGCCGTCATCGCCGCGGCGACGTGCGACGAACGTACGGCGGGCGCGCTTCGGCGGTTCTACGAGGTGCGGGTGGCGGAGTGGGCGCCGTGCGTGGAACAGGGTGTCGCCAGAGGCGAGTTGCCCGTCGGCACGGATGCGGAGGCGGTCGTACGGGCGGTGTCGGCACCCCTCTACTACCAGTTGCTGACGACCGGGGTGATCCCGGACGCCCCCGCCGCGGAGCGCGCCGCGCGGGCCGCGCACGCGGCTGCCGTGGCGGGGGTCTACGTCACCTAGAAAGCGACCTGGGCGGCGAGGTCAGCACGGAGCCTCCCCCGACAGCACCTCCCCGGTCAGCACCTCCCCCAGCACCCGCGCCGCCCGCTCCGCATCCGCGAACCCCACGTACAACGGCGTGAAACCGAACCGCAGCACATCCGGATGCCGGAAGTCGCCCACGACCCCTCGCTCGATGAGCCGCTTCATGACCTCCCCGGCCCCCTCGCACCGCAACGCCACCTGGCTGCCGCGCTCCGCATGGGCCACCGGCGTCAACGACTCCACGCGCCCCTCCCCCACATACGCCCCGACGCACTCCAGGAAGAAGTCCGTCAGCGCGAGGGACTTCGCCCGCACCGCGTCGATCGACACACCGTCCCAGACCTCCAGGGCCGCCTCCAGGGCGAGCATGGAGAGGATGTCGGGCGTGCCGACGCGGCCGCGCGGGGCGCCGGAGGCGGGTTCGTAGGCGGGGCGCATCCCGAAGGGCTCGGTGTGCGAGTTCCAGCCGGGCAGCGGGGAGTCGAAGCGGTCCTGGAGATCGCGGCGTACGTAGAGGTACGCCGGTGAACCCGGGCCGCCGTTCAGGTACTTGTAGGTGCAGCCGACGGCCAGGTCGACCCCGTGCTCGTCGAGCCCGACCGGCAGCGCGCCCGCGCTGTGGCACAGGTCCCAGACGGCGAGCGCGCCCGCCGCGTGCACGGCGGCGGTCAGGGACGGCAGATCGTGCAGCCGTCCCGTGCGGTAGTCGACGTGGTTCAGCAGGACGGCGGCCGTACGGTCGCTCAGCGCCCCCGGCACTTCGGCCGGCGTCACCGGCCGCAGTGTACGGCCGGTCATCCGGGCCGCCGACTCGGCGATGTATCCGTCGGTGGGGAAGGTCGTCGCGTCGACGAGGATCTCGTCGCGGCCGGTACCGGCGGACTCAGCCATCCGTACGGCGGCCACAACTGCCTTGAAGACATTGACACTTGTCGAGTCGCCCACGACGATCTGCCCCGGCGCCGCCCCGACCAGCGGGGCGATCCGGTCGCCGATCCGCTCGGGCGCGGTCCACCAGCCGCTCTCGTCCCAGGACCGGATCCGCAGCTCGCCCCACTGCCGCCGTACGACGTCCTCGACGTGGGCCGGGACGTTCGCGGGCAGGGCGCCGAGCGAGTTGCCGTCGAGGTAGACACCCGCGGCGTCAGCCGCATGATCGGACACAGTATCGAGTACGAACTGCTTGCGGGCCCCGGCCAGTTCGTCGGCGGCGTCCAGCGCGCCCGCCCTCGCCATGAGCTCAGACATGGGACCTCGCCGTCCACAGCTCCGGGAAGACGTTCTTCCGCGCCCGCTTCTCCAGCCAGGCCACCCCGGCCGAACCGCCGGTGCCGGCCTTGGCGCCCATCGCGCGCCGGGTGGCGACCAGGTGGTCGTTGCGCCAGCGCCACACCAGCTCCGCGACGTCGGTCAGCGCCTCGCCGAGGCGGGTGAGCTCGGAGTTCTGGTCGCCCGCGTAGATCGCGGTCCAGGCGGCCTCGACCTCGTCGGACGGTACGTACCGCTGCGAGACGTCGCGCTTGAGGACGGCCTCGGGGATGTCGCAGCCGCGCCGGGCCAGGAACCGCAGCACCTCGTCGTACAGGCTCGGCTCGTGCAGCGCCTTCTCCAGTTCCGCGTGGACGCGCGGTGCGCCGCGGTGCGGGACCAGCATGGACGCGGACTTCTCGGCGAGCAGGAACTCCATCCGGCGGTACATCGCCGACTGGAAGCCGGAGCCCTCGCCGAGGGCGCTGCGGTACGCGTTGAACTGGGCCGGCGTGAGCTGGCCGAGCGGCTTCCAGGAGGCGTTGAGGGCCTCCAGCTCCCGTACGGAACGCTTCAGGGCGTCGATCGCCACGCCCGGACGGTCCTCGCGCAGGGCGTGCGCCGCCGTCTCCCACTCGTGGACGATGACCGTGAACCACAGCTCCATCACCTGGGTCGTGACCAGGAAGACCATCTCTCCGGGGTCGTCGGAGAGGGTGTGCTGGAGGTGGGTGAGCACGTCCGCCTTGACGTAGTCCTCGTAGGGCGTCGTGCCGGCGAAGTCGAGATGCGGGGTCTCGGGCTCGTGCGTCTCCGCGGACGTCTCCCCTGACGTCTCCACGCGTGGGTGAGCCTGCTGGGACATTGCTGTCTCCTGTGTAACTCCGGGTAGCGGTCCGCCCTGCCGTTATCGGCAAAGGGGCCCCGGTCCCCACCGGCATCCTCAGGGATCGCCCCGGGACCTCGCAAGGCCCGCCTGGTCACATCGGCCGGGCGGGCCCTGGCGGCAGTCGCTTCCGCTGGGGGCTGTCTAGCCCAGCGTCTGGGCCGCCGTCGGCGAGGAGTCCTTCAGGAACTGCGTGCAGCGCTCGTACTCCTCCTGCTCGCCGATCGCTCCGGCGGCGCGGGCGAGGGCGTGCAGGGCGCGCAGGAAGCCGCGGTTCGGCTCGTGCTCCCAGGGGACGGGGCCGTGGCCCTTCCAGCCGTTGCGGCGTAGGGCGTCCAGGCCGCGGTGGTAGCCCGTACGGGCATAGGCGTACGACTCCACGACGCTGCCGCGCTCGAAGGCGTCGTCGGCCAGCTGGGCCCAGGCCAGCGAGGAGGTGGGGTACTTCGCTGCGACGTCCGCGGGGGCGGTGCCGGTGGCGAGCAGGTCGCGCGGGCCGGGGTCGTCGGGGAGGTGGGTCGGGGGCGGGCCCCCGAGGAGGTTTTCGTGAATGGCCATGAGGTCCAGTCTGGCCCATGGGCCGGGTTCGGCAGGTCCGGGTGCGGCACGAGGCGCCTACGCGACCCGCCGGGTTCTCTCGCCCCCGCCGCCCCTACCCGTCCCGTCCCTGGGGGCTGCCGCCCCCAGACCCCCGCATCGGCCCGAAGGGCCTCGTCCTCAAACGCCGGACGGGCTGAAATTGCCTGGCCCGGCGAAATCCAGCCCCTCCGGCGTTTGAGGAGCAGGGTCTGGGGCGGAGCCCCAGAAGGACGGGAAGGGTAGGGGCGGCGGGGGCGAAAACCCTCCCGGCCCGCAACCGTCAGGCCCCCGCCGAGGGTCCTCGCCCTACAACCGCCGCCCACTGCGCACCCCCTCCAACGGCGGCGCCATCACCCCACCATGCGTGCGGCACTCGGGCCGGGTGCAGTCCGGGGGCAGGCGGCGTACGGTCGCGAAGGCGACAACCGCTCCCGCCGCCAACAGCCCCGCACACAGGGCCATGGCCTGGTCGAAGGCCTCGTCGAAGGCGTCCGGTGAGCGGTACGCCTCCTGGCCCATGCCGGTCAGCAGCGGTAGCGCGGCCACGGCGATGAGGCCGGCCGCGCGGGCCGCCGCGTTGTTGATGCCGCTGGCCAGCCCTGCCCGGGAGACGTCCACGGAGGCGAGGACGGTGGCGGTCAGGGGCGCGACCAGGGTGACCAGGCCGAAGCCCAGGACGAGGACGGCGGGGAGTACGTCGGCGACGTAGGAGGCGTCCGGCCCGACCCGCAGCATCAGCAGCATGCCGGCCGCGCACAGCAGGGGGCCGACGGTGAGCGGAATGCGCGGGCCGATCCGGTCGGCCAGAGCGCCGGAGCGGGCGGAGAGCAGCAGCATCAGGGCGGTCGTCGGGAGGAGGGCCGTACCGGCGCCCAGGGCCGAGTAGCCGGAGACGACCTGGAGCTGGAGCGCGGCGAGGAAGAAGAAGCCGCCGAGGGCCGCGTACACGCACAGGGTGACGAGGTTGACCGCGGTGAACTGGCGGGACGCGAAGATGTCGAGCGGCATCATCGGGTCGGGGCGGCGCTTCTCGACGACCACGAAGGCGATGCCCGCGGCCACGCCCGTCACCGCCGTCACCGCCACGACCAGCCCGCCCTCCGGGGCCTCGATCAGCGCGTACGTCACCAGGGCGAGGGACAGGGCGCCCAGGACCGCGCCGAGCACGTCGAAGCGGCCGTGCTTGCCGCCGCCCCCCGACTCGGGGACGTGCCGTACGGCGATCGGCGCGCACAGCAGGGCCAGCGGGACGTTGAGCAGGAACACCCAGCGCCAGCCCGGCCCGTCCACCAGCCAGCCGCCCAGGAAGGGGCCGACCGCGGCGCCGATCCCCCCGAACCCGGACCACAGACCCACCGCCCGACCCCTGTCGTCGGGGTGGAAGGACGCCTGGATGAGCGCGAGCGACCCCGGCGTGAGGAGCGCCCCTCCGACGCCCTGCAGAGCCCGGGCCGCGATGAGCACCCCGGCGTTCGGTGCGAGCCCGCACAGCAGCGAGGCGGCCGCGAACCACACGACCCCGATGACGAAGATCCGGCGCCGCCCGTACCGGTCCCCCAGCGAGCCGCCCAGCAGGATCAGCCCGGCCAGCGTGAGCATGTACGCGTTGACCGTCCACTGGAGTGCCGCGAGGTCGGCGTCCAGATCCTCGCCGATGCGCGGGAGGGCGACGTTGACGACGGTCGAGTCCAGCATGGCCATGCTGGAGCCGAGGATGGTGGTGAGCAGGATCCACTTGCCTTGCGGCGAGGCCAGCCTGACATCGGGCATGCCCCACATATACACCCGCGCATACGACGAGCCCGGTGCCGTGGCACCGGGCTCGTCGCTCAGAACGCGGGTTACTTGATCTTCGTACCCGTGGAGCGCAGGTTCGAGCAGGCCTCGGTCACGCGCGCGGCCATGCTCGCCTCGGCGAGCTTGCCCCAGGTGCGCGGGTCGTAGGTCTTCTTGTTGCCGACCTCGCCGTCGACCTTCAGGACGCCGTCGTAGTTCTGGAACATGTGGGCCGCCACCGGACGCGTGAAGGCGTACTGCGTGTCGGTGTCGATGTTCATCTTGACGACGCCGTTGTCCAGCGCGGTCGCGATCTCCTGCTCGGTGGAGCCGGAGCCGCCGTGGAAGACGAAGTCGAACGGGGACGCCTTGCCGTACTTGGCGGCCACGCCCTCGTTCAGCTCCTTCAGCAGCTCGGGGCGGAGCACGACGTTGCCCGGCTTGTAGACACCGTGGACGTTGCCGAATGAGGCGGCGAGCAGGTAGCGGCCCTTCTCGCCGAGGCCCAGGGCCTCCACCGTACGGATGGCGTCGTCGACGGTCGTGTACAGCGAGTCGTTGATCTCGTGCGAGACGCCGTCCTCCTCGCCACCGGTCGGGGTGATCTCGACCTCGAGGATGATCTTCGCGGCGCGGGCGCGCTCCAGCAGCTCCTGCGCGATGGAGAGGTTGTCGGCGAGGGTCTCGGCCGAACCGTCCCACATGTGCGACTGGAACAGCGGGTTCTCACCGCGCGCGACGCGCTCCTCGGACATCGCGAGCAGCGGACGTACGTACCCGTCGAGCTTGTCCTTCGGGCAGTGGTCCGTGTGCAGGGCGACGGTGATGTCGTACTTCTTGGCGACGATGTGCGCGAACTCGGCCAGGGCGACCGCGCCGGTGACCATGTCCTTGCTGTGCTGACCGCCCAGGAACTCGGCGCCACCCGTCGAGATCTGGATGATGCCGTCGCTCTCCGCCTCCGCGAAACCGCGCAGGGCCGCGTGCAGGGTCTGGGAGGAGGTCACGTTGATGGCCGGGTAGGCGAACTTGCCTGCCTTCGCCCGGTCGAGCATCTCGTTGTAGACCTCGGGGGTTGCGATGGGCATCTGTCCGCTCCTTGGAGTGTGCGGGTTGACGTACTGCGTACGGCGTTCTGCTTACGGCCCTGACCTAGACCTTGGGGGGTGTGACGTCATCGTCGGCCCCATCTTTCCAGACGAACCGGGATGCTCCGAGCGCCCCTCGGCCCTGTCCGTCAGTCGAGACCGAGCTCGTCCTTGGAGTAGGCGAAGAGGTACGGCACACCGGCCCCCTCCTGGATCTTCTCGGCGGCGCCGGTGGCCCGGTCGACGATCGTCGCGACGGCCACGACCTCGGCGCCGGCGGCCCGCACGGCCTCGACGGCGGTGAGCGGCGAGCCCCCGGTGGTGGAGGTGTCCTCGACGACGAGCACGCGTCGCCCCGCGATGTCCGGCCCCTCGACCTGCCGCTGCAGCCCGTGCGCCTTGGCCGCCTTCCGTACGACGAAGGCGTCGAGCCGCTTCCCGCGCGCGGCGGCGGCGTGCAGCATGGCGCCGGCGACCGGGTCGGCGCCCATGGTCAGCCCGCCCACCGCGTCGAACTCAAGATCGGCGGTCAGGTCGAGCAGCACCTGCCCGACCAGGGGGGCCGCCTCCCCGTCGAGGGTGATGCGCCGCAGGTCTACGTAGTAGTCGGCCTCCAGACCCGACGACAGGGTCACCTTGCCGCGCACCACGGCCTTGTCCTTGATCTGTTGCAGCAGCTCGTCGCGTACGTCAGTCATGCGGCCAGCTTAAGGGCCCCGCTCACAGCCGCCGCCAGCTCCAGACGGTCGTCGCCTCCAGTGGCTCCAGGGGCGTGACCAGGCGAGGCAGAGTGTTCAGCCCGTTGGGCGGCCCGGTCTGCGGCTCGACGCACACGGCGGCCTCCTGCTCGTCGTACACGACGACCCACTCCTCCCGGCTGCCGACCTTCAGCTCCAGCTGCCCCGGCCAGGTGAGGGTGACGTCGACGCCGCCGGGCATGCCGAAGCAGTCGTCCCAGGGGCCGGGCTCGGGATCGATCCGGTTCCCGGTCGGAAGGTGATCGGCCCCGCGCTCCTCCTGCCAGGCGGGCGAGAAATCGAGCCGTACGTCCTGGGCTCCGTCGCCGCCGAGGTTCCGGTTGAACCAGGGGTGCCAGCCGATCTGGGCCGGGAACGACGCGTCGTACGTCTCGACGGACATGGTGAGACTGAGGCTGTCCGGGGTGAGCGCGACGACCTGGGTGACCCGGCCGGCGTACGGCCACGGCTCGACCAGGTCGTAGGTGATGACGGCCTCGCCGTCGGCGACCCGGGCGACGTTCCAGACGCCGTCCCGCGCGGTGCCGTGGATGGCGTTCGGCGGCGCGTTGAGCGGCATCTGCCGCACGACGGCACCGTCGAGGAACCGCCCGTCCCGGATCCGCCCGCACCAGGGAACCATCGGGAAACACCCGAACCGCTCCCCCTGCCGCAACAACTCCGTGCCCCCGACGCGCAGCCCCCCGACCCGCCCGCCGTTCCCCGGCAGCACGTCCACCTCCGCGTCACCCGCGGTCAGCGTGATGTCTTCGCTACTCACGGGACCGACCCTACTGGGGTGATCAAGAGGACACCGGCCAAGGCAAATTCAGCCCGTCGGGGGTGCCCCCTCTGGGGGAGAGTTCGAGGACGAGGTTCCTCAAGGGCCGAAGCGGGGGTCTGGGGGCGGCAGCCCCCAGGGACGGGACGGGTAGGGGCGGCGGGGGCGAGGAAACCCTCAGCGACGCCGCCGCAACATCCGCCCCACCACGATCGCCGAAGCCACCACCAGCGCCGCCGCCGGAGCCGCCCACCGCAACGTGGAGCTGGGCGCGACCGTCTGCGGCGCGGGAACCGGCGCATACCGCCCCCGAGGCGGCGCATGGTCCACTTCCTCCGCACTGCGCCCGATCATCGTCCGCCGAGCATGCGCCGCCTCGGCGACGGGCGCCTCACCGTCACCTTCGCCCTCGCCGCCCACAGGCGCCTGCGCCCGCTCCCGCTCCGGCGCAGGCGCAGCCGCGTCATCGGCATCCGGCGTCGTCTCGAACTCGCTGGTCACCCGCGGCTCGAACTCCCCGGGCGCCAGGGACTCCTCCACGTCTTCCACAGACGCGTCCCCGCCCCGACCAGGCCCCGGCTCAGCCGCAGGTGCAGCCTCAGGCTCGGGTTCCACCCGCTCCTCCCCCGCCGCGGCTCCCAGGTTCTCCACGAACCGGCTCAGCAGCCGCGTCACGGCCGCCCCGACCGCCTCCCCCGGCAACTCCGAGACCCGACCGTCCGCCGAGGCCGCTCCCTCGAACCGCACCGCGGAGCCACCCTCCGCATCCACCAGCCGCAGCGTGAGCGCGAGCTTCACCGAGCCGGTACCGCGCGCCTCGGTCGCGTCGCCCTCGACGGCGTACGAACCGTCCGCGCGCTCGGAGAGCCGTACGACCCCCCGGTACGTGATGGTGTGACCGCCGATCCGCATCTTCAGCCGCCCGGTCACGGGCTCGGCGCCGGCGTCCTGCTGGAGCCCGGGAACCGCCCGGGCGACCCGCGCGGGGTCGGCCAGGACCTCCCTGAGCCGCTCGGCCACAACCGGAACGAACACCTCATGCTCCATGGTCACCGAGCCTACCCAGCACGGCGCGAAACGCACCCATGCATCCGGGGATTCGCCCCACCCGCACTCCCGCCGGGCGTATCCTCCCCGCCCGCCCCCACCACGCGGCCCCCTTCCCGTCCCACCCCCGTCAGTACCGCGGATGCACCAACGTCGACGCCCCCAACCCCCCGACCCGCGTCCCCTCCGCCGCCCGCGCCCCCGCCACCAGCCCCACCTGCGTCAACGTCCCCAGCCGCGGCGCCCCCTGCCCCTGCCGGAGCCGCAGCACCGGCCGCTCGCCCTGGCCGGCCAGGAGGAATCCCCAGTCGTGCGGCGCCCGCGTGGGGCCCGCCGTGCGGTCCGGGCCGGACGCGAAGCCGGAGTCGTGGCCCGTGACGCGGTAGGGGGCGGTGCGCAGGCCCGCGGCGCGCAGGGTCGTGTCGACCGTCCAGAAGACACGGGGGCGGGCGGAGACCGGCCCGGCGTGCACCGCGAGGCGGCCGTGCCGGGTCAGGGCGCGGCGGGCGAGGGCATAGAACTCCTGCGAGTACAGCTTCGTGCTGGCGGTGATGCCGGGGTCGGGCAGGTCCGAGATCACGACGTCGTACGTCGCCGGCGGCGCCCCGCGCAGCCAGTGGAAGGCGTCGCCTGTCATGACGTGGACGCGCGTGTCGTCGTACGCATGCCCGTTGAGCTCGGACAGCGCGGGGTCGCTGCGCGCCAACCGCACCACCCCGGCGTCGACTTCGACGACGTCGACCCGGTGCACCTCGGGATGGCGCAGCACTTCGCGCGCCGCCAGCCCGTCCCCGCCGCCGAGGATCAGCACGCGCGTGTGCTCGCCGCTCATGGCGGGGTGGACCAGCGCCTCGTGGTACCGGCGCGCGTCCTGGCCGCTGACCCTCAGGCGGCCGTCGAGGAAGAGGTCGAGCGGGCGGCCGTGCGTGCCGCCGGTGATGACGACCTCCTGGACGTCCGTCTGGAGCGCCACCCGTACGTCCCGCCCGTACACCGCGTGCCGGGCCGCGCGTTCGAAGTCGTCGACGAGTACGGCGGCGGAGGCGAGGACGCCGAGCACCGTGACGTTGGCGATCACCAGCAGCCAGCGGGCCCGGCGGGTGAGGTCCCCCCGGAACAGCCCGAGGACCAGCGCGCCGCCCGCCACGACGTTGACGGCGCCGGTGATCAGGGCCGAGGTCAACTGGCCCAGCAGGGGCAGGAGGAGGAAGGGGAAGGCGAGGCCGCCGACCAGCGCGCCGACGTAGTCCGCGGCGAACAGGTCGGCCACCGCGCCGCCCGCGTCCTGGCGCCGGATGCGCTGGATCAGCTCCATCAGCAGCGGTACCTCGGCGCCGATCAGCAGGCCGATGGTGAGGGAGAAGGCGACGAGGAGGTAGCGGGGGCCGTCGGCCCAGATGCCGCCCCAGTCGCCGGTCCAGGCGAAGACGGCGTACAGGGCGAGCGCGCTGCAGCCGCCGACCAGGGCGAGGACGGCCTCGATGGCGCCGAAGCCGGCCGCGGCGCGCGGGCGCAGGCGCTTGGCGACGAGGGAGCCGATGCCCATCGCGAAGACCATGACGGAGAGGACGACGGAGGCCTGGGTGACCGAGTCGCCGATCAAGTACGAGGCGAGGGCGACGAGTTCGAGTTCGTACACGAGTCCGCAGGCGGCGCAGACGAAGACGCACGCGAGGACCAGGAACCGTCCGGTGCCCGGCCGCACCGGCAGTCGCGCCGGGCCGGGCCAGGGGGGCGGGGCTCCGGGTGGTGCGGGTGCGTGCGGGTCGATCACGTTGCCGACGGTACGTTAGGCCTCCGGCACGCTGGGTCACCCACACGTGTGTTGTTGAGGCGCGGCACGTTTGTGTGACCGTTACTGGGGGCTGCCGCCCCCAGACCCCCGCTTCGGCCCGAAGGGCCTCGTCCTCAAACGCCGGACGGGCTGAACTTCCCCGTCCGGCGCCGAACGGCGGCCGCCGGTACCCTCACCCCCACCCGCGTCCGCGTCGCCACCAACTGCCCGTCCTGCGGGTACGCGTGCCACGTCCGCCAGTGGACCTGGCCCTCGTGGTACTGGGCGAGCAGCGCGGTGAACGCGTGCGGGCTGCCCGGGAACACGCCGGCGAGGCCGTGCGGGTGGTCGGCGACCAGGGCCAGCAACTCCTGGGCGCGGCCCGCGAACTGACCCGGCGACAGGATCTCCACCCGGGCCGCGAACTCGTACTCCCAGTCGCCCGCCCGCTTGGCCACGCCGAGGGGAAGCGGCGTGCTGCTGCCGGTCATACAGGCCACCGTCTCCGAACAGTCGCCCCGCTCCTCCTCCAGCAGCACCTGATGGGACGCGCCGAGCAGCCTCAACTGGAGCTTCGCACCGGTCAGTTCGAGATCCAACGTGGCCAGCGCGGGCAGCGGCTCCCGCCCCAGGGCCCAGGCGAGGTCGGCCGCGCGCGTGTCGGTATAGGCGGTGTTCAGGGTCGTGAGCATGGGTCGGCTCCGCAAGCACGCAAAGAGAGGGAGGTTTCGGTCTCCGGCGCACCCCCGGCCGACACCGGGAGTCGGCCCGGTCAGCCCGGTCGGCCGGTCAGAAGGGTCTCCGCAGGACGTCCGAGGGGCTGCGTTGGGGAGATTAACTGAATCATGAACTGTGGCGCCGCCACAGCGTTTTTACCCAAGTTCGTGGGCTTTCCATCCCTCAGAGGGCTTATCAGCTCAACTGTTCAACTCCGGCGTACGCCGGGGCGCGGAAATCTTCGCCCTGAGCCCCGTCGGACGACCGTACGGGGAACAGGAAAGCGGGGCCGGTCCCAGGTACCGGCCCCGCTCCGTACGGATGCGGTTCCCCCTGCTCGGGGAGCTCAGCTGCCCCGTGTCAGCTGCCTCCGCCACCGCATCCGCCCCCGCCTCCGCCTCCGCCTCCGCCTCCGCCTCCGCAGGACGACGACCCGCCTCCGCAGGACGAGCTGCCCCCGCAGGACGAACCCCCCGAGCTGTCTCCCCCGCCGGCCCACCAGCCGCCGCTTCCGCTGTCGTACGAGCTGCTCCGGCGCGCTGACGAACGGTGGCCCGAACGTCCGCCCGCGCGGGCGATGGACACGACGATCACCACGAACAACATTGCGACGAGCGCCCCGATAAAGATCGTGACCATGGCGTCAGCTCCTTCCGTTCCCCCGAAGCGGACCGAGGTGTCCCCCCGTGGGCGCCTCCCGCTCGGTGCGTGCGAGTCAGATGCCCGGCCGCCTCACGGCCCAAAGCAGAGTTGAGGAACTTCAGAGGGTTCGAACGGAGGAACGACCCCTGACCTGCACAGAAGCGCAGCTCAGGGGCCCACGGCTGGTCAGGCTCCGAGGTGTGCCCCGTCGCCGGCGCCGAGGAGGGGGATCATGAGCCGGCGTTCGACGGCGGTGGGCAGGGACCACAGCTCGGTACGCCGCTTCTCGTCCTCCGCGCCCTGGCGGGCGGCGCGGCGGATACCCGGCACGGCCAGGGCCAGGGCGGCCAGGGACACGGCCAGCCCGGCCCCGAGGAGGACACCGGCGCCTGCGGCGCCGTCCGCCAGGGCGAACGGAAGCGCGAACCCGAGGCAGAGCGTGCCGAGGCCGCCGAGGACCGCGACCATCCACCACAGGGGCGTGAGCGGGTGCTCGTTGCGCAGGTGGTTGAACAACTGCCGGTCGGTGGGACGCCGCCGCGGGTGCTCTTCGGCGGCGACGAACAGCTCGGCCCGCCCGCGCAGCACCCACACGGCGTGCACTCCCACCCATACGACGGGCAGCACGAACAGCGTCGCCAGCACCAGGCCCGCCTGGACCGTCCGCGGCACCGACATCCACCCCAAGGCGTCGGCGACCACGGACGCCACGGCGGCTCCCACGAGTACGGCGCCCGCCGCGCTCGTGGCCACGAGCCACCGCCAGGCTCCACGCACCCGAGCGCTGAGAGGGAACTCGACCGCGTCCAACGTCTTCTCCCATCGATGACCGCAGGTACTCTACGCACCCCTCCGAGGAGGCGGAGCCGCCCCTGGACCACCGATCTCGTGCTCGTCCGTGGACGTGAGTTGAGGAACGCCGGAGCTTGAGCGCAGGATGACCGGCATGACCTCCACCTCGCGCCCCCTGCTCAACCGCCGGCTCGCCGAGTTCGGAACGACGATCTTCGCGGAGATGTCCGCGCTGGCCCTGCGGACGGGTTCCATCAACCTGGGCCAGGGCTTCCCCGACACCGACGGGCCCGAGGAGGTCCGTGAGGCGGCGGTACGGGCGCTGCGCGACGGGCGCGGCAACCAGTACCCGCCGGGCCCCGGCGTCCCCGAGCTGCGCACCGCCGTCGCCGCGCACCAGGAGCGGCGCTACGGGCTGTCGTACGACCCGGACACGGAGGTCCTGGTCACCGCCGGCGCCACGGAGGCCATCGCCGCCGCCCTGCTGGCCCTGCTGGAGCCCGGCGACGAGGTGATCGCCTTCGAGCCGTACTACGACTCGTACGCGGCCTGCATCGCGATGGCCGGCGGGACCCGCGTGCCGGTCACCCTGCGGCCGGGCGAGGAGTCACGCGACGCAGAGGCGCACCGGCGCTTCCGGCTCGACCTGGACGAGCTGCGGGCCGCCGTCACCGACCGCACCCGCCTGCTGCTGATCAACACCCCGCACAACCCCACCGGCACGGTCCTCACCCGCGAGGAGCTGACGGCGATCGCCGAGCTGGCGGTGGAGCGCGACCTGCTCGTGGTCACCGACGAGGTGTACGAGCACCTCGTCTTCGACGACGCCGAGCACCTGCCGCTGGCGACCTTCCCGGGCATGCGCGAGCGGACGGTGACGATCGGGTCGGCCGGCAAGACGTTCTCCTTCACCGGCTGGAAGGTCGGCTGGGTGACCGCCCCGTCCGCGCTGGTCACGGCCGTACGGTCGGCGAAGCAGTTCCTGACGTACGTGTCGTCGGGGCCGTTCCAGTACGCGGTCGCCGAGGCGCTCGCCCTCCCCGACGGCTACTTCGCGGCCTTCCGCGAGGACATGCTGGCCAAGCGGGACCTGCTGGCCGCAGGGCTGACGGAGGCGGGGTTCGAGGTGTTCAGGCCCGCCGGCACCTACTTCATCACCACCGACATCCGCCCCCTCGGCGAGACGGACGGCTTCGCCTTCTGCCGCGCCCTGCCGGAGCGCGCCGGGGTCGTCGCCATCCCCAACGCGGTCTTCTACGACCACCGGGAGGCGGGGGCGCCGTTCGTGCGGTTCGCGTTCTGCAAGCAGACCACCGTCCTGGAGGAGGCGGTGCGGCGCCTGAAGACGCTGGCGTAGCGCGGCGGCCGCCGACAGCGCGCTGCTACGCCAAAGCGCGCGTTTCCGTGCCCGCCCGGACGCGCCTCGACACCGCGTACACCCTTCCCCAGCAAATTTGCTGATATGACTCATATCAGCGCCTCTGACGGCGTCACCGTCCGTACCCAGGGACGCGTCCGTCCCCGGATCTCCCTCCCGGCGGCAGGGATCGCCATCGGCCTGTTCGTGGTCGCCCGGCTGGCCGGGGCGGTCGTGCTCGCCCTGGCCGCCCGCAGCGACGGCAGGCTGCCACTCGCGGTGCTCGGCCGGTCCTGGGACTCCCACTGGTACCTGTCGATCGCCTCGGAGGGGTACGGCCTCACCCTGCGCATGGCGTCCGGTGTCCTCGCGAACGACCTGGCGTTCTTCCCTCTCTACCCGGCGCTGGTGCGGGCGGTGACGGAGCTGACCCCGCTGAGCGGCGGGGCGGCGGGGCTGGTGGTGGCGTGGCTCGCGGCGGCCGTCGCCGCCTGGGGCGTCTACGCGGTGGGCAATCTGCTGCGCGGGCGGGCGGTGGCCGTCGCGCTGGTGGTGCTCTGGGGCCTGCTGCCGCACTCGATCGTGCTGTCCATGGGGTACACGGAGCCGTTGCTCACCGCGTGCGCGGCCTGGTCGCTGTACGCCGTGCTGACCGGGCGGTGGCTGTGGGCGGGCACCCTCGCGGCTCTCGCGGGACTGACCCGGCCCAACGGGCTCGCGGTCGCGGCGGCCGTGGTCGCCGCGGCGGCTTACGAGGTCTGGCGCGCCCGCCGCCGGGGCGACGGCGTTTCCCACAGGCTGTGGATCGGCGCCGCGCTCGCGCCGCTCGGCTGGGGCTCGTACGTGCTGTGGGTCGGCCGGCGCACGGGCGACACGCTCGGCGGGTACTTCGAGGTGCAGCGGTTGTGGGGATCGAGCTTCGACTTCGGCCTGCACACCGTGCGCTTCGTCAAGCACCTGCTCGTGCACGGCGCCCAACTCCGCCACCTTCTGATCTTCGCCATGGCGTTCGTGATCGTGGCGGCGGCCGTCCTGCTGTTCTGGCGGCTGCTCGCCGACCGCGCGCCCCTGCCCCTCCTGGTCTACAGCGGCGTCCTGCTGCTGATCGCGGTGGGCGGCTCCGGCTACGTGGCGTCCAAGCCGCGCTTCATCCTGCCCGCCTTCCCCCTCCTGCTGCCGCTCGCGGGGGTGCTCGCACGGACGGCGAAAGCCCGGCCATGGCGCGCGTCCGTGCTGGTCGCGGCCCTTGCCGGGCTCTCGTTCACATACGGCGTGCTCGTGACCATGACGGCCGACGTGGCGCCGTGACGGAGATGCCTACTCTTCTTCCTCGGGCTTCTCCGCGTCGTTGATTTCCTGCTCGAGGCCGAGCTGCTCGACGAGCCACTTGTCGAACTCGATGGCGGCCCGCACCCAGCTGACCGTCGACGAGACGAAGTGCTCCAGGCTCACGCCGGTGCCGATCAGCATCTGTGCTTCGCCGATCAGGCGGACGGTGCCGTCGTCGTGCGTGTGGCTGTAGACCTTCGGCCACAGCGTCCGGCGGTTCCAGTCGTCGATCGACTCCAGAAGCTGGGGCTTCTCGTCGATCTTGTGGGGCCGGTCGTAGAACGTCCGCACCGAGAAGACCTGCTGGTCACCTTCGCCACGGAACATGAAGTACGTACGGAACTGCTCCCACGGCGCCGCGAGGTCACCCTCGTCGTCGACGACGTACTTCAGCTCCATCTGGTCGAGGAGCTGCTTCACGAGGTCCTGATCCGGGACTACGGGGCCGGGCGGCGGCCCGGACTGCGGCTGCTGCCCCCCGAAGTTCGGAATCGAGGACGGGTCGATGCTCACCGTGATTTTCCCTTCGTACGGATTCCGTCATCCTCCCCCATGCGGGGAGGGGGGTGGCAAGCCCCGCCGGGCCTGTCAGCCGTCGGCTGACTCGATCCGATCAGGCCATCCGGGTACCCGGAACAACCGGGTACCCGCAAATCACAGCGTCTTTCCGGTCGCGGGCCCCACGATCAGGCCGTCCCCGAAGGCGTCCACCCGGACCGTGTCGCCGTCCTTGATCTCGCCGGAGAGGATCTCCTTGGCGAGGCGGTCGCCGATGGCGGTCTGGACGAGGCGGCGCAGCGGGCGGGCGCCGTAGGCCGGGTCGTTGCCCTCGTCGGCGAGCCAGGCCAGCGCCTCGTCGGTGATCTCCAGGGTGAGGCGGCGTTCCGCGAGCCGCTTGGCGAGGCGGTCGATCTGGAGCCGGGCGATCCGGGCCAGCTCGTCCTTGTTCAGCGCCGAGAAGACGACCAGGTCGTCCAGCCGGTTGAGGAACTCGGGCTTGAAGGAGGTCCGGACCACCTCCAGCACCTGCTCCTTCTTCTCCGCCTCGCTGGTGATCGGGTCGACCAGGAACTGGCTGCCCAGGTTCGACGTCAGCACCAGGATCGCGTTGCGGAAGTCGACCGTACGGCCCTGCCCGTCCGTCAGCCGCCCGTCGTCCAGCACCTGCAGCAGGATGTCGAAGACCTCGGGGTGCGCCTTCTCCACCTCGTCGAGCAGGACCACGCTGTACGGCCGCCTGCGCACCGCCTCCGTCAGCTGGCCGCCCTCCTCGTAGCCGACGTATCCGGGGGGCGCGCCGACCAGCCGGGCCACGCTGTGCTTCTCGCCGTACTCCGACATGTCGATGCGGACCATCGCCCGCTCGTCGTCGAAGAGGAAGTCGGCGAGGGCCTTGGCGAGTTCGGTCTTGCCGACGCCGGTCGGGCCGAGGAAGAGGAAGGAGCCGGTCGGGCGGTCGGGGTCGGCGATGCCGGCGCGGGTGCGGCGCACGGCGTCGGACACCGCCTGCACGGCCTCCGTCTGCCCGATGAGCCGCTTGCCCAGCTCCTCCTCCATGCGCAGCAGCTTCTGCGTCTCGCCCTCCAGGAGGCGCCCGGCCGGAATACCGGTCCAGGCGGCGACGGTGTCGGCGATGTCGTCGGAGCCGACCTCCTCCTTGACCATCGTGCTCTTGGCGGCCTCCTCCTCGGCCTGCGAGGCCTCCTCCAGGTCCCGTTCCAGGGCGGGGATCTCGCCGTAGAGCAGCTTGCTGGCACTGTCGAAGTCGCCGTCGCGCTGGGCGCGTTCGGCCTGCCCGCGCGCCTCGTCGAGCCGTTCCTTCAGCTCACCGACGCGGTTGAGGGACTGCTTCTCCTTCTCCCAGCGGGCGGTCAGGCCCCGCAGCTCCTCCTCCTTGTCGGCGAGGTCACGGCGCAGCCGCTCCAGGCGCTCGCGCGAGGCCGGGTCGGTCTCCTTCTCCAGCGCGAGCTCCTCCATCTTCAACCGGTCGACGGCGCGCTGGAGTTCGTCGATCTCCACGGGGGAGGAGTCGATCTCCATACGGAGCCGGGAGGCCGCCTCGTCGACGAGGTCGATGGCCTTGTCCGGGAGGAAGCGAGAGGTGATGTACCGGTCGGAGAGGGTGGCGGCGGCCACCAGCGCGCTGTCCGCGATCTGGACCTTGTGGTGGGCCTCGTAGCGCCCCTTGAGCCCGCGCAGGATCGCGATGGTGTCCTCGACGGTGGGCTCGGCGACCAGCACCTGCTGGAAGCGGCGCTCCAGCGCCGGGTCCTTCTCGATCCGCTCGCGGTACTCGTCGAGGGTCGTGGCGCCCACCATCCGCAGCTCACCGCGGGCCAGCATGGGCTTGAGCATGTTCCCGGCGTCCATGGCGGAGTCGCCGCCGGCCCCGGCGCCCACGACGGTGTGCAGCTCGTCGATGAAGGTGATGATCTGCCCGTCGGAGTCCTTGATCTCCGCGAGCACGGTCTTCAGCCGCTCCTCGAACTCACCGCGGTACTTGGCCCCGGCGACCATGGCGCCGAGGTCGAGCGCGACGAGCCGCTTGTCCTTGAGCGACTCGGGCACGTCCCCCTTGACGATCCGCTGGGCGAGCCCTTCGACGACGGCGGTCTTGCCGACGCCGGGCTCACCGATGAGGACGGGGTTGTTCTTGGTACGGCGGGACAGCACCTGCACGACCCGCCGGATCTCCTGGTCCCGCCCGATGACGGGATCGAGCTTCCCCTCCCGCGCGGCGGCCGTGAAGTCGGTGCCGAACTTCTCCAGCGCCTTGTACTGCCCCTCGGGGTCGGCCGTGGTCACCCGGCGCCCGCCGCGTGCCTTCTGGAAGGCGTCCAGCAGCTTCTTCGCACCGGCACCCTGCTGGGTGAGCACGTCACCCGCCTGGCCGCCCTTGGCCGCGATGCCGATGAGGAGGTGCTCGGTGGAGAGGTAGTCGTCCCCGAGTTCCTTGGCCCGCGCCTGGGCGTCCGCGATCACGGCGAGGAGCTCACGGTTGGGCTGCGGGGGCGCCACCGTGGAGCCGGTCACGCTGGGCAGCGCGGCGAGCACCTTCTCGGCGCCGGCGCGCACGGCGGCCTGGTCGGCCTCGACGGCCGCCAGCAGATCGACGATGTTCTCGTTGTCCTGGCCCTGGAGCAGAGCCAGCAGCAGGTGGGCTGGGGTGAGGTCCGCGTGTCCCTCGGTCAGGGCACGGTTGCTGGCCGCGTTGATCGCGTCCCGGCTCCTGTTGGTCAGCTCGGCGTCCACGTTCGCTTTCTCCTCCTGGCGTCAGCGTCTCCCGTACTGACTGCGTCAGCGTACACAAAGTTGAGTCTATTCCGCTCAAGGTAGTGGAAGGAGGCTTGCTGCGACTAGGTTCCGGGCCATGGCAGCTCACCCCCAGGATCCTGGCGCGCCGGACGCGCCGTACCTCACCTTCTGGCAGCAGAGGCACCTGTGCACCCTGACGACCCTGCGCCCGGACGGCTCCCCGCACGTCGTGCCCGTCGGAGTGACATACGACCCCGAGGCGCGGCTTGCTCGGGTGATCACGCTCAAGTCGAGCGTCAAGGTGCGCCATGTGCTGGCCGCCGGCCCGGACGGGGCACGCGTCGCGGTCTGCCAGGTGGACGGCGGACGGTGGGCGACGCTGGAGGGGCGGGCGTACGTCCGGACCGAGCCGGAGCGGGTCGGGGACGCGGAGCGGCGGTACGCGGAGCGGTACGGGCGGACGCCGACGCCCAATCCCGACCGGGTGGTGATCGAGATCGAGCTGACCCGGGCGATGGGGCGGGTGTGACCGGACTGCCGGGAGAGGTGGCTGAATACCGGGCGCCCGGTTTCAGCCACCGGCAGAACGGACGGATACCGGGAAATGTCCCCAGAAAACTGCAGCGGCGTCACCGTGTTCAGGTCACGGTGACGCCGCTGCGGGGGGAAGCACCTGAGCGATCTGTTACGACGGGGGAATCGCGTCAGGCACTGCGGGGGGTGGCTGAGATGGTCCTTGGGGCCGGGGCCTCCGGCTCCACCAGCCGGTGGTCACGCTGATCCAGGTTGACGAAGATCATTCCGTACCGGATGGCGCACCGGACAGGCTGCGGCGCCCCCCGAGGCCGCCGCAGACACCGGTAGGCCCGTACGTCCTCCTCGTCGTCCCGCGTCACGACGACCGGCTCTCCGAAGACGGTCACCATCAGCGAGTCACCGGGGTGGGGGATCGCGGTGACCAGGTCGATGAAGTGCCAGCCGGAGCGGTAGGCGGTGGCCATTTCCCGGCGGAAGGAGCGATCATCAGGAGGAGTGGTCATCGCGATCAGTCCCACCTGGTGTCCAGAGGGACGACCGGCCCGTTGTCGCCGTCGGCCGCGACGACCACAGACCGAGCATCACTCACCTTGTGCACGTCACTCTTCGCACCGGAGAGGCCGGCCAGCGTTCCGAAGGCCACAACGGCGGAGAAGGCGGCAACAAGTACCGAGCGAAGCATTCTCTTACGCATAGTCGGCTTCGTCCTCACTTGAAGGTCCCCTCTTCCCCCGTCGGATAAGACGATGGCTCATTCAGGCACATCATGGCCACACGATCGGTGCATCATGTTCCTGCATGTTCAGGACCCTGGGGGGTGGAGATTTGGAAACAAATGGGACAAAGGCGACACATCCCCATGCGATGACCGAGCTGTGCGAGGAAGGCGGCCGCCTCTATGCGAGCGCCCTGCGCACGGGGCGCATTCTGCGGGCGGATGTCGAGCCTGCTCCATGTCTGATGGAGTTCGCCCTCCTTCACCCCGATCCTGATGATGCGAAATGGCTGCGTCCAGTTCCCCCGTCGGTCGCCCTGGCCCAGCGGCTCAACCCCATCGAGCGCGAGATCACCGAGCAGCGCCGGATGTCCATCGCACTCGCCGAAGCCTTCGAGCCATTCATGGCCCTGGGCGCCCAGGACACCGCCCCTACCCACGCGATCACGGTGCTGGAGGGCCTCGACCGCATCAACACGGCACTCGACCTGGCGACGGCCCAGTGCCAGACCGAGGTACTCGCGGTCCAGCCGAGCGGCCACCGCAGCCCCGAGAACAGGCTCCTGGAGGCAATGGAGCGCGACAAGCCGCTGATCGACCGCGGGGTGCGGATCCGGACCCTCTACCAGCACACGGCCCGGTACATCCCCGACCGGCTGGCCTATATGGACCGGTTCGCCGACGGCAAGGTGGAGTACCGCACCATCGACGAGCTCGTCGAGCGCCTCATCATCTGCGACGAGACCGTCGCCTTCATCCCCATACGGGACGACCGTCAGGTGGCCCTGGAGCTCCGGCACCCGGGCCTGGTGCGCTACCTGATCAAGGTCTTCGAGTTCATGTGGTCCCGCGCGGTACCTCTGCAGGCCGGCACGCCCTACGAGACCGACCCGGACGGCATCAGCGAGATCCAGCACTCGATAGCCAAACTCCTGGTGGAGGGCCATGTCGACGAGGCCATAGCCCGCCGCCTGGGCATGAACGTGCGCACCTGCCGGGCCCACATCGCCAAGCTGGCCACGGCCCTGGGCAGCGGCAGCCGGGCCCAGCTCGGCTATCTCATCGCCCAGTCGGGGATCCTGGACAAGGATCACGCGCAGGGGGACGACTCCCACCCGTGACCGAGGCACACACGCATGGCGTGGACGAACCGTGCGAGGCCGGCATGGGCCTGTACGCACGCGCCCTGCGCGAAGGGCGCGTGCGTAACGGGCAGGCGGACGGTACGGCGTGTCTGGTCGATCTCGGCCTGCTCCAGCCGGCCGTCGAGGACCTCGAATGGCTGGAGCCCGTCACCCCCGCCGTCGCGCTCCACCGGCTGCTGCGGGCCTCCGCGGACCGCATCGCGCACGAACGGCGACGTGAACAGGTGCTGGCCGACATGTTCGAACCGCTCATGCGGATCGAGTGCAACCGTTCGGCGACCTCGGACAACCCGGCGATCATCACGCTCAGTGGCACCGAGCGGATCAACAAGGCCATCAGCGAGGCCATGACCGAGGCGTCCCGGGAACTCCTGTCCATCCAGCCCACCACGCACCACAACGACGCGCGCACCGAGACGGCCCAGGCCCTCGCGCTCGACCGCGACCAGGCCCTGCTGGACCGCGGGGCCCGCATCCGCAGCCTTTACCAGCACACGCAGCGCCACCGGCCGCTGGTCATGGCGCGTTACGAGCAACTCAGGGGCGATGCCGAGGCCCGCACCCTCGACGAGGTCACCGACCGGCTCATCGTCGTCGACCGGACCGTCGCCTTCATCCCCGCCAACAAGGACCGCACCTTCGCCCTCGAAGTCCGCCACCCGGCACTGGTGGACTACCTGGTCACGGTGTTCGACCGCCTCTGGCGCCTGGCCACCCCCATGCACCCCGAAGCCGTCCAGCAGCCCACCCTCAACGGCGTCACCCCCCGCCAGCGCGCCATCGCGAGCCTCCTGGTCGAGGGCCACACCGACGCCGTCATCGCCGGCCGCCTCGGCATGAACATCCGCACCGCCCGCGTCCACATCGCCAAGCTCGCGGCGACGCTGGGCAGTGAGAGCCGGGCCCAACTCGGCTATCTCATAGGCCAGTCGGGGATCCTTGACCAGGAACCCCGGGCATCCCAGGACCCCCCGGCGCGCCGGGAACCCCCGGCACCCCGGCAACGCTGATCACCGCCGCCTCGGACGACGACGCCCGCGGGCGGTCCAGGCCCACGTGCGCGATCCGCACCCCGAGCTGCGTCCGGCTCGCCGCGCCCAGCGTCTCCGACAGCCGCGCGATGTGCGCCCGGCAGGTCCGCACGCTTATGCCGAGCCGCTCCGCGATCACCGCGTCCTGATGGCCCTCGGCGAGCAGCGCGGCAATGGACTGCTCGCGGTGGGAGATGCCCTCGATGCCGGTGTCGGGGAGGGGCGCCGTCAGCGGGATGGCCAGGCGCCACAGGCGCTCGAACACCGTCACCAGGTAGTTCACCAGGGCGGGGTGGCGCAGTTCCAGGGCCAGCGTGCGGTCCGCGTTCGCCGGGATGAAGGCCACCGTGCGGTCGAAGAGGATCAGCCGGTCGATCACCTCGTCCAGCGTGCGGGCCTCGACCGAATCGCCCATCAGCTCCAGGTAGTTGAGCAGGCCCTGGCCGTGCCGGGCCACGTGCGTGTACAGGTCGCGCATCCGCACGCCCCGCCCCCGCAGCGCCAGCGCCCGGTGCAGACCCTCCGTCAGCTCGTGCTCAGGACGGATGCCGCCGGGCTGCACGGTCAGCACCTCCGCCGTGCACGCCTCCGTCGCCGCGTCCAGCGCCCCCTGGATGCGGGAGGAGCCGTCCAGCACCCGGATCGCCGCGCCCTCCGCGCCGGACGCCTGCCGCTGCTGGGGACCGAGCCCGGCGTACCACTCGAAGGCGGCCACCGCCGAGCCCACCCGCCGCTGGCTCGCGCTGACCTCGTCGTACACCCCGCGCAGCAGCCGCGTCATGACCTCCTGCGGGGAGGTGGGCACCAGCCAGTCCATGTCGTCGGGGTCGGGGTGCAGCAGCGCCAGTTCCAGCAGGCAGGGCACCTGCTCGGCGTCCCGGCGCGGCACACGGCCGCGCCGTACGGCCCGGGAATACACGCGATCCCCGGCCTCGCACAGTCGGTCGGCACCGTGTGGATGCTCCTCCGTCCCGTGCCCGGCCATCGCCCATCCACCCCCGGTCCTTGCCTCTTTCGCCGGCTCGCCCACCTCCGGAGCGCGGTGCCGACACCCTTGCCGGGGCGCCACGGCAGGCATGGCCCTGGTCGAGGGGCCCACCTGCACAGCCCGTCGGGCCTACGGTTCGCTCGCGCTTCCGCAGCGCAACTATGCGCGGACCGGCCGTGCTCCGCAACACGGCTCCCGCCGGGAAGGGCGCCTTAAAGCACCGGTATGAACCACTATCTCCGGGCCTCCGTCCGTCGAGTTGCAACAAGCTGGGGGTCTCTTACCGGACTTTGCCGTGTGCGCAGCAAAGCCGCCGCCCCCCGAACTGCCGGATGCCGCCGACCGCCCCAGGCGACCCGGACGCCCCCCTTCCACGTGCACCTCCCGGAAATCCCCCAGAGATCACCGCGTTACACCCCCCACTTAACGTCAGGCCATGGCGGACATATTTGACGCGTACGCGTTGGCCGACGCGTGGGACGAGATGTTTGAGCGGCCGGGTGAGGTCAGAACCGCCTATGAGCCGGTGCTGGCTGCACTTCAGCCGATCGAGCCGAGTGAACTGCGGTTCCGGGCCGACCAGATGGCCCGGGCGTTCACCGACAGAGGCGTGACGTACGCCTTCGCGGGCGAGGAGCGGCCCTGGCCGCTGGATCTCGTGCCCCGCATCCTCGACGCCCTCGAATGGGATCTCATACAACGCGGGGTGAGCCAACGGGTCAGGGCCCTGGAGGCCTACCTCGCCGACGCCTACGGACACGCCCGTGCCTTCGAGGACGGCGTCGTGCCCTGGCGGCTGCTGCTCAACTCCCCGCACTTCCACAGAGCCGCGCACGGGGTCCAACCACCGGGCGGGGTACGGATCCACGTCGCCGGCATCGACCTCGTACGGGACGAGGCCGGGGACTTCCGGGTACTGGAAGACAACGTGCGCGTGCCCAGCGGCGTCTCGTACGTCATCGAGAACCGGCGTGCCATGACCCGGATCTTCCCCTCCCTCTTCGCCGAGCAGCACGTCCTGCCCGTCGACGGCTACACACAGAAACTGCTCGCCGCCCTGCGCGCGGCCGCTCCCGACGGCATCGAGGATCCGCGCGTGGTCGTCCTCACCCCCGGGCCCAGTAACGCCGCCTACTTCGAACACGCCCTGCTGGCCCGGCTGATGGGTGTGCAGCTCGTCGAGGGGCACGACCTCGTCTGCCGCAACAACCGCGTGTGGATGCGGACAACGCGCGGCGAGGTGCCCGTCCACGTCGTATACCGGCGGCTCGACGACGACTTCCTCGATCCCCTCCACTTCCGCCCCGACTCGGTGATCGGCTGCCCGGGCGTCATGAGCGCGGCCATGGCGGGCAACGTCACACTCGCGAACGCCGTGGGCAACGGCATCGCCGACGACAAGCTCCTCTACACCTACGTCCCGGACCTCATCCGGTACTACCTCGGCGAGGAACCGATTCTCCCCAACGTCGAGTCCTACCGGCCCGACGAGCCCGGCCAGTTGGAGGCCGTCCTCGACCAGATCGAGCAGCTCGTCATCAAGCCGGTCGACGGCGCGGGAGGGCAGGGCATCGTCATCGGACCCAAGGCGGACCGGGACACGATCGAACGCACTCGCAAAGCGGTCGTCGCCGATCCGCGCGGCTTCATCGCCCAGCGGCCCGTCGCCCTGTCCACCTCCCCGACCCTCGCGGGCGAGCGGATGGCGCCGCGCCACATCGATCTGCGGCCCTTCGCCGTCAACGACGGCAACGATGTCTGGGTGCTGCCCGGCGGCCTCACCCGAGTTGCCCTCCAGGAGGGCAACCTGATCGTCAACTCCAGCCAGGGCGGCGGCTCCAAGGACACCTGGGTGCTCGCGGAGGGGCCGGCGGACTCCCCCGTGCCCATCGGCGCGGGCGATCCGCTCGCCGTCGCACCCCGTCAGCTCGGACCCGACGGCACCCCCACCGTCGTACAGGAAGGGGCGCAGCAGCAGTGAACGACGTGATCCTCTCCCGCATCGCCGAGGCCCTGACCTGGACCGGACGGTATGTCGAGCGGGCCGACGCCACCGGCCGGATCCTCGACGCCTACCTCCACCGCATGCTGGAGGACCCCTGGCGCGACGAGGACGTGGCCTGCCGGTCGTTGTACGCGATCCTCGGGATGGACGCGGGCGACGAGCCCGTGGACATGCAGCGGGTGCTCGACCAGCTGGCCTTCGACGCCCGTTCCACCGGCTCGATCGAGGGCGCGCTGGGCGCCGCCCGGCTGAACGCGCGCAGTGCCCGCGAGGCCGTCTCGTCCGAGATGTGGGAGTGCCTGAACTCGACGTGGCACGCGCTGGCCGATCAGCGGATGGCGGCCAGGCGGACGGGACCGTATGCCTATCTGGAGCTGGTGCGCAGGCGCGCGGCGCTGTTCTTCGGGCTCGCCGACTCGACGATGAGCCGGGACGACAGCTGGCGTTTCGTCGTGCTGGGCCGGAGTCTGGAGCGGGTGGACATGACCGTACGGCTGCTGTCGGTGCGGGTGCTGGACGCCGCCCACGCGCCTGACTGGCCGACCCTGCTGAGCGCGTCCGGCGCGGACGAGGCGTACGCGCGCGTGTACGGCGGTTTCGGCGACACCCCGCGCGTCGCCGAGTTCCTGCTCCTCGACCGCGACTTCCCGCGCTCGGCGCTGCACGCGCTGACCACCGCCGAGGAGTGCCTCACCGCGCTGGGCCGCCCCCGGCAGGACCCGGCGCGCCGCCCGATCGGCCGGATGCGCACCCGGCTGGAGTACCTGGACACGCACGCGCTGGAGGACCAACTGCCCGTGCTGCTGCGGGACCTGCGGCAGGCCTGCATGGCCTCGGCGGACGCGGTGGCCGACCGGTTCTTCCCGTACCAGGGGCCCGTCGAGTGGGCCCAGGAAGGAGCGTGAGATGACTCGCAGGCTCCGCATCAAGCACGTCACCCGCGTCTCGTACGCCCAGCCCGCCGCGTCCTCCCACAACGAGGTCCGCATGACGCCGCTGACGCTGCCCGCCCAGACCACGCTGGACTCCCGGGTCACCATCAGCCCGGCGGCCACCACCTGGTCGTACTGGGACTACTGGGGCACCCAGGTCACCGGCTTCGACCTGATGGACCCGCACGCCGACCTCACCATCACGGCCTCCAGCCTGGTCGAGACGTCCCCGCCGGGCACGCTCCCCGAGGCGCCCGCCTGGGCGGAGGTGGTCGAACAGGTCGCGCGGACCCGCCTGCTGGAGTTCGCGGGCACCACTCCCCGTACGACCGTCCCGGACGGGCTGGTCGACAAGGCGCGGGAGGCCGCGGCGGGCCTCGACCCGCACGGCACGGCGGTGGCGGTCTCGGCCCTGGTCGCGGACCGGGTGGAATACCTCCCCGGCGCCACCGGCGTGAACACCTCGGCCGCCGAGGCCTGGGAGCAGGGCGCGGGCGTCTGCCAGGACATCGCCCATCTGACGATCGCGCTGCTGCGGGGGCTGGGGCTGCCGACGAGATACGTCTCCGGCTATCTCCACCCGGAGCGGGACGCGGAACTGCACCGTCCGGTGGCCGGGCAGAGCCATGCCTGGATCGAGTACTGGGCGGGCGACTGGTGCGGCTACGACCCCACGAACCGGACCCGGGCCGACGAGTCGCACGTCGTGGTCGGGCGCGGGCGCGACTACGACGACGTCACCCCGCACAAGGGCATCTACCGGGGGGTTCCCGGCGGGCCGCCGGAGGTGACGGTGGAGTTCACGCGGGTGGGGTGAGCCCGGTGGGATGAGCCGGTGGAACGGGCGGGGCCCGTCGGGAGACCGACGGGCCCCGTCTGCGCGTCCCTTACTTGCTGAGCCCGATCCGCGCGCAGTCGGCCTTGTACTCGGCCGTGCAGATCTCGGACAGCTCGTAGATCCCGTCGGCGAGGACGGTCTCCTTGATGTTGTCCTGGGTCAGGGCGACCACGGGGACCAGCAGGGCCGGGATGTCCTTGCCGGTGGGGCTGTCGACCTGGTTCTGGGTGAGGGAGTCGAACTGGATGTCCTTGCCCTGGACCTTGGCCACGGCCATCTGCGCGGCGCTCTCGGCCTCCTGCGGGTACGACTTGTACACGCTCATGTACTGCTCGCCGCTCACGATCCGCTGGACGGCGTCCAGTTCGGCGTCCTGCCCGGTGATCGGCGGCAGATCGGTCACGCCCGCGGCCTGCAGGGCCTTGATGACGCCGCCGGCCATGCCGTCGTTGGCGGAGTAGACGCCCTTGATGTTGTTCAGGCCGATCGACTTGATCGCCTGGGCCATGTTGGCCTGGGCGTTCTCCGGCTTCCAGTCCTTGGTGTCGTACGACTTGGCGATGTCCACCGAGCCGTTGAGCTCGGAGAGGGCGCCCGCCTTGAACTGCTTGGCGTTCGGGTCGGTGGGCGAGCCGTTCATCATGACGATCTTGTCGGAGGAGTCGGGCGCCTCCATGGCCTCCAGCAGGGAGCGGCCCTGGACCTCGCCGACCAGCTCGTTGTCGAAGGAGACGTACGCGTCGATGGGCCCCTCGGCCAGGCGGTCGTAGGCGATGACCGGGATTCCGGCGTCCTTGGCCTTCTGCACGCCGGTGGCGATGGCGTGCGAGTCGACGGCGTCCAGCAGGATCACGTCGACCTGGTCGTCGATCATCTGCTGGAGCTGGGCCGCCTGCTTGCTCGCGTCCGCGTCCGCGTTCTGGTAGACGACCCGGCCCTGCTTGTCGGTGAGCTCCAGGACCTTGTTCCTGATGATGGGGAAGTCGAACTTGTCATAGCGCGTGTTCGCCGTCTCCGGCAGCAGCAACCCCACGGTCACGTCGTTGCCCTTGGTCGGGCTCGCCTCGCTGCTGTCCCCGGTGACGCCCAGTGCCCCGCACGCGGCCAGCGAGAGGGTCAGCGTGGAGGCGGCGGCCACAGCGGTGGCAGTACGGCGCAGGGGGCGCAGGGGACGCATAGAGGAGCTCACTTCTGGTGCCTTCGGGACACGGGCGCGCCGTTGCGCCCAGATGTCTGAAAAGACAACGCGCCGTGGCCCCTCAGCGTCAAGCCGAACTACTTAACGAGTGCGCAACACCACGCTCCGCTGAGCTTGTGAAGACATGACGGACCGCACCCAAACGCCCATTACACCCCCTCCATCAGTTCTTGATCATCCGTTACACCCCCTCCACCGGAACTTGATCAAAGAGCCGGCCGGGATGCGCTGGTCGATCAGAGGACCGAACGAACCCGGCCAGAAGCAGGGGCGGCTGACCGGCCGGTCGAACCGGCGGCTGACCGGCCGGACGACCGGCACGCGGTGACGATCTCCTCCAGGTCCGTCACCGCCGCGTGGACGCCCTCGGTGAGGAGGACGGCGGTGGGGTTGAGGAGGATCTCGTCGACGCCGGCGGCGCGGTAGCCGGCCAGGGTCGCGGCGATCTCGTCCGGGGTGCCGGTGACGACCACGTCGGCGCGCAGGAGCTGCGTCGCCGGGTCGGGCCCGTCGACGTCCACGCCGGCGCGGCGCAGCATGTCCGCGTAGTGCGGGGCGCACAGGTGGGTGCCCGCGGCCGCCTGCGCCAGGCGTCGCGGGTCGCGGCCCGGGCGGCGGACGGCGACGTGGACCGCCGTGGCGACGCGGGGCCGGGTGGCGCGGCCCGCCTCGGCGGCGCCGGCGGCGAGGCGGGGTACGAGGGTGTCGCGGAGGTAGTCGGGCGGGGTCATCCAGGTGATCGCCACGTCCGCGGTGGCGCCCGCCGTATGCGCCATGCCGGGGCGGAGCACCCCGGCGCCCACTTCCACCGGCGCGTGCGGCCCGACCGGCGGGAGCGCCGCGTGCAGGCGGTGGTACGGGCCGTCGTGCGCCACGCTCTCGCCGTCCAGCAGGGCCCGTACGGAGGTGACGTACTCCCCGACCGCCGTACGCGGACTGCGATACGGCTGAGGGGTGAGCCCGTGCGCGAACTCGGGGGTGCCGATGCCGTACCCGGCCACCACCGGCCGCCCGGTGAGCAGGGCCAGGGAGCGGGCCTGGAGTGCCGCCTCGTACGGGTGCCGCAGGGGCAGCAGGGTGACGGCCGTGCCCACGGGGACGGTGTGGCCCAGGCCCGCCAGGTACGCCAGCACCTGGTGCGGTTCCGACCGGAAGGACTGGCAGAGCCAGAGGCGGCGCGCGTCGGTGCGGGCGACCAACTCGGCGAAGGGGGCCACGAGTTCGGGGTGGTCGGGCTGGAGGGGGTAGAGGACGGCGGGGACGGAGGTGGAGGCGGGAGCAGGGGCGGGGAGGGGCTCGGGTGCGGTCACGGGCGGGTTCCTGTGGGTGTGCGGTCGAGGGTGGCCACGAGCGTGCGGGCCGGGTCGAGGAAGTGGGCGGCGGCTTCGGCGAGGTGACGGTCCGTCACCTCGGCGATGGCGTCCGGGTAGCGCGTCAGCCAGTCCAGGTCCATCCCGCTCGCCGCGAAGCCCGCCAGGGCACTCGCCTCCTCTGCGCGGGTGGCGAGGGCGAACCGGGTGAACCCGGCCGTGTAACGGCGGATGCGGTGCGTCTCCTCGGGCGTGGGCCCGCTTCGGGCCAGCTCCGCCATGCAGGCGGTGACCTCCTCGGCCAGCCGGTCCCCCGTGCCTGGGGCCCCGGCACAGTCGATCTCCAGCCAGCAGCCCGCGCCGTTCTGCCGGATCCGCGCGTCCACCGCGTAGGCCAGCCCGTGCCGCTCCCGCAGCCGCCGGGTCAGCCGGGAGGTGGCGTGGCCGCCGAGGACGGTCTGGGCGAGGTGCAGCGCGGTGTGGCCGGGGTCGCGGACGGGTACGGCCGGGCCGGCGGTGAGCAGGAGCGCCTGGTCGGCGGACGGGTCGTGCAGGGCGAGCCGCCCGGGGGTGGGCTCGGGGCGGGGGAACGGCGGCAGCGTGAGCCCGGAGGGGCCGCCGGTCCAGTCGGCCAACTCCTCGCGTACGGCGGCCAGGACGCGGTCCGGGTCGTCGCCGCCGAGGATGAGCAGTACGGCACCGGCCGGGACGACGGCCCGGCGGTGGAAGGCGAGCAGGTCGACGTCCGCCGTGCCGGTGGCGTGGTCGTCGTCGACCAGCGGGTGCGGGCCGCCGAAGGCATGGCGGAGCTGGGCACGGCGCAGGCGGGTGCGGGGGCCGGGGCTCGTCCGCGGCGCGGGTGTACTCCCCGGGGGCGGCAGGTGGTCGTACGCCGGTCGCAGCAGCAGGTCGCCGAGGAGCTCCAGCGCACCGCGCAGCCCCTCCGCCAGCACACTCGCCGACAGCACCAGCTGCTCGGCGGTCACCACCGTGCTGAACTCGGCCCCGAGATCGGCCGCACGGTCGGCGACGGCCCGGCGGTCCCGGGAGACCGTGGCGGTACCGAGCCCGGCCGCGAGCAGCTCCCGCACGGCGGCGAGGGCGGGTTCGGTACGGGCGTACGGCAGGACGAGGCGGATCTCGGCGAGGGGGGCGCCCGGGGCGGCCACTACGACCGTGTCCAGGCCGTTCGGCAGGACGGTGCGCAGGGGGGATCGGTTCGGCAGGGCGGTGCGCCGGGGGAACCCGAGCGCGGGTGACGCGGTCATACGGCGACCCCCTCCAGGGCGTGCACGGACCGGGGCGCGACCAGCAGCCCACGAGCGGCCTCGGACACATCGGCGGCGGTGACGGCGGCCAGGTGGGCGGGGATGGCGTCGGGGTTCGTGTCGCCGTCCGCCGGGGTGAAGAGGAGCGCGGTGCGGCCGTGGGTGACCGCGCGGGCGGCGAGTGAGTCGGCCTGGCGGTAGCAGGACGCCCTCAACACGGCGACCGCGCGCCTGAGTTCGGGCTCGTCCGGCGGGGCGGTGGCCACGTCGGCGAGCGCGTCCAGCCATGGGCCGACGGCCTCCTCGCTGTCGGCGCCCGGCGCCCGGCCGAGCAGGACGAGTGCGAGGTCGGGCGCTGCCGAGGCGAGCCACTGGCCCTGGTAGCCGGTGTGCACGCTCGCCGCGTCCCACGCGCCGGTGCGGGCGATCAGTCCGGGGATCCGGCGGCGCATCACCTCGCAGAGCACGACCTGGGCGAGGTACGGCCCGAGGCCCCACCGGTTCGGGTCGGCCAGGGCGTGGCCGATCGCGACGCCGTTTTGGGCATACGGGAGGGAGGAGGTGACGCCGGGCGTGCGGCGGGCCGCTTCCCGGTGGGCGGGCGCCTCGGCGGCGGGGCCGGCCTCCGCCCCCACCTCCGCTGCAGGCGTCGTCCACGCACCGAACTCCCGCCGCACCAGCTCCTCCACCCGCCCCGCGTCCACGTCTCCGACGACGGACAGCACGACCCGCTCGGGCCGGTAGTGACGGCGGAAGAAGGTCTGCGCCTCCTCCACGGTGGCGTCCCGCAGCTCCGCTGTCGTGCCGTAGGCGTCCCGCGCGCCGGGGTGGAGCGCGGCGAGCACGGTGTCCCACAGGCGGTTCCCGGCTCCGGCGGCGCGGATCTCCTCGCCGATGACGGCCGCCTCGGAGCGGAGCGTCGCGGCGGACGGCCCGAAGCGCAGCAGGCGACGGGCCTCCAGGGCGAGGACATCGGGCAGCGCGTCGGCGGGGACGACGCTGTGGAAGACCGTGTGGTCGCGGTGGGTCTCGGCGTTGCACATGCCGCCCGCCTCCTGCACGAGGGCCACGAAGCCGTCGGCCTCGTCGTCGCGCGGGAACATCAGATGCTCCACCAGGTGCGCCATGCCGTGCCGCCCGGCCGGATCGTCGTCGCCGCCCGCGCCCACGGTCAGCGCGACGGCCACGAGCCCGCGTCCGCGCCCCGGCATCTCCTCGGTGACCAGCCGCATCCCCGTATCCGGCCGAGGGCTCACCGCAGCGGCCGGTACACGGACACGCACATCTTGCGGCTGTCGCCCCCGTCGAAGGGCTGCTCGCGCCAGCCGGAGTAGCGGCCGGACAGCTCCAGGCGGGCGATCCCGGCGAGCAGGTCCAGCTCGCTCGGCCACAGGTAACGCATCACGGTGGTCGCGGACTTGGGCGGCTCACCGTCGAGGAAGAGGGTGTTGTGCACCATCATGTTCTGCGAGGCGGGCAGCACCCCGATGGACTCGATCATGGCGCCGCGCCCGTCGACGGGGTAGGTGCTGATCTCGTTCTTCTTCTGGACGTGGTAGTCGCTGGGGTCGAACGTCTCGATCACGACGCATCCGTCCGGCGCGGTGTGCCGGGCCACGGCGTGCATGAGGGCGATCTGCTCGTCCGGAGTGACCGCGCAGCACAGCGAGTTGAACGGGGCGAGGACGACGTCGAAGGCCCGCCCCAGGTCGAGCGCGGCGAAGTCGGCGTGCACGGGTGTGATCCGGCCCTCGGGGTCCTTCTCGGCGAGCCGGGCGAGCATGCCCGCGGAGGAGTCGACGCCGTGCACCCGGAAGCCCTTGTCGGCCAGCGGCAGCGCGACCCGGCCCGTGCCGACGCCGAGTTCGAGCACGCTCGAACCGGATGCGGTGAGCGTGAGGAGGAAGTCGGCGATGTCCTCCAGGTCCGGGGTGGAGGGGTAGATCTCGTCGTACACCTCGGCGATCGCGTCGCTGTAGGCGGTGGTCAGGGCGGTGCCGAGCCCGCCGGCCTCGGGGAGCGCGCGGGCTTCGGTGGTCGCGGTGCTGGTGGTCATCGTCCGTCTCCCGAGCGGGTGTCGAGGTTGTTCTGGGGCTGCAGCGGGTCGATTCCCGCCTCGCGGAAGGCCCGTACGACGTACTCCTCGCGGGTACGGGCCTCGGAGCCGTCGGCCAGGGCGTGCGCGATGAGCCCGGAGGCGAGGGCGAAGGCACGGTGCTGGCCGAAGCTCATGCCGTCCTGGCCGGGGCGCGGGTCCTCGGGATCCCAGGCGGCGGCGACGCCGGGGGCCAGCTCCTCGGTGAAGACCGAGGTCTCGGCGCCGGTCAGCGTGCCCGCGTGCGGAGCCACGGCGGCCGCGACCGCGTGCTCGCCGGGCAGGTGGTCGCCATGCAGATAGACCACGACGGCGTCACGGCGCGGGAAGTCCTGCGGATCGGAGAGCACCTTCGCGTGGTACCGGGCCCCGGCGGACTCCAGCGCGTCGAGCGCCAGGCCCCACAGCACGACCGCCGCGTCCGCGTCCCGCGCGTGCAGGAAGAGACGGCGGACGGCACCGGCGGGCCGGGGCAGCGGGCGCGACCCCATGACGTAGAAGAACCCGGGGGACAGCGCGGGCCGCGCGGCCTCCAGCGCGAGTTCGACGTAATCGCCCGGCGCGGGCGGCGTGCCCGGGCTCAGCAGCCGGTCGGCCGGCACACGCGTGGTGACCTCCGGGAGACGTACGACGAGCTGGTCGCCGTCCGCCCGCCGCAGCACCTCGATGAGGCGGCCCCGGGTGGGCGTGGTGCGGTGCGGCACGGCGGCCGCGAGCCGACGCTCCAGGTCGGGGTCGCGCAGGGTGCGCCGGGGCGGCGGCCCGTCGGGAAGGGCACCGCCCTGGTGGCGGCCCGCGTGCAGTTCCTCGTACAGCGCGTTGGTGAGCCGGCCGCGCAGGTCTCGCGGGCTGTCGGCGGTGACCGTACGCCCGGCGACGGTGGCCTCACGGGCGCCCGGCGCGACGGTGACGGCGGCGAGCGCGGCGGCAGGCCGCGGTGCGAGGCCCCGGTGCGGGGCGACGGGGGAAGCGTCCGGCACCGGGGAGTCGAGGGGAGCGAGGGGACGGAGGGGAGTGAGGGGGGCGGCGAGGGTCATCGGTGGCTGCTCCCGTTCGAGAGGGATGGGGCCGGGCGGGAAGGGGCCGGGCGGGAAGGGGTTGTGAGGGACCGCCCCGGCAGGGAAGAGGCCGGCAGGGTCAGGCCCAGCGTCCGCGCGGCGGCCGCCGGGTCGAGCAGGACCGTCCGGCCGATGCCGGCGGCGGCCCGCGCGACCGGGTTGAGCGTGGCGTGCGCCTCGGCCGTGGCGATCAGCCGGTCGAACATGTGCCACCCGGCATACGCGGCGGCCCGCTCGGGCAGCCCGGCGTCGGGCGTACGGCACTCCAGATAGCCGCGCCAGAAGGAACCGATCCGCGGCAGATGGCGGCGCAGGCTCGCCGAGCCGCGCGCCACGATCTCCTCGTGCGTCAGCCCGAACCCGGCGGCGGGCCCCGGCTGCCCCGCGCCCCCGCCGTCACCCCCGCCCCCGTCCCCGCCCTCGCCCGTCGGCGCGAACACGGAGTACGCGGCGTGGAAGAGCCACTCCCCGGCGAACGCGCCCACGTCCCGCGCGGGATCGGCGAGCCGGAACTCCTCCCAGTCGCACAGGTAGAGGTCCCCGGTGCCTTCGTCCGCCCGGATGAACTGGTCGAAGCGCAGGTCGCAGTGCGTGGGCCCGTGCGGCACGGTCTTCTCCAGGTCCCGCAGCCGGTGCAGCGCCGCGACCACTTCGGTGTCGTCCTGGACCAGCTGCCAGGCGGCGATCTGCGCCATGCTCCGCTCCTGGACGGCACTCCAGGGCAGGGCCTTCAGCCAGGCGAGCGGCGGCAGCGGCGCCTCACCGGTGTCCACGTCCTCGGCGGGGCCCAGCCCGTGCAGGGTGCCGACGGCGCGGCCGGCCGCGCGGCACAGCGCGTCGTCGAACTCCCCGTCCAGGGCGAGCTCGGCGCCCGAGCGGGCGCCCGGCACCAGGCGGTGCACCGTCACCCCGGCCGCGCGGTCGGCGCCGAGCAGCGCGGGCGAGCGCAGCGGCGAGCCCGGCGGCAGCCGACGGGACGCCAACTCCTCGAAGCTCAGGGCGCGTCCGAGTTCGGGGCAGTCGCCGTCCGGCAGCAGGGTGACCGTCTTGACGAAGACCTGCTCGCCGGTGGTGGTCGGTCCCGCCCAGTTGTCGTTGCGCCCGCCGAACGCGGTGACCGCCTGCGCGTCGAGACGACCCAGCCCGAGCCGCTCCAGCAGTGCGTTCACGGCGGGCACCGTCTCCAGCTCGGTGGGCCGGTAGCGCTGCCGGGTACGCGGCTGTTCGGTCGCGGTGGTGTTCACGGCGGTGGTGTTCACGGCGGTGGTCATGGTGGTCACGGTGTGGCTCCCCCGGGGACCGCGCGGCGGCCCTCCTCGTCGATCAGGTCAGCGATGAAGGCGGTGTAGTCGGTGAGTTCGTCGCTCCAGTCGCAGTACGCGGCGAAGTCGCGCATGTGCGCGGTGATCCGCAGCACGGCGGCCCGGGCCGCCCACTCCCGGTTCGCGCCCGGCCCGTACGCGTCGAGCAGCGCACCCGGCAGATCGGGCCCCGGATCGTCCCCGAACACCGGGACGGCCCAGGCGAGTTCGGCCAGGTCGCCCAGCAGCCAGCCCAGGTCCAGCTCGGGCCGGCCTGCCCCCAGGTCCTCCCCGGTCAGCAGCGCCACCGGACCCCGGTGCAGGGGCGGGATCAGCGCGCCGAGGGAGGCGAAACCGTGGACGAGAACGGGGCCGGCGGGGCGCGTCAGCTCGGCGCACCAGGCCCGGAGCAGTTCGAGACGGGCGGGCCCCCAGACGCGTGCCGAGTGCTCGCGCAGGCGTCGTACGGCAGGAGGGGCCGCGTCGCGGCCGTCGACGAACGACCGCAGTCGTGCGAGCGCGGGCGGAACCTCCGCCGCGGGCACGGGAGTCGTGTGCAGCTCCCGCAGCGCCGCACCCGTCGCCGCCAGCGCGTGCGCGACCAGCCGCCGTGCCTGCGGCCGTGGATCACGCAGCCATGCGGCGGCCGAGTACGGCCCGTCGGCGAGGTAGGCGAGCCCGCGCCCCGAGGGGCGGGGGACGACCAGTCGAGCGCCCGAGGTGTGGCGGGGAACGTACGACACGTAAGGCACCGTCGGTGGGTCCGCCCGCCGCGCTCCAGGCCCCTGCCACCACTCGTAACGCCCGTCGGACGTGGGCGTGACGCGGGTGACCTGGAGCCCGGTGCCGAACTCCGCGACCGGCTGTGCGGTGCCGGGCGTCGCAACGGCCGCCGTCACTCCCCCTCCCCTCGCCGCGCCCTCGCGTACGCGCCCACGCACAGCCCCATCAGCTCCGAGAGCGGGGCCGCGCCGCCGTCCTCGCGTTCGCCGGTGCTCGCGCTGACCGCGGGCACGGTCGGCGCGACGACGACTCCGGGGCGGGCCCGCAGGGTGTCCAGGTGGCCCTGCAGCACGGGGCTCAGCTGGGCGCCGGGCGGCAGCGAGGGGGCCACGCCGACGAGGGCGGTGGTGGACTGGAGGGCACACAGCAGCGGGGTGTCGGTGAGCCCGAGCGCGTACCGGGTCAGGAAGTGCATCGTCGCGGGGTGGACGAGGACGAGGTCGGGCCAGCGGGCCAGTTCCACATGGGGGGCGGTGCCGGGTTCCGCCTCGTTCCAGTCGTCGGTGAAGACTTTCCTTCCACTGAGTGTGGATATCGCCTCCACCGAAACGAATCGGCGGGCGGAGCGGGTCAGCACGACCCTTTTCTCCATCTCCGGAAAGGTGTTGTTCAGCCAGTTGATCCAGAAAGGAAGAAATGCCACGCTGAGCGCTCCGGTGCCCACAAGGAGCACTCGTCGGAATCCGGGATCCGCGACACCGGTGGGGTCCGGGATCTCCATGACCTTCCTCCTGGGATATGTGGTTCGGTTGCCCGGGGAGGGGCCGGTGGCCGGCACCGGCCCCTCCCCGCGGGTCACTGCTCGGGATGTCCCGTCAGCACTTGTTCTCGATGGTCTTGGCGGTCAGCGAACCGATGGCCGCGGCGCACTGCTGCGAGGAGCGGGCCGTGATGATGGTCGCGCGGATCGCCCACGGGATGGTCGGGCTGAACGCGGGCGCGGCGTCCTTGCCGTCGTACAGGCCCAGCTCCTCGGCGGAGGTGTAGGCGGTGTAACCCTCGAACAGGTCCTTCTCGTTCTGCGTCGACTGCATGAGTCTCTCCCTTGGTGTGACGAGCTTTGGGAAGCTCTTGGATTTTCTTGCTGTCCGCTGCGGACATGAGAAATATGACCCACCCGAAAAGCCGCCCGCTATTGTCAGTTACGGCATGACCGGGATCGGCATGACCGGTGGCGGCATAACCGGTGCCGGCATAACCGAGCACGGCATGACCGGACTCGGCACTGCCGCAACCGCCAATACCGCCGCCCCCGCCCTCCCGCGTAAAAAGATCAGGGTGAACTCACCTGACTCCGCAACCGCCCAGGCCCCGCGGCCCGCGCCCCGGCCGCCGCTTCGGGCCCTCCTCGCCCACGCGCGCCCGCACCGGCGCGTCCTCCTGCTGGTCCTGGTGCTGACCCTCGCGGGCAGCGCGGCGGGGCTGGCACAGCCGATGGTCGTCGAGTCGGCGCTCACGGCACTCATGACCGGCCGGGGCCTCGGCGACGAGATCCTGCTGATGCTGGCCCTGCTGGCCGGTTCGATCGTCCTCACCTGGGCCCAGGCCCTGTTGAGCGAACGCACGGCGGAGAAGGTCGTCCTGCATGTCCGCAAGGGCCTGATCCACCGTCTGATCCGGTTGCGTACCGGAGAGTTGGACCAGCACGAGCCCGGCGGTCTGACGACCCGGGTGACCTCGGACAGCACGCTCGTGCAGCACGCGGCGACCAGCGGGGTCATCCAGCTGCTCGACGGAGGCATCCATCTGCTGGCCACCATCGTCTTGATGGGCATGACCAGTCTGCCGCTGCTCGGCATCACCTCCGGCGTCCTGCTGGTGGTCGGTGTCGCCATGGGCGTGGTGATGCCGCGGATCCGCCGCGTCACCACGGTCGCGCAGACGTCGGTCGGTGAGATCGGCGCCGCTCTCGACCGTTCGCTCGGCGCCGCCCGCACCGTGAAGGCCAACGGCGGCGAGGCGACGGAGACCGCGCGGGCCGTGGCCGCCGCCGAGGACGCCTACCGGGCGGGCCTGGCCGGCGCCCGCTACCAGGCCACGATCGCGGTGCTGTCCGCCCTGGTCGTCCAGGCCTCGTTCCTCGCGGTGATCGGCTTCGGCGGCGCCCTGGTCGCGACCGGCACCCTGGACCTGGCCGCGCTGATCGCCTTCCTGCTCTATCTGTTCAACCTCGGCGGCCCGGTGCTCTCCCTGGTCGGCGGCACGACCTCCCTCCAGCAGGGCCTCGGCGCGCTCACCCGGATCGAGGAGGTGCGGCAGATGGAGACCGAGACGGACGTCGACGAGACCCCGGCCCGCCCCGTCGGTCCGCCGCCCCGAGTCACGCTGGAGCACGTCACGTTCGCCTACGCGGGCCGCACCGGCACCCTCGACGACGTCAGCCTCACCGCCCCGGCGGGCGGCGTCACCGCGCTCGTCGGCCCGTCCGGCAGCGGCAAGACGACCGTCTTCTCCCTCCTCCAGCGCTTCTACGACCTGGACTCCGGCCGCATCCTGCTCGACGGCACCGACATCGCCACCCTCAGCCGCGCCGAGGTGCGCCGCCGGATCGCGTACGTCGAGCAGGACACCCCCATGCTGGCGGGCACCCTTCGCGAGAACCTGCTGTACGCCGCCCCCGACGCCACCGGGGAGGAGGTCGACCGGGTGCTCCGGGACACCCTGCTCGACGCGCTCGTCGCCCGGCTCCCCGAGGGCCTCGACACGCACGTCGGCACCCGCGGTCTGGCCCTGTCCGGCGGAGAACGCCAGCGCCTGGCCATCGCCCGCGCCCTGCTGCGCCGCCCGCAGGTGCTGCTGCTCGACGAGGCGACGGCCCACCTCGACGGACTGAGCGAGACGGCACTGCGGCAGACCGTGGAGCGCGCGGCCGAGCACTGCACGGTCGTCCTGATCGCCCACCGGCTCTCCACGGTGACCTCCGCCGACCACATGGTGCTGCTCTCCGGCGGCCGCGTACGCGACCACGGCCGGCACGGGGAACTGCTGGACAGGGACGACCTGTACCGAGACCTCGCCGCCACCCAGCTGACGGCGACAGGAGCGTGAGAACCCACCCCACGACGTCGGCACAGAACCCAGTACGGCACACGACGCACGGCGCACGACACCTCACCACTGACCACCCGTCAGAGGCGATACAGCAAAGGAAGACCCGATGCCGAAGAACCCGGCACCCGCACCCGCATCCACGACCACGGACCGGTACGACGACGCCGACACGTACGACGGCTACGAGACCGCCGAGTACGAGGACGACGACTACGAGGAGAAGCCCGTCGTCGAGCACCTCGTCGAGGACGACCGGTTCGGCGAGCTGACGGTCCGGCTCGACATCGGACTGGGCGAGGTCACCGTCGAGGGCGAGTCGGTGCCCCGGGTCGAACTGCGCCGTGCGGAGGGGACCGAGGCCGAGGACCACATCCCGGTCGGCACCCGCGACGGCAGCCGGCTCACGCTGACCGTGGACGGCGAGGAAGTCGTCCTCGACCCCGCCAAGGGACGGCTGAGCCGGCACTCGTACCGCGTAGACGTCCGCCACGCGGGCCACGCCTGGCGACTGGTGCCGGACTCCATCCCGGGCAGCCGCCTGCTGCGGGACGAGCAGCACATCGGCGACTTCTCCTCGGACGGCGACGGACACGTGCTCGTCGAGTGGCGCGAGGACGCCGAGCCGGAGCCCCTGGACGCGGCCCTCGGCTACGCGCTGGCCGCCGCGTTCGGCACGGGTGCCCAGCCCTGGTGGATGTTGGCGATCGAGATGGTCGGCGACATGACCCCCGGCTGACCGGCACGGGACGACGCGCGGGACAACGTGAAGGGCCCCTCCGGCGCCTACCGGAGGGGCCCTTCACGTCCGCCATGTCACCGCGCGGGCGACGGAACGGCTGGACGGCGGGACGGCGGTGGTCAGCCGCACGCCCCCCTGATGTCGTCCGCGTAGAGGTGCGAGACGATCGCCGCCTCGAACCGCGACTTGATGCCGAGCTTGCGCACGATGCTGGCGGTGTGGGCCCGTACCGTGCGCTCCGCGATGCCCAGGCGGCGGGCGAGCCAGCGGTTCTGCTCCCCCGTGGCGAGCAGGAGCAGGACCTCGCGTTCGCGGTCGGTCAGCGCGGAGAAGTCGAGCGCGTCCTCCCGTACGACAACAGTCATGTGTTTCCCCCAGATCGTGTTCGGTGGTCCGCATTCCGTCGGCTCGTGGCCGGCGTTTCCATCGGTTCTTGGCCGACGGATTCCAGCCTGCCAAGCGTCGGGGCGCGGAGCGGGCCCCGTACACAGCAACTTGCTGCACACCGACGGCACCATCCTGCCGACCGCACTCCGCACCACACCCACCTCAAGCTCTTGACCAGCGCATTACCCTGTGCACGAAGCATTTCGGTGGATTCCACATCGCCACGGCCTGACCAGCCGTAAGAAACGCAGGGGGAAGGATGAACAATGCGGGCACCATGGACCTGTTGGGGCTCTCCGCACTGGAGGAGCGGGTCTACCGGCACTTCCTGAGACATCCGGGTACGCCGACAGAGGACATCCATCTGCTCCTCCACGCCCAACGGGGTTCCGTCCGCGCCGCGCTGGAGCGGCTCACGGAACTGGGCCTGCTCCGCCGCGCGGACAACGGGGACGTTCCGGAAGGCAGCCTGACGGCGGCGGACCCGGAGATCGCGGTCGGGCTGCTCACCGACCGAAGACTGAGCGAGCTGCACCATGAGTTGCAGCAGGTGACCAGGCCTCGCAACCTGGTCGCGGAACTCCGCGCGGAGCAGAGCGCGCACACGCCGACGGGCGGTGGTGTGGAGCGGATGACAAACCTCGCGCAGATCCGCAACCGCATCGACGACCTCGCGTTCTTCGCCCGCGAGGAGATCCTCTCCGTCGAGCCCTACCAGGCGCTCACCCCGGAGAACATCGAGCACGCGCGCCCGCTCGACACCCGCTGTCTGCGCCGGGGCGTGCGCATCCGCAGCGTCGTCCTGAAGGAGGCGCTCGACAACCCGCCCACCGCGGCCTACCTGCACGAACTCTCCGCCCAGGGCGCCAGCATCAGAGCCGCTCCCGACATCGCCGAGCGCATCCTCGTCTACGACCGCCACACCGCCCTGGTCCCGGCGAACCCCGCGGACACCTCACGCGGCGCCCTGGTCGCCCAGGAACCGGGCCTGGTGGCCAACGTCCTGTCCCTCTTCGAAAGAATCTGGGACCAGGCCACGGACCTGACCAGCCTGCTCGACACCCCGCCCCCGGACTCCGTCCCCCTCACCCCCATGGAGCTGGACGTCCTCACATCCATGTGCCGAGTGACAAAGGACGAAATCGGCGCCCGCGAACTGGGCATCTCCCTACGCACCTACCGCCGCCACGTAGCCGACGTCCTCCGCACCCTGAACGCCAGCAACCGCCCTCACGCAGCGTTGCTGGCCCGCGAACGGGGCTGGATCTGAGCCAATCTCTCAACGCCGGCGCAGGCATTTCAGCCCGTCCGGCGTTCGAGGACGTCATTTGGACGCGGGCGACTCCTCGGCGCCGGCCCAGGCATCTCAGCCCGTCCGGCGTTCGAGGACGTCATCTGGACGCGGGCGACTTCTCAACGCCGGCCAGGCATCTCAGCCCGTCCGGCGTTTGAGGACGAGGCCCGTTCAGGGCCGATGCGGGGGTCCGGGGGCGGCAGCCCCCGGGGACGGGACGGGTAGGGGCGGCGGGGGCGAGGAAAACCCGTCAGCCGCCCGGCTCCGCCCCCTCCACCCCCCAGGCCCACAACGCCGGATCCTCAAGCACACCGCCCAGCCACCCCCGCACCACACCCGGCCCAGACCCCGACGGGGGCCGGATCCGCAGATGGATCCGACCCCCGTCCTCGTCGAGCCGCCATTCATGCCCCCAGCCCTCGGGCAACGTACCGAGCACCCTGATCACCGCGGTCGCCGCCGGCGCATCACCCCCCGCCTTGCGGACCAGCACCAGATCCTGGAACTCCACAGCCTCATCCACCCCGTTCACTGCCACCCGTTGACGGCCACCCCGGCCGAAGGCCCACCCCCGACACCCACCGTCACCGCCGCCCCCACCGGCAACGAGACCATCAGCGCCAGCGCGAGTACCGGCAGCCCTCTGCGCAGACCGGCCTTGGCCGTCGTCATCCCCGCGATCCCCGTGTTCCGCGCAATCCGCGCGTTCCCCCTGTTGTCCATGTCCACGACTCTGCCAGCGCCCACGAACCGCTTCCAGAGCGATCACTGTCAGGATCCTGCACGCCACGGACCACTTCCTGTCAGCACCTGTCAGCTCCTGTCAGCGCGACGGCAGATCGACGGCAGATCGACGACAGCACTACGACGACACAACGACGCCGCCCCCCGTACAACCAATCCCCCACCCGACGAGTCCTGTCCGGCGACGGCTGATCACCGCCGTCGCCGAACAGGACCGAGGGACCCGATGAACCCAGCCAGACGCACGACCGCGGCCACCGCGACCGCCCTCGTGCTCGCCACCGCCGGCGGACTGCTCACCATCACCACCGCGCCCGCCTCCGCCGCCGTGACCTGCACGTCACCGGTCTTCAAGCGGCAGTTCTTCGCGAACACCACCTTCTCCGGTACGCCGAAGAAGACGGACTGCGACACCGCCGTCGACCAGAACTGGGGCACGAACGCCCCGGCGTCCGGACTCTCGAAGGACAACTTCGCCGTCCGCTGGAGCGTGACGCGGGACTTCGGCTCGGGCGGCCCCTTCTCCCTCTCCGCCTCCGGCCTCGACGGCATCCGGGTCTACCTCGACGGCACCCGCAAGATCGACCTGTGGAAGAACACCTCCACCACGGTCTCCAAGACCGTCAACGTCACGATCCCGTCCGGCAAGCACACCCTCCGCGTCGACTACGTCAACTGGACCGGCAGCGCCCGCGTCAACTTCGGCTACACGCCCCGCACTTCGGCCACCGTCGACACCGTCAAGCCCCTCGCCCCGACCGGCCCCACCGTGACGTACGACCAGGCCGGCGGCAACGCGAAGCTCACCTGGGCCAAGAACAAGGAGATGGACCTCGCGGGCTACCGCGTCTACCGCCGCCTGAAGGGCGCCGCCTTCGGCACCGCTCCCCTGGCGACGACCACCTCCACCACCTACACCGACACCACCCTGCCGGTGACCGGCGCGACCTACTACTACGAGGTCCGCGCCTACGACAAGGCCGGCAACGAATCGGCCGGTACCGCGGACCAGGCCGTCACCACCGTCGACCGGGTCGCCCCCGGCGTGCCCGCCATCACGCGCGCGACGGGCGAGGTGACCCCGACCGGCGGCACGGGCGGGCTCCAGGTCGGCTGGGACGCGGTCACGGACGCGGCGTCGTACCGCGTCTACCGCGCGGCGAGCGAGAACGGCACGTACGCCAAGGTCGGCAGCACGGACCAGCTCACCTACCTGGACACCTCGGCCGCCGAGAGCACCGTCTACTACTACCGGGTGTCGGCCGTCGACGCGGCGGGCAACGAGTCCGCGAGGTCAGAGCCCCAGCGGGGCAAGATCTGGGACAACGACCCGCCGCCGCTCGTCTCCGGGCTGAACGTCACCCCGACCGAGTACGGCTTCCAGCTGGACTGGGACAAGAGCCCGGCCGAGGATCTGCGGCACTACCGGGTCTACTGGGGCGAGCTCTTGGGCAACGACGATGGCGAACAGGTCTGCTACGGCACCCTGTCGGACTACGTCTCCCCCGACAAGACCTCCTTCGCGTACACCACGCTCCCGGACGGTGACGAGGTCTGCTTCTTCCTCGACGCCGTGGACGACGACGGGAACTCCGCCATCAAGTGGAGCGACGAGGGCGTCCCGGCCGTGTCCGCGACCGAGCTCGACATGACGCCGAGCGTGGCCACGCCCGAGGGCTCGCCGCTGCACCTGACGGCGTCGGGCGCGGAGGGCGACGAGGGCAACCAGCTCACGTGGACCGGTCTCGGCGCGGGCGGGGAGGAGTCCGCCGACCCCGCGGAGAGCTTCCGCGTCCACCGGTGGAACCCCGACGCCGCCACGTACGAGAAGATCGCCGAACTCCCGGCCGGTGCCTCCACCTACTTCGACACGGGCGCGCGGCGCGGCACCACGTCCTTCTACTGGGTGACCGGTGTGCAGGCCGACGGCACCGAGTCCGTCCCCGCGGGTGACTGGGCGGTCACCGCCCCCGCCGGCTGACCCGGCAGCGGCGGCAGCACACGAGAGGGGCCCGGAGAGTTCAGTCTCCGGGCCCCTCTCGTATCCACGTCCGCGTGCGCGGTCGCGTCCGTCAGTCCGAGGACTGCTGCCGCTTCGGCCGCCAGACCACCAACGCGCTGGTCTGCTGCACCTCCTGATACGGCACCAGATCCCGGCGGTACGACGCGTGCACCGCCGCCTCGCGCTGCTGCATCGCCGCCGCGGCCCCTTCGACGGCGGCCTGCAGCTCGGCCACCCGGGACTGCAGCGCCGCGACCTGGTTCTCCAGTTCGATGATGCGCTTGATGCCGGCCAGGTTGATGCCCTCGTCCTGCGACAACGCCTGCACCTGGCGGAGCAGTTCGATGTCGCGGGCCGAGTAGCGGCGGCCCCGGCCGGCGGTGCGGTCGGGGGAGACAAGGCCCAGGCGGTCGTACTGGCGCAGCGTCTGCGGGTGCAGGCCGGAGAGCTGGGCCGCCACCGAGATGACGTAGACCGGGGTCTCCTCGGTCAGTTCATACGGGTTGCGTCGACGACCGTCCATCTGACTCATGCTCCCTTCGCGGCCTGGAACAGCTCCGCCCGCGGGTCCTCGCCCGCGGTCGCCTCGCGATACGCCTCGAGCGCGTCACGAGCCTTCCCCGAAAGGTCCTTCGGGACACTCACCTCGACGGTGACCAGGAGGTCGCCGCGGGTGCCGTCCTTGCGGACCGCGCCCTTGCCCCGCGCCCGCATGGTGCGGCCGTTGGGCGTGCCGGGCGGCAGCTTCAGGGTGACCGGCGGTCCGCCCAGGGTGGGGACCCTGACCTCGCCGCCGAGCGCCGCCTCCGCGAAGGTCACGGGGACGGTCACCGTGAGGTTGTCGTCCTTGCGGCCGAACACCGGGTGCGCGTCGACGTGCACGGTGACGTACAGATCGCCTGCCGGGCCGCCGCGTTCGCCGGGTGCGCCCTTGCCGCGCAGACGGATGCGCTGGCCGTCCGACACCCCGGCCGGGATGCGCACCTGCATCGTCCGGGACGACTTGGCCCGGCCGCTGCCCTTGCACTCCAGGCACGGGTGCTCGGCGATCAGGCCGCGCCCCTTGCAGTCCGGGCAGGGGTCGGTCAGCGAGAAGCCGCCGCCCGAACCCCGGGCCACCTGGCCGGTTCCGACGCAGGTCGGGCACACCCTGGGCGTGCCGTTCTTGTCGCCGGTGCCGGCGCAGGCCTTGCACGGGGACTGCGAGGACATGCGCAGCGGGACCGTCGCGCCCTCGATCGCCTCGGTGAAGCTGAGAGTGACCTCGGTGTCGATGTCCTGGCCGCGCCGGGGCTGGGTACGCGTGCCCGCGCCCGTGCCGCCGCGGTTGAACAGGCCCCCGAAGACGTCACCGATTCCGCCGCCGAAGCCGCCGGAACCGCCCTGGCCCTGGGCGCCGCCTCCGAAGAGGTCGCCCAGGTCGAAGTTGAAGGAGCCGCCGCCCGCGCCCGGCCCCGGGCGGAAGCCGCCGTTGCCGAAGAGGGCGCGTGCCTCGTCGTACTCCTTGCGCTTCTTGGGGTCGCCGAGGACGTCGTTCGCCTCGGAGATCTCCTTGAAGCGCTCCTCCGCCTTGGCGTTGCCCTTGTTGGCGTCCGGGTGGTTCTCGCGGGCGAGCTTCCGGTACGCCTTCTTGATCTCGGCCTCGGTGGCGTCCTTGGGGACGCCGAGGACCTTGTAGAAGTCCTTCTCGATGAAGTCCTTGGTGCTCATCCTCGACGTACCCCCTTCCGGTAGTCCCTCGTCAGTTCAACGTCAGCCCTCGTCCGGGCCACCGCTCTCCTTGTCGTCGCCGGCCGCCTCGGTCGCCTCCTCGGCCTTGACGCTCTGCGCGCCCGGCTGGGGCTCGGCGACGGCCACCCGCGCGGGGCGGATGGTGCGCTCGCCGATGCGATACCCGGGCTGCAGGATCGCCACGCAGGTCGTCTCGGTGACGTCCGGCGCGTAGGAGTGCATCAGCGCCTCGTGGATCGTCGGGTCGAAGGGCTCGCCCTCCTTGCCGAACGCCTGCAGTCCCATCTTCGCCGCGACGGTCTCCAGCGACTCCGCGACGGACTTGAATCCGCCGACGAGTTCGCCGTGTTCCCGGGCGCGGCCGATGTCGTCGATGACGGGCAGGAGCTCGGTCAGGAGGTTCGCGACGGCGATCTCCTTGACCGTGACCCGGTCCCGCTCCACGCGGCGGCGGTAGTTCTGGAACTCGGCCTGGAGCCGCTGGAGGTCCGCGGTGCGCTCCTCGAGCGCCTTGCGCACCTGGTCCAGCTGGGCCGTCAGACCGGCGATCTGTGCTGCTGCGTCCCCTGCCGGGGCCGCCCCCTCCGCGTTCGAGGAGGGTGCGGCCTTCGACTCGGCGCCGTCGGGGGTCGCGCCGGAGGGGACGTCGGGCTTCTCCTCGAAGCCCGGGGTCTCCTCCGTCACGCGGCACCGTCCTTGCGCTCGTCGTCCACGATCTCGGCGTCGACGACGTCGTCGTCAGCGGCCTTGCCACCCGGGGCGGCGCCCTCGGGGCCGCCCGCGGCCTGCGCGGCCTGGGCGTCGGCGTACATGGCCTGGCCGACCTTCTGGGAGACCGCGGCAACCTTCTCGGTGGCGGTGCGGATCTCGGCGGTGTCCTCGCCCTTGAGCGCGGTCTTCAGCTCCTCGACGGCGGCCTCGACCTCGGTCTTGACCTCGCCGGGGACCTTGTCCTCGTTGTCCTTGAGGAACTTCTCCGTCTGGTAGACGAGCTGCTCGCCCTGGTTGCGGGTCTCGGCGGCCTCGCGGCGGGCGTGGTCCTCCTCCGCGTACTTCTCGGCCTCTTCGCGCATCCGGTTGACCTCGTCCTTCGGCAGCGAGGAGCCACCGGTGACGGTCATCTTCTGCTCCTTGCCCGTGCCCAGGTCCTTCGCGGTCACGTGCATGATGCCGTTGGCGTCGATGTCGAAGGCGACCTCGATCTGCGGGACACCGCGCGGCGCCGGCGGCAGACCGGTCAGCTCGAACATGCCGAGCTTCTTGTTGTACGCCGCGATCTCGCGCTCGCCCTGGTAGACCTGGATCTGCACGGACGGCTGGTTGTCCTCGGCGGTGGTGAAGATCTCGGACCGCTTGGTCGGGATCGTCGTGTTCCGCTCGATGAGCTTGGTCATGATGCCGCCCTTGGTCTCGATACCGAGGGACAGCGGGGTCACGTCGAGGAGCAGGACGTCCTTGACCTCACCCTTGAGCACACCGGCCTGCAGGGCGGCGCCGATGGCGACGACCTCGTCCGGGTTGACGCCCTTGTTGGCGTCCTTGCCGCCGGTCAGCTCGCGGACGAGCTCGGCGACGGCGGGCATACGGGTGGAGCCACCGACGAGGACGACGTGGTCGATCTCGTTGATGGAGACGCCGGCGTCCTTCATGACGTTGAAGAACGGGGTCTTGCAGCGCTCCAGCAGGTCGGCCGTCAGCTGCTGGAACTGAGCCCGGGTGAGCTTCTCGTCCAGGTGCAGCGGGCCCTCGGCGGAGGCGGTGATGTAGGGCAGGTTGATCGAGGTCTCGGTGGACGAGGACAGCTCGATCTTCGCCTTCTCGGCGGCCTCACGCAGACGCTGGAGGGCCATCTTGTCCTTGGACAGGTCCACGCCGTGGCCGGCCTGGAACTGCTTGACCAGGTAGTCGACGACGCGCTGGTCCCAGTCGTCACCACCGAGGTGGTTGTCACCGTTGGTGGCCTTCACCTCGACGACGCCGTCGCCGATCTCCAGGAGGGACACGTCGAAGGTGCCGCCACCGAGGTCGAAGACGAGGATCGTCTGGTCGTCCTTGTCGAGGCCGTAGGCGAGCGCGGCCGCGGTGGGCTCGTTGACGATACGAAGGACGTTCAGACCCGCGATCTCGCCGGCCTCCTTCGTCGCCTGGCGCTCGGAGTCGTTGAAGTACGCCGGGACGGTGATGACCGCGTCGGTCACCTTCTCGCCCAGGTAGGACTCGGCGTCCCGCTTCAGCTTCTGCAGGATGAACGCGGAGATCTGCTGCGGGTTGAAGGGCTTCCCGTCGAGCTCGATCTTCCAGTCCGTGCCCATGTGACGCTTCACGGAACGGATGGTCCGGTCCACGTTGGTGACCGCCTGGCGCTTGGCCACCTCGCCGACGAGCACCTCGCCGTTCTTGGCGAAGGCGACGACGGACGGCGTGGTCCTGGCGCCCTCGGCGTTGGTGATGACGGTGGGCTCGCCGCCCTCCAGAACGCTGACGACGGAGTTAGTCGTGCCCAGGTCGATGCCGACCGCACGTGCCATGGTTGATTCCTCCAGCTGACTTGAGTGGAACGGACTCAAGTGTGCATGACGGCTCGCACCCGGTCAACAGAGCTGAGTCGACCCCGCTCAACTCTTATCCGTTCCTTACACGCAACTGGGCTCTGACCTGCGTGGATGTGGCATGGCTGGAGGTACGAACGGGTTCACCCAAGGGAAAAGTAGGTTGACGCCGAGGCCCGTAGACCTTGATCCGAAGGCAGCCGACCACGACGACGAGAGCGGTCACCCCGACCCAGTACACCCCGGACACGGCCATCCATCCCATGTGCACGAGAACGCCGACGGCCACCCCGGCGAAGGCGGCGACACCGAGGAGGATCGTCACACCCTGCGGGGTGAGGCCGAGGCGGCGCAGCCGATGGGCGAGGTGATCGGGTCCGCCGCGCAGCAGCGGCCGCCCGGCCAGCCGGCGGGACAGTGCCACGAGGAGCACGTCGGCGGTGGCGAGGGCGGTGAGCGAGTAGAGGATGCCCAGGCTCGACACCGGATCGCGTCCGGCGCGGGTCATCACGGCCGACGCCGCCAGCACGAACCCGACGAACAGGGACCCGCACGCCCCGAACCCGATCCGCGCGGGAGGCCAGTTGTGCATGAGGAACCCGGTCAGCGCGGCCGCCAGCACACTGAGCAGGACGGCGAGCTCGTCCATCACCTCGGCCGCCGCGAGCACACCGACCCCGAAGGCGGTGACGACGCCGACGGTGCCGGCCAGCCCGTCCGCATGGTCGAGCGCCTTGAAACCGACGGCGACGAGGACGATCAGTCCGATGGCCGGCACCCCCAGCCAGAACCCCGTCTCGCCGTACGGCACCACGAAGGCCGCCGCCACGGCCGTACCGCCGACCAGGAACCGCTCCTTCACCCGCCGCACGTCGGCGACCAGCCCGAGCAGGGCGACGGCGCCCGCGGCGATCAGCAGCCGCCGGATCTCGGGACCCAGCGGGGCGACCCCCGCCCACTCCCAGCCGGCCACGACCAGGCAGGTCGCGAGGACGACGGCCAGACCGCCGAACAACGGCAGGGGCCGCTGCCGCCGACGGTCGATGATGCCGAGGCGCAGCGCGGGCAGCCGGAACAGCGCCGACAGGAAGGCGGCGAGGAGGAGGGCGGCGGTGGCGGCGGCGATCCCGTACAGCACGGAGCTAGGTTAGTGCCGTATATCCCTTTTTGAGACGAATAACACGTTCGGATCTTAAGGCAACCCTCAGCGACTCAGATCACCCCGCGCCTGGCTACAGTGCGACTGGAGATGGGGGTAGTCTCAGACGGACTAGATAAGTTACCGCTTAGTAATGTCTGACCCTCGCAGGCCCGAGGAGCCCCGAAATGCAACTCGCCGCGATCATCGTGTCGCTGGTGCTGACCGTGGTCGGCGTTGCGCTGCTCGCACGCGCCATCGGCCAGTTCGTCCGGTACTTCAAACTCGGCCAGCCGGTTCCCGCCGGCAGCCGCGCCGACAACCCGTATGCGCGCAGCGTGACTCTGGTGCGGGAGTTCCTCGGCCACACCCGGATGAACCGGTGGGGCATCGTCGGCTTCGCCCACTGGTTCGTGGCCGTCGGCTTCCTCACGCTGCCGCCGACCCTGGCACAGGCGTTCGGCCAGCTCTTCCAGGCCGACTGGACACTGCCGGTCATCGGCGGGTTCCTGCCGTTCGAGCTGTACATCGAGTTCATCGGCGTGATGACGATCCTGGGCATCGCCGTACTCATGGTCATCCGCCTGCTGAGCCTGCCCTCGCGTGCGGGCCGCAAGTCCCGTTTCGCGGGCTCCAAGGCCGGCCAGGCGTACTTCGTCGAGTACGTCATCCTCACCATCGGCCTCGCGATCTACGTGCTGCGCGGCCTGGAGGGTGCGATCCACCACGTCGAGCACTACGAGGCCGCGTACTTCGCCTCGTACCCGCTGGTGCTGGCCTTCAAGGGCCTGAGTGTCCCCACGCTCCAGACGCTGATCTACTTCACCGCGATGGTGAAGATCAGCACCTCGTTCATCTGGATGATCGTGGTCTCGCTGAACACCAACATGGGCGTGGCCTGGCACCGCTTCCTCGCCTTCCCGAACATCTGGTTCAAGCGCAACGCGACGGGCGAGACGGCCCTCGGCGCGCTGCTGCCGATGACGTCCGGCGGCAAGCCGATCGACTTCACCGACCCCGGTGACGACGACGTCTTCGGTGTCTCCCAGGTCGAGCAGTTCTCCTGGAAGGGCCTGCTGGACTTCTCCACCTGCACCGAGTGCGGTCGCTGCCAGTCGCAGTGCCCGGCCTGGAACACCGGCAAGCCGCTCTCCCCGAAGCTGCTGATCATGTCGCTGCGCGACCACGCGCACGCCAAGGCGCCGTATCTGCTGGCCGGTGGCGGCAAGTCGATGGAGGGCGAGGAGAAGGCGTCCGAGGAGCAGCTGAAGGACGTCCCCGCGGCGGCTCTCGCCGAGGCGGAGCGCCCCCTCATCGGCACCGTCGAGGAGAACGGCGTCATCGATCCGGACGTCCTGTGGTCCTGCACCACCTGCGGCGCCTGTGTCGAGCAGTGCCCGGTGGACATCGAGCACATCGACCACATCGTCGACATGCGCCGCTACCAGGTGATGATCGAGTCCGCGTTCCCGTCCGAGGCGGGCACGATGCTCAAGAACCTGGAGAAGAAGGGCAACCCCTGGGGCCTGGCGAAGAAGCAGCGCCTGGAGTGGCTCAAGGAGGTCGACTTCGAGGTCCCGGTCGTCGGCAAGGACATCGAGGACCTCACCGAGGTCGAGTACCTGTACTGGGTCGGCTGCGCCGGCGCCCTCGAGGACCGCGCCAAGAAGACCACCAAGGCCTTCGCCGAACTCCTCCACATCGCGGGCGTGAAGTTCGCGATCATGGGCGGCGACGAGAAGTGCACCGGCGACTCCGCCCGCCGCCTCGGCAACGAGCCCCTCTTCCAGGAGCTCGGCATGGAGAACGTCATGGCACTGAACATGGCGTTCGGCGAGGAGATGGACGACGACGGCAAGGTGACGCCCGAGTCCGCCAAGCCCAAGTCGGCCAAGAAGATCGTCGCCACCTGCCCGCACTGCCTCAACACGCTCGGCAACGAGTACCCGCAGATCGGCGGCGACTACGAGGTCATCCACCACACCCAGCTGCTCCAGCACCTGGTGGACGAGGGCAAGCTGATCCCGGTCACCCCGGTCGAGGGCATCATCACCTACCACGACCCCTGCTACCTGGGCCGCCACAACAAGATCTACACGCCCCCGCGCGAGATCATCGCGAACGTCCCCGGTCTGCGGAACGAGGAGATGCACCGCCACAAGGAGCGCGGCTTCTGCTGCGGCGCCGGTGGTGCGCGGATGTGGATGGAGGAGCGGATCGGCAAGCGCATCAACAACGAGCGCGTCGACGAGGCTCTCTCCACCAACCCGGACATCATCTCGACCGCCTGCCCGTTCTGCCTGGTCATGCTGACCGACTCGGTCAACGGCAAGAAGAACGACGGCAAGGCCAAGGAGTCGATCACGGTCGTCGACGTCGCCCAGCTGCTGCTGGAGTCCGTCAAGACGCCGGTGGACCCCGAGGACACCGCCGAGACCGAGAGCGAGCCGGAGCCCGAGCCGGTGAAGTAGCTCCTACGGCAGTCCGACGCCCCTTGTCCTCGTCGTGGGACAGGGGGCGTCGGCGTTCCTCGGGGTCCGCACACCTTCCGACCGGCACCGGCCACCACCGGCGAGGACGCCGGGCCCGGCTTCGCGCGCCTCGAAAATCGGGCGAGCCGGGAGGAGATCCTGCGTACTTTGGTGCGCATGAGCAGGGGGGAAGAGACGGACGGACTCGTGGCCGCCGTTCGCGCCGGGGACGCCGCCGCCGTACGGGAGTTGCTGGAGCGGGGCGTCGATGCGGACAGCGTGGACGAGAGCGGACTGCCCGTGCTGTGCGGGGCCGTCGCGGCGTACGACGGGCCCGTCGCCGGCGCACTGGTGGAGGGTGGGGCGGATCCGGACCGGGTGCTGCCGGACGGGACGACTCCACTGGAGCGTGCCATCGACGGCGGATCCCCAGCCGTCTTCTCGGCGGTGCTCGGCAAAGAGCCCCGGCTACGGCTCCCCGAGGACGCCCGGAACCGGCTCCTCGGCCTGGCCGGGCACTGGTACGGGACGGGCGTGGAAGCGGAGTTGCGCCGGCGGACCGGTGCGACGGGTCCCGCCACCGTGGTCCGGGTCCAGGACGACGAGTACGACGAGATCGACCAGTTCTGCGTCGGCGGCCTGGTCGCACGGGCCGGCCACGCCGGCATCCTGACCTCCCTCGAGTGGGCCTTCCGCGTCCTGACCCCCGTCGACGAGGTGATCGACCGTGCCATGGGGCATCCGGACGAGGCCGACGCCAACTGGTGGGCAGTGCTCGGGACCCTCCTCCAGCGGCGCAGCGACGAGACCTGGTCGGCGGTGGTGGCCCACCGCCACCACCCCTCCCCGGCGCATCGCCGGTTCGTGGTGGACTACCTGCGGATGAGGGGCCTGCTCGGGACCGGCGACCGCTCCTACGAGAAGAAGGAGAGCGCGCTGCTGGCGGCATGGGCGGCCGAGGAGACGGACAGCGGGATCCTCGCGAAGCTGCTCGAGGTCTTCACCGGTTACGACCACCCCGACCAGGAGGCGATCGGTCTTCGGTACGCCGGCCATCCCGACCCCCGCGTACGCCGCGAAGTTCCGTACGCCCTGGCCTGGGACCACCCCTACTCCTCAGCGGCCAGGGACGCCCTGCGCGCCCTCATCGGCGATCCGGACCCCGAGGTCCGCCTCGCCGCCTGCCCGGCGGCCATGAGGGACGACAGCCTCCTCCCGGACATGACCCGGGCACTGCTGCGTCTGCTGGAGGAGAAGGACGCCGGCGTGCGCAGTGCGGCCGCGGCGCTGCTGGCCGGCTCCGGGGACCGTACGCCCGCCGTCGCCGACGCGCTGGCGGCGCTGCTCGACGACAGCCACCAGGACGTTCGGCTGGAGGGCGCCTGCGGTCTCGCCAAGCGCGACGACCCGCGCACCGCGGACGCGATCGAGCGGGTGGGGCCGCTCGGTGAGCTGTCCGAGCACGACCACCGGGCCGATGTGCTGTGGCGCTGGAAGCAGGAGAAGGAGCAGGCAGCCGCCGACCGGTGACGCGCGGCGTCACGAGCGGCGGCCGACGGCATGTGCGGCAGCATGAAGGAGACTGGATCGCAGGACCGGATCGCAGGACCGGATTACGTACCGCACCGCCCGCTCCCCGGAAGGACCTTCAGCGTGATCATCTTCGGTACCAAGGGATACCTCTACCAGCTCGCGATACTCACGCTGGTGTGCGGCCAGTGCGGCAATCCGGCCGCGCACACGCTCAGGAAGCGCGTCACGAAGTTCACGCTGTTCTTCGTCCCGCTGTTCCCTGTCTCCACGAAGTACGCGACGCAGTGCACCTTCTGCGGCGCCGAGCAGAAGGTCACCACGGAGCAGGCCGAGCAGTTGCAGGCGCAGGCCGCGGCCGGCGGGTCCGGCGGTCAGCGGTCCCACGGACAGCCGCAGCAGCCGTACCGGTCCTGACCCGGCCGGTCAGGACTTCGTCTGCTTCGACCCGCTCACCGGGTCGGCGGCGTGCTTGGGGCCGGGCCGCGACGAGAACTGGCCGACGAGCTCGCGGAAGCAGACCAGGGCCGTGATCGGCGGAATCCCGACGACGACCATCGCGAGCAGGGAATGCGGTGACTGGCCGATGCAGAGGGCCACCGCCACGCCGGAGGAGACCAGCATGACCGCCCAGGACCGCCGGGCGGTTCTGCGCTGCACGGAGGCCCGCAGGATGGACAGTCCCGCTAACAGCCAGGGCCCGTACACCGTCAACGGCCACCATTCGCCCAGCTTCGGCGACACGACGAGCAGCGCGATACTGCGCAGCTGATCGTACGAGTACGAGATGGACCAGGTCAGCATCGTCACCGCACACACCGTGATGGCCGCGACCAGAACCGCGACGGTGATGATCCGCGGGTTCCCGCCGAGAATGTGTGCGCCCGCCTGAGGCCGCCGTCGATTGACCGGGCGGCGCGGGCGGGTGTCCCGCTCCGGTGGGCGGGTGTCCCGGTCCAGCAGGCGAGCGTCTCTGTCGAGCAGACGTGTGCCGCTGTCCAGCAGGGGAGGAGCGGGATCCAGGCCCACGCCGTGCGTCGTGTTCAGCATCTGGGCCAGTTCCGCATCCGGATCCCACGCCTCCGCCGAGATCGTCGGATCGGGGACCTGCCAGAGATGCTGCGTGTCGACCTGCTGCATGTAATGAGGGTGGTCGTCTACCGCGTCATAGTCGGTCCTCATTTCTAGAACCTTTCCCCTTCCATCGACGCCCGGAGATATTCACTCTCCATACGACTGATGGTTCTCAGGAAGTCCTCGAGCAGATCCGAGCAATGCGTGATGCTCTCCGCAGTGGTCCGATCAGCTGCTTGTCGCGAGCGGAACGGGCCACCCTCACCTGCGTCTCTTTCCTGCCAAGTCACGTCCACCTAACGAGTGCCGGACAGCGCAGGACATCTGGCATTCGGGGGAATATCCGTCAACGGTGATTATCTGGAATACCCAATGACAATGTCCGTCCGATGAAATTCTGAGGTGTTGAAGATCGCCACGCTCTGCTGGATCTTCGAGATCTCCTGGATCAGGAAAATGTATTACTAAATCTTGTCGGGTGTGGGTCGTCGCCCTGCCGCGAGAGCGAGAGCGAGGACGGGGCCGGCGGCAAGGAGGAGGGCCAGGGCGGCGAAGCCGTAGGTGAGGGTGGCGACGGAGGCGACCGCGGCCACCAGCAGCGGGCCGCCCGCGTCGCCGAGTTCGCGGCCGAGCTCGGCGGAGCCCATGGTCTGGCCGAGCCGTTCGGCGGGCGTGGCGGCGGCCAGCGCGGCGAAGCCGAGCGGGGTGATCAGGCCGGTGCCGATGCCGATCAGGGCCGCGGCGGCCAGGACGCCGGTCAGGCCGGGCAGCATCGCGCAGGCCAGGCCCGCCGAGGTGATCAGCAGCCCGGCGGTGAGGCCGGCGCGGGCGGTGAGACGGCCCTCGTCCAGGGCTCGCCCGGCCTTCGGCTGGACGACGGCCGCGCAGGCCGCCAGCACCGAGACCGCGGCGCCGGTCGCCACCGTGCCGAGCCCGGCGGCGGAGCCGGAGACCGGCAGGAAGCCGACGCCGACGGAGAGGGCGGCGGTCGCCCCGGCCAGCGCTGCCGTGGGCCGCAGGAAGGCGGGGTCGGCCAGGCGCCGGGCGAGGTCCACCACCGTCTGCCGTTGCTTGGGCAGCGGCGGTACGCGCGGGACGGCGAGCGCGGCCCAGAGCGCGACCGCCGCGCCGAGCACCGCCAGCACGGTGAACAGCAGCCGCAGGCCACCGGCCCACACCAGGACGCCGCCGAGCAGCGGGCCGAGGGTGTAGCCGACGGACTTGTGGAAGCCGTAACTGCCGAACGCCCGCCCGTGCCGCGCGGCCGGGTTCAGCCGGGCGACCAGCGCCGACGCGGACGGCGAGAACGCGGAGGCCGCGGCGCCCTGCCCCAGACGGGCCGTCCACAGCCAGCCGGGGCTGTCCGCGACGGCATAGGCGGCGGACGCGGCCGCGAACGCGACGAGCCCGCCGAGCAGCACCGGCCGGGCGCCGATCCGGTCGGCCAGCGCCCCGAACAGCGGCTTGAGCAGCACCTCGGCACCGTCGTACAGGGCGAGCAGGCCGCCCAGGACGAGCAGGGAGGTGACGGCGTCCTCGGAGTGCCCGCCGAGGTTTGCGGCGATGCCGTGGGCCCCGAAGGCGGTGGTGAAGCCGGCGGCGTAGAGGGGCCACATCTGGGCGGCGGGGGCGGCCTGTTGCGCCGGCGTCGCGGTCATGCGGCGCCTTCCTCGTCAGTCACATGTACGTACGTATCAGCTGTCGCATCCGGCAGGAAGGGGGCATCGATCAAGCCCTTGCCGGCCAGGCACCTAGCGCCGCCCGCCGAACTCCCAGTCATGCACCTCGACGTCGGCATACCGGTCCACCGTCAGCACGGCGCGTGCCGTGTCCGGGTCCGGGGCCCTGAGCAGCGCCGCCGTGCCCACCCACGTGGCGCCGTCGTCGGACAGCAGCGGCCCGTACGCGATGAGTTCGTCGCGGTCGGGCGGTACGGCGAGGTCGGTGGCCTCGCCCGTGCCGAGGCCGAGGACGAGGTAGCGGTTGCCGTCGGTGCGGCCGCCGGGGAAGTCCCACATGGTGCGCCCGAGCAGGTTGCGCCACCGGCGCAGCAGCACGTCCCGGTACGCGCCCGCCTGGTAGTTGGGCTCGTCGAAGGCGAACGCGCGGGCGGCTGCCGGGTCCGGCAGGTCGACGATGTGCACGCTGTCGGTGGGCGTCTCGCCATCGGCGGCGAAGGTCGGGCCGCGGGCGATCAGCTCCTTCTCGTACCCGTCCATGTAGGACCAGTGCGCTTCCAGCAACTCCTCGCGCAACGGGAGCGAGCCGGGCCGATCACGGTGGTGGCAGAAGAACTCCATGCGCCCAGTGAAACCCGACGGACCCCAGCCCGGCTAGCGTGCCGATCATGGCGGACTGGGAGATACGGCCCGCCTCGGCGTCGGACGTCGAGGCGGTGGCCGAGTTGCGGGCGGTCGTGCTGCGGGCGGACCTGGAGCGGCTCGGACGGTATGACGAGGTGCGGGTGCGGCAGCGGCTGCGGGACGGGTTCGAGCCGGATCACACCTGGGTGGTCGAGGTGGGCGGCACGTTCGCCGGGTGTGTGGCGCTGCGGCCGGACGAGGACGCCCACTGGCTGGAGCACTTCTACCTGGCCCCGTCCCTGCAGGGCGGCGGCATCGGTTCGGGTGTGCTGCGTGAGCTGCTGCAACGGTGCGACCGCGACGGCGACGGCATCGTCGTACGCCTGAACGTGCTGCGGGGCAGCCCGGCCCGACGGCTGTACGAGCGGCACGGGTTCACCGTCGAGACCGAGGATCCGGTGGACGTGTTCATGGTGCGTGGCCCTCGCGGCCGAGCCGCCGAGGGCCACCAGGACCACCGAAACCACGAGGACCGCTGAGGATTCCGGCGGCGCTACGGCTTGCGCGCCACCCCGCCGAAGTCGTCGACCTCGGCCGGCGCCTGGTCACCCGGCTCGCTCGGGCGCCACCGGGACACGGACACGACACCCGGCTCCAGCAGTTCCAGGCCCTCGAAGAACCGGGCGAGCTCCTGCGGGCTGCGGTTGACCCGGGGGTTGTCGCTCGCCTCGTTCCACTGCTCGATCATCTCCCGCATCTGCTGCGGGTTGAGCACCTCGGTGTCGTCGCAGAGCACGAGGTGGCTGCCGGAGGGCAGGGCGTCCACCAGGCGGCCGACGATGCCGTAGACGCTGTCGTCGGTGATGTGGGCGGTGATCCCCAGCAGGATCAGCGCGATCGGCCGGCTGAAGTCCAGGGTCTTGGCGGCCTGTTCGAGGATGGTCTCGGGCTCGCGCAGGTCGGCGTCGATGTAGTCGGTGGCGCCCTCGGGCGTGCTGGTGAGCAGCGCCTCGGCGTGGGCCAGGACGACCGGGTCGTGGTCGACGTAGACGATCCGGGTCTCGGGGACGAGCCGCTGGGCGACCTCGTGGGTGTTGTTCGCGGTGGGCAGCCCGGTGCCGACGTCCAGGAACTGGCGTATGCCGGCCTCGCGGACGAGGTACTCCACCGTCCGGACGAGGAACGCCCGCTGGGCCACGGCTATGTCGAGGATCGCGGGGTTGCCGCCCGCGATCTGGTCGCCGACCTGCCGGTCTATCTCGTAGCAGTCCTTGCCGCCGAGCCAGTAGTTCCAGATCCGGGCGGAATGCGGCACACCGCTGTTGATCAGCGGGCGTTCAATTGGCATGGGAACTCCCCGAGTTGGCCGGATGTCACCCCATAACCTAGCCCCGCGGCCCCCGCGGCTTCCCGTATCCCCGCACAGGTCTGTCGCCTCTCCTCGAACGCGTGCATCATTACCCAGTTGTTGCCCCAGGTGCTGACGAGGTGATCGGTGCGCATGCGAAGAGCCGGGATGTGTACGGCGGCCATGAGCGTCACCCTCCTGCTGGCGGCGGCCTGCGGCCCCAACCGGCACGACGACGCCGCGTCGGCGCGGCCCACCCCGGTCGAGATGGCCGACGCCCCCGCGCGACTCCCCGTCCCCGCCGGCAAGGGCAGCAAGGTCCCCGACGACTTCAACGGCGACGGCCATCGCGACCTCGTCCTGAACGACCTGGTCAAGGCCCAGGCCCACGCCGATGACGCGGGCATCGGCATCGTCTACGGCAGCGACCGCGGACTGACACCCGGCGCGCGGCAGTTGCTCAGCCCGCGGCGGCAGGCGGCGCCGACGAAGGGACAGCTCCCGGCCGTCTTCGACGCGGAGGAGACCTGCGACCTGGACGGCGACGGCTTCACGGACCTGGTCGTCTCCACCGACCCGCCCTACGACGGCCAGGGCCGGCCCCCGGTCCCCCTCCAGCTCCTCTTCGGCTCCCCGAAGGGCCTGGCCGGCAAGGCCGTCAAACTCGCCATCCCGGCCTCCGCCCGCGTCGGCAACGACTGGCCCGACCGGCCGGTGTGCGGCGACTTCGACGGCGACGGCGCACAGGACCTCGTCGTCCACGCGTCGGGCGGGCAGCTGAGCTTCCTGCGGGGCCCGTTCAGCCGCAAGGGCACCCCACGCACCGCGGGCGCCCCTGTCCCGGCCCCCGGCAACGTCCCCACCGGCCCGTCCGCCGACGTCAATGACGACGGATACGACGACCTGGTGATCCGTACGAACGAAGGCGCCGGCCCCTCGGCCCTCGTCCTGGGCGGCCCCACCGGCCCCACCCGCACCGGAGTCACCCTCCCCTCCGGCATCGACGTCGCCCTCGGCGCCTTCGGCAAGGGCAAGGCCACCCTGGACGCGGCGATCGGCACACTCGACGAAACGTCCCTGCGCTACGACCTCCCGGCCACCGCCGCCCGGGGCACCCTCGACGTCCCCGGCTCCATGCTCGACACCGCCGACTTCGACGGCGACGGCATCGGCGAACTCGTCTCCAGCGGCTCACGGCTGCGGGTCTTCCGAGGCCGTACGGCAGGAGTCGGAGAGTCGGGCATGGTGACCGTCGAGCCACCGGGCCGGGGCACCGCACGCGTCATCGCCGTCGGCGACTTCGACGGGGACGGGCGGGCGGAGCTCGTGGTGCGGGCGTACGTCGGCGAGACGAAGGACACGGTGGCCGTGTATCCGGGGGTCGAGAAGGGCCTGGTGGCGGCGCGGCCGTCGGTCACGTTCTCCAGCTCGGTGTTCCTGGCTCCGTAGGCCCGGCGGGGTGGGCGTAAGGCAGGAAATCGGGACTCACGCCGCACACCGCCCGCGCCTCAAAGATTTACCGAACTCACGTACAACCCTTCCGCCCCATCACCGGTCTCCTGTTCGCCGACCGCGCCGTGAACCCGAGGACAACTCCCGGAGAACACCGGCGGTCGCACCCCACCGACTGCGGATGTCCCGCCGGGCATCCCCGCATGCAGCAGGAGAACCCGCATGCACAAGCACCACCTGCGACTCGCCCTCGCGACGGCCACCGCGGCCGCGCTGACGGGCGGTCTGCTCAGCGTCGCCGTCTCGACGGCGACCGCCGCCGACTCGGCCCACGTCCCGCACGCCGACTTCAACGGCGACGGCATCGGTGACGTGGCCTTCTCCGCCCACGGCGCCTACGTGAACGGCAAGAGCACCGCCGGTCAGCTCGTCGTCCTGTACGGAACCGCCTCCGGCGTGTCGTCCGCCAAGCGCCACACGATCAGCCAGAACACCACCGGTGCTCCCGGCACCGCGGAAGCCGGCGACGGCTTCGGCTGGGAGACCGCCTACGCCGACTTCAACGGCGACGGCTACGACGACATCGCCGTGGGCGCGCCCGGCGAGGACGTCGGCACCGACGCCGACGGCGGCGGCCTGGCCATCCTGTGGGGCTCGGCCTCCGGCGTCACCGGCAAGGGCGTCACGGTCGCCGACCCGGCCCCCTCCGCGCACGACTACTGGGGCAAGAACCTCGCCGCCGGCGACTTCGACGGCGACGGCAAGGCCGACCTGGCCGTCGGCAATTCCTCCGCCACCATCCACGTCTTCAAGGGCGGCTTCTCCGCGTCGGGCACCGCGCTGCTCGGCCGCTCCACCGTCAAGCCCCCGATCCAGGGCGGTGGCGACGCGAACGGCCCGCTCAACCTCACCGCCGGTGACGTCAACGGCGACGCCCGCACCGACCTCGTGGTCGACGGCTTCGAGACCGAGACCGGCTACGGCTGGAACCGCAACTACTACGTCCCCGGCACCGCGAGCGGCCTGAGCACCGCGAACGCCAAGGCCCTCAAGCCCGGCGTGATCACCGCGATCGGCGACATCAACGCCGACGGCTACGGCGACATCGTCAGCGGCGCCTCGTGGAACACCACCACCAGCGACGGCACCTCCATCCCGGACTCCGCCAAGGGCGGCAAGGTGTGGGTGACGTACGGCACGGCGGACGGCCCCGGCACGGTCACCGGCATCACCCAGGACACCGGCAACGTCCCCGGCGCCTCCGAGACCAACGACGCGTTCGGCCACGAGCTGGACCTCGGCGACATCAACGGCGACGGCTACCTCGACCTCGCGATCGGCGTCCAGGGCGAGAACATCGGCAGCGCCGTGAACACCGGCGCCGTCACGATCCTGTACGGCGGCGCGAGCGGCCTGAACACCTCCTCCGGCGCGCAGTCCTTCGCGCAGAGCACCGCGGGCGTCCCCGGCAACGACGAGGACGACGACCTGTTCGGCGTCGACGTCAAGCTCGACGACGTCACCGGCGACGGCCGGACCGACCTGATCGTCGGCTCCCTGGAGAACGCCGGCAACGGCGGCCTCACCTACCTGCCCTCGAACGGCACGGCGATCGTCACCTCCGGCTCGCGCAGCATCGCCCCGAGCACCTCGGGAGTCTCGACGACGGGCACCCCGTACTTCGGCGCCAACTTCGCCGACTGAGCGCGTACATCCCCACAGGCCGGGCCCGTCCGTCCCCGCGGGCCCGGCCTCCCCTCCGCCCTCCCAGGAGCCACCGACCTTGCGCAAGCGCACCCTTCTCCTCGCCGCCACCCTCACCACCGGCCTGCTCACCGCGCTGCCCGCCGCCACCGCCAACGCCGCCACCCCCGGGCTCTCCGGTGACTTCAACGGCGACGGATACCGCGACGTGGCCGTCGGCGCCGTGTGCACGAACGTCGGATCGGCGTCCTGCGCCGGTGCCGTCGTCGTGCTGTACGGCTCGTCGTCCGGCGTCTCGGCCACCCGGAAGGCCGTGATCACCCAGAACTCCACCGGCGTCCCGGGCACCGCCGAGTCGGGCGACCTCTTCGGCTCGGGCCTCGCCACCGCCGACCTGGACCGCGACGGCTACTCCGACCTCGTCGTCGGCGCCTCCGGCGAGAGCATCGGCGACCGGGACGGCGTCGGCTCCGGCACCGTCCTGTGGGGCTCCAAGTCCGGCCTGTCCGGCGGCAAGGGGCTCCCGCAGCCGTCCACGCTCGCCGAGTGGGGCGGCTTCTCGCGCGGCATCGCGACGGGGGACTTCGACGGCGACGGCGACATGGACGTCACGCTCACCGGGCAGGACCACACCCGCCTGTACCTGGGCCCGTTCACCCGTACCGGCGGGCCGCTGAGCCACTACCGCGTCGGCGAGGTCGGCACCACGTACGAGGCGATCGCCGGCGACCTGACCGGCGACGGCGCCGCCGAGCGCGTCTACCCCCTCGGCGAGGACGGCGACCCCGGCGGCCGCATCGACTACTACCGCTGGACCGGCGGCGGCTACAAGTTCATCGGGCTGCCCGAAGCGGACGGCTCCGACGGTTCCATCGCCGACGTCAACGGCGACGGCTACGGCGACCTCGTCCTCGGCGACGCCTCGGACCCGGGCGCCGAGAAGCCCGGCGGCCACAAGGGCGGCCAGATCACCGTCTGGTACGGCGGCCCGAACGGCCCCGACCCCGCGCAGACGCCGACCGCCGTCCACCAGGACAGCGCGAACGTGCCCGGCGCGGGCGAGACCGACGACGGCTTCGGCACGTTCCTGAGCACCGGCGACATCAACGGCGACGGGTTCGCCGACGTCGCGGTCGCCGCCCCCGGCGAGGACCTCGGCGCGGCCTTGGACGCGGGCTCGGTGACCGTGCTGTTCGGCTCGGCCTCCGGGCTGAGCACGTCGGGCGCGAAGTCGTACTCCCAGGACACCGCCGGCGTGCCGGGCACCGCCGAGACCTCGGACCGCTTCGGCTCCGCGGTCGACCTCACCGACATCACCAAGGACGGCCGGGCCGACCTCGTCGTCGGCGTCGACGGCGAGAACGGCACCGGCGGCGTCTGGACCCTGCGCGGCAGCTCCACCGGCCTGACCACCACGGGCGCCCAGGGCCTGACCGCCGCCGCCCTCTCCCTCCCGTCCGGCTACTACTTCGGCTCGGTGATCGCCCAGTGACGTCCCCACGCCGTGCGGCACGCACCCGCGACCGCGTCACCGCCGCCCTCCTCGCGGCGGCCCTGACCCCGCTCGCGCTCACCCTCGCCGCCCCGGCCGCCCACGCCGCCACCGCCGCCAAGCCGTACGACTTCAACGGCGACGGCCGCGTCGACCTCGCGATCGGCGCGCCGGGCGCCACGGTGGGCGGCAAGGCCAGGGCGGGCGCCGTCTCCGTCGTCTACGGCGGCTCCGGCGGGCTGACGACCTCGACGCGCACGCTCCTCACCCAGGACACGGCCGGCGTCCCGGGCGCCGCCGAGGCCGACGACGCCTTCGGGTCCGCCGTCGCCTCCGCCGACCTCAACACCGACGGGTACGCGGATCTGCTGATCGGGGCGCCGGGCGAGGACGTGAACGGCGACACCAACGACGGCACGGTCGTCGCGATCTGGGGCTCCGCGTCCGGGCTGTCCGGCGCCCGTACGCTCCCCAACTTCAACAGCCGCGACAGCGACCGGTACGGCCAGGCGCTGGCCGCGGGCGACTTCGACGGCGACGGCGACACGGACGCCGCGGCCGGCGGCACCGGCAAGTTCGACCTGAACGCGGTCGCCGGTCCGATCACCAAGTCCGGGACCCTCAGCGAGGGTTGGGGCGCGTCCTTGGCCTCCTCCGCCCAGCATCCGTTCTCGTCGTCGTACGGCATCGAACACCTCACCGCCGGTCCCGTCGCGGCCGACGGCCACGTCCGCCTGATCGTGCACGGGCGGGAGTCCGGCACCGACGACGCGGTCACCGCGCTGGCGGACGGCAACATCAACTTCGACGCCTACTGGCTGGAGTACCTGCCGTTCGGCTACACCTCCGCCGTCGGCGACATCGACGGCGACGGCTACGTGGACATCGCGGTCGGCAACCACCGGGAGACCTCCGCCGACCCGTCGGGCGCGCTGGGCGGCAAGGTCACGGTCGTGTACGGCGGCCCGGACGGCCCCGACAGCGCCCGTACCCCGCTCACCCTCACCCAGGACACCGCCGGGGTGCCCGGCGCGTCCGAGTCCGGCGACGGCTTCGGCAGCGAGGTCTCCCTCGGCGACGTCAACGGCGACGGCTACGCCGACCTGGCCGTCGGCGCGTCCGGCGAGAACTCCGGGGCCGGCGCGGTGACCGTCCTGTACGGCTCGGCATCGGGGCTCAAGACCTCAGGCGCCCAGTCCCTCACGCAGAACACCGCCGGCGTGCCCGGCACCTCCGAGTCGAACGACCGCTTCGGCGCCCGCGTCCTGCTCGCCGACCACTCCGGCGACACCCGTGCCGAACTGACCGTCTCCGCGACCGGCGAGAACGGCGACGGCGCGATCTGGTCCCTGCGCGGCGCGACGACCGGCGTGACGACCGGCGGCGCGATCAGCTTCGGCCCGGCGACGACGGGCGTGTCCACGGCGGGCGGCCCGGCGTACGGCGCGGTCCTCAACTCCTGAACTCCTGAACTCCCCTATTCAGAAAGGGACTTCACCATGCGCAAGCGCACCCTGCTGCTGGCGGCCACGCTCACCACGGGCCTGCTGACCGCCCTCCCGGCCACCACGGCCTCCGCCGCCCCCGGTCTGGCCGGCGACATCAACGGCGACGGCTACCGCGACGCCGTCATCACCGCGCCCCTCGCCAAGGTGGCCGGCAAGAGCAACGCCGGCTACGTCGCCGTCGTCTACGGCAGCGCGAGCGGCCTGAACACCGCCACCCGGCAGATCATCAGCCAGGACACCGCCGGCATTCCCGGCGTCCCGGAGAGCGGCGACTACTTCGGCGACCGCGCCACCACCGGCGACCTGGACGGCGACGGCTACACCGACATCGTCGTCGGCGTGCACAGCGAGCAGATCGGCTCGACCGACGACTCCGGCGTCCTGACGGTGCTGTGGGGCAGCGCGAGCGGAATCAAGTCCGGCACCGACATCTCCTCCCCGCTCCCCGAGAACCGCTACGAGCTGGGCTGGTCAGTCGCGACCGGCGACTTCGACGGCGACGGCGACACCGACCTCGCGGCGGCGAACATCGCCTACCCGGAGCTGAACGTCTTCAAGGGCCCGATCTCCCGCACCGGCACGGCCACGGAGCTCGTCGGCATCGACACCTACGAGCAGACCGGCATCAACACCGACCAGATCGTCGCCGGTGACGTCACCGGCGACGGCACGTCGGACCTGCTGGTCATGGGCCAGGAGGAGATCACCGACGGTTACCGCACCCGCAGCGTCCTCTACAAGGGCTCGGCGACCGGCCTCACGCCCGGCAGCAAGGTCGCCGGCGGCTACGCGGCCGTCATCGCGGACGTGAACAAGGACGGCTTCGGCGACATCGTCACCGGCAACTTCATGGAGAAGTCGACCGACGAGCCGAACGGCGGCCTGGGCGGCGCGGTCACCGTCACCTACGGCGCCGCGGGCGGCCTGAGCACCCGCACCCCGGTCCGGATCACCCAGGACACCTCGGGCGTGCCCGGCGCGTCCGAGAAGAACGACGCCTTCGGCTGGAGCCTCGACGCCGGTGACACCAACGGCGACGGCTACACCGACATCGCGGTCGGCGTCGCCAACGAGGACCTGGGCGCGAAGAAGGACGCCGGCTCGGTCGTGATCCTGCGCGGCGCCGCTGCCGGCCTGACCGGCACCGGATCCAAGTCGTTCTCGCAGGACACCAGCGGGGTGCCGGGCACCGCCGAGTCCTACGACTACTTCGGCCACTCCGTCCTGCTCACCGACGCCAGCACGGACGGCCGCGCGGAGCTGGTCTCCGGCGCCCGCGGCGAGAACGCCGGCGCGGGCTCCGCCTGGACCCTGCGCGGCAGTTCCTCCGGCATCACGACCACCGGCGCGAAGTCCTTCAGCAGCACGACGGTCGGCGGGCCGTCGGGCCTCGCGTACTTCGGCGACGTGGTGGCGGGCTGACCCGCAGGTCACGCCGCGGTGGGCGTCTCCCGTGCGTTCAAACCCTGATCGACCACGGAGAACAGCACCGTCCCTCCCCTAGGGGATGTCACAGCTCGGCCGCAAAGCCGGGCCCGATCCGCAGGGCCCGGCACGCGACTCTCCTGGACCAGGTACGTTCGAAGACGTGGCTGGATTCAGGATCGGACGGGGCAGCCGGAACAACGGCACCCCGCAGACGCGCCCCCAACAACCTCCGTACGGGCAGCAGGCGCCCCAGGGACCGTCGTACGGCTATCCCCCGCCGCCGCAGCAGCCGCACGGCGGCTCGGGCAGCGGCGGTGGCGGCTGGCCTCAGGCGAACGGCGGTGGTGGCTACGGCGGTTACGGCGCCGGCGGCCACGGCGGTCATGCTGGTCATGGTGGTCATGGCGAGCCGGAGTACTTCGGCGACGGTGACTACCCGCAGGGCCCCGGCGGCGGCGCCCCGGACCCGTACGCGGCGAACAACCCGGGCCACACCCAGGCGTTCTCGGTCGGCGACGACCCCTACAACCAGGGCGGGACCTACCAGGCGGGCGCGGCCCCGGCCGGCCCGATCGGCCCCCGCCTGCACTGGAAGCAGCTGCTGCGCGGCATCGTCCTCTCCCCCACCCAGACCTTCCTGCAGATGCGGGACTACACGATGTGGGGCCCCGCCCTCGTCGTGACGTTCCTCTACGGCCTCCTGGCCGTCTTCGGCTTCGACACCGCACGAGAGGACGCGATAAACGCGACCCTCTCCAACGCGGTCCCGATCGTCGCGACGACGGCGGTGGCGATGGTGGTGTCCGCGTTCGTCCTGGGCGTGGTCACCCACACCCTCGCCCGCCAGCTCGGCGGCGACGGCGCCTGGCAGCCCACGGTCGGCCTCTCCATGCTGATCATGTCCCTCACGGACGCGCCCCGACTGATCTTCGCGATGTTCGCCGGCGGCGACGCGACGTTCGTCCAGGTCCTCGGCTGGGCGACCTGGGTGGCGGCGGGCGCCCTCCTCACGCTGATGGTGTCCAAGTCCCACGACCTGCCGTGGCCGAAGGCGCTGGGCGCGAGCGCGATCCAGCTGGTCGCGTTGCTGTCGATCGTGAAGCTGGGCACGTTCTGAGGCGCACGCCCCAGGACCGCACGTCGGTGCGACTGTGCCGCCGTGCGACCGTGCTGCCGTGCTGCCGTGCTGCCGTGCTGCCGTGCGAAAGGGTCCCGGCGTTCACGCCGGGACCCCATCGGCCGAGTACGGTCGCGACGGTCGAGTTTCGCCTCGTCTTGTCTCAAAAACCCCAGGTCAGTGGCGTGACCCGGTTGCCGCCGCGAGGATCTGTGCCAATGGCCACAGCGAGCGGGACGCGCATGGGCTCATACTGAGCCATGACTAAGCCTGCGGCACCCAAGCGTCATCTGCCCACCAGCCCCTTCAAGGCCCCGGTCACACCGCCTCCCAAGCACTTCGCCACCGGCGATCAGGTCACCCATGACGTGTACGGCCTCGGCCGGGTGGTCGGCGTGGAAGACGGAATCGCGGCGCTCGTGGATTTCGGCTCGGCGCAGATGCGGATCCTGAGCCCGTACGCCAAAATGACCAAGCTCTAAAGATCTCTTGGAACCTCTGTGCCCGTTCACGGCACGCCAGGCCCCCTGAGGGCCTGTAACGAAAGGCAGACCTCTCATCGACCCCACGTCGCTGTTCTCCGCCCTGGAAGGGCAGCCCCGCCGTTCCACGGCGGTCTCACCGCCCCCGACGACACAACCCTTCCAGGCCCCGGACTTCGGAGAGGACGAGATCCTCTGGTCCGAGGACGCACAGGAGCCCTCCCCGGGCCCGCGTGCGACGCGGCGCAAGGCCGCCTAGCGGCGGCTTCGACAGGGCATCGGTGGATCTTGGCCCGGCCGGCCGGATCCGCCTGACGCCTACTCGCTACGATCCCTGCCCATGGACACCAGGGGCGGGGACAAGGACGGGGACTCCCTACATCAGAACGCGAGCCTCGGTACGGCCGTGGAGTTCGTCTACCGACCGACGGCCGCGGACTACGAAGAGGCGCTCCGTGCCCGAGCTCGTCGGTCACCGTCCGGACGGGCCCAGGCACTCGTGGCGCCGCTGACGGCGGCGATCGCCGTAACCGTCTTCGCGCTTCTCGAGGATGCCGGACTGATCGTCTGGAGCATCTCGCTGGTCCTCACCGTGCCACTCGCGTTCTGGGCCACCCTCCGAGGGCTGCGCACCATGGCCCGCCGGATGTTCAGCATGGTCGAGCCCTACGGCCGGTGCCGAACGGTGGCCGACGACCGCGGTGCCGTCAGCACCGGCGAGCGGGCGTCCTTCAGCATGGACTGGACGGTGTCCCGCGCGTATCTGGAGACACCCGGCCTCTTCGTACTCCTCAGCGGCGACCACGCGACCGGAGTCGCGGTACTGCCCAAGCGGGGCGCACAGCACCCGGCGGACGTCGACCGGCTCCGGGAGATCCTGGACCGGAATCTGAAGCGGGTCTAGCAGGAGCATCCGGCATGCCCATATCGTGCCCATAGCTACCGGGGCTGCGTTGCGACTTCCAGAAGAGCTAGGCGGTGGCCAGCCGCGTCTCACCACGTCCGGCTCATGCCCTTGCCCGCAACATGGCGTGTCGGCACGCTTCAGGACATGGATTGGGTGGCCCCAGTTTCGACGGCGATCGGTGCAGTGATTGGTGTCGGCTCAGCACTGCTGTCCGAAAGAATTCGATGGCGCCGGGACCTGCGCGGCCGAGCTGTGGAGGCACGGCGAGAGCTCTACGCCTCGTTCCTTACCTCTTTCGACGCCACGTTCCGCTCACTGGAAGCAGTCGAACGGGGCACTTACCTGCCGGATCTATCACGCGCCGAGGCTGCCGAGGACGCTCGCGCAGCACACCGCCTCAATGCGATTCGGCAGCACATCCGGATCACTGCTCCCGATCGCATCGTTGATGCCGTAGACGCCCTCTACCGAGACATCAAACAGGCCTGCGACCTGTTGGGAGCGGGCCTAGACAGGGGGTCGGAAGAGGTTCTGCATGTGGTTGACAACATCAACCAGAGAGCCGAGGCGGTGCGCCTTGAGATGAGACGTGACCTGGGCTTCCTCATGCAACCGTGACGAGGGCCTGCTGGGCCGTCTCGGGGCCGCCAAAGGGCGCTCAACGACGACCAACGCTGACAACCACCGACAGCTAAGTCGCAGGTCGCAGCGTTGATCGACTACACAGCCGCAGGTCAAAGACCCGGCCCGTCACTTCTTCGGCTGCTGACGCCAGCTCGACAGCGCTTGACTCGCCCATTGAGACTCCACCGACCTTGCGGGTCTCTCTCGGAAACAAGGTGAGTGAAGTGGGCCACAGTTCATCGCCCGCCCTGTCGCCTCGCCGGGAAGCCTGTCGTCTAATTTCAGCGACCTTCACCGTCGTTCAAGTGGGTCTATCAATAACGGCATGATGCTGATGGGGTCGCCGCGAACCGCGGGGCCCTTCAGCATCGTCTCCCGCGACTTGTCCACGGGCGCGGCGGCACCGGGTGCCCCTGCCTCCACAGATGCCGTGGCACGTCGCTAAAGTTTCGCCGCTGCTGTACGGACGACGAACACGATGCCGTCCGTTCGCCTCGGGGGAGGGGCAACGCAGCCATCCATTCACCTGTGGGGGCACATTGAACATCTCTGCGCGTCGCGGATTCGCGGCGCTCACGACCGTCGCCGCACTCGCGGCCGGTCTCGTCGCCGGGCTCCCGGGCCAGGCGACCGCCGACACCGCCGGCTGGCCGGCCACGGACGGCAGGCTGCTGTACAACGAACTCGGCTCGCTGCGGTACATCAACCCCGACGGGACCAAGAGCGCCCAGTTCTACGAGACCGCGAATCAGGCCGCCTGGTCCGCCGACGGCAGCCAGATCGCCTACGTGGGCTCCGCCGACAGCCGTCTCCGCACGAAGACGTACGCCCAGGAGTCGATATCGGGCCAGGACATCGTCATGCCGGCGGGCAGTGGCTGGCATCCGACCGATCCGACGTTCTGGAACGGCGGAGGCGACATCGTCTTCACCGCCGGAGGCCGACTACGAGTGGCCGTGGCCAATAGCGCCCGCGCTCCTCAGGCCCTGTTCGGCACCGACGTCGACGGCTGCGACTCCAAGGCCAGCGGCGCCGTCAACGGCAAACTGGCCTTCGTGCGCACCGGCACAAGCTGCTCCACCACCGGCACTCCAGCCGTCTGGGTCTACAACGGCCCCACCAAGGCCTTCACCAAGGTGGCCGACGACGCGGACGAGCCGAGCATGTCCCCGGACGGGCAGTCGCTGGTCTTCACCCGCAGCGTCGCCGGACACAAGCAGCTCTTCACGGTCAAGGCCGACGGCACCGGGCTGACCCAGATCACCACGGACCCCTTCGACCACAACCGTCCGGCCTGGTCGCCCAAGGGCGACCGGATCGCCTACGACACCTACTTCGCCGGCAGCGCGGACACCGCCAGTGGTTCGCAGATATGGATCCGCGACCTCGCCGCGGGCACGGAGACACGTGTGCCCATGGCCGACGGCACGGACGTGGCCTGGCAGCCGCTCCGGAAGAACGCGATCTCCCGGGTCTACGGCGCCGACACCTACGGCACCAACATCGCGTCGTCCAAGTGGACCTGGAACACCCTCGGCAAGAGCGTGCCCGGCCTGATGAACGCGAGCTCAGCCGTCCTGATCAGCAAGTCGGACTCCGCGTATGCCACCACCGCGACCTCGCTGGCCGGCAAGAAGCACGGACCGGTGCTGATGACCTCCCGCACGGGCCTGGACTCCTCCGTCCAGACCGAGCTGAAGCGCATGCTGCCGAAGGGCAAGACCGTCTACCTGGTCGGCGGAACCAGCATCCTCAACAGCTCGGTGGCGTCCAAGGTGACCTCGCTCGGGTACGTCGCCAAGCGGCTGTCCGACGCCTCGCGCTACTCCACCTCGGTGGCCGTGGCCAAGACGATCACCAGTGCGCCGAAGTACGTTTTCCTGGCGACCGGCACCGACTACCACAACGCCCTCGCGGCCAGCTCCGCCGCCGGCGCCATGGGCACCTCGGGCACCGCGGTCGTACTGCTGACCCAGGGCTCGACCATGACCGCATCCGTCTACGGCTACCTGAACAAGTACAGCCCGAGCACGACGAAGATCATCACGGTGGGGACCGACGCCGAGTCGGCGCTGACCAAGGCGTACAACGCCGGCAAGCTGCCGTACTGGCCCAGCAAGTACAGCTACTACCGCTTCGCCGGCAGTCCGGCGCCAGTCGCCGCGAGGCTCGCCGAGTTCTGGTGGTCGTCGCCGTCCAACGCCGCGGTGGCCTCGGTGAACAGTTGGACCGGTGGCGTCTCCGCGTCGTCGGCGATGACCACGTACGGCCCGCTGCTGTGGACCGACGTCACCTCGCTCACGTACGACACCAAGTCGTACATGATGCGCACGTCGGCGAGCCTGAACCACGTGGCCGTGTTCGGCGGCAACGGCTCCGTCGACGCGAAGGTGGTCCCATTGATCGGCCGGGCTATCGGCGTGGACAGCACCTACGCGTACACCCCGTACTACAAGGGTGACATCCCGCAGAGCCCGGCCTCCCAGCCGCTGTCCGCGAGCACCGCGAGCACCGGCAAGCCCGTTCCGAGCCCGGATCTGGCCCCGCTCAAGGTGACAGTCTCGAAGTGACCCCCTGTCCGGGCCGCCTTCGTCCCAGAGGGCGGCCCGAACCACCGGCGGATGTGCCGGGGACATCTCGCGAGCGCGGGCCGGTCGGGCCGGTGCGCGCGGAGGTGCCCCCGCGACCCCTGTCAGCAAGAACAGGGCTGAGGATGCCTGTGTGGACGCTGAACAAGTACTTCATCGAAGTCCTGCTCAACCAGACCGGCAGAGGGTGGCCAGGTGGGTGGCAGAGCCCACGGACCCCGCCAGCACGGGACCGGCACGTCACAAGGCCCCTCAGACGGATATCTGAGGGGCCCTATCGACTACCTAGAGCAACACCAGGTCAGAGCGCTTCCTTCGACGGCGTGACCGGCTCCCCCGACTTGCGTACTACAGGCAAGACACTCCACGGGAAGTTGATCCACTCATCGGTGCGCTTCCACACGTACTCGCACTTCACGAGGGAGTGGGACTTCTCGTAGATCACGGCGGAGCGCACCTCGGCGACGTGGTCGAGGCAGAAGTCGTGCACGAGCTTCAGCGTCTTGCCGGTGTCGGCGACGTCGTCGGCGATCAGCACCTTCTTGTCGGTGAAGTCGATCGCGTTGGGGACGGGAGCGAGCATGACGGGCATTTCCAGGGTCTCCCCGACGCCCGTGTAGAACTCCACGTTCACCAGGTGGAGGTTCTTGCAGTCGAGGGCGTAGGCCAGCCCGCCGGCGACGAAGACGCCCCCGCGGGCGATGCTGAGGACGATGTCCGGCTCGTACCCGTCGTCGGCGATGGTCTGCGCGAGCTCGCGGACGGCGGTGCCGAACAGCTCGTAGGTGAGGTTCTCCCGCAGCTGCTTGTCACTCATACCGCTGCTCACACCTGAGTCCGGTGGAAGTTCTGGAAGGACCGGGAGGCGGTGGGCCCCCGCTGCCCCTGGTACCGGGATCCGTACCGCTCGCTCCCGTACGGGAACTCGGCGGGCGAGCTGAGCCGGAACAGGCACAGCTGGCCGATCTTCATGCCGGGCCAGAGCTTGATGGGGAGGGTGGCGAGGTTGGACAGCTCAAGGGTGACGTGCCCGCTGAACCCCGGGTCGATGAACCCGGCGGTGGAGTGGGTGACGAGCCCGAGCCGCCCGAGGGAGGACTTCCCCTCCAGCCGGGAGGCGAGGTCGTCGGGCAGCGAGATGACCTCGTACGTCGAGGCCAGCACGAACTCCCCGGGGTGCAGGATGAACGGCTCGTCGCCCTCGGGCTCCACGAGCCGGGTCAGGTCCGCCTGCTCGATGGAGGGGTCGATGTGCGGGTACCGGTGGTTCTCGAACACCCGGAAGTACCGGTCCAGCCGCACGTCGACGCTCGACGGCTGCACCATGGATTCGTCAAAGGGATCGATCCGTACCCGCCCGGCGTCGATCTCGGCCCGGATGTCCTTGTCTGAGAGAAGCACGCCCCGAGGATACGCAAGGCGCGCGGAACGACCACAATCGTGACGTCCGCGCGCCTGGCGCTGCACTTGCTGTTACTGCCGTACCAGCGGTACCTACCGCTGGTAGCTGCTACGGCTACTGCTTCTACCGCTACTTCTACCGCTACTGCTGCTTCTCCAACTGCACCGGCACCACACTGCGGAGCCGGGCACACCGAGGACACCGGACGAGCCGGCCGGGGCCGAGGCGCTCGGCCTGCTGCATCGGGAACGAAGCGGTGCTGAACACGTGCCCATCGGCACAACGGACGACGGTGCGCTCCATCAAGTCCTAGAGTCCCTTCCCCAAGAGCCGCGTCTGGCTACTGCCTGCCTGACGACGAGAGGCCACATTACGGGATCAAAGGGACGGCCCTCCAGGCGGCACTCCGACCCCACCCGGACCCTCTCCCACCCCTCCACCGTACGCCCCAACTCCGGCCCGCCGCACCCGGATCCGACCCCTGAAACGCACTCAGGCCCCGGGGCTTCAGCGCCCGGAGCCAGAGATGAGGTAGAGTGACGAAGCGATCGGACACCGCCTCCGGATCAGCGGAGCGGGCGTCTTACGCGGGTGTAGTTTAATGGTAGAACATCAGCTTCCCAAGCTGAGAGCGCGAGTTCGATTCTCGTCACCCGCTCCATGATGAAACCCCAGGTCAGCGGCCTGGGGTTTGTTTGTTGTCTAGACCAATCTGGGGGTTGCGCGCCCTCTGCGTGCCCTACGTGCAGGTCAACCGCCCCTCCAGGAGTGCCCGGGCGCAGGTTGAATCACCAGAGCGCCCGATCGTCTCAAATAGCGAGACGCATTCTTCGTGATCTGGGTCACAGCGTGAGCAAAAGGCGGGCAAGTCACGTACGCAAACCCGCAGTTCGCAGCCGGCGCGCCCGCCGACGCGTGCACCCGCTCACCCAGCGAGGGGATGCTCCTCACCGCCCACGTGAGCCCCGCCAACCCTTCTGGCACTGGTGCAGGAATTCGGTTCCACCTGCTTGGTTGCCCGAGCCGAGGACGGAATCCGTGGGTACATCTTCGGGTTCGTCACCCCAGGCGGCACCGGGTACGTGCATCTGATCGCCACGCGGGACGACGCCCGTGGCACCGGTCTCGGGCGCCGTCTGTATACGGCGTTCGCCGAAGCGGCGGAGCGTCACGGTGCACGGCAGTTGAAGGCGATCACGTCAATCGAGAACACCGGCTCAATCGCCTTCCATCGCAGCCTCGGCTTCGATGCGAAGATCGTCGACGACTACAACGGCCATGGCCTGGCCATGGCCGTCTTCCACCGAGACCTGCCGCTCAACATCTCGTAATCCTGACCACTCTGCCGTCGCTGGTGATCGCTTCCCAGGCCGTAGGTTTTGATGTCACTCGCTGGAACCCGGCGCCGAGTGAGCAATCGAGAATGATTGGATGGTCACGCTTGAGACTCCCCGTCTGATCCTGCGTCGCTGGCGCGAGGAAGACATCGCGCCCATGGCTGCCGTCAATGCCGACCCCGAGGTCATGCGGTGGATCCGAGACGGCAGCGTCCGTGACGAACAGCAGACTCGCGGCGGAGTGCAGGCATGGGAGAGCGAGTGGGAGTCACAGGGCTTCGGCCTGTTCGCCGTGGAGATCCGGTCCACCGGCAAGCTGGCCGGGTTCACTGGCCTTTCGGTGCCCCACTTCTTGCCGGAGGTACTGCCGGCGGTTGAGATCGGCTGGCGGCTGGGACGTTCCCACTGGGGACAAGGCTTGGCCACCGAGGCCGCTGCGGCCGCTTTGCGGTTCGGGTTCGAAGAGCGAGGGCTGGAGCGAATCGTCAGCATCACTCAAGTGGGCAACGACGCCTCCGAACGGATCACGACCAAACTGGGGATGCATCTGTTCCGTGAGACCGTCAGTCCCACTGGTGGTCGGCGAGTACGGGTATTCGAGTTGTCGTCGGACCACTACGTCACGACCACTCGTTGATGGCGGCAACGACGGTGGCCTCGTAGCGGACCGCGAGCCTTTCGTACCTGGTGGCCACGGCTCGATGTGTCTGAGGCGACTGATGCCAAACTCGACCGCGTGCCCGGCCTTGTAGTCCTCTGAGCTGCCTTGTCCGCCCGCACCCGTCGCGGAGTTTGAGCAAGCCTTCCGCCTGGACCGCCGCCCCCGAGCATCACGCTCCCGTTGCTCCGCAACGGCCTTGTCGACACGCAGATGCCCCATCTCGCCTGACCATCACGAAGCATCCGCGTCGTGATCGATGAGGGATATCCCGGATACCAGAGCAAGGGCAGCGTCGGCGAAGTACTGCTCGTCGGCACCAGAGGCAAGACCGAGGGGGACGCCCTGGCTGAGGCCGACGAACAGTGCCCTGAGCGCCGTAGTCAGGCGTTGAGCCTGTTGCGACGTCACGACGCTTCCGTGGTGCGACCTTCCGGTGAACAGCGCAATCAGATGCTCCTCCTGCGACCGGACGAACTTGGCGAGTTGGGATCCCAGCTCTGGGTCATGCAGGGCCATGTCCAGCAAGGTGATCTGGAGCGACAGGCGAGACAGCGCGTCCGGGGCGTCACAACTGCGCCCGTAGTAACGGGCAAAGGCATCGACCGCTTCCAGCAGATCAAGTCCAGCGGGAGCCCTCAGCCTGCTGATCCCTCAGGTCCCGCGCATCAGCAATTGAATTCAGCCCTCGCGGGTCTGCTCGATGGCTGTGCGCAGCAGATCGGCCATCGAGCGGCCGGCCACCCGCAGGGGCTCCGGGTCGCGGGCGGCCCGGGAGAGTACGAACGCCCCTTCCAGGATCATGATCATCGAGTAAGCGAGTGACCGCGCTGCGCTCTCGTCGGGCACCCAGCGGCCGAACCACTGTTCACCGGCGCTGACCCACTCGGCGAAGACCTCCGCCGTCGCGACCCGTAGGACCTCGTTGGTGCCGGCTACCTCCAACGCCACCGTCGCGATCGGGCACGCGTCGGCATAATCGGTCGCGGCAAGGTCGTCCGCGGCCGCCTCGAAGGCGTGCACGACGGACTCGACCGGGTCCGGAACACCGGCCAGCACTGCCATCACCATCCGGCCGTACGCGGCTCCGGACGTGCGGATCGTTTCCTCGGCCAGTTGCTGCTTGCCGCCGGGGAAGAAGTGGTAGATCGATCCGAAAGGCGCCTCGGCTTCCGTCGCTATCCGCTTCAGGCCGGTGCCCGAGTACCCGTTACGCCGGAACAGCTCCGTGGCAGCACCCTGGATCCTGGCCCGCGTGTCCGGCGGTCGCTGTGCCATGACTCTTCACCCCTTCCGCACCGCGGTCTTGGCATGCCTCGTCAGCCCAACTAGATTACAGTAGAACGATCTATCAAATGGGGGTGCGATGCTGCGGATCGAGCTGTCATCCGGGCCGATCGACTATCAGGACACCGGCGGCGAAGGGCCGGTGCTGGTGTTCGGCCATGGCCTGCCGATGAACGAGACGCAGTGGCGCAAGGTGGTACCCCTGCTGGGCGGATACCGCTGCATCCTGCCCACACTGCCCCTGGGGGGCCATCGGCAGCCGATGAACCCGGACGCCGACCTCTCCCACCGTGGTGTCGCGCGGCTGCTGGGTGAGTTCATCGAACGGCTGCGTCTGGACGAAGTGACCCTCGTCCTCAATGACTGGGGCGGTGGGCAGTTCCTGGTCTCGGAGGAGCAGGGCCGGAGGGTCGCGCGGCTGGCGCTGGTGGCCTGCGAGGCGTTCGACAACTTTCCCCCGGGACCGGCCAAGGCGTTGGCGACCGTGTGCAGGGTTCCCGGCGGCGTCTGGCTTCTGACGCGGCTGATGCGTGTCCCTTCGTTTCGGAAGAACCGGAATGGATACGGCGGGATGAGCCTGCGAGGGATTCCGGGCGAGATCATGGACGACTGGTTCGCTCCCGCGGCCCGGAGCAGGGCCATTCGCCGGGACTTCGCCAAGTTCGCCACCTCGGCGCCCAAGCGTGAGACCTTGCTGGCATGGAGCGAGCAGCTGCGTGCTTTCGACCGCCCCGTGCTGGTCGTCTGGGCGGCCGAAGACCGACTGATGCCGCGCGAACACGGCCCCCGACTGGCGGAGTTGTATCCGAAGGGCCAACTGATCGAGATCGCCGACTCTTCCACCCTCGTCCCCGAGGACCAGCCTGAACAACTCGCCGAAGCGCTCACCGACTTCCTGATCGCGACCGGAGCCGAGCCGGTCCGGCACATCGACTGAGCGCGCGGACGGTTGGCGACGTCGGGTCAGCGACCTGGGGCTGCAAGAGCCTTGAATGAGTCACAGATCTCATGCGGGACGAGACGGCAACGGATCGGAGTTGCAGTCGTGACAGCGCCACCCAGCCGATGCGCCACTCAAAGCGCGCCGAACTCGGCAGGGTTTCTCCCCCCCTCCCCCGCCCCCACCTCGCGGTGTCGTGCCCAAAGCGTGCCCATAAGAGCGGACAACCACGGTCAACAGCGGTGTGATCTGCCTCAACGACCACGCGCGGAGTGGGGCATCTGCGCAGTTCAGCGGCCATATGGCCGCCAAGGCGCCGTCGCTTCCCAAGCCAAGAGCGCGAGTTCGATTCTCGTCACCCGCTCCATGATGAAACCCCAGGTCAGCGGCCTGGGGTTTTTCCATTGGGAAGCCGTTGCTGCGTTTCTCGAGTACGCCTGTACCCCGAGATTGGGCACGCAGAGGGCACGCGCGCCTTGAGAGGGCGCTCCCATCACGTCTCAGTGTGGCGCTGACCTGCGCCTTCACAGAGATGAGCCGGAGGCGAGCCCTCAGCTCACCGTTCCTGGGCGATGGCGGACACCCGTCCTGCACATGTTTCGTCGTGGGCGATGCACAAGCCCCTTGCGGGAGCGGCCACTTGACCGCTGAGGGCCCTGTGTCAGAGCGGAAGGTCGTCCGGGAGCACCCGGAACGCCTTGTAGCGGCCCAACGGGCGTACGGCCCGGAAGTCTCGTCGGTCGAGAGTGAGGATCGCGTCCGTGTCGTAGTCGGCGGCAAGCGCCACGTTCACCGCGTCGGCGAGGTCGAGGTCCAGCGCGCGGTAGCGGACACGGACGGACTGAGCGGCGCCCAGGTGGTCCTCCGTGATCTCCGGCATGACGACACGCCCCCGGCTCATCCAGCGCCACAGGTCGTCGACCGCGCTGAGGGCAGCCTCCCTGCCGAGCTCACGCGTCACCGGCTGGCTGCCGCCGATGCCCCGCGGGTCGAACTCGACAATGTCGTACTTGGCCGTGGGTGTCCGCGCTGAAGTGGGGCGTGGCACGCCTTACGGCGAAGTCCACGCCCGAATCGCCGGGCCCGCCCGGGTTGACCAGCAACACGCCGATCCGGCGGTCCGGATCGGTGGCCTTGCGACGGGCCACCGCAAGATCGAACGTCTCACCGGACGGGAATTCGACATCCCGGAGGGCTACACCGAGGTCACCTGGTTCCAGGAAGAAGTATTCCGGGGTATGCGGCGCCGGTATCCGGAGGTGCTGGGGCGAGGACTACCAGAAGCAGGCCGAGTACGAGTTGGGCGTCATCATTCAGATGAGGGTTCCCCGGCTACTTCCTCGTGGTCGCCGACTTCATCATGTGAGCCAAAGAGCAGGGCATCGCCGTCGGTGGATGCTTCCTCCGGACGGGGACTACCTCGTCACCACCACGTGGCGTGCCCTATCGGCCTACCTGGTTCGCGACAGCGTGCAGACCGACCAAGGAGTTCGGCCGGGACGGAAGGTGATCCCTAGTCAGTGCCGCCGAGCGCCACCCCGTCCTGGCCCAGGATGAGGACCTGGGGGCTCTCCTGCGACCTGTCATTCCTCGGCATCTCCATGCCGCCATTCTCGCGCACGCATGCTTTCCCACACGGTGTGCCCCTGGACGAGGGTGATCCACCCTCGTCCAGGGGCACGGTCCGGCAACGGAGGATCAGTGCGCGGCGCGGCGGGCCAGCGCCCCGCGCGAGCGGGTCACCAGCGCGGCCAGCAGGGCGGCGCCGAGGGGCACGGCCACCAGGAGGGCGGCGAGTGTCTCCCAGGGGACGACGATCGGCACGTACGGCGGGGCGTCACCGGCGCCGCCCCAGCCGTTGTCGAGAGCCTCCTGGTAGAAGCGCATCTGCTCGCGCTCCTCGGTGAGCCGCAGCCCGACCGCGGGCAGGACACCGGCAGCCGAGCCGAGGACCACACCCATCGCGGCGACCACACCGCACTGGAAGCCGCTGAGCGTGCGGCGCACCCGGGGCGGGGCGCCGACCGCTGCGAGCGTCTTGAGATCGGCCTCCGCGTCGGCCTGGGCGAGACCGGTGGCGATGCCGGCCGCACCGATGGTGACCAGGCCGGCGAAGACGGTCAGCGCGAGCAGGACGAGCCCGTTCTCGTCGACCCAGCCCTGCTCCACGGTCAGCTCGACGTTGCTGCCGAGCTTGGCGATCTCGGCATCGAGCTTCTGCCGCTCCTCGGTGCTGGGCATCCGGTCGGTGCTGAAGTAGGCACCGAGGGGGACGGTGGTCAGCCCGGCGGCCTTGGCGGCGGCGGGGCTGAGCACGCTCTGCAGTCCGTAGGAGTCGGGCGAGCCGGGCACCTGGTAGGCGGGGAAGGACTTCAGCTCGCCCGGGACCGGCTTGTTCTGCTCGGCGGCGCGGTCGGCGGCCTTCGGGTCGGTGATCAGCTTGATGCCGACGGTGCCGTTCCTGTCGACCTGGGGCTTGTGGAAGCTGAGGAGCTTTCCGTCGGCGAGGGCCTTGGTCGCGCCCGGGTCGTCGATGCCGAGGACCTTCAGGAGCGGGGCGTCGGCGATGAGGAGACCGCCGTCGACGTAGATGCCGTTGCCGTCGGGCGAGAGGCAGCGCCAGTCCTTAGCGAGCGCGCGCCGCTGCTCCTTGGTGTACTTCTCCGCCGGGTCGGAGCCGTCGGGGGTGTTGACCCACAGCGGGCACTCGTTGTCCTGCGGGGTGACGACCTCGAAGCGGCCACAGCCCTCGCCCTCGTCATACGGGGCGCAGCCGGGCTTGCCGACGGCGATGCGGAACACGTCAGCGCGGACGTCGACGGGCAGCGTCCGCTGCACGGCGTCGCGGACCTCGGGGACGTCCCGGCCGCCCTCCTCAGTGACGAGCGCGGCGACGGCCCCGTGCGGCAGGCTGGCCCGGTACTCGGCCAGACTCTGGGCGTCGTGGCTCGCGGCGTACGTCGAGACGGCGACGGTGCCCGCGACGGCGGCCAGGACGGCGGCGACAGCGGGTGCCGTACGGCCCCGGTTACGGACGGCGTCCCGCAGGGCGAGGCGCGGCGAGAGCGGCAGCCAGCGGCCGGCCCGGCCGAACAGGCCGACCAGGGCGGGCGTCATGGCGACCACACCCAGCTCGGCGATGGCCGAGCCACCCGCGACCAGGACGAACTGGTCGGAGACGACCGAGCCGTACAGGGCGATGGCCGCGCCGAGCAGGAAGGCGCCGAGGCCGATCAGCGGCAGCACGCGGTTGCTGCGGCGCACGCCGCGACGGCCGGTCAGGGAGGCCAGGACGGTCTGCCGGGAGGCGGTGACGGCCGGGACGATCGCGGAGAGCAGGCCGGTGAGGACGGCGAGCGCGGCGATGGCGAGCAGTTCCAGCGGCTTGACGGTGAAGCCGCCGAACCGCTGCCCCATGTAGTCCTCGATGAGCGGCCGGAGGGCGAAGGTCAGGATCAGGGCGAGGACCGTGCCGACCAGGGCCGCCGCGACGCCGATGACGAGGCCGCCGCTCAGCATGATGGCCCGGATGTGGCTGCGGGCACCGCCGTTGGCGCCGACGAGGCCCAGTTGGCGGCGGGAACGACGGGCACCGACGGCGAAGGCGGGACCGGCGAGCAGGCAGATCTCCAGCATCGCCAGACCGACGACCGTGCCCACGGCGGCGAGCGCGGCAGCGTCGGCGGCCCCGCTGCTCTCGTAGTTGGCCCAGCCTTCCTTCTGGTAGAGCGGCACCTCGGAGTCGGCGGGCGGGTCGAGGGCCACGGCGCGCGAGGTGACCACGACGCCCTTGGCGTTGATCGCCTGGACCGTGTTCCACGTGAAACCACCGGACTTCTTCACCAGATAGGTGGTGGAGACGTCGGGCTTGGGCAGTCCGTCCTTCTCGACCGCCTTGCCGTACGGCGCGAGGAAGGCCCCCGGCAGGGCGTTGACCTGCTGTGCCGTGAGGTCGCTGGGCAGCTCGTACGAGCCGCTGATCACATAGGTGCGGTCGAAGCCGCGGGCGGTGAGGGTGGAGCCGACGGACAGCCCGCTGCTCTCCAGGAACCGGGTGGTCGCGGCGATCTCGTCGTTCTTCTCGGGGAAGCGGCCCTCCTGCAGCCGCATGATGCCCCGGGCGACGGGATCGGCGGCGGCCAGCTCACGGACCTCGGCCTGGAGCAGACCGTGCCTGGTGGTCAGCTTGGCGCTGCCCCTGCTGTCGGTCAGCACCGTCGAACCGGCCGGGATGGTCTTGGTGACATCGGTCGGGCCGTCGGGCCAGGACGTGCCCGGCGAGTCGTAGTCCCCGGCCGGGGTGTGCTGCTCGCCGCTGGGGTCCTGCAGGATGGCCACGCCGGCCGTCCGGGCGTCGGAGAAGCGAGCGTCGGCGGCACCCAGGGTGCGCTCCATCCGCTGCGCGGGCGTGAGTTCGGCGCTGCGCACGGTCAGGTCCAGGGCGCTCACGCCCAGGATCGGCAGCGCGATCATGGCGAGGACGAGGAAGCTGCGGCCCTTGGAGCGCCAGGCGTCACGGCGGGCGATGCGGACCGCGGCCCGCCAGGAGTGGAACCAGGTCATCACCGCTGGGCCGCCCGGCCGGTCAGGAGCGACTCGGCGTCGCTGCGTACGGTCTGGTCGACGACGGCACCGTCCCGCAGGAAGACGACCCGGTCGGCCCAGGCGGCGAACCGCGGCTCGTGGGTGACCATGATGCCGGCGGCTCCGGCGTCGCAGCGGGAGCGCAGCAGGGCCAGCACGGACTCGCCGGTCTCGGAGTCGAGGGCGCCGGTGGGCTCGTCGGCGAGGACGAGCCGGCGGTCGCCGACGAGGGCGCGGGCGATGGCCACGCGCTGCTGCTGGCCGCCGGACATCTCGTCGGGGAACCGGTCGGCGAGATGGCCGAGGTCCATCTCGGCGAGGGCGGCGAGGGCCTCGGTGCGGGCCTTGCGGGCCGATATGCCGTCAAGTTCGCGGGGCAGGGCCACGTTCTCAGCGGCGGTGAGGGCCGGGATGAGGTTGTAGTCCTGGAAGACGTAGCCGATGCTGCGGCGGCGCAGGGCGGCGAGCCCCTTGATGCCGAGGGCGGTGACGTCGGTGCCCTCGACGAAGACCTGCCCGGAGGTGGGGGTGTCGAGGCCGCCGGCGATGGTGAGCAGGGTGGACTTGCCGGAGCCCGACGGGCCCATGACGGCGACGAGTTCACCGGGGTGGACGTCGAGGTCGATGCCGCGCAGGGCGTGCACCTCGGTGGCGCCGGAGCCGTGGACGCGGGTCAGGTTCTGCAGACGCAGCACGGGCTGCTGCTGTGTGGACATGGTTCCCCCTCGGGCGTACGCCGGCGAACAGCCGGACGTCGGTGCGACGGACGGTCGTTGGCGGCACCGTCGTTACGGTATTGGTCTGGTCGGGTGGTTCGGAGTCTTCAGGTGCTCGGTCGGCCCTGTGGATCCGCTCGTTCGGGCGCTCAGGGCCGGTCGTGAAGGGCGGACATCACGGGCGGTGGCGTGCGGCCCCCTCTGCCCCGGCCCCCGCCCGCGCCCCCATCCCCGCCGCTCCCGCTGCCGCCCCCGGCGAGGCCGGCTCCGGCCCCGCCGCCGGGGCGGTCGACGAGAGACGGATCAGCCGGGACTCGCAGTGGTCGAGCCAGCGCGCCTCGGCCTCGATCTGGAAGATCAGCTGCTCCAGGACGAGGAGCCAGGCGATGTCGTCCCGCTCTTGTGCCCCGTTCTTCTCCACGGCGGTGAGGGCCTGCGCCTTCAGCCGGGTGTAGTCCTGCATGGCCTTCACGGTGTGCCGGCGCTGGGACTGGATGACGTCACGGATGTCGACCCCGGGCGCCCCGACGGCCATGGCCAGCTTGATGGCCAGCTCGTCTCGGGCCGGGCTGGTGCGGTCGACGGGGTTCTCGAACCAGCTGCGCAGTTCGACGCGACCGCTGTCGGTGATCGCGTAGAGCGAGTGGCCGGCCTCGTCCTCGCCGTCCTGCACGACCATGCCGTCGCGTTCAAGCCGGCTGAGCGTCGTGTAGACCTGACCCACGTTGAGCGGCCAGGTGGAGCCGGTGCGGGACTCGAACTCCGTACGGAGCTGTGAGCCGTAGCGCGGGCCGCGTTCGAGGAGGGCGAGAAGCCCGTGGCGGATGGACATACCGAGTATGTATACCGAGTAAGTCCGCGTGGACAAGCGTCCTGAGGCGGACGCCGGAGGTCCGACTCAAGGGGGACCCGGGCCGTCGCGAGCCGCTCAGCGACGGCGCATCCGCACCCCGAGGAAGCCGATGCCGAGGCCCACCAGAGCCAGCCCCACGCCCAGTGTGAACACCGGAATCCGCCGGTCAGAGAGGTCGAGGGGGCCTCGGTGCCGGTCCGGTGAGCGGCCGCCGACAGCTTGGCGGGCGAGTTCTCGGCGGCCGGGGCGTCCGTCTCGGGTACCACCTCGCCCCCTTCGTCCGACTCCTCGACGAGCTCCTCCTCTGTTGCCGTTTTAGTACGAGCAGGCTTCACCGGGCTCGTGGAGGACGGCGAGCCGGAGGGGTCGGCCGGTCGGCCGGGCCGCTCCCGGCCCTCCCCCGCCGGCGCCCCCGAGGGAGGCGGAGTCGCTGGGCGCGGGCGCGTCGGGCGGCCCCGAGGGCTCGGGGCCGCCGGACGGACGGGTCCGGCGGGTCCGGAGGAAGGCGACGCCGACGGGGCGGACGGGCGATCGGGCGGGGTGGGTGCGGCGTTCGTGGCCACGGAACCGTTCGGAGTGGGGGCGTGAGCGGGCGGTGTGGGGGAGACCGTCGCCGTGGCCGGGCGCGAGGGGGCTGGCGGGCGCGGGACGGACGGGATGGTGGGCGGCCCGGAGGGGTGCCTCACGGCGGCGGCCTCCGGCCCGAAGGCGCCGGCGCTCCGCACTGCGCGGGGCGCGCCCTCGCCCTCGTGCGCATCGGCCTCGTGCGCATCGAGGTCCAAGGAGTCCTCAACTCGCAGCAGGATGCTTGATGCGCGCCACTGCATCCGAATGACGCCATGTGTGCAGTCGCGACGGCCTCACTCGGCTGCCGTTCGAGTCGGAGCCACTCCCGGTCTCTGGCAGCCAACCGGAGGCCCTGATCCCCCCCCATCCCTGCGTCGTGCCCATAGCGTGCCCTTCAGAGGGGACAACCACGGTCAACAACGGTGCAACCAGTCCCTCACACCTGCCGCCCGACAACGAATCTTCCCAGGTCAGCTGCCCTATGGCCGCGCAAGCGCCGTCGCTTCCCAAGCTGAGAGCGCGAGTTCGATTCTCGTCACCCGCTCCATGATGAAACCCCAGGTCAGTGGCCTGGGGTTTGTTTCGTTGGGGGGCCGTTGCCGCGTCCTGCTAGTGCTCCTGCACCCCCAGATTGGGCACGCAGAGGGCACGAGCGCCTTACGAGGGCACCCCCATCACGTCGCAGCGTGGCGCTGGCCTGCGCTTTCACATGGATGAGCTGGAGGCGAGCCCTCAGCTCACCGTCCCTGGGCGATGGCGGACACCCGTCCTGCACGTGCTTCGTCATGGGCTGCGCACAAGGCCCTTGCAGGAGCAGGCACTTGACCCCCTAGGCCGTGTCCGCAAAGTCCCGCCTGCCCCGCGACGCCTGGCACGCCCTCTCGCTGAACCGGGCGAAAGCCCACGTACAACCAGTACGAGGGCTTCCGCCCGGCACGCCGAGAGCACGCTCCCCCATGACGCCGCGGTGCCCGCCCTCCGGGCGGACGACGGGACTTTGCGGACGCGACCTAGGAGCCTGCGTCAGAGCGGGAGGTCGTCGGGAAGTACCCGGAACGCCTTGTAGTGGCCCAACGGGCGTACAGCCCGAAAGTCTCGTCGGTCGAGGGTGAGAATCGCGTCCGTGTCGTAGTCGGCGGCAAGCGCCACGTTCACCGCGCCGGCGAGGTCGAGGTCCAGCGCGCGGTAGCGGACACGGACCGACTGGGCGGCGCCCAGGTGGTCCTCCGTGATCTCCGGCATGACGACACGACCCCGGCTCATCCAGCGCCGCAGGTCGTCTACTGCGCTGAGCGCAGCCTCCCTGCCGAGCTCGCGGGTCGCCACGTGATCCAGTTCGGCCAGCAGGAGCGGGGACATGACCAGTAGGCCCGCCGCCATGATGGCCTCGTTCGCCGCCCGGTGTTCAGGATGAGCCGAGTCCAGGGCTGCCAGAAGGCCGGACGTATCGGCGATGACAATGATCACGCGGCGGATCCGGAATCCGAGCCGGTCTCCCGCCGGACGGCCTCGGCGACCGTGTCGCGGACCTCCGACTTGGGCAGGGTGCGCCCCGGCCCCTCGAAGGTGCGTGAGAACAGCGGCTCGTCCCAGACCCTGTTCGCCATGGCGGCAAGGTGGATGCCCTGGCGAATGATCTCGGCCTCGCTTATACCTCGGCGCTTGGCGGCCTCCTTGATGATGGCCAGGTCCTCGGGGTCGGCGTAGACGTTGGTGCGCTTCATGGACATGTACCAAGAGTAGTCCATGTACCGGATTGATGTATCCGGCGCTCTTTCCCCTTGCCGAGGGCCGGCCGAGCACACCTCACACGCCGCGTCCGGGTGCCGGACTGTTCCCGGGGAGAGGGGTATGTCATGGGGCTCGGTTTCCGTGTCGGTGTCCCGGGATGAGTGTGCGGGTCTCTCCTCGTGGAGTGCGCACCTCGATCGGGCCCCGTGCGGCGCGGCTCAGCGTGGGCAGTGGCGGCGCCAGGATGTCGACTGGACTCGGCTCCTTCTACGCATCGAGTTCCCTCGGCGGCAATCGACGGCGCACCAGTACGCGGCGTACGACACGATCTCGTACGGTCGCCCCGTCAGTCGCGCAACTGGAGCGGGCGCGCCGTCAGGCGGAGCGGGCTTAGCAGGAGGCGGAGCGCGATGCCGCCATCGCTCAGTTGCGCGAGCTGAGGCGGCAGATGACCAGCGTTCACCTGGAGTCCTTCCCCGCGGCGCACCCGCCCGTCGTCCCGGACGCCCCCCAACTGAGCCTGTCCTGGGCGCTCGCCGAAGCCCGGACGTCTTCAGGGTGTGGGGCGGCTGGCCCGCTCGGAGAGGGCTGCGGCCAAGCAACGGGCGGAACAGGCCGGGCCCGCCTACCTGACCGCCGAGACAGCACGACTGCGAGAGATCCGCCATCAGTCGACGGAGCAGGGCGAACACTGTTGGCAAGCCCTGCTCGCCAACGACGAGGACACCGTCTGCGAAGCGGTGAACACCGTACGCCGGCCTCGGTGGCTGATGAGGATGGTCGAAAACGGCCAGAGGCGCTGGTCGCCTGAGATTCTTCGCTGCTCAACGAAGTGGGGATGCTAGGGAGCGACCAGCGGAGTGCGGAGCGCCCGGCAACCGTCAGGTCGCCGGGCGCTCGTGATCGGTGAGGGTCAGCTTGAATCGGCCGCGTAGCAGGTGCGGAGGACGGGGCTGATCCCGGGGATCAGGTCGCTGACGGTGATGTTGTCGATCCAGCGGTGGGGGAGGTCGCCGTCGCGGCAGATGCCGTCCGGCTGGCCGGCGTTGATGGCGAAGACGAAGGTGCGCATGCGGGAGTCGTCGTCGATGGTGCCGCGGAGGCCGGTGATCTCAACGCCGGAGTAGCCGAAGTACTGCGCCAGGATGCGGTGCAGGCCGTCGGGGACGGTCTCCCCGGGCAGCACCGGCCCGGACGGAAGCCGCCAGGCTTGGGTCGCGCTCAGGTCCGGGCGACCGGCGTGGACCAGCAGGAACCTGCCGTGCTGCTCGATCAGCGCGGCGGCCGTGAGGTCGGTGATGCCGTCGCTGTGGCTGCGGGTGACCAGTTCGTCGATGCCGTTGAGCACGGGCAGGTCGGTCATGGGGTCCTCCGCAGCGGGACGACATCGGTGCGCAGGTGCGGCATCGTCGGCCGTGCGGCTTCGGGGGTGGCCAACAGGGCCGCGTGGTGATCGGTTGCCGGCAGTGCGGGCAGTCGCGGGTCGCGGTCGGCTCCAAGGGGTCGCGGGCTGCGGCGGGTTGCCGAGATGTGGTCCGGGCCGGTGGCGGCGGGGGCAGTGGGGACCGGGCTGATCCGCGCCACCAAGGTCCGGTACACCCTGATCTCCGGACGGGTGGTCCACGACGCGGAGTCCCGGACTGGACGTGCCCGTACCGAGGCGGCGCAGCACATCGGCGCGCACAGCGCCGGCCGGGCAGCCGGTGGCTCCTGCTGCCAAGGGTGCTGACTCGCACACCAACGCGGCCCGGCTCGCCCAGGGCAGCAGGCGGGGCGGCGGCACAGATGCCCGTCGGCCACGGAGTGTCGCCTTGGCTTCGGTCCCCGTCTTTCGAGAGGGGATACGTGGCCGGGGGCACCGCTCTGGCCAGGGAGTTTCGGGCGCGTCTCCGAGCGTGTTCGTGCGCCGTCCCACGTCGCACGGTCGCGGGGAGGAGCGCCCGGCGACGGTGAGCGGGCTCGGGGGCGGACACTGTCCGGCTCCCGAGCCCGCTTACCATGTTTGGGCTACTTTGCGCGCTTTCGGGCTAGGCCATCTTGATGTACAGGGCCATGGCCAGCTGCTCGTCAAGCGCCTGCATCGACGTGATAGACCCACTGCCGATCTGGTAGTTCAGGGGAAAGTGGTTCTGTGTCGCGTTCTCGGCTGCCTGGGACAGGCCTCCCCAGTTGTTCTCCAGATCCAAGGACGTCAGCTGGACGGCGCCCGACCCGCCGTTGATGACGGACGAGGACCCGGCGTAGAAGGTGCTGAAGCTGCGCATCGCGCGGCCGATCCGGTAGGAGATGAAGTCGAAGCGGGCACCCTCGGAAAGGGCCTGGATAAGAACGAGCAGGGCCCGCGCCTGGTCCGAATTGTTGCTCCCCGCCAGGTCGCTGATCGAACCCTGGATAGACCCCAGGGTGATGCCGAGGTCACCGCGGCCGACCCCAGCGACACGCTCCATGTCCGTGTAGTTGAGCCAGGGCCTGTTCCCCGTAGTGCCTACCTGCCCCGCCATTTCACCGGGTCCTTCATCGTTCAGCCGAACGTACCGGCGGGTCTGTTCGTTGAACCAGCCGGTCACGTACCCGTTCCGCGCGTTGAAGATCAGAGTGACCGCGGTCTGACCCACCCGCAGGGTGAGGGGGAAGTAGTCGTTCTTGTCCTTTGTGAGACGGATGCTTTGGTAGAGGGTCCAGCCGCCGCCCCGCTCGCGGAGGAAGTTGATGATGGCGTCGTACTGGTCGGCGTCGGCGTTCGTCATGTCGAAGCTCATGCCATCGGTCGGGTAGTTCTCGGCGGCCAGCTGGACGTGCCCGCCCAGCGACTGGTGCTGCGCACCGGTGGTGAGGGTGCCGCCCAGGCCGGCGAGGGCGACGGCGCCGGCGAGGGCCGCCGGGAGTACGGCCGATGTGCTGAGCCTGCGGAAGATGTGTGCTCGGGACATGGTGTGCGCTCCGTTGTGCGTGGTCGGTGAGCCGGGGGCCCGGCCTGCCCCACCGACACTGGCGGCGCAGAAGTTGATTCGCAGGCCCCTCCACCGGCCGGATCAACATTGTGTGATTGATCGGAGTCATCGCTCGTCACCGTGATTAACGCAGTCGTCATGACCGGCCTCCTATGGTCATGGCTGCCGATATCACTCGATGTCGCTTTCACCTCATGGACGGAGGTACGAGCCCATGGGGCGTCCCGAGAGGCCAGTGGATCCGTCGGCCGGGCCGATAGCGCGGTTCGCCCATGAGCTGCGGCAGCTGCGCAGCGCCGCGGGCAGCCCCTCGTACCGGACGATGGCGAAGGCGGTCGGGTGCGGAGCAACAACGCTGTCGCAGGCCGCAGCCGGTGAACGGCTGCCCGCGCTCACCGTCGTCGAGGCGTACGTACGGGCGTGCGGAGGCGATCCGGGATCGTGGCGGCTGCGCTGGGAGGAGGCCCAGGAGGAGGCCGGCCGGGCGCATGCCGAGCCACTCGATACGGCACCGCCCCCCTACCGCGGTCTCGCCCGCTTCGAGCCGGACGACCGTCACCTGTTCTTCGGTCGCGACCGAATGCTGTCCGATCTGGAGAAGCTGGTGTGCGGACACCGGTTCGCAGTGCTGTTCGGGCCCTCGGGCAGCGGCAAGTCCTCCCTGCTTCGCGCCGGTCTGGTGCCGCGGCTGCGCGAGGAACTCGCCCGGCGTCCGTCCCCGGCCGCACTGCGCATCCTCACCCCTGGGGCCAGCCCGGCCACCACGTACGGGCACCTGCTCGACCCCGCCCCAAGCGAGCCCGAGAGCTGGGTCATCGTGGACCAGTTCGAGGAAGTCTTCACCCTCTGCGACGACTCCCGGGAGCGCTCCCACTTCCTTGAGATGCTGCTCGCCGCACGCGAACCGGACAGCAGGCTTCGTGTGCTGGTCGCCGTACGCGCCGACTTCTACGCACGCTGTGCAGAGCACCCCATGCTCGCGCAGGCCCTGAACGAGTCCGGACTGCTGCTGTGCCCGATGACCGCCGAAGAACTGCGCGAGGCGGTCGCCGGACCGGCGCAGGCGGTCGGCTACCTGGTGGAGCGCGCGCTGACCGCCCGTCTGGTCGAGGAGGTCCAGGCCGAGCCCGGCGGGCTGCCGATGCTCTCGCACGCTCTGCTGGAGACCTGGCGCCGTCGCCGGGGCCGGATGCTGACCTTAGACGGGTACGAGGCGGCAGGCGGACTGCAGGGTGCGATCGCCGCGACCGCCGAGGAGGTGTACGGCACCCTGTCGCCCGAGCAGGCGCGGGCGGCTCGGCACCTGCTACTGCAGATGGTCGTACCGGGGCAGGGCACACCCGACACCCGGCGACCGGTCAGTCATGGGGAGCTGTCACCGTGCCCGGACGTGCAGGTGGTGGCGGAGCGGCTGACCCGGGCGCGGTTGCTGACCGCCGACGAGGACGGGGTACAGCTGGCCCACGAGGCGCTGATCACCTGCTGGCCCCGGCTGCACGGCTGGATCGAGACGGACCGGGAGCGGCTGCGCGACCACCGGGCGCTCTCGGAGGCAACCCGCGCCTGGCTGAAGAACGGCGGCTGCCCCGGCGCCCTGTACCGGGGCGCACAGCTGGCCCGGGCAGCGGAACTTTTCCCGGACCCAGCGGCCGATTCGGCTCTGAACGCATCCGAGCGCGACTTCCTCACCGCCTCGCAGGAAGTGAGCGAGGCTGAGCGCCGGAGCGCCGCACGCATCAGCCGTCGCCATCGGATACTCACCGGGTCGCTGTCCGCCGTGCTGGCGATCGCGCTGCTGACGGCCCTCGTCATGTGGCGCGAACACGACGAGAACGTGCGCCAACGGGTCCAGGACGCGGCCCGCCGGGTGGCGTCCGTCGCAGAAGGGCTGGGCACCACCGATCCGCGCACCGAGCTTTTGCTCAGCGCCGCGTCCTGGCGGATCGCCCAGTTGCCCGAGACCCGCCGGGCACTGCTCGGCTCTGTCAGCCAGCCCCAGTCGGACACCTTCACGGACCCCACACCCGGTGACACGCCCCAACGCCTGCTCACCGATGCCGGACGCACGCTGGTCAGCGCCGCGGGGGGCAGATGGCGAAGCTGGGACGTGGCCTCCCATCGCCGTACCGGTGAGGGCAGACTCCCGCAGGGCGCGGTGACCGCGGCCGGCCCGCACGCGCGCGTGCTCGCGATCAGCCGTCAGGACGGAACACGGCTGTGGGACACCTCCCTCGGCCGGTGGACCGCCGCCTCCGCTGTGCTTCCCGGACCCGGCGACGTGCGCCTGACGGACGACGGCCGCGCCTATCTGGTCACCGACGGCGAACGCCTCCGCCTGGGCTCGGTCACGGACGGCCGCACGATCTTCGAGGCGCCGGCGCCGGAGTCGACAGGCAGCGCCGTCAGCGAGGACGGACGATACGCGGCGGCCTGCCCCGCAGGGCGGTCGCCAAGCCTGTGGGACACCAGGGCGAACCGTCCGCTGACGGGTGCCTGGCAGCAGGACCGGCTGTGCCGCATCGGCACCACGCAGCTCACCGTCGGCGCCGGCCGGATGGCTGCCGTCACCGAAGAGGGGGTGCGTGTCTGGGACCTGAGGTCCGGCCACCGGATCGCCGACCTGGATGTCCGCGGCGGCGCCCAGGATGTGGCCTTCACCGCGGGCGGTGCCTTCCTGGCCATGGCCACGCCGGAGGAAATACAGGTGTGGCGGCTGACCGCGCCGGACGGACCCGTGTTCCGGGCCTCCCTGGACAACCAGGCACTCGGCGTCGCCCAGTCCCTGGCTACGGAAGGCCACATCCTGCGCTATCTGGAAGGCGGAACGGTCCACACCTTCGACCTCGGCGCCGCCGTCACCGCCGCCTGGCGCCCGAGCGCACTGACGGACGTCGTGCTCGGCCCCGACGGCCGTACCTTCGCCACCGCCGAGCTCGCCCATGACCGCTACCTCGTGCGCCTGTGCAGCACCGCCGACGGACGCGTCCTGCACACACTCCCGCCGCTCCCGGCCGGCATGCCATCGATTCCCCCGGAGGACATCGATCTTCTCCTCGTGTTCAGCACGGACGGCACCCGCTTCGGTTACGGCGTCACAGCGGCCGGGCACACGCTGGGCACCCAGTCCTTCACGATCTGGGACGTGCCGCACGAGCAGGTCGTCACCGCACTCGATCTCTCCGGGGCCTCGGTCGTCGGGGCCGCGCTCGGCCCAGGGGGCCGCACCCTCCATCTCACGCGCCTGGGCGACGACGACCGGTCATTCGGCGAAGTGTGGGACACCCGCAGCCGACGACGCATCACGGTGCCCGGCGACCCGGCCGGGGACCATCCGACGCTCCGCGGCGACGGCGGGCTGCTCGCGGGCGACGGCACCGTGGCCCGCCCGCCGTCCTGGCGGGCGAGCGGGGCGGACCTCGTCGAGGGCAACTCCCTGGGCGCACTGGCGTTCTCGCCCGACGGCTCACGGCTGGCGGCCGGCGACATGACCGGCCGGGTCATCTTGTGGGACGGCGATCTCCGCCACCGGGTCGCCGTCCTGCCCAACACCTTCCGGCCCCGGATCGGCTCCCGGCTGGAAGCGGTGTCGGCCCTCGCCTTCAGCCCGGACGGACGCACGCTGGCGGTCGGCGGAAGCAACGGCGGCCTGCAACTGTGGGACGTGCCGACCGGACAACGGATCGGCGGGCTGCTCACCACTCCCGGGGACGCGGTGTACACGCTCGCGTTCGACGCCCGTGGCACCACCCTGTATGCGGGCAGCGCCCATGTCCCCCTCCAGCGGTACGACCTCGACCCTGCCCACGCCCTGTCGCGGGTGTGCGCCCGCACAGGCGGGTCCGGCCTCAGCCCGGCCCAGTGGCAGACCTACGTTCCTGACGCCCCGTACCGGCGGGTCTGCAGCCCCGCGTGAGGATCAGCGGCCTCCCCGTTCCCGAACGCGCCGGCTGGGATGCCCTCCGGCAGGAGCAGATCCAGGCTGGAGCGAGGGAGGGTGTCAGCTGCTGGGCCGGACGGCGGAAGAGACACAGCGGCACGGCCGTGGCCATGCCGAGGAACAGCCGGCGCGACGGTCGGGGGGGGTGCGCTCCGAAGAGCCTGGGCTATCGCGCCTCTGCCGTCTCCGTCGAGGAGATGGAGACGCTGGCCGATGAGGTGACGCTGTTGCAGAGCGACATGTTCCGAGCGGGCTGGAACGCGCGTGCCGCCCAGATGCCGGGCATGCGGAAGATCCCGGCGCCTGCGCCCGGGCAGACGGTCAACGGAGTCGTTGTGCCGGAGTAGCGGACCTCTCGACCACTCTTGACCCGCCACGCACGACCGGGACATCGGTGATTCCATGTGCTCCTGCAACGGCACCTTGCCGACCGAAACTCGTGTCCGGAAGTCGGCTTTCCGTCAGCCCGCGAGAAGCGCTCCCCGCGCCTCCGAACCGACGGCGTGCCCATAGCGTGCCCATAAGACCGGTGAACCACGGTCAACAGCGGTGCGATCCTGCGCCCTCGGACGTCACGTCACAGCACATACGCCCAGGTCAGAAGCTGTTCGCCTCCGCAAGCGCCGTCGCTTCCCAAGCTGAGAGCGCGAGTTCGATTCTCGTCACCCGCACCAGAGAGAAAACCCAGGTCAGCGGCCTGGGGTTTACTTGTTGTCTAATTGGACTCCGTTAGGTCTTCCTGTCGGCCCTGTTCGGGAGCACGTTGGGTGTGTGGACGCACATGAAGTGAACCGTGTTCGGGCGAAGTTGGCATTGTTCGTGGCGGACGTGTTCGCCTCGGTGCCGCGCAAGGACCAGCGGGCCAAGGGCGACTGCTATCTGCGTGGGCTGATGCTGGACGGCCGCCGCAAGTCCATCCAGGCCATGGCCTGTCGGTTGCCGGACGGCAACGAGCAGAACCTGCAGCAGTTCGTGAACCAGTCCACGTGGGATCCGGTGCCGGTGCAACGGAGGATCAACGAACGCATGCTGCCGTTGATCGACCCGACGGCCTGGGTGATCGACGACGTGTCGGTGCCCAAGGACGGGCGGATGTCGGTCGCCGTGGCCCCGCAGTACTGCGGCGCCTTGGGTAAGCGGGCGAACTGCCAGGTCGCGGTCAGCGTCCACGCCGCGAGCGATACCGCCTCCTGCCCGCTGCAGTGGCGCCTGTTCCTGCCCAAGGAGTGGGCCTCGGACACCGTCCGCCGCAGCCTCACCCGCATCCCGGCCAACGTCACGCACCGGGAGAAGTGGCGTCTGGCCCTGGACATGCTCGACACACTCGCCGGCTGGGGCATGACGCCGCCGGTCGTCGTGGCCGACGCCGCCTACGGAACCAACGCCCGGCTGCGGGCCGCACTGGCCGACCGCGCCATCGCTTACATGCTGGCCATCCGCGCCGATGTCATCGCCCACCCATTCGACGCCGAGCCCTTCGCTCCGGCCCGCAACGGGCCCGTCGGCTGCTGGCCGCAGCCCCGCTACCGAGATCCCGCGCCCTCGGTGGCAGCCCTTGCCGCCGGCCTCGGTGCCACGGCATTCACCTCTGTCACCTGGCGCAACGGCTCGCGAGGTGAGTTACGCTCCCGCTTCGCCGCAGTGCGCGTGCGGCCCGCGGGCAAGGCTGTCGAGCGTCCGATCAAGGCCACCGCCTCCGCCGAACAAGGCTGGTGGGACGGGATCTTGCCCGACTGCTGGCTGCTGATCGAATGGCCCGCCGATGCCGAGGCACCCACCGACTACTGGCTGTCCAGCCTGCCGGACGACGCACCGATCACCGACCTGGTCCGTCTGGCCAAGGTCCGCTGGCGCATCGAGCACGACTACCGCGAGCTCAAGCACGGCCTGGGACTTGATCACTTCGAGGGCCGATCATGGCCGGGCTGGCACCACCACGTCACCCTCGTGACCGCCGCCCACGCCTTCCTGACCGAACAGCGCCTGGCCCCAAAAGTGCCCGCACCGGACTCACCCTCTACCAAGTCCTCGACACCCTCCAGAACATCCTGAGGTGCTGGACCGGAATCTGCACCACCTGCCAACAGCCCCTGCCCAGCAGGACACACACAACGCCAAGATCGAGACAGACCTAACGGAGTCCTACTAAGGGCTGTCCCGTAAACGATCACGTGGGGGCGGCCGACAGGGAGCGGATGCCACTTCATGTCAACTAGGGTTGACGCAACCCATCCTGTCAACCTATGTTGACGGGATGGGGAATCAAGTACTGCTTGCCTGCGGGACGGCTGCTGGGCCTCTCTTCACCATCGGGTACCTCGTAGAAGGCGCCGGCCGTGTGGGATACAGACCGCTCCGCCACCCAGTCAGTTCGCTCGCCCTCAGCCGTGCCGGGTGGGCTCAGACCCTCAACTTCCTCATCGCAGGCTTGCTATCGCTGATCTTCGCCGTGGGCCTGTGGCGTGAAGGGCCTTCCCACTGGGGTGCCCTGCTGATCGGCGCGTGGGCGGTCGGCCTGCTGGGCGCAGGCGCCTTCCGGACAGATCCAGTGAGCGGTTACCCTCCCGGCACCCCTGATCAGCTCGAGCGTCACACCCGCGCCGGGGCTCTGCATGACCTGTTCTCTCTTATTGGATTCCTCGCCCTCGCTGTGGCCTGCTTCGTATTCGCCCTGTCCAACTCGCCCGGGTGGACTATCTACTCGATTGCCAGCGGTGCGCTCTTCGCAGCGACGATGGCGCTGGCCAGTGCGGCGTTCGACCAGCATCAACGCTGGGTCGACCTCGGCGGACTGCTCCAGCGCATATCGCTCACCATCGGCTGGACCTGGCAGACACTGCTCGCTGTGCGCATCCTGTACACCTGACGCTTTGCCCATAACGCCTGGAACGCAGTGAAATGATCTTGCGGTGGCTGGTGTGATTTCGGCGTCGGAGCCGTCCTGGACAGACCCCTTCACCGGGCTGAGCCCGCGCTGCTTCGCCAAGTTGGTGACCGCTCTGCGGCGCGAGGGTGCGGACGCGGTCCGCAGGGGTCGGCCATGGAGACTTCCGTTGGAGGACCGCGTACTGCTAGTGGCGGCCATTGGCGTACGAACTTGACGATGCGGCAGCTCGCCCTGCTGTTCGGCGTCTCGAAGTCCACAGCTGATCGCGTCATCGACCACCTTGGCCCCATGCTCGCGCTCCAGCCGCGCAAGCGATTCCGCAAGGACACCGTGCTGATCGTGGACGGCACTCTGGTACCCACGCGCGACCACACCGTCGCCGAGCAGTCGAAGAATTACCGGTTCTCCACCAACCACCAGGTCGTGATCGACGCCGACAAGCGCCTGGTCGTCGTGGTCGGCCGACCGCTTCCCGGCAACCGCGCCGACTGCAAGGCATGGGAGGAATCCTTCGCCAAGGCCGCCGTTGGCAAGACCACCACGATCGCCGACGGCGGCTATCCCGGCACAGGACTCGTCATGCCGCATCGCCGACGCAAGGGGGAGAAACTGCCCGACTGGAAGCAGGAGCACAACAAGTCCCACAAGCAGGTCCGCGCTCGCGTCGAGCATGTCATCGCCCGGATGAAGGGCTGGAAGATCCTGCGCGACTGCCGACTCAGAGGGGACGGCGTCCACCACGCCATGCGTGGCATCGCCAGCCTGCACAACCTCGCCCTCGCCGGATAGGCGGGCGACGCCACGCAACGGGAGACCGCATCACCGAGAACCGGAGATCATTTACGGGACAGCCCTTAGTCCAATTCGAGGGCTCCGTGCCCTCTGTGTGCCCTAAGTTGCACGAATACGCCCACGCACGGGGCTCCGAGCAGGGCCGAGACCGCGGGAGCGGCGCCGCCTCCTCCATCCGCCCCGTCCCTGACTCCCACCGAACAACCGGCCACCAGCGTCGAATTCGAAGAGATGCGCGAACGGCTCATCCGGTACCAGGAGTACATGCGCACCGTGGAAGAAGCGCCGGAAGCCCTCCAGCTCTTCCTCGCCCCGTTCATGGAGCAGCTCACCCAGACAACCCTCGGCAACGCCGTCCAGCTCATGACCGAGGACGAACGGGCCGAGTTCGACCGACTGCTCGGCCTCATGATCCAAGCGGTTCGCCCCTTCGCCCCGTTTACCTTCTGACGAGGGCCCGCGTCACTCACTGACCAATGTGCGGAAGTGACTGGCTCCGAGGACAGATCACCCTCACCAGTTGCGGGCAGTGACGGGAAATGGACACCAGAACAAGGCACCGCAGCGCGAAGCCGGGCCTCTGAACGGGAGGCCCGGCTTCAAAGCGAGTGGTGCTCTCTGCCATAGCTTCAGTGAAGATCCGACTGGGCCTCGGTCAGTCGATGCCTTCTACGATGCGGAAGTCGCGCTCGACGCCGTCGGAGAGGGCGGCCAGCGCCTCCTGGTAGGCCGCACTGTCGCGCACCGCGACCGCCTGCTCGAAGCTGTCGAACTCGACCAGGACGGTGCGCTCGGCGATTCCGGCGTCGTACGCCACGACCCGACCGCCAAGGACGATGGTCCGGCCGCCCGCGGGATCGACGGCCAGGCGGGCCAGCTTGTTGTAAGCAGCCAGCTTCTCAGGGTCTGAAATGGTGCGGTAGACGCTGACCCAGTAGCCCTTGGGCATGGAACCTCCAGTGTTGGGATGAGTGCATCTGACTTACGGATTGGTCCCGGACGAGCGTCGGCGGCCGTCCTTGTCGGTCTGCTGACCACCGCGAGTCGCCTTCGTGTCAGCCGAGCCGGGGAAGGCGGACGGCGCGCGCGATTTGTGCGGCGCCGCCCAGGCGGATCAGGGTGCCGGACGCGCTGCGTTGTGCGTTGGCCGTGATCGTGGACGGATGGCCGAGGTGATCGCCCATGTCGACCGCGATGCCGGTGACGCCCTGATCCGCGAGATACGCGGCCAGACATGCGGTGCTGTTGGCGTTGGCGACATCCTCGGGGACGCCGATCGACGGGGCGAACATCCGGGCCGCCGCCCGACCGTCCGCATCGGGGATCGAGTAGGCGTAGCAGCCCAGCAGTCCGTAGCGGTCACAGGCATGGCGCAGTGCCGTGAAGTCCGGACGGAGTTCGGCCAGCACGGTGCGCGATCGCACGGGTAACAGGAGCCGTGGCCGGCCGGGTGAGGCCACGCAGGCGCCGTCGGGAAGGGCTTCGCTCGTCAGGCCGAGGGCGGTCGCGATCGCCGGGAGTTCGGGTTCCCCGGCGTCCCGCGGGCTGATCGTGCCCGGGTCGAAAGTGGCCGTCAGGTCGTCGTGTTCTCGCTTCACCCAGCCTTCGAATACGCGACTTGTGGTGTGCAGCGCGGCCCGGTAATCGGCGTCGCCGCTGTAGCGCAGAGCGAGCAGCGCCAGTGCGGCGACTGTGCCGTGACCGCAGGCGGGCAACTCGCCTTCGCCGGTGAAGAACCGGAGCCGATACGACGGTCGAGCCTGATCCTCGCCGTCCACCGCAGTGATGAAGACCGCGTGCGAGGTGCCTGTCACGGCAGGGATGCGCCGTCGCTCGGCATCGGTGAAGGGCGCGTCGTCGACAACGGCGGTCGGACTGCCACCCTGACCCTGCCGCCGGCACGCGTCGACGATCGTCACCTCGGGCATGGCGCCGCGTCCATCGTGATCAGCATCGTCAGGTCGAGCGCGGGTGCGCTGTGCGTCAGGGCGCCGATCGAGATGAGGTCGACGCCGGCATCGGCAATGGCGCGAACCCGGTCCAGGGTGACGTTGCCGGAAGCCTCCAGGAGGATCTCCGAACCGCCGGAACGGCCGGCCCTCATTCGCATCACTTCTTCGATGTCGGCCACCTCCATGTTGTCGAGCATGAGCCAGCCGGCTCCCGCTTCCATGGCTTCGCGGGCCTGCGCGACGGTCTGCACTTCGACGTCGATCGGCACGCTCGTCCCGGAATCGGCCATTCCCTTCCGGACCGCATTGATCGCCGCGGTCACCCCGCCCGCCGCGGCGATGTGGTTCTCCTTCAGCAGGACCATCGCCGCCAGGGTGAGCCGGTGGTTGCTGCCGCCGCCCGCGGTGACGGCGTACTTGTCCAGCGCCCGCAGCCCCGGGGCGGTCTTGCGGGTGTCCAGGATCCGCGCCGGGGTTCCGGCCACGGCTTGGACGAAGCCGTCGGTGACAGTGGCGATGCCGCACAGGCGCTGCAGGAAGTTCAGCACCGTGCGCTCGGCGGTGATCAGGCTGCGCGCCGATCCGGTCAGCCGTACCAGGACGTCCCCGGCCCGCAGCCGCACGCCGTCCGCGACCAAAGTCTCGACCTCGACCTCGGCGTCGGTCTGGGCGAAGACTTCGTGGACCACGGGCAGTCCGGCGGCGACACCGGGCTGGCGGGTACTGATCTCGGCGGTGGCGATCGGGCCTGCTGGGACGCTCCACAAGGTGGTGATGTCGTCGGCAGCCCTGTCCTCCGCCAGGGCCGCGGCCACGCTGTCCCGCGCAGCCGACGCGGGGAACTCGGCCATCTTCATAGGTGGTTCCTCAGCTCTCAGAGATTGATCACCGGACCGACGAGGCCGTGGACGGCCGCCTCAGGAAAACCCACGAGATCCGACTCATGCCAATAGCCGTGCGGAGGCAAGCCATAGGCTCGGGCCTATCACGAGAGGAAGGAGCGGCCGTGCACGACCACCGGGGCGTCGAACTTCGCCATCTCCGCTACTTCGTCACCGTCGCCGAGGAAGGCACGATGACCGAGGCGGCGCGCGTGCTGCGGATCGCACAGCCCAGCCTGAGCCAGCAGATCAGCGCCCTGGAACGCCGCGTCGGCGCCCCGCTGTTCCACCGCAGGCCCAAGGGGATGGAGCTGACCGAGGGCGGCCGGATCCTGTACGCGACCGCCATCCGCGCCCTCGCCGAGATCGAGGCGTCGCTGGCCCAGGCGCGCGACGCGCGCCGCCCGGTCCGGGTGGGGGTCTGCCGAACGGTTCCGGAGCACCTGCTGGCCCGCGTCGAGCAGATCTTCGCCGACGACGGCTCCCTGACCGTCGAGTTCGACGAGGCCGACTCCCAGCGGCAGCTCGACCTGTTGCGGACCGGCGCCCTGGCCTTCGGGGTGATGCGCGTCTTCCACCCCATCGACGGCCTGGCCGCGCTGACCCTGGACGACGAACCGCACGGCGTGGTGCTGCGCCCCGGCCACCCGCTGGCCGAGCACACCGCCCTGTCCTGGGCCGACCTGGCGGACCAGGAGCTCCTGTGGTTCCCGGCCGAGCGCAACCGCCGCTTCGCCGAGGACGTCCTGGCCCACCTCGCCGGCCACGGCTGGACGCCGCAGCTGCGGATCGTCGACGCGCACAGCCAGGCGCTGTACTGCCGCCACCTGCGCACCAGCGAGAACCTGGTGGGCCTGCGAAGCCGGAACAGCTTCACAGCGGACGCGGGGATGGCGTGGCGGCCGTTCGTGTCCGACCCGCCGCGCCGCCGGTTCGTCCTGGTCACTCTCGGCGACAGCCCTTGGGCGGGGTTGCTGGCTCGCTCAGGCGGCCGGTCATCCGATGACGGCGGCATCGGTGGACCCGGTCAGCGCGCGGCGAGCTTCCCGAGCGCCGCCTCGTCGGCGCTGCGGGGCTCGGCCTGGTAGACCGTCATCCGCTGGCCGTCGTCGCCGAATCACATGACGTCGATGACCAGCGTCAGGTCGCCGACCTCAGGGCGCCGGAAGTGCTTGTGTTCGCCGCGCCGCACCCGTACCTCGTGGCGGTCCCACATCGTGCCGAACCCGCACCTGCCAGCGCAGCAGGTCGTGGATGGTCTGGTCGGTGCCGTCGTTGCGTGCGCCGGCACGATAGTCAGCGCGCTCATCAAAGTCGACTTCCTCAATGCGCAGCGGCATCTCACAGATGCAGAGTCAAACGGTCGCGCCGAAGACCTATCCCGGAAGGAACCGAGCCCTTCGGAAGCCTCTCCTGCGAGACACCTCGACGGCTGAGACCGGCGATCTCCGAACGCGAATACGTGATCAAGCAGGGCGGTCGCGAGGCGCCGTACTTCCGGATTGGGGCGCGACTGTATTGCCGCGTCCATGTCTGCCCGGGTGGTCTTCCGCCGGGTGCGGCCGTCAGAGGGAGACTTCGCCGCCGTGGCAACCTCCCCGTGAATGCGGGGGACGAGGACCCGGAGGTCTCCGCCGCCTCGGTACTGGGTCAGCTCGACGGCGTACACATCCGTTCGCCGCATCTGCCGGTTCAGGAACTCGACGATCGCCCGCAGCTCCAGCGGAATGCGGTCGGCGACGAACAGCAACCGCATCTGCCCGGCCGTCAGCCGCTCTTCCACCATCACCCAGAACTCCTCGGCGGAACGCTCGCCGAGGAGGTCCCCGTACGCCTCCTCCAGTGACCGGCCGTCCTTGGCGCGGGTGTCCTCGAAGGAGCGTTGCAGAAGTGCGGCTGGCCAGTAACGGGCCGCGTTCGCCGCGTAGTCCAGCATCTGGCCGACGACCTCGCGCCGGATCCGGGTGTCGGTCGCCCGCTTGACCTCCCCCAAGGTCGGCACGCCGTCGGCGTCGACGAAGAGATGGTCGAGCCAGTACGCCGGGCCGCGTTCCGTGCTTGTCGAGACCCCCATCTCCCGGGCCACCAGCACCAGCCGCAGCGGCCGACCATCGGCCAGCGAGCCGAAGTCCAATACACGTGGGTGGCGCGCGAGCAGCTCCTGGAACTCCGCCTCGGTCTCGAACCCGGCAAGCTCCAGGGGCTGCAGTTCCTCGCCCAGCACGAACACCGGTTGATCAGTCATGTACCCCACCCACTGGTCTGGCTCCCGCGGCCGCTGATCGTTTGCACACCGAGTGATACGGGAAGCCACTGACAATCGCACACTGCCCCCTGCGCTGCGCCGGCTATCCAGGCACCTCGGAGGCCAGCAGGGCTTCACATCTCCGTGCCTGGAAGCTCAGTCCACAGGACGGACCTCCAGTGCTTGACGGTCGGACCCGGCAGACACTCGAAAGTCAGCGAATTGCATTCGCCCCATCGCTGGACGGACAGAAATCTTCGGACAGCCGCAAGAACGCCAGCCCTCGGGCGTCGTCCGGGCAGCGGTTCACGCTCGATAAGGTCATTAAGTGGCGGACCGCCAAAGGACTTTCCGTCCTGTCCGACGGAGGTCTCCATATGGAGATGGCGTTGGAGAACGAACGAGGTCGGGATGGTTGTGGCCCCTTGCTTCGACCCAGTTGCGTCCCAGCGAGTCCCATTTGCCATGCCCTGGGGCATTTCCCGACCAGCACCACGCTCCACGCCAGCCGAGAATGGGGCAAATCCGAAAGGTCCGCCGTAGAGCCGAAACAAGGTTCTGCCGGCAGTCGACACTGAAAGCCCTTTTGTTACCGGCCGGTTGGACCTGTTCGACCCCTGGAAGGCGCCATACCATGATTGCCGTGGTGCGAAAACAACAAAGGCCACCGCCGCCCGACGAGTTGTTCGAACTCGCCGCGGAGTACAAAGAGATTCTCGCCTTGTTCGACGGTGCCGCCGCGATACGCCGGGTTGTGGAGACCGTGCCCGTCCAGTGCGGCGTCGACGCGGCCTGGGTCGGTGAACCCCACGGCACGGACAGTCTTGTCCTGAGGCATACGCTGAACATCCGCTCGCCCGAGGTCAATGGACTTGTCATTCCGGCGGGCCGTGGACTGGGCGGGCAGGTTCTCGTCGAACGCCGCCCGCTGTGGGTGAGGGATTACACGCGGGCGGCGACCATCACCCACCACTTCAACCCCGTGGTGCAGGCCGAGGACGTAGGCGCCATGATCGCCGTACCCATGGTGCACGGGGACCGGCTGCTGGGCGTGTTGTACGGCGCCAACCGGTTCGCGGCGTCGTACGACGACCGGGCGACACAGCTCTTCGAGCAGGCCGGCGCACGAGCGGCGGCCGCGGCGGTCGTCGCCGAGCGAACCCGGCATGCTGCCGAGGTGGCGGTGCACGAGGAACGACGGCGGGTGGCCCTCGATCTCCACGACACCGTCGGGGCCATGCTCTTCACCATCGGCGCCGGCATCCGCGGTCTCCTCGCCGAACTGCCCCCGGGAGACACGCTCCACGGTCGACTGAGCGACCTCGAACAACAGGCGGCCGAAGCCGCAGCCGCACTGCGCGGGTCGCTGCACGCGCTGAATGCTCCGCCGGACCGGGTCGCGCTGGGGGTGGCCCTGCGCGGCGACTGCCGGGCCTTCCAGGAACGTACCGGCATCGTCGCCCGGCTCATCACCGTCACCGAGCTGCCGCCACTGCCGTCAGCGCATGTCAGAGCGCTCACCGACACGGCGAAGGAAGCACTGTTGAACGTGGAGAAACACGCCCGGGCTCGATCCGTCGTGGTCAGTGTGTTCGCCGCCTCCAAGGGGGTCACCGTGCAGATTGCCGACGACGGTGTGGGCCTCCCTCCTGCCGGACGGACACGTGAGGGGCTGGGCGTGGCCGCCATGTCCGAGCGTCTGGCACGGGTGGGCGGACGGCTGAGCATGGGCCGCAATGAGGACGGCGGAGCCACCGTCCAGGCGTGGGTTCCCGTATGAGCACGGAAGGGATGGGCCTGATTCATTCACGGCCTGGGGCCCGCTTCAGTCAGCCAGCGCTCGAACCCACTCGGGAATGACGCGTCCAGTTCCCTGAGTACGACAGGAACACCCACCACCTGGCGAGTGGCGGCCGGCGTCACCGCAAGTCGACTGTTCCGGCCCGGGATGAGCAGTCCGCCGTCCGACAGGACGAACTGGAAGTCCGCGGCCCAGTCATCGGCGGCCTCGGGGCACGGACGCATTTCGAGCTCGAAGACTTTTGCCGAGTCCAGGCACAGGCCCGGGTCGGCATGGCTGCGCAGCAGCCCGTCCGGGCCCAAGTCCCACAACTGGGTGGCCACGGGCGCGCACGTGGAGGTCACCGCGGTGGCGCCTGCGACCGCGTCACGGTTCCCGATGTCGAGGCACAGACCGGTCGCCACGTTGTGGAAGCGGGCGTTCAGGACCGGGGTCGGCGGGTTGCCGACGGGGGTGGCTTGGGGGGACGTGGTCTGCGTGGGGGTGGGTTCCGCTGTCCCGGCATCGGCCCCGGGGCCGGTCAGGGAGCCACTGAGGAGGATTCCGGTGACTGCTCCTATGAGGACCCCCGAGGTGATGACGATCCCGCCGAAGAGGAGGCCCGCTCGGCGACGAGCTGCCCGTCGAGCCCTGCGCATCGTCGCGCGGGCCACTGGCGTGTACAAGGGCCGGGCTTGTGGCGGCGCATGGGATGCGGGCACCGCCGTGGACGCATACGAGCGTCGGGCTCGGCAGAGGGTGAGGTAGTCCTCCGCGCCGAAGCCCAGCACCGCTTCGGCGAGCAGCAAGGGCAGGCGCTCCGGTGTCTGGTCGAGCTGGTTCGTGGCGGCTCGGCAGTACGCGCATTCCGTCAGATGGTGGTGCAGGTCCGGCACGGCCTCCGTGACCTGACTGCGGTCGGTGGCGACGTCGATGAGGCGGTTGTAGCGGCGGCAGTCCTCCTCGGGCGCGAAGTCGAGGTGGGCCTGACGGCACACGGCACGTAACCGGGCGCGGGCACCGCGAAGTTTGGCGCGGGCCGTGGCCAGGTCCAGTCCGGCATGGGAGGCGGCCTCCGCAAGGTCCTCTGCCTCGACTTCGGTGTGCCACAGCAACGACCGCAGTTGTTCGGGAAGCTGCTGGAAGCCATGGAGGAGCAGATGCCGGTCGCGCCGCAGGACCATCGCGGACGGCTCCTGCCCGTCCGCCTCGGTGCGCAGGCCCTCCCGCAGGTCGAAGCGCCGTTCGTCGGCATCCCACTCCTCAGCGGTCTCGATGACGGCGCCGAGCAGATGGCAGCGCCACGGGAAGGTCGGCCCGGCCGCGCTGTCGAGCTGCCGCCGGAAGGCCGCCTGCGCGAGGGCCTTGGCGGCCTGGGGGGAATTCGTGCACAGCGTCGCGTACTCCAGGACGGGCGCCCAGTGCCGGTCGAGCAGCTCCGTCACGAGGGGCGAGACCCTCGCCGGCCGCGGGCCGGGGCGGAGCGGGCGGGAAGGCCGCTCCTCTGCGTCGACGTCGGCCCGGCCCTCATCGCCGGTCATCCGCCGACCGTGCTCGGTGCCATAGCGGCCGACCTGCATAGTGCGTTTCAGAAGCATCCGAGCCCCCGTCGCCACGTCACCCTCTGTTACACAGAGCGATCTTGCGCCCGTCGGGAACCGTGCGGAAGCTCCAGTCGGAGGTCTCCATCTGCAGACGGGCACCGCCCCGTGGCACGTGGCCCGTAGGGAGAGGGCCCGCGCGGTTCCCCCCTCCGCACGGGGCCCCTGACCGGGTAGACGGCCTTTCGCAGCCGTCCCCCCGGTCCGCCGTACCGCCCTGGTTCAGGCGGGCCGCGTCGTGAAGATCGCGGCCGCTCCGGCGGGCAGAGGACTTTCCGCTGCCCGACGCGCCGAGCAGTGCCGCGAACCGGTGCTCCCGCACAAGCGCCAGAAGGTCCTCGATCAGCCTCTCTCGCCCGAAGAACAACCTCCGGTCGCCGGCCTCGAACCGCGCCAGTCCCAGGTACGGCTCGTCGCCGTCCCCACGGTCGGCCGCGGCCACCTCGGCGACCCTCCAGCAACGGCAGCCGCTTGCCGGAGGCAGCCTGCGAAAGGGCGGTCACCGAGAGGTGCGTCCGCCGGGCCATGAGCCGGTACGTGGGACTGCCGACCGCCCGGCGCAGGGCTCGCAGCTCGTCGGCGAAGCGGGCTGTCGGGCCGGCACCGGGATCCAGCGGCGTCTCAGGGCGCCCCATGGAGGTCAGGCCGACGGTCGATCGGCAAGCTCGCGCTTGAGGATCTTGCCTGTCGCGGTCATGGGCAGTCCGTCCCGGAACTCGACGATGCGCGGGTACTTGTGGCCCGCCATGTTCTGCCGGCACCAGGCCACGATGTCGGCCTCTGTGGCCGTGACTCCGGGCTTGCGGATCACGAAGGCCTTGACCTCCTCACCGTGGCTGGCGTGGGGCACGCCGACCACTGCCGCGAGGCTGACGGCCGGGTGGGTGAGCAGAACTTCCTCGAGTTCGCGGGGGTAGACGTTGAAGCCGCCGCGGATGATGAGGTCCTTGGTGCGGTCCACGATGTAGAGGTAGCCGTCGGCATCCCGCCTGCCGACATCGCCCGTACGGAACCAGCCCTGCTCGTCGACGGCCTCCGCCGTCGCTTCCGGCCGGTCGAGGTATCCCTTCATCACGTTGTGGCCGCGGATCCGGATCTCACCGGGCTCGTCGATGTCTGCTTCCGTGCCGTCGGGGCGGACGACGCTCACCTCGACGCCCCACGCCGGAAACCCGATCGAGCCGGGTTTGCGGGGCCGGTCGATGCGGTTGAACGTGGCGATGGGGCTGGTCTCGGAGAGTCCGTAGCCTTCGAGGATGGGCACGCAGAAGCGCTCCTCGAAGCCCTTCAGCACCTCGACGGGCAGGGCTGATCCGCCCGAGACGCCGAGACGCAGGTTCTCCGCGATCGCGGCCAGGTCGCATCCGGTGACGTCCTCGCAGTTCAGCAGGGCCCAGTACATCGTCGGCACACCGGCGAAGAAGGTGATGCGCTCGCGCACCATGACCTCGATCGCCGCGCGGGCGTCGAAGCGCGGCATCAGCACGATGGTGGTGCCGGTCGCGAATCCCGCGTTGAGCTGCGCGGTCTGCCCGAAGGAGTGGAACAGCGGCAGCGCCAGCAGTTGGACGTCGTCGGGCACCATCGCGAACAGGCGGCTCGCCATCAGCGCGTTGTGGACCATGTTGCTGTGTGTCAGCTCGGCACCCTTGGGGGCGCCGGTCGTGCCGCTGGTGTAAAGGATGACCGCGGTGTCCGTCTCCGCCGTCTGCACGGTGTCGAACGCGGCGGGCATCCCGTCGGTGAACTCCGCGAGCGTCGTCGTCCCCGGGTTCTCCGGCCGGGCCGCACCGGAGGGCGTGCCGGGGAGCAGCACGAACTGCTCACAGCCCGGCGTCGACTCGAACGCCCGCACCCCCGCCTCGGCGATCGGCAGTTGCTCAGTGCCCTCGAAGCAGAAGTAGGCGGTCGCTCCGGAGTCCTGGAGGTGGTACGCGATCTCCCGCTCGGTGAGCAGGACGTTCAGAGGTACGACGGTCGCGCCGGCCTTGAGGATGCCGTAGTGGACGATGGGGAAGTACGGCAGATTGGGGCAGCTCAGGGCCACCCGGTCGCCGGGGCCGATGCGGTGGGCCGACAGTGCCGCCGCGACCCGGTTCGCCTCGGTGTCGATCTGCGCGTACGTCAGCCGTGTGCCCCCCAGCACCACGGCGTCGCGGTCGGGCGCCTCGCGTGCGGTGTTTTCCAGCAGGACGGCGAGGTTGAGCATGGGTGTCTCCTCGGATGAAGCGGTACGGCTGTGTGGCTAGCGGGCCGTGAAGAAGGAGCCCGGGTCGCCCGGGGTGGTCCTCGCGACGCCGGGCCCCGTACGCGAGATTCCGGTCGAGTTCTCCACGGCGACGCGGTGCTGGAGGTCGGCGAACTTCCGGACATCAGGCTGTCTGTGGTCGAGGAAGGAGCCGAGCCAGCCGAGCAGGAACCCGAGGGGGATGGAGGCGATTCCGCAGTACCGGAGCGGGAAGAGGGCGAAGTCCGAGTTCGGCAGCAGCGAGGTGGGGCTCCCTGACAGGCCGGGCGAGAGGGCCCACAGTGTCAGGCTGGAGACGAGCCCTCCGTAGAGGGTCCAGCACGCTCCCCTGCTCGTGAATCCGCTCCAGTACAGGGTGTACAGCAGCGCGGGCAACACGGTCGACGCGGCGACGGCGAACGCCAGCGCGACCAGGGTGGTGACGTTGATGTCCTGGGCGTACATGGACAGCGCCGTGGCGATCACCCCGATCAGGACGGCCGCGATGCGGGCGAAGCCGACCTCCCGGCTCTCCGGTGCCCGACCCTGCCTGAAGGCAGCCTGGTACAGGTCGTGCGCCACGGCGGCGCACGCGGCGAGTGTCGTCCCCGACACCACCGCGAGGATCGTCATGAAGGCCACGCAGGAGATCACGGTCAGCAACACCGTGCCGCCCAGCTGGTCCGCCAGCAGGAACGTGGCGGTGTTGCCGCTCGGGCTCTCACGCGTGATGCGGGCCGGTCCGACCAGGGCTCCCGCCCCCAGGCCGATGACCGCGGCCAGCAGGCAGAACGCGAGGGTGAGGAGAGCCGCCCAGCGGACCGTTCCGCGCGCCGCGCGCGCCGTGGGCACCGCACTGATGCGCATCAGCAGATGGGGCAGTCCGGCCGCGCCGAGCACGATGGCCAGCTGCAGACTCAACCCGTCCACCCTGCTGACCGCATCGCTCCCGACGGCAGCCCCGGGATTCAGGAACCGGTCACCGGCACCACTGTTGACCGCCGCCCGGTGCAGGACCTCGCCCGGGTTCCAGCCGGCCTCGGACAGCACCCCGAACGCCAGGAGCAGGCCACCGCCCACCAGCAGACCCGCCTTCAGCAGCTGTACGACGGTGGTGGCCCGCATGCCGCCGATGGCCACGTAAAGGATCATCACGAAGCCGAGCGCAGCGACCATGCTCCGCTCGGCCGCCACCCCGGTCAGACCCAGCACCGGTGCGGCCAGGGCGCCGGCGCCGACGAGTTGGGGGATGAGGTAGAGCAGGCAGATGACGAGCGTGGCCAGGCCGGCGGCCGCGTGCACCGGACGCGGGTTCAGCCGCCGTGCCAGGCAGTCCCCGACCGTGAAGCGGCCCGTGCTGTGGTACGGCTCGGCGATCAGGAACTGGATGACGATCCAGCTGACGACAGGCCCCAAGAGGAAGATCATCATGCCGTCGTAGCCGGTCAACGCCACCAGACCCGGCGTACCGAGAAGGGTGGCGGCCGACATGTAACTGCCGAAGAGGGCCAGCCCGGCCCGGGCCGGGGACAGCCGCCGGTCGCCGAGGTAGAAGCCGCCGTCGGCGCCGTCGGTGCCGTCTCCCGAGATGACCAGCACGGCCAGGAACAGCGCGCAGCAGACGAAGGGCGCGAAGACGGTGAAGACGTGGAAGGAAGGGGCGGCCATCAGTTCGAGGGCGAGGCTCATCGGGCACCCCCCGCATGGCGCTTCAGCTCCTCGGTGACGGGGTCGACGTAGGCGGCGGAGTAACGGGCGTACCAGCGAACGGCGGCCGCGGTGGCGGCACACAGCGCCAGGCCACCGGCGAGGCCGACGGACAGCCGGCCGACCAGGACCATGCCCATGAACTCCGGTGCCAGGGCGGCGAGTACGGCGTTGAGCAGGAAGAGTCCGAGGACAGCGGCCGTGACAGGCCGAACCGGCCCAAGCCGTCTGGCGCGCAACGCGAGCAGGTCGGCCACGGGGTCGTCGACCCGCTCGTCCCGGCGATTCCAAGGCTCCGCGCGTCGTTCGTGCCAGGGATCGCGGTGGTCGGGACAAGGGGTGGCGCCATGTGTCATGAGGGCTGCGTTTCCGTCTGGGGCGGCTGGCCTGGGGTACCGACGCATCCTGGGCGGGCCCGAGGACGCCCGACAGCCCCATGCGGAGGTCTCCAAATGGAGATGGCGTCCGGAAACGGAACCAGTGACCATGGGAAAGTAAGGGCCGAGCAGGGAGGTGCCCGAGCATGACTGGTCTGGTGGGCGGACAGCATCGACAGCCGCTATCTGACGAGCTGTTCGAGCTCACCGAGGGTTACAGGGAGATCCTCGCCCTGCTCGACGGCCCCGCCGCGATGCGCCGGATCGTGGCGACGGTGCCCACCGTGTGCGGCGCGGACACAGCCTGGGTCGGCGAACCGGAAGGCCCGGACGAGATCGTTCTGAGGCACCCGTTGAACGTGCGGACCGACAGGGTGGACGGCCTCGTGGTCCCGGTCGGCTGTGGCCTGGGCGGCCAGGTCCTCGCCGAGCGCACACCGAAGTGGGTGCGCGACTACCAGCACGCCCAGAGCATCACCCACCACTTCAAGTCCGTGGTGGAGGCCGAGGGAATGACCTCGATGATCGCCGTTCCGATGGTCCACGAGGACCGGCTGCTCGGCGTGCTGTACGGCTCCAACCGCTACGCGGCGTCGTACGACGACCGTGCGACACAGCTCTTCGAACAGGCCGCTGCCCGCGCGGCGGCCGCGGTGGTCGTCGCGGAGCGGGCCCGGCACGCCGCCGAGATCGCGGTACACGAGGAGCGTCGACGGGTCGCCCTCGATCTCCACGACACCGTCGGGGCCATGCTCTTCACGATCGGCGCGGGCATCCGCAGGCTGGCCGAGGAACTACCCCCGGGGGACGCGCTCCAGGGACGGCTCAGCGACCTGGAGCAGCAGACGGTGGAGGCGGCAGCCGCGTTGCGCACGTCGCTGCACGCGCTGAACGCTCCGCCGGACCGGATCGCCGGCTGTGTGGCGCTGCGCGGCGACTGCCGGGCCTTCCAGGAGCGCACCGGCATCATTGCCCGGCTCATCACGGTCACCGATGTGCCGCCGCTGCCGCCGGCCCACGTCAGGGCGCTCGTCGCCGCGGCGAGGGAGGCCCTGCTGAACGTGGAGAAGCACGCCCAGGCACAGTCCGTCGTGGTCAGCGTGTTCGCCGGCAGGGGCGGGGTCACGGTGCGGATCGCCGACGACGGCGTGGGGCTTCCGACCGGGAACACTTCGGAAGGACTGGGTATGCAGGCCATGTCCGAACGACTGGCACGCGTGGGCGGACGCCTGAGCGTGGGCCGCAACGAGGACGGCGGCGTCACGGTACAGGCGTGGGTCCCCGCATGAACCGGGAGGAGTCGGGTCAGCAGCCCCTGCCCCGGGAGACGACAGACGACCAGGAGAAAGTGAGCGTCCTGGTCGTCGACGACCATCCCATCGTCCTGGACGGCGTCACGGTGGCCCTCAGCAACACCCCGTGGATCGCCGTCGCGGGATTCGCCCGCTCCGGGCGAGAAGCCGTCACCGCGGTCGAGCTCCTGCGCCCGGACGTCGTCCTCCTCGACCTGCGCCTGCCCGACATGCTCGCCCCCGAAGTGGTCCGTGAACTACGCGCCCACCGCCCCGGCGTCAAAGTCGTGATCTTCACCGCGTATCCCGAGCACGCCGCGCTGAACGCGGCCCTCGACGCTGGAGCGCACGCGGTCATCCTCAAGGACACCGAGCGATCCGATCTGGTGGACACCATCCGGCGAGTGAACGCCGGCGAGCGCGTCATCTCCACCAGCCTCGAACAGGACGTGAATGTCCTGCTGGCCAAACGGCTCAGGGAGCGCGGACTGACCCGCCGCGAGTACGACATCCTGCGCCGCATGGCGATGGGCGAGACGAACCCGGAGATCGCCGAGGCCCTCGGCCTCACCCGGAACACAGTCAAGACGTACGTGCAACGAACACTGGAGAAACTGGGCGCCCGCAACCGCATCGAGGCACTCACCCGCGCCAACGAATGCGGGATCCTCTAGAGCCCCGGCTCTTCGTAGGGATTGCTCACGGGGGGGCGTGAACGCTGCCGAAGCCCCCCAGACCGAGGCCGCGCAGCCTGGCCTCCACCAAGACGTCCAGGATATACGGAGGTGCGTGTCATGGGGCGTCCCGAGAGACCGGTGGACCCGGCGGCGGGACCCGTTCAGCGGCTCGCGCATGAGCTCAGGGAGCTGCGGAAGGCCGCCGGAAGTCCCTCGTATCGGACGATGGCCAAGGCGGCGGGCTTCTCGGCGACCGCCCTGTCACTGGCTGCCGCCGGTGAACGGCTGCCGTCCCTCGCCGTCGTCCGGGGTTATGTGCGCGCCTGCGGGGGCGATCCCACCGAGTGGGAGCTGCGCTGGAAGGCCGCCGAGGCGGAGGCGACCGGTGCTCCGGTGGAGGACGTCGAGGATGCGCCCGCGCCTTACCGCGGTCTGGCCCGGTTCGAGCCGGACGACCGGCATCTGTTCTTCGGCCGGGACCGGGTGGTCGACGAGGTCGGGGAGCTGGTGTGCGAGCACCGGTTCGCGGTGCTGTTCGGCCCCTCGGGGAGCGGGAAGTCGTCCCTGCTGCGGGCCGGGCTGATCCCCCGGCTGCAGGAGGAGATCGCGGCCCGCGGCGACGCGGCGGCCCTGCGGATCCTCACCCCCGGAGCCAGGCCCGCCACGACGTACGGCCATCTGCTGAACCCTGCCGAGCACGAACCGGAAGGCTGGGTGGTGGTGGACCAGTTCGAGGAGGTCTTCACCCTCTGCCGCGATCCGCAGGAACGTTCCCGCTTCATCGACCTGCTGCTCGCCGCCCGCACCCCGGACAGCAGACTGCGCGTGCTCGTCGCGGTACGCGCCGACTTCTACGCCCGCTGCGCCGAGCACCGCGCCCTCGCGGACGCCCTGCGCGGCGCCGGGCTGCTTCTCGGCCCCATGACGGCGGAAGAACTGCGGGCGGCGGTGACCGGACCGGCCCGGGCCGCCGGGTGCCGCGTCGAGCGGACGCTCACCGCCCGCCTGGTGGACGAGGTTCTCGACGAGCCCGGCGGGCTGCCGATGCTCTCGCACGCCCTGCTGGAGACCTGGCGCCGCCGCAAGAGCCGCATGCTCACCCTCTCCGGATACGAGGCCGCCGGCGGGGTGCGAGGTGCGATCGCCGCCACCGCGGAGGAGGCGTACGGCGACCTGTCACCGGCTCAGGCGCGCGCGGCACGGCAGCTACTGCTGCGGATGGTGGAGCCGGGCCAGGGCACCCCCGACACCCGCCGCCCCCTGTCCCGCGCGGAGTTGGATGAATGGGATGAACCGGATGTACCGATGGTGGTGGAGCGGCTGACCCGGGCCCGGCTGCTGACCGCCGATGAGGACGGAGTCCAGCTTGCCCACGAGGCGCTGATCACCTGCTGGCCCCGGCTGCACGGCTGGATCGAGGAGGACCGCGAACGGCTTCGCCACCACCGGATGCTCGCGGACGCGGCCCGCGCCTGGCTGGAACACGACCGAGATCCCGGCGCCCTGTACCGGGGCACCCGCCTGGCCCGCGCCGAGGAGCTCTTCCCGCACTGCGACACGGACGCGGCGCTGACGATGACGGAGCGGGCCTTCCTGGCCGCCGCGCTGGACGCCCGCGAGGCGGAGCGCAAAGCCGCTGCCCGGATCAGCCGTCGGCACCGGCTCCTGACCGTGTCGCTGTCCGCCGTACTGGCCGTAGCCCTGCTGACGGCCGTCGCCGTCTGGGACGTATACAAGGACAACGAGCGCCAGCAGAACCAGGAAGCGGCCCGCCAGGTCGCCGACGTGGCAGACGCGCTGCGCACCACCGACCCCCGCACCGCACTGCTGCTGGGCGCGGCCTCCTGGCGCATCGCCGAGCTGCCCGAGACCCGCCGCGCCCTGCTCGGTTCCCTCGCCCAGCAGGAGACGGACACCTTCACCGACCCCGTGCCCGGCGATTCCGCCTGGCGTTCCCTCTCCGCCTCCGGCCGCACCTTGATGAGCCCCGCCGACCGCACCTGGCGCACCTGGGACGTGAGAACGCGCCACCGCACCGGCTCGGGCCGGCTGCCGGACGGCCTGGTGCTCGGGGCAAGCCCGGACGTGCGGGTGCTCGTGATCAGCCGCCCCGACGGCATACGGCTGTGGGACACCGCCACCGGGCACTGGACCGGCGGTCCGGACCCGCTGCCGCAGTTCACCGACGTCAGCTTCAGCGGCGACGATCGCACCTTCCTGGTCACCGAGGGCGACCGGGTGCGGCTGCGCTCGCTCGTGGACGGCCGCGTGCTGTTCGAGGCCCCGGCACCGGGCATCACGGTCACCGCGCTCAGCGCGGACGGACGGCGCGCGGCCGTCTGCTCCGGCGGGCAGGCCCCGCAGCTGTGGGACATCCCCGGCCGCCGTGCCCTGCCCGGCGAGTGGCAGAAGGACCGCATCTGCGACGCGGACGCGAACACGACCGTCCTCGCGCTCCGCGGAGACCGGCTGGCCGCCGCCTCCGACACCGGGCTCCGGGTCTGGGACACCAGGACCGGCCGGCGGATCGCCGAACTCGACGGCAACGTGGTGCACGAGGCCTCCTTCAGCCCGGACGGCGCCTTCCTGGCGACGGCCGACCGCGAGGAGATCCAGGTGCGGCGGCTGACGGCCCCCGAATCGCCCGTCTCCCGGCACTCCCTGCACAACCAGCGCCCCCACAGCGGCCTTGCCTGGGACCGGGACGGCCGCACCCTGCGCTACCTGGAGGGAAACACCGTCCACACCCTCGACCTCGGCCCGGCGGTCACCCCATCCTGGCGCGGCACCCCACTGGACGGGGTGTGCTTCAGCCCCGACGGCCGTACGTACGCCACGGCCCAGCGTTCCGGCGGCCGTTACCTCTTCCGGCTCCGCGCCACCGCCGACGACCGGCTGATAAGCACCCTGCCCCCGGTGAAGGTGCCCGTCCCTCGCGATCCCGACCCGAGGATCCCTGACCACCCCCTCGCCCTACTGGCGTTCAGCCCGGACGGCACGGCGCTCGCGTACGGCGTCTCGGAGCCCGGCCGGGAGGTCGTCGCGCAGTCGTTCACGGTGTGGGACGTCGCCCGTCACCGCGTCCGCTCCACCATGGTTTTGCCCGGCGACGCGGTGGTGAAGACCGCTCTCGGACCTGGTGGACGCACCCTGTACGCCGCCCGCTCCTCTGTCCGGCCCGGCGGCGACCTGTACGGCGAGGCGTGGGACACCGCGGCTCGCCGCAGGACGGCGGTGCTGGCGGACCTGGCCAGCGTCCACCTGGCCGTCCGCCCCGACGGTGGGCTGCTGGTCGGTGATGCACGGTTCGCCAGGCTGCCGTCGGCCGAGGTCGCGAGCCGCGACCTGGTGCAGGGTGCGCATGTGGGCGCGGTGGGGTTCTCGGCCGACGGCTCGTTGCTCGCGGTCGGCGACGACATAGGGCGGGTCGCCCTGTGGGACGGGACAGCGAGCCGGCGTGCCGGTGTGCTGCGCGACGTCTTCCCGGCGCCGCTCGGTGACCGCCCGCAGGCGGTGAACGCGCTGGCCTTCAGCCCCGACGGCCGGACACTGGCGGTGGGCGGCGACGCGGGCAGCGTGCAGCTGTGGGACGTGGCGACCCGCCAGCCCCTCGGCAGCCCGCTGACCACTCCCGGCGACGGCATCGAGTCCCTGGCCTTCTCCCCCGATGGCACGACCCTGTACGCGGGCAGCCTGCACGCGCCGCGCCAGCGGTACGACATCGCTCCCGAATGGGCGATCAAGCGGGTCTGCGCCCGGGCGGGCACCGACCTGACGCGGGAACAGTGGCGGACGTACGTGACGGACGCGCCCTATCGGCGGGCCTGCGGGGTCAGTGCGGGAGCCGGGGAGTGATCTGCCGGGCCAGCGATACGAGGCGGTCGGCGCCCTTCGCCCCGGCTGTCTCCGCGAGGGTGAGCACCCAGACCTTGGAACCCGCGCGCCACACCACGTAGGCGACGTCCTGCTTGGGCTGCACCACCTGGACGGTCTCACTGAACGCGCCCTGCCCCAGGCCGGTGACCTCGGTGACCTTCACGTCGCGCATGCCCGCCGACGCCGGGTCGCGGACCAGGTTGTGCGAGGCGGAGACCTCGGCGTCGTAGGAGCGTGCGGACGGGTTGAGGGTCAGCATGGCCGTCCCGTCACCGGAGGTGTAGCTGCACGAGTCCGGAGCCGTGCCCTTGTCGGGCGCGAGGCGGGGAGCTTGCTTCGGGTCGGTCAGCACCTGCCGGGCGGCGGACCGGTCGAGGACGGTGCACAGGTGGGAAGGCGGCAGGGTCTTGGGCGAGGAAGTGACGGCGGGGGTGGCGGTGGGCTCGGGCGAGACGGTCGTCACCTGACCGGCCCCGCTCGGGGACGCAGCGGCGTCCGACGATGCGTTGCCTGAGGAGCAGGAGGCCAGCAGAGCGCACAGGACGGCGGCGGCTGCGGGAAGGGCGGTGCGGGGGAGACGGCGCGAGTGCACGGCTGGGGGTCCTCACGAGTTCGGAGGTCGAACGGGCAGGGGCCCAGCCCCGGTGCAGGTGCAGGGACACCGGGGCCGGGCCGGCTTGGGGGCGTCAGTTCCAGATGTTGTAGGTGCCGTAGTCGTTGACCTTGAGGTTGGCCTGCCAGGTGCCCCACTCGTGGTTGCCGTCCCACCAGTACCGCTCCTCGCCCCTGCCGCAGCCGGAGTGGTCGGTGCGGAAGGCGCCGACGAAGGTGCCCTTCGTCCAGCGGCGCTCCACGACCTGGATCGGCTGGGCGTACTGCCCCGGGTTCAGGTTGGTGCTGAAGCTGAAGGTGGTGGACGTGGAGCCGTTGCGGCCGTAGGAGGGGGTGATGCTGGCCAGCACCTGGTTGAGCCACGGGACGGGGTTGCTTACGCTGACGCCGACCGACCACTGCCAGCCCGTCGTCTTCGTCTCGTCCCAGCGGTAGCCGCAGCCGGGTGAGTTCGTGGGGCAGCGGAAAGTGGGTCCGCGCCACACCCAGTCCTGGTAGGTGTTGGCGGCCTGGGTCTGGGGCTTCGCCCAGGTGGTGTCGCCCTTGCGGATGTCGTAGCCGTCCGGCTTCCAGCACCAGGTGTCCGCCGAGGCGGAGCCGGGCGAGGCCAGCAGGATGAGCGGGGCGAGACCCAGGCTCAGCACCGGCGCCGGCCAGCGGCGGTTCCTGCGCTTCTCGTTCACTGTGGGCTCTGCTGCGGGGGTCGTCAGAGCGTGGGGACGCACTTGGGTGGCTCCTTGCGGGGAGAGGGGCAACGGGGGGGGAGAGGGTCCGGTGGTGCGAGCGGTGTACGGCGGTCAGTGCCTGTTGACGACGATCAGGTGGTACTGGTCCTCGGTCGAGCGCCAGTCGCCCCACCAGTCGTCGTTCTGGCTCCATCCCTCGCAGCTCCCGCCGCGGAAGGCCGTCAGCGAGACCTGGTCGCTGTTGGAGAACCACACGCTCGGGTAGTAGCTCGTCTCGCCGGGCTGGTTGCCCTGGAGGCACCGGTTCCACCGGTGGCCGTTGGGCTCGGTGACACTGATACGCCAGCTGTGCGCGTCCACGCTGTGGTTGGAGATCGCGACACAGGCGGTGAAGACGGGCGAGTTGCAAGCGGCGTGCGGGATGGGACGAGGCGGAGGGAAGGTGGCGGCACCAGCCTCAGTGGCGGTCAGGGTCAGCGACCCACCCACCATGGCGGCGACGGCCAGGGCGCCGGCGAATCTCTTGCGGAGTGAACGGGACATGGCCCCGCTCCCTTCTGTCCGGTTGGGTTCAGGCACAACCGAATCTCCGGGCCGCGGAGTTGATCAGGGAGTCGAAGCCACCGACTAATCAATACCGAGAAGCCATCCGCGCACCTGATCAACGGGTTGGTCTGTCGAACAGGGCCCTGATCCGGGTGATCGCGTTGCGGTTGGCGCATACAGGCAGAGCTTCGCCGCAGCTCGGGGGTTATCGAGGTCAACGAGCACCGGGAGCCCCTGTTGCCGCAGCCCGGGGTGAAGGCTCGACGCGCAGCGGACCACGTACACGGGGCACGGCGTCGACGTGTGCAGTCGCGATGCGGCCACTCAGCCCGCCTGCGAGCCGAGTCATGCCGAGCCCGAAAGGTCGGGGTTTTGCATCCTCCGCGTGCCCTAACCCGCAGCAAAGGGGCGCCCTGAGCGCCACTGTCGGGCGCTTTCCCATAGCAATCCAGTTGACCATCTCGAATAGCGAGACATACTTCGTGTGACCTGCACCACGCTATGGCGTCGACTTGGTGAAATCGCGTACGCAAAGCGGAAGTTCGCGTTGCTGACGAAGGGGGCGGTCGTCGGCAGTCCGACAGCTTGTCAGGACAGGCTCTGCTCTTGGCTGCTCAGTTCAGGCTCTGCGAGGCGTACAGCGCGCCGAGGACTGCGGCGAGGGTGCCGAGCAGGAGGCGTAGGGCTCGTTCGGGAAGGCGGGGTTGGAGGCGGGCGCCGATGTAGCCGCCGAACAGTCCGCCGGTGCCGCAGGCGAGCCCGAGCCACCAGTCAGGAGCGACGTCTCCTGGACTCACCAGCGAAAGCAGTGCGTAGGCGGCGGCGCCGACGATGGAGGTGGCGAACGTGGCGGCGAGCGCGGCCGGGGCGACGCGCGCGATCGGCAGGCCGCGTCCGACGAGGATCGGCCCGAGCAGGGAGCCGCCGCCGATGCCGTAGATTCCGCCGATTACTCCGACCGCCAGAGCAAGGCCGGTGAGCGTGTGTGCGGACAACTCACCTGCGAGCGGCGGGCGGTGGTGGGCCGGGGTGAGGGTTCGTAGGCACAGCCACAGGCCGAGCGGCAGCAGCAGGGCGGCGATCAGGAGCCGGAAGACGTCAGGGCCGGGGAGGGCGAAGACGCGGATGGCGGCACCGAGGACGACACCCGGCAGGGTGCCCAGTACCAGGCGTCTGGCGAGGTCGCCGCGCAGGGCGCCGCCGTGGCGGTAGCGCCACAGGGCGCCGGGTCCGGCGACGACGTTGAACAGCAGGTTGGTCGGGGTGATGGCGGGGTTGGGCACGCCGAAGACGGTGAGCTGGACCGGGAGAAGGAACACGGCCCCGGACACGCCGACCGGGGCGGTCACGGTCGCGATCAGAAGGCCGGCGGCCAGCCCTCCTGCCCATATCCGGTCCACCGTCGCCCCCGCTTGTCGATCCCCCGGGCAGTATCGGCGCTTCGGACGGGGGCGAGGGTGGTCTGCAACGAGATGTTCATGAGCAGCAGGTGCAGCCGGGCTGGCAGCCGCACGCGTCCGCGTCGTCGTTCGACGGGGTGGACGTGGGAACAGCCGTCGGGGCGCAGCAGCCTTTGCCCTGCCAGGCGTCGCGGCCTTCCTTGACGGCGATGGCGGCGATGGCCAGGGCGGCGACGGGGTCGGCCCAGGACCAGCCGAGGGTGGCGTTGAGGACCAGACCCGCCAGGAGCACGGCCGAGAGGTACGTGCACAGCAGGGTCTGCTTGGAGTCGGCGACCGCGGAGGCCGAGCCGAGTTCCCGTCCGGCGCGACGCTGGGCGGCGGACAGGAACGGCATCACCGCCAGGGAGAGGGCGGCGAGCACGATGCCCGGCAGGGAGCGGTCCGCCTCGCCGGTGCCGGCCAGGGCACGGACGGCGTCGACGGTCACGTACGCGGCGAGCGCGAAGAACGAGACTGAGATGATCCGCAGCGTCCTGTGCTCCCGGGCTTCCCGGACCGCGTGGTCGCGGGCGGAGAACTGCCAGGCGACCGCGGCGGCGGAGGAGACCTCGATGACGGAGTCCAGGCCGAAGCCGATCAGCGCGGTGGACGAGGCGAGTGTGCCCGCGGTCAGGGCCGCGATGGCCTCGATGACGTTGTAGGTGATGGTCACGGCGACCAGCAGCCGTATCCGACGGGCAAGCGCCTCGCGGCGGGCTGGGGAGGGCCCGAGGGATATCGCGGTCATCAGCAGCAGCCCTTCGTGTCCGCGTCCGGGCAGGTCTTGTCGGCCTCCACCGCGACCACTGCGGCGCGCAGGTCGTCGAGGGCGCGGCCGAGGCGTTCGTCGGCGAGTTCGTAGCGGGTGCGGCGGCCGTCGGGCGTGGTGACGACCAGGCCGCAGTCGCGCAGACAGGCCAGGTGGTTGGAGAGCCGGGTGCGGGAGATGCCGAGTTGGTCGGCGAGGTCGGCCGGGTAGGCGTGGGCCTGGCGCAGGGCGAGCAGGATGCGGCAGCGGATGGGGTCGGCGAGCGCACGGCCGAAGCGGGCCAGCACTTCGATGTCGGAGGCAACGGTCAGCACATCACGACAGTACAGCCAATCCTGAATTCAGGGAATCATGGATTAGATTGGGAGGGAACGAATCGCGGGCCCGCGCGGCCCGCCACCGGGCAGGAGGAAATCTGTGACGGATGACGGGCAGGACCTGGCAGACGCGCAGCGGGCGCACTGGCAGCAGACCTACACCGCCCACCCCGGCATGTACGGGGAGGAGCCGTCGGCAGCTGCCGTCCACGCCGCTGGCGTCTTCCGTGCTACCGGGGCCCGTCGCGTCGTCGAACTGGGTGCCGGCCACGGCCGCGATGCCCTCTACTTCGCTCGCGAGGGCTTCATCATCCAGGCCACCGACTTCTCCGCCACCGGCCTCGACCAGCTGCGGGTCGCAGCCCGGCAGCAGGGGGTGGCCGGTCGCGTGACAACCGCCGTGCACGACGTTCGCGACCCGCTGCCCCTTTCGGACGCCTCGGTGGACGCGGTGTTCGCGCACATGCTGCTGTGCATGGCCCTGTCCACGAAGGAGATCCGCGCCCTGGTCAGCGAGGTCTGCCGTGTGCTGCGGCCCGGCGGCGCTTTCGTCTATACCGTCCGCCACACTGGCGACTCCCACTACGGCACCGGTATCGCCCACGGTGACGACATCTACGAGCACGGCGGCTTCGCCGTGCACTTCTTCGACCGCGCCCTCGTTGACACCCTTGCCGACGGCTGGACCCTGAACGAGGTCCATGCCTTCGAGGAGGGCGAGCTGCCGCGTCGGCTGTGGCGCGTCACTCAGACGCTGCCCCGGTGATCACCGAGATCAGCTGCCCTGCCCGAACAGCGTGATGTCGCTGGGGCCAGGTCCCTCCTGCCGAGTCCGAGCAGGCTCATCACCGTGCCCCCAGCCGCTGCTCGGCCGGAGCCACGGAGCCGACATCACCTAAGCCTCACGGGCCTCTCGGCCTCCGGCGTCGGCTTCTCGCAACTGCTGCCTGTGAGTGCTGGGTGGGCACCGTACGTGCGCGGTGTCTGCGCGACCCTGCTGTCACCCGGCCCGGCGGTACGCCGGTGGTCAGTCGGGCCGTTGGGTGCGGTTCTCGTGAGCGAGGCCGTCCGGGCGGGCAGTCGTGCGTGGGCCGAGGGGAAGGATCATGGCCCGCAGCAGCACAGGAGCCCATGGCCTCAGGACCGTGGGATCCGGCGGGCGACGGATCGCCCCTATGTCCTGCCAGCCCCAGGACAGAAAGGCGTCGCAGTCCGGAACGTCGGCTTGGTCGACCAGCGTCGCCCCGAGCGAGGCGTGATGGTCGGCGAGCAGGCGTTGCTGGAGCCGCCGGGCGAGGTCCTGGTCGTCCGTGTGGGGATGCACCACGATCTCGGTGACCGCGAAGACGTGGCCGGACGCGGTGAGCTGTTCGACGCTCTGCGGGAGGGTCCCGTCGAACCCCCTCCACCACGTCCCCTCGCGTGGTACGGGGAATCCATAGGCACACCCGGCGAAGGCGCTGTCCTCTGCCATCAGCAGCGCGAATCCGGGTCGCCGGATGTCACGGGTGAGCCGCCGCAGAAACGCCTCCCGGCCCCGGTACTGCCGGCCTGCCTGCGCACGGGAGGACTCCACGTACAGATCGGCCAGGTCCTCCCGCAGGGTCTCGGCCTGCCAGCGGTTCAGTCGGCGCAGGCGCACCGCGTGGGCGGGAGTCGGTGCGCCCCCTGGCGGCTCACGTCGGAGCGGGGCCGTCATCGCGCACCGCCCGCGGCGGCGGGAGCCCGAGGCGACGGTGGTCGAACGGCGTGGGGGTCGTGGAGCAGGAAGCCTGAGCCGGTGATCTCGATGATGCGGGCCAAGGTCGGTGGCGGGTAGTGCAGTTGGAGGGTCGTTCCGGCATCGGTGGCGAGCCGGGATGCCGTGAGTAGGGCGTTGAGTCCGCCGGCGTCGCAGAAGGTGACCGCCGTGAGATCGACGTCGGCGGTGCGGATTCCGTCGCGCAGGCATGCGGCCAGTGCGGCGCGCACGAGCGGGGCGGTGGCCAGGTCGATCTCTCCGGTGAGGGTGATCAGTGCGCGGGTGGCGTGGTCGTGCCGGTGGACGTTCAGTTGTGGAAGGGGCATGGCTCCTCGGTTCGACGTACGAAGTAGCCCAGCGGAGGTTGCAGCGGGGCTGGACAGGCTTCGGGCCGGGTTCGGCCCTCGTGGCATGCCGCGGATACGGGACGTGGGCGGGTGAGGGGTGAACGGCCGCTCCGGCAGCCCGGGTTGGCGAGCGCGGTTGCGGATCGCGGATCGGTCGTCCGGGATGCGCCATGGGTCGGACGGAAGGTCCGTGCTCGGCGGACATCGTGTCCTGGACGGGTGCCGGTGCCGCCCGAGGCCCGGACGGCGGTGTTGGAAGCCCGGCCGGCAGAACGGGTCGGGTCGGCGGGGGCCGGTGTGGGTTGGTGTGGGCCGATCTGGGTCGGAAACCAGCCGATCGGCTTCGGACGGACTGCTCATCGGCCTCCCTGTCAGCCTTGTGCCGTTCCCGGGCTCGCGGGCACAGGACATGGGAGACCCCGGCCTGCCATGTGCGGTGCTGCGACCGGGGTCTTGGGCTGTGGGCGGTGATGTCAGTTCGGGCGGTGCTGTCGGTTCGGTCGGCTCGGTCGGTCGGACCCGTCGTCACGACGGGCACCGCGGCCTGCGATGCTGCTCGCTCTCGCCCGGCCGCGGCCCTTCCGCCGAGCCGAGGGGCCCAGGCCCGGGACAGGCGTACCGGAGCGGCCGTAGTGGAAGGCTGCGATGCGGTCACTGTGCTGCGAGTTGAGCAGGTGGATGAGGAGCACCCCGAGGGCGATCATCGCAAGGATCACGATCACGGTCACGAATGTCTCCACGGTCCTCACCTCCCCGTCAGCTGATGCGGCAGCGCGGCGGGCTCGATCGAGGTCCGGTGACATGCGGCCGGATCGCGCGCCTCATGGCCACCTTCGGAGTCCCAGACCGCTTCCACGGCCCGGTCGGCCTCGTACACCGTCCGCAGGCGCGCCGCCTCCTCCATCAACCGGCTCGCGGTCGACGTGCCCAGTGGGTCGCTCGCGGCGGCCATCAGCCAGGCGGCCGAGACGGGAGCCGTCCGCGGCGGGACCACCAGGAGGTTCCAGCGGCCCATCCGGTACGAGAGCACCAGCAGTTCGTGCGGGTCCTGCTCGGCCAGGAACCAGCCCACCTTCACCACGTGCCCGGCAACAGGCACCTTGCGCGGTACGACCGGCCAGTGGGTGGGGTTCACCGTGACTCGGGTGATCCGTCCCCACAACAGATCCAGTACGGCGGCCAGGGCGGGGAGTTCGGCCGCGAGGTCGCGGGAGCGGGGCCACCATGCACCGTCCAGCAGAGCCGGTGCGGGGCCGGCGGGGGCCAGCGACAGACGGAGCGAGGACGAGGAGGGCGGCGAACGGTCATCGGCTTCGGCTGTCGGCGGGAGGGAAATGGTCGCAGTCATGGCGCGAACCCTGCCCCGGGCCGGCTGCTACCGGCCCGGCGTATTCAATCGCCGAAAACGACACGAGCCTGGAAGCCGGTGTGCGAAATATCCTCGGTGATTTCAGCCTACTCCTCGGGCAGGCCCAACGGACCGTACTGCCAATGGGAAACGGCCCCATGCGCCCCGCCCCGGACATTCGTCCCAGAGGCAACAGTCCGCACCTGCCCTGTTCGCCGGACGGTGGAAAGAGATGATCGGCATTCGTCGCGCGGACCCGCGCGAGGGAATACCTGAGCACACGCGCCGTCCCGCTGCCCCTGTGGGACCTCGCCGCGTGGATCGTCCCGGCGACTTCGACACCACGGCCATCCCGGCCGTCCCCGTACCGACGGCGGTCCTGCCCGAGGACCCGCCACGGCCGACCGGCAACGCTTTCCTGGCAGAGGAGCAGTTCGGCCTGTGGCACGCCGTCCGGTCCGCCCGGCTCCTTTCGGGAGTAGCGTGAACTCATCGGGAGCACTTCGCACATCGGCTCCACGTCGGTGTCGTTCCCGGCGAGCGACGACACCGGGCCGCTGCCCTCACGCGGGAGTCCGGAGACAGGTTTGCGCCATGTCCGCGATCAACTCTCATCCCCGGCTACGGGCCGTTCCCTTCAGGGCCCCGACCGCGCGCCTCGCGCTGAGGTCCGAGGGTCCTTCCGCGGGGCACGCCGAACTGGACGGCGCCTGGTGGCCCCGCTCACGTGACCTCGCGGCCGAACTCCCCGCCCTGGCGGACGTGCTGGATCCGCTGTGGGGGCGGATCACCCGTATCGCGGTCAACCCCCGCCACTGGCCGGTCATCCCGCCCAGGATCTTCGTCAACGGCCATGTGGTGAAGGTCGGTTGGTTCACCACAGAGCTGGATCCGCACGGGATCGTTCTGCTGTCCTACTCGGCGGGCCGCTGGGACCTCCTGGTGGTCCCCCCGGAGACCAGCGCCTCATCGGCCGCCCGGCTGATGGCCGCCGCGAGCGCGGACACCGGTCCGCCGATGACCGCGACCGGGCTATTGACGGCGGAACAGGCCCGTGACGGAAGCGGGGAGGGGCCGGGAAAGCCGGGAGCGGCGGTGCCCGCTCGTCACACGGCATACGAAAAGCCTTGGTCATGAGCGGTGATCGTGAGCGGGTCCCCCGAGCCCGGCCCGGAGTAGAGTGAACTGAGTGAGTCAGTCGGTGACCTGTGGCCTTCCCCTTGCCTGAGGCGACGGGTTCGGAGCCCGGCACGAGTGGCGGCGACCATGGCAACACTGCACCAGCGGAAGAACCACCGCGAAGCGATCATGAAGACCCTGTACGAGGGCATGGAAGGCAGCGGCCTCCCTGACGTCTCCGGGGCCAAGCTGCGTGACGATCTGGCGATCCCCGAGCAGGATCTGGCCGCGGCCTGCACCTATCTGGTGGAGGAAGGGCTCGTCACGGTCCGCTGGGCCCATGGAGACACACCCGCGACCGTCATGCTGACGCATCAGGGAATTCGGCTCATGGAGGCCGAGGAGGAGGATCGCGGCTGACCGGTGTGTGTACGCCGGGGTCGTTGCACCACCGGCGGAGCTCTCGGACAGGAGCGCGGCGTGATCCGTTCGGCCGACATCCGCGGGTGGCGCAACCGTGACGTGGTCGGCCCGAAACAGCACAGGATCGACATGCTCGAAGCGGTCCATGTGGGCACGGTCACCGACGCACCGGCCATGGCCACCGTCCGGACCGGGCTGTCCACCCGCCACCGCCTGGTCTTCGTCCCCCTCGACGACGCGGTTCTCGGGCCGGGCTACGTCAAGGCCTCCTACGCCAGGGGACAGGCACGGAAAGCCCCCTCGATCGATACGGACGACTTGCCGCCGGCCGGGCAGGAGGGAGAGATCTTCCGGCACCACGGCATGACGTACCGGCCGGGAGCAAACGGCGAACGTCAGCTTGCCCGCCGCTGGCCGTACGCACGCGGCACGGCGGGGGTGGGGGCGGGCAGGTCCCCGTGTCGGCCATGCGAGCGGGTTCCTGTCGGGAGACCATCGGTTGACGGAGACGATCGGTTGACGGAGACGATCGGTTACCGGTGTGAAGGTTCCCCTGATGCGCCTGCGGTCTTCGGTGGGTGGCTGCCATGACTGGAGGGCGGTGTGGTGGAGGACGCGGTGCCCGGTGCGGGAGGTGAGGGGTGGTCGGGGCGGACGGCCGAGCCGGGTTTCTGGCGGCAGGTCGTCGAGCAGCTGAGCACAGCCCTGATGGTGGTGGATCCGGCCGGACGGATCCTCGCGCTCAACCCGGCCGCCGAACGGCTGCTGGGCCGAGCAGCCGCCGCCATGCGCGGGAAGGACGCGCACGAGCTGCTGCACCGGGCCACGGACGGCGGCACACTCCCGCGGGAGCGGTGCCTACTGCTCCGGTCGCTGGCCGAGGGGGCCGCCGCGCGCGGGGAGGGCGACCGCTATCTGCGTGGTGACGGTCGTCTGGTCACGATCTCCTGGTCCGCTTCCCCCCTGACGGACGGCGGCTTCTTCAAGGGCATGGTCGTGCTGTTCACCGACATCACCGGTGACCGCAGCGCGCGCCGGGAACGTGCGGCCTATACAAGTGCTCTGGAGGACCTCAACGAGCGGCTGACGCTGGTCGCGGAGATCACCGACGTATTGGGGCAGACCCTGGAGACCGACGAGGCCCTCGCCCGGTTGTGCCGCCTGCTGGTTCCCCGTCTGGCCGACTGGGCGGCGGTGGACCTCCGGACCGGTTCCGGGCAGGTCCACCGGGTGGCGGTGACCGGTCCGGCGGGCCGGGACGCCGGACTGGAGAGCGGGCGCAAGCGCCTTCCCGAGACCGGGGAAGCGGCCTCCTCACCTCTGGTCCAGGTGCTGAACGGAGGCGATCCCGTGCTGCAGAACGAGCGGGACGAGGCGGAGACTGCCGCACCACCCGCCTCTCCCCTGGCCGCCGTCCACAGCGACTTCTTGCGGACGGTGCACGCGACGTCCGCCATCACGGTGCCGCTGGGCGCCAAGCGACAGATCACCGGCGCCCTCACGCTGGTGCGCACCGACCCGGCGCACCCCTTCGACACCGAGGACCTGGAGGTGGTGAGCGACATCGGCCGCAGGGTCGGTCTGGTCATCGACAACGCACGGCGGTTCGGCCGCCAGCGCGCCGTCGCAGAAGCCATGCAGCGCAACCTGCTGGCCCCGCTGCCCCAGCCCGGCCGCCTGCGGCTGGCCGCCCGCTACCAGCCCGCCCCGGCCGGCTCCCAGGTCGGCGGCGACTGGTACGACGCGTTCGAGCTGAAGGACGGCACGCTCGCCCTGGTCATCGGTGACGTCGTGGGCCACGACCTGACCGCGGCGGCCGGCATGGCCCAACTGCACGGCATCCTGCGCGCACTGGCCTGGGACCACACCGGACCGCCCGGCGCCGTCGTCGACCGTCTCGACGACGCCATGCCGGCCATCACCACCGTCCCCATGGCCACCCTCGTCCTCGCCCGGGTCGAAGGCCACCCGCACACCGGCCCCTGGACACTGCGGTGGACCAGCGCCGGACACCCGCCGCCCCTCCTCCTGACCCCCGGCGGACACGCGCGGTACCTCGAAGCCGGACAGGGGCTGGTCCTCGGCGCTCCCATGGTCACCGGCACGGGCCGACCGAACGCGGCCCAGCCCCTGCCGCCGGGTTCCACCCTGCTGCTCTACACCGACGGCCTGATCGAGATCCCCGGCAGCGACCTCGACACCGGCCTGGACCGACTGCGCCGCCACGCCCTCACGCTCGCGCAGGCACCGCTGGACACGCTGTGCGACCAACTGCTCGCCCGTATGCCGCCCGGCAGCACCGACGACGTGGCCCTGCTCGCCATGCGCCTGCCGACGCCGTGACCAAGCGAATCCACTCGCGACCGGTTCCCGGCGGCGTCAGGGCAGGTGGTCCAGCACCCGGCCGGCCACGCCCGCCACTCTGCCCTGTTCGTGCAAGGCATCCCGGACGGCGCCCCATGCCAGTAGGCTCGTGGTGCGGTCGCCTTTGGCCTCGGCCCTCTCCGTGCAGCCAGTTCCGCGCAACAGAGGCTCTGCGCACTGTGCAGCTCCACCCGAACAGAGGAGATGGGGCGCATGTGCCCTCATCCCGACCCGACCGACCCTGCTGACCCGACCGAGCCGACCGAGCCTCCCCGCGCGCCCGCGCTGTTCGGCGAATGCCGAATGGTCCGCGCCCACGGCGAGCTGGACCTGACCACCGTGGCACCCCTGGTGCACGCCCTCGAAGGCGCCCGCGCCGGATGCGGGCGCATCTTTCTCATAGTCGACCTCAGTGAGGTGACCTTCACGGACGGAAGCATCCTGGGGCCGCTGCACGAGGCGTGGGACGACTGCCGTGCCCGGCAGGGTTGGATACGCGTCGTTCACACCAGTCCCGGGATCGACCTCGTCCTGCTGGGTGGCGGCCTGCTCGGCCGGTTCCCCGCCTATGCGAGCGCCCAGGACGCCTGGCAGGGAACGACCACCTCCCGTCGAGCGGTGGGCCGCTGGACACGACAGCACGGCGGAGGGGCCGGGTGACGTACCCGGTGAGTCCGTGGCAGCCCTGCCTACGGCAGCGCATGGCGCAGTACACGCCCCCACATCGACGCGTACTGCCGCCGGAGCGGCCCGGTGACGTACGGCAGCCCGTACCGGGCGCAGATCTCCCGCACCCGGGGCGCTGCCTCGGCGTAGCGGTTGCTGGGCAGGTCCAGGAAGGCGTGGTGCTCGATCTGGTGGCCGAGGTTGCCGGAGAGGACGTGGAAAGGAGGCCGCCGTCGATGTTCGCCGAACCCCGGATCTGGCGTTCGTACCATTGGCCGCGGGTCTCGCCCTCGATCTCGTCCTCCGTGAAGGTCCGCAGAAGAGGACATAGTCCTTGGCGAACTGGTGGACCGCCTTCCGTGCCGTGTGCACCTACGTGGTTTTCACAAGTATGCGCATACGGGTTCTTGGACGCGTTCGGTCGCGAGTGTCAGGCCGTTCCGACGGCCGCCGCCGGTCGCCCGGCCCCGACGGCGGCCACCTGAGGCCCCCTTGGCGGCCGCTCCCCCCTTCTCGGGCGCGCCGTCGGGAGCCGGGTGCCCCACATCGGACCCACGACGGCAGGCGGGATGTCACCGCGCGGGTCTCGCGACGAGGGGAGGTGAAGGTGACCGAAGCAGGCTGCCGGAGGGCGAGGAGAGCCAGGGCCAACTGTCCTGCGGTGGCGGCGAATCGGTCCTTGCCCGGTATGCCGGGGAGCAGGCGGCCCATGGGCTGCCGAAACGGTGGACGTTCCGGCAAACTCCTGCGCACGGCCGGACTGCGTCAGCCTAGGCCCGCCTCCCCCGGGGTGGGAACCCCGGGGGAGGCCCGTTTTCCGCCATGCCACGGACGCGCGTCCGTGGACCGGTCCGGGAACGCCAGGGCGGAGTAGCGTGGCGGACACCGGGAGTTCCCCGTACGCCCGCGGCCCGTCGGCGTCGTTCCTGGCGCACCACGGCACCGGTCCGTCGTACGGCGGCCCGGGGACAGGACCGCGACATGGCATCGCGCGCCGATGAACATGCGGCCCCCGAGCAGAAACGCTTCTCCCCGCCCTTGCCGGCCCGGCTCGCGCTGCGCCCGCCGACCATTCCGCCCGGCCCAGTGTGCGGTGCCTGGTGGCCCCGTTCCCGCGATCTGATGACCGAACTGCCCATACTCACCGACGCGTTCGACGCAAGGCGGGGGAGGTTGCCCGGTTTCGCCGTGCGCCGCGGCACCTGGCCGGAGGCGCCGTGCGACCTGCCTGCCGCCGGTGACACAGTGAAGACCGCGTGGTTCGCGTCCGGGTTCGACCCCTACACGATCCGCCTCTACTCCTACGGCGTCGGCCACTGGGATCTGCTGGTCGTCCCGCCCGGGACCGACGCGGCGTCGGCCGCACGGCTGATGACGGCAGCGGCCGACCCCGCGCTCCGCCTCACCGCGAGCGCGCTCGTCGCGGCCGAACAGCGTCGGCACGACCAGGACGGCGCCCGGTGGGAGCGGGAGCAGGTGGAGCAGTGGGAAGGCGAGGGCGGTGCACCGCAGCACCCCTCAGCCGGCCTTTCCTTCTTCCACAACTGTTACGGTCCGTGACCCCTGTATTGCGCTGCGCCCGGTAGGGTGAAATGACCGAGGGCCCGCCGCATACCGGTGACCGAACCGGTTTCGCTCCCGGCGCAGGACGACACCGGGCGGCTCGACGCCCGGGACAGGTGCCGCATCATGACAGGCCCCGCTGCCCGCCCTCGACGCCCGCGATCCGGACGCGGCCCCGCCTGACGCCTGCCACAGGTCAGCCACCGCGGCTGCCGCCGCCCGCGTCCCGGCACCCGAGTGCCCGGCCGGGCCGACCCGTCGGCCACCGCGATCCACTTCCTCGCACAGCTCAGCCGGGTGCAGGCCGTGAACCAGGGCCCGTCTCGGCCCGCCACACCGCCGCTCGTGACCGGCCCGGGCCCGCCCGCGCAACAAGCCCACCCAAGGAATTTCATGATCACCACAGTCCCGCCCGTACCGCCGCCCTCCCATCCCCTCCTCCGGCTGCGCCTTGCGCCCCACGGCACCCTGCCCCGCCGCCTCGACGGCGCGTGGTGGCCCCGCTCCTACGATCTCCTGGCGGAGCTTCCCCCGCTGCTCGCCGCGCTGCCGCGCGCCTGGGGGCACATCGCCAGTGTCACGGTGAACTCAGCCGCCTGGTCCGCGGCACCGGGCCGGATGTTCGTCTGCAACCAGGTCGTACGGCTGCGCAGGGCCGTCGCACCGCACGCGCCGAACACCGTCGTCCTGCTCGCCCCCGGCCACGGCCGCTGGGACCTGCTGGTCGTGCCGCCCGACATCACCGAGGAGGAGGCCGGGCCGCTCATGACCGCGGCAGTGGACGACCGCGCCCGAGACCGGCAGGAGTAGCTTGGACACCAGGAGGGCAAAGACGCAGGACGCCCTCCTCCGGGCAGCCGCTCGGCCACCGCCGACACCGGCAGCCGACGGCTCGCCCCACCCGGAAAGGCAGATGAGCGCGATGCCGGACTCCCCCACCCCGCATCCGGAAGGGCTCCTCGCGGACGGTGTACACGAGTCGGTGCGCCCCGGAACGGCTCTTTTGCGGCTCACCACCACCCACGAGCGCCAGGGCATACTCGACGGTGCGTGGTGGCCCCGTTCGAGGCACCTCGCCACCGAACTGCCCGGCCTGATCGGCGCACTGACCGAGCGCCTCGGGCCGGTCACCCGGATCGGCCTGGACTCCGGGGCCTGGGACGAGATGCCGACGCGGATGACGGTCGACGACCGGGTCGTGCACATCGACGCCTTCTCCCTGGGCGACGACACCGCGCTCGTGACTCGAGGAGACCAGGACTACTTCTCCCTGCTCGTGGTTCCGCCGGACACGCCTCCCGAGGCGGCGCGGGCCGCGATGGCCGAAGCGGTCCGTGCCGACAACCCCAAGCAGGCCGTGCAGATCCTGATCGACACCAGCACGGGCCAGGCCCGCCCCACCCAACCGGGGGCTGTCGACGACCATCGACGGGAAGGCCGGTGACCGAACCGGTGACCGAACGCCGATCGGTCAGGATCACCGGTGCGTCCAGCAGCAGAAAGTTCTGAGAGAACCGCGCCCCAGACGTGTGTGCTCGGCCAGGCAGGGGACTTGGTGTGCAGGACCGGTTCAGCAACGTTCCCCTGGGGACTGACCCAGCCCAGGCTTCTCCGGTTCAGCCAACGTGCCGGAGCAGCCGCTCATCAGGCAACGCGAGAGTGCCCTCCTCGCACACCGGAGAGCGACCTCGCGAGGCTTGATGTTGTTCCCCCGCGACGTCACGGTAGCGCGGCCACACCCCGGAGAATGTCCGCCGCCTTCAGCGGAGCGCCAGCACCAGCAGGCGGCGCGGAGCGAAGCGGGACGCCCCGCGCTCCTCGGCCGGGAGACAGCGCCAGCCCCAGGCCAGCAGTGCCCGGTAGGTGTCCAGGTCACGGCGGTCGACCAGGGTGACGCCGAGCGCGCCGATGTGGTCGCCGAGCAACCGCTTCTGCAGGCGCCGGGCGATGTTCCACTCGCGGGTCAGGTCATGGGTGCGCACCCGGCTCGCCACGAGCACGTCGGCGACCGCGAAGAGCTTTCCCGAGGCGGCGACGCGGAACAGGTTCTCCGGGAGATACTCGTCGAGGCCCTGCCACCAGGGGCCGGCGCCGCGCACGGGGAAGCCGTAGGCACATGCCGTGAGGTGAGTGGCGCCCGAGGGGCGTACGGCCTCCGCGACGAGCAGCTCGAACCCCGGCCGCCGCATATGACCCGCGAGCCGCTGCCGGAAGGCATCGGACCCGGCCTGGTCCGACAGGTCCGAGATCCCCGGCTCGCTCGACGAGGTGTGAGCGTACAACTCACCGAGCTCCCACATCCGGTCGTCGACCTGGCGCCGGGTCAGCGGCCGGACGAACTCGCCCCTGTCGGGCGACGCCCCCTGTCGGCGCCGCGACTGGGACGGTATCTCGGGAGGCGTCCCGTGCCGGCCCGGCATCCCGGGGCGGGCGGTCGCCGGGCGGTCCGGCATGTGCGCGGTCATGAGGCGAACCCTGCCCCGGGCCCGGACGGGGTCCGGCCCGGCGTCGTCGTTCGCCGAGAACGGCACTCGGCACATGAGCCGGCACACGAGAAGCCCTCGGCGCCTTCGAGGCTACGCCCGCCCCGGAGGCGGACGGGGGCGTAGCGCCGCGTCGGCCCGGATGCGGTCGGGACACCGTCAGGTGCACGCCTCGTCAGAGAAGTGTGCAACTGCGCAGCGCACCTCGCGCCGGACACGCCATCCGGCCGAGTCGAGCGAAGAGTCCGCCGAGACGGGACTCGGTCCGCCGTTCCTCGGTCTCGTGCCCACCGCGTGCCCTCAAGCACGGACAATCACGGTCGACAGCGGTGCGCCCAGGCTCGCGCGACAACACGCACGCGATGAATTGCCGCAGGTCACCTACCGTGTTGTCCCGCAAGCGCCGTCGCTTCCCAAGCTGAGAGCGCGAGTTCGATTCTCGTCACCCGCTCCATGATGGAACCCCAGGTCAGTGGCCTGGTGTTGTCTTGTCCACACTGATTTGAGGCTGGCGCGCCCCTGTGCGTGCAGCAGGTGCATCGGTCAGTTCGGCGGCACCACCACCGTCCCGGCAGGAGCATGTGAGAGCCCCGTGGTCAACGCACGAGGCAAACACGCCCCCTGGGGGATGATGGCCGCCATGCGCATCCGCATCGACGCCGTCGACCTGCCCGGCCTAGCCTGCCCAGCCTCCGTCGACGGCACGGTCCCGGCGTACGGCAACATCCACGTCGCCGTGCAACGTCGCGACCGTCCGGCCGAACTCCTCGCGCCGCAGCCCGGCGACGCACCGTCCGCGACATGGACCCTGGAGTGCACCACGAGCGCTTCGCCGACCGGCACCGAGGTCAAAGGCCCCTACGTGCAGGACCGTCTGGGCCGGCGGTTCATCTACCTGTCGTGGGGCACGGTCGACGAGTCGGGCACCTTCACGATGTTCCGCCGTGCCAAGCTCCTGCTCGACGTCATACCCGCCGACGTACTCGCCGCCGCCGCACGCGACGGGCTGCTGGTCGGACGCCTCGGTCTGACCGACGGGCAGGGCGGGCCCCTGTGCGCACGAGTCGAGCCCCCGCACATCACCTGGACCGCCGAACGCGCCGACTAGGAGATGCCGCACACGAAGGACGACGTGACACGGCGTCATCGGCGAGCAAGCCGACCGCGCCCGGACCGCACGCGCTGCCATCGGCGTCGTCTCTTCTGGGCCGATGTGACCTTCATCGCGATAGTGAGGTACCGGCGCGTTCGCCGTTGTCCCATCCGTTGATGACGATGGCAGCGGCGCACAGCTCATCGACGGAGGTCGTGGCCCTGTGGCCGGAAGGGTTCGGCAGGAACACTGCATCCGTGCGGATCAATATCTGTATCCGTGAAGTGAGAAATAGGTGCGGCACACGGCGAGTATTCCTGGACCGCCAACCCGAGCGGAATCATTGACCACGCAGAGCCGACCGCGTCATGCTAACGTCGATCTCAGTTGCAGGTGTGGTTGCCAGAAGGTTCATTTTCCGACGGGGTAATCAGCACGGCGACGCGGAATCCGCACAGGGTGAATTCCGGACATCGTCTCCGAAGGAGAAATGAAATGGCTACTGGCACCGTGAAGTGGTTCAACGCGGAAAAGGGCTTCGGCTTCATCGAGCAGGACGGCGGCGGCGCCGACGTCTTCGCCCACTACTCGAACATCGCCACCCAGGGCTTCCGTGAGCTGCTGGAAGGCCAGAAGGTGTCGTTCGACATCGCGCAGGGCCAGAAGGGCCCGACGGCCGAGAACATCGTTCCCGCCTGACACCGGCAGCAACGCATACTTCGCAGCTGGGGCCCGCACCTTGGGGTGCGGGCCCCAGCTCGCCGCATTTCAGGGCGCGTGACGGGAAGACCCACCCCATCACCAAAGGGTGACGTATCCCCCCCGTCGATACGACTCGGCGCCCATCATCTCCGGCTCGTTCTCGCGATTCTCTGCGCCGTTCATTTTGCTGCGGAAATTCCTTGCTACGTGCCTACGTGCTCACATCGAGGAAAGGTTCCGCTTGAACCGCGCACGCACCGCCCGCACGACCCGTACCAACGACCGCGCCCGGGGTTCCGCCGCCAAGCGCTCGGGGGCTCCCCGGCGCTCCAAGGGCAACGATCGCCGGCAGAGCGCACCCCAGGGCGAGTTCGCGCTGCCGGTGACGGTCACGCCCGCGCTGCCCGCCGTCGAGTCGTTCGCCGACCTCGCCCTGCCCGCGCCGCTGCTGGCCGCGCTCGGTCACGAGGGCTTGACCGTACCGTTCCCCATCCAGGGGGCGACCCTGCCCAACTCCCTTGCCGGCCGTGACGTGCTGGGCCGCGGCCGCACCGGTTCGGGCAAGACCCTCGCCTTCGGCCTGGCGGTACTGGCTCGTACCGCGGGCCGCCGCGCCGAGCCACGACAGCCGCTGGCCCTGGTCCTCGTACCCACCCGCGAGCTGGCCCAGCAGGTCACCGACGCGCTCACCCCGTACGCCCGCTCCGTGAGTCTGCGGCTGGCCACCGTGGTCGGCGGGATGTCGATCGGCAAACAGGCCGGTGCACTCCGCGCCGGCGCGGAGGTCGTCGTCGCGACCCCGGGGCGACTCAAGGACCTCATCGTCCGGGGCGACTGCCGACTGGACGACATCGCCATCACCGTCCTCGACGAGGCCGACCAGATGGCCGACATGGGTTTCATGCCCCAGGTCACCGCGCTGCTCGACCAGGTGCGCCCCGGAGGGCAGCGGATGCTCTTCTCCGCCACGCTGGACCGCAACGTCGACCTGCTCGTCCGCCGCTACCTGACCGACCCGGTGGTCCACTCCGTCGACCCGTCCGCGGGAGCGGTCACCACGATGGAGCACCACGTGCTCCACGTGCACGAGGCGGACAAGCACCGTACGACCACCGAGATCGCGGCACGAGACGGCCGCGTGATCATGTTCCTGGACACCAAGCACGCCGTGGACCGGCTGACCAAGCACCTGCTGAACAGCGGCGTCCGCGCCGCGGCCCTGCACGGTGGCAAGTCCCAACCGCAGCGCACGCGGACCCTCGCCCAGTTCAAGACCGGACACGTGACGGTACTGGTGGCGACCAACGTCGCGGCCCGCGGCATCCACGTGGCGGGCCTCGACCTCGTCGTCAACGTCGATCCGCCCACCGACCACAAGGACTACCTGCACCGCGGCGGCCGTACCGCCCGCGCCGGAGAGTCCGGCAGCGTCGTCACCCTGGTGACCCCCGGCCAGCGCCGCGGCATGAACCGCCTGATGGCGTCGGCCGGCATCACCCCGCAGATCATCGCCGTACGGTCCGGTGAGGCGGAGCTGACCCGCATCACAGGCGCCCAGGCCCCTTCCGGTGTTCCTGTCGTCATCACCGCACCGGCCGTGGCACGCCCCCGCCGTGCCGTGTCCTCCGCGCCTCCCTCGTTCCGAGGCCGCCGCGACCGCTCCGCCCAAGGGCGCCCCACCGGACAGGCGAAGCGGCGCAGGGCACAGCGGCCCGCCTTCGACCCGGCGGCCTAGGGGCATCGATCAGACACTCACCCAACTCCGAGGAGGCCGCTTTGACACCGGTTCAGACGCAGCGACGACAGGCGGTCCTCTCCCCCATGAGCGCCGACGACATGGCGGCGGACGGGCCTCGGGTCAGTGACGACATGACCGTCGAGGTCGCCCTGTCCGTCATGGCCAGTGCCGGTGTCGAGTGCCTCCTCCTGTGCGACGGAGACGACCAGTGCACGGGCTCGATCACCCTGGCCGAACTCGCCGTCCACCGCGGCAGTTCTACGTACACGGACCAGATCCGGCTACGGGACGTCCTCGCGGATCGCCTCCCCCGATCAGCCGGTTCTCCTTCTCCCAGCCCGTTCTTCTTCCCTGTGAGGGCATCATGCGCTGTGTCATCGCCCGGTACCCGTTCGACCTGACCAAAAGCGGAGTGCTGGCCTCGATGAAAGGCATCACGCCCGAGCTCATCACGGGTGAGTCCGTGACCATCGGCCGCCGCCGCTACCCCGTCAAGCAGGTCGGACAGGTCATCACCCGACAGGACCGCCGCGACTTCACCGGCGGCGAAGTCATCCGGGCCATGACCCGCCTCGGCTTCACCTGCCACGCCCACCCCGACGCCACGCCAGTGCCTGTCCCCTCTCCCCTCCAGTCCGCGTCGGCATTGCTCGGCGCCGCCGCCCTGGACGGATGAGGACGGGCGGCAAACCGCCATCAGGATCCCCGTGAGGGCCCTGCCGACATGTGTCGGCAGGGCCCTCACGGCTGTCTCGCCGTCCGTTCTCCGCGGCTGGACCGCCAGGCCGCCATCCGTTGCTGCAGGTCGCAAGCTACCTGTTCCCCCACAAGGCTTAAATCTGTTCTTGCCAGAGTAGACATTGAGCTCTGGCGCGGTTAGCCTTTTTCTCGTAGACATCGGTCGAGCGAAGCCCGGCAGACACGAACTGGCGGGTTGCAGTACATGAGGTTCGCAGGTCAGTGCGGTTCTGGAGTCCCGAAGCCAAGGTTTTCGCAGGACGGTGACGGGGCTGAGGACCGCACTGGGCGGCTCGCAGGTCGAGGGGCCGCCAACAGCACCACCGAGCAGTACCGCAAGTACCAGTTCATCAAGTTCGGAGATAAGGACGGAGGAGCAGACGCCATCAGGATCGCCCGGTCCGAGAAGCACTCGCCCCGGGTACCGCAAGACCCCGGATTGGAAGGTGGTCCCCGGTCACGCAGCCGCGATCCCCGCACCCCCCTTCTGCAGGGCTGGTAGCGGAAACAGAAGGTCGGCACAGCATTAGGGCCGACAGATGGTGTTGAATTTCCTTCGGGGCCCTGGTGCCGTACGGCACCAGGGCCCCTCGACGCGTTGCACAACGAGGTGACATGACAGCAGATATCCCCCTCAGTGATCGTCTGGACGACGACGACTACCCCGCATACACGATGGGGCGGGCCGCCGAGATGCTCGGCACCACCCCGGCCTTCCTCCGAGCCATCGGTGAGGCTCGTCTGATCACGCCGCTGCGCTCGGAGGGCGGACACCGCCGTTACTCCCGCTACCAACTCCGGATCGCGGCGCGCGCCCGCGAGCTCGTCGACAGGGGCACCCCGATCGAGGCCGCTTGCCGCATCGTCATCCTTGAGGACCAGCTCGAGGAAGCTCAGCGCATCAACGCCGAGTACCGCCGGGCCGGGCATGAAGCGCCCGGAAATTCCGTCCCCGGTGCCAGCTGATCACGTGAAAGCGTGCCGGTCGGCTCGAACACCTACTACGCCCGATCGACCATGAGCGCCCGCACGGGAAGCAGGTCGTGCGCCGCGAGCCCACGTCCCGCGGCGGGGGCAGCGGGGGCGCGCCTCCATGGTCGTCCACCTCTCGCCCGTCGTGCCCATAGCGTGCCCTTCAGAGCGGACAACCTCGGTCACCAGCGGTGCCAAAAGACCCTCACCCCTGCCGCTGCGTAGCGCATCTACCCAGGTCAGCGGCCATACGGCCACGCAAGCGCCGTCGCTTCCCAAGCTGAGAGCGCGCGTGGGCTCCTCGTTGTGGTGCGCGGAGTTGCCCTTGTGATGCTTCGCCCGCTCGGAGCGGACAAGGTCATCCAGCCCGGAGGCCACCTCTCGATGCCGCGGTGATCCGGGCCGACGGCCGCTTGGAAGGCAACAGTCCGTCAGGAACCTGGGGACGACGGGATGGAGCGGGTCATTCCCCGGGGAGTGTTTGGGCGGCTGTGCCGGAATCCTGGCCGAGGTGTCGTCCACCGGACGGCGCCTGACGCGGCAGGAGATCGGTCCCGGCGCTTCTTCGGCGAACAGGCCGCGGAGGCCGGCTACGGACTGCGGGCCCTGCCCTCGACCAAACGCCGCATCACCTCCAGATACGGCGCCGACGACAAACAGGGCCGGCCCGAGCACGAAGTACACCATCACCCGGGCCGGCAGCAGACGCCTGCGGTGCTCCTTACGACCAAAGGCCGCCACCGCACGATCCACCAACTCCGGCGGATACACCCAGGTCAGCAGACCCTTACCGTACGCCCGCAAACCAAGACAACGGCATTGGCTCTAGGGGGTGTCCCGCAGCAGGTCGTGGGTGGCCGCGAGGTAGCCCGCCTGGAAGCGGCTCTCGGCGTGCAGCTCCTGGAAGAGGTCCGCTATGTGTTTGCGGCAGGTGCGCAGCGAGATGCCCAGACGGCGGGCGATCACCTCGTCCTTCAGGCCCTTGCTCAGCAGTCGCAGGATGCCCTGGCGCAGGCCGTCGACTGCGGCCTCGGTGCGTTCGGCCCCGCAGAACGGGGTGGCGTGGTCCCAGGCGCGGTCGAAGGCCTCGCACAGGAACGCCACGGCGGCGGGGGAGCGCAGCACCACCGCCCCACCCCGGCGTTGATGGTGGGGGATGAAGGCGATCCTGCGGTCAAAGGCGATGAGCCGCCCGAACAGGTCGGTCATCGTGCGGACCTCGGCGCCCGCGGGGGCGATCCGGTCCACATAGGCCTGGGTGGGCGCGTGCCGCCGGGCGGAGTGCTGGTAGAGCGTGCGCATCCGCACCCCTCGGCCCAGCAGCGCGGTGTCCCGGGCCACGGCCTGCTCCAGTTCCGCCGTGGGACGGCCGCCACCGGGCTGGCAGGTGATCATCTCCTGCTCGCACTCGGCGCTGGCCTGCTCGATCAGTGTGATCACGTCGTCGAGCGAGTCGACCACCTCGATCGCCTCGGGCGGCTGGGACCCGCGGTGGGGGCGAGCCGGGTAGGACGAGGCGAGGGCGGTCACTAAGTCGCGCCGCGCGTCCAGCTCGTAGAGCCGCCGGCGCAGCCGTGATTCCGCGCTCGCCATGTGGGCGGTGGCCAAGTGCGGGTGGACGGCGCGCCACCAGGGGCCGCGGTCGCACATCCCGTCGAGATTTTCCGAGTCGTTCACCTGGCCGATCAGGTGGAATCCCTTCAGGGCTTCGATGGCCTCGGCCGCCTCGGATTCGCTGATGTCCAGGACCATCGCGGCTTCTTTCGCCGTGAAAAAGGCCTGGGTCGCTCCCCAGTGATAAAGCCGAATATGGTCCGGCGAGAGTCCCCGGAGAAGCAACGAAGGATCGGATTCAAGGATTTTGTCCATTTCGTCCCCCCTGCAGTTTCCTGTTCGCATCATCATGCGGGACGACGTCCCTGGACGACCATGCAGGCGGGATTACAACATCGTGAAAGGGCTGATTTTACGGTCGGCCGGTCATGCGGTGTCTCGATTCTGGGGGAAGTTTCCATGAAGAAGTCCATGTTTGCCGTTTTTGCTCTCCTGGTGACTGCCGGGCTTGCCAGTGGTGTGCACTCGGTCGCCGCGCGGGGCGCGGACGGTGCGCCGGCGGCAGTAGTGGCCGGAAACACCGGTTCCGCAAGCGCCGTCGACGCCCCGCTCGGCGACAGCGGCTGGAGCTAGGAATCCCCTCGTCCGATCGGCCCGCTGAGCAGTGGAGAAAGTGACGTGAACAGACTCGACGCAGCCCAGGAAATCACCACGGAAAGCGTCCGGCTGCTTCTTGCCGACATCCTGGGTACCGAAATTTTCGATGACCTGACATTCCTGTCGCAGGGTGGCGACTCCTATCACGCGGTATTGGTGGTCGAGCGCGTCGAGGAGCTCTGGGGTATCGAGGCCGACTTCACCGCCGTACTGCGGTCGACCCCCGGTGAATTGGCGGAAGCGCTTGGCGCGGCGACCCGTCCGTCATGACGGGGCCACATGCATCGGTCGCAGTCGGCCCGGGGCAGCCCGTCCCCGCCGGTGCCACCGCTCACGAGGCGGTACTGCGGCAGGCCGCCCGGTCCCCGCACGCCACCGCGCTGCACGGACCGGGCGGTGCCCGCGTGTCCTACGCAGAACTGGTCGCCCGCGCCCGCGCGGTACGGGACATGCTCACCGAGGCCGGAGCCGCGGAGCGCGGCTTCGTACCCGTGATCGCCCGGGCCGGCGCGGAATTCGCCGTGGCCGCGCTCGGCGTGCTGCTGGCGGGTGCCGCCTACGCCGCCGTGGACCCGGACTGGCCCGCCCGGCGGGTGCGCGAGGTGATCGAGGACCTCGGCGCGCGCGTGGTCCTCGACACGACCGGCGGCGCGGCCCCGCTCCCGGCGGGGACCCCGGCCGTCCTGCTGCCCGGCACCGGCGCCGCAAGGACTGGAACATCCGACACCGGTCTGCCCGGCGTCGGCGCCGACGACCCCGCCTGCGTCTTCTTCACCTCCGGCTCGACCGGCCGCCCCAAAGGTGTCGTCCTGCCGCACCGGGCCTTCGTACGGACCTTCGTCGACGGCGGATACGCCACGTTCGGACCCGGCACGGTCATGCCGCTGCTCGCCGCGCCGTACTGGGACGCCGGCGCGCTGGAGGTCTTCGGGCCGCTGATGAACGGCGGCTCGTGCGTCACCCCCGACGAGCCGCTGATCACCCCCGATGGGCTGCGCGCCCTCGTCACCGGACACGGTGTCGACACGCTCTGGCTCACCAGCTCCCTGGTCAACCTGATCGTCGACGAGGATCCCGGAGCGTTCACCGGCGTACGGCATCTGCTCTGCGGTGGCGAACGGCTCTCCCCGCCGCACCTCGCAGCCCTCCTCGACCACCACCCCGGCCTGCGCGTCACCAACGGCTACGGGCCCGTCGAGTCCATGGTCTTCGTCAGCACGCACGACATCCGCCGCGCCGACACCGCCGACCCGTACGGCATCCCGGTCGGCCGCCCGGTCCGCGGCACGGTGCTCGCCGTCCTCGACCCCGAGACCCGGTGCCCCGTGGCCCGCGGCACCGAGGGCGAGCTGTGGGTGGCCGGTGACGGACTCGCCCTCGGCTACCTCGACCGGCCGGAGGAGAACGCCCGCCGCTTCGCCGCCGTCGCCCTCCCGGGCCGCGGCACGGTGCGCGCGTACGCCACTGGCGACCGGGTCCGTATGGACGACGAGGACCGACTGTCGTACGTCGGCCGGGCCGACCGACAGTTCAAGATCCGCGGGTACCGGGTGGAACCCGGCGAAGTGGAACGTCGGATCACCGCACTGCCCGGCATCCGGCACGCCTACCTCGTCCCGCTGAGAGACGACCACGCCACGGTCACGGGGACGGTCTGCGCGTACACGACGCAGGACGTGGCGCCGTTGCCGGAGACAGACCTGAGCCGCACGGCCGCCGAGACCCTCCCGGCGTACCTGCGCCCCGACCGCTTCCTGCATCTGCAAACGGTGCCGCTGGGGCCGACGGGCAAGGCGGATCTGCGGGCGGTGGAGGCGTGGGTACGGGAGCGGGTTACGGCCGGGGCGGGGACGGTGGAAGCCGCTGGGGCGGATGTCAGCCCCGCCCTGCGCGAGGCACGGGCCATCCTCGCGGCGCCCGGACTGCGTCCCGACTCCGACCTGCTGACGTCCGGCGCCAGTTCGCTGCACGTGCTGCGGATCGCCGCCCGGCTCTCCCGGCTGTTCGCGGTGCAGCTGTCGGCCCGTGACGTGTACGAGCACCCGAACGTGGCCGCCCTGGAGGCAGTCGCGGCCGGCCGGCGGTCCGCGGACCCGGCCGCTGACGCGGTCCCGGGCGATCCGGCCGCTGACGCCCCGGCCGACCCGGCCGACCTGTCCCCCGGTGAACGCCGCTTCTGGCTCGCCTCCCGGCTGGCCCCCGGCGCCCCCGGCCACGTCGCGGTCAGCCGGGTCGAGGTGACCGGCCCCCTCGACCTGGACCGGCTGCGGCACGCCCTGACCGCGGTCGCCGCCGCCCAGCCGGCACTGCGCACCACTTTCCCCCGCGAAGGCGGCCGCCCGCGCCGGAGGACCGCCGAGACCTCGCCGCCGCCCCCGCTGCTGAGCGGCACGGTCTCCGAGCAGGCCCTGACCCGTGAGCTCACGGCCCTGGTGGGAGACGTGGGAAGCGGCCCGCTGTTCGCCGCCGGTGTCGTCGAACCGGCGGCCGGGCGGCGGCTGTTGCTGCTCGCCGTGCATCACATCGTGTACGACGGCCGGTCCGAGGAGATTCTCGTGGCCGACCTCGCCGCCGCCTACGCGGGCCACGCCCCGGAGCCGGTCTCCGTGCCGCCCGTCGACGCGGAGCGTCCCGGCCGTGCGGCGGCGCGGGAGTTCTGGCGTGGGCGGCTGGCCGGGCTCACCGCGCCCGAGTGGCCCGGCAGCGAGGCCCCCGGGATGCGGGAGGTGTGGACGCGGCCCGTCATCGCCCACCACCTGGACCTCGGTCCACGGAACACCGCCCGGCTGCGGGAGTCGGCCGCCCGTGCGCGGCACCCCGTGCTCGTGCCGCTGCTCGCCGCCTGGTGGCGGGCGCTCGCCAAGGTCACCGGGCAGCACGACCTCGCCGTCGGCACCGTCGTGGAGGACCGCGCGGCCGCCCACGAGCGCACCGTCGGCTACTTCGCCAACGGCCTGCCCGTACGGATCGCCGCCGACCCGTCCCTGGACGGCCCGGCGCTGCTGGCGCTGGTCCGCGAGCGGCTCCTGGAGGTCTTCGCGCACACCGCCCTCGGCACCGACGAGGTCGCCGCGCTGGCCCCCCGCCCGGCACCCGGCCGCGCCCCGCTCTACCAGAACCTGCTGGCGCTGCAGCGGGTGGCGGCCCCGGCCGAGGCGGACGGGGTGCGGTTCGCGCCGCTGCCCGCGCCCGCCCTCGGCTGCCAGACCGAGCTGACGTGCGAACTCTGGGACGACGGGAGGTCCTTCACCGGCGCCGTCACGGCGCCCGAGGGCCTGCTGAGCCCTGCCGCGCTGGCCGAGACCGCGGCCCTGTTCACCACTGGCCTCGCCGACCTCACCGGCCGCACCGATCTTCCGGGAGACCCCACATGACCGACCCGCACCTGGCCGCCCCGCTCTCCTGGACGCAGGAGCGGATCTGGTTCGAGGAGCAGCTGCGCCCGGGTGACACGGCGTACCACATGCCGGTGATCCTGCGGGTGCGCGGCCCCCTCGACGTCGCCGCACTCCAGGCCGCCGTGGACGCCCTCGTGGCCCGCCACGACGCCCTGCGCACCGTGTTCGAGGCAGCGGACGGTGAGCCCCGGCAGCGGGTGCCGGCCGCGGTGACCGTGCCGGTCCGTATCCAGGACGTGCGCGGGCTCGCCGATCCGGAGGCGGCGGCGCACGCGGCGCTGCACCGGGCCGTGCGCGAGCCGTTCGACCTGGGGCACGGGCCGCTGCTGCGGGTCGTGGCCGTGCGATACGGCGACGACGCGCACCTGCTCCTGCTGTCGGCCCATCATCTGATCGCGGACGGACAGTCGTTCGCGGTGCTCTTCGCCGAGCTGCCCCTGCTGTACGCCGACCCCGGCGCCGCTCTGAAGCCGCTCCGGCGCGGCTTCGCCGAGGCCGTGCGGGCAGAGCGCGAGCGGCTCGGCGAGGCGGGCGCCGACGAGCTGGTGGCGTGGTGGCGAGAGCACCTGGACGGGGTGCCCCGCGTGCTGGAACTGCCCGCCGACCGCCCTCGTCCCGCCGTACGCGGGCATCGCGGTGCCCGGGTCCGGTCGGAGCTGGACGCGTCGGCCGGGGCGGCTGTGCGGGAGCTGGCCCGTGCCCATGAGGCGACGCCGTTCATGACGCTGCTCACCGCGTTCGGTGTCGTACTCGCCCGGCAGAGCGGGCAGGAGCGGATGCTCGTCGGCACCCCGGCGTCCACGCGCGGCCCCGGTGACCGCGAGCTGGTCGGCTGCTTCCTCAACACCCTGCCCCTGAAGGTGGACGCGGCGGGCGATCCGGCGTTCGCCGAACTCCTCGGCCGGGTCCGCGACGACGCGTTGGAGGCATTCGCCCGGCAGCGGGTGCCGCTCGGCAGGCTGGTCGCGGATCTCGCGCCGGAGCGTGATCTGTCCCGGGGCCGGCTCGTGCAGGTCTTCTTCAACATGCTGCCGCCGGTCGGCGCCCCGGTCCTGCCCGGCTGCACGGTGGAGCAGCTGCCCTTCGGTGACATCGACAACAAGTTCGACCTCACCCTGTACGCCGGCGCCCGGCCCGACGGCGGCTACACGCTGGAGGCGGTGTTCGACGCCGGTCTCTTCGACGCCGGCCGGATCGAGGACCTGCTGGGCCAGTTCCGCGCCGTACTCTCCCAGGCGGCGGCCGAACCCGCCCGCACCGTACGGGACTTCGACCTGGCGACCGCGCGGTCCGCCACCCTGCTGCCCGACCTCGGCGCCGACCTGGCGCCCGCCGCGCCCGAGCCGCTCGCCGACCGGCTGGCCAAGCACGCCGCGACCACCCCGGACGCCCCCGCCCTGATCGCCGGCGACCGCGTCTGGTCGTACGCCGAGATCGAGCGCACCACCGACCGGCTGGCCCGGCTGCTGCACGAGCGCGGGATCCGGCCCGGCGATGTGCTCGCCCTGCACGCCGCCCGGCATCCTGCCGTCGTCCTCGGGATCCTGGCCGCCGTCAAGGCGGGCGCGGTCTTCGCGGTCCTTGACGCGGACCACCCCGACGACGCGCTGCGCGCCCGCGCCGAGGCCCTCGCCCCCCGGGCCTGGATCTCGTGCGCCCCCGGCCTGCCGCTGCCCCGCTTCGTCACCGGACCGGTGCTGCGCATCGAGCCCGGTGAGACCCTCGACCGCGCCCTGAGCGGGCTGCCCCACGGCGCCCCCGCAGCCGTGCCCGGTCCCGACGCCGACGCCTATGTCGCCTTCACCTCGGGCAGCACCGGCAGGCCCCGCCGGGTCGTCGGCACTCATCGCCCGCTCACCCACTTCCTCGACTGGTACACGCGCGCCTTCGAACTCGGTCCCGGCGACCGGTTCGCCGTGCTGTCCGGGCTCGGCCACGACCCGTTCCTGCGGGACGTCCTCGCCCCGCTGTGGGCGGGCGGGGCGGCCGTCTTCCCTGCCGCCGACGTACGGGACACCGCTGCCCTCGCCCATTGGCTGGGCACGGCCGCCCCGACCGTCGCCCACCTCACCCCGGCCCTTGCCCGTGCCCTGGCCGACCAGGCGGACGGGACGGCCGGCTGGCCCGCGCTGCGGCTGGTCGGCTTCGGTGGCGACACCCTCACCGGCCGCACCCTGCGCGCCTGGGCCCGGCTCGCCCCGGGCGCCGACCTGCTGAACCTCTACGGCGCCACCGAGACCCCGCAGGCCGTGTCCACGCACCTCGCCCACCGGGCCGGAACGCCGGCCGACACCATCCCGGCCGGTCCGGTGCCACTCGGCCCGGGCATCGAGGGCGTGCAGCTGCTGGTTCTCGCCGGTGACCGCCCCGCCGGGCTGGGGGAGATCGGCGAACTCGTCGTACGGACGCCGTACCTGGCCCGGTACGGCGATGAGGGGGACGCCTCCGGCTTCGTACCCGATCCGTTCCCCGGGCGGACCGGTGAGCGGGTCTACCGGACCGGGGACCTCGCCCGGCTGCGCCCGGACGGGCTGCTGGACCACCTTGGGCGGGCTGACCGGCAGGCCAAGGTGCGTGGGCACCGGGTGGAGCCCGCCGAGGCCGAGGCCGCGCTCGACGCGCTGCCCGGGATCCGGCAGAGCGCCGTCCTCGCGCTGCCGGACGGCGACGGCGACCACCGCCTGGTGGCCTTCCTGGTGCCCCGACTGGCAACAGCCACAGGCGGGGCCGCTCCCGACCTCACCGAGGTGCGCGGCTCGCTGGCCCGGCGGCTGCCCGGCCACCTGGTGCCGTCCGCGTACGTCGTCCTCGACTCGCTGCCGCTCACCGCCAACCGGAAGACCGACCTGGACGCCCTGCGCGCCCTGGAGCACCGGGCCGAGGCCGCCACCGGCGGCTTCGTCGCCCCGCACGGGCCGGTGCAGGAGCGGCTCGCGGAGCAGTGGCGGGTGCTGCTGCGCCGCGAACGCGTGGGTGCCACCGACGACTTCTTCGCGCTCGGCGGCCACTCCCTGCTGCTGACCCGGCTACTGGCCCGGGTGCGCCGGGAGTTCCCCGGTGCGGCTGCCGAACGGCTCACCCTCCAGGACCTGTTCGCGCATCCGACCGTCGCCGCCCTCGCCGCCCTGCTGGACGAGCAGGACGACACGGGCACAGCCCCGTACGGAGACATTCCGCGCACCGACCCCGGCGAGCCCGCGCCGTTGTCCTGGACCCAGGAACGCCTGTGGCTGGAGGAGCAGTTGCGGCCCGGCGACGCGGCCTACAACATGCCCGTCGTGCTGCGGTTGCGCGGCCCGCTGGAGTCGGCGGCGCTGCAAAGGGCCGTGGACACGGTGGTGGAGCGGCATGCCGTCCTGCGTACCGTGTTCGAGGCCGGTCCGGGCGGCACCCCGCGCCAGCGGGCCGTGCCCGGCGCCCGGGTCGTCGTACGCACCACGGATCTGTCGGACCGCCCCGACCCGGACGCGGCCGCCGTGGCCGCCGCGATGGACAGCGTCAGGGAACCCTTCGACCTCACGCGCGGCCCCCTGCTGCGGGTGGCGCTGCTGCGGATCGGCGACGGTGATCACGTGCTCGCGCTGACGGTGCATCACATCGGGTTCGACGGCTGGTCGTTCGGGGTGCTGCTGCGTGAGCTGTCGGCCGCCTACCAGGGCGATGAACTGCCCGAACCAGCACTTCAGTTCGCCGATGTGGCCCGCTGGGAGCGCGCCGACCTGGACGGGCCCGTCCTCGACGGCCTGGTCGACTGGTGGCGCGGGCATCTCGACGGCGCCCCCCGGGTGCTGGAGCTGCCCACCGACCGGCCGCGCCCGGCCGTGAGCGCCCACCGGGGCGCCCGCCGCCGGATCACCGTGGACGCGGCCACCTCGGCGGCGCTGCGCGAGCTGTCCCGGGCGCACGGTTCGACCCTGTTCACGACCTTGCTGTCCGCCTATGCCGTCGTGCTGTCCCGCTGGAGCGGCCAGGAGCGGCTGCTGGTCGGCACGCCCGTGGCCAACCGGCCGCGGGCCGAGTTCGAGGACCTGCCCGGCTGCTTCCTCAACACCCTGCCGCTCCGCGTCGACCTCGACGGCGACCCCGCCTTCGGCGAACTGGTGGGCCGGGTGCGCGACAGCGCGTTGGAGGCTCTCGCCCACCAGCGCGTTCCGTTCGGGCGGCTGGTGAGCGAGCTGGTCCCGGAGCGGGATCTGTCGCGCGGGCCGCTGGTGCAGGTGCTGTTCGCCCTCCAGAACGTGGAGCTGGGCACCCTCGACGTGCCGGGCCTCAGCGGCGAACTCGTCGAGGTGTCCGCCGCGAACAGCCAGTTCGACCTCAACCTGCGGATGATCGACACCGGGCGGGAGCTGATCGGCTGGCTCGACCACGACGTGGAGCTGTTCGACACGGCCACCGTGGAGCGGTTCGCCGAGCACTTCACCAATGTGCTGACCGCCGTCGCCGCCGACCCGTCCGTCCTGCTCTCCGGCATCGACCCGCTCGGGTCCGACGAGCGTGCCCGGCTCCTGTACGCCTGGAACGACACCGCCGTGGACTGGCCGGCCGGCGACACGCTGACCGGGCTGCTCGCCGAGGCCGCCGCCCGGCACGGGGACGCGGTCGCCGTACGGTTCGCGGACCGCGAGCTGACGTACGCCGAGCTGCACGGCCGTGCCAATGCGCTCGCGCACCGGCTGCGGAGCCTCGGCGTCGGCCCGGACACCGTGGTCGGCGTCCACCTGGACCGTTCGCCGGAACTGATGGTGGCCCTGCTCGCCGTGCTCAAGGCGGGCGGCGCCTACCTGCCGCTGGACACCGGGTATCCGCGGGAGCGGCTGGCGTTCATGCTCGCCGACGCCCGGGTGCCGGTGCTGCTCGCGCGTTCCGGCGGGGGCGAGGCGCTCGCCGCCGACGGGATCGCCGTCGTCGCCGTGGACGACCGGGCCGGGGACGGCTTCCCCGGGACCGAGCCCGAACCGGTCGCCGGACCCGACCACCTGGCGTACGTGATCTACACCTCCGGCTCCACCGGCCGCCCCAAGGGCGTTCAGGTGCCGCACCGGGGGATCGTCAACCGGCTGCGCTGGATGCAGGACGCGTACCGGCTGACCGGCGCGGACACCGTGCTGCAGAAGACGCCGATCAGTTTCGACGTGTCGGTGTGGGAGCTGTTCTGGCCCCTGCTGACGGGCGCCCGGCTGGTCCTCGCCGCCCCCGGCGGGCACCGCGACCCCGACCACCTGGCCGGGCTGGTGCGGGACGAGCGGGTCACCGTCTGCCATTTCGTGCCGCCCATGCTGGATGCCTTCCTCGCGGCGGGGCGGGCCGCCGACTGCGGCTCGCTGCGCCTTGTGGTGTGCAGCGGCGAGGCCCTCCCGGCGGACCTGGCCCGCCGATTCCACCTGGCCCTGCCGCAGGCCGCCCTGGAGAACCTCTACGGCCCCACCGAGGCGTCCGTCGACGTCACCCGCTGGACCTCCCGCCCCGACTGGACCGGCGCCGCCGTCCCCATCGGCACTCCCATCGCCAACACCCGTACCTACGTTCTCGACGCCCTGCTGCGGCCCGCCCCGATCGGCGTGCCCGGCGAGCTGTATCTGGGCGGGGTGCAGCTGGCCCGTGGCTACGGCGGGCGGCCCGAGCTGACCGCCGACCGCTTCGTGCCCGACCCGTACGCCGATGAGGCGGGCGCCCGCCTGTACCGCACCGGGGATCTGGCCCGTCGGCACGCCGACGGGTACGTGGAGTACCTCGGCCGGACCGACCACCAGGTCAAGGTGCGGGGCTTCCGTATCGAACTCGGCGAGATCGAGGCGGCGTTGCTGGACCTGGACGCCGTGGGGCAGGCGGTTGTGCTCGTCCGCGAGGACCGGCCGGGAGACCGGCGGATCGTCGCCTACCTGACCGAGCGTCAGGAAGTGTCGGTGGGCGCGCTTCGCTCCGCCCTCGCCGAGCGGCTGCCCGAGCACATGGTGCCCAGTGCCTTCGTCGTGCTCGACACGCTGCCGCTCAGCCCCAACGGCAAGGTCGACCGGGGGGCCCTGCCCGCCCCGGACCGGGACGCCGGGACGGCGGGCGAGCACATCGCCCCGGCCACCCCGCAGGAGGAACTGCTCGCCGGGCTGTGGCAGCGCGTCCTCGGCCTCGACCGGGTAGGCACCCGGGACAACTTCTTCGAGATCGGCGGCGACTCGATGCACGCCGTCCGGATCGTCGGCCTGGCCCGAGAGGCCGGTCACGAGATCCCGCTCCAGCGGCTGTTCGCGGCGCAGACCGTCGAGGACCTCGCCCGCTGGCTGGCCGAGAACAGCGAGAGCGCCGCAACCAGCGGTGCCGGATCCGCCCGCCAGGAGATCGCCGCGTTCGGCCTGCTGTCCCCGGAAGACCTCGCCCGCCTCACGTCCCGATGACCCCGCCCCGGCTCCCCGCGCCCCACTCCGGAAGGAACCCCGTGCCGTCCCACGACGACAGCGCCGACACCGCCGCCATCATCGACGCCTATCCGCTGACCCTGCTCCAGGCCGGCATGCTGTTCCACAGCCATGCCGACGGCAACACCCCCACCTACCACGACATCTCCGCCGTCCGGCTGTCCGGCCCGTTCGACGAGGCCGTCCTGCGCGCCTCCCTGGCCGGGGTGATCGAGCGCTCCGACATCCTGCGCAGCTCCTTCGACCTGACCCGGTTCAGCAGACCGATGCAACTGGTGCACGCGTCCGTCGAGCCACCGCTGACCGTGGAGGACCTGCGCGGCCTGGAACCGGCCGAGCAGGAGCGGCGGGTGGCCGCCTGGACCGAACGGGAGAAGGCGACGCCGTTCACGCTGACCAGCGCCCCGCTGCTCACCCTGCACGTGCACGTCTTCGCCGACGACGACTTCCGGCTCAACCTGAGCTTCCACCACGCGATCCTGGACGGCTGGAGCCTGTCCCTGGTCACCTCCCAGCTGATCACCGGCTACGACGCCCGGCTGGCCGACCGGCCCGACCCGGCGACCGCCCCGGCGACCCGGTTCCGGGACTTCCTGGCCCTGGAACAGGAGGCCCTGGCGAGCGAGGAGTCCCGCGCGTACTGGGCGGACGTGCTGGAGGACACCGACTTCACCGCGCTGCCCCGGCAGGCGGACCCGGAACTCGCCGCCGTACGCGAGGCCCGCGTGCACGAGGTGCCGCTGCCCGAAGGGCTGGGGGAGCGGCTGCGCGCGGTGGCCGCCGAGGCCCGGGTGCCCGTGAAGTCGGTGATGTTCGCCGCCCACGCGCGGGTGCTGTCGCTGCTGTCCGGGCAGAGCCGGGTCGTCACCGGCCTGGTCGGCAACGGCCGCCCGGAGACCGCCGACGGCGACCAGGTCGTCGGCCTGTTCCTCAACACCCTCCCGCTCGTCGTCGACGTCACCGCCACCACCTGGACCGAGCTGGCCCGGCGTGTCCACGGCGCCGAGAGCGGCGCGCTGCCGCACCGCCGCTACCCGATGGCCCAGATGCTTCAGGACCAGCGCCGGTCGCACTTCTTCGAGACGGTCGTCGACCACCGCAGCTTCCGCAGCTACGACATGGAACTCGACCAACTCGCCGTCACAGGCGGCGAGTTCTTCGAGCAGACCAACTTCCCCTTCACCGCCAACTTCGGCACCGACCCGGTCACCGGCGAGGTCCGGCTGCGGATCAACTACGACGCCGCCGAGTTCACCGCCGCCTGGATCGACACCGTCGGCGGCTACTACGCCGGCGCCCTCGCCGCGCTCGTCGCCGACCCGCACGCGGCCGTGCACGCCACCCCGCTGCTGGGCGCCGCCGACCTGGACCGGCTGTTCACCGAGTGGAACGACACCGAGGCCGGCTGGGACCTCGACCGCACCCTGCCCGAGCTGCTCGCCGAGCGCGCCGCCAAGCACCCCGACCGCACCGCCCTGCGCTTCGGCGACACCGTCCTGACCTACGGCGAGTTCAACACCTGGGCCAACCGGCTGGCCCATGAACTGCGCGCTCTCGGGGTGGGCCCGGACACGTTGGTCGGCGTCCACCTGGAGCGCTCGGCGGAACTGATCGTGGCCCTGGTCGCGGTGCTGAAGGCGGGCGGCGCGTACGTCCCGCTGGATCCCGGGTATCCGCGCGAGCGACTCGAGTACATGCTCGACGACGCCCGGGTGCCGGTGCTGCTGACGGGCGTCGGGCTCGCCCCGCCCGCGGTGCCCGACGGGACCGCCGTCGTCGAGGTGGACCGTACGGTCGCGGGGGACCGGCCGGAGACCGATCCGCTGCCGTACGCGGGCCCCGAACACCTCGCGTACACGATCTACACCTCGGGCTCCACCGGCCGTCCCAAGGGTGTGCAGATCCCGCACCGGGCGCTGCTCAACCTGCTGTTCTCCTTCGGCCGTGACCTCCGACTGACCGAGGAGGACCGGCTGCTGGCGGTCACCTCGCTGTCGTTCGACATCGCCGCCCTGGAGGTCTATCTGCCGCTGCTCGCCGGTGCCGAGCTGGTCGTCGCCGCCGACATCGCGGTGGACGGGCCCCGGCTGCGCGAGGCCGTGGAGCGCTCCGGCGCGACCGTCGTGCAGGCCACCCCGTCCAGCTGGCGGCTGCTGGTCGAGGCCGGACTCGGCGAGGACGAGCGGCTGCGGGTGGTCTCCGGCGGCGAGGCGCTGCCCGAGGACCTGGCACAGGAGCTGACCGCCCGTTTCCCGGTGGTGTGGAACGCGTACGGGCCCACCGAGACGACCATCTGGTCCGCCCTGGACCGGGTACGCCCCGGCGAGCCGGTCACCCTGGGCCGCCCGATCGCGAACACCCGCGTCCACGTCCTCGACGCGTCCTTCGCCCCGGTCCCCGTGGGCGTCCCCGGTGACCTCTACATCGCCGGTGACGGGCTGGCCCGCGGCTACTCCCGGCGCGGCGACCTGACCGCCGACCGCTTCGTGCCCGACCCGTACGCCGACGCGGCGGGCGCCCGTATGTACCGCACGGGTGACGTGGCCCGGTGGCTGCCCGACGGGCGGCTGGAGTTCCTGGGCCGATCCGACCACCAGGTGAAGGTGCGCGGCTTTCGCATCGAACTCGGTGAGATCGAGACCGTGCTGTCCCGGCATCCGGGTGTCGGCCGGGTTGTCGTCATGGCACGTCGTGACCAGCCCGGCGACGTCCGCCTCGCCGCCTACCTCACCCCCGAGGGCGACGCGGCGCCGAGCGTGGGCGAGCTGCGCGAGCTGGCAGCCGGCTCGCTGCCCGAGTACATGGTGCCCGGTGCCTTCGTCGTGCTGGACGCCTTTCCGCTCACCCCCAACGGAAAGGTGGACCGCCTCGCCCTGCCCGCCCCCGGCCGTGAGGAGACCGCCGCCGGTGCCTTCGTCGCGCCGCGCACTCCCACGGAGGAGGCCATCGCCGCGATCTGGCGGGACGTCCTCGGAGTCCCGGAGGTCGGGGTCACCGACGCCTTCCTCGACCTTGGCGGCAACTCCTTCTCCGCGCTGCGCGTGATCATGCGGCTGCCCGAGATCACCGACGCCGAGGTGCCGGTCGCCGCGCTGTTCGAGGGCGGCACCATCGAACGGCTCGCCGAGATCGTCAGCGGCGAGCGGCAGCAGGCCGCGTCCACCCTGGTACCGCTGCGCTCCAGCGGCACCCGCTCCCCGTTCTTCCTGGTGCACCCGCTGGGCGGCAGCGTCTTCTGCTACTCCGAACTCGTCGACGCCCTCGACCCCGACCGCCCGCTGTACGCGTTCCAGGCGCCGGAGTACGCGGGCCCCGACGTGCCCCGCCCGGACAGCATCGAGGACATCGCCGCGCTGTACCTCTCCGAGGTCCGCGCCCGCCAGCCCGAGGGCCCGTACTTCCTGGGCGGCTGGTGCATGGGCGGCATGGTCTCCTACGAGATGGCCCGACAGCTGGAGGCCGCCGGCGAGGAGGTCGGCATGCTGACGATCATCAGCGCCAGCATCGACGACCCGGTCCCGCCGCGTTATGCCACCAGCGAGTCCGCCGCCATCCTCGGCGCCTTCGCCGGCAGGCTCGACGTCACCGAGGCCGAACTGGAGGCCCTCGACCCCGAGGCCCGCCTCGAACACGTCGTACGGCTCACCCAGGGCACCAGCGACGAACGGGCCGACGCCCGCTCGGTCGAGGACCTGCGCCGACTGGTCCAGCTCTACACCCGGCACGCCCGCGCCCTGCTCACCTACCGCGACACCCCGCGCGAGCCGCTGCGCGGCGACGCGGTGCTGATCCGCGCCGAGACCGAGCTCTTCGAGGGCTGGCACATGGGCTGGCAGCCGCGCGTCGGCGGCACCCTCCTGGTCGACGAATCGCCCGGCAACCACTTCAGCATGCTCGAACAGCCCAACGTCCCCGAGGTCGCGCGCCGCCTGGAGGACGCGGCCGCCGGCCGCCCGCACGGCGTCGTCGCTGAGTGACCCGATCCCCCAACCCCTCTTACAGGAGCACCTCATGAGCGACGCCGCGACCGTCGGGGAAGCCACCTCGCCGCCCACCCCCAGCGTCTGGCGCAACGCCGACTTCACCCGGCTGTGGACCGGGCAGACCGCCTCCCTGTTCGCCGCCCAGATCACCGAGTTCGCGCTGCCCCTGGTCGCGGTGCTGGCCCTGGCCGCCAGTTCGGCGCAGGTCGGCCTGCTCACCTCGGTGGTCAAACTGCCGTACCTGCTGGTCTCGTTGTTCGCCGGCGTGCTCGTGGACCGCGTCCGGCGCAAGAACATCCTCGTCGCCACCGACCTCGCCCGCGCCCTCGTGCTGTCCGTCGTGCCCGTCCTGTACTGGACCGACCAGCTCGGCATCAGCTGGCTGTACGTGCTCGGCTTCTTCGCCGGCTGCGGCAGCGTGCTGTTCGACGTGGCCGGGCAGGCCTATCTGCCCCGGCTGGTGGAGCGCGAGCAGCTCACCGCCGGCAACTCGGCGCTCGGCACCAGCCAGTCCGCCGCCACCATCGGCGGACCCGCGCTCGGCGGTGTGCTGGTGCAGTGGCTGACCGCGCCCGTCGCGGTGCTGGCCGGAGCCGTGTCCTACCTGGCGTCCGCGCTGACCATCCTCGCCATCCGGCACAAGGAGAAGCGGGAGGAGCACACCGAGGGCGCCTCCCCGGCGGGGACGCTGCGCGAGGTGTGGTCGGGCCTGAGGTTCGTCTTCGGCAACGAGCCCTTGCGCGCCATGACGATCATGGCGTCGATCTTCAACCTGTCCTTCACCGCGCTGGAGGTCGCCTTCGTCCAGTTCATGCCCCGCACGCTCGGCCTGTCGGCCGGCGAGATCGGCCTGGTCATGGCCGCGCTGGGGCCCGGCTTCCTGGTCGGCGCGGCCTTCGCGGGCCGACTGCCGCAGCGCTTCGGCTACGGCCGCACCATGCTGACCACTGCCTCGATCGCCAACCTCGTCATGCTCGGCATCTCCGCCGTGCACGGCTCCGGGTTCCTGGCCGTCGGCACCCTGATGCTGATCAACTTCCTGTTCGCGTCGTTCGGCGTCGCCAACAACGTCACCGTGCTCAGCATCCGGCAGACCCTCACCCCCGACTCCCTCCAGGGCCGGGTGGCCGCCACCAACCGCTTCGTCGCCATGGGCATCGCCCCGGTCGGAGCACTCCTCGGCGGTTTCCTCGGCGGCACCGTCGGCCTGCGCGGCACGGTCCTGATCACCGCGATCGGCCTGTCCTCCGCCCTGCTCCCGCTGGCCCTCTCCTCGCTGGCCCGGATCAGGTACGACCTGCCGGCCCCGCTCACTGCCGACCCCGCCCCACTCACGCCCGACACCAAGGAAGCACCTCATGCCTGAGCAGAACACCCTCCGTCACCTCGTGGTCGTCAACCACGAGGAGCAGTACTCGGTGTGGCCCGCCACGCTGCCCCTGCCCGCCGGCTGGCGCGCCACCGGGTTCGAGGGCAGCCGCGAGGAGGCTCTCGCGCACATCGGCACGGTCTGGACCGACCTGCGCCCGCTCAGCCTGCGCTGAGCCGACCGGACGTGACCTGACCGCCACCGACCACCCGTACCGAGAGGCCACGAGATGGACTTCAGTCTCTTCTACTTCGCCGACGGCAGCACCGGCGAGAGCGGCGGCGGCCGCTACGACCTGCTGCTCGAAGGCGCCAAGTACGCCGACACACACGGCTTTTCGGCCGTGTGGACCCCCGAGCGCCACTTCCACCCCTTCGGCGGGCTCTACCCGAACCCGTCGGTGACCGGCGCCGCCGTCGCCACCGTCACCGAGCGCGTCGCGATCCGCGCGGGCAGCGTGGTCGCCCCGCTGCACCACCCGCTGCGCATCGCCGAGGAGTGGTCGGTCGTCGACAACCTGTCCGGGGGCCGGGCCGGCCTGTCGCTGGCCTCCGGCTGGAACGCCGTCGACTTCGCGCTGCGCCCCGAGGGCTACGCGGCCCGCAAGACCGCCGTCATCGACGCCGTGGAGCAGGTGCGGGCCCTGTGGCGAGGCGAGCCCCTCGCGGTCACCGACGGCGCCGGCAACCCGGCCGAGGTGCGCGTCTTCCCGCCGCCCGTCCAGCCCGAACTGCCGGTCTGGGTGACCAGCGCGGGCGGCCCGGAGACGTTTCGTGCGGCCGGCGCGGCGGGCGCCGGGGTGCTCACCCACCTTCTGGGCCAGGACTTCGACCAGCTCGCCGAGAAGATCACCCTGTACCGGAAGGCGCTCGCCGAACGACCCGGCCACGACGGCGGGCCCGGCCATGTGGCGCTGATGCTGCACACCTACGTCGGCGAGGACCCGGAACAGGTCAAGGAGACGGTCCGGGAGCCGTTCACCGGGTACTTGAAGAGCTCCTTCGGGCTCATCGCCCGCTCGGCCGGCAGCGTCTTCTCCGGCTTCGACCCCGACAAGCTGCGCGAGTCCGACATCGACTTCCTGGTACGGCGCTCCTTCGACACCTACTACAACACCAGCGGGTTGTTCGGCACGGTGGCGCAGGCGTCGGCGGTGGTGGAGCGGGCACGCGCCGCCGGAGTCGACGAACTGGCCTGCCTGATCGACTTCGGAGTGGCCAAGGACGCGGTGCTCACCGGCCTGGAGCACCTCAACGCCCTCCGCGAGGCGTCTTCGTGACGGCATCCGCCGCCGACGGCCGCACCGCGCTGTTCCGGCGCACGGCGGGCCGGTTCCCGACCGGGGTGACCGTGGTGACCACGGTCTCGGACGGCGAGCCGTACGGCATGACGGCGAACGCGTTCATGACGGTCTCCCTCGATCCGCTGCTGGTCGCCGTCGGCATCGGGCTCGGCGCCCGGGGGCACGACCGCGTGCTGCGCTCGGGCCGGTTCGCGGTGACCGTGCTCAGTGACCGACAGACCGGTACGGCCCGCCGGTTCGCCGACCCCGCTCGGCCCGTGGGCGCCGCCGCCTTCGCCGCCGACGACTGGACGGCGGGCCCGGCCACCGGCTGCCCCGTGCTGCCGGACGGCGTCGGCTGGTTCGACTGCTCGGTACGGGACGCCCACCCGGCCGGCGACCACACCCTCGTCATCGGCCGCGTCGAGGACTTCGGCCCGCTCACCGGGGAGCGGCCCCTGGTCTTCGTCGACGGCTCCTTCACCGCCCCCGACACCTCCTTCAGCCCCTCCGGACCCCCCGGGGCACGAATCGGAGCACGAACATGAGCAAGGCATCCATCGCCTGGGACCCGCGCGACTCGCGGGGCCCCGCCCGCCCCGTGCCGGGCGCCGTTCGCGGCGGCACCCTGCGCGTCCTGCGCGACGGCGACCACGACCACCTGGACCCGCAGCGCATCCAGACCCTCCAGGCCACCGCGCTCGGCCACCTCCTCTTCCGCACCCTGACGATGTTCGCCGAGGACGGGGAGGGCGGCTGGCGACTGGTCGGCGACCTCGCCGAGCATCCCGGCAGGGACGTCGACGGCGACGGCCGTACCTGGGAGTTCACCCTGAAAGCGGGCCTGGCCTACGAGGACGGCCGGGAGATCACCGCCGCCGACGTGGCCCACGGCATCGCCCGCTCCTTCGAGGAGAGCCTCGCCGGCGGCCCCCACCACCTCCAGGACTGGCTGGGCGCGAACGGCCCCTACGCGGGCCCCTTCACCGACGGCACCGACGAGGTGCCGGGCCTGGAGGTGCGGGACGCGCGCACTCTGGTGTTCCGCTTCCCCGAGCCGCGCCCCGACCTGCCGTTCGCCGCCGCCCTGGTGACCACCGTGCCGGTCCCGCGCGACGCCGACACCGGCGAGACGTACGGCAAGGCACCGCTCGCCTCGGGGCCGTACCGCATCACGGAGCGGGTGCCCGGAGAGCGGCTGGTCCTCGAACGCAACCCGCACTGGGACCCGGCCACCGACGCCGTACGGCACGACCACCCGGACCGGATCGAGATCGAACTCGGCGTCGACGCGGCCGCCCAGAACCGGCGCGCCCACGCCGGTGAGGGTCCGGACGCCTTCGCCGTCGCCGAGAACAACGCGCCCGAGGAGGTCGCCGAGCAGCTGCTGGCGGACACCGCGCTCGGCGCCCGGCTGCACCGCGACCGCACCCCGCTCGTCTGGTACCTGGCGATCAACACGGCCCGGGTGACGGACGTCGAGGTGCGCCGGGAGATCGCCCGCGCCCTCGACAAGGAGGCGATCCTCGGTGCGATGGCGGGCACCACCCAGGGCGAGATCACCCACACCGTCCTCTCCCCCGCCACCATCGGCCACCGCCCCTACCCCGATCCGCACGCGGGCGGTCCGCGCGGTCTGCCGGACGACTGGGACGGCCGTACCCTGCGGCTGCTCAGCCGCGACGGCGCGTACTTCACGGCCGGGGCCCGCGACGTCGCCCGCTCCCTGCGGGCAGCGGGCTTCGCCGTCGAGGTGGTGGAGATCGAGCGGCCCAGCCACAACACGGTGGTCCTCACCCGCGGCCACGACCACGACCTCTACCTGATGTGCCAGGCCGCCGACTGGCCCGGTGCCTCCACCCTGCTCACCGGCTTCGACGGCCGCTCCCTGCGCCCCACCGGGAACGCGAACTACACCTACCTCGACGACCCGGAGGTCAACGCCGAGATCGCCCGGATCTCCGCGCTGCCCGCAGACCGCGCCGCCACCGAATGGGCGGCCCTGGACGAGACGCTGACGACGCGTCACGTCCCCCTGGTGCCGGTCTTCGCCTACGTCTACCTGGCGGTGCGCGGCCCACGGGTGGGCGGGGTGTTCACCTCGTCGTTCCTCGGCACGCCGGTGTACTACGACGCGTACGTGACGCCCCTGGCACCGGTATCGGAGGACACCGGCCGTGGCTGACGAGCGCACTCTCTACGAACGGTTCGCCGCGTCCGCCGATGCCCACCCCGGGCTGACCGCACTGGAGACCGGTGGCCGGGTCCTGTCCTACGCGGAACTGCGCCGCCTCGCCGAGCACACCGCCGCCAGGGTGCTGGGCGCTCTCGGCGGGCGGCGCCCGGAGCGCGTCGGCGTGCTGGCCAACCGGAGCGTCGCCGCGTACGCCTCCTACCTGGCCGCCCAGCGGCTGGGCGCGGCGGCCGTACCGCTGGGCCCTGAGGTCGCCCCGGCCCGACTCACCTCGATCGCGCGGGCGGCCGGCCTGGACGCGGTGCTCGCCGAACCGGAGGCGGCGGACCACGCGGACTTCCGCTGCCCCGTCCTGCCGTTCACCGCAGACAACGGGGACCCGGTTTCGGACCTGCCGCCGTACGAGCCGCGCCCCGACGCGGTCGCGTACATCGTCTTCACCTCCGGCTCCACCGGCACCCCCAAGGGCGTCCCGGTGCTCCAGCGCAACGTGGCGGCCGTGCTCGACCACGCCACGGACCGCTACGCCATCGGCCCCGAAAGCCGTGTCTCCCAGACCTTCGACCTCACCTTCGACCCGACGGCCTGGGACATGTTCACGGCGTGGAGCACCGGTGCGGCTCTCGTCGTACCCGCCCGCTCCGACCTCGTCCGTCCCGCCCGCTTCATCCGCGAGAACCGCGTCACCCACTGGTTCTCCGTCCCGTCGGTGATCACCTACGCCAGGCGGCTGCGCGACCTCGAACCCGATGGCATGCCCGGGCTGCGCTGGACGCTGTTCGGCGGCGAACCGCTCACCCTGGAACAGGCCGCCGCCTGGCGGCAGGCGGCCCCCGGCAGTGTGGTGGAGAACCTCTACGGCCCCACCGAGGTCACCGTCTCCTGCACCCAGTACCGGCTGCCCGCCGACCCCGCCGACTGGCCGGTCACCGCCAACGGCACGGTCCCCATCGGCACGCCGTATCCACATCTCGACGCCCTCGTCCTGGACGACGACGGCCGGGAGGCAGAGGAGGGCGAGCTGTGCCTGCGCGGCCCGCAGCGCTTCCCCGGCTACCTCGACCCCGCCGAGAACCTCGGCCGGTTCGTCCGCTTCGACGGCGGCCGGGCAACGGTGTACGAGGACCGTCAGCCGCCCGGCGCCGACCTGTACTACCGCACCGGCGACCGGGTCCGCCGGGGCGCGGACGGCGCGCTGCTGCACCTCGGCCGGCTCGACCAGCAGGTGAAGATCCGCGGCCACCGTGTCGAGCTCGGCGACATCGAAGCCGCCCTGCGCACGGTGGAGGGAGTCGCCGAGGCGGTCGTGGCCGTCGTACCGACGCCAGGAGACGCCGAACAGGCCCTGTCCGCGGCCTACACCGGCACCCCCCAGGACCCTCTGGCCCTGCGCGCCCACCTGGCCGACCGCCTGCCCGTCTACATGCTCCCGCGCGGCTTCACACACCTCGACGCGTTCCCCCTGAACGCCAACCGGAAGATCGACCGCCGCGCGGTCGGGCGGATCCTGTCTGCCCACGGCTAAGGACGGGGGGGTGGCGCTCGACGCCTAGCGGGACAGACCAAAGGGAGCAGACCAAAAAGGGGGGCTCGCGGCAGTGATGCCGGGAGCCCCCCCCCTTCTCCTGTGTCCTTGGTGGACCAGCGGAGGCCCCGACCCCGCCCGCGCCACCCACACAGCGTGCACACCCCAGGCGTGCCGCAGCCGTTCATCATCAGATCGGCATAGACATGCCGCTTGCGCTCATGGGGATCGGCGATGTCCGTGGCGCCCCAAACCGGCTGGTAGAGCGCCATGTCGTCCAGTTCCAGCCGGACCAGCTCAAGGTAGTAACTGCGGATCCCCTGGACCTGCTCCGCCCTGGCCTGGCGGTTCTGAACAACCAGCGAAGCAGCGATGCCGGCCAACGCGAGCGCCGAGACGATCGCCGACGTGAAGCCGTACGCCGCGCCGACCTGACTCAGCCTGTTCCAGTCCACCCCCTTGGAGCCAGAGACGTCCTCCAGCACGAAAGGCGACAACAGCAGCGCCGCCAGCACGGCCGCCGCAGCGGCGACCACCCCCAGGGCTCTGCCAACCCGGCGAGCCACTGATACTGCAGCTCCAGACCGATGACGAGCTATCAGGTAAATCACCCCCCAGGCGAGCCTGTCCCAGTGACTAGGCCGAGCCAGCGGCAGCCTACGTGCAGCCGTCATGCTCGGCATCGTTCGCCTGCACAAGATCACCGTCGCCCGCCGGAGGACCGCCGTCACACCGACTGAAGATCGATTACGGGACAGCCCTTAGCCTCAGTTGAAGGTCCCCGGGCTGGCGGCGGGTGATATCCGGCGTCAGCCCTTGGTGGTCAACCCTCCGGCCGGTCGAAGGTTTCCACTGCTGAGCGGAAATGGTCCTGCCCCGACCCGGCGGGGTTGATGAGGGCGACGAAGTCGGAGAGAGCAGTCTCGGAGGGAGTTCCGTCCGTGTTGACGCTGCTCTCTTCGTCTTCCCAGGCGATCAAGTGGATCACCACGGAGTATCGACCCACAGGTAGATCGAACTGCACGGTGTCGGACCAGGCGTCAGCACCCACGGCCTCAATACCGCTGAGCCACACCTGTCCCTGCGAATGGAGGAGGTAGGCATCCGAAGTGACCAGGCGGTGCCTGTGCTCCCGCTCTGTCAGCTGTGCAGGCCGACCGGAGACACCTATGCGGACCAGGACCCCGAAGGCGCCATCGCTTCGGATGTTGATGGGGACCAGAGCACCACTACGGATGTGGCGTTCAACGTCCTCGTCCTCGCCGAGCTGCGGGTCCCACGTGTCGTAGTCGACGATTCCGGTGAAGCACTGAGGGTCCCACAGAGCAAGCATTCCAGCATCGGTCGACACCGTCGACACAGTCTCGACGGAGCGCGGCAAGTCAGTCACCCGGGAATCCTGCCATGCACGGTCGCCACGGCGGCGATCCCATCATCCCCGTGGATCCAGGCGCTCAGACAAGGCGAGGCAAGCGGTGTCAAGCATGAGGTGAAGCCACTGCGTCAAGCATCAACCGAGACACACAGCCCCACGCCTCCGACTGAGTTACAACTTTGGGAGCTGGGGTGAGTGGTGGGTGAGGGTGGGTGTCCGGCCGCTAAGGTGCGGACTGGGGGTGATCCAGTGCACGGACGTCTGCCGGTTGAGAATGCGGGGAGCGTCCCGCTGCGCCTCTTCGTCGAGCCGTACGGTGAGGACTTCTGGCTTGAGCCAGGTGAGGCGGTCACCGTCTCACCGGTCAGCGACGGTACCAACGTCCAGTTCGCGGTGACCATTGCGGCCGAGCTGATGAGCGTGTGGCTCTACGAAAGCGGTGACCCCAACAGAGTCGTTTCGGAGTCTCAGGTCATTGATGCGTCTGGCACCCGCCTGCAGTGTGGACACCAGCGTCACGACCGGCAGATTCCCGGAGCGTTCTTGCAGCGGCCTGTCAAGCCCTCGGTTTCTCCTGACGCCAACGCCTGACACCAACAAGCACGAACCGGGGCGGCCAACGCCGAACCTTGGCGGCCTAGGAGCCCAGAGCCGGGACGGGTTGACCGACGCAGATCGCGCCTAAGGATCGACCTGATAAGGATGAGGCCACAGATTCTCACGATCGCCGGAGGATGCCGCGCATGACGGAGTACACGTGGCCAAACGGCGTGGGTGATCCGACGCCTGAGGACATACGACGTGCCTGGTCGGCAACGGTGGCCGCCCTGCCAGTTGGCACCGCCGTTACGGGCAAGGTCATCGGCCGACAGCCCTTCGGCGTGTTCGTAGAGATCGACGGGGTCCCGGACGCAGTGGGGCTGGCAGAGATCTTTGGTTCACCGTCTGGAACTGTCCCTCCCCCACTGGGGTTCGCGATCAGTGGGAGCGTCGTCGATCATGCGGAGCACAACTTCCAAGTCAGGCTCAGGCTCGATGACTGGGGAGACGAGCGCGTGCCCCTCCCACTGGCACCTAACGAGCGCTTGCGGACCGCGAGGCCCTGAGCGGCTTTCTGAGGCGCCTTCGGCAGGACTATGAACGAGTGACACCGTGCCCCCTACGTGCCCGGCGAAGGAGCAGCAGACGGGGAACAACGGGGAGTCCCGGCGAACGGCCCGAGAACCCGCAGTTCATCAACTTGGCAGGTCAGGTGGGGTACGCATACGCGATCTTCCAAGCTGGGGCGCCAGCATCCAGGTGCCCCACCCTGGCTGCGCTTACTGGTGACGCATTGCTCACGTGCCTAGCGTGCCAGCGCGTCCCTCGCAGCCGCATAGAAGTGGTTGCGCACTCTGGCGAGCGAATCGCGGTCCTCGTCGCCGGAAAGGACGTCGGCCAGTTTGGAAAAGTACGCGGTTGCCGCTTGGACCACTGGTTCAGGCCCTTCCAGTCGCACCATGACCATTGCATGGGCCAGCGGGGCCAGGTCGTCTGGATTCCTGCTCGGGGCTAGCTCGAGTCTCTGTGCGCACTCGATGAACTGAGCGTAGATCTCCCTGTGTTGGTCTCGGGTTCTCGCGTTTCGTTGGTCATTCAGCGTCGCTTGCACGGTAGTTATGAGCGCATCAGCCTGGCGATCACCAGCATGCTTGGCCGCCTGAGCTTGACGCACACCTGCGCTGCGAGTGAACCATCCTGTCGCAATGCTGCCCGCGACCGCTGATCCCGCAGCGATCAACGCAATTCCCCACTCACTCATGATTTGGAGCCTGCCACGTCTGCATCGGGAGTGGCAGAAGATCATGACACCTGAGCGCGCCCGACCTTTTGGTGAGCCGTCTGTTGGCCCTCCAAGGCCCAGCATCCGCGACGACGAGGGCAAGCAGCGTTCCGTTCGCATGCCAGAACCTGCGGGGGCTCAGGGGGAACAACGGGGAATCCACCGCGTACCGCCAGGTGGTGGAGCACAGTTCCACCGCAGGTCAGTACGGTAGTGGCACCCAGAAGACCCAAGCTTCCCAAGCTGAGAGCGCGAGTTCGATTCTCGTCACCCGCTCCACGCGAAACCCCCAGGCCAGAGGCCCGGGGGTTGCTGTTTGGACGTGCCGGGTCGGGCGCGAGCCCGGTGAACGCCCGGAACTCGTGGCCGAAGTAGGCCTGGTTGATCGCGAACACGGTGGCGGCGAAGCGGTAGGTGCGGGCCAGCCGTTTCGGCGTCACGCCTATGAGCTCCTTGAACCGCTGTGTCAGAAGAGTGCTGCTGACACCGGCCGCCACGCTCAGGTCGCCGATCGCCACCGCCCCGCTGGTCGCCGCGATGACGCTGCTCGCCGGCGGACCAGCCCCAGGCCAGCGGTCTCGCACAGCCGTCGCATCAGCTCCTCCTCCAGCAGCGGCAGCATCTCGTGTGGCCCGTCCGCCGTGGCCAGCCGTTTTCTGCAGCTCAGCCATGGCGCGGCCCGGCGCCGAGGTCGCGTCGGAACCGGGCGTGCAGCCACGGGAGCCGTCGCGCCCGCTCGTCGTCAGTAGCGGTGGCCTGGCCAGTGCGGATCCGTCCAGCGGTCCTCGTCGGCGAGTCCGAGCAGCCGTATCCGGTGCTGCAGCTCCGCCGATGCGCCCGACTCGCGGAGCCGCACCGCAGCGTGACCGAGGAGCCAGGCGACCAGGTCGGCGCGCATCTCCTCCTTGTCGTGCTCGTACCAGCCGACGCTCCACGGCAGGCTGTCTCCCAGGAGTTCGTACTCCCATTCCGCCGCCGCCTCGGCGAGACGTTGGTCGCTGAGGTACCCGGTCTGCTTCTCCCATTCGGCAAGCCAGGGTCCTACCGATCCGGATGCCTCGGCACACATCACGAAGACCTGATGCGCCGGGACGACCGCATCCGGATCGGTGAGGCTGTCCTCCCACCAGGCATGCAGAAACTCGCGTACCGAACCGGCGCCATGGTCGGGCCACTCCTGCCAGCGGCCGCGGGCGAAGGAATACCCGGCCTCTTCCAGGCCGAACAGGGGGTCCGCGCGACCGGCGACCAGGACCGGGGCGAACTGCGGCAGGATGCGGCGCAGCACGGCCGCGTGATCAGTCCAGTCGGTGGCCTGCCACGTCCGGCGCAGGAGATCGGGCTCCAGCTCCACGTCCGGCGTCTTCAGAAGGGAGAGCTCCTCCGCACTGCCCCAGTGGCATTCACAGTTGTTCTCGTCCGGATGCGCGGTCATGCCGCGGAAGGTGACGGCGAGATTGCTCAGGGCGGTGCTGAGGCGGTGGCGTGCCGGATGGTCGGCGAGATGCATGATGTGCCCGGCCTTCGAGGACTCCGTACGGCTTCCGCCGACCGAAGATCGCCACGTTACCGGGTGACGCGGGCCTGTGGTCGGCCGCCCCGGGACAGGTGCGGAGCGTGATGACCCAACAGCAACGGTGAAGCAGGTGCGAAGCCCAGGCTGACATCCACGAGTGACATCAACAGTGCCGGACGGCAGCAGGTCTGCGCGGGCTGCTACGGCTGACACCACCACTCGACTCCACGGCAGAGTCGAGCGCTGATCGAACTCCTAAAGCGGTGGCTCTCTGACAACCAGCGGCGGCGGCCAGCCGGCGCAGGCCACTAGTGCGCTGCCATCCTCGGTGAGAAAGAGCAGGGTGGTCCATGTCCGGTCGGCAGAATCGATCATCCCTGTGCGCACGGGCCGGCCATGTTCGCGGATGAGTTGCACTGCTCGTTCCAGCCCAAGTGGTTCGACTCCGTGCATGCGCATGCGCCGAAGACGACGCTTGAAGACTCCGACATGCTGGCCTGCAGGTTGTGCCCCATCTCCCACCCAGTAGGTGGCACCGCTGCGGAGGGTGGCCAGAGCTTTCACGGACGCCTCGTCATCACCAGCCAACAGCGATTCCAGCACATGCCGTTCCATGGTCACCCCCGATTGGACCTCGCGGTACAGCAACCAGGTACCGCAACCCCAACAACCGGCCCCTACGGTAGCGTCCCTCCGGGCCCGCCCATGGGCCGGTGTGGCCGTCACTGACCGATCCGGCTAGAGCTACGGACCAGGAGGTTGCGGCCGTGGTGTACCCCCACGGCCGCACCACAAGCGCACCAGATCCAGCGGGGAACAGCGGGGAACCACGGTGAAAGCAACCGGGCCCGACGAAGCTGCATCACAGCCGTTCGTCCAGGTCAGTGCCCGAACCAGCCTCAAATGCCCGCAGCTTCCCAAGCCGAGAGCGCGAGTTCGATTCTCGTCACCCGCTCCATGATTAAGGCCCAGGTCAGAGCCCTCCGGACCGTGGCGTCCAGCCCGGCGGCGACCTCCTCTTGCCGCTCGTCGTCTGAGTGCTGATAGATCAGCGCGGCTTTCTCCGAGGACTGCCCGGCACGAACCATGGTCTCCTTGAGCACTGCTCGACCGCATCCGACGGGAATTGGCCGCCGAGCAAGGACGCGTCAACGACTACCAGCAGTGTGTCGTCCTTCTCGACCTCACCGCCCAGCAACACCTCGACGACACCGGCGGCCGCTCAGCCGCGAGGACCATGCTGGAACAGATCCTGGCCAAGCGCGACGGCATCCCAGGACTCGTGTCCCTGCTGACTTCCGCGCTCTCCCTGATCGCCACCTTCGCCTGACGCAGGCACGGCGGAAGCGCCTCAGGCGATGTCGTGGATGTTGTGCTCGCTGTCGGGCGGGACCCGGGTGAGGCTCGCCGGGTCCTGGCTCCACGGACGGGACCCGGCGAGGTAGGCGAGGTCAGCGGACGTCGACGTAGTCGCCCGCGGCGGTGGCGGGCGCGGTGGTGGACGTGCCGGCGAAGGTGTAACGCCAGTAGCCGTCCGTCGTCGCCTTCGCTGTGGTCTTCAGGTTTCCGGAGCTGTCGGTGGTGATCGTCTTCAGGGTCGTGTACGTGGACGTCCCCTTCTTGCGGAACTGGAGCTTCGCCTTCTGACCGGCGTAGCCATGGTGGCCGCCGAGCGTCTCCCAGTCCGCGCGGGAGAGCTTGCCGGTGATGGTGAGGGTCTTGCCCTTGGTCACCGGCTCGGGAGCCGCGTTGGCGGTCAGCGTCGCGTCACGCAGTATGGGCGCCGACTTGGCGGCGTGCAGGTCTACGTGGCCCGTACCGTCCGCGGACTCGGCCCAGGCAGCCAACTTCCAGGTGCCGGCGAAGGAGTTGCGGCCGAGGCTCCAGCGCGGGTGGATGTAGGCGAAGTGCGCCTCGCAGGTGGAGGTGGTTGCGTTGACCTTGGTGCAGGCGGCCGGCCAGGTTCCGTAGAGGACGGCGTCAGGGGTGTCGTACGAACCCTTGTAGAGGTACATGTCTCCGCTCGCGATCCCGGACGGGGCGGTTGCGGTGAACTTCGCCTTGAAGTCCTGCAGCGGCTCGTCGGTCAGCTCTACCGGCTTGCCTGCGTTGACCGTGACGTTCGAGATGCGGGTCGCTCCCACTGTCTCGTCGCCGTGCGGCGCCGGGCCCGCGAACGCCCGCGTGATGGTGCGGCGAAGGCTGCCGCCCTGGTCGTCGGCGGCGGTCACGCGCAGCGAGACGAAGGAGGCGGTGACGGGAACGTCGAGACCCGCCGAGCCGTCCGACGCAACGGCCAGGTCCGTCCACGTCGTGCCGTCGTCCGTGGAGTAGGCGAGCCCCGTGATCCTGGTGTTCGCCTCCGCCGCATCCGTGTTGCGGGTGATCGCGCTCGCCTGGACCCGAACCGTTCCAGCGGCCGCCCGGCCGAAGCCGTCGAGTCCCGGAACGTTCAACCGGGCGTCGATCAGCGGGAGTTCCTGACCCTCCTCGTATTCCGAGCGGAACGTCCACTCGTTGCGTACGTCCGTGGACAGCCGCGAGTACGGGACACGGCGGTGGACGGTCTGGTCGAGGGTGTACGTCCTCTCGAACGACGGCAAGCTGGACGACGTCAGCGCGTCGAACGCGTGGAGGCCGTCGGCTTGGGCGTAAGTGACGCCGTCGGAGGAGGTGAGCTTGTACGAGTACGTCGCGCGGCTGTCGGTTCCCGCGTGGCCGACCGCGTCACCGAATGCATTCGGCTCGTACAGCCGGATCTTCCCGAAGTTCCGCTCCGAACCGCCCCGCTCCTCGCGCAGTGGCTGCAGCGGGGCCGCGCCCAGGGTCTCGCCGGCACCGGTACCGGCGACAGACGTGCGGTCCGGGAGGTCCAGGCTCAGTTCGCCGGTGCCGTAGGACAGCAGTCGGCTGTAGGTGATACCCGGGGTGGCGTACTCGGTGACCGAACCGCCAACGGGCACCGCGGCGCCGATGTAGACGCCCGTCCACTCGCCGAACGAAGGGACGCTCTGCAGAAAGGCAGTCGTCCGCGTGCCCGGGGCGGCCACCTTCGTGACGCTCTTCGCCAGGGAGGACGCACGGACCGTCTTGATGGGCGAGGCGGGCACGGTGGTGGTGAAGCTGTGCGTGAGGTCGTAGCGGAAGGGGCTCGGCACGCTCGCCGAGGCGCCCTTCTTGCCGAGCACCTCGTGCAGGCGCAGCGAAACGCCGCTCACCGAGAACGGAGTGACGTACACCTTGTCGGCCCCCGAGCCGGCAAAGCCCGCCAGATCGCCGCCCGGGACGCTGATCCACACGGCGGATGCGTGCCGGGTAGCGGTGGTGTCGTCGGTGCGGATCGCGGTCTCCTTGGCCGCGCGCTCATCGAAGGTGACCGTCTTGGCGGCCGAACCGACCGAGAAGGCACGGGAGAGCAGATAGCTCGGCTCCTGCCAGTCGCTGTGCAGCGCGACCGAGAAGTAGTCACCCGGCGGCAGCTTCACGATCGACGAGCCGCCGGCGGTGTCGCTGTCGACGGCGTACGGCGTCCAGGTCCGGCGGTCCCAGACATAGAACAACTTGGACCGGACGTCGGCGTTCGTGATGCTCAGTTTGACCGAGTACGTTGACGCGGCGGCGTTCGCCGTAGTGGCGACGCTCTGTGTGGCTTTGGTTCGCGCCGTCAACGGAAGCTTCGCGGCCGTGCGGTGAGCGGCGGACTTCCCGGTCGGTCGCACGGACACGGTGCCTTGCACCGACGCGACCGAGTAACGGGTTGCCTGCCCGGCCCCTGCCCCGTCGGCCGTCACCCGGACATCTCGTCCGTCGATGAGCTCGACGCTCTCGTCGTCCCCCATCTCGACGCTGCGCCCGATGCGGAGCACCTCGTCCTCCACCGACGAAACCGCCCCCACCGTGGCCGGTCCGTCGCCCGACGCCGTCGCCGCGGGCGCAAGCAGCAGCGAGGCGGCCAACGCCGCTCCGCACAGCCCCGCCGCAGCACGTCTTCGAACGAGTCCCGTGCGAAAAACAGACATCAATTGACCCCCCTGGCCATATCCCCTGAGACCGTCCCCGGCACATCTGTCACAGGTGACGATCAGCTCACTTTAAGGCGCTTTCCCGCGATCGCCAGCTTGATTGTCATGTGCACCGACACGCCGCCGGCCTGCCAGTTCTACGGATCTGCAGCCGATGAGCCGGACCGTGCCCGACCTCGGCGATCAGCTGGTGTCGGATGTGGCCAGCGCTCGGTAAGAAGGTCATCTGGGTCGCCGACTTCACGCACGTCGCCGCCTGGGCGGGCGTCGTCCATGTCGCTTCATCGTGGACACCTTCTCCCGCCGCATCGTCAGCTGGTCCGCGTCGCTGTCGGCACCACTCCGATGCCGGGTCGCGATCGATCCTGTTCAAGGCTGAAGTCATCAAGCCGCAGCGGCCATGGAAGACGCTGTCGCACGTCGAGCTCGCCACTGCCGAGTGGGTCGACTGGTACAACCACCGCCGTCTCCACAGTGAGATAGGGCACGTTCCGCCCGTCGAATACGAAGCCAACTTCCACCGAGCAACCACGAACTCCCAGATCACAGCCAACATCTGAGATCTCTACCGAACCCGGAACGGTTCATCCGCACCGTTCGCCGAGGGCTCCGCAGGATCCAGCACCGCCCTGCCCTCCTCGACGGCTGTCTCGCAGAAACCGGGCTCACTCTGCACCCCGCATAACCCACTGCGACAACCCGAGTTGAAGTTCAGTGACGAACTACCGGTAGTCGCCGCCGGCCGACCATATACGCACGGCAGGGAAATCATTGCGTGGCTCGGTAAACGTGGGTTAGGGTCCTGATGACCAGCATGACCGGGCTGCGTTCCGGAGGGGACCGACGGGGCAGTGATGCTTCGACGGACCGGGCGCCCCCAGGTATTTCATTTGCAGTAGCGGGGGAAATCGTGAGGCGTAGGCCTGTGTATTCCGTCATTGTCATGGCGGACGTCTGTGCTGCTGTGCTGCCGAGTTCATCTTCGAGCCATGGCGCGGCAAGCAAGTGCCTTGTCCTGTGACACTTCGGAATTCCTCCGGGTGACCATTTCCATTCGCCTTCTTCATCACATTCATCGGTTCGGGCAGGACCGTCAGGTCCCGTAGCCTGCACGACTTCGCGTTCCGGATCACCGATATTCACCTCCGGCGGCGTACGAGGGTGAGTACCGCGATGACCGCGCGCCGCACACCCGTCTGACGCCTGCTTTCGCGTGCCTGCCGCCGGCAGAGCGTCGGCAGCACCTCCACCTGTCTCTGCCTTTCTCCTGTCTCTGCCTTTCTCCTGTCTCTACCTTTCTTCTGTCGAGCCGCCGATACGCAGCGGCAGAAAGGTCTTCACCCACGTGAACACCAAGCACCTCGCTTCCGCACGCATGCGGCGGATCGTGACGCGCGGCCTCGTGACCGCCACCGCCCTCACGGCCGTCACCGGCGCAATCGCACCGGGAGCAGTCGCCGAAAGCGCTCGCGCCGTTGAGGCATCGGACGTCGTGGCCCGAGCGGCGGGCATCGGGACGACCGACGCCCAGCGCGTCGAGGCCGCGGCCGTGGTCCGTCTCGATCCGACGTCCGATGTACTCCTGCTCAGCGACTACGACTTCATCCACGCTCTGTGGCAGAAGGCCGGCGACGCGGGCGAGAAGCTGGACGCGGTGCGCACCGCCGCCGAGCAGGCGATGGCCAGCACGTCCGCCGAGGACCACGTGCAGTTCATCGTGTCCGGCGTCCACGAGGCGTACAAGCTCGACCAGCAGCGCGAGCGGGAGAAGGCCGAGGCCGAGCGGGCGGCGCGGCTGGCCAAGTCCCAGGTACTGCTCACCATCGGCATCCCCAGCACCCCGGAACTGCTGGCTCTCAGCGACGACAATTTCATCCGAGCCGTCGCCAAGCACGAGGCGTCCGGCCCCGAGGTACGCGCCGCGGCACTGCAGGCACTGCTCGGTGAGCCGGCGGACTGGCGGGAGTTCATCGTCAACGGCGCCCGCGAGGCCCACAAGCGGGACGTGGCCAAGGAACTGGAGGACCTCGCGGAGCAGGACCGCAAGGAGGCCGAACGCCGCAAGGAACTGGCCGCCCGCAAGAATGCCGCGGCCCTGTTCCGTATCACGCCCTCCGAGGCCATGCTCGCGCTGAGCGACGACAACTTCATCCGCGAGCTACTACGCCTGGCCGCCGCCGACTTGCACGGCACCGAGCTGTACGCCGAAGGGCAGCGCGCCACCCTCAGCTCCGACCCGGCCGTGTGGAAGGCGTACATCCACACCGGCGCCGACGCCGCGTACAAGCGTGACGACGAGAACCGGCGCAAGAAGCTCGCAGAGGCGAACCGCAAGCTCGCCCTGCAGATACAGGCCGCCGCGCAGAACGGCGGCGTCAACCCCAACTTGGTCGCGGCGGCCAAGAAGGCTCTGGCCGGCAGCGACGACGACGTCGCGCTGTTCCTGAAGGCGGACACCCAGTACCGGCTCAAGCGCCAGTCCCTGAAGGCATGGGGAGACCTCGAGTACGCGCGCCAGTCCAGCGGCGACCGCGGGAAGATCCTCCTCAACGGTTCGCTCAAGTCCACCAGCGCCCTGGCCGACCGCGAGGACGCCACCTGGGTCGTCGTGCCCTCGCTCGCGAGCCAGCCCGGCTGCTACTCCTTCGAGTCCGTGCGCAAGCCGGGCCACTACATCAGGAGCGGCAAGGCCGAGGCGAACGGTCTGCGGGTGGAGATCGCCGCGGACGACCGCAGTGCCGCCTTCCGGAAGAGCGCCACGTGGTGCACTCGCCCGACCCCCCTGACGTCCACGACTCTCGGCCTCGTGTCCTTCACCCAGACCGCCGGCAGTGGAGTGAACTGGCTCGCGCCCACGGCGAAGGACGTCTACGCCCATCACACCTTCGCGTTCCCCCTGCCCGGCGGTGAGGAAGGGGAGCCCAAGAAGGCCCGCCTCGCGGGCTGGCGCGTCTCCGCACCGCTGGCTCCCTGACGGGGCATCGGGAGGACGGCGGCCCGGCGTGGCAGCGTCGGGCCACGCGACCGCGCGCGGCCAGGTAACCGCACGTAGCGGCAGGAGAGGGAAGAGGGCAGAAGTGGTGGCAGATTCCGCCGGTCGCGGCGTGAGACCTCAGAGGTGGGCCGTGGCCGCGTTGGCGGTCGCCGTGCTGACCGCTGGCGGCGTGTCCGTGGGCGCGGCACCCGCGCGGGCGCACGCTGTGGTGGCCGCCGATCCGGCCGGCCCGGCCTCGGCGGCGGTGGCCGCCGCGGCGGACGAGGCGCGGGCACGGGTACTGCGGCTGGCCAAGTCGGGCCTGCCCGCGGAGATCCGTACCTCGGCGTGGAACGCGCTGCGCAGTACGCGGGGCGACGCGGCGATCACGGAGTGGCTGGCCCCCGGGGGCGGTTACGACGGAGCGAAGCAGCGGCTGCGTGATGCGCGGTCACGCAACCGGGCGTTCTGCGAGCGGGTGGTGGCCACGCATCCGGTGGGGTTTTCCCCGGAGGTGCGGTCGGCCGCGGAGCGGGCATTGAAGGGTACGGATGCCGACCGGGCAGCGTTCGTGAAAACCGGCTACGCCGAGGCGCAGCAGCGTGACCGCACGATGCGGGAGGCTGATGCGAAGCACCGTCTGGAGGTCGCTGAGCAAGACCGTGCCTTCGTGCGGGCGCTCGCGGAGGACGACCCGGGTGAGCAGGTGCGGGTGGCGGCGCGGTGGGCGCTGCGGCCCGGCTCCACGGATGCGGACGTCGAGGAGTTCTTCGGCTACGGCTGGGCGACCGGTGCCGCATTGGATGTGGAGGCCTACCGGCTTCGAGTGGCGGACGCGGAGGTCCGGCGCCACCACGTGCTGTCGTTGCTGGTCGCGCAGGCGGTGGCCGCCGAAGAGGCGTTGAAGTCGTCGGCGGACGCGGCGCAGGCGCGTGCGGAGGCCGAGCGGGCCTGGCATGCGGTGGCCGAGCACGCGGACGGTGCGCGGAACTCGTGGCTGGCCGAGCAGGATGCGGCCATGGCGCAGGCGGGGAACTGGCAGAACATCGCCCGGCTGGCCAAGGAGAGCGCGGACGGCCTCTGGCAGAAGATCGCAGCGCCGGCCGAGGCCCGGCAGGACGACTGGGCCAAGGAGCAGACGGAGGCCGGCCTGACGGCCTCGTTCTGGAAGGACATGGCCGACCGGGCCCGCGACAGCGAGAACCGCGTCAAGGGCTGACGCCACACGGGCCGGTGCACTCCGCCGGTTGCGTACCGCCGGGTCCGCGGCCATGGCGCCGGCCTGTTCCCCCCTGCCCGCGCATCGAGGGCAGGGGGGTTCTTCGGCCGGTCTTCTGTTGCCGGCTTCTTGTCCCGATCTACCGATCGATTCATTGAGGGAGTTTTTGTGGGGGGAAGACCCAGGACTCGAGCCGGGCGGATACGCGGCCGCGCGCCAGGCCTGATGGGCAAGGTCGTGTCAACCGTCATGGCGGTGGTCATTCTCGGCGCTGTGGCCGGGGAAGCCGGTGCTGTGACCCCGCCGAGGCCGGGTGACACGGTCGCACCTGCGCGGGTACTGGCCGGGTTGCCGAAATCGGAGGCCGTCGCGCCCCCGGCACGTTCCGCGTTGGACGACATCAATGCGGAACACGACCGGCAATTGGTCGAGGATTTCGCGGAGTTCGACGAGGAGGAGGAAGTCCGCGAGGCCGCCAGGAAGGCGTTGGAAAGTACGGATCCGCATGCGATCCGGGATTTCCTGGAGCGTGGTGAGACCGAGGCACGACAGCGCGCCAAGGACAAGCGGGACGCGGCCGATGTCGCGGGCCGCCGCCAGATCGAGGCGTTGCGCGGCACGGGCGGCCCGTTCTTCAACGCGGAGGTCGAGCGGGTCCTGAAGGGCACCGCCCGCGACCGGGCCGACTTCCTGGCGTTCGGCGCCGAGATCGCGCGGCAGCGGGACAAGGCCACGGAGCAGAACGACAAGGAACGCGCGGCGGAGAACCGCAAGAGGGTCGAGATGCTCGTCGGGGTCGGCGGTCCGGAGGTGAAGCGGGCCGCACAGGCCGCCTTGGCCACGGGTGACGACAAGGTGATCGCCGAGTTCCTGGAGAAGGGATACACGGTCGCCGCGCGCAAGGACGCGGACGACCAGGCGGCCCACGAGAAGGCGCAGAAGGAGGCGCTGGAGGCGGCGGAGCGGCTGCGCAAGCTGGCGGAGAACGCGGCCACGGCCGCCGAGGCCCGTAAGAAGCTGATTGCCGCGCACGGCAACGCGGTGAAGGCACTCAAGACCGCTTCGAACGCGATGAGCTCGGCGGCCTCGCAGTCCCGCGAGGCCGACCGGCTGCTCGCCGCCGACCGGGCCGGCAAGCGCCTGTCCGACTACGGGCCGGTCAAGACCGAGATCGCGCGGCAGGTCGGTATCGCCGCGGACGCGGCCAAGCAGGCGCAGGTGGCGGCGGGCCAGGCCAAGGTGCAGGCCGATGTTCTGGTCGAGACGGGGCTCACCCACGGCGTCCAGTGGTCCGAAGTCGCCTCCGGTATCGCGGCTGCGGCGGATGCGGCGGCCAAGGCGGCGGCGACCGCACAGCACGCGGTGGACGCGTCGGCCGCCGACGCTGCCGGGCTGAACTCCATGAACCAGGCCGAGCTGCACGCGAAGCAGGCTGCCAAGTGGCGGGCGAACGCCGAGGAGCACGCGAAGGCTGCGGCCCGGCTCGCCGAGGCGGCGGCCAAGCAGGCGAAGATCGCGGCGGACGCGGCGGCCAAGTCCCGCCAAGCCAGGATCGAGGCCGAGCAGGCCGAGAAGCAGGCGTGGGACCACGCCCAGAAGACGCGCGCCGCACGGATCGAGGCGCAGCGCCAGGCCAGGATCGCATCCGAGCAGAGGGCGATCGCCGAACGCGAGCGCGACCTGGCGGCTGCCGCACGGGCGCGGGCCGAACGGGAACGCGACGTGGCCGCCCAGGCACGTGCGCGTGCCGAGGCCGAAGCACGGACCGCCTCGGCCAAGCGGGCCGACGCGCAGGCCGCCGCGGCCGTTGCGGCCGAGAAGCGGGCCACCGCGCAGACCCAGGAGGGCATCGCCGCCACGGCCGACGGGCTGGCCAGGGGCGAGGAGACCAAGGCCCGCAACGCCAGGAACAAGGCGGTGGAGGCCGAACGCCTCCACAAGGCGGAAGAGGCCCGGGCCCGGGCGACCGAAGCGCTGGCCGCCAAGGCGAAGGGCACCGAGCACGCCGAGACGGCGCGCACGGCTGCCACCGAGGCCCGATCCGCAGCGAACTCGGCCGGAACGGCCGCCGGGGCGGCCCGGGGCTCCGCCGATCAGGCATCTGCGGCGGCGGTGCGTTCGCGTTCGGCGGCCATCGAGGCTGCCGGTGCGGCCGCGCGGGCGCGGGCGGCGGCCAGTGAAGCCACCGCGCACGCCGCACGGGCCAACGCCGCCGCCAACAAGGCCGAAGCCGCCGCCTTCGCGGCGAACGCGGCGGCGAGCAAGGCGGAGTCCGAGGCCGCGGCCACGCGCGCAGCGGCGCAGCGGGCCAATGCCAAGGCGGCCGAGGCCACCGCGCAGGAAGCCCGGACCGGCATCGCCGCCCACGAGGCCTCCCGCCTCGCCGGGCTGGCCGCCATCCAGGCCAACCAGGCCCTTCAGGCGGCCAACCGCACCCGGGAGGAAGCCGACGGCGCCACCAGGGAAGCGGCGATGGCCCGCCTGCAGTCCACCATCGCCGTCCAGGCCGCTACCTCTGCCCGTACCACCGCCGCCGGTATCGCCGACCCGGCCAACACCGCCATCCAGCTCACCGCGCCGTTCACCGGCACCGACGTGAACGCCGACTTCGCCGCGGAGGTGGCCCAGGCCGCCCTGGCGACGGGTCAGGCGGAGGTCACCAAGGCCGAGGCCAGAGCAGCGGAGGCGGTCAAGGCCGCCGAAGCGGCCGAAGCCGCCGCCGCACGTGCCAACGCCGAGGTGGGCCCCGCGTTCAAGGCGGCGGCAGCAGCGGCGCGTTCCTCCGCGGACGCGGCACGCTCCTCCGTGGCCGCGATGAAGTCCGCGGCCCAGGCCGCCGAGGACGGAGCCAAGGCCCGAGCCGCGGCGGCACGGGCCAACGAGGCCGATGCCCAGGCACAGGCCGACGCGAAACTCGCCCGCCAGGCCGCCAACCAGGCGTTCGCGGACGCGGCGGCGGCCCGTACTGCCGCCACCCAGGCCGAGGCCGAGGCCGAACGCGCCCGTGGAGCCGCCACCGACGCGGAGAACCAGGCTGCGGCCGCGGGCAGCGCCGCCACCCTGGCCGAGAAGGAGGCGAGCGTCGCCCAGGGCGCGGCAACGCAGGCGGAGAAGGACGCCGCCGACGCCGACAAGCTGGCCACCTCCGCCGAGGAGCACGCCAAGTCGGCCGAGACCGCCGCCAAGAACGCCGGTACCCACGCCAAGGAAGCCGACGAGGCGGCCAGACGAGCCGAGGAGTACCAACGCGAGCAGGAGCGCAAGGAGCGCGAAGAGGCAGCCAAGTCCAAGAAGGAGGTCTCCGGCGGCGACCTGACGGAGGCGGAGCGCAAGGCCCTCGAAGCCGCAGGCATCAGCGTGGCGGAGTACGAGGCTGCCCGAGCGCTCGCGCAGAAGGACCTGCTCGACTACCTGATGGAGAACGGCGCCGATCTCCTCGTCGAACTCGCCGCCGAGGAGATCAAGGAGTGCTGGGACGACCCCGACATCCCGACCTGTCTGTGGGCGATCGTCACCAACCTGCCCGTGGCGAAGGCCGCCAAGCTCATCGGCAAGCTCCCGAAGATCGCCAAGGTCATCTGGGGCATCAACGACTTCCTCGACAAGTCGGCCAAGGCGAGGAAGCTCGTCGACAAGGGCCAGAAGGTCATCGAGCGCGCCAAGGCCGTTCTCTGCGACACCAAGCCCAAGCCCAAGCCCAGGTCCATGTCCAAGTCCAATTCGGCCTCGAGGGCATTCATGGCCGCAGCCTCCTCGGGAGGGGGAGGTTTTGACGGCTGGGACGGCTGGGATGGCTGGGACGACTGCGAGTTCATTCCCACTGGCCAGAACCTCCCCGAGAACGGCATCGAGGTCGCCCTCGACACGATCGCGCTGAGGAACCTGCGGGACTACCACTTCGAGGGCGGCCGAATGGTCTCCGACAGCAAGGGGCTGTTCAACTCCGACCTCACACTCGGGGACCTGAAGGACATCTTCTACGGGGCGATGACGGACCAGGGTGGGTGGAGGCAGGCGAATGGCGGTTCCTCCTACCGTGAGAAGAACGTCTGCCTTGACCCCAAAAAGAAGTTCGGCAAGTCCTCCAGGCGGAGCGGAGAGCAGGAAACCCACTGCCTCACCATTGTGGTGAGCGTGCACGGGGATCTAGTGACGATGTACCCGATTTCTCCGACACCCTGAAAGAGAGAGGAGACCCCGGCATGGGTCTGGGAATGCGGAGACTGAACCGCGCACAGGATGTCGTCGAGGAGTTCGGTGACGATGTGGAGGATTCGTTCCTCGCGTTGTGCACGCGAGCGCCGGAAGACAGCCTGCGGCGGGGCATCTCGCCGTACGACCTGACGATGTTCAACACCCCCCAGTTGGAGCGCCTTGTCGTCGAACTCGAAGAGCTGCGAGAGGAGGAGAAGACCCCTGTGGTGAGGCATGTCATCGAGCAAGCCCACCAGGCGATCCGCCGGTCGGGCTACCTGCTCTTCATCGGGGACTAGTGGCGCGTGCGTGAGGGGTCCGACAGCTTGCGGTCGGGCCCGGGACTGGTGGCTCTCGGCGGACGTCGACGTCATTGACACGTACGTGTATGAACGGTTCGGTTGCGAGATCCAGACGCTGTGGGTGGATGGCCTCACCTCGGAGCAGGCCGACAGGGTTGAGGCAGCTGTTGTTGCGGCGGCGACGCGACTTCCGGTGCCGACTCGCGCCGTGATCGTCGATCGGCGGGGTGAAACCGGCCCTGACGACTGGGACTCGGCCGTGCTCCACGACGGGGAGAGGCTGCCGGTCGTCCCGGCCCGGGTGCTCGTGCGCGACCCGCTCGCGGAGAAGCTCCTGAGGTCGTCGCCGGAGCTGAGGGGTGAGGAGACCGGGGCATGCCTGACCCTGATCTCTCCCGCCCGTCCGCTCTGACACCCGGAGGTTCCACCACGCCGCGACCGCCCGCAGGATGGCCCCACCGGACGCACGTCCGGTGGGACTTCCGGCCAGGGGGGCGCGGCCAAGGGCCGTGGCGGCGTCGCGCCGGGCTGATCCTGGCCGTGCTCTGCGCAGTACTTCTCACCGCCCGAATCACTGGGTGATGGCCCCGCTGCCCGGCGTCGTACCGACACCGTCGAACGCGGCAGGACCGAACCACCCGGGTGAGCCTGGTGCCGACGGTCAGGTGACGACGGAGACAGGAGGTTCGCGCGGTCCCGGAAGGGTTTGCGCGGACCTCCGCCACGTCAGGGCCTACGGCCCGACTCTCCCGGATGGCAGCCGCGCCAACTGATTGCGTGACCTCTCCGCGGAAGGGGCGGCGCCGTCGCGCGGCGCGAGCGAGGCCGTGCCCAATCCGTGCCCGTAAGACCGGACAACCACGGTCAACAGCGGTGCGAACCGGCGCGCACGACCGCCCAAAGGAGACAACATCTGTGCTGGTCGGGGCCGTTGAGCGGGCGTAAGCGCCGTCGCTTCCCAAGCCGAGAGCGCGAGTTCGAATTCTCGTCACCCGCTCCATGATTAAGGCCCAGGTCAGAGACGCGGGCCTTTTTGCTGTGTGGGGTGATCAGCGGTCGCGTTTCCAGGCGGTCTACAAAGACCAGTGCCTCCCAGCGGTATCGATCAGCACCACCGCCGGCCTTGGGCCGGTGAGTGAGTCTCGTACGAGCCGACCAGCAGGGCGAGGGTGTCGGAGATGCCGGCGGTCACGGGTGGGGTCCAGGATCGTGGGCTTTTCGTTGGGCGGCCAGGTGGCAGTACGGGAATGCCGTGGGCGTCGAAGGGGCCGGCGTCGAGGTAACGCAGACCACCGGTGCCGCACAGACAGTGGGCACTGCCGGTGGCTGCCGCAAGGTCGGCGAGGCGCTCGGCGCGGCCTTGGCGGGTCGGGATCGCGCTGCTGCCCCCCACCTTCCCCGACCAGCCATCAGGCGTCCGCCACCGCCGGCGTCAGGCCTGCCGTGCTCCGCAGCGAACGGGAAGCGGTGAAGGCGAAAAAATCTGTGAATCTTCGCGGCAACCTTTTCGGCCTCTCGGACCACTAAGCGTCGTCCGGCCAAGTGGTCCGGTCAGATGCAACGGCTGAAAGCGAGAGCACAGGCATGTCCCTGGAACGAGAGCACAGACATGTCCCAGGCCCACCGACGTCACCGGTGGCGTCCCGCGGCGGCCACCGTGCCGACAGCGGCGCGCGCGGTGATCGCCCGAATCATCGTGGCCGTCGGTTGCTCGCGCGTCGCGGTCTCTGGGCGGGTCTCGCCATGGTGGTCGTGGCCGGCTCGGCAGTCGTGGTCAACCAGGCTTCGGCGGAGCAGAAAACCCTGGATCTGAAGAAGTGGTACGTGCTGGTCAACCGCAACAGCGGCAAGGTGCTGGACGACCGCGCCTCCGCCAAGAACGACGGCGCGGCGGTGGTGCAGTGGAGCCGTCACGGCGGGGCCAACCAGCAGTGGCGGTTCATCGAATCGGGTGACGGGTACTACCGGCTGCAGAACCGGACCTCCGGCAAGGTGCTGGACGACCTCGGCTGGTCGAAGACCGCCGGCTCCGCCCTCGTGCAGTGGAAAGACCTGAACGGCGCCAACCAGCAGTTCAAGCTGGCCAAGTCGTCGAACGGCTACGTGCGTTTCGTCAATCGCTTCAGCGGCATGGCCGTCGGCGTCAAGAACGCCACCAAGGCCAACGGGGGCGGCATCGTCCAGAACCGCGACCGGGCCGGCGCCAACCAGCAGTGGAAGCTCGTCGCGGCCGGTAGCGTCGCCGGCGGCACCGGGAACCCGGGGAACTCCGGCAGCACGCCCACGCCCAGCGGCAGCACTCCGGCGAGCCAGGCTCCGAGCGACAACGCTCCGGCGTCGCCGCCGGCGTCTCCGGCCCCCGCCAACGGCAGCTCGACGACCCGTTTCATGGGCAGCGACAAGGTGTTCATCGGCGGTTCGATGACTGACGCCTCCGCGAACGCCGCGCCGTTCGACGTGCGATACGCCTACATACACAGCCAGCCCGCGCCTTCGTCGGAGGCCTATACGGCATCGCGTTGCAAGGATGAGTGGTCGGCCTGGTGGGGCTGCTGGGGCGGCAGCAGCACGGCGCCCGGAAACCAGGTGACCTGGCAGGACAGCGTGGCGGCCAAGGCGACGTACCAGGGCAAGTCGCGACCGCAGAAGTACCTTTGGACCTGGTACTCGTTGCGCGACCTCGGGGACATGGCAGGCGAGGGTGACGGCCCGGGCGAGGTCAAGGCCATCGACAGGCGTGACCTGCTCGCCAAGTACCTGAACGACTACCGGTTCTTCCTCCAGAAGATCGGCAAGTCCCACGACATGATCGACCTGGAGCCCGACTTCTGGGGCTTCGCCCGCTCGCTCGGCAATCTGCACCAGGTCCCCGCGCAGGTCACGGGCGCCAACCCGACGGACTGCGGATCGCAGGAGAACAGCGCCGCCGGACTCGCCCAGTGCCTGATCTCGATGGCGCACAAGTACGCGCCGAACGCCGCCGTGGGGCTGCACCTCTCCTGCTTCGACTGGGAGAGCAACGTCCAGAAGTGCGTCAAGGACTACGCGGACCTCGGGGCGAAGAACGCCGACTTCCTGGTCACCGATGTGTCGGACCGCGACGCGGGCTGGTACGCACAGCCGGCCCACGGCAGCCGTGACACCTTCTGGACCGACCAGAAGGCCGCCGCCTCGCTGAAGTTCTGGAAGACGATGGCTGAGTCGGTGGGCAAGCCGGTGGTCCTGTGGCAGATCCCCGTGGGCAACATGGCGGGGAACAACACGCCCGGCCACTTCAAGGACGACAAGGTGGACTGGCTCTTCGGGCACATGGACCAGGTGGCGAACGCCCACATCGCCGGCCTGCTGTTCGGTGCGGGGTGGACGGAGCAGACGACGCCCGAGACCGACGGCGGAAACCTGATCCGCAAGACGATCGCGTATCACAACTCGGGTGGTACAGCACTCAAGTAGGCGAAGCTGACGAATGCGCCCCCATCTCTTCGATGGGGGCGCATTTCGTCGTCTTCGTCGGGCTGTCAGCCCGACAGGCCTCGCCGAGCCAGGTGGAGGTGCCCACGCCGTAGACCGCTCGACTACGCGCCGGTGCACCGCACCCGATCGCCATCACGGTGCGGGTACTTGTTCTCCCATCGAGCTGTGCGGCAAGGGGACTCGTCGCCTTGCCGCACATCGGCGTTCACCGGTTCGGGACGAACCCTCCCCGGACCGACGCGGAGCCGCCCGAAGCCTGCGCGTCGACCCGGTAGCCGTCGCCCGCGGCACTGCGCACGCCGGTGCCGTTGTTGAACTGGGCGGCGAACTCATGGCTCCCGGCCGGCACGGTGCGGCCCGGCTTGAGGACCCAGCGGTAGACCAGCGTGCCGTCGGCCTCCTGAGCGGTGACGGTGAAGTCAGCACTCGGCAGGGTCTGCCAGGTGCCGGTGTTCTTCACTTCGCCGGTCTGCACGATCCGGATCTCGATCGTGAGCGAGGTGAGCGGCTGGGTCGTCTTGAGGGCGAGGTTGCTCTGCGTCCAGTAGACGGTGCTGCGCGGGTCCACCGAGCCGGCCGACCACAGCGGCCCGTTCTGGGTCTCGTCGGCGGTCGGCGATGGACTGGTGGCCGGCGGAGTCGGGCGCGCGCTGCCCGGGGTGGTGGCCGGAGCCGGCGCGACAGGGGTGGGGCGGGCCGATGTCGGGTGCGGGGAGCTGACGGTCGGGGACGGGGTGGCAGGCGTGGTCACGGTGGGCGACGGCGACGGGGTCGCGACGATGGCGGCGACGGCGAGGCCGCCGGTCGCCAGGATGCCGGCGGCGGCGAGCCCGGCGAGCGCGACCCTGGTCCCGGACCTCGCGAACGGCCGCGCGCGGTGACGGACGGCGGGGCCGGCCATGCCGCGTTGCACCCGGGCCAGCATCCTCGCGCGGTCGGGTCGGTGGGCCTCGGCGGCCTCGCGCAGCTGACGGGCGATCTCCTCGTTCACCGGTTCCTCCTCCCTGCCACCAGGTCCCCGGCCGCTCGTGCGCCCAGTATCTTCACCAGCTCGGCCATTCCCTTCGAGGTCTGGCTCTTCACCGTTCCGACCGAGATGCCCAGCGCCACCGCCGTGTCCTTCTCCGACAGGTCGAAGGCGTGCCGCAGCACCACGCAGGCGCGCTTGCGGAACGGCAGCCGGGCGAGCGCCGCGCGCACGTCCAGTACGGCCGCCATGTCCGGCCCCTCCACCTTCTCGGGGCTGCGGGACCAGAACAGCGTGATCCGGCGTCGCTCGCGCACCGCGCTGCGGATCCGTCCACGCGCCAGGTTGGCCACCACACCGCGGGCGTAGGCCAGCGGGTGGTCGGCCTGCCGCAACCGGTCCCAGCGCTGCCACAGGGCGACCAGGGCATCCGCCGCGAGGTCGTCCGCCGCGTCGGTCTCCCCGGTCAGGAGGTGTGCCAGACGGGCGAGTTCGGCATAGTGGCGTTCGAAGAATTCATGGAACTCCGCGGACGCGTCATCGAGGACCATCCCCGGTCGCCCTCTCCTGGCAATGATGTGCGCGTTGGTTGCGTATTTAACAATAATGGGGGGGCGCAGCCTAACAGTGCCCACCCCGGGATTCGAACAGCGGTCGTGCTCGGTTGCGGGGCGGTGAAGGCTGAGATGTCGCGGCGCGGCGTGCTTCGTTGCCCTCATGCCCGTCCATCCGGTAGTTCGACTCGGTCTTACGGCTCCCAGTTGCCGCAGAGGACGAGAAGGTTGCCGCCAGGGCCCGATGCCTTCCGTGTACAACGTCCAGGACTTCGCGAGGCCTCGACATCGCCGAGCGCACGGTGCGGGCGCACACCGCCTGCACCGTGCGTCGTGTCCGCGCCGTAAGAGCCCGGCGCGCTGCGCCTCAGGTGCGGCGGGCCTCGCGCTCCGACTTCGTCCGGACCGTGTCGATGACCGCTTGGACGGCCGTCACGAAGTTCTGGGGGTCGTCCAGGCTTACGAACCGTGGTGCGACCCGCGCGATGTTGGGGTATTTGTCGGACGGCAGCGTGCGGTAGTCCGTCGTCCAGGCGCGCAGGTCGGCGTCCCGGAGCTCCGGGGACAGCGCGGCCAGGCTCGCGTCCATGGCGCTGTAGGCCAGCACCAGGTCGGCGAAGACCCGGTAGTAGCGGGCGGCTTCGGCGTCGTCGAGGCCGGCCCGGCGCATACAGTCCAGTTTGCGTTCCACGGACCGGAACTCGTTCTCCCGCCGGGCGGTGCGGGCGGCGGCCAGGGCCCCCACCCGGGGATGGCGGAGAAACGCCTCATGGGTGTGGATCGCGATCTGCATGAGGTCGTGGGCCCAGTCGTCCGTGGGCGGCGGGGTGCTGGCCAGGGCCTCCTCGTGCAGGGCGTCGATGAGGGCAAGGAGCAGTTCGTCCTTGTTGCGGAAGTGCCGGTAGATCGCCGTCGGATGGGCGGACAGCTCACGGCCGAGGGCCTGGAACGTCAGCTTCTCCATACCGGAGGAGTCCGCGACCCGGAACGCCGCCTGGACGATCAGCTCCTGGCTCAGGGTGCCTCGCGGCAGCCGGCTCCGGCTCGCCCTCTTGGTCGTCCTGGCACTGCTGTCGGTCATGCTTCCTTCCCCACGTCGATCGCTCCCATGATCGTGCACCAGGCCACGGCGTCACACGGCCATGGCGTCAGCCCGCCACCGCCGAACCGTCCGCGCGCGGATCGGTGGCCGCCGCCAGATGCGGTCGGCCGTCCCCGGCAACTCGCCGGACCAACTGGCCGTGGCCCACCCCGTCGTCGTTCGCGCCGAGCGACCGGACGGTGAAGCCCGCCCCCTCGATCGCGTGGACGCCGGCGGCAGGGACCTCCCGCTCGGTGCTGACGACGCCCGCGCCGGTCGTCACCCCCGCCTCCATGGCGCCGAGGACCCAGCGTGGCACCGACACCGCGTGTTCGGGAGAGGAACCGGCGGCGAGATGCAGGGCCATGTGGGTGTGCACCTGAGGTTGCGCGCGTCCCCCCATGGCGCCGTGCGCGCCGACGAGTTCGCCCCCTTCGCGGACCAGAACCGGCATGAGGGTGTGCATCGGCCGCTTCCCGCCGGCCAGCCCGTTGGGCGAGGCGGGGTCGAGGGAGAACGAGGCACCCCGGTTGTGCAGGACGATCCCCGTGCCGGGGTCGAGCACAGCGGCGCCGAAGCTGTGGAAGACGCTCTGGATCAGGGAGACCCAGGTGCCGTCCGCGTCGGCCACCACCACCGCCACGGTGTCTCCCGTCGCCTTGCGCTGTGCGAGCAGGTCGACCGCCGTGCCCGACAGGGCGTGCTCGGCGATGCGCCGCGCGTACGCGTCGGACAGCAGATGGTCGACGGGGGCGCTGCTCCACTCCGGGTCGGCACAGTGGCGGTCACGGTCGCCGGCGGTCCAGGCGAGTACGGAGGCGACCACGCCGGCGTCCCGGCCGAGCGGGTCGAGCGGCCCGCGGACGGTGCGGGCCACGTCGAGTGCCTTGAGGCCCTGGAGGAAGTAGAGGCCCTGCGAGTTCGCACCGGCCGACAGGTACTCGACACCGTCGTACTCCGCGGCGAGCGCCTGCGAGAGCTCCACGGTGTGCGCGGCGAAATCCTCCTCCGTCATCGCGGAGCCGCCGGCCGCGAGCAGCTTCACCAGGCTCGCGCCCACCTCTCCGCCGTACATCGCGGCGGGGCCTTCCGAGCCGATCAGGGCCAGGGAGCGGGCGAGGTGGGGCTGGCGCAGCGTCTGTCCGGCCGCGAGGACCTCGCCGTCGGCGAAGAACACGCCGCGCATGCCGGGATCGCGCGCCAGGTTGGCGCTCTCGCGGGCGAGGTCGTGGGCCAGTCCGGAAGCCACGGGTACGCCCTCACGGGCGGCGGCCTCGGCGGGCGCGAGCGCCGAGGCGAGCGCACGGGTGCCCCAGGTCTCGGCGAGTACGCCCCACCCGGCGACCGCGCCGGGAACCGTCACCGGCAGGACGCCGAGCACGGGCATCAGTTCGTAGGCCGCCGTCAACGACGCCACGTCGACCGCGCGCGGGGACCGGCCGCCGGCGTTGACGAAGCGGACGTCGCCGTCCCGGGTGCCCACCAGTGCCAGCAGATCGCCGCCGACAGAGCACTGGTTGGGGTACACCACCGTCAGCATGGCGGCGGCGGCGAGCGCCGCGTCGACCGCGTTGCCGCCACTGCGCAGTACCTCGGCGGCCACGTCGCTAGCCGCGGCGTGGGGCGTTGCGACAGCCCATTCCCCGCCCCTCGCGGCGAGCGGACGTTCGGTGAGTGCGGACATCGTTCCCTTTCCCGACCCTTTCCGAGTGCGCCGACGGCCGCCTGCGATGCGACCTCTTTAACTCCCGCGTTACATGGGCTTCTTGACAGTCCGAGAGCTACGGGCCTAGCTTCGCTGCCATAGTCAACGTTATCGACTATGACACTGACTACATTGCCGCGCAACAGCGCGAACTCTCAAAGGGGTTCGGAAATGGCCTGGTCGCTCTCCTTCTCCCGTGGATCGGTGTCCGTGCTGGCCGGCGCCACCGCCGCGGCCGCCCTAGCCCTCGCTGGATGCGCCGGCAGTTCCGGCGGCACCGACGCCGCCGCGAAGGCGGGGTCGGTCAAGGTGCCCGCGGGTGCGCTCGTGAAGGACGGTCAGATCACCTACTGCTCGGACATCAGCGCGCCGCCGCTGACGTACTACGACGTCGCACAGAAGCCGGTGGGAGCCGAGATCGAACTCGGGAACGCGCTGGCCGCCGAACTCGGGGTCCGGGCGAACTGGGCCAACACCAGCTTCAACGGGATCATCCCGGCGCTGCAGGCCAAGCAGTGCGACGCGATCATCAGCCAGCTCTACATCAAGCCGGAACGGGAGAAGGTCGTCGACTTCGTCCCGTACATGTACGCCTCCAACACCCTCGTCGTGGCCGAGAAGAACGCCAAGGCCATCAAGGGCGCGGACGACCTGTGCGGCAAGAAGGCGGCCGGGCAGACGGGTACGACCGTCGTCCAGTACCTCACCGACGAGTCCGAGAAGTGCGCGGCGGCCGGGAAACCGAAGATCGACATCCGGCAGTTCACCAAGGACAGCGACGCCCTCCAGCAACTGCGCCTCGGACTGGTGGACGCCTACGGCACGACGCTGGAGACCGCCGCGTATGTGCTGAAGCAGCAGCCGGGCACCTTCGGCCTCGTCGGCGAACCGTTCAATCGCATCAAGGTGGGAGCCGCGACCCGCAAGGACGACGCGTCCCTGCACGACGCGCTCACCCAGGCGCTGGCAGCGGTACGCAAGAGCGGCGCGTACGACGCGATCCTCAAGAAGTGGAATCTGTCCGGCGACGACATCGCCAACTGATTCCGCGGCAGGCGCGCAGAGCGAAGACGTAGAGAGAAGACGCAGAGAGAAGACGACGTGACCCACGCAACCGCCGCGCTCGCCGACGCAGGGCAGCCGGCCGGCTTCGACTGGCCGTTCTTCTGGCACTACCTGTTCTCGCCCTCCGGGGCGTTCCTCGACGGACTCTGGCGCACCGTCTACATCTCGGTCATCGCCCAACTGCTCGGTGTGCTCCTCGGATTCGCCGTCGCCCTGGCCCAGCGCAGCCGCTTTGCCCCGCTGCGCTGGGGCGGCCGGATCTATGTCTGGCTGATCCGCGGCACGCCCCTGCTCGTCCAGCTCGTCCTCGTCTACAACGGCCTCGCCGCTGCGGGCATCTACCGCTTCGCTGACCTCCAGGTCGGCGGGCTCGTGCTCCTCGGGGTCGTGCAGGCGGCCATTCTGACGCTCGCCGTGAACGAGGCCGCGTACATGGCCGAGATCTTCCGCGCGGCCCTCGACGCCATCGATCCCGGGCAGGCGGAGGCGGCGCAGGCGCTGGGCATGACCCCCGCGATGACCATGCGGGTCGTGCTGCTGCCGCAGGCGATCCGGATCATCGTTCCGCCGCTGGGCAACGAGTTCAACCTGATGATGAAGTCGACCTCCCTCCTGTCGGTCATCGGCCTGCAGGAGATGTTCCTGACCGCGCAGTCGATCAACTCGGCGACCTTCAAGACCTTCGAGATCTTCCTCGTCGCCGCCTGCTACTACCTCGCGCTGACGACGGTGTGGTCGTTCGTCCAGCGGTTCATCGAGCGCAGACTCGCGGATCCCGGACAGGTGATCGCCGCACCCTCGCTGCGGGAGCGCCTCACCGGTGGCGGCCTGGGCCGCACCGCCGGCCGCGAGGACGCCACGCTCGTCGGCAAGGAGGCCCACTGACATGGAACCGATCACGAGGCAGGCCGGGGCCGGGGAACAAGCGGTTCACGGGTCCGGGGCGTCCGCCGGGCCGGCTGACGCGTCGGCGGTGATGTCGGCACGTGGGGTGGCCGCTGTTTGAGGGCCGACGCTACGACGGCGGCCTTTGCTCACTCTGCGCGGCCTGCAGGTCGGCCAGCAGCTCGGCCTGCCCGGCGAGCACTCCGGACAGGATGGTCCGTGCGACCCGCAGAAGCTCCGCGACCTGCGGACTGGTCAGCGAGTAGTACACGGTCGAACCCTCCTTGCGGGTCTTGACCAGATTCGCTCGCCGCAGCACCGCCAGCTGCTGGGACAGATGTGCGGGCTCGATACCCACCTCGGGCAGCATCTCCGCGACCGCGTGTTCACGTTCGCTCAGCAGCTCCAGAACCCGGATACGGGCCGGATGGCCCAGCGTCTTGAAGAACTCGGCCTTCAGTTGGTACAGCGGCGCACTCATCGTGCCGTCCCCTCCCCGACACAACGGCACGGCCCCTCCGGCCGGCGCTCGGCGCATCGCGTCCACACTCCCCCACCCTTCGGGCGGGGGCACCCCCATCTCGCTTCGCTCGTCAAGAACATGCGGACCATCCTCGCCTGCGGTACCGGCCACGCCGAACCCGGATGCGAGTGACCAAGCCGCTCGAACCGAGCCATCGAGGAGCACGCCTGCACCGTCGTGCCGGATCAGACCTTCTTCACGACGCTGGACTTGAGCTGCATCGCGCCGAACCCGTCGACCTTGCAGTCGATGTCGTGGCCGTCCACGCCGTCGACCAGGCGGATGTTGCGCACCTTGGTGCCCGCCTTGATCCCGCTCGGGCTGCCCTTGACCTTCAGTGTCTTGACGACCGTCACGGTGTCACCGTCGGCGAGCACGTTGCCCACCGCGTCCTTGATCACCCTGCTTCCGGGGGCGTCGTCCACGGACTCCAGGGACTCCACGGACGGTGACCACTCGTGCCCGCACTCCGGGCAGACCAGGAGCGCGCCCATCTCGTACGTGTAGGCGCCGGAGCATTCGGGGCAGGGGGGAAGGTTGTCACTCATGGCACAGGTGTCTTTCAGTCAGTGATCGGATTCGGGGGTCAGGTGGGCCAGCCGTCAGTGCGCCATGCCTGCTGTGCCTCGTCGGGAGGCGACATGTGCCGGGCGTGGACCGAGAGGGCGGTGGCCAGGTCGCAGTGGACGGGGATGTCCGGGCAGTCGGCGGGCGGGACGAGCGAGCCCTCGGCGGGGATGGCGGCCAGTTCCAGGCTACGACCCGCTCCCGCTAGGCGGCGTGCGGTCTCGGTGATGGCCAGCTGGCCTTCCACGGACCAGCCGCGCAGTTCGGTCAGGTCGAGGATGACCGGTCCGGTGCCGCGGGCGACGACCCAGCCGACCGCGCCGCCGAAGCGACGGACCGCCGCCGGGCCCAGGTAGCCGGCGACGGAGAGCACCCCGAAGCCGTCCTCGACGGTGTAGCGCCACTCGATGGTCATGACGGTGAACTTCCTTGTGCGTTTGGCCCGTTGAGGTCAGAGGGGGAGAGTCGTCCAGATGCTCTTGCCGTGGGCGTCGCCGTGCACGGCGACGGTGCCGCCGAGTTGCCGGGCGAGCTCCATGACCGTGCCGAGACCGCCACCGGTACCGGTTGCGGCATGGTGCAGCGGGGGCTGGTGGGGGTGGCGGTCGTGGACGGCGAAGGCCAGGCGGCCACCGCTCGCCGCATACATGACCATGATCTGCGGGGACACCTCGGCGGCGTGCCGGACACTGTTGGTCACCAGCTCACTGAGGATCAGCAGCGCCGCGTCCACGACGGGCCGGTGCAGATCTATCCCCCACTCGGCCAGCGCCTGTTCGGCGGTCTCACGGGCGAGACGGACGGCGGACGGCTCGTTGGGCAGGGTGAGCACATGCCGGTACGGAAGGGCATCGAGAACGGGGGTCATCAGGTCTCCACGCGGGCGAGGCGGAAGCCGGTGACGCTCTGGGGGTGCAGGCGCAGCAGAGTGTCGTGCGGGCCGTGCGTCCAGCCCGGCAATGTGCGGCGGTGGTGGGATATCTCGTTCGCGTCGCTGAGCACGTCCACGGGGCCGTGGACGGTGACCGTCCAGCCGGTTCTGTGCACCGCCCGGATCTCGTCCACGTGGTACGTCACCGTGGCCGGCACCGCCGCCGCCTGGACGGGGGCCCGGACGATCAGTCGGCCGTACTCCCACACATGGCGGGACGGCCGTACGACGGCCGGCTCCCGCTGCGGGTACACCAGCCGTCCCAGGCTGCTGCCTTCCAGCAGCCACAAGGCCTCCGCTCCGGACACCTCCACCATGCGCAGAGGGACAGGGACAGTGCTCATCGGGTGGCCTCCTCACTGGAGGTTCGGGGCTTCTGGGCGGGTACCGCGGTCAGGACTCCGGTCGTCTCCAGGTGGTCGCGGGCGGCCCGGATCGCCTCGGGGGTGGTGGCGTACTCCCCGCCGTCCTGCCCCAGCAGGTCCAGCGCACCGACGGAGTCCAGGACCTGGCGCTGACCGGTGCGAATCCCCGAGGCCAGGACCAGGATGCCGCGCCGCTGCAGCTTCTCCACGGCGTCCTTGAGGACCAGCGCGCCGGTGGCGTCCATCGTCGACACCCGCGACATGCGCAGGATGACGACGCGTACGTCGGCCACCTCGGTCAGCTCCAGGAGGAAGCGGTGCGCGGCGGCGAAGAACAGCGGCCCGTCGATGCGGTACGCGACGATGTGCTCGGCGAGCAGGGCGTGTTCCTCGGCGCTGTGGTCACCCCGGTCGAGCGGGACCTGGTCGAAGCGGGCCTGCTTGGCCACGGCGCGCAGGGCGAGGGCACCCGCGACGACCAGGCCGATGATCACCGCGTACACGAGGTCCAGTGCCAGGGTCGCGACCGCGGTGAGGACGAGGATCAGCGCATCCGAGCGGGTGGCCTTGGCCATCGCCCTGAGCGAGCCGACCTCCACCATGCGGACCGCGGTGGCCAGCAGCACGCCGGCGAGGGCGGCGAGCGGGATCCTGGAGACGAGGGGCGCCGCGGCGAAGACGATCACAGCGAGGATCGCGGCGTGGGTCAGGGCGGCCAGCCGGGAGCCGGCGCCTGTGCGGACGTTGACCGCGGTCCGGGCGATCGCGCCGGTCGCGGGCACGCCGCCGAAGAGCGGTGCCGCGATATTGGCCAGGCCCTGGCCGAACAGTTCTCGGTCGGGGTCGTGCCGCTGCCCCACCGTCATGCCGTCCGCGACCGAGGCGGACAGCAGGGACTCCAGGGCCGCGAGCGCCGCCACGGCCACCGCCGGGGCGAGCAGGGTGCTGAGCGAACCGAGGTCCAGGAAGCCGAGTGAGGGCGCGGGCAGCCCGGACGGAAGGTCGCCGATCGGCTGCGCCGCGTCCAGGCCCGCGACCTGGGCGACGGCCGTGGCCGCGATGACCGCGAGGATGGAGAACGGGACGGTCGGCCGCCAGCGGGCGCCCACCAGCATGACCGCGGCCACCGCGACCGCGAAGCCGACCGCCGTCCAGTTCGGGTGCCGCACGAACTCCTCGACGGCCCGCCAGGTCACCACCAGCACACGGTCGCCCTCGGGCTTGGGCACCCCGAGCGCGTTCGGGACCTGCTGCAGTCCGATCACGCAGGCGATGCCGAGAGTGAAGCCCTCCACCACGGGCGCGGGCACGTACTGCATGTACTTGCCGGCGCGCAGGGCGGCGAGCGCCACGAGCATGACGCCGGCCATCAGCCCGACGGTCAGGACACCGGTCGGGCCGTACTCGCCGACGATCGGCACCAGCACCACGGTCATGGCCCCGGTCGGCCCGGACACCTGGAGGTTGGACCCGCCGAACAGCGCGGCGAGCGCGCCGGCGACCACGGCGGTCGCCAGTCCGGCCTCGGCACCGAGACCGGAGGAGACACCGAAGCCGAGCGCGAGCGGCAGGGCCACGATCGCCACGGTGAGGCCGGCAAGCAGGTCCTTGCGCGGATCGCGCCGCATGTCCGCCAGGTCGGTGCGGGTGGGCATGAGCGCCGTGAGCCGGGCCCCGGCCCGGCTGATCCCCGAGGTCATCGCGCCGCGACCTCGGATTCCCGCAGCTCGGCCAGCAGCTCGCCCTGCCCGGCGAGCATCTCGGTCAAGATCCGGCGCGCGGCCCTCATCAGATCAGCGACGTCCCCGCCCGCCAGCTCGTAGACCACCGTCGAGCCCTCCCGGGTCGAGGTGACGATCCCGGAACGCCGCAGCACCGCCAGTTGCTGGGACAGACCGGACGGCTCCACCTCGATGGCGGCAAGCAGGTCCCGCACCGGCAACGGCCCGTCCTGCAGCAGCTCCAGCACGCGTATGCGTACCGGATGCCCCAGCATCCGGAAGAACTCGGCCTTGGCCTGGTACAGCGGAACAGACACAACCCCTCGGCTTCCCTGCAAACCCCACCTCGCGGGGCGGGCACAAAGGCTGTGCCCGCGACTACCGGACGACGGACACAGCCAACTCAGCATCTAGCCAATTGCGAAATTTTGCAATTCCGCATGAGTGGATGGTGGACTGCATCGGGCAGCACTGAGGGTTCTGCCCCGAAGATCAGCCGCTCGTCGACACCTTGACTGCGATCAGGGCTCATGAGAAGGCCCAGGTCAGAGACCCGGGCCTTTTGCAGTCCATCGTGATCAGTCGCCGCGTGCCAGATTCGTGCCAGAACGTTGATCGTCGGGTTCGTCCGGCGGATCATCTGGCACGGCCGCAGCTTCCTGGCGTGCCTTGCGTACGGTCCCTTCCGGCGAGGCGGCGCAGTCCTCACCCGACCTCGCGTCCAGCGGATCGGCTCCCCGTCCTGCTGTCCCTGAGCCTGCCCGCGTCCGAATGAGCCGACGTCCCGCCGCACACTCCAGCCCGGCGGGGCCGCGGGCCGTGGTGGCTGCGGCCCCGCCGGGGTGTTGGGGTCAGGACGGGTCGCCGTACTGCAGGCCTCGTCCGTTGGTGCCGACGTAGACGCGGCCGAAGGTGTCGGGGTCGCCGGTGATGACGCCGACGCCGCCGATGCTGCCCCACTGGTGGGCGTCGTCGTTGACGCGGAGCCAGGTGGCGCCCTTGTCGGTGGAGCGGAAGACGCCGGTGACGTCCTTGACGGTGCCGATCAGGTACAGGGCCTGGTAGGAGGCGCCGGGCGCGGCCTTGCCGAAGCCGAGGGCGGAGGCGGACTGCACGGTGCCGAGCGTGGTGAAGGTGCGGCCGCCGTCGGTGGAGTGCAGCAGTCCCTTGCCGCCGTCGGCGATCCACAGGTCCCCTGCGATGCCGGGGACGGCCGTGAGCCGGCCGGTGGGCAGGTTGGTGGCGCGGGCGGTGAAGGTCGCGCCGCCGTCGGTGCTGGCGTAGAGCGTGCCGCCCACCAGTGAGTAGAAGGTGTTGGCCGAGGAGCGGTCGGCGACGACCACCGCGTCGGTGCCCAGGCCGCTGACCTTCGACCAGCTCGCCCCCTTGTCGGTCGAGCGGTACGGGGCCTGGCCGGCCTCGGTCCAGACGATGGTGGAGCCGTCCGCCGCGAGCGCGATGTGGCCGTCCTGGGCGCTGCCCACCGGCTCAGCCTTGAAGCCGGTCCAGGTGCTGCCCCCGTCGGTGGAGTAGGCGCCGTCCTGCGCGCCGCCACGGCCGACCCGGACCATCATCGAGGGGCTGGACTGGGCGAAATCGATGTCGGTGCTGTTGGCCATCATCGGGTTGCTCAGCCGCCCGGAGGGCACCTCGGTCAGGGAGTCGTGCCGGAAGCCGCCCTGGTCGCCCATGGAGGTGATGACGGTGGCGCCGCCGGGCGGGGCGATCGCGTCCATCAGCGCGGTCTCCTCCAGCCCTCGGGCGCCCATGCTCCAGTGGCTGGTGCCGCCGCTGTCGGAGGCGTTCGCGTCCTTGCTGCGCAGGATGCCGTTGCCGGTGCCGTACAGCGCGTGCCCGGAGTCGAAGGGATCGATGGCCAGGGCGGTCATCCAGTGCCCGGTGTGGGTGCCGACGTACGGAGCGGCGGAGGCGTTGCGCACCGACTTGTCGGCCAGTGCCTTCCAGGTCGTACCGCCGTCGGTGGTGCGGTAGATCTCGTCCTCGGGCCACCAGCGGTCGAGGGTGGTGACCATCACCGTGGACGGCTTCTGCGGGTCGACGGCCAGACCGGAGAAGCCATAACCGCCCTGGGACGGGGAGACGTTCTTCCACGCCCCGCCGGTCGGTGTGTACTTCCACACCGAGCCCGCCGTCACGTCGTTGGGTCCGAGGTTGTTGGTGTACGTGAGGTACAGCGAGCCGTCACCGGAGAGGACGCCGTGCTGCGGCATCTGGCCGGTGGGCTGCCCGGAGACGGCCTGCCAGGTGCTGCCGCCGTCGGTGGAGCGGTACAGGGACGTGGACCTGTCGTTGACGCCGACGTAGATCGTCTTGCTGCCGGCCGGGCCGTACGTCACGAAGGAGATGCCCGCGCCGCTGCTCGCCCCGTCCTTGACGGGGAACGAGGAGACCTGGCTCCATGTCGCGCCGTGGTCGGTGCTGCGCCACAGGCCGTTCTTGCGGGTGCCCAGCAGCAGGGTGCCGTTGTCGGCGGGGTTGATCGCGAGCCGTTCGCCCGCGCCGCGGCCGGGCTCGTTGGCGCCCAGTTTGAAGGGCAGGTTCGTGCGCTGGAAGGTGCGGCCCCGGTCGGTGGAGCGCAGGATCGCGCCGTTGCCGGCCCACTCGTTGGTGTAGGTGCCCGCTCCGAGGTAGAGCCGGTTGGGGTCGACGGGGTCAGTGGCCACCGAGTCGATGCCCAGCAGGTTCCAGTCCTTCTCGCCGAGCCAGTCGGTCAGCGGGATCCACTGCTCGGCCGCGCTGTCCCACCGGTAGGCGCCGCCCATGTCGGTACGCGCGTAAAGCAGCCCCTTCTCCTTCGGGTTGAACACCAGCCCGGTGACGTAACCTCCGCCCACCACTTGGGCGTTCTTCCACCTGTACGGTCCGGCCGCGGCCGTGGTCTGCGCACTGTCGGTACCGGCCGCCGGGGCCTCTGCCATCTTCACCAGCTTCCACTGCTGGTTGGCGCCGCCGTGGCCGGGATACTGGATGACTGCCGCGCCCTCGGCGGAGGAGCCTCCGGAGACGTCCAGGACCTGGCCGCTCTTGCGGGAGGTGAAGGTGACGGCGTCGGAACCGCTCACCTCGCTGACCCGCCACTCCTGGGAGGTGGCGGAGCTGTCGGTCTGCTGCTCGGCGGCGGCCCCCTGGGCGGTCGAACCGCCCGCTATGCCCAGCACTTTGCCGCTGTTGCGGTTCACCAGCTCGTAGTAGCCGTCCCCGGCGGGCTTCAGCCTCCACTGCTGGTTGGCGGTGCTCTGGTCGGTCCACTGCTGGATACGGGTGCCGTCGGCGGTGGAGAAGCCGTTGACGTCCAGCACCTTGCCACTGCGCACGGAGACCAGCCGGTAATAGGCGTCGCCGTCGACCGTCGCGGCCTGCGAGTCCTCCTGCGAGAACAGGAGATACGGCACGACGGCGGCGGGCACACCGAGCAGCAGAGCGGTCGCGGTCCAGCGACGGCGGTGACGCCCGCGGCGCCGGCCGTTCGTGGGGTTGCTCATGGGGAGGCGTTCTCCTTGTTGCCAGCTGTTGATCAGTTGATCAGCGGAAGACGGATCCAGGCACTGCGGTGACCGGATCCGACTCCTTGTGGTCACAGGCTCGGCAAAGGGTTGCCTCGATCAGAGAACTTTCTGCAGACGATCACCGATGCACCGTCCGAGCCGGCCCGGCGACCGGCGAGCGTCCTCCGAGGGGCTCCGGGTCGTGCCGGCGCCTGCGGAGTGCGCGGGGCTGTGGTGCGCGGTGGAGCTTGATACGGCATGGCTGCAGGGATCGCGGATCCGCGCCCCGCCTGGACAGCCATCATGCCGACGAGCACCGCGGTGTACGTGGCGCTCTTCGCCGTCGCGGCGAAGGCGTGGCGCAACCGGACCGGGTGGCGCTGCGGTTCGACGTGCTGCCGAAGCGGGCGACCGTGCCGCTCGCGGTCGGCCTGCCCGTGCTGCTGGTGGGGGCAGCGCTCGCCTTCCACGTCACGGGACGGCCGGTGTGGCTGATCGAGGGCCGAGCGAAGAGGCCCGGCGGAACCTGCCCGCCGGGCCTCTGTCTGCCAGTGACAGCATGTGACCGCATCACATCGCGATCACCGTGGATCAGGCCGGTCAGCGCTGCAGAGTGAGCACGCCCGGCCGGTAGGGCAGTTGCGGGTAGGGCTGGCCGTCCGAGCCGGGGGACCTGCCCTGGTAGAGGAACTGCAGGTTGCAGGGGTCGATGGTCATGGTCTGGTCGGGGTTGTTGCGGACCAGGTCACCGTGGCTGATGTCGTTGGTCCAGGTGGCACCGCTGTTGGCCTTGCCCGCGAAGGGGCTGGACTCGCTGCCGGCCTGCTCGGTCCACGTACCGTTCAGGCTGGAGGCCGTGAACGAGCGGAAGTAGCGTCCGTTCGCGCCCATGGCCTCGACGATCATGAGGTACTGGTTCTGGCCCTGGACCTTGTAGACCTCAGGGGCCTCGAACAGTCTCGCCTTCGTGTCGCTCATGATCTTGGTGTACGACGAGCCGAAGCTGCCCGGGAAGTTCCCGAGCGCCATGGTCGACCGGTAGATGCCGCCGTTGTCATCGGCGAAGAACAGGTACATGTTCTGGCCGTCGGCGATCACGGTCGGGTCGATCGGGCCGCCCTCGGCGCCTGCAGGCAGGCTGCCGGTGAACAGCGCCTGCGGCGCGGACCAGCCGTTGGGGTTGGTGGGGTCGCTGGACGTGCGGTAGGTGAAGGGCCAGGCGGTGCCCCACCCGTTGGAGACCAGCACCCAGATGTTCTTGGGCGCGAAGTAGAACAGTTTGGGCGCCACCGCGGACCCGCTGATCCCGGTCTGGGTGGCCGTCGCCATGTCCGACCAGTTCGTGAAGGGACTGAACGTCATCGCGCCCCACGACGATCCGTTGGAAGTGGTCGCGTAGACCAGGTGCTTGCCGTTGTAGGTCACGGTGGTGAAGTCCTTCAGCGCGACCGAGCCGTTCGCCGGCTGCGCCAACGGACCCGTCGAGCTCCACCGGTACGTCGACGGAAGGACACACGTGTCGCTCTTCGTCGCCGTGGTCGGCTTGAAGTTCCAGTGCTGGTTGGCGCCGCCGTTGGAGTCCCAGATCTGGACGGGAGTGCCGTTGGCGGTCCGACCGCCGGGGAGCTCCAGCGCCCGGCCGCTGGCGACGTTGGTCAGCCTGTAGGTGCCGTCGCTGTTCCGGGCGGCCCGCCAGTGCTGGTGGGCGCCGCCGTTGGAGTCCCAGACCGTCATCCTCGTCCCGTTGCCCGTCTGGTTGGCCGGCTCGTCCAGGACCCGGCCGCTGGCGACGTTGGTCAGCGTGTAGGTGCCGTCGCTGTTCCGGGCGGCCCGCCACTGCTGGTTGGCGGCACCGCTGGCGTCCCACACCTGGAGCGGGGTGCCGTTGCCGTTCTGTCCCGCGGGCTGGTCGAGAACGCGTCCGGCGGCCGCGTTGGAGAGCGTGTAGACGGTGCCGGAGGCGATGTCCCCGGCCGTCGTGCCGCCGCCCGCCGTGTCCCCGCTGCTGCTGCCGCCCAAGGCGGTGAGCACCGCGCCGTAGGCGGGCTTCTTGTTACCGCTGTTGTCGAACAGCAACGGGTTCTCACCGGTGCGCCAGGAGTCGCTGTCGCGGATGCCCCACACCGTGATGCCCGTGCAGCGAGCGACGTTCACGCAGGCCTTGACGGCGTTGGAGTACGCGGTGGCGGACGCCTGGGCGATGTCGAGCTCGGTGATCTGGACGTCCACGCCGAGCGCGGCGAAGTTCGACAGCGTGGTCTGGAAGCTCGCGGGCGGGCCGCCGGCGGCGAAGTGGCTCTGGAGGCCGACGCAGTCGATGGGCACGCCGCGGGACTTGAAGTCCTTGACCATCTTGTAGACGCCCTGGGTCTTGGCGTCCGACCAGTTCTCGATGTTGTAGTCGTTGTAGCAGAGCTTGGCGGAGGGGTCGGCGGCTCGCGCGGTGCGGAAGGCCTCCTCGATGAAGCCGTTGCCGAGCACGTCCCGGAAGACCGAGCTGCGGAGCTGGCCGCTGCCGCCGTCGGCGAAGGCCTCGTTGACCACGTCCCAGGCGTAGATCTTGCCCTTGTAGTGGGTCATCGTCCGGGTGATGTGGTTGTTCATCACGCTGCGCAGCGTGTTCGGGTCGGTGATGGAGCTGACCCAGCCGGGCAGCTGCGAGTGCCAGACGAGGGTGTGGCCGCGCATCCGCTGTCCGTGCGCGGTGGCGTGGGCGACGATCTGGTCGGCCGGGCCGAAGTTGAAGTTGCCGCGGGACGGTTCGGTGGCGTCCCACTTCATCTCGTTCTCCGGGGTGATCATCTTGAATTCCCGGTCGAGAATCGTGGAGTACGTCGAGTCTCCGAGTTTTCCGGCAGCCACGGCCGTGCCGAAATAGCGGCCGCTGCCGGCCGCTGCATCAGCGGCCACGGTCGGTGTGGAGGCGTCCGACGTGAGTGCGGCCTTGGCGACCAGCGGTACGGCGGCACCCGCAGCGGCGAGAACCAAGGCGGCGGCGAGCAGGCGGCGGGTTGCCGGACGGCGGCGATGAGAGGGGTTCTGATCTGGCAACGGCTTGTCCTTCTGGCGAAGCGGGCCCAGGATTCGGTCCCGTCATCCGCCAGTCGACGCCACGACCGAAAAGGTTGCCGTGCTCGGGGAGGATTTTCTTGCCGGGCAGGAGATCGACGCGGCAGGTGTCATCCTGGTGTCCCGTCGGTTCGCCGGCCAGGCCCCATTTCCTTTGCGAGCCCCGGCCGCGTGTCGCGAGGCCGGCCGGACAGCTCAAGCGGCCCAGTGCCGCCGCGGCGGGTGCGTTGCGCGGTTCGCCTGAATCGACGACCAGTACGGAGCGGCGGGCGCGCGCCAGGGTCAGCGCCCCCGACAGCCCGGCGGCGCATCCTCCCGCAACCAGGGCGTCCAGTTTCCCAGAAGCCCTCTGTGCAGTCATGGGCACACCCGTGCGGCACACCCGCCAGGGCCGCCATTTCTCTTGCGGTCGCGACGGGCACTCCAGATCAGCCCGAGAGACGAAGCGGTCCGGTCGGCGCACGCGTCGCGCGCAGGCATAGCCCGGCTGCCGGCGGCGCCCGCGCCCACAACGTGCCCGTAAGGGCGGACCACCACGGTCGATACCGGTGCGAACCGAGCCTCACGACCCCGCCCAAAGGAAGAACCGGAAGCCCTCGGGCTGCCGGCGACGAGGCGAGCCTTTGCGCCACTTCCGGCCGAAGGAGCTGCGGCGGAACGGGGCGCCCTTCTCGCTGGGGAAGACGAACAGGCCCGGTTCCTCACGGGCTGCGGGTCTCGGAGAACAGCTACCGCCGGTATGCGCCGAACACGCGGTCGGACGATTTCGACCGGCGGCATCGCGTTCCCCCCTCGCTTTCGCCAGACAGGAGCAGCGTCCGGTCGCAAGCAGGCAGGTACGGCCGTCTCGGGGCCAGTAAGGGGCAGACCGGGGCGGGTACGACCGGGATGCGCTGGGATGGCCCGACTCACCGCAACCTGCCAGTCAGTTGGGGCCGCCATGAACGACGCGATCACATCAGGGTCGACCGGCAGACGAGGAGCTGCCGCGCAGGCCGGCCGCCGACGCGGCACCACGAGCCGTGCGAGCACGCCCGGAACAGTCGAGGACCGGTTCCGGGGGCTGTTGGAAGCGGCCCCGGACGCGATGGTGATCGTGGACGACAGGGGAACCATCAAACTCGTCAACGCCCAGACCGAAGCCCTCTTCGGCTACCGGCGCGACGAACTCCTCGGCCACCCCGTCGAGGTCCTCATCCCCAGCCGATTCCACGCCCACCACGCCACCCATCGCGACGGATACGCCACCACCCGGCAGGTGCGCCCCATGGGAGCCGGGCTCGAACTGCACGGACTGCGCAAGGACGGCAGCGAGTTCCCCGTCGAGATCAGCCTCAGCCCCCTGGAGACGGCTGACGGGCTCCTCGTCTCCGCCGCCGTCCGCGACGTCAGCGAGCGCAAGGCCGCCGAGGAAAGGTTCCGGGCACTGCTGGAGGCGGCCCCGGACGCGATGGTGATCGTGGACGACAGGGGAACCATCAAACTCGTCAACGCCCAGACCGAAGCCCTCTTCGGCTACCGGCGCGACGAACTCCTCGGCCGTCCGGTCGAGTTGCTGGTGCCCAAGCGGTTCCAGACCCACCACACCCGGCACCGCGACGGCTATGCCGCCACCCGGCAGGTGCGGCCGATGGGAGCCGGGCTCGAACTGCACGGACTGCGCAAGGACGGCAGCGAGTTCCCCGTCGAGATCAGCCTCAGCCCCCTGGAGACGGCTGACGGGCTCCTCGTCTCCGCGGCCGTACGGGACGTCAGTGAGCGCAAGGCCGCCGAGGCGCGTATCACCGAGCTCGCCGCCCTGGTCGAGTCCTCTCAGGATGCCATCCTCGCCAAGACGCTCGACGGGCGCATCACGTACTGGAACACCGCCGCCCAGAGGCTGTACGGCTACACATCCGAGGAAGCCGTCGGGCAGCACGTGTCCATGCTGGCCACGCCGGAGCGCAAGGACGAGATCGTCCAGCTGCTGGAGCGGCTGCAGCAGGACGAGAAGATCGAGCATTTCGAAACCCTGCGGGTCACCAGCACCGGTGCCATGCTCGACGTCGACGTCACCCTGTGGCCGACCCGGGACGCCGCCGGAACGGTCGTCGGCGCCTGCGCCATCGTCCGTGACATCAGTGACCGCAAGCGCGCCGAGGCCGAACTCACCGAGTTGTACAGGCAGCAGAAGCACATCGCCCTCACCCTGCAGCGCAGCCTCATGGGCACCCCGCCTGCCATCCCCGGCCTGGCGGCTGCCAGCCGCTACCGGCCCGCGACCCAGGGCGCCGGCGTGGGCGGCGACTGGTTCGATCTGATCCCGCTCGGCGCCGGCCGGGTCGGTGTCCTCATCGGCGATGTGATGGGCCGAGGTCTGGAAGCGGCCTCCGTCATGGGCCAGTTGCGCTCCGCCGCCCATGCCCTGGCCAAGACCGGAATGCAGCCCCGTCAGCTCATGCAGGCTCTCGACGCGGTCGTCGCCGACCTCGATGTCCCCGACCAGTTGGTCACCTGCTGCTACCTCGTCATCGCCCCGGACGCCGGATCCGTCACCCTGTGCTCCGCCGGCCACCTGCCCACCCTCGTCGCCACCCCCGGCGGCGGCGTCAGCCGACTGTCCACGCCGGTGAACGCCCCTCTCGGCGTCGGCGACATCCTGTACCAGCAGTCCAGCGCGGCCATCCCACCCGGCGCCGCCCTCGTGCTGTACACCGACGGCCTGGTCGAAACCCCCGGCAGCGACATCGAGTACCAGATCGACAAGCTCACCACGGCCCTCGACAACGCCTTCACGCTCTCCAGCGGCCTTGAGGATGCCGCCGACCACGTACTCGCCGCGCTGCTGCCCGACGCCGAGGGCCACGACGACGACGTCACCCTCCTTCTGGCCCAGCTCCCCGCCGCCCCACTGGACATCGCCTTCACAGAACTACCGGCCACGGCTTCCGCGGTCTTCGCGGGCCGCTCCTTCGCAGTCGAGACCCTCACCTCCTGGGGCTGCGCCCACAAAGCCGAGGACGCGAGACTGCTGGTCTCCGAGGTCCTCACCAACGCCGTCCAGCACGCGGAAGGCCCTGTCGCCCTCCACCTGCGCCGCACCGCCACCGAACTCGCCGTCGAGATCAGCGACCTCAGCCCACACCTGCCCCAGCCACGGCTGGCCGACCAGGACGAGGAATCCGGACGCGGCCTCATCCTCGTCGACACCCTCGCCGACAACTGGGGCGTCCGCCCCGATGAGCAGGGGAAGACCACCTGGTTCGTCCTCCGGCTGTGACCGGCGAAACCGGTCCTGGCGGCGCTGACCCTGCTGGCGACGGGTCTCGGCATCCGCGGCGTCCTGCGGGCGCGTCGATGGGCGCGGCACACCGCACGGCGACCCTGGTGGCGTACGGCCCTGCGCTTGCTGCCCCAGGCCCTCCCCGTCCTCCTCCTCACCCAACTCGCCACGCTCCTGGGCCTGCTGATGAACCGCGCCGGAACCCTGGCACAGACCACCTACGCCTGGCCGGCCCTCGTCGTATGCGCGGCGGCCGGTGGCCTCGCCTCCGCCTCGGTCGTCACCGCCCGGGCCGTCGCACTGTTCCGCTAATGCGGACACCCCAGGCACGGGACCGGGGGCGGGACCGGGGGCGACGAGGGTGATGTGCGTTTTGCCGAGGGAGCACCTGAGGCACCTCGTCAAGGGTCGTCGCTTCCCAAGCCGAGAGCGCGATTTCGTTTCTCGTCACCCGCTCTCAACGGCCGTTCCACCGGCCTTCCACCTGCCTTGTGAGGAGCGGCGGCAACCGCCGCGCCGGCTCGCCCGTACCAACAGAAGGCCCCGACCGTCCAGGGGGCCTGCTCCCGGCTCTCTGCTTGGGCTGGCCTCAGCTCCGACGCACATGCCTGCCGGAGTGATCACGGGACCACCCGTGCCTACCGTGATGTGGCATGCCAACCTTCTTACCGACTTCTGGGACCGGCAGGCGCATCGGCCTCGCGGTCCTGGTGGCGGCCACCGTGCTGGCCACCGGCCCGGCGGCGGCCGCGCAGGCGCCGGGCTCACGCTCTGGCGGCGACTGCGGCACGCACGACCGGACCCGCCAGGCGCTGCGCGTCCTCACCGAGCGCGACGGCATCACCGGTGCCGCGGTCCTGGTGAGCGGCCCCAACGCGGATGAGCCCTGCGGGCGCCTGGCCGAGGCCGCCGGAACGGCGGATCTGCGCACCGGACGCCCGATGAACACCGTCGACCGGCTGCGCGTCGGCAGCGTGACCAAGACGTTCACCGCGGCGCTCGTCCTCCAACTCGTAGCCGAGCACCGCCTCTCGCTGGAAGCCCCCGTCGACCGCTATCTGCCCGGCCTGATTCACGGGCACGGCCACGACGGGGGCCTGATCACCGTACGACAGCTCCTGCAGCACACCAGCCAACTGCCCGACTATCTCGACGCCCCCGAATGGGAGCATCCCGAGCGGCTGCGGTACCGCCACTTCGAGCCGCGCGACCTCGTCACGCGTGCCCTCGAACTGCCGCGCCCGCAGGGCACCTGGCACTACGCCACCACCAATTACCTCGTCCTCGGCATGATCGTCCGCGAGGTCACCGGCCGTAGCCCCGAGGCGGAGATCACCCGCCGCATCATCAAGCCCCTCGGGCTGCACGACACCTACTGGCCAGGCGACGACACCCGTGTCCGAGGACCTCACTCCCGCAGCTACTTCATCGACGGCGGCGGCAGCGACGGCGACGGCGACGGCCGGCGCGTCGACGGCACCGCCTGGAACATGACCTTCGGCGGGGTCGGCGGCGCCCTGGTCTCGTCGCCGGGCGACCTGACGCGGTTCGCCGCCGCCCTGTTCGACGGCCGACTGCTGCCCGCGGCCCAACTGGCCGAGATGCGACGGACGGTGGAGGCCGACGCCGATCGGCTGTGGCCGGGCGCCCGCTACGGGCTGGGCCTGATCTCGTCACCGCTGTCCTGCGGCGGGACGTGGTGGGGGCACGGCGGCACGGTGCCCGGCGGTCACCGGGCGCTGATCGCCGTCGGCCCCGGCGGCCGGAGCGTCGCCGTCGCCCTGAACACGGTGCCCGCCTCGCTCCAGGCCGAGCTCGACTTCCTGGACCTCGTCGACAAGGCCCTCTGCGAGGGCAGGCCTTCCGAAACCGAAAGGACTTCCGCATGACCGGCATGACCGGCTCCCCGTCCTCCCCCGGCACACCGTCCCGTACGGCGTCGTCCCCCACCTCCTCAGCCCGTACGGCCACGGCCACAGCCGGCGGCCTGCACCGGCTCGTGTCACGCACCGCGGCAGGGGCCGCCCTGTGCCTGGTCGGGGCTCTCACCGTCGCCGCGTCGCCCGCGGCGGCGGCCGAACCCGCCCCTGCGACCGCGGACCCCCTCGCCCGCTACCACCGCCAGCACCTCGACTGGAAGAGCTGCCTGCTCGGACCCGACGACGAGACCGGCAAGGAACTCCAGCAGGCGGGCGCCCGGTGCGCCGATGTCACCGTCCCGTTGAACTATGACGACCCGCACGGCCGCACGATCACCGTCGCGATCTCGCGGATCCGGGCCACCGACACGGCCCACCGCGTGGGCGCGCTGCTGCTCAACGGTGGTGGCCCCGGCGGGCAGACGATCGGCGACCCGCCGTGGGTGCGCACGGCGATGCAGCAGGTCGGTGAGCGCTACGACGTGGTGGGCGTCGACCCCCGCTTCGTCGGCCGCAGCACACCGCTGGACTGCCACTGGCCCACCGGCTCCTTCATACGCGGCGCGGGAATCGACCGTGCGGGGTTCGACCGCGCGGTGGCCCTGGCCGAGGAACTCGCCGGTCGCTGCCGGACGTCCCAGGGCGACGTCCTGCCGTACGCCACGACCCGAAACACCGCACGCGACATGGACGTCATCCGCGCCGTGCTCGGCGAGCGGCGGATCTCCTACCTCGGATACTCGTACGGCACCTACCTCGGCCAGGTGTACGCCACGATGTTCCCCGGCCGCACCGACCGAGTCGTGCTGGACGGCGTCGTCGCTCCCGACCGCTACAACCCCCGGCTGCTGCGCGGCACGGAACCGGCCAACCGGCACGCTCTCAAGGGCTGGGCCTCCTGGGCAGCCGCCCGCGACAGCACCTACGGTCTGGGCCGCACCCCTGGCGAGGTGCTGGCGGCCGTGGACGGCGTCCAGGCGGCGGCCGGACGTACGCCCCTGCCGATCGGCGCCCACCGGGTGGACGAGCATCTGGTGCCCGTCGTCGTCTTCAACGGCCTCTCGCAGGACAACGACGCCGCCTACGCCGATCTCGCCAAGGCCGTACGGGACATGCGTCGCGCCGCCGACGGCCACACGGTCACACCCTCGCCGTGGCTGGCCGACACGCTCGGCTTCCTGCTGGATCCGAACGGATCCGACTCCGCGTACGGCAGTGTCCAGACGGCGATCCTGTGCGGGGACGCGTCCGCGCCGCGCTCTCCCGAGGTGTACTGGCGCGATGTCCAACGTGCCCGGGCGCAGGACCCGTTGTTCGGTCCCGTCACCAACAACATCGGTCCGTGCGCGTTCTGGGATCCGCCACGCGAACGCCCCACCACGATCCGCGGCGACCTTCCGGCCCTGCTCGTCAACGCGACCGGTGACCCGCGTACCACCTACCGGAACGCGCAGACGGTGCGCCGCATGTGGCCCTCTTCCCGTCTGGTCACCCTCCGAGGCGCGGACCAGCACGCCGTGTACGGCGTCTTCGGCAGCTCCTGTGCCGACGCGACGGTCAACACCTACCTGGCCACCGGCCGCCTGCCGGCCACGGACGTCACCTGCGACCGGCCTTCCGGCTGAGGGAGGCCGCCCGGAAGCAATGGCTCGATACGTTCCCGCCGGCAGCAACATTCCCGCGGTGAGTCGGGAACCTTCGGGCGCCCGACGGCGTTCGTGTCACTGACGGCCGGACGAGCCGAGCCGTCTGCTCGCAGTGCTCAACTGCTGATTCCGTACGACGACTTGACCGGGGGGCAAGAGGCGTGCAGCCGCACCGCGCACACCCCACGCGCCCGGCCGCCGTCGTGCTCTCCGCGCTGCTCGCGGTCCTGACCTTCCTCCTGCCGGTGTCGGCCAAGTCGACACCGGCGTCCCGCCCCTCCTCAACGGGCACGGCCGCGGCCGTGGCAGCGACCGCGCAGGCGTCCGCGACCGCCGACGCGCAGCGACCCGTCGCCGTGGCCCACTCCGTGCTCGGCCACGCCGACGCCGTGCCGTACCCGAACCACGGCTTCCTGGGCCCTGGCACCGGGGACGCGGCCCCGCACCGCGCTGTCGGCGGCCCCGCCGTGGCCGTGGCGGTCGCGGCCGCGGGAGCGAGCCGGGGCGCCCACGCGTATCGCCCGCGCGGCCCGCCGTCCCGATGGAGCACCGAAGTCCGCATCGACGCCTGACCGTTCGCCTCCGCGCCCGGAGCAGACGTCGACTCCGTCTGCCTGCCCATCGTGGAGAACTCATGTCTCGCGCGCCCATGTGGCGGGCGATCGTCGCCCTAGGTGTGATCGCCGCCTCGCTCTTCTTCGCTCTCACCCAGTCCGCCCGCCTCGGCCTCGACCTGCGCGGCGGCACCCAGATCGTCCTGGAGACCAAGGACTCACCCGTCGTCGAGGCCGATGCCGAATCGACCCAGCGGGCCCTGGAGGTGCTCCGCCAGCGGGTCGACGCGCTCGGCGTGTCCGAGCCGAGCCTGTACCGGTCCGGACAGCAGCGGATCTTCGTCGAGCTGCCCGGCGTACAGGACCCGCGCGAGGCCGCCGAAGTCATCGGCCGCACCGCGCAGTTGACCGTCCACCCGGTGTGGGGCGCGACGGACCAGCAGGGCGCGGACAAGGGGAAGCCGGCCAAGGACGGCTCGCGCACCCTGGCCGACCCCGACCAGAAGGGGGCGTTCCTCAAGCTCGGGCCCGCCGCCCTCACCGGCGAGGGCGTCAAGGACGCCGAAGCGGTGCTCGATCAGCAGACGATGTCGGGCTGGATGGTCGACCTCACCTTCCGCGGGCAGGCGGGCAAGGACTGGGCACGGGTCACCGGGGCGGCGGCCTGTGCCCCGCAGGGCGCCCCCGAGCGGCGCGTCGCCATCGTGCTGGACGGAAAGGTCCTCTCGGCGCCCGGCGTCACCGCGGATGTGGCGTGCGAGGTCGGCATCTCCGGCGGCTCCACGCAGATCACCGGCGGCTTCGACCGGGAAGAGGCCCGCGATCTGGCCGCGCTCGTCAAGGGCGGTGCGCTGCCGGTGCCCGTGCAGGTCGTGGAGCAGCGCACCGTCGGCCCCACGCTCGGTGCCGACGCCATCGCCGCCAGCACCCAGGCCGCGATCATCGGGCTCGCGCTGACGGGGCTGTTCATCCTCGTCGTCTATCGGCTGCTCGGCGCCCTGGCCACCATCGCGCTCGCGCTGTACGGGCTGATCTCCTACGCCGTACTGGTCGCTCTGGGCGCGACACTGACACTGCCCGGACTCGCCGGTTTCGTCCTGGCGATCGGCATGGCGGTGGACGCGAACGTGCTGGTCTTCGAGCGTGCCCGCGAGGAGTATCTGGGAGCCCGCGCCCTGAAGTCGGCACCGGTCGCCGCGGCACACCTGGACAAGCCGCTGCGCACCGGCTTCAACAAGGCCTGGAGCGCGGTCGTCGACTCGAATGTGACCACGCTGCTCGCCGCCGGGCTGCTCTTCTTCTTCGCCACCGGACCCGTCAAGGGCTTCGGCGTCACGCTCTCCATCGGTGTCCTCGTCTCGATGATCTCGGCGCTGGTGATCACCAGGGTCCTCGCCGACTTCGCGATCCGGCGCCGCTTCGTGCGGGGCCGGCCCGGACTGACCGGTATCACCTCCCATGGCCGGGTGCGTGCCTGGCTCGCGCGCCGCGAACCCCGCCTGGTGCGTCACCGGCGCCGCTGGCTCGGCGTCAGCGCGCTGCTGATCGTGGTCGCCGTCGCCGGAATCGGCCTGCGCGGCCTGGAGTTCGGGGTGGAGTTCACCGGCGGGCGCCTGGTGGAGTACAGCACCAGCAGGCCCGTGGACGTGGACGCGGCACGTACGGCGGTCGCGGACGCCGGGTTCCCGCGTGCGGTGGTGCAGGAGTCGGGGGACGGGGACATCTCGGTACGCACCGGCGAGCTGAGCAACGACCAGCAGCACACGATCAAAGCGGCGCTGGCGAAGGAGGGCGGTGAGGTCACCGTCGAGCGGGACGAGCTGATCGGCCCGAGCCTCGGCGACGAGCTGCGCCAGAAAGCTCTCATCGCGCTCGGCATCGCCGTCGCGACCCAGCTGATCTACCTCAGCGTGCGGTTCCGGTGGACGTTCGCCGCCGCGGCGGTCTCGGCCATGGTGCACGACGTGCTGCTGGTGGTGGGCCTGTTCGCCTGGCTCGGCAAGCCCGTCGACAGCGTCTTCCTGGCGGCCCTGCTCACGGTCATCGGGTACTCCGTCAATGACACCGTCGTCGTCTTCGACCGGGTGCGCGAGGCGCGCCGCCGCGATCCCTCGACGGACCTGGAAACCACCGCGAACAAGGCCGTCATCCAGACGCTGCCGCGCACGGTGAACACCGGTATGGGCGCGTTGTTCATCCTGGCGGCCCTGGCCGTGCTCGGCGGTGACTCGCTCGCGGACTTCTCCGTGGCGCTGATCGCCGGCGTGGTGATCGGTATGGCATCGACGGTGTTCACGGCCGTGCCGATCGCCGTGCAGCTTGAGGGCGGCCGCCCGGCGCCGCCGGTGCGCCCCAAGCGCAGCGAGGACAGCGGGGACGGCGGCGCGCGCAGTCCGCTGGAGCGACGCGGGCGGGCGCGGGATTCGGGCGCTGTGGTGTGAGGGCGGGCGGTGGCTCGTGGGGGACGAAGGGCCGGGCACCGGGCCGACACTTGGAAGGCACCTACGCGGTCACGTTGGTGCCTTCAGGCGCCGGCCCGGTCCAGGGCGCTCTGCAGGGACTGTCTGTAACCCGCGCTGGTGTACGTGGCGCCGGACACCGTGTCGATGTCCGCGCTCTGTGCCTGCAGCGTCTCCTGGTTGAGCTTGGGAACAGCCGTGGAGTTGATGTCCCTGCTCCGCGCCGTCCCGTCGGGAGACCGGACGGCCGTCGCCTCGGTGATCCTGCTGCCGGTGAGGGTGATCCGTACCTGGACCGGGCCGTACTTCGTCTCGGCCGTGGCCCCGGTGACGGTGCGGGTGGTGGGTGCGGCCACGGTGGTCTTCGGGGCGGAGGGGGCGCTGCCGGTTCTCGTGGGGGCGGCCGACGCGGTGCGCGGCGGCTGCGTGCTCGTCGAGGACGGGGACGGGGTGCGCTTCTTTCCGGTCTTTCCGGGCGTCTTCGACGGCGAGGGTGACGCGGACGCCGACGGGGACGCGGGCGCGGTGGCGCTCGGCGTGATCGCGGGCTCGGCCTGCACCGCCGACGGGTCCGTGGTCGGCTTGAGCGAGAGCAGCAGCACGATGCCGGAGACGGTGCCGACTGTGGCCAGCAGCGCGTGGCGGAACGGATGCTTCTTCCTCACGGGAGCACCAGCGCATCAGCGGCACGAAGTGTCACGGCTCGCCTCAGAATTCGAAGGACTCGTGGTGGATACGGCGGTGCGGGACACCTGCCTCGCGGAGTGCGGCGTACGACTCCTCGGCCAGTCCGGGCGGTCCGCACAGGTACACGTCGTGTCGCGCGATGTCCGGCAGGATCCTGCGCAGCATCTTCGCGGTGGTCGGCGTCCGGCGACCGTCGGGCATGTTCACGGCGTACAGCAGTCGCGCCCCGCGCGCGTCCGCGATCGTCTCCAGTTCGTCCCGTAGCGCCAGTTCCTCCGCGGTACGGGCCCGGCAGAGCAGCGTCAGGTCCCCGGGTGCTCCGGGCAGCGTCTCGAACAGGGCTCGGAGCGGGGTGATGGGAGTCCCGCCGCGCGAGGTTGTTCGAGCGTGGGGGAGTCGGCGAGTGACAACAACAACGACAGGGCCTAAGCCCAGGGGCGGCGGCCGTACTCCTGAGAGCATCCGGCCGCCGCCCCTTCCCCCGTTCGACCGGGTACTACTCGATGGTCCAGCCGACGCTGCCGACACCCGTGCTGTACCAGGCACAGGTGGCGGAGGACTGGCCGTACTGGCCCGGGGTCAGGGTCACCCAGTCACCGGAGACGTCGGGGGCCCGGCCGCAGACGACCTCGGCGCGGAAACGGATGGTGCGGTCGCTGTTGTTCGTGCAGCTGGCGATGCCCCGGTCCGTGTCGACACCGTGGACCGCGCCACGGCAGTCGACCGAGCCCGCGGCCGACGCCGGGGCGGCCATGGCGCCGACGGACAGGGCCACCGCCGAGACGGTGGTGGCCAGACCTGCGGCGAACATCTTCTTACTGCGGATCATTCTCGTGCCCCCGAGAGGTCGCGGTTTGCAAGTGCTGACCTCAGTGAAGGGCACGGAGGCGGCCCCGGGGACCTGACACCTGTCAGGGTGCCCGGCGGCCACGCCGTACGACAGCCTCGGTCTTCTCGACCCAGTCGAGGTACCGGTCAGCGAATCCGACCTCCTCCAGCCAGGCGCGGTACGCCGCGTCGAAGGCCGCTTCGTCCTAGAAGCCGGACTCGTTGTGCACGGCGACCCCGGCGCGATCGACTTCGCCAGGATCACCAAGTACGCGAAGGCCGAGCTGGACGTGGACGACGACGCCCCGGAGCCGGCCGGCACCGTCCGATCGACGGTGCCGGCCGCATCCGTATCGGCAGCGCTCGCACGAACTCCCTCTCGGAGTCCGACAGCTAGGCCGCCGCCGGCACGAAGACCGTCTCCGAGGTGGCCGACTGGAAGTTGTCGTCGGCGTCGAAGACGGCCCGGTAGTGGCCGGCGCCGCTCTGGTCGAGGTCCGCGGCGAAATCGTTGCCGCTGCCGCCCCAGTGAGCCTCGACCGTGGTGAGCGTCGACCAGTTCACGCCGTCGGGCGAGTACTGGATGTGGACGTCGATCGGGGCGGGCGTCCATCCGTCGGGGAAGTCGATGAGCCCCTCGGCGTGGACCTGTCCCGTGTCGGAGCGGGTGGCCGTGAAGGCCGTGAACTTGGACGCCCGGTGCACGTGGACGACGTCACTCGTACCGGTGCCGGCCTGGAGGAACGGGTCTTCCGAGGTGTCCAGGGCGAGCTGGAAGTGGCCGCCCTGCCATGGCGTGTAGTCCATCGTGAAGGTGCCGTCGTCAGCGGTGGTGAAGCGACCTACGAGGTCGGTCTGAGCGTCGGCGGGGCCGAACAGGACGCCCCCGGAGTACCCGGCCAGCGGCAGCCAGCCGTCCGCGGTCTTCTGCTCGACCTTGACGCTCAGCGTGACCGGCTGACCGAAGTCGATGTCGGTCGAACTCACCGTGGACGTGAACCGGGTGGGAATCTGGTCGACACCGATCTGTACCGGATCGGACTCCCCGTACAGAACCGTCGGCGTGCCACCGTCCATGCGGAACACGGCCTGGACGGGCGCGGCGGCGTCGAGCCGCACCGAGGCCGTGAAGTGCCCCTGGGCGTCGGTGGTCACAGTGGCTTGCGTCCAATAGTCGACAGTGATCTCGACCTGGCGTGCCGCCAGGGGCTTCACCTGACGGGTCGGCCACCGTCCGTACAGCGTTCCCTCGACCTGCACGTCACGGTGGTCCCGGTCGATGGCGGTGCGGTCGACGGTGAGCGTGCCGAATTCCGCTACGACGTAGTAGGCGAAGTCCCCCGCGGACTGGCGCAGTACGTGACCGCCGTCGGCGTCCGTCACCTCCACGTCGATGCGGTAGGAGCCGAACTCGGGCAGCTTCAACGGCTTCTTGGTACGCCAGTTGCCGTCCTGACGGGTGCCGGAGAAGAGCCGGAAGTCCTGGGTCCCGATCTCGGCGACTTCGGTTTGCGAGGCGTACGACACCAGGCGCGCCGTGATGCCGGTGATGTCGGCCGCCGACCGTGCACTGATCTGCAGGGTCCCGAGGTCGTCCGACACACTCCCCGCGTAGGTGACCTCCGGCTGGTCCGCGGCGTGCGCGGCTGTCACGCCTCCCATGCCGAGCGCGGCGGCCGTGACGGCCACCGTGATCCATCTGCGTATCCTCCGCAACAACACTCTCGATCCCCACCCTCTGACGTGTTCGAGACGGCGGGGGCCTCTCCGGACCGTCCGCCCGGCCGTCCGCCTTTATACCGACCGCTCAGCACGGACGCGCGGCAATTAGGAGCGGGCACGGGGCCCACACCCTCCTCGGGGTCAGATCGCTCTCATCGCATCCGAGCCGGCTTCTCCTTGCTGAACAGCCAGGTCTCGAAGAGGTTCGTCAGGTCCTTCCCGGACTTGCTCTCGCACAGGGCGATGAACTGGTCGGTGTCGGCGTTGCCGTGGCGGTGTTGTCGGGTCCAGGTGCGGAGGATGTCGAAGAAGGCTTCGTCGCCGACGGCCCGGCGCACCTTGTGGACGGCCATGGCGCCGCGGCCGTAGACGGGCGGGTCGGAGACGCGTGCCGCGCTGGGAGGGGCGGCCGGAGGGAAGGACCAGATGCCCTCGCTCTCGGGATCCTTGCCGGCGTAGAAATCGTCGAAGATCTCGTCTGTGATCCTGCCGTCCTGCTTCCTGTCGCCGTCCTGCTTCTCCTCGCCGCCCCGCTCCTCCTCCCAGAGCCACTCCGCGTACGTGGCCAGGCCCTCGTTGAGCCACATGTCCTTCCACTGGCGCGGGGTGACGGAGTTGCCGAACCACTGGTGCGCCAGCTCGTGGACGAGGAGCGTCTCGTCCGGTGCCTCGTCGAAGTAGGGCTTGGTCTGGGTCTCCAGGGCGTAGTCGAGCTCGGGCAGGTGGTCGACGACGGCGCCGGTGGAGGAGAAGGGGTAGGGGCCGAAGCGTTCGCTCGCCCAGTCGACGATCTCGGGGACCAGGTCCTTGACGTCCGCGGCGTCCTCGGACTCGTCGGGGTCGATGGCGACGAAGGAGGGGAGGTCGTCGTCGGTCCAGCCCTTGTGGACCTCGAAGTAGCCGACGGAGACGTGCGCGAGGTAGGCGGCCATGGGCTCTTCGGTGCGCCAGTGCCGGGTCACCGTCTCGCCCTTGTCCTCCTGCGTGATCAGCTCGCCGTTGCTGACCACGTCGTAGGGGTCGCCGTCCTCGTCCTTGGGCACGGTGACCGTGATGTCGTACGTGGCCTTGTCCGAGGGGTGGTGGTTGCCCGGGAACCAGGTCATGGAACCGGCGGGCTGGCCGAGGGCGGTGGAGCCGTCGTCGGTCTCGATCCAGCCTTCCAGGCTTCCGTCGTCGTCCTCGATCGTGCGGGGGGTGCCGTCGTAGGTGACGACTGTCCTGAAAACCTCGCCGTCCTTGAGCGGCTTCGCCGGTGTCACCAGCAACTCGTCCTTCTCGCGCGCGTATCGGGCCTTCGCGCCCTGCACCGTGGCCAGGCGTACCCGCAGCCCGGAGAGGTCGAGGTTGAAGCGGCTCAGGTTCTGGGTGGCGCGCGCCGTGATGACAGCCGTGCCCTTCAGACGGTTGGTCTCGGGCACGTAGTGCAGGGTCAGGCCGTAATGCGCCACGTCGTAGCCGCCATTGCCGAGTCCGGGAAACAGCCGGTCCCCCACGCCGGACGCGCCGGGCTTCCAGACCGCGGCGGCGCCCTTCCCCGACGCGGAGCCCGTGCAGGAGGTCGTCACGGCCAGGAGGAGTGCTGCGGCCGGAACCCAGTGGGACAGGCGTCGGACCGGGGCCGTCGGCCGTGGCGGCCTACGGTCGTTCGCGGTATGAGGGTCCACCTCGTGTCTCCAATCGATCGGGGGACGCGAGACGTCAGAAACCCTTCATTGCCTCTTGGTTGTCTCAATGCGGGTAAAAGTTTCTTTACGCACTTTCCGGCTGCCAGGGCCAATTCGGCGTCCGATAGCATGTTCGAGCCCATGGCCTTCCGAGGCCCTCCACCAAAACCATGCCATCCAGTGCGAGAAGTGGCCTGGTCAGATGAATAGCAAATCGGCGCCAGGCAATTGATACCTATACCATCGCGGATCTTTTCGCGGATAAAGGACATACATACGCGCACCTCGCGGCGTCCACCACGGGCGATGCTGTGGGCCGCGGCGGGCGTGGCGGCCCTCGGCCTCCTCATCTCGATGGAGATCGCCGCACGGTACTACTGCGACGGCGCACCGGGGCCGATGACCAGTCAGGTCAAAGACCTGATATATGCCCCCAAGCCGGGCCCGCTGTACGCCGGTATGGCGTTGATGATGGTGGTGCTCCCCTGGCGGCAACGGTTCGTCGCGGCCGGTGTCGCGATCGGTATCGACAGCGTCTTCGCACTGGGACGGTGGGCGGTCGGCGCCGAGCCGCCCGGCGGCCATTTCTTCGGCAGCGGCGCGTTGTGGGTGATGTTGGGGTGCGCGGTCATCGCCGTCACGCGCCGCACCGGCCAGGACCGTGTCCTGCTGTTGAAGGGCGTCGGGCTGGGCCTGCTGCTCGTGGCCGGCCGCAAGATCGGCGACACCTGGCTGCTCATCACGGCGAAGACCCGCCCCACGGTGCTCGACCCGTACCTGGCCGTCGCCGATCACGCACTGGGCGACCCGTCATGGCTGGCAGGCCGGACCCTCGCGGCCATCGGGCCGATCGGCACCCATGTCCTCGACTACGTCTACGCCCAGCTCGCGGTGGCCGCGGCCGTCGTCGCGCTGTACCAGCTGCGCCACGTGGCCGCCGAACGCCGCTTCCCGCGCCATCACCTGGTGCGCACCTTCCTGGTCATCGGCCTCATCGGACCGGCCTTCTACATGATCTTCCCGGTGGTCGGACCGGTCTTCGCCTACGGCCCGGGCGCCTCCGGAACCGGCGGCGTGCACTGGGCGCTGGCCAACCTGTGGCCCCACACACCGCCGCCGTTCAGTGCCCCGCACTCGATGCCGTACGACGCGATCACCCCCCGCAACTGCATGCCCAGCCTGCACACGGCGTGGGCCACCGCAATCTTCATCCATACCCGCAAGAGCTCGCGGCTTCTGCGATACGCCGGCACGTTCTGGCTCGTCGCCACGCTCGCCGCGACACTCGGCTTCGGCTACCACTACGGCGTGGATCTCATCGCCGGCGTGGTCTTCGCGCTCACGATCGAGGCGGCGCTGCGCTCGCACGCACGCGGCTGGGACCGGTCGGGAATTCAGCTGGTCGCCTACGGCACATCGGTCTTCGCCGCGCTCTTGGTGTCCTATCGCTATGCGCCGATGGAGATGGCCGCACATCCGCGGGTTTTCGGACCACTTCTCATTCTGGCGATGACCTCGGTGGTTTACGGCTATGTACGAGCCACCAGACTCTGGGAACCGAAGGACGCGTCGGCGCGGCAGCTGGAACCTCAGCCCGAAATGGTGTGAGTGACGGCGGACGACACAAGGACCGCCGCGTCAGTCCGCCACGTCAGGGCATTCGTTGGGCTTCGGCGGTGGTCTTCAGGTCGCGCAGCCACGCTTCGAGGCCCGTGCCGAGGGCCTCGGTCGCGGTGGGGACGTCCGCCTCGACCTGGGAGCCGGTCCAGGTTTCCTCGGTGTGGACGCGCACGCCGCCCTTGACCTTCCTGAAGGTCCACAGGTGGACGCCCTCGTCGATGCGCAGCCCCTCGCCTGCCGCGGGTCCGCTCCACAGGATGCAGTTGTCGCGCCGGAGTTCCTGAACGGTGGACGTGATGGTGAGTGTGGTGGCGGGGGTCGTGGGGGTGGCGGGCGCGGGGGTCGTCCACCGGAACTGCGAACCCGCCTTCAGGCGGCCGGGGTCGAGACGCTCGGCGGTGGTGACCGGCGGCTGCCAGGACGGCCAGCGTTCGACGTCGGTCTGCAGCTTCCAGACCGTGCTCAGTGGCGCCTTGATGACGATGTCGGACTCATAGCGGATGAGGGCGGTGCCGTCGACGCCTCGCCCGCCGCACTGGGACGTACCGCCGTGGGCGGCCTGTGCGGTCGGGATGGTGCTCGCGAGAACGGCGCTGACGGCCAGCGCGACCGTGACGGCGGCCGTACGCGCGCGGGGTGAGTTCGACGGGCCGGTGCTGGACATGGTGTTCCCCTCGTTTCGGTTTCGTTGTCCCGTTTGATTCGCTGTGGTGATCGGATCCGGTGCTCGGGTGCTCGCTACGGGTTCAGCACGACCTTTCCGGCCGCCGTGCCCGACTCCGCCAGCCGCAGGGCGTCGGCGACGCGGGTGAGCGGCAGTTGCGCGGCGATCCGGGCCGTGACCTCGCCGCGCTGGAGGGCGGCGAAGACCTGGGTGAGGTCGGCGCGCAGGCGGGCGCGGAAGCGGTTCTTGGCCAGGGCCCGGCCGGCCCAGACGTTGAAGAAGTACGCGCGGCGGCGGTTGGGCAGGGCGTTCCACAGCCACACCCGGCCGAGCAGCTTGAGGACGGGCCACTGCTTGGAGCCCTCGTCGTCCCGGGTCGAGGCGCTGCCGTACGAGACGAGGGTGCCGCCGGGGGCGAGGAGGCGCCAGGAGTCGACGATGCCGCGGCCGCCGACGTGGTCGAAGACGGCGTCCACCCCGCCGGGGGCGAGTGCGCGGATGCGGGCGGCGACGTCGTCGGCGCGGTAGTCGACGGGGGTGACGCCCTGGTCCCGCAGGGCGTCGTGGTGGCGCTCGGACGCCGTGCCGATCACCCGCGCGCCGGCGGCCTGGGCGAGCTGGACCAGGACCGAGCCGACGCCGCCGTTCGCGCCGTGCACCACGACGGTGTGCCCCGCCCGGACGCGGGCCTTGCGGTGCAGCATCTGCCAGGCGGTGATGCCGTTGACGACGAGGGTCTCCGCTTCCGCCGCGCCGATCCCGTCGGGCACCGGCACCACGTCCGCCGCCTCGCCGAGCACGTGGCTGGCCCAGCCGCCGACCTTCACCAGCGCGGCGACCCGGGTGCCGGCCAGGCCCGGCTCGACGCCCTCGCCGGTCGCCAGCACCGTACCGACGAGGTCGTAGCCGGGCACGAACGGGAAGGGCGGCTGGTCGTAGTAGCGGCCGCGCCGCATCTGCTGCTCGGCGAAGGAGACGCCGGTCGCCTCCACCCGGATCACGACCTGGCCCGGACCCGCGGCGGGTACGGCGCCCTGCCGGATCTGCAGCCCCTCGGGCTCGACCTTGCCCGGCAGGACGACCTCGACGAGTTCTTCGGTGTTCATGGCGACGACCTCCACAGAGTCGGTGGGTTACTCGGCTTCACGTTCGTTAGAAGTTATAACCGCACGGACTCGAAAGTGTCAATAACTTCAGTGATACCCTCTAACCATGGTGAACTCGGAGGCGAAGACCCCGCGCGAGCGCTACCGCGCCCAGGTGCGTACGGAGATCAAGCAACGCGCATGGGAGCAGATCGCCACGGCCGGCGCCTCCGCGCTCTCCCTCAACGCCATCGCCAAGCAGATGGGCATGAGCGGACCCGCGCTGTACCGGTACTTCGGCGGCCGCGACGACCTGATCACCGAGCTGGTGAGAGACGCGTACCGAAGCCTCGCCGACGCCTTCCGCGCGACCTCGGAGGCGTCCGGTGCCGATGTGACCGCGCTGGCGCACGCCTTGCGGGCATGGGCCCTGCGGGACCCCCAGCGCTACTTCCTCATCTACGGCACGCCCGTCCCCGGCTACCAGGCGCCCGACGACACCACCGCGATCTCGTCCGAGATCATGGCGACCCTGCTGGACGCCTGCGCCGCGCTGCCCTCCGACGGACCGGCGACACCGTTCGAGGCGCACCTCGAAGGCCACCGGGACTGGGCGGCCGGTCATCCCGCCCCGCCCGCGGCCCTCCACCGGGCCCTGGCCTTCTGGACCCGGCTGCACGGTGTCCTGTCCCTGGAACTCGCCGGTCACTTCAGCGGTATGGGAATCGACCCCGCGCAGCTCTTCGCCGCAGAGCTGGACGATCTGGCGGGTACGTCGGCGACGTGACCGCGTCACGCCCGGACCACGGTGCCCGCTCGGGGCGCCGGCTCAGCCGCTCGTGACCGTCGGCGTCGTCCGTGCCCGGACTTCGGGCCGCGCGGGTGCGTTCTCGGTGCTGCCGGGGGCGAGGCCACAGGTGCCGGACCTCGATGCGCCGTCCTGTCCCGTCAGTTCCACGGTGACCTGGCCGTCGGCGTCCTGGCTGTAGGCGATCGTGCAGGTCAGCTGACGCAGCGCCGTGCCGGACAGTCCCTCCAGGGCCAGCGGGAGGCGGGTCGTGACCTTGCCGTCCGGGGAGAGGCCGACCTCGACGGTTGCGCCGGGGCGGGCGGCGGGGAGGGACGTGCTCAGGCCGGCGGCTCGGTCTTCCTTCCCTGGTCCGGCGAGCAGCGCCAGGACGACCTTCTCCGTCGGCACCGGTCGCGCTGTGTCGCCGAGGTTCTGGTATCCGGAGCCCGACTCGGTGTATCCGTCGCCGAGCCCGGTGTTTCCGTCGCCGGACCCGACCGGGGGCTCGATCCTGCGGATCACGGCGCTCAGACCTCCGTCGGGGGAACGGAAGAAGAGCAGCATGTCGTAGTCGCGGTCGAGGAAGGCCTGGAAGCTGGCGGGACCGCCCGCCTCGATGACGTCGGTCTCCTGGATGCCACAGCCGCCCAGCAGCGGTACGGCCGCCGCGGAGGCGAGGGCGACGACGACGGGCGCCGCGCCTCGGCGCGTCCGCGCACGCCTCATCCGCCGGCCTCCTCCGTGTGGAGCGGTATCTCGACGGTGAAGACGGCACCGCCCCCGGGCCGGTTCCCCGCTCGGATCGTTCCGCCGTGCAGCCTCACGTTCTCCAGGGTGATCGCCAGGCCCAGGCCGCTGCCCGCCGAGCGGGTGCGGGCCGCGTCGGCCTTGTAGAAGCGGTCGAAGACATGGGGGAGCACGGCGGGCTGGATGCCGGGGCCGTCGTCCGCGACCTCCGTGATCAGCAGCGCGGGTCCGGACGGGGAGCGGGTCTCGGTGCGCAGGCGTACCGTCACCGGCGCGCTGCCGTGGCGCAGGGCGTTGCCGACGAGGTTGGCGATCACGACGTCGAAGCGGCGGGGGTCGAGACGGGCGCGGATGCCGGTGGGCAGGTCGGTGCGGACGCGGTCGTCGGTCCAGTGCCGGTTGTGCAGGGTCTTGCGGATGGCCTCGGCGACGTCGACCTCGTCGGCGTTCAACTCGGCCGCGCGGGCGTCGAAGCGGGAGATCTCCATCAGGTCCTCGACGAGCACGGCGAGCTTTCCGGTCTCCGCGCTGACCAGCCGGACCGCGCGGGCGGTGTCGGCGTCGAGGTGGTCCGCGTCCTCGTCGAGGACCTCCGTGACGGCGAGCATTCCGGCGAGGGGGGTACGCAGTTCGTGCGAGACGTCGGAGGCGAAACGGCGGGCGCGGGCCTCGGCCTCGCGCAGTTCCCGTACGGAGTCTTCCAGTTGGGCGGCCGACTCGTTGAAGGTGCGTGCCAGGTCGGCCAGTTCGTCGCTGCCGCGCACCGGGATCCGGGTGTCGAGCCGGCCGCTGCCCATGCTCCGGGCCGCCTGGCGCAGTTCCCGCACCGGGCGCAGCACGCTGCGCGCCGCGATCAGGCCGGGGATCAGCGCGATGGCGAGGCCGGGCAGGGCGCCGTCCCGGCCGGCCATGAGGAGGGCGTCGACGTTGATCTGCTCGTCGGTCAGCCGCATGACGGCGTAGAGGACGAGCCCGCTGGGCACCACGCTGTACGGGCCTGTCTTGAAGACCATGGGCATGGCGATGGTCAGGTAGGGGACGCCGTCCTTGACGACCCGCTCGAACATGCCGTGGGGGTTGGCCCGCGCGGCGCGGCGCAGTTCGGGGGTGATGACCGTGGAGACCGGGTTCTCGCCCGAGGAGGCGCGGACGGAGCCGTACTCGGCGAACACCACCCAGGGGTGCGGCTTGCCCTTGCGGGCGATGTCACGCAGGACCGACTCCAGGTCCTCGCCTCCCCGCATGGGCAGCCCGAAGGCGGTCTGCTGGACCTGGTCGCGGAACGACGTGACCGCCGTGTCCTGGGCGGTCTCCAGCAGCGCGGTGCGGGCCTCGCGATAGGTCAGCGCGGCCGTGGTGCCCGCGCTGACCGCGGCGACCAGCAGGAAGGCGAGCATGAGCCGCGTACGCAGCCCGAACGCCCTGAACCGCGACCGGCGAGGGCCGGTGCTCACAGCGGTCCGAAGCGGTAGCCGAAGCCCCGCAGTGTCTGGACGTAGCGGGGGCTGCCGACCTCGTTCTCGATCTTGCCGCGCAGGCGTGCGACGCAGGCGTCGACCAGCCGGGCGTCGGCGTGGTAGCTGTGGTCCCAGACGTGCTCCAGCAGTTGCTGTCTGCTGAACACCTGCTCGGGGGCGGCGGAGAGGTGCAGCAGGAGCTTGAGCTCCGAGGGGGCGAGCGCGAGCGGCCGGCCGGCCTTGGTGACGGTCAGTCCGACCCGGTCGATGGCGAGTTCGCCGTGGACCTCGATGGCCTGCCGGCCCTGGCCGCCGTCGTCCAGGCGGCGCAGTACGGCACGGATCCGGGCCTCGATCACCTCGGTGCGGGCGGGCTTGACGATGTAGTCGTCGGCACCGGCTTCCAGGCCGATGACCACGTCGAAGTCGTCGCCGCGCGCGGTGAGCATGATGATCGGCAGCTGGCTGCGCTCGCGGACCCGGCGGCAGACCTGTACGCCGTTCATGCCGGGCAGCATCAAATCCAGCAGCAGCAGGTCGGGGCGGAACTCGGCCATCGCGGCGAGGCCGGCCTCGCCGGTCGCGGCCGCCCGTACCTCGTGGCCGCGGCGGCGCAGACCGAGTTCGACCCCCTCGCGTACGGAAGGGTCGTCCTCGATGAGGAGCACGCGGGGCATCGGTGGTTCTCCCTCGGTGATGGTCAGGGGCGGGTACGGGTCAATCTGCGGCGTACGCCGCTGAGCAGCGCTTCGAGTTCGGCGAGCCGCAGCGGACGGGCGAGCAGGGCGAAGGTGACGACGACGGCGGTCGCGCCGGCAACCGTGGAGACCAACGCCCCCGCCCGTGCGGTTCCCAGGGCGGCGAGGTAACCCAGCGTCGTGGCGGGGACGGCGGCGAGGAGCAGTCGTGCGTGGGCGCCGGCGGCGGACGAGCGCAGGGGGCGGGCGACGGCGAGCCTGCGGCTCAGCACCCGGGCGGTCACCGCCCAGCCCGCGCCCAGGGCCAGCGAGTACGCCGCCGCCATGCCCGTCACGGCCCAGCGGGCCGGCAGCAGGTGCGCGGCGGCCAGGGACAGTCCCGCGTTGAGGGCGACGATCACGAGGTTGAGCAGGAACGGCGTACGGGTGTCGGAGAGCGCGTAGAAAGTGCGGGACAGGACGTACTGGCCGGACAGCGCGACGAGTCCCGGCGCGAAGGCCATCAGGATCCCGGCCATGGCGGCCGTGTCGGCGGCGCTGGTTCTGCCGTATCCGAAGACGAGGGCCATCACCGGCTGGGCGAGGGCGAACAGCGCGCAGGCGGCGGGTACGACGGCGGCGGCGCAGACCCTCAGGGCATGGGAGACGTCGCGCCGCAGGGCCGCGCTGTCCCCGTCGGCGGCGGCCGCGCTCATCCGGGGAAGCAGCGCGGTCACCACGGAGACGGTGATGATGCCGTGCGGTACGACCCACAGGACATAGGCGTTGTTGTACGCGCCGTAGCCGGGGCCGCCGTCGAGGCCCGCGGTGGTGGCCAGCCTGGTGGTGACCCAGTAGGCGGCCTGGTTGGCCAGGACCAGCAGCACCAGCCAGCCGGCCGCGCGCAGCGGGCGGGTCAGACCGCTGCCGCGCCAGTCGAAGCGGGGCCGCCAGCGGAAGCGGGCCGCGCGCAGCGCGGGGACGAGGGCGAGTGCCTGGACGGCGATACCGGCGGTCGTGCCCCAGCCGAGCACGGCGGTCTCGGTGGGGGTGAGCGTGTTCCCTGCGGTGGGGGTGTCCCCGCCGCCCATGGCCAGCGCCAGGTACAGGCCGAACACGGTGATGACGACGAGGTTGTTGAGGACCGGCGCCCACATCATGGCGCCGAACCGGCCGCGCGCGTTGAGTACCTGCCCGAGCAGCGTGAACAGTCCGAGGAAGAAGATCTGGGGCAGGCAGTAGCGGGCGAACGCGGTGGTCATGGCCGCCTGCTCGCCGGTGTAGTCGGTGTACGCGTCGACGATCGCGGGGGCCGCCCAGACCGCGGTCGCGGTGATCGCCAGCAGGGCGACGACGCAGACGGTGACGAGCCGGTCGGTGTACGCGGCACCGCCGTCGTCGTGCTCCTTGGCGGCCTTGACCAGCTCGGGCACGAAGACGGCGTTCAGGGCGCCGCCGAGGAGCAGCATGTAGACGATGGTGGGCAGGGCGTTGCCGACCGCGTAGCCGTCGGCGACCGGCCCGATGGTGCCCAGCGCTGCCGCGACCACGGCGGAACGGGCGAAACCGGTGGCCCGTCCGACGACGGATCCGGCGGCCATGACGGCGGTGCCGCGGGCCGCGGAGGGGGCTGAAGGGGCCGGTGAGGCCGGTGAGGCCGCCTTTGTCGTCTGCGTCATCGGCGGTTCAGGTACGCCTGGAAGGCGCGGTGAAGCGTGTGGTTGGCGCTGCCGCCCAAGGATCTCTCCCATTCCCCCAACGTCTCGACGACGTGTCCCCCGGTGCCGAGCTTCCACCGCAGCAGTCCGTACGCACGTTCGCCTGGATCGAGTGTGGAGGGTACCCCGCGCATGTCGTAGACGTCGGCGCCGAGAGCGTGGGCGTCCTGCATCATCCGCCACTGCAGGGCGTTGGAGGGGCGGACCTCGCGACGGTGGTCGGCGGAGGCGCCGGTCTGGTACCAGGCCCGGCGGCCCACCGTGATCATCGTGTGGGCGGCGAGGATCTCTCCTTGGTGCCGGGCGAGGTACAGCTTCATCCGGCCCGGTTCCTCGGCGTTGAGCGCCGCGTACTGACGCTCGTAGTAGGCGAGCGAGCGGCCGAGCCGGAAGCCGTCGCGTCGCTCGGTGATGCCCAGCAGCCGGTAGAACTCGGGGAGTTCGGCCGCGCTGCCCACCACCACCTCGACGCCCTCCTTCTGGGCCCGGCGGACATTGCGTCGCCATTCCTGGTTGAGCCCGGACCACAGGTCCTCGGTGGTGCGTCCGGCGAGCGGCACATGGAAGACGTGCCGGGGCTGGGCGTCCCCGTCCCCTCCGGCCCCGCCCCCTCCGGTGCCGCCTCCTGCGGTGCTGTCACCACCGCAGCGGCGCCAGCCCCGGGCCCGCAGCCGCTCGGCCACGGCGGTGCCGAGCGGGTCGACCTCGCTGGCGAGGACGTCGCCCAGGCGCCGGCCCGGGCCGGCGAGCGGCTTGAGCAGGGCGGCGTCCCAGCGCCGGTAGGCGGGCGACGGGCCGATGCGCACGGCGAAGGCGCCCGCGCGGCGCAGGTGTTCGAGGAGCGGGCCGAGCCAGCCGTCGATGTCGGGGTCGGTCCAGTCGGCGACGGGACCCTCGGGGAGGTAGGCGAAGTACTTGCGGGTGCCGGGGAGTTGCCGCAGCAGCACCAGGGCCACGCCCGTCAGCGCGCCCGCCTCCGGATCCGGTCCCCAGCCGAGGAGTTGGGAACGCCACCCCTCCTTGACGTCGGCCCAGGACGGACACTGCAGGAATCCGGCGCCGAGCGCGGCGCCGTCGGGGGACGCGAGGAAGGCGCGGTAGGCCTGCGCGGTGATGGGGCGCAGGGCAAAGCCCCGGCCCCGTGCTTGGCACACGCGGCTGGGCGGAACGAGCAGCGCTGACACAGTCTGAGCCTCTCCTTCTCCCCGGTCCGTCGCGGGGACACAAAGGAGGTTCACAGCGGCCCATGACCGCTCCGTCCGGCGAATGTGACCGGACCATGACCGTTCCTCACCAGTCGCCGTCACATTGCCGGATAGCGGCTGACCTCGGGTTTTCCGGCTCTACAGTCACGACATCGCCGAATCGCCCACCCCTCGATCGCCCTTCCCGGAGGTCCTGTTGTCGCGCACCCGTGTACTCGCCCATGCCCGCGTCCGGGCCGCCGTCGTGGCCGCCGCCATGGCCGCCCTGCTGACGCCGCTCGCCGCCTGCTCGTCGAGCGGCTCGGCCACCGCCCCGGACAGCGAGGGCAAGCCGAGCGCCGACGACCGCCCGGTCACGGTCACCGTCACACCCGAGGGAGCACGGGTCCCGGCGGGCGAGCCCGTGAAGGTCACGGCCTCGGGCGGCCGGCTCACCTCGGTGACCGTCACCGACGACGAGGGTCACAAGCTCGCCGGCAAGGTCGCCGCCGACGGCCGGTCGTGGGTCTCCGACCGCAAGGCCGTACCGGGCGCGTCGTACGCGGTGACGGCGGCGACCCGGACCGAGGGCGGAACCGCCAAGAGCACCCGGGCCGCCTTCAGCACGGCTCCGGCGGGCAAGGTCAACAAGGTCGACTGGCGACCGGGCGCCGGCGCCACCGTCGGCGTCGCCCAGCCGATCTCCCTGGTCTTCGACAACCCGGTCAGGAACAAGGCCGAGGTCGAGAAGCAGCTCAGGATCACCACCTCGAACGACACCGAGGGCTCCTGGGGCTGGATACGGGACTGGTCGGGCCGGGACCGGGTGGACTGGCGACCCAAGGCGTACTGGAAGCCCCGCACCAAGGTCACGCTGAACGCCGACTTGAACGGCACGGACTCGGGTGCGGACGGCGGCTGGTTCGTACGCGACTACACGACCACCTTCACCATCGGCGCCCGGCAGATCGTCAAGGTCGACCTCGACAGCCACCGGCTCACCCTCGAACGCGACGGCGAGACGGTCCGGCGCATACCGGTCTCCGGCGGCACGCCCGGCGGTGACAAGCGGTCCTGGCGCGGAACCGCCGTCCTCATGGCCAAGGAGGGCACGATCAACATGAACTCCGAGACCGTGGGCCTGCGCGACGCCTACGACAAGATGGTCGACTACTCGATGCGGCTGACCTGGTCGGGCATGTACGCGCACGCCGCCCCGTGGAACGCCCGCTACTTCGGCAACTCCAACCAGAGCTCCGGGTGCATAGGAATGAGCGACGCGAACGCGGCCTGGTTCTACGGGCAGGTCCGGCCGGGCGACCCGTTCGAGATCACCGGCAAGGACACCAAGGGCGTGGTCGCGCCCGGGAACGGCTTCGGCGCGTGGAACCTGTCGTGGAGCGAGTGGCAGCAGAAGAGCGCGCTGCGCTGAGCAGGGGGCGGGGCGCCTCCATGCCGCCCCCTGTCCGAAAAGGTACGGGTGGCCGTAGTCCTGGCGGGCGCGGTCGCGTCCCCTACCGCCGGTGGAGGAACCGTTGCGCCGCCCGCGCCCGCGCAACGGAACCCCGCCCGCGGGGCTCCCGTTCGCCGTGGTGGCTCTGGCGGTGCCTGCCGTGATCGTCGCGCAGCGCACCGTCGTCCTGGTCACCGTGCACGGTCCCGTCACCTGGAAGGACCGGGTGAACAGCGCCATCCGGCAGACCGCCGAGGCGCACGCGAACGTGGTGGTGGCGGACTGGGACCGTGCCGTCCAGGGCAAGGACGACCTCCTCGCGAACGACGGCATCCACCCCGGCCCCACGGCCGCGAAGCTCTACGCGAAGACGGTGGCCCAGGCCCTGGAACGGAAGTGAGACGACCGTTGCGCCGGCTCTGTGTTCGTGTGACGCAAGGCGGCGCGGCGGCGAACCGCCCTCCACAGCCGATGTGTTGCTGTGTCACGGCTGTGCGACGACGGGGTCCTGAAGGGAAGACGGGCGTGACCCGCGGGCGCTGGGGCTCCTCATAGTGAGCACAGAGCGGGGAGCCGGCGCAGGACGCCGTCCGCTCCCCCCTACCGCCGCACCGGAAGGAACCTCCCGTGATGAACCGCCACCTGCGCAACGCCGTCGTCGCCACCGCCGCCATCACCGCCGGGCTGCTGATGACGGCGTGCCAGAACGGCACCGACGACAGCGCGTCCGGTACGTCCGGCAAGGGCGCAGCGGGCGCGACTGCGGTCGCGGAGAAGGCGTCGGACTCCCAGGGCTCCAAGGACTCCCAGAACTCTCAGAACTCCAAGAGCTCCAAGGGCGTCAGCGGGTCGTTCACGAACGGCGAGGTCAGCTATCTCGCCCCGGGCAAGTACATCGTGTCCGTACCGGGCAAGGGCGACCAGCAGTTCTGGGTCGCCGATGACACCGAGGTCTACGGCGTCGGCACGATCTGTGGCGAGGCGGGGTCCAAGGTGGACGCGCCCTGCACGCTGGACCAGTTGGAGACGGCCGCCAAGAAGGCCGCCGTGAACGCCGACGTGGAGATGAGGAACGGGGTCGCCACCCTGGTCACCGAGCGGCGTGCCGCCCAGCAGGACGCCGACTCCGGCGAGACCGTCGTCGACGGCATCAACAAGGGCAAGGGCGTCAACGGCACCTGGTTCGGCAACGTCTCCTACCTGGCGCCGGGCAAGTACACGGTCTCCGACCTGAAGGGCGTCGAGCAGCAGTTCTTCCTCGCCGAGGACACCAGGATCTGGGGTTACGGCGACGTCTGCGGTGACACGAACACCGACGAAGGCGGCCAGGGCGGCACCGAGTGCACCGAGGCCGAACTGGAGGCGGCCGCCAAGAAGGGCTTCACCGCCGAGGTCGTGATCAGCAACGGCATCGCGACCACCATCCGCGACGACCACTGACCGTCAAGGTCGGTGTGACCGCGTCTGCTCCCCCGTGCGCTCGGCTCAGCCGGTCACCGTCTCGGCGAACTGGTTGGTGTCGAAGAGCTCGTTGATGTGGCCGCCGAGCTCCGACCAGTGGTGGCCGGAGAGTTCGGCGGCGGCGCGGGCGTCGATGAGTGACGTGCAACGACCTGCGCCTGACGTCCTCCGGCCCCACCGCGGGGCTCGGCGAGATCAACCTGCCGCCGGCCGCCGAGGCCGGACAGCTCCAGCTCAACGCCTTCGAGCCGGTCATCGCCTACAGCCTGCTGCGCTCCGCGACCCACCTGCGCGCCGCCTGCGACACCCTCGCGCGCCAGGCCCTGGCCACCGGCCGCCCCGCCAAGGACCTCGCCGCCGAGGCCGGCCTCCTCACCACCGACCGACTCGACACGATCCTGCGGCCGGAGAACCTCACGGGCGCGTCGTAGCGACATCCGTGTGATGGCGACGGCGGCGGGCGAGCCACAGGACGACTGCCGCGTAGAGGGCGACCATCGGGACGTCGACGGCCACCATCATCCAGTTCATGTCGGCAGCCGTCTCCTCGGATGCGAGCCCTCCGGCGATCGCCGACATGACGCCCATGGCGAGGAGGTTGTTGAGCACGTGCAGCGCGATCGCCGCTTCGAGTCCGCCCGTACGGACGGTCAGCAGCCCGGTGACGAGGCCGAACACCACCAGGTCGGCGAACCCCCAGGGGGTGCCCCAGCCGTGCGCGGCGGCGAAGAGCAGTGCCTGCGGGATCACCGCGACCCACGCTGAGCGGCACCAGGCGCCGACCGCCTGCACCAGCCAGCCACGGAAGACGTACTCCTCGGCCGCGGCCTGGAACGGCACGAGCAGGCAGATGCTCGCGAGGCCGAGCAGGAACGGCGACAGTCCGGCCCAGGTCAGCTCCGGCCCGCTGACCTCGGATTCGGGCAGGAGCAGGGAGATGCCCAGGGACGCCGCGGCCACGGGCAGGGCCACCGCGAGGCACAGCCCCAGCCAGCGCCACCGCAGCCCGCCCGTCACCGACGAGACCGTGCCCGCCGGGCGCCGCTGCACCCATCGCGCGGCCAGCAGGACCACCGGAATCCACAGGGCGATGGACAGCAGCGCCAGGGCGTTGTCACCGATTCCGCCCCATACGAGGTCGCCGTCATCATTGCGGGGACGGTCGAGGACCGCACCGGCGATCTCGCTGCCGATGAGCACCACCAGCATGACGAGGGTCACGCCGATGAACACGACGGCGGTCCCCACCAGCGGCCGCCACCACCGGTGATGCCCGGTCGCCCGAGCCTGCCGGTGGTACGCAAGCGGCTGCGCGGGCGCGGGGGCGGTCTGTGTCCAGGCCGGGTCGGAGGGCTGAGGCGACTCGTAGAGGGTGTGCGTCGTCATGTGCATCAGCATCCCGGCGGTGGACGGCCGTGGCGTCGGCCGTGGGCACGATCGGCGTCTCCAACCTGGGATAGGGACGCCGCCGAACAGGCACCCCTGACAGAGGACCAAACGTATGATCGTCGCCATCATGGGGCACATACGGAACTGGCTGCTGCCCGTGCTGCTGGCGGTGGTGCAGTTGTCCGTCTGGCCGGGACTCACGCTGCTGCGCGGCGAGGCCGTGGCGGCACCGCAGCTCGCCGTGGGTCTGGCCGTGACCGCGTCGGCCGTCGCCGTCCTGGGGGTGCGCCGGCGCTTCCCGGTCGCCGCGACGCTCACCATCGAGGCCGTCACGGTCGCCGAATTCGTCGTGCCGGACGAAGCGCTGCTGGCCGCCGTGGTGGCCGGCGTGGTCGCGCTGTACCGGGTCGCGGTGCTGCGTCCGACCGGGACGGCCGTCCTCGTCGCGTCCGTACTGACCGGATCGGCGGTGCTCAGGTCCCTGCAGCGGTACGACTCCCCGGTCGACATCGGCGGTGAGGCCCTGGTGAGCCTCGCGATCTACGCGGCCACCGTGGGCGCCGGCCACGGGCGCCGCCAATGGCTCGCCGGACGACGGGCCGCCGAACGGGAACTGGCCCGGGCCGAGGCCGTACGGGGCACCGCGGCCACCACGGAACGGCACCGTCTCGCCCGTGAGCTGCACGACGTCAGCGCGCACCACCTCACCTCCGTCGTGGTCACCGCGGACGCCGCACGCCGCCTCGGCGACCGCAGGCCTGAACTGACCGCCGAGGCGCTGCGGCTGGCGGCGGAGGGCGGGCGCGAGACCGTCGCGGCGCTGCACCGGCTCGTGACCGTGATGCGGAGCTCGGCGGCCGACGAGGAGAGCCCGCTCGAAGAGCGCGTCGCCGAACTCGCCGCGGGATTCGAGCGCCTGGGCCAGCGCGTGAGCCTGGACCTGGCCCCCGGACCGGCCGGCCTGACGGGTCAGGTGGCCGAGGCGGCCTTCGGCATCGTCCGCGAGGCCCTCACCAATGCGCTGCGCTACGCCCCCGGCGCCGCCGTACGCGTCGTGGTGCGGGACGGCGACGGAGCGCTGGACCTCCTCGTGGAGGACGACGGGGCGGCGCAGGCGGCGGCCCGCGCACCCGAGGCGCGGCAGGGGCTCGGCTCCGGTCGGGGTACCGCGGGTATGCGGGACAGGGCGGCCGGGCTCGGCGGCACCCTCGAAGCGGGCCCTCGCCGGGACGCTCCGGGATGGTCCGTCCGCGCGCGGCTGCCCCACCCGTCGGCGGCGGTGCGCCACCGACCGGCCCTGCCGAGCGCGAGTTGGGCCGATACGGCGACCGTGCTCGCCGTCGCGGCGCTCCCGGTCGTCGCCGTCCTCATCGAACGGCCCGCCGCCACCGCCGCGGCCTGTCTGCCCGCCGTCCTCCACGCGCTGCCACTGCTGTGGCGGCGCCGGGCTCCCTGGACCGTCCTCCTCCTGGTGTCGGCCAGTGCCTGGATCCCCCCGGTCGCGCTGGCGTACGGGCTGCTGCCGTCGGACGTGGCCTGGTCCCTGGCCGTGGCGGGGGCCTGCGCGGAGTGTGTGGCCCTGCACGCGGTGGCGGCCTTCGCGGGACCCGCGGCTCACACCTGGCCGGCGATCCTGGCGACGGCGGGCGGGGCAGCGTTGACGGCGGTCGCGCTGGACGTGTTCGGCGGCGGCACGCTGGAGGCCGAGGCGGGGGGTGGCGGTGAGGGTCTCCCCTTCCTCGTCTTCTTCGCCCTCTTCCTCACGGTGTTCCTGGCCCTGCCGATGGCCGGGGTCTGGGGCTCGGGCGTGTTCGTCCGAAGGCGCCGCGAGCGCGTCACACGGCGTGAGGACAGCGCGTTGACGGCCGCGGTGTGGTCCGCCGTCGTGGAGGCGTACGAGGAGCGGCAGCGCATCGCGGCGGAGTTGCGCCAGGCCGTGCTCCGGCACGCAGACGACGTGGTCGTCCACGCCGAACGCGGCGACCTCGACGGCGCCGCGGAGCAGGCCCGAGCGGGCCTTGCCGCCATGCGCGAGCTGCTGGCCGTGCTGAGACGGACGCAGCCGAGCACGAAGCCAGAGGAGGTGTCCTCATCACAGCCCGAACAGATCCGACGGTCCGCGTGATCGTGGTCGACGACCAGGCAGTGGTCCGTGCCGGGTTCGCCGCCATCATCGACGCGGAGCCCGACCTCGCCGTCGTCGCCGAGGCCGGGGACGGCGCCCACGCCGTGGAGCTGGCGCGGCGCCTCACACCCGATGTCGTCCTGATGGACATCCGGATGCCCGGCATGGACGGGCTGACCGCCACCCGCCTGCTCACCTCGGGGGAGGACGCCCCGCGCGTCCTCGTCCTGACCACCTTCGACCAGGACTCGTACGTCCACGACGCGCTGCGCGCGGGTGCCTCCGGGTTCCTCCTCAAGGACGCCCGGCCGGAGGAACTGCTCACCGGCATCCGGGCGGTGGCCTCCGGGGACGGCATCCTCGCGCCGGCCGTCACCCGACGCCTGATCGAGGCCTTCGCGCACTCCGCCCCGGCACCGGACCCCACCGCCCTCGACGCGCTCACCCCCCGCGAGCGCGAGATCCTAACGCTGGTGGCGGCGGGACTCGCCAACGCCGAGATCGCGGACGCCCTGGGCGTGACGACGGGAACCGTGAAGTCCCATGTCAACGCCCTGCTGCGCAAGCTGGGCCTGCGCGACCGGGTGCAGGCCACGATCTTCGCGTACGACACGGGCCTGACCCGGCCGCGCGGGGCGTGACTTTGCCGCAGTGCCTCCCGTACGGCGATCCGGAACTCCGACCCGGCGTCCCGTTCAGACCGGGTGGCGGCGCCGGCGGACTCCCGCCTCCCGCGGCAGGTGGCCCGTGCCGCCCAGGACGATCACCTGGAAGGCCGCGCCGAAGTAGGCGGTCACGAGTCGGGAGATCCTTCGGGTGCTGCGCATGGTGGGTCACCTGCCTGCTGGGGTGGTCTGTGGGCCGGTTCTTCGTGGGCGCCTCGGGCGTCACCAGGCGGTGGCGTCGTCCATGGACTGCTGCCAGTACGTGACCTTGAGCGAGTCGTCGACGTAGACGCCCTTCGCGGGCAGCGACGGGCTCGCGCCCGCGCCGACACTCTCGTTGCCGGAGGGGCCGTGGAAGTAGACGGCCAGGGAGTTGACGGTGTGGCCGTCGGAGCCACTGCCGTCGGTGGCCGACAGGTTCACCGAGGCGTAGCCGGACTCGCCCGGCGCGAGCGTGACGACCGCCTGCGGCTGCGAGTCCTCGATGACCGGAGGCACCGCCTGGGCCTCGCCGAAGCGGACAGCGGGGTAGCCGTAGAGGAAGCAGGTCTTGCCACCGGTGTTGGTCACCGTGAGCAGCATGTGGTTCACGGGGCGGTTCAGCGGGGCCGCGACCGTCTTGGTGTTGGACCCCTCGCAGGTGACCGGCTTGCCGGCGGAGTCGGACGCCTCCGCCCCGGACGCGGCGCCGCCACCGCCGGACCCCGTGGTGCCGCCGGCGGAACCGGCCCCCGAGGAGGAGTCGGAACCGGAAGTGGAACCAGAGGTGGACCCGGAGCCGGAACCGGAACCGGAGGACGAGGCGCCGGAAGGGGCAGTGGTGGAGGAGGAGCCCGCGGTCGGCGAGTTGGTCGCCGAGGAGCCCTCGTCGTTGACGCCCGAGCCGTCGTTGCACGCGGTCAGGGAGAGCGCGGCGAGAACGACGGTCGCGGCGGCGCCGACGAGACGGGTGCGGGAGGTGCGGAGGTTGGACATGTTGCTGTGCCCCTTCGGTGTTCGGGTGGCCGTGGTGATTGGATGACCGAAGCTTGTGGGGCGATCTGTCCCAACCGCCACGCATGGCGGGCAGTTGGGGACGCTGGAACGCCGAAACGCCCTCTGACCAGGGACGAGGCAGTGGCCCTGGAACGCGGGACTGGAACACGAGGGGATGGGGAAACGGGTGGCAGGGGCAACAGGGGCCGATGGAACGGAGGCGTTCGCGCGGCTGCTGCGGGAGCTCAAGGACCGCTCGGGACTCAGCTACGGGGCGCTGGCCAAGCGGCTGCACATGAGCACGTCGACGCTCCACCGCTACTGCAACGGCACAGCTGTGCCCGTCGAGTACGCACCGGTGGAACGCCTCGCGAGGGTCTGCCGGGCGACACCGCAGGAGCTGGTGGAGTTGCACCGGCGCTGGATCCTGGCGGACGCGGCACGGGGAAGCAGGGCGGACCAGGCCACGGGGGCGGGGTCGGGATCGGGGTCGGGATCGGGGTCGGGGTCGGCTGCGGGAGCCGTTTCGGCCGATACGGCTGATGCAGCTGATGTAGCTGGTGCAGCTGATACGAATGGGGCAGCTGTTACGGCCGATACGGCCGCCGCACCACCCGACCCGGTCGTCGTCGACGTACCGAGCGAGCCCGCGCCGCCCCGTCGTCCCCGCCGCCGCACCGTGCTGATCGCCTCCGCCGCGGTGGCCGCCGTCCTGGGAGCCGTCGTGCTCACCGTGGGTCCGCCGCTCGGCGGCGGGAGCGACTCGGACGACCGGGAGGCGGCCGGTGCCACCGCGCCGGCCACCGGTACGGCGGACACCCGGAAGCCGTCCGCCTCCCCGTCGCCGAGCCCGAAGCGGAACAAGCCGTCCTCATCCCCGTCCGCCACCGGGTCCGAGAGCGCCGGGTCCGGTGCCGCG